>NC_010506.1 GCF_000019525.1 Shewanella woodyi ATCC 51908 | reverse complement strand
TTATTTTTTGAGTGTAAGGATTGTTAACTACCAAAGACGGATTGCCACAATGAGTAAACGTACTTTTCAACCAAGCACCCTAAAGCGCAAGCGTTCTCACGGCTTCCGCGCTCGTATGGCTACAGTAAGCGGCCGTAAGGTACTGGCTCGTCGCCGTGCCAAGGGTCGTGCTCGCCTTTCAGCTTAATTTTAAGTTGGAAATCAGGTGACTATTAGCTACACCTTTACGCGGGAGTTACGTTTGTTAACTCCCGCGCAATTTAAATCTGTATTCTCAAAACCCATCAAAGCTTCTTCCGCTGAAATAACTTTACTTGCTATTCCAAATACTGAACAACATCCGCGTATCGGACTCACTGTTGCTAAGCGTTTTGTAAAGAAAGCCCATCAGCGAAACAGAATTAAACGTATCATTAGAGATAATTTTCGTCTGCATCAGCACGAACTTCCCGCTATCGATATCGTTGTGCTCGTCAGAAATGGCGTGGTAGAGATGGAAAATGCAGAGCTCCATAAATTGGTAGAAAAGCTATGGCGAAAACTCAATCGCCGTTACAATGGCTAGCAACCACGTTAATTCGTGGCTACCAAGTCTTCATCAGCCCCTTTTTAGGGGCTAATAAGTGCCGTTTTCATCCAACTTGTTCCACATATGCAATTGAAGCGATTCGTTTGCATGGATCTGTAAAAGGTTGTTGGCTTGCTGCACGACGCATACTAAAATGTCACCCTTTGCATCCGGGCGGAATCGATCCCGTCCCCCCAAAAACACACAGGTGTAATAAATAGGCTATGGAATCTCAACGCAATATATTGCTTATCGGTCTGCTTTTTGTCAGCTTTTTGCTTTGGCAACAGTGGCAGACAGATCAAGCCCCACAACCAGTAGCGACTCAATCTTCATCGGTTGTCACTGCTTCGTCAGCTTCTGATTCTCACAGCTCTGATGTACCCGATGCAGACTCAGCACTTCCTGCTGCCGTTGTCGCATCGAAAGATCTCATCACAGTGAACACTGATCAATTAATCATTAAGATTAATCCGGTTGGTGGTGATATCGTTTATTCAGCCCTAGTTGAACATAAACTTGAGCTAGAAAATGACGAGCCATTTGTACTACTAGAGCAAACTAATGATATTAACTATATTGCTCAGAGTGGACTTATCGGCCGTGACGGTATCGACAGCAGTGTTAAGGGCCGCGCGCACTTCGACAGTGCTTCACGCAACTACAGCTTAGCTGCAGGTCAAGACACTCTAGAGGTGCCACTGACTTATGTTGCTGAAAATGGTGCAACTTACACTAAGATGTTTATCTTCCATCGTGGCAAGTTCGACGTAGATGTCGATTATGTCATCGATAACAAGACAGATAAGCAGCTGCAAGTTCAGATGTACGGTCAGATTAAACACAGCATCAAGAAAAGCGAAAGCAGCATGATGATGCCTACCTATCGCGGCGCGGCTTTCTCGACTCAAGACACACGTTACGAGAAATACAGCTTCGAAGATATGGCTGATAAAAACCTAGACAAGAAAACGTTAGGTGGCTGGGCTGCTATGCTACAGCACTACTTCGTTTCTGCTTGGGTACCACCAGCAAACGATCAAAACATCATCTTCTCTAGCATCAGTGCTGGCGGTCAGGCAAACATAGGTTTCCGTGGCGCCATCTTTGATGTAGCACCTGGGGCGACTCAAGAGATCACCTCTCAGTTCTACGTTGGTCCTAAAGATCAGGCAGCACTGTCGGCTATCTCTCCAACCCTTAACTTGGTTGTTGATTATGGCTTCCTATGGTGGCTAGCAGTTCCAATCTACAAACTATTGATGTTCTTCCAATCAATTGTAGGTAACTGGGGTGCGGCAATTATTCTTATTACCCTAACGGTACGTGGTCTGTTATACCCACTGACTAAAGCTCAATACACCTCTATGGCTAAGATGCGTAATCTACAGCCAAAGCTTGCTGAGATGAAAGAGCGTTTCGGTGATGACCGTCAGAAGATGGGTCAAGCCATGATGGAGCTGTACAAGAAAGAGAAAGTTAACCCTATGGGTGGCTGTCTACCTATCTTGTTACAGATGCCAATCTTCATCGCCCTATACTGGGTACTGCTTGAAAGTGTTGAACTGCGTCATGCACCGTTCATGCTTTGGATCACCGACCTTTCGGTACAAGATCCTTACTACGTGATGCCAATCTTAATGGGTGTCTCTATGTTTGTGATGCAGAAGATGCAGCCTATGGCACCGACAATGGATCCAATGCAAGTTAAGATGATGCAGTGGATGCCAGTGGTATTTACCGTATTCTTCCTATGGTTCCCTGCAGGTCTAGTACTTTACTGGTTAGTAGGTAACTTAGTTGCAATCGCGCAGCAGAAGTACATCTACGCAGGTTTGGAGAAAAAAGGGTTAAAATAACCCTTAACTCCAACTAAGAAAAAGCGGTTAATACTTGGTATTGGCCGCTTTTTGCTTTTTATGAGAGATATACTTTTTTTATCTTTCATTTTTTCACTATCCAAATGTAGGAATCACAGTAATGACAACAGATACTATCGTGGCACAGGCAACCGCTCCCGGGCGTGGCGGTGTAGGTATCATTCGGATCTCAGGAGACAAGGCCAGTGATGTTGCTATGGCTGTGTTAGGTCACCTGCCAAAGACACGATATGCCGATTACTGTGACTTTAAAGATGCCGAAAACGCTGTAATAGACCAAGGTATCGCCCTCTATTTTCAAGGCCCGAACTCCTTTACCGGTGAAGATGTTCTAGAACTACAGGGACACGGCGGCCAGATAGTCCTAGATATGCTGATTAAGCGTGTGATGGAAGTGGACGGTGTACGTATTGCTAAACCGGGTGAGTTCAGCGAACAAGCCTTTATGAACGATAAGATGGATCTGACCCAAGCGGAAGCGATTGCCGATCTTATCGATGCCACCAGCGAGCAAGCGGCTAAAAGCGCCCTAAACTCACTACAAGGCGAGTTCTCGGTGCAGATACATGAACTCGTAGAGCAGGTCACTAACCTGCGCTTATACGTCGAAGCAGCCATCGACTTCCCTGACGAGGAGGTCGACTTCCTCTCTGACGGTAAGATTGCAGGCTCACTTAATCGCATAATCACTAAACTCGACAGCGTACAAGCCAGTGCCAAGCAAGGCGCCATCATACGTGAAGGGATGAAAGTGGTGATTGCTGGTCGTCCCAATGCAGGTAAATCTAGTCTGCTGAATGCATTGGCAGGCAAAGAGTCCGCTATTGTCACCGAAATCGCCGGTACCACACGTGATGTCCTACGTGAGCATATCCACCTAGATGGTATGCCGCTGCATATTATCGACACAGCAGGCCTTCGTGATACCGATGATACCGTCGAGATGATAGGTATTGAGCGCGCCTGGGCTGAGATTGAGACCGCCGATCAGGTACTCTTTATGGTCGATGGCACCACAACTGATGCGGTCGATCCCCGCGAGATCTGGCCAGACTTTATCGACCGTCTACCTAAAAATTTAGGGATCACTGTAGTGCGTAACAAAGCCGATATCACTGGGGAGCCTTTAACCGTAACCCAAGATCATGGCCACAGCGTATTTAAGATCTCAGCCAAAACAGGCTTAGGCGTTGAATCACTGCAACAGCACCTTAAATCATTAATGGGCTACCAGAGTAACCTTGAAGGTGGCTTTATCGCACGACGTCGTCACCTAGAAGCCCTAGATCTTGCCAGCAGCCATCTGATGATAGGCAAAGAGCAGTTAGAGGTCTATTTAGCGGGTGAACTGCTCGCCGAAGAGTTAAGGATGACCCAGATGGCCTTGTCTGAGATTACCGGAAAGTTCACCTCTGATGACCTACTCGGCAAGATCTTCAGCAGCTTCTGTATCGGTAAGTAACAAAGCAAAAGAGTGCCATCTGATTCTCAGGTGGCCTCATCCTCCCCAACGTAAACACTTATCCTAAACCATACAAAAGATGGATCCTGAAACAAGTTCAGGATGACGAAAACTCTCCACTAAACTGGGGCAAGAGTACACTCAGAGTAGATCAACTTCCTATATTGATTAGTATTAATATGATCAATTTTCTTGCTCAGAATAGAGCGATCTACAAGGGTTAAAAAAATGATAAATTTTATCCCCAAACAGTGGATAAAATTCCATCTATATACTACCCGCCACAGGATCCCACAGCTGTCGCTACCCCATAAAATTCAATGATCTTGATCAAAACAATCAACAGAGATATCAACAAGCTGTGCAAAGTCAACTTAAGATCTTAACCTCTGTTTAGATCGTTACGTAAGCTATTGATTTTAATTTATTTAAAAACAGATCTACTTTTGAATAAAACTGAATAATTATTAAAAAATATTTTCGCTGTAGATAAGTTATACGCAAATAGATCGATTCAAATAGTGATCTACACGGTAAAAGATCTTTTTATCCACAAGGGATCATAATCGCCTTAACAGAACCTAGCTTGTTTACGGCCATTTTTACCTCAAAAAAACAGATAGAAGATTTAAATCTCAGCAAAAAGCATCGAGGTATTTTGGTATTTTGAAAAACTGATTTTTTAACTTTTTCTGCTTCTAAAAATCATTGGGCCAAGTCTGTTTTATAAAAATTTAAAAACGGTTCATTTTATGTCCAATACGCGACTTGCTTTACGATATTGGATCTTCCAACCAAGCCAACGAGGCAACTCCCAACGCTTAGGACCGCCCTTTCTTAATCCACTGGCATAGACTAAGGTGACCAACTTACGTTTTGGCAGATACTCAACAGCCAGCTTAAGCTCAGCCAGTTCTAGCTTTAAGGGGTACATGGCATCAAACTCCTCACGCTCCCACTCAGGTATTCCCTCAAACAAGAGATCCTCAGGCTCTACAAGCTCAAGATCATCAAAAGACTCAACTCCCAGCTCAGATAATTTATCCTTAAGGTAAGTGTTAAGTGCCAATGTCGGCATCTCACTCTCTGCTCTACCTAATGCTAACCAGATATTCCAAGCTGAGATATCACGTTCTAAACGAGCTGCAACGCCCTTAAAAATTCGCCCAACACTGATACTACGCACTATCGCCTCAACAGCTTGCTCCCCCTCAACCTCCTTGAGGTGAGTACCAATCACCCTGCCAGCATAGAGGGTTTGTACAAGGAGTTTATGTTTACTTCCCTGTTCACGATTATCTGCAAGGCGCTCCTCACCTAAGCCAGCCTCAAGCAGCATCTTCACACTAATGGGTGCCATGCACGTGGCTAAATTAAGCGTCTGCTTACTGCCTTTGCCTGCAATAGAGTGTTGATCAAACACCAAAGCTGCAACAGCGCTCTCTCGACCCTGACTATCTTTAAGCTCACTGCAGAAACGGCTATCTCGACCTATCTGAACCTCACTAAAACCATTACCTAACGCCGTTATACGTTTTTCACGACGCACAAAAGCCAACTCAGGTAGTGCCTTTATCACCTCGAGTAACCAAAATTCACGCAACCCTTGCCTTGCAGCTTGTACAGAGGTCTCTTGAGCCAGCGATACTAGACCAAGAGAGCTGCGGATTTGATTCGAAAGCAAACGCGCCTCCTTTCGGGCATCACTATTTACCTGTAGTGATTCAGGCGGTTTTTCACGAACAAGCTTAACTAAGATCCAAGCATCACAGCCGATGGGTTCCCACTCATTAAGCTCTCTTAACTCTTGTTCAGAACTTGGCAGCACAAATAGACGTTGTGACACACTCAAACCTGCAGCAAGGTCTACCATCAAGCCACGGCTCTCATCATCAGGCATGGCGCTTATCAGGTGAGCAAATTGGGTATCTATCGGTAGTGGCAGTAACTTAATACCGTGAGGAGTAATGACTCCCAGTTTGTCGATTGCTCCCATCGCGCTTAGCTTAGTCTCGGCTATCTCCAGTGCTTTAGCTGGAATAACATCAACAAACTTAAGCTCACTTAACAGATGACCATTGGAAGCAGCCGCTAACATAGGTTCCACCAGCTCTTCACGTTGTAATTCAGGAGGAGTGATAGCCTCCAGTGGCGCCCCCATTCCCCACAAACGAACACAGATCCCCTCCTCAGTTCGACCTGCACGTCCCATACGTTGATTACTGCTGGCTTTAGAGATCCGCGCTAACGACAACACAGTACGGCCATTTCGTTGATGAGTTCTGCGCTCAAGTCCTGAATCCACCACAGCAGTGACTCCAGGGATAGTCAGTGAGGTCTCGGCAATGTTAGTGGCAAAAATCACCCTTTGTTTATCCGAATTTTGCAGTATCTCCTTCTGCTCATTGGCAGAGATGCCACCATGGAGACCAAATAACTCAAGTTGTGATTGTGCAGCTGTCAGTGACACACATGCCTGCAAACAAGATTGGATCTCACGCTTACCAGGAAGAAAAACCAGAATATCTCCTCTGGTTTCAGATAAAAGCCCAGATATCACCGTTTTTACCCTCTGTTCCACACCACGAACATCAGGCAGATGATGACTCTCTTTCGCCTCATACCTAAGTTCCACGTGGAACCTTCTTCCTTGAGCCTGTAATCGGCGAGCACCAATAGCAGAATCTCTTCCTAAATAGTCAGTTAACCTCTCCCCATCTATGGTGGCGGAGGTCAGTATCAGCCTAAGATCTTTATCTTTTTCAGCCTTAGCTTTAAGCATCGCCAGTAGCAGATCCGTATCCCAACGTCGTTCGTGAAACTCATCGATAATCACAGTATCGAAACAGGCTAAACCCGCCTTCTCATCATCACCCTTTGGCATCGACAGCCACCTCAGCGCAATCCCTGGAGTCACAAAGGCTATCTGGGTCTTATCTGTCACCGTAGAATCGAAACGTATAGCGTAGCCCACCTTATCTGTAGAGCCATCAACCTCCTGCATTAAGGCACTAACAAAAGCACTTAGCGCCAAACAAGCCACCCGTCTTGGTTCCACAACCAGCACCCGCTTACCCTTACCATTTTCACCAGACGTTGCATTACTCACTTCAGCACACCAAAGAGGCAAACGAGTAGACTTACCAGATCCAGTATCGGACTCAACCACTAAGTGATTGTCTTTAAATGCTAATTTAAAGTCATCATAGATAGCATCGATAGGCAGAGAGGTGAGTACGGGCTGGTGGCTTTTAGGGGACATAGGGATAATGGCAAAAGTGGGAAAGTTCACACAAGTCTAACGGGCAAAGGCGGTTGAGGAAACAAGGTAAAGCCAAACAATATCTGAACTGCCATATTAATAAAATTTGAATAGCTACTAAGCTAGATTAAATCAAATTAATTTATAGTCGAAAAACTTACGATTCTCAGGGCCTGCAGCATTACTGCTGATCTTATTCCCATGTTTATACTCATCCCAGCTGGCCACGTTTCGGCCCTTATTTAAGTGTGGAAAGTTTAAATGTGGGAAGTTTAAGTGAGGAAAGTTCATCTCAGAAGCGTTTTGTTCACTCTCAAAGCTTAAGAAATTGAGTAACTTAGATAGACTTCCCTCTTCGCTGATATTTATACTCATAAAGTTATCTTGATGCTGTTCTACTGAGCAGAAAAACTCAAATACGGCTTTCTTATGACGCTGATAACACTCAACTAAATGTTGTCCATCCATAGGGTCACTCACCTCGCCGACACCAAAACTGTGGCTAAAACTACGCTTTAAAATGGGATGAAAACGCCCAGTTTTGCGGTCCAGATGAGGCAACATACGGCTTAGTAGCATCTGCATCGATGGCACCCAAGCCTCAAGCTCCCTATCGAGATAGATAAACTTAGCTTGTGGATATAACCTAGCTAACTGCTTGTAATCACTGAAACAGGGAGCGTCAGACACGATATCTGCTAACTCAAAGGTCTGCTTAGTGAATCCCTGATGTGCCACTTTAAAACCATGCTCAAGCAGTGCCACGCTAACGCTTGTTGTACCAGATCGAGGTAGGCCTATGATGAAGGCCTTAGTCATCTTTCTATAGTTAGATGTTGGGTTTGCAGCTGTGTTTGTTGTTGGTTTTAATTTGCTAGTTTCAGTCATAGGTTTGGCTTTTTAGCAGGTGTAGCCTGAGGTGGGTGGATTGTAACACTAGTTTATCTGAACTTGTCGGTTAACAAGTTTGGCAAATAACTTTTCTGGTTAGGTTTTGGTCTCATCTGGCTTTTATTTTTACTTTGAAGTTTATGTAACACCAAAGCTTCATTGATGTTTATTGCTTGCAGCAGGTGCTGTATATGGATATACGAATGTCGTGATCACATGGATGTGAATGAACGCCCCTTATGTGTCGATACTTCTATGACACGCTGCAAGTACGCTCCCTGTAAGCTCTACCAAAGCCAATAACGTCCATGTTAAACAGCCAGTTCGATATCCCTATCTCTCATTCGAAGAGTTTCACTGCGTAAAACCTCATCCTGCTTTGGAAGGTCATAGCCGCATCGACACCTTTTGGTAGAGCCACTTATATCTCTTCGACTTGGCTTTTCTCCTTGTTCTCTGTGGTAGATAGCTTTAATGCTGTAAAAACTCATCTTGTTTTGAAAACTCGCAGCCGCATTGACACCTTTTGGTAGAGCCATGACTCACTTCTTCGATTTGGCTTTTCTCCGTTCCCTCTGTGTTCTCTGTGGTGATAGCTTGGATTATCTCTTTAGGCGTTTAGCCGTTCTATTTTTGATGACCGACTCAGATTTTTTGCAAATACTCAGACAAGCTTTACGCAAACAAACAGTCGTGATGAGGCAATTAGGATCCCTATTCGCCTCATAAAGTGAGGCGAATAAGTTGTTATTCTACTCATATAGTGAGTAGAATAAAGAGTGTATTCGACTCAAGGCGATAGATATGTGGATTTGGCAGCAGGCTGATTGGCCTAATTTTCATTGGGATAGCAGCAAAGTCTCGCAGTTACTGCGTCAGATTAACTTCAATCAAGGTCTACTTCTTGGCAAGTTAGATCAAGACCCTTCAGTCCAAATCACACTCGATACGCTTTTGGCGAACATCATACATTCAAGCGCTATTGAAGGTGAAAAGCTCAATGCCTTCTCGGTACGCTCATCCTTAGCCAATAAACTTGGTGTCAGTGACAAAAAGCCATTCCCCACCACAGTGCAAACTGATGGCCTGGCAGAGATGACCTTAGATGCATTGCAAAATTGGCAATCAGAGTTAACCTTAACGCGAATACTAAACTGGCATCATCTACTATTCCCTGAAGGCCATAGTCTATTTAACTCTATCCAAGGTGGAACCTTACGGGGAGAGGAGCCAATGCAAGTGGTATCGGGCCGTATAGATAAGCCCAAAGTACACTTCGAAGCGCCTCCTCGCTCAATACTCGATGGAGAACTTGAGCAGTTTATTGCTTGGTTTAATCACTCTCGTCACGATACTGATCTAGATCCCTTAATTCGTGCGGCAATTACACATCTATGGTTTGTGACCTTGCACCCTCTCGATGATGGTAATGGCCGTATAACTCGACTACTTACAGACTTAGCCCTAACCCAAGCTGAACACAGGTCAATCCGTTTTTATGCCATGTCTGTTACTGTGTTAGAGCGCCGCCAAGCCTATTACGAGATGCTAGAAACAAGCCAGAAAGGTGAACTCGATATAACAACTTGGCTTGTCTGGTTCTTAGATACACTCAACGCGAGTTTACAAAAATCATTAGACGATATAGCGCAAACTATAGCCAAAACCAACTACTGGCAACGAGTCGATCAGACATTAAGTGGTAAAAAGCTGACAACTGAGCAAGTCAAAGTGCTTAATCGGCTTTTAGACGGTGAGTTTGAGCTTGGAATTAGCAGTAGCCAGTACCAAAAGGTCGCTAAAGTAAGCCGTGCAACAGCCACACGTCATTTAGCCCAGTTAGTTGAACAAAAGTGTTTGGTTAAGGCCGATGCTGGTGGGCGAAGTACCCGTTACTTGCTAGCTAGCAAGTAACGCAAATAGCTTTTCTGGTTAGGTTTTGGTTTCATTTGGCTTTCATTTTTACTTTGAAGTTTGTTAGCTTCAACGATGAAGCTATTTCATCGCTTTAACTATCTAATTCTCATCTGGATTTTGGTACTTGGTCGATAGTTGTGAACCATGGCTTCATTGATATTTATTGCTTGCAGCAGGCCTTATTAGCTTCACCGACGAAGCGGCCTTTAGCTTTAACTATATAATTCTCATCATTTTTTGGTACTTGGTTGGTAATTTAAAGTCATAACCTTATTGGTGTTAATCGCCTCCAGCGGGGTTACGTGCAAGTAATCCTTCAACACGCTATAAACCCATCCATGGGCGCTCTACTATTTCATCCTTGAAATATAAGGTCTCAGTCTCACTTACACCTTTTGGTAGAGCCACTTATGTCTCTTCGATTTGGCTTTTCTCCGTGTTCTCCGTGGTGATAAGCTTTAATGCTGTGAAATCTCATCTTGTTTTGGAAGAGCGTAGCCGCATCGACACCTTTTGGTAGAGCCACTTATATCTCTTCGATTTGGCTTTTCTCCGAGTTCTTCGTGCTCTCCGTGGTGATAGCTTTAATACTGTGAAAGCTCATCTTGTTTTAAAAACTCGCAGCCGTATCTACACCTGTTGGTAGAGCCATGACTCACTTCTTCGATTTGGCTTTTCTCCGCTCCCTCTGTGTTCTCCGTGGTAGATAGCTTTAATGCTGTAAAAGCTCATCTTGCTTTGGAAGCCATAGCCACATCGACACCTTATCTTTAAAAAGCAGATAGTATCTTCGATTTTGCTTTTCTCTGAGAGCTCCGTGTTCTCTGTGGTGATAGCTTAGATTATCTCTTTAGGCGTTTAGCCGTTCTATTTTTGATGACCGACTTTATTTTTGTACAGGTACTTAAGTAAGTTTTACTAAGAAAAATAGAGGTAATGAGGCAATTAGGAATCCTATTCGCCTCATAATATGAGGCGAATAGATTTTTGACTATTGGCGGCGGATAAATGATTCAATGTAGGCGGGAGTGCGAGCATTTAATATGGGGTCAGCAGAAGGTTTGATCCCTTCAGGCAATAGTACCGGGTTAAATATTCCCCTGTCACACTGCATAGTTGCACTCTCACTGTCTCTGCTGCCATCAATCAACACTTGCCCGACTAACAGGCGTTGGCGTGTCTCAGGCCATAATACTGTGGGGTCGTTAATCTCATCACCGGGCTCTGCTAACTGAATATAAAGATCCCAGATAGCGGGCTTTTGTTGAATAAGAGTTAACAATTCATCTTTTAAGAAGTTGTTTGGTAACTTATCAAGCTGGTTTTGGCTAAGATTAACCACTCCATCAACCGGTTCAAAACTCCAACGTCCAGGCTTAATATCGCCATTATTTGCACTAAACAGGAAACTGTTAACCCCAAAATAGCGGCTATTGGCAAAACTGGCACTCGGCGGCAAGGTTTTGATGTAATCAAAAAACGCTTTAGCATTTGGCTGATTATCCACAAGCCATTGTTTACCCTCAGCTCCCTGCTTCACCTTTGTTTGAAAGTTGAAAAACTCCTCCAAATTACTGGCAAAAAAGACCGGAGAATTAGTCGTCACAAAATTAAGGCTCTCCTTGTCACCATCAATCTTAAGCGACATAAAGCGCCCCGCACCTCTATCCGATGCATGTGGATTTGTCCCACCAAGGGAGAAACGTGCGGTGATAGGTATTTCTGCTTGTTTAAAAAAGGGAATAGCCAAGGTGTTGTGCAGTTTAGGGTTAGGAATAAACGACCCTGAAGTGCAAAAACCCTTCGCATGATTGCGCAATTTAACTTTTTTACCCGCCTCACGACTGGCTGAATCAGGCGTGCCATTGACGGCATCCACCAGCTCAGCACTGCTTCTATCAGCAGCGAATACAGAAGATGAAAGCACGGTGACACCTGTCAGTAAGCAGGTATTTATAAACGAAACAAGACGATATGAATCCATGATAACCCCTTTATAGAACAGCTAAAAAGAATAGAAAGAGTAGAGATAGCAACTATCCCTTTAATGCGCCTCGATGTGTTTCAACCACCATGATTGCGATGGCAAGAAACACCCAATCTTTAAGCAGAAAGAAGTTAGTGATCAGCACGCCATCTGAGACTTTCCAGGTATCCGGTGTTGTCAGCATAAAACTGAGTGTCACTACAAAAATACCCACAGCAGATAGCCCAGATACCAAACCGACTTTTGCGTTTTTAAATCCCAACAGCAGGCCTATGCCTACAAGAATTTCAACCGAGCCAATAAGATTCGAAACCGTTTGTACAGAGAGCACTTGGTAAACCCAACTTAACAAGGGGTGGTTCACTATCAAGGGCTCAATCAACTTAGCCTCAGTAGCAGTGAACTTATAAACGCCCAACCACAGCAACACCAAAGATACACCTAGCACACCAAACAGATAGCCAAAATTTGTTGTTTTCATCGTATTTAATCCCAAAGACACTACTTCGATTAAGTAGCAATGAATGAGACAGCTGTAATCAAAAAAATCTTTCAACTTGTCGAATAACAAGTTGATCAAATATTTTTTTGGTTAGCTTTTGGTTTCATTTGGCTTATTCGGTACTTGGTGGATTAAAGGTAATCAAACCTTGTTAGCTTCAGCGATGAAGCTATATCATCGTTTTTACTTTCTCATTCCCATTTAAGTTTTGATACTTGGTTGGTAATTGGAAACCATAACCTTATTGGTATTTATCGCCTCCAGCGGGGTTATGTGTCGATACTTCGATGACACACCGTAAATCCTTCCATGGAGGTTCGACGGTAGCATCCATGCTACCAACGGTCATAGCCGTATCTACACCTGCTGGTAAAGCAAAAGGTTATCTCTTCGATTTTGCTTTTCTCCGCTCCCTCTGTGTTCTCCGTGGTAGATAGCTTTTATCTTTATATTAGAAAGGAGCAGCGTTGCCCTGCGAGAACCTTCACAGGCTCACTTCTAGGGCGCTACGCTGCAAGTTTCGAGTGGAAACATAAGATAAGAGTCAACATAGAGGTAAAGATTGGAGGGAAAACCAAAACTGCCTCTTCGATTTCGCTGTTCTCCAAGTCCTCCGGCCCTCTGTGGTAAATAGCTTTTATCTTGATACACAAATAGGAGCATTCTCACCACGGTGAATGTAGCAAAGCTACGTGCAAATGAACGAGAGCTAGGGATAGCGAACTGGCTGTTAAACAAGAACGTTATTGACCTTCGCTACACGGAGTTCACAGAGGTAAAGATTAGAGAAGCTTAACTGGTTTCCGAAATAGAGAGGGTCGAGAGTGCTGAGAGATATTGGGTTAAGGCTTTGGGATCTTCGGCTTCAAAAACAGTGATACTGCTTTCATTATGATAAATCTCTGGTTCATGCAATGAACCTAGATTAGTCGCAGTAACAATAGAGTAGCGGCTCGTAGTAGTGTTCTCACGATCACCTCCATTCTCATAATCAACCCACAATACTAGGTATTGTTCCTTTTGCTTACTTTGGTTTAGGTCTGGGTTATTTAGGTCGATCAGGGCCTTAAACATAAAGCTTGGACACACATCATTGTGCCAGCTCTTATCTTGAAGAAAGGGGAAATGACCAAGCTCAAACCCCAGTTCAAAACCTTCACCAAACTCTTGCTTGTATTGAAGCATAGCTTAACTTCCTGAGCAGACTTTTCTTACTTAATTATAGCCTGTAATAAACAGTGAAAATTTATTATTTATTATTTAAAAACAGATATATGACTATAAAAAAGCACTTACTGGAACTAGAAGCAATTTCGACTGTAAAAGGTGATTTTTGACTTATATAGTCAATCACTTTATCCAGCTTTGCAGTTTCGATAGTCATTGAAATCGGGGTTAATTGTTCTCCTTTCTTATTGAAACAGTTTTCTACTTCATATTGTTTCATACTGATAAATTTCTCATCGGGCTCATCGATAAAAAACCGAGACTCTAAACCTAAATCTAGGTTTAGATACTCTAAAAGATCATACAAATGCCTTAAGTCTGACTTACTTTTATCACTAACAATTTTAAAGTCCCAAAGCCTACTCTCTAAAGAAATGGAGGTATTCCCTCTTACATGTAACAAACGCTTCAGTTCTTTTCTAATAATCTTATACTTTTGATTTTTTAAGGATTTTTTAATAAACCGTACTAAAATCTGATTCCGATGTTCATGAGTGGAGAACCCACCCCTATCAGACAGTTCTAAGTATAAGTGTAAGATAGCATTATCCGTAAACACTTGAAAAATATTACTAATAATCATTACCTTTGATTTTGTATTAAAACCTTAATGCAATGTGTAAATCAAAGCACCTTTGACTTCTATGTAGGCAATACATAAAAATTGTTCAAGTACCTAGGTTTAACAAGGTATCACTTGTGGATTTATCACTAGTTGATAAGATGAAGCTCATTTTTAATGTATATTGATTTCTAAGTAAAATTGAATCAACACCCAGTGTTTATCAAACTACATCATTTAATGATCATAATTCTTAAGTAATTAACAACAAGTCTAGATAAACCACACATTAAGAACAAATACAAACACATACAGAGTTTTAGTGGCAATTAACTACTACTCATCACAAAAAATTATTGTAGTAACTATTAATGAAAACTGATCCAAATTCACTCGAACAAGCAAAAATTTTAATAGAACCTATGGTGCTGCCACATGTACCTGAAGGTACAGAGCCTAAAGCATTAGTAGATCAGTGGCTTCATGCGTTAGCAACAGAGAGTGAGTTTTTTTGCGATCATATCAAGTCAGATCCAAAACAGCTAAAGACAGAGGTTAAATTGCTTCTATCTGAAGCTGCGATCTTTATCAATAAAGAACAGTTTTTCGAACTTGTCTTTGACCATCAAAAATTAAAACCTGTCATTGATTCAAAATTCAAATTCATTGACCTATTTGCTGGGATTGGAGGAGTACGCTTAGGGTTTCAACAAAATGATGGTGCTTGTGTCTTTTCATCTGAATTTGATAAGCATGCGCAAGCAACTTATCAGACTAATCATGGTGAGCTTCCATTTGGTGACATTACAGCGATAAATCCGACTCATATCCCTGATCACGATGTATTACTTGCTGGTTTTCCTTGTCAGCCATTTTCACATGCAGGTCTTAAGTTGGGAATAGAAGATACTCGAGGGACGCTCTTCCATAATATTGCGCGTATTATCGAAGAGAAACAGCCGAAATTTGCACTTTTAGAGAATGTTAAAGGTCTAGTCAGTCACGATAAAGGGTATACATTAAAGGTTATATTGAAAACCCTAACAGACATAGGCTATAGCTGTAATATTTCGAAAGAGTTGATAGAGCACGGCACAGCTAAACAGATCCAAATAGAAGCTAAAAAAATGGTAATGAGGTCTGTTGATTTTGGTGTGCCTCAAAACAGACAGCGTATATATATTATTTTATGGAAAGACGGTCTTATTGAACAATTCCAATATCCAAAACCATCAGGTAAGGATACGAAGGTTGCCGATATATTAGAGAGTGAGCCTTGTGAAAAGTTAACCATATCTGACAAGCTATGGGCAGGTCATAAGCGAAGAAAAATTGAGAATAAAGCTAAGGGTAAAGGGTTTGGCTACGGTTTAGTTTCACCAGAGAGTGAATATACCAACACTATTTCCGCCCGCTACTACAAGGATGGTAGTGAGATTCTTCTAGATCAAGAGGGAAGAAATCCTAGAAAGATTAGTCCAAGAGAGGCAGCAAGACTACAAGGTTTTCCTGAAGAGTTTGCATTTAGTGCATCAAAAACTCAAGCCTATAAGCAGTTTGGTAATAGCGTTTCAGTCCCTGTAATTGATGCTTTAGCCAAAGAAATAAAAAAAATCATTTAACGGAGTTAGTTAATGCTCATAAATTTATCTGAAAAGTTTGAATATTTAAATAAAGTGATGCAATCAGTATCATTTTCAGATGTAAGGTTATCTCAAGAATTTAACTTTGCTTATGAGAATTTCATCAAAACTAATAAAGCTGGTGGTTATACAGCGGTAGAGTGGGCTGAGTATTCGACAAAAATAACAACTTCTACAGATAAATCTATATATTTATCTAACTTTTGGTTTTATATCGCCTATGAACTATCTGAGTTTCTTGAAGGGTTAAATAATCACCAGAAATTATTTTCTAATATATTTACTGGTGAGAATTTACAAGAGATAGCTAAAGCTTTAAGAGGCGGTTCAAGAGACTTTGACAAACAAATAGAAAGCTACTTTTATGCACAGAATTTATCACAGGATGATTTAGAACTATTTCGCAACTTTACATCCAATTATCCTAGCTGGGGCGGAGGTAAAACTATTGATAGAGAAGACTTTTTCATATCACCAATATTAAAGGCTGGTAACTTATTAGCAGAAACTCAGGTAGCAATTGCAGAGATAGCAAAACAATTTTCTGAAAGTGAAAGTTTAAAGTCAGTATTTGCCTGTGAAAAAGTAGCCACTTATACAGGAAATAAGTCGGAGGGAGGTAATATTCTCTCTGAATCATCAAGATCAGAGTTTGTGTTTAAGTTATTGTCACTATTAGTTAAACGCGGACACCATGGTAAAATATTTAGCTCTTTAGTAGATAAAAATAATGAGCATGGAAGCTATAATTTAGAGGATGGTGTATACCGCTTAACTTCTTTTTTTAAAGCTTCTAAGGTTAAGCTTGAAACTGAAGACTTAAAGACAGGTGGAAAACTTAGATTTTTTGAGTCACCATTTTTTGTAAATGACTTGTATTATTATTTGTCTAATCAATGGACCGATGGAACAGAATCAAGGCTGGACATTCAGTCCCTAATGCCACTATTTAATAATTTATATAACGATTATCAAATTTTGTTAAAAGAAGGCCGCTACATATTAATTTTCAACGGCACCAGCTCTTTTACTGCACTATCAAAACCCTTCCTACTTCTCGCTGGTATATCTGGTACAGGTAAAACCCGCTTTGTACGTGAACAAGTCAAAGCGAGTGGCTCGTTAAGTGAAACCTACTGTTTAACCTCGGTGCGTCCAGATTGGCATGAACCAAGCGATCTTTTAGGTTATGTATCTCGTCTCAATAAAAAGGTTGAATATGTCAGCACCGATGTGATCGAATTTATAGCTAAATCATGGCGCGCAATTATTGATTCAGATTTAGTGGTGAAAGAGCAAACAGATGAGAAAACTGGTGATATTAAATTGGTTGTCCAAGGTGATAGCGGCTCATTGAATGCTATTTTGCCTTACTGGCTCTGTTTAGATGAAATGAACCTTGCACCAGTTGAACAGTATTTTGCTGATTACTTGTCAGTTATTGAAACTAGAGAGTGGCAGTGGACCGAAGATGACTTCACTTATGCCTGTGATGCACTGTTAAGCGCAACTACAATCAGTCATCCAGACTATACAGATTCGCTACGTAAGCAGCTTGGGTTTGAAGGTGATAATTATGACAACGCTTGGCTACTGTTTAAAAAGTATGGCATCGGCATCCCCTTTAACTTAATTGTCGCTGGTACAGTCAATATGGACGAAACCACCCATGGTTTTTCCCGTAAAGTGATCGACCGTGCACTCAGCTTTGATTTTGGCGAGTTCTTCCCAAATGATATTGATGATTTCTTTGAATCAAAAAAAATAGCCAAGCCATTAAGTTACCCTGTCTATAGCCACGCTAAACTTGAGCTGTTTAAGGCAGTTGAGGCGGATAGCGATGCAAAAAAATCTACTTTATTTTTTAAAGCAGTCAATGAGGTATTAAAAGGAACTGCATTTGAGCTAGCATTCCGTGCCTTTAATGAGTTGTGTTTATCAGTGATTAGCTTTGCACCAAAGACAGATCATGAGCTGCAGGCAGTATTTGATGACTTTTTAATGTGTAAGGTGTTGCCACGCATTGAGGGAGATGAAGATAAGCTCGCAAGTCGCAATGAAGGTAACTTACTTGAGCAACTTGCACTTGTATTAGAAAGCGAGCTTAAGGATATTTGGCAAAATCAGCGCCCAGATCTGTATAGAGCATTCAATGATTCTGCTGATGAAAAAGTGCTAGAAACAGGCTGTCGTTCATATAAAAAGATTGAAACAATGACGGCTCAATTAACCTCTGGTTTTACTTCATTCTGGCCATAATAGCGCTGTAGGAATAATCGATAGCGATGACAACAAGTAAACGCGCTACCATCAAGCTTGAACATGATGACTTTACTGTTTATGTAAATTGTGATGATATCTTGAGCCCGTTAAAAAAACTGTCCCATACCTACTCACAACGTGAAGCCAATAAGCCTGCAGATAATGAAATTGCTGTTTTAGCAGAAGATTTTAAAGGAGCATATAAGGCTATATTTGATGATGAGTCGCCTTTAGAGCAGCCTTTCTTTTTTGAAAATCGTCAATATAGATTTGAAATTGAATTTAAAGAGCATGTGACCAAAAACTCAGCTGCTGTTAATCACAAACACCAGTTAATTGAAGACGCTTTTTACTTAAACCGAAACGGTAATGCACTTCAAGCTGCGCTCAATTTTGGCAATGATATAGGACGCTGTAGCTTTAAATTAGATTATCAAGTAAATGGCAATCCGTGCTCAGTAAAAATTAGCTTTAATATCTTTGCAACTAAGATGGTGGTGGAGCAAGATCTATCCTTAATCAATAACGCCATTGATAATGTTTATCCGCTATGGCGTTATAGTTTAAGCAGTAAAACCTTTCAACAGGTGGATAAGAGTAACCGCAGTGTTGATAAGTTTGAACTATTTTGGCTAGCACAGTTTGAACGCCTAGTAGAGGAGCTACAACTTGGCGTAAAACAGATCATCAATGCCCCTCATAACCGATTGCAGGCATTTACCAAGCAGCAGAAATTAGATCGAGTCAGCAAACGGTTAAAACCAAAACAACTTGAAAAAGCTCAGCAGCTGATGAAAGCAGGTATTACCGATCCACGCATCAATATTGGTTATAAAAAGTTAGCTGTTGATACCCCTGAAAATCGTTTCATAAAAATGGTGATTAATAGCACTTCCGATAAATTAAGATCGTTGATTACAGCGATAAATAACGAGAAAAACACAAAAGTTTCCAACTCGTTTATTAAACAGCTGCAAACTTGGCAAAAAAGCTTTAGTAAGGTGAGTAAACAACAACTTTGGCGCGAAGTGGGCAACTTTAATGGACTAAGTAGTGAGTCCAAAGTACTCCAGCAAAGAACTGGCTATGCCAAGGTCTACAAGGTATGGCAACAGTTAAAACACTACTTAAATAAAGCCAATGGTCATTCTGACATTTCAGTCAAATCGATAGCCGAACTCTATGAGATCTGGTGTTTTGTTGAAGTGATGGAAGTAATTAAAAGCCTTGGTTTTCAAGAGCAGAAACGCGAACTATCCAGATTAAAGCAAGTTCAGTTTGAAAAACAGTTTAGTAAAGATGGAATGGCGGCTGCATTTGAGTTTAAACGTGATTGTGATGGCATGGTAATTAAACTCGCTCACGAGCCTTCTTTTTCACCTAAAGGCACTGAAACTCGCACTTGGCTTGCTAATCAGCGCCCAGATATTGTCGTACAGGTAACGCTAACAAATGGTGAATCATTCTTAATTTTATTCGATGCTAAGTATCGAATTGATAATTACCAAATTAAGGGGAAAGACGCGGTACCAGAAGATGCAATAAACCAGATGCATCGCTACCGAGATGCCATCATTCACCAGCAACAAAGTGACAATGAAAAGCCAATAAAAAGCCGCCCTGTAATGGGAGCATTCGCTTTATATCCTGGATTTTGTGATCAAATAAAAGATGAAAACCCCTACCAAGAGGCAATAGAACAAATAGGTATAGGTGCTTTTGCCTTACTTCCTGATGCTCCGGACTCATCAAGTCACCGTTTGTGGTTGCAAAGTTACCTTAAACAGAAGCTGGGTGGGCCAAAATCAGCTTATCAGAAGCGAAGCAATGATTACTATTTTGTGGAGGATGCTGCACGTATACCACCCTATGGTCAAAATGCTATTCGTCATAACGGCTTAACCATGATAGCGCCTCTTAATGAGATCAACCGTGGTAACGCCTATATACAACAGGCAAGATCTGGCACATTAAAGGGTTACCATACCCAGCTATTAGCGACCAACCGCCAAAATGTACATCGAAATATTATCCGTGAAGTGCGTTACTTTATCGTGACCGTAAGAGATAACCCAACTGATAATACGCAGTATGGCCGATACCTTTATCGCGTTGCTAATGTAAAACTGCTACCAAGGCACAACATAGATGATAACTTGACAGGTAAAGTTAGCAGTGATGAACGCCTATATTGGTTATTTGAATTTACTGGTGAGCCAACCCCTCTCAAGAACAAACTAGAGATTCCCTATGAAGAGCATTTCAAGTTTAAGCTAACTAAAGCTGAGTACCTTGATGTAATTAGTAATTGGGATGATATAACAGATTCATATCAGCTCTACGCAGAACTTGATGAAACTTGGTAGCAGGCAAATGTGACTAATAGTCCGCACCTAACTCAGCATTGGCTTACAGCACAGGCTAAACCTATCCACCACAGAGAACACGGAGATCTCGGAAAAAAGCAAAATCGAAGAGATTCACTGCTTTTTAGAGATAAGGTGTAGATACGGCTGCGAGCTTCGATGACATGGAAGTCATCGCAGAGCCCACAGGGATTGTGCTCGTGGCGTCTCGCAGAAGTGTCTACACATAGCCCCGCTGGAGGCGATTAACATCAATAAGGTTTTGGTTCCCAATTATCGACTAAGTAAAAAAACCAAATTAGATTAGATAGTTAAAGCGATAAAATAGCTTCATCGTTGAAGCTAATCAACCCTGCTGCAAGCAATAAACACCAATAAAGCTATGGTTTCCAACAGTCTACCAAGTATTAAATCTAAATGGGAATCTGCCAGTAAAACGATGATATAACTTCATCGCTGAAGTTAACTAACCCCGCTGGAGGCGATAGATAAGATAACAGTAATGCTTAACTATTAACCCAGCCAATATAAGAAATATCCAAGGCTAACAACCTAACTTTAAAAAGTTACTTGCGTAACTTGTTAACCAACAAGTCACTAAACAAATTGGTTAATTGATGAAGTAATCGGTCATCAAAAATACAACAACTCAATGATCTGTTTAGAGATCACTTAAATCGAAGAAGTGCTATTCGATTTAGCCATATTCATGGTGGTGAAAATGTCCAAGCAGCCTAACTCCAAATAATCAAACGAGTGGTTTTATGCCACTTGTTTACCTCAATTGGTGTAATTTCATCTCTCCCTTATCCAACTAAATTCCAGATTTAATCCCGCCTCCTCACTCTCCAGCCTTAACTAGGCTACATTACAGCCCCCAATTTCCCCTGCTCAATAGCGTGTTTTTTTGAATACTGTTTTCTAATTTAAAGTCACTGGCTAACTCTGGGTGCTCAACGAATAAGCACCTTTTGAAATATCTTTACAAAACAAGTATTAACAATACTTAAAAATTAGATATTTCAGCTAGTAATTAGACAATTTTTAGCTCACCTAAACGGCAACAAGTATTTTACTTTTCATTTCGTTGTTTGGCCTATATCCCATTGCTAATATCCGCGCACTTTCCATTTGAAGTTATTTGTCATGCCAACTCACGAGCAGCTACTAACTGAAAAGCTACACTCTGAACACCTAAATCAGCAAAAGCCAGACACTGTAAAATTAACTACTGAAATGCAAAACCCAATCCTAGTTCAAGGCGCGATGGACGTTGAAGTCGAGAACCTTGTTGCAGCTCTAGGCGATGTAAAACAGAAGACATTTGGCTCATGGACTTTCTGGGAAGGCCTATTAGATGGGTATCCTGTTGTGGTCTCGCGTACCGAGATTGGTTTGGCCAATGCGGCCGCATCTACAACATTAGGGATTGAGCACTACCAACCAAAAGTTATCATCAATCAGGGCACTTCTGGTGGCCACGATCCAAAGCTGTTTCGCTCAGATATAGTGATTGGTGAAACCAGCTTTAATATGGGCGCTTACAAAATTGAGTTTGTTGAAAAAGGCCAAGGCATACACCCAACAACTTGGCAGAACTTCGATATGCCAATGTACCTGCGTGAAAACGGCGTTGTGGTTGAGCACAATCACTTTAAAGCTGACCCTACCTTAGTTGAAATAGCCCTGTCTCAAGCAAGCAGTTACACCCAAGGCAAAGTGGTAGTGGGTAGAATTGGTAGCTGTGATGAATGGAACCGTGAAGTTGACCGTATTAACTGGTTCCACGAAACCATGGGCACCTCAGTTGAAGAGATGGAAACCTCTGCGGCTGCGCAAGTTGCCGAGGCTTACAAACTGCCTTTTGTGAGTATTCGCGTACTGTCTAATACCGACCAACATAAGCAAGACTTTGAGCCGCAAACAGCGATTGATTGTCAGGTTTATGTGCTTGATGTCATCAAGGCATTAATCAAAACCTTTTAAAGCCGGTTTTACTAATTAACAGGCTATTTTACAGAGCCTTAAGTAACGGGAATACCTTTGGTATTCCCGCCCGCTGACGCTTGCCTAGAATAGTTTAATTTAACGCTTAATCAGGCTAAATATAGGCCTGATTTCAAGTGAATCCCTTTCTTTAACTTAGATATCAATAGACAAAATACATGCAAATATTAATCAGTATTGTTGGCATCATCGCCCTGCTTTCAGTGGCTTTTCTTGCGTCTGAAAACCGTAAAGCCATTAATTACCGCACGGTTGGACTGGCGTTTTTACTGCAACTTATAATGGGTGCGTTTGTCATCTATTCATCATTCGGCCAAGCCGTTATTTTAAATATGGCAGAAGCCGTTTCGACCGTGATTGGCTACAGTAACGAAGGTATGTCGTTTATGTTTGGCGGCCTTGTTAGCGATAAAATGTATGAATTGTTTGGCCCAGGTGGATTTGTTGTCGCCTTTAAAGTTCTGCCTATTATCGTGTTTTTCTCGGCTATTTCAGCGGTGCTGTACTATCTCGGAATTATGCAATGGGTGGTTCGCACTGTTGGAGGCGCACTGCAAAAAATCCTAAATACGAGTAAAGCAGAGTCTATGTCTGCCAGTGCCAACATCTTCTTAGGTGTGACAGAGGCACCACTGCTGATTAAGCCTTATATCCCTAAGATGAACCGTGCAGAGCTGTTTGCAGTAATGTGTGGTGGTTTAGCCTCGATTGCTGGCACCATGCTAGCCGGTTATGCCCAGCTTGGGATTAAGATGGAATATCTTTTGGCGGCTTCGTTTATGGCCGCTCCTGGTGGCTTACTGTTTGCTAAGTTATTAATCCCGCAAACTGAAAAAATAAACGATCAAGACCTAACGGTTGTAGAGGAAAACCCACCTGCCAATATTATTGACGCAGCAACAACCGGCACCATGAATGGTTTGTCATTAGCCATGGCTGTGGGCGCAATGCTATTTGCTTTTGTCAGTTTAGTAGCGCTAATGAATGGCATGATAGGTGGTATTGGTAATTGGTTTGGCTTTGATGGCCTAAGCTTACAGCTGATCCTTGGCTATCTATTTGCACCTATTGCTTGGTTAATGGGTGTGACCTGGGATGAAGCACTATTAGCTGGCTCGTTTATCGGCCAAAAAATTGTTATCAACGAGTTCTTTGCTTATATCAACTTAGCACCATATCTAAACGGTGACATGATTGTTGAGGCTACAGGCTTACCTATGTCTGAACGCACCCAAGTGATCCTATCATTTGCACTGTGTGGCTTTGCTAACTTAGGTACGATAGCGATTGCGATTGCCGGAATTGGCGGCTTGGTGCCAGAGCGCCGCTCTGAAATTGCATCATTAGGTTTAAAGGCATTATTTGCGGGTATCTTGTCGAACTTGATGGCAGCAACCATTGCTGGTTTGTTTATGAGTCTTGCTTAATCAGCCGATTCTCATTTGTTAGTTTGAACACAAGCCATTAGTCGGCCATCTCTAAACACAGCTCAACACTCTGTTTAGAGATGACCTAAATCGAAGAAGCTCTTTTAGATTTACCACCAAGCAAAGTGAGTAAGCTATCCACCACAGAAAACACGGAGATCTCGGAGAAAAGCAAAATCGAAGAGATGCACTGCTTTTATAAATAGGTGTAGGTAGGCAAGAGGGTCTCGAAAACATGGTGAGGTATTACGAAGTAATACTCTTCGAACGAGAGATAGGGATATCGAACTGGCCTTTTAACATGGACGTTATTGGTTTTCGTGAAGCGGCCATGGCAGAAAATGTTCCCTCGGTAACTGCTCCCTGCGTTACTCTACCTCCTGAATCCATTCAGTCGTACATTTTTCTGCATTTCCTACTCTGACCCATAAGGATATGGGAAATGTCTTTAAAGCGTCAGGAACGCTTAAGACCATGTAAGTCAGATAGCTTCACAGCGTCCCGAGAGCTTACCTACACATGAGGGCGTTCATTCACATCCATGTGATCACGACATTCGTATATCCATATACAGCACCTGCTGCAAGCAATAAATATCAATGAAGCCATGGTTCACAACTATCGACCAAGTATCAACCAAGTATCAACCAAGTATCAAAACCCAAATGGGAATGTGATAATAAAAACGATGATATAGCTTCATCGTTGAAGCTACCTCCCCTTGTTAATCAACAAGTCATTAAACAGATTAGTTTCAACCAACTCCCACTCATCGCACTTGTTAAACGCGGCATACTCATCAACCGCTAACCTAAACGCAGCGATAAACTCCTCAAGCTCAGAACTAGTTGCGCTAGTGCTAAAAGCGCCCTCCTCTATGGTGAGTTTCTGCAGTAAAAGCACTCCTTGTTTTCGCTCTGCCTTAACATCGACTCGGCCAATAAAGCGATCTCGCCAGAGTATTGGTAACGAGTAATAACCAAATTGCCGTTTGGCAGCGGGTACGTAAACTTCTATTTGATAATTGAAGTCAAATAGCTGATTCAATCGCTGCCGCTGGATCACTAAGTTATCGAAGGGGTTTAGCAGCCAGACACGATCTGGTAGTGAGGTTAATAGCTGCTGGTGGGGCAGATAGAAGTACTCTAAACCGGACTCAGTAAAGCGGGCTACTTCACCTGCTAAACACAGCTCATTAAGGGTTTTAACTAAGCTAGGTTTAATCTTTTTACGCAGATAAACCATCTGCTGCACAGTGCCGAAACCATGGGCGGTTAAATAACGATAGATAAGGTAGCGGGCAAACTCAGTGTCATCGGGCAGCTGCATATCGATATGAGAGGGTAATATCCGCTCGGTCAGATCATAGACCTTTTGAAATTTATCCCGCTGCGCCACCATAAGATCGCCATGCATAAACAACTGCTCTAACGCACGCTTAGCCGGTTTCCAATCCCACCAACCTGTAGTGGCAGCTTTTGAAGTATTGGTAAAATGGCTGGCTTTTAGTGGTCCTTCAGCTGCAATTTTAGCTTTTACCTCCCGCATCACCTTATGCTCAGGCTCAAACCAGTGCTTACCGCCCTGCTTTAGTTGTTGTTTCTGCCACAGACTAAAGCGAAAATCTTCAATTGGCAGATAAGCAGCGGCATGGGACCAATATTCAAATATCTCACTCTTGGCCATGGCAGAGTCCAACATCGATGTTTGATAGTCAGAGATTCGATTAAAGAGTACATGGTGGTGCGCCCGCTCCACCACATTGATGGAATCTATCTGCACATAACTCAACTGCTCTACAGCTTTACTGACTGAATCAGCAGGTGTAAGCAAGCCCTGCTGTTGCAGATTGAGCTGTAACCACTCATTCGCTGAATATGGACTCGACATCATTCCCCTTCAATAAATTAAAATTTATTGGTATCAAAGTTGAAAAAGCACGACTTTAAAACACCAAAAATATCGGTCATCAAAAATATAACCTTATGTAGAATAAACTTAAACCGAAGATGATATTTCAATACGTAATAGCTTTTTACCACGGAGAACACGGAGTACTCGGAAAAAGGTAAGCCGAAGAAGTTCTTTTAGATTTACCACCAAGTGCAGATACGATTATTACATTCCAAAGCAAAGTAAGTTTCAAAGAAGTAAAGCTATCCACCACAAAGAACACGGAGATCTCAGAGAAAAGCAAAACAAAAATAAAAAAGCCAAATAGAAGAATTGACCTCAGGCTTATCAACCAGTGTAGATGCAGCTGCGAGCTTCGATGACAAGGCCGATAATATTCCCTTCATTATTCGGCATTTCCTACTATCCCTGTAGGTCAGATTTCATCGCAGAGCCCACAGGGATAGTGCTCGCGGCGTCTCGCAGAAGCATCTGCACATAACCCCGCTGGAGGCGATAAATACCAATGAAGCTTTGGTTACCAAGAATCAATCAAACATCAAAAATTTAATGGAACACTCAAAGCGATGATATAGCTTCATCGCTAAAGCTAAATTACCTTTTGTTTAATCGAGCAAAGTAATCATCTGCAGCCGCTTTCACCTTAGGTGCCAGCAATAGCGCTGAGACCATAGTGGGTATCGCCATTAAGGCGTAAGCACCATCGATAATATTAACTATCTCATCTAAGGTCGCTGTCGCGGCAAACAAGATAGCCAGCAGGAAGAAGTATTGGTAATACTTCACTCGCTTGGCCCCAAACAGAAAACTAAAACATTGGCCGCCGTAAAAGGCTTGGGTAAAGATGGTACTGATACTAAAAAAGAACACACAGACTATCAGTAAGTAAGGTCCCACTCCCGGCATAGTCGACTCAAAGGCTCTGGCAGATAAACTAACGCCGGATACATCAGTGGTCTGCCATACGCCAGAAATCAATATGATCATCGCAGTGGCGCTGCAGACCAGCAAGGTATCGATAGCTGGGCCCAACATGGCAACTAAGCCCTCTTTCACGGGCTCACTGGTTTTCGCACTGCCATGTGCCATCACTTCTGTACCTATTCCCGCTTCATTAGAGAACGCAGCGCGGCGGATGCCGATCAACATGGTGCCCAGTATGCCGCCGCCCACTGAGTTGAGTGAGAAAGCTTGCTCTACAATTAGACTAAAATATCCGGGGATCTCCTCAATATGGGTAGCGATAACATAAAAAGCGCAGCTCATATAAAGCAGTATCATGGTTGGCACAACACTGGATGCCACGCTGGCTATCCGCTTTATTCCCCCTAAGATCACGCTTGCCACGAGAAACATAACAACAATTCCCATGGAGAGATCTAACCAAAAAGTGGGTTGATCTTCACCATAGAAACCTGGCTTGATGATCAGCCACTCTTTGAGAATTTGAACCAGCTGATTGGTATTAAACAGAGGGAAATTACCCACTAAACCAACCACACAGAAAAAGACCGCTAAGAAGTGCCACTTTTTCCCTAGCCCCTGAGTAATAATGTACATGGGGCCGCCCTGCACTTGGCCGTTTTCATCTTTGCCTCGATACATAATGGCGAGAGTACAGGTAAAAAACTTGGTCGCCATACCAACAATGGCGCTGATCCACATCCAGAAAATAGCCCCTGGGCCACCCACCACGATCGCCACTGCCACACTACCAATATTGCCCATTCCCACAGTACCAGCCATAGCACTGGAGAGTGCACCGGCGTGGCTGATATGGCCAACAGCCCCCTTATCAGGGTGTTTGCCTCGAACAATAGCCACTGCATGACCCAGATATCTAAAAGGGATAAAGCGAGAGTAGAGAATAAAGAAGAGCCCGCCCCCCACTAAGAGCACCAACATATGTGGTCCCCAAGCAAGATCGGCAAATTCAGCAGAGATGGATGCTAACGTCATAGTTAACCTAATGTAGCTATTTGAGATATAAGCCCAAGCTATAGATAAACAGATGAATTAACAAACAGTAAGTGGTTAGAGGGGAATATATAAGTGGAGGTTAGAACTTAAAACCCAATGACTCTTGCAGTGTCATCTTGAAGCTTGTTCAGGATGACAGGCTCTAACCATTATCATTTAGCTCTTGTTCAAGTTGAGCCACCTCTTCTGATGGCGTATCTAAATACGCAGACAGGTCTTGGTAAGTTAGCCAGATGGCGTAACAGATAACGGCGTAACACAGGTTGCGAAACATAATAGCGACTCATAATTTTACTCTGACACAGTAAATATAACTGACAAATTATGAAGAAAACACTGTCAATATCTTGCCGATTTTATTCATGTTTTTTCCATTATTGACCCTTTTAAAATACGTCAAAAACTCGCTAGAACGTCATTTTTTTGAACATTTTTTAAGCTGACAATTTAACTTAATCACAAGCATAAACTACCCAAATATTTTATGCTTTCAGCTCTTAGCTATCACACCTTAACCCTCCTCTTAGCTTCAACTCCTTTAATAAAATATAAGTAAAAACTAAAATAAATAGACAGATAAACAGTATGTTAAAAATATTCCGTCCTCTATCAGTTAAGTCGAATGACAAGATAAGCTCACCTTTAATTAGCGAACCTTATCACCGCAAACCATAAGATAATGGCAAGTAATGAGGTAGGCCAATGCAAAACTGTGCAGGCTTAAGGGCTACAAGTTTAGGGAGTATCTATTTTTAAAAAGTTTTAAAAAACTCTTTAACTATTCAAATTAAATCTAAACCGATCATCATAAATAGCGGTAAATCTTCTGTCATTGCCCTTTTTGACACTTTTTGAGCACTTATCAATCAGTCGAAGCAGAACTCGCTGTAAAAAACAGCAAATAAGAGTAGAATCCCCGCTTCTTTAAATACCAGTGCATTTTTGATGATCGATCTCGCTCTACTCCCTCTCTATATCACAACCGTTATAGCGCTACTTTTGATCCCTGGCCCTGACATGTTGTTAATCGCCAGTTCAAGCCTTAGTTATGGCAAAAAAGTAGGTCTTTATGCCAGTCTTGGCAATGCCACCTCAGGATTACTGCTCACCCTGTTAGCGGCAATGGGAGTTTCAGCCTTAATCGCCATGAACCCGATGGCACTGCAGCTACTGCGCATATTAGGCGGCGCTTATCTATTAAAGATGGGCTGGGATTGCATGCGTGCTGGGCCTATTGATGCTCCCGAGGTGGCTCAGGATAATAATTTAGCTAAAATTCTCTATCGCCGCGCCGTATTCAGCAATCTGCTCAACCCTAAGGCCCTGCTGTTTTTTGTGCTGTTTCTGCCCCAATTCGTGTCGGCAGAGTTAACGGCCAGCTCAGGCGAACAGATGCTGGCATTGGGTCTACTGCTAAATGTGATGGGATTACTGTTTAATCTCTTGCTGGTGGGCATGGTGGGAAGCTTAGGAAAACCGCTACTGAAAAATGAGAAGTTTAGAGCCAATCAGAACAAGTTTATGGGACTGATCTTCTTCACCTTAGCCATCTGGTTACTGGCCTCTCAAGTACAGACCATGAGCTAATATATGGTTTGGGTATAATACATCTAGGCAGAGCCAAAGGCCTGCCTACTCCTCTCAATTCAACTTCCTTTTAACCAAATCCCCTCTATACAATAGTGAACTAATCTCCATTTGATACGTATATACTCTTGAACTGAAACAGATCAAATTGGTAGTCGTTGATGTTAGATAAGAGTCGGTTAACACCTCGAAGGTTAGCAAAGGGGTTAAAATCCCATGAGGAGATCGCTAAATTTGATGCCCTCGCTGAAGAGTGGCGCGATCCCCAAGGTAAATTCAAACACGTTTTAGCCTTTAATTTAACTCGCTTAACTGCGATCCAGATGATGATCGCCGAACATTTCAAACGAGATCTCACCCAAGACATCCCCTTTAATGACCTTACAATGCTCGATATTGGCTGCGGTGTTGGCTTACTTTGCGAGCCTTTATCTAAACAAGGTGCCCATGTAACTGGTATCGATGCCAGTTGCTATAACATTGATTTAGCTAGACAACATGCTGAAAAAAATAACATTAATATTAATTATCAGCACTGCTTGGCAGAAGATCTATTAGCCAAACAACCAATAAATATCGCCAATAATCAAAGCGATAGAATAGGTTCAAAGCACTACGATGTGGTTCTGAATACCGAAGTTATTGAGCATGTAGAAGATCAACAAGCCCTGATTAAAACCTGCTGTGAGTTGGTAAAGCCAGGCGGCATTCTTATTATGGCAACACTAAACCGCACCATTAAATCCTATGTAATAGGTATTATTGGCGCCGAGTACGTGATGAGATACCTCCCTATCGGCACCCATGATTGGCACTATTTTGTAACGCCAAAGGAGATAAATACCATGATCTCGGCTAATGGATTAACCCCGATAACAAGCCAAGGGATGAGTTTTAACCCGTTCACTAAACAGTGGAGCATCACCTCTAATACCGATGTAAACTACCTTTCTTACGCCTACAAACCTAAATAGCCCCCCTTTAAACGGTACAAACCAGCCAATAATCTAAGCTTTTGCTACGAGATATGCGTTTTTTTGCTCTATTTTTCCTCTTTACTCCCATATTTACCTTTAAAAAAGCAACCCTACCTCTGTTTTCCCTTATGATGACCTCAAATATTGAGCAGAAATGGCGATAAACAGCCGCTTTATTGCCGGAAAATGAGAGTTCCCATGTCAAAAATAGAGATATTAATAGGTACAACCTTAGGCAACGCAGAGTATGTGGCCGATGAGATAGCCGCGCAATTAAGCGGATTAGGCCATGAAAACCAGCTCCATATGGCTCCAAAACTACAAGATCTAGATACAGAATCACTCTGGTTAATCGTATCTTCAACACATGGAGCCGGCGATCTTCCCGACAATTTAGCCCCATTTTTAAGCGAGATCTTCGCTAAAAATCCGGATCTATCTAAGACAAAATTTGCCATCTGTGCGATCGGAGATTCAAGTTACGATACTTTTTGTGAAGGGCCGGAAAAATTAGCTCAAGCAATGCAGGATTGCGGTGCACAAGTTTATGTGGATAAGATCCAGATCGATGTTCAATACGACTCGATCCCCGAAGACCCAGCGCTTACTTGGTTATCTCAGTGGCAAGATCGACTTTAAGATCAGTTTTTAGGTATAAAGCTAAGATCAACTCACAGATTAGATCTACTTTATCCACATATTACGATCTAAAATGATAAATGTGTGGATAAGGTATTATTTTGATCTGATCAAACTCTGTATTGATCCACATCCGATCTGCTTAATGATCCACCTTGTGGATAAGTAGCCGATCTATCCCCAAGCTTAAGTCAGTTAGATCTTAAATAGATCACAGGATCTGATCGCAATTAACTGTTGATTTTAAATAGAAAAAACGATTACCCACAGAAAACAGCGATCCTAATAGTAAACATAATAAAGGATCTATATAAAGATCTTAAGATCTATTAAGCAGATCTTCAGTGGATCTCCAGAGTGAAATTGATCTTTCACCAAGGTCTGTTCAGGTGCTAAAATACTCGGCTCAAATTCACAGTTTGTTCGTTATCTACTAAAGTTTAAATTTAAGGTTTACTCATGCATTTTCATGAAAGGTTCGATGTCATTGTTATCGGTGGTGGTCATGCTGGTACTGAAGCAGCATTAGCCGCAGCAAGAATGGGTTCTAAAACTCTACTGCTGACGCATAACATCGACACCTTAGGACAGATGTCTTGCAATCCAGCTATTGGCGGGATCGGTAAGGGACACTTGGTAAAAGAGATTGATGCCTTAGGCGGTGCAATGGCAATTGCTACTGACTATGCTGGTATTCAATTCAGAACCCTTAACTCAAGCAAGGGACCTGCGGTAAGAGCCACACGTGCTCAAGCAGATAGAGCGCTATATCGAGCTAAAATCCAAGAGATCCTACAAAATCAGCCTAACCTTAGATTATTTCAGCAAGCCGTAGATGACTTGATTGTTGAGAACGGACGAGTGACAGGTGTTGTGACTCAGATGGGATTAGCATTTGAAGCACCAGCAGTGGTATTGACCGCGGGGACTTTCCTCAGTGGTAAAATCCATATCGGTATGCAGAACTACAGTGGTGGACGAGCGGGTGATCCACCATCGATCGCACTGGCCGATCGTCTACGTGAACTGCCGATCCGTATTGGTCGATTAAAAACAGGTACTCCACCTAGAATCGATGCCAATACCATAAATTTTGACCTGATGACCGAGCAGAAAGGCGATACGCCTCTACCTGTGATGTCATTTATCGGTGATGTGAGTCAACATCCTAAGCAGATCTCATGCTTTGTGACTCATACCAATGAGAAAACTCACGATATTATTCGTGGTGGTCTCGATAGAAGTCCTATGTATTCAGGAGTGATTGAAGGTGTTGGCCCACGCTACTGCCCCTCTATCGAAGATAAGATCCACCGTTTTGCCGATAAGTCATCTCATCAGATCTTTATCGAACCTGAAGGCTTAAACACTAATGAGATCTACCCTAATGGTATCTCTACGAGTTTACCGTTCGATGTACAGTTAAACCTTGTTCGCTCAATCAAGGGGATGGAAAACGCTGAGATTATCCGCCCAGGTTATGCGATCGAGTATGATTACTTTGATCCAAGGGATCTGAAAAACTCACTTGAGACCAAATCTATCGATGGCCTCTTCTTCGCTGGACAGATTAACGGTACGACCGGTTATGAAGAAGCGGGAGCACAAGGACTTCTAGCGGGGATGAATGCATCACTGCAGGTTCAAGGCAAAGAGATCTGGTGCCCACGCCGTGATGAAGCCTATCTTGGGGTTTTGGTTGACGACCTTTCGACGCTGGGAACCAAAGAGCCTTACCGTATGTTCACTAGCCGTGCGGAATACCGTTTACTGCTTCGCGAAGATAACGCCGATCTACGTCTAACTGAAAAAGGACGTGAAATTGGCTTAGTCGATGATGAGCGTTGGGCTAAATTTAGCGAAAAGCGTGAATCGATAGAACTTGAACTGCAACGTCTTCGTAGTCAATGGGTTCACCCTAATTCACCTTTGATTGATGTATTAAACCCTGAACTGAATACACCTATTTCACGTGAAGCTTCTTTTGAAGATCTGCTGCGTCGTCCTGAGATGGATTACCCTAAGTTGATGTCATTAGAAGGCTTTGGTCCTGGACTTGATGATCCACGTGCCGCTGAGCAGGTGCAGATCCAGGTTAAGTATTCAGGTTATATCCAACGTCAACAGGATGAGATCGATAAAGCGATTCGCCATGAGACCACAGGCTTACCTCTAGATCTTGATTATCAAGAGGTACCAGGTTTGTCGAACGAGGTGATCGCTAAGCTTAACGACCATAAACCTGAAACCATAGGTCAGGCGTCGAGAATCTCTGGTATGACACCAGCAGCTATCTCTATTTTGTTAGTACACCTGAAACGTCGCGGCCTATTACGTAAAAAAGCTTCATAAATATATCTGATTTACTTCTAAGGGAAGCCAATAGCGCTTCCCTTACTGTTTCTGGCACTTCATAATGTCAATAATACTGTTTTTAGTCATACGTAATTAAGGATCTACCCTGTGTTATCTGCCCAATTAGATGAGTATCTGGCTGAAATGAATCTGTCTGCAACCACAGAGCAGAAAAAACAGCTTGTTGGTTTTGTTGAGATGCTCAACAAGTGGAATAAAGCTTATAACCTGACCTCTATCCGTGATCCGCAGCAGATGTTGATCCGCCATATTATGGACAGCTTAGCTGTGTCTAAGCATCTTGTGGGTGAGCGTTTTATCGATGTTGGCACTGGACCTGGTTTACCTGGGATCCCGTTAGCTATTATGAATCCAGAGCGATCCTTTGTATTGCTAGACAGTTTAGGTAAGCGGATCCGTTTTCAAAAGCAGGTTCAGCATGAACTTGGTATCCACAATATCAGCTCAGTCGAAAGTCGAGTTGAAGCTTTTGAGCCAGAGGTTAAATTTGATGGTGTGCTTAGCCGTGCGTTTGCTTCTATTGAGGATATGCTGCATTGGTGTCATCACCTACCATCTGAAACGGGTTGTTACTATGCTCTAAAGGGGCAATTAGCCGATAATGAGATGGCTAACATTCCACAAGGATTTGAAGTTACTGATATTATTGAGCTTCAGGTTCCTCGTCTTGATGAGCAAAGACACCTTTTAAGAGTGATTAAAAAATAGCGATAAAGTTGCATTTCTTTAGTGGTTCAAGCAACTTGGTATTGGTTTCAACAGTGTTGAATAGCAGAAAGTGACATACAGGATGGTATTGTGGGTAAAGTGATTGCCGTAGCTAACCAGAAAGGTGGTGTGGGAAAAACAACAACTTGCGTCAATTTAGCCGCATCTTTAGCCGCCACAAAGCGTAAGGTATTACTGATAGATCTCGATCCTCAAGGCAATGCGACCATGGGAAGCGGTATCGATAAGTACAGTGTTGAAAATACAGCCTATGAGTTGTTGGTCGATGAGAAGTCTTTCGATGAAGTTGTCTACCGAGATACCAGCGGTAAGTATGATCTGATTGCTGGTAATGGTGATGTGACGGCAGCTGAGATCAAGTTGATGGAGTTCTTTGCCCGAGAGATCAGATTACGCAATGCATTGGCACCTGTAAAAGATGAGTACGACTTTATCTTTATTGATTGTCCGCCATCACTGAATATGTTGACGGTGAATGCCATGTCGGCTGCCGACTCTGTGTTAGTGCCTATGCAGTGTGAGTATTATGCACTGGAAGGTCTGACTGCATTGATGGATACCATCAGTAAAATTGGAGCCATGGTTAACCCTGGTCTCTGCATCGAAGGGATTTTACGTACCATGTATGATCCCCGTAATCGTTTAGCCAATGATGTTTCTGATCAACTTAAACAGCATTTTGGTGAAAAAGTTTATCGTACGGTTATACCAAGGAATGTACGACTCGCTGAAGCACCAAGTTTTGGTGCTCCGGCAATGTATTATGATAAATCCAGTGCGGGCGCAAAAGCATACCTGTCACTGGCAGGTGAGATTATTCGTCGTGCTGAGCAGCATGACCTTCAGGGCGAACAGGCGTAATTTAGGGCTATGGAAATGACAGTTAAAAAGCGTGGTTTAGGCAAAGGCCTAGACGCACTTCTCAGCACCAGTAGCGCTGCGAGTGCTAAGTTAAATCAAGGACAGAGTGACTCAACGGATCAAGATATTAAGAACGATGACCTTATCATGCTAGATGTAGACATGATGCAGTCGGGAAAATATCAGCCACGTAAAGATATGTCGCCGGAGGCTCTGGATGAGCTATCTGAGTCGATAAAAGCCCAAGGTGTTATTCAACCTATTTTAGTGCGTAAAGTCTCGCCTACTATGTACGAGATTATTGCCGGTGAACGTCGCTGGCGCGCAGCTCAGCTAGCAAAGTTGAGTAAAGTGCCCTGTATTGTTAAACAGGTGCCTGATGAATCTGCTGTTGTTATCGCGCTTATTGAGAACATTCAACGTGAAGATCTCAATGCGATGGAGGAGGCTATCGCCCTCGAACGATTGATGCAGGAGTTTAATCTTACCCATCAATTAATCGCCGATGCTGTGGGCAAATCACGTGCCACGGTTTCTAACCTGCTTCGTCTCAATGGTCTCAATGAGCCTGTTAAGCGTATGTTAGAGTATGGTGATATCGATATGGGCCATGCTCGTGCTTTACTGGCTATTGATGGCGAAGAACAGACCGTTATTGCCAGAATGGTTGCCGCAAAAGAATTAACTGTTCGTGAAACTGAACGCTTAGTTAATAAAACCTTAAACCCACCTGAAATTGCAGATAAACCTGCAAAAGATCACGATGTCGCGCGCTTGGAAAGCCAATTAATTGAGAGGTTAGGTGCGAAGGTTTCCATTACCCATAATAAGAAAGGTAAAGGTAAATTAGTAATAAACTATCAAGATCTCGCTGAATTAGACGGCATTATCAGCAAAATCGGTTAAAAAACTCATGTTACCGCTATATTATGTAACTTTGTGACATCTGTTAGTTTTAGACTTTTGCATCTTTGGTCGTAGATCACGTTAAAAGAGTCGATTTTCCTCAGCTTAAACTTGCTTTGAAGGCCCGAAAAGGTATACTTTCGCAAGCTTTTTTGTTGTTCGGTATTTTTTGGATATTGTGATCCGGTCATCGAAACAATAAAGCCTTAATGCGGAGAAGGTAAATTGAGTAAGGTTTTAGCACGCCGTGGCCGATGGTCAGCCTATAAATTGGTATTGATGCAGGCGGCGGTTGCTGGGGGTGCTTCTATTTTCTTTTTCGCCACGTGGGGAGCTCAGTATGGTTTATCTGCATTAGCAGGTGGCGCCATTGCTGTACTCCCTAATTTTGTATTCGCAACCCTCGCTTTTTCCCACACGGGAGCAAGTTCAGCTGGAAAGGTCGTTAAGACTTTTTACTGGGGGGAAGCGGTAAAGTTGCTGCTTACAATAGCAATGTTTTCACTAGTGTTTATCAATATGGAAATTGGTTTTATGCCACTTTTTGTTTGTTATACCTTAGCGTTAATCGTGCATTGGACAGCTCCTTTATATTTCAAGCAAAGTTAAGTGGGATGAATCATGGCTGCAACTGGTGAAGCGTTAACACCGCAGGGCTATATCCAGCACCACCTTACCAACTTAAGTGTTGGTGAAGGCTTCTGGACATGGCACATTGATTCGTTGTTCTTTTCGGTTGGGCTTGGTGTTCTATTCTTATGGCTATTCCGTAGCGTTGGAAAGAAGGCTACAACAGGCGTTCCTGGCAAACTTCAATGTTTTGTCGAGATGATTGTTGAGTTTGTCGATTCTAGCGTGAAAGAAACCTTCCATGGCCGCAATCCTGTTATTGCTCCGTTGGCATTAACGATTTTTGTTTGGGTATTCATGATGAACTTCATGGATATGGTTCCAGTTGACTGGATACCTGAGTTAGCTATGGCAGCTGGCATCCCTTACATGAAAGTGGTTCCAACGACTGACTTAAACATCACCTTTAGTATGGCTATTGGTGTGTTCTTGCTGATTATTTACTACAGCATTAAAGTCAAAGGCATATCAGGTTTTGTTAAAGAACTGACACTGCAGCCTTTCAACCATAAGGCAATGATACCCGTCAACCTCCTGTTAGAAACTGTAACTTTGATCGCTAAGCCAATCTCATTGGCACTGCGTCTGTTCGGTAACTTATATGCAGGTGAGTTGATCTTCATCCTTATTGCGTTGATGTATGGTGCTAACTGGGCATTATCTACTCTAGGTGTGACACTACAACTAGGCTGGTTAATTTTCCATATTTTGGTTATTACCCTACAGGCGTTTATCTTCATGATGTTGACCATTGTTTACTTAAGCATGGCGCATGAAGATCATTAAGGATTGCTGAAAATTTTTTTTAGCGAAAAAATAAACTAACTAGATTTAGATATTTGGAGATAGAGATGGAAACTGTATTAGGCATGACAGCAATCGCTGTTGCTCTACTAATTGGTATGGGTGCACTTGGTACCGCTATCGGTTTTGGCCTATTGGGTGGCAAGTTCTTGGAAGGCGCTGCGCGTCAACCAGAAATGGCTCCAATGCTGCAAGTTAAAATGTTCATCGTTGCTGGTCTTCTTGATGCGGTAACTATGATCGGTGTTGGTATTGCACTATTTATGCTTTTCACCAATCCATTAGGTGCAATGCTGTAATAAACGCTTCTGTCTTTAAACTAACTAGGAGGCTGTTGTGAATATCAACGCTACCCTACTCGGTCAGACGGTTGCCTTTATTATCTTCGTGTGGTTCTGCATGAAGTTTGTTTGGCCTCCTTTGATGAATGCCATCGAAGAACGCCAAAAAAGGATTGCCGACGGTTTAGCTGATGCTGACCGTGCCGTGAAAGACCTTGAGTTGGCACAGGCTAAAGCCACTGACCAACTAAAAGACGCCAAAGCCACTGCTAATGAGATTATTGAGCAAGCGAACAAACGCAAAGCTCAAATAGTTGATGAAGCAAAAGCCGAAGCAGATGCTGAGCGCGCTAAGATTATCGCTCAGGGTCAAGCAGAAATTGAAGCTGAACGTAATCGCGTTAAAGAAGACTTGCGTAAGCAAGTTGCTACTCTAGCCATCGCTGGCGCAGAGAAGATTCTTGAGCGTTCTATCGATGAAGCCGCCCACAGTGACATAGTTAATAAACTAGTTGCTGAACTTTAAATAAGGAGTTTGAGTTATGGCTGAAATAACCACCATCGCTCGTCCTTACGCAAAGGCAGCTTTTGATTTTGCTATTGAAAAGAACGCAGTTGATAGTTGGGCAGAGATGCTGAACTTCGCGGCCATGGTCAGTGAAAACGAAACCATGAAGCCACTGCTATCTGGCTCTTTAGCCAGCCACCAGCTTGCAGAACTCTTTATTGGAGTTTGTGGCGAGCAGGTCAATGAGCAAGGTCAAAACCTGTTAAAGGTAATGGCTGAAAACGGTCGTTTAGAAACACTACCTGCTGTTTCTCAACTTTTTGTTGAGATGAAGCATGAATGGGCAAAAGAGATTGAAGCTAATGTAGTTTCAGCCACTGAGCTTAGTTCAGAGCAGCAACAGGAAATTAGTGTTTCTCTAGAGAAACGTCTCACACGCAAAGTTAAGCTTAATTGCAGCATAGATGCCAGCCTTATTGCTGGACTAATTATCACGGCAGGAGACCTAGTCATTGATGGCTCGGTCCGCGGAAAAGTTTCGCGTCTGTCTGATTCGCTGCAATCGTAATTGGGAGTTTGAGCATGCAACTGAATTCCACTGAAATCAGCGATCTGATTAAACAGCGGATCGAGCAGTTCGAAGTCGTTAGTGAAGCTCGCAACGAAGGTACTATCGTTGCAGTTAGTGACGGCATCATCCGCATCCACGGCCTAGCCGACGTGATGCAAGGTGAAATGATCGAGCTGCCTGGTAACCGTTTCGCAATCGCGTTGAACTTAGAACGTGATTCTGTCGGTGCCGTAGTTATGGGCCCTTATGCCTCTTTGGCTGAAGGCGACAAAGTAAAAACAACTGGTCGTATTTTGGAAGTCCCAGTTGGCCGTGGTCTTTTAGGTCGCGTAGTCAACACATTGGGTGAGCCAATCGACGGAAAAGGACCTATCGATAACGATGGTTTCTCTCCTGTTGAAATGATCGCACCAGGTGTTATTGAACGTAAGTCAGTAGATCAACCAGTACAAACTGGTTATAAAGCCGTTGACTCTATGATCCCTATCGGTCGTGGACAGCGTGAGTTGATCATTGGTGACCGTCAGATCGGTAAAACCGCTCTAGCGATCGATGCCATCATCAACCAAAAAGATACTGGCATTAAGTGTGTATACGTAGCTGTAGGCCAGAAGGCTTCTACAATTGCTAACGTGGTACGCAAGCTAGAAGAACATGGCGCTTTGGCGAACACCATTGTTGTTGTTGCTACAGCTTCTGAAGCTGCTGCTCTACAATATTTGGCTCCATACTCTGGTTGTTCAATGGGTGAGTACTTCCGCGACCGCGGTGAAGATTCACTGATTGTCTATGATGATCTTTCTAAGCAAGCAGTTGCTTACCGTCAGATCTCATTGCTACTTAAGCGTCCACCAGGACGTGAAGCATACCCAGGTGATGTATTCTATCTTCACTCTCGTCTGTTAGAGCGTGCTTCACGTGTTAACGCCGAGTATGTTGAGAAGTTCACTAAAGGTGAAGTGAAAGGCCAAACTGGTTCTTTGACTGCTCTGCCGATTATTGAAACTCAAGCGGGTGACGTATCTGCATTCGTACCGACCAACGTAATTTCGATTACCGATGGTCAGATCTTCCTTGAAACTGACCTATTTAACTCTGGACTACGTCCAGCTGTTAACCCAGGTATTTCGGTTTCTCGTGTTGGTGGTGCGGCTCAGACTAAGATCATCAAGAAACTGTCTGGCGGTATTCGTAGCGCACTAGCACAGTATCGAGAGCTTGCAGCGTTCTCACAGTTTGCATCTGACTTAGATGATGCAACACGTGCTCAGCTTGAGCATGGTGAGCGTGTTACTGAACTTATGAAGCAAAAACAATACGCCCCTATGAGCGTAGCTGATCAGTCTGTGTCTATTTTCTCAGCTGAAAAAGGTTACCTAAAGAGCGTAGAGCTTAATAAGATTGGTGATTTCGAAGCGTCTTTGCTCTCTTACATGAACAGCGAGCATGCTGACCTTATGAAGACCATCAACGAGACTGGCAACTACAATGCCGACATCGAAGGTGAGTTGAAGGCTGGCCTCGACAAGTTCGTCGAAACTCAAACCTGGTAAAGAACAGAGGTGTCGTAAGGCGCCTCAGGTCCAGATTGGAGAGTAAAGATGGCCAACGCTAAAGAGATTAAAACCAAGATCGCGAGTGTACAAAACACTCAGAAGATCACGTCTGCTATGGAGATGGTTGCCGCGAGTAAAATGCGTAAAGCACAAGATCGCATGGCTTCTAGTCGTCCATATGCAGAAAATATGCGTAAGGTGATCGGTCACGTGGCGCAAGGTTCTCTCGAATATAAGCATCCATATTTGGAAGTGCGAGAAGCCAAGCGTGTTGGTTACATTGTTGTGTCAACCGACCGTGGTCTTTGTGGTGGTCTGAACGTTAACCTTTTCAAAAAGGTTGTCGCAGACGTGAAGAAGCAGCGTGAAGCTGGTGCAGAAGTTGAATTCTGCCCAATCGGCGCACGAAGCGTACAGTTCTTCAATAGCTTTGGCGGACAAGTTTCTGCTCATGCTTCAGGTTTAGGTGATGCTCCAAAGCTCGCTGACCTGATCGGAACAGTACGTGTCATGCTTCAAGCATACAACGAAGGCAAGCTAGATCGTTTGTACGTGGTATTTAACAAGTTCGTTAATACTATGTCTCAGACGCCTGTGATCGAGCAGCTGCTACCTTTGCCTAAGTCAGAAGAAGATGAGATTTCTCATCACTGGGACTACTTATACGAACCAGATCCAAAAGAGCTTTTGGATACTTTGTTGGTCCGTTATGTGGAGTCTCAAGTTTACCAAGGTGTTGTTGAAAATATTGCATCCGAACAAGCGGCCCGTATGGTTGCTATGAAAGCTGCAACAGACAACGCTGGTGAACTTATCAGTGACTTGGAGTTGGTCTATAACAAGGCTCGTCAGGCTGCGATTACGCAGGAACTGTCGGAAATTGTTTCAGGTGCCGCTGCCGTTTAGGCTAGGTAACGAATACAAGTTTTAGAGGATTTATCATGAGCACAGGTACTGTTGTCCAAGTAATTGGCGCGGTTGTGGACGTTGAGTTTCCACAAGATGCCGTACCTCAGGTATATGACGCTCTAGAGATCAAAAGTGAAGATTTGGTGCTGGAAGTACAGCAGCAACTAGGTGGTGGTGTTGTTCGTACCATCGCTATGGGTTCTTCAGATGGTCTGCGTCGTGGTCTTGAGGTTGTAAATTCTGGTTCACCTATTTCTGTTCCGGTTGGGGAAAAGACCCTAGGCCGTATCATGAACGTATTAGGTCAGCCAGTTGATGAAGCGGGTGAAATTGGTGAAGAAGAACGTTACGTTATTCACCGTGAAGCGCCTTCATATGAAGATCAATCAAACACAACTGAGCTTTTAGAGACTGGTATCAAGGTTATCGACCTTGTATGTCCATTCGCTAAGGGTGGTAAAGTTGGTCTGTTTGGTGGTGCTGGTGTTGGTAAGACCGTCAACATGATGGAACTTATTAACAACATCGCTAAAGCACACTCAGGTTTATCAGTATTCGCTGGTGTAGGTGAGCGTACTCGTGAGGGTAACGACTTCTACTACGAGATGGAAGATTCTGGCGTTCTAGATAAAGTGGCCATGGTATATGGTCAGATGAACGAGCCTCCAGGAAACCGTCTACGTGTGGCACTGACTGGTCTAACTATGGCTGAGAAGTTCCGTGACGAAGGTAAAGACGTTCTTTTCTTCGTTGATAACATCTATCGTTACACCTTGGCGGGTACTGAAGTATCTGCACTGCTAGGCCGTATGCCATCAGCAGTAGGTTACCAGCCAACACTGGCTGAAGAGATGGGTGTACTTCAGGAGCGTATTACATCGACTAAGACAGGGTCTATTACCTCTGTTCAAGCCGTATACGTACCTGCGGATGACTTAACCGATCCGTCACCAGCAACAACCTTCGCTCACTTAGATGCGACTGTTGTACTGTCACGTAACATCGCTTCTATGGGTATCTACCCAGCGGTTGACCCATTGGATTCGACTTCACGTCAGCTAGATCCTTTGGTTGTTGGTCAAGAGCATTATGATGTTGCTAACGGTGTACAAACTGTACTTCAGCGCTATAAAGAGCTGAAAGATATCATTGCGATTCTAGGTATGGATGAATTATCTGATGAAGATAAGACAACAGTATCTCGTGCTCGTAAGATTGAAAAATATCTTTCTCAGCCTTTCTTCGTTGCAGAAGTATTCACTGGTTCTCCAGGTAAGTACGTTTCTCTTAAAGACACCATCCGTGGCTTTAAAGGTATTCTTGAAGGTGAGTATGACAACCTTCCAGAGCAAGCGTTCTACATGGTTGGTTCAATCGACGAAGTTGTTGAGAAAGCTAACAAAAAATAACTCAGTGCTCTGCACTTGTTGAGAACTTTTAGTTCAAAATATGAGTGCAGATAACTAGTTTAAGGAGAACCGATGGCAGCCATGACAGTACAACTTGATATTGTTAGTGCAGAAAATAGCATCTTTTCTGGTCTTGTAGCACACCTACAAGTAACTGGTTCAGAAGGTGATCTGGGTGTTATGCCTGGTCACGCGCCACTGCTGACAAATATCAAACCTGGCATGGCACGCATCGTCAAGCAAGATGGGAAAGAAGAGGTGTTTTATCTTTCGGGCGGAATCCTGGAAGTTCAACCTTCATCTGTTTCAGTATTGGCTGACGTAGTTAAGCGTGCCGATGAAATTGACGAAAAAGCAGCTGAAGAAGCTAAGCGTCGTGCAGAGTCTGCTATGGCAGATGCTGGCGCTGACTTCAACTATGCTGCCGCAGCAAATGAGTTAGCTCAGGCTGTTGCTCAGTTGCGTGTTGTTGATACCATCAAAAAGAACATTGCCAGATAAGGTTATTGTTTGATGAAAAAAGGCGCCCTAGGGCGCCTTTTTTGTTTATTTTAATTTGATAAAATTGTACCAAGATTTTCTTTTTATTACGGTATTTGCTGCTTTTTTCCAATCTGCTTTGATATTGTTTTTATCTGCATGTTTTATTATTTCAGCCCATTCAGTTCGTTCTACATCATTTCTGAATTTCAACTTAATGATTTGTTCAGTTAAGTTAGTATCGGTTGGAAAACATTTAGGGATACTAAAACCGCAAGCTAAAAAATTTAATTTAGTTCGGATACATTTTTCACATTTGCCGCAGTTTTTATCTTTAACATCTCCTTCCCAACAGACTCTTAGGTTGTTGGCGCCAGTTGTCCACTCTGCTATCTCAGATACTTTTTCTGTTCTATTGTGAGATGCTCCATCATGAATAACGGTAAATTCATCTGAGCTTAATAGGTGATCTGTTATTGGGGATGATCCCCAAGGAATCACTAATGAGTCGTAAGATTCACTACTTCCAATCAAGCCTGTACCCGCTTGATATTTCAATTGGTTTAATGCTGCAACTAAGGCTAGCGCGTGGGAATGAGGCCATAATACTTTGGATATTTCACGGTAGTTAGTTTTAATTTGAACCAACTTTAGCTCTAAATCCAGCAAAGTTTTTTCTGCACGTATAAAAGCATTATCAAATGCTTTTTGCTCTGTAAGAGGGATATCAAAACCATGGATTAGTGCGCATAGGTTGATCTGTTGGGAGCGGTAACTGTGTTTTTTCTGGCTATGGCGCCAAACAGAAAAAGTGGCATCTACTCCACCAGAAAAAGCACAAACAGCCCCTTTTTTACGCAGCTCTGGTTCTCTTATTAAATCGACCTCAATATCTACAACATTGTATTTTTTGGGAAGCCACTTATTCCATGCTGATTGAAGTTCAACTAGGTTTGATAGTAACTCTAGTGAAACAGAGCCTTTCACTATGATTTTTCTGTTCTCTTTCATGCCTTCTAAGAGCATAGATAGTAAGTAACTGTCGCAGTCATCTGAGGCTGGAGCTTCAGTTACTTTAGGAAATTGAAACCAAAGTATTTGTGAAGAAGTTTCCTCTTTACCCTCGTTTAGTCTAGAAATAGAGCAGCTTCTTATTATATCGCCACCTCTATTTTCGTTTTTTAATGGGGTAAGTATTAGTTCTTTCATGTGGGCTCTTCTTTAAACATTTAACAGGCATATTTCAAAAGTGCCAGATATTAGATTAAAAATGTTTGGCTGGATAGATTAGAGTATTTAAATTGGGAGTTACTTGGTTATCTTTTTATGGGGATTTCCGTTAAAATCAGCCCATAAAACAGACCTTATACTTTTTGGTATTAGCATACTTTAATTAGCACCAGCTCAAGGATATCTCCATGGCATTGAACGTAGTGATTTTGGCCGCAGGTAAGGGAACACGCATGCGCTCAGATCTCCCTAAAGTTTTACATCCTATTGCCCATAAAAGTATGGTGCAGCATGTGATCGATACGGCTCACAATGTTGGTAGTGATGCTATTCAACTGGTGTACGGCTATGGCGGTGAGAAGCTACAAAGTGTGTTAGGTGAGCAGCAGCTTAACTGGGTGCTACAAGCTGAGCAGCTTGGTACTGGTCATGCGGTGGCTCAGGCTAACTCTAATATCGCTGATGACGATACAGTGCTTATTCTTTACGGTGATGTGCCGCTGATTCAAGCATCTACACTGGAAGCTCTGCTGGCTGCACGTGAAGAGAATGGCTTAGCTATTTTAACCGTTAATCTACCTAATCCTACGGGTTATGGTCGTATCGTACGTGAAGCAAATAAGGTTGTGGGTATTATTGAGCAGAAAGATGCCAATGCTGAGCAGCTTGCTATCAATGAGATCAACACTGGCATTATGGCAGCTCCTGGTAAGCAGTTAAAAGCTTGGCTTGGTCAGTTATCATCAAACAATGCTCAGGGCGAATACTACCTTACAGATATCGTAGCCATGGCACACAGAGATGGGGTTGCCATTACCACGGCTCAGCCTGATTCTGCGATTGAAGTGGAAGGTGCTAACAACCGAGTGCAGTTAGCTCAACTTGAGCGTGCTTATCAGGCTCGTGCAGCTGAAAAACTCATGCTTGAAGGGGCTAACCTAAGAGATCCTGCTCGTATCGATATACGTGGTGAGGTGAGCGTTGGTATGGATGTGATGATAGATGTCAATGTCATCATGCAGGGGAAGGTGACCATAGGTAATAACGTCACTATTGGTGCTGGTGCTATCTTGATCGATTGTGAGATTAGCGACAATGCCGAGATTAAGCCTTACTCCATCGTTGAAAGTGCCAAAGTGGGCGCTGAGGCGAGTGCCGGCCCATTTGCCCGTCTTCGTCCTGGTGCTGAGCTTAAACGTGATGCTCACATAGGTAACTTTGTTGAGATGAAGAAGGCGGTATTGGGTGAAGGTTCCAAAGCAGGACACCTTGCTTATATTGGTGATGCGCAGATTGGCAGTGGTGTAAACATAGGTGCAGGGACTATTACTTGTAACTATGACGGCGCCAATAAACATCTGACAGTAATCGAAGATAATGTCTTTGTGGGCAGCGATACGCAACTTGTTGCACCGGTAACCATAGGCAAGGGAGCGACCTTAGGGGCTGGCTCAACCATAACTAAAGATGTGGCTGCCGACGAGTTGGTTATTACACGTGTTAAGCAGCGTCATCTGACTGGATGGCCACGTCCGGTTAAGCTGAAAAAGTAGTTTTATCTCTTCCCGATTAAGGCAGCTAATAAGCTGCCTTTTTTGTTTTTTAACCACTTATTCCTATTACTTCACCACGCGTTTTTACTGTTTTTTAGAGCTTGATCACTAGTGTTTGTAAACTTGTGTAAAGAAACTTAAATAAAAATAATTCTCATTTATATTACGCCCAACTTTCGCTCTTGATATCCATATTGGGGTTGGCAATGTCTTCTATAAAGCGTGTTTTGAAAAATCGTATTTTTAACTATTCATCTATCAGTATTGCAATATTCTCTGCACTATCTGCTACTTCAGTTGTTGCTGAAGAGCTGGAAAGCATAGAGATACCTACAGCTAATATTGAACGTATTACTGTTACCGGTCGAAGCTTTAATGATTACAAAGCTGGAACGGCATCAGGCGCTATGCGTGGTGATATCGATTTGATGGACACTCCTCAATCGGTCAATGTTATTCCTGACTTTGTGACCGATGAGCAGTTGGCAACCAATCTTTCTGAAGTACTGGTTAACGATTCAAGTGTGACTGGTGGCTCTGAGAAGTGGAACCGTCAGGTATTTAGTATTCGTGGTTTTGAACTATCTTCAGGTTCAGGTTATTTGATTAATGGTCAGCAGCAGTGGTCTCACTATGTGCAGCCTATTGAAACATTACAGCAAGTTGAGGTACTAAAAGGTCCATCTTCTATGTTGTATGGTCAATCTGGCCCTGGTGGTTTGATCAACATGGTGACCAAGAAGCCAACTTACGAGACGATGCTTGATATCGGTTTTGATACCGATGAACATGGCTCTACTCGCTTTCAATTAGATGCAGGTGGCAGTCTAAACGAAGCTGAAACGATCCGTTACCGTACAGTGTTAGTAAAGCAAGACACTAACTACTGGCGTGAATATCAAGATGGCACTAACCAAGAGCGTGATCGCTGGTTAGGTTACTTAAATCTAGAGTTTGATATCACTGACGATCTACTCCTGTCACTTAAGTATGATCACACTCAAGATAAGACAGGTATCGATACCGGAGGCTGGTTAAACAGCAGTGGTGACTTAATTGGTGGCCGTGACATTATCTGGGATCAGCCATGGGCATTTACCGATAATACCATCACTAATATGGGCGCGGATATCGTTTACCACATCAGTGATGATTGGAAGGTAAAAGCGGGTTATAACGATCAGCAGTTTAACCGTCAGCGCTTAGATTCATCGCCTCAATACTCTGAAGACCCATTCAGTAATGGTTACACGGTGAAGCCGTTCGATCGCTATGATGACTGGCAGCATAAAACAAGTTATATGGACTTTGTGGGTGAGTTCTCAACTGGCGGACTCGATCATCAGTTCCTGATTGGCGCTAATATGCTGGACTATTACTATGGCCAGTTACGGGTAAAAGGTGCACCAGAGACAGTTATTCCTGGTCAGCCAATCGCTAACCCTGGACTGGATTACAATGATGATGACTCTAAGTATGAGAGTGATTATAAGCACTACGGCTTCTATATTCAGGATCTGATCACCATTAATGACAGTTGGCAGGTGCTTGCTGGTGTTCGCTACGATGAGCAGAAAAAAGATGGCGAAGGCAATAACAGCTACGCAGTTTCACCTAAGTTTGGTGTTATCTACTCGCCCGCTGATAACGGCAGCATCTATGTAAACTACTCTAAGAGCTTTACACCGCAAGGGATCGTTAACGATTCTGAAGATGTGAATGACAAGATGAACCTTGAGCCTGAGTATGGTGAACAGTATGAGATAGGCACAAAGTGGGAGTTGTTTAACGATAGCTTGCTGCTTACCGCAGCAGTATTCGATATCACTGTATCAAACGTCACAGTGACAGAAGATCTTACTAACCCTATTTCTGGTGGCCATCAAACTATTACGACCCAAAGTGGCGAACAACGTCATAAAGGTTTCGAGATGGGCGCTCAAGGTCAGGTTAGTGATAACTGGTTCTTAACCGGTTCTATGATGTACCTTAACGCTGAGTATCAAAGACCTGAAGGCGATAAGTTAAATGGTAAGACACCTATTGATGCACCAGAATGGTCGGCTAACGTCTGGACTCGTTATGAGATGACCGATGATTTAGCCCTTAACTTTGGTGCTGTCTATGTGGGCGAGCGTTTCGCTAATACAGAGAATACTATCTCTAAAGATGGTTATGTACGTTTCGATATGGGCGCAGCCTACTCAATGGATGTGATGGGCAGTGATGTGAGCGTGCGTTTGAACGTGAAGAACCTATTTGATACTGACTACATTGCTGGTGGTAACTACAAAGATGTCACAGTGGGTGAAGGTCGTCACTTTGGTTTAGCTTTGGAAGCTAAGTTCTAAATTGATATTTATTGATTAACTCTTTGATAAAATTCTTTAATAAATAAGCCTCTATCTTGGATAGGGGCTTTTTTTGCTTAAATTTTGGCACTTTTTGATCTTTATCTAGTTTCAAAACTGGTAAAAAAGTTTCGTTTCACTATAATGCATCTTTCGAAACGAAACTTAACTGAAAGGTTTTATGAACAAACGTAATACCCAGCAGCGCCGACATAGCATTATCAGCATCCTAAATGAACAGGGTGAGGTCAGTGTTGATGAGTTATCTACTCGTTTCGAAACATCTGAGGTCACTATTCGTAAAGACCTAGCTGCACTAGAGAAAACAGGTCTCTTGTTACGTCGTTATGGTGGCGCGGTTGCTATCCCTGATGAGGTGACACAGCAGTTTACTGCCAAGATAGCACCCAATAAGTTATCGATTGCCGAAACTGCGGCAGAACTTATCAATGATCATAATCGCATCATTATCGACAGCGGCAGTACGACATCTGGGCTTATTCAGCAGTTAAACAGTAAGCGTGGTCTGCTTGTGATGACCAACTCTCTGCAGTTGGCCAATGCGATACATGAGCTGGAAAATGAGCCAACTCTGTTGATGACAGGTGGTACTTGGGATCCCCATTCTGAATCTTTTCAGGGACAGGTTGCCGAGCAAGTATTGCGTTCATATAACTTTGATCAGCTTTTTATCGGTGCCGACGGTATCGATCTCGAGCGCGGCACTACTACCTTCAATGAGTTAACTGGTCTTAGTAAGGTGATGGCAGAAGTATCACGGGAAGTCATTGTGATGCTTGAGTCCGACAAGGTTGGGCGACGTATCCCTAATTTAGAGCTGCCATGGAGCAAGGTGAGCGTGCTTGTTACCGATGACAGACTTGCCGCAGAAGCGGTTGAAAGTATTACTAACCATGGTGTGCGGGTCATACTTGCACGCCATGTAAGTTAAGCAAATTCATTTTAATTTTAACTCTGGTTTATAGAGATTAGGTAATCAATATGTGTGGAATCGTAGGCGCTGTGGCGCAAAGGGATGTTGCTGAAATTTTGGTTGAGGGACTTAGACGTCTTGAATATCGTGGATATGATTCAGCTGGTGTCGCCGTTATTAATGATGGAGAGCTAAGAACGACTCGTCGTGTTGGTAAGGTGCAGGAGCTATCGGCTGCACTTGATGATTCTCCATTAGTAGGCGGTACAGGTATCGCTCATACGCGCTGGGCTACTCATGGCGAGCCAAGTGAGCGTAATGCTCATCCTCATCTCTCTAGCGGTGATATTGCTGTTGTTCACAACGGTATTATTGAAAACCACAACAAGCTACGTGAGATGCTTAAAGGCTTAGGTTATGTCTTCACATCAGATACAGATACCGAAGTTATCTGCCATCTAGTACACCATGAGTTAAAGAGCCACGACACACTACTAGCTGCAGTACAAGCAACGGTGAAACAGCTTGAAGGTGCTTACGGTACTGTGGTTATCGACCGTACAGACAGTGACCGTATGATTGTTGCCCGTAGCGGTAGTCCATTGGTTATCGGTTTTGGTCTTGGGGAGAACTTTGTTGCTTCCGATCAGTTAGCTTTACTTCCAGTTACACGCTCTTTTGCTTTCTTAGAGGAGGGGGATGTTGCTGAGGTGACACGTCGTACGGTTAGCATTTTTGATATTGATGGTAATGCTGTTGAGCGTGAAGTAAAAGAGTCTGAAGTGACCCATGATGCTGGTGATAAAGGGGAGTACCGTCATTACATGCTAAAAGAGATCTACGAGCAGCCACGTGCTATAGCCCATACTTTAGAGGGGCGTATTGCTAGCGGGACTGTGTTGGACTCAGCATTTGGTGAGAACGCTGCTGAGTTTCTAAAAGATATTAAACACGTACAAATTATTGCTTGTGGTACCAGCTACCATGCGGGAATGGCTGCACGTTACTGGCTAGAGGATTGGGCTGGTGTTTCCTGTAACGTAGAGATCGCATCTGAGTTCCGTTACCGCAAATCTCATATGTTCCCTAACAGCTTGTTAGTCACTATCTCTCAGTCTGGTGAAACGGCGGATACTTTAGCTGCACTGCGTTTGGCAAAAGAGATGGGCTACAAAGCCACTATGACCATCTGTAACTCACCGGGTTCATCTCTGGTACGTGAATCAGATATGGCGTATATGATGAAAGCTGGCGCCGAGATAGGTGTTGCGTCTACTAAAGCGTTCACGGTTCAGCTTGCTGGTCTGTTGATGCTAACAGCGGTTGTGGGTCGCCATAATGGTATGTCAGATGAGATGCAGGCTAAAATTACTCAAAGCTTACAATCTATGCCAGCTAAAGTTGAGCAAGCACTTGGATTAGATGATGCTATTGCTGAACTTGCCGAAGATTTTGCTGACAAGCATCACGCACTGTTTTTAGGTCGTGGCGACCAATATCCAATCGCGATGGAAGGGGCACTTAAGCTTAAAGAGATCTCCTACATTCACGCCGAAGCTTATGCATCTGGCGAGCTAAAGCATGGTCCACTGGCTTTGATCGATGCCGATATGCCTGTGATTGTGGTTGCGCCAAACAACGAGCTGCTTGAAAAGTTAAAATCGAATGTTGAAGAGGTACGTGCTCGTGGTGGCTTGATGTACGTATTTGCCGATGTGGATGCTGAGTTTGAGTCTGATGACACCATGAAAGTGATTCAAGTGCCTCATTGTGATGAGTTTATGGCAGCGCTTATCTACACCATACCTTTGCAATTACTCTCTTACCATGTTGCCTTAATTAAAGGTACTGATGTGGATCAACCACGTAACTTAGCTAAATCGGTAACGGTAGAGTAATCGGTTTAACTCTTACTCTATTGGGTGAGATTTAAATGGCGGTTTCCTTATGGAGCCGCCATTTTTGTTTTCAACTAATGATATAGACAAAGTACAAAGGCGCTATAGAACTAGCAAACCATAAGCTCCTAGCTTTGGTAATCCGCTTAGTGTCTGTTTAACTGTTAAGTCACCATTGTTTTGAATATCGAATATCATCACCTGACCCATATTGCCGACCAGTTGATATAACTCCTTACCGTCATGACTAGTATCTAAGTCGCTAAAGAAAAGCATTTCAGGTTTAGATTTGTAGGCGGTGGCATTCTTTAATCGAACAGAGCCGTCATTGCTAATATCAAATGAACTAATGGAGCTGGATAGTGCATTCGCAGCCCATAGTGTTTTTTGATCTGGAGAGAGTGCAACCCAGCAGTTGGCTATCTCTCCGCCCTCAACACTATTACCTGTGAGGACATCTGCTGAAACTAGACTTATATTGCCTTGCCCATCTAAGGTGTAACTGGAAAGTGAGCCTGTTTGCCAAGAGTATTTTGGTGTTTGCGGTACAACATTGGCTTGTTCACGTAATCCAAATTCAGGGGTTAAAAAACGGGCCTCTGACATAAAAATTAGATCGCCACTGTCTGATACCCCAGTATCAAATCCCACCGGAATAGCCTGAAATCGCTTAGCTGTGCGCGGGGAGTTGATGGTGGAAATGGGTTCTGCTGACAATGAGTTATCTAACATCCTAAAGATTTTTATTTTTCCAGTAACCAGCTCATTTACGATTAAGTGTTTTCCATCATGGCTGAAAGAGGTAGTAGAAGGTCTCGCTTTGAGATCTCGACGAGAACCTGGTACTAGCGTTAATCTATTGTCAGTATTGATAATATAAGCACTGATACTGCCGTTACCGTTATCGACTCCTACGCTAGCAACCACCACATGTTGACCATGACTGGCAATACTTACCGGAAATTTATCACCCGCTTCGACTGTATTTTTCTGTGTGAGTGAGCCGTCCTTATTTACTCTTAATAGGCTGATAGTCGAATCACCAGCGTTCACGACAAGTACGTGTCGACCATCATCGGTCGCAACAATACCATTGGCAGAAATAAGAGGATCATCACCATTGGCAAGAGGGTGTGTTTCATCTTTTTGAAGAGCTGGTATTTCAAGATCGCCCGTACCTTCTCCACCTGTTGGAAACTCACCAAGCTGTTTAAATTTCCCATTTGCTAGACTGCGAAAGCCAACCACTGTGTTGCCGTCAGCCTTGTTGGAGGCTACATAGATAGTGGATAAAGCTTCTCGACTCGTTTGAACTACTTTTGATTCACACCCTAAAAGAGAGATGAGCCCGACTGTGACTATAGGAAGTAGAAATTGGTGTAGTTTTAGAGTATCTGTTTTTTTCATTGATAAGCTCCATCGTTAGGCGTTGTTATACCTTTTTATATATTTTGGAATTATTTTTGTATTTACAGACAATATCTTACTGTTCTAGTTAACTTGGGTAGGTATCTGAAGTGCTCAAAAAAGGAGTCGGTCACCTCTAAATTAGCGGGAGTTTATGCTGGCTTAGTCATACTTGGTTGAGGGGGAATTCGCGCTTATCTGGTTTTGGTCTATATTTAAAAGAAAACTCCCGCTTATAGCGGGAATTTTTTTGTCTGGAAAAAATAAACGCCCCTAAAGGGCGTCTATGAGCAGGTTAGCTAAATGCAATAAAGGGAGATATACAAAGGAGTACACCAGTGATAATGATGAAGTTAGTTGCTGGACCTTTATACTTGTTTAACTGTGGCACTTTATACACTAGGTAAGCTGGGATTAAACAACCAACCAGACCAAAGATAGGGCTGCAGATTGAAGTAAATGACAAGATAGGCGCATTAAGTGCGATAGCTGACCATGCGAGTAAGATAATAAAGACAGTAACTAGCTTATCTACTTTCGCCTTATTTACTTGAGACTCTTTGAATTTACGTAGCAGTAGATTCATCGCCAAACCTTTACAGGCTTCCTTGAATGCGAGGAATACACCAAAGAATGAGGTCACAATGGCGAAGATATTAATCACCACACCTGTAATCGTTGCCCAGCTCCCTGGAAAGTAATGCGCAATAATAGCAAGAGCAGAGATGTTCTTATTCATCGCTTCTGTGGCTTGTTCTTGGCTAATGGCAAAGGTGAACGATACCGCGAAGAAGAACACAATAACGAAGAGGAGAGAGAAGGCTATTGTCATTGCACGTGTTGATTTATAGCGTGCCACCTCAATTGATTTTTCATGGGCTCGGTATGAGATAACCATAGGGCTCAATGATTGAATAAAGAGAATTGAGGTTAGGGTAAATGGCAAGGTGATAATCGCATCTTTCATCATAGAGCCAAATTGGCCCATCTCAGGAATATTGTTGATATCCCAACGAGCGATCAGAAGTACACCCATCACGCCAACGAGACAGAGAACTGTTACAGCCATAAAGCCTGACAGTTTAAACAGCAGCTTTTCGCCTTTAGAGCCGATGAAAACTAGTACGCAGATAAGGCCTAAACCGTAGAAAACATTATCACTTAGATCTCCTTCGGTAACGCCGAATGAGTGGAGATAGGAGGCGCTGTCATTGGTGACTGCGAGTGAGTAAACCAGCACCCAGATCACTAACATTAAGAAGTAGAGTACCCCTAATGCAACTCCCCAGTTTTTACCAAGATAACCTGAAATTACACCAGGATAATCGGTACACTTTTTAGATTCAGCTAATGTATTAATAAACAGTTTTTGAAATAGGTACATGGCTGGGTAGCCAATAATGGAGGAGAGTAAAAATACCCAAAGACCCATTACGCCAACTTGTATAGGTAAGAAAACGATACCTGCACCTATGGCCATACCTATACTCATTACAATCCAGCCCCAATCGGTACTGTCAAATCGAGTCGCTTCTTTCCATTCCGCAGCCGTTGAGGTGTCGCGGGATATCTCTACTGTCGCAATACTTGCAGTCATACATCACCCTAATTGATATTGTTTTATTTTATTGCGCAAATATATTTGAACATTTTAAACTCCACAACCAAAATCACTTAACTTATTTGTAATGCGAGACAAAGCTCTTAAACTGCTTTGTATATGGGATCTATAGCGTTTCTCTCTACTGTTTTTCGATATAAAACTAAAATTAAGTTGCATTTTTACTTGATAATGAAAATAATGTTGCAATGTTAGCTAGCGCTAAAATGAAAAAATATTTGAAGGTATTCCCATGAAACCAGTGTGGCAAAAGTATATTGAGATCATTAACCAAGTTGTTAAACCTGCGCTTGGCTGTACCGAACCTATTGCAGCCGCCTATGGTGCAGCGGTTGCTGTTCAGGAGTTAGGTTGTTCCGTGCCTGACTCATTAGAGGTTTTTGTTTCGGATAACCTTTATAAAAACTCAATGGGAGTATTTGTTCCTGGAACAGGAAAGATAGGTCTTGCAATTGCAGCTGCCTCGGGAGCGATTGGCGGCAATGCTGATGCTGGCCTTGAAGTATTAGCAGCGATAACACCTGAGCAGGTTTTACAGGCTCAGGAGATGATAGATGCTGGCAAAGTGTCTGTTAAGCGTACCGTTACCGATGAATTTATCTATTGCTGCGTTATCGCAAAGTTTGAGGGCAGAGAGTCGCTGGTTAAAATTTGCGGCGGTCACACCTTAATTGTTGAGAAGCAACTGAACGGAAAAATTAATTTTATAGCCGATGAATCAAGTGCAACCTCTACAGGCTCTATCTGTGAAGGGGTCGATATTAATATCGCCTCTATCTATGAGTTTGCCACTCAAGTAGAGCTGGAGAAGATAGCATTTATCCTTCAGGCCGCGGATCTCAATACCAAGTTGTCAGATGAGGGGATGACAAACTCCTACGGACTTGAAGTCGGTCGTACAATGAAGAAGAGTATCGATGAAGGGATTTTATCTAACGATCTGCTGAATAAAATTGTGATGGAAACCGCTGCTGCATCAGATGCGCGTATGGGCGGAGCAACACTTCCTGCGATGAGTAATCTTGGCAGTGGTAATCAAGGTATTGCTGCGACGATCCCTGTCGTTATCGCTGCAAAGCATTATAAAAACAGTGATGAACAATTGGCGAGAGCGTTAATTTTAAGTCACCTTGGCGCTATCTATATTAAGTCTCATTATCCTCCTCTATCGGCTTTCTGTGGCAATACAGTGACCAGTGCTGCGGCTGCGATGGCCATGGTATACTTGGCTGGTGGAAGTTTTGAGCAGTCCTGTTTTGCTATCCAAAATGTTATCAGTGATAGCTCAGGTATGGTTTGCGACGGTGCTAAAGCTTCCTGTGCAATGAAGGTTAGTACTTCATCTTGCGCCGCTGTAAGAGCCTTCTTAATGGCGATGAACTCCCGCTCTGTTTCTGGGCAGGGGATTATTGCTAAGGATGTTGAACAAACGATTATCAACATTGGCCAGATGATCAGTCATGGTATGCCATCAACGGACACCACTATCATCAATATCATGTCTGCATAGTTCGTTACCGTAGATAGAAATGGATAAATAAAAGGGTTAGATGTGAAACTGCAAGAGCTAACAAAAAGTGATTTTGAGATATTGAGGTCGATGGAGAATGTCGTCGAAGGGATTGCTGCCATGTATGGTGAGCATACCGAAGTCGTGCTTCATAGCTTAGATTCTCGTGACCCTTCGGTGATAAAGATTGCCAATGGTCATGTCACTGGGAGAAAGCTGGGTGCACCTGTCACCAATTTAGCCCTTTTAAAGTTAAAAACTGGCCAGGATATCTCTAACTCCTATTTAACTAAATGCGCTACGGGTAAAACTCTACGCTCAATTACGACCATAATCCGTAATGGTCAGAATCGGGCTATTGGACTGCTGTGTATCAATACCGATATGGATGCACCTCTGCAATCTGTACTGCGCACTATGATGCCAGACAATATGGTTAATACTGAGATGACCAGCACGCCAGAGGTGTTTGCCCGTAATATTGATGAAGCACTGCATAGTACGATTGATAGTGTTAATAGTGACGTGAGAGGCAATGTGGATATTGCTCCCTCTAAAAAGAGTCGTGAGATTGTGACACAACTTTATGATCTCGGTGTGTTTGAGCTTAAAGATAGTGCGCAAGTTGCCGCTACTCGGTTGGATATCTCTGTTCACTCCATCTATCGCTACCTCAGAGAGATTAAGGCCAACCAGATATCTAGCTAGTGCATAGCGGTGATTCTAGCCTCCTCTTCTACTTAAGAGAGAGGAGCTCTCAAACTCATGTTCGCTTTCTCATGCGGTAATGGTGTTATTACTGTTTTTTTCAAGTCTCTTCCATACCTTTTCATGGAAGTAAAAAACAACGGTATTAACACTAGGCTCAATAAGGGCAACTGCTCCACCGATAACTATGCTACCAGTCAACAAGTAGGTAATAGTGAAAGCTACGCTGAAATGTAATATTGCAAAGGTAAGTGTTTTAGTCATGATGGGTTGCCTCTATTAAGTCGATAATCAAATGATAATGGTTCTCATTTGTATTTTAAAGAGGTTTAGATAGATTAGTTTGATAGGAGTTGTCGATTAGAAAGGTTTAATAGTTATAAACCCATCAATAAAGTGAATATATTAATGGGTTTACAAGTTTTAAGCTTTTATCTTATTAGCTGTAAATTAGTAGTGCCAAGGGAATTTAGAGAAATCCTGATCCCGTTTTTCCAGAAAGGCATCACGTCCCTCTTGAGCTTCACTTGTACCATAAGCTAAACGTGTCGCTTCACCAGCAAATAGCTGCTGTCCAACTAAACCGTCGTCTGCCATATTGAAACCATACTTGAGCATGCGCATTGCCGTTGGCGATTTACTGTTGATCTCACGGGCCCAGTTGAGCGCTTCAGTTTCTAGTTCGGCATGTGGAATAGAGCGGTTCACCATTCCCATATCAAACGCTTCATCGGCACTGTAGTTAAAACCAAGGAAGAAGATCTCACGTGCCCGCTTCTGCCCTATCATCTTCGCGAGATAAGCACTGCCGTAACCAGAGTCAAAGCTAGCCACATCGGGATCGGTCTGCTTAAAGATGGCGTGTTCTTTAGAGGCTAATGTCAGATCACAAACCACGTGCAGACTATGGCCGCCGCCTACAGCCCAGCCAGGGACTACGGCAATAACGATTTTAGGCATAAAACGTATGAGTCGTTGAACCTCTAAAATGTGTAAGCGTCCCATACGGGCAATATCGGCACTGTTAGCCTCTTCACCTTCATACTTATAACCATCTTTACCACGAATACGTTGATCGCCGCCCGCGCAGAATGCCCAGCCACCATCTTTAGCTGATGGACCGTTGCCAGTAAGAAGTACGCAGCCTACATCTGACCATTGTCTTGCATGATCTAGAGCAGTAAAAAGCTCATCGACGGTTTTAGGTCTGAATGAGTTGCGACATTCTGGGCGGTTAATTGCGATACGCACAGTGCCTTGATCTTTGGCTCTGTGATAGGTGATATCTTCAAAATCAAACCCGGATACCTGATCCCATAGATTAGGATCGAAAATGTCTGAGACCTGTTGTGACATAATATTTAGCCTTTATACCCAATTTAGATTGAGCAAAGGCTAGGCCTAAACAGAACTCAGGTCAATCACAGCTATAGATAATTGCCGCTTGGGATTGATTAATTGTATAGAAAGCTAGTTCAGCTTATCACAGACAAAATAGATATTTTCTTGGCTTAAACTGTCGTGTTTTGGCGTGATACCGGAGCAGTACTCCTCTTTAAAGCTCCGTAATGAAGAGGGAGAGCTAAGTATTTGATCGAGTGTGCTTAACTCGCTAGGGGATAAACGTTCAGCAATCTCTCTTTTTAATTGAGGGACTTTATTATCTGTTTTAATGGCTGTGGTGCCTGTCATTCCCTGTATTTTTCGTACAGTTTCTTCAAGCATAGCCTCAGATTGAGCGATAGGCTCATCCAGTTTATTGGTTTCGGTTGCTACGTAATAGAGCAAACCGACACCTAATCCTAATATAACCCAGCCTCTCATTTTAGATCCAACTTTGGTGAATAACGAGTATCATAAGAGGTATAATAAGCTAATTTTCGAGCAATATTAAAGTAGTAAGGCTGCTAAAGATGAGCACAGAGTCTAATAAAAAGGATTATTCAAAGGCTAACAGGATTAAAATCCACCAACCTGATGCTAATAAAGCCGATAGATTTAATCCTCGTAATCGTATCTACGTTAGAGCAGTAGAGGGGCTATGGAGTCGTTTACGCACCCGACTTGGTTGGGTTGCGATGTTGTTCTTCCTCATTCTGCCTTGGATCCCCTGGGGAGATAGACAGGCGGTATGGTTTAACCTAGCTGAGCAGAAGTTTCATATATTTGGTTTAACCATCTGGCCGCAAGATCTTACTCTTCTCGCCGCACTTCTGATGATTGCCGCTTTTGGCCTCTTTTTTGTGACAACCTACCTCGGACGTGTCTGGTGTGGTTATACCTGCCCACAAACTGTGTGGACCTTTATCTTTATCTGGTTTGAAGAAAAGCTTGAAGGTGCGCGTAATAAGCGAATGAAGCTAGATCAGATGCCATGGAGCTTTAATAAGCTTTGGCGTAAAACAGCCAAACATGCCTCTTGGGTGCTTATCTCTCTAATTACTGCAATGACGTTCGTGTCCTATTTTGTGCCCACTCGTGAAGTCTATATTGATGTCTTTACCCTTAGTGCCAGTGGCGGTATCTACTTCTGGGTGGTGTTATTTACTCTAGCTACTTATGGGAATGCAGGCTGGATGCGCGAGATCATGTGTATCCATATGTGCCCTTATGCTCGTTTCCAAGCTGCTATGTTCGATAAGAATACCTATATAGTCGGTTACGATACTAAACGAGGTGAGAGTCGAGGACCGAGATCCCGTAAAGCTGATCCTAAAGAGATGGGTTTAGGTGATTGTATTGACTGTGATCTCTGTGTGCAGGTTTGTCCTACTGGGATAGATATCCGTAATGGTCTGCAATATGAGTGTATTAACTGTGGAGCTTGTATTGATGCTTGTGATACCACGATGGAGCGTATGGGCTATGACAAAGGCTTAATTGCTTATACTACTGAAAATAAGCTTGATGGTATAAAAGAGAAGGTCTTACGTCCTAAGTTAGTTGGTTATGGGGTCGTGCTTACGGTTATGATCCTTATCTTCGTTTATGCCAGTGCCACAATCGCACCTGTGCGTGTCGATGTTATTCGCGATCGTAATCAGCTGTTTAGGGAAAACAATGAAGGTTTAATAGAAAACACCTTTACCCTAAAAATCCTGAATAAAACAGAGCAAGAGCATCACTACCAACTATCTGTAGAGGGCTTACCTGAATATATCTGGTATGGAGCACAAGAGGTTAAGATTGACGGGGGAGAGGTGTTAACCCTGCCCATTAGTGTCGCAGTTGATCCAGTGGACCTTTCCAGAACCATGACCAAGATAAACTTTAAGGTGGTGGCCGAGCCCTCATCTACAGATTCTAATAGTGAGAAGATTGAAGCAACTCAAGAGTCACGCTTCTTTAGTAACTAATCTTTGCCTTTGAGCAGGGTTTATTGAGATTAAAGGGGGCTTTCAGCCCCTTTTTTGTACGTATCGTTTGATAACTACGCATCCGATCTTGTTATTTCGTTTTTCTCAATAAAAGGCCTTGCACAGTTGCGAGTAATCCCTATAATGCGCATCCACTGACACGGCACAGCAGGCCACTCGCTCTTAGCAAACGCTAGATAGAATGGGACTTGCAGCATAGTCGGTACCTCTTCTCTCTTTATAAAAAAGAGTCGAGGTTGAATCAAAACTCCTTGGAGATTTGATTTAGGTGACAAACGCTTTAAGGGCTTCGGGTTTTGTTTCTTTTTACGAGAGTGTTAACTCTGCTGATTAAGAAATCATCGCTTGAAAAACTTCTTCAAATAAGCGCTTGACGCCAACCACGGAGAGTGTAGAATACGCCTCCTCAAGCCAACGACCTAGCGTCAACGGCGGCATCTGAAAGATTGATGCGAACGCTCTTTAACAATTCAAAACAAGAAATCTGTGTGGACACTCACAGGTGTTGAGTTATTCGAAATTGCTTTCTTGTCCTTCGGGATGTAAGCAATCAAAAATATTACTCGATGAATGAGTGTTCATAGAATCGAACTTAGTTCGATTCACTATATAAACAGTATAATTCATTGAGCGGTTCTTCATCCTTAATCGGGTGAGAACAAAAAACTTTAATTGAAGAGTTTGATCATGGCTCAGATTGAACGCTGGCGGCAGGCCTAACACATGCAAGTCGAGCGGAAACAGGAGAGTAGCTTGCTACTTTCGCTGTCGAGCGGCGGACGGGTGAGTAATGCCTAGATATCTGCCTAGTCGTGGGGGATAACAGTTGGAAACGACTGCTAATACCGCATACGCCCTACGGGGGAAAGGAGGGGACCTTCGGGCCTTTCGCGATTAGATGAGTCTAGGTGGGATTAGCTAGTAGGTGAGGTAATGGCTCACCTAGGCGACGATCCCTAGCTGTTCTGAGAGGATGATCAGCCACACTGGGACTGAGACACGGCCCAGACTCCTACGGGAGGCAGCAGTGGGGAATATTGCACAATGGGCGAAAGCCTGATGCAGCCATGCCGCGTGTGTGAAGAAGGCCTTCGGGTTGTAAAGCACTTTCAGCGAGGAGGAAAGGTTAACGGTTAATAACCGTTAGCTGTGACGTTACTCGCAGAAGAAGCACCGGCTAACTTCGTGCCAGCAGCCGCGGTAATACGAGGGGTGCAAGCGTTAATCGGAATTACTGGGCGTAAAGCGTACGCAGGCGGTTTGTTAAGCCAGATGTGAAAGCCCCGGGCTCAACCTGGGAATTGCATTTGGAACTGGCAAACTAGAGTCTTGTAGAGGGGGGTAGAATTTCAGGTGTAGCGGTGAAATGCGTAGAGATCTGAAGGAATACCGGTGGCGAAGGCGGCCCCCTGGACAAAGACTGACGCTCAGGTACGAAAGCGTGGGGAGCAAACAGGATTAGATACCCTGGTAGTCCACGCCGTAAACGATGTCTACTCGGAGTTTGGTAACTTAGTTACTGGGCTCCCAAGCTAACGCATTAAGTAGACCGCCTGGGGAGTACGGCCGCAAGGTTAAAACTCAAATGAATTGACGGGGGCCCGCACAAGCGGTGGAGCATGTGGTTTAATTCGATGCAACGCGAAGAACCTTACCTACTCTTGACATCCACAGAACTTTCCAGAGATGGATAGGTGCCTTCGGGAACTGTGAGACAGGTGCTGCATGGCTGTCGTCAGCTCGTGTTGTGAAATGTTGGGTTAAGTCCCGCAACGAGCGCAACCCTTATCCTTATTTGCCAGCACTTCGGGTGGGAACTTTAGGGAGACTGCCGGTGATAAACCGGAGGAAGGTGGGGACGACGTCAAGTCATCATGGCCCTTACGAGTAGGGCTACACACGTGCTACAATGGTCGGTACAGAGGGTTGCGAAGCCGCGAGGTGGAGCTAATCCCAGAAAGCCGGTCGTAGTCCGGATTGGAGTCTGCAACTCGACTCCATGAAGTCGGAATCGCTAGTAATCGTGGATCAGAATGCCACGGTGAATACGTTCCCGGGCCTTGTACACACCGCCCGTCACACCATGGGAGTGGGCTGCACCAGAAGTAGATAGCTTAACCTTCGGGAGGGCGTTTACCACGGTGTGGTTCATGACTGGGGTGAAGTCGTAACAAGGTAGCCCTAGGGGAACCTGGGGCTGGATCACCTCCTTACCTATACGACTAACTCGATATTTGCTGAGTGTTCACACAGATAACTTGTTCTTGTTAGAGCGAGTGGCACGCCTTTACGGTGATGCTTGTTCTTTAAAAATTTGGAAAGCTGATAGTGTTAATGTGAAAGGGACAGTGACTTACTTGTAGGTTGTTGTTTGTAGCATTAATGCGAAATAAATAATTGAGTTCTCAAACACTTAAATCAAGTGCCGAACAACATTATGAACGCTATTTAATAGCAATTAATAATGAAGTTCATGAGTATTCTTTTGGCGAAAGTAAACACCATTAGTTGCGATACATCTCGTTCAAACTTACCCGTTTGAACAATAGAGAAGATTAGCGCAGTCAATGTGATGCTAGGCAAGGCGATAAGGTAAACGAGGAAGGCGTGTAGTTCACTACATAACTGACGAGTGCGACTTATGAACGCAGCATAGCGGTGCAGTGACAAGCGAAATAAAACCTATGTGGGTTGTATGGTTAAGTGACTAAGCGTATACGGTGGATGCCTTGGCAGTCAGAGGCGATGAAGGACGTAGTAACTTGCGAAAAGCGTTGGCGAGCTAGTAACAAGCATTTGAGCTAACGATGTCCGAATGGGGAAACCCACTTACATAAGTAAGTATCATTAACTGAATACATAGGTTAATGAGGCAAACCCGGGGAACTGAAACATCTAAGTACCCGGAGGAAAAGAAATCAACCGAGATTCCCCTAGTAGCGGCGAGCGAACGGGGATTAGCCCTTAAGCGTAGAGGGTGTTAGTGGAATGAGTTGGAAAGCTCAGCGGCACAGGGTGATAGCCCCGTACATGAAAACTAACTTTACGTGAAAACGAGTAGGACGGGACACGTGACATCTTGTCTGAACATGGGGGGACCATCCTCCAAGGCTAAATACTCCTGACTGACCGATAGTGAACCAGTACCGTGAGGGAAAGGCGAAAAGAACCCCTGTGAGGGGAGTGAAATAGAACCTGAAACCGTATACGTACAAGCAGTGGGAGCGGTTCTTGAGACCGTGACTGCGTACCTTTTGTATAATGGGTCAGCGACTTACATTTTGTAGCGAGGTTAAGCGAATAGCGGAGCCGTAGGGAAACCGAGTGTTAACTGCGCGTTTAGTTGCAAGGTGTAGACCCGAAACCCGGTGATCTATCCATGGGCAGGTTGAAGATTGAGTAACATCAATTGGAGGACCGAACCGACTTATGTTGAAAAATGAGCGGATGACTTGTGGATGGGGGTGAAAGGCCAATCAAACCGGGAGATATCTGGTTCTCCTCGAAAGCTATTTAGGTAGCGCCTCGAGCGAATACCATTGGGGGTAGAGCACTGTTAAGGCTAGGGGGTCATCCCGACTTACCAACCCTTTGCAAACTCCGAATACCAATGAGTACTACTCGGGAGACACACGGCGGGTGCTAACGTCCGTCGTGAAAAGGGAAACAACCCAGACCGTCAGCTAAGGTCCCAAAGTTATTGCTAAGTGGGAAACGATGTGGGAAGGCTTAGACAGCTAGGATGTTGGCTTAGAAGCAGCCATCATTTAAAGAAAGCGTAATAGCTCACTAGTCGAGTCGGCCTGCGCGGAAGATTTAACGGGGCTAAGCAATACACCGAAGCTACGGGTTTGCACCTTTGGGTGCAAGCGGTAGAGGAGCGTTCTGTAAGCCGTTGAAGGTGAAGGGGTAACCCACACTGGAGGTATCAGAAGTGCGAATGCTGACATGAGTAACGATAAAGGGAGTGAAAAACTCCCTCGCCGAAAGACCAAGGGTTCCTGTCCAATGTTAATCAGGGCAGGGTGAGTCGACCCCTAAGGCGAGGCCGAAAGGCGTAGTCGATGGGAAACGGGTTAATATTCCCGTACTTCTGCTAACTGCGATGGAGAGACGGAGAAGGCTAGGCTAGCGCGGCGTTGGTTGTCCGCGTTTAAGGTTGTAGGCTGTTCACTTAGGCAAATCCGGGTGAACATTAGGCTGAGAGCTGATGACGAGGTCCTAAGGGACTGAAGTAGTTGATGCCATGCTTCCAGGAAAATCTTCTAAGCTTCAGGTTAGCAGGAATCGTACCCCAAACCGACACAGGTGGTTGGGTAGAGAATACCAAGGCGCTTGAGAGAACTCGGCTGAAGGAACTAGGCAAAATGGTACCGTAACTTCGGGAGAAGGTACGCTCCCGACGGTGATGAGACTTGCTCTCTAAGCTGTTGGGAGTCGCAGATACCAGGTGGCTGCAACTGTTTATCAAAAACACAGTACTGTGCAAACTCGCAAGAGGAAGTATACGGTATGACGCCTGCCCGGTGCCGGAAGGTTAATTGATTGGGTTATCTTCGGAGAAGCTCATGATCGAAGCCCCGGTAAACGGCGGCCGTAACTATAACGGTCCTAAGGTAGCGAAATTCCTTGTCGGGTAAGTTCCGACCTGCACGAATGGCGTAATGATGGTCACGCTGTCTCCAGCCGAGACTCAGTGAAGTTGAAATTGCGGTGAAGATGCCGTATACCCGCGGCTAGACGGAAAGACCCCGTGCACCTTTACTATAGCTTGGCACTGAACATTGAACCTACATGTGTAGGATAGGTGGGAGCCTTTGAAGCAGGAACGCTAGTTCTTGTGGAGGCAATCTTGAAATACCACCCTTGTAGCTTTGATGTTCTAACTCTGGCCCCTGAATCGGGGTTGAGGACAGTGCCTGGTGGGTAGTTTGACTGGGGCGGTCTCCTCCCAAAGAGTAACGGAGGAGCACGAAGGTTGGCTAAGTACGGTCGGACATCGTACGGTTAGTGCAATGGCATAAGCCAGCTTAACTGCGAGACATACACGTCGAGCAGGTACGAAAGTAGGTCATAGTGATCCGGTGGTTCTGAATGGAAGGGCCATCGCTCAACGGATAAAAGGTACGCCGGGGATAACAGGCTGATACCGCCCAAGAGTTCATATCGACGGCGGTGTTTGGCACCTCGATGTCGGCTCATCACATCCTGGGGCTGAAGTCGGTCCCAAGGGTATGGCTGTTCGCCATTTAAAGTGGTACGCGAGCTGGGTTCAGAACGTCGTGAGACAGTTCGGTCCCTATCTGCCGTGGGCGTTGGATGATTGAAGGAAGCTGCTCCTAGTACGAGAGGACCGGAGTGGACGAACCGCTGGTGTTCGGGTTGTTATGCCAATAGCATTGCCCGGTAGCTACGTTCGGAATCGATAACCGCTGAAAGCATCTAAGCGGGAAGCGAGTCCTAAGATGAGTCATCCCTAGGAATTAAATTCCTCTAAAGAGCCGTTCGAGACTAGGACGTTGATAGGTCAGGTGTGTAAGCGTTGTGAGGCGTTGAGCTAACTGATACTAATGACTCGTGAGGCTTAACCATACAACCCAGATGGGTTTTATGAGTAGCTAGTGTGATTACTTCATAAGCACAAAAGAATACGAACTTGATTTAAGTTTGAGACAATTATTTAAAGCTTTCTAAATTTATAATTTTGGTTAATTACGCAGGTAATTGTTTGGCTGACAAAGCCGTGACGAACGAAGCGCGCAGTGTACTCCAGTACATGAGCACTAGAGTGAGGAAACAATACCGTCAGACGGATAATTAGCCAGTAAGAATTAGTCTGGAAACAATAGCATTGTGGTCCCACCTGATCCCATCTCGAACTCAGAAGTGAAACGCAATCGCGCCGATGGTAGTGTGGGGTCTCCCCATGTGAGAGTAGGTCATTTCCAGGCGCCTAATAAGCTCGAAAGAGCACGTCTCCTAACCATGACAAGTTAGCGACGGTAAAAGAATTTAGACTTCGGTCTAAAGGAGCGGTAGTTCAGTTGGTTAGAATACCGGCCTGTCACGCCGGGGGTCGCGGGTTCGAGTCCCGTCCGCTCCGCCAACACAAAGACGAAAGCCTCTGCACTTCTTATTACAAGAATGCAGAGGCTTTTTTCGTTTTGAGGAAAAAGGAGCGGTCACTTTCAACCATCCATGGTCTACGTGACATTTGTACATCCATGCACTTCGTAGTTCAGTTGGACTAAAATTGTTCCAGACAATTTTTAGCATACACTCCATCCATGGAGATATTAGGGCTTTTAATTAGAGATAGTCGGCCTGTCTCACGTGCCGAAGGCACACGGGTTCGTCTCTTGATAAGAGCAAGTCCGACCCAGCTCTGCTTCGTAAACTCACAGCTATCGCTGTACTCACCCACAAACATGACGATAACTTCTGGTTTTGTTTCGTCCGTCGGTTCCTGTTATTTTCTTTGTTTAGCTGTTTCAGAATATATTTGTAATACTTGTCTGAGAATAAGGTTGCTTATGCTGTTATGGTGTACACTGCGTTCCAAATTTTTATATTGCTATACTGAGATCAGTATTTTTTCTGATTATTGTGTATATCTAGAAGAGTAGAAGTCACTCATGAATTGTCGTCTCGGATGTGGAGCATGTTGTATCGCCCCATCAATCACTAGTCCTATTCCTGGTATGCCAAATGGAAAGTTGGCTGGTGAGCGCTGTGTACAGCTTTCTGATGATAATTTATGTAAGATATTTGGTATGGATGAACGCCCAGAAGTATGTAGCTCTTTTTCTGCTGCATTAGATGTGTGCGGAAAAACCAATGCCGAAGCGCTTTATCTAATTTCAACATTAGAGTGTCAAACTAGTTAAATTTTAAGTAGGTCAATTATGCAGTTAACTCGTTATACCGACTTTGGTATTCGTACCTTAATGTATCTAGCGTTACAGCCAGAAAGAGAAACTCTGTTTCGCATTGCTGAGATCACTGAAGTATTTGAGTTATCGCCTAATCATGTTTCTAAAATCGTTCACCATCTTGGCAAGCTAGGTTATTTGGAGACGGTTAGAGGTAAGAGTGGTGGATTTAGATTAGGCATGCCCGCGAGTGAGATCAATATTGGTCAATTAGTGCGGGTGCTTGAAAATTCTCTGGCTCCTATCGATTGCAATAAACCTTATTGCCTTTTCACGCCAGCTTGTAAGCTTAGAGGCGTACTCGCTGAGGCTGTTTCAGCTTATCTTGCGGTATTAGATAAGCATAGCTTGGAGGATGTTGTCAGTAATCGTCAGCAATTATTGAAGCTTCTTCCTGAACACAAAATCCCAGTGCTAGAGCTGGTTGGCTAGTTATATCCATTTAGATTGAGTGACATTATAGCCTTAGCTCTTCCTCTGCTTTTAGTCTCTCCTTACTAGCAAGTCTGTAAGGGAGCAGCTCAGAGGTTTTTACTAGCTTAATACCCGCTTTTTGTAATCTAGGTAGGTTAAGTTTTAAAAATTCGATAGTTTCTGGGTAAGGGTGAGCGATGGCAACTATTTGACCTTGGTTATGGGCTAAGGTGATTAGTTTTGAGAACTGTCTGTCTAAAGCCGCTGCTGATATATCGTTATCTAGAAATAGCTCGCGTTTTAACTGAGGTATACCTAGCTGATCGGCTGTTGTTCCCGCTTTAGTAAAGCGTGTTGTCATACTGTCTACAAAGTAGAGATCTTGCTGTTTTAGGCTCTCCATTACCCAAAGCATAGGCTCCTCAAGTTGAGTCAATAAACTCCCCATATGATTATTGGCTCCCTTAGCAAAAGGTACGCTGAGAAAGGCTGATTGAATACTCTTTTTTAGTTCACTCTCCCCCATCGTATTCGTTAGCCCTCCGGGACCTAATGCTTTTCCGTTAAGGGCTTGCATTGGGAGGTGTACCATAATCTCATGGCCTCTCTCATGGGCAGCACTTGCCACTGAATGACCTAGTGGTGTGTGGGGTAATACTGAGAGAGTAATGTTTTCAGGGAGTGTCAGAACGGCTTCATCGGATTGACGATAACCGATATCGTCAATGATGATCGCGACTTGAGCTGCATGTGTAAAACTACTTATAAAAACTGCTAAAAAGATTAATGTTAAGCGCACTATAATTATTATCTTTTAGTACCTTATACTCGTGGTATTAAAGGTATTTATTGTTTTGTTTTAATCCAAGTAATTGCAGAATTCAGAATTTTATCTTGTGTGCTTTCATCTTGAATTATGATTTCGTCGATTATAGGCACATTTTTGTTGTTTGTAACAGTCGTAAGATCCAGTTTTATATCAGGCTCTATACCTTTGCTGTTGATGTCACGACCATTTGGCGTCGTGTATTTCGCTATGGTGAGTTTAATAGCGTTTCCCTCAATTAGCGTGGGAATTAAACTTTGCACGGTTCCCTTGCCAAAACTGGTCTCACCTATCACTTTTGCTCTGTGATTTTCCTGCAGCGCTGCTGCAAGTACCTCTGAGGCAGAGGCTGAGCCTTTATTGATGAGTATGGTCATTGGAATATTGGATAACATGGTCTGTGGTGAGGCGTAATACTCTGAATTGGCATCAAAAAAACGTCCCTCCGTTGATACTATTCTTCCTTTAGATAGGAAGATATCTGCAATTTTTATGGCTTGATCTAATAGACCGCCAGGGTTGTTTCTTAGATCGAGAATAATGCCGGAGAGTCTGACATCTTGCCACTGAGTTAACTGTTTAACTAACTCTTCTGTAGAGTTGTCCTGAAAGCTGGCTAATCTTATATAGCCAATTTGATCTTCAATAACTTTGGCGCTAACTGACTGGATTGAGATAACGCTAGGGATAAGAGTCACTTCAAACTCAGTGTCCATACCTGTATGGCTTAAGGTCAGCAAGATTGGCAAGTTATTCTGACTGTGCCGTTTAATCTCTTTTAACAGGTAATCTAATCTGTTGGAGTCGACGGGCTCATTGTTAAGTTTGAGTATCTGATCGCCTGGTTCTATACCAGCAAGATCCGCCGGGGAGTTTGCAAATGGGGTGATGATGGTGATTTTATTATCTTCAGTGGCAATTTCGACACCAAAGCCAAAGTACTCTCCTTTATTGGCATCCCTGATGTTGGAGAACTCTTGTTGATCGAGAAAGTTTGAGTAGGGATCCAGCTTAGCAAAGATCCCCTCAATGGCCGCCGCGATTAACTCATCTTGGGTGAACTCTGTGACATAGTAAGTTTCAACTGTATCTATGATATCGAGAAGCAGTGGATAGTTTAGACGCGATTGAGCTTGTTCTGCATTTTCTTGACTTGATAGGGTTAGAGAAACGCCCAACGCCAAGCCTAACAGAGTGAAGGATAGATAACGTATAAGTTGTGACATAGCAGCCCCTATATATGGGCTGATGTCATCTTTTAGCGTTTACAATATCTCGCCGGATCGACAGCTTGCCCTTTATGCCTTACTTCAAAGTATAGGCCAGGCTCTGTCTGTCCACCCGATCGTCCGACCAAAGCAACTGATTCGCCTTTATTTACAAGGTCTCCGGCGTTTTTAAGTAGTGTCTGAGCATGACCATATAGGCTCATATAGCCTTTTCCATGGTCAACAACTAACACCATACCAAAGCCCCTTAACCAGTCAGCATAGATCACTTTTCCCGGCGCAATTGCGGTAATTGTCTGCCCTTCAGGTGCTGAAACTGTGACCCCCTTCCATTTTACTTGTCCCGATCTCTGGCTGCCAAAACCGGACTTTATACGACCTTTGGTCGGCCATGATAGCTTATTTTTACTCGATAACCCGTCCATCTTTGGACTGTTTCTCATCGCAGTGATCGCTTGCTCTACGACTCGCTTTAAGCTTGCCTCCTCTATTTGGAGTTGCTCTAGCTTAGCGCCGCTGCTGTTTAATGTTTTTTGCAGTAATGACAGGGTATTTTGGCGCTGGCTCTGTTCAAGGGTCAGCTGCTTAGCCTGCTGCTGTTGGTTTAGGATCAGTTTATTGAGGCGATCTTTTTGGCTAATTTGCTCTTGAGTGATCTCCTCTAGCTCAATCATGGTTGCCTGAAGCTCGTTGATGGATGCCATACGGGCATTATTCAGGTATTGATAGTAAGTTAGCAGTCGCTCGATTGTTGCTGGGCTCTGCTGATTTAATAGCATCTTACTGTAATCATGATTACCAGCTAAGTAGGCACTGGCTAATTGATTTGATAGAGATTCCTGTTGGATCTTTTTGAGTTTATTTAATTCAGCTTGTCGATTATTGAGCTTACTTAACTGCTTATCTGTTTGGGTTAATGAGGTTTTAGTCTCGTTGACTTTTTTCGCCGCTGAGGCGATCGCTTTCTCATCTTTCTTAAGCAGATTTACCAGTTTCTCTCTCTGCTTACTGGTGTTTTTCAGATCAGATTGTTGCTTACTTATTTGGGATTGAAGCTGTTTCAGATCAGATTGACGTTGCTGCAGATCGGAAGCCTGCAGTGGCGTGGAAAGCATGATAAAGCCAGCAAAAATGCTGGCTTTAGAAAGAAAGCGAAAGTTTACCAATTATTATTTACTCATCGAGTTTTATTATTGAGCGGCCAGTCATCTCTGATGGCACATCTTGTCCCATCAAGGTTAACATGGTTGGGGCAAGATCGCTTAATCGTCCGCCCTCCTGAATAGTGCCGTTACGTCCAACATAGATCAATGGCACTAACTCACTTGTGTGAGCCGTATGAGCCTGACCTGTTGATTCATCCGTCATCTGCTCAGCATTACCGTGGTCAGCAGTAATTAAACACTCCCCATCGACTTTTGCTAAGGCATCGACAACACGACCAATACAGGAATCTACCGCTTCACAGGCTTGTACCGCTGCCTCGAAACTCCCCGTATGACCTACCATATCACCATTCGGGTAGTTACAGATAATTACATCATATTTGGTTGATTCGATCGCCCCGACTAGCTTATCGGTTAGCTCTTCTGAACTCATCTCTGGTTGCAGATCGTAAGTGGCGACTTTAGGTGATTGGATAAGGATCCTATCTTCACCATTAAAAGGCTGCTCTTTGCCACCATTGAAGAAGAAAGTCACATGAGCATACTTCTCTGTTTCTGAGATGCGTAGCTGGGTCTTACCTTCTTTTTGTAGCACTTCCCCTAAGGTATTGACCAGATCAGTAGATGGGTAAGCGATAGCGGCATTAATGTCGGCGGCATACTCTGTCAGCATCACAAAATGAGCTTTAGGTGTTACCTCTCGGGTAAAACCATCAAAATCACTGTCCACAAAACTACGGGTGATCTGGCGTGCTCTATCTGCACGGAAGTTCATAAAGATAAGGGCATCTTCATCATTGAGCTTAGCTGAGTTGCCTTGAGCATCAGTAATTGCAGAGCTGCCAACAAACTCATCATTTTCATCACGGCCATATGCGGCTTCAAGTGCTTCAACAGCATTTGAGTACTGATGTAGTGACTTACCTTGAGTGATTAAATCGTAGGCTTGAGATACTCGATCCCAGCGATTGTCGCGATCCATGGCGTAGTAACGGCCAATAATCGAGGCCACACGACCAGTGCCTAATGTAGTAAAAAGATCATCAAAATGAGCTAAGCTGGACTTTGCACTACGAGGGGGGGTATCACGTCCATCGAGGAAAGCATGCAGATAAACCTGCTTAGCACCACGTTTTACTGCTAGGCGGCACATGGCTTCGATATGGCTTTCATGGCTATGGACACCACCGGGTGACAAAAGCCCCATCACATGAACTGCGCCATTGTTTGCAATGGCTTTATCTACAGCTTCGATAAGTGCTGGATTTTCATCAAATTCACCGTCATCGATTGCTTTACCAATTCGGGTTAGTTCCTGATAAACAATGCGGCCTGAGCCTATGTTGATATGGCCAACTTCAGAGTTACCCATCTGTCCATCGGGTAAGCCTACATCTAAGCCAGAACCGGAGATCAGGCTATTCGGGTATTGGGCGTTGAGTCGATCTAGGACTGGAGTGTTTGCGTGAAATACAGCATTTTTTTGCGTATTTTCACGGTAACCCCAGCCGTCGAGGATCAGCAATGCCAAGGGGCGTTTGCGTGTCGTCATACTAGTACCTTTAAGTTTGATAAAGTGGGTAAGTTAAAATTGAATTGGTTAAATATTACTACGTAACACTAGGTGGAAAAAGCAATTTACCTAGATTGAGCTTATCGAAATTGGCTTTGTATGGTTTATGCTCAGCTTTTGAGGAGTTTATTGGGGGAACAACTTGCTGCAATCTACTGCTGCGATGGTATACTCTGTGCCCTTATTGTATTTTCAGCCCTTAGAAGTAGGCAGTTTACCATGCAAGAATATATTGAATTTTTAAAAGCTAACCCAATGCTTAGCTTAGCCTGGATAGGTCTATTCATTGGTCTTATCGTTAGCGTTTTCAAATCAAGTGTTTCAAAAGTGACAACGGTTGATCACCAACAAGCGACTTTATTGATCAATAAACAAGATGCGAAAGTGATCGATGTAAGGGAAAAAGCTGAGTTTAAAAAGGGACATATCATTGATGCAATCAATGTTCCTTTGTCAGAAATTAAAAATAATCAAATTTCTGCCCTTGAAAAGTTTAAAGCTAGTCCCATTATAATGGTATGTAATGCTGGTATGGTGTCATCTCAAGCAGCGCAACTGATGGTCAAAGCAGGTTTTGAATCTGTTAATAACCTAAAAGGCGGCATGGGTGACTGGCAATCAAATAATCTGCCAGTAACGAAAAGTAAGAAGTAGAAATAACTAAAAACCGGGATGGTGATTGAGGGCTATTTCCTCAAGTAACAAAAGCCCTTAAAGAATAGGTTTCAATTTAGGAACCAATAACTTGGATAGGTAGAAAATTATGGCTGAAGTAGCAAACAACGAACAACAAGATCCGCAATTCAACATCCAACGTGTTTACACGAAAGATATCTCTTTCGAAACGCCAAACAGCCCAGCTGTATTCCAAAAAGAGTGGACTCCAGAAGTTAAGTTAGATCTTGATACTCGTAGCGCTAAGTTAGCTGACAATGTATTCGAAGTTGTTTTATCTCTTACTGTTACAGCTAAGAATGGTGAAGAAACTGCATTCCTATGTGAAGTTCAGCAAGCTGGTATCTTCGCAATTAACGGTCTGACTGAGCAGCAACTTGCTCACTCTCTAGGTGCATACTGCCCTAACATTCTTTTCCCATACGCTCGTGAAGCTGTGGGTAGCTTGGTTGCTCGTGGTACTTTCCCACAGCTAAACCTTGCACCAGTTAACTTCGATGCGCTTTTCGCTCAGTACGTTAACCAACGTCAAGCTGGTGCTGAAGAAGCTGCTGCTAAAACTGAAGAAGCAAGCGCTTAATTAAAAACTGAACATATCTGTTCAGCATTTTTCAGTCGCTGCTCAGATAGCGCCATTTCGTCCTCGTTTATTTAGTGACGAAATGGCAATAAGCGAGTAGTTATATGAAAAACACTGCCGATATTACGGTACTGGGGGCGGGGTCTTATGGCACCGCCCTTGCTATTTCTTTAGCCAGTAACGGACACAGAACCTTGCTTTGGGGCCATGACCCTGAGCATATCGAAAACCTCAAGCGTGATCGCGCTAACGAAGCGTTTTTGCCTGGTATCACTCTTCCTGATCTACTTGTTCCCGAAGCTGATTTAGCAACGGCACTTGCAGCGTCTAATAATGTATTAGTTGTTGTTCCTAGCCACGTATTTGGCCTGGTGCTTGAGCAAGCTAAACCGCTTTTGCGTGAAGACTCTCGTATCGTTTGGGCAACTAAAGGCCTTGAGCCTGAAACAGGCAGGTTGCTGCAAGAGGTTGCTCGCGAAGTGTTAGGTGATAAATATCCTCTGGCTGTACTGTCTGGACCGACATTTGCTAAAGAGCTGGCTGCTGGCATGCCAACGGCTATTTCGGTTGCGGGTACTGATGAGAGTTTCACTCAAGATCTTGTCGAACTACTTCATAGCTCTAACCGTTTACGTGTATACGCCAATGATGACTTTACCGGTCTTCAGCTAGGTGGCGCTGTGAAAAATGTGATTGCAATCAGCGCAGGTATGTCTGATGGAATTGGTTTTGGCGCTAATGCTAGAACAGCACTTATTACCCGCGGCTTAGTCGAGTTAACCAGGCTCGGTGAAGCGATTGGTGCTCAAGCGAGTACCTTTATGGGGATGGCTGGACTCGGTGATTTAGTGTTGACCTGTACCGATAATCAATCTCGAAATCGTCGTTTTGGCTTAGCATTAGGTAAAGGCCAAGGCGTTGAAGAGGCACAGGTTGAGATTGGCCAAGTGGTTGAAGGCTATCGAAATACCAAAGAGGTGTACACCTTAGCCAAGCGATTAGGTGTTGAGATGCCGATCACTGAGCAGGTATACAAGGTGCTTTATCAAGGTGGAACGCCTCATGAAGCGGCTAAGTCTCTGTTAGCTAGAGAGAAAAAATCTGAGACTGAAGATAGCGAGTAACGCTGATCTTTAACTCATACAAGAATCTAAAAGGGTGCTAAAATAGCGCCCTTATTTTTTGGTGCTATTTAAGTAAACGAACGCTAATTGCGTGAGTTGTTGAGGTAAAGCAAGTGAAACATCATGACGTAATCATTATCGGTGCAGGTGCTGCGGGTCTTATGTGTGCAGCTACCGCAGGTTACCGAGGCCGTGATGTACTTGTTCTCGATAATGCTAAGCAAGCGGGTCGCAAAATACTGATCAGTGGTGGTGGGCGTTGTAACTTCACCAATCAAAAAGTTGAGCCTAATAACTTTATCTGCAGTAATAATCACTTTGTAAAATCCGCTTTAGCTCGTTACCGCTCGAGCGACTTTATTGAGTTGGTCGAACGCCATGGCATTGAGTATCACGAGCGAGATCACGGCCAACTATTCTGTAATGACTCAGCTAAAGAGATCGTCACCATGCTGATGACCGAGTGCGAGTGGGCTGGGGCTAAAGTTAAGCTAAGAACAGAGATTAACGCCATCGTAAAGTTAGAGTCTGGTCAGTTTCAGCTGATGACAGATAAAGGTGAATTCGTCTGTGACTCTTTAGTTATCGCTACTGGCGGCCTCTCTATGCCTAAGCTTGGTGCCAGTCCGTTTGGTTATCATCTAGCAGAGCAGTTTGGCCTTAAAGTGTTACCGACTCATGCAGGCCTAGTTCCTTTTACTTGGCATAGCGATCAAAAGATAAAGTTCGAACCTCTTTCAGGAATAGCTGTGCCAAGCACGATCACTGCTAAAGATGGCACTCAATTTAGCGAAGCTTTGCTTTTTACTCATAGAGGTTTATCTGGCCCTGCCATATTGCAGATCTCAAACTTCTGGAAGCCTGGTGAAACCATTAGCATCAATTTGCTGCCCGGCATCGATGTCCGCGCTGCTATCGGGCTAATACTAGCTAACCATCCTAAGCAGAATCTGAGAAATAGCCTAAGCCACTGGCTTCCAAAGCGTTTAGTTGAGGCTCTGTTTGAAGAAACTTTGCTTAACAAGTCGATGAATCAACTGATTCATAGTGAGTTGGAGCAAGTTGCCGTCTCTCTCGAGTCTTGGGAGATCTTGATGAATGGCACTGAAGGTTACCGCACTGCGGAGGTCACCTTAGGTGGCGTCGATACCGATGAGTTGTCATCGAAAACCATGGAGGCTAAAACTGTCTCTGGCCTATTTTTTATCGGTGAAGTGATGGATGTCAGCGGTTGGCTGGGAGGTTTCAACTTCCAGTGGGCTTGGTCATCTGGTGTGGCAGCAGGACAGGCTGTTTAATTGTTTATACTAACCAAACTCCAATAAATATAGGTTATTGTTTAGTATTTCTTCTGAAAAAATATCTAGAATAGTGGTTGGTAAAGTCGGTTTAAATTACTGCGGCTAGTCTTTATGTAATGGTAGTATCATTAAACTTTCCCTTTACTATTTGGATAAATTTTTTGTTGAAGCCGCTCTTAAGCTTGTTGTTTATATTGCTCATCACAGCTTGCTCAAGCGCTCCACCTAGCCCATCAACAGGCTCTGGGGGAGCTAAAACGAATGCGCAAATTAGCCAAAGTGCGTTAGAGAAGCAATTACTGACTTTTTACAAGGGATGGAAGGGTGTTCCCTATCGTTTGGGTGGTATGAGTAAGCGAGGAGTGGATTGCTCAGGTTTTGTTTATCTGGCATATCAGCAACTATTGACTAAACAGGTCATCAGCGCATTTCCTAGGACCACTGCAGATCAAGTGGAGCTCGGTCGTAAGGTTAGTAAATCTCAATTAAAAACCGGTGACTTAGTGTTTTTTAAGACCGGATGGTCTACAAGACATGTGGGGATCTATTTGAGTGATAATCGTTTTTTACATGCTTCAACCAGCCAAGGTGTGATGATCTCACGTTTAGATAATAGTTACTGGAAGCAGAAGTATTGGCAATCCAGACGTTTGTCATTTCCTACCTAGATTTACGATTCCATTAACTTTTCAATGATAATAAAGGGCGAAACAGCTCTCATTTTTGATGATAAGCCAGATATAATAACGACCAATTATGCTAGTTTAGATGTAACTAATTGAGCCTTTTTAAGGGCTAACAAACCACACTTGAGTAGGATTGAAGATGACTAAAGCTAAGATCGGTATCGTGACTGTGAGTGATAGAGCCAGTGCTGGTGTTTATGAGGATCTTTCCGGTAAGGCGATTATCGATGTATTAAACGAGTACCTTACTTCTGAGTGGGAGCCTGTTTATGAGGTGATCCCAGATGAGCAGGATGTGATTGAAGCGACACTCATGAAGATGGCCGATGAGCAGAACTGTAGCTTAATTGTCACCACTGGTGGTACTGGTCCTGCTAAGCGCGATGTTACCCCTGAAGCAACCGAAGCTGTGTGTGATCGCATGATGCCTGGCTTTGGTGAGTTGATGCGCGCAGAGTCTTTAAAGTTTGTGCCTACTGCTATTTTATCTCGCCAGACTGCAGGTCTGCGTGGTGATTCATTGATTGTAAACCTGCCTGGCAAGCCAAAATCGATTCGTGAGTGTCTAGATGCTGTGTTCCCAGCTATCCCTTACTGTATCGATCTGATGGATGGCCCATTCTTAGAGTGTGATGAGTCAGTGATTAAGCCATTTCGCCCGAAAGCTAAGTAGTTAGTAGTCTGCTCAAGAGCGCGTTTAGATGCGCGCTCTATCACTTTCAATAAATCTATCTGTTCCAATATCTGCTTCAATATCTCTTCGCTTTAACAGCATGAGCTTTTCTTACTTGCGAGATGATAAGCGCTAAAGCCAGTAAACAGCAGTAAGCTGGGGATCGCGACTAAATGTGCAAAGCCATTGGGCTCAGTACTGAAGTGTAACCAGAGAAGCAGCGTCCAACTTAGGATTAAATAACTCAGGCTCAATAGATAACTTTGTGGTTTTCTCATACATCCTCCGACGATCACATTGCTTAACTTTTCCGTTTTGATTGGTAATAAGTATAAAAACTGGACAAAAAAAGCAGAAGTGTCATTATTGACAAAATAAGGGTGATTAGTGACATTTGCTTGTTGGGCAATAGTGAGGAGCTTAAGTGAAGACTATCTATATATTGGCGGCTGGTAATGTCGTTGCTGGTGGTATTATCAGTTTCTTGGATGTGTTCAGCTTCTGTAATACCTATTGGCGGCGTATGAACCCTGGCATTAGTGAAGATCTGTTTCACTGCCATGTGATTTCGCCTGACGGCAAGCCTGTTAATACCAATCAAGGGATACAGGTTCCAGCAATTGGATTGGAGGAGCCGGAAGATATCTTAAATGCGGATGCGGTTATTTTAGCTTCAGCCTTTGTGACTAACCGCGAGGAGTTTCAGCATTATCTTGAAGATTTTACACCTCTTTTTAAACCCTTAACTCTCTTTGCTGCTTCTGAAAAGCCCCTTGCTGCATACTGCTCTGGAACCATGATGTTAGCCGCATCAGGTTTACTCAATGGTAGGAGGGCGACTACTGTTTGGTGGTTGAGTGAGATGTTTGAGCGTAACTTTCCAAAGGTGAGCCTCTGCCTTGAACACTTGGTTGTTTCCGATGGTCATCTGCATACCGCGGGGGCAACCACCTCCAATTTGAGTTTGGCATTGCACATCATAGGTTTATTGGCGGGAGAGCAAGTTGCCAACCAGATGGCTAAGATACTGTTGATCTCACCGAATAGGAGCTCACAACAGCCCTTTATGAATATGGCGTTGGCTGTGGATGGCCATAATCATAAAGATGAATTGGTCACTAAGATTCAAAACTGGATGCAGCAGCATATTCAGCAAAGCTTTCTGCTTGATGAGGTTGCCGATAAGTTTGCTGTGGGAAAACGTACCTTAATTAGGCGCTTTAAGAAGGCGCTAAATGAAACACCTGCCAGCTATATGCAGCGTTTGCGTGTTGATGAGGCTAAACGCCTGCTTGAAACGACAGAGTTAGCTCTGGAGCAGATAGTTGAGCGGGTAGGCTATGAGGATGTTAGCTCATTTCGAAAGTTGTTTATCCAACTGACCAGCCTTTCTCCCCGCGCATATCGACAGAAGTTCAACACTCATGCTTGCTGTTGATTTATACCAATTACATTAATAGCCCTTTTAGAGCTAAAGGGCATTAATCTGCTGTTTTAGATCGTAACTGCTATCTGTCACTATCTTCTCTAGTGTCTGTACTCTGTCTTCTAGATGGCGGTTTTGCTTGCGAAGCAGCTCAAGCTCATCGAGTTTGATATCCGCCTTGGTGATCTTCTTCATTCTGAAGTAGTGTTTAAGGCCTTCGCTAATTGCTGTGCTGATGATAAGTGCCAGCATAATAACCATAATAATAATCTCTTTATCCATCATAAACTCCTTATTAACTTTCTGTTTTAGTTTTGTTTGCGTATTTATCGACAACCTTGCCTGTTGTCGCCCATATCAAGACACCGCCCCAAGCTATAAATGATAGCCCTGCCGGAATACAGGCCAGTAAAATCAGCTTAAAATGCTTGCGGTTAAATATCAGTGCGAGCATGGCAGGTAGAAACCAGATAATGAGCACTCCAACGGCTAGCAGCGCCATAAAGGCATAATTCTCTTGGGCTAAAATCTTATCTATAAATTCCATCTTCTCTCTCCTTTTTACTATATCTAAACGACTTGCTATATATCCCCAGAGTGACCAGCCCTCTGGGGTGTAAGCTGGCTATAAACCAAATACAATTTTCTCGCTTTTGAGTGATCTCTCCATGCCGAAAGCTAATCCGATAGCGATAATAAACGTGGTCAATGAGGAGAGTAAAAGTTGTAGCATTGGGATTTCACGTCCCTTGATAAAGGCGATTAATGCTTGTTGTTGACCAGATACTGGTAACCACTGCAGAGTATCTGGCGCTATGTTGTAGCTGGCTGCCATCGACAGCATCATAGGAACAATAAGCACTAAGGTTAGGTATGACTGAGCCTCCTTAAAGGTTTTCGCCATAAAAGAAACAAATAGCTGTAGGCTAGCGGCCATCAAGGCGATAGGCAGTCCAGTCAGTAGCATAAGTAAGATAAACTCTGTGCTGATTGACACAGTAAAGCCAAGCTCCTGCCATGGCACAAAGGCATAGGATATCTTGGAGATTATCAGGGTGAGTAGTAGACCAACCATGGCGAAAACAGTCACGGCGATAACTTTGGCCAGTACGATATTACGAGTTGAAACTGGATGGCTGAGAAGTAGCGCCAATGAGTTACGCTCTCGCTCTCCTGCACTGGTGTCGATGGCTAAGTTCATCCCTGAGATAAATACCGCGTAGATCATGGTCATGGTCGCCACACCTAATATGACGCCGCCTTTAGAGTCAGGTGTCGCCTCATCTTCTACATTGACCTTAATCGGCTGCACAACCCTTGGGTCAATCCCTCGGGCAATTAAGCGTAAACTACCCATCTCACTGCTGTAGGCCTGCAAGTTTCGCTCGAGGCGACGAATAGAGTTTTGCAGTTTTTCATTGGAGTTATCTGCAATAAGGGTGATCTCTGCACTTAAGCCTTTAGCCATCTGTGCGGCGTAATCATCGCTGATCACTAAGCGGATATCCTTAACATCCAACTTGTCACCATTTTCATTGATGCTTAGGCTGTCGCCATGGGTGATCCCTTGGCTAGAAAGGTACTTAACCAGATCTGGTGCATTGTTGCCATTCTCTATTTTGATATTTAGATCTTCTGGGCTGGTCATCTGCCCAATCAGCAACATAAACATGCCGCACATCAATAAAGGTGTACCGATAGCGTAGTAGAGGCCAGCCATGACGGAGCGTTTGTCTCTTGCTGCATCGATCAGCTCTTTTCTAACCATAGTGATTATATTGCTTATCATGCTGCTATCCCTTCATCCGTGCCTATTAATTGTATAAAGGCGTCCTCTAATGAATCCTTTCCTGTTTGCTGACAAAGCTCATCTGGGCTGCCAACGGCGACAACTTTTCCCTCTGCCATTACGATCACTTGATCGCATAGCGCAGCGACCTCCTGCATCACATGGCTGGAGAAAAGCACGCAGTGGCCTTGCTCTTTTAGTGCTTTCAGTAAGTCTCTAAGTACACGGGTACTCATTACATCCAATCCGCGAGTGGGTTCATCGAGAATGATATTGGTCGGCTGGTGGACGATAGCTTGAGCCAGTGCTGTTTTCATGCGTTGACCTTGAGAGAAGCCTTTGCAGCGGCGATCGGCGATATCATCCATATGCAGCTCGGTTAGCACTTTTTGCGTGGCGTCTTTAGCTTGAGTTCGTGATAAACCATTTAGCTCGGCGAAGTAGCTGATATATTCCCTTGGGGTGAGTCGCTCATAGAGCCCAAAGGGATCGGGAAACAGACCAAGTTGTTGCTTCGCTTGAATAGGAGATTTAGCCACATCGATACCATCTATCTCGGCATGACCTTCGTCAGCTTGTAATAGGCCGAAAACGGTACGCAAGCATGTGGTTTTACCTGCGCCATTAGGTCCGAGTAACCCGGTTATCTGGCCATCATTAGCTTCGAAACTTAAGTTATTGAGCGCTTGAACATCGCCGATCTTCTTCGACAGATTACAGACCTTAATCATGGCTATCTCCTTGCTCAATAGCGTGTTTTGATTCATCAAGAGGGATGGCCTCAACCGTGCTGGCGTTGAGGTAGAAGTTACGACTGACATCATTGTTTAAACACTCACTGTCGAGCTCGGAAACACTGCCGCTATCGACAAGTTGAGCAATAAGCTCATTACCACATGACTGGCCTGCCACACCGTGACTGGCGTAGGGGGCGATAAAGTGTTTTGCATTGGTGAGTTTCTCCATGGCAAGCTCACCCCAACTTGGTGGTGTCGCTGGATCTATCTGCCCGGATAAAACAAGAGTGGGAATATCACTGCTGATCGCATCTGAGAAGCTTTTATCAACTGCAGGCATCTGCCAAATGTCACATGATTGCTCGAATGTGGTGATCATCTCCTGACCGAAATAGGTACTTGCCACCTCTTCTCGCTCATCGGCTGTTAGTCTTTGCCAGTCTTCACCGCAGACAACTGAAGCATGCATCCCCATGGCGATACCTGTGCTGTCGAGGTTAAGTGCGTATAACCCCATAATTGGTTGAAAATTATTATTGGCGGCTTGATGTATGGCATGGGGAATAAGTGCGCGTATATTGGGCGCATAAAGTGCCATGCGAATGGCACCCATAAACTTACCTCGTGTCATGGTGAGTTGCGTGCTTTCACCTGTGAGAGGATCCCGAACTTGAGTGATAACTGGTGCGATGGCTAACTTAGCATCGACGGCTTCCAACTCCGCTCTAAGTTGAGGAAACTGTTTATTACACAGGGTGTTATCACTACAGCCTTGAAGGAGGAGGTCAAAGGAGCGACTGATAGCCTGCCCTATTGCAAGTACGTTTTGCTGCATAGGCACAACACCGTCGATGGTGACAGTAGAGAGGACCTGTGGATAGTGGCGCATATAGAGTTGTGCCATGCGTGTGCCGTAGGAGATCCCGTAAACATGTAATTTCTGGTAATTTAGGTGCTCCCTTACTGCCTCAAAATCTTTTAGTGCATTTAGGCTGCCGTATTGAGTCACATCGCTACTGGCTAAGTTATCTAAGCAGGCTTGAGTCTCTTTAGTGGTATCGAAGTCAGCTTCATTGGCTGCTAGTGAACCTTGGTAGCCCTCACTCTCACAGTTGAGAATGTTAGAGCGTCCAGTGCCGCGCTGGTCGATAAGTAAGATATCTTTTTGCTGTCTGACTTTGCTAAAGGTGCGATCGAAAAAAGCGGCATTATCCATGGCCGATTGCCCCGGTCCGCCAGCGATGGCAAGAAAAGCTTCACTGTGATCGCTGTTTTTAATGGCGGGAAGTACAGCGTAATGGATCTGGATTTGCTTGCCTTCAGGTTTATCGGCATTTTCAGGCACTGTGACAAAGCCGCAAGTGAGCTGCTCAGACAACCCCTCAAGGTAACAGCTGCTCTGCTCGTTAAGCTTGTTATCACTCTGAGCTGAACTACTGGCAAGAGCAGGCAGGCTTGAGATGAGCCCTGTGATCACGAGTGCACTTAACAGTGTGGGGAGCGCTCTCCCTTGATGGCCAAAACGGGAGAGGAGAGAGTGTTCTCTCGTTCGCTGTCCGTGATATGTCATGCCGATATCCTTAGTTGAAATTTATTCAATGTATGCTAAATTAATACTGTATCGGTGTATCAATGTATTAATACAGTATCTAAAGGCTAATGTTAGAACAAATAAATGTCAACCCCAGTAGTGGTGAACCCATATATCGACAATTGAGCGAGCAGATTGTGCGTTTGATTGTGGGTGGCCAACTGCAAGCTGAGCAAGTGTTGCCTTCGGTAAGGCAGATGGCTGAGCATCTTTCTGTTAACCCTATGACTGTGTCCAGAGCGATACAGCAACTGGTTGAGCAGGGATGGTTAGAGCGAAGACGGGGACAGGCGACTCGAGTTGCCACTCGAGAAGTTGACGAGAACAGTTCTAGTCTTGAGTTAGTAAAGCCTCAGGTTACCGCTTTAGTGTCTCAGGCTAAGCAGTTAGGCATTACGCCTGATGAGTTAACTAGCTTGATAGAGAGCTGCTGGAAAAGTCGTTAAAGCAGAAAAGAAAAAGGATTAAATTGATGGATATCAAGCTAGAACCGCTCCTCGAACTTTGTGATGTAACTAAACAATTTGTCGATAAAACAGCGATTAGTAAGCTGAGTATCCAGTTGTACCCAGGTATGGTCGTAGGGCTACTTGGTCAAAATGGTGCAGGTAAATCGACATTAATGCGCTGTGCTTTGGGGATTATTGAGCCGAGCAGCGGCAAAATAACCACTTTAGGTGAGCCTGTTCAACAACTGAGCTCAGAGGCAAAGACTCAAATTGGCTATGTGCCACAGCAGCCCTTCGGTTATGAAGGCTTCTCCATTTCCAGAGCATTAGAACTGCATAGAAGTTTTTACCCTGAGTGGGATAAAGAGTTAGAGCGGGAGTGGTTGCAGCGTTTTGACTTAGATACTAAGCAGCAAGTTCAGCGACTCTCTGTGGGACAACGTCAATCTTTAGCGCTGATCATGGCGATGGCATATCGCCCCAAGTTACTTATTCTAGATGAGCCAGTGGCGAGTTTAGATCCCATTGCACGTCGAGCATTTATGTCTGATCTGTTTGAGTTAGCGATAGAATCAGGTTCAGCAGTGCTGTTTTCATCCCATATCACCTCAGATCTCGAACGTGTTGCCAGCCACTTAGCGTTAATGCGAGAGGGGGAGTTGGTTCTCTTTAAGGAGATGGATAGCGTAAGAGAGGAGGTGAAGTTACTTACTTTAGCTGATGGTGAGGTATTAGAAGCAGATATACGGGTTCTGAATAGACTGGGTAATAAAGTGCTGGTGGACAATTTTTGCGCTGCTCAGTATCCAGATATTAAGTCAGAGTCGATGAATCTTGAGCAACTCTTTATGGCGCTTCACCAATGAGCAGGTCTTCGGTGATAAAGTTGACGATTAATCGCTTCGATGGAGCGGTGAGGCTCTGGCTGTTTGATGTAGTCTGTGCCAGTTTTTTTGGGGTAGCGCTGCTCGGGTTGCTCCTGCTATTGCCTATCTTTTGGTTTGAAAAGTTTGATGTCATCCCGTTAATGCTCAGTATGTTTCAAGTTTCTGTCTCTATTTCAGTCGCTTGGCAGTTAAACAGATTAGCCGCGACAGAGTGGTCGATACTTATTCCTCGGTACCGAGGTAACCTTCTGTTTCAGGCAGCCACTCTTCTTCTTGTCTCTTTTCTTATCTGCGCTCTGATATCGCTGGTTTCAGGAGCTGATGGTAGTTTTACGCAACTTCAGTTGGCTACCGCAGCAGGGTTAATTTTTATCTACCTTTGTTTGATTAAAGTGCAAACCTACTATTGGTCTGTTCTGCTCTATCTTTTTCTGATGTCACTCTCATCTTTAGCCAGCCAAATACCTACTGAGATCAATATTCCCCTATTTGTGGCTAATGGCGTACTGGCTTGGTTGTTATGGCAAAAAGCGAATGGAAACCCTTGGCACCCAGATGCCAGATCTGTCTATCTCAATGCACAAGAGATGGGAGGAGTTTGGCTGCCAGGGCTTAAATCAAATCCCCAATTAGTTAAGTTTGAGCTTTGGTTACATCCAGTCAACTTCTTTATGGGGCCTTTATTGACTATATTGCTGCTCGCTATGCCTGTTGTGACTTTGGTCGTTGCGGGCTTATCTAGCGCGATTGGAGGAGATATTCCCGCTCTGTTTCTCTATACCCAGTTTGCTTGTGTAGCCTGTAGTATGGTGCATTGGAGTCGCATTCATCGCTGGCGTGCAGTGGAGTCGCTTTACATGTTGCCGGGATTTGACGGTAAACAGGGGATGAGAGATGCCTTTAATCTTGGCCAGGTTAAGCTGCTAATTTTATTGGTCTCTATGATGGGGTTAGTGGCAGCTGTGATAAGCCTATTTGAGCCATTGATTACTATAGGTGTTTGGTTTCACCTCGTATTAAGTACACTTTTTGGCTGCGGCCTTATTTTAGGTGTTGGTAGCGGGTGTAAAAATGCGTTGCAGCTTTCGTTATTGATGTTGATTATTATCTGCCAATCTGTGTGGATATCGACCTCTTTAGGTCAAATTAGCGATGGTGGTGAAATTTGGCTTTGGTTAAGTATTGATATCATTCTTATGGTTTTTTCTTTTGTAACTCTATGGTGGGGAAGTAAAAAGCTTTGGGATGGTGACTTTTTCTAACAGGCTGAATTGAGAGTATCTGTGATCGGTTTAACACTATTTGAGCAAATACTCTTATTTTTTCCTGCACACTCAAGTAAAATAGCGAAAAAAGAGGTACACCTGTACGCTTAAAAGGTCCCAAAATATGTCTCTCGAGCAATACCACGTAACACGTTTAATTAAACAGCAAAGCCATGAAATGGGTGATGCTATCGCGCTCGAAGGATTCGAAATGGCGGCCCCATGGCATCAGGTTAGCTGGCATGATTTTGATAGCATCAGCTCTCAAATTGCTCAGGCGATGATCAATCTAGGCCTAGAAGTACAAGACCGAGCTGTTATCCTGTCACAAAACTGTCCCCAGTGGACCTGTGCGGATGTGGCCACTCTTAAGGCAAGGGTGATCGTGGTACCTATCTACCCGACGAGCACCTTTGAACAAGCTAAATATATTGTTGATGATGCAAAAGCTAAGTTAATTTTTGCTGGTGATGAAGCTCACTATCAGATGGCTTGTGAGCTTGCTGAGCAGTGTGACAGCCTAGTTCATATCATTGTACTTGATAAAAATATTTCACTTCAAGATAAGCCAGGTCATTACTATTTTGATGATCTTATTGAAAATGCATACTCTTCAGATGTGTTAGTTGAACTGAATCAACGCTTAGAAGATGCCAATCTTGATGATCTGCTGACCTTAATCTATACCTCTGGCACTACGGGTGACCCTAAAGGCGTGATGTTGGATTACCGTAACATTGCTTCTATGGTGCGTCAGCATGATAACTTTTTACCTTTTACTCCGGGTGATGTTTCACTGGCATTTTTGCCATTGAGTCATGTATTTGAGCGTGGCTGGAGCTTCTACGTGCTCTGTCGTGGAGGGCATAATGTTTATCTTAAAGATCCTATGGCAGTAAAAGAGGCCATTGTGCAAGTACGTCCTCACACCTTATGTGTTGTGCCTAGGTTCCTTGAGAAGGTATATAGCGCAGTTCAGGATAAAGTGATTAAAGCCCCTGAGCTTAGACAGAAGATGTTTACTTGGGCTATGTCTGTTGGCCATAAGCAGTCAGAAGTAGGTCAAGGGCGGCATAAAGCATCTTTAGGCTTAAGCTTACAGTGGAGATTGGCGAACAAACTGGTTTTCAGTAAGTTAAAGCAAGTATTAGGTGGTCGACTTAAATTCATGCCTGTTGGTGGTGCTGCACTAGATCCTAATGTGAGTGCATTTTTCCAGAGTATTGATGTTCCGGTGCTTTGTGGTTATGGAATGACGGAGACCACAGCGACGGCAACCTGTAATACCTTAAGTAATCGTGTACCTGGCTCTAACGGTAAGGTGATCCCTGAGGTTGAGATAAAACTAGGCAAAGATAACGAGATATTAGTCCGTGGTGATACTGTGATGCGCGGTTACTATAACCGTCCGCAAGAGACCGCAGAGACCTTCGAGAATGGCTGGTTGAAAACTGGTGATGCGGGTCGTATCGATGAACAGGGAAATCTGTTTATCACCGACCGTATTAAGGAGCTGATGAAGACCTCCAATGGTAAGTATATTGCGCCTCAACGTGTCGAAGGGAAGGTTGGTTGTTGCCCCTTCATCGAGCAGGTTGCCATTGTCGCCGATGCGAAGAATTATGTTTCAGCTTTGATTGTTCCTGCATTTGAAACTTTGGAAGTGTGGGCTAAAGAGAAGGGGATTCATTATGAGTCCCCGATAGAGCTGCTACGTAACAATCGTGTGATTGAGCACTTTGAGCAGCGTTTAAAGACACTACAGAGTGAGTTAGCTGGTTTTGAGAAGATTAAAAAGTTTACACTCTTACCTGAGGCTTTTTCGATGGAAGCGGGACTTATCACACCCACGATGAAGCTACGCCGTAAGGTCATCTATAATAAGTACGCGTGCGAGATCGATAAGATGTATGCGAGATAAGTCTCCCATATAAAACAACAGAAAGGATGCTTAGGCATCCTTTTTTGATTCTAGTGGATGGTATTTTGCGACTAGGTTTTTGTCCTATTATTGCTTCTGTTTAAAAACTCAGTTAACGTCTTTGGGATAAAAATAATACTCAATAAAATAGGATGGTTATTACCGTGTCAGAGACCTTCTTCAGCTTAGATATTCAGCCCAGATTTAATGAAACCGATGGCTTAGGTCATATCAATAATACTGTTATCCCGGTATGGTTTGAGGCGGCGCGTGAACCAGTATTTGAGATCTTTAATCCCAGTTTAGATCTGACTAAATGGAACTTGATCGTTGCAGGTTTTACCATCGCTTATACCTCTCCTACTAATTACGGTAAGTTGGTATCGGTTAAGACCTGGATCAGTCGTGTGGGGAACTCAAGTTTTGAGGTGACGCAGCAAAGCTGGCAAGAGGGAAAGATGACGGCTGAAGCTAAAACCACACTGGTACACTACGATTACGCCATCGATAAGAGTCAGCCTATCTTTGCCGACGTTAAATCCCAGCTCTCTCAACTGACTGGGGTTTAACTGTAAATAGAATCATAGAAACTTCTGTACATACCAGCAGCTGGCTTCAATGTTGAGGTTAGCTGAATTAGCCCAAGATAGACCACTTCTTACTAACTTCTCTGCCAAGCCTTGACCACGTAAGCTATCGGGCACAAATGTGTGGGTAAAAACGACTCGGTCATCATAAAGGTTATATGTTAATAGCGCCTGTTGCTCATTGATATTAATAACAAATTGCTCTTTATCTTGCTGATGTAATACCTTTATGTCGGTCATTATAACTCTCCACTAATGCTTGTATTGATTGGCACTAAACCTGTTTTTCATGGCTTTTTAGTGAGTCTAGTAGTTTACCCGTTAGCTTAGATTTTTTGCCTGTTTTGAAGTCAAACATGACGACTAGAGAGCTGCCTAAGGTTGTTACTGCTTGCTGAGCCTGACTAAATGCTGTGTAGTGCATCATAAAACGATCTGACTGTACGTCGCTTATCGTTACCCCAACAAGTAGAGTGTCTGGATAGGTTACTGGGCGCTTATAGCGTGCATGGTTATCGGCTAATACTGGGCCTATATTGGCGGTTTGCAGTTCACTGAAGAGATTTATCTGATTGAAAAAATCGATACGGGCTGATTCAAAATATCTGAAATAGACAACATTATTGACGTGTTGAAGGGCGTCCATCTCTCCCCAAGCTACGGGTATCTCAGTATAGATTGGGTATTGCTTGATAAAGTCATCCATCTTCTTGCCTCGTCACTGTTCTCGATAGGTATTCAAACATGCGTTTGACTTGAGGCTTAGCATAACAGCATGGCATAGTGTCAACAAGTTAGTTACTTAGGCTGGAAAAATGAAAAATATTTTTATAATTATATCAGTGCTTTGTGTGGTTATCTCGCTTTCCTCTCAGGCTTCAGCTAAGACAACACAAATCTATTTACCCGTTAAAAATAGTGCTGATAAGCAAGCACGAGAGGTGATTAAATCGGTTGAAGCTCAGATACTACAGTTAGTCGGTGAGCTCCCTATTAATTCAAATCTTGAGATCCGTTATGGCGCTAAGGATGGGCCATTGTTTGATCCTGAGTCGATGAGAATAGAGATCCCCTATGAGTTTGTGACAGAAGTATTGAAGCGCTTTGAGAAAGACAATTACCAAGAAACAGGTGTCATGCCCTATGAGGCAACACAAGATGCACTACTGCACACTTTAGGGCATGAATATGGCCATGCTTTTATTTTCGCTAATCAAGTCATCGTTTTGGGCCGTGAAGAGGATGCTGTTGATACATTGGCGACCCTGTTGCTACTCCATACTTTTGAAAATGGCACAGACATAGCGCTAAGCGCAGCGGATCTGTTTTCGCTGGAAGATGAGGAGGTTCAGGAGTTTGTAGATGACCATTTCTGGGGGGAGCATAGCTTAGATGCCCAGCGCTATTTTAGTACTCTATGCCTAATATATGGTAGTGATCCTGAACGCTACGTTGATCTTATCCCTAGAGATCAGATTTATATTCAAAGAGATAGCTATTGTGAAGAGGAGTATTTTCGTCAGGCTGAAAATTGGGAAAGGCTAAAAAGTCGCTATCGTGTTTCTTCCCCTAAAAATTAACCATAAAAAAAGGCACTCAATGTTGAGTGCCTTATATAAATTCAATCTTTATTCATTCCACTCTTAAAATGTAAGCTCTTTAAAGCTTGCGATCTGCTTAAAGTTGCCGGTGCGTTGATCTGCTGAGCGAACCATCTGCAGAGTGCGCATTCCAGCTTCTTCTGCCGCTTTTAGCTCTTCAATCACATCTGAGATAAAGAGTACCTGCTTAGGGGCTAAGCTGATGGTATTAATTATATTGCAGTAAGCTTGCTTAAACAGTTTATTACCAGTGCGGGTGTCAAAGTGGCCATCAAAGTGTGGCGTTAAATCACCGCCATCGCTGTGGCTAAAGAGTAACTTTTGAGCTTCTGCTGAACCAGAAGAGAAACTGTAGATTCGGATGTTTTGCTGCTTTATGGACTCAATCGTATCGATAAAGTCAGGGAAGATATGGCCAGTAAACTCGCCTCGGGCATAACCTTGTTTCCAGATCAGACCTTGAAGTGTTTTCAAAGGAGTTGCCTTACGATCCTCTTCAACCCATTGTTGTAGGATCTCAACCACACGTTCAAGTGAAGCATCTGGCTCAAGGGCAATATCTCTAACATCACAGATGCAGTTATCGACTAAGACATTGGTTTCATTTTCTTTTAGAAAGTCGGGTAAGGCTTTAGCTGAATACGTAAAAAGCGTGTCTTTAATAAAGTTAAGATCGGTTGTCGTACCTGCTGTATCTACAACTATGGCTCTGATACCCATGATGTCTGCTTACTCCACAATCTGATTCTGTTAAGTGCTCATATTGGCACTGCTCAGATCCTAAGCCGAAACGACGACTATTGCTAGTGAATTATGTCTTCTGGCTAGTATGTATTTAAGCTTTTGAGACTGCTTTTATTCAATTTTATGTAGCCTCTACTGCTATTGCAGTTAATAAGGTCCATTAAAAGGTATTTTACCGCTTATCACTTTTATTTACCGTTTGTCATGTTTTAAGAAAATAAGTTTAGTTAATTAATATTATCTAACTCAAGCGAAAGCTTAGTTTAAATGAAAGTCAAATAACTATTACTTTAAGGATATAAAAATGAAAATTGAAAATACTGTAGAGCTTAAGTCACAACTTGGTGTCGCTGGAACTTCTCAACTACAAGTAGTTGGTGGCCCAATCTGTATCGGTGTGATGGTTGTTTTAATTGCACATTAATAATTTAACTAAGGAGAATAAAATGAAAATTGAAAATACAACAGAGCTTAAATCACAATTTGGTGTGGCGGGAACTTCTCAACTGCAAGTAGTTGGTGGTCCAATTTGTATCGGTGTAATGGTTGTTTTAATTGCACATTAATAAGTTAATTAAGGAGAATAAAATGAAAATTGAAAATACAACAGAGCTTAAATCACAATTTGGTGTTGCGGGTACTTCTCAACTGCAAGTAGTTGGTGGCCCAATCTGTATCGGTGTGATGGTTGTTTTAATTGCACATTAATAAGTTAATTAAGGAGAATAAAATGAAAATTGAAAATACAACAGAACTTAAATCACAATTTGGTGTGGCTGGAACTTCTCAACTGCAAGTAGTTGGTGGCCCAATCTGTATCGGTATCATGGTAGTGCTAATTGCACACTAATAATTTAACTAAGGACCATAAAATGAAAATTGAAAATACAGTAGAACTTAAATCGCAATTTGGTGTGGCGGGAACTTCTCAACTGCAAGTAGTTGGTGGCCCAATCTGTATCGGTATAATGGTAGTGCTAATAGCACACTAATAATTTAACTAAGGACCATAAAATGAAAATTGAAAATACAGTAGAACTTAAGTCGCAATTTGGTGTGGCGGGAACCTCTCAACTGCAAGTGGTTGGTGGCCCAATCTGTATCGGTGTCATGGTTGTACTGATTCAAGCATAAACAATAAATGGGTCGCTGACTTGCGTTTACATTATGTTTGCAAGTTAGCTCCCCCCTCATATTTATTATAAGGAGAGATAAAGTGAAGTTTAATAATAAATTAGAAAGCTTTATGGACAATCCGTCTAGCTGGGAAGGTACTGTTCATCGCATGGAGGAGAGTCGTAAAACTAACCTTGATTTCGAACTTGTACATAAATTAAAAGAGATTATTGTTGAAGAGAAGGAGATGGATATAGATAAAGTTTCAAATGCCATCAAGGAAAGTTATGGTGCCGTTATTGATAGCATAATTTCAGAGGGGCTCAATAATATGGGAGTCGATGATTTTTATGTTTATCCTATTGCTGGGCACACCACATTTTTTGCTCAAAGGATCATTTTGGATAGTAATGATCACTTTGATTTAAGTATTGATATTATAGATAGTGGTTTGTTAAATAAATACAAAGCACAGAGTAAGATGAACCTTAAAGAGAGAGGGATTTCATTTTATGGAAGGGAGACTCTTACTTACTTTATAAAGTCTGGCGGTATGAATATCTCTAACTGGTCACATGATACTCCAACTAAAGATTTAAAAGATGCTAGTTGTCAGTCAGATGGTGATAGAAAAGTTAATGATGGCGATGTTGTTTATAAAAAGGCAAATGAAACATATATGTTTGAGTCATCAACTGATAATGCTATTGCTATCTCATTGGAGTTAAAGAGAAATAAATCCCCATTAAGCTTAATGTTCTCTGCCTATGATTATCAATTGAAATTTCAAAACCCATCGGATGAGGTTGATTCTAGAGTACAGCTGCACATTTCACTATTGAAAGCCATGAACTGTATTGAAGCTGTACCGACAATTAAGAAGTTTTTATCTCATCCACAACATTACATACGTTGGTATGCGATGCAGCAACTGCTTGGGTTAGATGCCCTTTTAGTTCTTGAAGAGTTAGAGCTTATGGCTAAATCTGATGTGCATGAAGAGGTGCGATTTGCAGCCACACAGACTTGGAATTTAGTTCAGGAACAGTTACTAAAAAAGGCATCATAATAGGCTTATGCTAAGAAAAGTCTTAGTTTATAAATGCGGCTATCTTGATGGCCGCGCCTTTGTTTGTATTATTTAGTATCTAATTTTATTAACTTTTTATAAAGGGTTACATCATCACGGTCTCTATGTACAACATCTTAGGTTAAATCTTTCTTTACCGAAAATCATTTAAATAGACCGATTTTCACTTTTCAACAATACGTATCAGAAATGATTGATAGTCTTATATTAATCCAAATACACAGATTAATTGTTACTTTTTTATTGAAACTATTTTCTGTAATTAGCCAAATAAAAGTAGGGAATATTATTATGCCGTTGAAATTTGATTTAAATGAAATCACAGAGTCAATAGAGTTAGATGACTGCTATGAACAGCTAGTTGAGAGCAAATTCGACTCATCAGATGATGAAAGTTTTCAAACAGTAGCTCCAATTTTAAAGAAGTTAAATAACAATAAAACATTTTTACCTGAGATATTAATGGCAGAGCTTGAGAAGCACTGTGATGTGCAAAAGCAAACTAACAAATATACCCCTCAAGTTATTATGCTTAAACCAGCCTCAAAAGGTATCAACTTTTTTATGAGGGCTAATATTTGGCTAGCAAAGAATGATCCATTACTGACTACATCTGGTGAAAAGTCTTTCTTCTATCATGTACCACATGATCATAACTTCAGCTTTCTAACTTCAGGTTATACAGGGCCTGGCTATGCTAGTGATTACTATGAGTATGATTACTATGATGTTGTTGGGTACCCAGGCGAGCCTGTTGATCTTCGTTTTATAGAGAGAAAGAATTTAACAGAAGGTGAAGTGATGTTATATCGAGCATATAAGGATGTTCATAATCAACTGCCTGCTGACGAGTTATCTGTTTCTCTAAATATAATGCCATCAACTATGTTTGCTCATTTAAGGCCTCAATATGTGTTTGACGAGACCTGTTCAAAAATTGCTAATAGTACAGTGACCTCTAACTCTTCTGTTGAGCCTATTTTACATCTTATTGCAGAGATGCGAGACGATAAAAGTCGTGAGTTTATGGAGCGTTATGCCGTAACCACTTGTGTTGAGGAGGATAGGTTTAGAGCCGTTAAGGCATTAGTTTCAGTAGAGAGTGATGCAGATAAAAAATCTGAGTTGCTGGAGTCTTTAGGTATTAAGTCAAAGTCTAAGCTTGTTGCTGAGCTTAGCCGTCAACACCAATCTGTTTTAGGTTTAGTTTAATATATTTTATTGAGGATAATACTATGTTTATATCGAATTTTGGTTCTGGAAAAATGGTTTTACTTTTACCGCTATTGTTTGCTATCTATTTTTTACCATCAATTATTGCGGTATTGCTTAACCGCGAGCATAAAGGAAAAATTATGGCTGCAAACATTCCTGCAGGGATATCTTGGATAGTATGGTTTGGGATTTTAGCATGGGCTATTTCAGGTAGAGAAAAGGTAAAGTTTTGAAGATAATTCTAGTAAGCGTTTAAACTTGAATGTGAAGTTTAAGCGCTTATTTATTTTTGTTGTAACCGGCTTTCTTCTTACTTCTCTGTTCCATATTTAGTCGATAATCCCTCCACATCTTTTCTTCAGCTAATATTTCACTCTTACCGTTTTACCGAAAATCATCTTATGTGACCGTTTATCACTTTTCAGACATTGTATTGAGTTGTTTTTGCTATTTTTCCTTTATGTACTTTTAGTTGAGAGAAAAATCTTATGACAACAGTAAACACAGTATTGGATGCATTCGTTGCACCTAGTGCTCTATTTGAAAGGTTTGAGTATAACCAGCGGCAAAGCAGTATTGTTTTAGTGATTCTGTTTGGGCTGATCCTAGCTAGTTATTACCTGTTTTTTGCAGGGATGACAGATGAGTGGTTACTCGCTCAACAATTGGGGCAAGTTGGTGATTTGAGCATTCAGGAGCGAGAGATTGCACAGGAGATGATGACGAAAACTTTACCATATACCTGGGCCTTTGTTGGTGGAATGACTATTGTCGGCCATCTTTTCACTGTCCTAGGCTTGAGTGCTTTTTTCACTCTTATAGCAAAGGTGCCGAGCATAGGTATCGGCAAGTTTACTTTTAGAGATTGGTTCTACTTTATCTCTTGGTGTCAGCTACCCTGGATCGTTAACTATATTGGGTTTTCATTTCTTTTCTTAAGCTCTTCAGCATCAGATCTGCCTTTATCGTTAATGCACTATGCATCTTTGGAGCAGCTATTTCTCAACCTGAGTGCTAACGACTCTGCATATGGGTTGTATACCACATTGAACCTGTTTTTAGTTTGGTCGATAACTATCTCAGTTTTAGGTTTGAGGAAGTGTTTTAACATGAAGCCAATGATGGCGATATTTATCTCTGCTTTCCCATATTTTGCATTCTTTGGGATCTGGTTTCTGTTTATTTAACTTGCTCTTAATGAGAGCTTGGAGTTTAAGATGAAAAAAATATTATCGTTTGCATTTATTTTACTTAGCGTCTCTCTTTTGATCTTGGTAAGTAAAGAGAAATCTCTATCTGACGGTCTTGTTGTTGATACTCATGTTGTTTCAGAAGATAAAATTAATGACACCATTTTGGCATCTGGCAACTTAAGGTTTGCCAGTGAAATTCAGATCCGTTCAGAGGTTACTGGCATTGTTGATCAAGTTTACGTTAAGGAGGGGCAACTTGTAGAAAAAGGTGACCTTCTTATGGAGTTAGATCCAGAAATCTTTATTGCTGAGGTTCGAAAAGCTCGTGCTTCTGTTGAGATTCAGCTCATTGAGATCCAACGATTAGAGGAGCTAGCCAATGAGGCCGCTCGACGTGCTGGGCAGTATCGAGAGTTATTGGGTAAAGGGTTAACGGATCAAGATACTGCGGCACAATTACAGAGCCAGTTGAAAGTTGCCAAGATTAATGTGAGAGCGGCAAAACAGGGATTGGAGCAATATAAAGCTATCTTAGCTCAAAGTCAGAGCCGCCTTGATAAGTCTCGTTTCCATGCCGCAATTGATGGTTTGATCTCTACTGTTGATATTAAAGAGGGAGAAACGGTTATTGCTGGGACAACCAATATTATAGGTAGCCCGCTAATGACTTTGGCTGATGTTGACTCTTATGTCGCTCAGATCAGAGTGGATGAAGCTGATGTTGCTAACATTGAACTTGGTCAGGAGGTCGAGGTATTTGCTGCTGCAACCCCACAAATGGCTTCCTTGGGACGGATATCCTCAATTAGTACATCTGCCAGAAAAGATGGTGTGAATAAGGGCCTTTACTACAAGGTAGAGGTGATGCTTCAAAAAGAGCAGTTCGCATACCCAGGTATGAGCTGTCGTGCCGAGATTGTTTTAGCCCGTTCAGATGTTGAATTAATTATACCTATCGCTGCGGTAAAACAGTTTGATGGTAAAAGTTATGTTTGGGTGGTTGAGGAGAATAAAGCTGTAAGACGAAATATTCAGCTTGGTTTGTCTACTGACACTGAGCAGATAGTGCTATCAGGGCTGAGCAATAAAGAAGTTGTCATTGTTGGGCCTAGTCGCCAAGTCAAAGCGTTAAAAGAGGGCGCAGAGGTACAGCATAAGGAGAGTTACCATGCATCACTCTAAACCTGTTATCCAATTAAAAGGTGTGACTAAAACTTATCAAATTGGTGATGAAGGTTACACCGCGTTGAAAGGTGTCGACCTCTCTATTCATACTAATGAGTTTGTTGCTATTACTGGTCCTTCGGGGTCAGGAAAGTCTACCTTGATGAATATTCTTGGGTGCCTGTCGACGCCAACAACTGGTGCTTATCAACTTAATAGTCAAGATGTGGCTAATTATGATGAGGATAAATTAGCTCACGTTAGAAACTATTCTATCGGGTTTATTTTCCAAAGTTTCAACTTGTTACCTAGACAGAGCATATTACAAAACGTGATACATCCTCTTAAGTACCGTGCTATGTCATCGAAAGAACGTAAAAGCCGAGCTTTGAATGCTTTAGAGAAGGTTGGACTTGGAGATAAAGTTAAGTCACTTCCGAGTCAGTTGTCTGGAGGACAGAGACAAAGAGTTGCCATAGCGAGAGCTTTAGTGACGGAGCCTGAAATATTGTTAGGTGATGAACCAACAGGAAACCTGGATAGTAAGACAACCCAGGAGATTATGGCGTTATTTGATCAGCTACACGCTCAAGGTCAAACAATTGTATTGGTGACCCATGAGCAAGATATTGCAGAGCATTGTCAGCGAGAGATTCGATTGGTCGATGGGCTATTAGCATCGGATGTATCAAAGAGTAAAGTGGAGTGGGGGTTAGCATGCTAAATAGAGTATTTCATAGCGCATATGAGGGCACTGTGGCTGCGATTGAGTCTATTTTTGCCCATAGTTTTAGAAGTGCACTGACCACACTAGGTATTATCATTGGTGTTGCTGCTGTAATTACTGTTGTTTCTATTATGGAGGGGTTGAGCCAAGGTGTTGGCAACCAACTTAAGGATTTAGGCAGTGATATGGTGACCATAAAAGCCCACACCAATACAGAACTAGAGATGCTTGGGGTAACGAATCAGTTAACCTATGACGATTACCTGTTAATTAAGAGTAAGGTGCCTGGTATTAAAGAGATTGCAGCTAAAATGCGAGCATTTAGTTTTGGTTCAGAGGCGAGGTTTGGTCAATACAGTACTCATACACAAGTTATTGGTACAGAAAGTGATTATCAAAATGTAGTGAATATTTTTCCACTCGAGGGGCGTTTTCTTTCGAATACTGATGACATAAAACGTAGACGAGTTGTATTTGTTGGTAGTTCCGTGTTAAAAAAGTTAAATCTTCCGCAACATCCTGTTGGTGAATTTATATTGTTGGGAGGTGAATGGTTCAAAGTTATTGGTGTTGCAGAAACTAGAGGAAGCTTATTTGGCTTCGATCAAGATAACTATATTATCGCACCTTTCAGCACTATACGTTCATTAAATGGATCGGATCGCACCAATAATATTGATATTGTTTTTCGCCCTGAAGCGGGGGTTGATTTAACTTTGCTAAATGAAAGAGTTCGTAATTTATTAAGAAGCAAATATCGATTAACCGAGCAAGACCAAGATTTTTTTGAATTTGAAACCGCTGAGAGAACACGTAAACAATTTAGTGATATTACAGATTCTATTACCTACGTTGCTGCCGGAGTTGTTGGTATTAGTCTAATTGTTGGTGGCATAGGGATTATGAACATCATGCTTGTATCTGTTACAGAGAGAACCAAAGAGATTGGGATAGCAAAAGCGCTTGGTGCTACCTCCAGAATTATTTTGACTCAATTTTTAGTTGAGGCCAGTGTATTAGCTCTTTTTGGAGGGATTGTCGGTATCTTATTAGGTTACCTGCTTGCTGGTGTTGTATTTATGTTCATGCCTGTCATTGGTTCTTTGTCAGTACCTACATGGGCTATTTGGCTTGCACTTGGTTTTAGTGGAACAATTGGTGTTGTATTTGGTATTGCTCCTGCAATTAAAGCTTCAAAACTGGATCCGATAGATGCCTTACGCTATGAGTAGCACTGTTGAACCTAATTGGTTTGTAAACTATTACCGAAATAGCCGTAATACAAGTAAGAGTTACCGTGCAGCCATGCTTATTATGTTTTGGCTGCATTTTATTTTGACTTGGTCTGTGATGCTTTCGCTCATCGAGGTTCCAGATCGCCACTATAACGACATTATCCTCCGCTCTTTTCTAGAAGCTTCATTACTTGTCGCTGTATGCCATTGCTTGATTAGACCCTATCTCAGAATGAATTTAATCGGTTCAAGTGTGGATATTAAAGGTTCACTTAAAGGACTCCTATATGTCGCTTTAATCTCCTTTATCTATTTTTTGTCTTCCTACAGTATGGGACAGATGAGCTTTTTAAAAGGAACAGATATTAGTCAAATCCAAGTGATTACTCAAAAAGGAGAGTTGGGTGGAGAAGTAACCCTATTAGCCATCGCTATTATCGGTACTTTAGAGTCTTTCGCGACCCTATTTTTATGGAGTGTTGCTTACCTTGTATGGCAGTTTCATAAGAATAAGAAGGAGTTGCAGGTTCAAGTTAATGAAAGTCAAATTCAGCAGCTAACTAATCAATTAAGCCCGCACTTTCTGTTTAATACCTTAAATAGCATTAGAGCGTTAATTTTTGCTGATCAAGAAAAAGCAGCTGAAGTTATTACTCTTCTTTCTGATCTTCTACGAAATCAGATGCAGTCACAAATTCAAATTCAGTCAACTTTAGAGCAAGACTGGTTACTCACCTCTAAATATTTAGCTATTGAGAAAGTACGTTTTGATAAGCGATTAGAGTTAACCGTGGATCTTGATGAGAGTACTCTGCTGGAGCAGATCCCGACACTAACTTTACTGACATTAGCGGAGAATGCCATAAAACATGGTATCTCAACTAGTAGCAAGCCTGGTTTTATCCATATTAAGAGTCAGACTATAACGCCAAATATGTGGCGCTTGTCTGTTACAAATAGTGTTTACTCCCCTAAAGATCAACCTGGTACACGAGTTGGCCTACACAATGTAAAAAAACGATTAGAGTTGATGTTTGCCAGACAATATAAGTTTGCCAGTGCTTTAGATAATGAGCAATTTACCGTTTCAATGGAGCTTCCCCATGTTAAAAGTACTAATCGTTGACGATGAGTATTTAGCTCGCTTAGAGCTAACCCGTCTATTAAGTAAGTATGTCGATATTGAAATTGTTGGCGAGGCGGAAGATGGACATCAGGCACTAGAACTATTAAAAAAAACCTCTGTTGATTTAGCCTTTGTTGATATACAGATGCCGGAGATGGATGGCCTTGAGTTTGCTAAGCAGGCTGAGTCTCAGCAGTTTCAGTTAGTTTTTTGTACCGCATTTAGTGAGCATGCGGTAGATGCGTTTGAGCTGAATGCATTTGATTATATTGTTAAACCAATTATGCCTGAGCGGCTAGAGGCTGTATTAAATAAAGTCCGTCTTATACAGGAAACCCATGATGAGACTGAACAGGATGATATTCAGTGCTTACCAGATAATCATGGCCTGTTATTGAAGTTTGGTTCCGATTATAAGATTGTCAGAATCAATGAAATTTGCCGTTTTGAGTCTTTGGGAAATCATGTGGCTGTTTACTCTGATTCAGGTAAATCTTACCTCCATATCTCACTCTCTAAAGTAGAGAAGAAGCTTGATCCCGCAGTTTTTTTTAAAGCCAGTCGTAGCGATATTGTCCGTGTTGATCAAATTGACAAAATTGAGGAGGGAATGGCATCTGGAAGCTTGCAGGTGCATATGAACAATGGGCAAGAGATCGATGTTAGTCGAAGACAGGTTCAGCTATTACGTAAGATATTTAGTATCGATAGTTTCTGATTGATTCAAAATCACCTAAATCATGGAAGATAACAACATGCTAAAAACGCTAATGTTTAGCCTGAGCTTACTTTTTGTACTTGTGCTAAATATCGCTTCGGTTAATGCTCAAAGCAGTGCTGGACAGGAGCTAATCACTACGCTTGATGTCGCCACTTCATACTCTGATAAGCCTATCACTTTTAATGTGACCTTACCTCCGAGTTACTTTAATAACAAAGATAAACGTTATCTTGTGCTATTTGACTTTCATCCCCGTAGTCAGGCATATCTTAATGGTATGCACGATTGGATGAGCCACAATGGTGATTGGCCATGGTTGGAAACGATTATCGTCACCGCGCCCGATGGCGATAAAACTCTGGGTGAATTAAAAGAGTTAGCCATTGAGGAGAGAGGCGATACTAAGCTGCTCGACTTTATGGAGTTGGCACTATTACCGACTATCGATAAGCAGTATAGAACCAATGGCTTTCGGATCATGAATGGCTTTACTGGTAATGCTGGACTTGGCCTCTATACCTTGCTTAACCGACCAGAGCTGTTTAATGCATACTTTGTCGCAAGCCCTGTATTAAGCAAAGATTTTGCTTTTGTTATTAAAGATGCACCGAAAAAACTGGCAGCAATGAAAGGGAAGCCACGTTTTCTGTTTATGAGCACTAGTGACAGTGGCTTTGAGCAGAGGCAATTGGCTAGCTTTGCTGAGATGGAGACCATAATAAAAGCCACGGCTTCGCCAGCGTTGGAATACCATATTAAACGTTTTGATGGCAGCTATTACATGACTCAACCTATTTTGGCGACAGCCTATGGTATTGAGTTACTCTTTAATGATTACCATAAGATGCTTGAGCCTGATTCAGAGATATCAAGTAAAGGCCCACAAGCGATACTTGCTCATTATCAATATCTTACTGATGAAAAGTATGGGTTCGAAGTGCCTGCAACGGCCTCTCTCATTGCCCTTGCTAAGTATGAAGCTGATAAAGGCGGTAAAACGGCAAAAAATAAAGCGATAGCCATCTATCAAGTTGCCGTGGATGCATATCCTCACTCACATACTGCCCACCATGCTCTTGCACAAGCTTATGCTGAAGTGGGAGAGTTTGAAAGGGCTGTTACGCATGAAAAGCTAGCTTTGAAAAATACAGACCACCCCTTTTGGAGGAATAAATACACCGAGAGGTTAGTCGAATTGGAAGTAAGAAAAAAAGCGATGTAAATAAATTTGGTTTCAATGAATTGCAAACTTTAGGTGGTGTTTACGATGAAGGTCTGTATAGCTACTTTGATACATTGAGCGTTTATTCATGATCATGCTAGGTCTATAGGCCGGAATTTATTAGCTACTAAAGTTGTTGGCTGGTGAATATGTCTGTAAGTTATGATCCTCCACAATTAATTGTTGATGAGTTGTTGGTTGTGGTGAAAAATGATTTTAATTGTTGTTTGCAATGTGTTTTATTTTTGGGTGATGGTCATTAGTTAGTAAGAGGTGTGGAAATGTTAAGGAAGACGGCTTTAAGTTTACTATTGTTAGTCACTGCAGCATGTGGAGGCGGTGGGGAGTCATCTGATAATGGTTCTAACAGTGGTACTACTACACCTGTCAGTGTAACAAATGATATTACAGGAACCTGGCTAGAGTACGTTGAAGAGTTTGACTGTAAAGAGGTCTATCAATTTTATTCTGATAGCACATTTAGCGTACAAACAGGTGGGGAGTTTATTGAGGGAGTATTTACTTTTGAGAATACAGTTTCAACTGGTCAGGCGCATAAACTGGAGTTGACTTTTGAAAGTCAAAATGGGGAAGCTGATTGCCAAGGCGACCGCGGAAATATCGTGGGTCAAATAGCGACATTGTTTATTAAATTTAACAGTGATCATCAACTCAGCTTCTATGCATCAGTAGATGCTGTAGAGGTAATTACTGAACTAGATCGTAATGTGCCAATTGATACGAATCCACTATCTACGGCTATTCTCGCAGGTGAACGGGCAAGTATAAGCCTTATCCAAGAAAGCTATCAGTTAATAAACCCGCAATTACTTTATGGCCCACAGGGGATGACATTCGATGCTAATGGTGTGATTCATTGGCAACCAGACAACTTATTTTTTACTCGTGAACAAGAATATAATTTTGCAATTTCTGCTGAAAATAGTATTGAAGACAAACTATTAGTTGTTAGGGTTGTTGACGATTTGGCGCAGCAACCGTTAGTAAGAACTGGCATTGAAATCCCTTATTCGAGTAATAACTTATGGGTCGCTGACTTTGATGGGGATGGTAAAAATGAATTGTTATCTAGCAGTTCGGAGGGGGTGATAAGTTTATTGTCTCATACTGGTGCGAGCTATAGGCAAGAGTGGGTTTATCCCTACGCGCCTATAGGTGATTCTAGGACACTCAAAACTGTAGCGCAGGATATTAATCACGATAATCGAACTGATATTATTGTTTTGTCCGATCATGGTCTTTATAGAATAACTGATTTGTCTAAACCAATGGAGACAATATATGAGGACGAGACGCTCACATTTTTAGATGTCGGTGGTAATGATAATTCAAACGCGAGTTCAGATGATTTAGTTATGCTCACATTTGGGACGATGGGGCATCAGGTTCACTTAATAAACGCAAATACTGGTAAAATAAAATTTAGCTACAGCGTGTCTGCTGCAACAACACAAGTTAGATTGGCAAACGTAGATGAAGACGAGCAATTAGAGCTAGTGACTAACTCTGGCTATGTTTTTGATAGCATTTCAGGTGAGAATGAATGGCTATTTTTTTCCGGGTTTGGAGATGATATCTCACTTGGCGATATAGATGGTGATGGAGTTGCTGAAATTGTCGGGGCACCGCGTTGGGGCAAGGTCAGTGTTTATAGTGTTATATCTAAGTCTTTACTTTTTGATATGACAACTGAGAGAGATAATATTTGTACGGTAAAAACAGCTAACATTGACAGTGATCCTGATAGTGAAATTCTCATTGGTAACTGCCAGTGGGGATACATCTATGCGGTAGATGTTCAAGAAGAAAAGCCTGTAGAAGTGTGGCGTTTAGATTTAATTGAGCATAGTTCATCTTCAATTGTTACAGGTGATATCGATAATGATGGTGCGGATGAAATTGTTTGGGGTTCAGGACATACATCAAGTGGTCCTGATATTATAGCTGTTGCAGATCTTGGGGTGGAACCACAAATTGCTTGGAGTAGTGAGATAGAGCAACAATTATTAAGGTTTACCTCATCGGGTTGGGGTCAAATTTCTCCAGGTAATTTTAGTACCGTTTTTGTTGCACCGAGTTCTAGCAGCCATTCTGGCCAGCGAATTATTGTGATGGATAACCTGGGAGAATTACGTTTCAGTGACGAAACTGCCTCTAACTGGAATAGATCCAAGCATGCCAAAGTGATCGATTATAACCATGATGGTTATGCTGATATTTTCTTGGGTTCATCTGACCTTTATGATGGTTTTTTATTGGTAAAAGAACTTGATACCTTTAGAACGCTTTGGGGAGGAGAGGGAGAGCAATCAAAAGATTATGGTATTATAGAATCCTTAGATGTCGATGGTGATGGTCAAGAAGATCTGCTTGCGGTGAGCGGAACACGTATTCAATTACTTGACGTTACAGAGCAGCGATTATTTGATGAGAAGGTTTTTGGCAGCCATATAACTGATCTATTGATTTTTGAAAGAGACGGTATTAATTACTTATCAGTCAGTACCTATTCAGAAGTAATCATTTATGAAGTGAGTAACAGCAAGCTCATACAGAGGACCAGAGAAAACATTTATTGCGAACGAATTGGCTACCGAACTTCTGATGCAAGTCTTATTTGTAGTGAAGGTACTGGCTACAATAAAATAACTAGCTACGATCTCGATTTGGTACCTCGTGTAAGTATTGCCCTTGATGAAGAAGTTACTGACTTTATTGTCGTCGATGACAATGCATTGGTGGCATCAAGGAGTGGTGTTTATAGCAATGAAGAAAAGTTTTATATTTCAGAGGTTGACTTAACTACGGGAAAAATAATTTGGCAAGGACCAAATTTACTCGGGCCCATATATCCTCGGTCACTTCATTTTATAAATAAAACAGATTCTTTTGACCGAAATAGACTCACATTTTCAACTGAAAACGCTATGTACTTAACACGATAATTGACCTGTCTGCTGCCAGTTGAACATATATGCTGGCAGTAGACTACTAGGTTCTCTATTCTTCTGAGTTTTAAAAGGTTACTGCGGTAGCTCTCAACCTTTCCATTTTTTGTTTTTTTGTAGGTAAAAGGTTAATATCTCGGCGATTTTAAATATGTTTGCTGTTAAATGGATATGGCAAACGGATAAATTTAGGGATAGTAATGAAACTCAACTCTCTGTTAACTGCTGGTATATTACTGGCAGTATCAACACCTGCTTTTGCCGCTAAAGATCTGGGCTTTTATCTAGGTGGTCAAGCGAATCAAACTAGCCTTGAGGATAACATCGGTGTTTTAGATGAGTCTGCTAAGGGTCTAGGAGTCTATGGTGGTTATAACTTCAATGACAGCTTTGGTATAGAGGCGGGTTTTTTTGCAACCGATAGCTTTGTCGATGAGGTTGATGTTCGTATGGCGGCGTTTTCTCTCTCTCCAGTCATACGGCATGCTTTTACTGACAGTGTGACTGGCTATTTGAAAGCGGGACTCGTGCTTAACCGAATCTACAGTGATGATGACGAGGTTGATGAGAGTTATCAAGGCACTGGTTGGCTGTTTGGTGCTGGCGTCGATGTCACTATCACTGAATCTTTGGCGCTAAGGGTGTTTTATGAGATTAATGAAACAGAGCCTGAAAACAGCGAGCTGGATAATTATTATGCCGACATCAGCCTAGTCCAATATGGCATAGGCTTGCATTATCGTTTCTAGGCACTTATGGATCGATCATAAGTTTGAGTTTTCTAAGTTTAGTTTGCTGGTTGAGTTAATCCTTGTTGGGATTTAATTATGCCATAAAGGGCAAGTCCGAAAAGAATGTAGAATAGTTTTACTGATGAAAACTCAAGTGAAATAGGGGAGTGTTCGAGGTGGCTGTACAAAACAGTTGCGGAGGACACTTCAATAACCGTTTTTATTATGGGGTATAGGATAAGTAAGAGGGCCCCCCACTTAGCGGCAAGATAAGTGGAAGGAGATCCTATAAACTTGGCCATAAGCAAAAAGGCAGTAGCTAAAATGCCATTACTAATCCAAAGTAGTGCACTCGCTTGCTGTATTTGAACTGAAGTTGTTTCGATTGCAAGAGGGTATTCTTCCAATAATTCAGTTAAGTAGGTTGTTGGTTGCAATACGCCCCAGAGTGGGTAGGCGAGTAATAACACCGAAGCTAAAATTAATATAATCCGAATCATGATCACTATCTCTAAATTCCATTTTTAATTAAGACAAAAGTAATTTAAGTTTGTTCAATCAAAGTGAGTGTCTTACGGAAATGAGAAGATGAAGCTAGTCCGATATCTACCTGCACTGGCTATAGGCTTTTTGCTGGCTCAAATGATACTGACTTTGTTTGGTTTGGCTTCAAGTTATATCTTGGGCTACTTAAGTGCTGCAGCAGATCTCAATGAAAATGGCATTCAGTATCTGTGGCTGATATTGCATGATGTTAGCTTAGTGTTTATCCTCTCAGCTTCCGTTTACTTTGGCTACCGAAAGTTTCTCTCACAACTGCCAGACGATCTGTTTTCAGCCATTTTAATGCAACTCCCCATAGCCTATCAGTGCCTCTACCTCTTGCGCCCAGCATATGATTTCAGCTCACTTGCTAGCAGCGCATCAACAATATCATCACTCACTGCATCAATATCAGTCCTGTTGATTTACTACATTTGTAAGGGGCATCGTACCAGTTTTAAAAGTAACTAGATGATGTTCAAGTCTGAAATTAAATCGAAGAGATAACTTTCTTGTTAATCAACCAGTGCAGATGTGGCTGTGACCTTTCGACAGCAAGGATGCTGTCGTAGAGGCTATAGGGATATACTCGTGCCGTGTCACAGAAGTATCTGCACATCAGCGAACTGCAGGTTATTCATACCAGCAAAGTTATGGATACCATAAAACCACCAAGTACCCATAACGCCAGATGAAACCATCTAAAACGAGCTAACCTCTATCGTAAGAGAGGTGATAAATTACTGATGTACTAAGTGACCGTCTTTCACCACTTCAAGGCACACTCCAACGCCATAGGAGTAGGCAAGCTCTGCTGGTGTACTGATATCCCACAAACAGAAATCCGCTTGCATACCAGCAGCTAACACGCCAACTTTGTCTTCAACACCGAGTGCCTTGGCGGCATTGCGAGTCATGCCTGCTAAAGCTTCCTCCGGTGTTAAGCGAAATAGAGTGCAACCCATATTTAGCATCAGTAGGCTTGAGCATAGTGGTGACGAGCCTGGGTTATAGTCACTGGCCAGTACCATAGGCACTTTATGTTTACGTAGTAGATCTATCGGTGGCATCTGGGTTTCACGCAGGAAGTAGAACGCCCCAGGTAATAGGGTGGCACAGGTACCACTTTTACTTAGTGCTACCACTCCATCTTCATCAAGATATTCAATGTGATCCACTGATTTAGCGCCAAGTTTGGCGGCCATGGTTGAGCCGCCTAAGTTTGAGAGTTGCTCGGCATGAAGCTTGATATCCAATCCCGCATCTTTGGCTGCAGTGAGTACCCGCTCTGTTTGCTCAATATTGAATGCGATGTTTTCACAGAATACATCGACGGCATCGGCTAAATCTTCAGCAATAACAGCGGGCAACATCTCGTTGATGACTAAATCAACATAGCCTTCGACGTCATCTTTATACTCTGGTGGAATAGCGTGGGCACCTAAGAAAGTGGTCTTCACATCGACATGGTGGTGCTTGCCTAGCTCACGGGCGACACGTAAAAGTTTCAGCTCTGTTGCCGTGTCTAAACCATAGCCAGACTTTATCTCAACTGTAGTCACTCCCTCTTTTGCAAGCGCATTAAGGCGTTTTCTTCCAAGCTCAAATAGCTCTGCTTCACTGGCTTCACGGCAGGCTTTAACGGTGGAGATTATCCCGCCTCCGCTACGAGCTATCTCTTCATAGCTAGCACCTTGTAAGCGTTTTTCGAATTCGTTCGCGCGGTTACCGGCAAAGACTAGGTGTGTGTGGGCGTCGATAAGTCCGGGTGTGATCCAGCCACCTTTACCTCTGTAAAGTGGCGTTGACATCACATCAAACTCAGGCAGCTCTCCTCTGGGTCCCACCCAGGCAATTTTTCCATCTTTTACAGCTAGCGCTGCATCTATTATTGCGCCGTAAGGTGCTGATACAGAAGGGTCCATACTTGCTACGTTGACGTCAATCCAGACCTGATCCCAAGACATGATGTGCTCTCTTATTGATAACTGCGTTTTGTTGAATCAATACTAAATAAAATAAAAGTGTGATCCAACTTGTATTTACTTGTATATACAAGCTAGGATTATAGCGGTAATTTTAATCGTTTGAAAAGCGCGGTTGTTCCTAAAAGGGAAATAAGCACTGAAAACTACCAAAACTGCCCGCTTAAGTAGGGAGCAAAGGTAACAGCTTATCTCGTTCCTTTTAGCTTAGCGCAATATTCAAATATAAGGAGCGCCAGTGGCCACGCCAAAGTTTGCTGAGATCAAACAATATATTCTAGCCCGCATCGAGTCTGGTGAGTGGGAGGAGCACACTCGTGTCCCCTCTGAAAACCAGTTGGCTGAACAGTTTGAGTGTAGCCGAATGACGGCTAGGCGAGGGTTAACTGAGCTGGTGGAGAGTGGCGTGCTTGAGCGAACTCAAGGCTTGGGAACCTTTGTTGCAGAGCTTAAGTCTCAATCTTCCATGATGGCGATCCGCAATATTGCCGATGAAATTAAAGACAGGGGACACGGTTACAGCGTGAAACAGCTGGAGCTCACTAGCATAGAAGCGATAGCGCCTATCGCCATCGCGCTTGGGTTAGAAGCGGGAAGCCAAGTGTACTACTCAGTGCTGGTTCACTGTGAAGATGGCGTGCCTCTGCAGCTAGAGGAGCGCTTTGTTAATCCTAAACTAGTGCCTGAGTATTTAGCCCAAGACTTTACCACTCAAACTCCCCATGAGTACTTATCCCAGGTAGCTCCGCTGACTGAAGCTAGGCATACCTTAGAGGCCGTTGTCGCCAATCAACATAATCAACAAGCATTGAGTATTGAGGCAACAGAGCCCTGTTTACAGATTTTACGTCGTACCTGGTCACGTCAAGGCGTGGTGAGTTTTGCCAAGTTAATACACCCTGGAAGTCGCTTTAGATTGGGCGGTCACTTGACGTTCTAACCATTTGACATCTTAAGAATAGCTCTGCTGCGCATTTCGATGAATACCACTGCGTGGTGAAGAGAATGAGTGATTGGGTAAAGCGTTAAATCTGTGGTGAAAGCAGTAGAACTAGCGCGAAGAAGTCAGATTAAGTGTTGTATATACAAGTAGATTTAAAGCAAAAAACAATAGATCAAATAAAACCAAAGCTCTCTAAAAGAGAGTGATAAGAAACAGATAAATTGAAAGAGGTTAACTAAGATGGATAAGAGACACAACCCTAGCCGTCGCATTATTGCCCCACACGGTAGCAAGTTAAGTTGTAAAAGCTGGACCACCGAAGCGCCAATGCGCATGTTGATGAACAACCTCCACCCAGATGTAGCCGAGCGCCCTGAGGATCTGGTTGTTTATGGTGGTATTGGCCGTGCAGCCCGTGATTGGGAGTGTTACGACAAGATTATCGAAGTGCTGCAGCGCCTTGAAGAGGATGAGACCTTACTGGTGCAGTCGGGTAAACCTGTTGGGGTTTTCAAGACCCATAATAATGCGCCCCGCGTTATTATTGCTAACTCAAACCTAGTACCACATTGGGCTAACTGGGAGCACTTCAACGAGCTGGATAAGAAAGGTTTGGCCATGTATGGCCAGATGACAGCGGGTTCTTGGATCTATATTGGCTCCCAAGGGATAGTACAAGGTACTTATGAAACCTTCGTAGCTATGGCTAAGCAGCATTTTGGCGGTTCATCTGCTGGTAAGTGGATCTTAACTGGTGGCCTAGGTGGTATGGGCGGCGCTCAGCCACTTGCAGGAACTATGGCTGGTTACTCTGTTCTCACCTGTGAGGTTGACGAGACTCGTATCGATTTCCGATTGCGTACTCGCTATGTCGACAAGAAAGCGACATCACTTGATGAAGCCTTAGCGATGATCGATGAAGCGAACAAGAGCGGTAAGCCTGTTTCTGTTGGCTTACTTGCAAACGCTGCCGATGTATTTGCTGAGTTAGTTGAACGTGGTATCACGCCAGATGTGGTCACTGACCAAACCTCTGCTCATGACCCTCTCAACGGTTACCTGCCACAGGGCTGGAGCTTAGAGCAAGCAGCCGACATGCGTAAGAAAGATGAAGCGGCAGTGGTAAAAGCGGCTAAGCAGTCTATGGCGGTGCAGGTTAAAGCTATGTTAGCGCTGCAAGCTGCGGGTGCAGCAACAACCGATTACGGTAACAATATTCGTCAGATGGCGTTCGAAGAGGGAGTAGAGAATGCATTCGACTTCCCTGGTTTCGTTCCTGCTTATGTTCGTCCTCTGTTCTGTGAAGGTATCGGTCCATTCCGTTGGGCAGCGCTTTCTGGGGATCCAGAAGATATCTATAAGACAGATGCAAAAGTTAAAGAGCTTATTCCTGATAACCCCCATCTGCATAACTGGTTAGATATGGCCCGCGAGCGTATCGCCTTCCAGGGGCTGCCTTCTCGTATCTGTTGGGTTGGCTTAAAAGATCGTGCCCGTTTGGCATTGGCCTTTAACGAGATGGTGAAAAATGGTGAGCTTTCTGCGCCAGTTGTGATTGGTCGTGATCACTTAGATTCTGGCTCTGTTGCCAGCCCGAACCGTGAAACTGAATCTATGTTAGATGGCTCGGATGCAGTATCTGATTGGCCATTAATGAATGCTCTGCTTAACACAGCAAGTGGTGCTACTTGGGTATCGCTGCATCATGGTGGTGGTGTAGGTATGGGCTTTAGTCAGCACTCAGGTGTGGTGATTGTTGCCGACGGCACAGATGATGCCGCTGCTCGTCTTGGTCGCGTGCTTTGGAATGACCCTGCAACGGGTGTGATGCGTCATGCTGACGCTGGATATGATATCGCTAAAAACTGCGCTAAAGAGCAGGGCTTAGACCTGCCAATGTTGGAGAAGTAGAGATGAGCCATTTAGTATTAAAGCCAGGTACCCTGACCCTGTCGCAGATCCGCGATATTAGCCGTAATAAGTTAACACTTGAGCTTGCCGATGAAGCGATTGCCGATATCAATATCAGCTCTGGCATAGTGCAGAAGATTATCGATGAGGGCCGCACCGTTTATGGTATCAACACAGGCTTTGGTCTGTTAGCGAATACCAAGATTGAAGATAAAGATCTGCAGCTACTGCAGCGCTCAATCGTACTTTCCCATGCTGCTGGTACTGGGCAATATATGCAAGATGCAACAGTGCGCCTGATGATGGTCTTGAAGATCAACTCACTAAGCCGTGGTTTCTCTGGTATTCGTCTAGAGGTGATAAACTTCCTGATTCAGTTGGTTAATGCAGAGGTTTACCCTTGCGTTCCAGAGAAGGGCTCTGTTGGCGCATCGGGTGATTTAGCCCCATTATCACACATGAGCCTAACGCTACTTGGTGAAGGTGAAGTGAGCTATAAGGGCCAGATCATGTCTGCTAAAGAGGGGCTTGAGATAGCTGGTCTTGAGCCGATTGAGCTGGCTGCAAAAGAGGGACTCGCCCTGCTTAACGGTACGCAAGCCTCTACTGCATTAGCGCTTGAAGGCCTGTTTAATGCTGAAGATCTGTTTGCGGCAAGCTCTGTTATTGGCGCGATGAGCGTCGAAGCTGCCATGGGCAGTCGCAGCCCATTTGATCCACGTATTCATGCAGCCCGTGGTCAGAAGGGTCAGATGGATGCTGCTGGACTGTTCCGTCACCTCTTGGGTGATGAGTCTGAGATCAGCCTAAGCCATGTAGACTGTGAGAAAGTGCAAGATCCATATTCACTACGTTGTCAGCCGCAGGTCTTAGGAGCGTGCCTAACGCAAATTCGTCAGGCTGCAGAAGTGTTAGGTACTGAAGCCAACGGCGTAACTGATAACCCACTCGTGTTCCAAGATACTGGTGACATCATCTCAGGTGGTAACTTCCACGCCGAGCCCGTCGCGATGGCGGCCGATAATCTAGCGATTGCTCTTGCTGAGCTCGGTGCGATTGCTGAGCGTCGTATTGCGCTACTTATCGACCCTAACCTGTCTAAACTGCCACCATTCTTAGTTGAAAATGGCGGGGTAAACTCTGGCTTTATGATTGCTCAGGTTACTGCTGCCGCATTGGCCTCTGAGAATAAGACTTACGCACACCCAGCTTCAGTAGACAGCTTACCGACATCAGCAAACCAAGAAGATCATGTCTCTATGGCAACCTTCGCTGCTCGTCGTCTGCGTGATATGTCTGAAAATACTCGCGGCGTACTTGCGATTGAGTTGTTGGCTGCGGCGCAAGGGCTTGATTTCCGTGCTCCACTGCAACCAAGTGCTGCCGTGGCTAAGGCGAAAGCTGAGTTACGTGAAGTAGTAACCTACTATGATAAGGACAGGTTCTTCGGCCCAGATATCGAAGCGTCGACAGACTTGCTACTGACCTCTAGCTTCAATAGCTATCTGCCAGCAGGGATTCTTGCTAGTTTCTAATTAAACTAGTAGAAATTTTGTCGATTACGCTGTGATGATATGAAGGGCCTTCGGGCCCTTTTTGCTGCCAGTTTTAGGGGGGGATTTCATTGTGATCGGGTCGTTCTTGTTCTGGCTTACCCTTCATTGTTATCTATTACCTGCGGCAACATCCATGTGCCTAAGGCCGTAAGTGCATGAGGGTTGGTGGCTAAAGCTAGTTTTTTATGGGACTTAATACGAAAAAGCCCGAAGGGAGCAAACCCTTCAGGCTTTTCGTTTAACAATGATGTGTAGAACCTACATTCTTGAGTCCATCTCACCTATCTTCAGGCTCACTAGCTCTTTGGTCCAGAGGTTAGGGTCTATACCTTCGAACCAGAAGATCTTACTTTCACGTTGTTGCCCCTTGCGCAGGTATGTATCAGGCATTCTGAAAATCGCTTTCCAGACTTTAATAGTTTTGGTCTCTAATAGCTTACCTGTGTCGTCAAACAGGGTGACATCGAGGTTGATCAAAACGTAGTGTTCTGAGCTGCTGCTGGCGAGATCGAATGTCAGGCCTAAGCGGCCATCTTCATCCCATTGACTGTTAAGAAAACTGACTTTGACTCCACCCTTGGCGGTACTTTTAAGTAACTCAGCTTGTGACATTGCTCTGGCTGTTAAGGTGGGAGCTGATATGACTGCTGCTTGAGTCGAGGCCTGTGAAGTCGGGGCACTCGTTGTGGTCACTGTGTCGACTGCTGGAGTTGTTGTCTCTAAAATTACATATTCCCAAGTAAAGTCATCATTAAGTCTGACCTTAGTGCCGTTGTCTAATGTGACTGTTGTTACCTCTGCCGCCATGGCTGGTATAGCTAGAGTGAGGAGCGCGAACCCAATCAGGGTATTAAGTGTTTTACGCATAGGTTTGAACCCAAATAGATAAGTTGGCTCTAGCATAAACTGAATGGAAAGATATTTCATGGAGTTGTCATAGACAAATACCCTAGAGTTGAACCTGCGTTACTGTTTACATCACATAGCCTACGCTAATGACCGCGGAATCTGTTGAGGTGTTATATCCAACACCTAGCATCAAGCCCATATCCATCATATAACGTACGCCTAGCTCGCCTCCCCAGGAGGTGTCAGACTCTTTTTCCCAAATAGGCTCACCATCGACAATCTTGGGAGTCTTACCTGTGGTGAAGTGCTTTTCAAGGCTATAGTGAACTGCGCCACCATAGAGACTCAGTTGCTGAGTTAGGCTATAGCTGAGACCAAATCGCCACATCTTATCTTGAGTGTAACCCTCGGCGGGTTTGATCAGTGCCAGATCTTCCTTTTGGCTAGCGGCATAACCTATGTAGTAGCCCCAACTGGAGTAGTCTGTGTCGAAATGATAGGGGGCTAACGTGATGCCGTACATGTTGTTTTCAGCTGGTATATAATCCAGGCTGATACTCATTTTGGGCTTAAAAAGCGTTGATGTATCATCTTCGGCCTGATTAGCCATGACATTGAGACTGACTGTTAACGCACTTAGCATAATTAGGTATCTCAACATCAACATACTCCTACTTTTGACTGTATTAAAGGTAAATTGTTGGTAATCTTTGTCCCTCAGTCAATTAAGAATGACTAAACCTATTGAAAAATAAAGAGTTGTGATTGATTTGTTTTGCCTTTGTGGCGAGTTGTTTCTCGGGGTGTTATCCGTTTAACATGGTGCTAATACTTTTTAAGGAAGATTGATAGTGGATCAAGAACTAAGATTGCGGATCTCAAAGTGGTTATCCGACTGGGGAGTTAACAGCACACCATCGGACGATGTGTCAACTTCATTGCTTGTCGTGGTGAGCCTTGTGTTGGCCATTATCGCTTACCTGTTTGTCAGGCGTGGTGTTGTGCGCGCCATGAATATCGTGATCCACCGCTCTAAAGTGAGTTGGGATGATATCTTTATGAGGCATAAGGTACTGGAGAAGTTCTCCTATGTTGTACCAGCCCTTGTAATGAACCTCTTGATCCCATTGGCATTGAAAGAGCATCAACTAATAAGCTCACTGGTGGATCGTCTGCTGAGTGTCTGGATTGTGGTGATGCTGGTGCGCGCTATCTATAGTGCACTGGATGCGGTGAATGAGATTGCCGATGTCAATTTAGTGAGTAGGCGTCTACCGATTAAGAGTTTTGTTCAGCTATTTAAGCTCTTCCTCTTCTTTGTAGCCATCATCATCTCTATTTCGGTTCTGGCGAATCAATCTCCGGTCTACTTCCTCAGCGGCTTAGGTGTTGCGACCGGTTTGGTGATGTTAGTGTTTAGAGACACCATATTAGGTTTTGTCGCTGGAATTCAGCTGGCCGCTAACCGCATGGTGAGCACGGGCGATTGGATCCAGATGGATAAGTATGGTGCCAATGGCTCGGTCGTTGAGGTGTCGTTAACCACAGTCAAGGTGCAAAACTGGGACAATACACTGACGATGATCCCCGCCTATGCCTTGGTTTCTGATGCATTTAAGAACTGGCGCGGTATGTCTGAGTCTGGTGGTCGGCGCATTAAACGTGCGGTTTCCATCGATATTCACAGCATACACTTTCTCTCTGAAGAGGAGCAGGTCAAGTTAAGTAAAATTAACTGTTTAAAAGAGTATTTCTCCTCAAAAAGAGAGGAGATCTCGCTCTTTAATCAAGGTGTTGAAGATGCTGATATGCCGGTAAATAGTCGTCACTTGACCAATATCGGTACCTTTAGGGCGTATCTGATTGAATATGTGACCAGACACCCGCTGATCCATAATGATATGACCTTGCTAGTGCGTCAATTAGCACCAACATCCGAAGGTGTTCCTATTGAGGTCTATGTGTTTACTACCGATATTCGCTGGAACAATTACGAAGATATTCAAGGTGATATCTTCGATCATATCTTTGCAATCTTACCTGAGTTTGGCTTGAAAGTTTTCCAAGGGCCAACAGGCTCAGATATTCGAAGCTTGAAGGGGGAAGTTAAGAGTTAGAAGTGGAAACTTTTAAGCTAAGTGCGTTAGCCGTGATTCTGAACTGATTTCAGAATCCAGCTTTTATGCTTCTAGCTCGCTATTAGTTTTCTCGAGTGACTAAGATTGCCGCTAAGCTGATAAACACACCGCCACTGGTTCGATCGAACCAGTGCAGTTTATTGCTGGTTTTCAGGGTTGGGGCTAACACATTAGCCATGCTGGCGTAGATCATCACAAAGCTGAAATCTATAACAGCCCAGGTGATTGCAAGAATGGCCAGTTGTGGTGCTTGAGGGGCTGAGATATCGATAAACTGTGGGAAGAGTGCGCCAAAAAAAAGCAGGTCTTTCGGGTTACTAATTCCCACTAGAAAGGCCTGTTTAAACATCTGCGCTGGTGTGCCTTTACTCTTGATCTGTTGTAGATCTAGCCCTTGAGAGCTGGCTTTTGTTAGCAGTAGTTTGATACCAAGAAACAGCAAATAGGCTGCGCCGCAGTATTTTAAAATCGTAAATCCATACTCTGTTGCACTCAGTAGAGCGCCGAGCCCCGCTGCCGATGCCGCCATCAAAATAAGTGCTGAAGTGACACTACCCAATGCGGTTGCCAAACTGCGAGTCTTACCGAAATGGATACCATGGCTCATCGATAATACCGCCATGGTTCCCGGAGAAACGGCGATCAGCAGGACAGCAAAAAAGTAGAGTAGCCAAGTATCAAAGAGCATAGGGATAATATTGTTTGTCAGACGGAATCGGCACTATAGCGAGCGCCGATAGGATTTGCCAGTCTATTTTCCCGGAATAAAGTCAGGGATAACCTTAGGATGGCAACCCTTTATTGAGCGGTAAAAGTCGATGATCTTATCCATATCTTGCAGCATATTGTCTGTGGTATCTATGCCATTGGCGATCAATACAGTTTTGCTGCCGAAATCTAAGCCTACGGTAACAATGGGAACATTGGCCTTGCTGGCGATATGATAAAACCCTGTTTTCCAACGTTTTACTGGGCTACGAGTACCTTCTGGCGCTAAGGCGAGTGAAAACTTAGGGTTATCTTGAAACAGGTGCACAACGCCATCGACTAAGTTGTTGCTCTTTCGTCTGTCGACAGGGGTGCCGCCTATTGCCTTGAAAAACCAACCCCAAGGTGGGATAAAAAGCTGATGTTTACCGAGAAAGTTAACTTTTGCCCCTAAAGCTCCACGGGCTAATACGCCAATAATAAAGTCCCAGTTGCTAGTGTGTGGGCCCACAATCGCAACATATTGGTGCTCGGTAGGTAGTGCACCGGATATTTTCCAACCTGTTAATTTTAAAACTAATTTGCAAAACTTTTGAAACATATAGAGAGACTCTAAGCCTTGAAAGTAGAGATCGACCTCAAAACAGGAATTTCGAGGCGTGAGACCATGAATTAGGTTAGTATACATTATCGCTCACTTCTGGATATATCATGTTTAAAAAAGGACTTTCTCTTATCTTATTGCTGGTCGCGTTTAGTGCCTCGGCCGTGCCTACCGATGATATAGCTCAGGTATTGAAAGCGCAGGAAGCTGCGTGGAATCGTGGTGATCTCGATGCTTATATGCAAGGTTATTGGAATAACGAGAAGATGCGTTTTGTCTCTGGTGATAAGTTTCGCTATGGCTGGGAGGAGACCTTAGCTGCTTATAAGAGGAATTACCCAGATAAAGCGACCTTAGGCACGTTGAAGTTCACCATCAAGGAGATCAAGATGCTGAGTAACTATGGAGCCATGGTCGTTGGCCGCTGGCAGCTGACTCGTGCGAAAGATAAACCTAGTGGTGTGTTTACCCTGTTGGTTGAGAAGATAGATGATCGTTGGGTTATTACCCACGACCACACCTCAGATTAAATTATGGCGGGTTTCAAAGTGCTGGATACTGTGTTGAATGATTTAGATATAGAGTAACTATTAGCTTCAATCATCCGCCTTGTCTTCAACACTTTGAATTCTCGCCAAATGAAAAGGTACTTAATGTCATTGGTATCTGTTCACTTTCTTAAATAGAACTCCTGTTGGCCTAAGTTGCGTCCTTTACCGTCATACCTGACCTCAATAAAGCGGGTGTTCCCTGATGTATCTTGCAATATGATGCTGGTGGAGCGGGTTCCATACTCAGGGTGACGGATATAGATAGAGGAGAGTAGACGCTCCCACTCTATAGCGATTCCCGTCTGGGGAAGCTCACTCTCTTCTGCGCGAGTTTCATCTTTCATGATGGCGAGCAGCGCTTGGATATCCGGCTCATCTGGTTGTGTAATACTCGTCTCTAATGCAATGGTGCCCCGTGCCATTTTTGGCCAGACATCATCTAGTGCGCCGTTACTGATAGAGTGAAATCCTGAAGTTAACCTTGTTAGTGCTTTCTGGCTACTGTTATAGCAATAGAGCTCTTTTCTGTTGCCGAAGACCAGATTGAAGGGGTTGTAGTTTTGGCTGTGCTCCCTAAGCCAAGCAGTGGTCATAGGTTCATGGTGTTTAAGGGCATTGATGACCAACTCACCACGGCTTCTCATTCCATCTTGCTGCGCTTGTGGATCTCTAAAGTTTGTTAGCGCGGCGAAGTCACCGAGCCGGTTTACTCCAAGCCAACTTCCACCTGACTGAAGATCTTTCCCTGCGAGTAACTCGTTTTCTGGCATCCAGAAGTGGGCTTGTTGTGTGGGCCGGTGATGAAACTCATCACGATTAGCACAGACGATAAGTGGGTATTTAGGGTGTTGCTCTAGCGCGATAAACAAGATGCACATAGGCGGTCTAGATCCAAGGGTGATATTTTGAATCTAAACCCTATTTAAGCTGATTGCTATCTATTTAATGCTTATGGCTGTGTCCATGGTCGTGGCCATGATCATGTGAGTGGGCTTTGGGCTGAAGGTGCATGATCCTAGCCATAAACTTTCTCGGTCCCAAACGCAGCAGACTCGCAGCAAACAGGCAGGCCAGTACTGTTAACGATAGGGTATTGACGCTATCGGGGATGATCATCAAGGCGTGCCATTGTGGTTGGAGCATATTGATGATCACTAAGCTTGCCAGTATTAATCCAAATAACAGACCGCGCTGAGACCAGTTCATCAGTTTCAGTTGAGCGAGATTGAAAATAGGGGCGACTAAAAGTGCCAGCATCACAGCCTCGGTACTCCAGCCGCTATAGGCTAGAGAAAGAGCTAATACTGCTCCACCTAGATTACAGAATCGCATCGGTAAAAATACTAACAGCAGAACCGCAACTTGAGTGACAGGGTTAGCTAAGGGTACTGATGGGTGGCCAATCAGGTTCGCTAAAATCAAGCTCAATATTATCCAAGGTGCACTGCGATCGACCAAGTGTGAAAAACCGAAACGCAGCGCAGATTTTGGCAGGTGAAGATGGGGATCTGTGGGCTCAACTTTGGTTAAGGTGAGCGCAGTGCCTATCATCACAAGTCCGATAAGTTGCAATAGGGCGAACACTGGACCAAGCAAAAGTGCCGTGATGATCAATGCTTCTGGCCCCGCCAAGCGCTGTAACCATCTTTTGGCTAACGAAGTATTATCGGGTGATAAGCCAAAGTGGAATCTAAGGCTAGCTGCGACGTAGCTAAGTAGCAGCACAGGTGCGAGAGTCAGTAACCAATCGGCTAGCTGCTCAGTACTGTGACTGTGGTTGTGATGTTCATGTCCGCCAGAATCGACCATTAATAGTAGTCCAAGCAGAGCGATACCCAGTAAGCTTCCTATCCCTGCGTGATACTCATACTTTCCCTGCTTATCTTCATGGCTTTCACCATGGGGCTGGTGTAACACCACGTGCAAGATAGAGCCGGTGACAAAGGCTTGCAGGTAGACAGTGTTATCTAAGCTTAATTGGGTTAATAGCTGCTCTCCGGCAAAATAGCCAAAGCCTGTTAGTAGCATCATCGCGGCCAATACCGCCATAGCCCAGCGAGCACCTAATTGAGGCTTGAGTAACCACCAGATAGCTAAGCCGACCGGTAATCTATGTAGTATCACGCCCAATGCTAGCAGTATGGAGTTGTCATCATGCTGAGCCAATACCATGGCACTGCCATCTGTGATGGTATGCAGGAGTAGTCCGCCTATGCCTAAAGTCAGTGTTAGATTATGGGTGACCTCAGAGTAGCGATGGAAGAGTTTTTCACTGGCAGTGGGGCCCCACAAACCTATGATAACGAAGATAATAGCCAGAAACCCGCCATGCTCGAGTAGCTCAGGTAGAATATGCACCAGCACTAAGCCGCCCAGGGATACGAATATAAATCCGTCCAGGCCTTTTTGTAGCCCGTTTTCTGTCGAAAGATATCGGTAGAAGAGTGGGCCTAAAAGTAGAGCGATACAGCTGGCTAATAGATAAAGCATGATTTGTTTAGCTGGGACCTTTAAAAAAGACGGGCTAGTATACCAGTTTCTATAAAATAAGCAGTTAAGCTCGCATTATTTACATCAAGTGTGATCATATTTCACCTCAATAGGGCTGAAACACAGTTAACTGACTTTAGGTTGAGCCATTGATAAGAGATTAAGTGGGCATTATTGTGTAATTTTTCTGTCTGATTGTTACTAAATAGTTATAGAATATAGTTATTCCTTACCCTAAAAGAGAGGCTTTCGCCCCTATGGATACCTTTTCCGCCGCAGTTATGCTGTTTCTGATCATGGATCCGCTTGGTAATCTGCCGATTTTTTCCTCCATTTTACGTCATATCGATCCAAAGAAGCGGCGTAAGGTACTAATCAGAGAGCTCTTCTTCGCTCTGATCATTATGTTGCTGTTTCTGTTCGCCGGAGAAGCGATCCTTAATTTTCTTAACTTAAAATCAGAGTCTGTCAGCATCGCTGGCGGTATTATTCTCTTTCTCATCGCGATTAGGATGATCTTCCCGCAGCCTGGTGGTGTGGTTGGTCTTGCAGCAGGTGAGGAGCCCTTTATTGTTCCAATGGCAATTCCATTGATGGCTGGTCCATCGGTGCTTGCTGCCCTTATTCTGCTGGCTCATACCGATAGCACACGAATGTTAGATTGGACTATTGCTTTGCTTGCTGCCTGGGGCGTGAGTGCCGTTATTCTTCTCTTCTACAAGGTTTTCACTAAGGTGTTGGGTGAGAAGGGCTTAACTGCGGTGGAGCGTCTGATGGGAATGGTGCTTGTGATGATCTCTGTGCAGATGTTCCTCGATGGCATTGCAAACTATATGGCGCACATTGGTCAGGTTAAATAGAGACTGAACAACAAAGGCCTAGTTGTGAGTACTTCAATTACTCTACCTCCGCTGCATTGATAATTCATAAGGCTTAGCTAAATAAATCGTATTGTTTAGTTATGGTTTTGCTGCCCACCTGTTGTGTTTATGCTGATTTTTTTGAATCTTATTTTGTTTGAATTGTCATAAATTAAGATCTGTTTTACCAAAAAAATGAACCTATGCAGCTTGTTAACCGTACTAAACTTAATCGACATCAGCTGTATTGAAAGTGGCATTAAAGTGGTGGCTCTGTTAAGTGGGTGCTCAGCTCTTATCAAGAGTGATAAAACCCTTAATAAATAGAAAGGAAGTCAAGGTTATGATATCGAAAAGCAACGGAGGCATACTCTCCAAAATATGTTTCTCTATTACGCTCTCTTTAATGGGCTCGACCTTGATGGCTAAACCTCTGGATCTTGCTAACGCGACTTTGGCTGATGCTGGAGTGGTGAATAAGGAGCAGATCTTATACTGGCTAATTAAGCGTGGAGAGATCTCCGAAGATGCATCTATTGATGAAAAAGCCGCCGCCGTAGACGCATACTCATATCGCAAATTTGGGGGCAGGAATAAAGGCGATTTACTGAATGCCAAATTTGAGCAGAAACGGTTAAAAGCGCTTAAAAAGCATAAGGTGCAGAAAAGTCGTAAAGGGTTTAGTGCTCAGCAGTTAGAAGCAGAGGCTCAGGCTGATAGTGACGTGACTAAAACCGTCAAAGTGTTGGGAGTTTTAATCGATTTTCCAGATCTCCCCTATGATAATAATCGCCTCTCTGCCAGCGATACTGATATGTATTACCCTAGTTATCCTAACTCCCATTATGATGATTTGATGTTTTCTACTACAGGTTTTACTGGCCCTCAGGGACAGAATTTGCAAACCGGGTATCAATATTATCAGGCAGTGTCTGGTGAGAGCTTCTTCTTTACTGGTGAGACAAAGGGTTGGTTTACTGCTGAAAACAATGCAGCCTATTACGGTGGGAATGATGATAACGGTGATGATAAAGCGGTACCAGAGCTAGTTAAAGAGGCTGTCACCCAAGCTGTTGCAGGCATGTCCAGTGCTGAACTTGCTAGCTATGATGTCGAAGATCCAATGGATCTCGATGGTGACGGTAACTTCGATGAACCTGATGGTAATATCGACCATGTGATGTTGTTTCACTCCAGTATCGGTGAGGAGGCGGGTGGTGGCGTGATGTCTAATGGTGGTAAAGACGCTATCTGGTCCCATCGATTCTTTGTTTACACAGGCAGTAACCCTGGATATACCATACCTGGCACAGGAATGAAGGTGTTTGGCTATACTGTTCAGCCTATTGATGCAGCGGCGGGTGTGGTTGTTCATGAGTTTGGTCACGATCTAGGTTTGCCAGACGAGTATGACACTAGTTATGAAGGGGACGGCTCTCCCGTAGGTTCATGGTCTGTGATGTCTGGTGGTAGTTGGACTGGTAGCATTGCTGGAACTCAACCGACAGGTTTTAGTCCCTATGCAAGATCTTATCTTCAGGAGAGATATAAAGGGCGTTGGGTTAATGAGCAGGAGATTCAGCTTAATACGATTGATGATTCAGGGGTTGAGGTCGTACTCAATGAAGCGGTAAATCACGGCTTTGTTAATCAACTCTCTATTCCTTTGCCTGCAACACCTATCCCTTTTAAAGCCCCTTATGCTGGAGAGTACCAATACTACTCCAATCAGGGCAATCTGATTAATAATGCGCTCTCATTTGATGTTAGCTTGCCGAGCTTAACGCCACTGAGTTTAACCATGAAGGCCCATTGGAATATTGAGCAAGATTACGATTATGCTCAGCTAATGGTCAATGGTGTGCCAATTGAAGGTAACCATACTAAAGCCAGTAACTTAATTAACGATGCAAGAAACATCATTACCGCAAGCTCAGCAGATATTGCGGGAGCCGAAGGCAGCAATAACTGGGTTGATCTGGTGTATGACCTCAGTAGTTATGCGGGGAGCTCAGTTAGGATAAGTTTAATCTATAAAACTGACGTGGGCTTAAGCGAGTATGGGATAGTTATCGATAACCTTGAGCTGACTCAAGGAGCGAGCTCTGTTTATTCAGATGATGCTGAAACTGCAGGCCGAATGGATCTTGTTGGTTTCTCTAGAATAGATAATCAACGCCCAGGGGCTGCGCGTCGTTATATCGTACAGTTGCGTAGCCATAATGGTGTCGATGCAGGGCTTGATAGTCACTCCTATGAGCCTGGTGTGCTGCTATGGTTAGAGAATTTTAGCTATGCAGATAATAACTCTAACTCACACCCTGGAGTCGGTTTGATTGGGGTTGTCGATGCGGATCAGCAGATGATTCTCGGTGGTAATGGAGGGTCTGATACGCAAATTCGTGATGCTACTTTTAGCCTGTTTAATCAGTCGAGCTTTTCTGGTGATGAGAACCTATCTGCCATCTCCACCTTCGATGATAGCCTAGACTACAGTGCGCCACTTCAACCTCAATCGGGCATTATTTTGCCGAAACTTGGTTTAACCATGGAGGTGGTAGAGCAAAATGTCGACTCATCTCTTGCTAAGCTCGAGTTTAATTTTGCGGGATCAACTACGCCGCCTCCAACATCTAATCTTAGCTCTGAATTCAGTACTACTGAGGAAGTTAAAGGAACAGTGCTCTTTACCCCAACAGTGACAGGTGGTGATGGTAATTACTCCTACCTATGGAGCTTCGGTGTTACAGGAGCCATCAGTGCAGAGGTAGAACCTAGCTACACCTATGGTGCATCTGGCAGTTATTTGGTGACACTTAAGGTGACTGACGGCCTAGGCTCGACTGTAGAGAGCAATCAGACTATTGCGGTTACACTGCCCGTTGTCCCTGTTGCTGGATTTACCTCTTCAAACAACAATTTGGCAGTGACCTTTACCGATGGGACGACGGGAGGAGAAGGTGCCTTAAGCTATGCTTGGCAGTTTGGTGACGGACAAACCAGCAGTGCTCAGTCACCAACACATACCTATGGTTCTGCTGGCACCTACAGTGTTACCTTGACCGTTACCGATAGCCTGAATGTGCAGAGTAGCAGTACTAGCTCTGTCACTGTGACCGCTCCAGTTGTGCCAGCAACAAACGCGGCGAGTTCTGATGACGCTGGTTCTGGTGGCGGTAGCCTTGGTTGGTTAACACTATGTTTGTTGGGATGGTTAGGTATTAGAAGAGCGAGTAGCTAGCTTTTAATTAATTGCTGAGCCGCGGGAAGAAAGGTCTCACTGACGATCAACTCCTCTTCGTGGTAGGAGAAGTAGCGTCTTCGCCCCCAAAGCTCGTGATTGGCATCTTGTTTGAGTGAGCGCATTAAGTTGGCCAACTTATGGCAAGGGGTAAAGTGGGCCACCTCTATTCTTCCGGGTGAGAACTCATCACTGGAAAATAGCAGCTCTCCCAAAGGTCTTGTGCCTAAAGTGAGGAAGTCGGACTCTTTTTGCTGCAGTAAACTTCCTGGAATTAAGGTGCGGGCAAATACCCAAGGGATCCCATCAAGACAGAGTAGTACTTCCCGTACCCAAGCTTGGCTCTGAGAGGGAAATTCACCGCTAAAAGGGGTTAATGTGCCCTCTCCGAGTACTTTTACTTCAAATTCAGCACAGTGTGATCGTAGTTTTTGGGTTAAACTTCCTTTAGAGAGCAACCAGTCTTTTAGAGGTGATTTTGGGAGTTGGTCGATTTTTTCTGGTGAAAACCACTGAATTGATTCACCATATGGAAAGCTTAACCTAATTACGCTCATCTGATTCTCGGTACAATACTGACTTGAAAACTGCTGCAGTCTAGCATGTAAAATCCGCGAGCACAGTTTTTTGAAAAATCGAATACAATGCCCTGCATACAATCGCTTGAAATGGAAAATTTGGCTATGAAAAAATGTGACATTTCTACTCTGTTGATAAAAAGAGTGACCTCTTTGCTGCTTATTCTTTCTGTCAGCATCTTTAGCTTAGGTGTCAATGCCGAGGAGGAGGAACCTCAGGAGGAACAAACACAGGCTGAGTACGCTTATTATGGATTTGAGCCTGAGATTGTGACCAATTACCTTTCAACTGGAAGAAAGTTAGGCTTTGTCCGGATAAGCGTTGAGCTTATGGTGAGAGCGCCGGAAGATCTGGTGGCGATTGAACATCATGATCCTCTATTGCGTGCGGCGATTATTGAGATCTTGGGAAGCCAGACTGCTGACAAGGTTAAATCTCTTACTGGACGTGAAGAGATCCGTCGTGAATGCTATGAGGCAGTTAATCGTCTTATTGAGCAGGAAACCGGTAAGCCTCTTGTTGTGAATATGCTATTTACTAAATACCTCTACGATTAGTCGCTCAAAAATTTAAATAATCGTTAATTTCCCCTCTATGATTGCCGTTAGCTCCCCAGTTAACGGTATAATCCGCCTTGTCTTCAGCGCTTTAAATTTTCGCTGATTCATTTAATTGGTAAATTTTTTATGACGAAGCCAAGCTCTAAAGCAAGCCGAAAGCCAGTGACTAAATCGGGCAGAAACTCAAAGAGATCTCGCTCTGGCAGTAGTAAAGGAGATGCACAGGTTGCTCGAGCCATCAATAATCAAAAGCCTGGCCTGCATCCGCGTAACTTGCACCGTGATGGTTATGATTTTGATAAGTTAACTAAGGTAAGCCCTGTATTAACCCCCTATGTTCAGCCAAATCCTTACGGTAATCTCTCTATTGATTTTGCCGATCCCCAAGCCGTAAAAGCGCTGAATGCAGCAATACTGAAACTAGATTATCAGATAGATAATTGGGATATCCCTGAGGGCTTTCTCTGTCCGCCAATTCCAGGAAGAGTCGACTATCTTCACTATATTTATGATCTCTTAGCAGGCGTGGAGGAGTTTGAAAATAAAAGTGAAACTGAGATGGAAGGACAAAATGTCCCACCTGTGAACTCCCACACTATCAAGCCTAAAAAGATGAAGATTAAGGCGCTAGATATAGGCACTGGGGCTAACGCTATCTATCCACTTCTGGGGATCCAGACCTATGGCTGGCGCTTTGTTGCAAGTGATGTCGACCCTATCTCACTGGCTAACGTTAAAGCTATTGTAGAGGGGAACAACTGCTTGCTGGGTAAATTGGAAGTCCGTCTGCAGAACGATCATCAGAAGGTATTTAGCGGCATCATCAAGCCTGATGATAGGTTCGATATCACCCTGTGCAACCCACCTTTTCACGCTTCACTTAAGGAGGCGAGTGAGGGTAGCCAACGTAAACTGAAAAACCTAGCTGAGAATAGAGCGTCCAAGGGACACAAGCTTGAACCTAAAGCTCCAAAAGATAAGTCTCAGCTTAATTTCGGTGGCCAAAAGGCGGAGCTTTGGTGCGAAGGCGGTGAGAAGCAGTTTCTTCATAATATGATCTGTGAAAGCAAAGTGTTTGCGACTCAATGTTTATGGTTTACAAGCTTAGTCTCTAAGAAGGAGAATTTAGAGGCTTGTTATACCGAACTTAAAAGGGTGGGAGCTATCACCGTCAAGACCATAGATATGGCTCAGGGAAATAAGCTGACCCGTGTGCTGGCTTGGAGCTTTTTAACACCATCACAAAGGGGGTTATGGGCAAAGTATCGTAGTTAACTAACACTTAAACATGCGCTTAGTGCTGTTACTGCTTTTATCCTCTAATCATTTTCATATTGAATATGCCTCAAATATGGGGTTGAAAAAATAGCTTATGCTGTTAGTTTCATATATTCATTTATGGCTTTGGAGTAGTGTTGGATGCAGAGGTATAGGATAAGTACCGAGTTAAGTGAGATGGATATCGATGTGATCCATGGTTTTGTCTCTGAAAGTTATTGGGCTAAAGGTATTCCTAAGTCTGTATTGAAAAAAGCACTGATGAATTCACTCTGTTTTGGTGTGTTTACTGACGATAACGCACAGATAGGTTTTGGCCGTTTGATCACTGACAGGGCCACCTATGCTTATCTCGCGGACGTATTTATTCTCGATGAGTATCGCGGATTAGGTTTGAGCAAAGCATTGATGACAAACATAGTGTCTCATCCAGATCTTCAAGGACTGCGGCGTATGGTATTGGCCACACGAGATGCCCATGGCTTATATGCTAAGTTTGGTTTCGAGACTGTACCGAATCCCGAAACCTTAATGCAAGTTTGGCAGCCAGAGGTTTATAGTGTTAGTGAATAACGCCTTAATTCTTTTTTAAATTTAATTTCATCCCACCAATAACATTGACTAGCTTGTTGAAGTCTCCCTCTTATTGTTCTGTTTTTGTCAACAGTATCTTTCATTTTCTCCTGTTTATCCTTATTTGGTGACAAGTTAATCTTGGTTCATCGCAAAGCTTTATTGGATAGCTTTTGTATTGAAAAGTGAGGACAGAATCATGGAAAAACTATCAAAGGTTGATCTTAGAGAGGGCGGATTTGCAGGCCTAAAAGAGCATAGATTCGTGATGGACAGCCGAGTATTTGGACGAGGTAAGGAGCCAAAGACTTGGGATGGTGTCGGTCACTTTGTTTATCTGGCGGACGCAAGGTTTATGCCCAAAGGCGAGACCATGATGCATGGTCATAGAGAGGTTGATGTGATCTCTGTGATGGTTAAGGGACAGATAGCCCATGAAGGCTCCCTTGAGCATGGTCAATCTATAGTGGCTAAGCAGGTACAAGTACAAAGGGCTGGTGGTGAAGGTTTCTCCCATAACGAGATTAACCCTGATGACGTTGAGAATCAGATGATCCAACTTTGGGTTATGCCGGAAACATTAGGTGAAAGAGCGGATTATCGCCTGTACTCCCCTGTTGATGGCGAGCTCACCCCAATTTACGGCGGTGCAGCACAAACCTTCAATAGCCGAACTCAAGTGAGTGTTGCTAACTTAAACTCAGGAGACGAGATTGCATTGCCAACACCTGCACTTATCTATGTCAGTGATGGCAGTGTCACTCTAGCCAATGAGACTGTCTCAGCAGGGACATTAGTGCGAAGCACTCAGGCTCAACTTGATACTAAGTTAACGGCTGTTGAGGAATCACAGGTAATAGTGGTAAGTCTATTAGATAGTTAGTTTTATTATCTATTTTCATCTGCTTGGAAACGAATTTAGGTGTATGCTATTTTCGTTTCCGAGAATAGGAAAGTGATAGAGTTAGATTATTATTATGGTGTTTGAACGAGTACAGAAACAGAGTCACAAGGTTGCAGATTCAGAGCTCACCGTCTCTTACGATCGCTTTACCACTCGTTTCACCATTAAAGCTGCAGAGGAGGTCCTACACTCCTCTCTGCTTATGTTTATACCTATACGCAATAAAGAGTTATCCATAAATAATCAGTTATTCACCCTGAAAATACGCTGGCTTATCTTGTGGCAATCTAAGCTAGAAAACAGCCAAGGAGTTGTCATCAAGGAGCTCCTCTACCTACGCCGTCGAAAATCCATCAACCTGTTTATCTATTTGATACTAATCACCAGTATTAAAGCTGGCATAATCTTGTTTGCCTAATCGCTCGCCCGTGGGGGGGAGCATGTAAGCCAATTTTCAAGGCTAGTTAGATATCTCTCTCGCTATAAGCACAGTTGCTGCAGCAAATTATTTGCCCTCTAATGGATACCGATAGTATTGGTTGGATGATCTACTAATAAAACTAAGTCGAAGAGAGTGATAACTAGGTGTAGATACTGCTGCGAGCTTCGGTTTCAGGGATGAAACCGTAGAGCGTATAGGGACATATTCACAGCGTCTCGTAGAAGTAGCTGCACATTCAGCGGGCCGCAGGCTATAGATATAAGTGAAGGTTTGAGTAGCAGTAATCTATCAAATACCAAGAAAGATAGAAGTTGTGGCCTTACTTCATAAGGTTTCAAATCTCGCTAAGTAACCATGCCGATTCACGCTAAAAAGAAAACAACAAAAAGGGCCGATGTTCAATCGACCCAATTCAAACTTGCCCAAAACCAATAACCCTAGGCTCAACAATAAAGGTTATTTGAGGCAGATTGTTAACCGACAATCCCGTTTATGAAGGGTTCCACAACAACTGCCCACAATCTGTTAGATCGTACCCACCTAAAGTGGCTGCTAATTGACGAGTTTGAGTACTTCCGAGCATATCAAATAGGTGCTGTAACTGGCGGCGGAAATAGATCCCCTGTGGCATCACGAAGTCAAATGACTCGGTGACGAGTGGGATAAAGCCTAAGCCACTCTCCATAGCAACCGACTGACAACCAAAACCGATATCCGCATCGCCCCGTGCTACGTATGCGGCGAGTTCACGTTCACTGTAAGCGGTAACGTTGGCATTGAGGTGCGACAGGGCTGCTCCCTGTTTCATCAACCAATGTTCTAAGTGTTGTTGGCTACCTGCACCGGTTTGTCTAGCGACCCAGCGCCATGGTAGGGAGACGATTTTATCCTCCTCCTGACACTGCTGTAGCATGTTGTTACGCACCATCAATCCCTGTTTACGGGTGTAGCCGTGTACCATGACCCACTGTTGATGGTTAGGGTAGCTTTTCAGTAACGCCGGATGGCGGACATTACGCTCATCGACACTGCCCCAGTGTAGAGTACAGACATCGGCATAGCCTCGGGAGAGCAGATCTAATCCCATGCGTGAGCCTGTGGAGCTATAACTGACCAGATCGCTCTTGCCTATCTGTGTCATTAGGCGAGACACTAACATGGAAAGCAGAGGGTCATCGCTGCCTGTGATGTGCATGCGGTCTGAGAGCATACCACTGTGGCAGGAGTCCATGATCCAGCGGTCGATCAAGATCTTAGGAAATAACCATTTTCCTGTTATTTTGGTTGCAGGTAATACTCTATCGTTCGCCATTGAGTAGACCTTTTTTTCATTAAGATCTAAGTATTCGGCGACCTGTTTAGCACTCATGTAGATGAGCTCACTTGGCTCTGTCATCTGTTTTTCCCGCAAAAATCACTTGTATTGAGTTGATTGTGCATTAAATATTTTCTAATGGTTTTTTAGGACGCTTAGGTGGAATAGCATCAAATTCGATGTTTTCTGCGCCGTTATAGATAAGGAAATGTTTACCTTTAGCACGGGCTATCATAGTGATCCCAAGTTTTTGAGCAAGCTCAAGCCCCATCTGGGTTGCGCCGCTTCTTGATAGCACTACCGGGATCCCCATCTTGGCAATTTTAATGACCATCTCTGAGGTTAAGCGGCCCGTTGTATAGAACATCTTATTATGGCCGACATCTTGTCTCAGCCACATCTCGCCAGCGAGGGTATCTACCGCATTATGACGACCGACATCTTCGACAAAACCAACAATTTTATCGTCCTGGCATAGGCCGCAACCATGAACTGCGCCAGCATTTTTGTAGGTTTCATTGTAGGCACTGATGTTTTTGAGCAAGCTGTAGATCATGCTCTGTTTTAATTGAGGTTGGGGAAGGGTTATCTCATCGAGCCCATCCATAAATCCACCATAAACAGTTCCTTGGCCACAACCTGTAGTCACGGTTTTCTCTGAGAGTTTCTCCTCAAGGTCTTGAGTCGACTCCTTAGTTAATACCGCGGCAGAGCTGACATCCCAGTCGATAATAACCGATTCAAGTTGCTCAAGATCTGAGATAAATCCTTGGTTTTTTAAATAGCCTAATGCTAATGCTTCGGCTCTTGCGCCTAAGGTCATCAGGGTCACAATGGGGCGCCAGTTTAGGTAAACGGTGAGAGGGCGCTCGCAGGCGATATGTTTCTCTACTTGTTCACCATTTTCATCGATGGCGTTCACTGAGATAGTTAATGGCACCTCTGCATCGGTTTTTATTAAGCTAGGTTTATGCTGGCTCAAGGCTGGTAACTCACAATTAGTTATGGACTCTAGCAGCATAGCAATTTTTGTTCCTAGGTTTAGATCCCTAGATTGAATGCGTGATCTCCCTCATTTTCTATTCTTTATTAGGCTAAAAAAGCCCTTTTCTGTCCTAGATAAAACACTAGTGTGGACAAATTGTCCTACTTCTATAAGGGATTTGATGATCTAGCTCAAAAAAGTTTAGCTTTTACGGTGGCATATAAATTGCTTGATATAGTTAAATTGTGGTGAAAAGCGCGTAAATACTCGTTATTAGCAGGCTCTATCTCTGATGAATCGCCCGCTATATCTAAGGTGAGATTGAATGCAACATACCGAAAGCCAATGGCCTATGCACGTTTCTCTTAAACGAATTGAGAAACAAGTCGGACGCTGGACCTCTATCAGCTGGGAACTTGATCAAGTACTTCCAGCAACTTGCGAAGCTCCTGAGGGATCTAAGCTCATTATGCTTGAGCTGCATAAAGATGAGCGTGGAAGCTACCGTATCAATCTGGATATGGATAACGCCATGCTGTATGTCGTTTGCGATGAGCTTGAAGATGGCACTTGGATACCCGCCATGATATCAGCCGATCAAAATGTCGCAGCAGGTTGTCTAGAGGGTGATACCCCTGTTTTGAATTTGTCGATGCCAGAAGCGGTAGCTTGCTGGATTGAGGCGTTCATTACCCGTCATGGAGAGGTAGAGATATGTGCTCATCGTCGTAAGCATGTGAATCGCCGTAAAAATGAAGGGCCGAGTAATAACAATCAATTTGGGCAGAACTCCTAATGAGCGGATCGGGTGGATTTTTATCACGCTGGAACCTTCGCCGTCAGAAGGTTGAGGATGAGAAGTTAGCTGAGGAGAGTGAGGCAGTCTCTCAGCAGGCAGAGCCTATTGAGAAATCTCTTGATACTGAGTCGGTTGATGAGCAGCAGCTTGAGACTGAGCTTGAAGCCCAATCTCAACCTATTACTGCCGAAGAGTTACCGGATCCTGAGAAGATTGAGATCGGCGGAAGTTTTGCCAGTTTTATGGGGGCCAATGTTGATCCAACTGCCAAGGCGGCTGCGCTTAGGGCGCTGTGGAAACAGCCTCAATACAATGAGATCGATGGTCTGCTTGAATATGCCCTCGATTACAGCAACCAGCCTAAACTGACTCCTGAACATTCAGCCGAGATAGCCAAGAAGATCTTCCGTCACGTTACCAAGAGTGATGATGAAGAGGTTGAAGCGACGGAAACAGAGTTGGCGCAGGAAACTGCTGAAGAGACAAATTTACTAAGTGAAACCACTGAGGACATTTTGGACGGCGATCATGTTCAGGTGTCCCAAAATGAACCAGAGCCATGTGACGAAGTGAAGCCGAGTGTTTCTTAACGTCACTTTAGAGAAGTTTAATATCCATAACTTTGGTATGTGAATTGCTATCTTTCTATCAATAAAAGTACGAACTGTATAAGAAAAGAGAAGCAGCAAGGTCGGCATTAGAGTATTGGAAGTGATGAGCCAATATTTGGGAAGTAGGTAAGCTAGCGTAGATAAGTATTGCGCACTAATGATTAGAACTAGCTGCCTAGCTGACTGAAACAGCCAAAAACTGTTCGGGAATGCAACGTGAGCAAACATTTGAATAATGATACCGTTGAACTTAAAGAAGTTCGACAACAGGTGTTGGCAAAGACTCAGATCCTCCAAAATCTGATCCCGCCAACCGTGAGCTATACCACTGAGGGAAACGTGTTAGTTATCGGGCCAGAAGATCTGGCTCGTTTAGCGGCGGGTAAACTCTCTAATATGGGCAAGCTGGCGATTCTGGCCAACGAGTCGATCACCAGTCAAGATGAAGACCACCTTGAAAAAGTAATGGCTGCGGCTGAGGATGTTGAGAGCTTTTATAACAAGCTTATAGAGATCAAAGGTTTCTTAGGTCAGTTTCAGGTTAAGGTCGACTCTGGTGATGAGGGAGACGCTAAGACAACAGACTTGAGTCTTGCCGCTATCCGAAAGGCCCACTTCGATCTCATTTTAGACTTAAGCCAATCTCCCTGTATTAACCTTGAGATGTTACCACCTGGCTACTTCTACGTAGGTCAGGATGAAGCTAAGCTCGAAGAGGCGATAGCACAACTGCCAGATCTTATTGGTGAGTTCGACAAGCCTCGCTACGTTAAGGTTAACAGTGAGGTATGTGCTCATAATCGTAACGGTATCGATGGTTGTAACCGCTGCTTAAACTTCTGTCCAGCCGATGCGATTCAAAGCATCGACAAGATGATTGAGATAGACCCTTATCTTTGTCACGGTGCTGGTAGTTGCACTAACGCGTGTCCTACAGGGGCGATTAGCTACGATCTACCTACACCACAAGCATTGCACTCCTACCTTCATAAGTTAGTGACACGTTTTCGCGAGCAGGCACAAATAGCGCCTGTTATTCTATTTCACGATGCCGCTAACGGGGCCAAGTTGGTGGGTGAAGATCTGCCCGGCAGTGTTATCCCTGTTGAACTAGAAGAGATCACTGTGGCCAGCATGGATCACTGGATGTCTGCGCTAGCTTGGGGGGCTCGTCAAATCTTAGTGTTAAATACTGAGGCTACAGCGCCGACCTTGACCCAGATGTTGCAGGGCGAGCATAAGCTGGCAAATGACATTCTCGACGAGATGGGTCAACCTCAGCGCGTTTCAGTTCTCGATGAAACCAGCATAGGCGATCTCAGTCGTATTCTGGAGATCAGTGCTAATTGGCCTGTGATTGTGCCAGGTGAATTCGCCGCGACGACGAAGCGAAATACCCTGTATGCAGCTATCGATCACCTCAATGAACAAGCGGGCTCTGTCGATACTTGCTTGAGCCAGAGCAATCTTCCTTATGGTCAAGTGAGTGTCAATACACAAGCTTGTACGCTCTGTCTATCCTGCGTTTCTACCTGTCCAACTCAAGCATTAACTGATGGTGGTGATAAGCCAGCGCTGCATTTTGTTGAACAGGACTGTGTTCAGTGTGGCCTGTGTGAGTCAGCTTGTCCTGAAAAAGCGATTAGCCTCACCTCACAAATGAATTTTGATAAGGCGGAGCGCCAAAAACGTCAAACCTTGAAAGAGGAGGTGCCATTTGACTGTGTTCGTTGTGGAACCCCTTTCGCCACCCAATCCATGGTGCATCGGATGCTGGAAGTAGTCGGAGGTCATAGTGCCTTTAGTGCAAACATCGAAAGATTAAAGATGTGCAGCGACTGCCGGGTAAAAGATATGTTTGAAGACATCCTTCAAGATCCTGAAAAGCAACTTCGATAAGAGTTTAGCTATGACCGAATTAGTAAGAGAAGTATCAGAAAACGATCAGTTAAGAGCCGATATTTATCAGCTTCTGGCTGCCTTGTTACGTAGCCAGCCTAGCCCTGAACTGTTGCAGTTTTTATCGGATCTTGAGATCGATACCGAAGATGACAGTGAGATGACCAAGGCGTGGTTAGCCCTTAAGTTAGCGGCTAATCAGTTTAGTGGCGAGCAGCTAGAGGATGAGTATTTCAACATCTTCTACGGTGTGGGTAGTGGTGAGATCATGCCTTATGGTAGCTGGTTTATGACTGGCTCTTTAATGGATAAGCCCCTAGCTCTTTTGCGTCAAGATTTGATGCAACTGGGTTTTGAGCGTGAAGAGAACGTTAAAGAGCCAGAGGATCACGTTGCCGCTCTTTGTGAAGTGATGGGCGTGTTGATTTTGGAAGCACCAGGTTACCGTCAACTGGCTTTCTATCAGCGTCATATCGGCAGCTGGATAGCGCGTTTCTGTGACTCATTAGCCAAGGCTCCGAGCGCCGCGTTTTATGCCACTGTGGCGCAACTGGCTAAATCATTCTTTGAGGTTGAACAGAGCGAATTTGAGCAGCTACAACTGGATATTCCTGTTAACTGCCCAGGCTCTGAGGCGGAGAAGAAAGCGGCGGAAAGCGCCGTGGAAAAGATTGAACCTAGTACCAGCGAACTTGCATCTTAAGTTCATCGCGCTGGGTTGAGTATTAGCACCTGTTTTATCTTGATTAGAACAGGTGTTGCAAAAACCGAAGGGTAACCTTCAACCATCATAGGGCCAATCTCAGGTTGGCCTCATTTAAGCAAATATCTAGGAGACACTATGAAGAAGCAAGCTTCCGATATGGGTCGTCGTCAACTGCTAAAAGCCTTAGCTGTAGGTAGTGCGGCTGGTGCAGTCGCGACTGTCAGTGGACAGGCTATGGCGGCATCACCAAGCGAAGAGCCAGTTATGGCTAAAGGTGACGGCTATCAGGAAACGGATCATGTTCGTAGCTATTACGCGTCGTTAAAAGACTAAGTAGCACTAACTAAAGATAATAATATGAGGAGTGTGTGATGCGACTAACTCGCAAAGCAGACCAGGCGGAAGTGGTAAAAAAACCAGCCTTAGGTCTTAATCGTCGTCAGTTCCTTCAGTCTGCAGGTCTTGCAACTGGTGGTATTGCCGCGGCATCTATGCTTGGCGCTGGAATGATGCGTAAAGCGCAGGCGAAAGAGGTGCCACATGATGCACCGACCGAAACTAAGCGTACTATCTGTTCTCACTGTTCAGTGGGTTGTGGTGTTTATGCTGAAGTGCAAAATGGTGTTTGGACTGGTCAGGAGCCTGCATTTGATCATCCATTTAACGCTGGTGGTCACTGTGCAAAAGGTGCGGCCCTTCGTGAACATGGTCACGGTGAGAAGCGTCTTAAATACCCAATGAAACTCGAGGGTGGCAAATGGAAGAAGATCTCTTGGGATCAAGCCATTGAAGAGGTAGGTCAAAAAGCATTAGATATCCGTAAGGAATCAGGCCCAGATTCTGTGTTCTTCATGGGTAGCGCGAAATTTTCAAACGAGCAAGCTTATCTGTACCGCAAGTTCGCAGCGATGTGGGGCACTAACAATGTCGATCACTCAGCGCGTATTTGTCACTCTACCACTGTAGCCGGTGTTGCAAACACTTGGGGCTATGGTGCGCAAACTAACTCTTTTAACGATATCCGTAATGCTAAGGCGATGATGTTCATCGGGTCTAACCCATGTGAAGCGCATCCAGTTGCCATGCAGCATATTCTGGCGGGTAAAGAGCGCGGCGCTAAGATTATCGTCGTTGACCCTCGCTTTAGCCGTACCGCGGCTAAGTCGGATGAATATGTGCATATTCGTCCAGGTACCGATATCCCATACATCTATGGTCTGCTTTGGCATATTTTTGAAAATAAATGGGAAGATCAAACCTTTATCGACCAACGTGTGTACGGTATGGAGCGTATTCGCGAAGAGGCTGCTAAGTGGAACCCTGCCGAAGTTGAGCTAGTGACTAGCGTACCAGAGAAGCAGATGCGCCGCGTGGCTAAGATGCTTGCAGAGACTAAGCCTGGTACCGTTGTTTGGTGTATGGGTGGTACTCAACACCATGTCGGTAATGCCAATACTCGTGCTTACTGTATTCTCCAGCTTGCACTGGGTAACATGGGTGTCTCTGGTGGTGGAACTAACATCTTCCGTGGTCACGATAACGTTCAGGGCGCCACCGACTTTGGTTTGCTGTTTGATACACTTCCTGGCTACTACGGCCTGAAAACAGGCTCTTGGAAGCACTGGTGTAATGTGTGGGATCTTGATTATGAGTGGGTTAAAAACCGCTTCGATCAAGAGGAGCACTTAGGTCAGGTTCCAATGAACTCAACCGGTATCCCTTGTTCTCGCTGGCATGATGGTGTGCTTGAAGACAAGTCTAAGATTGCCCAGAAAGATAATATCCGTATGTCTTTCTTCTGGGGACAATCAGTTAACACCGAAACCCGTGGTCGTGAAGTGCGTGAAGCACTGAATAAGATGGACACAGTTGTGGTCGTTGATCCGTTCCCGACTATGGCGGGTGTGATGCATGAACGTACCGATGGTGTGTATCTGCTTCCTGCTTCTACTCAGTTTGAAACCTACGGTTCTGTTTCCGCTTCTAACCGCTCACTGCAGTGGCGCTCACAAGTTATCGAACCTCTATTCGAGTCTAAGCCTGATCACGTGATTATGTGCAAGCTCGCCAAGAAATGGGGCATAGATAAAGAGTTATTTAAGCATATTAAGGTCAATGGTGACGAGCCACTGATTGAAGATATCACTCGTGAGTTCAACAAGGGTATGTGGACCATTGGTTACACAGGCCAGAGCCCTGAGCGTTTGAAGATGCATCAGGAAAACTGGGGTACCTTCGACATTAAGTCCCTTGAAGCACCAGGTGGCCCAGCTAAGGGCGAAACCTACGGTCTGCCTTGGCCATGTTGGGGCACGCCAGAGATGAAGCACCCTGGTTCGCAGATCTTGTACCGCACAGGTCGTGAAGTGAAAAACGGTGGTGGTAACTTCCGTGCTCGTTATGGTGTTGAACATAACGGCAATAACATTCTTGCGGAAGGTTCTTACTCTAAAGGCAGTGAGATCCAAGACGGTTATCCTGAGTTTACCGCCGATATGCTTAAGCAGCTTGGCTGGTGGGACGATCTGACAGCTGAAGAAAAGGTGGCTGCCGAAGGTAAAAACTGGAAGACAGATATCTCTGGTGGTATTCAACGCGTGGCGATTAAGCACGGTTGTATCCCTTACGGTAACGCTAAAGCGCGTTGTATTGTTTGGAACTTCCCTGACGATATTCCGTTGCACCGTGAGCCACTCTATACGCCTCGTCGTGACTTGGTGGCTAAGTACCCGACTTATGATGACCGTATGGTTGCGCGTCTTCCTACCCTGTATAAGTCTATTCAGGAGCAGGATTTTGCCAAAGACTTCCCAATTGCACTGACCTCTGGTCGTTTAGTTGAGTATGAGGGTGGTGGTGAAGAGACTCGTTCTAACCCTTGGCTTGCCGAGTTGCAACAGGAGATGTTCATCGAGATCAACCCTGCTGATGCAGCGGATCGTGCACTTCGTGACGGTGATGAAGTTTGGGTTCACAGTCCAGAAGGCGCCAAAATTAAAGTTCAGGCCATGGTGACGCCACGCGTTATCGCGGGAGAGTGCTTTATGCCTTACCACTTCGCAGGTGTATTCGAAGGTAAGAGCTTAGAGAAAAACTACCCTGAAGGAACCGTACCTTATGTGATTGGCGAGTCAGCTAACACGGTACTGACCTATGGCTATGACGTGGTGACTCAGATGCAGGAAACAAAAGCATCTTTGTGTCAGATCACTAAAGCCTAACTGAACTTGATGAGGAGATAGCCAATATGGCAGTCATGAAATTTTTGTGTGACACCAAACGCTGCATCGAGTGTAACGGTTGCGTCACAGCTTGTAAGAATGAAAACGATTCCGCTCTTGAGTGGGGAATTCAACGTCGCCGCGTAGTGACAATCAATGATGGTGAGCCAGGTGAGGCGTCAATATCAGTGGCTTGTATGCACTGTACTGATGCACCTTGTCAGGCAGTCTGTCCTGCAGATTGTTTCTACCGTACCGACGACGGCATAGTACTTCACAACAAGGATACCTGTATCGGTTGTGGTTACTGTCTCTATGCATGTCCGTTTGGCGCGCCTCAGTTCCCTAAAAAGGGTGCCTTTGGTAGCCGTGGCAAGATGGACAAGTGTACCTTCTGTGCTGGTGGCCCTGAGAAGAACTTCTCAGAAGCTGAGCGTGAAAAGTACGGTGCAAACCGTATTGCAGAGGGTAAGTTACCTATGTGTGCAGAGATGTGTTCCACTAAGTCTCTTCTCGCTGGTGATGCTGAGATCGTATCTAACATCTACCGTGAGCGTGTTGCTGCACGTGGTAACCCAGGTGCTATTTGGGGTTACACTCCCAAGGTTGGCGCGTAAGTGAAGTGAGTTGTGAGCTTAGCTCACAACTCAACTCTTAAAGGAGTGACTATGAAATTAACATCACTACGCAGCCTGTTTGCTTCGCTTGTTTTACCGCTCGTTATCTTAATGGGTTTAGGTTTGAGTACATCAGCCTTAGCCGCAGATGGACAAAACAGCCAACAAATTGCGAATGCAAAAACCAGTGATGCGGATCTTTGGCGTGCTGTTAAGGCCGGTGATTCCGGTTATACCGTTGCCCAAGGGAGTGAGGCCGGCGTACTAATTAATGTTGTCGGTAATGAAGGCAAAAACATTAAGAATGAATACCTGACACCTGCCATGGGAGTGGCGGTACTTGGGGTATTTGCTGCCTTCTTAATCTTCTATTTTGTTAACGGCCCTTCAAAGCTAACCAAAGGCTTCTCCGGTAAAATGGTGTTGCGTTGGTCGAAGGCCGATCTGATTATCCACTGGGTATTAGCCATCTCATGTTTGGGGTTAATATTCACGGGTATCAATATCATGCTGGGCAAACATATTCTTCAACCTTATGTGGGTGAAGGAGTGTGGGCCGCACTGATATACGGCAGTAAGACTATCCATGATTATGTGGGTCCGCTGTTTATCGTGTCATGGATCTTATGTGTGGTTAAGTGGATGCCGCTGCAGACGCTTAAGATGTATGACCTGAAATGGTTCCTTGTGGTTGGTGGTTACATCAACTTTGGACCATTTAAAGGGAAGCACCCTGACAGTGGTTTTGCCAATGCGGGTGAGAAGATGTGGTTCTGGACCTTAGCTATCTTCGGTCTGTTTATCAGTGTTTCCGGTATTATGCTGGTATTGCCTGGCCTAGAGCTTCCTCGCGAAGCCTCGATGGCTGCTCTGCTTATCCATGGCTTAAGTGCCATTATTATCATCGCGTTTACTATCGTGCATATCTGGATGGCGACGGTATTGAGTGAGGGTGGTATGGAGTGTATGAAGTCCGGTTATTGTGATGAAAACTGGGCTGTACAGCACCATAATCTTTGGTATGACGAGATCAAAGAGAACGGCACATTGGAGTATAAAGACTAGCTATACGCTATCAGTCTTAATTGAAGATCAAAAGCCCTAGCATTAGCTGGGGCTTTTTTATGGGAGCTGTATTATTAATCAATGAGTACACAAGAGAGCAGGTATATTTTTATCTATTATCCCTCTTTTATCTAAGTTTTTAGGCTCTATTTTTGCTGTAAATCGGTTAAGTAGTAATCACTCTCAATTGCCATTTACCTTAATTAAAAACAACTTAACTTATTACCGTTGTTAACATTTTATTTGCTTTCTTGTTGCTACTTTTGACCCTCCTCCCCACTCGTATTTTATAAAACATGATTCGGTTAACACTTTAGAGGTAATAACCTCTTTTTCGAGATCTGAATCGGGGTTAGATCAATTTTTCCGCTTATCAATTCTCTTATATTGCCCATGAAATTTATGGATGCTTTTAATAATCAAAACTTTGTACATAGCAATTCGTTAAAAGATAACACTTGGATAACAAGTGACCGCGCTAGAGGTTAATCGATAAAGATGTTCTGGCTATTACAAATAACAAAAAGTAACCCTATTCACACCAGGAGCAAGAATGAAAAAGCAACAGCCTGATCTGAACCGCAGATCTTTGCTGAAAGCACTCACCATTGGCGGAACGGCGACTGTCGCCCTAGCCGCTACTGGTATCAGTGCTGCGCAAGCAACAGAGAGTAATGTGAGCGCCAAAAGCACAGACGGCTATCACGAAACAAATCATATTCGCAGTTATTACAACAGCCTACGTAGCTAAATTAGGAGTGTTCGAGCGATGCAATTAACTCGCAAATCCAACGAGGCACCTAAAGTTGAGAAAAAGACTCTAGGTATTAGCCGTCGTCAGTTTATGAAGCATGCTGGTATCACATCTGGTGGTATTGCTGCAGCTTCACTTTTGGGTACTGGCATGATGCGTAAAGCTGAAGCTAAAGATATCCCACATGATGCACCAATCGAGATCAAGCGTACTGTATGTAGTGCTTGTGCGGTAGGTTGTGGTCTATATGCTGAAGTTCAAAATGGCGTATGGACAGGTCAAGAGCCTGCTTTCGATCACCCATTCAACGCGGGCGGTCACTGTGCAAAAGGTGCAGCTCTTCGTGAACATGGTCACGGTGAGAAGCGTCTTAAGTACCCAATGAAGCTTGTTGATGGCAAGTGGAAGAAACTATCTTGGGAGCAGGCTTTCAACGAAGTTGGCGACCAGATGCAGACCATTCGTAAAGAATCAGGTCCTGACTCTGTTTACTTTATGGGTAGTGCTAAGTTCTCGAACGAAGGCTGCTACATGTATCGTAAATTTGCAGCTATGTGGGGTACGAACAACGTCGATCACTCTGCACGTATCTGTCACTCTACCACGGTAGCCGGTGTTGCTAACACTTGGGGCTACGGTGCGCAAACTAACTCTTTCAACGATATTCAGAATGCAAACGCAATCTTCTTCATCGGGGCGAACCCTGCTGAAGCGCATCCTGTTGCTATGCAGCATATTCTGCTCGCGAAAGAGAAGAACAACGCCAAGATTATCGTTGTTGACCCTCGTTTCTCTCGTACTGCCGCTCACTCTGATCTTCACTGTGCATTGCGTCCAGGTACTGATATTCCATTTATCTACGGTATGCTTTGGCACATCTTTGAAAATGGTTGGGAAGATAAGACTTTCATCAAAGAGCGTGTGTTCGAGATGGAGTCAATTCGCGCAGAAGCGAAGAAGTTCCCACCTAAAGAGGTTGAGCATGTTACTGGCGTTAGCGAAGCTGAAGTTTATCAAGCCGCTAAGCTTATGGCCGACAACCGCCCAGGTACTGTAGTTTGGTGTATGGGTGGTACTCAGCATCACGTGGGTAATGCTAACACTCGTGCTTACTGTATCCTTCAGCTTGCTCTTGGCAACATGGGTGTGTCTGGTGGTGGTACTAACATCTTCCGTGGTCACGATAACGTGCAGGGTGCAACCGATTTAGGTCTGCTATTCGATACGCTACCTGGCTACTACGGTCTTAAGACTGGTTCTTGGAAGCACTGGACCCATGTTTGGGATCTGGACTTTGACTGGGTTAAGAATCGTTTTGACCAAAATGAATACCTAGGTCGCGTTCCTATGAACACTCCTGGTATCCCATGTTCTCGCTGGTATGATGGTGTACTTGAGACACCTGAGAAACTAGCTCAGAAAGACCGTGTTCGTATGGCATTCTTCTGGGGTCAGTCAGTGAACACTGCGACTCGTCAGAGTGATGTACGTGATGCACTAGATAAGATGGACACTGTGGTTGTTGTGGATCCATTCCCAACGATGGCGGGTGTTATGCACCGTCGTCAAAATGGTGTTTATCTACTACCAGCAGCAACTCAGTTTGAAACTGAAGGTTCTGTGTCTAACTCTGGCCGTAGTCAGCAGTGGCGTGAGAAGGTTATCGAGCCATTGTTCGAGTCTAAGACCGATCTTGAGATCATGTACCGTCTATCTCAGAAACTTGGTTTCGCCGATGAGTACACTAAGCGTATCGCTAAGAATGCTAACGATCTGCTTGTTATTGAAGATATTACTCGCGAGATTAACCGTGGTATGTGGACAATTGGTATGTCAGGTCAAAGTCCTGAGCGTATCAAGCAGCACACCATGAACTGGGGTACGTTCAGCAACAAGACACTTGAAGCTGAGGGCGGTCCTGCTAAGGGTGAAACTTACGGTCTACCTTGGCCATGTTGGGGTACGCCTGAGCAGAAGCACCCTGGTACACAGATCCTGTATAACACAAACAAACATGTGCTTCAGGGTGGTGGTAACTTCCGTGCTCGTTACGGTGTGGAATATAAGGGTGAGAACATTCTTGCCGATGGTAGCTACTCTAAGGGCAGCGAAATTCAAGACGGTTATCCAGAGTTCACCGCAGAGATGCTTAAGCAGCTTGGCTGGTGGGATGACCTAACAGCGACAGAGAAAGCTGAAGCTGACGGTAAGAACTGGAAGACTGACCTTTCTGGTGGTATCCAGCGTGTGGCTATGAAGCACGGCTGTATCCCATTTGGTAACGCTAAAGCGCGTTGTATTGTGTGGACCTTCCCTGATCAAGTACCTGTTCACCGTGAGCCTATCTATACGCCACGTCGTGATCTTGTGGCTAAGTATCCAACTTACGCTGATATGCAAGTACACCGTCTGCCGACGCTGTACAAGACATTGCAAGACAATGACAACACAGCTCAGTACCCATTAGGTCTGACCTCTGGTCGCTTGGTTGAGTATGAGGGTGGTGGTGAAGAGTCTCGTTCTAACCCATGGCTTGCAGAGCTTCAACAAGAGATGTTTGTTGAGATCAACCCTGCTGATGCTGCCGATCGCGGTATCCGTAACGGCGACACTGTGTGGTTAGAGGGTGCTGAAGGTGGCCGTATTAAGATCCAGGCCATGGTGACGCCTCGCGTTAAACCTGGTGTGACATGGATGCCTTATCACTTTGCGGGTGAGATGCACGGCGAAAGCTTAGCACCTAACTACCCAGAAGGTACTGTTCCTTATGTTATTGGTGAGTCAGCTAACACTGCATTGACTTATGGTTATGACCCTGTGACTCAGATGCAAGAAACGAAAGCATCGCTTTGTCAGATCACTAAAGCCTAAGTGCAGAATTAGCTAGGAGAAATGCCGTTATGGCTACAATGAAATTTTTGTGTGATACCAAGCGTTGCATCGAATGTAATGGTTGTGTCACAGCATGTAAGAACGAAAACGACTCAGCTCTAGAGTGGGGCATTCAACGTCGCCGCGTTGTTACCATCAATGATGGTGTGCCAGGTGAAGCATCTATATCAGTGGCATGTATGCACTGTACCGACGCTCCTTGTCAGGCTGTGTGTCCTGCAAACTGCTTCTACAAGACTGAAGATGGCTTAACACTGCACAACAAAGATACCTGTATCGGTTGTGGTTACTGTCTCTACGCTTGCCCATTTGGTGCGCCTCAGTTCCCTAAGAAGGGTGCATTTGGCAGCCGTGGCAAGATGGACAAGTGTACTTTCTGTGCCGGTGGCCCAGAAGAGAACTTCTCAGATGCTGAGCGTCAGAAGTACGGTTCTAACCGTATCGCTGAAGGTAAGCTGCCTATGTGTGCTGAGCTATGTGCGACTAAGTCGTTACTTGCGGGTGATGCAGAGATTATCTCTTCAATCTTCCGTGAGCGTGTTGCATACCGTGGCTCTAAAAATGCAATCTGGGGTTAATCCCTAGCCTGTATTCAGCCCAATTATCCACACCATGGCGACATGGTGTGGAAGATAAGGATGTAATATGAACAATTGGTTCAAACAGATTGGCTTGATCTTAGTGCTAATGTTCAGTGCTATCGGCCTAGCTCAAGCTGGAGCAGAGCAGCCTGTTGCTACTGATGGTCAGATCTGGTCTCAGTTACAAGCGGGCGCCACAGGTGAGACTACCTCTCACGGTGAGTTCCACAACCAGCCGATCAATACCTATGATCTTCGTGTTCTAGAGCTACGTAGCGACCTATTAGCGCCAGCGTTAATGGCTGCGCTATTTGGCATGATCATCATCTTTGTGGTTTTCATAAAGATTAACGGTATCTCTAAGCTACATGGTGGCTACTCAGGTAAGTTGGTCTACCGCTGGTCTAAGTTTGATGTCTCAATCCATTGGTTAGGTGCGATCCCATGTCTGCTGTTGATCTTGACTGGTCTGACTCTGTTGGCAGGGCGTTTCTTCTTCCAGCCATACATAGGTGAAGGTCTATGGGCAGGCTTAGTCTACGGTGCCAAACAGGTGCATGACTTCATGGCGATTCCGTTCATGTTAGGTTGGGCATTGATGGTCACCTTATGGGCTAAGAATCAGCTACCTAAGATGTATGACCTTAAGTGGATGATGGTGGTTGGTGGTTACATCAACTTCGGTCCATTCAAAGGTAAACACCCTGATGCTGGTTTTGCTAACGCCGGTGAGAAGTTATGGTTCTGGGCATTTGCCCTATTTGGTCTAGTGATCTCTGCCTCTGGTATGTTGTTGCTATTCCCGAACTTGTTCGAGCCTAGCCGTACATTAAGCTTAATTGCATTAGTGCTTCACTCTGTTGCTGCTATCATCATTACTGCTTTCTCAATCGTACATATCTTTATGGCAACGGTTATGTCTGAAGGTGGTATGGAGTGTATGGTGTCTGGCTACTGTGACGAAACTTGGGCAAGTCAGCACCACAACCTTTGGTTCGATGAGATCAAAGAAAATGGTACGCTTAAATACAAAGACTAGTCTTTAGTGTTGAGTACTTAAGAGCTTTTTAACACACCTCGCAGGGAAACTTGCGGGGTGTTTTTATATCTGGGTTTTAGCTATTTATTGAGCAATAACTAAAACATGACTCGCTTAACAAAATTCCTCAGTTTTCTCTGTTAGGTGGCAGTAACTTATAACCAGTTCACATTTTGATTAACTCTAAAGTGGTATTTTTGTGCTCTGCATTTTGGCCGTGCCATCGCATAAGCTCTACTTTTTTCACGGTTGATAAACTCTGTAACTGCTAATTTAAGGATCTATATGTCGTCAATTATTCAATCAGCTGGCAGTGAAATTATTAAGCCTTATCAGGCTGATATTACTGTCCCTAACTGGATGCTTAGCTCTATGGAGCGAGTGATGCAGTTCTATGTTGATAGAAACTTGCGACTCGATACTCAGTCGGCAGATATGATGCCTGCACCAGTAGAGGGTAAGAAGTATATGCTTTATGCCCATGTGCCTTTCTGTCACACGCTCTGCTCTTTCTGTACCTTCCACCGTTTCCTGTTTAAAGAAGATAAGGCTCGCGCTTACTTTATCTCTCTGCGTAAAGAGATGGATATGGTGAAGGCGCTGGGTTATGACTTTGAGTCCATGTATATCGGTGGCGGCACAACAACGGTGTTGGAAGATGAGCTAGCCCGTACCATTGAGCATGCGAAAACCCTGTTTCCAAATATTAAAGAGGTTTCATGTGAGTCGGATCCTCAACATTTAGATAGTCCAGAGTTTAAACAGCTCGAGGGTTTAGTGGATCGCATGTCTATCGGGGTGCAGAGCTTTAATGATGATATTCTAGCGATGACAGATAGGCTGGATAAGTTCGGCTCGGGTCAACAGACATTTGATAAGATCATGGCGGCTAAAGAGCTGTTTCCTATCATCAACGTCGATCTGATCTTTGGTTTCCGTGGCCAAACCGATGAGATCATTCAACATGACTTAGATATGGCCTCTAAGTTAGATCCTCGTCAGATCACCACTTATCCCTTGATGATCACGCATCAGACACGTAAGAGTGTGAAAGGTAAACTGGCAGCGTCCCAAGGAGATATGGCTCGTCAGTATCGCCAGATCCTCAATAGTTTAAATGGACAATACAATCAACTGTCTGCATGGGCGTTTGGTAAGGCTAACAACGAAGGTTTCGATGAGTACGTTATCGATTATGATGAGTATTTAGGTGTGGGCTCTGGGTCATTTAGCTTCTTGGATGACACCCTTTATGTGAATAACTTCTCCCTTAGAAAGTACCATGAGAATATTAATGCAGGACGCATGGGTGTTGAGCAGCAGAAGAATTACAGCAAGAAGGATGTGATGCAGTATCGCTTCCTACTGGGGATGTTCTCAGGCCGTTTGTCCCGTAAATATTTCCGTGAAACTTTTGGTGTAAACTTAGATACCGCACTCTTTAAAGAGATGACCTCGATGAAGGTGATCGGTGCAATTAAGAATGACCCAACCGACCCTGATAAGCTGATTGTGACCGATAACGGCAAGATGATGGGGCTATTGATGATGAAGGAGTTTTACTCGGGCATGGATAATGTCCGCGCTCAGCTGCGTAAACCGCTGAAGCCTTGCGATATGTAGTTTCCTTTAAGATTTTTTTGATTAAAAGGTTGAAGCTGAGCTTCAACCTTTTTTGTTGTCTGTTACTAATCAATTGTGAGTGGGGACGATTGCTGCAAAGGGGTGAAGATATCAATGGCTATGCTATCTGGCTCTATTAGGCTGATTAAATGGTTTAGTGAGTCAGTAGGTGCCATGATGGCATTGGATTTATGTGCAGCCTCTACCGTGTCCCAGTAGTAGAGCTGTAGCCACTGACTTTTTGAGTCTGTTGCATCACTCTCCGGCATCAGTTCTTTTAAGCAGAGAGATTGGTACCTGAACCCCGGCACCTTTTGTAGGTCCGGTACCATTTTCTCTACAGCGTCAATCATCTGCTCTGCCTCTACACCAGTTTTAGCTGTCCAGCTAACGGTTTCCACTATAAGCATCTGTAATCTTCCTTACTTATCTTTTCAATGTTTTGTAGAGTTTAATTGTTATTCTGAAGTAGATAATCTACGGTTTCATAAAGTATTAATTTCTTAAAGGGAAATAATGTGGGGGCATTTGAGAGAGCACAGCTCTTTAAGTTAATCGTTGAACTGGGTTCCATGGTAGCGACAGCTAAGGCTCTCAACATCAGTCCATCGGCGGTAAGTAAGCGTTTGGCTGAGTTGGAATCTCAGCTCGGGGTACAACTGCTAAAGCGTTCGACACGGAGCATTGTAATCACAGAAGCGGGTGAGCACTTTTATCAGGAAGTGAGAGAACTTAGTGGACGTTGGCAGTCTTTGGTTGATGAAACCGCTACATTAGGAGAGAGCCCCAGTGGTCGCTTGACTGTAGCCGCACCAGCCCCTGTTTTAAGTCGAGTGTTAATGCCTATGTTGCCCGGTTTTAATGCTAATTTCCCTGAGATTAAGTTGGAGTTATTGTCGGTTGATTACGATGACTTACCACTGCGCAGCGCCGATATCTCTCTTGCAAGGCATATAGAAGCGTTCGATTCAGGTACTTTTGTTGGTGTGCCGCTGTGTGAATACCGTAATGGCCTGTTTGCTTCACCTGAATATATTAACAAGCATGGCAGCCCCCATAAGGTTGAGGAGCTGGTTCAACATAGTTGCCTCTGTTATGGAAAGGAGAATCGCTCTTACCTTTGGTGTTTAGGTGAGGAGAGTGTCGAAGTGAAAGGGAGGTTGGTGAGTGATAATACAGAGGTCATCATTCAAGCTGCGGTGCAGGGGATGGGGATTGCCTATATCCCTAGGATGATTATTGAGAGGGAGCTTGCTTGTGGAGAGCTTATGTCTGTTTTAACTTATGTAGAAAGTCAGCGGTTTTCCATGTGGGGTTATTACCAGCAGTTGGCTTATCTGCCGGCGAAGACCCGTGCTTTTATCGATTATTTTCGTCACTCTTGGTGATTTTGTGTGAGCAGTAGAGGTTTGGTGGCCAATTGCAAATTCGCCCTACTCCCTAAATTTGAACCAAGTATTTTGCGTCTTAGACTCCTTAATCTTCTGCTCTAACCTCGTTGCTTCCTCACGGATCTGTCTGATAAAGGGATCATCGTAATTGAGTCGGTCGAACTCATTAAGGCAGGCCTGGTATCGTCTTAACTTACTCTCTGGTGTGCCTATATTACCCAGTAATTCATCTATGCTAATTATTGATTCCATTCAATAACCTTAACCTTCCCTGATATTTGATTGTATTTTATCAAGAGTTATTCTCTGTTAAAAAGTGAATGTGATGTGATTTTTTTCACTTAGATAAGTCAGTGGTAATATTTATTTAAAAACAATGCTTTATCGTTTTTTGGTCGATGTGGATATTTAAGACAGCCTTTTTTCTGACACAAGCTTGAGAGATCTCTTACATAACGATTGGCTTTCACGTCAAGCCAAATGGCCGAGTAAAAAATTAGCAGTACGAAAGCTTGAGTTACTTCCTAAGGTATTTGCTTAAGAGACTATTTAAGGTAGTTTTGTGGATATCAGTTTTAAGATGAGGCTAGAGAGTATGATTGTTCGAGTTGGAGAGTTTCAAGCAGCAGCGGGACAAGCTGAGGCTCTGTACCAGTTTCTACTTTCACTTGCGCCTTACATTCAAGGCTCAAAAGGCTGCCTCTCCTATCAAGTGTTACGTAAAGAGGGAGAGGTTAATGAGTTTGCAGTGATAGAAAGGTGGGATTCAGTTGAGCATCATCAACTGTCGGTAAAGGGTTTTCCACCTGAGCAGATGCAAGCTGCAATGCCACTTTTTGGTGCTGCGCCAAAAGGGACATATTACCGTGAGTGAGGAGCCGTGCATGGAGCCGTTATTTCAAACAGAACGTATTACCTGTCGCCAATTTGAGTCTGGTGATCTACAGGCGTTTGCCGATTATCGTGCTCTCCCTGAGGTGGCCAAATACCAAAGTTGGAGCGAGTACAGTTATCAGGATGCACTTACGCTATTTGATGAGATCAAGGGAGTTGAGTTTGGTTGTTTAGGTCATTGGTTCCAACTGGCCATATTAACTAAGGATTCTAAACAGATGTTGGGAGATCTGGCCGTTCATTTTATTGATGGAGAGCAGATTGAGATTGGTTTTACGTTTGCCCCAGATTTTCAGGGACAAGGATACGCATCTGAAGCGGTAATTGGCTTGCTAACTTACCTCTTTTCAACCTTAAAACCTCATAGGGTGATAGCGACTACTGACTGCGAAAATCTTCCCTCTTGGTTGTTATTGGAAAGAGTGGGCTTTCGACGAGAGGCACATTTTATCGAAAACGTCTTCTTTAAAGGTGCTTGGGGCAGTGAGTTTCAGTATGCGATGTTAGCGTCGGAATGGCGTAGTGGTAACGGAGGTTAGTGAGTTGATCAGAATGGATGCAAAGTTAATTGAAACCCTTGTGTCAGCAGAAGATTTTACCCGTTTAAGAGATATATCTGGATTATCACCAAGGCCAATTGAAGCCGCTAGAGTGGGTCTACCGCGCAGTTTGTTTGGGGTACAGGTGCTGGTTCATCAACATGTCGTTGGTATGGGAAGAGTTGTGGGTGACGGAGCACTGAATTTTGAGATTGTCGATGTCGCGGTGGATCCTGCGTATCAAGGTAGAGGTTATGGCAGAATGCTTATGCAAGCCATCATGGAATACCTTGAAAGAGATGCACCAAAGGGCGCCTATATTACCTTAATGGCTGATGTTCCTGAGTTGTACGAAAAGTTCGGTTTTAAACTTAGCCGTCCAGCCAGTGAAGGTATGTTTATCATTAAGCGCTAGTCTACCCTTTCGACTAAAAGAGGATGCGGTTTATGCCTGTATTACTCTATTATAGATTTCTGACGCCAACTTCTCGGAACTATTATGGCTAATATTCTTCTCGTGGCTAACCTCAACTGTGATCGTATTCTGAATCTGGATAGACCCTTGCAGATGGGCGGGCGTTTTCATTATCAAGATGGTGGACAAAGACTGGGTGGTGGTGGAGCCAACACAGGGATTGGATTGGTTTGGGCCAAACATAGGGTTGCCCTTGTGAGTCAAGTTGGCAGAGATAAGGTGGGGGACTGGTTGCTTGCTGAAGCGAGCACTCAAGGGATAGATTGTCACCTTATTCAACGTCATAAAGAGAACTCCTGTGAGATGCTACTTGTGATGACTCCCGATGGAGAGCGCACGATTATTCGCCCTCAAAGGCCTGTATTTGAACTGGCATCACCACCAGTGTGGCAGCAATGGGATGCGGTATATTTCAACTCCTCGGCTGAGGGAAGTGTTAGTTGGGCTAAAACAGCACTGAAAAACTGCTTGGTACTAGCTCAATTAGCCAAGGATGAACGTCCTAGGCCCTGTGATATCTTGATTGCGTCGAAAACTGATATGCAGGGGCGTAGTCAACTCTCTCCATGGGAATATGGTTTAACCATCGCTGGAGACTCTCTTAAATATTTTATTGTGACCGATGGTGCTGATGGTGCCTATCTGTATACCGAGAACGATTGCCAACAGGTGGAAGCTACGCCGTCTGAAGTGATTGATACGACTGGCGCTGGAGATGCTTATGCGGCTGGTTTGATACATGGCCTTACTACAGGGTTAGGTATTCTTGAGTCCATGAAAGAAGCCGGAGTGTGGGCTGGGTTTGCGGTTGCGACACAAAGCTCGATACCTGGGGAGGGGTTGAAGCAGTATCTGAACAATTAGGAATCAGTGTCATTAATCTGTTATATCGCTGACATCAATTTGTAGTGTTTAGCTTTTATATTAATGACATCTACTCAATGCAGATCATTATCCTAGGTTTCCTTCCTATTTTTGCCTCGCTAACAGCGGGGCATTTTTTATTCTAAATTCACTATTCGCTTAATTTTGATGCAATTAATTCTGTTTTTAAGTTAAGCTTCAAAGCGTTGTTAATTAAAAGCTCAGATATAAGGGCTATGAATTAAAAGTATTGGGTAGGTGTAAATGGGAAAGGCAGTATGGAGTGATAAGAAGCGGTTTATCTGGATCCTATCGGTTCTTTTGCTAACGGCATTTATTTTTACTAGTGGTATCAGTTATAAAGTTGCTCACGACTCTCTGAGTGAGCAGATTTCAGAGAATACTTTACCTCTCACCAGCGACAATATCTATTCAGAGATCCAGCAAGATCTATTACAACCTATCTTTATCTCCTCATTAATGGCGCAAGACACCTTTGTTAGAGATTGGACCATCAATGATGAGGAGGACCCTCAGCAGTTGATCCGTTATCTGAGAGAGATTCAAAATAAATACGATACCGTCACTAGTTTTTTTGTCTCAGAGAAAAGTCGAAAGTATTACCACTCCACAGGTGTGCTAAAAAAGATTGAAGATACAGCTCCCAATGATGCTTGGTATTTTCGTGTTCGCTCGCTGCCAACATCTGAATCCTATGAGGTGAATATCGATCTTGATACAGCAAATAGAACCCGTACCGTTGTCTACGTTAACTATAAAGTACATGACTTTGAAGGGAATTTTATCGGTGTGACTGGTGTTGGATTAGCGGTAGAGCGGGTGCAAAAGCTGATAAAACTCTATCAGCAACGTTATAACCGCCGAGTTTATTTTGTCGATACCGAGGGGCACGTAACCCTGCATGGAGAGCAGTATTCAGGCAGTCAGACACTGCAAAACTCACCGGGACTCGAGAAGTATGCCACCCGTATTTTGACCAGCCCTAGCGCCTCTTTCTCCTATGTTAGAGATAATAAAACTGTCTATCTGAACTCACGTATGGTGTCTGATTTTAAATGGTACTTGATGGTTGAGCAGGAGGAGGCAGAGGGAGAGAAGAAGATTTTAAATACCTTCTGGGTCAACATAGTGCTTGGCTTGATGGTTATTGTTGTGATTTTAGTGATTGCGAATTTGACCTTAGGTCGTTACCAGAGAAAGTTAGAGGTGATGGCGTCGACAGATAAGCTTACTGGCGCTACCAACCGGCAGATGTTTGAGGAGTATTTCTCCCACTCCCTACAAAACGCCGAAATCTCAGCCACACCTGTGTCGGTTATTTTATTGGATATTGATTACTTTAAGAGTGTGAATGATAACTTTGGCCACAGTATTGGTGATCTGGTGATTAAGACGGTGGCAAATATAATCCGGCGTCAATTAAGGAGCGAAGATATTGTCTGTCGCTGGGGCGGAGAGGAGTTTCTACTGCTTCTACCTAATATCGACCTTAGTCATGCCGCGGATATGGCGGAGAGAATTAGGGAGTCGATAGCCGAGCGAAAAATCAGTGTTAATGAACATGAGATCGGCATAACTGTCAGCTCAGGTGTTGCACAATATAAGCTAGGTGAGCCAAGAGCCGATCTGATCAACCGAGTAGATGTTGCACTTTATCAGGCAAAAGATAGAGGACGCGATCAGGTGGTGCTATCTCATTAGCCATGTTAGCTTTTTGGGAAGAAGTGACTGAGGAGTAGGTTAGATGTCGGAACAATTACTGGTTAAACGTTTATCGGGTCTATATCTGGGCGAAGAGTTCAGTGAGTCGACAGGGATTATTAGTGGGATAGCCAATAAAAAGTCCTCCATCAAGTTAGAAGTCAATATTGATCGTGTTAGTGGTGATGCTCAAGCCGACCCTAAGCATCATGGTGGATTAGACAGGGTGCTGCATCATTTTCCTCGAGAGCATTATGGTCAGTACCGCCGCTGGGATATGATGAATGGCTTCAAGGATGGACCTGCCATGGGTGAAAACATTAGTACCGTGGGGCTAGATGAGGCTCAGGTAAATATCGGTGATATTATTGCTATCGGTGAAGTTCAGCTACAGGTGACTCAACCTAGATCGCCATGTTTTAAGTTAAACCAACAGTTTGGCCATAAGGAGTTTGCACTTGCGATGCAGACTAGCGGCCTGTGCGGCTGGTTTTACCGAGTGCTCAAACCAGGTGTGATCCAACAAGATGATAGTGTAACCCTGTTAGAGCGACGTACACAGATGAGTGTGCGTGATGCTATGGCTATCTACTTTGCACCTGAGTTTGATGCATCAGCTTATGATCGTCTGATTAGTAGTGAAGGGCTCGCCACCTCCTGGGTGAATAGCTTACAGAGAAGGTTGGATAGCCAAAAGATTGAGAACTGGCAGATGCGTCTGTTTGGTCCACAAGCGAGTTAAATCATTCAAGGAGAGGAAAGGTGACAGAAGAAGCACAGGTAGAGGTACAAGAAGATCAACAAGCGCTTAGCCAAGATGAACGCAATATGGGGATTGCAGTGCACGCCTCAAGTTTTGCAGGTTATATCATTCCCTTTGGTAGCATACTCGGCCCGCTAATTGTCTGGTTGATGAAGCGTGATGAGATAGCTTTTGTTGATGAATGTGGCCGTAACTGCTTAAATTTTAAGATAAGCTTAATGATCTACATGATGATCAGTGCCATTTTGATGTTTGTGGGTATTGGGTTTATCTTGATCGGTATACTTGCGGTGGCCGATATCGTGTTTACGATTATTGCAGCCATGAAAGCCAGCGAAGGGATAAGTTATCAATATCCCATGTCGATTAAGTTTTTAAAGCCTCGAAACTAATCGGTTTAGTGCCGAGTTCCTAGGCTCAAGAGTCTAGGAACTGGCAATATCATTCCGATGTTATTACACCTTAAAACCTGCCACTAAACTATCCAAACGATGAGCCAGTTGATTCAACGACTGACTTGCTTGGGCTACGGCTTCTGACGTGTCGGCAGTTCTTTGGGTTATCTCATTGATCTCTGTGACATTGCGATTAATATCTTCAACAACCGTTGATTGCTCCTCAGTTGCTGCTGCAACTTGAATGTTCATGTCTGTGATCTGACCAATCTGCTCACTGATCCCTGAAAGAGACATACTGGCTTCATCAACCGCGATAACTCCCTCTTGAGAGCGAGAGCGGCTCAGGGACATAGCATCAACTGCTCTGCTTGCCTCAGCTTGTAGCTTATCGATCATAATCTGAACTTCGTTGGTGGATGTTGCTGTGCGTGATGCTAAATTTCTAACTTCATCGGCCACCACTGCAAAACCACGACCCGCTTCACCAGCACGGGCAGCTTCAATAGCTGCGTTCAGGGCAAGTAGGTTGGTCTGCTCAGATATAGCGCGAATGACATCTAAAATACCGCCGATGGATTTAGTGTGAACGGCTAAAGACTCGATCACCTCGCCAACAGATTCAACATCGCCAGAAAGCTGATTAATGGTGTCTTTAGCGCGCAGTACAACCACCTGACCTGAACTGGATTCTGTATCGGCATCTCTTGCGGTATCTGCTGCTTGAGCGGCACTACCTGCAATCTCATTTACCGTTGCGCCCATCTCATTAATTGCAGCGACGACCATCAGGGTTTGATCTTTCTGTAGCTGGCTATCACTGAGGGTTTTCTGCGCCTGAGTGGCGACATCTTTTGCCGAGAGGCTTAGTTGTTCGCTGGTTTCGGTTACTTCGATAATTGAGCTTTGGATCTTACTGATAAAGCTGTTAAAACCTTTAGCCAGTAAGGTCAGCTCATCATTTCCCTCTACAGGAAGACGCTGACGAAGATCTCCTTCACCCTCTCCGATATCTTGCAACATGGAGGCGACAACTGAGATTGGTCGGCTTACTGAGCCTGCGACAAATATGGCTAAAATAATAAATGCGCATGCAATCAATAGGGTCCAGATTAAGATCTGATAAGCAGACTCCTGTAGTAGAGCGAAAATTTCAGCCTCTGGGACTTGAGCAACAAGGTACCAGTTCATCGAAGGAATATAACTACTGGCTACTAGCATGGACTCACCATCAACCTCAGTTTTTAGCAGGCTAAAATCACTGCGGTTGAGTAAACTATTAGTGTTCCCTTCACGGTAGAAGTTGCTTAGAGAGTTTTTTCCAATCTGCTTGGTGTCGGGATGCAGTTTTACCTGTCCCTGGGCATCTACAAGATAGACGAAGCCCGTCTCCTCAATTTTAAATGACTCTAAAAGGGCAACCATATCATCGAGAGACTTAGCTAATCCCACCAGTCCACGGCCATTGGGTTGCTGATAATTGATAAAGAGTTTTACCTCACCATTGGCTTCGGTAAACACATTGAGCATGCGCTCTTGGCCACTGTTTTTATAATCGAAAAACCAGCCGTCCTGAGAGGGGTTTAATAAGCGTAAAAAGCCATCTTGCGTGTAGTAAGCTGCTGTCTCTCTATCGGCAAATGAAGCTTGAGCGAGCCCATATTGACTCTTAATTCTCTGTAGCTGTTTGGTGACTAAATGCTCGCTTTCAACCGGGCGATCATTCTCTAACCATTGGATCAACATATGGTTATTAGCCAGCTGTTCGGCAGCGTTCATTAAACTATTGATATCCAGCTCAACCTTGTTGCGGATCTGCTGCAGCATATTGGGCAGCTCAGAGGTCAGCATTCGCTGTTCCACCACGTGTTTTGCGCTGCGCTGGCTGAGTACGCCAACTAAAGCGGTTGATAGGAGTACGGCAAGTGTAACCGTGAGGAGTATCTTCTGTTTAATGGTGAGCATATTAAATTTCATAGTTAGCGACCTGCTGATGTTATCTCAGTTGGCGAAAGTAAATAGAGTGACAATGTAGGATGTGTTGTTTCGGTAGAAACTTAGCGTTTGGTATGAAATTTACGCTTTATTAGAGAGTTGGATTATGATTATTTTCTGACATGAGTGCAATGTTTTATTTACAATTGCAAAGTAAAAACGCACTCATAAGAGTGCGTTTATCTGCTTTTTACATGTTGGGGTAGTTTGGTCCACCACCACCTTCTGGTGTTACCCAAGTGATATTCTGGCTTGGATCTTTAATATCACAGGTTTTGCAGTGGATACAGTTTTGACTATTGATGACAAACTTTTGTTCACCCTCTTCCTCGATCACCTCATAGACACCAGCTGGGCAGTATCGTTGAGCTGGCTCATCAAACTTCACTAAGTTGACATCGATAGGGATACGCACGTCTTGTAGTTTGAGGTGACAGAGCTGATCTTCCTCATGGAAGGTATTGGACAGATACACAGAGGAGAGCTTGTCGAAACTCAACTTACCATCGGGTTTAGGGTAATCAATTTTACTGTAAGCGCTGGCATCGGCCATCTGAGCATAGTCGGGCTTCTCATCCCTTAAGGTGATAGGGAACTTACCACCGAACCAGTTCTGATCGATAAAGTTAAAGGCGCCACCTAAGTAAGTACCGAACTTGTGCATAGCTGGACCGAAGTTACGGGATTTATATAACTCCTCCTGTAGCCAGCTTTGCTCAAACTTCTCAGCAAAGCAGTCGAGATCTTTGCCACCCTCAACGCCAGCAAGAATTGCCTGACCTATGGTTTCTGCCGCGAGCAAACCACTCTTCATGGCGGTATGTGTGCCCTTGATCTTGGCGAAATTCAGGGTGCCAGCATTACAGCCTATGATAAGTCCACCGGGGAAGCTCATCTTAGGCAGTGAATTTAGGCCGCCCTTAGTGATGGCTCGCGCCCCATAACTTAGACGCTCACCATCTTTTAGGTATTGAGCGATAACTGGGTGTGTTTTATAGCGCTGGAACTCATCAAACGGGCTAAGGTGTGGATTTTGGTAGTTAAGGTCGACAATAAGACCCACAGCCACTTGATTATCTTCGAGATGGTAGAGGAAGCCACCACCGGAAGCGCCATCGGTGAGAGGCCAGCCACCAGTATGGACCACTTTACCTTGCTGATGTTGTTCGCTGGGGACTTTCCAGATCTCTTTAAACCCTAAACCATAATGTTGTGGGGTTTTACCATTATCCAGATGATATTTTTCTATTAACTGCTTACCTAAATGACCTCGGCAACCTTCACTAAATACTGTGTACTTAGCATGCAGCTCCATACCTGGCTCATAGCTTCCTTTCTCCTGACCGTCGGCACCGACGCCCATGTCGCCTATTAGTATGCCTTTAACGCTTTGATCTTCATTGAAGAGCAGGCCGCTTGCGGGAAAACCTGGGAATATCTCGACACCGAGTTCCTCTGCACGTTCGGCTAACCAGCGAGCCAAATTGCCGACACTAATAATATAGTTGCCTTCGTTATGCATGGTTTTGGGCAGAAGCGCGTTAGGCATGGCGCGTGAAGCTGAGGCTGAACTCAACATATGGATCTCGTCGCTTTCCACCGCCGTATGTAGTGGTGCGCCTGTGTCACGCCAATCGGGAAAGAGTTCCTCGAGTACTGTGGGTTCAAATACCGCGCCAGAAAGAATGTGGGCCCCCACCTCTGAACCTTTCTCTACCACACAGACAGTTATCTCCTGTCCACTGTCTTTCGACACCTGCATTAGTCGGCATGCTGTGGCTAATCCCGCGGGACCGGCTCCAACAATAACGACATCGAACTCCATCGATTCGCGTTCCATCACTTCACCTCTAGGTACATTTCCCCGTTAAACGGGTGTTTTAATCATGCTCACCACCTTACAACAAAATAAGCCGATGGCACAGTGATATGAGTCTACCGCATCTCTGCTTTGAATGTGAGTGTCGTCACAAAATGTTAACGCTCAATTGATCCTGAGCAAGAAATAACGCTTTAAAGCTAGGGTTCAGAGGCCAAATAGGCCTATAATTGCTCACTGACGGTTCTCCGAGCTTTTTGTCCTACGTCAACAGATATGGACGCTAAGCCGTGGCAATATCGCCACCGGGGTGTGATAAGAAATTCTCTCACCTCCCCTTACTTGGAAAGGTGATCATGTCTCAACTACAAGACAATTTTGGTCGAAGGTTTCACTATCTGCGCATGTCAGTCACTGATGTGTGTAATTTCAAATGTACTTACTGCCTCCCCGATGGCTATCGACCTAATGGTCGTTCTAAGTTTTTGGCGCTTAGCGAGATTGAAAACTTAGTCGCAGCTTTTGCTGAAGTCGGTACTCAAAAAATTCGTATCACTGGCGGCGAACCGACGCTGCGTAAAGACTTTACCGATATTATTCGTGCGGTTGCTGATAACGATAAGATTAAAACCATCGCGACAACGACAAACGGTTACCGTTTAGAGAAGCATGCTAAAGAGTGGTACGACGCAGGCTTAAGGCGCATCAATGTGTCGGTCGACAGTCTAGATCCTAAGATGTTTTATCAGATCACAGGCGAGAATAAGTTCGATGAGGTGATGCGTGGTATAGACGCTGCTCTAGACGCCGGATTTGAACGGGTAAAGATCAATGCGGTTCTGCTGAAAGGCTTGAACGATAAAGATCTGCCCCGCTTTCTGCACTGGATTAAAAATACTCCCATAGATCTGCGCTTTATCGAGTTGATGGAGACGGGACTTGGGCGTGATTATTTCCAAGCACACCATCTTGCCGGTGCGGATATTAAATCTCAGTTGCTTGCCGATGGCTGGGGTTTAGATCAATCTGCGGTCGATGATGGTCCTGCGCAAAACTTTAGTCGCGATGATCATAAAGGGCGTATCGGTTTAATCATGCCCTATGACAAACACTTCTGTGCCAGCTGTAATCGGTTACGTGTATCGGCGAATGGTAAGTTACATCTGTGTCTGTTTACCGAAAACGGTGTCGATCTTAGAGATCTGTTGCAAGATGAGTCTCACAGACCTGAACTGATTAAGCGGCTTCATGGCCAGCTTGCTCAGAAAAAAGAGACACACTTCCTCCACGACGGTATTACAGGTGTGACACAGCATTTAGCTTCTATCGGTGGCTAAATTCATGTTTATAAAGTTAATCCCATGACCTAGTGCAACTATTTTGCTAACTGTCATGGGTATAATTTCTCAGCCTTCTTCGAAACATAATTAAACAGAGAGTTACTATGGGCCATTGCACTACTAGCCAGTTTATCCCTTTGAATATTGCGGTACTCACTCTTTCTGATAGCAGAGACTTGACCCAAGACACCTCTGGACAGTTTCTCGAAGATAACTTAATAGAGGCTGGGCATAAGCTTGTTGATCGTAAACTGATCAAAGATGATAAATATGCGATCCGCTCACAGCTGTCTCAATGGATAGCGTCCAACGAGGTGCAGGTGGTTATCACCACTGGTGGTACAGGATTTACTGAGCGAGACAATACACCAGAAGCCGTTAAGCCTCTGTTTGATAGAGAGATTGAGGGTTTTGGTGAGCTATTTAGGCATATCACATTTACTGAGCTAGGTACCTCGACGGTACAGTCTAGAGCACTGGGTGGATTTGCTAATCAAACGGCTATTTTCTGCCTGCCGGGATCTACAGGTGCCTGCAGAACCGGCTGGACAAAGATCCTCAAAGAGCAGTTGGATGCCAGACACAGACCGTGTAATTTTGTGATGCATGTAAAAAAGCCTGCTGAGTAATATTAAGTAAAAAAATCAATCGTAAAGTCACAGCTGAAACAGATTAAGGTTTTATGTAATGAGTAATGAGTTCACCCATATTAACGCCGATGGCAATGCCCATATGGTGGATGTAACTGAGAAAGCGGTAACTGAAAGAGAAGCACGCGCAGAAGCTTTTATCGAGATGGCTCCAGCAACATTAGAGATGATCATGAGTGGCAGTCACCATAAGGGTGATGTGTTCGCAACGGCGCGTATTGCCGGCATACAGGCTGCAAAGAAAACCTCAGATCTCATTCCTCTTTGTCATCCTCTGATGCTGACTAAGGTTGAAGTTGAGCTTGAAGCCCAGCCTGAGCATAGCCGAGTGCGTATCACGAGTTTATGTAAACTGTCAGGTAAAACCGGCGTCGAGATGGAAGCGTTGACGGCAGCCTCTGTTGCAGCGTTAACCATCTATGACATGTGCAAGGCAGTGCAGAAAGATATGGTGATCTCACAGACGCGTCTGTTAGAGAAACGTGGCGGTAAGTCTGGTCATTTCAAGGTATAAAAATATGATTAATGTTTTGTTTTTTGCTCAAGTAAGAGAGCTGTTAGGTGAGAGTGCTATTCAAGTTGAAGCCACCGCTGAGATAAACAGTGCTGAAACGCTTCGTGCTGTGCTTGCATCAAAAGATGAGAAGTGGGGTAAGGTATTAGCTTCAGATAAACTGCTTGTGGCCGTCAATCAAACCATCAGTGGTTGGGATACTCAGGTGCAAGATGGTGATGAAGTCGCCTTTTTCCCACCGGTAACCGGAGGTTAATCATGTCCGCTAATGTAAGTAAGGTGCGAGTCCAAACTCAGGATTTTAGTGTTCCTGAGGAGTATGCACTGATAGCTGATGATAATAGTGATGGTGCTGTGGTTACCTTTGTCGGCAAAGTTAGAGACTTTAACGATGGCAGTGCGGTGACAGATCTGACCCTTGAGCATTACCCAGGGATGACTGAGTCGGTATTGAACCAAATTGCTACTGAAGCCCGTGAGCGCTGGCCCCTTAACAAGGTGACGATTATTCACCGTGTTGGCACTATGTCCCTAGGGGAGCAGATTGTATTTATCGGCGTGACTAGTGCTCATCGTAAAGCTGCTTTTGCTGCTTGTGAGTTTTTGATAGATTTCCTCAAAACCAAGGCACCATTTTGGAAGCTTGAAGCTGGCGAAACGGGAAAGAGCTGGGTTGAAGCTAAAGATGCCGATGAGCAAGCTGCCAAGATGTGGGACAGATCCTAACAGCATCTAATTAAGGGATGAGCATGATTCGATTGAAGAGGGGATTAGGGCTGGCATTAGCTAGCATAATCTTAGTTTTTGGGCTTAGTGTGATGCAGGCAAAAGCGGCGGATGTACCTGCTATTGCTGCTGCATCAAATATTAAGTTTGCCCTCGATGAGCTGTCTTCTGCGTTTACCCAAGACACAGGTCTTAAGGTGCGTCTCTCTTACGGATCATCGGGTAACTTTGTTGCTCAGATAAAACATGGCGCTCCTTTTCAGATGTTTCTGTCGGCGGATGAGAGATATATTGAGCAGTTGGCTAAGTCTGGCGGAACGCTCGATGATGGCGTACTTTATGCTGTTGGCAGACTCGCGATAGCTGCGCCAAAAAACTCTCCACTTCAGTTAGATCCTGAGTTAAAAGGATTAAAGCGCTTAATCGATAGCGGTGAGCTAAAACGTTTTGCTATTGCAAATCCAGATCATGCTCCCTATGGAGAGCGGGCTCGCTTCTTGCTAAAAGGGTTTGGTCTTTGGGAGTCTATTACCCCTGCTCTTATCTACGGCGAGAATGTATCGCAAGCTGCACAGTTTGCCGTGAGCGGCTCGACTCAGGGCGGTATTATCGCGCTTTCGCTCGCAATAGCGCCACAATTTCAGAAGTTGGGACGCTATAAGGCTCTGCCAGAGTCACTGCATGAACCTATCTATCAACGTATGGTGCTGCTAAACAGTGCTGGATCAACAGCGAAGGCCTTCTATCAATACCTGCAAACCGACAAAGCGCGCCAAGTTTTCAGTGATTTTGGCTTTGGCTTACCTCCAGGTGTTGCCAAAGGTGAATAGTTGATGGATTGGCAAGCCCTACTTCTATCGGTCAAGCTCAGTAGCGTTACTGTGCTTATCTTGATCCCTTTTGCTATTTTTGTGAGCCGCTTTCTAGCCTATCGACAATTCAGAGGTAAATCTTGGGTTGAAGCGCTGATCATGGTGCCTTTAGTGCTGCCACCGACTGTGATTGGTTATTACCTTTTAGTAGGGCTGGGAAGCCAATCTTGGCTTGGTCAGACGCTAGAGAGTCTGTTTGGTCACCAGTTGGTATTTAACTTCTCTGGCCTAGTTATCGCCTCTATTTTGGTGAATATCCCCTTTGCCATTCAGCCTATTCAGCGCTCATTTGAAGCTGTACCCGAAGATGTTTGTGACGCAGCAGCCTGTTGCGGCATGAGCCGGCTCAAGGTGCTTTTTAAAATTGAGCTGCCTATGGTGTGGCCAGGCGTGTTAACCGCTTTGGTACTCTGCTTCTCCCATGTATTAGGTGAGTTTGGTGTGGTTTTGATGATGGGCGGTAATATTGCGGGAGAGACCAAGACCATAGCAATCTCCATCTATGACAGTGTACAGGCCTTCGATTTTGCCAGCGCAGGGCAGATGTCATTGGTATTACTTATTTTTGCGGTTACGGTACTGGCATTTACAACCAGTCTGTCTAGACGTATGGGAGCAGGACATGCCTCAAGACGTCGGTGATCTCTATTGTCAGATCAAACAAGATAAACAGATCCGTCTAGATGCCGAGTTTGTCTGTAAGGCGGGTGAAGTACTGGCTGTGGTTGGCCCTTCCGGTGGCGGTAAATCAACGCTACTGCGTATGATTGCCGGTTTGAATCATCCAGAATCTGGTGTGATCCGCTATGGTGACAGGGATTGGTTTAACGATGGAGATAAAATTCATCTTACGCCTCAGCAGCGTCACCTAGGCTATGTGCCACAACATTTCGGTCTATTTCCCAATCTGACCGCCTTAGGTAATGTTGTTGCTGCACTTGATCATATTCCGAAAGCTGAGCGTGAGCCCAGAGCGAAAGAGTGGCTAGAGCGAGTTAATCTTCATGGTTTGCCCGACCGCTTGCCCGCTAATCTTTCAGGTGGCCAGAGACAGAGGGTGGCTCTGGCTAGAGCTCTAGCTCGTGAACCCTCAGTCTTGCTACTTGATGAGCCATTTTCTGCGGTGGATAGGGAGACCCGTGAGCGTCTCTATCTAGAGCTTGCTCGCCTTAAATCTCAGCTCTCTATTCCTGTGATCATGGTGACTCACGATCTCAATGAAGCACTACTGCTCGCCGATAATATGATCTTAATTAGCCAAGGTAAGATGCTTCAGCAGGGGATCCCCCATGAAGTGCTGACTAGGCCGCGCACCGAAGCTGTGGCGAAACAGATGGGTCTGAGAAATATCTTCGATGCTTACGTTATCGCCCAAGAGGAGGAGCGTCAGATCACTTGGTTGAAGTTTGGTGAGCATCTGATAGCTAGTACTTATTTTGATAGCTTAGAGGTCGGCGCCAAAGTGCGTTGGGTTATCCCTAATCAGGGGATACGTTTTAACTCTATTAAGCAGGGGCGTCTTTGTCGCAGCTTTAATAAGCTAGAGATCACTATAGATTCCATGTTAACCATGGGAGAGACAGTTCGCTTGATTGCCAGTGTTAAAGGGGTTAAACATCAGTTACATGCTGAGGTTCCTCTGCATTACTCTAATAAAATTGGCTTAGTGGTTGGTGTGGTGACAGAGGTCGCGTTTAAGTCTGAGCTGATCCATATTTTAGAACCTTAAGAGCAGTGCGATAGAAGTAACAATTAATGATCAAAGGTTAATCTTTATTCCATCTCTACAATATGGTCGACCCTTTAAGATATCTGTTAATTTCTAAAGGAGAAATAAGATGTCTAAAGCATTAGCTGGTTCAATTATTTTATCATGCGTATTAACTCTGCCAGCATTCGCTGCATACAATGGCCCTGGCGTCGAAACCTTAGTTAAGAGTGCGAAAGATGCAAGTCACGCGACCGATGATACCCCTGTTGAGTTGACTGGATACCTAGTTAAGAGCTTAGGTGATGAGAAGTACCTTTTCCGCGATCAGTCTGGTGATGTTGAAGTGGAAATAGATAATGCACTTTGGCGTAATATCGAGGTCAACAGTGATACTAAAGTGACTCTTAAAGGCGAAGTTGATGATGAGTGGCAAGGTATTGAGATTGAGATCGATAGCTTAAAGCTAGTGGCTCAATAATACGAAGCTATGCATTAGTATAGATTGCGTACTGGTCAGATAAATATAAATCCTTTATCTTCAATAATGTGGGTAAAGTGAGTAAAATCCTTGGTAGAGCCGCTTCGTGGTGACGGCTTTTTTCGATTGAGATAAGATGAAGGTTATAGTGATGATTAAGGGAGGATCCATGGCGCGTTGGTTAGTGGGTTTAGTGCTTTTTTCAAGTGTAGGTTTTTCAGCACCAACTTGGGCTGAAAAATCGGTACTAGAGCTGCTGTCAGATCGACAAAACCTCTCTCCTCAGTCCCTTATGCTCAAAATCGAGAAGCAATACTCAGGTGTTATCTGTGAATTTGAGATCGATGTTGAGAACGGTGAGTTGATCTACGAGGTGTCGATTATCGATACCCAAAGAGAGACGATCACCGAGTTTGAATTTAAAGCTAAAGACGGTCACCTAATCAACCAAAAGGTGGAAACCTTAGAGGCTGATGATAAAGACGGTCTTAAGGCTGTTAACCTGATGGAAGATATCGGACAGAGTTTCTACTCCTTAGTCCACAAGGCGATGGACGGTCGTCATGGTCATATCTTAGAAGCCCAAATCGATCATGATCTTGGGATCAGTTACCTTGAGATTAAACTTATCGACGAAACTGGCAAGCACAGGCTGGCCTTCGATATTCAAAATCAACGCCCATTGCCGCTGCTAACCTGGGATTAAATTAGCATATGAAGATATTACTCGTAGAAGATGACGCAACCACTATCGAATATGTGGTTAAAGGATTTACCGAACAGGGTCACAATATTGAGACGGCTTCAGATGGTCACCAGGGGTTACTGCTTGCTACAAGCATGAAGTATGATCTGATCTTGCTTGACCGTATGCTGCCACAGCTCGATGGTCTTAAGCTGTTGGCGGCATTGAGAGCCACAGGGAGCCAGACTCCGGTATTGATCTTGTCGGCTTTAAGCCATGTGGATGAGCGGGTAAAAGGCCTGCGCGCTGGTGGCGATGATTATATGACTAAGCCTTTTGCTTTTTCTGAGCTATTGGTTAGAGCCGAAAAATTGATGCAGCGTGGTTTATCACAACCAGCCGAAACTGGATTAACCGTAGGTAATCTGGTGATGGAGCTGTTGACTCGCAAAGTGACCTTAGATGGGAACGAGTTGATGCTGCAGCCAAAAGAGTTTCAGTTATTAAAGTATTTGATGGAACACCCGAATCAAGTGATTAGCCGTACCTTGCTGTTTGAAGCTGTGTGGGATTACCACTTCGATCCTCGTACTAATGTGATTGATGTTCATATTGCAAAACTTAGACGTAAATTCGAAGAGCTAGGTTTTGGCGAGTTGATTGAAACAGTCAGGGGTGCTGGCTATCGTCTCCGTCAAGGGAATTAAGCCCTACCAGAGTAGTGCTTGGCGCATTACTATTATCTTTTCGGCTCTTGTTACGCTCATCATAGGTACCTTACTGCTTGGCATGTATCGTCAGCTGATGAATGAACAAGAGCTACAAACCAATCAACATTTGGCAGCAGAGAAGGCGCGTTATCAACAGATGGCGCTGACCTTAGATAAGCGCAGCTTTGCTGTGCAGGTTAAGGCTGCCGATCCTAAAACTGCTTTGGTCGTGTGGCGTAGCTCGTTAGATCTCGTGGGAGCGTTAAGTTTGATCCCCGATGATATGCCCATGCTGCCCAAAACCCGAGAGTTCCCCATCTTAACAGCGGGCCCCGATAAACTGCATATTTTAACGGGTGGTTTAGTGATGACCCGTTATGGCCCAGTGCTTATTGCTACCCGAACGGATCAGCTTGCGACCTTGATTGATCGCTTCGTGAACGCCGCGATCACTGCATTGATGCTGACTATCGTACTTACACTAGCCCTAGGTTATCTATTCTCTAAAGCGATATTACGCCGTTTAGTGCAGTACAACCGTCTGAGTCGTTTGATTGAGAAGGGGGAATACTCCACGCGCCTGCCGGTGAGTTGGCGTCAAGATGAGTTTGATATGTTGGCGGGTAAGTTTAATCGGGTGCTCGATACCTTAGAGAATAACTTGCTGGCTGTTCGAGGAGCGACCGATAATATTGCCCACGATTTACGAACCCCATTATCACATCTAAGAATAGGCTTAGAGCAGTTGCCAGATAAAACTGCGCAAGAATTACCAGAAGCGTGCGCCATTTTGACTGAGAAGTTAGATCACTGTTTAGCCACGTTTGATGCCATGCTCTCATTGACCCGTATCGAAGAGGGGCAACAAACATTGGAGTTGCAGGACTTTAATCTTAAGGTTTTGTGTGAAGATCTCTATGAGATGGCTGAGGTGATGGCGGAGAGTAATGAGCAGACATTGAGCTTAACCACTTCTGATGATGTTGAGATGACTGGGGACAAGTTTCTGTTGTTTCAGGCACTATTTAATCTGGTCGATAATGCGATTAAGTATGCTGGCGAAGGTGCTCAAATTGAGATTGTTCAGCAGGGAAGTGAGATCCAGATCCGTGATAATGGCCCTGGTATCCCAGATAGTGAGAAGGAGCGAGTGTTCGAGCGTTTGGTGAGATTAGATCCCAGTCGTCATAACCAGGGTACAGGCTTAGGCTTATCTTTGGTGAAGGCAATTTTTGCTCGCCACAATGCGCAAGTTAAGCTGATGGATAACGAGCCTGGCTTGATTGTTAGTATCACTTTTTAACTGAAAGTTGGAAATTAATGAGAGATAGATGTACCAGATAGTTGCCGATGAAACCGATTTTATCGTGATCGCTAAGTCCCATAATGTTCATTTTCATAGTCAAGATGGTAGTGCTGGTGTGATGGCGAAGCTTGAGCAAGATTTAGGGGTTAAACTCTTTTCTGTGCATAGACTAGATACCTTGACGTCGGGGCTTTTGTTGTTTGCTAAGTCGAGTCAAGCAGCTGCTGAGTTTACCCGTTTGTTTACTGAGCATAGAGTACAGAAGTATTATCTAGCTTTAGCGAAAGGAAAGCCAAAGAAGAAGCAAGGCTCGATTATTGGTGATATGGCTAAGTCTCGCCGTAGCATGTATAAATTGATGAGAACTATGGATAATCCGGCTAAAACGCAGTTCTTCTCTCAGTCGGTGGCAGAGGGGCTACGTCTGTATCTGCTAAAGCCGTTAAGTGGCAAGACTCACCAGTTAAGAGTTGCACTTGCGAGTATAGGTGTGCCTATTTTAGGTGATACACTTTATGGTGGTGAGGAGTCGGACAGAGGCTACTTGCACGCCTTTAGTTTGCACTTTATTTTTAGCGGTAAAGAGTATCAATACATCAATTACCCTAGTGAGGGAGTGAGTTTTACTGCCCTTAATACAATAAAGCAGTTGCAAATGTGGTCAGAGCCTGAGAAGTTAGATTGGCCTAAACAGAAATAATTATTAAAGGAGTTAGTTAATGGACACCAATAAGCTGTTACTTGTTGTGATCGCCATCTTGTTACCACCTGTGGCTGTATTTTTAAAATCAGGTGTGGGTAAAGATCTTTTGATCAATATCATCCTATGTCTATTATTCTTCATCCCAGGTTTGCTACATGCGCTTTGGGTTGTGACTAAGTAACTTATAGACCAATAGGTAATTAAGTTATTTAGACACAAAAACGCAGCCAACTGGCTGCGTTTTTGTTTTGTTGGCTACCTGTTTGAATTGTAAGGTTAAACAAGTCTTTTTTGCGCCTTTGTTTCAGTCTTGCTGTGGCGGTTTTTTTTGCAGGGATAAGCATCACTTTGCCCTTAATTATCTAAGGGATATTTTTCAATTTTTTTAAATAGTTAATTAACTTTCTCTAGAATTAGCCTCATGTTTTTCCATGTTAAATTGAGTCTATATTGGCTTTGAACTCGGTTGAATTTCGATTCTGGCAGTGAAATGCGCTATAATGCGCGGCCTTTACCTCTATCCTGATGGATTGAGTAAAAATCAAATAGAGTGGGTTAGAGATGAATAGAAAGAAGAAGATCAATGAAACATTGAAGGGTAAGGCTAAAAAAGCTAATGCCAAACTTCATTCGAGTAATAAACCTAAATATATCTCTAAAGCTGAACGTGCACGTATCGCGGAGGCCGAGAAAGATGGTCTCACAATTTGAGATATAGCGCCCCTCTCCTCAAATAAATTCAATGTCGTAAAACGAGTAGTTATAGCACCTTGTGCTGCTGTCTCATCTTATGTGCTGAGTATATTTTTTGTATTCAGTATGACCGAATGGAGAACGGCATTTTACTTATCTATTTATCGAGCCCGCGTTGGGATTGATAGAAGGGAGTAAAACTGCAGAGCTTCAAATAGGAGTTTCATGAACACAGTTTATTCAATTGGCGAGCTTGAGTCGTTTTTAGTCGCAATTTTAGTGCTCTTTATTGGGCACTCTATTAATCGTCATGTGCCTTTTTTCAGAAAGTATAATATTCCTGAGCCCATCGTTGGTGGTTTGATTGTCGCGGCTATTATCACCATTTTGCATTTCAACAATATTACCCTCGCGTTTACTCTTTCGATGCAGAAAACATTAATGTTGATGTTTTTCAGTACCGTAGGTTTGGCCGCAAACTATAAGTTGTTGCTTAAAGGTGGCTCTAAGGTTTTTCTATTTCTAGGGATCGCGTCTCTGTTTATTCTTATTCAGAATGCTGTCGGTGTCAGTATGGCGACCGCGTTGGGTTTAGAGCCTTTAATGGGGCTGATTGCCGGTTCTATTACGTTGTCCGGTGGCCATGGAACTGGAGTTGCTTGGGCGCATACCTTCCAGGAGAACTATGGGATCAATACCTTAGAGTTCGCAATGGCGGCGGCAACCTTTGGCTTAGTGATGGGCGGGATCATCGGTGGTCCAGTCGCTCAAAGGTTGATCAATAAGAATAATTTGGTCTCCTCTTACGGTGTCGGTGGTAATCACCATAAAGATCATCCAGATCTAGTGACCTATGATCAGTTGGAAGAGGATAGGGTGACAGCCAAAAGCATTTTGGAGGTGATGTTTATTCTGCTTCTGTGTGTATCTGGTGCTAAATGGGTTGCGACGCTTATCTCTAGCTCGGGCATTAGCTGGCTAAAGATGCCTGAATTTGTCTATGCCCTGTTTATCGGGGTGGTGATCACCAATATTACTGAGCTGTCCCATGGTTATAAAATAAAGAGTGAGAGTGTCGATGTACTCGGTACTGTCTCTTTGTCGCTGTTTTTAGCCATGGCTTTGATGAATTTAAAGCTGTGGGAGATATTTGACCTTGCACTGCCTCTATTGGCTATTTTGTTGGTGCAAACAGTAACCTTAGCGTTGTTCGCTTACTTCATCACCTTTAGGTTAATGGGTAGAAACTATGATGCCGCTGTGATGGCGGGTGGCCACTGTGGTTTTGGTATGGGGGCTACACCTACGGCTGTGATGAACATGGGAGCACTTGTTTCGAGGACGGGCCCATCGCCTCAGGCCTTTATGGTTGTGCCAATTGTGGGCGCCTTCTTTATCGATATCGTTAACGCCATTATCTTGCAGGGTTACCTCAGTTTTATTGGCTAAACCTGCCTATTTTGCTTATTTAATTAAGCCAGCTCTACTTTAGAGCTGGTTTTGTTATGCTTGTTGAGCGTGAAATTTAGCCAATTGAGTGTATTTGTAGTGATAAAACCTCTGTTTGATCAAACTGTGAGCCCTCAAGAGTGTGACCTCTATCTTAATCATCGTAAATCAGTCGTTTATACGAAATTAGATTAGTCGTAAATCTCAACTCTTGTGGCAGAATGTTCGACTGTTTCGTCACAGGTGAAAAGGGCATCACAATGACCCTACCTCTGAATGACCAGGTGAAAGGCTTTAGTATCGATCGTCGATTTTGTTGGTATTAGGAGTTTTATGAGTACTGTTTATTCAATTGGTGAACTTGAGTCGTTTTTAGTGGCGATTTTGGTTCTGTTTATCGGGCATACGATTAATCGTCACGTGCCGTTATTTAAAAAATATAATATCCCAGAGCCTATTGTCGGCGGTCTTATCGTCGCCGCAGTGATCACTATACTGCACTTCAATCAGATCTCTATTCGCTTTACCCTCTCGATGCAGAACACCTTGATGTTGATGTTTTTCAGCACTGTGGGTCTTGCTGCCAGCTATAAGTTGCTTCTCAAAGGCGGCACTAAGGTGTTTATGTTTTTGGGGGTCACCTCTCTGTTTATTCTTGTTCAAAATGCCGTGGGGGTCAGCATGGCAACGGCGTTAGGTCTAGAGCCTTTTATGGGGCTGATTGCCGGCTCCATCACACTCTCCGGAGGTCATGGAACAGGGGCGGCTTGGGCGCAAACCTTCTATGAAGACTATGGCGTCAATACGCTTGAGTTTGCCATGGCCGCTGCAACATTTGGTTTGGTTATGGGGGGAATCATCGGTGGGCCAGTAGCCCAGAGGTTAATCAATAAGAATAACTTAGTCTCCTCATATGGGGTGGGGGGCAACCACCATAAAGATCATCCTGAATTGGTAACCTATGATCAACTGGAGGAGGATAGGGTTACGGCTAAGAGTATTCTTGAGGTGCTGTTTATTCTTCTGTTATGTGTCGCAGGAGCCAAATGGATAGGAACGCTTATCTCCTATCTGGATATCAGTTGGCTGAAGATGCCTGAATTTGTCTATGCACTTTTTCTCGGTGTGGTGATTGCGAATATTACAGAGCTTTCCCATGGCTATAAGATCAAGAGTGAGAGTGTTGATGTATTGGGTACAGTCTCTTTGTCACTGTTTTTGTCCATGGCCTTGATGAATCTTAAGCTGTGGGAGATATTCGATCTTGCCCTGCCTCTGCTCGCTATCTTGTTGGTGCAAACACTGACGCTAGCGCTGTTTGCTTACTTCATTACCTTTAGATTTATGGGAAGTAACTATGATGCTGCTGTGATGGTCGGAGGCCACTGTGGCTTCGGTATGGGAGCAACGCCTACAGCGGTGATGAACATGGGCGCGCTCGTCTCCAGAACTGGCCCTTCGCCTCAAGCCTTTATGGTGGTGCCTATTGTGGGGGCTTTCTTTATCGATATCGTCAATGCCATTATTTTGAAAGGCTACCTCAGCTTTATCGGCTAAGTCATCTCGTGGCTCCTCCTTATCAGCAGGAGGAGCCAAGAGCTTATATACCCAAGCTACCTTTTGCATCCTCTTCGTTTTCCTCCTCTCTTAAGCTTCTCCTTTGCTCACTAATTTAGTATTAGCAAAAAATATATTCAGATAATGCAATCAAACATACCTGCTATTCGTTATAGAGATGACACTTCACTTTTTTATAAAGGATAGAACTTGATGAAAACTTCAAATAAAGCGCTTGGGTTAACAGTTGCGGGAATATTAGCGGCAGGTCTTTCTGTGAGTGCTAATGCGGTACCAGATCAACCGACTGAATGGGAAAAATGTGCAGGTATTGCTAAGGCGGGAGCTAATGATTGTGGTGCGCTCGATGGCAGTCATGGCTGTGCAGGACAAGCCAAAGAGGACAATCTTGCCCATGAGTGGGTTTATGTTCCTGCTGGAACCTGCGACAAGATAACTGGTGGTGAGGTTAAAGCTGTTAAACCGGCAAAGTCTTAATGTCAGATAATCACTTAGTGGGCGCAGGCATTGGCCTGCGACTCCCTCATGTGCAGGAGATTTTAGCAGCAGGGCAGACAGGTATTCCCTGGTTTGAGGTCTTGGTGGATAACTGGCTTGTCGAGGGGGGATTGAATAAACGAATGCTACAGGAGGTCTGTGAGCGTTACCCCATAGTGCTCCATAGTGTGGGGCTCTCCTTGGGAGGGCTATCTCCTCTAGATTTAGATTATCTAAAGCAGGTTAAGGCACTGAAGCGGGAGACCGGAGCCATCTGGTATTCCGAACACGCCAGTTTCTCTGGCAATAACGATTTTAAAGTGCCGGATCTGTTGCCATTGCCCTATACCGAAGAGGCCGTTGATCATCTAAGTCAACGTATTATGCAGGTGCAGGAGTTTATGGGTGAAAGAATTCTGTTGGAAAACGTGTCTACCTATCTAAGTTGCCAATTTAATGAGATGACAGAGGGGGAGTTTATCGCCGCCGTTGCCGACAAAGCAGACTGTTACCTGTTGCTGGATATTAACAATGCCTATGTGACAGCTAAGAATCTGGATCAGGAGATGCAGACATTTATGGATGTGATCCCAGTGGAGCGGGTTAAGCAGATACATTTAGCCGGATTCCATGAGAAAGAAGACTTCCTGCTTGATGCTCATAACCATGCTGTGGATCAAAAGGTGTGGCAGGCATTTGAGCAGTTTATCGAAAAAAATGGTGCCATCCCTAGTATGATTGAGTGGGATAACGATCTTCCTCCTTTGGCCCGTCTACTACAAGAGAGGGAGATTGCCGCTAGCATTCTCGCATCAGCTAAACCTGTGACTCAAGCCGCTGCAGCTTTTAGGGGAAGTTATGCGTTTAGCTGAGTGGCAGGAAGCATTTGTCTGTGCTCTTAGTAAATCAAGAGCCGATGAGGCGTTACTCTCCTTGGTTAACAGCAGAGAGGCTGAGCGTTTATCTGTATATCGAAATAACAGTAAGCAGGCGTTAGCGGCCGCTTTAGGCATTAGCTTTCCTATCTGTAAGCAGGTATTGGGTGAAGTGTGTTTTGAGCAACTGGCCCAGCGTTATCAAGTTCTACAACCGTTGAAGTTGAGTAACTTGAATCTTTATGGTGAACATTTTCCTGAGCTGCTCACCGATACTATAGCCAGACGCTTGGAGTTTGAAGGTTTAGAGTACCTTGCTGATCTAGCAAAACTTGAGTGGTTGATACAGTTAAGTTATTACGCCGCCGATAAGTTAGCTTGTCAGCCTTTGTCTGATATCTCCTCACTCACTGAGTTGCAGCAGGCTTCGTTGATTATGTTGCTGCGTCCAGATGTTCATCTACTTAGCTCCCCATTCCCTCTTTATGAAATCTGGCTTAAATATCAGCAAGAACAAGATGAGATAAAGATCCGCTCCCCTCAGAAACACTATTTTTTCGCTATTTACCGCGAACCATTTAAGCCTAAAGTTCAGCGTATCTCCTCTGAGTTATATCGTGTGCTTGGAGATATTCAACAGTCACGAACCTTAGGCCAGATTAATGAATCCGGCGTTGATATGAGTGCACTCAATAGTGGGATCACCCAAGGTTGGGTATGCGGTTTTCATCTGGAGGGGGCTTGATATGTTGAGCCGCGAGCAGTTACAGGGGCTATTTCGTTACTGTTTTTGTCTGACTGCTGAGCAACGAAGTGCTGAAGACCTGCTACAAACCTCACTGGAAAAATGGATCCGCCGTGGTCAATCGGTAGAGTATTCCCATGCTTATATACGCAAAATTATCCGTAATCAATTTGTCGATGACTGCCGCCGAAATAATGCCATCGCATTCGAGTCTATCGAAGAGAGTGCGCCTATTTTGCTTGATGAGACCTGCATTGAGGAGCTAGAGATACAGCATAATCTGATCGAGCATGTGTTCGAACGACTGAATACTGCCGAGCGTGAAGTGCTCTATCTTTGGGCTGTCGATGGCTATACTGCATCACAGATATCACAAGAGTTGATGCAGCCCAGAGGAACGATTCTGTCTAGACTACACCGTATTAAGCAGAAAGTGGCTGATATTTCCCAGAGCAGACCCAGTAAGCGTTCCGGAGTCAGAGTATGAATAAAAAATATGTGACAAGAGACTCCCTATTTAAAACCTCTGCGAAAGAGTATATCGAACAGAAAGAGCTGGATAGTGAGCAGTTAGATAGATTCGAAAACCTGCTTGGTGGTTATACCGAGGAGGCAAGGCCTAAAGAGAGTAATACTGCTTTAGGGGTTTCTCGTCGCACTAGTGTTTATATGGCGATTACTGCAAGTGTGGTGATGCTATTGATGATGAGTTTGAATCTCTACCTTCAGCAGCCATCAAAGATTGGCCTGATAGCCAATGAAGTGGCGATGAATCATATTAAGATGAAGCCTTTAGAGTTAAAAACAGAGCAGCTTCCTCCGCTACGGGACTATTTTACCCAACTGGATTTTTCTATTGTTAATTCATCAATTTTTAGTCAGCAGAATAATAGCATGTTAGGTGGGCGTTACTGTTCGATCCAAGGGGTGACGGCTGCTCAGATCAGATATCAAACCGCTGCAGGTAAGAAGGTTACTCTGTATGAGGTGGGCTATGATCCCCAGATCTATGGCGTGTTACCGGACGTGGATAAAGGGGAGAAGCCCTTGTATATCGAAGTTAAGGGAATAAGCGTTAACCTTTGGGTTGAGAAAGGACTGTTGATGGCCGAAGCCAGAGATATAGGCAGCTAGAGAGGCGAGAACTTTGCTTTAACCATATAGCTTTGCTCTTGATGGTGCTGACTGTCTAAAGTGAGCTCAAACACTGGGTTCGAGCCCTCTAGATTCTGTGATATTTTCTCAAACGTAAACCGTGGCGGAGGTTTAATACTCCTTAAGTGCTTGGCTCGCTGATAAGTATGATATTGGTGGGTATCATTGAGTTATCGGTAGCAGCTCTTTAACGGGATCAGTTTGTTTATGATCGCGTCTGAACAGATCCCACTGATCTAACGCTTCACCGCTTGGTAAAGTACAGACACCGGTTTCCAGTGCCAGCTTACCCTGCAGAGACCCACAATACTTAGCAGCTGGGTTAGCCATACCGATAGCGGGCTTAGTCTGCTTATGATCGCGCCTGAACAGATCCCACTGATCTAACGCTTCACCGCTCGGCAAAGTACAGACACCAGTATCTAGTGCAAGCTTACCCTGCAGAGACTCACAATATGTAGAGGCTGGATTGGCCATGCCCATAGCAGGTTTTGTCTGCTTATGATCGCGCCTGAACAGATCCCACTGATCTAACGCTTCACCGCTTGGTAGGGTACAGACACCGGTATCTAGTGCAAGTTTACCCTGTAGAGACTCACAATATGTAGAGGCTGGATTGGCCATATCAATGGCGGTTGTAACCTCTTGTTTATTGGCTTTTCGGTAGAGGGTCCACTCCTCTATCTTCTCACCGCTAGGAAGGTGGCAGATCCCAACTTGTCCTTCAGCTTCATTGTTAATCTCTAGTTTCCCACCCAGTGAAACACAGTACTCAGAAGCTGGATTTGCCATTGAAACGGCTGAAGGTGCTTGCTCTATATCAGCCTTGGTGGAGGTTTGTTCGTTTGGGTTACATGCTGTAAGTGCCACGGTTGCCGTGATCACTAAAGCCAGAGAGGTGATTTTAATCATATCCGTCGATTCTCCAGAAAGAGTAGCGTTATTAATGAGGTTTGAGATTAATAACGGCTGAATCAGATAAAAGGGTTCCTGTTAGATAAAATACTTTATCAGATGTTGAGACTAAGAGATGCAGTGATGGGGAGTTTCACTGCTATATCATCATTAAAGACTAGTCACTTAAAAGATTAGTCACTTAAAAGATTAACTACTTAGCTTGTAGCTATGAGCCGCACACCTTGCAGCTAGCCTGTTTGCTTAATTTCATCTCACGAAACTCCATGGTCATGGCATCGATCATCAATATTCTGCCAATAAGCGGTTTACCTATACCACTTATCACCTTTATCGCTTCCACTGCCTGCAGACAGCCAATCATACCGACGACTGGGGCTAGTATTCCAGATTCGACGCAGGTGAGGTGTTGCTCACCAAATAGCTTGCTGAAACAGTGGTAACAAGGCGTTTCACCTTGATAATCAAATACTGTCACTGTGCCCTCCATGCGGATCGCTGCGGCAGAGATCAGTGGTACCTTGTGAGCAAAGCAGCTTTTATTGAGTTGCTCTCGCACCGCAACATTATCGGTACAGTCCATCACCAAAGTATGTTGAGTAATTAAGGCATCGAACTCATGATCATCAAGTACAGCGTTGATGGTCTCTATCTGAAGGTGTGGGTTAAGCTCGCTAAGTGTTTCTTTAGCTGATTCGACTTTAGGCTGGCCGATATTTTTATCTTGATGTAACACCTGACGTTGCAGGTTTGATAATTCAACAGTATCGAAGTCAACTAAGGTCATGGAGCCAATACCTGCAACGGCGAGGTATTGTGTCGACGCACACCCTAGTCCGCCGGCGCCGATCACTAAGACTTTGGCGAGTTTTAACTTTTCCTGCCCCTCAAAGTCCATCGCCTTGATGGAGATATGGCGGCTGTATCTGAGAATTTCACTGTCGGATAAAATCTCATCGATATCTGTGGTTGAACTCATCACTGTTTCCTGGGGGATAGATTAGCAAAGTACTGAATTAAAAGGCTCTACGGTCACTAAGGTACCGTCTGCTGTGTTGCCCTGTTCCTGGGCTAAGATAACGAAACAGTTAGCTAAACTCATTGAGGTCAGCATACCTGAGCCCTGTCCCCCTGTGATGGTGACTTCGGCTTCGCCTTGGTCGTTATGGCTTAATACTCCTCTTTGATACTCAACACGTCCCGGAAACTTACGCAGCTCACCATTTAGCTTAGCCTTAAGGGTTAATGGTTTAGTTTGTGGTAACCCCTGCATCTTCTGCAGTAGTGGCCACACTAATTTATAGAAGGTGACCATAGAGGAGACGGGGTTTCCTGGTAGACCGCAGAATATCGCCTTGCCTAAGTGGCCGAAGGCGAAAGGCTTACCGGGTTTGATGGCCAGTTTCCAGAAGGTGATCTCACCCTCTTCATCCAAAATCTGCTTAGTGTAGTCGGCATCACCCACTGAGACCCCACCTGAGGTTAATACCATATCGGCGCAGGATGCGGCGTGACGGAAAGCTTGTCTGATCGCTTCAGGATCATCTTCAATTACACCAAGATCTATCCATTCAATATTTGCGCGGCTTAAAAGGCCCTGAATCGTATAACGATTTGAGTCATATATCTGACCCGGTGCAAGTTCGCTGCCCACTGGTCGCAGTTCGTCACCGGTTGAGAAAAAGGCAACTTTTACCTGACGGGTCACCCGTAACTGGCTGACACCTATGGTTGCTAATACGCCCATTTCGGCTGCGCCGATCTGTGTACCAGAGAATAGTACCTTGCCACCAATTTTAACTTCTTCACCTTGGTATCTTATATTGGCGCCTTTGGCTTTAGGGGCTTCAATGAAAATATCCGCCTCTTTAGCTTCAACCTTCTCCTGCATCTGCACTGTGTCATAGCCATTAGGAACTGGCGCGCCAGTCATTATGCGAACGCAGGTGTTGGGTTTAACCTCCCCTTCGAAAGGGTGTCCAGCAAAGGATTGACCAATTAAGGTCAAGCTTTCATTGTGGGCTAGATCATCAAAGCGAAATGCATAACCGTCCATTGCTGAGTTATTAAATGGTGGTAGATCGATACTTGAAGCCAGATCTTCCGCTAAAACACGTCCTAAGGCATGAGGGAGTTGCACCACTTCAGAGTCGTCGAGAGGTGCGACCTGCTCAAGAAGTCGGATTATCGCTTCATCAGGGTGCATTAGACTAGGTTGAGAACAGGGGTCGGCTTTAGTGGGCATCTGGTTACCTTCAAAAGAGTGTAAATAATACCAATCGGTATAAGAAAGTGATCTACTCAGAGTTTTTTTGGCAAGCTAATTCAAGGCGAATGAATGACATAATGGTTATTCCCTTGTAAGTTCATTCAACGCAGAAGTAGGCAGCCAAAAACACTCCTTACAGGCGAGTTTTAGCGGTTCTGATTCTGCGTTAACGAGCTTAAACGTAGAACAACTATGTTCCTCACTCGTTGCCTTGTCTCAGAAGCGCTAAACTCTCGCTGAGCGATCACATCTTTATACCGATTGGTATAAGACTGGGTTCGAAAAGCTAAAGTTGCCTGACATTATGCCATGCTCAAGGGAGAAGACTATGATCTTATACCGATTCTTTAACGATAGTTATTTGTACTGAGACAAAAAAGCCCACAATCCTGTGGGCTAAAGTCTCGCTGAGCGAGCAATCTGGATATTAATTGGAATCAATTAGCCTGCCGTTGCGACCTTACTTCCTGGGATTGCTTGAAACTGGACGACTTGGCCATCTTGTAGTGTTTCAGCGCCGCGGATAACCACAGAGTCACTGTCGGTGAGTTGACCGTTTACTGCAATCCACTCTCCTTCGCCATCACCAAGCTCTACGGGGATCTTCACCGCTTTATTCTCGAGATCGATTTTAAATACAAAGGCGCCAGTGGATCTTAAAATGATGGCATCTCTTGGCACTAAAGTGGTGAGCTGTTTAGGTGCGATAGGCAGGGCGAGTGAAACAAGCTCGCCGACACTGAAGGCATCATGCATCTCGATTGGGAGATCGATACGTGCTTCGAAAGTCTGTGAGCGTACGTCAGATACGGGAATAAGACTGCGAATATTACCGTGGAACTCGCCTTGGCTATGATAGATATTGAGTTCATCGCCCTTCTTGACTCGCTTACTGTGTTTTAGTGGTGCATGTAGACGGATCTCTAAATTGTCGGGATCTGTCATGGCGATGATTGATTCAGAGCGACTAATATCCTCTCCAGCTTGATGTTGACGCTCGGTGATAATGCCATCAAAAGTGGCTTTGACTTCAGTTCTATCGAGGTTGTCTAAGATCATCTTTAGCTTTATCTGTTCGAGTTTCAGATTTGCTGCGGCAAGATCGCGATCGGATTGCGCCTTATCTAACTCTGTTTCTGAGGCATTTTTGCTTTTTATTAGCTTTTTAAGTCTGCTGTATTCACGTTCCAGACGCTTTAAGCTCACCTGTTCATACTCAATTTGAGCTTGTTGTTGCTCTTTTTGCAGTATCAATCTGGTCTGTTCTAGTCTAGCTACGACCTCGCCGGCTTTGACTAAGGTGCCAGCCTCTTGTACCCAGTCGAGTTTACCGTCTATGCCAGAGGTCAGCTCGGCGCTGTTTCTTGAGTGGACTGAACCTATTACCATGATTTTTGGTGATAGTGCTCGATTTTCCACTTGAACGACGCTAACCAGACGAGGTGGCGTCTCCTGTTTTTCTTCTTCTGCCATCACAGTGTATGGAGAGAGAAGTGTAAAGCACAGTAGGGTTGGGATAAGGGTTTTCATCACTTGACTCCGGTATGAGTTGTTGCAACAGAGACATTAAACGTGTCTGAAACTGGTATTGCTTTTTCCCGATGAGTTAAGCGCAGTAGGCTAGGGATCAGGATAAGCGTAAAGAGCGCACTGAATGTCATGCCGCCGACAATAACCGCCGCTAGACCTCGGTAGATCTCACTACCGACACCCGGTACCAGCATTAGGGGAAGCATGCCAAAAATGGAGGTTAAGGTGCTCATGTAAACAGGGCGAGCACGAGTAGAGACTGCTTGATAGATAGCACTATCGATATCTAAGCCATCTCGGGTTCCTTGACGGGTTTGGTCGACTAACAAGATGGCATTGTTGACCACTAGGCCAAGTAGAATGATAAAACCTATCATGGTCAGTAGATCTAAGCTTTGAAAGCTAAACAGGTTAAGCACTCTTAAGCTTACTACTCCACCACAGATAGCCAGCGGCATAGAGAGGAGTACTAGTAAGCTGTCTTTTGTAGATTTGAACATCGCTGACATTAAGAGAAATAGGATAACTACTGCCAGTAGGAAGTTTGCCCCCATATCTTTAATGGTTTGATCTAGCTTATCTGCACTGCCACGGAATTTAAGGGAGCTATCATCTGGTAGGCTGGCTTTGAGTTCTGGCACAGCTTTGTCATTGATAATCTCCAATGCTTCATCCAGTGACATATCAGCTGGTGGGAAGATAAGTAAACTGACGCTACGTTTTCCATTTACCCTTTGCAGTTGAGTCGGGCCGACGGTGCGCTTAATGGTGGCAAGCTCTCCTATGGTTTGTATCCCAGCTGCCTGGGTGAATACCGGTGTTGCAGCCAACTGTTCAGGAACCTGCCATTTAGGCCCTTTCAGTAAGATATCCATACGCTCATTACCGTCAAAATACTCTCCGACAAAGAGCCCAGAGGTATAAGCTCGAATAGCGTTGGCGATTTGATTTCTGTCGACACCAGCTTGAGCTAATCTACGTTCATTGGGGATAAGCTGTAGCTCAGGCTGTGCCATAGAAAGGCCTGGTTGTGGGCGCACGACCGCGCCGGGAAGCGCATCAGTGATGAGCTTCATTCCTGTTCCTGCAGAGGCCATCAGCGCCTCCATATCTGGTCCCTGAAGATCTATGTTGATTGCCCGTCCACCATTAAAGCCAAACTGCAGCAGTGAACCACGGTTAGTGAATGCTTGAGTATCTGGCAAACCAATTAAGATCTCATCATTGAGCAGCTTGATCATCTCATCTGCTTGAGATGGATCCTCTGGGTAGATAAACAAGATATTAAACGCTGAATACATGGAGAAGTTGTAACCTTTGATATAAGGAGCTTTTACCTTGTCATAGTAAGGTTTGAGTCTTTCTATGATGGTATCGCCAACCTCTTTCTCTAAGGTTTTTACGTTCGATCCCGGTGGCAGAGAGAAGAAGGCAAATATGCCGTCCGATCTAGCCTGAGGGAGAAAGTCGGGGCGTGGCATCAAGGTGAAAGTTAGTGCGCCACTGCCAATGATAAGCAGTCCACACCAAGCTGCCGCTCGCTTTTTGTTGCCAGTAAGCAGCTTTATGAGCTGAGTTAACTTAGACCAGAGATCTTGTTTGAGCTGCTTCTTATCCGCTGGTTTAGGGAATTTGAGCCACAGCAAGCTAAACACTGGAATTAAAGTGATGGCGCTAATAAAGGAGGAGACGACTGCGACTGAGAGAGTTAGTGCCAGATCTGAAAATAGCTGACCTTCGACCCCAGGCATAAATAGAATGGGCAGGAAGATGGCAACGGTTGTGGCTGTTGAAGCCATCAGCGCACCTTTTACTTGAGCTGTACCTTGCTCGATAGCTTCTCGTGTCGTGCGGCCTTGCTGTATGAGCCGCACGATATTCTCCTGCACTATGATGGCGGCATCGAGTACCAAGCCAACGGCAAATGCGAGCCCTGCAAGGGAGATAACATTAAGCGTGCGTCCCATTGCTTCTAGTGAGAAGAAAGCGATTAAAAGGGCGACAGGTATGGTGGATGCAATCATTAAGGTGGCGCGGAAGTTTCTTAGAAACGCGAAGAGAATAACCAGTGCTAGTAGCACTCCTATGGCTAGGTTTCCTTTCACCAACTGAATAGCTCGCTTAATATGAATCGAGGCATCAAAGGAGAGATCCATCACTAAGCCTGCATCCTTTAGGGCACCCTCATTTAGTTCTGCAATGGCTTTATTGACCCCCTCAAGTACTGTTACTGTATTGGCGTCGAAGGTTCCCTGTAGTGTCATGTAGTAGGCTGTATAGCCGTTTCGCTTCGTGAACCCCTGCACTTCAGCTGTGGAGATACTGACATCGGCTAACTCATTGAGGTAGACAGGTCGACCCTCATTGTAGGTGACGATCAATTCGCCTAAATTCTCTGGAGTGTATTGACCGATAAACCGAACCGTATACTGGCGGCGACCTACATTGGCAGTGCCTCCGGAGATATCCGCGGCCCGGGAGAGGGTATTTCTGAGCTGATCTAATGTGATCCCCAGTGCAGCTGCGCGGTAGGGGTCAAACTCAATGTGTAACTCTTTGGGCTGACGACTTTGTAGTTGTACTGAGCCAACGCCAGAGATCTGTCTGAGTCTAGGCTCGACCACATCATCGATGAGTTTTTGATATTGGCCAAACTCAGTGGCTGGGTTATCTGGCGCCATACGGATAAGCAAAGAAGCTAGGTTGGGTGTTCCGCGACCGCCGCCAACATTGATAAAAGGCTCGTTGGCATCGAGTGGGCGGGGAGGTGTTTGATTTAATGCATTAATGACGTTAATCATCCCCTCCTGCATATTGCTACCAACTTCAAAAGTGAGGGTGACGGCCCCGAAACCCTGAGAGATGTTTGAGCTCATCTCTATTACACCTGGAACTTGCCTTAAGACATTTTCCTGAGGTTCGATGATATTTGATTCCATCTCCTGGGGAGCGGCAGAGCGCCAGTTGTTAAAAACAGATATCTGAGGCTGCTGAATATCTGGTAACAGTTGGATCGGGAGCTTGGCGATAGCCAGTAGACTAAAGATGGCGATCAACAGAAGAGTGACTAAAGTGCCTGCTGGGTTATGGGTACTTATTCGGGTCAGGTTCATAATTTTTCCAGTCACTTAGAGAGTCTGTTTTCTAGCTCTCTTTCTTAGTCTGTTTTGAGGTATTCATTACTAGGAACTAAATACTAGGAATTAATTCTAGGAACCAAGTGTTAATAGGTCTGTATGAAATGGTTAGTAAATGTTGCGGTTGAGGTGTAATTTCAATCAAAGTGAGATTAATGAGAATTATTTGTATTTGTAAAACAGCAACTTAAGTAAATTTTATTGATTTTTGAGCCCCTCTTTATGACAATGGACTCTTACTGACCAGATGATATTGAAATGTTGGTAAGGTGAATTTTACCGCTCCAGCATAGGGTTAATCGTTTAAATATATGTAGATAGGAAGAACAATGCTTGCACAAACTATGATAGATCAATTAAATGCTCAGATTAATGTGGAGTTTTTCTCTTCTAACCTCTACCTACAGATGAGCGCTTGGTGCGAAGATAAAGGCTTCGAAGGTGCTGCCAAATTTATGCGCGCTCACGCTGATGAAGAGATGCAGCATATGCATCGTCTATTTACTTACGTGAGTGAAACAGGTGGTATGCCACTGTTAGGTGCTATTGAAGCACCGCAAGCTGAGTTTAACTCTCTGCTGGCTCTGTTTGAGTACACTTATGAACATGAGCAGATGATCACTAGAAAAATTAATGATCTAGCCCATGCCGCGTTTACAAATCAAGACTATTCTACCTTCAACTTCTTGCAGTGGTATGTATCTGAGCAGCATGAAGAGGAGAAGTTGTTCAAATCAGTTGTCGATAAGATCCGTTTAGTGGGTGAAGATGGTAAGGCCCTGTTCTTCGTTGATAAAGATTTGGCGCAGATGGCGGTGAGTGAATCAGAAAGTGTGATGACTGGCGAAGGCGCTTAAGCTAATAGGCTAAGTTAAGAAATGGTTGAGCTAAGAAGCATTAGGCTTGTTTCTTAGCTCTATTTCATTAGATGTTTAGATACTCTTCTAGATTTTGTTCATGCTTTAATGTTGGCGTTAGCCTCAGTGTCAGTAAATTGCTTAGCTCGTGATTTGGCAATGGGCGTGAGATGAGATATCCCTGACCAAAGTCACAACCTAAACTGCGTAAAAATGCCAGCTGTTTCTCGGTTTCTATTCCTTCAGCCACAAGTTTAAGCTCTAAACTTTTCCCCATCATAATAATGGCTTTAATCAGATTGGCATCAGATGGGCACTCCAGCATATTGTCGACAAAGCTCTTATCTATTTTTATCACAGAGATAGGAAAGCTTTTCAGGTAACTGAGGGAGGAGTAGCCAGTACCAAAGTCATCGATATAGATATCCATGCCGTGATCACGAATCGCCTCTAATGCATGTAGGCACTGCTCTCTGTCCTCCATTAACATAGATTCGGTGATCTCTATATGCAGGTATTTTGCATCTATACCGTATTTTTTCAGTAACTTAGATATCAGACGATTAAAGGAGATCTGATTACCATTGATAAGTTGCCTGCCTGAGACATTGACCGCCATATTGATCATATAACCCTGACTATGCCAACTGTGAAGATCGATGAGTGCCTGCTCGAGCACCCACTCTCCTATTGGCTCTATTAGGCCTGTTTCTTCGGCAAGTGGGATAAATTGATCCGGCGGGATCAATCCAAACTTAGGATCTTGCCAACGAATTAAGGCCTCAACGCCGATAATACTGCGATCGTTAAGGGTAACTATGGGTTGGTAATTAAGGCAAAACTCTTTTTGTAGCACAGCTCGTCTGAGGCGTTGCTCCAGCTCAATCCGCTCCAACATATTGGCATTCATCTCAGGGGAGAAATACCGATAGTTACTACGGCCATCCCCTTTGGCTTTATACATGGCTGTTTCGGCATTTCGAGTTAAAAGCTCTGGGTCGTCACCGTTATCAGGATAGAGGCAGATACCGATACTCGCTGAGATCATCAACTCGTTATGGCTAAGATCAAAAGGTGAAGAGATATGTTTAAGCACTGATTTAGTGAACTTCTTTAACTGCTCCTCAGTTTCGACCTGAGTTTTAATGATCACAAACTCATCACCGCTGTAGCGGGCAACAAAATCATGCTTATCTAGCAGGTATTCTAATCTTGCAGCAACCAGACGAAGCAACTCATTCCCTAAGTTATGGCCATAAATATCATTAATATATTTGAACCTATCTAGGTCGATAAATAAGATGGCTAGCTGTGATGATCTCTGTTTACTCTGAAGTATCTCCTGCTGCAACCTTGTAGTGTAGAGGTGGTGATTGGGGAGGTTTGTTAGTGCGTCGTAATTGGTTTTATACCAGATATCTTGCTCATACTTCTTACGATTACTGATATCAAGAAATAAACCTATATGTTGGACAATATTGCCTGCTTCATCGCGCACGACCGTGATAGCAAGGTATTCGGGATATACCTGTCCATTCTTGCGTTTATTCCACACCTCTCCTTCCCATTTATCACTCTGCTCCAGAGATGACCACATGGATTGGTAGTAACCAGTGGGCTGCATATCCGATTTAAGCATCGAAGGTTTCTTACCTTTGACCTCCTCTAATGTGTATCCCGTTATCTGGGTGAAGGCGGGGTTAACCAATTCGATACAGTTATCTTTATCTGTGACCATTATCCCTTCGGCTGAATAGTTAAATACGGCAGCAGCTAAGTTCAGCTGATTATTGGCTTTTAGTCGCTCCTTTAACATCAAGTTGAGTGATTGGGACATCTGGGCTATCTCATCATCTCCCTCTACGGTAACCGTCAGATCCAGATGGGGGTCTTGGGCCATTTTCTGCATATCTCTAGCTATGGCTGAGACACTACCAACTAAGTTCCTCACCATAGTGCGACCTAGAATAAACAGAAGTAAAATATTGATGAGGGTGACAGTTATTCCTACGGCGAGGAAAAGCAGTGAGTCATTTTTCTGTTGCGCACTTAACTTCTCGATTCTGTTTGAGATAGTGGAGCTGAGTTGGTGTAGATCATCGATGCGCTTGCTGGTTACTTGCCACCAGTTTTCACTATCGACCTTAGGGGTTTGTAGTTGAAGTTTGGAGAGTGAAGCTAGCATCGGCCCATCATCGACTCGAACCAATTTGTCCTGCTCCTGTATTGTGATCCCCTGCAGTTTGAGCTGTTTCAAAAGGAAAATGTTTTCTTGATACTCCTCAATTGTCTCTCTGATCTGAGTTATGGATGCTCTTTGTAAAGGAGTTAAAAGGTGTTGTTGCTCTATAGTGGATAGCTTATTTTTAAGTTGCTGAACGTCACTTTGAAACTGCTCGAAATAATTAAGGTCGCCCCTGAGTAGATAGTTTTTAAAGTTATGGATTAAGCCACCGTAACCCAGTAGAAGGTTTAGCTCCTGTGCTAATCCTACCAAGTGGATCTGTGACTTTATTTTTTGTCTCATCACCAAGTATTGAGTATGAGTGTCGTTGGACAGTATCTTTCGAATGGACTGCTTATGTTCAGCGTCTGCGGTGGACAGCAGCTGGTTTATTGAGTCATCTAGCTCATTTTCAATGGCGTGGATGGTGATAATGGTGTTAGATGTCATCAGCTTGGCTGAGAGTAACTGATTGACTAATCCTCGTTCCTGCCCTGCTAACTCCTGTATGTTCAACACATTAAGTAGATCATTATAGGCGCTAGACTGCAGGGGATCTTGGGTATGTACCTGTAATTGAGAGATAAAGATCAGCAGACGGTAATTAAACTCTGAGAAATATTGAAAAGGTGACCCTCCTAGTTGAGGGACGTTTTGTCGTATATCGGGTAATTGAAGGGCAATCGCTTGGATTCGTTGGAAGTTCTCGAACAATACCCGTGAACGTTCTGTATTTTGGCTGAGCATCTCTCCTAAGGCACTGTTAGTCAGAAGCTGATTAAGCTGCAGATCTGTTTGTTGCTGTTGTTCGAGGAGGCGCCGTTGATATTTTTCACCTTGGCTACCAATAAAGCCTGCTGTAAGTCCACGCTCTTTTTGTAACTCAAAGAGTAGGTTCTCTATTTCGAGAGTGACCTCTATCGTTAGTGTGTTTTTTTGAGCTGTCTGGAAGCTGTCCAATAGTCCGGACATGGTTATAGAAACAAATAGAGAGAGAAGCAACATAGGTATTGCTGCAAACAGGAGCAGTTTATTTTTAAAACTTATCCGGTTTATCACTGATGCCATTCAACCTGCTCCCTGCGTGTTATGTTGAAGTTTTACTCTGTTTTGGTGACAAGCTGCCCATTACAAAATATGTCTTGATGCCATGGGGGTGAGACCTATTACAACGGAGTCGAGTTCTGGATATAAGTGAATTTGACTCAAGTGTCAGCCAGTTTAAGGCGATATTTGGGTTAGGATAAATATCATAGCAAAATGTATCTGTCATCCCTATTTCACCAAAGTCTAATCTAAGTCACGATTTTTCATATACCGAACTTTAATTGTAACATACTATTTTTATTGGATTTAATTTCTGTCGTATTATTTTTTTTTAGATGTTAGGGGGAAAGTAGCGATATAACCATATATTTCATATGGTTATCTTGGGTAAACAAATTGCGGTAATTTAATTTATTGTTAAGTTAAAGTGGCTAATCATTTGTGTGTTTAGCCACAGTATTTACTAACTTTGATTCAGCCTAAAGTTAACTCGCCTTCTCCATGGTTACTTTACGATATTCAACAATGTCCTCTATGGTTAGCACTGGTAGATTATGCTGCTGACCAAATTGGATGATTTCGGGCAGTCTAGCCATGGTGCCATCTGGGTTAGTGATTTCGCACAGTACACCTGCAGGTTTTAAACCGGCCAGTAACATGAGATCTATGGTGCCTTCCGTATGTCCTCGGCGGGAGAATACACCCCCAGATTGAGCACGAAGTGGGTAGACATGGCCTGGGCGAGCCAGATCTTCTGGTACTGCGTTGTCTGCGATAGCTGCTTTAATTGTGGTCACGCGGTCCGCTGCCGAAACACCTGTGGTTACGCCCACTTTTGCTTCTATGCTCACGGTAAACGCTGTGCCGTATTGACTGGAGTTATCTTCGACCATAGGGGGGAGATCTAACTGTTTGATACGTTCATCGGTTAAACAGAGGCAAACGATACCGCTACACTCTCGTATTAGCAGTGCCATCTGTTCGTTAGTTAGAGATTGTGCCGAATAGATAAGATCGCCTTCATTTTCTCTATCTTCATCATCGACAACGAGAACACCTTGTCCCTGTCTAAGGGAGGTAAGCGCTGCTTCAACACGTTCAATGGCTGTGCCGAAAGGGGTAAGTAATGACTGATTCATGGTTAAAATCCTTAATAAACAACATTGGGTTTTCCAGAATCAGGGCGTGCAGAAAATGACGCTGCATAGCTAAACTTAAAAAAAGCTGGCCATTGCAAACGTACAATAAGAGGCAAGTGAGCAAGCGTCACCGAGAGGGTAACGTTAGCTTTTGTCTTATATTCTCTTTCATCCGGACTTAGTACTGTACTACTAGTGTGTTATCTGAGTAATACGGTTCATTACCGTCGGCTCTGGAGTGTTCTATATATGTATCAGATAGAGTTCACCAGATCTGCTTGACCCCAAATCAGCTTACATCTTCAATGTTAAGTTGATTTGGGCGCTCGCGGGCTTAAGGCTTAGGTTAATTTAAGCGCTATCACCGCCGGTGGGGAGTTTCACCCCGCCCTGAGAATTTACTCATCTATCTTCGTTTTTGTTGAGCGGATAGTGAGCGCGAACATGGTGCGCTAATTTTATAATAATGACAAGTGTACGCTTTTACTTTACCTATCAAGTTATCGAACTTAGACTCGAGCAGGCTAACGATAAGTTGTTTCCCAAGGATGAGTAATGATTAACAAATTTGCTGTTAGTTCTGCGGCCATATACTTGCCTATATTAGTGCTATTAACCCTATTTGTTGGATGTACCTCTATGACAGATGTGATTTCATCTCAGCCACCTGTTGCTGACAAAATTCCCCATGAACTTAATTTGCACGGCGTACAACGCAGTGATGATTACTACTGGATGCGTGATGACGATCGTAAAGATCCTAAAATTATCGCTCATTTGGAGTCGGAAAACAGCTATAAAAAAGCACAGTTTGCACCCTACGAATCACTGCAAAAAACACTGTTTGATGAGCTGGTTGGCCGTTTAGATAAAGATGAGTCAAGCGTGCCTTACAAGTGGCATTCTCATTGGTATTCTCGTCGTTATCAGCAAGGCTTTGAGTACCCAATTATTACTAGAAGTAAGGTGTTAGGTGGTGATGAATCTATCTTACTAGATGTGAATCTTAGAGCTGATAAGCAAGATTTTTATGGTCTTGGTGGAGTTCATGTCAGTCCTGATGAGTCTATGTTGGCCTTTGGCGAAGATCTGTTAAGTCGCCGCATCTACAAGATCTACTTTAAAACCATCGAAAGTGGTGAGCTCCTTGAGGATATTCTGGAGGGAACCGATGGACGACTGGTGTGGGCTAATGATAACCAACACGTTTTCTATATCAGAAAAGATCCACAAACATTACTGGGCAACCAAGTATTCCGTCATCGACTCGGTACACCTCAAGCCCAAGATACTTTGGTGTATGAGGAGCTAGATGACACCTATTATATTGCACTTGGTAAGAGCTTAGATGAGAGCCGCATTGTACTTCACCATGAGAGCACAGTGACTAGTGAGATCTCTGTGCTCGATGCCGATAAGCCACTTAGTCAGTTCACACCACTGCTAGCTCGTGAAGAGGGCCATGAATACTCAGTCGCTAAGCTGGGCAATGAGTACTTTATTTTGACTAACTGGCAGGCTGAAAACTTCAGGTTAATGAAAGCTAGTGAGAGTCATTTTGCCGATAAAAGCAAGTGGCAGCAGGTGATAGCCGCGGATCCTGATGTGCGTATCGAAGATATTTTGCTCCTGAAAGGTTATCTGATAGTGCAGAGTCGTGATCAGGGATTAAGCCATATTCAGATCCGCCCGTTTGGTGAGCAAGGTGCCTATCACTTGGCGTTTAACGATCCTGCCTACGTGGTTGGTTTGGATGTCAATGCTAGCCAAGAGAGCGACAAACTGCGCATCTACTACTCCAGCCCCACAACGCCTGAGTCAATTTATGAATATGATCTGACTCAAGGAGAAGGGCGAGTGCTACTTAAGCAGGAGCGAGTGTTAGGGGACTTTGATAGTGAACTTTACCAGGCGGAGCGTCTGTTTATTGATGCCAGAGATGGGGCCAAGGTGCCTGTTACTTTGGTTTACCGTAAAGATAAGTTCAACAAAGATGGCTCAAACCCGTTATACCAATATGGTTATGGTGCCTATGGCCATACAATCGAACCAGATTTTGATAGTTCGATACTAAGTCTGCTTGACCGGGGTATGGTCTACGCCATCGCCCATGTGAGAGGTGGAGAGATGTTGGGGCGCCCTTGGTATGATAATGGTCGTATGTTGAATAAGCAAAATAGCTTTAATGACTTTGTCGATGTGACTAAAGGACTCGTTGAACAAGGTTATGGGGATAGTAAACGGGTTGTTGCTGCAGGTGGTAGTGCTGGTGGTCTTCTCATGGGCTCTGTTATTAATCAAGCGCCTGAGCGGTATTTTGCCGTGGCTGCCCATGTGCCATTTGTGGATATTGTGACGACTATGCTCGATGAGTCTATCCCGCTTACAACTAATGAGTATGATGAGTGGGGCAACCCGAATGAGAAGGCCTATTTTGACTATATGCTCAGCTATTCACCCTATGATCAGATCGAACGTCAGGATTATCCGCATCTTTTAGTGACTACAGGTTTACATGATTCACAGGTGCAATATTTTGAGCCTGCTAAGTGGGTGGCCAAATTACGTGATTATAAAACCGATGATAACTTGCTGCTGTTTCATGTGGATATGGAAGCGGGCCATGGCGGTAAAAGTGGGCGCTACCGTCGCTATCAAGACACGGCACAGGAGTACGCCTTCTTTCTTGGGCTATTAGGCTTAGATAAAGGCTTGGATAAATAGGTGAGCGAGTTTAAGTGGTATTAGCGTATGAATGAGATCGAGTGTGCTAATGGTTATCTTTGTCAAAGAGGTGGTATTAGTGAGCGAGTCTAAGTGGTACCTGTACATGATCGAGTGTGCCAATGGTCATCTCTACACTGGGGTGACTGTCGATATTGAACGCCGCTTTAGTGAACATGAGAGCGGTGGGCCTAAGGCGGCTAAATACCTAAGAGGCAAAGGACCGCTTAAGCTAGTATATCGAGAGCTAGTCGGTGACCGCTCTGGGGCATTAAAGCGTGAACTCGAGATAAAATCTTGGAGTAGAAAGAGAAAATTGGCGTTAATCACTCACTAATGTAGATCACAACTTCTATCAAGCTGTCCCTATTAACAGCTAACCAATCTATAGAAATATATATATATTTCTATAGATTGGTTAGTAATGTTTAACTTATGGTCAAAGTGCTAAAACTCTGAAATCCGCGCCAGTGCGCATATTAGATAAATACCTGCCTGTTTAAACTGATTTATCTCTATGTAGTGCACTCCTTTCACACTTTTTTCACTCTTGTTGAGTTAGTCTGCTGGCCTGATGCGATGGCCTTTGATCTCTAAGTTGTCACATAGAGTCGGTAAGCTTTGTGCTTTAAGTATCATTATCGCCCTCATTTAGGGCAAAAGGACAATTCACTTTAGGGATAGCTTATTGATTATGCAGGGCTGAACATATCTCCAAATCGATATGTATAGACGTGCAATTTGGGAGGAGCGATGGCTTCTTTGTTACAAAAACTCAAGGGAGAGCCACAAGGCAAAAGGTTCACTTCCTCTCTACAAGATAACTTTGAAGGGTCGGGCTTTCATCTGCTCCTTTTTGCTGTTTTTGTGCTGCATCTATTGACGATTAATGAAGCGTCGAACCTGAGTGTCTTTAATTTTATCAATGGACTTAGTCCAAGCATACCTGCTTGGTTGCAAGCAAGTGTGACAGACATGGGTAATGGGGTAACTTTAGGTGCTGTGATCTTATGTTATCTGGTTTCTCGCCCCGAGCTATGTTGCAGAGTCGTTGTGGCTGCAGTGCTTAGTTTGGTTATGGTTCCGCTACTTAAGCAATACTTCGATGCTCCTAGGCCTGCTGTCATATTGGATTACCTGAATATTATCGGAGAGGTTAGACATGAGCATAGCTTTCCCTCTGGTCATGCAGCTACCGCTTTTCTTCTGGCAGGGATTATCTTTCTATCAACGAGTAAACATTGGTTAAAGGGGGTAGTGGTCGTTGCGGCTGCATTCGTTGCCGGTTCTCGTATTATGGTTGGTGCGCATTGGCCTGAAGATGTTGTTATGGGCGCGTTTGTTGGACTTTTATGTGCCTATGGTGCGGTAAAGTTTGTGCCTTTAATTGTTCTATCAAGCTCTGTCAGAGTGAAACTTTACCTAGTGTTGTTTGCGACTATTGTGATCAGTGAGTTTAAAAACGGCGATGACTTTCCTCAATATTGGCAAGTTCAGGTTATTCGTTGGTCATTTATTCTTTTATCAGGCTTACTTATTTTACGTTTCTGGCTGAGAAGTTTTCCACCAAACCTGTTAAAAAACCAAGTTAACTAGCTCCTGTTTTACTCTATGATCATGTTAATTAAGCAATGATCATAGAGCCCTCCATATAGGTGTGACACTCCCTTCAATATGACCTTTCATATCATTCAGTATGCTATGCTATTAAAAGGTTGATCACTGTCACAAATTGCTATAGTTTCGACGCTAATCAGTGCTTAAGACTTACAAAAAAATAATACGAGATTAAAAAGTTTTTACATAAGTCGTTTTAACTAGCAGCAGATTATTCATTTTGGGCGTACTAGTTGGTGTCGTCTTTTTTTACTAAGCCTATTTTGCTTAAGCTGCTGGAGATACGTAATGACCTCTTTGGTTGAGGTCAAAAGAAAGGAAAGTTCTTTTGACTTTAATACACAAAGAAATGGATTTCAGCTATTAGTTTTTTCGTTGTTTGTTTTACATATAGTTACCCTAAACTCAGAAACAAACCTTTATCTATTCAATCTTATCAATGGATTATCTGATTTTTTCCCCCTGTGGCTATTAGCCATTGTTACCGATCTGGGCCATGGTTCTACATTGGGAACCTTAGTCTTGTGTTACCTAACTCTAAGACCAGAGATGACCATTCGCGTGATTGGTGCTTCCATTCTCTCTTTAATACTTGTTCCACTATTAAAGCAGTATTTTGAAGCCCCAAGACCTGCAGATGTATTGGATTCCTTAAATATCATTGGAGAGGTTCGTCATCATTTGAGCTTTCCTTCAGGCCATACCGCCACCGCATTTCTGTTTGCAGGTACTATTTTTCTAGCTGTTAACTGTAACAAGTTGAAGTTCATGTTAATTATGCTTGCCAGTTTAGTCGGTATCTCAAGAGTTATGGTGGGAGCCCATTGGCCAATAGATGTGGTGATGGGAGCGATACTTGGGCTTATTTGTGCTTATACTGCTACAAAATTTATTCCTCTGTATTCCTTAGAGCCTAAAGTAAGGGGCTTGAGTTACCTTATACTGTTTTTACTTTTGGTGGGAAGTGAGATAGGTAAAGTGATGGATCCTGATCTGCTCTGGCAAACCTTAGTGTTGCGATGGAGTGTGTTTATTTTCTGTGGGGCACTGATTGTTCGGTACGCGCTGGCCAATAGTGAACTTCTGTTTGCATCAATTCCTACAGTTCCAAGTAGCACAAAAAAGTGATGGGGTGGGCAGCAACTCATTCAATCCCTTATATTGATTGGCATAAGTCGCTGCGCCGGGAAGTTGGTATTATTGCTCTAGGCTAACCTTGCCATCGATGTTATCGAAGCTGAGACTGCCTGAGCCAGCTTCGATAATTTTCAAACCTTTAGTATCCATTACATCGATGCTGCCTGAGCCATCATCTATGGTGACAAAGCCCTGAACCTTTTTGATAGAGAGACTTCCAGAGCCATCGTTAACGTTAACATCACCGTTAACTTGCATAATCTCTATTGAACCTGAACCGTCATCCAGTGTGATGTTACCGTTGACATCGGACAGCGTGATAGAGCCTGAGCCATCTTCGATATTCAGGTTCTTTCCTCCTTCAATCTCCATACTGCCAGAGCCATCTTTTACATCTATATCCGCACTTGAGCCCTGAATTTTGATACTGCCAGAGCCATCGTCGATATCCATTTTCATCTCTGCTGGCACTTTAACAACCAGATCAATATAGGGAGAGTTTCCTGAAACCTTGTAACTGTCAAAATCGGCTACTAGACGTGCGGTATCGCCACGTTTTTCAAGAGTGAGTATGGGATCTATTCCTTCATAGGTGTAGATATCTGCTTCAAGTTTGATGTGAGATAGGCCAACAACGCCTTGAATCTCTAAGGCACCAGCACCAGTTTCGGCCACCAACTCATTTAGGCCATTACTATCTAATTGAAGTGATTGGTGAGTATGTTCGGTAGGTGCTCTGCCTGCTCCGTTCACATTAATAATACAAGCTGATAGAAGTAATGCCGTAAGGCTGACTGCTGCAATAGGTCGTAATGTCATTGTTCAATTCCTTTTTAAATGATCCTAAGCCTTGTGGTGAGTTACCTTTAAGACGGATTTCATTTTATATTTGAGTTTTTGTATGCGTATTCATTAGCAGGGTTTGTGCCAAAAATGTATCCATATGTTTTTATTGTGTTATTTAGTTTTTTCTGAATAGTATGTTAGCTTATGTGCTTAATTGCTGGGAAAATGGACTAACTGTTTAGTGAATTTCCCTATATTGAGAAATTGGTAACTTGGGAATTTTAAGATGGACTATTTAGCAGTAAATAAAAGCGCATGGGATAAACGTACCAAGGTTCATGTTGGTTCAAAATTCTATGATGTTGACGGTTTTCTCTCTGGAAATAGTGCCTTACAGGAAATTGAGTTTGAAGAGCTAGATGTAAAGGGCAAGAGTTTATTACATCTACAGTGCCATTTTGGCTTAGATACTCTCTCATGGGCTCGGGAGGGGGCAGAGGTGACTGGAATCGATCTCTCTTCAGTTGCTATCGAGCAGGCAAGAGAGTTGGCAGTAAAGAGCCAGTTAGAAGCCAACTTTATCTGTAGCGATCTCTATAGTGCGGCGGACAAGCTTGAGCGTCAGTTTGATATTGTGTTTACCTCATATGGTGCTATCTGTTGGTTGCCTGATTTGAACAGATGGGCCCAAATGATCAAGCAGAGTTTAAAGCCTGGTGGTGAGTTTTATATGGCTGAGTTTCATCCTCTTGAGGCTCTGTTTGACGGTTATAGCTACTTTGCACAAGATGAGCCCGATGTCGATGAAGAGGGGACATACACAGAGAACTGTAGCGGTGAGAAAGAGACTTTAGTGAGCTGGCCTCATCCAATCTCAGAGGTCTTCAATGCACTTATTGCTGCTGGTCTTGAGATTAAACGCTATAACGAGTTTGATTTTAGTCCCTATGATGCGTTTGCAAACCTTGAGAAAGAGTTAGTGACAGATAAAAACGGTAAACAACATACCCGTTACGCGATGAAGCATAATGATCAACGAGTACCTCTGGTTTATTCAATCTCTGCGATAAATAATCCCTAGGCTATAAGTTGTAAATTGCACTGAAACTGCTTTTTCAATGATCATTATTCAGGTGTGTGTTATAAGCTAAAGATACTTATTTATCAGCACCTGTTGTTTATGCGAATTGTATTAGGTCTAGCTGTGTTGTTGTACGCCCACCTGACGTGGTCAGCAGAAGCTCTGCTGATCCAATCCCCTCAGTCTGAAGATGATGCCAGCTATCATTACTATGTTGATCTTATCTTTGAGGTGCTCAAGGAGACTCAAGGTGAATATGGGGTTGCCAAGTTAGTTGAAACTGGCTCTTCATATACCCAAAATCGTGGCTTAAATGCACTGGAGTCAGATCAGTTAACGATATTTTGGGCAGGGACAGATCCTAAAAGAGAAAAGCGATACCATGTTATTCGTATCCCCTTGATGGCTGGTCTATTGGGGATGCGTGTTCCTGTTGTTCACCGCTCACAATATCAAAAATTTCTCGCACTAGAGAGTGCTGAGCAGCTAAAACAACTCACTGCTTGTCAGGGAACTCACTGGCCAGATAGTTATGTGCTCGAACAAAATGGTTACCGAGTGGAAAGGGTGACAAAATTTGAGTCCATGTACTCTATGTTGAGGCAAGGACGTTGTGACTACTTTCCTCGAGGGATCGGAGAGGTTCACGCCGAGCTAGAGCATAGTATGAATCAAGATATGGTAGCGGTAGATAATCTACTGCTCACCTATCCTATGCCCATGTATGTTTTTCTTAACAAGAGAAATATGCAGTTAGCTAAGCGGTTGGAGCAGGGACTTAATGCCATGGTCGAGCGGGGAGATATTTTTGAGTTTGTTCGACAGCACCCTGCGACCCGCGGAGTATTTCCATTGGGCAAATACCATCAGGCTAAATTAGCCAGACTGACCAACCCTCTGCTATCGAATTCCACAGAGCTTGATAACCCGCTATTTTGGCTTCAACTTTCCCCTACTTCTGAGGGGGGAGTGCTTGAAAGTGAATGATAATACCAATCAAGATAAAAAGCCGCATGGAGAATGCGGCCTTTGTTGGAGATAAGGGCTGTTATCACAGCTTAAGTTTATCTTGTGATACCTAACGCTTAACAATCCGCTTATGAGTTAACCCTTGATGGCAATCAATACAGGTCTCCCCCCTCGCGGCTATCTTCTCATGATTTAGTCGTGCACGTTGTGGCTGCTTGGCTAAATCAAAGTTTTCACCTTGGTGACAGTAACGACAGTTAGCTGAGTCATTCTTCTTGAAATCTTCCCAAACACTCTCGGCCATGGCCGGTCTATGCTCTTCAAAGTTTTCTTTGGTAATGGTGCCAACCATCATATGGTAAACATCCTTCAACGCTATGGTCTTGACGATCATCTTATCGATAAAAGGATGAGGAACATGACAGTCAGAGCAGGTAGCTGGGATAGTCTCTCCATCACCAAAATGGGATGAAGCCTTATACTCCTGCACTATCGTGTCCATCTTAAGGTGACAACTAAAACAGAAAGCGTTTTGGTTAGATACCACCATCATGCCTTGAAACGATGTTGCGCCTAGCACCAATAGAAACACCCCGATGGGAATGCCCAAAGCTAATGGCCTCTTTAACCAGCTCCACAGTCGTTGCCACCGAGTTTTTTCCCCTTTGTTATTCACTAGAGTCTCCTCAGTTGGGGGAGAAAGGGGGCGATCATTACCCCCTAACTCGGTTGCTATTTACTTTCACTTAGGTAGCGAGCTTTAAACTCTTTCTGGGCTGCTTTACGGGCTGCCTTAACCTCATCTGGCTCATTACCAGTAAACCAGGCATGCTCTGGGCGAGCTAAGATCTCATCGAGAAGTTTGCGCGCCTTTTCTGCACCTTGGGTATTACCCTCATGCTCCGCTTTCTCTACTACCTCAAGATATTGAGGAACCATCTCTATGTAGAAGCGTTCTGCAACTTCAAACATGCCGTGCCATTGTACATAGTCCGGTGCTTGCATGGCGGCGCCGTGACGGGCACGTCGTCCCTCATGGTGCCAGAGGAAGAACCAGGTCCATTCTATCTCCTCATCAAAGGCGGTCTCCGTAAGCATCTTCTGCTCTTTCAACATACCCATTAGTCGTTTGCCAGGGCTGGCAAACTTGTCATTATAGAGATTAACTAAAGAGTCAAACTGCTGATAGAAGCTATCTGTCATCGATTTGGTGTGACAGGACTGACATACATCCTGCATATCGGCGCGTCTATCTTGCCAGCTCTTCACTTTGTGTCCCTGAGCTATCGCTTTAGCATCGATCTTCTCTGAAACCGCTGGACGTAAGGTCCAACTGATCCGGTCGCCAACATCATGGGTCACGGCTTGTTCGCGTGTGGCAGACATATGGCAGGTGGCACAAGTTGGTGCGGCATCATAGTCTTCACCGACAATCCACTTAGAGGAGTCTAAGTTCATGCGATCGACATTGGCGTAGAAGTTAATACCATGCTTAGACTCATCATAAACCTCTTTTTGAGGGTGATCTGGACCTAAGTGACACTTACCACAGGCCTCGGGACGACGAGCTTGAGTCATAGAGAACTCATGGCGTTGGTGACAAGCGGTACAGGCACCGATAGATCCGTCTGGATTGATACGACCAATACCTGTGTTTGGCCAAGTGGTTGGGTCAAGATCGCCATTAGGCAGCACTTTTACCTCTGAGCCGTGACACTGCCAGCAACCATTAACTGCTGCGGGTGACTTGCCATTAAAGGTCATTGCGCCTTCGACGACTTCAGCAAGGAAGTTATCTAGGGAGCCCATGATCTTACCAGCCTTAGCATGGTGGCTCTTGGTGAACTCCTCAACCTCTTGGTTATGGCACTGAGCACAGTCTTTAGGTGAGACGATAACCGAGATAAGTCTACCTTCATGCTTTATCGCATCTTTGTCACCTTTATCGGCTGCATGACATTCATAACAACCCACATTGGCCCCATAGTGCTTAGAGCGTCCCCATTGTGCATAGATGGAGGGATTTTTCTCTTTATGACAAGCGGCACACTCAGAGCTCTCATCACTTAGTTGTTTGAAAGGTTTTAACACCAGCGCTTTTGCTTCTGCATTTGCCGTAGATGTCCATGATAGGCTGACCACCGCGATGAGTGGGAGCAGTATCGATAAGCATCGCCGCACATTTCGAGCATATTCCATTTTATATACCTCTAATTGCACTTAAATTAACTCACAGTTTTTAAATCATCATTTACTTTGATTATTTTTCTTATTTCATTGCTAATCAGTTGTTAATAACAATGTCCCTTCAAGTTAAACCTGTATATTTTTCGCATGTTGATCTAAATCAATGGTTAATAAATGAACGCGAGATCGAGATCACACTTTGAAAAATAACCATGATATTTGTCAGGTTTATTAAAAAGCTGTGAGTGGTGATGCTTGGTGGGCGTTTTGCGTGATGCCGCTCAATGAGATCTGCTGTTTAATTTATCGATTTGTGCTGAATTTGTGACGTGGGTCTGCTGGGTGGAGTATAACTTGCTGGTTATAAACGAGTAATTATGATTGTCTGCAGATAACTGTTGGTAGGTGATTGGTATAGGAGATGGGAGAGGCTTTCACCGCTCCCATTGTATGACTGCAATTAAGAAAGATATCGGTTGCTGTTACTTTTGTCCTATTTTTGTCTTAACACTGGATACTTCATATATTGGTCATCGTAATAAGGGCTGCGCTCGTAAAACCAGCGTAACCTAGCTTTTGGATTGGTGGCGAATAGAGGATCGGCTAATGCCAGCTCAAACTCTGCCTGCAGTGCGGGGCTCTCTTCAAGCATCTGCCTCGCTAAAGGCTCTACTGCGTAGTTTTCAATATACTCAGTGCGGGTGAAAATAGGGTTAAACAGCCCCCATTGAAACAGTGAGTCTGGTGATTGTGGCTCCAGTAGCAGGATGGCCAGATCCCCCAATGGCTGTTTAGTATCTATCTTCACTGTACCGGCGGGAAGAGTTGTCTTTATTGAGTGCTTAGTGACTTGCGCATCGACACGTTGACGCCCTTCATAATCCTTAGTGGCAAACTCAGGCTGAGTAAATTGATACTGCTCCAGTGCCATCTCTGTTTCTTGTTCGGTGCGAGTTAGACGAATACCATGGTTCTCTAAGCGGGCTATGACCTCAGTCCATTGAGCGGGGATATAATAGGCGCTCGCTCTTTTTACTCGGACATCGGCGACTGTGTTACCGATAACAGGGAGATCTGGGTAAAGTTTAGGTTCACCTGTCCAGCGAACGACCTCATTGCCGCTTATTTCACTTTTCTCTAAGTGGTAATCGATCCCCTTAAAGTCCCAACCTTTGTCTTGCTGTTTCTCTTTCCAGCTTAAGGTCACCATAGGAGAGTAACTAAACTTATCTTTGCGGATGGCCGCTTTGAGTTTAGTGGCTTGTTGTCCAACAGTCTTGAGGGTGGACTCTAGCATCACATAGGTGCCAAGTACTCTCTGTTTAAAGGGTTTTAAGCTGTGGTTCTCGACTAAAATAGTGGGCAGGTGGCGGGCATCACCATAACCGTTAGAGTAGCGCGGACTGGCATTCCATAGCGACATTCCTTTAGTGATATCTGTGTTATCGATAGCAAAGACTAGGGGGCCTGGAATATGGCCTTGAGATGTTAAATCGGCTTCTATTGCTGGTCGATAGATCTTTTCGAGCCAATTATAACTGGCGGGGCTCAAACCTTGGGGTAGGTTATAACCGAAGGTGACATCGTATTGATAATCGATGCCGTCGGTTACGTGTACATCGATATAAAGATCTGGCTGCCAAGTGTTGATAGTTCTTAGCATGTGCTGCATCTCTAGTGAGTCAGCTTTAGCGTAATCTCGATTCAGGTTGAGGTTGTTGGCTGTAGTTCGCCAGCCCATATCCAGTGGCCCACGTTGGTTAACACGATTGTATTGTGTCGAACGTTCATGGCCATCAACACTGAAAATGGGCACAAAGAGTAGATTAGTCTTATTCAGCAACTCGCCTTTATCACCAATGATAATATCACGCAGTAGCATCATGCCTGCGTCTTTCCCATCGATCTCACCTGAGTGGATCCCTGCTTGTACCAGTACGCTGGGTTTGTCATTTTTAGCTAATGTCTCTGGTGTGGCTGCACCCTCTTGTGAGGCGATAATCATCCAGATATCTCGTCCTTGTGGGCTCTTACCTATACTCACTTTCTTCAGCTTATCGCTCTGGGCGATCAGCTTATCTAACCAGATAAAGGTTTCATCATAGCTCGGGCTGGTTTTTAGACCATGTTGTTCGAAGGGAGTCGCCCATTCAGCGTCGGCGCCGAGTAGCAGCTCTTCACTCTTGCCATGCCACTCGATAGCAGGTGGCAATATTTTATCGTTGATGTAACTGTTGGCAATTTGTGGTGTGGCAGTTTTGGGAGTGTTATCTGTGGCTGTTTGGGTATCATTTGCAGTGGCAAATGTGCTGGTGGTACTGCTTGCGCTGATCGTTAGTAGAGTAATGATTGATAGAGGGGCTAAACGCATATCCATGGCCTTTATTAGTCTTGTTATTGTCACTGTTATTCTTGTTAGTACCGCTATTGTTATCTGTGTAGGTATTCGTTTCGGTATCAAACTCGTCAGACATATTTCATTAAAATGCGAGTTAACACAAGGGGGGGGAGCTAAAGTCTGGCCACATATTTGAACCGCCTTGAAATGAAGGCTGATTATATTTTCTAAGCTTTAATTGACTTGTTTAGAGGTATAGCTATTACAAAGTGAGCACATAGGGCATGGTATTGCCGCAGCCATTAAAAAGGCCGGTTGTTGAAACCGGCCTTAAATTTTTTGAACTGTTAATAGGGGGTCGTTATCTGGCAGATACGGTTTTCATTTGCCCGAGTGATTGCCAACGGCTTCCATCACGATAATAAACAGTATTGTTACTGTTTACTCCCCAGACATTACCATGGGTGCCTGCCGAAATTTGCTTCAGGCTGCCGCCTATCTTACTCCAGCCTGATCCATTCCAACGCCAGATAGAGTTGTTAGGCGCAATGCCCCAAACTTCGCTGCCATTATCATTAACCGATATCTGCTTTAGGCCGCCGTTGATACGGGACCAGCTGCCGGCGGCAGTGCGTTTGAAGATACGGTTGTTTGAGGTGGTTGCCCACAATATGCCATTATCGGTGGTATCTACAGTTACCAGCTTCTCACCGCTATTAAGTGATGGGCGGCTAAGACCTGTCCAACGATTGTTGGTGCGATCTCTTTGGTATAGATTGCCATGGGTATTAACGCCAACCACGCGTCCTTTCCCTGCAACTTGAATATGGGTGAGAGCCCCCGAAACCCTTTGCCAGCTAGCATGTTGACTAGGGCGAAACCAAATACTTTGGCCTGAAAGTCCCCATACTTCACCACTGCTGGTGGAGGACAGTTGATTCAGCGCACCTGAGTTATGTACCCAACCAGCACCAGAGAGATTATGGCGGGTTCGAACATAGCGGTTGGTGTCTGTGGCATCGGCAGGGCGGAAGTTATTCTTCAATCTGGCCTGATAGGTGTGAAACTCATTTTGGCGTTGATCTATTACTGCTTGGGTGCAGCCTGTTTTGTTATGAACATTACTACAGTCCCAAGCCATGGGCATCTCTACCGATATTGCTCCCCAATTGGCAGCATTGTTCATTGCTCCCTTGAGTTCATTGACGCCGAAAGGCTTATTTGCGTCGTCTTTAAATACATTGGTTTGGAAATAAACCGGATCCCCTGCTTGTGCAACCTCAAACAGGAGCTGGTTGATTGAGCCATCATTGTTGACTTCATCATGGCGCAGACTGTTATTACCTAATATACAGCGCTTCCCTAGCTTGCTACTGTTTCGGCATTCATCAAAGAGTTGTTTAGTCTTATTGTAGTTACTGTTCTTCTCTCCATTGCTGTAGTTATACTCCTGATAAAGGTGACTACCAAATAGGGTTGGCGTGTTGTGCCAGTTGTCAGCATGTATCTGTATTTGGCGCTGCAGGCAGGCATAGTCTTTTTCATTGGTGTAGCGATTTCCACCAAGTGCGCGCATGGCTGACATATTCGTTGAGCGTACCTCCTTACGACCCGTTCGATTCCACATTATCTCTGTATGTACAGTCATACACATGGAGGCCGCTACACCACCTACAGAGTCATTATCGTCGTAACGAGTGGCAGCTGCCTGCATTAGATCTTCATAATGGTTTTGGTAGGGGGAGTTCCAAAATAGGGGTAATTGGTGAGTTTGGTTAGCACTGGTATCTTTAAAGTACCAAGTAATCTTATTCACGTTTGGATCATTCTTAACCCAGTCTGGTGAATAGACGCCAGTACGAATCCGGATCATTACCTTATAGCCATCCTTATTGGAAACGCCTTTTCCTGAGTTGTGGGTCTGAGCTGAGGTTATAGCGTTATCAATCACGCTCCAGTTAAATTGGCCTTTCACTGGCTCAATATCTTTCCAGTAGACCTGACAATATCCGGCAGCCATATTGCCTCGTGGTGCCTCGCATTTAGTGCCGTCATATTTTCCACGCATGATTAACCCTGAAGGGTAGGGCTTAATTGCAGCTTGGATTGAAGTGCTTAAACCTGCCAATAGCAGCAGTGAAAGCAATGATTTAGTGCTGAGGTTCATAGTGTATCCCCATGAGTCTTGTTATTTAGTGTTGCCCTTTAGGCAAGCTTATTTTTAGTAACAACGGACTCAACTGCAGACTTCTAATTCCGTCGATTATCTATATATATTATAAATACGACAAAAATAAAAGAGAATAATGTGAGTGGTTGCTTACTTTGAAACCTTCATCAATAAGGGAGGATGCGATATGTAATGTTGAGGTTAGGGGCTGAGAGATAAATTTATAGCCAGATTGTTCTGGTAAAATAGTAATGAAGTCAAAGAGCTAATTTGGAGTTGTATCTGGAACTAGAGCGTCCATGTTTATCATTCATGGTCGCTCTATTGAGCGCTGTTAAGTAAGGTAACAGCTTGTCCGTTTTTACTTGGTTTCTTTTACGGGGCTTATTCTGACAACATTGTCTTTCAATCTGTTTTGATAGCTGTGGAACTCACCCTGACGTTGCTTAACCGTGGCTGAGCTACAACCACTTTTATTGAAGTAATCACTGCAATCCCAAGCCATAGGTATCTCTACTGCAACCGCTCCCCAGTTAGCGGCATTATCCATGGCACCTTTTAGCTCATCGACACCAAAGCGCTTTTTACGATCACTCTTAAATACATTGGTTTGGAAATAGACAGGATCGCCTGCTTGAGCAATTTCAAAAAGCAGCTGATTGACTGAGCCGTCGTTGTTAACCTCATCGTGGCGCAGGCTGTTATTACCCAATACGCAGCGTTTACCTAACTTACTACTTGAGCGGCACTCATTAAAAAGCTGTTTAGTTTTGTTGTAATCGCTGCTTTTACCACCGTTACTGTAGTTGTAAACTTGGTACAGGTGGCTTCCAAACAGGGTTGGTGTTTTTTGCCAGGTGTTCGAATGGATCTGTATTTGGCGTTGCAGGCAGGCATAGTCTTTCTCATTGGTATAGCTCTTATCGCCAAGGGCGCGCATGGTTGACATATTAGCGGCCCGAACCTCCTTTCTTCCTGTACGGTTCCACATAATTTCAGTGTGAACAGTCATACACATGGATGCCGCAACTCCGCCTATACTTAGCTCATTGTCATAACGGTTAGCAGCTGCTTGCATCAGGTTTTCATAGTGATTTTGATAGGGTGTATTCCAAAATAGGGGGAGTTGGAAGGTCTGTTTAGGGCTTGAGTTCTTGAACTGCCATGAGATCTTGCCTACGTTGGGATCACTCTTTACCCAGTCTGGGGCGTACACGCCAGTACGAATACGTATCATCACCTTGTAGCCATCTTTGTCAGTGAGGCCCTGTGCAGCATTGTAACTTTTGGCTGCGGTGACAGCCCTATCGATTACGCTCCAGTTAAATTGTCCCTTTACAGGTTCTATATCTTTCCAGTAAACCTGACAATAACCCGCCGCCATATTACCTCTAGGCGTTTCACACTTGGTACCATCATATTTTCCGCGCATGATTAACCCTGCTGTGTAGGGTTTTATACTTGCTTGGATTGGCGAGCTGCCCACTTTAGAGTAGGGCTTAACAGCGGCTTGGAGCGGCATGGCTAAACTTACAAATAGCAGGAGTGAAAGCAAGCTTCTGGTATTGAGGTTCATCTTATATCCCTTGAGTCTTGATCATTTACTGTTCATCCTCGGACAAACTCATACAGTTAGTGACAGCGGGCTTAACTCTATAGTGTTAATTCCGATAACTAGATAAATAAGTAATATAAATGTGATAAAAAATAAAGGGGCTTTACATAAATAGACATTTCTTTGAAGTTTCTGGCATTCGGACTCTAGCAGGAGGCTAAGCTATTCTCGAGTTGGAGATGTATATTTAAGATGATGTGAAACACCAAGCCATTATGTGGCTGGTGTTTCATTAAGAGAGTAAGCAAACATCACTTGGACAGTGATTAGATCCAGCCCTGCTGGCGGAATTTTGCCAAGGTTTTACAGAAGTATTGCATTTGAGCTGGAGTACCAATGGACAAACGATTCCAGCCCTCACCATGATTGAAAGGGCGTCCGACTAAAATACCAGCCTGCTCCATGCGCTCCATATATTGCTGACTATCTCCTGTTACTTTATGGAAAATAAAATTGGTCTCGCTTGGCAGATAATCTAAGCCCAGCCTCTCCAGTTGCTGATAAACCAACTCTTTAGCCTGATGATTCGATTTAAGACTTAATTCGAGCCACTCGGGGCTTATTAGTGAAGCCGTTGCGGCAACACAACCCAGTAGGTTAGCGTTATCAATACTTGCCTGAGCTTGCATGGCGTTAATGAGAGTTGGATGTGCTATGCCATAACCGACACGCAAACCTGCTAGGGCATAGATTTTTGAGAAGGTACGACACACGACAATATTGGATTGCCCCTGCTGTATCCGCGCAACGGCAGAGACAAATTCAGGCTGGTTAACATATTCGACATAGGCTTCATCGATAATAAAACTCAGTTGAGATGAGGCTTTATCTAACCACTGGTTCAAAGGGCTTTGGGGGAGCAAAACTCCAGTTGGATTATTAGGGTTACATAGATAAACAATGGATGGTCCCTTATGTGCTTCAACTTTAGCTTGCACCTCTGCTAAGTCTGTCTGCCATTGGCTATCGAGTTTGACTTTGACCACAGGGATCCCACGTGCCTGTGCATAGTCGATGATCACTCCATAGCTAGGATCTGGCATAACCAACTGGCAATTGGTTTGTGCTAATGCATCGAGTGCCATCTTTAGGACCTCTGAAGATCCATTACCATAAATAAGGTGTGAGTTGCTCAATGATAGCGACTGGCTTAAGCCTGCCATTAAGTCACTGCGAGCTTTATCTGGATAGCGCCAAACTTGAGGCAGTGCCTTGTTGATCGCTTGTTGAGCTCTAGGCGCTATACCTAGCGGGTTCTCATTGAAGTTAAGCGGGATAGGCTGGTCTTCGGCAATGCCATTACTGTTGGTTGAACTGCTAGATAGTAGCTCTGTAGCTGTGTTTGAACTGCTACAACCAAGGGTTAATAGGCTGGCACCTAAGCTGCCACAGAGAAATTTACGACGATTCATTTGCATTTTTAGTTATTATTTTTAAGTGATTATTCACTTATATTGATGTGTAATAACGACTTGAGCTAGCTTCAACCTGTTTTTTTGAGCTGTTGTTCACATAAATATGCTTTTATCTTGGAAGAAGAGCGGGCTTCGCCCTGCTAGGACGGCACAGCGTGCCTACGAGATCGTTCGCAAGCTCACTGCTAGGGCGCTTCGCTGCCAGTGAAAAGCAAAAAACGGTTTTGGAGAGTGTTGATTATCTACTGCTGAGTCGTTAGTTTATTAATTAGTAATGACTTACTTTGTAATGTTTTCTATGGATGTTCTGATAGCGCTTATTGAGAGTTCTATTTGGAATTCAGCCTCATATTTTTCATGTGATCAGGATGGTTTATGAAACATATTCTAGCATTGGTGCTGTCTTTATTTATTGCTAGCACAAGCGCAAATAATTTAGGTGAGATAAAGGATGAAACTACCGAAATGACTCAACACAATAAAATTAACTATATTGAAATCCCCGCAAAAAATATTGAAGCAACAAAAGCCTTCTTTAGTGAGGTGTTTGATTGGTCATTTGTGGATTATGGCCCAGATTATTGTAGCTTTGGGGGGCAGGGCGTTGATGGAGGCTTTTTTAAATCAGAATTAGTTGTTTCTACTCAGAATGGAAGCCCGCTAATTGTGCTTTATAGTAATTCGCTAGAGGAAACTCAAGCAAAGATTGAAAAATCAGGTGGTAAAACAATTAAGCCTATTTTTTCATTTCCAGGTGGAAGAAGATTCCACTTTAGCGATCCAAGTGGAAATGAATTTGCAGTTTGGTCAGAGTGATTACGTAGCAGGGCGGGCTTCGCCCAGCTAGGGCGGCCTGCGTGCCTACGAGGTCGTTCACAAGCTCACTACTAGGGCGCTTTGCTGCGAGAATAAATAGGGCCACCCACAATAAATTGTGCGTTTTTCATCCGCCTACTAAACTTTGGTTATTGGTAGAAGTAGGAAGTTAATATGCCCCGCCCCAGAAGAACACAAATGAGCATTGAAGACACGTCTTGGTACCATTGTTGCTCAAGAGTGACACGCCGTGCCTGTCTATTTGGAAATGATGAGCTTACGGGAAAGAATTATGATTATAGGCGTGATTGGGTTGAGTCTCTGCTACTCAAGTTAGGTGATATTTTTGCTATTGATGTAGCGGCTTATGCGGTGATGTCGAATCATCTACATGTCGTGCTGTATATTGACATTGAAACAGTGAATAGATGGTCAGATAGAACGGTAGTAGAGCAGTGGCATCAACTGTTTAACGGTACCGAGTTGACTCAAAGGTTTGCTAAGGGTGAAGTGATAGAAGAGTATCAAGTTGCTAAGTTAAAACACCTTGTTGGCATTTACCGCTCACGCTTATGTGATATATCTTGGTTTATGAGGTGTCTTAATGAGCCAATTGCTCGTATGGCTAATAAGGAGGACAAGTGTACAGGCCGTTTCTGGGAGGGAAGGTTTAAGAGTCAGGCTCTGCTTGATGAAGCTGCGGTGCTGGCCTGTATGGCTTATGTTGAGCTCAACCCTATTCGAGCCCAAATGGCTGATACGCTTGAGAGTTCAGACCACACGAGTATACAACTTAGAGTAAATGCTGCGTTGAAAGGTGAGCAACCTACTCAATTACTGCCCTTTATTGGAGATGAGCGGCTTAATCAACCTAAAGGCATCAATTTTGCCCTAAAAGATTACTTAGAATTGGTTGATGAAACAGGTAGAATTATCCGTAATGATAAGCGAGGTTCTATCTCTGCTAACAGCACAAAGATACTGACGAGGTTACATATTTCATCGGACAACTGGATAAAGCTCACCTCAGAGTTTGGCGAACTGTTTCACGGCCCTGTTGGCAACACGCAAGAATTAACATCTTTTTGTGAGCACCTTCAAAAGCGTCGACGACACTTTGCCCAGTGTTGCAAGTATCTTGAAGATGGTTAATCGTCAGGTGTAACTTAACTTCCCCCACATACATCACTCTTCATTTAATTCAATTTTCTTCAATAGGTTGAGCTTACTAGCCCTGCCTGAAATCCATTATTTTGTCGATAAATAACCACATTAACTGGCCGAAAGCAGATTAAGTGGCAGTGAGATCGACGAGTTGACAACTTTAATGGCAGGCTAAGTTGAAAGCTTGTTTAGTTAGCGCTATGTTATTGATTTGTTGTGGGTGGCTTTCGAATTCTCGTAAGATGAAAGTGTGCGACTAAGTTTTGTCCGAGAGTGTATGGGATACAATTTAGCTATGCATGTCTCAATACGTTGTATTAATGAGGTATATAGTGTTGATGCCCGTGCACGCTTTCCCGAGAGAACTTGGCAAAACGCGCAAGTCGTGTATACAAATGTTAGCTTCCCAGTAGAAGAGTATCGGAGAAATTATTGAATAAGGACGATCTAAATTGGAGTGCAATTCCTAATCTTGCTTCCCAGATTAGAGTTTGCGATGAATCAGGGCTAATTACACCAAGTCTCGCTATGTGTTTTATATCAATAGACTCATTAGCTAGCCTTTCTCGCCCAATCGATAAAGCTAGAGTTACGAGAATTGATTTTATTACTTGGGTTGATCGTTACCTACGTTGCCATCCAGAACAAACGTACAAATATAATGGCAAAGATGTTTATGCGGCTAGGTGTTCGTTCCTACATACATATGGCGCCACCTCAGAACTGCATGAAAAAGATACGACTACAATAAAATTTGTATATCACGATGGCGGTCGGCATGCTTACAAACCTGAGATTAACTCAGCCCTCGTTGTTATTGGTGTGCGATCTTTCACAAATGATGTTATATGCGCGATGGAAAGCTTTATGGCAGAGTGTGAAAAAGATAAAGAGCTTAGAGCTAGGGTAGAGTCCAGGTTAAATGAGCTATTTAATATAATACCAATTCAGTAAACAGCAGCTAACAAGCACAGCCAGTCGGACGCGTGAACGCGCCGCTGCTGTGGGCGTTAAATGCCTTATTGAAAAATTGAGAACTATATGAGTATTGGTAGAACAATTAGAATATATCTAGATGATGGTTCGATTTCCGGGATCAGGCATGCTGAAATTGTTAACTGGACTGGACAAGCAATATCTGCACCTCGAACTCAGGTGAAGTCTTTGTCTGACTGGGAAGAGTCAAAAAAGCCGGGTGTATATTTTCTTTTTGGAGTGGATGAAACTTCTGGAAACTCAGCTGTTTATATTGGGGAAGCAGAGAATGTTCTGGATCGTTTACAAAGCCATGTTGCTACCAAAGACTTCTGGAATGAAGTAGTTTTGTTCACAAATAAAGATGAAAATCTAACTAAATCTCATGTCAAATACCTTGAATCTAGACTAGTGCAATTTGCTAAATCAGCAGAGAGATACGTTGTTCTAAATGGTAATGAACCTCAACAGCCTGTATTACCACGAGGTGATCGTGATGCCATGGAAGAGTTCCTATCAAATATCAGGGTACTTTTAGGTGTTATTGGTCACAAAGCACTAGAGTCATTAGCTCAACATGAGGTACCTAAGTCGCTTGAAAATCAAGCGCATGAAGAAAGTGCTCTTGCTTCAAATAACAGCAATTTTAGCTTAAAGGTTAAGGGAATATCCGCAAAGGCAGTGTTAACTGATGAGGGTATCGTAGTGTTATCCGGTTCAATGGTAGCTGATAAAATTAGGGATAGTCTTTCAACAGGCTATCAAAAACTTCGTGCAGAATTAATTGATTCAGGTGCAGTGGTAAAAGGTAGTGACGGTATTCTTCGGTTTACCAGAGATCGTCTTTTCACTAGCCCATCACAGGCTGCTGCAATAATAGCTGGCTATGCGATTAATGGGCGTCATCATTGGCAGACTGAGAGTGGAAAAACACTAAAAGCAGTTGAAGAGTCAGAGGCTACCAGCATTTAACAAGAGACTATGGCGTCAATAGCTAAATTTGAGCTTTTGGCGCTTCCCACATTACACCATCTTTTAGCATCGAGTTTAACGTTACAACCATTTTTCTAATACAGGCAATAATGGCCACTTTCTTTGGTTTTCCGGCCGCGACTAAACGTTGGTAAGTAGCCTTGAAAATAGGGTTTAAAACAAAGGGGTCGTAGCCAATTGGCTTCATTCGAAGAGATAAACACTCGGGTGTGAATGCGGCTGTGGGCGTTGGTGGCAAGGATGCCACCGTCGAGCGTATAGGGACATATTTATAGTGTCCCACGGAAGTATTTACACATTAGGCCTGCTGCAAGCAATAAACATCAATGAAGCCATGCTTACCTAAAAGTAATTAAATACAAAACTAACTCAACCAAAAAGATATTTGAAACTTGTTATCTGACAAGAGCCCTAACTTGTGAGAGATAGCATAGATTTATCTGAATCTATCCTAACTTCATCATCGAAAATGGCCTCAATCGGAGTATCAAAAAGCCTGGCTAATTTAAACGCCAACGGCAAACTGGGATCATACTTTCCCTTCTCAATAGCGTTGACGGTTTGTCGGGAAACATCGAGTTTCTCGGCTAAATCAGCTTGGGTCCAGTCTTGTTCAGCGCGGAGCACTTTTAAGCGGTTTTTCATCTTTCTAAAATCCTAAGGCTAGCGGTATCTAAGTCTGCCACTGATAATGCCGACCATATAGGTTAATGCCATAAGTGCAATAAGGTAGGCCGAATCTAACTCCGGAAGGATGCCATTTTTATCTAAGATTGAATAGCTTGAGAAGCTGATAATGGTCACGCCGACAGAAAGTGCTAAAGCATCTAGCTGGATCTTGCGCTCCATCTCATCGAGTTCGATAAGAAAGTGTCGGTAGGAAAATACCATGGTTATGCCTATCCCTGTGTGGAGCAGGAAGGCGATAGCGATCGGGATTTCAGTAAACCATGCTTGTGTGGACAGGTACGAGGTGAGCATTAGGCTGAACGCCCATAGTAGCGCGAGTATGTTTACCTTATTGGCATTTCTAATATCCCGTGAAGGTAGGCCCTTAGAGCAGATCGCATTTAAAATCGTTTTCATTGTCTCTCTCCATAAGTCTCTAGCGATGTTCTTCAAATTAGGTGGATACATATGATGTAAAGCACCCTTTACCTGTGAAGATAATTTAACCAAAACATAAAGTCAAGTCTGCTTTACCTTATGATAGGCTTGTTTAACTTTTTAGAGATGGGAAACCTAGGGGCTAAGATTTATTTGCCGCTAACCAATCGGCGACATCTTTATCGACTCTACTGGGGAAGGGAACGCCATCTTCTCTACCAACATAGAGGAGGCACATATCCTCCCTTTGCAGAAATACTTGTTGGTATTTTGCTAGCCAGTAGTTTAGGTGACTTAGTAGTGGACCAAGGCTCGCAATCTGATTTTTCAGATCTGGGTTTTGCTGTAAAATATCTGCGATAGCTTGATTGCCGTTGTACATGGCTCCTTGGGTGATCCCGCGGATCTGATCGAAGATAAACTTTTGTCGTTTGGTCAGATCTGGATATGCGGCGCTAAACACTTGCTCCCATAAAATATCTCCTCCAGCTTCAATTCCTAGCGTTTTTCCGAGCTCATTACGCCTTTTTGTTTGGGCGATAAAAGCGGTTTTAGTGATATCTAACTGCTGTTGTATGGTGATAATAAGCTGGTAGTTGTCTGACTTTTGAGGAATCGCGTTATAGCCTAAGTAGGTGAGTGCTAACAGCAATAAGCCTAGGAGCGAGACTGAAACAGCGATACCTCTTCTAGATGTTAGAGTTGGCTGCTCTGTATCGCTCATGGTGATGGGAGGGACTAGCATAAAGCCACCACCACGACAGGTCTTGATGATATGTTGTGACTTGCCATCATCACCAATCAATTTTCGGGTGTCTGAGATAAGCCTAGATAGGGAGGTATCACTGACTATCTGCTTTGGCCATAAATTTTCAAGCAGGTGATCACGGGACACCACCTGATTACCAGATTTAGCTAGAAGTTGCAGAAGTAAAAACTGTCTGTTTTCGAGTGAAATGAGTCCATCGTTTACATATAACTGATGTGTTTTAGTATTTAGATGGCAGTGCCCAAAGGTGTAAATCATAGATAAAGGTTATGACCGAAAACTCTTCTTAAAGATCAAGATAAAGAATAACGCTCTAAAAATAAACAGATTCACCTTAAATCAACTTGTTTCAAGTTAGTTTCAAGCTTTAATACGTTCACTGCAGCATGGTTACTCCTCGGATAATAGATAGGAGTACAAGATGAAAGGATTATTGTCTTTAACTGTTTTACTCATTTTCATGGCCCTTTTAGGGGGCTGTCATGATTCAAAGCAGCTTGAACCAGCACCATCTACCCCCACGCAGCCTCCTGCAAACCCAGCTAGTGAAGTGACCTCACTATCTGTGCTCATCATAGATCAGAACTATCGAGCCTTAGAGGCGGTGAAGTTGACCTTAAGTAGCCAAGATTTTGTTTTGGAGGTGGAGACTGATAGCGAAGGGAGAGCTCATTTTGAGGTCGATTATGGCAAGCTAAACTTTCCGCTTATCTTATCCAGTAAAAAGCTGGGGTATAGCAATCAGGTTAAGGTGATTCAAGACCTTGCAGAGAAAGGAGAGAATCAATTTCAGCTACCAGTTTTGCAGCGTCAATTACCTATAGTAATTGAAGCTGAGGGGGAAGCTGAGCTTTTTACGACCGATGGGGCTTATCTTATGTTGCCTGCAAACGGGCTTGTTGATGGGGATGGAAATAGAGTGAGTGGGGAAGTTTATGTCACCATTACCCCATTGAATACTGCCAACCCCGATGGATTAAAGCTGTTTCCCGGTAACTTTGAGGGGCTATATCCAGGGCTTGATGAAACGAGTCCAATTGCCACTTATGGGACGACTGAGTTTCACTTTGAGCAGGGGGGAGATAAGTTGAATCTAGCTCCCGGAGTTGAGGCGGTTATTGAGCTGCCCATCTATGTCGCTCAGCATGTCGATGGCAGCGCAGTTGTAACTGGAGACAGGATCGAGTTATGGCATTTAGAGGAAGATAGCGGTCTCTGGCAGAACTACGGGTATGGTGAGGTGGTGGATTCGAAAAGATCACCAACTGGTTTCGCTTTACGGGCGAGTGTCCCTCACTTTAGCTGGTGGAATGTCGATGTCGCTCCGGAGACCAGAGTTATTAATCTTACTGTCACAGGTGAGGTGAGTGGCGAATGTAAAGTTGGACTTAATGCAGATATGGCTTCAAATTCAAGGCCGGGGTTGAGAGCTTCCACTCAGGTATCAATTCCGAGTAATTCAAGCAGGCGGCTGTTAATTCCGAGTGGGAGACAGGTTAACTTTAGTGCTGTACTCAATGCCAATGGTCAGGTTTATCTTGGTGAGCTTCAAGTGGCCGCCAATAATACCGATGATGATTTTACCATAGAGGTGGTGGCTGAAGGAGGAGTTAACCCTGAAGACCCAGCTCCCTATATTGCAAAGATCTTTGCGAAAACTACCCCTGAGTTTGAATACGACTTAATCACAAAAACACATAGGCATACGGCTAATATTATTCATTATTACTGGGATGCTAAGACAGGCCATCCGAGACAAGATGGATGCAGTGAAGATAGGATGCCTGATGGTGATCCTAAATTAGATATCCATTTGATGTCTGATGCGAGGTTGTATGAAGATGTTGAGTTGGGCAATGAGGCTGGTCAAATAGATCTCGCGGTATCTCCTTTTGATGTAGTGACGCAGGGGGAGACTCTGCCCGCCGATCCTGAGTTTATCTCATTAAACCTGCTTGCTAGCAATACTTTTGGGAGTGCTAGCCGAGTGATTGAGGTACCAAACCCAAGAGGCGCTGCCCCCAAATTAAAAGGGATCAGAAGTTACTCTCATGATAAGTACCAAACCTTGGATGTTAGATGGAGTGTGGAAGGGGCTGATTCTGGTCATATTGAAGTTTGGCCTTTAAATGATCAAGCTGGCCCTGCTCTAATTGTTGAGGAGATTGACCCTTTTGCTAAACATGCTCAATTAGCGCTTGAAGGTTTACCAATAGAGGGTTTAAGTATTAAAGTAACTTATGAAAATCAGTATGATAAGCTAGAGGTTCCTATTGTTATTAGTGGTGAGGCTTGTGATCTTATGTCTGATCTTCCCTGTGACCAACCGACAAATTAGCTGATTGGCTCCTTACCATAGGGAGCCCCATTTGGGAGGCAAATATGATAGCTAAATATATACGGTGTGAGGTTGTCGAAGCCAAGAGGAATATCTTCTCGAAAGGTCAGCGCCTTTGGTTGGAGACTGCACATTGTGAGGGGTTTATCTCCCAACTTGGTGGCTGGGAGCAAGAAACCAATATAGCTGTCATTCTAGCTCGTTGGACAGACATGGAGAGCGTGAAAGATTTTATGAGTGCTGCCCATGACCCCATTGCTGAGAGAGCCAATCAAGTTGGCAGTTATAGCCATATCTCAGTCTCCTATCTGTCAGCTGTGATCTGCATTCCAGCTTTTAATCAAGGAGGTAAAAATCAAGCTAGCTGTGGGTTTATTCGCATCGCAGACTGCTACATAGATCCCGACAAGCTTGATGAGTTTATTCAAGAGCAGAAAACGCTTTGGAATCCAGGCATGCAACAGGTTGAAGGCATGTTAGGAGGGCAACTCTGGCAGTTTAATGATGAGTCCGATCGCTATCTTGTAACAACCTACTGGGAAAGTGAAGCTGCCCATCGACACTATATGGCTGAATATTTTCCGCGACTAAAACAGCAAGCCGCTACTGATATCATCCACACCATATCTGGTCACCATATTCAAACAGAGCCAAGTTGGAGAGTAACCCCTTAACGACCCGAACGAGAGGATGGGACGCCGAACTGGCTGTTTAACATGGACGTTATTTGAAACCGTAGAGCTTTACAGCGTCTCACAGAAGTGCCTGCACATACCCCGCTGGGAAGCGATAAATTACAATGAAGTAACGTGTTCAAAACTCTTAGCCAAGTATCACTCTTAAACATCACGTATGAATAATATCAAACCATAGGCATAAAAAATCCCAGCACAACCTAAGCTAAACTGGGATTCATCTTACAAAAATCAACAAACTATCAGATCACAAGTAACCTAATAAAAAGACCTTATTAAGCATTAGGTCCGGCATGCTTGATCGAATCTGGTACTTGATACTTCTCAAAGTTAGCCGTAAAGCTATCGGCCAACTGCTGAGCGTACTCGGCATATTGCGCCTTATCTGCCCATGTGTTGACAGGGTTAAGCAGCTGAGTCTCAACACCTGGCACAGCAACAGGAACGTGCAGGTTAAGCTTCTCAAGGTGCTCAGTTTCAACCCCTTTTAGCTCACCGCTAACGATGGCATCGACAATCGCTCGAGTTGTGGGAATATCGAAACGTTTACCTACGCCGTGTGGACCGCCTGTCCAGCCAGTGTTAACTAAGTACACTTGGCTGCCGAAAGACTCGATGCGCTTCATCAGTAGCTCGGCATAAACTCCTGCCGGACGTGGGAAGAAGGGGGCACCGAAACAGGTAGAGAAGGTTGACTGAATTGCAGAGCTAGAGCCCATCTCAGTAGAGCCTACCTTTGCAGTGTAGCCAGAGAGGAAGTGATAAGCAGCTTGCTCTTTAGTTAGGATAGAAACGGGAGGTAACACACCGGAGACATCACAGGTTAGGAACACAACTGCGTGAGGCTCTGCACCGCGGTTTTCCGCTTTACGTAACTCGATATGCTCAAGCGGGTAAGCTGCACGGCTGTTTTCGGTCAATGTCGAGTTGGTGTAATCCGGGATGCGGTTCTCATCCATCACCACGTTTTCAAGTACAGTACCGAAACGGATTGCATTCCAGATCACTGGCTCGTTTTTCTGGCTAAGGTCGATACATTTAGCGTAACAGCCGCCTTCGATGTTAAAGACGCCGCCAGGTGCCCAACCGTGCTCATCGTCACCGATTAAGAAGCGCTTAGGATCGGCTGACAGTGTGGTTTTACCTGTGCCTGAAAGGCCGAAAAATAGCGTGGTGTCGCCCTCTTTGCCTACGTTAGCCGAGCAGTGCATTGGGAGCACGCCTTTTGCTGGTAGGAGGAAGTTCTGTACAGAGAACATGGACTTTTTCATCTCACCGGCATATTTAAGTCCGGCAAGTAGTACCTTACGCTCAGCAAAGTTAAGGATCACTGTTGCATCTGAGTGGGTACCATCACGCTCGGGAACACACTCAAAACCAGGGGCATTGATGATCTGCCAAACGGGCTTATCTGCTGAGTTAAACTCCTCTGGAACAATAAAGAGGTTACGGGCAAAAAGCTGATGCCATGCGGTTTCTGTGGTGACCTGAATAGGCTGGTAATGTGCATCATCTGCACCTACTTCCAGTTCAGAGACAAACAGCTCTTTGTCACCTAAATAGGCCTCAACTCGGTTCCACAGTGCAGTAAATGCCTCCTGCTCGAAAGGCTTATTAACTGAGCCCCAGTCGATATCATTTTCAGAGCTCGGCTCTTTAACAATAAATCGATCGTTAGGCGAGCGTCCGGTGCGTTCTCCGGTTTTAGCGACGAGTGCTCCGTTGGCTGTGAGTTCACCTTCTCCGCGTGATAGCGCGATTTCGATGAGTTGTGCTGCCTGAGGATTACGGTGAGTACGAGGTGTTCCATCCGCCATTAGTAAGGTCTCCATGATTGAGGTCGGAATTGAGTGCCAGTCTTTGCCAGCTTGATTTATTAATTCTTATCAATGTGCGTCTTTGCGCTATGTCACGATTGTAACGTAAGCGCAAAAGAATGTGTGAGGAAGTTTGTGAAAATGGTAAAAAAGATTAGTCAGTAAAGTGTCATTAAGGTAGGCAGTGTCAGTCGTAAGGTTGAAATTTTGTTTTGGACTCTAACAAGAGTGCATATTGCATGCCTAGAACTGGTCTATAGCTCTGTTGTATATGGTTATTTTTAATTAATCAAACTTTACACTTCACTAGATTGACGAGCTCTGCTAGCAGGAATAGTATCGTTTTAGCTCGTACGAAGACTTTTCTATATACCTTCTTTGGCGTCTGCAGCGTCAACCTAGAATTTTAAATTTGTTTTAATTCAACGGAGTTAACCTTATGCCTCTTCATTCCAAGGATACGGTTAGAGATGACCTTCTCGATGACATCTACTCGTCAGCTGACCTGGCCCTATCTATGCCAAAGTACAAAATGCCTGAACAGGAACATGACTCTCGCCATGTTTATCAGGTTATTCACGATGAACTCATGATGGACGGTAACTCGCGACAGAATCTGGCGACATTTTGTCAGACTTGGGTCGAAGATGAAGTGCACAAGCTGATGGATGAATGTATCGATAAGAATATGATCGATAAAGATGAATATCCTCAGACGGCTGAGCTTGAGGCTCGCTGTGTGCATATGTTGGCAGATCTGTGGCACTCACCGGATGCGGAGAACACCTTAGGTTGCTCCACAACGGGTTCGAGTGAAGCCGCCATGTTAGGTGGAATGGCGCTGAAATGGGCTTGGCGTGAAAAGATGAGAAAGCTAGGTAAGCCAACGGATAAGCCAAATTTAATCTGTGGTCCAGTGCAGGTGTGTTGGCATAAGTTTGCTCGCTACTGGGATATTGAGCTACGTGAGATCCCGATGGAGGGTGATCGCCTCATCATGACGCCTGAAGAGGTGATTAAACGCTGTGATGAAAACACCATAGGTGTAGTGCCCACACTTGGTGTTACCTTTACCTGCCAATATGAGCCAGTTAAGGCGGTACATGAAGCCTTAGATCAGCTACAAAAAGACACTGGCTTAGATATCCCCATGCATATTGATGCTGCCAGTGGTGGTTTCTTAGCACCATTTTGCGATCCAGACCTTGAGTGGGACTTCCGCTTGCCTCGAGTTAAGTCTATTAATGCTTCCGGACATAAGTTTGGTTTGAGCCCGTTAGGGGTGGGCTGGGTGATCTGGCGTGATGCGTCAGCACTGGATAAAGATCTTATCTTCAATGTGAACTATCTAGGTGGCAATATGCCGACCTTTGCATTGAACTTCTCCCGTCCTGGCGGTCAGATCGTGGCGCAATATTACAACTTTTTGCGTTTAGGCCGAGAGGGATATCGCAAGATACATCAAGCTTGCTATGACACTGCGATCTACCTCTCAGGAGAGATCGAGAAGATGGGGATGTTTGACATTATCTATGATGGCCAAGGTGGTATTCCTGCCATGAGTTGGTCGTTGAAAGAGGGGGTTGAACCAGGCTTTAACCTATTTGACCTTTCCGATCGGATCCGCTCCCGTGGTTGGCAAATTGCCGCCTATGCGATGCCGCCAAAGCGGGAAGATTTAGTGATTATGCGTATCTTAGTTCGTCATGGCTTTAGTCGGGATCAAGCCGATCTCTTGGTGGCCGATCTGCAGCATTGTGTCGACTTTTTTGCAAAACATCCTATTTCACATAGCAGTGATGAAGCGGAATCTGCAGGTTTCAATCACGGTTAGGCTGAGATCATCTGTTGGTGAACTGCTTTTAGATATGGTGGACAGGGCGAGGAGTGCAGTGGCATAAATCGCTCTGGTTTTAGCCTATATGGATAATATAGGCCTACGGGAAACGATTATGAATATTTCAGAATTGTTTAGTTTTATCTTTGGTTATATTGCTCACAACCCCTTCGTATTTCTCTTCCTGAGTATCGCTATCGGTTATCCCCTAGGGAAGATCTCCATTAAGGGGATCAACCTAGGCTCGACCGCGGGCACACTCGTAGTGGGAGTTGGTATCGCGCTCACGGCATTCTCAGTTTATGGTTTGAGGATCGATGCGCCGGGACTAGTTTCCGATATCTTCTTGATGATGTTTATGTACGCCATCGGAATGAAGGTTGGGCCGCAGTTTTTCTCTGGATTAGCGCGGGGAGGCTTAGATTTTGTGGTTATCGGTCTTATCGTGGTGTTCAGTAATTTTCTTATTGTCTTCTTCGGAGCCAAATTATTGGGATTAGCGCCTGGCTATGCAGCGGGGATCATATCAGGTAGTTATACCGTAACTGCTGTGATGGGAGTGGCTCAGTCTGCTATTACGTCCGGGGCATTTAAAGCACCTGCAGGCATGACACTCGATCAGGTCAGTGCCAATATCGCTGCGGGTTATGCCATTAGTTATATCCTTTCAAGCGTATTTATTATTTTACTTATCAAGTATCTGCCTGCCATGTTCGGAATCGATCCCGTTAAAGCTGGTAAGGATGCTGAAGCTGAGTTTGGGGCTGGCGGAGACACAGAGGCGCTGCCTAGCACTAACGGTTTTTCTAACCTGGGTGTGTTGCCTTTAGATATTCGTGCCTATCGAGTTGAGCACCAAGAGCTTGTGGGGCAAAGTGTTGAAAGCCTGTTTCATCAATACCCTCATGCGGCAATCCTTAAACTGGTTCGTGGTGATGAGGTGATTGATGCAGCCGATAATCCTAAGCTTGAGCTAGGCGATATTATCGGGATTCGAGGTGATTACCATGAGCTGATTCAAGGTGGCGAGTCGAGAGTGGGTGTCGAGGTCGATGAGCCGCGTGCGCGCAATGTCGATATTGAAGTGGCAGATATTCACTTAGGTAAGTCGGCATTTATTGGAAAAACCATCGAAGAGATTAGTAAAGAGGTCGGATTTGGTATCTATCTCAAGGCGCTGTTCAGGCAAGGGCATCAGCTCCCTGTTTTACCGCAATCTGTGGTTGAGATGGGAGATGTGATCCGAGTGGCGGGGTCTGACTGGTGTGTTCAACAAGCGGCGAAGAGGTTAAATAGCAATCCCATTGTTGAAAGCACACTCACAGAGACCTTCTATCTCGCGCTCTCTTTACTGATTGGTTATGTCTGCGGCCACATGAGTGTGACTTTGGGGGGAATTCCATTTGCGCTCGGTACTTCGGCTGGCTGTATGCTTACTGGTATCGTGTTCTCCTTCCTGCGTACACGTAACCCTGCATTTGGCGGCCCGATGAGTGAGGGAGCTCGTAGTTTCTTGCAAGATATCGGCCTGAGCTTGTTTGTCGCGGTATTAGCGGCAACGGTTGGACCAAAGATATTGGCATCATTCCAAGGTATTGTGGTGATTAAGATAGCCGCACTGGGCTTAACGGCGGCATTGGTGCCTCCTCTGCTTGCTTGGATATATGGTCTCTACTTCCGCAAAATGAATCCTGCAATATTGGCGGGAGCCTGTGCTGGCGGACGTAACAGTACTCCTGCGATGAAGGGGGCTCAGGACGCATGTCAAAGTGATATGCCTGCGGTTGGTTATCCGGTGCCTTATGCCTTAACCTCAATGATCGTACTGGTTCTGGGTTACCTGACTATGGTGCTTTATTAATCTTTTAAACCGATTTAGCTAAAGACAGATAAAAAAATGCAGCTCATTGAGCTGCATTTTTATTAATACCAATCAGTATAAAGATTTGATCGCTCAGCGAGAGTTTAGCGGTCCTGAGGCAAGACAACGAGTGAAGAGCATAGTGATTCTACGGTTAAGCTCGTTAACGCAGAATCAGAACCGCTAAAACTCGCCTGTAAGGAGTGTTTTTGGCTGCCTATTTCTGCGTTAAATGAACTCACAAGGGAACAACCATTCTATCATCCATTCGCCTTGAACTAGGTTGCCAAAAAACACTCTGAGTAGATCAACTTCTTATACTGATTGGTATAACTATTGAATGTTACTGAGTAGCTTACTGCTTAGTCTCTGGCGCTTGTGTGTTGCTGAAGATAGCTGCCACATCAATAGAGTCGAAACTGTAGTTGGTGTTGCAGTACTCACAACCCATCTCAATCTTTCCCTGTTCGGCCAGAATAGACTCAATCTCTTCTCTTGATACTGTGCGTATTGCCGATGCACTGCGCTCTCTAGAGCAGGTGCATGAGAAGGTGACTGCTACAGGTTCAAATAGACGAACCTCCTCTTGATGATACAAGCGGTGTAGTACCTCTTCTGCTTCTAGCTCAAACAGCTCCTCAGCTTTGACGGTTGCAGTAAGCTGCTCTAAGTGTTCAAACTCAGCGTTATGATCGCCCTCTGTTGGCAGTACCTGTAGTAGCATACCTGCCGCTTGTTTGCCGTTGGCAAACAGAGTAATTGAGGTCGGAAGCTGCTCTGATTGAGCGAAATACTCCTCAAGACAGCCCGCTAATGTGGGCTTGTCTAGTGCTACGACACCTTGGTAACGCTCACCTTCGGTAGGAGTTAAGGTGATCACCATATGGCCTTTACCAAACAGTTGCTGCAGATCGCCATCGCTACTTAGCTCGCCTTTGAAGCGTGCGACACCACGAAGCTGTTGTAGGTTATTGCCATTGATCACAGCCAGAGAGACTGGGCCGTCACCTTGTAGTTGAACGCTGATATCACCGTTAAACTTAAGTGTGGCGGTCAATAGTGAAGTCGCTGCAAGCAGCTGACCTAGCAGATTCTGGATTGGCGCAGGGTAATTATGAGCCGAGAGTACCTCTTGGTAACTCTGCTCAAGCTGCACCAACTCACCACGGACGTCGGCATTTTCAAACAGGTAGCGGTGTAAATTGTCTTTACTCATTTAGATCTCAATCTCACAATGTGATTCGGTATAAAACTATTTGCTATAGCACTATTCGTATAGCGCGAGTCGGTTAACTTATATTGTTACCAGATATTGCTTAATATATGGCCTTTAATCGTGACTTCAATGGTGAGCTCGATATTAGCTCTCTTTGAAGCGGATTAGTTGCCGGCGCTGCTTTTTATCCGGCTTATGGTCAGGCGCGGGGTTATTTAGCACATTTAATCGTCTGGCTTCAGCATAGGTTTCACGTTTCGCTACGCTTTCTGGTGTTTCTTGGTACAAAGTTTGTGCAATTGCCGCTTTTTGTCTCTGTTCTGACAGCTTTTTTATGACAATCTCTTTTTCGTCATATCCCTGTCTTAACCTGATGACAGCATCCACTTCAGCAAGCTTGCTGGATTTAGCACGTTGGCCATTGTAATGAACTTTACCACCATTAATCATCTCCTTCGCGATAGCACGAGTTTTATAGAAACGTGCGGCCCAAAGCCATTTGTCTAGGCGAATAGAGGTAATTTCATCGGCAGACTTACTCATTGAGTCTCCATAGGGATATTAAAGATGGGTGAGCTCACAAGCTGGAGATTAAAATCGCTAATCATGCTGGCAATAACCTATTATAGCGATCGGCCTCACACCCTTTTATGGCGCGTAAAGTTAGCATATTTGGGCTCTTTTCGCCAATAAAGCTAATGTTGTGGGCTTGTTGCCGTTAACAGTGTAGGTTAGCATGAGTCAGTATTCGCTAAATTATCGTAATCAGAACAGAGGCCTGTATATAGGGTCCACATTATATGGATTTATTAGATAAAGTTATAAGCAAGGCGGCGGACATCCCGCATAAGCCTCTGAGCACAAGCGTTTTTTGGGTCGGTTTAATTATTGTACTCTACCTGTTTGCTCAAATTACATGGAAGTTAGTTCCTACCTCCGAGCCAACCACAAACTGGCGTCCTACCCCTGCAAGTGTCAGTGCGGGTAAGAGTGTCAGTGTTGCTCAACTGCAGGCACTGTCTCTGTTTGGCAAGGCCGATGAAGCCTCTAGTCAACCTAAAGTTGCACCTGTAGAGGAGCAGATCACCGATGCGCCTAAGACCTCACTGTCGATTCAATTGACGGGTGTTGTGGCGTCGACTGCACAGCAAAAAGGCTTAGCAGTTATCGCATCGAGTGGTAGTCAAAATACCTATAGCTTAGGCGATAAGATTAAGGGTACCTCCGCATCACTCAAAGAGGTGTACGCAGATCGCATCATAATAACCAACAGTGGTCGGTATGAAACCTTGATGTTAGACGGTCTTAAATATGAGACTAACGGTCAAGCTAACAAACAACTTCAGCAAGCCAAGTCTGTGCGCAAAGTTGATCAGCGCCAAAATAGACAAGTTGCCCAAGATATCTTGGAGTCCAGAGATGAACTCCTTGCCGATCCGAGTAAGCTGACAGATTACTTAGCTATCTCCCCGGTACAGAGGGAAGGTCAGCTTCAGGGTTACCGCTTAAATGCAGGAAAAGACAGAGATCTGTTTAAACAAGCGGGTTTTAGAGCTAATGATCTGGCAAAGTCGATCAATGGTTATGATCTTACTGAGATGACTCAGGCATTAGAGGTGATGGCACAGTTGCCAGAGCTTACCGAGATATCTTTGATGGTGGAGCGTGACGGGCAGCTGGTCGAGATAATGTTCAGTCTCCCTTAGTACCTGTATAAGATCTGAAAAAGTTAATATAAGAAATAATAGAATTCGCCGCACGCCAACCTGGCCAAGTGCTCGTGAATAGGAGCAAACTTGCTTACCCTAGTTTATCGTCGGGGACGCATGTGGCAAACAGCTTAAGCTTTATGGGAAGTTAAAATGAATAAGAAGAATATTCGCAGGAAGTTAATCGCAAGTTTAGTGATGGGGGCATCTTTACTTGCTCCTCAACTTGCTTGGTCTGAGCAGTATGCGGCTAATTTCAAAGGGACTGATATTCAAGAGTTTATCAACATTGTTGGTAAGAACCTTAATAGGACTATCATTGTCGATCCTACTGTGCGCGGTAAAATCAATGTCCGCAGTTACGATCTGCTCAACGATGAGCAATATTATCAATTCTTCCTCAATGTACTTCAGGTTTATGGTTATGCCGTCGTCGAGATGGATAACAACATCATCAAGGTCATCAAAGATAAAGATGCAAAAACAGCCGCTATTCGTGTGGCCGATGATAAAACTCCCGGCTTAGGCGATGAGATGGTGACGCGAATTGTTGCCCTCTACAACACAGAAGCTAAGCAGCTTGCTCCGCTACTTCGTCAGCTTAATGATAATGCCGGTGGCGGTAACGTGGTTAACTATGACCCATCCAATGTCTTGATGATCTCTGGCCGTGCTGCCGTAGTGAATAAGTTGGTTGAGATTGTTCGCCGCGTCGATAAGCAAGGTGATACTGAAGTTCAGGTTGTGCCACTCGAATACGCCTCTGCAGGCGAGATAGTGCGCATTATCGATACCTTATATCGCTCTACCGGAAATAAATCTCAGATGCCTGGCCAGGCACCAAAAGTGGTGGCTGATGAGCGTATGAATGCCGTCATCGTTAGCGGTGACGAGAAGAGCCGCCTACGTGTGGTTTCGTTAGTGAAAAAACTCGATGCCGAGCAAGCCAGCACAGGTAATACTAAGGTACGTTATCTCAGATACGCTAAAGCCGAAGATCTGGTTGAGGTGTTAACAGGTTTTGCTGAGAAGCTAGTCAACGACAAAGATGGCGGCGGTGGACAAGCCGGTGGTAAGAAGCGCCGTAATGAGATCAACATTATGGCCCATGATGACACCAACGCTTTGGTGATCAGTGCTGAGCCAGATCAGATGCGTACCATTGAAAGTGTTATTAACCAGTTAGATATTCGCCGTGCACAGGTTTTGGTTGAAGCGATTATCGTTGAGGTCTCAGAGGGCGATGATGTCGGTTTCGGTGTTCAGTGGGCAACCGCAGCAGGTGGTGGTACTCAGTTTAATAATTTAGGCCCGACTATCGGCGAGATTGGTGCTGGTGTTTGGAATGCTAGAGATCAAAAAGCCTCTCAAACCTGTAGTGGTTCAGGCGACAATCAAACCTGTACCGATAATCCAGATACTCCCGGTGATATTACCTTGCTAGCTCAAGCGTTAGGCAAGGTTAATGGTATGGCGTGGGGCGTGGCCATGGGTGACTTCGGTGCACTGATCCAAGCTGTTTCTAGCGATACCAAATCAAATGTTTTAGCGACACCTTCAATCACGACACTAGATAACCAAGAAGCGTCATTTATTGTTGGTGATGAAGTGCCTATTTTAACGGGCGCGCAAAACTCAAGTAACGGCAACAGTAACCCATTCCAAACCGTTGAGCGTAAAGAGGTGGGAGTTAAGCTCAAGGTTGTGCCGCAAATTAACGAAGGTAGCTCGGTTAAGCTGACCATTGAGCAAGAGGTGTCAGGCATTAACGGTAAAACAGGTGTCGATGTGACCTTTGCTACGCGCCGTTTGACCACTACTGTGATGGCTGATTCGGGGCAGATCGTTGTGCTAGGTGGCTTGATTAATGAAGAGGTGCAGGAGAGTGTGCAGAAGGTACCTTTCCTTGGTGATATCCCGATCATTGGTCACCTGTTTAAGTCCTCATCAAGCGGTAAGAAAAAGAAAAATCTGATGGTGTTTATTAAGCCAACGATTATTCGTGATGGCATCACCATGGAAGGCATCGCAGGTCGTAAATATAACTATTTCAGAGCACTACAGATGGAGCAGCAGGAGCGTGGTATTAACCTAATGCCAAACAGCGAAGTACCTGTTCTTGAAGAGTGGAATCAAGCAGATTACCTACCTCCTGAAGTGAACGATATTCTTGAGCGTTACAAAGAGGGCAAAGGTTTAGAGACTAAGATGCGTCAAACAGACTCTACCCTGAAATCTATCTCAGATAATAAAGAGACTGATACCGATACTGCCAGCGAAGATAGTCATGATGAGTGAGACACAAGCAACACAAATTGATGAACTCGCTCAAGTCAGTGATGAGCTTGGCTTAACCGCTGAGAGTGAAACCGATGAGGTGTTTCACTCTAACAGTAAGGAGCGCCTGCCATTTGCTTATGCCCACCGCTTCAAGGTGGTGCTCGATAAGCGTGATGATGAGCTAACCCTGTTTCACACCAGCGAGTCTCCTGTTACAGCTTTACTCGAAGCGAGACGCTACACAGGTCGTAACTTGCCTCTTGTTGAACTGGCTGCACCAGAGTTTGAAACTAAACTAACCATGGCTTATCAAGCTAACTCTTCTGAAGCTCAGCAGCTGATGGAAGATATTGGTAACGAGATGGATCTGTTTACTCTGGCCGAAGAGCTACCTCAAACGGAAGATCTGTTAGAGGGTGATGACGATGCACCGATCATTAAGTTGATCAACGCTCTGCTCTCTGAAGCGATCAAAGAGGAAGCATCGGATATCCATATCGAGACCTACGAGAAGCAGTTAGTGGTTCGCTTCCGTGTCGATGGTGTCTTGAAAGAGGTGCTTAAACCTAATCGTAAACTCTCATCGCTACTGGTTTCTCGTATCAAGGTGATGGCGCGTTTGGATATTGCTGAGAAGCGCGTTCCACAAGATGGCCGTATCTCATTGCGAATTGCTGGCCGAGCAGTGGATGTGCGTGTATCTACTATGCCTTCTAGCCATGGTGAGCGTGTGGTACTGCGTCTACTGGATAAGAATGCTGGTAACCTAGATCTTGTGCAGTTGGGCATGACTCACAATGTGCAGGTTCAGTTTGAAGAGCTTATCCGTAAGCCTCACGGCATTATTTTGGTGACCGGTCCAACAGGTTCAGGTAAGAGTACCACCCTGTATGCGGGCTTAACTGAGCTTAACTCTAAAGATACCAATATTCTGACTGTAGAAGATCCTATCGAGTATGAACTTGAGGGGATAGGCCAGACTCAGGTGAACACTAAGGTTGATATGACCTTCGCCCGTGGATTGAGAGCGATTCTGCGTCAAGATCCTGATGTGGTGATGATAGGTGAGATTCGAGATTTAGAAACGGCGCAAATTGCGGTTCAAGCATCATTAACTGGTCATATGGTGTTATCGACACTGCATACCAACACAGCAGCAGGTTCGATCACTCGACTACAAGATATGGGAGTTGAGCCTTTCCTTGTCTCCTCGAGTCTACTTGGTGTACTAGCCCAACGTCTGATCCGAACCTTGTGTCCAGATTGTAAGTCTGAGCATATACCGGATCAAAGTGAGCGCGACCTACTCGGTATGTCAGCTGACGATACTCGGGTTATCTATCGCGCCGAAGGGTGTAAGAACTGTGGCCATAACGGTTATCGTGGTCGTACTGGTATCCATGAGCTGTTAGTGGTCGATGATGATGTGCGTGAACTCATCCATACTGGACGAGGCGAGCTTGCCATCGAGAAACACATACGTAAGAGCACGCCGAGTATTCGACACGATGGTATGAGTAAAGTTCTTGCAGGTCGAACGACCTTGGAAGAGGTGTTACGTGTTACTCGTGAGGAGTAGCATGTTGGCTGTGAATATGGATTTTTCAGATAAACAAATTTGCACTCTTTTGCTGCTTTGTTCAGATTTGGAGATAGGCTATGCCAGCGTTTGAATATAAGGCATTAGATAATAAGGGAAAGCAGCAGAAAGGTGTGATGGAAGCTGATACGGCGCGTCATGCCCGTGGTCAGTTAAGAGAACTGCGCCTGATGCCGCTGGAGATTGTGCCAGTTGTAGAGAAGGAGACCAAGGCGAAAACCGGTGGTAAAAGCCTGTTTCAACGTGGGATCTCTGTCGCTGAACTCGCCCTTATTACCCGTCAGATTGCTACCTTAGTGGCGGCTGGTTTACCTGTTGAAGAGGCGCTAAAAGCCGTTGGTCAGCAGTGTGAGAAAGATAGGCTCGCCAGCATGATCATGGCGGTTCGCTCCCGTGTCGTTGAGGGTTATAACTTAGCCGACTCTATGGCCGAGTTCCCCCATATCTTTGACGATCTCTACCGCGCTATGGTGGCTTCCGGTGAAAAATCTGGCCACCTAGAAGTTGTACTTAATCGACTTGCCGATTACACCGAGCGTCGCCAACAGTTAAAGAGCAAGATGACTCAGGCGATGATCTACCCAGTGGTTCTTACCGTTGTCGCTATCAGTGTTATCGCTATCTTGCTTGCGGCGGTAGTGCCTCAAGTTGTTGGTCAATTTGAGCATATGGGCCAGGAGCTCCCCTGGACAACCTTGCTGCTTATCGCCTCTTCAGACTTTATCAGAGACTACGGCATTATCATTTTAGGCGCTGCTTTTGCGCTGTTTGTACTCTTTAAGCGTATGCTCACTAAGCCTGAATTTAGGATGAAATACGATTCTCTACTACTGACACTTCCTGTTATAGGCAGGGTGAGTAAGGGATTAAACACGGCGCGTTTTGCTCGTACTTTAAGTATCTTAACTGCCAGCTCTGTGCCTCTGCTCGATGCGATGCGTATCGCCAGTGAGGTCTTAGTCAATGTGAAAGTTCGAGCGGCAGTAGAGGAAGCAACAGCGCGAGTTCGTGAAGGAACCAGCTTAGGCGCTGCACTGACGAATACGAAACTTTTTCCGCCTATGATGCTCTATATGATCACCTCGGGTGAAAAGAGTGGACAGCTAGAGCAGATGCTTGAGCGCGCTGCCGATAACCAAGATAGAGAGTTTGAGTCCAATGTGAATATCGCTTTGGGTGTTTTTGAGCCTCTATTAGTGGTGAGTATGGCCGCTGTGGTACTGTTTATCGTGCTGGCAATTCTGCAGCCAATCTTAGAGTTGAATAACATGATTAGTGGCTAGTCGCCCCTATATTTTCTGCATCATCTTTATGGTGTAGCCCAGTTTTATTAAGAGGACGTAGTTCATGCAAGCAAGAAAAAAACAGCAAGGTTTTACCCTACTCGAAGTGATGGTTGTGATCGTTATTTTGGGTATTCTGGCCTCTATGGTTGTACCTAACCTTATGGGCAACAAGGATAAAGCCGATATTCAAAAAGCTATCTCAGACATTGTGGCGTTAGAGAACTCTTTGGATATGTATAAGTTGGACAACAGCATCTATCCAACGACTGAGCAGGGGCTTGAAGCCTTGACTCAAAAGCCTACTGGTTCACCTGAGCCACGTAACTACCGCGAAGATGGCTATGTGAAGCGTCTGCCACAAGATCCGTGGAGAAATGACTACCTGCTATTGAGCCCAGGTGAGAACGGTAAAATTGATATCTTCAGTGCAGGTCCTGATGGTCAGGCTGGTACGGAAGATGATATCGGAAACTGGAATCTACAGAACTTTCAGTAATCACTGAATCTCTGTTTATCCCGATCCTATGACGTCGCCGAGAGCCACTACTTGATGAGAACTCTTCATCAAAAAGGCTTCACCTTAATGGAAGTGTTATTGGTCATTCTCTTAATGGGACTGGCCGCTTCTGCTGTGACCATGAGTATGAGTGGCGCCGATAAAAAACGTGAGCTGGAGAAAACGGCTCAGCAGTTTATGGCAGCGACTGAGATGGTACTGGATGAGACGGTACTCAGTGGACACTTTATTGGCATAGTGATCGAAGATGATAGCTATAAGTATGTCGTCTATGACGAAGCCAAGTGGAAACCGCTGACTCAAGACAGGATCTTAGGTGAGCGGGAGATGGAGCCCGGGGTAAGGATCGATCTGGTACTCGATGGTTTACCTTTGGTGCAAGATGATGAAGAGCAAGATAGCTGGTTTGAGGAGCCTTTGATTGAAAAATCCGAGGAAGATAAGAAGAAGTTTCCTGAGCCACAGATCTTGCTGTTTCCAAGTGGAGAAATGAGTGCTTTTGAGCTGATGTTTGTCAGTGAAGATGAAACTGGCAAAGAGGTTGAGGCGTTAGTGGTTGGTGATGCATTGGGACGTATGACTCAGGGGAGAGACCATGGTTTCGATGAGCACTAATATTCGTTCCTCTATTGGTTCTTCTCGCTCCCGCAAAGCGAAAGGGATGACACTGCTTGAGGTGATTGTGGCGCTTGCCGTGTTTTCAATCGCTGCCGTCTCTATCACTAAAAGCTTAGGTGAGCAGATGGCGAATATGCCCATTTTAGAGCAGCGTACTTACGCTCAATGGGTTGCCGACAATGTGATGGTTGATGCCAGATTGGAGGCCAAATTTCCCGATCTTGGTAAGAAAGATGGGCAAGCAGAGTTAGCCGGTAAAGAGTGGTACTGGCGCAAAGAGGTGGTGAAGACCACAGACGATAAGTTTCGCATGATCCGAGTCAGTGTCAGTGACGATGAACGTTATGAACGTATTGTCGCTCAGGTAAGTAGTTATGTGCTCAACCAAGATAAATAAAACTGCAGGTTTTACCCTGCTTGAGATGATCATCGCCATCGCCATCTTCTCTATGTTGGGCCTTGCTTCTAATGCCGTGCTGCAAAATGTGATGCGCAATGATGAAGTAACCAAGGACTTCTCTAATAGGCTTAAGGCGATGCAGCAAGGATTTGGCGCTTTAGAGCGAGATTTTGGTCAGATGGTGGCACGCTCTCCTCGTTTACTTGAGGGTGGCCGCGGAACAACGGTTTTTCAAACGGGTTCAGATATTTTAGATTCTGAATCAGAAGCCCTAGTGTTTTTTCGGATAGGTTGGCTCAATCCCGATGGGATCTTACCAAGAGGAAGCATTCAGTCGGTTGTCTATGTGGTTAGTGAAAATAATCTTGAGCGTTGGTACTACCCCTATCCAGAACCTGAGTTTGGTAGCGATCCGATAAAAACCATAGTGATGCGCGATGTGATCTCGGTGGAATACTCCTTCTTTGTCGAAGACAAATGGGAGCGAAAGGTCGATGCAGCCAATCTACCTAAGGCTATCGCCATGGAGATTGAACTTGAGGGAGTAGGCAAGATCCAGCGTAAGTTTTTACTGCCAGTTGGCGCCAAAGCGGGTTCTGGCGATGACAATGGTAGTAATGGCGGCAATAACAACGGCGATAATAAAGACGGCAGTAATAACACCGGCGGTGGCAGTAGTAGCGGTGGTAGCAGCGGCGGCGGTAGTAATAACGGCGGTGGAACTAACAACGGTGAAGATGAGAATGGCCGTGAAAAGGGTGGTGGTTAATGGGTAAGCTACCCCGTAAGCAGCGGGGCGTTGCGCTGATTGTGGTGCTGCTGATTGTGGCTCTGGTGGCCGTTATCGCAACCAATATTAATAGCCGTAACCATCTCTCAATGCGCCGCACATTAAACTTGGCTCAATACGATCAAGCTTACTGGTATGCACTCTCAGCTGAAGAGTTGACCAAAAAGGTATTAAAGCAAGATCTCGAAGACGCTGAGGGCAGAGTGCACCGCCAACAATACTGGGCACAAGCAGATGTTGTTTTTCCAGCTGAGCACGGTGAGATAGGCGGTAAGATCAGCGATATGCGCGCTTGTTTTAACCTAAACTCGCTGTCTATCGACACTAAAGGCCAGCTAGATGGCAACGGTCAGCCTAAATTGCCACTGGCGGCGATTCAGTATCAGGGCTTATTAATGGCATTAGGTATGGATGAGTTTTCAGCCGAGCGGTTGACCCATACCCTGAAAGATTATCTCGATGAGGATACCACTGCGAGTCCTTTCGGCGCTGAAGATGCCGAATATGAGTCGCGCAATGTCCCCTATCGTGCTGCAAATACCTTGATGAGTCACCGCAGTGAGTTAAGAGCGGTTATGGGGTATTCTCAGGATATCTATCTTAAATTATTGCCCTATATCTGTGTGATACCGGGTAATACACAGCAGCTGTTGAACGTGAATACGATTGAGGTAGAGCAAGCTGCACTGTTAGCAGGTATGTTTGATGACAAGATGTCGGTCAGTGAAGCAGAAAGTATTATTAACCAGCGCCCAGGCGATGGTTTTGAAAAAATTGAAGATTTTAAAGAGAACTCATCGGTTGCAGGATTATTAGCTGCTGACGCAGCGTTATCATCGAGCTTTGTGGTTGATAGCAAATATTTCCGTCTTGAAGCGGGGGCAAAGGTCGATACGGCTATGTTCCGTTTAGAGAGCATCATCAAGACTGACGGCTCGAGTTTCGAGATATTAACCCGACAGTTTGGTGGGCAGAAATAGCCCACTTTATATTTGTTGAGTAACAGAATAAAAATAATGAGATCTTATCGCCGTAGCGCCATAAGATAGGTGGAGAATGAATGTGAGTGAAAGATTATTTATTCGCTTAGGAACAAGTTCAGATCAAGCATGCTCTTGGTTGGTTTGGTCCGAGCAGGAGCAGGAGATCATCGCTTCAGGTGAGCTAAAAGATGCCAGTGCATTAAGTAGCTTAACTGAGCGTGCCGGTAACCGTCCTGTGGATGTGTTGGTGCCATCATCTGCGATCACATTGACCTCTGTGGAGTTGCCAGAAAAAGGGCAACGCCAAGCCATTCAAGCGCTTCCTTTTATGTTAGAGGAGTCGCTAGCTGAAAACGTCGATGAGCTTCATTTTGTCCCCGGTCCACGTACCGATGGCGAGCTGAGTGTTGCCGTTGTTGCACATCAGCAGATGCAGGATTGGTTAAGCTGGTTACATGAGGCTGGGCTTAAAGTTAAGAATGTTGTGCCTGACTGCTTAGCTCTTCCTCTTGATGAGTGCCAGTGGGCAGCGATTAAGTTTAACCAAGAGTATCTGGTTAGAACCGGTGAAGGTTCTGGTGTGAGTTTGACTCAAGACTGGTTAGATACGCTACTGCCTAGATTGTTACCAGAAGGGCAAGAGACACCTGTGACCGTTGCCGGACACAGTGAACTGGCCTTTGCTGGTGCAGATATCAAGCCTCAAGCCCTTGAGCTGCCTATGTTAGTACTGGCTAAAGGGATACTTTCAGCTCCCCTGAATCTGTTATCTGGTGTTTATACCCCTAAGCGTGAATACGGTAAAAATTTACTGCTTTGGCGTAATGTCGCCATTGTGATTGGTGTTGCCTTAGTACTTGGTTTAGTTAATAAAGGGCTCAATATTCATCAGATGAATACAGAGCAGGCGAGACTGAAAGCGGAAAGTGAAGCTATCTACAAGCGAGCGGTGCCCGGCAGTTCGAGAATTGTAAACCTGAGATCTCAGATGGAGAAACAGCTGCGAAGCATGCAGGGAGGCAGTGGTGGCAGTGAGTTTTTCACTATGCTTCAAGGCTTAGAACCCGCCTTTACTCAAGTGCCAGAGCTAAAGCCTACGACCTTGCGTTTTGACAGCGTCCGCAATGAACTGAGAATGCAGGTCATCGCTAAGAGTTATGCCCAGGTTGAGCAGTTTAAGACGATAGTGTCAGCCTCCTATCAGCTTGATTCAGGAGCGATGAACAGTGGTGAAGACTCAGTGACCAGCACCTTAACGCTGAGGAGCAAATAAGATGGATAATCTAAAAGCTTGGTGGAGTGGTTTAGAGCTACGTGAACAACAACTCGTTGGTACATGTGGTGTGTTTCTCGTGGTAGGGATTCTCTATTGGGGGATCTGGACGCCGATCGCCAATGCAGAGCTCGATGCTGAACGTGGCCTACAGGCGCAGCAGAACACCTTAAATTATGTCAAGCAGACAGCGAATAAGATTGCTGGTTTGAAAGAGAGTGGCAATAAAACCAGTTTCAGAGGAAGTTTGAGTGCAGCCGTGAATCAGAGTGCAGGTACCTATGGTCTTGAGATCACACGTATGCAGCCTCAAGGAAATAAGATACAGATCTGGATGGATGATGTACCATTTGATGCCTTGTTAGCCTATCTCAATGATCTGGTGCAGGGAAAAGGTTTATCGCTTGATAGTATTGACCTTGCTGAGTCGGATCTACCTGGTTTAGTGAAGGTTCGCCGAATCCAGCTTTCACAGTAAGCCAGCTTTAACAATAAAGAGCTGATGGTTTTTATTAAGGTGTAGTAGTGAATTTAACGAAAAAGATTATTTTGGGTGTGGTGATCTACTTAGGGTTTATCATCGCACTGTTTCCAGCCAGTGTTGCCGTAAAACTGGCCCCATTGCCAAATAATATCAGTGTATCTGGTGTTTCAGGAACGATCTGGTCAGGAAAAATTGAAACCTTGAGCATCCAGAGACGACAGCTTGAGCTGGTTCAGTGGCAGTTAAGCCCTTGGGGGCTCTTTTTAGGTAAGGCGAATTTAGATCTGGTTATCGGTAATCGTGGAACGGCGGTTAATGGCAAGGGGTTAGTGTCGCTCTCTGGCTCAGGTATTGACGCCGAGGGGTTAAGATTTGAGGCGCCAAGTAGCTTTCTGCTAGGTAATACCCGTTTACCGTTCCGCACTGAAGTCAGCGGTGATATCAGTCTGTTTGTGGATACGCTCCAGCAAGGTATTCCTTTATGTGAGCAACTAAACGGCAAGCTTTTTCTTAATACTGTTCAGGTCAAAAACCAGTTTGGCAACTATCCACTAGGTGACATCGAGCTTGGACTGAGCTGTGAAGATGGCAACGTCAAAGTTCGCTCCGATGAGCAGATGAATCAGCTTGGCTTTGATGGCACTGTGTTAGTAAAAGCTGAGAAGATGGTTCAGGTAAGCGCCAAAATTAAAGAGACCGCTTCACAACCAGCGGATCTGAAGAAAGCGTTAGCCTTCTTGGGTAAGAAAGATAGCCAAGGTTATTATCCGATTAGTTATCAAGGACGTTTACCCCTTTAGCTTACTTGCCGGATAGCAAGTTTGAAGTATCTTTTGGGGTTAGTTTTACTAGTTCCATTGGGCTAGTTTGGTATTTGGCTAGTTTGCTGAATGCCATGGCTGAATTGGTGTTTATTGCTTGCAGCAGGCCGATGTGCAAACACTTCTGCGACACTCCGCAAGCATATCTGACCTCCAAGGATGGAGGAAATGCAGAAAAAATGTTTGGAACATTTTCTGCCCTGTGGGCTCTACGACTTCAAACAACGTCCATGTTTACCGGCCAGTTCGATATCCCTATTTCTCGCTCAAAGAGTTCCACTTCGTGTAACTTCGCCCTGCTGTCGAAGCTCACTGCCGCATCTACACCTGACTCGGGCTTCGACATAAGTATCTCTTCGATTTTACTTCAAGTGATCAAACACGTTTTTGGACAAAAATGCGTTAGAGTTTAAGCTCTGAAAATGACTGCTGCCATTAAGGGAGCTATGGCGATCAGATAAGCCGTAACGCCGCAACAGCCGAGAGCGTAGCGAGTCGGCTGATTGCGCTTGTTATGTGAACTTACTCACTATATTTTCTTATAACTGATACTTTTCCATTTTCAATTTCAAGAACTTCAGTTGTATCGTAAGAAAATCTAACTTCTGTTTTTGTTTGAGGATGAATACCTTTAGATACGGTGTCATATTTGATAATGACAACATTGTAACCTACTGTAATCGAAATTAGAGTTGCTGAATGTTCAGTATGCCCTCCAAGGTAATACAGCATACCTTTTCTCATATTTTCTTTGCCATCAGGTTGTCGAATGTCATCAGAATCATAAGGTAGGTGTTGATGACCAATATCTTGAGTTAGTAAAGCTAAATAGTTTTCAATATCCTCTTTGGATGCATCGGGGGCTTGTGTTGCAACCCATAAGTCAAAGTAGTTTTTGGCAAAATGCTCTAGTTTAACTTCTGTGCTATTAGCTAATACTAATGTGGAAAAGAAAAAGCTAAGGCTTAAAGTAATCCATTTGAACATCTAATTCTCCTTATTTGATTGTTCACATAACGCCCTAATAATGTGCAAAAAATTGTTGGCTAAAATGTTGAGGAACGAAAACAGCCAACTGTTTTTTGTCCTTATTAATTAGCTTGATAATCATTGAGCCTCCTCCCTAGCAAACCGCATTAGCAGTATGCTGAAGGTGACGAAACCAACAGGAGAAAGCTCAATGAGATTTTATAATAACTCACATCCATACTACTGTGGAATTGATTTACATGCGCGCTTACTTTATGTCTGCATTATTGATTCTAAAGGGAAAGTTGCTGTACATAAAAAGATTGATGCAGACAAAGGTGACCTGTTGCGCATACTTGAACCATATATAGGTAATGTCATAGTCGGCGTTGAGTGCATGCACTGCTGGTATTGGGTCTCTGATTGGTGTGCTGAACTTGGCATCGACTTTGTCTTAGGCCATGCCCTGTATATGAAGGCTATTCACGGAGGTAAAACCAAAAACGATAAAATCGACTCCTTTAAAATAGCGTCGCTACTTCGTGGTGGTAACTTCCCAATCGCTTACAACTACCCTAACGAAATGCGTGCTGCCCGCGACCTACTACGTCGCAGAATGAAGATAGTCCGTCACGGTGCCATGCTCAAAGCTCATGTTGTTAATACAAACAGCCAGTACAACTTACCTGCGACAGAGTTAAATCTTAAAAACATTTCCGCAAGACAAAAATTACGTCAACAATATAAAGACCCTATCGTACAGCGAAATATAGACTTAGACATGGCACTTCTCGATTGCTATGCCAAGGAACTCGCTCAGGTTGAATGGTTTATTGAGAAACAAGCCAAAAACCATAATCCCGTTTATCTTGAATTACTTAAAACCGTTCCAGGTATTGGTAAGATTTTATCGCTGACTATCCTTTATGAAATCGGTGATGTCACTCGGTTTGAATCAGTTCAAAAATTTGCCTCATACTCTCGTTTAGTGAAATGCAAAGCTGAGTCAGCTGGTAAAACCTACGGCACCAACGGCAATAAAATCGGTAATGCGCACTTGAAATGGGCGTTCTCTGAAGCGGCAGTGCTTTACCTTCGTGGTAATGATAAAGCGCGTAACTATCTTAACCGATTACAAAAACGGATGAGCAAAGCCAAAGCACTATCTGCGCTAGCTCATAAGCTTGGACGTTGTGTCTACTTCATGCTGAAAAACAAAACGGTGTTTGATGAACAACGATTTTTGAAAGGATAAGTCGCGCAATAAGGTGAGCTGAACGTCTAACTAGATACTCTTAAAAAGAGAAGCGAGCATGACTGTGAATGATGTGGCTAATGAAATAATAATTTCTCACCATCATCACTATGCCAAGTGCGACTTAAGCTACATAGACTTGATTAGACACCTTATTGGCGCGCATTAATTAATACAATCAACAAAGTCGTTTACCCCCTAAATGAGCCTGAAACTAACTGTGCTATAAGCACCTGAGACTTGAATAGTGCCATCTTAGGGTTAACCGATAACTGTCTAGTGCCCCTGATATTCCAAAGGATTGGACTGCGTCAGGCTGCGATAAGATCGTAATAAGAGAGCCTCTATATGTGTTTGCTGTAAACGATGATTTGACAGCGCACCGACATGCGAAGTGGATGAATTTGTTGATTGATTTAAATTTGACTGCACAAGCAGCCAAACTAGTTAAGCTCGCCTATTGACTGGCGGGAGGCTCATATGTGTTAGCTGCCTTTTCGTATAAACTTTGCGACTTCGCAGTCCTCAGGCACTCGTTCAACTCGACTGTCAATATTATCAGAAACTTTGACTAATTCTGACCTAGCTGGTAGCTGCTTTGGCAATTTAATGTTTTTAACGATTCTTAGATTATGTAAAGCGTTTAGAACCCACCACCCTGGATCTGGTTCGTCACTGTACAAGCCTAACATTGCGGAACCCGGATAAGCATGATGATTGTTATGCCACGCTTCTCCCATTGAAAGGAAACCCGCTACTTTAATATTGTGGCCTTGTACCGCAGCTCCTTCAACTTCCCAAGTTTTATCGCCTTTATTATGGGCAAAGTAACCAATGAGCCAATGACCACCGACAGATATTACAATTCGAACAGAAACGCCCCAAACTAACCAAGGTATACCACCAATAAGAAATAAAGGAATGGCTAGGACTAATTGTTGAAGCATCCACGTTTTTTCTATGAATTGATAAAACTTATTTAAGGATACCGATTCTTCTATATTAAATTCGGGAGGGTTGTTTAGTACAAGATCACAATTTAATTGCCACCAACCATCCTTTAGTATTTTTGAGCCATGTAATAAGTAATCATGACACTGAGTTTGTCTTTGCGCCCAATCACGAAGGTCATGTTGAATCATCATGCCTATTGGGCCTGCCATTCCAACTAACACACCCAAATATACAAACAAATACTCCATCCATTTAGGACATTCATATGAGCGATGAATTAGCAATCTATGCATTCCTAGCGAATGCCCAAAACATAATGTAATAGCTGTAAGGATTAAAAAGACAAAAAAGGCGGAAAAAGACAAAACAAATGGAGCAATTAAAATAGTTGCTAAGAGATGAGTCAAAAACCAAATAGATTTAACAGGCTTCCATTTTACAGTGCCACTAAAAGCACTATGTTTATCATTTGAATAAACTCTATCCGTATTGAGCATGACTATCCTAAGGCTGCTAACATTTGTATATACGGCTTGCGCGTTTTGCCAAGCCATGTTGAGAAAGCGTGCACAGTAAAATACCTGAAAAGTTAATTAATAACAGCTTATTAAACACTTACGCTTAAGATTGTATCCAATACACTCTAGGACAAAACTTAGTCGCACACTTTGTTTGCCTCGTATCTCCTGCAAACCGAGCCAGCGCGTTTTTAGTTACTTGAATTTACATCTATTTTTATTTTCACTCAACAACAAACCGTGAACTGATTGCGCAAAAACTTAGAGATTTACCGCACTAAACCGATACTACTGTATAAAAGTGCAAACATTGGTTAACTAAAAGGTTGTCGCTAGACGGAACCCATACCTTGCTAACTGATGAGGAAAAGTATTACAAAAAGGTCAGTACTGCATAGGGCAAATTACTGTCACTAATGCATAAAGAGATAAAGCCAAATCGAAGAGACAAATAAACAGGTGTAGATGCGGCAGTGACCATCCGTGACATGGCCGTTCTATGACATCCATGTCACCACGGCATTTGTGAATCCATTCACATCAGACATCACGGCCGAGACTATAGGGATATACTCGTGTCGTGTCACTGAAGTAGCTGCACATAAGCCTGCGGCAAGCAATAAACAGTAATGAAGGTGAGACCTTCAAACAGACCACCAAATAACAAAACAACTGAATATTAATCAAGAAATGTAATCAGCCTTCATTTGAATGCTAACCAATTTTGGGGCAAAAATCAGTTATGGAACCCTACCAAGTAAAGATAAATCGAAGAGACAAATGAACAGGTGTAGGTGCGGCTACGAGCTTCGATTTCAAGGATGAAATCGCAGAGCGTATAGGGATATATTTTACAACGATATCCCTATCTAAGTGCCAGTTCAGCATCCATGCTTCTCGTTCGTAAGCTTGAAGCCCTGCTTCACTCACCGTCTCGTAGAAGTAGCTGCACATAAGCACGCTGCAAGCGATAGGTACCAATTGTAGGTATGACCTTCAATAACCCAACTTAATACAAACTTAGCTAAAAGCTATCAAGCTAGATCCTACTATTACCAACAAGAGGGAGTTTGGGATGACGGCTAACGGATAAAAATGTCATTGGCGTTCATTCGAACGCCATTAACGTTAGGTGGAGCCACGCTCTTGCTGAAATTGGTTGATTTAGTTGTTTTGAGGCTTCTCTAGCAATTCCATTAAACCCACTAAGGCGGCGAAGAGTATTGCGCCTACTGGCCAAATGATCCAAGTGGTGCCCCAGTCCATGGTCCAAAGGCTCCATCCTAGAAAGATTGCTATTAATAATGGCCAATAAAAAGCGGCTAGTTTTTCTGCACGCTTGTTGCGTTTGGTTTGCTCTGTGTCTGCTCCCTTATCTTGCAGAATATGGTTATATGCATCGAGCTTTGTTGATGCTGGGATGATGAAAAATAGCCCTGCTGATACCATTAACAGTAGGACGGCTATCATCATTAGCACCATTCCCGAAGTATCAAAAAACTGGTTAACGACTATCAATGGTACAAAACTGAAAATAAACAGGCTAATGGCGATGAATAAGCTGCGGTTATACCTAGGTTGATATGCTGCTAGTCGCTCACTAAAAATACTGTGGACGCCATAAGCTAGCTCAAAATCTTGGTTTTCAATCGCAGCGGTTTCATTTTTAAATTGGTTGGTTTTTATAAAAAAGCTGACTGCTGTTGCAACTAACATCAGCACGCATACCAATCCGATAGTGGTCGCTGCATCATCGGTTATACCCATTCGTTGGGTCTCTGCCATTGCCAGAAAGAAGAATAGTGGTATGGCAGAGCAAACAGATAAAATAACGCCTTTCGTTATCAGTGCTGCTTCCTGTATTTTGCTGTTAACGTACTGTGTGGCTTGCTCTAAGCTGACTTGATTAAGGTTTGATGGTTTAGGTTCATCGTTGTAGCTATTAGCTTCATATTCATCTTTAAGTAGGAAGTCAGTTGAAACCTCAAAAATGTCGGCCAGTTTAATAATTTTATTTAAATCTGGAATGCTATTAGCGCTCTCCCATTTAGATACTGACTGTCGAGATATAGCCATTTTTTCGGCTAATTCTTCCTGCGACCAACCTAGTTGTTTTCTTAACCTGATAATCTTTTCCGCTAAAATCATAAGATACTTCCCTGATGTTTAATTGAGTCGTCAGCTTAGAAAACTAGGTGGTTGCAGACTAGCAAGCTCAGTTGTTATTTTGTCAACTACTGGTTGCGTTTTAGCTATCTTACTAAATTTAGGTAGTTTTTATCACCTAGTAAGGACGATACAACCAACGTAGTTGAGAATTTTGCATCATTATAACAAATAGACAAATAAAGCTGCTTACCACGGAGTGCCGCGGAGAAAATCAATAGCAAACTCCAGCTTTTCTCCGAGATCTCCGTGAAGCGCTCTGTGGTGAAAAATCGTTTTATTATTTGGTAGAAAACAAAGGGAGCGTTATGTATAGAAAATGTCATTGGCGTTCATTCGAACGCCAAAAGCTTATTTTGCTAACAGGTCATCGAGCAGAAGGTGATAATCCCCAATAGCGGGAAAGTCGCTAAATACTTTATGGGGTTTCTGGCTGTCTGGGTTAGTGATCCCGAGTTGATGGCCAACACCTGCATCTCTGGACGCTTGTAAAATCACTTCGCTGTCGTCGATAAACAGGCAACGTGATGGGTCCAAGGAGAATTGCATAAAGAGATGCTGCCAGAAGTACGGATGCTCCTTGGGGTACCCGGTTTCATGGCTTGAAAGCATCTGATCTAGCCCAAGTGCTAGATCTGTATGTTCGAGCTTTAAGGCTAGGCTGTTGGGATGGGCATTGGTGACTAAGATGCGGGATTTATTCTCTGCGCCAAGGGCCTTAAGAAAGGGCATGCTGTCCTGTCTTAACTGGATTCTGTCTACTAAGGTTTTATGCAGATTTAAGATATCTAGCTGTAACTCATTCTGCCAGTAATCGAGGCAATACCACTCCAAGGTGCCAAATACTTTTTCGTAGGCGGCTTCAACTAGCTTGATGGCTTCTTCAGTATCGATACCCCTTTGTCGGCTGAGCTCTTGCGGTACCAGGTTTAACCAGAAGTGGTTATCGAAATGAAGGTCGAGTAGGGTGCCGTCCATATCGAGTAAGACTGTATCTATCTCATTCCAGGGAAACATATGACGTGTTCAAATCCTTTTTTTGTGGGGTTATTTGAGTTTGTCATCAGCAGCTGTTGAAACGCATGCAGTGAACATCTCTTTTATTATCTTAATTCAATTTGCGTTCTTTGAAGAAATTTGAGTATATGTAGTAAGATTATACTGAAATATCAATTTTAGTCAGGGACTTTCATGAATAACAAGAAGCCAGAGATTTTAGGCGCAGAGATTGTTGCCCAGAGTCGTTTGTTTAAAATTGAGCAGGTGCACCTGAAGTTTTCTAATCAGGTTGAGCGCCATTATGAGAGAATGAAGGGCAATAATCGTGGCGCTGTGATGGTCGTCCCTGTGTTGAATCGCGACACTTTATTGCTGGGTCGTGAATATGCCGCTGGTACTCACTCCTACGAGCTAGGTTTCCCCAAAGGTTTGATTGATCCCGGTGAAGAGGCCCATGAGGCTGCTAATCGTGAGCTGCAAGAGGAGATAGGTTACGGTTCTAAAAAGCTAACCCACCTGATGGAACTGAGTCTAGCTCCCGGTTACTTTGCCAGTAAGATGCAGATTTTCATTGCTGAAGATCTCTACGAAAGCCAACTCGAAGGGGATGAGCCAGAGCCTATTGAGCTAGCCCCTTGGCCGATCGAGAAGTGGCAAAGTTTGCTAGAGAGGGAGGATTTTTCTGAATCTCGAAGCGTAAGTGCCTTGTTTTTAGCTTTGAAATACCTAAAACTGTAATGGTGTAGCAAGAAAATTTACTCTTTTTAAATCTGTAAGTAGTTATAGGCTGTTGGAGCAGTTATGAAGCCAGAAGATTATGTAGAGCAGGCCATTGAGATCGCTATGGTTGCGGGGAAGAAGATCCGTGATATCTATCTTAAAGGGACGTTTGAGAAAGAGACCAAGTCAGACAACACACCTGTCACTTCGGCTGATATTGCCGCGCACAATATTATCACCTCAGCACTGCAATCGTTAACTCCGGATATTCCCGTTTTATCTGAGGAAGATGCCGACATCCCTTTTTCGACACGTCAGCACTGGGATCGCTACTGGTTAGTTGATCCCTTAGATGGCACTGGAGAGTTTATCGCTGGCAGTGGAGACTTCTCGGTGATTATCGCGTTAGTTGAACATAATCGCCCTATCATGGGGATTGTTTATGTACCGATGACTGAAGTTTGCTACTACGCGATAGCGGGTTTAGGTGCCTATAAGCGTGACGAGAGATCTGAAGTCCGCATTATGAGTCACCAACTTCCTCAGAGTAAAGATCCCGCTTTAAAGTTGGCCGTGAGCCGCCGTCAGGATCCAAAATCTGTCCTTAAACTGTTTAGCCACTCTAAGCACTGCGATCTTATTGTGCTCGGTGGAGCCGCTCTGAAAAGCTGCCTCATTGCCGAAGGCAAAGCTGATTGTTATGTACGCATCGGCCCGACAGGCGAATGGGACACTGGCGCTGCGCAGATCATCGTAGAAGAGGCTGGCGGTCAGATTATGGATATCAGCTTGCAGCCACTCACCTATAACGAAAGAGAAAGCCTAGAAAATCCTAACTTTATCGTGGTTGGTTCCCCTCAACTGGAGTGGGATCAGATCCTGATTAATGAGTGATTTCGTTCAGGTATCTCTGGCGCATAAGTCGGATCTTCGAGCCATTGATGCGTTAGAGCAAAGCTGCTTTCATGGCCACTCCTACCCAGACTTTTTCTTTAGGCAAGCACTGGACTGCTGGCCGAATGGCTTTTGGGTTGCGAAAGATAATCAAGGTAATATTGTCGGTTATCTACTGGCGTCTACAAGCGATAAACCCAATGTCTGCTGGCTTTTATCGGTTGCTGTAGCGGATATTGCTCGTGGAAAAGGGGTTGGGTCAAAACTGATATCGCAGCTTATTAATGCGTTGGCGAGTGATATTAATCAGATCAATTTAACTGTGGCTCCCGACAATCCAGCCAAAGCCCTCTACCTAAGGTCTGGCTTTACTGAACAAGGTTTTGAAACCGATTATTTTGGTGAGGGAGAGCCTAGGTTACTCATGAGCTATTTTAGAGCGGAGCACACCTAAGGCTGATGTTATTTAGCAGACGTTTTTTCCCCTATTTTGTTACTCAATGCCTAGGTGCATTAAACGATAATGTGTATAAAAACGTACTGCTTCTGATGGTGGCTTATGCCAGTGTCGATCAGTTACCTATGTCGATAAACTTGTTTGTTAATATCGCTGCGGCCGTGTTTATTCTTCCCTTTCTGCTGTTTTCAGCCCATGCAGGCTCACTGGCTGATGTTAAAGATAAAGCTTGGCTTATCAGGCGGATTAAGCTGGTTGAACTTGTACTCATGTCGTTCGCTGCGTTAGCGATTTTCAGTCAAAGCTATCTCGCTATGCTGTTTTTACTCTTTCTGATGGGAACGCAATCTGCCTATTTTGGACCTGTGAAGTATGCACTTTTGCCTCAGACATTGAAGCCGGAGGAGCTAGTTCGTGGTAATGCCTGGGTGGAGGTGAGTACATTTCTTGCCATTTTATGTGGCACTGTTGGTGCCGGTGTTTTGGTTTCCAGTGACCAAGGAGTCGGTATTAGTGCGGGGTTAGTTGTTCTTTTTGCAGCAATCGGTGTGCTTGCCAGTTGGAATATCCCCGATTTACCCGCAGATATCGATGCGGATAAACAGCCTAGGAAAGGAAACTGGCAAACGCTTAAATGGGCATTCCAGCAGCGCGATATTTGGGCGGCTATTACAGGTATCAGTTGGTTCTGGTTTCTTGGTGCTAGTTATCTGACTCAGTTTCCTAATTTTACCCGCTTGTTTCTCTTTTCCGATCCCAGTGTTGTGTCGGTATTGCTGGCACTCTTCTCAGTTGGTATTGCTGCTGGCTCCTTTATCTCTGTGCGCCTTTCTAAAGGGAAAGTTGAACTTGGCATTGTCCCATTAGGCTTATGTGGCCTAACTCTGTTTGGTATCGACTTTGTGTTGGCGATACCTGCTGGGGTTGAGTCACTGTATCAAGCTAGCAGTTTTGTGATGAGCGCAGAGCATTACCGTTTGATGTTTGATCTCTTTATGATTGGAGTCAGTGGTGGTGTGTATATCGTTCCCCTGTATAGTTTTATTCAGTCTAAAGCTAAAGCGTCTGAGCGTGCTCAGGTAATTGCTGCTAATAATATTCTTAATGCACTCTTTATGATCACATCGGCAATATTGGCGATAGTCGTACTGCAGTTACTGACGTGGGACATTCCTACTCTGTTTATGATACTTGCTAGCAGTAATCTTTTAGTGTTGCTATTTATCTGCCTGAGAAACGAAGTGTTTCGGCAGTCTGCATGTCACTTTTGGGTTAAAAAGCTAAAAAAATAGCCCTTAAATGAGGGCTATTGTTGAGCTTGTTACCTATTTCGATTGAGCTATTTACCTGTTTCGATAGTGATCTAACCACTCATGCATCGCTTGATGTGAGCCTTTGAAGATGACCCTTTCCTGTTTCTGTTCGAGCTGATACTGATACATAGGATCGTAGTATCGAGTAAGCAGCAGTGATATCCATTCAAGATGACCTTGAGTGTCATTTTGTTGTAATTGCATATTCAATGCTTTGGAGATGATGGTTTGAAACTCATCATGCAACTGGCTACCGAGTCGCTTCTTAATACTGGTGATGCTCTGACTTAAGTACTCGCTAAAGGCCGTGAAACCCGCTTCTTCACCTAATCTTTCCACGTAACCTGAGTGCATCTTGTGTACGTATTCATTGAGTAATCGGGTTAGCCTAGTCTCCTCTGGCTCCTCGAGTACTAAAATATCGGCGTTCTGCATCCCTTCATAAAATGCTTTAGGGATAGCCGAACGTCCAATCAAAAAGCTCTCATCTTCGACAAGTAGACACTGCTCTTTTCTCTCTTGATGTTTAAGTAAAGCGACAGCAAGCTGATTTTCAAAGTTAATTTGAGTCGGTTGCCCCTCATGGTAGCGGCCAAAACTTGAGCCTCTGTGGTGTGCATAACCTTCAAGGTCGACCGCCTCAGATCTTTGCAGGAGGAAGTCTGTTTTACCACTGCCGGTGATCCCGCTAAGGATAAACACTGGCTGCTTGGCTGGTGCGTTATCTATCACCTCAATGAGGTACTGTCTCATGGCTTTGTAGCCACCTTCGACATAGGGGATATCAACACCAGCTTCTTTGATCCATTGCTGCGAAAGTTGAGAGCGTAAGCCGCCACGAAAACAGTAGAGATATGCATCTGGGTGCTGTTTGATAAACGCTAGCCAGGCATCAACTCTTTGCTGCTTCACCTTCCCATTCACTAAAGAGTGGCCTAATGCGATAGCGGCATCTTGTCCCTGCTCTTTATAACAGGTTCCTACACGCTGACGCTCACTGTCCTGCATCAGAGGAAAATTCGAACTCGAGGGGAATGCCCCCTTGTCGAACTCTATCGGTGCCCTAACGTCTATCATCGGATGTCCGCTGAGCATGATCTCTTGATAGGTCGTTTTAGGGATGATGTTCCTGCTCATTAGATCAGTTCCACTAAGGTGGGTTGCTCGGAATGTGTCAGAGTTCCGATACAGTTAGCGGTGATACCGTGGGTTTTGAGCAAAGCCGTGAGCTCTGCTTCAGCGTCACTTGAGACTGATAGGAGTAGGCCGCCACTGGTTTGAGGGTCGCAGATAATGGCTTTTTCAATATCAGTTAATTGAGGTAAATGTTCACAATAGCTCTCGAAATTTCTATGGGTACCGCCAGGAATGCAGCCTAACTCAAGATATTTTTCGGCTTTTGGTAGCAAAGGTAATGTAGGAACCGATATTTGAGCATTGAGTTTTGCGCCTTGGCACATCTCGATAAGGTGGCCAGCTAATCCAAAGCCAGTAACATCTGTCATCGCATTCACGCCTGAGATCTTAGCGGCTAAAGCCCCAACTTTATTCAGCTGACACATGGCATCTACAGCTATCTGAGTATCTTCTGGAGCGATCTTTTTCTGCTTTTGAGCTGTGGTTAAGATGCCTATTCCTAATGGCTTTGTTAGGTAAAGCTTATCACCTGATTTAGCCGTGTCGTTTTGCTTAAGCTCACTCAATGGAATTTGGCCCGATACCGCTAGACCAAATATTGGCTCTGGTGAGTCGATACTGTGGCCGCCAGCGAGCATAATACCCGCATCGGCGCAGGCTTGACGTCCGCCGTCAACGACCTGTTGTGCGACCTCTGCTGGTAAGGTGTTTATTGGCCAGCCTAAAATGGCGATCGCCATCATTGGAGTGCCACCCATGGCATAGATATCGCTGATGGCATTGGTGGCTGCAATACGACCAAAGGTAAATGGGTCATCGACAATTGGCATGAAAAAGTCGGTCGTGCTAATTATGCCTGTCTCGTCATTAAGCTTATAGACGGCAGCATCATCTCGCGTTTGATTACCGACCAGAATGTTTGGATCTTCAAAAAGGGGCAGCTGAGACGCCAGTATTGTGCTGAGGACTTTTGGAGAGATTTTACAACCACAGCCAGCGCCATGACTGTACTCGGTAAGCTTGATTTCTGATTGTAGCATTGGCACAAAGTCCATAGTGATTCGGTTAATCAGCCATAATAGACCTATCGTTAGGCCACTTCAATCAAGACAAGTGTTCTGTTTGCAACACAGTGATAAGGACGGGGAAATTTAGAGAAAAATGAGGACTCTTTATCAATAGGAGCCCTCATATACAACTTGGTATTATACGACAGGTACTATGCGTATGACGCCATTAACAGTTGCCAGTTCTTCTGTTGTGTTTGAAAGCGTAGCTTTAACTCATCCACTTTTTGCATGAGGTGTTGATTCGCCAGTTGCTGTCGCTTAGCTTCAAGTAACTCTTTTTTAGCCAGATAGTAATCAGCAAGGTGTCTCTTAAGAAGCTCATATTCAGCTTGTAGCTTTTCGAGTAGTTCATCGCCATTGGGGAGCAGGGCGATACGGTTTTGCGTCCGCTTAAGTTGCATCTGTAGCTTGGCACTCTCTATACGTTCTTGCGGTGTTACACGTAGGTCTTTAGCAAGTCCGCCCCAACTTAAGGCTTTTATTAACCATTTTGTTGGGTCGTACTGCCACCAACGAATACCATTACGGTAGTCATTCTCAAAGATGTGGTGGAAATTATGATACCCCTCACCATAGGTGAGCAGCGCAATTACGCCGTTGTCTCTGGCTGTGTTTTTATCAGTATATGGCTGGCTACCCCACACATGAGCCAGTGAATTAATAAAGAAAGTACAGTGGTGTACAACAACCAGTCTTAGCAGTCCAGCCATCAATAACATGGCTAACATATCACCGTTGAGCCAGCCAATAAAAGCGGGTAGACCGATATTCATTATTAACGCCAGCGCTAGGTAGTGTTTGTGCTGCCACATCACTATTTTATCGTTTTGTAGATCACGGACGTTTTTATAGTCGTGATACCGCTGAGCCTGATACTCTCTGAGCATCCAACCGATATGGCTATACCAAAAGCCCATTTTGGCTGAGTAGGGGTCTTTGTCATTATTGTCGACATGCTTATGGTGCACTCTATGATCTGATGACCAATGTAGTGCGCTATTTTGTAGGGCTAAGGCGCCGCCTAAAGCATAAAGAAAGCGAACAGGTGCTTTCGCTTTATAGGTTTTGTGGGACCAGAGTCTGTGGTAACCAGCCGTGATTGAGAGGCCACTGGCAAAAGCGAAGCCGATAAAGGCAAGCCATTCTAAAATGCCATAACCATAGGTTAGACCGTACCAAGGAACGAGTATTGCTGCACCAAGAAAGGTGATAGTGAAAAGGGCTACATTTGTCCAGATGAGTGGAGGTTTCGTCATTATTATTATCCAGTTAAACTTTGAGCGTACATCTGTACGCTAATTTAGCTGCTGAAACGGGATTGGTCAAGGTAGAAAGGTGATCTAAGGGCTGTGTTTTGGTAGCAAAAAATGTATGATCTTGTGTTCACACTTAATTTGCGGAACCGCTATGATGGGCATTAGAGCACAGCAGAAAGAGAAAACACGCCGAGCATTAGTCGATGCAGCGTTTAATCAACTGAATGCTGAGCGGAGTTTCTCAAGTCTGAGCTTGCGTGAGGTTGCACGCGAAGCCAAAATTGCGCCGACCTCTTTCTATCGTCACTTTAAGGACATGAATGAGCTGGGCCTTACTATGGTCGACGAAGGTGGTTTGACCCTACGTCAGATGATGCGTAAAGGGCGTCAACGCGCTGAAGCCGGTGGGAGTGTTATTCGGATCTCTGTTGATACTTTTATGGAAGTGCTTGAGTCTAATCCAAACGTCTTCAGGATTTTGCTACACGAACGTTCTGGTACTTCGGCTCCATTTCGTGCGGCGGTTGCCCGTGAAATTGAGCATTTTATCTCAGAGCTAGCTCACTATACCGAAGCGACGGCAAAACGAAGTCCTGAACTTGCCCGTGCACAGGCTGAAGCTTTAGTTACACTTGTATTTAATGCCGGAGCGGCAGCACTGGATATGAAGCGAGTGGATCGTAAGATATTAGCTGACAGATTGGTGATACAGCTTCGTATGGTCGCTAAGGGATCTGAAGCGCTACAGCATAAGATGGATAAGTAATCCAGAGATATAGAAAAGGGCCTTTAAGGCCCTTTTTTATTGAGTGCTAGGTCGCTAACTCTATATTTAATTAGCTATCTATGCTGCTCTATTTTCTCTCTAAGAAAACCCCTGACTCCATATGATCTGTATATGGGAACTGATCGAATAGCGCAAAGCGGGTGATCTTATGGGTTTTGCTTAACTCAACCAAATTGTCGATAAGTGTATTAGGGTTACATGAGATGTAAACAATACGCTCATAACCTTGTACGAGTTTTACTGTATCTGGGTCCATACCTGCACGTGGCGGGTCAACAAAGATGGTGTTGCAGTTATAGCTATCTAAATCGATCCCCTCTAACCGCCTAAAGCTGCGCTTTTTCGCCATTGCATCGGTAAAGTCCTCTGCTGACATACGGATAATTTGAAGGTTATCAATCTTGTTTATCTTGATATTGTACTGTGCAGATTCAACAGAAGGTTTAGCAAGCTCAGTGGCCAGCACACGATCGAAGTTTTGTGCCAGCGCGATAGAGAAGTTACCGTTACCACAATAGAGCTCCAATAGATCACCTGAACTGTTCTTGGTGACATCAATGGCCCATTCGAGCATCTTAACCGATACTTTGCCGTTAGGCTGAGTGAAGCTGTTCTCTATCTGATGATACTGTAACTGTTCACCATTCACCTGTAGTGACTCAACCACAAAGTCCTTATCGAAGATCAGCTTTTGTTTACGTGCGCGGCCAATAATATTTACGTTAAATTTGCTGGCTAATCTCTCTTTCAGAGATTTTGCTTCTGTTTCCCACTGTTCATCGAGTTGCTTATGGTAAAGCAGAGAAACTAGAATCTCACCACTTAAGGTTGAGAGGAAATCAATCTGGAACAGTCTGTGTCTAAGTAAAGGGTTTGGCTTTAATTCAGCGATAAGCGCAGGCATCATCTCATTGATCAATTTGCTGGCAGGCAAAAATTGATCACAGCGAACCTTACTATTAAGTGCTTTATCAAACATGTAGTAGTACATATCTTCGCCATCATGCCAGATACGGAACTCTGCACGCATACGATAATGGGCTTGCTCAGAGCTAAATACTTCTAAATTCGGTGTATCAAAGTCAGTGAATATGTTTTCCAGCTTGATACGTTTTTCTTCGAGTTGCGCATCATAGGTATTAGGATCCATTGCTGCTAAATTCATTTATTGATCACCCTTGGTTTGATTTGGGGCCGAATTATTATACTAGAGAGCAAGGAAGTCCAGTTTCTAGCTTCCGATTTCCAGATTCTTGTGTGAAAATTCTAATATAGCGACCATCACTAATAGCGGAGAGTGGAATTGTCAGGACCCATACTAGTTTTTGATTCAGGTGTAGGAGGTTTATCTATCCTAGATGAAATTAGGAGAGTGTTACCTGATCAAAACTACTGCTACCTGTTCGACAATGCGCGTCTTCCATACGGTGAATTAGAGGAGCAAGAGCTTATCGATGGATGTGAAGCCCTGATAACAGCAACTGTTGCGCAACTTGGTGCTTCATTAGTCGTAATAGCTTGTAATACCGCGAGCACTTTAGTTTTGCCTGTATTGAGAGAGGCATTAACCATTCCTGTGGTTGGTGTTGTGCCGGCAATTAAACCCGCCGCTCTATATTCTCAAGCAAAGCATATAGGATTACTTGCGACTCCTGGCACGATTAAAAGAAGTTATACGCACAGTTTAATTCAAGAGTTTGCGGCTAACTGTCAGGTTGAACTTTATGGTTCATCGGAACTTGTGCTACTTGCAGAGAGAAAAGCATCCGGTAAGCAGATACTGCAAGGTGAGATTGCACAACTACTATCTCCTATTAAAGTGTCGGGTATAGATACACTGGTATTAGGTTGTACTCACTTTCCTATTCTTAAAGATGAGATCCAACAGTACTTAGGTGATGGGGTTTTGCTTCTCGACTCAGGAAAAGCGGTTGCGGCGCGAGTTTCTACTTTGATAAAAGAAGAGAGCACGCTAAATAAGCGTCAAAGAAAAGGTCATTCTAAAGAGATGATTGCACTATATACGTCGGAGGTTGGTGAAGGGCTTAAAAAGTTATTAGCCGAATTTGGTTTTTCAACATACTCGAAAGCCCAAACAGGCTAATGATTTTAAATACACCCAAGCTACCTCAAGGTGCTCGTTTCAGAGCTCCCGTAGGATAGCTGAACAAGGCAGTGATTGAGGATAATGGTTATTCCCTTATTGATATCACTAACGCAGTGCAGTGATTCTATGGGAACTCCCGAAGGGCTTGGCGAGAAGCAACATTTTTCTGTGTTATGAAATATTGAATTAGAATAACTAGTCCTACTATTTCATGCCTTGAACTCTGTCACTTCTCGACATGCTGAACCCTGCATCTTGAAGTTGTTTGGGTATAAGCTAAATAAAAATTAAGCTCCAGCTTCCTGGCGTTCACTTTTATCAGCATCTTGTGATTTAGCTTCTCTCACTTTTAATGTACGTTCTTGGAAATCGAATTCATTAAGTTTGTTCATGGCTTTCTTGGCGCCAGCTTCTGACATCTCAATAAATCCAAATCCTTTACGACGACCAGTTTTACGATCTCGTACCAAACGAACTGAGTTTACCGGCCCATATTTTCCGAATAGTTCTTTTACTTCCCCTTCATGTACACGGTATGGCAGGTTGCCAACATAAAGAGTCATAGTAGGGCCTGTATACTGCTCAACACTTGTAGCATTGTTAGCAGCTGGAGATGATTTGCCCTGAAGTGCGAATACAACACTTGCGATAATTGCACCAGTGAAGAAGGCGATAGCGGCATTTAGGTCTGCGAACTGAGTAAACGCAAATGCGCCTACTATTGCGATAATCAAAACGATAAGAAATGGCTTTTGCATATATATGATCTCTGAAGAATTGATAAATAACTGTTAATAGCAGGTATATGGTAATGAATTATTTACTATTACACTAGTCTATTGCCGAAAAAATGAACTTGAGCGACTCCTTGAGTAAGGTTTCTATATAGATAAAGTATAGAAATGGCTTTTATTTGGACAAAACAGAGGGGGAATGTATAAAAGTTCATCGAGTGAGCATAAATGTTGAAAATAGGGCTTGCGCTCTTCTCTGGCATCCCTATAATGCGCAACCACTGAGACGGCGCAGCAGGCTTCTAGCCTAAAGTAACGGTCACAGTGTGATGAAACAGTGAAACGTATTCATCAGGTAGAAAGCAGTTTAAGTGGTTCGTAGATGTGGCTTACATATAAGAGTATTTATCTCTTCTGTTTAAGAAATCATCGCTTGAAAAACTTCTTAAAATAAGCGCTTGACGCCAACCACGGAGAGTGTAGAATACGCCTCCTCAAGCCAACGACCTAGCGTCAACGGCAGCACAATTAAGTGCAACGCTCTTTAACAATTTATCAAGTAATCTGTGTGGACACTCACAGGTGTTGAGTTATTCGAAATTGCTTTCTTGTCCTTCGGGATGTAAGCAATCAAAAATATTACTCGATGAATGAGTGTTCATAGAATCGAACTTAGTTCGGTTCACTATGTAAACAGTATAATTCATTGAGCCGTTCTTCATTCTTAATCGGATGAGAACAAAAAACTTTAATTGAAGAGTTTGATCATGGCTCAGATTGAACGCTGGCGGCAGGCCTAACACATGCAAGTCGAGCGGAAACAGAAAGTAGCTTGCTACTTTGCTGTCGAGCGGCGGACGGGTGAGTAATGCCTAGATATCTGCCTAGTCGTGGGGGATAACAGTTGGAAACGACTGCTAATACCGCATACGCCCTACGGGGGAAAGGAGGGGACCTTCGGGCCTTTCGCGATTAGATGAGTCTAGGTGGGATTAGCTAGTAGGTGAGGTAATGGCTCACCTAGGCGACGATCCCTAGCTGTTCTGAGAGGATGATCAGCCACACTGGGACTGAGACACGGCCCAGACTCCTACGGGAGGCAGCAGTGGGGAATATTGCACAATGGGCGAAAGCCTGATGCAGCCATGCCGCGTGTGTGAAGAAGGCCTTCGGGTTGTAAAGCACTTTCAGCGAGGAGGAAAGGTTAACGGTTAATAACCGTTAGCTGTGACGTTACTCGCAGAAGAAGCACCGGCTAACTTCGTGCCAGCAGCCGCGGTAATACGAGGGGTGCAAGCGTTAATCGGAATTACTGGGCGTAAAGCGTACGCAGGCGGTTTGTTAAGCCAGATGTGAAAGCCCCGGGCTCAACCTGGGAATTGCATTTGGAACTGGCAAACTAGAGTCTTGTAGAGGGGGGTAGAATTTCAGGTGTAGCGGTGAAATGCGTAGAGATCTGAAGGAATACCGGTGGCGAAGGCGGCCCCCTGGACAAAGACTGACGCTCAGGTACGAAAGCGTGGGGAGCAAACAGGATTAGATACCCTGGTAGTCCACGCCGTAAACGATGTCTACTCGGAGTTTGGTAACTTAGTTACTGGGCTCCCAAGCTAACGCATTAAGTAGACCGCCTGGGGAGTACGGCCGCAAGGTTAAAACTCAAATGAATTGACGGGGGCCCGCACAAGCGGTGGAGCATGTGGTTTAATTCGATGCAACGCGAAGAACCTTACCTACTCTTGACATCCACAGAACTTTTCAGAGATGAATTGGTGCCTTCGGGAACTGTGAGACAGGTGCTGCATGGCTGTCGTCAGCTCGTGTTGTGAAATGTTGGGTTAAGTCCCGCAACGAGCGCAACCCTTATCCTTATTTGCCAGCACTTCGGGTGGGAACTTTAGGGAGACTGCCGGTGATAAACCGGAGGAAGGTGGGGACGACGTCAAGTCATCATGGCCCTTACGAGTAGGGCTACACACGTGCTACAATGGTCGGTACAGAGGGTTGCGAAGCCGCGAGGTGGAGCTAATCCCAGAAAGCCGGTCGTAGTCCGGATTGGAGTCTGCAACTCGACTCCATGAAGTCGGAATCGCTAGTAATCGTGGATCAGAATGCCACGGTGAATACGTTCCCGGGCCTTGTACACACCGCCCGTCACACCATGGGAGTGGGCTGCACCAGAAGTAGATAGCTTAACCTTCGGGAGGGCGTTTACCACGGTGTGGTTCATGACTGGGGTGAAGTCGTAACAAGGTAGCCCTAGGGGAACCTGGGGCTGGATCACCTCCTTACCTATACGACTAACTCGATACCTGAGTTGGCAATAAACTGCATCCGTGCGTTTATTGCACACAGCACATCCGTGTGCTTGAGTGTTCACACAGATTACTTGATAGAAAGAAAGAGAAATATACGTGTCTATTTAGACGACGTTAATTCGCTCTAGCACAAGACGCTTGAAGAGTGAGGGAGGACGTGTAGTTTACTACACGACGACTGAACGATGAAAAGCAACGCAGTGATTGAGTGAAGAAACAAGTATAAATGGGTCTGTAGCTCAGCTGGTTAGAGCGCACCCCTGATAAGGGTGAGGTCGGTGGTTCAAGTCCACTCTGACCCACCAATTCTTCGTGATACTGCGTTATGTAGTTCGTCGTTTAGCAGGCTAAACGTCCTCACTACAAGCCTTGTCTCACTCGAATTGGCTTCGCCAAATCTTTTAAGTCTTGGCTTACTCGATTTGGTCACGTTATATATTCTCAACTGCATGTAAATGGGGCTATAGCTCAGCTGGGAGAGCGCCTGCCTTGCACGCAGGAGGTCTGCGGTTCGATCCCGCATAGCTCCACCATTTACTGCTCATGGATAGAGATGCCAAAGATAAACTAACACTTTATCTTTGGCTTTTTTAAGCCCGCTCTTTAAAAATTTGGAAAGCTGATAGTATTAATTTAACGATTAATGCGAAATAAATAATTGAGTTCTCAAACACTTAAATCAAGTGCCGAACGATTTACCTTAGGGTAATGAATTCATGAGTATTCTTTTGGCGAAAGTAAACACCATTAGTTGCGATACAACGACTGAGCTTACCCGCTTGGTAGAGTTTGTTTTCTTGTGAAACTTATTTGGGTTGTATGGTTAAGTGACTAAGCGTATACGGTGGATGCCTTGGCAGTCAGAGGCGATGAAGGACGTAGTAACTTGCGAAAAGCGTTGGCGAGCTAGTAACAAGCATTTGAGCTAACGATGTCCGAATGGGGAAACCCACTTACATAAGTAAGTATCATTAACTGAATACATAGGTTAATGAGGCAAACCCGGGGAACTGAAACATCTAAGTACCCGGAGGAAAAGAAATCAACCGAGATTCCCCTAGTAGCGGCGAGCGAACGGGGATTAGCCCTTAAGCGTAGAGGGTGTTAGTGGAATGAGTTGGAAAGCTCAGCGGCACAGGGTGATAGCCCCGTACATGAAAACTAACTTTACGTGAAAACGAGTAGGACGGGACACGTGACATCTTGTCTGAACATGGGGGGACCATCCTCCAAGGCTAAATACTCCTGACTGACCGATAGTGAACCAGTACCGTGAGGGAAAGGCGAAAAGAACCCCTGTGAGGGGAGTGAAATAGAACCTGAAACCGTATACGTACAAGCAGTGGGAGCGGTTCTTGAGACCGTGACTGCGTACCTTTTGTATAATGGGTCAGCGACTTACATTTTGTAGCGAGGTTAAGCGAATAGCGGAGCCGTAGGGAAACCGAGTGTTAACTGCGCGTTTAGTTGCAAGGTGTAGACCCGAAACCCGGTGATCTATCCATGGGCAGGTTGAAGATTGAGTAACATCAATTGGAGGACCGAACCGACTTATGTTGAAAAATGAGCGGATGACTTGTGGATGGGGGTGAAAGGCCAATCAAACCGGGAGATATCTGGTTCTCCTCGAAAGCTATTTAGGTAGCGCCTCGAGCGAATACCATTGGGGGTAGAGCACTGTTAAGGCTAGGGGGTCATCCCGACTTACCAACCCTTTGCAAACTCCGAATACCAATGAGTACTACTCGGGAGACACACGGCGGGTGCTAACGTCCGTCGTGAAAAGGGAAACAACCCAGACCGTCAGCTAAGGTCCCAAAGTTATTGCTAAGTGGGAAACGATGTGGGAAGGCTTAGACAGCTAGGATGTTGGCTTAGAAGCAGCCATCATTTAAAGAAAGCGTAATAGCTCACTAGTCGAGTCGGCCTGCGCGGAAGATTTAACGGGGCTAAGCAATACACCGAAGCTACGGGTTTGCACCTTTGGGTGCAAGCGGTAGAGGAGCGTTCTGTAAGCCGTTGAAGGTGAAGGGGTAACCCACACTGGAGGTATCAGAAGTGCGAATGCTGACATGAGTAACGATAAAGGGAGTGAAAAACTCCCTCGCCGAAAGACCAAGGGTTCCTGTCCAATGTTAATCAGGGCAGGGTGAGTCGACCCCTAAGGCGAGGCCGAAAGGCGTAGTCGATGGGAAACGGGTTAATATTCCCGTACTTCTGCTAACTGCGATGGAGAGACGGAGAAGGCTAGGCTAGCGCGGCGTTGGTTGTCCGCGTTTAAGGCTGTAGGCTGTTCACTTAGGCAAATCCGGGTGAACATTAGGCTGAGAGTTGATGACGAGGTCCTAAGGGACTGAAGTAGTTGATGCCATGCTTCCAGGAAAATCTTCTAAGCTTCAGGTTAGCAGGAATCGTACCCCAAACCGACACAGGTGGTTGGGTAGAGAATACCAAGGCGCTTGAGAGAACTCGGCTGAAGGAACTAGGCAAAATGGTACCGTAACTTCGGGAGAAGGTACGCTCCCGACGGTGATGAGACTTGCTCTCTAAGCTGTTGGGAGTCGCAGATACCAGGTGGCTGCAACTGTTTATCAAAAACACAGTACTGTGCAAACTCGCAAGAGGAAGTATACGGTATGACGCCTGCCCGGTGCCGGAAGGTTAATTGATTGGGTTATCTTCGGAGAAGCTCATGATCGAAGCCCCGGTAAACGGCGGCCGTAACTATAACGGTCCTAAGGTAGCGAAATTCCTTGTCGGGTAAGTTCCGACCTGCACGAATGGCGTAATGATGGCCACGCTGTCTCCAGCCGAGACTCAGTGAAGTTGAAATTGCGGTGAAGATGCCGTATACCCGCGGCTAGACGGAAAGACCCCGTGCACCTTTACTATAGCTTGGCACTGAACATTGAACCTACATGTGTAGGATAGGTGGGAGCCTTTGAAGCAGGAACGCTAGTTCTTGTGGAGGCAATCTTGAAATACCACCCTTGTAGCTTTGATGTTCTAACTCTGGCCCCTGAATCGGGGTTGAGGACAGTGCCTGGTGGGTAGTTTGACTGGGGCGGTCTCCTCCCAAAGAGTAACGGAGGAGCACGAAGGTTGGCTAAGTACGGTCGGACATCGTACGGTTAGTGCAATGGCATAAGCCAGCTTAACTGCGAGACATACACGTCGAGCAGGTACGAAAGTAGGTCATAGTGATCCGGTGGTTCTGAATGGAAGGGCCATCGCTCAACGGATAAAAGGTACGCCGGGGATAACAGGCTGATACCGCCCAAGAGTTCATATCGACGGCGGTGTTTGGCACCTCGATGTCGGCTCATCACATCCTGGGGCTGAAGTCGGTCCCAAGGGTATGGCTGTTCGCCATTTAAAGTGGTACGCGAGCTGGGTTCAGAACGTCGTGAGACAGTTCGGTCCCTATCTGCCGTGGGCGTTGGATGATTGAAGGAAGCTGCTCCTAGTACGAGAGGACCGGAGTGGACGAACCGCTGGTGTTCGGGTTGTTATGCCAATAGCATTGCCCGGTAGCTACGTTCGGAATCGATAACCGCTGAAAGCATCTAAGCGGGAAGCGAGTCCTAAGATGAGTCATCCCTAGGAATTAAATTCCTCTAAAGAGCCGTTCGAGACTAGGACGTTGATAGGTCAGGTGTGTAAGCGTTGTGAGGCGTTGAGCTAACTGATACTAATGACTCGTGAGGCTTAACCATACAACCCAGATGGGTTTTATGAGTAGCTAGTGTGATTACTTCATAAGCACAAAAGAATACGAACTTGATTTAAGTTTGAGACAATTATTTAAAGCTTTCTAAGTTTACCCAATTAGTCTGGAAACAATAGCATTGTGGTCCCACCTGATCCCATCTCGAACTCAGAAGTGAAACGCAATCGCGCCGATGGTAGTGTGGGGTCTCCCCATGTGAGAGTAGGTCATTTCCAGGCGCCTAATACACGAAAAAGCCCTAGCAGAAAACGCTAGGGCTTTTTTCGTTTTTAGCCTGGAAGGATGACCACTCGAACATGGGGAAATGAAGAGTCCGAACTTAGTGAGGTTCAATAGCCATGTGGAGTAGGGCGAATATCGCGCTAGCGATGTGTTTATGAGCGCGAAGCTTTAGCGTAGCTGGACATTGAAAGGCGCCTTTGTTGCAGATGACAAAATAGCTACTTCGACACTTCCGCCATCCATGGCGGTCGCCCACCGCTGAGCGGGCTCCCCCGCTACGAAGGCAAGCTTCTCCGCGTTCAAGCAAGCCTGAATACTGCGTATTCAAAACAGCTTACTTTCACCCCCATGTGAGAGTAGGTCATTTCCATACGGCCCCCCCTGATTTAACAGTGAAGAAACTAGCCCGCTGTATATGAGAAGAGTAGATGGCTTTTTTGTACAGGAAGTACTTATCTTTGACTGCAATGGATGGCATAGAAGAGGATTTGCGTTTGGGGCTTTTTAAATAATAGCCATTAGCTCGAACTTACCGGAAACGATATCAGGTGACTTATTCTACTTAAGCACGTACGTGCAATGCTTACTTCACATGCAGTCCAAAGCAGCTACCGCAGTGTGGCGGTTAATTATGTCCATGGACTAATGGCATTTTCGCCATTTTTGGCGGCCGTTGGTCGTTCATATGGCGATAGCCATGTATTTATACCAATCAGTATAAAGATTTGATCGCTCAGGGAGAGTTTAGCGGTTCTGAGGCAAGGCAACGAGTGAAGAGCATAGTTATTCTACGGTTAAGCTCGTTAACACTGTATCAGCACCGCTAAAACTCGCCTGAAAGGAGTGTTTTTGGCTGCCTACTTCTGCGTTGAATGAACTCACAAGGGAATAACCATTATCTCATCCATTCGCCTTGAATTAGTTTGCGAAAAGACACTCTGAGTAGATCAACTTCTTATACTGATTGGTATTATTAGTGAGAACGGGTTCTATAGCTGCTTCTTGGGGATTCTAACCGCATAGTTCTTCTAAATGACTCTGTGAATATTCTCTCTTAGCGAAATACGTTACAATAGTATTTTTAGATCTGAAGCTATCTCTTTATGTCTGCTGAACAACTCCACTCTTTGAAGGCTTACAATACTTTTGCTATTGAGCATGCTTGTGTCTCAATTATTAATGCTGATTCCAAAGGGGGTTTGGTTGAAACTTGCCTTGGACTTCATCAAGCTGGTAAGCAATTTTTTGTGCTTGGTGGTGGGAGTAATATTTTATTAACCGAAGATTATCTCGGTACGGTTGTACGTATTTTAACGAGAGGTGTTGAGGTTAGTGAAGACAGCAGTTGTTACCTTCTTACTGTAGAGGCAGGTGAAAATTGGCATGAGTTGGTTGAGTACTGCCTTAAGCTTGGTATTTCAGGTTTAGAAAATTTAGCTTTGATCCCTGGGACTGTCGGGGCCGCACCGATTCAAAACATAGGTGCCTACGGTGTTGAGTTTGTTGATGTTTGTGACTGGGTTGAATATCTTGACCTTACTGATGGGAAGTTGAAACGATTCAACGCAGCAGAGTGTGATTTTGGTTATCGAGACTCGATCTTCAAGAGAGAGTTAAAGGGTTTAGCTGTTATTACCTCCGTGGGCTTTAAGCTGAGTAAGCGTTGGCAGCCTAAATTAGACTATGGTCCCTTAGCTCGGTTTGATATTGAAACTGTTACACCATTGCAGGTATTTAACTGTATCTGTGAAACTCGTATGTCAAAGCTTCCCGATCCTAAGGTGTTAGGAAACGCAGGAAGCTTTTTTAAAAATCCCATCATTAGCACTGAACGGTATTTAGCACTGCAAAAACAATATCCGACTATTGTTGGCTACCCTGTTGATGGTGGCACAAAATTAGCGGCGGGTTGGTTGATCGATAACGCAGGTCTAAAAGGCTTCGCTATTGGTAAAGCCTCAGTACATGAACAGCAAGCTCTTGTTTTAGTTAATAAGGGGGGGGCAACAGGTGATGATGTAATGTGTTTGGCAAGATACATTATTGAGAAGATCTATACCCTCTTTTCTGTCACTCTAGAGGCTGAACCCAGAGTAATTGGCGCACAAGGTGAAAGGGAGTTAATTAATGATTGATCAATGGCAGCGTAAACGTGAGATTTTGTCTGTACTCGATTCTGAGCAGTTTGTTTCTGGTGAAGCTTTAGCTGCAAAGCTTGGGGTGTCTCGAACTGCCATCGCTAACCACATTAGTGCGTTAGAGGAGTATGGTGTCGAGGTGTTTAGCGTCAAAGGAAAGGGATATAAATTAGCTAACTCACTCTCTTTGATAGATGAAACTCTATTAAAAGAGGCTGTTACACAACGTTGTTTTTATTACGATGAGATCCCCAGTACGAACGCTTTTTTGCTTAAGCATTGTGAGGAGCTATCTTCCGGTGATATCTGTGTTGCTGAGTATCAATCGGCAGGACGAGGTCGCCGTGGAAGAACTTGGGTTTCTCCCTATGGATGCCATCTATATTGCTCTATGTACTGGAACTTATCCCAAGGGATGGCTCAAGCTACTGGATTAAGTCTGGTGGTTGCCTGCTCTTTGGTTAAAGTGCTCAATAATTTCGGGATCCATGGCCTAGGTGTGAAGTGGCCAAATGATATCTATCTTGATAATAAAAAATTAGCCGGTGTGTTAGTTGAGATGAATGGTCAGGCCGATACTGAGTGTCATCTGGTTATTGGGATCGGGATTAATATGTCTATGTCTCGTGCCCAAGGAGATAAGATTGATCAACCATGGAGTGATCTTTCTCAAAGCAGAGTCGTGCCGAGTAAAACCGAGTTAACAATCTCATTGCAGCGCCAGCTCAATGAAGATCTTACTTTATTTGAAAAAGAGGGGTTATCGGCATTTTTAATTCGCTGGAAAGAGGCTGACATCTTTGATGGTAAGCATGTAAAACTCTTAATGGGTGAGCAGCGTATTGATGGAGTTTGCAAAGGTATCGACAAAACAGGGTCCATCTTATTGAAAACTGATAAGGGAGTAGAGTCTTTTGTTGGTGGTGAGATAAGCTTAAGAAGTGCCGAATAGACACTTCTGTTAACGCTATTTACGAAGTAGCACTTGACTCATCAAGTGGTCATCGCCTTTTTGTAAGATCAAATGGGCACGGTCTCGAGTGGGCTCTATATTGAGCTTTAGGTTGGGGCCGTTGATACTATCCCAAATATTTGCCGCAGTGATTTTTGCTTCTTTGTCATTCAACTTAGAGTAGTGGTGGAAGTAGGAGTTTTCATCACTAAATGCCCCCCCGCGGAACTGTAAAAACCTATCTATATACCACTTTTTCAGCAGTTGTTCTTGGGCATCAACATAGATAGAAAAGTCGACGAAATCTGACACGAAAGGTTGTTGTGTCCCCACTGCTGCATCTTGGCTTGTTTGAAGAACATTCAACCCTTCAATGATCAAAATATCCGGGCTTTCAATCGCCTGGTGATCATCTGTGATTCTGTCATAGCTAACATGAGAGTAGAGAGGAGCTTCTACATAAGGGGCTCCTGCTTTTATGTTGGAGATGAATTCTACTAATAACTTCATATCATAGCTTTCAGGAAAACCTTTACGTTGAAGTAGACCTCTACGCTTTAACTCTGCTAATGGGTAGAGAAAACCATCAGTCGTCACAAGATCAACTCTAGGGTGTTCTGGCCACTGACTTAAAAGCGCTTGAAGTATACGTGCCGTTGTACTCTTTCCAACTGCAACACTACCGGCAATACTGATGATATAGGGGCGCTTAGGTGGTTTTCTTCCTAAAAACTCATTAAGTACGAGTCCTCGTTTTTGTTTAGCACCGACAATCAGGTTAAGTAAACGGCTAAGAGGAAGGTAGATATCGGTAACTTCAGTAAGCGATAGCTTTTCGTTTATACCTCTAAGATTAGCAAGCTCAGGCTCATTTAATGTAAGAGGTACCGATTCTCTTAATTCGGCCCACTGCGATCGTTGAAACGCAAGATAGAGTGCAGTGTGAATTTGATTTTCGGATTTCATTAGTTTTCTCTCCTGTGAGGAGGCACAGTACACTAACGGATAATCATGAACAATAATAAACACGAGTTTGAACTCGATGTTTCTGCTGCTGACGTTTTCGTGGTGGAATAATAAACGTAGAGCTGATTTTGTAACCGAAAAAACATTAAAAAACGATTATTTTCATTTTTTTTCAATTTAGCTATTGCACTTATGCCGACATTTCCATAATATCCGCTACCGAAATGACACGCCGGCATAGCTCAGTTGGTAGAGCAACTGACTTGTAATCAGTAGGTCCCGAGTTCGACTCTTGGTGCCGGCACCATTTCCCTGGAGGGGTTCCCGAGTGGCCAAAGGGATCAGACTGTAAATCTGACGGCTCAGCCTTCGAAGGTTCGAATCCTTCTCCCTCCACCATATTCTAAGTAGTTAGGTAACCTTAGTAGGTTGCGCGGATGTCGTATAATGGTATTACTCCAGCCTTCCAAGCTGATAACGCGGGTTCGATTCCCGCCATCCGCTCCAATATTCGCTGAATGCACTCAATAAAGAGTGCCCCCTGAAAAGGGGTTAGGTTATTAAAAACTACCCTTTCAGCGCCAACCTGTTAAAATTCCTAGTTACGCAAAAAAATTAATCGATTCGATGCCTTTAAATGCATCGGATTTTTTGTTGTACGCGGTTTAATCACCAAGATCTCTGATTGGGGCAATACCATGGCTAAAGAAAAATTTGAACGTAATAAACCACATGTAAACGTTGGTACTATCGGTCACGTTGACCATGGTAAAACTACGCTTACAGCAGCTATCTCAGCTGTATTGACTAAGACTTACGGTGGTGAAGCTCGTGACTTCGCACAGATCGATAACGCTCCAGAAGAGCGTGAGCGCGGTATTACAATTAATACTTCTCACATCGAATATGACACTCCTACTCGTCACTACGCACACGTAGATTGTCCTGGTCACGCCGATTATGTTAAAAACATGATCACTGGTGCTGCTCAAATGGACGGCGCGATCCTAGTAGTTGCTTCTACAGATGGTCCAATGCCACAAACTCGTGAGCACATCCTGCTTTCTCGTCAGGTTGGTGTACCTTTCATCATCGTATTCATGAACAAGTGTGACATGGTTGATGACGAAGAGCTTCTAGAGCTAGTAGAGATGGAAGTTCGTGAACTTCTTTCTGAGTATGAATTCCCAGGTGATGACCTACCAGTTATCCAAGGTTCAGCACTTAAAGCCCTTGAAGGCGAAGCTGATTGGGAAGCTAAGATTCTTGAGCTTGCAGAAGCACTAGATACTTACATTCCAGAGCCAGAGCGTGCAATTGATGGTGCATTCATTCTTCCAATCGAAGATGTTTTCTCAATCTCAGGCCGTGGTACAGTAGTAACTGGTCGTGTTGAGCGCGGTATCATCAAAGTTGGTGAAGAAGTAGAAATCGTTGGTATCAAAGATACTACTAAGACTACTTGTACTGGTGTTGAGATGTTCCGTAAGCTTCTTGACGAAGGTCGTGCTGGTGAGAACTGTGGTGTTCTTCTACGTGGTACTAAGCGTGAAGACGTTGAACGTGGTCAAGTACTTGCACAGCCAGGTTCAATCACTCCACACACAACTTTCCAGTCAGAAATCTACGTTCTGTCTAAAGAAGAAGGTGGACGTCACACTCCATTCTTCAAAGGCTACCGTCCACAGTTCTACTTCCGTACAACTGACGTAACCGGTACTATCGAATTGCCAGAAGGCGTAGAGATGGTAATGCCAGGTGATAACGTACAGATGACTGTAACGCTAATTTGCCCAATCGCGATGGACGAAGGTTTACGCTTCGCAATCCGTGAAGGTGGCCGTACAGTTGGTGCTGGTGTTGTAGCTAAGATCATCGCTTAATCGCGATACTCTTTACTAAACATCCAAAAAGGAAGCTTCGGCTTCCTTTTTTGTTTTTTTACGGATATTCTGACCAAGACAACGCTTGTATTCTTGCTTCGTAGCTAGAATAAGAATACAATCTATGGCCGATTTTTGACCCTCTGAGCTTACATTTAGCAATTGAGAGTGTAGGCTCGGAACTATAGTGGCTTGATGAGTTTCCTTATAACCATCAGCTAAACGCAAGCTCAGGTCGTAGTGAGTAACGGAACTAATCGATGACAACAAATACTGAAAGCCAGGGTAACTCTCTGGATATCGTAAAGTGGGCCCTAGTCGTTATTTTATTGGCTGCCGCTATTGTAGGCAACCAGATGTATAGCGAAGCCAGTGTTTTGGTTCGTGCAATCAGTGTGGTAGTAGCTTTTGTTATTGCTGGATTCATTGCATTACAAACTGAAAAGGGCAAGCAGGCGCTAACTTTTGCTCGTGAAGCACAAATAGAAGTACGTAAGGTAGTTTGGCCTACGCGTCAAGAAGCGCTAAATACAACATTTATTGTATTAGCAGCGACCGGTGTACTAGCGTTAATCCTTTGGGGAATGGACGCGGTACTACTGAGAATTGTTAATTTTATTACAGGCGTATAGGCATTTCGAATGACTGAAGCAACTGAAGCTAAAAAAAGATGGTACGTAGTCCAGGCATTTTCTGGTTATGAGGGCCGTGTAACTAAGACTCTGCATGAATATATTCAGATGCACAGCATGGAGCAGTATTTCGGCGAAATACTCGTCCCTACAGAAGAAGTTGTAGAGATGCGTGCCGGTCAGCGACGTAAAAGTGAGCGTAAATTCTTTCCAGGTTATGTACTAGTACAGATGGAGATGAATGACGAAAGCTGGCATTTAGTGAAGAGCATTCCACGTGTAATGGGCTTCATCGGTGGCACATCAGATCGTCCTGCACCTATCTCTGACAAAGAAGCGAACGCTATTCTTCAACGCTTACAAGAGACTACTGAGACTCCAACGCATCGCGTTATCTTTGAGCCAGGCGAAGTCGTACGCGTTACTGATGGTCCTTTTGCTGACTTCAACGGCACTGTTGAAGAGGTTGATTATGAGAAGAACCGCGTTAAGGTTTCTGTCATGATCTTCGGTCGTTCTACTCCGGTTGAACTAGACTTCGGTCAGATCGAAAAAAGCTGATTAAATTAAGTACAAAAAACATTTGGACTGGGTGCAGATTTGTTATAGAATCTGCACCCATTATTTTCGGGGAGCTAACTGACATTTCGTCAATAGCGTTTGTACCCATACTGAGGAAATACTCATGGCTAAGAAAGTTGATGGTTACATCAAGCTACAAGTAGCAGCCGGTGCTGCAAACCCGTCGCCACCAGTCGGCCCTGCATTGGGTCAGAAGGGTGTTAACATCATGGAATTCTGTAAAGCATTCAACGCTCGTACTGAAAAGTTCGAGAAAGGTATGCCAATTCCAGTAGTTATCACTGTATATAGTGATCGCTCTTTCACTTTCGAAACTAAGACGCCACCTGCATCTTTCCTACTGCTTAAAGCAGCTGGTCTGAAGTCTGGTTCTGGCCGTCCTAACACTGAGAAAGTGGGAACTATCAAGCGTAGCGCTGTTCAGGAAATTGCTGAAACTAAAGCGGCTGATATGACTGGTGCTGATATTGAAGCGATGACTCGCTCAATTGAAGGTACTGCGCGCTCAATGGGTTTGGTAGTAGAGGACTAATATAATGGCAAAGCTAACTAAACGCGCTCGTTTGATCCGCGAAAAAGTAGAAGTAACTAAAAACTACGATATCAATGAAGCTGTTGCACTTCTAAAAGAACTAGCTACTGCTAAGTTCGTAGAAAGTGTTGACGTTGCTGTTAACCTTGGTGTTGACCCACGTAAATCTGACCAAAACGTTCGTGGTGCTACTGTACTACCACACGGTACTGGTCGTGAAGTTCGTGTTGCTGTATTCACCCAAGGTGCTAACGCTGAAGCGGCAACTGCTGCTGGCGCTGAGCTAGTTGGTATGGACGAGCTTGCTGCACAAGTTAAAGCTGGTGAGATGAACTTCGACGTAGTTATTGCATCTCCAGATGCAATGCGTGTTGTTGGTCAACTTGGTCAGATCTTAGGCCCACGTGGTCTAATGCCTAACCCTAAGACTGGCACTGTAACGCCTAACGTTGCTGAAGCTGTTAAGAACGCTAAAGCTGGTCAGGTTCGTTACCGTACAGACAAGAACGGTATTATCCACACTACTATCGGTAAAGTGGATTTTGAAACTGTTCAACTTAAAGAAAACCTAGAAGCCCTAATCGGTGCTCTTGTGAAGGCTAAGCCAGCTTCAGCTAAAGGTGTTTTCCTTAAGAAAGTAAGCATCTCTACCACTATGGGTGCAGGTGTTGCGGTTGACCAGGCTACTCTGGCTAAAGCGCTATAAATTTTACAAAGCGGGCGTATTAAATTATAATGCGCGCACTTTGTGGGTTGGGGCCTATTTCGTCACTGAGTGATGAAAGTAGGCTTCCGTCCAAGACCGTAGGTGTTACCTAAAGGTTAACTTAATCTCCTACGTAGACGGTGTCGGACCCCAGAAAGATTTTTTCTACTGGATAAGCACCGTAAGTCGCTAAACATTTAGGTGTTTAGCATGGTAATTGCTAGGGAATTCCCTAGATAGAATCCAGGAGTAAAGCCAATGGCATTAGGACTCGAAGACAAAAAAGCGATTGTTGCTGAAGTCAACGAAGCTGCCAAAGGTGCTTTATCTGCAGTTGTAGCCGATTCACGCGGTGTAACTGTAGGTGAAATGACCGGACTGCGTAGAGCAGCTCGTGAAGCCGGAGTTTACGTTAAAGTTGTTCGTAACACTCTAGTTAAACGCGCTGTAGCTGGTACTGATTTTGAGTGCTTAAGCGATACGTTTACTGGTCCTACTTTAATTGCATTCTCTAATGAGCACCCAGGTGCTGCAGCGCGTCTTCTTAAAGATTTCGCAACTGCACAAGAGAAGTTTGAAATTAAAGCAGCAGCCTTTGAAGGGGAAGTAATCCCTGCAGCCGATATTGATCGTTTAGCGAAATTGCCAACGTACGACGAAGCATTAGCTCAGTTGATGATGACTATGAAAGAAGCATCTGCTGGCAAATTTGTACGTCTACTGGCCGCACTTCGCGATCAAAAAGAAGAAGCAGCTTAAGTTTAAACTTGCTGCCTAAATTCAGAACATTAGGAATTTTTTGTTATGTCTATCACTAAAGACCAAATCTTAGAAGCCTTTGCAGAAATGTCTGTAATGGAAGTTGTTGAACTAATCGAAGCAATGGAAGAGAAGTTCGGCGTATCTGCTGCAGCTGCTGTTGTTGCTGGCGGTGCTGAAGGCGGTGCTGCTGCTGCTGAGCAAACTGAATTTGACGTTATGATGACTTCATTCGGTGCAAACAAAGTTGCAGTAATTAAAGCACTTCGTGGCGCTACAGGTCTTGGCCTGAAAGAAGCTAAAGCTATGGCTGAATCTGCTCCAGTAGCAGTTAAAGAAGGCCTAGAGAAAGCTGAAGCTGAAGCTCTTAAAGCTGAGCTAGAAGCAGCTGGTGCTGAAGTAGAAATCAAGTAAGTTAAATTTTAACTTACTAGCCTGAGCAATCAGGCGAGGGCTGGCGGTTTTTTAACCGTCGGCCTTTTTTGCGCTGTATGCGCAGGCGATTTTTTATTCACCGTTTATCGCCAGATTTTGCAGTTCCTAGCAGAGATTACTGGTTAGGTTCTTGCCATCAACGGTGATGGGCAAACGTGCTGTCTCAACATTTAGGTTGGTTCAGTCTTGGTCACATCTCGCAATCAGAGGAAACCCATGGTTTACTCCTATTCTGAAAAGAAGCGTATTCGCAAAGATTTTGGTAAACGTCCACAGGTTTTGGATATTCCTTATCTTTTGTCTATACAGTTGGACTCATTTAAAAAGTTCACCGATCAAGATCCTACAGGTGAGCGTGGTTTTGAAGCCGCTTTCCGTAGCGTTTTTCCCATCAAAAGTTTTTCTGGTAACTCAGAATTACAGTACGTTAGCTATAAGCTAGGCGAACCTGTTTTTGATGTGAAAGAGTGTCAAATCCGCGGCGTAACTTACTCTGCACCATTGCGCGTTAAATTGCGTATGGTTCTGTATGACCGTGAAGCAGCACCTGGCACAGTCAAAGACATTAAAGAGCAAGAAGTCTACATGGGGGATATCCCTCTGATGACTGAAAACGGTACCTTTGTTATCAATGGTACTGAGCGTGTTATCGTTTCTCAGCTACACCGTTCACCTGGTGTATTCTTTGATCATGACCGCGGCAAGACCCACTCTTCAGGTAAGGTGCTTTATAACGCACGTATTATTCCTTACCGTGGTTCTTGGTTAGATTTCGAATTCGATCCTAAAGATGCACTATTTGTACGTATTGACCGTCGTCGTAAACTTGCGGCTTCAATCATCCTACGTGCACTAGACTACTCTACTCAGGATATTTTGGATCTGTTCTTCGATCGCGTTAACTTTAAGATCAAGAAAGATTCATTAGTGATGGACCTTGTTGCAGAGCGCCTACGTGGTGAAACTGCCAGCTACGACATTAAAGATGTTGAAGGTACTATCATCGTTGAGAAAGGACGTCGTATTACTGCACGTCATATTCGTCAACTTGAGAAGAGCAATACCACTGAGCTTGAAGTGCCAGTAGATTACATCGTTGGTAAGATTTCAGGTCAAGACTATATTGATCCTGATACTGGCGAAGTATTGGTTTCTGCTAACGCAGAGATGACACTTGAAGATCTTGCTAAGCTTTCTTTGGCTGGTATCAAAGAGATAAGCACACTGTATATCAACGAGCTTGATAATGGTGCTTATATGTCAGATACATTGCGTATTGATTCTACAACTAACCGCCTTGAAGCGTTGGTTGAGATCTACCGTATGATGCGTCCTGGCGAGCCACCAACCAAAGATGCTGCAGAAGCGTTATTCCAGAACTTGTTCTTCAGTGAAGAGCGTTATGATCTATCTAAAGTAGGTCGTATGAAGTTCAACCGTCGTCTCGGTATCGATGATGACGAAGGTACTGGCATTCTATCTAAAGAAGATATCGTTGCTGTAATGAAGAACATCATCACTATCCGTAATGGTAATGATGAAGTTGATGATATCGATCACTTGGGTAACCGTCGTATCCGTAGTGTTGGTGAAATGGCTGAAAACCAGTTCCGTGTTGGTCTAGTTCGTGTAGAACGTGCCGTACGTGAGCGTTTAAGCCTTGGTGATCTTAATGAGCTAATGCCACAAGATCTTATCAACGCTAAGCCAATCTCTGCAGCAGTTAAAGAGTTCTTCGGTTCTTCTCAGCTGTCTCAGTTTATGGATCAGAACAACCCACTTTCAGAAGTGACACATAAGCGCCGTATTTCGGCTCTTGGTCCAGGTGGTTTGACCCGTGAACGTGCTGGTTTTGAAGTTCGAGATGTACACCCAACTCACTACGGTCGTTTATGTCCAATTGAGACCCCTGAAGGTCCAAACATTGGTCTAATTAACTCGTTAGCAAGTTTTGCGCGTACTAACTCTTATGGTTTCCTTGAAACACCTTACCGTAAGGTTATTGATGGTGTGGTTACTGATCAGGTCGATTACCTATCAGCAATCGAAGAGGGCCGTTACGTTATTGCACAGGCTATCGTCGACTTAGACGAAAATGGCCGCATGATGGATGAGCTTATCGCTTGTCGTCATAAAGGTGATTCAACCTTTATGGGTGCTGCAGATATCCAATATATGGATGTATCGCCACAGCAGATCATTTCAGTTGCAGCATCACTTATTCCGTTCCTAGAACACGATGATGCTAACCGCGCCTTGATGGGTGCGAACATGCAACGTCAGGCTGTACCAACACTAAAGGCTGATAAGCCACTAGTAGGTACAGGTATTGAGCGTACACTTGCTGTTGATTCTGGTGTTGTTGTCGTTGCTAAGCGTGGCGGTTACATCGACTATGTTGATGCAAGTCGTATCGTTGTTAAGGTTAACGAATCTGAGCTACGTCCAGGCGAAGCTGGTATCGATATCTACAACTTGACTAAGTACACGCGTTCTAACCAGAACACCTGTATTAACCAACGTCCTTGTTGTGCGATGGGCGATCCAGTTGTGACTGGTGACGTTCTTGCTGATGGTCCATCTACCGATTTGGGTGATTTGGCTCTTGGTCAGAACATGCGTATCGCGTTCATGCCTTGGAACGGTTACAACTTTGAGGATTCGATCCTTATTTCTGAGCGTGTAGCTCAAGAAGATCGTTTCACCACTATCCACATTCAAGAGCTTTCATGTATCGCTCGTGATACTAAGTTGGGTAGTGAAGAGATCACAGCTGATATTCCAAACGTTGGTGAATCTGCGCTTTCTAAGCTAGATGAATCAGGTATCGTTTATATCGGTGCTGAAGTTAAGGGTGGCGACATTCTGGTTGGTAAGGTGACACCTAAGGGTGAAACTCAGCTGACTCCAGAAGAGAAGCTTCTCCGTGCTATCTTCGGTGAGAAGGCCTCTGATGTTAAAGACAGCTCTCTACGCGTACCTAACTCTGTTAAAGGTACTATCATTGACGTTCAGGTATTTACCCGTGACGGCGTTGAGAAAGATAAGCGTGCTGTTGAAATTGAAGAGATGCATGTTCGTCAAGCTAAGAAAGACTTGACTGAAGAGTTCCAGATCCTCGAAGAGGGTGTTTATGGACGTGCACGTAACCTTCTACTGAGTGCTGGCTTCAACGAAGCTCAATTGGATGCTATTCCACGTTCACAACTGCTTTCTCAAAGCATTGATGACGAAGGTAAGCAGACTGAACTAGAGCAGCTTGCTGAGCAGCATGACGAGCTTAAAGCTGACTTCGATAAGAAGTTTGAAGTTAAGCGTCGCAAGATCACTCAAGGTGATGACTTAGCACCTGGCGTACTTAAGATTGTTAAGGTTTACCTAGCAGTTAAGCGTACAATCCAGCCTGGTGATAAGATGGCGGGTCGTCATGGTAACAAGGGTGTTATCTCTAAGATTAACCCTGTTGAAGATATGCCTTACGATGAGAATGGTAACCCAATCGACATCGTACTGAACCCACTTGGTGTACCATCGCGTATGAACATCGGTCAGGTTCTTGAGGTGCATCTTGGCGCAGCAGCTAAAGGTATCGGTGATAAGATCGCTGCAATGCTTGAAGAACAGCGTGAACTTGCTGAACTTCGTGGCTACATCAAAGAAGTTTATGAGTTAGGTGAAGAGGTGCAGCAGCGCGTCGATATCGATTCATTTACTGATGATGAAGTGGTTCGTCTTGCTAAGAACCTTAAAGGTGGTATCCCGACTGCGACTCCAGCATTCGATGGCGCGAAAGAGAAAGAGATCAAGGAGATGCTAGCATTAGCTGGTCTTCCTACTACTGGTCAGCGCAAATTGTTTGATGGTCGTACCGGTGATGAGTTTGAGCGTCAGGTAACTGTTGGTTACATGTACATGCTAAAACTTAACCACTTGGTTGATGATAAGATGCATGCTCGTTCTACGGGTTCTTACAGTCTTGTTACTCAGCAGCCATTGGGTGGTAAAGCTCAGTTTGGTGGTCAGCGTTTCGGTGAGATGGAAGTTTGGGCACTAGAAGCATACGGTGCCGCTTATACGCTTCAAGAGATGCTAACTGTTAAGTCTGATGATGTTAACGGTCGTACCAATATGTATAAGAATATTGTCGACGGTAACCACCAGATGCAACCAGGCATGCCAGAGTCTTTCAACGTATTGTTGAAGGAGATCCGTTCACTCGGTATTAATATCGAGTTGGATCAAGACTAAAACTAGTGACACACTAGTTTGGCAATAAATTGGTGCCTTGCAATAGCAGGGCACCCGGTTTAACTCCTTCAGGAGAGAAACGTGAAAGACTTATTAAAGTTTCTGAAACAGCAAAGCAAGACCGAAGAGTTTAACGGCATTAAGATCGGACTAGCGTCGCCAGATCTAATCCGCTCTTGGTCATTTGGTGAAGTTAAGAAGCCAGAAACCATTAACTACCGTACCTTTAAGCCTGAGCGTGAAGGCTTATTCTGTGCGCGTATTTTTGGTCCAGTAAAAGATTACGAATGTTTATGCGGTAAGTATAAACGTCTTAAGCACCGTGGTGTGATCTGTGAAAAGTGTGGCGTTGAAGTTACACAGACTAAAGTACGTCGTGAGCGTATGGGTCACATCGATCTCGCTAGCCCAGTTGCACACATTTGGTTCTTGAAGTCGCTTCCGTCTCGTATCGGTTTGATGCTAGACATGACACTTCGTGATATTGAACGTGTACTTTACTTCGAATCTTTCGTTGTAATCGAGCCTGGCATGACCAGTCTTGAACGTGGCCAAATGCTAACAGAAGAAAACTATCTGGATGCATTGGAAGAGTACGGTGATGAGTTTGAAGCTAAGATGGGTGCTGAAGCAGTTCTAGAATTGCTACGTGCTATCGATCTTGAAAAAGAGATTGATATGATGCGCGAAGAGTTGCCATCAATTAACTCTGAGACTCGTCGTAAGAAGATCACTAAGCGTCTTAAGCTTATTGAGGCATTCTTCCAGTCAGGTAACAAGCCTGAGTGGATGATCCTTAAAGTGCTACCGGTTCTGCCACCAGATCTACGTCCTCTAGTACCACTAGACGGCGGACGTTTTGCTACCTCTGATCTTAACGACCTTTACCGTCGTGTGATCAACCGTAACAATCGTCTAAAGCGTCTGTTAGACCTAGCTGCTCCAGACATCATCGTACGTAACGAAAAGCGTATGTTGCAAGAGTCTGTTGATGCCCTGCTAGATAACGGTCGTCGTGGTCGTGCTATTACGGGTTCTAACAAGCGTCCGCTTAAATCTTTGGCCGATATGATCAAAGGTAAGCAAGGTCGTTTCCGTCAGAACCTACTAGGTAAGCGTGTGGATTACTCTGGTCGTTCGGTAATTACCGTAGGTCCAACACTTCGCTTACATCAGTGTGGTCTTCCTAAGAAGATGGCACTTGAGCTATTTAAGCCTTTCATCTATGGCAAGCTAGAAGGCCGTGGTTTAGCGACTACGATCAAAGCTGCTAAGAAGATGGTAGAGCGTGAAGTTCCTGAAGTTTGGGATGTTCTAGATGATGTGATTCGTGAACACCCAGTGATGCTTAACCGTGCACCAACGCTGCACAGACTAGGTATCCAGGCATTTGAGCCAGTATTGATTGAAGGTAAAGCAATTCAGCTTCATCCTTTGGTTTGTGCGGCATACAACGCCGACTTCGATGGTGACCAAATGGCTGTTCACGTGCCGCTAACGCTGGAAGCTCAGCTAGAAGCACGTTCGCTTATGATGTCTACCAACAACATCCTATCACCAGCAAACGGTGAGCCGGTTATCACACCGTCACAGGACGTTGTATTGGGTCTGTACTACACCAGCCGTGAATGTGTAAACGGTAAAGGTGAAGGTATGGCGTTTGAGTCTATCGACGAAGTCGAGAAGGCTTACCGTACTAAAGTTGCTGCTATCCATGCTCGCATTAAAGTACGTGTAACAGAGACTCAAATTGCTGAGAACGGTGAGCGCACTGAATCACGTCGTATCGTTGATACTACGGTTGGTCGTGCACTGCTTTCTCGCATTTTGCCGAAAGGTCTATCTTATGATCTGGTTAACCAGAACATGGGTAAGAAGCAGATCTCTAAGCTATTGAACACTTGTTATCGTCAACTAGGTCTTAAAGATACTGTTATCTTTGCTGACCAATTGATGTATGCCGGTTTCCACTATGCAACTGTGTCGGGTGCCTCTGTAGGTATCAACGATATGGTTATTCCAGATGAGAAGTACACGCTAGTTGCTGACGCTGAAGCGGAAGTTCTTGAAATTCAAGAGCAGTTCCAATCAGGTCTAGTAACAGCTGGTGAGCGTTACAACAAGGTCATCGATATCTGGGCAAGTGCGAACGAGAAAGTTTCTAAAGCGATGATGGCTAACCTGTCTTCAGAGACAGTGATTAACCGTGATGGTGAAGAGGAAGAGCAAGAGTCGTTTAACAGCATCTATATGATGGCTGACTCGGGCGCTCGTGGTAGTGCTGCACAGATTCGTCAGTTGGCGGGTATGCGTGGTCTGATGGCTAAGCCGGATGGCTCTATCATCGAGACTCCGATCACAGCTAACTTCCGTGAAGGTCTGAACGTATCTCAATACTTTATCTCTACTCACGGTGCTCGTAAGGGTCTAGCGGATACGGCACTTAAGACGGCTAACTCTGGTTACCTAACTCGTCGTTTAGTAGACGTTGCACAAGATTTAGTTGTCATCGAAGAAGATTGTGGCACGTTCGAAGGTCTGACAATGAAACCACTTATTGAAGGTGGTGATGTTGTTGAGCCGTTACGTGAACGCGTTCTTGGTCGTGTTGTTGCTCAAGATGTACTTAAGCCTGGTACTGAAGAAGTACTTGTGCCACGCAATACACTGCTTGACGAAGCATGGTGTGACATCGTCGAAGAGAACTCTATCGATGAGATGATCGTTCGCTCAGTAATTAGCTGTGATACAGACTTCGGTGTGTGTGCTGCCTGTTACGGTCGTGACTTGGCTCGTGGCCATATCATCAACCAAGGTGAAGCTATTGGTGTTGTTGCTGCTCAGTCAATTGGTGAGCCTGGTACACAGCTTACGATGCGTACCTTCCACATTGGTGGTGCTGCATCTCGAGCGTCAGCTGAGAACAATGTTCAAGTTAAGAACCTTGGTACTCTTAAGCTGCACAATGCTAAGTACGTTACAAACAGCGTAGGCAAGTTGGTTATCGTTTCTCGTTCTTCAGAGCTTGCGATTATCGATGAGCTTGGTCGTGAGAAAGAGCGTTATAAGGTTCCTTACGGTACTGTACTTGAGAAGTTGGAAGATGATGCTGTTGCAGCTGGCGAAATTATCGCTAACTGGGATCCGCATACTCACCCAATCGTTTCTGAAGTAGCAGGTAGTATCAAGTTCGTTGATATGATTGAAGGTGTCACTATGACACGTCAAACAGATGAGCTAACTGGTCTATCTTCTATCGTGGTAATGGAAGTGGGTCAACGCCCAAGTGCGGGTAAAGAGATGCGTCCTGCGATCTGTCTAATCGGTGCCGATGGCAACGATCTGATGATCCCTGGAACTGAAGTTCCTGCGCAATACTTCTTACCTGGTAACGCGATTGTTGCTCAAGACGATAACGCACCAATTAACGTTGGTGACGCGCTAGCGCGTATTCCACAAGAATCGTCTAAGACTCGTGATATTACCGGTGGTCTACCTCGCGTAGCCGACTTGTTTGAAGCGCGTAAGCCTAAAGAGCCTGCAATTCTTGCTGAGCACTCAGGTACAATCTCGTTCGGTAAAGAGACTAAGGGTAAACGTCGTCTAGTTATCACACCAGCTGATGGTGGTGATCACTATGAAGAGATGATCCCTAAGTGGCGTAACCTAAACGTGTTCGAAGGTGAGAAAGTCGAACGTGGTGAGGTTATTGCTGATGGTGCTGAAGCTGCACATGATATTCTACGTCTACGTGGTATTCATAAAGTAGCTAACTACATCGTTAATGAAGTTCAGGACGTATACCGTCTACAGGGCGTAAAGATTAACGATAAGCACATCGAAGTTATCATTCGTCAAATGCTGCGTAAGTGTGAGATCACCAACGCAGGTGACAGTGAGTTCCTAGCAGGTGAGCAAGCTGAAGTATCACGTGTGAAGATCGCTAACCGCGAACTTGAAGCACAAGGTAAGCAGCCAGCAACCTTCGAGCGTGAGCTTCTTGGTATTACCAAGGCGTCTCTAGCTACTGAGTCATTTATCTCAGCAGCATCGTTCCAGGAAACCACACGCGTACTGACAGAAGCGGCAGTAGGCGGTAAGAGTGATAAGCTACGCGGTCTTAAAGAGAACGTGATCGTGGGTCGTCTGATCCCTGCTGGTACGGGTTACTCATACCATCAGAAGCGTAACGCTGAAACTGCAACAGGTACAGATACCGAAGCAGCACCAGTTATTAGCGCGAGTGAAGCAGAGCAGAACCTTGCCGATCTACTCAATCTAGCTGGAAGTTCTGATTAATTTAGTACTTCAAAAGTAAATAGATTGTAAAAAAGGCGCGTTTAGCGCCTTTTTTTTACTTTATATTGGTTAAAACTTGTCTATTTCTTGACAGATGAGCATTACCTTTCTAAAATTTCGCGTCCCACACCTGTGGGATATAGATTTTTCACACCTTACTGTTGAGTTTATCAACTGATTCGGAGCTATACATGGCAACTGTAAACCAGTTGGTACGTAAGCCTCGCGCGCCAAAAGTCGACAAGACTAATGTGCCTGCGTTGAATGCGTGTCCACAAAAACGTGGTGTTTGTACTCGCGTATACACAACCACACCAAAAAAACCTAACTCTGCACTACGTAAAGTAGCTCGTGTGCGTCTAACTAACGGTTTCGAAGTAACTTCGTACATCGGCGGTGAAGGCCACAACCTGCAGGAACACAGTGTAATCCTAATCCGTGGTGGTCGTGTTAAAGACTTACCTGGTGTGCGTTACCACACTGTACGTGGCGCTTTAGATTGTGCTGGCGTAAGCGAACGTCGTCAAGGTCGTTCAAAGTACGGTGCTAAGCGTCCTAAGTCTTAACGTTTTCCGTTAAGTAAGGCCAAGCTAGATAATATTGAGATTCCAGTTTTGGGGTCCCTGAAGCATACGGAGAAATTGTTATGCCAAGACGTCGCGTTGTAGGACAACGTAAAATCCTACCAGATCCAAAGTTTAATAGTGAGTTGTTGGCTAAGTTCATCAACGTCATTATGCAGGACGGCAAAAAGTCGACTGCAGAAAAGATTATTTACAAGGCACTTGATACTGTCGCTGAAAAGAAAAGCGAAGATCATCTAGTGATCCTTGAAGCAGCCCTGGAAAACGTTCGCCCATCAGTTGAGGTTAAATCTCGTCGTGTTGGTGGTTCTACTTACCAGGTACCATGTGAAGTACGCCCAGTTCGTCGTAACGCGTTGGGTATGCGTTGGTTGGTTGAAGCTGCACGTAAGCGTGGTGAAAAATCTATGGCTCTACGTCTAGCCGGTGAATTGCTAGACGCTTCAGAAAACAAAGGTACTGCTGTTAAGAAGCGCGAAGACGTGCATCGTATGGCAGAAGCAAACAAAGCGTTTGCTCATTACCGCTGGTAATCTGATGGAGCTGGCAATAGCCAGCTCCATATTCTACATCTCTAAGGCGTTTGCCTTAGTTAAGAGGGTTTAAACGTGGCTCGTACAACTCCGATTGAGCGCTACCGAAATATCGGTATCTGTGCTCATGTTGACGCAGGAAAAACCACAACGACAGAACGTGTTCTGTTCTATACCGGTATGTCTCATAAGATCGGTGAAGTTCATGATGGTGCTGCCACCATGGATTGGATGGAACAGGAGCAGGAGCGTGGTATTACTATCACCTCAGCTGCGACAACCACTTTCTGGCGTGGTATGGAGGCTCAATATTCTGAGCACCGTATCAACATCATCGATACTCCAGGTCACGTTGACTTCACAATTGAAGTTGAACGTTCGCTGCGTGTACTTGATGGTGCTGTAGTTGTTTTCTGTGGTTCGTCCGGTGTTGAACCACAATCTGAGACTGTTTGGCGTCAGGCTGATAAGTATCATGTTCCTCGCATCGTATTCGTCAATAAGATGGATCGTGCTGGTGCTGATTTTGACAGTGTGATTTCGCAGATCCGTAACCGTCTGGGAGCAACTTGTGTACCTATTCAAATGAATATTGGTGCAGAAGAGAATTTCAAAGGCGTTATCGACCTTATCAAGATGAAGGCTATTAACTGGTCTGAAGCTGATCAAGGTGCGACATTCGTCTATGAAGATATTCCTGCTGAGCTTGCTGATAAAGCGGCTGAAATGCGTGAATATCTCGTTGAAGCTGCAGCTGAAGCCTCTGAAGATCTGATGGATAAATACCTTGAAGAAGGTGAGCTATCAGAAGAAGAGATCAAGCTTGCATTGCGTCAACGTACTCTAGCTAACGAGATAGTCCTTGCTACTTGTGGTTCTGCATTTAAGAACAAAGGTGTGCAAGCGGTACTCGATGCTGTTGTTGATTACTTGCCATCTCCTATTGAGGTCCACGCAATCCGTGGCGTCAATGAGAAAGAGGAAGAAGTTTTGTGTCCAGCGGACGATGAAGCTCCTTTTGCTGCGTTGGCATTTAAAATTGCAACAGACCCATTTGTCGGTACGTTAACCTTTATGCGCGTTTATTCGGGTGTATTGGAGACCGGGGCTGCTGTTTACAATTCAGTTAAAGAAAAGCGGGAACGCATAGGTCGTATGGTGCAGATGCACGCTAATGACCGCCAAGAGATTAAAGAGGTTCGCGCTGGTGACATCGCGGCAGCTATTGGTCTTAAGGACGTAACTACAGGTGATACGCTTTGTGACATGAGTCGTAAAGTCATCTTAGAGCGTATGGATTTCCCTGAGCCTGTTATTACGATAGCCGTTGAACCAAGATCTCAAGCCGATGAGCAGAAGATGGGTATTGCGTTGCAAAAACTTGCAGCTGAAGATCCCTCTTTCCGTGTTGAAACAGATCCAGAATCTGGTCAAACACTGATCTCGGGTATGGGTGAGTTACACCTTGATATTATTGTCGACCGTATGCGTCGTGAATTTAGTGTTGAGTGTAACGTAGGTAAACCACAAGTCGCTTATCGTGAAACTATTCGCTCAAGTGTAGAAGTCGAAGGTAAATTTGTTCGTCAATCAGGTGGTCGGGGTCAATTCGGTCATGTTTGGTTGAAACTAGAGCCTCAAGAAGAGGGCTTTGGGTACGAATTTGCCAACGAGATTGTTGGTGGTGCTGTTCCAAAAGAATACATCCCAGCAGTTGATAAAGGTATTCAAGAGCAGATGAAGAGTGGCGTTATCGCTGGCTTCCCTCTTTTGGATGTGAAAGTTACTTTGTTTGATGGTTCATATCATGATGTGGACTCGAACGAAATGGCCTTCAAGGTTGCAGGTTCAATGGGCTTTAAGAAGGGCGCTTTAGAAGCTGATCCTGTACTATTAGAACCTTGCATGAAAGTTGAAGTCACAACGCCTGAAGATTATATGGGTGATGTGGTCGGAGACTTGAACCGTCGTCGTGGCTTGATCGAAGGTATGGATGACGGCATTGCCGGCGTCAAACTTGTTCACGCTACAGTACCTCTATCTGAAATGTTTGGATATGCAACTGATTTGCGCAGTGCAACTCAGGGACGTGCTTCTTACTCAATGGAGTTTTTGAAGTACTCTGACGCACCGCAGAACATTGCAAAAGCGGTTATGGAAGCACGAGGCTAATAGCCCGGACTTCATAACTGTAAATAAATTAATTGCTATTGCTCGGTTATAAGCCGAGCATTTCTGAAAAGAAAGGAATATATCGTGGCTAAAGAAAAATTTGAACGTAGTAAACCGCACGTAAACGTAGGTACAATTGGTCACGTCGACCATGGTAAAACTACTCTTACAGCAGCTATCTCAGCTGTATTGACTAAGACTTACGGTGGTGAAGCTCGTGACTTCGCACAGATCGATAACGCTCCAGAAGAGCGTGAGCGCGGTATTACAATTAATACTTCTCACATCGAATATGACACTCCATCACGTCACTACGCACACGTAGATTGTCCTGGTCACGCCGATTATGTTAAAAACATGATCACTGGTGCTGCTCAAATGGACGGCGCGATCCTAGTAGTTGCTTCTACAGATGGTCCAATGCCACAGACTCGTGAGCACATCCTGCTTTCTCGTCAGGTTGGCGTACCTTTCATCATCGTATTCATGAACAAGTGTGACATGGTTGATGACGAAGAGCTTCTAGAGCTAGTAGAGATGGAAGTTCGTGAACTTCTTTCTGAGTATGAATTCCCAGGTGATGACCTACCAGTTATCCAAGGTTCTGCACTTAAAGCTCTTGAGGGCGACGCAGCATGGGAAGCTAAGATTCTTGAGCTTGCAGAAGCACTAGATACTTACATTCCAGAGCCAGAGCGTGCAATTGATGGTGCATTCATTCTTCCAATCGAAGATGTTTTCTCAATCTCAGGCCGTGGTACAGTTGTAACTGGTCGTGTTGAGCGCGGTATCATCAAAGTTGGTGAAGAAGTAGAAATCGTTGGTATCAAAGATACTACTAAGACTACTTGTACTGGTGTTGAGATGTTCCGTAAGCTTCTTGACGAAGGTCGTGCTGGTGAGAACTGTGGTGTTCTTCTACGTGGTACTAAGCGTGAAGACGTTGAGCGTGGTCAAGTACTTGCACAGCCAGGTTCAATCACTCCACACACAACTTTCCAGTCAGAGATCTACGTTCTGTCTAAAGAAGAAGGTGGACGTCACACTCCATTCTTCAAAGGCTACCGTCCACAGTTCTACTTCCGTACAACTGACGTAACCGGTACTATCGAATTGCCAGAAGGCGTAGAGATGGTAATGCCTGGTGATAACGTACAGATGACTGTAACGCTAATCTGCCCAATCGCGATGGACGAAGGTTTACGCTTCGCAATCCGTGAAGGTGGTCGTACAGTTGGTGCTGGTGTTGTAGCTAAGATCATCGCTTAATCGCGATACTCTTTACTAAACATCCAAAAAGGAAGCTTCGGCTTCCTTTTTTTATGCCTAAATTATATGTCTGAACTATTTATGTGTAGAGAAGACGAATGCGTAAAAATAAATAAAAACAAGCTGGTATATTCAGTAAATACTCGTATAATGCCGCCAGCTAAATAGTGAGTTAATGACACTTGTTGTTAATTCAAACAACGGGGTTGATCTGGTAATAGAAATCAGTATAATAGCCCCTCGCCTTAACCATTAGGCGAAATACTTTGTCTACCTTTAAGGTTTGACGTTAAAAAATACAGCGACTCCGATTGTGAGTCGAACGGTTAAATCATCTCGCTCTGCTTTTCTAAATAGAAGAAGCTAGAGGGTGATTTTTTATGTGTCCATTTTAGGAGCTCTGGTCAATGCAGAACCAAAGAATCCGTATCCGCTTAAAAGGATTTGATCATCGTTTGATCGATCAGTCTACTGCGGAAATCGTTGAAACTGCTAAGCGTACAGGCGCACAGGTTCGTGGTCCAATTCCACTACCAACGCGTAAAGAACGTTATACCATTTTGACTTCTCCACACGTTAATAAAGATGCGCGTGATCAGTACGAACTTCGTACTCATAAGCGTCTTGTTGATATCGTTGAGCCAACTGAGAAGACTGTAGATGCACTTATGCGTCTAGATCTTGCAGCTGGTGTTGACGTTCAAATTAGCTTGGGTTAATTGAGCTTAGAAGAGGTTTGAGAGATGGCTATCGGTCTTATCGGTCGTAAAGTGGGTATGACACGCATCTTCACTGAAGATGGTGCTTCTATCCCAGTAACAGTAATTGAAATCGCAGCTAACCGCGTAACTCAGGTGAGAACCTTAGAGACTGACGGTTACCGTGCACTTCAAGTGACTACTGGTACTAAAAAAGCTAATCGCATCACTAAGCCAGAAGCTGGTCACTTTGCTAAGGCGGGCGTTGAAGCCGGTCGTGGTTTGTGGGAAGTTCGTTTGGCAGATGATGAAGGCGAAGGCATTGAAGTTGGTGCTGAGCTAAATGTTGATATCTTCGCTGACGTAGCGAAAGTTGATGTTACAGGTCAATCTAAAGGTAAAGGTTTCCAAGGCGGTATTAAGCGTTGGAACTTCCATGCACAAGATATGACACACGGTAACTCACTGGCACATAGATCCAACGGTTCTATCGGTCAAAACCAAACACCTGGTCGCGTTTTCAAAGGTAAGAAAATGTCAGGCCACATGGGTGCAGAGCGTGTTACCACTCAGAATCTAGACGTTGTACGTGTAGATGCAGAGCGTAACTTGCTATTGGTTAAGGGTGCTGTTCCGGGAGCCACAAATGGCAACCTGATCATCAAGCCTGCCGTTAAAGCTTAGGTCTGAGGAGATAGTAATGGAATTGGTATTGAAAGACGCACAAAGTGCTCTTGAAGTTTCCGAAACTACCTTCGGCCGTGACTTTAATGAAGCACTGGTTCATCAGGTAGTTGTAGCATACGCTGCAAACGCGCGTCAGGGCACTCGTGCTCAAAAGACTCGCGCAGAAGTTGTTGGTTCTGGCAAAAAGCCATGGCGCCAAAAAGGTACTGGCCGTGCACGTGCTGGTACTGTTAAAGGCCCAATCTGGCGTGGCGGTGGCGTAACATTCGCTGCTAAAGCTCAAGATCACAGCCAAAAAGTAAACAAGAAGATGTACCGCGGAGCGCTGAAAAGCATTTTCTCTGAGTTGGTACGTCAAGACCGTCTAATCGTGGTTGAGTCGTTTGGTGTTGAAGCTCCTAAAACTAAAGAGCTTAAAGCTAAACTGGCTGAAATGAACCTGGAAGACGTGTTGATTGTTACTCCAGAAATTGACGAGAACTTGTTCTTGGCTGCTCGCAACTTGTACAAAGTTGACGTACGTGACGTAGCTGGTATCGATCCAGTAAGTCTAATCGCGTTCAACAAAGTACTAGTAACTGCCGATGCTGTTAAGCAAATCGAGGAGATGCTGGGATGATAAGCCAAGAACGTTTGCTAAAAGTTATTCTTGCACCACATATCTCTGAAAAGAGTACTGTTTGTGCAGAAAATGACAACACGGTAGTTTTCCGTGTAGCTATCGACGCAACTAAAGCTGAAATTAAGGCTGCAGTAGCTCAATTGTTCGAAGTTGAAGTTGATTCAGTTCGCACTCTAGTTAACAAAGGTAAGACCAAGCGTACCGGTGCCCGTATGGGTCGTCGTGTAGATTGGAAAAAGGCCTATGTTACTCTAGCTGCCGGTGCTGAAATCGATTTCGTCGGCGCTGAGTAAGCAAAGGAGAATTATCATGGCAATTATTAAGTGTAAGCCAACTTCTGCCGGTCGTCGTCACGTAGTTAAAGTGGTGAATACTGACCTGCATAAGGGTAAACCTTTTGCTGGCCTGTTGGCTAAGAAGTCAAAAAGTGGTGGCCGTAATAATACTGGCCGTATCACAGTTCGTCACGTAGGTGGTGGACACAAGCAGCATTACCGTATCATTGATTTTAAACGTATCAAAGACGGTATCCCTGCAAAGGTTGAGCGTTTGGAATATGATCCAAACCGCACAGCTAACATCGCACTTGTTTTGTATGCTGATGGTGAGCGTCGTTATATCCTTGCTGCTAAAGGCATGCAAGCTGGTGATAAGATCCAGTCTGGTATCGATGCTGAAATCAAAGTGGGTAACGCTTTGCCATTACGCAACATCCCAGTAGGTAGTGTTGTACACGCAGTTGAAATGAAGCCTGGTAAAGGTGCTCAGATCGCTCGTTCAGCAGGTACTTATGTACAAGTTGTTGCTCGTGATGGCGAATACGCTACTCTACGTCTTCGCTCTGGCGAAATGCGTAAAGTACCGGTTGATTGCCGCGCGACAATGGGTGAAGTTGGTAATGCCGAACACATGCTACGCCAGTTAGGTAAAGCAGGTGCTAAACGCTGGAGAGGCGTACGCCCAACAGTTCGTGGTGTTGCAATGAACCCAATCGACCATCCACATGGTGGTGGTGAAGGCCGTACTTCTGGTGGCCGTCATCCTGTTTCTCCATGGGGTGTTCCAACTAAGGGTTATAAGACTCGTAGTAACAAACGCACCGACAAGTACATCGTACGTCGTCGCAATAAAAAGTAAGAGGATTCGCCATGCCACGTTCTCTCAAGAAAGGTCCATTCATTGACCTGCACTTGCTGAAGAAGGTAGAGAAAGCGATGGAAGCGGGAGACAAAAAGCCTATTAAGACTTGGTCTCGTCGCTCTATGATCATCCCTAATATGATTGGGTTGACCATCGCTGTCCATAATGGTCGTCAGCACGTACCTGTGTTCGTAACTGACGAAATGATCGGCCACAAGCTTGGTGAATTTTCACCAACTCGCACTTATCGCGGCCATGCTGCAGATAAGAAAGCGAAGAAGCGTTAATACGGGAGGAATAAGATGGAAGTTTTAGCTAAACATCGTTTTGCCCGTACGTCGCCTCAAAAGTGTCGTTTGGTTGCAGATCAAATCCGTGGACTGCCTGTTGCTAAGGCTCTCGAAATACTAACTTTCAGCCCTAAAAAAGCTGCAGTACTTGTTAAAAAAGTACTGGACTCTGCAATCGCTAATGCTGAGCACAACGAAGGTGCTGACATTGACGAGCTAAGAGTTGGAGCCATTATGATCGATGAAGGTCCAACTATGAAGCGTATCATGCCACGTGCCAAAGGCCGTGCTGATCGCATAATCAAGCGTACCAGCCACATTACTGTGGTTGTATCAGATCGCTAGGAGTTAGCAATGGGACAGAAAGTACATCCTAATGGTATCCGTCTGGGTATCACTAAGCCTTGGATCTCGACCTGGTACGCTGACAAGTCAGACTATGCCAATAACTTAACTAGTGACTGGGAAGTGCGTAAGTTTCTTGAAAAGAACCTTAAGCAAGCTTCAGTCTCTAAGATTGTTATCGAGCGTCCAGCAAAGAGTGTTCGCGTTACTATTCACACTGCCCGTCCAGGTGTTGTGATTGGTAAGAAAGGTGAAGACGTTGAAAAGCTACGCAACGCAGTTGCTAAGCTGACTGGTATTCCAGCTCAAATCAACATCGCTGAGATCCGTAAGCCTGAGCTAGATGCAAAGCTTGTTGCCGAAGGCATCGCTTCGCAGCTAGAGCGTCGTGTTATGTTCCGTCGTGCTATGAAGCGCGCAGTACAAAATGCAATGCGTCTTGGTGCTAAAGGTATCAAAGTTGAAGTTAGCGGCCGTCTAGGCGGTGCTGAGATTGCGCGTTCTGAGTGGTATCGTGAAGGTCGTGTACCTTTGCATACACTGCGTGCTGATATCGACTATTCGACTGCAGAAAGTCACACTCAATACGGTGTGATTGGCGTCAAAGTTTGGGTCTTCAAAGGTGAAGTTCTAGACGGCGTGCTACCTGCACACGAAGAGCCGAAACAGCAGCCGAAGCGTAAGCCTCGCGGTAAATAGGAGAGCTGGCAATGCTGCAACCAAAACGAATGAAGTTTCGTAAAATGTTCAAAGGCCGCAACCGTGGTCTTGCGAACGGCACTGAAGTTAGCTTCGGTGATTTCGGTCTGAAGGCTGTTGGTCGTGGTCGTTTGACTGCGCGTCAGATCGAAGCTGCACGTCGTGCGATGACACGTCACATTAAACGTCAAGGTCAAATCTGGATCCGCGTTTTCCCTGACAAGCCAATTACCTCTAAGCCTCTTGAAGTGCGTATGGGTAAAGGTAAGGGTAACGTTGAATACTGGGTTTGCCAGATTCAACCAGGTAAGGTTCTTTATGAGATGGATGGTGTATCAGAGGAGTTAGCTCGTGAAGCTTTCGCTCTTGCTGCTGCCAAACTACCTCTTAAGACTACCTTTGTAACTAAGACGGTGATGTAATGAAAGCGAGCGAACTAACAGAAAAGAGCGTTGAAGAATTGAACGCTGAACTGCTTGGTCTGCTGCGTGAGCAGTTTAATCTGCGTATGCAACACGCCACTGGTCAGTTGACTCAGACTCATCAGCTTAAAATCGTGCGTCGCAACATTGCGCGCGTTAAGACCATTATTACTTCTAAGGCGGGTGCATAATGTCTGATACTATCCGTACTTTGCAGGGTCGTGTACTTAGCAACAAGATGGACAAGTCTATCACTGTAGCTATTGAGCGTAAGGTTAAGCATCCTTTATACGGGAAGTTCCTTAAGCGTACTACTAAGATCCATGCACATGACGAACAAAATCAGTGTAATGCTGGCGATGTCGTGACTATTCGCGAATGCCGTCCGCTGTCTAAGACTAAGTCTTGGACTCTGGTTGAAGTAGTGACTAAAGCTTAATTTTATTAAGCTTTTACCGAAACGGCTCCTTCCAATGGAGCCGTTTTTATTTTAATACTATCTATTCCTAAAATCGGGTGTTATACTTGCGCGCCAATTTTGACAAAAGATTCGTCAAAAGTTGGACAAATAGTAGCCCCAATGTGGGGATGTGAAGTAACGTTAGCGGAGCATTTACAATGATCCAAATGCAATCGACTCTAGATGTTGCCTGCAACAGTGGCGCTCGTAGAGTTCAGTGTATTAAGGTCTTAGGTGGATCTCACCGTCGTTATGCCGGTATCGGCGATATCATCAAGGTTTCTGTTAAAGAAGCTATTCCTCGCGGTAAAGCGAAGAAAGGTGATGTTTATAGCGCGGTTGTAGTTCGTACTAAGAAAGGCGTTCGTCGTCCAGACGGTTCTGTCATTCGCTTCGATCGGAACGCAGCAGTTTTGCTTAACGCAAACAATGCACCGATTGGTACTCGTATCTTTGGCCCAGTGACGCGTGAATTGCGTACAGAACAATTTATGAAAATTGTTTCTCTGGCCCCTGAAGTACTGTAAAGGAGCTTCAAATGGCAGCTAAAATCCGTCGCGAAGACGAAGTAGTAGTACTAGCAGGTAAAGATAAAGGGAAACGTGCAAAAGTTTCTCAGGTTCTTCCTACTGGTAAATTAATTGTTGAAGGCGTTAATCTTGTTAAGAAACACCAGAAGCCAAACCCACAATTGGGCGTAGCTGGCGGTATTGTTGAGCAAGAAGCACCGATACAAGCATCAAACGTAGCGATTTTCAACTCTGCCACTGGCAAAGCTGATCGCGTAGGTTTCCGACTAGAAGACGGTAAGAAAGTTCGTTTCTTTAAGTCTAACAGTGAACTCGTTAAGTAATTGGAGTAAACGATGGCGAAACTGCATGATAAATATCAAGAGACTGTTAGCCCTGAACTTCAAAAGAAGTTTGGTTTTACCAGTGTCATGCAAGTCCCTCGGATTGAGAAAATCACCCTTAACATGGGTGTTGGCGAAGCAGTAGCAGATAAGAAAGTTATGGAGCATGCGCTTCGTGACATGACTGCTATCGCAGGTCAAAAGCCAGTAGTGACTGTAGCTCGTAAGTCAGTGGCTGGTTTTAAAATCCGTGAAGGCTACCCGATAGGCTGTAAGGTTACACTGCGCGGTGAGCGTATGTGGGAATTCTTAGAGCGTTTAGTTGATATCGCAATCCCGCGTATTCGTGATTTCCGTGGCATGAGCACTAAGTCGTTCGATGGCCGTGGTAACTACGCAATGGGTGTACGTGAGCAAATCATCTTTCCAGAGATCCAATACGATAAAATCGATAAGATCCGCGGTATGGATATTGTAATCACTACTTCTGCGAAGAATGACGAAGAAGGCCGAGCTCTGCTTGAAGCCTTTAACTTCCCATTCAAGAAATAAGGGTAGCGTAATGGCAAAAAGTTCAATGAAAGCACGTGAAGTAAAACGTGCCAAGCTCGTGGCTAAGTTCGCTGAAAAGCGTCTAGCTCTTAAGGCTATCATTAACAATCCAACTACATCTGATGATGACCGTTGGGATGCAGTTCTTAAGTTGCAAGGTCTACCACGTGACTCTAGCGCAGCGCGTCAGCGCAATCGTTGTAGTCAAACTGGTCGCCCACATGGTTACTTACGTAAATTCGGCTTAAGCCGTATTAAATTACGTGAAGCTACTATGCGCGGTGAAGTTCCTGGTCTACGCAAGGCCAGCTGGTAACCACTTGTCACGGAGTAAGCTTATATGAGCATGCAAGATCCTATAGCGGATATGTTAACCCGTATTCGTAATGGCCAAGCTGCTAAACACGTTTCAGTAACTATGCCTTCTGCTAAGCTAAAAATCGCTATCGCGAAAACGCTTAAAGAAGAAGGTTATATCACTGACTACGCCGTAGCAGATGAAGCCAAGCCTGTTCTTGAAATCACTTTAAAGTATTTCCAAGGTCAGCCAGTCGTTGAGACTATCCAGCGCGTTAGCCGTCCTGGTCTTCGTATTTACAAAGGTAAAGACGAACTACCAAAGGTTATGGGCGGACTGGGTGTCGCTATTGTGTCCACTTCTAAAGGTTTGATGACTGATCGTACTGCCCGCCAAAATGGCATGGGCGGGGAAGTTATCTGCTACGTAGCATAAGGAGCTAGCAATGTCTCGTGTCGCAAAAGCACCAGTCGCTATCCCTGCAGGCGTAGAAGTGACTTTAAACGAACAAACTATCACCGTAAAAGGTACTAAAGGTAGTTTGACTCGAGTAATTAACACTGATGTTATCGTTGTTGTTGAAGATAACGAAATCAAGTGTAGTTCTGTTGAAGGCGTTAAAACTAACGCTCAAGCAGGTACAGCTCGAGCTTTAATCAATAACATGGTTGTTGGTGTTACAGAAGGTTTTGAAAAGAAACTTCAGTTAATTGGTGTTGGTTACCGTGCGAAAATCGCTGGTAACGGCGTTGATTTAACTCTAGGTTTCTCTCACCCACTAGTACACGAACTCCCAGACGGCGTATCAGCTGTTTGTCCTTCTCAAACTGAAATCGTACTTACTGGTACTGATAAGCAGCTTGTAGGTCAAGTAGCAGCTGAGATTCGCGGCTACCGTCCACCAGAGCCTTACAAAGGTAAAGGTGTTCGCTACGCTGACGAACAAGTACGTCGTAAAGAGGCTAAGAAGAAGTAGGTAACGCGATATGGATAAGAAAACATCTCGCTTGCGTCGCGCACTACGCGGTCGTAAGAAGATCCAAGAGCTGGGCGTTAACCGTCTGGTTGTACATCGTACACCACGTCACACCTATGCTCAGGTAATTAGCCCTGATTCACAGGTTTTGGCGTCAGCTTCTACTGCTGAGAAAGCGGTAACAGAGCAGCTAAAGTACACAGGTAACGTTGATGCAGCTAAAGTAGTGGGTAAAACCGTTGCTGAGCGTGCTATCGAAAAAGGCGTAACTGTAGTTGCATTCGATCGTTCCGGTTTCAAGTATCACGGCCGTGTTGCTGCTCTAGCAGACGCCGCTCGTGAAGCTGGCCTCAAGTTCTAAGGAATGATGAAAAATGGCTAAATTTGAAGCTCAACAGCAAAAAGACGATCTGCAAGAGAAATTAGTTGCAGTAAATCGTGTTTCTAAAGTAGTTAAAGGCGGACGTATCTTTAGCTTCACTGCACTAACTGTAGTCGGTGATGGTAATGGTAAAGTTGGCTTTGGCTATGGTAAAGCGCGTGAAGTACCTGCAGCAATTCAGAAAGCGATGGAAAAGGCTCGCCGTAACATCGTTTCTGTTGAATTGAACAATGGTACTCTGCACCACCCTGTAAAGGGCCGTCACACTGGTTCGCGTGTATACATGCAGCCAGCATCAGACGGTACCGGTATTATTGCCGGTGGCGCAATGCGTGCCGTATTGGAAGTAGCAGGCGTTCATAACGTTCTGTCGAAAGCATACGGTTCTACTAACCCGATCAACATCGTTCGCGCAACTGTCGATGCGTTGGTGCACATGAAGTCACCATCACAAATCGCAGCTAAGCGTGGCCTGAATGTTGATGAAATTCGAGGTTAATGCACCATGGCTACTAAAACAATTAAAGTAACTCAGACTAAAAGTTCTATCGGCCGCTTACCAAAGCACCGTGCGTCTCTATTAGGTCTAGGTCTACGCCGTATTAATCACACTGTCGAAGTTGAAGATACTCCTTCTGTTCGCGGTATGATTAACAAGGTTTACTACATGGTTAAGGTGGAGGATTAATAATGCGTTTAAATACTCTATCTCCAGCAGCAGGCTCTAAGTCAGCTGCTAAGCGTGTAGGTCGCGGTATCGGTTCAGGCACTGGTAAAACTTGTGGCCGCGGTCACAAAGGTCAGAAGTCTCGTTCAGGCGGCGGTGTTCGCATCGGTTTCGAGGGTGGTCAAATGCCACTTAAGATTCGTTTGCCTAAGTTTGGTTTTACCTCGCGTAAAGCGATGGTTTCAGCCGAAGTTCGTATTAGTGAACTAGCTAAAGTTAACGGTGATGTTGTCGATTTGAGTACACTGAAAGATGCGAATCTTGTTACTCGCAACATACAGTTTGCTAAAATCGTTCTTTCAGGTACCATTGAGCGCCCAGTGACCGTAAAAGGTCTTAAGGTAACCAAAGGTGCACGTGCAGCTATTGAAGCTGCCGGCGGAAAGATCGAGGAATAATACGTCGATGGCAAAACCAGGACTTGATTTAAAAAGCGCGAAAGGTGGATTTTCAGAACTGAAGACTCGCCTCCTGTTCGTGATTGGTGCAATTATCGTCTTTAGAGCCGGTTCGTTTGTACCAATTCCTGGTATTGACGCTGCTGTATTAGCAGAGCTGTTCAATCAGCAGAAGGGGACCATCCTAGGCATGTTTAACATGTTCTCTGGTGGTGCCCTTGAACGTGCTTCTATCTTTGCATTAGGTATCATGCCGTATATTTCGGCGTCGATTATCATGCAACTATTGACTGTGGTACACCCAGCATTAGCCGAACTGAAAAAGGAAGGCGAATCTGGTCGTAAGAAGATCAGTCAATATACACGATATGGCACATTGGTCCTGGGTACATTCCAGGCAGTCGGTATCGCAACAGGTTTACCAAACTTAGTTCCAGGTTTAGTAGTAAATCTTGGATTTGGTTTTTACTTTGTTGCTGTTGTGAGTCTAGTGACAGGAACTATGTTCCTTATGTGGCTAGGTGAGCAGATCACCGAACGAGGCATAGGAAACGGTATCTCGATATTAATTTTCGCAGGTATTGTTGCTGGCCTACCATCTGCTATCGGCCAAACGGCTGAGCAGGCGCGTCAAGGTGACTTGAACGTACTCGTATTGTTGTTGATTGCTGTTATTGTATTTGCCGTAACTTATTTCGTTGTATTTGTGGAACGTGGTCAGCGTCGTATCGTCGTTAACTATGCTAAGCGTCAGCAGGGCCGTAAGGTGTTTGCAGCGCAGAGTACACATCTACCTCTGAAGATAAACATGGCAGGCGTAATACCACCAATTTTTGCGTCGAGCATCATTTTGTTCCCAGGCACACTGGCTCAGTGGTTTGGTCAAAATGAGTCCTTATCATGGTTAAGTGATTTTTCACTTGCTGTGTCACCAGGACAGCCGCTCTACTCATTATTGTATGCGTCAGCAATCATCTTCTTCTGTTTCTTCTATACTGCGTTGGTGTTCAACCCGCGTGAGACAGCAGATAACTTGAAGAAGAGTGGTGCGTTTATTCCCGGGATCCGTCCTGGAGAACAGACTTCGCGTTACATTGATAAAGTTATGACTCGCTTGACATTAGCTGGCGCATTGTACATTACCTTTATCTGTTTAATTCCGGAGTTCATGTTAATTACGTGGAAAGTACAGTTCTATTTTGGCGGTACTTCACTACTTATTATGGTAGTCGTAATCATGGACTTCATGGCTCAAGTTCAGACCCATATGATGTCTCATCAATATGAATCTGTAATGAAGAAAGCTAACCTAGTTAACAAAGCGAATTTAGATCGCTTTGGTCGCTAAGAAAGTTTTCTCGGAGTGATGAAATGAAAGTTCGAGCTTCCGTGAAGAAGATCTGCCGTAATTGCAAGATCATCAAACGTAGTGGCGTTGTACGCGTGATTTGTGTTGAACCTAAACACAAACAGCGTCAAGGCTAACAACATTTGTTCAGCCCTGTTCGGGCTGAACAAAATTTTATTTGCAAAACCGTTATCTGTCGAGTATCCTACCGGGCTTTTCACAGATAACCATTAACTATTTAGGAGTGCATAGTGGCCCGTATCGCTGGCATTAACATTCCTGATCATAAGCATACCGTCATTGCATTGACTGGTATTTTCGGCATCGGCCGTACTCGTGCTAGAGCAATCTGCGCGGCTACTTCTGTTGCTGAAGACGCTAAGATCAAGGAATTGAGCGAAGCTCAAATTGATACACTACGCGAAGCAGTTGCCGAATACACTGTAGAAGGTGATTTGCGTCGTGAAGTTTCCATGAACATCAAACGTCTTATGGACCTTGGTTGTTACCGTGGAATACGTCACCGTCGTAGCCTGCCTCTTCGTGGGCAACGTACAAAGACCAATGCGCGTACGCGTAAAGGTCCACGTAAACCAATTAGAAAGTAACGGGGTAATCCAATATGGCTAAAAGTCCGTCACGTTCTCCGCGTAAGCGTGTACGTAAACAGGTTGCTGATGGCATGGCTCATATCCATGCTTCTTTCAACAACACAATTATTACCATTACTGATCGTCAAGGTAATGCACTATCTTGGGCAACTTCTGGTGGTTCAGGTTTCCGTGGTTCACGTAAATCTACTCCTTTTGCTGCACAGGTTGCTGCTGAGCGTGCAGGTGTTGCTGCTCAGGATTACGGTGTTAAAAACCTTGAAGTTTTTGTAAAGGGTCCAGGTCCAGGGCGCGAATCTGCGATTCGTGCACTAAACTCGGTTGGTTATAAGATAACTAACATTACCGATGTGACGCCTATCCCTCATAATGGTTGTCGTCCTCCTAAGAAGCGTCGCGTATAACTCGTCGTTTTTAAATAGGATAGTTGGAGAAAGAACATGGCAAGATACTTGGGTCCAAAGCTCAAGCTCAGCCGCAGAGAAGGTACAGACCTTTTCCTAAAAAGCGGCGTGAGAGCAATCGATTCGAAGTGTAAGCTTGAAACTGCACCTGGACAACACGGCGCTCGTAAGACCCGTCTGTCTGAGTATGGTGTTCAGCTACGCGAGAAGCAAAAAGTTCGTCGTACTTACGGTGTGCTAGAAAAGCAATTCCGTAACTACTACAAAGACGCTGCACGTACTAAAGGTAACACTGGTGAGAACCTACTTACTCTTTTAGAAACCCGTCTTGATAACGTTGTATACCGTATGGGCTTCGGTGCTACACGTGCAGAAGCACGTCAGCTAGTAAGCCATAAGTCTATTATGGTAAACGGCAGCGTTGTTAACATTCCATCATTCAAAGTGTCTGCGAATGATGTAATTAGCATTCGTGAGAAGTCTAAGAAGCAAGCACGTATTATTGCTGCTTTGGAAGTTTCTTCTCAACGCGAAAAGCCAACATGGGTTGAAGTTGATAACACTAAGATGGAAGGTGCTTTCAAGCGTCTACCAGAGCGTAGTGATTTATCTGCGGAAATTAACGAACAGCTCATCGTCGAACTTTACTCTAAGTAAAGTTAATACAAAAGAGAGGACACAATGCAGGGTTCTGTTACAGAATTTCTTAGACCGCGTCTCGTTGATATCGAGCAGGTTAATCCAACACGTGCCAAAGTTACACTTGAGCCGCTAGAACGTGGTTTCGGTCACACTTTAGGTAACGCGTTGCGTCGTATCCTATTGTCGTCAATGCCAGGCTGCGCGGTAACCGAAGTAGAGATCGATGGTGTACTGCATGAATACAGTAGCAAGGAAGGCGTTCAAGAGGATGTTCTTGAGATCCTACTAAACCTTAAAGGTTTAGCAGTAGTGGTCGAAGGAAAAGACGAAGCTATGCTTACGTTAAGTAAGTCAGGCGCAGGCCCTGTTACTGCAGCAGATATCACGCATGATGGTGATGTTACCATCATGAATCCTGACCATGTTATCTGTCATTTGACAGGTAATAATGATGTCAGCATGCGTATCCGTGTAGAGCGTGGTCGTGGTTATGTACCGGCATCAGCCCGTGCACAAACTGAAGACGACGAACGCCCTATCGGCCGCTTGTTGGTGGATTCTTCATTCTCGCCAGTAGCACGTATAGCCTACAATGTAGAAGCTGCACGTGTTGAACAGCGTACTGACTTAGATAAACTCGTTATTGATATGACCACAAACGGTACTATCGATCCTGAGGAAGCTATCCGTCGCAGTGCAACCATTTTAGCTGAACAGCTAGATGCGTTTGTTGAGCTTCGTGATGTTACTGAGCCAGAGTTGAAAGAAGAGAAGCCGGAGTTCGATCCGATTTTGCTACGTCCTGTCGACGATTTAGAGCTAACTGTACGTTCAGCTAACTGTTTGAAGGCTGAAGCGATTCATTATATCGGTGATCTGGTACAACGTACTGAAGTTGAGTTGCTTAAGACTCCTAACCTAGGTAAGAAGTCTCTTACTGAAATTAAGGATGTTTTAGCGTCTCGCGGACTGTCGTTAGGTATGCGTCTTGAAAACTGGCCTCCAGCTAGTTTAGCAGACGACCTTTAAGTCCAGATCTGTACAGAATTAGGTAATAAGGATTAGTCATGCGCCATCGTAAGAGTGGTCGTCAACTGAACCGTAACAGCAGTCATCGCCAAGCTATGTTCCGTAACATGGCTAGCTCATTAGTCCGTCACGAAGTGATCAAGACTACTGTTGCTAAAGCGAAAGAACTGCGTCGCGTAGTTGAACCTCTAATAACACTTGCTAAGAGTGATAGCGTTGCAAACCGCCGTTTGGCATTTGCTCGTACTCGCGACGCTGAAGTCGTAGGTAAGTTATTCAATGAATTGGGTCCACGCTACCAGGAACGTCCTGGTGGATATACCCGTATCCTTAAGTGCGGTCTACGTACTGGTGATAAAGCGCCTATGGCGTATATTGAACTAGTTGGTCGCCCAGAAGATGCTGAAGCTGTTGAAGCTGATGACTCTGCTGAGTAATTAAGGTTTTCATTGTAAAAAAGCCGGGCATTAGCCCGGCTTTTTTTATGCCTGAAATAGTCGTTCCAACTGCCCATGATTTAATGAATGACATTAATCATTCCATTCCTAACTGTGTATCACCTCTCGGAGCATCGAAGCTCTTTATTCATGTGCTGCATTTATTAAAAGCACAAAGTCTAATTTAAGGCTCCTATTGTAATGCCTATCAGAGCGCGGGCTTTGCACAATATTTACGATAGGTGTTTCACTGTTGTTGAACTGCATTAGAAACTTTCGGTGTGTTTTTCGGAGGTGTTTTCGGTAGTATCGAGTCCAAAAATACAATGATAGTTTCAGCTCGCTCAAACAGCTTGTAAAGCAACTTAACCGCATCACTACCACACATATGCTATTAGATTGAATTCATAGCGCTGTTGGCCCTCTAAGGCTCTTCAGCTATATATTCAGAGGCTCTCTTGTCTCTAAAGTGGAAATAGCCGTATCTATGTTCACTTCCTAGTATAGATACCATATCTCTATTGTCGTTTTCCCCATAGGTATTCTTGGTATAACTCTCAAATAAGAATGCTAGCTGCAAGAAGGTTGTACTGCACAAGTAAAAGTATAACGAGGAGGTAATAGACTAGTTAGCTTTGCCAAAGCCTTTCTATAGGTACAAATTAGACGGGATGGTATTGCAAGCTAGGCACAAAAAAGGCCTCGACTGAGGCCTTTTAGGTTAGTAGGGCTTAATAACCCGATTTTTGCTCTGCATTGTAGTCTAGCTTTTCATGGCTTTGACCCATGGCTTCAGCGACTTCAGGGGGCATGTAATTTTCATCATGCTTAGCGAGAACTTCGGTTGCTTCTAGTTTACCGCCTTCAATTAGCACGCCTTGAGCGACAATACCTTGCCCTTCACGGAATAGATCCGGTAGCAGATCATCATAAGTGACAATCACTTCACCACCGGCAGCATCGTGGACAGCAAACTCCACATGTAAGCTATTGGGATCACGAACCATAGAGCCGACAGTTACCATGCCACCAACACGGATGCGTTGACCGACTTCAGGCTTAACCCCTGTATCTTTCTTGCCTTGTACTATCTCTGTTGGCGTATAAAACAGGTTTAGATTTGAATTTAACGCATACAGTAGAAGTGATGCGATAGCGGCAACGCCACCAATTAAAGCTGTAGCGAGAGCGAGTCTCTTTTTACGTCTGGCATTCACTGTTGATTACTCCGGTTTGCTTTTAAACGATCTTCACGTTGTATCTTCTTCGCTATTTCAGTTAACACCTTTCTTTTCTGGCGTAAACTTGAAATGACTAGAGTACCTAATGAAAAAAATGTCACACCATAAGCTAGCCAAACATAAAAGGCGTAGCCACCCATATTGAAAAAATCTGCTAATGAATCGAACTGCATTATTTGACTCCTTCGGTCATAGCTAGTTCCCTTACCCAAGGGCGCATACTATTTCTTGCGAGAATTTCTGCTCTGAAGCGTACCAAGGTGATAGCCCCTATCATAAGACCAAAGCCTAGAATATTAATTAGTAATGGGTATAGCATCTCTGCCGCCATTGAAGACTTCTCTGTTATCTTAATCGTGGCTGGCTGATGTAGCGAGTTCCACCACTCCACAGAGTATTTGATAATAGGAATGTTAATTACACCGACTATTGCAAGAATACCTGCTGCACGCGCTGCAAGTACTTTATCTTCAAACGAAGCATAGAGAGCAATCACACCTAAGTACAAGAAGAGTAGTACAAGTTCTGATGTTAGACGTGCATCCCATACCCACCAAGTTCCCCACATAGGCTTGCCCCATGTAGCGCCAGTGATTAGGGCGATAAAGGTGACAACGGCGCCTATTGGTGCGATTGCAGCTGCTGCCCAATCGGCTGATTTTATCTGCCATACCAAGCCGATAAATGCTGAGGTTGCCATCGCCATATAGGCTGACATTGACATGGAGGCAGCTGGGACATGGATAAAGATGATTCGGTAACTGTCACCTTGTTGATAATCGACAGGAGCGAAGGCGAGCCCCCACACAGAGCCAATACCAATCAAGGAGATTGCGAGCATGGAGAACCATGGCAAAAGTTTTCCTGAGAGATTATAAGCGCGCTCTGGATCCGCGTAACTATGTAGCCATTTCCACATCTTAGTTAGTACTCACTCTTAACGAAGCACCTATTGCAAAGGGTGCCAATATTAATGAACCGACCAGCATCGCACCAATAATCGCGAGATGACCGCTATAGGGTAAATTAAGACCAGCTGCATCAATTGCCGTGGTGGCAAATATGAGCACTGGAATATACAAAGGTAAGATTAATAGGCTTAGTAATACACCGCCTTTATGTAAGCCTACCGTAAGTGCTACACCTATGGCGCCAAGTAGGCTCAATACAGGTGTGCCAAGTGCTAAGGTCGCAATGAGTGCTCCGTAGCTGTTACCGTCTAAATGCAAAAGCACTGCTAATAATGGCGCCACTAAAATGAGTGGAACACCTGTTAAAAGCCAGTGTGCCAATACCTTTGCCAGTACCATTAAAGGGAGTGGCTGAGGGCTTAATAACATCTGCTCTAAGCTGCCATCGGCATAGTCAGCTTTGAACAGTCGCTCCAGTGACAACATGGAGGCGAGCAAGGCTGCGACCCAGATAACACCTGGTGCAACTCTTGATAGTACTTGAGGCTCTGGGCCTATACCTAGCGGGAACAATGTCACTACTAAGATAAAAAACAGTAAAGGGTTAAATATGTCCCCTTTGTGTCGAATAGCAATCTGAAGATCACGCTTTAAAAGCGTGAAAAATGCCTGTCTGAAACTGATGCCTTTTTTCATTTATCAACCCTATACAAATCGATATTCAAGACTTATTTTACGAAGTATATCGTCACCGATAATGCCCATATCTTGATGTGTGGTTAGTACGACACATCCACCACGCTTTGAGTGGGCAAGAAATAAGTGCTCTAACTCTTCGACACCCTTTTTATCAATTGCAGTAAAAGGTTCATCCAGAAGCCATATTTTACAGTTAGTATGCCAGAGCCTTGCTAGTGCTGTACGTCTGTGCTGTCCCGCTGAAAGGTGACCAGCTAGCGCTTCTTCAAATCCGGCTAAGTTAACCTTGGCTAAGATATCTCCAGTTTCGAACTCATCATAACCGCTTATCCTTAAATTGAAGTTAAGGTTTTCTTCGGCAGTGAGCTCGCTTTTTACGCCAGCGAGATGGCCTAGGTAGAGGAGGTCGTCGTTAAATTCATCTCTTACCCGAGTGATATTCTCACCTTGATAATGGACGTCACCAGCATAGGGGCGTGATAAACCTGCTAAAATACGAAGTAGGCTAGTCTTACCTGAACCATTTGGACCTTCAATCTGGACAATTTCACCGGCTGTGATCTCAAAACTGAGTTCATCAAACAGAATTCGTTCTTCACGAATGCAGGTCAATTGATTGGCCGAGAGCAGGGCTTTTGAGCTGTTTTGTTCTACCACTGAATCCTCTATATCAAGCCGAAAGTTAACACAAATGATATTATCACAATCCCTTTTATGGGTTTAGTAATGGTTGACTTTTAGTGTCAGCAATTTGATATGCTTCCAAAAAATGAAACCTTTTAACAAAAGAGGTGGAACTTTTTCAACTTTTGCTAATATAGTACCGAATATCTCATCTCTTTTGTGCTTTTAGCGTTCTTACTTTGATTAAAGTCATAAAAGGTGCGATTTATGCAAGTTTGTTGTATTCTTGAATAGCTAGAATAATAGTCTGCCTTACTCGAAGTGATGAGGAAAAGGGCAGCGTTGAGCTTTGTACGAATTTGCATTAGGAACATCGAACATGAAAAAACTGTTAGCAATGACTGCTGTAGCAGCACTGACTTTGTCTGCAAGCGTTTCTGCACAAGAAGGTAAGGCTGTCTACGATAAGGCATGTCAAGTATGTCACAGCATGGGTGTAGCTGGCGCTCCAAAAGCACACGATGCTGAGGCTTGGGCCCCTCGTCTTGCTCAAGGTATGGATACTCTAGTCTCTACAATCAAAACTGGTAAAGGCGCTATGCCACCAGGTGGCATGTGTACTGATTGTACAGATGAAGATTACAAGAATGCTATTGACTACATGTCAAAGTAATCTTGTCATTGCTCTTATTAAGAGTAAGAAAGCCGGCAATTAGCCGGTTTTTTTATGCCTGAAATTCAGCCTTATATTCTTTAGAATGCATAGGCAATAATACCAATCAGTATAAAGATTTGATCGCTCAGCGAGAGTTTAGCGGTTCTGAGGCAAGACAACGAGTGAAGAGCATAGTTATTCTACGGTTTAGCTCGTTAACACAGCATCAGCACCGCTAAAACTCGCCTGTAAGGAGTGTTTTTGGCTGCCTACTTCTGCGTTGAATGAACTCACAAGGGAACAGCCATTCCATCATCCATTCGCCTTGAATTAGTTTGCCAAAAGGCACTCTGAGTAGATCAACTTCTTATACTGATTGGTATAAAAGGCCTGCAAATGCAGACCTTTAGTTTAATCATGTCAGTAATTATTTGACTTGAGTGTCGATAATTAGCTGAGCGGTATCACCGACATTAACCATTGCAAGGTGACCTTTAAGATCGCCTGATTGTGGTTTAACCGTTCCATGTTTAGACAGAACCGCAATAATCTCAACTTGCTTAGCTCCACTTAACTTCACATCGCCGCCCATAGAGGTCGTGTCATCCAATGTGATTGTTGTTGGTAGCGATTTTGCGGAGACTTTAACTGCAGCTAATGGCACCTTAGGGCCTTCAGTGTTGCGAGCGAAGATGAATAGCATGTCTGAACTGCCAACCTGCTGAGCTAGTTCATCTGATACTGAAACTTCGACATTAACAGTCTTAGCCGTGTTTTGAACATTGGCATGGGCTGCGTCATTTGGCATTTCGCCGGTATCTGCCTGCATTCTCATCTTAGCGCTATCGATAGCATTAATGATGGCACTACGATCGACATCTTTACGGTCGCTATCGAGAATGATCTGCCATGAATCTATCGCTTTCTGATAATTAGCAGTAAAGAATGAATCCATACCTACTAACAGAAGTGTTGATGGGTCTTCAGGATCCAGAGACAGAGCTTGATCAACAATAGCTTGTACCGCAGGTGTCATCTGCTGGTTTGCCTTGTAGTACATGGCTGTCGCTTTTGGTCCGAGTAGCTCAGCGTGTGTGCCTACTAATACCATTGCTTTATCGAAAGTCTTTATCGCGTCATCATAACGGTTGGCAGATATGTAACTATGGCCAAGGCTAAAGAGTAACTGGCTGTTCTCAGGCTCAGCTTTAGCTTGCGCTTCCATCATCTGTAGACGTTGTTGCATAACTTGATCTGCAGTCATGCCAGCATGTGGGCTAGCTTGCTCTGTTTTGTCTAAGTTAGCGTAGGCGCCTAAGCTGGTATAAAAGTATCCAGAGATACCTAATACGGCAACAGACATAACCACAGGCCATAGTAAGCCTTTTGGTTTCATCTTAGTGACAAGAGACTCATCACTACTACCTTGCTTCATATCTTGGAGTAAGCTTATCTCAAGCTCTTTTTTGAGGGCGTCGAACTCAACTTGATCTAGCTGTTCATCTTCAAGTTCTTTCTCTAATGTTGCAAGACGATTGTTAAATAGTTCGAGGTTTGTTTGTTTACGTACCCCAGCTTCTTCCGTCTGCAGCATCTTTTGCTGTCGAAAGTGAGGAAACCAAATCAGCACTAGGCTGACTAATAAGAAAAGCGCAATAAAAATCCAAAGAGTGGTCATTATTTCTTTTTCACATTAGTTAGAAAAAAGCGGATATACCGCAGGAGTAGGGATAGGATTATACGGAAAGATTATTCATTGAACAGTAATATAAGGACTTATCTAGCGTAAAAAGTGATAGTTGGGGACTGGTTCACAGTTCGTTTCTATTTTTGAAAATTGGTTGAAACTTAAGTTTCAAGTAAGAGTCAGAGCTTAAAATTGACTGCTTTTTATAACGATATGCTTGGTTTTTGTTAACGAAGAATGAGACTAGCAACCCATATTTGTTCGAAAGAGGCAGACAGATACAATAGCAAATACTAAAATGACTCAAAATTTGTACCTTGAGTAGTGTAAGCTGCAAACTCATATGTGTTGAATTAGCATTTGTTAATTCAATTCATCAATAGGACTGAGGAAACCCCATGATCCCTGAATTAGGACACCTGTCGCTGATAATAGGTTTGGCATTTGCCTTTCTATTGGCTAGCGTTCCTTTAATTGGTGTTGCACGTAAAGACCAATACTTAGTGCGTTATGCTTGGCCATTAAGTTATGGCATGTTCTTCTTTATTTTCTTATCTGTTATCGTTTTAGGCTACAGTTTTGCTATCGATGATTTCTCGGTCGCGTATGTTGCCCATCACTCAAACTCTCAATTACCTATCTTCTTTAAGATTGCTGCAGTATGGGGTGGACATGAAGGTTCTCTGCTTTTCTGGGTATTCTCTCTGTCTGTTTGGACTGCGGCGGTAGCTTATTTCAGTAAGGGGCTAGAGGAGGTCTTTACTGCCAGAGTATTGTCAGTATTAGCCTTGATCATAATAGGTTTCACTCTCTTTATGATTTTGACCTCAAGTCCATTTGAGCGCTTATTCCCGACGCCAATGGAGGGACGAGATCTTAACCCTATGTTGCAAGATGTGGGTCTTATTTTCCACCCACCGATGCTTTATTTAGGCTATGTTGGTTTTGCTGTTAGCTTTGCATTTGCTATCTCTGCACTGATGGGCGGACGCCTTGACTCAGCCTGGGCTAGATGGAGTCGTCCATGGACACTTGCTGCTTGGGTATTCCTAACAGGCGGTATTTCTCTAGGTTCTTGGTGGGCATATTACGAGCTAGGTTGGGGCGGTTGGTGGTTCTGGGATCCAGTCGAAAACGCCTCATTTATGCCTTGGCTGATTGGTACTGCACTACTGCACTCAGTGATCGTCACCGAGAAGCGTGCTGCTTTCCGTAACTGGACTGTACTACTGTCAATCTTTGCCTTCTCACTAAGTTTGCTTGGTACCTTCATTGTTCGTTCTGGTGTGTTAACGTCAGTTCACTCATTCGCCGCGGATCCAAGTCGAGGTATGTTTATCCTCCTCCTCTTAGGGCTGGCGGTTGGTGGCTCATTGACCCTGTTTGCATTCCGGGCCAGTGAGATGAAGAGCCCTGCTCGTTTCGAGCTTAAATCTCGCGAAACTATGCTGTTAGTGTGTAACATTCTACTGACTGTAGCTTGTGGTACCGTTCTTCTTGGAACCCTTTACCCGCTGCTTATCGACGCTCTTAATATGGGTAAGATCTCTGTAGGACCTCCATACTTTAATGCTGTGTTCGTACCTATTGTTCTGGTTCTATTTGTCTTTATGGGTATAGGCCCTAACATTCGCTGGAAAAAATCAAAGGCGGGTAGTTTAAAGGCTAAGTTGCTTGTTCCTGCGGTTATTGCAGCGATTGTCGGTATTGCAGCGCCATTTATGGCGGACGGTAAGTTCAACGTTTGGGTTATGTTAGGTATCGCTACCGCAGTGTGGGTTACTTTAGCAACTTTGCGTGCTGGTTATGACATGATGAAGGCGAAAGATGGTTCACTGAGCTTAGCGCGTATCAATCGTAGTCAGCTAGGTATGATCATCGCCCACTTAGGTATCGCAGTATCAGTTGTCGGTGGCACCATGGTATCGAACTACTCAATTGAAAAGAGCGTTCGCATGGGACCTGGTATCCAACAAGAGCTTGCTGGTTATACCTTTAACTACATCGAGACGAAAAACGTTGTAGGACCTAACTACACGGCTCAACAGGGACAGATTGAAGTCACAAAAGATGGCGACCTAGTCACCCTATTAAGACCTGATCGACGCCAGTACAATGTTCGTACTATGGACATGACAGAGGCGGGGATTGATTGGGGCTTGTTCCGTGATCTGTATGTCACCATGGGTGATCCTATTAGCAGAACAGAGTTTGCAGTACGCCTGAACTACAAACCGTTCGTTCGCTGGTTATGGTTCGGAAGCATCTTTATGATGGTGGGTGGATTCTTTGCCGCATCAGATAAACGCTACCGTGCAAAAAAAGTAACAGAAGCATCGAAGTCTGATGCTAAGAAAGCAAAATTAGCTACGGCTTAACTTGAATTGGGGCAAGTATGAAGAAGAGGCTAGTACTATTTATTCCTTTGGTACTATTTTTGGTGATGGGGGTGTTCCTTTATAAGGGACTCTTCCTTAATCCTCAAAAGCTAGACTCTGCACTTGAGGGAAAGCCAGTTCCGGCTTTCCAACTTGAGCGTCTAGAGGACCGAAATGAGATAATCACTAACGAAAGCTTAAAGGGTGAGGTTGCTCTATTGAATGTGTGGGCAACTTGGTGTCCATCATGTAAATATGAACACCCCTATTTAATGCGCTTTGCACGTCAAGGTATTCTGCCTATCTATGGTATTAACTACCGTGATGAGCGTCCACTGGCGATTCGCGAATTAAATCGTGAAGGTGACCCTTATACTAAGAATATCTTTGATCATGATGGTCGCTTAGGTTTGGATCTTGGTGTGTATGGTGCACCAGAAAGTTACTTAATCGATCATAATGGCATTATTCGTTACCGTTATGCGGGGCCGATCGATCAAAGGATATGGAGTGAAACCTTACTTCCTATGATTAAAGAACTTCAGGCTGCAGCTAAATTGGATGGTGCTTCATGATTAAGTATATGGTTCAAATATGCAGCGCACTGCTTTTATCGCTGACTTTGATCTCAGGGGCAGTAGCAACTCCTGTCGACACTTATGAATTTAAGTCGATGGATAATCAGAAGCGAGCATTGGAATTAGCGCACTCTCTGCGCTGCCCACAATGTCAGAATCAGAACCTAATTGATTCAAATTCTCCAGTAGCTCAAGATCTACGTCTTGAAGTTTATCAAATGGTGGATGCTGGTAAAGATGATGACGAAGTGATTGAGTTTATGACCAGTCGTTACGGCGAATTTGTGCTTTATAAGCCAAGAATGGAAGCTAAGACATACGCACTATGGTTAGGACCTGTTGCACTGTTAATGTTTGGTCTATTTATTGGTTTTATGTTTATACGCAAACAACGTATTACTGAAGTCGATGAGCAAGAGATTAGCGTAGAAGAGCAAAAAGAGTTAGATAAGTTACTTAAGCGAGATGATAAATGAAGCTAATCGCTGATTTGCTTAAGGTATCTTTATTAGTTGCTAGTTGTTTTTCTATTAGTACCGTTTCTGCATATCCAGGTATGCAGAAACAGGCAGAAGGTGAAAGTCAGACTAATGTCGGGCTTATTAGCATCTTGCCTCAGCCTTTTCCTATTACTGCAGTCCCATTTAAAGATGAACAGGGTAAAGCTGTAGATTTTAGTCAGTATAAAGGGAAAGTCCTGATGGTAAACATGTGGGCAACTTGGTGCCCTCCATGTGTACGTGAGCTTCCAGCTATTTCACGCTTGTCTGAAAAGTTCGATAAACAGGACTTTGAAATTTTACCTATCTCGATAGATCTCGAAGGAAAGGGTAAGGTTGAGCCTTTTCTTAAAGAGTTAGGAATGGAGTCTTTTAACTCGTTTTATGATGAGACGCAAAACCTGAGAGAGGTATTTCCACTTGATACAATTCCAGCGACGTTTATCTTAAACAGTAAAGGCGAGCTCATCGCATTTGTTCGTACCTTTGTTGATTGGGACGACAAACAAGCGGCAGACCTAATACAGGGCTTTATTGATAAACAGTAAAGATGCAGGAATATGTATAGATAGAAGGGGCGTTAAGCCCCTTTTTTGTATCTTAAACTCCAAAATTGTATCTATATCAAGCGTATTGAGTGATAAAAAGACACTTAAAGCGCTAAACGCATTTTTCTCAATAAAAGCCCTTGCACAGTTGCGAGTAATCCCTATAATGCGCATCCACTGACACGGCACAGCAGGCCAATCGCTCTTAGCAAACGCTAGATAGAATGGGACTTGCAGCAAGTCAGTACCTCTTCTCTGTTTATTAAAAAGAGTCGAGGTTGAATCAAAACTCCTCGGAGATTTGATTCAGGTGACAAACGCTTTAAGGGCTTCGGGTTTTGTTTCTTTTACGAGAGTGTTTCACTCTGCTGATTAAGAAATCATCGCTTGAAAAACTTCTTCAAATAAGCGCTTGACGCCAACCACGGAGAGTGTAGAATACGCCTCCTCAAGCCAACGACCAAGCGTCAACGGCCACACAATAGTGTGATGCTCTTTAACAATTCAAAACAAGAAATCTGTGTGGACACTCACAGGTGTTGAGTTATTCGAAATTGCTTTCTTGTCCTTCGGGATGTAAGCAATCAAAATATTACTCGATGAATGAGTGTTCATAGAATCGAACTTAGTTCGGTTCGCTATATAAACAGTATAATTCATTGAGCCGTTCTTCATTCTTAATCGGATGAGAACAAAAAACTTTAATTGAAGAGTTTGATCATGGCTCAGATTGAACGCTGGCGGCAGGCCTAACACATGCAAGTCGAGCGGAAACAGAAAGTAGCTTGCTACTTTGCTGTCGAGCGGCGGACGGGTGAGTAATGCCTAGATATCTGCCTAGTCGTGGGGGATAACAGTTGGAAACGACTGCTAATACCGCATACGCCCTACGGGGGAAAGGAGGGGACCTTCGGGCCTTTCGCGATTAGATGAGTCTAGGTGGGATTAGCTAGTAGGTGAGGTAATGGCTCACCTAGGCGACGATCCCTAGCTGTTCTGAGAGGATGATCAGCCACACTGGGACTGAGACACGGCCCAGACTCCTACGGGAGGCAGCAGTGGGGAATATTGCACAATGGGCGAAAGCCTGATGCAGCCATGCCGCGTGTGTGAAGAAGGCCTTCGGGTTGTAAAGCACTTTCAGCGAGGAGGAAAGGTTAACGGTTAATAACCGTTAGCTGTGACGTTACTCGCAGAAGAAGCACCGGCTAACTTCGTGCCAGCAGCCGCGGTAATACGAGGGGTGCAAGCGTTAATCGGAATTACTGGGCGTAAAGCGTACGCAGGCGGTTTGTTAAGCCAGATGTGAAAGCCCCGGGCTCAACCTGGGAATTGCATTTGGAACTGGCAAACTAGAGTCTTGTAGAGGGGGGTAGAATTTCAGGTGTAGCGGTGAAATGCGTAGAGATCTGAAGGAATACCGGTGGCGAAGGCGGCCCCCTGGACAAAGACTGACGCTCAGGTACGAAAGCGTGGGGAGCAAACAGGATTAGATACCCTGGTAGTCCACGCCGTAAACGATGTCTACTCGGAGTTTGGTAACTTAGTTACTGGGCTCCCAAGCTAACGCATTAAGTAGACCGCCTGGGGAGTACGGCCGCAAGGTTAAAACTCAAATGAATTGACGGGGGCCCGCACAAGCGGTGGAGCATGTGGTTTAATTCGATGCAACGCGAAGAACCTTACCTACTCTTGACATCCACAGAACTTTTCAGAGATGAATTGGTGCCTTCGGGAACTGTGAGACAGGTGCTGCATGGCTGTCGTCAGCTCGTGTTGTGAAATGTTGGGTTAAGTCCCGCAACGAGCGCAACCCTTATCCTTATTTGCCAGCGAGTTATGTCGGGAACTTTAGGGAGACTGCCGGTGATAAACCGGAGGAAGGTGGGGACGACGTCAAGTCATCATGGCCCTTACGAGTAGGGCTACACACGTGCTACAATGGTCGGTACAGAGGGTTGCGAAGCCGCGAGGTGGAGCTAATCCCAGAAAGCCGGTCGTAGTCCGGATTGGAGTCTGCAACTCGACTCCATGAAGTCGGAATCGCTAGTAATCGTGGATCAGAATGCCACGGTGAATACGTTCCCGGGCCTTGTACACACCGCCCGTCACACCATGGGAGTGGGCTGCACCAGAAGTAGATAGCTTAACCTTCGGGAGGGCGTTTACCACGGTGTGGTTCATGACTGGGGTGAAGTCGTAACAAGGTAGCCCTAGGGGAACCTGGGGCTGGATCACCTCCTTACCTATACGACTAACTCGATGTTTGTTGAGTGTTCACACAGATAACTTGTTCTTGTTAGAGCGAGTGGCACGCCTTTACGGCGATGCTTGTTCTTTAAAAATTTGGAAAGCTGATAGTATTAATTTAACGATTAATGCGAAATAAATAATTGAGTTCTCAAACACTTAAATCAAGTGCCGAAGGATTTACCTTAGGGTAATGAGTTCATGAGTATTCTTTTGGCGAAAGTAAACACCATTAGTTGCGATACAACGACTGAGCTTACCCGCTTGGTAGAGTTTGTTTCCTTGTGAAACTTATTTGGGTTGTATGGTTAAGTGACTAAGCGTATACGGTGGATGCCTTGGCAGTCAGAGGCGATGAAGGACGTAGTAACTTGCGAAAAGCGTTGGCGAGCTAGTAACAAGCATTTGAGCTAACGATGTCCGAATGGGGAAACCCACTTACATAAGTAAGTATCATTAACTGAATACATAGGTTAATGAGGCAAACCCGGGGAACTGAAACATCTAAGTACCCGGAGGAAAAGAAATCAACCGAGATTCCCCTAGTAGCGGCGAGCGAACGGGGATTAGCCCTTAAGCGTAGAGGGTGTTAGTGGAATGAGTTGGAAAGCTCAGCGGCACAGGGTGATAGCCCCGTACATGAAAACTAACTTTACGTGAAAACGAGTAGGACGGGACACGTGACATCTTGTCTGAACATGGGGGGACCATCCTCCAAGGCTAAATACTCCTGACTGACCGATAGTGAACCAGTACCGTGAGGGAAAGGCGAAAAGAACCCCTGTGAGGGGAGTGAAATAGAACCTGAAACCGTATACGTACAAGCAGTGGGAGCGGTTCTTGAGACCGTGACTGCGTACCTTTTGTATAATGGGTCAGCGACTTACATTTTGTAGCGAGGTTAAGCGAATAGCGGAGCCGTAGGGAAACCGAGTGTTAACTGCGCGTTTAGTTGCAAGGTGTAGACCCGAAACCCGGTGATCTATCCATGGGCAGGTTGAAGATTGAGTAACATCAATTGGAGGACCGAACCGACTTATGTTGAAAAATGAGCGGATGACTTGTGGATGGGGGTGAAAGGCCAATCAAACCGGGAGATATCTGGTTCTCCTCGAAAGCTATTTAGGTAGCGCCTCGAGCGAATACCATTGGGGGTAGAGCACTGTTAAGGCTAGGGGGTCATCCCGACTTACCAACCCTTTGCAAACTCCGAATACCAATGAGTACTACTCGGGAGACACACGGCGGGTGCTAACGTCCGTCGTGAAAAGGGAAACAACCCAGACCGTCAGCTAAGGTCCCAAAGTTATTGCTAAGTGGGAAACGATGTGGGAAGGCTTAGACAGCTAGGATGTTGGCTTAGAAGCAGCCATCATTTAAAGAAAGCGTAATAGCTCACTAGTCGAGTCGGCCTGCGCGGAAGATTTAACGGGGCTAAGCAATACACCGAAGCTACGGGTTTGCACCTTTGGGTGCAAGCGGTAGAGGAGCGTTCTGTAAGCCGTTGAAGGTGAAGGGGTAACCCACACTGGAGGTATCAGAAGTGCGAATGCTGACATGAGTAACGATAAAGGGAGTGAAAAACTCCCTCGCCGAAAGACCAAGGGTTCCTGTCCAATGTTAATCAGGGCAGGGTGAGTCGACCCCTAAGGCGAGGCCGAAAGGCGTAGTCGATGGGAAACGGGTTAATATTCCCGTACTTCTGCTAACTGCGATGGAGAGACGGAGAAGGCTAGGCTAGCGCGGCGTTGGTTGTCCGCGTTTAAGGCTGTAGGCTGTTCACTTAGGCAAATCCGGGTGAACATTAGGCTGAGAGTTGATGACGAGGTCCTAAGGGACTGAAGTAGTTGATGCCATGCTTCCAGGAAAATCTTCTAAGCTTCAGGTTAGTAGGAATCGTACCCCAAACCGACACAGGTGGTTGGGTAGAGAATACCAAGGCGCTTGAGAGAACTCGGCTGAAGGAACTAGGCAAAATGGTACCGTAACTTCGGGAGAAGGTACGCTCCCGACGGTGATGAGACTTGCTCTCTAAGCTGTTGGGAGTCGCAGATACCAGGTGGCTGCAACTGTTTATCAAAAACACAGTACTGTGCAAACTCGCAAGAGGAAGTATACGGTATGACGCCTGCCCGGTGCCGGAAGGTTAATTGATTGGGTTATCTTCGGAGAAGCTCATGATCGAAGCCCCGGTAAACGGCGGCCGTAACTATAACGGTCCTAAGGTAGCGAAATTCCTTGTCGGGTAAGTTCCGACCTGCACGAATGGCGTAATGATGGCCACGCTGTCTCCAGCCGAGACTCAGTGAAGTTGAAATTGCGGTGAAGATGCCGTATACCCGCGGCTAGACGGAAAGACCCCGTGCACCTTTACTATAGCTTGGCACTGAACATTGAACCTACATGTGTAGGATAGGTGGGAGACTTTGAAGCAGGAACGCTAGTTCTTGTGGAGTCAATCTTGAAATACCACCCTTGTAGCTTTGATGTTCTAACTCTGGCCCCTGAATCGGGGTTGAGGACAGTGCCTGGTGGGTAGTTTGACTGGGGCGGTCTCCTCCCAAAGAGTAACGGAGGAGCACGAAGGTTGGCTAAGTACGGTCGGACATCGTACGGTTAGTGCAATGGCATAAGCCAGCTTAACTGCGAGACATACACGTCGAGCAGGTACGAAAGTAGGTCATAGTGATCCGGTGGTTCTGAATGGAAGGGCCATCGCTCAACGGATAAAAGGTACGCCGGGGATAACAGGCTGATACCGCCCAAGAGTTCATATCGACGGCGGTGTTTGGCACCTCGATGTCGGCTCATCACATCCTGGGGCTGAAGTCGGTCCCAAGGGTATGGCTGTTCGCCATTTAAAGTGGTACGCGAGCTGGGTTCAGAACGTCGTGAGACAGTTCGGTCCCTATCTGCCGTGGGCGTTGGATGATTGAAGGAAGCTGCTCCTAGTACGAGAGGACCGGAGTGGACGAACCGCTGGTGTTCGGGTTGTTATGCCAATAGCATTGCCCGGTAGCTACGTTCGGAATCGATAACCGCTGAAAGCATCTAAGCGGGAAGCGAGTCCTAAGATGAGTCATCCCTAGGGATTTAATCCCTCTAAAGAGCCGTTCGAGACTAGGACGTTGATAGGTCAGGTGTGTAAGCGTTGTGAGGCGTTGAGCTAACTGATACTAATGACTCGTGAGGCTTAACCATACAACCCAGATGGGTTTTATGAGTAGCTAGTGTGATTACTTCATAAGCACAAAAGAATACGAACTTGATTTAAGTTTGAGACAATTATTTAAAGCTTTCTAAATTTACCAAATTAGTCTGGAAACAATAGCATTGTGGTCCCACCTGATCCCATCTCGAACTCAGAAGTGAAACGCAATCGCGCCGATGGTAGTGTGGGGTCTCCCCATGTGAGAGTAGGTCATTTCCAGGCGCCTAATTTACTCGTAAAGAGTAGTAGAGAAGCCACCTTATTAAGGTGGCTTTTTTGCTTTTGGGGCTTTGTAAAATTATTAACTTTACGTCTCGAATTTACCAGTGCTGATATCAGGTGGCTGCTCCACTTAAGCACGTACGTGCAATGCTTACCCCGATGTCGACCCGTCGCTGAGCGGGCTCCCCCGCTACGAAGGCAAGCTTCTCCGCGTTCAAGCAAGCCTGAATACTTCGTATTCAAAACGGCTTACTTTCACCCCCATGTGATAGGCAGTAAATAGCTCCTGCATTTACTGCATTCCCTACATCCATGTCGGTTATAGGGTGAAGTATGTGTGCTCATGAAGCGAAGCTTTATACACTTACGTAACGCGGAGGGCTTGCCTGAAGCTGTCCATGACAGGCGTCTCTGCCTACTCCCAATGTCGGTCGATAATTGCATCCTGCATAATCAACACTTCCGAGATTTGATGTTTAGGATTAACAAATGCCTTAGTGGCTGGGGCAAGGGAAGGCTTTATCGGTCAAGGTTTCTAGGCTTATTTTTCTATCGGTGTTGAGTCGATGTGCGATAGGAAGACTGCTTAATTGAAATGAAAAAGCCTACTTTAATAAGTAGGCTAGGTGAGGGTAGTTTAGCGCTATTAATCCATAGATAACTCTTTGAGTTTTCGGGTGAGCGTGTTTCGCCCCCAACCTAAACGTTTGGCGGCTTCCTGCTTATGACCATTGGTGTGGGCTAAAGCAGTTTGTAGCAGAATACGTTCAAAAGCCGGCTGCACTTCAGTGAGGAGGTCATTCTCTCCAGCAGTGAGTCGCTCATCGATCCAAAGCTTCAATGATTCCTGCCAGTCTGCAGGCTCACCTGTGGATAATGAGTTGGTTTGACTCGGTTCTTGTAAAAGCTCAGGGGGGAGATCTTGAGGTAAAATCTCCTGCCCTGAGGCCATCACCATTAACCACCGACAGGTGTTTTCTAGCTGTCTTACATTCCCTGGCCAAGGGAGCTGAGAGAGCTTCTCTGCCGTCTCCTTGGTGAGTGATTTTGGTTCTACGGCAATCTCTTTAGCCGCGGAGCTTAGGAAGTGACGTGCTAACTGTGGAATATCTTCCCTGCGTTGTGAGAGCGCCGGTAAGTGGACGCGTATGACGTTTAACCTATGATAGAGATCTTCTCTGAACTCTCCCTTTTGAACCAGAAGCTCCAAGTCTTGGTGGGTTGCAGCTATGATCCTTACATCCACTTGAACTGGCGAATGACCGCCAACGCGATAAAACTGCCCGTCAGCTAATACGCGCAGTAAACGGGTTTGAACATCGAGGGGCATATCACCAATTTCATCGAGGAAAAGCGTGCCTCCATTAGCTTGTTCGAATCGCCCTTGTCTTACTGCTGCTGCCCCTGTAAATGCGCCTTTTTCGTGGCCGAAAAGCTCAGATTCAATAAGATCTTTAGGGATCGCTGCCATGTTAATTGCAATAAAAGGCTTCTCTTTGCGTGGGCTGTGTTTGTGAAGGGCGCCAGCAACAAGCTCCTTACCTGTTCCAGATTGTCCATTAATTAGTACGCTGATGGAGGAGCGTGAAAGGCGGCCAATAGCTCTGAACACTTCCTGCATAGCAGGTGCTTCGCCTATGATCTCTGGCGCTTTTACCGTTAGCTCATCGTTTTGCTTTACAATCTGTTCATTGGAGTGGGTTAAGGCCCTCTCCACAAGTGCAATCGCTTCGTCAATGTCGAATGGTTTGGGCAGGTATTCAAATGCGCCTGCTTGGTAAGCATTGACCGCACTATCGAGATCAGAATGCGCAGTCATTATGATGACCGGTATGTGAGGGTAGTGAACCTGAATTCGCTCAAGTAGTGTTAACCCATCTGTGCCTGGCATTCTAATGTCTGAAATAATGACTTTAGGCTGACCATGATCTAGTGCATCCCAAAGTGACTCAGCAGCAGCGAAGCTGGTACTGCTTATCTCTGCCCCTTTTAATGCCCGCTCAACAACCCAGCGAATAGAGCTATCATCATCGAGTACCCATACCTGTTCATTCATACTCATCTATCCTTTAGGTCTTTTACACAGTTCTTTAGTTTGCTGTGGATTAATTATTGTTTTCAATTGGCAGTAAAATGGTGAACTCTGTTCCAGCAGAGGTTGATTGGCAGTCGATTCTACCTCCATGCAATCTGGCAAAGTTGTGCGAGATTGATAAACCTAGCCCTGAGCCATTATCTCGTCCAGTGACCATAGGGTAGAAGAGAGTGTCCAATAGCTCAGGTTTTACCCCAGGGCCATTATCTATAATCGATAGTGCTAGTACTAACTTGTGCCTTTCGGTTCCTATTGTTACCTGATGCTGCGTGCGTGTCTTAATAAGAATATTCCCACCACCGCATTCCAAGGCTTGAACGGCATTTTGTACTATGTTGAGTATCGCCTGTTGTAGTTGCTCAGGATCCATCTGGATATCAGGTATAGATGGATCATAATCTTGCTCTAAATCTATATTTTCTGGGAGCGCCATAGAAACAAGCTTTAGTACTTTCTGAATAACTTCATGGATATTATGCAGACTATGTTTAGTCGGCTTTTGCGGGCCAAGTAAACGGTCAACTAAGTTTCGTAACCTATCGGCTTGCTCAATGATGAGATCAGTAAACTCATTGAGTTGGGGATCGTGTAGCTCTCTGGATAATAGTTGTGCTGCACCACGAAGACCGCCCAACGGGTTTTTAATTTCATGAGCTAGGTTTCGTACTAGGTACTGCGCAGCCTGCTGCTGAGCATCAAGGGTTAGCTGCTGGTGAATACGCAGTTGTTGGTCGACCTGACGCAGCTCTAGCAACGCAAGACCCTGCTCTTGTTCTAGAGGAGAAAGAGTAATATCAACTGTATGATGCTGATTATCAAATGTAATTAATGAAGCAGTATTAACCGTTAACCCCTGATTTTCCTTAATAGACTCTGTTAGTAGTTCATTACTAACACCAATAAGTCGAAAATTATCAGCAAGGAAATGTTCTGTTAAGCGATGAATTCCGACACCTAATAGCTGTTCTGCAGCCGCATTTGCGTAGCAGAGTTTTAGATCTGCATCGATCACAATCACAGCAGTGACCAGATTATTGAGCAGGTGTTTTGTATCCATCAGTATTCCTATTGGCCTAATTGCACCATTATGGTGCACCAAACTAGTGCAAGCTGCAACTATCTTTTAAGGAAGCAATTTAGGTGAACTGACAGATTAACCTTATGTATTTTAGAGAGTTAATTAACTCCCTTTACCAAATGGTGTCGGTTTTTTGCTGTTATTCACAATTGCTCTGTGAAGATAGATCTTTCTTGGTGGTGACGATGCAAGTTGTTTGCCGTTTTGAGCCACCGCTTTGATAACAAAGGTGTGTTCACCACGAGGAATATTCTTAAGGCTGAAGATAGGCGTTGTTTGAGCGGAACCCATAACCTTGTCATCCATGAGGATGACTAAAAGGTGATCAGGTTTTAAATCTGGGGAGATACGTGCCATTACTGTGACATCACCACTGTTCTCTCTTATTGTTTCCTCCTCTTTAGGAGATTGAATCCTTACGGAGTACTGTGTCGATGGGGCTAACTCTTCATTGTTATCTGCGTTTCTGGAAATAGCTTGAATTGGGGAAGGCGTTATTTGGTTTTGGGTATTACTTTTGAACTCAACCTCTTCTGAGTTTTCAATTGGCTTATCTGAAAAGTGAGTTTTGCCATCTTTATCGACCCATTTATACACGGCGGCAGAAGATGCAAAGGTAAATGCCAGCAGAAAAAAGGTGAGAAGTAAGCGCATAAAAGGTCCTTTGTAGCATGTTTGTAAACCTTTATAGATTAGCCGTTTTTAGATTAAAAATCATGGTAAAAGCTAACTAGTTTATTCACTAAAATAGCCAATCAAGTTTATGAATATGGATGAGACTTAAAACTGAAATCAATGAATGTTAAATGAAGCCAACGGTTACCAGTTTTATATGACAGCAGAACAGTTGGCTTATACCCTTGATTTATATGTAATTCTATTAGGTTATGATATTTTCGTTGCTTGAATTTTACACAGCTATAATCCCTAAGGTTAAAGCTGCTTAAGTGTGTGTTATAAGTTATTGATTAATAATATTAAATTCATTTCTGTAGAATATTTGTTCTAACCGTATCTAAATATTTACGCATTTTTTACATGTCAATTATTTAGCTGGTCGTTACAGTAAGTTACTGATAATTAGTTTGACTGACTAATAAAGTTACGCTTAATTAAATGCGAGTAAAGTGAATAATTAGTTATTCGCATTACTTGTTTGACATGTAAATACACGGCTCCTGTTGACGTGTTTAGTTGTCGCGTTTTCACAGCGAGCTTCACACAATGTGAAGGTACATAATGAAAACAATAAATAAACAGAAACTCCCTTTAGCAGCAGCTTTTACCCTGAGCTTAGTTGCCGCTGCCGTTAATGCTCAAAGCCAAAACTTGGTGCAATCCACTGTTGATCAGAAACAAGCACAGCGCTTTATAGTGCAGATGACCGATCGCAGTATTATTAGCTTACAGCAGGGCAAATCTTCGCCAGCTGTGTTTACCCAAGCCAAAGTTGATTTGATGCAACAAACCGCCGCAGGTGTTAGCGCCGAGGTCGTTTTGCCGTTGCCACAAATCAATGCAATGGCAGTTATGCTCGATAGTGAGCAATACCAAGCGTTATCTGCAGATCCGAATGTTGCGCTGGTTGAGGTTGACCCTAAGCGTTACCTGATGGCCGAATCATCACCTTATGGTATTGGTATGGTGCAGGCTAATTTAGTTTCGGATAGTCAAACTGCCAATCGAAAGGTGTGTATCACTGATACTGGCTATACCCGGGGCCATAGTGATCTGCCCAGTACGGGCGTAACTGGAGACGATGGTTATGGCAGCAATAATACCGGTAACTGGTACAGTGATGGCAATGGCCATGGTACCCATGTTGCGGGCACCATTGCGGCTATTGGTGGTAATAATCAAGGCGTAGTTGGCGTTAACCCGTCGGGATTAGTCGGCTTGCACATTGTTAAGGTGTTTGATGACAGTGGAAGTTGGGCTTATGGTTCAGACATGGTTGCTGCTGTTAACCAATGTGTGGCGGCAGGTGCGGATGTGATCAGTATGAGTTTAGGTGGTGGTGCTGCATCATCTGCAGAGCGACAAGCGTTTGCCAATGCTACCAGTCAAGGCGTGTTGAGCATTGCTGCTGCGGGGAATGATGGCAACAGTACTCTGTCTTATCCTGCATCATATGATGAAGTGATGTCAGTGGCTGCTGTTGATAGTTCAGGTACTAAAGCGTCATTTTCGCAGTATAACTCACAGGTAGAAATTGCCGCGCCAGGTGTTGATGTGAACTCAACCTGGAATAATGGGGGTTATAAATCGATTAGTGGCACTTCGATGGCGACGCCCCATGTTGCCGGGGTTGCAGCTTTGGTTTGGAGTCATTTCCCAAGCTGTACACCCGCTGAAATTCGTAGTGCATTAAACGCCACTGCTGAAGATCGTGGCAGTGCTGGCCGGGATACTTCTTACGGTTATGGCATCGTAAAAGCCAAAGCCGCTTATGATTACTTACTGACCAGTAGTTGTGGTGGCGGAGGTGGGGTAGATCAGCCGCCAGTCGCCAACTTTAATGTGGCAGTCAATGGCAGTACGGTGAACTTTAGTAATGCCTCTAGCGATGATAATGGCATTAGCAGCTATTATTGGGACTTTGGCGATCAAACAAGTTCTACTCAAGCAAGCCCTGTGCATACTTATACCAGTAATGGTGACTTTAGTGTGACTCTGACGGTAACTGATACGGCTAATCAAACCAGTAGTAAGTCGGCAACAGTGTCGATTGGCAGCGGTGGCGGTGAAGGTTGTGATGGATTGAGCGCTTGGAATGCAAGTACCTCATACGCCATCGGCGATCTAGTCTCATATAGCAGTAGCAAATATGAGGCTACTTGGTGGTCAACGGGTGCGCAGCCTGACGTTTATTCCAATGTGTGGGCCGATCGTGGCGAGTGCAGTGGTGGCAGTAATCCTAATCAGCCTCCTGTGGCCAGCTTTAGTGCATCAGCATCTGGATTGACCGTAAGCTTTAGTAGTCAGTCTACAGATGACAACGCTGTCTCTAGTCATGCTTGGCAGTTTGGTGATGGTAGCGTTTCTAACCAAACTAATCCTGTGCACACTTTTGGTGCAAGCGGTGATTACCAAGTGAGCTTAACAGTTGAAGATGCTCAAGGCTTAAGTCATACACAGGTACAAACGGTTGCAGTAGCTGATGGTGTGCAGGGGTGCAATGGTTTAGCTAGCTGGTCGGCTTCAACTGTATATAACACAGGCGATCAGGTGGCATATAACAATGTTAAATATACCGCTAACTGGTGGACACAAAACCAAAATCCAGCTGATAACTCTGGACAATGGGCAGTGTGGAGCAATAACGGTAGTTGTAACTAAGTCGGAATGACTGACTTGATATTAAAGTAGAACCTTCGCTTTTTAGCGTTGCAGCAAGCCCAAGCTAACGTCGCTAGCTTGGGCTTTTTTCATTGCAAAGCCATGGTGTGGATTTGAGAAATAGAGATGGAACCCCAATTAGCTACTTAAGCTTACAGCTAGATGGGAGCTCTGTGAGTTTCATATAGACATTGGATATCTCAATAATAGCGTCGTAATCAGCAGCAAACCCATCGGAAAACGCTGGATGGCTGTTGCGATCTATTGGATGAATCGCGGCTTCGATATAGATAGGTTGATAAGGAGCATTGCGAGTTTCACTCAAGGCGAGTGAAAGCTGGTTTAACTCATCACTGGCTGGCGTTGCTGTCACCCAATAGGTTAAATGTTCTCCACAAGGTTGATAAGAGCTAACTTCATGACCCCAAACATATACTCCTTTATGTATCGGCTCAGATATGCTGCTTTTATTCTTATCTGATGTTTGCTTGTGTTGGCTTACCTGACAACCAATAAGGGGGAAGAATAGTACTATTATTGCAATGGCTAGTAAGCTCTTCATACGACAACTTCCTGATCTTTACTCTCTCTCTGTGTAAATCGCTCTATAATCTGTGTTGCATTGAGGTCGTGTACCACATTGATCACGGTTGAGGGCGCGTCAGTAACAGCGCCTATAATCACTAAGATAGGTATCGTCTCTAGAGGTAGACCAAGGGTTGTGACAATAAATATCTCTCCAAGAAACGCACCTCCTGGTACGCCTCCAATAACAAATGCGGATAAAACCGAGATTAAAACAGTGATGGCAAAGACCTCATGGGTAAACTCTAATCCTAGTAATGAGTAGATAAAGATAATCTTTAGGGCAGTGATCATCGAAGCGCCACCTTTGTTTAGGTTAACGAGCAGCGGCAAGCATATGTCTGCAATCTCCTCCTTAATGCCCATTTTATTCGCTGCTCTTATATTCACTGGCAAACTGGCCAATGATGAACTGGTTCCTAACGCAGTTGCAGCGGGTTCTATCGCATTACGCCAGAACTGATGGACCCCTTTTGCTCCACCACCTAACCATGCATATAAGCTTGAGCCCAATGTCAGGTAGATAAAAGAAGCAATAAAAAATAGGCCTATGGTATGTGCAAACGTTGTGATTATCTCTGGGTCTTGACTGGCCATGGTTGAAGCGAAATAGGCTCCAAGCCCAATGGGGGCGCCGTACATCAAGATAGACACTATTTTCATAATGACAGTGTTCAAACTATCAAGCATAGATGAGATGCGTTTGCCATCTTCGCCAGATTGTCCAATAGCGATGCCTGAAATCACCGACATGATGATTAAGGCAAGGATGTTTGATTTTGAGAGTAAACCAACAAAGTCATTGGTGGTTAACAATGAGACGAAGTCCATGCTTCCCTGCCCAGTTTGGATCTCTTGGGTCAGATCCAGTGTCACCCCTTGTGCAGGATCAAATGCCATTGCTAATCCAAGGATACCAACAGCGGGAACGATCGCCATGGTAATCGAGACAAGCATAACGGCCACTAATATTACGCCCAATCGCTTAAGGTCTGTCATTCTAGCGATGGAGGAGGTCACGCTAATAGCAACTAAGGGCACGATAATCATAAAGAGTAAATTGAGGAAAATCTGGCCTATAGGCTTTAATTTCAATGCTACTTCGGGAAGGGTTAAGCCTAAAGCTCCACCAAGCATCAGTGCTAAAAGTAATATGATTGATGTTTGATAGGCCCTAATGCTATGCCACATAATTTATCCGTTGTACTGTTTATTTTGGCGATGTGTTAACACGTTATAGCGGGTAATCTTAGGAGTCAAATTTGGCAGTTGTTTACAGCTTTAGCCTGAATGGCGTTGTTCATTTTTATTTGTGAGATGAGCGAGGTAAGTAAGTAAAGCTGTCTTGATATGTTCTGGCTCGAGTGGCTTGGAGATATAGTCATTCATGCCGATCGCTAGGCATTTTTCCTTGTCACCAACCATAGCGTTTGCTGTCATTGCTATGATGGGGAGGTTTTTGTAATGCTCCCCCGCTTCACCATCACGAATTTTGGCTGTGGTTTGGTAACCGTCTAGTTTAGGCATCTGACAGTCCATGAAAATCAGATGGTAGGGGTTATCTTGACTAGAGTCAGATAAAGCTTTCAAAGCTTGAATACCGTCGTTAACTATCTCAATTTCTAGACCAAACTCCTTGATGATCCCCTCGGCAACAAGCTGATTGACCATATTATCTTCGGCCAAAAGCAGCCTAGGCTGAGTGGGAGTGAAGTGATTTGTTAGAAGCCAGTCATCGCCAGAGTCCACTGTAACTTCATGAGAAGAGGAGGTGTGTGCTTGATTGTATTTGGTGAGCAGGGAGGCAAGTCTGATTTGTGAGATTGGTTTAGTGAAGGCTCCACAGATCTGCTTCTGTAAATAGTGATGAATAATCGGTGCATCTATTGAGTTGTAACTTAGCAAGGTTGTAATGTTTGATAGTAATGGTTCACTGTTTAGCTTCTCTAGCTCAGCTCTGATAGCTTGTTCTCCTGCTGATAGGCTCAAAATAATCAATTGGGGATGAGGGTTGGTTAATTTACTCAAATCAATAGTTTTGTCATTTCCCTTTACGACTAGTCTCTCAATATCTGCATTAAATTCTCTGAAAATCTTCTCAAGTATATTATCGGCAAACGAGGCTTTGCTTAGTAACAATACGGGGAGCTTATTGAGGTCGAGTATGGAGTTATCTTGTTTCATTGAGTTGGAGTCTGGTAGTTGGATCTCAAGGTCTACTACGAAGTGACTGCCTATATTCTCTTTGCTGGTAACTGAGATATCTCCATTCATCAGGTGGCTGAGGTGTTTTGCGATAGAGAGTCCTAGCCCTGTTCCACCGTAGTGTCGAGTGGTTGAATTGTCTGCTTGGCTAAAGGCTTGAAATATGTTTTCGAGCTTATCTTGCTTCATCCCAATGCCTGTATCTTGGATTGAAAAAGTCAGGCGATGATTATTATTTTTAGCGGTCAGCTTTCCGGTTACGATAATGCTGCCTTTAGGGGTAAACTTTATGGCATTCCCTATTAGGTTGGTTAAGACTTGGGTGATTCTCCCTGGATCTCCAGTAATATTCGCGGGTTTGATCTGGCTTATGTCTAGTGTTAATTCAAGGCTCTTCTCTTGCGCTCGAATGGCTAATGGCTGTATTAGCTCATCTAAAGTTTGATGCAGATTAAACTCGATAGACTCAAGATTGAGTTTTCCTGATTCAATCTTAGAGAAGTCCAGAATGTCATTGATTAGAGTAAGCAAAGACTTAGCACTACCTTGGGCTATCTCTAGGTGGTGTTGCTGATCTTGATCTAACTCAGTTCTGCTTAGCAGGCTAAGCATGCCTAGCACGCCATTCATTGGTGTTCGGATCTCATGGCTCATACAAGCAAGAAATTCAGATTTCGCTCTTCCTGTGGCCTCAGCCTCTTCACGGGCTTCATCCAGAGCCCAGTTATTAAACTCAAGATCCTGAGCATACTTTTCAATTTTCTTCTCATTGTTCCTTGTTTGAGTCTGATCTTCTATGCAGACAAAAAAACCATTTATCTTCCCATCCGCATCAATGTCTGGTACTTGAGTGATATGGAAGTTGAGCTCCTCACTATTGAGGTGTTGGAACTCAGCATCAAAGGTTAATGTCTCTCCTTTAAGGGTTTGTTCAATGAAGGGAGCCATAAGTTTAAAAAGTTTAGGGGGGATGATCGCCTCACAGGTGCGGTTCAACACCTCATTGCTTTCACAATCCAACCAGTTAAGGCTGTGACGGTTAATAAATTGAATTTTTTGTTTGGTATCGACATAGATCAAATGTACAGGAAGCACTCTAGTCATATTCTTTATATGGCGGTGAGATTTTTCCAGCTCCTTTTTTTGCAGTAGCTGAGTATGAACAGAGTGGTTATAGCTATTGGCAAGTATACTGAACTCATCCCTTGTAGAGATTTTTAGGGGCTTTGGGCTGATATTGCGTCCAGCTTGGTGCTTAAGTTGAGCTGTGATCTGAGATAGTGGGGTGAGTACCACCACTTTATGTATCCATAGGTTAATAAGCAGAAGTGAACTAAATGCACATATGACAATAAGCAGGTAGTTATTACGAGTTTGATTGATTCCTGCTTCTAATAGGGTTTTGTCATATTTGAAGTAGATGATGTAAGGCCTGAGGCGGTTTACTTCAGGATCGATTAAGTGAAATTGAACTGCATGGTGTAAATGGTTGCCAATAAACTCACCAGATTGTTGATCATGAACTCTTGCTGGATTAGTTAACAGCTCCATAATAGGAGCGGGAAAGACCTCTTTAGCTAACCTTCCATTATATTGAGTTAAACTATCGGCATTAACTCTCATATCAGATGACTTAATCACCGAAAGGCGATCAATATTTTTATTGGTTGTTAAGACCCCCACAATACGGATCATATTGGAGAGCTGGGAGTTGGTTTCTAGTGCGAGCTTTAATGTGTCGGTGATTTGAGTAAGCTCAATGCTAGCCTGCTCTTTTACTCTCTCTTGCGTCTCTTGAAAAAAATATATAGCCAGAATGCCACAGAGTAATGTACCTATAAACAGAGTGCTTAGGTTAAGCTTTAATGCGATGCTCCTTATGGTATGAGGTTGATTCTCTGTATCGGGAGACGGGCTTTCCATATTAAATCCCAGTATAGAAAAGCGTTTCTATATGCTCACATGAACTGTCAAATGCACCGACTTTATTGAGAGTGTCACAAACTGATTGAGCAAGGTTTGTTAGCTTCTTATTCTCTTTTAATAATTTATTTTGCTCTGGATTACTTAATAAATAGATGTCAGCAAGTGACTGACTAAACTCATCAACTGATATAAGTTCTCGTTCAGCCATCAACTGAATGGCTTCATCTGGGTGTTGTTCAAGATAGTCATAAGCTAGCTGCCAAGCTTGTTGTAGCTTAGGCACTAAATCTGGGTTGGCTTTTATCACATTTTGTGAAAAGGAAACGGTATCTAATATCTCATTTGGGATCTCTGCTGTGGTAAAAACTTTGTGACTCTTTTGGCTGGTGCTGTTTAAAATTTCAAATGAATAGGGGGGATAGGTGACCATGGCATCAATGTGGCCACTATTTAACGCTTGGAGAGCATTGCCCTGTTCCATATTAACGATCTCCACATCGTCTAGGGACATATCGTATACCGCAAGCGCTCTAGCTAAGATATAGATCCCCAGAGAGCTCACCTCACAACCCACTTTTTGTCCTTTGAGTTGGTTCAATGTTTTAAAGTCTTCATGGCTTACAATGAGATCGCCACCATTGGAGTAGTCTGCTAGCAAAACTATATTTAAGGGGTCTCCACCAAACTCTTGTGCCTGAACTGCTTCGACTATGGTGCTAGCAAAACCATCAACTCGGCCACTTATGTAAGCTCGCTGAGCATCGGAGAGTGTGGCTGTCTGAGAGAGCTTAATATCTAGCCCTACTTGTTTGAAAAAACCTTTACTTTCGGCGAGGTACAGTAATTCGTATCCTGGCCAAGGATTGATGGCGATGGTGATTGTTTTTGTTACTGGTTTGGGACTGCAAGCAACAAGTAGAAGAGAGATGAACAGACTGACTGTGAATCTTAGCATGGCAGCATTCTTAGTAAGTTAAATCTAGTTATTAGGTTAGTAGACAGAAGAGTTAATCGCCAACGAGACAGGGGCAATGATTGAAAGAGGTAACAGTTTTTAGATTAGGGAAGGAAAACAAAAAAGCCCTAATAAATTAGGGCTTTTAGAAGATATCGCTTAGGGATTATAAGCTGTAGTAAAGCTCGAACTCAACAGGGTGAGTTGTTTGGTTGATACGCTCAACATCAGCAGACTTAAGTGCGATATATGAATCGATAAAGTCATTACTGAACACATCACCGCGTGTTAGGAACTCACGATCAGCATCTAGACACTCAAGTGCATTTTCAAGCGACGTTGCAACGGTTGGGATCTCAGCAGCTTCTTCAGCTGGTAGGTCATACAGATCTTTATCCATCGCTTCACCAGGGTGGATCTTGTTCTGGATACCGTCAAGGCCTGCCATCAACATTGCTGAGAAGGCGAGGTATGGGTTAGCCATTGGGTCACCGAAACGAAGTTCGATACGACGAGCCTTAGCACTTGGTACCACTGGGATACGGATAGAAGCACTGCGGTTAGCTGCAGAATATGCAAGCATTACTGGTGCTTCAAAGTGCGGGATAAGACGCTTGTAAGAGTTCGTTGATGGGTTAGCGAATGCGTTGATAGCACGAGCATGCTTGATAATACCACCAATGTAGAAAAGTGCTGTTTCGCTCAATCCGCCATACTTGTCACCGGCAAAGATGTTAACGCCATCTTTTGCTAGAGATTGGTGAACGTGCATACCACTACCGTTGTCACCAACGATTGGCTTAGGCATAAATGTCGCTGTCTTGTTGTAAGCGTGAGCAACATTATGGATAACATACTTAAGTACCTGAACTTCATCGGCCTTAAGTGTTAGTGTGTTAAAGCGAGTTGCGATCTCGTTTTGACCAGCTGTTGCCACTTCATGGTGATGTGCTTCAACCACTTGGCCCATCTCTTCAAGTACAAGACACATTGCACTACGGATATCTTGTGAAGAGTCAACAGGAGCAACTGGGAAGTAACCGCCTTTAACACCAGGACGGTGACCCTTGTTACCATCTTCGTAGCTAGTGCCTGAGTTCCATGCTGCTTCTTCAGCATCAACCTTGTAGAAGCAACCAGACATATCTGAGCTGAACTTCACATCATCAAATAGGAAAAACTCTGGCTCAGGACCAATTAATACTGTGTCAGCAATACCTGTTGAGCGTAAGTAATCTTCAGCTTTCTTAGCAATTGAGCGAGGGTCACGGTTGTAACCTGTCATTGTGCCTGGGTTAAGGATGTCACAACGGATATTAGCTGTTGTCTCTGCAGTGAAAGGATCGAGTACAAAGCTTTCAGGATCTGGCATTAACACCATGTCTGATTCGTTGATGCCTTTCCAACCTGAGATTGAAGAGCCATCGAACATCTTACCGTCTTCAAAAAAATCAGCGTCCACTTGGTGGCTAGGGATTGAAACGTGTTGCTCTTTACCTATCGTATCGGTAAAACGCAAATCAACAAACTTAACTTCCAGTTCTTCTATTTGTTGTAAAACTAATTCAGCTGACATTCTGAGTCTCCGAGTAGAGTAAAGGGATATCCCTTTTATTTTTAATTTAATTAGCGCTTATCGCGATTCTGACAATCAATAAGCCAGAGTCGTGCCATTTTTATAACTAATTGATTGTAATGATAACTCTTGAAGCTTGTGTTTTAGGGAGGAGAAGTTTTGCACTAGTTTGGTGCGTTGTTTGCCCGATAATGGTGCGCTCACCATCCTGGTGCGGATGAAATAAAACTGACTATTCATAGCTGACTAAAAAATAATCCTGTGCGAGAGCCCTCCGCTAGAGTAGAATGGCACGTTTTTTATTGCAACAGCTATTATTTGAGCTGTTACAAATACCCCCTATATTTTGATGGTAAGAGGTTTATCTGTGTTAGAGAATTTACGTAACATCGCCATTATTGCACACGTTGACCATGGTAAAACTACCCTAGTTGATAAGTTGCTGGCGCAGTCCGGAACCCTTGAGACTCGAGGAGAGGCCACTGAGCGGGTGATGGATTCGAACGATCTTGAAAAGGAGCGTGGGATCACGATTCTGGCAAAGAATACTGCCATCAAGTGGAACGACTACCGCATCAACATCGTGGATACTCCTGGTCACGCCGATTTCGGTGGTGAAGTTGAGCGTGTTCTTTCTATGGTTGATTCAGTACTGCTTCTTGTTGACGCGGTTGATGGCCCAATGCCACAGACTCGCTTTGTAACTAAGAAAGCATTTGCTCAAGGCCTTAAGCCTATTGTTGTTATCAACAAGATTGACCGTCCAGGTGCTCGCCCTGACTGGGTTATCGATCAAGTATTCGATCTGTTTGATAACTTAGGCGCGACTGATGAGCAGTTAGATTTCCCAATCGTTTATGCTTCAGCGCTAAACGGTTTTGCTTCTCTTGATCCAGAAACAACAGAGGGTGATATGACACCTCTGTTTGAAACGATCATCGAGAAAGTTTCATCTCCTGATGCTGATGCAGAAGGTGATTTCCAGATGCAAATTTCGCAGCTGGACTACAACTCATACGTAGGTGTTATCGGTGTTGGTCGTATCAAGCGCGGTAGTGTTAAGACTAACCAGCAAGTGACTATCATTGATGCTGAAGGTAACAAGCGTAACGGTAAAATGGGCCAAGTATTAGGTTACATGGGTCTAGAGCGTCACGAAGTTTCTGAAGCAAATGCTGGTGACATCGTTGCGATTACTGGTCTTGGTCAGTTAAAGATTTCTGACACTGTTTGTGCAACAACTACTGTTGAAGCGCTACCTCCATTGTCTGTTGATGAACCAACACTAACAATGACTTTCCAGGTAAACACCTCTCCATTCGCGGGTAAAGAAGGTAAGTACGTGACGTCACGTAACATCCTTGAGCGTCTAGAGCAGGAGCTTGTTCACAACGTAGCACTACGTGTTGAAGAGACTGACAGCCCAGATCGTTTCCGCGTATCAGGCCGTGGTGAGCTTCACCTATCTATCTTGATTGAAAACATGCGTCGTGAAGGTTACGAGTTAGCCGTTTCTCGTCCAGAAGTTATCATGAAAGAGATTGATGGCGAGATGTGTGAGCCGTTCGAAACACTAACTGTTGACGTTCAAGAGGAACACCAAGGTACAGTGATCGAGAAGCTTGGTACTCGTAAGGGTGACATGAAAGATATGCAGCTAGATGGTAAGGGTCGTGTACGTATCGACTTCGTTATCCCTAGCCGTGGTCTAATCGGTTTCCAAACTGAATTCATGACAGCGACTTCTGGTACTGGTCTTATCTACCACTCATTTGACCACTACGGTCCAGTGAAAGGTGGCGATATCGGTCAACGTGCACGTGGTGTACTGATCTCTAACGCTACTGGTAAAGCACTAACCTTCGCACTATTCGGTCTACAAGAGCGTGGTCGTCTATTCATTACTCACGCTGCTGAAGTATATGAAGGTCAAGTGGTTGGTCTACACGCACGTGCTAACGACCTAACAGTTAACTGTTTGAAAGGTAAGCAGCTAACTAACATGCGTGCATCTGGTACTGATGAAGCACAGGTACTAACTCCACATATCGAAATGACACTTGAGCAAGCGCTTGAGTTTATCGATGATGATGAGCTAGTAGAAGTAACGCCACAGAACATCCGTGTTCGTAAGCGTTTCTTGACTGAAAACGAGCGTAAGCGTCATAACCGCAAGTAATCGTTTCGCTTCAGCTCCATGAGCTAAGTATTTGAAGGCCCTGAACATGAAGATGTTCAGGGCTTTTTTATGTAGATTCTATTCATTAAAAGTAGTTTTAACTATTCCCGTTTTACTTCATTTTCTAAAGGCCAGAGTATTTACATTATAGATTTTTGATTGAAGAGAGTGGCTTCCATTAGCGTAGTAAATCAGCGACAATCAGAATGATGATGGATATTCACTCACTATTTTGGTCATTATGGATAATAACTATATCAACTCAATGGAACAGGCGTTGAGCTTGTCACCAGACAACTTCATCTTGCGGATCACATTGATTCAAGCTCTATATGAACATCAGCAACTCTCAACAGCTTTAAGTTTGTTGAAGGAGGTTGAGAGCTGTCAAGTTGAGCAGGAGCTGCACCAGATCCTTGCGGCAAAGATCTTTATTGAAAGTGGAGATGGCGAAAATGCACTCCTATTTTTGTCTAGTAACTTGCCTGAAGTTAAAATACTTAAAGCCAAGGCATATCAGATTCTTAATGAATTCTCATTAGCTCGTGAATTTTATGTTGAAGCGGTTAAAGAAAATTCGTCACTTGAAGATATTGATTTTGCAAGAGAGCTTAGAGTTGCGAAAGATGCTCTAGACAATAGCAAGAGAATAAAGCTGACGGTGGTAGCTAATGATGATACCGATGCGGTAGAAGTTACTCGATTGATAAAGCCTAGAGAGGAAGTGATATCCTTTTCGGAGGTAGGTGGGTTAGCTGATGTAAAAAAACAGATTCGGAAAAAAATTATCACTCCTTTTCAAAAGCCCTCGCTTTTTCAAAGATTTAAAAAGAAAGTAGGTGGTGGTATTTTACTCTTTGGTCCTCCTGGTTGTGGGAAAACATTGTTAGCTCGAGCGACTGCTGGTGAGTGTAATGCCACATTTATTAATGTGGTTATTTCTGACATTCTCGATATGTATATCGGTGAGTCTGAAAAGAAGCTTCACGCTATTTTTGAGCAGGCTAGGCAAAATACCCCCTCTGTAATATTTTTTGACGAGATAGAGAGCCTTGCTGCTAAGCGTCAGCATACTCGCGAAGCAACCTCTGCAAAATTAGTCAGTCAGTTTTTATCTGAGCTTGATGGATTTGCTCAAAATAATCACGGTGTACTAATTCTAGGGGCTACCAATGTTCCATGGGCACTTGATCCAGCATTTAGGCGCCCAGGACGTTTTGATCGTGTTGTATTTATTGCTCCGCCAGATGTAGATGCACGTACCGATATTTTGAAAGGATTATTGAAAGATCGTCCGGGTGGAGAAAGCGTAGATGCCCAAAAAATTGCACGACTCACTAGTGGGTTTTCCGGTGCAGATCTGATGAACTTAGTTGAAACCGCGGTTGATGAGGCTATCGACCATTCAATTGAAAGTGGAGAAGAGGTACCACTTAATCAGACTTTCGTGAAAGAAGCTTTAAAAGAGGTTAATCCAACTACTCTTGAGTGGCTTACTATGGCACGTAACTATGCTAAGTATGCTAATGATTCTGGACAGTACAATGAAGTGCTGGCTTTTTTGCGTAAACATGGAAAGTAGATATGGCTAGCTATCAAATTATTGATGAACCCAGAGCAGGTAGGTTATCGAACTATACCGTTAATCCAATGTGGCCTTTACTGTCTGCAATGCTCGGAGGGCCAGTTTTTAGTTGGTTATGGTATTTATTTAATAGCTTTGCTTTAAATGGCCCAAATCGATTAAAGGAGATACTAACAATCTTTGTTGCATTTGCAGCTTTTATTGGTGTCTATCAGTTTGGGGCATCGTTTTGGAATTCAGGTTATTTTGTTGATGCAAATGTACGTTATTTTTATCTATTTGGTATCACTGTACAGTTTGTTTTTAGTTACATTCTTCTTGTTTTGCAAAGTGATAGTTTTGAACTGTATGAGCACTTTAATGGACATGTAGCAAGTCCGGTTATCGGTTTTGTTCTGGCATTTGTGATAGGAAAGCCGTTGCAGCTTTTTTTAGTGAATTTAGTGTGGGGAGGATAAGCATGGACAGCAACGTATCCATTAGTCAACTAATTGATAGTGCCGAACAACACTTTCAATTTGGTGCTTACACTAGAGGGATAGAATGTTTAAGGGAGGCATTATCTTTAGAGCCTGATAATGGCTTCTTACATAGTTATCTTTCATTTGCACTCATAGAAACAAAGCGCCGTACAGCAGCGCTGTATGAAGCTGAAATTGGGCTGTCGTTATCGCCAGACTCTTCATATGGACACTATACATTAGGTTACGCTTACTTAGTAAATCAGAAGTTTGCTTTGGCAAGTGAGCATTTAGATAATGCCATTGAGCGTGAGCCTGACAATGCAATGTATCACTTGCTTAAAAGTCGTATATTTTTTCAACAGAATAAATACCAAGAGGCACTTAAAACGATTAAACATGCGTTAGAGTTAGCCCCTAACAATTGTGACGTTTTAACTGAGTATGGAGATATTTTGCTTCAGTTAGGTAAAGTTGATGAAGCGGCAGAGTTTTATCAAAACGCGTTACAGCGAGGGCCTCAAAATATTAACGGCCTAATTGGTATGGGCACAGTTTTATTGAAAAAAAACCAAGTTCAAGAAGCAAGAGAACATGCTATCTGGGCGCTTCAGCAGGCCCCTGACTATGCTCCTGCACTACGGCTTTTTACTCAGATAAAAGCGAGAAGTAATCCTGTTATGGGAGTTTGGTGGCGTTTAAATAATTGGCTATCAAATGGTAGTAATACCCGAATGGTTGTGCTTCTTATATCAGGTTTTTTACTGTTTCAGGTTGCTTCAATTGTGCTTGAAGATCTTGGCCATAAAAGTGTTGGTGAGGTAGTCTCAATGTTCTGGCTTGGTATTGTGATCTACAGCTGGATTGGACCTGCTTGGTTTAATCGAATGCTAAAAAAGGAGTTAGAGACCGTTAGTTTAGATAAGGCATTTTAGCTATATGACAAGGTCAATACTATAAACCTTTAGTGATTCGTCACAAGCCGATTACGTTGGTGAATACTAATTTAGCGTAAGAGTAATACCAATCAGTATAAAGGTTTGATCGCTCAGCTAGAATTTAGCGGTCCTGAGGCAAGGTCTTTAATTGCTCCTGCATTAATGACATTCACCACATCCATGTGGTTTGCAACGAGTGAAGAGCATAGTGAAACTAGGGTTAAGCTCCCTCTTTGCTTATAAAAAGTCGCAGTATCAGTACCGCTAAAAATCGCCTGTAAGGAGTGTTTTTGGCTGCCTACTTCTGCGTTGAATGAACTCACAAGGGAAACAACCATTCTATCCTCCATTCGCCTTGAATTAGTTTGCCAAAAAACACTCTGAGTAGATCAACTTCTTATACTGACTGGTATAATATCTCTGAAAATCTTAGGTGGTTGTTAACTGACAGCTATTAAGTACCTCCATTATTACTCGTTAACAGAATTAAAGGTTGTGACCATGAAGCGGATCCTATCCATTCAATCCCATGTGGTATTTGGCTGTGCCGGCAACAGTAGCGCAGTATTTCCTATGCGTCGTCTCGGCATGGAAGTGTGGCCGATCAATACGGTGCAGTTCTCTAACCACACTCAATATGCACAAGGATGGAAAGGCATGGTTATGCCGTCAGGGCAGATCACCGAATTAGTGCAGGGCTTAGATAACATTGGTGAGCTGAAAACCTGTGATGCCATTTTAAGTGGTTATCTGGGAAGTGCAGAGCAAGGGGGTGAAATAGTTGCTGCAGTGAAACAGCTAAAAGCAGTCAATCCTCAGGCGATCTATTTTTGCGATCCTGTTATGGGGCACCCAGAGAAGGGCTGTATAGTCGCACCTGGTGTGCAGGAGTTTCTTAAAACCCAAGCCTTGGCCGCTGCCGATATTATTGCGCCTAATTTATTGGAGTTAGAGACCCTGACTGACAGCAGCTTGCAGACACTTGATGAGGTGGTACAGGCTTGTGAAAGCCTGCTCAAAACAGGCGTTGAGATGATACTGGTGAAACACCTTGCTAAGGCTGCCACCAATCAAGAGCAGTTTGAGATGTTGCTGGTGGACAAGAGCGGCAGCTACTTAGTCTCCCGTCCGCTGTATGAGTTTGACAAGCAACCCGTCGGTGTGGGCGACCTTATCAGTGGCCTAATGCTAGCTAACTTGCAAGCTGGCTACAGCGCTGTTGAGGCGTTTGAGCGCACTAATGCCTCAGTGGATGCTGTATTACTGGAAACCTTCAATCAAGGTGCCTATGAGTTGCAACTGATACGTGCGCAGAGTGCAATTGCATCACCAGTGATTAAAGAGCGTGCTCAAAAGATAGGGTAAATACGCTGCCATATTAAACCTGAGTGCTTCCTTAGATTCAGGTTAATTTGTTGTGGGGGATTACTCAGATAGAAAGAGTCCTACTATTAAAGTTAACATGGCCAGTGCGCATACCAGAACATAGCTGCCGACAAGAATAATAGCGAATTCTGCAATGAGCCTCTGCCAAGTAAATGTAATATCAACACCGATATAGCCCATTTTTACCAAAATAAATCGACCCAAAATAGTCAAAAGTGTTAATGGGATTGCAATAAGGCTGGTGAAAAAAAAATAATGCTGAAAGGTAAAGTTAATGCTGAACAAAATAAGCTATCCTCCCTATTTTCATGTTATTGATTAAACTCAAGTAATCTTATTAGTTGGGTTTATTTGGCAGCTTTAGTATTGGGTAAGACTACTAATACCGTTTCTGTATTGTATTTATTGCGGGCTAACGATTCAAACTGTTAGCCCACATTCGTCGATAGTGCGTTCATCTCCCCTTTTCGTATCGGCTAATTCAAGCACTACTCGGCTTTACATTGGGTATGGGTGAGGGGGGCACTGCGATGGTTATCGGCATCAGTGACAAAACATATCTCAGCGCTTATCCACAGCTGCACCGTTTGCGGTAACTCGAAATTACGCCCCATAATCAATTGACCATTTGGAGCTTTATGAGGTGAACGTTCAAGCGATAAACGACTACTGCGAGTAAACGCATCATCGGCAATGGTGACCCGCTCTATCTTGAGTAAACTTGCGATAGCCGCTTCTAACTCCGCGATACTCTCTGGGCTAGGAGCACTGACCAATGCGGGTAACGGTGCGGGTTGCTGACTATCGTCGGCTTGTAGGCTACACCCCATTAAGAGTAATGGGGTGAGGCTTAGTAGCGTCTTTACGAGATTTGATCTCTTCATGATCACTATTTTACCTGAGTTAAGATACGGTTATTGAACAATACATTTTGCATTCGGGTGTCTTGTAGCATAAAGCCTTGGTCAATAAATTGCGGCTTAGGTGCGCTTTTAGCCATTGCTGCACTGACAGCTGGACAGCGATTATTGTCGCGATAAAACAGTGCTGCCGATAGCATGGCTTCATTAACATCACCTAAAGGCTTGGAGAAATCATCGCCAATGTCACAGCCTGAGATCTCGCTGGCTAAAGTAGGGCTGGTGCTAGGAATAAACCCATCAGAGTAGTCGCCAAACCCTTTATTGTTCTCCCCTTTAAATTGAATAGTGAAGTAGGTGGTGCCGCAGTTGGGAGTTGGGTAAAAGCCATAGGGCTTACCACATGTTGTGTCACCGATTTGAATAACCTCAATATCAATTCCGCGCAAACCGTTCATTAGGGCTTCACTGGCTGAGCAGGTGTCACTCGTGGTCAGCACATAGAGACGATTTAAGTTGAGTGATGGTAGTGCTTGCCCCGCACCAAGTAAGTCAGTGTTAAAGCCGATACTCTCATCGATAAAAGGCATTGGTGCTAATGCTTCGCCAGTAACCGGGTTGGTGTTTGGGTATTTATTGTTAAAGGTGCTGCGCTCAAAAATACGGTTTTGGGTGGCCTGTTCACCTGCAATCATATAGCCTAACTGGCTGGCAAGAGCGAGTAGCCCACCACCGTTATAACGCAGATCGAGTACAAGGTCGTTCACATTGTTGCTGCGAAGGCTAGTTATTGCATCGACGAGACCACGCTCTGCTGTCGCAATATGTGAATTAAATTGGATGTAGCCCACGGTACCGTTATCCGTTGGAATAAGGTCAACGTTTTGCACGGGTGTTGACATCACTGTCTGCGCACTTAGGGTGACATCGCGGGTTTGGCTGGCACCGAGATCGAGCAGTGTAAAGCGAGTTTGTTGTCCGTTGCTTTCGGGGAAAAGGCCTTGATTGAGCTGGCTAATACTTGCACTGTCATTGGCATCTTTAACACTGACACCATTGATGCTGACTATGACTGCACCGCGTTCAATATTGGCAGAGGTCGCCGGGGAGTTAGGCTCTGTATAGGTGACGGTGATTTTTCTGTCTACACTGGCACTAGCTTGCTGTAGATGAAAGTTCAGGCCGTAACCGACTGAAGCGCCAGATTGATTAAGCTGCTCCCACTCAGCGGTTGACATGGAGAAGTGGAATTTATCTTTCTCATTCCCAGTCTCAGAAAGCTCAGTGGTTTTTAAGATGTCGAAGTACTCGCTAACGCTATAAGGCGCTGGGTCATTATCTGGGATCTCGCTGTACCAGAGGTAAGTGTCATTGCTCCACGAACGTAGCCATAGTTTCTCATTCAACGCTGAGCCTGTGCTATTGGCCACACATTGATTCGCAAGGTTTGGGTAAGGAGTAAACTCTCCCTCGACCCAGGTTAGCGTACTACCACCAGAGCCCGAACCAATAGAGCCACCGCCTGTATTACCTGAATTTGTTTCATCGACTAACCCGCCACCACTGCAACCCGCTAGAAGCAGGCTTGAGACGATAACAGTACTTAACACACTCGTGGAGAGTAACTTCATAAATAATCCTTTATTATTAGACTCTTAATTTGTAGATGAAAATCATAACTAGACAATACTGAACATTAACATAACTATAACCCTGTAGGTTATCAATACTCTAGCTACCACTAAATTCTTTTCGAACAGAGGCTGTGAAAGTATGGATTTCATCTGACGGGTTTTGGCGGGGGTAAGCCATTTTTGAACAAAAACTTGCTGACTTGCCTGATAGCAAGTTCCAAGTCTCTTTTTGATTGGGTTCATTGGACGAGTTTGGTTTTTGGTTATTGTCAGTTAAGCATGGCTTTATTGATGTTTATTGCCTGCAGCATGCTTTCTTGTATACGATGACAAACAACATCCTTGTTTAACTGCCAGCTCGGCATCCGAGCCTCTCGTTCGAAGAGTATCACTTCGTGATACCTCGCCATGTCATCGAAGCTCACTGCTGCATCTACACCTGAATGTTTATCACTTCGATTGATATTTATGTTGTAACTCATTTCTGGACAGAAATGCGTTAGAGCAGGGAGTCTAAAGTTGGATCGTGGGATTAGTAAATGTATGGGTATCAGTTAAAGTTTACACTGACCCTGCATATCTTTTGATGCATTTGTTATATTCACTCTTTCGTTTAAGTAAATAACTGACCGACTGTTTTCATCGGAATGAACATTCTTACACGGCCGTTGATTTCACAAAGAACTTCGAAACCATATTTTGCGTAAAATGACTCTGCTTGCTCAGTTAAACAATCAACAACAATGGAATAAGCTCTCATATGAGAGTTAATTTCCCAAAGATATTCTAGGGCTTTGATTAAGCTAACTTTACCTAATCCACTGCCATGAAATTCTTTATGAACTGCCAGTTGAGCTAAAAGGAAAACAGGAATGGGATAGCGCGGTAATTTTTTAGCCATCGCTTGTGGCAACGTATCACGGCTAATTGAACTTGGCGCGATGCTATAAAACGAACAAATTGGATATTTTTGATTTGGTAGTGGCACAGAAGCAGGTAAAACCATAGTGCGGCTAATACCTGCTTGCATATGTTTAGCTGCTTGAGTTTGGATAAAGTCGTTTAGCTCTTTTTCGCCACAGTCAAATGATGCTCTATCGTGTTGTGATTTATCCAATTCTTTAAAAGTCTTGGCATAACTCACTTAAATTCACCACTTTTAGTAAATGCCGCAGCTTCGAGTAATGCTTTATTCGGAGCCTTAGCCTCGTCACAAGCAATCATGAATTGGTCAAATACATTTGCTTCAACAGTGATGCTTTCATGTTCAGAAATCACCTGAGTTGAATCTTCGTCCATTAAACGAACAACGTATTCAGTTAAACTTTTTAAACCAAGTAAAGCTGAAGCTTTCTCAGCCTTAGCTTTGATTTCTTCATCCAAACGGATATCAAGTCTTGCAGTAGCCATAAAACCTCCAATTGTACGGAGTAATTCCGTAATTAACTTGAGTATAAGATTTAAACAATCAAATCGCAACTTGTACGGAGATAGTACGGACTTGATTTTTAAGCTTTGTGAATATAACGCCGCATTCAGCAGCGCCGTGGCGTCGGCTAGAATGCTTTGTTATGCGTTATCAGTAAACACATCCGCATACCGTTGCTCGTCTATATAATCGAGTATTGAACGGTTTTCGTGAGTTTCTTTGGCACACCGACTCTCCGTTTCCTTGTCGGTGTAATCATCTGGATACCAGGTATAGCCCATTGGTGTTTCATCAATAATGAGTTTTGGAAATACTCCTCCAGAGGACAATTCCGCCATCTTTTCTGAATCTAGGTTGTAACCGTCAAATGTTAAATCGAGCTTCTTGTAGCAGACTCTAGTTATACCTTTGAATTGATATCGAGAGCGCCAATACCCCCAATCCCATTGAGTTGAAGTAGGGATATACTTCATGACTAACCTGTCATCAATTTTAAATGCAGGTATGACTATCAATAGATTGACATCTTGAGGACGCTCGCCACCACTATCTAATTCTTTGACATCTTTATAGGCAATAACTCTCATAGAGCTATGGTGTTGCTCTTTCAGATCCTTTAAAAGTCTAAGTAAGCTATGTTCATTCTTATAGTAATTTTTTGTATCGTAGATATAGTTCCCGTTTGCTTCTAACCAGTCTCTTCGAATATTAAATATTGAACAGAACCAATCGATTAGATCGGGAGTTAACTTTTCAATAAGCTTATCCTTATTGGCTAACTCTACAAGGGATATCCCAAACTTTTCTGGGATGCATCTAGGTATTTCATTGAGATGAACACCATGAGATTCAAAAACTTCCAAAAAACGTTCCGCCAACTTAAATACGGGATTTACTTCCGGAGTTTTTTCTTCTTCTGCAACCTCAAAAGTATTATCGCTTTCTTCAATTGTCGGTGAAGCTTCAGTCTCCTGCTTATCGTTGGATTTCTTCACTTGGAGAGTAATGGCTGTTAGCAATGATGCAACAAAAGCCACAATAGGCTCAAAATCAGGAGCTTCAATGGTCCATATGGCGGCTATAAAGACTACTGACCATGCAAGTATTTTCGTCAAACTTCAATTCTCCTTACGCATAACGCCGCATTCAGCGGTTTATCCGCTGCAATGCTTTGTTATGCGATTTACATTCCATAGTATTTGGAACTAAATGCTACGGTGAGCGGTTCTCCATCACCAAGGCATGAGACACTGACTTTGAGCTTTCTTCTATGGTCATAGTAGGTGTGATAATGGGTCTTCTTCCTTTCTAAATCAAGTTCCGTCAATCCAATACTCAAAGCACCAAGGACTGGCTCAGAGTCGAATTCTTGATTTTGGTAATGCGGAGCAGTGGCTTTCAGATCAACTTCTACATAGCTAATAAAGTTTCCTTCAGCCTCTAGGAGCATTCTACAATCATCATTTTCGACGATAATGTTACCTACAGAGTTCGCAGCGGCTCCAACCTCTGCTTCAGCCTTGTGGATGGGCATCCCCATATACTGAAATGGCCTGTGGAAAGGTTTTGACATTAGAGGCAAACTTTTCAAGAAAGCTTTATCTAGCGCAGTACCAAGACTGTTTGAGCTTCTTTCAGAGTTCATAACACTTTTATTGAAGACCAAACCGATACTGTTAATGAGTATTCTAAATGAGTCTTCGTACTGAGCTTCGTTCTGAAAGTCCCCATACAGTTTCCCAACCAGAAATCCGGGAAGCTCGCACTCTTTAAGCAGAATCGGGAGTACTTTAATAGGCTTTCCGTTTATCTGTTGATTCATAGCAACATCAAGCTCATTCACGACCCAAGGTGCTTCAACAGAATTAGGAGATAAGACAACGGCGAAGAAGTCTACAGAATCAATACCTTCTCGTATTTTCTGTATCAGTGAATCGCCTATTTTCATTTCCGCTTCATCAAGCCAATAACGAACACCATGGCTTTCCAAGTCTCTCGCAAGCTTTCTTATAAAATCCTTGTCGCTATGGTTATGACTTAAAAACACGCTTATCGTCATCGAAAATTTTCCTTTATTCGCATAACGAGCCTGTAGAATTTCTCTTCTAGAAAAAATAGGCTCAAAAATGATAAAAATTAAGTCCCAAAACGCGGAGCTACGTGAATTCTGAGGCGGTATACTTCTAAACAATTGCTTTTACGCTTTCTCCGAACGTAAATTTCATTCATCATTTCAGCTTGGGAATAATTCTACAGCCTCAACGCCCAATTAAGTAGTGAGCAACGCTGCCACCTAACTAAACCATTTTGCCGTAGACACTAAAGCTGATTCAAACCAAAAGTGCCAAGTGTTGCGAATCTGCTTGAATTGATTGTTAGTTGTTTGGCTCACAGAAAATGCAATAACAAACGTCCAATAGAGTTAACCAAATCTCGACTATAGATAGCTAGCCATTTATTAGCATCATGATCAAAGTGTGAATCACTAAAGCTATTTCTAGAGTTTGCAATTGCACTGGTAAGTGTAGAAATACTTGTCACCATTTGAACTGGATAACTACCTACTGCTGAGAGCTTTGAATCAATGTCTGTTCGAACCAACTTGGACAACGGTATTAAGTCAGTGACATTGCTGCTAGCTGGAACATGTTTCTGAACATAGGATTTATACAACCCCTCCAGACACGTGTATGCCAAAGTCATTGCATTGTTGTAGTTTGCCGTATCTATTGCATTGTCAATTTTAGACAGTGTCGAATTGAGCTTATCAGAACTCCACTGATGGTTTGGAATAGTAGCCTTGGGAACAGGGTTACCGTTACCAAACATATATGCTCGAAGATCTTGAGCTTCAGTTGGACAATGTGGCTCGACAATATCTATAAAGCCACGAAACACTTCGAATCGTGTTGATTCATCGAGATTTTGGAGAATGTCCCAGTAAAAATCTCGACGAGTTGTACTCTGTTTCAGCCTGTTTCTTTCTTCAATGTAGAGCGAATAATCTGGCAAGCCACGGTCAAACTGTTGAACGACCTTAATGAAGGCTGAGCCACTATGGTAAGCAGGTGAGCCTGTTTTATCCAACATACTAAACAAACGACTATAAGCAGATATCCACTGCATTCAATACTTCCTCTTAAAACAACTAACGCCGCATTAAGGTGTGAGCAACGCTGCCACCAAGCCTAAACCATAGCGCCATAAACACGAAACCCAACGATGGAATGAAAAATGCCATGCGTTGGGAATCACTCTTAAATGCTTTGTTATATCTCTATCGTTTCCGTTTGAGTAAAAGGTACATAGAAGAAAATACACCCGATATACCAATAACTAATGCGAGACTCTGACTAGTACCAAATTCATTCCAAAATACAGATAAACCTTTTGCACCAAATATGCCGTAGGATAAGCCAATTATTGTAATCATTAAGCTATAAACGAATACCACCCTATCTTTCAAGCTAATAAACTGAAGTCGCTCTTCCAACCTCTCACTACCAATAAGGTTAATTCTATTTTCAGTCACCGGTTTATTAAGCTGAAGTTTGGACGACAGGTTATTCCATGCACGAGCTAAGGCTGACTTGTATAATGTTCGGCTGATATCATCCCAAAAGTAAGCTGTACCGAAGCTTTCCATCACATCCATATCGAATGGAACTTTACCCAAATAGTCAATTCCTCGAGATGCCAAGTCATTTTCAGATCTTATTCCACGAGCTTTATTTGTTAGTCTGAAGATAGGAACATTAGCGTCCTGCTCCAATTGCTTAACCAAGTTATCGGATGTTATTTTTGAAATATCATCCTCTTCTTCAATACACAACGTAATATCAGATAAAAAGTGTGTAGCAGAAATCAATTCATCATAGCCAGCACGACTATCGAATATAATAAAATCATATCCTTTATCAAGACGCTTTAGCATTGACGAGATAATTTCTCTAGCTTCTTGCTTGTCATCCGGCATGATATCTTTAAAATTTAGGACTTCATCTACTCTGGTAACTGATGGAATAACATCAAAAGAACGATAACGTTCATTCGAAAACTTGGATTTCCCAGAAACCTCTACATCACCTTTGTCAATGAAATATTCAGCCACCGACATTTTGTCTTCTTGAGTTAACTGAATTGTCTCTTTTCTATGAAAATATAACAGTGAGGTTAAACCTCGAACAAAAACATCAAGATCAACAACTAAAACAGAGTAACCCTCATTCCCAAGGATATCAGCTAGCACTGCTGTAAGGAGCGTTTTTCCCGTACCACCTTTACCACTAACTACGTTAATGACTTTTGCACTACTCATGCGCTAGCACTCCCTTTTCTATATATAAAGACACCAAAAAAACCAGCTTGAAGAAAAAGACCAATGATAATTGCTGATGGGACAATCGCCATGAGTTTGGTGTACTCAATGCTCATTGAGCCATATTCAACTATATAGATCGGTAGTGCGACCACGGCATAGAGGAGCGCACCAAGCGAGATTTTACCCAACATGGTATTTAGATAAGTTTTTGTGGCATCTTGGTCACTAAAATAGGTAAATATCATAAAAAATATGAGATGCCCACTCACGCCACATAACACTGTTAAACCGAACAGAACTGGACTTTCTAAGAGGTAACTTATCCCCTTTTGAATCAGTTCATCCGGCACTTCAATATTCAATTTAGGCACCTGTCATCGAAAAAAATCAATTTTATCATGTAATTATAAGTATGCAACTTGAGATATAACATTTGTATATACGGCTTGCGCGTTTTGCCAAGTTCTCTTGGGAAAGCGTGCACGGGCATCAACACTATATACCTCATTAATACAACGTATTGAGACATGCATAGCTAAATTGTATCCAATACACTCTAGGACAAAACTTAGTCGCACACTTTGCTTTCCTGCTATCTCAGCAACTCAAGCTCGCACGCTTTCATCCAACTGAATTTACGCCTCTTTATCTTTTCACTCAATAGCAAACCGTGAACTGATTGCGCAAAACTTAGAGATAAACCGCACAAAACCAATACTACTGTATAAAATACAAGCACTGGTTAACTAAAAGGTTGTCGCTAGCTAGACGGAACCCATACCTTTCCGACTGATGAGAAAAAGTATTACAAAGAGGTCAGTGCTGCATAGGGTAAATTACTGACACTAATGCATAAAGAGATAAAGCCAAATCGAAGAGACTCATGAACTGGTGTAAGTGAGCTCGAGGACTTCGATTTCAAGGATGAAATCGCAGAGCGCCCAAGGATGGGTTTACAGCGTACCGAGAGATTACTTACACATAAGTACGCTGCAAGCGATAGGTAACCATGAAGGTACGATCTTCAAACACACCACCAAATAACAAAACAACTGAATATTGATCAAGAAATGTAATCAGCCTTCATTCGAAGGCTAGCAAGTTTTGGGACAAAAATCAGTTGTGTTTTCCTACCTAGTAAAGCTAAATCGAAGAAAAAATTACCAAGTGTAGGTGCGGCTGCGAGCTTCGACTTCAGGGATGAAGTCGTAGAGCGTATAGGGATATATTCACAGCGTCTCGCAGAAGTAGCTACACATTCCCCGCTGGAGGCGATAGATCACAATGAAGGTATGACCTTCAACAACGTAACCAAATACCAACTCAGATAAAAATTAATATATAAAAATGTAACTAGCCTTCATTTGAAGGCTAGCTTCAACTCATTGCTGATGACACCACCACACCAATGAATAACAAGATCACAGATTGGAAGATGGCGACGGCGATATTGCCGTTCTTGATCTCTTGAATAAAGTCGACATCTTTGAAGATAAAGCGGTCGATAACGACCAGTGCGATAACGCTAATAAATAGGCTTAATACAGCGTAGCCTAAGTTAATTAGCATAAAGATGACGTTCTGCTCTAGGGAGGTGATTTCCATATTATTTCTCAATGTTGAATGGGGTTGAAGGTTGTTTGTGCCAGCCGATGGCCCATGCTGAAATGGGGTCAATGGTGGCGTATTTTATGTCTCTGCTGTAGTAGTTCATGATATCGGTGACAGCGTAATCTTTAGACTCAGCGATGTTATAGAGATCTTTGGCGCCAAAGAGGTGTAATACTTCATGGGCTTGTACTTGAGGTCGGGCCCAGCCAAGTCTGGTATTGTTGATATTCTCAGTTAACATCACATATTCATATTGGCATTGATAAAGTCGGCTGCCTGCAGGGCAGCTCATCGCAAAAGAGCGACCGTCATAATTGGAGTGAAAGACGATGGCGACTTGGCTGTTTTTATTCTCCCCTTTGATATCTTAAATAAACTCGCCAATGCCTCGAAAGGAGAGGCGTTTGAACAGGTTGTTGAGGATTTGCCGAAAGGCTGCAGGGTCTCTAAGCCACTCTTTACCGACTCCTTTTGGGCTATTTACAACAAAGTAGCGCACCTTGAAATCCAGCTCGTCAATGGCGTAGTGGCTAGCTTGCTGCTTATACCAATCCAGAACCTTATCTACTGAAACCTGATTTTTAATTCTCTGTTTTCCAGACCATTTACTGCTGCGGTTGTCATCAATATAGATATAAGCGATATGGATATCATTGGTGAGAGATTGAGATAACCCAGCATTACGGCCACTGATATAGCTTGTCCTTAACTGCCTTTCCCCTTGCATAGCGTCTATCTCTTCTAACCATTCCTCCCTTAATTTACGATAACGCAGATCGCTTTTATGTTGATTAGCTTTAGTGATGGCTTCAATAGCGTAGTGGAAGTGATAGCGAGAAGCCATCACATGGGCTTTCATATCATAGAGCCAGGCAATCATAGAGCCATCGTTGGACTGCTTAGCGAGCAGTTTGGGTAAGCTTATCTCAATCAAGGGCAGGGCAAGATCGTATTTCTGCTCATTCATCAGCGCGTAGATCTTCTCTATCTGTGCCCGCTCCTGAATGTCTACTTTATAGAAGTTTGGCTTCTGTTTGTGATCAGAAGAGATAATAACGCCAAAAAAGATAGCGAGAATGAGGAGGATAGAGAAGAGTTTAAATTTCATTTTAGAGGCTAGCTCATCACTTCTTAAATGGTAGTGTGTAACGCTTATGTTACTACGGTTACTTAAAGATCACACTTAAGTTTACTGTATTGTCTATTTTATTTAGCACAACCTAAAGTAAGTGTGTTGTTTTTAAATAAGAAGCCATAAATAACTGAGTATTTATGGCTTCTTAGAGGTGATAACGCTTACTGGTATTGATAACTCATGGTGACACCTGAGAAGCTAGCATAGCCGTAAAGGCCTATATGCCAAGCTCCAGATTGGGGGTTATCGATGACACACTCTTCAGTATTACCGTTTTTGTATGGACGGCAATCATATGTACTGCTACTTGGTGCTGCGCCATGTCGAAGGTAGAGATCGGCATCGCCACTGCCACCGGTGATAGCGACGGTGAGTTTACTTGCCCCCGCTGGTAGGGTGATCTCATTGCGATACCAGTTGCCTTTACTGGCACTGAGGTTGCCGAAGCTGTCTCCACCACCGGCTGGTGGTGTAGTGCCAGTATTGGTGTGGTCTGCAGTTAAGCTGACGCCAGAGAAGCTGCTGTATCCTGTTAGCATGACATAGTAAGTTCCAACCTGTGGCGTGGCAAAGCTGCAACTTTCATTATTGCCATTTTTATAGGGGCGGCAGTCGTAGCTTGAGCCCGTTGGTAAGCTGCGAAATCGCACGTATAGATCTGCATCACCTGTGCCTCCTGCCATCGTGAAGCTGAGGTTTTCAGCATTAGCCGGTGCATCAAAAGAAAAATTGAGCGAAGCCCCTTTAGCGGCAGCGAGGTTTGTACGCGCAACGCCTTTTTCTAAGACTCCCCCTGCTGGTGGGTCGACGGGATCGGTTCCACCACTGTCAATGACGGTAAGTTGGTTAGACGCTCTTATCAGTTTGAGCTCTTCACCTATGCTATTGGCTACCCACCAATCAACATTGCTCGGTAGTGCTAAGGGATCGGCTGCACGCTGGCTTCGACTTAAGGTCGAAGCACTGGCGCTAAACTGTGCGGTGCGCACCGAGAGTTTTTCAGCGGTCACACTGAAGACTTTGAATTGCTGAATACTGGCAAGATCTATGGTCCAAGATTTAGGATCGTTGGCTGAACGAGCTGGTGCTCCCCAACTGCCTTCACCTACATAAACCGTTCCACCATTAGTGGTGGCGTTAAAGTTCGAGCCATTGGGCTCAAGTGCTTCAGTGACCTTGTTGATATGGGTATCTGATTCCACAACCAAATTCATCTTCTTGTTATAAAACAAACTTGACCACCAGTTAACCAGTGTCAGGTTATCTGACTTTCCTGAGTAGTGGGGGTACATAGGTTTATGGTATTGAGCGACGCGCCATTTAACTGAGGAGCCTTGAGAGGTGAGATCTTGAGATAGCCAGCTATTCATCGTACTGGCGTAGCTCGACCAACCACTATTTTGAAATTGGCTGTTGAGTGTATAGACCCTAAGCAGTGGAGAGATATTGACTGCGCCATAGGTATCTTTTGCGTCACAAACACCATTACTGTCGTAATCTGCACCAAATACTTCACAAAGCGTCTTAAAATTATCGTCCTCATGGTTACCGTGAGTTGGGATAAACGGGTAGATTCGCTTGTAGCCAACTCCATCAATGGTGTCATCGGAAAAGGTGAGTTGCCAATCGGCTAAATAACTTTTCATCTCAGATGCGCTGTTGGCATTGGTGTAGTCGCCACCGTGCATGATAAACAGCGGACGGATCTTAGCTACTAGTCGATTGCCATTTTGACGGTTTGTCCAACCGGTACGGGTATCTCCGCCTGCAATCGCCGTAAAAGGTGTGCTAGTAGTGGGGGCTGTTTTAAACCATAAGCGCTCACCACATCCAGCATCATCACAGATCCGATAGTAGACAGCGCTGTCACTTGTGAGCCCTGTAAGTTTGATAAACTGGCTCTGCAAGCTGCCATCGAATGTTTTACTGCTTGTGACTGCTTTCGTTGTCCAGTTTTGCTCGTTAGTTGAGAATCCATATTTAAGGTAGTGATTGCTACTTCCTGATGGTGTGAAACCTATTGTTGCTTCTGATTGAGGGGTGGAGTCCCATATGAGACGGTGATATTGGCTGCCTGCATTGGCTTGTAGAGCCGTTACAGACAAACCCAAAAGGATACTCAGGGTGAGTATTTTCATTATTATTTTCCTATTTTGGCTTGCTAACAGTGCGAGAGGTCACTCCCGCGGTATATTGCGATTTTGGCCACTTATCTGTGACCAAAATGGCAAATGCGGCATTGCGATAGGGAAGGTTATGAAATCGCCCTTGGTAAAAATTGATGGCGCTGGCTCCTTGGCCTAAGTGCTGATAATGACCCTCTAGTGGCATTGATCCTTGAGCACTCCAGTAATCTCCAGCTTTGATCTGCTGAAAGAAATCGGTTCGTAGTTGAGGAGCTTGGGGGCGGTCTTGTTGCTCAAGTAAACTACTGAGCTCAGCTTTGGTTGGAAGCCGCCACCCTGTGATCCCACATAATTTCTCCTCATTTGTGCGTCTGATTAAGTCTTGGGTGTCGCATCGCTGGGCTTCAAAATAACAATCTCCACTATTGGTTTGGCCCTTGCCCTCATTAAACCAGGAGTAGCTCCAGTAACCGTCATGTATCGATTCGTTATTGGTTTTGTTTTCCCAAAGTAAACCGGTAAGGGTGTCGTGAATACAAGCCCATGGCCCTTGCCAAGGGGCAAGTGTTTCTCCTTGAGCCGAGAGCTTAATTAATCTCTCATCGATGCTGGAGTTGGCAGGCTCGGTTTGCAGTAGCATTAGACCGCTAAGTAGTAGCGTTAATAGTAATAGGCTTAAGGTAAAGCGCCTGTACGCTCCTCTCTTGAATTTCATCGTGATAGGTAATTCAGTTTTATGGGGCGTTGATGACGTGTGTGGGCGATTTGTGCTGAATCAAATGCAGCTACCCATACACAGGTACCTGTTGTGAGTTTAACGTCAAGTTCTGAGCCTGTGTCATGTTTACGTGCAAGCTCTAGGGTCCAGAACCCTTGATGCCACACAGCTCTCGCTCTGACATCAGCTCTATCGCCCTCAAAGCGGTTAGAGCGATAGAGAGTAGAGGGTAACCGTGCACCCTCTGGGTAGTTATCTTTATTGGCTTGGTAAGGTTCTGAGTCAAACCAAGCTAAGAGGTGCTTACTGGTGTTTTCATGAAGGGGAAGCCGCTTTGGTTCTACAGACTGTTTTGAGTACCAGCTCCAATTGGCGACATAAGCGCCACTCTCTTTACCATCAGCATGATAACCTGCTGTATAGCGCCTCTCTCCTGAGCGGGAGGCTAAAGGAGGGGTAAACGCGTTATCATCGGCTTGGAACATGTCATTTGTTCTTACCGCCTTCCAGTGCCAGATATCACGCACGCGTCCATCGGTGCTGGCGTGATAGCCCTTTCCATGCCAGTTTGCCGGTTTGTCCGCTAATGGTTTTGGTCCTAGATGAACGGTTCCATCTCCTCCTTGACCGCAGCTTGAAGACAACATGACTGCAAACTTATCTTCATAGAATTTTTGTTCATCAAATCGATGGAAACCTTGTTGTAGTACCCACCATCGACTCTGCTGCTTCTCTAAAGGAAGATGCTCTAGGCTGTGAGTTGTATCGCGCCAACGGAAAAGAAAATAGGACTCTGTTTCATTTGCTGCAACTTGAATGCTGACAGGTGTTTGGCCATCGACAAAGTTTGCTCCCCCGTCTGTGATAAGGGTAATTTTTGGGGCTTGTTTCCAGAAAGGTTCAAGGGCTTTCCCATCAATATCTATATGGGTTTGGGGATTAATGTTCAAAGCTGTCAGTTTGTGGGGAGCTAAGTTACTTGTTAATGCCCAGATAGCGGTAACAGCTAAACCAAATAGGGCGATAAAGAGGCTGGCGTTCAAAGTGAGCATTTGGCGGGAAAAAAGTGCAGAGAGAAGTGTTTTACCTAGTTGAAGAAAGTAGATGTAGCCATGTAATAGGATGTAGATGAGTAAGCCTAGGACAGAGTAAAAATGCCATTGCCGCCATGTTAAATCACTCTCTCCTAACCAAAGCATGCTCCCTGTAATAAGGGTCGCTGGAATGAATAGGTAAGCTAAACGGTGAACATTTCGATGGTAGCGTCCAGCTCGTGAACGTCTACCGTTCGCATGTGTGCGGCCAAAAATGAGATAGAGCGGGATTAATAGGGCGATTGAGATACCGGCTAAGAGATGCCAGTTGTGAAGTTGCCCTTGAGGGAGGATAGGAGATAACAGGAATAATGTGTCATAGCCGTTTAATAGATGAATTCTAAAACCTGTCAGCAAGGATACTAAGACTGCTAACGAGCACAGTAGATGCAACCATTTAAACTTTATGGGGTTTTCCATAACCAGTATCAGATCCTTAAACCATACACACAATCTATCCTTGATTAGTGTCAATATTGTTACAAATTTATAACAATTGGAAGGGTTTATTTTTTTGAGGTGAGGCGAGAAAGAAAAAGGCCCTTTAAAAGGGCCTTTGGCATAAATTGAGGTGAGTTACTTACCCTCTATAGAAGCAATAAACTTAGTCGACTCATCGATAGATTTATTCATCTCTTTGATTAAGCCTGTAATATCGGTTTGTAGGCTGGCAAATTCGCCTTTAATTGCGCCTATGGCTTGAGCATTGAGGTTGTGCTTTAGGTAGAGCATATTGTCTTTCATGGCTGTTAACACTGGCGCCATCTTGCCTTCTGCACGCTTCATGGTGCGGACTAACTGCTCATAGGAGCGTTTAGTTTCACGAAGCTTAGATTCACTGTTGCGGCGTAGGCTGGCTTTACTTATCTCGCCTATCTCTGTTTGCCACTCATCGAATAGGGCATCGGCGACATCTTCTACTTTTTCAATACGGTTACTAACATCATCGGCCGCATCCTGTGATGATTCATATTCATCTTTCGCCTTGTTGTAGGCTTTTTCTAAGTCACCACCATCGTGATTCAATAGTGCCTGCATCTCCTCTAAAGCTGAGCTGAACTGCTCCTGTGCTTCCTCTTGAGACTCTTTAGCGTCAGTGACTCTGTCGACCATAATATCGCGCTTGTGGTAACCCACTTTTTCCATAGCCCCATAGTAGGCACTTTGACAGCCGCTTAACAGAAGGCTGGTGGAAACGATGGCCATTAAAATATGTTTTTTCATCAGGTAGGGTGTCCTTGTTTATGCCCATGTAAACCGATTAAGTATATATCCAAACTGCTTCAAGGTGCAGGATTCAGCATCGAGAGGTAGCTTGGGTATAGGTTAGTTAGTCAGCCTTATATCTAGCAGCATCGATAATACACCATAGGTGTAAAGGTAACGCGATGATTAAAAATAGGCCAAAAGTGAAAGTGGCAATACCGTATGCAGCATAGGTGGTTAGACAAAAAATAATTGCAGCCAGTATGCGGCCTTGGACTAACTGTCCTAGCCCTACAAAGAAAAAACTAGCGATTGCGGCAATCACATTGCCTGCAGATCCTTGTTGTGACATCTATTTATTCCTTACACTTGTAAATCTTAGGTTATAAGCTTTATTGTACGAATATAAGCATTCAACGCCAACACTCTAATTATCGAATCGAGAGCGCTGTGAAAAAAAAGATCAATTTGACTCAATTTCAAACTTTAATGCTAAGTATCTGGCACTTCATGATACATCTAAAGCAACGATTAGCGGAAGATCAGATTAATATTCGCGCAGGCCATCTGGCGTATGTGAGTTTACTCTCTTTGGTGCCTATGGTTGCAGTGACCATGTCGATGCTTTCTGCTTTCCCTGTTTTCCAAGGGATCCGAGGCCAGATCGAGGATTTTATCTATAATAACTTCATCCCTTCGGCTGGTGATAGTGTTCAGGTTTATATCAATGAGTTTGTCGACAACGCATCCAAGGGGACTGCCGTTGGTATTGCAGCCCTGATGGTGGTTGCGATCATGCTGATCTCCAGTATCGACAAGTCACTTAATAGCATATGGCACACCAAAGAGAAGCGCTCCATGGTGATCTCATTTTCCATGTATTGGATGGTACTGACATTAGGGCCAGTGTTGATGGGAGCAAGCTTAGTGGCGACCTCCTATGTGGTATCACTTAAAGTTTTTAATGGCTCAGACCTCTCAGGTGTGGTGCCCTTGCTTGTTGAAAGGCTGCCTATGCTGTTTTCGGTGGCGACTTTCCTGTTGATCTACATGGTGGTGCCTAACACTAAGGTTAAATTTTTCCATGCGCTGTTGGGAGCCATCGTTGCAGCCTTGATGTTTGAGTTTGGCAAGAAGGGGTTTGCACTGTATCTGACAAAATTCCCCACTTATGAAGCTATCTATGGCGCGTTAGCAACCATTCCAATTCTGTTCTTGTGGGTCTACCTCTCCTGGATGATCGTGTTGCTTGGGGCGGTGATCACCGCGGCTATGCCTGAGTATTTAGATAAAAAGCAGTCGGCAGTTGAAGATAAAAACGGTGAAAAAGAGGTTGTGAGTCAGGTGCCTGATGTGAGCTTTTCTATCTCTGAGCTGCCACAAGAACAATCACAAGAGCAATCACAAGAGCCGTCGTTGAAGCCAGTAGAGGAGTCGATAAAGGAGAGCCGAGTTAAATGAGCCAAGCGCTTCCCGCGTTTCTTCGTAGAGATTGGATAGATGTTGGTGACGGACATGTGCTCCACCTAGCTCAGTATGGCAATCCAAATGGTATTCCCTTGCTGTACCTACATGGAGGTCCAGGTGGCGGCTGTGCAGGTGAGGAGCTGAAACTATTTGATAGGGACAGTTTTCGCATCTTGATGTTAGATCAGCGCGGTGCTGGTCGTTCTAAACCTAAAGGGGAGTTGAGGCACAATGATCTGCAGTGCTTACTAAGAGATATTGAAGCGGTGCGCCTTAGGCTCAATATCGAAAGCTGGTGTGTCGTCGGTGGCTCATATGGTGCAACCTTAGGTTTTATCTACAGTGGTCTATTTCCTGATAGAGTGATCTCACAAGTATTTTGGGGGTTATTTGTGCCAAGTGACGAGGGAGTTCGTTGGTTATATGGCCCTGATGGAGCATCGACCCTTTTCCCTCAAGAGTACCTCGCATTTACCTCCCACCAAGCCTATACACGCTCACTACAGACCCTGTTTAGTGATTATCAAGATGGCTTTAATAATCCGAAAATCGAGATCCACAATGACTATATCAATAGTTGGTTAATCTGGGAGTTAAGCTTATCTCTGCCGGGATTCCAGCCATCTGAAGCGAGTCTCTCCTTTGGTAAAAGCTTAGCCAGAATCGAGTTACATTTTGCTGGTAATCAGTACTTCAATTCCTATCGATTGATGCGTGATGTGGCGGGTAAAATCAAAGCTAATACCATGATACTACAGGGAGAAATGGATTGGGTCTGTCCAACGATGATCGGTGAGAAGTTTATCTCTCAATATGGTCAGAAAATGATAACCTATTCGGTGATTAAAGGCGGGTACCACGCTTTAGCCAATGATAAGATGTTTGATGAAGTCGTCTGTGCCGTAAGGAAGATGGCAGGTAGCGTAACGGATACGTAATATAGAAGGAAAATAGATACAATGAAAAAACTCATTATCGCAGGATTTCTTACCTCTCTTTGCGCTTGTGCTGCGACCGAAAATAGTGACGAAACGCCTAAGGCGAGTATGGCTCCTGAGCAGGTGACTTTGGGGGATATGAGTAACAGTGATGCCACTAAAAAACTCTATGAAGCCCTTATTCAGAAAAATTATCTGGCCAAGATGGCTGGCTCAGATCGCGTTGCTGTACTGTTTGATGATAACCAATTTTTACTTCAACCTAGCATTAACCCTAATGGGATCGACCGCATCTTGATGAATCGTTTCTATGCCGTACACCCTAAGCTGGTGGGCAGTAAAGATCTATTAGTGCTTATCGGTACACTCAACCATAAGCTTAATTTTGCGAAATTTACCCTGCGTGAAAATGGTGCGGTGATTCAGGTACAGGGCGCTGCAACCTTTGTTGATACTATTGAGCTCGAAGAGATCCGCAGATTTATGTTGTGGACAGATGAAGGTTTGCGTCAAGTAGGTCACTCATTACCTAAAGGCGCGGAAAAGATGATTAAACCCATTCCTGTGATGCAGGGGATTTAAAAAGAGCCTAGGAAAAGCTAGCAAAGGTTCTAGGTTCTAGGAAAAGCATGGAAGGCAGGTCCTAGAAAAGGCTAAGACGGTACAAGCCGAGAGGCCTGACAGGCGTGACTATGTCACTTACGGAATGCTGCGCTTACGGAAAAGATGGGAAAGTTGTTTTTCCGTGAGTGAGCTTGCGAGCGTTCCGTTATCCGTAAGCAAAGCGTGCGTCTTCGCTTTTTCATTCAAATCATTATTTTATCGGAGAGTGAGTAAGGTGATAGCCCTGATTCAACGTGTTTCCCAGGCTAAAGTGGATGTCGATGGTGTCACTATCGGTGCAATCGACAAAGGTCTACTGGTTCTACTCGGTGTTGAGCGTGAGGATGACTTGGCTAAGATGGAGAAGTTGGCCACTAAGGTGATGAGTTATCGTGTTTTTAGTGATGAGAACGGCAAGATGAACCTTAACCTAGAGCAGGCAGGTGGCTCACTGTTAGTGGTTTCTCAGTTTACTCTAGCCGCCGACACGGGACGTGGACTCAGGCCTAGCTTTTCTGGTGCGGGTACGCCGGATCAGGCTAAAACTTTATATGATGCGTTTGTTGAGTTTTGTAAAGCTAAAGGTGTGACGACTCAAACCGGTGAGTTTGCCGCCGATATGCAGGTGAGTCTAGTTAATGATGGGCCTGTGACATTTAATCTTCAGGTGTAGATGTGAGTATCGAATCAAACACTACCAATATTGAATATGAACAGCAGTTAGCTAAGCTAACGGATACCTGGCATAAAACTATCCCCGTTAGCGAGTTTATGCAGATAGCCCCTGTTGCGTTTGATGGCGAGTCATTGGCTGTATCTGCGCCATTAGCCCCAAATATCAACCTTCACAAAACCATGTTTGCTGGCAGTATCTACACGTTAGCGACACTCACTGGCTGGGGCATGGTGTGGTTGCAGCAGAGTTTAGCCAAAGTGGAGGGAGATATCGTGTTAGCCGAGGGGCAAATACGTTATTTAGCTCCGATTGATGTTAACCCTGTGGCGAAAACAGAGTGGCCTGATGCTGATTTGTCGGCGCTTCAAAGGGGTAAACGGGTTCGTATACCGTTAATGGTTGAGTTATGGTGCGGTGATAAAAAATGTGCCATTTTTGAAGGACGTTTTATCAGCTTGCCTACCAGTAAGGTTTGAGTTTTTAATGTATAAAACGGAATATAACTGAAAGCTATATTCCGTTTTGTTTTTCGTGGGATTTAGTTATCTACGAAGTCATCCATTAATATTACACCTAGTGGTATTCCGCCTCCGGTGTTATCTACGGCTGCAAGACTGTATACCCCATTTGCCTCTAAGGTGACTGCTAGAGGACCAATTGCAACAGTTTTGCTATCGTGCGGCGTGACACTAACTACGTAGTCACCTGCAGCAATCGATAGTGCACCAGAAGTTGCTTTAAAAGGCACGTCACTTAACGCTGGTGTTGCATCACTTATGTCATTGGTAGCAGTTAAATAGATATCAACGTTTCCTGCAGAATATGACGTGTGGGTGACATTGAGTTTTGCTGCTGTGGCGATTCGACGTGGATTTTCGACTACCACTAACGGTGAGATGTCTGAATCTGTTAAGGAGCCGACAGCAAATACTGAGTGACTTCTTCCCTGTTCTAATTCGACCTCTGCGGCATTAATAACCACGACTGAATTGTCAGCATCTGCCGCGACCGTTACAGTGTGAGCCCCCTCTGGCACATTCAAAAATCCGGTGGCTTGTTTGAAAGAGAGCATATCTACAGCAGGTGTTGTGTTGCCATCGAGGAATACATCAACGGCAGGCGCATCGGCGACGGCATGAATGACACGTAGGTTGGTTCCAGCATCTTTGTCCTGTATTAATACTTGTGCGTCAGGTAGTGCGGCAAGCAGTGCTACTGGTGAGTCTCCACTCCAGACGTTAGTTATTGCAGTGAGTAAGTAATCGGTTTCAGCCTCTAGAGTTACATCTCCTGAGTTGTAAACAACTTCTTTTTGGCCCTCGGCAGTAATTCGAATTTGGTACTTGCCAGCGAGTATCTCCAACTGATCAGTGTTTGCCATGTAATCAACTGATAGTGTAGGAGCCATATTGCTGATATCGGCATTGACTTCGGTTACATAGATATCAACCATGCCAACGGCTACAGCACCGTGGAGTACTTGAACGCGGGTGTATCCAGTAGCAATGTCACTCGTAGCATTGGCAATTAATGCTAAATCTAGTGATTCCCCTGCGACATTTCCAATGGCCACTGCGGTATATTCGATATCTTTTTCTGCCACTAGATCTGTGGTTAATACTGTTGTTGTTTCTCCATTAGGCAATTGAGCATCAACTGTGATTTCATAGTTATCGGAGTTGATGCTAAGTAGACCTGAAGAGATAGCATAATCGACATCAGAAAGTAGTGTCTGATTGTTGGCGGTTATGTTTACCATTGGCGCATCGGCACTCGCATGAATTACACGAATTTGTGACACATCAACCGGAGCCGGCACAGTATTATTGTCGTCACTACTACACCCTACAAGGGTGAGTAAACCGGTAAGAACGAAACTTGAAAACAGACGTTGCATAGCATGTTCCTTTATAATTTAGGTTGCATTGCGCTATACGTCTGGTTAAAAAATAACGATCACATTTTGTTTTTAGCTCCAGCGCTTAAAGATAAGCGAGGTATTAATGCCACCAAAGGCAAAGTTATTACTCATCACATAGTTGGTTTCGATATGGCGGATCTCACCTTTGATGTAGTCGAGCTCACCACATTCAGGATCGATGTCGGTTAAGTTTAGGCTAGGGGCAAACCAACCTGCATTCATCATCTCAACAGAGCACCATGCTTCGAGTGCTCCGCAAGCGCCTAAGGTGTGGCCGGTGTAACTTTTCAGTGACGAGATAGGCATAGTAGGGCCGAAGACTGCGTTAGTGGCTTGTGTTTCAGCGATATCGCCACGATCCGTTGCTGTGCCGTGAGCATTAACATAGCCGATGGACTCTGGCGGCAAGCCTGCATCTTTGAGTGCATGTCTGATGGCTATCTCCATCGTTGCTGAATTAGGCTGGGTTACATGTAGTCCATCTGAGTTTGTCCCAAATCCAACTATCTCTGCGTAGATCTTAGCGCCGCGGGCCGTCGCGTGTTCAAGCTCCTCAAGCACTAAAGTGCAGGCTCCTTCACCTATGACTAAACCATCACGGTTTTTGTCGAAAGGGCGAGGTGTTAATTCAGGAGTTTCATTTTTGGTACTTGTGGCAAAAAGCGTGTCGAATACTACTGCTTCTGTGGGACATAACTCTTCACCCCCGCCAGCAAGCATCAGGTCCTGCTGGCCATATTTAATCGCTTCATAGGCATAGCCTATCCCTTGGCTGCCGGATGTACAGGCACTGCTGGTGGTGTGAACTCGTCCCTTGAGGCCGAAGAATACACCGACATTGACCGCGGTAGTGTGTGCCATCATGCGGATATAGCTAGTGGCGGTCACACCTGACATATCCCCCTCTTTGAGCATATCGCCAAAGGCGATAAGGGGATCAGTACTACCAGTGGAGGAGCCGTAGGCTACCCCCATGGCGCCCGAGGTAACAACTGGGCTGTCTAGTAGGTTTGCATCGATTAGGGCAAGTTCGCTGGCGCGGGTGGCCATTAGAGAGACACGACCCATAGAGCGGATCTTCTTTCGCGAGTAATGAGCAGGCTTTTCAAAGTCGGTGACAGGGGCGGCGAGTCGAGTGTTTAAGCCGTCAAACTTATCCCACTCGTCCATAGTTACAACAAAGTTTTTCTGGGCTTTTAGGCTGCTTGCCATCGACTCCCAATTGTCACCTAAGCATGAGATCCCGCCAAATCCGGTGATCACGACACGTCTGCTCATAGGGTTACCTCTTTATGTAAAAACCTTAATGCTTGCTTCATTAGATCATGCCGCCATTGACAGAGATCACCTGACGGGTGATATAGGCAGCGTCTTCCGACATTAAAAATTTAGCGAGTCCTGCTATCTCTGATGGTTTACCCATACGTCGCATTGGTACTAGCTCTTTGACCATATCTTTAGGAATGTCAGCGACCATATCGGTTTCGATCAAGCCTGGCGCAATACAGTTAACGGTGATTTTACGCTTAGCAAGCTCCAAAGATAGGGCTTTTGTTGCGCCAATAATCCCCGCCTTTGAGGCGCTGTAATTGACCTGACCACGATTACCAGCAATACCCGATACAGAGGCCATGGTGATTATCCGTCCGCCAGTGCGAGTCTGGATCATCGGCATAACCGTTGGATGAATAACGTTATAAAAACCATCTAAGTTAGTGTGTACAACGCTGTCCCACTCATCTTCCGTCATCGCTGGGAAGGCGGTGTCGCAGTTGATGCCAGCGTTAAGAACCACACCATAGTAAGCACCGTACTGAGCGATATCACTGTCGATGGCGGCTTTAACTCCCTCACGATCGGCGATATCAAACTGCAGAAAAGAGACCTTAACTCCTAAGCTATTGAGCTCCTCTCTTGTTTGCTCTGCGGCAACTTTGTTACTGTGAAAATGCAGGGCGATATCAAATCCGGCTTCTGCCAGTTGCAGGGCGATAGCTTTGCCAATACCGCGACTCGAGCCAGTTATTAGTACTCTTTTATTCATCTCTCTATCCTTGGCTCTCTGAAATATAGGTTTGGGTGTCCTGAGGCTGGAACACGTTAACATTGGCTTCGGCCACTAAAGTGTCATGGTGGAAAATCTGACAATCGAAAACCGCGAGTCCAGACTCCTCTTGATAAAGGCGACTGACATGGGTGCGGTAGCTTTCACCCAGTTGATAGTTAGGTATATGCATCTTGAGCTTTCGACTGCCGAGCAGAAAGCCTACCCGTATAATATCACCACGTTTTTTGGCTTCAACTCCGGCGAGTGCTGCCACGCTCTGGGCCATGTACTCGATGCCCACATAGTTGGGCACTGCGTTGAGTGTTTCGTCGAAATAGGGACTATCGGTGGTGATGTTTGTTTGAGTGATTAGGCTGTCTGCCTCATGGGCAACAAGCTCATCGATAAGGATCATCGGCGCCCTGTGGGGCACGACTTCTGCGACAGACAGTTGAGACAGGGGAGTGGGTAGCTCAAATGTTTGTAGTTCTATTTCCTGGCTCATTTTGAATCCTTACCACGGCAGAAAATTAGGCTGGCATTACTGCCGCCAAAGGCGAATGAATTACTCATTAAATAGTGAAGCTCAGCAGTTTGGTTCTTGTTCACTAATGGCAGACTAGGGTCATCAAGATCTGAGTCTTGATCCCAGATCTGCGGCGGCAGACGCTGCTCGGTATTGAGTGATGAGAGCAGGAGATAACAAAAAGCAGCTTCGATTGCGCCAGCAGCTCCTAAAGTGTGGCCGACTAAGGGTTTAGTTGAGCTGCAAGGAGGAGTCTGTTCGCCAAAAACTTGGGTTAGTGCACGGCTCTCCATAGCGTCATTTTTACGGGTCGCAGTGCCGTGTAGGTTAATGTAGCTGATCTTTTGTGGCGGGATCTGTGCATCATCTAATGCCGCCTTGATGGCTGAAACTGCCCCACGACCTTCAGGGTGAGGCGCTGAGATATGGTGTGCATCACTGGACTCACCAATACCTGCGAGCATAATTTCTGCTTCTCCTCGCTCTAAGGTAAACAGGGCCGCTCCTTCACCGATATTGATCCCATCTCGGTTGGCACTAAAGGGTTGGCAGTGCCCTTTAGAGACTGACTCAAGTGAGTTAAAACCGTTAAGGGTTAGTTTGCACAGGCTATCGCTGCCGCCAACAATGACCATATCACACAGGTCTGCTTCTAATAGGCGTCTGGCACTGGAGAATACTTTTGCGCTTGAGGAACACGCGGTCGATACAGTGTAACAGGGGCCAGAGATATTAAATAAAGCCTTTAAAAAGTCACTGCTGTTGCCTAGTTCCTGTTGGGAGTAGTGATAACCGTCAGGAAATGAGTTGTGTTTGGCATTATGGGCTAATGCATCCTCACCTGTGGCGATACCCGAGGTGCTGGTGCCCAATACTATGCCGATACGTTGTGGGCCATATTGCTTGCAAGCTTGCATGACCGCACCGGTTATTTGCTTGGCAGCACTGAGCAGGAGTTGGTTATTACGGGACTCAAATTTTGATAGTGAGGCAGGAATTTGAGGAAGTGGTTCGCTGACCTCTCCTACTAAGGTGTTGGATTCGGGGATCAAGTTGTCCCGATGGAGCATAGCGCCAGTATCTCCTTGGATTAAGCGCGTGAGAACCTGTTTCTGATCCTGACCTAAGGGAGTACATAACCCCATGTGTGAGATAGCTATTTTTGTCATTATATCTTCATCAAACGTCGGTCGTTATGGCTGGGAATGCCGATAACGAAATTAAATTGGGGTTATTTTGAGTTTAAATTTTGCCTGTGGTATCGCAAGCTCTATCACCGCTCTCCATGGATCGATTTGATCGTAGCTTATCTCTATTATCTCCTCATTTTGGCTAGCATATATGGTTCGACATCTGGCTGCATCACAGGCTTGGCTAACTAGGCTTGCTCCCTGTAAATATGAATTTACGTCCTCCGTTGGCCAGTAAGCTAATTGAATGAGCGCAAGCAGATATTCCGCTTTAAATTCATCACCTAATAGCATGCTTTGTTGGCTGCTCAGGGTGTTGCCATCGAAGACTAAGGTAAATAGGGCCTGTCCTAAGGGCGCTAAGCCCACTAGAGTGAGTTGCTGTTTATCTAGCTCAAGCTGAGTTAATAGCTCATGGTGCTCTTCATCGACGCCAATTGATACCTGCTGAGTGAGAGAGTGTATCTGGCTATTGGCTGGAATCGGCGCTAAGCAGTAGTTGACTTCATTGGCCAAGGCGACGCAGGTCTGTCTCTGTAGAGTATGGCTACATGCCGTGGTAAATAGGATTAAGATGAGTGAGATTAGGTATGACCATCTTATGCGTCGCTGACGTGTTTTGCTCATCATAACTCGCTCTCTGTGTCCTTATTTTCTTTAGTATTTTTATTGGCTAAAGACTCTACCGTCTCTGGCTTATTTGATATTGGTAAAGGGGCCAGGCAGTCGCTCTTTGTGATAGCTAAACTGGCACAGGTCTGCCTCATCAACATCTGACTACAGGCAGATAGAGACAGCACAAGTAGCAGAGCCAACATGATTAGCCCATGACTCTTGCTATTTTTTTGTCCCTTATCTATTCCGTTCATAGCCACCATCCCATTTAGCGTAAACTGATTTATTTACATAGCTCTACTATCAGGTTTAAGCGTTTTCTTGAGTCATTTACAAAGGGATTGCTCTCATCCCATGCGTAACCTGCCAAGATAGAGCAGATCATCTGCTTAATCTTATTGTCGGGATCATCATAGAAGATCACATCTTGAAAGCGTCCATCATACCAAGCTTCAACATAAGTGCGGAACGTATCTACACCTCGCATTAGTGGGATACTGTACTCTTGCTCCCAGTTAACTGGAGTACCATTGAGTTGTCTGGCGATACATTTAACCGCCATTGAAGCTGATTGCATCGCAATGGTTACGCCAGAGGAGAAAACGGGGTCAAGAAACTCACCTGCATTACCCAGTAGAGCGAACTTATCGGTTGCTAGTGTGCTGACGTTAGCGGAGTATCCCTTTAGCAGGGCGCACTCCCTAAGTACTTCTGCATCGGACAGTAGCTGGTTTAGACCGGGCTCCTGTTTGACCATATCCAACAGCATCTCTTCTAAGTTATCTTCCAGACCACTAAGCAGGTGAGGCTCTCCCACTACGCCGAGTGAGCACTTGCCTTCACTGAGGGGAATTAACCAGTACCAGATATCTCTGTTTTTAGGGTGAACGCTCACAAGGATCTTATTGCGATCGAAAGGCTTACCATCGACCTCTTTATCACCAATATTATCCTGAATATGGGTGAATACTGCGCTGCGGTTGGCTAAATTAGAGGGCTTTTCCAGATTGAGTAATCTGGGTAATACACGGCCAAAACCACTGGCATCGAGTAGGTATTTAGCCTCAATAGTGTAAAGCTTACCGGCTTCATCTCTAATGCTTAGCGTGGGATCCGCGCTAAGATCGACCGATTCAACGGTTTCACCATAACGGATCTCAACCCCTTGCTCGGCGGCAGTATCGGCTAGTAATTTATCGAAGTTGCCTCGTTCTACCTGAAACGTTGTTCCCGGACCTGGGGTGAACTTGTCGGTAAAATCGAAATTGATGTATTGATCTCGATAGCGAAAAGCTGCGCCATTTTTAAACTGAAATCCAGCAGCGTTGACGGCATCAAGCATATTGGCTTCTTCAATGAGCTGCATGCAGCAAGGGAGCAAACTTTCACCGATAGAGAAGCGTGGGAAATGTTGCTTCTCAATAACCACGACTCGTTTCCCCGCTTGATGTAGCAGGCTAGCGGCGATGCTTCCCGATGGTCCTGCACCTATAATAACAACATCGATATCGGCTTGCTTGCCCTGTGTTGCTGAGGCTGTTTGCATCACTTAATGGTCCTTGTGAAAATTTGAATAAATGGGGAGAGTGCAAAGGTAAAGACTATCCCTAACAGGAGTGTGAGTCCAAAGTTGTGTATGGCGGGTGTGCTGCTAAATGCCAGCAAGCCGAATGCTAAAATTGTCGAGCATGCCGACATAAAGACCGCCATCATCACGCCTCTGCTCTGCTGTTTAGACTCCGCAAAGAAGAGGCTGTAGTCGACGCCTATGCCGAAAACAAGTATTAGGGCCAAGGCATGAAAAAGAGTCAGAGGCGAGCCGATTAACCCAAGTAGAGATAGGGTTAATATGGCTGAAAGTGCCGGTACTGCGACGACCAAAGCTGCTAGCTTAATGCTAAATCGGCTACTGAATATCACGGCTGCGATGGTCATGGCGATGGCTAATAAGATTAAGGTTAACTCTCGATATTTCCCCATAATATCAGAGATATCTCCGACTTTATCGATAAGTTGTATCTCGCTACCATGGGGAAAGAGTTTAACCAAAGTTGGCAGGTCGGTAATCCCCCCCAGTAAGACTATGCTACCAAACTCATCGTGTTGTTCATCGGCTGCTATCCAAAGCGGAGCGAACAGCTGACCTGCATCTGAGTTGATAAAGGAACTGGCATCAATATATTTTCCTGCGGCTCGGTTATAGCTCTGCTTGAGATCAGGGCGAAGTGCTTCATCCAACCCGAGGTTGTCCAAAACATAGTCGAGTTTGTGGTAGATCTTTGCCTGTAGCTGGTAGTTATGAGCTTGCTGCTGCTGACTCGGCAGGTAACTTGTCAGGCTAAAAGCATTACCAATCACCCCTTTTTCTATTAGCTTGTTAAGTCTAGGTGTTAGCTGCTCAAGGGATTGGAGAAGTGACTCTTCACTGTCAGCCCTGACAAGTAGGAATTGATTATCGGTACCGCCACTGAGCATTGCCCTTAGTTGTTGCTCCTCGAGCTGTAGAGACTCTGGACTCTGCTGAAGATTTCGAATGTCATCATCTGTGGTCAGTCTAGTGAGTCCTAGAGAGCCGATTGTGATCAACACTATCAGTAAAAGTAGGGATTTTTTACCCTTCAATTGGGCTTGAAAACGGCTCAATGTATTTAGGTAATGTTCAGCAAACTCTAGAGGCGCTGAGCGTTCTGGCAGTTTGCCCGATGCTAAAAGAGGGTAGGCCAGTAGAATAGTTAAGTAAGCAGCGATAAGCCCTGCGGCGCAAAAAACGGCCACCTGTTGCATCCCCGGGAAGGGGGCAAGTCCTATACCTGAATAGGCAAGCACGCTGGTTATCAGGGCTAAGGTGATCGCTGGAAAGATATGTTGGATCACTTGTGTTGCGTTAGATTTAGGTTGCGTGAGCCGCTCACAATAGAAGTGAAAGCTATAGTCGATGGCGATACCAATAAGGCTAGTACCAAACACTAAGGTTAATAGGTGAAGCTCTGAAAAAATAGCTAAGGTGGCAACCACGGCGATTAACAGACTTGTGCTTATGGTAAGCAGGGCGATGGCCAGTGGCATCACAGAGCGAAATGCTAACCAGACTAACAAACTAACCCCGATAAGTGAGGCTACTCCTAAGGTGGATATCTCTGTTTTAGCACTTTGAGTGGCAGCACTTGCATGAAACAGGGCGCCCGCTTTGAGTATCTCTATATCGGCATCTTGCTGGTGGATCTCATCGAAAGCCTGTTGCAGTACGCTTATCTGTTGCTGTTGAATATTGGGGTTAAACGCGCTGCCAACGCCTTTGGCCATCACTATCGCTGCGACTTTATCTTGAGTATGTATATCACTGGCATGCTGGACGCCGATTAGAATTCCCTGCTGGACTTTCAGTGTTTGTTTAGGTGCCATCGCCTGTAGGTTGGCGGGATATAACAACAGAGGATCTTTAGCGATAAGTCCACTGTTTGCATAGCCAAAAGCATTGTAGAGCTGCTGCTGAGTTTGAAGAATTAAACTGTCCAGTTTATTCGAATTAAGCAGCGCCTCTTGCGTGGGGGTGAGCAGGTTGAATCTATGGTTGAAGTAGTAACTGTTTAGCGCTTCTGCTTGATTAAGATCTGCACTTCTTACTTGGGTAAAAGTGTTTCTCTCATCGCTATTAAGGTTAGATATTAAGGTTTGAGCGGCGAGAACCGCCTGAGCCTCACTGTCAGATAGTAACGCTAGATAGATGCTATTGGAGAGCTCTTGATCCACCCTATTTAATGCGGTTTGTGTTAAGGGATCTTCCTGTATTTTAGGTAACATAGCTAAGATATCACTTTGGATCTTAGCTCCACCTTGCCAAAGCTGTAGCCCAGTGATTAAGGTTAAGCAGAGCAGCAGTAACCAAAGTGAAAATTTGAGCTTAGCTGAGCACTGGCTCAGTCGTACGGCAAGCTTATCTATCATGGTTTCTGCTTAGGTTTTGGCTCTGGTAGACCATCTTGTGATGCTAGTGGCTTAGCTTGTTCCATTACTGATTGTGGAGAGATAAGCTGCTTCATCTCCTCATCTAAAGGATCGCTATTTATCTGTTCAAATTCGATGCGACTGGTATCACCATTGCTACTAAGCAGGGTTAAGCTGCGTAGCTGATTTTCCCCCTGAAGTACCATTTGAGGGATCACTTTGAGCATTAAAGGATCTTTTGGCACTAAGCCTAACTGCCAGCCATTGACCTGCAAGGAGCTGCTGGTGGTAGACTCTTTGGAGTGTATTAGATAGAGATTAAATTGATCATTTAGGGCTGTTATTTCACCGCTTAACAGTGCTTTTAATAGCTTGGGCATGGTTTCAGCCAAGGCGCCAGCTCCCTGACTTTCACTGGCCTTAGTAATTTGGCGATTACCTGAGCTATCTATCTGTATTAGCTCGCCATCCTTGAGTACTAATGTCGAAGGAAATGGCCTAGTCTGCTGCCATACCAATCCCAAACTTGAATCAAATGCAAACTGTCCATGACTGATTAGGGGCTTTTTAAGTACTTTAAGTTGGCGATATTGAGTAAATTTCCCCTGGGCATTCTCACCAAGCTCGAGTCTATCCGTTAGCTTTTCCAGCTGCTGATTGTCAGCTCTTGATTCAAAAAGAGCATCAAATGAGGCAGATTGTACCGTTTGAACACAGAGCACTGCTAACAAGGTGATAAGCAAAGTTGTGTTTAGCTTAAGCCCTGTCAGCCTGTTTGTTATCTGTTGCGGTCGAAAAGCTGAGATCATAGGCTAGTGTCCTTGTTGATGTCGGCATGTAGACTTACTTTCTCACCTGTTAAATGCGCAATCTTCTCTCTGAACACATCAGGAGTCACGAAGCACATCTCATTACTTGGCATCTCAACGGCAGCTTGTATGGTATATCCCTTCGTCAGCCTCTTATTGCTCTCTAAATCTCTGACTTGATAAGTGATCTTGAGGCGGTTTTCCCACTCGACTAGAGAGGCGATTACTTTCACCTTTTGATCGAAGGTGCTGGGCTGCACATACTTCACCTGCAGATCTATGATGGGCCATGAGTAGCCAGAGGCTTTCATCTCACGGTAACCATATTGGATCTCATCGAGTAACTTACAGCGAGCCATCTCAAAATACCTGAGATAGTTGCCATGCCATGTGATCCCCATGGAGTCCACATCATGGAAAGGGATTAACACCTCAAGCTCTGTGGTTAGCAAAGCCTTCATGAGCAGACTTCCCATTGGCCTTGTTGGATCTTATCGACTGTTTGTCTCAAAATCGGCTCTAAGGGTCTGTCTTCGGTAAGTAGTTCAAAATCCACTTTAACCTGCTCTAATGTCTTAGCAACGGAAGGTGTCAGTGATGATTGGCATAACTCACCTTGTGCAATTCTCAGGTTAATGCCCTGTGACATGGCTAATAACGCTGCAGCCGCAACTTGCTCTGTCAGTTGCAGTACTCGCATACAATCACGAGCCGCTATGGTGCCCATGCTGACCTTGTCTTGGTTATGACATTCAGTAGAGCGAGAGAAAACACTGGCAGGCATGGTATTTTTTAATGCTTCAGCCGTCCATGCTGAGACGCCAATCTGCACCGCTTTAAAGCCGTGGTTGATCGCTTGTCTTGCTCCAGTTGAACCGGAAAGGTTCGCAGGAAGGCCGTTATTGAATTTAGGGTCCATAACTAATGCCATCTGACGATCGATAAGGTCGGCAATATTGGCAACTGTGTTCTTCATCGAGTCCATTACAAATGCAATATGACCACCATAGAAGTGGCCGCCATGGAGGATATGTTCCCCTTCGGCGTCGACGATGGGGTTATCGTTGGCACTGTTTAGCTCGGTTTCAATAAACTGACGCATAAAGGGAAGCGCATCTTGTAGCACGCCGATAATATGCGGTGCACAGCGGATAGAATATCTGTCCTGTAATCTGTCAGAGTTTCTTGGGTGCTCGTGGTGATTGAGATCTTCACGTATCCAAGCGGCAATCTTGTTTTGTCCTGGATGGGGCTTAGCGGCAAACAAGATATCATCGAAATGATTTGAGTTACCTTTTAAGGCTAGCGATGCCATGGCAGTGATTCGGCTAGCCAATCGACTCAAATATTGGGCTCTGTCGTAGGCTAAACAAGCAAGTGCCGTCATCACAGCTGTGCCATTCATCAGAGCTAATCCCTCTTTAGGGCGTAGTTTTAATGGGGTGATATTGAGCTCGGCATAGACATCCGCCGTTGGCTGACGTTTACCTTGGTAGATCACATCACGCTCGCCCACTAACACTGCGGCTAGATAGGAGAGTGGGGTTAGGTCACCGCTGGCGCCAACTGAGCCCTCTTCGGGGATCACAGGTGTGATATTGAGGTTTAGTAAGGTTTCAATTCTTTGTAGTAACTCATAGCTTACGCCAGATTTACCTACGGCTAGTGAGCTTAAGCGGCAAGCCATAACGGCACGTGATTGCATCGGAGAGAGGATCTCGCCTAAACCGCAGCCATGAAAGCGGGTGAGGTGCAAAGGCAACTCATGGACAAGATCGAGCCCAACAGTGACAGTGCATGAATCGCCGTAACCTGTGGTGACGCCATAAACAACGCCCTCTTCGCTGAGCAGGCTATCGATAAAGTCTGCGCCTTTTTGAATATAGCTTTGATAATCACTGCTCTCTTTAAGCTTTGCTTTAGCGCCCTTAGCAACAGCAACCACATCTTCTAGGCTTAATGCCCTATGGCCAAAGTGGACAATCATATCCTTTGAGCTTGATTGGTTCGTCTGAGTCATCTATTTACCAGTCCTATCTTCACCCTGATGTTTGGTCCGCTGGATCTCTGAATCCTTATGCCAAAAATCAAAAAAATTAAACCATTGCAGTGGCTCTCGCCGTGCATAATATTCGAGTCGTGCGCTGTAGTGATGGACGGCTTCTTCGAGCCTTTGCATACGGCCTTTTCTTGGCCCTTTTAATGTGTTTGAAAATGCTTCCAGATGGACATGATAAACCCCTTGCTCTCTTAGACAGAACATCAAATAAACCGGGCAATCTAATAAACCTGCAAGAATAAAGGGGCCTTGAGGGAAGGGCGCTTCTTTGCCCATAAAGGGGGAGTAAACGACACGACCCTGAGTGTTGGTCGAGGTTCTGTCTCCGGCAATGACAACGAGTTCACCCTGTTCCACCTTCTGCTGCAATAGCATGGAGGTTGTTGGTCCAAGTTCAGTCACTTGGATCAGATTGAGTGAACTATCTGGGTTTAACTGCTTCAAAACGCGATTAAAGTTTTCCGCATTTTGAGTCATAACCATCACATTCACTTTAACTTGCTTCTGATTAATACAGATGGCGCGACACAGTTCAAGGTTGCCTAAATGAGAAACCAGTAACACGGCACCTTGTCCCGCTTCGAGTTGCTCTGCTAATAGCTCTCTGTTGGGAAACTCTATCTGGCTAAGCTGGATGCGATCGCACCAGGCATCAATTCTATCCAGTGCGGCATTACCAAAGGTGATAAAATGTTTAAGACTGTGACGCCAGCTTACCTCCTCTTGGAGTTGAGGGTGCTCTGGATCGAATGCCTTTACCTGCTTAAGAAATGTTTGTGATGCTTCACGGGCATGACGACCTGTCAGGAAGAAGTAGAAGATCACTGGGTACATGATAGCGCGGCAAAGCCAATGACCGCCTAGCTTATAGCTGGCAGCAAGTAGTTTGATCCCCCAATAACTGCCGCGTTCACTGATCCTTGACCAGTGTTGATTATCTTTCTGTTTAAATACTCTCTGGGGCAAGCGCCTTAACATGCCAAACACTAGGCGAGTGTGCATGCTAGATATGCGAATATTGTCCCACAGCCCTTGGAAGTGGCTAACACCATCTTCTGGGTAGATAACCTGAGTTGGTAGGTGGAGTACTTCAACCCCTTGCCAATGTAAACGAACTAAGATTTCGATATCGAAATCCATGCGCTCACCTAGGGACTCGGTTAGAAATAGGTGCTCGGTAGCCGCCAGAGGATAGACGCGAAAGCCACACATAGAATCTTGAATATCGAAACTTAAGGTTTCAACCCAGACCCAAAAATGGGTGAGGTAGCGAGCGTAGTAGCGACCTTTAGGGACTGATTCATCATATTGCGGCAATCCAGAGATCAAGGCCTGAGGATGTAGCTCAGACTTAGTTATCATGGCTGGAATATCATCTAAATTGTGCTGACCGTCGGCATCGACTTGCAGGGCATGAGTAAAACCATCTTGATACGCCGCTCTTAGTCCCGTTGTGACCGCAGCTCCTTTACCTCGGTTAAAAGGGTGGTGAATTAAGGTCACCCAAGGGTATTTGGCATCAAGCTCAAGCAGGAGATGGCAGGTTTTATCGTCGCTACCATCATTAACTAAGTAGCAGGGGAGATTGAGATGAGCGAGTGCCTGAAGGGTCTGCTCAATCGCGACTCTGTGGTTATAGTTGGGAATAACTAAGGCCAGTGACATCAGCGAATCTCTACCTTAGCCAGACTTGTAGCACTCAGGGCGATACGCCCTGAACCAAAACGCTTATCACCATCAAAATAGCTGAATATCAGCTTAGTTTTTGCTGAGTTTAGAGATATCTGCAGCGTGACCTCTGAGTCTGGCAACATCAGTTGTTGAAACTTAAGCACCTCTAAGGTGGCTACATCGTTAGGGTAGCCAAAGTGCTGGCAACCCATGCGAATAGCCCAATCGAGTTGAGTGACACCTGGAAGCACGGCTTGCTCAGGAAAATGGCCATTAAAAAAAGGCAGATCGGCATCGATGCGCAGACGCCACTCAATACTCTCATCGCTAGTGTGGCTCGAGAGGATTTTAGGTAAGCTGGATTTAATCATGATCGAATAACTCAAGTATCTGGGCCTGAACGCGTTTACCTTGTTTGTTCAGCGGTAGCGTATCAGGGTAGCGCCAGCGTCTAGGTAGGGTAACCCGTTCAAATTGGGTTAGCAGGTGAGCCTTAAAGTGATTGTTTAGGCTTAATTTTCCTTCGCTCTCTAAGGCTTTCTTTCCCAGCTTTGATAGGGTGATGGCTGCGCCAAGTTGAGTTCTTGGTTCAGTTAACATAACCAGTGCCCCATGTTCAATCAATGGGTGACTTTCAAGTAGTGCTTCCATCTGCACCAAAGAGACACGTTTCTCTTCGATCTTAATGATGCGATCTAAGCGTCCACACAGATGGAATAAGCCTTCGTCGACCAACTCTATCTGATCTTCACACCTTAGCCAGTTGGCATCTTCCAGATAGGGCGATTTTAGATTAAGCGCTGAGTCTTTTTTATCTTGTTTAATTTCAATTCCATGGAACACCTGCCAAGCCTGATTTTCTTGAGTCTGGCGGCGGAAGGCGATACCACCGGTTTCTGTACTGCCAAAGACCTCAATAGGCTGTTTGCCGTAGCATTGGGCGATCCCCTGAGCCGAATCGTAATTTAGTGGTCCACCTGAACTGAAGACCAAACTTGGTGCTCTCAGTTGGGCTTCGTTATCCAGTGCATCGGGCAGACGGGAGAGCTGAGCTGGGCTGCTGATAAGGCATAGGTTCGGAAAAAGACTGGTGTAGTAAGTTAAGGTCTCTGGGTATTCCACTAGATCACTTAAAAATGGACGGTTGGCAGCCAGTGGCCACAATATTTTAAACAAAAGGCCATAGATATGCTGATGAGAAACCGTTGAGATCACACTGCATTGAGGCAAGTGTTTGGCAAAGGTGTGCTCAAGCACTGTTACTTCGGCATCGAGTTGATTAAGGGTTTTGTGGATAGCTTTAGGGTGACCACTGCTTCCTGATGTAAACAGAATAAGCTCACCAAATTGAGTGCTTACCGGCCAAGTAGCGCTTGCTAAAGCATGATCCTTTTTCAGCATGATGAAGCATTTACCTTCACATATTGCTTGATCAGATATGACACCATCGAACTCATGGGTAATTTCACTTAAGCTGCCAGTTTGGGTATTGGCTGGCAGTATTATCTCTTTGCCTGCAAGCATTGCAGCACATAGGCCGACGGCAAACAGGTCGCTCGATTCACTGGCTAATAACCAACGCTTTGAGGGGGATTGAACTAGTTGCTGGTGCAGATGTGCCACTTGGCCAGTAAATACGGCCCCTGTGACGATATCATGGTGATTGAAGCTGATAAGTTGTTGGCTGGAAGGCCCCTTGGATAACCAAGATTTTAATAGCTCTGTCATGACTTTTTTAACCATATAGTTCGATATAACCACTCGCCACCCAGTAGCGAACCGATAAGCAGGTAGGCGATCAGCCCATTATAGAGTGTCCATGTTTCTAAGCTTGTATAGCAGGCGGTATAAAGGGCTACACTGCCATTAAAAACAAATAAGCCACACCAGATTAATGTGACTTTTTTCAAGTAAGGCGTCGCTTCATCAGGAAGCTCTGGCTCTTTGAGTCTTGCTAGCCGCTCTACCATGCTGGGGCCTATTTTTAGCGAATAAGCAAATAGGGCGAGCATGCTGAGATTTATCACCACAGGATAATAGAGTAGCCAATCGTGCCGTTTCGCTATCGCACTGGCTGCGGTTAACCCTATGCCGACAGCTACAGGTAAGATCATCGACTTTACCTGCTGTTTTTGTACGATTAAACGTAATATCAGCAGCGAACACAGAACCATAGCTATGGTGCCAGCAGGCAGATAGTTGAGCCCGAAATACACGGCCAAAGGGTAGCCGAGTAAGACTACACTCGTGACTATTTGCAGAGCTTTTTGTGAAAAGAGGCGCATCGGCTTCTTCACTAGCTTAAACAGCTGTTGGTCATAAAAATAACGGCATTGGCGCTTATACTAGCCCTTCAATCGCTGTGACAACGTCATCCACTGTACGAACGGCTTTAAACTCTTCAGGTTTAATTTTTTTACCTGTCATCTGCTGTAGTTTTATCACTAAATCGACCGCATCTATGCTGTCGAGATCAAGCTCTTGGTAGAGTGAAGCTTCTGGAGTTATATCCTCAGCATCGATCTCAAACTCATCGACCAAGATCTGCGTTAGGGCTTCAAGAATTTGTTCACGGCTTTGCATAATGTCTCCTAAGCTCGCTGGGACTCAATAAAGCTAGCCAAGCTGGCAACGCTATAGAAGTGTGCTTTTGTGGCTTCCGAGTTCGCTTCGATTTTGACATCGAACTCTTTTTTAATCGCTAAGCCAAGCTCGAGAGCATCGATTGAATCTAAACCTAAGCCTTCACCAAATAGGGGCGCTTCTGTTTCAATATCATCAACGGTGACATCTTCTAGATCTAAGCAATCGATGATTAGTTGTTTTATATCGTTATGTAAGTTCATCATTTAGTTAAGTTCTTTTTTATAATAATCTTCAAGGTCTCGAGTGAGTTGGCGCGCCATCTTGGCATCACCTCCCTCTTGAGCATCATACCTGATATGTAACAGGGGGTCGCCTACTTCGACGTGCATCCCTATTGTGCGACGGGGTATTTGATACCAGGCCTCCTGTTTCGTCAAACCTGGAGAGTCGGTGCGAAGAACCACAGGCACAAGATCCGTGTGGGTTCTTAGGGCAATATTGGCAGCTCCTCTGGCAAAAGGATTGATCTTAGTGCCAAGGACTGTTCGAGTGCCCTCTGGAAAAATAATTAGATTAGTACCGCTGTCTAGCACCCGTTTACAGTCTTTTAGCAGCAGCTCTGCTCCTCGATTGGGAATGTAGCCTGCACAAGCGACTACGCCACGCATAAAGGGGTTACGCCAGAGCCCTTGTTTGACAATACAGCCAGCGTTTGGCATCAAACTGATTAAAACAACCACATCGACTAATGTCGGGTGGTTAACGATAACTACCTTACCTTTAGCTAAGCTCAAACGCTCTAAGTTAACTGGGGTTACCTTTATGACACCAGCCCAGGTAAGCATTTGAACAAAGCCGCGGAACATATGATGTACGGCCTTTTGTACTCGACTAACTCTTTGCTCTGTTGTCCCAGGCCAAAACCTTAACAGGGGCAAAATAGTCAGTGAGCTTAACAAGCCACCCAGTCCAAAAGCGATATAGCAACTCACACCACCTAACCAGCGAGGCAGATAGGCTAAGCCTGTTAGCCGAGGTGAGGTAGAAGCGCTAGACGCTAATACTGAATCATTCAAAACTAAGCTTCCACAGATGGTTAGATAGTGTACCTGAGACGTTTCTCTGGTTAGCTAAGCCATGGAGAAGGGCGCCATAGCTCAAGGCCTGAGTTGAAGCCAATGCCTCATTATCACAATAGCTTATGCTGAGTGTGGCGTTACTGCTCGCGTTATTGATTGGGCTTAAGACAAACGCCATGGAGACTGGAAGACCTGTTTCATCGGTAAATTGGGAGTAGATCTCAGGTACGGGCTCATCGCCAAAAACGAGCATAAGTGGCGCGGGGTCTTGATGCAGTTGCCCATAGGCTTCAATAAAGGATTGCAACAGGGTCTCTTCGCTGGCTGCAATGGATGTAGAGGAGGATTGATCTCCCTTTAAAATACTGTAGATCCCACTTGCTGTGTTATGCACTGATTGACTAAATGCCGTGGGTGAGAGTGGTTCCTGCTCTACCAGATTATCGAGTAAGCCTAAGGTTCGATTGAGCTCGCCATGTCTTGAGGCAAAAATAGAGCGACATGGGGTCGGGGCATCACATTGAAACGCGGCTTCCAATTGCATCTTAGTTAGCTTGCTATAACGTCTACGCTGCATTGCGGGGACTTGAGCTAACTTAGGAGAGTGAGGGAGTTCCTCTTGAATGGGGGCTGATTCAAGCCAGTGCTTCCAATCTTCAGCCTGCTGATATTGAGGTGACCAGGCTCCCCAAGAGCATATATTAAATGTTAATTGCACTGCACAGCCTCGTTTTCGGCGTTACAGCCGGTAAAATATGCATATCAGCCACGCAATAATCAGCTGCCATTGGTGGAGAGTATCTTGATACAGAGGTTATTCTACACTAATAAAGTGGTCTTTATGAAGTGTTTTGAGTAACAGCTGTTGCTGTTGTGTGGGGGGATTTGTAGAGGGTTTCATTTTAGTTAACCTGCAGCTAACAAGCTGCAGGTTATCGGGTTGGAGCATTCTTGACTGACACCTCTAGGTTGAATGAATTTGCATCATCCATTCGCCTTGAGTTAGTTTGCTAAGTGCTTTTTCAGCTTGCGCAGTGCAGCCTTCACCTTTTTGCTGTTTTCTGGACCCATTCTGATCAGCAGTTTCTGTGCATTGGGTAGGGCTTCAAGTTGTGGGTCAACAAACTGATAGTTAACACTGACGCCATCAAGCTCTATTGGGCTATCTATGATGGGAGCATCGAGCATGACATCTATGGCTTCAACCATGCGATCATTAAAGCTCATATCACCATAGCCTAGCTCTTCAAATGCTTCTCCTAACAGGGGAGTTAGCTCTTGATAGGTCTTTGCCAACTGCTCCTCATCTAGACCACTGACTAAGTCTGCATACAGATCATATCTGTGGTAGCTGTCTGGATTCAAATAGGTCTTGTTGGTGATCTCAGAAACAGTAAACACTCGGTTTGGTGCTTTCATGGGGCTGACTTTGCGGGCGAGCTCACCTTGAGCTAAGTTGTCCACAAAAACCACAAAATGCCTAACAAGATCTTGCTCAACCATAAGGGGTTCTATCTTCATACCATCGGCCATTTCAACGGCTTTGATGCTCACAAACTCATCGCTTTGGGATAAGCTTGGCAGAGGTTCAACCTCTGGGACGACTGGAGCCTCCTCAATCACCACTGGCTCAGGTTCTACCTCTATCACAGGTTCTGGGATAGGTGCCTCTGTTGGCAAAGGCTCAGCAGGAACTGGATCTGGCAGTTCGACGACCTCAACGATTTCAGGTTGCACAGGTTCTTGGGAGCTAAAGTAGTAGTAAGCACCACCTGACAGCAGTAATACAACAACGATAGCCACGATGGCGAGGGCATTAGCTCCTGCAGACTTTTCCTGCGGCGCGATTCTATCTTCTTGATTGACTTGCATTTAGCATCCTTTGAACGAACGACTTGATGGAATTGGCATTAATAAGGGCTAGTCACCATTGTGCAATAATCAACGCCCTTGTCTAGCTAAGTTGGGCTAATTAAAAAATAATTAACCTAAGGTGTTCATAATTTCAGGTTTTTAGGCCTGTACATACTGCTCACGCTCCCCAAGCCAACGCTGCACTATGCCATCGACATTATCGGGAGCTTGCTCCATCACATGAACGGCTAGCTTTTGAATATGGGGAATGAGTGATTGGTCGCGGATCAGATCGGCAATTTTCATATCTGCCACCCCAGTTTGTTTAGTGCCGAGTACTTCGCCTGGGCCCCTTATCTCAAGATCTTTCTGTGCGATAATAAAGCCATCATTGCTCTGCCTGAGTACACCTAGACGCTTTGTGGCCATCTGAGACAGAGGGGCTTTATACATAAGTAGACAGTGACTGGCGATAGAGCCTCGACCGACACGGCCTCTTAGTTGGTGGAGCTGCGCCAGTCCTAGTCGCTCAGGGTTCTCTATTATCATCAAGCTGGCATTTGGCACATCTACGCCCACTTCGATCACGGTTGTAGCGACCAATAAGTTAAGGTTTCCGGCTTTAAATTCGGCCATGACAGCTTGTTTTTCAGCGGACTTCATTCGGCCATGAACTAAACCTATTTTTAGCTCGGCCAGAGCAATCGAAAGCTCGGCAGCGGTATCTTCCGCTGCTTGACACTCAAGCACTTCAGACTCATCAATAAGGGTGCAGACCCAGTAAACTTGTCTGCCATCATTGGTCACCGCTTGTCTAACACGTTCAATCACTTCGCTGCGGCGAACATCCGATACGGCAACGGTTGTGACTGGTGTGCGTCCCGGTGGCAGCTCATCGATCACTGAGGTATCGAGATCGGCGTAGGCTGTCATCGCTAAGGTGCGGGGGATCGGAGTGGCGGTCATGATCAGCTGATGTGGGTGGAACCCTTGGCTTATCCCTTTCTCTCTGAGCCCCAAACGCTGATGCACTCCGAACCTGTGCTGCTCATCTATGATAATCAGCGCCAGCTTATTGAAGATCACCTTATCTTGGAAAATAGCATGAGTACCGATCACCATATGGGCATCGCCACTTTCTATATCAGCTAAGGATTGAGCTCTTGTTTTGCCCTTAAGTTTTCCCGCTAACCAGCCAACTTTTAGGCCTAACGGTTCAAACCATTGGCTGAAATTAATGGCGTGCTGTTCGGCAAGCAGTTCAGTGGGCGCCATCATGGCAACTTGATAGCCATTTTCGATCGCCTGTAGTGCGGCGAGAGCTGCCACTAAGGTTTTTCCTGATCCCACATCTCCTTGAACAAGACGCATCATGGGTGATGGTTTTTCAAGATCGCGGCAGATATCCGCGCCTACTCTTTGCTGAGCGCCAGTGGGTTTAAAAGGAAGCTCTTTCAGAAAAGGGTTGAGCAGTTGTCCTGTGGCAGGCATAGAGATGGCGTTATCTTGATTACTACGCTGTCTTAGCTTCAACATACTGAGGTTATGGGCCAGTAGTTCCTCTTGAATGAGCCGCTGTTGCGCAGGGTGGTTTCCCTGCTCAAGCTCAAACAGGGCCACGCCAGTGTGGGGGCGATGCAGCAGTTGCAGCGCCTCTTTCAAACTTAAATTATTGGGCTGAAGCTGGGGTGGAAGTAGTTCCTGCAGGCCGCCATTTTCCAGCAGTGACAGGGCCTGATCGGTTAACTTGATCCAGCTGGCTTGTTTTAGTCCCTCGGTTGTTGGATACACAGGGGTTAAGGTATCACTGAGGGCTGCAGAGTCATATTCACTGACCAGCTTGTATTCCGGATGTATGATCTCTGGTTGCTGTTTTCCACGGCGGATCTCACCATAAGCACGGATAAGAGTGCCATTTTGCAGGCCGTTTTTCTGAGCCATGGAGAAGTTAAAAAATCTTAGTACCATTGAGCCAGTATCATCACGCACTGTGCAGGTCATCATGCGTTTGCGGCCTTGAACAATCTGGCTTGATTGGATCACGGCTTCTATGGTGCCGTAGCTTCCGGGATAAAGTGAGGCGATGGGATAGATCTGGGTGCGATCTTCATATCGAAGTGGTAGGTGAAACAGGAGATCTTGTACTGTGTTTATGCCGAGCTTAGCTAAGCGTTCAGCCATTTTTTTGGCAACACCATTAAGTTCAGTGACAGGAACAAGATCGAGTCTATTCAAGGCCTATACCATTTTATTGTTGAGCGTGAACTAAAACTAATGCTCAAACACTGTATTTATATACATATACTATCAGATAAATGGATGATGGCAATCTTAAGCACTTCTTATACTGGTTGGCATTAGTCTGCTTGAGGTTATAGCCAACCTTTCTGTTTGGCAATACGTGCTGCATCAATGCGATTGGAACCATGAAGCTTGCTAGTGGCTTCACTGAGGTAGTTGCGCACAGTGCCTTCGGCGATAAACAGCAGCGCGGCTATCTCTGAGGTGGTTTTACCTTCGCTGGCCAAGCGAAGCGCTTTGCGCTCCTTATCGCTGAGGGGATCATTTTCGCCGACGGCCATAATAGCCAGTTCAGGATCGATAACACGCTTACCTGCCATAACCTGTTTGATCCCCTGTATCAAACTCTCCGAAGGGGCATCTTTGAGCAAGAAGCCACCTGCACCGTACTCGATAGCGCGTTTAATGTATCCGGCTCTGCCAAAGGTGGTGAGAATAATCACCTTGATGGTACTGTTTTGTTGCTGACACCACTGAGCCAACTCCAGTCCGGTAAAGCCAGGCATCTCAATATCGGTTAGCAGTAGATCAAAGGTTTGCGCCTTTAGCAGCGATAGCGCTTGATCGCCATCGCAGGCCTGAATGACCTCAAACTCGCCATCTAAGCTGAGTAAAGCAGCCAGTGCGCCTCTGACCATAGCTTGATCTTCTGCCAGTAATATCCTCATTCGATTAGGTTTCCTTGTTTGGGCAATATTATGCTGAAACGACACTCCTGTGTTAGATCGTAATCTAAACGACCTTGAAATTCAGCTAATCTCTCTCTAATCCCGTTTAATCCGTTGCCCTCAGTGAGCTGCTTAAGCTTGCCGTTATCGATAACCTCTAGGGTGATATCTGTTGCAGATTCACTGAAACAGATGGAGCAGAGGTCGGCCTGACTGTGGCGAATAATATTGTTGCAAAGCTCGGTTAAACTTAAAATAATTTGTGTTTCCACTTTGGAATTTAACTGAGGTACATCGCCCTCTAAACTCACACTTAAGCCCTTGTCACGTAGCGTTTGGCACAGCAGCATGACGCTTGATGTCAGCCCTTTATGTTTATAGCCAGAGACGGTTTGACGTATCTGGCTTAGGCTCTCTCTGGCTATTTGGTTTAACTCCTTGAGCTGCTCCTGCGCTTGAATTTGTTGATTTTTATCCAGCAGTTTCTGGGCTAATTCAGCCTTAAGGGAGATGCTGGAGAGGTTATGGCCCATGATGTCGTGCAGATCTCTGGCGATACGTTCACGCTCTAACATAGCGGCTAACTGACTTATCTCTGATTGGCTTTGCTGCTCTCGGCACTTGGCTTCAACTCGTTTTCGCTCAGCGATACCAAACAGGCCCACGCCCGCGATGAGTAAGCTGCCATAGGTCACAAAATAGTAGTGCTCTATCCCTATATATAAGTTAAGTGCACCGAGGGCGGCTACCAGGGCAAAGAAACAGAAAGTAGCGGTCTTAAGTGGATAGTAGAAACCGATAAAAAAGCCCGCAAAAGTAAACAGGGATAAGGAACCTGTGTTGATTGGCGTAATCAATATACCTAAGGCGATCATCGCCAAGATTGGAATATGAGCCTTGTCTCTTGGGCTACGATATGCCCAAAAGTAGCAGTAGACAAAGGGGATTAAGGTCAGCAGGCTTACTCCAATCTCCCAGATTTGCATATTACCGACGATAATCGGAATCAGGTAGAAAACCAGATTGATCAGGTAGACCCAAGACAGTTTATCTTCGCTGGTTTGAGTCGTTTTTGTTGAGGCGGTATCTGTATTGTTCATTGTTTTTTCCGGATCACTCAGCTGGGTGCAATTAACACCGCCTTAGCGGTGTTTATCGTTATTATTAATTGGCGGCGATTTGATTTTGTTTAAGTAAAAAGTTTGCCCAGCCGTAATCAGCTTGTACCTCAATTGCCGCTTGCCAATCGGCGATCGCGCCTTGGCTATCTCCAGTGCTCTGTTTTGCTAGTCCACGCCAAGTGTAAGCTTCGGCGTGGCCCCAACAGATCTCATCACAGGGTACCTCATAAAGTGCTATAGCTTTACTGCTTAATTCCATTGCTTTTTTCATACTACCACCAAAACTAATCGGTGTGTTGAAGGCGGATATCGCCTGCACTAGTACAACACGAGGGTTGGTAGGATCCAGTAACTGAGCTTGTGCAAGCATCTGCCCAATTTTAGGGCCTAAATGGGCGCTTTGAGAGTTATCTAATGCTATCTGCATGCCGTAGACAGAGGCGAGAAGGGCTAAGTTCTCAGCATCAGCTTGGTCCAAGTTCTCCAGTGTTGCTTGTGCTGATGTTAGTGCGTTTATAGCAGTTTCACTTTGACCGAGAATGTTAGCAGTAATGGCTAACCGATAGTTTGCATAAGCTCTGTCATAGTTTTGTGTCTGCTGACTGAGATTTTGCAGCGCTGCAACATTCATGGTGTTTGAAGCTGTATCGATAGCTGGGATCTCATTAGCGTGAGTCAGACTTGGTAGTAGGGCGATGCTAGCGATAATAATAGATGTTTTCATGTCAATCTCCTTTTGTTGGGTACAGAACAATTATGGAGATAGGCGAGGTTTTATTGCAGATACAAAGGTCATGAGATCGGTATGACAAATGTCATTAACTGACAGAATTAAAAAAGCCATCGGTATGTCGATGGCTTTTTGTATTACTGGAGCGGTATTGTTTAGGCTGAAGCCTGAACGACCAGATAACTAATGTAGGAGAGGTAACCCAGTAAAAGGATCCCGCCTTCACGTCTACCAATTCTAAATCCGGTCCAGGCAAAGGGAAGGACTATTAGTGCCAGTAGTAACATCACAAGCAGATCAAAGTCTTGAATGCCTGCCGCTGCGATAGGGTGAATAAGGGCTGTAATACCCAATATGCCTAAAATGTTAAACAGGTTAGAGCCAACGATATTGCCTATGGCGATATCGCTCTCCCCTTTGCGAGCCGCAACAATAGAGGTAACAAGTTCAGGCATGCTAGTACCGATAGCAACAATCGTTAAGCCGATAATGACTTCGCTGATCCCAAAGGTTTTTGCTAAGTCTACGGCGCCATCGACGAAGAGTATGCCGCCGCCAACTAACATGCTAATACCAGCTATGATAAACAGTACCGATAGCATAGGGTGTTGTGGACTCGTATCTAACTCCTCACCATCATTGCTGTTTTTACTACTGAAGTAACTAAAGCTGAGGTAACACACTAGCAGTGTTGTCAGTAATGCACCGTCCCAGAAGCTCAATTGACCATCGAGCAGAAGTCCCCAGAACAGCATCGAAGCTGCGATCATAATTGGGATATCACGCTTTACCATCTGAGATTGAACCTGTATTGGACGGATCAAGGCTGTAATGGCCAAGATTAAGCCAATATTGGCAATGTTTGAACCTATGACATTACCCAGTGCAATACCGCTGTTACCTGCAATTGCCGATTTTAAACTAACGGCCAATTCTGGTGCACTTGTACCGAAAGCTACAATAGTTAAGCCAATGATAAGCGGGGCAATTCCAAGCCTTAGGGCGATAGCACTAGCACCACGAACTAGTGCTTCTGCTCCTAAAGTTAGGATGACAAAGCCACCGACAATAGCGAGTAAAATTAACATATTTGGTTCATCTTTAAGCAGGATAGAATTTGGGATACGCTAGCTTAAGGATTTTTGATAACAAGGCAATAAACTTTAGCTAAGCCAGCATTAATCTTAATTCATTAAGGTATATTGTTAATAAGCTAAAAGAGAAAGCACGCTTAAAGCGTGCTTTAAAATTAACGACTTGCTAGAGCCTAAAGCTCCTCCTCCCAGCGTACCTTACCGCCACGAATACCATCGACAGTGTCACTGAACTTCTTCTCTAAAACATGGCGCTTAATTTTCAGTGTCGGTGTGAGTATATCGTTGTCCACATCCCAAGGCTCAGTCACGACGATAATGGCGTCGACCGTTTCATGGGACTCGAGATTAGGATTGATACTCTCAAGCGTAGCCTTAAGTGAGCTGCGAACCTCCTCTCTGGGCTGCAGCCTTGCACCTTCGGAGAGTTGCACCAGAGCAATAGGGTGGGGCAGACCAGAGCCGATAACACATAACAGTTCGATATGTGGATCTTGGGCTAGTTTGCGCTCGATAGGCACGGGGGCAACATACTTACCTTTGGAGGTCTTAAAGTTATCTTTTACTCGCCCTGTGATAGAGACGCAGCCATCGGCATCGATGGAGCAGAGATCGCCTGTGCGGAAGAAGCCCTCCTCATCGAATGACGCCGCGGTAACCTCATCTTGTTTATAGTATCCCGTCATCAAGCCTGGGCTCTTCACCAGCAGCTCACCACTTTCGGCTTGCTTGATAAAACTTCCCTCAACGGCCCGACCTACGGTGCCAATTTTGCTGGCATCGAAAGGGTAGTTGATGATGGAATAGGCGCTGTTCTCTGTCATGCCCCAGGCTTCACTGATGTTGAGACCAATTTTGTGGTACCAAGCGATCAATGAAGGTGGGATAGGTGCAGAGCCAGAACCGAGCAGACGACAATGTTCAAGGCCTAAACCTGCATGAATTTTCCGCTTCACTATACCGCTGATGATGGGCAGCTTAAGCAGGAAATTTAGCTTATCGTAGCCAATCTTATCGATAATGTTTTTCTGGAATAGACTCCAGAGTCGTGGCACAGAGAAGAATACCGTTGGTTTTGCTCGCTGCACATCAGCAACGAAGCTGTCTAGACTCTCGACAAAGGCCACGCTGCTGCCTGAATAGAAGGATGAGCCCTCCATCGCGACACGCTCAGTAATATGAGCGAGTGGCAGATAGGAGATGAGTCTGTCTTCGACATCGGTTTTAAGATCGCGTACAACGGCGTTACAGGTCCAGCCATAGCTAGCAAATGTCTGTATGGCGCCTTTAGGCTTACCCGTTGACCCTGAGGTATAGATTAAGGTCATGATCTGCTCTGGTGTTGCAAAGGGAGCATCAATCAATGGTTGGCCTAGTTTAAGCAAACTCTGCCAAGAGTATTGTGCCGGCATAGTCTCATATGGCATCGCCATTCTGAGAATATCACCACCGACGCCCGCTTCTTGATCGGCCCAGTAATCTAACTTACCGATAAAGATGGCTTTGGCTTCGCTGTGTTCAAGCACATAGCGAATAGTGTCGGCGTTGGCAGTTGGATAGATAGGGACACTGATGTATCCGCCATGCATAAGGGCAAGATCTGTAATAAACCACTCGGCGCAGTTCTTTGACAGCACTGCAACTTTATCACCGGGTTCTAGGCCTAAATGCCTTAGCGCCCCTGCAATCTTCTGCATCTGCTCTTGCACATCTCGCCAAGTAAAGTCTTGATATTGGCCGTTGATGGGCTGCCTTAGATAGGTTTTATCACCCTGCTTGTCGACCCACTGGGATAGCATCTCAACAGGGGTTTTCATTGTCGATTCCATCAGCGACTCCATGATTAATTAGTTACTTTCAAAGGGAATGTTGTTGATTTTAGTTTTTATTGATTAGCCGCTTTGAGTATGGCGAAAAATGTGATCTATGACAAATGGTTTGAATAATTGTGAAGGGAGTCGATACAAATGGGTGTCAGCCTTGGAATGAAGGTTGAATACATTCTGTAAGGTGAACCGTCATCCTGAACTAGTTTCAGGCTCCAGCTTGAAGATTTTGGATTAGTTGATATTTGCAGGTGTGCTTGAAGCTTATACCTTCATTGTGATCTATCGCCTCCTGCGGGTGCCGTGCATGGTCTTGAATGTTCCCTACATACATAAGACATTTCCCATATCCCTATGGGTCAGATGCACCAATGTCGTGATCACATGGATGTGAAAGAACGACCTTATGTGCAGTTACTTCTGTGACACGACACAAGTATATCCCTATAGTCTCGGCCGTGACGTCCATGTCACGGACGGTCACAGCCGCATCTGCACTTGGAAATTTTTCTCTTCGATTTAGCTGTATTAGGTAAGGCTTCGTAAATCATTTCTGTCCCTTTGTGTTACCTCAAATAATTTGCCCTATGCAGTACTGACCTCTTTGTAATACTTTTCCTCATCAGTTAGAAAGGTATGGGTTCTGTCTAGCGAAAACCTCTAAGTTCATCAGTGTTTGCACTTTTATACAGTAGTATCGGTTTTGTGCGGTTAATCTCTAAATTTTGCCCAATCAGTTCACGGTTTGCTATTGAGTGAAAAGATAAAGAGGCGTAAATTCAGTTAGATGAAAGCGTGCGAGCTTGAGTTGCTGAGATAACAAGACAGCAAAGTGTGCGACTAAGTTTTGTCCGAGAGTGTATCGGATGCAATCTTGCATGTAAGTGTTTAATGATCTGTTATTAATGAATTTTTTAGGTTTTTTACTGTGCACGCTTTCTCAACATGGCTTGGCAAAACGCGCAAGCCGTATATACAAATGTTAAGTTCAATAGAGGTAATGTGGATAAATCAACTCAACTAATGAAATGGATACTGTTTTGGGTATTCATTGTTCTCTTTTCCTTAGCGGTTCTAGGTACCCTAGGTGTTGTATTTCTTGGCTTTGGTACTCCAACTGAGGCTGAAAGAGAGTGGCTTGTAAAAGGACTTATTCTAGAGGTTGCTGCTTGTATCGTTGCGCTTTTCTACTCAATATTTGGTTTGAAGCCGGAAAGTGGAAAACAGAATCTTAATGTTGAAGACTTCGAGAACCGCCTTACTGAGTTAGAGTCTAAGGTTTTTCTTACAGTAAAAGAAATTGACAGTAATACAGCGGAGCTTTGCGCGAGAAAAGATGACTCTTCATCTAGCCCAAGTAAAGACTTTATGCATCAAATGTATCCTTTTCTTGCCCGCATTGATGAATATGACACGCCACCTCCTTTTGATGTTGATGAATACAATACTTCTCCTTCTTATACGGAAATTGATGCAGATATCTCAAGCGCAAAGCCTTTTGATAAGGAGCACCGAGAGAAAAGCTATTTTGGTCTAAAAGTACAGTGGAAATGTGCATATAAAGGAATTGCTGAAAAAGAGGACTGTTACAGAATTCGCCTGGATACAGAACGACCACTATACGGTGCATATATCGAGGTTAGCAAAGAAAAGGATATCTCAAAGTTAAAATTCCTTGATGAAGGTCATCCAATGTGGGTATGTGGTGAAATAATTGATCTGTCAGGTTCGAATGTCGAGTTGGCCAATGCTAATTTTTACATATAAGGAACTTAACAAACCGTTGCAACGGATTCGGAAGAAGCCCCTCACCGTTGAACAGGGGTGTTGAGGCTGTAGAGTTATTCATTTTATAAATCAATAAAGGGGTCGTAGCCAATTGATCCTAAATCGAAGAGACAAACATTCAGGTGTAAACGCGGCTGTGACCTTCCGTGACAGGGATGTCACGGCAGAGCCCACAGGGATTGTGCTTGCGGCGTGTCACAGAAGTGTTTGCACTTAAGCCCACGGCAGGTGATAGATAAACATGAAGCTATGGTATTTAGCACAGTAGCAAGTACCAAATCAGCCCAATGAAACCAACCACAAAGATACTTGAAACTTGTTATCCGACAAGTGTTTAACCCCTAAAGAAAGACCAGACCAGCTTAGGCTATTTAAGCTGACTCAACCTCTGGTGCACGCATTCTCTCCCACCACTCATCACTGGCGACAATCTGGCCTTCCATATCGACTGCTGGGTAGGGAATGCTTTTACGTCGACAAGCCTTGGCGTAGATTGGGTGGCCTTGCTCGAATAGCATCTTCTGGCAATAAGCCTCATCTAGCTTGCGCGTCCCATACATGCCGGCAGCCGTTCTCTGCCTTTGGGCTTCATACATCACCAGTGCTGAAGCAACAGATACATTGAGTGACTGTACCATGCCTATCATAGGGATAATGATGTGCTGACCTGCCGCAGCAATTCCCTCTTGACTGACGCCATCACGCTCATTGCCTAAAATGATGGCGGTTGGGCGGGTGTAATCTATCTCGCGAAAATCCACTGCGGTTTCTGAAAATGTGGTGGCTAGAACTTGCATATTTTGGGCACGAAAGGCCTGCTGGGCATCATCCATATGGTAGTGCTTGATGGTTTTGACCCACTGTTGACTGCCCGAGGCTGTGTTGCCTGATACTCGCATCTCAATATCTGGCCAGACTGCATGTATTTGATGAACGCCTACAGCGTCTGCTGTGCGGATAACGGCGGCGATATTATTCGTCTTGTGAACTTTATCGAGACAGAGAGTGAGATCGGGTTGGCGATTATCTAGCATCTTATTGATGCGGGCAAAACGTTCTGGGCTCATGGTGTTATCTTTTGCTAAAGAGTAAAAAATAGAAAAGGGCGCCGTAGCGCCCAAAAGTATGAATGAGTCGGGAGGTTAGAGCTCCATGACTCCATCCATCTCTACTAAAGAATCTTTTGGAAGTTGCTTTACACCAATGGCAGCACGTGCCGGAAAAGGTTGGTCAAAGTAACGCTCCATTATCTCATTCACGGTAGCGAAGTTACTGAGATCTGTCATAAAAATATTGAGCTTGACGATATCATTGAGTGAGCCGCCAGCCGCTTCACATACTGCAGTTAAGTTTTCAAAAACTTGAACAACTTGGGCATTAAACTCACCGCTTACGATCTGCATGCTTGCAGGATCTAGCGGGATTTGACCTGAAAGATAGACGGTGCTGCCAACTTTAACCGCTTGAGAATATGTGCCGATCGCCTGTGGTGCCTTATCGGTTGCTATGATGCTTTTGTTCGCCATAACTCTCTCTCTTATATTTGATTATCGATTACGGGATGTACGTAATACTTCAGGTAGTACCCTGATACGGCGCATCACGTTGGCTAAATGAATTCGATCAGTGACCGAGATTCGTAAATTGATGAGGAAGACTCTGCCGTCTCGCTCCTCTGTGCTTAGGTTATGAATATTGGCACCTTCAGCAGCTACAATCGAGGTGATCTTGGCCAGAGCACCTTGATGGTTCACAATCTCAACTCGTAAGTTAGCTTGGAACTCAACACCTTCGGCGTTATCCCACTGCACAGGAATATATTTATCAGGCTCACCTTGATAGCCACGGATATTCGCGCAGCTCTCCATATGAACAACCAAGCCTTTACCTGGACTCACATGGGCGATGACTGCATCACCTGGGATTGGTCGGCAGCAGTTGGCGAATGTGACTAACATCCCCTCTGCACCGCGGATCGGCATCATGTTAGATTCTTTATGCTCATGGGGCTCGATCTGTTCCTGATCGCCTTTAAGTCGTTGGGCAATGACTATGCTCATGGCATTACCTAAACCGATATCGACCAGTAGCTCTTCGAGGGTGTCGTGCTTGGTGTCACTGACAACTTTCTCAATCTGCTCGGGTGTGATCATATCTAGTTTGGTATCACCTAGCGCATGATTCAGTAGGCGTTTACCTAAGATGACTGCGTCATCCTCTTTTAAACTTTTCAGCAGTTGACGTATCTTAGCGCGAGCCTTACCTGTGACCACAAAGTTTAGCCATGCCGCATTAGGGCGGGCGCCTTTAGCCGTAATAATTTCAACGGTTTGGCCTGAAATCAGAGGTTGGCTTAGCGGGTATGCTTGACGATTGACTCGTGCGCCAACACAGGTATTACCCACATCGGTATGCACTTCGTAAGCAAAATCGACGGGTGTTGCGCCAACAGGAAGCTCTAAAATTCGACCCTCAGGGGTGAATACGTAGATCTCTTCTGGGAAAAGCTCTGTCTTAAAGTTTTCAACAAACTCAAATGAGGTGCTGGCGCTTTGTTGTAATTCAAGCAGGCTCTGCATCCACTTACGTGCACGAACTTGTGTCGTTGTGCCTTGCTCAGCTGAGCTGCCTTTTTTGTAGATCCAGTGCGCTGCAACCCCTTTATCTGCCATCTGATCCATATCTTCGGTACGGATCTGGATCTCAACAGGAACGCCGTGAGGACCAAACAGTGACGTATGGAGTGACTGATAGCCATTGGCTTTAGGGATAGCAATATAATCTTTAAATCGACCTGGACGAGGCTTGTATAGGGCATGCATTGCACCTAAGACTCGGTAGCAGGTATCGATGGAGTCCACTATGACGCGAAACGCGTAGATATCCATGACCTCTTGGAACTGAAGCTCCTTACTGCACATCTTGTTATAGATGGAGTAGAGGTTTTTCTCTCGGCCTTTCACTGTACCTGGGATCTTAGTGTCTTCGAGGCGAGTGTGAACTGCAGCTTCAATACTTTGAATGAGCTCTTTACGATTGCCACGTGCGGCCTTAACTACCTCTTTAAGTACGCGATAACGCATTGGGTAGTAGGCTTGGAAGCCAAGATCTTCGAGCTCGGTCTTGATGTTATGAATACCGAGACGGTTGGCAATCGGGGCATAGATTTCTAAGGTTTCCCGCGCTATACGACGACGCTTGTCAGGCCTTAAAGCCCCAAGGGTGCGCATATTGTGGGTACGATCGGCTAGTTTGATAAGGATAACCCGAATATCTTGGGTCATGGCCATCATCATTTTGCGGAAGTTTTCGGCCTGGGCCTCTTTCTTATCGCGGAATTTTAGCTTATCGAGTTTTGAGACGCCCTCAACCAGTTCGGCAATAGATTCACTGAATAACTCAGCCAGCTCCTCTTTGGTGACAGGGGTGTCTTCGATGGTGTCGTGCAGGAGAGCAGCCATAAGCGTCTCATGATCGAGACGCATATCGGCCAGAATGCGGGCGACCGCAACCGGGTGTGTGATATAAGGTTCACCACTTGTGCGCATTTGACCTTCATGGGCATCACGCGCCACCTGATAGGCCTGCTTGAGTAATTCTACCTGATCAGGTTCTAAATACCCTGATGCAGACTCCTTGAGACCTTCAAACAGATACAAGTGGTAATACTCCTTAGATTACGTTGTTACGACCTTCAGCAATCGCAGCAACAGCAGCTATTTCAGCCGCCTCACGTTCACGAACAGTCTGGCGCTCATCTGCGTCCAGAGTATCTGCTGTGACTAAACCAAGTTCGATTTCGCGTAAAGCGATAACCGTTGGCTTGTCGTTCTCTTCTTCAACCATAGGGTCTTTGCCCTGCACGGCGATTTGGCGAGCACGACGCGCTGCAACCAGGATCATATCAAAACGGTTGCCGATTTGTTCTACGGCGTCTTCTACAGTTACGCGAGCCATGTATGGAACTCCAGTGTTAGGATGAAAAAATGACGCAAAATTGTACACTAAGACAGTTATTCTGCCAATAGATCATTAAGCATATCATTGTGAGTATGAATTTGACCAGCGCCAGTTAAGCGTTGACTGCGAATTATAGCGATAAAATCACCAAGTGCGGTATCAAAATCATCGTTAATAATGATGAAATCATACTCATCATAGTGAGATATCTCTGAAGCGGCTTGAGCCATACGCCCAGCAATCACCTCTGCGCTATCTTGGCCGCGGCCAGTTAAGCGTCTCTCAAGCTCAGCTTTTGATGGGGGAAGAATGAAGATCCCGATCGCTTCAGGCATCACTTTCTTGACCTGTTGAGCTCCTTGCCAGTCAATATCGAGGAATACATCGATACCTTGCTCTAGCGTCTGTTCAATGACTTTACGTGAGGTGCCATAATAGTTACCGAACACCTCTGCCCATTCGAAAAAGGCATTTTCGGCGATTAACGCCTTAAACTCCTCAACGCTGACAAAGTGGTAATGTTGGCCATTAACTTCACCAGGACGCGGTTGTCGGGTCGTATGAGAAACCGATACCTGCTTATCTGCCGGCTTGTCTTTTAGCAGTCCGGAGATGAGTGATGATTTACCCGCGCCACTTGGCGCCGATACGATAAATAGGTTTCCGCGTGCGGTCATTTGCAAAGTATCCAAAAGCTAAAACAAAAAGATTTAGGTTCACCCGTCATTGGGAGAGTTGTACCCAAGCTACCTCAATATGCCCGTTTCAGAGCTACCGTAGGATAGCTGAACAAGACAGTGATTGAGAGAATGGTGTTCCCTTGTCGATATCACTAACACAGTGCAGGTATTCTACGGGAGCTCCCGAAGGGAAAGGCGAGAAGCAACATGCTTCTACGTTATGAAATATTGAATTAGAATTACTAGTACTGCTATTTCATGCCTTGAACTCTGTCACTTCTCGACATGCTGAATTCTGTATCTTGAAGTAGTTTGGGTACAGACATTATACAAGTTAGCGTCTCTTTGGCCTAGTCTCTGTTGCGCTATTTTGCCTTCTTGGCAGTGATTAAGACTAACTTAGCTAAGGATACCTTATACCAGCACTGACTTTGATGGGTAAATTAGTTAGGCTGTTGTCAGCTGAAATATATCCTCAGTTAAGGTGTATTAGTAATGCTCCCCCTGGGCTAATGGTTAAATAGCTATTTACTGGGAGCAGTAATACTAGTCCCTTTCTCCGTGAACTAACTCTTAGGTGTTGAATTTAATGCAGTATAAGTCTCTTTTTTGTATAAAAGGCCGGGATAATTGGCAGAGATTCTCAGCCATAAGCGGCTCACTTTATCTAACTTTGCTCTTGGGGTTCGTGCTGATAGGTGGCGGTGGGGCGTTGATATTTTTAGCTCTGCTACTTGCCCCTTTACTTGGTTTGAGTGCATTAAGGCGGGTTAGGGATATAGAGCGTCCGAGTTGGCTTGCAGCGCTTACCTTGCTTCCATTTATGTTTTTCTCTCTCTCTTTGGCCTATAGCGGTAGTGCTATGGCGTCGCTGACCTGTGGCGTGATAGCTGGTTTAATGACGGTGTTTTTATCGGCTCAAAAGTCAAAGGTTGGCGGTGGACTGTATCAACAGGGTTACTCTGGCCCTTTAGTTGTGCCGCGCAGAGAGCGCAGCCGCTCCAGAGTTGAGCCCACCTTAGGAGGTGGGGCTTATGAGGAGGAGCAAGAGCAAGTAAGTTATCAAGAAACGGAATATGCTTCGCCTCAAAAGAGCAGGGCGACATTCGAGCTTTGGCTTACTTGGGCTAAGCAAAACCAGAAACTATTAACAGCTGTGCTTGGCGGCGCTCTTTTTCTGATGGTGTTAAGCAGTTTATGGTCAATATGGGGCGGCTCTGATGAGGAGTCTGTTGAGCCAGAGCAGGTTGAAATGCCAGCCCAAAATCCAGTTGAACGCGATGAGGTGACACTTCCCGATGGATTTAGTTTAGTGTTAGAGGATAAGTTACTTATTATGCGCTGGCTGGGCGAGGCTGATAATCCAGGTGTTATCTGGTCTTTGGCCACGGCCAAGGGAGATAGAAGCTGTGCTAACTTAGTGTTTAATAATGGCAGTGAGTATCGCCCTATGATTGTTGAGATGATGGCTGACACCAGCATTGAAGCGCGCTTTACTCCTCTTGATACTGGGAAGATTATTACCGATATTGCATTGAGAGGAGAGGTTAAGTTGTGTGGCTATGAATTCAGTTTGAAGGGAAGCCAGTCTGCTTTATCAAAAAGCGATGCATTTATCCCCTATTTATAACTGGATAAAGCAAGATTTTCTCTTTAGACTGCACGGCTCAATGCGAGCCACAGTCATGTTTTGACTGATAATGATGATTTAAGTGAATGACAACAGATTGTGAAAATGAAGCGCTAACTTTAGTAATTATGGCTGCTGGGTTAGGCAGTCGTTTCGGCGGTGATAAGCAGTTAGCAGCGCTAGGACCTAATGATGAAACTATGTTGGAGCTCGCTATTGTATCCGCTTGTCGAGCTGGCTTCTCTGGCGTAGTGTTAGTGATAAGGCCTGAGCTAGAGTCTGATATCGAAGCGCTTTTTAATGACAGCTTAAATGATAAACTTGATGCAGGCTTTAGCCATGATTTTTGTTATCAGGCTATGGACGACTTACCTGAGGTTGCATTAGCTCATCTTTCCGATGTTAACCATAGGGAAAAACCTTGGGGAACGGCGCATGCACTTTGGAGTGCGCGTAAGAAAGTCAAAGGTCGAATGGCGGTGATTAATGCCGATGATTACTATGGTGACACGGCTTTTGAACTGCTTGCATCTGGGCTGAATGAGTCAAAAGAGGATTGGATGCTGGTTGCTTATCCCCTTAGCTTGACTCTCTCTGAGCATGGCGGGGTTAATCGAGGTGTGTGCCTAGTCAAAGAGGGACTACTTCAGAGTGTCGCAGAATGGACCGATATTCGTCAGAGCTCTGATGAGGGGTTAGTTGGAACCTCTAAAGGAGAGCGGGGAGTCTTGTCGCCTTCAGTGCCCGTCTCTATGACCTGCTGGGGATTCACCCAAGATATTTTTTTAGCGATTGAAGCGGAATTAATACAGTTTATTTCCGTTTATGGTCAGGAGGCCAAATCTGAGTGCTTTCTCCCAGATGTGGTTCAGCATAGTATGTCTAAAGCGGCATTAATAAATAATTTGCCTGACGCTAAGCGTGTCAGAGTTAAGACGGCTCAGGAGCCTTGGTTTGGTGTGACCTACCCTCAGGATGCAGTGTGGGTAAGACAGAAACTGTCTAAGCTATTAAATAATAAGAGTAATGGAGTTATTAGTGATTGATTTTGTTAGGCAGTTAGTACTGCCGCATTTTGGCGTCCCAGCGTTGGACGCAAGTGTGTCTCCGTTAGGTAATGGGCACATTAATGAGACTTTTTTGGTTCGTTGGAGTTCAGGCGAACTGGTTCTGCAGAAGATCAACACTGATGTTTTCAAGACTCCTAATGCTTTAGTAGAGAACGCACATAAGATTGCAGCTCATCTTACGCAAAAATGTGAGAGTAATGAGTACCAACTAAAAGTCGTTGGGCCACTGCGGACTCAAGATGAAGCGTTAGCTGTCGATCTTAAAGAGCATGGTTTTTGGCGCGCAATTAACTACCTGCCTTATAGTCATAGTATTGAAGTGGTAACCAATGAGGAGGAGGCGTTTGCTGCAGCTAAGGCTTTTGGTCATTTCTCCTCAGCCTTGAGCGATCTTGATGCTACTGTACTTGAAGATGTGATTCCTCAATTTCATCACCTGCCAGGACGTATCGCTCAATTAGAGTTAGCGGTTAGCAAAGATACACATAAACGATTAGATACCTGTAGTGATTGGGTTGATATGGTGTTTGCTCAGCAATCGCTTTTGCAAGAATTAGCCGAGATCTCACCGAGTTTGCCACTAAGAACCTGTCACAACGACACTAAGATTAACAATATGCTGTATGACAAGCGAGATATGAGTAGCTTGGCGATTATTGATCTCGATACCTGCATGAAGGGTCACTTGATGTATGATTTCGGTGATATGGTGCGAACCTTTACCTCACCGGAAGAGGAGGACTCTAAGGCGCTGGATAAGGTACATGTGCGAGAATCTATCTTCGCTGCTATCTGTCGAGGATATTTGAGTGAGTTGGGCTCTGTGCTCAGTGAAGATGAGAAGAGAAGCCTTTGGTTAGGCGCTCGGGTTATCTGTTTAATGATTGGGATTCGTTTCTTAACCGATCATCTTAATGGCGACGTATATTTTCATATTCATCATGAAAATCATAATCTTGAACGTGCGGCCAATCAGTTTACCTTGTATCAAAGTTTATTAGCCCAAGAGCAGGCATTAACACAGTATTTTAATTAGCCCTCCTTAAGCTAAGCATCATATGGGTGAAGCTGTTGTGCTTCACCTATGACTTTATAAAGGCTCGGTTTTTCAATTTGCTGAACTAAAAAGTTATGCCGAAGTGCAGGTGTTAGTAAATGCTCGAACATTTCGACCTGATGATTGTTAGGATCTAACCAGGCATCACGAACAGAAGTTGATTGCGGTAATATCAATGGACTCGCTTTACTGTGAAAAGCTTGCATATCAGGATGAGGCGGGTTGGTGATAATAGAGCATGAGATCTTATGCTCACCAGTTTTAGGGTGTTGCCACTCCTGAAATAGCCCCCCTAATGTGATCGCTGAGTCTTGAGCGATAAAATCATAATACTCTACAGTACTCCCTCGCTTTTCTGTTTCTCCAAAGCCTTTGGCAATAACAATGCACCTGCTTTCACGAAAGGGGGCATAACCAGCTGAACCGAACTGATTAAGCTTGTCATAACGGGTATTAAATGAGGTATATTTACTGGGCTTAAAGCCTGCATACCCCATATCTTGAAGTAACCACCAAGTTGCGGTTTGTAGCTGTCTGATCCCGTTAATTTCTCTGACTATGCTTATTTCATTGGTGGGCATCTTAAAGCGATCGAAGAGCATTTCGTTGGGGTTGGATACGCTTAAGTCTTGCATCAGTGCGCGCATAAACAGATCGTCTATCATATTGAGGCGGCCGCACATAAAGGCTCCAAGAATCGTAAAAAAGAAACAGTAACATAAAAAAGCCCGCACTGAGTACGGGCTAGTAAGCTTTTCAGGAATGACTAGGAAGGGGTAAATAACTTCATACTGTCACTCCAAACCTCTCCAGCAGTGCCGTCCATTTGCGACCATTCCGGCTCTTCGGTAAAGCCTTTAACCGAGAGGTGATCGCCATCTTGAATGATGAGACTTATCACAACGCTAAGGTCGCTGCTGCCACTAGTATTGGGGACGTCGATGATGAGCTCACCCATTGAATTCACCTCCCAAGTGAGTTCTTCGACTGTTGTTTCACCATCATCCATTTCCGTTAATGTGCCACTGCCATCACTATTAAAGAGCAATATTGTCTCAACATTGCCGTCTGAGTCGAAACTCTTTAACTGTTTACCACTTAACATGTCGGTATTAAATGAAGCTTCATTGCCATCACGACAGCTTGTGACTAAGGCTTGGTACTCAGTGAGTGACGCTAAGGTTTCAGTAACAGGCTGATCGGTTTCATCATTCCAAGTTGAGTCACCTTCACCACATACAAAGAGACTAGTATCAGGTTCTGGAAGGGGGAATAACTTCAACTTGTCGCTCCATACTTCACCTACTGTGCCGTCCATTGGGCTCCATTCACTCTCTTCAAGAAAACCTTTGACTGAGAAATGATCCCCATCTTGTTTAATCAGACTAATGACCGCCCTAGTATCATTGGTGCCAGCAGAGTTACCAATTTCAATAACTATCTCCCCTGTGTCATTGACCGTCCATTGATAATCTTCAACCATAGGCTCTTCTGCGTCATTATCAGTATGGCTACCAGTGCCATCAGCGTTGAATGTCAGAATTGTTTCTATCTCGCCATCCGAATCAAAAGATTTGAGCTTGTTACCCGCTAACATCTCGGTATTAAACAGCTGAGGTTCGCCATCTCTACAGTTAGCGACGAGGGCGAGGTATTCACTGTATGAACGTGTGGTTCCCTCCTTAGGTTGGTCGGTTTCTTCATCCCAATCTGAATCGCCATCACGGCAAACAAAGTCACTGTTGTCGGGCTCTGGTGGCATCACATTGTCGAGTAAGGTTAGATCTAGGTTTTCTAAAATGTCATTTTTAGCGGTGAGGTTAAACACCCACTCGTCGTCATCGGATACTAGACCTGCTGCGATAAACTCGCCTCGTCTGACTGCCCCCTCATATTCGGCGAATAGTAGCTCTCCCATATCCCCATCATCATTGTCACCAAAATTGCGCACACTTTCAGGCAGTGCTAATAGGAGCAATCTTTGCTCCATAACGGTTTCATCACGCCAAGTTCCTGTTGCAAATAGGGAGGCGACACTACTGACTTCGCCTGAGTCACTTTGTGCTTGCCACTCAATTTTGTAGTAGTTAACTTCGCCACCTTCGACCATCTCGGCGATGATAGAGCGACTGCCATCCCAGCCGACATGAGGGCCGACAATATTATTGACCATGCCATCCGATGCGCTGGCTGAGATCAGGCTATTTAATGTCGTTGCTGGGCCATCTATTTCACTTGCTGCTGTATGTGCCCAAACACTGTTGCACATACCTTCAAACAGGTCATCCTCTAAGCAGTCATCCCAATTGAAGATAGAGTAGACATCATTAATGTTGCTGAAACTTAACTCGAAAGCCTCTGCTTCGGCGCTAAAGGTGACGGCTTCAGGTATGATTTTATGCCAGACATCTGTGTCTGCTTGTTCCGATAGAAAGAGTTTAATTTTAAGGTCAGTGACAGAGATCTGCTCGGCGAAGATAAGCTCGCTCAGTATCGGTAGCTCTGAATTGACTAAGGTCATGCTGCCGTCATCATTGAGTGAGCTAATGATGAAGTTATCACTGCTGGCTATCCAGCCTGACTCGGTTAGGATAAGGTCGTCTTCATCACTGATCTCTGTCTCTTCGACAAACTCACCGTTAATTAGCTCGAAGAGTGTTTCGGAGCTTGTTTCGGTATCAGCGTCATAGGTTAAGGTGCCATATGAAAGGTGTAGCATGTTGTCATAATAGCCATCATCGAAGAAGTTTATCCCATCGCCACTAACAAGCTCGGTTAAGTTTGCGGCTGCCGCAGTCGCTTCAGTATCACGGATCTGCACTTGGCCTTCGAGATCGTCCGTCGATACTGTGCTCGCATCGGTAACAGTTTCTGACTCAACAACATCAGTGGGATCAAACTCCCCACCTTGCTCGTTAACAAACTCTACCTCAGTGACTATCTCATCTAGGGCCTCAATGATCTGATCGACAATTAGCCCAACCATATCGTCAGCTGTAATGCCCGCATCATCAGCCGCCGTTTGAATCGCCTCCAAATTGGTAGCGATAAGCAGGGCAGTTACCTGTGCGACTTGATGAAGACGCTCATATTCACTTTGGACATCTCCCTCTAGTTCATCGTTAAGCTGCTGGGCGACATAGTCTTGGCTGAGCTCTAAACTGGTGCCTAAAAGGGCTTGTAAGTTGGTTTCAGCTTCGGTTAGCTCACTACCCTGTTCAACTTCGTTTTGAACCATAGTGGTTAAGGGGCTGACGAACTCATAACCCACTGGAGCCGTCATAGTGTAAGGTTGGGTGATAGCCTCACCAGTGTCTTCATCGACCACTCCGGCAGTTACCTCAACCAGAAGTGGAAAGGTGTCTATCTGCTCTTGCGTTGCATCAGTAATGGAGAAATCGCCACCTGCACTGCTGATCGCGCTAGGTTCTCCATCATCACATAGTTTGTTTTCATTCAGATCTAGGCAGACCTTAGCTCCCACAAGGTAGCCGTCGGCGACTTTACCGCTCATCACTATCTGAGCAGGTTCAGGTGTCGGCTCTGGCGGTGGTGTGGAGTCATTATTGTCACTGCCCCCACAGGCACTAAGAGTTAGAAGAGGGAATGCTAGGAAAAGTAAGTGTTTGGTATTCATCAAATCGCTCCATTGATCTTGATGGGATATAGGATCCATTTTATGAGTTGAAGGGTCATGAACATTTTATGAGCATGGGCTTTAGGCACGGCACACTCGAAAACTGAGCCAAGTTTTTTCTTCGATTTATTGGCTTATTAAGCGTAGAAGTAAGCTCAGACTTGTGCCAAAAACTTTTAATAGGAAGGTGTTTCAGTATGTGTAACGCTTAGCGGATAGGCTGTTGTTCTGCAATTGGCTATTGCGTGTTGAGTTAGCTGTAAATATCGCTAAAGTTAAGAGTAATTTTGGTAAACCTATTCTACTTTGGTGAACATTGATGGCGCTATTTTTAAGTTTATCCAATTCTATGTGCAAAATGTTGAAACAGCCATTTGAGCGGATAACCGATGCTGAGGGTAATAACCCAGGTGTACAACCCATTACTACTAATGCTAATCGTGTGAGCTGGCAAGGGCAGGTGATTCAGTTAACGGGTCGTCATTGGCAACCCTATGATGACGGCAGTTGGCTGGTGGTGTTTATGGAGTCCAATAGTCGTTACTGCATGATGACTCATTATCCTCTGAAACCTGACTGGGAGCAGCTACAGCAAGATTTTTACAACCAGTGGAAACTTCACACCGTTGGCTGTCTTAGGGCTAATGGCTTTATTCGAAACGATGATGACGGTATGCAGGTGCTCGACAACATAGAGTGGTATTTTGATCAAACTAAGGTTCATGTTTTTCGTAACTTAGATCGCAGCATAGCAACCCACATTTCAGAGATACAGTACTATCTACGCTCACTATTTGATGATTACAATCCAAGCTGTTTTGACAGCGAGGAGGCGTGGGAGTTGAGTCATTTCATTAACCAGCAGCCTAAAAAAGTAGGGGGGAATCGTGGGAAAAAACATGAGTTTTTTCCTGTAGATCGTTTTATCCATGACATCCTTTACCGCTTTGGTAGTGGCATTAGTCCTGATGATTTTCTCGATGTTAAGCCCGGGGATTTTCCTTGCCCCTACCCACAAAAGCCGATGTTAAAGGTGTTGTAGTTGGTTTTTATGTTGATTCTATCGACATGTAAAATATACATGTTTAAATAATGCCTTTTTATCGACATGTGGGATGGGCAATCTAGTCACATATATAGAAAATGCTTCAATCTATACATGTCACGGCGAATATGTATAGAAAATGCGATTATCTATACATATTACCGATAAGGCAGCTTTACTACTTTCTCAATTATTCCAACATACTCACTGATTGGTTTATCAGTGAAGGAGAGTTTGCTTCATTTCATAACTACCTTGCCAAAGTTTAAAAGCTTTGACTATCGAGTCTTAAAGTATCGATACAACTCTTAAGTTGTACTACGAGTCAAATACATCCAATAAGTTGTTTATGGTACTATTTACAACTAATATGTTGTTTATGCGTTTGTGTACAACTTTTTTATTGTTTAAGGTTGGGTGTGATGACGATTGAGCAAATTTCCAAACTACTTTCATCTCGACGTAAACAGCTTCAGATGGAACAAAAAGATATGTATATGCGCATTGGTATGAAGCAGCAGCAATACCAGCGTATCGAAGCAGGTAGCGATATGAAGTTGTCTACTCTGTTACGTGTTCTAGATGGTTTGAATATGGAATTAACCATTGCCCCTAAAGAAAGCAATATTCAACAACCGAAATTAGAGGCCGCTTCTAGCGATGCCAGTGTTGAATCGCTAGAAGATGATTCAGATGATTTAGGGTTTTGGTTTGGATCTGAGGATCAAAAATGAGCAAACAAATAGAACAAGTTGAAGGGTTGAATATTCAGCTACACGGTATCGATATTGGCGTTGTTGCTCATTATGCTGGTGGGAAGAACATACTTAGTTTTAACCCTGTATATATTGCAATGTGTCAGCATGAGCGACCAGTGCTGACACTTAGGCAGCTTCAAGATCCTAATTATTTTAATAAGCCTCAAATCCGCAGTGAAAAGATCCCCCCTGTATTATCGAATTTATTACCAGAGGGGATCTTAAGAGAGATTGTGGCGAAAGCGCTTCAATGTCACGTGAATAATGAGTTCTCGATTTTGGCCTATTTAGGGACTAATTTACCAGGTGCATTAGTGGCGTTGCCAATTAAGGCGGGAGATATGCCCAGTTGGGCATTAGAGCAACGTTTAGTTACTGAGCCACAGCAGATTAACGTTAAACATGCAGATACTAAATTCTCACTTGCTGGTGTGCAGATGAAATTCTCATCTTCTCATGTAGATGGGCACTATCACATTGATCAGGAAATCTCTGAAGATATGTGGATTATTAAAACGCCTTCAACGGTGCATAAAGGTGTGTCTGTTAATGAGTATACCTGTATGAGGTTAGCCGAAGCCGCTGGTGCTAATATTCCAGAGATACGTTTGATTAAACTCGATGAATTAGAAGGCCTACCGAATATCAGGCTCCCCGATGAAACATATGCTTATGGTATAAAGCGTTTTGATCGTACTCATGAAGGACGAGTGCATACTGAAGATTTTGCTCAGATCTTCGGCTTATACCCTTCAGATAAATATCAGAAAGTTAATTATGAACAGCTAGGGCAGGTGTTATTTCGTACTAGTAATGATCGCTTAGATGATGTGCAGCAAATGGCGAGAAGATTACTGATTAATATACTGTTGGGTAATGGCGATGCTCATTTAAAGAACTGGACCATTATCTACCAAGATCAGCGTTCTCCTCGCTTGTCGCCGCTCTATGATGTGGTGTTCACAGCCCCATATATTGAGCATGATAACCTTGCTTTGAATATGACAAAATCTAAGCAGTGGTATGAAATGACAATGGAGCATTTTGAAAATTGGTCAAATAGTGTAGGTGTTCCATGGGTAGCAATTAAACCACATCTTTTAGATACGATGGAGAAGGCTCGCTCTATGTGGCCTGAGATGCTTGAAGAACTGCCAATGCTGAATGAGCATAAAGAAGCTTTGCAAAACCATTGGCAAAGATTATCACCAGATTTTCGGATTGATTAGTGTTTCTAGTTAGTAGGTTATCAAGTTTCGTTGAGGTAAATAGCTGTTTACTCGAGAATTAAAGAAAGTACTACTGCAGCTATTTAGCTTTGTGCATTCCTAGTGGGCTTCATTTGTTTGATTTTTCTTTCATATCTCTGGTTGTGATTGCTGCTCGAACATTGGACAGATTATTCTACGTTCTGGATCTGCTCAATTAGCACTTTAAGCTCTACCGCTGCTGCGGTGACGTCGCTACTGATTGACTTAGACGCTAGAGTGTTTGATTCGCGGTTAAACTCTTGCATCATAAAGTCGAGTCGGCGGCCTTGTGCGCCACCTTTTTTGAGGATGCGTTGTGTTTCGGCGACATGGGCATCGAGCCTATCCATCTCTTCGGCAACATCCATCTTCTGCGCTAGGATAACCATCTCTTGCTCAAGGCGGGCTGGATCGAGTTCACCTGTTATCTCAGCTAGACGATTGGTGAGCTTGTCACGTTGCCATTGCATGACGGTTGGCATATGTTCACGGACGATAGCCACTTGCTCAACGATGGCGTCGAGACGGGTTTGTAGCATGGTGTTGATATTAGCGTTGTTACTTCGCTATAGCTCAATGTGCTTCATTTCTTCAACCTGAGTTAGGTAGTATTCACATCGTGCTTGAATCGTTGCTTTGTAAGCTCCAACATACTCGGATTCTGCATCCGTAAGCTCCCCAGCTTGGTTTGCCGCTTTATCCAGGTTACCGATAATTGCTTTCGCTAGTTGCTTGAGGGTTAATTCAAGTATGTTTTGCTTAATGCCGCACTCTTCAGCAAATGTCATTAATTGGTAGGCGTGGATCTTATCAGCCTCGAACTCATCCCCAATAGCCATAGCAAGCTCTTGATCAAAATCAGGGTACATCTGCACGTTGACAAGATCATACCATGGGGTCGGTTCAAGCCCATTCGGAGTGACATAGAATGAATAGTTTTTGCCATGTGAATCCGCATTGCAGACGAGTAAGTTAAAGATTGTCCAGCGAAGCATGTCAAACTTGGCTTGTGCAGGGTTAGCGCAGTGCTCTGCGATACTAAACAGTTTTTCTAGGCTTACTCCTTCACGGATGTCTCGTACGTCACGACCACTACCAAGATATCGTTCATACTTTCTTGCGACGGAAAAGCCCAGAGCTTGACATGCATCGATCTGATGACGACGCATTACAATATGACGCTCAGGATCGTACATGCGATCGAAGCGGGTGACGGATAACGCTTTGTATTTCCCTATTGGCAATATCTCTACTTTGGCCACCTGCATACCAATGAGGTCGGCAAGTGTCATGGTCATAAATTCGTTGAGTACGAGGTGCTGCTGATTGCTTTTTTCAAATTTAATGATGTGGGTTGAACACAGCTCACCTTCACCAAATCCGTATTCTGTGTCGGTGTGGAACAGGTTTAATTTTGATTGAACCCCTGCAACGGAAAGGCGTGGTTTTCCGTCCCAGACTTCCATCGGCCAATGTTCAGGATCTTCGATTCGCTTGATAAGATCTGCTTTACTAATTGGGGTAAAAGAGGTTACTGGTGGCTTGGTGGCCACAGGCAGATACAATATTGCACCTGAGGTATCGAATCCAATGCTTTTGATCAAAGCAAATGTATTACTTTTGGCAATACCTAGGGCTTCAATAAGGTGATCAAGCCCTTTATTTTCGGGCAGTAGGTTAGTCAGATAAATGGAAATTTGAGAACTATTAGCTTGGCCATCAAGTGGGAGCTTTGGTGAAATAGGAAAACCATTTTCCTGCCAAGCTTTAGTGTATTCGATAGAGAATCGTTCAGTGTCTATGTCAAAACCTATCGTCCCAATAACCCTGCCTCTAAAGTGCATCTCAAGTGTGTGAAAGTTAGAACCACTCATTACTGCCACCTAATTTGTTTTCGCTATTGGGAGTATCGAAGGTCAACTTTATACCAAGGCCATTGAGGATTTTCACTATCGTTGAAAAGTATACATCTTCGCCTTTTTCGACTCTGATCAAGGTCTTCTTGGTAACACCACAGAATGATGCGGCTACTTCCTGAGTCATGTTCGCGGCCTTTCGGCGGTCTTTGATTCGTTTGCCTAAAGTGTTTGGATTGAGTTGAGTGACCATGTTACCGCCATTGAAAGTGTACTTATGGTTACTTTAGTACTTTGTATGTCATGAATCAAGATGAAAGTGTAACAACCTACACCATTGGCGCGGGTGGCAACTGTTTTACTTAAAAGAGAATGATCGTACACATTTAGCGAAAGTATGCGGTTGCGCTCTTTAAACGTGTAACAAGGTACACTTTTTGATGCGCAGTTCGAAAATCAGTACTTTGAGAAACAATATAAGTGTCTAAGAAATTAGGGGCTTACAACAATGCTCCAAAAGGGCAAACAAAAAGCCCAGCATTAGCTGGGCTCTCTAATATTTTACTGCTTGTCTTTTAAAGCGACTTTCACAAGCTCAGAAGTAGTTATTCCACGTTCTGAATTTGTTCTCTCATCTGCTCGATAAGTACCTTAAGCTCTACCGCTGCTGCTGTCACTTCTGCACTGATTGACTTAGACGCTAGGGTGTTTGATTCGCGGTTGAACTCTTGCATCATAAAGTCGAGTCGACGGCCTTGTGCGCCACCTTTTTTGAGGATGCGTTGTGTTTCGGCGACATGGGCATCGAGCCTATCCATCTCTTCGGCAACATCCATTTTTTGCGCTAGGATAACCATCTCTTGTTCGAGTCGGGCTGGATCGAGTTCACCTGTTATCTCAGCTAGACGATTGGTTAGCTTGTCACGTTGCCACTGCATGACGGTTGGCATATGTTCACGAACGATAGCCACTTGCTCAACGATAGCGTCGAGACGGGTTTGTAGCATGGTTTTAATCGCTTCACCTTCACGGCCACGGGCTTCGATAAATTGATCGATAGCACTATCAAAAGCGGTAAGTAGCTCTTTGCCTAAAGCATCCATATCCTGCTCGCTGCCAGACATAACGCCAGGCCACTTTAGGATATCAACTAGGTTTAATTCACCTTGACCCGCTTCCTGTTTCACCCAGTTGGCTGCATTGACAAGTTGCTTTGCTAAGTCTTGATTTAGCTGTAGCTCACTGTTTTTATTATCAGCAAGATCGTATCTTAGATTCACCTCAATTTTGCCACGATTAAGGCGCTTACGCAGACGGTCTCTTAGCAGAGGTTCAAGGCTTCGGAAGTGTTCTGGCAGGCGCAGGTAGGTCTCTAAATAGCGCTGATTGACTGAACGGATTTCCCAAGAGGCTGTGCCCCATTCTGCTTTGTGCTCGATTCGAGCGTAGGCTGTCATGCTTTGAATCATGGGTCTGTATTCCAATTTGTTTAAAACGGCAAAGTGAACAGGGATTATAGACCCCTAAACTTGTGCGTCAAAGTAATCTCGGCGAGCTTTACGTTATGGATCGGAATATCGTGGCATCCAAGGGCACAACCCCCTATAATATCGATCCAAAATCACCCACTCAAAATCATGTAGCTCAATTGCCATTAGATTTATGAATACAGGAATTTCCTATGCGCCCAAATGACAGAACGCCAGCACAATCTCGCCCAGTGACAATTACACGTCAGTTTACAGCCCATGCTGAAGGCTCTGTTTTGGTAGAGTTTGGCGAAACTAAAGTGCTGTGTACTGCAAGTTTCACCGAAGGGGTGCCACGTTTTCTAAAAGGAAAAGGCCAAGGTTGGGTAACGGCTGAATATGGCATGTTGCCTCGTTCTACTCATAGCCGCATGGATCGTGAAGCGGCTCGCGGTAAGCAGTCTGGCCGTACTCAAGAGATCCAACGTCTTATTGGTCGCTCTCTTCGTGCAGCTGTGGATATGAAGGCACTTGGTGAAAATACCATAGTGATCGATTGTGATGTGATTCAAGCCGATGGCGGTACGCGTACTGCAGCGATTACAGGTGCCTGCGTTGCGCTAGTTGATGCGCTAAACTGGGCTCGTGGCAAAGGTATTTTGAAGAATAACCCACTTAAGTTCCTGATTGCCGCGGTTAGTGTTGGTATCTATAAAGGTGAGCCTATCTGTGATCTCGAATATATCGAAGATAGTGAAGCTGAAACCGATATGAATGTCGTGATGACAGAAACTGGCAAGATGATCGAGATTCAAGGTACCGCTGAAGGTGAGCCGTTTAGCCATGAAGAGCTTCTTAGCTTGCTTGAGCTGGCTAAGCACGGTATTCGTGAGATTGTTGATGTACAGAAAGCTGCATTGAGCTAATCATTGTTTTTGTTATTAGGGCCCTACGGGGTCCTTTTTGTAAGTGAAATTGAACAAGAGTTACCCCTACATTTTTAAGGAGAGATTGTGAAAGCCTATCAGCGTGAGTTTATCGAGTTTGCATTAGAGCGTCAGGTACTTAGATTTGGCGAATTTACGTTAAAATCAGGCCGTACAAGCCCCTATTTTTTCAATGCTGGCCTGTTTAATACGGGGCGTGATCTGGCTCGCCTTGGTCGTTTCTATGCTGCTGCTTTAGTGGATTCTGGTATTGAGCATGATCTACTTTTTGGCCCTGCATATAAGGGGATCCCGATTGCGACGACAACGGCTGTAGCTCTGTGTGAGCATCATGATATCGATATTCCTTACTGCTTTAACCGTAAAGAGAAGAAAGATCACGGTGAAGGCGGTAGCCTAGTAGGGAGCGAGCTAAAAGGCCGTGTAATGTTGGTTGATGACGTGATCACTGCTGGTACCGCTATTCGTGAGTCGATGGAGATTATTGCCGCCCATGAAGCTAAGCTTGCCGGTGTGTTAATTGCGCTGGATCGTCAAGAGAAAGGTAAAGGCGAGCTTTCTGCTATTCAGGAAGTTGAGCGTGATTTCGGCTGTGATATTGTCTCTATTATTAAGCTAGGCGATTTGATCAACTACTTATCTGAAAAGCCTGGTATGGAAGCTCAGCTTGAATCTGTTAGTGCTTATCGCGATCAGTATGGGATTTAAAGCATACAGATGACTGAACGCTGCGCTCACGGATAACGGAACGCTACGCTTACTGAAAAGATAAATGCCGCTGTTATAGTTAAATATAATCGCGGCATTTTTTATGACTTTTACCGTAAGGCCGAAGGCCGTTCTGTTATCTGTGAACGAGCCTGCGAGTGTTCCGTCTTCGGTCTTTTGCTTTACCTAGCAGGCCGAAGGCCGCTCTCGGAGCGAAGCGTCCTAGAACCTAGTACCTTCTTTTAAATTTAGTTACTAAGAAATTCTGCTCTTGTCGCTGGATTGGATTTAAAAATGCCACCCAATGCTGTGGTTGTGGTTGAGCTGGTTGAGTCCATCACGCCGCGGGATTTCACGCAGTAGTGAACCGCGTCCATCTTAACGGCGACATCTTTAGTTTCGAGCAGTGTCTGTAGGGCGACTAAAACTTGTTGTGTTAGCCGCTCCTGAACTTGAGGACGCTGGGCAAAAAATCGCACAATACGGTTAATCTTCGATAGACCTATGATGTTTTTCCGTGGCAAGTAAGCCACTCTGGCGAGTCCATCTATGGTCACTAAATGATGTTCACAAGTACTGGTTAGACTGATGTCATTGACCTTAACCATCTCATCGAATCCCATCTTATTTTCAATGACAGTGATCTTTGGAAAGTTGGCATAATCTAGGCCAGAGAAGATCTCATCCACATACATTTTAGCGATACGCTTTGGGGTATCTGCCAAGCTATCATCAGTGAGATCAAGAGACATCAAAGTTAAGATCTCACGCATATGTTGCTCAATCTTAACTTTGCGATCTTCGGCGCTGAACTCGCTCGGTAGCATCGGTGTTTCTAAACCACGCTCCAATAGCGCAGCCTGAACAAGCTGTGCAGACTCACTTAGGATTGCTTCTTTTGATGTCATAAGTTCCTCCACCATAATAATAAGTGGTGATATTCGGTATCTTTTGTCCAGAGACTGCGAACCTCTTAGGGAGAGCTAGTTATCTCACATAAAACGGAAAATGTAGAGTGGCAACTGTTCGCATGAATTCAGAGAGAACGGAGGATACCGTTATTTGGTGTAAATATACACCATAAAAGCAGGTTTAGATAAGAAAAAAAGCCGATGGTGGCCATCGGCTTTTCAGTACGTTTTATAGGGTTATAGCTTAAGATTCTCTTTTAAGAACCCCATCATCTCAGCAAAATATTTGGCTCTGTGTTCGTCGTTATAAAAGCCATGACCCTCATCATCCATAACTAGCTGTTGAAAGGGATAGTTGTGCTTTTTGAGTGCTTCCTCTAATGCTTCAAACTGTTCGATAGGGGCGCGCTCATCATCACCACCATGAACCAGTAGTAGCTTGGCTTTGAGCTTATCAACATTATAGGTTGGAGACATAGCCTTCAACACTTGTGGATCGTCACCCAAAACCTGCTTTAAATAGCGCTCTCCTGCACGTCTTCCTTGGATATCGCCCTCTTCAAACATAAGTGGTAGATCGTAGACGCCTGCAAAGCCGATTGCACACTTAAAGAGGTCTGGTTCGATAATGGCACTTTGCAGCGCTGAGTAGCCACCGAAACTTCCGCCCGCAATACAAACCCTCTCTTTATCCACTATCCCTTGTTCTATGACATATTTAGTGGCATCAATAATGTCATATTGAATATTCGTGCCCCATTTTTGATGACCAGCATGTTCAAAATCGGCTCCGTAACCACCTGAACCACGAAAGTTTACCTGAAGTACAGCAGCACCTTGGCTAGCGATCAGTTGATTTTGAGGGTCGAATCCCCACCAATCTCTTGGACCATGGGGGCCGCCGTGTGGGTTAACCACAAGTGGTAAGTTTTTAGCATCTACGCCATAGGGGAGTGTCAGGTAGCCGTTTATCTCAATTCCGTCTCGACTGGTGAACTTGATGGGCTTTACATCTGCCATCTGATCCGGATCTAGCCATTTTTTTTCTGAGAAAAGATAGGCAAGATTGACTGCTTTGGAGTCAAATAGGTAGTAATCGCCAGGGTTTCGATCGTTAAATGCTTTAATTATCATCTTCTCAGCATTGTTGGTTTGACTGACCAGATGTATTTGATGACCGGGTAGTGATGCCAGTAGCTGCTTAATGTATTTAGCCGATGGATCTTTGGGGGCGATAAACTCATATTCTGGATAGCCGTTTTCATACTCAACGGCATAGAGTTTTTTACTGGTCTTGTTAATCCAGATATTGCTGGGGTCAACCACCTTATCTTGGCTTACTAACTTCTGCTCACCTGTTTTGATATTGAGAAGGTAGACGCCTTCAGGCTTACCGGACTCACTACCTGTGACATAGAGACTGTCTTTATCATCAGTAAATGCAATAGGAGTTAGGTTATTTAAGTTGTGGGTTAGCTTATCGACGTTTACCCATTTACTGTCTTGGCGGTAAAACAGCTCATAGTTGATATAATCTCTGGTGCCACTGACAAAGCGTACTTCACCGTCATTATCGGTGAGAAAGTTTGCATTTGGGATAGGGGCGCTGGCTATTTTTTTACGTTTGCCACTGTAGAGGTTAACTCGGAAAACTTTTTGAGTGTTTTCTTGCCAGTTGCTTCCTCCGTGACCCCATGGGAGTGCTTTAATTAGTATATATTTTTTATCTTCAGGGAGTGGATCTAGGATGTAAGCTGTGGCTCGCATCGGCGTGTTTTGTTTTATATGTGAACCAGTTTGCTGACCACCGCTTTTGTGGCCAAAGAGATAGATTGGTCGGGAGCCATCGGCATTGACTGCAAATAGTTCACCATAATATAGCGGATGGTCTTGCCAGCCTTTGAGATGCTCTATCTGAAGCACAATGCGCTCATCATTAGCCCAAACATAGTCACGAACTTGTGCATTACCAGGAAAAAATACCGCATGAGTAAGTTTGTTGGTTTTTGAATCAAGAATAAGCAGTTTCTTTTTACCATCATGTTTAGTGATGGCGCTGATGTAATCACCTTCGGGCGATATCTTAACGTCAGTAAATTCAGCCCCTCGGCTGAATAGCTGTTCGGGAGTTAACTTATCTGCTGCATTGGCTTGAGGCGGCAAACCAATAGCGACCAGTAGCGTGATAGTTATTAATTTTATTAAAGTCATATAACTTCCTTGTAACGCCTTGTATAAAAGTGTTAACACTTGTCTTTGGTGCTCAAGGTAAGGGAAAAGTTGTAGAGATTCAATGGATGTTAAAAATTTAGTTGTGTTCAGGTATTTGGTAGAGGTGACGACATATCGCCGTCACAAATAATATCACTGAGTGTTAGTTATTTAACTCTGTAGCAGTTGCTGCTGGATAAATACCCACTGCTCTTCAAAGTGTGTGGTAGGTTTTTGTTTAAACTCACTACGAACAAACTGAGAGATACGCCCCTCAGCGACTGCCAGCAGTAAGTTAGCCAGGATGGCTTCATCTAGATTAAAACCTTTGCCTTCACGGAGTGTTTTTTCGCGCAGGATCTGTTTCAGGTGGGTCTCAATTTTAGAGAATATCTGTCCTATTCTGCTACGGAGGCGATCATGTTCACCGAGAAGTGCATCGCCATTGAGCAGGCGTGAGATCCCCGGGTTACGCTCGGCGAATATCAATAGTAGTTGTAGCAGATGCTGACAACGCTTCATGGTGTCCTTCTCTTCATCCATGATGAGGTTGATGCGCGACAGTAACGACTCTTCAATAAAGTCGATTAATCCCTCAAACATCCTCGCTTTACTTGGAAAGTGACGGTAAAGAGCGGCTTCAGATACACCGACTTCGGCTGCTAATTTTGCTGTTGTGATTCTCTGTCCTGGATTGGTTTCTAGCATAGTGGCTAGACATTGGAGTATATGTTCGCGGCGGTTGATCTTTGGGCTTGCAGCCATCTGTTTTTCCTTGACTCTATACAACTGGAGCTAGGTGATATCTCCGCCAGCACAGTAGATACGTGCTCTGGCGAGGTCACTCTTATGTTTTTTTAATGTAATGGAGCGAGTTATTTAATCCGCTCCATGGGCTTTGCTGTGTAGCTAACTGGTACCTGAGTGACCGAAGCCACCTTCACCACGCAGTGAATTATCAAATTCATCGACAAGCTTAAATTCGGCTTGTACTACAGGAACAAAGACTAATTGTGCCAGACGATCACCTATCTCTATGGTGTATGGCTTATCACCCCTGTTCCAACAAGAGACCATAAGAGGTCCTTGATAGTCTGAATCGATAAGGCCGACCAGATTACCCAGTACAATGCCATGTTTATGACCTAGTCCTGAACGTGGAAGAATGACAGCAGCGAGACTTGGATCGGCAACATGGATGGATATTCCAGTTGGGATTAAACGGGTTTCACCCGGCGCAACACTAAGGCTGGTTTCAATCATGGCACGCAGATCCATGCCTGCGCTGCCTGGTGTCGCATAGGCAGGCAGAGGGTATTCAGATCCAATCCGAGAATCTAAGATTTTAACTTCAATCGGTGTCTTCATTACTTGTCGTCTTTTAAAAGGGCTAGTTGATCCGCAATTAATGTGAGTAGTTGACCTGCTAATATCTGCTTATCAGTGGTTGGCAGGTCTTGCTGTCCGTTGGCCCAGATGACCTTAAGTGCGTTCTGCTCTGTGTTAAACCCTTGAGCTGGGTTAGACACGTCATTTGCCGCAATCATGTCGAGCTTTTTCCTGATAAGTTTATCTTTGGCGTAATGCTCGACGTCTTTAGTCTCGGCGGCAAAGCCGACCGTAAAGGGACGCGGTTTGTGGCTGGCAACCGTGGCTAAGATATCAGGATTTCTAACGAGTGCAAGTTGCATATCCTGTGCTGATTTTTTTATTTTATCTTCGGCTACCTGGTCGATGCGATAATCGGCAACAGCAGCGCAGCCGATAAAAATATCATGAGTATCAACATGCTGCATAACGGCGCTGAGCATATCTTGAGTCGATTCCACATCGATACGCTTAACACCTGAGGGTGTTGGTAAGTGCACAGGGCCTGCGACTAAGATGACATCGGCGCCCATAGCAGCTGCGGCAGCGGCAATTGCAAAGCCCATCTTTCCTGAGCTGTGGTTTGAGATGTAGCGAACAGGATCTATCGCTTCTCGAGTTGGTCCTGCGGTGAGTAGAATAGATTTTCCCTGAAGTAATTTAGGTGCAAAAAATTGTTCTACTTGCAGGGCTATTTCCAGAGGCTCTTGCATACGACCTGGGCCTACTTCACCGCACGCTTGGCTACCTGATGCTGGTCCCCAGATCGTTAAACCACGTTTGGTTAAGTTTGCTAGATTATCTTGGGTTGCTTGATTGCGGTACATCTGCTGATTCATGGCTGGGCAGATAACCACAGGAGCCTCTGTAGCTAAACAGGTTGTGGTGATAAGTTCATCGGCCATACCTGCATTGATACGTGCGATTAGATTAGCAGTCGCAGGGGCCACAACAACCAGATCGGCCCACCGAGCCAGCTCAATATGACCCATGGCAGCCTCTGCAGCAGGATCCAGTAGATCTGAAGCGACAGGGTACCCTGATAAGGCCTGCAAAGTCAGGGGGGTGATAAACTCTTTTGCACTTTGACTCATGACAACCCGCACATCAAACCCGCGCTCTTTTAAGCGGCGTATAAGATCGGCTGACTTGTAGGCTGCAATTCCGCCTCCAATGGCGAGCAAGACATTTTTGGTTACCTGACTTTTATTCTGACTCTGGTTCATAACATGGCTCAATAAGAAATGTTGTTTATCGTCACAACAGAAATTGCGCTTAAGATAGCACAAAGCAATGGGTTGAGAGGATACAAGTTTCAAAAAATCAGAATATGAAAACAAAGATTAAGTTGAGTTGATTTGCAGTAAACAGAACCTTCTAAGTATGAGAGTGCAAGTTTTGTAATCTAAGCCATACTCAGGGATTAGTCACACAGGGAGGTCGTGATGGGAATTAAAGACTGGCCAGATGGTGAAGGCCCTAGGGATAGATTGATCAAGTTTGGCGTATCACAACTGTCTGATGCTGAAGTTTTAGCTGTACTCCTCAGAAATGGCTCACAGGGATTAAATGCTGTTGAGCTGGCAAGAAACCTAATCAATGAGTTTGGTGGCCTTAGAGAGGTGCTAGCGGCCTCGCAATCTCAAGTTTGTCGTTTATCTGGAATGGGACCTGTCAAATTTGCTCAACTGCGCGCGGCAGTAGAGTTAAGTAGTCGAGTTTCTGCGCAAAATTTAAAAAGAGGAAAAATATTGAGTGATCCTGATTTAACTCGGGACTATTTAATGAGACAATTGCGTGATCGTGCCTATGAAGTTTTTGCAATTTTATTACTGGATAGCCAGCACAGGGTGATTCAGTTTGTTGAACTATTTCGTGGCACCATAGACTCAGCTTCGGTATATCCTCGTGATGTAGTTAGCTTAGTACTAGAAAAAAAGGCCGCGGCTGTGATTGTCTGCCACAACCATCCATCAGGAGTTGCGGAGCCAAGTCACGCCGATAGGCGAATTACTGAGCGATTGAAATGTGCGCTCTCAACCATAGATGTTTCCTTGTTAGACCATATGGTTGTAGGCGATCGCGAGATAGTTTCATTTGCAGAGCGGGGATGGATAGATTAACTATCCCTTGATCTTTATTTTTAGATCCTGTATAAAATGCGCCCTCTGTTGTGTGCCTCAGGCGACGGCCATATTCGAGGTACATTAATGCTCGAGCGTTATATATATTGTTTTGGAGAAGTTTGACATGTCAAGAGTATGCCAAGTAACTGGCAAGAAACCAATGGTTGGTAACAACCGCTCACACGCGAAAAACGCGACACGTCGTCGTTTTTTACCTAACCTACAAAATCACCGTTTTTGGTTAGAAGGTGAAAAGCGTTTCGTTAAGCTACGTATCTCTACTAAAGGTATGCGTATAATCGATAAGAAAGGTATTGAAGTTGTTGTTGCTGAACTTCGTGCCCGTGGCGAGAAGGTATAATAAACCATGGCTAAATCTAAAGGTAATCGTGAGAAGATCAAGCTAGTTTCTAGCGCTAAAACTGGTCATTTCTACACCACTGAAAAGAACAAGCGTAACATGCCTGAAAAGATGGAGATCAAGAAGTTTGATCCAGTTATCCGTCAGCACGTTATGTACAAAGAAGCTAAAATCAAGTAATTACTTGATAGCTAGTTTTCTTAAAAAGCCCCTTATAAAGGGGCTTTTTTTTGCCTGAAATTTCTACTTTTACTTATACCAATCAGTATAAGAAGTTGATCTACTCAGAGTGTCTTTTGGCAAGCTAATTCAAGGCGAATGGATGATGGAATGGTTTTCCCTTGTGAGTTCATTCAACGCAGAAGTAGGCAGCCAAAAACACTCCTTACAGGCGAGTTTTAGCGGTTCTGATGCTGTGTTAACGAGCTTGACCGTAGAATAACTATGCTCTTCACTCGTTGCCTTACCTCAGAACCGCTAAACTCTCGCTGAGCGATCAAATCTTTATACTGATTGGTATTACTACCTTTGTGAAAAAATATTCAGTTTAGTGGTATCCCGCTCTATCGCGACTAGCCTCCTATTAAAGCTCATCCTTGAAGTTGTTTATTTAAATGTTCAAAGTGATAATAAATGCTGTTAAAGTGAATTAAAATGCAATATTATCGATTTATTATTACAGTACATGCTGTAAGCCGAATAATGATGACTTAAGTGAGATATTAGTGTGCGTACCACAGAACTTGTTGAAGGATTTCGTCACTCAGCCTCCTATGTGAATGCTCATAGGGGAAAGACTTTTGTTGTGATGTTAGGGGGAGAAGCCTTAGCTCAAAACCAGTTTCGCTCGATCATTAATGACATTGCGTTGTTGCACAGTCTGGGGATTAAGATGGTGCTTGTTCATGGTGCTCGTCCGCAAATTGATGAAGCCTTGGCTGAGCGAGCGATAACTCCTGAGTATTACAATGGGGTTCGCATTACTGAAGAGGAGGCTTTTAAGGTCATTAAGCAAGTTGTTGGAGGCTTGCAACTCGATATCACAGCGCGACTTTCCATGAGCCTGAGCAACACACCTATGCAAGGGGCACAGATTAACGTGGTCAGTGGTAACTTTGTTATCGCACAACCTTTAGGGGTTGATGATGGTGTCGATTACTGCTTGAGCGGTAAGGTGAGACGTATCGATGTTCAAGGTTTGAAGACCCAGCTCGACAGTAACGGTATCGTGCTTTTGGGTCCTATTGCTGCTTCAGTGACGGGAGAGAGTTTTAATCTCACTGCCGAGGAGGTTGCAACTCAGATTGCAGTAAAACTTAAGGCAGATAAGATGATCGGCTTTAGTTCTCAAAAAGGGATACTAGATAGCGCTGGTGAAGTGTTGGCCGAGCTAATGCCAAATGAAGCGCAGTCGATCTTAAATCATATTGATGCTCAAAGCGGTGTTTGTGTCGGTACTAAAGCTTTCTTAAAAGCCAGTATCGATGCATGCCGTAACGGGGTCTCACGCTGTCACTTTGTTAGCTATTTAGATGATGGCTCTTTGCTGCAAGAGCTTTTCTCCAGAGATGGGATTGGCACTCAAATTGTGACTGAAAGTGCTGAGAGGCTACGTAGAGCGAGTATCGGTGATATTGGTGGCATACTCGATCTTATCCGTCCACTTGAGGAGAAGGGGATCTTAGTGCGCCGCTCTCGTGAACAGCTTGAGATGGAGATTGAGCAGTTTATGCTGATTGAGCGTGATGGCTTAGTGATTGGCTGTGCGGCTTTCTATCCCTTTGAAGAGGACAGTGCTGGTGAGTTCGCCTGTTTAGTGGTTCATCCTGAATACCGCGACGCTGACAGAGGGAGTCTGTTGCTCAAGAACATCATAGGTCAAGCCAGAGTACGTGGTTATACCCGTCTGTTTGCCTTAACGACTCGTAGTATCCATTGGTTTTTAGAACACGGCTTCGAAATTGTTGAGGTGGATGAGTTACCAGATAAGAAGAAGCAGCTGTATAACTATCAACGTAAGTCTAAAATTTTGGCTTTAGGGCTTTAGGGCTTTAGGGCTTTAGGGCTTTAAGCAAATTTCGTTAACTGGCGAGATTAGGCAGCTTCTCGCTATTGATTAAAATTTTTCGATAACCGATGCTAATGATCTGCTCTTTTTCTAACTCGACAAGTAGTTTATTGGCGGTCTGGCGTGAGAGGTTGAGAAAAGAAGCAAGATGCTCTTGGGTGACATCGACCTGTAACCATCCGGGCTGGTCATCCATTGGGGTAGCACTAATTTGCGCTAAAATTTGGACCAACATCCTGACTCTGGCGGTTAGTGAGTGTAGGCTGACAAACTCAGTCCAGCTCATTAACAGTTTGAACTGTCTGTTTATCTCTGTCATCACCTTTGGGTAGAGGGCGGGGTTATTTTCACACAGCTTGCGGATCACTGCGCCTGGCACTGAGATCACCTCAGATTTAGCCGTAGCAACCCAGTCGTGGGAGAGTATTTGATTATCGAAACAGGAGATCCAGCCAACCCAACGTTGAGGACCAATTGGAGGAAATCTTACCTCCTTGCCATCTAAGCTGGTCGCAACAATATTTAAGCTGCCATTGATAACAAATCTAACTTGATCTCCCACATCTTCCCTATGGGCTATAACTGTCTCATTTTTATATTTATTAGTCTTTAATTGGCTCAGAATATAGTCGATTTCATCCTGACTACAGACACTAAAAACCCCGGAGTAGGCTAGAAAACTAGTTAACTCCTCTTGGCTATATTTTCTTAAAGATTGTCTATTTGGCGACAATTGCCCCTCTCTTTATCGTCTAGGTTAATAATCTAAATCTATTTACGGAACTGAAACATCTCTGTTTCATCTCCGATGGGGAGAAAGATGACTTACAAGATCGCTAATATAATAAACACGCAACGCCTTAAATGGGTATCTGTTTTTTTACTCGCCGGTGCAAGCATGAATATTCAAGCTAAACCACTGGATTATGAGAAGCCGACTGCTGATATCGAGGGGCCTAGATCTTGTTTCTGGAACCGAGGTCCTTTTAGTGCTGACCCCTATATTAACGTAGCTTACCCTGATGCCAATGTCTTCTATTGGGCGGCAACCTTTACTATTCCTAAAGGGGCTAAGTTGGAGGTTGATGGTGAGTTTGCCCATGCAAGATACCAATCTTTAATCAGTTACGATGAGCGTGGAAGACCACAAGATTCTGTGGCTGATTACCTTATTGCCCCTAAACTTAATAACACTAACCCCTACCAAACTGGGGCTGATAGGCAGGCTGAAGAGCGAAGTTACAGCATTGCTGTTCAAACGGGGATGCCGCCACAAATTGAGCGCGGTGTGATGCAGCGTAATACAGTTCGTACCGATATCTATGCGCCGAGTTACCGCAAAGATCAGCAGTTGTTAATCTATCGGATCTATCTGCCTGATGAGAAGGCTTCGATAACAGGTGGTGTGCCTCTACCTGAGCCTGTATTAACCCTAAGTGACGGTAAGCGGCTACGTGGTGGTGAAGCATGCGCGGCACTAAAAACTGGTCAGCAACTTAAAATTGACCCTAATGCACTAAATATCAGTGCTGAGAAATACGTGGCTCTTAGGGATCAAGCTGATAAACCAGCCACTTGGCCTGCAACTAATCCATCTTCTTGGTATATCCAATATGATCGAGAGTTTCTACTCTCTATGTATTCAGGTGAAAAGGTGAAGATGGGGCGACGTTCTGAAGGGGGGTTCTACCCCAACTTGGATAACAACTATATTCGTACCATAGTGAATCGAAAGTTTGGCAAGGTATTAGTCCTTCGCGCCAAGATGCCCAATATTAGTAAGTCATTTTATGGGGAGCGTAAACATGCTGATGCCGATCTGCGCTACTGGTCTATCTGTTCGAATCAAAGTTTTGCTAATACCCGAGTGACAGACTGCCTATTCGATGAAGAGGTCCCCTTGGATAAAAACGGTTACTACACGATAGTGGTCTCTCGAGAGGAAGATCGCCCTCGAAATGCTAAGCGGGAGTGTGGTGTGGCTTGGCTGGAGATGGCTGAAGATGGTGATGGTCTAGGTGATGAGGATATGGCGGTAGTGCAGATCCGTAACTTACTTGCCTCGCCCGATTTCCCCCATGCTGTACAGAAAATATTGAAACCAGGTGATGAGAAAGCTGTGATGCAGGAGTATTTTCCTAAATCTCATTACATGATGCCCTCTATGTTTGAGGCAGTATTTCCCTGTATTTAACGGGTATGGCTCACTGGGGAGAGTGAGCCTATTTTCAGATGGGGTTTAGTTGTATTCATCTGCGTATTCCAATAACGATTAAAAATAGAAGAAAGAGAGTGGATTATGCGAGTAACTATGCGATTAACATTGTTATCGAAATTGATTGTTGGTGCCTTGATTGGAGCCCCCTTGGTGTCATATGCAAATGATGAGACAAGCGCAAGTGATGTGGGTGAAAGGCAGCTTGAGGTGATCACTGTCACGGCACAAAAGCGTACTCAGAGTGTCAAAGAGGTGCCTCTCTCAGTGGCTACGGTCAGTAGAGAGGCGATAGAGGATATGAATATCAGCAACACTGAGGAGTTATCGAGCCGTATTGGTAACTTCAGTGTGAGCCAATCAGGTCAGGGGTTTAATATCTACATGCGTGGTCTGGGCTCTGGGCCAAACCAAGGGTTTGAGCAGACGGTAGGAACCTATGTTGATGGGATCTACCGTGGCAGAGGGCACTTGATGCGTAGCACCTTTCTCGACCTTGAGATGGTGGAGGTACTCAGGGGGCCTCAAGGAACCCTGTTTGGTATGAACACCACTGCAGGGGCGCTTAATCTGACCACTGCGGCACCGACCGATTACTTCAGCGGTTACCTTAATGGTAACTATGACATGACGGATCAAGGGTTAACGTTTGAGGGAGCGATTTCTGGTCCTTTGGCCGACAATTTTCAGGCGCGTTTTGCATTTAGAGCAGTAGACAGTGACGGCTATATGACCAATAGCGTGACAGAGCAAAATGAAGTGCAACATGAAACATTGTTGGGACGATTATCTTTAGCTTGGCAACCAACAGATAGGTTAAGTATCGATCTCAAGTTACAAGAAGACAAAGATGAGTTTGTTGGTGACAGTAATACTAAAGGCATATTAGAGCCTGCTTTGGCTGCTGCGAACCCTGCGCTTGCTGCGAGTTTAGGTGATTATGGTGTTAGTCTGGCATCAGCAAAAACAACACCTAGTTTAGGTGAGGTTGAAGGGGGGGAGTTTACGGCAAGTCATCAAACCTTAAAGATAGAGTATGAACTTGATGAGCACACGTTAACGGCTATCAGCGGTTGGCAATCCTATCAGGTAGATACCTCAAATGATGGTGATAGAACCCCACGTCCCTTACTTTTTCGTAGTGTCAGTGATGAAGAGTATGACCAATTTAGCCAAGAGCTTCGTTTAGCATCACAGGGAGGGGAGACGTTTGATTATATTCTTGGAGCCTATTATCAAGACTCTGAGCTTAACTATGATGAACATTTTCTAGCTTATGCACTGCAGTTTGATGGTGTGCGACAGTTCGGGACTGACTCTGAGGTGATGAGTGTGTTTGGTAAGTTTGACTGGCAGTTAGATGATAACTGGAGTGCAAGCTTGGGGCTTAGGTATACCCATGAGGAGAAAGAGGGGTCTCGGGATCTAACCTTGGTGGATCTGGTATCTGGTGAGCCTATCTCCCAAGTGCCCTTAATTACCCCCCCTGCGCTTAAACCCGCGTTGGATCAATTTGGGCTTCCCGCTATTCCAGGCTCAGTTTACAGCTTGATGTTAGGCGCTGATTATCCCTATTTAGATCCTCTTTTACTTGGTAGCAATACACAGAATATCGCCAACCCTATTTATCGAACTGGAGCGGATCATAGTATCCGAGCAGAGCGAACTGAGGAGAGTTTCACGCCTGCTCTTTCAGTAAGGTATCAACTGGAGGATGCGATGTTTTACGCCAGTGTTGCTAAGGGAGCTAAGTCTGGTGGCTTTGATGCCAGAGCGAATCTTCCCGAGAACTTCGAGTTTGATGATGAATCTGTTTTGTCCTATGAGATCGGCAGTAAGCTTACTTTAGATAGTGGCGCTGCAGATCTTAATTTAGCATTGTTTTATATGGAGTTTAGCGACCTGCAAACCTCAACATTTGATGGCAATACAGGCTTTTTTGTGGAAAACGGCGCTAAAGCAACCTCATATGGTTTAGAGTTAGATGGTCGCTGGGCATTTGCTGATGACTGGATGTGGTCTGGTAGTTTAGGTTTGCTTGATTTTAGCTGGGATGAGTTTAGTGGAGCAAAATGCTTTACCAGTTTAAGTCAGACCTCAACCAATATTGAAGCTAATGGCAGCTCTTGTGATCTTTCCGGTCAACCCAATGCACTGTCACCTAAGGTATCAGGCAGTACTTGGCTTGAGTATCGCAGTGAGCTTAGCAGTGATTATGATATTAGAGTGATGGCTGAGACAGTGTTTAAATCCAGTTACTTTACCAATGCCGATCTCAACCCATTCACAGAGCAGGAGGCGTTTGTTAAATACAATGCACAAATCGCCTTGATCAATACTAATTCTGATTGGCAGCTAGGTTTAATATTAAAAAATCTGTCTGATGAGATCACGATCAACAGCTCCTATGATATGCCTTTTACCCCTGGTGGCTACGTGGTTTACACCGAACCTGGGCGAACGGCGACTCTGCAGTTTAGCTATAAGTTTGATTAATCTCTGTGCTGTATTTAAGACAAAGCCCCATTATGGGGCTTTATTTTTATCATAATTTTACTGTTTGATAGGTTTTCTTTTGTAAAACATATCAATAGTAAAGATGATTAAGGCACTCCAGATAAAGCCAAAGGTGATCCCTTTCTCAAGGTCGAACGGCTCATTATAGAGAGTGATGGCCATGATAAACATAATACTTGGGCCGATATACTGGAAGAAGCCCAGCATAGATAGCGGGATCCTTACCGCCGCTGCTGCGAAGCACAGTAACGGGATTGTGGTGACCACTCCAGCTGCCATCAATAGCAAGTTGAGCGATAGCTCATTACTCATCAAGTTTGTCATTGAGTCACCAAAGTTAGCAAAAAGGTAGAGTAGAGCGATGGGAAATAGAATCGCAGTTTCCACTAACAGTCCTGTTTTTGCATCCACATTAACCTTCTTCCTTAATAATCCATATAAGCCAAAGGAGCTAGCAAGTCCAAGTGAAACAAGGGGAATAGAGCCAAATGAGATCAATTGAACTAAGACACCTGTGCCAGCTAAAATAACTGCTAGCCATTGGAGCTTACGTAAGCGCTCGCTCAGAAACACCATGCCCAGCATGACATTGACCAAAGGGTTGATGAAATAACCTAAACTCGCATCCAGCATATGGTCGTTGTTAACCGCCCAGATAAAGAGTAACCAGTTACCAGCAATCAGCACTGAAGTAAGGGTGAGCACCATCAGCTGTTTGGGGCGTTTAAGTACCTGTCTCAGTCTAGAAAAGCCACCAAACATCATCATAAGTAGGGTGACGAAAATAAAAGACCAGATCACTCGATGGATTAATATCTCAGTCGCTGATACTTGATCGAGGAGTTTAAAATAGAGGGGAGCAAAACCCCAAAGGGTGTATGCGCATATGGCGGATGCGATACCTTTGTTTTGTTCTGAACTAAGCATTAATCAAGCTACAAAAGGAGAGAGGCCGCTATTGTATGCCTCATAACCAGTGGGCTCAAGTTCAGTCTTGATTCGACAAGTGTCAGCTGTTTGTGACAGCAGGAAAGTTAAACTTACATTTTATTTAACCGACCATGTAAGTACCTGTTCCAAATGCAATATGATCGCCATTTTCATTATGAAGCTCCATTCGGCAAACAGAAACACGGTTGCCAGCACGTATTACAGTACCGGTACCAGTAAATATTGTTCCTCTACCGGGACGCAAATAGTCAATTCTAAGATCTATCGTGCCTAAGGTTTGCAGTCGGGTCTGTAGATCTTCAATGCTCCAATCATCACGACTGGCGACTAGGCCTGAAAAGGCGGTGAGCCCACCGACAACATCCAACACTGTGGCTGTAACCCCACCATGCAAGATCTGCTGGTGAATATTACCTATAAGCTCAGGTTTCATATTCACCACTGCTTCAACCCCATCAAGGTCGTATCGTTTAATATCCATGCCTAGCAGATTGTGAAAGGGAACCTGCTTATCAAAGACCTCTGCAACTCGCTGTAGGATCTCGTATTGAATCGGTGTTGTCATGGAGATTACATTCCCTGTTGTCGATTATTAGAGCAATTAATCTATCCCTTATTTAGGTTGTTAATCAAGCAAAAAACACAAAATACACGAGTGATAAATTAGAACATCTCAATAAAATCAGATTAATAAGGTGAGTTTATTCGGCTAATGGCTTGAAGTAGCCAGTAGAAAAATCAGCAGATAATGAGGCGTAATAGGCAAGCAATTTACTCAGTTTGGTATTAGAATAGTCAACCCAATTTCTGACTCTGAAGCCCAATGGAACAAGTGATAGACCAAACTCAATTAGATCCGCTTTCATTAAGTCTGCAGTCTGTTTTCGGCTACCGGACATTCAGAGATGGGCAGAAAGAGGTGATAGAGCAGAGTTGTTCGGGCTATGACTGTTTGGTGATCATGCCCACTGGTGGGGGGAAGAGTCTCTGTTATCAATTGCCAGCTTTGCAGTTGCCAGGGTTAACCCTTGTGGTGTCTCCGCTTATATCCTTGATGAAAGATCAAGTGGATAGCTTGATCCAGATGGGAGTGAGCGCGGCTTATCTGAACTCCTCACAGCCAAGAGAGGAGAGTGCTAGGATTTTACAACAGATGCACAGTGGTGAGCTTAAACTGCTCTATGTATCGCCAGAGCGTTTGTTACAGGGACATTTTATCGATAGGCTTCATGAACTGAACCTCTCCCTTTTTGCTATCGATGAAGCACACTGTATATCACAGTGGGGCCATGACTTTAGACCTGAATATGCCGCCTTGGGTAAGCTCAGAGAAGTTTTTCCACATGTACCTATTATGGCGCTAACAGCGACTGCAGATCAGGCAACCCGAAAAGATATCTGTGACAGGCTAACCATTACCCCATATTCATTATTAACCAGCTTTGATCGCCCCAATATTCGCTATACGGTGGCGGAAAAGCTCAATGCTGCTAACCAGCTGCGCCAGTTTGTTGCAGCGCAAAACGGTAATAGTGGCATTATCTATTGCAGTAGCCGTCGACGTGTCGATGAGGTGGCTGAACGCCTTAGACTTCAAGGTCATAATGCCGAGGCTTATCATGCTGGCAAAACCCAAGAGGAGCGGGCTGATGTTCAGGATCGATTCCTGAAAGATCAACTCGATATTGTGGTGGCGACCGTCGCTTTTGGTATGGGGATCAATAAATCGAATGTGCGTTATGTTGTGCATTACGATATTCCTAAAAGTGTTGAGTCTTACTATCAGGAGACTGGTCGAGCTGGACGAGATGGATTGGAGTCTGAGGCGCTACTGCTGTTTGATCCAGCCGATATTGGCCGAGTACGCCATCTTATCGAGCAATCAGAACCAGGTCCTCAGCAGCAGGTCGAGTTTCATAAACTTAATACCATGGCGGCATTTGCCGAGGCACAAACCTGCCGGCGTCAGGTGTTACTGCACTATTTTGATGAGAGTGCCCTAGAGCCTTGTGGCAACTGTGATATCTGCTTGGATCCACCGAAAAAGTACAATGGTATTCAAGATGCTCAGAAGGTGTTGTCCTGTATCTATCGCTTAGATCAACGTTTTGGTATTAACCACCTGATTGAGGTACTTAGAGGGTCTAAAGCTGCAACTGTGTTGGAGCGAGGTCATGATAAATTATCAACTTGGGGAATTGGCAAAGATAAGAGCCATGAGTATTGGTTGAGTATCATACGCCAGATCATTCATCTTGGTTTTGCCAGTCAGGATATTACCCGTGGTTCCTCTGTGAAACTGAATCCATCGGCGCGTTCGGTGTTAAAGGGTGAGGTGGAGTTATTGCTTGCAGAGCCAAGAATGGTACTGCAAAGCACCACTAAGCGTCGAGGTAGTAGTACACGAGCACCACTTAATTACGATCGTAAACTGTTTGCTCGCCTTAAGCAGTTAAGACGCAAACTGGCTGAAGAGTTAGATGTGCCACCCTATCTGGTATTTAACGATGCCACTTTAGCTGAAATGGCGGCCATACTGCCTACAAGTCCTGGGGAGATGTTGGCCGTAAACGGAGTTGGCGAGCGTAAGTTGACCCGTTTTGGAGATGAGTTTCTTGATGAGATAAGCAACTATTTAACCAATAGTTAGTTAACTCTACAGCATACTGATTATTCCGCCGCGACTTTATGTTGCTTACTATGCCTTAGTTGTTGGATGTTAGCGCGTTTAACTAGGGAGCTAAGACTGTCCTGCTGCTGCATTTTTGAGTAACCAATTTGGCACTTTTTCTCATGTAGCAAAGGTGTCATCAGCTCTTTTATCTGCTCTATAACCTTTAACGTTCCCTTCTCCTTGGTATAGGGCAGGAGTAACACTATCTCCTCATCACTGTAATTGAGCATAACATCTTGCTCTCTAAGTAACTTTTCAAGTTGGGCATTGAGTACAGGGAGATCGTCACGATAAACCTGTAGGGTATTTATCAAGATAAGGCTTAAGGGGAACCCACCTAATTTACTGTTACTTAGCAGTCGTTCTATCTCCTGCTCTTTAGTGTTTGGCTCCGGTACTGAGATTATTCGCTTAGCTTGCTGCTTAGTTTTAAATGTGATGAAGCTAAATAACAGCGCGAGAAATAGCAGAGTCAGTAAAATTAGATAGCCTGATTTAACTCCAAACCCCTGATTTACAGATGCAATACTTCTATCCGTCTCTGATTTAAATAGTTGGTTTTGTCTGCTCAGCTTAGTGTTCAGTTGTAGTAATCGTGTATCTTTAATGAAGTTATAAGCGTTTTCAGCCTGATTAAAGCGCATGATTTGATACTTTAACGCTAGTTTGTAATTTTCATTTTTTTCATAATGCTGACTTAAAATCTGATAGCAGATCACCAACTCATCGTAGCGTGATGTACGAACGGCAAGTGCTATCGTGTTCTCCATCAAGGCCAATGCCTTGTCGGTCGTGCCATGAGCAAGTAATACTTCCGCCAGTTGCCTCTGTGTGCGGATTATCTCTAGCGATTTATTCTCTTTCTTAAAGGTATTTAAACTGATCTCCAAAAGTTGAATCGCTCTGCGTAAATTACCGCGAAGAAATTCAAGTTGGGCCATCTGGGTGTAGCTTTGGGCGAGTTCAAAGGCGCTGCCAAGTTCTGGTAACTGATTTTTTGCGTTGAGGATTAAGGTGTCGCTGGTGGGCAAGTTATTGAGTTGTGCCATCTTGGCTAACTGAGTGATGACTAATGCTTTAACCTTTCCATTAAGCGGTTTTGAACTCAGTGCATTTTCAATGACAGTGTAGGCTTGTTTGAACTCACCTCTTTTAGCTAGCAATTGACTCAATGATAGTCGCACATGAGCCAATGGTGGCCAGCTCCAATTAAGCGCCTGATTTGCGATCTCAGGGAAGATATCTATCGCTAAACGCAGATCTTCAGAGGCGTTACCATAACTGTCAATCTGGGTATCTATGATCCCCCTTATTCGCAACCCATTAATAAGAGACTGTCCTTGCTTGAGTTCACGTGAGAGTTCAATGGAGTTATCGAGGAGAGGAAGCGCTTGTCGGTAATCACCAAAATTAGTAAATGCGCCGGCCATGCAGTTGAGGAAGTAGGGCCTTGCTGATTCTAGTTGGAGGACTTTAGCCTTAGCTTCGCTCATTCTAGCGATATTGATTGCAGCTTGATTTTCACCGAGTTGAAGATAGGTTTCACAGCGTAATAGAGAGAGTCGCAGCTTTTCGGTTTCGGATAACTTAATAGGGGAGCTGATGTTGTCGAGTTTGTTGATCTCCTCAAGCGCCCTGCTCGGGTACTCGTAGAGCAAGGTATTAATATTATCGAGGCGGTCCATAGTATCAGCCCATGCTGGTGCAAACCAGAATAGCAGGCAGACTACTATGAGGCGAAAGTCCATTTATAAAAGTTCCAATTAACAGTTCAACACGTTGAATCATGCATTATAACGAATTATGCCTCTATATTGTATTAAAAATCAGCAAGGCGTGATGTTTATATGAATGCTTAGTTAGGCGAGTTGCAAGAGGGCTTTCAAAATGTAACGACTGGAGTTTAGAAAGTAAGCTGGTTCATTTAAAGATGCAGAACAGAGTTTTTCTGGTCTAATCTGTCCTGAATGAGGAAAATGGGGTTGACACTTGAGGCTCCACACGTTAAAAATTAACCGCTCTATCAGAAAATGAACGCATAATTATTTATGTGGATTGAATATAACAACGAATTAAGACAGATGAATATTAGCCGTGCATTACTCAACCTCCTCATTCTCATTCTCGCAGTTTCTGCGCGGAGGATGTAGTGTTGCACGCTTGATTAGAGTCACCAACATTCAAAACCCCGCGCTACGAATCGCGGGGTTTTTTGTTTTTGTACCCGAGCAACGAGAAGTAGCGCATTAAATAACTAGCTATTCCACGGAGAAACTAGATGTCTAACCGAGTGATTATTTTTGATACAACCCTACGTGATGGGGAGCAAGCCCTAGCGGCCAGTTTGACGGTTAAGGAAAAACTACAGATAGCACTCTCATTGGAGCGTTTAGGTGTCGATGTGATGGAGGTGGGCTTTCCTGTTTCCTCCCCTGGCGATTTTAAATCTGTAGAGACAATCGCACGAACGGTAAAAAACAGCCGAGTGTGTGCATTAGCCAGAGCCCTTGAAAAAGATATCGATGCCGCAGCGCAATCTTTATCTGTGGCTGATCAGTTCCGTATTCATACCTTTATCTCAACCTCGACGATTCACGTTGAAAGCAAACTAAAACGCTCTTTCGATCAAGTACTGGAGATGGCTGTCGGTGCGGTTAAGTATGCTCGTCGCTTTACTGATGATGTAGAGTTTTCCTGTGAAGATGCGGGGCGTACGCCAATTGATAATTTGTGCCGTATGGTTGAGGAGGCGATCAAGGCTGGCGCTAAGACAATTAATATTCCTGACACTGTGGGCTACACAGTGCCGAGTGAGTTTGGCGGCATCATTGAAACCCTATTTAACCGAGTGCCTAATATCGATCAAGCGGTGATCTCCGTTCATTGTCATGATGATTTGGGCCTTTCGGTCGCGAACTCAATTACCGCAGTGCAGCAAGGTGCACGTCAGATCGAGTGTACGGTTAACGGTATTGGTGAGCGAGCGGGTAACTGTTCACTCGAAGAGATCGCCATGATCTTGTCGACCCGTAAAGCAGCACTTGGACTAGAGACTGGGATTAATGCTAAGGAGATCCACCGTACCTCTAGCTTAGTCAGCCAACTTTGTAATATGCCTGTACAGGCTAATAAAGCTATCGTGGGCGCGAATGCATTTACTCACTCATCGGGTATCCATCAAGATGGCATGCTGAAATCGCAAAATACCTACGAGATCATGACACCTGAAAGTATCGGTCTTCCACGTAACAATTTGAATATGACATCTCGCTCTGGTCGACATGTGATTAAGCATCGCATGGAAGAGATGGGCTATGGCGAGCATGATTATGATATGGACGTCTTGTATGAATCTTTCTTGAAACTTGCAGATAAGAAAGGCCAAGTATTTGATTACGATCTTGAAGCTTTAACCTTTATGGAAGCCCAAGCCGAAGAGGAGTCATTTTATCAACTTAAACAGTTAGTTGTGCACTCCGATTCCACACAGGGAAATGCAACTGCCACAGTGAAGATAGAGCTTGATGGTGAGGTGGTCACTGAGGCTGCTACAGGTAATGGTCCTGTGGATGCCGCTTATAATGCAATTGCACGTGCTAGCAAGTGTGAAATTAATATCACTAGCTACAAGCTAAGCGCTAAAGGTGAGGGGCAAGACGCCCTAGGTCAGGTGGATATTGAGGCGAGTTATCAGCAGCAAAGTTTCCACGGTGTTGGTTTAGCGACCGATGTGGTAGAAGCGTCGGTGCAGGCGCTCATACATGTGATGAACCTGACATGGCGTGCGGATAAGGTTGCAGACTGTAAGCAAAAGATCCAGCAAAAAGCGAGATCTCTTGGTGGCGTTTAACGCTTAGTAACTGAAAAATCATTAGAATATTAAAATTAAAGAGCAGGAGTTAAGTGTCGAATGAGTTATCAAATAGCGGTATTAGCCGGAGATGGAATTGGACCTGAGGTGATGGCTGAGGCGCGAAAAGTGCTCAGTGCTGTAGAGGAGCGATTCGAGCTTGCTATTGAATATAGCGAATACGATATAGGCGGAGCAGCTATCGATAATCATGGTTGCCCGCTTCCAGATGTGACTTTAAAGGGATGTGAAGCAGCTGATGCCATTCTTTTTGGATCGGTAGGTGGCCCTAAATGGGAGCACTTACCACCTAATGATCAACCTGAGCGTGGTGCCTTACTGCCGCTTCGTGGTCATTTCGAGCTATTTTGCAATATGCGCCCGGCAAAACTCCATTCTGGACTTGAGCATATGTCACCGCTGCGCAGTGATATTTCATCGAAAGGCTTCGATGTGCTATGTGTTCGTGAGCTGACAGGTGGCATCTATTTTGGTAAGCCAAAAGGGCGTCAAGGCGAAGGGGAGAGCGAGGAAGCATTCGATACCATGCGCTATAGCCGTAAAGAGATCAGACGTATTGCAAAGATTGCATTTGAGGCTGCTCAAGGTCGTCGCAAGAAGGTTACCTCAGTGGATAAAGCCAATGTACTGGCTTGTTCTGTGCTGTGGCGTGAAGTTGTTGAAGAGGTGGCCAAAGATTTCCCTGATGTGGAGCTAGAGCATATCTATATCGATAATGCGACTATGCAGCTACTACGTCGTCCTAATGAGTTTGATGTCATGCTCTGTTCTAACCTGTTTGGTGACATTATCTCAGATGAGATTGCCATGTTAACTGGCTCTATGGGGCTGCTTTCATCGGTGAGTTTGAACAGTAAAGGCTTTGGTCTCTATGAGCCTGCTGGTGGCAGTGCACCGGATATTGCAGGGCAAGGTATTGCTAACCCTGTTGCCCAGATCTTATCTGCTGCATTACTACTGCGCCATAGCTTGAAATTAGAAGAGGCCGCTACGGCAATCGAGGCCGCCGTTGGTAAAGCGCTGAGCGATGGTTATCTAACTGGCGAGTTGCTACCGGCTGATGAGCGAGTGAATGCGAAGACGACTTCACAGATGGGTGATTATATTGCCCAAGTTATTAAAGAGGGCGCATAACTCATGGCCAAAACATTATATGAGAAGGTTTGGGACAGTCATGTTGTTGTGGCTAATGAAGGTGAAGCGCCGCTTATCTACGTAGACAGACATCTAGTGCATGAGGTGACATCACCTCAGGCATTTAGTGGGTTAAAGGTCGCTGGACGTAGGTTACGTGCGCCAGAGAAAACCTTTGCTACCATGGATCATAATACTTCTACCAAGAGTGCTAGCTTAGATGCATTAAGCCCAATGGCCCGTATTCAGGTGGAAACGCTACAGGATAACTGTAAAGAGTTCGGTATCAAACTCTATGATATTCACCATAAAAACCAAGGTATTGTCCATGTGATGGGGCCTGAGCTTGGTATCACCTTGCCGGGTACTGTTATCGTGTGTGGCGATTCTCATACCGCAACCCATGGTGCATTTGGAGCGCTAGCGTTCGGGATCGGTACCTCTGAGGTTGAGCATGTTATGGCAACTCAGACGCTGCGTCAAAACAAGGCGAAAACGATGAAGATTGAGGTTAAAGGCCATGTGACACCTGGCATTACCGCAAAGGACATCGTACTAGCGATTATCGGTAAAATTGGTATGGATGGTGGTACAGGTTATGTGGTCGAATTTTGTGGCGAGGCTATTGAAGCACTCTCTATGGAAGGCCGTATGACGGTATGTAACATGGCAATTGAGATGGGTGCTAAAGCTGGCATGATTGCACCAGATGCAACAACTGCTGAGTATCTTAAAGGTCGTGAGTTTGCGCCTAAGGCAGAGAGTTGGGAGCAGGCGATTGAGGCTTGGTCTGAACTGAAAACGGATGCAGACGCCGTTTTTGATTCAACTGTCATACTCGAAGCGGCTGATATCGCACCTCAACTTACTTGGGGAACTAACCCTGGACAGGTGGTGGCGATCGATGGTGTTGTGCCAAATCCGCAAGATGAGCCAAATGCAACGGTTAAGGCCAGTATCGAGAAAGCCTTAGAGTATGTTGCTTTGAGCGCGGGTACTAGCATGAAAGATGTCAGTATCAATAAGGTCTTTATTGGATCTTGCACAAACTCGCGTATTGAAGATCTACGTGATGCGGCTTTGCATGCTAAAGGTAAGCATGTGGCTGAAGGTGTAACTGCGATTGTAGTACCAGGCTCAGGTTTAGTTAAAGAGCAAGCAGAGGCTGAAGGTTTAGATAAGATCTTTATCGAAGCGGGATTTGAGTGGCGTCTACCGGGCTGCTCTATGTGCTTAGCGATGAATGATGATCGATTGGAGGCTGGCGATCGCTGTGCTTCTACGAGTAATCGTAATTTCGAAGGGCGTCAGGGACGGGGGAGTCGAACTCACCTTGTTAGTCCTGCCATGGCAGCTGCGGCCGCAGTTGCGGGTCATTTTGTCGATATTCGTCAAACGCTTTAGGAGATTATCATGGAAGCATTTACTAAGCATACCGGGCTGGCTGTGATGATCGACAGTGCCAATGTCGATACCGATCAGATCATCCCTAAACAGTTTTTATCTAAAGTAACTCGCGATGGTTTTGGTGTTCACCTTTTTCATGATTGGCGCTATCTCGATGATGCCGGTGATGAGCCAAACCCTGAGTTCACTCTGAATCAGTCAAGATACAAAGGTGCATCGATACTTATCTCTAAAGAGAATTTTGGTTGTGGTTCAAGCCGAGAACATGCGCCTTGGGCGTTAGCTGACTTTGGCCTAAGAGCTATCATCGCTCCAAGTTTTGCCGACATTTTCTATGGCAACTCCATTAATAATGGTTTACTGCCTGTGCGTCTAAGTGATGTTGAAGTTCAGCAGTTGATGGATGAGGTTCAAGCCAATGAAGGGGCTGAGATCACAGTGGATCTGGAGGGATTAACGGTGACATCTCCCTCTGGTGCTGTGTTTAGCTTTGAAATCGCAGGCTCTGCTAGGCATAACATGCTTAATGGTTTAGATGCGATTGGCTTGACCTTAGCTTATGATGTGCAGATTGCGAGCTATGAGTCACAACTTCCAGCTTGGAAAGCGTGATAGGTATCATTGATATTTAAGCGTACATTTGTACTGACGTGTTATAAAAAATGAGCCAGATAAGCTTAAGCTTGTCTGGCTTTTGTTTTAATGACGAATCAGCCTTCTTTAATTTATTGAAAAATAAAACTATTTTATTAATTGTTTTTTTGATTTTTCTATTCACAAAGCAGGCTAGTTATTTACACTGCTCATTAATCTGATCTTCAGTGCACATATGTTCTTGCTTGTATTTGTTTTTACTTATTGATTTTTAGTGTTTTTTTATAAATTACTTAAGTTCCTTTAATCGAAATCTCGAATCAAATATTCTTTTTTAACTCGCTAACCTCGTTTAAAAAGTCATTTTCTCTTTTTTTATGTCGCATTATCTATTTTGACCAGTGTTTTTCTCTAATTTATCGAGTTTGCTTGCAAAGATGTGCTGCGTGAGTACACTGCGCCTCAGAAAATTGTTGAGTTATTACTCTAAGTTAGGGGTGATAGCGCTAAGCGTGATACATAAAGATGAGAGAGATAATGAATAAGCGCATTTTATCTGTGGCTGTGATTGCAGCAATCATGGGAACAACGACTCAAGTTCAAGCGGCTGGTTTTCAATTAGCTGAATACTCTGCAACAGGATTAGGCCGTGCCTACGCCGGTGAAGCTGCTATGGCCGATAACGCGGCTGCACAATTTCGTAACCCAGCCATGCTCACCTACCTTCAAGGTACTCAAATGACCACTGGTGCGATTTTGGTTATGCCAAATATCGATGTTGATGGTGAAGTGACCTATGTCGACGGTAAAAACCCAACATCGGCAAAGGACATTGCTGGTGATGCGGTTGTTCCCAATTTTTATGTATCACATCAGTTAAATGAGCAATGGTTCTTAGGTGTTGCCTTAGGAAGCAACTTTGGTATGGCGACAGAGCTTGATGATAGCTTTCGCGGCAACCAATTTGGTAATGAAGCTTCGGTGACAACAGTAGAGCTTAACCCTAATATTGCATACCGTATCAATGACCAGTTTAGTATCGGTGCTGGCGTTCGCTTTGTGATGGGTGAAGGCAGCTTCGGTGCCAAGAGCTCTGTTGATGTTCCATTATCTGCAAGTCTCATTATTCCTAAGGGAACCACTCTAAAGTACATGGAAGGGGATGATACCTCTTGGGGATGGCAGCTAGGTGGTGCATGGCAGATCAATGCTAATAACCGTATTGGCTTTAACTATCGTTCTGAGGTTGAGCAAAACTTGGAAGGTGAAGCGAATGGCCTAGGTTTTAGCATGCTTGAAGGTAGCATGAACGCGAGTAAAATCTATGCGGGTGCAATGGAGCTTACGCTCCCAGCCACAGCTGAGATTGCCAGTTTCCACCAATTAACGGATAAGCTTGCTGTTCATGCCAGCGTGAACTGGACTGACTGGAGCTCATTCGAAAAGCTTGAAGCTAAAATTCCTGAGCTAAGTAACTCTGCTATTTTGGTTAAAGAGGAAAACTGGAAAGATAACTACCGTTTTGCACTTGGTGCGACTTATGAGTTGTCTGCAAAATCAAGCCTAAGAGCTGGTGTTGCCTATGATCAGGCCGCGGTTGATGATATTCACCGTACGGCGACCATTCCTGAAGTTAACCGTCTTTGGTTGAGTGCTGGTTATGGATACCAATATAGCGAAAATTTAGCGTTTGATTTCGGGGCAACTTACATCTTTGCTGATGAGTCTCCAATGCATGAGGCTGACACTGATTCACTGCCGTTTGGTGGAGCGTTTGAGGGGCAAGTTAGTGGTAATATTATGCTAGTGGGTGTGCAGGCTAGCTACCGTTTCTAAAGTAGACTTTATTGATAAAGGGTTGGTACTTAGGTGCCAGCCCTTTTTTTAAGTCAAAAGGAGGAGATTTTTTGTTAGCAAAATGAACTTCATAAGATTATATTCATCTAATGAAGTGAACTTTGTTAAGTAGAACATTTATCAAAACTTAAGTCACAACTACAGAGGTGTACAATGAAGCCCTTCCTATTGGTGGCCACATTATCCGTTTTACCATTCACCTTAAGTGCTGCAACGACTCCAACATCCAGTGAAGTCGTTCAGAGCTTTATACAGGCTTATAACCAGCATGATGTAGGTTTGATGGTCTCCCACACCACTGACGATGTAACTTGGATGCATATCACAGGTAAAAAGGTTGAAGTTGAAACATCCAGTAAAGCCGAGTTTGGCGCTGCAATGACAGATTATTTTGAAAGCCTTAAAGGTGCCAATGCGACGATTCTCGATATGATGGAATCTGGCAACTATGTCAGTACCGTAGAGAGAGTCACGTGGGATAATGATGGTGAAAAGCTGTCTCAGTGTAGTATCGGAACCTTCAGAGTGGTTGATGGTAAGCTTGCTGAGTTTTGGTACTTTCCAGCCCATTCATGTGATGAGCTGAGCACAAAGCCAGAGGTGGGGCCTGAAGTGGGCGTTTTGCAACAAACTCAATATTAAGTAGAACATCGAGCCTAAGGAAAGATTTGTGACTAAAAAATATGTTGTGGCACTGGACCAAGGAACTACCAGTTCCAGAGCGATTATTTTCGATCATGATGCGAATATTGTGTCGGTTTCACAGCGTGAGTTTACTCAAATTTATCCCCAAGCGGGTTGGGTTGAACATGATCCTATGGAGATATGGGCATCCCAGAGTTCCACTTTAATAGAGGTCATAGCACGAAGTGGGATCCATGCCAGTGAGATCGCATCGATTGGGATCACCAATCAACGTGAGACAACGGTTATCTGGGATAAGCAAACTGGCAAGCCAGTTTATAACGCCATTGTTTGGCAGTGCAGACGCAGCAGTGAGATCTGTGAGGAGCTTAAATCTCAAGGATTAGAGGCGTATATTCGAGATACTACAGGCCTACTCTTAGACCCTTACTTTTCTGGCACGAAAATTAAATGGATTTTAGACAATGTTTCGGGCGTGAGGGAGCGGGCTGAAAGAGGTGAGCTGCTATTTGGCACCATAGATACTTGGCTTGTATGGAAGCTGACTGAAGGTAAAGTTCATGTTACCGATCCCACCAATGCCAGTCGTACTTTATTGTTCAATATCCATACCCAAAGCTGGGATAAGAGAATACTTGAAGCATTAACTATCCCTGAATCTCTTCTTCCTCAAGTGAAACCCTCTAGTGCCGTCTATGGTAAAACGCGTATCGCAGGCGAAGGAGGAGAGATCTCCATTGCTGGGATTGCTGGCGATCAGCAATCTGCGCTCTTTGGTCAGCTATGTACTGAGCCGGGGATGGCAAAGAATACCTATGGTACTGGCTGTTTTCTTCTGATGAATACAGGAGAGAAAGCAGTAAAGTCGAATCATGGTCTACTGACAACCATAGCAATTGGTGCCAAGGGAGAGGTGAACTATGCTCTGGAGGGCTCAGTATTTATGGGAGGTGCGACGATTCAATGGCTAAGAGATGAGCTTGGATTAATCAGAGATGCTCAGGATACTGAGTATTTTGCCTCAAGAGTCGAGAGTACAAATGGCGTATATCTGGTACCAGCCTTCGTTGGTTTAGGAGCGCCCTATTGGGATCCTAGTGCCAGAGGGGCATTAGTAGGGCTGACCCGAGGTTCAAATCGAAACCACATTATTCGAGCGGCACTGGAAGCTATAGCCTATCAGAGCAGAGATCTGCTCGATGCAATGGCTAAAGACAGTGGTGTGGAGCTAAAGAAACTTAAAGTCGATGGTGGCGCAGTTGCCAATGACTTTTTGATGCAGTTTCAAGCCGATATAACTTCGGTTGAGGTGCAGCGACCAGCTGTTACAGAAACTACGGCTATGGGAGCTGCGTTTCTTGCAGGTCTAGCTGTGGGATTCTGGGACTCTACCTCAGAGCTTAAGCACAGGGCCGATATCGACAAATCTTTTATGCCATCTATCAGTGAAGAGCAAAAAGATGAGTTATATGCAGGCTGGCAAAAGGCTGTCTCACAAACGATTAATGGATAAACTAAACGTCTATGTCGATCCTCGGGAGAGGGGACTCAAGTAACTCTTTGTTATCTTTGAGTTCCTCCTCTTGTTTGGCTTTTCGGCGACGATCCCCACGAGATGTACCGCGTCTGTCTTCGAGTGATCGACGACGCTCTAAATTAGGCGGAAGTTGAGATTGTGGCGCCTCATGGCTATCCTCAGCAATGCCTGCACTGTTTTCTGTCTCTTCAACAATTCGCTTTCGCTTCACGCTTGCCTGGACTGGGCGAGCTAACATAGCGTAGAGACTGTCTAGACCTATCATAATTCCCCCACTGACTTTTCTATAACCCTCTATCGGCAGTTGCTGGTTAATATTTAGCCTTTTAAGGTGGGGGCTTTAGTAATAATCCCTTTATTTGCCGCTTTTTCCAGCGGCTGCAATTTAGGATAGAGCCTGTATATACAAGTTAGAAGAAGCTATTTCGTTAATTTTATTAACCGCTCTTCTTTTGTTGAGTGACGCTCTATTACTAAGTATGACTTTATTACCCGTTCTTTGAATTGGTTTTCCAAAAGTACTTAGAGGAGGTTGTTGTCTTAATTACTAACAATATAAGTGTAAACATCAAAACACAGTTCAAAAGTGTAATATTGGGAAATAAAACCACTTTTAAGATAAATAAAGATTAATGTACGAATGTTCTGCCTGTTTTTTCAGCAGTTTATGGGTGGGAGATCCACTTTTATCCCTTGTTATTTCTACAACTCCTTCTATTTGAAATCTGCTGCTAACCCGCTTGAATACTGGATTCATAAATAGTTTCTCTCGCTGTGATTGCTTGACAATGCTTGCGTTCTATCTCTAAACTTAGGTCTTGTGGGAAATTGTGGATCTTTGTGGATCTTTTCTAAGAGCTAAGGACAAGCTAACGTGTTTCGTGGTGCCAGTGCTATTAACCTTGATACAAAAGGTCGGGTCGCTATTCCAAAGCGTTACCGAGAGCCTCTGCACGTTGAATATAACAGTCAGTTAGTGATCACAGTTGATATCCAATCCGCCTGTTTACTGCTCTATCCATTGGATGAGTGGAGCAAGATCGAAGCTAAATTACTTTTGCTGTCAGATACTTTGCCAGCTGAACGCGCGATGAAACGTATGCTTCTAGGTTATGCACATGAATGTGAGCTAGATGGTAACGGCAGATTATTGTTACCTCTTCCCCTGCGCCAATATGCCAATTTAGGTAAACGCGCCATGCTGGTGGGGCAGCTGAATAAATTTGAGCTCTGGGATGAAACTGCTTGGCAGCATCAGATAGAGCAAAGCCGGGAGACGATTCAGGATGAAGAGTTCGCTGAAAATATACGTCTTGCCGATTTTTCACTTTAAACAGTGAAGTTAGATAAATTAGATAGAAGAAAATAATGAGCCAAGAATTCGCACACTTATCAGTTCTGCTGACTGAAACCGTAGCAGGTCTAAACATAAAAGAAGATGGCATCTATATCGATGGCACATTTGGCCGTGGTGGCCACTCTCGCGAAGTACTTAAACATCTAGGTGAAAATGGTCGTCTGATTGCGATCGATCGTGATCCACAAGCCATTGAAGCGGCTAAACAGTTTGCTGATGATGCAAGATTTAGCATAGTCCATGGTGGCTTTGGCCAGCTAGCTACCTATGTAGAAGAGCTTGGTTTGAAAGGCAAAATCGATGGGGTATTGCTGGACTTTGGAGTGTCATCGCCTCAACTCGACGATGCCGAGCGTGGGTTTAGTTTTCTGCGTGATGGCCCGCTTGACATGCGTATGGATAACTCTCAAGGGGAGACGGCTGCCGATTGGTTAGCGCGCGCAGAGGTAGAGGATATGGCTTGGGTATTTAAAACCTATGGTGAAGAGAAAAATTCTCGTCATATCGCCAGATGTATCGCTGCAGATCGTGAAAAAACGCCATTTTTACGTACTAAAGAGTTGGCGGATCTGATTGCACGTATCTCTAAGAGTAAAGAGCGTAATAAACACCCTGCTACACGGGTTTTTCAGGCGATCAGAATCTATATCAATAGTGAATTAGAACAGATAGATCAGGCACTAGAGGGAGCATTAACGGTATTGGCTCCCCAAGGTCGATTATCGGTTATCAGTTTCCACTCTCTTGAAGACAGGATGGTTAAACGCTTTATTCGTCGTCACAGTCAGGGAGAAAGCGTACCTCATGGACTGCCGATCACCGAAGCGGAGATTAATAAGACTCGCCTTCTTAAGGGCGTGGGTAAAGCAATTAAGCCATCCGATGAAGAGATTGAGCGTAATACTCGTGCCCGTAGTTCAGTACTGCGTGTAGCGCAGAGACTGGAACACTAATGAGACGCCAGTGTTAACCACCCATGATGATGGTTTGGGCTATGAAAGATGCAGAACAAGGTTAAGGAGCAGGTTTGAGTCAGCCTCAATTTAATCTACCCAAAATCGTGCTACTTGATCTTTGGCATCATAAGTGGGTTTTGCTGCTTGCATGTGCTGTCTTAGGGAATGCAATTACTGTTGTATATACAAGCCATGTTACGCGTAAATATACCAGCCAGTGGGATCAGATGTTACAGGAGCGGGATAGGTTGGATATTGAATGGCGGAATTTACTTCTTGAGGAGCAGTCTCAATCGGAACATAGCCGTATTACCCGAATTGCATCGAAAGAGTTAGAGATGAACCGTCCGTTACCGAAAGAAGAAATTGTCGTTAGAGTGCCATAAGTATGAACCAACCGGATAATCTGGATCTTGCTTATTTTACTCCTAAAGAGTCCAGAACGGTGAGAGTGTTATGAGTAAGCAGGCAAAGCGTAAGAAGAAGCCGCAACTAATACAATGGCGTTTATATGTCGTCGTGGCTTTTGTTTGCCTGCTGTTTACCAGTCTTATTGGTCGTGCTGCTTATATTCAGATTGTCGAACCTGAGAAGCTTCGCCATGAAAGTGATATGCGGACCCTAAGAACAACAAGTCGCGAGGTACAGCGTGGCTTGATCACAGATCGCAATGGCGAGATGCTGGCTGTGAGTGTTCCAGTTAAAGCGGTTTATGCCGATCCTAAGGTCGTGCATGATAAGAATGGTTTTGTTGATATGCGCCGTTGGCAGGCGCTGGCCGATGTGTTGCATGAACCTAAAGATGAGATCCTTAAGCGGGTTCAATCTAATCCTAGAAAACGTTTTACCTACCTTAAACGTCAGGTGACGCCCGCGGTTGCAGAGTATATCAAGCAGCTAAGGTTGCCTGGTGTCTATCTGAAATCTGAATCTCGTCGTTATTACCCAACCAGTGAGATCTCCGCTCAATTAGTGGGGATCACCAACATTGATGATGTGGGAATTGAGGGGATTGAAAACTCTTACAACGATTGGTTAACCGGTACTCCTTCAAAGCAGAAGGTACGTAAATCCCGTGATGGTCATGTTGTAGAACGTCTGGATATGGTTCATGAGGGAGAAAGTCCGAACGATCTGGTTCTTAGTATCGATCAGCGTATTCAGCAACTGGCTTACCGCGAAATAAAGAGAGTGACCGAGATTAACCAAGCGACCTCTGCGTCAATTGTGGTGCTTGATGTGCATACAGGTGAAGTACTGGCTATGGCCAATACACCATCTTATAACCCCAACTCTCGTGAAAACCTACAAAGCTATCGAATGCGTAATCGCGCACTAACAGATGCCTATGAACCTGGATCGACCATTAAACCTTTTGTGGTTGCAGCGGCGCTTGATGCGGGGACGATTAAAGAGGATCAAATCTTTAAAACTTATCCAGGACGTATGAGGATAGGTGGCAAGATTGTTCGTGATGGCAGAGATTATGGTGACTTGTCGCTTTCTGGGATCTTAGTGCACTCGAGCAACGTAGGCATGGCTAAAATCGGTCTCTCTATGCCTGTACAGGAGTTACTAGGTTCATATCAGACCATGGGGCTGGGTAACTACTCAGGTATCAACCTTGAGGGTGAGAGCTCTGGGCTTATCCATGACCGTAGACGTTGGTCAGATTTTGAAAGAGCAACGCTATCTTTTGGTTATGGGTTTATGGTGACCCCGCTTCAGCTGGCTAGACTCTATGCGACCTTAGGCAGCAAAGGGGTGCTATACCCAGTGTCAATTTTAAAGCTTAAACAGCGACCGGAAGGGACTCAAGTGATCTCTCCCCATGTGGCGCAGAGTGTGATGGAGATGTTGGTTGGTGTGACCGAGAAAGGTGGCACTGCCACTAAAGCGCATATTGAAGGTTATCCTGTGGCGGGTAAAACCGGTACGGCTCGAAAGGCGGTCGCTGGCGGCTATGGTGAAGATTACGTGGCAGTTTTTGCTGGCGTTGCACCTGTTCATAATCCAAGACTGGCAATTGCGGTTGTGGTTAATGAACCTAAAGGTGACAAATATTATGGTGGCGATCTTGCTGCACCAGCTTTTGCCAAGGTGATGTCGGGTGCATTGCAGATGCTCAATGTTGAGCCAATCTCTTCCACTGAGAAGGTGCGTTTAGCTGGAAGCACAAGGAGAGCAGAGTGATGCTACTAAAAGATCTATTAGCACCTTGGTTCCATTACTCAGGATCTGAGAGTGTTAACAAGTTGAGCCTTGATAGCCGTGAGGTAGACCAAGGCGATCTGTTTGTTGCTGTGCCTGGTCATCAAGTTGATGGTCGAGATTACATTGATGTGGCGGCAAAAAATGGTGCACAAGTGTCACTGGTGCATACTGACAACCCCGAGATGCACGGTAAGGTTTTGACTAGCAACAGCACCCAGATTTTTTTCTTTCAGCTAAGCCGTCAGCTCTCTGCTTTGGCTGCTCAGGCCTATCCACTGCCTGTTGAGCGTTTGAAATTAGTTGGTGTCACAGGCACAAATGGTAAAACTTCTATTACGCAGCTTATGGCGCAACTGTTAGTTTGTTTAGGCAAACAGCCTGCTGTGATGGGAACCTTAGGTAATGGACTTTGGGGAGGGTTAGTCGACAGTGGTAATACAACCGCCGACCCTATTACCATCATGGCTCAACTTAACGCTTTTAATGAGCTGGGTGCAGATCTGTGTGCAATGGAAGTATCAAGCCATGGCCTGATACAGGCAAGAGTCGATGCGGTCCCCTTCGACTTGGCTATTTTTACTAATTTAAGCCGAGATCATCTTGATTATCATGGCACTATGCAGGCCTATGGTGAGGCTAAGTTCAGGTTATTTAAGTTCCCCTCTCTAAAGTCAGGCGTTATCAACCTTGATGATGATTTAGGTAAGCAGTGGTTGGCTCAAAGTGATTCAGCCAAGCTGATTGGTTATAGCATTGCTGGCGATAGTGACACTGTTTCTCAAGATGCAGCTATTTATACCAAAGGTAACCATTTTCATAATCAAGGTGTCAGAGCAAAGCTTGTATGGCCCGAAGGCTGCGGCAATATTGACTCCCCTCTGCTAGGTGCATTTAACCTGTCAAACTTGCTTGCAGCTTTAGCGGGCCTTTATCAACTTGGTTTTGATATGAATGCCCTGCTTAATGCCGTGCCAAAGCTGAATGCCGTTGCTGGACGAATGGAGCAGTTTACTACTGAAAACGGTATCACACTTGTGGTGGATTATGCCCATACTCCCGATGCTATTGAACAGGCACTTAAGGCGCTAAGAGGTCACTGTGAGGGTGAGCTGTGGTGTCTATTTGGTTGTGGCGGCGATCGTGATAAAGGCAAGCGTCCTTTAATGGCGCAGTCTGCTGAAGCGTATGCCGACCGTATTATGGTGACCAGTGATAATGCTAGAAGCGAGTCTCCAGATGAGATAATTAATGACGTATTGGCAGGGCTTAATCGCCCTGAACGTGCGGTTACACAAGTGGATCGTGAACTGGCGATTAGAGAGGTGCTAGCCGCCGCTAAACCTGGCGACCTTATTTTGCTGGCAGGTAAGGGGCATGAAACCTATCAAGAGGCCGGTGGTGTGCGACGTGATTATGATGAACGTGCATTAGCTCGCAGTTTAGCAAGTGGAAGTTTAGCTAATAATAGTTCTGAGGTAGATAGATGATCCGCTTAACCTTATCTCTGTTAAGTCAGCGACTCAATGGTCGTTTGATCGGCAGTGATACAGAGATACTAAATGTGTGCAGTGACAGCCGGAGTATTCCGGAGAAGACACTGTTTGTCGCCTTAAAAGGTGAGAAGTTTGATGGTCATGATTTTGCTCATTTAGCGCTAGAAAATGGTGCAAGTGCGCTGCTGGTGAGCCGTGAACTTGCTTTGGATATTCCCCAGCTTTTGGTCAGTGATACGCAAAAAGCGATGGGAGAGATAGGTGCCTATCTTAAGGAGCTTGTTCAGCCTAAGTCTGTCGCCTTGACGGGCTCGAACGGCAAAACCAGTGTGAAAGAGATGGTGGCGAGCATACTGTCACAGCATCATAAAGTGCTCTATACCGCTGGTAATTTCAATAATGAGATTGGTGTACCGCTGACTCTGCTTCGTTTAGAAGGTGATGAGGAATATGGGGTTTTTGAGTTAGGAGCAAATCATTTAGGTGAGATCGATTACACCTCCTCACTGGTGAAACCTGATGTCGCCATGGTGAATAATGTGGCATCGGCGCACCTTGAGGGCTTCGGTTCACTTGAAGGTGTTGCTAAGGCTAAATCGGAGATCTTTAATCACTTAAGTGCTGATGGAATAGCGGTGATCAATTTAGACGATCCCTTTGCTGATGTGATGCGTGGTGCGGCAAGTCAATTTACTCAGCTCACTTTTGCTATCGAGTCACAAGCTGATGTGAAGGCGAGTGAATTAGTGTCCGACTCATTAGGAAGATACAGATTTACACTGAACTATCTCAACAGTTGTGAGTCGATAACTCTGCCACTTTCAGGTCGCCATCAAGTGAGTAATGCCCTTGCTGCAACTGCTATCTGTCTCTCTCTTGGGCTGTCGCTCGAAGAGGTATTGAGTGGTCTAAAACTGGTAGAGCCCGTTAAAGGCAGAATGTTACCCCATGAGCTGGGTCGAGTACGAATTATTGATGATAGCTATAATGCAAACCCCGCGTCAGTGGGAGCAGCTATTGACTGGCTTCAAGAAATTGATGGATTTCGCTGTTTAGTACTGGGCGATTTGGGAGAATTAGGTGACAATGCGTCCCTTTTGCATTCTGAGCTAGGCGAATATGCAAAAAAACAGGGGATAGATGCCCTTTTCACCTTAGGTGAGCTAAGTGAAAATACGGCCGCCGCTTTCGGTGGACAGCATCAGCAAGAGTTAGCGCCACTAGTGCTTTGTTTAATTAATACCATCAACCAGTTACAAGGTGATGTAACTGTGTTGGTCAAAGGTTCACGCAGTGCCGGAATGGAACGTGTCGTTGAGGCCTTAAAAATTGCCCATGGGCAAGGGGAGTTTGTTTAATGCTGGTCTATCTGGCGGAGTATTTAACCCAATTTTACACAGGGTTTAACGTTTTTTCCTATGTTACTTTCAGAGCTATCTTAGGCTTAATGACTGCACTTATGTTCAGTCTCTGGTGGGGCCCTAAGATGATTGAGCGTTTGCAGATGCTGCAGATTGGTCAAATCGTTCGTAACGACGGTCCTGAATCTCATTTTAGTAAGCGCGGTACGCCGACTATGGGAGGAATACTGATCCTTGCTGGTGTATTTATTAGCGTCTTGCTATGGGGCGATCTTGGCAGCCGATATGTCTGGGTTGTCCTGTTTGTTCTGGCAAGTTTTGGATTGATCGGCTTTATCGATGACTATCGTAAAGTGGTTCGTAAAGACACTAAAGGTTTGATTGCCAAGTGGAAGTATATTCTTCAGTCGTTGGCGGCATTGGTTATTGCTTTCTATCTTTATGCGTCGGCTGATATGACAGGTGAGACCCAGCTTGTGGTGCCTTTCTTTAAAGATATCATGCCTCAGCTTGGTGGTTTTTTCATTGTGTTGGCGTACTTTACCATTGTTGGTTCAAGCAACGCGGTGAACTTAACCGATGGCCTTGATGGCTTAGCTATCATGCCTACTGTCATGGTTGCAGCTGCCTTTGCATTAATCGCTTACCTCTCTGGTCATGTCCAGTTTGCTAACTACCTGCATCTTCCGTACTTGCCTGGTGCTGGTGAGCTCGTGATTGTTTGTACAGCGATAGTCGGTGCCGGTTTAGGTTTCCTCTGGTTTAACACCTACCCAGCTCAGGTCTTTATGGGGGATGTTGGTTCACTCTCTTTAGGCGCTGCATTAGGTGCAATTGCTGTTTTGGTTCGCCAAGAGATCTTATTAGTGATCATGGGGGGGGTCTTCGTGATGGAGACGGTATCTGTGATTTTACAGGTGGGCTCTTACAAGTTACGCGGACAACGGATATTTCGTATGGCGCCAATCCATCACCACTATGAGTTGAAGGGATGGCCAGAGCCAAGGGTGATTGTTCGTTTTTGGATTATCTCACTCTTTCTAGTCCTGCTTGGACTGGCTACGTTGAAATTAAGGTAACTACATGGGAAACCAGATGTCACACCTAACTCAAGACCTTAAGCCTAGCGGCTTAGGGTTAAGGTAGCTGAGCATGGAAAATATTAAGTCACATGTAGTTTTAGGGCTGGGAGCAACTGGGCTTTCGGTTGTGCACTATCTGCATGAGCAGGGGATCACTCCTTTGGTGATGGATAGCCGTCATCAACCTCCAGGCATGGATGAACTCAAGCGTTTATATCCAGAGGTTGAGTTGCTGACTGGCGGTTTTGATTGTCGTTATCTCGTGCAAGCCAGTCAAATTATTATCAGTCCTGGTATTGCCGTTGATACGCCTGAGATCCGTGCGGCTATCGATATGGGTATTGAAGTTATTGGGGATGTGGAGTTATTTGCCCGAGCGGTTAAGGATAGAGAGCCCTGTGTAATAGGTATTACCGGTTCAAATGGTAAGTCTACAGTGACCACATTAGTTGGTGAGATGGCGAGGGTAGCAGGTCTCAACTATGCAGTTGGTGGCAATATCGGTGTTCCCGCACTCGATCTGCTTAGAGAGCCAAGAGATCTCTATATTCTAGAACTCTCTAGTTTCCAGCTCGAGACTACGCACAGTTTAAATTGCATCGTGGCGACCTGTCTCAATATTAGTGAAGATCATATGGATCGTTACACAGATCTTGAGGCTTACAGGCAAGCAAAACTGTCACTCTATTGCCAAAGTAAACGTGCGCTGTTTAATCGAGAAGATGAACTGACCGAGCCAAAAGATCCGATGAATCAAAATAGTTTTGGATTGTCGGCACCATTTAATGATGAGTGGGGTGTTCGTGATGGCAAGGTTGTGCATGGAACAACAGAGATCATGAACCTGCTTGATGTTGCGCTTGTTGGTAGCCATAACCATGCTAATCTGCTTGCCGCTATGGCACTGGCTTATCATGCCGGAGTCGATAAAGAATCGATGATACAGGTTGCGACGACCTTTACTGGTTTAGCACATCGATGTGAATTGGTGGCTGTTCATAATGGCGTCAGTTATGTCAACGACTCTAAGGCTACTAATGTCGGCGCAACTGTTGCTGCACTTGAAGGGTTTAGTGATCATCTTGGTGGCATTATTTTAATTGCGGGTGGAGATGGAAAAGGCGCTGATTTTCAGCCATTGCAGCAGGCTATTCATGGGCTTTCTCAACTGATCACATTAGGAAAAGATGGCGATAAAATTGCTGAGTTTTCTGAGAAAGCTATCCGAGTTAGCGATATGTCTGAGGCGGTAAAAACAGCGAATGAACTTGCCGAGGCTGGAGATATTGTATTGATGTCGCCTGCTTGTGCGAGCTTAGATATGTACAAAAACTTTATGGCTCGTGGCGAAGATTTCAGAGCAGAGGTGAATGCATTAGCTGGAAGCTCTGATGCGTAGTGACGAGCGACAACTCAATCTATTTGGCACTAGTGTCACTTGGAGTTGGCCGAATCTGTTTAAAGAGAATGAAGCGCCAGGTTTGCAGCTTTATGACAGAACCTTATTGATATCCGTCATTGGACTCATCTGTTTCGGTTTTGTCATGGTGATGTCGGCATCAATGCCTGAAGCACAAAGCTTGAAAGGGAATCCTTATCACTTTGTTATGCGGCATCTCGTTTTTATCATTGGTAGCGTTATTATTGCTGCTGTTGTGCTCCGGATCCCCATGGCAATGTGGCAGAGGTTTAGTCCTATATTCCTGTTGATAGTCGGGATCATGTTAGTGGCTGTACCTTTTGTGGGTCATACCGTTAATGGGGCCACACGCTGGTTGGTTATTGGCCCATTAAGAATTCAGGTCGCTGAATTGGCTAAGCTAGCATTTGCAATCTACATGGCTGGCTATTTGGTGAGGCGTCATCAGGAGATACGAGAAAATGCCAAAGGCTTTTATAAGCCGATAGCTGTGTTTGCTGTCTATGCCATATTGATTTTGATGCAGCCAGATTTAGGCACCGTGGTTGTGCTGTTTGTGGGTACAGTTGGTTTGCTATTTTTGGCTGGTGCTAGATTGCTCGACTTCTTTGCTCTGATCTTGACGGGGATAATGGCGTTTGTTGCTTTGGTATTGCTTGAGCCATACCGGATGCGACGGGTGACCTCCTTTATGGATCCTTGGCAGGACCCATTTGGCAGCGGCTATCAGTTAACGCAATCTTTGATGGCCTATGGACGTGGTGACTGGTTTGGTCAGGGGTTGGGAAACAGTATTCAGAAGTTGGAATACCTGCCCGAAGCTCATACGGATTTTATCTTTGCCGTGATTGGTGAAGAGTTAGGTTTTATCGGCATTATTGTTGTGCTGACAGTACTGTTATTTGTTGCATTAAAGGCCATTAAACTGGGCAATCTATGCATTCAAATAGATAAGGCGTTTGAAGGCTACTTAGCCTACGCCATCGGTATCTGGTTTTGTTTTCAAACCGTCGTTAATGTTGGCGCCAGTATCGGAATGTTACCCACTAAAGGGTTAACTTTGCCTTTTATCAGTTATGGCGGCAGTAGTTTATGGGTGATGACCGCGGCGGCGATGATACTCATTCGAATCGATCATGAGCGCCGATTAAGCTCCATACAAGCAGTTCAGGGGAAGAAAAGTTAATGACGAATGTCAGTGACGAAAAACGCATTTTGATTATGGCTGGCGGTACCGGGGGACATGTATTCCCTGCGTTAGCCGTTGCTAAGTACCTAAGTAAGCAGGGCTGGAAAGTTCGCTGGTTAGGTACAGCAGAGCGTATGGAAGCGCGTTTAGTTCCTCAGCATGGTTTCGATATCGATTTTATCGATATTAAAGGTGTTAGAGGTAATGGTGTTGTACGTAAATTGGCAGCGCCATTTAAGGTGCTACGCTCAATTACGCAGGCGCGGGTGGTCATTAAAGAGTTTCAGCCTGATGTGGTGTTAGGCATGGGCGGCTTTGCAAGTGGCCCAGGTGGTGTTGCTGCGAGATTGTCCGGGATACCTTTGGTACTGCATGAGCAAAATGCGATCCCTGGGATGACGAATAAGATCTTATCCCGTATCGCTTCTCAGGTGCTATGTGCTTTTGAAGATACGTTTGATCAGGTTCAGGCTGAAGTGGTCGGTAACCCGATCAGAGAGGAGCTGATCGCTTTAGGTCAAACCCCTAAAGATGCAGGGGCTAAAGAGTCCTTAAAAGTGTTAGTGGTTGGTGGCAGCTTAGGTGCCAAAGTCTTCAATGATCTGATGCCGACAGTGACAGCAGATATGAGCAAGACACATCTCATTACGGTGTGGCACCAGGTGGGCAAAGGAAACTTGCAGTCAGTAAAAGGTGAATATCAGCGTTTAGGATTAGACGGTAGCGTGAGTGTTGCCGAGTTTATTGATGATATGGAAGCGGCGTATCGATGGGCGGATGTTGTTTTGTGTCGCTCAGGAGCATTAACCGTTTCTGAGTTGGCGGCAATTGGCCTGCCAAGCTTATTGGTTCCTTATCCACATGCGGTGGATGATCATCAAACTAAAAACGCGCAAGTATTAGTGAAGGCTGGGGGAGCGTTTTTGCTGCCGCAACCAATTTTAGATATAGATAAGCTGATCGGGAAGTTGCAGATCTTATCGTCTGACAGAGATGAGTTAGATCAGATGGGCCAACGTGCAAAAAGTGTTGGCGTGATTGATGCGACCCAAAAAGTCGCCGATGTCTGCATTCGATTAGCGGGAAAGAGTTGAGATGGGTAACGATAAAGAGAAGTATTCAAAATTAAGAAACATCATTCCTGAGATGAGACGTGTTAAGCACATCTATTTTGTCGGGATTGGTGGTGCGGGCATGGGTGGCATAGCCGAAGTACTCGTCAATGAAGGTTATCGTTTATCAGGCTCTGATATCGCTGAAAATGCCGTTACGCAAAGACTGGCGTCGTTGGGAGCAAAGATTCATCTTGGTCATAAAGAGGAGCAGGTACATGGCGCCGATGTTGTTGTCGTCTCTACCGCTATTCATGCCGATAACCCTGAGTTATTAGAGGCACAGGCATTAAGAATACCTGTGGTTCGCCGGGCAGAGATGTTAGCAGAGCTGATGCGTTATCGTCACGGGGTGGCAGTTGCTGGAACCCATGGCAAAACGACCACAACCAGTTTAATTGCCAGTGTCTATGGTCAAGCTGAGCGAGATCCAACCTTTGTCATTGGTGGACTGTTAAACAGTGCGGGAACCAATGCCAGATTAGGTAATAGCCGCTACTTGATTGCGGAAGCTGATGAGAGTGATGCAAGTTTTCTCCATCTGCAACCCATGGTAAGCGTTATCACCAATATCGAAGCGGATCATATGGACACCTATGAGGGGGATTTTGAACGATTAAAGTCTACCTTCATCGATTTCCTCCATAACCTGCCATTTTATGGCATCGCGGTTATGTGTATTGACGATCCTGTTGTGCGTGAGCTTCTTCCTAGCGTGGGCCGCAAAATTGTGACCTACGGCTTTAGTGAAGATGCTGATGTTCAGGCGCTGAATTTTGTTCAGGATGGGTACCGTAGTCGTTTCACATTAAGAAGAACTGGTGTTGAAGATGTGGAAGTGATGGTGAACCTGCCTGGTGAGCATAATGTACTTAATGCTTTGGCTGCCATAGCTGTTGCCAGTGAAGATGAGATTGAAGACGAAGCAATTATTCAGGCGCTGGCCGATTTCGAAGGAATTGGTCGTCGATTCGAGCAGCTTGGCTGTTTCGATACCGATAGAGGTGAAGTGGTTTTAGTTGATGATTATGGCCATCACCCCAGTGAGGTGGCGGCGACAATTAAAGCGGCGAAACTGGGTTGGCCTGAAAAGCGTTTAGTGATGATCTATCAGCCCCATCGCTATAGCAGAACTCGCGATCTCTATGAAGACTTTGTTGAAGTGCTGTCGCAAGTCGATTGTTTATTGCTGCTCGATGTTTATTCTGCTGGAGAAGCTGCAATACCAGGAGCTGACAGCCGAGCCCTGTGCCGCTCTATCCGTCTACGAGGTCAACTAGATCCTATCTTTGTGGCAGATCAAGAGCAGTTGCTGACCTTGCTACCGGATGTACTGCAGGAGGGGGATCTCCTGTTGACTCAAGGCGCCGGAAATATCGGTGCATTAGCAAGGCAGTTAGCCCAGAACAGATTAGGTTTTGAATCAACAAACAATGATTCGAATAGGGGATAAGTTTGAATAGCGTCTCATTGCAGAACTATCAGATTTTGACCCTAGGAATAAGGTCTATATAATGGCCGATTTTCCGAGGTTAATGAATGGAATAGCCTTGTTTCCAATAGATGATTTAAGGGTGGAAACCTGTGTCTTGGGTTGATGTTAGTCAAAGGTGGAAGCTTAAACTGCAGCAGGTCGATTGGTACTTGTGTTTTGGGCTGTTGTTTCTGCTCTTTGTGCTCTTAGGTCTTTCAATGGCGGCTTGGAAGCTAAACCTGGTTGTTAATGATGCAGATGCTTTGCCGATTGAAGCAGTAGCCATCAAGGGGGAACGTGATAAAACCTCAGATGAGGAGATACAGGCTGCCCTGCGTGACTTGATGCAACGTAGCTTCTTCTCTGCCGATGTGAATCAGGTTCAGGCTGCGCTAGAGGCACTGCCTTGGGTATATCAGGCTTCGGTGAGACGTGAGTGGCCAGCAAAGTTAAAGGTCTACCTCGTGGAGCAGCAGGTGGTTGCTCATTGGAATGGCGATGCTTGGCTCAATATTCATGGACAGGTATTCGACGCTCCTAAAAGAGAGAGTGTTGGCACTCTGCCCTTGCTAGCGGGACCTGAAGGTCAGTCGAAATTAGTGTTAACCACATTTCGTCAGCTAAGTGAGCTTTTAAAGATTAATGGCTTCAATTTACACAGTTTAAGTTTAAGCCCAAGACACGCTTGGCATGCATCACTGGATAACGGGATCATGCTTGAGTTGGGTCGAGAAGATAAGATGGCAAGGATACAGCGGTTTATCAACGTCTATCCCACGTTGGAAAAGCAATCAAAAAGTGTTGCTAAAGTTGATTTGCGTTACGACACCGGATTAGCCGTAGGTTGGAAAAATGCACAAGAAGAGAGCCACTAAATAATGACCAAGAATCAAGATAGAAATCTGATCGTTGGATTGGACATAGGAACCTCTAAGGTTGCTGTGATCATAGGTGAAGTGCTGCCTGATGGTGAGATCAGTGTTGTCGGATTAGGAAATCATCAATCCAGAGGCATGGATAAAGGTGGTGTAAATGATCTTGATTCCATTGTGCGCAGTGTTCAGCGAGCGTTGGATCAAGCTGAGCTGATGGCAGATTGCCAAGTTTCATCTGTGTACTTAGGGATCTCAGGAAAGCATATCAGTTGTCAAAACGAAAACGGCATGGTCTCCATCAATGATGAAGAGGTGACTCAGGACGACGTTGACAATGTGATACACACTGCACGCTCGGTAAAGATACCGACAGAGCGCCGCATTTTACATGTACTTCCACAGGAGTACGCAATCGATGTGCAAGATGGCATAAAAAGCCCAATCGGCATGTCTGGTATGCGGATGGAAGCTAAGGTGCATATCGTCACTTGTGCTAACGATATGGCAAAGAATATTACTAAGAGTGTCGAGCGTTGTGGTTTGAAAGTGGATGATCTCGTGTTCTCCGCTATCGCATCGGCAGACTCAGTGTTGACTAATGATGAGAAAGATCTTGGGGTCTGTTTAGTTGATATCGGTGGCGGCACGACAGATTTAGCTGTTTATACCAACGGGGCTTTGCGTCACTGTGCTGTGGTACCTGTTGCAGGTAATCAGGTGACGAACGATATCGCCAAGATTTTCCGGACGCCGCTATCTCACGCTGAGCAGATCAAGGTTCAGTATGCCAGTGCGCGCAGCTCGATGGTAAGTCGAGAAGACAGCATTGAGGTGCCTTCTGTTGGTGGGCGCCCGTCGAGAAGTATGTCCAGACATACCTTGGCAGAGGTCGTTGAGCCTAGATACCAGGAGTTATTTGAGCTGGTGTTGCAGGAGTTAAGAGACTCAGGATTAGAAGATCAAGTTGCCGCCGGTATTGTTATTACTGGTGGTACTGCGTCGATTGAGGGAGCGGTAGATGTAGCGGAGGCAACCTTTGGGATGCCTGTACGAGTCGCATCACCACTGCCAGTAAAAGGATTATTTGAATATGTGGATCAGCCTATCTACTCCACTGGAGTTGGGTTGTTGCACTATGGGGCGAGAAGGGTGGTTGAACGTCAGTTTGAGCGTCCAGAACGTCAAGGGGTTACCAGTCTTTGGAATCGGGTTCAAAGCTGGTTTAAAGGTGAGTTTTAATTCCTAATCGGAAAGCGACATAGAGTTCGTTGAATTAGAGATTAAACATATAACGCAAGCAAAACGGAGAGAAAGCCATGTTTGAGATCATGGATAGTCATACTGATGAAGCGGTGATCAAGGTCATCGGAGTTGGTGGTGGCGGTGGTAATGCCATCGAGCATATGGTTAAACACAACATCGAAGGTGTTGAGTTTGTTGCAACGAATACTGATGCTCAAGCATTAAGAAAGTCGTCTGCAGGATCGACCATCCAACTAGGGCGCGACATCACCAAAGGTTTAGGTGCTGGAGCAAACCCAGAGATTGGCCGTCTAGCGGCTGAAGAGGATAAAGAAAATATCCGTAATGCAATCAAAGGATCTGACATGATCTTTATTGCTGCGGGTATGGGTGGTGGTACCGGTACTGGTGCTGCGCCTGTTGTCGCGGAAGTGGCGAGAGAGGAGGGGATTTTAACCGTTGCTGTTGTCACAAAGCCGTTTCCTTTCGAAGGCAAAAAGCGTATGTCTTATGCTGACCAAGGGATAGAACAGCTAGCAAAGCATGTGGATTCTTTGATCACCATTCCAAATGAAAAACTGCTAAAAGTATTGGGTCGTGGAACCTCACTGCTTGATGCATTTGCTGCGGCAAACAATGTTTTGTTAGGCGCTGTACAGGGTATTGCAGAACTTATCACACGTCCTGGTTTGATTAACGTCGATTTCGCCGATGTTAAAACAGTGATGTCTGAGATGGGTAATGCCATGATGGGAACTGGTGTTGCAAGCGGTGAAGATCGTGCTGAAGAAGCGGCAGAAGCGGCTGTAGCAAGTCCATTGCTTGAAGATATCGATCTGGCTGGAGCGCGAGGCGTGCTTGTGAATATCACTGCCGGCATGGATATGAGCATCGAAGAGTTTGAGACCGTGGGTAACCATGTTAAAGCTTATGCTTCAGATAATGCGACGGTTGTTGTTGGTGCGGTTATCGACCCTGAAATGAGCGATGAGCTACGTGTAACGGTTGTTGCTACAGGTATCGGTGCTGAGAAGAAGCCGGATATTCAGCTTGTTGCAAAGCCTGCTCCACGTCCAGAGCCAACAGTAGCTCCAGAGCCACGTGTTGAAGTTACAGAAGAGGTGCTAAACCAGTCTGTTGCTGCGGTGGGTAATGTTGCTCCTGCTGCTGTACAGCCTGCGCCAACTTTAGCACCAAAGAATGAAGCTGATTACTTGGATATTCCAGCATTTCTGCGCAAACAAGCTGATTAAATTAGCTTTATGCCATTGAGTGACTAATTTGATTGCGAAAGAGAGTGCTAGTTAAGTAGTCAAACTTTGGTTAATTTGCAAAGGTATGTTAGCATATCCGACCAGCCACGCCTGTGTGTGCACTTTTTGCTGCTCAGGATTTGAGCTTTTATTGTTGAGAGAAACGGGTAATACAATGATTTTTCAAAGAACTGTTAAAGAAATGGTGAAAACAACCGGAGTCGGATTGCATTCCGGCAATAAGGTGACTTTGAGCATCAAGCCCGCACCTGTAAATTACGGCATTGTATTAGTGCGTACGGATCTGGAGCCAGCAGTTTCAATCCCTGCTAAGGCTGATCAAGTTCGTGAAACCACTATGTGTACTGCGCTAGTTAATGACGATGGTGTACGTATCTCGACGATTGAGCATCTGTTTGCTGCTTTAGCGGGTCTAGGTATTGATAATGCATTGATTGAAGTCGATGCACCTGAGATCCCGATCATGGATGGCAGTGCCAGTCCATGGGTATTCCTACTTCAATCTGTAGGAATTCAAGAGCAATCAGCGGCTAAGAAATATCTAAGAATCAAAGACACTATCCGTGTTGAAGATGGAGACAAATGGGCGGAGCTAAAACCGTTTAATGGCTTTAGAGTGGATTTTGCAATCGACTTTAACCACCCTGAAATTGCCCGTAGTCAGCAACATATGGTGATGGATTTTTCAACTTCAGCATTCGTACGCGATATTAGTAGAGCAAGAACGTTTGGCTTTATGCGCGATATCGAATACTTAAGAGCTAACAACTTAGCCTTAGGCGGAAGTATGGAAAATGCAGTCGTGCTTGACGAATATAAAGTCCTCAACCCCGATGGCTTGCGTTATGAGGATGAGTTCGTTAAGCATAAGATTTTGGATGCATTCGGTGACTTATATGTTGCTGGTCATGCCATTGTTGGTGAGTTTTGTGCTTTCAAAACGGGCCATGCACTGAATAATCAATTAGTGCGTGCACTACTAGCTCAACAAGATGCTTGGGAGCTAGTTAGTTTTGAGAAAGATGAAGCGCCAGTTAGCTTCTCTGTTCCCGCCGGTGCGGTATTCGCTTAATTTGACTGATTGTTGAGAAAGAGGAAGCACGTCAAGATTTCTCTTTTTCTGCCTAAATGGCATTCAGTGATTTTAACCAACTTAACGGATTGAAACAGAAGCCTATTCTAAGATTGCCTTGAACGGCTGGCTAATGCAGCCAGCCGTTTTAGTTTAATCGCAAGAGAACCTTCTGCGTGTTCTGCCAATGCCTCGATATGTGTGGCTGCGGCCTGTGTGATCTGGTTATGGTTTTCCTTCGCTTTTGTTGCGTACATTAACAGACTCGGGTTGACTTTAACTTCGATAGCAGAGAGCATGGGGAGCGTTTCGGCTTGCAGCTGTTGTAAAACTTTGGTCTTTTGGAAGTTTATTCTTGCGGCCCATGCAGCAGTTGTTGTTTCAATAACTAAAACACCCTGTCGGAAATTAGCAACTTTAAGTTGCTCCGATACCGGACCTGTTAGCACTTGTTTGACGTAATAATCTAAGTGCATAAGCAGTTCAGCTTTTTCAGCGATATTGGGCAGTTGTCCACGTTGATGCAGTAACTGACTTAGGTCTTGTGGGGGCTTTTTCATATGATAATAAAATGGCTTAATTAGGCTATGAGTGTAACAGTTTTTATTCAAGGTCGAAATGGCGCCACACGATGGCAGCCCGGCAAACGTTGGCTTCTATTGCCCGTCCTGTTGATTGCAGCAGGTACAGGCCTATATCAGCACAACGCTAAACAAGTTCAGCAACAGCAGACGAATGCAGACAGTGAACGTTTAGCCCGTGAGTCTCAAAAGCAAGAGCTGATTGAGCTTAAAGGGGCGACCGAGTCACAACTGGCGATGCTAGTTACCCATGTCGCAAGTATGCAGGCTAAAGTGACTCGCCTTGAGGCGTTAGGTCAACAAGTTGCTAAGAACAATCAATTAGAAGATCAATTCGATTTCTCTTCCGCAGTCGGTGTTGGTGGCCTGAGTGAAATAGGCGCAGACATCGAACTCGAACAACTTATCGCAGATATGGATAAGTTAGTATCAAGAATAGATAATAATAATGTTCAGCTTTCAATACTTGAAACTGTTTCATCTAATCTCCATATAGATGAAGAGCGTTATATATCTGGGCGCCCCATCGAGAAAGGATGGTTATCATCGCCCTACGGTTTACGAAATGACCCTTTTAACGGACGTAGAACAATGCATAAAGGCATTGATTTTGCCGGTAAAGAGGGAACCAATGTGGTTGCAACCGCTGGCGGTGTGGTCACATGGGCAGGCAAAATGTTTGGATATGGTGAGTTAGTCGAGATAGATCATGGTAATGGTCTACGAACTCGCTATGGACACAATAAGTCTTTGTCAGTAGCTGTGGGTGATGTCATCGCCAAAGGTGAAAATATTGCAAAAATGGGAAGTACCGGTCGCTCGACTGGACCCCATGTGCATTATGAAGTGTTGCGGGGTGGACAGCAGATAGACCCGCAGAAATATGTCTACCGCAAGGCAGGTTAATATAATATAAGGCTTTCAGACTCGACAGGGACTAAGCCAACAACTTAAAAGTGGTTCAGATGTTTGGTAAATTACTGACAAAATTATTTGGTAGTCGTAACGATCGTACACTTAAATCTCTTGGCAAAATTGTCACTAAGATTAATGCTCTTGAAGATGACTATGAAAAGTTAACCGATGACGAGTTAAAGTCTAAGACATCTGACTTTCGCAACCGTTTAGAATCAGGCGAAACTCTGGATGATGTCATGCCTGAAGCGTTTGCCGTTGTACGTGAAGCCTCTAAGCGTGTTTTTGAGATGCGTCACTTCGATGTGCAGATGCTTGGTGGTATGGTGCTCGACAGTAACCGTATTGCCGAGATGCGTACCGGTGAAGGTAAAACATTAACCGCCACACTACCTGCTTACCTTAATGGATTAACAGGTAAGGGTGTTCACGTCATTACAGTTAACGATTACTTGGCACGTCGTGATGCTGAAAATAACCGTCCACTGTTTGAGTTTTTAGGACTTTCTGTTGGCATTAACGTTGCGGGTCTAGGCCAGCAAGAGAAGAAAGATGCCTACAATGCCGATATCACTTACGGCACCAATAATGAATTCGGCTTCGATTATCTACGCGATAACATGGCTTTTTCACCAGCTGAACGTGTTCAGCGTCCGCTACACTACGCCCTAATCGATGAGGTCGATTCGATCTTAATCGATGAAGCACGAACTCCATTGATCATCTCTGGCGCCGCCGAAGATAGTTCTGAGCTTTACACTAAGATTAATACCCTTATTCCGCACCTTATTCGTCAAGATAAAGAGGATACGGAAGAGGAGATCGGTGAAGGTGATTACTCCATCGACGAGAAAGCTAAACAAGTTCATATGACTGAACGCGGTCAGGAGAAGGTAGAAGTCCTTCTGACTGAACGTGGCATGCTAGCTGAAGGTGATTCACTCTATTCAGCGGCCAACATCTCTTTGCTTCACCATGTTAATGCGGCACTTCGTGCGCATACTCTGTTTGAGAAAGATGTCGACTATATTGTGCAAGACAATGAAGTAATTATTGTTGATGAGCATACAGGTCGTACAATGCCTGGTCGTCGTTGGTCTGAAGGTCTTCATCAAGCGGTAGAAGCAAAAGAGGGAGTTCATATTCAAAATGAAAACCAAACTTTAGCATCAATCACTTTCCAGAATTTCTTCCGCCAGTATGACAAGTTAGCGGGTATGACAGGTACAGCTGATACCGAAGCTTTCGAATTTCAACATATCTATGGCTTAGATACGGTTGTGATCCCAACTAACAGACCTATGGTGCGTAAGGACCATGCGGATCTTGTTTACCTGACTCCAGATGAAAAGTATGCTGCGATTATTCAGGATATCCAAGGCTGTCGTGAACGCGGTCAGCCAGTGCTTGTGGGTACAGTTTCCATTGAACAGTCTGAGCTTCTTGCAAGATTAATGAAGCAAGAAAAGATCCCACACGAAGTACTAAACGCTAAGTTCCATGAGCGTGAAGCTGACATTGTTGCCCAAGCTGGTCGAACAGGTGCTGTCACTATTGCTACCAACATGGCGGGTCGTGGTACCGATATCGTATTGGGTGGCAATTGGAACATGGAGATCGATGCCCTTAGTAATCCAACTGATGAGCAGAAAGCCAAGATTAAAGCCGATTGGCAAATAAGACACGATGAAGTTGTCGCTGCCGGTGGTTTACATATCTTAGGTACTGAGCGACATGAGTCTCGCCGTATCGATAACCAGTTACGTGGTCGTTCTGGTCGTCAAGGTGATGCAGGTTCATCACGCTTCTACTTATCAATGGAAGATAGCTTAATGCGTATCTTCGCTTCAGATAAAGTGACTGGCATGATGAAGAGACTGGGTATGGAAGAAGGCGAAGCCATCGAACATCCTTGGGTTTCACGTGCTATTGAAAACGCACAGCGTAAAGTAGAAGCACGTAACTTCGATATCCGTAAGCAGCTACTTGAGTTTGATGACGTGGCCAACGATCAGCGTCAAGTGGTTTACGCTCAACGTAATGAGCTGATGGACGCGGAAAGTATTCAAGATACTATTGTTAATATCCAAGCTGACGTCGTTAATGGCCTTGTTGATCAATATATTCCACAGCAATCAGTGGAAGAGCTTTGGGATGTTCCAGGTCTTGAAACTCGCTTAACCCAAGAGTATGGGCTGAAAATGCCAATACAGGAGTGGTTAGATACAGAGACAGATCTGCATGAAGAAACCCTACGTGAACGTATTGTTGATACTTGGGTTAAGGCTTATCAATCCAAAGAGGAGATGGTTGGCGAATCTGTATTACGTCAATTTGAAAAAGCCGTCATGTTGCAAACTCTTGACGGACTTTGGAAAGAACACTTAGCAGCGATGGATCATCTTCGTCAGGGAATTCACTTGCGTGGCTATGCGCAGAAGAATCCTAAGCAAGAATATAAGCGTGAATCATTTGAGCTTTTCCAGCAGATGCTTGAGTCATTAAAGCATGATGTCATTAGTGTGCTCTCTAAAGTACAGGTTCAGGCACAATCTGATGTGGAAGAGATGGAAGAGCGTCGTCGTCAAGAAGATGCCAAAATCCAACGTGATTACCAGCATGCTGCAGCCGAAGCACTCGTCGGTGCAGAGGAAGCAGAAGCACTAGCGGCTCACACACCTACAGTACGTGAAGGTGAAAAGGTTGGACGTAATGATCCTTGCCCATGTGGCTCGGGTCGTAAATATAAGCAGTGTCATGGAAAGCTAACTTAATAGCTTTCCATGTAGTGAACAGATAAAAGCCACCTAATTACTAGGTGGCTTTTTTGATCTTAGTCTCTTGTCCTGAAATATGTTTATATCTATCGGAATTATGGCTGCTAGCAAGCTGATTTTTGACCATTAAATAAAAAATTGTGGATAACTTTGGTAGTAAATAGTGTGTAGCTTGTGGCTATATATAAAGATCGCAAAAAGATCGTTTTTTATGAAAAAAGCGCTTGTACTCTGGGTTAAACTGCCTATAATGCGCAACCACTGAGACAACGCAGCAGGCTTTCAGCCTAAAGTTGCGGTCACAGTGTGATGAAATACTTAATGGCATTCATCAGGTTAAAAGTGTTTAAGTCGTTATTTAGATGTGCCTTACATACGAGAGTGTATAAGAAATCATCGCTTGAAAAACTTCTTAAAATTAACACTTGACGCCAACCACGGAGAGTGTAGAATACGCCTCCTCAAGCCAACGACCTAGCGTCAACGGCAGCACGATTAAGTGCAACGCTCTTTAACAATTTATCAAGTAATCTGTGTGGACACTCACAGGTGTTGAGTTATTCGAAATTGCTTTCTTGTCCTTCGGGATGTAAGCAATCAAAATATTACTCGATGAATGAGTGTTCATAGAATCGAACTTAGTTCGGTTCACTATATAAACAGTATAATTCATTGAGCCGTTCTTCATTCTTAATCGGATGAGAACAAAAAACTTTAATTGAAGAGTTTGATCATGGCTCAGATTGAACGCTGGCGGCAGGCCTAACACATGCAAGTCGAGCGGAAACAGAAAGTAGCTTGCTACTTTGCTGTCGAGCGGCGGACGGGTGAGTAATGCCTAGATATCTGCCTAGTCGTGGGGGATAACAGTTGGAAACGACTGCTAATACCGCATACGCCCTACGGGGGAAAGGAGGGGACCTTCGGGCCTTTCGCGATTAGATGAGTCTAGGTGGGATTAGCTAGTAGGTGAGGTAATGGCTCACCTAGGCGACGATCCCTAGCTGTTCTGAGAGGATGATCAGCCACACTGGGACTGAGACACGGCCCAGACTCCTACGGGAGGCAGCAGTGGGGAATATTGCACAATGGGCGAAAGCCTGATGCAGCCATGCCGCGTGTGTGAAGAAGGCCTTCGGGTTGTAAAGCACTTTCAGCGAGGAGGAAAGGTTAACGGTTAATAACCGTTAGCTGTGACGTTACTCGCAGAAGAAGCACCGGCTAACTTCGTGCCAGCAGCCGCGGTAATACGAGGGGTGCAAGCGTTAATCGGAATTACTGGGCGTAAAGCGTACGCAGGCGGTTTGTTAAGCCAGATGTGAAAGCCCCGGGCTCAACCTGGGAATTGCATTTGGAACTGGCAAACTAGAGTCTTGTAGAGGGGGGTAGAATTTCAGGTGTAGCGGTGAAATGCGTAGAGATCTGAAGGAATACCGGTGGCGAAGGCGGCCCCCTGGACAAAGACTGACGCTCAGGTACGAAAGCGTGGGGAGCAAACAGGATTAGATACCCTGGTAGTCCACGCCGTAAACGATGTCTACTCGGAGTTTGGTAACTTAGTTACTGGGCTCCCAAGCTAACGCATTAAGTAGACCGCCTGGGGAGTACGGCCGCAAGGTTAAAACTCAAATGAATTGACGGGGGCCCGCACAAGCGGTGGAGCATGTGGTTTAATTCGATGCAACGCGAAGAACCTTACCTACTCTTGACATCCACAGAACTTTCCAGAGATGGATTGGTGCCTTCGGGAACTGTGAGACAGGTGCTGCATGGCTGTCGTCAGCTCGTGTTGTGAAATGTTGGGTTAAGTCCCGCAACGAGCGCAACCCTTATCCTTATTTGCCAGCACGTAATGGTGGGAACTTTAGGGAGACTGCCGGTGATAAACCGGAGGAAGGTGGGGACGACGTCAAGTCATCATGGCCCTTACGAGTAGGGCTACACACGTGCTACAATGGTCGGTACAGAGGGTTGCGAAGCCGCGAGGTGGAGCTAATCCCAGAAAGCCGGTCGTAGTCCGGATTGGAGTCTGCAACTCGACTCCATGAAGTCGGAATCGCTAGTAATCGTGGATCAGAATGCCACGGTGAATACGTTCCCGGGCCTTGTACACACCGCCCGTCACACCATGGGAGTGGGCTGCACCAGAAGTAGATAGCTTAACCTTCGGGAGGGCGTTTACCACGGTGTGGTTCATGACTGGGGTGAAGTCGTAACAAGGTAGCCCTAGGGGAACCTGGGGCTGGATCACCTCCTTACCTATACGACTAACTCGATGTTTGCTGAGTGTTCACACAGATTACTTGATAGAAAGAAAGAGAAATATATCGAAAGGTATTTTTGAGGATTTTGATTCTTAATCAAGGCACTTGATGAGTCTCGCAGGGAGTGTGCTTTAGCACATGACTGAGAAATGAAGAAAGTAACGATGAGTAAGGGTTAAAAGACCAAAAAGAATGGGTCTGTAGCTCAGCTGGTTAGAGCGCACCCCTGATAAGGGTGAGGTCGGTGGTTCAAGTCCACTCTGACCCACCAATTCTTTTCTACTCTGTGTTAGTTTAATACTCGTTTAGGTGAACTAAACGTCGCATTAAACTGCCTTGATTAGAATGCGAATTGGCTTCGCCACTTAACTAGTGATAGCTAATTGGTTACTTGATATATTCTCAACTGCATGTAAATGGGGCTATAGCTCAGCTGGGAGAGCGCCTGCCTTGCACGCAGGAGGTCTGCGGTTCGATCCCGCATAGCTCCACCATTTACTTGTTGGATTGTTTGATAGGGAATACGCTAAACAGCGGTTCGATCCCACTCATATTACTCCACCATATACATGCTCATGGATAGAGATGCCAAAGATAAACTAACACTTTATCTTTGGCTTTTTTAAGCCCGCTCTTTAAAAATTTGGAAAGCTGATAGTATTAATTTAACGATTAATGCGAAATAAATAATTGAGTTCTCAAACACTTAAATCAAGTGCCGAAGGATTTACCTTAGGGTAATGAATTCATGAGTATTCTTTTGGCGAAAGTAAACACCATTAGTTGCGATACAACGACCGAGCTTACCCGCTTGGTAGAGTTTGTTTCCTTGTGAAACTTATTTGGGTTGTATGGTTAAGTGACTAAGCGTATACGGTGGATGCCTTGGCAGTCAGAGGCGATGAAGGACGTAGTAACTTGCGAAAAGCGTTGGCGAGCTAGTAACAAGCATTTGAGCTAACGATGTCCGAATGGGGAAACCCACTTACATAAGTAAGTATCATTAACTGAATACATAGGTTAATGAGGCAAACCCGGGGAACTGAAACATCTAAGTACCCGGAGGAAAAGAAATCAACCGAGATTCCCCTAGTAGCGGCGAGCGAACGGGGATTAGCCCTTAAGCGTAGAGGGTGTTAGTGGAATGAGTTGGAAAGCTCAGCGGCACAGGGTGATAGCCCCGTACATGAAAACTAACTTTACGTGAAAACGAGTAGGACGGGACACGTGACATCTTGTCTGAACATGGGGGGACCATCCTCCAAGGCTAAATACTCCTGACTGACCGATAGTGAACCAGTACCGTGAGGGAAAGGCGAAAAGAACCCCTGTGAGGGGAGTGAAATAGAACCTGAAACCGTATACGTACAAGCAGTGGGAGCGGTTCTTGAGACCGTGACTGCGTACCTTTTGTATAATGGGTCAGCGACTTACATTTTGTAGCGAGGTTAAGCGAATAGCGGAGCCGTAGGGAAACCGAGTGTTAACTGCGCGTTTAGTTGCAAGGTGTAGACCCGAAACCCGGTGATCTATCCATGGGCAGGTTGAAGATTGAGTAACATCAATTGGAGGACCGAACCGACTTATGTTGAAAAATGAGCGGATGACTTGTGGATGGGGGTGAAAGGCCAATCAAACCGGGAGATATCTGGTTCTCCTCGAAAGCTATTTAGGTAGCGCCTCGAGCGAATACCATTGGGGGTAGAGCACTGTTAAGGCTAGGGGGTCATCCCGACTTACCAACCCTTTGCAAACTCCGAATACCAATGAGTACTACTCGGGAGACACACGGCGGGTGCTAACGTCCGTCGTGAAAAGGGAAACAACCCAGACCGTCAGCTAAGGTCCCAAAGTTATTGCTAAGTGGGAAACGATGTGGGAAGGCTTAGACAGCTAGGATGTTGGCTTAGAAGCAGCCATCATTTAAAGAAAGCGTAATAGCTCACTAGTCGAGTCGGCCTGCGCGGAAGATTTAACGGGGCTAAGCAATACACCGAAGCTACGGGTTTGCACCTTTGGGTGCAAGCGGTAGAGGAGCGTTCTGTAAGCCGTTGAAGGTGAAGGGGTAACCCACACTGGAGGTATCAGAAGTGCGAATGCTGACATGAGTAACGATAAAGGGAGTGAAAAACTCCCTCGCCGAAAGACCAAGGGTTCCTGTCCAATGTTAATCAGGGCAGGGTGAGTCGACCCCTAAGGCGAGGCCGAAAGGCGTAGTCGATGGGAAACGGGTTAATATTCCCGTACTTCTGCTAACTGCGATGGAGAGACGGAGAAGGCTAGGCTAGCGCGGCGTTGGTTGTCCGCGTTTAAGGCTGTAGGCTGTTCACTTAGGCAAATCCGGGTGAACATTAGGCTGAGAGTTGATGACGAGGTCCTAAGGGACTGAAGTAGTTGATGCCATGCTTCCAGGAAAATCTTCTAAGCTTCAGGTTAGTAGGAATCGTACCCCAAACCGACACAGGTGGTTGGGTAGAGAATACCAAGGCGCTTGAGAGAACTCGGCTGAAGGAACTAGGCAAAATGGTACCGTAACTTCGGGAGAAGGTACGCTCCCGACGGTGATGAGACTTGCTCTCTAAGCTGTTGGGAGTCGCAGATACCAGGTGGCTGCAACTGTTTATCAAAAACACAGTACTGTGCAAACTCGCAAGAGGAAGTATACGGTATGACGCCTGCCCGGTGCCGGAAGGTTAATTGATTGGGTTATCTTCGGAGAAGCTCATGATCGAAGCCCCGGTAAACGGCGGCCGTAACTATAACGGTCCTAAGGTAGCGAAATTCCTTGTCGGGTAAGTTCCGACCTGCACGAATGGCGTAATGATGGCCACGCTGTCTCCAGCCGAGACTCAGTGAAGTTGAAATTGCGGTGAAGATGCCGTATACCCGCGGCTAGACGGAAAGACCCCGTGCACCTTTACTATAGCTTGGCACTGAACATTGAACCTACATGTGTAGGATAGGTGGGAGACTTTGAAGCAGGAACGCTAGTTCTTGTGGAGTCAATCTTGAAATACCACCCTTGTAGCTTTGATGTTCTAACTCTGGCCCCTGAATCGGGGTTGAGGACAGTGCCTGGTGGGTAGTTTGACTGGGGCGGTCTCCTCCCAAAGAGTAACGGAGGAGCACGAAGGTTGGCTAAGTACGGTCGGACATCGTACGGTTAGTGCAATGGCATAAGCCAGCTTAACTGCGAGACATACACGTCGAGCAGGTACGAAAGTAGGTCATAGTGATCCGGTGGTTCTGAATGGAAGGGCCATCGCTCAACGGATAAAAGGTACGCCGGGGATAACAGGCTGATACCGCCCAAGAGTTCATATCGACGGCGGTGTTTGGCACCTCGATGTCGGCTCATCACATCCTGGGGCTGAAGTCGGTCCCAAGGGTATGGCTGTTCGCCATTTAAAGTGGTACGCGAGCTGGGTTCAGAACGTCGTGAGACAGTTCGGTCCCTATCTGCCGTGGGCGTTGGATGATTGAAGGAAGCTGCTCCTAGTACGAGAGGACCGGAGTGGACGAACCGCTGGTGTTCGGGTTGTTATGCCAATAGCATTGCCCGGTAGCTACGTTCGGAATCGATAACCGCTGAAAGCATCTAAGCGGGAAGCGAGTCCTAAGATGAGTCATCCCTAGGAATTAAATTCCTCTAAAGAGCCGTTCGAGACTAGGACGTTGATAGGTCAGGTGTGTAAGCGTTGTGAGGCGTTGAGCTAACTGATACTAATGACTCGTGAGGCTTAACCATACAACCCAGATGGGTTTTATGAGTAGCTAGTGTGATTACTTCATAAGCACAAAAGAATACGAACTTGATTTAAGTTTGAGACAATTATTTAAGCTTTCTAAATTTACCCAATTAGTCTGGAAACAATAGCATTGTGGTCCCACCTGATCCCATCTCGAACTCAGAAGTGAAACGCAATCGCGCCGATGGTAGTGTGGGGTCTCCCCATGTGAGAGTAGGTCATTTCCAGGCGCCTAATTTTATAAATAGCATAGCAGTGATATTTTTGTGAATCACATAAGACTACGTTATTAGATATAAAGCAAAAATGCTGATATGGCTCAGTCGGTAGAGCGCATCCTTGGTAAGGATGAGGTCCCCAGTTCGATTCTGGGTATCAGCACCATTTTTGCATACAGAATTTGTTTGGAAACCATAGCATTGTGGTCCCACCTGATCCCATCCCGAACTCAGAAGTGAAACGCAATCGCGCCGATGGTAGTGTGGGGTCTCCCCATGTGAGAGTAGGTCATTTCCAAACGCCTATTTTACTCGTTTAGAGTAGTAGATAAGCCACCTTAATAGGGTGGCTTTTTTGCGTTTAGGGCTTTAAAAAGTAGTGTTTACTCCACTGACTTATACCAGTCGGTAAAATCATCTGGTCAGGTTTATCCATGAGCGATTGCATTAATTTTTCACCGTATCAATCTCACTAATAAAGCCATTCCATGCTTGTGAGCATTGCTTAACAATATCCTCATAATCGGTAAAACACCTATTAGCTAAGTGATGCAGTCTCATCAACCCCAAACTTATTCAATAGGATTAAGTTCTGGTGAATAGGGAGGAAGTTAGAGCATCGTCAGCTTAGCAAGCTCATCATCTAGATCCTGACTATGCCAACCAGCACCATCCATAATCACTACAAGCGTGACGATCTGGAAGGGGGGCTTGAGAGATAAGCTTTAGGTGTTGGTGCATTATCCCTTTGTCGACCCATGGAGTGATAAGTGCCTCAGTGTTAGCATTCGCTGGACATACTGCGCCGAAAAAATAGGCATATTTAAACTGTTGCTGCCAAACAGCTCTTGAACGACCTCCTCTCTTGGCCCATAAACGTGTCATTGTATTTTGTTGGTCTATCTAGCTTCATACTGAAACCAGATATCGACTTGAGATAGAGCTATATGACCTTGAAAGCTGTGACTCGCCAGATGACACTGTTGTAAGCAACTGCATATCCGTTCTATGTTTAGTTAAGGGAGTATGGTGGCCATTTTCTGCTCTAGATAAAGCAAAATGTCTTCAGTATTATGAACTTTCAAATCCGAATAGAGTTTAAGTATGCTCCTCATATTAGATAACTGCTTATTCGTGATTAGTATTATCAGTGTTGGTAGACCATTCCTGTTTATCAAAGCAGATATGTGAAGTTATTCTCTCGTTGTTAGATGACAAATATTTCTTGTATTTATCTCCCTAATTCATTTGTTGTAGTGTAAATAACATTGTCATACACATAGTGACTTCTAATGTCTTATCCAAAGCGTTAAAAGTTAACCTTTTTGCTTACTGAAAGCAGGTTAGGAAAATAATCGATAATACCTAGGACATACATATATTCGTAGAGAGCTATGTCCTAGCGATTTGATCACTTGCAAATAGGGAAAATAAAAGCCTTAGTGGTGTGTAGTTAAAGTGTCAGGGTTCGTGGTTACTGTCGTATATGCGAGAGCTGGGACGTCAAACAAGGTACTTTATGAGGCTATAAGCTAATTTGAGTTATTGAATTTTCAGTAAGTAACAAAGAAGTTTATTTTGTTTTTGTGAATAACTCTGTGGGTAATAGGTGGGCATTGTGTGTCTATATTAGGTATAAAAAATAAATCAATATTTACTGAAAAAAGCCCTTGCACAGTTTCGAGTAATCCCTATAATGCGCATCCACTGACACGGCACAGCAGGCCAATCGCTCTTAGCAAACGCTAGATAAAATGGGACTTGCAGCATAGTCGGTACCTCTTCTCTGTTTATAAAAAAGAGTCGAGGTTGAATCAAAACTCTTCAAAGATTTGATTCAGGTGACAAACGCTTTAAGGGCTTCGGGTTTGTTTCTTTTTACGAGAGTGTTAACTCTGCTGATTAAGAAATCATCGCTTGAAAAACTTCTTCAAATAAGCGCTTGACGCCAACCACGGAGAGTGTAGAATACGCCTCCTCAAGCCAACGACCAAGCGTCAACGGCCACACAATAGTGTGATGCTCTTTAACAATTCAAAACAAGAAATCTGTGTGGACACTCACAGGTGTTGAGTTATTCGAAATTGCTTTCTTGTCCTTCGGGATGTAAGCAATCAAAAATATTACTCGATGAATGAGTGTTCATAGAATCGAACTTGGTTCGGTTCACTATATAAACAGTATAATTCATTGAGCCGTTCTTCATTCTTAATCGGATGAGAACAAAAAACTTTAATTGAAGAGTTTGATCATGGCTCAGATTGAACGCTGGCGGCAGGCCTAACACATGCAAGTCGAGCGGAAACAGAAAGTAGCTTGCTACTTTGCTGTCGAGCGGCGGACGGGTGAGTAATGCCTAGATATCTGCCTAGTCGTGGGGGATAACAGTTGGAAACGACTGCTAATACCGCATACGCCCTACGGGGGAAAGGAGGGGACCTTCGGGCCTTTCGCGATTAGATGAGTCTAGGTGGGATTAGCTAGTAGGTGAGGTAATGGCTCACCTAGGCGACGATCCCTAGCTGTTCTGAGAGGATGATCAGCCACACTGGGACTGAGACACGGCCCAGACTCCTACGGGAGGCAGCAGTGGGGAATATTGCACAATGGGCGAAAGCCTGATGCAGCCATGCCGCGTGTGTGAAGAAGGCCTTCGGGTTGTAAAGCACTTTCAGCGAGGAGGAAAGGTTAACGGTTAATAACCGTTAGCTGTGACGTTACTCGCAGAAGAAGCACCGGCTAACTTCGTGCCAGCAGCCGCGGTAATACGAGGGGTGCAAGCGTTAATCGGAATTACTGGGCGTAAAGCGTACGCAGGCGGTTTGTTAAGCCAGATGTGAAAGCCCCGGGCTCAACCTGGGAATTGCATTTGGAACTGGCAAACTAGAGTCTTGTAGAGGGGGGTAGAATTTCAGGTGTAGCGGTGAAATGCGTAGAGATCTGAAGGAATACCGGTGGCGAAGGCGGCCCCCTGGACAAAGACTGACGCTCAGGTACGAAAGCGTGGGGAGCAAACAGGATTAGATACCCTGGTAGTCCACGCCGTAAACGATGTCTACTCGGAGTTTGGTAACTTAGTTACTGGGCTCCCAAGCTAACGCATTAAGTAGACCGCCTGGGGAGTACGGCCGCAAGGTTAAAACTCAAATGAATTGACGGGGGCCCGCACAAGCGGTGGAGCATGTGGTTTAATTCGATGCAACGCGAAGAACCTTACCTACTCTTGACATCCACAGAACTTTTCAGAGATGAATTGGTGCCTTCGGGAACTGTGAGACAGGTGCTGCATGGCTGTCGTCAGCTCGTGTTGTGAAATGTTGGGTTAAGTCCCGCAACGAGCGCAACCCTTATCCTTATTTGCCAGCGAGTAATGTCGGGAACTTTAGGGAGACTGCCGGTGATAAACCGGAGGAAGGTGGGGACGACGTCAAGTCATCATGGCCCTTACGAGTAGGGCTACACACGTGCTACAATGGTCGGTACAGAGGGTTGCGAAGCCGCGAGGTGGAGCTAATCCCAGAAAGCCGGTCGTAGTCCGGATTGGAGTCTGCAACTCGACTCCATGAAGTCGGAATCGCTAGTAATCGTGGATCAGAATGCCACGGTGAATACGTTCCCGGGCCTTGTACACACCGCCCGTCACACCATGGGAGTGGGCTGCACCAGAAGTAGATAGCTTAACCTTCGGGAGGGCGTTTACCACGGTGTGGTTCATGACTGGGGTGAAGTCGTAACAAGGTAGCCCTAGGGGAACCTGGGGCTGGATCACCTCCTTACCTATACGACTAACTCGATACCTGAGTTGGCAATAAACTGCATCCGTGCGTTTATTGCACACAGCACATCCGTGTGCTTGAGTGTTCACACAGATAACTTGTTCTTGTTAGAGCGAGTGGCACGCCTTTACGGCGATGCTTGTTCTTTAAAAATTTGGAAAGCTGATAGTATTAATTTAACGATTAATGCGAAATAAATAATTGAGTTCTCAAACACTTAAATCAAGTGCCGAACGATTTACCTTAGGGTAATGAATTCATGAGTATTCTTTTGGCGAAAGTAAACACCATTAGTTGCGATACAACGCCCGAGCTTACCCGCTTGGTAAAGTTTGTTTCCTTGTGAAACTTATTTGGGTTGTATGGTTAAGTGACTAAGCGTATACGGTGGATGCCTTGGCAGTCAGAGGCGATGAAGGACGTAGTAACTTGCGAAAAGCGTTGGCGAGCTAGTAACAAGCATTTGAGCTAACGATGTCCGAATGGGGAAACCCACTTACATAAGTAAGTATCATTAACTGAATACATAGGTTAATGAGGCAAACCCGGGGAACTGAAACATCTAAGTACCCGGAGGAAAAGAAATCAACCGAGATTCCCCTAGTAGCGGCGAGCGAACGGGGATTAGCCCTTAAGCGTAGAGGGTGTTAGTGGAATGAGTTGGAAAGCTCAGCGGCACAGGGTGATAGCCCCGTACATGAAAACTAACTTTACGTGAAAACGAGTAGGACGGGACACGTGACATCTTGTCTGAACATGGGGGGACCATCCTCCAAGGCTAAATACTCCTGACTGACCGATAGTGAACCAGTACCGTGAGGGAAAGGCGAAAAGAACCCCTGTGAGGGGAGTGAAATAGAACCTGAAACCGTATACGTACAAGCAGTGGGAGCGGTTCTTGAGACCGTGACTGCGTACCTTTTGTATAATGGGTCAGCGACTTACATTTTGTAGCGAGGTTAAGCGAATAGCGGAGCCGTAGGGAAACCGAGTGTTAACTGCGCGTTTAGTTGCAAGGTGTAGACCCGAAACCCGGTGATCTATCCATGGGCAGGTTGAAGATTGAGTAACATCAATTGGAGGACCGAACCGACTTATGTTGAAAAATGAGCGGATGACTTGTGGATGGGGGTGAAAGGCCAATCAAACCGGGAGATATCTGGTTCTCCTCGAAAGCTATTTAGGTAGCGCCTCGAGCGAATACCATTGGGGGTAGAGCACTGTTAAGGCTAGGGGGTCATCCCGACTTACCAACCCTTTGCAAACTCCGAATACCAATGAGTACTACTCGGGAGACACACGGCGGGTGCTAACGTCCGTCGTGAAAAGGGAAACAACCCAGACCGTCAGCTAAGGTCCCAAAGTTATTGCTAAGTGGGAAACGATGTGGGAAGGCTTAGACAGCTAGGATGTTGGCTTAGAAGCAGCCATCATTTAAAGAAAGCGTAATAGCTCACTAGTCGAGTCGGCCTGCGCGGAAGATTTAACGGGGCTAAGCAATACACCGAAGCTACGGGTTTGCACCTTTGGGTGCAAGCGGTAGAGGAGCGTTCTGTAAGCCGTTGAAGGTGAAGGGGTAACCCACACTGGAGGTATCAGAAGTGCGAATGCTGACATGAGTAACGATAAAGGGAGTGAAAAACTCCCTCGCCGAAAGACCAAGGGTTCCTGTCCAATGTTAATCAGGGCAGGGTGAGTCGACCCCTAAGGCGAGGCCGAAAGGCGTAGTCGATGGGAAACGGGTTAATATTCCCGTACTTCTGCTAACTGCGATGGAGAGACGGAGAAGGCTAGGCTAGCGCGGCGTTGGTTGTCCGCGTTTAAGGCTGTAGGCTGTTCACTTAGGCAAATCCGGGTGAACATTAGGCTGAGAGTTGATGACGAGGTCCTAAGGGACTGAAGTAGTTGATGCCATGCTTCCAGGAAAATCTTCTAAGCTTCAGGTTAGTAGGAATCGTACCCCAAACCGACACAGGTGGTTGGGTAGAGAATACCAAGGCGCTTGAGAGAACTCGGCTGAAGGAACTAGGCAAAATGGTACCGTAACTTCGGGAGAAGGTACGCTCCCGACGGTGATGAGACTTGCTCTCTAAGCTGTTGGGAGTCGCAGATACCAGGTGGCTGCAACTGTTTATCAAAAACACAGTACTGTGCAAACTCGCAAGAGGAAGTATACGGTATGACGCCTGCCCGGTGCCGGAAGGTTAATTGATTGGGTTATCTTCGGAGAAGCTCATGATCGAAGCCCCGGTAAACGGCGGCCGTAACTATAACGGTCCTAAGGTAGCGAAATTCCTTGTCGGGTAAGTTCCGACCTGCACGAATGGCGTAATGATGGCCACGCTGTCTCCAGCCGAGACTCAGTGAAGTTGAAATTGCGGTGAAGATGCCGTATACCCGCGGCTAGACGGAAAGACCCCGTGCACCTTTACTATAGCTTGGCACTGAACATTGAACCTACATGTGTAGGATAGGTGGGAGACTTTGAAGCAGGAACGCTAGTTCTTGTGGAGTCAATCTTGAAATACCACCCTTGTAGCTTTGATGTTCTAACTCTGGCCCCTGAATCGGGGTTGAGGACAGTGCCTGGTGGGTAGTTTGACTGGGGCGGTCTCCTCCCAAAGAGTAACGGAGGAGCACGAAGGTTGGCTAAGTACGGTCGGACATCGTACGGTTAGTGCAATGGCATAAGCCAGCTTAACTGCGAGACATACACGTCGAGCAGGTACGAAAGTAGGTCATAGTGATCCGGTGGTTCTGAATGGAAGGGCCATCGCTCAACGGATAAAAGGTACGCCGGGGATAACAGGCTGATACCGCCCAAGAGTTCATATCGACGGCGGTGTTTGGCACCTCGATGTCGGCTCATCACATCCTGGGGCTGAAGTCGGTCCCAAGGGTATGGCTGTTCGCCATTTAAAGTGGTACGCGAGCTGGGTTCAGAACGTCGTGAGACAGTTCGGTCCCTATCTGCCGTGGGCGTTGGATGATTGAAGGAAGCTGCTCCTAGTACGAGAGGACCGGAGTGGACGAACCGCTGGTGTTCGGGTTGTTATGCCAATAGCATTGCCCGGTAGCTACGTTCGGAATCGATAACCGCTGAAAGCATCTAAGCGGGAAGCGAGTCCTAAGATGAGTCATCCCTAGGAATTAAATTCCTCTAAAGAGCCGTTCGAGACTAGGACGTTGATAGGTCAGGTGTGTAAGCGTTGTGAGGCGTTGAGCTAACTGATACTAATGACTCGTGAGGCTTAACCATACAACCCAGATGGGTTTTATGAGTAGCTAGTGTGATTACTTCATAAGCACAAAAGAATACGAACTTGATTTAAGTTTGAGACAATTATTTAAGCTTTCTAAATTTACCCAATTAGTCTGGAAACAATAGCATTGTGGTCCCACCTGATCCCATCTCGAACTCAGAAGTGAAACGCAATCGCGCCGATGGTAGTGTGGGGTCTCCCCATGTGAGAGTAGGTCATTTCCAGGCGCCTAATTTACTCGTAAAGAGTAGTAGAGAAGCCACCTTATTAAGGTGGCTTTTTTGCGTTTAGGGATTAACGTCTTAACAGCCTTTTTCTCGTATCTAACAGCATTACTTGCAGGTGGCTTATTCACTTAAGCACGTACGTGCAATAGCTACCTCATATGCAGGTTGATATGATGCTTCTCGGCTCTAGCACCCTAGTTAACAGCTCCTGTGTTACTCTTGATTATTGCTCCTGGATTACTCAACCTTCAGCCATCCATGGCTTTGTACCTCCTGCATCTGACTTCTAAGGGAAGGAAGAAATGTCTTATTTTGTATGGAACAAAATAGACCATTCAGTCGTGGAAAATCGACACTTCCGGCACCTGATGTTTAGGATTAATTAATACCTTAGTAACTGGGGTGCCGAAGAAAGGTTATGGCAGGTAGGGTTAATGATTTAGTGAGGTATCGCTTTTTAGCTAATGCTGTTTATAAAGCATATCTAGGTGGGGGATACCATCTTCAAGATAGACCTCTGATACAGGGTCGAATCCCAGTTTTTGATAGAAGTCTTTAAGATACTCCTGCCCGCCTAGTTGAATATCATTTTCGGGCCAGTATTGAGCCGCCAATGATATGGCTTCCTGCATTAAGGTATGGGCTACTCCGCCACCTCTAGCTTGCTCTGAAACAACGACTCGGCCAATGCTGGAGTCTGGATAGCTCACTCCTGGTGCGAGTATACGTGCATAAGCGACGATATCACCTTGAGTATTTCGTCCTATTAGATGACGAGTTTGTGGATCTCTGTCTTTATTATCCAGTTCCGGATAGGGGCAGTTCTGTTCGACGATAAAAATATCGACCCTTAGCTTTAATACTTCATATAACTCATCAAGATTGAGCTGTTTAAAAGTCAGAACACTCCACTGCATATCTACCTCCTTTCTAGAAAAATCCAGTGTACATCACGCGGGAGCAGACAAAAAGCTTATTACAAAGCCCTCTTTATCTATCGCTCTTTTATCGGTTTTCTAATCGAGAGTACAGCAACGACTGCAATAAGCAGGAGTGCAGAGATAATAAAAAATACATCATTGTAAGCTTGGATATAGGCTTGTTCAGTCATGGTTTTTCCAAGCATTACAGCAGCCTGAGAGGATGCTGTTACGGGATCTGAGCCCGCTTGTACTAAGATGCTCGTTGTTTGATTTAGGTACTGATTTGCCATTGGGTTTACTGCGGACAGTGTCTCTTTTATGTGGGCAAGATGACCTCTTGAGAGAGTATCGGTTAGGGTCGATACTAGTGCGATACCAAATGCGCCTCCCAAGTTTCGCATAACGTTAAGCACTGTTGAGGCCGACGCATTCTCATGAGGTTTAATATGCATGGTAGCTATGATCCCTATTGGAACCAGAATAAATGGTTGTCCTAAGGCTCTTACGATTTGTGAGGCGATCATCTGATCACCCGCATAGTCTGCTGTCATATGGCTATTCATATAATAGCTTAATGAGAACATGGTGAATCCAAATGCTGCCAAGTAGCGGCCATCGAATCGTTCCATAAGCTTTGGTATAAATGGCAGTACCAGTAGCTGAGGAAAACCCATCCACATGATCACTTCACCTATGTCTAATGGGCTGTAGTTGTGGATCTGTGCTAAATAGAGAGGGATCATGTAGATGGCACCAAACAGAGCCATACCCAATAGAAAATAGGCAATGGTTGAGATGGCGAAATCACGCTGACCTAATAAGCGAAGGTTAACTAGTGGCTCCTCTTTTTTTAGCTGGATATAGACAAAAAGAGTGATGTTAATTACGGCGACAATAGTGAGATCACGGATAAGGTCTGAGCCAAACCAATCTTTACGGTTTCCCTCTTCTAATACCACCTCTAAACAGCCCATTCCTAGCGCCATAGTAATTATGCCAGATAGGTCGATATTTTTTAGTTTGTCCCAGAGAACCGGTTTTTTCTCCAGCCCATAGGCGAGCATTCCCATTACAATTAATCCTGGGGGAACATTGATATAGAAAAGGTAATGCCAGCTAAATTGCTCAGTTAACCAGCCACCTAAAGTGGGGCCGATTGAGGGGGCAAAAGTTGCAGTTACCCCAAAAAGCGCCATGCCTATAGCGCGCTTACTCTCGGGGAGTAGCTCGAGGATTAGTCGAAAGGCTAAGGGGATAAGTGCACCACCGAAGAAGCCTTGCATTGCCCTAAAGGCGATCATGGACTCGAGGTTCCAAGCTATTGAACACAGGAGTGAGGCGCCGATAAAAAAAGCTGTTGTCCAGAGAAGGTAACGTCTAACTGAAAGCCCTTGGCTTAGCCAGCCTGAGAGAGGTATGGCTATCATCTCAGCTACCAGATAAGCGGTTGCTATCCAAGAACCCTCCTCTAAGGTTGCACCTAAACTTCCCTGTATCTCCTTCATTGAAGCATTAGTGATCTGGATGTCCAGTATCGCCATAAATGCGCCAATTAAACCAGCAAAGACAGCGACCCAGGAACGCAGGCTGCCAGACTCAAAGCCTTGCGGGGCTGATTGAGATTCATGTAAAGTTGCCGTAGAGCTACTCACTTTTAATAACCTGCGTTAGCAGCAATGGCGTAATTTATGGACGCTTCATGGGTATCTACCTCAACCACAGCGCTTAACCCTGGAACAATTCTCATCTCTTGGTTGGCTGCTAAGCGGATCCTTACTGGAATTCTCTGAACTATCTTAGTGAAGTTTCCAGTCGCATTTTCTGCGGGCAATAAACTAAATTTGGCACCGGAAGCTGGGGAGAGACTGTCGATAACACCTGTAAAGGCTTTGTCGGGAAACGCATCGAGAGTGACTTTCACCTGTTGACCAGCTTGCATATGTTGGATTTGGGTTTCTTTAAAGTTTGCCGTGATCCACACTGCACCATCCGGTACCAAACTATAGAGGGCTTGACCTGGCTGAACATATTGGCCTTTCATCGCACCACGTTTGCCGATGATCCCTGAAAATGGCGCGCGCACTTGAGTATCCGAGAGCTGTATCTCGGCAAGCTTAAGACCTGCCCTAGCCTGTACTACATTTGCATCAACTTGCTGTAATTGGGCTTTAAATACTGCCAGCTCTCGCTGCTTAGCAATTAAGGCTGCCTTAGCTTCATCAAGATGGGCGATAGCGGATTCAAAGCTTGCCTGCATCTGATCGACATCATCCTGTGAACTGTAATTTTTCACCTTTAATTGAACGGTGCGATTTAGCTGTTGTTCGGCGCGTAAATGATCTGACTCAGCGGCTTTTACACCTGCGGCAGCTTGATTAATAAGCGCATCTTGCAATGTGACTTTGGCTGCCAATGTTTGCTGTTCTGCTTTGACACTTTCCAGTGCTGCTTGGCTCTGTGCTACTTTGGCCTCATACTGATTATCTTCTAGTTGTGCCAGCAGTTGTCCCACTTCAACATGCTGATTATCAGTAATGTCTGTCATCACAACGTAGCCAGGAACCTTCACACTGATATGGGAGATGTCGGCCTCAACATAGGCATTATCTGTAGACTCGATAAAGCGTACTTGGGTCCACCAGTAGTAGCCGCCACTGATTAAAAGGGCAAGGATGAGTGGGACTACAATATATAATTTACTCTTGGACATTCATGACTCCTTGATTAGTGCTTTATAGTCTACTACTGTCACTGTATATTTATTAGATAGTTAAAATTCAACCTACTGTTTCACAGGTGTAACAATAATGGATTTAAATCGCGTGCAGATGTTTGCTCAGGTTGTTGAGCAGGGCAGTTTTACCGCAGCGGCTAAGGTGATGGGGTTAACTAAGGCGACGGTGAGTCGTAAGGTTGCTGAGCTTGAAGCCGATGCCGGTGTTCAGTTGCTATTTCGTACAACGAGAGCTCTTAAGCTTACCGATGCAGGTAATGCTTATTACAACCGGGTACATCGCATATTGGCCGATTTACAAAGTGCAGAAGATCAGCTCAGCTCCAATCAACAGATGGTGAAAGGAAACCTCAATATTGTCTGCCCTATTGAGTTGGGACAACTATTTCTTGGTAGGGTGTTTGCTCAGTTCTTGACTCACTACCCGGATATCACCATAGATGCGGAGCTCACCAATCGGAATGTTGATGTGGTTGCTGAGGGAGTAGATGTACTGTTTCAGATCACCTCTATGTCAGATCCCAGTCTGCAAACTTACGAGATGATAAATACAGATAAGATGCTGATGGCTAGTCCCTCTTATCTTGCTCGCAATGGCACCCCTAAAGTGCCGCAAGATCTTAGCAAACATAAAGCGATAAAATTAAAATCGACCCATATTGATGGAAGTTGGACGCTGTTCGATGGGAAAGAGTGGGTTACCCAAGAGCCTGAGGCACAGTTAACGGTGAATAATGTGACCTTAGCGCGTGAAGCGGCCATTGAAGGTCTAGGGATAACCATAGTGCCAACTCTTATTGCACAGCAGGCATTAGATGAGAAGCTGTTACTTCCTCTTCTTGAAGATTACCCTCTGGCGCAAACTAAAATAACCATGAGTACGCCTCAACGGGCTTATCTACCGCGAAAGTATCAGGTATTTATTGAGTATATTTATCGGGCGATGAGCCGAAATCCTGAGTATCAGCTGCTGGAAGTGCCGGATTTTGTCTCATTAAATTGAAATTTTACTAAGCAAAGTCAAAGATTATTAAATTAAAAAGCCCTTGTGTGCAAAAAGCCTAATAAAGCTGCTAATATTGCAGATAATTTTTTAGTTTATGAGATAGGGCAAGATGGGAAGAGCATACCAAAACCGCAAAGAGTCTATGGCTAAAACTGCTGGTCAGAAGACCAGACTTTACTCTAGATATGGTAAAGAGATATATGTTTGCGCTAAAAATGGTGGCTTCGACCCCGACGGTAACCTGCCGCTTCGTCAGATGATCGCCAAAGCTAAGAAAGATCAAGTTCCAGCTCATGTGATTGAGCGTGCCATCGACAAAGCCAAAGGCGGTGGTGGTGAAGATTATGAAACTGCACGCTACGAAGGGTTCAGTCCAGGCGGCGCCATGGTTATCGTTGACTGCTTAACAGATAACGGTAAGCGAACTTTCACCGAAGTACGTCAAGCGTTCGTAAAAAATGATGCCAAATTAGGTGGCCCTGGTACCGTAGGCCATATGTTCGATCATCAAGCTGTTTTTGTCTTTAAAGGTGAAGATGAAGAAGCAGTGCTAGAGATGCTTATCATGGCCGATGTTGATGTGACTGATGTTGAGCTAGAAGATGGCATGATCACGGTCTACGCTCCACATACAGAGTTTTACAAGACCAAAACTGCGCTAACTGAAGAGAATTCAGAAGCGGAGTTTGAAGTTGAGGAGATCACTTTCGTTCCTCAAACGATGACAGATATTACCGATCCTGAAGTGATTGAGCAGTTTGAAAAGTTCCTCGCTGCCCTTGAAGATTGTGATGATGTACAAAACGTCTACCACAATGCAGAGCTACCTCAAGATTAAGCATGGCCACATAGTGTCTTGCTAAATTAGCTAGATGTTCTAAGCCCAATCAAGTGTTAGATTTGATTGGGCTTTTTTGTTGTTACTACTTCACTGCCACCTTATTGGGAATATCAAGATAGGTGTTTAGGAAGTCTACATAGGCTTCTGATGCCGTGATACGGTTAGTTTTCTTACTAAAACCATGTCCCTCATCATCGAATACTACGTACTCTACTGGCACACCATTTTGCTTCACTTTTTCTACGAGTTCATCACTTTCAATTTTGAGCACTCGAGGGTCGTTTGCGCCTTGAATGACCATCAGAGGTTTAGTGATATTTTGCGCGTGAAACAGTGGTGATATCGCTCTGTGACGCTCTGCGTCTGTGGCGGGATCACCCATCTCATCATAGAGGGCTTTTTTAAATGACTCCCACCAAGGTGGAATAGAGTTTAGAGTGCGAACCCAGTTAGTCACCCCAAAAATATCGATGCCAACTTTAAACTCTTCGGGCTCAAATGCCAGTGCCGCTGCAGTCATGTAGCCACCATAGCTACCACCCATGATACCTATCTTATCCGCATCAATCCAATCTAAGCTCTGCAGGTAGTTTTTACCATAAATGATATCTTGTAGGTCATTCTCCCCATGATTTTTGTCATCTAAGTGGAAGAAGGTTTTCCCATAACCTGAGCTGCCTCGGTTATTCACCGCAAATACTGCATAGCCATGATTAATTAGGTGTTGACGCATGGCGCTATAACCTGTGCGACTTTGGCCTCCAGGGCCACCGTGAACAAAGACAACCGCTGGACGTTTATTCTCTGCACTAGCACCTTTAGGTTTAAAGAGTAAGCCTGGGATCTCTAAGCCGTCGAAGCTCTTAAAGCGCACCACTTTACTTGCAACTAGATCTTTTGGGTTAATCTGCGGGTTTAGTGCTTGAGTTAACTGTTTTGCTGAACTGCTTCCCATCTCCCAAACGAAAAGGTTAGAGGGGGAGGTATCAGAGTTGATATAAAACGACACTGTTTGTTCATCTTTGGAGAAGTTCACACTACGAAGATCGCCTGCTGGCAGCTTAGGTAAAACGACCTCTTTGCCTGTTGCAGTATCTAAGATGGTGATACGTGTGTTGGCATCGGCATTTACGCCTGAAACACGATACTTGCCCGACTCTGAGAAGTAGACGAAGCGGACGTTCCAGTTGTCTTTAATCGCTAGGCTATGTTTTTCTGACTGAAGATCATATTGCCAAACCTGAGAGAACTCACCCTTAGAATCAGTAGCATAGTAGAGCTGCTTGCTGTCCGGTGAAAATGCCATAGGGTTATAGTTTGCTGGATCTGTATGCTCGCTAATAATGGTTGGTTTAGATGTACGCTTTCTTAAATCCAGTAGATATGTGTCACTGTCTCTGTTGGTATGCATCTTAGCGAGTGAGGCGAAAAGTCCGTCGGGAGATACCTCAGCAACTTCGAATCCTAACTTATTTTCGAAGACTAAGGTACGCTCATAGGTATTAGCATCATAGCGGTATAGATCCATAAACTTAGGATCACGTTCATTGGTAGTTGCATAGAAAAATGCACCATCATTGGTGAAGTTAACAAAGTTGGCTCGAGTGTTTTCGGTATTGGTGAGATCTTTTACTGTTCCGTCGGTTTCACGGACAAATAGATGATAGAGCTCGTTACCGCCATTATCTTGGGTTAACAAGACGCGGTCATCATTCGGAAACCAAGAGACGGGATAGGTGGTGTCTTTAAAGTCTGTTAGTGCTGTCTGTTGTCCGGTTTTAATATTCATCTTGTAGAGATTAAAAATCCCGCTCTGATCTGAGCCCATTAAGATGTAGCTACCGTCAGCAGAGAAGGAGGAGCCAAAATAGGTGGTCGTCTCGAAAAAAGTCTTAGCATCATATTTCTGTACGGGACTTTGGGCGATAACGGTATCTTTTACTGTCGATGCTCCATTGTTGGTAGAGTTTGAGCAAGCGCTTAATCCTACCCCTAAGGTAATGGAGAGCGCTATAACGCTGAGGTGATGAGATGTTTTCATATTTCCCTCTATTAGTATCTCAAATGTTCTAACCTAGTGGAAAATGAGGATAAAGGCGAATTATCGGTTTGATATATAGAGGAGTTTGTTCTCCTATGTAAACTTAAACTAACAGTAAGCCAGAAAGCGGGGGGATTTGGATAAAGTGGGGATGGAAGTGACAGCCTGCAGGGTAGCCATTTTCCATCCCCGTATACCACTCATGCTCGATGAAAGTGGTAACTTTTAAGGTTGCCTTTAGTCGTTGAAATCTAAGGCACCGTTTGTTTGTTTAAAATGAACGCTCAAAAATGTGGAACTTCTCGATGCCGTAAGATTTGCCTTCGGCGTGACAAGTTGCACAAGACTCTGAAGTTGGTTGAGTATACCAATCGGCTACCACTTCTTCATCAATTGAACCACCTTGCTGAATCATATGATTCAGTGCTGAATCATCATTGTGACATGCAAAACAGTTAGCCGTAATTGGGCTAGCCATCTTAGTGTTGTCACCACCGTGGAACGCTTTTGCACGGATAAACTGATTTGGAATCGCATTCAAGTCGATGCCGTCAGCATGACAAGATACACAGTTTTCAGCGTTAAGCTTAGTGGCTGAATTAGGGTTACCATCTGGATCGGTTGCAGAAGCACCTACACCCCAATGCATACTGTGAACCATAGGTCCAAAGCCTGGAGCTGAGTTTTTGGCGCTACGATCTTGGCCATTGTTATGACAAGCAACACAATCTAGACCACCTTCGGTATAGCTACCGTTTTTGTGGTAGTTAGTTTCGTTATTGTGACAAGTTGTACAACTATCAGTAGTCACAGCATGACGACGTTCATACTCCTGGGTTTTCACGCCAGTATGATCTACAACATCTGAGTAACTGGTGAAAGAAACACCGTCATAACCGCCATCATCTTCAAACTGCTTGAAAGTAACACGAGTACTCGCAACCAGATCAGCTAAACGGTAGCTAGAGTCTAGGCCGTCTAGGTGAGGGTAACAAATAGAGCGGCTGCCATCTTCATTTTCAATATACTGATCTGAGCCTCGTGGGCTAGGACGACCAACTAATGAATCATTAAAGTGACCGTGGATATAAGCCCCAGCGTAAGTCAATGTCCCTGCCGCGTACATCTGTCCAATGTTTAACTGAACTTCTGATTCGCCTTCGGTATTAAATAGTGCCACAGTCGTACACCAGCCACCTTGTGGATAGTTATCCCACACCAATGAATCATCGATATACGGCGCTGAAGTTGTGGTGTAATGATTTGCACGGATATTTTGACGCTCTTCAAGGCCAATCAATGCCGAATTAGCGTGGAATGCACGCGCATCGAATTCGTTGCTTGAAGCTATAATTGCTTGTATGTCTGCATTATCCGTTGAGTGACAATCGCTACAACCATTACCGGCAATGCTAGTGTTAATCACTGGCTCTGCGTGACAGGTATAACAGTTAGTCGGAGCAAAGTCTTTTTCAAACTTCTGGTGATTGATATGACCAATCTTTTGCATAGTGTTACGTGCATAACCACCATCATCACGAGCAACGTTGCCGTGACATGTCATACAGCCCGCAACAAGGTCGGTTTCCCCGTCAGTGTTGATCGCTGTATAGCTTGGGTGCTTAAGGTGAGATGCTGCGTAATCTACGTGACAACTTTGGCAAGTCTCAGTGGTAGTGGTGTGCACATTGTCAGGTTTGCTCACAATAATGTAGCGTGACTTAGCAATGGCATCACCGCCACCAACAGCTAAGCGGACAATACCGTCAGTGCCTGCTGTAACATGTGGCATTGGTGCAACAAATTCATAGTTGCCATTGTCAAGTACCGTTAAGCTAGCGCCTTCAGTTGTTTCACTGGCACTGCCACCCACTTGAACGCCTTCATAGCTATCGCGGCTACGGGCAATACCATTTTCAGTCATTGCAGACAGTTCAGCATTGGCTTTTTGTAAGCCAACAATCAAGGCATCATCTTCGTTAGTGATTTGGAACTCAAAGGTCACTTTACCTTCTTCAATCACGTGATTGATTACTTCAACGTTAGTGATTTCTGAGGCTTCTACTGTTGGTGGATTTGGACCAGGTCCTGGTGCACCATCTTCGCCATCTGCACCATCTTTGCCGTCACTGCCACAGGCGCTCACACCCATAGCCGCCGCTACAATTAAGGCTAAATAACGCTTATTTAACACTTTCATCGTCACTCCAAAATTTCATTTTTATAATTAAGATCCCGCTGTCCCCATTTATTACCTTAATGACATTGTGTTGATGATAATGAATAAACGGGTGGTTTTTTGACCCGGGTCAAAGGTTTAGAGGGATAAAACAATGCTAGAAACTTACTACTAAAGAGGTATTAAATGGAAAGCTACAAAGTGATGAGATTAGATGAGTTTTTGTACAGATGTTTCTATGAATGTACACTGAAATCTAGCTGAAAATCTGAACTTATATTTAATGTTCATCTTCAGGATAAGTAATTTCATTTGAATTATAAAAGGTTATAGAGGCGGTTTATTTGAAAGACACAAATGAAGGGGCACCAATCTGCGGTGCCCCTCTATGACATGGACATCTGTTACTCAGCTGTTTATTCAATAACTTGGTATCCTTGCTATTATTTGATTCACCCAGCTAGCAAGGGTGAATTTTTTGCCGGATTACCAAGAAACAAACAGTGACATATAAGCGCCGATGGTCAAATCGATGCAAACGTTATAAGCAGGGTGTAAGTAATTAGCCATTAGCTAACATACTTAGCGCTTCGTCTGTCTTGTGCTTATTGTTTGTTTGCATAGTTCTTATTTTACGTATGCAGGCCGATGCTACCTGTTTCTTTACACGGTTAGGTGTATCTCGTGATACCTCAAGGTACTTGGAGAGGAGCAGAATCAGTCTATTAATTCTGAACGCTTATAGTTTAACCAATGCTAATTAAATCAAAATTAAATTAAGGTTAAGTTAGCCATATCATTCTCTACAAACCGCTTGTATTCTAGTGTCTTTAGTAAAAGGAGATGATTTTGTTGCGCTATATTGAACCTGTATTTCGTCCACCATCTGAGTGGAAATCCCTGATCTTACAAGTGACTAATGGTTGCAGTTGGAATAAGTGCACCTTTTGCGACATGTACACGGCACCTCAAAAACGATTTCGAGCTCAAAAATTAGATAAGATTTTAGAGGATATAAAAGTAGTAGCTAATACAGGTCAAAATATCACTCGGGTATTTCTTGCTGATGGTGATGCAATGAGTCTCCCTTTTGAGCGTTTAGAGGCTATTTGCTTACTTATTCAGGAACATCTACCTAGTGTGACACGAATAAGCAGCTACTGTTTGCCAAGAAACCTTAAGAATAAGACGTCTGAGCAGCTGACTAGATTACGAGAGCTGGGTTTATCTTTACTCTATATTGGCTGTGAAAGTGGTGATGATGAGGTGCTTAATCGGATAGAGAAAGGGGAGACCTATGCCTCGTCTTTAACGGCACTGTTAAAGATAAAAGCGGCAGGCATTAAGTCCTCGGTAATGATCTTAAATGGCTTAGGTGGCAGTGGCCTTTCCGAGCAGCATGCGATTAACTCGGCCCGTTTGATGAATGCGGCGCAGCCTGAGTATCTGTCGACTTTGGTGGTTACCTTGCCTTTAGGTACTGAGCGAATGGATTCGGCTTTTGATGGTCACTTCTCTCTACCCAATCAAGCTGAGTTGTTTAAAGAGATGCATACTTTACTAGGTCACCTTGAGCTGGAAAGAACAATATTTCGCTCGGATCATGCATCTAACTATTTAGTGCTTAAGGGTACACTAGGTAAAGATAAGCCTAGGCTGTTGGCTGAGGTAAAACAAGCGATTAGCAATCCATTGCAAACAAGCCTGAGAAAGGAGTGGCAAAGAGGGCTATGAGGAGTTAATACCAATCAGTATAAGAAGTTGCTCTACTCAGAGTGTTTTTGGCAAACTAATTCAAGGCGAATGGATGAGATAATGGTTGTTCCCTTGTAAGTTCATTCAACACAGAAGTAGGCAGCCAAAAGCACTCCTTACAGGCGAGTTTTAGCGGTGCTGATGCTGTGTTAACGAGCTTGACCGTAGAATAACTATGCTCTTCACTCTTTGCCTTGCCTCAGAACCGCTAAACTCTCGCTGAGCGATCAAATCTTTATGCTGGTTGGTATAGTCCCTGTTCTCTGAAACCGGAAGCTAGCTCCAGACATCTATTTTTAAACCATTGAACTAACGGATCTTGATGTACTCTTGCATGCCAATATAGGGTACTTTCAACCTCGGGAAGTGCCTCATGTTTTAAGATGGAGAGCTTATCCTTCCAGTAGGGATTTTGAGTAACGATATCGGAGATAAATGCGATATGCTTCCCCGCTAATAACCCGTTTCTGAGCACTAACATTGAGCTGGTTGAAAAACTCACTTTGCGGTTTAAGTTGTTTGCTTGTGCTAACTGAGTTATCTGTGGTTCTGCTGCATTTGAAGCCGAATATTCGGCGGTTTCGAAACTGAATATATCTGCCAAACTTGGGTTACTTAACTGGTTGATGGGATGTGTAGGGCTAGAGGCGATACAGAACCTTTCCAAGCCTATCTTACGGCCATAAATATTGGCTGGTGGCGTTTCAGTGCCACCAATACAGAGATCTAACTCGCCGGATTCGAGCATAGAAAACATATGTTTAGGTTTATGGATAAACTCCAGTTCAACATTGGGGGCGGCTTGCATCACCATCTCTAGGAGTTGAGGAACAATTTCAGAGGTCATGGTATCGATAAACGCGATGCGAACAACGCCATAAACCTCTTTAGGATCGAAGGCTTTTTGTAAAATGAGCCGGCTACTCATCTCCAGCCACTCATGTAAGCCTGGTAATAAAGAGCGGGCCTTTTCGGTTGCCTTGATCCCTTGGCCATGTTTTACAAAAAGTGGCTCATCAAACAGATTACGGATCTTTTTCAGGTTTTGGCTCATGGCTGGCTGAGAGATATCGAGTCGTTCGGCACTTTTAGAAACACTTCCCTCCTCAATCAGCACTGTTAAACTCAGCAGTAAGTTGAGATCGCATCCTTGGATTATTTTTAGATCTGAGTGATTCATAAATTAATATTGCCTAAGTATATGGAACTCTTCATATTTCAGTGTTACTTAACTGTTTTATTAAGATAGAGGAGATCAGTTGTCTGAACCATTTCTGTAGTTTTAGATTACGATTATGCTCGTTCCAGCACACCTTGAGATCTAACTCTATGGTATCCCCAAGCCAGATAAAGTCCTCAGCCTTATGCTTCTCAAAAATCTTTACCGAGTAGTGTGGCAGTAGTGTGACGGTATAGGGGGCTGTTAGCGCCTGAGTCATGGTACTTAAAGAGCCTGAGGTCAATGCATAGGAAGCTTCCTCAGCATTGATTGCCTTGAGGGCATTGATCATATGAGCCTGATTATGCTCTTGATATTGGTACCTTAAGAGTTTAAAGGGACTCTCTTCTATGATGCTCTGACCATTATGTATCTTATCGATATAGTCATTAGCTTGGGGATCTAACGTTACCAACTGCCAGGGGTACCTTGATATCGCTTGGCTGCGAATGGGTTTAGGTACAGAGTCGTAAAAGCCCACAATAAGATCGAGATGACCACGCCTTAGCATCTTAAACCCATCGGTTTTTTGGGTGACATATTCGAGCTCAATTCCTGGAGCGTGTTTATCTAATTCGGATATCAGTTGAGTAATACATAATTGAGCTAGAACGTCATTCATCATGACCCGGATACGGCCTTGAGCCGTTGCCGGGTTAAATCTATCTCCCTCAAGAATACTGATAACGCGGTTGAGAAGAGGCTTGAGCTCGCTTTCAATAGCGGTAGCCTTACTGGTGAGAGTCATTCCGTTATGGCTTTTAACCAGTAGAGGGTCTTCAAACATCAACCGGAGACGTTTAAGTACTTGACTCATGGCCGATTGTGAAAGCCCTAGCTCTTTTGCTGCCTTAGTGACATGAGCCTCTTTCAGTAAAACAGAGAGAGCAATTAATAGGTTAAGATCGCAATCTTTAAGTTGATCGATTTTTTTCTCTAAAGGCATTAACGGGCTCTAAGGAGGAGTTGATGACGAGTCGACTATAGATGAAATACAAGAGTTGGCATAGATGTGATGTGAAAAAGGCCTTCCATGGCCTTTGGGATCACAAACTGGTTCCTTCATCTGCGAAGATGAAGCCGACGAGATCGGTATTACTTCATGTAATAGTTTACTTAGCCTGAACTCCTTTCAGCTAACAAGTCCTGTTGTTAGTGTGCTTCCTGCTTGTTTTTGGGTGGAGCAAAGTCCTGTGCTCAAGCTTCCCTGTTTACCCATGAATCCATCCAAATATCAGAGCATTCTATCCATAGAATTATCGGGTTCCTTATGACTCTGATATTTTATGTGCGTTAGCACAAGCAATCCTTGGCGCTGTTAATGTCTTAAATGGGGATTAAGACACGACTACTTGAGTTTCACTGGTTAGCGTGATGATAACGCGACGCTCAAGTGCACGATCTGTGCGTGAGTTAGCGTGTGCATTTTGCTCGCCAGTCGCTTGCTGCTCTAAAGTTTGTACTTCAACACCGTTAGCATTGAGGTAATCTGCAACTTGTTGAACACGAGCTTCAGATAGCTTTTGGTTATATTCAGAATCACCTTGGTTATCTGATTGGCCATTTAGCAAGATGGTGTCGTTATCGCTTTGCTTAGAAAGACGGATCACTTCATCCAATTTCGCCTTAGCTGTGCTGCTTAGGCTTGAAGAATCGAAACCAAATAGCACTGCAACACTGCTTTGCTCTATTTTAGTCTCATACACTGGCTCTGGACGAGGCGCAGGCTTAGTCTCTTTGATCACTGCAGGTAATACAACAGCTGCCGTTGTTGGCGTTGGTTTAACACCGAAACGGTAAACCATTTGAATACCAACGGTTTGTGCGTCCATGTTCGCTGTGTTCCAAGCTGACTCGTCGATGTTAGCGAAGCGACGGTATTTAGCTGAAACTTCTAACGAATCAGTGATCTTGTAGCCAACACCGGCACCAAAGTAAGGCGCGGTATCAGTTGCACTAACATATTTGTCAGCACTCATCTGGTGAGCTAAGTGGTACTGGTAAGCACCAGCTTCACCGGTTAGGAACCACTTTTCACTTAGTGGTAGTGTACCGACTAAGCCAAGAGTGAAGCCATCTACGTCGATAGATTGAGCGCCGTCAAGTCCGCCCCAAAGATGAGTATCATCATTAGTGCCAAGATCTTGCCAGCCAGCTTCGACTGCGAAATATTTATTTAACTGGTAACCAACTACAGCGTTCCATGCTAAGTCGCTATCGTCACCTAGATGACTAACGGCATCTACTGACTCATAGTTGCTCTGGCCTGCACCAGCGCCGATGTACCAAGTGTTATCAACGTCTGCTGCATTGGCGTATGAGAAAGTGCTCATTAATGCGATAGCTAGAAGTGATTTTTTCATTTTTTGTGCTCCCTATGGAAATTTAAAAATCATTTGTTTTTCTATGGGGCGTATTTTGCGGGGATTCTTGGGAAGGATCGATAGAGTATCGCTTATAATGATTATTTGTTTTAGTTATGTATTTTAAGCTTGCAGTGAAATTTATTAAGATTGAATTAAGTAATCTTTATATATTTTAGCCTCAGATATTGTGCTGGAGTCCCCTGTATTACAGCTGTTGAGGACAGGAGTGTGATTTAACTTGTTGTAATTAAGAGGGTTGAAAACAGTCTGATGAAGTGTTCAATAGAATAAGTCATAAGGCTTAGTTTGATCGGATTATGCTGATAAAAACTGCTATTAATAAGTATTTTGAATTATTGGGTTGAATATTGGCCTGAGTGTAGAGCTGGATAATACCGAGATCACCAGCTCTAGCTTTATACGCGATTGCTATTACTTCTCTATATGTACCTCTTTGACTGGACAGGGGATCTCTATATTTGCAGCTAATAATGCGCGATAGATTGCCAGGTTAGTTTGGTACTTATCTTGGTAGTAGGTATCAGTGGGAACCCAGTAACGTATGCTTATCTCTATGCCGATACTATTAAAGCCGTTGATCCCGATAAGTGGGCTCTGCTCTTGAAAGACGCGGGGAGATTGGCTGATTACCTCGGTAGCTAATGCAATGACACTATCGGGATCGGATTTATAGCTGATATTGAAATTGGTCTCGACCAGTTTATTAGCAAAGGAGTTATGCAGTATCTCGCCGACAATATGCTTATTGGGGATATTGATCTGTTCACCCTCTTCATTAATCAGCACCGTCATGCCCAGAAAGATATCTTGTACAACTCCCGTGACCTCTCTGATGCTAATCGTGTTACCTACAACAAAGGGACGGGTGACAATAATAGTGATACCAGCGGCATAATTAGAGAGCATCCCCTGCAGGGCCAAACCCGCGCCCAGAGATGCGGCACCAATGGCGGCAACCATAGGGGTGATACTGATCCCTAACTTGCCAAGTGCAACAATACCCACCATGACAATAATCAGTATTCTAAGCAGATTAGTGACAAAGTTGCTTAGGGTGATATCGATATTGTGTTTTTTCAGTTGGCTGGCAACTAGGTTTGAGATCTTATTCGCGACCCAGAGGCCAAGGAGGAAGATTAAGATAGCGCCTATGATCTGAAAGCTGTACTGAACTAAAAATTCATAGAGAAAGGTATAAACACCTTGTAGTTGTTGTAGCTCCTGCTCTAATTGGTCTTCGTTCATGTGTCGTCCTATTGATACTTAGCTGTTTTTTCCGTTAAGTTTAGCTTACTGATATTTCTATTTTTTGGAACTGAATTTTTTGTTGTGGCTCTTTATCGGCATATTCTGCGTGAAGAGGATCATGAATCAACCTTTATACTAATGTGGTTTTATATGGAGTCAGTTACTCTTGGGGCTATTGTTTTTTACTATTTAAGAGAACAACTATGAGAGCCCTTATTCTTATCTGCAGTATGTTTTTTGTTACATTAGCCCAAGCATCATTTTATCAAGCTGGCGATCAGGTGACGCCGATACAGTTAGACGATCAGTTTGAAAAGAGTGTAGTAGTCGATGCCAACACTGATGTCATACTTTTTAGCCGTGGCATGGCGGGTGGTGATCTTATAAAAGAGGCATTGGATAAGCAGATCTCTGCAGATAAAGCAGTGCCAGCAACTCAAGTTTATCTTGCAGACATCAGTGGTATGCCATCTCTGATCGCCAAGTTTGTTGCGATCCCTCAGATGAAAGATCTGCCTTTTTCTATTGGACTGGATAAAGAGGGAGAGGTGACTAAATTGCTACCAGCTGAGAAAGATAGAGCGAGTCTTATTCGCTTAGATAATTTAAAAGTGATAGAGGTGAGCCACTTTGACTCCGGCGAGGAGCTATTTAAAGCACTACGCTAATAACCTTGCTTAGAGCTGGAATATAGAAACGGGCGCATGGCACCCGTTTTTATATTGTTAAAACGGTTAGGGCTGTGGTTTAACCGATTTTAAAATGGCGTGTAGCTCCTCTTTTATATGCAGCTTTTTCTTTTTAAGCTCCTGAACCTCATTGGTAAAGACTGTTGAGCTATGTTGCTCTAACTCCTTAATCTCATCATCCAATGCATTATGCTTGTTAAACACCTTTAAAAAGTGGGCGTCATCTGTCTTTAGTTTAGTGATGAGGTCTCTGTATTCTGGAAACATAGCTTCAATCCTTTTCTCTGTTTATTCTTTGGTTCACCTTTAAACTAGCGCGATTTTTGAGCGATAAATGTGATGTGGGTCAACAAAACTTCTATTGTTTTTAAACAATCTATACTGCTAGTGGCAAGAGGAAAATCAGATCAAAACCTCTGCTTATAAACGCTTTTTATCTTGATGCTTGATTTGATATAGAAGAATCGTTTTAGTAACTGCATTACAGCAAAACATTTACCTATTGCCCAGAAAAGTGTGATCAAGTTAACCTTATTGGCTTCGATACTAGGTTAAAGTCGAAAATAGAAGAATTTTATAATCTAAAATGAAAGGGGTTTTCACAATGTCAGATGTATTCCATTTAGGACTGACCAAAAAAATGTTGGATGGGGCTAGCCTAGCGATCGTACCGGGTGATCCTGAGCGAGTAAAAAGAATTGCCGAGCTAATGGAGGGAGCCTCCTTCCTTGCTAGCCACCGTGAATATACCAGTTATCTTGCTTATATCGATGGTAAAGCTGTGGTCATCTGCTCAACAGGTATCGGTGGACCTTCAACCTCTATTGCGGTTGAAGAGCTGGCTCAACTGGGTGTGAATACCTTCCTGCGTGTTGGCACAACTGGTGCTATTCAGCCACATGTAAACGTGGGTGATGTGATTGTGACACAGGCATCGGTGCGTTTAGATGGTGCTAGCTTGCATTTTGCACCTATGGAATTCCCAGCTGTTGCAAACTTTGAGTGTACAACTGCTATGGTTGCTGCGAGCCGTGATGCGGGTCTTGAGCCACATATCGGTATTACAGCTTCATCTGATACCTTCTACCCAGGGCAAGAGCGTTACGATACGGTTTCTGGTCGTGTGACCCGTCAGTTTAAGGGTTCTATGCAGGAGTGGCAGGATCTGGGTGTACTTAACTATGAGATGGAGTCATCGACACTATTTACTATGTGTGCCTCTCAAGGTTGGCGCGCCGCATGTGTTGCTGGTGTGATAGTAAACCGTACACAGCAAGAGATCCCTGATGAAGCAACCATGAAGAAGACAGAGGTTAGTGCTGTTTCTATTGTCGTTGCGGCAGCGAAGAAGCTATTAGCTTAATCTTCCCTTTAAGCCTCCCTGTAGTAGGTTGATTGAAGATAAAAAAGGCGCTCTAGGCGCCTTTTTTGTAGCACTTTTTAATGTATTAAAAGTGGTATTTTGCCAGAACTGAGTAAGTACTCTGAGCGATCCCTTTCACACCGTATTTATTCTTCCAGTAATCGTATTCGATACCGATGAAGAGCTTATTTTTCTTATGCTCGCCCAGAATCACCGCCCCAAGATCGTATTTTAGTTGAGGATTGAAATGGAAGTTTTTCTCATAATTTGCATCATCAGTTGAAAACACCCAATCGAAGAAGCCATCAAAGACGATATTTGAGCTGCCAACAGGGAAGTCCATTCTAAAAGCAGGGGTTACCTGCCAACCGTCGCTGATGTTATCGCTGCTGAGCGCTTCACGACGATAGGTGTTGAGGTTGAAATAGCTAAAGTAGGGGATGTTAATATCCATGCCCAAGCCATAGAGAAAGCTTTTAACTGGCCCTTCTCCCTCTTCAAGTGTCAGCGCAAGTGACAGATCAGTAATAGGACCGAGCTCTATATTGTTTCCTGTGATCTTGCCTGCACTGAAACGCGCAGATATCTCACCATAGGTCGTGCTATCTTTGCCTGCATTATCACCATTGAAATAAACCAGATCTTGAAAAGCGAACCAGTCACCGTATCTCCATGCGCCAGCAGTTTCGAAGGTAAAAGTGGTCTGCTTCTCTGATGGTGCTAAATCATAATTATCACCATGGATAGCGGTAATACTCATGTCCCACCACTGAATAAGATCGTCGGCCATGGCTGGTGGCGTTGTAAAGAGGGCTAGAGCAAGCCATTTCTTGTTCATCGTTATCTACCTTTTGGAGAGTTAGGGTAATACTGGACCATATCTATTCCTGCCACTGCATTCTGTGATGCATTGTTTATGGGGCAGAATGGAACAGTTCAAATTTTAGGCTGGGGAAGTATAGAGTATTTAACGTATGATACAAAGTATTATTGGTTTCTATCTCTTTGTTTTTATTAACTCAAAGTTAATAATTCTGCTTGTTTATTATCTGATTCACCCTAGGAGATAAGCTAGATTAATCTGGTGATTTACACTTAGAATAGATATTTTGTGACATATTATGTCGTAAAAGTTATATTCAACTGATATAGTGGATTTAGTCATTCGCATTCGTTACTCACATTTCAGGGGGAAATATGGAGTTAACAAATCCCATTATTATATGGGCATGTATTGGACTGATCTTGATGCTGGCGGAACTGGTGATACCTGGTGGGATTGTGATCTTGCTTGGTGGCGCCTGTTTAGTAGTGGCATCGGCGTTAGGTATTGGCCTAGTTGAAGGGCTGGTACAAAGTCTCACGCTTTGGTTTATCGCCTCTATTGTATTATTACTCGGATTTAGAGGGCTAACCCAAAAACTGGTCGGCGGCGACTCCCATGTAGATAACACAGATGAAGAGTTGGATATCTACAATCAAATCGCCACAGTAAAAGAATCCATTGGGCCAGCTCAACATGCCGGGCGTATCGAATTTCAGGGAACCGAATGGTCGGCGCTTGGCGATGGTAGTGAGATAGCCGTGGGTACTCAGGTCAGAATTATCTGCCGCGAAAATATTGGTTTGATTGTCGAACCCGTCAACGAAGCAAAATAAACTCATCTAATAAAAGCACCTGCTGGGTGCAACAAACAAATAAGGAAAGGATCTATGTTTGTGTTTACCATATTTGTACTTTTTGTCTTTTTTATTCTCTACAAGCTGCTGTTAATCGTGCCAATGCGTGAGGTTAATGTGATTGAGCGACTTGGGAAGTTCCGTACAGTCTTGCAGCCGGGCTTTCATTTTCTTATCCCGTTTTTTGATCGTGTCGCTTACAGGCATGAAATTCGTGAACAGGTGCTCGACGTACCACCTCAGAGCTGTATCTCTAAGGATAATACTCAACTTGAGGTGGATGGCTTAGTTTACCTTAAGGTGATGGATGGCAAACTAGCCAGTTATGGTATTGAGAACTATCGCCTTGCTGCGGTGAACTTAGCCCAAACAACGATGCGCTCAGAGATAGGTAAGTTGAGTTTAAGTCAAACCTTCTCAGAGCGAGACAGCCTGAATGAGTCTATCGTACGTGAGATAGATAAAGCCTCAGATCCATGGGGTATCAAGGTGTTGCGTTATGAGATTAAAAACATCACTCCCTCTCGTAAGGTGATTCACACCTTAGAGAAGCAGATGGAAGCGGAGCGGAGTAAACGCGCTGAGATCACCTTAGCCAATGCCGAAAAAGCCGCCATGATTAACCTCTCTGAAGGTGAACGACAGGAGGCGATCAACATCTCTGAAGGGCAAAAACAGAAGCGAATTAATGAAGCAAAAGGTACGGCTCAGGAGATCAGTATCGTGGCTAAAGCCAAGGCTGAGGGGATGGAGTTGGTATCGAGCGCACTGGCATTAGAGGGCGGTAATGAAGCGATGAATATGCAGCTTAAGGAGCAGTTTATCGGTCAGGTTGGCAAGATATTGAACGATGCCGATATATCAGTCGTGCCAGCAGAGATGGCAAAACTAGAGGGATTTTTTGAGGGAATGGAGCAGGTGACTCATGCTGTTGGGTCTAATTCAGTGAAAGGAGCACGCTCATGATTGCAGGTATAGACACAGATTTAATCGTACTGGGTATTTGGGGGCTTATCTTTGCCATTTTCGTCATCAAGCTCTTTCAATCTATCCGCTTAGTGCCGACTAAATCGGCGTATATCGTAGAGCGTTTGGGTAAGTATCACTCCACCTTAGATGCGGGCTTTCATGCCCTAATTCCCTTTGTGGATAAGGTCGCTTATATTCACGATCTTAAAGAGGAGACCATAGACGTGCCGCCACAGGAGTGTTTCTCCAGTGATGAGGTGAATGTCGAGGTTGATGGCGTTATCTACATCTCGGTAATGGATCCAGTTAAAGCCAGCTACGGTGTGGTGGATTACCGTTATGCAGCGATTCAACTGGCGCAAACGACCACACGCTCAGTGATAGGGACACTTGATCTAGACCGTACTTTTGAGGAGCGAGATGTCATCAGTGCCAAAGTGGTTGAGGTGTTAGATCAAGCTGGTGCCATGTGGGGAATACGTGTTCACCGTTATGAGATAAAAAACATTACCCCGCCGGAGACGGTGAAAAACGCCATGGAGATGCAGGTCAACGCAGAGCGTGAACGTCGTGCATTACTGGCCAAGAGTGAAGGTGACAAGCAGAGTAAGATCAACCGCTCTGAAGGTATCAAAGCCGAGATGATCAATATCTCTGAAGGTGAGATGCAAAAGCGTATTAACGAAGCTGAAGGTAAAGGCGAAGAGATTATTACCATCGCCAGAGCCACCGCTGATTCTATCGAACGTATGGCCGCTGTCATTGCAGCTCCGGGCGGTAAAAACGTTGTGCGTATGCAGTTAGGTGCTGAGTATCTTAAACAGTTTGACGGCCTAAGCAGTAATGGCAGCAAGGTCGTACTGCCTGGGAACCTGATGGACTTTGAACACTGGATGGACAGTATCGGTCTGGAAGAGACTAAATAAGCTAAATGTACTTAAGGTAAGCGGCGAATAACTCCGCTTACCTTTCTCTACTCTTCCGACATTTCAAATTCGGAAACTACAAACTTCATGCTATACCCAATTGAAAGCACACACTTCTCCACAAACTTTATGGTGAACAAGATTGGTGCTACTTTGCTTGTCTGTTTACAATAATAAAAAAGGATTTTGTATGGCTTTCGACGACAAATTTCGTCTCAGTAGTCACGCTGTGATTTTTGATCGTGACAATCGGGTTCTTCTGCTTAAAGCCACTTATGGTGACAAGCATTGGGGATTACCTGGCGGCGCGCTAGATGTTGGCGAAACTATCCATGAGGCCTTGCTCCGCGAATGCCGAGAAGAGTTGGGTTGTGAGGTTAAAGTTAACTACCTCAGTGGGGTTTATTATCACAAAGCTTACGACTCTCAGGCTTTTATTTTTCGCTGTGAACTTGAAGATATCAGTTTAATCACGCTCAGCGATGAGCACTCTGAATTCAAATTTGAAGCTGTTGAAAATCTCTCTGCTGTGCAGCAACGCAGGGTGCGTCAGTGTTTGGCATTTGATGGTCAGGTGATGAGTGATAAGTTTTAGCTTGAACTGTTTGAGATCGCAAATATGGGCTTCATGGGTAATTTCATCTCCTTGACTCTCGATTAATGAAGGCCATGCCGTTACTATCTTGCCATCGTACTCCTCAATGTCACCATTGATTGAAAATAGATTGGGAAAATTATGAGCATCGAAAGATTAGAAACAGCAACTCGAATGAGCCGTATCGTCAAGCACAACGGCACTATCTACCTATGTGGCCAAGTGTGTAAAGATGCCGAGCAAGGTATTACCGAGCAGACCTCAAGCATGCTTGAAAAAGTGGATGCTTTGCTGGCTCAAGCTGGCAGTGACAGAGAACATATCCTATCGGCCACCATCTATGTCAAAGATATGTCCTACTTTGCCGAGATGAATGCAGTCTGGGATGCTTGGGTACCAGAAGGCCACGCTCCAGCACGCGCTTGTGTTGCCGCTAAGATGGCCAGAGAAGCCTTGTTAGTTGAGATCTCAGTTGTTGCAGCAGAGAAGGTTGCATAAACAACGATTTTAGTTAGCCTTCGAATGAAGGCTGATTACATTTTCTATCTGTTAACTTTTATCTGAATTGGTATTTGGCAGGGTTATTGAAGGTCATACCTTAACTCGTATCTATTGCTTGCCGCAGGATTATGTGTAGCTACTTCAGTGACACGCTGGCTCTTGATTTCAAAAGAGTCATCCATGTAAGCTCGACGACAGCTTCTGACCTACAAGGATGTGGGAAATGCCAGAAAATGTAGGGAACATTTCTGGCCATGCTGCCAAAACTCGCAGCCGCACCTACACCTGTTCATTTGTCTCTTCGATTTATCTTTACTTGGTAGGGTTTCGTAACTGATTTTTGCCCCAAAACTGGTTAGCCTTCGAATGAAGTCTGATTACATTTTCTTGTTTAGCTTCTGGTTGGTTTGATATTTGGTGTTGTGTTTGAAGGTTGTACCTTCATTATCATCAATTGCCTGCCGCAGGCTTATGTGCAAGTAATCTCTCGGTACGCTATAAACCCGTCCATGGGCGCTCTATGATTTCATCCCTGAAATCGAAGTCCTCTAGCTCACTTACACCTGATAATTTATTTCTTCGATTGGGGGGATTTTGGTTAAGTAGCTAACAAGAAAATGCCCCAAAATCACTTTCACTACAAGAAGTGTTTAGTAGCACACGTGAATCTTTGCTAATAGAAAACCTAATGTGAAAGGGTTATGCATAGTCTTATCTTTTGATGACATAGCGTCTCTACAAAAGGACTGTTCATTTAAACAGTTATAATAAACATTTTTGATTTTCAACATTATTCTGGTGTAAGAAGGAAGGCGATTGAGAGTCAATAACGACTAAGTGTTTGTGTAAAATCATCTGTACCCAGTAGCTAAATAGCCCTACATCACAAATATGCAAATTCTGGCTTTCACTATCAGAAGAGTCAGTGGGTTTGCAGTAAAAAACCTGTTAAAGTTTTGATTAAAAAGATATTTAAAGTTACCTTGTTAGCGTAGGATTAACTAGGCTGACTGCTCTTAATCGGAATTCAGCCTAATATACTGTTATGCGTAAAAAGGATCAGCTATGAGAACAATTTTCTGGCGTGTTGCTTACGAAGATGAGCAGTTAGGCGAGATACTCAAATCCAAAGCCTTGGTGTTGCCAGACCTGTCGAGATGGCCAATCGCGAAGAACAAGAATGAAGAAAAAATTGTGTCCGAATTGAAGGTGGGCCATTTCGTACTAATGGCTAATTTCAATCCCAACAACGAAATTGGAACAGTGAAAGGCGTCGGGAAAATCACGAAAAACGACGTAGGGAGTGTCGAAGTTGAATGGAAACGTCCAATTCCAAGTTGGAGTCTTACGCCCAATGCACAGGGTGGTGTTCAGGAATGGAGAAATGAAGGTGTCTTCTGCTTCGATGCAGAGCCAGCGAAAAGGTACAAGCTCCAGGCGCTCACATCAAAACTGTTCACAGCGCATAACAAGTAGTTCCAGCGGCCCCCAAATTCCGCGCGGCTTTTTGCGCATGCCTTCGGCATTGTTGCGCAAACACCACGCTACGTTCGGGCCCGCTGAACAAGGGCGTTAAATTGCAATAGGAGTTCATATGTTCTCAGATCTCATGAGAGACAAGGTCACTGTCCTTAAACTGAACGGTGAAAAATACGAAGATATTCAAGCTAGTGTTCAATCAAAGAAAACGTTTATTCAGCGTAGTGATATCCTGATTGAAACTGGTGATCTTATTCAACGTAAAATGTCGAATGATGGCATTGAAACGTATGAAGTTATAGACCCTGGCTTCCACGAAGGAGGCTCAATTATTCCTGCTGGTTACCAGATTAAGCATAAAAATCTTGGGTTACCTGAAGCCGAGAAAGCAGTTCAAAGTATCACTTACAATTTGAATGGTCCTAACTCTCGTGTAAACAACCACTCGACTGATAACTCAACAAATGTGGTTAACGAAAATTCAGCTGTCGCTGAACATATCGAGTTACTACGTTCCGAGATTAATCGCTTAGTGCAATCCACTCAGGAAAAGCAGGATGCTCTGGAGGTGGTTGACGCTATCGAGGGGCAGTTTTCATCAGACAAACCAAGTAAAGCTGTTGTAAATACGCTCATTTCATCCTTACCACATGCGGGTAGCATTGCGTCTATTGGATCTTTTTTAGTATCAGTTTTGGCTGGCTAGCAATTTAACAAATAAGGATAGGCCGCGCGTAGCATTTCTACTATGCGTTGATTTTAGTGATTAAGGTGGTTTGCGGCGGCTTTGGTATTGCGTTGCTCACCCCTTAGCAAGGCGTTACTACATACCTGAATGCAATACTTCCGCTAATGCTGATAGGTATTTTTAGAGTAACGATTCTAAGTAATTTCTGTCCAAAAATTAGCTGAAACCCAAAACTTCAATCGAAGAGATAAATAATCGGGTGTGAACGCGGCTGCGACCTTCCGTGACATGGATGTCACGGCAGAGCCCACAGGGATTGTGCTTGCGGCGTGTCGCAGAAGTGTTTACACGTTCAGCGAGCCGCAGGCTATAGATGACAATAAAGCTATGTTTACCTAAAACGATCAAATATCAAATCAGCTCAATGAACCAAACCCCAAGAGATATTTGTAACTTGCTATCAGGCAAGTCAGCAAGCTTTTGTCCAAAAATTCGCTACAACCAACAAGTTCAATCGAAGATATAAACAATCAGGTGTGAATGCGGCTGTGGGCGTTGGTGGCAAGGATGCCACCGTCGAGCGTATAGGGACATATTTATAGCGTCCCGCAGAAGTATTTACACATCAGCATGCTGCAAGCAATAAACAACCTTGCTGCTATGGTATTTAGGATACCAACCAAACACCAAACCCGCCCAATGAACCAATCCTAAAGAGATTTGAAACTTGCTATCAGGCAAGTCTCAAACCTAGTTTGAGAGTGGCTGCGTTAATGACTTGCCAGCTTATCCGGTTGTGACACAAACGCAGGCAGAATTCTCTCGGCGATTAATTGCTGGGTGGTGTTCTCTCGTTCATGAGCTGTGACAACTATCACCAGATCTAACTCTGCAATCAACATGATGTACATGCCGCCGCCCCCTTGGGCCGAGGCACTGGCGTAACTTTTACCATCATAGGTTAAATCAGTGCCCCACCAATAGTAGCCATAACCTTGATTAGACACTGCTTCACCGCCGCCAAAGATCTCCGCTTCATTCGGGTAAATCAGCCTATCAGTGGCCCTTGCGATATAAGCTGCGGGGATCAGTTGCTCACCATTCCACAGGCCGTTATTCATGGCCAGTTTGCCAAATTTTAGCATTGCCCGTGAGGTCATACTGGCATCACCTGGTAGACCTGAGACTGGGTGGGTACTCCAGCCATAATTGCTGATCCCCATCTTATCTAACAGCTCTGTTTTGATGAATTTTTTTGCCGAGCCCGGTACCACAGCTTCAATCACTTGCATCACTAACATAGGATCGTTTTGATATTTAAATGACTGTGAAGCTTCGGTTATCGGCGCACTGGCTTCCAGATACGCTTGTAGTAACCCTTGGCCTTTTAATTCGGGAGAGCTTTGCCTAAATTTCTCAGCTTGTTCATCGCTAATCCGTATGCCTGAGCGCATCAACATGGCTTTGTGAAGGGTGATTTTTTCAGCCCCCTTGGTGAATCTGCTGGGGTCTAAGTTTTTTAGAAAACTCACTAAAGGCTTATCGAGATCTGCCATGGTGAGGTAACCCAGCTGGATCGCGCGGCCAACTATGGTGCTGATGTAGACTTTACTTGCTGACGATTGTGGGTGGGGGAGGTCAATGCGGCCACGAGAGAAGTAGGATTCAAAAAGTAATTTGTCTCGATGGGCAATCAACAGACTATCGAACTTACCGTGTTTTCCTGCCGCAATCTCTTTGGCCAAAGCGACTATCTGCTCATTATTGCCGGCATCGAGGCCCAATTTCCCCACCGCTATCCCATCTTGTTTAGCCGCAGGTGTGCTATCAATAAAAGCGGTTTTTAGCTCACTAATGTCGGTAAATTTAAGCTCGCTATTAGGTACGCGCCAGTGTTTTATTTTCGCCTCTTTGGCACTTGCCATCGGTGCTTGATCTTGGCGATTATTTTGCCCTGCGTGTGCAGGCGGTAGTGACACTAGCGCGCTTAATGAAGCACTTAGCAGTAATGTTTTTAGCTGTGTATTAATACCCATCTTATTCTCCATGTTGCGTTGAACGACCTGAGTGCAAGTCGTTCGGATTTAACTCCTGTTCGATAACCTCTAAGCTAAAGGCTGACTCGTAAAACACATGAACTCATGCTGATTTTTTGCTGATTTCTTGCTGATTTTTTTAGATAGTCTTAATTAGCAATTGGTTATGATGTTTATTTGGGTTTTAATAGATGCTGACGCGGACTGCTTTTTGGGTATCAGGTGAATGGAAGAACAATATTGGGTAGGGGATTTTTTTGTTGATTTGAGCAGAAATCAGCTCACCCAAAAGCAACAAAGCCAAACTTTGCCGCCCAAGGCGCTCGCTGTACTAACCTGTTTAGCTAAAAATAAAGCTAGTGTAGTCAGTCAAGATGAGTTGTTGAGCCATGTCTGGCCCAATAGCGTCGTTGCCCCCAATACTCTACAACGCTGCATCGCACAGCTAAGAAAAGCCCTAGGTGATGATGGCAAAGTTCAACGTTATATCAAGACCCATGCTAAACAGGGCTACAGTCTTGAAGTCGATGTGCATTGGCAGCAACCTGAACCTAATAACGCAAACAAAGACTCATCTCCCTTGCCGACAACACTGGCTGTGCAAGTAGAGGATTCGCCGCATCAACCAAGTAAGACCGTCTCGCGCTTAATCTCTGCCGTAATCGCGTTACTGATTATAGTGTTCGGGGTTATCGGTTATCAGTTTTTTCCCCTAACAGCATCAACCCCGTTAGTGGTTAAAAGTATGCAGCCGCTGACCTCTACTGACAACAGGGAGCTGGCCAGTATCTATTCCCCTGATGGCGAATATGTCATCTTTATGCGATACCCCGAAGTCTTATGTACCAGCCATTTATGGGCGAAAAACCTCGCTACTCAAGAGGAGTTTCAACTTACTCAAGATTTAGGTTCATATGGCAGCCTAGCTTTTGCAGATGATGGCAGCAAACTTGCCTTTGTCGAACAAAATAGTTGCGGACAAGCTGTCACTCAGAAAAGCTGCTTTCAATTACAAAGCTTAGATTTTGCCAAGGCGCTAAAATCACCGCAAACACCGACCACTCTGATGGAGTGTAACAACTCAAAAATTCGCTCGCTGCAGTGGCTCAATCAAGACCAAGTCACTTTAATGCAACAACTGGCTCATCGCTGGCAGCTTATCCGCTATTCAATCAGTAGTCACAGCAGTGACACGATTTTTTCCCTTGAGGATGGCAATTTAATCGATTATGACTACTCGCCAAGTCAAAACCTCATTGCGCTTACTAGTATTCATCATGATGACCAGCGTTATATCGAAACCTTAACCCCTGATGGACAACTTGCTAGCAGTCATCTCATTGACTATCCAGATAGCATTCCTAAGTTTCGTAATATCTCTGCCAATTTTTCTCCGCGGGATAACCAGCTGATCTTCAGTACCGGTAAGCAGCTGTTTACCCTCTCCTTCAAAGGTCAAATTACCCCAGTGAGCTTGCCGCTAGTCGATGGGATTGGTTCACCGCTTTTCCATCCCGATGGTAAAAGAATGCTAGCCATAAAAGGCCACTATGACAGTGATATTGTTGCAGTGCCGCTATCACAATTTACCGATAATCCACTATCTCTCGATGGCAGTAACTTCCGCCATAGCGTGATCGCTCGCTCTACATTCGGTGAAAATCACGCAAAGTATCAACCTAATGGAGATGCCATTGCTTATACCTCAAAACGTTCAGGCAGTTGGCAAATGTGGTTGACTCAGGGGAGCAATACTCAGCAATTAAGTCAGTTTCCACTAAGCAGTTATATCTATGACTTTGTTTGGGGGGCCGATGGAGACAGTTTACTGGTCAACGTCTCTTCTGAGCTAAAACAGATCGATGTAAACGGCGGTGAAACTAGCATCAGCTTAGCACAACCGCTTTCCAAGCTGTTTGATTGGGATAGCAGTAAGCAGACTGCTTTAGCCATGGTTCAGATACGCGGCGTGGAAAGATTTGCTGAAATTAACCTAGCAACCGGAGATATACACCAGCTTAGTGATAAGCGAATCACCTGGGCGGCAAAAAGTGACACTGGCCAGTTAATTTATATGGACCATATGGATAGATTTTGGCGCCCCGATGGCGCAGAGGACAAGCTAGTCAGCGCATTGGAATTGCAAGGCAGTGATAAGCGTTTCATCATCAAGAATAACCTTGTTTATGGAGTTAATGATGATTTTCAACTCTGGTCATATGGGCTAGACGACAAGCAATTTAGGTTTATCGGTCAACTACCAGACACCATTGATTATATTACTGACCTTAAAAAGCAAACCTTGCTAATGACCATGCGCATTGCCGCCAGAAAAGATGTGGTAGAGCTCACGTTAGACTAAGTAACTTGATTATTTATCAGTAAAACAAAGGGGTCGTAGCCAATTAGGCTAAATCGAAGATATAAACAACTCAGTGTGAACGCGGTTGAGAGCTTCCAAAACAGGGAGGTTTTGGTAGAGCTTACAGGGCAGAAAATGTTCCAGACATTTTTTCTGCATTTCCTCCATCCTTGGAGGCCAGATGTGCTTGCGCCGAGTCACCGAAGTATCTGCACATTAGGCCTGCTGCAAGCAATAAACACACATTCAACTATGGCACTTTGGATATCGCCAAATGAACCTCAAAAAAGACTACTTGAAACTTGTTGGCTGGCAAGTCCCCCTTACTGTTATACTGCATCCTCGATTTTTTGGAGGCAATAATGGACGTATCTTCTTTACTTGACGGCCTGAATGATAAACAACGTGAAGCCGTTGGTGCACCGCAATCCAGTATGTTGGTGTTGGCGGGTGCTGGCAGTGGTAAGACTCGGGTATTAACCCATAGAATTGCCTGGCTGATGCAGGTTGAACAGCAAAGTCCATACTCTATTTTGGCGGTAACCTTTACCAACAAAGCTGCCGCTGAGATGCGTGAGCGTGTGGAGAAGGTGAGCGGTAGTAATATGGGACGCATGTGGATCGGTACCTTCCACGGTTTAGCTCATCGTCTGCTGCGTACTCATTATCAAGATGCCAATCTGCCCCAGACATTTCAGATCATCGATTCTGACGATCAGTTAAGACTGATTAAACGCATTCTTAAAAGCTTGAACTTAGATGAGAAGCAGTATCCGCCTCGTCAGGCTCAGGGCTATATCAATGGTAAGAAAGATCAAGGTTTAAGACCTAAGCATATCGATGCGGGTGGCTTCCCGATTGAGCAGACGCTGCTGCAAATCTATCAGGTTTATCAGGAGTCTTGCGATCGCGCAGGGCTGGTGGACTTTGCTGAAATTTTACTGCGTGCCCACGAGCTTTGGCTCAATAAGCCCCATGTGCTTAAGCATTATCAAGACAGATTTAAAAATATCTTAGTGGACGAGTTCCAAGATACTAACGCCATTCAATATGCGTGGATCCGCGTGCTAGCGGGTGACAATGCCAACGTAATGATAGTCGGTGATGATGATCAGTCTATCTACGGCTGGCGTGGTGCTCAGGTGGAGAACTTGCATAAGTTCTTAGAGGACTTCCCCAAGGCGGGCACTATACGTTTGGAGCAGAACTACCGCTCTACAGGCCATATTCTTAAGGCGTCGAATGAGCTGATTGCTAATAACCCAGAGCGGTTAGGTAAGAAGCTGTGGACCGAAGATAAAGATGGCGAGCAGATCGCTATCTACTGCGCCTTTAATGAGATGGATGAGGCGAGATTTATCGTCGGCCGTATCTGTGATTGGCATGATATGGGCGGTGACTTAAGTAGCTGTGCAATCCTCTACCGTTCCAACGCGCAGTCACGAGTACTAGAAGAAGCATTACTGCATAAAGGCTTAGCTTACCGTATTTACGGTGGCCTTCGCTTCTTCGAACGCCAAGAGATTAAAGATGCGATGAGCTATCTGCGTCTGATTAATAATAAAGATGATGATGCGGCATTCGAGCGTGTGGTCAATACGCCAGCCCGTGGTATCGGTGGTCGAACCTTAGATATCCTGCGTGCTACCGCTCGTCAGCAAGAGCTCACCTTGTGGCAAACCTGTTTGCGTGCACTGGAGGAGAAACTGCTGAGCGGACGTGCGGCCAATGCGGTTCGTGGCTTTATGGATCTGATTGTTGAGATGCAGCAAGACACTGAAGAGTTGAGTTTACATCGAACCACAGATCATGTGATCAGAGAGTCTGGTCTTAAGAGCATGTATGAGGCTGAAAAAGGCGAGAAAGCACGCTCACGTGTTGAAAACCTCGACGAGTTAGTGACAGCTGCGCGTACTTTCGTTATGCCGGAAGAGAATGAAGATATGGGTGAGCTGAATGCTTTCCTATCCCATGCGGCATTAGAGGCCGGTGAAGGACAAGCTGATGCCTTTACTGATGCGGTGCAGTTAATGACGCTGCACTCGGCAAAAGGTCTGGAGTTCCCAGTGGTATTTATGTCTGGCGTTGAGGAGGGGATCTTCCCGAGCCAGATGGCAATGGATGAGGGTGACAGACTCGATGAGGAGCGTCGTCTCTGTTACGTGGGCATGACCCGCGCGATGGAGAAACTGTATATCACCTATGCGGAAACACGCCGTATCTATGGTCGTGAAAACTTTGCTAGACCGTCACGCTTTATCAAGGAGATCCCCACTGAACATGTGGAAGAGATCCGCTTGAAAACCCAAGTGAGCACGCCTTCTCGCGCTCAGCCTTCATTTACCCGCTCAACTGTTGTGAATGAGTCGGGCTTTCAGATTGGACAAGGTGTGATGCACCCTAAATTTGGTGAAGGTAAGGTGACCAGTACTGAGGGAAGTGGTCCGCAAGCTAGAGTTCAGGTGAACTTTTTCGATGTGGGCAGCAAGTGGCTGGTGGTGGCTTATGCAAGGCTTGAAACCTGCTAGAAAGCGATTGCAAGTCGATGTGTGTCAGTCATAATGTTGTATGATTTTTTAGATCGATACGTTAAAGGCCGAAGCGGTTTTAGGAGAGCCTAGATGAGTGTGAAGGATAAATTAGAGATCTACTTACGTTTGGCCCGCATGGACCGTCCAATCGGTACCTTATTGCTGATGTGGCCCTGCTTGATGGCGCTAGTGTTAGCGGCCGGTGGCATGCCTGATCTTAAGGTTTTAGTGATCTTTATTATCGGCGTAGTCGTGATGCGAGCTTGTGGCTGCATTATTAATGATTACGCAGATCGTAAACTCGACTCCCATGTTGAGCGGACTAAATCTCGCCCTTTGGCCAGTGGTGAGGTCTCTGTTAAAGAGGCTTTAACCCTCTTTGTGGTGATGGGACTTATCGCTTTCGGTCTAGTTTTAATGCTCAACCCTTTAGTGGTGCAGCTCTCCTTTGTGGGGATCATACTCACCATCATCTATCCCTTTACTAAACGCTTTACCAATATGCCGCAGATGTTTCTCGGTGTGGTGTGGAGCTGGTCGATCCCCATGGCCTATGCGGCGCAAACAGGGACCGTACCAGCGGAAGCTTGGTGGTTATTTGCGGCTAATTGGTGCTGGACTGTCGCTTACGACACCATGTATGCCATGGTCGACAGAGATGATGACCTTAAGGTGGGAATAAAATCCACCGCCATTTTATTTGGTAAGTATGACCGTCAAGTTATCGCCCTGTTTCAGCTGGCTGCACTTGCCTGTTTCATTATTGCTGGTTGGGCTGCCGATCGTGGCTTAGTTTACGCCTTAGGTATTATCACTTTTGTTGGTTTTAGTCTCTATCAACAGAAGCTTATTTATGGGCGAGAACGTGCTCCCTGCTTTAAAGCTTTTCTGAATAATAACTGGGCGGGATTGAGCTTGTTTGTTGCCCTTGGTGTTGATTATCTTGTCTAGCCTTTAGCCCTGTTTAAGGACATTGAGCTAGTTTGCTCAATGTCCTTCCTCTCTTCTTCCTTTACCTGAATTTCCAAGTCGCTTGGGGATATATGCCTAGCTAGTGTAATTCATGTAACATAGCGTCAACATCTATTCGCAAGGAGCCTTTATGAGGCGTAGCGTAAAGTTCAGACTTATCTTTCTAATCAGCGCCATAGTGAGTTACTCCCTCGGCTTTCAGTTTCTGCCTGAGAGCTTAGATGGCGATCTGAATCTGAGGCTGGTTATTGGCTTTTCAGTACTCTATTTTATCTTGCTGCCACTCAGTTATTGGTTTTGTATCATTAAAGTTGGTGAGCAGAAGCTTTGGAAGATGTTGCTCATATTTAGCCTGAGTAGTTTAATCGCAAGGCTGAGTTTCCCTGCTGAAATCGCGGGCTATTTTGAGTTTATTGCCTGGCTACGTTACCCGATTATTGCTGTGTTATTGGCTATTCAGTTGTTCTTGATGGTGAGTATCGTAAAGGGGTTATGGCAAGCGCGAAACCTGTCTGGCGATCCTAGGGTCCATATTTTAGAGACCTTTCAAGAGCAAGATGATAAGAAACGTTCTCTGGCATTAGTTATGGCCTCGGAGCCTGCGAGCTGGTATTACGCCATCCCTTACCTATCACGCAACCATATCCCAGCCATCACGTCTCTAAAGCTACGTTCGAGCTCTCTGTGGTGTTGGTTCCTGCTAATTTTAGGGACTCTGGCTACCGCATCGCTAGCTTATTTTGTTATTGAGCCTTGGAGTCAGCTAGCCGCTATTATAGTCGCCAGTATTATTAGCTATAGCCTAGTGATGGTAACGGCAAACTATAGGCTCTCCAGACACTATTCACTCTACTGCCAGCACGAGAATCTAATTATTAACAATAGTGTATGGGGCTTTATGTCGATTAAATTAACCGACATCGCTGATATTGAAATCGGTGAGTACTCTAGGAAGGAGAATAAAGAGGGGCTGCATTTTGGCTACGGCGCTAGCAGCAATATCAAGTTGAACTTTAAGCAACCACAGACCTATTTTGGCGGTTTAGGCCAGCTTACTGAGCAGGTCGATAGCATCGATATGCACCTTGTAGATCCTCAAGCATTGGTTGAATATTTCCAGCAATATATAGCCAATCAGTCAGGCGTGCCTCTACCGACCGATGGCGCAACGACACAGGAGCTCCAAACTTGCGATAGCCCAGCAATATCGGCAGAGCTTAGTTCAGGTTCTTAAACATGAAAAATTGGTTATTTTTAAGTTTCCTATTAGCCAGTAGCCTGAGTGTATCTCCTCTCTTTGCTAATGAGAAAAGCACTCTGCAACAGCCTCAAGGCTTCACTATTCCCAGAACTGAAACGGTGAAAATTAGCGATGGCGAACGCTCCTATGAGCTGTATATCAAGCTACCTAAGGGTTATCACCAGCAAAAGAATCAACTTAGAAAGTACCCAGTGATCTACCTTACTGATGCTATGTACACTTTTCAGGTTGTCTCTGGAGCAACTCGCTATCCGATGAATATTAACAGCATTGAGCAAGCAATTATTGTTGGGATATCTTGGGAGAAAGGGCTTAGAGGAGATAGAAGTCGAGTGAGGGACTACACCATCAGTGTCGATACAAGCTGGAAGAAAGTGACTGGTGGGGCTGAGCGTCATAGTGAGTTTATTGCTGGTAAGGTGATCCCACTTGTAGAGAAACGCTATCGTGCCGAAGCGACTCAACGACTCTATGTTGGGAACTCGCTTGGAGGGCTATTTGGTAGTTATTTCTTACTTCACCATCCCGAATTATTTAGTGGTTATGTGCTGGGTAGTCCCTCTTTTTGGTGGGATAAAGGGCTTATTTTCAAACATCTCAGCGCCGTAAACCAGCGAGAGATATCGATAAATAGTCGTATCTTCATCGGTATTGGAGAGTTGGAAACCAATAGTGGCAAAGGGGAGTCTAACTTTGATATGACGGGAGATGCTAAGCAGTTTATTAAACAGCTATCACCGTTAATGGTGAGTCCTGAGCAACTTAAATTAGTCGTATTTGATGAGGCTAATCACCAAACCGCATTCCCGAGTAGTGCAATTCAGGGCTTGTATTGGTTATTACAAACCGAAGGTAAATAATACAAACACTGTTCATGGCTGTTTAGCATTAATCTCTGTTCTTTAATTGAATCTCTAGGTAGGTTAGTCGTTACGTCACGTTAAAACTAAGGGTTAATATGTCATTAGTGCAGCTAGGTGAAAATATATGGGCACATGAAGATAGTATGCCATTAGGTGGGATCCAGCTTAGGTTACGTATGACCATTGTAAAGCTGAGTTGTGGAGGTCTTTGGATACATTCGCCAACAAAACCTAATCCTGAGTTACAAGCTGAGATAGATGAGCTGGGCAAGGTGACGTTTATCGTCGGAGCCGCTAATGGGCATAATACCTGGTTGTCTGCTTGGCAAACCGCTTATCCTGAGGCTGAGCTATATGTCAGTGGAGGGATCCCTAACAAAGTGAAGCTGGATAATTATATGGTGCTTGAAAAGCACTTTGAAAATATCTGGTGTGATGATTTTGAACGTGAATTTATGCCCAATGTTGAGCTGTTCAATGAATCGGTCTTTTTTCATAAACCTAGCCGATCCTTAATCGTGACCGATCTCATTCAAAACCACAGTGATGAGATACCCTCAGGCTTTGCTGGAGTGATGACCCGCTGCGTATTTAGGCCTTTAGGCTTTAAGGGAGCCTGTGTTGCGCCACCACTTAAGTTAGGTTTCACCATTAAAGATAAGTCAGCTTTCTCAGTCTTTATCAAGAATATTCAGCGGTGGGATTTCGATAAAATTATTGTGACCCATGGAGATGTAATAGCGGATGATGCTAAAGGCGTGTTTGCGGGTTTAGTCGAACGTTTTATTCGCTGAGCGATCAAATCTTTATACTGATTGGTATTATTTTTTAACTGAAAAAGTTTTTAACTGAAAATATACCTGAACTTTAAGCTTAGTTATTGCCCATGTTATTAGCATGGTTTTTGCGGTGCGAAGAGAAGATAGAGAATAGAGCCTCAAGGTGATCTTGAGGCGCCAGAGTGGATATTTAAGTTTAAATAATGACGCTTTAGGGCGGTGTAGCCAAAATTGAGAGCAAACCAATCTCTCGGACTGGTGCATAACTAGCTGGCGAGATATTTAGCCCTCTAGAGTTGCACTGGTTAGCAAATAGATTATTAACCGATAAACCTGTTAGTAACAGAATATCATGTGACCAGAGGAGCGGTTTGTGCCATGACCTCCTCTTCTATAGCGGGTACGAGATTATGCATGACCCTGTTTCTTCCGCTCAGTTTAGCCCTATAGAGTTGCTCATCTGCACTTCGAAGTAGATCGCACAGCTGCATATCCTCTTTGAAGAGTGTGACCCCTATGCTAATAGTTGCTTGGATTTTAAGCCCTTGGCTAACGAAAGTTTCTCTCTCTACGTTAGCTCTTAACGTCTGGGCCAACGTTAGGGATTCTTGGGTAGAGCTGTTGTGAAGGAAGATGCAGAACTCCTCTCCACCAATTCTGAATAGATCAAGATCATCGGTATATTTAGTCAATAAGTTAGCGATCGATTTGAGTACGTCATCGCCGGCCACGTGACCGAAGTTATCATTAACTTGCTTGAAGTGATCAACATCCAATAGCAGAAGCGTTAATGGTTTATGCTCACTAACCTGTGTCGATTGATTAAACCTTTCTTGTAGTGATAAACGATTGTTTGTTCCGGTTAAAGGATCTGTTAATGCCAGCTTATGCAGGGCTAATTCGGCTGATTCTCTATTAGATTCATAGATATGTGATATGGCCCAGATAAGCAGATAGCTAAAGGCAAAGTTTGTCATTACTGGGCGAAAGCTCGGCAGCTTAGGGTAGATAATCACCATGATACTGAGCATCATGGTTAAGGTGATTAACTTTCCTGCTTTTCGTCCTAGCAGCAAATAGAAAATAATTGGTAGCGTGAAAGCCCAAGCCAGCAGAAAGCTCTCTAATTTTGCAAGATAGATCCCGAGTAGCACCAGGAAGGCCAGTGAGTATGAATAGAGGTGAGTTTGCCATAGAGTATGGCGATTCTTCATTGCGAGAATAAACAGATAACCAGAAAAGAGTGCGTAAACTATCTGCAGTGAGGCATATAACCGTACTTCAGGCCTACCAAAATTGAAAATGCCCAGACACAAACCCAAAATCATCAGGGTTCCACACATGCCCATTAGTACTCTAGCTCTTAATCTATGAGTACTATTTAAGTCTAAGGTATTCAAAGTAATAGCTTTACGCTCCTTGTTGCTGCTATGTTAAATCCTAGTCTAGTTGTTTTTAACTGATAAGTAATCCATTACTTCCATTACAAAAGGAGTTGTCTTGTGTGTACCCGCATTTTAAACAGTTTAAATCCTAATTTTCCTATCACGGCACGTAATATGGATTGGTCACGTCCGATAAATGTGTATCTATACCAATTTCCTAAAGGCGAAACTAAATTTGGCTTGTCGAAACAGGAACGAGATGAACTCACTAATGAACAGGCGAGCTTAGAGTGGACCTCGGCCTACAGCAGCGTGGCTTCAGTGATGGGAGATGATCACATAGGGCTAGGTAGCGCAGATGGGATGAATAGTGAGGGTCTGGTAGTAAATGCTCTGTTTGATTCTGACTCAAGCTTTGCTGATGAAGCATTGCACCATCAAGACTCGACCCCTAGGTTAAGCGTACTTCGCTGGGCGCAGTTCACTTTAGACAGCTTCGCCAATGTCAATTGCGCTCTGGAATACTATCGAAACAGTCATATTTTACTGATTAGCGGCGTTGTACCTGATGGTGCAGAAACGGCTAGAGAAGCGAAATTACATCTGTCTCTTTCTGATAGTGCTGGTAACTCAGCGATCCTAGAGATTAGAGAGGGGAAGCTGATTATTCATAGTGATAGCACCTATCGGGTGGTAACGAATCAACCAGATTATGACACTCAACTAAAACTCGATTATTACTGGCAGTACATGTGGGGGAAGACAGAGCCGAAAATTAAAACCCCTGTCAATTTAGCCCCAGGTGGTGTGACATCGACTCAAAATTTTGAGAGAGCTTCCTACTACCTAGCAATGACAGACTCTGCCGCTTCTGAAGATGAGGCGCTAGCGCAAACTCGGACCATGTTGGGGACATGTACCACACCTGTTGGGTTTAATTCACATCATAGTGAACATGGCACTAGTACTCGTTGGAGTAACCTTGCTAACTCTATTAATAAAACCTATTACTTCATCAACCAACTGACATTGACGCCAGTGTGGTTAACTATCCATAAGAATATCAAAGATTGTAAGCGCGTTGAGCTTGTTCAAGTTATCGATAACAAAGTGAAAAATTGGAGGTTGGCAGGCGATCTTGAAGGTGAATTAGTGAACTGTCATGATCCTCTAGCTTATTAAAGTTCCTAGTGTGAGGGTTTAGCTTTTGGTTGGTGGAGGCACTGCCTTCACCAATATTTTTCGATTTGGCCTATTTGTTAATGAGTGTAAATAGATTGAATGAAATATTCATTTTTAACCTAACAAATATAGGTAATACTTTAATTTATCTTTTAGTATTAAATGATAATACATTTGACTGTCGTTATTTAGTTTTATGTTTTTATTTGTATTTTATTTTGTTTGTAGCAAGTTATTAGGTATTAATGAAATAATTATTCAGTAACTTTTATATTATGTGTTTTCTTCTGTTTTTATGTTTTATTAAACTGTTGCAAGATACTTCTTAGTAACAACTTTAGTTGTAGGCTTATGTTAATAGTAATACAGGATAAATTACTTATCAATTTAAGTCATTGTTATTGGGTGGTTTCACCTTAGCTTTGGTTATAATTCAAATAATATAAGGTACTAGTGGTTATAACCCTCTGAAAAATAGTTTAAATAGCTTATGTCATGGATGTATGACCAAGCAAAAGGATATGCAATTGATTATTTATTAACTTAGAAGGAAGCTAGTTATGGAAATCAATCATAAAGTTATAGTCTGTAGTTGTATGGGAATATATATGTCTTTGCTTTTCGGTTCTGGAATAGCAAATGCAGATACATCCCTAATAAAAATATCAGAAGTAAAGGAGAAGTCGGCACCGAAAAATGTTGCAGCTTTAATTGATAAGCAGTTAAAAATGGATCAAGCCACACCAATGGAGTGGCCAGAATATGTTGTCTCAAAGGGTGAACAAGAGGAGATAATCTCTGGTGGTTCAGGCTCCGCTGATAGTCAATTGGCACCTTTTGGAGCCAATGATGATGCTAAAGCTCTCTATCCTGAAGCTTGGAAAGCGATGGAGGAGATGGTGATCACCGAGGAGTACTCCAGCAGTGATTATGATGCCAAATCTGCCGCTAAGCCCGATCTGTATACCGGTTACCCTGCCAATAAATATTCCCAGTCTTGGAAATATCACCCTTGGCGAACCATGGGAAAACTTTATTTCAATAAACCGAGTGGTGGTAGCAGCTATTGCAGTGCATCTATGCTGAAAAACAATGTACTGCTTACTGCTGCTCACTGTGTCTATAGTCGTGGAAGTGGCTGGCATTCAAACTTAGTATTTGCGCCTGCTGAGAGGTACGGTAACAAGCCGTACGGCCAGTATAACTGGACCAGTGCGATTGTTCTTACTAATTGGATTAATGTCGGTAGCCGTCAATATGATCTAGCACTAGTCCGATTAAGTGGTAATCCAAATGGCATGGTGGGTAATTTGGGATATGCCTATGGTCAGTCATTTGAGCAAAGTCTATTCTCATTTGGTTATCCTGGGAATTTAGGTTCAGGTCAATACAGTAATACTTGTGCTGCTGAATCCTTTAAAGACGATACTGATGCCATTGGTATGGGTTGTAATATGACCTATGGCGCAAGTGGCGGCCCTTGGTTAAGAAAGTTCACTCCATATGTGTCAGGTGGTAATCAGGCTAACTCTGTGGTCAGTGGCCCCTCCAAAAAGGGGACTTTTGGTCAGAGTTTTGTGGGGCCAAGATTCACCAGTAATAACTTTAGAGTACTCTGTAATAGCTACGGCTGTTTATAACTTGATTGATAGTTTTTTATCTTAAAGGTTAATGCCTGCCATACTGTTTGGTGGGCATTATATTGTGAGTCATATCTCTTTTATCCCTCCCGTTAAGTTTCATTTAATTGTTATGCATGACGATAGCCAACGTTGATATGTTAGAGTTATCACGCCTCTCGTTCAGTCTATGTTGGTCCGATAAATACCTGCCATTGGTTACATTGACTTCCTGTGCTGACAAGAATAAAAAAAATAATCTAATCAAGGAGAAGACCCGTGAAGAAAGTCGGACTGTTACTGCTTTGTATTATCTTGATGCCGCTGGCACCTGTATATGCAGAGCAGGCAAAGCCTGTGGATGATAAACGACTGTCTGTTGAGCTATTGTGGCAGCTAAATCGCATCGCAAGCCCCACAATTTCATCCAATGGTGAGTTCATTATTGCCCCTGTCACTCAATATGATGTTCCTGAAGATAAAGGCGCAACACAGCTATGGTTGTTTGCTAAAGATGGCTCTAGTCAGCGTCCTTTGACTGCCAAAGGATTGCGGGTGAGTGAGCCAGTGTTCTCCCCTGACAGCAAGGTGCTCGCATTTGTGAGTAAGCGTGATGAAGATGAGGATGGGCAGATATACCTATTACCTATGGATAGAGCTGGTGAAGCTCAGCGACTCACAGATGTCCCTGGTGGGGTCAAAGGGGTGAAGTGGGTAGGTGAACATGTTTACTTTATTAGCCGTGTTTTCCCAGATAAAACATGGCCTGAGATGGCTGAACAGTTAACGGCGAATAAAAAGGATAAAGTGTCTGCCCGTCAGTGGAATGCACTACCCTATTCGAGCTTTGACCATTGGATAGAGGAGGATCGTCAAGCTCATGTTTTTCGTATTCCCGCTAAAGGGGGCGAGGTTGAAGCAGTGACACAAGCGATGAACAAGCAACTGCCTCGTTCATCCCAAAGTGCTGCGAACTATGATATTTCGCCTGATGAGCGCTTTATCGCCTTTAACAGCAATGGTTGGGACAATCGAGTCGATCCAAAAATTGATATCTTTTTGGCTAAGATAGGCAGTGATAAGGCGGAAAATGTAACGGCAAAAAATAACGCTCCAGATACGAATCCAACCTTCAGCCCAGATGGTAAAACCTTAGCTTTTACCCGTCAGCTTATTCATGGATTTTATGCCGATACAGCCAACCTGATCTTGCTTGATGTAAAAAAGCGCACAGAGCGAAATATTACCGCCGATTGGGACCGCTCGGTAGCTCGCTTTAGCTGGACAGCAGATAGCAAAGGTTTTTATGCGGCAATCGATGATGCTGCTACTCGTCGAATTTTCCATATCAATGGCAAAAACGGCAAGGTAAGAGCCATTACTCAGCAGACCAATTTTGGCAGGCTTTCAATTGCAAAAGACGGCACATTAATCGCGTCTAATGATAGCTTCCTCTACCCAGCTAGAGTGGTTAAAATCAATCCTAAAAATGGTAAAACCACACGTTTGGATAGCTTCAATGACGATATTCTTGCCGATGTCGATATGGGAACTTATGAGTCAGTAACTTATAAAGGCTACAACGACCAAGATATACAGATGTGGGTTCATTATCCGCCAGGATTTGATTCTAGCAAAAAGTATCCCTTGATGATGTTGATCCATGGAGGGCCACATAGCGCTATCTCTGATGGTTTCCACTTCCGTTGGAATGCCCAAACATTTGCTTCTTGGGGCTATGTTACAGCTTGGCCTAACTTCCATGGCTCAAATAGCTTTGGCCAAGAGTTTGCCGACAGTATAAATCCCGATTGGAAAAATAAATCACTGGAAGATGTCTTTAAGGCAACGCAGTGGTTTACCGAGAAAGAGTGGATTGATGATGAGCGACTAGTGGCGGGCGGAGCAAGTTATGGTGGCTACCTAACTTCAATTATTTTGGGGCAAGAGCATCCATTTAATGCCCTGTTTATTCACGCTGCGGTCTATAACATGTACTCGCAAATGGCGGCGGACTTCTCTGTCCACAGCACTAGGTTTGGTAACTATTGGGATAAGCCTGAGCTCTACAATGCTATCTCTCCCCACTACGGTGCTAAAAACTTCAATACTCCAACCTTAGTGGTTCATGGCCAACTGGATTACCGCGTTCCAGTAGGCCAAGGTTTTGAGCTATTTCGTACCTTGCAAACACGAGGTGTAGAATCTCGAATGATCTACTTCCCCGATGAAAATCATTGGATTATGAAGCCAAATAATTCAATCTATTGGTATAACCAAGTTGAAGATTGGATGACTAAGTTTGCTGAGCCTGGTGGTAAGTAAACTCAAAAAAGTCGCTATCTTTAGACTAATAAAAAGCACTTCAATCGAAGTGCTTTTTTGTTTTTGAAGCTTGAAGGTTGAAGCTTTAAGCTTTCACTAGCTTAGCCAGATCGGCTGGGCGGTAATAGACCGACTTGAGTACCTTGCCTTGGCGAACCACTTTACCAGCCATATCGACATCTTTGGCGCACTTGGCAATGATGAAATCGCCTTTTTGGCTACCAACAATCTCAACACCTTGCTTAGCGTAAAACTCGACCGTTTCAGCGAGCTCCTTTTCATTGCGACAGACCTTGCTCATGTTGCTTGAATGGACTTCATCCCAACAAGTAATAAACTCAATTTCGCGGTTTTTAGCGACATTTAGCAGAAGATCGATGATATAACTGATCTCAATGCGGTCATTAACCTGTGAAGCACCAAGGTGAACCAGACGACCCATAAGCACATAAACAGAGTCCACAATGGCATCGGCTTGCTCGATGCGAGTATCAGCTTCGGCAAGTTCAGTTAGCTCTTCGATGGCCAGCGAGGTATGTAAGGTGTCAGCCTTATCATCCAATGTAGCTTCATCTTCACTGGGGAGATCGAATGTAGAGCGAAACTGGTGTATGTCACGATAAAGGTGATCATAAAGTGGCTGAGTAAGTGCGGTAAATTTCATGTCTTTGCCTTGGTTAATCTTCTCTCATCTTAGGGCGTATGTTAGTGAAATGAGGGGGTGAATGAAAGGACGGATTTCGGTCTCTCACATAGAGTGAGAGATTCTCTTAACTGTCCTTTAAACTCTAGCTAATCATTTACTACATATTTATGCGATAACTCTATTTCTCCACAGACTATAAATTAGAAATGATAACGCTGTCATTATCATTTAAGAGTCAAGTAAACAAGTCTGTTTGTAGCGCAAATGTTGCTATCTAATGCTTTTTTTGCATATTTATTTATTAGCATAATGCTTGAAAGCCCCAATTTTACTGTCGATTCACCCACTAATTGTCGTTTCCTTCGATATTTTGTAACTTACTAATTAAATTGTAGTTAAACTTGCAGCTTGTTATCTATCCTATTGATTGTTAACTATCTTTGGTTTGAGTTTATCCCTTCATTCAGAGTACCACTATTTTTGCTATGTAAATTTTTTGTTACTCGATTTTGGGGTTTTAAAGTAAAGCTTATGTCGGCCTTAATGTGAATCATGTAATGTCAAAAAACGCCTGCGAAGATTGAATTTTTATTCATTTACGCGGTGAAAAATAATAATTACTAATCATTTGAGGCTTAATATGAATTTGAAATATTCAAAGTTAGCATTAGCTATGGTCGGCATCGGGCTCACTTCGGCAAGTTACGCATCAGATCCACTCTATTCACAGCAGTGGCACTTAAATAATACCGGCCAGAACGCTTTTTCCCAATCATCTGGTACTGCGGGTAACGATCTTAATACTCAGCTTACTCAAGCATTTGGCATTGCAGGAGTTGGGATTAAAGTGGCTGTTATCGATACTGGTGTACAGATAGACCACCCAGATCTGGCAGCGAACGTGGTTCCAGGTAGCCAGAATTTTATTTCTGATTCAGCATTTCCTGTCGATTACCCTGAAGATCCCAATGGCCATGGAACAGCTGTTGCTGGTTTGATTGGCGCGGTAGGCCATAACGGTGAAGGGGTGAGGGGGGTTGCTTCTAACACCTCTTTACTTGGATTTAACTGGTTATCTGAGCAAACCTTTGAAGGTTGGTTGATCTCACATGGTAAGGGCGCAGCGACTCAAGATGTGCGAGTGTTTAACCAGAGCTACGGTTTTAGCCCAATCGATCCGATCAAGGCTGATTTTGATGATCCTCAATTCAATTTTGAGATTGGTGTGATGTCCGATGTTAGCGACAATGCAGCATGGGGACGTGGCGCACTGTTTGTTAAATCGGCGGGTAACGGCTATCGCTACTTTAGAAGTGGTGGTTTCTTTGTGTTACCTGGTGACTTTTTTGCAGGCGGCAACAATTTAGGCTTGCCTATGCACAACAGTAACCAGTCCTATGATAATGCTAACTACTATAACTTAGTAACGAGTGCGATCACCGCCGATGGTACCCGTACTAGCTATTCATCTGTTGGCGCTAATGTGTGGGTTGCTGCGCCAGCAGGCGAGTTTGGCACCAATTCACCCGCGATGGTGACCACAGATCTGATGGGGTGTGATGCGGGCATGAACACTGCAGCAGGCCTTGGCAGTAATGGGCTACATGGTGGAACTGAGCTAGATCCTGATTGTAACTATACCAGTACCATGAACGGTACCTCTTCTGCAGCGCCAAACACTTCTGGTGCTATCGCCGCCATTATGTCGACTAACCATGCGTTAACGGCGCGAGATGTTCGTGCACTGTTGGCTGAAACGGCGAGTAAAACAGATGCTCAAAATCCAGGTGTGAGTCTGGACTTTGTAAACAACAAAGGTGAGTTGGTGAGCTACCAAGCGGTTGATCCTTGGACAACGAATGCTGCGGGTGTTGATTTTCACTCATTTTACGGCTTTGGTGCGGTAGATTTGGATAAAGCCATGAGCCGCGCTCGTATGACAAATAGTGTGCTGCCACCACAAGTTATCACCCCGTGGGCAAGCAGTGACCTTGCTGTTGAAGTACCTGACGCTAGCTTAGTTGGCGGTGAGTCAAGCATTGCGTTTAGTGATGATGTGACAGTAGAGTCGGTGCAGGTGCAGTTAACCTTAGACCACGCTCGTCTACCTGATCTAGCCATTGAGCTTATCTCTCCTGCGGGGACTCGCTCTGTACTGCAAACACCGAGAAATGGTCTGGTTGGTCAGTCACTCGATGCCAGCATCACAGGCTTTGATCAGCAGTTACTGTTGAGCAACCAATTCTATGGTGAAAAAGCCAAAGGTGAGTGGACCTTGAGAGCCATTGATACCAACGGTGAAGAGCAGTTTACTTTTATCGCTTACTTCAACAGCTCAAACGTATTTTTTGTACCACTTAACAATAACAAAGAGCCAGGTGTGATCAAGAACTGGTCACTGCGCGTTATCGGCCACTAAAGGAGTATGAATATGAAACTATCTATCTTTTTACCTGCTGCAGCAGTTACTCTATTTTCATCGCTTACTATGGCGAATAACCTGCCTGAGTTGGCTGCGCCAGTTGAAATTGAGGCTAGTGAGTCTGTTGTCGTTAATGGTCAGACGTTTAATAAAGTGATTGAGCCTTCAGCGACTGCGGATTTTGCTGACACGGTTAAGCTATTTGCTGGCGATCTTGTTACTAAAGGCAGCTTTAATCTTACCTCTAAAGCAACGGGATTGGTTTTTGTTACCTTGATTGAGGGACAAGATGCGAAAGCTGTTGCCACCGATTTAGATCTGAAACTTGTTTTTGCTAATGGCAACTCCGCTGTCTACAAGGCTGCTGAAAATGTTGATCTGTTGAATTTAAACGATGAGCTGTTTAATGACAGTCGCATTAAAGCCGTTAAAATTGAGCTAGCAAACAACAAATATAATCCAGAGTAATTGTTATATAAATAGTTATAACGGCCTTTTGAGTTAGCTCAAAAGGCCGTTTTTTATGGGTGATGAAATTAAATTATTAGATAGAAAATAGAGGGATTATCTTTAATTAGTGCATAAATAGGTGATATTGGGTTTTTGTTTGAATATTTAGTCTTTAGCTTGGCTTGGTCAGCTATTTAACATCAGTATACTTGTTGGACTCGGTTGTTATCTTTATGTAAATATGATCGACCGAGCGCAATAAAAAAGCCGTCGTTGAATGGTATTTGCGGGGTTAAATAAAAAGAACAATAAGGAAAAGTGATGACCTCAAAAACTGCTCCCCAGCAATCAGCATCCCATTCGCAACCAGGCTCAAATTCGTCTGAACCTAAGGGCCCAGAGGATAAACATAAGCAACCTAGCTTATTTGATGCACTTATTCCTATCTTTGCTCTAGTGGTGATGTTAACCGCTGCGGTTTATCTCTTCTCCTCTGACAGTTCATCGGGCGCAAACCAGATAGCCCTGATTATGGCTGCGTGTGTTGCCTTGATTATTGGCGTGAAGAACGGTTATAGCTGGAAGGAGATGGAGAAGGGGATTGTGAGTAGTGTCTCCATGGCAACAGGAGCCCTGCTTATCCTCTTCACTGTGGGCTCACTTATCGGTACCTGGATCCTCTCCGGTACTGTGCCTACCATGATCTACTACGGGATGAAGATCTTAAACCCTGAGTATTTCTATGCCGCATCTTGTCTGCTCTGTGCCATTGTAGCCATCAGTATCGGTAGCTCATGGACGGTCGCTGGCACCTTAGGTATCGCGCTGATTGGCGTAGCGGGCGCCATGGGGTTAAACATTGAGATCACTGCTGGTGCGATTATCAGTGGCGCTTACTTTGGCGATAAGATGTCGCCAATGTCTGATACAACTAATCTGGCACCAGCCGTTGCTGGTACTGATCTTTTTAGCCATATACGGCATATGGCGTGGACGACAGTGCCTAGCATTATTATTGCGCTGATTGGTTTTCTCTTTTTAGGTTTTAATACCGAGATCCCTGCAACGGGTGCGGAGTTGGCTAGAACCATGGCCGTGCTGCAAACCCAGTTCTCACCCGGCCTTCATCTGCTTATTCCGCTGCTTGTAGTTCTGGCTTTAGCCTATAAAAAGATGCCAGCTTTTCCCACTGTGATTGTTGGTACCATGGCGGGAGCAGTTTGTGCTGCACTATTCCAGTTCGATAATGTGCTTAAGTTTGTCAACGATCCTGAGCTGCTTCCCGCCATTGCGCTTATTAAGGGGATCTGGATCGCCATGTTTAATGGTTATACAGCCAATACTGGTAACTCAATGATAGATAGCCTATTAAGCCGTGGTGGTATGGGCAGCATGATCAATACGGTATGGTTGATCCTGTGTGCAATGGCGTTTGGTGGCGTGATGGAGCGAACTGGTCTGCTTAAACGAATTTTGCAGAGTATGCTGGTGTTTGTTAAGTCCAGTGGTAGCTTGATATTGACGACACTTGTCAGCTGTATCGGAGCTAACCTTATCACTGCGGATCAATTTATCGCCATCATACTGCCAGGCAGAATGCTCAAAGTTGAGTATACCAAACATGGTTTAGCACCAGTAAACCTGAGTCGTGCCCTTGAAGACTCGGCAACCATCACTAGTCCTCTTGTGCCTTGGAATACTTGCGGTGCTTATATGGCTAGCACCTTAGGGGTGGCGACCATTGCCTACCTTCCATTTGCCTTCTTTAATCTTGTTTGTCCATTAATCAGTGCAAGCTATGCCTATTTTGACTTCAAAATTCTAAGGCTTGAAGATATGGAAGAGGCAGAAGCGATAACTGCTTAACGCCAGAGCAAAATAAGCCCACCCATCTCCTTAGAGTGCTTTTTGGCAAGCTAATTCAAGCGAATGGATGACATAATGGTTATTCCCTTATGAGTTCATTCAACGCAGAAGTAGGCAGCCAAAAGCACTCTTATTGTTGCCTCGTCCTCTGATTATCCATCTCATCAATGAGCTGATTAAAGCTTACCTCCTCTTTTATTGCTTTAAAGCTAGGATCCATGATCACTAGGTTCCTTGCTAACCAACCTTGGTTTATCGCCTGTATAAGATAGCGATAGCTTTTATCATTTGCCTGACTCTTGGCGTAAAGGCGAGCCAGTGACATGCTGTCGCTGGGTCTGTCTGAGCCTAGGGCAAGTTCCTGTTTAAACCTTTGCTCAAGGTGGGCTAATTGCGCCTGTGTACCCTGCTCATTGGCTAAGTAACTCAGTAGCTCGCCTCGAACTTTTACCTGTCGGTTATCTGATTGAATGAGCTGTTTTGCCAACTCTCTTGCCTGCTCCTCTTCACCTAAATAGAGCAGAGCATTGGCGAGTCCCTCGATAAACACTAACTGCTTTGGGTAACGTGCAATTAACTCCTGATAGTGGGCTTTAGCTTGGAGAAATAGCCCCTGTTGTAGCAAACTCTGCCCCTGAGTGTTATTGGCCAGTAGAGAGTCCGGCTGAAGCTGCAGTGCTTTTTCTAGCCAGATGTTGGCCTGCGGATATTGTGCGAGAGCAAAGAGAATCTGCGCTTTATGTAGCATGCTGACACTGTTACTTGGGTCAGCCTCTAGCGCCTTGTCTATCCAGTGAAGCGCTTGTTTAAGTTGCCCCATCTCTCGGTAGATAAAGCCGAGGTTTGACATGGCCTCGTTGTAATTTTTACGTTTCTGTACTGCCTTTAAGTTGGCAGATATCGCCTTGGTTAACCAGCCTCGATTGTAGTAGGCCAGACCCAGAGATTTATAGCCTTGTGCCAGATTGGGATCCAGTGCAATCGCCTTGTAAGCGGCATCGATCGCCAGTTGTTGCCAGTCGGAGGGGCCATTAAACTGAAATATTCCCTGACTATAGGCATCTGATAGCCCTGCATAGGCTCGGGCCATATTGGGATTGATCTCGATGGCGGAGTTAAACAGCTCTATGGCAAGCTTGTTATCCTCCTCTCTGTACCTATGGTAGTAATCCAGTCCATTCTCATAGAGTTCATTATCGAAGCCACTGGCAATCTTAGCGGCTAAAGTTTGTGAAACCGGCTGTGGAATAGTGCGGCTTGAAGAGTAGAGCAGGGCGATACAAGCAAGAATAATCACCACAAAGGCTAGAGTGAGAGAGGTGACTTTCCAATAAAGGGGATAGCTGCTGCCATTTGCTGGGGCCACATGAGTATCGGTGGCAAGGTTAAGCTTAACCGAGAGGCTGGGATCTGGAATCGCCGTTATCTCTACATGGGGGATAAGACGGTAACCTCGACCACGGATCGCCTCTATGTAGGTTGGATCTGCCGCGTTGTCATCTAATACACGGCGCAGAAGCTTAATTCTCTGCTTTAAGGTTTCATCCCCCACTACTATCTCAGGCCAGATCCGCTCAATCAACTCCTGTTGGCTGACGATCCCTGGTGCTGATTCGCATAACACGCACAATAGGCGGTAGCTTAGCCAAGGTAGCTTCACCTCTTGGGTCTTATTGCGAACTAAAGTACCCAATTGGGTATTGAGATCGAGATCGGCAAATTGGTAGCGGTAGTTGATATTTCTCTCCTACTCTTTTTCACTGCGTTAGCTTGTTAACCCTACTTTACCTCGACTTCACTAAACTGCAACGGCTTTCACCAAGCTTCACCAACTCTTACTTAAGCTTTCACCTTAGCTTCAAGTTGAGCGGTAAGCCTTAGGTATAGCCTAATAAGACAAAAAATTAAAAGAAGAAGCTGTCATGGAAACCAGGGTGGAATTAACCGAAGCAGATACGGTGGACCAGACCTTAGGAGAGGCAAACTTAGCCCACCCTAAGGGGCTTTATGTGTGCTTTTTTACCGAGATGTGGGAGCGCTTTAGTTTTTATGGCTTAAAGGCTCTGCTTATCTTCTATCTGACAGATCACTTCCTGTTTAGTGATCTTGAAGCGGCCAATATATTCGGTAACTACTTCGCGCTGGTTTACGCCTTGCCTTTAGTGGGTGGAGTGCTGGCGGATCGGTACCTGGGTGGTAAGCGAGCGGTGACCTTTGGCGCCATCTTGCTCTGTCTAGGCCACTTCGGTATGGCTTTTGAGGGGCAAGCTGCTTATATCGATGATCTAGGTAACAAAGTCGAGAGTACTGGATTATCGATGTTTTACCTGTCGCTCTCTTTCATCATAGTGGGAGTTGGCTTCTTAAAACCTAACATCTCGACCATAGTGGGTAAGCTTTATGATAGAAACGATCCTAGAAAAGATGCCGGATTTACTCTGTTTTATATGGGTATTAATATCGGCGCTGCGCTCTCTTCTATTGTGTGCGGTTATGTAGGCACTCAGTATGGATGGTCATACGGTTTTGGCTTAGCAGGCTTTGGTATGTTACTGGGGCTAGTGGTTTTTCTTGGAGGTCAGAAGCACCTTAAGGGCTTTGCTGAAACGCCTGACAAGCAGATGTTGACCGAATCACTTTGGTGGCGTTTTACCCGAGAGCACCTTATCTATGCTTTTGCCATTGTGATGGTTATGCTGGTGGCCTTGGTGATTGGCGATCATCAGGTGGTGGGCGGCTTGCTAGGTTTTAGTTTTGTGGCTATCGCTGTATGGCTGGTTTGGTACTGCATCCAAGAGGTTTCACTTGAGGTGAGGCAGAAACTCTATGCTGCAGTTAGCCTAGTGATGATGTCGACGGTTTTCTTTCTCTGTTTTTTGCAATCGGGAAGCTCAATGAACCTGTTCGCCGATCGCGTTACCGATAGGGTGTTATTTGGGGTTGAGATCCCAGCGCCCATGTTCCAGTCACTCAATGCGATCTTTATTATTTTACTGGCGCCATTATTTGCTAAAAGCTGGCAGTGGATGATTCAAAAAGGAGTAGCCCCAAGTACGCCGATGAAGTTTGCCTTAGGCTTGCTACAGGTGGGATTAGGATTCTTAGCTTTGGTTATGGGGCTGGCGTTTTCTAAAGGTGATCAGCAGGTTGCTATGGGTTGGTTAGTACTTGCTTACTTATTGCACACAACGGGGGAGTTATGTATCTCTCCCATTGGCTTGTCGATGATAACTAAACTATCGGCGGGTAAAATAGTTGGCTTGATGATGGGGTTGTGGTTTTTAGGCTCGGCAATTGCTGAGTATATCGCAGCCCTTCTTGCGGGAAACAGCTCGGCTGAGCAGCTGGGACTAACCCAACACCAAAGCTTTACTCTGCTTTATACCGATATCATGTGGATCGCCTTTGCCGGAGCGGCGCTGACCTTAGTGTTAACGCCTCTGCTGAAACGTTGGATGTGGGATGTGGATTAAAGGAAAAGGCCTAGGAATTAAAACCTAGGCCTGAGGAAGTGATATTTATACTGATTGGAATTACAAGCGACTCACATCAACCTTGAGTGTATCTAGATGTGTGGCAAGTGACGGCGTGACTCGATTATCAACTCGTCCCCCTAAGTGCTTGGCAAAAAACTGCTCCATGGCCAGAATATAGGCGAGTTTATTATCGCGTTTACGAAAACCATGGCCCTCATCTTTCGCCAGAATATATTCGACGGGTAGCTGCTGTTTGTTCATGACTCTGGCGATATTATCGGACTCAAGTTGCGTGACTCTTGGGTCGTTAGCGCCTTGAACTAACATCAAGGGCGCCTTGATGTTATCGACGAAGTTAATGGGAGAGCGTGCCAGCATATCGACTCTGTCAGACGCTATCTCCGGATCGCCTACCGCGCTGTAGAATTGGCCTAAATAGGGGCGGAAGTGAGGTGGGAATGACTCAAGTAGGGTAATTAAGCTTGAGGGCCCGACATAGGAGATCACCGCTTGGTATAGATCCGGTGTGAATGTCGCTCCAGCCAGTGCTGCATAACCGCCATAAGAGGCTCCCATGATCCCAAGACGCTGTTTATCGGCGATCCCCTGTTCGATTAGGTAGTGAGCCCCGTCGGTGAGATCGTTCTGCATGCTACCAGTTCCCCAGTTTTTGTTACCTAAGTTAAGGAAACGCTTACCAAAGCCTGTAGATGCACGAAAGTTTGGTTGCAGCACGGCATAGCCGCGATTTGCCAGCAGTTGGGCAATGGGGTTGAAATAGCCAGAGCTTAAGGTCCAATAGTCTCTAGCCCAAGGGCCACCGTGGGGCAGAATAATAGTGGGGAGATCGCCAGTTTGTCCCTTAGGCAGCGTGAGGTAAGCTTGAATCGTGACGCCATCTCTCGCTTGATAGGAGATAGATTGACGCTTTGATAATAGCTCAGGTTTGATAATAGGCTCCTGCTTTAACAGTAAGCTGACTTCACCAGTCTCTACTGTGTATCGGTAGTCACTGCCCATATCCACATCGCTGGCGACATGGAGTTGCCATAGGCCAGTTTTCTCGTTTCTGTCGGTGATGGTGATCTCGACATCTTGTTTAAACTGATCGTTAATCTGTTGCCACCGCTGGGCGAAGGTGCTGTCCAGTGGGTAAGTACGCAGGCGTCCACCGTAATAGGAGACAGCTAACGGCTCACCTTTATCATTAAAAATTACCTCATAGACATCAGATTCATTGTTAGGATCTTTATGCACAGTGGTCAGTTTGCCACTGGTCATATTCAGGCGCAGCAGTTCCTGCTTGTCTCGACCATCGATATCTGCACTGATATAGGCCTGTTTACTTGTCTCATCAAAACTCAAAATATTGATGCTTTCACCGAACTGGGTCTTAATTAGGCTGGTCCATTTCCCATCAATATTGGCATAAAGATCGCTAGTATTGTCGGGATTACTACTGGTTCCCAACATAGGCCGCCCCTGCTTATTTACCTCAACTTGCGAAAAGCCGTAGGTGTTAGCAAAAATATTGGTGATCTTGCCGGAATCGAGCTCAAGACGATAGATATCTCGTTGCTGTGGATTATCCTGATTAGACATTAACACCAGAGTGTTGGGATTCTCTTTAGGCTGTTTGAGTATGTTGTAGACCACCCCACTATTGTGAGTCAGTGCTGTCACGCTTGGGACAGGTTTAGCTTGAGTGGTATCAAGGGTGAGCCTGTATACCTGAGTATTTTCATTACCCGCTGTATCTCTGAGGAAGAAGATCTCATTAGCTTCGGTTGACCAGCGAAAACTATTAATGGGATCTTTTGATGTGGTGATGGCAAAAGCCTCACTGAGCTCCCCTCCTGCTGGCATGAGGTAGATATTGCTAGCACCCTGATACTCCTTAAAAAAAGCTAACCACTTGCCATCTCTTGAAGCGGACAGCTTGCTGATATCTTGCTCATCAAAGAAGGATTCGAGAGGGATCAGCTGAGCTTGTTGAACCTGCTTGGCAAGTGTTGTGGGTGCTTGGGTCTGAGAGCAACCTGTGAGTACTAAACTGCCTGCAATCGCAGTCCATAGCAGGGTCGGTAATATCTTTTTCGTTAGCATGCTTACATCCTTTGAGTTGCAATTGATAGCGTAAACCTAATCTTGTTTCGATAAACGGGGCTTAGGCTGAAGTTGTTTATTAGCCTATTACATAAAATAATTATTGTAAAACGATAATTAAATATTAAGTTACGACTAAATGTTTCTGTCTGATATAATCAAGCTCTGTTAAAGGTCAGGAATGGAAAACGATGAACCCTAATATGCAAAAATTGATGAAGATAAGCGGCTTGTTTAGAGTGCTGGTCTTAATTGCCACTGCCGTGGTGGTGATCTACTTAGGTTATAGCTACTTAGTGGAGGGGGAGCTTCGCTTCTCAACTAGCCATCTTTTTCTTGAGCTCTGGCACGATGAAAGAGCGAGCAGAGGCGTATTGTTAGCGATTCAAACACCACTGTTTATCACCCTATTTATTGGCGTGTATTGGCTACAGAAGTTGCTTGGTTATTATCAGCAGGGTCAGTTTTTTGGTCGTGAATCTATGACCTGTTACCTCTGGTTAATCTGGCTAAAGGTGTTTGATCTTGTACTCGATATCGCGCAGATATTGGTGACAGGCTATTACCATAGATCCATTTTTGAGCACACCAGTATTGAGCTTCCTATCGACTTTGGTGATATCACTACCATCCTATTGATGTTGGTTATTGCCTATCTACTCAAAGCGGCGAAAGAGATTGAAGAAGAAAACAGAGAGTTTATCTAGGTGATGTTATGGAAATAATCGTTAATTTAGATGTCATGATGGCCGTGCGTAAGGTGAGCTCTAAAGAGCTGGCTAAGGCCATAGGCATTACCGAGGCGAACCTCTCTTTGTTAAAGCGGGGCAAGGTGAAAGGGGTGCGTTTTGAAACACTGGCGAGTATCTGCGGTTACCTTAAGTGTCAGCCTGGAGATATTTTAGAGTATCGTGAAGTAGAGTAAAAAAACCGTCCGACAAAAGGGGGAACGAGCCGGACGGGAGCAATTTAAAAGGTGCATAACGCTCTATCTACAACAATGATTGTTGCTATAAAATTTGTGACATCCGGAAGGATGTCACGTATTGGTGCTTATGGTTATCTATGGGCATATTTTGCGATAAGTTTTTCCAGATAGGGCTGTACCTCTTTATCACCCCAGTCCAGATAACCCCGCAAGAAGCCGACTAAGTTCCCCGAACCATCGAAGAAATAGGTGGCTGGAACAACATCAGCAGGCATAACACGGTCAATATCTTTATTAGGATCTAACCAAGTCTTGTAGTGGCCAAAGTTATGCCGTTCTAAGAAAGCCTGTACCTTATCGCTCTCTTCATCAATCGAGATAGGCACCACCACTAGTTTGTTGTCTTTGTTTACTTGACGGATATTCTCCATCTGTGGGATCTCTTTAATACAGGGAGCGCACCAAGTGGCCCACAGATTGACCATTACGAGCTTACCTTTGAACTCCTTTAGCTGTATCGAGCCCCCTTGTGTGTCCTTGAAGTTCACATCTGGAACCTCTCTGGCTGAGCTCATCTCAATAAAGCGAGACATTATCAAGGGCTTCTCAATGGCCTTTCCTGTGTTGTAAACCTTGTTGGAGGCGACTTGAGCTTGGGCTGGCATCAGCAGAGATGAGACAACAAATAGCCAGCTTAGTAGATGTGTTTTATTCATAGGTATTACCATTAGTGTCTTGATGTTTACGCTGTTCTCGGATCAATAGGGCTGCAAAACCGATAATGCCGAAAAGCAAAAGAATTGGGCCAAACCAAAGCGCAGCAGTTGCCATAGATAAGCTAGGTTGATATCTGATTTTTTCGCCGTAACGCTGTACCAAAAAGTCAATGATAGCCTGCTTAGATTCGCCCTGTTCCAACATCAGAAAAATCTGCCCCTTAAGCTCGCTGGCAATTGGGGCACCTGAGTCAAACAGGTTTTGATTTACCGACATGGGACAGCGCAGCTCATGAGCTATTTCAAAACCTAGGTCACGGATCTGATCATGGGTGTAATCGATTTTATCTGTCACAGCACTCGCCGTTAGGCTGGTACTAAACAGTAAAATGACTGTTAACCAAACGCTTAGTTTGCTCATATTTAGGATGGCTCTGTTCACGCTAACTCCTCGGTAAATTTAGGTATAGCCTGTGAGGAGCATGACTTCGCTGTGACTGGTTGGCGACCTAGGTTGTATAGGGCTGAAAAAGCAGCAATTGTGCCGCCTAGCATCATCATCAACCCACCAATCCAGATCCAGCATGCCAAAGGTTTATGGCTAATACGTACTAGATATTCAGTGTCACTAAGTTGCTGGCCGCTCGATACATACAGGTCACGCACTAAGTTGCGCATAATGCCAGCCTTAGAGACCTCCATCGCATTGGTCTTAAAGGTTTGCCTTTGCGGGGTGATATAACCCACGAAGTTGTCATCAACATCAGTCACGCGGATATTGGCCTGAATCGCGGTATAGCTCTTAGTGTCGACATCGGCAGTATCTTCATAAACAAAGGTGTAGCCAGCGACTACCTTGCCTTGCCCTGGCCCCATTCTAAGCAGCTCCTGGGTTTCAAAGTTAGACACCGCCGTTGCACCAATAATGGTAATGGCCACACCAAAGTGAGCAATCATCATGGCTACTTTTTTAGTGATGGCAGCAGCGCCTTGTGAGCGTAAGCTAAATACCAAGTAGCCTAAGGTGAAGAACACCCAGCTCGCCGCCGTTGCGCCAAGCCATACCCAAGGGTTAAAGCCGTCACGGGTTTGCATTGCCACCAATACACCAATAGTGGCTGCGAGTGCGAATAAGGCTGCAAGTGGGTATAAACAATTAAGTGATTGTTGTTGCCATTTTATCAGTGGTGCGGCGCCCATCAGTAATACCGCTACAAAGGTGAGTGGCACAAAAATGCTATTGAAATAGGGCGCGCCCACCGACAAGGTGCCTAAATTAAGCAGTTCAAATAGCAGTGGGTAGAAGGTGCCAAGTAATACCGAGATAGCGGCCACCACCAATACGATATTACCAAGCAGTATCACAGTATCGCGCGACAGTAGCGCAAACTCTGATTTAGATTTAATCAGGTTAGCCTTGAGAGCAAACAGGGTTAACGCGCCGCATACAAATACCCCAAGTAGGAACAGAATGGACATACCACGGGTTGGGTCTGAAGCAAAGGCGTGTACTGATTGCACAATGCCAGATCGCACTAAGAAGGTACCCAGCAAACTTAACGAGAAAGCGAGCAGACACAAGAGTAATGTTGTCACCCTAAAGCTACTTCGTTGCTGACTTAATACCACGCTGTGAAGCAGCGCCGTTGCAACCAACCAAGGAATGAATGAAGCGTTTTCAACAGGATCCCAGAACCACCAACCGCCCCAGCCTAGCTCGTTATAAGCCCACCAAGAACCAAAAGCATTACCACCCGTTAGAAATACCCAGGCCATTAACACCCAAGGGCGAAGGTAGCTTGCATGTTGCTGAGTAAACTTGCCCCCAAGTAGTGCCGCAATTGCAGCCGCAAAGGTGATGGTGAGTCCCACATAGCCTAAGAACAACATAGGGGGATGAAAGATGAGTCCTATGTCTTGCAAAATTGGGTTAAGGTCGCGCCCCTCTATCGGAAAGTTTGGCAGTAAGCGAGCAAATGGATTAGAGGTGAACAGCATAAACAGATTAAAGCCAGCTATTACAAAGGCCAAAATGGCGATCATACGGCCAATAAAAAGCCTGTCTTGGTAGCGAGGAGAGAATACTATGATGCAACCCCAAATAGCGATTGAGACCATCCAAAATAGCATCGAACCTTCATGGCTTCCCCATACTGCGGCGACCTTATAGAGAGTGGCTAATTGAGTATTTGAGTGGTTGGCAACATAAGCCACCGAGAAGTCATCCATTAGAAAGGATGCTAATAGACATAAAATAGAGGCACAAATGGTGATAGTCATTAATGCGGTCAGGGTTTTTACATAGCTAAACAGGTAACTATTTTTAGTATAAGCAGCATAGAGCGGAATAAATGACAGTAGCAAGGCAGACACAGTGCTAATAATGAGGAAAATAAGTCCTAGTTCTGGGATCATTTTATTAAAATCTCTATGCTTTAAAAAAGTGCTTGTGCAAATATCATTCTGTATTAATTAGGTTGCTATTAATTAATGTAAGTACTGTTCTATTTATTTTGATAATAGCTATTTAATATTATTGATTGATAATATTAAACAGCTTTTAATCTATTTAACTTTATTCAAGATAAACTGCATTAACCTTGCTGTGGCCTAGGGTAGGTTATATTAGTAAAGTGTTTTGTGACCTCTCTATCCTTTATCAAACTTCCCCCTCCTCCTGATATCTTTTCAGATGTTAACGGCTCTTTTTTATAACCTTTTAGATATCAAAAAACCGAGTCACAAGTGAAAAACATGGCTTAAAACTCTCTATATCCTATTGTATTTAATCTGTTTTTAGTAATTTTTTACTCTCTGTGTTTTTCTAGGTCTCATTTCTTGCTGTGACGCATGTTTTTCGTAAAAAAAGATGTGGAAAATAGCTGCAACTCAATTGTTAAGTTGTTCAGCTAAACAAGAGAGTGCCTTAGTTGAATGATGAAAAAAATACTATAACTAGGTTATAACTAGGAGTGATGATGAAAAGTTGGAAACTTAAAGCGGCCGCAAGTGTGCTGCTTTGTTTCGGCGCAATAGGTAACGCTAGTGCTGCTGGTGATAAATACAATAGCATTCCAGAAATGGGTGCATCTGCTAAGAATGCAATTGCAAACTACGCAGGTACAGAAAAAGCGACTGGTGTTAAATCGCTGCATGATTATATTGTTCAAGAAGATGAGTTATTTGATTTCTTATTTCAAAACCATCCAATGTTCAAATATCAAGAAGAGGGTAACTTAATCGGTGACTATCATATTAGTGACCGTGGTGAAGAGTACCTAGATACTGGTGGAAGTCAGGCATACAGTAAGCGTGTAGGTCGTCCAAGTGCAGTTCAGTACCGCCTAGGTGCTAAATCTACATTAGATTTCCCAAACAACTTCGTCGGTCCTGAAAAGTGTGCCGAGTGTCATGCGACTCAATATGAGAAGTGGCAACGTTCGCGTCACGCTAACGTAGTGCGTTTCCCAAGTGAAATTACCGATAAAGAAGTACCAAACGGTGACTTAAATGCACCACTATACGGCAGTGAAGCGTCTATGCTTCCAGACGGTGTTCGTGCAAACGATGTTTACGCCATTATCGGTACCCCACGTACTAAGTACGGCTTCCTAGATTCATGGTTAGTACGCGGTACTTACCACGTTCGTGACGGTTTACTATCAGAAGGCACCGGTAAAATGGTAGCTGGTGGTAACCAGTTCTCACGTGGTTGGGCAGAATGGTTAACGCCAGAGATGGCGAAGAAGATTAATAAAGCAATTCCAGAGTTCCCAGTCACACTTGAAGAGTTTGGCGACACAGGTTCACACCAGTGGGGCATGACTTCATACGGCGCTAAGTATGAAAAAGAGATGCTATTCCAACCTGGTAGCTCTTACTGTGAGATGTGCCATACCTACAAGTTCGACTTCCAAAACCAGCAAGAGTTCTTCGATGCACTTGGTGATGCTAAGAAGCTACAAGAGCACACTATCTCTAAAGGTATCGCTTGTGAAGAGTGTCATGGCGCGGGTGGTCACTTAGACGGTGGTACTGGCGGCATGCAGTCAAACTGTGAACGTTGTCACCAGCGTTTCTTCTTCGTTGATGAGCTAGCCGATACAGAGCAAGCACAAGAGAAGATGGAATATGCATTCGGTGTATATATGAAGTCTGCTTGTCCATCTTGTGGTACTGAAGGCTCGCAAATGTTTGCTTCATCTCACTACGAGAAAGGCATGCGTTGTACAACTTGTCACGATCCACATGAAGTAACTGATGGCGATTTCCTATCTGGTTTCTCTAAGCCAATGCTGAAGAAAGATTGTGTTGACTGTCACGAAGCGCAAGCAACGATTGCTGACAATACAGATACTCACAGCAAGCAAACTTGTCAAAGCTGTCACATGCCTAACATGGGTAGTTGTGAAAACTTCGCTGCGATTCAGTTCCCAGATAGCGCAGGTTTCGATGCGGTGCGTCGTTCACACATGTGGAAGATTGATATCGACCCTGAGCGTAAGACACTAAACCCACCTGCTGGTCAGCCACGTGATTCTGGCGTTAAAGGTTGGACAGTTGCTAAGAACGAAGAGGGTCACAACTACTTAGACTTAATGTGGTCATGTGCTCGTACAGCGATTTCAGACAAAGACGTAGTGGATAACAAAGGTTGTCACAGCCCATTCCAGTCTGAGTTAGAAGCTGGTCTACATTACGACGACCAGATGGAGATCTACGGCGAAGTGATGAAGATGCAAACCCCTGTTAAAGAGGTTTACAGCCAAGTTGAACAAGCACTTGTACGCATCGATAAGCTACTAGAAGTGACTAAGCTGTCTACTGCAAACAAGACAGAAGTCCTAATGCTAGCTGAGAAAGCGCAAGAGACTATCGAACTAATTAAGAAAGATGGTTCATGGGGTGTTCATGGCTTCCGTTACAGCCAGAAGCGTCTAGACGCAGCCCTAACTTATGTTACCCAAGCTCAAAACATTCTAGACGGTGTTGGTTACAGCGCAGCAAAAATGTAATTGAGTTAATACCGACCTCAACTTAGGTGCGCCTAGGTTGAGGTAATTAAGAGAGAAACTATGAATAGAGTACTGGGAAGTGTCGTTTTCACCATCTTGTTATCCATGCTATCGGCGGTCAGTTATGCCGGTGGTGGCCAAGAGATGGGCCCTGCTAAATATTATGATGAGCCGCTGAATACGATCACCATGATGGAAGCACAAACCTTAGTGGGCAAAGAGGGAGTCTACTTCTTCGACGTCAATACATTGGAGTTATGGGCTGAAGGATTCATTCCAGGCGCTGTTTATTTCAACGTAAAAAATTGGAAAGACTTACTGCCAAAAAACAAAGATGCACAGATGATCTTCTACTGTGCAAACCGTCTTTGTAATGCCAGTGAAATTGCTGCTCGACATGTGATGAAGCTGGGGTATACCGGTGTTCGTCAGATGCCAGATGGAATATATGGCTGGCGTTTAGCTAATCGAGTAACAGAAAAGCCATAACGGATTATGTAAATTTATTTTTTAGTGAGATTGATTGTATGAAAAAGCTTAAAAAAAGTGTCTTGGCCGTTGTGTCTTGTCTAACCCTATCAGTATCTGTGTCGTGTTTTGCTAATAGCGATTTGACCACTGACGTTGAAAAGGAGTCGTACAGTATAGGCGCATCATTTGGTCACCATATCTCTAGTCAGGTATATGGCCAATCTCAGTTAGGCGCTGAAGTTGATATGGAGCAAGTGGTAAACGGTCTACTCGATGCATTAAAAGATGAAACAAAAATGTCTAAAGAGGAGGTTGTTACCTACCTTAATCAACGCGCTGAAACGCTCAATGCGGCTAAACAGGTCAAGTTAGATGCACTGACGGCTAAGAACATAGCTGCAGGTGAAGCTTTCATGGCTGAAAACGCTAAAAACAGTGATGTAAAACAGACTGAATCAGGTCTGCAATATGAAGTGATCACCATGGGTAAGGGCGCCATGCCAGCTGGCAATGATGTCGTAACCGTGCACTACAAAGGCACCTTGATTGATGGCACTGAGTTTGACAGCACTTATGAGCGTAACGAACCTAACCGCTTCTCTCTAATTACCGTTATTGAAGGCTGGCAAGAAGCACTTGCTTTAATGCCTCAAGGGTCAAAGTTTAAGTTAACCATTCCACCTGCACTTGCTTACGGTGAACGTGTCGTTGGCATGATTCAGCCTCATTCTACTTTGGTTTTCGAAGTGGAACTGGTCAAGGTTGAGGAACCAGGCGAGGGCGCTCACGGCATGGGACTGTCGGGAATGGGCATGGGTGGCATGATGGGCGGCTCTATGGGCGCCAATCCACACAAGTAAATTTGATATTAATTATTGATATAGAGCCAAGATGAATACATTGCTTATTAGTATCTCAATTATCCTATTGCTTTCGTTAGGCTGGATCCTTTGTCATCACCTTATGTATGGCGATGATCTAGCTGAGCTCGAAAAGGAGGTTGGGCATTTCTTTGGCTCTAATATTAATATCGAATCTAAAAACGTTGAAAAAAATAACAGTTACCACCTTGGAGTAATTGGCTTATTTTTTATCTGTGCTTCTGTCTCACTTTATTTACTCATTGGGAGTTATCAATATTTAGATTCAGCTAAAGTTGATTACAACATTGATTATCTTTTGGTCGCAGACATTAATAAAGGTCAAAAGCTAGCCGAAGAAAACCCTGGTGATCCACTAGTGTTATTAGGGCTTGCCCAGTCATATATCGATGGCGGCATGTATAAGGATGCGCTCGGAATCTTAGAACAACTGCTTACAATCGACAGCGAAAACGCACAAGCCTTGGGGCTTAAAGCAACATCCATGTATTACCGTGATGATCGTGTTATCACCATGGACACCTCTTTAGTGATTGCGAGGGCGCTAACTCTACATCATGAAGAACTTAATACTCGATTATTAATTGCTAATGATGCTTACCTTAAAGGTAATTATCAAAAGGCGATTAATAACTGGAATATTGTTTTAACCAATAAAGTCCAATCCTTTAATCGTGACGCTATCTATTTTGCAATTGATAAGTCTAAGAAAAAACTAATCCCAAGTTAAATCTGTAGTTGCTAATTCATACCTTAATTAACTACTAGTCAAAAATATAAAATTAAAAAAATAACGTGTCGGTTTAACACCGATAATCGGAGGATGCTGTGAGTGAAAATCTAGAGAGACGGAGGTTCCTTAAAGGTCTAGGAGCCAGCTCTTTGATATTAACACCGCTTGTTGGGTGTAGCTCGGTCAAAGAAAAGGAAGATACCAACAAGCCGCATTATGTGATGGTTTTCGACCAGAACAAGTGCGTCGGGTGTGGTGAGTGTAAGGAAGCCTGTAATAAGGCGAATCACTTGCCAGAAGGTAAATCTCGACTGCTAATGGAGGAGCAATCAAGCGCCGTTGAAGGTCAACCATGTCCACACTGTGGTAAAACCGGTGATTGTGGCTGTCAGCGTAAGTTTGTACGGGTTTCATGTCAGCAATGTAAGAACGCACCATGCGTCACAGTTTGCCCAACAGGCGCTGCACATCGCGATGAGAAGACTGGCATTGTGACCATGGACGCAGCTAAATGTGCGGGCTGTAAGTATTGTATCGGTGCTTGCCCATACGATGCACGTTTCATCAACAAAGAGACTGATGTGGCTGATAACTGCGACTTCTGCTTAAACAGCAAACTTGCCATTGGTGAGCTACCTGCTTGTGTGCAGCAGTGCCGTTACGATGCACTAATCTTTGGCGATGCAAACGATCCAACTTCATATGTGAGTAAGTTATTGGCAGTTAAGGATTCAGTACGTATTAAGCCGGGCTTCGGTACTGAGCCAAGCTTGCGTTACATCCCTATTGTGAAGTTAGGAGTATAGTCATGGACGGTAATATTGAATTTACCATGGGCCTGTCACAGGGCATCGCTTGGCCTTGGCCAATTGCGGTTTACCTCTTCTTTGCTGGTATCTCAGGTGGCGCGCTATCGGTTGCCCTGTTTATTCGTTTCTACAAAAAACAAACTGAAAATACGCCTTTTTTAAAGGCGGCGTCTTTGGTTTCACTGGTAACGATTGCACTGGGTATGTTGTGTCTAGTTATCGACTTGACGAACCCTCTGTTCTTCTGGCGAATTCTGGTGTTCTACAACCTAAACTCCGTCATGTCAGTGGGTGTTCTTGTCCTAAATGCATACATTCCTTTGGTTGCCTTAGTAACACTGTTCGCGTTTGAAGAAGAGATTAAGGCATTCAAACCACTGCACTTTTTACTGCCAATTATCGACAAGTTACGCGTTATTCGCGCGCCATCTGAAAAGCTAGTACTGGTACTTGCTATGTCAGTGTGTGCTTATACCGGCTTCTTGATCTCAGCCTTAATCCGCTTCCCAATTATCAATACCTCGGTATTGCCAGCGCTATTTGTTGCGTCTGGTCTTTCTGCTGGTGCCGCTGCTGCAAAAATGATTGCAGTATCAGTATTCAAAGAAGACCTACACAGCAAAGACATGCACACATTACACGCCATTGAATGGCCAGTAATGGCAGCTGAAGCTCTGTTCCTGTTCATGATTATCATGTCTTTGGCTACAGGTAATGCAGGTGCACAAGCTGCATTCGCTGGTTTCCATACCGGCGTATGGGCGAACGTGTTCTGGATTGGTGTTGTGGGTATCGGTTTTGTTGGTCCATTACTGCTTAACTTTGCCACAGGTAAAGCCTTTAGCCATTCAGCTAAAGCCTTCTACATGTCTGGTATGTGTGCAGTAGTTGGCATGATGTGCTTGCGTATGTTTGTGATTTACGCAGGCCAGTTAAACGCTATCTAGTGAAATGGTTTCGTGAACTTATTAGCACTCCCCACCTAATAAGTATCTCGAGTCATTTTACCAAAGAGAGTAGCGAGTATGCGGTCGCCCACTTCCAAGCTTGTTCAAGTGCAAGCTTAGCAGCTAGGAGTGAGTGACCAAAGGCTCAATACACAGTGAGTAAGCTAGCCCTTTAATACACCGCCCCTGCAAGGCAATTAAAGGGCTAGTCTGAAAGCATTTCGGAGAGAAAATGAAAAAGCTGTTCTGTTTGTTATTCCTACTACCTTTGCTCGCTGCCTGCAGCGACAGCGCCATAGATGCAAAGCCGCTGTCGGCCGAGGCCATTCATGAACATGACCGTTGCCACCTGTGCGGCATGATGATCACCAAATACCCTGGCCCCAAAGGGCAAGTCCATCTCAAGGGACAGTCGATAGTACCTAAGTTCTGTTCGACTCGCGACATGTTTAACTTTGCCCTGCAAGCTGAAAACAAGCGCCAAATTGAAGCCCTATTTGTCCATGATCTTGCTGTCACGGATTGGGCAGCCCCAACAGACAATGCCTTTATCGATGCAACTCAAGCTTGGTATGTCTACGGCACGAGCAAAAAGGCGGTCATGGGACCTGCGGTGGCCAGCTTTAAGCGCCAAGATGATGCGGTCAAGTTTGCCACAGAGTTTGGTGGCGCTGTTTTCTCCTATGAACAGATTGATATTGCGCTGTTGGCTGGTGAGTAGTTTTGCAAGTTGATTGACCGAGCATGAAGAAGTCCATGAATAATTTTGCATTAAAGCAGGTCGCTAATGGTTTGAAAACGGCGACCAAAGGGCTCTGTCTTAGCGCTTGGCTGACGCTCTTTATCAATCCGCTGACCATGGCGGCGACCTACTCAGTCTCGGACACCGAAAGCCTTAAGTTGCAACTGGAAACAGTGAAGGCGGGAGATACTGTTCTTTTGCTCGATGGTGAATACCTTGGCCACTTTGAGATCCATCAGCCTATCACGCTAACTGGTGAGGGCAGTGCCATTATTGATGCCCAAGGCCGTGGTCGCGCCATCGCTGTTTTTAGCTCAGGTGTTAGCCTTAAAAACCTCACTATCCAAAACTGGGGAGGCGATCTGTATGAGCTTGATGCTGGCGTATTCATCCATGAGCAGGCTGAGCGAGTGCATATCGAATCGAGTCGTCTGCAAGGTGATGGCTTTGGCATCTACGCCGAAAACAGCAAGCATATAATCGTGAACAACAATATTATCGCTGGCAATAATGCCCTTTATAAGCTCGATAGAGGCGATGGGGTTTACCTTAAAGGGGTTGATGTTTCAGTCATCCATGACAACCAAATTTCAGATGTGAGAGATGGGGTTTACCTAGAAACCAGCACCAACAGCCAAGTATTCGATAACCGCTTTCACTCGGCCCAATATGGGATTCACTACATGTACACCAAGCATGATGAAGCCTATGGCAACGAGGTCGACAGTGTCGATGGCGGTTATGCCATCATGAGTTCAGAGTTTGTTAACCTGCACCATAATCAGGTCTCTAATGCGATTGATTTTGGTGTGCTACTCAACATTAGCAAGCACTCTATCGTCAACAATAACCAAGTATCCTTGGCCCATAATCCACAAGGGGCCGCCGAGCTAGGTAACGAAGGTAAAGGGATCTTTATCTACGGCGCTCGCGATAACGAAGTGACCCATAACCTGTTTTCCACCAGTGATATCGGCATCTATATGGCCATGGGCGGAGAGGGAAATAAGGTCTACGGCAATCAGTTTGTTAATAACCAAATTCAAGTCAAATACGTCGGTGATGCGCTGTTGGAGTGGAGCCATCAAGGCAAGGGAAACTTCTGGAGTGGCTATATGGGCTGGGATAGCAATCATGATGGTATCGCCGACAAACCATATCGACCTAATGACAGTTTAGACAAGTTGTTTTGGCTCTATCCTGAGGCGCGCTTCTTAATGAATAGCCCCGTTGTAGCCCTGCTGCGCTGGGTGCAAAGCCAATTTGATATCGGTGAGCCAACGGGCATCGTCGATAGTTTTCCTCTACTTAACAATGTCAGTTCCGACAGAGTACAAAACTGATGAATATCATTAAAAATATGGGGTTAACCATAGCTGTAGGGTTGAGAACTAAATGCTAGATACTCCGATAAAGCTCACCGATGTTAGCCTTAAATATCGCGATTTTCCCGCGCTTGATGGCGTCAGTTTTGAGGTCGCTGCAGGCCAAACTATGGCGTTACTTGGCCATAATGGTGCAGGCAAGTCTAGCCTGATAAAGATCATCTTAGGCCTGATTTCGCCCACATCTGGCACAGTGAAAGTGATGGGGCAGAACGCCGCATCTGCCAAGGGTAAGCGTAAGGTCAATTTGGGCTACCTGCCTGAAGATGTCAGTTTCTATAACAAGCTGACTGGCCTTGAGGTGCTGAGCTATTTCGCCGCATTAAAAGGAGTCAGCCGCTCGCGTGTTACATCGCTTATCGAAGAGTTTGGCCTCGAATACGCCCAGCATCGGCAGTTAAAGACCTACTCGAAAGGGATGAAGCAACGCCTTGGAGTGGCGCAGGCTATTCTGTCTGAGCCTAATATCTTGCTACTCGATGAACCCACTGTTGGGCTGGATCCTCAAGCATCACAGTTTCTCTATGGCAAGATTAATCAACTTAAATACGCGGGCTGCGCCGTGGTGATCTCCACCCATGAACTCTCTTTGGTCGAGTCCCAACTGGATCGCGCCTTGATCATGTCTAAAGGCAGGCGTCTTGCGCTGGGCTCCTGTTATGAGTTGAGAAGTGCCAGCCCACTGCACACCACAATCAATTTTAGCGGCCTCACAAAACAAGTCAGTGGCAATGCATATCTGCAGCAGTTTTATCGAGACGGTTTGCTGCATTTTCGCGGCGAGCAAAAAGCCGAGCTGATCCAACATCTAGTTTCACAGTGCCAAATTTTTGATTTCGAGATCAAAGAGCCAAGACTCGAAGATATTTACCATGAATTAATGGGACAAGAGAACCACTCCCATGCAGAGCAGTTATAGAATGAATATATATAGACCAAGATCCCCAATTTTTATTATTGCCTATAAAGAGATCTGTGATAGTTCTCGAAATCGCTGGCTAGCCTTTATGGGCTGTATGTTTCTACTGCTGTCGTTAAGTGTCAGTTTTGCTGGCAGTGCCGTCACTGGGAGTCTATATCTGCCTGAGCTTGATAGCCTGATGAGTAGCCTGTCGACCATTTCGGTATTTATCATTCCACTGGCGGCGATTTTACTCTGTTACGACAGTTTTGTCGGCGAAGAGGAGTCGGGGACCTTGCTGCTGCTTCTATCTTACCCACTGACGCGGTCACAGATTATTTTCGGAAAACTACTCGGTCATATCACTGTGATGTTAGTCGCCACAGGCTTTGCATTTGGCCTAACTGCCGCACTGCTGTTACTGGTCGGTGAGCAGTACCATAGTGGTGAGCTTGTGATGGCGTTTGCTCAGTTTTTATTAAGCAGCAATTTGCTGGCGCTGACCTTTATTCTGCTGAGCTACATAGTGAGTTTAAAGTGCACCGAAAAAGCTAAGGCGATTGGCTGCTTACTGCTGCTCTGGTTTCTGTTTGTGCTTATTTACGACCTGTTACTTTTGACCCTGCTGGTATCGGACTTCTCTTTTGCTAATCAACTATTGATCAACGTGTTGATCGCCATGAGCCCAACGGATCTCTACCGCGCGATTAATTTAGTCGCCATTGAGGGCGAGGGGGCAAACAGCTTAGCCATGATAGTCAGCACCGATTGGGGATTATCGGCAATGTACCTGCTGTTTCTGCTGTGGATTGTTGTTTTGACGTTTATTTCACACCGAATTTTTAAGGGCAAGCCACTTTAAGTCTACTCAAGCTGAGCATGGCGATTGAGCTATAAGATATCTACTACCAAATAGGTAATGTTATTTAATTTTCAATCTGTGAACAGTGGCGATGATTGGTCGCACAATAGCGGCCATTTTGCGTCAATAATCACATTCTGTTTAAGTACTTAGCTGTAGAATTCGCCAGCCTGAAACCTAAATACATCGATGATGCCAAAGAATACAAGTAGAGGTTAATTGTGTTAAAAATCACTCCTTATTTGGAGTTCGATACTGAAGCGAATCAGTTAGTTGACCACGTAAGTGGTAAGCGGGTTATTTTAACCTTCTCTGAGTCTGCGGTGCTGCATCGCCTTCTACTCTCTTCAAATCCTGTCTGCTCCAAAGAGGAGCTGCTCAGTGCTGGCTGGCCCGATCGCGTCGTTGCTGTTACCTCGTTAACCCAATGTATTAGTACCCTGCGTAAAAAGCTCGACCCTTACCGTGAGGTGCAACTAAAAACCATCGCGCGCCGTGGCTATCAGTTGCATATTTCGACCCAATCTCACGTAAAACTCTTGGCGGTGAATGACGCCGAGTCCATGCGCGCCGCTTTTTTCGATGTATCACTGCTGGTTAAAATCTCAGGCATTGTGATCGCCTTATTGCTACTGGTTTTGGCTTGGTATTTCAGTGACTACCATAAGATAAAGCAAAACCTATCTCGCTGGAGCGCCCAAGACAATTTTGAGCTACAAGTGGGCAGTTTAAAGGGCAGTGGTAAGCTGCTCTATAAAGATGATGCGCCGCACCTGCACCCATTTATGTGGGAAAAACACCTACAGCCAGACAATGACTTTTTGACCTGTTATGAAGACTTCAGCGCCTTTGCAGCAACCGATGGTGCCAACTACTCCATGGCACTGTGCCCTGGTGATAACAAAGAGCAGTGCGCGGGTAAGGGCTTAATCAATCTGACCTCGGTTGACTCAGAGCCTGCTGAACTCAACTTAAAGAAGTTTGTTGAGCTATCGAGTGCCATGGAGCAACGCATTCGCTATAACCGTGTCATGCTGCCTGAAAGCAGCAACACCAGCGGCGCTTACTTAGAGCATAACTACCAAGCAGATGTGTATTTTCCCGTTAAAGATGAGCTGCTGATCCGCGCCGATATCAATATGTCGTTGATCTATGACTCTGCCGATACCGGTGAGTTTTACTCCTCAACCTGCATCACCGATCAAGACTGTTTAACCACGCCGATTAAGTACAAGGTTCGCGGTAAGTTTAAGCAGTATTCCGGCATGATAGATGACCTTAAGGTGGACATTTTTCAGGTTAAGGTTGAGCAGAAAGACCTGATCAAGCCCGATAAACTCAATGACTCAGCGGTGCGTTTTTATCGTGATTTGAGAAAGCGCGACTTTAAGGATAAAGAACTCTATTTCATCCGCGTTCATCAAGATCATAAGACAGCGGTGTGGACTATTCCGCTGTTTGGGCAAGTTACGGCTTGGTACCACTATGAGAGGTTTGATATCTGATTTGATATCGATTTAAATTTTGGTGATGAGGTCGGATGGTTAGACTGCGTCTAACGGCCAGCATCATGGGACTGCGTCCCACAATTTGGATGTATCAGGCTGCGCCTGACTAAAGTCGTGGGATTCCATCCCACACCCGGGCAAGGAGGACTGCTCGTCCTCATCCTCCTTGCATCCACCATGACGCCCCAGCGGAGTTACATGCATTAGATACAAGCCTCATACTTCAATAAAAATCACCTAACGGCTCAGATGGGACATCCATGTCCCCCCAAGCCTGAAGCATCATCCATGATGGTTCCACGGCATTTTCATTTCCGTATTTCGGCAACTCCGATGGGGAAGTGGTGTTATCTACGAGTGCAGTATTACACCGAGGTCATCACCAATTTAGTGGCTATAAAAAGCACATAATGCTGTATGGTTAATGTTCTGGCTGTTCTAATATTGTTTTAAAACAATGATTTACAGTTTGTCGCAGAACATTATCAAGCTGCATCAATAATTTTTAAAAATGCAGCAGTGATAACAAGGTTATCGGTGCTGCTGTTTAATAAGCTGTTACATTTATTTAGATAATCATAATAAGGTAGGAAAAATGGCATTACATCCACATGTACATGACTTTTACAATGAATGGATAGAAAAAGCGGATAATTACAATGGTCAACAATTGTCAGATTATTTTAATAAAGCATTTTCACTGTTTACGTTATATAACAAATTATACGCAGAGGCTACTTTCGAGCTGGCTAGAAGAGAAGAAGTTGTTCTGAATAACCACTTCCCAGATCGAAGAGGGGCAACAGAATATGCACCTCAGTTTATTGGTTATGAAAGTCTTTATCAGATTATAACTACTGAACAAGGTTGTAGAGTGTGCCTACAGAACCTAATCGAACGTATCAGTAATCATGAGTTTTATATCAAGCTGAGTATGCCTTATGGAGAACGTCAGATTGAAGAGGACAATGAATTAGTGACAAGGCTTAATTCTACAGATCACGTAGTAAAAGTTGGAGCAGTCTTAGATTTAATTTATTCTGTTCGATGTAATATGTTTCATGGAAATAAGCAGTTTGCTCAAGTGCAGGTGGATTTACTTGCACCTCTTACCGTTATACTTCGACGTATAATTGTGGCGTTGTATGCAGCGTTACAAAGTGAGTCATAAATGTAACAAAGCAATCAAGGTGATGCGTTACACTCGGCGGTTTTGGTTCGAAGTTCAGTGCGCTTTGCTGTTTCGGTTAGGCACACCTTATTGCAGGCGTTATCCATATTATTAAATTGTGAGAAATTAAATGGAAAATGGTGTAAATACGATTGGCACGTTGTTGGGCTGGTCAGATCTTGGCTTTTTTGCGCTACTTTTTGCTGCTCTGCAATGTGTAGTAGGCTTTTGGCTGCAATCACGAATCCTAATAATTATGGACAGGCATAGTTAATTGCGTAAATTCCACACCTCCTACTAAGCTTTAGTTATCGGTAAAAAGTAGGAGTTAACCATGCCTCGTCCCAGGAAAATAAATCAGGCCACCCACAATAAATGATGCATTTTTCATCCTTTTACTAAAATTTGGTTATTGGTAGGAAAAATAATTATGGACAGGCATAGTTAATTGCGTAAATGCCACCCCTCCTACTAAGCTTTAGTTATCGGTAATCAGTAGGAGTTAACCATGCCTCGTCCCAGAAGAACCCAGATCAGTATTGAAGACACTCCCTATTACCATGCATGGAGTAGAACAGTTCGTCGCGCCTTCCTAACGGGAGTTGATGATTATACTGGGAAATCTTACGAACATAGGCGTGAATGGATAGAAGAACAGATACTCAGTCTTGCTGATATTTTTGCAATAGATGTAGCAGCCTACGCGGTGATGAGTAACCATTTGCATCTGGTATTGAGGATTGATATTGAGTCAGCGAACAATTGGAGTGACAGAGAGGTTGTTGAGCAGTGGCACCGATGCTTTAACGGCACAGGGTTGAGCCAAAAGTTTGTAAAAGGTGAAGTGATAGAAGAGTATCAAGTGGCTAAATTAAAACACCTTATTGCCACTTACCGCTCAAGATTGTGTGATATCAGTTGGTTTATGCGGTGCCTTAATGAGCCGATAGCAAGAAAAGCCAATATCGAAGATAATTGCACAGGCCATTTCTGGGAAGGACGATTTAAGAGTCAAGCCTTGCTTGATGAAGCGGCGGTGCTGGCCTGTATGGCCTATGTTGAACTCAACCCTATTCGAGCCAAAATGGTTGATACACTTGAGAATTCAGACCACACCAGTATACAACTTAGAGTTAATGCTGCGTTGAAAGGAGAGCAACCCAGTAAGCTACTCCCTTTTATTGGAGATGAGCGGCTCAATCAGCCCAAGGGAATAAACTTCGCACTGAAGGATTACCTAGAGTTAGTTGATGAAACCGGTAGAATTATCCGTGATGACAAGAGAGGTTCTATCTCTGCTAAGAGCACAAAGATACTGATGAAGTTGAATATTTCATCAGACAACTGGATAAAACTGACCTCAGAGTTTGGCGAACTGTTTCACGGCCCAGTAGGGGAAACACAATCGTTAACTCGCTATTGTGAGCATCTTCAAAAACGTCGACGGCACTTCTCAAAAAGCTGCCAGCACTTTCAAGCAGATTAACGCTTAAAAATAACCTCACCCATTCAATAACCCATGACAAATAGCGTGAGGTGGTTCTTCACATTCAAATTTCATCATTTCACCACTGAAAGTTCTACTTTCAATCATATATCAGCCTCAAAGCCTGCTTCAGAAGATTCGATAAGCTTTCATGCTATCTAGAGCATTGAATATCTACAGTAGAGCAGTTATGTTATTGATTAATAATGGCTGGCTTGATTTACTTTGAGGATTGATATTGAGTCAGCGAACAATTGGAGTGACAGAGAGGTTGTTGAGCAGTGGCACCGATGCTTTAACGGCACAGGGTTGGGCCAAAAGTTTGTAAAAGGTGAAGTGATAGAAGAGTATCAAGTGGCTAAATTAAAACACCTTATTGCCACTTACCGCTCAAGATTGTGTGATATCAGTTGGTTTATGCGGTGCCTTAATGAGCCGATAGCAAGAAAAGCTAATATCGAAGATAATTGCACAGGCCATTTCTGGGAAGGACGATTTAAGAGTCAAGCCTTGCTTGATGAAGCGGCGGTGCTGGCCTGTATGGCCTATGTTGAACTCAACCCTATTCGAGCCAAAATGGTTGATACACTTGAGAATTCAGACCACACCAGTATACAACTTAGAGTTAATGCTGCGTTGAAAGGAGAGCAACCCAGTAAGCTACTCCCTTTTATTGGAGATGAGCGGCTCAATCAGCCCAAGGGAATAAACTTCGCACTGAAGGATTACCTAGAGTTAGTTGATGAAACCGGTAGAATTATCCGTGATGACAAGAGAGGTTCTATCTCTGCTAAGAGCACAAAGATACTGATGAAGTTGAATATTTCATCAGACAACTGGATAAAACTGACCTCAGAGTTTGGCGAACTGTTTCACGGCCCAGTAGGGGAAACACAATCGTTAACTCGCTATTGTGAGCATCTTCAAAAACGTCGACGGCATTTCTCAAAAAGTTGTCTGCACTTTCAAGCTGATTAACGCTTAAAAATAACCTCACCCATTAAATAACCCATGACAAATAGCGTGGGTTAGTTCTTCACATTCAGATTTCATCATTTCACCACTGAAAGTCGCTACTTTCAATCAAATATCAGCCTCAAAGCCTGCTTCAGAAGATATGACAAGTTTTCATGGTCGCTAGAACATTGACATCTACAGTAGAGCCCCTATGTTATTGATTAATTATGACTGGCTTGCTTTATTTCAGGCTTGCTTTATTGAAAACTACTTTCACTCTGCTCAATCCTCTTGGATAACATGAGTTAACCAGCTCTGTCCATCGTTCAGTATTTTCGTATGAAATAGCCCTATTTATCATTCGTAAGCAGGTTAAGTTGCAGTGGTGTCAGCAAGTTGACCGCTTCAATGACAGTCTAAGTTGAAAGCTTGCTAAGGTAGCGATATGTTATTGATTTATTGTGGCTGGCTTTATAAATTTTATAAATTCATTAGGCATCTAAACTAGCACGGAGGCATTGGTTCCTTATGGGTTACACTTTGCGCAAAGCAAAAGAAAGCGATTTAGAATATTTATTGCAATTACGCCGTCTAACTATGGATGATTATTTATCGCAGAACGGTGTTGATATTAGTGATAAAGAGCACCTCTTTCGTATCAAGTTTAATTTTTCTGATGCCAAGATTATACTTGTAAATGGAGTTAAAGCAGGTTTGTTTAAGGCGAGTTATACCGCCAGTAATTCGCAGTGGTATATCTATCAAGTTCAGATACATCCTAATTACCAAGGTTTGGGTATTGGGAGTAAAATCATACTCGATTTGTGTCAGCAAGCTCTAACCAATGATTTATCTGTAGGCTTAAGTGTTTTAAAGAGTAATCCTGCAAAAAGCCTTTATGAGAGGTTAGGTTTTAGTGTTACAAGTTCAACTAACTGTGAGTACGAAATGGTATACAATTCCTAACAAGGCTGTAAACGCGCACAAAAAACAGTTGGCTGCGCTCGAACCTCGCGAACTTTAGCTAACCAAGTTGCTCCCGCTGAGTGGAGCGTTATACATTTTCAAAGGATTGACTATGAATTTTAGAATATTATTTCTCACACTGTTGATAGCTAGCTGCTCAAAAGAAAGCGTTCAATTTGAAGAGTTAGCTCTCACCATCTCTAATGAAAAAGCAGTAAACCTAGATGCAGGAAATTGGCAGGTTGGCGGGACCTTGCAGTTGACGAATGGACTTGAATGGCAAAAAGCGTCATTTCAAAACAAAAGAGCAACATGTGGTTCTTTCCTACAGGCGCTAGTGCTAAAGAACAAATTGCGTCTAGAAAATGCATCTGAAAACGAGTTGAGAGCAATGTCTGAGGAGCTAGTACTGCTGCTAAACGAGCGATTTCGAATGTCTGGCAATGCTGCTGAAAACGAAGCATCATTTAAACATTTGAAGGTAAGTAGTGAGGCTTTGTCAGCAATTAAATTGTTGAACTGGTACAAAAACGTATAACAAGAGGCTATGGCGTCAATAGTTAATTTTAGCTTTTGGCGCTTCCCACGCTATCCCCCAACAAAATAAATCAGGCCACCTACAATAAATGGTGCATTTATAGGTTGAACGTGGCTCCTCCTACTAAGCTTTAGTTATTGGTAGAAGTAGGAGGTGGTTATGCCGCTCCTTGTAATCTAATTCCATAATTACACTCATGAATTTGGAACTCTATTTAGCAAAAGTCGTATTACCACTGTTGTAGTAGAGTAGTTCGATGTGCCTTATGTGTGTTGATTAATCATGGCTGGTTTAACAAATTTGACTAATTAATTATTCAGTAAATCCTTTTCTGTCTTTTCAACGTATAGCTATCCATAAAGTCAATCGTCCGGTAAGTGTTTTAGCAATCGCCAGTCTAATCGGACAACCTAAGCGATAGTCTAAGCAATATACCAAACGACAGAGTGAATGGAGATAGCCTGTGTTTTCAATATTTAAACGAGATCCCGCTAAGAAACTTAAAAAGCAGTATTTTGCCAAGCTTGAGCAAGCAATGCTTGCTCAGCGGAAAGGGGATATCAGAACTTATTCCCTACTGACGGCAGAAGCTGGCGAAATTGATAAGCCAATATCGAACCTAATGGAGTCATAAGGCAAAAAGCACCTTACATAATGCTTACGATGTTAAAGATTATACGAAGCTTGCAAAGCAGGCTGCTAGCGAGAGGTGTTCACTGGTAGCACAGGGTTATCAGGCAAGCTTGTCTGATTATCACCTAAGAAAGCCTTAGCCAAAATACATGTTGACGGCGATGGCTAGTAATAATCCAGCGAAGATCTTTTTGATTAATGGCACGGGTAAATGCGCGGTGGCTTTAGCACCTAATGGCGCGGTAAACCAAGAGGTGCACACTATGCCTAATAACGCCGGTAAATAGACAAATCCTGCAAAGCCATCTGCTAGTGAGAAATGCGCGCTGCCAGAGCTGATATAACCAATTGAACCAAAGAGTGCGATAACAATGCCGCAGGCTGACGCGCAGCCAATGGCTTTTTTCATATCGATTGAGAAATACGTTAACAAGGGCACCAAGAGTGCGCCGCCACCAATGCCTATCATGGCAGATAAGCCGCCTGTAATCGTGGTGAAAAGGGTGAGCAGGCCTTTATTGGGCATTTTACGTGTTGTTGCGGTGTCAGTTTTAGTACTGCTGTAAAACATCTTTAGCGCAATCAGTAGCACGCATACCGCAAACACTAAGCGAACAATCTGCTCGGGTAAAAGTGCCGCCATAAAACCACTAATAAGCGCGCCTAGGCCGACTCCGGTCATGATCCAAGGGGCGATTTCCCATGGTACATTGCCATTTTTATGATGTGCTATTGCCGAAGATGTAGAGGTAAAAAGTATCGACGCTAATGAGGTGGCAATGGCTGCAACGACGACTTGTTCAGGTGGTAACACCTCAAAGTGAAGTAAAATAGCACTTAGCACTGGGACAATAATGAGTCCGCCGCCAATGCCTAACAGGCCAGCCAAAAAACCTACGATGCTGCCTAGCAGTGCGCAGTATAAAATCAATAACAGCAATTCACTCATTTAATTTATCTCTTAATATAACTTGCGGATGATGACGCGATATGAATCAAATAGGTATTAAGCTAAATTAAATTGTGAACGCATCAGGCCAGCTAATATAACTGACTCCGGCTTTGATTTTCAAAGTAATACAACATGAATATCCCTCATGTTGCAGGTGAATTTAAAGCGTTATTAATCTTGGTAGGGACTCGGTATAACTAACACTCAGATGTTGGCGCTAGATGAAATGATAGGCGCACATCAGTAATGCCAGTGAGACAACTGACTGAGAAATAGTAAAGGATATAGGGATACCCGATCACGATGAATAACGATTTTACTTTTACAATTAAGAGCATTTGTCTCGATGAAAATTACCACCCTTCAGACAGTACACGTATCACAACCAACTTTGCTAACTTAGCTAGAGGCGAGAGCCGTCAAGCGAACTTGCGCAATGCTTTGAAGATGATAGATAACAGTTTTAACGCCTTAGCCCATTGGGATAACCCTGCTGCTGACCGTTACTCGGTCGAGCTTGAAATCGTCTCAGTTGATATGGATGTTGAAGGTGATGGCGAGGCTTTTCCGTCAATTGAAATATTGAAAACTAATATTATTGATAATAAAACCAACGAACGTATTGAGGGTATTGTTGGTAATAATTTCTCCTCTTATGTTCGAGATTATGATTTTAGCATCTTGTTGTTGGATCATAATAAAGACCAACAACAATTCAGTATCCCAGCTGATTTTGGCGATCTACATGGCAAGCTCTTTAAATATTTCGTTAATTCGAATGCTTATAAAAAACACTTTAAAAAGTTACCGGTTATATGCTTAAGCGTGTCAGATAATAAAACCTATTATCGCACCGAAAATCAACACCCTGTTTTGGGTGTCGAATACCAACCAAATGAATCTTCGTTGACAGAGCAATACTTTAAAAAGATGGGCTTGCAGGTGCGCTACTTTATGCCACCAAATAGTGTTGCGCCTTTGGCTTTCTATTTCTTTGGTGATCTGCTTAATGACTACAGTAATCTTGAGCTGATAAGCACCATTAGTACGATGGAGACGTTCCAGAAGGTCTACCGACCTGAGATCTATAATGCCAATGCGGTTGCGGGTAAGTGTTACCAACCAAATTTGAACAACCAAGATCATTCAATCACTCAAATTGTTTATGACCGTGCTGAACGTGGTCAGTTGGCGATTGAGCAGGGCAAATTTGCTGAAGAGCACTTTATTAAGCCATATCAGAGCGTGCTTGAGCATTGGTCTGCTAATTGCGCTCTTTAATTAACTCCAATATATAGCAGCATTGATTATGAAAACATTATTACCTACCTCTACAGCAGGCAGTTTGCCTAAGCCCTCTTGGCTGGCACAACCTGAAACACTTTGGTCACCTTGGAAATTAGAGGGTGAGGCATTGATTGATGGCAAACACGATGCGCTGCGTGTGTCGCTGCAAGAGCAGCAGCAATCTGGCGTTGATATTGTCAGTGATGGCGAGCAAACACGGCAGCACTTTGTCACAACCTTTATTGAACATTTAAGTGGTGTCGACTTTGAGAATCGTAAAACCGTTAGGATCCGTGATCGCTATGACGCCAGCGTACCGACGATTGTCGGGCCTATCTCTCGTCAAAAGCCTGTCTTTGTTGAAGATGCTAAGTTTTTACGTCAGCAAACCAAGCAACCGATTAAATGGGCTTTGCCAGGTCCAATGACCATGATTGATACGCTGTATGACGATCATTATCAAAGCCGTGAGCAACTCGCTTGGGAGTTCGCCAAAATTCTTAATCAAGAAGCCAAAGAGTTAGAAGCAGCTGGGGTGGATATCATCCAGTTTGATGAGCCTGCGTTTAATGTATTTTTTGATGAGGTTAACGACTGGGGAATTGCCTGTTTAGAGCGAGCAATAGAGGGGCTTAAATGCGAAACCGCGGTACACATCTGTTATGGCTATGGCATTAAAGCCAATACCGATTGGAAAAAGACCTTGGGCACAGAGTGGCGCCAATATGAAGAGGTTTTTCCTAAACTGCAACAGTCTAGTATCGATATTATCTCGTTAGAGTGTCATAACTCCCATGTGCCTATTGAGCTACTTGAGTTAATTCGTGGTAAAAAAGTGATGGTAGGTGCTATTGATGTGGCAAGCGATACCATTGAAACGCCAGAGGAGGTCGCTAATACCCTGCGAAAAGCACTTGAGTTTGTCGATGCCGATAAGCTTTACCCTTGCACTAACTGTGGTATGGCACCTTTATCTCGTCGAGTGGCAAGAGATAAGCTAAATGCCCTAAGCGCTGGGGCTGCAATCGTCCGCAAAGAACTTTTGGCTTAGTGTTAACCAAAAAAGCATTAACCGAAAATAAATAATCAAGACACCAATAATTAAGACACCGATAGTTGTTGGAGCAGATTCCCTCTCTTTAGGCTTTAGTTAAGGCTGGAGAGGGGGGATGCATAATATTTAAGATCACCTGCAACTCAATTTACCCTAGATGTCCAGGCTATTTCTCTTTACCTATCTTTCTATCTTCCACCCCTAGCATCTCAATGTTTCCTACTATTTCCCATATAACCACTAAAAACAGTAACCCCCATTTTATAAGCCGTAATCGCACTACCTCTTTGTGATTATGGTGAGCAAACCCTTCTGGCACCTTACTTTGTACCTTATAGCGCTGAACTTGAGAGTGGCTGCCATAGCCGCTTTTGTGCATTTTTGCTGTTTTAAAGAAAGTGAAATCACAGTTTTTAGATCTAAAAAATCCTCTGTTGAGCAATTCAAGTTTCTGTTTTTTATGATAAAGATTGTTTTTATATCTAATGGATTCTAATTAATTTTCAAGTGTGCTTTAGCGCAGATTTTTACTGTTTTTTATATGGAAAATACTCCCTGCTCAGTTATTTAGTTCAATCGGTGAACGGTTAGTTTTAAAAATGTGGGCTTAAAAAAGCCTGCAAAAAAACAATGAAAAAATAAAATAATATAAGTAGGAGTGAATGATGAGACGGTGGAAACACAAGGTAGCATTAAGCGTGCTGTTTTGTTTTGGTGCCATTGCCAATGCGAACGCTGCTGGAAAATATGACAGCATCCCTCAGATGGGAAAAACCGCTAAAGCGGCGATGGCTGAATACGACGGTATGCAACAAGTTAACGGCGTAAAAACGCTGCAAGACTATATTGTTCAGGAAGAGGAGTTGTTTGATTATCTATTCGAAAACCACCCTGTATTTAAGTATCAGCAATCAGGTAATTTGATTGGTGATTACCATATCAGTGACCGTGGCGAGGAGTACTTAGATACCGGCCACAGCCCAAATTATAGTGAGCGTGTTGGTGCGCCTCGCGCGGTTCAGTACCGTTTAGGTGCTAAATCAATTCTAGATTATCCAAACAATTTTGTTGGTCCTGAAAAGTGTGCCGAATGTCATGCGACTCAATATGAGAAGTGGCAGCGTTCGCGTCATGCTAAAACAATTCGTTTCCCTGGTGAACACCCAGAGGTGGATAACGACATTGAAAAGACCATGTACAACACTAAAGATACCTCTATTTTGCCAGACGGTATTACCCCTGACATGATCTATGCAACCGTAGGTACACCACGTACTAAATACGGTTTCATCGATGCCTGGCTAGTACGTGGTACTTACCACATCAGAGACGGTCTACTGCGCGACGGCACCGGTAAAATGGTTGCGGGTGCTAACCAGTTCTCCCGTGGTTGGGCTGAGTGGCTAACCCCTGAGATGTCTAAGAAGATTAACGATGTTATCCCTGAGTTTCCAATCACACTAGCTGGTTTCGGTGGTTCTGGTTCTCACCAGCAAGGAATGAGCTCTTACGGCGCTAAGTATGAAAAAGAGATGCTGTTCCAACCAGCAAGCTCTTACTGTGAAGTGTGCCATACCTTCAAGTTTGACTTCCAAAACAAGCAAGAGTTCTTCGATGCATTAGGCGATCCTAAGAAGCTTCAAGAGCACACGATCTCTCGTGGTATCGCTTGTGAAGAGTGTCATGGCGCAGGTGGTCACTTAGATGGCGGTACTGGCGGCATGCAGTCTAACTGTGAACGTTGTCACCAACGCTTCCAGTATGATCCAACACTTGCTGACACGCCTCAAGCACAGGAAAAACGTGAATACGCCTTCGGTGTGAAGATGAAGTCACTGTGTCCATCATGTGGTACTGAAGGTTCGCAGATGTATAACTCTGTGCACTACGAGAAGGGCATGCGTTGTACTACATGTCACGATCCACACGAAGTGACAGATGGCGATTGGCAGTCTGGTTTCACTACGCCAAAGCTGAAGAAAGACTGTAAAGACTGTCACGAAGCGCAAACCTTGATTGCTGAAAACTCTGATACTCACAATCAGCAAACTTGTCAAAGCTGTCACATGCCTAACATGGGTAGCTGTGAAAACTTCAAGGCACTGCAGTTCCCTGATCAAGCTGGTTTCGACGCAGTACGTAAGTCTCATATGTGGAAGATTCAGGTCGACCCAACTCTGAAGACACTAAACCCACCAGAAGGTGAGCCACGTACTCAAGGTCCTGCGGCTGGTAAAGGCTGGACTGTTGCGAAGAACGAAGAGGGTCGTAACTATCTTGACTTGATGTGGTCTTGTGCTCGTACCTCAATCTCTGATCACGATGTGGTTGAGAACAAAGGTTGTCACAGCCAGTTCCAGTCTGAGCTAGAGAAAGGCCTACATTACGAAGACCAGTTAGAGATCTACGGTGAAGTAATGAAGATGCAAACTCCTGTTAAAGAAGTTTTCTCGCAAGTTGAGCAAGCTCTTGTACGCATCGACCAGCTATTAGAGGTGACCAAGCTGTCTACTGAAGACAAGACTCAGGTGCTAATGCTAGCTGAGAAAGCGAAAGAGACTGTTGATCTTATTAAGAAAGATGGTTCTTGGGGTGTGCATGGCTTCCGTTACAGCCAGAAGCGTCTAGATGCTGCACTAACGTATGTTACGCAAGCACAAAACATTCTAGATGGAACAGGTTACGCAGCTAAGTAAGCTGAATAACTCAACCGCCTCGGCATGCATTGCACCGCAATAAGTGCCGAGGCAATAGAGAGAAAAGATGATGAAAAAAGCACTGGGTCAAATCTTAGTAACCCTAACATTAATCGCAAGCTCTGCTAGCTGTTTAGCTGGTGGCGGCTCTGAGATGGCACCAGCTCATCGCTATGAGCATCAGCTCAACACTATCAGCATGATGGAGGCTCAGACCTTAGTGGGTAAGGAAGGCGTCTATTTCTTTGATGTGAATACGCTGGAGTTATGGGCTGAAGGCTTTATTCCAGGTGCTGTCTACTTCAACGTTAAAGATTGGAAAAAGCTGCTCCCAGCAAACAAAGATGCAGTCATGGTGTTTTATTGCGCCAACCGCCTCTGTAATGCCAGTGAGATAGCAGCACATGCTGTGATGAAGCTTGGCTACACAGGCGTGAGACAGATGCCTGATGGGATCTACGGCTGGCGTTTAGCCAATCGTCCGACTGAAAAACCCTAAGTAAGAAGTTAGCGAAAACAAAATAAAAACAATAAACAGATCAAAGACTAAAAATTTAAGCAATAACTCAGAGAATAGATTAATGAAAACATTTAAGAGAAATACCTTAGCCGTTATGACCAGCGTATCACTGCTTATCTCTGCAAATGCTATGGCGAACACAGAGATCAGCTCAGATGTTCAAAAAGAGTCTTACAGCATAGGTGCCTCACTGGGTAAATATATCTCTGGCCAGATCTATAGCCAGACCGAACTCGGCGCTGAGGTTGATGTTGAGCTGGTGATTGAAGGCGTTGTCGATGCCCTTAAAAACAAACCTCAGTTTTCAGATGAAGAGATCTTAACTTTCCTTAACCAGCGTGCCGAGCAGCTCAATACGGCAAGAGAAGCTGCGGAGGCCAAGATTGCGTTGGAAAACCTTACCGCTGGTAATAAGTACCTTACCGAAAACAAAGCAAAAGATGGTGTTAACGAGACAGCTTCAGGTCTGCAGTATGAGGTTATCTCTGAAGGTGAAGGGCGTAAGCCAAATCCACAGGATGTGGTTACCGTGCACTACAAAGGTTTCTTAGTCGACGGTACACCATTTGATGACTCTTATGAGCGTAACGAGCCAAACCGCTTTGCTTTAATGAGTGTGATTGAGGGTTGGCAAGAGGGGATCCCCTTGATGAATGAGGGCTCTAAGTACAAGTTTGCTATCCCAGCAGCACTTGCCTATGGCGAGAAGCAAGTTGGCATTATCCCGCCGAGCTCAACATTGGTGTTTGAAGTGGAGCTAGTAAAAGTTGAAGCCCCAGGTGAAGGCGCACATGGCATGGGACTAAGTGGTATGGGAATGGGCGGCATGATGGGACAGGGTAATCCTCATTAAGCCATATTCACTTATCCGTTAAGTCATTTTTGAGAGTTGTTATGAATAGTCTAGCTGTCGGTATTGTGATCTCTTTGAGTGTATCTGTTGCACTCATTTGGCGACACCATCTCCAATCTGCTCACCTTCTGCTTAACGAAACTGCTTTGGGTGATGAGCCCCATCATCCAGCTAAGTTCTCGTTCAGTGAGATCAAGATACCGGCAGCAGTGACTATTACTTTTTTGATTTGTTGTTTGAGCCTGTACGCCCAGATTGGGCGTTTTGGTGAGTGGGACAAAGGCGTTGTTGATGAACATATCGATTATCTGATCGCAGCAGATATCAATAAAAATGCTCGCAAAGTTAGCGAGCAACCTAAGAGTGAGATTGCATTATTAAATTTAGCTCAATCCTATATTGCAGGTGGCATGTATCCCGAGGCGATTAACTCACTCGATGAGCTTATTGCCTTGAGTGGTGAGGCTGCCGATCTGTTGGGAATGAAAGCGAGCGCCATGTATTACCGGGATAACAGAACCATGAGTCTGGATACCGAACTAGTTCTGGCGAGGGCCTTGGCACTGGACAAGTTTGAGTTTCAATCTCGGCTATTAAAGGCGACCCATGCCTATCTTAATGGTCAATATGAGCAAGCCATTGAGCAGTGGCAGCTCTTGCTACAGAGCGAAAGTCAGAGCTTTAACCGAGCTTCAATTAATAATGCGATTTTTAAAGCAGAGCAAAAAATAGCTGATCGTTCATAGGCTGAAACTGAGCATAGTCCTAAAGAGATGAAAGCTAAATAATAAAATATATCAGCAAGGTAGCTGATAGATGGAGGATGCTGTGAGTGAAAATATAGAGAGACGGAGGTTCCTTAAGTGCTTAGGAGCCAGCTCTTTGATACTAGCCCCCTTAGGGTGTAGCTCGGTCAAAGAGGGGGAGTCAGATGCAAACAAGCCCCATTACGCTATGGTGTTTGACCAAAATAAATGTACTGGCTGTGGTGAGTGTAAGGAGGCCTGTAACCTTGCCAATAACTTGCCTGAGGGTAAGTCGAGACTCTTGATGGAGCAGCACTCTGGCGGATTGGAAGGTCAGTCTTGTCCACATTGCGGCAAAACCACTGAGTGTGGTTGTGAGCGTAAGTTTGTTCGCGTGTCATGTCAGCAGTGTAAGAATGCTCCTTGTGTCACCGTTTGCCCAACAGGCGCGGCCCACAGAGATGAGAAGACAGGCATTGTGACCATGGACGCGGCTAAGTGTGCAGGTTGTAAGTACTGTATTGCGGCTTGTCCATATGATGCGCGTTTTATCAATAAAGAAACCGATGTCGCCGACAACTGTGATTTCTGTTTAAACAGTAAACTTGCCATCGGCGAGCTTCCTGCTTGTGTGCAGAAATGTCGTTACGATGCACTGATTTTTGGTGATATTAACGATCCGACATCCTATATCAGTAAGCTACTGCGAGTAAAAGATTCTGTGCGTATTAAGCCTGGATTTGGTACTGAGCCGAGCTTACGTTACATACCAATTGTTAAGCTGGGAGTATAGATATGGACGGCAATATTGAGTTTACTATGGGGCTATCTGATGGCCTCGCTTGGCCTTGGCCTATTGCTGTTTATCTGTTTTTTGCAGGTATTTCCGGTGGTGCGCTAGCCACTGCGCTGTTTTTGCGCTTCTACAAAAAGCAGACAACCAACACACCATTTTATAAAGCGGCGGCATTAATCTCATTTGTGACCATCAGCTTAGGTATGTTGTGTCTGGTATTAGATTTGACCAACCCGCTGTTCTTCTGGCGAATTTTGGTTTATTACAACCTAAATTCAGTGATGTCGATTGGTGTTATCGCGCTGTCGGTTTATATCCCGTTAGTGGCGGTGATCGCACTATTTGCCCTTGAAGAGGAGATCCGCTCAATACCTGCGCTTAAGGCATTAGTGCCTGTGATTGAAAAGCTAAAAGGTATTCGCCGCCCATGTGAAGTGAGCGTATTAGTATTGGCGCTTGCGGTTTGTGCTTATACCGGTTTCCTTATTTCGGCGCTGGTTCGTTTTCCTATCATCAACACCTCTGTTCTGCCGGCGCTATTTATTGCCTCTGGTATTTCAGCGGGTGCTGCAGCGGCAAAAATGCTTGCTGTATCGGTGTTTAAGGAAGACCTACATAGCCAAGATATGAAGATCCTTCATGGTGCAGAGTGGCCAATCATGATCGCTGAAATGCTGTTTATTTTTATGATTGTGACATCGCTTATGACAGGTAATGCGGGAGCACAAAGTGCTTTTAATGCTTTCCATACTGGTCAGTGGGCAGCTGTGTTCTGGTTTGGTGTCGTTGGCCTAGGTTTCGGTGGTCCACTACTGCTGAACTTTGCCACGGGTAAGACCTTTAGTCATAGCGCTAAAGCCTTTTACTTGTCGGGTGTTTGCGCCGTTGCCGGCATGATGTGTCTGCGTATGTTTATCCTCTATGCGGGTCAACTGTACGCGATATAGCTGAAGCTAGGTTTTATTACGCCGTCCCTGCAAGGAGAGTAATAGAAGCTACTTTTGAAATTATGACTCACACTCCTATCGGTTAGTCCCTGCAAGGTGCCGGTAGGGTGTTGAGTTATCAACTTTTTCGTTAATTAATGTCTAATTTGAGTCCAGTATGAAAAAGCTTATCTGTCTTATCTTACTCATCCCCTCTCTTATCGCTTGCAGTCAAGGAAATAGCGTACCTGAACAGTTGGTTGCTCAATCAATTAGCGAGCATGGCCGCTGTCATCTGTGTGGCATGATGATCACTAAATACCCAGGACCTAAAGGGGCGTTGCAGCTTAAGAGTGCTGAGCTCTCACCTAAGTTCTGCTCAACGCGGGATATGTTCAATTTTGCCCTACAGCCAGAGAACAAACGTCAAATCAGTCACCTGATGGTGCACGATATGAGCGTTACTGAGTGGGAAGATCCACAGGACACGAGCTTTATTGATGCCACTAAGGCTTGGTATGTATACGGCACGAGCCGAAAAGCTGTGATGGGATCTGCAGTTGCTTCCTTTAGTACAAAAGAGAGCGCAGAAGCTTTTGCTGAAGAGTTTGGTGGCGCAGTGCTTCAATATGAGCAGATAACATTGGGCTTGTTAGCTGGAGAGTAAATATGAGGTATTTGGGGGGATGTTGTCTATTGCTGCTCTCATGCTTTATTCAAGCTGAGATTCTTTATATTGATAATCCCCAAACACTCAATGCTCAACTGCAAGGGGCACAACCTTATGATCAACTGATCTTAGCCCCTGGCATATATCGAGGCGCTCTTGTTATCGATAAGCCGCTCTCTATCTCCAATGATATGGAAGGGGAGGTCATTATCGATGCTGGTGGAGAGGGGAGTGCGATCACCATTACAGCCCCTGATGTTGTGGTGACGGGGTTGAGCATCCGCAACTGGGGCAATGATCATTATGAGAAAGATTCAGGTATTCGGCTACTTGAAGGCGCAGACAGAGCCGATATTAGTCACAATCGATTTCAGGGAGATGGCTTTGGGATCAGCGCTGACTCCTTAAGCCATATCACCATCGCTGGAAATACGATCACAGGCAATGGCGAACTCTACTTCTTAGATAGAGGTGATGGGATCTACCTGCTTAATGTTATCTCTCCATCGGTTTCAGGCAATCGTATCTCCAAGGTTCGTGATGGGATATATCTCGAAACGGGCAGTTTTAGTCGGGTGTTTGATAATCAGTTTTCAGATCTTCAATATGGCATCCACTATATGTATACCCACTCAGACGAGGCGTTTGGCAATGTCAGTCGCCATGTTGAGGGGGGTTATGCGCTGATGAGCTCTAAGTCTATTAACCTTCACCATAACCGGGTTTCCCACGCATTGGATTTTGGGGTACTGCTCAATATGACCAGTCTTTGCTTGATAGAGTCTAATGAGGCGGAGCTTGTGTCTAATCCCAGTGAAAAGGTGGAGCTGGGCCGTGAGGGCAAAGGCGTCTTTATCTATGGTGCTAGAGACAATTTAGTTTGGAATAACCAGTTTTCCCAAAATGATATCGGCATCTATATGGCGATGGGGGGCGAGGGCAACCGAGTATTTGAGAATCGATTTATCGATAACCAGTCTCAAGTTAAATATGTAGGAGATGCTCTGCTGGAGTGGAGTTATGGCGGCCGTGGCAACTATTGGAGTAGTTACCAGTCTTGGCCTAGGGCTGGTCTGCAGGTGGGGCAAGATGTTTATCGGCCTAATGATAATCTGGACCGTCTGTTTTGGCTCTACCCTGAAGCGAATTTTTTGATGGGAAGTCCGATAGTGATGTTACTTAAGTGGGCGCAACGTGAGTTCGATATTGTCGAAGACACCGGCATTATCGACAGCTTCCCGCTATCAACTCCTAGCGCCAGCTCAGGGTTTATTGATGAGTCAGATATGACTATTGTGGAGAGTGACTCCCTCTCTTTCGGTGGGATTTTTTATGGGAAATAGTGCTGTCAGTGTGAATGAGGTGAGCCATCACTTTGGTGATTTTAGCGCCTTGAGACAGGTAAGCTTTAGCGTTGAACAGGGGCAAACCATGGCCCTTCTGGGCCACAATGGGGCGGGTAAGTCGACCCTAATAAAGATAATTTTAGGCCTGATCACTCCTGAGTCGGGTGAAGTGTCGCTGATGGGGGCTGGGCAATGCTTATCATCTAGAGAGAGTCGTGTACGGCTGGGTTATCTGCCTGAGAACGTTAGTTTTTACGATAAGTTAACCGGCGAGGAGATCTTAACCTATTTTGCAGCGCTTAAAGGGGTTACTAAAGCCAAAGTGGCCACTCTTATTGAGGAGTTTGGCCTAGGTTACGCCAAAAATAGGCAGCTGAAAACTTACTCTAAAGGGATGAAGCAGCGCCTGGGTTTTGCTCAGGCTATTTTATCTGAGCCCGATATTCTTATGTTAGATGAACCGACGGTAGGTCTAGATCCCCAGGCATCACAATTTCTCTATGGCAAGATTGCCGAACTGAAAAAAACAGGCTGCGCTGTGATTGTCTGTACCCACGAGCTATCACTCATTGAGCCCCATATCGATATGGCAATGATCATGGCCAAAGGTGAGCGTTTAGCCTTGGGGGATCTGAATCAACTTAGGTTGCAAAGTGGGCTAAAGATTGAGCTCAAGTGTGACGGCTTGGCTCAAGTCGTTAAGCAGGAGCCAAGCTTGCTTAGCCTGTATCAAGATGATGCTCTGCATTTTGACGTTGAACAGCAGGAGCAGGTGGTGCGATGTTTAACCTCTCAATATGGCAAGTTTGATTTTTCGCTGAGCAAGCCTGGGCTTACCCAGATCTATCGTCACTTTATAGGTCATGATATGGACAGTCATATTGGCTCGGAGCTGACCACGAGAATAACGCCAAAAGAGTCAATATTGACTCGTCTTTCCAGTCAGTTTTTGAAAATGAGAAATGCATAACATGTTAGCTATGACTTCACTTAATTCACCTGTGTTTATTATCGCTGCCAAGGAGATTAAGGACAGCTTTCGAAACCGCTGGATAAGCTTTATTTCACTTATTTTTATTGTCTTATCCTTAAGCATTACATTTGCTGGTAGCGCAATAACTGGCACCTTGGCACTTCCCACGTTGCCAAACCTAATGACGAGTCTGTCGACCGTGTCTGTATTTATTATCCCCTTGGCGGCCATTTTGCTCAGTTATGACGCTTTTGTGGGAGAGGATGAAGCGGGAACTTTGCTGTTGCTGCTCTCCTATCCGCTGACACGATTTCAGATCATCTTAGGTAAGCTGCTAGGCCACGGTGTTGTCATGTTCGTGAGTATCTCTTTTGCTTTTGGCGGCACTGGCATATTGCTGTTGCTGTTGGGGGAGACTTATTCAGTCATGGAGACCTTACTGGTATTTATGCAATTCATCTTAAGTAGTTTCCTACTTGCACTTACTTTTATCTTGGTAGGGTATACGGTGAGCCTGCGCGCCACAGAGAAGGCCAGAGCAGTGGGCAGTTTACTCTTTATCTGGTTTCTGTTTGTGCTGCTTTATGACTTGCTTCTGTTGGCTGTGCTGGTGGCCGAGCTTAGCGTCATTAATCAAAGTGTGTTAAATCTGTTGATCGCTCTGAATCCTACGGATCTATACCGAGCAGTGAATGAGATGGCGATCGATTCGAGAGAGGGGTTATCACTGCTTAATGGAACCTCTTGGGCGTTAGAGGGGTTATATGCTTCTATGCTTGTGTGGATCTGTATATTGATGGCAGTATCTTATCAGCTGTTTAGACGCAAAAGCTTATAATATTGAATGTTAGCTAACCTAGTGATCTATTTGATTTTCTGGTATCTGTGTAGGCAAATAGGATCATCTGTTGGGGTTTTGCGAGAGTGAGCTCACGTATGTGAAAATAAGCATAATCTTGTGTGAAGATAAGTTTGATTTGCGCTAGTAATCACAGTATCTTTCGCTTGAAAATAACATTATTCGTATTAATAAGTATTTAACCCTCCTTCTGTATCAATGCTTGAGCATGGCTTGTGGAATCAAGGGGGGATAAAGAGGTGTAAGTTGTTAAAAGTTACTCCTTATTTGGAATTAGACTGTGAAGCTAACCAACTTGTCGATCGTGTGACTCGAACGACAATAGGGCTCACTTTTTCCGAATCTGCCATTCTCTCTCATCTGCTCACAACACCCGATGCAATATGTGATAAAGATGTGTTGCTGCAAGTGGGCTGGCCTGACCGTGTCGTTGCTGCTACCTCCCTAACCCAATGTGTCAGCACCCTTAGAAAGAAGCTTGAGCCCTACCCTGAGGTGCAACTTAAAACCGTTGCCAGAAGAGGGTATCAGTTACATATCTCGATAAAATCCCATGTGAAGATGTTGGCGGTTAATGATGCCGAGTCGATAAAAACGGCGCTGTTTGATGTGTCGTTAATCGTTAAGCTTGGTGGGATAGTGGTGTTGCTGGCACTGATCGCATGGGCTTGGCTTAGCAGTGATAGCTACAACGTGATGCAGGAGACAGGCAAGTGGCGTTCAGATAAACAGATCCCGTTGAACTTAGGCGGTACTAATGAGAATGCACAGCTTATCTACCCAGATGGGGAAGATAGGCTTCATCCCTCTATGTGGCAGAAACATATTGCGCCGGAAACTAATCAGATCACCAGCATTGATAACTTTAGTGCTTATGCATTTACCGATGGAGAGCATTACTCATTCGCCAGTTGCGAGACGGATAGAGATGGTCACTGTATTAGTGATCAGATGATCAATCTGGCGGCGATCGGATTAACGCCCGCTGGTTTAGACATGAAGGAGTTTATGAAGTTAAGCCGAGCGATGGAGAAGCGGATCCGTTATAACCGAGTACTGCTGCCAGCACATGTGGTATTTGAAGAGAAAGAGAAGATAAAGTCCGTTGAACCTGAGTTTATTGAGCATCATTATCACGGTGATATCTACTTCCCTGTGGCGAATGAGCTGTTGGTGCGCGCAGATCTGGGCATATCTCTGGTTTATGGAGAGGAGAATCGCGGAAAGTTTTACTCCTCAACCTGCATTACAGATGAGGATTGTTTAACTACGCCGATTAAATATCAGGTACGCGGTGAGTTTGAGCAGTATCAAGAGAAGATAGATAACCTAAATGTAGATGTCTTCTATGTGAAGGTTACTCAGAAAGATTTGATTAAACCAGATGTTGTCAGCGCATCGGCGATGCACTTTTACCGTGAGATAAGAAAGCACAATATTCGCGATGAAGAGCTATTTTACTACCGCATTCACAGCGACAACCAAACTTCTGTTTGGGTGGTCCCTCTGATGGGAAATATCATCGTCTGGACCAAATATGAGAAGGTTGAATTATAGTGTAGGTACGGCTGCGAGCTTTTAAAAAAGGGATGTTTATATGGAGGTGCTTGCGGCGGTTCGCAGAAATACCTACACATTCAGTGAGCCGCAGGCTGTAGACTAAAGAGAGGCTATGGTTACCCACTAATCATTAAATATAAAATAAGCCAAATAGACTAATTAAAAAGAGACCTCAAACTCACAAGTTTGAGGTCTCCTATAGACGGTGTTTATCTACTTGATAAATGCAAAGGCATCACCATAGAGGTGATCCTCTTCGACACCAATTGAGCGGAACACTTCACGTGCGGCGCCGACCATATCGAAACGACCTGCGATATAGATGTCGTATCCATTTAAGCTGACAAAATCAGCGCGGATCTGATCCAGTAGGTTGGCCTCTTTTCCTTTCCAATCATCACCAGCTTGCTCAATTACAGGGACAAATTGCATCCACGGGTGCGCATCATGCCACTGCCTTGCAATCTCTTCGTAGTACATGGCATCTTGATTGCGGCATCCCCAATAGAGGGTGGTAGGAATTTTCTGATCTAAGGCTATCTGGTGTTCGATAATACTCTTGATATAGGAGAAGCCTGTGCCTCCGGCGATCATCAAACGTGGTCGTTCACTCTCGTGGCGTAGGTGCGCTTCTCCGCCTGGGACTTCAACATCGATATAAGCACCATTTTGCATGCACTCCTTCATACGCTCTACAACCTGCATTGGGTAGCTTTCGCTAACCGCTGCACCTATGTGTAATTCGATATGTTCTGAGTCTGGAGCGGATGCGATAGAGAATGGACGCTTGTCCTTTTCTCCCATAACGACACAAAGATATTGGCCCGCTTTAAATTGGAAAGCGGTTTCAGGCTTAAGAATGATTTGGTAGACCGCATCATTAAATGGGGTCACTTTCTCTATCTGACAACGAATGGTGTTCATCTAACTTCCTTTATTTACCCCTCTTTGGAGGTTTAATAGCTATATTGGTAAAATTATAGGGTAGGGGCGTCATCTATGCCCAAGTCGGCCCAGATCTGGTCAACTTTATCTTTTACCGCTTGATCCATGACGATAGGTGTTCCCCATTCGCGATCGGTTTCACCTTCCCACTTATTGGTTGCATCCATGCCCATCTTAGAGCCGAGTCCTGCAACCGGAGAGGCGAAATCGAGGTAATCGATAGGTGTGTTCTCTATCATTACAGTATCACGTTTAGGATCCATGCGCGTGGTGATGGCCCAGATGACATCGTTCCAATCTCGGCAGTTCACATCCTCATCTACTACGACGATAAATTTAGTGTACATAAACTGACGCAGGAATGACCAAGCACCCATCATGACCCGTTTAGCATGACCCGGGTACTGTTTACGTATGGAGATCACGGCCATTCTGTAGGAGCAACCTTCAGGTGGCAGATAAAAGTCGATAATTTCTGGATACTGCTTACGTAAGATAGGCACGAACACTTCATTAAGTGCGACACCTAGCATAGCCGGCTCATCAGGTGGACGGCCTGTGTAGGTACTGTGGTAGATGGCATCTTTTCTGTGGGTAATATGGGTCACGGTAAAGACAGGGAATGAGTCAGTCTCATTATAGTAACCCGTGTGATCACCATAGGGACCCTCTTCTGCCATCTCATCAGGGTCAATATAACCTTCGAGAATGATCTCACTAGTGGCCGGTACCTCTAAATCGCAGCTTATCGCCTTGCAGACATCGGTGCGCTCACCGCGCAGAAGGCCTGCAAAAGCATACTCGCTCATGGAGTCTGGTACTGGAGTTACCGCGCCTAAAATGGTCACAGGATCTGAACCTAAGGCAACGACGACTGGGTAGCGTTCACCTGGGTGTTTCTCTTTAAAATCTTTAAAATCTAATGCACCACCACGGTGATCGAGCCAGCGCATTATCAGTTTGTCTCTCCCGAGAAGCTGCTGACGGTAGATCCCTAAGTTTTGGCGCTTTTGGCGAGGTCCCTTAGTGATGGTTAATCCCCAAGTCACTAGCGGGGCGACATCACCAGGCCAGCAGTGCTGAATGGGGAGTTTAGTGAGATCGACCTCCTCTCCCGTTTTGACTACTTGCTGGCAGGGCGGATTGCGGACTGTCTTAGGTGGCATGTTTAGGGCTTGCTTAAACATGGGGATCTTAGCGATCGCGTCTTTAAACCCTCTAGGTGGCTCAGGTTCTTTCAGAAAAGCCAATAGCTCACCGACCTCTCTTAGTGCGAGGGGGTCCTCTTTACCCAATGCCATAGCAACGCGTTTTGGCGTACCAAAAAGGTTAGCTAAAACAGGCATATCATTGCCTACAGGGTTTTCAAATAACAGGGCTGGCCCTTTAGCGCGTAACACGCGATCGGCGATCTCTGTCATTTCAAGATTAGGATCGACCGGATGGCTAATACGCTTTAGTTCACCTTGGCTTTCTAGGTGGTCTATAAAACTGCGTAAATCCTTAAAACTCATGTGGAAATAACCCTGCTTATAAATGTGATATTGCGCGCACTATAGCATTTTTAGTACACATGTTTAACTGCTTTAAATAGTCGATAAATAGATAAGTCAGAGGTAATACCAATCGGTATAAGAAAGTGATCTACTCAGAGTTTTTTTTGGCAAACTAATTCAAGGCGAATGAATGACAGAATGGTGATTCCCTTATGAGTTAATTCAACGCAGAAGTAGGCAGCCAAAAACACTCCTTACAGGCGAGTTTTAGCGCATCCGATGCGGTGTTAACGAGCTTAAACGTAGAACAACTATGTTCCTCACTCGTTGCAAACCACATGGATGTGGTGAATGTCATTAATGCAGGAGCATTTAATGACCTTGCCTCAGAAGCGCTAAACTCTCGCTGAGCGATCACATCTTTATACCGATTGGTATATAACTTCTTGCTGAAAATAGGAGTAATATGGATGTTGAGTTGCTATAGAGCTGTGTGAGGAGAATAGAGATGAGTAGATTATCTGGATTAGGGCAAGTTATTGTTTTCTCTGCTTTACTGACTCTTCCTAGCCTAAGCGTGCAGGCCAATGACCGTTTCAATTGGAGCAGCAATGTTTGGGTGCAACCCAGCTGGAGTAGTAGTTGGGGTAACCATTATCCAAATTACAGTAGCGGTTGGCGCTGGGGTTTGGGGGTAGGAACTGGCTCGCCTTATTGGAATAATCACAGTTATTATTGGAATAGACCTTGGTATCGGCCATATTGGCGTAATAACTGGGGTTATCCATATCGTTATCGTGATAACTATCGCAACACGTATACAAAGCCCGCAGTGCCTAAAGTTATTTCAGCTCCAGAGCAGGTCACCACCAGTGTTCAGTTCGCCTCAGGTTTAAAAAGCTTACCTGCTAATGCCCGTGCTATACAAAAAAATGGTCACACCATTTATCAATGGCAAGGGGTAGAGTATCAGTTTGACTGGGAGAGTGAGACCTACCGAGAGGTAAAGTAGCGCTGCTACTCCCCGTGGTTGAATAATGCCAAAGATCTGTGATTAAGCCTCAAGTGAATGCTGATGGGCTGAATATCTGTATCTCCCTTATTTTTATCGACTAACTAAAATACATAAAGCGCGATTCCCTTCCTATACTAGTAATAGCTATTTATTTCTCCTTCCGGCTTAAGCAGCCTTGAGCATATTTGAGTACTGAGTATGAGTGAATTAAAGAAATCGGAAATTCTGACTGAAAGTGGAACCAATGAACTTGAAATTATTGAGTTTCATCTACATAAGACATTAGCGGGAGGTGGGCATAAAGTCTGCCATTATGGGATCAATGTGGCCAAGGTTCGTGAGGTTATCAGAGTGCCTGATACGTCAGATTATCCAAATGCGCAATCCCATATGGTGGGGGTCTTCTCTCTGCGGGATAACCTTATTCCTTTAGTGGATCTTGCTGGATGGCTTGGGATCCCGACTCAAAACGATTTAGAGCACAAAGTTGTAATAGTGACCGATTTTAATCGAATGATTAATGGTTTCTTAATTGACAGTGTTCGCAGTATTCATCGTGTTTCATGGGAGCAGGTTGAGTCTCCCAGCCAATTTTTGGAAGCGGGGGAGCAGGACTGCGTTGTTGCAGTGGTTCGCCGTGAAGGACACCTTATCATGGTGCTGGATTTTGAAAAGATCATCGCTGATATCAATCCTGAACTGAGCATGGATAAATATGATGTGACCCTTGATAAGACTGTGGTGATTAATGACGAGATGCTAGCTAAGCGTGAGGCTAAAACCATACTGATCGTCGATGACTCAGCCTTTATTCGTAAGATGATAGAAAATACCCTTCGAACAGCAGGCTATAACATTATCACCGCCAAAGATGGTGGTGATGCGTTGGAGATGTTGGAGGAGTTTGAGCGACTCGCAGAGGAAGCTGGTGCCTCAGTCAGTGAGATGGTGAGTGGGATTATTTCGGATGTGGAGATGCCAAGAATGGATGGATTACATCTGCTTAAGCGTCTCAGAGACAAGCCGTCCTATAAGACTATGCCGATTGTTATGTTCTCATCACTGATGAGTGAAGATAACCGAGGAAAAGCGTTGGCCTTAGGAGCCAATGACACAATCACTAAGCCGGAAATTGGCCGCATGGTTACTATGGTCGATAGCTTTGTTCTTTAGCTCTTGAGTATTCAAGTAAGCATATAAATTAAACCTCACACCAAATATGACAGAGCTAACTTAATCCATTGAAGCATGCTATTGGCATGCTTTTCTATTTCTATACCCTGCTGATACTGCTGATACTGCTGATACTGCTGATACTGCTGATACTGCTGATACTGCTGATACTGCTGATACTGCTGATACTGCTGATACTGCTGATACTGCTGATACTGCTGATACTGCTGATACTGCTGATACTGCTGATACTGCTGATACTGCTGATACTGCTGATACTGCTGATATGAATATACCTAAGCTAAGCAATTATCCTATTCGGTTCTCTTTAACTGACGAATTGAAAGCCAGTGATGATGGAGTGGTTATCTGCTTTGTAAAGCCTACAGATTTGCTTATACTGATTGGTATTATTGCTCCAGAATAGAAAAAGGGTGTAGAGCTTTAAGCTCTACACCCTTGTTCATCCTTATAAATGCTAGCTGATCTTGAATTGGCTTACGCTTTTCGCCAGATCGTCGCCAAGAATAGATAACTCCTCTGCGCTGAGGCAGGTCTCTTCGGTTTGACCGTAGGTTGCCGCTGAGATCTCTGAGACTGCGTTGACATTCTGACTGACCTCATCAGACACGGTCGCTTGTTGTCCTGCTGCATCTGATATGTGGGCAATCGAGTTATTGATCTCATCCATAAACTCAGCTATTTGTCCAAGAGATTGCTCGGCAGATTGCACAAGCTCAGCGGTGGATTCTGCACTAGCACAACTCTCTGTCATGGCTTTAAAGGCACTTTCAGATCTCTGTTGTAGAGTCTGGATTATGGTTTGAATCTCTTCTGTTGATTCCTGGGTTCTTGATGCTAATGATCGAACCTCATCTGCAACGACCGCAAAACCTCGTCCCTGTTCACCAGCACGGGCCGCCTCAATCGCAGCATTCAATGCCAGTAGATTAGTCTGTTCTGCAATACTGCGTATAACATCAAGTACAGTACCTATCTGTTCACTGTCTTTACGAAGGTTCTCGATGATCCCCGATGAATCCGTTAACTGAGTTGAAAGAGCACTCATACTACTTACTGCATTTATGACGACTTCTCGGCCAGTACTGGCGGTACTCAAGGCGCTACTGGAGAGATCATTTGCTTGGTTAGCGCTACTACTTACTTCTGAGGCACTGGCTGACATCTCTGTCATAGCTGCGGCGGCTAACTGGGCTTGGGATTGTTGCTGGCTGACCTCATTTTGCGTCTCTTTAGCTTTAGTGGTTAATGCATCTGAGGCTGATTGCAGTTGCTCAGTGGAGTTACTCACTTCGATGACTGTTTTCTGTATCTTCTCAGCAAAGAGGTTAAAGCTAGATGCAAGTTGTGAGAGCTCATCTTGTCCTGCTACGGGAATACGCTTTGTGAGATCGCCTTCGCCTTGTGCAATATCGGCAAAGACTTTATTCATTGAATCTAAGCTAGAGATAATTGCTCTAGAGATAATATAGGCGATGGTTAATCCGAATATGATGGCAATTAAGGCGACTGTTAAGAGTAGTGTCGATGAAGTTTGCTGTGATTCATTAGCAGCGTCTGAGGCGGCGCTCATGGATTCAGCGATTGATGCTCTTAGTTCATCTAATTGATTGGCAACTTGAGGTCCAATAGTATCTAAAGTCTTGATACCTGCATTACGTGTACTGATATAAGTGGAGACGTTATTAGCAATGTTTGTATAACTAATAATGTCAGCTTTCGCCTCTGTTGCGTAGGTTCGGCGAGTCGGGTTTTGTAAACTCTCTAATAAGGTGTCGATCTGCTTAGTGGTGTCTGTTAGCTCTTGATTAAACCTGTCGACCTGACTTGGCTGGTTTTCAACAAGAAACTTAGATACATAAAGTCTACCTAGCAGCAGGCTACGAATGGCTGTTCCTGCAAGAAATGCAGCGTGGATATCACCATCGTCATTAGCCGATTGCATTATTTTAGTTAATCCGCGTTCAATCTCTGGGCCTCGGGCATTTAATGTTTCCGTGACCGCTTTATTTCGCTTTTGTTGATTACTAACGACGATATTATTAAAAGTGCTGACGTAGGTGTCTTTGTTACTTTTAATTTCATTCAACATGGCGACTCGTTGCGGATTTTGGATCTCCAAAAAAGCTTTATCCAGTGCCGCTTGCCAGTTTTTACTTTGAGTCTGGAACTGGGATACCCATTTATCGTCACCTGTTTTTACGTAGTTTTTCACCGTTAGCCTGAGCCTATAAAGGCTGCTTGTGATATCCGCAGCGAGTTCAGTATCCGGTGCAAGATCGAAAGTGATCTGGTGCATACGACTAGCTAAACCGTTGAGAGCACTAATTCCTATTACAGTTATAATAATGAGAATAAGTCCCAATACTATGGGCGCAATCGATAATTTTTTAGCGACTGAGATGCTGGATAAAAGTTGCATAATGGTCAAACTCTTTAGAGGCTTTAATTAGGTATAGCAAACTTTATTGCTTGGCGAAATGTTGACTTTAATTTAAACAAGATTATCTCAGTTGTTGCGCCTTTACTAATATATTATGCTACATTTTTGTGAAAACATATTTTTATATGGCTGGTTATGGTGGTATTCGGGGTTTTATTGGCTGGTTTGTTTGTTGTGGTGATTACACTTCAATTTAGAGAATAGCGCTAAATCATGATATTGACCTTTCCAGTAGCTGTGTTGTTTTAAAATCCCCTCTTTATCGAAGCCTAATTTTGTCAGAATAGCTTCAGATGCAAGGTTACCTTGCATGACATAAGCTTCAATGCGGTTAACAAAGTGCGGAGAGTGATTGCTGAAACAAAAGTCGACCACGGCTTGAATGGACTCTGTCGCAAAACCTTTTCCCCATGAGTCTTGGATAAACTCATAACCGATAACTGCAGTGTGGCGACTTAACTCAAATCGATTGATGCCACAGCCACCTATATATTTGCTACTTAACTTTTCACGCACGGCCCATCTGAGCATTTGACCATCTTTATACTTTTTAGCGTCTGAGTTAATTAATTCCATCGCTTGCTCAGGTTCATTAAACTGCTCTATATCGTAATAAATCAGTACCTGTGGATCACTAAATAGAGAAAATACAGAGCCTGTATCTGCTAATGTAGTTTCATTTAATATCAGTCTAGGGGTTTCTATCCTCGGAAAGCTAGCCACCATGGTCTTCTCTATATGTCTCATTCAGTTTTCCCCTTTAATAGGAGTTCATACCGATTAAGGGTAAATCCTTCCTCTTGGTATTGACCGATGTAATTCATGCCTAACTTTTTCAGTACCTTGATAGAGTCTAGATTTTCAACAACCACATCCCCGAGGACTCGGTCCAGCTTCATATGCTTTTTCGCATAATCGATACAAGCTAAATTTGATTCCGTGGCAAAGCCTTTGCCCCAGTAGTCAGGGTGAAAGCGATAGCCGATATCAACAGCGTTAATACGGGTTTCATTTTTGAAGCCGCAAAAGCCGATGACCTCATCGCTCTCTTTTAACACCACCGCCCAACGACCAAAGCCAAACTTCTGATACTCCACTAACCAGATATTGCGGATGATCTGCTCTGCATCTTTAATGTTCTCACACATTCCTGCATCACCAGTGAAGCGGTTGACCTCTTTAGGTGCATTAAAATGATAAACTGCGCTTGCATCATCGAGGTTAAATTCTCGTATGATAAGACGGTCTGTTTCAGTGATTACTCTACTCATCTATATGATCTCTTATTACTATCTGTATTGCTTTTTACTTTATATTGAGTGTTAAAATCAAAACAGATACAGTTGATAGCTATAAAACCCAATACAGATCGTCACGCTATGGCTGAGTTTAAATACCTAAAAATTGTTGATGAAGTTATTCGAGCTATTGAGCTGGGGATCTTTTCAGATAGAGCGGGCAGTAATAAGCTTGAGTCTGTAAGGCGTTACGCTAAAGAGAAGGGCGTAGGAGTTTCGACGGTGACTCAGGCTTATATGGAGCTTGAGAAGTTGGGGTGGATCTACTCTGAACCTAAGCGAGGCTATTTTGTGGTATCAAAAAAGTCAGCTAAACAGCCTGACTATGGCCACAGTATCAACCGAGTACATGCTCAACTGGAGCTGGCGAATGCCGTGCAATACTCCTTTAATGACCCAGACATTACTCCTCTCTCCTGTACTGCTCCAAGTACCGTTATCGATCAAGAACTTCTGTTAAACCGCTTGCATAAGCAAGTACTGAAACTGCGTCCCTATAAGCTCATGATGCAAGATCCCATCGAAGGACTCTCTGAGCTGAGGTATGAGATATGCCGCCATCTGCTTCGTTCTGGACAAGTGTTTTATCAAGATCAGTTACTGGTAACCAATGGACGCCAAGAGGGATTATTGCTGGCATTAACTGCCGCTAAAGCGGTTGGCAAACCTCTTGCCGTTGAGTCTCCGGCATCATTTTTTTTCCAGGCGATATTAAAGCAGTTTAATGCCGACGTGATTGAAGTGCCGATGCAGGAAGACTATGCAGATGAATTGGCATTATTAACCAAGGCCTATAAACAGCAGAGGTTTGATACGTATCTAGTCAATCCTAATTTTGCCGATCCTACTGGGCGAGTATTAAGTGTTGCTGATAAACAAGCCTTGATTAAGTGGGCTATTGAGCATGATGTGACTTTGATTGAGTATGATCGTGGTGAGCTCTACTTTGGCCGATCTCGTCCTGTGACGATTGCAAGTTTAGCCGCTGATGCTGACAATTGTAGGGTGATTAGCATTGCCGATTTTTATGACACCATCTCACCTTCAATCAGTTTAGGTTACCTGCTGTGCGTTAATACCTTTTCCCAGTGTCAGTTTGCTAAGCAAACTGTTGCTGAAGAGCCAAGCATTGCACTACAACATATGGTGGCGAATCTGCTCGCTAATGGCGAATATCAAACCTTGCTGGGTAAGCTCAGAGCCCAGATGAAGTTGAATCATCAGAAGACGAAAAGTTTGATATTACCAGTGTTAAACCCCTCTATTTATATCAGTGAGCCAACAGGCGGCCCCTGTATCTGGTTTAAGTTACCTGAGGGCTATTCTAGTGAGGTGTTATGGGAGAGAGTGATTAAGGATAAGTTGTCGATAGCTCCCGGTGCCATGTTTTCTTTTTCTGGGGCATTTGATAGCTATTTTCGGATCACCTTTGCTCTACCTTGGAACCATAAAATGGAGCTAGCTATGATACGCCTTGCTGAGATTATTAATGAGTATACCGAGGAAAAGTAAGAGATAAGTTCTTGTTAAGTAGAGGTTCAGCTATTACTGGTAGAATATACCGTATGCAGAACTTCATTGAGCTTTTCAAGATACAAGGGTGATTGATGATAAAATATATGATGCAAAAGACAGTAGTTTTAGTTTTTTCACTTATCTTTTCTACCACAGTGGCATTCGCATCAAGTCAAACGGCAGTGACAGCCAATTTAGTTAAGTCTGAGGTTGATGGTACTGTGCTTATATGTCAGTACCATACGATTAAAGAGACCCACTTTAGAGTGCTATTTAGCAATCAAACCTGTCCAGTTTCGATACAGGTTGGCCACTAAAAGCCGTTACTGTTTTGAACTGTCTGGATAGGCTTGATCTAATGCTTTAAATGAGCGTAGAAAAAGTCCTAAACCGCCTATGCTCAGCACTAAGATCACAATGAGATCGAAGGCACTCATATGGGTAAAGCGAAACTGGATTGAGCTGATGACGCCAAAGATTAAGGCCACTAGAGAGCCAAAGGTGAGTATCCAGCCAAGAATGTTTTTGTAGTTGTAAAACATGATTCCGACGCCAAAAATAAAGGGGATCATGATCATGCCGCTAGTGATATTAAATCCACCGAAATTTGAGACGTGGTAAAGGCGACTTCCCATGCCAAAAGAGCTAGTTACCTTGATGGCATTGAGCAGCATATAGAAGCCGCCGCACATCATGATTAGCCCGATAAAAAATTGACCTATACCGCCAGATGTTCCACCTGCACCATTCATATATCATCCTTTAATATTCTATGTTTTAGCGAACTTATGTTTGAGTTTGATTCTTGTCTAACTATAAGGCTTTACTGTTTAGCTTTTACCATTGAAGCTGGGTTAAGGGGTTATCATCTTCGGCTATGATGGTTTTGACTATCTGGTTCTCTTTATCTAGCAAGATAAACCTAGGTATTCCAGCGTTGGCAAATTTGGCGTAGATACTTCTGTCATTATCTGCGATAAGGGGAAAATTGAGCTCATACTCATCAGCAAACTTATCTAAAGTCTCGTTACTCTCTTCGCGGCCAATGCCAATAATATCTATGTTTGGATCTAGGTTAAGGTCTGAACTCTTTAATGCCTTCATTGCACGTTGGGAGTCGCTACACCAGGTCGCAAACAGTATCAGTAGCTTGGCATTGTGGGATTGAGTTAAATCTATTTTCTCCCCTTGTGTATCGATAAATTGAGTCACGGGAACCTGTTCACCGACTTTGACAAAGGTTTGATATTCGCTTGAGTTATGTTGAGTGAGTTTTGTGGGAGAGCTGGTACAACCGACCATAAGGAGAGTGATGAGTAATATATTGAGCGCCGAGATCCATTTCATTGGAGTTCCATTGTGTTGAAAATCGCTAAACAAAGTGGATATAAACTATCAAAGAAGACCTTGTATGTATAATGAATAGTAAGGGTGTAAAGCTATTTTACCGTAGCCATATCAATATAAGGCAATCTAGATTGACAGCTTTTAGGGGACACTCTATCTTAGGCGATTACTTCGATTGTCTGGGGAACTTCGTTGCATGCTTCAATGTTTCCGGGCGCCATTAATGCGATCTGACAGGGCGGTTTACGTGCTATTTACTAATTTAATGACAAGTTATCTACAGCCACAGTGGCGTAGATAAAGGTAAATTTAAGTCATACCTAAAATCACACCATTGTGGCTATGTTGTTTTCAACAAGAGCTAGATCGTCGGCTTCGAATTCTCACTCCAATTTTGGAACCCTTAGATGAATAAAAGTAAAACTTTTGGCAGCATGCTTATTATTGCTGGCACTACAATTGGTGCGGGCATGTTAGCACTCCCTTTAGCCTCGTCAGGATTAGGTTTTGGCACCGCAAGTGTGATCATGTTGCTTATCTGGTCTTTGATGGCTTACACAGCGTTATTGATGGTTGAAGTTCATCAGTTTGCCCCGGTTGATGCAACCTTACATACCTTGGCCTATAAACTGTTGGGGCGTAAGGGACAGCTTGTTGCTAGTTTCTCCATGATGTTTCTGTTTTATGCTCTTTGTGCTGCATATATCGCAGGTGGTGGAGAGCAGATTCATAGTAAGTTAACCGGTTGGTTTGCGCTGGACTTACCTATGCAGGCTGGCGCAATACTCTTTACGTTACTGATAGGTACTGTAGTTGCAATTGGAACACACTCGGTTGATTTCATAAATCGGAGCTTGTTCTCTTTAAAGCTTGTCGCGTTAGTTGTGATGTTGTTTCTCCTGTTACCCCATGTATCGGTCAATAACTTAGTTGAACTGCCTGTACACCAAGGGCTAGTTTTGGCTTCACTGCCTGTTATCTTTACCTCTTTTGGTTTTCACGGCTCCATCCCCTCAATAGTGCGTTACTTAGGTAAAGATACTAAGGCGTTGAGATGGATCATTGTTGTTGGCTCGGCTCTGCCACTGCTTATTTACTTGTTATGGCTGGTGGCGAGTCAAGGCGTGTTAACCCAGAGCACACTAATGAATAGCCAGAGCCTTAATGGATTTATTAGCTCGCTTAGTAGTTTACTTCATGATCCTATGATAGCTAATGCGGTCTCTATTTTTGCCGACCTTGCCTTAGCAACTTCATTTCTTGGGGTAAGTTTGGGGCTGTATGATTTTCTGTCTGATCTTCTAAAACGCAGTAAGACGGCAACTCATAGGGTTCAGATTGCTGGGGTTACCTTTTTACCACCACTGGGTTTTGCACTGTTTTATCCTCAGGGCTTTATTACTGCATTAGGCTATGCAGCATTTGCTTTGGTGGTGTTAGCCATCTTTCTGCCTGTTGCTATGGTCGCTTCTCAGCGTAAACAGCAAGAGCTTGAAGGCTATAGAGTAAAGGGTGGTAAAGCGGGGTTGATTATTGTCACCTTGGCTGGCGTGTTGATCATGTTAGTCCAGTTACTGCAGATGGTTAATCTGTTACCCGCCGTAGGCTAATTATTTGCCCGATTGAAAGTACTGCTTTTAGGCATGATATGACTAAAAAACGTTCCCTTAAGCATTTTATTGCATTAATGGACTGTTTTTTAGACATTTGAATCAAGTTGGGCTTTACATTGACCTCAACAATCCCTATTATCAGCGGCGTTCGGAGGGATGGCAGAGTGGTCGAATGCACCGGTCTTGAAAACCGGCATGGGTTTATAGCCCATCTAGGGTTCAAATCCCTATCCCTCCGCCATATTCAGATGAAGCCCCAAGTAGAAATACTTGGGGCTTTTTCGTATGGAAAATAAATGGAGTTGAACCCTAGGGTTCCTATTGTTTAAAGCCCGCGTTTTTTCCAAAATGAGGCTATTTTCTCATTCTCATGTTTGAGCAAGTTAGTATCTGAGTGAGGTAACTCATCTGGAAGGTGAACCTTAAAGGTTTTTTCGGCGATAACCTTTCCTTTTAACTCTAAAGTCATGCGCCACTTGCCAGTTTTATTCTGTATTGGTGCCCAGATAGTATCTCCGATATAAAACTTCCAATCATTGCTCTCTACGTAGAGTTCACCATCGAAGGGAGGGCGTATTTCTCCATCATCATCTGGAATGTCGGGGTGATAGATGCAGTATCTGAGCTTTTGATTTTTTGCTTTTTTAATCTGCGCGATAAAACCAAACTCTATATCTACCTCTGCTGGCACGTGCACAGTGGCTTTTGTTAAGCGGGGCAAACTATCACTCTGTTCATTCCACTTCGTGAAGATGCCGCTATAGATAATGTTGACGTCGAATTTGAGTTTAGACATGATTTTTCTTAAGTCTGTGCGCGTTGAAAGTGTTATTTTAGCAGGATTGTGGCTGTAATTTTTATTGGAAGAGAGCTGATATGTCAAAAAAGACGGTAAAGTTTGAATATGAAAAAGAGACAAAAAATAGTGTTCGTTATCAAGAGGTCTCTGAGCCAGGTCAGGCACCAATTATGGGGACAATTTATGTTCAGAAGTGGTTTGCTGGTGATAGTAAGGTGTTGGAGCTGACATTAGAGAAGAAGGATTAATACCGGATTGTATCCGCTATTTAAATGCCACTGCGTGGCAACGAGAAAAGTTAGGCTATGAGGCTATGAGGCTAACAGGTTTCAGCTTCCTGCTTTCTCGAAGCCTACGTAGTCGGCGCTCTGCTTTATGTGTGGTACTTAACTGCCATATCGATAAGAGGCTCGCGGCTAGCTTTAGCTGCGCGTAGTCTGGCAAGGTAGTTCTCCCATAGATCTGCTTGATTAGTGGCGAGATCATAGAGTACTTTCCATGAAAATAGCCCTGTATCGTGACCATCATCGAAAACGATCTTAACGGCATAATTACCTACTGGGGTTAATGCTTTTATGTTGACGTTTTTCTTATGGGTCACCAATACAGGGTTACCATGGCCATGAACTTCTGCGGAAGGTGAGTAGACTCGTAGCATTTCACAGCTGATTTGATGTGTATCGCCACTGTCGAAGGTGATCTCGAGTATGCGGGATTTACGTTTGAGTTTTAGGTTTGTCACCAGAGGTGAAGCCGGATCGGTTGTCATAGTGGTTACCAAAAGTCGCTAAAAATAAAATGCCGAGCTCTATTATATCAATCAATACCAATCGGTATAAGAAAGTGATCTACTCAGAATTTTTTTGGCAAGCTAATTCAAGGCGAATGAATGACACAATGGTTTTTCCCTTGTGAGTTCATTCAACGCAGAAGTAGGCAGCCAAAAACACTCCTTACAGGCGAGTCTTAGCGCATCCGATGCAGTGTTAACGAGCTTAAACGTAGAATAACTATGTTCCTCACTCGTTGCCTTGCCTCAGAAGCGCTAAACTCTCGCTGAGCGATCACATCTTTATACCGATTGGTATTAGCCCGGCATTGTCTTAGTGATCCATCTTTATCGCTAAATTATAGAATAAAGCGGCTTAGATCTTCATCTTGTACCAAGTTATCTAAATGATCACTAACGTATTTAGCATCGATAACGATAGTGCTACCTGATTTATCTGATGCCTCGTAAGAGAGCTCCTCAGTTAGCTTTTCCATTACCGTGTGTAGACGACGTGCACCGATATTTTCAGTGCGCTCATTCACCTGCCATGCCGCTTGAGCGATACTTTCGATACCATCTTCGGTGAACTCAATCTTTACACCTTCAGTGCCCATTAGTGCGATCTGTTGCTCGGTAAGTGATGCATGTGGCTCAGTTAAGATACGTTTAAAGTCATCGGCACTTAATGCATCGAGCTCCACACGAATAGGGAGTCGACCTTGTAGCTCAGGGATCAGATCCGAAGGCTTTGACATCTGGAACGCACCAGAAGCGATAAATAGGATATGGTCTGTTTTCACCATGCCGTGTTTGGTATTTACGGTACAACCTTCAACCAGTGGCAGTAGATCTCGTTGAACGCCTTCACGTGATACATCTGGACCTGAAGCTTCGCCTCGTTTACAGATCTTATCGATCTCATCTAAGAAGACAATACCATGCTGTTCAACCAGTTCGATAGCCTGCTCTTTTAGATCGTCTTGATTGACGAGCTTAGCCGCTTCCTCTTCAACCATCAGCTTGTAGGCTTCTTTGATTGGCATCTTGCGACGTTTGCTGGCACCAAGCCCCATATTTTGGAACATGCTTTGAAGTTGATTGGTCATCTCCTCCATGCCAGGTGGAGACATGATCTCAATACCTACCTGAGGTGCAGAGACATCTATTTCGATCTCTTTGTCATCTAACTGGCCTTCACGTAGCTTCTTGCGAAAGACTTGGCGAGTTGCAGAGTCATCAGGCTTTTCATTATCCCAATCCTCTTTTGCTTTTGGAAGCAGAGCATCAAGAATGCGCTCTTCAGCAGCTTCTTCAGCTCTGAATTTGCATTTCTTCATCTGCTCTTCACGAGTCAGTTTGATGGCCGAATCAGTAAGATCACGAATGATCTGTTCAACCTCTTTACCGACATAACCCACTTCGGTGAATTTAGTCGCTTCAACCTTGATAAAAGGCGCTCTGGCAAGCTTAGCTAAGCGACGGGCAATCTCAGTTTTACCAACACCAGTTGGGCCAATCATGAGGATATTTTTTGGAGTGACTTCCTGACGGAAATCTGCGTCTAGTTGCATACGGCGCCAGCGATTTCGCAGGGCGATAGCAACTGAGCGTTTTGCATTGTGCTGGCCAATAATGTGACTGTCTAACTCATGGACAATCTCACGTGGGGTCATTTCAGACATATTCTTTCCTCATGCATTTGCATCAGTTTTCAGCTTAAGCTTAGTCTAGGCTTATGCTTAATAATTTAATTCTTCGATGGTTTTGAACTGGTTGGTGAACACGCAGATATCACCAGCAATAGTTAGCGATTTTTCAGCTATCTCTAAGGCCGTTAGTTCAGTATTTTCAAGTAGAGCCGTTGCAGCAGATTGGGCAAAGTTGCCACCAGATCCGATAGCGATAAGGTCGTTTTCGGGCTGAACAACATCACCGTTACCTGTAATGATTAATGAGCAGGTGTCATCGGCAACAGCCAGTAGTGCTTCTAACTTGCGAAGCATCTTGTCGCTACGCCAATCTTTCGCCATCTCAACAGCGGCTTTCATCAAGTGTCCTTGATGCATCTCTAATTTGGCTTCGAAGCGTTCAAACAGGGTGAAGGCATCGGCGGTGCCGCCGGCAAAACCAGCTAAGACTTTATTATGATAAAGGCGGCGAACTTTTTTTGCGTTACCTTTCATCACTGTGTTACCAAGTGAAACTTGGCCATCTCCAGCGATAACGACCTGATTGTTACGGCGAACTGATACGATTGTGGTCACGAATGAATCCTCTTCTCAAACTGACGATTAAAGCTCGTCAGTGGGTGATATTAGATATATGGGGGAGGAATGTGAAATATCAAGGATAAAAGAGGTAGAAAAGGGAAATCGGAGATGGGATTAATGGATGGCTATCTAAGTCGTTTAGATAGCCACCACTGATAAATTATTTACTATTGATAATTATTTTAACCTTCCCAGAATAGGATGATGCAGCCATTTATGCCGGCTCTTTGTAGAGTATGACGCTTTCTCTCTACTTCACGTTTTCTATCGAATGGGCCGAGACTCACCTTATACCAGTCGCCTGTGGTGCCTTTTACTTTTCTGATATTGGCCGTTAACCCCTGAAAAGCGATGACAGCTTTCATCTCTTCTGCCTGAGACTGAGTTCTAAATGAACCACACTGCATCTGATAAGGACGAGCTGGTTTGGCTTTTTCAGCATCTGGAATATCGACTTCAACTTTTTTGTTTTCAAGAGCCTGCTGATAGGTCCACTCCTCTTTAGGTTTAGGAGGGAGATCGTTGGGATCTTTTTTGACAACCGTCTTTTTAGGTTGCTCAACCACGACAGCTTGAGGAGTATCAGCACTGTTGTTGATACTCCATAAAAAGTAGCCGAATCCACCTAAGAGAGATAGTGTGACAAGCAGTAAAAGCAGAGGAAAGCGCCTAGGTGCAGGTGCCTTGCCTTTTCTACGTGTGGACTTGGCTCTGCCTTTAGCTGGTTTTCTATTGGCGTAGTCGCGATTACTCATTAAATTGTTATACCGTCTTTTGGTCCATGCTTGAAAGCTTTGTTACGCGAACTTAGATACCTAGCACTTTTAACACGCTAGGTATCGACAAGGTTATTCGCTAAATTACATACGCTCTAAGGTTTCGATTCCGAGAAGTCCAAGACCTTGTTTAAGCGTCTTAGCTGTGAGTTTCGCGAGTAGTAGGCGGCTCTTCTTTTGCTCCTCAGTATCGGCGGCAAGCACTGGGCAAGCCTCGTAGAAGCTTGAGAATGCGCCTGCAAGCTCGAAAAGGTAACCACACAATGCATGGGGCTGACCTTTAGAGACCATACGTGTGAGCACTTCATTAAATTGAGCAAGCTTAGTGCCGAGCTCCTTCTCTTTCTCATGCTCTAGTTGAATTTTAGCATCGCTTAAGTCAACGTCGGTTGCACGCTTAAAGATACCTGCAACACGGGTGTAGGCATAAAGGAGGTAAGGAGCTGTATTGCCTTCGAAACTGAGCATCTGCTCGAAACTGAAGATATAGTCGCTAGCACGGTTTTTAGACAGATCTGCATATTTTACTGAGCTTATGCCAACCACTTTCGCGATTTTAGCTAGTTCAGCTTCATCCATATCTGGATTCTTGCTGCGTACAAGCTCTAGCGCACGAGTGTCTGCTTCAGATAGAAGGTCGACCAGTTTAACTACGCCACCTGAGCGAGTTTTAAATGGACGGCCATCGTCACCATTCATGGTACCAAAGCCCATATGCTCTAGGCTGATATTGTCGTCAACAAAGTTTGCTTTACGAGCAAGTTTAAATACTTGCTGGAAGTGCAGCGCTTGGCGAAGATCAACAAAGTAGAGAGCACGGTCGGCTTTTAATACATTGGCACGGTAGCGCATTGCAGCCATATCACTGGTTGCATATAGGTAACCGCCGTCAGCTTTTTGAATAATGACAGGAAGCGGCTCACCTTCTTTGTTTTTGAATTCATCCTGAAACACCACTTTAGCGCCATTACTCTCAGATAACAGGCCTTGTGAATCAAGATCGCGAACCACTTGGGCAAGATCGTCATTATAAGCGCTCTCACCACGTACATCTGCGCGGGTTAGGCTAACACCTAGACGCTCGTAAACTTCATGGCAGTGACTAAGAGATATGTCGTTAAATTCACGCCATAGTTTGTTGCAGTACTCATCGCCAGATTGAAGTGCGACGACTAGCTTACGGGCACGGGTTGCAAACTCTTCAGACTCATCGAAGCGAACTTTTGCTGCGCGGTAGAAGGTTTCAAGGTCCGACAGTTCCATCTGAGCTTGCTCACCACTTTGTGCGCGAAGCTCCTCCATGTAGGCCAGTAGCATACCGAATTGGGTACCCCAATCACCTACGTGGTTTTGGCGGATCACCTTGTGGCCCATAAATTCTAGGGCACGAACGACGCTGTCACCGATAATCGTTGAACGTAGGTGGCCTACGTGCATCTCTTTGGCTAGGTTAGGTGAAGAGTAATCAACGACGACTGTTTGCGCTTGGGGGAGTGCGATACCTAAACGGTCATCATTGAGCGCCGTCATCAGCTGGTTTGCCAGTGCGCTGTCATCGATGAAGAAGTTGATAAATCCAGGCCCTGCGATCTCAACTTTTGATACTTGTGCATCTTCAGGCAAGCTATCTATGATGAGCTGAGCTATCTCTCTCGGATTCTTGCGTGCAATCTTAGTCAGCATCATGGCCAAGTTCGTTGCGAAATCACCATGGGTTTTATCTTTTGTTCGGTCGACCTGAATGCGAGCCTCAAAATCAGTAGGGATAACCTCTTGTTGTTTAAGGACGTCTAGGGCTTGGGCGAGCAAAGATTCTATATGTGATTTCATTGGCGTTTATTGACACTTACTAATGATGAAAAAGAGTTTAGGATAACCGCACATTTTAGCCGCTTGTTATGGCTAATTGCTATCATCAAAACCACATTTATTGCAGTTTTTAATGAAAAATTAATGAAAGCTTAGATATAAACACTCTATAGGGCATTACTGTTTTAATCTGCGAGTTAAATTTAGAGGAGATCTTGAGGATCTCTATCTATGCTCCAGCGGCAACGTTTAGCTAATGGCAACGCCTCTATTTGAGGTAGTGCGAACTCGAAAGCTTGTTGCAAAGCTTGGCGAGACTTAGTCTGGAATATCAGGTGGCGTCGATATTTACCTGCCTTTTTATCCATTGGAGCAGGCATAGGGCCAATGACTTCGCACTCCTCATCCTGTGGCAGCAACTGGGCAACGCTGGAGAGAAAATTATCGGCATCGATAGCTTGATTCGCTTCCGCTCGCAGCAGCAACATATTCCAGGCAGGTGGGAGCAAGGCTTGTTTACGCTCATTGAGCTGGCCTCTGGCAAATTCGCCGTACCCTTTATGCATCAGCTCACGCAAAACGGCATTATCTGCCTGATGGGTTTGCATCAGCACTGTGCCGGGCTTTCTTGCACGACCTGCTCGGCCAGATACTTGGGTGTAGAGCTGACCAAAGCGCTCAGGGGCTCTAAAATCTGCACTAAATAGCGCACCGTCTACATCCAGTAAGCCGACTAAGGTGACATCGGGGAAGTGATGGCCTTTTGCTAGCATCTGTGTGCCAACTAATATCTTATATTCGCCCTTATGGATCGCATTAAGGTGGTTCTCCAGTGATCCTTTTCGGCTCGTTGTGTCACGATCGATACGAACAACAGGGTACTTAGGAAACTCTTTTTCCAATACAGTAGCAAGTTGCTCTGTGCCCACACCTTGTCCCATTAACATGGTGCTACCGCAGTTATGACACTGTCTTGGGATTGCGTATTGATTACCGCAATGGTGACAGCGTATCTCGCCTAAAGATTGATGCACTGTGAAAAAGGCATCGCATCTATCGCACTCATGCAGATGGCCGCAATCATGACATAGTAGCGCTGGAGCAAATCCTCTTCGGTTGAGAAAGAGTAAAACCTGATTGCCAGCATCGAGATGGATACGCATCTCATTGAGCAGCGCATGGGAAAGACCCGTCTTTAGGGGTTGATTACTAATATCTATGATCCCTTGGCGTACTTTCTCTGCATTACCCGCTCTTTGACCTAACTCTAGGTGTTTGTAGCGGCCGCTAAGGGCGTTTTGTAGGCTCTCCAATGAGGGCGTTGCCGTGCCCAGAAGGACTGGGATCTTTTCGAGGTGTCCTCGCATGACCGCAAGATCGCGAGCGTGGTAGCCAACTCCCTCTTGCTGCTTGAAGCTAGAATCATGCTCCTCATCGAGAATAATCGTGCCGGGAAATGCCATCGGGGTAAATAGTGCAGAGCGTGTGCCGATAATGATGGCTGCCTCACCGGTTTTAGCCAGGCGCCAGGCGGTGAGTCTCTGGTTATCGGTGAGTCCTGAGTGGATAACAGCGACAGTGACATTAAAGCGGCTTTTGAAACGGCTAATAGTTTGTGGGGTTAACCCTATTTCAGGTACTAAAATTAATGCCTGTTTACCTTGCTTTAAAACGGATTCGAGTAGAGAGAGGTAAACCTCAGTTTTACCTGAGCCAGTTATCCCCTCAAGCAAGGTGCAGTGATAGCCGCTTTGCTGGTTTAAGGTGGCGACAGCAATGGCCTGTTCGGGATTTAATGTTAGTGGATCTTCGCCTAACACTAAGTTGTCACGCCATGAAAGATCTATCTTATTAATGCGCTCATCTTTCGTTATCCAGTCTCTATCTTGAAGCGCTTTAATGGCCGACTTACTAAAGTTAAGCGCTGCCATCTCCTCTTGGGATAGCTCAGCTTTTTGTAATTGCTCTAGTACTTTTCTCTGGGCTGGTGCACGTTTTATTGCGTCAAGTGAAGCAGCGCTTCCCGCAGCTGTTACGCGCCAAAATGTGCTGGTATCTGCTTGGACCTCAGCCCCTTTTCGTAGGGCAACAGGTAGCGCTTGAGACATCATTTGACCTAAACTACAGAAGTAGTACCTTGCGGCCCAAGCTGTTAGTTTATAAAGTGAATCAGGAAGTAATGGCTCTTCATCAATGAGTTCAATTAGCGGTTTAATTTGGTTCGGTGCCAAATGACAAGTGTCAGTAGTGCCTGTCACCAGCCCAATCAGTTGTTGGCGGCCAAAGGGGACTTTGACTCGAGCACCTTTCTTGGGTGGAGTCGTCAGGGTCTCAGGTATTTTATAGCTAAAGGTTTGCCGCATAGGTACGGGAAGGGCAACCTCGACAAACAGGGACATATAGGTGGTAAGCTCTATCGAATAATACCGTTAGTGTACTCAGCCTATTGATTGAGAGCTACTATTTATGCCCAAATAACTTCAAGGTGCGGGATTCAGTATCTTGAGTTGGCTTGGGCATATACCGATTAGTATTAATAATATTTACAGGAGGTTTTATGGCAAAAATAGCTAAGGTAATGACGCTATTTATATTCGTGTTAGGCAGTTTTACATTTGTAAACCGAGATGCGCATGCCCAGATCACCCATGTCAGTATTAACCAGAAGTTATTCAGTTTAGGTGAGTATCCTAAGTTTAGGCTTAACATCGTCTCTGAAAGTGGCAACTACAGTAAGATGCAGTTTGTGGTCCAGCAAGGTGGCAGTGAAGAGAGGTTGATGGTTAAACCTATCAATAAATTTCTACTTTTGCTCACAGGTGTTGAAGATGTGGTTGACCCATCGGCACGTTTAGTTATTAGAGAGTATCGAGTCAATAAGTGGCGGGATGTGAAGCGTTTTGAACTCTTCAGTGGCGATGAGCAACATGTCACACCAAGGGTAAAGAAAAAAGTGCTAGAGAGTGAGATTAAAAGGGTGGAAAGCCGTCTTGTTGAACTGCAAGGTGCTGGGGCTCTGAATGATGGTGCTTGTCAACTGAGCACTTTACCTGGGCAGACCCTTTGGCGCATCGCAACGCAATATAGTAAAGAGTGGGGGATGTCACCTCAAGGTGGTGCAGTAGCTATTTATGAGGCAAACCCTCAGGCATTTAGTGCTGAGAGCATAAGTAGTTTAAGGGCTGACTCCAAATTAATGTGCCCGTCTGATCTAATTAAAAATAAGTACAAAGACCCTAATGTCGCGCAGCGAACATATAAAACATTACTTAATTAATTTTTATTTTACAGTGGTTTAAATTCTAAATAGCTGGAAGGGAAATAGCTGTAATATTAAGCGTTATATTTCTCTTGTAACCCTTGAATAGTTACTGTACTATCTTGCGCCTAAATATTTTATTAACATCATGTGGTGTCCGACTTCGGGTTGGAAGAGCGACATGGCCTTCAACTAGAGGTAATCCCAATGAAACCAGGCATTCATCCTGAATACGCAGAAATCACTGCAACTTGTACTTGTGGTAACGTAATTAAAGTAAACTCAACTGCAGGTAAGTCTCTGCACTTGGACGTATGTGGTGCATGTCACCCATTCTACACAGGTACACAGAAAATTGTTGATACCGGTGGACGTATCGACAAGTTCAACAAGCGCTTCGGTGCACTTGGTAAGAAGTAATTATTACTCTTACATATTGAATTTAAAAAAGGCGCCTATTAGGGCGCCTTTTTGTTTGTCTGGGGCAGGCTCTTTGTCTATTTTTTGTTAGCAGGCGAATATTGAGCAATAAAAAATAAACTTGAGCAAAATAAGCTTAAATTAGATTAAAAAGTTTTATCTAGTTAACCCTTGAGGTGAGTTTGGTAAGTTTAGCAATATTTTTACTGTTAACTTAGCTTTATCCCGCTAAAATCACCTTGTTCGTTGTATTATTCCTACAAAAAGCAACCTGAATTTGCATCCTGCAATCGAAGATAAGTTTACAAAATTCCCCTTTGCTATTTAATCCCTGACTTTAGCTGAATTTTTCTAATATCACAGTTTAAAAGCTGTGGTATTTCGAGTATCGTAGCCACAATTGAACCCCCTTACTTTAAGCGCTTAAAAAGTGAAAAGAGTGGAAGTTCATAGACCTCACTAAAAGTTTATTTGCCGCATTTTCAGGATTAAAAAAATGTCAGATTTTCGTCAACAAGCCCTCGATTACCATGAGTTTCCAGTGCCAGGAAAAACAGCCGTTTGCCTGACTAAATCAGCTGAAACCAGTATGGATTTAGCATTAGCCTATAGCCCGGGTGTTGCTGAACCTGTACGTGAAATTGCTGCGAACCCAGATAATGCCTATCGCTACACAGCTAAGGGAAATACCGTTGCGGTTATCTCTAACGGTACTGCAATTTTAGGTCTGGGAAATCTGGGGCCTTTGGCATCTAAACCTGTTATGGAAGGTAAAGCACTGCTATTTAAACGCTTCGCTAATATTGACTCCACTGATATTGAAGTCAAACACCGTACACCTGAAGAGTTTATCAATACCGTAGAAGCGATTGCCGATACATTTGGTGGTATTAATTTAGAAGATATCAAAGCGCCAGAGTGTTTTGAGATTGAGAAGGCATTGATTGAGCGCTGTAATGTTCCTGTATTTCATGATGATCAACATGGTACCGCCATTGTTACTGCTGCGGGCATGATCAACGCACTTGAGATCCAAGGTAAGAAGATTGAGGAGTCAATTTTCGTTTGTATGGGAGCAGGTGCTGCTGCAATCGCATGCATGACAATGCTGGTTAAGTGTGGTGTACAGCGTGAAAATGTTTACATGTTAGATAGAAAAGGTGTGATCCATACACGCCGCGATGATATCAACGAGTACAAGGCCTTATTTGCTAATAACACCGATAAGCGTACCTTGCAGGATGTGATTAAAGGGGCTGATGCATTCTTAGGTCTATCTGGACCTGATGTGTTGAGCGCTGAAGATATTGCACTGATGGCGGAAAATCCAGTTGTCTTCGCTTGCTCAAATCCTGATCCTGAAATCAAGCCTGAAGTGGCCCATGAGGCTCGTAAAGACTTGATTATGGGGACTGGGCGTAGCGATTACCCTAACCAAGTGAATAATGTACTCTGCTTCCCGTTTATTTTCCGTGGCGCACTCGATGTTCGCGCTTCTCAAATTAATGATGAGATGAAGATTGCCGCAGTACATGCCATAGCAGAATTGGCTAAAGAAGAGGTTCCTGCTTCTGTTTTGGCTGCCTACCCAGATGTGTCTGAATTGAAGTTTGGACCACAGTATGTGATCCCTAAGCCTATGGATCCAAGATTACTTCAAAATGTCGCTAAGGCGGTGGCACAGGCTGCTATTGATTCAGGCGTTGCTGCTATACAGAGCTTACCAGAGAACTACCTGGGCTAAACAGACTTCGCTTCTACTCTAAAAGGGCCTTATGGCCCTTTTTATTTGACCATTAATAGTGACTGGCTACTAATTGGTACTAGTACTAAATTCTCATTGTAGATGCAGCCATTTGTTTGTATGGTTGAATTTTAATGTTTGGGTTAATACCAGTTGGTATTATTTCACCCAATTTGCATTGACTCGCTTTTAAAGGGTCACCTATATTTTATACTCCTTGGTATGATTGGGTGATAAGAATAATAAAATCCTGCAGGAAGCGGATAATGAAACTCACTCGACTTTTAACAAATAAACTAACCAGTTTTTGGTTTCTCTCATTGGCTGCGGTAGCCTTGCTATTTTTACTGACAGCATTTATCAGTTTTTTACAGCTAACATCTGAGTTTCAGCAACAGAAAGTGACAGAGCTTGAGACTATGTTAGTTCATCATTTTGATTCAGGTGAGAGTTCAACGCCTTTGGACTCTTGGCTCCCCTCTGTGTTATCTGCTTATAAAGTGACAAGTTTAGTGTTGAAAGATGGGGAAAATACCCTATACGAACATCATGCTAAAGAGGATGGTTCAGGCTTTGTCTATTATGAAAGCCAGTTGAATCATGTTTCAAACTTAAGTTTGTCGATGAAGCTGCCCCAGCCTTTTAAAATGTACAGCTTTAGCTGGCTCCCCTTGATTGTTTTCCTGACAGGGGTCGGCTTTATTGTCCTATTTGTTCGCTCTGGTTACCTCTGGTTATCTACGCAGTTGCAAGGGATTGAAGACCTAGCAGCCAGAAGTAAATTGATCCTTAATAATGACTATGAGCAAGCATTAGCCGAGAAGGGACATGGTAAACCTAGAATGATAAACCGGGCGCTGACTCATATGCTGTTAGAGCTCGATGATGCACAGAAACAGCGAGCGCGCTTCGATCAATTTATTCGCTCAAATACCTTTCTTGATCCTGAAACGGGCATAGGCAACAGACTCTTTTTGAAAAATCGTCTGGACGCACTTAGTAATGACCGTGGCATGATGGCACCTGGAGTACTGTTTCTGCTGGAGATGGAAGATCTTGATCTTCTGTTACAGGAGATAGGGGAGGAGCTGATAGATGAAATATTACTTCAGACAATTAGCGATATTAATCAGATTTTGGATAGCCAAGCTAATAGTATTTTCTCTCGTCGCTCCTATAACCAGTTTGCGATTGTCGTGCCCCAAATCTCTCTAAAAGATGTTGAAAAACTTGCGGCTAAGTTACTTAAGGTGTGCTTAAACCATCAACTCCCCGATGGGATAAGCAGTGATGATTTTTATCATATTGGAGCGGCATATTTCAAAGTTGGTGAAGCGAAAGAGCAACTGATTGAAGAGGCTGAACGTGCGCTGAGGGCTGCTCAGTTTCAAGGTTCAAGCGGCTGGTTTATGTATGACAAAGGTGCTGTGGATGAAGAGCTCGCCAAAGGTTCTGTACGCTGGAGGAGCTTTCTTGAGTATGCGCTGGTTAATCGACGTTTGGTGGTTTTCTCTCAGCCGGTTGTTGATAGTGACATGGAGACCCATCATCTGGAGATCTCCAGTCGTATTAGAGACAATCAGGAGAATTTAATTCGAGCAACTCTCTATATCCCCATGGCGATTAAGTGTGGGTTAACGCCCCAGTTTGAGAGACAGGTGATTGAAACTGTGCTGTTTGATTTATTAGGTGATCGTAATGATACTAAGACTAAATACAGTGTTAATTTAAGTTTAGATACTTTGATGAGCCGTGCATTTATTCGTTGGTTGAAAACCACCTTGCTTGAGTATCGTCATCTGACCCCTAGATTGATATTTGAAATTAATGAAGACATAGTGGTACACAATCGAGAACAGTTGGCCTCACGCCTAGATATGATCAGAAAGATGGGGGCGAGTCTGTGTGTTGATCGTGTAGGTCAAGAGGTGGTGAGTACTCAATATATTAAAGAGTGTCATTTTGATCTGATTAAATTACATAGGTCAATTGTTCGACAGATACATTTAAGGCAAGAAAATCAGTTGTTTGTTCGAAGTTTGATCGGTGGGCTATATCGGACAGAAGTTCAAGTCTTTGCCGAAGGTGTAGAATCGTTTGAAGAGTGGCACACATTGAAAATATTAGGGGTTAGTGCAGGTCAAGGAAGTATCTTTAGTGATCCGGTAGAGGAAGTTTAAGCTTTAACTTATTGAATTATAGTCAGATTAAAATGGGCGATATTTTTAAATATGTTGGTTACAGGTTGGTGTAAGGTATAAAGTTTGCCCTTAACTTGTGTGATTGAAGTAACCAGCCTATCTTAAGCAATATACATTAACGCTCTTTCTGGTTTTCTCTACAAAATTATAAGATTAGTCGATACAATAAGCGTAACAAATTTTACGATCAGCTTGTATACTTCAGTTCAGGTCTAGTTAATCGTGTTGATATTGGTTCACAATTGCAACTCTTTGTATCACGGATGTGCGAAGCAATAGCATCATATGCGCTAGCTGCAATTAAGTGATAATAGGCATTTTGTGATGGAAAAAAGTATGTTTAGTCGATTGGCCTTTTGGCGAAAGTCTAGCGTTAAGCGTAGGCTTGGTGTCTATGTTTGCCCTGAAAAAGTGGTCGTATACCATCTAAATGATGAGAACCAACAAAGTGATGTTGCCTCAAATAACTCAAAAGAATTTGCATTTGATGGTGTAAATTGGAACCGTTTGTTCGCTGAACTGGGGAAAGAGTTTGGCCCTGCTCAACTACAAATCACATTAAGCTCACCTTATTATCAGCTGCTATTAGTGGATAAACCTAATGTGGATTCAGAGGAGATGACTCAAGCACTGCTATGGTCGGTGAAAGATATGATCAGTCAGCCCGTGACCGATATACATTTAGATTATTTCGAATCTCCCCAACAAAACAGTGCCAAGTTGAGTGTTGTGATTGTAGATAGGCAGAAGCTCACTGCTTTGATCCTTGCGGCAAAAGAGCAAGAGATGCAACTTGCTGGTATCACTATCGAAGAGATGGCCATTAGCAATCTTTTTTGGCAGGAACCACAGGCAAAATTAGTGATTAGTCATCAGCCGGGGCAGGAGATATTGCTGACTGTTATCAGGCAAGGCGATCTCTATATGCAGAGACGAGTCAGGGGGTTTAATCAGATAGATACAGCGAGTGCTGAGGAGTTGGGTTTTGGCATGGCTGATAATCTGAGCTTAGAGTTACAAAGATCGATGGATTATTTTGAAAGTCAATTGCGTCAAGCCCCTGTCTCCTCCATCGAACTGCTTATTAATGGTCAGACAGAGAGGTTAGCGGAATTGGTGAGTGTTAACTTTAACCAAGAGGTTAACGCGATTGCCGCAGAAGGTGTTGAGAGTATCATGGCAAAGCTAGCTTTGACTGAGATAGAGCGAGATGAAGTGGAGTTAGTGGAGGCGCAAACATGACCATGAAGATGCGTGTTAACCTCTACTCAGAATCTCTTTTACCTGCAGAGTTACGGCTCTCTTTTCGTCGTATGGTGACAGGTATAGTGGCTATGCTGTTGCTATTTAGCTTTGGTTCTATCTTTACTTATATGCTTATTTTAGATCTCGAAACTGATAATCGAGAGCTAACCAGTCAAAAGAGTAGCCTAGAGGCAAAGAAGCGAGAACTTGAATCTAAGATTGCCCAACGCTCACCGGATGCAAAACTTGTAGCCAAAGTTGATCTGCTTGCACAACAGATAGAGCTTAAACGTATGCTGTTGGGAGAGCTGAGTCAAAGGGAGGCGCTGACCAGTAAAGGGTACTCACCGTTAATGAAAGATCTTGCTCGGGTTGCTAATTCGAGTATCTGGCTAAACCGGTTTCAAGTAGAGGGTGATAATTTCATCTTTGAAGGTTATACCGCAGCTCCCCATAACGTTCCTCTCTGGGTCGACAGGCTTAAGATGACAGAAACATTAAAAGGGCAGGCATTTGCATCTATGACGATGAATCGAGGTGAGGATAAACCTCTCTCTTTCACTTTGGCAAGTACTGGTGAGGAGGAGAGTCAATGAAGCAAAAGCTAGAGGAGGTTGCCGCACGTTTTGACCTGTTGAGTCAACGTGAACGTGTCATGGTGGCTAGTGCTGCGTTAATTGTGATCGGTTTACTTTGCTATATGCCGCTGGAATCTTTGTTACTCAAACAGAGTAAATTAACTCAGCAAAATAAAGGCATTTCCGCAGAAAACCAAGTGTCGATGCAGCAGATTGCGCTTTATAACCAGCGGTTAGCTCAAGATCCTAATGATGAATATAGCGCACGTTTTGCAACATTAGAGCAGCAAAGCACAGAGTTGGATAAGCAGCTCTCTTTTCAGATGGTAGACATGGTGCCTGCTGATCATATGCCCGCTTTATTGAGTCAACTGCTTGAGAAAGTCAGAGGAATAAAGTTACAAAACTTTCAATCTATTGCGCCAACTCCTTTGCTGGCTGTAGGTGAAGAGAAGAAGATGAACCTGTACAGCCATGGTCTCCGTTTGACTTTTCAAGGGGATTATTTTGCTGTTCTTAAGTTTGTAGAGGCCATTGAAGCGATGCCAAACAAGTTGTATTGGAAGCGTATGGAGTATCAGGTTGATGAATACCCTATGGCAGATGTCGTTTTAGAGCTATATACCTTAAGTATTAATAAGGACTTTATCAGTGTTTCAAGTCAAGGTTAATTTGAGCTTAGCTATGCTGTTACTGGCGTTAACGGCCAGTACTCAAGCAGAAACATTAAGGGATCCCACTCGTCCAGGTAGTGGAGGCGGATCCTCTACTGTTTCTGCACAAGATATGGAGCGTGGTTTAACGCTCAATAGTGTAGTTAGTGCCGGAGCAAGCTCCCACGCTGTGATTAATAATCAAATTTTTGTGGTTGGCGATCGAGTGCAAGGTGTCAAAATCACCGGAATAGGTGCCAATTCAGTATCATTAGCCGATGGGCGAAAATTAAGTATGTATCAAACAATAACAGAGACAAAGGGAAGCAATTCAAATGACAGCGATTAAAACAATTACGCCTCTGTTAGCGTTTTTATTGGTAGCCTGTCAGTCCTTCGACAGGCCTAAGCCAGTAGAGTCGAAATCTGCCTTGAATGATTCGATAAAGGCTGAAAAGAGTAAGAGTGCCACGCCACCACCTATGATGCCTGAATCAGTTCAAAATGAGTTGTCGTCACAGGACCTATTATCGGGATTAACGCCACCTCAAAGAACTGAACGTCGTTTTGATGTTTCGGCAAAAGATGTTGATGCTAAAGTATTTTTTCCTAGTTTAATTCAAGGTACTCCACTGAGTGTCGCCGTGCATCCAGATGTTACTGGAACTATCTCTTTATCGTTAAAGGGGGTGACTCTAAGTGAAGCATTGCAGGTTGTTGAGGATATTTACGGTTATGAAGTCAGCCGAGAGAAGCGTATTTTACGTGTTTATCCCGCTGGAATGCGCACTGAAACATTTCCGTTAAATTATCTACAGATGGAGCGTCAAGGGTTATCGCTGACATCAGTTAATTCTGGGCGTATATCTGATAATAACAATAGCAGCTCAAGTTCAGGTGGTAACAGCAACAACAATAATGGCAGTAGTCAGTCTAACTCATCGAGTAACAACTCAAGCTCAAATAGTAGTAATGACACGACAAACGGCACGTTTATCCGCTCAAAGACTAAGACAGACTTCTGGGGAGAGCTGGAAGAAACACTAGTTTCGATTGTTGGCAGTACAGGTAACGGGCGTCAGGTTGTTATTACTCCACAAGCTGGGCTTGTCACCATTAGAGCGTTTCCAAATGAGTTGCGTCAGGTTCGAACGTTTTTGCAAACAGCTGAGTCACACCTGCAACGTCAAGTGATATTGGAAGCAAAGATTTTAGAGGTGACTCTATCTGATGGTTATCAACAGGGAATTGAGTGGCAAAATGTGCTTGGTCATGTTGGTGATACCGATATCTCATTTGGGACTTCACCTTCAGGTAGTGGCTTAAGCGATTCAATTACCAGCGCTATTGGTGGTGTAACCTCCATGAAAATCTCAGGCGCTGATTTCACCACGATGATCAATCTACTCGATACTCAAGGTGATGTGGATGTGCTCTCTAGCCCGAGAGTGACAGCGACAAATAACCAAAAAGCAGTGATTAAAGTGGGTAAAGATGAGTATTTTGTTACCGATGTTTCATCTACTACAGTCGCTGGTACGACACCTGTGACCTCCCCTGAAGTTGAGTTGACACCTTTCTTCTCAGGTATTGCGCTGGATGTAACACCTCAAATTGATGGTGAAGGGAACATTTTACTGCATATTCACCCTTCAGTTATCAATATAAAAGAGCAGACGAAAACCATTAAGATCTCAGGGAGTGAATTAGAGCTGCCTTTAGCCCAGAGCGATATCCGTGAGTCAGATACTGTTATTAAAGCGAAAACTGGTGAAGTGGTTGTCATCGGTGGGTTGATGAAGAGCGAGAATATTGATCTGGTTTCGAAAGTGCCGCTTCTCGGTGACATTCCTCTTGTTGGAGAACTATTTACTAACCGATCTAAGTCACTACAGAAAACCGAACTTGTACTGCTACTAAAGCCTACAGTGGTAGAGGCAGACACCTGGAAGCAGGAGTTAAAGCGCTCTAAAGAGCTACTTGATCGTTGGTATCCAGAAGATGAACAAGAGCAAGGGCAGTAAATTTTGTACCAGCAGCACTTTGGGTTAGCGGAGACTCCTTTCTCCCTGACCCCTAATACACAGTTCTTTTTTGGCCTTGCGCCTCATGTTGAGGCGCTGCAAGTGTTGCAGATGGCATTACAAACCGGTGAAGGGTTTATTAAAGTCACTGGTGAAGTTGGTACCGGTAAAACCCTTATCTGCCGCAAACTTATTAATGAGCTACCTAAGCGATTTCATTGCGCATATCTGCCTAACCCCTATCTTTCACCTGCGGAGCTCAGGTGGGCCGTAGCTTTAGAGTTAGGCCTTAAATATTCGGCCAGCATTGATCAGATGCAGCTTACGGGACTGATACAGCAGCAGTTATTAGCGCTATCAGCCCATGGACACTCTATTGTGCTTGTACTCGATGAGGCGCAGGCACTACCTGACGAAAGCCTTGAGGCTTTGCGACTATTCACCAATTTAGAGACTGAGAGTCGTAAGTTGCTACAAGTGGTTTTGTTTGCTCAGCCAGAGCTCGATGATCGTCTTAATTTGCATAATTTTAGGCAGTTAAGACAGAGGATCACCTTTAGTTACAAGCTAAGAGCCTTATCGGTAGATGAGGCCTGTGCTTATGTGCAACATAGATTATCGGTAGCGGGCCGTGTCGGCGAGCCACTGTTTATTGAAAAAGATATTCGGGCATTGGCGCAGGCAGCCAGAGGGATCCCAAGATTGATTAATATATTAGCTCACAAATCATTGCTATTAAGCTTTGGTGAAGGGGCAGAGCGTGTAAAACGCCAACATGTCAAAGCGGCCATCACAGATACTCAAGATGCGAATGTTACAGGTCAGAATCGATGGTTTTGGTTTATGGGTCTTGGTGTTACCTCATTACTAGCTGGTTTAGGCATTCACCTCTTTTGGGGAGCGGCTTCATGAGTGTGATAAACACCATGCTTAAGGATTTAGATAAGCGTCAGCAGCCACACTCTCTTGAAAACATGAGTACGGCTCCTGTGCAATATCAGGGGAGCTCTGCACCTAAGATGCCATGGATCCTATTGGCGTTAGTTTGCTTTATCTTTCTAACAGCTGTGGCCTACAACTGGGAGTTATTGACACAAAAGAGTGCGAGTGAAGCTGGAGGGGGAACCAGTAGTGAAGCTCAAGAGCTTGTTATTCGCCAAGCGCTAGAAGCTAAGGCGCCAAGCACAGTTACTAGCACTCACTCGACCGTAGATGTTCAAGAAATAGCTGAAGATAAGCTTGAACCTGTTATCGCCTCAGAGGGGAGTACTAAATCTGAGGTTATCTCTAAGAGCCAAGTTGTTGAGCAGATTAAGATTGAAAAACAGCCCGTTGAAAAAGCTGTGATTGACGAGCCTACCGCTGAGACTGTTGCCATAGAGAGTAAACCTTCTGATGGCGCTGAGCAGGTAAGTGCAAAGCCTGAGTCTATAGAGGTTGTGCGCTCAAAGCCTGTTACTCCTAAGGTGGATAATAGCTCTATGGCGATTACCGAGGTGAGATTATCTAATGCTCAGCTAGCTGAAAAGAGATTTCAGGCGGCAACAAATGCAGAAGATAGTGGTGAACAGAGAGATGCTATTGAGTATTACCGTGAAGCTTTAGCGTTTTCCCCTCAGCTGCATAAAGCAAGGCAACGGCTTGCTGCACTTTTTTATGGGCAGGGGAACTTGGCGCAAGCCAGTGACACTTTACAAGAGGGAAGCAGCCTTTTTCCTGAGCAGTATGAATACTTAATGCTATTGGCCCGAGTTCAACAGGCTGCTGGTGGCTATGAGCAAGCACTGACAAGTTTAAACCGTATTCCAGATGGTACTGCTTTGAATAAGCAGAAGTGGACACAAGAGAGCAGTATTGCCCAGAAAGTTAAAAATTATGGCCTAGCGGAGAGTAGCTACCGTAAGCTTTTACAGACAGAGGCGACCATGAGCCGTTGGTGGATGGGCTTGGCTTACGCGCTCGATGCTCAACAGAAGTATGAAACTGCGATAGAAGCCTATCGGCAAGCTCTATTTTACAGAGCTGTTCCCCAGCAAGGGCTATCGGTGCAAGCGGTGGACTACATTGAAAACAGATTAGTGCAGTTAGGAGAGAGTCAGTGAAACCAAAGTTAAAGATGCGTTTGGGTGATCTGCTGGTACAAGAGCAGATCATTAGTGAGTCTCAGCTAACCCAAGCACTGAGTGAGCAGAGAAATACAGGTAAGAAGCTAGGCCGAACCTTAATAGACTTAAACAGTTTATCCGAGGAGCAGTTACTTAGGTTTCTCTCTCAGCAGCTTAATATTCCATTTATCGACATCAGCAGAAGGCCAATTGCAGCAGAAGTTGTTAACCTCTTACCTGAAGTTCAGGCTCGCCGTTTTAGAGCTTTAGTTGTCGAAGATAATGGTGAAAGTGTATTGGTTGCCATGAGCGATCCTGCCGATCTACAGGCGATGGATAACTTAGAGGTATTACTGACTCCTAAAGTGATGGAGATTGCCGTTGTTACAGAGCAACAGCTGCTGGACGCTTTTGATAACCTATATCGTAGAACCGATCAGATCGCCGCGATCGCTGGAAAACTTGAGGAGGAGTATGCTGCTGACGATCAGTTTGATCTGGCAAGCTTAACCGATGGTGACAGTGACAATGAGACCACGGTTGTAAAACTGCTGCAGTCAATCTTCGAAGATGCGGTGCAGATGAGAGCTTCGGATATTCATATTGAGCCTGGTGAGAAAGTATTAAGAATACGCCAACGTATCGATGGTCAGCTGCATGAGAATATCCTGCCTGAAGCCAGCATTGCGGCAGCGCTAGTATTAAGACTTAAATTGATGGCAGGTCTTGATATCTCTGAAAAGCGTCTGCCTCAAGATGGACGCTTTCATATGGAGATAAAGGGTCACAAAATCGATGTACGTATGTCGACCATGCCTATCTATCATGGCGAATCTGTTGTAATGCGTTTATTGGATCAATCAGCAGGTCTGCTTACGTTGAATGAAACGGGTATGCCGCCAGAAATCTTAGCTCGTGTTCGCAAACAGATTAAACGCCCCCATGGTATGTTGCTGGTGACCGGACCTACTGGTAGCGGTAAAACAACGACACTCTATGGCGTACTCAGTGAGCTCAATACTGCAGATCGTAAGATAATTACCGTAGAAGATCCTGTCGAGTATCAGTTACCCAGAATCAATCAGGTCCAAGTTAATCACAAGATCGGCTTAGATTTCTCCAATGTATTAAGAACTACGTTACGTCAAGATCCCGATATCATCATGGTGGGTGAGATGCGTGATCAGGAGACTGTAGAGATAGGACTTAGGGGCGCACTCACTGGTCACTTTGTATTATCAACCTTGCATACTAACGATGCAGTAACCAGTGCGCTACGTCTGCTGGATATGGGAGCGGCTAGCTATCTGGTTGCCAGTGCATTAAGGGTGATCATTGCCCAGCGACTCGTTAGGCGTGTTTGTCAAAACTGCTCTAGGGAATATCACCTAACTGCGCAAGACAAAGTCTGGATGAACTCGGTCAGTAAGCAAGATTTCTCACATGCGAACTTTAAAATTGGGGCCGGTTGCCAAAGCTGTAATGGCAGTGGTTATCGTGGTCGTATTGGTGTATTTGAGATATTAGAGCTAGATGAGGGCATGATCGATGCGATGCGAACTGGAAACCCACAGGATTTTTCACGGGCAGCACATGAAAGCCCTAACTTTACTCCATTAGCTGTTTCGGCGATGAAGTATCTAGCTGAAGGAATGACAACCATCGAAGAGGTCGCCAAATTGATTGAGGATGTGAGTGAGTCTCAAGTTGCCCTATCGACAGATATGGCTGAAGAGCTACCTGAGGCCTGATTGAGATGATTACTGCTTATGTTTATCAAATTAACTCTAACAGTATGATGACCGTAGGATGTGCGAATGCCAGTCTATAAATACCGTGGGCGGGATGCACAAGGTCAACAGGTGACAGGCGTGGTGGATGCTGCGACTGAGAATGCGGCTGCCGATCAATTGATGTCACGATCTGTTATCCCCTTAGAGCTTAATGAGAGTAAAGAGAAAGCTTCATTTACTCTGGCAAGTTTGTTTAAAGGAAAAGTGAGCCTTGATGAGCTACAGATTTTCTCTAGACAGATGTACTCACTGACTCGCTCTGGTATCCCCATTTTGCGGGCGATCGCGGGTCTGTCTGAGACGACTCACTCTCAGAGAATGAAAGATGCGTTAAATGATATTTCAGAGCAGCTAACTTCCGGTCGTCCATTATCTTCGGCAATGAACCATCACCCAGATGTATTTGATTCACTTTTTGTCTCTATGGTTCACGTGGGGGAGAATACAGGTAAGTTAGAAGATGCCTTTATTCAACTGTCTGGTTACATCGAACGGGAGCAGGAGACGAGACGAAGAATTAAAGCTGCAATGCGCTATCCGATATTTGTTTTGATGGCGATCACCTTGGCGATGGTGATCTTAAATATCATGGTGATCCCTAAATTTGCAGAGATGTTTTCTCGCTTTGGTGCAGATCTACCTTGGGCGACTAAGCTATTGATAGGTACATCGAATCTATTTGTGAACTATTGGCCTGTTATGTTGGTTGCTGCTGTTGGTACGTTTATCGGAATTCGTTATTGGCACAGTACCGAGAAGGGGGAGAAGCAGTGGGATAAATGGAAGCTACATATCCCTGCAGTAGGAAGTATTATCGAACGCTCAACCCTATCACGCTATTGTCGTAGTTTCTCCATGATGTTGAGTGCTGGGGTGCCTATGACACAAGCTCTGAGCTTAGTTGCTGATGCGGTGGATAACGCCTATATGCACGATCGAATAGTGGCAATGCGGCGGGGCATAGAGTCGGGTGACTCAATGCTAAGAGTGTGTAATCAGAGCCACCTCTTTACGCCATTAGTGCTTCAAATGGTGGCTGTTGGCGAAGAGACTGGTCAGATAGATCAGCTGCTAAATGACGCAGCGGATTTTTATGAAGGGGAAGTGGATTACGATTTGAAAAACCTGACGGCCAAGTTAGAGCCCATTTTGATCGGTTTCGTTGCCGGCATAGTTTTGATATTGGCTCTGGGTATTTACTTACCGATGTGGGATATGCTCAATGTGGTTAAAGGTGGAAACTAATGCATGAGTTATAAATTTCAGAGAAAATGCCAATAATGTTAAATCAGCAGAAAGCCGATGGAGAGCTGCTGCAGGTTTTGGGAAAGGTGGTTTCCCTCCTGCTTATTTTAGTTTTGCTCGCTACATTGGCTTTTAAGTATTTTAGTTCATTGGAAAGAGTTGGTGTTCAAAGCCTTAAGGCTGATCATACTAAGCTGATCAATGTGTTAGGAATGGTCAAAGCTCAATGGTTCGCACAGGGAAGGCCAAATTTGATGCCTTTAGATTGGAATTCATTTGAGGTCTATGGACAGAATATGACTAAAGAGAATGAGTTAGTTTTGATCAAAATGAGTAAAGGGGGCTGGCCTTTACCTGAACAGCGAGATAAAGTGGGATGTAAACAGCTTTGGGGTCAGTTATTAGGTAGGGAGACCGTAAAGCAACACATTGTAACTAGTTTCGACCCTTCGAGAGATGTTTGTGACTATTTTGATAATAATTCGGATCGATTGAGTTATCAGCTCAGTTCTGGCCGAGTTATTTTTTTGACTAAAGATTAAATTAAGCTATTTCATAGGTTTTCAAAATACTATGAACTGTTAGAATTGTGAAACTAGTAAGGGGGGTATCATGACTAAGCTGAGAAAGGGTTATATGAAAAGCCACATGGGTAGAGTGCAACAAGGTTTTTCTTTAATCGAACTTGTTATCGTGATTGTGATTTTAGGCTTATTGGCAGCCACAGCGATCCCTCGTTTTTTAAATGTGACTGATGATGCAGAAGATGCAAGTGTTGATGGTGTGTCGGGTGGTTTAGCCACGGCTGTTGGCTTTGTTCGGGCGCAATGGGAAGTTGATGGACGCCGAAATGACTCTGTTATCTTAGACGGGACTACAGCATACCTAGATGAAAGGTTTGGTTTTCCTACGGGATCACCTGCATCAGGGACCGGTAATACCGATGCTACAACTATGACCAATGCAACATGCCAAGAGGTATTTAGCGCTGTATTACAAAATGCACCACGTAATGTGCAGATAGATCAAGATGCGCGTAAACAGAGATATGTCGTAAGTGTTATTGACAGTATTGGTGGCACTGGTACCGCGATATCGGGTGTGCAGGTTCCTGGTTTAGATGTGTGTGTCTATCACTTAGTCGCTTCGCTTAGGTTAGATCCAACAACAGGCGTTGCTAACCCTCAGCCAAACCTGACTACAGCTGGGGCTAAGGGAGTAACTTACAACCCTGGAACGGGCCAAGTGGTTAGTTTCTCGAACGATCTGTAATTTGTACTGATGAGAGTTATAACGCGAGTAAAGATATAAGGTTACAGGGTTTTATAAAGTTAATAATAAAAGTTTTGATACTAACGTTGAAGATAATTATTTTAAAGTAAGACTGTATAAACTAGAGCTATTTAAAGTAAATATTTAAAATGGTAAGTGCCAAAAGGACTGAATATTTTTGTAGAAAATTTAGCTATATAAAGAGTTATATAGTTTTTATATGAGGTTTTTAAATGAACAAGCAAAATGGTTTTACCCTAATTGAGTTAGTGGTCGTTATCATTATTTTAGGTATTCTTGCTGTAACAGCGGCACCTAAATTTATCAATCTACAGTCAGATGCACGTGCTTCGACCGTAGATGGTGTTAAGGCGGCTCTTCAGGGCGCAAATACACTTATCTATTCTAAAGCTGCTATAGCAGGCAAAGAGGCAGATGCTGGTGCAAGTATTACTGTCGCTACTGGAGTTGTAGTCACTACCGATTATGGAAACATTAATAGTTCTGTTACTGTAGCTACTGTGAAATCTAATTTAGAGAATGCTATGGATATGACTTTTGAAGCATTATCCGACGGAACTGCTGATATTGCTACTGAGGACTGGGCAGTTTGGAGTAGTGCTACAACTGGTTTTGTTATTGTTCCTAAAGGAAAGAAAGCTGATGATGCTTGTCGCCTTAACTATACGGTCGCGACAAAAAATACCACTACAGGCGTTATTACGCCTGCTCAAATCTCTACTACAACAACGGATTGCTAAAAATTATGAAAAATCAAAAAGGTTTCACTCTCATTGAGTTGGTTGTTGTTATCATTATCTTGGGTATTCTGGCTGTAACGGCTGCGCCTAAGTTCATTAATTTACAAAGCGATGCTCGTGCATCGACTCTTGATGGTATGAAGGGAGCACTGCAAGGTGCAAATACTCTACTTTATTCAAAAGCAGCGATTCAGGGTAAAGAGAAAGATGCAAACACGGCGGATGCCAATAACGTCGATACAACTGGTGACGGTACAGCAGACATTAAAGCGGTATACGGTTATGTGAAAGCTGATGCTACCGAGATTGCAAAAGTACTAGAAAGTGATGGTTCAGAGTGGACTATTGTTGCACCAGCAACAGGGGTTGCATCAACTGCAGATGTCGAAATCATTATTCACCCAGCAGATATTACTCCAAGTGCAACTAAGCAATGCTTTGTTGAGTACACGGGGGCTACAGCTACAGATTTACCTGTTTATGGTACTTTATCTGACGACTGTTAATTTTTAACGTGATAAAAAGGCCTGCAATGCAGGCCTTTTTTGTGTCTGAAGAGCTTGCCATACAAGTGAGAGCTTTCTTCTCTATGGTGTACCTGCTTTTTTATTTACCTCTGTTTGCTCCCTGAACTCTATGCATTATCAAGGCTATCCCTATAATTATCCAAAACTCTCAAGCTTGACTAAGCTTAGGCTAATAAATTTGTTTGGCTTATACGGATGGTTATTGGCTACTGTCATAGCTAGTGTTAAATAGAGGCAAAAAGATGAGAAGAGCAAAACAGCTGGGTTTTACCTTGATTGAATTAGTGGTGGTTATCATTATTTTAGGTCTTTTGGCGGTAACTGCCGCGCCTAAATTTATCAACCTTCAAAGCGATGCTAAAGCATCTACTTTAGAAGGGTTTAGAGCTGCGTTACAGGGGGCTAATACTCTGGTATTTTCAAAAGCGGCAGTTGCTGGTGAAGAGCGTATTGCAGATGCTGCTGGGTGGGCGGCTAATACGGGTAATACCGCGGGCGTCGATATTGGTACGGGCACACCGATACAAACTGTATATGGTTACCTGCCTGAAGATGCAGCTGTTATAGGAGCTGCAATGGATGTGGACTCTAGTGAGTGGGTGGCCACCGCGGTTCCGGGAGGGGGCTTGGCGTTTAGTCCCCAAGGTGCGCCAGCCGATACCTGTAATTTTGTTTATGTGGAAGCGACATCTACAACCGAGCCAACCTATACACTCTATACCCCAGTAGGAGCTCAAGACCCCTTCGCCTGTTAAACATCTTTATGTAGCAGACTGTATAGTTATCTTATTTGCGAAAGGCCTTTCTTAGGGCCTTTTTCTCTGTTTATATATGTGTTTAAGGGATAAAACAGCTGAAGTGCGTAACTTTATTTGCCATACTCAATAAGTTATTGGAAAATAACAGCTAGCATAAAATTGATGGCATTGACTGGTGGAAAATTGATGCATAGAGAGACAGGCTTTACCTTGGTAGAGTTAGTGACCACTATTATTTTGATAGCCATACTCTCTGTGGTGGTGCTACCGCGCATGTTAACAAATTCGAGCTACAGTGCTTTTACTCTTCGTGATGAGTTTATTAGTGAGCTTCGAAAGGCCCAGTTATTGGCGATGAATAATCAAGGTCGCTGTTATCGGGTTGCCGTCGATCCCCAAGGTTATCAACTCCAAAGATTTAGCAATTTAGCCTGCACTACAGTTACAGCGCCAACTGAGTCAAAACGTCAATTTGAAGGAGGGGCTAACCTCACACTGATTAGTAGTGCCAGTAGTAGTTTCAACGTTGATTTTAGTGGAGACAGCGACGGCGTGAGCAGCCTTGCGTGTTCTGGTGCCTGCATAAACGTGATTGCCGATGAAACGCTGACTATTAGTATTGAAAGTCAGGGGTATATTCATGGCCGCTAACTCTCTTAACTCTTCAAACTCTATTAAAGGCTTTACCTTGATTGAGCTGGTTGTTGGCATGGTGGTGCTAAGTATCGCGCTGGTTATGCTATCAAGCATGCTGTTTCCTCAGGCAGATCGTGCTGCAGATACGTTACACCGAGTTAGATCTGCTGAGCTAGCACACTCTATTTTGAATGAGATCTGGGGAAAGCGTTATGATCAAAATACCAATGCTAATGGGGGAGTGCCAGCTTGTGGTGCAGCTGCCAGAGCAGATCTAGGTCTGCCTGCCGGATTAGATTGTACTGACGCGGCTAATTTAGGCCCCGATACTGGTGAGGTTCGTAACACATTTAATGATGTTGATGATTACCATGGTCTTAGCGAAACGAGCAATATGCTGAACTCTAGTGACACTTATTTGAGTCAGTATATAAACTACCAGCTATCTGTTGCTGTGACTTATCCGAATGCCGATAGAAATAGCAAGTTAGTCACGATCGATGTGACAACGCCAAGGGGTGAGGTGATAACCTATAACGCCATTAGGAGTAATTACTGATGGCTAGCCACAAGAATAATAAGAGTTATAAGCATCATAAAAGCGCGCAAGGATTCACCTTGGTCGAGATGGTCACAGTGATCATTGTGCTCGGTGTTTTAGTGCTAGGTGTCAGTAGTTTTGTTGTATTAGGAACAAGGATTTTTGTTGAGTCAACCTCGGTAGAACAAGTGTTAAGTCAGAGTCGCTTTGCTATGGAGCGAATGACGCGGGAGCTGCGTAATGCGGTGCCAAACAGCATACGTTTGACTCCTGACACCGTATTGACCTATCAGTGTGTTGAGTTTGTGCCTATTCAGGCCAGTGCTTCTTATGTTGATCTTCCTATTTCACCTGCAGCGGCTAATAACACGGGAACCGTTTTTCCTCCCTCTCAAGGATTAAACGTCGGAAATCAGATGCTGGTGTATCCGTTATTACCTAAACATATCTATTCGGCAACTCCCGCAGGAACTACTGGGCGTTTATTTGATGTCGATGCATTTGATGCGAGCACGGGTGAGATCACATTTGATAATTCAATCCAGTTTGCTGAAGCTTCCCCTATTAAGCGCTACTTTATGATTAGTGGCGCTGTGAGTTACTGTTTCCAATCGGGTGGGGAGCTAAGGCGTTATGCGAATTATGGGATTAATGCTAATCAGCTTACTCCAAACAGCAGTGGCGTATTAATGGCGGAAAATGTTGTTAATAACTTAGCGACAGACAAACCTATCTTGCTAGCGCCATCCAGTCTGGTGAATAATGCGATTCTTCAGTTAAGGCCTAAGTTTGAGGTAGTTAACCAAAAGTTCCAATATCAGCATCAGGTACAGGTGATCAATGTCCCATAGTCTAAGCTCACTCTTAACTGGCTCTAGAGGTACTTACTTAAGGTCTGAATTATCTAGGCAGAGTGGTAGTGCGCTTATTATTGGGATATTTGTTATCACAGTGATGTTTCTAATGGCAACTGCGCTACTTAATGTATTGGAAGATGCAGATGAACAGGTAAACTTGGAAGTATGGGGAACCCGTGCTTTTGCTGCTGCAAATTCAGGGGCTGATAGAGCCCTTTCACAGCTATTTCCCCTCACTGCTACCGACAATACGGCTACCTCTTGCACCAATGTGACAAGTTCATGGAACATAGGTAATGATAACCCCACATTGGTAGGTTTCCATGCTTGCAGTATCGTGATCACTTGCGATGATACTAATACCATTAATACAGTTACTCAGTATTTAATTACTAGCACTGCGACATGTCAAACAGGAGATTGCGCCTCAAATGATGGTAACTGCTTAAGAGTGAGTCGAAGTGTGGAGGTTGAAGCTCGTGATTAACATTATCCGCTTATTTATTTTCTTGTTGCTGTTATTTCCCGTTATCGTTGCGGCGGTGCCTCAATGTGATGAGATCTTTACCGACCCTCCAACAGACAATCTATTTCCTAATGGGTTGAATCCACCTGCTGATATTGGCCCGAGTTTAGGTAATTTAACTTGTGATCGTAATGGGTGTACTGGTCACAGCTCTAGTTTTACCCCCGGGAATTATAATTTTAACAATGGTAATTTAAAAAACGGCTCTGTTATTACGACTAATGGCAAAACGACCCGGCTCTATTTCGATACCTTAACGCTGAATAATGCCAGTATTAACCGAACTGGTGAGACTGAAGATCTGATTATTTTTGTTAAAGGTGGACTATCGATAGCTGGGCAGAATTTTATCAACGGTATTGTTTATGCTGGGGGGGCCGTTGATTTGGCTGGTAATGCCACTATCGATGGTGCTCTCGCTTCTGGTGGTGGGATGACGATTGGAGGCAATGGAAGTATCGATTTTGATGAAGAGGCTATTGAGAATGCAGATTTTGGTGGCATGTGTAATAACAATCAATCTTCGTTTAATATTCAATTTGGTAAAGCGTCATCGACTACTGTTACCTTCGATAAAGCGTTTGATTCTGGTGTGACTCCGATAGTTTTCTTGATGCCCACTATTTCAGCCAATAACCCAGATACTAATGACGGTCCAGCTTCCGTTGTTCCTGTTAACATCACTAGTTCAGGATTTACCTGGAGGCAAGAGGAACCTGCTAGTGCAGGTAACCGTTATATTGCATCACAGACCATGGCCGAGGTTCACTGGATTGCGGTTACCCCTGGTGAGCATACACTCTCTGATGGCACTGAGTTGGTAGCAAAAGTCATCAACCAAAACAGGGCGTTTGGTCTCAATAATAGCCCCTATACCAATATACCTCTCGATTCCGATCTTGATGTTGTTTTGAATCAAAAGCTCACTTCGGTCAATAATTGTTGGTTAACGAGTACATCTGAGTTTTATGGTTCTGGTATTCGATTAGCGCTGGATGCCGCAGAAGTGCGTATAGGGAGTCGATGTCAAACAGGGAATCGAAATTCATTACAAAACGAGAGAGTTGGCTATCTGGCTATTGAGTCAGGTACTGGTACTTTTAGTTTTGATGGTGATGAAATTATTTATCAATTTGCTCGCCAATATCAAACAGCGCCAGGCACCGGGGATCTCTCATATCAATGTGGCAGCGAAAGTACGCTAACGGGTTTTAATAACGCGCCAACTCTGGTTGCTGGAAAAAACTCTAGACGTGGTGGCGACGGTGGTTGGTTGAGGCGTTGTAAATTGACCAATAATAGAGTCAGTATGGTGAATGATGAGGATACCTACCAGAACACTGAAAGACGGCATGTTTATGAGTTTTACAGCTTTGTTGCACTGGAGAAAAAGGAGCGACAGTTAACCTGTTTTAACGATGATTTTTCTCAGGGTAGTTTAACCGATAACTGGGTGGTAGCAAAAAGTAGCGGTAGTTTTACCCCTGCAATTGTTAACGGCCGGTTAAGACAGACGGAAAGTGCAGGTTATCAAGCAACCTCTGCGACCTATCAACGACTTTTTCTTGCCGCAGATAACTTAGTTACCATTGAGTTTGACCACTTTGCTTACGGTGGTAACGGGGCTGACGGTATTGCAGTTGTTCTATCAGATGCAAGCGTAACTCCCCAACCTGGCGCCGCTGGTGGCCCCTTAGGCTATGGTGCAAGAAGTAACGTTGATGGATTTGCTGGTGGTTGGTTAGGTATTGGTATCGATGAGTATGGAAACTTCTCAGGTGAAGGGAGTAATACCGATAATGTGGGTCGCAGACGTCAAAGTGTGGCTGTAAGAGGCTCAGGTTCTGGTACTTCAGGTTACGGTTATTTAAAAGGGGCGTGTAATAACGGCACCACTAATACCAATGGAGATTGTTTAAACCCTAGAGTCGATAATAACAATGGAAGTCCTACACACAGGTATCGTATTACTGTTGACTCAAGAGTTGCAGGGCAATCCATTGTGGAGGTTCAACGTAAAACGAGCGGTGGATTTGTCTCAATCGTTCCCCCTTTCGATGCTGCAAGTGAAACAGGACAAGCTGCAGTACCTGATGATTTTATTCTTTCACTCACAGGTTCTACTGGCGGGCTAACTAACATTCATGAGATAGATAATGTAGAGGTGTGTGCATTAGAGTCTAGACCCGTTGGTGTGGTAATCGATCATTTTGAGTTTACCCATTCAGGGAGTGCATTAACTTGTAGCCCAGAAAATATCACCATTAAAGCCTGTGCCAATGCAGACTGTAGCCAAACCGTACCCGATCAAGTAACCGCGACACTAAGCCCTGCCAGTGTCACTGGAGGAGGGGGGTGGAGTGGTACCGGCGTTGTGGGTAATCAGGTGACCTTCACAGGAGGTTCGGCGCAAATCCAACTGAGTCGAACAACCCTTGGTAGTGTGACCATGGATATGACTGGCTCGACTCCTGGTGCAAAACCCTTTAGTCAAACTCTTTGCCGTGTTGGTACATCAACTCCTACAACCCAAAACTGTACTTTAACTTATGCCGATAGTGGTTTTGTATTTGGGGATCTAACAGCATCACCAAATAACGGTATTCCAGATGAGTTCTCCAATAAGCCGTCGCAAAATATTCTTGTCAATGCAGTGAAGAAAGATGAGATCACTAAGCAGTGTATTGCGGGTTTTGCCAATGAACAAAAGTCTGTTGCTTTTTGGAGTAGTTATACAAGTCCAAATTCGGGCACTAAGAAAGTGAAAGTAAAGTCCGGTGCAACTGAAATTGATGCTGGGCTGAACTTGGCCGGTGCTGTGCCGCTTAATCTATCGTTTAATGCTCAAGGGCAAGCGACCATAGATGTTAATTACGCCGATGCTGGACAGATGACACTCAATGCGCGTTATACAGGCTCTGGTGATGAAGCAGGACTCATCATGGATGGAGCGGATACCTTTGTTCGTTACCCTAAAGGTTTATGTGTGTTGCCTGAGACAGCAGCTATTTGTACAGCAGGTGCTAGTTGTAATGTTTATAAGATGGCGGGAGAGAGTTTTCCATTTGTCGTAAAAGCGATGGCTTGGGAGAGTGATAGTGATGGAGACTTGTGTGATAACTTATCTACTCCTAATTATACCCATCAAAATATTGATCTTAGTTTAAACCTTGTGGCTCCCAGTGGAGGCTCTGATGCCGCTGAAATCGCTGATTATAATCATACGGCCTCTAGCGATGGGGCAAACTCTCTGACCCGAGCAGTATCTGAAGTTGGGGTATTCAGTATTACTGCTGAACCTAACCCTAGCGCTCCTAAGCCACCTAATCCATATTTAGGCATGGTTAGGCCCATTGAACCGGGAACAAGTGAACCTATTGGCCGTTTTGTCCCCGCTTATTTTGAGCTCTCAGGTCAAAGCATTATGCCAGCTTGCAGTAATAGCTTTAGTTATATGGAGCAGCCATTCTCCTTGATGATGACTCTTAGTGCTAAAAATTCAGCAAATGCGATAACAAAGAATTACTTTGGTGGCTTTGCAAAAGGTACGGCTGGATTAGTCGCTGAAAACAATCTTAATGGTATCGATTTAGGTGCTCGCTTATCAGGACTATCTGCTCTGAGTTGGCCGACCTCAAATACAGGAGGTAATAGCAGAGGCACTGCTGTTGTTAACGACAATATTCAATTTAGCCGCCTTGGTAATCTGCCCGATGGTCCATATCAACTGCTCGATATAGGGGTAAGAATGGATGATGGAGAGGGGACGACTCATTACTCCTTTATTAAAGACCCAGATATGAATGCAGCGAGTGCTGGAAGCTGTAGCGGAGCTGGGTGTGATGCGAAAAAGGTATCGACTCAAGATCTGCGTTATGGTCGTATGGTACTTGAGAATGGCTACGGGCCAGAATCTGAAAGCTTACGTTTACCACTGAGAACTGAGTATGTTAGCGCAGTGACTGCGGGTGTGCCAATTTGGACCATCAATACCGATGACTCCTGTTCTGTTTATAACACATTGACCTCTTTAGACACCTCAGAGACTGCGACGACGGGATTAAACATGACGTTACCGCCAGGATTCCCAACGATTAATGCCTATAGCGACATTGATTTAACTCTGCAGTCTGGTGTGGTCGCATCTGGTGTCGATCAGCTCTATTTTTCTGTCCCAAATGCTTCGGGTGAGGTACCTCTTAAGCAGCATGTTGAGCCTTGGTTAAAGTGGTATTGGAATTATGATGGGAATAATCCCAATGGGCTGTACGATCCAAGAGCGAGTGCGTTTTTTGGCACCTATCGCGGACATGACAAAGTGATCTATTGGCGTGAGGTTAACTAGTGAGAAGTAAAATAGTTGAAGTAAGGCTAAACGCTATTTAGCTCTGTGTTTTATCTGTAAAGAGATTCTAGATAGATAAAATATCGAAAATGGCCACTTTTTAGTGGTCATTTTCATGATAAACAGAAATAAATTGCTTCATTAGCAAATGTTAACCTCAACACTCTTGTGTCATTGCAGGGACGTTGATAGAGTTACCTGATTTTTTCTATTTTCAGACTCCACTAAGACAGGCTGGTTACATGTTCAAGAAGCTGCGTGGCATTTTTTCTAACGATCTTTCGATCGATTTGGGTACGGCTAACACCTTAATTTACGTTCGCGAAGAGGGGATCGTATTGGACGAACCTTCTGTTGTTGCAATACGTGGTGAACGCGGAAGTGGCGGACAGAAATCTGTAGCAGCTGTCGGTACTGAAGCGAAACAGATGTTGGGTCGTACACCCGGCAACATTCAAGCAATTCGTCCAATGAAAGACGGCGTGATCGCTGATTTCTATGTGACGGAGAAGATGCTGCAGCACTTTATTAAGCAGGTGCACAATAATAGCGTCTTCCGCCCAAGCCCTCGCGTACTTGTGTGTGTGCCTGTTGGTGCCACGCAGGTTGAACGCCGTGCGATCAGAGAATCTGCAATGGGCGCAGGTGCACGTGAGGTTTATCTCATTGAAGAGCCTATGGCGGCTGCTATCGGTGCCGGTCTACCTGTCTCTGAAGCGACGGGTTCTATGGTTGTTGATATCGGTGGTGGTACTACCGAAGTGGCAATTATCTCGCTAAATGGTGTGGTTTACTCCTCATCAGTCCGTATCGGTGGTGATAAGTTTGATGATGCGATTATCAACTATGTTCGCCGTAACTACGGCAGCTTGATTGGTGAAGCGACAGCTGAACGCATTAAGCACACGATTGGTACAGCATATCCAGGCGATGAAGTGCTTGAGATTGAAGTTCGCGGTCGTAACTTAGCCGAAGGTGTACCGCGCAGCTTTACGTTAAACAGTAATGAGATCCTTGAAGCACTACAGGAGCCATTATCAGGTATCGTCAGTGCGGTTATGGTGGCTCTTGAGCAGTCTCCGCCAGAGCTGGCATCAGATATCTCTGAGCGTGGCATGGTACTGACAGGTGGCGGTGCTTTGATCCGCGATCTGGACCGCTTATTGATGCAGGAAACGGGTATTCCAGTCATGGTTGCCGATGATCCTCTTACCTGTGTTGCTCGCGGTGGTGGTAAAGCCTTAGAGATGATAGATATGCATGGTGGTGACCTCTTCTCTGAAGAGAACTAATCGATGTAGAAAAGGCGGTACTTCACCGCCTTTTTTAATTATCATGTTGTAAGACATCCCAAACCGGCTTTTCCATTACTTATAGTTTTTTATGAAACCCATTTTTGCTCGTGGTATTTCAAACCAATTCAGGCTGACACTGGCAATTATTTTGTCGGTGATCCTTATCGTGGCGAACAATCGTCTCGATCCTGTGCGTAAATCTGTCTCATCTGTATTAAGCCCCCTGCAATATATTGCTAACGTTCCCGGTGCACTCTTAGATTGGTCTGCAGAGAGTTTAGCGACCCGCAATATGCTTGCTCAGCAAAATAAAGAGCTGCTTAGACAGCAACTATTGATGAGTGAAAGATTACAAAGATTCGAACACCTAAGGCAGGAGAATGATCGTCTACGATCTTTACTAGGATCGCCAGTGCATATGGATGCTAAGAAGATTGTTGCCGAGGTGATGGAGGTTGCCAGCGATCCTTTTCACCAATATGTGGTGCTAAACCATGGTGCAAGAAGTGGTGTTTTTGTCGGTCAACCTGTGGTTGATGCTCAGGGTGTGGTTGGACAGGTTGTGCAGGTGAGTGAACTCAGTAGTCGCGTACTGCTGATATCAGATGTGACCCATGCTATTCCTGTCAGAGTGACACGTAACGATGTCAGAGTTGTGGCTAATGGAACAGGTGTACTCGATGAGCTTGAGCTCAAGTATGTCTCTAAGAGTACAGATATTCGTGTTGGCGATCTTCTGGTCTCCTCAGGCCTTGGAAATCGATTCCCTGAAGGTTACCCCGTAGCCCGTGTAATGAGCTTAGTGAAAGATGACGGTCAGAATTACGCAAATGTGATCGCTCAGCCGTTAGCTGCGTTGGATCGTATTCGTTATCTTCTGTTGATATGGCCAGATGAGCCCGCATCTGAGGCGTTAGAAGATGAAACGGCAATGATCTTATCTGCGGCAAAAAAGGCGGCAGAAAAAGCTGAGGTGGGCGAATGAGTATGCATATTGCCAATGGCCGTTGGGTCGTTTGGCTGAGTTTTTTAGTGGCCATGTTATTTCAAATCATGCCACTCCCGGATCTGGTTGAAGCTTGGCGTCCTGATTGGCTGCTGCTTGTGATGATCTACTGGGCGATGGCCCTGCCTCATCGATACAACATTTTATCTGCATGGATACTGGGGGTGATGCTGGACATCATGTTGGGTGCCCACTTGGGGATCCGAGCACTCTCTATGTCTTTGGTTGTCTACGTGGTGGTTTTACATTTTCAACGACTACGTAATTTCCCCATGTGGCAACAGGCGCTAATGGTCGCGAGCTTAATCTGTTTGCATCATCTCGTGATATTTTGGGTGCAGTTTGTGGTGGGGACGGTAACCTTTGATGTCAGTTTATTCCTTCCTGCTATCTCTAGCTTGATTATCTGGCCCTGGGTGTTTTGGATTTTACGTCGAGTTCGGCGCTTATATAAGGTGAGGTAGCATGGCTAATTCCACTCAACTGATACTGGCTTCAGCCTCTCCACGTCGTAAAGAGTTACTGGCCCAGTTGGGCTTCTCTCGGTCAGGTTTTAACTTTACAGCGTTAGCTGCAGATATTGATGAGAGCCATCAATTCGGTGAGTCACCTCAAGACTTTGTTGTTCGTCTTGCGGTTGAGAAAGCCCAAGCGGGTTTGGCACTGTTTAACGCCAGTGCTAGTGTAGAGAGCCAATTATCGACAGTCTTAGTTTTGGGATCCGACACGATTGTGGTGTTAGGTGATAAAATATTAGGTAAGCCTGTAGATGAAACCGATGCCCTGAAGACATTATCTGAACTGTCCGGTCATATGCATTGCGTGATGACCGCTGTGGCCGTTACCGATGGCGAAAGAGTCCTGACACGACTAGTTGAGACTCAAGTGCAGTTTTGTGAGCTCTCTGAGGCTGATATTTTAGCGTATATAGCAACGGGTGAGCCCATGGATAAAGCCGGTTCATATGGGATACAGGCCCTAGGTGGCAGCTTTGTCGAGCGGATTGAGGGCAGCTACTCAGCTGTAGTTGGCTTACCTATGGTTGAAACCCGAGAGTTGCTGCGAGAAATGAACGTTTTATAGTGAAGTTGTTCTTGGCTTACCGAGAGTTGTCGGCTTCGGATCTGAAATTTGTTTAGTGGCTACAAAAATAATAACGAGTAGATAATTATGAGTCGCATAGTCAAAAACAGAGTACAGCGAAAGATTGGTTCTGAATTATTGATCAATGTGACGCCAACAGAAGCCAGAGTGGCTTTAGTTGAACATGGTGTTCTGCAAGAAGTTCATATTGAAAGGCGTATGAAGCGTGGCCTAGTTGGCAATATCTATAAAGGTAAGGTCAGTCGCGTCCTGCCTGGTATGCAGGCTGCATTTGTCGATATTGGATTAGATAAAGCTGCATTTTTACACGCATCCGACATTGTGCCCCACACTGAGTGTGTTGCCGAGGGCGAGAAAGGCAACTTTGTGGTTCGTGCTATTGGTGAACTCGTTCGCCAAGGTCAGGACATCATGGTTCAGGTGGTGAAAGATCCACTCGGTACCAAAGGAGCACGTTTAACCACAGATATTACTCTTCCCTCTCGCTACCTTGTCTTTATGCCTGGCTCTAGCCATGTTGGTGTGTCTCAACGCATTGAATCTGAAGAGATCCGCTCACGTCTAAAGAAATTAACCGAGCCTTTTGTCGATGAGGATGGCGGCTTTATTATCCGCACAGCTGCTGAGAGTGCTGGTGAGAAGGAGCTGGTTCAGGACGCTGCTTTTTTACGTCGAGTTTGGTCTAAGGTCAGCGAGCGACGCAAGCGCAGAGGTGTGTCTCTGCTTTATCAAGATTTGGCACTGCCAGTACGAATCGTGCGTGACTTTGTCGGGACAGAGCTAGATCAAATTCAGGTCGACTCTAGCCAAACTTATGAGGAGTTACAGGCGTTTGCCGATGAGTTTATGCCTGAGATCGCTGAAAAAATCGAACACTATAATGGTCCTGTTCCTATTTTCGATCTTTATGATGTTGAGAATGAAGTTCAGCGCGCATTAGGGCGTAAAGTTGAGCTTAAGTCTGGTGGTTACCTCATCATAGACCAGACTGAGGCGATGACCACGGTCGATATCAACACTGGTGCTTTCGTGGGTCATCGTAATTTAGAAGAGACGATATTTAACACCAATATGGAGGCAACCCATGCTATTGCGCGTCAGCTAAGGCTACGTAACTTAGGTGGGATCATCATTATCGATTTTATCGATATGCTGAAGTCTGAACATCAAAAGCGCGTACTTGCCAGCCTAGAGCTTGCCCTTTCCCATGACACAGTAAAAACCAATATCAGTGGTTTTTCAGGGTTAGGTTTAGTGGAGATGACACGTAAGCGCACCAGAGAGAGCCTAGAACATGTGTTATGTGGTGAGTGCCCAGTTTGTTTAGGAACTGGTAGCCTGAAAACCGTTGAAACCGTCTCGTATGAGATCTTTAGAGAGATCATCAGGCTAGATCGCAGTTACGACGCAGATGAGTTCCTAGTTTACTGTTCACCTACTGTGTTTAACAGCCTTACCGGTGAAGAGAGCCATCTTGTTGCTGAGTTGGGAGTCTACATAGGGAAAAGAGTTCGTTTCCAAAACGAGGTCATGTATGCCCAGAATAAGTTTGATGTGGTGATAATGTAGTGTCGCCCAAATTCTGCCCCCGTAAGTTCAGTCGAATTTGTTGGCAAGTTTTAGCCATCATATTGGTGCTGTTTGCGCTAGTTGTTAGCCTATTTAGAGGACTTTTGCCTAAACTTGATCAGGTGAGGGCGGAGCTCACTAACTATATAGAATCTGAGTATCAAGTTCAGGTTGATGTCGGTGAACTCACCGCTGAATGGCAAGCATTTGGTCCAGCTCTGACCGTTAAAAAATTGGTGCTTCCGCCCCAAGATAAGCTTCCCTTCACCTTAGTTGTCGATGATGTTCATGTGAAACTCGATTTTTGGGAGAGCGTGATCACTACAAGTCCTCAGATTGAGACCGTGATATTTGAGGGAGTTCAGGTTGCACTTGATATCGACGAATTGAATAAACCTTCCACATCCAGCAGCCAGACTTCTACCTCACAAGCGGTCGATACCGATTGGCTTTATCGCTTGCTCTTGGAGCAGCTAGAACACTTTTCGATACGTGATGCTAGCTTGCAATTATTAAGTCAGCGTTACGATTATAGACCCATCTATATCAAAGATCTGAGTTGGAAAAATGATGATCTTAGGCACCAAGGTAAAGGTAAGCTCTACTTAGATAAAGCGGCTTCTGAGGTTGAACAGCTGAGTTTACAGCTGGACATTAGAGGCAATGGTGATGAGCCTGAAAGCTTAAAAGGAGAGGTTTATTTGGCTGCGCGCTCTTTGGATCTTGGAGAGTGGGCCTCAAGACAAGCCGATCCCTATGATAGTTCAAGTAAGCTAGCACTTGAGGGGGTTGTTAATCTTGAGGCGTGGTTTGATATTGCTCAGCGTGGAATAAAGTCGGCTCAGATTGAGTTTGAGCCTAGTTGGCTTGAGTGGGATCTAAATGGGCAGGAGCAACACTTTGAGATCAAAGGTGGACGAATGCTCTGGCGTCCCAGTGAGCATGGCTGGAGCTTCAATAGTCAACAACTTGCCTTTGAAACAGGTAAGCAGCTGTGGCCCGAACTGGAGTTTTCAGCTCAGAAATGTGGCGAAGCATTGATCGCCTCTGTGAATCGTCTGGATGCCAGCACATTGTTGCCTCTATTACCTCTGTTCCCAGGCGTCGATTTAGCCCTGTTAAATACTTGGCAGTCACTGGAACCTCAGGGTTACATCAGCAATATAGCGTTTTCACTCGATGCTGAGCGTGAACCTAAACTAGAACTTGATGTTGAACAGCTTAGCTGGCAACAACAAGGTCAAATTCCAGGCTCCTCTCCACTCGATATTCAGTTAGGTTGGCAGCAAGATGCCCTCTATCTATCTCTGCCTAAGCAGAAGTATCTGCTGGATTTCGGTTCGGCTTTTGCAACCCCTCTTGCCTTCGATGGCGAGCCCTTCGATGTTAAATATGATATTGGCTCTCAGGCATTAATCATTCCTCAACTTGAACTGAATAATCCAGATATCTCTGTTGATGCCTCAGTAAGGTTAGGGTTTGAAGATGTTGCACATCTAGCCTTATTAGCTGATGTAAAACTCCATGATGTTTCACGGGCTTCAAACTATTTTCCTCTTCATGGAATGAGCGAAGATCTGGTGGAATATTTGGATACTGGGTTGGTTGCTGGTAATACTCAAGATGCTAAAGTGCTATGGCATGGCCCGCTAGCAAACTACCCCTATTTTGACCATTCAGGCGTTTTTCAGGCTGACTTTACTATTCAAGATGCTGAGTTTGAGTTTCAGCCAGATTGGCCCTCGGTGACCGAATTAAATCTATCGGCTCTGTTTGAAAATGCCCGAATGGATCTCTTGATTAACAAAGGAAACTTGCTTGATGTGGTTGTTGATGGTGCTAGTGTGGTTATTCCTGAGTTAGGCGAGCGCTCTCTGCTTCAGGTAAAGGCTGATTTAACCACACAAGGTGAGGCTGCGACTCAAGTACTTAATCGCTCCTCTTTGGCCGACTCTGTGGGTTCAACACTCGATGTAGTACAGATAAAGGGTGAGGTGACAGCAGAGCTGGATCTCTCTATTCCACTCTATGATGGCGAGAGTGAGCAGATCCGTGGATTGGTTAATTTTGACCATACTCCTGTGTATATCACTGAGCCTGGTGTCGCACTGGATGAAGTCACAGGGCAGGTCAGCTTTCTTAATGATGTTGTTAAGGGAGAGGGGATAGAAGCTAAGTTGTTTCAGCAGCCTGTCTCTTTGAGCTTTGACACTGAGAGCTTAGGTAATAACTATGGCTTAAATCTGGATCTGTCTGGCACCTGGCAACTTGCTGAGCTCCCCGATTATCTGGATAACCCGCTTAAGTCGTTTTACTCGGGAGAGTTAGAGTGGGATGGTGGAATGACGCTGATTTTCGATCCCAGTGGCTATCGTATCCAAGCGCAAGTTAATAGTGAGCTTCTAGGTGTCGGTTTAGATCTGCCAGCGCCTTTTACTAAAGGTAAAGATGAGAGCCGTAAATTAACTGCAGAGTTGATTGGGGATAACAAGCAGTCCTCACTGGGGATTAAGCTGGGTAAAGAGATGGAGTTCTGGGGCGGCTTCGATCAGTTATCTGGCGATCAACTCGCTCACTTCGATCTCCTGTTAGGGCGTCTATTTAGGCCTGGTGATCAACTGAAAAAGAATCAGGGCCACCTGCAGCTCTCCATCGCTGAAACTCAGCTAACGCCTTGGTTGCCAATCATTCATCAGTTCACAGATCCTGTGCAGGTTGAGGTGAGTGATAATATTGAAGCCGAAGATATGGGCGAGAAAGTTAACTTCTTTCCACCTCTTGTTAGTATTGATGGCGAGATAAAACAGCTAGACCTAATGGGACAAGCGTTAACTCACCTAACTTTAGATGCTCAGCCGGTTGAGCATGTATGGCGCTTTAAAGCTGAGTCAGATGAGTTTGATGGCCGAGTAGATTTTTATCCAGACTGGTCGACTCAAGGGTTGAAAATTGTTGCCTCTAAATTCCATATGGCACCTGTGATTAAGCAGCCCGAAAACGCACACTTTAAATCGGACACTGTGCTGAAAAATCTGCCGCCTTTAGCGGTGGATGTGGATGAGTTTAGTTTTTACGGAAAACCTTTAGGTCACTTAGTGTTGCAAGGGACGCCACAAGGTAATAACTATCAGATCCAGACCCTTTCTTTGACAACGCCAGAGGTGACACTCAGTGGAAGTGGAGCTTGGAATAACAGCGCCGATGAGAATTTGACTGAGTTCAATGTAAAGCTTAATGCCACTCGATTTGATGACCTCTCGACGATTCTAGGTACAGATCCAGGGCTGAAGAATGCGCCTGTTGATATTGATGCCAAGATATCATGGCAGGGTGCTCCCTATGCTTTTGCATTAGATTCTCTCAATGGACAAGTTAATTTTGATTTGGGTAAGGGGCATCTTACTGAAGTCAGTGATAAAGGCGCGAGAATATTTTCCCTATTCAGCCTCGACTCGTTGCTGAGAAAGCTTTCGTTGGATTTCTCCGATGTATTTGGCAAGGGTCTCTATTTCAACTCCTTTACCGGCACACTGAATATTGATAACGGAGTGATTAAAACCCGAGATACTGAGATGGACGCCGTTGCTGGTAATATGAAGGTGAGAGGTTATACGGATCTGACCACCGAAAGTTTAAATTACGATATTCGCTTCGTTCCTCAGCTTGCTTCGAGTGTGCCGACAGTGGTACTGCTGACGACCGGTGGTTGGACTTTTGGTTTGGGAGCATTTGCCCTGACTAAAGTGCTTGAACCTGTTATTGAGGTGATCACTGAGCTTAGGTTTAGGTTAACCGGTACTATGTCGGAGCCAAAAATTGAGGAGCTTGAGCGTAAGAGTAAAGAGATAGAGATCCCTGAATCGGCGCTACCAAAAACTGATAATGCCACTGAAGGGCAGATTGAAAGCTCACTTGAGGCTCCTTTGAACTCAGATCTGACTGACCCTTCGCAGATAGAGCAGGAAAATCCTCAAAAGAGGGTGGACACACCTGAGCCACAGAGCCAAGATAAAGAAGATCCGAGCTCGGGCGTAGAATTGTTTGAGCCTAATGTACAAGAGATCCCCACTTTTAAGGAAGTACCTAAAAAGGAAGTTAAGGATGCAGATCAGCCTATTACAATGTCAAAGCAGCCGGGATGTATCGGCGAATCTGGAATATATAGAGTCGCAGCTTAAGTGCTTACCAAGAGTGGCAGCAGAGCCACAGCTGGTGGTTTTACCTGAATGCTGTTTGCTGTTTGGTGGTCATGAGAGCCACCAGCTCGAATATGCTGGTGAGGCAAGCGCTGAAACGACTGAGTTAAAAACTGCCCTGTCTGAGCTAGCTGCAAGGTATGATATCTATCTAGTGGCTGGAACAATTCCTGTACGTTCAGAGGATGGACGTGTCTATAGTCGAACTTACCTTTTTGATAATACGGGTAGTACCTTAGGTGACTACGATAAGCTACACCTGTTTGATGTAGATGTTGCCGATGGAACCAAACAGTACCGGGAGAGTGATACCTTTTGTCCAGGCGAGAAGATCACCGTTATAGATACGCCATTTGGAAAGTTAGGTTTAGCGATTTGCTATGATCTTAGATTCCCAGATCTGTTTAGAGCCATGCGTTTGGCTGGGGCTGAGTTGATTGCTCTGCCTTCCGCTTTTACTAAGGTGACAGGTGAGGCACATTGGCAACCACTGATTCAGGCAAGGGCGATAGAGACCCAATGCTTTATTCTGGCAGCGGCCCAGTGGGGACAGCATAATCAAGGCAGTCGTGAGACCTGGGGACAGAGTATGATTGTCGATCCTTGGGGGCGAGTTCAGGCTGAAAAAAGAGAGGAGTGTGGCTGGGTTCAGGCTACACTGGACAGGAGCGAGCAGGATAAGATCCGCAAGCATATCCCTGTAGCTGGTCATAATCGATTTTCAGAGCCCAAGTTACGAAAAAGCAATTAGAATAGAAAGGTGTTGGGAGCTTATACCAATTGCTATGAGCCCTGATATTTTATAAAGAATTAAGTCAAAAGAGAGAATCATTAATGCCATTTTTAACCCAAGTTGAGCAAAGTTTATTGCAAGATGGACAATCACTGAGTGATCTACAGGGCTATCTGAATATTATTCATCAGCATGATGTCGACTTTTCCGATCTTTACTTTCAAGGAAGTCGTCATGAGTCTTGGGTGTTAGAGGATGGAATCGTTAAAGAGGGCAGCTTTCATATTGAACGCGGTGTAGGTGTACGAGCAATCACGGGTGAAAAAACGGGGTTTGCCTATGCCGATGAGATCACGCCATCGGCACTTATCGCTTCAGCGGAAGCGGCTCGTAGTATCGCCTCGGCAGGCGCTAATGGCAGTGTTCAAGCTTGGAAAAGCCAAGAGGTGAAACCACTTTATCAAAGTGCCGATCCTATCGCTGCGATGGAAGAGGTTAAGAAGATCGCCCTACTTAAAGAGGCTGATGCTTATATCCGTAGCCTCGATAGTCGAATTATTCAGGTGGTTGTTAGTCTTTCTGGTGTTCATGAAGAGATATTAGTGGCAGCAAGCGATGGTACCCTAGCAGCCGATATTCGTCCTTTAGTGCGTTTTAACTGTAGCGTTATTCTAGAAGATGAAGGTAAGCGTGAACGAGGTGCTAGCGGTGGCGGCGGACGTCATGGCTATGAAGCATTGATGGAAACCGATGATGCTGGTTTACCTAAATGTTTCTCATCTGCTCGCGAAGCTGTACGACAGGCTCAAGTTAATCTGACAGCTATTGACGCTCCTGCAGGTCAAATGCCAGTGGTACTTGGCGCTGGTTGGCCAGGTGTCTTGCTGCATGAAGCGGTTGGTCATGGATTAGAGGGAGATTTTAATCGTAAGGGCAGCAGCGCCTTTAGCGGTTTAGTGGGTCAACAGGTGGCGTCTAAATTAGTCACAGTGGTTGATGATGGCACGATAGCGAATCGTCGTGGCTCTTTGAGCATTGATGATGAAGGCGTTGTGAGTCAGAAGACCGTGCTTATCCAAGATGGGATTTTAAAGGGCTATATGCAAGATAAACTCAATGCCCGCCTAATGGGTGAGCAGTCAACGGGTAATGGTCGTCGTGAATCCTACGCACACTTACCTATGCCGCGTATGACCAATACCTATATGGAAGCGGGTGAGTCAGATCCAGCAGAGATCATTAAGTCAGTTAAAAATGGTATCTATGCGCCTAACTTCGGTGGAGGGCAGGTTGATATTACCTCTGGTAAGTTTGTTTTCTCAGCTTCAGAGGCTTACCTGATTGAAAATGGTGAAGTGACTCAGGCGATTAAGGGGGCGACTTTAATCGGTAACGGTCCTGAGGCCATGGGAGAGATCTCTATGGTCGGTAATGATCTTGCGCTGGATAATGGCGTGGGTGTTTGCGGTAAAGATGGTCAGAGTGTCCCAGTGGGAGTTGGTCAACCAACGCTGAAATTAGATAGCTTAACGGTTGGCGGTACAGCTTAACCCTTAAGAATAGTAAGGCTATAAAACAGGTAAGTTCAGCCAAAGGTAAGTCTTTAGTAGCTATCTTTGCTGAACTTTTTGTTTAATCATTGAGCTTGAATCTAGGCTAAAAAATAACGCTAATGCAAAGCATTAGGTTGATAACCTGATTGGATGATATCATTGTTTTAAAATTAGAGTCATTACTCTATATTTGATGTTCAGTATTTTGAGGTATAGATGAAACTAACGCGTTTGGCTTGTTTATCTCTGTGCTTGATCTGCGGCACTACTTTGGCTCAGCCAATGACTTTTAACGCGGCATGGCAGCAGCTATTGACCGTTAGCGATAAGCTACAGGCCGAATCTCAAGAGGTCATACGAGCCCAAGCTGAGCAGCAAGCGGGTGAAGATCTTGGCATGCCCTCCCTAGATATCAGCGGTAGCTACACTCACCTTGAAAAACCTATTGAGCTGGATCTTCGCGATTTAAACCCCTTAGCGTCACTCGACCCTAGCAGCTTACCGCCAGCTTTAGGTGGTGCATTGGCCAGCATTCCAAGTTCTCTTTTCGTCACTCCTTTTACTGAACAAGATATCTTTAGAGCGAGTCTGCAAGCGATGTGGCCCATCTATACCGGTGGCAAGATCACCGCTGCTCAAGGGATACACGAAGCGCAGGTTGCAGAGAAAGAGCAGCAGTTGCAGCTGGTTACACGTGATCTTTTTAATCTCTTAGTTGATAGGTATTACGCAGTTTCAGTGACTGAGATGCTAATGCAGACTCAGGGGCAGTTAGTGGCTTCGTTGACTGAGCATGTTGATCACGCGCTTAAGTTAGAGGAGCAAGGACAAATCGCTAAAGTGGAGCGGCTAAATGCTCAAGTGGCGCTTGAAAATGCTCGGGTTAGCGCTGGTAGTGCTAAGCGGCAACATGAGATGGCTGTGATCGCACTGTCACGTATGTTGCACCAGCAGAGTGTGACGACTGCATCAGAGCTGTTTATGTTGTCAAGCCAGCCCTCTTTGCCGCGTTTGAGCCAGCTAACCATGACCCAGCATCCGGCATTAAGATTACTTGAAGCTAAAGAGGAGCAAGCCAGTGGTCTGATTGAGGTTGAAAAAGGTCGCTATAAACCCACCGTTTTCCTCTACGGTAATTACACCTTGTATGAGGACGATAGTCTGTTCTCTAAAGTGGAGCCAGATTGGATGGTCGGGCTTGGGGTTAAAGTGCCTTTGTTGAGCAGAGATGGCCGCAGTGGAAAGGTAGAAGCGGCTAAAAGTGCACTGCTGCAAGCGAGATACACTAAAGCACAAACTCAGCAAGACTTAAGCTTACTACTAGATCAAAGTTACCGTCAGCTTCAGCAGGCACAAGAGGAGGTTGTGGCTCTTAACACCTCCTTGAGTTTGGCCGAAGAGAATTTGCGTCTGCGTGAAATAGCGTTCAATCAAGGTCTCTCTACCTCTATCGACAGAGTGGATGCCGAGTTAAAGCTAAGTGCAGTGAAGACACAGCAACTTGGCGCTAAATACCGTTATGTTCAATCCTATGCGCGGCTGATGGCTATTAGTGGGCAGTTGGATGACTTTATAGGTCGTACTAACGGCTTAAACAATTTTGGAGATAAATAATGCGTGCTAACCGTCTGCTCGCCATCATTGCGCTTATCCTTCTAGTGCTCTTGTTAGGTTATGGCTTAAAGCTAGCTTATAGCCCTAAACCCCAGATTTTGCAGGGGCAGATAGAAGCACGTGAGTATAACGTCTCTTCAAAAGTCCCGGGCCGGGTTGAACAGGTTTTAGTTCGCCGTGGTGATCTTGTCGAGAAAGGCGATCTTCTATTTGCTATTCACAGTCCTGAGTTAGATGCAAAACTGATGCAGGCTGAAGGTGGCCGCGATGCTGCTAAAGCGCTGCAACAGGAAGCGGATAGTGGTGCTCGCAAGCAACAGGTTATGGCATCGAAAGAGCAGTGGTTAAAAGCTAAGGCTGCTGCTACTTTAGGGAAAACAACCTATGAGAGAGTTGAAAACCTGTTTGTTGAAGGGGTTGTGGCTAGGCAGAAACGTGATGAGGCCTTTACTCAGTGGCAGGCTGCTAAATATACAGAGCAAGCAGCACTTGCCATGTACCAGATGGCTGAAGAGGGCGCGCGAGTTGAAACTAAGGCCGCTGCTGCTGGTAATGCCCGTATGGCGGAAGGGGCTGTTAATGAGGTCAGTGCCATTTTAGAAGATAGCCAGATGCGCTCGCCAAAATCTGGTGAGGTAAGTGAAGTTTTACTGCAAGCTGGCGAGCTTGCTCCTAGCGGGTTTCCTGTGGTGAGCTTGATTGATATGAAAGATGCTTGGGCTGTATTTCAGGTGCGGGAGGATCAACTTAAGCAGTTTAGTAAAGGCAGTAAAATGATGCTGACCTTGCCTGCCCTAGATCGCGATGTAGAGTTTACCGTGACTCATGTTAGCGTGATGGGGGAGTTTGCGACTTGGCGCTCAACTGAGAGCGGTCATGACTTTGATATGCGCACCTTCGAGGTTGAACTGCGTACTGATACTGAGATCCCCGACTTACGTGTCGGTATGTCTGTTATCTTTACTCACTAAAGTTTAGGTCTATCATGACTGGTTTAATCGCCTTAATAAAACGTGAACTGCATGCTTTATGGCGTTCACCTTGGCAGCTTGCCCTAGTCAGCTATATCCCTATCTTAAGCATACTTTGCCTCTGGTGGCTCTTTAGTGCTGGCCTACCAAGGCAGCTGCCCGTTGCTATTGTTGATCATGATAATAGCCAGCTAAGTCGTATGTTAGGCCGAAAATTACAAGCTAACCCAGTTATCTCCCCTCAAAGCTTTGTAGACCTGTCCTCTGCCGTGACAGCCATGAAGCAGGCAGAGGTGTATGGGATTATTGTTTTCCCCTATGAGCTTAAACGGGATTTAGTCACAGGCCACAGCCCAACCATAGACATACGTTATAACAGTCAGTTTTTGCTGGTGGGCAAGTTACTATCGAGTCAGATCCAGATGACACTGGGTGCTGGTTTACTGGAGGTCGCTGGTGGGAAACTACTGCTTCAAGGCGTGCCTGAATCTAAAGTCTCCGTCAATTTAAGCCCTGTGAAGAGTCAAACTACGGCTCTGTTTAATCGTAATAATAACTATGTGGGATTTCTTGTTCCTCCCGTACTTGTTGCGTTGTGGCAACTACTGGCGATGTTGATTTTCTCCAATAGTTTAAGCAGAGAATTGACCTGTGAGGGAGGGTTAGTGCCAGGTACTGGAGTGTGGTCTCGAGTTCTTGCCAAAGTGGTTCTATTTACTCCCATTTTGCTGATGCACGGCGGATTTATTTTGGCCTTGTTATATCTTTACTTAGGACTGCCTGCCGCGGGAAGTTTGGCTTTACTCATGTTAGCGCAATTTGTGATGTTATTAGCGGTATGGTTACTGGTCTTACTGGTGTTTTTTATTATGCGTGATAGTGCGCGTATTGTGAGTTTTGGTACAGCCATGTTTGCACCTGCATTTGCGTTTATGGGGATCACTTTTCCTGTTCATGAGATGCCGCTTGTTGCGCAGTGGTGGCGCTTAATTATGCCATCGAGTCATTATGTGGACTCTCATGTCAGCATTATTAGTTATGGTGCGCCTTGGCAGACCATTGCATTGCAACTGACCAGCTATTGGGTTTTTTTATTGATTATTCCTGTACTCGTATTGCTTTCACGACGTCTTGAACGCGCTTCTCCAAGTTGCGAGAACATAGCATGAAACCTGTTCAAACCATGACCTTCTGGCAACTTGTGCTATCTGAGTTAAAAGCGATTGTGTCGGATAAAGCTATCGCAGTGACCCTGTTCGGTGGTGTGCTGTTTTACTCGGTTCTCTATCCTTTGCCTTATCTGCATCAGGTACCGACTGAGCAGCAGTTGGTTGTGGTGGATCTCGACCACTCCTCATTGAGTCGTCGTTTAATTCGTCACGCTGATGCAAGCCCTAAAATAAGTGTAATAGGCCAAGTGGGGAGTATCACTGAAGCGAAAACCTGGATTGAGTCGGGTCGCGCTCATGGGCTTTTAGTTATTCCTGAAGGGTTTAGACGAGATCTACTGTTAGGTAAGGGAGTGACCTTAAGTTATGGCGGCGATGCCAGTTATTTCTTGATCTATTCGGCAGTGGCTGAGGGCTTAGTGACGGCTGGTATGGATGCAGGCAAGCAGGTACAGTTGCTCGGTATGTTAGCCAAAGGTGAGGCTCCAGAGCAGGCGGCTCAGAGTCTTAACTCTGTTAAGGTGAACAGTGTACCCGCATTTAACCCAAGCCTAGGTTATACCCCATATGTCGTCCCTGGACTCTTTTTGTTGATCTTGCATCAAACTTTGCTGATTGGTACGGGAATACTGGGGGCAGGCCAATGGAAAGCGAGAGGATATTGGAGTGAGTTATCTCCTCTGCAGCTTATTTCAGGTCGTATCTCAGCATTTATGCTGATCTATCTATTTTTTAGCAGCTTTTATGTGGGCTTCTGCTTTTATTGGTACCAGGTGAGTATTCAGGCCAGTTTGGGCTTGGTCGCACTATTCCTATTGCCCTTTTTACTGGCGACCAGCGTAGCGGGAATCGCACTCAGTTGCTTATTTGTACGCCGCGATCTGCCAACTCAAGTTTTGTTGTTGGCCTCTATGCCCATTATGTTTGTTTCAGGTTTTGTTTGGCCTCTGGCATTGATCCCTGAACCTTTGATCTGGATATCTCAGGCTATTCCCGCCGTTCCCGCGATTATGGGGATGTTGGAGCTTAATCAGATGGGAGCATCATGGTCGAGTATTATGCCTAAGTGGCTGCAGTTATGGGGCCTGTTCGCAGTGTTCTTTTTACTTGCTCTTTATGGTGTTTCGAGAAGATTGAAAGAGAGTCGATAAGGCTTTAGTTATAAGCTTTAAGCTGTGTGTTGAGATAACAAAAAGCCCATTTAGATCTGTATCTAAATGGGCTTTTTAGCACTTACCTGTATGATAACCTAGGATACTAGAGCAGTTGTACTGGTATTGTTAGTGTTGTTGTTGTCCCAAGTGGTGTTGTTAAGCTTATAGATACTTGACTAAGCGCAGTTTCACCATCATGTGATAAACCAAAACTAGTCTGAGTACCGCCATGAGAATTACCACTTGGTACAGTGTAACCATTAAAGGCTAAGGTACCATTTGTCGCTGAAATTGCTGCATTGCTTCCAGCAGGCATAATTTGATTCGCGTTATCATAAAATCGAACTGTGAAATTAGAGCTACCATTTACAGGTATTGAAGTTACGTTTCCTAGCCCTGTAGCTGTGCTGTATACCTGTACATTATCTTGATACACAGTAAAGTCTGCATCTGAACCAGACATAGTCATTACCAGTGCCTTGCGAATATAAGTACTTACTCCACAGTAATCTCCCTCACATTGAGGACCATTAAATTTACCATTTGGTATCATGTATTCAGGAGTGTTATTTGTATTGAAATATTTTTCACCTAGCTCATAGATACCATTTTCATTATCGTCACGGAATGCATCAGGTAAATCGCTTAAACCTTTAGGAAGATAAGCTTCTATATCCATACCGTTACCTGAACAGGCTTTTGCCATTCCCTGATTATTAAGACAAGCCAAATAAGTTTTGATTGAATCATTTCCCTCGCTATCTTTAACTGTTTCATAATCATTCGTATCAAACACATTATTACCGTTTGTATCGAAGAAAGTCTCATGACCTAGGGCATAGGCAAGTACTGTGATGCGATGATCTGGAACACGTGGGCTAGCCGATGTCCAAGTGACGGAACATGTACCATTTTGTGTCAGACACTTAGGTTCTATCTGACCACCTTCAGTAGTAAAGTTAATGGTAGTGTCATCGGGAGCTGGGTTACCGAAACTATCGGAGGCATATGCGGTAATTAAAGCGGTTTCACCATTAAAGTCTCCAGCTTCAGGGTTAGCTACAGACGTTGATAGGCTAAACCCTAGCTGCTGAGGTAAGCCTGTATTTACCGTAAGCTGCTCTGACTGGCTAGAGACTGATTCATTATTCGCAGTGGCTGTTGCTAATACACGTACAGGCGTAGGGACTGTTCCTGATAGTACGGTTGCGCTGACTAGACCAAAGGAGTTGCTGGTGTTACTTGTGCTATTACCACCATCTGCAAAGCTGATTCCACCAATGGTTGTATCGAGTGTAAAATCAACAGTTTGTTGTGCAATTGCTTGGCCGTTAGCATCAGATACTTTAAATGTGATCAATGAAGATTCACTTGTTCCTGTACCACCTGCGCCCTTAATTCGAATCGATGTTGGCTCAGCAGAAATAAAGCTCATATTAGCTAGAGTTTGTCTGGCGAGGACGAAATCAAGTGTTGCAGAGATAGTTTGATTTCCTGCAACTACTGATGCGATGATCTGGTCATCACGTGAACTATTACCACTACAATTAGTATTTTGGAAAGTAGATCTGGCTATACCTGAAAGCGTAGTGACTGGTGAGTCGATACTTGCACTGTTGCTCAGTATACAACTTGAACTGAAACTGACGCTGGTTGGCGTTTGTAGGCGTGTATAGCTGCCATCGTTATTTTTCGTCGCTAAATCAGCTGTGACACCAAATGTACCACCCGCGCTTACAGTTCGGCTACCAGCTACTAGGGGCAATGTTGTTGCTAATTCATTTTCTGTAAAGGTATTTCCATCTTCTGAGAAATAACCAATGACGATAATACCGTCATCGCTTACAGCATCCTTTGCAAGTACTTCATAGAGGCCTGAGCTTTGGTAAGTTTTACCTTCATCATCCAGAGTTACAGAAAAATTGGCTGCACCGAGCTCACTTTCTGTTGGTGTATAACTGACTTGGGCAATACCATTTTCTTTAGTTAATGCAGAGTTTGGATTTAAATTAGCGTTACCAGCCGTAAAAGTCGCTTTTTTGCCTGCAACTCCTTGGCCCTGCTCATTTAAGAATTGTGCTTGTAGTTGTACTGTTTCGTCAGCTTTAAACTGAGTGACAACAGTCGTCCCATTGATTATTGCGCTATTTAAAGTGAACTTAGGCTCTGAGGGAGCAGCTGTTGACGTGAACTCATAGTTTCGCTCAATGGTGAGAATGTTATTTTCAGCCGCTTTTGTATCGAACTGAGCTGTAACAGTACCTGCACCTTGGGTTCCAGCTTCCGGGGTTAGAATAACTTCAGCTAAGCCACTCGAGTTGGTCAGTTTAGTGGCTGGAGCAAGGGTGCCTAAGCTGGCGCTGAAACTGACTAAACCGCCACTGCTAGCCTTGCCACCTTGAGTTAAGTTGGCAACCACGCAGATACTAGCGTTGCTTGAAAAACTTAAGTCATTAGTTGCTTCAGCACATTGACCATCGACTACAGTTTTATAACTTAGTGATAGCGCATACTCTCCACTGTTTTCTTCACCACCGCCGCCACTACTATCATCGGAGGAGCCATTACAGCCCCCGAGTAGAGCGAGGACGATAAGGGTAATAGGGAGAACAAGAGCGGTTTTTATCAGTCGCATTAGCAACATCCTTGTGACGTAAAGTCATGGAAGGGTTAAAAAGTATAGAACTTATTATAACTACTTCGTGATAAAAACTAAATTATTCAGCGATCTCAGTTCGTAAATATTTTACTAGCTCAACTGCTGATTTGGAGGTTTGCTCAGGCTTTTTCGTCAACTCTTTCTTTGTTTGGCGAATAAGTTGGCGTAACTTCTGTCTTTCAAGTCCAGGGTGTTTCTCAACTAAGGCCTGAACCGCGTCATCACCTTCAGTGATAAGTTGATCTTTTAGTTTCTCAGCGACGTTCTGCTTTGCGCTCTCGTTGCTATTTTGGTTTAGTACGTTTTTAATATCTTGCTGTAGTGCTTCGACATCAACGTTACGCATTAACTTACCTATATACTGCAAATGGCGACGATATGCCTCAGTGTTTACTTTTATCGTCTTAGTTTTCAGCACATTGTCATATATAAGTTCATCAAGTTCTAACTTGCTAAGTTGAGTTTTACTGAGTGCCACTAGCTTCATACCTAGCTCTTGGTAAATCGCTATTTCACGCTTTGCGTCCGCTCTGCTGACATAATCTTCATCATGGTCAAAGGGCTGTTTAAAATGTTCTGAATCACCGACTATATTCATAAAAAAATTCTCTAACAAAAACTAAGGTAATAATAACATTTCAGGAGGGAATCACCTATACCCAAACAACCTCAAGGTGCAGGGTTGAGTATGTCGAGGTAGCTTGGGTATACTTTTCTCTGTGTTACTCATTGTAGGCCTATGTTTTGCTTTCTAATCGATATCCTAGCTTCGCTTTAGCAGTTATTTAATGTGATTGGTGATCGGGTTTGTTATGCTTACTAAATTCCTGATAATAAAAGAGCAGATTTGTGACGACACCTAGCCTTGACCTTGAACTGGATCTATTGAAAGACGCTGTATCTATGGCGTTAGATTATGCAAATAAACTTGGTACAACCGCAGCTGAAGTTGCGATAAGCAAGCAGCAAGGCTTATCCGTTTCTACTCGGCTAAAAGAGGTTGAAACCGTTGAATTTAATAAAGATGGTGCCTTAGGTATTACCCTATTTCGTGATGGCTGCAAGGGCAGTTCATCGACATCAGATCTTAGTCCTGAAGCGATTAAATTGGCTGTCAAAGCAGCTGACGATATTGCAAGGTTTACCTCTAGCGATCCAAATAATGGCTTGGCTGAAGCTGAGCTTATGGCAACTGAGTTTCCCGATCTTGAGCTGTACCATCCTCAAGATATCTCCGCTGAGCAACTCACAGAGCTGGCTGCGCGTTCTGAAGAAGCGGCACTGAATGTGGATAGCCGAATCACTAACTCTGATGGTGCCAGTGCAAATGCACATACAGGTTTAAAGGTTTACGGTAACAGCCACGGCTTTTTGAATGGCTTTTCAAGTTCACGCTATAGCTTAAGTTGCGTTGTCATAGGTGAGAGTAATGGCAATATGCAGCGTGATTATGACTATACCATTTCACGTAATTTCAATGAGCTACTTTCCGCTGAAGAGGTTGGTCAAAAGGCGTCTGAGAAAACACTAGGCCGTTTAGATAGCCGCAAAATTGCGACCACTGAACTTCCTGTTTTATTGGCTCCAGATATCGCAACGGGATTAATGGGTCACTTGGTTAGTGCTATCAGCGGCAGTAGTCTATATCGTAAATCTAGTTTCCTACTCGATTCTATCGACACACAAATATTCCCTGATTGGTTCTCTATTGAGGAGCAGCCACACCTGAAAGGGGCGCTTGCCAGTGCGATATATGACAGTGAAGGGGTAGCGACTCAAGATCGCAGTATTATCAAAGATGGTGTGTTGTCGACTTACCTTTTGACTAGCTATTCGGCACGTAAGTTGGGTCTTAAAAATACCGGGCATGCTGGTGGTATATACAACTGGACTCTCTCCCATACAGGTCAGACATTTGATGAGCTTGTTAAGCAGATGGGAACTGGGGTTATTGTGACTGAGGTGATGGGTCAAGGCGTGAATGCAGTGACTGGAGATTACTCTCGTGGCGCTGCGGGTTTCTATGTTGAAAACGGCGTTATTCTTTATCCGGTTGAGGAGTTCACCATAGCTGGAAATCTTAAAGATATGTTCCAAAATATCGTCGCTGTTAGTAGCGATCGTGATCTGCGCTCATCGATCCGCACTGGTGGTATACTCCTGAGTGATATGAAGATAGCGGGTAATTAAGCTAGGGATTCTAGTTACGAGCTAGGAGTTGCGAGTTAAGCATTGAGGTGTTGTCTCTGCTTTAGCTCGCCACTTTCTACGGACTGCCTTTAGCCCGTGATTAATGCTTTCGAGTTTTGCATCGAGATATATTCAGAGTAATTGAAAGACCTTTTGGGCTTTCTTTGCTTTATCTTTAACTCGCCACTTTCTTAGTCCTATCTTTAGCTTGCCACTCGTAACTTTCCCCGCATAGCCTTTAACTCGATACTCACCGCTCACTCTCATTTCCCTCTAAATTCAAATTTGCATATATGGATAATCATATATATGATTATCCATATATCTGGTTGTTGATATTTTTAATTGAGGTTTACCATGACAGCTCTGGATCTGTTTAAAGCGCTTAGCGATGAAACTCGCTTACGCAGTTTGTTATTGATTAAAGCGGAGCAGGAGCTCTGTGTGTGTGAATTGATGCAGGCATTGGAGGAGAGTCAACCAAAGGTTTCTAGGCATTTAGCTCAGCTTCGCAAGGCTGGGTTACTGCTAGATAAACGTCAGGGGCAGTGGGTGTTTTATCGAATTAATCCGAGCCTACCTATTTGGGCGCTGAAGGTGGTTGAGGAAACCTTTTTAGCCAACGGTGAGCTGATAGAGTCGAATTTGACTCGTTTGAAACAGATGGGTGATAGACCCGATCGCGTAAAAAGCTGCTGCGACTAGCTTCAGTATCGTTTTTTCATTTGCGATGAATATTTAGCAGTATTTTCAAGTAATAGCTTTAAGTAGTAAGGGTTAAGTGATGGGACTTTTTGAACGTTATCTCAGTATTTGGGTGGGATTATCTATTGTAGCTGGCGTGCTCTTAGGTAACCTTTTTCCAACTATATTCGTCACGGTGGCGTCGCTGGAATATGCCCATGTGAACTTGGTGATAGCCCTGCTTATCTGGATCATGATCTACCCCATGATGGTACAGATAGATTTTGCTGCTGTTAAAGATGTTAGAAAGAGCCCTAAGGGATTGTGGCTAACATTAGTGATTAACTGGTTGGTGAAGCCATTTACCATGGCCTTTTTAGGTTGGTTGTTTTTCAATGTGCTCTTTATTGATTGGGTTGACCCACAGACGGCAACTGAATATATCGCTGGCATGATCTTACTGGGGGTTGCTCCATGTACGGCCATGGTGTTTGTCTGGAGTCAACTAACCAAGGGCGACCCTAATTACACCTTAGTGCAAGTGTCAGTTAACGATCTCATCATGGTGGTCGCCTTCGCACCTATCTGTGCATTCCTGCTGGGTGTGAGTGATATCGAGGTGCCGTGGGAAACCTTACTCTCCTCTGTTTTCCTCTATGTAGTGTTGCCATTAGTGGCGGGAGTGCTTACTCGTAGACGTTTAGAGAAAAAGGGGGAGCTTGATTCACTGACCCAGCTTATCGCTAAGCTGAAACCTTGGTCTATGGTTGGCTTGTTGATGACAGTCGTTCTGCTATTCGGCTTTCAAGCGCAAACAATCCTTAATGAACCGCAAAATATACTGCTCATTGCTATCCCGCTACTCATCCAGACCTATGGCATCTTTTTTATCGCCTATTACGCCGCGAAGAGGCTAAAGCTGAGTCATAAGATCGCCGCGCCTGCGTGCATGATCGCTACCTCAAACTTCTTTGAGCTTGCTGTTGCTGTGGCCATCTCACTGTTTGGCCTGCACTCCGGTGCTGCGTTGGCGACGGTTGTGGGTGTGTTAGTCGAGGTGCCTGTGATGTTATCGCTTGTGGCCTTTGTGAATCGTAATCGAGCAAAGTTTGAAAGTGATATTAGCAGTGATGAGCAGTCTACACCGCTTAGCTCTACTGAGTAGTGTTTAGTTATATAAGCTTCTAGAAATAGTATTTAAAAGAGTACTTTAAAAAGAGTTTAGAAATAGTATTTAAAGATAACAATCAAAGGGTTTGATATGAGTATCAAGATAGGAATAAACGGCTTTGGCCGCATGGGACGTTTGGCACTGAGAGCAGCATGGGATTGGGATGATGTTGAATTTGTACAGATTAATGATCCCGCTGGTGATGCAAAAACGTTAGCGCACCTACTGACATTCGACTCGGTCCATGGTCGCTGGCAGCATGAAGCGGTTAACGATGGCAGTGATATTGTTATCGGTGACAAGCGCATTGCCACCACAGCCAATAAGGCGATTGCAGATACTGATTGGTCTGGCTGCGATCTGGTTATCGAAGCCTCTGGTGTGATGAAAACCAAAGCGTTATTGCAAGCCTATCTTGAACAAGGAGTTAAGCGTGTTGTAGTAACTGCTCCTGTTAAGGAGAAGGGGGTATTGAATATTGTGATGGGGGTGAATCATCAATATTACGATAAGGCGCTACATCCAATTGTTACAGCAGCTTCCTGCACCACTAACTGTTTGGCGCCAGTTGTGAAAGTGCTGCATGAAAAGATCGGTATTAAGCATGGCTCAATGACCACAATTCATGACATCACGAATACGCAAACCATATTGGATGCTCCCCATAAAGATCTGCGTCGTGCCCGTGCGTGCGGACTTAGCCTTATTCCGACAACGACTGGTTCGGCAACCGCGATCACCCATATCTTCCCTGAACTTAAGGGAAAGCTCAATGGCCACGCTGTGCGCATCCCTTTGGCTAATGCCTCTATTACAGATTGTGTGTTTGAACTTGAAAAAGTGACCACAGAAGCTGAGGTGAATGCTTTACTGAAAGAGGCGGCAGAAGGCGAGCTAAAAGATATCTTAGGCTATGAAGAGCGCCCTCTAGTATCGGTGGATTATAAGACAGATCCACGCTCAAGTATTATCGACGCTCCATCGACCATGGTGGTAAACGGCACACAGGTTAAGCTCTATGTCTGGTATGACAACGAGTGGGGGTACGCAAACCGAACAGCCGAGTTGGCCAGAATGGTGGGGCGTTTAGACAAGGCTTAACAGCAATGTCTGGTATGACAACGAGTGTGCCGATATAAGTCAACCGAACAGCCGAGCTTGCTAGAATGGTTGGGCGTTTAGACAAGGCTTCGAGTTAAAGACAAAGTTAAGAAAGTGGCGAGTTACGAGTTAAAGCAAAAATAGCTTTGTTTTGTTATCGTGTGTGGGTCACTTTCTACTCGAAACTCGAAACTCGAAACTCGAAACTCGAAACTCGAAACTCGAAACTCGAAACTAGGGAATGAAATGTTAACTAAGCTCAAAGCCTTGCCGGAGCAGGTGAAGCAGTACCTGATTGTGACGGGAAACTATTGGGGATTTACCCTGACAGATGGTGCCTTGCGCATGTTGGTGGTGCTTCATTTTCACCAGCTAGGCTATACACCGCTGGCTATCGCCATGCTGTTTCTCTTCTATGAGATCTTCGGTGTGGTGACAAACTTAGTGGGTGGTTACCTTGGGGCTCGACTTGGTTTAAATCGCACTATGAACATAGGGCTAGGCTTGCAGGTTGTAGCCCTCTGCATGTTACTGGTACCCAATAGCATGTTAACGCTTGTTTGGGTTATGGCTGCTCAAGGTCTGTCGGGGATAGCTAAAGATCTTAATAAGATGAGTGCTAAAAGCTCGATTAAGATGTTGGTCAACAGTGACTCTGCGCAGGAAAGTTCACAGAAACTCTATGGCTGGATAGCCAAATTAACAGGTTCTAAAAATGCACTTAAAGGAGCGGGTTTTTTCCTAGGTGGTGCTCTGTTGAGCTTGTTTGGTTTTAAGTCTGCGATCGCCATTATGGCTGCTGGGTTAGCTATCATCTGGATAATGAGTATTGTTAGCCTTAAAAAAGATTTAGGTAAAGCCAAGAGTAAACCTAAGTTCAGTGAGATCTTTTCTAAGAGTCGTAGTATCAATATCTTATCTGCAGCGAGATTGTTCCTATTTGCGGCTCGTGATGTCTGGTTTGTTGTTGCTCTTCCGCTCTACCTTGGTAGTCAATTTGGCTGGGATCACTATTACGTCGGTGGTTTTCTAGCTCTGTGGGTTATCGCCTACGGTTTTGTACAGACTCAAGCACCTAAGTTAACCTCAAGAGCTGATGGTCATCCCCCTGGTGGCAAAGAGGCGCTGTTTTGGGTGTGTGCACTCGCAGCCATCCCTGGATTGATTGCCCTTGCTTTGATGTTTAATGTCAGCCCTGAACTGAGCTTACTTATAGGCTTGATGATTTTCGGCGCTGTATTTGCGCTTAACTCTTCACTACATAGTTTCTTGATTGTTCACTACGCCAGTGATGACGGTGTTTCTCTCGATGTCGGTTTCTACTACATGGCTAATGCCATGGGAAGATTACTCGGCACAGTATTATCAGGCTATGTGTATCAAGTAGCAGGACTCGAAGCTTGTTTATGGATCTCCTCAGGGATGCTAGCCATAACGGCCTTGATTAGTCTTTATTTGCCCAAAAATCAGTCGCCTTTGAATGAAGGTGATTTACATTTTTGATTTAGCTTTTGTTTGAGTTAGAACTTTCTACCCTATAGCTACTTGTTACCCCTGCAGTTAAAAAACATGCTTGTTGCAAAAATGTTGAAGTTATCTGCTAGTAATGAGATGTTGAGTGAATAAAAGTTTTTTAGGGGAAAGTAATGAGAGCGCTATTTTTATTTGTTTTATTTAATTTTCTGACTGCCTGTGTGAGCTATGAATCATCAATACCTAAAGGCTATACAGGTGAAGCGGTTACTATATCTGACACATACTCTAATAAGACACTTTCATCCGCGCACTTTTTTTATGTAAAAGAGATGAATGGTAAGCCAATGTATAATGCCGTACGGAGTACAAATGGAGCCTCATCTGGGCAAGGAGCGAAACTTGTTGCTGTTGGTTATAGTCGTAAAGTGCCCAAGGCCAAATTAACATTAAAAGTCGCAGGTGAAGTTTTTCGTGCTGCACCTATCTTGTATATGTTTAACGCAGATGAAAACTACGCGATTGAAGGGGAGATAGAGTTTACCCCAAATAAAGATGAGTTTTATTTTGTCAAAGGCGAGTTGAGTGAAACATACTCGGCAGTCTGGATTGAAGATATTCATGGAAAAGTCATCTCTAAGCTTGAAGAGGGAGAAAAGAGTGATAAAGCTCCTGAATTGGTAGTGAAAAGTAAGGTGTATGACCCTGTATTTACTGAGAGTGTCAACGTAGATGAACTTTCAAATATCAATTTAGGTGAATCTTCGGAACTAGTAAAAGTGAGGTTAGGAGAGCCTACTAAGGTTTCTGTTATTGAAGGTAATTTCTTCAAAAGGACTCGAGATAAGACTGTTTTCTTCTATGAAGATATAGCTCAGTTTGTTTTTAATGGAGGGCCTGATTTTATTAAAATTGCTACAGTTATTGAGATCATTCCTGTTGTTGGCGGAGGTGAAAGTAATCTTCAGCGGTTAAAGAAAGAGATGAGTTCTACAGATCCAAAAGAGTTAAGGGAATATGCAAAGAAATACTATAAGAGTGACTATATATACCCTAATGCTTTGGACGTTATTAGCCAAAAAATTGAAGAAGAGTTGAAGCGCCTAAGTGATCAGAATACCGATGCTGTAGCTTGGTTAATAAGGGTTATAGGTAGAAGTAAGAATTCAGACTACATAGGTTTTCTTAATGATATTTCCGCACAGACTTCATCAACTAAAATTAAGCGTTACGCTAATAAAATGATTGAAGAGTTGGAAAAATAAAAAGAGATATAATGCTGATTTTATTATTCTATTTTTTAAGAGAAAAGTTGTGATTAATTGGCCATAACTTATGGAATCATTAAGCAAGAGCTTAATACCAAACTATATGTTTAGCTTTCCGATAGGAAAGATTTAATCACATCTCGATAATTTCGGCTCACTTTGACTTGATCATACTCTCCGAGCTTTAGGAAAAACTCGCCCTTGGTATGGGGGATCACTTTCTGGATATAGTTCAGGTTTACTATGGTCGACCTGTGTACTCGTTTAAAAATCGAGGGGTCTAAATCTTGAAGTAGATTCTTCAATGTACTGCGTTTGATATGGGTTTCAGCATCTGTGTGTATGCACACATAGTCACCAGCAGCATCTATCCATTCAATCTCAGATTGTTTGAGAATGGTGATGTTATCTCTGTCCTTTATGACAATTTTACGCTCAATATTATCTAAGCTAGTAGGTTTATCTGTTTGGTTATTTTCATGAGCGTCAGCACGTCTTTCCCTTAAATTAATCTCATTAATTGCCCCGATTATCTTAGGCTTATTTTCGCGTGTTTCACCGGTTTCAAATCGCTGTATTGCACGGGAGACGGCTCTTTGGATATGCTCATCATCAATCGGTTTCAAAATATAATCGACAGCATGCACATCAAAGGCATCTAACGCATACTGTTCAAATGCAGTGGTGAAGATGACTAAGGGTAAGATCTCTGTTTGCAGCTTTTTTATCACACCAAACCCATCAATTCCGGGCATCTGAATATCGAGAAAGATAAGATCGGGTTCAAACTCTATGGTCGCCGCAATCGCTTCTCTGCCATTATTGCACTGGGCAACAATCTCAATTTCAGGAATATTTTTTAATTTTGAACCTAATAATTTTAGGGCTAATGGTTCATCATCAATTATCAATGTTCTTAGCTTGATCATATTCTTAACTCATTTTGACTGACAGTTTTAAGATGAATTATTGAGAGGCTCATAGGGGATTTTAATCGTTGTTTTAAGTGCACCTGAAGCCATAATATTCAGTTCAAAAAGAAAATCATTTCCATAGAGGATCTTAAGTCGTTCATCTATGTTGCGCAAACCAATTCCTCGTCCTTTGGAGCTTTTTAGCATCTTACTGTCTATATTTGTTGAGCCTGTATCGCTTAACACCAGTACCAATTGATGATCAGTGATGTTGGCAGATAAACGAATTGTGCCGCCGTTTTCATTTTTGGCGATAACATGTTTCATCGAGTTTTCGATAATGGGTTGCAGTAATAAGCTTGGAATACTTGCCTGTAAAGCTTGTTTATCGATATTAAAATCGAGTTTGAGACGTTCAGAAAATCGTGTTTTTTCTATCTCTAAATAGAGGTTAAGAGCATTTAACTCATTCTCTAACGTGATCTTAGTGTTGGGATTATTATCTAAGGAGTAACGTAGAAATTTACTCAGCTGAATGGCCATTCTCTGTGCTTTTTTAGGTTCTTCAATCTCGATTAGCGAGTTAATTGCATTTAAGGTGTTACATAAGAAGTGTGGGTTGAGTTGGTAACGCAGCATCTTGATCTGTGCATCTCTTGCCACAGTTTGTGCCCGCATGGTTTTAATCTGTTCCTCTTTGATTTCAGCTTCTGTTTTGAGCATGACATCATGTTTATTCTGAAGTAATTGGAAGTATTTCATGCCGTGAAAGAAGCCGACTAAACCTAAGTAGATAAAGATACTGCCGAAAAGCCAACCACCAAAATCATTCCATTGATCATCAAAAGTGGTCATATGAATAAAAATAGCAAGTCTGGCGACTGTCCATATTAAGGCAACGAATATGGTGAGTAAGATGCTCTTCAATACCCTCATAAACAGGGATTGTTCCCAAATAGCCATCACTGCAAAATAGAGGGGGAAGGAGAGTATAAAGCCCAGTGCAGATTGAATAATGGTATGACCAATATGAAGCCAACTTATTGCGCCATACCATAATGTTAATGTAAACAGGCTTATAACACTGACAAAGCACCAGTATCCAAGTACTAACAACCAAAGTTGAGCATTCTTATTACTCATTAAAGATGATGTGTTGAGTTTGCCTATCATCATTGTTTTCACTTATTGGGTAAGTGGCACTGAATAGTGCAGTTAATATCTCTATTAATTACCTTACATCAAATTTAACTAACATTCTGAATAATAACAGATCCATCTTGCTGCGAAGCTTGATTAAGCTGTTGATATAGAGATTTCATGACCAGTTTTGGTGTTCGGTCTAAGTTAAACAGTCCCCAATGCTTTTCCGGTTCAAGAGGGTGCGAAGAACCTTTCCATTGCTCATCAAATGCTTCAAAAACAAAGGTTAAGATTTGAGCTTGAGTTGTCCATTCCATCAACTGTTCATAATAGATGGCTTGAAGTTCTTGTGAGGCATTCCAAGGTTCGATTCCTCTACCGTTAGAAGCACAAGCCCAGCCAGCTTCAGTGATGCACACAGGAGTGTCTGGATACATGTTTGCTACTGAATAGTAGTTCTGTTTGGTGTATTCGAGGGCTGTTTCTATGGTTTGATACTCCCAAACTGGGTAGGTGTGAATCGACAAAAAATCGAGTTCAGCAACCAGTGGGGCGAGTTTATTGGTCCAAGGGACGTAGTTTTCGCAAAAAGTGACAGGCTGTGATATCTCCTTTTTGATCATACGCACATAACCGATAAGGCTCTCTACTGAAACTAGGTGATCAGTCCACTCAACGCTTGCTTCATTACCTATCGATACTGAGAAGATGGTGTCGGAATATTGTTTTGATAAGGCAATTAGCTTGTTTATTTGAGCTAAATTATTAGCTTGGTTTTTTTGTAGAGTTTCTGCATCAAAATTGGCATCCCAAGGGCAGTTAGGGTTGCTCATCTCTGCACCTAGATCTGCGCCAAGCATCACCTTGAAGGCGAAGCCCTCTTTTTGGATTACATCTAACACAATTTCAGCATGGGGGCCGCAATCGTAAAGGCGAAGATAGGTCCAATTTTGTGAGAGGATGGTGAGATCTTCTTTCACCTCATCAAAGCTTGGGTAGTGGCCTGTCCCTGGATTTTGTCCTTCGCGGTAACCTGAGTAACATATGGCATTGCCTGGGGTTAAATTCATTTTTAAACTACCTGCTGCTTGATTATCAGTGTTAAACATATTTCAGTTTTCCATCCTTATTCCAAAGTCCCCAATACGCGCCAACATCACCCTCATCCTCTATCTTCCAAGTTTCATCGAAAGAGGAGAAATAGAACACCTCAATAGACTCCTCCTCAGCCCAGAGGTAGGTATTTATGAAGTACTTTAAAGCATTATCAAATGACGGTATGGCCCCTCTCTCAGCTGTTCCCTGATTAGGCCAGCCTGTTTCGGTGATGATAACTCGCTTTCCTCTACCGGCTTTTACAGCGCGGCGATACATATCTTTCATGTAAAGAAGTGAATAATCTGCGGGGCAGCCTTCCCAAAAAGGGTAGCAGTTGGCCAAAATCACATCGCAAGCTTCAGTTATTTTGGGGTAGTCTTCAAACTTGAAGTAGGCATCAACATAGCCAACTTCAATATCGGGTAATGCTTGTTTCGCCCGTTTGATATAGGCGATTAACGCATCTTCAGACAGCTCACCTCGGAGCAGGACCTCGTTGCCAACTGCGAGAATATCGACGTGGCCAGCACGAGCAACTTCAATGGCATTGGCGAGCTCTTTCTCGTTGTTTTCTAAATCGCCATCAAGCCAGACTCCTACTAAGGTATTCAGGCCATTTTCTTTAGCCACTTTCGGGGTATGTTGATTACCTTCTGTACTGGAGAAAGAGCGAACCCAGTTAACATTTGGCTTGATAATATCCAATCTATCTTTAATCTGCGCCTCGGTAATATCATTCCCTGGTTTTTGTCCCTCTGTATAGGGACTAAAGGAGATACCATGTATCTTCTCTGAAAGGATATCGACCGCCAGAGTGCGTAGTGCATCTGTGGTTAAGTTGGCAAAATTAACGCCAGCTAACGACATATATTTGTTGTAGTTCTTGGACACATTTAACTCCACTTCAGGTTAATGCTTTAAAAGTAATGCTCTAATTAAATAGCTGCGTGCTGTTAAGTGTCAGCTTGATTTGACGAATATGACCGTTGCGCATAAAGAGTTCGTAACACAGATCCGAAGAGAGAGTGGTGTGGGGGATTGTTTTCTCTCTACCGTCGGACCATAGAATCGACATCTGTGGAGCGAGTTCATCATTGAGTACATAGATAATTGGTACCTGACACCAAGTAAAACTTAAGCTAGATGAGGGAACCGCAATCTTTTGCCACTGGTTGCTCACATCTAAATAGGTAAATTCTGCCGCTTGCGAAGTAAATTCAGCTGCGCGAAGTAGGTTGGGTTGGAAGTGCACTTCACCCTGGCTAACACGAATACCTAGCTCACCAAACCGAGTTAGAATCTCCTCTTTAACTTGACCTGTCATACCTGGCTGTTGAGCGCCTGCTGTTTTAGGCGTGTGGGAATAGGGATCTGTGGGGAACGCCCCGTACTCCTCTGGACTTTTATTAAAGCCAATTCCAGCTCTGATACGGTAATAAAGTTGGCCTAGCGCCTGTGTGCTCTCTTTGTCGTCTTGCTGCAATGCAGTAAAGAAGTTTTCCATTGTGGCGAGCAGCAGTTTGGAGACCATATGCCAATAGATGCAACCTAGCCCCTCAAAGCCAAACATCCCGCCAGAACGTCCGGTAAATGCTTTATGATTAAAAACAGATTCATAGAGTTCAAGTATGCTCTCTTTGTTAGCGTTAATTGGGCAATCTGGTTCTGTAGAGATAATCTCTAGTTGTTGTATTAAGTCGTTGGCATTGCTTAGTTCTGCGTTGAATCGAAAAACACCTTCACTGTCTTGTACTATGATGCGCTCATCCCTTTTTTCGACCATATCTTTTAATAGAGGTGAAGCGATAACTGAGTGCTTAGGGATGATATTTTTTTCCAAAAAGCTGGGGAGTTCTCTATCTGGATAGAGCATAAAGCTCTGCTGATCGGCGCGATAAATATCACTTTCAAATAGCGTTTCTAGAAGGTTAATAGCTTCACTTGAGGGTAAAACTCCGGAACTCAATGCTGCGACTTGCCCCTCTAACATGGGGTACAAAGAGCCGATATTCACAACATCAGACTGCAGGTCGAGCAAGTTATAGGCGTTATAGAGACCTATCTCTGTTCTATTGGTATTGATAGTGTGATCTATGGCTAGGCGTGCATCTTCAAGTAGTTGAGTAATTGTACTGATATCACTCTCTTTCTTCCCTGAAAAAGGGTGCTCTTGATAAACTGATTGACGGTAATCACTTGCAGCTCTGCCTAGTTCAGCAAGGGATTGGTATCTTTGCTGAGGTGTTAGCTCTGTCCCATTTAAAAGAGGGCGAACCTTGCTTAAAGCTGTCGCGGTTTCATTGAGCCAGTCACAGACCTCTGTTGAGAGCGATACGGCTTTTGTCTCTTTTGCCAGTAAGTTCAGTAAGAAGCTTACATAACGGCGGAGATAGCAAAGAGTGACAATTGATAGTCCCTGACCGACAAGGGCATTGTTAGCGTCATTCCATTCAGGCCTTTGGGTGTTAAGCCAAAGACCGCCATCAATAACCAGATTTCCTAGCTTACAGAGCAGAGGTACTAAGAGTTTTTCAAGTAGATTAACTTGGTAGACCTGATTATCTCTATCGAGTACCAATTTACCATCTGCGCCCATGCTTTCGACTCTATGCTCGATAAGCGCCGCCAGTTCATCGTCATAGGTGACGGTACTTTTTGCATCCTTAGCTAATGCTTCAAATGCTCCTATGCGGTAGGGCACATTGGCATAGCTAAAGATATCCCGGTAGAGAAGTGCGCTTAATCTTTTTGGATGAAACTGATTAGAAAGCTCAAGCATCTTCTGTAGGTAGATTATTTGATGATCTCCCCAATAACCTATGTAGCTCCAAGGGTCATCTGGTTCCTCGACTTCCCAGTCTATTCCCTCTTTGGTGATGCGGTAAGGGTTGTAACCGTCCATAGTGGATGCGTTGACAAATTTTGCGATCACATTTTCGATAAACTCAGGGTAGCTAAAGCTTAAGGCTTCCCAGTTTTGGAAAATATCGCGCCAGTTCCCTTGGTAGGTCAGTAACTTATTATTGTTTTCATCAATCAGTTTGATGGCGAACTGGTTCCATGGGCGGCTTGGATCACCGTGTCGCCGACCAAATGAGATTGGTAGGTATTCGTAGCAAAGGCGCTCAAGTTGAGGATCGTTAAGCTGTTTGATATAGGAGAGTAAGGTGGTGAAATCCAGTGGCTCTTGCAGAGTGTTGAGCTGAGCTTGATGGCGTAAAAACACGTCGCGATTAAAAAGACTTATGGTTGTGATGAAGTCGCTTAATGAAATTTGGTATTGGTCATCAAATGCGCCACCACGTAATATGTTGAAGACTACATTGGCGTAGTGATGAACAGTCACATCCTCTTGTGCTGTGTGCTGAAAGGCATCAGCAGCGCCCATAATACGGGCGAGTTGATCAGATCCTGAGTGAATATTGCCGGCAATGTCTGATTCAATTTTATCGGGTTTGCTAAGTTGATTGCGCAGGTTAACTATCTGGCTTTGGCTCTGCTCTATATTAGAAATTAGTTGCCATTGCTGGGAGCCTAAGGCCGATATCACCATACGAGTACTGATTAGATAGGCGCCTCTAATCCCACGTTTATGTGTTTCCTGACGTATCGATTTACCGCTGCGAAATTCACTGAGTTGCTCGTTTGAAAGCAGCACCTGATAGTGATCTAATCCAAGGCAAAAAACCGTATTTGCTTTAAGGGATTCACAGGGTTCAGCTCTGTCGGTGATCCCTGAGTAAAGGGCAAAGTAGGCCAGTTGTGTTTGTTTATCGAGTTCACTCCATTTATACGCATCAACAAGATTACTTGAATTGGTCTGGGTAAACCTAGGTGTGCCCGCTGGGAGAATATTCTGCAGTCCATCAATAAGCTCTAGGCAGACCGTGGTATTGGAAAGATTCACTAGCTCACATTTACGTACAAAGCCATACTTTTCACTGGTAAGCCAGGTGTATCTGAACTGCAACTGCAGATCATGATTTACCTCTTCAAAACAGAGTTTATTGCCTAATACATTTTTATAGATATTACGGGTCAACCGGTATCTATGGTCATGTTCTTTATTAAAGGGCTCCCAATGATGAGTATTGTCATCACTGGTCAGTTTAATTAAGGTTTTGCTACCTGTGTGCAGGTTACTCTCATGAATTTTATCTACTGTAATATAAGGAAAAAGAGCTGTTTCTGGTGAAACTCTGCCCGCGGTTAATCCCCCTGTTGAGGAGACAAATAACCAGTGATCGCTATTTGAGATAACACTCACGAAAAAGGGAGCCATCAGATCTGTATTGCGTATAACGTAAAATCGCTCATCGTCGATATTAATAAACTCACCAGAGGTCTGGCTCTGTTCATGTAGGTTGAAATTCATTTTTACCACCTGATAAATAGGCATTTAGTTGTTAGACATAGAAATTTGTATTGGTAAATCATGGTCAGTGTGCATCGAGTGATTACGGGGTATCATTCAATTGTTGATACACTCTGACGTAATCCACTTCCATTTTTACTGGAAATATTGAGTCATCTATTGGGCCACCAGCTCTTCCCCACATGCCGCCAACCGCTAAGTTTAAGATGATGTGATATGGGTGGTCGAAGGGCCAAGCCTCCCAACCTGTTAACTCGTTTGAATAGGTAAAATAGGGGGTGTCATCAAAAAATATGGTGATCTTTTCTGGGGTCCATTCCATGGCATATACGTGGAACTCTTGCTCAACATTTTTGGCTTCAATACTGCCTTTTCGCTGCTGCCAATTTACCCAATAATAAGCTCTGTTGTGTACTGTGCCATGTACGTTTTGCATATCAAAACCTACATGTTCCATAATGTCTATCTCACCGGAATTGGGCCAAGCATCACAGCTTGAACTTCCCTGCCACTCTTCATCTTTTTTGCAACTACTGGCGTACTTGTAAGGGTCGCTTGGTAACATCCAGATAGCAGACCAAGTGCCTTGTCCTGCAGGAATTTTTGCGCGTATCTCAGCACGCCCATAAAGAAAATCACCTTTCCCCTTAGCGTGTATTCTGGCTGAGGTGTACTCGGCGTTAGCGTAATTCTCTTTACGGGCTGTAATAACTAAATTACCTCCATTTACCTCTATGTTTTCAGGTCGGGCGGTATAAGCTTGGTCTTCATCGTTGACCTTTCTCGCTGGCCAAATATCCAAATTCCATTTGGTGTTATCAGGTCGTCCTTTATAGTTAAACTCATCGCCCCAAACAAACTTCCACTTGTTTGATTTTGGCTGTTTTTTGCTGACAAGAATGGCATTTAAAATGGGTTGCCCTTGGGTGGAAACAAGCTGAATATCTAACTGGCCAGAAGTGATCTCTACATCTGTCACTGTTCTTGATAAGGCGGAAGAATGTTTTCCATCTCTTGCTTGCCTGACATCTAAGTTTTCAATGACAGGCTTACCTTGTGCTAAAACATCAAAAACCCGAGCTCCGATGGGAATGTCTTCGGGTTCTGCAAACTTAAATGTGATGTCATAAAGTCCGTTTGTCATAGGTCGACGGATCTTAATATCCCCCACACGATAGGTTTGATAAAGGTGCTGATACTGAGTACCAAAAACCTTGTTCATGCGACGAATTTCATCTGGAGGAGATAGTGAATCCGCTTGGTAGCGAACTCCATCTATACCTTGGTATTCAGGTCCCCCTAGGTTTAGGGCCCAGACTGTGGCGCTGGTATCATGATGACCCTTTAATATTTGAGGAGACGAGTGGTAACTGTCCTGTTTGCTAGGTACCGTGGTTGATTGGTTTTTGTGGGTATATTCCGAGCATCCACTTAGCAAAGATAAGCAAAAAGTGAGCTTCAATATAGTTAGATATTTCTGATTTCTGTCCATTGGGCTTAAACCTAAAAATCCAAAAATAAGATGATGAGTAGGTGAATTTCACCAAAACATTAACAATAAGGAAGCTAAGGTTTAACGCAATTCAAATAAGCTCAAGTGGACTAGAGCTGCGACTAAGGGGCAGATTAAGCAAAGTCGTAAGAGTGTAAACTGCTTTTAAGAATGGCGACTTATCTGCTGATTAACCATTACAGCAAAGCCTTTTACCTAGTGTGCATTCAAATCTAAATAATATTCCTTGGTCGAATTTTGTCCGTTCCACCTTTATATCCTCCCGCTTCAACGCATTTAGATTGCCCTGTTAATTTTGTGTGTTATTTGTGAATAAATCAGAGCTTCCTAGTTGAGCGATCTATTTTGTCTACAGCGGGAAGAGGGTAAATCTAGGGGACATAGATGAAAACAATAGATGGTTGTAAAAGCACAAGATTAAGAATGGGAAAGCTCTCTTTAGGAGCTGCTATTCTTGTGGGATTGGCAGGGTGTGGTAGCGATACTAATACTGACACTAATATCGATGCCATTGATCCACAGCAGCCCGTTGAAGATTGGGTCATGGTGTGGAGTGATGAGTTTGATGGTGCCAGTATAGACTCCAGTAAGTGGACCCATGAGGTGGATTGCAACGGCGGCGGAAACCAAGAGCAACAGTGTTATACCGACTCTGCTGAAAACTCTTTTGTTGCTGATGGAATGCTGAATATTGTTGCTAAAACGGCGCCAGAAGGTTCAGCAAAGCCTTACACATCGGCAAGGTTAAACACTAAAGAGCATATGGACTGGAAATATGGCCGATTTGAGATGCGTGCCAAACTTCCCTCTGGTCAAGGCTCATGGCCAGCTTTTTGGATGCTGCCAACCGATGAAGTGTATGGCGGTTGGCCCCGCTCAGGTGAGATAGACATTATCGAGTCTGTTAACCTAAAGGCGGGCACCACAGATGGTGGGTCAGAAGCTCACGTGTATGGCACGCTTCACTATGGCAAGGTATGGCCTGATAACAGCTCCTCTGGCCAACCCTATCTTCTTCCCGATGAGATTAACCCCGCTGATGATTTCCACACCTATGCTATTGAGTGGCAGGAGGGGGAGATCCGCTGGTATGTCGATGACTACCTGTATGCAACTCAACGAAGCTCTGAATTAAGATATAACGCAGAAGGCGAAGCGATAGGGCTGTCTCACAGGGGGTGGTTTTCTGAAAACTTCAATATCGTCACAGGTGAGCTTGAAACTCAGTGGAGTAGTGCACCTTATGATGAAAAATTTCACCTTATCTTAAACTTTGCTGTCGGCGGTAACTGGCCATCGTCAGTGAATGACACTGGCATTGATGCTGAGGTTTTCGCCGATGGGCAGACCTTTGCTATCGATTACGTACGTGTATATGAGTGTGCGTCGAACCCTGATACAGGTAAAGGTTGTGAGACCGTTAGACCTGGCTATGACAGTCTCGATGATGCGCTGGTAGAGGGGAAAGCCCCTAACCCTCCCCTTCCCATTCCGACTGAAACAGCAAACTTAACTGTTTTTGAGGATGCAGAGAATCCATCTTGGCCTATGTGGGATTGTTGTGGTGGTTCTACACCGACTGTTGAAACCGATGATGCTGACCATGGTGCGACCGCAGAGTTTACTATCGGGGCGCAACCCACAGTGATGGGGTTTATTACCAGAAGGAGTGGTGGAGGAGATGATTCTCCCTATAATGCTTCAGGTATTAAAGATGACGGTGTTATCAGCTTTGATATGAAGGTGACTTCGGTTCCCGCTGATGGAAGTGCTGCATGGAATTTTAAAGTTGAATCATCGGGTGGGCCAGAGAATAGTGGTACAGCGGTTACTCTTGCTTTAACTGATAGCAATGAAGGTGCTGCCCCAGTAACTGGTCAGTGGCAAACCTATACCTTCTCGCTACAAGCTTTATTTGATGCTGGCTTAGATCTTAGTGACATCGATGTACTGATGGTATTTCCTGATTGGGGCAAAGGGGAAGGCGCTGTTTATCGCCTGGATAACGTCATGATTGGTACTCTAGGTGATTCTCCTGAGTTGACCATTTTTGAAAATAACTACAACCCTGATTGGCCAATGTTTGACTGCTGTGCTGGTTCAACACCTACAGAAGAGAGCGATGATGCCGAGCACGGTATTACGGCAGAGTTCACTATTGGCGATACTGCAGAACCTACAGTATTGGGATTCTCAACTCGAGATGGGTATATGGGGAGTGGCATGCCATTTAATGGCTCGGCTATTTTGGAAGAAGGTGTTATTTCTTTTGATGTCAAGATCGTAACAGCTCCTTCAGATGCAAGTGCAGTATGGAAGTTTAAAGTTGAAGCATCTGGTGGTACTAGTGATGGCAATTCTGGTTCAGCTTTGGAGCTTGATCTGGCTACTGGCAGCGCCGGTATGGCACCGACAGTTGGTGAATGGAGAAGCTACAGCTTTACACTGCAATCTCTTTTTGATGCGGGGCTAGATGTCAGTGATATTGATACGCTAATGATCTTTCCTGAATGGGGTAAAGGTAATGGCGCCGTTTATCGTGTTGATAATGTAAAAATTCACGATCCAAATGGGACGTCTAATCCTGCGCCATCCTCTGAACTCAAACTCTACCAAGATACCACAGCTACAGATTGGGTGTTGTGGGACTGCTGTGGTGGATCTATACCGACACAGGAGAACGATGATGCAGATCATGGCAGTACTGCTGAGTTTTCAATTGGGTCTGAACCAACGGTAATGGGCTTTAATGCAAGAAGTGGGATAGGTGGAGGGGCACCTTTTGATGCGAGCGCTCTGCTTGCAACGGGTGTGATTAAGTTTGATATGAAGGTTGTAACAGCCCCAAGTGATAGTAGTGCGGAGTGGAACTTTAAGATAGAGGCTGCAGGTGGGGTTGAAAATGGAGCGGAAGGAAGTGCCGTAACAGTTGGTTTAGCGGACAGTAATGAGGGCGTATCTCCAGTTACGGGAACGTGGCAGACCTATACTTTCACTCTGCAATCACTTTTTGATGCTGGGCTCGATATCAGTGCAATTGATGTTGTCATGATCTTCCCTGATTGGGGCAAGGGAGAGGGAGCGGTTTACCGAATTGATAACGCAGTGATAGGTGCACCTTAAGAAGTCCCTAATGAATATTTCTATGAAGATAGTGCATCTATCCAGTTCAACCTTCTGCAAACAAATATAAGAGGCAGATATGTTATTGAAGCAATTTAAGAAGAGTCGTTTGTCAGTCGCTCTAGCTGTCGTGCTGGGGTCTGGAAGTGCTCCTTTCGCCATGGCTGAAGAGAGTAACGAGTCCGAAAAAGAGACCAATATTGAAGTTATTGAGGTTAAAGGTATTCAGGGAAGCCTCTATCGCTCTATGGATTTAAAGCGAGGATCATCGGGTGTTGTTGATGCTATCTCTGCCGAGGAGTTAGGTAAGTTTCCTGATACTAACTTAGCAGAATCACTACAGAGAATTACTGGTGTAACGGTGAGCCGTGCCAATGGTGAAGGCAGCCAAATAACGGTCAGGGGTTTTGGTCCGCAATATAACTTGATCACACTTAATGGCAGACAGATGCCAGGTACCGGTTATAGCCGCTCCTACAGCTTAGAAAACCTTTCTTCTGAGGCGGTAAAGTCCCTTGAGGTGATAAAGACGGCCAAAGCGGATATGCCAACAGGTGGTTTAGGCGCCACGGTCAATATTGTGACTCGTAAGCCTCTGAACGATCCTGGTCAATCATTTAGCTTCTCCGCTAAAGGTATCTATGATGAGTCTAATGTCGAAGGTGATGATGTGACCCCTGAGATCTCGGGGATTTACAATCAGACATTCTTAGATGACAGTTTAGGTTTTGTTATTAGCGCCTCTCATCAAGAGCGAGATTTTCAGCAGCAGGTGGCCAACAGCCAAGGCTGGATAGCACAAACTGATAATAAAACACTCGCTAAAGCTGATGGCTCAACATTCATTGATGGTCGAATAAGAAATGAAGCAGGGAATATACTGTCTCATTTTACTGATGAAGATGGAGTTCCCGTTGCCCCCTCTTTTTTCCCGCGGGATATGAACTATAGCGTCAATGACGTACAGCGCGAACGAACCAATGCTATGGCCACGCTACAATATGCACCAACCGAAGATCTGGTGCTGACTGCAGATTATGTGGTTACTCGAGCGTTGACTGGCATTAACGGGTTTGGTTGGGGGATCTGGAACTCCTCAACCAGTGGTGCACCTGTCGTTGCTTATGAATTGGATGAGAATGGTACCGCCCTCTACTCAGATATTCGTGGTGGTGATGGCTCTTTTACTGCCAATCGAAGTACGACAGAGGTGAATGCACAGTCTGTTGGGTTAAATATCGATTGGACGTTAAATGATGAATGGACGCTAAGTCTGGATTACCATGATTCCTCCAATGAGATAGATAACGGCGCTGACAAGGGACTTGGTGGTGCTGGGCAAGTTATTTTGGGCTCAGATCAGCTGACCTCCAAAATCTATGACTACCGTGGTGGTGATGTGCCTCATGCGACGATTAATTGGAATAATGGCAGTACTCAACTAGATCCAGGTGCTATCGATTCAAACTTCAGCCAGTTTATCCACTCACCAGGGGAGTCTGAGATCCAACAAGCTCAGCTCAATGCCAACTGGTACCCAGATTTTCTCGATAACTTAACGAAAGTTGATTTTGGTGGCTCTTATACCAAGCAAACACTCTCAGGCACTACGGCTTGGAGTGGATTGAGAGGCGGGCCAGGTTTTAACCCTTCCTACACAGAGATCTTTCCTGACTCTATGTTCCACTTACAGAGTACCGCAGGTTTGCTAGATGAGCTGGCTGGTGGTGGGGCTGGGTTGTTGCCAAGTTATTTCTATAGTTTTGATTTCGATGAAGCTGTGGCAAGGCAATTAGCTTTTATTAACCAAGATGTGGCTGGGGAGAACTATTACTCTGCTGACCCTTACTTTGATGGTATCGATAGCTCGAATCTGATCGAAGAGGAGACCTCTTCACTCTATATCACTTCAGCGTGGGAGTTTGATATCGCTGATATTACGGTTGATGTCAATCTTGGCTTAAGGTATGAGAAAACTGAAGTATCCAGTACCGTTAAGCAGAAGGTTGAGCAGCAAGTCGTTTGGGCGAGTGCTACGGAGTGGGTAACCCTGTATGAAGCAGGTGGAGATGATAACTTTTTCACTCAAACCGGTGAATATGATGTCTGGCTACCTATGGTAGATATCAGTGCAGAGGTGTATGAAGATCTACTCGTACGTGTATCGGCCAGCAAAACCTTAGGTCGTCCACTACTTGGTGACATGGTTGCAGGTCGCAGTTTAAGTGGTAGCCCTAAGGTTGGCTCTCGAACTGGTGGGATAGGTAATCCTGGGTTGTTGCCACTTGAATCGGTCAATTTCGATGTATCATTCGAGTATTACTACGGTGATGCCAGTTACGCTTCTATCGGTCTATTTAGTAAAGATGTGAGTAACTTTGTCTCTCGTAGTACTAATCAGATCACGATTGATGGCCTGCATGATGTTTATAACAGCCCAAGATACTTAGAGGCGGTAAGTCAGCTAGAAGCTGCGGGCACCTCTGTGACAGAAAACAGTATCTTTGATCAGATGATCGCCAATGGTCATGGAAACGCATCAGGGCAAATAGAGGCGTTAAGTTCAGATCCGCTAATTGTTTGGGATGTAACATCACCAGTCAATAGTGATAAAAAATCAGTCGAAGGTATTGAGCTGGCTGTACAGCATATCTTTGGTGAGAGTGGTTTTGGATTTGGTGCTAACGCCACCTTTGTCAGTGGCGATGTGAAGTTTGACTCCTACAGTCTTGCACAGCAGCAGCCGTTGGAAGGGTTGGGAGATTCTGCGAACTTCCAGGCATTTTATGAGAATGATGAGCTGTCGGTGAAGTTTACCTACGCTTGGCGTGACAGTTACCTAATTGGTGTCGGTCAATCCCAAGGTTCGGCTGATGCGCCACCTCAGTTTGCTAAAGAGTATGGTCAGTTGGATGCCAGTATCAACTATGATATCAATGAAAATATCACCATATTCCTTGAAGGCATTAATATCAATAATGAGACTGAAGAGGGTTACGGCCGCTTTGAAGAGCAGTTTCTATTTGCTAGACAATATGGTTCTCGTTATATGCTAGGTGGGCGTGTGAGCTTTTAAGGCTAAATCAGTAATAAATGGGGGCAAGGCGTAAGCTTTGCCCCCATTTTTTTAATCATTAGCTTGTACATCGATAGATGTTCGGCTTATGTCGATAATAAAAATGATTAAACTTCTATGGGAATACTCCACTTCACCGCACGTTTTATGCCTCTTCACCGCTTCCTTATTGTTTAATTTTTATACCCCTATAACTTCGATGTTAGCCGTTTTATCAGTGTAGATAACAAGCATACTTTGCCATAACAATCGGTACAGGGGCACAAAGTGCGTGAGTTAAAACAATAAATAATAAGGAAGTAATATGAAGATTCAGTGCAAGCGCCTTGCGTTAGTAACTAGCATCGCTATGGCGATGTCAGGTTGCGGTTCCGATTCAAACACCAGTGAGGGAGTGGAGGTTATTACTAACTATCCTCCTGTTATCACAAGTACTGCACTCTTAACTGCTATGGCTAATGAAGAGTACAGCTATACGGTGACTGCAACTGATGAAGATAGTGTTGATACGCTCACTATGTCGGCGCAAACACTACCTAGCTGGCTTAACTTTGATATTGCTACTGGTGTGTTATCTGGTACCCCGACGGTTGAGAATGTCGGTAGCCATCAAGTGACAATCGTGGTCAGCGATGACACGGTAGAGACCATGCAAACATTTACCCTTGTAGTGGCAGCACCTGCTAACACACTGCCTGTTATCACCAGTGTTGGTGTCACTAGTGCAACAGTAGGAACCGCCTATAGTTATACCTTGGTGGCGACAGACGCTGACAATGATGCCTTAACTATGTCTGCATCAACATTACCTGATTGGCTTATGTTCGACCCAAGCTCTGGTGTTCTATCTGGTACTCCTGCTATGGAAGATGAGGGGAGCGTAGAGATCACCTTAACGGTTGAGGATGGCTCAGATGCAGTCACTCAAACATTTAGTATTGCTGTGACCAGTGCGCCTAGAGTGCCGCAGTTAGTGGTTTATGAAGATGCTGCAAATTCACTTTGGCCAGCTTGGGATTGCTGCGGTGGCACAACGCCTGCCATTGTTACTGACGCTGATGCTGCGTTTGGAAGTGTGACGCAATTTACTATTGTGGGTGACACTGTGGTTGGTTTTAACGCAAGAGATGCGGTCGATGGTGTCGCATTTGATACACCTAATGGCACCATTTTAGAGTTCGACCTTAAAGTGAATACCATGCCAAGTGCGGGTGATACCAACTGGATGTTAAAGTTAGAGGGTGCTGGGGTGGCTTTTGAAGTTAATCTGAATACCAGTGCAGAGGGGCTTGCGCCTGTTCTGGATACTTGGATGCACTACACCTTTGATTTGTCTGATTCAGGTTTGAGTGAAGTTGATCTTATTATGATGTTTCCTGCATGGGGTACAGGTGACGGGGCTATATTCAGTGTTGATAATGTAGAGTTTTATAATGATGCCGCAACGACTCCTGAGCCAGAACCGGAACCAGAGCCAGAACCACAACCAGCTCCATCATCGGCACTGACGATATTTTCAGATGTTGTTGATACCAACTGGAGTCAGTGGAGTGATGGCGATGCCACTGCAGAGTTAGTTACAGATGCTGATGTGGCTTATGGCGCTACTGTTGAGTTTGGCACTGCAGGTCAAACCGTTGCTGGTTTTTCAAATCGTGAAGATTTAGGCGGAACAGGTGTCACCTTTGATGCCAGTAGTTTCGCTTCAACGGGAACACTTGAGTTTGACCTGAAAATGACAGCAGAGCCTGCAACAACCGTGTGGAAACTTAAGGTTGAGGGAACTGGTGCGGTAGAAGTTGATCTACCTCAAACTCCAGTGTTGGATGTTTGGACTCACTACTCATTTAATTTAAGTACCTTAGGCGATCTTTCTGCCATAAATAATATTATGGTGTTCCCTAATTGGGCTGATAATGCCGGTGCCGTTTATCGCATCGATAACCTTAAGCTACTTACTACAGGTAATGTGAGCTCAAACTCCGGTGGCAGTGCAATAATTGATGTAGCTACAGGCATCGATTTTGAAGGTGATGAAAGTCAGCAAGCGAGTTGGATAGCGTTTGAAAATGGCGATCCGTCTCCAGCGCTTGAGTTTGTGAGTAACCCCGATCCAGTGGGGAACACGTCAGCTACTGTTGCTAAACTCAATCTGATGGCATCTGGCAGTATGTGGGGGGGGGCGATAGTTGACTCTGTGACGCCATTTGCATTGAGCGCGAGTAATGCCGTCGTCAAAATTTGGGTTTACAAGGATCGAATTAGCCCAGTTGGCGTTAAGTTTGAGAATGCTACTCAAGGTTCCCATGGCGTGAGAACAGCCACTAATACGCTAATTAATCAGTGGGAGGAGCTCACCATCGACTTTACCGCAGATATCGGTTTACCTGAAAACGGCGCGATAACTGCTATTGCAGTGTTCCCTGACAATTTCCCTGAGACTGAATCGAGAGAAAGTGATGCAACAGTTTACTTCGATAACATTACGTTTGGTAATTAAGTCATTGGGTCAAAAGGTTTGGTGATAGAAGGGAGTTATCTAATGTGATTGTAGCTTTCTGCCATTACCAGCAAAGGATTGACGAGTCACTCGTCAATCCTTTTTTGTTTTCGATATTCTTTGTTGTTTATAGGATGATCGTTTCTTCGGGGAAGAAATCATGGTGATGCATTATTGTACTAGTTTAATACGGTGTATAATTCAATTTGGATGAATTTGAGGCATTGCGACATGGTTGAAAGTTTAAACATCCCCTTATCTGTAAGGGTTTATTTATGGTTATTACCAGTATCTGTTATTGCTTGTCTTGTGATATCGGTAGCAGTTCCAGCATATGAGTCTGAAACAAATTACTTCTTCTCTATATTTTCAGTTTTTTCCTGATCACTAATGCGATTTCTTGTTTTATTGTCTCCCTACTTCTTTGCCATATCTATTCAAATTTAGGAGAAGGATATTTAAGAACATCGCTTAACTTTTTAAAGGCTTTTTTACTTCATGTATTTGGAGGGTATTATTTTTTGAAAAAATTGAATGTTTATGCAAATGAACATTCAATGGAGTTGAAATTTGTTAGAAAAGTAGGTTTGTTTGAAGTCTATTATATCTTTATGCTAGTTGTCTCAATTGTGGTTTCAAGCATGATGTCGCAAGGTATAGGTGCCTAGCTTTGATCTTTTACTGAATTAAGGTTTATTTTTCTCTTACAAACAACAAAAAATCCATAACTATTTACTCAAAATTAATTATGGATGTCTTCGCTTACCATTGGGCTGATTGAGCTGCTCATCTCCAATAAAAGGGAGTAAACTAGTGGGTTGTTCACCTTTCAACGCAGCACTCACTCTAAGCTGTATACTGGTGTGGTCTGAGTTTTCAAGCGTTTCAACCATTTTAGCTCGAATAGGATTGAGTTCGACATAAGTCATGCAAGCTAATACAGCTGCTTCATCAAGCAGAGCTTGGCTTTTAAAGCGACCTTCCCACCAATTCATCGGGAATGAATTGGAATAGCTTTAGCTGGCCCGAAGGGGGAGCGCCACGGATGGCTGCGAATAAAAATGGCCTGTGCAATTATCTTCGATATTGGCTTTTATTGCTGTCGGCTCATTAAGACAGCGCATAAACCAACTAATATCACACAAGCGAGAGCGGTAAGTGGCAATAAGGTGTTTTAATTTAGTCACTTGGTACTCTTCTATCACTTCGCCTTTTGCAAACTTCTGGCTCAACCCTGTGCCGTTAAAGCATCGATGCCACTGCTCAACAACCTCTCTGTCACTCCAATTGTTCGCTGGCTCAATATCAATCCTCAATACCAGATGCAAATGGTTACTCATCACCGCGTAGGCTGCTACATCGATAGCAAAAATATCAGCAAGGCTGAGTATCTGTTTTTCTATCCATTCACGTCTATGTTCGTCAGGTTTCCCACGCTATTTACTACGAGAGTCCATCAAATCCCGTTAGGGAGGCACGACGAACTGTTCTACTCCATGCATGGTAATAGGGAGTGTCTTCAACACTGATCTGGGTTCTTCTGGGACGAGGCATGGTTAACTCCTACTGGCTACCGATAGCTAAAGCTTAGTAGGAGGTGTGCAACTTACGCAATTAACTATGCCTGTCTACATTTTTAATTTTCAACTTCACCTTACTGGCTGTCGGTAGTTTATTTAACATATCCATGTTCCTAAAAATCCCAGTGCTCATATAAACGTCAGATTTGGCAAGCTAACACCTGGGCACCCTAACAAACCTAAAGAGCTAAAAGCTAATGGGCTCTGACCCCTTTATCTCGTTATTGCTTATATATGTCTAGTATCTCCTTAATTAAGGTAGTTCAAAATATTGTCTATGCCTATAGATTTCACAAAGTCTTCCTTCACAAAACTTTAGCTTTAAGACATTTGTAAATGATGCGTTTATGTAAAAATCCCATTCATCTTTACTAGCAAATTGAGCATAACCTATAGGGTGGAAATATGGATTAACCCAAACATTGAAATCTGGAGAGCTTGCTAAATATCCAGCAAGCTCTTCATTTGATTTCACTTGAATAAATACCTTATCTGATTCACCTTTCAATTTAGATAGTGCCAAAGGTAAATTTTCATATACCTCTGATTTTGAACTTCCAATAATAAACTCAAAAGCACTTCCCTTTAATATAGTTTTATCAATATATGTGGACCACAAATAGAGTGGATAGCTAAATATCAAGCAGGCTATAACACATGTGTTTAATTTAGTTAGCATTATTTTTCTCTTAAAATTATTAATTACTCGGACATCTATTCATACCTGCACCACTTACAACGCATATTTTACCACCCAAACCTTGTTTATACGGCTCATAATTACTTTCAAAATTAACCCTGTTTGTTACTGTGCTTCCTGGTTGTGAAACAGCATTATTTACGAAAGGGTAGCCATCATCTGCCTTTTCTGCTATCGCTCCGGCAGCCGTATTACTATTTACTCCCCCTTGGAGTTCAGGCAAAGCACTGTACTCTAGCCCTCCAATTAAGGAGTCTGCTAATTTTCTTACAGCTGCATCAGATGCGTTAATGTTTCTATAAGTTACTGAACTTCCTTCTGTACTTAAGCTTAGCCAAGCGGCAGTATCATTTTGTAAAGTTCCTTCCGAGAAACCTTTCGTATCATTGTAAACCTCTCCCATGGTGTCATTGCCAACATCACCATAGGATCTAATAATTGCATTTGGATCGCCTAAATATTTTGCATGGTGAACAATGAAATTATGATTTGCTTTGACTGGCAATTTCAAGCGACGACTAACTAAAAATGATTTGGCCCCACTTGGATCAACCATATTAACCGGATCATTGCCTACATAAGCATAGATGTTCATCTGGTCTTCATAGAAAACAGGATCTGTTTGCAGGAAACGGCCTAGCTTTGGATGATAAAAACGGGCTTTATAGTAATATATACCGAGGTCTTTAAAGTGAAGTTGACCAGTATAAGCAAAACGGCTGTCATTACTTGGTTTGGGGATCCCATAAGTGTCATAAGCGAGTGTTTGAGTTACGTATCCGCTTTTATTACTATGAGCAATAATACTGCCTTGATGATCACTGTGCAAATAACGAATATTATTGGTACTAACAACGCTATTTCCATTAAATTGTAGCAATGGTTCATCGACCTTGTCTCCGTGAACGTATCGATTAATTATATTGCCACTGCTATTGTACTCTGCGATGAGTGCGTCACCATCGAACTCAAACTTTGTGTTCACACCATTGATTGTCGTTTCATGTAAACGCCCTAATGGGTCGTAAACAAAGGTGGCATTAGTATTGCCAGTTACTGTCAACAGTCTATTTTCATCATCATATGAATAGTAATTTGTTCCGTCTGACTTTAAATTACCATTGTTATCGTAGGTTAATGTTTTACCGTTAATATTTGTGTATTGATTCAAGTTGTTGACTTGGTAGCTGCCGACTAAGTTCTCATTACCTATATACTGATAAATAGAATTGCTTCTGTTAATACTGGTGATCTGATTTACAGGGTTATAGGTGAAGGTATTCGTTAAATCTTTATCAGTTGAAGGAAAATTCTGGTTAAAACTCTTTAGACGATTGATATTATCGTAGCCATAACTTGTGGACGCTCCAGTGGCACTGGCTCGGGTGATAATTGAGCGGCCTCCTGATCTGTCATAGGCAAAGCGTATTAGGTTTGAGTATGATGGGAAAAGTATGTTTGATATCCTATCAAGACCATCGAATTGATAGTAAAATGATTTATAATCAGAGTGATTAATATAGCTGCGGTTATTATTTTTGTCATATCCGAAACGCAATGTTTTCACAAAGGTGGGAGGACTATTATCATTCCCTCCCATTGCGATAGTTGTTGAGGTTAGATTACCTGCGCCATCATAAGTGTTAGTGACTCCTCGTGAATACTGGCCGTAATAAGGATGAGAGAACTTACTTGATAGCGTTAATCCTCTTAAGTCATAAGTATAAGATGTTGATAATCCAGAAGGAGGCTTTTTGGATGTTAATCTATGATTGTTATCGTAATAGTATTTGAATATTTTACCGTTACGTTTGGTTTCTTGAATTAGGTCATTATTTACATTGTAAGCGTAATGATTGTATGAGTTATCAGGATAATAACGATATTCAAGACGACCTCTTGAGTCATATGTTAGTCTTGTTTTATTATTATTTGCATCAGTTATACTTTTTAATTGTCCAATTTTTTCATTATCATATTCATTAGCTCTGTAAATTTGTTGCAACGGTGTGCCATAAGCTTTATAAACTCTGAGTATTTGACCAATGTTATCATACTCATATTTGGTAATACGGTCATAGCCAAATTCACTTGAGTGATTGGCAGAACAGGCACTGATAGATGTGTTATTAAAGCTGTTGGGTGTTAAACGTGTTGCCTCACATACCACCCTGTTATATTGGTCATAGCTTGTTTGTTTAAATTGACTTGTGACAAATTGATTGGTTGAGTTACGACCACTAGTTGCTATAGATACTGGTAAACCATTGTTATTATAAGTCGTGGTTTGTTCGGTTAAGCGATGAAATCCATACCAGTTTTTTGGTTTTACATTTTCATTTTGCCAATATGCTAATTCACCTGTCTCTACTTTTGTGAGTAAGCCTCTGCTGTTGTACGTGTTACGTGTTGCTATATACTTAAGAGGGCCTGAGTTATCAGGATCGGGTGAGATGACACCGGTGACTTGTCCACTTAAGTTATAGCGATAAGCGGTTGTATAGGGTTTAGCATTTTGTGCTGCATAACTGAAATTTGATAGTAAAGAAGCAAAAACAATAATGACTAAGACTATTGTGCTTTCATTAAAATGTTTAGAATATTCCATTATTCATACTCCCTGCCAATATTACAGCTACTAATATTTGATTTAGGTTGACTAATTTCTATTTGATTTCCGTATTTGTCATATTTAAAGCAGGTTCGTCGAACTGTAGGCTCACCTTGTGTTGTGAGGGTTGTTCCTAATAAGAAAAGATTATTGCCAGCTCCTCCTGTGCCATATTCGTAAGTGGTAGTGACTTTATCATTACTACTGCAATTACCATTGAGCATATTGCTATTTTTACATGTACTTGATGATGACAATAACCAAATTGGTTCATTAGCATTAGCTAGTACGCCCGCTGAGTTGATATATGTTGCATAATATTGTTGATATATATTTTTGATCTCTGCAATCAATCCTGACCTGTTTTTCGGATTTTTTATTGATTGTACTTGGCCTGATTGGTTGTGATAGGTGTAGAACGTATATCTACCTGTTGAGCCATAGCCATATCGGTCGGAAATTGCTGTTGGTTTATTGCATGTTTTGTAGCTTGAACACTGTCCGTTGTATCTATACTGGTAAGCAATTGTTTGAGAATTAACCCCATCGACACCAACAAGTCGACCATAGGTATCATAATGATACTCTGTTGTCGTTTGGTTGAGTTTGTCCTCAATACGCTCAACTTTATTTATTATATCTTGTGATAAATGGACCTTTTTATTCCATGATTCAATTAGGTAAGGTACGGTAAATTTTTTACCAAAAGGGGATGTAGATGTTGTTTTTGTGCGGACACTATTAATACTTTTATAAGCACCACCAAATGCTTGCATATCTCCAGTGCCTGGGCGGCCATAGAGATGCATAAGAGTTCCGACATTATAACTAGTTGAACGACCGTTTTTTAGAGCTTTTATAATGACACCTTGTTCGGTTGGTGCGTACCAAACAGACATGCCGCTAGGGATTAATGCGAAAGTGTTTTTGTATTTATAACCGACCTCTTCCCCCGTATTACTTTTTATTCGTACAATTCTAGGGAAGGTCGCTTCACCATCAGTAACATCTTCAATATCGCCATTTGGGGACAATGCTTTGTGATGAAACTCAGTGACTCTGCCTGTAGCATCAGTGACTGAGAATAAGCTGCTTCCAATATAAAAGGCGCGGGGCATTCCATCGGGCCAGTGGTAGTTAACCTCTGGCCATTCGTGTTGCGTTTCACAGGTGTTACCTAATATCGGGCATGTTTCTACTGCATTATTTAGAGCAATAATTTTGCTTGGATGGTAATAGGACCAATTGTTTGAATCAGCAGGCATTGAAGGTCGATTTGTCGAGCTGCGTTTACTTGCCTCCAGGGGGCGTGAATGTCTATCGTAGATGTATTTAAGTTGAAGGCCATTATTACTGGTCACGCTTTTGATAGGCGTAGACCCTATTGACCCTATTGAATCTGCCCCAGCTTCTCGATGAATTGTTATCGTATGCCCATTGGTGTATTTAATTTGGGTCATATAGCCTCTAGCATTATACTCTGGCGTTAATACGCTAGGATTAGGGCTAGTGCGCTTAAATATCACTACTGTGCCGTCTTCTCTGGTTAATTCAAAGTTACTTCCTACAATTTTCAAAGTAACATTTTTGTTCTTCATTGCTTCAAATTGACCACTGTCATTTACTTCGAATTGTGTTGTTCCTATATCATCTGTAACTGTGGTAACTTCATAATTCTCTCTTAAGCCCCAAGGCCAGTCTGGTACAGTTTCTCTGCTGTATTCGGTTCTTCGAATGGCTCCTTGATATTTCTCTTTATATCCAGGAAATACAGCATCCCAATTTAAGGCATCACTCGCATTTATACTAATATGATGGGTAAGTGCAAGTGCGCCATGACCTATACTCAAATCGTTTAAAGAGTAGTTAATTTGCCCACCGGCTAAATTTATATAGTTACTATCTACTAGCTGGTATATTGGTTCGCCTACTTCTGGTCCATCATCTGCTGCATTAGCAGAAAGAGCAATTGCACTGAAAAATAGGCCTAGTTTAAATACGAAAACAGTATTTACCCATGAATTACATTTAAACATTGAAACTCTCCATTTTCATTAGGCTTAAAAATAATTAGTCATTTTGAAATATGATTTTAAGGGGGAGATAAAAATTATGGACAATTGCCAATAGTGACGTTTTCACGATTTCCTGCATCATCGTAAGAATATAAGCGGTCACCATTTAGATCGTCAGTGGTGCAAGTGACTCTGCCTAATGCATCATATTGATATTGTGTTTCAACCATTTCGGTTACGGCTACAGTTCCTGCTAGATATTTTAGCCCACATTGATTACTGTCATTACAAGCTTGGATTTCAACTCTATGACTGCCTGTCGATAAGTTACTCAATAAGAAACTATTTTCAGTTACAATAATAACCCTCTTTTCTCCATTTTCCTCTGTAATAATAATTTGATAATAACTTGCGTTGCTTACTGCAGACCAAGTTAGTCTAAAACTATTATCTGCAGACATACTTGTGATACTACCACTGGCTGTAGTTGATATAATTGGGATAAAACTTGTGATATCACCTACCGCTATAGGAATGAATACAGCTTGATCAGTACTTGCTTTGACCGTAACGATATTGAAAATGAATATCTGGCTTATAAGAAAAACATAAAGATTTTTTATTTTATATATATTGTTATACATAAATTACATTCCTTTGTTTTTATTGTAACTTTTGATAGCGCTTACATTGCAATATATATAAATTGAACTACATTGTCTACTTTTTGCTCTTTTTTTGTTTTTTTAACTCCGTTTTATTGCTATTTCTTGGTGTTACTAGCTGCTAATTTTAAATTTGTCAGTTATTAATGCCTTGATTGTGATTGGTGGCACTTCATAGCCTGCTCCTCTTTACTTGGCTTTTCTTGCCTCTAGCTCTTGGCGTACCTCATTGGCTTTTGCTTCTGTAATGGGATAGCCCATGATCAACCAGATCGCGATGGCAGATGTAATAATCGGAATGAGTACATCAAATAGTCTCATTAAAAAGATGGTATCGTCGGTTTGTGCACTACCTAGTGCCACATCGAATCCGGTGACATTAAGGAGTACACCACCCGCGGCGAGTGCGACAGCCATTCCCAGTTTAACCACCCACCAATAGATAGAGCCGAACATGCCTTCACGGCGCTCGCGGGTTTTTAGTTCATCGAAATCGCATACATCGGCGATCATCGATCCCATTAATGTGAACAGTCCACCTAAACCAAAGGCGATGAATACTGGGGGAATTAATAGCAGCAGTGGATGTTCTGGGTTGTAGCAGATCCATTTGAGAGCGTAGCCAAATATTGAAATTCCTGTGACAGCATAAAAAGCACGACGTTTACCTAAGCTGGCGGAGAGTTTAGTAACGATAAAGATGACGCAGAAGGTGGAGATGGCTGAGACGGTACCTGACCAACCTGCATATTCAGCGCCTAATGCTTGATCACCGCCGAAGACGTAGTAAATGATGACATAAGTTTGGAATGAAGAGACCATCATAAAGCCGTTGAAAACTAGAAAAGTGGCGCCACACAGACTCAAAAATGGTTTAAATTTGATGGTGGCTAAAAAGCCCTTGAAGAAATCACCGACGCCAGCAGGAAACTCCTCAACGTTAGCCTCCTTTTTATCGACACTATTGGTGTTGGCCTCGTCTGTATCAGCAGTTATCTGAGTATGCTTAGCTGGTTTTTTTGAAGGTTCTTTAAGAAAAATAGCCGGTAAAATCCCCACACAGATAGTAAAGCCACCTATGATGATTGCCAGCCATCCAGCTCCCTCAATCATATCGTCAAATAGCAGGTCGGACTGCATAAACCAGAGAAACCATGGTGCGGTTAACCAGGCTATTTGTCCCATAAAATTTTGTACAGCCATTAAGCTGGTACGTTCATGGTAATCAGGTGTTAATTCGTAACCGAGCGCAACCCAGGGGGTGGCGAACACGGTATAGGCAAGGTAAAAAAGCACTGAGCCTATGAGGAAAAACCAGAAGTAGAAAGATTCGCTCTGCTCTCTCGGCACTTGCCATAACATGGCAAAAATTAAGCCTGCGGCAATGGCTCCAAAAAAGATAAAGGGGCGACGACGTCCCCATTTCGTCTTGCTGTGATCTGAGATATACCCCATAAGAGGGTCGGTTAAGGCGTCGGTTAATCGAGGTAGTGCTCCCAATAATCCAACAAGTGCTGGATTCATTCCTAAGCCTAAATTCAATACGATCAGCATGCCGCCGATAGCAGCACCCAATAGATTATTGACGAAGGCGCCTAACCCATAAATAAATTTTTGAATGGGGGGGACTCTATCTTCAGCGGCTATTTTGTTGATCTCTTTTGAGTGCATATTGAAGGTTCCCAACCTAAAGATTACTTGCCAAGCTACCTAGATAGTTAAGGTAAACAATACTGAAACGGTGAGTCGGTCGTTTAAGACGTTGAAATGGTCATCAGTGATCTGTTTTAGGGTTTCTCGATTCACGGGCCTGTTTTACCTTTCTATCTCAAATAGAGTCCGCTTGAGCGGTTTTGAGTTGTTTGGGACTTAAGTCAGCATATGATTAATGATAGTCATTTTTTGCTGAGCGCTTTTTAAGAGCGGAGTCTATGTCAGAACAAGATCATTCACAGTTTAGTAGTGAGCAGCTAAGTGAAGTTGATTCTTATATCGACGATTTACTGTTGCAGATGACATTGAGTGAGAAAGTAGGCCAGATGAGCCAGTGTTCAGGGGTGGGCGGCTTTTTGCCAAATGAGCTGGTGGAGGATATTCAAGGTGGCAAGGTAGGCTCTGTTATCAATGAGGTGAACCTTGATGTGGTCAACGAGATGCAACGCATTGCGGTTGAAGAGAGTCGACTAGGTATACCTCTGTTGATTGGCCGGGATGTGATCCACGGCTTTAAAACCATATTCCCAATCCCCTTAGGACAAGCGGCTAGTTGGTCTCCAGAAGTGGTTAAGCTTGGAGCAAAGATAAGTGCAATGGAGTCGGCATCTGTCGGTGTTAATTGGACCTTTGCACCTATGATTGATATCAGCCGCGATCCTCGTTGGGGGCGGGTTGCTGAAAGTTTAGGGGAAGATCCCTATCTATGTTCAGAGCTAGGCAAGGCGATGATTACTGGTTTTCAAGGCGACTCTTTATCTGCGCCCGGCGCTATTGCGGCATGCGCTAAACATTTTGCTGGATATGGCGCAGCGGAAAGTGGCCGAGACTACAACACAGTTAACCTTTCAGAACATGAGCTGAGAAATGTATATCTGCCCCCTTTTAAGGCAGCCGCTCAAGCAGGGGTTGCCACTTTTATGTCTGCTTTTAATGAACTTAATGGGATTCCAGCTTCAGGTAATGAGTGGCTGATGAAGCAAGTGCTTCGTGAAGAGTGGGGTTACGACGGGTTTGTGGTTAGCGACTGGGAGTCGATTAAGCAGTTAACTATTCATGGTTTCTGTGAAGATGAAAAGATGGCGGCATTTGAGGCCATTAATGCTGGTATTGATATGGAGATGGTAAGCAGAAGTTATCAGCAGCATCTTGAAGCTTTGATAGATGAGGGCAAGCTTGAGTTAGCCCAGATTGATATTATGGTGAGACGTATCCTCACCTTGAAGTATGAGTTAGGCCTGTTTGATAACCCGTTTACCGATCCTAAAACACTGCCCACTTTGCTTAACCCCTCACATCTATTAGCTGCAAAAGAGGCTGCGATCAAATCTTGTGTGCTGTTAAAAAATAGCGAGAACAAGTTACCTTTAGATAAACATCAGCTTCAATCCATCGCAGTGATAGGCCCTTTGGCCGATGATGGTTATGAACAGTTAGGAACTTGGATTTTTGATGGTGAAGCTGAGCATAGCACTAGCTGCTTAGCTGCGTTAAAAGATTATGTAGGTTCAGAGGTAGAGATTAAATTTGCTCAAGGGCTGGAGACTTCACGTAGTGAGCAGCAAGCTGGATTTGATGAAGCTGTTAACCTTGCCCATGAGTCTGATCTGGTGTTGATGTTTTTGGGGGAGGAGTCGATTTTATCAGGGGAGGCTCACTGCCGTTCAAACATCAATCTTCCTGGTGCTCAAGAGCAGCTGATTGAGGCCGTCGCTGCTACTGGGAAGTCTATTGTTTTGGTGGTAATGGCAGGAAGGCCGCTGACACTGACGAATGTGATTGATAAAGTTGATGCCGTTCTTTATGCCTGGCATCCGGGAACGATGGGAGGGCCAGCGATTACCGAGTTACTGTTTGGTATCAAAGCCCCTTCGGGCAAGCTTCCTATCAGTTTTCCTCGTGTTGTTGGGCAGATCCCCCTCTATTACTCACAAAAGCACACAGGTAAACCCGCCACAGATGAGAGTTTTGTGCATATGAAGGATATTCCTCAGCGAGCTCAGCAAACCTCACTCGGTATGGCAGCAACTCACCTCGATACCCATTTCACCCCTTTATTTCCTTTTGGATTCGGCCTCTCGTATAGTGAATGTCACTATAGAGATATCGAGGTCAGTCATACCGCTATCGCTATGGGTGGTACGGTTACGATCACAGCTCAAGTCTCGAATGTGGGTAAACGAGAATGCGAAGAGGTGGTCCAGCTCTATGTTCGTGATCTAGTGGCTAATGTGACGCGTCCAGTTAAAGAGTTAAAAGGGTTTCAGCGCATCTCGTTAATGGCTGGTGAGAGTCAAGTGGTCAGCTTTTCTCTTCACACTGATGATGTTGCCTTTTATGACAGAAACATGGTGTTGAAAGCAGAGCCTGGACTGTTTGATGTCTGGATAGGTGGAGATTCAGACACTCGGCTGCGTAGTCAATTTAGTATCAAGGGAGATGATATGTGAATGAAGAGATTACTGCGAGATCCCAAGATTAAAGCCAAGGTCGATAAACTGTTGGCTCAGATGACGTTAGAGCAAAAGATTGGCCAGATGATCCAAGTTGAACGCTTATCTTGTACGCCTGATGAGGTTAAACATTACCATTTGGGTTCTGTTTTCAGTGGTGCGGGCTCAGCTCCCGATGATAACTCTCCCAAAGGATGGACTGAGATGTTGGACCAATACTGGCTTGCCTCCACCGAAAAGGATGAGCAGCACTTAGGTGTGCCGATTCTCTATGGCGTTGATGCCATACATGGCCATAACAATGTCAAAGGAGCGACGATTTTCCCACATAACATCGGCTTAGGTGCTGCTGATGATCCCAGTCTTGTGGGTCATATTGCGGCAGTGACATCAATAGAGGTGCTGGCCACTGGTGTCGACTGGGTATTTGCTCCCAACTTGGCTGTTGCACAAGATCCCCATTGGGGTCGAACCTATGAAAGTTTTTCAGAGTCTCCTCAAATTGCCGTGAAATACGCAGAGCGGATCATCAATGGTTTTCATAAAGGGTTTAACGAGATTGGCGTATTAACCTGTGTGAAGCATTGGGTTGGAGATGGCGGGACAAGTCACGGTATTGATCATGGTAATACATTGCTTGATTTTGCCGATCTAAAAAACATCCATATGCAGCCCTATTACGCCGCTCTCGAGGCGGGAGCATTAACCGTGATGGCCTCATTTAGCAGTTGGAATGGCAATAAATGCCATGGCAACCGAGCCCTGTTAACCGATATGTTGAAAGGGGAGATGCAATTCCAGGGCTTTATTCTCTCTGATATGGATGGCATAGATTATCTCTCTGATGATTATTATACCTGTGTTGAAACAGCGGTAAATGCAGGTATCGATATGTTTATGTTAACGAATCATTGGCAGATGTTTATCGAACACCTGAAAAGTCATGTGGAGTTGGGCCGAGTGCCAATGTCGCGCATCGATGATGCGGTGCGCAGAATACTCTCAGTTAAAGTGAAAGCTGGTGTGTTTGAGAAAGTTCAACCAAGCCTGCGAGTTGGTGCTAACAGTGGTAATTTTGGCAGTTTTGCACACAGAGAAGTAGCAAGGGAAGCTGTTAGAAAGTCCATGGTATTACTTAAAAATGATGCCAATATGCTGCCTTTAAATAAGAGTTCTCGTATCTTGGTTGCTGGTAAAAATGCCCATAACAGAGGAAATCAATGTGGCGGCTTTACGCTCGACTGGCAAGGCAGAACAGGTAACAGCGCCATCGAAGGCGGCAGCTCTATTTGGGATGGTATTAAAGCGGTTGCACCTAACGCAACACTTATCTCTTCATTGGACGAGTTAAATGATACTCAGGAGCAAGACTTAGATAAATATGAGGTTGCGATACTGGTTATAGGTGAGCAACCTTATGCCGAAGGAGTGGGCGATATAAGGGAGAGTGATGAGATTATTGTTGAGATGGGCTCTCAGATAGATGGCCAGATTAACCTACTGCAGCCCTATGGAAAAAGTCTTGAGCTTGCCAAGCTACACCCTGAAGATGGTGAACTTATTCGCAGGTTTGAGGCGCAAGGTATTTCCGTAGTAACAGTGCTTGTTTCTGGCAGACCACTGATTATTAATCCGGAGCTTAATTCCTCTAATGCCTTTATTGCTGCTTGGCTGCCTGGCTCAGAGGGGCAGGGTGTTAGCGATCTAATATTTGGTGATGATAACTTTAGCGGTAAGCTCTCATTTACTTGGCCTAAACAGCTTAAAACACTCAATACTGACAGCACTGCTTTGTTCTCTGTAGGATTTGGTCTTAAATACTAAATAACCCCACCAGAAAATACTTAAAATTGATTATCAAGTAAGTTCATCAGTCGCTGCTTTCATTTTGTACTCTTTTCGTTGTACTCTGGAATTCAATCAACAAAATAATAATGATAAGCATCGACGAGGTTTGAATGGAAAGAATTACTGATTTTGTCAACATGATCAATGGCTTTGTATGGGGTACCCCTATGCTTGTCATGATCTTAGGTGTTGGCTTATTTCTCTCGGTAGGGTTAAAACTCATGCCGATTTTGAAACTAGGTACAGGCTTTAAACTGTTATGGTCCGGCCGGATCCCGGATAAAGATAAAAATATGAAGGGGGAGATTAGCCCCTTTAATGCCTTGATGACTTCACTGTCGGCCACAATTGGTACCGGTAATATCGCTGGTGTGGCTACCGCTATCTTTATTGGTGGTCCTGGAGCACTATTTTGGATGTGGTGTACCGCGCTGGTGGGTATGGCAACTAAGTTCTCTGAGGCGGTATTAGCGGTTAAATTCCGTGAAGTTGATGATAAAGGTGAGCACATTGGTGGTCCCATGTATTACATCAAAAACGGCTTAGGTAGTAAGTGGGCTTGGTTAGGTACTGCCTTTGCCCTATTTGGCTCATTTGCTGGTTTCGGAATTGGTAATACGGTTCAGTCGAACTCGGTGGCTGATGCGTTAAGCAGTAACTTTGGCGTACCCACTTGGATTACTGGGGTCGTACTAATGCTGCTGGTTGGTGCTGTATTGATGGGTGGAATTAAGCGCATTGCCGACGTGGCAGGTAAGCTGGTTCCCCTGATGAGCGTATTTTATATCGGTGCGGGTATTGCGGTACTGATAGTCAATGCTTCAGAGATCCCCGATGCGATAGCCTTGATTGTGCACAGCGCATTTAACCCTGTTGCAGCACAAGGTGGCTTTGCTGGTGCAGCGGTTTGGGCTGCGATTCGTTTTGGTGTGGCACGTGGTGTGTTTTCAAATGAGGCTGGTTTAGGTAGTGCGCCCATTGCCCATGCTTCGGCACAAACCAACAATCCAGTGGCGCAAGGTTTAGTGGCCATGTTAGGTACCTTTATCGATACCTTGATCGTTTGTAGCATCACAGGTCTAGCGATTATTGTTACAGGCAGTTGGACCTCAGGTGAGAATGGTGCGGCGTTAACCTCATTAGCCTTCTCGTCGGCTATTCCCATGGGTAATTATATTGTTGCTATTGCCCTGTCTGTTTTCGCTTTTACAACCATTCTGGGTTGGAGCGTTTACAGTGAAAAGTGTGTTCAGTATCTGCTTGGTGTAAAAGCGGTGAAGCCGTTTAGAGTGTTATGGATTCTCGTGGTACCTCTAGGGGCAATTAGTTCACTGGACTTCATCTGGCTGTTGGCCGATACCCTTAATGCCATGATGGCGATACCTAACTTGATAGCTTTAGCGCTGTTAAGTCCAGTGGTATTCACTCTAACCCGTGAGTTTTTTATCAAAAAGCGCGAGGAAGACGAGAAAGCCAAGGCTGGTGTTTAACTCGCTAAGTGATACTTGAAAATAAAGCGCCGAAAGGCGCTTTTTTATAGCTAATCCAAACGCTTATTGAATCGCAGTGAGGCGATAATAATTCCAATTACAGTAAAGCCCACTAACCAGAGTGTATCGAAGGGCATATCGCCTATCTCTCCCCCTCTAAGTACTACGGCGCGAATGATCCTCATAAAGTGAGTCGCAGGTAAGATCTCTGCAATCCATTGGGCGGGTTTTGGCATGGCTTCAAAAGGAAACATAAAGCCTGACAGTAAGATGGTGGGCAGTATGATAAAGATGGTCATCTGCATCGCCTGTAATTGAGTTCGAGCTATGGTCGAGATAATTAGCCCTAAGGTTAAACTGGCGGCGATAAAGAGCAAGGTGCCCATAAGCAGTTGTGCTAGAGAGCCATTTATTGGTACATCGAAGATAAAATGCCCCAGCCCTAAAATAATAGTCATCTGGATCAAACCCACAATAATGTAGGGCAGAATCTTACCCAGCATCAGTTCCAGTGGCTTGATTGGGGTGGTGATCAATAGCTCCAAATTCCCCTTTTCACGCTCGCGAACTATGGCTGCCGAGGTGAACAGGATCATGGTCATGGTGAGGATAACCGCGATTAGCCCTGGCACGATATTAACTGCAGATCGCTGCTCAGGGTTGTAGAAGAGGGCAACCTCAAAGGTGGCAGGCTTTTGAGTATTGATGCCAGTTATCTGATCCAGCGGCATGTTTCTCAGCTGCTTCATAGCACCGGCGATCATGGTATCTGAGCCATCGACTATCCACTGGCCTAAGGTTTCATTGTTGGCGAGTTTTTCGGTGAGATTAGGGGGTAAGATAAGTGCGGCTCGTATCTCACCGCGAGTGATAGCAGCCTCCGCCTCTGTGCTTGTTTTATAAAAGGCTTCGACGGAGACAACCTGAGTCACTTTAATCGCTTCAACTATCCAGCGACCTGCCGCCGAGTCACTTTGATCGACGATGGCAACGGGCACATTGCGAACATCTGTGTTGATGGCGTAGCCAAAAAGCAGCAGTTGGATCAGGGGGATCATCACCACCATTCCAAAAGTAATACGATCTCGTTTTAGTTGTCGGATCTCTTTGACTGTGATGGCTTTTATTCTGCGGATGCTGTTGATAAATGACATATTACACCTCCGCCGAGGTTAGTGAGGAGGAAGGCTGTTGGCCAGTGACTGTCACAAACACATCTTCAAGGTTAGGTGGGGCGAGTCTTATCTCAGCTTGATGTAGAGTTGGCATTGTCTGCCTTAGCCAAGTAGCGGGATCGGTGACTCTATTGTCGACTAAAACCCGTAAGCGAGAGCCGAGCTGGGCTGCGGATTTGATCTCTTTAAAGGTGGTCAGGGAGTTTTTAAGCTCCCTTAGGTTAGAGTGACTCACTTCGAGCACATTTGCGCCCATCTGCTGCATTAAATCATTGGGGCTGCCATCGGCGCGGATAAAACCTTGCTCCATAATCGCAAGACCATGGCAACGCTCCGCTTCATCCATATAGTGGGTGGTGACCAAGATACTGGTACCAGTTTCAGATAGATCGAACAGCTGCTCCCAAAAATCCCGCCGGTTTTGTGGATCAACAGCCGAGGTGGGCTCATCGAGAAACAGTAGTTCAGGATCGTTAAGGCAGGCACAGGCCAGTGATAGTCGCTGTTTTTGTCCTCCGCTTAAGGTGCCTGCAAACTGATGTTGCTGTTTGAGCAAGTTATAGGTGCTGATCAACTTAGATATTTTGCTATGACTGTCATTGGGACTCAGGCAGTAGATCTGGGCGATAAACTCTAGGTTTTCCTTGACGGTAAGATCCTCATAGAGGGAGAACTTCTGGGTCATATAGCCTATTCGTAACCTGAGTGCTTCGGCTTGTTTGGGTATCGACATGCCTAATACTTGAATGGAGCCCTCAGTGGGTGTTAGCAAGCCAGTTAACATACGTATGCTGGTGGATTTACCACAGCCATTAGGTCCAAGAAAGCCGTAAATATGCCCCTTAGGCACTTGCAGGTTTAGATCAGATACGGCAGCCAGTTGACCGAACTTCTTAGTGAGCCCCTTAGCATCGATAGCGAGTTCGGAGGAGCGACTTAAGCTGCTCATTATGGCAGCTCCACTTGTGAAGGGATCCCAGTTGGCAGTGCGTCGGCATCGCTGCCGAGATCGACTTCTGCTAGAAATACAAGTCGCGATCTGTCTTGCTGATTCAGAGCGTAGTAGGGGGTGAATGCCGATTCTTGGCTGAGTCGACGCAGGGTGCCGATAAAAGGGGTCTCTATGCCATCGACTCGTACTCTCATCTTTTGACCTATGGTGAGTTTTGCCATGTAGGGCTCAGGGACATAGACGCGAGCATAGGGAGCGTTATCGGCTTGAATGGCAACAATGACCGCACCGGAGGGGACACGTTCGCCTAAGTTAAAAGGCAGGCTGTCCAGTCGACCACTTCGTGTTGCGATAACACTTAAATCATCTAAGGTCTGCTCCTCTAATGAGAGGTTAGCGATACTGGCATCCAGTGCGGCTTTAGCCTGATTGATATCTTCTACACGTACTCCAGCTATGAGTTTACTTAGGTTCTCTTTGGCAACCACAAGTTCGGCTTGAGCCTTGTCTTTGTTGGCTTTTGCTGCGTCTTGAGTGGCTTGACTGGTGAGTTTTTGCTTGAGTAGACTTGAGCTACGTTGATAGCTTTGATTAGCTTCGACTAGCGCAGCTTGAGTACGGGCAACATTGGCCTGTGCGCTGGCGATATCTTCTGGTCTTTCACCATTAGTTAGCCTTAGCAGGTAAGATTCAGCCTTACTCACCTCGGCTTTGGCAAAGGCGACTCTTGCCAGTTGCTTACGGGTATCGAACTGAACTAAGAGTTCACCTTTTTCTACTCGGTTTCCCTCTTTTTGAGGCAGGGCCGTGATGATTTCGCTGACAGTGGCTCTGAGTAGCACCCGATCACGCTCTAAGGTGCCTAAAGCTTGGTTACTCACCTCTCCCTGACAGGCTGTCAGGATAAGAGGTAACAACATGAAGAATAATGGTTTCATCTCAAGCTCCTTGCTTTAGGCAAACTTATGTTTATACCAATCTAGTTATGACAGGTATTGCAGAGTAAATAAACAGTAGCGATCACGCTTATTGTTATCTTAATCGCTTAACTCCTGGAGAGTGTCCGCTCCAGTTCTTGTAGGCACGGAAAAACACTCTGACATCACTAAAGCCAAGTTCGACCGCTATCTCACTGGCTGATAACTCACTACAAGCAAGCCAATAGTCGGCCATCTCGTGGCGAATATTATCCACTAATGTTTGGTAACTTACCCCTTGCTTTAACAGCTTGCGCTGCAGGGTTCTCCCCGTGAGGTGAAGCTGGTTGGCAACCAAGTCTCGGCTTATTGTACCCTGTGGCAGAAGTTGGCGGATAACCCGAGCGGTAGCCAATTGTAGTTGATCGTCGCTGCCCATATGTTTGAGCCTTTGCTGCGCGTTAGCCATCAATTGTGGCAGGCGACGGTTATCGCCGCTGGGAAGTGGGCGAGTCAGCATCGCTTTGTCGATAAGGATGGCATTTTCACTCTGTTCAAATAGAACCGGACAGGCGAAAAGGGTTTGGTAATCCTTGACCTCCTGCAAGCTAGGCTGAGATCTCTGTAGCTTAACCTCAACGGCTGTCGCGCGGTTATCCTCCATCAGAAAACGAGCAAAGTTGACCCAAGAGGCCAACACGTTATCGATAAGGTGAGGGATAACCAATGGGTGACTATATTGGCAGTGCCACACCATTTTTAAGCCTTGAGGATGTTCCCTTAACTCTGTGCTCCCCATGTCTCCTACAAGCTTCTCAAGCGGCATCGCTTGCTTAAGGGCTTGGGCGAAGTTATCTGAGTTTAAGCCTATCTGTCCCAAAATAGTGAAGCGGTCTGGCTGAATAAATCGAGCGCTGTAGAGACCAAAAAGTGGGTGTTCTGAGTGCTCAATGAGGTGGTGAAGTAGCCGCTGAAACTGTTCGCCATCGATGCGGGCATCTGCGTCATAGAGTGTGGCTTTATCTATACCAACCAAAGCAAGCGCTGCAGAAATATCAACCTTGCAATGCCTAGCTGCCTGCAAAAACTGTTGTACAGGCGGCATAGAGGTGGTGCCTAGTGACGGAGAAGAGGGGGCTTTTATCACTGGCATAGGCTGTGTCTCCATCGCTTGTTTAATGTTCATCTTGTCCATATATGTCACTGACAAAATGTTGCGATATTGTAGGATAAATTTATCGTTATGCAAATGGGTCAATCATTATGGGTAAGTCACAACAGGATAATCGTCAGTGGAATGGGTGGGGTGATAGGGAGAAAAGCCTAGCACTCACTGCTGATGGTGCGAGTTTTATCACTGAGACATTAGGTCTAGCGACTCCTTTGCCCGTTGCAACTTTGGATGAGGTGTTGGCGAAAGTACCTAGGTCTCGTCTCGATAAGAGTGAACTTTATACCTGTGATGCCGAGGTGCGAGTGCGTCACGCTCGTGGTCAAAGCTTACCGGATTGGTTGGCGATGAAGAGCGGTGAGTTTAACCTCTTTCCAGACGGGGTGGCTTTTCCTAGAAGCAGTGAAGATATCCGTATTTTAATGGCAGAAGCCAAAGAGCAAGGGTGGCAGCTTATCCCCTATGGCGGCGGCACTTCTGTGGTGGGGCATATCACCCCCACTGTTTCAGATAAGCCAGTGCTAACCATCTCCATGGGTAAAATGAACCGCTTGCTTGATCTCGATAGGGTGGATCAAATCGCTACATTTGGCGCCGGCGTTAAGGGGCCATTTCTTGAGTCTCAACTGCAAGCTCAGGGTTTTACTTTAGGTCACTTCCCTCAATCTTTTGAACTCTCGACCTTAGGAGGTTGGGTGGTTACCCGCTCTAGTGGTCAGCAGTCTTTAGGTTATGGACGGATTGAAAACCTGTTTGCTGGAGGTGAGATAGAGACCTTTGAGGGTAAGGTGGAAATCCCCACACTACCAGCATCATCTGCAGGGCCGGATTGGCGTCAATTGGTGCTGGGATCGGAAGGGCATTTAGGGATCTTAACCGAGGCAAAAGTGAGGGTGAGTCGCTTACCTGAAGAGGAGTTTTTTGGTGTGGGCTTTATGCCTAATTGGCAGCAGGGAATAGCTTGCGCCAGAGAGGCGGTACAACTGGGTTTGCCTCTTTCCATGCTAAGAGTGAGTAATAGCATTGAAACTCATACCCAGCTCTATCTATCGGCAAATCAGACTCAACGTCACTGGCTGGCAAAGCTGCTTTCACTGAAAGGGGTGGGTGATGATAAATGTATGTTGGTCTACGGGATCACGGGCGATAAAAAGAGTAATAAGCAGAGTTATAAGCGACTGAAAGCAGTTATCTCTCAGTTTAATGGAGTCAATACGGGTCAAAGCCTAGGTAAAAAATGGGCTCATAAGCGCTTCGCTTTCCCCTACTTGAGGGAGACGTTATGGCAGATGGGCTATGCCATTGATACCTTAGAGACCGCGACTAACTGGTCCAATATTGCCCCGCTTACAGAGAAAATTGAGCAGAGTCTTAGGGAGGGGCTGGCTGACAGCTCTGAATCGCCTGATGCACCGCAGAGTAAAGTCCACGTATTCTCCCACCTATCTCACCTGTATAGTGATGGCGCCAGTATCTATACCACTTATCTATTTCCAGTCTCCGGCACCTATGAAGAGACCTATGCTCGATGGCAGAGGTTAAAATCCACCACCTCAAAGTTAATCGTTGAAAGTAGTGGAACCATCAGCCATCAGCATGGCGTTGGTGGCGATCATGCTGCCTATTTAGTGAGAGAGAAGGGCGAGCGAGTAGTCGATTCATTGCAAAACTACTTTAACGCTTTCGATCCCAAGGGCCAGTTAAATCCGGGGAAATTGTTTAAAGGGATCCCAGCTAAATCTCTTCAAAGTCATGGGAAGCAAGATCAATGAAAACCCTGACTCAGGCGGCCAGAGAGGCAAGCACCGCTATTGAGCACGGAGATGCAGAATATGATCTGATCATAATAGGAGGCGGGATCACGGGGGCTGGGATCTTTCATCTTGCAGCCAGTCAAGGTGCTAAAGTATTGCTATTAGAGCAGCAAGATTTTGCCTGGGGCACCTCAAGTCGATCTTCCAAAATGGTGCATGGGGGGTTGCGCTATCTTGCTAGTGGTCAATGGAAGATGACGCGAGATGCCGCCAGAGAGCGGGAGTCTCTACTGGCTGAACTGCCGGGGCTGGTTGAACTGATGCCCTATCTGATGCTGCATAAACGGGGAGATTTTCCCTCTGCGGCTATTTTTCATCGAGTGCTCTCTGTCTACGATAAGTTGGCGGGGAGTCAACATCATAAACCACTTAGTATCGAGAGGGCTCGTAGCTGGTTATCTGAGGTGGCATTCGATGAGATAAGTGGTGTGAGCTTGTTTGCTGATGGCGTGACTGACGATGCACGTTTAGTGCTGCGATCTTTGCAAGATGGCGTATTAGCTGGTGGTCTAGCGCTGAACTATGCCAAGGTCAGCGGTTTTATTGAGGGAGCAAATGGGATCTCTGGTGTCGAGGTTAGCGTAAACGAAGGGCTGAGACATAAGGTTAAGGCCAAGTGTGTCATCAATGCTGCTGGTTGCTGGGCTGATAAGTTGCACCCATTAGAGCATGGGGGATTAAGGCCGCTTAGAGGCAGTCATCTGGTATTGCCCTTTGAGCGTTTGCCTGTTTCAGCCTGTATCACTTTTTACCACCCTCTAGATGGTCGTCCTGTGTATATCTATCCTTGGCAGGCTTGCAGTGTGATTGGTACGACAGATCTGGATCATCACGGGGATCTAGATTGTGAACCAGGAATAGCTCAGAAGGAGGTGGATTATCTATTAGGGTTAGCCAGGCACTATTTCCCGAGCCAAAAAATAGTGGAGAGGGATGTGATAAGCAGTTGGAGCGGCATACGTCCAATCTTCAGTGAATCTAACGATAAAGCACCATCGAAAGAGTCCCGTGAGCATATTATCTGGTCTAAGCCTGGGCTTATTTCAGTCACTGGAGGTAAGTTAACTAGCTACCACCTAATGGCAAAACAGACGCTCGAGAAGGTTAGTGAGCAGCTCCCTGAGCTCTTTGATGAGTTAAAAAGAGCTAAGTTTAGTCAAACCGATCAGGGTTATGCTGATAAGCACCTCAGTGGATATTTTGGCTATTTTGCACCGCAGATCTTCGCTATGGTTAATTCAGATACCATAGGAGTTAGTCGTTGTCAGTGGCGAGAGCTTGAGTGGTCAGTGATGAGCGAGGGGGTTACCCATTTGGATGATCTACTGCTACGTCGTACACGATTAGGATTACAACTTGGGGCCGAAGTTATTCGTTACCGAGAAGTGATTTTGCAGCTGTGTTGTCGTCACTTAGGTTGGTCGAGTGATGAGGCGGATAAGGAGTGGAACCGCTTTGAGCAGATATTTAATTCAAGCTACCAATTACCCAGCCGCCAAGTGAGGGAAGATATCTGTGATGGATAAGAGTAAACAGCAAGATGAGTATGGGTCAGAAGCTGACTGGATCTTAACGATCGATAACGGTACTCAGAGTGTTCGTGCACTTATTTTCGACCTCCGGGGGCAATTGATCGCCAAGTCACAGATAAAGTTGATCCCCTATGAGTCACCTCAATCTGGCTGGTGTGAACAAAACGGGGACTACTATTGGCAGAATGTGTGTGATGCTTGTCAGGCACTTTGGCAGCAAGGCATCGATAAACGCAAAATTAAGGGAGTGTCGGTGACCACACAGCGTGGCACTATGCTGCCGCTAGACAGTCAAGGAACGCCACTGCATCCTGCCATACTCTGGTTAGATCAACGTAAAGCTGAACCACTTCCACGTTTAGGTGGGATCTGGGATCCCCTGTTTAAGCTGATGGGATTAAGTGAAACGATCGCCAATTTCAGAAGTCGTGCTCAGCCAAATTGGCTCTATATCGAGAAGCGGGAGCTGTGGGATCAAACCTATAAATTTGCCTTTCTATCTGGCTTTTTTCATCACAAGTTGACAGGTGAGTGGGCGGACTCGATAGGATCTCAGGTGGGCTACCTGCCCTTCGATTATAAGAAGCACAGATGGGCACCTAAATGGGATTGGAAGTGGCGGGCACTGAATGTCAGGTCAGATCAGCTACTGCCGCTGGTAAAGCCTGGCGATAAAATTGGCGAAATAACTCAACTAGCAAGTGAGCAAACAGGTATCCCCCAAGGATTAACAGTTGTCGCTGCAGCTGCAGATAAAGCCTGTGAAGTACTTGGTTCTGGAGGACAAAGTGCCGATGTGGGTTGCCTAAGTTTCGGTACCACCGCCACCATCAATGTCACCATGAATCGTTATACCGAAGCGGTGCGTTTTCTGCCTGCATATCCGTCTGCGATCACAGGTGCTTTTTGCAGTGAAGTGATGCTCTATCGTGGTTTCTGGATGGTGAGCTGGTTTAAGGAGCAGTTTGCTCATATTGAGCAGACGAAAGCCGAAGAAGCTGGAGTGGAAGCTGAAGCCCTGTTTGATGAGCTGGTGAACAGTGTGCCGCCAGGGTCGATGGGGCTGATGTTGCAACCGTACTGGGGGCCGGGAGTAAAGCAGCCAGGTCCTGAGGCTAAAGGTGCTGTGATAGGTTTTGGCGATCTACATACTAGAGCCCATCTCTATCGCGCTATTTTAGAGGGACTAGCTTTTGGCCTCAAGGAGGGGCTGGAAGCGATTGAGAAAAAGAGTGGCTGTAAAGTGAAAGAGTTAAGAGTCTCGGGCGGTGGCGCTCAAAGTGATGCTGCCATGCAGATCGCCGCCGATATCTTTGGCTTGCCAACGGTAAGGGCTCACACCATAGAAACATCCGGTTTGGGGGCTGCTATCGATGCGGCAGTTGGACTTGGACTCTACCCAAATTTTGAAACAGCCATTCAGGCCATGGTTCACGAAGGTGAGCGTTTCGAACCGGATAGGGAGCATTATGTGATGTACCAAAGGCTTTACCGAGAGATCTATCTTAATATCTACAAGAAGTTACAGCCTTTTTATAGCAAGATTAGGGATATTACGGGTTACCCAGAATAGAGTCCGATTGAATGATCGGAATGTATTTTTATTGTAAGTTTTAGCTTTGTGGGTATTGATTGAGAGTATTTAATTAATCGCTGTGAAAGTCGAAGTTACCTTTTATTAATCATCTATGTGCTTTTGTGAGATATTGGGTATCTAACGTTACATTAAAGGGAAGTATCATGAATAAACTCTTGTCATTTTTTATGCTTATTTTGCTCTTGTCTGGGTGTGCTAAGCCTCTGCCCGAAGATAAACTCGATTATGTTGGTGAGTGGCAAAGCAGTGAGATGGGGTTGTTAATTCTTGATGATGGAACGGTTGCGTATAAACGACTAAAAGGAGGTGGTTCCACTTCCATTAATGGGCCGTTGCAAGAGTTTATTGGTGATGACTTTGTTGTAGGTGTTCTATTTATGACCACGACATTTGATGTCTCTGAGCCACCACATGAAGTTGATGGGAGCTGGAAGATGACAGTCGATGGTGTCAGGCTAACTAAAGTGAGTGAGGAGTATTCAGAATACTAAGTTTTGTCTTCACTTTCAGCTTTGTGATCAAGTATAAGATTATTGGGGCTAGGAATATTATGTCTGAATCTAGGTCTTCGCCTAGATTCAGTCATCAAAAGGTGGCTTAGTAAAAGTCTCCACCCATGGCACGTTGTAGCTCAGCTTCGGCTAAAACATCTTCTAGACGCTTCTTAACGTTACGTCTACGCATTAAGTCATCCATCTCTTTTCTGTTTGATGGTTGAGCGATCGCTTCTATCTCTAAATCGTCGGGCACAAGGTCAATCATTTGAGCCATAACGAACTCCTTACTTGTTAAATACCTTTGGCATTTTGTGTTTGCTAACAGGTAAAAATGACATCTGAAATCCAGTCGGAACTGGTTGTTTAGTAACGCTAAAAGCTTAAAGTGTTTACTTAAATGGTAACGGAAATTTAAACTTTAATATTAGTAAGCGCTGATGAGGAAGATATCAGGCTATGCTGAGAAAAAGTGAGATCTATCTAGCAATTTCTGTAGAAGGCAAAAAAATTGTAAAATTGAGTTTTAATTCACTTTGAAAGGTGGTTAAGTCTATATTATTCAGTATTTTATTGTATTTTTACAAGATGAGTACCTGCTTGTTTAGTAGGCGCTCATCTTGTTTTATATCACAATTTTAGATCTTGGTGCTCTTGAGAGCTAGCTTTAGTTATAGCTCGAAGCTATAGCTATAACCGATAACAATTTTTGCATCGTCACCGTTAAGATCTGTATCGCTGACGGTGAATGATACTGCGCCTATTTCTGTTTCTTTATTGAGAGAAAGCGAATAGTCCGAGTAGCTGTCAGTATCGAACCAAGCGGTCACTACATCCCCTGTTGAGTAACCATAATGAGCAGATATAGAGAGACTATCAGAAAGCGGAATACTCACTCCTGCATCTAAATAACCCATATCTTCATTGTCCCAAGGCGCAGTAGCAACATCGCTACCTGCATTGGTAACATGGGAGTAGCTTAAACTGAACCATCTCCAGCTTATTGCTGCTTTGAGCTCACCAAAGTCGATATCTGAATCACTGTCTGGGTAAGCGTAGTAGAGGTAACTGACATCATAACCAAACTCTTCACCTATTGTTCCTGCATAACCAGCGTAGAAGTCCAGCTCATAGCTGGTTTCATCATCAAAATCGACATTTGATGCCCAAGTGCCAAGATAGAGGCCACTTTCATGCTCATAGTCGACGCCTCCCTGCACGGCAACCGCGTCTTGTGTTTGGCTTACACCTCGCCAAAGGTAGTTAGAGGTTGCGCCTATGTTTGCGGTTACGCTGGCATCTGCATAGAGGCTGGTTAGTAAACTTGAAGCCAATAGTGTGCTGCTTAGTGCTAATTTCATCTTTCTTCCCCATTACTTAGTCATTATTTTTAGTCAAGTATGGGAAAGCGAGTTATATGCCAATATTTTTATAGTTAAATATCAACTAGTTAATTATCTAAAGCTGTTTTTTTGCACTGGACTGGTGAATTTACGTTGTAGTGGCGCACTTATCTAGTGCAGAGATAGAGAGGGGCAGGCACAAAAAAACCTCCATTAGGAGGTTTTTATTAAAACGGAGAAAGGCGTTTTTAGTTAACGCTATCTTTTAGAGTCTTACCCGCTTTAAACTTAGGTACTGTGGCTGCAGGGATTTGAATCTCTTTACCAGTTTGTGGATTACGGCCAGTACGTGCGGCGCGACTAGAAGTTTCGAAAGAACCAAATCCAACGATAGAAATTTTATCACCGTTTTTCATTGCTTCTGTAACAGTCTCTTCAAAAGATTTTAGTGCACGTGCAGCTTCTGCTTTAGTCAGTTCTGCATGTTCAGCCATTTTTGCAACAAGTTCAGTCTTATTCATTTGAATAGTCTCTTCTTTCCGTAGATTTAATAATACCAATCACACAGTATTCGTAGTAATTGCTGTCACTAACATGCCATAAGATATTCAATATGGAAAGGGCTTTAAGCCCTAGAAAACCCCTTTCAGGTCAAAAACTGTGTAAAAAAACATCTTTGGGTCTTTATTGAATGATTGTTCAGCTATTTTTCTGTCTACTTACGGGTGTTTACGAGAGAGTTTTACATCAATTAATCCGTATGGATGACGATAAAGTGATAGTTTTTCATACTGTTTATAATGAAATTAAAGAGAAAGAGCGTGACTAATAGCCAACTTTGACGTGGTTTTATCTGTTTTCATTAAAATGCATGTGTTAACGCATTGTGGGTTTTGTGTTGTTTCAAGAGTGCTGTGACATTCTTACATAAAGCCACCCTCAGTCTGAAGGTGTGTTGAAAGTTGGCATAAGATAACTGAGAGGAGAGTAAAACAATTAATCATCTAGCAGTTGATAGAGCAACTGCTTAACTAACTTAGGCTCAAAGGGTTTATCACAAAGCGCATTCACGCCAGCTTGAGCCACATTGGTTAGGTGAGCATCATTTGCTTCAGAGGAGACCATCAGTATCGGCACGTGACACTGCTGGCTGTCATTACGAATAAACTGAGTTAATGCCAGTCCATCGACACTTGGCATGTTGTAATCGGTAATGACTAGATCAAACAGGTTATCTTGCATGATCTCTATTGCTTGGGCGCCATCAACGGCTTCGGTTATTAATCTAAGTCCTAAGTTTGAGATGGTACGTTTAATAATATTTCTTGCCATCTTACTATCATCGACGACTAAGACTTTTAGATCATGCACATCGAAGTGGCTGAGTTCTAGCTCATCATCACTTAATAGATCTAACGTTGAGTTTAAGGCCTTCAGTAGGTGCTCTGATGCGAAAGGCTTTGGCAAAATGGCGACAACTCCAGCTTGTCTATATACCTCTAAATGTTCACGGCGGCACTCAGATGAAACCAACATAAACTGTATATCTTCATATTGGGAGTTCTCTCTAACCTGTTTTAGGAGATCAAGTGCAGTCCCATCTTCGAAATGCATGGCGCTGGTGATGAGATCTGGCTGGTAGCGGCTAATGATAGTGAGTGCATCAGTAATAGTTGTCGCAGTTTGAATATTACTGAAGCCCTCTTCTGACAGCTTACTACTGATAATCTTTCTTTGTGTATCTGACGCTTCTAAAAGCAGTATCGAAAGTTCACTAGGTAACAGTGTGCTCATAGTCTTAATGCTCAATAGGTGGAGATGAATACCTGTCTGTATAAAAGCGTGTTCGCTTAACAATTCACTTTCTTATACTGATTGATATTAAATATGGAACAAAATTAGCCTAAACACAATGAACGATTGTTAAGCTTTAATTATCATTGTCTTATATGAAAATATTTTATTTCTTCTCAGCTGAAGGGTGACCTTCAAGGTATCCTTTGGTTGACGTTGAAAAAGCGACCCAAAACTGAAAGGCGAGCAATAAACCTGCCGTGATAGCGATTAATGGCACAGGTATCTCATGATTGTTGAATACGACTTTGACATCTTCTGGTGAAACTTGATAAGCGATAATTGCCGTACCTGCAAGGGCAGTGAGGCCTAAAGTTTGAATAGCGAGATAGACCTTGAAAGCGATACCTGCCCAACTGGTCCTTAAAGCTAAGCCGATAAGAACTGGAATCACCCCAAATGAGAACAGATCGATCACTTGAATATTAATAGCTCGCCATGTGGCTACCGCTGCGAGTACAGCGTACAAAAACATAATAATACTTAGGGCCAGTGTTGGTTTTTTCATTACATAACTCATTAAGCTAAATATTCGATGGAGTGTAAAAAAATCAACTGACAGAGTCAAAGCTAGTTATTCGAAAAAGGTCGAGGGAATTTTACTGCTCTGGCGCGTTGAATTGTTTAGAATAGAGCTGAGATTATACTGATGAGAAAGATATGACCGAAGCAGAATTTTGGCAACTGGTGACCAGAAGTTCACCTGAGCAAGATCAGAGTAGCCTAGCTGATAACTTAAAAGCCAAACTTGAACCATTAACAGATGGTGAATTAGTCGAATTTGATAAATTTTTTGGCCAACAGATGCGTCGCTCCTATTTTTGGTCCATGTGGGGCGCTGCCTATATTATCACCGGTTGTGATTCTGAGTATGCCTTTGCTGAGTTTCGCTGTTTCCTGATCTCATTAGGAAAAGAGTGGTATGACAAGGTTATCGAAAGCCCCGATCTATTGGGGACTTTGGATCAATGGCCCGAAAAGGATGGCTATGCTTACCCTTTTTTAGATGAATATGACCTCATTGCTGGGCAGATATTTGAGGATAGAACTGGAGAGGAGTTGCCTTTTGTTCCTTCGGGGATGGCGACCCCTCAAGGGAAAAAGTTCTCAACTAAAAAGAAACTGTTGAAGAGTAACTATCCACAGTTGAGTGAACGTTTTCCTTTTTAGTTCACTCCACAGCTCAATAAAAGCGGGGTCTAGCCTCGCTTTTATGTGCTTAAATGGATGTTATACTGATTGGTATTATTGCTCGTAGCAGGTCTGTGACTTGTTGTCGTACACTCGGCCATGTTCATCACATATCTGAGTCATAAACTTATCTTCAGCCATCTCAAGCTCGTCATCAAAATTCTGCTGCTGATTATTAAGAATCTTGTTATCTGACTTATCTTGTTGTCTGGCCAAAATATCGAAGTGCTGATCAACAGCTGCTTGCTGCGTTTGAGTAAACGCATCTGCAGAGGCTTGGTTCGTAAAGGCAAATCCGACTAGCAAGGCCGCTATAATTGCAAATTTTCCTGAAAAGTGGATCTTGGTTTTTGAAATTGAGTGACTCATAAGTTACCCCTAGTCATGATTAAATCTACTTACTAATTTAATGCGTATGCTAGCGGGTAAACCTTGAACCTATGCTGAATGAAAAGTGAGCAGTCCTAAGCGTAAGTGTGAGCTGCTCTGAGGTTAGTTTCCACATAGCCTTTTGTTGAGATCTAAATGATACTCTTCACATTCACTTTGCAGCATCTCCAGCTCTTCATCATCCAGCTGATGAATACCAATCAGTATAAAGATTTGATCGCTCAGCGAGAGTTTAGCGGTTCTGAGGTAAGGTCTTTAATTGCTCCTGCATTAATGACATTCACCACATCCATGTGGTTTGCAACGAGTGAAAAGCATAGTTAAACTAGGGTTAAGCTCCCTCTTTGTTTATAAAAAGTCACAGCATCAGAATCGCTAAAACTCGCCTGTAAGGAGTGTTTTTGGCTGCCTACTTCTGCGTTAAATGAATTTACAAGGGAATAACCATTCTATCATCCATTCACCTTGGATTAGTTTGCCAAAAGACACTCTGAGTAGATCAACTTCTTATACTAATTGGTATATCTCTCTATCTGCTGCTCAGCAGAGTCCTGTTGATAAATTTTTTCATACTGGGAAAGTATCTCTTCGGCAGAGGATAGGTCTTTAGCCTGATCAATTTCGCTAGCATTTACTATAAAAGGAGAGACTAGCAGACTGAGAACTAGAGTGGATTTTAGGATTCGTTTCATTATTTCGCTCCTATATAAGTGAGTTTAACGGGAGAATTGAGGCTGAGTTTAATAGGGGTTGAATATTTGCTTAATATTCAGTGGCTTACTTGTTTTTCATGGCCTCGCATTGAAAGCCTTGTCGGCTTGAGTCAAAGCGGCATCTGAGGCCACACTCCCAAGGTGCTTGCTCGAATTTTTCTGAGGTTTCAATTGAGTATGCTCGACAGGAGGCATAATCGTTAAAGTCATCAAGTTTCTTATACCTGCCTGATTCATAACCTTGGGTATAGACAAATGATGACCAGCTCTCGGGCTGCTCTTTTTGGTTTGCTGGACTGATTAGGTAGAGGGTAATTCCCAAAACTAGAAATATGACTAAGGTTAGCAGTGACATTTGCGCAGTTTTCATTTTATGGGTTTCATAATCTAGAGTGAACTTAGCCCACTATTCTATGTCTCCTTAATACATGGGGATACATTTTTTATCTAGATGAGCTAGTCTGTTTTTAATCTGTTGCCGTCTTGCATGTATGGTGTTGTATACAGTTGGCTAGTCACTAATTGCTTTGCATTAAGCTAATGTTCAGGTTATTAATTGTACACTCTGATGCATAAGCTAGTAACCGATAACCTTTTGGAGGTTCATATGAAGTTAACGTATTTATTATTAGCGGGAGCGATGGCTTCTGGTGCTGTTGTTGCCGCAGATGAGGCGGTAGAAAACCCAGTCACCGAGAAAGGGGTGGTGAAGATCGAATGGAAAGATCCTAAAAGTTTTCGGGATGTGAAAGCGGCAAGCGATATTCAGTCACGCTATGAGATGCGTACATTTGAAACGCTGACCAAAAACTTAAACAAAGAGGCAAGCAAGATCTTAAAGCCTAATCAAAAGCTTGAGATGCAGGTGACCGACCTTGATCTTGCTGGTGATGTGAGACCCACTTTTGGAGCCACTACGTCAGATATTCGTGTCATTAAAGATATCTACCCACCACGTATCACCTTTACTTATACGGTTACTCAAGATGGTAAAACTGTGATGGCTGGCGACGAGAAGCTGACTGACCTAGGATTTATGCACTCAATTGGTCGTATGAATGAAAAGCCTACTCGCTATGAGTCTAAATTGCTGGCTGATTGGATGAAAAAGACTGTCGCGCCGCAACTTTAATAGCATACTCGGCTATTTTATACTGATTGATATCATAACAGGCTAAAGGAGCTCACCGCTTTTTTAGCCTGTTTTTTTGCATCCGCACTATAGATAGAAAGTTCATGGGCATTTGCCCCTGAGGTAATAGCGGGTGAGAGTAGCCCCACACAGAGACCAATTAAGTCGAACTCACATGCTTGTCCTAAACGATCTTCGGCTTGCATCTTCCTAGCCTGCCAATGTTCATTGGAATAGAATAACCGCTTTTTTTGATCAAAATCGATAAGCACTTGCTGACAAACAGATTGTATATTTTGACTTGTGCTGATGATGACAAAGTCATCTCCACCTACATGGCCGATAAAATTATCACTGTTGTGGTGTGACTCGAGTATTCCTGACACCTCTAAAATGACCTCATCGCCACGACAAAATCCATAGATATCATTGTAAGGCTTGAAGTTGTTGAGATCGAAGTAGGCAAGATAAAATGGCTTTTTCTGTTGCTTAAGTCGCTTGATCTCCTCCTGAATAGGAATATTACCAGGAAGCCCTGAAAGGGGGTTAGCGTGACGAGCCAGTTTAATTCTCTGCTCGGTTAACAACTGCAAAAGATCTTTGGTATGACCTATTCCTAGTAGTTTCCCGTGACGCATAATAATAAACTCTTGCGCCATAAAGCTGCTGTTTTGAGCGGTTAAAGACTGGCTTACTAGAGAGATTGGGGAGGCAGCATCGACCGTGACAACTTGGGTATTCATCACCTCAATTGCGATTCTGTTTTCATGAAGAGCGCGACCATAGGGAGTACTGAATAGCTCCAAGAGTTGGGCGCGGCTGACTAAGCCTTGCGGCTTAGACTGCACCAATATGACAATACTCTGTAGGCTGGGTTGAGCGATAAAAATATCGCTTAACTGTTTCAATTTGGTTTCAGATGATGCTGTTTCAGCTTGATTACAGAGACTTTCTGCAGATTCTGCGTAGCGTATCTGCTTTTTTACTGGGTCTTGATGAATATGAGCTTCTATTTTACCGTTCGGGTTTTTATCTGGCATACCAAGTAGATAACCTTGGCAATATACTATCCCAAGTTGCTTCAATATCGCCAACTCCTCCTGTGTCTCTATCCCTTCGGCAATAACCTGACAAGTTAGATTTTGGCAAAGCTCGATAATGGAGCGGACAAACTCCTGCTTCACAGTGGATTGATCTATTTGATTGATAAAGTGGCGGTCTATTTTTACATAGTCTGGTGCTAGCTCAGACCATAGACGTAGTCCGGAGTATCCAGTCCCTAGATCGTCGATGGCGGTAAGAAAGCCCTGATTACGATAGTGGTTTAAACATGACTTTAGCATGTCGATATCATCGGCGGGATACTGCTCTGAAAGCTCTATGACTACCTGTGACGGTGAAAGCCCGAGTTCCTGTACTAGACTTAATGTCATCCCTTTTGCGTGGTTTGGTTCCAGTAAGGCTTTAGGTGAGATATTGATAAATAGCTTGCCAGCTAATCTCTTTGTTTTAAATTGGTTGATAGAGATGCTACGACATAAGCCTTCTAATTCGGAAAGCTTGCCTTGATTTTCAGCGGTTTGAAATAGAGGCACTGGAGAGTATAAAGGGCTGTGTGCAGGCCCTCTGCTTAAGGCCTCATAACCATGTAAGCTATGATTATTGATATTGAAAATGGGCTGAAATAGAGCAGTAATCTGTTTCTTCTCTATAACCTTATTTAGCTCTTTCCCTAGATCGATAGCAGACATGCTCACCTCCTTTGTTTAAAACAGAGGGGAGCATATGACACTTGGATGACAGTAAGATGACAAGCTTATTTTAAGTTGTTCAGCGTATTATCTGCTGTCGGGCTTACTTAGCTTGATCTTTAAAAGCTTGTAAAGTTTGGAGTAATACACCCAGTTTTCTGACAAATTGCTCTAGCGCTGCAGGAAGTAGTTCTGGATCTGTTGGCATTTTTTCAAGTTCGCTGGCTAACTCTTCAACATAAGGCTTGAATCGATTACTTCGTGTTGAAAAACCTTCATCTTGTGTAAAGATGGTGTTGAACTTTGCATGACCTGCTTTTTTTAGCTCGTCAAGCTTGCCATCGGCATCAATCGATTTGCGATAGGCTGTTTGTAAATTCTCTTTCAGTTGTTCAAGAACACGTGTGTGTGGCATAACAGCCTCTCATTCCATAAAAATTAATTGTCGCGATTATAAGGGGCGAAGATGATAGCAACAAGTCAGTTGAAGTTAATACTTGCAGTAGTGTGGGGCGCTTGCGTAGGGATTAGTTTCTCTGTAGAGGCGTCACCCGAGGATAGACCGCCTTTTTATAAAATTGATTATAAAGGAGAAACCTCATACCTGCTTGGCTCAATTCATATAGGAAAAGCAGACTTTTACCCAATGGCGCCTCAAATAGAATCACTGTTTGAGTCTGCGGGATCTCTGGTTGTTGAGGCTGATACCACTAATGCTGATATCAATGCATTGATCAATAAATATGGTATTAAATCTGTGCCTGCAGATATCAAAACTCAAGCCGCATTAGAGAGTTATTGTCGCCCTATGGAGCGAATGTGTCAGGCGATGAGTGGGTTTGCGCCCTGGTTGCAATCGATGCAGTTTGGTGTGGTTAGATTTGAAGCTTTAGGTTACACCGCAAACTACGGTGTTGAGCAGAGGTTTATCTCTAAAAATCGTGACAGACCACTTTTGGAGCTTGAAAGTACTGAGTTTCAATTTAGCTTGATGTCATCTTTTGATGACACAACTCAGTGGAAGATGGTTAAAGAGACAATAGAAGCACCTGATGACGAGATGTTGGCTTTAGTTGATGCGTGGCGAAGTGGTGATGCCAAGGAGCTCAATGCCTTGATGGAGGGAAGCATGATCGATAACGGTGATGTTGAGATGGTCGAGAAGATACTCTGGCATCGTAATGTGGGGATGGCGGAAAAAATTGGTGAGTTAATGCAAGATAAACAAACCATTCAACCTCTGTTTATTTTAGTGGGAGCTGGCCATGTGGTTGGCCCTAAGAGCATTGTGAAGGAGCTATTAAAGAGGGGAGCAAAGGTTAAGAATTGCTGGGAGCTTAGCTGCTCATAATCAATAACTAACTGCTTAATCAAAATTTCCATTCTTGGTAAAAACCTTTGAGTGGATCATGTTCTGATACTGAGCTGTGTTCAAATGAGGCTAAGATTGAACATCGTTTAGGGGGGAAGAGGCTCCTCTTCTCCTATATCGACTTAAATTACCTCATAAAAAATATGGGTTTGGACACTTTCTTACGTTTGATTGGGGTAACAGGCATTATTTTGTCTATACTTTCAAGTGCAGGTCTCTATATTTTATTTAATATCCGATACATTTCTTAGCTCACCAGCAAGGAGGCTGAATGACGGCATTGGTTATCCCCACATCCACCAAAGGTTTTGAAGAGATCCCAAGGAAATGGGACAACAAACACAACAAAATTGTTGCTCGCGTCGATCCTGGTGCATTTTATATAACAGCCCATGATGAGTATGTATTCACTCGTCTTGGTTCATGTGTTGCTGCTTGTATTTGGGACCCATTACTTGGTATTGGTGGGTTAAATCATTTTCTTTTGCCTGAAAGGGAGCTAAATGAGGACTGGCATGAGCTGATGAGTTTCTCCTGTCGATATGGCAACTTTGCCATGGAGCAGTTGATCAACGGTATACTGGCACTTGGGGGTCAGAAGCAAAGATTAAGGGCTAAAGTTTTTGGTGGCGCTCAGATGGGTAAAGAGACCGTACTGAATGTGGGACGCTCCAATATTGATTTTGTGAAAAATTACCTGCACATGGAGGGGATTGAGGTAGAGAGCGAAGACTTAGGTGGAGGTTGGCCAAGAAAAGTGCTCTTTCACCCCAATAGCGGAAAAGTGCTACTTAAGCGTCTTCCTGTCAGTGGTATTGTTGAGATGGAGAGGGAGGAGAGAGTATACCTTAAAGATATCGTTAAGGAGCAAACCGAGAGCAAGGTTGAGCTTTTTGATTAAAACTATCTACGTGCAGGTGTCGTTAGTCCTATTTTTTTCATTCCTTGAGTATTTTTTGATTTTATCTTTTTGATATATATCGGTTAGTTCAAATTTGGGACAAAGTTAATCATTTTGGGTATAATCGCCGGCTTAATATCAGGTAGGTGAGTTGAAATTTGAACGCGTCGGTGAGTGCAGAAAGAGAATATTTGGTTGAACTGAAGGCGATGCCTTCTCTGTTTTCCCTATATAGAAAGATCTTTTTTGATCGTAAGCCTGGTTGGGACAATCAAGCCCTGCCACAGATCCAAGTTAATACTCAAGGCGTGACATTATCTGCTAAAAAAGTGAGTGATTATGCCTCGGTGTGTGGGTTTCAATTTGATGGCAAGTCACTACCATTGACCTACCTGTATGTGATGGCATTTCGCCTTCATGCGGTTATATTTACCCATAAAGCGATCACCTTCCCCCTATTAGGAATGATCCATCTCAAAAACAGTATTACTCAACATAGACAGCTAAATGTCGATGAAATATTCGATCTTGAGTGCGCTTTGATTGGCAGTCAGCTTACCGATGCAGGGCTTGAGTTTGAATTGGTCTCCAGAGCTAGAGTTGATGGTGAGCTAGTCTGGGAGTCGCTTTCTACGTATCTGTATCGTGTTGAGAGTACGACACGCCGTGTGCGTCCACCTAAAGCGAATGCCATGGCGTGGGAGTCGCCAGAGTCTTGGTCTTTAGCTGACGACCTTGGGCGTAAATACGCTAAAGCATCTGGTGATTACAATTTGATCCATCTGCATCCATTTCTATCTAAGCGATTTGGTTTTGAACGTGTGCTGGCCCACGGCATGTGGTCTAAGGCGCGTTGTATTGCCCAGATGATGCCACAAATTGGTGAACGTCCCTGCAAGGTTGATGTGGCTTTTAAGTTGCCATTATTTATGCCTGCTGATGTTAGCTTTGCAGTAGAAAATAGCGAAGATCAATTAGTGTTTGAGCTGCGTGATGCTCGTGGTCGCAGGCCGCACCTTTCTGGCCAGATAAGCTTTCTATAAAGAACAGATAATCGCTAGTGTAATTGAGAGGGCGCCGATGGCGCCCTTTTTCATTTGTATTAATCAGTATTAGGGCACGCTATGGCCAGTTGATGCTTCCCAAATACTGAACCACTCCTGCTTATCTAGTTTGATCTGTTTCGATTTTACTGCACTCTGTATCCGTTGTAGTTTACCACTTCCGATAATAGGTTTAGGTTTAGAGGGGAGCGCAGCTACCCAAGCGTAGATGATCTGACTGATATCTTGAGTTTGATGATTATCAGCAACACGGTGGAGTATTTCTCTTAACCTGACAGCCTGAGCATTTTGACCTGTAATTATCTCTCCTCCCCCCAAACAGGACCAGGCCATAGGTGCGATCTTATATTGCTGACATTGATCTAAAGTTCCGTCATGTAGACTTGCCATATTCGCTGGCGATATTTCAACTTGATTGGTTACGAGCTGAATACCTAGTGGAGTTAACCTAGATTGCAACAGCTCGAATTGTGCTGTGCTAAAGTTAGATACACCAAAATTCAGTACCTTACCTGACTGTTGCAGGTGCTTGAAAGCGTGGGCAACATCATCTGCATTCATTAAGGGGTCGGGGCGGTGAATTAACAGAAGATCTAAGTGATCCGTATTGAGTCTAGTTAGTGAATTTTCCACTGAATTTAAAAGGTGCTCTCTGCTGGTATCATAGTGGTTAACATAACGTTCGGGTGTCGAGTCAAACGCAGGCTTAATGCCACATTTACTGATTAGCTGTAGTTTTGAGCGTAAGCTAGGTTTGAGCGATAGAGCTTCACCAAAAAGAGCCTCACACTGCATCTGGCCGTAGATGTCTGCATGATCCATGGTCGTAACACCCAGCTCCAAGTATTGCTCAATTAATGCCAATCTTTGTTGTATAGAGTAATCCCAACTCGCTAATCTCCAAAAACCTGCGATAAAGTCTGACATCTGAAATTGGTTACTCATTATTACTCCTGCCCGTGATTCCTGTGAGTTTGATAGGATATTGATAATATATTGATTCGTATTAGATCACATTTTTTTGATTTAGATTTATAAAAGTCTAATTAAGCATCATAAATGGATTTTAGCTATTCTTCTTCTCCTTAGGATCGCCTAATATTCGACGCAATTAAAAATATAATTCCCTACTCTTCTCTATTTAAAGGAGCCAAAGAATGCTCACGGATATTGAAATTTCTCGTCAAGCTACACCTCAACCTATTAGTGATATTGCCAAGAAATTTGGTATTAAAAAGGATGAGTTATCTCAGTTTGGTGATGCTAAAGCTAAAGTAAAGATCTCTATATTGGACCGTGTTAAGGACAATGTAGAGGGGAAGTTAGTGATAGTCACTGCCGTAACGCCAACTCCATTTGGTGAAGGTAAAACTGTCACGAGTATAGGTTTGACCCAAGGGCTAAATGCCATTGGTAGAAAAACCTGTGCTTGTATACGTCAGCCCAGTATGGGGCCTGTTTTTGGCATCAAAGGTGGTGCTGCCGGAGGCGGTTACTCTCAAGTTATCCCAATGGAAGAGATGAACCTCCACCTCACTGGAGATATTCATGCCGTTAGCAGTGCACATAATTTAGCGGCCGCGGCTGTTGATGCAAGACTGTTTCATGAATCAAGGTTGTCGGCTGATGAGTATACCCTGCAGTCGGGAAGCGCCCCTTTAAATATTGACCCTGAGCAGATCCTTTGGCGTCGGGTAGTTGATCATAATGAACGTAGTTTACGTAACATTACTGTTGGCCTTGGTGATATCAATGGTCCCGTTCATGCCTCTGGTTTTGATATTACCGCTGCATCTGAGTTAATGGCTATTTTGGCGCTCAGTCATGACTTAAAGGATATGCGTAAACGTATTGGCCGTTTAGTGTTAGCGCTAGATAAACATGCTCAGCCTATCACAGCAGAGATGATAGGGGTTGCAGGTGCCATGACGGTGATTATGAGCAATGCCATCGAGCCAACTTTAATGCAAACTTTGACAGGGGATCCCTGCTTAATTCATGCTGGGCCCTTTGCCAATATCGCTCATGGTAATTCATCGATTATTGCAGACCGAATTGCGCTCAAATTTGCAGACTTTGTGGTGACAGAGGGAGGCTTTGGCTCAGATATGGGCTTTGAGAAGTTCTGTAATATCAAAGTGAGAGAGTCAGGAAAGGCGCCAGATGCAGCGGTTTTAGTTGTGACTTTAAAAGCATTAAAAGCAAACTCGGGCCTTGAGTCTAAGCAGGATATTAACTTGCCTGATCAAGCTCGTTTAGAAGCTGGATTCCTTAATCTTAAATGGCACATGGATAATGTCAGTCAATATGGGGTTCCTGTCGTGGTTGCGCTTAATCGTTTTCCTAGTGACACCCAAGAGGAGCTTGAGTGGCTGAAGAGGGAGGTGATGTTAGCTGGTGCTTTTGGTTGTGAGATTAGTGATGCCTTTAGTTTAGGCGCTAACGGAGCCGAAGCTTTGGCTCATAAAGTTGTTGAAGCAACCGAGCAAGATTCTGATTTCCGCCTGCTCTACTCAAGTGATGCAAGTATTGAAGCAAAACTGCTTACTATTGCTGAGTCTGGATATGGTGCGAGGGGAGTCGTTTTATCCGATGAAGCTAAAGCGCAGCTGGAACAGATAAAAGCCATGGGGCTTGATAATCTGGCGGTGTGTATTGCTAAGACGCCACTTTCAATTAGCCATGACCCACTGCTAAAAGGTGTGCCTCAAGGGTTTGAGCTGCCTATTGCCCAGTTAAAGATAAATGCAGGTGCGGGGTTCATTACCGCTTTAGTTGGTAAGGTGATGACGATGCCTGGCTTAGGGGTTAAACCTGGTTATCTTAACATCGACATTAATGAGCAGGACGAGATTGTCGGCTTAGCTTAACAGCGTTTGAAATTTACCGTTTAAAAAAGGGGCCGGATATCAGATCCGGCCCCTTTTTATACTGATTGGTATCAGTTAGCTTAAGTCGCTAGACTTATACGCTCTCTTGATAGATATGAATATCGCGCTGAGGGAATGGAATACTGATATTCTCGGCATCGAAACGCATCTTCACTGTGCGTGTGATATCCCAGTAAACATCCCAGTAATCTTCTGGCTTAGCCCATGGGCGAACAACGAAATCAACAGAAGACTCACCTAGAGTATGTAGCTTAATCGTAGGCTCTGGTGTTTTAAGAACCTTAGGATGTGCCATGATGATCTCTTTCAGTACTTTCTCTGTCTTCTCGATATCATCGCTATAGCCAATACCAAAGGTCATATCCACACGTCTTTGATGCTCGACTGTGATGTTGTTGATGGTATCACCCCAAATCTTGTTATTTGGAATGATCAGTCTCTGGTTATCCAGTGTCTTAATCGTGGTAGACACTAGGCTCATATGGCTGACTTTACCTGTAACACCTGCTGCATTGATCAGATCGCCAACATCATAAGGACGGTAAACCAAGATCATCATGCCAGATGCAAAGTTAGACAGGGTATCTTGCAGTGCAAAACCGATAATCACACCGGCCACACCGAAACCTGCTAGCAGGGGTGCTAATTCGATTCCCAATTGAGACAGGGCGATTAAGACACCTAAAGTGAAGGTTGCCTTGCCTGAGAGTGAGATAAAGAACTCTTGAAGCAGCACGCTAAACTTAAGCTTTGAGTTGCTAACAGCTTTTCTGACTAACTTCTGAACGGCTTTACCTATCAAAGAGGCTGCCACTAAGATCAGAACAAAAATAAACAACTTAAAAACGATCCCTGGACCATTTTCTATTAAGTAGTTTTGTGCTGATGTAAGCCACTGCTCGAATAAGCTACTGGCAACATCGATATTAAGCACATCTTGAGTAATATCTCCTGAACTCTTAAATAGGGTCTCCTTCATGTCCGCTGTATCTTGGCCTAAGATATCGAGAAGATGGATAGCAACACCTAAGCTTGAGCTAGCGTAAGATAAGCGCTCTTTGAGCTCTGTGACGTTGAGTGTTTGCTCTGCAGTCACATCTTTACCAGCTAAACTGACCTCTTTAACAGCTTGCTTTAGCTTATCTTGGGTATATTGAACAAAGCTATTGAAGCCGTCTGCTCGAGCGATAAGGTTCTTGGTCAGTTGCGCTGTTTGGTCACCAGTATTTAGGCCTAAAGTCTTCGCCCAGCCAAGTACGTCTAGGTAAGCTTGTAACTGTTGATCACGCTCAGCTTCCAACATCGAAAGTTGCATCATGATCTTGTTATCATCGCCCTTACCAAGTTGCCCTTGAAGAGTCGCAATCTTAGTCTTGAAGTAGTTGTCGACCTTACCGATAAAGATAAGGTGACTCTTAATGATTGGGCTAAGCATCTCTTTATTAAGATCAGGCTCTGCCATCAGCTCTTTAAGCTTTTCATGAAGCAGTTCGGTGTTCTGCTTAATTTTATACTCAGTAAAGTTGGTGAGTTCACCGTGTGTTTTGCTGAGTAGTGCGACATCATGCTGAATAGAGGTTTGTAGCGATGTCAGTTCACTGGATGTATCTGCTTGAGCCGGTAAGCTACTAAGCCCTACGATAGCAAGCATTATCAAGGCGATTATGCGATGCATAAATAAATTCCTAAAACAAAAATTTTCGCTATTTTATCCCCACTTCAGCTTAGTGTAAATTCCCTTATTCAATAGGGGTTATTAGCAAAATGTATAAATAATTTTTCTTTTGAATATTCTGTTAAACTTCACGCTTATTCCGCAAGTTCCTAAAGAGAGTCAAGCTGTGTTGTGTGCCCATTGTAGTCAATTTTTTGGTGTGAATGCTGTTAAAAATCAGCGTGGTAAAGGCTTTGGTGCACAACTCCAATGTCCCCATTGTGATGCTTGGCTAGGTAAGAGCCCTCTGCTGTCTCGGTTTAAGATGTTAGGTTTTTATCTTGCCGTTGTGGCACTGGGCTATGGCTATTTTACGCCTGAGATGCGTAATTTAACCACGCCGATAGCAATTTTAGCTGTGATGGTCTTATTGGTTAGCCATATGATGGATCATTTAAAAGTGGTCGAAGCACCTGAGAAACTTGATATTGATGATAGTGAGCATAGGCAAAAATATCGTTAGCATAGGAGCAAGGGTTATGCCTCTAAACTATTGAAGGAGATGAGTGCATTTATCTTTAGCGAATTTAAATCAATCTCAATGGTCTACCTTGGTAGCCCAGCGACTTAACTGAAAGCGCCTAGCTTAATGACATTTATATTATGTAATATTAAGCTCAATATCGGCGCTCTCTGACCTGACTATCTGAAAAGTATCTTATCGCTTATTCGATAACCTGAACTTGCGCTTCAAGTGCCATATCTACGTAGTAGATCCCACCGCCAATCGCGATGAAGAAAAGCGTTGTCCAAATGATCATTTTGCCGTTTTCACGTAGGAACTCTAACATTTTACATTACTCCATCTAGGTTGAGTGGTTAAACCATAGGTATGAATTGGTGGACGCTATGTGTTAATTTTAGTCATCTGTCCTTAAGTCAGTATTAATTTAAAAGAGAAATAAAGTGACCTTAGTCCTGTTTATATCAGGGTTATCAGCTAAATTTAATGGTAAATGCGAACTATTTTTATTATAGGTGTAACTTGACTTAGGTTAGCGTTTGTATCAAATTGAACGCGTTTTTGTTTAGTTTTAGTGTTGATGGTGTTTTTTATGGTCAAAAGTAGTGTTAGACGAGGTATAGCAATATGGCTTTCAGCCCTATTGATCTGCCTGTCGTTTGCCGCTTCTGCTCATAGTGTTGAACATATCAATGATGGTGGCGCACAGAATCACTGTACGCTCTGTTTTCATAAACATCAGCTAAACAAACTACTCCCTACTCACCATTTTGGCCTGGCTGTGAGTCTTCAAACCTTTGAAGTGAGCCTAGTTAATTTCGATGAAAAGCCTTCTCAACATACCAGCTTTTTCAACAGCCGCGCGCCTCCAGTACCAGCTTAATATCAATTTTCAGTGAATTTAGATCTGCTCTATTTCTGTTTGCCTATGGCTGACTTAGAAAAGAGAGTCATTCTGTAGATGAGTGACTGTGCTCGGCAATCCTATTATCTGGAGTGCTAGCTGGGCGTATCTAATATTCTCTGGCCAGATTGATATCAATTACATGATTTAGAACTATCGATTAACTATTTTAAGTTTTTGATCTTATTCACTGTTCCAAAGAGAACAGAGAATGGCTGTATTTTGGAGAAACAAATGAGAGTTACTAATTTTCGCGTATCACACGTGGCTGCTGCCTGTGCACTAATTTCTACTTCAGCTTTTGCTGAAAATCCGACACTGACAAACCCAGCGATTAGTGCCGTACTTGACGGTTACTATCAAAATACCGAGCGCCCTATGGCAGAGCGTGTTGAAGGTTTTGGTTTAGGGCATACCGAGTTAGCCCTGAGCGCCAATGTCGATGATATGTTTTACGGTAAGTTAACCGCCGTTGTTGAGATACATGAAGGTGAAACTGAGCTAGGAATTGAAGAAGCCTTTATTCAAACTCTGGCTATGCCTGGTGGATTCTCCATTCGTGCAGGTCGTTTCCTTTCCGATGTGGGTTATCTGAACAATCAGCACGTACACACAGATGCATTTTCTGACAGACCCGCGGCGTATCGCGCCTTCTTAGGCAGCCACTATTTTGATGATGGTGTTCGTTTTAATTATGTTGCACCGACAGATCTCTATTGGGCGATGGGAGTCGAGGCATTTAAAGGTGATAGCATGCGCGCCGCCGATGAACATAACGAGCGTGAGTATGAGGAGCTAGGTGTTTACACTGCTTATACTAAGTTCGGTGGTGATATTGGGGCCAATGGTTCTTGGCAGGCTGGATTGAGTTATATGCGTAATGAAAATGGACGCATGACTGCAGCCGAGGAGCATGATGGTCATGAAGAGGAAGAGAGTGAACATGACCATGGTCATGAACATAGCCATAGCGCCCAGTATACAGGTGAAAATACCTATATAGCTGATTTTGTTTATAAATGGGCACCTAATGGTAACTATAAATATCAACACCTTACGCTAAGTGGTGAGTATTTTAAGGTCACTGATTTTACGCCACTGGAGGAGCATGGCCACGATGAGCCCGATCACGAGCATGAAGTGGGGCAAGGTGTTGATGATCAACAAGGTTGGTATTTAAGTGGGGTATACCAGTTCTCACCTAATTGGTCTGCGGGTCTACGTTATGGTGAAGTGGAAACTCAAGAGATGCATGGTGATCACTTTCATGCTCAAAAGCTGAAAGAGACTGAAGCTAGCTTAGCTTGGCATCACAGCCACTTCTCTACAGTTCGTCTGCAGTATACTAACCAGAAAGGCACTAACTTTGACGGAATCGAAGATGATAACGTCATCACTCTTCAATATGTTATGACTCTGGGGGCTCACGGTGCGCATCAATTCTAATCTAGCTAAAGTAGCTGCGCTTGCGCTCACCTTAGGCTATACGAGTCTAGCGAGTGCCGAGCTGAATATTTTTGCCTGTGAACCTGAATATGCTGCTTTGGCGAAAGAGTTAGCACCGGATGCTAAGATCTATTCGGCCACGACGGCGATGCAAGATCCCCATCAGGTTCAGGCAAGACCGAGTTTAATTGCTAAGATGCGACAGGCCGATCTTGCTATCTGTGCCGGTGCAGATCTGGAGGTTGGTTGGTTGCCCATGTTGCAGATGAAGTCATCTAATGCCAAGGTGAGATCGACGGATCAAGGGTTATTTTTTGCCGCTGATCATATCGATGCTTTAGATAAATTGGCATCAGTAGATCGCAGCATGGGAGATGTTCATGCCCAGGGAAACCCGCATCTTCACTTCTCTCCACTGAGAGTTTTAAAGGTCGCTGAAGCCTTGAGTCAGAAGCTTATCTCCCTCGACCCTGACTCCAAAGCACAATATCAATCCGCTTTACGTGAGTTTAGCGCTAAATGGAATCAAGCTATCCCTCAATGGGAAGCGAAAGCTGCACGATTAAAGGGTAAGAAAGTTATCGCTTACCACTCTAACTTTCGATATCTATTTAACTGGATTGGTATCGAGCAAGTTGGAGATCTGGAGCCTAAGCCTGGCTTACCACCTAGCAGTAGTCACCTTGCAAGCTTACTTAAACGTACCGAAGTTGGTGATGTGATGGCGATTATTGTTGCCTCTTATCAGAGCGAGCGAGGCGCAGAGTGGCTGGGGGAGCGTGCTAATCTACCTGTGGTTGTTTTACCTATGTCAGTTGGTGGCAACAGCCAGAGTCAAGACCTGTTCAGTCTATATGACAGTGTCATTGATCTGCTGTTAAATTTAAAACAGTAAGCCCTTAGCGTAGATCTCGGCGCTATCTAGGGCCGAGATTGACTCTACTTACTTTATGAGTATTTATTATGTTTGATACTGACTTACTCTCAATCCTATTCCCCGCCTTTGTTGCGGGGATTTTGGTTTTGTCTACCCATGTGGTGCTTGGTCAGCAAGTGTTGAAACGTGGCATTATCTTTATCGATCTGGCTATCGCTCAAGTTGCAGCTTTAGGTGCAATTGTGGCTCACCTTAACCACGATATTGAACATTTGCCCTATTCTCACGTGTGGATGCCTGCACTATTTGCCCTTGCTGGCGCTGGATTTATCGCTTGGTTGTCGAAGCGAATGGCTGATGAGTTAGAAGCAATTATTGGCTGTTTCTATGTGTTAGCGGCTGTGGGTGCGATGTTATTGCTCTCAAATGATCCCCATGGAGCGGAGATGTTGAAGCAACTGATGTCGGGTCAGATCCTCTGGGTTAACTGGTCTCAACTTATACTGCCAGCGAGTGTTTCTGCCTGTATTTTACTGCTTATCTCCATTAAACCTGCTCTGCTAGATGGGCGTGGTTTCTATATCATGTTTGCTTTAGTGATCACTCTTTCTGTTGAGTTAGTCGGGGTCTATTTAGTCTTTAGTACTTTGATTTTGCCAGCTTTGGCAGTGAATAAATACCACGCTAGATTCAAGTTACCTGCCGCTTATGCTGTCGGACTTGTTGGCTATATCTCAGGTTTAGTGCTGTCTGCGAGTTTCGATCTTCCCAGTGGGGCGGCAATTGTTGCCACTTTGGCGATAAGTACGATTCTGTTTAGACTCGTTTTGGGTAGGAAAGCGCAGCCACAGAAAAGAGACCAAGAAAAATTAATCCGGAATTAAACCAAGGTTAATATTGATCGACTACACTCCCTAGTGCTTGACCATGCTGATGGGTAATAAACGTTCAGGCTACAAGTGTAAAAACATTTTATTGAGTCGTATCATCTTGCTGGCTATACTGTCGCCATTGGTACCGAGGGAGTGAGTTGTGCTTTTAATCCTTAGATCGTTAGTTTTAGCAGTTATGTTACTGCTAGCATTTGTTTTTGGTGGTCTTTTTTGTTTAATTAGGCCAAGACATCGTGACAATGTACACATGTTCGCTAAAATTTTCTCCTACGCCGCACCTGTGTTAGGCATTAAGGTTATTGTACGTAAAGCAAACGTAGCGACAACTGAGCCTTGTGTGTTTTTGGCAAACCATCAAAATAATTTTGATATGTTTACCCACACAGCAGCAGTGCCTAAAGGAACTGTGAGTTTAGGCAAGAAGAGTTTGGCTTGGGTTCCATTTTTTGGTCAAATCTACTGGTTGTCAGGTAATATCCTTATTGACAGAAAGAACCGTAGTAGAGCCTTTGAAACTATGGCGCAAACCGCCAAAAAGATTAAAGACAAGTGTCTCTCTATCTGGATCTTCCCCGAAGGCACTCGCTCTCGTGGTAAAGGTCTGCTGCCATTCAAGTCAGGGGCTTTTCACACTGCTATAGAAGCTGGTGTGGCTATGGTGCCTGTATTGGCATCTAATCAAGGTCATATTAAGCTAAATCGCTGGAATAATGGCGTGGTGATTATTGAGATGATGGAGCCCATTGAAACAAAGGGGTTAGCTAAATCTCAGGTGAAAGAGTTATCCAAGCGTATCCATTCAATGATGTCGACTCGGTTAACTCAGCTGGATCAGGAAGCCTCCGCCTTAATGGCTAAGTAGTCCAGTTCAGTTTAGTGATAAAGCCTCCATTTTATGGGGGCTTTTTTGTGTCTGTACTTGCTAATGCAAGCTTGAAGTGGTTTATCTTGGGTGTATAATCCCTGCAGATTTTTTTATTGGGAGTTATCTATGTCAATTGATCGTTTACTTAAGGCGCAGAAGCAGGAAAATCAGGAGATAGTAAGCGCTATCTTAGGTGATGGTTCTCACCCTGATGCTGAGTACACAATTGAACATCACTTCTCATCGAACAACTTTGATCGCTTAGAAAAAGCGGCTGTCGATGCATTTAAGGCAGGGTTTGAAGTGAGTGATGCTGAAGAGATGGAACTTGAAGATGGCTCAGTTATCTACTGTTTCGATGCTATCGCTAATCATCTGTTAGATGTTGAACTTCTGGATAAGGCATGTGAGTCATTGTTGTTACTTGCCGCTAAGCAGAAGGTGGATTATGACGGATGGGGTACCTATTTTATCGATGAAGATGGGATGGAGATCCGTGAAGATGACTTTGAAGACGATGATGATGGCTTCGAAGAACAGGTCAAAAGACCTCTTCACTAAAACAGATTGAATTATAAATAAAAATGCCCATCTTGATGGGCATTTTTATTGGGAGTCAATGGTAGATAAAGTTATTTCTGCTTATAGATAACGCATTTATTTCGGCCTGTATCCTTGGCGGTATAGAGGGCTTCATCGGCACAATTAAGCCACTGGCCGCTGTTCTCTAACTCATCTTGAATATCGCATATTCCGATGCTGACCGTGACATTAATGGTTTGATCTTCATAGACGAGCGCGGTCTCCTCTATCTTCTTCCTCAGTCGTTCTGCAAATTGAAGTGCATCTGTTGCTGAAGTTTTAGCAAGTACCACAGAGAACTCTTCACCACCGTAACGGCCAGCACAATCGGTTTCTCGTAAAGATTGCTTTAGGAGATGAGAGATATGTTGAATCACTTTATCGCCAATAGTATGGCCATAGTTGTCATTTACTTTCTTAAAGTCATCGATATCAAACATAACTAAGCTGGTTTCATCGCCGTATCGAGCATGCCTGTCAAACTCTCTCTGCATGCACTGTTGCCAATGACGACGATTATGCAGCTGGGTGAGTCCATCGGTCTGACTTAAGTACTCTAAACGCTCATTGGCGCCCTTGAGCTGCAATCTATTGATAGCCACATCGGTAACATCATAGACGATCATACTGATATGGGTGATCTGACCCGTCAGTGATGAGAGTGGGAGCAGGGTGACATTTTGGTACATGAAGTCTGCTCGGCCTGTGATAGGGCGGTAGTTCTTAAACTTAAAGATGTATGGACGCTGCTCCCAGCTAATAAAGGCTCGGTTTTTAAGAAGAAATACCGATTCCATCTTCTGTTTTAGCCAAGTGGATGGGAGATCGTCGAACTGTTCGAACAGGTTTTTATCTTTAATGGAGTTAGGAGAGACGCCGCTGTGGTTCTCCATAAATCCGTTCCAAAGCTGGATATTAAAGTTCTTATCAAGGACGACTAAGCCGACCTCAATGGTCTGAACCATATCGATCAGCCAGTGGAGTTCGTTCATTGCGCTTTGGTCATGTGACATAAACTAATCCAACTTATTCTAACAGGTAGCCGAGCTTAAAATTAAGCGTCGGTAGTGAGTCTTCAGTAAACAGTAGGAGAAGATCGCACTGAATATCATGATCTTCAATTCGATAGTTTATCTCCATCGCCAATGTTCTAGACCACTTTTCTGAATTATCATGGATAAGATCGTTTACGGTGCAGTGACGACCTAGTACAACAGGGTGACTCTGACTGAACTTCATATGCAGCTGTTCAGAGATGCCGTTGAGGAAAGCGCCGATCAATACATTGCCTGTATCTATCATCACCTCCATCTCAGTGTTTGTATCTTCTGGGTTCGCCAGTCCCATGAGCTTTGCCATGTCTTTAAATGAGGAGTCATGGAATAGCAGCAGTGCTTCTCCCGCGATGCCTGCACCAATAAAGCCCTGACACAGAGCAGAGACTTTACTGTGCTCCTCTGTGGCTTTTAGCGTCATAGTGAGCTCGCTCACTTCGAGAACATTCACATTGGGGATGGGGAGTAGAACGAAAACATCAAGTAGTTTGGCGAGCAGATCGGCAGCGCGTCCCATCGCCACATTAGCGATCTCTTGGCAGGCATCACGTAGATCAACCTTGATCATTGGACTATCAGCAACGCCTTCACCTAGGGCTATGGTTAAGATCCCATACTCTTGAAGAATATTACTGATGGCATCGGCACTGACAGGTTTTTGAATAAAGTCTAAAGCACCTAGTGCTTTAACTCTTTCATGTGCCTTGATCTGAATGTCGCCAGAGACAACGATAACGAGGGCTGGGAGATCTTCTCTTTGAATGATCTCTAAAACTTCATAGCCATCCATAACAGGCATGTTGAGATCGAGAAAGACCACTTCGCCTTTACCGGCTTTAATTGCTTCGATCCCCTCTGCACCATTGTTAGCAAAGGTAATATCGACCTCCCACTCTTTAGGGAGTGTTCTGGCCATCTGCTTTCTGGCAAGCGCTGAATCATCACATATGAGTACTGGGATTGGCATTTTTCTATTAACATCCTAATCTGCCCATATATTCAAAGATAACACTTATTAGTGAACTCGCCCGTTCAATCGATGAAAAATATTGCAGTTTTTGTTTTTGTTTTTAGAGTTCAATCTAAGTGAAATCTTATAAATCTCTTCTCATTAACGTCGCTGTTATTTTATTTTTATGGACAAAAAATTTGAAAAGACAAGTATTTTGTCATTTTCGATCTCACTATTGTCTATCACCATGACCGGAAAGGCTTAATTATAATGTCATTTTTTTGACGATAGTCAAACTTTCTTTGTATGTTATCTCTATTAGTTAAATATGCCAAATATGTTAATCTTGCTTCTGGACTGACCAGTGTTAATAGGGAGAGTGTGATGAGCCGGGAGTTTGTAAAAATAGTCAGAGAGCAGGGAGTTGCGTACGTTACCTTGACTCGCCCTGACAAATATAATGCAATTAATTATCAGATGTTTAAAGAGATAGACGGTGTTATCTCTGAGCTGAAAAAAGATCGTACGGTTAAGTTAGTCATTTTATCAGGCGCCGAGGGTAACTTCAGTTCGGGACTTGATGTAAAAAGCGTAATGAACTCCCCCTTACAAGCTGTTGGGTTACTCTTTAAGTGGTTACCAGGTAATGCCAATCTTGCTCAAAGGGTCTCTTGTGGTTGGCGGGCGTTGCCAATACCTGTGATTGCTGTTATTGAGGGCTGCTGCTTTGGTGGTGGGATGCAGATTGCACTTGGTGCAGATATCAGGCTTGTGTCTCCCGAGGCTAAACTTTCGATTATGGAAGCCAAATGGGGGCTGGTTCCTGATATGGCGGGATTAATATCACTGAGGGAGTTAGTAGGTAAAGACAGAGCTATGTTACTGACCATGACGGCTAAGGTCCTGTCAGCGCAGGAATCCCTTGAAGTCGGCTTAGTGACAGAGGTTGCTCAATCGCCTATGGCAAGAGCCAAAGAGTTAGCCGAAGAGATTATTTGTACCTCTCCCGATGCCAATGCCGCCATTAAGATGAGTATTAACAAGAGCTGGACTGCCAGTGTCAGGCGGCTTTTGTCTCGGGAGTCAATCAGTCAGATTCGGCTGCTTATGGGGAAAAATAGAGTCATTGCTGCTAAGCGAAACAGCCAAGATGCAAAGGGAGTTGAACCTAAGTCTGAGTACCTAATTCGCCAATCTGGCTGGTGAATATTCATTACCTAACTGAATTAACACCGCTTTGGTAGTGAGCTAGATCACACTCTTTTTGTTTGATTATGGTCAAAGAGATAATAGTGATTAAGATCGGCTCAATTTTACTCTGTCATGGATTGTTTTACTTATGAGAAACCTTTTTGAGCGCGTGCTATGGAGCAGCCGACTCTCAGTTATGCTAGGCGTGTTAGCCTGTATTGTCGCTGCATTTGTCATCTTTATCATGGGCTTAAAAGATGTGATTCATATGCTGGATCTTATCTGGAGTTATATTCTAACTGGTAGCCATGAGGTAAGAAACGATCTGATTATGGTGGTGGTTGAGATCTTAGATACCTTCCTACTTGGAGCGGTATTATTGATTTTTGCCTTTGGCCTCTATGAACTTTTTATCAACAATTTAGAAGTTGCAGAGAAGAGCAAGGCTGCCGGGAAGATCTTGGTTATCAGCAGTATCGATTCTCTTAAGAGTAAACTCGGTAAAGTGATCTTGATGATGCTGATCATCAAACTGTTCTCCTATTTTATCGAGATGAAGCCCCAAAGCATGCTAGAACTTCTCTATATGGGAGTGATTATCGTGCTTGTGGCTTTAGCCTTGATGCTCACTAAAGATAAAAAGTAATCGTAGTAGTTGGTTGAGATTATGGGTAAGCTTTATTGATACGGTGGGCGAAGGCCTCTATTAGATCTAAACAGGTTTGCCAGGCGCCAGCCTGATTCAGGTTAAGCTGCATCAGTTGTTGACTATAGCGATAGGGCTCATTGTGAGGGGAGAGTAACCGGCGCTCAGTCACGGTCTCTTGAGACGCATAATGACCATCTGAAGACTGAATATCCAGTATTGGAATATCCAGTTCAGCCAGCTGTTTAGGTAGCGCCATATTTTCTGTTTTAGTGCTCATAAAGGGATTGATGAGCACTAATATGTCAGGTTTAGGCAGCTTACTCTTACTCAGCATTGAGATAACAAATCCGGCTCCTTGATCTGTGGTGATAAGAATTCGCTTACCTTGGTAGGGGGAGCCTATCTCATCGAGCTTATTCATTGTATTGACAATAAACTCCTCCTGCTTTTCTCTGATCTTGACCCACTGCTCCTTCGAGTATTGAGGTACCCGCTCACTACCATCCTTGTCATTGTTTCCCTCACCCGCTTTTGATACCTCTTCAGGAGAGGTGGCAAAGTTAGGTGTGGATACCTTGTTGGGTGGCGTAATAGCGATACTGGCCCAGCCTGTATGGGGGAGCTCACGTCTTAAGAAAGCCTGTAATCCCGCTGAATCGGCTGTCATTCCAGGGTTGGAGAAGATGATGGCAGCACCTAGCTTCTTTTTCCCCATCCAACTGCGTACCAAAACCTCTGATTTCTGTTGACCCACATCGATAGAGATCACCTCCTCACTTGGAAGGTAGCTGTACTTTGAGTTGCTTGAGTTAGGTTCAGCAGCCAAGCCTGTGCTGCTTACTGCAAAGGTAAGAGCGCCTATAGATAAAACATACCTAAAGAGGAGACTGAGGGCGTGGCTTAGATTCATCGAAAAGCTTCTTACATGGGTCAACTGTGGGAGTAGATTAAGTATAGAGTATCGAATAGGCAATAAAAAAGCCCCAAAACTATTTAGTTATGGGGCTTTAGACAGCAAGGTAAAACTAATTATGCGTGGCTAACCAGCACTAAACGTATAGCATCGAGCTGTAGTACTGCTCCGTCTAGGTAGCCGTTAAGCTCTACCATCTGCTCGCGTAGGTGTGCTAGCTCCTCATCACGAATATTCGGGTTGACCGCTTTTAATGCCTCTAAACGCTCCAGCTCACCGTTAAGTTGCGTGGTCATTTTAGCCCGCGAGCTCTCAGTCAATAAGGTCAATTCGCTAGATGCAAACTCTTCACCTTTGGCAAACAGAGGGTGCAGTACTGCTTGTGATGCATTGACCAGCTTGCTGGCAATATGGCGGTTTACGGCGCTTAGCTGCTTATTAAAACTCTCGTAATTGACGTTATCGGCCAAGTTATTGCCATTTTTATCCAGCAGGACACGCACCGGTGTAGGTGGCAGATAACGGTATAGTTGGCTCGACTTAGGCGCAGAAGCATCAGCCATGTAGATCAACTCAAGAAATATCGTGCCAGCAGGCAGAGACTTGTTTTTCAACACAGCGACGCTTGTGGTGCCGGTTTCCGATGACGTGATCAGATCTAAGCCCGTTTGCACCAGCGGGTGCTCCTGAGTGATAAGCGCGATATCATCACGAGAAAGCGCCATCTCTCTGTCGAAAGTGACGGTAATGCCATCTTCCGGTAGGCCAGGATAAGTTGGGAACATCATATGCTCGCTCGGGCGAAGCACAATGGCATTCTCGCCGCTATCTTCCTGCTCAACACCGATAATATCCCACAGACGGATCACCGAACCGATAAGGTTGGTATCTTCATCGCGCTCTGCTAAGGCATTGACTAGCTTATTAGCTCGCTCACCACCGTGAGAGTTTATCTCAAGCAACTTATCGCGACCCTGCTCCATCACAGACTTTAGCTCTGCATAGCGGGTTTGGGTGTCACTTAAAACCTGCTCTAGTACCTCTTTATCTTGGCTTATTAAGACATTGAGCAGTGACTCTGAAAACTCATTAAACAGGATATGACCACTTGGACAGGTCTGCTCAAAGGCATTCAATCCTTTGTGATACCACTGCATGAGAGACTCTTGCGCTGTATCTTCAAGGTATGGCACATGGATCGAGACATCATTGTTCTGACCGATACGATCTAAGCGGCCGATACGCTGCTCAAGTAGATCTGGGTTTAACGGTAGATCGAACAAGATCAACTGGCTAGCAAACTGGAAGTTACGTCCTTCTGAGCCGATCTCTGAACAGATAAGGGCTTGAGCTCCACCTGTTTCTTGAGCAAAGTAAGCGCCGGCCTTATCACGTTCGATAATCGACATCCCTTCATGGAACACTGTCGCCTGTATACCTTCACGGGTACGTAGTGCCTCTTCCAAGCTTAGGGCTGTTTCCGCCTGACTGGCGATAATAAGCACCTTCTCTCTGCGGTTCTCTTTTAGGAAATCGATAAGCCAGTCAACGCGAGGATCAAACTTCCACCAACTTGCACTTGAGCTCTCAAATTCTTGGTATATTTTCTCAGGGCTTAGTGCTTGTTTAACTTTCCCTGCCGTATCTAGATGGCCATTCATCATGGCGCCCACACGTGCAGCGGTGACATATTGTGCCGGCATCTTCTGTGGATATTGATTGAAGATACGCGTTGGGAAGCCTTTTACTGAGGCGCGACTGTTACGATAGAGCACGCGCCCAGTTCCGTGTCTGTCTAACAAGTCTTGCAGTAGTGCATCACGGGCAGCTTGCTGCTGGTCAACATCTGCGTCAGTCGCTTGAATAATGTCGGTTGCCGCTGTGATATCTTTTTCAGCTAGTTGCGTCTTGAGATTATCAATTATCTCCTGTGAAAGCGGCTCATTGCCTGCTAGTGCATCTGCGGTGCTGGCGATATCTGCGTAGTTGGTTTCCTCTTTGAGGAAAGCTTCATAATCGTAGAAGCGATCAGGATCGAGCAGGCGTAGGCGAGCAAAATGACTCTGGTGACCGAGTTGATCCGGCGTTGCTGTCAGTAGCAGTACGCCAGGGATCTCTTCACTGAGCGCTTCGACTATACGGTAGGCGCGACTTGGTGCATCTTCCGTCCACTCTAAATGATGGGCTTCGTCGACAACCATAAGATCCCAGTCAGCAGCGAGTGCTTGATCTAAGCGTCGTTTCTTTCGCAGCAGCTCTAATGAGCAGATTACCAGCTGCTCAGTGTAGAAAGGGTTGTCGCTATCGGCGTAAGCTTCGACACATCTGTCTTCATCAAAAACAGAAAACTTAAGGTTGAAGCGGCGAAGCATCTCAACCAACCACTGATGGCGAAGTGTGTCAGGTACTATTACTAAGATACGCTCGGCGCGACCGGTCAGTAGCTGCTGATGGATGATCAGGCCCGCTTCGATTGTCTTACCTAAACCCACCTCATCGGCGAGTAATACTCTTGGCGCAAAGCGGCGACCCACCTCATGGGCGATCCACTGCTGGTGAGGGATCAGGCCGACTCTAGGGCCTTGTAGGCCTAGCATGTCTGAGGTGGCTAGTTTGTGTCTTAGTTGCTGGCACTGGTAACGAATACCAAATCGCTCGAGGCGATCGATCTGGCCAGCAAACAATCTGTCTTGTGGCTTATTGAAACGAATATTGTGGTTTAACAGGGTCTCTCTTAAGCTGACCTGCTCACCAGTTTCATCATGAATGCCATGATAGATAATTAGATTATCTTTCTCTTCAACTTCACTAACGGTCAAACTCCAGCCTTCATGGCTTTCAGCTTTATCGCCCGGATTAAAAATAACACGTGTTAACGGCGCATCGGCTCGAGAGAACATACGGTTCTCATCTGTTGCTGGAAACATCACGGTGACCATACGGCCTTCCACAGCCACGACAGTACCTAAACCGAGTTCAGATTCTGTGTCACTTATCCAGCGTTGACCTAAGGAAAAGGGCATTACTTATATTCTCATCTACAGGGTAAATCACGAAGGGCGCGTATGTTATAACATTAAGCGCATTTATGTCGATCGCTAATCTCGGAGATTAGAGCCGCTAGCGACCCAATAGTTGATGGTTAATTATACAGGTGAGATATCAGGAAGCAATTTGTCATTGAATCGTCATATCAGTTCGTAAAGTTTAGAAGAAGAAAGTCACAACTAAGTTATTGAAGCTATACTGTAATAGTGTCAGTATGGATTTAAGTGATATGCATTTTTATCATTTATTTAATTTTTAACGAGATTAAATTGTTTCACTGCTTGTTGAGTGTTGTTTAGTTGCTCTCTCAGGTGATGAAATAAAATCTTAAACTCACACTTTTAAAGGGGAGCATCGACCAAGATTTCAACGAAAGTTTAATGGAAATTATGGAGGCGCCATGGAACAAGACGACAGAAAGTTGTTTGTACTGGATACCAATGTATTACTACATGAACCTTTAGCCATTTATTCATTTAAAGAACACGATGTAGTTGTCCCGATGACCGTTCTGGAAGAACTGGATCAGATAAAGGACAGAAAACGAGATGTAAGCCGGGATGCTCGAGTGGCTATCAGAGCATTAGAGGATATTCTCGGAGGAACCACCACCCCGGAGGAGATAGTTCAGGGCGTTAAGCTCCCAAGACGTGAAGATCACGGTGACGCATCTGGCTCACTAGCGATCTTTCCTGATCATCAACTTGAGATGACACAAGCGTCCCTTCCAGGGGACAATAACGATAATCGCATCATCAATACTGCGCTACACCTGCAAAAAATTCACGAACCCCGTACCGTTGTCTTAGTCACTAAAGATATTAATATGCGCCTGAAAGCCAAAGGTGCAGGCATATTATTGGTTGAAGATTATCGCACGGATCAGCTAATTGACGATATACGCTTCTTAACTAAAGGCTTCCATCAATTCGATGGTGATTTTTGGGAGAGAAAGGAGCATGTCACTACAGAGACCCAAGGACGACACACGGTACATACAGTGCCTGTTGCCGAGGTCGGTGATGAAAATTTCTATATTAACCAGTACCTGATGGATAAAGACTCCAACTTTTGTGGTCGGGTAATTGAAAAAAATGATACCGATCTTCACCTGTTGGACCTGGGCAAAGACAGGTTACTTAATCTCGATGCTTGGGGGATCCGTCCAAAGAATATCTATCAGGGAATGGCGATGCAGGCCTTGCTGGATCCTGATATCGATCTGGTGATTCTAACCGGCCCCGCAGGTTGTGGTAAAACGTTACTAGCAATAGCGGCAGCCCTTGAAATGGTGGTAGAGCGCGGCCTTTATGACAAGGTAATAGTGACACGTAATACGCCAGAGATTGCTGAGTCCATCGGTTTCTTACCAGGTACAGAAGAGGAGAAAATGGCACCTTGGCTTGCGGCCATCACAGATACTTTAGAGGTGCTGCATAAGAATGATGTAAACCCAAGTGGTAGCATGAACTACATCATGGACAAGGCTAATATTCAGTTTAAATCGATTAACTTTATGCGCGGACGCTCAATTCAGAACTCTGTGGTTATTCTTGATGAGTGTCAAAACCTAACTGCCTCTCAGATCAAGACCATGATCACTCGTATGGGAGAGGGGACTAAGCTTATCTGTAGTGGTAACTTAGCTCAGATAGATACTAACTATCTTACCGCAGTCACATCGGGCTTAACCTACATTGTTGAGCGTTTTAAAAACTTCGAAGGTAGCGCCAATATCTACCTTAATGGCGTGGTTCGTTCTCGTCTTGCTGAGTTTGCCGAGGAGAACTTGTAACTCTCATTGTCAAACTTAACTTACTGGGTCTCTGGCTATTTAAATTAGCGGAGGCCTTTTTAATTCAAAGCAATAGATTATTTAATGATTGGTATTACAGGTGTATTGTTTTTGGTTGGTTTGTAATGAACAGGTAAAAGAGTGAGAGGTGGTTAAACATTCTGTACTTCCCCTGTTTACCCCTTGCTGTTTTATCACAGATAGTGTGTTCCAATCAGCTATCTTCCTGATACTATACCTGTATTGAATTTTATAACTCAGGCAGGGATATGCCTGAGTCAGTTCGTGTTACTCAAGGGCCAAGCATGAAACCGACTGAGCCGGATCTTCAACTGAAGTCACCGATACAGAAAAACTATAACCGCGCTGTTTTCTATACCTATATTGGTGTGATCATCATGGCCTTGATCACGGCCTGGTTTTTCTTCGAGCGTCAAAAAACTCAGTTAATGGATTTAAGAGAGCAACAGGTAGAACGCCACGTTCTCCAAGTTGATCTGCTGCTTGAGTCCAGTATCCGGGCGGTCAAGAGTCTTCGTAATGTTGCTATCGATCACTTGAGACTCGGTGAGCTGGTGCGTACAGATAGACTGCCTCAATATGAAAAGTTTAATGAGAGTGGTCAATATTTTACCTTAGAGCCGAGTTATGCCCAGAGCGGTGAACCCTTTACTAACATGGGACGTATTACAGGATCTGGCTCGCTCAACGGCCGTAGCGATAAGTTCTATCAAGAGCTGGAGATGTTGTTTGAATTGTCTCTCTCTTTTCCGGTTGCAACTGAAGCTGCCCCAAAAGCCTCTTCCATCTACTACATCTCAAAACGTAGGATTATGTCCTACTTTCCTTGGCCTGCCGATGAACAGAGATTTAGAGAGGAGCTGCTTAATAAAAACCAGTTTCAGCTAGCCACGCCAGCGATGAACCCCCAGCGCACTGTATTTTGGAGTCCAGCCTATGTGGATCCCAATAAAAAAGAGTTGCTGACTACCTTAGGTGTTCCTATCTACTTGCAGGATGAGTTTATCGGCTCTATCAATCTAGATATGACACTGTCGTCACTTGCGAGGCAGATCCGTCTCTACTTTAAGATGCCGGGCACAGTGATCTTATTAGACCAGAAGAACAATATTCTCTCCCATAGTGGTGATGACAGTACCGATATGAGTCGGGTGTACCATATTAGTCAGAAAATCCCCTCTGAGCTTCACTCTATTCCAGAGTCTGAACTGTTCGATGCCCACGAAGGCTTGATACGTAACGGCTATTATATTCACTCGGTTGCTCTGCAAAATGCTCCGTGGCGGCTGCTCTACCTACAAGAGGAGACCGAGCTATTTAAAGATTCTTGGGAGAAACTAGAGCTGACCTTTATCTTGGTGGTACTGGCGCTCTCTGTGCTGGTGACCATAGTGCATTGGCAGACCCGCCGCTCTTTCGTTAATCCTGCTTCTCAGCTACTGACTCATCTTGAGGGGTGCTCGCAAGAGCCAAGAAAACCACCGGAGAGAATGACAATAGGCTGGGAGCCATGGTTCCAGCTGGTGAGTCGTATTTTTGAAGAGAACCAGCAATATACAAGGCACTTGGCCGAACAAAATCGTCGTCTGGATAAACTGGTTGCCCGCCGAACCGAGCGACTTAAAGAGACCACTGAGCGTCGTGAGCGTGAATACGCACTGCTTCGTTCACTGCTCGACTCTATTCCTGAGGCGATTGTATTTAAAGATAAAGAGGGCAAATACCTAGGTTGTAATAAGTCCGCTGAACGTATGCTTGGTTATACCGAGAGTGAGATGATTGGCCAAGAGAGCATCAAACTCACCTCTGAGGAGCAATCGGTACGGATAAAAGCGGAAGACGGGCGGGTTCTGTCTGAGCGAACGCCTCTGCGTTATCAGGAGAAAGTAGAGCTGGCGGGTAAGCCAGTACTCTTAGATACTCTTAAGCTGCCTTTTTATAACCGACGCGGTGAGCTGTTGGGTCTGATTGCCGTATGGCGTGACGTGACCCGTGAATATGAGTCTGCGGAGCAGTTAAGGCTATCTGAGGAGCGTTACCATCTGGCCATGGATGCGGTAGAAGATGGTCTGTGGGATTGGTATCTCGACTCTGAGCAGATTATCTGTAATCCAGCTTACTACTCAATGTTAGGCTACAAAACTAATGAGTTTCCGGCTCTGGTCTCAACCATAGATGCATTGATTCATCCCGACGATCGCATTCGTGTCGAAGAGTATCGTGATGAATATTTGTCCGATCCTATTGGTGCTTTCGATATCGAATTTAGGATGAAGGGCAAGAGTGGCGAATACCACTGGCTACTCTCCCGTGGTCGTGTGGTTGAGTTCACCACAGATAATCAGCCTAAGCGTATGGTGGGAACCCATAAGGATATTACTCGTCATAAGAGTAACGAAGTGGTGATGTTAGAGGCTAAGCAGGATGCAGAATCAGCCAACCTGTATAAGAGTGAGTTCTTGGCAAATATGAGCCATGAGATCCGTACGCCGATGAACGCCATTATCGGTATGCTTCAGCTAGCACAGCGTACGTCGCTGACTCCTCAGCAGGAGGATTATCTTGATAAAGCAGGCTTCTCAGCTCAATCACTGCTGCGGATTATCAACGATATTCTCGATTTCTCTAAGATTGAAGCGGGTAAATTGGAGTTGGAGCGGGTCTCATTTCCACTTGATAAGGTGCTAGATCATGCCTTAGACCTCAATGCCTTAAAAGCACAGGAGAAGGGGGTTGAGTTACTGCTTTATGCACCTGTTACCGCAGGTCTAATTCTAGAAGGCGATCCTCTGCGTCTGGGGCAGGTTTTGATCAACATGCTCTCAAACGCAGTTAAGTTTACCCAAAGTGGTGAGATTGAGCTGGGTTGTGAAGATGTGGGTGAGCGAGATCATCGTATTACGCTTAAGTTTTGGGTGCGTGATACCGGAATTGGCATCAGTAAAGAGCAGCAGGAGAGCCTGTTTGATGCTTTCGCTCAAGCCGATGGTTCGACAACCCGTAAGTATGGCGGTACAGGTCTAGGGCTTTCAATCAGTAAACATTTAGTCTCTATGATGGGCGGCACTATGCAGGTGCAGAGTGAGATGGGAGTGGGCAGTACCTTTAGCTTCACCATTAGCTTCGAGATCGCCGAAGAGGCTGAAGTTAAGCCTATGATAGTGCCAGCAAAGCTAGCTAACCTTAAAGCTTTAGTGGTGGATGATAATCCTACTGCGCTGCAGATCTACTCGACCATCATGCAGGATTTCAAGTTTGACGTTGATACCGCGGCGAGTGGCTCAGAAGCTATCTACAAACTGGGTAAGTCTTCGGTTGATCTATTACTGCTCGACTGGATGATGCCGGAGATGGATGGCATCGCTGTGATTGAAGAACTAGACCGTATGGTGGCTGACGGTCGCTTGGATAGTCGCCCTATTATCATCATGATGACAGCCTACGCGGCAGAGCCGTTAAAAGAGGATGCGGATAAATCGAATATCTACGCCATGTTGCAAAAGCCCTTCAAAGCCTCTGCACTCTTTGATGAGATTATCTCAGCCTTTGTCGATGCGCCTAAACTCAATCCAGTTAAGGAGTTGACCGAAGAGAAAGTGAATGAAGTTTCTGGTCGAATCCTCTTAGTTGAAGATAACTTTATTAACCAACAAGTGGCGACTGAACTGTTAAAAAGTGCAGGTTATGAGGTTGATGTGGCTGATAATGGTCAAATTGCTTTAGATATGATTGCAGATAATGACTATGAAGCGGTATTGATGGATATTCAGATGCCAGTGATGGACGGCTTAACAGCGACCAGAGAGCTGCGTAAACACTACAATCAGTCAGAGCTACCTGTGATAGCCATGACCGCCCACGCAATGTCAGGTGATAGAGAGAAGAGTTTAGATGCGGGAATGAATGCCCATATCACCAAGCCTATTGTGTTGAATGAGCTGTTTGATACCTTAAGTTATTGGATAAATACCAATCCTACTAAATAGGTGAGTAATTCAGAGCCATTCAGGCTTTTCAATTCAAGGCGCATTGATGAAGAAATGGTTATTCCCTTTTGAGTCAATGCAAAGCAGAAGTGGAATGCCTGAGAGGCTCACGTAGTGCAGGTTTCAAAACCCTTTATGCTACGTTATAGGTTTTTGATATAGAGCTACTATTAGCTTCAAGCCTTTGCCTTGCATACTGGTTTTTGAACTCCTGCTGAAAGATAACATTATTAGTGGGATAGGTATAACAGTCAGCTAAATGTTCACTCTAGAGCAGATCAAAAAGGGGAGTATTCTTAGGAGTATCTCCCCTTTGTTGTTTTAGGCCGACATGAAAATAATACCACTTGAGACTAAGGTGATTGCTGTTACCATGGTGGATACAAAATACAGACCTGCCTAATGCAACCCGCCATTATGTAGGTAGGAACTATCTATGAATACAGCTGAAAACGATAAAAAATAATCAAGCTGTGCGACCAATTCAAGGAGATAAAATGAAACCCTCTAACCTCGTGCTGGCTGCCGTACTTCTATCTGCGCCAGTCGTTACCGCCACTGCCGCATCAGAAAATACTGCCACACTGATTAAGAAGAGTCAGGCTGCCACAGGGTTTACCAATCTTTTCTATGCTAAAAACTCTGGGGATCTTTACCTTGAGGTTAATAAGCTCGACCAACCTTTCTTGCTGCTGACCAGCTTGCCCCATGGAGTTGGCTCAAACGATATCGGGCTAGATCGTGGGCAGTTAGGTTACACCCGTTTGGTACAGTTTGAGCGACATGGCCCTTATCTGATATTAAAACAGTTAAATACCCAGTATAGAGCGAGCAGCGACAATAGTGCTGAGCTGCGTGCAGTCAAAGAGGCGTTTGCTGAATCGGTATTATGGCGCGGTAAAATTTTAGATGGTAAGCGCTCTTTGGTGGCGATTAACGATCTGGTGATTAATGATCTCCATGGGATCTCATCGAGACTTGAGGCGACAAAGCAGGGAAGTTATCAGTTAGATCCAGAGCGCTCTTTGATTATTCCTGAGGGGGTTAAGTCATTTGAGCGTAACAGTGATGTGGATGTACTGCTCTCATTTAATAGCAAAAAAGCAGGCGACTATGTTGCTCAGGTGACGCCCGATGCAAACCATTTGTCGGTTCGCATGCGCTACTCATTTATTCAGTTACCCGATGAGGGTTACACACCGCGAGCCTACCATCCAATGAGTGGTTATCTCTCCGATGAGTATTTAGATTACGGTACTTTGGTAGATCAAGATATTCGTCAGCGTCACCTGCTACGTCATCGCTTGCAAAAAGTCGTGCCAGGATCTGCGCCGAGTGAAGTGGTTAAACCTATCACCTATTACCTTGATCCTGGTGTGCCTGAGCCTATTCGCAGCGCATTGCTCGAGGGAGCAAGCTGGTGGGAGGAGGCCTTTACCCAGGCTGGATTTATCAATGGCTTTAAGGTTGAGCTGCTACCTGAAGATGCTGACCCCCAAGATGTTCGTTATAACATGATCCAGTGGGTGCACCGTGCAACGCGTGGCTGGTCATATGGCAGTGCGGTGACCGACCCTAGAACAGGGGAGATCATCAAGGGTCATGTTACGCTGGGTAGTCAACGTGTGCGTCAAGATCATCTGATAGCTCGCGGTTTGACCGCAGGTTGGGAAGATAGAGAGGCAGCTCAGGAGGCTGCAATGTCACTCTCACTCGCTCGTATTCGCCAGTTGTCGGCCCATGAGATAGGCCATACCTTAGGTTTTGATCATAATTTTGCGGCCTCTACCAATGGTAATGCCTCTGTGATGGATTACCCGCACCCTAAAATTGGATTAGTTGACGGCAACATAGATATCTCAGCTCCCTATGATGTGGGCGTCGGTGCATGGGACAAATATATCGTTGAGTATGGTTATGGTGAATATGCCGACGTTGCACAGGAGCAGGCTGAGCTCACTGCCTTAATGAAAAAGGTGCAGCGTGATGGTTTACGTTATATCGGTGAGGCAGACTCTCGTGCTAAGGCTGCCAGTAACGCCTATGCCAGTTTATGGGATAACGGTAGTGACCCAGTTGCTGAGCTGGTTCGCTTAGGCAAAGTCAGAGCCAAGGCGATAGAGGAGTTTTCCCAATCAGCTCTTCTTAAGGGGCAGCCATCGGGTGAGCTAAGTGATAGTTTTGTTCCTATCTATCTGCTGACCCGCTACCAGATCGCCGCTGCTGCTAAATTTATCGGTGGAACAGATTACAGTTATGCTGACAGTGTCGATGGTGAATCTTGGCACTATCTAGCGCCCCAACTTCAGCTCAATGCGCTTGAGGCCTTAATGCAAACGCTATCTCCTGAGCAGTTAGTTATCTCAACATCTCTACAAGAGGCGTTAGTTCCTAAGTCGGGGAATTACCAAACCAGTCGCGAGAGTTTCGATTCTGGCCTTGGAGTGATTAATGATCCCTTAGGAATGGCTGAAGTGTTAAGTAGGCATACCCTGTCGCAACTGTTTGCACCTGAGCGTTTAAACCGTGTAAATCAGGCATATTTGAATGATAAAGAGCAGCTGTCAATTCCAGCTTTAGTGGATAAGTTACTGGGCTTCACCCTGTACAATGATATCCCGACAGGGGGAGAGCTTGGCGTCTGGATGCGGGTCAATAGCGTTATGATTGATGAGTTATTAGCGGCTTATCACAATAAGCAAACTCGTCCTGAAGTTAAGGCGCAGCTGGCTGCAAGGCTGAAAACCACTCTCAAACAGCTAAACCGTAAGGTTAAACGTGCTAGTGCCTATGAAGCTGCCCATTTTGCTTGGTTAGCCAAAGGGCTCGAAGCGGGTATGGAAGATCCTAAAGTGAAATTGATCCCTGAGCCGATAAAGATGCCGCCAGGATCACCGATTTAGCCGTTATAGCAAGCGCTATAAAGATGAAAAAAGCCTAAGAGGACTCTGAGTTTTCTTAGCTTTTTATTGGATTATTTTTGCATAAATACCACCACGATCGCATGGACTGGTTTGAGGCTGGCATTGCCATATTGGTGAGGAAGGTGACCTTTAAAGTAGGTGAGGTTTCCGGCCTCTATCTCAAATAGCTCTCCCTGAACCTCCAATGTGGCCGTGCCATCCAAACAGAGAAACAGTTCATGGCTACCCTCTGGATGTGGTACGCCCTTAGTGTTACATCCCGGCATCATGATCACGTCGCTAATCTGTAAATTTTGCGTGCTGATAGGGCTAGTGCGAGTACTGATAAATTTGCCCTCATCTTGATGGGAGACGGGCATATCCTTACGCTCAACTTTGGTTACATGCACTGATTGGCGCTGAGTAATGAGGTCGTCCACTGTTACGCCTAATGCTTGCGCAACTTTCATCACCACACTGATACTTGGGTTACTATTACTACTCTCCATATTCGCCAAAGTCGCTCTGGGGATCCCCGCCATCTCAGCTAACTCTATTTGAGTCAGTTTATGTTGAGCCCGAAGCCGTTTGATACCTTCATTGATGGGGTTCGCCATCCTACTTTCCTCTGTTAATGATTCTTACTCGTAATGACTAACCAATATATCAACACAGTTGAACTGAAAATTCCAATATTAAAACATATTGACAGTAATTTGGTTTTTTAACCTGTATTAGCCTTGTGTAAACCTAATTTGTGATGATATTTTAGCGCGGATTTTATATATCAACACTATTTGGAGTTTAAAAATGAACGTAGATCAGCACCTTAAAGTAGCACAGTGGCACATCGAACAAGCTCGTCTTCACGCAACAAGTGAGCACGCTTGTGGCTGTCCAGCTAACGATCACGATCAGAAAGCGATCGATGCTGTTGAAGCAAACCTCATTCTAGAAGAGAAGACTTGCTCACTATAAGTCGCTCCTATTTGTAGACGCATAGAGCTACAAAATGAATATAATGCCTCGTTTATTAGACGGGGTATTTTTTTAGGTTCAATTTCTTCTTTATATGGAAAATTGCCTCAAATATTCCAGTCTAAGTGCAACTAACTTCCGCCGATATTGTCAATACTTAAGTCACTTCACCCATTGCTGAGGAACTGTGTAAATAATGGCAAAGTTCTGTTTTACTCTTTTGCTATTTATCTCTTTACTGGGGCAATATCTCTTGTCTCCGGCGATGGCGATGCCAAACCTTTTGCACTCTGTGGAGCATTCGACAGAGGCGAGTTCAAGCACGAGTAAGCTTAATCAACCTAAGCTGCTTTGTGACATATCCTGCGTTGTACTCGCCGGAGGTCACTGCGTTAGTCACTGTATCTCATTAGTGGGAATTGCCACTCCGCCCTCAATTGTTCCGCTCACTTCAGGCAAAAGTGCGCAAAACAGGGCTCTGCTTTGGTCAGAACAAACCACAGATCCAACTAAGATAGATCTCCCTCCAATAGCAAACTTAGCTAAATATACAATTTAAATGGCTTATTAGTTTTTAAGCTTTCTATTAACTAGCTGTTTATATTGCTATTTCTATTATTTTTAAATGTATCATTTTGCATAAAATGTGACTCATTTGTTCACCATTGAATCTAATTACATTAAAATGGTGTTAACTATTTGTGGTCAATAAGATTGGAGTTCTCTATGAAGTTGTTAACCAGCGTGACCTTATCTGCGGTATTTGTCTTTGCTTCTACATCTGTCTTGGCAGAGAAGCCTGATTTCTCGAAAACAACCGCGGCACAAGCCAGCTATGATTTTTCTAAAAATAAGCCCGCTACTGGAAATCAGTTGATGAAATCCTCTACTCGACATGATTTTTCTAAGACGGCTGCGGCAAGCAGTGAGTATCAGTTCTCAAAAAATACGCCTGCTAAGCTCTACAAAGTTAGTCTTCCCTCGACTCAGCATGATTTTTCTAAGACATCCTCACTCAAACAGGGATGCTGAAATAGGGTTAATCGTTTAAGCTAACAAAACGGCCAAACAGATATCTGTTTGGCCGTTTTTTATTTTACTGTCTTGTCCTGAAATGTGTGTCTTGTTCTGAAATATGTTTACTCAGCTTTATCTGCAATAGCGCCTAACCGATAAGCATCGATAACGCCAATGAACCAGGAGGTGGCAAAGGCGACTAAAGCAATATTGCTGTAGAGCGCTTGCTCTGCAGCGGGTGGCTGGGTGATAAGAGGATAGATCACACTGAGATCTAAAGGCAGTTGGCCGTTGATTATCTGCTGTGAAATATCTTGAGCGCGGGCGATGGCTTGATTTAGCAGGTAGATCAGGGCTGCTAAGGTAACCACACTGAGCAAAGTTCCCGTGTTATAGCGTTTCAGGTAAAAATGCCCTCCGCCTGGACAGATGAAAGCGGAGATAAGGGCGGCTTTAGTTGCTTGGTTCATTGGGTTTCCAGTTTGAGAGCTAAGACTCTAGTCGGTAACCATATCAAGCTAACGAAGACAATGCTGTGTTTTTAATGAAAGATCCCGATCCATCTCTGGATCGGGTCTGCCGGGAAGCAGTTATTGGGTATTTTCTAGTATGGGTTTGTTGTCTGCAGGCCTCCTATTTCACAAGTTTCCTATCTCCTAAATAAGGAATACGGAACACTAAGGTGTAGGTCACTGGCAGTACGATTAAGGTTAATACTGATGCGAAGCCTAACCCGAAGATAATGGTGATCGCCATTGAACCAAAAAAGGCATCGGATAGCAGGGGAACCATGCCGAGCATTGTCGTGATAGCTGCCATTAGTACTGGGCGTACACGACTCACAGAGGAGTCAACCACTGCCCAGTAGGGATCTTTCCCGCTGCTTAATTCCAGATTTATCTGGTCAACCAAAACAATGCCGTTTTTCACTATCATGCCAGTTAAACTCAGTAGGCCCAGTAGTGCCATAAAGCTAAATGGCGCATCAAAAATCAGTAGACCAGATACCACTCCTATGACTGAGAGCGGCACGGTAAACCAGATCACTAGCGGCTGTCTGACAGAGTTAAACAGTAGAACAGTGATAATAAACATCGCCAGATACCCCATGGGGATTGAGCTAAAGACCGAAGCTTGTGCTTCGATAGTTGTCTCATACTCTCCACCCCACTCCAACTCATAGCCAGCTGGTAGAGGGATCGCTTCGATATCACTGCGGACTTTTCTAAATACTGAGTCAGCGGTCTCATCGCTGCCGTTGATCGGATCGGCCAGTACTGCAAGTACACGTTTACGATCTCGTCTCATGATGATGGGGTTTTCCCACTCAGTGGAAAACTCTGACACCACTTGAGTTGCAGGCACGAAGACGTTGTTATCGGCGCTCCAGATCTGCAGTTTCCACATGCTGTCAGCATCGAGTCGTTCACTGTCGGGAGCTCGGGCAATTATCGGCATTATATGGCTATTTTCGCGATATACGCCCACCTGTTTACCGCTAAAATTCACTAGCAATGAGTCATCGAGATCTTGTTTACTTATCCCTGTTTCACGAGCTTGTGCCAGTGCTAGTTGAGGGCGGATAAGGGTGACTTGATTACGCCAGTTATGCCTAACACCAACGGCGGTTGGCTCAGCCTTTAAGATGGCTTCAGCCTGTGAGGCCAGTGCTCTTAATACTGCTGGGTTTTCACCAAAGAAACGGGCTTCAATCTTGGCTGCTGGACTTGGGCCGTTTTCCATATACTTAAAGCGATACTCTGCCTCTGGATATTTGTGGCTAAGCTCACTTTCTAAGATCCGCATATAGCGGTTTAAGGTCACAAGATCTGTCATCTCTATCAATAGCTGACCATAGGCGTTATAGCCTTTTTCAGGGACGTAGGAGAGCACGAATCTTTGCGCGCCTTGACCTATTACGCTAGTGAGGTTGACCAAGCCAATATCTTGCTCGGCCTGTTGCTGTAAAAGATCTTTCTCAATTCGGCTGAAAAGTTGTTTTGTCGCCTTAATATCTGTGCCCTCTGGCATCCACACATCGACAAAAAACATAGGTGTGTTCGAAGCTGGAAAGAAGACATTTTTCAGGTTACCCGCTCCCGCCATAGAGCCGATAAGCGCACCAATTACAAGTAACAGGGTGATCACTCGAAAACGCATCGCTAAGTTGAGGCTGCTACGGTAGAGCTGAAATAACCAACCCTTGTATGGGTCGTTATCTTCATCTTCACTCACCTCACCATCTTTAAACATCAAGTTACAGAAGAAGGGGGTGAGGGTCATGGCGGTTATCCAGCTGATAAACAGCGAGATCAACAGCACCTGAAATAGGGAGGCACAAAACTCACCGGTGGCGTTATCTGACAGGCCGATAGGTGCAAAGGCGATAATGGCAATTATTGTCGCGCCTAGCAAAGGCCACTGAGTTTGAGTGATCACCTCTTTGGCGGTCTCTAGTCGAGTTTGACCCCGCTTGATCCCGATTAAGATCCCTTCGGTAACGACAATAGCGTTGTCGACCAGCATACCTAAAGCGATGATAAGGGCACCGAGTGAGATGATCTGTAACTCAATATTGAGTATGTTCATCACGATAAATGTGCCCAGTATGGTCAGCAGTAAGACTAACCCCATCAGTAGGCCAGATCGCACTCCCATAAAGATAAGCAGTACGCCGATCACAATGGCGATGGACTCAGCCAGATTGATCAAAAAGCCGCTGACGGTCTGATCAACCATCTTACTTTGATCATACACTGTGGTTAATTCGATACCGATAGGGCGCTCGCTGTCGAGCTGTGCAAGTCTAGCGTTGACCTCTTTACCGACTTCAACCACGTTGACTCCACTGGAAAAGGCGATGCCAATTGAAAGTGCATCTTGCCCGTTACCGTGATAAATATTATCCGGCGTTTCATCTAACGCTTTATAAATTTTGGCGATGTCGCCTAAATAAACCAATTTGGTGCTGCCAGGCTTACTGATAAGCAGGCGCTCCATCTGCTCTACCTGAGTGAACTCTCCAGTGGGATGAATTCGGATCCGGCTGTCACCGACCCTTATGCTGCCTGCATTTGAAACTACATTCTGGCTATTGATTAGGCTATAGATATAGTCTTGATCGAGTCCCATGGCGTTGAGTTTTTGCTGAGATATCTCAACCATCACCTGTTCATCTATTTTACCGGCGATAGTGACCTTCTTTATACCGTCGACGAGCACAAGCTCGCGCCTTAGAAAGTCTGCATAGTTTTGTAGTTCACGATTACTGTAACCATCACCGCTAGCGTTAAGTAAAATGCCATATACATCGCCAAAATCGTCAATAACCGAGGGAGTGAACACTCCAGGTGGTAGTGAACTGACCTTATCGTTGACCTTACGGCGCACTTCATCCCATACCTGAGGAAGCTCTGTGGCATCGTAGTTCTCTTTAATCTCAATCTCTATCTGAGATAAGCCAGCACTGTTAACTGAGGTGATATGTTTTATCGCATCGAGCTGCTGCAGGGCATCCTCAAGGGGAAGGGTTACCTCCTCCTCAACCTGTTCTGGTGAGGCTCCGGGGTAGGCGGTGACAACCAGCGCCTGTTTAATGGTGAATTCAGGAAACTCAAGTTGTCCCAAACCAAGAAATGAGATGCTACCACCGACTAGCAGTAGTAGGGCAAACATCCAGCTGACGACTTTATGTTTTATGGCGTATTCGGCAAAATTCATCGATTAGACTCCACGCTGCCAGCGAAGTGGCTTAACGAGCTGATCGGCCGAGAGGTACTGCACGCCAGCAACCACAACCTTATCACCTGCATCTACACCATTAAGGATCTCGACACCCTCTGTAGTGACCTTGCCTAGTGTGACCACAGATGGAGCAACGCTTCCTTTGTCATCTTGATAAAGCCAGACGATATTTTTACCATCTTCATCTCGCTTCATGATAGCGCTGGCTGGCAAGATAGCACCAGTCTTCAGCTCCCCTGTGGAGGAGAGATCTAGTTTAAGCTCAGCACTCATGCCTGGAAGGATCTTGACGTCCTCAGGTTGAGGCAGAGTAAACACCACTTCGTAACTTTGGGTGCCTGTGGTTACCTGAGTCGCATGCTCCTTTAAGAGAGCTGGGTAGCTTCTCTCTGGTTGATTGGCGAAGACCACCTTAGCTTGAGAGCCTTGCTTATTGTTTAACTGAGCCACTTGACTTGCCAGAGATTCAGGTACCTGGATCACCACATCAATATTACGATCTTTCTGTAGCAGAAGAATGGCTTGGTTAGCTTGTACCATCTGATAGTTATCGGTTGAAATTTTAGCGACAGTACCAGCATAGGGCGCCTTTAATTCGGTGTAACTTAGCTGATCTTGTGCATTGGCCAGTGCCGCTTTAGCCGACTTTAACTGAGCCTTAGCAAGGTCATAATCGGCTTGAGAGATTAAGGTGCGACGAAGTAGCTCACCCTTGCGTTGGTAGTCTGCTTCAGCGAGATCATACTCAGCCTCACGATTAAGCAAGGTGTTGCGTGCATCCCTGTCGTCTAAGCGAGCCAGTCGCTCTCCCTTTTTCACCGATTGCCCCTCCACTAGCGAGAAATCGACTAAGTGACCTGAGACTCGAAAAGCGAGATCTGCCTGTTTAGTCGCAGCCACTTTAGCCGGGAACTCGCGCATGGAGGCAGCATTAATATCGCTGATCTCAAGCAGCTTAACGGGTCTTATTGTCTCAGGAGTGAGTTCAACTGACTCTGTACTGCAACCTGCTAGCATGGTGGCGGTGATAAAAAGAGGGAGTAGTTTTGGCAGGAGTGTCATAGCCCAGTTCCATATTTGTGACAGAATGTAATCAAGGTTGGCAAAGATAGCAGCATCTTTTATTGAATAAAACGGGATGATGTGGAATCATGAGTTCCATTATGTGGAACCTATTAGGCTTGATTGTTAACACTAAGCGTGAGCATAGTGTATTTTGTTATTCGGTTGAGCCTTTTGGAGTCGTGAGAATAGATTATGAAAACTGAAGATATCGCCCTGTTTCATCGTATTGTAGAAACTGGCAGTCTAGTGGAAGCGGCCGATCTGCTTAATCTACCCAAATCTACCGTGAGTCGTCGTTTGCAGATCTTAGAGGACGATCTCAACATCAAGTTATTTCATCGCCAGAGTCGTTCTATGACGTTAACGGCGTCGGGCAGCCATTTTTACGATAAAACCTTGTCCATTTTAGGGGATCTTGAGCAGACCCTTGTGGAGTTGACCGACACGGAAGCGGAGATCGATGGGCACCTACGCATTCTTATCTTTCCAGTGCCTGAGTTACTCGATATTGCCAACGGCATCTTTGACTTTATGGATCATAACCCTGAGCTAACGGTGGAACTGATTGTTAGCACTGAGCCTCAAGATATGATCCGCAACAATATCGATCTTGCCTTTATGGTCGAGGATTCATTTAATGAAAATGAGATGGTGGCTCGAGAGATGATAACTGAAGAGCTGCATTTTGTTGCTAGCCCAGATTATCTGGCTAAAGCGGGAACGCCTGTGTTACCTGAAGATCTCGCAAAACATAACTCAATTCTGTTTCGATATCCTAATGGGCGAATTTTCAATGAGGTGCCATTTGGCAACGACATGAAAATCGCAGTGAAGGGAAACTTATGCCTCAACAGCATTCAGCTCTGTTTAGAGGCGAGTTTAACTGGACGTGGTATCGCCTTTCTTCCCATAGAGTTGACCCGAGATCACGTTGAGCGTGGTGAGTTAACCATGTTGTTTGAAGATGTAGAGCCCTATGTGGGCAAGTGCTACTTAGTTTATCCCTCAAGGCGCTTTATCAGCCTAGCCAGTCAGCGATTTATCGATCATATGATGAGTGCCCTCGAAAGCTGTAATGCAGGAAAAGGCTGTGGTCGTGAAGAGAGGTTACGTGGCTCTATTAAGTCTTGGATATAACTTAACTTTATAAAGTTAAGTTATATCTCCGCTAATTTGTTAATCTATTTTCTTACAAATGACAGCGTTGTCTTAGTGGTTATAGTGATGACGGTGTTGTTAACTTCTGTGATGGCATACATCAAAACATAACGAGACAGAAAGGGAATAGTGCTCATGGCGTTAATTGGGTTTAGCAAAGTATCAAGGTATATCGAGCGAGTTATGTTTTGGAGTGTGCCGTTATTAGTGCTCTGTGCAGTACTATTGCTATCGGCTTGTGGGGGGCGTGGCTCAGCAAATCAAGCATCGATAGACAAGGCACCCGTTGAGCTTGTTAACCTAAGGACGAATATTGAGATAGCAGGTGTTGATTATAAGCCCATATTAGATGAGCTTGATTTATCTACCTACTGGATAGCGACAAGTGAGCCTACTGAGCCTATGTTGTCAGCGCTTAATACTCAACTGGCTAGCTTGTCAGGTATCTTTGCTGAGCAGTTCTCCCTTGAAACTTTTGCGATGGGGATCCAGTTGGATCCTTTGCAAGAGCAAGCCATCATCATTGATGCTTCAGCCTCTAAATTAGGCCAAAGCCGGTTGATAGTCACATTAGCTGGTAGCTTGCCAGACGAGGAGTTGAGTCAACCGCTGGCAGCAGGTATCTATTTAGCATTAAGGCGAGCACATCAAGCTGATGCAGATCTACTTGAAAAGCTCGTCAGTCATGGTCTAGCACTGAATTTTGTTGAGTCAGAGCTTAAACCCAAAGTGCTTTATCAAGATGTTCAAATATTGAAACCAGCACTTAATGATGCGATAGACCTCGCTAAAAAGGCGCTCAAGTCGGGGGATGACCTCAAAGCTTGGTTTGATCCTGTAACTCATGATTTTATAGATAACGGTACTGGATTGAAGTTAGCTTACTACCTGACAAGTCAGCACTTTAACCGATACCCTGGCAGCAGCGCAGCGAATACTTTCTCACTTGATGCTGACCTATTTAGCGTCAACTTAGCTGCACCCGTTAAGCTCTCTCATAAGTCTGCGCAATATGTCAGAACTAGTGATGTAGCTGATCAAGTGGGTGTGAGTGAGTTGACAAGGCAGGCCAGTGATTTCTTAGGCAGCTATTTTTTAGAGGGGTGGAATCAAGAGAAGCTTATCGCATTAACCTTCGATGATGGGCCATCAAGCTATACGACTCAAATATTAGATATTCTCTCCCAGAGAAAGGTCAAAGCTAGCTTCTTCTGGATGGGATTGAACATGCAAACGAATCAATCGATTATGGAAAGGGCATTGAGTGAGGGACACACACTTGCCAACCATAGCTGGAATCATCCACATGGGCGTGAGTTAAGTGATCAGCAGCTTTGGCAAGAGCAGGTTTTGAAGACAAATGAGCTGTTTCAAGACTCACTTGGGATCACACCGCGATTTTATCGCCCTCCATACGGTGAAATAAGCGATGAGCAAATAGCCTTTCTTGATGAGAAGGGGATGAAAGTTATCTTGTGGTCGGTAGATACTCGAGATTGGAACTCGCCCATTGTTACCTCCAAAAATATCAGCGACGTGATGATTAATAACCATCATCCAGAAGTGATTAACTTGATGCATGATGCGGGCGGCGATAGGCAAAGTACCGTTAATTCACTACCAAAGATTATCGATTATTACCGTAGCCAAGGTTACCGTTTCGTTAACTTACAAGAGATGCTCGGCATAAGCGATAGAAGCTAGTACCTGATTAGCGCTGCGGTTTTGTCTTAATCTGGGGTGACAATGATCCCCAATGGTGCGAGTAGTTGCTCCTGCTGCCATGGATTTATCATTAATCCGGGGTGACAATGATCCCCAATGGTGCGAGTAGTTGTTCCAGCTGCCATTGATTTATCATCACCCCTTCAAGTTTGACATTGCGAGGGTCGAGTCCCTCCAGCTCCACCCGGCATAAGTTACAAGCTTCAAGCTCGAAAGTGCCCCATTGGGATTGAGAGAACTCACCGCCACTGAGATCTGAGCCTTTCATCGACGCGCCCAGCAGGTTAGCACCACGCCAACGATTTTCCATCAGCTCGCACTTTTCTAGCAAGGCACTCTCTAAATTGGCGTAGGCCAGATTACAGCCTGTTATGTAGGCGGAGCAGAAAAAGGTTTTATGGGTGATGTGATTGGCAAAACTGGCGCGGCCAAAGTCGGCGCCTTGCAAGTTACACTCTCGCAGCTCAATACCGAAACAGCGGGCGCCAGTAAAACTGGCCATGCTTAGATCACACAGCTTAAAGCTGGCACTGGTGAGTGTGGCATAGTTAAACTGACACCCTTGATTATCGCCCCGTTCGATAAATCGGCAGTGAATAAAGCTTGAGTCACTTAGATCTGCACGACTAAAGTCACAGCGGTAAAACTCACAATGCTCGAAAATAGTATCTTATATACCCAAACTACTTCAAAGTGCAGGATTCAGCATGTCGAGAAGTGACAGAGTTCAAGGCATGAAATAGTAGGACTAGTTACTCTAATTCAATATTTCATAACGCAGAAAAATGTTGCTTCTCGCCTTGCCCTTCGGGAGTTTCCGTAGAATCCCTGCACTACGTTAGTGATATCGATAAGGGAATAACCATTATCCTCAATCACTGCCTTGTTCAGCTATCCTACGGGAGCTCTGAAACGAGCATCATGAGGTAGCTTGGGTATATTCTTCTTCATTAAAACGAGTCTCAGTGAAAACCTTGTGACTGATCTGCATCTCTAGCTTCCTTAGTTTAAAGCGCTCTCTACTGACTGGTATTAGGCTGTTGACGGCTCAGTTTTTGGTGGCTCAGAGATTTTCGTCGCCAAGATATAGCAGGCGATACCAATACAGGTATTAGTGATGGGAAGTGCCATCAATAAGCCTTTAACCCCCCCAAGGTATGAGCCTAATGCGGCCAGTGGCAGCATAATGAGGAAGAGGCGACACACGTTCAGTACCAGTGAGCACATCGGCCTGTGATAAGCGTTCAGTGAGGTGGCCAGTAAAATCACTATGCCCAAGGGACCATAAGCCGCCGGGAGCATAACGATATAGAAGGTTAACCACTCAATGACCTGGGGATCGCTACTAAAGAGCTGGGCAATAGAGCCCGCAAAGAAGTAGAGCGGCAGGTAGAGTAAGGTCTGAAATATTAGTACAAACTTGAGTGAAAACAGTAGGGCGTCTCGGGCACGTTCGGTTTGACCCGCCCCTAAGTTTTGCGCAATAAAAGGCACTAAGCTCGATGACAGTGCCATCACCACAATTAACAGCACAGACTCGAGACGTGTTCCCGCACCAAAGGCGGCTACTGCGCCATGATCGATACGGGCTAACATGGCCATAATGATGGCATTGGCCAGCGGATTCATTAGATTCATCAAGGCGGCAGGCTGAGCAATATGGGCCAGCTTTCTCCAGTTAGATCTGAACCTTGTCATATTGAACTCGGCAAACTCCACCAGATGACGTTTAAAGATAAGTAGGTAGCTTGAAAGTGATAGTGCCACTATCCAAGAGATCACCGTTGCAATAGCCGCTCCTTCAATCTCTAAACGGGGAAATGGCCCAATGCCGAAGATAAGCAGCGGATCTAGAATTAAGTTAATCAGTGCGGCTAACATCATAATTTTAGCAGGCGACTTGGTATCGCCTGTGGCGCGAAGCCCCTGATTACCCACCATAAGCAGCACCAGTAGTGGCGCCCCTAAGTACCAGATAAACATATAGTCATAGATGAGCGGCAGACTCTCACTGTTAGCGCCGAGCAGGCTAAATAGCGGTCCGATACAGAGACTTCCAAGTAGCGAGATAAACGCGGTCAAGAAGAAGGTCAGCAGCAGAGAGTCGTGTAGAAACACCTTAGCTTTTGGCGCTTGGCCACTGCCAATCAGCCGGCCTAAATTGGTTGATACCCCAGCCCCTATGCCGATGGCGATACTGGATATCACTAAGGTTACTGGGAAAGTAAAGCTTATTGCCGCCAGAGATTCTGTCCCTAACTGGCTGATAAAAAACGTGTCGACGAGACTGAACCCCAGAATGGTTAAGATACCAATCAGGTTCGGGAGGCTCATATTTAGCAGTACACGACCAATTGGCTGGGTAAGCAGCCCGTGTCTGTCTCTCATGGGGAAGTCTTGCCTTATTACTGAAGGAGGGCAATTCTAGCAGGATTGCGCCACCATTTATAAACCGCAGTTAAAAAAAATCGCTTTTTTTTTGTAAAGGCCTTGGATCTGAATCCCATGACCCCCATATATCGAACATCAAGTAGCAAAAATTATCCTAATTTATTGCTGCATTTATTAAATATTGCCAACCTTTGTTGGGCTAAAAAATCATTAGGAGCATCCATAGATGAATATTCGTCCATTACATGACCGTGTCATAGTTAAGCGTTCAGAAGTTGAATCAAAGTCAGCCGGCGGCATCGTACTTACTGGTAGTGCGGCTGAGCAATCAACTCGCGGTGAAGTACTTGCAGTAGGCAATGGCCGAATTCTTGAAAATGGTAGTGTACAGCCACTAGACGTAAAAGTTGGCGACATGGTGATCTTCAATGAAGGTTACGGTGTGAAGAAAGAAAAAATTGATGGTGAAGAGGTTCTAATCCTTTCAGAATCTGACCTTATGGCTGTAGTGAGCTAAATCACTTCATTTGGACATTTTTCTAACCTCAGGTTTAGATAAACCAGCGGTAATTAAAAAAGAATTTAAAGGATAATTAAAGATGGCAGCTAAAGAAGTATTATTTGGTAATGACGCTCGCGTAAAAATGCTTGCAGGCGTTAACGTACTAGCAAACGCAGTTAAAGTAACTCTAGGCCCAAAAGGTCGTAACGTAGTACTAGACAAGAGCTTCGGTGCTCCACTAATCACTAAAGATGGTGTTTCTGTTGCTAAAGAGATCGAACTTGAAGACAAGTTCGAGAACATGGGTGCACAGATGGTGAAAGAAGTTGCTTCTAAAGCCAACGATGCTGCTGGTGACGGCACCACTACCGCAACTGTACTTGCTCAAGCAATCGTTACCGAAGGCTTAAAAGCCGTTGCAGCTGGCATGAACCCAATGGATCTTAAGCGCGGTATTGACAAAGCAGTTGTTGCTGCTGTTGCCGAGCTTAAAAACCTATCTCAAGAGTGTGCAGACACTAATGCTATCGCTCAGGTTGGTACTATCTCAGCTAACTCAGATGAGACTATCGGCGAAATCATCGCAACAGCGATGGAGAAAGTGGGTAAAGAGGGCGTTATCACAGTTGAAGAAGGTCAAGCACTAGAGAACGAGCTAGACGTCGTTGAAGGTATGCAGTTTGATCGTGGTTACCTATCTCCATACTTCATCAACAAGCCTGAGACTGGCAGTGTTGAGCTAGAAAGCCCATTCATCCTACTTGTTGATAAGAAAGTATCAAACATCCGTGAATTGCTACCAATCCTTGAAGGTTTAGCTAAAACAGGTAAGCCACTGCTTATCGTTGCTGAAGACGTTGAAGGCGAAGCACTAGCAACACTGGTTGTGAACAACATGCGTGGTATCGTTAAAGTTGCCGCTGTTAAAGCTCCTGGTTTTGGCGATCGTCGCAAAGCGATGCTACAAGATATCGCTATCTTAACTGGCGGTACTGTTATCGCTGAAGAGATTGGCCTAGAGCTTGAAAAAGCGACCCTAGAAGACCTAGGTACAGCTAAGCGCGTTATCATCACTAAAGATGACACTACTATCATCGACGGTACTGGTGAGCAAGATCAGATCCAAGCACGTGTTGCACAGATTAAAGTACAAGCTGAAGAATCAACCTCTGATTATGACAAAGAGAAGCTTCAAGAGCGTATGGCTAAACTTGCAGGCGGCGTAGCCGTGATCAAAGTTGGCGCAGCGACTGAAGTTGAAATGAAAGAGAAGAAAGCTCGCGTAGAAGATGCACTACACGCGACACGCGCTGCTGTTGAAGAGGGCGTAGTTGCTGGTGGTGGTGTTGCACTAGTACGCGTAGCAAGCAAAATCGCTGACGTTGAAGTTATCAACGAAGATCAAAAGCACGGTGTGGTTATCGCACTGCGCGCGATGGAAGCGCCACTACGTCAAATCGCAACCAACGCAGGTGAAGAGAGTTCAGTTGTTGCTAACAACGTCAAGAACGGCTCTGGTAACTACGGTTATAACGCTGGTAACGACACATATGGTGACATGCTAGAGATGGGTATCCTAGACCCAACTAAAGTAACCCGTAGCGCGCTACAGTTCGCAGCGTCTATTGCAGGTTTGATGATCACTACCGAAGCAATGGTTGGTGAAGTACCACAAGAAGCTGCTGGTGCGCCTGATATGGGCGGCATGGGTGGAATGGGTGGTATGGGCGGAATGGGCGGCATGATGTAATCTAACTGGTTAAAATGGGTTTTAGCTGCGTTACTTTGCAGCTCGTGTAGAAAAACACTACACGTCGCGGCAAAAAGCCTTGCTCTAAGCCCATTTTTCCTGCGTTAGATGATTATGTTGGTTTGAAGCCTAAAAGCTAAAGCCACTTCTTGAAAAAGAATGATGAAAGTCCCGATACCTAACGGTATCGGGGCTTTTTTGTATGCCGTCATCCCGGCGAAGGCCGGGATCTGGCCTCCATATTTAGTTACAGATCATCCATCGGGCTAGTTGTTCCCGCATAGTGTTGCCCTAAAACATGAGTATATATCTTGGTGGTATTCAGATCGTTATGCCCGAGTAACTCTTGTACGGTTCTTATGTCAGTCCCTGTTTGCAAAAGGTGTGTTGCAAACGAATGCCTAAATGTATGACAGTTAACTTTCTTCATTATGTTGGTCATTCCGACTGCATTTTGAAGTGCTTTTCTTATGGTACTGTCATGGCGGTGGTGCCTACAGGGCATTTTTGTCACAGGGTGTTCACTGATGTTGTTTGAGGGAAACACAAACATCCAAGCAGGTTGTTGGAAAGCCTTGGGGTACTTTTTTCCTAACGAGTATGGGAGTGATGGGCCAAATCCATTTTCATTATCACTACTTTGTAGTTCTATAGCACTATCAATATAGGCGGTAAGTAAATGAGAACATGATCGGCTCAGTAGGGTCTGCCTGTCCTTATTTCCCTTCCCATCTCGAATCGTTAATGAGAGGTTTTCGATATTGATATCTTGCACTCTCAATCTTAAACACTCATTGACTCTCATTCCGCTACCATAAAGCATCTCTATAACAAATTTTGCAGTTCCATTCATATTTGACAAAATTTGAGCAATCTCTTTTGGCGATAAAACCGTCGGTAATGTGCGCTGTTTTGTAGCTAAAGTGAAACCTAAATCTCCTAACTCAATTTTGAGATATTGATGGTATAAAAAAACTAATGAGTTAAGCGCAACCTTCTGGGTATTAACAGCGACATTTTGGGTAGTTGCCAACCAAGTCAAAAAGCTTTTAACATCGTCAGCAGACAGCGTTTCTGGATGGGCTTTATTGTGAAATAAAATGTAACGCTTGATCCAATATAGATAGGCTTTCTCCGTTCGCAGACTATAACCTCGCAACCGAATATCTTGCCTGACAGACTCTAAAAATGGACTCGAAGCTTTCATTTTTTCTCCTAAACTATCTTTACAATAGTACTGTATAAAAAAACAGTGTTATTCATAATTATAGAAAATCAAGTTACTATTGCCAGTATCAATTCACGCTTTACTATTGAGTTACTAACAGAAGGTATGTAAATTCAGTAAGATGAAAATGTGCGACCTTGAATTGCTGAGATAACAGGAATGCAAAGTGTGCGACTAAGTTTTATCTGAATGTGTATTGGATACAATTTAGCTGTGCGTGTCTCAATACGTTGTATTCATGAGGTATATAGTGTTGATGCCCGTGCACGCTTTCCCGAGAGGACTTGGCAAAACGCGCAAGTCGTATATACAAATGTTAGGGATATATGAATAATAAACTCAGCACTTCGGAAAAAGAACTTTGTCGCCGAGTTGATGAAATCCTATTTTATCTTTGGGATCCTATCGGTGTTTGTGACATACCAATGGCTCGTGATGAATACCAATCTTATTTGCCTCAGGTTTTTAAACTGTTAATGAACGATTCTAAAGACCATGAAGTGTCAGCTTATTTAGTTAAAGTAGAGTCAGGCTCAATGGGAATGTCAGCAAATAGCAAAAAGGCACTTGAAGTTGCTCGCTTACTCATTGAAACTAAAGAGGCTTTGTTGGAGTAATATCCCTAACAAGGCATTCAAACGGACAATTTACAGTTGGCTTTTGTTCGTGCCTCACTATTTTAGCCAACTATAAATAGCCGCTTAATGTGGCGTTATGTTTACCTCTAGCTGGGTGTATGCCTTAATCGTATTCAGAAGGAAAGGATATTGGAATTTAAAGTAGGTTCTCAACAAACTATAATGTTTGTTTTTGAGTTTCAATCTCTTCCATCTTTAAGGGGCGGATTTCGCAAACACTATGAGCGTATTTCCCATTATGAACCGTCTATAAAACAACTGGATAATGGGAGGTTTCATCTTAGGGTGACTAAGTTAGTGAAATTCGACGAAAACTCCATTTCCCAAGCGCTTGAAGAGTTAGTTGAAGATACGCAATGCTACGGTGGCAAATTTATTAACTGGAAAGTTCATAAAGTTTTTAATAACAATTCTCTTGAAAACAAAGAAATTAGTATCAAATCTAAACTGGTAAATATGTTTACTCTTGCTGGGGATGGTCGTACAGCAAGACGTTACAAAATGCCCTTCTATTCAATCTTACTGGGTATATGTGTGATCTTATTTGCCTCAATTATTCAAAATTGGGTAAGGTAAACATAACAAGGTTTTGAAGAACGGACTCGTAACTGTTTGCTCGGTTCCACTTCGTTTCACATTTTAGCAAACAATTACTCGCCGCTTAAAACGGCGTTAGATAACCATAAGGAAATGAGTTGCATTGACTAAGCAAGATAAGACTGAATTTAAATATGAAGTAGATGAGTACTGGTTTAAATTTTCAAACTTTATGCAGTTAATATTTGGTGGTGCTTGTATAGCTTATGCCAAATGGCAGGCAAATGAAGACTCTACAAGTTTTAGAGCTTTTGAATTCTCCAAGACTGAAGACCCATTTATGTTTTGGTTTTGCATCATCTTCATCATTTCCACAGGTTGCCTTAGTATCTATTTAGGTTTGATTCCTTTTCTACATTGGTGCAAAAATTGGTTATCTAACAAGCGCCTAAACTCCGACAATGATTAGTTGTCATGGTTTTGGCAAACAACGCAAAAAGCCATGCCAACACATTGCGTGTTAGGCGGGCGTTATATGCTTGAAGTGGAAATAATAAGGATATTCAATGAAGTTCAATCATTTAGGTATACCAACAATAGAACGGTTCGATGGTGAAATAGATTTACCTCATTTGAAAATGACAGTATCTGACCATCAGAATAATCCTTATGGGATCCAGTGGCAGCGTTTTTGGGCTGATGCTCCATATCCTGAATTGGTGAAAACTGTTCCTCACGCGGCTTTTGAAGTTGATGACTTAATGGCTGAAATTAAAGGAAAGAAAGTCATAATTGAACCTAATTCACCAAGTGAAGGCTTAATTGTTGCCTTTATTGAAGTAAACGGCGCTCCAGTTGAGTTGATGGAATATTCTAAATAGTTGGGTAAATGATGCTTTTCAGGTCAGCTTTGATATAAGTAACTTAGCTGACTTTAAGAACGCATATAACAAATGCATCAACACGATTTGCTACATTCGGCATTCTAGGTTTCTTTGAGTTTACCGTGTTAAGTGGTAAATTTGAGCTTGATCTGCATAGTAGCAAACGTGTTATGCAGGCGTTATGCATCTATTAGGTAATCAAGAAAAATGAATAAAGAACTTCTAGTAAAAGATTTCATAATAATTACAGTTATTGTAAGTCTGTGGGTTAACGCTTCTGAAGTGTTTAGATACTTCCTGTTTGTAAGACCGGAAATGCATAGCTATTTATCTGTTGTTCCAAATGTTGCTGATATGAATTGGGGCATTTTTACTATTTGGGGCTTGTGGGACACATTACTTACGGCTTTATATGTATTTTTATTTTGGCTGTGCGCTCAGGTATTTGGCAACAATACTAAATCAATCGTTATTAGTGGCGTCATGTCGTGGTGCTTTTTCTTTGTATTATTTTGGGTTGGCATGGCAAATATGAATCTTTCGAGTTGGTCGTATCTGGTAATAGTTTTACCTATGGCCTTGGTTGAGACTTTAGTTGCGTCATATATAGCATCTAGGCTCTATTTAAGAAAAAATGCATAACAAGCTGTTAAACAAGGACAAAAAACAGTTGATTTTTGCTCCTTCGTCGCCTATTTTAACCAACTATTTTATTGCCTGTTAACAGGGCGTTAGCATCTAGGAGGATAGATGATCCATTTAGTTTCCGGTCCAATCGGTGCCGGTAAAACAACATACGCAAAAGACCTTTCAATAAAAGAGAGTTCCATTCTATTCTCTGAAGATGATTGGCTCAGTAAATTATTCGTCCCCGACGCACCAGAGGGTTTGCTTAATCAACCAATGCAAATCGTAGGTGAATGGGCAACCGAGAAGTATCAACGATGTCGTGGCCAAATTTGGCTTGTATGCCAGCAACTACTTGATAACGGCATTAGCATAGTATTAGACGGGGCTGCTGCTAATGAAACGCAAAGAGATGCGATACGAAAGAAAGCATCTGACAATAACGTCAACTTCCAATTGCATTACATTACAGCACCGGAAGATATACGAAGAAAAAGAGTATTTGATCGAAACATAGTACAAGGTGAAACTTATTCGCTTGAGGTAACTCTGGCAATGTACGAACATACAGAATCCTATTATGAGCCGCCAGTAGGTAAAGAACTATCCGAGGCAATAGTTATTGAAACATAAAAAAATGCTAACAAGGCAATCAAATAGGACAGCGTACCGCTGCCTTTTATTGCGGCGTTATATTTTAAAGGGAACTTATGCAAAACTTACTAAAAATACTCATTATTACTAGCCTTCTAACTGGTTGCGCCTCAACTGTTGAATCTGAATATATAGAAAATAATACGGCCAAGGTTGAAGCGTATACTCATAAATACAAAAAAGAACTTGAGGATTTAGCAGGATTTCTTGTAGAAGAATGTACTATGAAAAAGATGAGCGCTAATAAAAATATAAGAATAAACAGGGCCACCCACAATAAATTGTGCGTTTTTCATCCGCCTACTAAGCTTTGGTTATTGGTAGCAGTAGGAGGTTAATATGCCCCGCCCCAGAAGAACACAAATGAGCATTGAAGACACGTCTTGGTACCATTGTTGCTCAAGAGTGGCACGCCGTGCCTTTCTATTTGGAAATGATGAGCTTACGGGAAAGAATTATGATTATAGACGTGCTTGGGTTGAGTCTCTGCTACTCAAATTAGGTGATATTTTTGCTATTGATGTAGCGGCTTATGCGGTGATGTCTAATCATCTTCATTTGGTATTACAGATAGATATAGAGTTAGCGAATCGTTGGACGGATAGAGAAGTAGTAGAACAGTGGCATCAACTGTTTAACGGTACCGAGTTGACTCAAAGGTTTGCTAAGGGTGAAGTGATAGAAGAGTATCAAGTGGCTAAGTTAAAACACCTTGTTGCCATTTACCGCTCACGCTTATGTGATATATCTTGGTTTATGAGGTGTCTTAATGAGCCAATTGCTCGTATGGCAAATAAGGAGGACAAGTGTACAGGCCGATTCTGGGAGGGAAGGTTTAAGAGTCAGGCTCTGCTTGATGAAGCGGCGGTGCTGGCCTGTATGGCTTATGTTGAGCTCAACCCTATTCGAGCTCAAATGGCTGATACGCTTGAGAGTTCAGACCACACGAGTATACAACTTAGAGTAAATGCTGCGTTGAAGGGTGAGCAATCCACTCAATTACTGCCCTTTATTGGGGATGAGCGGCTTAATCAACCTAAAGGCATCAATTTTGCCCTAAAAGACTACTTAGAGTTGGTAGATGAAACGGGTAGAATAATCCGTAATGATAAGCGAGGCTCTATCTCTGCTAACAGCACAAAGATACTGACGCAGTTGAATATTTCATCGGACAACTGGATAAAGCTCACCTCAGAGTTTGGTGAACTGTTTCACGGCCCTGTTGGGAACACGCAAGAATTAACATCTTTTTGTGAGCACCTTCAAAAGCGTCGACGACACTTTGCAAAGTGTTGCAAGTATCTTGAAGATGGTTAATCGTCAGGTGTAACTTAACTTCCCCCCACATACATCACTCCTCATTTAATTCAATTTTCTTCAATAGGTTGAGCTAACTAGCCCTGCCTGAAATTCATTATTTTTCCGATAAATAACCACATTAACTGGCCGAAAGCAGATTAAGTGGCAGTGAGATCGACGAGTTGACAACTTTAATGGCAGGCTAAGTTGAAAGCTTGTTCAGTTAGCGCTATGTTATTGATTTATTATGGGTGGCTTTAAAGTTCTCGCCGTTACGCCCTTTCTGCCGCGAGACCACAAACATGGCTGATACGGGGAGAGGCGTTCGAGTGTTTCAATCCTACTGGTAACTCCAACAAGATGATCACTGGCTCTTTTTACATGGATGCATCAAATGAAAATTTTAAAGACTTTCAGTATTCTCGCTTTGGGTATTTTCACCGGCTTTTTGTCTTCAGTCATCTATATGCAAGCTCAGATAGCCCAGGCTAGCGAGGAATATAGGGAGGCGCTTTTGACTTTGGCTGAGTTCTCCGTAGAACAATCAGTCACAGTGGGAAGGGCAGAATTAAGCGTTTTAGACGAGCTGCTCAATAGTATTGACCGTAAGGTGTCAAATCAGGGCTCGGCTGAAGAAGTCATGATTGACGTCGCTCAATACACCTTAGAGCGAATTGAGTCTATTGAAAGACTGGGCATAGAATCTCAAATCGAAGATGTCGCCAAAATTAAACAGCGTGCCACTGACATATTAGAGTGGTACCAGTGAACGCAGCTAACATAGGTTTATAGCGGACCTCATGCACCTGTGGTCAGCTTTGTAAGAATAGGGAAAGGAGAGATTAAAAATGATGGAATCGAATGTCTTTGAACGTACCAGCAACGGAGAGCAGGAAATCAGCCCAAGCTTGTACAATTTTACGATAGGTGCAGTGCTGTGTTGGGGCTTTTTGGTTAACTGGCTGATGGTTGGGTATATTTCCGTTGAGTCAATTCAATCTATCAACCCCTGGGTGTTTTTTATTGGCTATTTTGCGAGTTGTTTCTTTGGGATTTACTTATTCAGCAAATCATCAAACCCATTGGTAAGTTTTATCGGTTACAACTTTGTTGTTGTTCCTTTTGGCTTGATTATCAATATCGTTGTCTCCAACTATGACCCATCGTTAGTTCTGGATGCGATTATGGTTACGGGTCTGGTTACAGGCATCATGATGTTCCTCGGAACACTGTTCCCGGCTTTCTTTCAAAAAATCGTCGGTGTATTAACCATTGCATTGATAGCTGTAATAGTGGTTGAGCTCTTTCAAATCTTCGTACTCGGTATTCATCAGGGATGGATAGACTGGGCGGTGGTTATCATATTCTGTGGTTACATTGGCTATGATTGGGGGCGAGCAAATCAGATACCCAAGACACTGGACAACGCAGTGGATAGCGCGGCAGCGCTTTACATGGATATCATTAACCTGTTTTTGAGAATACTCCGAATCATGGGGCGCAAATAGTGTCCACATAACAATTGGCTGTGACAGCCCTTCATTCCTGCAAGGTAGACCAGGCTTACACGCCAGGGTTACCTTGTGATCTCAAACTATTCAAATGCCAAGTGTCAAAGGAGCTATCGAATGCTTCCGCGTATGAGGTTGAATATTTCGTATTGGATGATGCGGAAGCTCTATGTAGAGCATTTTTTAGTCAGGCTTTTGTGATTGCGGTAGTTGCTGGTCAGTTAAGTCATAAGGAGATGTAAAATGAAGCTCGCTCTTTCCCAAATTATCTTAGTGTCTTTGCTTATTTTGGTTGGCTGTGGCGGGGGGAGTTCAGATTCATCAGTCAACGCCTGTTCTGATGGTACGCAGATCCCAAAACATCTGGTTGGTACCTGGGCCCGAGAATTTAATCGTGGAGGCCAAAAGATTTTCTATGAATTCACGTCTGGATGTCAGTTAATTTATTATCAAATTGCCGATAAGGGTTTCGTAGAAAGGGATATGGATATAACCCTGGCTGAATCGGGTTACTATCGTATTTACCACGAACCTTTTATGGTCATTTCTTCGGTCAATGAGACTGACTCTGTCATGTATCTCGACAATTGGGTCGGCCAGGTGATAGTTCAAAATGAAAGTACAAAAGAAATAGTGTTTAAACAGGATAAATCAATGGATATTAGTCATCTTAGTTACGAGGTAGACGACTCAGGTCAAAGCCTGAAACTCGGTACCTCGGATAATGCGTTTTACAGAGAGAATTAACCATTTAAGCGATCCAGTTTCATATAGCTACTGGGAGCGTAATCCATAACCCTTAGCCGCAGGGAGGCTTAAAAAAATAAATAGAAAATAAATAGGGCCACGCACAATAAATTGTGCGTTTTTCATCCTCCTACTAAGCTTTGGTTATTGGCAGGATTCATCAGGGTCAGAGAAGTTTTCCCCTGACCTCGTTTATCGCTAATACCCGCAATGTTGTATTTCGCAGGGGATGCCGTCACCATCACCGTCCATTTTTGTGCCAGGGCAGTTTCGGTTGTAGAACTTTGCTTCGGTGCATGAGCGCATTTGGCTGCAGTGTAGCTTTCCTGCTTCACAGTGGAAGGTCTCTTTAGGCTGAATCCATTCTATTTTCGCTGCAGGTTGTTGTGAAGGTTCATTGGTGGAATGTGTTTGTGTATTTGATTGAGCTGTTAGCGCTTCAAATCTTTTATAGCCGTAGATACCGAGTGCGAGTATGGCAAGTAGTGGTATTAGAATGACACTGGATGATTTGGATTGGCGGCTGTGTCTATTGTGACTCTTACTGTTGTGACTTCTACTGTTATGAGTAGTGCGGGCTTGGTGTCTGGACGTTGAGGCGATAACTGCAACGCCTTCGATGTTGGCCTTGATAGCTTTTATTTTTCCATCAGTTTGCTGTTCAGTTAAAAACAGGATCCCATCCCCGATCACGGGCTTTCTTGCCATGTGCTTTAGAGCTGAGATATGGATAAATACATCTTTACCATTACCTGTTTCAGGCTTAATAAAGCCAAAGCCTTTCTCGTCGTTCCATCGAACTAGTGTGCCCCTTTCCATGGCTGATACCCTTTTTCGTTTTTATATGACGTTTATGCTATCTCAATCTATGACTCGATACTTTGATTTTACTCGATATTTTTCGGTTAACTGTGCTGTGATAAATTATGGCTGGTGTATTTATTCTTTTACTTCAATTGCTGAAGGCTATAGAGCCTGAATATTGTACAATGAAGTCGGTTTTTTAGCCGAGGGAGTAATAGCTTCAAGGACTGGAATAGGCTAGTTTGTGTGACTGTATTTGACATAGGAATTGTAAAGGTTATAGGTATGTGGAATATAAGGCTCGGGGTGTTGGATGCTGACCTCTGATAAGTTGGCGGAGGCGCCCAGGGAGGGAGAAAAAGCGATATTGGGCAAGACTGAGATCGGGTTTGTTCGCCGGGGCGAGGCGGGTTTAACACCTGAAGAGCGCAACTTCCCATTTAAGTGTGTGCTCAGTCAGAATGTCGAATATATGGATATAGGCTCCTCGGAAATCGACCATAGTATCGGTTTGTGGGTTCGTATTGTATGTTTCATGACGCTGGCATGGATCAGCATGATTGCGCTGAGCTATGATCCGTATGACCCATATGAGCCGGAGTTTATTTGGCAGGCGGTGACCTTATTTAGCAGTGCCTCTTTTTTATTGCTCTGTGGTGGTTTGTGCTATTACATTTTCAGGCGTCGGCGACGGACCACTGTCTCTTTTTATCGCAAACGTCAAAAGCTGGTGTTTAAGGCTTCTTCCCGAGCCGAGCCTGTTGAAATTGATTGGGGTGACGTAGTACCTTACTTACGACCTCGAAGAATACGCGGGGTGATAGGGAGCAGTCGCATTGATATGCCGGGAATGTCTTTTTGCCTTGCATGGTACGACAGTGAATCTCAAACACTGCACACCTTCTATACCTCAGAGTTCAAGTTGAGCATGTTTGTGGCGGATGAGTGGAGGCTGATGCTCAGATATATGAACGGGGATGACAATAACTTCGCAAACAATTATGAACCAGTTGCCACCAGTGCATACTTTCAGGAAAAGCGGGATAAGCTGTGGCGTGATTTTCGGGCCAATAAGAATAAGCGCCTGTTTACTTTCAGCGTGCGCGACATGTCAGTGTCTTACCTGTCGATGACACTGTTTTATTTCTCGCACCTAATTGGATGGTGGCGAATTCCTTATCTGTTCACTGACTTTTATCTTGCCTGTGCCGTAACTCCTTTTTTGCCGTCTGACCGTAGTCAAAGCTAATGTGGAGAGTGGCATGGGCTCTTGAACTTAATGTAATTGCTGATGTTCGGCGTGATTTTAAAGAGTCTTATTGAGCGAAACTTCAGGGGATAGTGGATGTCTTATTTTTTTGATGAGCTTTAAATAGTGGTTTTTATGTATAAAAAAAATTTAGAATTTAAACCAGTAAAAACTTGGGAGTACTTAGGTGGTAGAAATGGCGAATCGCTGCTCTTGTTATGGGGGAAGTCAGCTATAGGGCCTTTTTTGTTTGTCATTCTTTTCTCTTTAATGATGTTTGACACACCTTCCGTATACGAATTGCCTCCAATTATTTTTTCGTTTGTTATTTTAGTAGTTTCTCTTAGGTATACAGCACTGGGATCAGTGAAACGTAGTTATTATCTATACGAAGATCGAGTTAGATGCGAAGAGGCGGATTATAGAAGATTGTCTCTGCGCTATTTGTTATGGTTTTCATTCGTTTTGCTATTAATTGTTTCTGTATTCACGGTTTATTATGACGATATTCGTAGTTTGATTATATGTCTGTTTTTTTGCTGCATGCTGTATAGAGAGATATTGCTTTGTAATTATTGGAAGTCAGATTTTGGTTTGGTTTTTGGTGAAAGACAAGAGTTGTATGTTCTGAAAGCTAAACGAATTGTATATTTAGTCGTAGGAAATGATATTGGCTATGAGTCATTCTTAGACCGTTGTAGGTACGATATTAGCTTTCATATAAAAATGAATAAAATCAAATTGTGCTTCAAAACTAATGATGACTTGAATGATTTCATATCTGAACTTTCTGGTGTTGCTCCTGATTCATCTGTCTTTTACGACATATCCTCAACCAGTCTAATTCTCGATTGATTGTAGAAGGGAGGCTCCAATAGAAATAAATAGGGCCACCCACAATAATAAATAAGGCCACCCACAATTGATTTATTGTGGGTGGCTGCTTTTACTTTCTTAATCTGGCTGCGATTTTGAATCAGTAAAGGGACTAGGTTTTTCACGTTTTGGGGTAGTGACTTTAGAGTGCCACTTTAGCTGTAGTGCGGTTAGTCCCAATGCAAGCAGATAGAGGATAAATGATAAGCCCTTGTCGTACCCTTTTGGGACGAATAGGGTGTAACCTGATGGTTCTAGTAACACTTCAAATCTTGAAAAACCGTTCCTTCTTGCTTCACCTATTGCATTCCAATGATCCCCTGTCTGAATCATCCCCATTGAACTGGTGACCGCTTCCCCATAAGTCGGCAGTTGTACTCCTATTATGCCATGACCAATGATAGCGACACTAAAGAGTATGGCTGCTAACTTGAGACCTAGCTTTCGAGTTTTAAGGGGATAGATAAGGATTATGGCGCTGAGGTTGGTAATAATTGCGATCTCTCTGCCGTAACTATCTAAGCTGTTAATTTCGAATGTTTCACCAATAGCCTTGAAGACATAAAGAGATTGAGGTAGTTGAAACAGCAATGACATTATCGGTTGTAACAACATAAATGCCATAAATATCAGTGAGAAATGAGTGATGTTTTTTTTAGTTTCTGTTTTCAAAGCTACCTCATTTCTATCGTTGTATTTTTTAATGAATTCTAAATTAGTTCTGTTTTGTAGCGAATTATACCTTTAGGCTCGCCGTTAACAAGTTTTTAACTCTGATGCGGCTGTGTCTGTGTCGGTTTTTTAGTGGAGGATAACCTGAATTCAAGTCGTACAGGTAAGTGTTAGGAGTAACAAGTGTGTGGTTTTGTTCATAAACAGATCTTGGGTGTAATGCGATGTAATACTTTTTTGATCCTAGGGGCTCTAGTATTTTTACACCGCTATCAGTGGCGCTGAGAGAGTTTGAACTTAGATCTCATTTAAGTATTAAAGCTTGTTGTAAATGGTATTGGATTATAAATGATAAGTCGTGCTTTTTTAGTGTCCTTAAATATAGAGATGGAGTCTCATGAAACAAGAACACTTAGATTGGGCTACAGCACACTTTAATACTCACTTACAAGGTGCTGTAGATTTAGAGCTTTGGACTATCCCCTATTACATGTCAGCCATGTACTCGATTAAAGATCGTAGCTCGGACGCATATCAGCTTATTAGAACTGTTATTAATCAAGAGATGTTGCACCTGCAGAGTGCAGCTAATATTGCTAACGCATATGGGTTGTCACCAAAAATTACACCTCCAACTTATGAAAAGAACAAAATTCCACACCTCAACATGAGCTTTAACCCTTCATCAATTACTGAGCCATATATGAACCATAGTTTTGATATTGGGCCACTTGATGTTGAGCGCGTTAATGGGATGTGCCTAGTGGAGTTGCCAGATTATGGGGTAACAGATGAGGAGCTGATTCTAGAGACGATAATTGATCAATACAGCAGTATTGGCGCATTTTATCGAGCGCTGAGTTTTGGAGCTAAGGCGTTAAAGAGTGACATAAAAGGCGGAGTAAGGCAGGTGGATGCCTTCTCTGCATTTTATCGCAACATGCCTAATATGACGATCACTGAGTCTGGAGAGTTAGGTATTAATCAAGTGGATCTGTTAATTGAGCTTATTACCGACCAAGGGGAGGGACAGTGTAAAGATGGCATAGAGGTACCGGTAGTATTTCAAAATACAGCCGACGACATAGAGCCTGAGATTGATCACTTTGAAAAGTTTAGGCAGATCAAAGAGAGCGGCAAACTCCCTGAAACCTATTCTGTTAAAGATCCCTGTGACTATACAGAGGAGGATAAAAAATTAGAGCAGATCCTTATTCAGCAATTTGGTGAATTAACCAAACTACTTCAAGCTCTGTTTAATGGTGATAATCCGCAAAACTTCTTCCCTGTAATGGCTGGCGTAGGTGCTGCTATTACTAACTGCTGGAAACATGGGGTCACACCTAAGTACAGCAAAACTAATCAACTTTAAGGGAGGCTGCAATGAACAATATCGTATTTAGGGTACACCCAACCGTTAATTTTGCTCGCTTTGGTACCAGTGAGGAGTATATTCTTTCGCCCGAAACCAGTGCTGGACTGCCTCAAAAGGAGAGCAATGTAACCGGTGGTCTTCCTATTAAAGAGGGAACTGATAACACGCCTATCACCAGTAAAGATCTGCGTGATGAAGACGGTAACTTAAAGAAGCAAGCTGCCCGTTTTCGTATCTATGCCTACGAAAAACAGAGTGAGGCCACTTACCCCGATAACAACGGCCTTAAAGACAGTAAAGGGGCTGATATTGAGGTAACTATCGGTACCAAGTTACCTGATGGCCGCACAGTGACAGACCTAGTCTGGTCAAGTCACCTAGCCAATAAAAAGGCTGCGGTCTATAACGTGGTTAATAACAAGGGAATTAAGGCTTATGCCGATGGCAAAGTTCCGCAGTTGCGTAACCCTGAAGTGCATGGGGAGATAGATGACCCTTCACGACTTAATGTCTTGATGATTGATGCCGGACCAAGGGCTATTCGTGCCTCAAGCAATGAAACGGCCAGTTTTAGTCGCTGCACAAAAGCTTCGTGTGTCAAAGGCTGTGCCCAGATAGAGCCGCTACCTAATTATCCGATCCGCTTTCCTGAAGATTATAATGATGAGCTTTATGAGCCTAATGGTCCATTAAATACCTTAGGTGAGATGCTCACCGATGATCAGGGGCGTTTGCTGGTTTTGCCTAGTACAGGTAATGCAGTGGGCCAATATGATGAGTATGGTGTGCCGATACAGATGACTGGCGATCTTAATAATGTTGGCTGGTTTGATTCTGCCGCCGACGGTCCCGTTAATGTCACGCTTGTCTTTGATGATGGTAGCACCGAAGAGGCGTTCGGTGCCTGGGTAGTCTGTGGGGATCCCGCTTATGCGCCGCAGATACGTAATGTTGTCTCAGTGTGGGATGATGTTTATGACATGTTTGTGAGAGATTTAAGCTTACAAGATAACCTCTACTGCAAAAAAAGTGGTGAGTCAGAAGGCAGTTATAAAGAGAGTTACAAGCCAAACTTTGCCGAAGATATTAAACCTATTTTTATCGCCTGCGATCTGCAGCGTTGGACTGCTAACTTGCCACCTATGGCATTGCATGCTCACAGTGCTGTCATGAATATTACAGAGCAGAACGACCCAAATGAAACCATTATGGCGGCGCTCAATTTTGTGAGGAACCCCAATAAGGATGAAACAAATATAGGTGCCCCATTGATGCCTCTATCTTTAGGTGCCGCAGGGACGTCCTTTATGACGGTCACTAAAACTCAGTACTTTATGTTGGAGCAGTGGAGTAAAGGCCAGTTCACTAAAGGGGACGAGAGTAAGCTCTCTGCCGGTGAGCGAATTGATATGGCGTCAATGGCAAACTGTCTTGGTGGTCGCTACGTGCCGGGTATTGAGGTGAGCTATACCATTATGGATAGGGAGATCTATATTCAGGATTGGAAAGAGTCAGGTTCTGGACCATTTCGAATCAAACATGATGCTGCAGTATTAGGGTATAACAATCTACAGAAAGATATCCCCTATCTCACTAGTGGCTGGATCCCTCTGCACGACATGAGAGATGGGCTGCAACCAGGTGATATCTCTAAGTTCATGGCAACCCCTTGGCAGACGGATTACAACTCTTGCTCTATTCACGCCACAGCAATTAATACCGATGGGGTGAATAAAAGCAACGGCGCAGAATCGACCTTGTACTGGTCATGGCCTGCACAGCGTCCTGATGCGGTCTATGTTGCAGAGGAGGTGTTTAATAATGTACTGCCGAAACAGCAGTGGTCTATTCGAGGACCGGGAACCTACGCGATAAACCCTGCCGCGGCAGCCACCTTTCAAGATCCATTACAGTCAGTTAATGACTGGCATAAGATAGGCTTCATTATTCAGGGCTCTAACGTGGAGATAGGTACACAAAAGTTCTCTTCTGAGCTCTACCTTGAAGTGCAGAGCCAACTTAGCAGATCTGGTGATGCAACGGATCCGGTACCAGCATGGCCATTTAATGCTAATCAACCAAAAGCAAAGCGAAAGTGTTCACATAAATAGAGCTGGTAGCCTCATGATAAATACAAAATATGATGTGGTTATCTTGGGAGGTGGCCCCGCTGGTTTGGCGGCGGCCATCGCTATTCGAACTAAGACTAATGCATCGGTCCTGCTGGTAGATAGGCAGAATAAAGGGGAAGTTAGAGTCGGTGAAAACTGTCCTCCTGAGACTGTGCTGCTATTAAAACAGCTAGGGGTTGCTAAGGAGTTTTATCGTGGTGGCCATCAGACTTGTCCTGGGTACGCCTCGGTTTGGGGGCGTGATACACCTGGCTATAATGATTTTATTGTCAATCCTCAGGGACCGGCTTGGCGCCTCAATCGTCAAGCTTTTGATAAAATGTTAGCCGATAGGGCTGAGTTATGTGGTGCTCAAATATCTTGGTCTACGCGCTTTATCGATGCGCAAAAACATAGTGATGAGTCGGAAGGATTCATTCTACGTTTAGTTAAAAAGTCGGAAGATAAAGAGTGTAATGTTCAGGCGAGGTTTGTTATCGATGCCACTGGGTCAACTGCCAGTTTTGCTGGGAAGTTGGATATTAATAAATCTGTCGATGATGAGCTTTTTGCCACCGTACGTTTTTCTACTTTAGCCCATGGTAGAGGCTCGAAACAGATCCAGTTAGAGGCCTTTGAGCACGGCTGGTGCTATCACGCACTCCTGCCAGCGGAAAAAGTGGTGAGCATGGTCGTGACCGAGAAAAAGCATCTCGCCACTCTTAGAGAAGCTGAGTTTCAGGGATTTAATGATCTACTGCAAAGCACCACGCTCATAGGGCCTAGCCTTGCCAAGCTGGATCTAGAGCAATCCACTTATCACACTTATTGTATTCGCTCTGGTGTTCTACCAGCAGCAGAGGGCTGTAATTGGATGGCGATTGGTGATGCGGTTGCGAGTTTTGATCCGATTGCGGCTCAGGGGATATATAAGGGGCTTAGTCACGGGCTGCAGGCAGGTGAAAAGGTGTTGAGCTGGTTTGAAAATAGGGAAAATAGCCAGTTAAGGTTTTCACAGCAGGTAAAGAGCCAGTATGGCGATTATCAACGTAATCGCAGCCATGTTTATCACCTTGAAAATCGCTGGAGTAATGCGCACTTTTGGCTTAACCGTCAGCATTTACCTTTATAGTGATTGGTATAAAGCCCCGATATCTCAAGGTGTCGGGGCTTTTTTAATCGCGAAATTGGTCTGTATTATTTTCTTAGGACTGAGGTTGTTGACTCGGCCCCACGTGGTTAAGTGCAGCTTGTAATGCTTCATAGCGGAATAAGAAGATGTTCTGCTGTGGTAGCGAGTCAATCACATGGAATTTATTTAACTGCTTTTGCGTTTGTTGGTTTGGACACAATAAAAATACTTCACAATTTGTGTCTTGTGCATCTTTGATGGCATTTTCTAATGCTAAGCCCACCGTGACATCTATCATAGGCACGTCTGTTAAATCTAAAATCATCGCCTCATATTCACTGATGCTATTATGCTGACGAGATATCGCTTTTGAAACACTGAAAATCATGGGGCCAGACAAGTAAAAGAACAGCACTTTGCCTTTAGCTTGATCCAGTAGATCGCTCTCACTTTGGGTCAGTGGTACTGTGTCTTGGTCTGCATCGCTGATGGCTTTGACTTGACGAGCTTGTTCGCGGCTAAGACGTTCAATAATAATGATGTTTGAAATAAACACCCCTAAACCCACTGCGACAATCAGGTCGACAAATACCGTAAGCAGCATGACGCCATACATGATTGCCATGCCAGCAACACTGACTTTATGAGCGCGTTGAATAAAACTCCAATCCAAAATATTAAAGCCTACATACATAGCAATACCAGCCAGAACTGCCATTGGAATGGGTTCGGTTAATCCACCGGCCACTAATACCACTAAGGCCAGTACGAGTGCGCGAGTGATGCCTGAGACTGGCGATCGCGCCCCCACTTGGATGTTAGTGACTGTTCCCATGGTGGCACCTGCACCAGGTAGCGCGCCAAACAAACCTGCTAACATGTTTGCTAAGCCTTGACCGCGTAGCTCGGTATCTGAGTCGTGCTCTTTACGTGTTAATGAGTCACCAATCACGGCAGTAAGCAAGGTATCAATACAACCCAATGTGCCGAGCACTATGGCGTCGATAATCATGGTTGTGAAAATTTCACTATTAATATGTGGGATAACTAAAGAGGGGAGGCCTGCTGGAATTTCGCCAATTCGGCGGATGCTGTCACTCTCAAAAATGATGACTGACAATAACGTCACACTTATTAATGCTACCAGCTGCGCTGGCACGTATTTGCGGTATTTTTGCGGAAATAAAAACAGGGTGACTAAGGTTAATATTCCTAAGAAAAGCTCTTTAAAGTCAAGGTTGAGTAAGGTTTCTGGTAGTGCGCTAAGTGTGCCCATCACCCCACCTGCAGGCGCAGCATGACCTAAAAGCGGTGACAACTGTAAGATGATTAAAATGATGCCAATGCCTGACATAAAACCAGATACCACACTATAGGGCATCAGTGTGACGTATTTACCTAATTTGAGCATGCCCAGTAAAAATTGGAATGCCCCTGCCATCATCACAATAGTGAATGAGATGGCGACACCAGATTCTGGATATTTGGCCACCATGGTGGTCAAAATGGCCGTCATGATCACAGTCATAGGGCCAGTCGGTTCTGAAATGAGTGTCGAAGAACCGCCAAATAATGAGGCGAAAAAACCAACTAAAATGGCGCCCCATAACCCCGCTTCTGCACCCGCTCCAGATGCCACACCAAAGGCGAGCGCCAGTGGTAATGAAATAATGGCGGTAGTGACACCACCAAATATATCCCCTTTAAGACTGACATCTTGAAAGCGTTGGTTAAGCAAAGCGAGTACCACCTTAAATCATTAGCAACACATAAATTTTGCTGCATTGTATAGCGCTTCTACTGGTGTGATCAATGTTGCAAATCTAGTTGTTTTGCCAAGCTCGCGTTATAGGCGTTGCTTATTGCGCTGAATATTATCTTTTTCTTCATCTAGCAGATTTTTAGACTTTAGAAGTAGCGAAGCAGAGCCTAAAGAGCTATGACAAAAGAGAAAAAAGCATAATGTACACTTTTGTTCTTCGTTAATATTGGTATCGGCTGCTTTATGTTGAAGGATTTAATATTAGCCTCAGGTATCTTGATTATAATTACTGGCTAGATTACGTCATTTAACAGTAAAAAGGGCTGTGTCGTCATGGATAACCTTAGTTCAAACTCGAGTCGTAAAAAGCCTTGGATCGCTTTTGGTGTCGTCCTATCCATAGTGGTGCTTTTTTTAGGGCTGCTAATGATGATGCCAAAGGGGTTTAAAGCCACCCACGAAGAGATAGGTACTGGCAAGCCAGCCTTGGTGTTTGTCTATGATCCTAATCTGGCTGTGAGCCATACTCAGACAGAGCAGATGAATGAAGCTCGAGTGCATCTTGGTGAAAATGTTCACCTTCTTCTCGCCCGAGTGGGCACTCCAGAAGGAGAGCAGTTGATCGCTACTCATCGAGCGGGCCCCGCCGAGCTGCTACTTTTCGATTCATCAGGAAGTTTAATTAAAAGGCAGTTTGCAGTAAAAGGTGCTAACGAGATTATCCACTGGGTACAGTAACTAGTAAGTTAGCAGGTGGGAGTTATCAACGCGTTCAATCGAATTTTTGTGCTCTCTAGCTTGGAGATGATAGGTCATTGAGAGATAAGTAGAGAGGCTCGTAGAGCCTCTCTATAAATTGTTTTACTAAGTATTCAGCTTAAGGTTATTGAGGGAACCTAAAACGAAATGCATTTGAATCAAGTGAGTTACTATTTGAAAACTCTCCGATCCAATTGTCCTGAGCTCTAGATTCCCACTTGCCATTTTTGTAGATGAAACTGAAACCAGCACCGTAAGCGGCCCAATTTGTATTACTAATGGCCATTGCTGCAGGTCGTCCTTGAGGATCGAAGAAGGCATAACCGTTATATCCACTCCAATCTGTGCCGCCAACAGCCCCAATGGTCCAGTTTTCGAGTGAGTTAATCGTTCTACCATTGATCCCTATTGCTACAGAACCATCATTGAAGCGTATCGCTTGGTTGATACCGTTTCCATAGGTAGCGAAGCCACAATCACGGGCATCAATATTACCGCCATCCGATAACCACTGGCCGTATTCAATGACACCATCTTTTATGCAACCATGTGCCCAAGAGCTGTAGTTCCACCACTGTCTCCAATCGGTGTAGTCATTACGTGTGATCACATTTGAAATCGTTGCAACTTCTTTTGTTATATGAGCCAACTCCTTATTTTTAAGCGTGTTGAGTGTAGGGTTGCTCCCTAGGATAACGGAAGGGTTGAAACCATTTAGATCTTTTTTGAACGCCGTATCTTGCTTAAGCCTTACCATATCGACTTTCTGGAAGTTGTTTAGCGTCAGTGGTGGTTGAATCACCCGTTCCCATGCGGCAATAGCTTCGCTTTTGGTGATCTTTAGTTCATCGAACATTCTTCTTGTTCTTGCGGTACGTGCATTGAGAGTCGCGTCTCTACGGCGACGCATATGTGTTGATACTTCTGGTATTGAACCTAACTCGAGATCTTCTGGAATATTTTCTGCTGCGTATTGGCTGCTGAAGGCTGTGGTAATTCTTTCAATACCGTCCAACCTAACTTGATTCCAATCGACATCTTTGAAGCCTGCAACACCTGCGGCTGTGGCATATTGGAAGTATTTGAATAAACCATCTGTTGCTATCCAAGTCCCCATATACGCGGCTGCTGCACCATATGAACTGCTCGCGTATTCGGAAGTCGTGGCATTTGCAGGTACTGGATGCCATTTAGCATAGGAACCATAAGCTTGGTTGCCTAAATATGCCCCCAAACCACAGTTAATAGAGCTAGATAGTAACGCCCATTTTTGTCCACCTAAGTAGGGCATAAGAGAGCCTGGATGCGAAGTCGGCAGTGAGATGTAAGTGCCGCCGTCAGCATAGCGAGCAAATTCACCGACCATGCCATTTAGTCCACCCCATATAGCGGTATCAGCGACTTTCAATGGCCAAGCCGCTGCTGAGGCGTTATTTGCATCTGCTACTTTTTGAATCATGGCATTGGTGCCAATGGCACCGACAAACATCAATAGGCCTAGCTCTTCTCTTAAGGTTCTTTGGGTTAAGTGGCCTAAGTTCAGTGTATCTGCAAGTATGTTGCCGACTCTGGGCATCGCTCGAAGAGCATCGTTGATTCTTTGACCATCACCAGCATGGCTACCTGGGAATCCATGAGTCCACTGGGCTCTTTGTAAAGTGTAATCGAAAAAGGCCCAAGCTAATGGTACAGCAGTTCCCTGAGCGGCATTAAATAGCTCCTGACTTAATGATGAACCTCCAATGACATGGTTATAAACATCCTGCCCCAAGCCGATGAGGCCAAATGATCCTGCGGCGCTTAATGCTGTACCTGCACCAGCACGACAGAGCCCCCTAATTAAGTTATTTTGAAATGGATTTGGAATACTCGGTCGAAATGCATCGCCAGTGATGGGATCTACCGAGTATTGATGGTGATAAATGGTATTATTTTGTAACGCGTAGTTTGTCGCAAAAATATCAACTTCGTTTTCTGTTAGCTCAGGATGTAAAGCATGTACACTTTCATGAATGATTACTGAGCGTAGATCTGTTTTATCATTAATTCTATTAGGATTTATCGTGATTTTTCCATCGTGATATATAGCCTTAGCATTCTGATATCCCTCTTCGGTGATCTCTCCAAAGTTAAACTCTATATCTTGTGTAAGGGATAGCAGTTTGTAGTTTGAGTCTGCTTCTTTTGTGTTTAGTGTTTTAATTATATTTTTCAAGTCACTTTCTTGAAGGTTACTATCAAGAGGCATATAGGAATTTGCCCAAGCACTCTGAATATTTAATATCGATATGGCTACCAGAGATAGTTTCATTTTTTTTGAAAGTATAAACATCTATAAACCCTTATTCTAAATGTAAACTGGATATTTTACCGAGTGGTAACGGGTATATGTGACAATTAACCCCACCGGAAAACAGTGTTTTAAATAAATATAATGATGAAGATGCAAGCTTGCTGTTAATTACACTACTCTCTTATTTTATTTATTGATATAGAGTGGTTATATTTTTAAATAAAGATACTTTTGTTATAGGTGGTTGTTATTAATGGTAAATAGTGACTGGTTGAAGATAAACTTATTGTTGAATAAGTTTTACTCATCAAACAGTGTGGGTAATATGAGGTTTGAATTTAATAAATGTGGTTTTTAACTGGCGTAAGAACGTAATTATACTATCAAATATATATTATACTTTATTATAAGTTAGTATTTTTAAGGTATTAATTTTATGCAAGGAAGATTATTAATTTATGTTTTTTATAATGAAGTTTTTTAGAGCCGATGCTGCAGGAGATAAGGATTTATTTTTGAGCTGAACGATCCCAGTTTGACGCATCACAGTAGGAGTTTTAAGCGGGATAAATCGTAGTTTTTTGTTATTCTCAGGGAAGGCGAACCAAGGCAATGTGGTGATCCCAAGTCCAGCTTCTAGCATTGCAATTAATGAGATCATAGTAGAGATGAATAACTGTGAGTCATTTAGTAAAGGTTTTGCTTCCGTGTCTTCTAGTAGGCGTGAAGTTCCATTTCTAATCAACTGTAGCTTACGCAGTTCTCTCCAGTGCAGCTCAGTTTTTTTTACAAGGGGATTGTTTTTATGGCATACAACTCCGAGTTGATCTTTCCATATTGGCGTAAATCTAATATCAGTATGCTCATTTTTATAGGGTAAGCTAGATATACCAATATCGACTTGCTGTTTTTCAATTTTTTTCAACACGGCCTCCGAATTATCATCGTACAAACTTATCTGAAGTTCTGGAACATCATTAATAAATTTTGATAGTAAGTCGGGTAACATTCGACTGGAAATAGAGGGAACAGAAGCAAGGCGCAAATGCCCGGTTTTATGCTCACACATTAACTCCATATCAAGAGCTAGATTATCATGATGAAAAATAAGCTCTTTTGCTTTAGGTAAAAAATATTTTCCGAAAGGAGTTAATATTGTACTCTTGGTATTCTCCTTTTCAAAAAGGGCTGTGTCTAACTTGTTTTCCAGTTCTCGAATTGATAATGAAATTGCAGGCTGAGTTCGGCATGCTTTCTTTGCTGCAGCATGAAAGCCTTTTAACTCTGCAACCCAAATAAAGTGGCGTAGTTGGGTCATTTTGAATTCAGGTAATGACAAGGACTATCCCTATTTTGGTATGTTAATATTTTTTTGTAACAGAACACATTAAAGCATGTTACCTATAATATCTAAAGTTATTTACATTTGGCTTGTTAATAGTGCTTATTTATCAATTGGAATATAAATATTGGTAAATTAATCGTAGTTTTTCTCATTTTATCTAGAGCTAAAATCCAAAGGGGCAATATGATGAGAGGGCGAATTAAGGAGGTAGACTGTATCTTTATGATGGTTTATCGATTGCCAGGCTCCTTGGTAAGTTAGATATTTAAAGTCTTTTCATATCTCTCTATACACAATAAGCTGTCCTATTAGAGAGATTAGATGGAGGGAAGGGATGTTTTTTCTTGCTGGCATGGATAAGAAATATGAGCCAATAGAACCACCAATAAGTTGTCACTGCTCATTTTGTGGTGTGAATCGAGAGTGGGTTTTGTATAAAGAAACCGAACTCGCTTCGCTATTTTTTATTACCATTTGGCGTTTTACCCCAGATTACTTATTGGTGTGTGGTAGCTGCCAGTATCCGATGAAACTGCCCCGTGAACTGGGAAAGCAACTCGCTCTAGACAGTTCCCAAATCACGGCGAAGCAGGATGAACTTGCGAGCTTAGTCGCGGAGCACCAAAAAGTGAATATCACCACTAATCGTGAGAGTTAACTTTCAATTTAGATTAAATAGCTCATCGAGTCGGTAATATTGCAGCTTGTTATGAGCAGTTTGGTGTAGTGCGATATGGCACATTTTTGAGGCGACCTGTTCGCCTGTAATTGGGCGATATTTACTGAGTGCTGGCAGTTTACATATAACAGGCAGTAGGGTGCTTGCGAGCTTCTCACCTAAGCGAAAATCTGCGCGTTCACCTAAGAGCAGTGAGGGCTGAATGATGCTGGTTTGAGGGAAGTTAAGCGCTATGACTTTGGCCTCAAGTTCACCTTTCATCTTCAAATAGCTGCCATTACTGTCAGGATTTGCGCCGCTGGATGAAACCAATAGATACTGGTTTACGCCACCAGACAAGGCCAGCTTTGCTGCTCGATACTGATATTCGACGTCCACTTGCCGTTGCTGCTTGATTGAGCCTGCAAGTTTTAAGGTGGTATTTAATACCAATCAGTATAAGAAGTTGATCTACTCAGAGCGTCTTTTGGCAAACTAATTCAAGGCGAATGGATGATAGAATGGTTGTTCCCTTGTGAGTTCATTCAACGAAGAAGTAGGCAGCCAAAAACACTCCTTACAGGCGAGTTTTAGCGGTGCTGATTCTGCGTTAACGAGCTTAACCGTAGAATAACTATGCTCTTCACTCGTTGCCTTGCCTCAGAACCGCTAAATTCTCGCTGAGCGATCAAATCTTTATATTGATTGGTATAAGCCGGAGAAAAAAATATCGCCTTTAAAAGCGTTGGCAAACTCCTCGAGCTGTTCGAAATCAACCACTTTATTTGTTACCTTGTCTAGGTTGTAGTCAACAGGTCTGCGAGTTAAGGCGATGACCTCCTCTATTTGGTTGTTAAGGGCTAAGTGGTTAACTAATGCTCGCCCCACAACGCCTGTTGCACCTAGTACTATGGCTATTTTTCCCATGCTTTGAGTCGCTGATGTCAGTAATGTCTATGGTGACTATCATACGCTTTTATCAGGTATACTTAGTCCCTATTTTCCACATAGATCTTTAGCGGTCGAGATAAGATAAACGAGTTTTTATGATCATTTTTACGACTAACTTAGGCAAGATTGAGATAACACTCGATTTTGAGCGTGCGCCAGTTATACCAATCAGTATAGATAAGTGAGCTACTCAGAGTTTTTTTGGCAAACTAGTTCAAGGCGAATGGATGATGGAATGGTTATTCCCTTGTGAGTTTATTCAACGCAGAAGTAGGCAGCCAAAAACACTCCTTACAGGCGAGTTTTAGCGGTTCTGATTCTGCGTTAACGAGCTTAAACGTAGAACAACTATGCTCTTCACTCGTTGTCTTGCCTCAGAAGCGCTAAATTCTCGCTGAGCGATCACATCTTTATATTGATTGGTATAATCTAAGAACTTTTTGAGGTACTGCGAAGATGGCTTTTATGAAGGCACCATTTTCCATCGGGTGATCAAAGGGTTTATGGTGCAAGGTGGCGGTTATACTGCCCAGATGCATGAGAAGCCGACTCGGGCTGCAATTGTTAATGAGGCCAATCGAGGTTTAAAAAATACGATTGGTACGCTGGCGATGGCACGAACCGATGCGCCTCACTCGGCCACTGGAGAGTTTTTCATCAATTTGGCTGATAACGCCTTCCTAGATCACACTGCGACGACTAATCAGGGGTGGGGCTATGCTGTTTTTGGTAGAGTGACCTCAGGGATGGATGTGGTTAACAGGATGGCGAAGGTAAAGACCTGCTCGAAAGCTGGTCATGATGATGTACCCCAAGAAACGCTTATTATTGAGAAAGTGACTGTTATCAAGCAGACCTCTTAATCTTGTTTTCTTTATACCATTCCGCTCTGCTATGCCAAAGTCCAGAGTAACTACACTCCCCTTTTATCTATTTTTAATACCGACTGTTTTTACATTAATTTTGAACTCATAAATTATCTGTATAACAGATCGGGTAATAGGTTAATTAAAAGTGTGACAATGAACGAGGTTGTTGCATTTTTATTTCAGATTGTGAAGCTGAATTTGTTGCTTTAGAGGTCATCACCTTTGCTGAGTTTTTGTTCCTGATTTTTCTACTTTAAATGTCGAAAACGAGAAGAGATATCGTTGTAAATACGAGCTTGAAATGTATACTGCGTGCGAAATCTGTTCGGTGGTTTAAATAAACAAAGAGATATTTATAATGCGATTTTTTGCTCAATCTAAGTTAATCACAAAGTACCTGTTGATGATCTTCTTGATTGGCAGTTCGGGTCAACTTTTAGCGCGTGATCTTGATGAGATTAAAGCTGAAGGAGTACTTCGACACATTGGTGTGCCGTATGCCAACTTTGTGGCTAAGTACACCGAAGGAAACAAGGTTACTCATAGTGGTCTAGACATTGAGTTGATGCAAAATTTTGCAAAATATCTAGGGGTAGATTACCAATTCATTCCTGCTACTTGGACAACGGTTTTCGGCAAGTTAACAGGAGTAAATGGCCAGTTTGTCGACAACAAAGTCGTGTACTCTTCACCTCAGCTCATTGAAGGTGATGTGATGGCTCATGGTGTGACGATTTTAGATTGGCGCAAAGAGATCATTGATTTTTCCGATGATTACTTTCCCTCTGCAGTATGGTTAATTGCCAGAACCAGTTCAGATTTAATACCGATCAAACCCAGTGGTTCACTCACTGAGGATATTATCGCGGTTAAGTCTTTGATTAAAGGGCGTGATGTATTGGCAATGAAGCAGTCATGCTTAGATCCAGATCTATATGATCTTTATCTCACTCAAGCTAATGTGATATTGCCGACCAAGCAGTTGCAACTTAATGAGATGGTGCCAGCTATGTTGAATGATGAAGCTGAAACCACGCTATTAGATGTTGCTGACTCCTTGATTGCACTGGAGAAGTGGCCAAGTGAAATTAAAGTGATAGGACCCATCTCTGAAGAGCAGAGAATGGCTATGGGGTTTCGTAAAGATTCTCCCAAGTTAAGGAAGGCGTTTAATCAATATTTAAAGCAGATCAGGGCTGATGGTAGCTTTAACGAACTGGTGAAAAAATACTATCCAAGTGCTTTCCACTATTACAACAATTACTTTTCTCAGGCGATAACATCGCAGTAGATCTATGAACATAAAGAAATGGTTTAACAGTAAAACTGCCATTATCGTTGCTGGCATCCTTCTAACCGCTTATCTATTTTTAATTTTGACCGTGACAAACCTAGGTCAAAGCAGGCTAAAAGAGTCACAGAATAACGCATTAGATTTAAAGATCAGTAATTACACTGATAATTTAAGTTTCTTCTTCGATGTGAGTCAGGAGAGTATTGGTAATCTTGCCAATAATAGGGCAATAAGTGCCTATTTTTCCAATCTTGCGGCTGGTATGTCGATGCAGTACGGACTAGGTTCCAGCCTGTTTAATCTTAGACAAACCATCAATAGCTTTGCTCAAACAAGCAAGATTGATAACCATCAAATCTATCGAAGGCTTCTCGTTGTGGGGTTCGGTAAAACGGTGATTGCCGATACCGAGCTAGATTCTCCCTTTGATATGAGTCAGATCCCCATGGCTGCGATGGAGAAGGTGGGCACTAAGATATTGATGTTATCGACCCCAGAGGGGCCGGTTATTACTTTGCTGCACACGATATATCATCAAGATAAACCTGCAGGAATACTGATTGCCGAGATAGATAATAATGTCGTTATTCATCAGCTTTCAACTCAAGAACATAAAAGTAATGGCAGCTGTTTGAAGTTAGTTACGCCACTTGGGGAGATCTTGGTCTGGGATTCACTTAAACCTTTGACTGGGCTGAATCCTATCTTGAAATTTACGCCTACCGAGCCATTTAGGGCCAGTACAGCGTTTAATCCTGGAAAGGCACAAAGTCACGATAATATTTCATCCCATAATATCTATTTTGAGAAAGAGGTTTCAGGCACGCCCTTTAAACTGACCAGTTGGTTTGAGCCTGTTAATGAGCAGGATATCTTCACATCTGCTTGGTTTATTGCGGGGATCTCTCTGCTTGCCCTACCTGTGATGTTAGGTTTGTTGTATCTGATGAGGGTGAATAATACTAACCTGGTACTTCAGACTCAGGTTGCTTCTGTCTCTGAGCAGCAGCAGAAATTAACCAATCAGAATGTCCTGTTACTTGAGGAGGTTGATAAGCGTAAAGCCTCAGAGAACAAGCTTGCCTATCAAGCGACCCATGATGAACTGACAGGTCTTGCTAATCGAACGCACAGTATGAGTCGGCTTGCTCAGTCCATTGAGTCTGCTCAGGTTAATAACACTAAGGTGTTAGTGATGTTCCTCGATCTGGATAATTTTAAACAGGTCAATGATACCGTAGGGCATCATGCGGGAGATGAGCTGTTAAAACTCACCAGTAAGCGCCTATTAAACTCAGTACGTAATACCGATACTGTGGCGAGGTTTGGTGGAGATGAGTTTCTTATCATTATTCCTGAGCTGCCCCATCAAAATATGGCAAAGATGTTGGCGAGTTCAATACTGACGCTATTTGAACAGGCATTTAAGATTGAAGGGCAGGAGTTTTTTGTCTCAACCAGTATTGGTATGTCTATCTATCCACAAGATGGTGACACGGCTGCGACACTGCTTAAGAAGGCGGATACCTCTCTCTATCGAGCCAAGGATGCAGGGCGTAACGGTTTTAGTTTTTATAACGACAGTATGAACCAAGATATTCAGCGTAAGTTGACCTTAAATGTCCGTCTGCACCAAGCGATAAGTTTGGATGATATTGAGATCTACTATCAGCCCATTTTAGACTTGGCGAGTCGTAAGATTATTGGTGCTGAGGCATTGATGCGTTGGACCGACAGTGAACTTGGGGTTGTATCACCGGATGAGTTTATTCCACTCGCTGAAAAGAACGGCTTGATCCATAAATTGGGAGATATTGTTCTGCAGCGGGCGTGCTCACAGGCAGCGAGTTGGCAATCTATCACTCCACTAAAAATGGCGATTAACTTCTCCAGTGTTCAGTTTCGCTATAGTGAGCAGTTGCAGGCAAGGATCGTTGAAGTATTAGCACAAACAGGCCTTCCCGCTGACAAACTCGATATGGAGGTGACAGAGAGCCTGTTAATCGATCAAGAAAGCGGATTGATGACCATGCTGGCTTACTTGAAACAGCTGGGAATTGAGATGTCGATTGATGATTTTGGTACTGGTTATTCAGCGTTAAGTTATCTGCAGAAGTTCTCGTTTTCGAAGTTGAAAATTGATCGGGCTTTTATCAATAAGATGGCAAGCAGTAAGTCCGATAAAGCGCTAGTTACCGCAATTCTTGCTATGGCTAAATCGCTAGAGATGAAAGTGGTAGCGGAGGGGATTGAGGATGAGCAGCAGGCGCAATTCCTGCAAAGCCACGGCTGTGAGTTTGGTCAGGGCTATCTGTTTAGTCGTCCAGTCACTGCGGAGGCATTTACTCAGCTCTTGATGGAGCAGGAGAGCTTAGGCGTCGCGACCGCTTAATTTTTATTGATATCACTTCTAATAAAATGGCCTTGAAGCTCTCAAGGCCATTTTTCTATCTAATGTAAGTTATGCCTTATTAAGCCATGTTGCGATAAAGACGTTTCATCGCTTTAACTAACCCAATTACATCATCTTCATCGTGGAAAAGGTGAGTCGAGATGCGGATGGTTTGGATTTTTTGCATATCATCTTTCTTGTTATAGAAAGAGGTGGTACGGACTATGTAACCATACTCCTCATGCAGACGATCGCGGAATTGGGTTAACAGTTCGCCATCATGTTGATCGTAGAATGGGTTAAACGTTGTTAGGCCACTTGATAGCTCACGGATGTTCGGCGCATAGAAGTTTGCATAGGGGAAGGTATCAAACAACTCCTGTTTACAAAGCTCACTTAGATCCAGCACTCGCTCCTCAATTACATCTCTGCCAATCTCCTCCCACATAGCACAAGCGTCAGCTAAGGCTTGCTTTGCTGGGTAGTTATCTTGGCCGATAGACTGGAATCTAGCCTGTATAGCGGTAGAGGACGAAGATGAGTTGATGCACCAAAGCGGTGTTGGACGATCGTTCCAAAACTCAGCTAAGCGTTGCGCGTTATCGCGAATATATAAGATGCCAGTTGCACCTGGGCCACACTGCCATTTGTGACCCGCACCTGAGTAAAAGTCACAGTCGATATCATGGAAGTTCAGGTTTAGCATGCCAGGGGTGTGGGCACCGTCGATTAAAGTAGGAATACGATTAGGGATCGCCACTTCTTTACAGATGCGCTTAGCAGGTAAACTGGTTCCTGTTGTATAAGTTACATGAGAGAAAACGATCAGACGAACGCGGCTACCGTACTCTGCGACTGCATCGGCAAATGCATTAACAAAGTCATCTTCAGATACTTGGTTTTCGCCTGTATATACAGGGATCTCAACCTCAACCACTTCAACATTGTAGCGCTCACTTACATGTTTAAGTGGAATGGTTGCACCTGGATGCTCGTGGTGAGTGGTTAAAACGACATCCCCCTCTTCAAACTGGAGGCCATTGATGATTGAGTTCATGCCATCAGTCGTGTTGCGGCTCAAAACTAGTTCATGCTCATCGGCCCCGAAACCAGGCGCGACCTGCCTAGCTAGCTCAATGGTTGGAATGTTGCTCTGCCAAGGATTGGCAGAGATCATCTCATTAGTTTTAGCATAAGATTTTAAAATGCTCTTTGGCATAGAGCCTGATGTACCTACGTTCATGTAAGTTGTGCGCTTGTTTAGCACAAACTCTTTACGCACTTTTTTCCACAGTTTATGGTCTGAATTATGACCTCTAAACTGGGTAGGTCCTAGCTCATCTGCTTTAGCTGCTGCGACCGATGGAAACATCATAGTACCAGCCCCTGCCAGTACTAAGCCTGTAGATGTTTTTAAAAAACTACGGCGGTTTAAACCTGATGCGACATCTTTATTATCGTTATTCATACTACTTCTCAAATTAAATGATGACTGAATAAAATTGTTTCTTTAGGGTAAAAAAAGCTTAATGCTATCAAGCTTATGTTGAGCGTTTTTAATATACATTCATCGGTGATGTTATAAGTTATAAAGAGTTAAAATCGTGATGAATAACACAGTTGTCGTACCCCCTTATTAAGAGAGCACTAAAGTATTAACTTTTGGAGAGGGATTTGATGTGGCATATTGGTTAACACACCTTTATTTAAGTGGATGGTTTAGTTATAAAAAGGAGTCTTTTAATGGAAGATATTGTTGATTCAGAGAAAGTAAGAGCCGAGATCGAGGGCCAATCAATTATTGAGGAATATAGCAAAATAGTGGATGCTCCACTATTTCATGTCTCCTTAAGTAAGTTCTGTATTATGTTTGTCATGACATTTGGCCTTTATCAACTTTATTGGGCATTTAAACAGTGGCAAGCGTTAAGAAACTTCTATCAATTAGATGCTTGGCCTGTGGCCCGTAGTTTTTTTTCTATCTTTTTTACTCACTCTCTTTTTGTTTATATAACTGAATATATAAAGGAAACAGAAAGGGAATACAGTTGGCATCAAACTGGTTATGCGACCCTTTATGTCTTCTTAGTTGTGGTAGGTTCCCTTTTTTCTAATCTTATCGATGAGGATAGTACTAATATACTGCTTTGGTCCTTGACCTTTGTCATACCTATGATGGTAGTGTTACCTCTGTATAAGGCACAGAAAGCAATTAATTTTGCTTTGGAAACAGTTAGTTATTCAAGTAATGATAAGTTAACATTATTTAATTGGCTTTGGATTATTCTTGGTACTGCATATTGGGGGTTAATAGTATTTAGTCTTGTTATTATTGCACTAGGTTAATGTTATCAAGTGTACCTTCATTGAATATTTTTGAGAAAATAATGGTATAGGCGGCCAGTGTTCAAATTCCAAAGAGGGGAGAGTAGATGGAATTAATGTGTCATTGCGGTAATGTGAAGATCAAGGTGGCGAAACCTCCCACTACATTGACCTCCTGTAACTGCTCCATCTGTCATCGTTATGGTGCCCTTTGGGGTTATTATAAACCCGATGAAGTTCAGTTGACCTTTAGCGCTGATTCACTGGGAACAAGTATGCCATCTGCTAAGCCTTATCGTTTTGGTGATGAATGCATTGAGTTTTTCCATTGTCAAAAGTGTGGCTGTTTAACTCATTATTTGACCACAGATAAGGTGCCTGAGCCAAAATATGGGATTAACTTTCGTATGGCCCCTAGGGCTGAAATGGCTGAGATTCAAGTTAGGCATTTCGATGGTGCAGATAGTTGGACTTTTTTGGACTAGCACTTTCAATTATTGACGCTTTTAAATGTCGTTAATGGCCTCTTAAGTGTCACTAATGACACTTCTTGTCAATTTCCCCTCAGATATACTGGTTTGTATCTTGTGAACTAGGTACAAAAATATGCTTCCTCAGATAGACAAAAATATAGAACTCCTATGGCCACTTTTTCCTGTGAGTCTGCTAATTATTTTGGTGGCTAGTTTATGGCTATTGACTCTATTATTGAGAATCAAGTTAGTGGCTGAAGGAAGTGTGAAGTACTCGGATGTGATGTTTGTCAATCTCGATGCCATGCCTAAAAGAGTCGCTTTACTGAGTCGTAGTCATGACAATCAGTATCAACAACCACTGCTTTTTATACTCTTAATGTTGTTTATTATGCACTTTCAATTACAGGGAGTTGCATGGTATTTCTCTTCAGCTCTTTTTGTTACAGCCCGCTACTGGCATGCATTTGAACATATAAGAGGGAATCACTTATTGAGACGAACCTGCGCGTTTATTATCGCGAGTTTTACTCTTTGGGGGATGTGGTGTGCCCTATTTGTAACACTACTATTTTAAATCGCTCTCACTATGCCTAGGACGTTTAGTTAGTGCTTGGAGTTGTGTTCGTGTGCCATAGTGCAAACTTATCTGCTGTAATGTTTGTTTTGAGATTGATGGAAAATCTCTGCGTTGTGAATATTGAAGATAGTGGCTGGTGAAGAGCTCGCTGTCACTTATTCTGTCTAGTTGTTTCACGAGTTGCCAGCCGGAGCTGTACTTTCTTAAACAGCAACGAGAATACTGTTCTATGACCTGAGTGAGATCTGAGCCTTGGGCTATTAAGGCTTGATCGATTTGAGCAAAGTAAGCTGCGCCAGACCAGTAGACACGTTTAAAGGCGCCACGTCGCCACATATCGGCTGCGACTTCATTGAGTTTCCCCGGATGGCTAAGTGTCGTGCTTTTCCCTCTTCTTAAGCCATTCTCCATACGTGCAAGATATTGAGTTTGCGTGATGATCTGCGCGCGAAGCATTACGAGATACTGCATATAGGTCGCAAACCCCTCATTGAGCCAAAATGAGTTCACATTAAGCAGAGGAAGATATAGATGGGACAATTCATGATACAAGGTCCAGTCTTGAATAAACTCATCGAGTTTGGCATTAGTGTCGATATGAAGTTCGACCCTTATGGGGCGACTTCGAACGACCCGAGCCCAAGGGACAGGCTCTCTGGCACCACTTTTTTCCATCACCTCTATGGTAAGGGTGTTTTGAGGAATGGTTGACAGTGTGAGCTCTACTGAGCCGATACCTGAATGGATCCAGGTTTCAACTGTTGCGATCTGCTCTTGGGAAAGCCCGGAATAATTAATAGTAAGTTCCGCTGCTTGCAAGCTGTTTATGCTAGATAGGTTTGTCATCCAACTTAAAGTAGCGGCAATAGTAAGACTAAGTAGTGACTTCATAACCCTTGGCAACCTTGACTGTGAAGGTAATAGATAATTTAAGTCATAACTGCGTAAAACCAGAATTTTGAGTGTTACAAATTAATTTGAGCTTGGCTGTTTCGTGAGGTGTAGGCCTTGGGTTGAAACGCTCTGTAACAATTAGCGAGTTTATCCTTATCGCCAGCTTTATGGCTTTACTGGTAACTTGCTAAAAGTTTATATCCGAACTGCAACCTAACTAAGTAAGGGATAATGATGAGATTACCTATTTTGGCAGGCTTGATTGCAGGCATTAGTTTAGTGTCTGTTGATGCGGCTCCGCTGTCGTTAAGCGAACTTAACGGGATTTTAGTAAGCAGTGATCGTCCAGTAAAAGATAGTGAGCGGGATGCTGCGCGTAAACCGGCGCAAGTGATGTATTTTTCTGGCGTCGAGGCTGGCGATAACGTCTTAGACTTGTTTGCTGGTGGTGGTTGGTATTCCGAGCTCTTCTCCAAAGCTGTGGGGCCTAAAGGTAAAGTGTATGCTCAAAACGACAATGTGATTTGGCGTTTTGCCGAAAAGCGTATTAATGAGCGCACAAAGGGAGATCGATTGGCGAATCTGACGCGTTTCGATAAAGTTGATATTGTCGATATGGATATTCCAGCAAAGAGTCTCGATATTGCCTTTACTGCATTGAATTATCATGACCTTTTCTTTACTCATAACGTAGATGAGAAAACCGGAAAGAGAACTCAGTTCCGTAAACAGGCGGTGGATCATAGAGCTGCATTGGCTAAGGTGCGCGACTCACTCAAAGATGATGGTGTGTTTATCATTATCGATCATGAAGCGATTAAGGGATCTGGCTATGATGCCCCTAATTCTGAACATAGAATCGATTCAAATATTGTGAAGTATCAGATGAAGGAGGCTGGCTTTAAGCTTGTAGAGGAAGCCTTTTATCTGAGAAATCCTGATGATGATCTCTCTATGAATGTGTTTGAAAAAGAGACACGAGGTAAGACTGACAGATTTATCTATAAGTTTGTGAAGACCTAAGTTTGAGCTAATGTTTGGCCTATAGGCACACTTTTCCCTAAGGGAGGGAAAAGTGTGCCTTTGAGTATCTAATTAGAATTATCTAGTTTGAGGTTTATCGCGAGATCTTTTAGGAAACGCTGAGTCTCCTCTGACAACTTATTGATCTCAGTCACCGACTCTGAAGAGCGAGAAGCTAACTGGCGTACTTCATCGGCTACGACTGCAAAGCCTCGGCCATGTTCGCCTGCACGCGCCGCTTCAATAGCGGCATTAAGGGCAAGTAGATTGGTTTGGTTTGAGATCCCATCGATAACTTTGGCGATATCTGCGATTTCATTGCTGGATTTGGCTACGTTGGCCATGATCTCATTCATGCCATCACGCATCTCTACCTCTTCGGTGACGTCTCTGACGAAGGCTGTGTAGAGGATTCGTCCACTGACTTCGACTTTTGAGAGGGAGAGTGAGCCCCATTTTTTACTGCCATCTTTACAGAAAACAGGCACCTCTCGAACGGTACCGACAATCTTGTTAACGCCGGTATTTCGGTTGGCATTGACCAGTCCATCATGGCCTGCTTGCAGTTCTACTGGAACTAACATTTTTACATTTTGGCCTATGACTTCCTCTCTTTTATAACCCCAGAGTTCTTCTGCGGCCTTGTTGAATAAAGTCACAATATTATTTTCGTCGATGGAGATAACACTATCTAATGCTTGCTCTAAAGTTTGATCTATGGCGTCTTGAGCAAGTTTAGCCTCAGTAATATCTCGGACAAAGGCGGTGTAACCTATATTGCCACCTACCTCTATTTTACAAAGTGAGAGGTTTGCTTGAATCGTACTACCGTCAACCCTGATGAGGTCGAGATCTCGGCTGGTTCCAACTATCTTATTGATACCTGTATTGCGGTTGGCATTGACTAGTGCATCATGATTGCTTCTTATCTCACTGGGCACCAACATTTTAACGTTTTTTCCTATGACCTCCTCTCTGGTGATCCCCCATAAGTTTTCTGCTGCTGAGTTCATAAAAGTAACGATGTTCTGGCTATCTATGGTGACAACCCCATCGAGTGCCTGCTCGAGAACCTGCTGAATGGTATCATTGGCTTGGCGTTGGGCGCTGATATCTCTGGCAAAGCCGACGTAGCCTATCTCTCCTTCGTTTTCTAATCTGGATAGAGCTAGGTTAATCCATGTTTTAGAGCCATCTTTGCGAACAAGTTCCACGTCGCGGCTAGTACCTACTATGATGTCTTCTTTTGTACGCCTGTTTTTATTTACAAATCCATCATGTTGAGATTGAAGCTCTTGAGGGACCAACATCTTGACATTTTTACCTATGACCTCCTCTTTACGGTATCCCCACATCTTGATGGCGGCATCATTGACAAAGGTCACATTGTTGTTTCCATCTATCATGATCACAGCATCTACTGATTGACCTAATACATTTTCAACGGCTTTGTTGCCAGCTGCCGAGAGAGCTTCCTGCATCTTCTGTTCTTTAAGCTTTTCGCTTGAGCTATTATCGGTTGTCTGCTTTTTCGATGAAGAAAATAAATTCTTTAAAAATTTGGTCATCAGTATCTGCCTCTTAGTTTTTTATCTCTAAAAGAATAGTTGTGCACCTCCTTGTTGGTTTAGCCAATCAAAAGTGCTTGAATTTCTGTTTTTTTAACGATTTAGTCTTAATCCCTGTCCAAATTATAGCCAATATTATGAAGGCTACTTATTTTATGTAAGTAGTTTTGTACTGAGGTGTCGATTTTTAATAAGGGTGCGTTAACTGGTATATAGATCTGCTCATCGAATACCTAGGGTTATGTATTCGATGAGCATGGTGGAGTTAAGGTGATTCTGGACTAATAGAGAGCGGAGGTTATTGTATTAAACTTCACTTTTTTTACGGCTAAAAAGCTTTTTAAACAGCGCACCAATTCCTAAAACTATGAAGATGCCAAACTTCTTCAGAAAGATAATTAGCCCAGCTATGAGACCTGTTTTTGCTACCACTTTTCCAGCGACTAAGGCGCCTAAGCCGTAGGCTGCCACTTCATCAATTTCGGGATCAAAATCAGCATATTGTGAGCCTTCATTAAAATCTGCAATATTAAGTACATTATCTAGTTTGGAGTCGATAATGGCTTTTTGATCCATGCTAGCAATAAAGTTGAGCACCAAAACTCCTTTGCGGCCTAAGACACGGATATTGTAGTTGAGAGTATTGGTATCAGCGTTGCCAAACTTGATCTCTTTAGCCCAATAAAGTTTGTGAGTTTCTGCATTGTAGAAGGGGGCGGCTGCCCAACCAACAAGCTCAATAGGCTCGTAACCTTGCTCTACTCGGGCATTACTGTTATCTCGGGTATCAGACTTCATTTGAGTCAGTAGTTCATTGTAATCAATGTCGTTAGCGTCTTTATCCGATACATAACCCTCCTGCTCATAATCTATGGTTACTCCCCAAGATTCAGCGTCGAAAGGGGTTGTATCCGCAGGAAAAAGCATGCCGAGTGAGGGATTACCGGGAGGATTTCCCCAGATCTCTACTAATACTTTTTCAGTATCTGCTGGGTTCAGGTAGTAAAAGTCGTCGGGTACTTGCAGTTTTGCGACATTACCTTTGAGTGCGATTTCGCCGGTTTGTCGGTCGAGTGAGTTCCAAAGGGTGTTAGCCCACAGCTCATATTGCTCCTGCTCTGTGAGTTCAGGGGAGGTTTCTGCAAATGATAACCATGGGAGTAAAAGACAGCATATAGCTAAAATCATCTTGATTTTCATAATAATTCCATTTAATTATTTGACTCTCCTATTCTTTTAATCACCTAGGAAAGTACTTAGTCCAATACCAAACTATCTTATAAGTAGGAATAAATAAACAAATTGTTACAAATGGTATTTGGCTGGGGCAAAGAGGGCTTGAATCAGATGAGTTTGGTTTCATTGGAGGATGAAACCAAACCTATCTATTGGTGTGAATACAGATAGCTTTAGATGATTTTTATTAAGGTGTTATCCTTACTATCAGTTATGTTGCTTCTGGTTGCTTACGGCCTTCAAAGTAGAGAATATCACTCACATCCTGCTGCTTATCTGATAGGTCATTCAATACCTGATTGCTATGATCATGTTGTAGGGAGAAATCATTGAGTGTGGTATGTAGATCACCTAAAGATCTGTGCATCATTTTTGAGATTCGAATACAGGCATCCATGGGGTTTTTGGCTAATATACGTTGAGCATCCACTTGAAATTGTAATCCTCTAAGGCGATGGTGATGCTCCTCTGAAGCACTCTCTATCACACTATTCACCTCATCTCTGAATATATTTTCAAGTTTCTCTGGCTGGTTTTTTGCCATCTCCATTAATGTGTCAAAATCTGGAAAATCTTGCTGACTCATATCTATCTACCTCATTGTTTACGGTTTACATACGCATTTTTATAATTACATTCGAAACTTTTTTCTAGCGTAATTTGCAGTTTCCTTGGTTTAGATAAGGCAAGTTTTGAACCAAAAATCATTGGTATATTTATCAGGTATTTATAAATTTAGATTTAGTTGCGTGTTGCAATTGTGAGACTAAGATTTGCGCAGTTACTACATTTTCAACTGATCTGGGCGATGTAGAGCAGTTGTTTTGCTTAACAGCTAAAGACAGGGGAGTGCTATAAAAAAGGGGGACTAAAGAGTCCCCCTTTCCTATTTTTGAGAGTTAAGCGCCTGGAATTGGCGTTTGACCTGTGTGGATCTTTTCGATGCTCTTGATGAACATATAGAGGCAGGTCGTTGTTAAGCAGCCGCCTAGATAAAAGATCACAGAGTCAGGTGAATCTGAAAAGCTGGTAGCGCATAGTGGTCCTAGAACCGATCCCACGCTGTAGCTTAATAACATCACCTCTGTTGCTGAAACTATCTTTTCCATCGATATTGCATCACAGGCGAGTGTGATAGCGATAGGATAGAGAGCGAAGCTACAGGCGCCTAACAGCATGTAACTTACCGCCATCACCATAAATGAGCGCGACTCTAAAATACCAAATACAGCCAGTGCACCAAATAAGCAAAATAGTGCCATCAACAAGCTCTTACTCACCTTAGGTGATAAGAAGCTCACAAGAGGTTGTACCAACATACCACCTAAAATGATGGTGGCCATTAGTACTCCAGTTTGCTCTGGGTTATCAACTTGGCTTGTGATGTACACAGGCAGTAAACCGTATATCGGGCCGAGTAATAGGCCCGAAACTAGACAGCCTAGTATCGCTGGACGGCTTAGCTTTTTAATCTCACTCAATTTTAGCTTTTGGTTATGCTCATTTTTTGGCTGCCCACTTTTCACTAGAAGTGGAGGCAGAATGGCTAGCATTAGCAAGCCAAGCACACAAAGGTATGGAAAAAATCCATTCACTCCAACGGGTCCTATACCAAGTTGACCTAAGGCGCTGCCGCCATAAAGCGAGGTCATATAGAGCCCTAAGCGTTTCGCTCTCTGTTTTGCGCTGTCGGCCATCAACAACCAAGACTCGACCACAACAAAGATACCCGCAACAGCGAAACCTGCGACAAAGCGTGATATTAGCCATGTGACTGCATTGGGAATCGCTAACATGACAAGAATTGTCGAGATCAATACAGAGAGAAATACAATGAATGCAACTCTGTGCCCGATTTTAGCAACAATACTTTCGATGCAAGTAGCACCAATTAATAGACCTAAATAAAAGATACTGGCAAGCCAAGGCACCATAGAGCTATCAATACCGAATGAAGATAATGAGAGCGGAATTAGGCTCATTAAAAATCCGGATGCTATTGCAAAAAACGATAGCCCTGCCACCGGGACGAAAGTGCTATTTTTGTGTGTTTCTATGATGTTATCTATCACAATCATCTCCTTTAGCTTGTTTTAATTTAGCTTTGGTTGTCTATGGTGTTTGAGTCTTAAATAACCCACTGTTGGTTATTTTTTGGCGAATGTATTCCCATTTGATTCTGAAGTAAAGAAGATAAATTGCCTTGTAAGATTAATTTTTGTAAATGTTACGGTTAACTCATGTTTTTGCTTTGTTTTATTGTGGTTTTATGGTTTTGTTTTTTGCTGTTTTTAGTGTTTTTCTTACAAGGTTTTAATTATCTCTTTTAAATTAATTCAGGTTTTTAGCGTTAACTAAAGTTGACTGCATATTGACTTTATATTGTAGGTTTTGTTGTTGTATGTCTGGTTTGATTGGAAATTTATGGTGTAGTGGTTGTTATCGACTGTTTTGTTAGGGTTTACACTTGAAGTAAACCAAAGAGGAAATGTGAACTCAAAGCTGATAGCCTAAAAGCCATGGATAAAGAATAGGGATGAGGTGAATGGATTTTGAAATAGTGAGGGCCGAGCAAGTCGATCATGACTTTTTGTTGCAGCTTAGGCTTTCGACCATGGTGGAGCATTTAGAGCAAGCTGGGATATTTTTGACTCAAGATGAGCACTTGACTCGTCTAAATGATGACTTTGATTGCTACCATTTGGTTATTCACCAGAATGAGCGGGTAGGCGCGTTGAAGTATCGTGAGATGAGTGACAAATTTGAGATTATGCAGATCCAAATATCGCCAGCTCACCAAGGATATGGTTTAGGTAAAATGGTGCTTAATCAGGTAATTGCTTGGTCAGTAAACCGGGGTAAGCCCATCTTTTTAACGGTATTAAAAGCCAATCCTGCTAGAGAGCTCTATCTGAGATTAGGTTTTACCATCGTAGGTGAGGATCAAGATGAGTTTCATATGTTACGTCAGCTTCCAAGTTAGCCTATGAAGTCGTTAATTTCAGATAGGGTTAATGGTCACTCCTCTCAAGGGGAGCTAGCGACTTCATCAGCTAAGTACACTACGATTGCTGCTTGGTCATTAGCCGTTGCTCGAACCTTAAGCGCTTCAGGCATTGAGCCTAATCCAGTATTTGAAGCGGCGGGTTTGTCCCTGTCTCAGCTAGAATCTGCACCGGATTCTCGGGTCGCTATCGATCTTATGACCCCTTTTTGGCGTGATATTGAAGCGGTGACTCAACTGCCCTCCTTTGGACTGAAGGTCGGTCAGTACGCATATCCAATGCACTTTAGGGCATTAGGCCGTTTGATGATGACCTCAGATACACTCGCTCAGGCATTTGAGCGCCTCCCCAGTTACTATGCTCTCATCAGCAATTCTGCAGCAATCAAGCTACAGCGAACGCCACAACTGATTGGTTTTACGATCACACCACTCGATGGGGTTGAGATAAGCCACATGGCTATCGATGCTTTTTTTTCAACCTTGATGCATCACGGCGACTTGATGATTGGTGACTCCAGGTTTATTCATAGTGTCGACTTGATGCGCACAGAGCCAAAGGACTCCTCTGCTTGGAGAGACTGCTTTAAAGCTCCAGTTGCATTTGATAGGCAGGAGAACTGCATGTGGATGGATAGGGGCATGTTGGAGCGCTCCACGTTGATGGCAAATCCTGAATTAGCGGCTGAAAATGAGCATCAGGTACGCCAATACTTAGATCAGATGCAGGCGTTGAGCTGGAGGGAGAAAAGCTATCAAGCGATACATGCCATGTTAGTCACCGGGGAGCCAACTGCTGCTAAAGTGGCACAGCTCTACAATATCAGCGAGCGCTCCCTTAGCCGTTATTTGAAGAAAGAGGAAACTAGCTTTAGGAGTCTACTACAGGATAAACGTAAGGAGTTGGCGCATTACTATTTAGGGCAAAGCGAGTTGAGCGTGACCCAGTTGGCCGATAAATTAGGTTATACCTGTTTGAGCAACTTTACCCGTGCATTCCACCTTTGGTATGGCATCAGCCCTAGTGAATATCGGGCACAACGCCTGTCATCATCTACAGCCGATAACGGCAAGGATACAGGTTAGTTTCGATGGACTGAGCTGTGTTCGAGATCTGTCATTGGCGAAAAATGATAACCTGAGTGTTGTAAAGATGTAATAGGTTAGGCTGACTTGTTATCAATAGAGCTTAGCCATATGTTTAATCTTGGAACCCCCACAACGATAGGTCAAACTTCATTTTCGATGCGAGAATCTACTACTTATCGACTTGGCGTGAGCCGCCTTAAAGCCCTGCGTCGATTGATGCTTCCCTGCGGTGTGAGTGTACTACTGGTGGCGTGTTCGCCGGATAACAAAGCAAATATAGCAGGCGGTGAGCCAGGGGAAATTGATGCAACTGGTTTTACACCTGCATCAAGCTACACCATAGAGGCTAACCGCCAACAGCTTGAAAAACTTCCCTTTGATGACACTCAAGATTTTACCGATGCTAATAGGGGATTTATCGCTAGTTTGCCAGATCTTAAAGTGAGTGGATCCAAAGGAGAGACGATCTGGAACAATCCTGGATATCAGTTTATAGAGGGGGAAGCCCCAGCGAGTGTTAATCCCAGTTTGTGGCGTCAGGCTAGCCTAAATAATATCCAAGGTTTGTTTGAGGTGACTAAGGGGGTGTACCAGATCCGCGGTTTCGATCTGGCCAATATGACGTTGATCCAAGGTAAAAGCGGCTGGATCGTTGTCGATCCTCTCACCACGGCAGAAACCGCCGCTGTTGCTATCGACTTTGTGAATAAGCAGCTAGGTGAAAAACCTGTCTCTGCCATTGTCTTCACCCACAGCCATATGGACCATTTTGGCGGTGCTCTGGGACTTTTCAAAGGCGATATTAACGCTGAGTTGGCGGGTGTTGATATTGTTGCTCCTGCTGGATTTATGCATGAGGCAACCAGTGAAAATGTGATGGCTGGTACAGCTATGACCCGCCGTGCCATGTACATGTATGGTAAACGTTTGCCAAGGAGTGAGCGGGGGCATATTGACTCAGGCTTAGGTAAAGAGCCTGCGTTTGGTACCTTCGGCATCCTTGCTCCCACGCTTTCAGTTGAGACTGATGAGTCCCATGTAATCGATGGTGTTAAGTTTGATTTTCAAATTGTGTCTGGCTCGGAAGCTCCTGCAGAATTCACCTTCTATCTGCCTGAGCAACAAGCTTATTGTGGAGCTGAATTAGTCTCTAAGACCATGCACAACCTGTACACCTTAAGAGGTGCAAAAGTGAGAGATGCACTGCAGTGGAGTCGCTCAATCGATGAGGCGATAACGGGTCAAAAGCAAGCGAAGGTCTATTTTGGTAGCCATCACTGGCCTATATGGGGAGAGGAGGCGATAGGTGACTTTTTAGAGAAGCAGAGAGATACCTATAAATACATTCATGACCAGTCGGTGCGCATGCTCAATGCAGGTTTAACCCCGAACGAAATTGCCGAACAGATCCAGATGCCACCTTCACTATCTAACACATTCTCAAATCGAGGTTATTACGGCACGGCTAAGCACAATGCCAAAGCTGTGTATCAAGCTTACCTTGGCTGGTATGACGCTAATCCTGTTAATCTTGACCCTCTGCCACAAACACGTGCTGCAGTGAAGTATGTCAAGTTGATGGGAGGCGCCGATGCGGTATTGCAACATGGCCAGCAGGCTTACTCTGCAGGAGATTACCGCTGGGCTGCTGAGTTGCTCAATCATCTGGTCTTTGCCGAGCCAGATAACAGCGCTGGGAAAGCGCTACTGGCTAGCACCTATGATCAATTGGGTTATCAGGCTGAATCAGCTCCTTGGCGTGATGTGTACCTTTCTGCTGCCTATGAACTTAGACACGGTGCTCCTGAGAAGGGGATAGATCTGGTGTCGATGAAGCAGGTCTTGCTGCGATCGCCGGTGGAGAACTTCCTGCAATCCATGGCATCACGTGTGATAGGCCCTGAGGCGTTTGGTGAGGAGATGGTGTTAAATATTCACTTTACCGATCTTGATACAAACTATGTGTTAACCCTAAAAAATGCGGTGTTAAACCATAAAAAATCCCCCAAAAGTGCTGATGCCAGCGTGACATTGAATATCAGTCATGAACTCTTTATCGATATCATCATCGGCAGCGCTGGCGCGTCGGATCTACTTTTCTCTGATGAGCTGGATATCGAGGGAAGTAAGTTAGATCTGGTGAGCTTTTTTGGGTTACTGGATAAGCCAAAAGGTGTGTTTAATATTGTTACACCATAAGAGTGAGGCCATCGAATGAAGGCTGATTACATTTTATTTAGCATCTGGCTGACACTGTAAATTCTGTCACTGTAAAGTCGTCATCCTGAACTTGTTTCAGGATCTAGCATTAAATAAACATCCGTTGACAATCAGTTTCTTATCCATGAGGATGATGGTATGAAAATAGATCTTAAGCTGTGTAAAATCATTATCATCATTCCATAGGAATGGTGGGATTTTGATATGCTTTTTATCAGTTGAACCCACCCCATAGAGGTGGGTTTTCTGTTTCTGCCTTATGGGAATTCTCACTTTAAGGAACTCATATGAAGAAAATCGCCGTTTTTGGTAAGCCTGGCAGCGGAAAATCCACCATGAGTAAAGCGCTTGCTTTAGCGACAGGGATACCCTTATATCAACTCGATTCGATAGTGTATGAACCTAGTGGCAAACTAGTTCCTAGGGAGATGTTTGATAAAACACATGAAAAAATCCTCTCAGGTGAAACTTGGATCATCGATGGTTTTGGACCTATAGATTCCTTTCATCAGCGCTTAGATGCTGCCGATACCTTGGTTTACATCGATCTGCCTTATCTAATGAGTTATTGGTTTGTGACTAAGCGTTTTTTAAAGGGGCTTGTTGTCAAACCTGAGGGCTGGCCTGATGGTAGCTCGGTACTGAAAGGGACTTTGGAGAGTTATAAGGTACTGAGGTTATGTCCAAAGTTTTGGAATGACGACTTTGTCTCTAAGCTACAAGAGAGGTCGAATACCAAAGAGGTGATTGTGATCCGAACAGTGTCTGAACTAAACGAGTTTGCTCGTCAGAATGTAAAATAAACAGGCTGTCCCTTAGCCTAACTCCCTTAACTTAGTCTCCTTAAGTTAGTTGCGTAAATATCGTTGACATATTCAGCCTAAAACCACTTAATGATATTAATTGTTATTCTCATTAAGTGGTTTTTATGTGCCAATGTTTCCCTCAGTTTGAACATCAAGATCCTGCGATTAATGTGCTGCGCCATAAGATACGGCACGGCGAAGAGGTAGATAATCCAAGTTTAGTTTTAATCTGGTTCTCCATGGAGGAGGCCATGGCTAGCACTTGTAAGCAGGCGGCTTGGTCTTTGTATGTAGCAGAGTATAGATTATTGCTTGATACTCTATCTGATGACATGTTGGCGGGGCATTGGCGCCTTTGGTGCTTAGATAACATCTATAAACCCTTGAGCGCGCTATCTAGACTCGTAGGTTCCGATGAGCAAAAGCAGGAGTTGGAGAAATTATTTTATGAGTTAAGGGTAACCAGTCAGTTTTTTAAACCGGGTTTAGCTCACTAGAGTAAATAGTTAACACAGTTAAGACATGACCAACAGCGATAGGATAATCATGACAACACGTATTGAAAAAGACAGTATGGGCGAGCTAGAGGTGCCAGCTTCAGCGCTTTATGGTGCTCAAACTCAACGGGCTGTAAATAATTTCCCTATCAGTGGAAAGACGATGCCAGAGCCGTTTATTCGCGCTTTATTATTGGCTAAATCTGCCGCTGCTCAAGCTAATGGAAAACTTGGACTTTTACCCCTAGAGATGGCCGATGGGATCTCTGGTGCGGTTAACCAGTTACTCAATGAACAGAATATGATGCAGCACTTCCCTGTGGATGTATTTCAAACGGGCTCAGGCACAAGCTCGAACATGAATGCCAATGAAGTATTAGCCACACTTGCATCCGAGCTAACAGAGCAAGCCGTAGGCGCTAACGACCATGTTAACTTTGGCCAAAGTAGCAATGACATTATCCCCTCCTGTATCCATATCAGCGCCGCTATTGAACTGGATAAACAGCTACTACCTGGGCTTAGGCACTTGCTGCAAGTGATTAAGAGCAAAGCGAATGAAGTGGATCGTTTTGTGAAAACGGGCCGCACTCACCTGATGGACGCAATGCCAGTGCGTATGAGTCAGAGCTTGCTGAGTTGGGCGAGTCAAATTGAGCAAAATATCGAACTGATAGAGGGAATAAGACCAAAGCTGCAAAGCTTGGCGCAAGGTGGAACCGCAGTAGGTACAGGCATTAATGCCCATAAGGAGTTCGCTGCAGAGTTTAGCCGTCAGCTTAGTAATGTCACTGGACTTGCATTTACACCCGCAGATAACTTCTTTAGCCATATAGGCACTCAAGATATTGCCGTTTCACTCTCTGGGCAATTGAAGACGACCGCCGTGTCTATGATGAAGATAGCCAACGATCTCCGCTGGATGAACTCTGGGCCGTTAGCAGGCTTAGGGGAGATTGAGTTGGAGGCGTTACAACCTGGCTCATCGATTATGCCTGGAAAAGTTAATCCAGTGATCCCAGAAGCGGCCGCCATGGTTGCGGCGCAAGTGATAGGTAACGACAGCGCCATTACAGTAGGCGGTCAAGCGGGAAACTTCGAGCTTAATGTCATGTTGCCCATGATTGCCGATAATCTGCTATCAAGCATTACCTTGCTGGCTAACGTCAGTTACTTACTGGCAGATAAAGCGATAGCCAGCTTTAAGGTCAATGAGGCCCAGCTACAGAAAGCTCTGGCTCGTAATCCTATTCTAGTGACAGCGTTGAACCCCATTATCGGCTACGCCAAGGCGGCAGAAATTGCTAAAAAAGCCTATAAAGAGGGCAGAGCGGTACTCGATGTTGCCGAGGAGGAGACCAATATTTCACGTGATGAACTTGAGCGGTTATTAGATCCTGCCAAACTCACCTTAGGTGGTGTGTGATAGGTTTTTCGAATCAGGAGTGGGCAGATTTTTTGCCGAAGTTTTAGATGCTGATCTCATTTGTCATCCTGAAATGCTCTTGTTGCTAAAAGTAGGAGCTAGTGTTTTGTTGGTGGTTTGCTATTTGGGTGGAATATAGCGCAACATGGGTCTATATGAATAAAACCTAAGATCCTAGGAGTTGTCATGGAACGATTAACTTTAGCACTGTTCCTGCTCTGTTCATCCGCTGTTTGTGGTGCTGCATCAGCTTCAAGCTTGGTTGATGCGGCTTTAGAAAGAACGGAGCATAGTGTGCGCTATGATGGTGCTTACCACAGCATTAGTTACCCAAATGGAGATGTGCCGGCCAATATTGGCGTGTGCACCGATGTCATTATTCGAAGCTACCGCCAGCTGAACGTCGATCTTCAAGCATTAGTTCACGAAGATATGCTGGCAAACTTCTCAGAATATCCCTCAAAAAGAATATGGGGGTTAACACGTCCAGACAGCAATATTGACCATCGTAGAGTACCAAATTTACAGACGTTCTTTACCCGCCATGGCGAAGTACTGCCAATTAGTCAGAGTGCTCAATCTTACCGTTCTGGTGATATTGTGACTTGGATGCTACCCGGTAACCTCCCGCATATCGGCATCATTGTTAGCCAAGGCGTTGGTGACAATGAAAAGCCCTACGTAGTGCACAATATCGGCTCCGGCCCAGTACTTGAAGATATGCTGTTTGATTACCAAATCACAGGGCACTATCGATATGATGTTGAGGCTAACAAAGTTACCTTGTCTTCGAATGAAGACTGATTACATTTTCTTGTTTTGATTCAGGCTGAATTAATATTGGACTGTTTATTGAAGTTTGATAGAGTGCTTATTGAGATTGAGCTTCAATAACAGGTTTGCTGCATATGTATATTAAATTTACTAAATATAGGTAAGTATTTGCTATATAAGTATTATTTTACTCTTGTAGCATTATGCATAAAACTTCATCGTATTATTATACTAACAAGGGATTGAAATGAGGTTTATTAATTGTTGTATTATACTTTTTAGCTTTAACTGTTTTGCTGGAGATAATTTAGAATCATTAGATGAAAATGAAGGTTATGTTATTTTGCCTTTAGTAATTTCAGGGATGTTACCTAAATCAATAACTTTAGAAGAAGCTAGCGTCTTTGGTAATAGTTACAAGGTTAAAGATATAAAAATAGGTGAAAACTTTGAATTAATAACTTTACCAGCTGGCGATTACAAGTGGACTAAGATACAAATTAATAAAAGTTATTATTTTAATCTTGAAGAATATGGATATGATATCAAAGTAAATAAAGGGGTGGTAAATTATGGTGGCCACTTGATTATTGATTTTAACGCCCAGTTTGGAACTGCTAGATATAATTATGTTAATCGTAGTAGTCAGGTTATAAAAGAGCTAGAAAGTTGTTGTGATAACTTAATGTCTAAATACTCCTTATATTTTACTGCGAATTCTGAAGATCCATTTATTGACTTCTTGAAGAGTACCAAAGTGGGAGGGAGGGAGTGATATGAAAAAGTATTTAACGACTTTAGTACTAGTCTTTATTAGTTTTTACACATTCTCTAATGAGTTAGTTACTATTTCAGAAGAAAGTCATATTAAAAAGACTGAGAAAATTGCAAATTCATTCTTTAAGGCTTATCAAGTTAATAGTGTAAAGTTGTCTCCTGACGGAAATTTTATTTTATTAATGCAAGATACTGGTACTTTATCTCAACTGGTTCTATTAAATACAGAGACTTTCAAGAAAAGTTTAATAATAGAAGACAAGTTTGATGATCAAATTAGTATTGAAGATTTTTACTGGATTGATAATTCTTCAATTGTCTTGGAAGCATATATTGAAGGTAAAGGAAGAGGTTTGTTATTAAGCAAGTTAATTATTGATAAACTTGAATTAAAAGGTGTGGAAAATAAATATTTATTAGATGATGTTTTTCTTTCTAATCCGTTACCTGACGTTAAAAATAAATTTATAGTTGGTAAGTGGGATGAAGGTAAAACATCCTTATATAGGTTGGATATATCTCGTGAGGGTCTTAAAGGACAACTTCGTAGTAAATTCAAATTGAATAAAAGAGGTCCAGAAGCCACACACTGGTTAACAAACTCCAATGGAATTGTTACAGTTGGTTATGGGGTTGATGAAAATAAATCTAAAAAAAGAGTTTGGGTTAAAGATTTAAAATCTAGAAAGTGGGACTTGATTTGGGAGGGAGAAGAAAAATTTACATTTCAGCCGGTCCTTGTTTCTAAGGATAATAAAACGCTCTATATTCTTTCGAACGAACAAGATGATTTTATAAGCTTGTATGAGTATGATATTGTTGATAAAACATATAAAGAAAAAGTTTATGATAATGTAGGTTTTGATATCCATTCTGCAATTGTTAGTATTGATAGAGAGAATATTCTAGGTGTATCTTTTATTGAGGACGGCTTTCTAAAGCATATCTATTTCTCTGAAATAGATAAAGTACTCGATGGAGCACTAAAGCTAGCTATTGATGAGTCTAAACCTTATGTTATTGATTTCAACTTAAAAAAAACAATTGCTATAGTTGAAACATCAAGCTCCATAGATCCTGGAACTTATCATTTATTTAGAATTGATTCATTGGAGTTAATTAAGTTCTCATCAAAAGCTCCTTGGTTGAAGCAGTATGATTTAGGAAGTAGTCAAGTTATTATTTCCAAATCGACTGATGGTCAAAGTATAGAGTCTTATTTAACTTTGCCAGCATCAAAGACTACAAATCCGCCATTGATAGTGCTGCCTCATGGTGGGCCTATCTCGGTGAGGGACACAAGACATTTTAATACACATGTACAATTTTTAGCATCATTGGGTTATGCAGTTCTCCAACCAAACTATCGAGGATCTTCGGGTTATGGAAAAGAATTTAAAAATGAAGGGATGCAACAGTGGGGACGTTTAATTGAGAATGACATTCAATCAGGAATCAATGAAGTCATTAATCAAGGGCTTGTAGACCCAAGCAAAGTTTGTATTTATGGTATTAGTTATGGTGGTTATTCTGCTTTGATCTCAGCCATTAATCGACCTGACATATTTAAATGTGCTGCTTCGTATGCAGGAGTTACTGATCTAACATTATTGTTCAATAATGTTAATTTAAGTGAATCTGAAAGGTCGAATAATTTATTAAGTAAAATCGTAGGGGATCCAGAAACTGAATTAGATATATTGATGAAATACTCTCCTGTATATGAAGCAAAGAAAATTACAGTTCCAATATTCTTGGCGCAAGGAGATAAAGATACTATTGTTGATATTGAACATTATTATAGAATGAAAATAATAATGGATATCTATGGAGTAAAATATGACAGTGTCCTACTAGAAGGTGAAGCCCATGGGTTTAAATATCTAAAGAGTATTGTTCTATTTTACACTAAACTGGATTTATTTTTTAGGAAGTCTTTAAATTTAGAAGAAATTTAATATATATCTTGATTTATAGGTATAGCAAAGGTATCGGAGCCAAGAGAGCCCAAAGATATAAACAATCAGGTGTGAATGCGGCTATGACCTTCGACAACAAGGACGCTGTCGTAGAGGCTATAGGGACCTTTTCCGTTAATAGAGAGGGCGCCGTGTCATAGAAGTATTTACACATAAGGCATGCTGCAAGCAATAAACAATATTGAAGTGATGATTCACAACTAGCTCACTAAGTACCAATCTCGCCCAATGAACCCAGTCTCAGAAAGAGTAATTATCCGATAGGTCTGAATTCGTCTGTTGGAAGCAATAAATACACTTAAGGTTATGGTTTGCCACAAACAAACCAAACACCAAAACCACCCAATGAACCCAACCCTCAAAATATTTAAAACTTGTTATTCGACAAGTAGAACAAACTTGTTATCCGACAAGTCATCAACCACCCAAAATGAACAGCTTTAACTTAAGGTTAAAGCGACTATTTTCAATGGATGATTCCCATCAAACGAAGGGAAGTCTTCATGGCAATCTAGCCATTGGTGACTGGCAACACTACGTCCCTGTTTTTCCACACAGCGATTGAGGGCGTTAAACCAGGCTTCACGCTCTACTTTGGCGACATTATTACAACAGACGATGGTGCCGCCTTTTTTAGTGGCTAACATGGCTGGTTTAAATAGTCCCTGATAATCATTGATCAGATCGACCGTGCCAAAGGCACTTTTAGCGAAACGTGGTGGGTCGAGGAACACAAGATCGAATTGGGTGGCGGTCATCTTAGGATAGGCGGGCAGCTTTTGGTTACGGCGGCCACCGACTTTCAATCCAGCAAGTTGACGCAGTGCAGGGAAGGCATCACTTTGAATGAACTGGCACGCCTCTGATACGCCATTTAGCTCGGCATTCTTACGCCCAGCTTCCAATGCAAAAGATGAAAAATCGATATTGATCACGCGTTTTGCGCCGCCCACTGCGGCGGCTGTGCCAATACCACAGGTGTATGAGAATAGATTGAGCACGGTTTTATTTTTGCTGTTAGCGTGAACATATTCACGACCGACTCGCATATCTAAAAATAGCAGAGGGTCTTGTCCTTCATGGCGAAGTTTGGAGGTAAATTTAATGCCATTTTCCTGCATAACTTGCGCAGATTGAGCAAAGGCCTCGTCGGTTGTGTCGAGGGCGTTCATTACCCGAGAGTTCTTGTCTGAGCGGTCATTGTAGATGACAGTCAGAGGGTTTATATTTTCCAGTATAAGCTTGATCTCATTGAGCTCATCTTGGGTTAATGTCTGATGAAACGTTTGAATTAGCCAAGCATCGCCGTACCTATCGATATTTAAACCGTTATGGCCCTCTACTGTGCCGTGAAATACACGATAGCAGTCGGTATTGTTCAACTTAGCGTCCGCTAATAAATCATGACGTTTCGCTAATGCGCTGGTTAATAAAGATGAAATCGACATAGTTTTTGGCTCGTTTTTAGTGCCATGTATTGATAGGGGCGCATGATAGCAGATATCTTCTATAGGAAGTTTAGATTCGCATTATTTTAGGGGCTAGTGGATGAAAATAGTGTTAGTTCATGGGATCTTTAATACGGGGAGAGTGATGAGCCGGATGCAGAAGAGCTTTGAGGCCGAAGGCTATGAGTGTTTTGCTCCGACATTAGCGCCGTTTGATGGCAGCTTAGGTATCGAACATGCGAGTACCAGTTTAAAGCAGCAGATAGAGCTAAGGTTTGGTGAGCATGAGATGATCACGCTTGTGGGTTTTAGCATGGGTGGGATAGTTGCCAGATATTATCTACAAGCGTTAGGGGGAGCCAAACGGGTGGCGAATCTCTTTACGTTGTCGTCTCCCCATCATGGGACTTATACCGCTTATCTTCCCTATCCCTCAAAAACATTTAAACAGCTAAGACCAAACAGTAAGCTATTGCGTTTTTTACAAGAGAATGAGGAGACTCTGGAGGGGGTGAACTTGTTCTCTTACTGGACGGCTATCGATTACACCATAGTACCGAGTTCGAGCTCACTTTGGCCTTGGGCTAAAAATAAACGCTTCTTTATTTTCTTACATCTGTCGGTGATCTTTAGTCGTAAGATCACCGATGAGATTATTGCAGAGCTAAGAGGCGCAGTAGCTTAACTTGAGTGTCTGTTAGCTAACAGTTTATGCCTTAAGGTCGGGAGGGCTTCTAATGAGCAGAGTAGAAGTCCGGTCCAGATCAGCGCAAAACTGACCGCTTTTACTTGATCAAAATGTTCATTAAATAGAATAACAGCCAGCAGGAAGTGCAGGCTCGGCTCGATATACTGCATCAAACCTATCATAGATAGGCTGGTGGCTCTGACTGCCAATGCAAAGAAGACCAGAGGTAGCAAAGTTAACGGCGCGGTGCCCATGTAGAGCAGCAGAACTGAAACCTCTCCTGAAAGCGCTGAAGAGATGGCGACACTTTGATCTGAGCTCCAGAGCCAGATGAGGTAGATAGCTGCAAAAGGCATTAGCCAGATAGCTTCAAGTGTTACCGAAGTGAGAGAGTCGAAACGGATAAACTTTTTGCATAGTCCGTAGAGCGCAAAAAAACTGCCCATGCTTAGTGCAAGCCAAGGGAGCTCACCATAGCTATAGACCATGTAGCTGATACCGCAGGTGCCTAATACTACAGCGAGCTTTTGTGCTGAGGTGAGTTTATCCCCAAGAAATAGAACACCTAAGCCAATCGCAAACAGAGGGTTGATAAAAAAGCCTAAGCTTGCAGCCAAAACTTGTCCATGGGTGATAGCCCACGTGAAGCTATACCAAGAGACACACATGATAAGTGATGCCAAGCCGCATAAAGCGACCGATCTTTTGTCCGCTTTCAGTGCTGACATTGAGGGCATAGTTCGCCCTAAAAGCAGAAATACCAATGCCATAAAGGGGACGGAGAATAGAATTCTAAACGCCAGCAGCTCGTTAATATCTGCATTTGGTAGATATTGATAATAGAGTGGCATCAAGCCCCATAGCAAAAATGAAAATGCTGCCAGTGCGTTGCCCTTAAATGAGGAGCTTGCCTGTTTTTCTGTCGTTGAATGCATAGAAGGTAACTTGAGTAGATTGGACTGTTTAGAGGCGCGCATTCTCTCACTGAAATTGAGATAAGAATGTGATATTGATCACTATGTATACCCAATCGACCTCAAGATGCTCGTTTCAGAGCTCCCGTAGGATTGCTGAACAAGGCAGTGATTGAGGATAATGGTTATTCCCTTGTTGATATCACTAACGCAGTACAGGGATTCTACGGGAACTCCCGTAGGGCATGGCGAGAAGCAACATTTTTCTGTGTTATGAAATATTGAATTAGAATAACTAGTCCTACTATTTCATGCCTTGAACTCTGTCACTTCTCGACATGCTGAATCCTGCACCTTGAAGTTGTTTGGGTATAACCCAATGAAGTGAATTATTTTTAACCGCTTAGTGTGCAAAATAGAGGGCTCTCCCTGAGCCTATGGGGATGGCTCAGGGAGTGATTGATACTGCGTCTTCTTTTATTGAATATTGTTGAGGCTGGTAGTTTGTGTGTGCTGCTCAATCCAGCGGTTGATATCGGCTTCAACCATGCTGATAGAGCGAGCACCTGGGAGCAGTATCAGATCATGAAATTGACGGATATCGAACTGCTCACCCATCGCCTGTTGAGCTTTCGCTCTGAGTTCAACCAGCTTAATCATTCCCAACTTATAACCTAGGGCTTGCGCTGGCCAAGCGATATAACGGTCGATTGCGCTTGTGACATTAGCTTGAGTTGAGCCAGTTGCTTCGGCAAAGTATTCAATGGCTTGTTGGCGCGTCCATTTTTTATGGTGCAGGCCAGTATCGACAACTAATCTAGCTGCGCGGTAGGCCTCAGCTTTTAGTCGACCTAGATCTCCCCATGGATCTCCCTCATACATCCCCATCTCATAGGCGAGTAGTTCAGAGTAGAGTGCCCAGCCCTCAATGTAGCCATTGAAGGAAGCGTTTTGACGCATTAAGCCGATATCGGTTTGCAGCATGTTAAGGGCTATCTGGAAGTGATGGCCAGGAACCGCTTCGTGATAGGTTAAGGTTTTTAGGTCGAACTTAGCGATTGAGGTCATATCCTTTAGGTTAATTAGGTAAACACCATCACGACTTCCATCAAGAGCTGGAGGTACGTAAGCGCCTCCAGCAGCACCAGCTTCGACCTCAACAGGAACGCGCTTAACCACAACCTTTTGTGGGGGCAAGGTAGAGAAGAGTTGTGGGGCTTTCTCCATTACGGTGTCGATATCACGGCTGAGATCGCTAAGTAGCTGTTTACGGCCCTCATCTGAGTTTTCATAGAGAAAGCGGGGCTCGCTGCTCAGTTTTACCATACGCATCCCAACACTTCCCTCGCTATAGCCGTTGGCTTTTAAGATGCTGTCCATCTCTTGGGTAATGCGGGTTACTTCTGCTACACCTAGTTGATGGATCTCATCGGCGCTCAAGTTAGAGTCTGCCAGATAGGTGATGCCATGTTGATAGAAGCGCTCACCGTTAGGTTGCGCCCATATTCCCACATCTGTTGGAGCCTTGGGCTCTAAACGGGTCATTAGCTCACTTACCTCTCGATAAGCTGGATAAACCTGTTCTTCAATGGCCTTTGCAGCCTGAGCAGTCAACTTCTGTCGCTGCTTCTCATCTAAAGTGTCAATTGAGTTAAGCTTCTCTTCGAAGCTGCTAACCAATGGGTGATCACTGGCTGGCTTTTGTGTGAAGTTGGCGAAAAACTTCAGCGTGTTAGCAAAGAGTGGTTTTGGCAGGATCACCCCTTTAGCGGCATCGGCTTCAACTTTTGCTTTTACTTGAAGTGTCATCGTTGCCAATGCCGTTAATCGCTCTAGGTAATCCTCGGCATCATTTAGGTTTAAAATGGCTTGTTGATCAATCAATGTGGTGGGAGTGTCGATCAGTGGTCCGTTAATCTGATTGACGATATAGGGCAGGTGTCCAGCCCAGACATCGATATAACCCGCATCAAATTGATTATCACCAGCGTAATAATTGGCGATGACCTCATTGACGTCTACGTGGCGTTTATCTGCTTCAGAAAGCCCTTCTCTATCAATGGTTGCAAGTTGCGCTGCGGCTTGTCTCATCTTTAACTGCAACTGTTTCATACCTGCAGAGGAGAAGTCGGGAAGCTTGCGCTGAAAATCCCCTGCAATCTCAGGGCTAAGATTTAAAGAGGTAGCTAAAGCGGGCTGCGAACGGATGTAGTCTTGGGTCAATTGGGTGACTTTAACATCTATGTTGGCCCGCTTTGACGCGTCGGTTTGAGTAGAGGCGACCTTTACTTTGGGAGCTGTTAGCTCATTTGTCGGTGTTGATTCTTCATTGCTACAGCCAACTAGTGTCATTAGCACACTGAGGCCGATAAGTTTTTTGCTAAACATGGAACATCCTTTTACGTCACGTTTTTAATGTTTTTGTGAACTATACCCTGCTTTGGGGGCTCATGGCATCGCTTAATACAATATTGTGTATCGCTTTATCCTTAGGTGGCATTTTCAGTATAATTTGCGATGCCGTATATAAAGCTGTGACTGTTTGAGGTTGTGAAGTGATAAATAAGATTGAAGTAAAGATGACTAAAGATGGTTCACATACTCTGATGAGCTCGCTTTTTGATGATAGTTACCATGCCCATAATGGGGCCATGAGTGAGTCAGAATATGTGTATATACAAGCAGGGTTTGAGCAGTTATCTGCTACGTTTTCAGAGGTTAATATATTAGAGCTTGGCTTTGGAACTGGCATGAATGCCATCTTGACATTAAGAAGCGCATTAGCCCAAACGGGAAGAGTTGAACGTCCAATTCGCTTTACCAGTATTGAAGCTTACCCTATTCCCATGGAACTGGTGGAGCAGCTTAACTATAAAGCTGGTTTTACGCCTGAGATTGCCGCGCTATTTGATAAGCTGCATCAGGCCCCTTGGGACTGTGATGTGGAGATCGTGCCAGGTTTTATGCTGCACAAGGTGCACGGGAAGTTACAGTCGTTTACTTCTGCTGAAAACAGCATCAATTTAGTTTATTACGATGCCTTTGCGCCCAGTAAGCAGCCTGAGCTTTGGCAACAAGATAACTTTGACCGACTTTTTCCTATGATGCAGCAGCAAGCCATGTTGGTTTCCTATTGTGCTAATGGTCAGTTTAAACGAAATTTGAAAGCTTCTGGCTTTACCGTTAAAGCTTATCCTGGTGCGTTGGGACGCCGTGAGATGACTCGAGCGTGGAAATAATACCAATCAGTATATAGAGTCGCTATTGTGTCTAATCGTCTTAGTTTGTAACAGGGGGTAACTATGAACTTTCTTTTTATCCTAGAGTCGATAGATTAGAGGGACGAAAAATCACATAGCTATAACAATTAGTATTCGCCTTAAGGGAGTTTGGTGTAGATGGTCAATATAACAAGAAAATTCACTCGCTTAGCCTTGATACTTACAAGTGCGGTAGGCGCGGCTAGTTATTCATTTAACGCGCTATCGGCAGGCAATAGTTTGGATTTATCATTTAAAAACCAAGCTATTCAAGCGCCTTTTGAATTGACTCATACACTTCTTCCTGTCGATCTTCTACCCGATGCCGGTAAGGAGCTATTGGCGCTGGGGGTCGATGACAGTAAACAGCGGTGGCTTGGCGTATTTAGCCTAAACCCTGATTCAATGAAATATAGCCTAGCGCAAAAAGTGCTGCTTCCAGTGTCTTTTCATAGTTTTGATATCAGTGAGGGCGAGGGGCAACAGCAGCTCTATTTTCAATCCAGCGAGCACTTAGTGCAGTTTATCGCTGCTGACAAAACAGCGCCTTTTAAGGTGATCTCCGATATCGATTCTATGACGTTAAAATCCCGTGCCGATTACATTAGTCGTGGCGATTTTGTTAGGGATCTCAATGGCGATAATCGAGCGGATATTATTATCACTAACTTTACCGACATTACACTATTGCTAGCTCAGGAGGTGGGCGGTTTTACTCGTCAAACCTTACCTATAAAGCCCTTTGTCAATGTGTATAAGAAGAGTGTGAACTATACCGAGTCTAAAATATATTTGGCTGATATGAATTTAGATGGCCGAAAGGATATCGTTAAAATTGGTGAAGGTGAGCTGGAGAGCTATTTTCAGACCGATGAGGGAGGCTTTAAAAAGACCCCGAATTATCACCCAATGAGACAGGCGATCAGCGGTGTTGACTGGTGGCTTAAGCGAGATGCTTTTGGGGATCAACCAGATCAAAGCTCATTGGTTTACCGAAAAGTGGAGGAGATCCGAGATATCGATCATGATGGGATCACAGATCTGGTGCTCAGGTATACCAAAAGCTCAGGTGTGCTCGATAGGGTTAATGATTACGAGATATTTCTCGGTGAAAACAATGAGGGAAAATTAAGCTTTCCAATTGAGCCTAATAGCGTGATCCATGCTGAGGGGACATTAACTGGTTTTGAGTTTATTGATATCGATGATGATGAGAAGCTCGAGGTGATGGTGTCTGGTTTTGATATCGGTCTCTCTCAGATCATTGGGGCGCTTATCTCTGGCAGTATCGATCAGGATGTGTACCTGTTTAAGATGGACAGCAATGGCCGCTACGCTAAAAAACCAAATACATCCAAGGAGGTGGAGCTGAGTTTTAGTCTTACCTCAGGTCAGAGTGGTGAACCTGTGATTAAACTGGCCGATTTTAATGGTGATAAACGTCAAGATCTGCTGCTCTCTGATGGTGATTCGAATTTAAGGGTCTATCTAGGAGAATCGAGTAGCAAGTTAGTTGGTAAGCGTGGGGAAAAGTTGGAAGTAACCCTGCCAGAAGAGGGAGATATGTTATCGATTGCCGATCTTAATTATGATGGTAAAGATGATATTTTGATTAAGTATGGTCGTCAGGATGACGTCGAATTGTTAACTCAGTTTAGGGTGGTACTGTCTGAGTAACTTCACTAGCTAATTCATATTTTTATATCTAAAAACTTATAAAACAGCACTTTAATAGTGCTGTTTTATTTTTAGAACTGAATTTATAAATCAAATTTTCTCTCACATCTCTATCAATTTCAATTAATGACAAATTAAGTAGTTGTTTCTAATGTAATAATTAGGTGTTCTTTTTGTGGCGTTGTTTGTTAAAAGTTTGACCGGCTTCAAATTAACCCTACCTCTTTTGGGGTATTTTTGAACTGTTCACTTTATTGAATTTGAACGACTCCACGGAGATGATGAGCAATGATAAAAACAAATAAGAAAAAAATATGGTTAGTACTCGCTGCAGCTATGACTATGGGTGTAGTGGGATGTTCGGGTGATGATGGAAAAGATGGTAGTGATGGTGAGAATGGCGGTAATGGCAATGATGGTGATGCGGGAACGTCCGGTTTACATATCGATATGGCCAATGAAGCGATTGCAACTATCACTAATGCGACATACGCAGAAGGCATAATCACGGTTGATTTTGATCTGGAAAATAAACAAGGAGTGGGATTATTTGGCCTAAGTGGGACCAATGAATACCATGACTTCCGTTTCTCTTTAGCTCAGCTTGAAACTGATACAGGCAGTGAACTAAAGCAGTGGATCTCTCTGTTAAATGAAACCACCAATGATACTGGCACGACGTTCGAGCAAGGCTTTGAAAAAATCAAAGACTGCAGTGAATGTTTAGTCGATAACAAAGATGGTACTTATACCTACAACTTTAAAACCAATCTCGTGTCAGCGACTGATGCGGCTGGGGTAGTATTTGATCCGGCGTTAACCCAAAGGATCGCGATAGAGATGCAGTTTGAGTATGCTTCTGGTCATGAGTTGGCGGAAAACGCTCATTATGATTGGATCCCTGCAACAAACTCAATTGAAGGGATAGAGAAGCGTGAGTTAGTGACGCTGGAAACCTGCTACACCTGTCATCAGCCAGATAGTTTAGAGGCTCATGGTGGTCGTCGTCTGGATCTTGAGAACTGTCAATCTTGCCATAATGGTATTGTGACTGACCCTAATGCTGTATCGGTTGAGTTAGGGCATATGGTGCATGCCATTCACATGGGGCCAGAGCGTGAAGGTAAAGACGCTGAGGGCAATGTTGTGAAGATGCCATACACCATAGCGGGTTATGGTGGCGATCACGCCTTTGATTATCCAGCTTTCCCGACTAAACCATTTATGGATTGTGCCGTGTGCCACGTTCAGGATGAGGCTTTAGCGGATAAAGATCTGTGGTTAGCGAATGCTAATGCCAACGCTTGTACTGGTTGTCACACTGACTCTCCGGCTCAACATAAGTCAGATAAGAACCCTGCACTTGTCTGTACTGATTGCCATAGCGCGGCGGTACATACAGACAGAGAGAAACCTTATCAAGCTGCCAAAGACTACAGTGTAGAAGTGAGTGATGTCACTATCAGTGCCGCTAATCTTATCGAATTTGAGATGAAGATTATGGATGCTGAAGGAGCACTGGTTTCTGAAGCTGAGGTTTACAAGCAGGGTTACAGCAAGCCATATATGGTAGTGAGCTGGGATGTTGAGAAAGACTACCCAGATTACAATCAAGCCTCTTATAGCAGCCGTCGTGTTGACATAAAAGATCCAACTAAGGCGACTTGGAATGCTGATAATACGGTTAGTGTTGCAGTGACGATTAACTTCCCAGTTGATATTGCCGCACGTTCACTTGAAGTGTTGCCAGTACTTAAGGTCTGTTTTGAAGAGGGTAGTGATAAGCGCACGGCATGTGATGCTGAAAATGCCTATCCAGCCTATGTGCAAACCCCGGCTTACCGTACTGTGCTAGGTGATAGTACCGCTGTTGTTGGTGAGCGTCGCTCGATTGTTGATAATGCATCTTGTCATGGCTGTCACAGCTATGAGTTCTACCATGACTCAAATGGTGTGAACTGTATTGCGTGTCATACCAATGATAAGAGCTTGAAAGGCAACGGCCAGGCTAGTAATGGTGTTGATCTGCTTAAATCTACCAGCTTTATGTACAAAGCTCATAAGGCAACTGGCCATGATAATGGCCACGGTGGAAGCGGCACTATACTTAAGACAGATTGTACAACTTGTCACTCTGCTACAGAGGGTTATGGTGGTCTGAAGTATGGCTTCGAGTTAGGCCGTAATGGTGGACAAGCTCATGCAGTCCCAAGTACTCAGAGTCCTGCTGTCGGTGAAGTGGTTGAAACTTGGTACGCCTCCTCTGATGCTGCTGCTTGTATGAGCTGTCACCAGAAGTACCTATCTGATGCCGCAATGTCTCATATCAGAAGTAATGGTGGTTACTTCGGCGCGAATAAAGATGCGGACCATATGGTTGATGTGAATGATGCAGCTAACGCAAAAGATGCCAAGGAAGCATGTGCTACTTGTCATAGCCCTGAGAAGATTATGGCGCACCACGGTCATACTCTTTAGTTAGGTTGACGTATTTAGCCAACTGGTTAAATACGTCTCTATTTTCCTGCAAAGCCAAAGGCACCTTACCCATGGGTATAGAGTGCCTTTTTTGCTTTTACTATAGATGGTTTTTAAAGTTTAAGCTTGCGATGCTGCCACTAGGCACTCGGGAAACTAAGCTGAACCTCCAGTTGTAACGTTGGCAAAGTGCGTCGACGATAAGCAGTCCCAATCCATGCCCCTCCTGTTTGTTTTGCTCGCTCACTTTTGATCCTTGATCTAGTACGCGGATCTCACTGTTATCTATCTCTACAGTGATTAAGCTAGGATCGCTGGCATTAATAGCGTTACTCAAAAGGTTGCTCAGTAACATGCGCATTACTGGCCTACTGGGCTGGATCTTAGGCTCAGCATTCACAACAAGTTTGACCGTTATTGATTTCGAATCGGCTAAAGGCTGAAGGTATTCGATGATCTGTTCTATCTCAGTTTGCTCAAATACCCGGTAGTTTGCATCCTCTGACTGCTCATGTTTTACCAGACTTAATAGCGCTTCAATTGTCTGATTCATATCGGTCGCGGCCTTGGCTATTCTCTCTCTTTGCCTGCAATGAAACTTGGCATCACCATCGAGTTCAAGCAACTTAGTTGCACCCTGAATGATGGTTAATGGGGTTCTTAATTCATGACTGGCATATTTGGCAAATGCTTGCTCTTGCCGAATAAGGAGTTCGTTTTCAGAGCGGTAATAGTTAAGGCTAGAGGCCAGCTCAGTAAACTCTGTGGCTGCATCATCAGGCACCGAAAAATGGGTTTTAGGATCGGTAGATTTGAGCTGCTGACTCAATTGGGTTACTGGCGTTATTAACCTGCGGGCAAGCTTAGTGATTGCGTAACCAAAGAGTACAAAAAGCACTAGCATAACGATGATCGAGACAAGATTGATATTGCGCCACTCAGTGGAGGAGAGCTCTACATGTTCGGCATCCATGATGAGCAGTAGCGGATAGCGTTTACCGTCATGGGTATATTCAGTGTGGTAAAAGAAGAGGTCTTCAAAGCCTGCGTCATGGATCTCGTCGAGAAACCCTAGTGGGTATTGAGTTAGGGCGTGGTATTTTTGAGGTAGATCTTCGATTCGGTTGTAAGCTTTAGTGCTGTTAGTGATGATAACCGGAGAGCTAGCTTGATGCTTAAATTGAACAATGGCTGTTTCGGCACTTTGTTGCAACGTTCTGCGATTTAGCTCATCTTCAAGCCAATACAATATGGCTTGGCTTAAGACGAAGAGAGTCGCCCCAATGATTATTGCAATAAAAGCAAAGTAGATACTGAGCTTACTCGTCATGGTGTTGACTGAGCTTTTTTTCCTCGGTGCTGTCGGCATCAGTTGCTCGTTAATTCAAGTTTAAACCCTATTTTAGGCACTGTGGTTAGTATCGGGCTATCAAAGGGTTTATCTAACTGGTTGCGCAGTTGATACATATGGCTACGTAGAATGTCATTACTTGGTGGTGTATCGCTCCATAAAGCCTCGATAAGTTCCTCTCGCTTCACGATATTGGGGGCCTTATGCATGAGATGGTGCAAGATTTGGTAGCAAGTTGGCGTGAGGGCGAGCTTTTTACCGCTACGGTAAACCTCATGCTTTGCGATATCGAGCTCTAGTGAGCCAAACTTAAGTACGCCTCGAGCGACTTTGCCATGATGCCTGTTAATTAAGGCGGTTACCCTAGCATTTAGTTCGTCCAAATCGAAGGGTTTGGCCAGATAGTCATCGGCGCCGCTGGCAAAGCCTTTTAGCAGATCTTGCTTATCATTGAGTGCTGTTAACATCAGCACTGGGGTGTTGCACCCCATATGCCTAAGTTGCTTAGCCACAGTTAATCCGTCCATCTTGGGCAACATCAGGTCTAAAATAATCAGATCAAAACTGCCTTCGAGTGCGAGTTTATAGCCGAGCTCACCGTTAGTAGCAAAATCGACCACGGCTCCTTTAGACTCAAAAAAGTCAGCCAGAATACCTGCGACATCGGGGTTATCTTCGACAATAAGTAGTTGTGTTAATGCCATCTGTTTCTCTGCTTAACGTTAGATACCAATTATTACATAGTTTTGTAGAAGAAATGTCGACGATAAGAAATTCACATCGCCAGCTGTATGTTCACCTCTGATTCAATTTTTGAAGGTGGTCAGCATGGCGCAGATAAAATCAATTAATCCAAGTGATGGTCAGATATGTCTTTCCATTATTATCCCTGTTTACAATGAGGCCGAGGTACTTCCCCCTCTTATTGCTCGTTTAAGTCGAGTGTTATCAAGTATTCCTGAGTCTGCTGAGATTGTGTTCATCGATGATGGAAGTTGTGATAACACTTGGGAGTTACTGCAACAGCTACCCGTTAACTCCTGTGAACATCAGTGTATCCGTTTAAGTCGAAACTTTGGCAAAGAGGCGGCGATGACTGCTGGGTTAGAGCAAGCCAGAGGATTAGCTGTGATCTTGCTTGATGCGGATCTTCAAGATCCTCCTGAGTTGATCCCACAGATGCTTGAAGCATGGCGCTCAGGCTTTGATGTGGTCAATATGAAACGGAAAAAGCGTTTGGGTGAGTCTTGGTTTAAGCGTTTTTCTGCCGCCGCTTTCTATCGGATCATTAATGGGATGGCGGAGTCTCCAGTTCCTGAAAATGTAGGGGACTTTCGATTGCTCAGTCGTCAGGTTGTGGACTGCATTAACTCCCTGCCAGAAAGAAATCGATTTATGAAAGGGATATTGAGTTGGCCAGGTTTTTCTCAAACGGAGATATTGTTCGATCGTGATCCTCGTTATTTGGGAGAGACGAAATGGAACTACAGTAAACTCGTCGGATTGGCGATGGATGGCATCACCTCTTTTAGTATTAAGCCTCTGCGTTTGGCCACTTGGGCTGGAATACTCACCGCGCTATCGGCATTCACCTATGGTGGCTGGGTACTTTTAAAGACGATGTTATGGGGAGAGACCGTGGTGGGCTATCCCTCATTGATGATTGTTCAGGTGGCGCTAGCTGGTGTTCAGCTACTGGCTTTGGGATTGATTGGTGAGTACTTAGGCAGGGTGTTTATGGAAGTAAAACAGAGGCCTATCTATCTTATCAGCGAGGTGGAGCACAAAGGTAGCCGAAGCCAAAATGAGGCGGGAGATAAGGTCCGTTATCTGGAGTCTATGGGATGATTAGTCAGCGTTCATTATCATTAACTCACTGCTCTTTTGTTGTCTTGTTGATAATTTTGTGTGTGCGTTTGATATCACTCTCTCTCTATCCTCTGATGGATACGACTGAGGCAAGGTATGGCGAAATGGCCAGATTGATGGTGGATACAGGCAACTGGCTGACCCCTCAGTTTGATTACGGGGTGCCCTTTTGGGGCAAGCCACCGCTGCATACTTGGATGAGTGCGGTGGGAATTAAACTCCTTGGTGTTTCAGAGTTTTCGGTGCGCCTCCCTCACTGGTTGGCCGCTGTGGCGGTATTGATTTTGGTCAGTTATCTTGCCAAGAGGGTTCAGGTATCGGCCTTGCAACTGGCTATTTTGCTGACCACAACAATCGTGTTCTATGTCAGCGCTGGCTCAGTGATGACGGATATGGCCCTGACCTTAGGCATGACTCTAGCTATGGTTGGCTTTTACCTGTGCTGGCATGGAAAATACCTGTGGGGATATTTGGGCTTTGTAGGGTTAGCCATAGGTCTGCTGGCAAAAGGACCTGTTGTGCTGGTTTTGATGGTGCTAGCTGTGGGACCTTGGCTGATTTGGCAATATGGTCTGATTAAACCATGGAGATTACTCTATACCAAGGTGCCACTATTGAGCGGCTTCTCTCTCCTATTGTTGCTCAGCTTGCCTTGGTTTCTACTGGCTGAGCAAGCAACTCCAGGCTTTTTGCACTACTTCATTGTCGGAGAGCATTGGTTAAGGTTTGTTGATAGTGGTTGGCAGGGAGACCTTTATGGCTCTGCTCATGATGAGGTGAGAGGGACTATCTGGTTATTTTTTGCTGTATCGGCGTTGCCATGGTCCCTGTTTATTCCTAGAGCGCTATGGCGCCTTTGGCGAAGGGAAAGGGGCTTTGATGAAGCGACTAAGTTCTTTATCTGCTGGATGTTATCACCACTTATCCTGTTTACCTTTGCTGGCAATATTTTACCCGCCTATGTGTTACCTGGGATCCCCGGTATGGGGCTGTTACTGGTTTATGCATGGCGCGGTGAGACAATACCTAAACTGCAAGCCATAGCGCTTGGCGTCAGTGGCTTGCTACTTTTAGCCGTCATTATACTGAATTTAGGCCCAGCAAAAGAGAAGAGTGATAAGTGGTTGCTGGCGCAAAGAGCACAGGACATTGCCACCTATTACTGGCTTAATAGCCGTTTCTCATCTCGTTTTTACAGTCAGGGTAAAGCTGAACTATTACAAGGGGAACAGGAGCTGGATCAAGTTATGAAAGTTCCTCTCTATGTCATAGTTAGTCGTGAGCACTTGCATGATTTAACGCTGTTTTCTGAGTGCATAACAGCTGCAGAAACCACTGAAAAGAGTCTACTACTATGTGGCAAGTAGGTGGGCTTGTTGTCAGAGTTAAAGGGGCGTTCACTTTGACTCAACTGAAGTTTTTATTGGTGGGAGGAGGAAGTTTTGTTGTCGATATATTACTGTTTCTCTATCTTTCCCAAGTGCTTCATTGGCCAATTTCCCACGCAAGATTGATGGCATTTTGTGTCGCTCTACTGCTCACTTGGATAGGGAATCGGTTATTTACCTTCTCCCATCGCAAGAGGCGACCAATCGGCACACAAGTTTTGATGGCGGCTCTGCTTGCATGCTGTGCAGCTTGCGTTAATCTCAGCGTGTTTTATCTATTGAGTGAATTGAGAGAGCCAAGTGGACTCACCGGTCCCGTTTATCTGGCGTTAGGTGTATTGTCAGGGCTGGTTGTGAACTGGCTGGGATCTAACCTTTTGGTGTTTCGCCATTAACTGACTTATGTATGAGTTATTACTGGAAATAGTGTCTTGATATGAGACAATGCTCGCTTAATTTTTTTAGTCATAGAGCGCTGTCTCTGTGTCTATGAATGTTTTTGAGAATCTACATAAACAGGCTTGGAGTAAAGATGCAGAGTTTGAAGAAGTTTTTTGCAGTAAAAGCAGTACTAGCTTGTTCATTGGTAGCGTTAACTGGTTGCCAAACGACGAACCCTTATACCAATGAATCACAAAATGCTAAGGCAACAAATGGTGCCATTATAGGTGCTATTGCGGGTGCTGCGATTGGTGTTGCATCATCGAGTAAGAGTGATCGAGGTAAAGGTGCGTTAATTGGTGCTGCTTCTGGAGCTGCACTAGGTGGCGGTATCGGTTACTACATGGATACTCAGGAAGCAGAGCTAAGAAAGCAGCTACAATCGACTGGTGTGAGTGTGACTCGCAGTGGCGACAATATTATCTTAAATATGCCTAATGAAGTTACCTTTGGGGTTGATGAGACACACTTGAGTGCGGGTGCTAAGAGAGTACTAAACAGTGTGGCATTAGTGGCGAAAGAGTATGACAAGACGCGTTTGAATGTGCTTGGCTTCACCGATAGCTCAGGCTCTGAATCTTATAACTTACGGCTCTCTAAAGTACGTGCTGTTGAGGTTGCTGATTACCTTGTTTCTCAGAAAGTTGAGTATGTCAGAGTGAAATCTGATGGTATGGGTGAAGAGAGACCGATTGCATCAAATGCCACTAAAGAGGGACGTGCGGAGAATCGCCGTGTTGAAATTATTTTGAGCCCACTCTCTTAATTTCATCTTATATTGGTCGGTATTATCCTTGTCTATAAATGGCTTCCTTTCGGAGGCCATTTTTGTTTTTGATATGAATAAACTTAGACAATTTGTCCAGCTAAGCCTTGAAACGTAAGACTCATGTCTCAAGTGTTATAAACATCATTTTATGCCTATTGAGACTGAGTGTGAGCTATGGCTTGATAGGCCCTATAGGTTTATTTTGCTGGAATAATAAGATGAAAAAGTGGATAGCTGTCGCGGTATTAACTCTGCCATTTATGGCCAATTCAACGCCGTTAGAGCTCAGAGCTGCTGGTAGTTTAAAGGCGGCAATGGCAGAGATAGTGAGTGAATATCAACAGCTGGAGAGTGAGACTGTTAATGCTGAGTTTGCCCCATCTGGACTCTTGCGTAAACGTATCGAAGAAGGGGAGAGAGTCGATCTATTTGCTTCAGCTAATATGAAGCATCCTCAAACGTTACATGCATCGGATAAAAGTGGTTCTGTGGTTATGTTTGCGCGCAACAAGCTATGTGCCATTGCACAGCCAGAAGTCGATGTTGCGAGTGATTCATTGCTAGAGAAGATGTTGCAAGATTCAATCAAGGTGGGGATCTCCACCCCTAAAGCGGATCCCGCTGGTGATTATGCTTGGGCCTTATTTGGTAGAGCCGATAAAGTACAACTTGGGGCGACACAGAAGCTGGAGCATAAGGCGATAAAGTTAACTGGTGGTGCAAACACAGCGGTAGCGCCTAAGGGGAGAAACCCCTATGGCTGGGTAATGGAAAATAGACGTGCCGATATTTTTTTAACTTACTGCACCAATGCTGTGCTGGCACAAAAGGAGCTACCTACCTTGCAGATCGTACAGATCCCACAAGCGCTATCTGTTGGGGCTAACTATGGTTTAACTATCCTAGAGGGAGCCAACGTGAACTCCACTGAATTTGCCATGTTTATTCTGTCTCAACCGGGGCAAAATATTTTGGCTAAATATGGCTTCGATGCGCCACTGCGCTAGTTACTGATTGGTATTGCTGCTTAGCATAAGGGAGCCAATGGCTCCCTTTTTCTCTGCGAAGTATTATACCAATCAGTATAAAGATTTGATCGCTCAGCGAGAGTTTAGCGGTTCTGAGGCAAGGTCCTTAATTGTTCCTGCATTAATGACATTCACCACATCCATGTGGCTTGCAACGAGTGAAGAGCATAGTTATTCTACGGTTAAGCTCGTTAACGCAGGATCAGCACCGCTAAAACTCGCCTGTAAGGAGTGTTTTTGGCTGTCTACTTCTTCGTTGAATGAACTCACAAGGGAACAACCATTCCATCATCCATTCGCCTTGAATTAGTTTGCCAAAAGACACTCTGAGTAGATCAACTTCTTATACTGACTGGTATTAGTTCAGTAGGAAGAATGTCGCGAGCCCGAGAAAGGCAAATAGGCCGATGACGTCTGTGACAGTGGTAAGTACCATACCGCCAGCTAGTGCTGGGTCAATATTCATTCTCTTCAGTAGTAATGGGATACAGGCACCCGCGAGGCCAGCTACTGTCATATTGATCAACATGGCCCCTCCAATGAGTCCACCTAATGCGAGATCGCCTTTCCAGAGCCAGATGGCTGCAAAGACGAGCACAGACCAAAGCAGTCCATTAAGGAAGCCGATGGCCAGCTCTTTACCTATTAGCCAGCGGGAGTTACTTTGTCCTATCTGGCCAAGTGCGATGCCACGTATCACAAGCGCTAAGGTTTGATTTCCAGCTACGCCACCCATGCTGGGAACAATAGTCATCAAAATCGCTATGGTGGCAAACTGCTCTAAAGTGCCTTCAAACATGTTACTGACAGAAGCCGCTAGTAGGGCTGCAAACAGATTGATGGTTAGCCAAAGGGAGCGTTGAAGAGTACTCTTTAGCACTGGACCAAAGGTGTCGGCATCATCATCCATACCTGCCATCCCCATCATGGAGTGCTCGGCATTTTCTCGAATAACGTCGACAACATCATCGATGGTGATACGGCCAAGGAGCTGGTTATCTTCACCGATAACTGGTGCTGAAATCCAATCGTGTCGTTCGAAAAGCTGCGCAACTTCATTATCTGACATGCCGACCGGAATACCCTCCAGTTCAGCATCCATAATATCTCGTATCGATGAGTTAGGATCGCAGGTCAGTAGGTCGGCTATCTCGACGCCGCCGAGTAAGCGGTCGTGTTTATCGACCACATACAGAGTATCTGTGGCTTCCGGAAGCTTACCTCGTATTCTTAAGTAACGCAGGATAACATCGATATTTACGTCGGGACGTAGGGTGACGGTATCGGTATTCATGATACTGCCTGCGGTGTCATCGGGGTAGGCTAGGGCTTGTTCGACTCTAGCTCTATCTTGACTTCGCATGGAGTGAAGCACTTGCTTAAATACACTATCAGGTAGGCTTCTCAATATATAAGCGAGGTCATCGGTGTCCATCCCTTCAGCCGCTTTTGCAACGCGCTCAGGGCTCATCTGTTTGATGAGATTATCTTTAAGCTCTTCACCAAGTTCATCGAGGATCTCACCGGTTTGATCCTGATCGATCAGTTGCCATAAAACCTGACGGGTTCTAGGTGGGGATGACTCTAATATAAAGGCGATATCAGAGGCTGCCATATCATGGAGCATATTTCTGACATGAACAAACATGCCACTGCTAAGGGCTTGTGTTAACTGGTTTAACCGCTGATCGGTAAGCTCATTATCTAATACTTCAATTGGCATAACAGGCCCCCTATGAAGCTGTCTGTATTTTGGGTTAAATACAGACCACGGTGTTGATAAGAAATATCTGGGATAGCTTAGTGGTAAGGTTTAACTTGCTTCATCAAATTTTGCATCAACTAGAGCGCAGATGGCATCTAGTGCTGCAGAGGCATCTTGGCCCTCACCGAGCAGGGTAATGGTTTTCCCTATTCCGGTTTCCAGCATCAACAAGCCCAGCACACTCGCTGCAGAAGCTTGTTTCTCCCCTTGTACAATCGTGACTTTAGCGTCGAATTCCGATGCTAGAACGGCTAGTTTAGTCGCGGCGCGGGCGTGGAGTCCAAGCTTATTACATATGGTAACTTGGCGTTCTAATTTAGTCATTGCTTAATTCGCGATGGCGAGCCTGTACTGTGTGTTTGCTTTGACTAAACAGCTTAGCAAGCTGCTCTGTGACATAGACAGATCTGTGTTGCCCACCAGTGCAACCTATAGCGATTGTTAGATAGCTACGGTTATTGCGCTCAAGGTGCGGTAGCCAGGTCTCTAACAAGTTCTCTATTTGCCAGATAAACTTATTGACAGTGGGTTGCTGACTAAGGAAAAGCTGAACGGGTTCATCCAAGCCTGTCATCGGCCTAAGCTCTGGCTCCCAATGAGGATTTGGTAAGAACCTAACATCAAACATAAAATCTGCCTCTGCTGGCATGCCATGTTTGAAACCGAAAGATTCGAAGTTAATGACTAGCTCTTTATCTACACTACCTAATAATATCTCTCTGACCTGATTACTAAGATCGTAAATATTGAGATTAGAGGTGTCGATATAGTGATCAACGAGTTTAGAGACTGGCTCTAGCAGTATCCGCTCATGATCTATCGCTTCTTTAAGTGAAGTTTTACTTCTCGAAAGAGGGTGGAGACGACGGGTTTCGCTGTAACGCTTGAGGAGAACTTCGTCGCTTGAATTTAGGAAAAAGCTTAGTAGCTCAGTCCCTTCAGGTAGGTTTGAAAGCTGTTTATCTAGTTCTGTCTCATGCATATTACGGACATCAACACTGATAGCAACAAGCTCTGTGCTATCTTTGAGTTGTTCCAATAGCGTATCCATAAGAGGCAGAGGAAGATTGTCGACACAATAGTATCCGAGATCCTCTAAAACCCTGAGGGCGACAGATTTTCCTGATCCGGAACGACCGGATACCATAACCAGTTTCATTGGGTGATCACCTGATAAAGTTCTGACTCGTCTTGTGTTTTTCGTAACTGCTTTAAAATTAGCTTGTCATTAAGCTTCTCTGCCATCGCCGACAGGGTGCTTAAGTGCTGTTCACATTGATCAGCTGGAACTAATAGTGCAAATAGTATATCGACCGGCTGTTTATCAATTGAGTCGAAAGAGATAGGCTCTTCGCACTTAATGAGTACCGCAACGGGCTGACTAATATTGGTTAACCTTCCATGTGGAATCGCTATACCGTTACCTATACCTGTGCTGCCCATTTTCTCTCTAGCTAAAAGACTTTCAAAAATCTCTTGAGAGGAAAGGCTTGGGTACTGGACAGCGGCAAGATCGCTGATAAGTTCCAGTACCTTTTTCTTACTGCCCGGAGTGGCGCAAGTTGTGCACTCCGGCTGCAGGATGGTGCTTAATTCCATCGTTAGTGTTTTGTTTGCTTCTCTTTATGTTTAATTACCTGACGGTCGAGCTTGTCAATCAGGGAGTCTATTGCTGCATACATATCCGCATGTTGTGACGCGGCGAAAACCTCACCTCCAGCAAGATGGAGTTTGGCTTCTGCTTTCTGCTGCATTTTTTGAACATTCAAAATAACGTGCACATTATTGATCTGATCGAAATGTCGTTCAAGCTTTGAAAACTTTTCTTCAATATATTGGCGTAGCGATGTGGTAATTTCGATGTGATGACCTGTTACGTTTATTTGCATAGAGATACTCCTTCAGATTCGTTTGTGTTAAAAACGCGCTCGCTGATTTGAGGTTTACACTGCATTTAAATATTCAAGCTACTTCGAAACACCGCATCCTGTGTGGATATATATCCAGCTCACTTCTATATTCAGGATCTAGCATGTCGTGAACTTACAGACTTTACGTCACAATGACCAACCTCAATATATTCACTTTTCAAATATCTTATAAACTCTTTCTTTGATTCGATGGCGGGATCAACATGGCCTCACGGTACTTGGCTATGGTTCGTCTCGCCACCTTAATGCCCTGCTCTGCAAGAAGAAGGGCCATCTTGCTATCACTGAGAGGCTTTTGTTGGTTCTCTGCCGCCACTAACTTTTTAATGAAGGCGCGGATAGCTGTTGATGAACACTCACCGCCATCGTCGGTACCCACATGGCTGGAGAAGAAATATTTCAGCTCAAATATGCCTCTTGGGGTATGCATATATTTTTGGGTTGTGACACGGGAGATGGTCGATTCATGCATCTCAACTTCTTCAGCTATGTCATTTAGCACCATAGGTTTCATCGCCTCTTCACCATATTCGAAGAAGCCTTGTTGAAACTTGACGATGCAATTTGAGACCTTTAAAAGAGTATCGTTACGACTCTCTAAGCTCTTGATAAACCACTTAGCTTCCTGCAAATGCCCACGGATAAATTGACTGTCAGCTTGGTTTTTCGTGCTGCGAGCCATGGAAGCGTAATGCTGATTCACATTAATTTTTGGCATGTAGTCTGGGTTGAGTTCAACAATCCAGCGCCCTTTCTTTTTAATCACAGTGACATCTGGAATAACATACTCATCCCGACTTGGGTTGATGGCCAGTCCAGGACGTGGATTTAGGGTTTGAATCAGTTCAATGGCTTGCCTTAAATCATCCTCTTTAAGTTTGGTTTTACGCATTAAGAGGCGGAAGTCACGGCCTGCAATTAGATCAAGGTGCTCTTTAATCAGTAATCGGGCATTGTCGATATGAGGTGTTGTGTTGGCATATTGAGCTAGCTGTATAAACAGGCATTCACTGAGGTCACGGGCTGCAACACCGATAGGATCAAAGTGCTGAACACGCTTAAGCACCGCTTCAACTTCATCGAGCTCTATCTCAGGATCGCCCATGGCTTCTAAGATATCATCGGTACTTTGCGTGAGGTAGCCACGCTCATCGATCGCATCAATAATGGCTGTCGCGATGGCTAAGTCATTATCAGAAAATGGGGTTAAGTTTTTTTGCCACTCTAGGTGCTCATATAGACCTTCACAGGTTTCGCCTTGGAAGGGAAGGTCATCATCTCGCATCGCGCCAGAGCTTGAGTTTGGTGTTGCGGTGTAGACCTCATCCCAAGTGGTGTCGACAGGAAGGTCTTCAGGCATGGAATCTTGATTCAGTGCGTCGGATGTTTCTAGTGACGAGCTGTCTTTATCGGCCTCTTTCTCGACAGAAGCACTGAAGTCTGTTTCGCTGTTGTTTTTGACATCGCTATTGTCAGCGTTAGCATCAACTTGCTCTTCGTCCAACTCCAGTAATGGATTGGAATCTAATGCTTGTTGGATCTCCTGTTGCAGTTCCAGTGACGACAGCTGCAGCAGACGTATCGCCTGTTGAAGCTGGGGAGTCATGGTTAAGTGCTGACCCATTTTGAGCTGGAGTGACGCTTTCATGTACTGCTATTCCCTACTTTGTACTTATAAAATGAGAAAGCCTGTTGGAGCTATTTGGGGAGTCTTTGCTCCCTCAATTGACTTCATAAGAATGAATCATAACGATGCTGTAGAATTTCTAAATTAGAGGAGAACTGCTCCTCTAGATTAACTATAGCTTGAATTGTTCACCTAAGTACACAGCTCGCACTTGCTGATTGTCTAAGATTTCAGCGGGTGTACCTTCAGCGATTAAGTTTCCATGACTTACAATATAGGCATGCTCACAAACATCCAATGTTTCCCGCACGTTATGGTCAGTGATCAAGACACCAAGACCACGACTTTTGAGCTGTAAAATGATCTTTTTGATGTCGATAACCGAGATAGGATCGACACCTGCAAAGGGCTCATCAAGCAGGATAAATTTAGGGTTTGCAGCCAGTGCTCTAGCTATCTCAACACGTCTACGCTCACCACCTGACAGCGACATCCCTTGGCTATCTCTGATATGGGTAATGTGGAACTCCTCCAGCAGATGTTCAAGCTGCTCCTCACGAGCATTTTTATCTAGCTCATCACGGGTCTGGAGAACGGCCATAATATTATCGCGCACTGAGAGCTTTCTGAAGATACTGGCCTCTTGGGGCAGGTAACCTATCCCTTTACGGGCGCGTAGATGCATGGGATCTAATGTGAGATCGTCACTATCGATAAAGATACGACCTTTATCACTTTGTACTAAGCCCACGACCATATAAAAGGTGGTGGTTTTTCCTGCACCATTGGGGCCGAGTAAGCCAACAATCTGACCTGTTTTTACACTGAGGCTCACGTCCTGTACTACGGCGCGACTTTTATAACTTTTGGCTAGGTTTACAGCCTTTAACGTCAAAGAACTCATTCGATCTCCTGAGCGTTAACTGCAGGTTCTACAGGTATCTCTGGCTTTGTTTCAGGTTGAGTCTCTTTGTTGCTATCTGTTTTAGGCTTAGACTCATCCTGGTAATTTTCAGGTTGGATAATGGTGATGACCCTTTCGCTACCTGTACTTTCAGCAATAAGCTGCTGCTTTTCAATGTTATATTGAATCTGATTACCTGTAACTTGGCTACCATCTTGCTCAAGCGTCGCATTACCCTTCAGAATAAGAGTGCGTTTTGATAACTCGTAGCGGATCTCTTTTGCGCTGGCGTTGGCTGGACGGCCATCTTCCATTATCTGTGAGTAAGTTGCTGGATTCCCCGTAGCGACTAAGATACGTCCGTTAGACCCCTCTTTGGTAAAGGCTCTAAGCTTATCGGCATTGATTTTAACTGAGCCCTGAACGACTTCAACTGGGCCATTAAAGATGATCTGGTTATTTTTAATATCTGCTTCCTGACTTGCTGCAGAGATTTTAACTTCTTGTTTTAGATCATCGACTTTTGCCACACTACTAAAGCTTATTAAGCAGAGTAGTGCTGTGATGATGCCTGTATTTTGCTTCATATATCCCTTCAATTTGACATAAAAAATGTCAATGCTAATCAACCAAATGTTTACCCATTTTGCGTTGACGTTAACTAGTGTGCTGAGTAGGTGCCATTAACCTGACTGGTTAATTTTACGTTTTCAGCGTTGAGGTCGGCATATAGACCAACCCCTTCAATAATAAAGTCGCTACCTGTGATATAGATATTGTCATCGGATGTCATGATCATGGTATTGAGATCCAACTCAAGATAGCTTGTTTTGATCGACTGTATCGGCTCATTGCTGTTTATGGCGTTGATGATAACATTGTTTTCGAGTATGACTTTTCCTGAATTTTTATTCATGGTGCCTTTGGTCGATTGTAGCTGCCACTGAGCCTCGCCTTGCTCAGGGTACACCAGATAGATAGGCTCGGTGAAGTAGGTCATATTATCCTCTTCATAATGCTCCATATGTTTAGCACTAACCCGGCTATTAACTAAGCCAAGTTCATTGTATTCAACACTTTTTAGGTTATCAGCAATATAATCGGGTCGGGCGCTAACATCGACAGCTAACCCCTCATCTCCTCGTTTGGATTGCACCTGCCAGTAGAGCAGAAGTGCGGTACCAAAGAAGGCGATAATGGCGAGGGTGACTCTATTCATATACTCATTCCATGAGCCGTTTCGAACTTATTCTGGCTAAGAAGCAGTAGATCTGTCAACTCACGTAGGGCGCCGTGGCCTCCCTTGATATGAGTAACAAAATCGGCACCTTGCTGAACATAAGGATGGCCGTCAGCAACACATACCGATAAACCAACCTGTTTCATCACTGGTAGGTCAACCATATCATCGCCGATATATGCGACCTCTTCTGGCGTTACCTTGTATAAAGAGAGTAGCTCCTGATAGGGAGTCAGTTTGTCATCGACGCCTTGATAGATATGGGTGATCCCTAGGGCTGTCATGCGATCTTCGACAATCTTAGATTTTCTGCCGGTAATAATGGCGACAGGAATATCACTGGTGAGCAGAGATCTGACGCCGTAACCGTCACGGGTATGGAAGGTTTTAAGTTCATCGCCCGTGTTACTCATATAGACTAAACCGTCGGAGAATACTCCATCTACATCACATATTAGAAGCTTGATCTTACTGGCCTTTTGCCAAACAGTATCCTCTATTGGACCGTAAAAACCTTGGTGTGACATACAGTATCTCCATTATCGCGCTAGCCGTTTGTTCATCGAAGGGCTAATTGCTATGCCAACTCATTAAGTTGGCCTAAATTGGTAAAAAGGGAGCAATCCCTAATATTAGATAACGCCAGCCTTGACCATATCTAACATGTTTAAGGCACCTATTGGATGCTGCTGATCATCGATAACGATCAAACCATTAATATCTTTATCTTCCATCACTTTCAGTGCAGCAGCCGCTAAAATGTCGGCAGAAACAGTGACGCACCCTTTAGACATTACATCACTGATAGAGGTGGTGCGAAGATTGACTTCACTGTCGATAACGCGTCTTAGGTCGCCATCGGTAAAGATACCTACCAGTTTATTTGCCTCATCGACGACAGCTGTCATACCTAAGCTTTTTTTAGAGATCTCATAGAGGGCTTCAGTGATGCAGATATCATGGTTTACCGAGGGCAGATCTTTGCCTTTATGCATCACATCACTGACCTTAAGTAGCAGCTTACGTCCTAAGCTACCACCGGGATGAGAGAGGGCAAAATCATCTTTGGTAAAGCCTCTAGCTTGCAAAAGCGCAACGGCTAAGGCATCGCCCATGACTAAGGTTGCTGTGGTGCTCGATGTTGGTGCTAACCCTAATGGACACGCCTCTTCTGGCACCTCTATACACAGATGCACAACAGAGAGTTTAGCCATATTTGAATCAGGGTTTCCCGTACAAGCGATAACTGGCAATCCCATGCGTTTAATGACAGGCATTAAGGTGAGTATCTCACTGGCTTCACCTGAGTTTGATATGGCTAAGATAATATCATTTTCACTGAGAACGCCGAGATCTCCGTGGCTCGCCTCTCCAGGGTGAACAAAGAAGGCTGGGGTACCAGTGCTGGCTAATGTTGCAGAGATCTTGTTACCGATATGACCTGATTTACCCATGCCCATTACGATAACTTTACCTGTACAGTTAAGAATTAGCTTACAGGCTTGGGTGAACTCTTCCGAGTCGACGTACTGGTAAAGGTTATCGAGTGCGTTGCGCTCGATGTCGATAACAGTTCTGCCCCATTGGCGAAGTTGAGTTACATCTACCATCTTGCTCTCTCTATTTAATCAAGGCTCTGTGTCGTTAGATTTTGCTTAATCAATCTGTCGACGACTTAATTTCTGAAAACCAGTTTCGTTAAGCCTGAAACAGGATTAACTGATAGGCGATAAAGGTGCATAGTAGTACTACACCATGCCAGCGTTTTAATGCTCTTGCTCGGCCACTTAATAATATAAATACAGCAAGTGCACTGCTGGTAGCCAGTACCATATAAAAATCACGACTACTGGCGGCTGCATCAACGGCGCCGGGAGCAATTATTCCCGGAATGGCTAATACAGCTAAAATATTGAATAGGTTTGAGCCTACGATATTCCCTATTGCCAGATCATCCTCTTTTTTCATTACGCCCGCAACACATGCTGCCAGTTCAGGTAGGCTGGTACCAATAGCAATAATCGTTAAGCCTATGACTAGGTCTGACAGGTGGTAGGCTTTGGCAATACCAACAGCCCCTTGTACCATCCAGTCTGCTGAGAGTGGTAGAAGTACAATACCGACAATAAGCCAGAGTATTGCTCTGGATGTGGGAACACCAGTTGGGATCTCGCTGTCAGCTTCTTCTTCCAATGCATCTTTTTTCTTATTCGTGACGGCGTGCCAGATAAAGTAGCCCATCAACATAAAGAAGAGGCCTAATAGCATAAAGCCCTCTATACGGGTCAGCATACCGTCATGGAGGAAGTAGCCAGCGATAACGGTGGCAATAATCATCAAGGGGATCTCTCGCATTAACGTTTGCGAGCTAACAGCAATGGCACCAAGTAGGGCGGTGATCCCTAAAATCAGTGTGATATTTGCAACATTTGAGCCTAAAACATTTCCAATTGCGGTATCTGTCATCCCTTCCATCGAGGCGGTCGCAGCGACGAACATCTCCGGGGCTGAGCTGCCCATGGCGACGATGGTTAATCCAATTAACATAGGAGGGAGGCCAAGATTTCTGGCAAAAGCTGCAGCGCCATAGACAAATTTGTCAGCACTCCAGACTAGAGCGACTAATCCGGCGATAAGCATGAAAATATTAAATAACATTAAATTGCATTTCAGTAAGTGAGCCCGACGCGCATTTTCGCTGGAATTGAACAAAATTGAAAGTATTGCGGCAAGATAGTGTTGATTCAGTTGTACCTAATAGTCCAATTACGTACAATTTGTCTCTTTTTCTTTCGTTAATCTGTTCATCGAGACAGATAACTCACTTTTAGTGGATGGAATCGTTATGGATCATCAGGTGTTAGCTGAGCCAAAACCTTTGGTTGAGATCCACAATTTGGGTTTTAGTCGTGGTGAGCATGTAATTTTTGACGATATCAGCCTGTCTATTCCAAGAGGGAAGGTGACGGCTATCATGGGGCCAAGTGGTATTGGAAAGACCACCTTGCTCAAATTGATGGGCGGGCAGCTGACGCCAGATATCGGGCATGTATTGTTTGATGGTGTCGATGTGCATAAGTGTCGTCGAGAGGAGCTGTTTACATTGCGTAAACGTATGAGCATGCTGTTTCAAAGTGGGGCTCTGTTTACCGATATGAATGTCTTTGATAATGTCGCATTTGCACTGCGGGAACACTCAGGACTGCCGGAAGAGATCATCAAACGTATCGTATTAATGAAACTAGAAGCGGTAGGTCTACGTGGCACTGCGAATATGATGCCCAACGAGTTATCAGGTGGTATGCAGCGACGTGCAGCACTGGCAAGGGCGATAGCGCTTGAGCCTGAAATGGTGATGTATGATGAACCTTTTGCAGGCCAAGATCCTATCTCTATGGGGGTTCTGGTTAAACTGATCCGTGAGTTATCAGAGGCGTTACAGTTGACCTCAGTTGTGATCTCCCATGATGTGCAGGAGGTGCTTAGTATTGCCGATTACGTTTATGTTATGGCAGATAAGCGTGTGATTGCACAGGGAACTCCCGCAGAGCTTAAAGCCTCTGATATGGCACAGTTAAAACAGTTTATTGGCGGTGAGCCGGATGGGCCTGTTCCTTTTCATTTTCCTGCTGAAGATTATCAAAAGGAGCTGATAGGCTAGCATGATGATATTGAATATGTGGTTAGTAAGTTTTTCCACCTTGATGATGGTGGGGTTTAACGATGAACTTGCTAGATAGAGTTGCCAATTTGGGAAGAGCAGCAATTGAGCTGGTGATTGGATTTGGAAGCGCAGGGTTAATGTTGTGGGGGGCGATAGCCCGTAAACCTAGAGCCAAAGGTTTTCCCCTGTTCGTTAAACAACTGTACGTTGTCGGCGTGCAATCTATGGTGCTGATATTTGTGTCGGGGCTTTTTATCGGCATGGTATTGGCGTTGCAAGGGTATAATATTCTTGTGGGCTTTGGCACCGAAGAGAGCTTAGGGCCCATGGTGGCGTTGAGTCTGCTGCGTGAGTTAGGGCCTGTAGTGACAGCCCTCTTGTTTGCTGGAAGAGCAGGTTCAGCATTGACCGCTGAGATAGGTTTGATGAAGAGCACTGAGCAGCTTTCCAGTCTTGAGATGATGGCAATAGATCCCTTAAGACAGATCATCGCCCCAAGGTTTTGGGCCGGGGTGGTAAGCCTTCCTCTGTTAGCCCTTATCTTCACTGCGGTGGGGATATATGGTGGTCATATCGTGGGTGTCGAGTGGAAGGGGATAGACAGTGGTAGTTTCTGGTCTATTTTGCAGGCGTCTGTTGAGTGGCGACAAGATATTGTAAATTGTTTAATTAAAAGTTTAGTGTTTGCGGTGGTGGTGACCTGGATTGCGCTATACCGCGGTTATCAGGTGATCCCTAATCCTGAAGGGATCAGCAAGGCAACAACGCAAACCGTAGTTCAGTCTAGTCTGGCTGTGTTAGCACTGGACTTCCTGCTTACCGCACTGATGTTTGGTCGTTAATGGATGAACATTGGCAGATTATTCTTGAATAATATGCGCAATAAGAGAATGGAAATAAGAGTATGTTAACGCGTAAAATCGAAATATTAGTGGGTCTGTTTATTCTGTCTGGTTTAGCTGCATTTTTAGTTTTGGTGTTCAATGTCGCCAATGTAGAAGTGAAAGCCAATGGCAGTAATTACACCCTATACGCTAAATTTAGCAACATAGGCGGGCTAAAAGTACGCTCTCCTGTCAAGGTCGGTGGCGTCGTCGTTGGGCGTGTGAGTGAGATTAATCTCGACCCGACTGAGCTTGTGCCCGTGGTTAAACTCTCTATGGATAAGAGGTTTAATCAGTTCCCTGAAACCAGTAGTTTGTCTATTTTGACTTCGGGTTTATTAGGAGAGCAGTTTTTAGGCCTGACCCCTGGCTTTATCGATGATGATATAGCCATGTTAGTCGATGGTGATCGCATCGATGATACTCACTCTGCACTAGTGCTAGAGGAGTTAATTGGCCAGTTTTTGTATAGTGCGTCAAAGGATTAAGGAATGAGAATGTTTAATCAAATTTTCAAGCTCACAGCTTCACTATTTTTGCTGGTTTTTAGCGCGACCGCTCATAGTCAGGAGGTCGAGGTGAACACCATGGATCCCTATGTTATGGTGGAAACCGTTGCCAATAATACTTTTGACAGATTTCATCATGACTTTGCCATTATTGAGACCAACCCTGACCACCTTAAGGTGATAGTATCGGACGAGTTGATGCCTTATATCGACACTAAGTATGCGTCTTATAAGGTGATGGGTACGTATCTAAGAAAGACAACAAAAGAGCAGCGTGAACGTTTTGTTGAAGCGTTTAAAGGCTACCTCATCTCTACGTATGCTCAGGCTTTTACTGAGTATACAGATCAAAAGGTGAGTTTTGCACGAGCTGCAGATTTCAGCAAAGAGAAGATGGTCAGTGTGGATGTGCAGATCATTGATGCGGGTCGCCCTCCCATTAAATTGCAGTTCCGGGTTCGTCGTCTTAAGGATGATAGTTGGAAAGCATTTGATCTGGTGGCTGAAGGTGTGAGTTTACTTGCCTCAAAAAGCTCAGAGATCTCCAATCTTATCCGTCAAAAAGGGATTGATGCTGTGATTGCTGAACTTGATGAGCGCACTAAGGTGTCTATCCATCGCGGATCTGCGGATAAGAAGGCCTAAGTGGCTGAGTTTACTCAACAGGGCTCGATTTGTCATATCAGTGGCCGTTTGTCTCAGGAGGAGATACCGGCATTGTGGCTGCGCAGAAAGTCGCTGTTAAATAGAGAGGTTGAGGTTATTGATCTCTCTGAACTCTCATACAGTGACAGCGCAGGAATTGCGTTTATTTTAGAGCTGATGAGTGTTGCGAGAGCGGAAAAGCGGAGCTTGAGTTTCACTTCTGCCTCTGAGCAACTTTCGAAATTAATTGATTTATATGATTTAGAACTCTTCTTCAATGAAGAAGCAAAACAAGGTAAATAGATCCATGAATGCTAACGAGACCGAACAAGTTAACGACGATGCTGCAAAACTTAAAGAGCTAGAGCAGCTGTTATTGGATGCACTTTCATTAGATGAAGTTCATGTGACCCAAGCTGGAACCCATTACAAAATCGTTGCCGTCGGCGAGTGTTTCGAAGGTATGGGGCGTGTTAAGCAGCAGCAAACCATTTATGGGCCGTTAATGGACCGCATCACCAGTGGTGAACTTCATGCACTAACGATCAATGCTTTTACGCCGACACAATGGAAGCGTGAAAAAGTATTTAACATGTAAGCTGAGAGCTAAAGTGGATAAATTAAAGATTGAGGCAAGTGAAGCACTTGCCGGGAATGTTGTTATTTCGGGGGCTAAGAATGCTGCCCTGCCTATTTTGATGGCGGGTGTATTGGCTGAAACCGATTTTGTGGTCACAAATGTTCCGAACCTTAGAGATGTCAATACCAGCTGTGAGCTGCTTCGTTGCTTAGGCGCTGAAGTGACCCGCAGTGATAATAGTGAAGTGCGTATCTCAACCAGTTCACTCGATCATTTTTGCGCGCCTTATGATTTAGTTAAAACCATGAGAGCGTCGATCCTTATCTTAGGGCCTTTGTTGGCACGATTTGGTACTGCTGATGTGTCTTTGCCTGGTGGCTGCGCGATCGGTGCCCGCCCGGTGAATCTTCATCTTCACGGTCTAGAGCAGATGGGCGCTAAAATCGAAGTTGAAGAGGGTTACATTAAGGCGCGAGTTGATGGTCGTCTTAAAGGCGCTCATATTTTTATGGATATGGTGAGCGTTGGCGCTACTGAAAACTTGCTGATGGCTGCGACGCTTGCCGACGGTGAGACCATTATTGAAAATGCGGCTCGTGAACCTGAAGTTATCGATCTGGCTAACTGCTTGATCGCTATGGGCGCAAAAATTGAAGGTGCAGGCACCGATTCTATCCGTATTCAGGGTGTTGAATCTCTTAATGGATGTCACTATCGAGTGATGCCTGACAGAATCGAAACTGGCAGCTTTTTAATTGCTGCTGCTGTGACTCGCGGCAAGATACGCTGTGTCGATGCTGATCCATCAACTCTTGAAGCTGTTTTGGCTAAACTTGAAGATGCGGGCGCAACCATTACTACAGGTAGTGATTGGATTGAGCTTGATATGCAAGGTAAACGTCCAAAGGCTGTCAATATTAAGACTGTACCTTATCCAGGTTTTCCTACCGATATGCAGGCACAGTTTTGCTTGTTGAACGTGTTAGCTGAGGGAACCTCAACGATTACAGAGACTATTTTTGAGAACCGCTTTATGCACGTGCCTGAGCTTATCCGTATGGGGGCAAATATGGAGCTTGAGGGCAATACCTGCATTATTCAGGGTATAGAGAGACTCAACGGTGCTCAGGTGATGGCAACAGATCTGAGAGCGTCTGCAAGCTTAGTCATTGCGGGCCTAGTTGCAGAGGGAACAACGATTGTTGATCGTATCTATCACCTAGATCGTGGCTATGAACATATCGAAGATAAGTTCAAAGGCTTAGGTGGACAGGTTGTTCGCGTGAGTTAACCGTTCTGGTCGTGATTATTGACACGGAAAGGCCTGCATGATGCAGGCCTTTTCTTATTTTGTTATGCCGATAAAGTTATATCAACTATTCAGTCTCTTCAACGACATTTTCACCAATGGTGACAGGTACATCGTATACCTTTCCTTTACGAATAATGGTCATGGTGACCTGTTTATTCGGTGTAGATTCAGCAATTCTATCCATCAACATCTCGACGCCAGGAACCGCTTCGCCCTCAAACTTTGTGATCACATCTCTAGCTTGCAGCTGAGCTTGAGCCGCTGGACCATGGGGATCAACGCCGGTTATCACCACACCAGTTAGATCTGGTAGATTAAGGATCTGGGCGATAACAGGACCAACAGGTTCACCAGTTATTCCCAGAGCACCACGAATAACTCGACCATCTTTAATCAGTTTCCCCATAATACTGTGGGCGAGCTTGATGGGGATAGCAAAGTTAATTCCATGTCCGCCTCCCTCTCCGCCAATCTGGAAAGCGGCAGTATTGATACCTATAAGCTGGCCACTGGTGTCGATAAGTGCTCCACCTGAGTTACCGGCATTAATGGCGGCATCGGTTTGTAAAAAGTCTAAATAGCCAGAGCTTAAACCGTTTCGTCCCGTTGCACTGATAATGCCTTGGGTAATGGTTTGTCCTAAGTTGTATGGGTTGCCTATCGCTAACACCACATCGCCAACCTGAGCTGGTACACCTAAGTTAATCGGTACTATTGGAAGGGTGTCACCCTCAACTTTTAATACGGCAAGGTCGGTGACAGGATCTGAACCGACAACTTCAGAGGTAAATTTACGTCCATCCTGAAGCGCTACAACAATCTCATCGGCTTTTTTGACAACATGATAGTTAGTCAAAATATAGCCCTCTTTACTCATGATAACACCTGACCCAAGCCCTTGAAGTGAGCCTGAGTTGAGTGGCTGATTGCGATTAACGCTTAAGCTATAGATGTTGACTACTGCTGGCGCTGCGCGCCGAACAGCTTTAGAGAATGAGAGCTCAAAGCCATTATCACCACGTTTTTGAAAAAATAGATTTGAAGAGCCGTTATCGGTGAGAAGCGGGGTAACAAACAGAAAGACAGCCGCCATAATTAGGCCGAACGTAACTGCCTTACCGACGTATAAGAGTGTGTCTTTTATAGCCATATTTGAGAGAGTTAAGCAAAATTTGAATTAGATTAACACGATTGCTGTGAATAAGCATGAGAGGAATGATATCCCCCTCATCTATTCATCATGGCTAACACAAGAGGTTAGCCATGAGAGAGTTATCGCTTTATCTGAGTACTAAGAAAAGGCTACTGTGGCCCCTTTGTATCTTAAGCGCCACCGTACCTTGCTGCTCCTTTAGCTTAGCTTTAAGTGAATTGAGATCATCTATTGAGCTGCGGTTTACGCCGACAATGACGTCTCCTTTACGCAGCCCGCTAGCTGCGGCTGGTGAATTTTGGGCAATATCGGTGATTTCGACACCATCATCTCCATTTTCCAGTGCAGCTCCTGCGAGCATAGGATGAACAGCGCCTGCCGAAGCTTCTGTGGTTTGGCTCGCTTCACCTAATGTGGCCGATACTGTTTTGGAGTCACCATCGCGGATTAAGCCAAATTTGACTTTAGCACCAGCGCCCATCGTGGCGACTTTTGCTCGAAGCTCCTGGAAGCTTTTGATCTTGCGTCCGTTTACACTAACGATAATGTCGCCGGCTTTGATACCTGCATCTTCAGCGGCGCTGTCTTCCATCACCTGATCGACAAACCCGCCATGTTGGGTATCGAGACCGAAGGCTTGAGCAAGTTCGCTGGTGAGATCTCTGCCCGATACGCCTAATACGCCGCGGCGTACTTCGCCATGTTCAATGATCTGATCGACTAAGTTGTTGACCATGTTAGCTGGGATAGCAAATCCAATACCTACGTTACCGCCTCCAGGCGCAACAATGGCTGTGTTGATACCGATAAGGTCGCCATTAAGGTTGACGAGTGCGCCACCAGAGTTACCACTATTGATAGCTGCGTCGGTTTGAATAAAGTTTTCAAGCATCTCTATGCCCAGACCACTGCGGCCCATTGCACTGACAATACCTGATGTGACCGTCTGACCTAAGCCAAAGGGGTTACCGATAGCGACAGCAAAGTCACCTACTTTAAGCTCATCAGAATCGGCACGCTTCACCGCCACTAAGTTTTTAGCCTTTATCTGCAGCAGTGCAATATCAGATTCAGCGTCGGCACCAATCAGTTTTGCTTCAACCTCACGACCGTCATGCAGGCCGATTAAGATCTCATCCGCGCCATCAATCACATGGTTATTCGTGACGATATAGCCCTTATTAGCATCGATTATCACGCCTGAGCCTAAGCCTCTAAATGGGCGCTCTTGCACCTGCTCTTGTGGTGCATTAGGGCCGAAGAAATAGCGAAAAGCATCGGGAAGTTTCTGCTTAGATACATGGGTGCCTTCAACAGCAACGGCGACGACCGCAGGAGTTGTACGCTCAAGCATAGGCGCGAGGCTTGGAATTGACTCGCCATTAACAGCCATAGGGATAGCGGCTTGGCTTATCGCTGGCGTTAAGGTTAGGGATGCCGTTAGTAATGCGGCAGAGAGTAAGCTTAATTTCGTTTTCATCAATTCATGGCTCCAATGTCGGATATGGAAATATGATCACTAATGGATATTAGGGATTACCTGTATTTTTTCAAGAAGTGATCACAAATCAATTGTTACAGAGTCCGACCTAAGAGATGTAATGAAAGTTCACCTTTATTAACAAAGGTTAATTATTTGGGTTCACTATGATGACGTCTTGGCTGTCGAGTTCGTTTGCTTGATCTTGCTGTTTTGAGTGTTCCGCTTTGTCACTTGTGAGTGTGGCCAGTGGTTTAACGCTGTTTTTAGGCGCTAAAGTATTTGCGGCTTCATTCCACTTTTTATTGACTTTATTAAGCTGCTCGGTCAGTTCAGCAAGCTGCTGGTAGTGATCCTCAAAATGATCTGTCACCTCTTGCTTATGTTGACTTAGTTCTAAGCGAGTTTGTTCAAGGGCCTCATCTTTATCGTTGGATTCGTGATTTTTCGCGAAAATGGTTCTGATCACATAACCTAAAACAATGCCCAGTACAAAAGTGGCAACAACTAATGGCCATTCCATATATGAATCCTCTATATAAATCATCGACAGTGATGATTAAAACAATAGTAACATTGACTATTCTTAGCATGGTACCATTTAGATGAATTTTAAGGATAGAAGAGATCAATCGACGTGCCCCAACCAACACCATGGCAACATTATCAGCAAGATCTGACCCGAGATGACTTTTCCCACGATAGTGCGCAAGAGCAAGCCGTAAAAAGCCTGCAGCGTGTTTATGATGAGATCCAAGTTGCTAACAGTAAGCCAACGGGTTTTCGTCAACTGTTCTCTTTTCTTGGGGCAAAAGAGCAAACGGTTCAGGGATTATACCTGTGGGGCGGGGTGGGGCGCGGTAAGACCTATCTGATGGATACCTTCTATGACTCACTGCCAGGTGATAAGAAGCTTAGGGCGCACTTTCACCGTTTTATGCATCAAGTCCATGTCGATCTTGATAATCTAAAGGGGCAACGGGATCCTCTGCTCATTATTGCTAAGCAGATGGCGGATAAATACCAAGTGATCTGTTTTGATGAGTTTTTTGTCTCAGATATTACTGATGCCATGTTGTTGGGGACACTATTTCAAGCCCTGTTTAAAGAGGGAGTTGCACTGGTTGCTACCTCAAATATTATTCCAGATGAGCTTTACCGTAATGGCCTACAACGGGCGCGTTTTCTGCCTGCAATTGCACTTATTAATAAGCATTGCCAAATCTTAAATGTCGACTCAGGTATCGACTACCGTTTACGTACGTTAGAGCAAGCGGAGATCTATCATTACCCTCTAGATACCCAAGCGGATAAGAATCTACTGAGCTATTTTGAAAAGTTGGCTCCCGAGTCAGAGATATCAAGGAGTGATATCGATATCGATGGTCGTAACATAGGGATAAGACAGCAGGCTCAAGGCGTATTGCTTATCGACTTTAGGGATCTATGTGATGGACCCAGAAGTCAACGCGACTATATGGAGCTGGCCTGTTTATACCACACAGTGTTGCTCAGTGGGGTTGAGCAGATGGGTGATAAATCCACTGGAGATGATATCGCACGGCGATTCTTAGCTATGGTGGATGAGTTTTATGAACGAAACGTCAAACTGATCCTATCGGCCGAGGTCTCTTTAGAGGAGATCTATACTCAAGGTCTATTGACCTTTGAGTTTAGGCGCTGCCGCTCTCGTTTAACCGAGATGCAATCCCATGATTATCTCGCGTTAGAGCACCTGCCATAGCCTGACAAAAGAGACGGTTAGCAACTCATATTGGCGAGAGGGCCATTAACGAAGAATTAATTTACCTAGATTGTAAAAATTAGGTGATTTTTAGCTCAGCTTTGTCTATAATCCGCCACCTGCCCTCGTTACTCCGTCGATATGACGGAAGTTGTAAAGCCTAATTCTTTGCTCGAAGGGGCGGGGAATGGCACTATTTGTGTTTTTTACCAATGATGGTGAAAACATTTGAGACAGAATTTTAACATTGGGTTTTTGTAAATGAAGACTACTTTTACTGCTACACCAGAGACAGTCACTCGCGAGTGGTTTGTCGTTGACGCTGAAGGTAAAACTTTAGGTCGTATCGCTACTGAAATTGCTACACGTCTACGTGGTAAGCATAAGCCAGAGTATACACCTCATGTTGATACCGGCGATTACATCATCGTTATTAACGCTGAGAAAGTTGCTGTCACTGGTAATAAAGCGAAAGGCAAAGTGTACTACTCGCATTCGGGTTTCATCGGTGGTATTAAGCAAATCACTTTTGAAAAGCTGCAAGATCATAAGCCTGAAATGATTATCGAGAAAGCAGTTAAGGGTATGTTACCTAAAGGTCCTTTAGGACGTGCCATGTTCCGTAAACTTAAAGTTTACGCTGGTACAGAACATAACCACGCTGCACAACAACCTCAAGTTCTTGATATCTAAACGGGATTAAGCTAATGGCTGCAACTCAGTACTACGGCACAGGCCGTCGCAAAACATCTACAGCTCGCGTATTCGCGAAAGTAGGAACTGGTAACATCGTTGTTAACCAACTTCCTCTAGATCAATATTTTGGTCGTGAAACTTCTCGTATGGTTGTTCGTCAGCCACTTGAGCTAGTTGAAATGACTGACAAGTTAGACATCTTTGTAACTGTTAAGGGTGGTGGTAACACTGGCCAAGCAGGTGCTATTCGTCACGGTATTACTCGTGCGTTGATGGAACTTGATGAGTCTCTACGTCCTTCTCTACGTGCCGCTGGTTTCGTTACCCGTGATGCTCGTAAAGTTGAGCGTAAGAAAGTTGGTCTACGCAAAGCACGTCGTAAGCCACAATTCTCTAAGCGTTAATTTTTCGCTTTCAGAATACAAAAAACCCAGCTTATGCTGGGTTTTTTATTACCTGAAATTTATGCCGACAGATTATGTATTCTGTATAATGTCGACATGTAAAACCTGCTGTTTTCTTAATCTAAACTTAATGACTGTACGCTACCCGGAATTCTAAATTATGTCTCTACAGCTAATCATGCTTGCGTTGGGAATTGTGCTCATTATTGAGGGAATTGGACCATTTTTATTTCCCAATCGATGGAAGGCGTATTTAAAGGAAATTTCTAACCAAAATCAGCAACTTCTGCAACGATTAGGTGGTGCTTTAGTCACTGCAGGTGTCGTTTTGTTGATTATTTTTTCATAAAGGGCTTGCCTACCGCCCCTATAGATCTGCTAAAATCCCGTTTTAACCACTACCGTGCAGCAAATAATGGGCAAAAACGTCGTAGTTCTCGGCACCCAATGGGGTGACGAAGGAAAGGGTAAGATAGTCGATCTTCTTACCGAACAGTCAAAATATGTCGTTCGATATCAAGGTGGCCACAACGCTGGTCACACACTTGTGATCGATGGCGAAAAAACCGTTCTCCATCTTATTCCATCAGGGATCTTACGCGATAATGTAAAATGCATTATTGGTAACGGTGTGGTGCTTGCACCAGACGCGCTGATGACTGAGATCAAAATGCTTAAAGAGCGTGGAGTTCCTGTTGAGGAGCGTCTACTTATCTCTGAAGCATGTCCACTCATCCTTCCATTCCATTGTGCTCTAGATATTGCTCGTGAAAAAGCGCGCGGTAATAATGCTATCGGTACAACGGGTCGTGGTATTGGTCCTGCTTATGAAGACAAGGTTTCACGCCGCGGTCTTCGTGTTGGCGATCTGTTTGATGCAGAGCTGTTTGCAGAGAAGCTAAAAGAGGTGATGGCTTATCACAACTTTATGCTGACTGAATACTACAAGTGTGAAGCAGTCGATTATGAAGAGACATTGAAAGATGCGCTTGCGATTGCTGACTACTTGAAGAGCATGTGTGTTGACGTAACTGAGCTTCTTGATCAGGCGCGTAAAGCTGGTGAGCCAATTCTATTTGAAGGTGCTCAAGGTACACTGCTTGATATCGACCATGGTACTTATCCATTTGTAACCTCTTCAAACACTACCGCAGGTGGTGTTGCGACAGGTTCTGGATTCGGCCCACGTCACCTTGATTATGTTTTGGGTATCATGAAAGCCTACACCACGCGTGTTGGTGCTGGTCCATTCCCAACTGAACTTCAATGTGAAATTGGTGATCACTTAGGTACTAAAGGTCACGAGTTTGGTGCAACTACTGGTCGTAAGCGTCGTCCAGGTTGGTTAGACGTTGTTGCCATGAAGCGTGCAGTACAGATCAACAGCATTAGCGGTTTCTGCTTGACCAAACTAGATGTGCTAGATGGTCTTGAAGAGGTTAAGATCTGTGTGGGTTACCAATACCCAGATGGCAGTGTTGCTACTGTGACTCCACTTGCAGCTGAAGGCTACGAGCAGGTTACTCCAGTACTTGAAACTATGCCTGGCTGGAGTGAGAACACTTTCGGCGCAACATCTGTAGAGCAACTGCCACAAGCAGCGCTAAACTACATCAAGCGTCTAGAAGAGTTACTTGATACGCCAATCGATATTATCTCAACGGGTCCCGACAGAAACGAGACCATGATTCTAGTGAATCCGTTTAGTTAATGTATAGAGGCCGCGTTAAGCGGCCTTTTTATTTTAAGGAGGTGCACTTTTAAGTCACTTGGGTATCGCAAGCCTTAAGAAAAAAACCATATTGCCGATGAGCTATTATGGATAGGGAGAGTAAGTATGGATGAGACAACACATTTAACACCTTGAGTGTTGTGTCTCATCGCTACTTACACTGATAAATATTTTGTGAGAAAAGCCATGTTTTTAAAAGCATCGATAGGTTTTATAGCAAGTTTGCCACGCTCAGCATCGATAATGATCTTGATGCTGCTGGCGCCTTTGTCTAGTCAGGCTGAAGAAACCCAAGCTGTAGATATTTACAGTCAGGAGCAGCTTATTGAACTTATTCGTAGCAAGCAATATCTGACCCGTGTTGAAGGGGATGATTGCCAGTTAGTTCAGGATATTGAAGCAAGAGCCGAAGTGCTAAAACAGCCGCTCTATCAATATCTCTGGGGTGAGATGTTAAATTATGGCATCTGTGTAAAAGCAAACCCTCCTAGAGGGATGGCACTATTGAGAGATTCAGTGGCTCAAGGCAGTGCCGAGGCGATGGTGAGAATTGCTGAATATTATTATCATGGTACCTTTGTATTCCAGGATAAAGAGCGCGCCGTGCACTATGTGTTACCGGCAGCGGCAAGCGGCGATCTCCCCGCCCGTATGTTGTTAGTGAGACTGTTTGGTGAAGGGTATGGCAGCTACAGAGATTTTGAGCTGGGATACCACTGGCTGTACAACGACGTATTTAGTGATGAGGCGACCAAGAAAGAAGCCTACGAATTATTGAAGGTGCTCGAAGAGAAAATACCACCGAGCATAGTTGCGAAGATTAAGCTGCAACACCTGAAATCCCGATAAATAATACAAATTGATTTGTATTACCCAGATAGTGTTCTGGGCATAAATTTGAGACATTGAATGATCAAAGATCCGCATTTAAAGCGTGAACAAGAAAATTACGAAAACCCAATTCCTAGCCGCGAGTACATTTTAGATTACCTGCGCTCTGAAAAATCACCCCTTAACCGTGAACGCATTGCCGCAGCACTTAAGCTTGAAAGTGAAGAACACATTGAAGCCTTAAGACGTCGACTTCGTGCAATGGAGCGTGACGGTGAGCTTGTCTTTACCCGTGGCCAAGCATATGGCCTGCCAGAAAGAATGGATCTGTTAACTGGAACCATCATAGGGCATAAAGATGGCTTTGGCTTCCTCAAGCTAGAAGAGGGGGGTGATGACCTCTTTATTAATAACCGTGACATGCTGATGTATTTTCATGGCGATAAGGTATTGGCTCAGAAAGCCGGTGTTGATCGCAAAGGACGTCGCGAAGCCAGAATCGTGCGCTTGGTTCAGCAAAGAGCCGCTGCATTAGTGGGCCGCTTCCATATGGATTCTGGCATGGCATTTGTTATTGCCGATGACAAACGCATTACTCAAGAGATATTAATTCCTGATGAGGACCGCCTTGGTGCCCGTCAGGGAGATATTGTTGTACTTGAACTGACTCGTCGCCCTGGACGCTATGTAAAAGCTGCGGGTAAGGTGACAGAAGTGCTTGGACAACAGATGGCGCCAGGTATGGAGATTGAGATCGCGCTGCGTAACTACGATCTACCCCATAAATGGTCTGGTCTGATTGAGAAGAAGCTGCGTGCTATTCCCGATGAAGTGACTGAAGATGATAAAAAAGGTCGCGTCGATCTTCGTCAACTACCATTAGTTACCATAGATGGTGAAGACGCTCGAGATTTCGATGATGCGGTTTACGCGGAGAAGAAAAAGAGTGGCGGCTGGCGTTTATGGGTGGCGATTGCCGATGTGAGCCATTACGTTCGCACCGAATCTGCACTGGATAGAGAAGCGCGTAGTCGTGGTAACTCTGTCTACTTCCCATCGCAAGTGATCCCAATGCTGCCGGAGAAGATCTCTAATGGACTATGTTCATTAATGCCAGAAGTTGATCGTCTCTGTATGGTGGCCGAGATGACTATCTCTGCAGCGGGTAAACTGTCAGGTTATAAGTTTTATCCAGCAGTGATGCACTCACATGCACGCCTTACTTACACTCAAGTTGCCGATATGCTTGAGGGAGGAGAGGTCAGTGACAAGCTTAAGCCTATCTTCCCGCATCTGCAGACCTTGCAATCTCTGTACTTAACCTTAGATGAGACCCGTGCTGAGCGTGGTGCTATCGCCTTTGAAACCACTGAGACCAAGTTTGTCTTTAATGCAGATCGTAAGATAGACAGCATAGTACCGAGTAACCGTAACCAAGCCCATAAGATCATCGAAGAGTGTATGATCTTGGCTAACGTTGCCTCGGTGAAGTTTGTTAAGAAGCACAAAGGCGAAGTACTTTACCGTGTACATGAATCGCCCTCTGAGCAGAAGTTAACTAACTTCAAGGATTTCCTTAAAGAGCGTGGTTTGACGATGGAGGGAGGCTTAGAGCCAACTCCTAAAGACTATCAAGCGATTATGGAGCAAGTTGCTGACAGGCCAGATGCTGAGCTTATTCAGATCATGTTGCTTCGCTCTATGAAGCAGGCGACCTATACCCCAGATAACGAGGGGCACTTTGGTTTAGCACTTGAAGCATACTCCCACTTTACATCGCCTATTCGCCGTTACCCGGATCTTATTTTACACCGAGTGATCCGTTATCTGCTGGCGAAAGAGCGTGGAGAAGCCAAAGAGAAGTGGACGCCAGATGGTGGCTACAACTATCAGATTGAGGAGTTAGATCTGTTAGGCGAAGAGTGTTCAACCACTGAGCGCCGCGCCGATGAAGCGACTCGTGATGTGAGCGACTGGCTTAAGTGTGAATTTATGCGCGATCATGTTGGTGATACGTTCGAGGCTGTCATCGCTTCCGTGACTCACTTTGGCATGTTCGTTCGTCTCGATAAGCTGTTTATCGATGGCTTAGTGCATATCTCAAGTCTAGGCAGCGATTACTATCAATATGATAATATGCGTCAGCGCCTTGTGGGCGAGGCTTCAGGCCAAACCTATCAACTGGGCGATTCTGTCACGGTTAAGGTCGCAGGCGTTAATCTTGATGATCGTCAAATTGATCTGATGATGGCGGGCGAAGAGGGCAGATCAAAACGCCCAAATCGTGGTAAGAAGCCGATGACTGCACGAGAGCGTGTAAATGCCGAGGGAGCAAAACTCGCCAAGGCGGATAAGAGTGATAAGCCTAAACGTCGCGGTTCGCGCTCAAAGTCTGGTGCTGCTAAAGCCACGGGTGAAAAGAGCTTTAAAACAGATAAAAGCGGTGGAGCCAAAAGCTCTGCAGGTAAAGCAAAGTCAGCAGCTAAGAAGTCGAAGGCGAAAAAGTCTTCAACGAAAAAGAGTTCGGCTAAGCGCAAAGCTAAAGTCAGTAAGTCGTAGAGTAGAGACAGTATTAGATGAAAAAACAAGATATCACCTTCGGGATCCACGCTGTTGAAGCAGTACTAAAGCATAGCCCTGAAAGAGTTATCGAGATGTGGGTGCAGGCGGGTCGTGATGATCAACGTCTGGCATCACTTCTTCAGATGGCTGCCGAGTATGGTATTTCCGTACAAAAAGCTGCACGTAAAGTATTGGATGACAAATCAGACAGTGGTCAACACCAAGGGGTTTTAGCCCGTGTAAAAGCGGTGAAACAACTTAATGACAACGATCTACTTTCATTAGTTGAGAAGACAGAAACGCCGTTTTTTTTGATTCTTGATGGTGTGACAGACCCACATAACTTAGGCGCATGCCTACGTAATGCTGATGCCGCAGGTGTGCACGGCGTTATCGTGCCACGTGATAACTCAGTAGGTTTAACACCAACAGTGAGTAAAGTCGCCTGTGGTGCTGCAGAAGTGGTGCCCCTGTTTCAGGTGACCAATTTAGCGCGCACCATGAAGAGTTTACAAGAGAAAGGTGTGTGGATAGTGGGTGCCGCTGGTGAAGCGGATAGTGACCTATACAAGACAGATCTTAAGGGCCCACTGGCGATTGCAATGGGCGCAGAAGATAAAGGCCTACGCCGCTTAACACGTGAGAGCTGCGACTCGATTGCCTCTATCCCTATGGCTGGATCTGTTTCAAGCTTGAACGTTTCGGTTGCAACAGGTATCTGTTTGTTTGAGGCTGTACGCCAGCGTTTATAGTCGCGAATTCGACTAGGTTAATTCGGTTTTGGCAAGCTCGTTAGGTGTTAGTTAGCGTTATTGAGTGCCGATGTGGAGTAGTCCTCATCGGCATTTTTGTGTCTGGTTATTAGTTACTTGATGGTGGATTGGATGCCGTGCCCATATTGGTATTAATCGCCTGCAGCGTGCTAATGTGTAGATACTTCAGCGAGCCGCTGTAAATATATCCCTATACGCTCTGCGATTTCATCCCTGAAATCGAAGCTCGCAGCTGCATCTACACTGGTTGATTTCCAAGAAGGTTACCTCTTTGATTTTACCATCAGCTAATACGCTATGACCCCTTTAGCTAATACTGTGTTAGTTCTCTTCATCCGTTATCCTGAACTTGTCTCAGGATCTATGGTGAGTGATTGCTTTCGGTTGAAACCATGATCTGACTTAGAATTGCATAAGACTGTTGAAGGTCTCACCTTTATTGTGAGCTATCACTTGCCGTGCATGGAGCACCTTTGCACGCTGCAGGCGATAAACATCAATGAAGAATTGAGCCTTGGTAAACGAACTAGGTATCAAGTTCGCTCAATGAAACAAACTTAAAAAGATACTTGAAACTTGTTATCTGACAAGTCATTAAATTTGTTAGATAGGGCAACATCCTCTCCCCTTAAACTCCAGTCGGCTGATGGAGATATTGATTTCCATTGTTAATCAGTAGGGTATACCAGTTACAACCTGTTTTTTACATTTTAAACCTGTAAAATGGTGTTTGTCGTAACATATGTGCGTTAATGTAGCGCTGTTCGGCAACACCAAATATTCAAAACACCATAAGTAGACATTATGTTTTTTTATATTACAGGGTTAAGTGTACTCATTATTATCTTGTGCGCCGCGCTTTATGTTATCTACCGCAATATGCATAGCGGTCGGGTAAAGAGGGCGAAAGAGTATAATGTGTTATTTGATGAAGATACGGTTGTTGATGAGTTAATCACGCAACTTATCGAGAAGAATCAACATCAAGAAAATGAAGATAAAACAGCACAAAGTAAAGAGGACATACTGGCGACCTTTATCGACCTACATAGGTCCGGCAGTTTCTGCGCTCACTTGAGCGAAGAAGAGATCATCTATTTTGTCAAAAAGAAATTAAATCTGGAGAGCAGTACACATGGAGAGTCAAGTGCAAGAGACTAAAGGAAGCTTAGTAAGGCGAATTGGCCGTCGCAATATCATCTTAATTTCGGCATTTGTTACCGTATTAGTCGTGATTGCGACCTTAATTTCGCAGATGATCGCGTGGAATGAAGCCGATGAACGATTGGTTCATCAATCGGCGTTTACCGGTAACCTCACTGTGATTAATCAGGCTGGCCCCTATTTTAAAGCCTTTGGTACTGTTTCAGCTTATAACAAGGTTATCTCGATTAACTTTACGGGTAATAGCGCGGCTAAGGCGAGTGCCTTGGTGCCATTAATTCCTATCCGCTTTCTTGATACAACGACTGGTGATGCAAGAGGGGTGGCTCGCTTTAGGCTACCAGGTAATGTGCCTGCTACTGAGTCGGGACAGTTAAGAGGGCTACTTAAAATTCATGAGGAGTTTGGCTCACAAGAAACATTAGTTTCGAACCTGCTACTGCGTGCAACCACAGAGAATGTAAAAGCATCAGCCAGAATGATGTCGGTTGAGCAGCACTACTCAGGTGGTAATGGTCAACTAAGTCAAGATTTCTCCGATCAGCTAGTGAACGGTATTTTTGTTACTGAGCAGATATTTGGTACCAGTAGCAATGAGAAATCTGAGGAGCTGAGTAATCTAAGTAAGCAGCAGCGTGTCACGATTAAGATAAAAGAGGGCAGCAACGGCAAGAAGCTACGTAATGCACCGATTTTAGGAGCTTATGGGATCACAGTTGTTGATGCGAGTATTATCGATATCGACTACGAGAGTAAAGTGAACTCTAGGCTTGAAGCGCAAAAACAAGCTGCAGCAGATGAAGCGCTGGCAAGGCAAAATCTGAAGAAGGCTGAGCAGCAAGCGCGCACTGAAGTGGCACTGGGTGAGCAGGCTATCGCTAAGCAGAGAGCAGAATCTGAAAAGCTGAAGATTAAGGAGCAGATCGATGCTGAGAGGGTTAAGGCTAATGCGATTATCTCGGCCCAGCAACGTGTTGAAGTAAAAGCGCAATTAGCGTTAGAGCAAGCCGAGATCCTTAAGCAGCAGCGCCTCGAAGCGATGGGGATGGATGTACTCGCTGAAGCGCGTCAACGTGCGAAGTCTGCTGCACTGGATCCTAAATATGTGTTCGATGAAACATTAAAGGCTGAGATAAAAATTCAGACTGCGCTGTTTAATAGCTTAGGCAATAGCCGTTTGGTGCCTGAGATCATGATAGGTGGTGGACAGGGTGAGCAGAGTAATGGCTCTGAGTTTATGCGCTTATTGGCGGCCGATGCTGCACTTAACCTTAAAAAGCGTTTAGAGAAAAAGTAATGACTTGATTTGGCCGAATCAAAAGGCTGATTAGTGTAGTTTTACTGGATAACAATGCCATTAGATTTCATTATCTAATGGCATTTTTTTACTTAGATTTTACAGCTTATTGGAAGGTGTAGAGTAAGTTAAATGTGGTGATGGTATCTGTCTGCTTAGTGCCCTCTGGCACTACATCTGTGTACTTGACGTTAACGCCTATCTTAAATGCCCAGTCTTGGAAAAGCGTATTCTTGTAGTTCATATCGAGAGTTAATGTACTGTTGTCTTCACCTGCTTCGGCGGTCAGATCGGCATTTAAGCTAGTGTACTCTTGCAGTTTCTGCTCGAACTTTATTGCGGTACGTATGATCACATCGGCATTGGCTTCAGGGTCTGGCTCAGCTTCTGTTTCTATGGGCATATTATATCGATAACCTGGGCCTATCTCTAAGCTGAGCTTAGTATCGATATCTGAAATGGCATCGAAACCGTAACCGGTCGATACCGTGGATATTTGAGTGTAACTACCAAATCTGTCAGAGGTGAAGTCACCTCGGCCAAAAACATAGCCGCCCCAGTCACTCTGTAACTTGTAGTTAGACTGTAGCTGAATATCGTACTTCTCGGATGTGGTCTTCTCATCATCTGAGGCGAAGTACGCTTTAAAGGTCGCTTCCTGCTTAGTTTGCTTAGTGTCGTACACCAGTTTAGTGCGACCGTTAAAGCTGCTCGAATCTGTGTTACCTGTATTGAGCTGAAAGCCTGCTTCAATCTCAGCGGTGAAGTCGCTTGGCGGCTCTTGATAATCAGGTGGTACTAAGGCCCAAGCTGTCATGGGGAAAGTTAAAAATAGTACTGCGATAGCTCTAAACATTATTCTTATTCTTACTATTGTTTTTTAATGTGGTGAGGATCTATTTTGGCGAGCCAACATCATACCTACAATGCCGCTAATGGGTAAAGTGATTATATAAACGATTTAGCTTGAGTTGGTTTGATTTCTTATGTATTATTCCGCGGCTTAAATCAGTCACTTTAATTAGTTCCTTGCCTCTATTTGGTCTGACTGAGCCAACAACGAGGCTAGATAACCGTAAGGAGCAAAAAATGCGTCATTATGAGATCGTATTTTTGGTTCACCCTGATCAGAGTGAACAAGTACCTGGCATGATTGAGCGTTACACGGGTATTCTTACCCAAGCTGGCGGTCAAATCCATCGTTTAGAAGATTGGGGCCGTCGTCAACTGGCTTACCCAATAATCGAACTGCATAAAGCTCACTATGTTCTTATGAACGTAGAAGCAACTGCTGAGTCGGTTGAAGAACTTGAGACAGCTTTCCGTTTCAACGACGCTGTACTGCGTAACATGGTTATGCGTACTAAAGCTGCTATCACTGAAGCATCTCCAATGGCTAAAGCTAAAGACGAGCGTGATTCACGCCGTGCTAGCGAAGGCGAGCGTCGTAGTGCGCCAGCTGAAGCAACTGAAGAAGTTACAGAAGCCGCTGAAAAAACAGCTGAGTAAGTTTTTTTGTGGCCACAAACCATTTGGTGTTATCGGGAACCATTACGCGTTCTAGAAGCTTTCATAGCCCATCAGGTATCGCGCATAGTGTGATCATGTTGGAACACAAATCTCAGTGTTATGAAGCAGAGATGCTTCGAAACGTATACTGTCAGATGCAAGTGATTTTGAGTGGCGAACGCTTTGAAAGCGTTACAGATAAACTGAAAATTGGTGTGGATATCGAAGTGCAAGGCTTTATCGCTCTTCAACAGAGTCGAAATGGTCAAAACCGTTTGGTATTACACGCTGAAAATGTCGAATTGAAAACTTAGGAGACTGTCACATGGCACGTTATTTCCGTCGTCGCAAGTTCTGCCGTTTCACTGCAGAAGGTGTTACCGAGATCGATTACAAAGATATCGTTACTTTGAAGAACTATATCACTGAAAGTGGTAAAATTGTTCCAAGTCGTATCACTGGTACAAATGCTAAATATCAACGTCAACTAGCTCGCGCTATTAAGCGTGCTCGTTATCTTTCTCTACTGCCGTACACTGATTTACATCAGTAATACGCAACAATTTAGAGGAATTAATAATGAACGTTATTTTACTTGATAAAATCGCTAACCTAGGAAATCTAGGTGACCAAGTTGCAGTTAAAGCTGGTTACGCACGTAACTTCCTTCTGCCACAAGGTAAGGCTGTTGTTGCTAATGCTGCTAACACTGAAGTTTTTGAAGCACGTCGTGCTGAACTAGAAGCTAAGTTAGCTGCTGATCTAGCGGTTGCTACTGAGCGCGCTGATAAAATCAACGCACTTGAGTCTGTTGTTATCGCTTCTAAAGCTGGTGACGAAGGCAAGCTATTCGGTTCAATTGGTAACCGTGATATCGCTGATGCAGTTACAGCTGCTGGTGTTGAACTTGCTAAGAGCGAAGTTCGTCTTCCACTAGGTGCTTTACGTACTACTGGTGAATTCGAAGTTGAAGTTCAGGTTCACACTGAAGTTAAAGCTATTGTTAAGCTTTCTGTTGTTGCAGAAGACTAATATTAGTTTAAAGCCGAGTATTAATGCTTAGGCGTTGAGATGAAGCTTTAAAAGAGAACACCGCACTAATCTGATTAGGCGGTGTTTTTTTATGTTTGTAGAAAAGCTTCTAGAACCTAGAACCTAGGAACTAAAGGCTGGGGACTAGAACCTGAGCTCTAGCCCCTTCAACCTTAATTCCTGACCAGTTCCAACTCTTCAAGTAAGTTATCAGCATGGTCGACTTCATCCATCATCCAAAGAATATAGCGAATATCGACGTGGACAGCACGTGTGATAGTTGGGTTGAAGAACCAGTCCTTGGTGATCGCCTCATAGGTGGAGTCGAAGTTAAGCCCTACCAGCTCACCTTTGCCATTAAATACGGGGGAGCCTGAGTTACCTCCCGTGGTATCGACACTGGAGAGGAAGTTGACTGGCACTGAGTTAAACTCTTCTGGTTTATCAAGACATGAAAAGAGTCTACAGATCCAGCTGCTTGGGTCTTCAATTACCGATGCAACTTTGTGGCTGCCATAACGCTGCTCATTAATAGCATCTAACATCTTTGTAGGTGCATTAAAGGGTTCAATACCTGTGTGCTTGGCAGTGATCCCTTCAAGTCGGGTGAATGGTTGCTTATAGAGAGCGTCACGTGATTGATAGCCATCGACCATGCCGTAGGTGATACGTAATGTACCGTTGGCATCTGGATAAACAGGCCAACCTTTGGCCGTGTTATAGGCGATAATGGCTTTCATAAAACCAGGCCTGGCTTGAGAGAGTTCACCCAGAAGTGTCTTATTCTCTTTCTCTTGAGCCATATTAGTTTGGTAGAGTGCGACCGCGAGCCTGATAAAAGGATCTGAGCTGGTTTCAAATGCGTTGGCATCGGCATCTATCCAAGCCAGACGTTTCTCTTGGTTTGTTAAAGAGGTAAGTGCGTAGAGCCCATCGAGTCTATCGGATATACTTGAGCTTCCCTCTTCATTGAGCATCTTATCTAAGGCGGCAACACGGTGCTCTTGGGCCATATAAGCTTCTAGGTCTTGCTGCCAAAGTGTTTTATCAACAGAGACATCAAAGCTTGAGTCGATGCGCTTTAGGCGCGCTGTAAACATTTTCATATCGCGCTCTTGATAGCCCTCTTCACGTTCGCTATCGGGCTTACTCTTCTCTTTAGCTAAGCGATACAGTTTATTGGCTGCATTAAGTAGATCACTCGATTGGGCATTGTTGAAGTAGTGACGGCTTTGCATGCCGATACGCTTTCTCTCTAATAGAGTTTCAAGTTGATCGAATTGAGTGCGGTATGACTGATAGGTGCTATCGCCAGCGAGCCAAGTTAGAAAATCATCTTCACGGCTCTGTTTAATGCCTATGATATCGGTGGCTTTGAATCCATCTAGCAGACCATTATATTTCTTCATGCGGTTGGCCATAGACGCCAAAGTGCCCGCATATTTTATGGCGATATCACTATCTGCGTCACCCATCGCCTTGATGGTGTCTATTCGCAATTGATAGCGCTCGGCTGATGTTGGGTAGAGCCAGTCACTGGCAAATTTAAGTTCACTGGTTAAGCGGTAACGGCTGGTAGAACCGGGGTAGCCTGCAGCAAAGACGCCATCACCCGCTTTCACGCCATCGGCATTAATCTTTAGGTAGCTCTTAGGTGTAAAGGGCACATTCTCTGTTGAGTAGGCGGCAGGCTTGCCATCTTTACCGACATAGGCACGAAGGAAGGTAAAATCGCCAGAGTGGCGAGGGTACTCATAGTTGTCGATATCTCCGCCAAAAGCGCCGACACTGTTTGGTGGTGCATAGACGAGGCGAACATCGCGAATGATTAGCTGTTTGATGAGGTAGTATTCGAGTCCGCTATGAAAGCTACGAACCGAGCAGCGGTAGTTTTCATCGCTTTCACACTCTTTAATGAGTGCCTTACGCTTGGACTGGATCTCTTCATATCGAATTAAGGGAGCTTGGCTTAACCCTTGGGTTACCAGTGCAGAAACATCGGTTACCGCTTCGGTAATGTAAAGACGTTCGTTGGGACCCGCACTTGGCTCCTGCTCTTTACTCTTGGCTAAAAAGCCATTAGCGATGTAATTATGCTCTTTTTTGCTGTTATATTGGATGGCGCGATATGCACAGTGATGGTTTGTGACAACTAAGCCTTGGGGTGATACGAAACTGGCGGTACAATACCCGAGTCCGACAACAGCATTCATCGGGTATTGTGTGAGGTCGGCAAGTTGCTTAGCTGGGATCTTAATGCCACGTTCACTGAGTTTATCAGCGATGGATGGCATCTGATACGGTTGCCACTGGCCCTCATCGGCAGATGCGTCACTCGATGCCAATACGACACCAGATGACAGCAAGACTGCTGAGATCAATGCATTGCGCATGTTCTTTCCTTATTTTAGTTGTTGTATGGATGGGAACATAAGGTTCCTTTTGCTTGACTCGGTTTTATACCATATTTTGCTTAACCGTTGGGAATTTGGAGATTAAATGTCACAACAAGGTGCCTTCAAGGCCAAAAAGAAGCCTAGAGATATCCAGATGGATGCACTCAAGATGCCGCCGCATTCATTAGAAGCGGAGCAGTCTGTACTGGGTGGACTCATGCTAGATTCCGATGCTTGGGATCGAGTGGCCGAAGCGGTTGTGGCGGAAGATTTCTATTCACGCTCTCATCGAATGATCTTCAATGCGATGGAAGCCTTGATTGCTGCCGGTCAACCTCTGGATTTGATCACCGTTTCTGAGCAGTTAGAGGTTGAAGATCAACTCGAAGAAGCGGGTGGTTTCGCGTATTTAGGCGAGATTGCTAAGAATACGCCAAGTGCAGGTAACATTCTCTCCTATGGTGACATTGTTCGTGAGCGAGCGGTGGTTCGCGACATGATCAAGGTTGCCAATGAGATAGCCGATGCAGGTTTTAATCCAGAAGGGCGTAACTCAAGTGAACTGCTCGACCTTGCTGAAACTAAAGTCTTTAAGATTGCCGAATCTCGCGCCAATGCCAATGAAGGTCCCGAAGGGATCAAGGTGATCCTCGAAAAGACTGTGGATAAGATTGAAGCACTATATAACAACCCAACTGGCGGTGTGACAGGGGTTTCAAGTGGTTTTGGTGATCTTGATAAGATGACTGCGGGTTTCCAATCCGGTGACTTGATTATTGTGGCTGCCCGTCCATCTATGGGGAAAACCACCTTTGCGATGAACCTGTGTGAAGCCGCCGCCCTTAATGAAGACAAACCTGTGCTTATTTTCAGTCTGGAGATGCCTTCAGAACAGATCATGATGCGTATGTTGGCCTCATTGGGCCGCGTTGACCAAACTAAAATTCGTACCGGTCAACTCGATGATGATGATTGGGCCCGAGTGTCCTCTACCATGGGGATTATGCTCGAACAGGGTAAGATGTATATCGATGATGGCTCAGGTTTAACACCGACGGAAGTTCGAAGTCGTGCTAGGCGAATTGCCCGTGAACATGGTGGCCTGTCTATGATCATGATCGATTACCTTCAGTTGATGCAGGTACCCGCGCTAAAAGACAACCGTACCTTAGAGATCTCCGAGATTTCCCGCTCGCTTAAGGCGCTTGCTAAGGAGCTGGAGATCCCAGTTATTGCGCTTTCTCAGCTTAACCGTTCTTTGGAGCAACGTGCGGATAAACGTCCAGTAAACTCGGATCTTCGTGAATCTGGAGCGATTGAGCAAGATGCCGACCTCATCATGTTTATCTATCGTGATGAGGTTTATAATGATGATTCTGAACATAAAGGTGTTGCTGAGATCATTATTGGTAAGCAACGTAACGGCCCTATTGGGCGCGTACCTTTAACTTTCCAAGGTCAGTTTTCTCGTTTTGACAATTATGCAGGTCCGCAGTTTGAAGAAGATTAAGGTTATGGCTTGAAACCCTTTCCCCGTGCAGAGATCAGTGCGCAAGCATTAAAAAATAACTTATCGCGCCTTCGCCAAATTGCGCCCAATAGCAGTGTTATGGCGGTGGTAAAGGCGAATGGTTATGGCCATGGTTTACTCAATGTCGCTAGCTGCCTTACCGAGGCTGATGGTTTCGGGCTTGCTCGGCTAGAGGAAGCGTTAGCGTTAAGAGCAGGTGGCGTGAAGGCAAAACTTGTTTTGCTGGAGGGCTTTTTCAGACAGGTGGATCTCACTACTTTGGTTGAGCATGGTATCGATACCGTTATCCATAACGAAGTGCAGTTGGATATGTTGGAAAATGCCTCCCTCTCTAAGCCTGTCACGGTATGGTTAAAATTAGATTCTGGTATGCACAGACTTGGCTTTACACCTGAGCAGTTTGCACAGGTCTACGCACGCCTTGAAGCGTGTCCTCAAGTGGCCAAACCTATCAATATCATGTCTCACTTTGCCTGCGCCGATGAACCCGATAATCCGATGACACAGGAGCAGCTACAGGTTTTTGAGGCGTTGACAAAAAATTCAAAGGGCTACCGTACACTGGCAAACTCTGCCGGCACTCTGTATTGGCCTGATAGCCAAGCTGATTGGATAAGGCCTGGTATTGCGCTTTATGGTGTTTCCCCTGTTATCGGGGATCTTGGACGTAATCATGGTTTAGAACCTGCCATGAAGCTTGTGTCTCAGCTCATTGCGGTCAGAGAACATAAAGCGGGTCAACCTGTTGGCTATGGCTGCTTTTGGCATGCAAAAGCCGATACTCGACTAGGTGTCGTCGCAATAGGCTATGGCGACGGCTATCCCCGTAATGCCCCTGAGGGAACGCCCGTTTGGGTCAATGGCCGCCGCGTTCCTGTTGTGGGGCGAGTCTCTATGGATATGTTGACAGTGGATCTTGGCATCGATGCCAAAGATAGTATTGGTGATGATGTCGTCTTATGGGGAAAGGAGTTGCCCGTTGAGGAGGTGGCTGAACATATTGGCACGATTGCCTACGAGTTGGTCACTAAGCTCACTCCTAGAGTCGCTGTTTGCTTAGACTAGCAATATAAAAATAAGTCGCTTATTTAGATATACTTATCTTCTTAGTTGTATCAATTTTTTAGGTCTGTTACCTATTATTGAGTGGAAGTATTGTTGAAAAAAATATTGAATTACCAAGTGATATTGGCGCTTTATTGCGCCTTTAATTTATCGTCTACTAAAGCCGCTGAGTCAGACTCTCCAACTGCAGGTTCTGTGCTAGACCCCATTGTCGAGATTGAGCAAACTTCTTCACAATACGATGAGAAAAGGGAGTACAAAGCTGACTTTGAGGCGGTTCCTTTTATCTTTTCTACTGAAACCTTAAGTACCACCGTAGGTGGTGCTGGAGTACTTAAACACGCTGGGCAGGTGCAAGCCTCTTTATTGGGAATTGGCCTCTACAGTAAGAATGACAGTTGGCTGACATACTTAGGTGCGTATAACTATCAACTGCCTAGTTTAGAGCGGTGGCTTTTTTCTGCTGAGTACTATAGAGCGAGTTATAAACAAGGGATCTATTTTGTCCCTAATGGTGAAGAACCCCACCATAATGTGGGATTGCCGACTGATAAGGTGGTCACTGTTGGCGATGAGACCTATGCCAAGTTACATCTTAAGTATGTGTTGCCATGGGGCAGAGGCTCACAAGGGGCGGCCAGAAGTCTGCTTGCTAAAGGGGGAGCTATTAGCTGGGATCCTAGAGAGTCAGGTGTGTCGAGTATTACCTTAACTCCTTTTATCCAAACCCAAGACCTTACAGGCTTTGATGATTTGCCAACCAAGGCACAGGGGCTCAAGTTAAAGCTGGATTGGGATAACAGAGACAATGGTAAAAATAGCCATAGCGGCGGTCGCACCAGTTTTACCCTGAGTCGCGATTTTGGTGGGGACTCTGGCAGAAACGCCGATGATCGTCAAAGCTGGACAACTTGGGAGTTTGAGCAGAGTGCTTTTCTTTCGATAGGTAATAATAGCTGGTTCGAGCAGCAAACATTAGCGCTCAACCTTTATTTAGCCGACACTCCAACTTGGAATGATGGAGATTATATAACTGGTGAGTATCATCGACCCCCGGCTTTTGCTGGGATCAGCTTAGGTGGTTTCGATAGTTTGCGGGGGTATTCTAGTGATGAATTTGTAGGGCGCAGTGCAGTGCTTTACTCCGCTGAATATAGAGTGCAGCCGAAGTGGCAACCGCTACAAAGCTTACCTGTATTTAATCTATATAATGTTCCTTGGTGGCAGTGGGTTGTGTTTGCAGAAACTGGACAAGTGAGTGACAAGTTTAGCTTTAATGAGCTACATCAAGATATGAAGTGGACTTTAGGAGCGGGGGTTCGATTTGAAGTTGAAAGTGTGGTGGTGAGAACTGAGTTTGCCTATAGCGGTGAGGAAAGCCAGTTTTGGGTCATGGTAAATCAACCCTTTTAAGTTACTCCACCTTTATGTACTGAGGCACCTCTTATTGAGTCATTAAGATTTGGGAGCTGCCTCTTCGTCAGTGTTATCTTTACTATTGGTATCTTCATTAGTGGCAGCTTTGTTGTCGCTTTCACTTTTAGCCTCATCATTTTCGGCTTCATTTGGCTCGGCATCGGTCGAAGTTGCTTCTGGTGTTTTATTGACATCTTCGAAGCAGATCTCAATATAAGCAGCGCCATGTGGACTGGTAAAAGGCATGATAATTTTTTTACCGTTGGCTTTATGAGAGATGGTGTGGCCTATTCCCGATACGACAATGGGCGTCGCCATATCAAACTCGTAGCCTTTATCGCCTAGTTTATTTTTAGCACCTCCTGTCACCATATTGGTGATCTCGCCAACAAGATCTGTGATCTCTTCATTCATCATACCGGGATTTTCCCCCAGCATATTTTGCATGATCTCAAGCACAAGGTTGAGTTCGAAGGTGATAGAGAGTGAGCCTTTTGTTTGTGGGCCCACCATACCGATAAGGCCTGAAACATCTCCTTTAGCTAAGTTACCCTGTTTTAACCCAGGTTTACCCGGTGTTAACTGCATATTGGCCATGGTAGAGATGACGTTAATTAACGACTCAAGAAAAGGGTTGATAAAATTAACATTCATATATTCATTATCCCCTAATTAAAAAATGGTATGGCGATGATAGTGATATTTTTCCGCTGCTCTAGTAAAGGTTAGGCTATTTTGGACTAGAGTTCAGCTTTAAAGTTGTATTCTGTAATGAAAAGTAGTGCGGTAAAATCACTCTCTTATGCTAAAAAACAAGTGCTAATCGGCTGATAAAGAATCTATGACAGCCTTTTAACGACTACAGACTATGGGATTGCAATGGGGGAATCCGCTGTGCATTTCTCCTCTGTCAGTGTAAAATGCGCGGCTATGCTCGTTCTGCTCTGTTTATTTATTGGTTAGTCATATGTCGTCGCAAAACACAAAATCATCAGTAAAACCTCTCAATCGCACCTTCTCAATCGCGCCCATGCTGGATTGGACCGATCGTCACTATCGTTATCTAGCTCGTTTGATGTCAGCAGAACTGCTTCTTTACACTGAGATGGTCACCACAGGGGCAATTATTCATGGTAAGGGAGATTACCTCGCGTATAACGAGGAGGAACACCCTTTAGCCTTGCAACTCGGCGGTTCTAATCCACATGATTTGGCGATTTGTGCCAAACAGGCAGTTGAGCGAGGCTATGATGAGATCAACTTAAATGTTGGTTGTCCTTCAGATCGTGTACAGAGTGGGCGTTTTGGTGCTTGCCTGATGGCAGAGCCTTCATTAGTTGCTGAATGTGTGACGGCTATGCGGGCAGTGGCTGATATTCCGGTGACCGTAAAGACGCGTATTGGTATCGATGAACAAGATAGTTATGAGTTTTTAACTGAGTTTGTAGAAACAGTTAGAGATGCAGGTTGCGACACCTTTATTGTTCATGCCAGAAAAGCTTGGTTGCAGGGCTTAAGTCCAAAAGAGAACCGTGAGATCCCACCACTGGACTACGATAGAGTATATCAACTTAAGCGTGATTACCCCGATTTAAGCATCTCTATTAATGGCGGTGTGAAGTCATTAGAGGAGTGCAAGGTTCATTTGGTGAAATTAGATGGTGTGATGGTTGGGCGTGAAGCGTATCAAAACCCCTATATTTTGGCTAAGGTCGATCAGCAGCTTTGTGGATTAGATAAACCTGTATTAAGCCGAGATGCTGTTTTAGAGAAATTTATTCCCTATATAGAGAAACACCTGCAAGCCGGTGGTCGTTTGAATCATATTACTCGCCATATGACTGGATTGTTTCAAGGGGAAGTGGGTTCTAGGATCTGGAGGCGCTATATAAGTGAAAATGCGCATAAGCCAGGTTCCGGTATAGAAGTCATTGAACAAGCAAGAAAAAATATGACTTCTTAAGTGTAATTGCTAAATAAAAACCGCCAATAAAGGCGGTTTTTTTGTTTTCGTCTCCATTTATTTTGCAATCATCTTATTTACTTGGTGAATTTCACTAGCCCATAGTGAAATTCACCAAAACCTAAATAATCTCAGTTGCAACTTTGTTTTACCTTATCCTTATTTATGATAATTGTTGTTACTTTACAGTTATTTACCTTGTTATTAAAAAGTTGGCACGCTCCTCGCAATACCTTCTATGTCAAAGAGTTAATCACTCTACAAATTACTTAAATCATAGAGAGGAAGGAATCATGTTTAATTCAACTATCAGCAAAATAGCAAAGTCATCTTTAGTCGTAGCAGTATTAATGGGAGCAAGTGCAACAGCAAATGCCGACACACTTATTCCTACAGATTTAACCAGTAATCTTGAGCAGAATATTGCTGCACAGATGCAAGATATGATGCAGGTAGCTCAAAGAGAGTTAAGCATCTCACTACAAGCACAACTTTCTTCAAGCATGTTCGATGCAGAAGAGTCAGATGAAGCAGAGCAACTTGCTCAAGAGCCAACTGAACTCGCAATTACAAGTGCCATGGTTAAGGAATAAATATGTTATTTACGTCGGACATTGTGGCCCTGTTATTGACCCCTGTATTTAGTTTTGCGCTTTGTGCCTTAATAGTATGCAGATTTAATTGGCACAAAGTTTAAGACTGGTAACTGAGCTTTCTAGCAAGATATTTTTAATGTATGGAGAAATTTATGAGTAGTTTAGATTCGTTAAGTGGCTATATTTCAAGGATGAAGCAGCCCGATACGCTAGTATGTGGTATGGCAGCCATGATGGCTGATAAGTTTGATTGGTCATGCTTGTGGACGAGGGTAGTTTGGGCATTAGCTGTGATCATGAATCCTGGTTTGGGACTGTTAGTCTACTTTGTATTAGCTTTGGTATTACCTAAATGGCAAAAAAGTGGCTACTGAGAATAGGCTTAATCATTCATGGAACATCGCTATGCTAATTCAGCGTACGCCTCTATGAAGTTAAAGCGAAGCATAACAATGAAAAGAATTTTGGATCTACTGATTGGATTTAGTATCGTCATTTTGGCTGTGAGTATCTTAATCGCGGCGGTACAAACTTGGGGAACTGCTGAGCTATTTACTGGCGTCGTTTTAGGTGCTGAACCTGTATTCTGGATGGGTTTTAGTGTGTGGAGTTTACTCTTTGCTGGTGTGATATTACTGATTGTACTGCTTTGGTTAACCTTAGCATTTAGTGTTATCGCTTTGGTTTCTGCGCTGTGTATTGCAGCTGCGCTAGTTATGATTTTTACTGGTTTTTCACTATTGTGGCCAGTGTTACTTCTTCTGCTCGCGACTTGGGGTGTAAGCCAAGCTAGCCAAATAGACTAGCCTAACTTTTCCGTTCAATATCTAGTTTTTTATCGAGAGTTTTATTATTTTTTTAGAAAAGCCTGAAAGCGCATTTTAGCTTCATCACTTTTCAATCTTGTCTCAAACTCTTTAAGTTCCATCTTCATCTGATCCCGTATCTGTTCTTTATTGGGACGAAGTAGCGCACGTGTTGCTTGGAGTGCTTGAGGTGGCTGGCTAGCTAATTTTTTTGCTTTAGAGAGTGAGTGTTCAAATACTTTATCACCGGGCACTAACTCATTAATGATATTGAGTGATTTAGCCGTTTCTGGCCCAAAACTCTCGCCAAGGAGCAAAAGTTCAGAGGCTTTCTGCAAACCAACGAGTTGAGGAAGTAATAAGCTTGCCCCAGCTTCAGGTACAAGGGCTAAGTTAATAAAAGGTAGTTGAAATTTTGCAGAGGGCGCGGCGTAAACAAGATCGCAGTGGAGTAATAAGGTGGTGCCGATCCCCACTGCAGCTCCTGTTACTGCGGCAACAATTGGTTTTGTTAGATCCAGTAGCGTGAACAAGAAACGAAAAGCAGGATGTTCTGCGTCCAGATTACTATTTGTTAAAAAGTCTGCAACATCATTGCCTGAGGTGAAACATTCTGCTTGCCCTTTGATTAAAAAGGCATGAATTGCGTTGTCCGACTCACCTTGGATAAGGTATTCTGTGAGGCTAGTGTACATCTCAAGGCTGAGTGCGTTACGCTTTTCGGGGCGATTAATTGTAATTATTCTAACGCCTTGCTCATCCTGAACCTGAATTGTACTCATTTCGTTATATCCTCTTAGACGAATGGGGTTAAATGGAGTTTAATACATTGAAACAGATATTCAAACAAGTGTTTAATTTGCTCGTCCTGATGTCAATCTCTTTCTCCTCTCTAGCTAGTGTAATGTTAGTGGATGGGCATATCAGAGCGATGCCACCTAGTGTACCAAACAGCGCAGCTTACTTTACCTTGATGAATCATGGCCCAAGCATAAAACTAGTTGGTGTTGAGACTACTTTTACTGATGAGGCTCAATTACATACGGTGTTAGATGAGGATGGCATGGTTAAGATGCGTCAGGTATCTAGCTTTGAGATCCCTAAGCACGGCACGTTAGCCCTAAATGAGTCTGGTGAACATGTGATGCTGATGGGGTTGAAGCAGCCGTTGGTTTCCGGTGAAACTCTTGAGCTAGTTTTAATCTTTGATGATGGTAGTAAACTCCCCATCAACTTAGTGGTGAGTAAGCAAGGAATGGCTAAAATGCACAGTCATGATCATCACCATTAATTGAATTTTGGATATAGATAAGGAGCGCAACAGATGCAGATGACATGGAAAAAAGGTGCTGGAATTGCAGTGCTTATATTGTTAATTGGTTACTTTATTAGTGTTTGGTGGAGCATTGAGCCTGATACGATTAAGCCTCAAGAGCTAAGAAGTCAGAGCAATCATGAGGTGGTTGGCTATGCAACAACGACATCGTTAATTTTGACGATGGAGACACTTTTAGGAAAAAGTGGCGGTTGGCTATCCAATGATGTTTTGCCCCCTTCAATCTTTATGGATAATATGCCGGCGTTTGAGTTTGGTGCGTTAGAGCAAGCCAGAGATCTTGCACTTATTATGCGTAAAGAGTTTAGCCGCTCTCAATCCCAGTCTGCTGCTGATGCAGACTTGCTTGCCGCACATTCTAAACTGAATATTGAGCACACCAGCTGGCTTGTTCCTAGTGCAGAAGGTGAGTATAAAGATGCGATTAAGCTGCTTAAGGTTTATCGTGCAAAAATTGCCGATGTGAATAATCAAGATGCACAGTTTTATGCCCGTGCAGACAACTTAAATGAGTGGCTTAAAGAGGTGCAGAAGCGCCTTGGTAGCATGTCACAACGACTATCTGCAAGTGTTGGTCAGGAGCGCTTAAATACCGATCTTGCTGGTGACAGCGAGGCGTCGCAATCTACCCCTAATCTTGCCAGTATGCAGATTAAAACAAGTTGGTGGAAAATTGATGATGTCTTTTATGAGACTCGTGGTGCCACTTGGGCTCTGCTGAACTTTATGAAGGCGATTGAGGTCGATTTCGCTGATGTACTGCGTAAAAAGAATGCCGAGGTCAGTTTGCAGCAAATTATTCGTGAACTGGAGGAGACACAGCAAGCGGTTTGGAGTCCTATTGTTTTAAATGGTTCTGGATTTGGTGTTGTGGCTAATCACTCTTTAGTGATGGCTAACTATATTTCCCGCGCGAACGCTGCGGTGATTGATCTAACTAACTTATTAACTAAAGGTTAATTTCAAAATGAAAAAAACATTACTAGCGTGTGCGCTATTGGGTTCATTGGCTGCAACTTCTGCACAGGCTTCAACTCTTGTCGGCTTTAAAGTTGGTGGTGACTACTGGCAAGCTGATACCAGTGGTACTTTTGCTGAGAGCGGTCAACCTCAACAAGATTTTAACTACAGCTCATCTTCTCAGGGCAGTATCTGGGTTGCAGTAGAGCATCCTATTCCATTGGTTCCTAATGTGAAAATTAGAGAAAACCGTTTGGATGATAACGGTAGTGCGACTGTTGATGGCTTTGAGTTTGGTGGAACCACTTTTGATGGTGCTGTGAGCACGAGTACTAACTTAAGCAATACTGACTTCGTTCTTTACTATGAGTTGTTAGACAACGACTTAGTGGCACTAGATTTAGGTGCAGCTTATAAGAAGATGCATGGCTCACTGCGTGTTAACCATACAGAGACTCAAGGTCGTGTCTCTGCAGAGAAAGATCTAGATAGCGGTATCGTAATGGCTTACGCAGATGCACAAGTTGGCGTGCCAGGTCTTGGACTTTATGGTTTTGCTGAGGTGATGCTAGGTGTCGATGAGACAAGTGTTTACGATTACTCTGTGGGTCTAGGCTGGCAGTTTGATGGCGTAGCACTCGATACTAAGGTGCGCCTAGGTTACCGTGATTTTAGCTTCGATGTGAATGACTTTGATGGTGTGAGCACAAACTCTCAATTCAAAGGTTACTTCGCTGGTGTTGAACTGGTTTTCTAATGTTTTAACATTAAAAAAACCGCCAGTTAATCTGATTAACTGGCGGTTTTTTATTTAATATCAATCGGTATAAGACAGCTTGCTGTCACAGCCAAGCTGATTATGACCTATGGGTTTGTAGTTTGAGCTATTAGGCCATTGTTGATGGCGATTACATCATCTTCATTCAAGGTTCCAGCCGCTTGCTTTAGCGCGAGAATTGATTTGATATAACTGTATCTTGCATCGGATAGCTGACGCTTAGAGTCATATAGATCACGAGTACGGTTTAGTACATCGACAATTGTACGAGTACCCACTTCAAAACCTGCTTGGGTAGCACTGAGTGCACTCTCAGATGAAACGACAGATTGCTCATAAGCCTTGATTGAACTGATTGAAGCACCGACGTTATTAAAGTTGTTGCGGACATCTTTAACCACTTTACGGTAGGTCTGCTCCATCTTCTCACTTGCTTCAACAAACTGGTATTGAGCCTGATTCACTTTTGAGCTGACTTTAAAGCCTTCAAAAATAGGAATACTAAGCTGTAATGCTACATTGGCATTATCAAAATCATTTTGAGAGCCATTTTGGTTCTCCTGCTCAATGTTGGTATCATAACCAGCATTTAAGCTTAAAGAGGGCATATGGCCAGCTTTATAAAGCGTAATCGTCTCTTGGGCGATATCTTTACCGATGCGATTAGTCATCAGATCGACACTGTTTGTTTCAGCCATCTTTAACCAATCACTCGATAGTGTTGGTGTCGGGGTGACAGCGGTGAAACGGTTAGTGTCTAGAATATTGATAGACTTATGATCGATACCAGTGATTTCACGTAAGGCTTCGTAACTATTGATAAGCTGGTTTTCAGCTAAAATCTCAGATGCGCGGGCTAAATCGTATTGAGCCTGAGCTTCATGTACATCGGTAATTGCAGTTAGACCTACAGCAAATCTTTGCTTTGTTTGCTCTAACTGACGCTCAATTGCACGTTTTTCAGAGCCTTTAAACTCGAAATTATCTTTTGCAGAAAGCACATCGAAGTATGCCGTAGTTACACGGATAATTAAGGTTTGTAAGGTGGATGCGTAAATAGAGTCAGCCTGAGAAGCGGCTAGCTCTGCTAAGCTTAATCCTACCCAAGCGCTGTGATCATAGATCACTTGGTTTAAACTGATAGCAGCCTTGAGCCCGCTAGAGTCTGTTTGAGGTAGAGTTTGCTCATCACGCCAGCTTTTACCGTAACCAACGCTTGCACTGATTGTTGGAAGTAAAGGTGCACGATTCTCTTCTATCTGTTCATACAGTGAATCACGTTGAGCCTGAGCTTGTAGCGCAACGGGATCGCTTGTTAGCGCCTGTTGATATATCTGCAATAAGTCATCGGCTTGAACCGCTGAAGAGGTTGCTGCAAGCGTTAGGGCTGCACATATCGTTCGGATCTTGAATTTCATTAGTTGTCCTTTTTAGACAAAATCCTCCACTGGAGGAGCAAATTAACTTGTTAGAGCTAAATGATACCTTGCACATCAATGCGAGGCGGTTTGCGCTTCCCGACGCTTCCCGATACATCTAAACTTAATGGTGGTAATCTTTTAAAGATAGATATTAAGAAATTACCAGTTTTTAAGTCAACTCGGAAGTGTAACAGTTTTTAATTTTAATTATGTTTTTTCTCTTAAAATTGGCTCTACTCTTAATACTAAGGACTTATTATATTATTTTTTATTCTGGCTTGTTGTAACCAGATTAAATAGAGGGATAGGAATGAAACAGAAATTCAATCGCCAAGATATCGAACTGTTGGAAGTGAAGAGTATATTTAATGGTTTCTTTACCATGGATGAATATCGATTTAAGCATAAATTGTTTAAAGGTGGTTGGAGTGGTGAGGTAAAAAGAGAGGTGTTTGAGCGTGGGGATGCTGTCGTGGTACTTCCCTATGATCCCGTTACAGATCAAGTTGTGTTGATAGAGCAGATCCGTATCCCTGTTATCCGCTCGGGGCAAACCCCTTGGTTATTAGAGTTAGTGGCGGGGATGATAGAACCCAATGAAGTAGCCCTTGATGTTGCACATCGAGAATTACTGGAGGAGTCGGGACTTAAAGCCAAACAGGTCAATTTAATCTCTAGCTATTTTTCAAGTCCTGGTGGCACAAGTGAGAAGTTTGACTTCTTTTGGGCTGAAGTGGATGCCAGTTTAGCGCAAGGCGTTCATGGGCTTGATGAGGAGGATGAAGATATTCAAGTGCATGTAATGAGCCGCGAACAAGCATTTACTTTAGTTAAAGATGGTATAATCAATAATGCATCTACTGTTATTGGGCTTCAATGGCTTGAACTGAACTATCAGAATTTGCAAAAATAACCCTAAAACTTTTGTCGTATTGAAGGAACGAGTAGTGAGTAAGATGGCGCGCCCTCTTAATGGAAATTTAAATACTAAGAGATACCAACCTGATATCAATAAATTTTTATCACTTTGTGGTCGAAATTATTTCCATATCTTAAGGTGGTTACCTAGTGATGCTAGCCAAGGAGATGCTTGGGTGGTTGAAGAGGGTATTGGTTGCCTGAATGTACGATTACTCGAAAATACCAGTTATACCCAGCTTATTGAGATCTCTAGGTGCGTAGGTAAATCTGATTATATTCATTCACCTTGCGTATCAGTTCGTGTTTATCATGATGCTAAATTAGCAGAAGTGTTAACTAGTCGACAGATTTCTCGGTTAAGTCCAGTATATGATTATCCAAATATACGTATGTACCATCGAGACGAAAAGTATCAAGTGAATGCTTTTCTAGAAGAGTTATTAAAGATAGGTGGCCATATGAGTGCCATTTGTCTGTCAGAATCTTAGGGTTAGAATGTGTTAGAAGAGGCTATCTCTTATTCCATTGATGTTGAAGCTAGCGTGAAGATCGTACAAGTTACGGATCCACATCTGTTTGCCGATCACGATGCACAGCTATTAGGTGTCAATACAGCCCAGAGTTTGCGTGCGGTTCTGAATACGATTGATGCTGTTCACTATCCAGCGGATTTTATGTTGGCATCTGGCGATATTAGTCAAGATTACTCAGCTGAGTCATATCATAACTTTGTTAAAGCGATCTCTCCTCTCGGCCTACCTTGCCATTACTTACCTGGAAATCATGATGACCCTAGGATCATGCGATTGAATATGCAGGGGCCTAAGATTTTTGGTCATAGACGTATTTTGGTCGGCAGCTGGCAGGTTATCATGTTGGACTCAACTGTTCGTGGTAAGCCTGGTGGTTACATGTCTGATGCGGAGTTTGAGCTTATTAAAGCGGCCGCTGAGGATCAACCAGATCGTCATATCTTACTTGCTATGCATCATAATCCTATTTTAGTGGGCTGTGCTTGGCTGGATCAGCACTGGATGAGTAACGGCAGTGAGTTTCTTGAATTGGTTGCTAAGATCCCGCAAGTTAAAGGTCTGCTATGGGGGCATGTACACCAACAGATAGATCAAGAGTATTCTGGGCACCACGGCCCGATAAAGTTGATGGCTACGCCCTCAACTTGCATTCAGTTCAAACCTAAATCTTCCTATTTTGCATTGGATGCCGTTCAGCCAGGCTATCGTCTGCTTGAGCTTAAAGCCGATGGCAATATCTTAACGAATGTATACCGAGTTCCTGGTGAGCTTTTCTCTCCGGATAAAAGTGCTAGCGGGTATTAGATACATCAGGCTTAGTGGTCTTTGCTAAGAGGAGTTATTTTACCCTCGAGCTAAACTGGCGTTAACTTAACGCAAATTGAGCGATATAATGGTTCTAAGTGACATATTTCGGCCATTGTACTTGGTAGAAACCCTAGCAAGTGTTAGCATTCAATCGATCGTTTTATGAGTTTTTAAAATTCAATTAAATTGATATCTTAAGATTATAGGGTGTTTGCATAATCTTATATATGAGGAATTATGCTGCTTTATATCCATGGGTTTAATAGCTCCCCTCTATCGGAAAAGGGGATAGTGACAGCCCAGTTTATGGCTGAATTTTACCCTGATATTACTTTCCATCAGCCTCAACTACCTCCAGACCCAACTGATGGCGTGACACTGTTATCATCGATCGTAGAGTCAGCATTAGCGCAAGGTGAGACGCTGAATTTTATTGGCTCATCTCTTGGTGGTTACTATGCCAGTTACTTAGTTGAGAAATATGGTGGCCGAGCAGTACTGATTAATCCAGCAGTAAAACCGTTTGAACTGTTTGATGAATTTATAGGGTCTCAATATAACCCCTATACAGACGAGCATTATCAAGTGGTTGCGCAGCATAAAGATGATGTAAAAGCGTTTAATACAGAGGCTATTTTAAATCCTGATCGATTTTTAGTCCTACTGCAATCGGGTGACGAAGTCCTCGATTATCGACAAGCCGTTCAGAAATATCACTGTTGCCAATTACTACTTGAGGCTGGCGGTGACCATAGCTTTGTTGGCTATGATAAGAAGTTGAAAAGGATCTGTCAGTTTCTGTTTCTTGACAAATAACCATACAGGGCCGCAACATGGCCTTAATAACTATAAAATATGTGTGCCATGACAAATCAATATACCTCTGATGCAATTGAAGTCCTTAATGGACTGGATCCTGTAAAACGCCGCCCTGGTATGTATACCGACACCACGCGTCCGAACCATTTAGGACAAGAGGTTATTGATAACAGTGTCGATGAAGCTCTGGCGGGGCATGCAACTAAAATTGATGTTATTTTGCATAAAGATAACTCTCTTGAAGTTATCGATGATGGCCGTGGTATGCCGATCGATATCCACCCTGAAGAGGGGATCCCTGGTGTCGAACTTATCTTAACCAAACTTCATGCTGGCGGTAAGTTCTCTAACGACAACTATCAGTTTTCAGGTGGTTTACACGGTGTAGGTATCTCAGTCGTTAACGCTTTATCTAACCGAGTAGAGATAACTGTACGCCGAAATGGCCTTGTTTATGATATGGCTTTTGAGCATGGTGATAAGGTTGAAGATCTAACTGAGACTGGCACTTGTGGTCGACGTAATACAGGTACTCGAGTGCATTTTTGGCCAACCCCTAGCTATTTCGACTCCGCTAATTTCTCCATTCCCAAGCTGACCTACCTGTTAAGAGCAAAGGCTGTCTTATGCCCTGGGCTTAAGATTAAGTTTGTCAATAAACAGACCGATGAGACAACAGAATGGCACTATGAAAGTGGCCTGACCGATTACCTTATCTCCTCGGTAAAAGACTCCTTGATGCTACCTGAAGATCCTTTTGTGGGCTCGATGAAGGGAAATCAAGAGGCGGTTGATTGGGCTATTACTTGGTTACCAGAGGGCGGGGATTACCTTAATGAAAGTTATGTTAACCTGATCCCTACGCCTCTAGGTGGCACCCATGTTAACGGTTTCAGGCAGGGCTTATTGGACTCGATGCGTGAGTTTTGTGAGTTTCGCAACCTTATTCCCAGAGGAATAAAGTTAACCCCAGAAGATATCTGGGATCGTAGTAGCTTTATCTTGTCGGTGAAGATGCAAGATCCTCAATTTGCAGGTCAAACTAAAGAGAAGCTTTCAAGCCGTCAAAGTGCGGCATTTGTATCGGGTATCGTAAGAGATGCCTTTAGTTTGTGGCTCAATACCCATACAGACCAAGCAGCAGCCCTCGCTGAGATGTGTATTAACAACGCACAGAAGCGTTTAAAGTCTGCTAAAAAGGTTGCGCGAAAGAAGGTGACATCTGGTCCTGCACTACCGGGTAAATTAACTGATTGTAGTGGCCAAGACCCAATGCGTGGGGAGCTCTTCCTTGTGGAAGGAGACTCTGCTGGCGGAAGTGCAAAACAGGCGCGAGATCGTGAATTTCAGGCAATTATGCCCCTTCGTGGTAAGATCTTAAACACGTGGGAGGTGGATGCAAGCCAAGTGTTAGCGTCGCAAGAGGTTCATGATATCTCTGTGGCAATAGGCTGCGATCCAGATTGTGAAGATATTTCCGAGCTTAGATACGGTAAAATATGTATATTAGCGGATGCTGATTCTGATGGGCTGCATATTGCGACCTTGCTGTGCGCACTGTTTATGAAGCATTATAAGGTGTTGGTTGAGCATGGCCATGTTTATGTTGCTATGCCGCCACTGTTCCGTGTTGATGTAGGTAAAGAGGTTTTTTACGCGCTGGATGAGGCGGAAAAAGATGGCATTTTAGACCGGATCACGGCTGAAAAGAAGAAAGGCAAAGTGCAGGTTACCCGATTTAAAGGACTAGGTGAGATGAATCCTCTTCAGTTAAGAGAGACCACCATGGATCCTAATACCCGTAGACTCGTTCAGTTAACGATTGATGATGTAGAAGATACAATGGCAGTAATGGATATGCTGCTTGCTAAGAAGCGTTCTGGAGATAGAAAAACCTGGTTAGAAACTAAGGGTGATCTGGCAGACTTTTAGACCAAGTTAGCTTATATGCCAATCTATATTTAAGTAGGCTTTATAATAATAATGTTGTTGAATCAGACAAAGAATCACAAATGGATCTGCATGTTTTGGGCTTGTATCTCAGGGCTTTTTAGCTTTTCGGTACAAGCCGCTTCGCAGCCTAAAATGATTACGGTATCTAAAGGCTTTGGTCTCACTCTCTATGCATCGGATTTGGGTGATGCTAAACAGATGGCGTTAGGCGATAAAGGTACACTGTTTGTTGGGTCCCATAGAAAAGGGACCATACTTGCGCTAGTTGATAGTAATCAAGATGGCCGGGTTGATAAACGTTATGTGGTAGCAAAAGGCTTAGATAATCCCGAAGCGATCGCATTTTATAATGGTGATCTTTATGCTGCAGTAGACGAACGGATCATACGTTTTAAAGATATTGAAAATCGTTTGAGACGGCCAGGGCGTGGCAAAGAGGTATATGACCGCTTGCCAGGTAAGACAAACAAGAGCCATAGAGCGTTAAATTTTGGGCCTGACGGGCGTTTGTATGTCTCTATAGGTGCGCCTTGTAACGTCTGTGAAGCAGAAGACCCCTTTGGTAGTATTATTGCTATCGATATAGAAACTGGTAGCAGTGAACAGATAGCTTCTGGGATCCGTAACGTCACTGGTTTTGATTGGTCTCCTCAAGATCAAAGCTTATGGTTCGCCGATCTCGGCAGAGATTGGATGGGAGACAGGCTACCGCCTGATGAGATTAACCGTGTTGAAACTGTAGGTGGCCATTATGGCTTCCCCTATCTACACGCAAAATCTGTACTTGAACCTGCCTATGAGAAACCTAAGAACCTAAAGATCACTTTACCTAATTATGAGCTGCCTGCTCATGTCGCTCCAATGGGGTTACATTTTTACCGCGGCGAGCAGTTCCCGCCTAGATATCATAATCAGATGTTTGTAGCGGAAAATGGTTCTTGGAACCGATCCAGTAAAATTGGCTATCAAGTCGTGATGCTGGAAATTGAGAACAATAAAGTCATCAAACGAAGTCCAGTTGTTAGCTTTTTAGATGGAGAGTTTCCAGTCGCCAGGCCTTACTCGGTATTAACCGCCCCTGATGGCGCTATGTATATTTCAGATGATCTGAAAGGCAACATCTATCGTTTGTATTATAAAGAAACTATCAATGAAAAGAGTGAACCTGAGCCAGAACAGGATAATGAATAATGAGTGATGCGATAGATTTAAGTCTTGATGGCGTTGAGCAGATGCCGATGCGCCGCTTCACGGAAGATGCATACCTAAACTACTCCATGTACGTCATCATGGATCGAGCTTTACCCCATATTGGTGATGGCCTTAAGCCAGTTCAACGTCGAATAATCTATGCAATGAGTGAGTTAGGATTAACTTCACAGTCAAAGCATAAGAAGTCAGCTCGTACCGTTGGTGATGTATTGGGTAAATATCATCCCCACGGTGATAGCGCCTGTTATGAAGCTATGGTGTTGATGGCACAGCCATTCTCCTATCGTTATCCTTTAGTTGATGGTCAAGGTAACTGGGGGGCGCCAGATGATCCTAAGTCTTTCGCTGCAATGCGTTATACCGAAGCTCGCTTATCTAAGTTTTCCGAGGTATTACTCAGCGAGTTAGGTCAGGGGACGGTCGATTGGGGCGTGAATTTCGACGGTACCATGAAGGAACCTTTAGTCCTTCCATCTCGTTTACCCCATATTTTGCTCAACGGTATTACCGGTATTGCTGTAGGCATGGCAACCGATGTACCGCCTCATAACACACGAGAGCTCGTGTCTGCTTGTATTGAGCTTTTGGATAACCCCAAAGCCGAGCTTGCTGAGATTATGGAGCATGTTCCTGGGCCAGATTACCCAACTGAAGCTGAGATCATCACACCTGCTGCTGATATTGTTAAGATCTATACCACTGGTCGCGGCTCGATAAAGGCCCGTGCGGTTTATGCGGTTGAGAATGGCGAGATTGTGATCACAGCGCTTCCACATCAAGCCAGTGGCGGAAAGATATTAGAGCAGATTGCAGCTCAAATGCAGGCTAAAAAGCTTCCTATGGTTGTTGACCTTAGGGATGAGTCTGATCATGAGAGCCCAGTTCGTATCGTCATCGTTCCTCGCTCTAATCGTATAGATTGCGATCAAGTGATGGCTCACCTGTTTGCAACTACAGATCTTGAGAAGTCTTTTCGGGTTAACCTGAATATTCTTGGTTTAAACGGCCGCCCCCAAGTTAAGGGGCTACTGCAGATATTGAATGAATGGTTGGAGTACCGTTTCCAAACGGTTACTCGCCGAGTTCAATACCGACTTGATAAAATACTCGCAAGATTACATATTCTTGATGCGTTAATGATTGCATTTTTGAATATTGATGAAGTGATTGAGATCATCCGTTATGAGGAAGATCCCAAAGCTGAATTGATGTCGCGCTATAACTTATCTGATAAGCAAGCCGACGCCATTTTGGATCTTAAACTACGTCATTTAGCCAAGCTAGAAGAGTTTAAGATTAAAACTGAGCAGAGTGAACTTGAAGCTGAACGTGATAAGTTACAGCTACTGCTAAGCTCTGACAGAAGAATGAAGACTTTGATTAAGAAAGAGTTGAAGCAAGATGCTGAAACTTATGGTGATGATAGACGTTCACCCTTAATTGAGCGAAGTGAGTCCAAAGCGTTAACTGAGCATGAACTTGCACCTGTTGAGGCTGTTACCGTCGTTCTGTCTGAGAAGGGCTGGGTTCGCTGTGCTAAGGGGCATGATATAGACGCTAAAGCCTTGTCCTATAAAGCGGGTGATAGCTTCCTGTGTTCAGCCACCGGTCGGAGTAATCAACCGAGTGTCTTTATTGGCTCCACTGGTCGTGCATTTGCAACTGAAACACATACCTTGCCATCGGCTAGAAGTCAGGGAGAGCCAATTACAACGCGATTTAATCTCTCTCCTGGTGAGATCATGGAGCATGTGCTGCTGGGCGATGAAGATAAATATTACCTATTGGCTTCTGATGCTGGTTATGGTTTTGTCGGCTCCTACAAAGATATGATCTCAAGGAATAAAGCTGGTAAGGCACTATTGACCTTACCTGCTAATTCGAAAGTGATCTCTCCTAAGCTGGTTGATAGGTCAAGACCTGAGTCTATTCTGGCTATTACCAACGAAGGGCGAATGTTGCTGTTTTCTATGGAAGCACTGCCACAGCTATCTAAAGGTAAAGGCAATAAGATTATCGGCATTCCTGGTGAGCGTGCTAAAGCGCGTGAGGAGCTCTTAATTCATCTTTATGTTGTACCAGAAGATACCAGTGTGACTCTTTGGGCCGGTAAGCGAAAGCTCACCCTTAAGCCGAGCGATCTTGAACACTATAGAGGTGAACGAGGCAGACGTGGTGCTAAGCTTCCAAGAGGGTTACAGCGTGTTGATAGTGTGGAGCTCGGTGAAGGGACACAACAAGCTATAACAGAATAGTGATTGATTAATGCTAGACATAAAAAAAGCTGCTATACGCAGCTTTTTTTATGTCTGTTAACTAGGCTGCTTCATAATCATTAGGCAACTTCATAATAGTTAGGTTCAACATCCAGTTGTCTTTGAATTATCTGAGTCGCCATTTTTACACATTTGCCACATTGATCGCCTACACCTAGGCGCTTTTTTACATCATTGAGAGAGATGTCACCTTGGCTGACAGCTTCTTTGATTTGAGTATCGGTTACAGCATGGCAAAGACAAACGTACATTTAGTTAAACCTGCAATTTGGATTGTTGTAAGTATAAATGAAAACGATTCTCAATGCTAATAACTGCTCATTATTATTAAAAACAAAAAACTAGTTACTCGTTATTAAAAAGTGTGAGCTATATTTATTTAATAGCAAAAAGTTGAACTTAAACCTGTTTATAGCGCTATAAGTTGTTTTTTCTGTTAATTTGGCTTTTAGTATCGTTTTTTGAGCCTGTGGCAGCTACTCTGACAGGTAAATGATTAAAAAGAACACTATATTAGTGGAGTCATGGCATGAGACAAAATTTACCTGTCACTCAGAAAAATTATGATTACCCAGCAGATTGGATACTACTTTCGACTACTGATACCAGTAGTATCATAAAATATGCAAATCCGTCATTTTGTGAAGTTGCTGGTTACCAGTTAGATGAAATGGTTGGCGAACCTCATAATATGGTGCGCCACCCTGATATGCCGCCAGCAGCCTTCGAAGATATGTGGACAACTATCAAAGGCGGTCACCCTTGGAAGGGGATGGTTAAAAATCGTTGTGCCAATGGCGATCATTACTGGGTTGATGCTTTTGTTACTCCGATCTCAGAAGGCGGAAAGGTCGTAGAGTATCAATCTGTTCGAACTAAGCCTTCATCTGAACAGATAACCCGAGCAGAAGAGTCCTATAAAGAGCTTAACGAGAAGGGCAGCATTGCCAAGCTAAAGCGTGTTATGAGCTTGCCGAATAAAATTATGGCCCTTTCGGTGATTGCATTGCTACCTATGCTATATATTGCGCTTCAATCTGGATTACTCGGAATAGGCCTGTTTGTCGTAACAGCACTCGTGTTGCTTCTTGGTTTAAATATGCTGTTTTCAAGGTATAAAGCAATCGTTGATCATTGTAAGGCTATTTACACTAGTCCCTTAATGTCCTACCTATATACTGGCCATACAGATGATATAGCCCAAATTGAATTAGCATTGAGAATGCAGTCATCTGAGATGAAAGCGATGTTAGGTCGTGCTCTTGACTCCTGTGAGCAGTCTGCATGTAAAGCAAGTGAATCTGTGACTAAGGGGGAGGAAGTGAAAAATAACAGTGACTCCTTAACTCGTGAGGTTGAACAGGTTGCAACGGCGATGCAAGAGATGACCGCGACTTTAGGTGATATGGCTTCAAACTGTTCAGATGCTGCTAACTCATCTCAATCTGCCTCTGATGAAGCAAATGCAGGTGATGCTATTGTGACTCAAACAATATCTTCAATAGAGTTAATGTCTTCCCAGCTCACTGAAACATCATTAGTCATTAAAGATTTGGAGGAGCAGAGCAAAGGGATTGGAACGGTTTTAGACGTGATCCAAAGTATTGCAGAGCAAACAAATCTACTGGCATTAAATGCTGCCATTGAGGCTGCAAGGGCCGGTGAGCAAGGTCGTGGTTTTGCGGTTGTTGCTGATGAAGTACGAGCACTGGCCAAACGAACTCATGATTCAACAACTGAGATTCAGAATATGATTAATCTGCTGCAGCAGGGAACAGAAAAAGCTGTGCAGAGTATGCATCAAGGTGCAGATTCAGCTTCACAATGTGTTGATCAAGCGGCTCAAGCGGGTAATGCATTGAGGACAATTAAAGAGGCTATTACCTCTATTTCAGATATGACTCACCATATCGCCAGTGCAGTTGAGGAGCAATCAAGCGTCTCTAATGAGGTGAATCGCAGTATGGTTAACATCTCTCAACTGAATGGCTCATCCAATGATTTAGGCGATGAGATGATAGGTTTAAATCATGTAGTGGTGACCAATATTAACTCGCAGAAGGCCTTGGTAGAGCAGTTCCTTAAACGGAGTCAGAAGCAAGCTTTATAGCACTACTAATAACAACAAAAGGGGAGGCTTAGGCCTCCCTTTTTTATATAGTTAGTGGTCTAAAACCTTAAAGAGGTAACTGTATGAGGCTCAAAGGAGGAGGTGCACATAAGAGGGGGCTCATTTAAGAGTGTTATTTGCCGCTAGTCGTCCTTTTCTATACGGCGAATATCAGTTTTGTAGATTGTGCTTAATAGCCTCGAGCAAAGTTTACTGCATGAGTGAGCTGCTCTCCCTGAAGCAGTTTGTGGTAGTTATTTGAAAATATCTCAACTACCTGCTCTGGAAAACTAGGTGCGGCAATATGGGGGGTAATAATCACATTATCCAGTGTCCAGATGGGGTGCTCTTTTGGTAAAGGCTCCTGATTGAACACATCTAAAATAGCATGTTGGTCACTGTTCTCTATTAACTGCATGTAGAGGGCGTCTAGATCTAGCACGTCACCACGGCCTAAGTTAAAAAAGATAGCGCCAGGTTTCATCATAGAGAGCAGCTCAGCATTGAGAGCCCCTCTTGTTTGAGGGGTACTAGGTAAGATGCTGGCGACGGCATCTGCTTGTGCAAGGTGTTGTGAGATATTGGCTAGCGTATCAACTTTATCAAACCCTTTGGTTGGCTTAGCGCCGCGGTTTATCCCTGTGACATGCATACCAAAGTGTTTTGCTGTTTGAGCCAAGTGTTTTGCTATATTTCCTGTCCCTAAAAGTAGTAGGTTTTGACCTTGCAGTGTTTTAAAACTGCCAGGAAGCCAGATTTTTTCAGCTTGCTGGGTTTTATATTTTTGATGTTCACGTTGGTGGGCTAACAGGTATCCAAAAAGGTATTCACTCATTAATGGGCCAAATATGCCTCTAACATTTGTGAGTTGATAATCTTTTCGTTGGCGAGGTTTGACTAGGGCATCGACTCCAGCCATGGTCGATTGCATCCAAGTTAAATTGTTAGCATGAGGAAGTAGGGGGGCTGCCAATGCTGGTTCTGCCAGCCAAACATTAGCCTCTAAAATGCTACTAGGTTCGTCACCAAGTAAAACGATCTCAGGAAGGTGGCAAGAAGCAAGCAACTCCCTATAACGTTCATTTTTACTGGTTAGTAATAGTAACTTGTGTCTCATACTTACTCCGCTTATTCTTAACTCGATTTTTTGTTAATGGACCCTAATATGGAACAAATTATTTCAATTTTTCATCAAGTTGGTAGCTTGTTATACCCTTGGCTGAATGAGGTCGCTACCGCAATTATAGCCTGTTTCCTTGTGGCCTTTGGTGCTGATATCAACCGTTTCCTAAGACGGAAATTATTAGGTCGTTCCTTTATTCTGCGTACATTTACCTTTGTTTTAGTTAATGCTTTTGGTTATGGCATGTTGATCGTGACCGTCAGCCCACTACTGGCTAGGAGCATGGCTAAACTGCCTGCTCCTTGGCTGTTATGGTCTGTGATCTTGGTTTTTTTACTAATTGGTAGTTGGGCACAGAAAAATCGCCAAGTTTGACTTTACCTAGATAAAGCTTAGGCGCGAATGCCACTTTCCTCTAGGATTTTGGACGCCCTATCAGGATAATTGCTAAATATACCATCGATCCCCATGTTTGATAACATTTTTACATCATCAATATGGTCGACAGTGTAAACAAAAACTTTCAATCCTTTAGCATGAGCCTCATCAATAAGCGCCTGATTAATAAAACTTAGGCTCAAGTGGATTGAGTAAGCGTTCAGAAGTGATGCTGTGTGGGTGTTATCAAGTTGTACTCCCTCGATTAGGGGAGCAATGTAGGCATCTGAATATGATTGGCGAAACTGTTGTAAAAAACCGTGGTGAAAAGATGAGATGAGTAGTTGATCTGGTGTGAAGTTTAGCTCATTTAAGAGTCTGGGATAAAGTGAAATAAATGGCGTTAAACAGGTCATCCCCTTGAGCTCAATGTTGACGATGCAATCATATTTACTCAGGAATGCCATCACCTCCCAAAGTGTCGGGATTGGCTCATTTTGCACTGAAACAGTATTCAGGTACTGTTGAGAGACTTGGTCAATCACACCTTTGCCATCGCTTTTGTGATCTAACCTTCTGTCGTGAAAAACATACAGCTCCCCCTCGACACTGTGAATATCCAGCTCGATGGCGCGACAACCCAGCTCGATGGCTTTTTTCATCGCAGCTAAGGTGTTTTCGGGAGCGTAGCCACTAGCGCCTCTGTGAGCAAAAATAATCATTAGGTTCTTATCAGTCCTTGAGTGTCTTTATTGTGGGTGTTGCTGATATGAACTTCCAGTTGTGGGAAGGCTAATTCCAGATTATTTTCCCTCAGTTTTTTACTGATCTCTTTATGGAGTTTATGACGAAGTGGCCATCGGGTATTCATATCTTTAGCGTACGCTCGAACTTCATAATCTTGGGTGTGTTTACCAAAGCCAGCAAACCAGACTTCAGGCTCTGGGATCTCCAAAGCCTCATCGCACTCTTTGACAGCTTGGTAAAGCGAGGCTTCAACACGAGCGGGATCAGAATCTCGAGCTACTGAGACATAAACAATCACTCGAGTTATAGGATCGGAGAGAGACCAGTTAATCAACTGCTCGGTAATAAACGCCTTATTGGGGATAATTATCTCCTTTCTATCCCAATCGATAATGGTTGTTGCACGGATCTGAATTTTACTTACGGTTCCGGTGAGATCCCTAATAGTGACGGTATCGCCAATACGTACTGGCTTTTCAAATAGAATTATCAGACCGGAGATAAAGTTGGCAAAGATCTCCTGTAGACCAAAACCTAAGCCAAGAGAGAGCGCAGCAATGAGCCATTGAAGCTTCGACCACTCCATTCCTAAGGTGGAGAAGCCACTTAAAATACCAAAGAAGATAACTAAATAGCGGCTGACCGTGGTGATAGCAAAGCCAGTTCCTTGGGTCAGATCCAGCCGCTGTAAAATGGTTAACTCTATGAGGCCGGGTAAATTGGTGGCTATCATGAGTGAGAAGCCGACGATTATCAGTCCTAGCAGCAGAGATTTAAGGGTTATTGGTAGAGGTTGTTCTATGCCATTAATAGTTGTATTACTGGTCCAGAGAGTGATCCCATCGAGTAAAGAGAACAATGCTGTATGAGTTTGAGTCCATAGGCCCACTAAGCTCACCAGGAAGGCTAAAATCAACAAGGAACGAACCAAACCAAGGGATTGGCTTGAAATTGTCTCTAAATCGACCTGAGGCTCCTCATAGGTATCTAAAGGATCACTGCTGCTTTGTGTTTCTTCCCCCCTTTCTCGCTGTGACAGTATCTCTGCTCGTCGAGCTTTAGCGCGATCGAATGCAATGCGCCGGCGTTCGATTAACATCCAGCGTTTAGTTAACTGGTAAAGCAACATGAAGCCGAGAGAGAGCAGGAGTGAGATCTGTAACTGCAGCAGCATTTGAAAGGCTGTGTAGTAGTACCCCTTGAAAGCTAAAACGGCACAAACAGGCGGAACGAGTAGAAGAATTGCCCATAACAACCGCTGTAATAGTTTCTTATTCTTGCCATCCTGATGGGCATGATATTCACGTTTGGAAATTGACAGTATCTCTTTATAGAACATAAACAGTAAGATACAGAATATAATAAAGGCGCCTCTTCCTATGCTGTTTCTCAAGACTGAGTTATTGATAACCTCAGTGACTCCCATAATTCCGAAGAAAGGAATCGTGGTGAGTGTAAACGCCTTTAGCTTGAGCTGCCCCTTACGTATGAGCGCTTCATGACCTTTAAAGTGACTAATTAATAAGCCATTATTGAGTGCAAGTAAGTAAGAGAAACGATATAGCAGATAGACTAAGCCGATGACTAAGACCCCCATGCCAATTGCTGATACCATATTTTGCTCTGACTTCAGCATGATGATACCAGCGAGTACAATGGGAGATGGCTTAAAGATACTGTAGATAAAGGTATTAACGAGTGCTCTTAAAGTGTAGAAAAAGCTATCTTGAGTCACGTTCCCCACAAAGGCTGCATCTTGCTCTAAGGTTTTATTAAACTTGGGTGTCAGAATGTCTTGAGCAATTAAGCTAACAATTAAAAGAATAAGCCACCATGACCATAGGGTACTTTGGGTACTGATCGAGGCTGATACTTGAGTTAATGGCTGTTGAGCAATCAACCATTGAGTGCTTTGCAGCAGATCAGTGAACCATAACTTGCCTATTGAGTTTGCATTAGGGACCCAAAATAGGTGCTCATTAAGAGTACTTTTTATGGTTAAATTTTGCTGAGTTAGTTGCTCATAAATAACTCTAAGATCGGCAAGCTCACTCAGATAGAGATCGTAACCTTGAAGCAGTTGCACCAATAGATCATGTTGTGAATTAAGTAACTGATTCTGAATGAGAGTAAAGGAGCCTATTGACTGTAGCTGTTGGCCATTTAATGTTTGATCTTGCTCTAATTGATATTTTATCAGTCTGCTATTGGCTATTTTAGTTTGTAGCTTCTCTTGATCTGGTACAGAGGGGAGCGATTGCAGTATCTGTAAAAAGCGTTCGCCAAAGGCTGAGCTTAATTTAATCCAACTGATCTGTTGCTGGATATTTGTTAGTTGTTTTGCTTGTTGTTGGTAAAGGTTTTCAGCCTTCTCTTGCTGCTTAATGGCCTCATTAGTTAGGAGAGTTAATTTTTTTAGCTCATCTGCGTATTCACGATTTTTCTGGCTTAGCTCTTGTGTCAGTGGGTTCTGTTCGTTAGCCGTTTCGATCAGACTCTTGGCAATGGTTGAGTCTGTTTTGTGTTGGCGTTGTTGTGCCATCTCGCTATTAATCGACTCAATGAGGCTCTCTTGTTGAGAGAGCTGTTTCCTAACAAGTTGCATCTGCTGCTGATTGAGGTTGATTCGCTTTTGACTACTGGCAAGCTCAGCTTCAAGTGTCGATAGGCTTTGAGTATAGAGTTGGCGTTGCGCAACCAGAAGTTTCTCTTCAATATTGCCTGTTTCTTTGATCTTATTCTTGCTGTGGGCGGTGAGTGCTTTTCTTGCACTGATGATCTTACTTGGAAGTTGATTATGCTCTTTTAATAGAAGGGTGATTTTGCCGTGAAGTTCAGCCTCTATCTCTTTTAATTCAGATAAGCGCAAGTAAGCAAATGAGGCTTGTTGTGTTAACCCCTGGTTTTTAGACCAGATTAATGGAGCTTGTGCTTCCTGTAGTTGATGTTCAATATTGAGCTTATGACTCTCATAGTTATTGATTAAATCAATATAGTTCTTCTCTACTTCGGCTAGTTCATTGGTATTGCGCTCTATGTGAGCGAGTTTCTCTTCCGCGGTTAGGTTTTCGCCTTGCGTCTGATTTATCCCTAATTTTTTGTTTAAATCTAAAGGATTTGCAGAGTGAGCACTCAAGGTGAAGAGGAAAAAGGTAAGCAGTAAAATTGCGCGGATAGTTTGAAACATAGCCTAGTGCTGGTTGAGAAAGCGACTCGTGTATAGTACCAATAAAATGGAAGATTGAAATCGCTGGTGATCTATTTTCAAATAAATTTAATTCAAAGCTACCGGTTTATCTTCTGGCTCTGTTTTAGCGCGCTTCTATTTAATTTTTAGAGGGGGCCACTTTAGGTTGTTTTCGACTCTGTTGTGTTTCAAATATAGAGGTTGCCACGACTAAGAACCCGCCTATTGTTGTTTTTAGATCTAAGGTCTCTCCAAGAAATAATAAGGCTAGCATAGCTCCGTAAAAAGGCTGAAGACAAGAGACTAAACTGACTGTTTTAGCACTTAGGTGTCTTAGTGCTGCGGTAAAAAGTGCGTGGGGTGCAGCGGTAAAAACGACGCCTAATAGAAGTATCATCCACCACACATTTTGCTCTATCTGGCCTAGCTCTATCGTATGCCAAGGAGCTAAAAAAATAACGGCAACAGCTGTTTGATAGAACATGGCTTTAGAGCCAGAGTAGGCTGAAAAGTACCGTTTGTGTAGTAAGTTTCTGACGGTGAAAAAGATAGCAGACAGAATACCTATCGCAATTCCTAAGGTCACATCGTTGCCTAAGTTAGCCTCAGGGATCAGGAGTATTACGCCAGTAAGTACAACTAGACCACTAATGATATCGACCTTTTTAATAGGACTCCCAGTAAAAAAAGGCTCCACTAACACAGTCATAACTGGGTAAGTGAAGAAAGCTATCATGCCGATAGCGACTGAGGATAGTTGCATTGAAGCAAAGTAAGTGACCCAGTGAAGGCTGACGACAATGCCTAGTCCAATGGCGATAAAATAGTCTTTTGATGAGTCGAGTCGTAATCTACTTTTACTGGCTTTAACAAGTAAAGCTAAGGCTGTCGCAGCGATGAGACAGCGCAGTAGAGTGATATCCAATGCGCCAAGAGGAATGAGTTTTGAGAAGAGTGCAGTGCCACCAAAAAGCAGCACTGCGATGTGTAACTCTAATAAACCTGATTGTCTATTGCTCTCAGCTTGGGTCATTAATCTTCGATTTTTGCGAAAGGCTGTCCCATACGTGTGACGGCTTTCGGAGTGACATCATCAGCAAAGTCATCTAAAGCATCTTTGGCAAATAGCATGACAACCGTACTACCTAACTTAAATCGGCCCATCTCTGCACCTTTGTCTAAGGTAAGTGCAGCAGGTCCTTCGGTTGGATAATCCCAAGTAAATACTTTCTTACCTGTTGGCGGTGTAACTGTGCCTGCCCAAATAGTTTCTATGCTGGCAACGATTGTTGCACCAACTAATACCATCGCCATTGGACCTATCTCGGTTTCGAAGATTGCCACGACGCGCTCGTTTCTAGCAAATAGACCAGGAACGTTTTCCGCTGTTAGCGGGTTGACTGAAAACAGTTCGCCAGGAACATAGGTCATTTTTGACAAGGTTCCTTTAATTGGCATATGAATTCTGTGGTAATCCTTCGGTGCCAGATAGATAGTTGCAAAGTCACCATCTTCGAACCGTTTTGCATCATCAGCTCGATCGCCTAAAAGCGCAAGTGATGAATATTCATGTCCTTTAGCTTGAAATATCTGTCCATGTTTTATCGGACCACATTGGCTCACAGCACCATCAACAGGGTGAACTATGTAGTCTTTTTTATCTGAAATAGGGCGGATGCCCGGCTTAAGAGCGCGGGTGAAGAAGTCATTAAACGTGCTGTACGCCTCTGGTGAGCTTTGAGCCGCTTCACTCATATCTATTTTGTATTGTTTAATAAACCACTTGATTGCTGCTGTGGTGACACTTCCCATCTCTGCCGCTGCTAGTTTACCAACAAGGCGTGAGATTAAATGTTTAGGCATCATATACTGCAGCGCGATTTTTATTTTATCCACTTTTTTACTTCCCTAATTTTTCTGTTGCTAACCGAGTTACAGATCTGTATCACTTCTAAAATGGCGAGCGTGACGTTGCTCATCTAGACTGGCGATGATTCTGTGGTAGTTATTATATCTATCTTCGGTGATCTTCCCTTCATTGAAGGCTTGGGTGATTGCGCAGCCAGGATCGTTTTGATGTTTGCAGTCTCTAAATTTACAGGTACCTAAGTAGTCTCTGAACTCGATAAAGCACCAACCTACTCGTTCAGCGGGTAAGTGCCAAAGTGCAAACTCACGAACGCCTGGAGAATCAATTAAGTCTCCACCACTGGCAAAGTGAAGTAACTTTGCAGTCGTTGTCGTGTGTTGCCCTAATCCTGAGTTTTCAGAAACGTCTCCGATTAACAGTTCCGCATCAGGCATCATTGAGTTGATCAGTGAAGATTTTCCAACACCCGATTGGCCAACAAAAACACTCACTTTCGCATTAAGTAGTGCTTTTATTTGATCGATTCCTTCACCTGTTTTACTGCTAACCTTTAGAACTGGGTAGCCAATATCACGATACCTTTGCAACGCCTCTTCAATGGACGTTCGCTCTTCGTCAGAGATGAGATCAATTTTATTTAAAATAATTACAGGGGTAATTCCTGTGTCTTCAGCCGCAACCAGATAGCGATCTATTATCTGTGTGGTAAAGCTTGGAACAACAGAGGAGACAATCAATATTTGGTCAATATTGGCTGCAATTATTTTAATTCCATCATACAAATCAGGGCGTGAAAGTGAGGAATGGCGCGGATGAACGGCTTCTACCACTCCAGCTATGCCTGTTTCAATATCCTGAGCTAGTCTGGCAATAACCTTATCGCCAGTGACCAAACTTTGTATATTTCGACGCATATTACAGCGGACAATTTGGCCAGATTCTGTTTCTATATCGGCATGTTGACCAAAACGAGATATAACAGTTCCGAGCTGTTCTGGCCCAAGTGAACTATCCTGTAACTCAGGGGCATTGTTACCTGAATCTTGCCGTTGGAGTCTTTTCTCTTGATTAGCTCGCATACGGCGTCGCTGACCTTGACTTAGGGGTTTCTTTTTACTCACAGTTTTGTCATCGTTAAATAAGGTGATTTTGTGTCGCTTAAAAAAGCAGTATGATACACGGTCTTAAACAAAAAAGCCTGAATTTAGGCAAATAGGGAAAAAGGCAGATTTATGGCTGCAGACGCAAACAATCTCATTTGGGTCGACTTGGAGATGACCGGGCTTGAGCCTGACGTTGACAGAATTATTGAGATTGCAACAATTGTGACAGATAAAGAACTCAATATTATTGCAGAGGGACCTGTCATTGCTATTCATCAATCTGATGAACAATTGGCCAAGATGGATGATTGGAATAAAAAACATCATGGTGAATCAGGTTTAGTGGATAGAGTTCGTTCGAGTCAATATAGCGAAGCGCAAGCTGTCGCTATGACTATTGAGTTTCTTTCTCAGCATGTCACCAAGGGATCTTCTCCTATGTGTGGCAACAGTGTTGGGCAAGACCGTCGTTTTATGACTCTATATATGCGGGAGCTGGAAGATTTTTTCCATTACCGAAATATAGACGTCAGTACAGTAAAAGAGCTAGTTCGCCGCTGGGACCCAGAGGTAATGAACGGCTTTTCCAAGCTAGGTACCCACAAAGCATTGATCGATATTCAGGAATCTATCGCTGAATTGCAGTATTATCGAGCAAAAGTATTTAAAATTTGACCGATCAGTCATTTTATTTTCAAGAAGGGGTTGCAGCAATATGAAATTCTCATATAATGCGGCCTCAACTTTACTGCTGTAGCAGATTAGAGTTGATATAAGTGACTAACTGGCGATACAGTTACTTCACTTAGAAATAATTTTTGCGACATTAGCTCAGTTGGTAGAGCGATACCTTGCCAAGGTATAGGTCATCGGTTCGAACCCGATATGTCGCTCCAAATTAAAATTTAAAGACTTACCAAACTCTTTAAATAGCAAAGATTACGCGACATTAGCTCAGTTGGTAGAGCGATACCTTGCCAAGGTATAGGTCATCGGTTCGAACCCGATATGTCGCTCCAAATTAAAATTTAAAGATTTACCAAACTCTTTAAATAGCAAAGATTACGCGACATTAGCTCAGTTGCTAAAGGTGAAAATACGATACCTTTGGGCAATGGTTACAGTTAAAGTTGTTAGAAAAATTTGCGACATTAGCTCAGTTGGTAGAGCGATACCTTGCCAAGGTATAGGTCATCGGTTCGAACCCGATATGTCGCTCCAAATTAAAGTTTAAAGGTTTACCAAACTCTTTAAATAGCAAAGGTTACGCGACATTAGCTCAGTTGGTAGAGCGATACCTTGCCAAGGTATAGGTCATCGGTTCGAACCCGATATGTCGCTCCAATCTCCTTTCTTGTTTCAAACTTCCAACAAATTCAAATAGACCTCAGATAATGTTAAAAGATTACGCGACATTAGCTCAGTTGTGCTCTTAGAATGAGTTGATATCCTCTTTTTTGCCAAGGTATAGCTTCTTGTTAAACCCAAAGCCGGTTCGAACCACTCTTTATGAAAAGAAAGGTCGCTCCAATCTCCTTTCTTGTTTCAAACTTCCAACAAATTCCAATAGACCTCAGATAATGTTAAAAGATTATGCGACATTAGCTCAGTTGTGCTCTTAGAATGAGTTGATATCCTCTTTTTTGCCAAGGTATAGCTTCTTGTTAAACCCAAAGCCGGTTCGAACCACTCTTTATGAAAAGAAAGGTCGCTCCAATCTCCTCTCTTGTTTCAAACTTCCAACAAATTCCAATAGACCTCAGATAATGTTAAAAGATTACGCGACATTAGCTCAGTTGTGCTCTTAGAATGAGTTGATACCCTCTTTTTTGCCAAGGTATAGCTTCTCGTTAAACCCAAAGCCGGTTCGAACCACTCTTTACAAAAGAATGATCGCTCCAATCTCCTTCCTGATTCAAACTTCCTTAATTATTAGAACTTAGCTCACTTTATTAGGTATAGCGTGATGAGCTAGTGATTTCTTTAACAAGGCCTAATGTAGTGCTTTTGAAAGATCTTAAAGTTTGAGCTTGTTCAAATATTCCCATATTTTTTGACCGCATAATGAATCCACTGATCAATTTAGCCAAAGCATTTGGCGAGTATTTGGGAGAGGATATAATGCGATTTCAACAACTAAGAGAACTGCTAGGCTATGTTGCTACTTGCCGACATGAAATGTCTCAGCTATACGGAAGACTGCTGAGTGATGCAGACTCTTCACGTGTGAAGATGATGCTTGAGTACTTTAAGCAGCATCAACAGGCTGTGGCAGAGCAGTTAGAAGACTATATTGATGAAGCGCCTAAGAAGGTATTGGATACCTGGTATAAAGATATTACTTTTGAAGATTTTATCAAAAGGTGTCATGAGTTAACGCTGACTGCAAATATGTCTGAGGAGGATATCTTAGAAGCGCATCTGGATCTGGATAATCGCCTCATTGATCTGTTGCAAAAAACTGCGGAACACTCCTCATCAAGTGAGATATCAGGGGCATTAAATGACTTGGTACGCGTCGAAAAAATCCAGCAACAGCGTTTAGTACATAGCTCAATTAGAATGGATGATCTTTAACTAATTTGCGCTAGATTAAGTATGTGTTACTCGCAATGAGGTACCTTTAGGGTGCCTTTTTTATTGCTTTAAAGTCGTAGGGCTGGTTGATAATGAAAGCTATCTATCTAAATTTAATCTTGATCTTTGTCACTATCTAGCTGAATTAAAGCTTTATATATACCTAAAGCCACTAATATTATGCAGATAAGTAGTAGTGCCTGTATTAAAATATTTGACTGTAATGGCAAGCTAATTAGCAATAGAGACAGTGCTAAAATAGCTAAGGTAAAGAGCTTCATCCATTTGCTCCAATTGAGTGAAAAATTTGAGGTCAAGTATCTCTTACTTATAGTGTAGTGATACTTGCTAATCTTTACGAATCTAAGACTCAATTCAATTGTTTATATTTTTTAATCAAATTTTAACGAGGCAGGGATACACACTTCTATGATTCATTTACCCGTTAATCTGTTTCTCGCTTCTCAGGTGGAAGATGCGGAAAAAGCCTTTGTTGGAGCTAAAGATATAAGCATAAATCAATTAGTGGAGGCTGCTGGAACCAAAGCTTTCGAGCTACTCTCCTCATCAATAGACAGAGCTTCCCCAATACTGTTACTGGCAGGCTACGGTAATAACGGCGCTGATACCTATGTTTGTGCTCGTTTATTGATTGAAGCGGGTTATCAGATCTCCTTAATGGGGCTTGATAAAACACAGATGGGAACTGAAGTGTTATCTGCTCAGTCTGAGTTTCGTAGAGTGGGCGGTAGAGTAGAGTGTTCTGATATCGATAAAATCCTTTCAGCGTCAATCATTGTTGATGGTCTGCTAGGAGTCGGGTGTAAAGGGGAATTAAGAGGGCAGTTTAAGCCGATAATAGAGGCGGTAAACCTAAGTAAAGCTAAGGTTTTCAGCTTAGATATCCCCTCTGGACTGAACCCTGACACTGGAGCGGGAGAGGGGGCTGTTATCGCAAATGTCACGCTTACCTTTGGGGCAGTAAAGCAGGGACTATTAACTGGCCGAGCAAGAGTCTGCGTGGGAGAGCTGTTGTTCGCTGATATCGGTTTAACTGAGTATTTATCTCCGCCATCATCAAAAATGATCTCTTTAGACTTTGTAAGGGAGCAGATTGCTCCCAGAGCAAGGGACTCTCATAAAGGGGACTCGGGTAAGGTTTCTATCATAGGTGGCGATACAGGCATGGCTGGAGCGGTTAGGCTTGCAGCTGAAGCTTGTTTAAGAGCTGGTAGTGGGTTGGTTACGGTTATCTCAAAGCCTGCACACCAATTAGCAGTTAACGCGACTCGACCTGAATTGATGTTCTGGGGTTGTGATCTGGTTGATATGGAGGTTTACCTCAAACTAGGTTGGGCGGATGTTCTCTTGATTGGCCCCGGACTTGGACAGCAAGATTGGGGCTATAATTTACTTAAAGCTGTAGGATTAAGTGATAAGCCCTGCGTATTGGATGCCGATGCATTAAATATGTTAAGCCGTGAGCCCTATAAACAGGAAAAGTGGGTATTGACGCCACATTCTGCTGAAGCGGCAAAGCTTTTAGGTATTACGACTGGTGAGGTGGAGCAAGATAGGTTTGCGGCTGTTAAAGCAATACAGACTAAATATGGTGGTGTGGCGGTGCTGAAGGGGCCCGGCACATTGATTTGTGGCGCTAAAGAGTGTGTTGTCGCACCAGTAGGAAACCCAGGCTTAGCAAGTGGTGGAGCTGGTGATGCCTTAGGAGGTGTTATTTCAGCGCTTATGGCTCAAGACTTCGACTCCTTCACCGCAGCCAAGATGGGAGTGGTTATCCATGGTGAGGCAGCTGATCGCGCAGCATTAGAGGGGGAAAGAGGAATGTTAGCAAGTGACTTAATGCCACATATTAGACACTTAGTTAATAATCTTTAGTATTTTAGTAAAGTTTAACTGCAATTGAGTGAAAGCTGTTTAGCTAGTAAGCTATTTAATATAAAGTAACGGGTTCGAATTAACTTTAGAGTGTTAAAGATAGATACCATGACATCAGTTAAAGTCTACTTAGATAATGAGCAAGATATGGTCGAGTTAGGGAAGCGATTAGCGGCAATCATTACGCCTCCATTGATCTTAAACCTATCGGGTGAGCTTGGTGCAGGTAAAACGACCTTAAGTCGTGGATTGATACAGGCTTTTGGCCATCAAGGTGCGGTAAAGAGTCCTACTTATGCTTTAGTAGAGCCCTATGAGCTAGCTGGCATCGATCTATTTCATTTCGATCTTTATCGTTTAAGCGATCCTGAAGAGTTAGAGTTTATGGGGATCAGAGATTATTTCACCGAAAATAGTATCTGTATCGTTGAGTGGCCTGATCGTGGTCATGGGTTAATGCCCGAAGCAGATATAAGTTGTCACATAAAATATCTGGATGCAGGTCGTGAGGTTGAGATAGTTTCAGGATCTGAAAAAGGGCAGTTGTTACTAAGTAAATTCAAATAATAATGATAAAAATAGCGTCGTTTTTACAATTTTTTCTATTGTCGGTGACCTTGTGCTCATCTTTCTTTGTCCATAGTGCTAATAAACTGGATGGAGTGAGAATTTGGGCTGCACCTGAGTCGACTCGAGTCGTTTTTGACCTGAATAAGGCTCCTGATTTCAGTTATTTCACGTTAACTGGTCCCTATCGACTTGTTGTTGACCTGAAGGGGACCTCCACCTCAGTTAATCTCAGCAAACTTGCAAATAATAGTAAATTAGTCAAAAGAGTTCGCATTAGTAAGCCACCCTCGAAGGGCACTTTAAGGCTGGTTATTGATCTGACAAAGCCTGTTAAATCAAACCTGTTTTCTCTGCCTCCAACGGCCCCTTATGGTAATAGGTTAGTTGTTGATCTTGATGATAGCGGCTCAAAGAAGGTAGTTCAGACTAGTCAGCCTAAAGCCAAGCTCAGAGATGTAGTGGTTGCCATTGATGCGGGTCATGGTGGTGATGATCCTGGATCAATTGGACCTTCGGGAATTTATGAGAAAAAAGTGGTGTTAGAGATCGCTAAGAAGGTCGAGGCGAAAATCAATGCTACGCCGGGTATGAGGGCTGTAATGACGCGTACCGGAGATTACTTCGTTAATCTTAATAAACGTTCTGAAATCGCCCGTACCAGTAAAGCCGATCTACTTGTGTCTATTCACGCGGATGCCTTCACTTCGCCTCAACCTAGAGGAGCTTCTGTGTGGGTTTTGTCTATGAGGCGTGCTAACAGTGAGATCGGTCGTTGGCTTGAGCATAAAGAGAAGCATTCAGAGTTGCTTGGTGGCGCAGGTGAGATAATCCAGAATACGGATAACGAGCAATATTTAGCGATGACGCTGCTCGACATGTCCATGGATCGCTCTATGGCGATCAGCCACAATATTGCTGATGATGTACTGTCAAATTTAGGAAGAGTGACCAAGTTGCATAAACATAAGCCGGAGTCGGCGAGTTTTGCGGTATTGAAATCTCCTGATATTCCCTCAATTTTGGTCGAAACAGGATTTATTTCGAACCACAAAGAGGAGCGGTTACTCTCGCAGCGAGAGCATCAAAATAATATTGCTAAGGCGGTACATAAAGGTGTGCTGAAATATTTTGAGGCTAACCCGCCGGTTAACTCCTTGATGGCCAGTAAGGGTTCGTTTAAGCATAATGTCCGTAAAGGTGAGTCACTATCTGTGATAGCGCATAAATATCAAGTGTCGATTGCCAGTATAAAACGGGCTAATGGCTTAAAATCTAATACCTTAAGAATAGGCCAAAAGTTGGTTATTCCTAGGGCGTAGTTTGCTGTAGGCTTGGAGGTGAGTTTACCTCTTAAACTTAACTATTTAAGATTAAAACGATATGACTATACAGATACTGTCACCACAATTGGCAAACCAGATCGCTGCTGGGGAGGTTGTCGAGCGACCCGCTTCGGTGATTAAAGAGTTGGTTGAAAATAGCCTAGACGCTGGGGCTACCCGTGTCGATATTGAGATCGATAAGGGTGGCAGTAAGCTAATAAAAATCCAAGACAATGGCTCTGGGATCCCTAAGTCAGAACTGAATTTAGCGCTATCAAGGCATGCAACTTCAAAGTTGAGTACTTTAGATGACTTAGATGCAATTTTAAGTTTTGGTTTTCGTGGCGAGGCATTAGCGAGTATCAGTTCGGTTTCTCGTTTGACTTTGACCTCTCGAACAGCAGAGCAAACTGAAGCTTGGCAAGCTTATGCCGAAGGTTCAGATATGGCTGTGAAAGTGATCCCTGCCGCTCATCCTGTCGGAACGACGATAGAAGCGGTTGATCTATTTTTTAATACTCCAGCCAGAAGGCGATTTCTCAAAAGTGATAAAACAGAGTTTACCCATATTGATGAATGGCTTAAACGTATTGCTTTAGTTAAACCTGAGATCCATTTCACCTTAAAACACAATGGTAAGCAGGTTCGTAACTATCGTCCTGCAAATAATCAAGATCAATACTTGATGCGTTTAGCACAGATCTGCGGCAAAAACTTTGCTGAGCAAGCCATTGAGATAGATTGTCAACATGAAGGCTTAACGTTAAGTGGCTATATACAATCCCCATTTTTTACCTCTCCAGCTAGCGACACACAATTTTTCTACGTCAACGGTAGGTTAATTCGTGACAGATTAGTGAATCATGCGGTGAGACAGGCATTTTCGGAACATGGAACAGGGGAGTTAGCTAGCTATGTGCTGATGTTAGAGATTGCTCCTCATCAGGTTGATGTTAATGTTCACCCAGCAAAGCACGAGGTGAGGTTCCACCAAAGCCGTTATGTACATGATTACATACTCCAGGCTTTACAGTCTGCATTGATGCAGGTAGCTAGAGCCTCAATCTCTCTTCCAGAAGAGAAGCTGGTCGAGTTTGTCGAAGATGATTGGCATAGTAAGCCTTTATCAACTGGGCGTGTTAGCGAAGCCGATCCATCAAACTACGCAACACAGTCTAAGTTTGATGAAAAGCCAAGAGAGAGTGGTTCACAGGGGCAATCGAGTTCAATTTCTGCTCCATCATCCTACTCAAGGGGCGGGGAGTATAGCGCCCGTTCTCAGCCTGAACTGCCTTCGGCGAGTGAGATAGCCTCTTATACTCAACTATTAAAAACACCTCAGACGGCACAAGCATCTAAATTAGTTAATAGTGACTTAAAGACTCCTATGCCGCCAGTGTTAGCAGGCCAATATTGGGTCTATGCTGGTGATGAGCTTTCTTTGCTGCCGATTGATATCGTCGCAAAGTGGCTCGTGAAGCGTGATATTTTAGCAAAAATTGATAATGGTTTAGTCAGCCAGCCTCTCCTTATGCCTGTTTCAATAAAGGTTGATGAAGATTGGCTCAATACTATCGATGAGAGGGAGCAACTGTTAAGGCAATTAGGGATTGAGATAACTATTCGTCTTGGGCAGTTGATTATAAAGAAAGTGCCCCCATATTTAAGACAGAGCCAGTTAGTTACTGTTATTCCTGAATTGTTGCAATGGGTAAGGTTTGAAGAGCCGACCCATGAAGCGCTAGCGTTGTGGTTAGCAAAGCAAGATGATGGAAAGTTTGAATCTGCAGTAGCAACTTGGTCAGCATTTAGTCAGTTGGATGATGAGATCCAGCAAGAATTAGCACAGAAGGCTAAGGTATTACCTTGGCAGTCATGGTTAGAAGAGCAGTTGAGTGACTGAAGATAGTGTATTACCTCAGATAATAACGTTAATGGGCCCAACGGCTTCGGGGAAAACAGCCCTCGCTATTGCATTGGTTGAGCAGCATAACTGTGAAATTATCTCTGTAGATTCAGCACTTATATACCGGGGGATGGATGTTGGTAGTGCAAAACCCAACGCCGAAGAGCTGGGAAAAGCGCCTCACAGATTGATTGACATTCGTGATCCCGCGGAAAGTTACTCCGCAGCAGACTTTAGAACTGATGCATTGCAAGCAATAGAAGAGATACTTGCTAAAGGGAAAACTCCCTTGTTAGTTGGTGGAACCATGATGTACTTCAAAGCTTTGTTAGAGGGGCTTTCACCACTTCCTGCTGCAGATGATGAAATACGTAAACAGATCCAGATTGAAGCCGATACCTATGGTTGGAATCATTTACATGATGAGCTTAAGCAGATAGATCCTGTTTCTGCTGAACGTATACACCCTAATGATCCACAGCGATTATCTAGGGCGATTGAAGTATACAGGATTAGCGGAAAATCGCTGACAGAACTCACCAAAATTAAGTCTGAACCTCTGCCTTATGATGTTGTTCAGTTTGCGATTTCGCCAAAAGATCGAAAACAGTTACATCTTTCTATAGAAGAAAGATTCAAATTGATGTTAAATCAAGGATTCGTTGAGGAAGTGCGGTCACTTAGGGAGCGAAGTGAACTGCATATTGACCTGCCTTCGATGAGATGTGTTGGTTATAGGCAATGCTGGCAATACCTAAATGGCGACTATGACTATGATACTATGGTCGAAAAAGCAGTCGTTGCTACTAGGCAATTAGCTAAACGTCAATTAACATGGTTGAGAGGATGGCCTGAGTTAAATTGGCTGGAAAGTGGGAGTGATTCAAATCTAACCACTGTATTGCGACATTGTCGCTAGCAAATTAGTCCTTGCTATATAATACTAAAACCAAAGAAAAAGTTATGTTGTATTAGTTTTACTACTTATTTTTAATAAAAAGGAAATTACAAAATGGCTAAGGGGCAATCTTTACAAGACCCGTTTTTGAACGCACTTCGCCGTGAGCGCGTTCCTGTTTCTATTTATCTTGTTAATGGCATCAAACTACAAGGACAGGTTGAGTCATTTGATCAATTTGTTATTTTGCTTAAAAACACGGTTAGTCAGATGGTTTACAAGCACGCAATTTCAACGGTTGTGCCAGCTCGTCCATTTAACGTAAGTGCACATCATTCATCACCTGCGCCAACACCAGCTGGTGGCTTTAATGGTCAGAATGATGAGACTAGTGAGTAATATTTTTTAAGGAGTTTGCTTTTTGTTTGATCGTTATGAGGCGGGAGAAAACGCGGTTCTTGTCCATATCGACTTCTCCGATGAGGATAGTAGGGAAGATTTAGTCGAACTACAACTATTGGTAGAGTCGGCTGGGGCCCAGTCTGTTGGAGTGATAACAGGAAGCCGTCGTTCGCCTGACCGAAAGTTTTTTGTTGGTTCGGGGAAGGCCGATGAGTTAGCGGCTATGGTTGCCGCGACAGAGGCGAATGTGGTGATTTTTAATCACGCACTGAGCCCAGCTCAAGAGAGAAATCTTGAGATGGTGTGCCAATGTCGGGTATTAGACCGTACTACACTCATTTTAGATATTTTTGCCCAGAGGGCGCGAACGTACGAAGGTAAGTTACAGGTAGAGCTAGCGCAGTTACGCCATATGTCAACTCGCCTGATACGAGGTTGGACGCATCTGGAGCGCCAAAAGGGTGGTATCGGTATGCGAGGTCCTGGGGAAACCCAGCTCGAAACCGATAGACGTTTACTCCGGGGACGGATAAGCAACATCAATAAGCGCTTAGCAAAAGTAGATAAGCAACGTGAACAGAGCCGAAGAGCAAGGCGCCGTAGTGATTTAGCTACTGTGTCATTAGTTGGTTATACCAACGCAGGTAAATCGACTCTATTCAACTCTCTTACAACATCAGATGTTTATGCAGCTGATCAGCTCTTTGCCACACTAGATCCAACCTTAAGAAAGTTAGATCTTGACGATGGCAGTATTATTTTGGCTGATACTGTTGGTTTTATTCGCCATTTGCCACATGACTTGGTGGCGGCGTTTAAGGCGACACTGCAGGAAACACGAGAAGCTGATCTGTTACTTCATATTGTCGACTGTCATGATGAGAATATGGGGGACAACTTTGAGCAAGTCCAGTTAGTGCTCAAGGAGATTGGTGCAGAAGATATCCCGCAACTTATTGTTTGCAATAAAATTGACTTGTTGGATGAGGTAAACCCAAAGATCGACTACGATGATGAGGGTGTACCAATTAGAGTCTGGGTTTCGGCTCAGAAGCAGCAAGGTTTAGTGTTATTAAAGGAAGCTATCAACAGTATTGTTGGTAAGACAACTTTATCATTAAACCTAGAGATTCCGGCAACAGCCGGACATTATCTTGGTCAGTTATACCGACTCGATGTGATACAGCAGAAAGAATATGACGATCTGGGGAACTGTATCTTGTCTGTTCGCATTTTAGAGGCCGATTGGCGTCGACTTGTGAAGCAGAGCGAAGGAGAGTTAGAGACTTTTGTTGTCGAACATTCGGCAGTTGAGTAGTTTTTAGTGATCTCATTTATTTCATACACCAGTGGAGTGCTAAATGGCTTGGAATGAGCCCGGTAACAAGGGTAAAGACCCTTGGGGGAATAAGAATGGTAACGATAAGGGACCACCAGATCTAGATGAGGTGTTTCGTAACATCTCTAAACGCTTTGGCGGTGGCAAAGGCAATGGTTCTGGCTCGAGCTTTAGCTCATTTAGCCTAATCATCGTTTTAGGCATTGCTATTGTTGTGTGGGGGCTATCAGGTTTCTATACAGTTAAAGAAGCTGAAAAAGGCGTGGCGCTGAGATTTGGTCAGTATGTTGGTGAAGTAGAGCCAGGTTTACAATGGAAGGCTACATTCATTGATGAAGTATTCCCTGTTAACGTGAATACAGTTCGTTCAATTCCTGCGTCTGGAAGTATGTTGACAGCCGATGAAAACGTCGTCTTAGTTGAGCTTGACGTTCAGTATCGAGTGGTTGATGCATACCGTTTCCTATTCAGCGCCGTTGATGCTAATGCCAGTTTACGTGAAGCAACGGATAGTGCCTTGCGCTATGTTGTTGGTCACAACAAGATGGATGACATCTTAACTACTGGTCGTGATCAGATCCGTCGTGATACTTGGGCTGAAGTTGAGCGTATTATTGAGCCTTATAAGCTTGGTATAGCGATTGAAGATGTTAACTTCCTACCGGCTCGTCCGCCGGAAGAGGTTAAAGATGCTTTCGATGACGCTATCTCTGCTCAAGAAGATGAACAGCGCTTTATTCGTGAAGCGGAAGCATACGCCAGAGCCATTGAACCAAAAGCTCGTGGTCAAGTTCAGCGTATGGAGCAACAAGCTAACGCTTATAAAGAGCGTGAAATCCTAGAGGCTAGAGGTAAGGTTGCTCGCTTTGAGCTTTTACTTCCTCAATATAAGGCTGCACCAGAAGTGACACGTGAGCGTTTGTATCTAGATGCAATGCAAACGGTTATGTCTGGAACAAGTAAAGTGCTTGTAGACTCTAAGAGTAGTAATAACATGATGTATTTACCTCTGGATAAACTGATGCAAAAGAATCAGTCTGGTGCTAAGCCTCAAAAAGTGAATTCAGCTGCTTCGCTTAATTCATCGAGCAGTACTATGGGCCAGAACAGCATGCCAATTGACTCACGCCCATCACGCGGCGAACGTCAGGGGAGAAACTAAGAATGGGAAGATTAGTCGCAATTATTGCAGCGGTGCTTGTCGCCGTACTCTTGTCCTCAATCTTGGTTGTTAATGAGGGCGAAAGAGCAATTGTTTCACGCTTTGGCAAGATTTTAAAAGATGAAGGTGTGACTCGTATCTATGAGCCAGGTCTTCACCTTAAACTGCCTATGATAGATAAGATTAGGTTTCTTGATTCGCGTATCCAGACAATGGATGGCGCAGCTGACAGATTTGTTACTTCAGAGAAGAAAGACCTTATGGTTGACTCTTATGTGAAGTGGAGAATTTCTGATTTCGAGAAATACTACCTATCAACTGGTGGCGGTATTAAAGCCAATGCGGAGTCTCTATTACAGCGTAAGATTAACAATGACCTTCGTACGGAGTTTGGTCGACGTACGATTAAGGAGATTGTTTCTGGTAGCCGTGATGAACTTCAGCAAGATGCGTTAACTAATGCTGCAGAAAGTGCTGAAGATCTTGGTATCGAAGTGGTTGATGTTAGGGTTAAACAGATCAACTTACCTGCAAACGTCAGTTCAAGTATCTATCAGCGTATGCGCGCAGAGCGTACCGCTGTTGCTAAAGAGCATAGAGCTCAAGGTATGGAACAGTCTGAGATTATCCGTGCTAAAACAGATGCTTCAGTAACTGTTCAAATCGCTGATGCAGAACGTAAAGCGTTAGAGATCAGAGGTGAAGGTGATGCAACTTCAGCAAAGATTTATTCTGATGCATACTCTCAAGATCCTGAGTTCTATAGTTTTCTTCGTAGCTTAGAAGCGTATAAAGAGAGTTTTTCAGACGGATCTAATGTGATGGTTTTAGAGCCTGATAGTGAGTTTTTCAAGTATATGAATAACTCTCAGTTGAAATAAATCTGTTTGAATTAAAAGCTCGGCTTAGTCCGAGCTTTTTTTATTTCCCGCATCTAACTCTCTAATTTAGAAAAAGATGCTATTTGTTTTTCTCCTATCTTTTTGTTGCCTTCCCTTTAAAACCTTAGTTATAACGTGTGTTTTTTAAGCTAAGCAGAGTATTTTCCTAACATAGTTAACTTTGTTATCTGTTTTACTATGATCTGCTTCTGATTTTTGGCTATAATGAGCACCACCTCAAGTTTCGTTTTTACGTTTTGAGGTAAACACCAAATTCTGAAAAATTAACAACAAAAATTCCAACACTCTCTGGAGATAAGTGGATGAGCAATGCGCCAGTCGATACCGGACGTCGCAGATTTCTGACCGCAGCAACCGCCGTAGTAGGTGGTGCAGGTGCCGTCGCTGTAGCGGTTCCTTTTATAAAGTCATGGAATCCGAGTGCCAAAGCGAAAGCTGCAGGTGCGCCGGTTGAAGTAAACATAAGTAAAGTAGAGCCGGGTCAATTGATCCGTGTTGAGTGGCGTGGAAAGCCTGTATGGGTTGTACGCCGTACTGAGGAGATTCTTGAGAATCTTGCAACTCTTGATGATCAACTTCGTGATCCTGCATCAGTTGAAGAACAGCAGCCTGCTTACGCGCAGAATGCTGGACGTTCAATCAACCCTGAGTTCTTTATCGCAGTGGGCCTATGTACTCACTTAGGTTGTTCTCCTACCTACTTACCAGATACATTTGGTGAGCAGGTTGAAGGCGTGCCTTCTGGTTTCTTCTGTCCATGTCATGGTTCTAAGTTTGATATGGCTGGTCGTGTATTCCAAGGTGTACCCGCTCCGTTGAACTTAGTAGTTCCACCTCATCAGTATATCGACGATAACAATGTCATCATCGGTGTAGACCAGGGGGATGCGTAATGGTTAAGAATATAGTTGATTGGATTGATGCTCGTATACCAATGACGGCCACCTACAACCGTCATGTTGGTCAATATGCGACACCGACTAACTTTAACTTTTGGTACTTTTTTGGCTCACTAGCCATGTTAGTTCTGGTTAATCAGTTACTAACAGGGATCTGGTTGACGATGAACTATGTACCTACGGCTGAAGGCGCATTTGCTTCAATCGAATACATCATGCGTGATGTTGAGTATGGTTGGTTACTACGTTATATGCACTCCACAGGTGCTTCGGCATTTTTTGTGGTGATATACCTGCATATGTTCCGTGGTTTAATTTACGGTTCATACCAGAAGCCTAGAGAACTACTCTGGCTCTTCGGTATGCTGATCTTCCTAGTGTTAATGGCTGAAGCCTTTATGGGTTACCTGCTTCCATGGGGACAGATGTCCTACTGGGGAGCACAGGTTATTATCTCATTGTTTGGGGCTATTCCTGTTATTGGTGATGATCTTACCTTGTGGATCCGTGGTGACTTTGTCGTCTCTGGTGCAACGCTTAACCGTTTCTTTGCACTCCATGTTATCGCACTACCTCTGGTATTAGTTGTTCTTGTTTTCCTTCACTTGATTGCGCTGCATGAAGTGGGATCGAATAACCCAGACGGTATCGAGATTAAGAAGAATAAAGATGAGAATGGCTGGCCAGTTGATGGTATTCCGTTCCACCCTTACTACACAGTTAAAGATATCATGGGTGTCGCAGGCTTCCTGATAATCTTCTGTTATGTGCTCTTCTTTATGCCTGAAGGTGGTGGTTACTTCCTTGAGAAACCTAACTTCGAGGCTGCTAACCCGATGAAGACCCCTGAGCATATTGCACCGGTTTGGTACTTCACACCTTTCTATGCAATTTTGCGTGCAATCCCTGATAAATTATTAGGTGTTGTGGGTATGGGGCTTGCTATTGCAGTACTGTTTGTATTGCCTTGGTTAGACCGCTGTAAGGTTAAGTCGATACGTTACCGCAGCATGGTTCATAAGTTGAACATCAGTCAGTTTGCAGTGTCATTTATCGTTCTAGGTTACCTAGGTGCGGTTCCTGCTACTCCAGCTCTGACTATCGCTGCTCGTATCTTTACTCTGACTTACTTCGGCTTCTTCTTAGCGCTGTGGATCTACAGTAAGAATGAGAAGACTAAACCTGTACCAGAGAGGTTGACTCACTAATGAAAAAATTAATTATTGCATTAGTTACCTTAATTCCGTCTCTAGCATTTGCTGCTGGTGGATCACATGTACCTTTAGAGAGTGCAAATATTGATCTCCATGATAAAGAGTCACTACAACGTGGTTTAGATAGTTTTCAGCACTACTGTGCTGGCTGTCATAGTACTCAATATCAGCGTTATGGCCGTGTTGCCGATGACTTAGGCATCTCTGTTGATGATATGCGTGCTAAGTATATATTTGACGATAGCATTAAGATCGGTAGCTTGATGGAAAACTCCATTCCATCTAAAGATGCTGCTAAGTGGTTTGGTGCTACTCCACCAGATCTGACCTTAGTTGCACGAGTACGTGGTGAAGATTGGATCTACTCTTATCTGAAAGGTTTCTACCATGATGAGAGCCGTCCATTCGGTGTGAATAATACTGTATTCCCATCTGTAGGTATGCCTCATGTAATGCAGGAGCTACAAGGCCTTCCAGTTAAGCAAGAGGATGGCACAATAGTTTCTACTGGTGGCAAGCTAAATGCTGAAGAGTATGATCAAGTGGTTCGTGATATCACCGGATTCCTCGTTTACTCGGGTGATCCTGTTAAACTTGAGCGTGAAAGCTTAGGTTGGTGGGTAATGGGCTTCCTGTTTATCTTCTTCATCATTGCTTACTTCCTGAAGAAAGAGTACTGGAAAGATGTACACTAACCTTTAGAAAGGTTAGAATGCATTATTCGCATACTGTAAACGGGGGGCTTTGCCCCTCGTTTTGCTTTTTGTTTTTTTGCTTTTTCCTTTAAATCTCGGAGGGTATCAATGGCTGTTGCTGCCAATAAACGCTCAATCATGACCCTGTATTCAGGTGCTGACGATCTCTATAGTCATCAAGTTCGTATCGTCTTAGCTGAAAAAGGAGTTACAGTTGATGTACTTCAGGTTGAACCAAGTGAAATGCCTGAAGATTTAATCGAATTGAACCCTTACAACACAGTGCCAACTTTGGTTGATCGTGAGCTAGTGCTTTACAACTCTCGTATCATTATGGAGTACTTGGATGAGCGTTTCCCACATCCACCTCTAATGCCTGTGTACCCAGTTTCACGCGGACGCACACGTTTAATGATGCACCGTATCCAACATGATTGGTACACGCTGGTTGAGCGTATTAGAACTGGTGACCGTGCTGACGCTGCTCGTAAGGAGCTGCAAGAAGGTTTAACGGCTATCGCACCAGTATTTAGTGAGATGCCATATTTTATGGCTGAAGAGTTTGGTTTAGCTGATTGTTACCTTGGCCCACTGTTGTGGCGTCTACCTGTACTTGGTATCGAACTTGATATCCGTACAGCGAAAGAAGTTAAAGCCTATATGACACGTCTATTCGATCGTGAATCATTTAAAGCGTCTTTAACTGAGGCTGAGCGCGAAATGCGCATGGGTGCTTAAATGAAACCTATGACCCCGAATCGTCCATATTTATTACAGGCATATTATGACTGGTTAATGGATAATGAGTTGACCCCACATGTCGTTGTTGACGCCTTTGTTCCGGGTACTCAAGTTCCACAGCAATATGTTAAAGATGGTCAGATTGTACTTAATATCACCTCTTCAGCTGTAGGTAATCTACAGATTGGTCATGAGTATATTGAGTTCAATGCACGTTTTGGTGGTGTACCTCAGCAGGTTGTTCTTCCTATGGCATCAATTGTTGCTATCTACGCCAGAGAAAATGGTGCAGGTACTGTTTTTGATGTAGAGGAAGCCTATCAACTTGAAGATGATGAGTTTGAGTCTGGTTTATCTGTAGTTGAAGAAGCAGAAGATGAAGACGTTGTCATTGAGGCTGTGGATGAAACTCCTAAAACATCAGAGCCAAAGCGACGAGGTCACCTGACGCTGGTTAAGTAAGACTTAGCGAGTTAGATAAGAAGAGCCAGTCAGACGACTGGCTTTTTTATGCAATTTTTTTGATCTTTTGTCGGTTTCTTCCCCCCTCTTTAGCCTGATAAAGCGCCTCATCTGCCTCCCTCATCACTTGATCTAGATCTTGCTGGCCTGTAAATAAGCATAAACCGATTGAGGCGGTGATCTTGTACTCCTTTTCGAAATAGTAAAAAGGAGTGTTTTCAAACTGCCTAAGAAGTGCATCGCCTTTTTTCGTCGCTAACTCTGCAGTGGACTCTATGTAGAGGATCGCGAACTCCTCACCTCCAATCCTTGCCAGCAGCTCCTTTTCCCCAACATGCTTACTAAGTATCTGGCTAATATGCTTGAGTGCTTCATCTCCTGCATCGTGACCACCAGTGTCATTAATTTGTTTAAAGTGGTCTATATCTATGATGGCAAGAGCCAGGTTTTGATCTAACTTTTTTGCCAGTTGTTGCTGAACATTATCGATAAAGTGGCGACGGTTATTGAGGGAGGTTAGGGGATCGGTATTGGCAAGTTTTTCTAGAAAAATCTCATTCCTTTCTGAGTAACGCTCACTTATCAATAGCAGTAAGATAATGGTGAACACACTGGATCCAACCATGATAACTCTAAGAAGATTGAGTTGCTGCGCCTGTAGTTCATATATTTCAGGAAGTGCCTCCCAGCCGTTTAGTTGGAAGAAAAAATAGAGGCTTAGGTTGGTTATAAATAAGATTGCCGATGAGCGCCATTGAGATATCTCGAAGAATGCAGCAGGAATGATGGCAAATAGCAGGAAGTAGTAATGGATTAGTAGCTGGGTTCCTTGTGCTAAAAGCAGGGTGGAAGTTGTATCAGATATGACGATGATAAAGATAGCCCATCTTGCCAAAAATAGCCGGCCAGTATGATTAAGCCACCAGACTGTTGGTAGCAAAAGCAGGAATGGAGTCTGTATCAGCCCGGAGTAGATGAGTGCTCCATTTCCTGTAAGGTAAAACAGAAAATCAAAGGTGAGTATGGTCGTCGCGCTGACCATCACACCAAGGTTCACCTGTATTACCTTACGCTCTAAGGTTTTACTACTGCTATGTTGGCAGCCTAAGGTCAATAGCTTAAGAAAAAGAGAGGCTAGGTTCGGCATTTTAATCGCTCTTATTTATCTAGGCTTAAGCATAGCCGTTTTTGTGTTATGTGTGGTGACCCTAAAGGGACTCTGTGGTAGCATCTGCGCCCAATTGGTAGAGTGCAGTGTTTTATATTTCGGACCGTTTTATGCTTTTAATGATCGACAATTACGACTCATTTACTTTTAACTTAGTGCAATATTTCCAGCAGCTAGGTCAAGAGGTCGTGGTTAAGCGTAATGATGAGATCACTTTAGTAGATATAGAGAAGCTAGCACCAAGCCATATTATTATTTCACCAGGTCCCCGTAGTCCTAATGAGGCGGGGATATCGTTAGCGGCGATTGAACATTTTGCGGGTAAATTGCCGATCTTAGGCGTCTGCTTAGGTCATCAGGCCATCGCTCAGGTGTTTGGGGCACAAGTGATCCGCGCTAAACGTGTGATGCACGGTAAAACCAGCTGTATTAACCATCTTGGTAAGCGACTCTTTAAAGAGCTGAAAGATCCACTTACTGTGACCCGCTATCATTCACTTTTGGTCGGCTCTCTGCCTAAAGACTTCATTCTCGATGCCTGGTTCGATGATGAACATTGTGGTCGCGAGATCATGGCCATGAGCCATAAGCATCTTCCTATTTATGGGGTTCAGTTTCACCCCGAGTCAGTGCTCACTGAGCAAGGGCATGAGCTATTGCAAAACTTCCTTAGTTTAAGTTAGTTGTACAACTTCTTAGCCTTGCTGTTTTTTATCGCTTCAATTTCTCAGCTTGTTACAAGATTCCTTTATATTCCTGACTAAAGTTACTCAATTTTGTGATATAAATATCGCAAAATAATATCAATGACGCTGTATGACTCTCTGTATCTGATGGTCAGGATCATTGAAAAATAAAAAGGAAGCGTAATGACAAGTCTGATAAGACATTCAGGACTGAGTGTTCTGGCTATTGCCATCTTAAGTGGCTGTGCGGCAACATCCAATGATCAAACTGCAACTGAACAGTTAACTCCATTACAAAATCAGGTATTACTCGCCACCCCGCCTAAGGTTAATGAAGCGCTTACCTTAAAACAGATAATGGCCAATCCAGATTGGATGGGAGTTTTGGCTAAAGGGGCGTATTGGGGGGATGACAGTCAGTCTATCTATTTTGCAAGACAAGCCCATGGCAATCCTGTGAGAAACTATTTTAAGCAAGGGGTCGGTGAGACCACTGCAACTCAACTATCTCTCAATGAACTGCACAATGCTTCCCAACAATACGGTGTGCTTAATAGCGAAAAAAGCAAAAAAGCGTATATCTATCAAGGGAACATATTTGTAAAACAGTTGAGCTCCGGTCAGGTATCGCAGTTGACTAGACAAAATACGCCAGTTAATGGTGTACGCTTCCTTAACAACGGTGATATCGCTTACTGGCAGGGAGATGATATCTTCCAAATTCACAACAGCACAGGCCTACATGAGCAGATAGCTAGCATCAAGATGACAGCTAAACCTAAAGGTGTTGAAGATCCATCGAGTTATATTGCTAAGCAGCAGCACAGGTTGATCCAATATGTTGCGCAGCAACATGATAAAGAGAAGCAAAAAGAGCAGTACAAGAAAGAGCTAACAAAAGCGGATCCTACAATGGCCAGCAAGGTATGGTATTTAGGAGAGGGGGAGAGGGTGACTAATCTATCTCTTTCACCTGACGGGCGCTTTGTATTGTTATCACTCATCGATAAAAAGTATAGCTGGCGCGGCGAGCACGACATTATGCCTAACTACTTAGGTAAAGAGGGTTATGTTGATGCAGTACCTGCTAGAGCACGCGTTGCGGAAGATAAGAACCCAGGTGAGCGTTTAGTACTGCTCGATCTTGATACTCATACAGAAAAAGCGATCACTATCGAAGGGCTAGAGGGCTTTGATGAGGATGTGCTGGCTAAGGTTAAGTCTGAAAATGCTAAGGCTAAAGGGGAGTCATATAAGAGCGAGCGAACACCACGTAAAATTCAGCTAATGCAAGATTGGGGTTGGGAGCAAAGCGCAATTCAGTGGCAGGAGACAGAGAATAAAGTCGCTATCATGCTTGAAGCTATCGATAATAAAGATCGCTGGATAGCAACACTGGATCTGAAAAAAGGCTCATTAACAACTGAACACAGACTGCATGATGAAGCTTGGGTAAACTATAACTTTAACCAGTTTGGTTGGTTACCAAAGAGTGATGATCTCTATTATTTGTCTGAGGAGACTGGGTATTCCCATATCTACCTTAAACGTGCCGGCGAGCCGGTTGAACCGCTGACTCAAGGTAAATATGTTGTCAGTGATATCACCTTAGGCCCGAAAGCGCAGTTTATCTACTACAAGGCAAATAAGCGCCATCCAGGTATCGATAACGTGTACCGTGTTGAAGTTAGTACAGGTAAAGATGAGCAGTTAACCCAGTGGGATGGTCAACTCGATTACAGCTTAAGCCCGGACGGGAAGAGCCTGCTGCTTAACGCTTCTCGTCGAACAGAACCAAGCGAGCTTTATCTGCAGCCGATCGGTGGTGAGCTTAAGAAGATGACTTCATACACCAGTGATGCTTTTAAGGACTATGCATGGCAAGCACCAGAGGTGGTTGCAGTTCCATCAAGTCACGGCGCTGGTGAAGTTTATGCCAGAGTTTACCTGCCGCAAGGATATGATAAGAGCCAAGCAGAGAAGTATCCTGCGGTGATCTTTAATCATGGTGCTGGTTATCTGCAAAATGCTCATTATGGCTTCTCAGGCTATTTCCGCGAGTTTATGTTCCATAATCTACTCACCCAGCAAGGTTATGTGGTGATGGATATGGATTACCGTGGTTCGAAAGGATATGGACGTGACTGGCGCACAGCTGTGTATCGTCAAATGGGCACGCCAGAGGTGGAAGATCTTGAAGATGGCGTAAACTGGATGGCAGCTAATGCTAATGTTGATGCTAACAGAGTCGGCACCTATGGTGGCTCATACGGTGGCTTCCTGACCTTTATGGCACTCTTTAATGAGCCTGAGCTATTCCAAGCGGGTGCAGCCCTGCGTCCAGTGACTGACTGGGCACACTATAATGCACCTTATACCTCAAATATCCTTAATACACCGGATGTTGATCCAATCGCTTATGAGCGTAGCTCGCCAATTGAGCACGCACAGGGGTTACAAAAGCCTCTGCTGATCATGAGTGGAGTATTAGACGATAATGTTTTCTTCCAAGATAGTGTGCGTTTGGTTCAACGCTTGATTGAGCTTGAAAAGCCGATGTTTGAAACTGCTATCTACCCAGTTGAGCCACATGGTTTCAAGGAGCCATCGAGCTGGTTAGATGAGTACAGACGTATCTATAAACTCTTTGAACAAGAGTTGAAGTAATACTCAATAAAAAGCCTCCATCTGGAGGCTTTTTTATGGGGTATTTTACTGAGAGGTATTATACCAATCAGTATAAGAAGTTGATCTACTCAGAGTGTGTTTTGGCAAACTAATTCAAGGCGAATGGATGATAGAATGGTTGTTCCCTTATGAATTCATTCAACGCAGAAGTAGGCAGCCAAAAACACTCCTTACAGGCGAGTTTTAGTGGTTCTGATACTGCGTTAACGAGCTAAACCGTAGAATAACTATGCTCTTCACTCGTTGACTTGCCTCATGACCGCTAAACTCTCGCTGAGCGATCAAATCTTTATACTGATTGGTATTATTTAGCCAGTAATAGATCTAAGTGTTTAGCAAACGCTTCAGGCTTCATAAAGCCTGTGACTCTTAGTTCATCACTTAACTCACCAGAGCTGTCAAACATTAACAGTGTCGGCAATCCAAGTACGTCATAGTGTTCGAGCAGTTCGATATCAGTCATATCATTTTTAGTCACATCAGCCTGCAGGAAGACTATTTGAGATAGACGTTTCTGCACCTCTGGATCTTTAAAGGTGATAGCTTCAAACTCTTTGCAGGCAACGCACCAGTCGGCATAAAGATCTAACATAACTGGCTTGCCCTGTGCTGCCGCGGCGCTCACTTCTGCCTCTAAGTCAGCGATGGATTTAATGGGTTTATGGCCATGAAGTTGTGTTTGTTCACCTTGGCTATGGTTTTGCAGTCCGAGCTCACTCATTACCGCTTGGAAACCATAGGAGAAGCTAGCTAACAGGCCTAAAGTCAGTAGAACTGAACGAGTCGATTGCTTCCAGTTAAACTCAGTGAGCTTATTCTGGTGCATCAGGTAACCAATTAGCGCGACACCCCAGATAGACCATAGGATATCAGAGATAAGGCCTGGCCAGATTCTGCCGATCATCACAACAGACACAGCGATGAGAAGGAAGCCAAATATGGTCTTGATGATATCCATCCAGCTACCTGCTCTTGGCAGTAGCTTACCACCTGAAGTACCTATGATAAGCAGTGGTAGTCCCATGCCCATACTCAATACATATAGTGCCAAAAATCCCTGCAATAGGTCGCCAGTTTGAGCAACATAGACCAGCGCACCAGAGAGCGGAGCAGTGGTACAAGGTGAGGCGACTAAGCCTGAGATGATCCCCATTAAGAAGACACCAATAACATTGCCTCCCTTCTGGTTGTTGGAGAAGCTGTTCATCTTCTCTTGCCAACTTGAAGGTAGCTTTAATTCGTATAGGCCAAACATAGAGAGGCTTAAGACAAAGAAAAGTATGGCTAATACGATGAGTACAGCTGGATGTTGCAGAGCCGCTTGATACTTCATGCCTGCCGATGCCACTACGAGTCCTAACAAGGAGTAGGTGATCGCCATGCCTTGGACATAGACCATAGAGAGGCTAAAGGCCTTAGCTGTCGATAACTTCTTCCCTTGGCCGACTATGATGCCAGATAGAATTGGATACATTGGGAAAACACACGGGGTTAGCGCAAGGCCAATACCTAATCCAAAAAAGATCACTAAAGTCCACAGAAGGCTATCACCTGATAGCATCTGACTTAAGCTATCTTGCTGTGTTATAGGCTCTGTTACGGTTTTACTACTAGCCTCTGGAGTGGATAGCTCTTGAACTTTATCTTTTAATAGGCCGTCATTGAGGGGGACTGCCGATAACAGTGCCTGTTTTTTGGTTGGAGGGAAGCAGAGTTTTCCTTCGGCGCAGCCCATAAAGGTGATGGTGACATTAGACTGATCACTAGCTTCTTTTATCGCGATGGGGAACTCAACGAAGGAGTAGTAAACCTCTTGTTCGCCAAAATATTCATCGTTGTGCTCTTTACCTTTTGGTAGAGCTATCTCACCAAGTAATGCACCCTCTGCTTCAAACTTGAGTTTATCGCGATACATGTAGTAACCGTCAGCGATAACCCAGCTTATTTTAAGTTGTTCTCCTTCCTGCTTAAAATCGAAGACAAAGGCTTCGTCAACAGGCATTAATTTAGGTTCATCCTTAAGAAAGCTGAACTTGCTGTTACTGAAAACCCCTTCACTATGAGCTAAAGGGGTAAGCAGTAGTAGGGAGCTTGTGAGCACCAATGAAAGTGCCAGAGTGATTATTTTTTTCATGCTTATCTTGTTCTGTTATCCAATCAAAAATCGGTGGCTGGCCCAGATGTTACGGTTAAAATGGGCAAGATGATAGATTCGCTGTTAACTTTTATCTCTTACTCACATCATGTATCCACTTAAGGTAGTCAGGTAAACCATGACTGATAGGGACAGCGATGATTTCTGGTACCTCGTAGGGATGCAGCTGTTTTATTTGAGTCTCTATCTCTGAATAGTTCAGCGCTAAACATTTTATCTGCAGGTTGAATTCTGTCTCTTCACATATCTCTCCTTGCCACTCATATATTGAGGTAACAGGAGCTGATACCTGTATACAAGCAGCCAGCTTACTCCCCACTAACACCTGAGCAATTTTGGTCGCCAGTTCAGAGGTTGGGCAGCTGGTCATGACCAGTAGAAACTCATCTTGCATAGTATGGTTATCTCATCTGTTCTTTAGCTTGCGTGGTTAAAACTGGTTTAAGCTAAAGTCGCTAAACTTAACATATCTAATTTGAAAACTACTTTACGCGTTTTCATATTTCCTTGCATTAATGCATCACTAAAATAGTGAGCTTATCCCTATCTTCATTACTTGAAAAAGGGCTGAAGGAGACGCTTTACTTGAAAATAGACCCGTAAACCCCCATTTAATTTTCATATTGGGTACAATTGTTTTTTCTCTGCCAGATTTTGTGAGGTCGATGTGTTTTTTGTTTTTATAGTCATCTTTATTTTGGTTCCTGTAGTTGAACTCAATGTTCTCATTAAAGTTGGTGAGTCTTTAGGTAGCTGGACCACTGTTGGTTTGGTTTTTTTCACAGCGATTGTTGGTGTATCGTTAGTTCGCAGTCAAGGAATTAGCACCTTGATGCAGGTTCAGCAAAAACTGGCTCGTGGCGAAGCGCCAGGTCAGGAGATTGTTGAAGGTATGATGTTGGCTGTGGCCGGATTACTGCTTTTGATCCCAGGTTTTGTGACCGACTTTATCGGCCTAGTCTTGCTGACGCCATTTACCCGTATCCCTGTTGCTGGTTTTCTTTATAAGCGTATGCAAGTCAAAGTGGCAGCTAATGGTGGTTTTCAGGGCGGTTTTGGTCCTGGTGGTTTTTCACGCGGTGGCAGTCCTTTTGGGAATGACCCATTTAAGCGAGATAGTCAAAATCCCGAAGGTGGTGATACTTTTGATGGTGATTTTGAGCATAAGCGCGATCCAAATGAACATAGGGTTGAGCATAAAGAGGATAGCAAAGAAGATCCTAAGAGTTAGATTGGAAAAGAGGGAGGCCAGTTTACCTTCCTCTTAACGGTTAGCCCTTAGTACCCATTTTGGGGTTTTTTGGGTAAAACCACTCCTCTTTACTGTCGATATGACTAAACCTGCGGGTATTCTTGTATGGCAGCTTCATAAAGCCTGAGACACCTTTGCCCTGTATCTTATCCACATGACTCAATATTCTGTCCAAACTGGCTCTGAATGCCGCCTGCTTCCTTGGGTTAAGCAGCCTTAAGTAACTGTGTACCTTCATATGTTTAGGCAGCACCTCGAAAATAATACACCCTGTATGGTGGATCTTATTGATCCAACTCAGTTCGGTCATGATCTCACTGGGAAGTTCAAGGTTTTCATCGGGATCTCGTCCATCTTCAAAATAGGAGTGCAGGCGAGATTTATCTTCTAAAGAGGGGACTCTACCAACCTCGAAGGGGAGCTGTTGATTGGGGTCGATTAAGAAGGGCTTATCTGTATTATCACGCTCTAAATGCAAGGTGTCACGCGCGTTAAAAAAGCAGGCTTTAAACACCCCTATACGTTTGATCCCTCTGGCAAGGGTGACCATGTTATTCACGGCTAAGATAAGAGGTTCTCGCTCCTCACGGCTGTAAAGCGCTAGGTTTGAATCAATAAACACCCCGGTTTCTTGCCAATGGATCGCTAACCCTCCGACGATAGAGTATTGACTTAATCGGCCTACGGCAGCAATAAAGCCCTTCTCTGTGTCTCCCATTCCAGCCATAAAGTTGCGGTAATACTTTTCCAGTTGCAGATCGTCCATTTTCTCTATGGGATCTTCTCCTGTGTGCTCTTTAAGGAAAGATTTACGGGAGCTATAGATAACGGTCTCAACGTCACGTTCACGAGTCAACTCCCAAACAGGAATATCCTCTACTAAGGGAGGCGTATTTAAAGCTGGTAGGTGCATCCTATGACTGTGGAGCATGCTTTTTAGGAAGTAATCACCTGCCAGTTGTCGCTGTTTTGGATTGTCGCTAAGCATACCGTCTAGAGTTCTAGCCAGCTCTACTGGCAGTCCAATGCTGGTGGGTTTTATCACCTTGCTACCAAAACGACTCGCTTGACCTGAAGCGATGGCATACAGAGTGGCTGCGGCACCTTGCTCATCGAATCGAGTGCTGGATAGCTCACCGTTAAGTTGCTCCTCTCCGATAAAATAAACATCACCCATCCTCGCATTGGTGTGTTGGTGGTCGCTGGAAAGTAGATCCATCACGTTGCCATTAACGGGCTCCCCCTTTGCATCGCGTTGAGCGAATACGGCTGAGCCCCAGTCTATAAGCGAGAGGTGATCTGTTTGAACATCGTAAACCAGATTAGAGGGTTTAATATCTCCATGAACTAAAGGGCGACCGTGGTGCAGATACTGCAGTATATTGGCCAGCTGCCTAGCGATACTCATCACCATATGGGCAGGAAGCGCGCCTCTTTTTAAACATAGCTGCTCAAGATCTTCGCCGGGGGCGCGTGCCATAACTAAAATCCCCTGTTTGCCTCCATGGGCAAACTTAATTGCTGGAGGCACGTTAGGGTGCTTAACCTGAGATAGCATGAAGGCCTCCTCTTCGAGACGGTCTTGTACATGCTGAGGTAAGGTGACCCGTGAGAACTTAAATACATGGGCCTCACCATTGGGATCGATACCGGAAAAGACAAAGCCGTAAGCGCCTTTACCGACTAAGTCCAGATCGACATAACCCAGTTTTGCTAGTTGCTGTTTACAGAGTCGAATCCAGGCTCTGTGTTTACGGGCATCGTTAGCTTTGAGCAGGTAGATAGATTGCTCTTCTGATATGTAAAAATGTTGCAGTTGCGGCTCAGGTTTCTTTGTTGAAGGTTGAGTGGTTGAATGAGTCTGTTTCGCGGGAGGTTGGGAGTTCGGCATATTTGACTATCTACACTCGTGTTAGGGACGCTAGTCCATTAAATCAATAAGCTGAGTCTATGCCAATCTCTTTCGATAAAACTCTGCCATCACTTTCTAAGTCTTTATACTTGAACCGCATTTTTGTCGTGAGTTATATTCTAGTAAAAACTGAATCTAACTGCAGGGTTAGAGTAAATACCCCTCTCTATCGAACCTTTTCGGAACACACCTTGACCTACATCAATTCAGCAACAAACTTTGGCAGGTAATCTCTTAGTCAGATACTAATATAACGATAAATACTTCGTTAGATCTCTGAATTAAAAGTAAAGGAGGGCATATGACTGAAGTAGATAAAGCCCTATTAATTGAGCTACTTGATTATCCAAGAAAACGCATTGTTCAATCTATGGAGTTGAAGTTTTGCCCCCACGCAGGTTTTTTTAATACCAGTGATGAGCAGTGTCTTAATTGCCATCAGGGGATGGAATGTGTGTGGATGAATCACAACGATGAGTTAGTTGCAGTTGAGGAAAAGTCGGTTGCTGAGCTTAAACAGCAACTTCTGATTGCTGTCGACTTTATCGATTCGAGCCTGACACCACATCATCTCTCTAGAAGAAATTGTGGCTGTGAGAACTGTGTTTGGCTGAGGAAAACACAAAAAGTGTTAGCTATCGAGTAACAGCTTTAGGCAAGTTGATAATCAGGGAGAGCGCTAATCAGTAGAGAAGCACTTTGCTTCCAAGATCTGTTCCTATAGAGTAGCGGGATATAAGCTGAGTCAGCGAGACGCTTTCTCTAGGATACTTGAATAGGACAGATGTATGGAACCCGATTTTTGGCACAGTAAGTGGAATGCAGAACAGATAGGCTTTCATTTAAATGAAGTGAATCCTTTGCTGATTAAATACTGGCCCGCGCTTGATTTAGCGCCGAATAGTCAGGTATTTGTTCCACTATGCGGTAAAAGTTTGGATCTTTGCTATCTGGCTGAGTTAGGCCATAAAGTAGTGGGGTGTGAGCTCAATCAAACAGCTGTAGAGCAGTTTTTTGCTGAGAACAGTTTACCCCACTTGATGACCCCCGCTAAAGAATCCATTAGTGAGCTTAATCGATTTGATGCCAGCGACATTACACTGTATCAAGGAGATCTTTTCTCTTTAACGCCCGAAGAGCTATCTGGAGTGGATGCCTTTTATGATAGAGCCGCTTTGATTGCTTGGCCAGAGTCGATGCGTTTAGCCTATGTCGAAAAGCTTATTGAGCTACTACCCCCAAAAAGTATGGGTCTGCTTGTTACTTTGGATTATCCACAAGAAGCGCTAAAAGGGCCACCCTTTGCCGTTTCTAATGATTGGGTAATGGCTAATATGGCCGATTATTTTGAGCTTGAGCTCCTTAGCAGTGAAGATGTGTTAAACGAGAACCCACGCTTTGTAAATAAGCAGGTACCTTGGCTAACAGAGTCTGTTTATCAGCTTAAAAGAAGAGGCTAGACTTCCCTATCTGACAGCTTCTATACAGGCATAAAAGCGACCATTTGGTCGCTTTATCTTTAAGCCAATAGGATCAGAAGTTGTAACGTGCACCTATGGTGAAGATGTTATCGTCTTCTAAGCTCACTTTACCCGCTAATGTATTATGGTCACCCTCATACATGGCATAGTGGCCATAAATCAGTGTCGATTTAGTGAGCTTATAATCAGCACCAAGGGTGATAACCTGTACATCGATTTCAGTTCCCCTGACGTCGGCTGTGATGTTCTTGTAGTATTTACCGAAACCGGCCTCATCCTTACCGTATTCAGCTTTAAGATTGATGCCGTTTAGGTTGTATGCCACGTTTACGAAGTAAGAGTTACCTTCTTGAGTTGAGTCAGTTTGGCTTTCAGTATTCTGGAATAGACCACCGATTTTGAAATCACCAAGTTTGACTTGAGCAACACCCCGATACGCATCTATTCCACCGATAGTATTGTATGCGGCTGCCAGATAGTAATTTTGGTTCTTGAGCTTCTTATCACCCATAATGGCACTTATTGCGTATTGAGTTTCGTCAATAACATTACCATTGGCGTCACGATGGTTGTCCTCCATCAGGTATGTCGCATTAATGGATATTGCATTGGCAATTTTTGGCGAGTAGTACCATATCCCATCAGCAGAGCGAGTTTGCCCACCAACTAAGCGATCGATATCAGCATTTGAGTTACCAAATAGATCGATACCACCTTCAGATTGTTTAAATACCGTATCGTTACGACCAACAAGTAACGTTCCCGCTACTGTTTTCAGGCCTAGGTAGGTATTTCTAGCCTTGAAAACATCTTTATTGCTTGAGGTATTTTCTACTTGAAACTCCATCTGGTAGATAACATCGAAACCCTTAGTTAAGGTTTCACTGCCTTTTACACCGATATGGGAGAAGTTGTTTTCAATTACAGTGCCATCTTTCTTCTCTTGCGTTGTCGCGCCAGTATCTGAGTTTGTCACTGCAAGGTCTAGTCGACCATAGAAGTTAGGTCCATCGGCTAGCGCACCGAATGAGGTTAATGTGAACATTGAGGCAAGTGTTGTAGAGATTAATGTCTTGTTCATTTCTATATTCCCTTGAACTGAGTGTTAACTATTATTCTTATTTTGCTCCATCCATATTGCTCAGTTGATTATTTTCATTTTCTCATCAATGAAACGAATTTTTACGCTTTATATCGATGATATACGGAATAATCCCCATGGAGCATGAGTAATAAAGGCAAATAATAGGCCAAGGTATTATTTTTTAGTTAAGGTATTACTTATTAAAGAGATACTTTAATTTAAGAAAGAGTTAATAATTTATATGAGTGAAATTTGACTCAAGACAGTGAAGGGGATGTGTGGTTATTCACCCATTTATATTGGGCTTTTTAAGCGTTTATTGAAAAATTAAAGGCGACTAAAAGTCGCCTTTAAATCTTATATCAGAAACCTCATTTAGATAGGTTCTTCTGAATTAAAGATTAGAAGTTGTAACGTACACCAACTGTGAATACGTTGTCATCTTCTAGGTTAACTTTACCAGCTGCAGTTTTGTGGTCGCCTTCATACATAGCGTAGTGACCGTAAACCATAGTTGATTTAGATACCTTGTAGTCAGCACCTACAGTGATTGACTGAACGTTTACGTCAGTGCCTTCAACATCAGTGATGTTTTTGTAGTACTTACCGAAACCAGCTTCATCTTTACCGTATTCAGCTTTTAGGTTAACGCCGTTTAGGTTGTATGCCACGTTTACGAAGTAAGAGTTACCTTCCTGAGCTGAGTCTGTTTGGCTTTCAGTATTCTGGAATAGACCACCGATTTTGAAATCACCAAGTTTGACTTGAGCAACACCACGGTAAGCATCAATACCGCCTACAGTGTTGTATGCGGCAGCTACATAGTAGTTTTGTGCTTTAAGCTTCTTGTCACCGATAGTTGCACTAAGTGCATATTGGTTTTCGTCAATTCGGTTACCCGCTTTATCCGTCTGGTTATCTTCCATCAGGTAAGTTGCGTTTAATGTCACTAAATCAGCGATCTTTGGAGAGTAGTACCAGATACCGTCAGAAGAACGTGTTTGGCCACCAATTAGACGATCGATATCGGCGTTAGTGTTACCGAAAATATCTACGCCACCTTCAGCTTGCTTAAATACTGTATCGTTACGACCAACAAGTACGGTACCTGCTGTAGATTTAAGACCTAGGAAAGTGTTACGAGCCTTAAATACGTCACCAGAGCCAGAAGTGTTCTCGACTTGGAACTCCATCTGGTAGATCACGTCGATGTTGCTAGTTAGGCTTTCGCTGCCCTTAACACCCACGTGTGAGAAGTTGTTTTCTAGGTATGTACCGCTTTCGCCTACTTCTGCACCGTTAGTACCACTTTGAAGTGTGCTGCTCTTATCAGAGTTAGTCACAGAAAGATCTAGACGACCATAGAAGTTAGGACCATCGGCTAGCGCGCCGAATGAAGCCAGTGTAAGTACAGATGCTACTGATGCAGAGATTAGTGTTTTTTTCATGTTTTACGTGCTCCCAAGAACCTAAGTTCTTCTCCATTTTTTAATGGTTATTTATGGTTTAGACTTGTTGCAAGCATCCAACCTTGTAACAAACATGAGGCCGAAGTTTACAGATTTATGTCAATAAGATTGTGGACTAGATCAAACTTTTACCTTCTGTAGCCGCTTAGCTCCTGTTTTTGTGACAGATTCATATTCAGCACTTAAAAACCGAGTATGCAGGTTTGTGTCATTTTTATTACATAAGCAATCGCTAAAATTGTAGCAGTGATGCGACGTTTTTGCGTATCAGCTTTATAAAATAATGGTTTAGCTATTGCTCATTGGGTAAAGCTTGAAAGTTGGTAACTCATTGAGTACGACGATATTGCAGATAGACTCTGAATTCACCGAGCTATCGGACTGAATTTTGTCATAAATAGTGGATTGGACTTTGTGATATCAATCACAATAAGTTCAACTTATGTGATGGTTACTACGCTGATTTACAAAAGTTTTTATTAATAGTCATTAAAACTTAACTGAAGATCTTCAACTGCTTATTAGTGAGTTGTTATTTAAAGATGACTTAACATGTGTGTGTTTTAGTGTGGGCAAAACAAGTTTTAGTTATTAAGACTGAAATAAGATAAAATTGCTCAACTTTTATGTTTGCTGACTTTCACCGTGCTGTAAAGTGGGGCGTGATTAGGCCGTTAGAATATTGTTTTTGGAGTTTGTGTTGGAAAAGATGGTGCTTTCTGAAGCCTATATTAATCGTTTTGCTGGTATTGGTCGTTTATATGGCCAAAAAGCCCTGAATCGATTTGCTCAATCTCATGTTGCTGTGGTTGGCATAGGTGGTGTGGGAACTTGGGTTGCAGAGTCTTTAGCCAGAAGTGGCATCGGCGAGATCACCTTGATTGATCTCGATGACATCTGTGTGACAAATACTAACCGTCAAATCCATGCTCTAAAAACGACAATAGGCGAGTCTAAAGTTGAGGTGATGGCTGAGCGTATTTTACAGATCAATCCAGACTGTAAGGTTAATCAGGTTGAAGATTTTATTACGCCGGAAAATCTAGGTGACTACTTTATTGGTAGAAAACAGGAAGGGGACTTAGATTTTGTGGTCGATTGTATCGATGCTGTCAAACCTAAGGCGGCTTTGATCGCTTGGTGTAAGCGGCAGAAACTGCCTATTGTTACCGTTGGAGGAGCTGGTGGGCAGGTTGACCCGACTCAAATACAGATCACTGATCTTGCTAAGACCTACCAAGATCCTTTGTTGGCAAAAGTGCGTAATATATTAAGACGTGAGTATAATTTTTCTAAAAATCTACAGCGACGTTTTAGCATTGAAGCGGTGTTTTCAACTGAGCAACTGGTTTACCCTCAGGCGGATGGCAGTGTATGTAACACTAAAGCCGATGCTGAAGGAAGTATGCGCATGGATTGTGCTTCTGGTTTTGGTGCGGTGACCGTTGTTACAGGTACTTTCGGTTTTATTGCTGCTAGTAGAGTACTGATAAAATTAGCTAAAAAAGCTGACTGATAATTAACACCAATCAAGGTAATAGCGTAATTTATTGTTTGGGTTACGCTAGCTTATTTACCTCATTATTTACCTCTTTATTTAGGGGGGAACCTTAATCCTTTTTACTCCGCTCACACTTTAAATCCTGCAAACTTTGATTTAGGTCTAATGATTGTGATGACTGCCTTGTTAGAATCTGGCCACTTTTTACTTTAGGTCACCCCGTTATGAGACAAGCATTATTAACGCGTTTTCTACGTTATATAAAGATTGATACTCAGTCTAAGGCTAGTAATACTCGCTCTCCGAGCAGTGACTCGCAGCTTGAATTTGCTGTTATTTTAAAGCAGGAACTTGAACAGCTTGGGTTTGAGCGCGTTGAGTTAAGCCATTTAGGTTATTTGACTGCGAGTGTTCCAAAAACAGTTGATGGCGTGCCCTGTATTGGCTTTATCGCTCACCTTGATACAGCTCCTGACTTCTGCGGCGCTAATATAACTCCGCAAATTATTGAAAACTACGACGGGGAAGATATTCTGCTGGGTGACAGTGATCTACTGAGTACTGAGCAGTTTCCAAGTCTGCTTAATTATGTTGGCCAAACCCTTATCACTACAGATGGAACCACTCTGTTAGGTGGCGATGATAAGGCTGGAATAGCCGAAATTATTACAGCCCTAGCTCATCTTATTGAGCATCCTGAGATCCCTCACGGAGAGATTCGACTCTGTTTTACACCGGATGAAGAGATAGGTCGAGGAGCCGGTCACTTTGATGTTCCGGGCTTTGGTGCACAGTGGGCATATACCATAGATGGTGGGGAGTTAGGGGAGCTTGAGTACGAGAATTTTAATGCTGCAACGGCAGTGATCCGGGCTAAAGGTAATAACTGTCACCCAGGGACAGCCTACGGTGTGATGGTGAATGCGCAGACCATGGCGGCGCGTTTTCACGCTAAAATGCCTCTGCAAGATACACCAGAAGGCAGTAAGGACTATGATGGTTTCTTCCATCTTGTGAATATGCAAGGACAAACAGAGGAAGCTGAATTAACTTACCTTATTCGGGATTTCGATATCGATATTTTCGAACAAAGAAAGCGCTGGCTAACAGAGCGGGTAAACAGTTATAACGCTGATCTGGTGGTGGGCAGCTTAGAGATTGAGATAACAGACAGTTATTTTAATATGAAGGAGCAGATTATCCCTCACCCGCATGTTGTCGATATTGCTAAAGAGGCGATAACCTCACAAGGTATCACGCCGTTAGTTAAGCCTATCAGAGGCGGTACCGATGGAGCTAGGCTTTCCTATATGGCGCTACCTTGTCCGAACATCTTTACCGGTGGGCATAACTTTCATGGGAAACATGAATATATTTGTGTTGAATCTATGGAGAAGGCGGCTGGGGTTATCTTAGCTATCTGCTCATTAACTTGTGAAAAGTATTTGAATCGTTAGTCATCTTGTTAAGCCCTACTTTAATGCTATGAGTAGGGCTTGTGTTTGGTACTAATCTAAGTTTTCGAAAAAGATATCTGAGTCAACTTGTTCCTCTTCTCCCTCATCCACGGGGAAATCAATATGGAAACAGGCTCCGCCTAATTCAGAGTTCTTGACCAATTTAATGCCACCTTTAAGTAAAGTGGTTGCATTAAAGGCTGCGGACAGACCCAAGCCTGTCCCACCTTTATGTCGTGATGTGGTAAAGAAAGGTTCAAAAATACGAGTTGAATCCTCTTCATTGATACCAGAGCCATTGTCCTGAATAAAGATATTAAGCTGCTGATCATCCAGTTGGGCCTTAATATTAATCACAGGCGTGTCAACATGCTTAAAGGCATGCGAGTAAGCATTAGAAAGAACATTGGTGATGATCTGCTTTAGCAGGTTATGGTTCGTTTTAATGCAGAGAGCTGGGTTCAGATCCAGTTGGAGCTCTACCTTAATTTCGGGAAACAGCACTTTGACTGATTCATGGCTATCTACCAGTTCTTGTTGGAGATTAAAGCTGCGCTTCTCCTCCTGACTCTGTTGAGCCGCCACTGTTTTGAATTTTTGAATGAGGCTGCTAGCACGGGTAATGTTGTTGACAATGAGCTCACAACTTACCTGATGCTCCTCTAGAATAGAGTTTAACTCCTCTAAGGTGGCATGTTCACTGTGAATGACTTTTATCAGTTCATCGATATGATTAAGTTGTGAGCTGGCGGCCGTTAAGCATATTCCTATGGGAGTGTTTATCTCATGAGCAACTCCGGAGACTAGGCCACCGAGCGCCGCCATCTTCTCCTGCTCAACTAACACCTCTTGTGCGCGTTTTAAAACTAAAACCGATTGCTCAAGTTCTTGAGTTTTTTCCTTAACCTGACTAGAAAGCTCCTCTTTATAGCTGGTTTCCAGTGCTAATAACCTTTCTCTATCTGTGAGGGCATCTTGCAGCTCCTGTTTAGAACGCTTGATATCGGAGAAGGAGGCCCTTAACTGTTGCTGCATGGTGTTAATGGCGAGGGAAACTTGACGAAACTCATCATTCTTATTTTCGCTTTGCTCGAAACTTAATGGTTCGAAAGGGGAATCAAGGTCGATATTTTGACAGTACTGGCTTAAACGGTGCAGATGACGGGTAACCATATACCAGATAAGGAAGAGTATGAATCCAGCGACAATAGAGGTTTTTATCGCATTAGTGAGTAAGATAATAATGGCGCGATCTAACAGCTTGTCATACACAGCTTTGAGGTCTGCTTGAATAAGAAGAGTACCTACAGGGATCTGCTCATTTCCAGAGCGGTACGAGAGATCAAAGGTTCTCTCTATCGTATTTTCCAGTGATGGCTCTCCTTCAATCCATTCCTGACCGCTATCATCATTGATTGAGATATAGGTGATGTCGGGAAGCTGAATAAGGCCATGAAGTTGAGTGTTGATAAGACGCTCATCTATCACCCAGATGCTAGCAGCTAACACATCTAGGTTCACTTTCTCTATGTTGTCAAATTGTCGGTCGATCCTATCGACATCGCTTTTATAGTCACTTACGAGTTGAAAGCCAGTTGTTAATATGGTGATTAACGAGCTAAAAATAATAATTGATAGCGTTAGCTTAAAACCCATAGGGCTATGAATTAGCTGGCCAGTGAATTTCTGCATTAATCCTTTTCTTGCGCTTTGAAAGAGATCTCTTAGCTCAATATTTCACAACTGCTTAGAATGTGCGAATTTTTATTGTTATAAGCATAGACGGATAATTCGCTTAACGTTGCTTTCAATCTGTTATAAACAAATAAAAAAGTAGAAATATTGTCAATCTTATATTAATTGATATTTATGGCACCAATATTGCTTGGATTTAGGCCTGTTCAGTTTATTGACACTAGGTCTGTATATGCAGGTACTTAAATCTAAAAATGTTAAGCAATTAAGCTCTAAACAGCTGAGCTTTAATCTAATGTTATGGTTGGCGATAGTGAGTGGTGCGCTTCTTTTTATGCCGAAATCTCTATTGCAGATGCTAAATCTCGATACTGCAGTGACGGCTAATGCACACTTTATTGGTTTGGGCCTCATTATCGGTGTCGCATACCTGCTAACTCAGGTATTGAACTACTTTCTTGATGAAGCAATTACATACCTTAAAGGTAAACGTATCATTGAAGTGATTGAAGAGAAAGTGAGATTGTTAGATCCAGCAGAACGTGCGCTATTAAGGGAGTTTTTTCTTCAAGGTGAAACCATATTAACCTTACCTCAAGGTGAGCCTGCAGTTAAAAGCCTCTTGGCAGCGAATATCATTGAAAGCTTAGGTAATCAGAAGCATTACGCCATTCAAGGCCCTACAGCAGACTATAAGATCTCTATGCGGGCTAGAACCTACCTGAATCGTCAGGTATTGAGACTGCCAGTGGGCGAGCCTAGTCAGGAGGAGATGCAAAACTTGATAAAGGCCAGACCTACTTTTGCAAACAATATGGTTAGCCCGCGTAAGCACGCTGCTTAATATTGATGAAGCTTTGAAGTAAAACTGACATAAAAATAGGGGCTCTTGCTAATTGCAGGGCCCCTTTGCATTAGAAAAAGCGAATTGGCTACGCTTTTTCATCGAAAACTATTCAGGTTTGGACTTTTGAATAAACATCCACATCAAATATGACATTATCCCTATAGTGCAGAAGATAACTATCATAGATAGAAGCCCTATGGGATTACCAAACATTAGATCTAGCCAGAAAGCCATGGTGAAGTCCTCTTTCAAAATATTCGCTTTTCTCTAAATTAGCTTTGTTTAAGCCTGTGTAAGCTGATCTCGATCAATAAAACCAATGGAATAGTTAATGGCTTGGGTGGTTATTGCTAAAAGTTTGAGCTTGATCGTGTTTGAGTTGTTACAGATAGCTGATGTTAGCGTTTTGCTTTTTAGGTATGCCAGATAAGCATTGAGCTTATGTTATAAGCAAACGGCAAGTTATAAGAGTGAAAAGTACTCAGTTAGTATATTTATGGCTTTTAAAGGCTTGCCATTATCGGCGGCAAAGGTATAATCGCCATCACTTACTGAGCTCCTCAGGATATTAGTAAGTCTATTTAATGATGCCGGTGTGGTGGAATTGGTAGACACGACGGATTCAAAATCCGTTGCTTTCGAGCGTGACGGTTCAAGTCCGTCCTCCGGTACCAATTAAAATAGAAAAGCCTGCCCTCGAGCAGGTTTTTTTATGCCTGAATGATGATCAATTTTTTCTATTTCTCCTCTCCCTCGTATTGGGTTTTCCCTGTCTTATCGAAATGCTCAATGTCTGTTACTGAGTCACAAAAGGCCAGCACAAATATTCGGGAAGCGAGATATTCGTGCCAGCCTAGGCCAAAGCTTATTGTGATTAGTTCGTTGGGCATTCCACCCTGTAAACTAAGCGATAAAACACCGGGACGGCGATCAATGTTAGGACCGTTGCGAAGCCAAGACCGAACATGATGGTGACCGCCATGGGACGGAAAAACACATCAGGGAGCAGTGGCAGCAAACCCAGTATGGTAGTGATGGCTGCCATACACACTGGTCTAACACGGCTCACCGCTGCATCGACAACAGCTTGATAGGCGTCTTTACCCTCTTTGAGCTCGATATTGATCTGATCGACTAAGACTATGCCGTTTTTAATCAACATCCCTGTTAGGCTAAGGAATCCCAGCAGCGCCATAAACCCAAATGGTGTATTGAGTGCCAGAAGGCCAGCAGTACCACCGATAATCGCCAATGGGACAGTCATCCAGACAATTAACGAGTCTTTGACCGAGTTAAATAGCAATATGGTGACTAAAAACATAAACAGATAACCCATAGGCAGCGAGCTGAATAGAGATGCTTGTGCATCTCCTGAAGACTCATATTCACCGCCCCACTCCAGAGAGTATCCCTTTGGAAGCTCTATCTGCTCGATCAGAGGCTGGATCCTTGCCTGTAAGCTGGCGGCGGTCTCGTCGCCAAGAGGATCGGGATCTGCGGCTACTGTTAACATACGTTTTCTGTTTTTACGCACTATGATGGGATCTTCCCAGGCCATGGTGTAACCTAGTGTGACCTGTTGCAGAGGAACATACTGTTGCAGCGATGGGCTCCAGATCTTAATTCCCTCGATAGTATTTACATCGACTCTCTCCTCTTGAGGTAGCCTAGCAACAATAGGCATTAGCAAGGTACCGTCTCGATATAGCCCTACTGAGCGCCCAGAAAAGGTCATCTCTAGCAGGTTATCGACATCTTGCTTAGTAATGCCGTAACGTCTGGCTTGACTCTCGTTAAATTGAGGCTCAATTAACTTAGTACGCTCACGCCAGTCATGACGAATATTAACAGCTTGAGGATCGGCTTTGATCACGGCGGCATATTGCGCCGCTATGGTGCGTAAAACTTGTGGATCTGAACCAATAATTCTCGCTTCAATTTTAGAGCCCGCTGATGGACCTAATTCCACCCGTTTGAGTTTGTATTGAATCTCTGGATGGTTCTTGTTCATTTCTGTACGTATCTTTTCCATGTTAGGTAAGACACTCTGATAACTGTCTGTGCGGACAATAAGCTCACCGTAGGCCGAGTAACTTTTTTCCGGCGTATAGGTCAGCATAAATCGCTGATTACCCGCACCAGAGCTGGTGGTGACATATTCGATCTCATCTTGCTTTAGCATCCAGTTTTCTAGCTCAGCCAGTTTCTCCGATGTCGCATGGATATCTGTGCCTTCTGGCATCCAGATATCGACAATAAACATTGGAGTGGTGGAGGAGGGGAAGAAAGCCTGTTTGATAAAGCTAAAGCCATAGATTGAGCTGACTAATGCGACAATGAGCACTGCACAGGTGAGATAAGCTCGGCGAATACAGAGCTCTAAAAAGCGCTTATAGATGACAAATATGACACCTTGATAGGGATCGTACTCTTGATCATTATCGCTTGCTGGCTCCTCTTTGAAAAATAGGTTGGCGAAAAATGGCGTCAGAGTAATGGCGGTAAACCAGCTCATCATTAGTGAGATTAATAGCACAGAGAATAAGGTGCCACAGTACTCACCGGTGGCATCATCCGATAGACCAATAGGCGCAAAAGCTGTCACGGCTATTACGGTTGCGCCCAGAAGAGGCCAACGTGTTTGGGTAACGATATCGGAAGCAGCTTCTAAGCGTGTGCGACCTTTTTTAAGGCCGACTAAGATACCTTCGACGACGACAATGGCGTTATCTACCAGCATTCCCAATGCGATCACCAGTGCCCCAAGGGAGATCCTTTGCAGGTCAATATTGAAATACCGCATAAAGATAAAGGTGGCTAATACGGTTAATAGAAGAATTAAACCGATCAACAGGCCAGATCTTAAGCCCATAAACAGTAAAAGCACTACGATAACGATCGCAACGGCTTCACCTAGACTGACGACAAAGCCTTGTACAGAGCCATCGACCTCAGAAGGTTGATTGTAAACTCGGCCAATATCGATACCTATGGGCTGAAATTCTCTCAGCTCATCTAGCCTTCGATCGACACTTTTTCCTATCTCAACAACATTGACTCCATTTGCAAAGGAGATCCCTAGGTTGAGCGCGAGTCTGTTGTTGTAGGTCACTAGATTAGAGGGGACCTCCTGATAACCTCTCTTAATATCAGCAACATCTCTTAAGTATATTAACCCCTCAGTACCTGAGTTGTTGATGATAAGGTTGCCAAGTTCCTGTACCGACTGGAACTCCCCTGTGGTTTGAATATGGATATATTCACTACCGATGCGGATTGCACCGGCGTTGGTGACAGTATTCTGGGTTTCGAGCAGTTGAAACAGTGTTTGAGGAGAGATCCCTAAGTTACTGAGCCGCTGCATCGAAATTTCGATAAAGACCTGCTCCTGTTGAACGCCTGATACCTGTACTTTGCCCACGCCATCTACGAGCTCAAGTTCTCGCCTTAAGTAGTCGACATAATCTTTGAGCTCTGAGTAAGCGTAACCATCACCAGTGACGGCAAGTAGGACGCCATAAACATCACCAAAATCATCTAAAACCTGAGGTGTATTGACCCCAGGTGGTAGAGTCTCTTTGATGTCATTGACTTTACGGCGCATCTCATCTTTGATCTGAGGGAGATCGTCTGGGCCATAATTGTTTTTCATGCTAACGGTTATTTGCGACAGGCCTCGGCTTGAGATCGACTGTACCTTGTCGACATAGACCAGTTGTTGGACTGCTTTTTCTAGAGGGTAGCTTACCTCCTCTTCGACCTGTTGAGGTGTCGCCCCGGGATAAGCGGTGACGATCATGACATCTTTAATGGTAAAAGCGGGATCTTCCAACCTTCCGAGGCCAAAGAATGAGACTGTGCCACCAATAAGAAAAATCAGTGTCATCATCCAGCTTATTACGCTGTTTTTTATGAAGTATGTGGCGATATTCTGTTTCATGATCTATTTTCCTCGCCCTTGATGATAACCAGCTGTCCATCGACCAGTTTGTTGACTCCAGAGGTAACCAAACGCTCGCCCTTGGCGATCCCATTGGTGACTCTAATGCCTGTTGGTGTCAGTTTCTCTACCTCTATTTTTTGTTTATGAACTCTATTCTCATCATCTAAGAGCCAGACATATTGCTCACTTGCATCGAGAGAATCACCGTCGGCATTAAATACTGCTTCAATTGGGATCTCCATCGCTCCTGCGTTGTAGGCAAGTAAACCTTCACCACTGGCGTTCACATCTACGCTCATGCCATCAAGAATGATTCTGTCTTTGGGCATTGGCATGGTTAACGTCACCATAAATGCACCAGATACGGGATCTGGCTCTACGGTGAACTCCTTCATTGTTAGACGGTACTCTTTGCCATCATCTAGTACGACACGGGGGTCGACCTCCGCTAAGGTTTCCTCTGACTCTCGGTTACTGTGATTAACATAGATGATATCTGCTGCCTGAATCTTGATATCCACATCGGAGATGTTGTGAATATTCATGATGCTTTGGCCTACTCCAACGACTTCGAAAGCTAAGGCTGGGACTCGAGATACTACGCCGTCGAATGGAGCTAACAGTTTGGTATAGCTCAATTTAAGGGCGGCTAGATCATGATCTGCCTTGGCAATATCTCGCTGAGCTTTTAGCTCATCATATTGTGATTTTGCCAATGAGCCTGTTTTTACTAATTTAGCGGCGCGGCTGAATTGACTTTGAGCTAGTTTATAACGGGTTTTTGCATCATCGAGTGAGAGTTGGTAATCGGTTGTATCTAAAGATGCCAGCACTTGATCTTTCTTAACCATATCTCCGGGTTTGACGTTAATTTGGGTTATCTCCCCAGAGACTCTAAAGGCCAGCTCAGATCTGTCTGCAGCTGCCGCAACGGCGGGAAACTGCATTCGGGGGGACGGGGCGACTTCGTTGATTGTCATCATAGTGACAACAGGGTCGGCAATTGTGTTGAGCTTTGGCTGATTGTTACAAGCGGAAAGTAGCAAGGTTGCAAAGAGCAGCTTGAGTGTAAGATATTGGGAATGCTTCATAGTCCTCGCTCCTTAACCCAAGGAGTGACTTTATCGCCCTCATTGAGGTACTCAACACCTGAAAGTACGATCACATCACCATCTTGTAATCCGCCTATTAAGCGGTCGTCATTCAAGGTGATTAATGACTCGCTAACTCGTCCATCTTCACCTACTTGCCATACTCTATGTTGATCGGTATTTCCTTTGAGTAGAGCCGATTTAGGGATGAGAGAGCTAACTGCAGCTTTGATAGGCACAATAACGGTTGTGGACATGCCAGGGAGGACATTCACATTTTCAGGACGTTTTAGTGTGAGTGTGACCTTATAGCTACCAGTTTTTCGATCGGCCTCAGTATCTATCTGCTTAAGCATGGCGCTGAAGGTCTTATCCGGATAGGTATCAAAAACAATATCGGCAATGGCGGTTTGTTGCTTACGATTTATCTGCCCTGCTAGCCGCTCTGGCAGTTGGAAAGAGACGTTGACTATGTCACTGGTCTGTATGTTCATTACAGGTTCATTAGCTGCAACATACTCGTGGTTCTCTTTATGTCTTAATGAGATTGCACCGTCATAGGGAGCATGTAAGGTGGCATAGCCAAGGTTTGCAAAGGCTTGATCTCGGTTAGCGATCGCCTCATTGAGTTTAGATTCAGCTTGCTCATAATCTTGCTCAGAAACGACAAAATCTTTGCGTAAACCAGCAGTACGCTCAAATTGAACTTTAGCCAGATCATAGCTGGCTTGAGCTTGGGCGAGTTGCAGTTTGAGCTCCTGCTGATCTAGCACCGCTAAGGTTTGGCCTGCTGTTACCTGCATACCAGCTTTTACCTGCATCTGTTTTAACTGCCCAGGAACTCTGAAGGTCAGTACGGCACTGTCGTCGGCGACGACCAAGGCAGGAAAGCTACGTTTTTCGGCTTCACCACTGACTGTTACCGTCATTAATTTTGCTGGCCGAGATTCAGGAGGGGGGATGTCGGGAGCTTTGTCACCGCATGCAGCAACAAGAACACCGCATCCGATTAAGATTGAATTTCGCATTATCATCTCTCCGGTAATGATTGGTTATATGTGGATCAGGGAAAATAAGTACTTGGTGACCTTATGTTGGCCATTTCCGGGATATTAAGGGGAGGTGTCGGAATATAGCCGTTGGTTCGCACTATTATTCTGGCTATCCCTTTCTTATTGGTTTTATATCCTGATCTGTTTATTTTTTAACATAAATGATTATTTAGGTTAAATCTATAGATGTTTCATTGGGATAAAACAATTTAGCTGTTGTGGCTTTAATATTAGTTGGCTATGAGGAGCTGGTTGAAAAATTTCAGTAAGAGGGGTTTTAGGGGAGGTGACTTGTGTGATTTTATTGCTTTATTAGCTAAATAAAACGCCCCGAAGGGCGCTAATATTATTTAGACTTAACTCTGTAATATCTGTAACGGCAAGCTCAGCATATCGTCACCGGTTCCAGCTAAGTACCAGATAATGCCAATCAAGGAGCCAACAGTTAGTAGGTACCAAATGGTTGAGAATATTTGGCCATATCTGTCTAGTGGAAGTAGGTGGCTCTGATGGCGAGTCTTCCACTCAAAAACAATCTCTGCACTGCCGATTAATAGTAAGAAACCTAACAGGGCTAATCCTAAGGTGTAGCTGATGTAAACCCCAATAGCTGCGCCAGCAACACAGGCTGCTAACCCCATAATACTGTTCATGGAGAAACTAACACTCTTTAATATATGGCCGCCATCCAATGGCAAAATCGGTAGCAAGTTAAAGAGGTTGAGTAGCGCATTGAAGGCGGCTAAACCAGCAAAAAAGGGATTATCTGTTATCCAGAAAGCCACTAAGGCCATCACTGACATCAAGAGACCAAAGGTGGGTCCCATGATGGATATCACCACATCTTGCCAGCGGGTGTTGATCTTTTCATCGCTGAGCGCTAGACCTCCCATAAAGGGGATAAGGTAGATCCCTTTGGTTTTCATGCCGAAATATTTCATGGCTCGAATATGGCCATATTCATGAAAAACAAGACAGGCGATAAGGGCTAGTGCAAATTGGAAAGAGAATAGCCAGGAGTATGCTGCGACACTGGCACCTGCCAGTACAACCTTAATAACTTTTGCACTTTTAAGCAGCTTAAACCCTAAGGAAGCTAGGCCTACAAGACTAAATTGACGCTTCACTTCAATGGGATTTACAGGCGTTTGGCGCTCAATGTCTTTACTGTTTCTTGTTCCTGTGGTGACAATGTTATCGTCAACAATTAAACGATAGTCGAGATTAAAAGGTTGCCATTGGAGATCGATTTCAAGGTTAACAAGGATCGTTTTTACTTGCTCTGTTGATGTAATAGAGTCGGCAGATACTGCTTGATTCGAGTCGATTTCAGCTGGTTGCGATCTGAGTTCAAATTGATGATTTTTCAGACCTTCATTATCAGCCGATGCTTGTTTAACTGATACTAGCTCACCACCCCAAAAGAGCTGTTGCCAGCCAGCCATCGAGCCCTCTAACCTTAGCTCCTTTCCTAAACAATCGATTCTTAATAGTTCCACTATGTTCTCTTAGCATGATATGAGTTGAGATATAGCAGCAGATTATGCATGGAAACTTGGGGGGATGCGAGCGGACACACGTTTGTATCCGCACTTAAGGGTTTAATGTTTAGTTTCGTAATAAGGGTTAATGCTTGGTTTCGTAATCAAATGTGAGTTCTTTGCCTTGGTTAAAAACCATGCAAGTGCCGTGTTCACGTTGGGTACGATTAAAGGCTTGTCCGATATGCAGCTCTACGTTGGCAAAGATATGTTTATGGGCTTCAACATGGCATTCACGGTAGTAATTCTCTATTTCACCTTGTAGTTGCCCAAATTCTGCTTCTTCCCTCACACGGCGAGTGGCAAGCTCTGCTTTTTCTTCCAGCATCATCTGTACCTGCTCAACCATCATCTCATCGCCTTGCCATTCACTCTTTGGTGGAAGTTTGCGCATCCTTGCTTCGAGATCTAGGCTCGTCACGACCATAGCTTTAATGCTCTGATCTAACTCTTTTGATCTCTCCTTAAGCTCGTTTTGTCTCATGGCGCAGAATATCTCAGTTTTAGTTCCTGCTGTAGCACCTATGGTCACGGCAATCACCGATTTATCAGCCTTAGCAATACCGCCAACCAGATCGCCTCGTCGCCCATTTGGATCGCTGACTGTGAGCGTTTGTTTAGTCTTGGTATAGCTGTGGAGTAGCTGTTTGGTAACTAAGATCTCTCCCTCAGCCTCGAGATCTGAATATTGAATGAATTGTGCGCAGATCTGTCCTTTCGCTCTAATTTTGGTTGATAGCTCTTTCTCTTTGAGCTGTCTGCCTATAATCCCTTTACTGACAATGACATCTCCATCAGCAATGAGTGTTGCTGAATCAGCGAAACCCATTACGGTAATGTCACCAGTGCTTTTTACTACCATGCCTTCATGGACATCGCCTGTGACGAGAATACTGCCCTTAAAGTCAACATTTCCATAGCCGACATCAACATCCTTAATATTCAGCACATCATCGACTTGCATACCTGTTTTTGTCTCAACAGGCTGACCAGAAACACTGGCGATAAGATGGTTGGGATTGCTGCTTGAAAGTTCAGTTCCATTGCCAGGGATAAGCTGGAGATCTTTTCCAGGAACAGGCTCTAAAATCTCTCCATGGATATTGTAACCGCTTGTTCCCTCTGTCGCTGGGTGTTTAACAATAAGCAGATCTTGGGGATCGACCATGATGACAGAGCCTAAATTGTGCATATCGACAGTGCCATCCTCTCTCTCTTGCGGTTGTAGTAGTCTTTCTCTGGCAAGAGGGACCTTTCTCTCTATCGAGGCGTTGTCTCCATTGATGCTCTGCTTTCCTGTCGCAATAACACATTCACAGGTTTCGCCAGCTTGCTTTCTTGATAGCTCTTTGAGTAATGCTTGTATCTTTATTTTACTCAAACCCATGCAGACGTTGCTGGCCTTTAATGCTTGAAGGATCCCTTGAATAGTGACCTTCTCTCCACCCCAAGGCGCTGTTAGCTCCATTTTTGCCGACATTTTATCTTCGGCAATTTTTACGTTTATCTGCCCATCGATACGTTCTGCTATCTTGAAAAACTGCTCGAATTGGCCATCTTCCTGTTCGCATAGCTGATTAACCTGAGTGATCGCTTTTTCAATAATATTCTCTAATGGATGCAGCTGACTGAATTCAGGTAAGGCTAAAAGAGCCATAACGGCACTTTCTGAAATAGGGCCATGAGTATTGGGGATCACCTTAAATTCAGCAAATTTATTATCAACACTTAATTCAATGAGTTCTGGAGCCAACATATATAATTCCGTTTGTGGTGATCTGTTATTTTTATTATTTCTGATCCGAGTATAACAGTATAAAGTTTAGCCTTAGAAGGCTTAACAAGCTGAAAAGTGATCCAATCTAACTTGTTTATTTTATAATAGAAGTGATTTTAGAAAAGCAGGAGAAAAGCCAGAGTGGCACTGGATTTTGCTGCCACTCGAAATTATAGTTCGTTCGTCTATTTTTGGTTTATTTTGTTTGAATAAATCTTGTATTTGTTGTTTTCTGCTAGCACATTCACCTGGCCGAAAAATTCATTAATTGTGTCGCTGTAGGGTAAGTGACGATTTGCAACAATATGCCAGCCTCCACCACTTTTTAACTTTTGTGCACTTTCCTTTACAAAGCTTTTGGCGATATCTGTGGTGCTTTTTAACCCATCATGAAAAGGAGGGTTAGAGATAATGTCGTCAAAATGTCCTTGAGTCTGGGACAAACCATCCGATGCGTAGACTTTCGCTGTAAAGTTATTCGCCTCGAGTGTTAGTTCGCAGGACTTTAGTGCCATAGCATTGATATCCACACACTCTATCTCTAGCTCTGGTTGGGCCTTAAGCAGCGCCGCTGCAATGACACCTGCTCCACAACCGAAATCTAACACCCTTCTCGATAATCTTGGTAGGTGAGAGAGCAGTAGCTTTGTTCCTTCATCGAGTCGTTTCTCACTGAATACCCCGACTAAATTACAGATGGTGAGTTCGCCTTGAGGAGTATCAAGTTGATAGCTGTTTACCCAGTCACTTAGCTTAATACTTGGTGCTTTTTGAGTGAGTTGGCTAGTAAAAAGTAGACAGTGTCTGGCATTATCGCGTTTAAAAGGTGTGTCGAAGTAGTCAGGTATCTGTTTAACAATTGATTTCACTCCACCTTTATTCTCTCCTACAACGATTAATTCGCCCTCTGCTTTTAGGTGTTGCCCTGCAAGATTAAGTAAGTATCCAGCCAAGGCTTTAGCTTTGGGGTAGTAGATGATCACACTATCGAATGTTTGATCGGCGTTGGGGAGTTGATGACCAAAATGCAGGGTCAAATTAGGTGAGCTGTGCTGACTCATTACTAAGTGGTGATGGAAGTCCAATGAGAGGGTCGTCACACAAGAGGCGCTCTCAAGCAGTTGTTTAGGTAACAGATCGCCTTCACAATTGAGAACTAATACATTTTGGCTGGTAAAAAGGTCGCTATTCTTAAGAATAAGTTGAGATGGATTAGTTAGCACTGACGATCACGTTTGATTAAGTTTGTCGGCAATTATATCGCAAAAATGGATAGCGATAGTAATAGATTTAAATGGCTCTGTATTTCAAACGTAATTGTTACTGTTTGTGTGATTTTGTGGAGGGAGAATTTAAGTGGTAGCTCGTCTCTTTAACTGACAGCTGTAATATCACAATATGGTGATTACTTGGTATAGCCCAAGTGGTTACTGGGCTGATAGCGAAGAGGTAAATCTTTTAATCGCTTTTTAGCTGAAGGTCTTATTACCTTTTTATAGGTTGAAGGAAGTTGAAGAGTTTTGAATATGATTGAATGAGATAAAAACTAAAATAGATTATGTAAATATTCAAGCGACATAGGATTTCTTTGCCTAAGCTTTAGTTGAGAGCGATTAAGAACTGGCTAAAGTATGTGTTGGTATTAGGTAAGGCCATGGAGTTTATGGCGAACGTATTAATGTAGGAGACCCTTGAATGCGCCTATTGGCTACATGGATGTTACTGTTTTACCTTTTCTGTGCCCACTCGATTGCGGCACAAGTGATAGTGAACGATTCTGCAGTTGATTTTCCCCTTCCCGCAAAAGAGCTAAGGCTCATCTTTTCTATGCAGAAAACTTATTGGCCAGATGGTAATAAGATCCATGTTTTCATCCTTCATCCAAGTTCAGAGCTACATAAGGAGTTCTGCTTTCAGCAGCTGGATATGATGCCCTATATGTTGCAAAGGCGCTGGGACCGTTTGGTCTTTTCCGGCACAGGGGAGAGACCGCAAATTTTAAGATCTGAGGCTGAGATGAAACAGTTAATTTTACAAACTCCAGGTGCTATCGGTTACATCAGTAATACGGCATCAGTAACGGGAGTTTTGTATGTCTATACTCGTTAGGTTCTTTGCCTCACTTATTTTACTCAGTACATGGTCAATAGCCTCTGCATCGGAACTGCAGTTTAATGGCTTTATAGGACAAGGAGCTATGGTTGCCGATGATACCCAGTTTATAGTGGGGAGTGATGATCATGCTTTCGATATTACTGAAGCAGCTTTTGGTGTTTCATGGAAGCCAATGGAGCACTTTAGAGTTGCCAGTGCACTTAGTTTTAGGCAGTGGGGGGAGCTCTACGATTCAAAGGTGAAGTTTGACTATCTATTCGCTGAATATACCTATCATTTTGGTGATGAAACTTTGGGGGTTCGCGGAGGTTTATTTAAAAATGAAGCGGGCTTTTACTCTAGTACCCGTGATGTGCCCTTTACTCGCCCCAGTATCATGTTGCCTCAGTCAATATATAGTGACTATTTCAGGGATGCTCAACTGCACATAGAGGGAGGCGATCTATTTGGTGTACATCAAATCTTTGATGGGACACTGGATTGGCACCTTGCTTTTGGGAAAGTGGATGTTACTGAAGATTTAGAACGTAATGTTATGGGGGGAACTGAATTAGGGGAGTTCGATTCTGAGCATTATTATGCTGCCGATATAGAGTTTCAAAATAACTATATGCGTCTGGGGGTAACCTATTATGATGCAGAGGTGAGTTACGCCGCTCCAATGAGTGGCAATTACTTTCCTGGAGATATTCAGTTGATCAATTGGGTGTTCTCCGGACAGTTTAGATATCAGAACTTTGAGTTAACCGGTGAGTACTTAACTGGTGATAGGATTATTAATGGCTTGGTTTTTCCTGAACAGTTTGGTGAGCTTAAGGAGCCGAGTTTAGGTTATTACCTAGATTTTCGTACCTATCTGCCCCATGAGGTAGAGCTATTTATTCGATTCGATAAACATATTGATAATGCTGATGATAAAGATGGGCAGGATTATGAGAATAGTACAGGTATTCCTGCCTATTTTGCTTATTCCAATGACTGGACCATAGGAGCACGTTGGTTTCCCAGTCATGATTGGCTTTTAGCGGTAGAGTATCACCAAGTTGAAGGAGCCTCTTGGGTCACTCCTGTGGTATACCCCAACCCTTCTGTGCAGGCAAAAAATTGGTCTATGTTTGCTCTGCAAGTATCATATCGATTCCAGTGGTAAGTCGATGACTGCGCCCGACGGTAGAACTTTTTTTGTTAGTCTAAAATGGAAGCTTTTGGTGGCTGTCTTAATGATGTTTACCATCTTGGGAGGCATATTAGGGGCATTTACCTTCCGCCAACTGCTCAACCAGCAGAGTTACCTTCTTGAAACTCAAAGAAATCAATTATCTCAAAACCTTGATAGTGCTATCTCTCTTACCGTCGATAATTCACTGATAGCAGCACAGCAGATAGCCTTATTGATAAGTGAAGAGAGGAGCGTAACAACGGATATAAGCCAATATCAGAAGATGCTGGATAATCGATGGCCTGATATTCAGCTCTATTGGGAGTTAGGCTCTATGCGTCTAATGTCTCCCTCTGGAGAGGTGTTAGCCCATGCAGGAAAAGTGATTGATTCCGAAGACCTTCAATGGTTTGAGACAAGTCCTGTTAGTGTCGAGCCACATTGGCGGATAGTTTGTCATCATGAATGTGTTATTCAAGTATTAGTGCCAAATTTAATTAATGGCGATCCCTTCTTGCTATTTTTGGAGTTAGAACTCACGGATATTTTGTCAATATTTAGGGTTAATGAAACCTTTGAGCTAGCTGTGTTAGGCCCCAAGTTAGATGTTCCCGTAGGTCGTAATTATTGGGCTAGAGAGCTATATAGCTTAAGTAATAAACGTACTAGCCTTCCCCTATTAGAGCAAGCGGCTGAATATTTCTCATGGGAACACATTGCCAATAAAGGTGGGGTTTATGAAGTTAATAATGAGTATTCCGCTATCTGGATATTTCCGTTAGCCCAGACCCCTAATTCCCCCTCGATACTGGTGATCAATAATATCAACAGTTGGCAGCTACTCCTGAATGAATTTCAAGAGAGTATGTTAGGCACCTTGCTGATATCGCTGCTCTTATCTGGTTTTTTAGTCATATTAGTGGCCTGGAGCCCAGTGGTTAGTTTAAGTCGACATGCCAGCATGTTGCCACTGCTTGCAGAACATGATTTTGAGATTTTGAAGCAACAATCTCCTAAAAGAGCATCATTCTTTATTGATGAGGTGGATCAGATAAACAGCGCAACTCATCAACTTGCGGATAGACTTCAGCATCTTGAGTTAGAAGTTGATGAGTACACAGCCGAGTTAGAGAGACTGGCGATGCTAGATGCCCTGACAGGCCTTCCTAATAAAGCGATGTTGATGCATGAGCTTAATAAAACCATCGCCTGTGTGGGCCGTATTCATGATCAAGTTGCTTTGATGTATCTAGATTTAGATGAGTTTAAACGTATTAATGACACCTTAGGTCATACACAAGGTGATGAGTTATTAAAAATAGTGGCAACTAGGCTCAACAATAGTGTCAGAGCGATGGACACGGTATTTAGGCAAGGAGGGGATGAGTTCCTTATCTTGCTTAGAGGGATACGTTCAGATCAAGATGTTCGCAAGGTGATCCATAAGATATTTTCTGCATTGCAGCAGCCAGTCGCCTTAGGGAATCATAAGTTAATCGTGACGACCAGTATCGGTGTTGCTTATTGCAAGAGTATGAATGTTAGGGCGGACGAACTTATTAAGTATGCTGATTTAGCCATGTATCAGGCTAAAGACGCTGGACGTAGTAATTATCGTGTCTTTACTGAAGATATGCTGCTTAAAGCGAACAACAAACTTATGATTGAACAAGATATAGGTGCGGCTATTGAGGAGAGACAGTTATCTCTGTTTCTGCAACCTATTGTTGGACTTCCTGATGCAAAGCTTAAAGGTTTTGAAGCTCTTATTCGTTGGTTCCACCCTCAGCGGGGCTTAATTATGCCGGGAGATTTTATACCGAACATTGAAAATAGTGAGGCGATCATCCAAGTGGGAAACTATGTGTTGGAGGAGGGGGGGGCTATGTTATCCCGCCTACGAAAACAGGGGTGGAATGATCTTTACCTTGCGGTGAACCTTTCTGCTAAGCACTATATGGATCCAGGTTTAATCCCCTTGGTTCAGCATATTTTGGCCAAGTACGAACTTCCTCCACAAAGTCTGCTACTGGAAGTGACGGAGGAGAGTGTGATTGAGCAGGTGGATCTGGCTATGTCATCGATGAAGTCTCTGAAGCAGTTAGGCGTGCGTATCGCGATTGACGATTTTGGTACTGGTTACTCATCTTTGAGCTATCTGAAACAACTTCCCTTCGATGTTTTAAAGATAGATAGGTGCTTCACCTCAGAAGTACTCAATGAAAGTGTGGATTCACATATTGTGAGTACGGTAATCGATCTCGCCCATAACTTAGGAAGGACTGTGGTTGCTGAGGGGATAGAGGTACAGGAGCAGGCTGATTGCCTAGCTGAGATGGGCTGTGAATTAGCACAGGGGTATCTCTACTCTAAACCTTTGGATGAAGATAAGATTTTTCAGATTTTGAACAGGATTGAGACGAGTCGGGTGTGGCCTGCAGAGCAGATCCCGCAACTAGGTAAGCTGGGGAGCTAGTGAATGTTTCGGCTTTACTATTGTGTATAGTAAAGCCCTAGTCCCCAGTTGATTGACAGTGTTAGCTTTTAATTGTGTTAGTTATTGAGCGTAGGTGTATCAACGACAGGCTCGTTTACTTCAATGTCATTAACTTCAACCCTCTTATCGATAGTTGATGATTGTTTGACTTGATTCACCACTTTAGCTTCTTTGGGGAGTAGGCTCATCAGCTTATTGGCGATATCTGTGTTGTCTTGAAAACCACTGAAGAGAGTTGAAGCGGGACCTGACGCAAATATTTGTACATCAACTCCAGTGTGCCCTCCAGTTGTCCAGCCTGTAAATGAACGTGTATCTATCAAATTTTTAATAGCGGTAGTCATTACTTCTACTCCCTGCATGCGAGCTAGCGAGAGTTGAGTCTCTTCATTCTGACTTAACTTAAAGCCTAGAGCATCACTGACTTTTGTTTGCCAATCATCGTATTTGAGCGCGCGCGTAGCTATCACATCTGGGCTAGTTGACACACCATTGATGATATCTGTTTTCCAAATATATTCCCCTTCCGCTCCTATGCTTAAGCCGCCGGTATTATGATCGGCAGTCACTAACATTAAGGTATCGTTATGTTGGCGGGCATACTGCTCAACAACCTCAATGGCATTAGCAAATTCATCCATCTCAGCCATTGCTGTCACAATATCATTATTATGCCCAGCCCAATCGATAAGGCTGCCTTCAACCAGCAGTACAAATCCATCTTGGTTTTTAGATAAGAGCTCCAGTGCCTTACTGGTCATCTTACTCAGCTTGTGGGCGCCTCTTTCATTGATAGCCCAAGGTAGCTGTACGTCAGCAAACAGGCCGATTACCTTAGGTGAACTCGCTGTTTCTAGTTGGGAAAAATCAGAAAGATACTGATAGCCTTTAGCTTCGAACTGCTGAATTAGCTTAGCTGGGAAATACCTTTTCCCTCCACCTAGCATCACATCAGTATCAGTATTTAATAGGCTTTTTGCTATCTCATCATAATTTCGACGGCTCTCATTATGAGTAAGGAAAGCCGCTGGCGTTGCATGATTAATCTGTGATGTGACCGCAATACCTGTTGCAAGTCCTCGCTTTTTGGCTTGCTCCATAATGGTTGTTATTGGCCGCTTATGGATATCGACAGATACGGCACCATTATATGATTTAATTCCTGTCGCCAGTGCGGTTGCCGCTGCTGCTGAATCTGTTACATAACCGCTGATTTTAGCCGGATATGTACTGGCGCTGCCGACGAGTAATCTATCGAAGACAGTCTGTTCAATCTCTTCTGTATCAGGGTTATTTTTGTAGTAGCGGTAAGCACTGGTATAGGCAGGGCCCATACCATCGCCAATCATAATAACAATATTCTTAGGAACACTAGGTGTCGTTCCCATCATGGTTAGGCCTGGACTATCGTCATTAGCGTGGGCAATACCCAATAGGGCACTAGATAGGAGAGCCAAACCGGTAAAAAGGGAACGTGTTAGTGTCATTGAATGTGCCTTTATGCCGATTTAATGCGAGCTTCGATAGCATCCATTAGCATGCCTGTAATATCGACATCGAACGCTGCTTGTATCTCTTTGATACAGGTTGGGCTAGTGACATTTATCTCGGTAAGCTTGTCACCTATCACATCTAACCCAACAAATATGAGTCCACGTTTCTTTAGCTCTGGGCCGATAGTGCGTGCTATTTTCCAGTCGCTCTCAGATAGAGGCTGTGCAACGCCGCGTCCGCCAGCAGCTAAATTACCACGGGTCTCACCTTTTTGTGGAATACGTGCAAGTGAGTAAGGCACTGGCTCACCATCAACCACTAAAATACGTTTGTCACCTGAGGTGATATCGGGAATAAAACCCTGCACCATAGTGTATTGCTGACCATGGTTAGTTAAGGTTTCAATAATCACACCTAAGTTAGGATCCTTTTCTTTTACTCTAAATATTGAACTGCCACCCATGCCATCTAACGGCTTGATGATGATGTCCTTCTTCTCTTGATAGAACTGACGGATCCGCTTCTCGTCTCGAGTCACTATGGTTTCAGGGGTAAACTCTGAGAACCAAGCTGTAAAGAGTTTTTCATTGGCATCACGCAGGCTTTGGGGCTTATTGACAATAAGTACGCCTGCCTCTTCAGCTCGTTCAAGCATATAGGTTGCATAGATAAACTCGGTATCGAAAGGGGGATCCTTGCGCATCAAGATCACATCAAGGTCGGCGAGTGGAGTATCGACAGATTCGCCCAGTTCAAACCAGTTGTTTTCATCTTGCTGAACACTCAAACTTCGCATGGTTGCCATGGCTTTACCATTAACCATAGCGAGATCTTTCATCTCCATATAGAAGAGCTCATAGCCACGGCTTTGCGCTGCGAGTAACATGGCAAAACTAGAGTCTTTCTTAATATTGATCTCACTGATGGGATCCATCACTATGCCGAGTTTGATCATCTGTATACTTCCTTCTGCCATCGAGATTCGATGGATATAAATTGGGGTGATTATGATATGGGGACGTTAACCCAAATCTCCAAATCTTAATTGCAGGGCGCTAATGGCTGTGAGTGCTGCAGTTTCTGTTCTTAATACTCTTGGGCCAAGCAGAACATCTGTAAACTGATACTGCTCTGTCATCATAATCTCAGCTTCAGATAGTCCGCCTTCAGGACCAATAAGTAGCCTTACTTTAGGCGATGTTAGCGATAAACCACCGATGCCGTGGGCGGCTCTTGGGTGTAGATTCAATTTTGTTGCATCAGTTTGCTCGGCGCTCCAGGCTTCAATTGTCATTGCCGGCCTTATTTCCGGTACCTGACTACGACCAGACTGCTCACAAGCCCCTATTACTATTTTCTGCCACTGCTGTATTTTTTTCTCTAAACGTTCGCCTGAGAGCTTCACGCCACAGCGTTCAGAAAACAGTGGCGTAATAGTATTTACACCAAGTTCAACAGATTTCTGTATGGTGAAATCCATGCGATCTCCGCGAGAGATCACCTGTCCTAAGTGAAGGTGGAGTGGTGACTCGCTTTCATTAAGCGTTGAAGATAGGACCTTAACAGAGACATTTTTCTTACTGGCAGAGATGATCTCTGACAGGTATTCATGGCCATCACCATTAAACAAGCTGATCTGCTCGCCCGCATTCATACGTAGTACTCGGCCGATATGAGAGGCTGGCTCATCATCAAGCTCGACTTGATTGCCTATTTGTAATGGCGATGCCTGATATATTCTTGGGATTCTCATCTATATTCCTACTCCGCAAGAGATTGAGTTCTTGCTTGTGCGTCACAAAGGTTTTTTACAAAGGGGTTATGATTCCCCTGAGTGCGAGCTATCTCTCTGTCTCTTTTGCACTCAATAGTATCAACTGGATAGGTTTTATCCCATGCCTTAAATAGCTTTAATTGGCTTTTCGCAATTTTTAAACCATATGCTTGTTGCATATAAAGATAGGTTCTCGCTATTTGGCCTCGTGTATAGCTGGGGGGCTCAGCTTTTCTCGATTTAAAATCAACCACCATAGCACATTGACCATACTGCTCAGGTGAGGCGTTCCATTGGCTGAATCGATAATTACTTCTGTCGCCGTTGACCTCACCGATAGCTGGAACTAAGTTATGAAGATCTGACTCCATCTTTTTGAACTGTTGATCTTTTTTACCGCAGTTTTTACGTCCTCCCTCCTGCCAACATTGACGCTGGTGGCCGAACTCCCACGCGGGTACGATATGTTCCCATTCGATTCTGGCTGCACGTTTTTCCTGCTTTCTGACTTGATAGCCACAAGTTTCAAAATCTGTTTGCCATTTCTTTCCATTGATTTTGATATCACAGCCACAGTAAAAGCTGGTTGCCGGAAGCGAGCGAGCATAGATCTCTTTTGCACGTTTCTTCGCTTGGTAAAAGCTGCTTGGGTGAGAGCCTGAGGCAAAAGTTGGCGCAGAAAATAGCAAAGATAGCCCTAAACCTATTAAGAAGGCTGGGCCGATTTTAGTTAACGATTTCAATTTTGATCCCTAAAGGAGCGATGGTGGCACCATGGCTCCAACTGCTGTTGGCAGAGCTTTGTCTGTCTTGAGCGGGATTTTACGGGATGAACGCAGTAAAGCAAAGAGCCTCATTCTACCGATTGGTATTATAAGTCAGCCACTAACTCTCTCTTACAGCGTCTGCATCGGTATTGGGTTTCGCCTCTGACAACCTTGTTGTGGCGTCTGACACTGAGGTTAACGGGTCCACAGTCGCACCGATAAGAGAACTGTTTACCCTCCACCGATTGGGTATTCATACTGTGGGTTGTGCTGGGATGTAATTTAAATAAGGTGACCATTAGTGCTTGCCACTCCCGACCGTGGGGCTTAACTCTACCGTAGAGTTGATGAGCAAGTAAGTGGCAAATTTCATGGGGGATCACTTGCTCAAAGAAGGCATCTTGGTTTTCAGTCAGCAAGGTGGAGTTAAACCTGAGTTGGTTTTGTTGTAGGTGTGCGGTACCCGCACTTTTTCCTCTGAGTTTAAAGTTGATCTCGGGTCTCGGAAAAACCTGTTTTAGCTGTTTTTCTGCTATGTCATAGCACTCAAGAACCCTTAGAGCCACTTGGTTATGAAGTGCAGAGGAAAATGTGTGTGTTAGGTTGAAATACTCAGCTTGATTGGTGCTAGATTTCGCTCTTAAGTTTTTTTTACTTAATGTTTTAGTATTAGAGGGGCGGAATAAGTTAAACATCAATACCACTGGCTCATCTATTAATCGATGCTCGGAAAAACCGAGCACCTTTGGGTTCACCTTGATTATAAACTTGCAGCAGCTGCAATGACCATCGCTTTTACTTGGGCTAAGATCTCAGCTTCCGTCTCTGCATCATAGCCTGAGACTCTAGGAGTATGTATGTGGCCGACAGGGATCTGACTGTTTAGCTGCTGACCGAGCAGGACTGCGCGATAAGAGATCTCATTTGAGAGGTAACCACCGCCAGAGCCTTCAACCGATGTCGCACTCTCTAGCTCTGCTAATGAGCTGGCATCGAATGCGCCTTTCGCTAGCGTAGTGACACTGTGGTTATCGTTCACTTTCCACTTTCCTTGTGCTGATTGCATCGCTTTAACAGGAAGTGAGAACTCAACAAATTCGGGACCATTTAAGTTTTTTCCTTCAAAGAGAGGTGCCAAAGGATTTTGCTTGTTGGCACCTGTGAGTACGTTTAGGTTATCTGGTGCTGCAGCACTTCTGTTACGCCCTGGAAAACGCTCTAAGTCAAAATCATCCCGGCCCATACTCACCGTAAATATCATATCGACACTATTTTCGCGATATACAGGGGTAAGTAGTGACTCTATGAGGCCTTCATCAAAATCGGCAAAGCGGACTGGGATCATCACAGTTTCAATCTGAGCTTTTTTGCCTGCAACCGTAAATAGGTATCCATCTAAGGCTAAGGCAGTCACGCCTGATGGGTTGCTTTGGCCTATATTACGATCGAGGAAAAAGGGATCGAAACCACTTAATAAAATTTTGATTTGTGCGTCATCATCAAATTTAATATTACTGAAACCGCGGGAGGATTTTTCCACGGCATTAAGCAGTATCTCTCTTTGCCATGGGGCAATATTGAACCCAGACTTAGCCGTTTTTAACTCTTTTAGCATAGTAAGACGACTCCAATATAGGGGTCTGTCATCTATATTGCCAGATTGAACATCTCTTACTGCCTGCTGCCACAGTCGCTCTCCTTGCCTAGCAGCCATCTTGGTGACACTAAGTTCATCCGTATCCTGACGATATTGTGAGCTCAAACTATCAATTATGCCTTGATATCGAGCCGTTACCTCAGGAAGTGTTGCTGTGGCACTTTCAATTCTGGACTCTTCAATATCGAGATCAATTTGAGCATTAGCATTAGCATTAGGAAGCAGGCTTAATAGGCCGCTGAAGAGGAGTGCAGTACTTACTCTGTTCATAGATGGTCCATTCGTGAGTTATTTGGTGATTACTTTTAGGGGAAGTCATCACAGTGCGCTTATTCAGTATTCTAATGAACAGTATGCAACAGCAAGCTTAGTATGAAAAGTCGACGCTAAGTGATTGAGCTTAATAGTCACTATTCTTTCAGTGGCAGTCTCATTGCTTAAGAGATATCCAGTTACAATTGTAACTAAATCTTTCAGCGTTATATGCTTTTTATTTAGATGTTTACCGAACTGGTGACTGTAAAGTTTTGCTTTTGCTTTTGGTTGTGAATGGGATTTAGCTGTATTTAAGTAGAAAAATCTGTTGTTGAGGCGTATTTTAGTAAGGCGTTTTCGTTGGTACTTGATCTCAGGGGGACAGTAGAGAGAGTACCATACAAGTCATCTTAACAGGGTAGTAATGGGATGGCTGGACCTATAAATAAGATTTTTAGGGGGATCAATGAAGAACCTTCTGTTAGTCAGTCAACACTATGATGATTGCTTGTATCAGAGTATCAAAAGAGATGGATATCAGATCACTCATTGTGATTTTAAAGAGTTGGAAGGGATTTGTGAAAGCAATCAACATCTGGGAGTCATAGATCTAAGAGGTTGTAGCGATCTTATATTGATCGAGCGTTTACTCGATGGGATCCACTCCCACATGCTAATTGTAATTATCGTCAATCGCCAACAGCTTAAAAATACAGATATCAAAAGAGTAATAGGTAAGTACGCTTGGGATTACCATACTGAGCCTATAGATCACGGAAGATTTTTTAGGATGTTAGGTCATGCCTCCGGTCTTTCTACTCTGAAACGAATAAGCCAATCAAGTTTAAAATCAGAAAATGAATCTATGTTGATCCACTCTCCTGTTATGCAGGCTCTGGATGAGCAGATTAGTCGTGTCGCACCGACCGATATTCCAGTTTTGATCCGTGGCGAAAGTGGCACTGGTAAAGAGTTGGTCGCACTTAACATTCACCAAGAGTCACGTCGTTCTTCAGGGCCTTTTGTTGCCGTGAATTGTGGCTCTATGGTATCGGGGTTAGTGCAATCTGAACTTTTTGGTCATGCTAGGGGGGCTTTTACTGGCGCTGTGGCTGAGCGAAAAGGAAAAATTGAGTTAGCAGATACTGGCACACTCTTTCTTGATGAAATTGGCGACCTTCCGTTGGATCAGCAAGCTAATTTGCTACGCTTTCTGCAAGAAGGTGTGTTCGACAAAGTAGGAGGCACTGGTGCTTGTAAAGCTAATGTTCGTATTTTGGCTGCGACTCATATTGATCTCGATGTTGCGATCTCGAAAGGGGAGTTTAGGTTAGATCTCTACTATCGTCTTAATGGCGTTACGCTCAATACTCCGACTTTGCAACAGCGCAGTGAAGATATCCTCCCTTTAGCCAGACAATTTGTTGATGTGTTTGCTAGGGAGTTTGATTTTCCAGGTTGTCATCTGACCGATGATGCATGCCGTGCACTTCAAAGGCATGATTGGCCTGGTAATGTGCGTGAACTGATAAACCGAGTGAGACGTGCTGTGGTATTAAGCGATAAAGGTAGGGTAAATGCAGCTGCATTGGATCTACTTAGCATTAAAGAGGTAGAGCTGTTGCCATTAAAGGTGTTGAAAAATCAAGTTGAGCGAACGGCAATTATTAATGCAATGCAGTTTAGTAATGGCCACGCAGAGCAGGCTGCCGTGCACCTTCAGATCTCTAGAGCTACCTTGTACCGACTATTGGAAAAACACGATATTGACCAGTCAGAGGAGCTGTGTCTAAAAAATAAGAATTAAGATAAAAAATAAGATTATTAAAAAACAATAACTTATAAAATTGCGATCTCAAAAATAAGACGGTAAGAAATCCGATTCTAACTAATATATTGAAATATAAGGTTTATTTTTTTGGCATCGCAATTGCTACTTACTTAAGTCTACACACATGGATTTGAGTGAAATATGGATATTCGATACTTTGTAGCCCTGTCTATGATGGGACTCTCCCACTCGGCTTACACAGATCAAACGAGCAGTATAGGCTCAGGATCGTTTCAAAATGTACAGGGGCGCACCGCGGTTAATATCGCTGCGGGGGATCAAAATGTACAAGCCAATGCTCACAGCATTGGCCCTAGCGTCACCTTGTTATCCATTCAGGAAAGTTTGTTCAACGATCCAATCCTCGATGAATATGAGTCCATTAACTCCAGCGTTATTGAAAGCCAGGCTTTTGTCGGCGCCCAAGGTTTAATTGGTATTAACCAAGTTAGTGGTAGAGGTAATACCCAAGCAAACTTAGGCACAATTGAACTGGCAACCGTAAATGGACTTGGGTTAAGTGCGCTTGGATTAAGTGATAGCGCTTTGACTCAAGTATCGAGCTCACCAAGTCCGATTTCTGTCGGACAGCAGGCCTCAAATTCAACAGATATCGCTCTTGATAGTTTCTCTGAAGTCCAAGGGATCGTCCAACTTAATCAAATTTCTGGCGATGGCAACACCGCCATAAACCGATTCTCACTGCAGTTGTCCAGTGGGAATTAAATCATCATAAATGGAGATAGAAAAGATGAAAAAACTCACTTTGGTGCTTAGTATAGCTGCCGCAATTAGTGGTTCAACCTTTGTAAATGCAGATGAATATTCAGACAGTGACGTCACTCTGACCAAAACTGTCAATGTTGAGAAAGACTTAAAATATAAAGGTGTTGTCAGGATCAGTGGTCAGATTGAGGCTAATGGTTTAGGAATGGCTGTGGTTGAAAATAACCAGAGTTCCAGTGGAAACATGACAGACAACAGTTATCACGATAATGATAGTTCCATTGGGGAAAATGCATTTAGTGAAGCTACGGGTAATATTGGAGTAAACGTAGCAGCTGGTGATAACAACGTTCAGGCTAACTCAGCTGCATTAGCTTCTATTGATGCCGATTTTGCTTTCGGCTCAGGTGACGCAGAGGTATTTAGTCAGCAGTCCAGCGTTTATAACGGCGTGTTCAATTATGGTTCAACCAATACTGCATCGGTTTCTGGCGCTGCATTTGAGGGAGCCTCAGGTAATATCGGTGTGAATGTGGCATCGGGCAATAACAATGTACAGGCTAACAATATGGCCCTGTCATCTTACAGCGGAAACCTAGGGGAAGCTTCAGTCTCTAACGTGCAGATGGCGATGGCGAATGGCACTTACAACATGGGGGTTGTACAGGACTCTGTGGAGTATATTGATGTCAATCTCGCACTTGATGCATCAGGTACCTATGAAGGTACAGCAACCCATACCGGTGCATACTACCCTGAGATCTGGACCGGTAATATTGAACATGACGGTCCAGGTACTGAACCTTGGGGTCATATCGATATTGATGGCGATAATGCAACTGGTGATGAGCGTTTGACCTTTGCTGAAGAGGGAGATCTAGCGCTCGGTGGTACTGTCAGCGGTCAACTACCTTTCTTTATTCAAACTGTGACTCAAAAGACCAACAATACAGCTTCTATATCCGGAACAGCGTTTGCCGGTGCTAGCGGTAATATTGGGGTGAATATGGCGTCAGGTACCAGTAACCTTCAAGCAAACAGCTTGGCTTTAACTGCTATCTCGGCGGCTGGCACTATTATTTCTGAATAATACTCAGGTTAATTTTGGGGGAGTTTACTCCCCCTTTTTAAGGTCAATGATTCAGATGAATATCTTTTTGCAATACACATTAATTGTCGTACTTGTGTCTCTGTTATCTATTCCCATTTTTTCTTTGGTTGCCGCTGAGATGGTACTTGACGGTTTAGTCAAAGGCATGGGGAGTTATAGCAAAGAGATACAGAGTATACGTGAGCGTCGTTTTGAGTATGTGATAGAGCAGAAAACAGACTTTTCATGTGGGGCCGCGAGCCTTGCGAGCATACTTAAGTACGCTTATGGCAATGATGAGATAACTGAGCAGAGTGTATTGCTTGGCATGTTGGAATCAGCCGATATTGATGTGGTTAAACAGCAGGGGTTTTCTCTGCTGGATATGAAGCGATACCTTACTGCCCGTGAATTCAGAGGGCGAGGCTACAACATAAGTGATGAGGAGCTACTGCTACTGAAGATCCCTGCGATTGTACTGTTAAACGACTCTGGTTATCACCATTTTGTGGTGTTAAGGCGTGTAGAGGATGGACTGGTCTATCTGGGAGATCCTGCGTTAGGAAATAGGATAATGGCACTGGATGAGTTTGTTCAGAAGTGGAATCGGGTTGTATTTGTGGTCATTGGTAAAGAGTACGACAAGCAGAACAAGCTGCTGCAACCTCGGGCCAGACTCACTTATCGGGCTTTATCTACCCATAAGCCATTAACCGATGCGGAGCTAATGGAGTTTGGGTTCGCGTATTCAGACATGCTTTAGGAGGAAGGATGAAATATCTATGGATGGCTTGCTTATGTACGGCAGTGGCGGTGCCGCTTGAAGCGTCAGAGTTAAACCTCGACTTTACTAACAATAAGCTTGAGTTGCCGGACGAAGTGTTGGCGACGATGAGAGGTAAGTACACACAAAGTGGACAAGACTACTATTTTGGCCTGCAGATGCGAACTCAATATCTAACCGCTCAAGGGGTCTCAAGGCAGGTACAGATGCAGGTGGAGTTAAGTCTGCTGGGGGATTCACCCGCTGTGGTAGTGAGTATAGAGGAGCCTGTGACTGTGTCTGATGGATCTTCAGTATCGTTAACCAGCCTTGGTCAACAGACAGGCCTGCAGCAGAAAATTCAGATCGCGGGCGATCAAAACAGAGCACTCAATGATATGGATATCGGTGAAGGTAGGTTGCAAGCCCTTGGAGGAGCTCAGTTTGACATAGGTCAAACCTTGATCAGCGGTGATGGCCATGTGGTGTTCTCAACTCAGCCTGGAGGATTGGGCTACCAAGTGTCGTTGCCTGGCGGAAGTGCGACTCAGGGAGTTGTTATCAATAATGGCAATGGGCAGTTAATACAATCTATCAATATTGGCGGCGCTTTTCATGGGGTGAGCAATCAAGCGATGATCCGTTATCAGGGAGTGGATATTGCGAGCCAACATAATCAATTGATGGCGCAGCATATTAACGATCTTATTGTTTTGGGGTTGTAGGCATTTCAAGGGTTAACTCAGGTTAGAGAAAGCACATCGGTAGGAGGTTTAATGAAATTAAAAGGAAAAAATTAACAATGCACAGCCTAGTGCTTAATCAGCTAATAAATATATAAATAACTGACTGCATATAGGCTTTAGAAAATGCCATGAAATATTAAAAAGGCTACTTCAGGGATACTAGAAGCATAGCTAAAGGAATAGTCTGATGAAACTTACAAGGATAAATGCCGGGATTTTAGTTACTTTTTCACCTCTATGCTTACTCACTAACTTGAGTTTTGCACAGGGTGTTGAAGTACAAAAAACAGTGACAGAAGAGCAAGAGATAGCTCAGTTAAAACGTCAACTCATCATGCTTAATAAGCAGCTAAAACAGCAACAACAAGCGATAAACCATATTGCCAGACAGGTTTTGACCAAAGAGGCTAACTTGAAAAGTGGTGATGCCAATCAAAAGCCAGTGGGTAGTAGAGATGCAAGTATTCAACGCCAGCCTGTAGCCAAAGCACAAGTTAGCACTGGAGCTGAAACAGTTTCCAGTCAAAGTTCTACCAAGAAAAAAGCACCAGACAGGGGGCGTAGTACAGAGGATGTACTTCAGGAGGCCCATAATGTGTTTGACCGTCCTCTCACTGTTGAGACCTCATTTACTTACAGTTACTACAGCCGAAAAGATCTGGTATTAAGGGGATTTCTGGCGCTAGATGCGATCTTTCTTGGCAACCTTAATTTAGACAGGATCCGTTCCAATACGATACAGATGGATCTGGTGACTCGTTATAGCGCAACAGATCGTTGGCAGTTTGAGATGAATATTCCCGTTATGTATCGCTGGAATCAATATGACTCTGTTGGCGAGGGGAACTCAAGTCAGCGCTACGAGACCGCAGAAACTGATGGTGGTGAGATTGGTGATATGAGCGTTGCGGCTTACTATCGTTTAGTCAAAGAGGGGAGTGGCTGGCCAGATTTGGTGTGGAATGTCAGGGTTAAGGCGCCTACTGGGAAACACCCTTTTGGTATTCCGCTAGCGTCATCTCCAACAGCCAATTTAACTTATCCAACTGAGATAGCTACAGGGTCAGGAGTGTGGGGGATCTCCACAGGGTTTAGTATTGCTAAGACCTATGATCCTGCCATCGTCTTCTTCAACCTCAATTACGGTTGGTCTCTGCCGGGTGAGTTTGGTGATCTGTCAGGACTTGAGGGGAACTCTCCCGGTGAGATAGATCTGGGGGATTATATCGACTACAGCGTAGGTCTAGCCTTTGCCGTGTCGGAGAAGATGAGTTTAGGCATGAGTTTTAATCAAAGGTTTTACTCTAAAACAAAACAGAGGACGCAAGGATTTGCTTGGGAAGATATTCCGCGCTCAGATACGAATACTGCGACCTTAGGTATCGGGGCGACACTGGCATTGAGTGACTCACTCTCAATGGTGACTAATATTGGTGCTGGTTTAACTGAAGACTCTCCCGATTATCAGGTGAGTTTACGCTTCCCATATCGTTTTTAGAGACTTTGGCATTTTCGTCTCAGGCGCACTAGTTTGTTGCGTCTTTTTTGTATCTGCTATCTATGGGATAGCTATGTTTATAGGAGCAGTATTACATCATTAACGACTGCAGTGACTCATGGCTATTGAAACGTTTGGTAAAAAAGTCGAGAAAAACACTGATATTAGCAGCCAGCTGTCGCCTGCTGGAATAGACTCCATAGACCTTAATTGGCTCAATTGGCCACTCTTGCAATAGGGGAACCAGTGAGCCACTGGCTAGCTCATTTTTACACACAGAATTAGATAGCATGGCGATGCCAAAATCATCCAGAACTAACTGCTTGACCATGACTGCACTATTGACCCTGACTTTACGCTTAAAGCTGACCATGGTTTTTCTAGCGCCTTTACCTAGAGGCCAGATAGGTGCCGAGCGAGAAGTACCCAATAAGATCCCGCTATGCTCCATCAACTCCTGTGGTGTTGCAGGTGTGCCGTTGGCTTTAAGGTAACCTGGACTGGCGACCAAAATAGGCTGTCGCTCCAGAAGTAAGCGCGCCACCAGATCGGATGATTGCAGCGGCCCATACTTAATCGCAATGTCGTAACCTTCACCTACCAGCCCCACCTCTCTGTCAGTAAACTGCACATCTAATTCGATATTTGGGTAAAGACGCATAAAACTACTGCACAAGTTGGCAATCAGCTCCTGACTGAATGAGACAGGGATCGCGACTCTTAATGACCCAGATACATCATTATGGGTATTTTCAATGGTGGCCTTAGCTGCTTCAATCTCATCACTGATGCTAGTACAGTGCTGAAAAAAGAGTGCACCCACCTGAGTGAGACTCAAATTTCGAGTGTCTCGCTGCAGTAATCTGACTCCAAGTTGCTCCTCTAATTGAGCAACCTTACGACTTATGGTTGATTTTGGCATGCCAATTTCACGGGCGGCTTGAGAGAAGCCTTTGGCTCTAACAACCGCTGCAAACAGCATCATACCGTTAAGATCTGGCATATTTTAGTCACTGTCTCAAATATGGAACAAAGCGTCTAAGCTAGTTTAATGGTATTTGACACCTTAACAAAGTTATATTTATTAGCTAAAAATTTTAGAGGCTAAGCAGAGGATCAATTGATGACCAGCAACAATAAGCCCACAAACATGACTCAAGCTCAATCAGCCGATCCGCTTTTTCTGAAAGCTGAGCACCTGTCACAAGACTTTTCACTGTTTCCTGAGCACAGTAAACAGAGTTTATCTGAAGAGATTAAAGGTCTCTTAGATGACGAAGCTATCCAGTCAAATCTTAAAGAACTGGAGCAGCTAGATGTAGATGGTTATGTCGCTCGCGTGATCCAACCTACATTGGATAAGAGCCGCCTTGGCGCTAAGCGCGTCATTGCTGACCTAAAAGGCAAGTTGATTGCCGAAACCCATATGGGTCCATTTTACAGTGCTGAAATTGAACTTAATTTCGGAACGCGTACCCGCCGCTTAGGCTTTATCGCCCAAGAGCGTACAACGGGTAATGGCGCTTGGTTGCCAGAGCACCACCTCGCAGCTTGTAAGGCTATCCGTCAGTATGCTGAATTGGCGATGCCAATTATCTACCTTATCGACACCCCCGGTGCGGATGCTGGTGAGATTGCCAATAGCCAGAACCAAGCGCACAGCATCTCTAAAGCGATTGCTGAAAGTGCTAACGTTGACGTACCGACAGTCGGTATCGTGATTGGTGCTGGTTACTCAGGTGGCGCTATCCCATTAGCAGCAGCTAACATTCTACTTTCATTGCGTGATGGTATCTTCAACACCATTCAGCCACAGGGTTTGCAGAGCATTGCTCGTAAGTACAACCTCTCTTGGCAGGAGTGTGCAAAATCTGTTGGTGTATCACCTGAAGAGCTATACACATCTGGTTGTATCGACGGCATCATCGATTTCTCTCCATCTGATAAAGATGAGCGTCAACATAATCTACGTCGTGCAATCATTAGCAGTGTTGAAGCTGTTGAGCAGGCTGCTATTCAGTTTGTGCGTGAGTCTGACGACCTGCGTGAACACTATGACCGCAGTCTAAGCCGCTTCCTAAGTCCCTCTAAAAACCTAGCGGCGCTAGAGGATCATGCTGAGCTGGCTGTAGCGAATAACCCGACTATGCACCTTAACCTGTTTGGTAGTGCATATCGTTACTTGCGTTACCTGACGCTACGTAGCCGTATTCACTCTATCTCTCAAGAACAGTATGGTCGTCTGTCTAAGGTCAGCGTACCTGAAGGTGATCTGCTGGCTCGTATTCAGCAGGAGCAAGATCGTGTCTTTCAGTCTTGGTTATCAAGCCCAGATAAACTGGTTTACGATGAAGAGCTAAATAAGCTGTGGGGCAACTTCACCGCTAAGCGTGATGAGGTTTCTACAGAGCGTAATATGCTAACTCGTTTGATTTTGGGTGAACCAAAAGAGAACTACAAAAAAGCACGTAAGGCGCTGTTATTTAACATCGGTTGGTCTTTATACCACCGCTGGAAAGGCAACGCTGAGAACAACTTTAAAGGGCTTATTCAGTACCTTGAAACCTTGCCACCAGAAGTCACTCAAGCCGATTGGCCTGAGCTGAACCAGCTGACTGTACTTGATGTGGTTATTCACGATGAGCTTCGTGAAGACTTTATCTGGCAGTGTTACAACATCCTTATCTTTAACGCACTTTATGACAATGTTGTGGGTAACCTAGCGTCAATCGCTAAGGAAGCAATGATGTCTAAGAGCTTGTCTCGTGCATCTGTCGATAACTTGCTTCATGACTCTATTGACCGTGCGATTTCGACTCAAGATACGGCTAACGATAAAGGTAAGTTCTACAAGTGGCTGAAGTTCTTTATGTCTCAGTCAAACCGTGCTGAGCTGCTAACTAAAACTGAGCAGTGGAAGAGTGTTGGTTTCCCTCAGTTAAATGACAGTCTGTTCGTTATCTTGACCTACTTCTTTGAGCGCTTACTGCCTGAGTATTTCGACAGTGAAAGCGAAGACAATGAGTACACAGGTGCAATCAACCCTGTGCGTATCGGTCGTCGTAAAGATTTCTGGAACCGTCTCACCATGGGCTATCAGGATCTGTTGATCCAGAAAGTGCTACGTGATGAGAAGCGCAGCGGTAAGATGAGTTGGGAAAATATCACCAACAAGTTCTTCACCGACTTCGAAGAGTTTAATGGCGACAAGATGTCTGCCAACTTGCTTAACTTCCCAGGTTTTAGACTCTCTATCGAAGATGCACTCGATAAAGGTATCCGTCCTTGTGGTCTTATCACAGGTATGGCTGATTTTGAGCAAGATGGTCAGCAGATGAAAGTCGGTGTTGCGGTATCAAACACTGCATTCCAGGCGGGTGCATTTGATATGGCCAGTGCCGAGAAGTTCTCTGCACTGCTAATTGAGTGTGCTAAGCGTAAGCTACCTGTTATCTGTTTTATTAGCTCTGGCGGTATGCAGACGAAAGAGGGCGCTGCGGCACTGTTCTCTATGGCTGTGGTTAACGATCGTATCACACGCTTTATTCGTGACAATGAGCTTCCAGTTCTGATGTTTGGTTATGGTGACTGTACTGGTGGTGCTCAGGCGAGTTTTGTGACTCACCCACTTGTGCAAACTTACTACCTGTCTGGTACTAACATGCCGTTTGCTGGTCAAATGGTTGTTCCTGCGTACCTGCCATCGACAGCGACTCTGTCTAACTATTTGTCAAAAGTGCCAGGTGCGATGAATGCGCTGGTTACTAACCCGTTTAGTGACACCATTGATGAGCAGCTAGCGGGAATTGATCCGCTTATGCCTAAACCAACGGCTAAGATTGAAGAGGTGATCACCAAAGCGCTATCAACCTTAGTGCCTGAGATGTTGGTGGCCGATGAAGAGATTGTCCAAGACGATCCTCGTCAGCTAATGAAGCCTATCAATAAGGTTCTGGTTCATGCTCGTGGTTGTACTGCGGTTAAACTTATCCGTAAGGCACACGACAACGACATCAATGTCGTACTGGTTGCATCGGATCCTGATATGACCTCGGTACCTGCCGATATGCTTAAAGATCACGATAAGCTTGTTTGTATCGGTGGTAACACTTCAGATGAGAGTTACCTAAACGCATACTCAGTACTTAAAGTTGCTGAATATGAGAATGTAGATGCACTTCACCCAGGTATTGGATTCCTCTCTGAGAGCCCGCAGTTTGCTGCCTTGTGTGTTAACAATGGTGTTAACTTCGTTGGACCAAGTGTTCACTCGATGACGACCATGGGTAACAAATCGAACGCAATTAAGACCTCTCAAGCGAATGGTGTTCCAGTTGTTCCTGGTAGTCACGGTATCCTGACTAATGCTGAGCAAGCGGTAAATGTGGCCAATGAGATTGGTTATCCTGTACTGCTTAAAGCGGTACAAGGTGGTGGCGGTAAAGGTATTCAGGTTGTTGAACGCCCAGGTGACATGATAAGCCTGTTCCAACAGACCTCTACCGAAGCTGCAGCAGCATTTGGTAATGGTGATCTCTACCTTGAAAAATATGTCACTTCACTGCGTCACATCGAAGTTCAGTTGCTTCGTGACCAGTTTGGTAACACTAAGGTATTGGGTATTCGTGACTGTTCAGTTCAGCGTAATAACCAGAAGGTTGTTGAAGAGTCAGGCTCGACTATGTTGCCTGAAGAGCTGAAAGAGAAGGTACTTGAATATACTCGTGCACTAGGTAACGCGACTGATTACATGGGTGCTGGTACTGTTGAATTCATCTATAACTTAGACGCGAATGAAGTCTACTTTATGGAGATGAACACTCGACTACAGGTTGAACATCCAGTAACTGAAGCGACCTCTTGCATCGACATCGTAAGTGCTGGTTTTGATATCGCTGCCGGTCGTTCAATTGAAGACTTAGAGCCACAAGATAAAGGCTATGCGATTGAAGTGCGTGTGACGGCTGAGAAAGCGGCACTGGATAGCAATGGTATTTTACAGCTGCTACCACATCCTGGTTTGATCACTGAGTACCAGATGCCAGAGCGTGATGATATCGAGATCATCTCTATTGCTGGCGAAGGTAAAGAGGTATCACCATACTACGATAGCTTAATCGCGCAGATAATCTGTCGTGGTGAAAGCCGTGAAGATGTGATCACTAAGCTGCATGACTACTTAGCCAACAGTGTGGTTATTAAGGGCATTGCAACCAATATCCCACTACTGACCCGTATCTTAAAAGACGGTACATTCAACGAAGGTGTGTATGACACTAACTACCTACCTCGTTTGATGGCTGAGCTGGATATTCCTGAACTGATTGCAGAGATGGAAGCGGCGGCAGAAACTGTGGGTGTTGATACTGCATCACTGCGTGTTGGTGAGAGTAATGAGCTTAAAGTGATGGCACAAGGTGCAGGTATCTTCTACACCTCTCCTGCGCCTGGTGAAGCTGATTTTGTTAAAGAGGGTGACATTGTCACTGCGGATCAGACTTTAGCGCTGACCGAAGCGATGAAGATGTTCTCTCAATTGAACCTAGCTGGTTATAACCGTAAAGATGCTGTGCTTTATCCTGAAGATAAGAAATATCGCATCGAACGAGTGCTAAACAGCAATGGTCAGCAAGTCTCACAAGGTGATCTGTTGTTTGTTGTATCGCCTGTTGATGCTTAAGCTTAAGTTGGCATAGTTTAGCGGGCTTAACTTTGGTTAAATTAGCTGCAACTTAAGTATTAACTAATAAAAATACCTATCACTTTGATAGGTATTTTTTTGTCTGTAGTTGATGAAATTGGTCGTTTTTAGAGCAAAAAAAAGTGTCAGCAATAGAAAAAGTAATGAGTAAGCTAGATTTTTAGGTATGTTTAATTGGCTAACTATATGAAAATAGTGGGTTTAAATATATTAGAAATAATATCTTTGTAAAAATAGAAAACAGGTGTACTTTCTCGTTTTAATTAATCTATTCATGTAGCAAAAAATATGAGTAATAAAATCATTGTCGGTAGTGAAGAGTGGTGCGCTTTACCTGGTTTAGGTATTAAAGCGATTAAGGCCCGTGTCGATTCCGGAGCTAAAACATCATCTATCCACGCAATCAATATCTCAACCTCTAAGCGCGAAGATGGCACTTGGGTGAGTTACGAAGTTCACCCTCTACAGGGTGGCCGTAAAGTTGCCCTACTGTGTGAGTCAAAACTTATCGATCGTCGTGTGATCAAGAGTTCAAATGGCGAAACAGAAAAGCGCTATGTTGTACGCGAACAGCTACAACTTGGTGAGCAGAGTTGGGAGATTGAGCTGACTTTGACTAACCGTGCCAACATGGGCTATCGCATGTTGCTGGGTCGTGAAGCTATGGGCAGTAAGATCTTAGTCGATCCTTCGAGCACTTGCTGTTTAGGTGAGATGAGCGACGATGAAGCTAAAGAGCTATATGGCCATGTAGAGGTTCCTCGAAGTGGTCTTAAAATAGGATTACTGGCAAGTAATCCAAACTTATACAGTAACCAGCGCATTATTGAAGCTGGCCAGCAACGTGGCCACGAAATGTACTTCCTTAATGTAAAGCAGTGCTATATGAAGTTAGATGCATCTCAACCTGAGGTGCACTACCGTGATGGTCGGATCTTAAATGATCTTGATGCTGTTATTCCACGTATTCGTCCAAGTATGACGTTTTACGGCTGCGCACTAACTCGTCACTTTGAGAGTTTAGGTGTGATGGCATTGAACACCTCTGAAGCGATCACTCGCTCTAGAGATAAGCTGTTTTCTCTGCAGTTATTGCAGAAGAATAACTTAGATATCCCAACTAGCGGTTTTGCAAACTCACCAGCGGACACAACCGATCTGATTGATATGGTTGGTGGGGCTCCGCTGATTGTTAAGCTGCTTGAGGGAACTCAAGGTAAAGGTGTTGTGCTTGCTGAAACCCGAAAAGCGGCAGAGAGTGTGATCAATGCATTTAAATCTCTGAAGGCTAACCTGTTGGTTCAGGAGTTTATTAAGGAAGCACAAGGTAAAGATTTACGCTGTTTTGTTATCGATGGCAAAATTGTTGCGTCGATTGAGCGTACTGCGGCGCCGGGTGAGTTTAGAGCTAATATCCATCAAGGTGGCACAGCTTCATTGGTTCAGATCTCTCCTGAGGAGAGAAAGCTTGCGATTAAAGCAGCTAAAACCATGGGGTTAGAAGTTGCCGGTGTTGATATCATCCGCTCAAGTAAAGGTCCTTTGTTGCTAGAGATTAACTCTTCACCTGGACTTGAAGGCATCGAGACTGCAACGGGGATCGACGTTGCTTCAGCGATGATCGACTCAATTGAGAAAAGATTGGGCTGGAAAAAAGAGACAGCTTAAATAGTAAAAGCTGACTAAATGGAAGCAGCGGTTGAGATACCTTCTCATCGCTGCTTTTTTGTTTTCAGCTTCCCCAGTTTACCCTGTGAATAATCCCAATGAGCTTTTATACCAATCAGCATTAAACTATTTAGCTTCATACATTGCTGATTTAGAGGTAGATGTTCTACGTTTAATAGAGGTGGTGAAAGTTTGAATTTGAGTGTTGCAGATCTTGAGTGAATGAAAGTAGGGGATGAATATCAAATCTTATATTGCAAAGGTATGGTTAGCTAGGGGATGGATACTCTCTTTATCTCTGGCGTTATCTCTAACATCTATTCATTCACTCCAAGCTGAAGAGTCTGAGTTCGACCTGACTTTTAGCGGTTTCGGGACATTAGGAGTGGTGCATAACAGTAGTGATGCGCTTAAATTCCATAGTGAATTAACTGTAAAACCTGCCAGTAATACCTACTCATTTAATGCCGACTCCCTGATAGGTTTACAACTCAACGCAAGGCTTCCTAAGCGTTTTGATGCCGTGGCTCAAGTGGTTATTAAAGATAGAATAAGCAGTGAAGCGATAGATAGTCTGGAGTTGCTGTTTCTGCGTTATCGACCGAGTCGTAACTGGGCATTAAGGGTTGGGCGGACTAGCTCTGATCTTTATATGCTCTCAGAATATAGAAATGTAGGTTATGCCTATCTATGGGCTAGGCCTATTACTGAATTTTATGAGCTCTCTACCTCAATAGCTAAAATTGATGGTGTTGACGTCAGCTATGTTGCTAATTTGGGCGATGGCGTGTGGGAGAATAAGTTAGCTTATGGTCGGTCTCACTCGGTACTGAGCGCAAACGCCAATCAATTTGAAATTGATCTTAAGAATGTTGTCGTTTTTAGTTCGATATTTACTCAGGCTCCATGGTTATTTAGGTTAGCGATAACCGATGCTGAAGTTGATGAGGTTGATTTTGTCACTCAAAATCTTGTGGAGGGGCTCAGAGCGCTGCCACCTCAGCTTTGGCCTGATGCTGCTAGCATCTCTAATGTATTAGATGGGCCTAAAAAAGGAATTCAATATTATGCATTAGGTTTGCAATATGACAGCGATAGATGGGTTGTTCAGTCTGAGTTTAGTTTAACTGAATCTGATTGGGGAATTGTTCCACCTTACTATACTGGTTATTTAAGTGTTGGGTATCGTTTTGATAATCTTACTTTTTACTCTGTAGCTTCCTACTTAAATAACGTTGATGACCCTATATCGTTTAAATCGCCTCAGGTTCCTACGCAGCTGCTTCCCCCTGAAGTCGTTGGTCAGATCAATGGATTATATCAAGGTTCACAGTTTGCTGTGAATGCGGTAAGAGGTGAACAAAGAACTTACAGTTTAGGTGTCAGATGGGATCTGTACCCTAACACTAGCCTGAAGTTTCAATGGGATCATACAAAGGTTGATATGGCGGGTAATGTCTTATGGACTAAACCCAATTCAATGCCGCAACTTCAGGATGAAAACATCAATCTCTTTTCACTCAACTTCAGCTTTATTTTTAGCCTATGAAACTCTTAATGGTGTTACTCACTCTGATCTGCTTATTGCCTACTGTGGTAGCTGAAGAGCTACTGGTTGTGGTCAGTGAGGGGAGTCGGGTTGAATCCCTCACAAAGGGTGAAGTGGTGGATCTCTTTATGGGCCGTTATGTCACCTTTCCAAATGGTGATAAAGCTAGAGTATTTGATCTAGCATCTAAGTCAAAAACCAAAGGACAATTTTATAAATTGCTGGTGAATAGAACTGAGGCACAGGTGAATGCTTATTGGGCACGACTACTCTTCTCTGGCAGAAGTGTTCCTCCTGAGGAAGCGGATTCACCAGAGGCATTAATTACACAGATCCAGCAAACAGACTTGGCGATTGGTTATATCTCCAGTCAAGACTTAACAGAAGGTTTGAAGGTGGTTTACCGCTTTGAGACGTTTTAGCCGCAAGCTCTATTTTAAAGTGGCAGCAGCTATTGCTGTAGGAGCTGCAATTATCGCAGCTTTAAGCTCCTTCGCCTTTTATTTTGGTGAAGTGGCTAGAATTCAAGAGCGAGCCAGAGCAGACATTCATCAGCTAGTCAAAACGGTCGAGAAGACAGCGACAATTGCTGTTTATGTCCAAGATCAGGAGTTGGCTAAAGAGATTCTCACTGGTTTGGCGATGAATGATCTTGTTGCTGCTGTTGAGCTGGTGAGTGTTGCAGGTTTTTCTCTGGACTCAGGTTCTGGGTCACTCTTAAATTTAGACCATGTTGAGCAGATTAAGCTATTTCACCCCTTTAACGAGGCAGAGCAGATAGGTGAGTTAAGGCTGTTAGCCGATGAGGTGTATATTAACTATAACGCTAAAGGCTCAGCGGTGAATCAAGCTCAGATGCTAGCTTTGTTAACGGTCACAACAGCCCTGCTTGTTTCTCTTATTGTACATCAAACTTTAACCTCCCCACTTAATGAGATCACCGATAAATTTGAAGAGGTAGAGCCAGGAAAAGATATAGAGATTAAGGTTCCTAGATTCCATCACGGTGATGAGATTGGCAGTCTTGCTAAAGGGATAAACCGACTTATCTCTTCATTGAATAGCTCAATTGAGTCAGAGCGAGATATGAGGGAGAAAACAGAGGTGTTGGAGAAGAAGTTTAGGCTGATCTTTGAACAGGCAAGTGCGGGGATCTGTTTAATCGATGGCAACAACTTGCTCGTTACTGCCAATCCAGCCTTTCAGAGTATTCTTTTAAAAACCCACTCAATTTCAGATGCGATAGGCTTAAAGCTAACTGATTGGTTTCATAATCAAGAGCAGTTGGAGGCGTTTCTTTTAAAAATCAGACATGACAATAATTTGGACACAGTTGCTCTGGATTTAAAGTTGAAAACTCAGGCCGATAGTCGTGACTGTTGGGTACACTGCTTATTTTCAAAAGTGATGGACTGCGATAAGGAGAGTGGGCTGATCATCGAAGTCTTAATGTATGATGTGACAGAGCGAACGGAGAGAGAGGTGAGTACACGCTTTGAGGCCGATCATGATGCACTAACTCATTTGAAAAATAGACGTGCTGGTGAGCGGTTATTGAGGTCTTTGTTCAATAGAGCAAGTGAGAACAGTGAGATGGCTGTGATTCTGAATATCGATCTGGATAAGTTTAAAGCCGTTAATGATATCCATGGCCATGAAGCGGGAGATTCGGTGCTAGTTGAGGTTGGTAAGCGGTTAATGTCTGTATTTAGAAATGATGATATCTGCATTCGCTGGGGAGGCGATGAGTTTGTTGTTGGCTGCTATTTTGACACAAGCCGACTTGAGGATAGGGGCGAAGCTGCAATAGCGTCTTTGGGGGAAAAACTGGTTATGACAATGAGCCAAAACTTCTCTTTATCTGATGATGTGACAATAGAGATGGGAGCCAGTGTTGGTATCTCAGTCTACCCTCAACATGGTCGTGATTTAGAGCGTTTATTGACGGTAGCAGATCTAGCCATGTATCAGTCAAAACAAGCAGGAAGGAACCAGTACAGTATCTATCAGCCAGAGTTGTCGGCTCAAAATTTAAGCTAACAAAACTCGATAAAAGCTCTAAGCATTAAGCGTTGAAGGAGTGGTGCTATATCGAAGAACTATGGCAATTCACTCCCATTTTATATTTAGTTATTAGTTTAGTAGCTCATGATCCGCGGGCAGTTGACGAGTGATCCATAAAATCAGTTTATGTTTCATATTTGGCCCATCTTCTTTATCTTTTGCCAGAGGTTGAATAAGCTTATCTGTCACTAGTAAACGGTAGATGCACTCTACCTTATCTTTAGGTGAGATCCCCTTGTCGAAGTCGGCGAATCCTCTCTTCTTTGCATAGCCTACACCAATCTCCATCGCGAGTTTTAACAGTTGCGGATCGTGCTTACCTTGTTTCATATAAGGCTCCTTAATTGGCGTTTTAATCAAATTACCTTAATTCGATGAGATAGCAATAGTCATAATATCGATTGTTGAACGAGGTGGTTATTAAATAAACACCTTATGGCGTAGAGACTAAAAGTTATTTCTGTTTACGGTATTGGAGGGGAGATTTCTGGTACCAGCGTTTAAATGCACGGGTAAAATTACTTGGGTCTTTGAAGCCTAATCGAAAAGATATCTCAATAATTGCAACTTCAGAATTGAGTATGTATTTCAATGCAAGATCCTTACGGATGGAATCTAACAGTTCACTGAAGCTGGTCTGCTCATGTTTTAGCTTTCTCTGGAGGTTTCGACTGCTCATATGGAATGTTTTAGCTATGCTTTCTCGCTCTGGGTTACCTAGGCTCATGGCGATAACTATCTCTTTAGCAACCTTGCTGCTGAAGGATTGAGCCGAGAGCTGAGCTAGGTACTCCTCAACGGCAAGATCATTTTTCAGTGCTAGCGCCCTATTAGCTGAGGGAAATGGGATGTTAAGTGCTTCATTGGTAAAGTAGATACGATTACCATCAGAATTGAATTCGATTGGACAGAGAAACAGCGAGTGAAAGGGGCTAAGGTTTATGGGAGTGGCTCGCTCAAGTTCGAGCTTACTTGGTTGCAGTTGCCCATGACTTATCTGTCGCGATATAGAGAGGTTTGTTGCCATAAAGGCATCTATCGCCTCATCGGCATAGTGTTTTTCGGGTAAACGAATAAAGCAGAGTGCGGACTCTTTTTCGCCTCTCTCGATTTTCATCTCTAGCACATTGCTGATGATCTCATAGTAGCGTTTTACCCGCTCCCAAGCATCAAGTAGTGACTCACTGACTAGCAGCGAAAAGCTTAAAGCATTAAAACTGGTTGGCTGAACAAAATTAGCCACCTTTAGTCCTATGGATTCATCTCCGGTCGTCACCACTGCCAGTTGCCAAAGTTGTGTGACGAGCTTTGTTGGTATGCGAGCATTGGGGTCTTGAAGTAGTGTGGGGTTAATACCAACTTGCTGCAGTAATTCGCCACTTTCGACGCCGTAACTGTCTATGGTTCGGCAGATGGCAAGAGCCCAAGAAGATAGGGTGGTTGCCTCAGTCGGTACTGTTAACTTGTCTTCTAAAGTCATAAATCTGTCCCGATGTAACCATTAATTCACTCCTAGATAAGCTAGGTTACAAATAAACAGGCTTGATCTCAAACCCGCTCAGATAGTTTTAACAAAGTGCTGATTTAATCGTACCTGCAGGCGGCAAGCTTAATAAAAATGATAAATAGATGGGGAAGGGTGTATGGATATGAATAGCTTAAATTGGTTAGGAGGAAAGCGCTTCACACTTGCTGTTATCTGCGCTTCTTTGTCTGCAGTGCTGCTTAGTGGTTGTGATGATGACACTCAAGAGGTGGTTCAAAAGGAGGTGACACCGAGTCCATGCTTTTGGGTTGGGCCTTACAATATTGATCATCCCGATCGTAACTTTGCTTACCCAGATACTGGTGCTAACTACTGGCATGCGGGCTACAAACTGCCTAGTGGTGCTAAGTTGACACTCAATGGCCAATATCCCCATGCTAGGTACATGTCGCTAAACAGTTATCGCCTAGATACCTCTCCGGCATCATCTTTAACCGATCAGAACATAGTGCCAGATCTTGGATCATTTAATCCTTATCTGCAGGGAGCTGAGCGTCAACTTAGCCCAAGAGATTTCACCATTGAGATAGCCCAAGGTGAGCCTGATGGAGAGGAGGCCCCAAATACTCTCTATGATTATGTTGGAGCAGGTGATAAATCGGTACTTCTTTATCGCATCTATGTCACCGATGAGGGCCGTGATGGGCTTGGAGATGTCCCGCTTCCTGCTGTTGAATTGACCCTTGAATCAGGAGAGGTGCTCGTGGGTGAGCAAGCGTGTAGTGCTCTGCAGGTTGATGCTGATAACTTATCTATTCCTCTAGTTCCTGCACAAACTTATCAGCAGGTAAGGGCTAACCCAGCGGTAGAACCTGCCCAGAACCCTGCTGTTTGGAGAGCGGCTTATAATGGCACATTTGGTTTTCAATGCGCCTTCTTAGGTCGCTGTGACGGTATGCCTGAGCGGCAGGTGACCTTCTATGCCAATGCCGATAATCAATATGTCAGTACATTTCTGAATAATGATTTTGGTGCGGTGGCAGTGACGAGAGGAAAGCTCCCCTCTATTCCTAAAACGTTAATATCAGTGCCAACTTATGATGAGAGTGACTCTCAGTTAAGATACTGGTCTATATGCCAAAATGAGTATTACTCTCAGGCTGTTACCGCTTGTCTGTTTGATGAGGAGTTAACGGTGGATGAGGATGGTTACTTCACTGTTGTGACGAGTCTATTAGCCGATAAACCGATTAATGCGACTAATGAATGCGGGCATAACTACCTGCCTTGGACTGAGCAAGGTGATGGATTTGGGCGTGTGATTGAGGGAGGAGAGAACCGCTTGAATGAGGCGCTGCTTATTGTCAGAAATATGCTGCCGAAAGAGGATTTTCACCAAGCTATTCAAAATACTTCAACGCCAGGCGATGAATACGCCGTAATGGGAGATTATCTGCCAACTACAGAGTATATGTCGACAGAAGAGTTTGAGAGCTTAGGTTGCAAGTGATAATCATCAAGGTGTCTTAATATAAAGCCACCTGAAAGGTGGTTTTATATTAAATGTCGAATTAATCCAGTTAGTTGATAAATTATTATTCTTTGTCAAATATGAATGCCACATTCGACGTAATGAATAATTTTTACAGTCTGGGTTTATAGCTATTTTTATCTGGAGTTGACTGACTTTAGACTGACCATTAGTGTTTAATTATATATTTAGACACCTTCTTTGAACCGGGTAATGATGAGCCAGAACAGTGTTATTTTAAGAGCAAAGTTACTTGAGGATGCATTGCTGAAATCTTCAGAGAATACAGCTCTATTGGTAGCGCCTGTGGGGTTTGGAAAAACGACCTTGATATTGCAACATCAAGATAATAGCTCGTCGCTAAGCTATTACATTAATGGCGCAGATGAGCAGTGGCAAAGGCAAGTTGAATCAATCCTAGAGGAAGTGACCCCCGATACCACTGTATACCTTGACGACTGGGATCTAGTCGAATCAGCACACTGGCAAGAAGTTTTTGTTTTGCTTATCTCAAAATCGTGTCGTTTGGTTCTTGCTGGTCGTGGTATAAATTCTTTCAATCGTTTACCTGCTCACCTATTACAAACGTGTACGTTATTAGGATCTGAAAAACTGGCTTTGTCCTATAGTGATATTGTCTCTATCACCTCTTCAGATAGCCTGATCCCCCCCTCTCAAATTTTTAGTATGACACTGGGGCATCCTTTTTTAGTGAATCTTGCTATATCACTATCTCCCTCCTCTTGCTCCATAGCTGAACTTCACCAGCACTTAGTGCTGCATCCTATTTTGGGGCAACTGCTCTTGCAGGAGATCTTAGAGGGGTTAAGCGAGCAAGATAGCTCCAATGTTCGTTTACTCTGTATTAACTCTCAGTTACCTAAGCGACTTTTCATAGAGCCTGAACAGTTGTTAATAAGTGAACTACTTGAACGCTCATTCTCAGGTTTACATGTAAAGTCAGAAACCGAATGGACTTTATTGCCTGTTGTACGAGAACCGTTGCAAAAACTCTGTCTTAGAGAGGATACCACTGCGTCTCTACTCGCCTATCAGGCACTGGCAAAACGATATACTTCACAAGGTGATATTGTTAATGCTATTGGCCTTATGATGGCCTGTGGTGAGGTGAAGCTCGCTGTGTCTTTGCTGAGGCAACAAGGAGGACTACTGCAGTGGATCCGTCACGGTTTAGGGAATTTAGAGCTCATATTGCAGCAATTTTCCACTCAAGAGTGGTTTGCCTTTGATGAGGTCGCGTGGCTTGCTTGTATTGTAAGTTTAAAGCGAGGTGAGGTTGATAAAGCCAGAAAGCTGATCAATCGTCACTATCATCAAGATTCATTTGATTGGTCAGTGGCTGACGCGTTTGTATGTCTTTATGAAGGGTTAAATTTAAGTCAAAACCAGCGAGAGTTTTTCATTCGTTTGCAGGGTGATAGTCCAGTAATACTTAAAGGTGAACATCTACCTAACCATGATGGACTTAGTGCTTTTGCTGGTGCTCTTATCAATAATATTCTGCTTTTAATTGCAATCCAGCAGGGAGGAGTTGAAGAGGCTGAGCAGTATTTATTGGCTACTCGAGCTTATTATCAAAAGGAGTTAGATGCAGATTATGGTGAAGCATTTCTGGATATTCACCAATCTCATATCTCCATGTTGAAGATGGATGCGGAGTCTAGCTCAAGATATTTAACAAGGGTTTCAAGTCGAGTTCAGCGTTTATTTAGTCAAGATAAGAGCATTCGAGTTGCTATGTTTGCTGTAAAGCGTGAATTGGCTTTTTATAAGGGGCTGATCCCTTCATTAACTGTGATGGATAAATTAGTACGTGAAGTAAATCATAGTGAAGCTTGGTTTGACCTTTATGCTGCTGTTTATGCTCTAGCCGCTAAAACCGCATTACATCATAATAAGCCGGAATCATTGGTACAGTGGTTAAGGTTGGCAGGAGAGCATAGTCAAAAACATCGCTTAGCTCATTTAGATATACTGCTGAATTATCTAGCGCGTTTAGCATTAGTCAGTCAGTCACAGATAGAAGATAAATTTGCTGCATACATCTCTCCATTGCCAAAACAGCCTAGTTCTTTACCTTGGCGCTTGCAGCAACTACACCTTGAGTTAGAGATGTTGTTAGGCAGCCTGTCGAATAAACGATTAGAACAAGCGCTGCTCTTTTCAGAGTCACAAAAACATACCTTATTAGCGTGTCAATGTCGTTTGATGTTAGCGATTAATCGAGATGATGAAACTAAATTGTCCCAAGAGATAGCCATTGTCGAAGATAGCGGATTTCTGCAATTGATTTGGCAGCTACGGAGTTGGATCTCTAAAGATAGAGTGACCGAAATATTGAATAGGCATAATAGAACGCGTTTGATTCTAGAGCCTAAAAAGGAGGAGGGAAGTCGATTACTATCTATTAAAGAATCGGCAATTATGGCCCTTGTTTCTCAGCAACGTAGAAATAAAGAGATAGCAATTGAGCTGGATATTTCAGAACAAACAGTAAAGTTTCATTTGAAAAATGTTTATCGAAAACTTGGAGTTAAGAGCCGCAAGTTGGCTGTGGCTGTGTTGGCAGAAAACCTGCCTGAAGAATAAAAAGCTGGAAGCATAATGGCAATCAATATTAGCTTCCAGAAAGGGAAAAACATCCTTGTTTTTGATAAAGCAAAGGTCTTTTAGAATTTATATTCGACAGATGCACCAATTTGACGGCCAGGAGTATAAGCTCGAATAATGCCTGTTACGGTACCCAGTAACCCATTAACATAAGAGGCGTTGGTTGTGCTGTACTCATCGGTGATGTTTTCTCCGTAGAGTGTAAATCGCCAATCTTGCCATTCCAATGCAGCACTCAGGTTGACGAACTGTTTAGCACCAACCTCCAAAGGTTGTTGCGTTGTTCCAAGAAAAAAATCTCCTTGTGCTCGATAATCTAAACGGGTATTTAAAAGCCAATCTCTGCCTAGCTCTTTTTGATAGTTGAGCCCAAGGTTCAAAGTATACTTCGGGGTAGCTGGTGCCCTTTGCCCTGTGTCTTTTACTTTTGAGTCGGTATAACCCCATGCAGCATTAAATCTAAGATCTTCGCTTAACATGACAACCGTTTCTAGTTCCAAACCGCGGATCTCTGTTTGGTCTATATTTGAGGTTTGCCTAAATGGGGGAGTCGCAATGATGAAGGATAACTGCTGTTCGGAGTAATCAATGTAGAAAATTGCACCATTTATTTGAACACGATTGTTCCACCAGGTTGATTTTCCGCCCACTTCAAAATTTTGGGTTGTTTCGGCTTTTGTAAGATTACCTGAGTTATAAAACCCAGGTCTAAAGCCTTTTGCATAGGTCGCGTAGATCATGCTATCACTGTTAATATCATAGGAGAGAGAAACCTTTGGTTGGAAAGAACTGTCAGACTCCGTTAAGGTATCTTGTAGCTGGCCATTAGCATCTGGAAGTGGGACTATCTCCTGTTGTTCAGGTGTTTTAAAACGAGTGCTTTGGTAATCAACCTGATCATAACGCCCGGCTAACGTCAGCTCTAATTTATCAGTAATATCATAGTTAAGTTGTGCAAATACAGCTTTGATGGTGTCCTCTTTGACATCGACTTGATCGAATATTGAATCTCCGATAACACCTACAGTTGGCTCAAGTCGGATACGTAGTTGATTGAGACCATTACGTTTTTGATAGTAAGCCCCTGCAAGCCAGCGTAGATCGGAATCATTGTTTGAAGTCAGTTTTACTTCATGGCTAGTGACATCGAAGTTATCGACTAAATCTTGCAAGAATATGTTAGCTGAGCTCCAATCAAGATCGCCAATTAGATCTTGCTCTGCGTCTTGGTAGGAGCTAATCCAAGTGAATGTCATATTATCGAAGTCATAATCAAGCTTGATTGAGGCGTCTTTAAATATTTGGTTCTCTTTCCCTATAAAGCTTCGTTCTGGTCCTGAACCTGAAAAGTCATCTAGATCGGTTTTTTGAGCATCAACAAACTCTTCTCCTTTTGCCAATAGATCTTGCATCACTGCTCCCTGTTCATAGCTGGCGTAGCCTAATCTAAGATCGGCGCTAAATTCATCACCAAGATACTGCCAGCGGGTTTTAATCCGTTTGGTATCATTAAAGTCGAGATCCTCACCAGTCGATGAGTCAATCAATCCATCAGATTTTCGGGCACCAACAGAGACTAAGCCAAAGATGTTCTCACTAACGCCACCGCTTATATAGCCACTGACGCTCTTGTCATTACCCTCTGCATACTGAGCTTTTATTTTTCCAGAAAGTTCCTCTGTGGGGGCTTTTGTGATCACATTGATGGCACCAGCCATAGCTCCTGCACCATAAAGGGCGCCTTGTGGACCACGCAGTACTTCAATACGTTCAATCTCTCCCATATCTTGGTTGATGAAATCAGCAGATCCGACCTGAACTCCATCAACCACGTAGGTAACAGGTGGTAAACCTTGTTGGGTACCGGTAATTCCTCTCATGGTGATAAATGAGGCTCCTGCTCTGAAGGTTTTTCGGAAGATCACATTGGGTGTTAGATTGATGAAATCGTTAACTTGTTCAATGCGGGCAGATTCGATATCTGACTCACTGAAGGCGGTGACTGCATCGGGGATCTCTTGCAGTGACTCAGTGCGTTTACGGGCTGTAACTTGAATGACCTCAATACCTTGAATGTCTATGTTTTCTTCTGTTTCTTCAGCGTTCGCCCAAAGCATACCAATAGGCATCATGCTTATGCTAAAAAGTATGGGGTAGTATATTGTTTTCATTTTATCTCTCCATTTTAAATCTATTATTTCGTCGGTACCGGCAAATAGTCAGTGTCTAAACCAAAGCAGCGAGGGCCAAAAACTGCTAGAGCTTGCGGTGTACGCATTAGCTCAGGGACACTGGTGGCGATAACACAAACTCGTTGGCCAAACCTGATGGTTTCAGCCGTGATAGGTTCTGCATTTTCACTATCAACGACTGCTATAATGTCGGGTACAGTGGCGAGAAACTTGTCTTGGCTCTTAGCGCTTAGAAATTCATTTTGAAAGCTCAAATTGATCTCATGCTCTCCATCAAACGACTGCACTACACAGTGGCCGAAAGAGAATCCGTCCCTTGTGACCCGTTCAATATCGATAACTTTTCCCGTGAGTAGGGCTCTTGCAGGGGCGTAATAACTCGTTTGATTAAGGGCTGACAGTAAAGAGTGCACAGCATTATCGTCGCGACGACCCAAACGTATGGCTTGACCTAACTCCAGAGCGAGGGTCATGGTGCCGTGCACTCCCCATTTTTTAAGTTGCTTACCGTTAAGGGGATAACAGGAGAGCATGGCGCTTAATCCCATCTCACCGACAACGCTACGAGCAAACTTTTCAGCTTTGGCGGCGCTGTTGGTATCGATGACAACTTGATTGTTGTGTTCATCTGTCATGACAACAGGCGAAATTGCACAGCCATATACATTGAACGTCACCATCTCTAAACCTGGAAAGGCTCGGCCCATGCCATCGCAGTTCACTAAGGGGAGGCCAGTTCGTGCTGCTGCAACCAAAGGCAAACAAGAGTTAACACCACCAATCTCTATCGGCATTAAGGCATCTATGGGTTTACCTAGACGTTTTTCCATCGCCTTAATCAGCAGGTCGATATCATCGCCAGAGCAGGCCTTTTCAATCAAAACTGTCGGTGCACCAATCATTGCTACTGAGATAATGACGGCGTCATCATCGAGTTCTTGGGCTGAAATAATACGCGGTGCGCCATAGGTTTTAATTGCTTCTTCAGCAAGTAAGCGGCCAATATAGGGATCGCCACCACCACCTGCACCGAGTAAAGCAGCGCCACGGGCATAATCTTCCAAATTATTGAGCGTTAGGTTCATGAGCATGCCCTCTGGCTAGTTAAAAATAGTTGGCCAGTGGCACGAATACGAATTCGAGTAGCTTGACCTTTGATGTAGCTTAGCGGCATCTCCTGTATATCAAGTATTGATACAGTGTCAGGAATTGCCCCAGCGACTATGGCTGCTTCAGTGGCCAAATCTTTGGCCTGTTGTAGGCTCTCATTACGATTGAGCTCGTCATAATCGAAGATTTGATCGATATCACCACTGACCATGCCGATGCTGGCACCGATAGCGTTCGCGACTTCGGCATACTGTGGTCGGATGATTTTTGAGATACCGGAAGGGGTTTCATGGACTAAAATATGGCCGCCACCGACTAAGATCAGTGGCACTTTAACTCGGCTGGTTTTTATCTCGTCGATACCTTGGGAGATAAGCCGATTTATGGCTTGGTTAATAGGCGTAAGTTGAGCCGCTTTTAATCTTACGAGCTCAGGTTTAGCCTCATGAATAAAGGTTGGATCTCGTGTTAATGCGCAGTCAGTGGCGGTTAATATATCTCCACCAAAACTAATAGCTTTCTCTTTTAGTAGGTAGCCTACAGATTGTGGGCCAACAGTGCCTTTTACTGGGTCACAGATACTGCCACCTCCCAGCCCGATAGCGATAATATCAGGCATGCGAAAGTTGGTTCGCACTCCACCAATATCGACATGCATACTCGACTCTCGTGGAAACCCTTGTATCAACATGCCTATATCTGTTGTAGTACCTCCAATATCAGCAACAATGGCCTCTTGCTGTCCACTGAGAAATGCAGCGCCTCGCATAGAGTTTGTGGGGCCTGATGCGAATGTCATCACTGGGAATTGACGCACTGCATTAGCAGTCATCAAGGTTCCGTCGTTTTGGGTAATATAGAGCGGAGCCTTGATATTGAGTTTAGTCAGCGAGGTTTCAAAAGCGTCGACAACACGTTCTGCTAATTTCGCTAAACTGGCATTCATAATGGTGGAGTTCTCACGTTCAATAATACCGACTCGGCCAATTTCATGTGACATGCTTACTGAAATATTTGGGCAATGTGTCTGCAAGTATTGTTTTGCTCTTAGCTCAAACTCTTGATTAACAGGTGAGAAAATAGAGCTAATAGCCACTGATGTGAGTGAATTGGTTAAAATACTGTCAATAACAGTGTCTAGGGATGCCTCGCTAAATTCGCTGTTCACCGCACCATTGAAGTGATGGCCACCAGGAAACATGAAAACTTGCTGTTCGAAACTGTCGAGCATGGATTGAGGCCACCCCGTTAGAGGGGGCAATGCTTTGGCTGTGGGTGATCCGAGCCGTATAATCGCAACTCCATTGAGTTCACGGCGTTGGACAAACGCATTGGTAAACTGGGTGGTGCCTATCATACAGAAATCAATTTTGTCACTACTCAGACCCGCTTGTTGCAGCACTTCTGTTACAGCACTTTCAATTCCTTGATAAATATTGTCTGTGGTTGTTTGTTTAGTACTGGCGAGTACGTGATGGCCACAAATTAATACCGCGTCGGTGTTGGTTCCGCCAACATCGACACCAAGGCGTATAACATCATCGGTCAGCTGCTCTTTGTTTTGTTCAGTTTTTTGATTGTTGCTCATTTGATGCTTCCTTGTGTTTTATTTAACATATCAGAAGGCTTGATTTAAAAATGAGCAAAAAAGAGTGGTTTTAATCTTAAAAAGAGTAGTTATTTTTTAGGAGATGTTAGTAGTTAAGATTGTTAGCCTAGAGTCGGGAAAATATAAAACCACCTGAAAAGGTGGTTTTATATTAACAGTTTACTCTAGCATCTAGTTATTCGAAAAAGTGTTCTCGACCAGTGGTTGCTTGTTCTCAGCCATAGGAGCATGGCATTGAGAGCATGAGTAATATTGATTGTTCAGACTGCCTTTCTCATCTTTAACATGTGAGATATCGATAGGCGTTGCCTTACGCTTCTCAGCTTTATCCCAGCTATGACATGACATACAGCCATTTTTCTTCATGGTGATCTTATAATCCGCCTTATGGGGGATCATAGGGGGCTGGTGGACAAAATCTCGCTCAATTGACTTACCGCGTTTGGGATAGAGAGGCATCGCATCGGCGGCGCGCACCTCTGTGATCTCAGACTTTCCTAGAGAGTTAATATTGACCGGATCAGCTTGTGTATTGGTTTGCTGACCAGAGCAAGCACCCAGCGCCATGATAAGCGCCGCTGCAGTGAATAATTTCTTCATCGTTTGTTCTCCGCTATTTAGGCACATTAGGCTTTCATTACTTTGACGGGGCACTTCTTAAAATCTGTCTCTTTCGAGAGCGGATCCGTCGCGTCTAGTAAAAGCTTATTCACCAACTGGCGAGCATCGAAGAATGGCACAAATACCACGCCTCTCGGTGGCTTGTTTCGACCTTTAGTCTCGACCCGTGTTTTCACTTCACCGCGAGGCGAGGCTACGATGACTTCATCTCCACGCTTTAGGCCTCGGGCCTTGGCATCTTCTGGGTGGAGAAAGATTTGGGCGTCAGGGTAAGCGCGATATAACTCAGGTACTCGGGCTGTCATAGAGCCTGTATGCCAGTGTTCGAGTACTCGGCCTGTTGACATCCATAGGTCAAACTCTTCGTTTGGCTCCTCTGCTGCTGGTTCAAATGGCAGTGCGAAAATCACCGCTTTGCCATCCGGTTTACCGTAGAAGTTAAACTCTTCACCTGCCTTGAGGTAGGGATCGCCTTTCGAGAAGCGGCGCAGTGTCTCTTTGCCATCCACCACTGGCCAACGTAGGCCGCGAGTTTCATGGTAGGTATCGAAATCTGCAAGGTCATGCTTATGACCACGAGTAAACTGAGCGTACTCCTCATACAGACCTTTTTGCAGGTAGAAGCCAAAGTGATCAGACTCTTCGTTTAACTCACCCTTACAGTCCGATGTTGGGAACTTATTGACCTCGCCGTTAGCAAATAGCACGTCAAAGAGTGTCTTATCGGCATACTCAGGCTTCTTAGCGATTAACTCAGCAGGCCAAACTTCTGCAACCTTGAAGCGCTTTGAGAACTCAACCAGCTGCCACAGATCTGACTTAGCCCCTTGCGGAGCTTTCACCTGTTGATGCCACATCTGAGTACGACGCTCGGCATTACCGTATGCGCCCTCTTTCTCCACCCACATTGCCGTAGGTAGAATAAGATCTGCAGCCATTGCAGTGACAGTTGGGTAGGGGTCTGACACGACAATAAAGTTCTCTGGGTTACGGAATCCAGGGTAAATTTCATCGTTAATGTTAGGACCTGCCTGCATATTGTTGGTACACATGGTCCAGTAGCAGTTAAGTTTGCCATCTTTGAGCATACGGCTCTGAAGCACGGCATGGTAGCCAGGTTTTGGTGGTATGGTGCCTTCAGGAAGTTGCCACAACTTTTCTGATAGTGCTCTGTGTTTAGGGTTTTTCACGACCATATCTGCTGGCAGACGATGAGCGAAGGTACCCACTTCACGTGCGGTTCCGCAAGCTGATGGCTGGCCTGTTAGCGAGAATGGACTGTTACCCGGTGTGGCGATCTTACCCGTTAATAAGTGGATATTGTAGAGCATATTATTTGCCCAAACACCACGTGTATGTTGGTTGATGCCCATGGTCCACAAACTCATTACCTTGATGGATGGATCGGCATAAGCTTTGGCCATCTCTTCGAGTTTTTCAGGTTCTACGCCACTCATCTTGGCCGCGTACTCAAGGGTATAAGTGCTGACAAATTTTGCATATTCATCGAAGCTTATTGGCGCCGACTTTCCATTACCTGGATTCTTCGCTTTCTGCTCTAATGGGTGCTCAGGACGAAGGCCATAACCGATATCAGTGGTGCCTAGTGCAAATTTAGTGTGCTTGTTAACAAACTCTTGGTTAACTGCATCGTTTTGGATAATGTAGTTTGCGATGTAGTTAAGGATCACTAGGTCTGATTGAGGGCGGAAAACCATGGCGTTATCGGCGAGATCGAAACTACGGTTTTCAAAAGTAGAGAGTACGTGAACGCGACTCGTTGGACTGCTTAAGCGGCGATCTGACAGGCGAGCCCATAGAATTGGGTGCATCTCTGCCATGTTGGCGCCCCACAACACGAAGTGGTCAGCGGCTTCTAAGTCATCATAACAGCCCATCGGCTCATCAATGCCAAAGGTGCGCATAAAGCCACCTACCGCAGATGCCATACAGTGACGAGCATTAGGGTCGATATTGTTGGTGAGGAAACCCGCCTTGTGCAGTTTAGAGGCCGCATAGCCCTCCCACACAGTCCACTGACCAGAGCCAAACATACCGACTGCGGTTGGCCCTTTAGCTTTTAGAGTGTGTTTCCACTTCTCAGCCATGATATCAAAGGCGCTATCCCAGCTGATTGGGGTAAACTCACCCTCCTTATCGTACTTTCCATCGGTCATACGTAGAAGTGGCGTTGTTAGACGATCCTTTCCATACATGATTTTCGATAGGAAGTAGCCTTTAATGCAATTAAGGCCTTTATTAACTGGGCTCTGTGGGTCACCTTTTGTGGCAACGACTTTGCCATTATTAGTGCCTACCAAAACGCTACAGCCTACGCCACAAAAACGGCAGGGGGCTTTATCCCACTTGATGTTATCTTTCTGCTCAGCGGCTTCAACTATCCTCACTGGCAGAGTCACACCAACTGTGGTTGCAGCGGCAACGGCAGCGTTGGCTTTTAGAAACTCGCGACGGCTAATGCTCATGGTGTTCCTCACTCTTCTGTTTTCTTGCTTAAATTTATTGATGTTAGTATTAGATCTTATTATTGCTTTTCAGCTTGTTACTTCAGGGTTTACTCTGCTATAGGCTCCACTTGGTGATAGACCAGGCTGCTGTTGAGAACCCCTTCAAAGGCATTTATCGCTTCGACGTTATCTAAGATAGATTTTTGTGTCTTGCCCTCTAAGGTGATCACAAACTTACCTTCGTAGGTCACGGCATGAATATCCGCACCATCGAGTGAGCGTATCTTGGCTTCTACTTGTGAAACTTCAGCGGGTGCTGCGTGTACGACCAGACTGGTAACATGATATTCCTGACTCATCTCTGTTTTACCTCGACGTAGAAGTGACAGGCAGCAGTTGGGATTAGTTTTAGGAGCGCTACCTATCTAAGTTACTATCGAGTCTAGACCTTACATATTTTGTGGGTATACCTAGTAAGGGGTATCTGAGGTATTAGTCGATCAAGATCAATATTTTGTGCGTGATGGAGTTCACATTTTGACCTTTATTGTTTATATCGGCTAGAACACTTTGATTAATTGATAGATTAGTTCATAAAAAGCTTATTTAGTGAACGATTTTTGTTCGTTAGATAGGAGAGTTGTTATCCCCATGAAATATGATAGTTATTATCATTTAGAGGTAGTGGGATTGACTGGTGTTAATTTAAGTCAGATATGTTTAAGCCTGAGTCTGCTAGAACCTAAAGTTAGTATCCCGTTAGTTCCATATAGCCTTCACCTTGATGACTGCCAGATATCACCACTGGCCCCTCCCAATAACTGATGCTTAGAGGTATTTTTGCATCTGGATTCAAGGCCTGGGTTGTGAGTTGAATACTCTCCGAAGGGATATTAATTTTCCATGATATTGGATAGCGGCTAGTGTCTATCTGATGCCAGTCTAGCACCTCTATTGCTATCTCATCAGACCCAATGTTGCGGCCACTGCCATCGGCAAACATACGTCGACCACTGTAGAAACTAGTTTCACTGTCTGGCTCTCCCCTAAGTTGAAACAGCATCAAGGTAGATCCATCATCTAGCCTGAGTGCAAACCAGTCCCAGCCTGCTTGATCTTTATTTAAAAACTGTGAACTCCACTCTCTGTCTAGCCAGGCCTCTCCTGTCACTTGATGGGATTCACCCTGAAGGGTGACTTGACCTGAGACCTGAATAAAAGGCTGGCTATAGTAGTGTGAAGCCACTGAGCCATCTGCACTTTTAATGCTATAACCTTGTTCACCTTGTAACTGGTAGGGAGCATTAGCGTTTAAAGATAATTGATAACTAAACTGGTCGCCATCTACTGCGAGTGAGGCAGGAAACAGCTCGTCGCCTGTGCCTATCCAGCGCCAGTTATCGATTTTTATGGTAAGTGGCGCTGTTGATACATCCGCAAGCATTGGGTGCTGTCTGGACCACCTCTCTTCGGCGAAATGTTGCTCTTGTGTGGTGACAGCAGCATGAGTCATATAGAGCTGTTTGCTTACCCAGCTGTTTTTCTCAGACTGTTCATTTTCTGTCTTCTCATCTGAGGCAGAGAAGAGCTCTTCAGGCGTTAGCGCGATTCGAAATTGGGTCCACTGTAGGCCAAGTTTTTTCCCCTGCTCAGTCTCTAAATTAGCGGTTAAATACCACCACTCTTGACGAAAGTCATTGTGAGCTAAATGGTCTTGAGGAAAAGAGATAGCTCGGCTTTTCTCGACTGGAGTATAGGTTTGACCTGCTCCCTCTTGAGAGTGACCCATTAGCTTACCCATTGAAACGGCTTGCTCTGTGTTTTGCGCTTTAGAGCAGGCAAATAGCATAAAGCTTATGGTTAGAGCTAAGATGATTGCGGTGATATTTTTTCGAGTTATCTGTATCTGAACAATCGCCATTATAAAACCTCACTTTGTAAGCTGGAGATAAGTGGCTTTTTAGTCTGCTGATACAGAGGCAGCGCAACAGCAAATAAGCTTGCGACAAGTGCAAGGGCTACCACTTTGCCGTAGGCTAACCAGTCCCACTCCATGGCGATGCTCCAACCAAATGCTTGCAAAGTGACCTTATAGATCAACAGATAGCCTAATATCGCACCGGTCGGCAGTGCGACAAAGCAGGTAAACAAGACAATGATCCCCATCTGAATGAACACCATCTGGGTGAGTTGTACCCTGCTAACTCCCAATGTGTATAGACGAGCCATAGGCGCCATTCTGGCTTGAGTTAGCATAAAGCAGGCGCTAAAGAGACCGATAGCCGCGACAAGAAGAGTTAATGTATTGAGTACCTGAGTAATAGAGAAGGTTTTTTTAAACATGATAATCGCTTGCTGCTTTATCTTCTCTTGACTGTAGATCATCGCATCAGGGATGGAAAACTGTTCCTGTAAAGCCTGTTTTAATCTATCTGTTTTACCTTGATAACCCACCGCCAAACTTAAGGGGGTAGCTGGAAAATCCTGCTCTTTCCATACCTTAGGTGAGGTAATAATCTCACCATAAGGATTGCCATAGTCATAGAATATGCCGCCAACAGTAAAACGCTTACTTGGGATCGCAGCTAAGGTTAATTCGTCACCTAAGTTAATCTGGAGCTTGATGGCCAGAGGCTCACTTATCATCACCTGTGTACCTCTTTGCAGTTCAGGCCAGAGACTTTTGAGGGATGATTTTAGTACTGTGGTTTCCCTTAAAGAGACTTCATCACGGGTGACTAAGTTAATAGGTAGCTTCTCATGTTGGCTCCTTAGGTACCACTGTTTATAAACGGCATCGACACCAGCTTGTTTAGCTAAGAAGCTTTCCACCTCTAGCATCTGATCGGCGGCGGGTCTGATATAGAGTTCAGCATGTAAACGTGATTCTAACCACTGCTTGAGGGTCGTTTCGAAACTTCCTACTAAGGTATTCATTGAAATATTGGCGGTGAGTGCAAGCAGCATTGCCATCATGGCCAGAGAGAGCGGCGCGATTAACTCTTTAGTTTCCGCTATCTGATAATGCAGTAACCCTTTAAACCCAATCTTTTGCTGGAGTTTATTGATACACGTAAGCAGTAGGTTAACCATGATGGTTAAAGAGGTAGGCAATGCTAGTGGAATGGCGATGATAACGAGCCCGAGCAGCGCCATGGTATAGCGATAATCTTGACTTAAAGGCAGGAGTATACAAGCGATTGTGCCTAGAAAAAGCGCCGTGAATAGCTGATATTTTTGTACCTTAGCCGTATTGCTTATCTGGGTAAAATGGTTAGAGCTTCCCGATAAAGCTTGGCGGGTTAATTGGAGTAGGAGTGAGCTACATGCTGCAAGTGCAGCGAAAAGGGTTAAAGCAAATGCTTGAAACAGCCAGGACCACTGCCAGTTTCCAGGTAGAATTTTAGCGCCATAGAGCTGCTCAAGGGTGACTGAAACCATAGGTTGTAACCAGTGACTTAGCTGAAGACCTAAGATAAAGCCTGCTATAGACCCCAATAGTACTAAGATAGCCAGTTCTGTGAGCAATGCAGACATCAAGGCAGCTTTATTTACCCCTAGCTGTTGCAGCTGAGTGAGCAATCGTTGCCTCTTGAGTAAGCTGTACCTAACTCCGTTATAAGCGATAAATAATCCCACAACAAAAGCCAGTAAACTCATGGCTGTTAGGTTCAAATGAAAACTCTCAGTTAGGGCGGTGAGACTATCACCGTTATCACTTTCAATCAGGTTGCCGCGTTTGCCGAGCAGGGTTTCAAGCTGAACTCTCTGGTTTGAGACATCACTAAATAGCGCGATATAGCTTAGCTGCCCCGTCTGCTTGAGTATCTTCTGCGCTAAAGAGATATCCATTAAGATACTCGAACCTAATTGACTACTATCATCGAGAGCGACTATCTCAAGCTCTATGCCAGAGAGCGAGAATTTAGGCTCTTTATCGAACTGTTTAGCCATCGATTGGCTCATGATAACGATAGGAGTACCCGATAGCAGTTTCCCAAGTGGGATAGCTGTGGAGAAAAGAGCGGGTTGGCTGTGACTGTTCTCTGAGTTGGTTTGGCTGCTGTTATCACTGTTGCTCAAGGTTGAACTTAATGCAGCGATTAAATCACTTCCCTGTATTCGCCATCGTCTGTTATCTGTACTGGTGGCAACCCCTTCAATGACTGGCAGACTCTGGTTAAATCCAGCTGCGCGAATGTCGAAATAGAGTGACTCATCTAAGTGTTTCTTACCTAGGCTTGGGGTGATGTTCCATTTAGCTTGTTGGCTTAATAGCTCTGTGACAGAGCTATAGCTTTTAATTGCGTTTTCATTGGTGGCCCGCACACCTGTGAGTAGCATTACAGCCAATATGATGCCGATAGTGATCGCGCCAGCTTGGAGTGGGGCTTGACGGTAGTGACTGATAAAAACAGTGAGGCTCAGCCAGAAGTTATTCATCGATTAATGAGCTCGCATAATAAACTCGCTGCTGTATTTTTTGCTGTTTTACTCATGGATCTTGCCTCTGTCCAAGTGCCACCTTCGAAGCATAAAATTGGCGCACTCTAGGCTGTGGGTCACCATTAAAATTGAGGTTTTATGCTCACCAGCCAGTTCACATAGGAGTCGCATTACCTCCATACTAGCTGTTTGATCTAGGTTTCCGGTGGGCTCATCGGCCAAAATGAGTGGTGGTTTGTGGGCTAGAGCTCGCGCGATTGCTACTCGTTGCTGTTGTCCACCAGATAAGCTCTCTACATGACGGTTTAATAGTTCATTTAGGCCTAAAGTGTTAGCCAGATGCGTGCACCAAGGGTTCCAATCTTGACCATTGAGCCTGAGGGGAAAGGCGATGTTATCTTTGACATTGAGTGGCGTGAGTAGATTAAACTGCTGAAAAACAACACCCAAAGAGGTTTGGCGAAATTGGCTCCAATCCCTGTCTTTCCAACGGGTGGTATCTTGACCGAGTAGGGTGAGTGTACCGCTGCTTGTATCGCTTGAGTAGGCAGTCAAAGAGGTAGAATTTGTGACTGCAGAGTGAGCATCATCTCTCTCGAACCCTGCGATGAGATTAAGCAGGGTGCTTTTACCACTGCCGCTGGCGCCAGTTAGCGCTATGGTTTCTCCCTGAGAAAGCGTGAGATCTAGCCTGTTCAACACTGTATGGCGTTGGTCACCATCGACAAAGGTCTTAGTGATACCTGAGAGTTGAACTAACTGTTCGGGTGCGATCATTACAGCTTCATTCCTTGTGCTAAATTCGGCATTTTTAGGTAACGGTTTTAAATGCGAAGTTAGGATAACTTATTTTGCTTTATTGTTGTTATATATACTGATCTATTTACTGTTAGGATCAAATTGAGGTGCGAGAGCATCTCTCTCTAGTGTCTGTGCTTATATTTACCTTTTTTAAAACATAAATTTTTAGGCCATTAGTTAAGTGCTCAATCATACTGATAGCTAGGAGTAGAAATGAGAGAAGGAAAACAATATATGCCGATTGTCCAACTTATTTATTCGAGTTCAGTAAGTGAAGGCTTGAGTGTGATGGAGATTAAGGCTCTGGTTGAAAAGGCACAAATAAACAATAGAGCGCTATCTGTCACTGGTTTTCTTTGCGCTAATTCCTACTACTTTTTACAGTGTATTGAGGGAGAGTCTGCTGTTATTGATGCTCTTTTTCAAAAAATATCTAAAGACTCAAGGCACCACTCAATAACGGTTATTAACAAGAGAGAAGTTGATAATCAGCAGTTTAGAGCTTGGAGTATGGGAGCTGTGTTGGATATCGATAGACATATGAATATTGTTGATGGTTTTTTTCCTGATGGTGTATTTAACCCTTCTCTACTGTCAGAGCAAACTAGCTTGGAGTTTATCGAGCAATTTTCTCAAATTCGAATAAGGACACAGGAGCGCACAATTGAGAGCTTGTCGAAGTAGACCTGAATACTTACATTTATTTGTTTATATTGACCTTTAGTATTTAATATAGGCTTTTATATAAAGTGAGTTTGTGAGGACTTTACCAAATAGCGGTTTTGCGGAGGGGATAATATGCCCGCAGAAGAGATTACTACGGGCATAAGCTAGGTGTTACTGGTTAGGTTTAACCTATTAACGGATTAGCCTGGTGTATTCAATCTTGCTTGAATCGCGGCTTTAGCTTCCTCTTGGGCCAACGAGAGTTCACCCTCCTCCTTGTCACGCATAAGCTCGTTAAAAGAGCTTCTAGCTGCTTGAGCTTGTTCTGAAGCTTCTAGCTTGCGCTCTTTGGCTTTCATCGCATCCTCAGTGAGTTGGCGTAACTCTGTAATGATCTCATCCGGAGCATTGCCAAGCTCTAAGCTCGACTCACCACGAGATAGAGCTTCCCTGCGTAGTTGTTTCTTTAGCAACCAGATAGCATCTATGGCTTCGCGCTCTAAGTTAGCAGCCTCAATAGCGTTATCTCGTAACAGCTCAAAACGAGCAAGGGCTTGGCCCTCTTTACTCCAAGGATCGACCTCTGGTAGATCAGAGATATTGATCACTGGATCCACATAATCATCCTGATGGCTCAGATCTAACATGGCTGCTTTAACGCCTGAGATCATCAACATGATCGCGATAACAAGTAGGGGTAACCCTCCTACAATCGCAGCGGTTTGTAGTGTGGCTAAGCCACCCATAAACATCAGAACTGAAGGCATAAACGAAAGGGTAAAGGCCCAGAAAAGTCGGTTCCAACGCATTGGGTCTTCAGTGACATTTGTCTGTACCACCGACGCCAGAATATAGGAGATAGAGTCGAAAGTGGTTGCAGTGAAGATGATACATAGCAAGGTAAATAGAGCGATGATCAAGGTGCTAAACGGTAGCTGCTCTAAGATAGAGAAGATAGCGCGGGTTGCCCCTTCTGAGTTCAGTATGCCGACCACATCGAGCTGACCCGATAACTGCAGTGATAATCCGTAGTTACCTAAGATCATAAAGTACATTGCACAACCTAGCGAGCCAAAGAATACGGCTCCAGATACCATCTGTTTAATGGTTCTTCCGCGAGAGATACGCGCAACAAACAGGCCCATACTCGGTGCAAATACCAACCACCAAGCCCAATAGAATATGGTCCAATCTTGAGGGAAGTGAGTATCAGCAAAGGTTCCTAAACCACCAAAAGGTTCTGCCCAAGTCGCCATAACAAAAAAGTTAGATAGCATGCGACCAATAGAGTCTAAACCTGTCTCTAACATAAAGATGGTAGGACCGCAGACAAGAACAAAAGCCAGTAGGCCTAACGCGCCCCAGAAGTTTATGTTACTTAGAACTTTAATCCCTTCGTCCATCCCTTTATAGGATGAGTAAGCAAATATGGCCGTACAAAGTAAGAGTACGCCAATCTGGCTGCCTGTGGATGTGGGGATGCCGAACAGATAACTTATCCCTTCATTGATCAAAGGTGCAGCTAAACCTAGTGTGGTTGCAGCTCCCCCCAATAGACCAAAGATAAATAGAATGTCGATAACTTTACCGAGTTTGCCAAAGCTGTTTGCTTCACCGATAACAGGCATAAGTGCAGCAGAAACTTTAAGAACAGGCTGCTTACGAACATAGAAGAAATAGGCAATCGGGATTGCTGGGATCATATAGATACACCAAGCAATCGGTCCCCAATGGAATAGGCCGTAGGTTGCTGCCCAGCGGACAGCTTCCTCGCTACCAGCTTCCAACTGGAAAGGGGGATTTTGGTAGTAGTAGGCCCATTCAATCGTTCCCCAATAGAGGATACTTGCACCGATACCACCACAAAATAGCATCGCTGCCCAAGAGGCGAGAGCGAATTCAGGGGCTTCATCAGGATCCCCAAGTTTTATCTGGCCTATATCGGAGAAGATGATATATATCATAAAGAAGAATGCCGCTAACCCTAGGCCAAGATAAGCAAAACCTAGCTTATCTGTCATAAAAGTTTTAGCTACAGCAATCCAATGTGCACCCTCTGCTGGAAATATAAGCAAGGGGATCACAACCGAAAAAAGCAGTATTAAAGCCCCAAAAAAGGTTGGCTTATCGATAAGTTCAAAGTGTTTTTTCATTTTACGTTCCGTAACAACTGCAAAGCTGTTGAGAGCGCACACAGAAAAGCCCCGCTACCTGAGGATCCGATAGGGGTTGTTTGTTAAGTTACATTTTTCAGTTGTGCGCGAATTGTTGGTGTTGAAGTGCTGTTTTGTGGGCTTTATTACCCGGCTATTTACCTGAATTTTTTGTGAGTATTGTCTTTTGATAAAATAATTCGAATCGCTTTTTTTGTCGACAGACTTATCTCCTAGTTAATCAGGAAATGTGATGCACGTCTGATTATCTCAGCAGTTTGAGGTAGCCTGTATTATATTGGAGTTGGAAAGCTTTTCCTCTTTGCTCGGGTCTATATCTTGAGCCCTGTTGCACAGTTTAATTATTTGCCATAAATCTCCCTATAAAACCCTTACCTGAGGTTGTTTAAATGAAAGAGAAAATTGAGTTTCCAAGTAACGGTATCACCTTAGCTGGTTTGCTAGAACGTCCGGAGGGAGAGGTTGGTGCTTACGCCTTATTTGCTCACTGCTTTACCTGTGGTAAGGATATTGCTGCAGCCTCAAGAATTTCCCGCGCTTTGGTGCAAAAAGGGATTGCTGTGTTGAGGTTTGATTTTACTGGACTGGGTAACAGTGATGGCGACTTTGCCAATACTAACTTTTCATCCAATCTTGACGACCTCAAGGCTGCTGCTGACTTTTTAAGAGAACAATACGATGCGCCTCAGCTGCTTATCGGCCATAGTTTAGGTGGCTCAGCAGTGCTTGCTATTGCTAATGATATTCCTGAGTGTAAGGCGGTAGTGACAATAGCGGCTCCCGCAAACGCAGAGCATGTGGTGCATAATTTTTCCAGTGCGATTGATGAGATCAATTCACAAGGCTTAGCCGCTGTGAATTTAGGTCCACGACAATTTACCATTAAAAAGCACTTTCTGGAGGATCTGGATCATCATGCTAAACAGGCTTTCTCTTTGGATAAAAAAGCCCTTTTAGTGATGCACTCTCCCGTTGATGATGCGGTCTCAATCGCTCAGGCTGAGAAGATCTATACCCAAGCTAAACACCCAAAAAGCTTTGTGAGTTTAGACACTGCCGACCACCTGTTGACTAGTAAAGCTGATGCTGATTATGTCGCGAGTGTGGTTGCCAGTTGGAGTGGCCGCTATCTGGATTTTTCCATAGCAGCTAAGCGTGCTCATAAAGTGACAGAAGGGCACTTAAGAGTGGAGGAGAAAGATCATAAATTTACTCAGACCATTATCAGTGATAGCCATGTTTGGCTCGCCGATGAGCCATTAAAAGTGGGGGGTAAAAACTTAGGTCCAGATCCCTATGAGCATCTACTTGCTGCTCTTGGAGCCTGCACATCGATGACCATGCGTATGTATGCAGATCGAAAAAAGTGGCCTCTGGAAGATATTAAGATAGATCTTTCTCACTCCCGAACTTATATCAAAGACTGTGAAGATTGTGAGACTGGTAATACTCAACTCGATACCTTAAGCCGAGAGATAGAGTTAGTTGGTGCGCTCACCGAGGAGCAGAGACAAAGCTTGTTAACTATCTCCGAAAAGTGTCCGGTTCACAAAACACTGCACAGTAAACTAAAAGTGACGACAGAGCTTAAAGAGTGATCTCCGTTGTCGTTAAAGGCTTAAGTCCAGTTATCCGAAGGGGTTTGTGGTGGAGCTTGTAATGAAGAGTCCAACTCAGTTAAAGGTTATCTTGGCCACTACCTTCGCGCTACTGGCATTTGCTGGGAACTCTGTTTTATGTCGTTTAGCTTTAGGTGACGGAGCTATAGATGCCGCGAGTTTTACCATCATTCGGTTTCTATCTGGCAGTTTAGTATTGGTGTTTATTTTGTTGCTGACTAGGCTCATAAAACAGCAATCACCCTATAAAGAGCAAAAAAGGAGTACTGGTCGAGGCTCTTGGCTAGCGGGTTTTATGTTGTTCCTCTACGGCGTGACTTTTTCATATGCATATATCTCCCTAGATACCGGAATGGGCGCCTTGATCCTGTTTGGTGCGGTGCAGCTTACCATGATCTTGATAAGCCTACTCTCTGGTAATCGCTTGCACTATTTTGAATGGACAGGAGTGGTTATCGCCTTTAGTGGATTTGTGTATCTCGTTCTGCCGACTTTGAGTACACCATCAATGACAGGGTTTATTTTGATGACACTCTCTGGCGTAGCTTGGGGTTTGTACACGGTAAAGGGGAGAGGTTGTAAAGACCCCATCTTAGACACCACCTATAACTTCATTAGAACCTTACCTTTTATTGCCATTTTACTTCTACTTACAATCCAATCTGCCAGCTTGACTCAAGCTGGGATCATCTTTGCTGTCTTGTCCGGTGCCATCGCATCCGGTGTTGGCTATGCATTATGGTATTTTGCTTTGAGGGGGCTGTCGGTTATGCAAGCGGCTGCGTTGCAGCTGCTTGTGCCTATTATTGCCGCAATTGGTGGTGTGATATTTTCCAGTGAAGCGATTACGATACGGTTGGTTATCTCATCACTTGCCGTGTTAGGTGGGATTTTACTTGTGCTGTTGGGGCGTCAGTATCTACATCCCTCTAGTGGAAAAGAGGTGTAATACCTGACTGTTGATTTATCAAGGTGGCCATTGTGAAAGCCACCTTGATACTATTAAGCATCTTCTAGCTATCTCCTATGCCACTACTAGTGAGCAGCGGAGAGAAGATCTGGATTCGTCACTAGATTTCTCACGCCATGGGCATGATCTTCATCGAAAGCATTCGATTCCAGCCACTTACCTACACTATTAATATTGACCTTCATCACCTGAGGACGAACACTCCAGCTCACCTGAAGCGGCGAGGCTTTTTCGTTATAGCCTGGCCCTGTTGTTGATCCTGTATATTGCACAGGCGTTCCGGTATTGCTTGGAATATTGAGAGCCTGATTTAATCCGTTCTTCATGCCTAACTCAGTGAGTGTTATAAAGTTACTAGCCTTGGCATCGTTGACTAACACATAGACCTGAGTTTCCACTCTGAGTTGAGGGTTTTTATTGGCATCGCTAAGGCAGGCGCCTAAGGTTGCTCCCGGTGAGACTTGGGCTGTTGAGTGCACATAGTGGACTTCAATGGTATCTCCTGGATACAGGCTACCATGTTTACTTGCACCGACTTTATGTTTAAGTGGGGCTAGCTCAGCTTTGGATAATTTACCTGAGTATTGGTAACCACTGTGGTAGCCGTGGCCATCGCCATTACCTGCATACTTAGTGAATTCACCACCTTTATGCTCTGCATTTTTGTGGAAATGAATGTTGCATAGATTCATTTGTGAGAAGACAGGAGCCTGAGCAAATACTCGTTTGTTATTACCTTGGATGGTATCAATGTCACGTGGTGACTGAGGGCCGTAACCTTTACCTTTTGTATTGGCGGCCAGTGCGGCTCTCTGTTTTTCGATCACTTGATCTGAAACGCTGTGATCAGCACTTTTAGCCGAAGTGGCTGTTGTCAAAAATGGTAGAAGCATCGCTGTCGCGCATAATACTCGTGTCTTGTAACTCATCTTTTAATCCTTTTTTTGCAAGTAGATCTTATCCACTAGGTTTAGGGTTGAGTGAGAAGGGATTACAGGCTTGAAATAATCTATTGATAATCCTCTGCGTTTGCAACTATTTACGAGATAAAAAACCATAAATTCAATTTCTGTTTGTTATAAATCTTGCAACGAACACATTCTGTATAGAGATGCATTTAGTCATTTGAGTTTAGACATAAATTTATGATTTCACCCTATTTAAAGACGCAATAGACTTTTATGAATTGAAAGTCTATTGGCGAGCGAAAGTGATGCTTAACGCAATAACTCCCTTTTATATAGAAAGATGGTTTTTTTACTGTTAGTAGGCTGCAGCAGTAATTACAGCGTCCTCTAATGAAGGTGTAATGTCGCGTGCAAGCGGTGGTGGACTCAATCAGATTGATGCAGCCATCGCAAAAGTTGAAGAGCTCGAGCGGATAGAGGATGACAAGAAACAAGATAAAAATAGATAGGCATTTTAAAGGGAGCAATTACCTACCTTTAATTTGATGATTAAAAAGTATGGGTGAGGGAAACTATTCGTTAAATATCTACTCTATTTTTTGCACAGATTCTAGATCAAAGCTTCCCGTTTCAAGCCAGTTTTGTACTCTTAGTATTTCACCTCTTTCGTCAGTTTTTCCCTCTGTTGGAGGTACAGACTTTTACTCTTACTTTAGGTATGGTTAATGTAAGTTGGTTTGTAACATACCTAGGAATTAAAGGATTAATTTATGAAAGTGAACGTATTACCTTTGTTGCTGTTAGCATCGCTTAGCTTCTCTTCAATTGCCAATGAAGTGGATAAGATGGTCGAATTTTCAGTAACTCAAATGAAGCGTATGGGAGAGTTTAAGAGTTTATCTTCTGCGACAGGTGTATCTGAAACCCGCTTAGAGAAAGGTTTTAGAGCTGCTTTAACCCGCTGCTTGAAAAACCATAACATGCAAGGCGATGGTTCAGAGCTTGACGCATGTATGAGCAGAGAGGTTCCCAGTGCAACAGGTTTATCTGCAGCGCAATTGGATACTTGGGAGAGAGAAGGAGAGGTACAAATGCCCTCAGAAAAGCTCCTTGATGAGATGGATCTGATAAATGAGAAGATATTACAGCTTGAAGATAAAGAGGATTTAACAGCTGTAGATGAGAAACAGATTATTGAGTTGGAAAATAAGCTTATGCAGCTTTCTAAAAAGCAACGTGAATTACAGATGCAGGAGATGAAAGATATCGCATCAGATTTTGAGGAATACCATAAGCAGTAATGTATTTTGTGAGGTAAAATATTGGGTAAAATGACTGCGTTAATAGGGAAAGATATCGTTATCTATTCTATTATTTAATTAGGAGGTCTATAAGGTAGACCTCCAATAAGATTAAATACCTTCGCAACTCTTGTATTCTGCTTCACAAGCTCTTTCGTTTACACCAGCATCTCGCTCAACACATGCCATGAATTGAGCTAAGCATGGTGAAATAGCTGATGCTCCAGTTGAGATCCCAAGTGACAGTGCAAAAGATAACATTAATATTTTAGTTTTCATAATTAGCCTGATTTATAATTAGTTGTTTATTTATAAGTTTAACCTCTATGGTTAAACTAAATTTTGGCTCAAGAGATATTTGAGCATGCTATTAATATCATATCTGTAAATAATATAGTCAATAGCGCTAATGTCTTAATGGTAACCTATCACTGGTAAGTCTAAAGTATTATTTGTGTTAATGTTTTAAATACCTGTATTGTTTGCAGAACCTGCTTAATGTAGCTTAGATTTATAATTAATAACTAAATTATATATATGGAATTTCAAGTGAAATCTTTGATTAAAACCTTACTTGTGTACACATTTTTATTTTTAATGGGAACATCAGCAGGTTATGGGGTTGTGCTTGCTTATAATAAACTATCTGAACCTGAAGTTGTGCTTATAGGGAATTATAATCATCATTTTGAAGGAACTGATAAGAAAGTCATAATGTATGGAACAGATTGGTGTCCTGTATGTGAAAGAGCTCGAGAGTTTTTCAATAATGAAGGTATTAGTTATAAGGAAGTAAACCCCGAAAAAGATGAGAGTGTATTTAAATTGTATAGTCAATTGGGTGCAAGTGGCTACCCAATTATTGTTATTGGAAATAAGAGGGTATTTGGTCTAGATACCAAAGAAATTAAAGTGGCATTAACTGAAATTTGAATTTAATACTATCAATGATAGTGTGATTTATTAATGAGGTTAATGTTTATACTTATTATAAGTGATTTTATTATTAATTCAGAAAGAGGCACAAGATATATTCACACACTCCTGTGCCTAATTTAAAATTTGGGCACTAACATCAAATATAATGACGCTCTACTTTTCTTGAGTAGCGCTGAGCAAAGTTAAAGGGGCTCATATTCAGAGTTCGGATTGCGTCAACCCAGCCGACGAGTACAGGGACTAAAGTCCAACTAAAGACTAGGTATAAGCTGCCCTTCATATATTGACCCAAATAGAACCTGTGTATTCCCAGTCCTCCCAGCAAAAAGCTAAACCAAATTGCGAGCTTTTGGTTCTTGATATGTATGTTTGGATCGACGCCTGCCAGGGCTTCTAATCCCTGGGTTGCATGGCATTCGGGGCAGGTAACTAAACTGGAGTCGATCTTTTGACTGCACTGCGTACATAGAGACTCTTTAAGCTGCGAGAGTGGATAGTCACGAGTTTTCATTACAAGCTCCGGTTGTCAAAAGTTGATCATATAGCGAGAACTTATTATGTGTACAAGTGTGCGCTGAAACCTAGTTGCACAGTTCACATAATTGAAATAAAAACCATCTTTACAGATCTGAAGGTTTAAGTCGCTTACCCCTCCTTCAAGATAGCGTTAACCTTCACCGCAAGCTTAGCGGGTACTTTTGTATCAGCTATGTTTGATAGGTAATGTGAATAGGATTTTGATATCTTTTTATTAATCTTATCATCTCCTTTGATTTAGCAGTTGATCGTTTTCTTGAGCAGCATTTGGTTTAGCTTTTGCTAGTCCTCTCCACAGTTTCTCTAATGGCCCTTGATTGAAATAGTTAAAGTATATGGTGGCCAGAATAAGCTGCAGAATTGAGTAGCCAATAGCTATTAGCATATAGTCAGGTCTATCTAGTGTGTTTACCAGAGTTGGCTCAAAGTGACGAAACAGCAATACTCCGCAAATTGATTGCAATATGTATAGGCTGAAGGCAAGTCGACCAACCTTTTGTAGTGGTGCTAACACTGTTGAGCGATTTTGGCATATTTTTATCAGCAGATGCATGTAAATTAGCGCCATCGGAATTGCACTGAGCAGTACGATGACGCCCGATAAGGTATGTAATATTGGATTTTCAGAAAAGGAGAGTAGGCTATCTAGAGTAGAGAAAAAGATACTCGCCAAAGCAAACCAGATAAGATGCCGCTTGCTAAATCCTTGCTGGAAAATGCCCTTACGATAAAGTGCCACGCCAAGCAGCATCAAGCCTGTTGAAAACCACATTAGTGTTAACGGAATAAAAAATAACAAAGTAATAAAAACAAAAAGTTGCATCAATAGTTGTTCAGAGTAAGTGCTGAACCATATTAAGTACTCCTCTTCAAATAGCTCAGACCCTCGAATAAATCGTTCTTCGGGAGAGAAGATACTAAAAAGAGTAAAAGTAAACACAGAGATGGCAATAAACAGCAGTGATTTTTTTATTAGTTTATCGTTATCAAGTTTCAGATAACAAAGGGCTAAAAAACCACTGAGCCCGTAAGCAAACAGCACGTCACCAGACCAGATAACAATCCCATGCACGGCGCCAAAAACTAATAGCCACTTCAATCGTGATTTTATCTGCTTATAGGCGTCAATATTCTGTTTAGAATACCGATTGAACTGAACCGCTAAGCCAACACCAAATAACATTGCAAATAGGCTGATAAAGCGCCCTTCAAGAAAAAAATTACTAAATAGTTCCACTAAGGTGTCATGAAATGGGGAGATCTCATGGCTGGCGTAACCAGAAACGGCGTTGCCAAAGTAATAGATGTTCATAAACAAGATCCCCAGTACTGCGAGTCCACGAATTGCATCAATATTTGCGTTACGTACAGGTGTTGTACTGTGATTTTCTGGGGTATTAGTGACTTGAGTTATCGATTCCATCGGTTTGGCCTACATTCCATGTGCCATAAAAAGTAAACACAATATCAGTATTTAACGCTCAGCGGAAAGCTTTTGAAGTTGATAGGAATCACCTTGCTCTGCTTGGGGGGCATTTCGCACCTGTGAGAATGTTAGCTGGCTCACAGCTAGAGCGCAGGACTTGAGTGAAACAAGTTTCAGAAAGCTAGGAGGAGACCCCCTATCTTTTATATGGTCGAATTGGCTTTGGGTAGGTAAATAAACCGATTTTAAGGTAAATGTGGTTATATTACGCTATTGCGTTTTTTGGGTAACATCTTTATAACAGTTAAAGCTGTTTAAGAATGAAAGCGCTTACTTTTATTGCAGTCTAATATTGTATCTCAATTGAATGTCAGTAAATGATGTTTAGTATTATACCTTCCTAGTAGACTTGTGCTGCCATTGAGGTAGCCAGGTATTGGCAGGGAGCCATTTAAGGGTGAACTAATGATTAAGAAGTATTTTTTGATAAGTGGCTGTGTGTTGGCATTAAGTGCTTGTGGCGATGCCACTCAGTCTAAGATAGAAAATTATCTCACTAAAGCGGCCAGCAAGGAGGGCTATCAACTTAAAGATGTTGAGAATATTGACGGCAGCTATTACGCAACAGTCAAAATAACCAATAATGAGATAAATACCTTCGAAAATATGTATCAAATGATTCAAAGTAATCGTTCAAATATTGAGAACTATTTTGCTCAAGTGGATGAACTTGAGTCGGCGTATAGCAAGAAAATGAATAATCTGTGCCCACCTACGATGAATGATAACCCTCAAGGTGCTGAGTTTTGGCAAGGGGTGGGTGAGATTAAATATTTTGTCATCTCTCCTAAATTGCCAGGGCAACTATTTACATTTGCCAGTACAGAATGTCTTCGCAGTAAAGGTTAATCTGGCAAAGTGGGTATCGGATTGTTGGCTATTAGTTTCGTTGTTCAAGGGACTGTATGAATATTGATGTTGTTGATTTTAGATTATCTATGTTGCTGCAAGTTTTATTGCTCAATCTACTATTGGTATCACTGTCTTCACAGGCTAAGGAAGCCCAATTAGTGCAAACTATTACAGTCCCTTTGTATGAAAATCTCTCGTTAGACTTACCTGTAACCGGTGAATTGTCATCTTGGAGTTCAGGCTATTATGTTTGGAGAGTTGATCAATTATTTATCGATCTCGATAAAGATAAAGTTTGGACAATTAACCCATTCAGTCTTGATATCGTGATTAGTCAGGCACCTAGAGAAGATTTCAATTACTCACGCTGGCGGCAAGGCATTGTAGATTCAGGTGCACTCGTGATACGAGAAGATGCCCATGGCATGCTATACCAGTCTGGTGGGGCTTTGCATATTCTGACCCATTATTATACGGGAAAGGAGCATGTACTGGGTAAAGCGACCCTATTTGATGTTGAAGATCTTAACCAAGCGAATATTTCTTATGAGGTGCTCTCCTCTTTTATTCCAAAGCATGTATACCAAGGGTATCAAAGTCGGTTTGTGACTCCACTTGATATCAAGACAACGTTAGCCAATATGCCAATAACCACCGAACCTTGGCTAGCCAAGGCACTCTCTGACACTATTCCTAGCTATTTGAATGGTAGAGCATTACTCAGTGCCGATACTCAGAATTGGAAGCCAGTGGATACTAAACAATCTAAAATTCCGTTGAAAATCTATGCTGAAACAGAGTTAGGTACTCTTGAATACTTTGCTGATACTGCTCAAGAGGATGGTTGGAGTGTAGCCTTTATTGGAGAGAATCAAGATAAGAGCAAAGTTAATCGTCTCACCCTGCAAAACATGAGTAACCCAACTCAATATTTTAGTTATTGCTTAGTGGAGGCTAAAGGGGTTGAATTAATATTGTCGGCATCTGAAGATGTCCATTTTAGATATATGAAATTAGCCGAGCAGTTATCGTTTATTCACCAATGTCAGTTATTGGATATCGGTGACATGATCCCAGAATTACATCTGCCACAATTAACAACAATCATAAAACCTCAGCTGTTTCGTTACAGTAAAATAGAGCCATTAATTACACCTAAAGGCTGGCTAAAAGTATTTGATAAAACGAATAATCCTGACAACTTCTTTTGGGGAGCCGTAGGGGTATTGGACGCTGATAGCAAAGTTATTATCGAGCCTAAATTTGAAGAGATTGAGTTTATAGATAACTTTTTTCTCGCCACCAAAAAAAGCGGTAAAGTGTTAATCAGTTTCAATGGTAACCCTCTTATAGAGGGGAGCGATTTTACCTCCTTGTCTGCAGGAAAGTTTTTAGTGACACAAGAAGAAGGTGAACAGAGTGAGATGGGGGTTTTCGATGCCAACAACAATGTTTGGCTTATGGCGCCAGCTCTTCATGATTTAAGACCGTTTGAAAATACTCAATGGCTTCAGCAACGAGTAACGATATCTGGTACAAATGGGGTAAAGCAATTGAGCTATTATGGCCTTGTTGAGCTTGATGGGAGGGTTGTTGTTCCACCAGAGTTTCAATCCCTTTGGTTAAATCGTTTACTGGATGTCATTGTCGTGCAGCAAATCAGTATAGATACTCAGAATCATTGGCGTTATCGATATGGAGTCTATAAGTCAAATGGTGAGTTGATAATGCCAGTTATTTATGATGGATTAGAGCAAGAGATGGGAGCGGTTATCAAACTCAGGAAAGAGGGAGAATGGTGGCAATACCCTGACAGCTCAAAACTCAATAATGCCAACTAGTACAAACAGTAATAGCTAAAAGGTTACTATGTCTAAAGATATCTCAGAACTCTGTGCGAAAATCAAATGGAAGCCCATAGATACGGATTATGGCGCGACTAAGGAGAGCTATCTCTCTTCAAATGAAGAGCTCATTGCAATAGAGCGATTTCTACAAGCAAAACTTCCCGATGATTACCTCTGGTTTATGAAAAATGTGGGCAGACGTTTGATAGATGACAGACGAATCAATATCAAACTTAACGGTGTTTCACTTTCATTTCTAGACTGGTTTAGAGACGCAATAGACGTATTAACATTTACCCAAATGGCCTCAGAGAAGGAGGACAAGATGCAAACCTCCTTCAATCTAGTGGTTATTTCGAGTTCGATTTCCCATGATGAAGTGCTTTTAGATGTCTCTGCTGGTCATTATGGCAACATTTGGTTTAAACATCACAACCCTAAGTGGCGACAAAAGTTTTCTGAAAATCCTGAAGGGTTAGTTCTTATTGCAAACTCTTTTACCGACTTATTTTCAAAAATTGTGAACAACCACTCCCCTGGGGAGATCGATTTTAATTTTGACGATGATGACGAGATTATTTAGCAAACTTAGTCCTTAGTTTGTTAATCAGTCATTGATAGCTTTTGGCGCTGGTTTGATAGTTTCACAAGCTAGGAAGAGACTGAGAAGCGCTCAACCTGAATGAAATAGAGGTAAGTCATGGAAAAGATAGATCAGCTCAGTGCACAAATAGTATGGAGTCCACTTGATCTGGAGGGGGGAGAGAGTAGGGAGATCTATTGCGCCAGTGATAAACAGCTTTTTGATATTGAAGCTTTTTTGGGTACCAGCTTACCCAGCGACTATAAATGGTTCATGAAAAATTATGGGATGCGGATTATTGAAGATGATCGCGTCAATTTAAACCTAAATGGCGTTTCTATGTCATTTCTTAGTATGTTTTCCGCCGCTGATGATGCACTCATTGGAACCGAGATGTGGTCTGATAGCAAAAATCAAAGTCCTCGTATTCTACCTGAAACATTGATCATTGCAGATTCTATATCCAATGATTTAGTTATCATGGATTTGAGTGAAACAAATTACGGAAAAATATATTTTATTAGTAATTTAAAAGCTTGGGGGGCTTTCGAGGACGATGATTACATGGTGTTACTTGCGGAGTCATTTACCGAACTTCTGTCAAAGATTGTCCATAACGAGAACCCAACAGAACCAGACTTTAATATCCCCGATGACATGATCTGCTGATATTTGCAATTTACGCGAGAAGCTTTTGGAAAAAGAGAAATTACACTTTTATTTTTGATATAAAAGATTGTAGGCAAGATAAAAGGCACAAAGTGTGCCCTTTTTTGCTTGTCATTAGACAAGGGATTTAACCTAACAAAGCTACAATTATGAAGGCGGAGCTAGAAGGTGCCTATATCCATAAGCGGTATAAAGGTAGTTTTCTGTATTGTTGATATCGCCTTTTCTTGAGACGCTAATGGGCGTGTTACTTGAGTCCGTTAGGTATGATGAAACCAGTTGAATTTCAGCGCTGCTGAACTTTTTCCCGATAAGTCTATTGTCGGCGAGTAGGTGCTGTACTCTTAACTCTCCCTGTTTTTGACCTATTAATTTATTACCTGAATAGATTAACTCTAAGTCAGGTTCATTATTAATCGATTGGCTTATCAGTCGCCCTACAGCGTCGTATTCATAAGATGATATTAATAGGCCATGCTCATCATAAATAGCCCTCATTTCACCGTATTCATCATATGAATACTGTAAGCCTTTCTCATCTTGAGTGAGCTTGCCAAACTCATTATAAGCGTGACTCAAATCTACATCTTCATATGAGGCATGGGTATGTGAAATACGCATTAATTGAGTGGGGTTATTCATGTCATAGATAAGCTCAGAGTTATCTACCGAACTGTCATCAAAAACGGTTGTTACATGGCGAATGTTATTCAAATTATCATAACGAAACACCTGACTTACTATAGTATTTTCATATTGATCTTTAGGACTTCTGGCGCCATCTGCTTGGTAAGAGGATAAACGTCCAATAGGATCATATTCAAAATGTTCAGTTAAGGTATCGCCGTTTAGGCTGGTGAGCTTTACTCTAACTTTACCGTCATCAGTAAATTGACGTGTTTCAATCAGTTGATCTGTCTCCTGCGTGCTAGTTGTCACGACCTCATAGGGAAATTTTGAGTAATCGTGGTTTATTTCAATAGGGTTAGCACCTGTGACTATGATTTTTGTTACACGAGAAAATTGGTCATAGTTCATATAATTAACTGTATTACTTCCATCGAAGGTCGATTTTACTCTCTGAAAATCATCGTATTCGATAAGCTCATAGTCTGTATCGCTGAATTTAGAAGCAACTGGAAAGCCAAATAGCGTGTACTCATAGTGCTGAGTATCGGAGTGGCTTCTCTCTATTGAGGTTAAGCCATCGAATCGATATTCGTAATCAACATGGTTGCCAGTATCCTCCCTTACTGCGTTACGGATGGAACCGCGTAAGTTATCTGGTATGTAATGCTTCAAACCCAATTGAGTATAATCGCCAATCTCACTATTGAAATGTGTATCGACTTCTTGTCCGTTTGACAATTTTACTTTATGAAAATGTATCGCCCCTGCCGAATAATGATAACTTGTTTGAGTTTGTCCTATGGTTTCATCCATTAAGCGACCAAAGCCATCAAAGTTACGCTGACCTAATTTTATGTTATCTAGGGAGACAGACTCGATAAAGTCGATACTGGTATGGTACGGCGAGTATATTTTTGATGTGGTGAAATCGATAAAGTCAGCATTATGTAGGTAATGCACTCTAGTTGAAGTCACCCTATTGAGTACATCATGGCCAAAATCTTGGTTGACACCAAGGTGGTTCACGCTATTGCAGATGCGACCAAAACCATCATAAACCGTCGTACTTCCAACGTTCATTTTCTGATTGTTTTGATCAAACTGTTCGGTGATCACCTGACGCTTTAAGGGATCACGTAGGTTAACTGAATAGGGTTGGCCTGCAGTGCCTGTTACTTGTTTCAAGCTTATGGGATCAAATTGATCGATTTGAATTTGACCATCTGGTAAGGTGACTTGGAAACACTCTCCCCAGCCATCATATTCAAATTTTTTGGTCAGTGCCCATGTTTGCTCTGCGATGGGTAGCTGAAGGTTTGAAGGCAAGGTTTTATCATATTGAGTTTCAGTTACTTGCTGTCCCAGCGAATTAAACTCATTGCTTATATTCAGGTAGTTCTCTATCACTCCAGGTATGGTTAGATAGACCTCTCTTACTTGGCCGAGTGCGTCATACTGAGTCGTTTTCTTATTACCATAAGAATCGAACTCTTCAATTTTGCTTTGAGAGTCGAAGTAAATATACTCTTTTTTGCATTCATATTCTGAGTTTGGAGCTGTGATTTCAGCCTTGAGTCTTCCATCAAAATAATAATCCAAACGAACGGATCTTCCTTGTTCGTTTTTCTCTACTATCTCACCAGATATCATATTAAAGAGGGTAAAGCTTTTAATGGAGTCATTTGCTTCACTAGAGCAGGATGTCGTAGTCGTTACCTTTAGCCTGTTATCAATGATTTCATAATGACTCTCTTCTCTATTTTGATGGTTATTGCTCTCTAATATGATGGCACTTATTCGGCCAAGATCGCCTCCTGTTGGACAGTAGCTGTAGTTAACTTTTGTTTGTGAATATTCATTTTTATCTTCTTCAATACAAACCGAATCATGGAGTAAACGATATTTTCGACGAGAAACGATACGTGCTTCATCTGTTTTAGTATCTGTTATTGATTGCGACTTTAGGAAGTAAATAAAGTCATACTTAGGGCATTTTTCAATCGCATTATCTATCGCACCATTAAGGGTGTTGTAATATTCATAAGTAATTGAGACACCCTCTTCAGGGTCATACTCATTGAGTAAATTACCATAATTATCAAACTGATAATAAATTGATTCAGTGCGACTGTTACCATTATTTGAAAATTTTTTCTTATGGTTCTGTATCAACTTTAATCTTGGATCTTGGTTTGAAATATCACCATTGTCTGTAGAGAAGTAAGTTATCTCCTCTGTTGTTATACAGTTCTTATACTCGATTTTTGCTTCACGAATATTATGGAACTTATCAAACTTTTGAGTTGTAACCAGTGAATGTCCTTCATGATCGACACTGGTTTTTTGACTACGATAGAAGTAGGGAGTTTTTATTCTATACATGGTGTCGCTATAGGCTTGATAGGGCACAGAAGCGCCTAGGCCATAAGCATTATTGCCTTGATTACCCTCTAGCAGGAAGTCGAAGGTGGTCTTCCTGATTGTCTGTCCTGAGCGTATTAGCGAATGCTCAGTGACAACGGGCAGTGATGTAAAACCGGCGCGTGCAGGGAGTGATAGATATTGACCATATACTAGCTTATGGGCTGTTTCATCGGGTAAAAGCACCTCATCAATGCAGTAAACGTTACTTTTCCCATCGTATTTTTTTACTACTTTATAGGTTAATGCATTTTGGTAAGCGCCTTGGTTTTCATAAGGTAGAGAAAGCGTGGTGAGTTTTTCATTAGAGTTGATGAACACAAAGTATTTACCGCCTAGCAGGCCAACCTCTTTTGCTCCACCTGCCCCTATTTTTTTTACGCTTAAAAATATAAAACCAGAATCGTCTTTTATTTCAATTAATTGGTTGGTTGATGACCATCTAAAATTAACCCCATTCCCTAATGCATTTTCTTTTCTCACTAGATTTGCGAATTTACCCTGACCATCAGTTTTTAAAACGTCCTTTTGCCCATCTATATAGCTAACTTTGTACTCTTTTACTCTTGAGTTGTATTCAATCTTAAAGTCATTTAAACAGGGCTCAGCAGGTAAAGTATTTCTAATATCTAATTTAATAGAAACGCCACTTGAATTAGTGAAAATATGATTAATCAAATCTATTTTTGATAAGCTTAATTTTAGCCCAGGACCAAAGCCATGATCCTGTTGATTAAAGGTATCAATGCTTGTATTTATCTCTAATTCAGGCCCTTTTAATTTGTTCGCATTAATTTTGACGAGATGTATTGAAAAATCAAAAGACCCAGTGCGCTCGTTAACATCACCTGTAGCAAAGCCATTGTAGTTATTCGCATATGTGAAAACCTGTTCAGCCATTTTGTCACTCCATATCTATTAGGTTTAGGCGAAAATACCGTTACGTATTTGGCGGTTGACGATGTCAGTGTCGAGAGAGAAGGTGGCTTGGATCTGTCCAAACGTTCCGGGCGCTTGTGGTGTATCGGTATTGTTGTTTTCGTTGATATTGTCTAGTTTATCTCTTGCTGTGACTAACTTTGATGCCGCTAAAAAACTGCCTGAAGACATAGATAAGCCCTGTCTAACAAGTGCCCCAGCAAAGCTCCTAGCAAAATGTCCTGAGTTCATCCCTGTCTTGGCTACATTTTCAACTTTCCAAGCCATGGTGTTATTCAAAAAACGTGTGGGTTTGTACTGTACCTTTGGTTTCATAGAGATAAACTTTGAGGAGAGATCGCGTTGACCCACAACATGAGACTCTAGCTTAGTTGCCATAACGGTATCTGCAGACTCAACGCTTAACGCACCGCTACGTGCATCGACTTCTTTAAAAGCATTGTCTTTAATTTTGGTAAAAAATTTATCATTACGAGCTTTGGCGCTTTTACCAATTTTTAATTTCGATGTGGTTTTAAAGTTACTTGTACTAAAGCGGGATTTAAATCCACTTACTGTGCCTTTTAGTGCGCCGGAAACCCCAGCAGCAATGGATGCGACAGAAAATACAATAGAGGCAATATCTAAATTTGCAGCGGCTGTAGGGTTTGAATCTTCAACAGCAGCCGAAGCTATGGTTAAGCTGCCTCCAATAGCTCCTAATACGCCGCTAACGACACCCATAGCTACAGCAAATGATGTTCCACCGGTAAAGGGGGCTAAAACCGCACCAATAATGCCTGTGACGACAGCAAAAATTCCAAAACCAATTTTCCATCCGTCTAAATGACCCGTTGGATCATTGAAATTGACCGGATCACCGTGGCAATAGGCATAGACATTAAGGCCTGCTTCACCAAAGGGGCTCATAGAGTCTGGTGATTGAAAGCGCATTAAAATAGGGTTATAGAAACGATAACCTTGGCCAAGCTGATAGTTGCCAGTAATAGGGTCTAGCAGTTCACCATTGAATCCAGACAGCTCATGTTTGATGATGGTAAGCAATAAACTTGAATCGAGGTTAACGGCTTTTGCCATGCTTTTTATCGAGGTTAATGAGATTCCTGTTAAGAGCGCAATTGAAATGCTACCACTTAAAAAGTTTCGTCTACTTATGCAATTTAACGCATCTTTCTTATTTGAATTTTTCATGGGGATTCCCAATAAGCTAATTGAGTTAAAGGCCGTTTTTCGGCCTTATATTTTTAAGTGGGGAGATTAATCGTAGACAGGCATTATTTTTATGCTAGATCTATCGAGTTTAGTTAATACGTATTGATCAGAGACACCCGCATTAGCCCCCATATTCGTTTCGCCAATGACTTTAGCGCTGAATATGAAATGATTGCCGTAGTTATCTTCTATTTGATGATTGATATCGACTTTGTTTCCTGAAGTCGAACCTGACCAGTGACCTGCGTCTGTCCAAAATACAAAGTTACCACTATCACCTGAGTAAAAATCGATGACAGATTTGGTTGCCACAATAGAAAATGAGTTCTCTCTATTAACATCGGTTAAATAGAAGCGCCAAGTATCTTGTGAACTAAAACCACTATTATTACTGTTCTTATCTTTTGTTGAATATGAGAAGTCACGCATAGAGGTATTGCCAAATAAAAAGTCTGTCGTGTACCAGTCTTCTAAATCCCAGTTACTACTTTTTACATTGTTACAAATACCATCAACTTGATCGCCTTTGCTGTCAAAAACACATCCTCTAGCCACTCCTATCGATTTAACGCCATCGATAGGTCTGAAATAATGATTATTCCTTTGTGAGCTAAACACATAATGATTTTCTTTTGCGTAACTGACACCTCGGGTCCAGCCATTTCTTACTCTATATTTGTTATGACAATCGACCTCATTCACACAAAGAACTTTGTCTTCATCAAATGACATTTTGATACTGTTTGTGTCATAGCCACTGTCGACATATCGATTGTATTCCCCTTTGATAACGTTGACTCTCCTATAGTTATTTCCTGGTGCCGCGGAGTTACAGTTATCATTTGGATAGCCTGAAATAGGACCATAGTCATCGGTTCTTTCTGGGTTCGCGAATACACATAGATCTAAGCTATTGTTTGTATCTGTCCCCGAAAGCCCTTTATAAGTCATGTAAACGGTGGCTTTGAAGTAATTGTTGCTGCGTGGCTCTACACGGTAACTACTTTGACCAAGGCTGGATTCATATCGCTCATTAACAGAGGATGAGATATCTATCTGTGGATAAAGTAACGATATAGGCTGTGGCGTTGATTCTCCAAATTGAGCTATTTTTAAGTAATATTTTTCCTCTTCGGCTGATAACTCTATGGGGGTTTGATCTATATCATCGCCATAAAGGTAGGCTCTATATTTGATCTCAATAGGTTTTTGCATATAACCATTATTGTATAGTTGATTACCTTTAGTGGAGGTGTTTATCGATAGCTCTGCAAAAGTAATATCGCGTATTGTTGAGGTTGCTTTAGCTTTGTAACCAATAGTTTGTACAGCCCACTTACTTTCTTTATTGCTCCAATTAAGAATAAAGCTATCACCAGTTTTTATAAGCAGATCACTTTGTCCGTGAAGCAGGTTGTCAGCATTTAAATGAGTGTCGTAGGTTGCGACTGAACGTATGAGTATTTTGTCAGCATCTCCTTTTTCGCTTGGTAAGAATATGGTGTTATACCAATTCGCATTTGAAAGTGTGTAAGTGACATACTTTTTACTGTTTGGAATGGTTTGGCCGATACTATTCGGGGTAAAATTGTTAGTTGTAAGTAACCAACTTCTTAGATTGTTTTTATATACAAATTGGTATCGATCGCCTTTGCTGACCGTTATTTCATTAAATCCAACGATCTCCCCATTTACATCAAAATGGTAAGCCGCATCTGATGAAACATTAATTTTTGTATTATTTTTTGGCTTGATAGGAAGGAATATCTCTCTCTTCCAGTTAGCATCACTTGCATAGACAGTGACAACTTCATCTGATGCAGGGATCTGCCCGTACAGTAGATCTTTAGCATCAATTGTCAATGCGTATGACTGGAAGCTAATAACACTTACAATTAGTAAACTTATTACTTTGATGCCGGTAATCATTGTAGATCTCGAACGATTTCTTATCATATTGAATCCTCTTTTTTATATTTAATTGCTATTTAAATAATTAACTTTGTTGTTTTTTGTGATGTTAGGTTTTTTATTTAAATAGTGTCAATTATTTGGGTTTTTATTTGTTTTTATAGAGGTTTTTATATGTTTAAATTTATAGGTTAAACGCTGCTTGGTTAACAGTTTTGTATCATGCGTATCATTTTGTTGGGTTTCTACGTTTCGTTTGTGTCTGCACTGTATCTTCTTGATTTGTGGTGTATGTTATTATCTTTATGTTTTTAATTGGTTTATTTGTTTTTTTTGTGTAAGTTTTATTTCCATGTGCTGAAATGTGACCTTGATCACATAATTTTGAGCAGGTAAATATGAAAAGATGCTTATGACGTATAAGTTTTATATATGTAACGTATCAATCTTATATACATTGGAGGTTTTTAAATCTGGTTTTTGATATTTAATAGTAGATTAAAAGCTCTATTTGTTCTGTTTTGTTGTGAGTTTAAAAGTGTGTGGTTGATAAGATTATAGAGATATTTTGTTTATATTAAATAATATTAAGAAGACTATTAATCTATATAATGTTAATGAAGGCGTCTGGTTGTGATGAAAGATAGTGGGGAGAAACAGAGGACGGGCTTTGCCCTGCTAGGACGGCACTGCGTGCCTGCGAGGTCGTTCGCAGGCTCACTGCTAGGAAAAGCTGAAGAGTACGGAACGCGCTGCTCAGGGTTGACGCAACGCTTCGCTTACGGATAACAGAATGCTGCGCTGTGAGAAAAAAAGAGTAAAAGATTATCGCTTTTGATTTTCTCCGTGGCACTCCGTGTCCTCTGTGGTGAATAGCTTTATCTTGGTGGTTGAAATTGAGAAGAGCGGGCTTCGCCCTGATAGGGCAGTACTTTGTGCCTGTGAGGTCGTTCGCAAGCTCACTGCTAGGACACTTTGCTGCGAGTTAAGAGCTTTAAGAAAAGAGAAATGTCTACGGAACGCGCTGCTCACGGAATAGTCTGCGACTACAGGAACGCTGGCGCTTACAGTAAAAGCAACACTGGGCACTTGCCGTCATCCCGGGCTTGTTCCGGGATCCATTCTTTCTTGTAAAAAAACAAAAAGCATTCTCACCACAGAGTCTGGAGCTGAACTGGCTCTTAAACAAGGATGTTGTTGGTACACGGAGGAAAAGATATGGGTGTCCTGTCTGTTTGCGAAGCAAAAATAACGCCTTTTCATCCTGTGATTAATCGTTGTGTTAGAAGGGCTTTATTATCAACCAGCTTTTGGTGAGAAATGATAAGCTTCTACATTTTCACCTGTTTCAGTATTATCTATTTCTAACCATTCTTCATTGTCTCCTTCTCTGGCATAAGCCATTCTTAGCGGGGTTATTGATGAGTCTGAACCTCAAGTGACTTTTTTGAGCTAGCTTCCAAGACATAGTTCACCATGTCTATGACATCAGAAGAGCTTGTTATATCACTTATATTTGATAGATGTTTTGAGTAAGCATTTGATATTTCGCTGTCAATATTATCATCTTGAAATAAAGAGAGATTGTAACCGGACACTGACTTTTGCGAGACACTCGCACTGGATATGATGAGTTGTATCGACTCTTCGCTGGAGCGAATGTGGTCTAACGAAATATGGTGTTGCTGGCTTGCCCTATGTAAAAACAAGTCAACAAAGGTGATTTTCTCATCAGTATTTTCTAGCGTGCTATAAACCTTATTGTATCTTTTAGCTATTCCCCTCACAGTCTTTAAAGTGGGTAATGTCGATATATCAACAGCCCTTCTTGCTACCATTTCGGTGATGCAATATCTGTCAGAGAATATGAATTGATTCTCATCTTTGCTTTTTCGATCGAAAGAATCTGGATTGATAGCATATGTTGAGTCACACATATCACTGTACGGCTGAGTAACATAACCATTTGCCACAGCACTTGAAGTAACAAAAATCATACTTAAAATTGCACATAACTTAAGGGGTCTAAGAAGGGTTGTGCTTTTCATAAATTACTTCCTTTTAATTTATAAAACTGTATTACGGTTTCTAGACCATAACGATCAGAGCTTAGGTCGTCAACAAGGTGCTTGAAGAGCAAAAGACATGTCAATAACATGTCTTTAGTTTGAGGCATGAGCGAAGAAGGGTGAGCTTCGCCCTGCTAGGACAGCCATAGCTTTATTGATTCCAAAACCCGCCTAAAGCTACAACAATTCCCCGTTGGAAATCCTTCGTTTTTCAGAAGGATTTCGCCGGGCGTCATGGTGGATGCAAGGAGGATAGGACGAGCAGTCCTTCTTGCCCAGTGCAGGGTGGAACCCTGCGACCTTAATCCAAACGAAGTTTGGACATGAAAAGAGTAAACCTATGATTACTCCGGATCATAATCCAACACTGGTGCTAGCCACCTCTCAACCTCCTCCACACTCATCCCCTTACGCGCTGCATAATCTTCTACCTGATCGCGTCCAATATTGGTCACACCAAAGTAGCGTGATTTAGGATGGGCAAAATACCAGCCTGATACTGCGGCGGTGGGGAACATAGCAAAGCTTTCAGTGATGTTAAGACCGATAGTTTCATCGGGTTTTAGTAGATCCCATAGCAAGCCTTTCTCGGTGTGATCGGGACAAGCTGGGTAACCCGGTGCGGGGCGGATCCCTTTGTATTTTTCACGAATAAGCGCTTCGTTATCGAGTACCTCATCGGCAGCATAACCCCAGAACTCTTTACGGACACGCTCATGCATACGTTCGGCGAAGGCTTCAGCCAAGCGGTCTGCCAGACACTTGAGCATAATGGCGCTGTAGTCATCGTGGTCAGCCTCGAAACGCTCAACATGCTCGTCGATACCGTGACCTGCGGTAACTGCAAAGCCACCCATGTAATCGGCTACGCCAGAGTCTTTAGGGGCGACAAAGTCGGCGAGGCAGAAGTTGTCATTGCCCACACGTTCAATCTGCATCCGCAGATGATGGGTCGTCATCTCAAGTTCACTACGGCTTTCATCAGTGTAAAGCTCTATGTCGTCATGTCCCACGGTATTTGCAGGGAACAGACCGATAACGCCTTTGGCGGTGAGCCACTTCTCATCGATGATCTTCTTAAGCATGGCCTTACCGTCGCTAAACAGTTTACGTGCCTCTTCACCCACGACTTCATCATCTAAAATCTTAGGGAAGTGACCGTGCAGCTCCCAGCTGCGGAAAAACGGTGTCCAGTCGATGCGATCGACGAGATCTTCTAGTGGATAATCATCGAATACCTGACGACCTAGTTGGTTAGGCACAAATGGGGTGTAGCTCTCCCAGTCGTGCTGACAACGATTTTCACGGGCAGCTTCGATTGAGGTGATCATTTTACGTTTAGCCTGTGACAGGCGTTTTTCACGCATCACATCATATTCGTTATAGGCTTCATCTATGGTGGCTTGACGAGTGTCATCGTTAATGAGCTTAGAAACCATAGGGACGGCGCGCGAAGCATCGGCAATATAGATGGCGCCCGTTGGTGCATGTGGGGCTATTTTCACTGCGGTGTGAATTTTAGAGCAGGTGGCACCACCAATAATCGAAGGGATGGTGAGGCCCGCTTTATGGAAGCTTTTAACGTTATGCACCATCTCGTCTAGACTCGGGGTGATAAGTCCTGACATCCCGATAATATCGACATTCTCCGCTTTGGCGACCTCAATGATTTTCTCTACAGGGACCATCACACCGAGATCAATCACCTCATAGCCGTTACAGGCCAGTACCACGCCAACAATGTTCTTGCCAATATCGTGTACGTCACCTTTTACCGTGACCATTAAGATCTTACCGTTAGATTGACCGGCGACCTTTTCAAGCTCGATGTAAGGGTTGAGGTAAGCCACAGCTTTTTTCATCACGCGGGCGGATTTTACCACCTGTGGTAGGAACATCTTGCCGGAGCCAAAGAGATCGCCAACGATGTTCATGCCGTCCATCAGCGGACCTTCAATGACATCCAGTGGTCTGGTGGCCGCTGTACGCGCCTCTTCGGTATCCTCATCGATATAGTCGGTAATGCCCTTGACCAGTGCGTGAGCTAAACGCTCGTTAACCGGTTTAGTGCGCCACTCGAGATCCTCTTTTTTACCAGCCTGAGCCCCATCGCCACGGAATTTTTCCGCGACCTCTAGTAGCTGTTCGGTGTTATTGGTTGCTTCACCGTTTTTATCCACTGCGCTGCAGGGGAGGTTTTGTACTATGGCTTCAACTTTCTCTTTGAGTTCTGGGTCGATATCGTCATAAATGGCCAGCTGCCCAGCGTTAACGATACCCATGTCCATGCCAGCTTGAATCGCGTGATAGAGGAACACGGCGTGAATTGCTTCTCGCACCGGGTTATTACCGCGAAATGAGAAGGAGACATTGGAGACACCGCCCGAGATCATTGCGTGGGGTAGAGTGCGCTTTATCTCGCGGGTTGCCTCGATAAAATCGACGGCGTAGTTATCATGCTCCTCGATACCGGTGGCGATGGCGAAGATGTTGGGGTCAAAGATAATATCTTCTGGTGGGAAGCCAACCTTGTCGACTAAGACGTTATAGGCGCGAGTACAGATCTCGACTTTGCGCGCCTCGGTGTCCGCTTGGCCTGTTTCATCGAAGGCCATGATAATGGCAGCAGCGCCATATCGTTTAACCAGTTTGGCTTGCTCAATAAACTTCTCTTCGCCCTCTTTTAGGGAGATGGAGTTAACGATCCCTTTGCCTTGAATGCATTTAAGACCGGCTTCGATCACCTCCCATTTGGAGGAGTCGATCATAATCGGTACGCGAGAGATATCTGGCTCTGAAGCGATAAGATTGAGGAATTTGTGCATCACCTCGACGCCGTCGAGCATCCCCTCATCCATATTGATATCGATGATCTGAGCGCCGTTTTCCACTTGATCGCGGGCGACACTCAGTGCTTCTTCATATTCGCCAGTTTTAATCAGGCGCAGAAACTTGGCAGAGCCAGTGACGTTGGTACGCTCACCTACGTTTAGGAAGAGTGAGTTCTCATCTATGGTCAGAGGCTCAAGGCCTGAGAGACGACAAGCCACTGGAATATCAGGCAGTTTACGCGCCGGGTGCTTAATCACAGCTTCACGAATGACGCGGATGTGATCGGGTGTAGTACCACAACAGCCACCGATAATATTGAGGAAGCCCTCCTCGGCCCACTCGCCAATGATATCGGCCATCTGTTTGGGGGTTTCATCATAACCACCAAACTCATTTGGCAGCCCCGCATTGGGGTGCGCCGAGACGAAACACTCAGAAATTTTTGATAACTCTTCTACATATGGACGCAGCTCTTTTGGTCCTAATGCACAGTTAAGGCCGATAGAGAGTGGCTTAACGTGACGTAATGAGTTGTAGAAGGCTTCGGTGGTTTGTCCGGTAAGGGTACGGCCTGAGGCATCGGTTATGGTGCCTGAGATCATGATAGGCAAACGGAAATCTTGCTCATCAAATACGGTTTCAATAGCAAACAGTGCCGCTTTGGCGTTGAGCGTATCGAAGATGGTTTCCACCATGAGGATATCGGCGCCGCCTTGGACTAATGCATTGATAGACTCAATATAGGCTTCGACTAATTCATCGAAGCTAACATTACGGTAGCCAGGGTCGTTGACATCGGGACTGATTGAACAGGTTCGGTTGGTTGGTCCGAGAACACCCGCCACATAACAGCTTCGGCCAGTCTCTTGTTCGACTTCATCGGCAGCGGCGCGGGCTAAGCGAGCACCCTCAAGGTTGATCGAGGCCGAATGCTCCTGCATGTCGTAATCGGCCATGGCGATACGAGTCGCGTTGAAGGTGTTGGTCTCGATAATATCGGCACCAGCCAGTAGGTAATCTTTATGGATCTGTTTAATCGCATCTGGCTGGGTGAGCACCAACATGTCGTTGTTGCCCTTAACATCGCAATGCCACTCCTTAAACTGCTCACCACGAAAGGCATCCTCTTCGAATTTGCAGTCTTGGATCATGGTGCCCATGGCGCCATCTAGGATAAGGATCCCATCGCTCAGTTGCTGCTTTAGCTGCTGCTCGAGTTGTTGGCCTTTCGCTTTTATGTTTTTGGTTCTTAGGGTTCCAGTGGTCATAAATTCTACCTGTTTTAACGACTTAATTGCTCAGGCTCAAGCGTGTGCCTATATTATAAATCTATACTTTCAGATGTTTACTCTGTTTTTATACCAATTTTAGTTAGTTTGGTATGCGGTTTTATCTGAACTTTATTTTGGATGTTTATACGTATAGACGTCCATAATAAACCAGAGTCTAGTGATAGTCGAGTATCCATCCTATACCGATTAGAATTGCTTGACTAAGAGGGGATAGATTGCAAACTTAGGCAGTGTGGATATTGAAGGTGTGGATATTGAAGGTGTGGATATTGAAGGTGTGGATATTGAAGGTGTGGAAGGAAGAGAATGTCGGAGGCGATGGATGGAAGAAAGTGAAACGCAAGATTGGAGCAATGGTAAAACGACCAGCCTTTACCTGATGCGTCATGGTGAATGCGAAGGTGGTGATATATTACGAGGCCAAACCGATGTGGCCTTGAGTCAACTTGGCAAGGAGCAGATGCAGCAAGAATTAGCTGGGTTAGATATTGAGTTTGAGCAGGTGATCTGCTCTCCACTGCGCCGCTGTAGCGAATTTGCTTTAAGCCTCTACCTTGAAAAGGGGATCCCGCTGAAGATGGAGGATGGGCTCAAAGAGATAGACTTTGGTGACTGGGACGGCGAGACACTAGAAACACTGTTTCAGCAGAGCTCAAGTGTGTTGGATATGTACTGGAAGAACCCTTGGGCATTTACGCCACCTAATGGCGAGACGATGCAGGAGTTTGAGGCCAGAGTAAATCAGGGGTGGGAGAGGATAATAAGCCAGTACAGCGGGCAGACCTTGCTACTGGTGACCCATGGTGGTGTGATCCGCCATCTAATGTCTAAGGCATTAGGTGCGACAGGAGTCGCAGGCTTTTACACCCAGCTTGCACTGGATTATGCCTGCGTGGTGAAGATCACCGTTTACAGCTCAGCTCAAGGGGAGCTATTCACTAAACTGCATTGGGGTGCTAATGGCAATTGAATTAACTATAAGACTCGAAAATTCAATCGCTACGGTTTTACTCAGCTATTAAACACGGCATAATAGCGCCATCTAGGATCTGTTTAACTTGGCTGCTGATAGAGTGAATGCCCAGAGGCAGATCCGCAAAGTGAGGTGTTGAGAGCGAGCAAGTGCTGAGTACAACAAAGCGCTTGAAAGTGAACTCAACCTTAAAAGGGAATTGGGGAGTAGCATTTAGCTATTAATGGCCCAAACTGTACCCGCAACTGTATGTGTTTTAAAGAGGTCGTTAGGATCTAACCTAGGACCTAGGACATGAGTACCTCTTTAAACCATGAGTCAGGATACCTGCCTAACTTTGTCGCTAAAAAACTCGAGCGGGTAACTCGAGGGGGCGTTTCAAATGCTGTTTTTTCACTGCACCAATTGGCAGTGCCACGTCATCATCAATAAGTTAAGCCAGTTCGGGTTCCTTCGTATCTCGATGTTTATCATGCCTGAAATTTGCCGCACAAGATGCACATGGGGCGTTAAGTGATAGAGCGAATTGTTCAAGAGACTGAAATACTTAAGGTCGATAACTTAAGCTGGCATGCCGATGAGCGTGAGATCTTATCCGGTATCCACTTCTGCCTAACAAAAGGGGAGATGTTAGGGATCATTGGTCCCAATGGTGCCGGTAAATCCAGCCTGCTGCGCTGTCTCTACCGATATATCAAACCAAGCTCAGGCGCAATTACCCTTTTTGGTGACGAGATAGCAACGCTATCAGCAAAGGAGTTTGCTAAGCGAGTAGCGGTTGTACTCCAGGACACGCCACACCATTTTGACCTGACCACAGCGCAGCTGGTGGCTATTGGGTTAACTCCCCATAAGGGGCCTTTTGAGATAACCACAGCTAAAGACAGAGAGGTTATCAATGATGCGCTAGCAAAAGTGGGGTTGACCCATAAAGCTGGGCAAGCTTATGAGCACCTTTCCGGTGGTGAAAAGCAGCGTGCCTTGATTGCCCGGGCGATAGTGCAACGACCTAAACTGCTGATTTTAGATGAGCCTACCAATCATCTAGATATTCGTTATCAGATACAGATCTTAGAGCTGCTTCGAAGCCTTAATATTTCAGTTATCACCTCTATTCATGATCTAAATCTTGCCAGTGCCCTGTGTGATCAGTTGCTGTTATTAGATGGAGGAAAGTGTATCTCCCATGGCGCACCTGTAGAGGTGTTAACTGAGCAGCGAATTGGGGACGTGTTCGGTGTCTGCTGTAAAGTCGAGCCGCATCCTCAACATGCCAATCCTCAGATCAGCTATTTTTATGGCTACTCCTCAATTAAAGAGAAGCAAGGGAGGCAAGATGACAGTGGCAGTTAAGTCTGGCCTACATCAGGTTTGGGTCAACCTCTCGCTCTTGATTATCTCGCTTGTCTCCTTAGTGGCTGCTGCGAGTTTTGGCGCTGCGGATCTCTCCTTTGTCGACGTGTTGAGTGTACTAGAACATAAAGCTTTTGGTTCGGGAGTCTCAGAGGGAGCTGGCATTGCCGAGCGGATCATTATCGAACTCAGGTTTCCGCGGATTTTACTGGCTTTTACCGCGGGAGCGGGACTCTCTATTGCTGGTAGTGTGTTACAAACCGTGACCCGTAACCCGTTAGCGGACCCCTATCTGTTTGGGATCTCCTCGGGTGCTTCCTTTGGTGCAGTGGTGGTGCTGACGCTGTTCTCTAGCTCAGGGCTGTTCGAGCGTTACGAGTGGTTAAGTTTGCCATTAGGGGCATTTATCGGTGCTGGTTTGTCGGTATTGATGGTGCTGAGTCTGTGTGGCCGCACCATGAGTAGTCAGATTGAGCGCATGCTGCTTTCTGGCGTAGCTATCTCCTTTATGTTCGGGGCGCTCACTAGCCTTCTGCTCTATTTCTCCAGCCCCCAGGCCGCAGCATCTGTGCTTTTTTGGAGTCTGGGCAGTTTTGCAAAAGCGGGTTGGGATACCCTATTGCTTCCCTTTGCTGTCGTGAGCTTTTCTACTGTAATCATACTGTTATTTAAGCGCCAGATAATGGCCATGAGAGCTGGAGATGAAACCGCCCACACATTAGGTGTTAACGTCGCTCGTTTGCGCTTGCAGATGCTATTACTGTGCTCGTTCATCACCGCTATCTTAGTGGCCAACTGTGGAGGAATTGGCTTTGTGGGTTTGATGATCCCACACACGGTCAGAATGCTATTTCCTGGCTACTTTCCTCTGCTGACGACGGCGCTGTTTGGTGGCTTGTTTATGATCTGGATCGATGTGTTGGCTCGGACACTATTGAGTCACCAAGAGCTGCCTATCGGCATTATTACGGCTGTGATCGGCAGTGTTTTCTTTCTGGCTATTTTAGGGCGAAAAAAATAGATAGCGAACAGTAAGTCGCGTAAGAATTTAGGTAAAGAGTGTCTATGGGGCTTGCAGCCTCAACGCTTTCATGTTTTCTTAGTGTTCGTGTTTAAAGTACTACTTTTGACTTACTCGCTTAAACCTCTTTAGATTGAAATTTCAGTACTTTGAAAGGGTTTGAGCATAGTGAGAAGATTAAATAATTAAATCAGGGTATGGAATATGTTAGGCATTGGGTTCGATATTGCGCCAATTAGTCATGAGTTTGATGATGAGATTCAGAGTAGAATTGATAATAAGACCAAACCATTAGGGGCGCTTGGTGAACTTGAGTTTCTGGCTAAACAGATAGCTCGCGTACTAGGTAAGGATAAGCCAAAGATATCGAATCCTAAGCTGCTGGTATTTGCCGCCGACCATGGTATTGCTGCTGCCGGAGTATCGATAGCGCCGAGTGAAGTGACTACCCAGATGGTGATGAACTTTATCAATGGCGGCGCGGCTATCAATGTGTTCTGCCGTCAGGTGGGCTTTGAACTTGAAGTGATTGATTGCGGAATTTTACAACCCTTGGAGGGGGTTGAAGGGATTATCGACCAACGATTGGGGGCGGGAACGGCGCCGATCCACCGCCAAGCTGCAATGACATTGGGTGCGGTAAAGCAAGGCATGGAGATGGCGCGAGCGCGTATTGAGCATCATCATCAACTTGGGTGTAACTTAATCGCCCTAGGTGAGATGGGCATAGGAAATACCACCTCTGCCGCTGCGATAATGGCATGCATAATGGAAATGGATAGTATCGATTGTGTCGGGCGCGGCACAGGGATCGACGCGGCAACCCTAAAGCGTAAACAGATGCTTGTGGAACAGGCTCTGCATGTTCATGAGTCAGAGCTTGCCGATCCCTTTAATATTTTGGCCTGCCTTGGTGGCTTTGAAATCGTGCAGATGACAGGGGCCATGCTTGCGGCTGCCGAAAGAGGCATGCTAGTGGTGATTGATGGGTTTATTGCCACGGCTGCGGCCATGGTAGCGGTAAAGATAAACCCTAATGTGCGCGGTTATATGATCTTTGGTCATCAATCCGATGAACGCGGTCACTGCCTGATGATGGAGCACCTGCATGCACGTCCGTTATTGAAACTGGATATGAGATTAGGTGAAGGTACCGGAGCCGCACTAGCGCTACCTATGATCCAAGCTGCTGCTGGTTTTTACAATGAGATGGCCAGCTTCAGTGATGCGGGTATAGAGATATAAGCGACGAGTTTAGAGTTACGAGCTAAAGCGTTAACTCGCGACTCGATACTGTCTTAGCTTTATCTTTAACTCTCGACTTAACACTGCTTTTCTTCTGGATATTTATATGCATGTTTTACGTCAACAGCTGACTCTTTTTTTTATCGCCATGGGCTTTTTTACCCGCATTCCTATGCCGACATGGGTTAAGGTCGATGGCGAAAGTTTAAATAAAGCTAATCGTTATTTTGGACTGATTGGACTTTTAGTGGGGGGGATCTGTGCGCTGGTTTATGAGATAACTCGCGGTTTTCTCCCTGTTTCAGTCAGCATTATATTTGCCATGATCGCTGGATTAGTCGTGACTGGTGGCTTCCATGAAGATGGATTGGCCGATACCGCCGATGGTTTAGGTGGTGGCTGGAGTGTGGCTGATAAACTTAAGATTATGAAAGACTCAAGGATAGGCACCTATGGGGCGCTTGCTCTGGTGATGGGGCTCATGCTTAAGTTCATTCTGCTCAGTGAGTTGGCGCTCTATAATCCTGACTTAGTCGTGACAGCTTTGATAGTCGGTCACACCTTGAGCCGAGTGATGGCGGCGAGCCTTATCTTTTCCCAATCCTATGTTCGCGATGACGATTCTAGTAAAAGTAAACCTCTGGCTCAGAACCAAACGGTCAATGAGTTATTGATTTTACTGGCGACAGCAGTGCTTGTGCTCTGGTGTAGTGGATTAAGTGGAGGCCTCTATATTGCTATCGGACTTGTGCTGTTACGTTGGGGGCTTATCTATCTGTTTCATCGTCAAATTGGCGGCTACACAGGGGATACTCTGGGTGCGACTCAACAGCTTGCTGAGTTAGCCTGTTACCTTATGTTGTTGGGGTTCTCACTGTGAACCATCTGATTTTAGGCGGTGCCAGGAGTGGCAAAACCCGTTTTGCTACTCAAGCGGCTGTGGCACTTGCTGCAAAGGGATATGAATGTGTTTATCTCGCGACTGCTCAGGCGCTGGACAGTGAGATGCATGAAAGGATCACCAGACATCAGCTCGATAGAGAGCAAGACAGTATTGAGTGGTTAACCTATGAGACGCCCTTTGAACTGGTGGAGACACTTAAAGCCATTGCTAGAGATAACAGAGTGATAGTAGTGGACTGTTTAACGCTTTGGCTGACCAATCATCTGCTCATTGAGCCAAAAACTCAGTCTGAAGAGCGTTGGCGTAAAGCCAAAACTATGCTGTTGCAAGCCCTGCCATCACTACCAGGAGAGGTCTATTTAGTGAGCAATGAGGTAGGGTGTGGCATAGTGCCTATGGGAGAGTTAAGCCGCCGCTTTGTCGATGAAGCTGGCTGGCTGCATCAGGATATCGCCAAGATTGCTGACGAAGTTGTGTTAGTCACAGCTGGACTTCCCATGAGGTTAAAGGGATAGATAAGATGAGCCCCAAAAAGAAGATTGAATCAGATACAGCAGTTCCAGCTCAAGTGCTTATGGTACAGGGTACCACTTCAGATGCCGGCAAAAGCACCTTAGTCGCAGGTTTGTGCCGTTTGTTTGCCCGTCGCGGTGTTAACGTTGCTCCCTTCAAGCCACAAAATATGGCGCTTAATAGTGCGGTTACTGCCGATGGTGGTGAGATTGGCCGCGCCCAAGCGCTGCAAGCGATAGCCTGTGGTTTACCTCTGCACACAGATTTTAACCCTATTTTACTCAAGCCCAGTTCTGATACGGGTGCTCAAGTTATCGTGCAAGGTCGAGCCTTAGATCAGATGGAAGCTAAGACCTTTTTTGGTCAAGATGGCGAGCGAATAAAAGAGAAGGGGGGCTACCGAGTCAAGGCGATGTCGGCAGTACTCGACTCCTTTGAGCGTTTATCTAGAGGTTATGACACTTTGTTTGTAGAGGGTGCTGGTAGCCCTGCTGAGATTAATCTGCGTGAAGGTGATATTGCTAATATGGGCTTTGCCGAAGCGGTAGATTGCCCTGTGATCATCATAGCTGATATCGACAAAGGTGGTGTGTTTGCTCATATGGTTGGCACTCTCGCGCTGCTTTCTGAGTCTGAGCAGGCTAGGGTTAAAGGGTTTGTGATTAACCGTTTTCGCGGCGATATTGCACTGCTGCAATCTGGACTCGATTGGCTGGAGTTCTACACGAATAAACCTGTGTTAGGTGTGTTGCCCTATTTACATGATCTGCATTTGGACGCTGAAGATGCCTTGGTGGCATCGCCTGTTAAATCCCAAAACAGCAAGCTTAATGTCCTTGTTTTAGTTTTTCCTCGCATCAGTAATCACACCGATTTTGATCCCCTTAGGTTGCACCCGCAGATTGAGTTTAACTATGTCTCAGTGCAAACTCTGTCTCAATCTCCATTAACTTCTGGAGAACTACCTCAAGCCGATCTGATCATACTACCGGGCAGTAAAAATGTTCGGGCTGATCTGGATTTCATGCGTGAGCAGGGCTGGGATATCGCGCTGGCTAAACATCTTAGGTATGGTGGTAAGGTGATGGGGATCTGTGGCGGATATCAGATGTTAGGCTTGATGATTGACGATCCTAGTGGGGTTGAAGGTGAGGTGGGTGATACAGAAGGGTTAGGTTACCTCTCACTCGTAACAGAGCTTAAGCCAGACAAGGTGTTAAGACAGGTCACTGGTGAGCTCTCTTTGTTAGGGGAGCAGGCAGCAGTGAAAGGCTACGAGATCCATTGTGGCGAGTCCCAAATATTAAATCCTGATCTGAGTCAAAACTCTCCGTTTAGCCTCACCGTTGAGAGTGAAGCTGAAGAGTTTAGTGATGGCATGCTCACTAAAGACAACCAAATTTTAGGCACCTATCTTCATGGTGTGTTTGACTCGCCTCAGGCTTGCACTCTTATCCTCAAATGGGCGGGATTGAATCATGCCCAAGTGGTGGATATCGATGCCATCCGTGAGGAGCAACTTAATCGGTTTGCCGATCAGCTAGAGAAAAGTTTAGATATAGAGAAGATAGAAGAGATTTTAAGATCGTGAAGCTACCAGCTTTAGCGCTGTATTTGGCTTCAAGTGATTAACTAATTGACGGAAATACCATGACAGAAAATAACGGAACGTCGAACATGACAGATAAGAGTGAGATGACTCAGGAGGAGCGAAAAGCTCAGCGCCATAAAGAGAGGCAGCAGAGAGTCAAAGAGACGGTAGATGCCAAAATTGCTGCCGCTCAAGAGGAGAAGGGCATATTGCTCGTGTTAACGGGTAATGGTAAGGGGAAGTCCACTTCAGGTTTCGGCACCATAGCTCGCTCTGTCGGCCATGGTAAGAAAGCCGCCGTTGTTCAGTTTATCAAGGGAAACTGGGACTGTGGTGAGCGTACTCTACTTGAGGGAGCAGGTGTTGATTTTCATGTGATGGGCACAGGCTTTACCTGGGAGACCCAAGACAGAGAAAAGGATACTCAAGCCGCGGAAAGTGCCTGGGCTGCGGCAGAGAAGTTACTCAAAGATGAGACTATTGATTGCCTGATGCTCGATGAACTTACCTACATGATAAGTTATCACTACCTAGATGTTGAGCGGGTGGTCGAAGCGTTAAAAAACAGGCCTAAGATGCAACATGTGATAGTGACGGGAAGAGCGTGTCATCGAGCCATTGTCGAGTTAGCGGATACGGTGAGTGAGGTGCAGCCGATCAAACATGCGTTTGAAGCCGGAATCAAAGCGCAGCCCGGCTTCGACTACTGATCTTTCTTCTTGCTCACCACTGTGGCGTTATTGTCTACGCTGGCTCACCCCATCACATACTAGTCGTATGCTCAGGGGCTGAGCCAGCTTGACTGCTTAGCCACAGAGGCGATCACTTTGAAAAATACTGCCGAAAATGTGTTGCGTCGTCGTTCGCTGTGGGGCGCCTTGTACTTCGCTTTCTTTGTTGTGGCGTTATTGTCTATGCTGGCTCACCCCATCCATGAGCCTTCAGCGGCTTTTGGGTGAGGAGCCCTCAGCGGCTTGTAATAAAGAGATATATGCTCAGGAGCTGACTTTTTATGTAAAGCAAGGGCTTGACGGCTTAGCCCTTATCCCGATCAGTTTGAAATTGTATTTCTTCGGGGTCAAAACTGTGGTGTATTGTCTGAAGAACCTAGAACCTAGAACCTAGAACCTAGAACCCGTTTCTTTAGCTCTTGATTGTATAGCAGGACGAAGTCCGCTCTAGCCGCGAAGCGGCCTAGCAGTGAGCTTGCGAACGATCTAGAGTCCTAAAACTCAGAATATAAAACAAAATATAAAAGGGATGTTGATGCAACATAGTGTAAAAAGGCTGCTTGTGGCCATGGTCTGTTTTTTATCTGTTTCTGTGGCGGTTGCAGCGCCGGCGAAACGTGTGATTGCTTTATCACCTCATTCGGTGGAGATGCTCTATGCCATAGGTGCGGGTGAGACGATTGTAGCCACCACAGATCATGCTGACTTTCCTGCAGCTGCACTTGATATCCCACGTATTGGCGGCTATCACGGGGTTCAAATTGAACGTGTGATTGAGCTTAACCCTGATCTGGTTCTGGTGTGGGGTAGTGGCAATAAAGCAGAGGATATTGATCGGATTAAGAGCTTAGGGTTTAAGGTATTTGATAGCGACCCTAAGACACTGGAGGCGGTAGCCGACGAGCTCAAAGCCTTGGGTGAGTTGACCGGAAATAAGGCGCAAGCTAATAGGGTTGGTGATGAGTACCTTACTCAGCTGGCTAAGCTACGCAAGGACAACTTAGCTAAGCAGAAGGTAAAAGTGTTCTATCAACTCTGGTCTACCCCCTTGATGACAGTGGCTAAAAATAGCTGGATCCAACAGATCATCGATGTTTGCCATGGTGATAATGTCTATATTGATGCTGCCAGTGATTACCCCCAGGTGAGCCTTGAGAGTGTATTGCTTAAGATGCCAGAAGTGATCCTACAGAGCCAAGATGAGGGCAATGTGCTAGGTGTTGACTGGAACAAGTGGCAGGAGATCCCTGCGGTGAAACAGCAACATATCTACCAGCTTAATGCCGATCTTTTACATAGGGCGGCGCCTAGGGCACTATTAGGGGTTAATGCGCTGTGTGAAGCTTTAGATAAAGCGAGAAAATAAGCTGCTAGTTATTAGATATGAGTTTCGAGTCACGAGCTAAAAGATAAGAGATGGATACAACTCTTTAGCAACAGCAAAGTTCACTATGACGGCTCAGGTGTTGATGCCGTCATACTGAGTTTACCTCAGGAGCCGGCTTTGACTCGTAACTCGCAGCTTTCTTGGCTGTGTCTCTAGCTAGCAACTCGCTACTCATAGTTATTTTTAACTAATTAAAGGATCTCTACCCTATGACAACCCTACTTATTTGTCTGTTTATTGCTATGTTGTTGCCCTATCTGGCGAAAGGCCCCGTTGCTGTAGCGATGGCAAAAGCCGGTGGCTATGATAATGCTCACCCGAGAGATCAACAGTCAAAGTTAACTGGTTTCGGTGCTCGGGCAGTGGCTGGACATCAAAATGCATTTGAATCTTTGTTGATTTTTGGACTTGCGGTGGTGACCGTGATAGCGACAAATAGTGTTAATGAGACCGCTGTGATCTTTGCTATCGTGCATGTGATAGCTCGCATCGCCTATCAAGTGTTATACCTTATCGACAAAGGCACATTGCGATCTTTAAGCTGGTTTGTTGCCATCATCTCCTCCTTCACTATCTTCTGTCAGGCGTTCTAGTTGGAGGTTAAAGGCTAAGAGTTTCGAGTTTCGAAACTCTAGCTGCGAGCTTAGCTACACATACTTCTCTTCAATTTTCGGTACAGTTCTACTTTGAACAAGCGCTCTCTATATTTTTACGACTTATGAGTCTGTTCTAGGCTAATACCGATTGGTATTATTCAGGCTTTATCTCCACTCTACAATATGAATCCTTTAGTTTTTCTTATGTTACAACTGTTACATTAGATTTTTTTAATAAAAAAAATTCTAATGTACTTAAAAATATAATAGACTGCATCCATATTCTAAAAGCTTGAGGTTGAAGATGAAGAAGTTACTGATTATTGGTGGTGTAGCTGGTGGTGCATCGGCAGCGGCTCGTGCAAGGCGCTTGAATGAGGAGGCTGAGATCATCATGTTTGAGCGTGGTGAATTTGTCTCTTTTGCTAATTGTGGTCTTCCCTATCATATCAGTGGTGAGATCCCTGAACGCAGCGCGCTTATTCTGCAAACGCCCGCTAGCTTTAAGTCCCGTTTTAATGTCGATGTGCGCGTACAGCAGGAGGTGATTGCCATCGATAAAGTCGCTAAAACCCTATTGGTGAAGAATCTGATTACCGGTGAGCAATACAGTGAAAGTTACGATGCACTTCTTTTATCTCCTGGAGCTGCGCCAATCACGCCACCTATCCCAGGTTTAAATACACCGCTTACTTTCTCGCTACGCAATATCCCTGATATGGATAGGATCTTAGCCAGTGTTAAACAAAGCAGGCCTCGCCATGTCACGGTTGTAGGGGGCGGCTTTATCGGCCTTGAGATGATGGAGTCTTTTCATGCTCTTAATATTGAGGTGACCCTGCTGGAGCTCTCGAATCAGGTGATGGCGCCTGTGGATATAGAGATGGCGAATATGCTCCACAGCGAGATTCTAGCGAAAGGGATTGATCTGCGACTTAATACTGGCCTTGCTAGTGTCGAACAGACAAGCTCAGGATTGAGCCTCTTCTTAAGCAATGGTGAGTCTCTTGATACAGAGCTATTAATCTGCGCTATTGGCGTCAAACCTGAGACCCGTTTAGCTGTAGATGCTGGGCTGGTCATCGGTGAGCTGGGTGGGATCATTGTTGACGAGATGATGCGAACCAGTGATGCCGATATCTATGCGGTGGGGGATGCGGTCGAGGAGTTTGATCTATTAACAGGTGAAAAGTGCCTAGTGCCACTGGCAGGCCCAGCAAACAGGCAAGGCCGTATCGCTGCAAATAATATCTTCGGTGGCAGCGCTAGCTATAAAAAGACCCAAGGAACGGCTATCTGTCGAGTTTTTGACTTAGCGATTGCCAGTACAGGGCTGAGTGAAAAGCGCCTTGCTAAAACAGAGATACCTTTCGATAAAGTTTATCTGCATGGCGCGAGTCATGCGAGCTATTTCCCTGGTGCGCACCCTATCTCATTAAAGCTTTTGTTTAACACAGATAACGGCAAAATTTTAGGGGCTCAGGCATTGGGACGCGATGGAGTCGATAAGCGAATCGATGTGTTGGCTGTGGCCATAAGAGCGGGATTAACTGTTTATGATCTGCAAGAGATGGAGTTGACCTACGCACCGCCCTATGGCTCGGCCAAGGATCTGCTTAATCAGGCTGGCTTTGTCGCCACTAATAGCTTGAAAGGCGAGACATGCTTATGTCACAGCGCAGATATTGATGCTCGTGATGACAGCCAAGTCTTGCTCGATGTTAGAAATCCTGGCGAATTGCTTAAAGCGGGTTCAATAGCGGGAGCGATAAACATTCCACTGGATCAACTTAGGGAGAGGCTCAATGAACTGCCCCGAGATAGGGAAGTATTAGTTTTCTGTCAGGTGGGATTACGAGGGCATGTAGCTTATCGGATGTTGGTTAATCATGGTTTTAAGGTCAGAAACTTAAGCGGTGGGTTTAAGACCTATCAGGCGGTGACTGCATGAGTCTATTAATGTCGTTTTTAGGTGGGAGTTTAATCGGTCTAGCCGCAATTGGTTTGATGATCTTTAATGGTCGAATTGCAGGGATCAGTGGCATTTTATCTTCGGCTCTCTTGCCCAAGGAGAGGGCTAGTAGTGATAAAGAAACCGGCTTAGCTTGGCAGTGGTTTTTTCTGTTTGGCTTAGTCTCAGCGGGCTTTGTTTATGCGTTGCTTTCAGGCTCATCATCACATAATCAACCTCAATTTAATCAGGTTTCCACTCCCTTGTTAATCATAGGGGGCTTGCTGGTGGGGCTTGGCAGTAACATAGGTTCTGGCTGTACCAGTGGTCATGGGATCTGCGGCATCGGCAGGTTATCTCCCCGCTCAGTTATTGCGACTGGGGTATTTATGTTAACCGGCATGCTTGCTGCTGTTTTAATCCATTAGTATCAAATGATATTAATCACTCTTGTCGTTTTTGGAGTAAAAAAAATGAATAATAAGTGGATTGCATCTCTATCAGGATTGCTGTTTGGTGCAGGTTTATTGCTCTCCGGCATGGCAGAGCCAGTGAAGGTTATCGGTTTTCTCGACCTTAAGGGTCTGCTCGATGGTAGCTGGGATCCCTCGCTAATGTTGGTGATGGCTGGTGCGCTATCGGTTTATATACCTGTGTTTCATCTCTATGTTAAGCCAAGGGTTAAACCTAGAGCCTGCGCAAACTCTACGCATAGCTCTGGGCCTGTCTGTGATAGTCAGTATCACCTGCCTGAAGTAAAAAAGCCTGATGGTCAGTTGATATTTGGCGCTGGGATCTTCGGCTTAGGTTGGGGAATAGCAGGGATCTGTCCGGGACCTGCTCTGGTGAATCTTGGCAGCTTAGATATCAGCCTAGGGCTATTTATGATCTCCATGATAACTGGACTTTATATTGGTAAGCTGAGCCAAAACTACTTAGGGACTCAAGCCCAAGCATAGCTTGATCTTGAGTGATGCGCTGAGCGACATTTTTAGATAGTTTTTCCCCTCTTTAAAGTCACTGCTTCATAACGTGAATGATGTAATGTGTCCGCCCAAGTATTTGGCCTGCGGACACTTTATTTTCCCATATGAGAATAGATCGGACACTTTCTACTGATATGAGTAGAAGATCGGACACATTCTCTGTCTATCTGCGGACACTTTCTTAATTACCTATCCTTTATGCTTTTCTATCATATTGATTTTTATTGTTAAGTTGTTTTTGGCACATAGCTTGTATTAATCAAGTTAGATGAGCGATAAACACTTACCAAACGGACAGGACAGGAAGATGATTCAGGATACTAGCGGACAGGACACTGTGGTACAGGCAAGCAAAGCTAGCAGGCTTAAGTGGCCTTTAATTGCAACTGCCGCAGCACTTTTGGTTTCAGGTCTGGTTTGGTCAAGTGTTGGTGGCAGTAATGTCAGTGAGTCGATTAGTCGTAGTGACTTAAGATTTGCGACCTTAGAGCAGGGGACTTTAACGCGGGATATTGCCACCACAGGTAAAATTGTCGCGGCCAATGCGCCAATCCTCTACAGCACTGATCAAGGTACGGTGACGTTACTGGCAAAACCCGGTGATAAAGTTGAGTTAGGGGATGTGGTGGCAACTATCGAAAGCCATCAGTTAACGAACAGTCTTAAGCAGCAGGAAGCCTTGCTTGAGGGGATGCAGAGCTCATTGGAGCGTGCCCGTCTTGACGCTCGTCGAGAGCAGTTAAAAGCGCAGCAGACTCTCGATATGGCTAAGGTCGACCTTGAGGCCGCAGACAGAGAGAGTCGTCGTGGTGATGAGTTAATTGAGAATAAACTTATCTCAAAGATCGATTTCGAGAAGGGTAAAGATGATCTGCATAAGGCCAAGTTACTATCTGCCCATGCACAGCAAGAAGCTGAGTTGACTCGCGATACCTTAGCGTTTGAGATTAAAAATAAGGCTTCAGAGGTTAACCGTCAGAAGTTAGTGGTGAGTGAGCTTGAGCGTCAAGTTGCAGCACTGAATATTAAAGCACCGGTTGGCGGCATTATCGGTAACTGGTTAACAGAGCAGAAAGCGCGTATTGGTCAGAGTCAACCTATCTTAACTGTGGTGGATTTAAGTGCTTTTGAAGCTGAGTTAGCGGTACCAGAATCTTACGCTGATGAACTTGGTTTAGGCATGGATGTTGAGTTGAAATTTGGTGAACTGACCTTGATGGGGGAGCTCTCCTCTATCTCTCCTGAGGTAAGAAATCGTGAGGTTACTGCCCGTGTCCGTTTTGAGCAAGATGACCGTTTGCACCTTCGTCAAAATCAAAGATTATCAGCACGAGTATTACTCGAAAATAGACCTAACGTTTTGATGGTGAAGCGTGGGGCATTTGTATCAACCGGTGGTGGTCGAGAGGTGTACACCATGAATGGCGATATCGCTGAGCAGACAGAGATCCAACTGGGGGCCCGCAGCATGAGCCATATCGAGGTACTACAGGGTGGTAAGGCTGGCGATATATGGGTCATTTCAAGCGTTCAGCCCTTCAATCAAGCTCAGCAAGTTTTGGTTCGCTAAGGAGAGCAAGATGAATAGATTACAGCAAAAAGTAGAGATGCAACTTCCCCAAGAGAGAGCGCTTAGCCCACAAAAAGTGATCACAGTGAGTGCATTGTTAATCTTGTTGGTTGCGGTGCAGATTTCAACTCAGAGCGTCGAAGACTGGTTTGTGTTTGGTTTAAATGTGTTGGAGGTTACGGCACCGATGAATGTGTCCGTTCATGATGTCTCCAATGTGGGCAGCAGTGTTGCTGGTGGATTAGAGCATTTACGCGAGATGGTTTGGAGTGTGGTGAAGGCTTTGGTGGAGTTCATTTTTTGCTAAGCCTGTAGTACCGGCTATAGCCGGGAGAGAGTTTTCAAGTACTTCACAGCTAGAACTGCTTTTGCCAAGGGCTAAAACAAATTAAAGAATAAAAACAGGGAATATTAAAATGTTATCGATGAAAAGTATCAGTAAAGTATTTAAAACGGATTTAGTAGAGACCCATGCGCTACGAGATTTTAATTTAGAGGTGAATGAGGGAGAGTTTGTGGCGGTAACTGGGCCATCGGGATCAGGTAAAACGACCTTTCTCAATATTGCAGGTCTGCTTGAAGGTTTTACCCATGGTGATTACTTTCTTGATGGCGTGAATATCTCTAACTTGAGTGATAACAAGAGTGCAGCGATTCGAAACGAGAAGATAGGTTTTATCTTTCAGGGCTTTAACTTAATTCCTGATCTAAATCTTGCTGAGAATGTTGAGGTACCACTGCGCTATCGTGGCTTTAATGCCGCCGAGCGTAAACGTCGTGTGCAACATGCACTGGAGCAGGTTGGACTGGCTGCACGAATGAAGCATCTGCCGTCACAACTTTCCGGTGGTCAGCAGCAGCGTGTGGCTATTGCTCGTGCGCTGGCGGGAGAGCCAAGGTTTCTATTGGCCGATGAGCCAACGGGTAACTTAGACAGCATGATGGCACGTCAGGTGATGGAGTTGCTTGAGGAGATCAATAAGGCGGGAACCACGATTATTATGGTAACCCATGACCCTGAACTGGCTCGTCGTGCGCAGCGAAACATCCAGATTGTCGATGGCCAAGTATGTGATTTTACCATGTATCAAGGCGGTGCTGAGAAGCCTCATTTGGTGTCTGAAACAGATTCGGCTAGTGATGGACAGCAAGCTCAAACTGAACAAGTTGCAGGATAAGGAGAGAGGCTATGTTTTTCTATTATCTCGATTTAGCCTGGCGCAGCATTAAAAAAACGCCGCTATTGTCTCTGTTGATGGTACTGGCGATCTCTATCGGTATCGGCACTACTATCACTAGCCTAAATATCTATCAGATGGCCAACATCAATCCAGCTGGTGATCGTTCAAGCCAGCTGTATGAGGTGCGCTTGATGAGCCAAGGGCTCGACTCTTGGGAGGAGATCAATGAACAGATAACCTATCAAGATAGTTTTAATCTGCGAAAAAACAGTATTGCTACCCGCCAAAGCCCTATGTTTCGAACTGGGATGGCAGTACAAACTGACGATGACAATTTCGTGCCCATCCTAGAGGGTGCACGTGTAGCAGATAGTGATTTCTTTGGCCTGTTCTCTGTGGAGTTTCTTTACGGTAGCAGTTGGGGTAAGCAGGTCGATATCGATCCCGCCTATCAAGTGGTGATCCGAGAAGATCTTAACAAAGAGGTATTTGGCGGTGAAAACAGTGTTGGCCGCACTATCTATCTTAACCAGAAGCCCTACCAGATTGTAGGGGTGATCAAGTACTGGAACCCAAGTCCTAAATATTACGACGTTAACAACGGCGCTTTTAATGATGCTGAGCGTATGTTCGTTCCCTTTTCTCTAGCGCCTATTGAGGAGTTTGAGAGTTGGGGTAATAACCAAAGTTGGAAGCGCGAAGATATTGTGACCTATGCCGACAGACTTGCTTCAGAAACTCACTGGAACCAATACTGGGTCGAGCTTAATACCCCTGAGCAGGTAAAAGAGTATCAGCTCTGGCTTAGCAACTATATCGAGCAGCAAAAACTGATTGGCCGTTTTGAGATGCCTGAAGCTAAAGCTGACCTCTCTGATGTGGCCACTTGGCTTAAGGTCAACAACGTTGTGCCTGAAGATAATAAGGTATTGGTAGGTCTAAGCGTACTGTTCTTAATTGTCTGTTTAGTCAATATGTTAGGCCTACTGTTGGCCAAGTTCCTTAAACGTGCCCCAGAGGTCGGGGTTCGCCGCGCTATTGGTGCTAGCAGAGCACAAATCTTTGCCCAGCATATGGTAGAGGTGGGAGTGATTGGCTTTTTTGGTGGCGTGATTGGTTTACTTTGGGCTTGGGGCTCGTTATCGATTTTGTCAGCGCACTTCAAACTTGAAGAAGCATTAACTCAACTTGGAATGAGTATGTGGGTGCTAGCCCCTGGTGTGGCTATTGCGAGTGCATTGATTGCAGGGCTTTATCCCGCTTGGCGGATCTGCTCTACCAACCCCAGTGTTCACCTGAAGAGTCAGTAGACAAAAGAGTTTAAGGAAAAGAACTATGTTGCAGATTAAACCGATTATCAGCACGCTACGACATAACAAAAGCGGTCCGTTACTGTTACTGCTACAGATCATTTTATCAGTGGCTATCGTTGCCAACGCCAGCTTTATTATTAATGAGCGGGTACAGCTGATGAGTCGTGACTCAGGTTTAGTAGAAGATGAAGTTTTTGACTTCACTGTCTATAACTTCGAAGAGGGGGTCGACTATACGGCTCAAAACAGTCGAGATATGGATATTATTCGTGGCTTAGCTGGAGTTAAAGCTTCAACCACCAGCAGTATGACGCCACTGAGCGGTGGTGGCTGGTCATCAACTTTCACCTATGGTCAGAGTGAAGAGACCGCGAAAGATGCACCACAGGCTGCTATCTATTATGGCGATGAGCAGATGGTGGAAACCTTAGGGGTTGAGATGATCGCTGGCCGTAACTTCTATCAATCTGAGATTGAGTCTGGCCATCCGAATACCGCAAATCTTGCAATTGTTAGTCAAGCTTTTGCTACTGTAACTTGGGGGGATGAGCCTGCTGTGGGTCAGACCATCTATGCTGGCGGATATGGAGAGCAAGCACTCAAGGTGATCGGGGTGGTTAAAACCTTACAAGGGGCTTGGGTGAATAGCAGCCACTTAGATAATGCGATTATTCTGAATGTTGAGCTCGGACTTACCTCATTTAACCGTTTCCTTGTTCGTGCAGAACCGGGCTTGATGACAGAGCTTAAGCCACAGATTATTGCGGCTCTACACAAAGAGAATAAGAATCGAGTGATCGATGGTTTTACTATGATCACAGAGCACAGAAAGCGTGTCTATCGTGATCATGAACTGATGGCGACAGTGCTCTCTATGATGGTTATTCTATTATTGCTTATCACCTCTCTGGGTTTAGCGGGTATGGTGATGTTCAATATCGAGCGTCGCACTAAACAGATAGGCACGCGCCGCGCTTTAGGGGCGAAGAAGCGTGATATTGTTAGCTTCTTCCTAGTCGAGAACTACATTATCTGTCTAACAGGTGGGGTTATTGGTGCTTTGGTTGCAGTGCAGTTAGGAAGGCAGTTGATGAGTGTTTACAGCTTACCTCAGCTTGAGCTTATCTACCCCATCGCTACTGTTGTAGGTTTAGTGGTGTTGACGACGGTAGCTGTGATTCTGCCCGCTAGAAAAGCGGCTAAGATCTCTCCGGCGATAGCAACACGCAGCGTTTAGCGATAAGTGAGTGTTAACCATGAGTGAAAGAGGCATGTATTGATGGGCATTGTCCTTTAATTCTCTTTCACTTTCAGTTAGTTTGATGGTTCTAATACTCAGATATTCAACAATATAAGAACAATACTCAAGTATGGATACGATTCTCATCGTCGATGACAACCAAGCAGTGTGTAACGCATTGTCGCTTATGTTAGAGCTGAACGGCTTTAATACCCTTACTTGTCTCTCTCCAGAGGTTGCCCTCGAACTCATTCGATTACATGATATCGCCTTAGTGGTTCAGGATATGAACTTCACCCAAGACACCACCTCTGGTGAAGAGGGAAAGGCCTTGTTTTATGCGCTGAGAGAGCTGCAGCCCGAGCTACCTATCGTATTGCTAACGGCATGGACTCAACTTGAGATAGCTGTTGAGTTAGTAAAAGAGGGAGCAGCAGATTATATGGGCAAACCTTGGGATGACACCAAGTTAGTCACTAGTATCAATAATCTGATCTCATTACATGCGTTATCTAAAGCCAATACTCAACTGACTCGAGTTGAAAACGATCGTATGTCAGCAATTAAAGGCGCAGATCTGTGTGGCATTGTCTTTGGCAGTGGCGCCATGCAACGTAGCGTGGATTTGGCACTACAGATCGCTCGCTCCGATGTCTCTGTGCTGATCACTGGCCCCAATGGTGCGGGTAAAGATAAGCTTGCCGATATCATACACGCGAACTCATCGCTCAAAACCAAGCCTTTTATCAAGGTTAACGTTGGCGCTTTGCCGATTGATCTATTAGAGGCTGAGCTGTTTGGTGCAGAGGCTGGAGCATTTACAGGTGCTAACAAGACACGTATTGGTCGTTTCGAGGCAGCCGATGGTGGGACTTTATTTCTGGATGAGATAGGTAATTTGCCCTTGTCGGGTCAGATCAAACTATTGCGGGTGTTGCAAACTGGCGAGTTTGAGCGTCTTGGGAGTCACCAGACTAAGAAAGTGAATGTCAGGGTACTCAGTGCAACCAATGCTGACCTTGCTGAAGATATTAAACAGGGGTGTTTTCGTGAAGACCTCTTCTATCGACTTAACGTGATTGAGCTTGCCTTAGCACCGCTCAATCAACGTCAAGATGATATATTGCCTCTGGTCGAACACTTTATTGGCAGAGAGTTTTCACTGAATAAACAAGCGCAAGAATCATTAGTTGCACACCCTTGGCCTGGCAATGTACGTGAGCTGGAAAATGCCTGTAAGCGAGCTGTGATCTTAGCAAGTAGCCCTAAATTAACGCCATCGGATTTTGGCCTTGGTAGCATTAGCCACCTGTCTGAAGATGATTCCAGTGTTCGCTCTGCTCAAGTACAAGCCCTTGTACAGAGTCAAGTACAAGCTCAGTCTGATACTGCTAGCTCAATAAGTCCTGAGTCTACAGAGCAGCTTGATTCAAGAGGGGCAGAGACCGATAAAACTCAGCTTGAGAAAAGTGAGATAGAAGCTGCGCTTATCCAACATGGTGGGGTTATCGCCAGAGTGGCCAAATCATTAGGTTTGAGTCGCCAAGCGCTTTATCGCAGAATGGAAAAATTCGGCATAGATAAATAATCGAGGGTATATCTGTTAATGGCACTGTTTTCGTTTCTCTCGCTACGCACTAAATTGATTCTTGGCGCTGTATTCGCTTCTCAAGTCGGTACTGGTTTGTCATTGTTTGTCATGTTTAAGATGACGCAGCCACAAACCTTTATCGCCGCCTCAATGTTCTCTTTTGTCATGATATTTATGCTTGCGGCTCTGTGCGCTTGGGTTATTAGTTATTATGCCACTCGGACTCTCGCTACTAGCCTTAATGCACTTGAGGTGGGCCTGCTTAATTTTAAAGATAACGACTTTAGTGTCACTATTCCTGCTAGTGGAGAGCCTCAACTACAGAGTTTGATTGAACTATTTAATGAATCTGCCGAAACTCTAAGGCAGGAGCGACAATATATCTACCAGCGTGAGTTATTGCTGGATAAAGTGATCCAGAGCTCGCCGAATGTCATGTTACTGCTCGATGATGACCAACGTATTATCTATGCTAATGATGCCGCAAGACATCTATTAAACCAAGGTAATCATATCAATGGTTTCCTATTGCAGGAGGTGATGGACAAGGTCAGCGATGAGCTGTCATCGGCATTAAGCAAGCCAAAAGGTGGGTTGTTTACCTTGTCTGTTGAGGGTCAAGATGAGGATGAGACCTGGCACCTATCACGGGGGCAATTTTTGCTTAATGGTCAGTATCATCATCTGGTACTGCTAAGGCAGATGACCCATGAGTTAAATCGACAAGAGGTCGCTGTTTGGAAAAAGGTGATACGAATAATCAGTCATGAGCTGAATAACTCTGTAGCGCCTATCGCCTCTATGGTGAACTCTGGGCGTATGCTGACCAAAGATCTTAATGATCCTAAGCTTAAGATGATCTTCGATACGATTGAGGATAGAACCAGCCACCTTAGCCAGTTTATCTTCAATTATGCCCGCTTTGCTAAACTTCCCCTACCTAAAAAAGAGAGAGTCGATTGGCGTAAATTGGTGGATCAGCTAGGTCAGCATTATCAGTTTACTCTGCTTGGTGAGCTGCCTAGTGACAGTGGTGAGTTCGATCTTATTCAGATGGAGCAGGTATTACTGAATCTGTTGAAAAACGCCCATGAATCAGGCTCAAAGATAGCGGGAGTGAGCTTAAGCATTGAAGCATCATCCCCACTTAATGCCAATAATCGCGCTCTGGATAGTGAAGGGCGAGTGATGAGTGGAACAGTGATTGAGGTGAAAGATGAGGGCAGCGGAATGCCCGCCGAGGTACTTAAACAAGCTCTACTGCCTTTCTACTCCACTAAGCAGTCTGGTACAGGACTTGGCTTGCCTCTTTGCCGTGAAATTATTGAAGCCCACGATGGACGCATTAGCCTACATAATCGCGATGATATGGGGCTTTGTGTGAGGGTTTGGCTACCATCTGTTTAATCTGCTTTTCTCTTTTGTGTGAAACGTGCAGATATTTATATGATTCCAATCTAAAAGAGAGTTAGCGCTTATTATCCGGCAAGCTCTCTCCACCGCTTTTAATCAAAGATCAAATCTTTCTCCTGTTCGCAGAGGCTCTGTGGACGGCGAGTAACAAGACTCAATTGTTTAGACTTGTGGTTATTATTTGTTCTGTTATGTTATCTAATAATCTGTTTCTTTATGAAGCTTTTAATTGGAAAGGCTTTGTTTTTCGATATATTAATTCGGAAAAACATCAAGGTTGAGCGTAATTGATTTTACAGGGAGCGTTATGAGTCTATATCTAGGATTTACGTTTTTTTCACTGTTTATTGGTTTCCTCTTAGGGGCGTCTAATACCCCAGTTATTGGGTTATTTCTAACGAGTATTTTTGGTTTTATTGGTACTTTATTAGGTACTCAATATGTGCTGAATATCAATAACTCTAATAAGTATGGCGCTAAGTTTTTAGGCATCAGCATGCTTGTTGTCTCTATTTCACTTTTCATTGGCACTGTTTCAGGAGGCTTTTATCGTACCGAGTCTAATATTCAAGTTAATCAGATTCTACCTTGGGAAGGAGCGGCTAAACCAAAGAGTACTAAAGAGGCGTTGGATTGGATTTTGGTAAAAGAGAAGATGAACTTGCTCGGATATTCAGATGAAGATGTAGCAAAAATATATCAGATTAGAAGTGAAGAAATTGAGCTTTTAGCGGAGATAATCAAGCAAGAATCAACACAGGAAGAGGATCTTTACTCTTCGGAGCTGCCCACTGTTATTTATGATGAATCTGCTCCGTTTTATCTTGTTTTCCCTAAAGAAATTACCCCAAAAAAACGCGCTAATCGCGCACCATCATCAATAAATGGAGATTAAATGATGTTATATACAAAGTTAATACTACTTATTTCAATCTTATTTTTCAGTACCGCCACTTATGCTGCAGAACCTGAGCATGATGATAAGGCTCATGAGAAAGCAGAGAAAAATCTAGATGACAAACATTGGAATGATGCCCATGGCAGTGGTGTCCCTGAAAAGAAAGGGCGTAACCCAGGTGGTAAAAAAGAGAGTAAAAGTAAGAAAGAGAAGGAGTAATTCTTAATCGTGCCTCATTGTTAGTGAGGCACGATTATATTTCCGTTATCCGTTATCCGTTATCCGTTATCCGTTATCCGTTATCCGTTCTCATCGCATTCCAAAACATCGCAAAGCTGGCCTCTTTGTGTGTTGGCTCCTGCCATTTGCCTGGGTTATCTAGAAAGTAACGGGTGGCGGCTAGGAACTGGCCGTGGCAGTTGTCTTGCATCAGGCTTAGGGGATAGTCTGCTAGTAATCCTAGAGCATGGCCTTTTTGCATCAAGGCTCCCATAAAACTGAGTATTGAGTTCATCGCTTGCTCGCGGATCTCCAGCGGAATAGAGGGGGACATGGAGTATTGCTGAAAAAACTCCTGCTTGAGTGGATTTTCTATGGCCCACTGAATGGCAGCGTACCAGAGATGTTGTGCATCCTGTTTTAGATTGCCGCTATCGGTCACCGAGGTGAGAATCGCATCGGCAAACTCCTGCTTAATGGAGATGAATAGATGGTTCATCAACTCATCTTTTGAGGGAAAATGGTGAAACAGGGTACCCGTTGCTACCCCCGCCTTTTTGGCAATAGACGCCGTTGAGGTTGCATAAAAACCTTGGCTGACAAATAGTGTCAGCGCGGTATCTAAAATAGCTTGTTTCTTATCTGGTTTGCTCATCAACGACTTGTCTTACCTGATTAACTTTCTTGTTATTACAAAGCCAGCTCCTGAGATAAACTCAGGATGACAGAGATAGTGACTCAATTTGTCATGCACAACTTGTTTCAGCATGCTGCTAGAACCTAGAACCTAGAACCTAGAACCTAGAACCTAGAACCTAGAACCTAGAACCTAGAACCTAGAACCTGCTAGTAATCAAGCCTAGAACCTAGAAATAACTAGCGCATAAATAGCTTGTATAGCATGGCTTGAATACCCGTACCGTAAGGTGGGTGAACGAACTTACCTGTATTAAGCTTTCCTCGGCTAAGCACTGTTTTAGCATGACTTAAGGTCAAGAAGCCCTCTTTGCCATGATAGTGCCCCATACCTGATGGTCCAATACCGCCAAATGGCGCATCGTCAGCGGCAACGTGGAACACAGTTTCATTGATACAGACGCCACCTGAGTGGGTGTTATTAAGTACTTTATCTTGAGTCTGTTGGTTAAAGCTCATCAAGTAGAGCGCTAATGGACGAGGTCTATCATTGATGTAGGTTATCGCCTCATCCAGATTGTCATAGCCTAAGATGGGAAGCAGAGGCCCGAATATCTCATCTTGCATCAATATCATCTCATCACTGACGTCGGTAATAAGCTGAGTGGGGATTTTGCGTTTTTCTGTGTTGATGGGTTCATCATTGGCACTGATAACGGTGGCGCCCTTGGCTTTTGCATCCTCAAGTACAGAGGTTAAACGCTCGAACTGGCGCTCATTGATAATGGCGCCGTAGTCACTGTTGTCACTGACGTTGCCGTACATGGCTGTGAACTTTTTCTGGTAAGCTGCGACAAATTCAGCCTGTTTCTCCTTCGGCACTAAGATGTAGTCCGGTGCCACACATATTTGCCCTGAGTTTAAACATTTACCATAGATCATGCGCTCAACAGCGGTCTCTATCGGCATATCGGGGGCGACTATCACTGGGGATTTCCCCCCTAGCTCAAGAGTGACTGGGGTTAGATTCGCAGCAGCAGCTCGCATTACATGGCGTCCTACTGTGGTAGAGCCTGTAAAAAGCAGGTGGTCGAAAGGCAGCCCGGAGAACTCTGCAGCAACATCGGCTTCCCCTTCAACGACGGCAACGGTATTGGTATCAAAGATGCTGCTTAGCATCTCAGTGATCACCTTATTGGTTTCAGGAGTAAACTCAGACAGCTTTAACATGGCTCGATTACCGGCAGAGAGTGCGGTGATCAAGGGGCCAACAGACAGCATAACAGGAAAGTTCCATGGCACAATAATGCCGACAACACCCACAGGCTGGTATTGAACCTTTACTTTAGCAGGAGCGAGCAGAAGCCCTGCATGTCGATGACTTGGTTTCATCCACTTCTTTAGGTTTTTAAGGCTGTAGTTGATGTTGTTAAGGCAAGGCATGATGTCTGAGATCATGGTGTCATCGACAGAGCGGCTGCCGTAATCTCGGTTAAGTGCTTCGGCTAACGGCTGCTTAAACTTGAGCAGTGCAGCTTTTAGTGCATGAAGTTGTTTTACCCTAAGTTCATAGGCTGGAGCGGGCTGTGAGCGATAGCTTTGCTGTTGAGATTGAAGTAGTTCAGTTAAGTTAACTGCTTGAACTAGATCATTATCTGTCTGTTGAATAGGCATGTTCATCTGCTCGCTCCTGCTATAGGGTATGTGTGGGTGAGGCTGTTATTTGTTAATCAACTAAACCGACTGATTGGTCGGTCTGTTATCTGTATACTATGTCAGAGAACAAAAAACGTCCAGTATTAATGTGTGGGAGGCTTTTGAAAGGTGAGGAAATACTGCACGGCAGGTTTCTATTCTGCTTCGAAACTCGAAACTCGAAACTTACCGCTTACGCAATTGCACGGATAATCCCCATGTCGAACCAAGCTCGTATCGCTTGTAATACCTTAACGGGAGCCTGCTCCTCATCAAAGTAGTTGAGCATGAGTTCACACTGCTGGGCTAAGGTATTGCCCTTGATGAAGCCCTCTAAAAGCACCAGCTGATATTCGGTGAGAGAGATAAACTCTGTGAGTCGCTCTTCACCTCGCCAGAGCAACCAGGCACTGGCGATACTGTAGTCGGGCTGGGGCGGTGTCTGTTCATTTTTCAAGGCCTGCCAGCTTTCGACTGCATTACTTTGGCACTGAAATATTTGTACGCTAGAGTGGAACCTGAATTGACTCTCGGGCCAGTGCTCTGGGGCAAGTTGTTCAAGCTCGGTAAAGCTGGCTCTAGGCTGTTCTTCTGCATCGAAAGCGTTGAGTAAGCGGCGCTCGAAAGTGGCGATATGGGATAGGATAGGGTATTGGCTGAAAAAGCTATCGTCACTGAGAAATTGCGGCAGGGCATCACAGAAATGCCGCAGTGAGCGAAATGATGATGGGTGCGCATTGATATAGGCTTGAGCCATCTTGTCAAAAAGCTCATCGCCTAAGTATACCCCTAAGATCTCGTGATCTGTCTCTATGGTCTCAATTAATCTGAGTCGATAGGCACTGGCATAGATCCCAAGTCGGGTTTTGCCATCCTCTTCACTCTTAGCTGTGATAATAGAGGAGAAAGCTGAAAACTTATCATCTTGGTCGGCATCACTCTCCTTATCTGAGAGTATGTATGTCATAAAGAGTGCTTGGGTTTGCTTAAGACTGGTCATCAAACATTCCTGTTTTTAAGCTCTGTTTTTGAGCTTGTTCATTGATACTCGCTAATTGAGAAGCGAGTTCAGGCAATGTCTTTTCTGCAATATCTCTGGCTATTTGTAGCTCCTGCTCCAACGCTGGGAATTCAGGAATATTGCCATCTCGCTCTATCATAGTACTGATAGCACCGAAACGCTCAAGGGCAATACGGTAAAGTTCCCATACACTATTAGGCACGTCGTGATCATGGGTATCGACGACATAATCTCCATAGTCAGAGTGGCCTGCAAGGTGGAACTGTTGTACCCGTTTAGGGTCGATCTTGTTGAGATAAGTGACAGGGTCGAAATTATGATTTCTAGCACTGACATAAATGTTATTGATATCTAAAAGTATGAGGCAGTCGGCTTGCTCAGCGACCGCATTGAGAAACGCCCACTCGTCCATGGTTGAGTCTTGATAAGAGAGGTAGCTGGAGACGTTCTCTAACAAAATCCGTCTGCCTAAAAAATCCTGTACTTGACGTACACGCTCAGCCACATGCTTGATGGTCTCTTCGGTATAGGGAAGGGGCAGAAGATCATGGCTATTCACCCCATGAATTGAGGTCCAGCAGATATGATCTGAGATCCATTGAGGCTGAACATCATTAGCGAGCTTTTTAAGTGCGGTTAAATACTCCCTATCCAGAGGGTCTGTGCTGCCTATCGACATAGAGACACCATGCATCACTATCGGATATTGTTCGGCTATGGCTTCAAGATAATATCTTGGCTTGCCGCCAGCGACCATATAGTTTTCCGATAACACTTCAAACCAGTCTATATCGGGGCGATTTGTCAGAACATGGTCAAAGTGATTGGTTCTTAACCCCAATCCAAATCCGAGAAAATCTTGTGTCAGTGCCGTTTCTGTCACTCTGTGCTCACCTTGATTGAGGTAAATAAAGGCAGCGAAAAGGATCTGCTGCCTGTTTTGTTTACGATATGATATTAAGCGCCTACTTTGCCGCCAATATCGGCACATGATTTAGCTGGAGCCGAAACAAAGCCTGTGCCTTTACAGCTGGCGTGTCCACCACAAGCATTATTTGCTGTTTTACAGTCATTATGACCTTTACAGACGTTCACGCTGTAGCAATGAACTAAGTCTGTTTTAGCGATACTGCCGACCCAATCATCCTGAATCTTGCCACCAACATCTGCGCAGCTCTTTGATGGCATAGCGACAAAACCGGTGCCTTTACAGCTTGCATGGCCGCCACAGGCGTTGGTCGCTGTTTTACAATCGTTATGACCTTTACAGACATTAACGCCATAACAGTGGACGAGATCAGTACTACCTTTCGCCATTGCCGCTTGAGTTGTTTCAGACTTTTCTGTACTAGCACAACCAGTTAGTCCTGCCATTGTCAGTGCAAGAGCTGCCCCTGTCAGGGTGGCTTGAGCTTTAGTATTCATGATATTACCCTTTTTGATTAATTATTGAACTCAGGTATAAGATTAGTGACAATTTTCAGGTAACCACATAAAAAAACTGTTTTGATTGTGAACAGTTCATTTATCCGGTCTCAAAAGCCAGCATATCTACCTAAAATCAAGACCGAGCTTAGTTAGCTAAAATTTCAGGTATTCATATATTAAAAATGAGGTTTTTAGTGATAGGAACTGTTTTTGTGGCTGTTTTGTGGTTGTTTTAACTTTAATTGCTTTGATATTTAGTCTTAGATTTTTAAGGCGGGTTATAGACGGAACATGGCTTTGTTTAGCATATAAATTAAGAGGCTAAGTAAGCAGTATGTGTGATCAAGATCAACATTTTTAGGGCTGCATAAAACTAGAATTAATGTAAGGAGAGAAGTTTTTCAGATGAAAAGTTTAATACAGGTAAAGGATGGCTAAGAAAAAACTATAATTATGAGGTCATAGGAGGTAGTTATGAGAACCAGACAAATACTCTGTCCAACGGACTTTTCCGAAACAGCATCTCATGCATTAAGATACGCTATTGAAATGGCCAATTTTTATCAAGTAGGGTTGAGATTAATCCATGTAGTGGATCAGCCTGTTGGTGCTGAAAACTATCAGATACTCGCCATTACTCCCGAGGAACTGGCTAAGAGCATGGAGGACGCGGCTGCAGATAAGATGCGGCATCTGCTCTCTGATTTAAAAAGTGAGCTACCGATGGAAACCGTTATTAGGCGGGGCTCTCCCATTGAGGAGATCTTAGCCGATGCGGTTGAGTTTGATGTTGGAATGATAGTCATGGCTAGCCATGGTCGTAGCGGTTTATCACACTTTCTACACACCAATGTCGCTGAAGGGATCGCAAATCGTGCTAAATGTCCGGTCTTAGTGGTGAAATAAAGCTGTGAAGTAAAGAGTTTGGATGATTGAATTTAACGGAATTTAAGTTAAACAGTGACTTAGGAGGAGCTAATTATGCGTACTCGTCAGATTTTATGCCCAACGGATTTTTCTGAAACTGCATCCCATGCATTGAAATATGCTATCGAGATGGCGAACCTTTATCATGTCGATATTCGATTGCTGCATATCAATAGCGAAGCATTAGGGCATCATAACTACGGCATCGCGGTAGAAACGCCAGCTGAGCTTGAGGATGAGATGGAAAACTTCTCTAAAGAGAAGCTCACTAAATTAGCCGGTGAAGTTGAGGCTTATCTAGATGAAGCGCTCAGCGTTATTCCTGTGGTCAGGAGTGGGGATGTGATGGCGCAAATTATAGAGGAGAGTATTGAACAGGAGGTGGGGATGATAGTGATCGCCAGTCATGGCCACACAGGTTTGTCTCACTTGCTTAATCCTAATGTATCGGAAGCTGTGGCTAATAAAGCTAAGTGTCCGGTGCTTGTGGTTAAATGATCCGTTTAATGAGGCGCTAGTTGATGCTAATCACTGCGCCTCATCAGTGGCATTTACAGCTATTAACCCCTGTTATGCCTTGTCTCGGCAAACGGATATCACCGCGGTAATAGCTGGCTCACTCAACCGACTTGCACTGTAAGCTAATCCTATCTGTTTAATCAATTTCTCCCCCTCAATTGGCCTTAATACTAAGGCCTTGTTGTGTTTTATCTCTTGCCAATCGGGAAGGAGAGCTGCGCCTACGCCAGCGCAGACCATAGGCCAAGTATATTCTATGGTGCGAATATTGGCTCTGGACTGAAATTGGGCACCGCACTTGGTCATGGCATGTTTAAGCCTGTCCTGCACATCACATGGGGTTCGATTAATGAAGGGCAGTCCATCGAGATCTTCTATCTTGATAATAGGCTTAGAAGCTAAAGACCAGTTACAGGGGATTGCGAGTTGGTACTTATCTTCCCAAATAGGGATAAAGTCTTCGCTACTGGATGCTGATTGAGATAAAACGACTCTAGCATCACTGGGCTCATCAGGCTCCACAAGAGTGAGTTCAAGGTTGTCGATCCTTTGGGTCAGCTCTGTCAGTAAATCACTCATACGTTGGGCACCAAGAGAGCGCATTAGGCCCAAACGGAGCGGCACTGGGGCCGGGCTATCTTTAAAAAGATGAAGAATAGCTTGCTCATTTTCACTCATCTCTCTCGCCAATGGATAGAGTTTATCGGCGGCTGAAGTTGGGCGTACGCCACCAGTATGGCGCACAAATAGCTCTACATTAAGTTGCTGTTCTAGCTGTGAAATTGCCGCAGTGATTGAGGGCTGAGAGACGAAACATTGGCGTGAAGCTGCCGTGATACTGCCCTGTTCATAGACAGATTGAAAGTAGTGTATCGATCTTAGCTTCACTGAGGATCCTTAATAAGCTACGAGCTATGAAATGGGTCATAAACGTTAGCTTACTCAGGATTAGTTATGTTAACAAGGTTGAGCTATAGGTAATAGTTATAGCAATAGGCTACATATTATCAGTGCGCTCTGTTTTGCATTCATAAGAGCCCATCTCAAATTCACGGCATATCCAGGGGCGCTGTTCATAGATGGTGCACATCTTAGTTTCCCGATCCAGTGCGGAGCACCAACCATCGTCCAGACGACGCATCACTTCGCCTCCCCACTCAGCTTCTTCGATATGCTCATCGGGAACACCTGTGTCAGAGATGATTAGAACTTGGAGGCGACAACAGCATGCTTGGCAAGTGGCACAGGTAATTTCAGGTTCGTTGAGGTTGGTTACATCTATGGTCATAGGGCGCTTTGATAGTACTTGAAGTCGACAGAATACCGCAGAAATAGGGCTCTTGTCTGTGCTTATCTTGCTGATGACCCTGTCATCTCTATTTATCAAGCAGATAGGGCTATATCTGCGAAGGGGGATCGATTGATTACTATTTTTAAAGCTTAAAAATGCTAAGCGCAGATATCCTTGAAGAGTTGATCGGCTAACTCCTGCAGTGTCTCTCCTTGAGGGTGAGTGTGGGCAAAGGTTCTGAGTCCATAGATCCCCATGGCGAGAAAACGTGCTAGATGTTGGCTGTCACGTTCTGCGCTGAGTTCACCTTTCTCTTTGGCGAGTGTGAATACATCGGCGAGTCCCTGTTGCCAATTGGCTAGATTCTCGGTGATTATTTTTTGTATCTCTTCATCTTGCTGAGCCATCTCGTTAAGGGCTTTTGTTAGCAGACAGGCTTTGGCGGCTTCGCAGCTAATACACTCCTGAACCGTATTATCCAGATAGTCTTTCAGCTCAGCTAACACACTTTTTTTGCCAGTAAAGAAACCCTGAAACTCAGTTGTTCTGTCGATCTTATACTGCTCTAACGCGGCTAATAGAAGGCCACGTTTATTATCAAATGCACAGTAGATAGAACCTGGATGTAATCCAGTTGCTTTGGTCAGATCTTGCATACTTGTCTTACCGTAACCTTTGTCCATAAAAGCGGTCATGGCGGATCTCAGTACTTTCTCTCTATCAAACTCAGCATTACGCATGGGCAGCGACTCATTAGCTCTCGTTCACTGGATTGTACTTAATTTTGAATGTTTGTTCAAAATAATACTTGAATGATCGTTCAAATAAGAATATCTTGAATGAACATTCAAGAAACAGAGGTCGCTATGACTGATAACCTTTTTCAAACTTTTGCGCTCAACGAGACCATTACCCTGCAAAATCGCATTTTGATGGCACCACTGACCCGCTGCATGGCTGATGAGGAGCTAGTACCGACTCAGGCGATGGCGGATTATTACGCTCGACGTGCAGAAGCTGGACTTATTATCTCTGAAGCCGTGATTATTCGCCCTGACGGTCAAGGTTATCCCAATACTCCTGGTCTGTTTTCCTCTGCGCAGATAGATGGCTGGCGAGTGGTGACTGATGCGGTACATCAAGGTGGGGGTAAAATATTTGCCCAGCTATGGCATACAGGCCGAGTTGCTCATCCACACTTTTTTAAGAAAACAGGATCAACAGATGTCTTAGCTCCCTCTGCAGTAGGTGTTGAGGGAAGTGTGCCAAGAATGCGTGAGTTGAGCTATCAAGTGCCTAAAGCCGTGACCCATGAAGATATTGCTCAGCTTGTTGCTGATTATTCACAAGCAGCGTCAAATGCAATAGATGCAGGTTTTGATGGTGTCGAGATCCATGGCGCTAACGGGTATTTACTTGATCAGTTCCTGCATCATGACAGTAACCATCGCCAAGATGAATATGGCCAAACGCCTGAAAATATGGCTCGCTTTGCACTGGAGGTTGTGGATGCAGTTGCCCAGCGTATCGGTAATGAAAGAACTGCGCTGCGAGTCTCGCCAGGTGCTTATTTCAATATGGCCAGTGATGAGCGTGATCGCGCAGTTTTCGATTATCTTCTTCCTCAACTTGAGCTGAGAAACTTAGCCTTCCTGCATATCGGTATTTTTGATGATGCCATGAAGTTTGATTATTTGGGAGGCAGCGCATCTGCTTATGTTCGTAGTGTGTATAACAAGACACTGGTGGGTGTCGGAAGCTATAGCGCCGAGTCCGGTAGCAGTGCCATAGCTCAAGATAAGTTTGATCTTCTTGCTATTGGCAGACCCTTTATCGCAAATCCAGATTACGTATCTAGAGTCCGTGAGGGTAAGGAGCTCGTTGAATACTCAGATGAGATGTTAGCGAACCTAGTTTAGAGGCGTTCAGTTTTACCAAAATCATCAACCTTGTCTCATCTATCCCCATAGATATGTTAGACAGAGAGGTTAGTCTCCAGGCTAGCCTCTTTTTTTGTTTTCGATAAAGCTTAAGCAACCTCTGAGTTAGCCGATAAGTGGGTATATGCCGATACGTATTGATACGTTTGCTTAAGTTATGGGTATGTGGCATCTGCTTTTGATAAAAATACCTTGAGAGTAATGACTGCAATAGGGGGAGTTGTGAACATAAATGGATTCAGTACCTCATTAAAGCCAGAGACAAGATCTGTGTCTGAGGGATATATCACCCCCAAATTGGATAGGGGCTCACTGGATAAAACCTCGGCTCAGGTAAGTACCGCTGACACTGCATCTATCTCACAAGCCGGCAAAACGGCAGAAAAATTAGATGTTGGCAGCGCGATGGTGCAGCTTAAAGATAGGGGCGCTGAAGCCGCAGAGAAGAGTGAAGCTGAGTCTTCATCTATAATAGATAAGCAGATCGAGCGAATTAAAGAGCGGATAGAGCAGCTCAAGCAGGATTTGAAGGGTCTGCAGGGAGATAAATCAGAGGTTGCACAGAAGAAACGAGAGATGATTAATGCGGAAATCTTGCAACTATCGGGAATGCTTATAAAATTATATGAAGAGAAGGCAAAACAGGAGGGGTCAGAGTAATATCGAGCAGAGTGTTATTTCGAAGATTACTCGATTAAATAGTAATGAAAAAGTCAGACAAGAAGATTGAGCATAATATCAGAGAGGCCTTGACTCAGGTGTGTGAAACCGCACTGGAGAACGTTGAGGGCTTTGAGTGGCTGACCCATAGAGTCCATTATGGCAACGTGGCTGGCTCTATTCAGATAACTTGTGTATTTGGTTCAAGCTCAGAGCTTAGCAGTGCAAAATCGGCTCAACATGATGAGTACCTCTATCAATTAATAAAATTAGCACTCTCCTCAATCGATATCGATATTAAAGATATCAAGCGCCACGTTAGCTTTGAGTGCGAAGATCCCTATACCAAATCTAAACGCACCTTATGTGATGTTAGCGACCTTGCTTAGTATTGATTAGGATATCTTTTAGATATCTTAGGAATTCAAAAAGATGAAATACTTCGCATATGGCTCAAACATGTCGATTGCCAGGTTAAAAGCGCGAACCCCTAGCGCGAAACGGATCGGCACATTTATTTTAACTGGCCATGAACTGCGTTTTCATAAGCTAGGCAGAGATGGCTCAGGTAAGTGTGATGCCTACCAAACAGGTGAGCCTCAATCACAAGTTTTCGGTGCTCTTTTCGAGATAGATGAACTGGAAAAGCCCTCTCTGGATCTCGCCGAGAGTCTGGGAGTTGGCTACGGTGAGAAAGTGGTCAAGGTTGTGAGTGCTGCTGGTGAAGAGCATGAGGCAATCACATACTACGCCCTTAATATTTTGCCATCACTTAAACCTTACTCATGGTATCTCAACCACGTCATCATAGGTGCAATCGAGAGCCAACTACCAACCTCATACCTTGAGTTGATTCAAACCACAGAATCGATTGAAGATGAAGACTTGCTTAGGGATAAACTGGAGCGGGGAGTTTACTAATTGTGGTTAGTTTCTCATGTTGCTAGCTATTTTTCAGTTGTAGGTGGGTTTACTTATTTACATCTGTAAGTGAATAAAGATAAATTGATCTAGTCCTTTGGCATTTATCTAACCTCTATTATTCGTTTTCATATGTAAGCAGAAAGGTGTTGATGGGACATGTTAAACAAAAAGAGATTATAACTCTTTGGTTTATCTACTCTACTCATGGAAGGTTTGTAGAATGTCCAAGTTCACTTTATTGAAACCACTTGAATGGTACATGTACGGACAAGGTTTTATACTTGTCGGATGGTTATATGTTCAAATAGTCCTATCCCCTATGGCCATTCTTTCGATAGCCAGTTTAATTTTCATCGATATCCAAGGTGAAGACACTTCATTCACCATTCTATATTTCGCCTCAGGGATCGGATTCATTGCCGGTTTAGTTTGGGCTGAACGTATTAGAAGAACGATTGGTATTTTAACATTTCACTCTTTCTTACTATCAACCCCTGAGATAGAGGGTTGGAGAGATAGAGATGGAAAGGTGATTAGTCGACAAAAACCTAACAAATCTTAGTCGTTGTAGATAATCAAACTGGTGGCTGCGTTTTCTGTATACCAATCAGTTTGGCATCATTATGAATATCAAAGTTCAGGTAGTTCATCTCACTCACTGAAGGCTCCCACATTGAAGAATATTAAATGGCTAACGTTATGAATATGAAAAAATTCTCTGAGCGAGCAGGTCTGTCAGCACATACACTGCGTTATTATGAAAAAATTGGCCTACTCAACAACGTCCAACGCAATATTAGTGGTCATCGAGATTACACCAGCAGAGATCTGGATTGGATTAATTTTGTTATTCGTCTGAAAGACACTGGTATGCCTTTGAGCAACATTTTGGAATATGCCAAGTTACGAGCATTAGGTTCGGATACGGTTAAAGAGCGTCAGAAGCTACTTGAACAACATAGAGAGTGTTTAAAGTCTCATATTGAGCTACAGCAAAATCATCTCGCAGCCCTAGAGGATAAGATTGGTTTATATGAATTGAATAAAGTGAGTTGACTTAGAGTTAACTCTAAGTTGTAAGGTCTCCTTTTCATTACACAAAGGAGAACATTTATGGAAAACTCAAGATTTACAGTAGGTCTAGAGCAGCTGTCTAAAATCGATGGTGAGGCAGGTCATAATGTCATCGAAAGTCTGCAAGATATCTGTCCCGATCTGGCTAAATTCACCATTGAATATCCCTTCGGGGATATATATTCACGGCCAGCTCTAGATTTAAAGTCCAGAGAGATAGCCACCATTGCCGCCTTAACGGCATTAGGTCATTGTAAACCTCAACTGAAAGTACACCTTAATGCGGCTTTAAATGTCGGCTGCACAGAAGATGAGATTAAAGAAGTACTATTACAGATGACAGTTTATGCAGGCTTCCCCGCAGCATTAAATGGCATGTTCGCATTTAAAGAGGTACTTCAAGAGAGTAAAGCAATTCAACCAAGCAATGACCTTGATACTTAGATACTAAATATTAAGTTGAAAAGAAGACTTTTGGCAATAAAGCTAGTAACAGTTTATTGCATCTTAAGGCACCAGCTTTTTCTGCGCTGCAAATGGGCTTAGCCCCAGCCAGATTTGCATCGATGATGCGATCTCTTTGGCACCGATTAGTTTCATCTGCTCACTTTCACGCTTGACCGTGGTTAGTCCCATCCAGATTGCTGTCATTGTGCGAAGGTCTGTGGTGACATAGAGATCGATATCAAAGCCAGGGTCGGCCCAGCAGAGATCGACATCGCCTTTGGGCTCGATAACCAGCCACCAACGCTGCTTAGATCTGGAGAGTTCAGGGTACAGAAACTGAATGACCGTTTGTTTTGTTGGCAGGGGACTTGGGTCTAAGTTTCTACGCATATCCCACATGAGTAACGAGGGGTCTAGATTCTTTAGGGAGATCTGAGATTCGACCCATTTCTGTCCCCAGTTACCCATAGCTTCAACCACAGGGTAGAGATCTTTGCCGGCTTTAGTTAAATGATACTCAAATATGCCTTTCTCGGAGCTATGTTCTTTTTTCTCCAAAATTCCAGCAGTTTCAAGCTCTTTTAGCCTTTGAGATAGAAGAGTGGGGGACATCTTTGGCACCCCTCGGCGTAGTTCATTAAAGCGATTCGTACCCGCAACTAACTCTCTAATCAGCACCATAGTCCACCTAGTACATAGTACTTCTGCAGCCATGGCAACTGGGCAAAACTGTTTATAACCAGGTTGACTCATCGCGATTTCCAAGAGGTGGGGGTTAACCAAAAGACTAGCAAAGGCCATTTACAAACACTAGTACGGAAATTGTACTGCTCAAGTCCAGTTTTTGGACTATCTAGGATGTTTTGTTATCGGCAAGCTGAGAGGTGTAGCAATCGAGCATAGTTAACATTAATTAAGGAGAGAACATGACTGTATACGTGATCGCAGATATCAAAATTACTGAGGATATTTGGGTGCCGGAGTATGCCGCCTCAGTGCATGAGATCGTGCATCGACATGGAGGTAAGTACCTGTCTCGCAGCGGTAATGTGAAAACCCTTGAGGGAAAACCGTTGGAGACAACACTCATCGCTTTGCTAGCATTCCCAACCGAAGCATCGGTACAGGCGTTTTTATCTGATCCTGAATATGCCCCCTATCGCCGCGCTAGAGTTTCAGGTAGTGAAAGTCGCTTTCAACTTATCGATGATACAGATCTTGCAGGCACCATCCCCTACTTAAGTAAGGGATGACCGAGATATTCGACAATTGAGCAACTTTGGTCAGGAAAGCGTTTTAAATCCCCTAGATACTGGCTAACAATTCAGTAGGGGATATGCTACACAGGAGTATCCCAATAATAAGTGGTTAATGAAAACAGATAAGGGAAGATATGCAAGCTAATGGAGAGCTAGATAATTACATCAGAGTGATGGACAGGGTTTGTGATTATATCTATGCAAATCTAGACGAGGAGCTAACAGTCGATCACCTGAGTGATTTTGCAGGTTTTTCTAAGTTTCATTTTCACCGTCAGTTTTCAGATTACCTCGGTATAGGCATAGCTAAATATATCCAGCTTTTACGATTAAAGAGGGCATCATACCGGCTCTATTTCGACCGTGAGGCCAAGATTATCGATATCGCCTTAGACGCTAAGTTTGATTACCCAGAGTCTTTTGCTCGGGCATTTAAGAAGGCGTTTGACCAATCTCCTACTGAATTTCGCAGCCAGCCAAAATGGCTGGAATGGAATGAGAAATATCACTTTGGAGTAAAAAAGATGGGTAAAGATCAAAAGGTTGAATTGGTCAATTTTGCAGAGACTAGAATTGCCGTTTTTGAGCACCGTGGTGCACCTGAGCTGGTCAATGAGTCTGCGGCAAAGTTTATCGCTTGGCGTAAACAGACAGGTTTATCACCAGTGAGCAAAAGCCAAACATTCGGCATGATCTATGAAGATCCTAAATCTGTACCGGCTGAGGATTTTAGGTTTGATATCTGTGGCTCGGTACTGCATGAAGTACCAGATAACAGCCATGGTGTGCTTAATAAAGTGATACCTCAAGGGCGTTGCGCTGTGATCCGTCATCATGGTTCCCATGATGCTCTGGATGCCAAGGTGCATTACCTTTATGGTCAATGGTTACCCAAAAGTGGTGAGTCTCTTCGCGACTTCCCCTGTTTCTTTCATTATCAGAACTTCTTCCCAGAAGTGGCTGAGCATGAACTCATCACGGATATCTATCTGCCCCTAAATTAATTAAATTTGAGATTTAATTAATTGAGTTAACTCTACTTTCCATGATCTTATGGGCATGGAGATTAATGATTTTTCACTTACAAATTGATATAGGGATGTTAACGTGTCTAACAAGGTTGGAATAAACGCTTAAGGAAACGGTGACATGGATACGTCACAGCTACTGATTAACTTTTTGCTTTTTATGTTATTGCCAATATGGGGCATTGCGGGATTAGCAGATTGGTTTTGTCATAGAGCAACAAAAATAGAGCACACTTCAGGGGTTAAAGAGACCCTAATGCACTCATTAATGGGGATTCAAATCGCTATCCCCATGGTGTTATGTCTGCTGTATATGGTTAACGTCCTCATCTTAATTATCTGCTTTTTGACTTGGATACTGCACGAGATCGTTGCCCACGCTGATGTGAGATATGCCTCTCCAAAGAGAGAGATTTCGATCTGGGAGATGCATGCTCATAACTATCTTGGGACACTTCCCATGTATATGTTAATCACTATCATTATTATTAACTGGCCACAATTCATAAACTTAGTCACCTTTAATTGGGAAGGGAATATGTCGCTTGTGCCTGTGGAGACCCCACATGGCGGCAGCGGTTATCTGCTGACCTATTTAAGCTTCATGTCGATTGTCTGTGTATTTCCCTACATTGAGGAAAATATTCGATGTATTCGAGTGACCATTAAATCGAGGGCAATAAAGTGAATGTTTACATTAACAGTACAGGGCATTACCTGCCGGGGCCGCCGATTGATAATGATGAGATAGAAGATATTTTAGGCTTGGTAAATGGAAAAAAAAGCCGGCTTAAACATAAAATATTGCAATCTAATGGCATAAAAACGCGCCATTATGCGATTAATCAACAGCAAGAGACGCAAATATCAAACAGCGAAATGGCCGCACATGCTGGGATTAAGTGTTTAGATGCTAGCTATATTTCGCCTCATCAGATAGAGATGCTCAGTGTGGCGACCAGCCAAGGGGATCTGGTGTTACCTGGCTTTGGCAGCATGGTGCAAGCTGAGTTAGATATCCCTTCTGTTGAGTTACAGACGAGTCATGGGATCTGCTCCAGCAGCATGATGGCACTTAAATCGGCTTATACCAATATTAAGGCGCAGGAGTCTGCTAACGCTTTAGTTATCGCCAGTGAATTAGCCTCCCGCCTGTTTAAACATACTCGTTATGAGCAAGTTGAGGGGAACGAGATAGACTTCAATGCTGAATTTTTGCGTTGGATGTTGTCTGATGGTGCTGGGGCCTTGTTACTTGAGAACCAACCAAGAAAAACAGGAAAAAGCTTAAGAATTGATTGGATTAAAAGCTTTTCTCATGCGGATGTATACCCAGTGTGTATGTCGGTGGGGATGCCTAAAAATGCCACTAAAAGCTGGCAAGACTTTCCAACGTACAGTGAGGCTGAGCAAGCGGGGGCCTTGCTGCTACGTCAAGATGTTCGCCTACTCGATAATATTGTCTCGGTCGGAGTCAATGGCTTCTTAAAGCTATTACAAGATGGGATGTTCAAAGTGCCTGAGATAGATCATGTGCTATGTCATTTTTCATCGGCCTACTTTAAAAGCAAAATCGTTGAGATGCTTGAGGTTGCTGGAGTGCAGATCCCTGAGAAGAAGTGGTACACAAACCTGTATGAAAGGGGAAATACGGGCTGCGCGTCTATTTTTATTATGTTGGATGAGTTTCTCGCGACACAGGATTTATCTGTTGGTGAAACCCTGTTTTGTATGGTGCCTGAAAGTGGCCGATTTAATTGTGCTTATATGCATTTAACGGTAGTGGAGTAGATCATGACTGCACATGTATTAACAACCTCTGGCCAAACTTGTCTTCAGTCATTACTTAAAGTCTGGTTTGATTTTGATCTGGCGCTATCTAAGGCCCCTATTGTTAAACGTTTAGAGCAGGGCCGCTTGAGCCATGAAGATTACCAAAAACTGCTGTTAAACCTACGTCAGCAGGTGATAGAGGGCTCACGCTGGATCACCCGTTGTGCATCGAGCTTTAACCGAGAGTATGCCGATGTTCGCTCAATTGTGATTGGCCATGCCAAAGATGAACATAAAGATTTTCTTATGTTGGAGAGCGATTATGTTGCTGTTGGTGGCGACATCGATGTGATCCAAAATAGCAGTAAGAATATTGGCTCAGAGGCGCTGCACGGCTTTTTGATGTATCGAGCGAGCCAAGAGAACCCTGTGGATCTCATTGGTGCCATGTGGATCATTGAGGGGCTTGGCAACAAGATGGCAAGCAAATGGGCCCAGCTGGTTGAGGAGCAGCTTGAGCTACCCAAAGAGGCGACCCAATTTATGCGTTATCACGGTGAAAATGATGAACATCATCTTGAGGAACTCTACAAGCTGGTGGATCGTGTTGCTGTTGATGATGGAGCAATAAAAGCGATTGAGCGAACCGCGAAAGTGGTTGCTAGGCTCTATATTCTTCAATTGGAGGAGGTTGACCATGTCTAATAAAGAGCAGAGTGCATTTATACGAGCGATAGGGAGCGACAACTCACTACCGATTGAAAAAGCCGCGGTTGATCTCTGGGTTAAAGATCTGGATAACCCATTTCGTTGGACGTTGAGGCCAATATTACAGTTCCTTTTTGCTATTTTGCTGCACTTAACTTGGTTCTTCAAAAGGTTGCCGCTCCCTCAGTTTAGTGGGCATTCATTACTGCAAAAGATGATCTGCTGGTTCTGCAAAAATCTCGTTTCGCCTGAAGCCAATTTGTTAATCCTTAGGCACTTCTCAACCGAGTCTAATGTGATTAACTTTTTAGCCGAAAACAGCGGCAAAGAGGTGGTTGTTGATCTGTACCCAAAGTGTGTCGACGACATGATTCGAGATACCTTTGTGAAGCATGATCAAGAGCTATTTGATGCCTTTTATCATTTGGGAGATGCAAAAGATGCTCAGAAAATTGCGCGTACAAAGCTGAAATGGAAGCACTGGCAAAAGATAGATATGAAGGCATTTGAACTTGATAGAAAGCTAACTCAAGTTATTGACTTTGAAACTGCTCACGCGCTGTTTATGTGCCTTTTTTGTTTTTTACTTAAGCGGGACGAATATCGAGATGCGATCAACGGTTTTAACTTAGATCAATCTATCGCAATCCGCATCGGTCGTATTATCGGTAAGCCTGAGATAGTGGAGATGGCCTACAACAAATACCCACACTACCTCGTTGGCCCTTGGAATTTAAGTCAACGTTTTCTGATGCATGGTTTCTTTACTGAGTATCTTTATGCTGAGCTAGAATCGATACGAAATGATGCTATGTCGACTTCAAATGAAGATTAAATTGCTCAATGAGTCATCGCTTAGCATAAATAGGATTATCGTCTGTGATCAAGAATCAGACGTTTGGGATTATTTATGAAAATCTTAAGTCTATATCCGTTGAGAATTTCAGGTTTGATATCAGTAGCTCTGAAGTCGATGGACATGAGTTGAGCACGGGTATCTATCTCCGGTTTGAGATCGCTTTGTGATATCTACAGAGTCAGAGAACCTTCATTGTTTAGTGTCTGTAAAATATTCTGTAAAGACTTCATCTGTTGTGCTGATAGTGGCTCAAACATTTTTTCATAGCATTGATTCACATCACTTTCTAGCTTGGCATGGAGTGCCTTACCTTTACTGCTGCTGATGATAAGTATTTTTCGTCTGTCTTTTGGATGAGGTCGACGATATACCAAGCTGTCGTTGACAAGCTTATCAACCACTTTCGTCAGGGTTGAATCGTTGGTGTGGGTCAATAGAGATAGGTCTTTCATGCTTAAGCCTTCGCTGGCTTCAATAAGATTGGTGAGTATTCGCCACTGCACATTACCAAGCGTTTTTTTTCTTTGCTGTAAGGCTGACTCTAGTTTTTTGTCTAAAAGACGTTCATTTTGAACTAAAAGTTTAGCTAGCTCTGACTTTAAATTACCTGCAGTAGGACTCATTTATTGACCCTTTGAATCAGTTTTTAACTTCACAATAAGATATTCTATATCTGGAATAAACTATAAAGGATTATAATTTATTGAACAATAGCTATCAATCCAATACAGTATATAAAGTGAGCAATTCACTGTGGGTCATCGGCTCATAGGGTTGTATAACGGTACTCTCTGCTAGCTATGGCGGTATAATTTGCATAAAAAAATAGATAATCAAACCGTCAACATTGGTGTACTGTTGCCCTTTAGTGGTCCCATAGGGCTTTGGGGGAACTCTTGTGAAGCCTGCTCTATATTGGCCGCTGCAGAATTGAATAGCTACCGTGGGATACTCGATTGTAAGGTTGAACTAGAGTTTATTGATGCCAGTCTCAAGCCTAGTAACGTGGTCAAAGAGGTCTCTGCTAAGGTGAATTCTGGTCAACTATCTGCTTTAGTTGGTACTCACACCAGTGATGTTCGTAAAGAGGTTGCCAATGCCATTAAAGGTAAGGTGCCTTACATCTATACCCCTATGTATGAGGGCGGTGATCAAGGTACTGGCATGTACCTTACAGGGCTCACCACTGAGCAAAGTGTGTTGCCGACTTTAGATTGGCTCTGCTCCAATGTCACATCTCAACGTTGGTTTTTTGTGGGGAGTGACTATATTTGGCCAGCTAAAACCCATTCCTCTGCTATCGATTTTTTGTATTCCAGACATAGAGAGGTAGTCGCGAATGAACTGTTGCCACTGAAATGCAAGGACTTTTCTAGTACACTTGAGCGTATAGAGCAGAGCAAACCTGATGTTGTGTTTATTAATTTACTTGGTGAAGGAGCCATTGATTTTAATCGACAGTTTGCTCAGCGAGGGTTAGATAGCCAAATCATCCGATATTGTGGTGCGATCGAAGAGAACATGTTGTATGCGGTTGGTAGTGAAAATAGTCGTAATTTATTTTCATCAATGGGCTATTTCGAAGGCTTAAAAACTAACGAAGCTCAAAACTTTAATAAGCTTTATTATAATAACTTTGGTGATTTGGCACCTGGGCTTAATCAGATCAGTGTTTCGAGTTATGAAGGGATCATGTTGTTGGCTGACCTTGCGCAGCGTAGTCAATCCTTACAGACTCACGATATAGAAAAAACATCGATGTCGGCAGTTAACTTTCACAGTCCAAGAGGTGAGATAACCTTATTAAATAAAAATGTACAGGCAGATGTGTTTATTGTCCAAGCGAAAGATAATAGATTTGTACCTTTGCATCGTATTGGTTATTAATGGTTTTCTTTGTTCTCTTTTTACTCCTTTATTCCTAATTCATATAACTAAAAAAATACCGTAAATTACTGCTTAACGGTATTTAATACTGTTTGGTGTTTTTGGGGGGAATTTGTCGTTAGAACTTCATTTCAAATGTTGCGCCGTAGGTCGATGGAGCACCATAACCACGAAGTAACCAACCAAATGCTGGCAGATCATTGAGGTAAGTCACGTACTGAGTGTCAGTGATATTTTTTCCCCATAAAGAGATACGCCAATCATTTTCGGTTGACTCCAGTGCAATACGTGCATTTACGATCCAATAGTCGTCAATTAAATTACTAGGTTGGTTATTCACTTCGAGATATTGCTCATCTCTCCAGCTCCAATCACTGGCAAAAATCAGATCATAACCATCGTGTAGCTCCCACACATAGCGTGCCTGCCCATTGTAGGTGTATTTAGGATTAAATGCAGGACGATTCCCCTGTAGTTGAACTTCCCCAATACCTGTTTGTAAGGTTAACTCGCTTTTTAATTCTGCATCGACCCAACCAACACCTGAACTGAGTTTTAACCCATCAATGGGTACCCACTGAAGATCAATCTCTGCTCCGATTGTTTCAATTTCAGCAGCATTAATGGTAATTGGTACCGGAGAGTTAGGCGCATCAACATCAATATGACCATTTTGGAAGTCATAACGGAAAATTGAACCGTTAAATTGTAAGCTCCTATCGGCTAGTGTAGATTTAAATCCGATCTCATAAGCGGTGATCTCTTCGGGCTCTAAACTGGTGAGTTCATCTTGTGTTGCAGCAAAAGCCACACTGTAGCCACCGCTTCTAAACCCTGTAGAGATTGAGCCATAATAGAGTACATCTTCTTGAGGTGACCACTCTAACCCAGCTTTAAATGTGACGTTTTCATCGGTTCGTTGGCCGCCATCGCTAAGGTTTGCTGCGGTAGATGCAACTCCCGTGATGGTGACAGGTTGCTCTTCCCCTCCTATTGATTTCAGCCCCTCACCTTTATAAGTTCCCCCTGTTAAGCTAGTTTGTTCCCAACTGTATCGAACGCCACTAATTAATCTTAAATCTTCCGTTAACTCATTTTCTATATGTGCAAATGCAGCTACTGCATCGACTTTTTGGTTGTACTTTGAGTAATTGTTGAGTCCATTGAACGGTAAATATGCCGTTAAATAATCTGCGTTATCGAAGTCATCATGTTCATAGAATAATCCAACAATGTAGTTCCAGTTGTTATGATCAAAATCTGATGACAACCTGATCTCCTGAGTAAACTGCTTAAATTCGGTGAACCAATAAACTTCAACAGAGGTCACAGGGCTACCATCTGAGTCTTCACGTTGATCTTGACTGAATTGCTCATAGGCGGTGATAGAGGAGAGGGTAGCATTATCAAGTTGATGCTCTATTCTGACTAACCCGCCTATGCTTTCATTATCGACGGTAAAGCTCAGGTTATTTTGAGTGATATAGGGATCACTTTCTCCTGGGTAGTACTGACTAATATCTTGGCCTGGATTGAAAATAAGATCTAAACCTCGTAAGCAATTGGCATTATCCCCTTGCACGGTTCCATCTAAGTAAGCAGGGCAAAAACCACTTCCATCGGGTAAGGTATTGCCTACCCCTTCATAGGGATGAAGTTCAGATTTATCCTTACCATAGTGCATTGACAATAGAGCAGATGTTCCGTCATCATTTTCCCATAAGAGTTGGCCACGAACGGCTTTCTCTTTTACGGCCCCTTCATCGTCTTGGCGATTGGTGTTGTAGTAATAGCCCTCACCTTGCTCTGTTATATACATGGACAATCGTCCAGAAAGGTTGTCAGACAAAGGGCCAGAGATAAAGTTTTCTGTGGTTAAGGTGTCATAGTTATCATATCCAACACTGACTCCAGCCTCAAAGTAGGATGTAGGTTTGTTAGTAAAAAAGTTAACGGCCCCACCTGTGGTATTGCGACCAAAAAGATCCCCCTGTGGGCCTTTAAGGACTTCTACATGTTCAATATCAAATAGTGTCATTCCCGTCATAAAGCCCTTGCTCATATAAACTTCATCTACATGAACTGCAACTGGTGCATCTAGGTTAGAGGTAAACTCGTTTAGCCCTAATCCTCGTATGTTGAAAAAGTTATTGCCTAGACCGTAGTTGACTTGAACATTTGACACATTTGCAGCGACATTAACTACGTCGGTTACACCTAACTCTTTTAGCTGTTCCTCCCCAAATGCGGCCATAGTGATGCCGACTTTTTGCAAAGGCTGTACTCTTTTTTGAGCTCTTACTTCAATAACTTCTATTTCCGAGTCATTGCTTAGCACTGGGAGTGTAACGGAAGAGATTGAGATTATTAGAGTTATATTTATTAATCGATTCATAATATTAATCATTCCTTTTAGTTGTTTATTGTTAGAATAACGAGCGATAAAAATTGAACCTTTAGTCTCTGAGGAACTAAACGGCCTTCCAATCTGTACTTTGCTCATAGGCTTGTGCAGCCCGGTACAGGGTTGCTTCATCAAAATGATTGCCAACTAACATCATTCCAACGGGTAAACCGTTTCGTATTCCGCAGGGTATAGATAATGCCGGGTGGCCAGTGGTATCAAATGGACTGGTGTTACCTATCATTTCAAAGGCTCGCTGCACATGCAGAGCCTCATCATCGTCAGCAGTCGGGATTGGTGTTGCTTTCATGGGGGTAGTTGGCATGATTAAGATGTCAAAATGTGACAGAAGCTTGTCATATTCATCGGTTAAACGGCGGCTTAGGTTCTGTGCTTTTGCATAGAAGTGGCCATTATATTTCTCAAGCATGTACTGGCCGGTGAGTAGGCAAGACTTTAGATTATTTGGTAGTTCATTAGCTCGCATACGCCAGCTTGAATGGCGGTCAATTAAGCTGGTGCTGTGCAAGCCTTTCCAGCCACGCCCCATGCCATTGCCTAGCATCATCTGGTCGGTTAAGCCTTCAAGTGCCACAGCTAGCCAAATAGATTGTCCAATGTTATGCCAAGGGGTGGATACTTCATCAATACTGGCGCCAAGTTTTGAAAGCACTTGTATGGCATCTAACACTGCTTTATCGACGTCTTCTTCTGATTCTGGACGGTTAAATCCATCAGTTAATATGCCGATTTTAAGATCGTTTATATTGGACTTTAAACTGGTAAGATAATCATCGACTCCCTGCCGATATTGCCTTGGATCTAGGCCATCATGACCCGCTATGGCTTGTAATAATTTAGCGTTGTTTTCCACATTATTGGTGATAGGCCCAGCATTATCGATGGTATTTTCAATAGGCATTATTCCACTGTAAGGAACTAGACCCCAGGTGGGTTTCATGCCAACACAACCAGACCAAGAGGCGGGAATTCTAATGGATCCCCCTTGATCACAGCCTATTGCCATCTCCACTTCCCCTGCTCCAACTAAGGCGCCACAGCCAGAGGAGGAGCCGCCACTAGAATGCAGCGGATTGTATGGGTTCTTGACTGAGTGCTTGCTGTTGGTGTGACTTCCACCGGATAAGCAGAAATATTCACAGTGGGCTTTACCAACAATTTCGCCCCCAGCGTTGAGGATCCTACTTACTACCGTTGCATCATATTCAGGAATATATCCTTGCAATGTTGATGCTCCATTGTTCATCGGTACTCCAGCAAGAAAAATATTATCCTTTAAAACAACTTTGTATCCAGCTAATAAGCCAGACTTTTCTCCTTTAATTGATACCTTTCTATGCCAAGCATTCAGTTCATTTTGTTCGAGATCTGGCTCATAGCCGCTTGTTCGAGGATGAGTGACAAAAGGGACGTTATCGGGAAGTGAGTCGATGAGTTCATAAGCTGCAAGGTTTGGTTGTAATAACGACAGGTGTAATTCTAAATCTGAGTCTGATAAATCCATACAGAGGCTTTTAGCGATCAAATTTAACTCGGTTATTGTCGGGCCTGTAATTGCCATTGTTGTTCTCCTGAGTCTAAGTTCGAAATATTAACGTATAGGGGGGATGGTAATAATGTCAAGCTGTATATTATCTTTGCGTATATTCTACTTTCAGAATAAATTATTGCGTTTTACATACTATTTTTATAAGTTATAAATTTGCTGGATAGTTGAAGGGGTGACAAATGGAGCAGGACTTAACAAGACAAAGTTACAAAGAGGGGGAGGGGGACGCAGTGTTTATCAATGGCACTATTGGGCAGACTTTTGATTGTATCGCTTCACAACATCCTAATGCGCAAGCCATTGTTGTTAAACATCAAAATATCTCTTGGAACTACAGGCTGTATCACCAAAAGGTGACTCAGTTCGCCGCGGGATTGCTACAGCTTAATGTTAAACCCGGTGATAGAGTTGCTATTTGGGCCCCTAACTGTATTGAATGGTGTATTGCTCAGTTTGCCACTGCAAAAATCGGTGCTGTATTGGTGTGCATCAATCCGGCATATAGGATCTCTGAACTGTCATATTCGCTAAAGAAAGTTGGCTGTAAAGTATTGATCACCGCTACAAACTTCAAATCTTCCGATTACTTAGAAATGATTGAAACCATAGTGCCAGAACTTAAGTTATGTTCGCCTGGAGAGCTTACTTCTGAAAACTTCCCATTGTTGAAAAGTGTTATTCAGATGGGCGATAAAAGCCGTTCTGGTATGTTTGGTTTCGATGAGGTGAGTGATTACTGCACTGATGAATTGATTGAAAAAGTTAATAGCATTGGTCAGCGTCTTTCTCCTGATGATGCCATTAATATTCAGTTTACCAGTGGTACAACGGGAGAGCCTAAAGGAGCAACCTTGACTCACAGTAGTATTTTGAATAATGGCTTTCAAGTCGGCGAAAAAATGCGCTTAACTTACGATGATAAGCTATGTATTCCTGTGCCGCTATATCACTGTTTTGGCATGGTAATGGGAAACTTAGCCTGCATTACCCACGGCTGTAGTGCGGTATTTCCCAGTGACTCATTTGACCCTATTGCTTGTTTAGAGGCGATAGATGAATACCGATGTACCGCGCTTCATGGCGTCCCAACCATGTTTATCGCCATTTTAAATGAGCCAGAGTTTAACGCATATGATTTGACGAGTTTACGTACGGGGATTATGGCGGGGGCATTATGCCCAATAGAGACTATCAAGAAAGTTATCGGTGATATGAATATGAAACATATACTTATCGCCTACGGACAAACTGAAACTAGCCCTGTTAGTCACATGACGGGTATCGATGATGCGATTGAGAAACGGGTTACAACCGTGGGGAAAATTGGGCCTGGTTTAGAGGTAAAGCTGGTTAATCAAAATGGGGAGACTGTGCCAATAGGCGTGGAAGGGGAGATCTGTATTCGTGGCTATGCCGTGATGAAAGGTTACTGGGAAGATGAGCAAAAAACCAAAGAGACAATCAGCCAAGATGGTTGGCTGCACTCAGGTGATTTAGGTGAGATGGATAACGACAATTACCTAAAAGTCACCGGACGTATGAAGGACATGATTATTCGTGGTGGTGAGAACATTTATCCTAGAGAGATCGAAAACTTTTTATATACGCACCCGACCATTTTAGATGTACAAGTCTTCGGTATAAAGGATGATAAGTATGGGGAAAGTGTGTGCGCATGGATAATATGTAAGAAGGATAGATCATTGACGGTACAGGAGGTTCAAGATTTCTGTAAGGACAGTATTAGTCATTTTAAGATCCCTGAACATATCTCTTTTGTGACCAAATTTCCGATGACAGTTACAGGAAAAATACAGAAATTTGTGATGCGAGATATGATGGAGAAACGACATTAGCCTGCTAAGTTAAATTACATCTCGGTATGTTATTTATTAACGATGATAGGTAGTGTTAAAGGTTGTATAGTCTTATGACTTTTTTCAAAGCTTTACAGGGAGTTTTATTTTATGGGAAAGCAATTTGCAGAGCTCTCAAGTAAACACATTGAGTTTATTGAGAAGCAAAAGATCTATTTTGTCGCTACCGCAGCTCAAACTGGTTGTGTGAATCTATCACCGAAAGGGGGCGACTCATTACGAGTGATTAGCTCCAGCAAAATTGCTTGGTTAAACCTAACCGGTAGCGGCAATGAATCGGCTTCTCATGTACTGCAAGATCCCCGAATGACTATTATGTTTTGTGCATTTGAAGGCTCACCACTCATTCTACGCACTTATGGTCAAGCTGAAGTACTGCACGTTAACGATGCCGAATGGGAGCAATATGCAAAACTCTTTCCTGAGAGTGTCGCCGCTCGTCAAATCTTTGTACTAGATATCACTTTAGTGCAATCTTCATGTGGCATGTCTGTTCCCTATTTTACCTTTGAAAGCGACCGAGACGATTTAGCAAAGTGGTCAGATAAACATGGGACTGAGGGGATCGAAAAGTACTGGGTTAAAAGAAACCAAAAGAGCATCGATGGCTTCGATACTGAGATTGTTCAGCGAGCAGGCATAAAGCAAAACAGTAGCGATTCTTAATATTGATGAGCATAAGAGATGGAGTTTAAATATGCGTAAAGTTGTTATTTTTAATAAAAGAACAAATAGGTTTTTTGGGGATGTCGATTTAACACTGCTAAACGCTCAAATCGAAGAGATGGAAGGCGAAGGCCACGAAATAATCTCTGTTACTGCGAACACAGATCTATTTGGTAATCTGGTGTCATTTACTCTTTTAATAGAGTTATCTGTAACATAGGGTGTAAGAAATTCATTAATAGTACTTACAAGCTTCAGTATGGTTATGCTTAAAAGCGATTAACGGCCCATGTAAAAATTTAAACCGATAAAAATAGGGCCGCTAAACTTTTTGATAGTAAAGTCTAATCGAAGAGATCACTTGTTTGTTATCGGACAAATCTGCTCTTTATTACTAGAATGACGACCCAGGTTCAGACAAAAACTCTAACTCATCAGCTGTTGAGGAGCGTCCAAGGATCTCATTTCTATGGGGATAACGACCAAAGCGGTCGATGATCGCCTTATGCCTCTCTTCAAAGCTTAAGCTTACCTGTGCAGCTTCACGTTTAAATAGCACCATGGCTATTTCATGTATCTTGGCTGATTCACTGTGCATATAGGGCATAAACAGAAAAGGAACATATGTTGGGTTAATCTCTTGATCTACCTTAAATGCGACGGCTTCTTGGGCTAAGACTAATGCCATTGGATCTGCTTCAAAAGCTTGGGGGGTATCACGGTAGATGTTACGGGAGAACTGATCTAATACAATTATCTCAGCTAAGCGGCCTTGGGGGGTCGCACGCCAGTGGTAGAGTTCGCCAGCTTTGGCTTGCTCCAGTAGTGGGCCGAAACAGCTGCGGAGTTGTTGATCAAAGTCTGTATCTTTAACCCAGTGGCATTTAGGATCAATCTCTTTAAACCAGAAATTAATAATGGTGTCTGGGGTGATATTCTCTGCTTGCAGGGATACGTGTTCCTTACTACTCAAGATAATTCTCCTCTATTTTAAGCTTAGATTTTTGGGCTTCGGTTCTAGGCTTTATAACTCTATATCCAGTTATTGGGATCTTTACTGGTAATTACAAGTGTAAGTTCGGCTATCTCTCTTGCATCCTCAACTGGCATGTAGGGGATGGTTTGTGTTCCGCTAGCCAGCCCTAACTCTAACGTGGCGGTTCCACGCTTGCGTTGGCCAGATGTTTGCGTTATCGCAACATGTTGCACTTTGATAAGTGGAACCTGATACCAAGATTGCCCCAATACACCATTATGTATCCAACAAGTATTCTCGATTAATCGGTAGCCCCATTGACGGTATCTAAGGTAGATAGCCAAGCTCACAGCGAGCCCAATTGCCCACATCACCTCTGTCATAGGGTTGAGCCCTACCCCAATGGTGTTGACCAGAGGGATAAGAAGTGGCAGTAACGCTCTGCGCCAATACCAACCAAAATGGATGGGGTTGTAATGTGTAGGTAGTCGTTGCGCCTTAGTGCCTGATTCATCAATCTGAGGCATTAACTCGGAGATCTGTGCTCGGTTCATGCTGGGGATCAACATATGCTTTTTAGCTTTTTGCTCAATCTCAGTGCCTTGAACTTGCTTAAAATGAAGTGTCCACAGCTTTAGTAAGCGGCCAATTAGGGGTTGTGAGAAACGTGTCACTTGGACCCTATGAAGGGCTAAAGCATCATTTTGTTTTGCAATCACACCACCGGTTCTATGGAGTGTTTTGCTGTGTAACCCTAAATGGTATGGGTAATATTTCAGTACGGCTGCAGCCATAGAGATTAGCGATAGCAGTAGGTAGAAGCCGATAATGAGTAGTGTGATGATGAGCACTTGGTAAAGTAGGCTGCTGCTTGTGGCTTGGTTGTACCATTGCAGTGAACTTTGAGCCAATTGAGTATCGGCGATATCACTCCAATCTAATTGGCTTAAGATGGGACCTGCAATAATGGAAAACCAGAAGAGGTTGTTTTGATATAAACCAAACAGTAGTAGATCCTTAATTCCTTTCGTCACTAATGTTTGTTCTTGGGCCTGCTCTAGGGCCGAGCCTTGAACAGTTCCTTGTACTTGCTGGTTTTCTGTTTCAGTTAATGGGGAGCCAACTTTTTGTTGAATATTAGTCCTTTCTCCGACCAGATGCTGTTTTATCTCTATGGCTCTTTGATAGCTAACCGCTGCCAGTATCGCTTCATCCTCTTTGGAACCTGCGGTTTCCACCACTAAGCTATAAAGTCCCATCGGCCTGAAGTAGAGAGGTTGTTCGAGACGAACATTCTGTATTTTACTGAGGGGGATCTCATTGGCTTTCTTAAATATCAGCCCGTGGCGAACATCGAGTTTGTCCTCATAGAGGCGATAACGAAACATGGCCCACTGTACTGTGGCGTAGGTAAAAACAGCCAAGATAGCGCCAACTATCGCTATGATAAGCCAAGGGGAGTTAAAGCCTGTTTGCCAACCTGTATAAACGAAGGGGATGATGGCATAGCCATTAGTCAACACTTGCCGAATAGTGCTAAAGCTATAGCTGATAATAGACCAGGCAGAGAGCCCTGCCCACCTGGATGTTTGGTCTGACATATTAGCGCTTTGCATCGTTTTCAACTTGGTTATCACTGTCTACTTGGGTATCTGTAGTGATCTCTTCGAGGCTTAGAGCTTCAACCTCGGGAGTTTGTTGCAATGGAGCTGCGCTCTCTGCTTCCGCGATACCTTTTTGCGAAGCTCTACTCGCCATAGTGAGAAGATGCTGCCTGAGCTTTTCAGCAGCCTTGCTCTCGAGTCCTGGCAGCTCAATCTCGGCACTGCCACTGCCAGCACTGAAACATTTTAATGTTCTTAAATTAAATTTACGCTCTATAGGCCCTTGAGAGAGGGAGATATGTTGTAGGCGTGTATAGGGAAGTGAGATACGTTTAAACCAGATAATCCCTTTCTGCATAAGGAGTTCATGTTCGCATACACCATAAGCGATGGATTTAGCATGGGAGACTCTAAGCCAAGTTATTGTTGCTGCGATTAACACCAGAGCCGGAACAATGATAGCTATGATATGCAGTGGCATCTCAGCACCAATAATAAGGAAACTAGTGAGCAGAGTGATAAACAGGAGTGCGGCAACTGAAGTTTCGATTAACACTTGGGTATAGTAGCGGCTCTCAACTAAGGTCAATGGAGTTTGATCAAAACCAAGCCACTGGGCAGGAGGGAGTGGCTCATGAACTATGTTGCTGCAGGCATGGCTCTCAGCTTCAAGGTGATGAAGTGGCTGTTCGCTTGCTTCTACCTTCGAGTTAACTGGCTCAGACATAATCAGTTTCCATTTTTTATTATGTGAACGACTATATCAGCAAGCAGTGTTGTATCTCTAGGGGGAGACATATTTGCCTACAATTAAATAAAATTACCAGATGTTAAAGAGGGGGCTATTTAGGTGTCGCTAATGCGAGTACGGCTTGTTGACGGTTAATGACTCCTAATTTTTGAAAGAGATTTTTAAGATGAAACTTTACTGTGTTTTCAGAGATCCCCAAGGTGGTGCTGATCTGTTTATTGGTGAAACCTTGAGAGAGTAGTGGGCAGATCTGTTGTTCTCGTGAGGAGAGGTGCCAAGGGTTATTTTGAGCTTGATGTGACTTTTTTAGCTCTGAGATTAACCAAGTAAGTAGCCTGTTTCCCTCACTACTAAGTTGGTTTTCGTCGCTATGAAGGTTCAGCTTAAGTAATAGGGCTTCAATGTGATTAGGAAGCTCAAAAAACACCTGTTTACAACCAACTTGGCTGGCAAGTTCTAACATCTGAGTCACTAATCTAAATGCTTTTTTCTCATTACCGGTTGAAAACTGGGATAAGCATTGAATGCCCAAGGCTTTAACTTGATCGATTTTTTGGTTGTTCTCTAGGGCTAGTAGGCTGAGTTTCTGGCTATAACTGAGTGCTTGATTACTCATATTACGTGATAAATAGTGGTTAGCGATGACATAGTAATACTCGCTTATCACAAACCACATAGGTTGAGGAGTTTCCCAATAGTTTTCACGAATTATCTGACTGTTTAGTTGGTTAAATTTGTCTAGATGACAAAACTTATCTGTGACCTTTAGGCTAAGTACATCAAGGAGTTTTTCAAGTCTCTCTAACTGCCTTATTTGGGCGACCAGATAACCCCTTTGTAAGTAATGTTGGCATAGGTTGTGATCATCACGAGCAATGGCAATATTGATGGCTAACTTGAAGCTTACCGCATAAATATCATGCCAACAGTCTTTACTTTCTAATACCTTAATGCCACTGGCGAGCAACTCCTCAGCCTTCTCTATCTGGTAGACTTGGTAGTGGATATCGGCTTTGAGACAGCTTGCCATGGATTGTAGCCCACTATCTAAACCAAGGTGCTCTTTTGCCATTTTACTCGCACGTTTAAACAGCTCAAGTGCTTCGTTTAGCCTTCCACGGTAAGCAAGGCTTTGTCCTTGATGGAAGATATTATAATTAATCCCTACCCAACAATTAGCCAGTTGCATCTGTTGGTGGCTGGTCAAGGCTGCAGAATGCGCCTCTTCAAATCGTCCTAGTTGGTTATGAATAAGCCCAAGGCCTGCCAAAACCACCCCACGACCTAAATGGTCACTCTCTTCAAGAGTTTCGAGCAGTTCGGTTAATGTATTAATCAGCCGATTGTCGGTACCTCTGTCTAGATAGAGATCGATAAGCATCTTGATAATACTAAAATCGCGAGACCGGCTTGAGCTGGGTTTATCTTGCTGTTGGTACTCCTTGAAAAGGGTGTAGGCGAGCTCATAGGAGTTTGACGCTTGATTCACCTCACCCAGTTTCAAATATAGGTAGCATTGAATGAGACCGAGAGTTGGCGAGTTGGTGATCTGGGTGCGATTAAACTGACTTAAGAGTGATTCTACATAGCCAATTCCTCGTGTTAAAATTAGCTCCCATCCCCCCGCTGACGCTATAAGTGCAATAGCCGATTCAATATGGTTAGCGCGAATATATTGGTTAACAGCTTCTTCAAAGTAGTCATTATTGGCGTAATATTTAGCTGCTTTGCATCTTAGTTCTCTGCATGTTTGCTCTCCCACCTCCTGTAATAGTCTCTGTTTCAAAAAATCAGCAAATAGATGGTGATAGCGAAAAAAGCCTTGTTGGCTGTCGATGGGGATAACTAAAGAGCTAAAGGGGATGATCTGTGACATTAATTGGGTTGAGTTATCTATCTCACAGACATAATTGGCAATAAGAGGGTCAAACCTATCCAGCAGTGAAGTATGCAGTAGAAAGTGCTGAACATTGGCATCAAGCTTGTGGTAGATCTGCTCTGACATATAGAGGTCGAGAATATCGATTGATTGGTTGAGCAGGCTGGTCAAAGCCAGTTCTGGGTGCTGCTGATGAAAGATGGCTATAAGCTGCATAGCAACGACCCACCCCTCTGTCTTATCATGAAAAGCGGTGATTTCACTTTGGCTAAATTGATCTGAGTAGAGCTGAAAAGCTTCATCAATACTGAGTTTAAAATGTTCCGGCTGAAGCATCTGCATCTGCCCACTGGCCAAGAGGTTAGCTATCTCTAATCTGGGTTGGATCCGGCTGGAAATGATCAGCTGAAGTTGTTGAGGAGCATACTGCAAAATTTGATTGAAAAAATGCAAGATCACCTTATCAGACAGAAAATGAAAATCGTCAATAAAGAGATAAATAGGGTGCTTAACCTCATGAAGAATACCCACAATATCGATAAAAAAAGAGTCGTAATCTGTATTAGCCGAGATGCTATTTGATCGGTTTATTAGCTGTTTATCGGCGATATTGTGGTGAACCAATGCATGAGAGAAAATGTTGAAAAACTTATTAGGCTCATTGTCAGATGGGTCGATAGCAATCCAGATCACCTGAGCATTACCTTGCTGGTTCAGCATCTCTACATATTGAGAGAGCAAGGTTGATTTGCCATAACCTGCTGGGCTGACAGCCGTGATCAAGCTCTTTGCTTCTGCTTGGCTAAGCAGCTTCAGTAGCCGGGTTCTCTGTGACAGTTTTACCTGTTGCTGAGGTGGCTTGAATTTTTGTAGCAGAAAGCTTGGCGTTGGTTTTTTTGGCAAAGCTAGGTCCCTTTTCTCATTATTGTCAGATCTATTAAATACTAAAAAACCTTTGAAACACACTTACCCATTAAGAACTACCCAATAGGGTAGGTTTCCACTTTGTGTCTGATTAACTACCCCTTGTGTTCATTGAACAAACCTTAGCGGATTGCAACACTTTAGTCACATTTGAACAAGATTAAAGCAGAGTAATAGGGGGAGAGATGAGCATATTTTCAAGAGTTATAACAGCTGGAGCATGCGTGACAGCGACAATAAGTAACCTGCTTTTGGTGAGTTTTTCACTGCAAGCTGAAGAGAGCGAACTGCAAGAGAGTGAGATGGAGGTGATTGAGGTCACCTCTAGGCAGCGTAAAGAGAATATACAAGAAGTACCAATGGCTATCACTGTATTTGGCGAGCAGGATATTGAAGATCTAGGGATTGAGCGTGCAGCAGATTTTATCTCGCTGACGCCGAACATGACCATGGTTGAAGCTCAGAATGCTGGAACTAGTTTTATCACCATAAGAGGACTGACTCAGGTTCGAAATGGTGAGTCACCTGTTGCCATATCGGTTGATGGGGTATTGCAAATCAGCCCTAATCAATTCAATCAGGATCTTTATGACATAGCGCAAATAGAGATCTTAAAGGGGCCGCAAGGTGCACTTTATGGGCGAAATGCCATCGGTGGTGCGATCAATATCACCACGAAAGCGCCAACGGATGAGTTAACGGGTTATGCTGAACTAGATTTAGGTAATGGGGGGTTGAAAGCCTTGTCTGGCGCGATAAGTGGGCCTATGACAGATACTTTAAACTATCGCATAACGGCTTCCTATAAAGATTTTGATGGTTTGATTGATAATGTTTACCTGAATGAAAAGGTCGATTTTCAACAAGATAAAAACATTCGAGGTCGATTTATCTGGCAGCCAAATGATGATTTTTCTGCCGACCTAAGAATTGCGAGGGGAGAGACTGAGGGAGGGGCGGTTAACTATATCTATCAGCCACTCTTTGGAATTAATGATGCTAATGATGCCAGTCTAAATATTGAGGCGAATAATCTCGGTGAAAATGATCGTCAAATCACTTCGGCTTCTTTAAAGCTTGATTGGAATATCTCAGATGTGACGGCAGGTCTTATCCTCTCAGCTGATGAGCTGACTGAGTTTCTATCCGGTGACCAGTTCCCCTATAGCCGTAATACTTCGGCCACATCACCTTTTGGTCCAAATGTATTTGATGGGGTACAAACGCAATATTTAGATACTAGCTCTCAAAGTGCTGAGTTGAGATTTACCTCTGATGATGACAGTGACCTACGTTGGATTGCGGGTCTCTATTATCTGCAAACTGATCGCTTTATTTCATCTTTTAACGGTTTAGATCTGGGCAAAGGGATCCCAAGAGTTGAAAAGACACCACCGCTGAATGATGACATTAGTCCAGCGACCGTTTTTTTAGCTGACAGTAACGATAACCAATCCTATGCGGTATTTGCACAACTCAATTATGACCTGACAGATACTCAAGAATTAAGCATATCGGGGCGTTATGATTCGGATACTCGAGAGCAAACCAATCGTGCTCCAGTTAGTTTTGACTCGAACTCAGGTGAGGTTCGCGAAGAGACCTTCAGCAAGTTCCAACCTAAAGTCTCCTACGTCTACACAGGTTTACCTAACTTAAGCCTCTATGCCAACTTCTCTGAAGGGTTCAGAAGTGGTGGCTTTAACCAAAGTGGTGTGGGCGACTTAGCTGCATCGGCTGGGTTATCTGGAGTAAGCGATCTCTATAAAGCGGAGGAGTCCAGTAACTTTGAGCTAGGCATTAAGGGGCTCTACCCAGATATATCTACCCGTTTTAATGCATCACTTTTTAATACCAGTATCGATAACCAACACTATTTTGTTTTTGTTGGTTCATTGGGGGCACAGGTATTGACCAATATCGATGAGGTATCCCTGATTGGTGGTGAATTTGATTTTAAGACCGAGCTACATGACAACATCGACCTTTATGGTTCATTTGGTATTACAGATAGTGAAATTAAAGCTTACAGCTTAAATCCTGCGGATGTGGGAAATAAGGCCCCTTACGTACCTGAGTATACGGTTAATTTAGGTGCTCAGTTCCATGCTGAACTCTTTAGTGGTTGGTTATCGACTTTAACACTAGATTGGGAGCAAAGAGGTGAGCAGTATTGGGATCCCTCTAATACCAGTGCCCGTGATGCCATTAATTTAGTCAATGCACGGTTGGGCTTTAACCGTGATGAAGGTGATTGGAGTGTGAACCTTTGGGCGAAAAACCTAGGTAACGAAGAGTACCTTGCTGAATGGGTATTAGGTGGCTTTGCTCACCCAGCTCAAGAGCGAACCTTTGGTATCGAGCTGCGCTGGAATATGGAGTAATTATGATGCCTTTTTTACAACGTGCCTTAGTTAACTCCTTGAGAAAAGTATCTGCAGATCTCTTCTTTGAAGTGCTTAATAATGAGCTGGCTAAGGGCTACTCCATCAGACTATTTACGCTGACAGAGATCGATCATCTGGGGGGACAAGCTAAGCGGATCTATAGCTCTGCCCCTAAGCAGTATCCTATTGGGGGGTATAAACAGATAGAGATTAATGACTGGAGTAAACAGGTTCTTGAACAAGGTGAAGCCTTTATCGCGAATACTGAGAAAGCATTATCTGAAGTGTTTTTTGATCATCAGCTTATCTCATCCATGGGCTTAGGTGCTGTGATTAATTGGCCCGTCATTGTTGAGGGAAAAGTGATTGGAACAGTTAATATTCTCTCAAGTGAAAACTCCTATCTAGATTGCGACCTAGAACAGTTTGAGGCGCTGTATCCCTGGTTTGTTATCGCCTTCTCATTGCCAGTGTTACAGGAGAGTTCTTTATGAAAGCAGTGATTAAGGAGGAAAATATCATGAAGGAAGGTAGGGTAAAAGATAAGGTCTTCGTGACGACAGATGTGGGCGGTACCTTTACTGACCTTGTGTACTTAAGTGAGGATCCTAAAACAGGAAGGCAGCAGCTTAAAACGGCAAAATCAGATACCACTCCTCCCAACTTTGAACAGGGGGTGTTGAATGTCATGGACAAAGCACAGGTGGATGCCAAACAGATAGATGTGATGGCTCATGGTACTACTGTTGTTATTAATGCCTTAACTGAAAGGAAGGGCGCCAAAACTGCGCTAATAACCACTCAAGGCTTCAGGGATGTTCTGGAGATTGGTCGAGGAAACAGACCTGACTTCTTTAATCTTAACTACCAAAAACCACCAGCTTATGTACCGCGGCATTTGCGGTTTGAGATTAATGAAAGAGTTAATTATCACGGCGAGGTAACTCAGGCATTAGAGTTACTCCCTTTGGCAAATATCATAAGGGAGTTGGAGGATAAGGGCGTTGAAGCTGTGGCAATCTGTTTATTGAACGCCTACAAGAATCCACAACATGAAACTCTCCTTTCAAACGCTATTAATGCTTTGACGGATAAGTTGGAGGTTATCTGCTCCCATCAAATATCCCGAGAGTGGCGTGAATATGAAAGGACGAGTACCACGGTTCTGTCTGCTTATGTGCAACCTATCGCTTCGCGTTATTTAAGCCGTTTGCATCACGGTTTACAGGAGAAGGATTTCTCCGGTCAGCTCTATGTCATGCAGTCTAACTGCGGTGTAGATACCTTAAAATCAGCTAAGCAGGTTCCGATCACTATGGTGGAGTCTGGTCCCGCCAGTGGTATATGGGGTGCTGCCGAACTAGGTAAAATAATCAATGAGCCCAATATCATTGCGTTAGATATTGGTGGCACCACGGCCAAGTGCGCACTAATTAGTGATGGCGAGGTTAAAATTACCTCAGACTATTACATCGAAAAAAGTCATCTCAGCGCGGGGTATCCGATTATGGTACCTGTGGTTGATCTGGTTGAAATTGGTAATGGTGGTGGTTCAATCGCTTGGGTTGATGATTTTAATAAACTTCATGTGGGTCCTCAAAGTGCAGGGGCTTATCCTGGTCCCGTTGCTTATGGCAAAGGCGGCACAGCACCAACGACCACAGATGCCAATCTGGCTTTGGGCCGTATTAATCCTGAGTTCTTCTGTGGCGGTGAATTAAAAGCGGATATGGCCAGTGTTCAAACCTCTTTAGAGAAGATTGCCGCACCAATGGGTATCTCAACTCAAGATGTGGCACGGGGGATCGTGCGGATTGCCAATAACAATATGGTAAATGCGTTAAAGCTGGTTTCGGTCAATCGAGGCCATGATCCACGAGACTTTACTATGGTTGCATTTGGCGGCGGTGGCGCCATGCATGCAGCAGCACTGGCGGCAGAGCTAGGTATTAAGAGATTGATTATCCCCGCAACAGCCGCAGTATTCTCCGCTTGGGGGATGATGATGTCTGATATTCGCAGAGACAGATTACTAACCTACTTAAGTCCGTGGGAACATCAAACCTTAGTATTTATTAATGAGCAGATGGCGCAGCTGTACCAAGAGCTATCGGATGAGTTTATTAGTGAAAATTTCACATCAAAAGATACTCGATTTCAGTTCTTCGGCAGATTTAGGTATGAGAATCAGGAGCACTCTATTGAGGTGCCTTTGCCATTGATACTTAATGAGAGTTCTATCGATCAAGTCAGGGAGTCTTTTCAGCAACTCTATAAACAGGAGTACACCTACAACCTAGATAATGAGATAGAGCTGGTCGGATTGCATCTTGTTGGCAAAGCGGACGTTGGCAAAGTGAAGTTAGCTAAACAGCAGCAAAGCGGACGTTTGATTGCTGAAACCATCAAAGGGGAGCGTGAAGTCGACTTTGCCGAAGATGGCGTGCATACCTCGGTAATATATGACGGTGATCTGCTGGAGCCGATGATGGCATTTTCCGGCCCTGCGATTATCGAGCAAACAGGCACTACGATTGTCATTCATCCTGATCAAACCGTGTTTCTTGATGAATACAGCAATGTGATTGTTGAGCTGCTAAAGAATAAGGGAGGTGAACATGTTTAATGACGACCCCATTACACTGGAAATTATTCAAAATTCATTACGATCAATCAGTGATGAGATGTTCTACACCATAGCCAAGACGGCAATGAGTCCGATTATCTATGAAGTATTAGATATGGCGACGGCGATCACAGATCCCAAAGGAGAGTTAGCGAGTGCAGGCGCTGGAATTCCTGCTTTTGTGGGGGCGCTGGACAAGTCTGTTAAAGCCATTATCAACAAGTTCAAGCCTGAAGGTATCAATGATGGCGATATATTTATCACTAACGATCCTTACTATGGCGGCGTAACCCATCTCAATGATGTGGTGCTGATTAAGCCTGTATTTATGGAGGGGGAGCTCCTAGCGTGGGCGGTGAATATTGCCCATTGGAATGATGTTTCCGGTAAATCTCCAGGCTCAATGTCTGTGGATGCGACTGAGATCTATCAAGAGGGGATCCGTATTCCCGCCGTTAAGTTGTTCGTCAATGATGAACCGATACTTTCGGTGTTTGATATGCTCACTGCAAACTCTAGAATGCCGGAATTTCTAAAGGGTGACCTATGGGCACAGATATCGGCATTGAGATTAGGGGGCAAACGAATCCTGAGTCTGGTTAATAAATATGGTCGTTCCAGTTATGTCCATGCGGTGGAGAGTTATCTTGAATTGGGTCAAGCCATGGCAGAGAAAGCCATTAAGGCACTACCTGATGGCAAGTATGAGATAGATGAAGCTCAAGACGATGGCAGCCATCTATCTGTTGCTATCGAGGTATCAGGAAGCAAATTGGTTATCGATTTAACTCAAGCGCCTATTCAGAGCCCTCTGCCTATTAACCTCTCTAAAGATGGCACCATGTTGGCGTGTCAGATGGCGCTAATGGGCTTGATTGGTGACCGGCAGCTTGCGAATGGGGGCTGTTTCAGAGTGTTGGACGTCAAAACTCGCTCAGGCTCTATTTATGATGTGCAAGCCCCAGGGCCTTGTGGGATCTACTTTGAAACCATGATCCGCCTTAATGATCTTATCTGGCGTTGCTTGGCAGAAAAAGTCACCGACACTCTGCCCAGTGGTAACTTCTCTTCAATTTGCGCCACCATTATGGGAGGAAAGCACCCAGATACAGGACAACACTACTCCATCATTGAGCCCGAAATTGGTGGTTGGGGAGCCGGAGATGGCTTTGATGGTGCTAATGCTATGTTTTGCGCCATGCATGGCGATACGTTTAACTGCCCGGCAGAAATTGCCGAAACCCGCTACGGCGTGACCGTAGGACAAGTCGCGTTGAATGATGAAGATGCTGGAGCGGGTGAGTATCGAGGTGGCAAAGGTGTGGTGATTGACTATGTTATTCGCTCCGATAATAGCTTCCTTACCTGTGCGTACACACGTAATAAAATAGCTCCGTGGGGGCTCAATAAAGGTGAGGATGGTAGTGTCAACCGAGTTGAGGTTATCCGCACCAATGGCGAGATTGAGGTGCATGCGATGGCATCTGAAGTAACCCTTGATACAGATGATATTGTGCGTGTCATTACGGCAAATGGGGCAGGCTTTGGGGATCCGAAAAAGCGTAAAACAGCGGCGTTAGTGGATGATATAAATAATGGCTATGTCAGCCTTGAGTATGCCAAAGCTAAGTATGGATTCGATGCAACTCATGGAGGAAGTTATGAATAACCAAAGTAAAATTCGCATTCGCTGGCTCAACCCTATTGCTCAACCTCATTATGATGAACCTATGGGAATGGCATTAAAGCAGGTTGCAAATGCAGGTACCGAGGTTGAAGTTGTCTCGCTTCAATCAGAAGCCAAGATGGATAACTTGGAGTACCGTTTTTATGAATCGCTCGTAATAGGGGATGTGGTAAAAGTTGCTAAGGAGGGAGATGTGAATGGCGTCGATGCCATGGTGATTGGTTGTTTTTACGATCTGGCTTTGGAGGATTGTCGCGAGATCTGCCAAAACACTTTGGTCGTCGCTCCCTGTCAGGCGAGTATGCAAGTTGCAGCGAATATTGCCAATAAGTTCTCAGTGATTGTGGGTCAGGTAAAGTGGATTGAGCAGATGACAGAGAGGGCTGAACGCTACGGGTATGGGGGATATTTAGCTTCTATGCGCTCAATTGATATGAGTGCGAACTCATTGCAGTGTGATACTCAAGTGACAACTGATCGTATTATTGAGGCAGGAAGATTGGCGATAGAGGAAGATCATGCAGAGGCGTTAATTTTAGGCTGTACCTGTAACTTTGGCCTGTATGAAAAAGTACAGCAGGAGTTAGGCGTTCCTGTCATCGATCCGCTAATCGCAGCGCTAAAACAGGCTGAGATGCTGGCATCAATGAAGCAGGCTTTTCATTTAGCTCCGAGTAATAAGTGGAGTTGTGAGCCGCCTTCTGAGAGTGAGATGCTTAAATTTGGGTTGCACAGCCTAACAGAGTCGATAGGAAACCGTTTTTTGATAAGTTAGCTGTTAACACAGGGAGGTGTTAACTATTGAGTGACATTGATATCTAAATATTATATTAACTCAGCCCCTGATTAGGAGGTACAGGACACCCTACACCTGTCTCTACTATTATCTTGGGGCTTTTTTAAGAGCATCTTTAGAGCCACTTTTAGGGGATAATGTTTTTCTCTGTTAGCATGTTTAGCAGAACAAGAATAATTTAACCCTTTAGGTACCGATTTGGACATTGAGATCTCTAAACAGAAGAAAGCGTTTTTGCGCAAACTCTACCTTGCACATCATATCGACAGTGAACAACATAATCTGCTCTCATTAAATAAATTAACTGGAATGCCTAGACGAACACTGCAAGATGCCATCGCCGTATTGGGTGACATAGGCATCGAGTGCCGTTTTATTCAAGATGGTGAGCGCAATAACTCTGGCTACTACCGCATCATAACTTGGGGGCCTATCAGCAGTGCTTGGGTTGATACTCATCTAAGTGAGATAACTGAGATTTTAGCATAAGCTATTTAGCTATTGCCTCTAGCCTCTATTAAGCTCCTCTTAAGTAATCTCTGCTAGATTCGATCGGCTGTGGTGCTTATGGCTAACTACCTCTCTGCCTTGAATTTCCACTCCATCATCCATACATAAACAAACCTTATACCTTATACATGCTAGGAGAATGTCGTGCTGGCAAATGTTTCTGGATTACAGAGCAAGCTTAAGTTGATTGATAACAGTAAGGCCTTTCAGGGCTTTGTTATTTTTGTGATTATCGTTTCTGCGCTTTCAATTGGTGCGCACACCTACCATCTTCCCACATGGATGGAGCAGAGCTTAGTTGTGTTAGACGTGGGGATCACGGTGTTTTTTGCTATTGAGATTGTTATCCGTTTTCTGGCCAGTGATGGACCGAAAAAGTTTTTCAGTAACGGCTGGAACATCTTCGATACCCTGATTGTTATTGGTAGTTTAATTCCGGCTGGTGGCGCAGGTATTTTGATTGCACGACTGCTGCGTATCTTTAGGGTGCTGCGTTTGGTGTCGATGATCCCCGAGCTGCGAATGTTGGTCAATGCACTGCTTAAAGCGATCCCTCGTATGGGTTATATCGCCCTACTGATGTTTGTGATTTTCTACATTTACGGCGCGATAGGTAGCATGTTGTTCGCTCATATCAATGATTTTCTCTGGGGCGATGTGTCGGTGGCCATGTTAACCCTGTTTAGGGTATCAACCTTTGAATCGTGGACCTCGGTTATGTATGAGACTATGGCGGTGTATCCCCTAAGTTGGCTCTATTACTTAAGTTTTATCTTCCTGACTGCATTCGTGTTTTTAAATATGATGGTGGGTGCAGTGCTGGATGTGATGACCCAAGAAACTCAGGCTATGCGGGAAGAGGAGGCCGATGAGCTGGCTTTAGAGTCAGGCAAGAGTGCTGAGGTAGACAAACCTGCCAGTGCGGCCGATGTGGCTGAGCTTAAAGCCCAGATAGCCGAGCTCAAAGGGATGTTGATACAAAAGGCGGGGTAGACTCCCTGTCGCGAGTTAGGAGTTTCGAGCTACGAGTTGAAATGATAGGCTCGTAGCTCAGAACTTCCCGTTTTTAACGGGTAAAATAGAAACCAATAAATCCAGCCCAGCTCAATAGCAATAGCCCCCAAGGCAGGTATTGAGTTGTGGAGCTGGTGTCTGTTTCTTCCTCTGTATTGGCTTCGCTTTTATCGGCATTAGCGCGAGCTTTTGCCTTGATATCTTGCTTGCGAGCCTTGTCTCTGTCACGAGCTTTACTCTTGTGCTGCTTTTTATATTCAGCAATCCCTTTTTCGATACCGGCCGCAATCAGCTTAGTCTGCTCTTTTGACATTTAAGTATGGATAAAGCTTGTTGTAAAAGGCTTTTTTTATTTAAGTTAATGTTTTTATGCTGGAAATTTTTTCTCATCCTTAACAAAATCTTTCTTAGTGTAATCAATTTTTATTTTCCGTTTGCTGAGGAGGATAGCGGGGCTCAAAAGCGGCTAATAATCCTTTACAAAATCCTACGCAGATAAGCTTTGTAGAGCTATCTATAAAAAAGGTTGGAGCCCAGCGATATAAGTCAATTACGTCATGGGCTACCTAATTTGGTTAAGGTATCTTTACTTAACCTTTAGATATAATTAGAACTACTCAATGATTGTGCAGTCACCGCTCTTTATATCTTTCTCTAATCTTTTGAATTTATTTGTTTTTTCTTCGCCATTTCTATACTTAACTTTTATTAGGTCATTTCTACCGTAATTATGTTGCCTCTTTACAGGCTTTAGAGGAGGTAAAGCATTTTCTTTGTGTAGAATTGACATAACGCGAGATTTAAGGGATTTTTCACCTTCATCATCAATAACTGTCTTGTTTGATTTTGACATATTCAGTCGTTTAAGTACCTCATGCCCAAATAGGTATTTATTTTCAGTGTCATTAATGGAGTTGAAAAATTCAAAAGCCCAGAAGAATATTACACTAGAGTCATATCCTATACTTTCGTCAATATTGAATGCGAGTTTTTTTATAGACTCTATATATCCTAATGTTATGTTTTGAGGCTCATTTGTTGTGCTGATTTTTATTAGCAAAGAGATGTTGGGGATATCTTCATCTTCAATATAGCCTTTATCTAAAATAGCGTTGATATAATCTTCACGATACTTTAGTGGAGGGTGATTGACATACATTAAACAATTAATGTATAACCGATACATTCTAATGGAGGATAAATTTGATAGTTTATCCAAGTAGAATTCAATGAAGTTTATTCTATCTAATGGTTCACCTATATATTGTAGTGCATCGTGAAAAAAACTTTCTTCTAACAAATTCAAATAGTTTATTGAATAGTCTTTGAACTTATCGAAATTATCTATCGAATGTAAAAAGCAAAGTGCTGCAAAGCTTGCATGCATATTATAGCTATAATCAATGGAAGCGGAGCTTGACTTTAAGTCTGAGAAGCTAACTTGTTTGTTGATAATGTAATCTATTATGTTTTCGATAATTACTTTTTCATCATTTTTCAATGCTCTACCTTTTACAAGCATTAAAAATGGAATATGTTCATTAACATCTAACTTAATAGCTTTTTCTAGGTAGCCTAGTATTTTGCTGTCTTTTTCTATATATGTGCTCAGGTAATAATAAGCATATGACTTTATCTTTTTTATGCTGCTTTTTGTTTCTGTCTCAGAATCCACTTCAGGTTGAATATTGTCATTCATGTCCACGATGCTTTCTAAGAGTTTTAGCGAGCTTTCTTTGTTTTCATTATTCATCGCCAAGTTTAAGGCTGCATTCCCCCAAGTAACAGTATTGCTGTAATTATCAACAACATACTGTAATTGCTGGTCTCCTAAATCTTTTTTACCAAGTTTGTAGTAATTAAGACCAATAAACAGACATTGCCTAAAATGCATAAATGGAGAAGCATTTTTAGAGAATTGCTTCTCTAAAAAATGCTTATTTGACTTTTCATACTCTCCGATACTATGTTCAGAAAAACCAAGATAGTAGAGTGCTAGTGAGCGAATAGTTAAATCTCTATCGTCAATTTTATCTAATATAGAGTATAACAGCTCTATTGCCTGGTGATAATCATTTGCCACTTCTACTAAGGTTATCGCCCTATCTAAAATAGTTTGTGTATTGTCAGACAATGACTTAATCCAAGATAAACTAAGCGAAAGTTCGATTATTTTGTTTTTTATCTTTATGTTATCTATATTGTTTTCTGATGATATTATTCCGTAGAGGTATAGTTGACTTTTAATTTTGTCAGATATGTTGATAGAGCCCTCTTTTGATAAAAGCTGTGTTACTGCATCTTGAATTTCTTTATTATCAGAAACTAGTTCGCGAATATGATCAATAGGAGCAATATCAAAACTTGTTAGATATTTCTTTTTTATTAAATTATCTATGTGTAACTCGTTCACATTAAATCCGCTGTTTATTTCAGATTCAATTTCTGAACACACATCAAAAGTCAATCTTGGATTTCCTGCTGTCCATGAGTATATGTGGTCGGCAACTTCTTTACTTATGTCTAATTTGCTTTTTACGATGAATCCATCGAATTCGGATTTGGAGAAATCTTCTAGGTATATTTTTTCACCGATGTTGAAAGGAGATTTGTTTCTATCTTTAATTAAATCTTTTGGTTCTATAACACCAGATAAAATATAAGTTAAATGTTCGAATTCAGGGAAGTTGCTTCTAGTGAAATAATTACTTCTAATGACAGCAAAAATGTTGTCAGAGTATCCTGACGTCCTCAGTGCATCAATTTCATCCAGTATGATTACCAAGTCTTTACCTAAACATTTCAAAATCTTTGATAATGATCTTGTATAGCTGCTATGGTCAGTTCTTGTAATTTTTCTTATTTCCTCTATTTCAGGTCTGATTTCCCATAACTCGTCTTCTAACACGTCCAAAATTGAGTCGGTTATGTAATTATAACACTCTCTTTCTGTTTCGAAATTATTGGAAAGGTCAATGTAAACAAACTTTCTATCATTAGTTTCTAAATTTCGTCTGGCATTGAAAAGTAAGTTGGTTTTCCCCATTTGTCGTGCAACAAGAACATAACCAGGTCTTTGCATTTCCTCAATTATATCTGTAAGTTGCCTATCAGCCTCTCGTTCGACATATAGGTTTGAAGGAATTGTTGTATATTTCTTTAAGACCTTTTTAGACATATTCATAGTACTCTTTAGTTAATTTCTTACATGCTTGATGTATGGAAGATATTTCAAAGTCATTCGCTCTATATATTCTACTTATAATAAGCGTCAACAATCTAGGTAATGAGCCACAATGACTTAAAATTAGTTCTTTACCTTCTGGAGTTATGCGATTACCAAGAGACGAGTTTTGAATGTCAAATAAGTTTGATATGCTATCAGTCCATTCGTTTGACGATAAATTATCAAATGACTCAAGAAACTTACCGTAATTAAATTCAGTTTTGCTAGGTGAGAATATGCTTGATATAACAAACGTTAGATTTTTAGTTTTACTTTGTTTTATATAGTAGCTCACTAATGCTATCGCATCTTTACAAAAGTCTTCAATAATATCCTTCTTGGAGCAACTCATCTCATCAATAACCAATATTGTGTCACTTTTGAAATTACATGACAAAAGGTATTTGGTCATGAATTTAACTGTGAACTCTTTATTTTCGAATTTCTTTTCTGTATGGGATTCTACGTCTTCAATTACCCCTTGCCAAATATCCAGTGGGGATGAAATTTCAACTGGTTGTAGGTCGCAATATATATAGTTCACTTTGTTATCAATTAAATTACGAAGTAGTATTGCTGTTTTTCCCGTGCCAGAGTCTCCACTTAACCAAATATTTCTGTTGTGTTTGATATTTGAGCAAAAGTCTCTGTCGCAAGCTCTTTCTTGGTAATATTTCTGCGATCTACCTGTATAGTTAACAAAGCATACGTCATTGATGTCACCAGGTGTGCTAGAAGTTCCCTTTTTTAACGATATTGATTCTTTAAGCTCTGGTAGTATGGATGTTAATGGCTTTAGTGATTGGAATACTACAGTTGATGCAACAGATGACTTTGGAAGTTTAGATAGTATTCCTGCTAAATATATAGAATCATTCATGTCTACAAATAGACCAGAACCAGAAATACCTTTAAAGGCAGCTGCGCCAGCTGCGCCTTTGTCATAATCTACAAAGGTTTGCTTATGAACTTCTACTTGGAATGAGTGCTCATCGACTTCTTTATTAAATTTAGTCAATGATACAACTGAATGGCAGCTATCTTGGATTGGCAGTAACACCATTGCTTGCTTGTAGCCTAATATAGATTCGTTTACGTCTAAACAAACCTTCAATTCACATAAACTTGAAGTGGAGAGAAGAGTGGTATCGGCTAGCTCAATAACAACCATGTCGGTTGCTTTTGAATCTGCTAAAGGAGATAAGATTTTTGAACAAATATGCGCTGTCCCATCTATTTCAACTGTAATTTGATTTGCATCAACAATGGTTGTCTCATGCTCTTCTCCGTATATAACATGTGCGCAGCTAATTGCCACTACTCTTTTGGGAGTTTTTAAAACAACGCAGCTGCCAATAGATGCATTGTTGATTTTTAAACGAGAGCATAGTTTACTGGAGTTAGAGTGGAAGTTGTTCATATAAATTCTAACTCGTTTTGGTTTTTGAATTTCAACATTGTTAGTTCTATGGTGCACTTTTCTTTAATGTCTATTTCAATGTCGTAGTTGAGGTAAACGTTAATGATTTTTTTAGATTCGACGGCATATGACTGAATGAGTTCAATTAATTCTTTGTCAGGGTGACCATACTTACCTCCGTTTGTTGATATATAAAAATTATCGCACCTGATAAGTCGAAGTAATTCTATGGAAGTATTATGTTTACTGCCATGGTGTGATAATTTTAATAAATCTAATTTCAAGGGGGATGTATTGCTGTACCCTTTATCCATTAGTGATTTGCAGATAGTTTCAGGGTGGGAGTCACCTAAGAATAAAATAGAGTTATCTTTGTATGATAACAACAACACTAATGAGGATTTATTTATTATATCACCATTGTTTTGTTGCCTCTTTAGATAAGTATATTGGTTTTCTTCTAGGATTTTACTTGAGTTCCAGTTCTTATATAATTCTTCGTTGATTGATGGGGTAGGCCAAAGCACTTCTATTTCTATATCTTTAAAATCTAATATCCGTCCTTTAGATAGAGGTTGAAAGCTTTTATTACATTTTATTAGGAGTTCCTGTAGTGAATCACCATGTTTGAAACCAACTTCTTCGCCTTGGTACTCTGTTGCTAAATGTGGTGTATTCATGTAGAAAACAGAATGTTTCACAAGTATAGGTGCTTCTTTTATCAAATTAAACAATGCACCTAAGTGGTCGTAGTCAACATGAGATATGAATACAGCGGTTAAAGAGCGGCCTGATAAAGCAGCCGATATTTGACCAAAAGTATTTGGCATTCCAGCATCGACCAATATATTCGTGTCACCGCTTTGTAATAGGAATGAGTCTCCTTGAAGGGCTCTAAAAGCGATGAGTTTCATAATTCGATGGTACTCAATATTTTTCCTTAAAAATTACTAGCGCTATGATTAAAAAGTTTTAGTTCCTAGGCATTTTAAGTTGTTTAAAATGCCCAGGAGCTTCGCTAGTCCTGTTATGTTCAGATATGCCCTTTTTCTTCTAGTCTTTGTGAACATGCATAATAATCATTTAAATATTTTTCAAGAGCTTCACCTTCAACCTGCGGGCGTTTAAATCTATCCTTTTTCTCTGCATCACCATAAAACATCGAATATTGTCCACACTCTAAAGTAACATCCCTTTTCGTGAAATTATTTTTCGCGAAAAATGGGATTGTATTTTCATCACACTCTAGTGTTAAACCTGTAAAGTTGTTTTTAGCTATGACGCATTGAAGGAATTCGCTGCCTATATTAAGTTTTTGTTTTGAAGGGAAAACGCTTAACACATGTAAGTGGGGAGCACTATCATTTTGCCCTTCAAATGCATCCAAAATAAATGCAAACGCTGTAGGTTTGTTTTCAATTTGTAATACATGTAATGTAGCTATATTTAGATCCATTGAAGACATGCACTCTATAAAAAAGCTTACCAATGTTTCTTGAGAGTAGTTTTTGAATGGTAGAAGAGAAAAGAAAACTAGATCTTCTACGACTGACCTATCAAAACCATTTGTTAGCTTTATGTCTATTATGTTCATTTTAATTCCATTTAAATTTATGCATGATTATGCAGGGTGTGTAACTTGTTAGCTACTATCGTAGCCAATCTAAATTCTACCGTTTTAATTATTGAAATTAAAGAAAAATCTATGATTATGAATGTATCTAATTGGACTACGCGGTCCCAGATAATGCAGAGGTCCTAGCGTTGCCTGTAGTTGACGCTTTTATCGGTATTAAGGGAGCAACTCTCTAACTTCACAGCCTAACACTTCAGCTAATTGATAGGCTTTCTCTAGTGTTATGTTCACTTCTCCACGTTCTATTCGTCCTGCATAGCTGCGATCGATCTCTGCTAGTAATGCCAATTTATCCTGAGAAATCCCAAGCTCTTTGCGTTTTTCACGCAATTTAAGACCAAATTGGATTGCTAAGTCTTTCATGTTTCATCTCGTTAAAGAGAAAGACTATCCAAAGTTGCGGCTTATAAAGCCACGGATTATAATCCGCATTTGATAATAAGGACTCTACGAGTCCTACTAGCAGTCCCTTGTGAGAGAGTAATGTCGAATCCATCCATAAAAATGAACGCCCAGTTAAATGATATTCTCCAGGATGAGAATTTTGACAATTTCCATGTGACACAACTACGGGATGCATATTTAGCAAGCTCTTCAGTGGCTCAAGATTTCATCGAGGCTCGTAAGTATGTGTATAGACAAATTCTTAGGCTTGTTAAGAAAGGGGGGTTACTAAAAAATGGAACTAAAAACTCCAAAGGTGTTACGTACCAGAAGTCTGAGTTATTTTTTAAAGCAAACTTTATAATTCAAAGTAAGTCGAAGCCTCTAGGCCTAATGACTACTCATACCAGTTTTGGAGTCCAGCGACTTGAAGAGCGTCTTAAAGAAACTGAAATCGACCTTCTTACAAGCATTGGCGAGTCAGAAGAATATATGCGTCTATATGAATCTTTCCCTGAAATGAAGATTCACCTTGAATCCATGTATTTACAAGCGCGTGAAAATAGCTCGAAACTACTTGGGCAAATCAAAGCGATTAAATCTGTTCTCGCCTATCAACTAAAGTAACCAGTATGCACCTAAGACAATGGCAACTAGAGTGCCTCAATCGCGCTCTAGAGCACTATAATGCAAAACATAGGCATTTCCTTTGCCTTGCTACACCTGGCGCAGGAAAAACGATTATGGCAGCTGAGGTAGCAGCTCAGTTACTTGAGCAAGACCTTGTTGATTTTGTGCTTTGTTTTTCACCTTCAGTAAATATATCGCAAGGAATAAAGCATACTTTTCTTAAACGTCTTGGCTGCCGCTTTGATGGCGTAATTGGTGCGGTGGGTTGTTCCTACACATATCAAAGTTTATTGTCTTTCAAAGATGACTTCTGGTTGTTATTAAAACAAAACCGCGTATTGGTTGTTTTTGACGAGATCCATCACTGTGCAGGAAGCACTCTTGAGGATGCAAATGCTTGGGGAGAGGAGATCTTACTTAATATTCAGAATCAGGCTGAATACACTCTAGCATTAACTGGTACTCCATGGCGTTCAGATCAAGCTCCTATTGTCTTGTCTCGATATATTGATCCCGAAAAACAAATTCAATGTGACTATGTTTACGGCTTGAGACAAGCGGTAGCTGATGGTGTATGCCGTAATCCAAAAATTGTGTTGATTGATAATGCGAAATTATCTGTTACTAACGAAGGCAATCAGACTAAGATTTTCAATTGTTTGGATGAATTATTTAAAGGCTCTTCTATTCAGTATCAGGCTGTTATCAAAAATAGTGAAGCAATTAGACACGTTTTAACTTTGGCTACACGCAGACTCCAAAGTATTAAACAACATAACCCCAATGCGGCAGGACTTATCGTGGCATCATCGTTAGAACACGCCGCTTACATCTTGAATATACTCAAGACTGAATATGCTCAAACCGCTGAAATAGTTACGTATAAAGAAGATCAACCTTCTAACAAAATCAATGAGTTTCGAAGCAGTAATATCAATTGGATTGTCAGTGTAGGGATGATTAGTGAAGGTACTGATATTCCACGTTTACAAGTGTGCTGTCACCTAAGTAGAGTTAAAACAGAGCTCTATTTTAGGCAGGTTTTAGGTAGGGTTTTACGGATAAACAAGACTAAAAACCAAGATGCTTGGCTTTACACCTTTGCCGAACCTAAATTGGTTGAGTTTGCGAACCGTCTAGCTGAAGAAATACCAGATGTTCCAGTAGTATTTAGAGAGTTTGGTGATAGTGTTTTCTCAATTGATGAGTCTAAAGCAGAAACAATAAAAAGAGATAATTTTACCCTCGAAAGGAATACATTTAGTTTCGATTCCCCACAAATGGAAGGCTCGAAGCAAAGCTTTTCAACGTCACTTCAAAATCAAAAAGATTCTAGAGATAAGTGCTCATCGCTTGAGATGTTAGGAGGCTTTAGAGAAAAGGTCGTCTCGACTTTTAACTCTCCGTTCTGACGCCTTGTAGGGTTATTTATATAAACTTATTAAGAGTCTACTTGTGCACAGCTTACCAATGGTTGTTATTACTGTATAATTTGGTGGTTCATGTAAGTAATGAGAATAATTTCAAATGGTTAAGAAAGTAGCTCAAAAGCCATCACAGAAAACAGTTGATGAAGCCACACAGATCGCTCGTGCAACTCAAAAGCCTGGTCAAGACAAAGAGCAGACTAAGTTAATAGCGAAAGGAATACAAAACGGGATAGAACTGTATAAAAAACAACAAAAAGCTAAAGCTAGAGCGGCGAGTAAAGCAAAAAAGCAATCAATCAAACAAAAAAACAATGAAGAAAATGCTTTACCACTAGAAGATATAGTTAATGGTAATCGTGCGGCAAGTAACTCTTTGCCATGGATTTTATTAGTGATTTCTTGGCTCTTTTTCGGAGCCTATATCGTTTTAATGTAGCCATACAATGAGATGAGTTTTAGTGTTTTTTGTATTTCAGCAGTTTTAAGTGGTTGCACTGTTAACCTTGATGTTTTCGTTTAACCGAAATAAGCAAATCCATTAGCAGGGGAGTACTTTCAGCTTCCATTCTTATGTCATTCAAAAGACCTTGAAATTGTTGGTTTTGTGTTCTGAGGCCAATGATTTCATTCTCAAGCTTTTCTATTTTATCGAGCAGACTAGCTTTCTCAAGGGAGACGTTAGGGGAGTTTTGATAGTTCTCACTTATTCCCCTAAGTCGGGTTTTTGTGGACTTAAAAACACCGCTTATAGAACTGTAGGAATTTAAGGTTTGACGAGTAGTAGTAATCTCTAACTCGTTTTCAAGCTGATCAACTAGTTCTTCCCAGGTTAGTTTACCTGACCATCGATAAAGAATTTTTTCAATTTGGCGCACTTGAGTTGTTGATAATGAAGGTTTTGCCATGAGTTATAAATCTCCCCAGAAGTTTTCTATGAACTGTTCAGTATCTTTTTCAAACGGTTTTTTTTCGATAGGGGCACAATCTTCCAACCCGTGTTGGATGTCATCTTCCATATTTTTTAAATAAAGCTTTCTTGTTGAAATAGACTTCTTATCTAAGTCAGCGATCCTAATTTCTTTTGTTTCTGTTATCACCCTAACAACAGCCCCCCTAGGTATTAGCGGGTCTTCTAACGTTTCGATTAATTGACAAAGCAAATCGGTATTTGCTTTGTGCGTTCTATACCATTTTTTTGCGTTCTCATTACGTTTATTAGGACAATTAAGATGTTTACTTAGTCTTTCATTTTGTAATGCATAATCCTCTTTAAGGATTTTTATCCCAATTTGATCGTGTGCTATGTGACATGATTGTTCGCAAAACGTACATTGAGTTTCGAATTCACTTAGATAGGTACAGGGGATATAGCGTAAATCTTTAGTGCAAAAGCCAACTGAAGTAATACTTGTAATCGATTGCTGTTTACGTAGTTTTTCAAACTCTTTCTGTGAGTGAACTCTAATGTCTATCTCGTTGTTTATGGGTTCAACTATCGGAATTCTAGCTATTTTATCCTCTTCTGTTTCATGAAGATAATTCTGAATGTGTCTACTATCCGCTCTGCCAGACCAAGCATTTATGATGTAATGAGAGAGGCCGTTAATATCACTATTATGATTGAGGTAATGTCTAAATTGGTGTGCACTCATTCGTAATCGTTCAGAGTATCCATATTTTCTAAAGAGGCGGCCTTTAAGCTCCTTTTTAATAAGCCCTTCCATAGCATCAGGAAGGAAAGGTGCGTACATTCCACCATGTCCTCCTACACTCGCTCCAGACAGGCACCACATTGCTTCGCGAATATCGACTTCATTTCCCTTGTCACATTTTCCCCCATTTGTGGTTATACGGGGAAACGTTTTCCATGAGTGAGAGATCATTTTAAATAGTGCTTGTTGAATATCCTTTATAGTGACGAACCTATCTAGTTTAAGTTCTCCCTTAGTAAGGATTAGCCCTGCAAACTTCTTAAAGCCTATCAAGGAAGCTCCACAATACTCAGATATGTAGCATGAGAAATCTGATTTAAGCATAGAAATATGGATGTCTTTCTTTATCGAACCCATCCCAGATAATTTATTCATTTTTAGAGTGAAAACTATATTTTGATGCAGGCCGAGTAAAAATCCAAGTTGAACAAAAGTAAGTGAATCAAAAGGTGTCAGCTTCAGAGTTTTAAGCCTAGAGTTTAAAATTTCGTTAGTAATAGGAAACAGCTCATTTATGGTTGAATTTTGCTTGAACCAGAATTGCATCAAAATCCTATATGGCGCAGTTACACGTTCCATGTATCTCAATGCTCGTTTAACTACGTCAGACATCGTAGACAATATATGGTTTTCGTACTCTTTATATCCTTTGCTACCTTTCCACATTAGAGAGTAACGAATTTGCGGCTTACCAAGCCTATCGAGATTATTCCAATCTTTGTATTCAATTAATTCTTGCTTATGAAGCGTACGTATTTCAGCCATGCTTCGGTTGGGACTAGCTAGTGATAATACAATTATAGATAAAGAAAAAGCGTCGGCATGATTAGCTTTTGGGCTGGTATCCCAAAGGCTCTCATCTTCAGGGATGACTTGCTGAAATATCTCTCCAAGGGCAATAATACTGGCCTCTTGAGGTAGTTTATCTTTCCGTTTTTGAAGTCCATTAGTTGCTGTTTTTATCTTCGGTGGCTTAGTTCTAATTCTTTCACAGTACCCATTTGATGAGCACCATTTAATAAAATAATTGCAGGCAATGTGAAGCTTTTCATTGAATGCTTTGTAAGTGTTATCGTAATCAATTTGTCTTAAATTGTGTGGAGATTTATCGATTAGATCTAGAAAAACAAGAGCATATCTAACAAGCCTTGTTGTTGTTTCTATTTTTACATTGGTATTTGTCAGAAGAGCATTTAGGAATAAGACGAGTATATTTTTATGGTGAATGTTGATCCTGTATTCAGGTCTAAAGAGCATTTTATGTGATACGACCTTTCCCGCTGCTTTTTTGCTATACAGTACGAGGTAGGTGGGGTTTCCGCCTGCTGGGGTTATTTCTATAGTGTCATCGATTTTAGTCGGAAATTTTTCTCTACTCTTGTTTTTTATGCGTATATCCCAAGCGATATTGTTAAAGTCATTTTGTAACTTATTTAAGTACTTATTGATCATGAAGAGTTATCTCCATACTACGGTTATATCTAGTGCATATATCAATAGTTGCCTTAATTCGTTTTATTGCTTTTTCTAAGCGCATTAATGCTACCTCTGACTGCCCATTGCGCTTATTGAAATCATACTTTTGAATGACTTTTTCTAATTGGTGGTTATGGTTTCCTGTTGATAGCGCAGTGAAATTATCGCATCCATAGCAACAGAGAGGGACTGGTAGCTTTTCTCTACACCCCATACATCTAGAGTTACTTTCAAATGAACCGTACTTATCACCAAACTCATCAAATGCAATGTCTTTACTTGGGTATAGTTGGTTTTGAACTTTTATCTTGCCAAAGTTAACTAATGTGGCATTTTTTCCAAATATGTCATCTATCATCGCTCGTTCTTGAGCTGTTATATCAATATAAGCTGCTACAGCTTTTGGTGTAACTCCTGTTATTGCTGAAAGAGTTATTCCATCAAGGCCATCTCTTGCACCTTTAGTTAGTATGGTGTGTCGAATTCTATTGTTGCCGGTGATGCGATTTATGGGGCTTGTTACACGGTCGGAATGATAGAGTGGTGCAAGAACTTTATCCACAACATCATTGATACCTTTAGCGAGGGAATCCTTACTGACATGATTTAAAGTATTATCAATTTGTAGTGCGCAAAATAGTTGTTCTTTTGAATTTATCTCGCTTGCGATAATTAATTCATAAGTTGGGAATAGAGGGAAACGACTAAATATTTCCTTTTTCTCAGTTTTAGTTAACTCTATGCCTTTGGCTGTAAGGGCGCTTAAGTGCTCGTTAAAAAGTATTGATATATATTTTAAAATTAACCTGCTATTAGAGCGATTTAGAAGGTGTAAATCCTCATCTAAATTTTCTCTTTCTTTTAAGTATTTACATTTGGCTCTGAAGGTTTGTAGTTTTAACTCATCATAATCAATTAATATATCTGAATCGGAAAAGTGTTCATTTAAGCTATCGCCTTTTGTTCGAAAGTCGCACATTTTTATCTGACGTAGTTGGACAGGTCTTCTTAGCACTGACATCATAATCACTAATGCTAGTCCAGAAATTAAGGTGTGGGGATGTCCGTATTTTCGATTAAATGCTTGCGGAATATTCAGCATTTGATGCATTTTTTGGGTTAAAAGTCGCATACCTTCGAATACGCTTTCAAGCTCAATAGGTGTATGAGCACCTCTATTACAGTCAAACATTTTCCTTGTAAACTGTGTGTTTTGGTATTTTTTACACTTGTCTAAATAAAGTTTTTTAAGAGATTGTTCCTGAAATTTCTTTCCAGCTAGAGCAAAGTCTCTCACTGAAAAAGAGAATGCGTTTAGGTAGGTGCTTGTTAGTGTGTTGTATGATGCCAGAGTCGACTCGAACGTCATTTTTCCTTTTAGGTTCATGAGGAATCTTTTAAAAGCTCTACAAGATTTCTTCGCAGATGTATCTCCTACACAAGTTACCCTAAAGGCTAGAATATTCAATAAGTCTTCTTTTTGCTCTTTAGACAGTTCTGATTGGTGTATAAAACCAACGTCTAGAGTGGTGTTTACAGCTATAACCCATTTATCTGAGGAAGGAATGAAACTATAGCCTTTATCGAGAGCGTAAATGGGAGTATTTAAATCGGGATGATAGTTTGTTTTTTCAGCTGTTGTCATCATGACTTCCCGTATAAAATAATTGATTTTGGTAGTTCTGTTTAATTTTTCTTACTTTCTCTAAAGTTGCTCTTTTATTGTAAATTCTCGCCATTGTAGAATTTTCACTCCAAGTCATTTGATGCTTTCTCAGCTTGTCCGTTTCATGGCTTGTTAGACCAGCTTTTTCGGCTTGTCTTGTGAAGTTGTAATTCCAGTGGTGGCGAATTAAATGTGGATGAATATTTACTCCCACAGCCTCAGATAAAACGTCAAAAATATAATTGAAACCTGTAATTGATAGGGGGTGGCCTTTGGTTGTGCCGTATTCAGAGATAAATATGAAGTCATGCTCTAATGCTTTTGGATAAAGAGGGCTAGGTTTCGTGGTTGAAGTATATGAATCTCGAACTGTTTCAATATAAGTCTTCAAGTTTCGAATAGTGCTAAATTGGGTACCTATTACACCACTTTGTGTTTTTTGTGTTGGGCGATGTTTTCTTGGATCATCGAAGTTTATTCTATTTATAATATCTAAACGGGGTGTTTCCTCGTCTTTGATATCTCCTAATTTTAAATTTAGTAACGCACCTCTTCGTATGCCTATATCAAAAATGGTATCGATTATGACACGGTTTCTTAACTGTGAGCGTTTGAAAGGATTGCTAGGGTGACCAACCAGTGTTATCTCGTATATTTTATTAATGACTTCTTGAGTGAATACTTCTTCATCAATGTCTATTACGCTTGTGTTGTTAGGCTTAGCTTTATTTACTTCCCTGTTTAAATGCCTAATAACATTATCATAATGCTCTTTCAGGCGAGTAGGGGAGTTAAAGCCATAAAAGCGTTCATAAAGGTACTCTAAGTAGCTTCTCAATGCTCTTAAACGTTCACGTGCAGTTGTATTAGATACTTGATTTTGTCGGCATGTTGTTTTGCGTGTAGATGGAGATATCGAGTCTTTTGGAGTGAAGGAAACAATATTTGATGATTTGGTTTTGTTAATTATTCTTTGCTTAAGAAAGCAGTGATTGGAAAATTTATCTAATTCAAAAAAACTAAAGAACTCTCCAGAGGCAACACGGTTGACGATATCAATGTCATTATAGATAAAGTAGTTTAAACAAAAGAGTAAATGCCTAGCTGTTGTTTCTCTTGACTTGATAGTCGTACTGCTCTTTTCTAAACAAATGTAATTACTTGCATAATCGACAGATAAATTACCTGAAATAGGATATCCAAATCCATCAGTGTAGAAAACGCTTTGTTCACCATTTACTGTGATTTTCTCTATCTTTAAATGCATTACAGTTTATGCCGTACATTATAAGTTTTAATAATTTAGACTGTAGTTTGAATTTTTGTCAATATTTGAATGCTATTTAAGGTTTAAGTTTAAGTTTTTGTTGTTATTTATAGACCTATTCTCTTTTACGTTTTAGCTTCCGTATATAATGGTCTGTCCCGGTTTTTGAGTCGCCTTGGCCACCTTCATGGCTTCATTTTGAGTTTCGTTTGAGATTGTTTTTGCCATCATTCATATTTACTTAAGCGCGAATGGCAAAGACTATATCGAAAATCCTTGGTGAGGTATATGGCCCTTAAAATAGCAAAGGTGTTTCACATCCTGGGGCGTTAACTATCTGAGGTTCATATTGCCAGACCTGTTTGATGGTCTGCAGTGTTAAGGTGGTTCTTGCTGTCCCCTGACTTACAATCTGGCCACGTTCAAGGATCACTAAGTTATCGGCGTAGCGTGAGGCTTGGTTAAGGTCGTGTAGTACCACAACCACAGCATAGTTGTGCTGGTGGGCCAACTCTTTTGCTAAGGATAGGACTCTGTGTTGCTGGGCCAGATCCAATGCGGAAGTGGGCTCGTCCAAGAGTAATATTGGCGGTCTTTGTGCTTGCTGGAGTTGGGTGAGAACACGGGCCAGTTGCACCCTCTGTTTTTCACCACCTGAGAGTGTTGGGTAGCTCCTGTATTTTAAGGAGGTTAGCGCTAACCTGTTGAGCTGCTCGTCCACTAATTCCATCCCCTGTTTATTGCTTAAGGTCAAAGGGTAGAGTCCCATTGCGACGACCTCATGAACCGCAAATGGAAAGGTGAGGCTGGCATGTTGTGGTAGAACAGCGAGATGCTTGGCTAATTCAAGCCGATCAAAATCCTGCACAGGTCGATCATTTAAGGCTATATTTCCCGCATCGAGTTGCACCTCTTGGCTGAGACTTTTAAGCAAGGTGGACTTTCCTGCACCGTTAGGGCCAAGTAACGCGGTGACTTTGCCAGATGGAATATGCAGATTGATATTGGTGAGTACTGGCTTGTGATTAATTCTGACTGAAACATGCTTGATATCTATCATGGTTTTAAGCTCCTAAATCAGCCTGTTTTTCTGCTTTAGCAGCATAAAAATAAAGAATGGCGCACCTAGCATAGCGGTAACTAACCCTACTGGCAGCTCTGAGGGAGCGACCAATGAGCGGGCTCCTACATCGGCTAAAGCTAAGATAATGGCACCGAGTACGGCGCTAATGGGGAGTAGACGCTTATGATCTGGGCCGATAATCATGCGGACTATATGGGGCACCACCAGCCCGATAAAGCCGATAATCCCTGTGGCGGCAACGGAGATCCCAACGCCAACAGCGCACAGAAAAATAAGCTTAAACTTTAATTGATCTACCTCGACCCCTAAATGGCGTGCTTCTGCTTCACCTAACAGTAGGGCGTTTAATGCTTTAGAGGAGCGATAGAACTGCCAACTAATCAGCAGGAGTGCCAGCAGGCTTAAGGTGACATATTGCCACTGCGCCCCAGCAATAGAACCCATCTGCCACAGTGTTAAATCCCTAAGTGCCATGTCATCAGCCAAGTAGGTTAGTAAACCGATACCAGCCCCTGCTAAGGCTGCAATAGCGACACCGGAAAGTAGCAACAGGACGACAGAGGTTCCCGATGAACTACTGGCTAAACGATAAACCACCAGTGTCGTAATTAGGCCTGCAATAAATGCCCCGAAGGCGACTGAGTACTCACCACTTCCAGGGAAAAGCACGATACAAATAGCAGCGCCAAGAGCAGCGCCGGATGAAACGCCTATGATCCCGGGATCTGCCAAAGGGTTGCGAAATAGCCCCTGCATCACGGCGCCACATTGAGCTAGCGTTGCACCGACAGTCATGGCCAGCAGTGTCCTAGGAAGGCGAACGTTATTAATGACGAGCTGTTCGTGGGGAGCGACAGCGCCAAGCTCTAAATGTGTTGCCCAGTTCAGCACCGCACTGAAACTGGTCAAGGGAGCTATCTGTAGTGGTCCAGTCACAATCGATAGTAGGCAAGTGATCACTAAAAAAGTAAGGATACTAGGCCAAAGCCAGGCGCGATTTTCCATAGTAGTTATCTTTCTCTAAAGTTTGCTGTATTTGAGATCGACTAATACTTCTGTATCTCAATAAGACTGCTTGCTAACTTATCAGCGGCTTCGAGCGAGCTTAGACCTAATCCTCCGAGCAGTGCCTGTGCCTTTAAGCTGTGGATCATCTTATGTTCACCCGCGGGAGTGTGGATAAGCAGCGGCATCTGCTTTAAGACTTTATCTGGCGCGCTCTGCTCCTCACTCTCTGAGCGGCTTGAAATTAAGATAAGATCCGGCTGAAGCGCTAGTACTCCCTCTTGAGAGAGACTTTTGTAGCCAACAAAGTCTGCGATATTTTTTCCGCCTGCGAGCTTAATGATGGTATCGGCAGCTGTTCCTTCACCGCCAACACGAACGGGCCTGTCATCTTGCAGCAACATAAACAGGATAGAGGGAACCTTGTCAGAACCTGTAATACTCACTCTTTTTTGCTTAATTGAATCGAAGGATTGGGCAACACGAAATTTAAGTGTCTCAGCCTGCTTCTGCCTGTCTAGCAGTTCACCTAGCCTATTAATATTACTTAGCAGTTGCTCTGCAGTTTCCGCCCCTGCAAGTTTTACGACTTTAATATCGGCGCCTTCTAGTACCTCTAAGGTGGTTTCCGGCCCCATGGCATCGCTTCCCAAGACCAAGTCTGGCTCTAAGGCTAAAATCCCTTCAGCTGATAGCATTCTGTGATAACCCAATTTCTCTACCGAGCTAAAGGTTTCAGGAAGTTGACTGGTGGAGTCGACTGCAACGAGCTCATCGCCAGCATCGAGTGCAATGACCAGCTCTGTCATACCTGCTCCCGCACTGATAAGGCGAGTGACTTCATTATGATGCTCTGCATCATGTGCCGAAACGCCAGCTGACAGCCCAGCCCAAAGCAAGGTTGTGGCGACTATTTTCGGCGGAATAAAGCCATTTAATTTCGTCTTGTTTAACATGATATCTCTCCAAATCGATAGATGTGTTGATGGAACTGTTGGTTACTGTTCCATCAAAATTTGAGTATTGGTTATCTGCTGCCTCTGCAGCAGTGAAAGTAAAGCCATTAAAGGTTGGACTGGCGCAGTTTTGTCAGCGGCAATAATCACCTTGGCCTCGCTCTGTTGCTGATACTGCTTGATAAAGGCGTGTTCAAACTCTGTAAACTGCTCAAAGGGTATTCCGTCGAGTGCCCAGTGAGGCTTTGTAGCAAGAACATTAATCGTGATATTTTCAACTTGATCTATCGGGGTTAGTTCAGCACTGGACTCTGTGGGAACATCCACTGGTAGGCTAAGTAGCTGAGTGTTAGCGGTGAGCAGCAAGAAGACTAAAACGATAAAGATGATGTCGATTAGAGGCGTGAGATCTAGTCCAGAAATCGTGTTATTTCCTTCATGTTTAACTTCTATCATGATGTGGTGCTCTCAGGCCTGTTTTCCTGAATCTTGTCTAAACTGGTTTGCGTCATTATCTGTTGGTGGCCAGCAGCTTCTTGACCTATTTTCATGGCTTGATCAAAACCATCTAGCCAGAGGTTTAGCTGGTTAAGTCCGTGGGCGATATTACTGCAGCGCTGCTCTGCCCAGAGGGTGAATAGGTGAGCTAAGGTGATTGCAGGTACGGCGATAATAAGTCCTGCCGCAGTGGTATTCATGGCTAACCCTAGCCCAGATGCGAGTTGCGCTGGCGTTACTGGGCCTTGTGATAATCCAAGTTGGTTAAACATCTCTATCAGTCCAAGCACAGTCCCCAATAATCCAAGTAGGGGAGTGATGATCCCCATCACCTGCAGTACTTTTAGTCCCGATTGCAGTTTTCCACGCTGTTTTAGCAGCCACAGATTGATGATCTCTTCGCGCATCTCGCGGCTCTGATCCCTATGTGTGAGTAGAAGATAGCTGCCTTTAGCCAACATGCTATTGCCTCTGCTTAGCTGGGTTAATAGCTGCTGACACTGCTCCGAGGTAGCGCTACTTGTTCCCTCTCTAAGCTTAGTTAGCCAAGTATCACGTTTAGGCAGCTCAAACAGCATAAGAGCTAGTCGCTCCAAGATGATCATCAAGGTGATGAAAGCGCAGATAAACAGCGGCCAGGTGAGATAACCTAACTGTTCACTCAGAGTGTGATAAAGCGAGTGGGGCATGGGGCGTTCCTTGATGATATGACTAATCTTCAGCTTATTTAGTTAAGGGCAAATTTAACCGGCACTCTCACGGTATAGGCGTAGGCTGTTTGTGGTGATGGAGCCGCGAATTGCCAGCTCTTTACTGCGCTCAAAGCAGCCCTATCCAGTAGGTTAAAGCCTGAACTGTTGATCAAGGTGAGGGAGAGTTGCTCTCCTATCTGATTAAACATCACTTCGATAGTTGCAGTTCCTTCAAATCCTCGTTTTCTGGCCAGTTTAGGGTAACTGGGCCGTGATGGAGGCACCGAAAAAGTGGGGCGGCTCAGGGCGATACTGGCTTGTGATACTCCCTGTTTCGCCTGGGCCTCGACTTGTTTGGAGGCTAAGTCTGCTTTGGGCTCTGTATCAGCGATTAATGTCTCTGTGTCAGCTTGTTGATTAAGCTCAGTTATTTTACTTTTCGGTTTAGTCTGTGAGGCTGAATTGTTATCTATCCTCTTTTGTTCAACCTGCTTTTTATGTTTAGCGACTTGATGCACCACTGTTTTCGGAGTGCTGGGTTTACTCTTTGGCTCAGGTGTTGTGCTTATCTCGGCTGTTTGATCCACCTTTTTCTCTACAGGCTTACTATCTACAGTTTGTGATGCCTGAGCGGCAGGTGTAGAGAGTGCGATGCTCACACTTTGGAGTGAACCCATCGCTACCCCAGCTGGGAGCTGTGGTGGTTTTCCTTGAGATGCTATGACCCCACCCTGAATGAGGGCAGTTAAACAGGCAAAGGTAAAATATCGTTTAGGTGTCATGTTTGCTGGGCTTCTTTGTTTATTACCCATTCAAGATATACGAATAGAAATAAGATCGCAAATGATAATGATTTTCATTTGATATATTTTTTACTCTCAGGTAGAGTGCCAAAAATAGACCTTATAACCACATATACCTTACATATAACTGCATAAAACTGAGAACTCGAAGATGAAGATGATGACCAAGAAGCCTGTTGTGGTTGCACTAACCATGGCTTTTAGCTCAACTGCTTACGCCCAACAAGTTGAACAAGTAACTGAATTTGATGAAGTACTAGTGACTGCTACTCGAATAGCTGAAAAAGCATCACAAAGTAGCCGCAGCGTTGCAGTTGTCGATGAAGAGGAGCTACAAGAGGCGCAGCCTGCATCTGTGGCAGAAGCATTGCAAAATGAAGCCAATGTCACTGTTAGTAATGGCCCCCGAGCCTCATCACAAGGGGTTGAGATCCGAGGCTTGGGGGGGCAGCGAGTTCTGCAGACTATAGATGGTGCCAGACAAAATACGGCCTCAGGGCACAGAGGAACTTATTTTATGGATCCTGAGCTCCTAAGCTCGGTTGAGGTAGTTCGCGGTCCAGCCAGTAGCTTGTGGGGGAGTGGTGCTATTGGTGGTGTGGTAGCGCAAAATACCAAGTCAGCTAAAGAGATGCTCGATGAAGGTGAGAGCTTTGGCGGTTACCTTAAACAAGGTTATGAAACTAATGGCGATAATGTAAAAACCAGCGGTGCAATTTATGGTGTTGCAGATCGCTTTGATTGGTTGATTAATGGGAGCTATAACGACAGTAATAATATCAAGATAGGCAGAGATCAAACCTTAGCAAACAGTGCTTCACAAAGAAGCAGTGGCTTGATGAAGTTTGGTTGGGAGCCAAGTGATGAACAGCGGTTGCAGTTCTCAGCTCGATTCTCAGATACAGACGAGTTGGTGCCTAGTAATCCTGCGGCTGAAGTGGGCAGCTCTGTCCCGCTTGTTAAGCGTAAAACGAAAGATAAAAACTTCACCTTAGAGCATAGCTTTAACCCCAGCAGTAACCCTTACTTAGATATCAAGAGTACGCTTTACTGGAACAGCACAGATTATGATGAAGACAGAGTCACTAAGGGCCAAATCGATAGCACCGAATATGAGACCTTAGGTTTTAGTATTAATAACAGCTCTATCTTTGGCGGCACAACATTGACCTATGGTGTCGATGGTTATCAGGACAAGATAAAAACAGTCAGAGATGATGCTGGTCAGGTGGGGCAGCGCCCAGGTGATATTGATGGTGAAACATCAGTTTGGGGGGCGTTTGCTAAGGCGCAGGTGACACTGACAGACTCACTGTCGTTAGAGCCAGCACTTAGATACGACACTTTTGAAAATGAAAGCAAAACGCTGTCAAAATCTTCAGATGACACAGCATGGTCTCCCTCTTTAGGTCTTGTGTGGAATACCAGTTCTTGGCTAACCCTTAGTGCACGTTACGATGAGGCTTTTCGTGCGCCGAGTTTTGAGGAGATGTACTCCACAGGCACCCACTACTGCATTCCGCCAATTCCAGGCTTTCTGCCCGGCGGTTTATGTAACACCTTCGAGATCAATCCCGATCTAAAGGCTGAAAAGGCGAAGAATAAAGAGCTGAAAGCCGATCTTCATTTCACCGATTTAGCGGGTAATGATGAGCTAGGGATCACCCTTAACGTCTTTAGAAATGATGTTGACGATTTTATTGAGCAATCGGTATCAAACCCGCTTATGGGTATTCCAGGGCTCGAGCAAACAACCTCTTGGAATAATGTCGACGAAGCTCGTCTTACTGGGTTTGAGTTTAAGACACGTTACCGCTTTAACCAGACTCGTCTGACACTTAACTATGGTCAGACAGAGGGTAAAGATAAGCGCTCTGATGAGTACTTAAGCAATATTCCAGCTAAGAAGTTTGGCGTAGATCTCTCACAGGGGATCATGGAGGGAGATATGAAGCTTGGCACACGTGTTACCCATGTGGCCCAGCAAGATCAACTACCAAGCGAGAACAAGCAAGATTACGATTCATACACTTTGTGGGATGTTTACTTAGCATGGGAGCCTGCTATGGGAACATTTGAGGGTCTTCGTGTCGACTTTGCCATTGAAAATATCGGTGATGAGGAGTATCGCCAAGCATGGCAGACTCTCTACGAACAGGGGCGAAACATGAAGCTCTCTGCCCGTTACCGTTTCTAGCATGGTCTAGTACTAGTTTTTAGTTTACAAGAGCGGATCGGCGAGCAAGGGTCAGGCCTTGCTCGTCGGTTTTAGCTTTAAAAATGGAGTCAATTGATGCAGCCCAGTAATGATGTGATACGTGAGTATTTCGACAGTCACCCCAATGCGATGCCAAGTCAGGCCGCTGCCGAACTTGGAACTTCTGAATTGGTGGTTGTATCTGCCCTGCCCGAAGAGCAGGTCTGTCTATTTCCATTAGTAGATAAAGATGAACTGCTTTCCTGTTTGCCTCACTGGGGGCCAATGACCACCATAGTCTCAGTCTCAGGCAGTATTTTTGAATTTAAGGGAGATTTTCCACAGGGGAAGTATGCCTATGGCTATTACAACTTGATCACTCAAGGTAATGGTCTGCACGGTCATCTGAGTCTTGATGGTCTTACAGCTATTGCACTGGTGAGCCGTCCATTTAGAGGAAAGGAGAGTCACTCAATCAACTTCTTTGGCAGTGAGGGGGAGATGATCTTTAAGGTGTATCTGGGACGGGACAGTAACCGAGTTCTCCTTCCTGAGCAGGTGACTCGTTTTAATGCATTGAAGGAGCGAGCCATTGCGGCCTAGCTTTACAAAATAGCGTAAGAGAGAAAATTATGTCACAAGAGCTGAAAAGTAGTGAGAGTGGAGTGTCTACTCAAGAGAAAAATCAACGTCTAAGGGAGAGATTGCTGCCTGAGATAGAGAGTTTTAAAGCTGAGCGCTCGACGTTACAGTTAGCGACTCAAAATAAAGCGGGTGTGCCCAACGCAAGCTATGCGCCTTTTGCACTGGCTGATGACGGCTTTTATATACTGGTCAGTGAGCTAGCTCGTCATGGTGTAAACCTTAAAGAGTCTTCAATGGTCTCTGTGATGTTACTTGAAGATGAGACGGAGGCTAAAAGTGTCTTCGCTCGTAAGCGACTCACTTTCGATGCTGTGGCTGAGCTAGTTGCAAGAGATAGTCTAGGATTCGACAAGGGGGTGGAAGCACTCTCGGCACGATTTGGTGAGATGATAGATAATCTAGCTAAATTGAGTGATTTTAATCTGTTTAAATTGAATCCTCAGCAAGGGCTCTATGTGAAGGGCTTTGGTCAAGCGTTTAGCCTGACAGGCTCTGAACTACTTGATGTAAATTGGAAGCGCGATGGCCACCATGGCGCTCCAGCCAAGTCTGAGTTTACAAGCTCAACAGCAGCAATCTAAAAATAACCTTCTGATACAAACAAAACCCACGTTCATACGTGGGTTTTGTTATTCTAGTAAAACCTCCTAATGTTATTGCCCTAAGGATATAGCCTTGAGCCAAGATCTCTCCTCTGCGTCCATGAATGTAAGTTCAAATACAACAGCAACGGCTCCGACTCATTCTGACAGGGATAAGTCAGCTAAACGTGCGGTACTTCCCTGGATAGGCGGTTTTCTTCGTCCCTATAAAACTCGTGTTATCGCTGCCATTATATTTCTGTTTATCGGTTCTCTTTCTTGGCTTTCTTTAGGTCAAGGAGTTCGTTTGATGGTGGATGAGGGGTTTCTGCAAGATAATGGTGAGAGGTTGAATCAGATAATCTTCCTAGTTATCGGCATCACAGCCGTCAGCAGCTCAGCAGTGTTTTGTCGATTCTACTTGATGACCTGGCTGGGTGAGCGGGTGAGCGCCGATATTCGTCTAAAAGTGTATGATCATCTACTTAAACTCTCACCAGCCTTTTATGCCAAGCTGCGAACAGGCGAGGTGATATCCCGATTTACTGCTGACTCAACTCTGCTGCAATCAGTCGTCGGTTCTAGTCTCTCAATGGCGCTTAGGGCAAGTGTGACCGTAATTGGTGGCATCGTGATGATGGCGATCACTAGTTTGAAGATGACTGGCTTAGTGTTGCTTGCGGTACCAGTAGTGTTAGGACCTATCTTCTTCTTTGGACGTAAGGTGCGAGATCTCTCCCGTCAGAGCCAAGATAGAGTGGGGGATCTGGGCTCCTATGTCGATGAAACCCTGCACGAGATACACACAGTACAAGCTTATACCCATGAAGCGCGGGATAGATCTCTGTTTGACGACCGTGTCGAAGCTGTGATGAGTGCGGCCAGTGGCCGAATAAAATACCGCTCTATCTTAATCTCCACTGTGATGTTTCTCAGTATTTTAGCTATCTCATTGGTCACTTGGGTTGGCGCGCAGGATGTGATGATTGGAGCTATTACTGGCGGCGAGCTGTCTGCATTTATGTTTTATGCTGTGATGGTGGCGGGCTCGGTTGCCACCATCAGTGAAGTGATTGGTGAAATTCAAAGAGCGGCTGGTGCAGCCGAGCGCCTGATTGAACTGGTAGAAGCCCCTGTGGATATTCCTGATGCCGAGCAGCCTTTGTTGTTACCGGCTAAGGTCACAGGTGGCCTTAAGTTAAAAGAGGTGCGTTTCGCCTATCAAAATATCCGCGAGGGTGGCGGCAAAGCAGTATTAGGTGATGAGGTGATCCGCGGTTTATCACTTAATATTCAGCCCGGTGAAAGGGTTGCTTTAGTGGGGGAGAGTGGCGCGGGGAAGAGTACCCTGTTTGAGCTACTGCAGAGATTTTACAACTTAAACGGTGGTGCAATAGAGCTAGATGGGGTCGACATTGCTCAGTTGAAGCTTCAAGATCTGCGTCAGCAATATGCCCTTGTTCCACAAGACTCGGTCATCTTCGCCATGAGTGTGCTAGAGAATGTGCGTTACGGCAGACTCGATGCCAGCGAGGAGGAGGTGATCGCAGCGTGTAAGGCCGCTCGAGCCCATGAATTTATCAATGAGTTTAGTGATGGTTACCAGACCTATTTAGGTGAACGCGGCGTTAGGTTATCCGGCGGCCAGAAGCAACGTGTCGCCATTGCCAGAGCCATACTTGCCGACAGGCCGATACTGCTACTCGATGAAGCTACAAGTGCACTAGATGCCATCAGTGAGCAGCAGGTTAAGCAAGCGCTGGAAACCTTGATGGAGGGCAAGACCACACTGATCATCGCCCATCGCCTAGCAACGGTACTCAATGCCGATAGGATCCTTGTGATGGACAAGGGAGAGCTAGTCGCAACTGGAACTCATCAAGAGTTGATGCAATCGAGTGAGCTTTATCGTGAGTTTGCGAGTTTGCAGTTGATAACAGAAACTTAGGGGCTTATCGGATAATAAGCCCATTAAATATCTTTTTGATTGGTTTCATTGGGCTGGTTTTGGTGTTTAGAGGTTTATAGGGAACCGTAACCTCTATATTAATCAATTGCTTGCAGCATGCCGATGTGTAAATACTTCTGCGGGGCGCTATAAATATGTCCCTATACGCTCGACGGTGGCATCTGATGTGAATGGATTCACAAATGCCGTGGTGACAGGATGTCATAGAACGGCCTTGCCACCAACGCCCACAGCTGCATTCACACCTGAGTGTTTATCTCTTCGACTTCAGCCGATTAGTTACGACCTAGTTGCTCTTTAATAAGAAGTGTTTGATGTTGTAAAAAGGTATGGTTTTTTGGATTTTGCTAATTTCAATGCTGTGAGATGGCTTTTCTAGGGACGAGTAAGGGAAGCGCCAAAGTTATGCATTTAGCTATTGACGCCATAGTCTTTTGTTATGCTTTTTATTTGGCCATACTTACTTGGTCGATGCCTAAATTTAACTCAGACAATAAAGCAAGCAACCCTTTAATATTCTCTTGACTAGAACCTTCATTAGCCAATCTTAACCTTTTTACTCCAGAGAAGGCATCTCCTACAGTAGCTGTATAAGGTGCGTTTACTTCCTTGTCAATAATCACTTCACCAGACGCTTTATCTGTTAGAACATATTTAACGATTGTAGTAACTGTCATATCAAACCCAAAACTTGGCTGATCTATTTCCAGCATTTCAACAGATAAATCGTATTTACCATCTTCTGAATATAGCCCTTCATTTTTTAGACTCTGTTTTATGGCACCAGAAAATGCTTCATCACTGATTTCCGAAGTCCACACTGGGTTCGTTTCTTCTCCGCCAGTCACGGAAGATAGCATTACATTTTCTTTAATTTCAGAAGAGTATTCATGCTTATCGCCCTTATAAATCATATTTTCTACTTGAGCGCCTGATGCACAACCCGCTAGATAGAAACAAGTTGCCATTGCTAAAGTACTTTTTATAAATTTCATTAGTATTCCTTTATTAATTAAATTTACCTGCGATATTGCAGACTATTGAGTGAAAATATAACGCCCGCAGCTAGGAAGTCCCCAGATAATTTTTTTACAATCAATTAGTAGACACGCATGGTGCTGTTTGAGCTAATTAATCTGGCCAAAAACAAACTAGAACAACACCATGAGCGACATTACAATACTACATGAATCACTCACCAATCAATGCTCTTCCATCCACAAGAAACGCCTTAATTCTCTTATGGTTGCTATAGAATCATTGCTAGACAGCCCCCGTATCTTCCCGACTGATGAGAAAAAGCATTACATAGAGGTCAGTGCTGCGTAGGGAAAATTACTGACACTAAGACATAAAGAGATAAAGCCACATCGAAGAGAAAAATGAACAGGTGTAGATGCGGCTGCGAGTTTTGGTTTCAAGGATGAAACCGTAAAGCGGCCATGGATGGCTTCACAGCGTCTCGCAGAAGTAACTGCATATTCCCCCGCTGGAGGCGATAGATAACAATGAAGGTACAACCTTCAAACACAACACCAAATATCAAACCAGCCAGAAGCTAAACAAGAAAATGTAATCAGCCTTCATTCGAAGGTTAGCCAACTTTGGGGCAGTAATCAGTTACGAAACCCTACCAAGTAAAGATAAATCGAAGAGACAAATGAACGGGTGTAGGTGCGGCTGCGAGTTTTGACAGCATGGCCAGAAATGTTCCCTACATTTTCCGGCATTTCCCACATCCTTTTGGGTCAGATGCTGTCGTCGAGCTTACATGGAAGTATTCAACACAATTTATTGTGGGTGGCCCTATTTATTTCCTATTTATTGTTCAACTTTCTCAATCAAGTATTGATATAACCATATTGAGACTAATGAGAATAAGCAGTAGCGCAAACATTTTTTTGAGTATGGTAACTGGAAGGTAATATGCCAGTTTAACCCCGTAAGGTACCGTTAAAAAACTTGTTATAGAAATTAAGAGTACCGCTGGGAGATAAATATAACCGACCGCATAGTTTATAAGTGAAGTACTATTCCAGCCGTGAATTAAGTAGCCTAATGTTCCTGCTACTGAGATGGGGAGTCCAATGGCTGCTGAAGTGCCAATTGCTTTTTTTATTTCAATGCTTCGCCCTGCTAAGTAGGGGACAGTTAGCGATCCGCCTCCAATAGAAACCAATGCTGATATTGCACCAATTCCTGAGCCTGCCAAAAACATATTTCCTGTATTTGGTATTCTTTGATCTGACTTAACTGTTTTACTGAATAACATTTTCATCGACACATAAGCCATAAATAGGGCAAAAAAAAGTGCGAGATAAAAGGCATCGACTTTAGAAGCGATAAAGGTTGAGGCGAAAGTTCCCAAGAAAATCCCAGGTAACATGTTCGTAACGACAGGCCAAAGGATACCTTTTTTAGCATTGTGAGCACGTAAATTTGATAGTGATGTAACGATAATTGCTGCCATTGATGTCCCCAAAGCTAAGGGAACGACAGTATTCATTGCAATACCTTGGTTTAAAAATATGGCAGTCAACATAGGCACCATTATCCCCCCACCGCCAATACCGAATAGACCCGCTGCAAAGCCTACAAGTGCCCCTAATAATAGAAATGAGCATATAACATCAATTTGAAACATCTTATTTTTCCAACTTATCTAGTCTAAGAAATCAATGCTAAAGAAATTTGAGAATGGTAAGGTATCGATTATTTGTAAACAAATATCGATTATATGCCAAAAATGATTGAACTTACCCCATCGAATGAGTCTATGAAGCCTCTTTCTAGACCTATCGTGGTTGTAAATCGAGAGTTGTTTATTCATTCAACCGTTAAGAAACATCGCCATACTTGGGGTCAGTTTGTTTATGCAAGTCGTGGAGTGCTAGCTGTTGCGACTACAGTAAGTCGTTATATAGTGCCACCTGAGCAAGGGGTTTGGGTGACCCCCAATACCTGCCATGAAGTGACGGCAATAAGTGATGTGGAGTTGACGAGTTTCTATTTTGACAATACTGTTCTTAGCGGGTTTCCTGAGTGTTGTTGTGTACTCAATGTGGAGTTTTTTTTGAAGGTATTGATTGTAGAATCTAAGAGCATTGATGGAGACTATGAATGGTCTGGTGTCGATGGCCGACTACTCAGACTTATTCGAGATAAGCTAATTGTCGCGATAAAAATACCCTTACAACTTCCTTATCCAAAGGATTCTAGGCTGCTTGCGATACTAACTCAGTTACAGCTCGAACCGTCAAATCGTAATAACTTAGTACAATGGGGGAACATTGTTGGTGCTTCGGCTCGCACGTTATCACGGCTATTTAAAAATGAAACGGGCTTAACTTATAGTGAATGGAGGCAAAGATTTAATGTTCAAGTAGCAATCACCAAATTATCTTCTGGAGAAACGGTTAGCAATATATCACTTAATCTTGGTTATGAGTCTCCTTCATCTTTTATCTACATGTTCCGAAAACTTACCGGAGTAACACCAGGGTTTTATAGTCAGCTAGGTTAAATTTTTAACTACATCTCCCCATAGCAAAGGCTCTAAAAGTTTCAAGTTGGATTCTATTTTTTGCACAATAAAAGCTCAGAATAAGGGCCAAAGGAGTCATTTACAGCAATGAAGGATTGACCTTCACATCACAAGCCAATACCACTTCAGCCAAAAGTTAACACGAAGAAGTGTAATCAGCCTTCATTCGAAGGCTGGCTAATTCTTGAAGGGTCTTATCAGTCGTCTAACCAATCCATATTGGGTAGTGCATCCAAATGTTGGTCATAACGTTTTGCGTTAAAAGAGGCCTCGTTTTCCATGATATCGAATATTTCGACAGCTAGTGCGCAGGCTATCCATTTAATCGCTTCTTCACGAGGTGTTCCTGTCATGACCAAACGCATCAAGGTCGCTTTGACCTTCTTAGGCTCTCCATCGGCTATCTGGTTTTCGACTGTCTCAATTAATGTCTCTTCAGTCATGTAGTTGTCTTGTTGATTGTCCACTGTCACTTCTCTGTTATCTACTTAACACCATTATGCCACATGTGTAGATAGGGGAGTCATCGCTTTGAAGATAACAAAATTTTTGTTGATGGAACTCTAAAGGCACAGCATTTTAGCTGACGTGAAAATATGGGGCATTGTCGCTGAAGAGGCTAGATCTGTAATTGAGGCTAGTTTTGCACTCAAGGATGATTGGAATGGGGAGGTCGGTATTCGAGCTCCTAGGTTCTAGGTCCTAGGAACTCGCCGCTTTATCTTAGCCTTCCCTTAGTTCTCGTCTTAGGATCTTGCCGACCGTTGATTTAGGTAGGGCATCAACAAATTCGATAATGCGAGGGACTTTATAGGCAGTTAACTGTGCTCGGCAGTAGCTTTCAAGCTCTGCTCTGGCTGCTTCTTGGTCTGAACTTTGATCATTTAATACGATAACCGCTTTGACCTTTTCGCCTGCACGTTCATCTTTTACGCCGATAACGGCACACTCTAAGATAGCGTCGTGGTTGGAGAGCACATCTTCAATCTCGTTGGGGTAGACGTTAAAACCTGAGACTATGATCATATCTTTGATACGGTCGACTATTTTATGGAAGCCGTCGCTGGTTGCTACGCCGATATCGCCAGTTTTAAAGAACCCATCTTGGGTCATCACCTTGGCGGTTTCCTCTGGTTTGTTCCAGTAGCCTTGCATCACTTGAGGACCGCGTACTGCTACTTCGCCACTTTCACCTAATGGAACCTCGTTATCATCGGTATCGAGAATCCTGACCTCAGTGCCAATGACTGGCTTGCCTATGGTGCCTATCTGTTCAAGCCCTGGTGAGTTAAGTGATACAACGGGTGAGGTTTCAGAGAGTCCATAACCTTCAGAGATGGTGCAGCCTGTGGTTTGTTGCCATACATTTGCCGCTGCTTGGGTCAGGGCGGTGCCGCCTGAGATGGTCACTTTGAGGTGAGAAAAGTCTAAGGCTTTAAACTCTGGCTGATGACAGAGGCCAACAAAGAGTGTGTTTAAGCCTGCAAAACCGCTGAATTTGTAGTTAGAGATGGTTTGGATTAGTGATGAGATATCTCTGGGATTGGGGATTAGTACCGAGCAGGCACCTCGCTCAAAATAGAGCACCAAGTTCACCATAAACGCGTAGATATGGTAGATGGGAAGCGGAGCAACGAAAATCTCTTCACCCTTGATAAGCTTGTCGCCGACACGGGATTTTATCTGCATGGCATTAGCGATAAGGTTGCCGTGGCTCAACATGGCACCTTTAGAGAGTCCCGTAGTGCCACCTGTGTACTGCAGGGCGGCAAGTTGTTCAAGTTGGCTGGTAATTGGCTGGTAGTTAAGTTCAGCCCCTTGGCTCAAAATATGATGGAATGTCAGTGTCGCAAAGGGAACCTCTGGTTGAGGCTGAGCCTGCTCTTGTGGTGCGTGTAGATCAAGAGCATGGGTTGAGATCACTGTCTCTATATCGGTTTTGGCGACCACGTTTGTTAGTGTGGGCAGAAGATCTGACAGTACCACTAATGCTTTGGCGCCAGAGTCGTTAAATTGATGAATGAGTTCACGCTCTGTATAGAGTGGGTTAGTGTTTACTATCACCATTCCTGCTCGTATAGCACCATAGGCGGCAATAACAAACTGAGTAATATTGGGCAGCTGGATGGCGATGCGATCACCGACATTTAAGCCTTCAATGCTCTGGAGGTAGGCGGCAAAGTAACGCGAGTCTCGCTCTATTTCGCTAAACGATGTGTGGTGTCCAAGGCAAGCATAAGCCGTTTTGTCACCGTACCTATCACTTGTCTGCTCTATCAGATCGATAAGAGAGGTGTATTGGGTGAGGTCAAGTTGCTGATCTGAGTCGTACGCCATGCTGATTGCCCTTTTAAAGTATTGAAGACTTTCTTAAAAACACCGTTTGTCTGCTTTGAGCTTCTATTTTTATAAAATCAAACAGGTGTTTAGATTAGTGCTAAAAATAGCCTTAGGTCAATAGGAATTACGAAATAGATCATGGTTGAAATGCTTGCTATCAGTTTGTAAGGATTAGAGTTTATACTCAGCTCTGGTTTGAGAAGATATTTTTATTTAGCAAAGTATGGGGTTAGCGTGTAACCCCATGATGGTAGCGAGCTAGAGCGGCCCAAAAAAGTTGGATTGTTGAGATACGCTACTGTCAGTTTGGCTGATGTCAGTAACAGAAAATGTGATCGGGGTGCGTGTCGACATAAGCTGATCGGTATCGGTTTTGAGTGTGACTGGATAATCCAGCTGCTCTCCAGGTTTTATCACCAGCTCAGCACTACCTACTAACATAAGCTGAGGTTTGTCTATTGAGAGTCGATATTGCCTAGTTTGCTGGGTTTTATTGCGTATTTTGAGGGTGTAGCTGTTCTCTATCTGGCTCTGGGCCGTTTCCCGATATAGATTTTGTCTGTCACGAAGCACATTGAGCTGTATATCACTCTTATTAGCCATGTCTACACCTATCACAACTAGCATGATAAAGGCTGAGAGACCGTATCCAATAAATTTAAGTGAGGTATAAATAGGCTGGCTTTTACCTTTAAGTGAGTTCTCGCTGACATAGGATATAAGGTTTTTTTGGTAGCCAAATTTGTCCATGGTTTGGTTACAGGTATCGACACAAGCCCCGCAGTTGATGCATTCATATTGCAAACCATTGCGGATATCGATCCCCGTTGGGCAAACATCGACGCAAAGGTGACAGTCGACGCAGTCGCCTAACTCTGTCTCCTGTTTACGTTTTCTTGCACCTCGGCTTTCACCTCGGTTGGCATCATAGGTAACCGTTTTGGTATTGGCGTCAAACATTACCGATTGAAATCGAGAGTATGGGCAGCAGTGTAGGCACATCTGCTCGCGCATCCAGCCCGCATTAAGATAGGTACAGATAGCGAAAAACCATACCCAAGTTGTGACCCAAAAACTGGCCTCTAAGCTAAAAATATCGCTATAAAGTTCCCGTGCAGGGACAAAATAGGCGATAAAGGCGCAGCCTGTTAGTAGGGCGGTAAGCCCCCAAGCTGTGTGTTTAGCCACTCTTTTTACGATTTTTTGACGAGTCCAGGGGGCTTTGTCTAGTGCGATCCGCTTATTTTGATTGCCCTCTAAACGTGTCTCTATCCAGACATACATAAAGGTCCATGCTGTCTGGGGGCAGAGGTAGCCACACCAGACTCTGCCCCAAAACACTGTGGTAAAGAAAAGCAGAAAGGCTGCGGCAATAAAGACCCAAGCTAACACAGTAAAATCCTGAGGCCAGAGTGTGGTGCCAAAGAAGATAAATTGCTGCTCACTTAAGTTGAACAGTATGGCTTGATGGCCTTGGTAGGAGATAAAAGGCAGTAGGAAAAAGAGGATAACCAGGAGGCTGTTAGTGGCGGTGCGTATTCGTTGAAATCTGCCTTTCTGCTCACGAATATGGATTTTACCCGAGGCTAATGGCGTTTTCTTACTGTGTTTGACCGATTGAGGTGCTGGAGAGATAGGGATCTCTCTAAACTCAATGCGCTGCTCAGGTGCAGGGTACCTGTGCACTGCTTGAGCGGAGGAGGCGGTGACGGGATCGATATTGTTATGGCTTGTTTTGTTATTGCTCATCTGATCTCTCTAAGGGGGAAACATACTCAACACTTCCCTCACTCATAGCAAACAGTAGGCCAAAATGAATTGATTGTAACCTTTTGAATTTAATCAGTTTAAAGTTACTGGTGCAACTATAAACTCACGATATATCGCATATTCTTGATATGTCGTGCTTTATGTAAAGATGATAGGTTTATACTGATTGGTATTATAGAGGTCGCTCAATATTCAGTTTTTTCATGCGAGATCTGAGTGTGCTAGGGGGTAAGCCTAAAGCTGATGCTGCACCTAACGCGCCTGAGATCCGCCATTTTGTTTGCTGCAACACGCGAGTGATATGTTTTTTCTCCATCTCAGCTAAGGTCTGATTGGTTGAATTTGAACTTTGCTTCTGTTGGGGAGCCTGAATGGCTGGTAGTTGCGCGAGTTTAAGCACAGGGCTTTGTGAGAGTATGGTTTCTCGTTCGAGCACATTTTGAAGCTCACGAACGTTACCCGGCCAGGTGTGTAGCATCAACTTTTTCAACCCTTGTTGACTGACTCGGGTGATCTTTTTGCCCAATTTCCTATTCAAATCCTGAATTAAGTGGCTCACTAGCTCAGGTATGTCACTGAGTCTATCCCTTAGAGCGGGAACCTGAATTGGGAAGACATTGAGACGATAATAGAGATCCATACGAAACAGGCCTTGCTCAACTCGTTTTAGAAGGTCGTGATGAGTGGCGGTGATAAGCCTTATATCGACTTTAATGGTCTCACTACTACCAACCCGCTCAAACTCCTGCTCCTGAATGACCCTAAGCAGCTTAGATTGAGCTTCAAGGCTTAACTCGGCGACCTCATCCAGAAACAGAGTCCCTTTATTGGCTAGCTCAAATCGACCTTTACGCCGATTTGTTGCCCCTGTATAGGCGCCTTTTTCATGACCAAAAAGTTCACTCTCCAGTAAACCAGCTGAGAAAGCGGCGCAGTTAACACAGACCAGAGGCTTATCTGCACGTTTACTTAGTTTATGTAAGTTACGGGCGACCAACTCTTTACCTGTGCCATTCTCGCCACTGATAAGCACGGTACTTTCGGTATTGGCAACGAGTTTAATTTGCTGAATTAACTGTTTTATTTTAGGACTATTACCGGAGATCCCCACATCTCCTGTTCTATCCGCTAGCTCTAATTGGAGGTATTGATTCTCAGAGGAGAGGGTTTCAGAAAGGGCTTGAACCTGCTCTAGGGCTTCTCTGAGAGACTTTTCTGTTTGTTTCTGAATACTGATGTCACGAAATATCGCGACTACACCCATCATCTTCCCATCTTTATAAACAGGGGTCGAGGTGTAATGCACAGGGAAGCTAGATCCATCCTTGCGCCAAAATACTTCATGGCTAATCTCACGGGCAATACCATCATTGAGCGTGTTATAGATAGGGCAGTCTTCTTTAGGGTAGTGACTGCCATCGCTATGGCTATGGTGATGACAATTATGGATATTCTTGCCTAATAGCTCTTCGGCTTTCCAGCCTGTCATCCGCTCGGCTGCCGGATTAATAAAGACCGCATTTCCCGCTAAGTTAAACCCATATATCCCCTCACTTACCGCATTTAGGATAAGTTGATTTTCGGGCAGGAATTCAGATTGAAGCGATACTACTTGAGCTTTGGTTTTGGCCATAGGGTTAATTTGTCATTTAGCAGCATTCTGGTATCTAGCAGTATAGCGTTTTTTATTTCAGTCACGAAATAGCGTGGAAGGTTTTGAGTATGCGTAGTGGTGATGAATCAGCGCTTATTCTTTTTCTGACTATTAACGTTAATTTTCAGCATTTTCTCATCAAAACCTGACTTCTAATCAGAGGTGAACAAAATTTAAACTGAAACATACTTAATATTGGGGCTTTAAAGCCATTCTCGTGTATTTTATGTTAATTAATTGTTTCTTTAAGTGGTTGAATAGTCGCTAAAATCATTTTTACTACCATATTTGTCTAATTTAGCAATGGTAATTCTGAAACTTTTGTTATAGAAATGTGTCAGGAATGTTTTACGTTCCCGTGGGGTTACCCGAACTTAAAAGGCCAATTCAAATGGTTAGGTTTGGGTAGAGACGATATATAAAATAATAAAGAGAAAAATGATGACAATAAGAAACAGGAAGAAGTTTGGCTTCAATGCCTTGAGCTTTGCTGTATCAATGGCGCTAGCTGGAACACTCGCGTCATCTGCTGCATCGGCAGCTGATGATAAAGACAAATTGGAAGATGTTGAAAAGATTGCGGTGGTAGGCTCGCGCGCGACACCAAGATCCATCGGTGATTCAACGGTTCCTATCGACATTATCAGTGGTGATGATATTCGTAAATCTGGTAACTCAGATATGCTGGAAATATTAAAAGGTGCAGTTCCTTCACTTAACGTACACTCCAACCCTATCAGTGATGCAGCAAGTTTAGTCAGGCCTGCGAACTTACGTGGTTTATCGGCCGATAGTACGCTTATTCTGCTCAATGGTAAGCGCCGTCACCGCTCCTCTGTGATCGCCTTCCTAGGTGGCGGTATTAACGATGGTGCACATGGCCCTGATATCTCAGTTATTCCAAGTATTGCCCTTAAACAGGTAGAAGTACTTCGTGATGGTGCGGCGGCACAATACGGTTCAGATGCGATTGCGGGTGTGATGAACTTTGTACTCAAAGATAATGCTGAAGGCGGCTCTTTAGAGGTGAAAACCGGCGAGTACTATGAAGGTGATGGTGCGACAACTGAGTTGTCTGGCAATATTGGTATGCCGCTAACGGAGGATGGCTTTGTTAACCTGAGCTTCCAGTATAAAAATGCCGATCCAACCAGCCGCAGTGTACAGCGCCCCGATGCGCAAGCATTTGCAGATGCTGGGCTAGACGTGGCCAATCCTGCTCAGATCTGGGGCTCTCCTGAGATCAAAGATGATATCACCCTGTTTGCAAACTTAGGCTTAGATCTCGATGATCATTCAGAGGCTTATCTTTTTGGTAACTACTCTGAGCGAGATGTTAAAGGTGGCTTCTACTACCGTAACCCCCATAACCGTCCAGGTGTTTACTCAAATGATGATGGTGCAACACTGCTAGTTGGAGACTTAACTCCTGGTCCTGTTGGACAGGTCAACGATGGGCTTGGTTTAGGTGATGGTATTGACTGTCCTGTTATCAATATCACTTCTGCAGATGTTACTCAGCAGCAAGACTATATTGATAATGTTCAGAATAACCCTAACTGTTTTGCTTTCAATGAGATGAATGGGTTAGCTGGAGGTTTTACGCCTAATTTTGGTGGTAACATTGTCGATACCTCCCTTGTTGCCGGTACTAAAGGTGAGTTCCAGATGGACTTCCTTGAAGGCATTTTATATGACTTTAGTGGTTCATATGGCAGCAACGAGTCTAGCTATAAAATTGTTAATACCTTAAATGCGTCAATGGGTCCAGACTCGCCACGTGATTTTAATCCGGGCAAATACATTCAGACTGAGTGGAATTTTAATGCCGACTTTGTCAAATTTGTCGATTGGGGTCTTGCCGATGACGTGAGTATCGCGACGGGCCTAGAGTGGCATGATGAAACCTTTGAAGTGGTTGCTGGTGATGAGGCTTCATTTAAAGTTGGCCCGCTATTCTCACAAGGTTTTGGTATCGGTTCTAACGGTTTCCCTGGTTTTCAGCCATCAGCAGCTGGTGAATATACTCGTAAGAATAAAGCGATATACCTAGATACCAGCATGCCTATTTTTGATAGCTTAGTGGCAGAGTTTGCTGTGAGATACGAAGATTATGATTCGTTCGGTTCAACGGTAAATTATAAACTAGCGGCTAATTGGAATATTATTGATGAGCTTGCAGTTCGTGGCTCGTTTAATACAGGTTTCCGTGCGCCAACAGTTGGTCAAGCGAATGTGAGTAATGTACAAACTAACTTATCTGGCGGTGTATTAGTTGACTCGGCGTTGCTGCCGCCAACTAACCCTATCTCTGCACAGCTTGGTGGTACAGAGCTTACGCCTGAAGAGTCAAAAAGTTTCACTTTTGGTACGGTTTATACTCAAGGAGATTTCTTCTTAACCGTTGATTACTACAACATTAAGGTTGACGACCGTATTAGCCAATCTGAGAAGATTGAGTTAACTGATGCTGATAAGGCAACTTTGAAAGCTGCCGGTGTACCTAATGTTGATGGCCTGTCGCAGGTGAGCTTCTTTACCAACGATTTTGATACCACCACTCAAGGTGTTGATATTGTTGCAAACTACTCTGCTGAGCTGTTTTCGGGAGATTCAACCTTTGCGCTAGCCTATAACTGGAATAAGACAGAAGTTGACAGATACACAGATATTACTGGTGACTTTAAAGTTTCTCGCCTAGAGAACGATCTGCCAAACCACCGTGCTACCTTCACCTGGGGTCAGAGCTGGGATCAGTTTAACCTGTTTACCCGTGTGAACTATTTCGGTGAGTACCAAGGTGTGCACGTTGATTACGATGCTACGATCAATACTGGTGAAGCTGCGGTGACTGTAGATATGGAGCTAAGCTACTTTATCAATGACTCTTTCAGTGTTGCTCTAGGTGCGCAAAACTTGTTTGACCAAGATGCCACTGAGATTGACTTTACTCCTGCAGGAGCTGCTGAGTGTGGCGGTTGTACCAATAACCAGTGGGGTGGTATCTATTACGAGACATCGCCATTTGGCTTTAACGGTGGTTACTACTACCTTAAAGGCACCTACACCTTCTAACTCTTTATCTAAGTTAGTTAAGTTATTAGTTAAGAGCTTAGCTAAGAGTTTAGTTAAACGATAAATCAGAGCCCGAACAAGTGTTCGGGCTTTTTATTTTCATCGTTTGCCGTCAACTCTATTCACTAAAGCATAGAGCTTACTTGCAAACACTAGGTGCAACTTTTACCATTCAATTACTTTTAAAGAGACGTTTAGTGCTCTTTTATTCGGGAGAGCACCATGAGTTTTACTGCTTGGCTGGGATTACTGGCTATCTGTTGTTTAGGCGCTATGTCGCCGGGACCAAGTTTGGCCATGGTTGTCAGGCATACCTTAGGTGGCGGTCGAGGCAAAGGGATCATTTGTGCCTGGGCGCACTCTATTGGAATAGGTATCTATGCGTTAGTGACACTATTAGGTCTGGCGGTTGTACTTAAGCAAGCGCCCATGGTGTTTAATGGCATTGCCATCATAGGTGCCCTTTATCTTGCTTGGATGGGCGTTCAAGCCTTGAGATCTAAAGGTGGGATGTCAGATAAGTTAGCCGCTGGTGAAAATACCAGTGCATTAGAAGCTGCCCGTGACGGTATCGCTATTTCACTTTTTAACCCTAAAATCATGCTGTTCTTTTTGGCGCTGTTTAGTCAATTTGTGATGGTTGCTGATAACCTAGTTGGCCAGTCACTGATTGTATTAACTCCTCTCGTAGTAGACGGGCTTTGGTATACCATCATCGCCTTAGTATTGTCCCATAAGTCAGTATTGCCTAAGCTGAGGTCGAAGGCGGCATTGATCGATAAGTTATCTGGGGTTGTATTGATCTTGCTTGCGGTGCGGGTATTGGTGACTATCTAGTTGTAAGTTTCGAGTTGCGAGCGTTAACTCGCAACTTTCTTAGCTCAAAAGGTTTTAGCTTTTGAAAACCTGCACTGCGTCATCTTGAGCTGGTTCTTCAGCGGGCTCAGAGTGAGAGACTGGTGGGTGCTTGATATGGTCGTCTAAGTTGTCGTTGAGCATCGCTTTGTACTCATTAACGAACCATTCAAGGGCATTCTCTTTCTCTGCAGCTAGATCGGCAGACTTAAGTGCGGCTTCAAAGGCGTTAAAGCGCGAAGCGGCAAAGCGTAATGCGGTACCGACTTTACTAACATCTTGCTCTTTAGCGCTTAGCTCATTGGCTAGGGCAATAAATTGATCAGCTAACTGAAAAATGGTGGTCTCTTTACCTGCTTCTGACATGGTGCCTCTCTGTTTACACTCGGGTTAATATTTTTGGTTTAACATGGATTTTAACTTAATTTAGCCTTGAAGAAACCATAGGGTTTAACTATTGGGATCTTTATCGATGACGACACTGCCGTTGCGAGAATCATAACTGATACTTAAGTTGAGATTATCTCTGTAGTCAAAGCGACACTGGTTTGGCGAGATATAGTTCGCTTTATAGTCCGTCTCATCAGTTGACGTACTGCTTGATACGCTAGGCTCGTTACCTGCAAAGATAGTTTCCCATACTGAGATACAATCTTCTGTATTATCGAGTTGGGGTGAGTCTCCATCTGAGTCAGGTGTTCCCCAATGTTGTGCTGGCCAGCCATTGTCATTGAAGTCCAGCTCTCCACTTTCAGAGTCTCCGAAGGTAGGTAGATCATCTGCTGGGCCTGAGCCTACACGCACTGCCCAGACACTCCTTGCTAGGTTGATCCCAGATTTAAATGCGCCACCCGTACCAGCGACGGCTGAAACATGAGCATCTTCAGAGAGATTAATAAATTTTGGTAGGGCGACCACTGAGAGGATCCCGAGTATAATGATCACCACAACAAGCTCTATCAAAGTAAAGCCTGCGTTTTGGGTTAATGCTCTGGGTGGAGAGTGGTAATGCATTTTTAAATAAGCCCTGTGAAATCTAATCTGGGATTATATCACTTTTTTGAGGCACGCATTATGGTTTGCGGTTTTATGGCAATCTGTATTACCTAAAGATGGATGATGAGGAAAGTATGACACGAGTAAAAGATTGGGATGGTTTTCTTGCCGCAGAGAGGGAGCAAGACTACTACAGGGCACTGCAAGCTTTTGTTTTGGCAGAGCGTGCAAATGGCAAAGCTGTATTTCCTCCTGAAGCTGAGGTGTTCACAGCCTTTAACCTGACTCCACTCGATAAAGTCAGAGTGGTGATCATAGGCCAAGATCCCTATCATGGACCAGATCAGGCTCATGGTCTCTGTTTCTCGGTGAAACATGGTATTAAAATACCGCCCTCTTTGGTGAATATGTATAAAGAGCTCGCGACCGACATTCCCGGTTTTACAGCTCCAGAGCATGGCCATCTCTCCTCTTGGGCCGAACAGGGGGTTTTGATGCTCAATACAGTGTTGACGGTAGAGCAGGGGAAGGCACATTCACATGCAAAATCAGGTTGGGAAACCTTTACTGGACATGCAATGGAGCTGTTAAATCAACAAACATCTCCTATTGTATTTATTTTATGGGGCGCTCACGCCATTAAAAAAGGCAAAGTTATCACAGGCAAGCAGCATCATATCTTATCTGGTCCGCACCCATCTCCCCTATCTGCATACCGAGGTTTTTTTGGTTGTCAGCACTTTTCGAAAACCAATCAAATCTTAACCTCACTTGGAACCCCTGAGATCAATTGGCAGGTTTAGTGGTCAGATAGAAAAGGAGCCCTATGGCTCCTTTTTATTTTCAGCCCTAAACCACCTACTTCAGTAGGTGGTTATCATCAATTAGGCTTTGCCTGAATATCTACTCATGTTAATTGAACTCTAACTTTTAGCGAAGTAATAGAGGATAAAAAACATGAGTAGATATGAGAAAGCATCGCATGTGTATTGGCGATGTCAATATCACATAGTTTGGACACCTAAGTATAGGTTTAGGATTTTAAAGAATAAGTTAGGAAAAGATGTTTACCGATGTATTCATGTCTATAGTGAGCAGTTAGGGTGTGTGGTTGTAGAGTTGAATGTACAAATAGACCATGTACATCTGGTTATCAAAGTTCCTCCGAAGCTATCGATTTCAAAGTTGATGGGTGCTTTAAAAGGTAAAATTGCTTTGAAAATGTTTAGCAAGTATCCGTATCTTCGGAAAAATAAGCTATGGGGAAATCACTTTTGGCAAAGAGGTTACTTTGTTGACACAGTGGGGATTAATGAGGAAGTGATTCGAAGATATGTAAGGCATCAAGAAAAGGTTGAAAAACAGGAGCAGCCGCAATTAGATTTGAAGTAGATAACGCCCCCTTTTAGGGGGCTAATACAAAGCCACCTTCTTCAGAAGGTGGATTCTTTACATTTTGATACTTTTTATATTTGAATACTTGATCGCTGTTACTGCTCTTTGGCTAACCGATAATACTCCGCAAGCTCACCTGTGATGCGTTGCCCCTCTCTATCTAGCATAAAGAGTTGATTCTCTCCTACTTGATATTGATTACCTGATTGATCACTTCCGTTAGCATGCAGAGTTATCGCTGCGCCCGCTTCATTCCATTTAAGTTTACCTGTTTCAATGAAACGTTTACTGCTTTTCCCTAGATAGATAGTGACGAGCTTGTAGGTGTTGTCATAGTAGAGGATGAGCTCAGTCTTAATCCCTTCACAGCTGGCGCAAGGGGTGATGCCTGAGTATCGACCATTCCAGTCTAGCGAGTTTTGGCTATTATCTCCTACAGCGATAGGGGGCGCGATCTCTTCGCTTTTTACACTCTCTTTAATGGGCTGAGGAGCAGATTTACTGTCGGTTAAATCTGAGCATGCTAAAACGGTTAATGCCAACAGGGGCAGTGTGATCAATTGTAATTTCATCATTTTCCTTACGAAGCCATTTAGCAGAAAAATTAAAACAATAATCCAATACTAGATTGTTTTTAGCCACTGGTTTTCTGTAAATGTCATATAATTTATTGATAGCAGCATAACTCAAAAACGGGAGGATAACAGAAATGAGTTTAAAGACAGCTTGTATAGTCGTTTTGATGCTTGGCTGGCTGGTTCCTCCTGTATTTGGAGCCGATGAGAAAAAGACACTTAATATTGTCTCTACCAACTATCCGCCTTTTTATAGTGACAGTTATCGCAGAAACGGTGCAGTAGGTTATATCGTTGCAACCGCTTTTGGGCGCCGCGGTTATCATGTCTCCCATAAATTCTACCCTTTTACCCGTGCCACCTTACTGGTTAAAACAGGTAAGGCTGATGGCATCGTTGGGCTCTGGTATCGCAAAGAGCGTGAAGAGTGGGCTGAATACTCCCAACCTATTGTGCCGCTAAATATCGTACTCTATAAGCGAAAGGACAGGGATATCAGCTACGAGCAGCTATCAGATCTACAAGGTTTGCGCATCGGGATCGGTCGAGGATACGCAAATCCTGCTCCTTTTACACAAGCGAAGCTGTTTACTGAAGAGTCCAGCTCGGATGAATTGAATATGAAGAAGCTGTTTCTTGGCCGTGTGGATCTGGTGTTGATCGGACGAGAGCTTGCTCGTTACATTATTCGTACTGGCCCAGATGATTATGCCGATGCCTTTGAAGAGGTGGGGGTGCCACTGAGCACTGAAGTGTTTCATTTCGGTGCTTCTAAGCAGATCCCAGGTTATCAAAATTTAATCAGAGAGTTTAATCTGGGGTTAGAGAGTATGAGGCAAGATGGCACCTTAGATAAGGTTCTTAAAGAGTATAAGATCACCTCAAATATTGGCCTGACTCCACTGAGTGTCAGTGCAAATTAAAACTTCCATGTTTTAGTAGGGGTGATAATCATTGGCAGGGGGATATCCCAATGCTCACAAGGTAAACGATTGACTTGCTGGCAGTCATGAGCATAACCAATAGGAAGTGGTGAACCCATTCGCTCCCAATTCATCAGCGTTCTGTCATAAAATCCCCCACCCATTCCCATACGATTTCCAGCCTCATCGAACGCCACTAAAGGTGTGACAATCACATCTAATTGATGGGGCAAAATCATCTGAGTAATATCCAGTTTTGGCTCCCAAATCTTAAGGGAGTTTTGTACCAAGCTGGTGTTTGATCTATAGGCTAAAAAAAGCAGGTTGCCTTGACTAAAGGGGTGAAGCCTTGGCAGATAAACCTCGATATCATTTTGCCATAAAGCCTTAATTAATGGCTGGGTGTCCAGTTCGCCATCATTGGTTAGGTAGAGGGCTAGACGTTTTACCTTAAGCTCCTCAAGTTTAGTGAGCATATGTGCACAGGCTTGCTGACCAAAACAAGCTTGTTGCTGAGGGGAGATATTGCGTCTGGCTGCGCGAATATTGGATCTTATCTCGCTGCGTTTTATGGTCGCAGAGCTGGTCATCTTTTGTGGAGGAGTGGTTCCTTGGTGCAAAGCGGTCGCCTTTTTCTAATGCTACTTAATCAGCTTAACACTACCCATCCATTTGGATAAAGGTAATGGCGCGTTTGTTTAATTGAATTAAGCCTTAAAAAATAGATGCAATCATCTGCATCCACTCAGAGAGCTTGTTCGTATAAGTGGTAGTTATTAATCAAGAGAGCTATTTATGAAAACCACTTTTGCCACTTTACTTTTATCTATCGCGTTACTTGGATCAACTCAAGCCTCTGCTCAATGGACATTGGATTCAAACTCAGCTGCGTTGAACTTTTTATCGACTAAAGTGTTGATCAATAAACAGAGTATTACAGAAGTTTCAGGTTTTAATACATTATCTGGCACCGTTTCTGATGACGGAGAATTCATGTTAATGGTTCAGCTTGAGAGTGTGAATACTCAAGTACCAATTCGAGATCAACGCCTTCGTGATTGGGTTTTTCAGGTGGAGAAATACAGCAGAGTTGAGATTTCAGGTCAGATATCGAAATTAGAGCTCAAGGATTTAGCTATAGGTAAACCTAAGGGAATTACTCAGGCATTGATATTAAAAACACACGGGAAAGTACTAACATTAAAGGCAGAACTTCAGCTAGTGAAGAGTGCCGATGGCGCACTTCATGTTTCCACGCTTACGCCTATTTTGCTTGATATTAAGCAACTCGATATGAACCTTGGAGTTGAGAAACTCATTGAGGTGATGGGCTTAGCATCCATTAATCAACAGATCCCAATTACGTTTTATGGCACCTTTACTGAGCGTTAATGGGTCGATAACTGGTCTCATTTAAAAGATATGTTAAGAGAGCACTTTAATTGAACGAAACTGACGAGATGTTATTAGCGCGAACGGCGATGGGAGATAGAGAAGCGTTTAAGTCTTTATACCTGAGTCTTTCGCCTAAGATTTTTCCTGTATTAATGCAGCTTATGCATGATCGACAGCTAGCAGAAGATCTGCTTCAAGACACTTTTGTGCGGATCTGGGAGCAAGCTTCTCGCTATGATCTGAATAAAAGTGGAGCTTATACCTGGAGCTACACTATTGCCCGTCATCTAGCGCTGGATCATCTGAGGCGCAGCTCGAAACGTCGAACTGAGCATCATACCGAGCGGGAGATAGAACTTGATGTGACGGAGAGCAACATGTTTTCGTCAAGTAGCCACACCCAAGGCAGAGTCGATAACTGTTTATCACAACTTAAAGGTGATCAGCGCCAAGCAGTGATCTTGAGTTACTGTTATGGTTATGAACAGCGAGAACTTGTGGGGGTTTTGTCACACCCACTAGGAACCATCAAGTCTTGGTTAAGGCGCGGAATGGAGTTCATGCAACAATGCGTATCCCATTAAGGTATTACGACCCAGCTTTGCAGAAACAGCTTATTCATAGTTATGTTAGCGGTTTGATGAGCTATCGGGCTCGATTGCGGATGAGAGGATTACTGCAACAGCTGCCTGAACTCGAGGCGCAACTGTTAATTGCTGAGGCCGATTTTAAGCTGCTCAATGCAAATCTGGCGCAAGATGCACCTAGTGCTAAGAGTTGGAAACAGATCCAATTACGCCTTGGCTGGCAAGTAGAGCGTTGGTGGCAAAAAATTAACTATTGGAGAGCCACTTCTGCCGCATTAGCACTCTCTTTGCTTGTGACAATCACAGCGCAGGTTTATCTTCCTGACCAAGATACTTTGTCAGAATATGTACCCATCAGTTATGTCGGTATTCTAAATGCTGATGACACTGAGGCAAGTCTAGCGGCGGCTGTTCATCGCGCCACAGATGCAGAAGATGCTCCTTGGATGATGACCTTGCACCTGACTCAGCCATGGTCTGAATCAGCCGAGCCTGCTAGTTTATGGATCACCGATAGCCGTGGCCGTAAACGCTCAATGGGGCCAGTTCAAAGCCAAGATACCCAGCAGTTTCAGCTGACAGACTCCCAATGGCAATTTATTCAAGGTGCGGTGTGGATGGAGCTGATCGCTGATAATAATGGCAGAGTGATTTTGCAGGGCAAGTGCCTCTCATTAAAACAGTGGCAGAGTTAAATATAGCAATAATTTGTGTAGTCCATTTAGCGCAGGAGAGCACAAGAGTAGAGTGGACACTATTTCGCTTTAGCTTTAAGCTTGTTGGCGTAATATGAAGACAGAGCCTCTATTTAGTAAAAAATAAAAGGATGTCATTATGCGCCAACCAAATGGACCTATGCTTTTGTTCACTCCTCTCCACAACTTACTCATAAGTAACGTCATTTCATGAACAATCTTTCTCATCGCTGGCCATTTATTCTGACGATGCTTTTACTAATATTGGCCTTTGCGCCTCAAGTTTCCCGCGCATCAGATATCGCTAACAGTGTTACTGGACGAGAAGATAACCGTCTTGTTAATGGTGGTTACTTTGAACTGGGAGCGAGTGTCTATGGGGTGAATAAAATTGATGTTCGACAAACAGATCATCAAACCATACAACCCTCATTGCTACTAAGTGGCATGTACCAGTACAAAGGGCTCTTTGTTGAGATGCTACATCAATCTCAAGATGGCATTAATCTGGGGTATAACTTTTGGAATTCAGAGAACTGGTCGCTCGACCTTCTAGTCGCTAATCTTCAAAGCTCTTGGGCACGTCCAGAAGGAATAGATCCTAAAATGCTCAATGAGGCCGAGCGTGATCTCTATTTGATGTCAGAAGACTCCATCTATGTTGGGGCAGGCTTTCGTGCCACACGATATTGGGATGATCACTACGTATTTCAGTATCGCATAGTGAGTGATTATTATGATGATCAAGGGCTCCAAAGCTCAGCTCGGTTAGGGAAATCTTGGCAGGTTCGCAACTGGAACTTTCATGCGCTGGCCAGTGTTGAGTACGCTTCGGCGACCTTGAATAACCACCTGTTTGGTGTGAGTAGCGATGAGGCGACAACACGATTCCCTGAGTATCACCCCGATAGCTCGTTTCATTATGGTATGGAGTTTGGTGTTGCTTATCCTCTGAGCGAAAGTCTTGTATTCCGTGCCATGTATCGATTCAATGTATTGTCTGACGAAGTGACTGACAGCCCCTTTAATCAAGCTGGTCATGTGTCGTTTTTTAACGCCTCAATCAGCTATGTATTTTAGGCGGCGTATGGATAAGTTAAGCCTCTGGTTGCTATTACTCTGTTTAATCACTCCCTTGCCCGCTTTGAGTCAAGATAGCTCAATCGTGTTTACTGCAACCCCTGAGCGATGTGTTGCGTTGCATAAGGGACAGACCTGCTATCAGGATGTACTGTTTCAGTGGCAGACACCGCAAGTAGGCAGTTACTGTTTAGTCATGTCGCAAAGCCTGCATCAGTTAGCCTGTTGGAATGGTCAAGCAGTACAGAAGTATCAATATAGTTTCGAAGGCGACAGTACCACAACCTTTAGTTTAATCCGAAATGATGAAGCCGAGCCTTTAGCGGAGGTTAAGGTGGTGGTGACTTGGGTGTATAAAGCACCTAAACAGAGTCAGTCTGGCTGGAGATTATTTTAGCTATGTCTGCAGAAAAGCATATTTTGGTGGTCGAAGATGATATATCGCTGGCTGAGTGGGTTAGCGATTACTTACTCGATCATGGCTATCAAGTCACGGTTGCCAGTCAAGGAGACTTTGCCTTAGAGATGATTGCTGAGGAGCAGCCCGATCTTGTTTTGCTCGATGTTATGTTACCGGTTAAAAATGGCTTTGATGTATGTAAAGAGGCTCGTGCATTCTATGCTGGCCCCATTCTATTTATGACCGCTTGTGTCGAGGATGGAGATGAGATCCAAGGCCTAGAAGTGGGGGCCGACGATTATCTCACTAAACCTATTCGCCCAAAAGTTATGTTAGCTCGTATTAAAGCGTTACTGCGCCGTGCCATTGATGACAAACTTAAGCAGCAGCTGGTATTTGAATCTCTTATCTTAAATGCAGCTGCTAAGTCTGTCATGGTTGATGATGAGTTGTTAGATCTTAATGCCAATGAGTTTGATGTATTTTGGTTGCTTGCACTGCAAGCGGGAAAAGTGGTTAGTCGTATCGACTTAGTGTCTGAGCTTCGTGGTATAGAGTATGATGGCCTTGACCGCTCGGTTGATATTCGAGTGTCACGATTACGTAAAAAATTACAGGAAGCCAAAAGTCAGCCCTATAAAATCAAAACCATTCGCGGAAAAGGTTATCTATTTTGTCGCGACGATGATGAAGCAATGTTATGAAGAAGCTCATCGCCTCACTGGTTCTAGTGGTGTTAGCCTCAATTGCCAGTTTAGGTTGGTCTATTAGTGAATTTGCAAACCTACAAAGTTCTGATACACAAGAGCTAACAACGGTCGAACACCTAAGAGCACTGAAATTGATTGGGGCTGCCTTAGCGAAAAGCTTAGATAATGATCAAGCCGATGGTAGTTTTATTGATAGCTGGAATCTATCCAACTCAGAGAAGCTATCACTGATAGCCGAAACAGAGTTTATTCTCCCTTCATCACTGCAATCTCAGTTTAATACCGAAGCATCTCTGTTACTTGAGTCAGCTGAAGGGATCTCTCTACATTACCGATTACCCAATACAGGACAAGTGCTCAACATTAGTACCAAATTGGTGACGTCAACTGATGATAGCTTAAGTTTAAATAAGCTCTATACCATGATCTTTTATGTGGGTGTGGTTGCTATTTTATTCTTGTGGGTATCCCCCTTGATCCGTCAGCTACTGAATTTAAGCCAAACTGCTAAAGCGTTTGGTATGGGAGAGTTAGGGCAAAGAATCAAACTTAATAAGACCTCCTATATAGGTTCAATAGAGACCGAATTTAATCGTATGGCGGATAGGATCCAGCAGTTAGTTGATGATAATAAACTACTGAGTCGAGCTGTGTCCCATGATTTGAAAACACCAATCGCACGACTTAGGTTTGGTATTGAGGTGTTAGAGGAGAATCAAAATGAGCAGTTACGAGAGAAATACTTCCAGCGATTAAATCGAGATCTCGACACTATGGAGGAGCTGGTGATGACGCTTCTAAGCTATGCTCGTCTTGATCAAGCTAATATTCAGCCAGAGATTCAACCGATAGAGCTAAATGCGTGGCTAGAGCAGAAACTCGCTAAGCACAATAGTGCTGCTTGCTCTGTTAGTTTTGTACCTTTGCCTCAGTCAGTCATTGTTAATAGCGATCCTAAATATTTATCGATGCAAGTGAGTAACTTGCTCAATAATGCTCAAGGCTTTGGTCAATCAAAGGTGCAAGTATTGCTGGTGGTCGAGGCTGATCAAGTGTGGATCCATATTGATGATGACGGTCCAGGCATAGATGCAGAGGAAGCTGAGCAGATCATTAAACCTTTTGTTCGTGGTAAACAGAGTCGTGATAATTCTGGACATGGCATGGGGCTGGCAATTGTAAGCCGTATTGGTTTGTGGATGGGTTCAACATTAGCGATTGGCCATGCTCCTACGCTTGGTGGTGCGCGCATGTCGCTTAGGTTTACATCTTTTAAAGGCTCAGAAAAATAGAACTTTATAAACCGTCTTAATTAAAAATTGTAAAAGAGAAAGCGCCTTAAAGTAAGGCGCTTATATTCAATGCAGTTGCTACTGCTTAACTCTCAGTACTCACATGGCTCAAAATGTAGTTGACGTCATACACTCTGCCACCTGAGTCTGTGGTGTTGCTATTGAATCCAGTGACTTCAACGACCGAAGAGGTCTCTTTGTCATAGGTTGAGCTGCCCCATAAAATATCACTATTGCTGCTCCCTATACCGAACTGTCCAATTGAATCGCGATTGGTTTGCTCATTAGTAAAGGTAAAGTAACGATAACCAGCTTGCTTACAAACCTCTGCCGATTTTAGCATGACATATTTTCGTGTTAATGCTCTGTCAGTGTTGGTGTTGCCAACAAAACTTATCTGCCAGCTGTCAGGTGCTATTTGCACTGTTTCAAAGCCTTTACCGAAAGTCCAAAAGCTTTTTTCTGTATCGTAAGGAGTGGCACAAGCGCTCAATATTAGTGCTAGTACGAGGGTTACGGATAAATTTCTTAATGATTTCATAATATTTCTCACTAAAAACTGTAGCTGACACCAAGTGTGGTAATCCATTGGTTTTTGCTATCGACAAGGGGAGAATCAGCTATTTCTGATGTTAGATGGGAGTAGCCTGCCGCTTGAGTAATGTCGAGGTGATCAGTGATCGGTACGACCATTACATAACCCGCTTGATAGGTAAATGCATCCTTGCCTTTAAATTCTGGGCGCTTGGTTGTGGCATCGGCCTTGGATACTCCGGTGTAGTAATCAACATAATCTTGACTGAAATAGTGTACGCCAGCGTAAGGAACGATATCTGCGAAGCCGATGTTCATAGGGAGATAGTATGTGATATCTGCTTGATAGCCGCCGTATACATCGGTTACATCATGTTGGAACTTAGTTGACAAGGTTCCATTTCCAAGCCTTATATCGACGTTCAAACCTAAATCACCACTGACTTTACGATCTTTCATACCAGCTAGCACATCGGCATCTTTTGCGTCAAAACCTGGGTTACCTACGGCAAAAACACTGAAGTTTATCTTGCTGTTGTTGTCACCTAAAAAGCGGTAGTTGATGCCTGCTAGATCGGCGTTAAAATCTTCGCCGTGGTAACCACCGTTAAAATAAACGCCTGTTGTATTATCTTGGCCTTTATAGAGCTCACTGCCAGTTGCTACGCCAGCACCTGCAAAGAATTTTCCTTGGTGGCTGTATATATTACCGTTACGGATATAAGTGTTATCTGCAGCGAAGGCATGGCTAGACAGTAGGACTGCAGAGATAGCGAAGCATAATTTTTTCATGGTGTGATCCTTAAAAACTGTATCGAGTGACTGTAGAGCTACTATATTCGAGCTATTCTTTTCACTCTGTATCCAAATGTATCCTGATACGATTTTACTGATCAGCCTGAAGAATCTAAGTGTACTTACCTCTTTAATCATTAGCTGTTTGAACCCTGCTTTCGTTCAGATACAAAAAAGCCATCAGGGTTATGTGATGGCTAATTTGCTGTTCGAAGCTCGAACCTAGGTCCTAGAACCTTCTTTCTTTATTTAAATTGCTCTCCAAACTACCGTTATTGCCAAGCTTTGGTCGAGAGTCCCTTGAACCGTGCTTTTGTTCAGACATAAAAAACCACTGCTATTGCTAACAATGGTTTCTCTCTTTTACTCGAAACCCGCGGCTCGCAGCTCGCAGCTTTCTTTATTTAAATTGCTTCTCCAAACTACCGTTACCGCCAAGCTTTGGTCGAGAGTCCCTTGAACCGTGCTTTTGTTCAGACATAAAAAAACCACTGTTATTGCTAACAATGGTTTCTCCATAAAATAAATTGCTCTCCAAACTACCGTTACCGGCGTAGCCCTTGAACCGTAGGTTCAAGGCGGGTAAATGAATAAATCCTAAGGCTTCTCGATACGAGCCGAGCTTGCACAGTGTCAATAAAACATTCACCCTGGGTTTGTAAGTATCGGCACAGGGACATTGCCGGCTCACGCGTAGCCCAGAGAGCAAAGCTGGTGTATTTAATTCGAATATCTATAGTCTTTACTATAGCGTTAATCTTCTCTTATTGACCGAATAAAATACGTAAACTGTTAATCTTCTTTGGTTGAACGCTCAACTAAGGCGTCCTCTAAAGTTGATTGTAGCAGACCGATCTTCTCATCCATCTGTCTATTGTAATCTTGATTTTTTTGCTGCTCTTCTAGCAGCTCATAGCCTATGTTCAGCGCCGCCATAATGGCAATCTCTTCACGACTTAAGTTGTTAGTTCTCGCTTTTAGCGAGGTTAACTGCTTCTCAAGTTTTTGTGCCACGTGCTGCAATGCTGTCTCTTGTCCCGGAGGGCAAGCGATGGAGTATGTGCGGCCTAGTAAGCTAATTTCAATAGCGTGGCTACTCATGAAGCTGTGGGTCCTTAAGTTTGGCTCTTGAGCGGACTATAAAGGTCTGCCTATCAAAGTGCAACATGAGTCGGGCTTTAGATGGGTAACTTTAGATTAAATGTTGTTTAGATAGACACACTTGAATAGTTAGTAGGCATTTCGTTGGATTTTTTGAGCACCGATTTTACTCGTGTGTTATGCCATTCCAGGCTCGCTTTTCCCAATTGCCGACTCTTTTTTAAGCTTTCTTTGAGATTTGTGGATGTTAGCCCTGCCATATGCTGGGTTTTCTTGGCTGTATCTGTCACTTCTGCTAGCATGAGCATAGTAATTTGTGTCATTGGAATATTGTTATGGCGACCCCCCCATCTTTACGTATCGACAACCTAAAAGCTGCACTTAATGCGGCCGATATTGCCCAACATCCCGTTGAGGTACATGGTGCCCTCGTTGGCCTTATTTGTGGTGGCATAGAGCAGTCCAGAAGAGAGTGGAGTGCCTCACTGCTTGAGTTGATGAATGATGGACAAGCCTTGCCTGAGTCTTTGCAGCATCTTATCGATGAACTCTATCAAGACACCTTAGCTAGGATCTCTGATGTAGACTTTGGATTCTCACCTATGTTGCCAGAGGAGGAGGAGCCTGTCTCGGTTCGCGTTGAAGCACTATCGCTTTGGGTGCAGAGCTTCTTGACTGGCCTAGCCATAGTTCAGCCTAAACTGCACAATGCATCGGCGGATGTGCGTGAAGTGATTAAAGATTTAGCCGAAATTGCACTGGTCGAGTTCGATGTTGCCGACGATGATGAGTCTGAAGCGGCCTATATGGAGCTCACCGAGTTTGCCAAAATGGCTGCGCTGCTTTGCTACTCTGAGTTTGGCCCAGAGCCATCGGAGTCACAAGCAGGTGTTATCCACTAAATACTGGCTCTCCTTAAACTGGTGAATGCCGAAAGCCCCAGATAATCATCTAGCATTGCCACAAGCAAGTTGACTTGTGGCGAAATAGAGAAGGTTAATGACTGCTCATACAGAACAAGATACCGATCTGATAAATGTCGATGTTGCCATCGTTGGTGGTGCTATGGCTGGGGCCACATTGGCTCTAGGTCTAAAAGGACTTGCTGATTCTCTTAAACGTCCTTTGAAAATCGCGCTTATCGAAGCTCATCGCCCCAATTCAGAACACCCTGGGTTTGATGCCCGCTCTATTGCCATCGCCCACGGCTCTATCTTCGAGTTAACTAAGTTAGGTTTATGGCCTAAGTTGGCCCATTTAGGGACGCCGATTGAGAATATTCATATCTCAGATCGTGGTCATATGGGGATGACGGAGCTCAACGCTGATTCGTTTCATCTTAACTATCTTGGCCAAGTTGTTGAACTTGAGCAGGTAGGCCAGGTGCTGTTTAAGCTACTTGATGATGCGGATATCTCCCTCTATTGCCCAAATAAGCTGGCATCGGTAGAGGCGAAAGTAGACGCGCAACTGCTGACTCTTGATGATGGCACTCGTATTAGCACGTCACTGTTAGTGGCCGCCGATGGCGTCAACTCTAAAGTGAGAGAGGCTTTTAAACAGCCCCTAGAGCAGGTGGACTTTGGACAGACGGCCTTAATTGCCAATGTCGAAACCGACAAAGCCCATGACAATTGGGCTTATGAGCGCTTTACCAACACAGGCCCTTTAGCTGTGCTGCCCATGTCATCAAATCAGGGCTGTGGCCGAGTTTCACTGGTGTGGGCACTAGACCCTGACCAAGCTAAACTTCTGCTTTCTATCCCTAAACCTGATTTTTTGAGAGCGTTACAAACAGCTTTCGGCTCAAGAGCTGGATTGTTTACCTCTGTGGGGGAGCGTTACTCATACCCCTTGATGCTCTCCTATATGCCAAGACCCATCTATCACAGAACTGTTTTTATCGGCAATGCAGCACAAACCCTGCACCCGATAGCGGGACAAGGGTTTAACTTAGGGCTGCGGGATCTGGTGAGCCTACTTGAGGTGATAAAGCAGGCGCTACAAGATGAGACTCAAGATAAACCTGTGGATCTGGGCAGTGCTCAGATTGCCCACGCTTATCTGCAGAGTCGTGAGCAGGACAGAAACAGCACCATCACCAATATTGAGTTCTTGGTGCGAGGGTTCTCAAATGAGCATTGGCCATTAGTGGCAGGCCGTAGTTTAGGTTTGAGGTTACTCTCCTGGTTTCCACCGCTTAAAACCCCTGTCGCCAGAACCGCGATGGGCTGGAAACAGTTTGGTTAAAATATCGGGGCTAAATCAAAGCACTTAAGCACCAAATCGTTCACACTGGCTTTGACCTAATTTAGCGTTAACGACAACTCTGTTATGTTTCAAAATGACTATGTATCAGAAATTTAAAGAATACGAAGCTCTACAGAAAGGGATATTAAAAGAAATCCTGTCTGAGTTAGGTGCAGAAAGCTTAGAAAGTGTTGATGAAGATGAACTGTGGGAATTTGACCAGCACTTGAAATCAGGCTGGAATATTACTCCTCATGGGGAGCATTTGAGCTGTTTGATAAATGCAACTATTAGAGTTGAAATTCCCCTATACGTGAGTGGTTGTGTTGGTATAGATGCTGGTCATTTTGTTGAATATTTAGTTAGCAACAATATAAATGGATATGATTACCAGCTAATCACAAAAGAGTTAGAGTCTTTAGGAATTAACGAGAAGGCTACAAAAATAAATCCCGAATTAACTTCGGATGTTTGGAAGTTAAATTAAAACATAACATGTCGCTGTTTCGGACCGCAGTTGTTGGCTCCAATTTTTGCAGAAAAGACCGCAAAAATACAGCCAACCTGCGGCCAGAAAGCTTAGCGTTAGCGAGTAAGTACAATTGAAAGGAAAACCGAATGTTGAGCACTAAAACCTATGACGTTGCTATTGTTGGTGGAGGCATGGTTGGCCTAGCGACTGCAATAGGCTTGGCCATGGAGAGTCTGCGTGTCGTGGTTATCGATGCGGGAGAAACTCAGACCGTCACAGGCTCACCTAAACTTAGGGTGAGTGCAATCAACAAGGCGAGTCAGCGACTACTGCAAAATATCGGTGCTTGGCCCTATCTCGATGAAGGGCGCTTGAGCCCCTATCAGAAGATGGCGGTGTGGGATAAGGACAGTTTGGGCAAGATATCATTCGATGCCCATAGTCTCAGTGAACAGTATCTTGGGAGCATTATCGAAAATGATAATATCGCCCATGCGCTGGTTAAGCGTGCTGCAGAGTTCGATGAGATCACCCATATCGAAAACCATAAGTTAGAAAAAATAGCCTTTGGTGAGCGTGAAGCCTGGCTCACATTGGACAATGGTGACAATGTCAGCGCTGCATTGGTTATCGGCGCCGATGGTGCAAACTCTTGGGTGCGCGAGCAGTGCAAGATCCCCATGACATTCTGGGATTACGGCCACCATGCTATCGTGGCTACAGTACGCACCGAGATCCCCCATCAAGACACAGCTCGTCAGGTTTTTCTTAAGGATGGCCCATTAGCTTTTCTGCCACTTTATGAAAATAACCTATGCTCTATTGTCTGGTCAGTGCCGCCGGCTAAAGCTCAGCAGTTGCTAGAGGGAGATAAACAGGCCTTTGAGCGTACCCTAACCGCTGAATTCGATGGTCGTATGGGCATGTGTCAGCTTGAATGTGATCCACAAGCTTTCCCATTACGTATGCGTTATGCGCGTCACTTTGCTCGACATCGTTTGCTGTTAGCGGGCGATGCTGCTCACACTATCCACCCCTTGGCGGGGCAGGGAGTGAATCTGGGTTTCCTTGATGCGGCGGCAATAATACAAACCTTAAGCGAGCTTAAACTTGAGGGTAAAGATCTAGGAGACTATAGCAACCTGCGGGCGCTTGAGCGTTGGCGTAAGGCGGATGCGCTGGAGATGATCGCCGGAATGGAGGGCTTTAAGCGTCTGTTCGAAGGTAGCCATCCAGTTAAGAAAGCGTTACGTGATTTTGGCTTAAATTTGGTCGATAATTTTTCTCCTGCGAAAACACTGTTTATGCAACAGGCCATGGGCAACAAAACAGGCCTTCCGGACCTGTGTAAAGCTCAATAAACAGAATCTAGGCTTATGGATAATAAGCCTGATTTTTCAGTAGGTTGTTTTACATTTGCTAGTAAATATTTTTTGAACATAAAATTTCTTACTTTTTGACATGAGAAAAAGTAATGACAAAAAGGTTCGGATTAGAAAATTCTCTTGTATACAAAATGCTGTTGCAAGGTATAATTTCGCCGCATTTTAACACCCCCTAGGGGAGTTAAGGTGCCGATACATCTTTATCTGTCGCATTTGATTAACATATCGAGTGCGTAAAAACACACTGGCCTGAGTTACCCTACGCCAGGTAAGACCCGAAAAGGGCAAATAAAGAAGAGATTATAATGGCTAATAAAACAGTACTCTTTAACAAGCACCTTGAATCAGACGCTAAGATGGTAGATTTCCACGGTTGGGATATGCCACTGAACTATGGTTCACAAATCGAAGAGCATCACGCGGTTCGTCAAGACGCTGGTATGTTCGATGTGTCACACATGACGGTCGTTGACGTCAATGGCACCGATGCCTGTGCTTTCCTACGTAAATTATTAGCGAACGATGTGGCTAAACTTAAGGTGCCGGGTAAGGCGCTTTATGGCGGCATGTTAGATCATAATGCCGGCGTTATCGACGACCTAATCACCTACTACCTCAACGACACTCACTACCGCATCGTGGTTAACTCTGCGACTCGCGAAAAAGATTTAGCCTGGATTGCACAAGAGGTCAAAGGCTTCGATGTTGTTATCACAGAGCGTCCAGAGCTTGCGATGATCGCCGTTCAAGGACCTAATGCTAAAGCTAAAGCCGCTAGCGTATTTAACACTGCACAAAATGCTGCCGTTGAAGGGATGAAGCCATTTTTCGGTGTACAAGCTGACTCACTCTTTATTGCTACCACAGGTTACACAGGTGAAACCGGTTACGAGATCATCGTGCCAGATTCAGAAGCCGAAGCACTATGGCTGGCATTGCTAGAAGCTGGCGTTAAGCCATGTGGACTCGGCGCACGTGATACACTGCGTTTAGAAGCGGGCATGAACCTTTACGGCCTCGACATGGACGAAAGCGTTAACCCACTTGCAGCTAACATGGGTTGGACTATCGCATGGGAACCAGCAGATCGTAACTTCAACGGTCGTGAAGCACTAGCAGCCATCAAGGCCGCAGGCACCGAGAAGATGGTTGGTTTAATCATGGAGGCCAAAGGCGTAATTCGTCCAGGTATGAGCGTCTTCTTCAGCGACAGTGATGGTGTCGAGCAACAGGGCACAATTACCAGTGGTACCTTCTCGCCAACTCTAGGTTACTCTATCGCCATGGCGCGCGTACCTAGAAGTATCGCAGATACGGCTGAAGTCGAAATGCGTAAGAAGCGTGTTCCTGTTAAAGTGATTGCACCATCGTTTGTGCGCAACGGTAAACAAGCATTCTAATTTTTCTTGGTTAATACTGGTTATTTCATTCTCCTTTGTTGTCGCCAGTGCTCATTGATACATATCAACTGCGCGCTGGCTCCTAAAATTAGAACGAAATTCCTGCGTATTAATCTCAGGAGATTAGGTAGGCAGTATGCTTACCCAATTGAAGATGTGAACTAACAGTGGTTATTTCATTCTCCTTTGTTGTCGCCAGTGCTCATTGATACATATCAACTGCGCGCTGGCTCCTAAAATTAGAACGAAATTCCTGCGCTTAAGCGCAAAAACTGATATAAGCCATATAGGCAAGTCAGTGTAATGTCTTATTAAATACAGAATTAGAACAACCGAATAAGGACTAAGAACAATGAGCAATATCCCAGCTGAATTGAAATACGCTTCTTCACACGAGTGGATCCGTAAAGAGGAAGACGGTAGCTATACCGTAGGTATCAGTGAGCACGCTCAAGAGCTATTGGGTGACATGGTATTTGTTGAACTTCCTGAAGTTGGCGATACCTTAAGTGCAGGTGAAGATTGTGCCGTTGCTGAATCTGTTAAAGCGGCTTCTGATATCTATGCACCACTTTCAGGTGAAGTATTGGCGGTAAACGAAGCGCTTGAAGATTCTCCTGAGCTTGTAAACAGTGATGCATTTGGTGATGGTTGGTTCTTCCGCGTGATGCCATCTGATGTCGCTGAAATTGACAACCTGCTTGATGCCGAAGGTTATCAAGCAGTTATCGACGAAGAGTAATCGCCGATTAAAAACAAAGCCTCATTTTTTCCAAAATGAGGCTTTGTTCGTTATAGCTAAGTGACTTTGATATCGATAGAAGTTATTTAGCTATTACACTTACACTCTAGTTTTTCAATCATACAACGAGACCGGTACCTTAGCCCCCTACAGGCGGATACTGGCAAATATGGAATTAGGTTTATCATGACCACTGAAACGCTTACTACACTTGAGCAGCATGATCGCTTTTTGGGCCGCCATATAGGTCCTGACAGTGAGCAACGCCAAGAGATGTTGAACTATGTTGGTGCAGAGTCTCTTGAAGACCTCACTACACAGATCGTTCCTGAGTCGATCCGCCTTAATCGCGATCTTGCCGTTGGCGATAATGTTAGCGAAGCTGAAGGCCTAGCCTATATCCGCCAAATTGCGGATAAGAACAAGGTGTTTAAGAGCTACATCGGCATGGGATACTACGGTACTGAGGTTCCGTCTGTTATTCAGCGTAACGTACTTGAAAATCCAGGTTGGTACACAGCGTACACGCCATACCAGCCTGAAATAGCTCAAGGTCGTCTCGAAGCGATTCTTAACTTCCAGCAGTTGTCGATGGATCTAACCGGTCTTGATTTAGCATCTTCATCTCTACTTGATGAAGCGACTGCAGCAGCGGAAGCGATGGCACTGGCTAAGCGTGTTTCTAAAGCGAAGAAAGCCAATATCTTTTTCGTTGCTGATGATGTATTCCCGCAAACACTGGATGTGATTAAAACTCGCGCCGAGTGTTTTGGTATGGAAGTGGTTGTAGGCCCTGCAGAAGAAGCGGTTAACTACGAGCTATTTGGTGCCCTGTTCCAGTACACCAACCGTTATGGCCAGATCACCGATTTCACCGAGCTATTTACCGCACTGCATGAGAAGAAGGCAATTATCTCGGTTGCTGCCGATATCATGTCACTGGTGATGCTAAAATCTCCAGGCTCTATGGGCGCCGATGTGGTATTTGGTAACTCTCAGCGCTTTGGTGTACCTATGGGATTCGGTGGGCCTCACGCTGCATTCTTCGTATCACGTGACGCACACAAGCGCTCATTACCAGGTCGTATTATCGGTGTATCACAAGATACTCGTGGTAATCGCGCACTACGTATGGCGATGCAGACTCGTGAGCAGCATATTCGCCGCGAAAAAGCCAACTCAAACATCTGTACTGCGCAGGTACTATTAGCGAACATGGCCTCTTTCTACGCCGTATTCCACGGTCCACAAGGGCTGAAAGTGATCGCTGAGCGTATTCACCGTCTCACTGATATTCTGGCCGCTGGTTTAACGGCCAAAGGCGTAGAGCTAGTTAACAATACTTGGTTCGACACACTTTCGATTAAAGGCTTAGATGCTAAAGCTGTGCAAAAGCGCGCAGATGCAGCGGGTATCAACCTGCGTGTCGACTCTTGTTCTGAGAGTGATGGCAGCTCTGATCAAGTGCTAGGTGTCAGCTTGGCCGAGACCACAACTCGCACTGATGTGACTCAACTGTTTGATGTCATCTTAGGTGAAGGCCATGGTCTGGATGTTGCTGCACTAGATGCGCAAGTGATGGCAGACAGCACCTCAGTGCCAGCAGAGCTTGTTCGTCAAGATGCTATTTTGACCCACCCAACATTTAACCGCTACCACAGCGAAACCGAGATGATGCGTTACATCAAGCGTCTCGAGAATAAAGATCTGGCACTTAACCACTCAATGATCTCACTTGGTTCATGCACCATGAAGCTGAACGCTGCCACAGAGATGATGCCAATCACTTGGCCTGAGTTTGGTAACATGCACCCGTTCTGCCCACAAGATCAGGCGCAAGGTTACGCGCAACTACTTGGTGAGCTCTCTGAGTGGCTAGTGGATATCACAGGTTACGATGCGGTATCACTGCAGCCTAACTCTGGCGCACAGGGCGAATATGCGGGTCTGCTTGCGATTAAGCAGTACCACGAGTCTCGCGGCGATGCACACAGAAATATCTGTCTGATCCCATCCTCTGCTCACGGTACAAATCCAGCATCGGCTCAGCTTGCTGGCATGAAGATCGTCGTTACCGCTTGTGATAAAGCAGGTAACATCGACATGGAAGATCTTAAGGCAAAAGCCGCTGAAGTGGCTGATAACCTCTCATGCATCATGGTGACCTACCCGTCGACTCACGGCGTGTACGAAGAGACAATTGGTGAGATCTGTGAAGTTATTCACCAGCATGGCGGTCAGGTTTACCTCGATGGTGCCAACATGAATGCTCAGGTGGGTCTGACATCACCTGGCTTTATCGGTGCTGACGTATCACACCTTAACCTGCACAAGACCTTCGCTATTCCACACGGTGGCGGTGGACCTGGTATGGGCCCAATCGGTGTTAAAAAACATCTAGCGCCTTTCCTATCTGGCCACAGCGTGGTTAAGCACGGACTTGAGTCAGACGGTAATGGCGCCGTATCTGCAGCGCCATACGGTAGCGCAGGTATCCTGCCAATCACTTGGATGTACATCAAGCTTTTAGGCAAACAAGGTCTGCGTGAGTCAACTCAGGTTGCACTGCTAAATGCCAACTACATGATGAAGAAGCTCTCTGAGCACTACCCTGTGCTCTATACAGGCCGAAACGACCGTGTCGCTCACGAGTGCATCATCGACCTGCGCCCATTGAAAGAGGCTTCAGGTGTGACTGAGATGGATATCGCTAAGCGTCTTAACGATTACGGCTTCCACGCGCCAACCATGAGCTTCCCTGTTGCGGGTACCTTAATGATTGAGCCAACTGAGTCTGAGTCTAAAGTTGAGCTGGACCGCTTTATCGAAGCAATGGTCTCAATTCGCGCCGAAGCGGCACGAGTCGAGTCTGGTGAGTGGCCAGTAGACAACAACCCGCTGCACAATGCACCGCACACGCTCGCTGATATTATGGATCCAGAGTTTGACTCACGTCCATATAGCCGTGAAGTGGCCGTGTTCCCGACGGCAGCGGTTAAGCAGAATAAATTCTGGCCAACGGTTAATCGTATTGATGATGTGTATGGGGATAGAAATCTTTTCTGTGCCTGTGTACCCATCTCTGACTACGAATAATTGCTGCTTGGGCTCGCTACTGCGGTGTTAAACCTCGGCTCCAGTCCTCATTGACTGGAGTCAACTCCGGGCTAGAGCCTTCGGTTCGCCTAGCAGTAGCATCGCCAGCGACGCAATTATGGAATAGTTAGCTTCATTTGGCTGGAGCTAGATTTGAAAGCGAACCGATTGGTTCGCTTTTTTATTGGGGTAGAAAAGGCAAGTTTTCGCACATCTCGAAATAAAGAGTTTGACTGGAGTCAACTCCGCGGCGAAAACGTCAAACTTCATTGTCTTAGCATCGCCAGCGACGCAATTATGGAATAGTTAGCTTCATTTGGCTGGAGCTAGATTTGAAAAGCGAACCAATCGGTTCGCTTTTTTAGTTTCCATAGTCATCCACTACTTTTACGTTTCTATTTAAAAATATTTATCTCTCTAAATAATCTCCACACTTCCTGAACATTTACTCCTTAATCTAATACCAATTCGAATTGATATCCAAACTGCTCTACTAAGGATGTATCCCCAAAGGGTAACCGAATTTTGACGTATTTGAAATGAACAAATTAAGGTGACAGAGATGATAAACAAGGTAACTTTTCCCCTGAACTGTATTGCGCTTATCTTGGCAAGCCAACTTACTGGCTGTGGTAGCGATGGTGATAACGATAGCAGTACCCCAACCGACAGTGCCCCACCAGTAATTACTCTCGTTGGTAACGAAAGTATCGAAGTTGTGTATAACGCCGTATTTGGTGACTTGGGTGCAGAAGCTCATGATGATACAGATGGTTCAATCACCGTAACAACGCAAGGAACCGTCGATACCAGTATGCCTGGTACCTATGAGCTGACTTATATTGCAACAGATGCCAGTGGTAACTCGTCTCAAGCTACCAGAACAGTGGTGGTGCTAGAGGATACCTCGCAAAGCGCAACCATTACCACGCCAGGCGCACCGTTTTCATTCTTTTATGATGGTGTTTTGAAAGGTGCAGATTATTGGTCCGAAGAGCCACAAATCTTGTCGGCGGGCATGGGCTTTGATGGCATTGTCGCAATTGATGCTCCAGAGTTAACGATTGATTCTGTCCTTGCGGCGGGTGGTGCTTGGTCATCAGACATTGATTGTGGTACGGGCGCTCAAAACTACACTGCAACTTCAACTCGCGATCAAGTTTCTGGGGCTTATATTATTCAGACTCCTTATGGGGAACTAAAAGACGACGCTATCGGTCTCGATGGTTTGCCCATTGTGCTTAGTTGGCCGATTGATACCCGTACTCTAAGTCTCACGGATTTTCAATTTACATTAAACACTGGTGACATTGTAAGGCCGTTGGCTATAGGCCCCTTACCTAACTTTGAAGACAATGAGCGAAATACACCGGTAGCTTTTGGAGAATTTGGCAACAGGTTACCAAGCGACCATCCTGATGCTCGCTTCCCGATAAAGCTTGAAATTGTTGAAGATGACACGCCATTGATGATGGTTGGCCCAGGCGGTCAAGTCGTCAGTGCCGTAGGGCTTACCTGGGAAACCGATTCCAGTCCGTATGATGAGAATAACGGTCCAAGATTAGTCGGTGCGAAGTTAAATCGCATCGAGGGACAGATGGATGGAGAAGGGATCAGTACACTACAACCATTAATTCCAGCAAATGACGCCACAGTCTTATACGATGAAGGTGATTTCATGCTGAGAATGTTAACATCTGGTGGTTTTTCACCAGATGGTGTAAGTGGTCTAAAACCTAACGAATTTGAACGTTTCTTTCGAATTCACGCAAATGGGTTGGACGGCAACACGGTCATTATCGATAAAGTCGGAGAGGAATATGCTGTGCAGGGGGGCACGCTTAGAGTGGTTGGTTTGTCAGATCTAGGTCAGCCTGAAATTGGCGAAGTTACATTTGATGCTTGTTACAGTGAAGACAGGGATAACTATATCGACATCATTTTGGTTGGCGATGAAGAAGCAGCGAGAAACATTACCATACTTGAAATCCCAAGTTTAGAAGAAGGTTATTCAGCATTTTATAACCCAGGTGGTCCAGGTAGCACCCCTTTCGAAGGCGTGAGTTACTCAGCCCCTGGCCCACGCGATCTTGAGCCGGTGATCATTGCCTTAGATGATCCAATGCGTGTGACTTACGTCCCAGGATCTGAGAACGTTGAAGCGCCTGATAACCTAATGACTTTCCAATTTGAAGGTATTGAACGCGAATATTTGTTGAATGTGTCTAGCAATTATACGGGCGATGTACCCGTGCCTTTATTGTTTGATTTTCATGGATTAAACAGCGCAGCAGAAGTGCAATATAGTGACAGTCAGTTCAATCAGATTTCCGAAACTGAGAACTTCATATTAGTCACTCCGCAAGCGATTAATGGCTGGAATGTGACTGGATTTCCGCTAGGTGGTAATGCCAATGATCTGGGCTTCATTGATGCCTTAATTGCGCAGCTATCAACAGCGTATAACATCGATACCAATCGTATTTATGCGGCGGGCTTTTCATTAGGCGGCTTCTTTTCCTTTGAATTGGCTTGCCAGTATAGCGACACATTTGCGGCAATCGCCCCGGTTTCCGGTGTGATGACACCAGCTATGGCTGCCGACTGCGTACCAGAGCGTCCAATCCCAATACTGCAAACTCATGGCACCGCAGACGATCAACTTCCTTATGCACAAGCTCAAACTGTCTTGCAGTGGTGGATTAACTTTAATCAAACGGATTTGGAACCTGTCATCACTGATTTAGAGGACAGATTCCCTGAGAATGGCACCACGGTACAGCGTTATGTGTACGGCAATGGAGACAACGGTGTATCTGTTGAGCATTTAAGAATTGAAGGTGGTCAGCATATATGGCCTGGGTCTGCGGGAGACAGCGATACTAATATAGCAGAAGAAATATGGTCTTTTTTTGAAAGCTATGATCTGAATGGAAAAATTAATGATTGAATAAAAACTCAAGTTGATGGTTCAAATTTGAACCATCAACTAAATTTATTATTAAATTGAGACTTGACTCCGTATAAGCAGATTATTTGAAACAGAATTAATAGCTGACACGTTTTTGTCCAACTAAAATTTAGCAATAACCTTTATGCTGTGACTATTGAATAAGCTCTAGATATCCACTCTTTAAATTCAGTAAATATCGGATAAGAGATAATTAAACTCGGATCACTGTCCGCCTATGCACATTTTCCCCTTCTCAATTCCTTATTAGAGAGCCCCCCTGAATTACGCTCTCTGCAACAAAATGAAAATACTGCACAATCTCCATACTTCCTGAACATTTACTCCTTAATCTTACAATTGTCCACTGAGGATACGCCCACAAAGGGCAACCAATATTACTTCGATTAGGAGAAATAAAATGAAAAAATTAACAGGTGCAATCATTGCCTTAACATTCACAGTAGCAGCTGCAACTCAGGCTTATGCAACAGGTTTTGGTGACAGAATTGCCAGCAAACTTGATTTAACGCCTGAGCAAACAGTTCAGTTCCAAGAAGTTCAATCTAAGCGCAAAGCTCAGATGGAAGATGGATTAAAAATCAGAGAGCAAATCAAAGCCCTTGCCAGTTCTGGTGATATTGATGGTGCTGCAATTTTAGCAGGCCAACAAGCAGAGAAAAAAGTTCGTACCATGTATGCACTAAAAACAGAGTTGACGAGCTTTTTAACTAAAGAGCAAATAGGTACGTTAGCTGAAATTCGTGATCATATGACAGAGAAAAAAGAACGGTTGAAAAAATTCATCAGCAACAAATAAAGTAATGAATAAATATTCCATGAGCTAAGTTAGTTTCGGCTGTGATACTGAAGCTAACTAACCTCGGTGTAGATAATAATCAAAAGAACTAACACCTAATAGTTAAGAGCTAAGCGTAAGCAACTCCAATTCACCCTTTTTACTAGTAAATAAGTAGTATAGTGAATATCAAATTAACAAATATCTTCAATACCAATCACCATATTGTTGATATGGAACTTAAATAAAAGGAAAAACACATGAAAAAACGAGTTTTAAACATTTTACTCGCTTCTTTTTTTACTGTCTTTGCAGTGACTGCTAGCGCTGGTGATGGTTCAGAAAAGCATACTCAAGCAGAGCAACAAATTGAAGAGATAAAAGCACGTTTGAATTTGACAGAAGAACAAAAAGAGCAAGTTACACCTATCTTTAAAAAAAGCATGGAAAAACGACAATCAACCCTAAAAAGCTATGGCATTGACCTTGAAAATCAAAAGACCAAATCAGGTCAAAAAATAGGGTTTCGTGAGGCTCGTAAATTGAAAAATGAAATGGATGAAGTTCGCTCTCATACACTGACAGAACTTAAAACTGTGCTTACAGATGAGCAGCTAGTGGAATATGAAGAAATTCAAGAAGAAATTGCCAGCAAAATTCGCAGTAGAATCAGAGCTGCACGATAAATTCTCTAACTGGTATTAACGCCGTTAACTTACGTATTTGGGTTTAAACAAACATGAAATTACGAAACTCGGTATTTATTGCTATCTTTGCTACCGCTTTAATCAGCACTATTTTTCTACTTCTGTTACAACAAATTAGGTTTAGTTATGCGTTTAACGAGTACATGAGCAAAAGTCGAACAGAGCGAATTGAAAAACTGCACCTGAGATTAACAGACGGTTTTGCGGAAACAGGTAACTGGCAATTTCTCACGGATCAGTTTGATACGGCAAATTCTGATAACAATACAGCAGATGAACAGAATTTAGAACGACTAAACAAATGGTTGCTATGGTTCGATTTTCCTCGTGGCGTCGCAATATTAGACGCAAACAATGCCGAGCTAATTGGCGAGTTTGAATCAAACATGCAATTAACCGCTATTTTCCATCAAAACGAAGAGGTTGGCTTTCTTGCGGTAAAAGATAACAGTGAGGTCAAAGCTGAGCTCGATAGCCACTTTGTTAAGCAGCAGATCAGAAGTCTCATTTTCATTACACTTCTAACCCTGCTTACCGCGTTGTTATCAGCTTATTTCTTTTCCCGTAAGCTCACCAGACCGATTTCCGATATCGCCAATGTATTGAACAATCTTCGTAAAGGCGACTTTTCAACGCGTAGTGAATACAAACATAGCAATGAACTTGGCCAGTTATCCTCCGATGTAAACTATTTAGCCAATACACTTGAGCAAAACCGAGATTCTCGTCAACGCTGGATAACGGATATATCCCACGAATTACGTACACCCATTACCATTATGATGGGTGAACTGGAATGCTTGGAAGATGGACTCACGCCTTTTGACAGCAAGGCCGTGACCTCGTTGAAAGAGGAAGTCTCAGGGCTTAATAAGCTGGTGGCGGATTTACACCAATTAACTATAGCGGAGCAGGGCGAATTACGCTTGGAGTGCCAACCAAACAACATCAGCGAAATGGTTCAAAAATGTCTGCAAAAGTACCAACCTATTTTTACCGAAAGAGACATAACCACGACTAATCAACTGCCAAGCTCGTTAATAGCTCACGTCGATAAAACTCGATTGCAACAAGTGTTGGTTAACCTATTTGAAAATTGCGCCCGTTATACCGACATAGCGGGTGACATTCGAATCTCCGCAAGCCAAGACAATCAATTTGTCACCTTGGTGATTGAAAATACCGCTCCAGAAATATCGGAAGAATCTCTGCCTAAATTGTTCGACCGACTCTATCGTGTCGATGAATCCCGCAATAAATTCTCTGGTGGCAGTGGTCTTGGCTTAGCTATCTGCACTGCGATAGTTGAAGCTCATGGGGGCAAGATCCGCGCTACCTATTCATCACTCAACGGTTTGGCGGTCTCTATGACATTACCCGTAAGTTCAATTATTTAATTCAGAGGGTACATTTGAACATGACGAACAAAATTTTAATTGTTGAAGACGACGAAAAAATTGCAACAATATTGGCAAAATACGCACAAGGTTCTGGTTACAACCACCACATCATAAATGATGGCGCAGAGGTGATAAGTTGGGTCAAAGCAAACGAGCCTGATGCGATATTGTTAGACATCATGCTGCCAAACGTCTCTGGCACTGAATTGTGCAAACAAATAAGAGAATTTAGCGAAGTGCCGGTTTTAATGGCCACCGCAAAAGTGGAAGAAATCGACCGACTGTTAGGTTTAGAAATTGGTGCAGACGACTACATCTGTAAACCATTCAGCCCAAAAGAAGTCATGGCGCGGATCAAAACCATATTAAGACGTGTTCCGACTAAAGCACCCGACTCGTTATTTCAGCTGGACGTAGTCAGCCAGCGAGCTAAATTGCAAAATATTGAATTACCGTTAACGCCAGTCGAATTCCGTATTCTACATGCGTTTACGTCTAAACCTGACAACGTATGGAATCGTGAGCAACTACTCAATAAAATGTACGACGATTACCGAGAAGTAAGCGACAGAACCGTCGACAGCCACGTTGCTAACTTACGCAAAAAACTTCTTGCTAGCCAACTAAAACACGACTTTATCGGCTCGGTTTATGGAGTAGGTTATCGGTTTGTGCTGCCGTAATACTGCACTGCTACAACAACTTTAAACTAAGTAAATAATTTCAATAACTAAGACACCCACCAATAACTAACACCAATAACTAAGACACCCACAATTGTGGGTACAGATTCCCTCTACAAAACAATAACTAAGACATCCACAATTGTGGGTATAGACTTCCTCTACTAGGCTTTCGTTAAAGCTGAAGAGGGGAGTTTGTTATGCCGACACCAAGAAAGGCGCTAGTTAGTATGGAGGATACGCGATAGTACTGGGGTCAGAGAAATAACCAAGACACCCATTGTTAAATCTAACTTATTTGTTGTTTTCGGGATATGTGTGTTCGTCACAAGTCTGTGATGAATGGGTGGGGAAGATTGATTTAAATCCATTGCTTGTGTAAATCATTAATGGAGTGCTTACTCTTTGCACCTTGGGTACGTGGAGCTGCTTTCTTCCCTGATTGGTTTAACTCTTTATTAAGCGATTACTAATGTCTGTTAATGTAATAACTTAGAGTCTTACCTGCATTCCCTAATAGGCTGGATAATACCTTACATATTCTATGGTATTCAATATGCATTGATCTAGTTCGCTGAAATATAAGGAGTTTGACTGACTTTTATAGGTAGTTGGTGGGAACTGCTAGTTGAATGGATTTAGTCAGTTTTTCTCTCTGCTCCTCTCCGTGTTCCTCCGTGGTGAATCGCTTCTCTTTTTGTTAACTCATCGGTGTGAGTTGGCCATATTTCTTAATGGGGAATAACTAAAACCCCCACAATTGTGGATGCAGACTTCCTTCTGTCGCGTTCAACCTTGCAGTGCAACAAATTATTATGGATGTTTTAGTTATCTTTATTGGCTATCTTTTGTTGCTAGTAGGAATAAGAAGCTCTGCCTCAATATGGCAAGAAATCACTCGTGAATACAAAATACCAAAGCACTGCTGAAATAGCAGTGAAAAACAGTCCTGTACTTAAGTAGATGTATCGACCAAAGACACTGTTTTTTCTCGCAAGGGTCGGTTTATGTATGGGTACCCACATTTCAACAGGCTTTCCTGCTTTGTATCCTAATAACCTCAACATCAGGCCATTCATTGAAATCACATGCTCGACAAGATACCCGCGACCTTGAAATCGAAAATAAAAGACACTGCTAAAACTCACCGTGCGCTCTTCCCGAATTGAGTCTTCGTGCACTTTCTCGTAGTGCTCAATATGTGTAAAGCCCGCTATCTCACCCTGAACTATTTTATATTGCCACTGAGCTTGTTTAAGGTGTTTATGCACCATCAGTATTCCAGCTAATCCCACAATCCCCGCAAACCAAGCTGTGAGAATTTGTCCGCCATTGTCAGAGAAAATGGCGGCGGCAATGGCTACAGGAATGGTTCCTATGGTTAAGCCAAACTTAATCAGGCCTTTCTTTTCATCTGGCGTGATTTTCAAAGCATTAGAATCTGAGCTATTTTTCTCTTTGTCTAGCTCTTTCTTCGAATTGCGCTGTTTATCTCTGTTCATTTAAACCAGACTACCTTGTTATGACTAACTTGCCGTTAATAAGTGAGAAATAAGGATTATATGTTTTAATTCTATCGTTATATTCGACGCGAAGAGGAGAGTCACCATCCATGTCTTCAAATCTTACTAATCGTCCTTTGTTGTATGTTTTTAACTCATATTCATCCCACCTGATGGGGATAATTGACTTATCTGAAGACAACATTTCTTTCACTGAAAGAGTATCCCACCACTCGTCAGGGCTCATACCTTCAGTTTGTGCCATCTCTTGATTGGAGATTTGAGACTCATGTTTGATAATGTCTAAATCCTCGTTTTTAAACAAAAGCCAAATATCGAGATACTTATCTTTTAGTTTTTGTACGTTCTCTTTCGTATCAACAAAAGAAGTTGCAGTTGTCCACTTCCACTGAGGAATGCCTTTAGCTTCAAATGTTCTTTGCACCTCATAAAGGTAAGAATCATGCATGAAATCTTCTTTGACCGGGCCTACATGATTGTTTCCAGAATATTCAGGTGTGCTCCTTCCCGTAGGTTGTAATTTGTCGTCCGCTGTCGCGATAACGCTGGCTATATTGTAGCGATTTTTCTTAGAATTCGCGGATATCAGTAGTTCGCAGCTTGAATCTAGCTCTAAATCAAGATTATCAGGAGCTTCTAGAGCGACCATTTGTACTGACATGGAGTTTGTTCCATTCTCTATGATACTAGTAATGTTAAAGCCCGTAGAAATTGTCCCTGAGCTGGTAAATGTATTCCTTGAAGTTGGAACTCCATTAACCGTTGAAAAGCAGTAGCTTTTGTTTGTGTTGAATGCAGCTAGGTATCTTAACTCTTCCATTTTAACCTCTTGATTGGCGACTGTGTTGTTGAAAAGTGCTAGGACGCCAGTGAAGAGCAAACTCTTGAAAATCATATGTTATGTTTTCTCCGCTCTATCCTTAGTTGCGACAAATTATTATGGATGTCTTAGTTATTCTTTACTCGATACGGGGAGAATTTTATCTCCAATTTTTCACAGTTACCCCATGTTTTTTGGACTAGGTCCTGATTTACACTAGCATCTGTACCTGTGACTTTAGAACGACTCAAAATGTTCTCATTTGTATCTGTTTGATAGCCCAGCCGGCGGGCTGACCCTTGCATCATAGAAACATTAGCCAGCCATTGTTAATCAATAACATACCAGTGTTACGCCAAGTCACTCAATACCTTATCTCGTTTATATCTCTGATAATGGTTTAGTTAACTATATTGAAAAGAATTTTGAGTATTAATAACTGGGTGGCTGCGAGTGTTGGAGTCAGGTTAAGCTTTGCTCCCTATTTCTGGCTTGGTCTTCCTCGTTTGGCCTCATAGAGTATCTAGTTAGTGCTTCAATCTCATGTTTAAATTTATCATTTCCATAGTCATGCCTTCTTTGGCATGCTCCAGCTCTTCTCCGTGTCCTCTGTGGTGGATCGTTTCTCTTTTTGTAAACTCATCGGTGTGAGTTGGCCATATCTCTTAATGGCATTGTAAATCTTGAAGGATATAAGGGGCTGCTTATTGTCTACTCATAATGTTAATGTTAGGTTGCTCGAAAGTAGTCATCAGTGGTGCCTCATTGAGGCGTTAAGTACAATCATTACGTTGAGAATTGATATGAATAAGCCTGCACAAATATTATTAGACCGTCTTGCCATTACTGGCTCTGCATTATGTGCATTGCACTGTATAGCGGGGCCAATGTTATTAGTCTTGTTTCCGTCACTGCTTGCGCTTCCTGTCGATGACCATTTTTATCATATTCTCATGGTGTGGTTTGTTATCCCGACAAGCTCTATTGCTGTATTACTTGGCTGCACACGACATAAAGATCCTATGGTATTAGTGTTAGCTTTCTTCGGCATCATCGGGCTTGGCATCACTGCGATTTATGGACATGATTTGTTAGGTGAAACCGGAGAGAAACTAGCGACACTCGCTGCCAGCTTCCTTTTGGTTTTTGCCCACTGGCGTAATTACTCACTTTGCCGTAATGACTCATGCAAATAGCGAGATTCATCATTAACTCAGTTAGGTAAAACGCACCCTTAATTGGTGCGTTTGTTCTCCTCTCCGTGTTCCTCTGTGACCTCCGTGGTGGACTGCTTTTTAGCTGTTTCTACTAAGTCTCTTTTGCTCCTCTGGGTGTCGCTGAGTAGCTCTCTCTGTTTGTAAGAAAAAACGCGCCACTAGGCGCGTTTGTGAGTTTTTGACCGTTTTAAAATTAGTTAGCTACATTCAACCCTGAAACGGTTTTAGCTACATTTTCTGCGCCTACTCGTATCTCTTCCATTACTGCTGAGGCTTGTGAAATCTGCTGTTTACCTTTATCGGCACTTTCAGAAACACTGGACATTTTGCCCGTAGCCTCAGTAGTTAGCTCTCGGTTTTTCTTCACTACATCAGCAATTTCTGCGGTCGATTGGCTAGTTCGCGCCGCAAGTTGCCTGACTTCGTCAGCCACAACGGCAAACCCTCGACCTTGATCGCCCGCTCGCGCCGCTTCGATGGCTGCATTAAGTGCCAACAGATTGGTTTGATCTGCGATGTCACTGATGGTCGAGACGATAGCTTCAATGCTTTTTGACTGTTCATTCAGTTGAGAAATAGACGATGAGGTTTCAACTACTTGATCCGAAATAGACTCAGAAGTCGACACGGTAGACTCCAGCACGTCGGCACCTTTTGTCGCTATCTCTGCGGTTTTCACTGATGTCGAATATGCGACTTCTGCTGCTTCACGAATAGCTCGCTCTTGCTCAACTTTTTCGGTGATGTTGGTGGCAAACTTTACGACCCGAACCACTTTGCCTGATTCGTCAAAGACTGGATTGTAAGTGGCACGAAGCCAAAGTACGCGACCGGTGCTGTCTTTTCGTTCAAATTGGCCAGCCTTAAAGTCGCCGGATGCGAGTTCCGCCCAAAAATTGGGGTTTTCATGGTAGAAAGAGTCTGGGCAAAACATGCGATGATGCTTGCCTTTAATTTGCTCTAAGTTATAGCCAACTGCGCCAAGAAAATTACTGTTGGCTTTAAGAATTGTGCCATCAGGATTAAACTCTATAACTGCCATTGATTTATCCAAGGCAATAAAAACGGCTTCTTGTTCGTCAAGTTTGGCTTTTTTCTCAGTGACTTCAGCCGCAATTTTCATCACTTCAGTGATTGTTCCGTTTTTCTTGATTGGGAAGTAAGTTGCTTCAAGCCACAACCTGTCACCATTAATGTCATTTCTGGGAAAGGTGCCAGATATGACTTCACCACTTCTCAAACGCTCCCAGAATTTTTGGTATTCACTAGTTTGAGCATAATCTGAGTCACAAAGCTCTCGATGATGCTTTCCTTTTAGGGCATCCAAAGAAAAGCCAACCACATCTAAAAAGAGCAAGTTTGCGTCTTTTACTATGCCTTCTGGAGTGAAGAGAATGGTAGCAACACTGTTATTAATAGCATCAATAACTGCCTGATTGCGAGTCATAGCGTTCTGGCAGGCCTTGAGTTCTTTTTTTAGTTTATCGTTAAACATGAACAATAATCCTTATCAGGCTCAATTTTCGGCGCTGATACTCATATGGTGAAATATAGAAGCGGTACAATAAAAAGTACTACCTATATTCTTTAGTAGATAAAATACTAATTAGTCCAATTAATTAGCAAAAAATATTCATAATGACTCATGGGATGTGACTAAGGGGAGATATATATATCCTCGAGTAGCCTAGTTAATTCACCTTGGGATTGCGGTGGGGTACTCCTTAACAGCCCTTGTTGTTGCAAAAGCCCTATAAGCTTAATTGGTACTGTTTCTAAGTCACCTACAATCTCCACATGACCTGCTTTAACCACCTGCGATGTAGTAACCGCTTGTGAGTCTACAACTCTCTGATTTTGTTCATCGAGACTAAAGACAAAATCATCTTCAATACATGTGCCTTGATTATTGTGGACACGACAGGTGTTCGCTTCGTCTGTGATTATCTTAAAATGTCTATTGACCGAGGACTGCAGGTTTCCAGGTCTTGATATAAAATCTGAATTGGCTGTAATGTCTCGATATTTTCTGCCAGTGATCAACTGACAAATGGGCTTAGTGAGCCCTAAAGATAACCATGCCAAGGTTGTTGAGCCACAATGGTCGGCAGCTTCAATACCACCAAAGGGGGTTGATATCGTCACTAGATCTATCTCAATATCCCCAACAGCTGTACTATCTGAGGGCTCATCTATCAATGCTCGGCGAGCAATCAGTCCGCCTTGACTGTGGCCAATCACCACGATTTTAGGTTGCTGAAGCACTGAGGAGAGCTCTTTAAGTGCCTTCGCCAGTGCAGCAGCGCCACTTGTTAGTCGTTCACGATCATCATAGTTGAAACAAACTGTCTGCTGACCATGAAAGGCATACACATCAGCCAGCTTGCGAAACATGCCGGCTGAAGCAAAACAGCCATGGACTATCACTGTTACAGGTTCTTGAGAGTTCAGGTTTAGTTGGTCACTGTCCTTAGAGGTGCAATTACTTAGTGAGGAAATACGCGTGGTGACATCTGGATTGGGCAATCTGTTGATATTACTTAATGGTAAATCACTGAACTTTGTTTTGTTGGGCGCACAGGCTCCTACCAAGAGGTAGATAGCAATTAACATGTGGACTTTCAATAACAGATTCATATTTAGGCTTCTTTTTAAAAGTTACCGAACACCAACAGAAGTCATCGTGTGTTTTCAAGCTGTAGTTCTAGCTCATCTACCAATTATAAATCAATGATATAGATAGAATAGCATAACAAAGCGGCTTGCATATCACTATGCAAGCCGCTTGTATTCATGTTAATAAGCTAAACGTCATCGTCAGCATATCTCTACTCGAACTTAGCCAATAAAGACCATAAACAGGTAGGCAGCTAGAATGATGGCAACCCAAAGCACCATATTGCCAGAGGGGTAGGTACTGGAGATAAAGCTTCCCGCTCCTTTGCTCTTGCGTGTTAACAGTTGCTGACCTTGGTTAAGCTTACCAAGGACTGCTTGACGCACTTCTCCATCCACTTTCCAGACCACCGCAAACATCCGCTGCAGGGCATTAGGGACTAGGCGTCTGTAGACCCAATCCACATCCAGATGAGTCGAGCGCAGCTCTGGCGGGTACATACCTTTTAGGTTCAACCAGACGAAGGCCAGTGCCGAGAACAGCAGTAACTGGGTCTGTGCGAGCACATGGGTCGCATCATAGGGGTTGTAACCAGTATCGTATGGCAGCAGTGAGTAGAGCGCCGCAGGGTAGATACCAATGCCGATACACAAACAAGCTGCAATGAACATGGCCAATACCATGTTGTTTGGCGGATCGTTGGCTCTAATCCCTGAATCATGGGCGAAAAATGCAAAGTAGGGGATCTTGATACCTGCATGGTGGAATACCCCTGCAGAGGCAAATAGCAGCATTAACCAAACCCAGTCATGACCAGTTTCAATGGCGGCAGTCATCACCATAGATTTACTGACAAAGCCGCTAAATAGTGGGAATGCCGAGATAGAGGCTGCGCCGACAATACACAGTATCGTGGTTTTGGGCATGGTCTTATAGAGGCCGCCGAGATCTGAGCCATTTATTCGACCTGTCATATGCAGCACTGCACCCATGCTCATAAACAGTAAGCCTTTAAAGATCACATCATTAAAGGCGTGAGATACCGCACCATTAAGTGCTAAGGCTGTACCAATACCGATCCCAACCACCATAAAGCCAACTTGGTTAATCAAGCTATAAGCCAGTACTCGACGAAGATCGTTTTCTATCACCGCAAAGAAGATGGGGAAGCAGGTCATAGCCGCGCCAATATAAACCAGCAGTTCCGTGCCGGGGTAGCCGCGAGCCAGAGCATAAACCGCCACCTTAGTGGTAAATGCACTGAGTAATACGGTACCGGTCGGTGTCGCTTCAGGGTAGGCATCGGTAAGCCAAGTGTGGGCAAAAGGAAAGGCGCACTTAATGCCAAAGGCGATAAAGATAAGCCAGCCAGCAATACCCTCTAGGCCGATAAAGTCGAAGGAGATACTGCCAGTGTCTGCAATATAAAACAGGGCTCCAACTAGCAGAATTACCCCTGAGAGCACCTGCATGATCAAATATCTCATACCTGCGCTGTAGGCTTGAGGGGTACGGCGAGCCCAAATTAGAAATACTGAGGTAAAGGCCAATAGTTCCCAGAATACAAACAGGGTAAGCAGATCACCCGCAAACACCGCACCTATGGCGCTGCCCGCATAGAGCATGGCCGCTACCTGCTGAACTGTGTCTTTAACGTGCAGTGAATAGATGATGGCAATAAAGGCGGCAATATGGAAAATATAGCCAAACATCAGGCTTAATTTGTCGGCGCGGTAGGGGACCAGTTGATAGTCTAAAAACATCAACTGTAAGTGGACGCCTTCAGGTACGGTCCACAGATGTAATCCACTGATAACTGGAATGGCAATCATCAATGCACCACGCAGCTTCCCGCGTGTTGTTGCAGCAATTAGTCCGCCAATTAAAAACAGTACAAAGGGCGGTAGCTCAAGCATCCACATTGCGGTCACCTATATCCTTTTTAGCATCAGTTGCATGGCCGCTTACAGCGTCATCATCTGAAGTTGGGGTTGAGTGGTTGTTGTCATCGGCTTCAGGCTCATCATAATAGCCTTCTGGGCGCATCAGAAAGGTGCGCATCCAGCTGGCTATCAATACCAAGATGACACAGCCGACAAAGCCATAGATAGGATAAAAAATAGGTAGATTTTCCCAGCTATGGTAGACATGGCGGTGGATGACGAAATCAAGTATCACAAGCAATGTGCAGCAGGCGTACAACAGATATAAAACACGCTGGATATTTTTGGGATTATCAAAAAGGTACTGCTTCTCATTGTCCATGGCTGACTCCAGATACAGTCAAGATAGCTTTTGCTAATTCATAAAAGGGCTGTGGATAGATGAACATAGTTAAGCAGCCTAAGGTGGTGATGGTTAATGCAATCAATGACGGTAACGGTGCCTCTTTAATACCGCCGCTTGATGCTGCTGGGTGATCCTTACCTGGGAAAAAGGCGTGGTAAGGAATGGGCAGTAGGTAGGCGATATTAAGTAAAGAACTGAGCATCAGTGTGACCATGATGAACCAATAACCGGTTTCTACAGTGCCCATTAACAGGAACCATTTACTCCATGTGCCGCCAGCTGGTGGAACGCCAATAATGCTTAGGCTAGCAATGAAAAATGCAGCCATAGTGATCGGCATCGCAAAGCCTAAGCCGCGCATCTCACTGATCTTTGATTTATGACTGGCCACCAAAATCGCGCCAGCACAAAAGAACAGAGTAATTTTGCCAAATGCGTGGGAGGCGATATGCATAGAGCTGCCGATAACGCCCGATGAGGTCGCTAGCAGCGCACCGATGGTGATATAGCCAAGTTGGCTCACCGTCGAGTAGGCTAATCTGGCTTTTAAGTTGTCTTGTCGCATGGCCACAATAGAGGCTAATAGCACCGAAATGGCTGCTAAATATAGTAAAAACTCAGTGGTGGGTAACTTAGGCAGTAGGTCGAGTCCAAAAATGAAGATACAGACCTTAAGTACCGTAAATACCCCTGCCTTTACTACCGCCACGGCATGGAGCAGGGCACTGACCGGTGTTGGTGCCACCATCGCAGCTGGTAACCAACGATGAAATGGCATTATTGCCGCTTTTCCTATACCAAATACAAACAGTACTAAGATAGCGCCTGCGACTGTGGTATTGACATTGTCATCAAACACACCGCCCGCTTTAAATTCAAGGCTACCGCTGACAAACCAGGTCAAGATGATGGCCAGTAGGAAAAAAGCGATAGAAGTGCTGAGTAAGATACCCAGATAGACCCTGCCACCTTGCTTAGCTTTTTCGGTACCCGCGTGGGTAACCAGCGGGTAGGTTGATAGCGTTATCACTTCGTAAAAGATGAACAGGGTAAATAAGTTCGCCGAAAAGGCGAGCCCCATTACTGCACTAATCGCCAACGCAAAACAGATGTAAAAACGGGTTTGGTTCTCTTCTCCATGCCCACGCATATAGCCGATGGCGTAAATGGTGGTGATAAGCCACAGAAAGCTGGCAATAAGTGCGAACAACATACCCAGTGGTTCAACAACAAAGCTTATCTCTAAACCGGGCATAAGTGCCCACCATGAGACGCTAATGCTGGCTCCGGCATTGAGTGCTTGGTAGAGATTGACCACGCAGTAAAGCACCGCCAGACTGGTACTTATGGTGACCGCTTCACGAAGATTAGGTTTCTGTCCCGTTACTGCTATTGCAAAGGTTGCCAGCAGCGGCAATAGGATAGTTAGCTGTAACATCAGCGCCAAAGAAAGATTCATGGGTTAATTCCAAACAAACTTTGAGAAGCCGCCTGTGCGACCTGCACACTCAGACGAGTATCGATACCAAAATAGATGTTAGCGATAACGAGGAGCCAAATAGGGCCAAGGAAGGTCCAAGGTGCTTCTTTGACCGCTTCACGCCCTGGAAGTGGTGGCCTAAAATAGGCAGTTTCCACAATACGCCAGATATACACAATCGCCAGTAGTGACCCTAATAGAATCAGTACAGCCACAGGCCACATGCCTGCTTCGACGCTGGCGATAAGCAGATACCATTTACTGACAAAGCCTACGGTTAATGGCACACCAATCAGACTCAACCCGCCGATAACAATGGCTGACATGGTCAATGGCATCTGTCGTCCCAGCCCTTGGAATTGACTGAGCTGCACGCTGCCGATGCGGTACATTACTGCGCCTAACGCTAAGAAGAGCGCCCCCTTCATTAAGGCGTGGTTAAACAGGTGCAGTAAGCTTGCCATTACCCCAGTGCTGGTATTGATGGAGTAACCGATAATCATATAGCCCACTTGAGCGATACTCGAGTAGGCCAAGATATGCTTAACATTTTGCTGATATATCGCGGTGATAGAGGCGGCAAATACCCCCATAAGACCTAGCACCATCAAAATGCTCTGCAGGGGCAGGGTGGTGAATGAGAAAGAGATGCCGAATACGGTAAAGGTAAAGCGGATCAGCAGATACACCGCCACCTTAGTTGCGGTGGCCGCTAAAAATGCGGTTACGATTGAAGGCGCATAGGCATAAGCATTGGGCAACCACAGGTGAAGTGGGAACAGTGCCAGCTTTAAGCAGATCCCGACGATTAAGAAGGCAAATGCTGCAAATACCGTGCGGGTGTGGCCAACATCGACTAGTCGAGTGGCCAAATCGCTCATGTTGAGCGTGCCAGTCATCTGGTAGAGCATGCCGATACCAATCAGAATAAAGGTGGCACCAATGGTGCCCATTATCAGGTATTGGTAGGCAGCCCATAATGCTCGTCTGTCTCTGCCTAAGGCGATTAAGGCATAGGCAGATAGTGAAGATATCTCTAAAAATACGAATACGTTAAATGCATCACCAGTCGCCACAATGCCGAACATGCCGGTTAAGGACAACAGATAGAGACTGTAAAATAGGGTATGACGGTCTTCATCTAACTCTTTTTGGATGCTTGTTTGAGCAGCAAACAACACCACAGTGCCTATGGTGGAGATGATGAGCAGTAAGAAGGCGTTAAGTTGATCGATACGATACTCTATTCCCCAAGGTGCCTCCCAGCCACCTAACTCATAGATAATAGGGCCAGATTTCATGACCTCTATCAGTAACAGTATGCTGTTGACACTGGTGGCAGCACAGACCAATAAGGCAAACATCCACACTAGCTTCGAGCGATTTAAAAACCAGCATAACGGCGCAGCCATTAGTGGTAGCACGACTTGCAAAATAGGTAGGTGAGCTAACACTATGATTTATCCTCGTTAAGCTGATCCTGTCTTTGGATCTCATCCTCTTCTACACTGCCGTAGGATTCTTTGATTCTGACGGCCAGTGCCAGTCCAAGTGCGGTGGTGGCTATCCCCACCACAATGGCAGTTAGGATCAATACATGGGGTAGCGGGTTAGAGTAATCACTAATCCCCTCTGCCAAAATCGGTGCGCTGCCGCGCTCGACCATGCCGACACTGATATAAAAAATAAACACTGAGGTTTGAAAAATAGTCAGTCCGACTAGTTTCTTTATCAAATTTCCGTGGGCGATAACGATATAAAAACCAATCATCATCAAGAGTACTACGATCCAATAGTTATAGAGTCCGAGAAACATCATGCTCCCCTTTTTGTTCTGTGCAGTGTTGCTGTGCTTGTCTGCGACCATCAAAGTTAAAAAAGATACTCAACATCACTGCTGCGACTGTAATACCTACCCCTAATTCAATCAGCAAGATCCCTATATGTTGACCTGCAACTGGGTCATCAGCCAGCACGTTATAATCTAAGAAGTTGGCGCCATTGAGCATGGATACCACCCCAACGCAGGCGTAGATCAGCAATCCAACCGCTGCGAGCAGCTGGATTATCGACGGGTTAAACACCTTCTTAGCGGTTTCTAAACCAAATAACATGGTGTAGAGAATAATCGCTGCTGCGAATATCACACCGGCCTGGAAGCCGCCACCGGGACCGAAGTCGCCATGAAATTGCACATAGAGAGCAAACAGCAAGATGAAAGGAATAAGAACCTTGCTTACAATACGAAGCACCATATGGCGCTCATGCATCTGCTCTACCGTTGCCTCATCAGATTTGACGGCCCTGCGGCGACGAGGCAGTGACAGCAAAGAGAGCACACCTATACCTGCGGTAAAGATAACCGCCACTTCCCCTAAAGTATCGAATGCACGATAACTGCCTAAAACCGCAGTAACAATATTGGGGACACCAACCTCCTCCATTGATTGATGAATATAGCGAGGTGCAACATGTTGATGAACTGGGGCGTCAACGGCACCAAAATAGGGCATATCCATGGTGCCGTAGATCAGCATACTGCCAGTGACGAGTACTACAAAGAGTGCAAGAAATGGTTTATGACGTCTAGGAGCTTCTTTTCGCCCTGTCATGGTTATGGCCGTCAGCATCAACAAACCAGATATTCCAGCCCCAACAGAGGCTTCGGTAAAGGCAACATCTACCGCATCAAGTACCACAAAGAAGTTGGCAGAGAGTAAGCCATAGATCCCGGTTAACATGACGACCGCTAATAGATCTCTAGTGCGGACAATTGCGATGGCTATGACCACCAGAAAGGTTAACAGTACGATATCAACTAAAGTTTCGATGGCTTGTCCCCTCCTTTATTTGTCCCCTTATCTTCTTGCGGTGACAGGCCATTATGCAGTGCGGCTTTAGCTAATGCATGGCTAGCTGACGGATTGATAAATAGGGTGAACAGTAAAATTAGTATTAGTTTAATGAGTACTAAACCGTCGGGACTTTGCAGCATTAATCCTAATAACACTAAGCCTGCACCTAAGGTATCTGTGATGCTCACTGCGTGCATGCGGGTGTAAAAGTCAGGAAAACGTAAAATCCCTATACCACCTGAAAAGCAGAGGAAGCAGCCAATAAGTAGGCAAAGTCCACTGCTGATTTCGAGAAAGAGGTTCATTCCTCACCCTCCTTGGTTGATTGGCGTTCATAGGGGGTAACCTTGAACTCGGCGGAGTCAGAAAAGCGCAATACGCCTACGACACTGATAAAATTAATCAGGGCATAGACGAGCGCGATGTCGAGGAACTCTGGTCGTCCCATTAAAAAGCCTAATACTGAGATCAGCAGTACCGTTTTGGTACCAAACATGTTGAAGGCTAATATGCGATCGTACAGAGTCGGGCCGATGATGCAGCGAGCAATAGCTAGCAACATAACGACGAGAATTGCAATTGTGGCGGCAGCTAACATTATTTTTCCAATTCAGTTACTCGGCTATCCATCTCGCCGGCTTTTAAAGTATCGATATTTTCTTTGATCAATGAGTGTATGGTCATTCGGTCATCTACTAAATCCACAGTGACTGTCCCCGGCGTTAAGGTGATGGAGTTGGCGTAAATAACCTTGCCCAGATCTGTGTGTTGACTGGCATCTATCGTTTCAAGGGTGGGGGAGATGCTGCTATTACCAAGCCAGATGTGCTTGACCACAGAGATATTTGCAAGGACTATCTCTTTGGTTAGCCATAGCAGGTAGCCTGGAATTTTTATTGAAAGGTGAATTGGCTGAGACTCATGGTCGATTACGTTCATCCTGTATGCAATATAGATAACGAGCAGGATAGAAGAGGCTCCGAGTGACAGCAGAAGTAGGTTGCCGTAATTTGAGTTTATCCACCAAAAGAGAGACAGGGTTACACTGAGACTTAGTGTATGGCTCGGTAAATACTTCGCTCTCTCTTCGAACGTTGATTTATCATCATTCATTGTCATTTTCTCACTTTTACTCATGAGTTATTGGGTTGACTAGGGCTGATACATGGCTTCGCTATTAAATTGAATACTTATATTCTGTTGGTTACGAACATGGTAGTTCCACGCCGAGTGCATCTGAAATCTGTGTGTGTAGTGCTTCCATCGACTCGATAGGGGGCGAAAAATGCTCAATGAGGCGCTGGGTTAACTGTTCAATATTTTTATCTTTAGGTAAGCATAATTGGATCGGTTGCTCTTCCGAAGTCTGCTTGCCCACTCTAGTTCGATAGGCTCTATCGAGAAACTCACCTGATGTTTCACGCACGATAAAAGTTGATTTTGTGCTTAGGGAACCAGCTAGAAATCCTCTGACGTAGTAAACACAAGGGGCAGCTGTGAGCTCTTTAGTTGTATTGTTAAGCGATGTACAAGATTCAAGTACAACTCTTTCTTCATTGGTCAGATCTGTTGGGGCAGCAAGTAAGGAAAAGGGTAAAACTAATGTTAGTACTAGTAATATTTGGCTGCTTTTCATTTTAACCCCTTGTTATAATTTGACTTATCCGATTGTCATAACTGTATCTAAAGCAAAATAGTTATATGTTATTGGCAAGCATAATCTCTTTATTGTTATTTTTTATGCTGATACACACCTAAACTTCTAGATATTGACTCTGATGGATCTTCAGCTGCCTGTATAGCTAATTGTTACCTGATCATAGAATTAACATACTATGAGCTTAGCTATTTTTCCTACTAATATACTAATAACTCGTATATTAATTGTTCGGCATCCTTTCTCTTCGATTTTTACCAGTTAAGAGTAAATGGCTAGTTAGTGTAAACTCGGATATTCTTACTCTATACCTCGGAAATAACGAGGTGTAGCCTCAAGATGTTGTTTATTATAGTTTAAGTTTCTTTTTTTTGTGTTTTTTTGTGCGAAGTTAGGGTTAATTAAGTTTGCATTTATGTTAATCCAGTCTTTTTTGGCTGTTTTTAAGTTAGTTTACGCTGTTGCGTTAGCATACCTGTTCTAATGACCCTTTCAGTGGTCCTCCATGTGTAAACAATGCCGCTGTTTAATAGCGAGTTCCTTGGTGCTATGTCATTGTTGTGGTTGCATCTGTGGTTGTTAAGTCGCAGACTCTAACGTTATCTTGAGTGTGAGAAGCAGTTCAAGGTTTACGTTTTACGACAAAGCAAAGGAAAAGAGTGATATGCAGGAAGATCTTCCCATTACGATAGCGGCCGATGGCCAATTCTCAAGTGCGCTTAAGCCCCTGTTGATGAAGCTGGAGATGTGGATCAATTTTCAAGCGCTAAAAGCGGATTGGTACGGTAATGAAGATTTTATCCTCTCTTTTGATTTTACTTTGGTCAGGTCATTGGATGAGAAAGTACAACAGATCACAGCTACTGGAGCGGATAGTAATGAAAGTGCTGAGAGTTGGGTCGTGAAGCAGGGTTATGCGTATCACTATCAGAGCAGCCATTTAATGACGATTGCCTTTATAGCGGTTGATGATCTGCTTGAGGATGGTGTTGGCATTGAACAGGCGATAAAAGACAGAATGACGAGTGTTGCCAATGTGGTAGCGAGCCAACATGGTTTACTGGCTTTGTCTTAGATATTTATGTACAGCCTTAATTTGTAGCTTACTTAGCCTTTATCGCTTTGATGCGATGTACTGAGTGGGTAAGTTTGTTTAGCCACTGCGTTAACAGGTAACCACAAGCCGTAACATTCCCTTGGCTTGATTTAGGCCATAACGTTTCGTTAAGCAATAAGTATACGAAATGAAAAAGGACGCCACTTGGGCGTCCTTCTTTATGTTCAAGACTGAATTTATTTGCCGACCTGCATCCAGTCGACTTTAACGCCTGATTGGTCGAACATATCTTGGCTAATCTTTATTTTGTCACCCCAGCGTGACAGGAAGTCTTCGCTAGGTTGTGGACTGTGTACTGTTGTCAATCCTGTTTGGATGATCTTAGCTGCACAGTTAGGGCAGGGAAAGTGAGTCACCCAAATTTCGCAGCCGCTGAGATCTCGCTTAGCATAAAGAATGGCGTTCTCCTCTGCGTGCAGGGTTTTGAGAAGCTTCATCTCTCGATTATCTGTTTCTGCACTATCGGAGATCCCGTGGGGGTAGCCGTTGAAGCCTAAAGAGACTATACGGTTATCTTCGGTGATCACCGCGCCCACTTGAGTTGAGGGGTCTTTACTCCAAGATGCTACGAGCTCAGCCATCTGTAGAAAACGTACGTCCCATTTTGTCATCATCTTTTACAGACTCCTGTTCTATGCCACTGAATAAATTGCGAACTAGAAGTTATTTTCTATTTAGAATAGTGATAAATCAACCTCTAGGTTTTATTTTAACTCTCGCTATGTTTTTATGATGGTTTGGAGTCAATTGTGATGGGCTATGGCTTAGGGAAGTAATCAACATTTGTGATTCTTGTTCTTGAGCATAAGCCGCGTATTGCCTACAATAGCGCACATTTTTTTATTCCAATTTCCAACTCTATATTTGGGGTCACACCATGAACGACACAACATCACAACCAACTTTACCGGATCGTCTTTCGGTTAATCCTCGTAGCCCACACCATGTGGCAGCAATTTTTGAACACGATATTGGCATTAAAGTGAACGGTAAAGAGCGCTTTGATGTTGAAGAGTATTGCATCAGTGAATCTTGGGTTAAAGTGCCATCATCTAAAGCGCTAGATCGTCGTGGCCAGCCACTTTTGATGACAATTAAAGGCACGGTTGAAGCCTTCTATCGTTAAAGATAGCTGCTATTAAGGCAGATATTGAAGGCGCCACTCATATCTTGGGTGGCCAGATATTCTATCTCAAATCACTACCTGCCACAGTTTGTTTTACCTGCTGCTTGTGAGATATGAGTGAGCATTATGGGCAAGCGGGAATTGTCACTGCCTGATGCTTATCATTTTCAATCACACCATTGATTACCTTGATATTAGTCCCGCATACATTTTTGGCTTTATCTGTGATGAGTATGCTTCGTGCGAAGGCGTTCTTACTGGTGATATTTTCAAGCTTCACTCCATCGACATTAAATAGTGCGATATTGTCGTCTCCGCTTGAGTCCAGTATGCAATTTCTGACTAAGATATTGGTTGCGGGCAGATCATTGGGCTGATTTAGTTGAATACCGCCGCCGCTGGCTGAAAGTATTGGCGTTTGATCAAAAATTGGTGCAGCTCTCACCATTCTACAGTTGCTGATGGTGATATCTTTAATGGCAACTTGATTGCCCGTTTTATCCTTTGTCCCCCTGATAATGCCTCTGGTACTGTGGGTCCATTTAATATTGTCCATAGTGAGTCGCTCTCCACCTTTAAAGCTATAGGGAAAGGCGGATTTTTTTGCTTTAATCGCAACATAGCTGCCTCTGGTATAGCCATTATCTGCTAAATCTTGATTAGCGTTGGCAAGGTGAAATCTCCACTGAAGGCCTTTAACGTGTTCAGGAGGATAGGCTGAACCACTGCGGTAACCGTATTTGACCTGCTTATTTGCTTGTTGAATAATTTTCGGATTGCTTTGGCTGTTGGTTGCACGTTTAAGGTAATGTCCCATATCGTGGTAACGCCAGAGAAAATCAGGTTTAGGGAAACCTTTGTGGATTTTGATAATGATCTCGCCAGGTGATGTACTGACCACTTCTCCCTGAGTCGCTGAGTAATGTTCACGGGTAAAGTGCAGCCCTTGCAGTGTTAGTCCTTGAGTCATTTTTCCGTATACGGCAATCTGTTCAAAGTCACTAAATACTAATGTTGTTTTACTGCGTCCCTTACCTTTGAAAAGTAGCTTTCCATTGTTTCCGGTTTCAAGGCCACTGAATACCAATGTCCCAGGCTCATTTTGATTGGAGGAGAGGTTAAACTCCCCTGCTGGTAAGCTTATAGTAGCGATACTGTTTTTGTTTTCAGCTATTTTAAGGTAGGCAATTGCCTCTTCAATAGTGCTGTTTAATGTCGAGGTGTTGATCTCTGCAGCATCCAAAGTCCATTGTTTATCGTTGGCTATCGAGGTTGTAGAGCAACCTACAAGCGTTAAGGTGATACTAAATATAGCAAGTTGTCTAAGTAGTTTTGTGGGAGTAAACATAAAGCCCTCCTTCATTGTTAGTGTGTAAACCCTTACCTGTTTTAAATATGCGCAACACCATTTTTATAGTGATATAAATATTATTAAAGTGGTTTTACACTTCTTTAAACTAAAATATACGTAGTAAGTTTTAATTTTTGTTTGTGTGGAGCATTTCTATAATGGTTAATGATGAGGTTAACAGGCTCATTTACTGGCTCTGATAAGATTCATGGGGTGTTGTTTATTTGTAATGTCTATTGAGATCATCTACCCTATTTGTCATACAAAGGCCATTACATAACGGTTTGATTCATTAAGAAACCTTAGTTATTCCCTATGTAAACAACCACAGGAGAAGCATGTCAGACTCAGATATATCGCCTCAATTCAGTTCCAAAATGAGCATTAGTGATTATAAAAAAATAATTCAAGATGCTGACAACTACTTTAATGATAACTTTACCTATATTGCTATTGATGAAATTGTAAAGTTACGTGCCGATTTCTTTGATACTCTGCTGCTTCACCTATGGGAGTGCGCCGAGCTAACCTCCGACAATATCTCTCTCAACGCCGTTGGTGGCTATGGCCGTCAAACCCTACATCTTCATTCTGATATCGATATCTGTGTACTTTTCTCCCAAACGCTCACGCCCCAAGAGGAGTCTCAAATTGGTCTTTTCTTTACCCAGTTGTGGGATCTTGGTTTAGAGCTTGGTCATAGTGTATTGGGATTGAGTGAGGTAGATAAAGCCTGTAAAGAGGATATCTCTACCGCGACCTCACTGTTCGAGATGCGTCACTTAACGGGTCCAAAATCCCATGCTGAAGAGGTGTTAAGTCGACTATATGGCGATAATCTCTGGAGCAGTGAAGCCTTTTTTAATGCAAAGGTGATTGAGCAAGATGAGCGCCACCAAAAAGCCCAAGGCAGTGCTTTTAGCCTAGAGCCAAACTTAAAAAATAGCCCAGGGGGAATGCGCGATATTCAAACCCTTATCTGGGTTACCCGTAAGTATTTTTCCGCTGAAGATATGGCGGCTTTAAGGCGCTTTGGTTTCTTTACCTCTGATGAGTACTCGGAGTTGCTAGAATCACAGAACTTTATTTGGCGAACTCGTTGGGCACTGCATGCTGCAGCGCAGCGTTCTGAAAATCGTCTGCTTATTTCTTTGCAAAGTGATGTCGCGCGCCTTATGGGGTTTGGCGACAACAGTCACCTGGCTATCGAAAAGATGATGCGTCAGCTATACCGTGCTATGAGGCGAATTAGCGAACTTAACCAGATGCTACTGCTCTATTTTAAGGATGAGCTTTTAGCGCAAACTGATAAAAAGACGACCCTGTTAAATGAACATTTTGAGATAAATAGCCGACTCATTAATGCACGCCATGATGATGTTTTTGTTGACCGTACTCAGCTGATGGCACTCTTTATTCATATTGCAGAAAATGCAGATGATATTGATGGTATTTCACCACAAACGATTCGTTTGATCCGTCAAGTAAGACGCCGTTTGCTTGGGGATCTACAAGATTTTCATCGTTGTCGGAAGGAGTTTATCTCTCTATTTCGCCATCCAGAAGGGATGGGGCTGGCACTATCATTAATGCTTAAACATGGTGTTCTAGCCTCATATCTACCCCAATGGCGTGAGATCGTAGGGCAGATGCAGTTCGATCTTTATCATGTTTACCCCGTTGACGAGCATACTCATAAATTACTTAAAAACCTCTACTCCTTAAAAGACAAGCCTGAGTCGGCCTCGCTTGTACAACCTAGTGCGGTTTACAAAGCGATTGAGAATAAAGAGGTGCTACTGTTAGCTGCACTGTTCCATGATCTCGCCAAAGGTCGTGGTGGCGATCATAGTGAGTTGGGCGCGGTTGATGCGATGCAGTTTGCCAAGTTTCATGAATTGAAACCATCTCAAGCTAAAGTTATTGCCTGGTTAGTGCAGAATCATCTGCTGCTATCTCTCTCCTCACAACGACTCGATATTTATGATCCTTCGGAAGTGAAGAACCTTGCTAAAACCATAGGAACTAAAGCCAGACTCGATGCTCTCTACTGTTTAACCGTTGCGGATATTAAAGCAACCAATGATGATCTGTGGACAAATTGGAAGGCCACGTTACTTCGTGATCTATATATGTCGATAAGCTTTGCCCTACGTAATGGCTTAGAAAACGTGTTAGAGCAGCGAACAATTGTCCGTGAACATAAGAATGAAGCCCTAGAGTTGATGGGGATGAGTGAAATTTCCGAAGAGATTAAACTGCTCTGGAAACGCCTGCCTTTATCATTTTTTAGTAATGCTCAACCCAGCGATATTGCTCGTTACTCCCAAGCTATGATCCAGTACCCAGCAGAGCATGCACTTATTTTATTGGATGAGGGCAGCACTAAGGGCTGTAGTGATCTATTTGTCTATATGAAGGATAAACCGGGTCTGTTTGTTACCCTGTTTAACACTTTAGCATCGCTGCAGATCTCTGTGCAGCAAGCTAATATCTCTAAGACAAAAGATGGTTACGTGGTGGAGTCGTTAAAAATACTCGATTATGACCAGCACCCTATACGTACTGCTGGTCGACGTGAAAGTATTAAGCTGAAGCTGGAGCAGGTGTTATTTCAGAATAAGAAGGTCTCTAAACAGCGCCTTAACAGTAACTTGGACTCATTTGTCAGTGAGCCTAAAGTGGAGTTTTTGCATTCGCGCAAAAAAGACAGAACCTTGATTAGTGTGACGGCTCTGGATAATCCACAATTTATGAGCCACTTCTGTAATGGATTCAGGCAGTTTGAGCTCAATATCCACTCGGCCAAAATCACTACAGTGGGTGAGCAGGTCGATAATGTCTTTCTTGTTTCAGATAAAGATGGCCAGTCTCTCGACGATGAGAGTAAGCAAACCTTAAAGTCCTTCTTTGTTGATTTCATTAAGGAGCAGCCCACAGCCTGATCTGTTATCGCTAAGCCTCTTGTTTTGTTGTACTTTCAAGAAGGCTTAGCGACATCTCCTTATCAGTTCGCGTAGCAAGTGAGCCGATGCTAGGACAACCTCTCCTTTATAAGACAAGATTGAGATTAACTCATCATCTAGGGCACTAAGTTCAGTTAAGCTGTTGTTGCGGCATAGTTTAACTAGTTCGATGCCTAAGTTGAGGGTTTTATCATTTAGCTCTGCTACCTGCTTGATACTGTGTAACTTGGGCGATTGGTCAATGAGTTGCTTTAACCTTGGTTGATTTTTTTGCCACTTTAGCAGTGCTGTCTCAATCAGATTTAGAGCATTGGCGAACTCTAGACTCTCCTTATCTTTTGCCTTCGCTAACCCTTGATGTAAAAAAATCAATGGCAGGCTCTCAACATCAAGGTAGTCCACAAATCGATTCAGTGGCGCTTGCTGATGATACTCATTGGCTTGAAATTTGAGGTGGTGGCGAGTGTAGTAGTGTGCAGGTTCCACCGTTTCAGCCAGCAGTTGTAAAGGCGATATGTCGCTATTTTGAGCGACTAAGTTTTGTAGCCCTTGCTGTTGCTGCTGTTTATGTTCAAGGCCGATATAGCGCTGGCTATAGCTGCTTATTGAAGCTAAACGTTGATACATATTTTGACTATCGGTGAGCTCTTTTGGCGACCACAAACGCTCAGCGATAGCATATAGTCGTGGCCAGACTCTGATGTCGATATTTTCATGGGTGATAAGCTCAGACCATATCGTCGCCTCACCACCTAAAACCTTATTATGATCAGCAATGAGCTCTACAGGAGCTTGTTTTAATTTTGCTTTAGTTAACTGACTTGCCTGAGCTAGCGCTGAGCGTTGTCCTGTGATTGGGTAAAGCGTGTTGCCGACAAATATGTGCCCGGCTAAAACAGTGTCGTTCGATATGGTGAACTCCGCTGTGGTTGGCCCCATCCAGGTATCTATACGGTACTCAATCTTATTCTCTGAGAGTATGAGTTTATTGACTTTTTTGGATAATTTCCCGTTGAGGCTCAGGTAAGCATAGGGTTGGCTATCGTGAACAATCAATAACTCACCATGAATAGGAGAGCCTTTATACCTTGGCATAGTAAATTGCCATACCTCGCCCTGAACATCTGCGGGCAATAAGGCTACTAAGGGGGCGGGCTCACTTTGTGGGTCATTGCGATAGTGATAGTCAGTATATTGTGCCTGATCGATATAAAAGCCTGTTGAGAGCAAGCCTTGATATCCAGCGGCGGTAATTTGCGAAAGTGAGTCGAGCCCACGCCATGACTGTACCAATATATCTGAAGGTAATTTAGGATGAAATATCTCATCCCAGCCCATCATAAATCGTTTGTGTTGAGCCAAGATCTTATTCACTTTTTGATTAAAGTGTGCCTGAAGATCTTCTGCATTAAGCAACGCATTCTTTTGCATATACTCTGTGATACTTTCATTATTGAGCCACTGAGTCGGTGGGACCTCATCGCCGCCTATATGCAAGTAATGATCGGGAAAAAGAGTGGTCAACTCACCGACTAGTTTATCGATAAACTGATAAACCTCGGGGTTTGTAGGATCGAGAATAGGCTCAAATACCCCCCATTGCCGCTCCATTTCATAGGGGCCTTCTGCGCTCATTAACTCTGGATAGGCCACCGCGATTGCTGAAGCATGCCCTGGTAGATCTAACTCTGGCACTACACGGATCCCTTTGTGAGAGGCGTACTCAACAATCGAGGTTATCTCAGCTTGAGTATAGAACTTTCCATCAGATGCCTTTTGATGCAGTGCTGGGTAGATTTTTGATTCGATCCTCCAGCCTTGATCGTCAGTTAGGTGCCAATGAAAAACATTGAGCTTTGCCGAAGCCATACCGTCGAGTTGACGCTTAATGGTTTCAATTGGCATAAAGTGACGCACACTATCAATCAGCAAGCCGCGCCAAGGATAACGAGGTTTATCTTTTATCACGATCGCAGGGATATCTGCTTTACCTATCCCCTGCGGTGTCGTTAGTAGTAGCTGGCTGAGAGTGTTAAGCCCATGTTTGATACCTAGCTCATTGCTAGCAATAAGGGTGAGCTGTGTTGAGCTGATATCTAGCTCATAACTTTCATCATCACCGAGTTGAGGTGGACGGTTTAGTGGTTGCTGCGTCAGTTTAACTAGAACATCTGGCTTATCACTACTTTTGACATCGTCATTGATGGAGTTGAGTGTTAAATTCGTTTGGATTCTGGCTGCTAAGAGCTCTTGCATGGTTTGTTTAAATTGCAGCGCATTGTTATCAGGGATACCAGAGGTGGCAAATGATAGCGCTGGAGAGATATGAAAATGAGTTGAGTCGGGAGCTATTTTTAGCTCGGCTGGAAGCGGCATAATATTAATAGGTTTGGCATTTGCATTTATGCAAACTGACACCAAGAGGACACTATTTAGAAAAATTACCAGTTGTTGCCACATCGAATTAACTCCTTTTAGATCTACTCAATTATCCATGCTCTTTGCCATTTCAGCGGGATTAGGTTGCAAATTGACTCAGTTTGAGTTGCAACTTTGACTAAATAATGACAGCGTTGTCTATTTGTGGTCAACATTTTAATTATCGAATAGTAAAGGGGATTTTATGAAAGGCGTCAGTTTTCTAAGCTGCATAGCATTGTTGTTATTGAGTCCAATGGGCACACTCTTAGCGGATCAACGTCATAGTGAAGACTGGGTTAAAGATCAGGTTTTTACTTCTGGTGTTGAGGGGCCAGCAGTAAATAGCAAGGGGGAGCTATTTGCGGTTAATTTCGCCAAAGAGGGGACAATAGGCAAGGTGACGGCTCAGCACAAAGCTTCACACTTTATGACTTTACCCGAAGGCTCAGTGGGTAATGGGATCCGCTTTGATAAACAAGATAATATGTATATAGCCGATTATGCGGGCCATAACATTCTAAGAGTGGACGCTGGCACTGAGGTCGCTTACGTTTTCTCCCATCAGCCAAAGATGAATCAACCTAATGATATTGCAATGATGGATTCAGGTATTCTCTTTGCCAGTGATCCTAATTGGTCGAATAGTTCTGGTCAGTTATGGCGTATTGACACCGATGGAGTGACTCAACTGTTAGAGTCTGACATGGGCACAACAAATGGTGTTGAAGTGAGCCCAGATAATAAAAGGCTCTATGTGAATGAAAGTGTTCAACGAAAAGTCTGGGTGTATGATCTAAATATGCAAGGTGAGATCAGCAATAAACGCTTGTTGATTGAGTTTGCAGATCATGGCTTGGATGGAATGCGCACCGATATCCACGGCAATTTATACATTGCCCGTTATGGAGCCGGTGTTGTTGCTGTTGTCTCTGCGAGTGGCGAACTGCTTGAAGAGATCAGACTTAAGGGACAGCATCCGACTAATGTCGCATTTGGTGGAGAGGATGGACATAGCTTGTTTATCACGATGCAAAAACGTGGGGCTATAGAACATGTTCGTGTTAAATATGCCGGTAGAACTTTTATGTGACTCTCTATTGCTGCGTTTCAAAGCAGCGCTAAGCTAGATTGTTTGACTGACAAAAGCCTCTCTACATAGGGATTAGAGTGGCAAAATAGATAAGTTTTGGATGTAAACTTACTCATCAATCACTATGTTTGTTAATAATGTTAAAGTTTGCAACAAGTACTATTCTCACATAAACCAATACTATTCTAACCATTTTTCCTTCGGTCAATTTCAATACCTAGTCACATCGAATATTATAAAAATTGATTTAAATCAATTTTTTAGATGTTGTGTATATTCGTATTATCATTTGTGTTTAGCTTTTTAGTATCAGCATCTTGTGCTCATTCTAGCTCTTTTGGGTTAATTAGATGTAGAGATCTTGTTGCGCATTGTGTAGTATTTGAACTACTTATGACAGCGTTGTCATTTCCAGCAAGGAAGTGGGCATGAGTAACATAACGATAAGAAATTATATTAAGGGACTTGAAATGCGACGTACTAATTTTAAGAAAAGCGTTCTAGCAACGAGTATTGCCGTTGTTTTGACCAGTAGCTCACCTTCGCTTGCGATTGCTGCCGAAGAGACTAATGCTGATGATAATATTGAGATCATTGAAGTTACTGGTATTCGAGCCAGTTCTAAAGCCAGCATAAACCAAAAACGTTTTGCCACATCGCAAGTTGATGGCATCACAGCGGAAGATATCGGTAAACTACCAGATGTCACCATTGCTGATTCACTGCAACGTATTACTGGTGTTCAGATCACCCGCTCTGCTGGTGAAGGCGGTACGATAGCCATTCGTGGTTTGCCTCAAGTTGGCACCACAATGAATGGTGAGGTTTTCTTAAGTGCGACGACCATCGACACCTCTGGCGCTAACTTTGGCGACCTTCCTGCACAGCTTTTCTCTGGTCTTGAAGTATTTAAGAGTGCTGAAGCTAGCCGCAGTGCTAAAGGTATCTCAGGCTCTGTAGATCTAAAAACACGTCGTCCTTTCGATATGGATACAGGCTGGACTTTTAATGCCGCAGCTGAAGCGAGTCAAGGTTCAATCAGTGAAGAGACAGATCCTAATTTCAATGGGCTTGTTAGCTTCAATAATGACAAGTTTGGTGTGCTATTTTCTGCAGCAAAGCAGCAAGCGACGCTAGCCACAGATTATAATGGATATTTTGATACCTCTGAAGATGGTGGTATCGGTGCAGCAAATAACAGTCACACTTGGGGCGCTGGTCCTAACAGTGGTGATATTCGCCACGTTGTACCACAAGGCTTTGCTGCATTTAATAAGCAGGAGGAGCGCGACCGTGATGCGTTCCAGCTCTCTGTTCAAGCAGACTTAGGTGAAGGCTTCACCTTAACGGCTGATGCGTTCTACTCTAAGCAGGAACGCTTTAATAATCGTAGTGGTTTCTCGCAAAATAACCGCTGGCAGTCATTCAATGACTATGCCTTCCCAAGCGATGGTTTTACCGACGATGCTCCTTTTACCGATGATGATGGCAATGAGTGGCGTGGCGTTAATGCGTTCGATATGAAGTCTTACCGTATGCAGTCGTTTACTCAGGTTAATATCAATGAAGAGGAGTCGCAGAACTACAACCTGCAGCTTGATTACGACAATGGCGGAGCGCTTACAGGTGGCGTGCGTATGACACGCGCTAAAGCTGAAGCTTCAATGCGTCACGCTTATGGTGAAGGTGATATCTTAAGCATTGACCAAGGAACACTTGTTACCGGTCCTGGTGGTCTTGCACCTGCCAGTTACTGTAATAATGGCGAAGAGATTGTGGGCGACCAAGGTGGATGTTTCGCACAATACTCTCAAGGCATTCAAGATCAGTTTATGCTGAACTATGATGCTCGCGGTGAGCATCCTCACTTCTCCGGTTTTAACCAGATGGTTAATGGCGGTAAAGGGATGCGCTCTGTAGGTGACTATATGTCAGACCTCGACTCCTACCATGTTGGTGCGTTCTCCTCTGAAGGTAATACCGATGATGTTGGTGAGATCAACACCTTTAGTACTGCTTGGAACTACGCGTTTGATGATATGCCATTTATCACGAGTGTTGATTTCGGTGTTCGTTATGAAGAGCGTAAGGTCGACCATGACCAATTTACCTATACCTCTGAATTTGGTGGTGGGTGTGATATTGCACAGTGGAAAGCCGTTGACCAATTCTATGGTGATGAGTGTGTCGGTGTAGATGGCGCTGGTGAGATGGTAGATGGTGAATGGACACCTTATACACTACTTGCACCGACCCGTCTTGATGAGCACACAAGTGTTTCATACCAGACTGATTTTGGTAATGTCACAGGTATTCCAGGTGTTTGGGTGATAGATCCTGAGAACTTCCGCGACCCACGTCAGTTCCAAAAAGATGTGTTTGGTAATGTTCAGCGAGTTGAAAATGCTGGTCGTACCTACGATGTTAACCTAAATGAGTTTAGCTACTTCCTACAGGCTAACTTTGAAGAGGGGATCTTCAGCGGTAACTTCGGTGTGAAAGTGGTGGAAACTGAGCAGTATGTTAAGCAGAACTTAGTTGGGCCTAGCTTACCCCACTCAGGTTTGAACCCAGATATCGGAGATGTGGTTACTGAGCGTGATTATACCGATGTATTGCCATCGATTAACGTTGCTGCAGCGGTTACTGATGATGTGATTTTGCGTGCTGCCTACGCGAAAAACATGATGCCGCTTAATTTAGGTGCACTTGGTGGCGGTAAATCTGTCGGTAAGGTATTTAATGAAGAGTGTGGTTGTTTACGTGTTGTAGAGGGCAGCTTAGCGGGTAGCCCAGATCTAGACCCTTGGCGCTCAACCAACTACTCAGTATCGGCTGAGTGGTATAACGGCGATGCCTCTATGATGTTTATCTCAGCCTTTAACATCGACATTGAGAGCTTTGTTGGTTCTGGTACTGTGATGATCGATGAGCCTGATGATGATGGTGTTAAACGTGGTCCTTGGCCTTTTTCTACACCAGTACAAGCTGAAGGCGGAAGCATTAAAGGGCTAGAGCTTGGTGCTCGTGTGGCTTTTGATGATTTCATCGATGTACCAGTACTATCTAACTTTGGTCTAGATGCTAACTATACCTACTCAGATAGTACCCAAGACAGTGATCTTGCAAAAGATGTCTATGGTAGTGACTTACCTTTCCCTGGCATGTCAGAAGATACCTACAACTTTGTACTTTGGTATGAACAGGAGGACTTCTCTACACGTCTGGCTTGGAACTCAGTTAGCCCACGTTTAATCACAACTGGCGGTGCTGGTGTTGGTGGACAAACTCTGTATCAAGATACTTACTCACAACTTGATTTCAGTGCAACGTACAACCTGAATGAGATGTTTAGCTTCTATGTTTATGGTTCTAATATTCTTGAAGAGTATCAGCAAACTTACCTAGAAAACTCATCTCAAAAGGCGTTCCAGAATGTCTATGAAGCGCGTTGGACATTAGGTGCCCGCATGACATTCTAATCGATGAAAGTTATCGATTGATGTACATAATGAAAGGCGCCGCATATGCGGCGCCTTTTTGTGTAAAATGAATGACATACTGATTTTTACAGATACTTTATAAAATAATAACAACACATCAGCGTGGTACTAATGATGGAAAATTCAAAACAGGTGATAAGGTCAATTGTTATCGTTGGAGGCGGCACATCTGGGTGGATGACTGCGGCTGCATTGAGTCATTTCTTTAAGGATAAACCCGTTAAGTTAACCTTAATTGAGTCCTCTACAATAGGTACTATTGGTGTAGGCGAAGCGACAATCCCAACCTTAAGGCGTTTCTACAGCAAGCTAGGCTTTAGTGATTTTGATGTGATAAAGGCGACCAATGCCACTTGTAAACTAGGCATTGAGTTTAAGGATTGGAAGCAAAAAGGCAGCCGCTTTATTCATCCGTTTGGGCTGTTTGGTCAGGGGACAAAAGAGGTTGATTTTCATCACTATTGGAACCGAGCTCGGCTAGCCGGTGAGGCTGAATTACTTTCCGAGTTTTCCCTAGGGGCATCCCTTGCCCTTAATAATAAGTTTGTACTGCCGTCAATTACTCCATCGAGTCAGTTAGATATCTTTGATTGGGCGCTTCATTTCGATGCAGCCCTGTTTGCTAACTTGATGAAAGAGTTTTCACTTGCCCACGGTGTGATGCTTAAAGATAATGTGGTTGAGAAGGTTAATGTCGCGCAAAGTACAGGCAATATTGCCAGTGTGACACTTGACAGTGGTGAGCTGGTTGAAGGCGATCTATTTGTCGACTGTTCTGGGTTTAAGTCGCTGCTGTTACAAGAGGCATTGAAAACAGGTTATCAAGACTGGAGTGACTATCTTGTTTGCGATCGCGCAGTGGCAGTGCAAACTCAGGCGCGAGAAAATCCTATTGTACGTACAATCTCTCAAGCACAAGAGTCCGGCTGGACTTGGAAGATCCCACTGCAGCATAGAACGGGTAATGGTCATGTCTATTCGAGTCAGTTTATCTCAGATGATGAGGCAACCTCTACACTGGTGGAGCAGCTTGATGGCGAGATGCTGCACACGCCAAGAATGTTTAGTTTTACCCCAGGCCGAGCCGAGAAAGCGTGGAATAAAAACTGTATTGCTGTGGGGTTATCCTCAGGCTTCTTAGAGCCGTTAGAGAGCACGAGTATCGCTTTGGTAGAAACTGCTATAGAGAAAATTCTGCTATCAGTAAAAGATGCAAGTTATACCGAGCAGGTAAGGGATCGTTTTAATCAAGTGACAGCGCTTGAATATGAGCGGGTAAGAGATTTTATCATTTTACATTACAAGCTCACTCATCGAACAGATTCTGCAATGTGGCGTTACTGCCAGCAGATGGCTATTCCAGAGGAGCTTGCATCGAAAATGCAGGCCTTTAGCCGCGACGGTAGTATCAAATCTTACCCTTGGGAGATCTTTGGTAAAGATAGTTGGCTTGCGATCTATGACGGTTTTGATTTTAGGCCGGATAATTTTAGTCCTAAAGCTCTGAATATGGAGCTGGGTTATCTGAAAAAACATCTGAACTTTATGAAGAGCAGCATCGATAACGCCGTTGAGTTGGCGCCGACACATGCTGAGTTTCTCGCTCAAGTTGCAGCAGATGAGGCGTAACTGGTTTTAGATACAAGATTGAGGATAAATAACAGATGACCCCAGAATCTATTAAAAAATTTGTCATTGTTGGTGGCGGAACAGCGGGTTGGATTGCGGCAGCGACACTAGGAAATATTTTTCGTCACTCAGAGGTTGAGATTGAGTTAGTCGAGTCTGATGATATCGGTGTTATTGGAGTAGGAGAGGCGACCATTCCCCCTTTGCTGACGATTTTAGAGAGCTTAGGGATCGATCTGGTCGACTTTATTAAACACACTCAAGCGAGTTTTAAGCTAGGAATACAGTTCGATGATTGGCACACTATCGGTGAGGGGTATTTTCACCCTTTTGGTACGCTTGGCCGCTCAATCGATGGCCATGACTTTTTCCAGTGCTGGCTAAAATCAAAAGCAGAGGGTGATGATACCCCATTAATGGCTCACTCTCCCGAGGCAGTACTTGCCCAGCAAGGGCGTTTTTTCCTGCCCTTTGAAGCTCAAGGAACTCCGCTGGCTTCTACGACATTTGCTCTGCATTTAGATGCGGTTCTGGCTGGGAAGTATTTACGAAAATTTGCAGAAAAATCAGGAGTAAAGCGTACAGAAGGCTTAGTCGAATCTGTGTCCAGAAGTGATAAAGGCTTAATCAAGAGTGTGACGCTACAAAGCGGCGTTGAGATCGCTGGAGATTTCTTTATCGACTGTAGTGGTTTTAAGGGCTTGCTGATCGAGGAGGCGTTAGAAACTGGCTATGAAGATTGGTCTGAATTTCTTCCCTGCAATAGAGCTGTAACGGTTCAAACTGAGAATATGGGTGATACCACCCCTTACACCATAGCGACAGCCAGAGCAGCGGGGTGGACGTGGCGAATTCCACTGCAACACAGAACCGGAAATGGTTATGTATTTTGTGATAAATATTGCAGTGATGAGGAAGCGATAGAGACTCTGCTTAGTTCGATAGAGGGGCAGCCGCTTACTGAGCCTAGAGTTATCCCCTTTACCACAGGAGTTCGCCATAAAGCGTGGAATCAAAATTGTTTAGCATTAGGTCTAGCGCAAGGGTTTCTTGAACCTTTGGAGTCCACTGCGATTCATCTTGTTTCTAAGTCTTTGGCGCTATTTGTGCGTCTGTTTCCAACCGCTGAATGTGATACTCAATTAAGTGATGAGTTTAACCGCAGAGTACGTCAAGATTATGAGGAGATCAGAGACTTTTTGGTGTTGCACTACTGCACGACACAAAGGGATGACACTCCTTTTTGGCGCTGGTGTCAGCAGATGGAGCTCCCTGTGAAATTAAAAGCCAAGCTTGATCTGTTTAAGGTTCATGGGGGGCTTATTCCTGGGACTGAAGAGCTATTCCAGCCCACGAGTTGGTATGCAGTTTTTGATGGTATGGGGGTTGAGCCCGTTGGCTATAATCCGACATTGGATGCCATTGATTACCACAAATTGAAGCAAAGTTTACATAGTGGCAAAACGGCAATCCAAACCAGCGCAGCTACTCAGCCAAGCCATGATGAGTTTTTACGCACCTATTGCCCAGCTCCTAAAATTTAAACTTGTCTATTGAGACACTGCTTTGCAGTGTCTATCAATAAAGGTTTGATGGCTAACAGACTGGCTCGCAGCATTGATTATTGAGTGCTTCATCTGTGCTAGGTTTTGCTTAACAGTCTCTAAAGGGATGGCATCTACTCTTGGGTCGTAGCGGTTAGGTAATACACCAAATGCGTGATACATGGTCAGCCAGCTGGCCGCTTCGAAGGACTCATTTTCACGTAGGATGATATGTCCTTGGCTACGGTAGACGTCAATCTTATGAGACAGGGTCTCAGGCACTCTCATCTCTTGGCAGTATTGCCAAAATGGGGAGTCTATTCCACTTGCTAGCTTGTAGTGCAGGATAATAAAGTCTCTTACATGTTCCAATTCACTGTTATGTAATCTGTTTACTTCATTGATATCATGTTCATTGAAGCTAGTATCAGGGAAAAAGCTCAATAGCTTAGCTATTGCACTCTGTATCAGCGAAATACTGGTCGATTCAATTGGCTCAAGAAAACCGCTGGAAAGCCCTACCGCAAAGCAGTTTTTATTCCAGATCTGCTTTCTTCTCCCCGGAGTGAATGAAAACTGCCTAATTTGAGAGATGGGTTCGCCAGTGAGACTGGTGAGTAAGTTCTGCTCCGCTGAGGCTTTATTTTCAAATTGGCTGCTAAAAATGTAGCCATTTCCCGTACGATGCTGCAGCGGAATATGCCACTGCCAACCACTATTGTGGGCTATCGAGCGAGTGTAGGGGTTGGGGGAGCTTGTTGATTTAGTTTGCACGGCTAAGGCGGTATCACACAGTAACCATTCGCTCCAATCATCAAAACCTGTCTTCATCGCCTGCTCGATAAGTAGTGCTTTAAAACCTGAGCAATCAATAAAGAGATCGGCTTCGAGCACCCGACCATCATGCAGTGACACTGACTCGATAAACCCATTTTTATGCAGGTTCACTTGATCAATGGTTGCATCTACATGCTCGACACCCATCTTTAAGGAGTGTGATTTTAACAGCTCGGCGTAGAGCCCAGCGTCAAAATGGTAAGCATAGGAGTAGTCTGCAAGAGGAGAGGGGGGGTTGGGGTGAGGTTGAGCAAAGTTACCCTGCTGAGCAAGTACGCTTGAGAAGCTATAATCTTCTAGCTTAAAATTATGACCTTCTAGCTTATGCCCTTCTAGTTTATAGTTTTCTATAGCTAAGCGGTTGACGTATTGATGGAAATCAACCTTGTTGATTGGTAAACCATAATCAGAGAAAGGGTGAAAAAAGCTGGGGGAAGTCTGGCTCCAGTTTTCAAACTTTATGCCCAGTTTGAAGGAGGCTTGCGTCGCCTTGATAAACTCTATCTCATTCAAACCAATACTGTGATTGAACTCTACGATATTAGGTATTGTTGCTTCACCTACACCAACAGTGGGAAGTTGAGATGACTCAATCACAGTTATCGTTAGATTCTTCCCCTGTGCGTATCTGCCTAAGCTTGCTGCCGACATCCATCCGGCTGTGCCACCACCGACAATGATCACCTGTGTGATTGGTTTCGTCATCTTAATATCCTTGCTCTGCTTATTTTGATATTGCTGGAGCCTTATCAATAGATTGAAACGACAGTGCTCTCTAGGTGAACAGGGGTTTTAATACACTGTTTATCGCTTAGTAATACAGCGGATGTTATCAATAATTGACAGCGTTGTCATCGGTTTGTTGTGTGGGCTTGTTGGGTTTACTGTTTGAAGCGAGTGAAATTTGATTAGTGAATTTAGCTCAGTGAATAGAGCGTTACATTAGTAGTGCGAAGCCGACACAATTTCGACTTCGCTAAGTGGTACCCTCTAGATTGTTAGCTGATTAGGATGCGCCCAGCTAAGAGGAGCAGTAGCATGCCTGATACCTTATCGATTGTTTGAGCGTGCTGCCTTAGTCTTATCAATGTTGTTGGTTTTGATAACATGCAGGCGATAAATATGTACCAGACTGCATCAAGAACCGTCGGTGTTGTGACAATAATTATTCGATTAACCATACTATCTGCGTTTTCCACGAATTGACTAAACAATGCGAGATAGAAAATGATGATTTTAGGGTTAAGTATAGAGATAACAAAGCCACTCCTTGCAGCTTGATAAAGGCTCATTTGTTTGCCGCTATTTAGTTTATCGGTTATTCCACCTTTTGATCGTAAAGAACAAATACCTAGCCAAGCCAGATATGCAGCACCTAGGTAAGTGATGGTGTTATAAAACAAAGGGGAGTTTTTTAATACTAGGGCAAGTCCTGCTAAAGAGAGTCCAGCATAGAGTCCAACTCCGATAGAGTGGGCACAAGCTGTAATGATACCTTGCGCTCTACCACCAGCAAGGGTATTTCTTGCAACCATAATGACCGACTGGCCTGGTGACATAGCACCGAGTAATGACACCATAAAAAGGGTCATAAAAATAGATATAGACATAAAGCCTCACATTAATTGAATGAGTATATTTTGGATACAACTAGGTCTTTGATAGGTGTTGTTACCAAGGTACGTTCAATAAAATATTGTGAGCCGCAAAGGCTTTAAGTCTTGTCATTAAATAATGGAGAAGATGCTGGTTTATACTGCTGTGGTATTGTAGCACTTTTGCTGCTCTGCTTCAGTCTTAATTATTCAGGCTGTTGTAGTAGTTTATCACTTGGGTTTTGCTCAGTTAGACTGAAAAGCTAACTCCTAGCCAGTATTTAAATTCAATAAAACTATAACTATGAAACCAAATATCACCATTTCACTACCCTCGCTTATTCATCGAATTGGCCGTGAAGCGGTTAAACAGGCTCAAGCTATCGCGAATCAATTTGATTGTGATCTCAAGCGTGTGCGTCGTTCACGCAACTGGGAAGTGATTGGCGAAGCTATCAAGATCCAATCCTTCTCTACTGAGTTGAAAAATCAGGGAGATGGTCGTTTTAACTTTCTTATTAAGAAGGTTGATACTGGACTGCTCAGCCATAGTGATAAGTTGGAGCCTTTAGAGGTAAAGCTTGCGCGTTTGATAGCTGCTAACTCCAATATTACTTTGGCTGAGTTAATACACATTACAGATTGCACCTTAGCAGAAGCCAGAACCGCACGACTAAACAGTGATGCTTGGTAGTATTAACGGATATTCAGATCTTTTAGCCACTCTGAAGTTGCTAGACCTATTTCCTGTGGGAAGTCTTCTTGAATAAAGTGAGCACCGTTTACGGTTATCTCTGTTAGGTTTGGCTAAGTGTGAACAAAGTCATCGCTATAGCTTGTCACTAAAGCTAGGGGAGCCTCGGGTTGCGCTGTTATTGCTCATTGACGGATCCCTAAAACCGACCAAACCTTGATTGTTAATCGATATTATCTTGGAAGTATTCGGCCAAAAAGTTTACAAATGCCTGAATTCTGTATGGCTGGTAGCCATCGGCTTTAAATACGGCGTACATGGGTAAGCTCATTGATTGGTAATCAACCAATATTGCCGTGAGTCTCCCATTATCTATGTGTTGTTTTACCATCCAGTTGGGTAGGGCTGATATGCCGTGTCCCATAAGGGACATCTTTAAAAGCATTTCGGCGCTATCACTTTTAACCCTTTCCTTTACCTTAACTTTGACTGTAGTGTTATTACTATCGGTTAGTGACCATATATTCGATGGTGCCTTTAGAGAGTAGACAAGGCATTGATGTGTGGTTAACTCCTCAGCAGTTTTAGGGGTTCCTTTATCTTTTAGGTAACTTGGAGAGGCAAACATGATGCTTTGGTTATTGAAAAGAAACCGAGCTTTGTAGCCTGAGTCTGGGAGGGTTGCAACTCGGATCGCAATATCTACCTTACTTTCGATTAAATCAACTTGACGATCGTTGACAGAGATATTAACTGTTAGCTGTGGGTGGATAGCCATGAAGTCACTGATTGGTTTCGCTAGAATTTGAGTCGCCATCGCACTTGGCACTGACAGCCTAAGTTCACCTATTACTGCGTTTAGCTCGCCTTTCAACTGAGACTCTATATAGGTCATTTCATCGAGTGCCTGCTTGCAATAACTTAAGTAGTTTTTCCCTTGGGTTGTTAATTGGATTTTGCGACTGTTTCGGTGAAAAAGCGTAAAGCCTAATTTTTTTTCTAACCAAGCTATTTTTTTGCTAACAGCACTTTGTGTCAGATTCAGCTCATCAGCTGCAGCCGTAAAACTTCCTGACCGAGATGTGTGAATAAATAGCTGCATAGATTCATACTTATCCATATGCATTCCATTTTGGAATTTATGTTAGGTAAAAAATAGCATTTATCGTTTGTTTTTAGAATGTTTTAATCTGCTTATTAAATACAGGAGAAGAACCATGAGCCAAGTTATTGCTACGTTACTCGCTATTTTTTTTATATTTGCTAGCTCAATAAAGCTACTTGGTTGGCAAAAGTTAATTTTTGAGACTCAGTTAAGTTTTTTCTTAAAATATGGACTAAATAGAGCCATGATGTTTATTGTTGGCTTGATTGAATTAACAGGAGCCTTGCTATTAATCTTATTCTTGATGACTTCTCTTCATGAATATCAATTTTTGGGGGCATGGCTTCTTGGATTGACCTCTTTAGGTGCGCTTTTCTTTCATTTTAAATTTGATAAATGGACTGATGCGATTCCTGCTGGCATGACTTTATTACTTTCGTTGTTATTGGTGTTGTAAATCAGCCTTAAACAATATTTAAATTGGCGAAGACACTAGGCGTCTTCGCCGCCACTTAGTGGTAGTTTTTCAAGGTGTTTGTTTGGTTTAGCGTAACTTAAACGCGTTAAACGCTTTGTCTGGTGATAACTATCGAGACCAGATACGGTAATGGTATCAAGTGCTTCAATATCGATATACCCATCTGATTTAATTCCCAAGGCATCAACAATAACGTGCTTTATTTCACCTATCACTAGGGTGGTGTTGTTAATCATCAATTGAGTCATTTCACGGACTTCAAGTGAGAATTTAAGCTTACTTTCCATTACAAAAGGGGCAATGATCCCTTCAACATATTCCTCTGTTAACCCAACCTCAGTAAACTCAGACACATTGGCATCATAACGAGCTGATGTTTGATGAGCTTTGCGGTAAATTTCAGATGTGACATGGTTAATGGTGTAGCTTTTAGTTTGCTTGATATTACTTAGCGTATCTCGTGGAACGCCATCAGGTCGAATAATCATCCCCATTAGTGCAGGGTTAGCACCAAGATGAAATACTGAACTGACCATAGATAAGTTACTGCAGCCATGAGCATCTTGGCTGCCAACCAGATTTGCGCTTTTGAAGCCTGATAGACTATTGATTAATCTTGCTCGATTTCGTTGCTGCATTTGAGCAATGTCGATTGTTGTTAAATGTTTCATCATTAATCATTATCTCCTTAAGAAATATAGCTAGATGTTTATAGCTCTTCGATATGGCAGAGTAGATTTTCTGCATGGGATAATATTAACTCTCTATCCTCTACGGGCTTTTTTAACCAATTGGCATAAACCATTTTAGTTCGCGGATTGGTACTAAAATCATCGAAGTGTTGAGCCATAAACCGCCAGTACAAAGCGTTGAGAGGACAGGCCTTGTTAGTGTGACTTTGTTTTACCTGATAGTGACAGTTTGTGCAGTAATCACTCATTTTATTGATATAGTTTCCACTGGCAGCATAGGCTTTAGAACCTACTATTCCACCATCGGCAAATTGGCTCATTCCTCGGGTATTTGGCATCTCGACCCACTCAATAGCATCGATATAAACCCCTAAGTACCAATCATCAACTTGGTCAGGAGCTACACCTGAAATTAAACAAAAATTGCCTGTCACCATTAAGCGTTGGATGTGGTGAGCGTAGGAATACTCTAGCGATTGCTTAATGGCATGATGTAAACAGTTCATTTTAGTGTCGCCACTCCAAAACCAAGTGGGGAGCGCGCGCGTCGCTGACAATCTATTAAGTTCTGCATACTCGGGCATGTTTGCCCAATACACGCCTCTAACGAACTCTCGCCAGCCTAGTATTTGTCTTACAAAACCCTCTATTTGCGCTAAAGTTATCTCTCCTTTTGCTGCCTGATAAGCGGTAATGGCTGTATCAATAACATGTTTAGGACTGAGCAGCTTGGCGTTGAGCGCAAATGATAATCGTGAGTGATATAAGGTCCACTGCCTGTCTTCGCTTAATGCACCTAACTTAAGATCTAGTTTAGCTGTCATCGCATCTTGAAACTGCCCAAATCTGACTAAGCAATATCGGCAAAAATGTTCAAGGAGTTTATTAGCTTGATGACGCGTAATTGGCCAGAGTAAGTTAGCTTGGACAACCCCTATTGTCGCAACGTTATGGCGCTCAACTCGTTGTAAAATAGTGCTGACATCATTAGCGAATAATAGGGGAGTTGGCACATCGTAAAAGTCTGTCACTTTGATTTTTTGTCGATTATCGGCATCAAAATTCCATTTCCCACCAAGAGGGCTTCCTTGCTCCATTAACAAGTTAAATCTGGCTCTCAATTTTCGATAAAACGGTTCTAAACGGTGCTTTTTACCCACTTTAAAGTAATCAACTAATTCAGCATCAGACAAATAGAAATGTTCACTTTCATAGGTTTTAACACTTATATCTATAGAGCGAGAAAACAGAGATAGCTGCTGTCTTAAGCGATATTCATCGGGGAGCTGGTATTCAAACTCTTCAATTTGGTGACGATCAATAAGCTCGTTTAATAGTGTAGGTAAGTCTTGATATTGGGCTGTTTCATCTAATGTAAGGTGCAATACACTATGCCCTGCTTGCTCAAGTGCATTAGCAAAGGCTGCCATTGCTGCAAAAAAGGCTGACACTTTTTGGATATGATGCCGGGTGTAGTTTGTTTCTTGATATAGCTCCGCAATCAAATATAAGGTGTTGGGAGACTTATCTTTATACCAAGAGTGCTCGGCGTTAAGTTGATCACCGAGAATAAGTCTAAGTTTTTGTGTTGGTTGACTTCCTAATAGACTCATCTACCTTCCTCTTCAATTCTCTTTCGAACAGCTAACGCTGAGAAAGCAATCCTGTATTGCTTTTCTGATATAACCTTATTGGTAATGAAGCCATTAAGGCATGAGATGATTCGATATAATGACAAGGTGAGCCCGCAGATGAGTAATCGCTATTATCTATACGTGCCAATTCATATAAAGGTTTACTTTTTTGTGCGGCATGGCTTTTTGCTGGCGACTTAATTTGGTCATCTAGATTCGCTACTTTCACCTGCCTGTAAGCTTTTTAACTGAGATATTCAGGCTTGTTTTTTGAATTTATCGGTCTTTGTAGTCAGCATATGTAATTAACCCAAGACTAATGAGTCAAAAACACCGATAATTCCCCACAATTAAGTTCATTTGCGCTAGGGTCACGTAAGACTCAGGGCTGAGTGACACTCGCTATATAAGTGGAAATCTATTCAATGGAAATCAAAGTTAATTTTCTCGACAATCTGAGATTGGAAGCTAAGTTCGATGACTTTACTGTCACAGCAGATCAGCCTATTCGCTACAAGGGTGACGGCTCGGCGCCGAGTCCTTTCGATTATTTCTTAGCATCGTCTGCCTTGTGTGCCGCCTATTTTATAAAGGTGTACTGCAAGGCGCGTGATATTCCGACTGAAAACATTAGATTGTCACAGAATAATATTGTCGATCCTGAAGATCGCTATAACCAGATTTTCCAAATTCAGGTTGAGTTACCTGAGGATATCTCAGAGAAAGATCGCCAGGGGATTTTGCGTTCCATTGAGCGTTGTACCGTTAAGAAAGTGGTGCAAACAGGCCCTGAATTTAAGATTGAGACTGTTGAAAATTTAGATGCCGATGCCAATGCGATGCTCATGGGACAAGGTGATAGCGACGCGAACACCTATATCTTAGGTAAAGATTTGCCACTTGAGCAGACCATCTCCAATATGACCGGCATCTTGGCGGATCTTGGAATGAAGATAGAGATCTCCTCATGGCGTAATATCGTACCCAACGTATGGTCACTGCATATTCGTGATGCTGCATCGCCTATGTGTTTTACCAATGGTAAAGGGGCGACCAAAGAGAGCGCACTTTGCTCTGCGTTAGGTGAGTTTATCGAGCGTCTTAACTGCAACTTTTTCTATAATGATCAGTTCTTTGGTGAAGAGATTGCCAATAGCGAATTTGTTCATTACCCAAATGAGAAGTGGTTTGAGTTAACTGACGATGATTCACTTCCTGCGGGTATGTTAGATGAATATTGTTTAGAGATTTATAACCCAGATGGCGAGCTTGCAGGCTCTAACCTGATTGATACCAACTCGGGCAATATCGACCGTGGGATCTGTACCATTCCCTATACGCGTCACTCAGATGGTGAGACAGTGTACTTCCCATCAAACCTAATAGAGAACCTGTTTTTAAGTAATGGCATGAGCGCGGGTAATAACCTGCAGGAAGCACAAGTTCAGTGTCTGTCTGAGATCTTTGAGCGCGCCGTTAAGCGCCAGATCATCGAGCAAGAGATAGTCTTGCCGGACGTGCCACAAACAGTGTTAGAGAAGTACCCAAGTATCTTGGCTGGAATTAAGGGACTAGAGGAGCAAGGCTTCCCTATTGTCGTTAAAGATGCCTCACTAGGTGGTCAGTTTCCTGTGATGTGTGTGACCTTAATGAATCCAAAGACTGGCGGTGTATTTGCCTCATTTGGTGCTCATCCAAGTCTTGAGGTCGCACTAGAGCGCAGCTTAACTGAGTTGCTGCAAGGCCGAAGCTTCGAAGGGCTAAATGATGTACCTAAGCCTACTTTTAACAGCATGGCCGTGACTGAGCCTGAAAACTTTGTTGAGCACTTTATCGATTCAACCGGCGTGATCTCATGGCGCTTCTTTAGCAGTAATGCTGAGTTTGAGTTCTGCGAGTGGGATTTCTCAGGCACTAACCAAGAGGAAGCTGATAGCCTGTTTGGTATTCTTGCTGACTTAGGTAAAGAGGTATACACCGCTGAGTTTAACGACTTAGGTGCGTCGGCGTGCCGTATGCTAGTGCCTGATTTTTCAGAGGTCTACCCAGTCGATGATCTGATTTGGGATAACACCAATAAGTCGCTTGAATACCGTGAAGATATCTTAAATCTACATTCCCTGTCTGATGATGAGCTGGTGGATCTGGTCAATCGTTTAGAGGAGAGTCAGCAGGATAACTACACCGATATTCGTACCATGATAGGTATCGTGTTCGATGAGAATACCGTTTGGGGGCAGCTCACCATTATCGAGCTTAAAATTCTTATCTATCTAGCACTTGGTGCTCACGAGGAAGCGATAGAGTTAGTTGGTGACTTCCTGCAGTTTAACGATAATACGGTTGAGCGTGGTCTGTTCTATCAAGCGGTGAATGCTGTATTGGAAGTGACCTTAGATGAAACTCTTGAGCTTGAGCACTTCATCAATAACTTTAACCGTATGTTTGGTATCGATGTGATGCAAAATGTGGTTGGCTCGGTTAATGGTGATGTTCGTTTTTATGGCTTGACCAAGACCAGTATGGCCTTAGAGGGAATTGAGCCACATCTGAGACTGATTGAAAGCTACAAGAAACTGCATAGCGCACGAGCAAAGAGCGCCGCAGAATAATCGACTGTACTAGAGCAAAAAAGCGAACCTTATGGTTCGCTTTTTTGTGGCTATAGCCTTGATCTCAATCAAGGTAGCATTTCCGATTAGGTCTCATTATATTAGTCAAATACGATACTGATGATTGAGGCGCTTATGATGACTGATAACAAGCTAATTTTGATCCTAAAGTGTTGTATCGCAGTTGGTATCTGCTTAATCCTACTTGGGATCTATTTCCATAACTTCAATGAGGCCATCGAAGCTATGGGGGTTAAAGGGATCATCATTAGCGCCGTTTGTGTGGCTTTTGGTATGGCGCTCTCTCTTCCTACAAAAATGTACCTAACCTTTATTCTCGTTAAACGAGAGTCCGAGAAAACTAATTAACCGCTTCTCCACGTACGGCTGCAAACTTAAACTCTGGAATTTTTCCTACGGGATCCAGTGCTGGGTTGGTCAGTAAATTTGCCGCCGCTTCCACATAAGCGAAGGGGACAAATACCATATCTTCGGCAACAGCTCTATCTGCGCGGGCGAGCAGCTCTATCTCACCGCGGCGAGAGAGTAAGCGGATCATTCCACCTGGCGAGATTCCTAAGCGCCTTAATGTCTTGGGATGAAGTGAGCAGTTGGCCTCAGGCTCTACTGCATCTAAGACTTTGGAGCGACGTGTCATACTGCCCGTATGCCAATGCTCCAATTGACGACCTGTGGTCATAATCAAAGGGTACTCCTTATCCGGCAGTTCGTCGGGGGCAATAACACTGGCCGGGGTAAACTTTGCTCGGCCACTCTGGCGGGGAAAACCATCACCAAATACAATGGCTTCACCGGGTTGGTTTTCACCATTACAGGGGTAAGTGACTGCGTTTTCACTCGATAGCCTTTCCCAACTAATATTGTCTAATGAACTCATGCCCAGCTTCATCTCATTGAAGATCTCGCGGGGTGAAGGATATTGCCAGTTAAGCCCTAGGGCGTTGGCAAGCTCAATCAGTATCGCCCAATCTTGCTTGGCTTCTCCCGGCGCATCCAGCGCTTTTCTCCCCATCTGCACCTGACGATTGGTATTGGTCACAGTGCCATCTTTTTCGGCAAAGGCAGCGGCAGGGAAGATAACATCTGCGAAACTGGCGGTTTCGGTTAAGAAGATATCCTGAACGATTAAGTGCTCCAGTTTAGCTAATGCATTACGCGCATGGCTAACATCGGGGTCTGACATCGCAGGGTTTTCACCGAGAATGTACATGCCGCGGATCATATCCTTATGGATGGCATCGATAATCTCCACCACTGTGAGACCTGGGGTTGCTGATACCGCTATCGCGTCACTCTCCTCTTGCCAGATCTCATCAAAGTGTGCGCGGATATTGTTATCTTTCACAGTTTGATAGTCAGGGAGAAACATGGGAATAAGGCCAGCATCTGATGCGCCTTGGACATTGTTTTGCCCCCTGAGAGGATGCAAGCCACTGCCGCTACGACCCACATGGCCACACATGAGGGCGAGTGAGATGAGGCAGCGAGAGTTATCGGTACCGTGAATATGTTGACTGACCCCCATGCCCCAGAAGATCATGCCCGCTTTGCCTTTAGCGAAGGTGCGTGCTACCTGACGAAGTGTCTGTGCATCTATGCCGCACAAAGGTGCCATCTTTTCGGGCGAGAAGCCAACAAGGTGATCTTTCTGAGCTTGCCAGTTTTCCGTGTGCTCATCGATATAGGCTTGGTTTTGCAGCCCCTCATCCACAATGATATGCATGATGGCGTTAAGTAGAGCTACATCGGTGCCGGGTCTAAACTGCAGCATATGCGTGGCGAAACGCTTCATGGCTGTGCCGCGAGGATCCATCACGATTAACTTGCCGCCTCGGCGCACAAACTGTTTAAAATAAGTGGCTGCGACTGGGTGATTTTCTGTGGGGTTACACCCTATTACGATAGCAACATCAGCGTGCTCTATCTCGTTGAATGAGGCGGTCACGGCCCCTGAGCCAATATTTTCAATCAGGGCCGCTACAGAAGAGGCATGACACAAACGAGTGCAGTGATCGACATTGTTATGGCCAAAACCTTGGCGAATTAATTTCTGGAATAGGTAAGCTTCTTCATTGGTGCACTTGGCTGAGCCAAATCCCGCCACACTCTCACCGCCATGATTTTTTTTAAGTGTTGACAGCCCCTTGGCGGCGACCTCTATCGCCTCTTGCCAACTGGCTTCTCTAAAGTGAGTAAGAGGATTAGCAGGGTCAACATTTAACCCCTTGGGGGCATCTTTGAGTCTGATAAGCGGCTTAGTTAGTCGGTGAGCATGGTGGATATAATCGTAACCAAAGCGTCCTTTAACACAGAGACGAGATTCATTCGCTGGACCATCTAATCCGTCGACATACTGAACCTTATTATCTTTTACCTTCAAAGATATCTGACACCCAACACCACAAAATGGACATACAGATGAGACCGCTTTATCGATTGATTGCTCACAGGTCATGTTGGTATTGTTAGCAATAGATGCTGGCATTAGGGCATCGGTTGGACATACCTGCACACACTCACCACAGGCGACGCAGCTAGACTCTGCCATCTCATCACTTTGATCGAAGATGATGGCGCTATCTCGGCCTCGATTGGCCATGCCGATAACATCGTTAACCTGCACCTCCCGACATGCTCGTACGCACAAATTACACTGGATGCACGCATCAAGATTAACACTCATGGCGACATGACTGTCGTCGGTTAGGGGGACTCGCTTTGGCTCTATTTTTGGAAATCGACTGGCATCAATATCTTGTAACTGTGCCATTTGGGAAAGATGGGAGCCACTGTCACTGATCTGCTTTGGTTGATCGGTTAACAATAACTCCATCACCATTTTTCGAGAGCGTGTTGCTCGAGAACTTTGACTATGCACCACCATGCCTTGAGTAGGTTTGCGCAGACAGGAGGCGGCAAGAACCCGCTCTCCCTCTATCTCAACCATGCAGGCTCGGCAGTTACCGTCGGGTCGATAACCTGAACTGTCAGTAAAGCAGAGGTGAGGTAGCTTATTTCCCTGGCGTTTGGCGACTTGCCATAGTGTTTCATCGGGGCTTGCTGTGACCTCAACATCATCTAAGGTAAAGGCGATGGTGTGCAGTTTAATATCCATGGTGTTACACCTCATCGGGAAAATGTTTGATGGTAAGACGAATGGGGTTTGGTGCTGCTTGGCCTAAGCCGCAAATAGAGGCGTCCTCCATGACACTGCTAAGCTCTGACAATAAGCTGGTATCCCATTTATCTTCACGCATTAACTTGACCGCTTTTTCACAGCCAACGCGACAAGGCGTACATTGACCACAATTTTCATGATCGAAAAACTCCATCATATTAAGGGCGGCGTCGCGGATGCTGTCTTTATCCGATAATACCAAAACTGCGGCAGAGCCTATGAGTGAACCATGGGGTTGTAGGGTATCAAAGTCCAGTGGCACATCGGCTAAACTGGCGGGCAAAATGCCGGAGGAGGGGCCACCAGGTTGATAAGCTTTCAGCCGATGACCTTGGATCATGCCGCCAGCTGCCTCAATGAGATCGGTAATGGTCGAGCCTGCAGGTAGAAGATAGACGCCGGGATTAATGACTCTGCCTGACACCGAATAACTGCGCAGTCCTGTGCGGCCATTTTTGCTGACAGAGGTCAGTATCTCGCCACCTTCGCGGCAGATCCGTGCGACCCAGTAGAGAGTCTCTATATTATGAACTAAGGTGGGCTGGTTAAAAATTCCCTTTTGAGCCACAAACGGTGGACGATGTCGCGGCAGTCCGCGTTTGCCTTCGATGGACTCAATCATGGCACTCTCTTCACCGCAGATATAGGCACCTGCACCTCGGCGAAGTTCGATATAGCCAATAGGGACGATATTGGCTGATTCCAGTTCGGCTATTTCACGTTTGAGTATGGTAAGCGCTGCTGGGTACTCATCACGAAGATAGAGGTAGATATGCTCAGCTTCAACGGCTTGTGCGGCGATCAGCATCCCCTCCATAAAAAGGTGAGGCTGAGTTTCCAGATAATACCTATCTTTAAAAGTACCGGGTTCCCCCTCATCACCGTTAACGGCCATGTATCTTGGGCCTGATTCGGCGCGCACAAAACTCCACTTTTTCCCCGAGGGGAATCCTGCACCGCCCATGCCCCTGAGGCCAGCTGAGAACACCTTATCCTCGACCTCAATGGGGTCTAAAGTACTGGCTTTCATCTGCTCGTAGAACTGATATCCGCCCCCTGCGAGGTAATCAGTCAGGGATTGATAGCAAGGGATTGGGGCAGTAAAGGCGTTTGACGATATCGCTTGTTGAAGTTTAGCGGGTGTGGCGTGATCGATATGGTTACGGCCAAGGGCTACGGTGGGCGCGGTATTGCAGCGGCCCATACAGGGAGCGCGCAATACGCGAACCTCTTGGTTGTCTAGGGTCTTATTTAACTCATCGGCTAACTCATCAGCTCCGGCCATTGTACAGGAGAGGCTGTTACACACGCGAAGCGTCGTTGCGGGGGGAGGTGTTTGTCCCTCTTTTATTAGATCGAAGTGGGCGTAGAAACTGGCAACTTCATAGACCTCAGCCTCGCCAATATTAAGGTGATCTGCAAGGGCTTTAATGTGTGGAGCGCTAAGGTGACCAAATGTGTCCTGAACTCTGTGAAGGTATTCAATCAGTAGATCACGCCTGAGCGGCATATCTTTTATAAGTTGTTGAACTTCATTGAACGCCCCCTCTGAAAGTTGGCGTCCCTTAGGTGTTGCACGCCCTTTGCCCTTTGCTGACTTCCAAATTCCAGCGTCCCGTATCTCTGTCATCTCATCATCTCAAAACTTGTAGTTATTTTATTTAACATAACCACTTTGGCTGTGATATCAAGTGTACGTGAGCTGAGTTATTTTTATCATCAGATTAAATATATTTATCGATAGATTATATTTATATACTGGCTGAGATAAGCCCAAGATCTTGGGCTTATCCGCTTTAAGGGGTTTATGGAGGGCTAAAGTATTTGGAGCTAGTTGCTCTCCTACTTATTCAGCACTATGGCGTTATGCATTTACATAGCCAAGCATCATCTTTATCATTTCGTTTAGCTTCAATAATACCGTAGCCATGGCTTTTTATTTTTTGTGCAACGCGCTGCAAGGCTTTTGCATAGTCTTTAATGTTTTCTATTTCTGTCTCTATTTCAAGGGTTTCCCAATCTTCTAATCGAAAGAACTTTATATTTTCCTGTGTGGGGGAGAGCGTTGAACTCTCTTCCCACTCTTGGCGGGTTATCTCATTAACATTCATTGCTTAACCCCTATAGAATGTCTGTAATAAAGGTAATAGTGTTATCAATTGATGGGCTATTACCTATGGTTGTATTGAAGGCTTCTCTCTCCTTGTTTTTTAGCTCTTTGGCTTGCTTTAAGCTGTTTAATTGCGTCCCATCAATATCTTTGCTTTTGTAAGTTACTGCTCTGTTATTCAGCATATAATTGAGGGCTAATAAGCTGGTGTCGACTAATTCTAGATAGTTCATCACACCATTGAAATCTGCCGATATACTGTTGACTTGGTTACCTTTGACATCTGTTAAATTTTTTTTGCTATTCGTGAGATGATAGAAGGTCATTTTGCTTACATCGGGGAGTAATTTATGCAGGTTATCTAATTGTGTTTGAAGTTTAACAGCACCTTTGTCTTCTGTTAGATCAACTAGGGTGTCGTACATATTTTGCAATATCATTTTTTTATGGGTATTTAACGGCCCTAAATGGCCACTGCCTAAACCTCCTTTAACGGCAAGTATACTTCGAGTGCTGGCATCTTTAGCTGCTTTGCCTGTCATAAATGCACTGTTTATCTCTGTGGTTCCATACCAGTGTCCACTTGATTTTCGTTTCAGCTCAAAGTCACTCACTACATTGGTTGCATTACCATTTGTTTTATCAACTTTAGGAGTGACCACTATAGTGCGGGTTTTAATCCCGATGGTGCCTTGAACTGGCTGTTGAGGGTCTGTCGCGCGAGTTTCAAGGGCGATGCTGTTTCGCTCTGAGTGGTGGTAGGTAACCGCATTGCTGCAGCCTGATAAGTGCGTTAATGCCAAGAATGGGATGAGTGCTAAGGTGATAGTTCTCATTATTTTACATCTCCATATACTTTTTCGCGTAGTTTATCGATAGAGTTTGCACTTTTAGCTAATTCCTCTGCGGCATCTCCACTTGCAACAAACTCTGAAACTTCCATATCATCCAGTCCTTTTACTTTTACCTTGTTCACTGAAAATAGTGACATGGCATCTGTTTCATCTGTTTTCTTAGGTACGATGGCGTAGATATCCCTATCGTAACCCAATGACATCTTGTTACTTCCTTCAGTGCTGGCAGCTATGGTTAACCCAAAGGAGGTTTCCTGCACATAGACTAGGTGGTTGGCTTGGCAACCACCTAAAAACATAACGAGTAGTGGGCATAACATCTGTTTATTCATCATTAATATCCCTATCAGTTGGTTTTATTTTGAGCACAGCGCAGATATCTTCATCTCGTTTCTGTGCTGCATTTAAGTAGTAAATAGATATTGAGTCTTTTTGGTCAACCCTGAGTGTTTTGCGCGAGGAGGATCCTAGGTCTACACGAATATGGTAAGGAGAGGCTGAAAAACCTAGTCCTGCCTTTTGGCTACTGACAATCACTGGTGTATTAGCATACTTCTGTACTTTCTCTGGCTCATCAATCTTTGAGGTGTTATCGAGGATTTGGTCGATGCATACAGAGTGCTCTGTGCTGAGCAAAGGGTAGACGAGTCGCTGCTCTATATGTCCAAGCTGAATACCTAACATCGGCTCTGTATAGATATGTAATCCAGAGGCTTGATTGGTGACAATTTTAGCATGCTGATAAAGTGCTATGTGAGACTCACTAGCTATGCCAAAATTATTGAAGGAGCAGCCACTTACTAACAGCATAAAGCCAGTTAAGATAAGGTGTGCTAGCCAATGCTTGTAGTCTGTTACATGCATCGTGTTCCCTTCGATGACAGTTGTTCTTGTAAGGTTTGTAACCTTAAATTCACATTTTAGATAAGATAACCTATCTATATCTCTGTGTCCAAAATGGGTGTAAAGCAGTTATTTAACCTAGTTGTTGTGTATTTTTAAGAGGACGTTTTTTCGAGTCGATTTTAGATACTGTGAAACCATTTTCAGTGAAGTATCTATCTCTATCAATACGCCTGTGTGTTCACCTATTTACCATCCAATAATTTCTGCGATATTTGATTTGTAAATGCCTTTGGCTAATGTTGCGTCTATGTTTCAAATGATTACACTGTGTGGCCATATTCTTCTCTGACCTTGCAATGATGAGTACCATGGACCCGATTAAAATTTTGGTGATTGAGGATGACAAGCTTCTCAATGCCCAATTAGCTGAACTACTGCGAGCCAAAGGCTATCTTGTTAATCAAAGTTTTGACGGTGAGGATGGGTTACTGCAAGCATCATCTAAGCTGTACCAGCTTATCCTACTCGATGTGATGTTACCGGGCCGTGATGGTTTCTCACTGCTTAAAATGTTGCGTAAGTCTTGCCAAACTCCAGTGATCATGGTGACAGCTAAAGGCGCCGAAGAGGAAAGAATTCAAGGGTTTAGTCAAGGTGCTGATGACTACGTGGCAAAACCTTTCAGTAGTACTGAGTTGCTATTACGTATCGAAGCATTATTGCGTCGTAGCCATACTTTAAAGAACGAATTGATATCCCATGAGCTGATACTGGATAGTTTACAGATCAACTACCGTGAGCAGACAGTCATGGTCTGTGAGCAGGTGCTAGAATTTACCCCGATCCAATTTAAGTTACTGTGGGAGCTGCTGCTACACAGAGGTGAAGTGCTCAGTAAAGCCTACCTTTACCAGAAGGTGTTGAATCGAAATATTGGAGCTTATGACAGAAGCTTAGATATGCACTTGAGTCGAGTGAGACGTAAGCTTAATGATGCCGACTGGCAGGGAGAGCGACTGCAAACATGCCACGGTAAAGGGTATTGCTTGGTATGAGCCGTAAACTGTTTTGGAAGCTTTGCTTGATTATTGCTACTGGAGTCGTTGCACTCTTCTATGTGATTGGTTTGTTGACCTCCCGCACTGAGGAGGGGATGAGCTTGTTGGCTGTTGAGGACAGACAAACCTTGACCGCATGGGGAAAAGAGGCACAAGCCCTCTACTTAGCTGGTGACGAGAAAAAGCTGGCCTTGTGGTTAGCTAATTTGCAACGAGAGGAGAATACTTGGGCTGCGGTTGCAAGCTATGATGTAAAACACTTAGCTGGTGGCGATCTAGGAGATAAATTCAGTCAGGGCTACAATTTAGGCCGTAATGTGGAGTGGAAAGTACATCTCTACTTTGCTGCTAACCCTACTATGGAAGTGCCTTTTACCGATCAACAGGTGAGCTTCTTAATTCGGCTGCCAGAGAGAATGAGACCGGGCGTTTACTGGCGTCATACAGAGCTTACCTTTCAAATTATCTTACCTACTATTCTATTAGCTCTGCTCTCTTTTATTCTTTACCGACACATTATGAAACCCTTGCTGCAACTACAGTTGGCCACTCGTCGCTTCAGCAAGGGAAAGTTTGATGTGCGGGCGAAAGCCTTAATGGGGGAGCGAAATGATGAGTTCTCCGACTTAGCCGGAGCTTTCGATCAGATGGCTGTCCGAATTGGTGAGCAGATAATTAGCCAACGTCAGCTAATTGCCGATCTCTCCCATGAGCTTCGTACCCCATTAACGCGATTAGATATCGCGTTAGGAGCGGTAAAAGAGAGGGGAGAGGATGAAAATATTGAACGGATCGACAGAGAGTCTAGTCATATTCGCAAGCTAGTGGAAGATACCTTAACCCTTGCCTGGCTTGAGAATGAGCAGCCGGAGTTACAACAGGAGTCTCTAGAGCTGATCGACCTTTTGGACGTCCTGATTGATGATGCCAAGTTTGAATTTCCCGATAGGGAGATGGTCACTCAGCTTCCCGACAGTGCCTTGGTTGAAAACTCAAGCCACAGAGCTGCTGGGCAGGCTCTGGAAAACATTTTACGTAATGCTTTACGTTACACACCCAGTGGTAAAGTAGTACACGTTATCTTGACTGATCTGGGTGATGTTTTTCAAATCGATATTCTCGACCAAGGACCAGGTGTGCCAGATCAATTTTTAAGTGCCATTTTCAAACCTTTCTTTCGTTTAGACAGTTCTCGTGGAGCAGAGGGAAGCAGTTTCGGTTTAGGTTTAGCCTTAGCTCAGAGGCAGTTAGCCGCAATTCGCTCAAGTGTTACTGCTCAAAACAGGGGAGAAGGAGAAGGCTCTGGCCTATGTATGACCATTAAAATCCCCAAAGTTTAATACCATGAATATCACTCTTACAACTCGCTTTAATGGGTCATTGATGACTTGGTAAATGTAACAATTGTAAAATCACTGTCATTACCGCTTTAAATGATAATAATTCTTGTTTACATTTTATCATTTACATAGGCGCGTTATGACATCGTTTCACTCGGGGAGAGGAGTAAAGCCTCTCACATTAGCTATCTCGCTGGCACTGGCGGCGAGTAATGTGTACGCAGAAGAGTCAGCAGTTAACGAGAGCAAGGTGATTGAGTCGATTGCTGTTGTCGGCCAGACGACCAACACTGAGATCACCCCCGATGAGCTTGAGAAGTATCAAGCCAATGATCTTGCGGATATTTTTAGATTTGTACCTTCAGTCTCTGTGGGAGGCTCTTTAGGGGTCGCACAGAAGGTCTATATTCGTGGTCTAGAAGACACCTTATTCAATGTTACCGTCGACGGCGCGCCGCAAACTGGCACACTATTTCACCATATTGGTCGCGTGGCTATCGATCCTGAGCTGTTAAAAGAGGTCGAAGTGCAGGCGGGTGCTGGGGAGGCAACCAGTGGCGCAGGTGCTATTGGTGGAGCGATCCGCTTTAAAACCAAAGGAGTCGATGACCTGCTTAGTTCTGATGAGCAGTTTGGTGGAACGATTAAAGCGGGTTACTTCAGTAATGACGGTTATAAAACCAGTGGTACCTTTTATGGAAGGCTTTCGGATAGCTGGGGAGTATTAGGATCTTACATTTATATTGACCGTGACAATATGGAAGATGGTGATGGCAACGAACTCTACGGCACCTCGGCTGAGCAGAGTTTAGGCTACGTTAAGGTTAATGGTGAATTGACCGATAAGCAGACTTTGAGTCTCAGTTATGAGAAGCGTAATGAGGAGGGGGAGTTTGGAGCAAGACCTAACTGGCCAACCTTAGAGGGAGACACGTTATTTCCTATGGAGGGTGAGCGTGAGACCTTTGTGTTAAATCATCTTTTTTCTGCTAATGACTTAATTAATCTTGAAACAAGCTTGTTCCATACTCAATCCTCGGTGGAGCAGAATCGCTTCGATCGTTGGGGGCTCTATGGTGCAGAGATGAAAACCTATGGCTTTGATATTTGTAATATCAGCCTATTGGGTGATCACACCCTGACCTATGGTATTGAGTATCGTAAAGACAAGGTCAGCAGTGAGTATCTTGCCGATGCCAGCGTATGGCAGAAGTGGGCTTGGGATCCTAATATCGGTAAGTTCCAAGAGGAGGGGGAAGTTAAAGGTATGTATCTGCAGGATCACTGGCAGATCAATAATGAACTCTTACTCAGCTTTGGTGTGCGCTACGATCAATATGATGTTGAGCAGGTAACTTATGATAATCAGACCGACAGCGATGGTGTTAGCCCGAATATAGGCCTGAATTATGACTTCCATCCGAACTGGAGGTTGACCTTAGGGTATGCTCAAGCGATGCGGGGCAAAGAGGTCGGTGATGCCTTTACCTTAGCGCAAGCGCCAGATTGGATATCAATCGATCCTGATCTCGATGCTGAAAAGGTGGATAACACCGAAATTGGTTTGAACTACCATGACGAGCATTGGCAGGTGACCGCTTCAGTGTATCAATCTGATATCGATGATGTTATCTATGATCAACTAGGCCGTGACGTCTATTTTGAGAATATTGGTCAGTTAGAAACCAAAGGTTTCGAGCTAAAAGCTGTTTACTGGTATGAGGATTGGCGTGTACAAGCCAGCTACAGTAATAATGATGCTGAGCTAAACGGAAATACTGTCGAGGGCTATGAGCATATTGGTTTGGCTAATGCTCGTGGTGATACCTTAGGTTTAAATGTTAACTATGCGCTTTCTGATAATCTTGAGATGGGATGGAACTTTAGTTACGTCAGTGATCTCAATGATATCGAGGTTCTTCAACGTGGCGTAGAGATAGGTTGGATAGAGCAGACTCAAACTATCGATAAGCCAGGTTATCAGGTCCATGATATCTATGTTCAATGGGTTCCGCTAAGTAGTGAAAGCTTGACGGTAAACCTCGCGGTACAAAACCTGTTTAATGAGCAGTATCGTGATCATTCAAGTGTTGGTGATTATAACAAAATCAAGGGTTGGGAAGGGGTTGCAGGCCTCTATGAGGCTGGTCGAGATATCCGTGTCTCAATGACTTACCAGTTCTAAAGAGTAATTTGATCATTGTTTTTTAAGCTGTCACTGAAAGCCTGTAATAGTTGCAGGCTTTTGTCAGTGTAAAAAGCGGCTGATTATGAGAGACTTTGCTCCATTGAACGAATAGGAATTAAGAGTACTAATCAGATGAATGATGAACAGAATATTATCGACAACCTAGATGATTTAAGACGCTTTTTGGTATCAGTTGAAACCGGTGGTTTAGGTCTTCAAGGTGTTGAAGGCGTGGGTATGGCAACAAATAATGCCGATGGCCGTCACTTTGTTGCAGTGTTTGATGCTAACCATAAGCTTTTACATGCGCGTTGGGTGACCGATGAAGTGTATGAAAATGGTAAAGAGATGGTGCGTGACGGTGTAAGGCCTAAGCACTAAAGTAAAACAGCAAAGTATTAGCACCAATAGAGTGATGTTATGACTGACAAGTTATCTTTGGAAACTGCGGACTCATTTATTGAGCATTTGAAATTAGAGCAGCATGTCGAAGGGGGTTATTTCCGTTCTTCATATCGCTCTGATGAGCAGTTTGATGATACTCGGCCTCTTTGGACAAGTATCTACTTTCTGTTGCGCACTGGGGAGGTATCTAACTTTCACCGCTTAACAGCCGATGAGATGTGGTATTTCCATGCAGGTCAATCGCTTACGATTTACATGATTGATGAGGCTGGGGAGCTAACAACCGCTCAACTTGGATTAAATTTTGCTGCTGGTGAACGGCCACAATTTTTGGTGCCCAAAGGGTGTATTTTTGGTTCGGCCATGAATAACCCTGGTTTCTCACTAGTAGGTTGCATGGTGTCACCAGGCTTTACGTTCGATGATTTTGAGCTGTTTAGCCAAGAGTGGCTACTGACTCAATATCCTCAGCATAAAGAGGTTATCACCCGCCTTAGTCGTTAGCTTGATAAAAGCTTTAAGCTGATAAAAGAGAGCCAGTATCAACATTCGTTGATACTGGCTCTTTACACTTTACCCTGAGATTTTTTAAGACTTGTTGTATAGCTTATCTAAATTTGAGTTTTGCTCTGCCTTTAAGGTTGTCATTGTCTTTGACGATAAGTTTTACCTTAGAGGCGCGATTACCAAATTTAACTGCAACTGGGCCAGAGGCTTTGCTGCCATCATTAAATTTCCATCTGTGCTGGGTGATATAGCCATCGTCATCATAGCTAAGCGATACAAAAACATCGATAAACCATAGGTTTATATGCTTAATCACAGCGGTAGGTTTACTCTTTTTAGATACTGAGACTGTTTGAGAGCTGGTGTGAGACAGGCCGTCATCGTCGGTCACGGTGAGGCTCACCAGATAATCGCCGCTTTGAGCATAGCGATGGGTCAAGGTTTCGGTATCTGCACTGCTTCCATCACCAAGGTCCCACAGATAACTGACTATCTCGCCATCCTCATCACTAGCGGTGCTAGTAAAGCTGACCTTACTGTTTTTGACATTAAAGTCAAAGCTAGCGACAGGGGCGATATTCTCCTCTTCATCTTCGATGATAGTGATCAGTAGAGGTGGATTATCGACAGGGGCATTAGCGCCCGAGAGAATAATGTTGAACTGAGTATCACCTTCCAGATTATCGTTATCTAAGATATTAATGGTTAGTGTTTTAGTGGTTTCGTCAGCAGCAAAAACAACATGAGTGTCGATGGCCTCATAATGGATGCCAGCCATGGCTGTCAGATCTTGGGTAGCGACTTGAATCGAGGTTTCACCAGCAACGCTGCCCTCTCTTTGTAGGGTAAAGGTGAAACTCATGCCATCTTCGGCAACGCTATCGCTGCTTAATACTGCATGTACCTTGTCCTGAGATATGGCATCTAGCTGTATGCTATCGAAAGAGGCATCACCTTTTTCTCCCTGAACTTGGTAATCGAGTCTAAACTGAACCTTCTTTCCAGCGTACTCATCGAGATCCACATTAACCTGCTCCCACTCTCCATCTGTGTGCTTTTGACCTATCATCTGCCAAACAGGAAGCCAGCTCTGGCCATTATCTAATGTGGCTTCAATGGAGAGGGTGCCCATATCCTCACCGTACATAGAGAAGTAAAACGCCATTGTTGGTGAGTTCTTAGTGGTGAAATCAAAGCAGGGGCTGAGCATGGCAACATGATCGCCCTCGCTAATAAAATCATCCATCCTACTTGTGTCGACATGGATAAAGCTGTGTCCCTCTACGGGCTCATCGGCGCCAGTGCGAGATGAAGAGGTGTCACTGTCAAAGCGCCAGTTATATCTATTATTGGCGACATCCTGAACCCAAGGGGTTGCAGCTACCACCTCGTTAACGTTAAAGCCTTCATGGTGAGGGTACTCAATCACTTGGGTTGAGTTATCACAGGTTGGCACGGTTCGACCTTCGCCATATTTGTCATAAAGGTGGTACTTGTCGGTAGAGATAAGACTAAGCATACGAGTCTGCTGCTGCGGGGAGAAGTGTGTACGGCAGCGGTTTCTCCCTCCGCTCATGATGTTTTTAGCATCTGGAGCATAAAGCACTCCCTCATCATCAACAAGGTCACCGTTGTATACACAGTTCTCTATGTAATCATCTTCATCGGGATCCGGTGGTGTATCGATAATATGGTCGCCATATTTCCAGCCCATGGGGCCTGCTAGCAGTGAGATTGGGCCATCACTGTTACTTGAGTATGTGTGTCTGATGCTGAGGTTATGGCCTATCTCATGGGCCGTAGTGGAGTAGATAAGATCTTCTGGATCGACCTCTACAGCATCCGTTGCTTCATAGGGCCACCAGGCGTGACCATTAAGACGTTTGAGCTCGGTCACGAGTATGTTGTAGCTATTGAGGTCAAAGAAGGGTCTGACTAGCTCCTCATCATCTGTGTCCCACCCATCTTCTGGATCATGGAAACCCGGCACATCTTCGTTGGTAATATAAACCGTATCTTTATGATTAAACTGCACGCCCATTGGTTGGTAGTACAAGTTTAACTTTTCGATCCCCTCTCTTAGTGTCTCCCCATCGGCCTGCGCGTCTGTTCCCTGTTTATCTGCTGCGGCAACTAGAAAGCGAACATCTAGTACCTTAACCTCATTGTCCTCTGCTAGAGATTGAGAGGAAAATAACAATAAGGCTATCACTCCATATAAGCTGCGATATGAATATTTCACGTTAATATCTCCATCACTTTGTTGTTATCTGTTGGTGTTTAATTGCTTGTTGATTGTTTTTTATCTGTTCTTGGTCAATTCACCTTTGCGGCAGCGTTAACGCCCTGACTGCCGAATCTCACTTGTGTGAATAAACTCATCAAATAGTGGGTGGGAGATTTCTAAAACCTTTCCAAGCTCGTTTTTATATCTATTTTTTATCTCTGGCTGTAACTAATTGAATTGAATGGAGTGATATTTGCAGTGTATTAAGCTGTTGGTGTGCGAATTGGTGGTGTTTTGTGTTTTCATTTCTTGGGAGGGTAACATCTTAGAGCGTTGAGGGAACTGCGTTATATGCCGTTGAGGAGAAGGTCTGTACATTAATGCCACTCGGTTGAGTGGCATTTTTAATGAGTAAAAACTTTAAGGCTGCTTTGCGAGCACAGCATCAATATCAGCTGCGCTATGTCGCTCTGCTAGTTGCTCCCACTCTTCACCCCATGAACGGTTCACAATGCGGCCACGTTTAACTGCATCGCGTTCGCTCACTTGTTTAGCCCAGCGCACTAAGTGAGGGTAGCTTGATACATCTAAAAACTCAGCGGCGTTATATAAGTTACCGAGTACTAGACTGCCATACCAAGGCCAGATGGCGATGTCGGCAATACTATATTCACTGCCACCAATAAACTCATTGTTAGCTAGCTGTTTATCCAGCACATCAAGTTGACGTTTAGCTTCCATGGTAAAGCGGTTTATTGGGTATTCGAACTTTTCTGGGGCATAGGCATAGAAATGGCCAAAACCACCGCCGAGATATGGCGCAGAGCCTTGCAGCCAAAATAACCAGTTCATCACTTCAGTTTTAGCGACTAAATCCGTAGGTAAAAAGTGGCCAAATTTTTCTGCCAAATAAAGGAGGATGTTACCTGATTCAAATACGCGAATAGGTGAATCAACTGAGGTATCAAGTAGCGCTGGTATTTTTGAGTTTGGATTGATATCCACAAAGCCGGAAGAGAATTGATCGCCATCACCAATGCTGATCAAGTAGGCATCGTATTCTGCCTCTGTTACGCCTTTGGCTAATAACTCCTCCAGCATAATGGTTACCTTTTGGCCGTTAGGCGTGGCCAGTGAATGTAGCTGAAGTGGCTGAGTGCCTTTAGCTAATACCTTCTCATGTCTTGGGCCTGAGTCGGGACGATTGATGCTGGCCCACTCGCCACCATTTTCATTATCCATGGTCCAAACTTTTGCCGGTATGTATTGGTTTGTCATGTTAAGTCCTATCTGTAGAGCCGTATGGGAAGGTGATCGTTACCGCAATATCAAGCCTAATGGGGCTGTTAGTTACTGTTTATCTAGCTGTTTTTGTGACTTCAATTAGAGAAAGAAATTATTCGTGAACTGCATTGTAAATATGAGCTGTTTAAGTTTGCTGCTTATTTATTTGTGATCATCGTCAGATTCGAACTATCACTTAATAGGTATTCTCCAGCCCTCGAAAACATGTCCTATAAAGAGTTGTAATATGAAGTTATCGGTGTTGAGTCAATCAGTGTTAGTTGCTTGTTGTGTTGCCCCTGCTTTTGGGGTCTTAGCTGATACTATCAGCCTAACCGGTAAAGATCTAACAATCGAACAGTTGCTTAAAGTACAAAATGGCGTAGCGAGCATTACAGTTAGCCAGCAAGGCAAACAGAATATTCAGAACAGTTTTGACCTATTAATGGATTCAGCTCGCCAAGGTACTCCAGTTTACGGTTTAACAGTTGGTGTTGGTAAGAATAAAGATACAGAAGTTTTCGGTAAAGATGGCAAAATGTCAGATGAAGCGGTAAAGCTCTCTGAAGACTTTAACCGTGACATGTTATTCACTCACTCTGCGGCATCTGGTGAGCCAATTGAGCAGTCGGTTGTGCGCATGGCCATGACTATTCGACTAAACCAAATCGCTACCGGTCATGTTGGTGTTCAGCCTGACGTGGCTCGTTTATATGAAGAGTTCGTCAACAAGAACATTATCCCTGTTGTTCCTTCAGATGGCTCAGTGGGTCTGTCTGACATCCTATTAGCATCACATATTGGTGCCGCTATGATGGGTGAGCACGAGGTGTTCTACAAAGGCGAGCGTATGCCTGCGGGCAAAGCATTAAAAGCCGCTGGTGTTAAGCCTTTAGTGCCATTTGGTAAAGATGGCCTATCGATTCTCTCTAACAACGCACTATCAACAGCGCAGTTAGTCCATGCCATGGGTCAGGCTGAGCAATTAATCGAGTTCTCTCCTAAGCTGATTGCAGCGGGTCTTGAGTCAATCAATGGTAATATCAGTCCAATTTTACCTCACACCTTAGATGCGCGTCCTATGCCGCATGTCCAGGAGGTGGGTAACGATATTCTTACCAATCTTGAAGGTGGTTACCTGTTCCAGCGTGATGAAAAACGTCCGTTACAAGATGCCTTATCATTTCGCGGTGCACACTGGCCTGTCGCTAATGCTATTAGTCAGTACAACAGCCTTGAAGAGCTAGTACATATTCAGATCAACAGCTCTGATGATAATCCAACTGTTTACTTGAATGCTAAGCACTCACGTTTCAACAAGTACCCACAAGTTGAGCAGTACTTCACTGATGGTAAGGTATCTGGCGCAATTAACTCGTCTGCTAACTTCGACACCATACAGCTAGCGACGACAACGGAAGCGTTCAGTATCGCAATGGCTCAGTTAGGTAAATACTCATCGAACCGTCAGATTAAGATGATTGACCCCTATTTCACTGGATTACCCCGTGCCCTAGTGAATCCTGATGATACTAACGGTCAGAGCTTCTATACGCTGCAAAATGGTTTCACTGCACTGTTTGTAGATATCGCCCACGCATCTAACCCTGTCTCTTTTTATGGTCAGGCTAACCAAGGCGGGATTGAAGATAACTTCAGTAACTTCCATCAAGCGTCTAAAAACCTAACCACAGTGGTCAATGGTGTGTCTTATATCTATGCATTTGAGCTAATGACCTATGGCCAAGCGTTAGATCTTCAAAAGAAAGTTCATAATCGCGATCTTTCAGATGCTAACAAGACGCTATTGAAAGACTTACGTAAAACCGTTGATTTCTATGCCGATGACACTCGTACTTTCACCATCGATATCGAAGCATCACAAAAATTCTTAATGAAATACTAAGAGCAAACAATTAAGCCTTAAGAAGACATCAAATCGATAGTTTGATGTCTTTTTAGCATAAATAATTTAGTCGCTACAAATCATAACTACCTGTTCGATAGAACACGTTTTACTCTTATAAGAGACCCGTATGAATTTCAAATTTAAAAAGTCAGTTCTAGGTATGGCTGTTGCTGTCCCAGTTGTTCTAGTTGGTTGTGCAGTCACAAACGAAATGGTTAAATCACAAGGTACTGCTAAAGGTAGGCATGGTGATATCACAGTAGAAACCACGTTTGAGAATGGCAAAATCACAGCCATTGATATTGTGAAGCAGAAAGAGAATAGAGTGTTATCGGCTGCTGTTTACAAAGACGTTAAACAGGCAATTATCGATAATAATAGTATAAATGTTGATGGTATTACTGGTGCAACAGCAACATCAGATGGTCTAAAAAAAGCGGTCGCTAAATCTGCTGAGCTTGCTGGTATCACTCTTGTGGCGACGGCGGCTATTAATGGCAAAAAAGTCAATGCTGAGCCATCAGAGTACACTTATGACGTGGTTGTTATCGGTGCCGGTGGAGCAGGTTTCTCCGCTGGTGTTGAGGCAGTTGAAGCTGGCGTGTCTGCTGTTATTATTGAGAAACAGCCAATTATTGGTGGTAACTCGTTGATCTCTGGCGGCGAAATGAACGTAGCTGGTAGTTGGGTTCAACAAAGCATGGGGATCACTGACAGCAAAGCGCTTTTTATCGAAGACACACTAAAGGGTGGCGATTACAAAGGCGACCCTGAGATGGTACGCGTAATGGCCGACAATGCTGTTGCCGCGGCTGAATGGTTACGTGATGACATCAAGGTCGACTTCTACAAAGACCAGATCTTTCAGTTTGGCGGTCACTCAGTTAAACGTGCTGTTATCCCTAAAGGACACACAGGTGCAGAAGTACTAAGTAAGTTTGCCGCTAAAGCAGAAGAGATTGGCCTACCAGTTCACATGAACACAACGGCAAAGAACCTTATCCAAGACGAGACAGGTCGTGTTGTCGGCGTTAAGGCGATGAAGAATGGTAAGGTGATCACTTATCACGCTAAGAAAGCCGTTGTCATGGCCGCTGGTGGCTTTGGTGCTAACATCGAAATGCGTAAAAGGTTTAACCCTGAATACGATGAGCGTTATGGCACGACTAATCACGCAGGTGCGACTGGTGATGGTATCGTGATGTCTGCTGCGATTAACGCTAAGACAGCAAATCTAGGTGAGATCCAAGCATACCCAATCTGTAACCCTGAAACAGGTGCTATTGCGTTAATCGCCGATGCCCGTTTTTTCGGTGCTATCTTGGTCAACCAAGAGGGTAAGCGTTTTGTTGAGGAGCTTGATCGCCGTGACGTCATCTCTAACGCCATTTTGAACCAAACAGGTAAGTATACTTATGTTATTTGGAATCAAAAGATTGATGATCTCGCTAAGACTATCGACATGCACCCAGGTGAGTTCAACGATCTACACTCTCGTGGATTAATGTTTGAAGTTGAAAGCATTGAAGAGGCTGCTGCGAAATTCAATATTCCTTTAGATACTCTGCAAAACACCATCAAGGATGTAAACCAATATGCGGCAACGGGTAAGGATTTAGCATTTAATAACCGTGCGGGACTTGTTGATATGTCAGAAGGTAAGTATTGGATCTTAAAAGCAACGCCATCTGTGCATCACACCATGGGCGGTATCGCGACCACCACGAAAGCGGAAGTATTAAATAATGATGGTGACATCATTAAAGGCTTGTATGCTGCTGGTGAAGTGACAGGCCTAACTCATGGTTCTAACCGTTTAGGTGGCAACGCTTATACCGATATTATTGTGTTTGGTCGTATTGCAGGCCAAGAAGCGGCTAAGCAATAATTAACAGTTTAATGAGTGTCGTCAGCTTGAGCTCTGACGGCACCCATTCGCCTAATCAACTCCCCTCAAAAATCCTTTCTACATCACATTATTAATCAATCAAACCTTGTCGGTGTTCTGATTGCGTATTCAGTCACAATCTAAAGTGAAATTATGGATATGATCCGTGCTCCTAATCCAATGTCGGGTTATGAACATGAGAATAAAAAAGTGAAAAAGCTAAAGTTATCTATTTTAATTAGTGCGTTACTTGGTGCTTCAACAGCTGTAATGGCTGATGAGTTCGAACCTTCTGTTGATTTGGGTGGTGCTGTTAAGGTTAAGTACTTCGTTGATGATGGCAATGAAGCGTCTAAATCAAATGGTGGTACATTCGCATTTGACGCATTAGAACTCGATATCGATAGCCATATTAGTGAAAACTGGACCGCAAGCGCTAAGTACGTTTTCAAAAACTCTTCAAGCAACCATTTCATTAAGTACGCTTTTGCTGCGTACAATGGTGTTGAAGATTGGCAGTTCCAGGGTGGTGTTATCAGCAAGCCATTTGGTAATAAGAGCTTCATCTCACACAACTGGTGGGAGAGTATCAACTACTACATGGGCTTTGAGGATGACTATGATCTAGGTGCTAAAGCTATCTATAGCAGTGGCAACTGGACCTCTGAAGTAGCATTTTTCAAGAACAGTGAATACTCATCATCTGATACCCGCGGTTATGCTGCAGATGCCTTCACAGGTTCTATTGGCGATAACACCTATGACAATGAAGAAACCAATACATTCAACATCCGCCAGTCTTATGTTTTTGACTATGACAAGCTAACAGTTCAAGTTGGTGCATCGTTAGAGTACGGCCAGCTATATAATGCCGCCCATGACGACCATGGAACATCGACAGCTTATGCTGTTCATTTAGATGCTCAGTACAGCGGTTACCAGTTACAGCTACAGATGGTTGATTATGATTATGACCAGTATGATAGTGAAAACAGCAATGGTCTATATGCAATGAAGATGGGTGGTGGCGCTTATGAAGTGGCTGCTAAAGGTCAAATCTTTGCTGCTAATATCGCCAAATCTATCGGTTATGATTGGGGTACAGTTACCCTGTATAATGACTATAGCCACTTGACACCAGATACCGATATTAACGCTAATCTAAATGATTCTGTGATCAATACAACTGGTGTGAGTATTGGGGTATCTGACTTCTTTATTTTTGTTGATCATATCTACGGCAAGAACGCTGTATGGTTAGGTGGTCAACAAGGTCTTGGTATCGAAAACCAAGATGATAATTTCTACTCTCTATTCAATATCAGCGTAGCTTACTATTTCTAATACCGATTGGTATCATCTTAAGACTCGTAAAAGAGATCTAGAATACACACTAGATCTCTTTTGAATCTCTTTCTTATCAGTAGAGAGGATTTAGTCTGCGTTAACAGAGCGTAAGAATGTTTTTCTATGATTATACTCATGATTAATATCAATATTTTCTGAAAGTGTCATAGTAACCGCTTTAACCACTTCCCCATCAGCTTGAAATTTGCTGACACTATGATTAACAAAATCAACCACAAAAATACTCTCATGAGCTTGATCAACTAAATTTGTATCTGCCTGCTGTAGTCGTTGTGAGGCGGAGCAATCATTACACTCAATTGTGCTGAAGTGGGCATAAGAGGCGCCGGAAAGTAATGAGCCGAAAAGTAGTCCAGCAGTTATAATTATTTTATTCATGTTCTCTCCCATATTAACCTTAATCATTGTGTGATCTAAGTCACACTTATTCTGCTGGTTTAATTTTAAATTGTCCACCTATTTCATTAACGTCTGCTTATTATTTTTAACTATTACCTGTTTTATATTAATGACTTATAAATGGTTGGCTAAATTAAGGTGGGCTACTATACGGCTCATCTTTTGCCGTTATTGCTGAAATATTGGCGGGAAAAATAAGCGTGAAAATGATGATTTGAAGGGATGTAGTTGTGATAAAAAAGCCAGTCAGTGATCTGACTGGCTTTTTACTTGCTTTATAAAAGCTTAGTGCTATCTATTCGTGTTACCAGATGCGAACGCGCTGATCTTCAGGAAGGTACAACTCATCACCCGGTTTTACATCAAAAGCCTTGTACCAAGCATCATGGTTACGTGGAGCTTGTGCGCGGTAACGACCAGGCGCGTGAGTACCCGCACGTAGCTGGTTTAGCATGCTCTGCTCGGTGCGCTTCTCTTTCCATACCTGTGCCCAAGCAAGGAAGAAGCGTTGATCGCCAGTTACGCCGTCGATCACAGGGGCTTCTTTACCGTTCAAGCTTAGCTTGTAGGCGTGGTATGCCATAGAGAGGCCACCCACATCGCCAATATTCTCACCTAGGCTGTTACGGCCGTTGACGAAGTTGTCTGGAATTGGCTCATATTTGCTGTATTGCGCGGCAAGCTGATCGGCTTTGGCTTCAAATGCAGCGCGGTCAGCATCTGTCCACCAGTTACGCTGAATACCGTTTGCATCTGATTTTGAACCTTGATCATCGAAACCATGGCCCATCTCGTGACCGATAACGGCACCAATACCACCGTAGTTAACCGCTGGATCGGCATTAGGATCGAAAAACGGTGGTTGCAAAATTGCCGCAGGGAACACAATCTCGTTAAACGAGCTGTTGTAATAGGCATTCACACGCTGAGGTGTCATGCCCCAACGGTTACGGTCAGTTTTCTTTAGCTCTTTGGCTATGCTGTCGGCTTTAAAGTATTGACGTAGGTTTTGGATATTTCCTACTAGATCTTTATTGGTTAACTTAAGACCATCAAACTCTTGCCACACATCTGGGTAGCCAATCTTAGGGTTAAATGCGGCAAGTTTTGCATGAGCGTTAACCTTAGTGTCTGCGCCCATCCAATCCAGGCCGTCGATACGCTCACCCATAGCTGTGCGTAGGTTTTCAACTAGCTCAGCCATCTGCTGCTTAGACGACTCAGGGAAGTAGCGCGCCACATAAACCTTACCAATGGCAAAGCCAAGCGATTGAGTGCCTGACATTTCAGAAATTGCACGCTTCCAACGTGGGCGAGGCTCCTCCTGTCCGCTTAATGTCTTGCCATTAAAGGCAAAGTTAGCGGCGTAGATATCTTCAGAGAGTAAACCTGCATTATTGCTGATGGTGTGGAAGGTCAGGTAATCCTGCCATACATTGAGTGGCTCTTGGTTGACCAAGGCGATCATCGCTTTAATCGGCTCAGGCTGTGACATATTCAGCTGAGGAACCTGATAACCAGTCTCCTTGAAGTAGAGATCCCAATTAAACCCTGGGTACTCTTTAGCAAGCTCAGTACGCTTTATCTGGTTTAGGGTCAGATCGCGATTACGACGCTTCTCACGAGGCCATTGACCTTCGGCCATCTTGGTCTCTAGGGCTAAAATTTCAGTTGCACGAGCTTTACCATCTTTTATCCCTGCAAAGGCAAGCATCTCGGCGATATGCTCAACATAGGCGGTGCGGATTTTGACAAAGCGTTCGCTATCTTCAAGGTAATAGGAGCGGTCGGGAAGGCCTAATCCAGTGGCACCCATTGACATCTCATACTGATTTGGATCTAAGCGGTTAAACCACATACCGCCTGCGATAGGTGAGCTTGCACCTGTTAGCCAAGCGCCGCCGAAGATCTTAGTTAAATCATCGGTCGATTTGATCTGCTTGATTGAATCTAAAGTAGGTTGGATTGGAGTGATACCCAGCTTGTTAGCAGTATCTGTATCCATATAAGCTTGATAGAAATCGGCAATTAGCTGCTCTTCAGCGTTAAGGTCGCTGCGGCTGGCGATATCATCGATGATCTCTTTAACCTGCTTTTCGCTGCGCTCAGCTAAACCGGTAAAGGCGCCAAAGCGAGTCTTGTCTGCAGGCATCACATAGTTGTCATACCAAGTGCCGCTGGCATACATAAAAAAGTCATCGCCAGGCTTAACGGCTTCGTTACGCGCCGATAGATCAACACCAAAACTACCTAGCTCTGCCTTGGTTGAACTGGCTGCTGTCACTGCCTTCTCAACGTCACTGTTTTTAACTTCTGATGTGCCGCAAGCCGCTAAAAATGTGCTGGCTAAGGCGATAGCGATTAAGGATTTTTTCATTTTTTATATTCTTCCTTGCTAAAGTGGGTCGCTGTTAAATAAACCTGTACATACTCCAATGTTGTCAAAAAATGTCAACATCTGATTTGTTAGCAAATTTAAGTAAAGTTTGAATGGAAAACTAACTATGTTATCTATGTTAACGCTTACAGATTAATTGGCAATTAAGCTGAGAAGGGCGGGCTGCTTTAGCTAGAGAGAATATGTATAGCCCGATAAATAGAGTATGAAGAGGATTTAAGCGTTAATGGATATCACCTTAACCCATGCGGTTTTGCTACTTGTTACCGGCTTTTTTGCTGGGATCATTAATACCTTGGCGGGTGGTGGCTCAAACCTGACCTTGCCTGCTCTCATGGTGATGGGGATGCCTGCTGAGGTGGCTAATGCCACCAATCGAGTTGGCGTTTTAATGCAGTCTATTGTTGCGGTATTGGGGTTTAAAAAGCATGGCAAGCTAGACACGGATGATACCGTGCCTATCCTGATCCCCACTATTGTTGGTGGTCTCTTAGGGGCTGCTGGGGCCGCCTATGCCCCCAGTGAATGGATAAAACCTCTGCTGCTGGGCACTATGTTATTGATGGCATTTATTATTCTAGTTAAACCCTCCATGGTGGCACCTGAGTTAGGCACTCCTGTTAAACAGGTATCGCAAACCCCTGCTTCATGGTGGTGGTTGGGCGTAGCTGGTTTTTACGGTGGATTTGTACAAGCGGGCGTCGGCTTTGTTTTACTGGCTGCTCTAGCAGGCTCTTTACGATATGACCTTGTACGAGCTAACGCACTTAAGATGCTCTGTACCTTAGTTTTCACCTCAGTTGCACTGGTGCTATTTATCATCGAGGGGCTAATTCAGTGGTTACCTGGATTGATACTCGCGCTCAGCACCATGTTTGGCGCTCACCTTGCGGTGAAACTTGCGATTAAGGCCAAACCAGATACCTTAAAGTGGTTCCTGTTTATTATGACCTTGGTAGGTTGTATCGCTGCCATGTTTAGTTAGCAAAAGGCTGAGAAGGGCAGGCTTCGCCCAGCTAAGACGGTACTGCGTGCCTGCGAGTACGTTCGCCAGCTCACTGCTAGAGCGCTGCGCTTCGAGTTAAAAGATTAGGGCAAAGGTTTACAGAACGCGTTGCTCACTCAATAGCCTACGGCTACATGAACGCTTCGTTTACTGAAAAAGTAAAACTGAGCATTTGCCATTGCAGTCATCTTGGCGAATACCAAGATCCACTTTTACTTTGAGTAAGGATATGCTGTCCAGCTTCTATTAAATGAAAATCTAAGATGAGCTCGAATCAAGTTGGAGAAGTAAGAGAACTGGCTCTCTGTGCTTAAAAGAGCTTGAGCAGATCACTTTCTAGCATATAAGATACCCCAGAATTTTTGTCTGTCACCTTTTAAGTACCATGAACAAACCTATAAATGGAGCTGAGACTCTGTTATCCACTAACGCAAAAGTTGCCATCATTGGCGGCGGTGTCGCAGGTTCTACCATAGCGTTACGCTTTGCCGAACTTGGGATAGATACCAGCATCATTGAAAAGGGTGAAAGCTTAGTGAATGGCCCGCCTATTTGTCACCTACACGCTGGTGGTAATCTGTATCGTGAGATCTCAGATGAGCAGTGCCTAACACTACTACAGCAGTCTATCGATACCGTAAAAGTATATCCCCAGAGCGTGTATCGCCGCCCCACTGTGATAGCGATACCAAAAAGCGATTCCGGTGAGCCTCAAGAGCTGCTGCCGCGTCTGCAGATGCTGCAAAACAGATACGCCGAGTTAGTGGGTTTAGATGCCAGTAATAGAGTATTAGGTGCTCCAGAGCATTATTATCGTCTGTTTGAGCGGGAGGAAGTTGAGGCTTTGATTGATAGCCCTTTACCTGAGAAGGCCGAGTCTCAAACTGATTGGTTGGTGGCCTTTGCTCAACATACTGAGCTCGACAAGTTAAAGTTTCCCATCGTATTAGTGCAGGAGTATGGCCTGTCTGCTTTTCGTTTTGCGGCGATTGCCAGTTTAGCGGCGGAGCGTCTGCCCAGTTGTCACCTCTATAACAAGACTCAAGTGGTGTCGCTTAAGCAAGATACACAGAGTTTACGCTGGCGAGTGTCGATGCAAGCGTTGGGAGAAGGGAAGGTATCTCACCTCTATTTTGATTACGTGATTAATGCCTGCGGCTTTAAAAGTGGTGAAATCGATGACATGCTCAGCGCTAAGCGCGAGCGTATGGTGGAGTTTAAAGCGGCTTATGTGGCCCATTGGCCTGAGTGTAAGGGGTTGTGGCCTGAGGTGATATTTTATGGTGAGCGGGGAACGCCACAAGGAATGGCGCAGCTGACTCCTTATCCCGATGGCTACTTTCAGCTCCATGGAATGACTCAAGATATTACCCTGTTCCGTGATGGGCTAGTGGCGAGTTGTGAGCAGAGCGCTCAACCAAAACTTGCTGAGCGTTTTATCGATAAGATTGAGCGCCAATGGCCTGAACACTTGGTTGAACAGAGAACGGTAGGATCCATTGAGCATATCGCGCAATATATTCCCCATTTTACTCAGGCTAATGTTGCGGCTAAACCTCTGTTTGGTGCTCAACAGATCCCAGGTGTTGATGCCGATTTACGTGCCGCCGATGTGTCATTTCATGGCAAATACTACGCCCGCACAGAGATAGTTAAAGCCTCGTCGGCTTTGGCGGCGAGCGATGCTATTTTGCAAGACCTGCTCGAGCATGGTCTCGTTAAATCAAGGCTCATCGAGCAATATGCAAAGCAGCACTATTTTCCCGTAACAGGGATGTGTAGTGATGATGAGGTGACGGCTAGAGCTAGGCTACTTGCTAGCCAGCGAGCTTATCCTCAAGCGCTAGCTAACAATGATTAAGAGAATAGCCAGTCTAGATTAGATTTTACGGGCCGATGATACTTGTCTTATCCTCTGGGCTGGAACTTGTAACTGCTCCATAAGATAGAGCTTAAATGGAGCTTCATAGGGCTGTTTAGCGACCGCTTTCTCCATACAAGACAACCAAGCTTCACTCTCCTCAAGGCCGATATGTAAATGCTGATGGGATTTAGGGATGCTAATGGGGCCATAATGTTCACGGTAGAGTCTAGGGCCGCCGAGCCAGCCAGAGAGGAAATACACTAGTTTTTGGCGTGATTCGGTGAGATCTTCCGGGTGCATATCGCGGATCTTTTTAGCACCAGTTACCTCATCCATATTGTTGTAAAACTCATCCACTAACTGAGTTAGCCCTGCTAATTCACCAGCCATCTTGTAGGAGTTATCTCCAACGCCATATTCGCAACTTCTTGGGGTCATCTATTCTCTCAAATCATTAGCGATAGCTCACCCAAGGCTAAGTTAAGTGGTGGGACTTAACCTTGGGGAGCAGTTTAGCTAATGAAAGTAGCTTACTTTATATCGAATCTATCATTGACCATCACCTTATGCCAAGCGGCGATAAAGTCAGTGATAAACTGCTCTTCAGCATTTTTAGAAGCATAAAACTCACTGATGGCACGAAGCTCAGTGTTAGATCCAAACACCAGATCCACTGGGGTAGCAGTCCACTTCAGCTTACCTGTTTTTCTGTCATAGCCCTCATAAAGTGCCTCGCTTTTAGGCTTTTTAGACCACTTAACAGACATGTCGAGTAGATTGACGAAAAAGTCATTGGACAATACGCCGGGCTGATCGGTAAATACTCCGTGATTGGAGCCGTCGGCATTGGCTGATAACGCCCTCATACCACCAACTAATGCGGTCATCTCTGGCACGGTTAACGTCAGTAGATCTGCTTTATCAATCAGCATCTGTGCTGGAGAGAGGTTACTCTCATCAGAGTAGTAGTTTCTAAACCCATCGGCCGTGCTCTCTAACACCCCAAAAGAGGCCACATCTGTCATCGCTTGGCTGGCATCCATTCTGCCTGGAGTGAAGGGGACCTTATTGTTAAAACCTGCCTCTTTTACCGACTTTTCGATGGCCGCAGCACCGCCCAATACAATGAGATCGGCAAGAGATATCTTGGCTTTTTTAGACTTTTTATTAAATTTGTCTTTAATCTTCTCTAGCTTATTTAGCACCTTAGCTAGCTGTTTCGGATTATTAACCTGCCACTCATTTTGCGGTGATAGATTGATGCGAGCACCATTGGCGCCACCACGCATATCGGTGCCGCGGTAGCTCGATGCTGACGCCCAAGCTGTGAGCACAAGATCTTGAACTGAGAGACCTGATTTGAGTATCTCTGATTTCAGTTTAGCGATATCGGCATCATTGACGACAGGGTGGTTTAGCTCAGGGATAGGGTCTTGCCAAACCAGCACCTCTTTAGGTACCTCATTCCCTAAGTAGCGAGAACGCGGGCCCAGATCGCGGTGATTTAATTTGAACCAAGCTTTAGCAAATGCGAGTTCATATTTGTCTGGTGACTTTCTAAAACTCTCGGCTATCGCCCTAAACTTAGGATCTTCCTTGATGGCGATATCTGTGGTGAACATGATGGGGGCATGACGCTTAGTGGGGTCATGGGCATCAGGTACTAAGTTAGCAGCGGTGTCTGTATCTGGGATCCATTGAATCGCCCCAGCTGGGCTCTTAGTTTTCACCCAATTAAAGGTAAATAGATTATCGAGATAGTTAGTGGTCCACTGAGTTGGAGTGATTGTCCATGCTCCCTCTAATCCACTGGATGTGGTATCGGCACCTGAGCCTGTTCCACAGCGATTTTTCCAACCAAATCCTTGCTCCTCTACTGCGGCAGCAGCGGGCTCTGGACCTACGCACTCAGTTGGTTTTTTTGCGCCATGGGCTTTACCGAAAGTGTGTCCACCTGCAATAAGGGCAACAATCTCTTCATCATTCATCGCCATACGACCAAAAGACATGCGGATATCATTAGCGGCGAGCAGTGGATCAGGGTTGCCGTGTGGGCCGACGGGGTTAACATAAATAAGTCCCATCTCAACTGCGGCTAGTGGGCCTTTGAGCTTGCCTTTTTTATCACGTCTCTCGTCGGTGAGAAACTTACTCTCTGGACCCCAATAGACGAGGTCAGGTTCCCAATCATCCTCTCGACCGCCGGCATAGCCATAGGTCTTAAATCCCATAGACTCGAGTGCCACGTTTCCGGTTAATGCGATAAGATCGGCCCAAGAGATACTCTGTCCATATTTCTGTTTTATCGGCCAAAGTAGCCTTCTTGCCTTGTCTAAGTTGACGTTATCTGGCCAGCTGTTGAGTGGGTCAAAACGTTGCTGTCCGCCTCCCGCTCCACCTCGGCCATCGTGGGTTCTATAGGTGCCAGCAGCATGCCAAGCCATTCGAATAAAGAATGGGCCATAGTGACCATAATCAGCAGGCCACCAATCTTGTGAGTTGGTGAGTACTTTATCGATATCCTTTTTTACAGCTTCAAGATCGAGTTTTTCAAAGGCTTCTGCATAGTCAAAATTGCTATTTTGTGGGTTTGACTCATCGCTGTGATTTCTAAGAGGGGTTAAATCTAATTGATTTGGCCACCAGAACTGGTTGGATTTAGGTTGTTCATTTTCCACCGCAGAAGCGGCGGTAACCATCACCGCAGATATGACAAAAGATAAGATTGTTTTCTTAAACATAATAATGACTCCGTTCCATTTAAATATCTTGAAATGTTAATTAGAATTATTCTTTAGGCGTGCTTAGATTAAACTCAAGGCTCACTTCATCTGGTAACCACCTTTATATTGTCTAATGTTTTTAAAAAGCTTGTTATATCCTCGACCTCTTTGTCGGAGAGTGTTATTCCAAGTTGATGAAACCCAGTATCTTTTACCGCTTGTTCTAATGATGTCTCTGCTCCATCATGAAAATAGGGTGCCGTTTTTGATACATTTCTTAATGAGGGGACTTTAAATTGAAAATCATCGGCAGAACTCATCGTTAAATGAGCTCTTCCTCTATCAATTTTATTTGGATAGGGATTAACAACCCCCATTTTGGTAAACATCTGTCCTCCAAGAAGAGGGCCGTTGTGGCATGCAACACAGCCGGCAGTGATAAAAGTCATCACTCCCTGTTTCTCTTTTTCAGATAACGCATTGGTCTCACCATTTAAAAAAAGATCAAACCTATCTTCCGATATTAAAGTTCTTTGAAAGGCGGCTAACGCATCCAATATATTATGAAAATTCAGCGGGGAGGCTTCATCTGGATAGGCTTTAATAAATAGCGCTAAATAGCCTGTATTTGTTAAGCGAGTTATGGCTTCCTCTTTCGAGGGGAGTGCCATCTCTATGGGATTTAATATTGGAAATTTTGCTTGCTCTATCAGGGTGTTGGCTCTTCCATCCCAAAACTGAGTAAACTGCAACCCAGCGTTCCAAGTGGTTGGGCTATTTCGCGTACCTGCCGAACCTAAAGCCCCAAAAGACACTGCTAAATTATCTGTACCAGAACCGGGGTTTTCATCTGTGCCTAATAAGTTATGACACGAGTTACATGACTGGGTGTTATTGATGGATAGTTGATTATCAAAATAGAGTCTTTTCCCTAATGCTATTTTATCATCATTGTCATTTTCTCCCCCAGGCATCTTATTGGGTAAGGGTTTAAAAAATTTAATCGCGATAGCATGAATAGAGTTTTCTGTGGCATCAGCCTGTACTGAGTCACAGATAAATAAGAGTGTAAGTAAACAAAATATTGTATGTTTCATATTTGTTTCTTTTAAATTAGATGTATTTAAATTACATTAAAAATGAAAGGGTACAAATCAATTGTATCGATTGTTTTAATAGCTAAAACAGATTGGTAATAGTGATGGGGAATATAAGCTAGTACTTTTGTCTATTTTGTCATACTTGGTGGTGTTATATTGCAGTCGACTTATTTTCTAATTATTCTAATTTTATCGGTTTGGTGAAAGTACTAAGTGTGGTTATATTAATTGCGTCGTTTAATTCTAATGGTTATAAACGATATAATTAGTGTGAACAAGTTGATGATGATTTTTAATTGTGACGGGTAATTAATCTTTAATATAATCAATGTTGTTCATTATCTAGATGTGTGAGAAGTGAAAATAGTCGATGCTTGTGCGTAGAGATGAAGCCATGAAAAAGATCTCGAACTTCAATTATCTATTGCTTTGTGTTTATGGTTTGATTACTATGCGCTCGTCCAATTATTCACCAGTTCATTTCGACTCGGTGAGTTTATCAACTAACTGTAAAGGAGAAAATTATGACAATCACATCAACATCCTTTGCAGGTCTTATCCGATAATAGGTTTACTCGCTTAGTTATTTCTTTTTTTTTAAGAAAGCCTTAGCTTACTGACCTTGTTCTGTGGTTCATTTCGTTAGAAAGCCTGACCTGCCAATACGTATTACGTTTTAAATCCTCATTTTCTGTTAAAGAGAAAGGAATTGGTATTATGGGCAAATCCGTCCAAAAAATTACTGAAAACGTTAGCCTTATTGCATCTGCTGATACGTGGATTGAAGGGCTAGCGATACAACAACTAATCAAAACATCTGAATTAAGTGGTATGCACCGTGTTGCGGGGATGCCTGACTTGCATCCAGGCAGAGGCTATCCAATAGGTGCAGCCTTTTTTACAACTAATAGGGTTTACCCTGCACTTGTGGGTAATGATATTGGTTGCGGTATGTCTTTTTGGCAAACGTCAGCCAAAGTATCCAAGGTTAGCTTAGACAAATTTGCTAAGAAGTTTGAGCATGTTGAGGAGTCATTGGATGACAGCTGGTCCGAAACGATTGCGAGTCGTAAATGTGCAAAAGGTATAACGACTGATAGTTATGATCGTGCGTTAGGCACCATAGGGGGAGGTAACCACTTTGCGGAGTTTCAAGCCATTGACGAGGTTTATGATCAGGCTGCACTTGAATACTTAGGATTAAATAAGAGGCAGTTACAACTTCTTGTTCATTCAGGCTCAAGAGGCTTAGGTCAATCAATCTTGGTTGAGCACATCTCAAAACATAATCATAACGGCTTACTTGTTGAAGGGGCCGACGTTGGTGACAGTTTTCAAGACTACATAAGAAAACATGATGAAGCTGTGCGGTGGGCTGAGTTAAATCGTGAACTGATAGCTTTGCGTTTTTTAGATTCGATCAGAGCAAAGGGAGATTGTGTTCTAGATATTAATCACAACCTAGTTTCGGCTCAAAATATAGATGGCCGTGAAGGTTGGCTTCATAGAAAAGGCGCAACACCAAGTGACAAAGGCTATGTCGTTATTCCCGGATCACGTGGTGATTACAGCTATCTTGTAAAACCATTATGCAGTAACGGTGATGCTCTCAAAGTCAGTCTGTTCTCATTAGCTCATGGCGCTGGAAGAAAATGGAAACGTGGCGAGTGCCATGGGCGGCTGGGTCATAAATATAAGCGTGAAGATCTCTATCGAACAGCACTTGGAAGTCGAGTAGTTTGTGGCAATAAAGAGCTCTTGTATGACGAAGCGCCACAGGCGTACAAAAAGTGTGAAACTGTTATTAAGGATATGGTCGATGCGGGGTTGATTGAGTTGGTGGCAAAACTACGACCTGTTTTAACCTTTAAAACAAATGGAGATTGTTCATCATGATTTTATTGCAACTGTCTGCTGGTCAAGGCCCTGCTGCGTGCTGTAAAGCGATTGGTTTAGCGTTGAAGGAGATTGAGAAGCAGTGCAGAGAAAAAGGTGTTGCTTTTGACCTTATTGAAGCGATTGAAACAAAGGAGCGATTTTGCTTTAAGTCCGTGCTGCTTCAGCTTGAGTCAAAGCAGTCAGTGTTGGGGGAAGATGACTTAGCTAAACAGCTAGCTAAGTCATGGCAAGGAGCAATGTTGTGGATCTGTCAAAGCCCCTTTCAGCTTGAAAAGAATAGAGTTAAAAATAAGCGAAAGAACTGGTTTTTCAGTGGGCAGATGTATGAGTTTAATGAAACTGAATTAGACAAAGAGGTTAGCTTTCAAACATGCAGAGCGTCAGGCGCAGGTGGGCAGCATGTTAACACCACGGATTCTGCCGTGCGTGCGATTCATGTTGCAACTGGTATTTCAGTAAGAGTTGAGAGTGAAAGGAGCCAGCATGCAAATAAACGTCTTGCCCGTGCTTTGCTATTCCAAAAGCTTGAGTCGACCAAGGTTGAACAGATGTCATTGCAAGAAAAAGCCCGTTGGCAGCAGCATTGGGAAGTTGAGCGTGGTAACCCAGTTAAAACATTTAAAGGAGAAAAATTCACCCTTGTTAATTGATGTTATTAGGGACTAATTAAGGATGATGAGATGAAAAATGTACTATTTATATGTAGCCGAAATCAGTGGAGAAGCCCGACCGGTGAACAGGTTTGGAAGAACCAAGCAGCATTATCGGTTAGGTCTGCTGGCACGAGTCCTAAAGCTAGAAGAACTGTTAATGCGAGCGATGTTCAATGGGCTGATCTGATTTTTGTTATGGAGGAAAAACATAAAAGCCGGATGAAGGCGCAGTTTACTAGATTACTAGCCCATAAAGATATTCAAGTGCTTGATATTCCAGATGAATATCAATACATGGATACTGAGTTGGTGGAAATATTTAAACAAAGCGTTGGCAGTTATCTTGAGTTGAGCTAAATAAAAAAGGGCTGGAGAGTAAGTTTGTAAGTCCACTCTTTACTCTCTTTTGCCCTCTTTGAGTGTGTCTCTTTATGGTGAACTTTTTAGCCTAAATCAAAAGCGGCTTGAATTAATTGAAAATGTATCGGGACGAGTGCACTTTGCTCTGTGCGGTAACCGCCACCGACAACAGCGGCCACAGGAATGCCTCGCTGCTTCATGGTGTCGAACAGAAAGTGGTCTCTCTGGTAGATGGCTTGAGTCGAAATATTGAGGTATCCCAGCTCATCGTCTTGATGTATATCGACACCTGCATCATAGATAATAAGATCCGGCTGGTGCAGGTTAACCGCCATCTCAACCACCTGCTTAAACGTGGCAAGAAAGCTGTCATCGTCAGTGCCGCGGGTTAAAGGCAGATCGAGATCGGAGTCAGGCTTACGGGCCGGGAAGTTTTTATCACAGTGAAAGGAGAGGGTGATGATATCATCTCGTTCTTGGCATAAGGTTGCGGTTCCATCGCCCTGATGCACGTCACTGTCGATGATCAAGACCTTGTCGATATTCTCTCTTTGCAGTCCAAAGTGAGCCGCTAACACCAGGTCGTTGAGCAGGCAAAAACCGCTGCCAAAATCTTTATGTGCATGGTGATACCCGCCACTTAAGTGAATCGCAACTCCATGCTCAATCGCTTTTATCGCCGCTAATACTGTGCCAGCTGCTGAGGTGAGCGTGCGCTGCATCAGCTCCTCACTCCAGGGGAACCCGATACGACGCATCTTATTAGCCGCAAGTGTCCCAGTCATTAACTGCTCAACATATTCATCACCATGAACCTGCTTAACTTCATCAGCTGTTAGTGCTTTAGGGCTGAAAAATGCCAGCCTTTGCTGCCAGTTACTGTCCGTTTCACTCTTTTTAATTATGAAGTCATAAAGATACTGATACTTCATTATTGGGTATCTATGCCCTTCAGGTAGCGAGAGATGAGAGTACATCGGATGATAAATCAGTGGCAGCATAATGGGGATTAGCGGTGAACAGTGGCAAGATAATAACAGTTTTATCAGGTCAGTTTAAATAAGTGGCTTTAAACATAGGTCGGGCTTCGCCCTGCTAGGACGCTACGCTGCGAGTTAAAAGAGCAAGACAATGGGAAAGGTTTACGAGCGCGTTGTTTACGGAATAGCCTTGCGGCTACTGGTTGCGAAAGAATATGGTGTTAAGGTAAGTTGGTGGGTGACTAATATAGACAAAGATATGGCTGTCTCGTTTCCATCAAACGATTATTAGCCTTTTAAAGGGCGTTAGTATTCTATGAATATGAAGTATTTTCTATTAATACTATTATGGTTTCCGCTGATGGTTATGGCAGAGACTAGCACTTGCTTCGGCACGACCTCTAAAGGTCGTCTGGTAAACGGTGTCGAGCTTCCGAGCCAAGGAGTCAATTACGTCGGCTACAGCGCTATAGCTAGATTGGCGGGTAGAACGTATGTTCATTCTGAAGTTAAAAGCATTATAGTTTCTGCTTATAAAGATCTTGAGAAAGAGCAGCCAACTAAGGTCTATAAATACGCAGAAACTGGATTCGAGGAAGGCGGCCAGTTCAAACCTCATAAAACTCATAGAAATGGTCTTTCTGTTGATTTCATGACGCCAGTGATTGATCCGTCAGGGAAATCAGTTCACTTACCTACCAGCCCTTTGAATAAGTTTGGCTACAATATAGAGTTCGATGAAAAAGATACATATGATGGGATGAGCATAGATTATGAGGCAATTGCAGCTCATGTTGTCTCACTGCATAAACAAGCCAAGAAACATGGCCATGATTTATGGCGTGTTATCTTTGCTCCAGAGCTACAGCCTAACTTGTATAAAACAAAGTATGCTGACTATCTCAGAAATAATATTCAATTTTCCAAAAAACGCTCTTGGGTAAGGCACGATGAACATTATCATGTTGATTTTGCGATACCGTGCGAATAACAGTGCTAAAGGTATAATTGGTAAAATCCCAAAAGCACTCTACATATAACTCTAGGTTTTAATAAATAATGAATAACATCGAACTTTCAGAGTCTGGAAACAAGTTAGCTGAAGAGATTGATAGGTTAGCTTGTGATTATCACATTAAATCCGATCAGCATGAGATATTGAAATGGGAGGCTTCCATTCTATGGGCTAAGTCTAAAGATTTAATTGAAGACTGTGGTTTGTTAGAAACTCTCAAAGATTCGACTCTTCTAAGCAAGTGGGGATCTTATTTAGTTAAAGAAATTCCAGAAGTCGCGATTAAAGTTGAAGAGTTTCATCAGCATTACAATCGCATCAAAAGCAGATAAAAAGCTAACCAATAAAGATAAAAACCAGCTATTTTCGTTTTCAAAAATTTTACCATTATTACGGCTTTAGGCCACATCGTCATTGGAGCCAATACATGCAATCAGGTAAAGCTATTACATTGAAGTATCTGTACGACCATATCGAAGATTCGGTGCTTATATTTAGTTGTGAAAAGTGCTCTGTCTACTTAGTGGCAGATGAAAAGCAATATGCTGATTCATTAGTCAAATTAGAGTTTAAGGGCGTACAGTGTGTTCGAAGCGTAAGGACAGATTGCAGTCCAGTTGTAGGCATTTATCCGAAGGAGTTTGGAGTAAGTTATTTTGTAGAGCTAACAGAATCAAAATGGCCTGTAGAAGCTCATCAGTTGTATGTTTACGCAGACGCATCAATTGAGCCAAGAGGTCGCCATTTTGTCGTTAGCAATCATGATATTTTCCATGAAATACTAGCAGAGTCATTCACTGAAACTATTATTCAGCCAGATGACAATGAGTACGATGTTGTTAAGTCTCAACTTTCTTAGTTTGGTTAGTCAGCGTTTAATAAGTTTTGCCAAAAGGAGGCTCCAGAGGGCGCTATTTTTACAAAAATGTTATAGGACAAGGGAAGCTCCGTGATAGCCATAGATAAGTTCACTATTCAACAGCATGAAGAAAAGTACGAAGAGAGACCTTTGAAGTCTTTACTCTACTTTGATGGAAAAGATCTTAATTTAAAAGTGTCAGGCTTGGTGATAGAAAAACAATTTGAGCTTCCTGATTACTTTCTTTTACTGATAAATTGGGATTGTCCGTTCGAAGAGGGTTGTGAGATTGTCGTCTTAAACAAAAGCTTAAAAATTGTTGCTAGTCATAGTTTTACCCCTTTTTATAATAGTTATTTACTAAGTAGTATTAACGAGCAATCTCAAAATCATTATCAATTAGTATTTAATGGATCTGATTGCTTTGAACTTACAATCGATTACCCAAAGCAAAGTTTATTCAGTAAGGTTGTTAAAGTTAGTAAATCCACTCTTTAATCAATAGAGAAGGGCGGACTTCGTCCTACTCGGACGTCTCATTCGAGTACAGAACGCCTTGCTTACGGAATAGCCTGCGGCTACTGGTCAACGGAAGAAGATGGAGGTAAGGTAAGTTTTGCTTCACAGGATAGACAAAGATATGGCTGTCCCGTTTTATTTCTGGACAGCTTTTTCGTGGTTTCTCTACTTGAAAACTGCTGCTGTTGGCAGCGTTAGGTATAAGGAAATAATTTGAGATTTATAGTCATTTGTATTGCATTAATTGTAACTTTTGGAGCTCATGCTAGTGACTTTGACAAGATTGTCAAAAACTATACTGCAGCCGTAAATAGTAATGATTTTGAACTGGTTGCGGAGCTATTGCACCCCAATGAACTCGATTTGTTAAAAGAGAAGGTAGACGGTTCACTTCAAAGCTCAAATAAAAGCTCGGCTGATAAAGGGTTGCTCCGATTGCTGGGCGTTGACTCTCGCCAACAAGCGTTCAAGTTAACCCCCAAAGATGTTTATATTAGGATTTGCAATAATCTTATGGCTAGATATCCAAATGAAGCTCTCGAGATAGCTATCGCTTCCAGTATCTATCTTGGGGAGGAGAGGCATGACGATATCGTCGTCGTAACATACAAAATGACCTATAACACTGGAGATGAGCCTGTTACCCGTATTGTCCAACATAGGTTAAAAGAGTACAAAGATAGTTGGCGTTTCTTGCTTACACCAGAAACTTTAGCGTATTTTGGACTATAGCTATGTAAAGCATTTAAGTCTGATCACTAAATTGAACTGGTTTTAGTTTAAATGTTTATTTAACAGTGGCAAAAGATATGGCTGTCCCGTTTTTATTTCCTCTGTGGTGAATTGATTTTTAGCTGAGAAGGGCGGGTTTCGCCCTGCTAGGACGGCACTAGGTGCCTGCGAGTACGTTCGCAGGCTCACTGCTAGGACGCTACGCTGCGAGTTAAAAGAGCAAGGCAGGACTGAGTAGATTTTTGCTTTTGATCTTCTCCGTGGTCTTCGTGTTCAACAACGTCCCTGTTTAACGGCTAGTTCGGCTCCTGCCTCTCGCTCATTGGCACATGGCTTTGCTATATTCGCTGTGGTGAGTGGCTTTTTAGTTGATATGGACGGAGTTGTTTTTTGTCTCTTTTCTTGAGCGAAATTGAGAGGGGGGGCTTTTATGTTGAATTTGATAGTTCGATTATGAACTTCCCAAGTGCGACCAACAACCCAATAAATACTCCTAGGTGTGCAAAAATTGTTTTTCTTTCCGAACTTAATTCAAATAGGTGACTTGTGGTTTTCTTAAAGACTCTAAAGCTAAATAAGAGAGAGAAAAGCGCTATAATAAAAGCTAAGTAACAGAATAATGGAATCAGAAACAGTGACAAGATACCAATTAAAAGTGCCATTGAAACATAATCTCCTTCAGTTTCTACAAAGTAAAGTGCTATTTCAGGGGCGAAACCTATAAATAAATAGCTAGTAATTGATAGCATTGTAATACCTATGTAGAAAAATCCTTTTAAAAATATAAACTGTAATGCTTTGATGGCTAAATAATAAATCAGGCTACTAATCCCAACTAGTAGTATTAGTAAAGTATCAAAAAAGTCAATTGATTCAAATGTTCTCATTTGTAATAATTCAAGAACAACTCCATTAACAATCAATGTGGTTGCAAAATATGAAAACAAAAAAACACTAATATAAAGGAAAATATTTGCATATCTAGATGAGTGTTTAAAAAATGGGGTTGCCAAATCAGGTATGTTCAAGTTATCAAAGAAAATATACCATGTTGCTGCTTTATCATTTAACCATTTTACTTGTCGATTCAATAACAAACTATCAATGGCCGCAAAAATAATGGCAATGACAGTGCCTATAGCAACAGCAACTCCCAATTCGCTTAAGAACATTTTATATCCTTTTCATATTTAGTAGTTATGAGACTACAACGATGGTCACATATTTTTCAATACTGAGTTGATTAATGACCTAAAAACAAAAGACCAAAAGACTAAAAGGCAGGACTGCCATATTTTTGTCTTGTGAGTTATCCCTTACAGATAGAAAAGATAGATCCCCTAACTACTCCAAACAGCGCCTAAAGCTACAACAACTCCCCGTTGGAAGTTACCGAAGGGCGTTGGAATTAATTACGTGAAGTCGACATGGATGTCGGATTAGATTCCGGGGTGCAGGATGCACCATTGGAAGCGTTAGTAAATTTGAAATGGAATACGAGGAAGGCAACTTCGTCGGGGCGGCAAGGGGAGATGCAAGGCGAGTAGTTACCTTTGGTAACTGAGTTTATGAGCGAGAGACTAAGGATGTCGAACTGGCCTTTGTGCATGGATGCATTTGGATAGACTGCAGTCCTTCTTGCCCTGCTCTTTATTACGAGAAGGGAATGGAATTCCACGACGTTAATCCAAACGAAGTTTGGAAAAACTAATTTAGAGCGAAGAAGCTGAAAACAACGGTAATGTTCAAATTACAAATTAATCCAAAAACGAGATACCAGAGAACTATCTAACAGTTCTCAGCCTCACTTTGACACCCAATACACATCTCAGCTGTAGGGTGTATCGTCAATCTACCCAAACCAATTGGTTCGCCACATTCAAGGCAAAAACCATACTCATCAGTATCGAGGAAGATCTGCTTAATCCGCACTATATGTTGTTGCATTAACACTTCACTGGCTTGAGCCATCTCCTGCTGCTGAATGGCATCAATACGAGAAACCCGACCAACAGCTTGTTGATCTAATATCACAGGTGCACCACGTGAATGAGCGAGCTCAAGTTGCTGCTCTAATTCATTGAGCTCCTGCTTTAACTTGGTTAGCAGTTGCGCTCTTTCGTCGCTGCTAAGTGGGGCTTGTTTCAAAGCGTTCTGCCGTAGGTTGGGGTGGGTAACTCTCAAGCTAGCCTGATTAGCAGAGGCTGTAAAGCGAGGCCTTAGAGCTATGAGCGCAATCGTTCTATGGTTAAGGCTCTCTTATGAAAGATGGAATAGCTAAAACTCTCAGTTATTCCAAACACCGTTGCAGATTAAAACTACTCCCCGTTGGAAGTTGTCGAAATACGTAAATGAAAATGCCGTATATCCATCATGGATGATGGATAAGGCTTGGAGCTACATGGATGTAGCATCTAAGCCGTTAGGTATTTTTGTTGGAGTATGAGACCTGTACCTAATGCATGTAACTTCGTCGGGGCGGCAAGGGGTGATGCAAGGCGAGTAGTTACCTTTGGTAACTGAGTTTATGAGCGAGAGACTAAGGATGTCGAACTGGCCTTTGTGCATGGATGCATTTGGATAGACTGCAGTCCTCCTTGCCCTGCTCTTTATTACGAGAAGGGAATGGAATTCCACGACTTAGTTGTTAGACGAAGTCTAACTATAAAGATTCAAGTTGCGAAGCAAGATGCTCAAGCTAGCCTGATAATCTGATACTGTAAAGTTCTGAGTAGTTCGCAGTTTTAGTTTTGCTGATATGCTATTTTTTGAGCGGTTACTATGGTTTTCAAATTTAATAGCCCGAAGATGATGGGGATATTAGGAGAGATATGGGCAGGTTATTCTATGTGATTGGGCCATCGGGTTCTGGAAAGGACACCTTTATTCAGGCTGTTAGAGAGACATGGCCTGACTCTATTTTGTATGCTCATCGCTATATTACTCGCTGCGCGACAGCGGGCGGAGAGAACCATATTGAGTTGTCTCAGCGGGAGTTTCTTTACCGTAAGCAGAAGGGGCTTTTTTCGATTGATTGGCAGGCACATCAACATCACTATGCCTTGGGAGCCGAGATCGATACCTGGCTCAATTTAGGTCTAGATGTGGTGCTTAATGGCTCAAGAGAGTACTTAGGCAAGATGCAGGATAAGTTTGCCGATAGGCTTTTCCCTGTGCTGATGCAGGTTGATGATATCACCTTAGCCGAGCGTTTACGTATGCGGGGCAGGGAGAGTGAAGCGCAGATCATCAAGCGGCTGGCCAGAGCACAAGCTCACCCTTTGTCGTTACCTGAGCGGTCTATCACCATAGATAACAGCGGCAGCCTTGAGGCCTCGTTAACTCAATTTTCCAATTATTATCAAAGATTAATAAGAGACTCTATTCCAGCTGAGTAACACTTTTACAAGCATAAAAAAGGCGCCCTAGGCGCCTTTTTTAATCCATCAATCATCGATAGTTAGCCATTAGCGTCCTAACTCTGTTGGGAACGCCGGTGGCGTATCGTGGCGCACAGGTTTAAAGCTTTTCAGCTGTTGCTGAACCTCTTTAATGGCGCGATCTAGTTGTGGATCTTGCCCCTTATTGACGGCGACAGGATCTAGTTCCACTTCGATATCAGGTGCGACACCTTCGTTTTCAACACGCCACTCATGATCTGGGGTGAAGAAGCGGAAGTTGGGCACTGTTACGCGGCCGCCATCGATAAAGTCGCGGTTAGCCGAGATCCCAATCAGGCCGCCCCAAGTGGTTTTACCCACTAAGGTGCCTAGCTCTAATCGTTTAAACGCATAAGGTAAGAAGTCTCCTCCAGAGCCCGCATCTTGGTCAATCAGCATTACTTTAGGGCCATAAATTGCGCCTGCTGGTGTGTCATAAACCATGTCACCTGAGCGGTACTTCCAACCTGACAAGTACTGACGATTTAATACATCGATAATATAGTTAGCCGCTTGACCGCCACCGTTACTACGCTCATCTAAAATGACTCCTTTGCGATCAACTTGTGCGAAGAACATGCGGTTAAATGAGGTGTAACCTGCGGTGGTGGTATTGGGCAGGTAGACATAGCCCACCTTACCACCTGTTGCTTTGGTGACATAGTTGCGGTTGTCTTCAATCCAGTGCCAATGGCGCAGATCAAACTCTGATTTAATCGGCTCTACCACAAGAGTATGGGCTTTTTTGGCTTTGCCATTTGGGCTCACAGTTAGGCGTACCTGTTTATCTACCTTGCCTACAAACAGTGAGTAGAGGTTGATTGAAGCATCAAGGGGCTGTCCATCCACCTCAAGAATGTAGTCGCCAACGCTGACCTTATTACCAGGCACTGCTAATGGCGCTTTAAGATGTGGGTTCCACGCTTCTCCTGTGTAGATGTTTTTGATGCGGTACAGGCCGTTTTTGACCTCAAAATCAGCGCCCAATAGTCCGACTTTCATGGTCTCTTCACGGTGAACATCACCGCCGATAATGTAGTTATGGCCAACCTGCATCTCAGAGATCATCTCACGCATTAAGTTATTGAGATCTTCACGGCGACCAACATGCTTAAACAGTGGTTGGTATTTGTCGTACACTCCCTGCCAATCAAGCCCGTGCATCTTAGGGTCGTAGAAGTAATCACGCTCATTGCGCCATGCTTCATCGAAGATCTGTGCCCACTCTTGGGTTGGATTAATACGCGCTTTAACATCTGCGGTATTGAGTGGGGTGACTTCCACCTTCTCTGCAACTGTGGCGGTAGAGAGTGCATTCCCTTCACCGACCAGCAATAGCTGTTTACCATCTGCTGAGACTGTGACTGACTCAATCTTCTCGGCAACCTTGTCGACTTTGCGCTCCTCAAAATTGAAACGCTTTAGCTGTGAGCTGCGTAGTGGCTTACCATCAAGTTCGATACTTGAGCCAATCTGTACTCCCTCAATGAAGTAGAGGTTATTGTCGTCAGTAGCCGTTAATCCCCAGTAATTACGCTGCGGGACTGGCAGAGCGACAATTCGTTTTGAGAGGCCTTTGATATCTATGCTTGGTAGTGAGTCATCCGCTTCCTCCTCATCTTTATCTTGGCTGCCATTAACGCTGCGATAGGCCTCATCGGCCAGCTTAGGCATAAGGGGAGATTGACCATCTTGCTGCAATACTGCGGCATATAACCCATAGCGCTGTGGGCGCTCTTGGCTTGATAGGTCTAATCCAAATGCCGTTAATCCCTTGTTGGTTGAGGAGGCAAAGTAGAGGTATTGACCATCTGGGCTAAATACTGGCTCTGCGTTGTCACTCATGCCATCAGTGATTTTATGGTGAGACTTATCTTTAATATTGTAGAGATACAGATCGCGCAGATAGTTAGTGTTATTGCGGGTATAGGCTAACCATTTGCTGTCTGGGGAGCTCACGACATCATAGGAGGTCATGGCGATATTCTTCATGACCTTGGTTTTCTTGCCTGACTTGAGTTCGATTAACCATAGAGCCATATTGGAGTCACCAAAGACGATATGTTTACCGTCTGGCATCCAGCTAAATAGATAGAAATCGGCGGTATGTTTGCCTAAATCTAAAGTTTTCTGTACCTCTCCAAATTGATCCGCCAACACCAAGCGGTAATCGCCACCTTTATCAGTGATATAGGCTATCTGTTCACCCAGTGGTGACCACAGAGCATCGCGCTCATTTTGACCCGATGTGTTGGTGAGGTTGTAGGTACTGCCATCTTTCACCGGAACGCTAAAGACTTCGCCTCGTGCACTTAACAGCACCTGTTTGCCCGTTGCTGAGATCTGGCTACTGGAGAGCGAGGGCATCGCATCTTTGAACTGGGTACGGCGCTGAGGCAAGTCCACTTTTATATCGATATTAAGTTGCTTGCTGTTACCTGTTAATGTATCGAGTAGAAATATCGCGCCACCTTTTTCAAAAACAATGTCGCTGCCAAATGCGTTGGCATTGGCAACATCCCATTGGTTGAAGTGGGTTACTTGCTCGACCTGACCCTGTTTAAAGCTGTAGATATTTTTATGTTTGCTGCGATCTGAGATGAAGTAAATATCTTCGCCTACCCACATAGGTGAACTATCAGAGAAGTTGCCATGGGGAACCTCTACATAGCTGTTCTTATTAAGGTCATAGATCCACACCGGTGGTGTTGTACCACCTCGGTGATTACGCCAACCATTCTTACCACCATGGGCTAAACGCTCTGGGTTGTAGGCTAGCTTAGAGCCATCGGCATTCATTTTGCCATCAGAGACCACTGCTTCCATCACTTTTGTAGGGAAGCCGCCCTGTATTGCCACACTAAATAGCTGTCCGGTACGATTGTGTGCAATATCTCGGCGTGAGGTAAACAGCACGCTCTTGCCATCAGGTGACCAGCCTCTGACTTCATCTGTGCCTGGGTGCCAGGTGAGCCGCTTAGGCTGACCGCCAGTCGCTGGCACTATGTAGACGTCATTATTGCCTTCATAATCGGCAGTAAAGGCGATCCATTGGCCATCAGGTGACAGATGAGGGGCGTATTCGTTGGCGGCATGGGAGGTGATGCGTGTGACCTGCTGTCCCTGCTTGTTTGACACATAGATGTCGCCTGCATAAACAAAGGCTATCTTATTTTGGGCGATACTGGGTTCTTGTAGGAGTAAGGTTTCTGCTTGAACGCTGCTAGCCAGAATACACAATGCAGCTAAGGTGAGTTTTGTTTTCATTATTTTTATTCCTGGGTGATGTCGCTCTATCTTTTTTGCTAACTTTTTTAAGTGGTCTTTTGATGCCATCAAACTCAATGAATGTCAATGAAACTAAAGTGTTTAACTAGTTAGTAGATGTTTCTGCTGAGTTGTTTTAAGCCGATAAAAAAGGCGCTCTAGGCGCCTTTATTTTTGAAACGATACTTAACTCGCAACTCGCAACTCGCAACTCGCAGTTTATAACCTAAGCTTCATCTTCTAGTGAGTAGGGCAGTGGCTGAATAGTTAGGCTTGAGGTCTCATCGTCGGCAACTCTTAACTTGGCGCTGTTTTCCGTGTCATTAGGTAGGACAGCACTAAGCAGTACCTGATCGCCTGATTGCACTAGCTCGATAATGGTACCGACCTTTTTAAAGCCATCTTCGATGGCAAGCTCCAATCGGCTGTCTAGCGCTAAGGTTTGTGAGCTGGTGCCTGAGAGAATATAGAGGGCGCGCTTATTGCCGCCACGGTATTTCATGCGTGCGATGGTCTCTTGGCCCATGTAGCAACCTTTTTTGAAGCTGATACCGTTAATTGCTTGTACATTACACATCTGCGGCACAAATTGACCTTGATGTGAGACGCCTAGGTTAGGCAGGCCAGCTTGGATCTCCAATGCTTGCCATGCACTACTTTCTTGGATTGGCGTATTGATTGAGCTTAATAGTGGCTCAGAAGGGGCATTCTCTATAATGATAATAAAGCGTTCGCCATCTTTAAGCAGTACACCGCCTGGGATCTCAGTTAACTCTTGGGTGATCTCACCAAAGTAGTTATTTACCCACTCCTGTGCCTGCTCTCCAGCTACGCCTAAGATGGTCCAGTCTGCAGATACATCAACAAGGTCAGCCTTGCTGAACACGGCGTATTTAGCCAGTTGTGGTAGATCTGCCGCCAAGGTATCTTTTGGCATCATCATAAAGAGGGCATCTGCAACCGAGAAGGTTCTGAAACTGGCCAGCATCTTTCCTTTAGGATCGCAGTGAGCACCCCATCTCCATTGGTTGCTCTCAAGTGAGCTGATATCTGTGGTGACCTGCCCGTGAATGAAGCTACGGCCTTGCTCGCCAGTCACACTCATCAATCCCATATGAGACAGGTTAGCAAAGATAAGTTGAGCGGATTCACTCGGATTCCAAGCGAGCTGAGAAACAGACTGGGTCATATTGTTATCCAAAAAAGGGGCTTATGTGAGTAGGATTGTAACGCCAAATAGGGGCGACGGATATAAATCGGGCGCACAATTTTTACATTGTACGCCCGATATTTTTAGTTTACCGCTGTGTTCTTTGTATAAGCTTAGTGAAGTAGACGAGTACGAATAGTGCCTTCAATGGCCTTCATCTGCTCGAGTGCTTCATCGGCTTGGTCTGAATCCACTTCCATCACAACGTAACCAATTTCAGCCGTTGTTTGCAGATACTGGGCCGCGATATTGATCCCTTTCTCGGCAAACGCTTGGTTAATCTTGATCAACACGCCAGGGCGGTTGTGGTGAATATGCAGCAGACGTGAAGCATCTTTATGCTGGGCCAACGATACCTCAGGGAAGTTCACTGCGGTCATGGTTGATCCATTATCAGAGTACTTGGCCAACTTGCCAGCAACCTCGATACCTATGTTCTCCTGTGCTTCCTGAGTGCTGCCGCCCACATGTGGGGTTAAGATTACGTTGTCTAGACCACGTAGCGGGCTAATAAACTCATCATCGTTAGACTTAGGCTCTACAGGGAAAACGTCGATGGCTGCACCAGCTATCTTTTCAGCTTTAAGCGTTGATGCTAGAGCGTCAATGTCGACCACAGTACCGCGAGAGGCGTTAATTAAGATGCTGCCTTTTTTCATACAAGCCAGCTCTGCTTCACCGATCATCTCTTTGGTTTGTGGGGTCTCAGGAACATGCAGACTGACCACATCGGCAAGAGACATCAGCTCCTGCATCGAGTGGATCTGCTGGGCATTGCCCAGTGGTAGCTTATCTTCGATATCGAAGAAAACGACACGCATACCTAAGGTCTCGGCTAGGATCCCTAACTGAGTACCAATATGGCCATAACCTATCACACCGAGTGTTTTGCCACGGGCTTCATAGCTACCGGTTGCACTCTTAAGCCAACCACCACGATGAGCCATGGCATTACGCTGAGGAATACCACGAAATAGCATGATGATCTCGCCAAGTACCAGCTCTGCCACACTGCGTGTGTTAGAGAAGGGCGCGTTGAATACAGGCACACCGAGTTTCTCAGCATAGTTGAGATCGACCTGATTAGTACCGATACAGAAACAACCAATTCCGACCAGTTTCTCCGCCTGACTTAATACCGCTTCAGTCAATTGAGTCCGTGATCTTAGGCCAACAAAATGCGCATCCTTTATCGATGCCTTGAGTGCCTCTTCTCCAAGAGATGCCTTGTGGTATTCGATGTTGCTGTAACCAGCACGCTTGAATACATCTACCGCTGATTGGTGGACGCCTTCCAAAAGCAGGATCTTGATCTTATCCTTGTCCAGCGAATGTTTCGCCATGATTTAGGTACCCTCTTCAATTATTGGTATTATGGTTATTTTTATAGACTGTCTGTTGTCCGGCACCAAATTAGCACTTTTTTTGTTCAGTGTGGAGGGCTAGATGGCTAAAGTTATTATTCTTTCCCTAGAACAATAGAGATAATACATATAAGAGGTTCCAATTTTGAATAAACAGCATATTTGGCTGACTATTTTCCTATTAGTCCTGATTTGGTCAGGTATTAACCCTAAAGATCAATTTACCTGGTTTTTAGAAGTGGCCCCAGCTTTGATCGCTTTGCCTGTGATGTTCTTTACCCGAAAACGCTTCCCTCTGACACCTATGCTCTATGTGTTGATCCTTATTCACTGTGTTATTTTAATGGTGGGAGGCCACTATACCTATGCAGAAGTGCCGCTATTTGATTGGATAGCCGATGCCTTAGGCAGTGACAGAAATAATTACGATAAGGTGGGGCATTTTGCCCAAGGCTTTATTCCAGCTTTGATCGCCAGAGAGGTATTTATTCGCAATCAGGTGGTGAAGCCTGGTGTTTGGTGCAGCTTTATCTGTGTCTGTTTTGCGCTGGCTCTGTCGGCATTTTATGAACTGATTGAGTGGTGGGTTGCCCTGTTAACTGGCGAAGATGCCGAGGCGTTTTTAGGCACCCAAGGTTATATTTGGGATACTCAATCGGATATGGGCATGGCGTTATTGGGCGCTATAGTGGCGCTGTTGGTACTTGTTAAGACCCATAATAAACAGCTTGCGGCACTGAATGATTAGTCGCCTAGCTTGCTTAGGTTTATATAGTATATAAAATAGACTTCTTATAGCTAACTTTATGATTTATATGCTTTGTAAGTGTTTATGGCGTGAGTTGGCAGTTTTTTACGCTCTATTTAACCTTGATTTAATAAGTTTTTCACTTGAGGTTACAAGTAATACTATTCAAATCGCTTAAAACGAGCCATCATGGGTAGGAGTCTGTTAGTTGTAGGTTCAGTGAATGAGACGGTTTATGCGTTATCTAGGGATTAGCTTTTCAGGGAGGAAAGTGGATGAGTAAAGTAGATGAGTTGGTCTTTCTTCATCAGGTATCGACACCATGTAACTTAGCAATTTTAGCTGAGTCTATCGGATTGAAGACACGGATTGTTAAGCAGGTTTCTGAGCTTGAACCACTCAGCGATCGTAATAGTTTCTACCTCGTGGGTCAGGAGGGCGCAGCCCTAGACAATAGAGGGATCCCTCTGTTGGCGATTCGTCTTGTTTCCCACGTGCCTGTTGCCCTCTACCAAGTCGATAGAAAAAAACTCGACCCAGCCTCTGCATTGCTGCTGGGGATCCGTGGGTTGCTCTATTCAGATCAGCGTATGGATCTGATGTTGACTGGCTTAAGAAAGATGGTGGCGGATGAGCTTTGGTACGATCGTACCTTGATTAGCAAGATGTTCCGTCAACTGGTTGATCGTTTAGAGACCAGTGATGACTACTCCCAAGATGCCGAAGAGATACTGCAGGTATTGACTAAGCGGGAGCGAACCATCATTCAATTGGTTTCAAGTGGCGCTAGAAATAGGGAGATTGCTGATAATTTATGTATCAGCGAACATACGGTTAAAGCACATATCTCCTCGATTTTCAGAAAGACACACTCTCGTAATCGTGTTGAACTGCTTAGGTGGGCACAGACCTACGGCGATCATCTGGCACTGTGTTCTTAAAGTTTTAAAATAATAAACGGCGATAACGCCGTTTTTTATTATCTAGTTTCGCTCTAATACCTTATCTCCAATACTTCCTCTTATATAAATATAAAACAATCAAATTCAGTTTTTATAAATTAAGCTATCCCTTATTTGATGGTTTATTCTCCAGCCTCTGTAAGTTGGTGTTCTGGCTTAAGTTGATGATTCTTTAAGGCTTAAAATATTTCTGGTTTGACCTGTTCTTACAGCTGATTAATGCTGCTTGTTTTTTCTTTTTATAACAAATGCTTACTGCTCAAAATGTGACTGGTTCATCTTTTTTTTGTCACAAAACTCTGTGACAATTGTCGCGCACGTTAATAAAAATTAGCGGACTTATACCAACCAGGATAAGAAAGTGATCTACTCAGAGTACTTTTGGGCAAACTAATTCAAGGCGAATGGACGATGGAATGGTTATTCCCTTGTGAGTTCATTCAACGCAGAAGTAGGCAGCCAAAAATACTCCTAACAGGCGAGCCTTAGCGCATCCGATGCTGCGTTAACGAGCTTAAACGTAGAGCAACTATGTTCTTCACTCGTTGCCTTGCCTCAAAAGCGCTAAACATTCGCTGAGCGATCACCTCTTTATTCTGATTGGTATCAAAAATAATAATGGGGTTGAAAAAAATGGATAATGTTAAAAAATTGTCAGTGCTTGCACTGTCAATAGCCGCTGCTTTGCCTGCTGTGGCCAATGCTGATGTACTTATTAGCGAATATGTTGAAGGTTCCGGTTATAGCAAAGCGGTTGAAATATACAATTCAGGATCGACGGCCGTTGATCTGACAGGTTACTCCCTCGTTTACTACTCAAAGGGCGAAACAGCTCCTAAAAAAATCTTAGATCTCAGTGGTTCTCTTGGGGCTAATGCCATTAAGGTGATCACCAATAACCATAAAGATAACGCTATCGTATTAGATGCTGCTGTAGACTCACAGAGCGCTGCTATCTACTTTAATGGCGATGACAAGGTTGGGATCTTAAAAGGCGATACCTTAGTTGACCTGTTTGGTGAAGTTGGCACAACAGGTGATTGGGCCAAAGATATCACTGCTGAGCGAAATGCTAATGTCACGGCTGCAAGCTCAACCTATGTTGAGAGTGAGTGGACCACAAAGGCAAAGAACACTTTTAGTGGCTTAGGTGCCCGCAGTGGTGACTTTGGTGGCGGAACAGGGACAGATCCGGAAGTACCAGCCTTTAGTTGTGTTGGTGAAACCATCACACCTATCTATGAAGTGCAGGGCGTAGGTCGTGTAAGCCCGCTGATTGAAGAGGGCAAGTTCGAGTCTGCTGAAGAGGTCACGATCAGTGGTGTGGTTACCGCCCGTGGTGAGAGTCTGTTTAAAGGCTTCTATCTGCAGGAGATCAAAGGGGATAACTCGCCTTACACATCAGACGGTGTATTTGTTTACTTAGGCGAAGCAGCGCCTGAGGAGATCCAGCCCGGCGTTGAGGTGTGTGTTCAAGGTAAAGTGAAGGACTTCTACGGCCTGACTCAGGTTGATATCAAGGCAGACAAGAAGATGGCTGTGGGTGAGATGGGTGAAGTCCCAGCACCAGAAGCTTTCTATGTTGCCGATGGCGAATCCTTGGGGGATGCCCTTAATCGCTATGAAGGGATGAACATTGTTTTGGATGCTGGCAGTGACATGAAGGTCACTCGTAGCTTTAGCTATGACTACGCCGGTAGAAGAAACAACATGGTGTTGTCCCATAAATCACCACTAATGAAGCCAACTCAGGTATTTGCCCCGCTCTCTGATGAAGCGATTGCGCTACAAGAGGCCAACCGTGGTAATGAGCTGTATGTTGAGTCTGACTATAAAGCGAAAAATGGTGAAGTGCCTTACTTCCCGACATTTAACGCTGAGACTGGCTATATACGTATTGGCGATCAGCTCACCAATATGACGGGGATGGTTAGCTATAGCTATGGTGCACCACGTCTTGTGGTCACCAATGAGATCACAGCAGGTGATTTTATCCGCATTAATGACCGTACTCAGTCACCTGAAGTTGCCACCCAAGGTGATATTCGCGTTGCCAGCTTTAACGTGTTGAACCTGTTTACCAGTGACAGCGATATCGGTGGCCCGCTAAATCCTATGTGTAAAGATCAAGCTGACGCGGATGCCAGCAGAGGCTGTGGTCGTGGTGCTCACTCTCTAGAAGATTACCTGCTTCAGCGGACTAAAATCGTTAATGCGATTAAAGAGATGAACGCTGATGTGATAGGTTTGATGGAGATAGAGAACAATGGCTTTAGTGAGCATAGTTCGATCCAGTACTTGCTCAATGCGATTAATGCCGAGTTACCAGCAGCCGATGCCTACGCCTTTATTGAGGTGAATGACGCCGATAAGTACAAGGGTGAGTTTATCGGCAGCGATGCGATAACGGTCGGCCTGCTGTACCGCCCGAGTACCGTAAAACCTACTGGGGACGCATTTGTCATTGCAACGCCTGAGCAGCACTCTGTTGCTGGCGTTGCCACTCGAGATAACAATGGCACGGTGGAGGAGAGCCCAAGCTATGATAAGTATCAACGTCACAGCTTAGCGCAAACTTTCCAGATCCATGATGAGAAGCTAACCGTTGTAGTGAACCACCTTAAATCGAAAGGCTCTGGCTGTTTAGAGGATTGGTTAGAGTTCTCTGAGAGCAAAGATCCTGCCGATCTCCAAGGTAAGTGTAACGAGTTCCGAGTTTCTGCAGCCAAGGTTCTGGGTGAGTCACTCAAAGATGTCGAAGGCGGCCTGTTGGTCATCGGTGATATGAATGCCTACGGCATGGAAGATCCGGTTGCCGTGCTAACCGATTATGATGCTTCGACAGCTAAGCGTGAGATCGTGACCGCTTCATGGACCACACTCAATGGTGAAGTCTATGAGCGCGAAGGGAGTAAGATTGACAAGGGGTATGGACTGGTTAATCTGAACACTCAAGCCCACGGACCTGCGACCTTTGGTTACAGCTATAGCGGTGAGCTAGGTAACTTAGATCACGCGTTAGCAAACACACAAGTTGCTGACAAGTTGGTAGGGATAGAGGATTGGAACATCAACTCGGTTGAGTCGGACCTGTTTGAGTATCCGAGTAAGTATTCCGGCGACTTAGCTAAGTCTGAGAATGCCTTTAGCTCCTCTGATCACGATCCTGTGATCATCGCACTGGAATACCCTGCGCCAATTCCACCTAAACCTGAGCCAACACCTAAAGATGATGGTGGTTCATTAGGTTATTTAGGATTGGCTCTGTTATCACTACTGGGATTACGTCGTAAAACACGTTAATTCAGGCAAGGTAGTTACACACTAACCGTCTTAGGCTAAGCCTAAGACGGTTTTTTATAGGGCTAGCATTCACTCGCTGGGGGTAATTAAAGTTGAGAAATAGAGGTTTACTCCTCATTTCATGGTTAACGGCGACTTATTTGGTGTTATTTAATTACATTTTTGTATTTTTTAGATCTATTTGTAGGTCCGTTCAGCAAAATTAATGACAGATTAAATGCGCGTTAAACTGACGATAATGTTTGTTTTTATGCCTAATATTGTGGGTTGTGTGTCTTTATCTTTACCTAAATGTTGTCCCCACTTTGAGTCTTATGGTTGGTTTTAGGTGCTTAAGGCTATTCGTCGGTTTAATCGCCTAAAAACAATATTTATCTCTCACAAAGTGACTCAGATCCCTTGCAGCTAATTTCTGCCTGTATAAACTGCCGACATCTAAACGTTACCTCGGTAAAAAATGTATGGAAGTTTTCATCAGTTTGTTGGGAATGTTCAGCCTGATCGGTTTGGCTGTGCTGATTTCAGAGAAGCGAACCGCCATTAATCTGCGCACGGTACTGGGGGCTTTAGCGTTCCAGATCGCTTTCGGTGCATTTGTGATGTATGTGCCTATGGGGCAATCCATGTTGGACAGCGCCTCTGGCGGTGTGATGCATGTAATAGGTTACGCTAACGAAGGTTTATCATTCCTGTTTGGCGATCTGGCTAAATTTGGTGTTGGCTTCATCTTTGTGATTAACGTGCTATTTGTGGTGGTGTTTGTCAGCGCCCTGATTGCCGTGCTGTATTACTTAGGGATCATGCAGTTAATTATAGGCTTGATTGGTGGTGGCCTATCAAAGCTGCTTGGTACCAGCCGCGCCGAGTCACTGTCTGCGACTGCCAACATCTTTGTTGGTCCTATTGAAGCGCCCTCGATGGTGCGTCCATTCGTTAAGCACATGACCCGCTCTGAACTATTTGCTGTGATGACAGGTGGTTTAGCGTCTGTTGCTGGCGGCACCATGATTGGCTATATCCAGATGGGCGTCGACGTTAAATATGTACTAACTGCTGCCTTTATGACTGCACCTGCGGGTTTACTGTTTGCCAAGCTTATCTGGCCTGAGACTGAGGAGCCACAAAACGATATCAAGAAGGTGATGGATGAGCAGGATGACAGACCTGCTAATGTCCTTGACGCTGCAGCGGGTGGGGCGGCGATGGGGATGCAACAGGTTATCTCGGTGTCGGCGCTACTGTTAGCTTTCGTTGCCTTGATCGCTATGGTTAACGGCATTATTGGTGGGATCGGTGGCTGGTTTGGTTATGGCGAACTAACTATGCAGATGATCTTAGGTTACCTGCTTGCACCGTTGGCTTGGATCATGGGGGTGCCTTGGAGTGAAGCGATTCAAGCGGCTTCCTTTATTGGCCAGAAAATGGTGATTAATGAGTTTGTTGCCTATATCGACTTCCTTAAGGTTGCCGATCAACTCTCAGAAAAGACGCAGATTATTATCAGTTTTACCCTGTGTGGCTTTGCCAATATAGGCTCTTTGGCCATGGTGATTGGTGGCTTAGCGGCGCTTTGCCCTGAGCGCCGTCATGATTTGAGTGCCATCGGTATGAAGGCGCTTATCGCTGCGGCGTTAGCGAACTTAATGAGCGGTACTATCGCAGGCTTACTCTTTAGCCTAGCGGGTTAATTCATAACGTATTTATTGAAAGCGCCGTACTTGATGCGGCGCCTAACTTTTAGGAAAAAAGATGACTCCACATATCAATGCCGAAGCTGGCGCATTTGCAACGACGGTTTTAATGCCAGGCGACCCGCTAAGAGCTAAATATATTGCTGAGAATTTCCTTGAAAATGCTGTCTTGGTGACCGATGTGCGCAACATGTTGGGCTACACAGGCGAATATCAGGGTAAGAAGATCTCTGTGATGGGTTCTGGTATGGGCATTCCCTCTATCTCTATCTACGCGAAAGAGTTGATCACTGAATATGGGGTGAAGAACATCATACGTATCGGCTCCTGTGGTGCGGTGAGTGATAAGATTAAGTTGATGGATGTAGTGATGGCCATGGGGGCCAGCACTGACTCAGCGATTAATCGCACTCGCTTTGAACACACAGATTTCGCCATGATTGCTGACTTTAACCTACTAAGAAAAGCGGCCGATGCGGCGGACAAACTTAAGGTTAACTACCATGTAGGCAATCTCTACTCCTCTGATCTTTTCTACAGCTCAGATGAAGCGCGTTACGATCTGATGGAGAAGTACGGCATCTTAGGTGTCGAGATGGAAGCTGCTGGTCTGTATGGTGTGGCTGCTGAGTATGGAGCTAATGCACTGGCGATGATGACAGTGACCGATCATATCAGGCAGGGGCTGCATTTAACGGCTGAAGAGCGTCAACAAACCCTTAATGAGATGATCAAGTTAACACTTGAAGCAGTAAGCCAAGATCTTTAATTTTCGCTTAATCTAGTCTGGATAAGCTGCCGCACAAAGGCAGCTTATCCCAGTTATTGCGGTTACCCTACGGCTCCCAAGTATTCACCTAACGCCGATCACTTTTAGATGAATCAGCATCAAAAATAAGAGTGCTCGGGAGCCACCCTAGTGACACTTTCGTGTCATTTCTCTATTGAAAGTGTCTCTTAACTTAAACACTTGTTTAAACTTTAACCCTGAAGCAGTAGACTGTTGGCATTATTGATCAATAGGGTTGAGTAATGAGTATTTGGTTTAGACCGGTAAGCTTAGAAGATTGCGCCAAGATGGACTCAGGAATGCACGGCAAGGGAACCTTGATGCAGACCATGGGAATTAAGATCTCTGAGATTGGTGATGACTACATGAAAGCCACCATGCCTGCGACCCCTGCAATACATAACCCGCTTGGGATTGTGCACGGTGGCGCGAATGTGGCGTTGGCCGAAACCGTTGCCAGCTACGCCGCTAACTTTGCTGTCGACTTTGAGCAGTATTACTGTGTGGGTCAGGAGATTAATGCCAATCACCTGAAGGCGTCACGTAATGGGACATTAACAGCGACAGCAAAAGCGGTCCATTTAGGTAAACGCAGTTCGGTTTGGGAGGTGCTTATCCATAACAGTGCTGGTGAGCTGTGCTGCATCTCTAGAATGACAGCGGCAGTCGTTAAGCGTTAACAATAAGTAGTACTCACTGTCGAGTAACGAGTCAAGTTAGCAGCATCTGCTGCTCTTTTGCAGTTGCTAGAATGACAGCGGCAGTCGTTAAGCGTTAACAATAAGTAGTACCCACTGTCGAGTAATGAGTCAAGTTAGCAGCATCTGCTGCTCTTTTGCAGTTGCTAGAATGACAGCGGCAGTCGTTAAGCGTTAACAATAAGTAGTACTCACTGTCGAGTAACGAGTCAAGTTAGCAGCATCTGCTGCTCTTTTGCAGTTGCTAGAATGACTGCTGCAGTCGTTAAGCGCTAGATTTTATATCTAATCATGATATGCATGATTAGATTTTCGTTATCAATATATTGTTATTTTCAGGTTAAATAGACTGTTCCATTGCCGGGATTTTGTTCATAATGGCCATTATTACCTTGGGGAGTATTGGAGAGCTTATGGATAGCGCAACCATTTGGGAATGGGTTGGATATCTGGCGTCGGTTGTTGTCGCAATATCGTTGATGATGTCTAATATTAAAAAGTTACGCTGGTGGAACCTCATCGGCGCAGCTCTGTTTGTGGCTTATGGTTTGGCGATTGGGGCAATCCCAGTGGCGCTAGTTAACTTTTTTATCGTGTTAATTGATGCTTATTACCTAGTTAAGCTCTATAAAGAGGAGCAGGCTGTATCTGGCTAATTCAGTGTTGAACACTTGTTGTTATTGAATTCAGGCACTGCCTGAATTCAACTCTTATCCTATTTACCCCCATCTTTTATGTACAAAAATTAATGCTAATCACTTGATGTAAAATAATTTTTTTGACTTAGATCAATATAGTTAAAGGTGAAAACCCCTACCGTTTAAGGATAAATCCTTGGGAGACATTGCTCTCCTTTTGTTTATCTTTGTTAATCGTAAAATCCTTTTAGTTTAATCTGTTTTAATCGTTTTGTTGTTTTGGTTGTTTTTACTATTATTACTCCATCGACATAGTTACTTATATAACTTGCTAATTGAAACTTTAGGAGTAGTGACCATGACAACTATTTATGACCTGATCGAAACTTGGATTAATGATAAGCGTGAAGATTCGCTTTCTTGATGTGCCGAGTGAAACCGTTTGTTTTCATGCTGATGTATTAATCTGACTGAATTTAAAAGATTTTTAGGCTGATAACTGACTTAATTATAATGATTGATGTGAGTTCTAGGAGTTTATTATGGATAAGAAGTTGACCACTGCGTTTGGCGCACCGGTACCCGACAACCAAAATGTGAAAACCGCGGGTAAACGCGGACCTATGCTACTTGAGAACGCTTGGTTTATTGAAAAGTTAGCCCATTTTGACCGCGAAGTGATCCCTGAGCGTCGTATGCATGCTAAAGGTTCAGGTGCATTCGGCCGTTTTACGGTAACCCATGATATTAGCGAATTTACTAAGGCCAAGTTATTTGAGTCTGTAGGTAAAGAGACTGAAGTTTTTGTTCGCTTCTCGACGGTAGCTGGTGAACGTGGTGCTGCTGATGCTGAGCGTGATATCCGCGGTTTTGCAATCAAGTTCTATACCGAGCAAGGTAACTGGGATCTCGTGGGGAATAACACCCCTGTTTTCTTCCTTAAAGATCCACTTAAGTTCCCAGATCTTAACCATGCGGTGAAGCGCGATCCATATACCAATATGCGCAGTGCTAACAACAACTGGGACTTCTGGACTCTATCGCCTGAGGCGCTACATCAGATCACAATGACGATGGGCGATCGTGGGATCCCTAAGACTTACCGTCATATGGATGGTTTCGGTTCTCATACATACAGCTTTATCAGCAAAGATGATAAGCGCTACTGGGTGAAGTTCCATTTTAAAACTCAGCAAGGTATTCAGAATCTGTCAGATAAAGAAGCGGCAGAGATCATCGCTAATGACCGTGAGAGTCATCAAGCGGACCTATTGAACTCAATCGATAAGGGTGATTTTCCTAAATGGACTCTCTATGTCCAGTTGATGGAGGAGACTGCGGCTGGTGATTGTCCGTTCAACCCGTTTGATCTGACCAAGGTTTGGCCACATAAAGATTATCCGCTAATTCAGGTGGGTGAGCTTGAGCTTAACCGTAATCCAGATAACTATTTTGCCGAAGTTGAGCAGGCGGCATTTGCCCCAACAACTATCGTACCTGGTATCGGTTTCTCACCGGATAAGATGTTGCAGGGACGTCTGTTCTCTTACGGTGATAGCCAGCGCTATCGTTTAGGGGTGAACCACAGTCATATTCCGGTTAACGCACCTAAATGTCCGTTCCACTCCTACCACAGAGATGGACAGATGCGTACCGATGGCAATGCTGGCCGCACCATAGGCTATGAGCCAAACACTCAGAGCCAATGGCAGGAGCAACCAGACTTTAGCGAGCCACCACTACAGATAGATGGTGATGCGGATGCTTATAGCCATAAAGATGATGATCACTACAGCCAAGCTGGTGACCTATTCAGATTAATGGGTAGCGATGAGCAGCAGAGATTGTTTGCTAATACGGCGGCCTCAGTAGGCGGCGCTGATAGACATATTCAGATAAGACACATACAGAATTGTATGAAAGCTGATGTGGCATACGGTGAAGGTCTAGCTAAGGTATTAGGAATTAGCGCTGACGAGCTATAACTCATTAGTTAACAGCTGCTGCGAGTGTCGAGTTACGAGCTAATAGCAGCTAAAGAGTTACTTATATTAAGGTTACGGGTAAGCATTGAGGTTATATCTCAGCGTTAACTCGTAACCTTTTTTGTTTGGCCTTAGCCCTTAGCTAGCGACTTGTCACTGTTTTTGATTAAAACAGCAGAGTTACCACACCCAGTAGGGCGAACAGCACGGCGCAGCCTCTGTGTATCAAGGTCATCGGCAATCTTTCTGCGCTAAAATGACCAGCTATCACCACAGGCACATTGGCGATCATCATGCCTAATGTTGTCCCCATCACGACCATTGCAAGTGCGTCATATTTGGCTGAAAGTACCACGGTCGCCACTTGAGTTTTGTCGCCCATCTCGGCGATAAAAAATAGAATAAAGGTGGCAAGGAAGGGCCCCATCTTATAAAAACGGCTCTGCTCCTCATCCACCTTGTCTGGAACTAATACCCAGAGTGCGATGGCAAAGAATGACCCTGCTACTAAATAACGTCCAAGCTCTGGGCTGATAAAGCTAATCGCCCATTGTCCTACCCAAGCTGCGGCAAAATGGTTGGCTAAGGTTGAGAGAAAAATGCCGAGAATAATAGCCGTTTTAGCACCGCTTAAATGACTGAATCTGGCCGCTAGAATAAGTGCTAGAAGTTGAGTTTTATCGCCGATTTCGGCAATAGCAACGGTGAGGGTTGATGCGAGTAGAGCTTCCACTTTAATGAATTCCTATTTAGGGGGCAAAAAATCCGAGTACAGCTAACCGGCCCCCTTAAAAATATTGATAACAATATCGGCGGTAACTGCACTCAGGTCTTGCCTAACAATCTCAGCTTAAGTGTGATTGTCGTGAACACCATGGCGATGTGGCCAAGTATGTTGATGTTCACCCAACTATTCTCTAATGGTAGAAAATCTTTGGTGGCTACTCCCCTGAAGTAGTGGACTCATTATACTGACTGGAAACCAGAGTGCAATCAGCTTTATTAGGGGGGATAGAATAGTTTAATTTCTTGGATACACTTGTTAAATATATGGTTTTCATGAATTTGATTAAGTGTTTGATTTTAAATGGTGATTAAAATTGACAGCGTTATCATTGTTACGTATTTTATGCCTGTCGGTGACGATAAGCAGAAGGTAAATTAGTCTGCCCTTATCTGCCGATATCCATGTATTTGGCAAACTAGCTGAAAAGTTAGGACGCAAAGCTTCCGGTCTAAGGTGCAGGACTCACTGAGTGCTCATTAAGATAGCGGGGTTGCCACGATAGATATATCTGGCTGAGAACCTATCTTAGCTATACCTATTGTGATCCGTTCAGTCCAAATACCACGTTTGTTTTTACCTTGCCTTTTTTTATGGGGGACAAGGTATTGAGTGGAGTGTGTTCAATGAGACATCAAAAATCGATTAATCAATCTATTAGCCTCTCTCTTGTTGCGAGTGCAGGTCTGTTAATGAGTTCTGCAGCCTTGGCTCATGGCTATGTAAAGAGCCCTGAGTCTAGAGCTTACGCTTGTAACCAAGGGGGAAATGTTAACTGCGGCGCGGTGCAGTGGGAGCCACAAAGTGTTGAGGGACCGTCGGGGTTTCCTGAGCTTGGGCCCGTTGACGGCAAGCTGGCCAGTGCCGGACAAGGGGCGTTTGCTCCGTTGGATGAGCAGAGTTCGACCCGATGGAGTCGATCGGACATTAGTGCTGGCTGGAATGAGTTTAGCTGGCAGTTTACCGCTAACCATGTGACCCGTAACTGGCGTTATTATCTGACTGAACAAAATTGGGATCCTAATAAACCACTGAGTCGCAGCAGTTTCGATCTGACTCCTTTTTGTGTGATTGAGGGAGATATGGTCCAGCCGCCTAAATTTGTCACCCATGAGTGTAACGTGCCGGCCAGAGCCAGTGGCTATCAGGTTATTCTGGCGCTGTGGGAGGTAGGCGATACCGCTAACAGCTTCTATAACGTTATTGATGTGAACTTTAATGATGGCAGCACCACGCCTGATACATGGAGTGATGTGGGCAATATTAACCCTGCGCTCGATCTTAAAGTGGGTGACAGCGCTATGACTCGGGTATTCACCGCTGAGGGGGAGCAGGTTTCAATGCAAACCAGCATCACCATAGAAAATACCCAGCAAGGGCTGAAAAATAACTGGCCCCATCTGTTAGCAACCGCGGTGAACCGCGAGCAAACTAAGATGAAGGCTGGTCAGAAAAGTGCTGCCGGTGAGATAGTCCCTGTCTATGGTAAGAATGAAATTTTTGCTAAAGACGGCAGTGGCATCAACCGAGTTGAAGTGGGCTTTGATATTGCGCCTGAACCAGGAAACAGCGTGGAGGTGAGCTCATTAGCAGATAGCTATGAGATAAATGAGGGGAAAGCCTTGGTGAGTTTCGATATCACCACCAATACCGATATGCAGGTTAGCGTGCAGCTTAGTAGCCATAATGGTCAGGCATCAGGTTTTCAGAGTCAGCAGGTAAACTCCACCACTGCATCATTTGAGATAGATGTGATTGAGCCTGCGGCGGGTCATTACCATATGTTGCTCAAGGCTGAGCCCACTCAAGGGGAGGTGATAGTGCAAAATCATGATCTTTTCCTGACTGAAGCGGCAGCTCCAGGTGATGCCGATTATGTGTTTCCTCAAGGCATTGCGGATTATCAGGCTGGCACCACAGTGTTTCAACCTAAAAATGGCAAGACTTACCAATGTAAGCCTTTCCCATACAGTGGCTACTGTATTCAATGGTCAGAAACTGCTACGGGTTTTGAGCCAGGTGTCGGCTCAGATTGGGGGCTAGCTTGGATTGAGCTTTAGCTCTGGGTTAGTTTTTAGTTAGATATGTAATTACAGGTCATCTCTAATGACCTGTAATTTATGTTTAGTTCAAGAGGCGTTATTTAACTTTCTGTTTATAAATCGTTGTAATTTTGAGCGTCAACTCTGTTTGTTCATAAGTGGCTTGCCGACTGGGTTTGGCTCTGTTACTGTCCCTCTCAGTCATTTTTAGAGAGTTGAGATGTAATGCAATCTGTATATCTGTTTTTTCCTCGATTTATTCAGCCTCAATGGCGTTGTCGATAGGGTAAAACAACTATTAACTAGTCATTGAGGCCAATTGCGATCACTAAGGTCAGTAGACCTGATTCGATTGGGGGCTGTTAATAATGATGAAATATCTTGCTAATACCACTCCTTCCAAGTCGTTCTAAATCAGACCTACCAAAAATCTAGAATAAAAATATATCTAACAGGACAAATTTGTGAATTTAAAAATGCTTGGCTCAATTGCCATCGTCGCCGGAACTGCGATTGGCGCAGGAATGTTAGCACTGCCTCTGGCGACCGCTGCACTGGGGATCATCCCAGCTATTCTGCTATTGGTCGTTATCTGGGGAGTTTCAGCTTACACCTCTTTGTTGATGCTTGAGGTAAACCTACGTACTGGTGTAGGTGACAATCTCCATGCCATTACAGGTAAGATTTTAGGCAAGCGGGGACAGCTAATACAGGGTGCGTCCTTCTTAAGTTTGCTGTTTGCCCTTACGGCAGCCTATCTGACAGGTGGCTCCTCCTTGCTGGTATTAAAAGCTGAGGCGATGTTTGGCATTGCTTTGGATAATCAGCTTGCGGTGGTGATATTTACCCTGACTTTAGGCCTGCTAGCCGCATTCGGTGTAGCTTGGGTCGACAAGGTTTCTCGTATTCTGTTTTCACTGATGATCGCCTTGCTAGTGATCACTGTGGGTTTCCTCTTACCTGAAATTAGCCCTTCACAGATGGCGATTGCGGCAATTGAAGAGGGTAAGGTTGATCTTTGGATGGCAGCCATCCCTGTTGTTTTCACCTCTTTTGGTTTCCATGTGTGTATCGCAACCTTAGTGCGTTACTTAGAGGGTGATGCATTAACGCTGCGCAAAGTACTTTTGATTGGCTCAACGTTACCGCTGCTGTGTTATGTGCTCTGGTTGTTAGTGACGTTAGGAACAGTGGGGGGAGAGCAGATCCATAGCTTTGGTGGCTCACTGCCTGCACTTATTACATCGCTGCAGGATATCGCCTCACAACCTTGGGTAAGTAAGTGTATTTCGCTGTTTGCTGACTTTGCTTTAGTGACCTCCTTTATCGGTGTGACCTTAAGTTTGTACGATTTTATCAGTGAGCTGACACGAGCGAAGAGTACCATTATGGGCCGAGTTCAAACTTGGTTAATCACCTTCGTTCCACCTGTGTTATGTGCGCTTTATATTCCTGAAGGCTTTGTTGCAGTACTCGGTTTTGCGGCTGTGCCTTTGGTATTTATCATCATCTTCTTGCCGATTGTAATGGTCTTGAAACAGCGCAAAGAGGTGACTGAAGGTTATCAAGTCTGCGGCGGTAAGCCAGCGTTAACGCTAGTGGGCTTGTTAGGGGCGGTGATTATTGCAGCCCAACTGATGGTGGCGCTTTAAGGGGTTGTACAAGCTCCTTTACTCTGGTTTTTATTTCGCTTTGTAAGGGATTAAGTCAAAGGGGTTGTAACCCACTTTGCCTATGATAAAGTCGAGCTCGAATATGCAAATATCGAGCTCGACTTTTTTTATGCCTTTTATACCGATTGGTATTACAGCAAGATGCAGTACTTGAAAGTAGTTATTTTAAAAAGACTTAAGTAAGTTTTACCCCACTAATAATTAAAAAATGGATTTAACAAAATGAAGAAATGGCTTCTCACCGTCGCTGTTGCTGCCTCATTTGGCGCACAGGCTGACGAAGGTATGTGGCAACCCTACCAGCTGCCAGCAATGGCTGACGAACTTAAAGCGAAAGGGTTGGAGATAGATGCAAAGTCTATCTCTAAGTTAACTGAGTTCCCGATGAATGCGGTGATCAGCCTTGGTGGCTGTACAGCATCATTTGTCTCTCCTAAAGGCCTTGCTGTGACTAACCATCACTGTGCTTATGGCTCAATTCAATATAATTCAACGCCAGAAAAAAACCTGCTTAAAGATGGTTTTTTAGCTAAGTCCTATGGTGAAGAGTTACAGGCGACACCGGGTTCACGTATCTATGTGACCGAAGCGGTGACCAATGTGACTGACAAGGTTAAAAAGGGGTTAGATAGCAAGGTAGGTAATGATTACTACTTAGGTATCGAGCAGAAAGAGAAGGCGTTAGTAGCCGAGTGTGAAGCCGAAGATGGCTACCGCTGTAAGGTTTATAGTTTTCATGGTGGCCTTGAGTATTACCTAGTGAAGCAGTTAGAGATCCGCGATGTGCGTCTGGTGTATAACCCAGCGGCAAGCGTAGGTAAGTACGGCGGCGATATCGATAACTGGATGTGGCCACGTCACACGGGTGATTTCTCCTTCTACCGTGGTTACGTCTCTAAAGATGGCAAGCCTGCCGATTTTAGCAAAGACAATGTGCCCTATGAGCCTAAGAGTTTCCTTAAGGTTTCAGCCAAAGGCGTGAGCGACGGTGATTTTGTGATGGTGGCAGGTTACCCTGGCCGCACTAACCGTTACCGTACTGCCAATGAGGTGGAGAACACGTTTGAGTGGGCCTACCCTGAAGGCAAAATGCTTCGTGAGCGCTTTATTGAGATCATCAAAGAGACTGCGCCTGAGGGGAGCGACGAGCGCATTAAGTATGAGAGCTTAATTGCTGGCTTAGCTAACTATGCTAAGAACTTCACCTCTATGATTGAGTTCTACGGTAAGTCGACCATGCTCGATGACCGTAAAGGGCGTGAGACAGACCTAGCCACTTGGATCAAGCAAGATAAGAAGCGCCAACAGCAGTATGGTAAAACCTTAGCTGAGCTAGATAAGTTGATTGCCGAAGGGCAGGAAAATCAAGCTCGTGACACCATCTTAGGCTATATCCGTTACACCACTATGGTGCCAACAGCGCGTAAACTCTACCGTTTAGCCAATGAGAAGCAACTTGATGATATGGCTCGTGAGCCAGGTTATCAGGAGCGTGACATGATAAGCTTCAAATCGCGTATGGAGCGTATCGATCGTCGCTATGCCGCCAGTGTCGATAAAGCAGTTCTGTTAGATATGCTTAAGCGTTATGCGGTACTGCCAGCAAGCGAGCGTATTCCTGCACTTGATAAGGTGTTTGGCATCGGCAAGATGTTAGATGCTAAGCAGCTCTCTAAAACGTTAGATACCATGTACGCTAACACTCAGTTGGGTGACATGGAGACTCGCCTAGCGTGGATGGATAAGTCAGTAGCTGACTTTAAAGCATCAAATGATCCTTTCATTCAGTTTGCGGTTGCCATGTATGACACCGATATGAAAGCAGAGAAGAAAGAGAAAGAGTTAGCGGGTAAGTTGATGAAGGTGCGTCCTCAATATATGGATGCGATTATCGCCTTTAATACTGAGCAAGGTAAGCCTGTTTATGCCGATGCTAACTCAAGCCTTCGCGTCACCGTGGGTCATGTGAAAGGCTACTCACCTGAAGATGGTCTGCGCGCGCTACCTTTCACCCGTCTTGAAGGTATCTTAGCTAAAGACACTGGTGTTTCTCCATTTGATGCACCTGCTAAGCAGCTTGAGCTAATTAAACAGAAGCAGTATGGCGATTTCTACATGAAGTCTATCGATTCTGTGCCTGTTAACTTCCTGTCGACTCTAGATACCACAGGTGGTAACTCAGGCTCACCGACCCTAAACGGCCGCGCTGAACTGGTTGGCCTACTGTTCGATGGCGTCTATGAGAGCATTATCGGAGATTGGGGTTACGATCCTGAGACTAATCGCTCTATCCAAGTCGATAGCCGCTACATGCTTTGGGTAATGAAGTATCTGGACAATGCAGATAACTTGTTAGCCGAAATGGAGATCGTTCACTAGCCTTAGGTTAGAGTCGCGGGCTTCGAACCACGAGAAGTTAGTTTCGAGCTAGGAACTGCTAGCGACGAGATACAAGTCTAGAAGGGCGCTTAAGTGAAAACTTAGCGCCTTTTTTACTTTGCTTAAACCAATTCTAGATACTTGTCGGATAACAAGTTTCAAGTATCTTTTTAAGTTGGGTTCATTGGGCTAGTTTCGTACTTAGCTTATTTGCTGAGCACCAAAGCTTCATTGGTGTTGGTTGCTTGCAGCAGGCTTAAGTGTAAACACTTCAGTGACACGCTATGAATATGTCCCTATACGCTCTGCGACATCATCCTTGATGTCGAAGGTCACAGCCGTGTTCACACCAGTTGTTAATCTCTTCGAATTAAATTTACTTGTAACTCGATTTTGGACAAAAACTTGCTGACTTGCCAGATAGCAAGTTTCAAATATCTTTTTAAGCTGGGTTCATAGGGTAGGGTTTGTATTTGACTAGCTTGTTGGAAATCATAACTTCATTGTTATCTATAGCCTGCGGCTCGCTGAACGTGTAAACACTTCTGCGACACGCTATGAATATGTCCCTATACGCTCTGCGACATCATCCTTGATGTCGAAGGTCACAGCCGCGTTCACACCAGTTGTTTATCTCTTCGATTTGATATTTTTGGACAGAAATGCGTTAGAGCAATGGATTTAATTAACAGGTCATTGATTAGAAAAAGTATCTTAAGTTGTTTTAAGGGACTAATTCGCTCCGACTCCTTTATCCGCTTGTTAGGCGCTGCTGATATTACTGACATAATCTATCAATTATACCTTCGAAATCTGGGAATTCGGCTTTTGCTTTTTCGACTATCTGACTAGCTGTACTTTTACTTGAAGGGGCGTACTCAGTTGCGAAACGAATAAAATCTTGACTTTTAGGTCGCTCAAGATCTGGGTAAGCAACTGCTTCATATGGACCTATACCATTAGCAAATAACCAAACATAGTCACTAAAACTCTGGGCAACCACACCAACCTCACCTTCGGACCCGAAGAATACTATAGGTTGCTCTAGCAAATCAGCATTCTTTCTTACACACCAGAATGCAACGTAACCACCCGTGCCATCTTGGCCATAGATCAGATATTCGTTACCGTCTAGAGTATCGTTTCCTGTCCATGCTTTAATCCAATCTGAAGTTTCTTCCTCGGAATAAAACTCATCGAATGGTTCAAAATCAATCCCTTCTCCATCAGCATAATCGATTTCAATTTCATGCAATTTTTTTAGTATTTCAGGAAAACTTCGATCCATGTTAAATCTCCAATTTTATCTATTCGCGCCCAATAAGCGCCTGCTAGCCTTTGAGGCCTTGTGCCGACCCAGCAGGCGCTTATTGGGTGGCTTTAATGCGATTGTTAGGCAGCGCTCAATCTGAAAATGGGCATGGTCTTTTGTGAATCATTTCGAAGTGATGAACTCTACATAGAACACTATATTTAACTGCCCCACGAGAACAATCTTCTCTTTTGCAGGGCGTATTAGGTCTTTCTTCGCCCAAGCTATCATAGAAATCTCGATCAAGCTTATTTCGATGCCCCTCTGGTGGTAATGGCTTAAACCCTGAATAAGGTAAGAAGGCATCGTATTCTACATAGTAGACAAATGACTCTAGAAGTAATTCCTCACTAAAATCGTCATCAAGATTTTCAGCACAGGCCGCAACACTCTCAATGGTGGCGGAATCAATAGTGGGTATTAGCCTCCTTTCTTTGGCAAATATAGGTTCATCTTCCTCATCCACTTCATGCTGCTCAAGAGAGTCGGCATCGATAATTATTCCAAGCGTATTTACTGTCCAATCGGAATTTTCAGGAAGATATAGCCAGCCTTCTTCAAGCCCGACTCTAGCTCGATTTAATATATTGATTAAAGGTTCCATGCTTCCCTGTATGCCTAACGCCCTGCTAATAAGTGAACCATGTGCTAGCAGGCGATTTGCTCAGCAAATGGCATGACAGCCTTGGTGAATCTGAATTCAGCAGCTTGTTATGAAAGTTTTCAAACTGGGCGAGCATTGATCACAGTACACATAGACAGTGCCAAAATCGCCCAATATTACAAAACCTTCTTCAAATTTATTTACTTCTTCTAACTCACCCAAAGTCGTCACATCAGTTTCAGAGTTCCAAACCAATCCAATCCTTAATTCAGAAAAGTCGATCTTAATGGCTGAACCGTCCGAGTTGTAAAATCGAACATTAATTGAGTCAAAATCGCAAGAAGAAACACGAACAACGAATTTCAGATATTGCCTATCTTGTGGAGCTTCGATGTTGATTACATCACCGCCAATGACTCTGTCCATATTAGCTCTCATAACATTTGTATACACGCCTTGCGCGTTTATCAAGTTAGACCAGTTAAAGTGTATGTGCTTAATCGTCTGATTTATAATTATTTACAACGATTAGCCTAAACACACCTTCTGGAAAAACGAGAATGCACACTTTGTTTGCCTCGTATCTCCTGCAAACCGAGCAAGCGCGTTTTTAGTTACTTGAATTTACATCTATTTCCACTCAATAACAAACCGTGAACTGATTGCACAAAATTTAGAGATTTACCGCACAAAACCGATACTACTGTATATAAGTGCAAACACTGATGAACTTAGAGGTTTTCGCTAAATGGAACCCATACCTTTCCGACTGATGAGAAAAGTATTACAAAGAGGTCAGTGCTACATAGTACAAATCAAAAGATAGCAATCAAAAGATAGGACAGGCATAACTTATAGACGATGCAAAAGCCTTTCTATAGCCAAAGTTTTACGTATTAGCGATTTACCCAGATAAGCCAAATGGAAGAGATACTCTTGCTTTTAGAACAGTAGGTGTAGGTGCGGCTACGAGTTTTGGCAGCATGGCCAGAAATGTTCCCTACATTTTCCGGCATTTCCCACATCCTTGTGGGTCAGAAGCTGCCGTAAAGCCCACAGGGCAGAAAATGTTCCAGACATTTTTCTGCATTTCCTACTATCCGTGTAGGTCAGACGTGCTAGTGGCGTCTCGTAGAAGTATCTGCACATAAGCACGCTGCCAGCGATAGATAACTATGAAGATACGACCTTCAATAACTCAGCCCAATACCAAAGCAGTCAAATAAACCAGCTCAGAAAATGTATTCAGCCTTCATTCGAAGACTAGACAACTTTGGGGCAAAAATCAGTTTCAAATCCCAACCAAGTAACGACAAATCGAAGAGATAAATGATCAGGTGTAAGTGAGATCGAGGACTTCGATTTCAAGGATGAAATCGCAGAGCGCCCAAGGATGGGTTTACAGCGTACCGAGAGATTACTTACACATAAGCACGCTGCAAGCGATAGATAACAATGAAGGTACAACCTTCAAACACAACACCAATTATCAAACCAGCCAGAAGCTAAATAAGAAAATGTATTCAGCCTTCATTCCAAGGCTGATTTAAGATTGATGAGTTCTGAAGATGTCAGTTGCCTCATCTCTCCCTCCTTGAGATCGCCAAGGGCTAAACTTTGGATCTTAACCCGCTTAAGATCGATAACCTTAAATCCTAATGCTTGTGACATACGGCGGATCTGCCGGTTTAGCCCTTGTGTCAGGGTTATCTCAAATTGGTCTTTGGCTAACCGTGTTAGTGTGCAGGGTAGAGTGGTGACATCTCGGTAGCTGACCCCTTGAGCCATTGCTTGGAGGAAGTTATCGTCAAAATCTCTGTCGACCCTGACATGGTAAATTTTGCTGTGGCCAAAATCTGGATGCATCAGAGTTTGAGTCAGTTCGCCATCATTGGTCAGCAGCAGAAGGCCGCGGGAATCTTTGTCTAAACGGCCTACGGGGTAGAGCCTTGGTGTTGCAGGCAGCAGATGCAATAGACTGCTAGAATCATCAATTAACAGACGAGAGTCGGTGCCTACCGCCTTGTGAAATGCCCAATACTCTTTCTCTTCTACTGCAGAGATAGGTGCGCCATCGAAGGTTAACTGTTCGCTACTCTCTATCCCCTGGGGCGTTTCAATTAGCGTCACTGTGTCGATATGGTTTGCTATGCGCCCCTCTATGGTGATTAAGCCGTCGCGTATATAGCGAGTTGCGGCTCTACGGGAGCACAGTCCGGTTTGGGCTAAGTATTTTGCTAGACGCATTTGGGTGGGATTGTGTTCCATCTATGTCGATGTTATTAGAAAGCTTGCCACTAGTTTACCACTTTTTTCAATGAGCCTTACGTGCTTACTGCTTTATGTGCTTACAGCTATAAGTGTAACAAGGCTACATGTCAGGAGTGTAGTTCTCATTAGAGAGCTTTCGGACCGTAAATGCTAAGACAACGCACCAGATCATGGTGATACTGGTCTGAAACCACATGTTTAGTGAAACCCAACAAAACTCGCCTTGGTCGTGTAGGCAGGGGATAAAGTCTAAGGTCTGCCAATCTAGCTGATAGATGAGTCCAGTTGCACTAATAAGTCCGAATACGCTGATGAGAAACAGGGGCGTTGAGCATAGTCCCTTGTGATTGAAACGCAGGCTGATGGTGAGCAGATACAGTACAAAGGTGCCCATAAGAAAGCTGGTAGAGACGAGGCGATGTTCATCGAGGTAGTTAATTGGAAACACACCGATAAGTATTATCGACATACCAACCCAGAAGCCTGCGATAGCGATGTAGTGACTGTAGTAGCCAAGTTTGAGCCGAAATAGGCCATACATGGAGAGCAAGATACAGGAGCCGGCGATGACCAGTGAGAGGTTGTAGATATAGGCGAGAGGAGAGTGGATATAATCGCCTAAATAATCAGCTCGTCTGAAAAATACCTCAGTGCCGATATGCTGATACTCCGCCCACACTGAGATTGAGATCCCGATGGCGGAGGTAAAAGCGCCAGCTAAAATCATCAAGACAACGAGTCTGTGAAGATCATAACGGGGCGAATGAGTATCGAGTTCTTGAGCCATCGAGTTCACTTTGTTAGGGATTAAAAAGCGTGCAGTAACTGCACCTTTATTTATTGAGGTTGTTGCCTCCAATGAGATATCCCTATCACTGTGATGCACCAAGATGCCCTAAATACTTTAGTACTACAATAGGACGATAGTGGTATCGAGCACAAAGTAATAGTAGTCGCTGAGGAGAAAAGCGTTAGAAATAAAAAAGGAGGGCTATTGTTCGCCCTCCTTTATAGTACTTATGACTTACTTATTTTTTATATGCTACTTCGATAACGATTAAGCGACTCGTTTACGTAAAATCACAATAGAAACAGCGACTACAGCTAAGATCATGCAGTACCAAGCGTGGGTGACCGCTTCTATCGGCGAGATACTGAAAACTGAAGCGATAAGTAGAGCCTGAGCACCGTAGGGGATAAGTCCCTGTATGATACAGGAGAAGATATCTAAGATGCTGGCAGCACGTTTAGGTGTGACCTGATGCTTCAGAGCCAACTCTTTTGCAATATCACCAGTAACGACAATAGAGACTGTGTTGTTAGCCACACAGGTGTTTGTTAGTGCCACTATGCCCGCCATGCCGAGTTCTGATGCGCGAGTCGATGCGCCGCCCTTAGCTTTAGAGAACTTAGCGATAAGCTTCTCTATCTGCTTGCTAACGAAGGCCAATCCACCTTGCTGCTGCATCAGTGCTGCCAGTCCTCCCACTAACATAGAGAGGATAAAGATCTCCTGCATATTACCAAAGCCCGCATAGATATCTTGGCCAAACTGGATCACGCCGTAATCCATGGTCAAAAGCCCAGTGATACCCGCCAGTAAGATCCCGATAGTCAGTACGACAAATACGTTTAAGCCTGAAACTGCTAGCAGCAAAATGGTTAGGTAGGGGATCACTTTGATAAAATCGATCTCTTGAGCGGCAACGTCAGCTTGCCCCTGTCCCGCTAAGGTAAAGAGAACGAGTGTGATGATAGAGGCTGGAATCGCGAAGATGAGGTTCTCTTTGAACTTATCTTTCATCTCACAGCCTTGAGTACGCGTTGCTGCAATTGTGGTATCTGAAATGATAGAGAGGTTATCACCAAATAGCGCTCCGGATATAACAGCACCAGCCATCAGAGCTAGCTCTATCTGGGCTTCATTAGCGATACCCAGCGCAATAGGAGCGACAGCGGCTATGGTACCCATTGAGGTTCCCATGGCGGTGGCAATAAATGCTGCGATGACAAAGAAGCCTGGAAGTAGCAGGTTAGATGGCACTAATGAGAGACCCAGTGCCACAGTGGCATCCACACCACCAGTCGCCTTAGCGACAGCAGCAAAAGCACCAGCTAACAGATAGATAAGACACATTGCGATGATGTTCGCATGACCTATTCCAGCGATAAAGGTCTCTATGCTCTGGTTTAACTTCTGCTTAGAGATGATAAGGGCAAAGATGATCGCAGGTAAGATGGCGACCACACTTGGCAGTTGGTAGAAGGCAAAGTCTACGCCTTGGCTCTGAAAGTAGAGGCCTGCACCGATAAATAGAGCTAAAAATAGGAATAGTGGAACCAAAGCCAAAAAGGAGGCCGTGGGCGCCGTATTTTGGGGGCTCACGTCATGGCTTGGTGAAGTTTGTTTTGAAGTCGTCAATGTGTTCTCTCTTTCTCAGTTTATTTTATACCTAAGCGATTTAGGTATATATCGAACCATAAGTTTCCATTGCCTCCTAGCTGGAACACGCTGCGATATTTCTCTAAAACAAGCAGTATGGTACATCTCACAGAGAGGATATGAGATTTGTTATGTCCTGTCAATTTAGACGTCTAGATGTTTTTACTTCTATTTGGTTTTTTTCTTAATTTGTTAATCCTCTCGAGATTGAGGCAAGTTGTTAGGTTATGATACGGCTCATTATTAATGAGCAGATTTAAAGAGATGCTATACAGTGAAGCTAATTGATATCGATAAGAGCAGATACAGGAAGAACCTCAACCTAGTGAGTATTGCTCTAGTGGCTGGGTTAACGATTTTATCTCTAGTGTTTGGTGCGCTCTTGATCGCTGCATTTGGGACTCAAGCCAGTGAAAATATCGCCTCTGGAGAGTCAACTGGAAACTTTCACCTTAACCTTTTGGGAGTGATCTTTGCGGTTGTGGTCTGTTTGAGTGTGATGATCCGAGTAAAAGATAGCGCTTTTATGCATGAGGTCTATTATGTGTGGCGACTCAAAGCGCTGCATAACCGTATCTATCGTCGACTGAAATCGATTAAAGCGGCCGCTAACAATCACGAGGTGAATGCGTTAGTTATCCTGAGTTTCTACTATGCAGGTTTAAAACAGGTCTATTTTTTGGACAACAATACCTTGACGATGAGCAAGGTGGAGAAGGATATCTCTGAACTTGAGCGACGTATCTGTGAGTCTAAGCAGACGGTGTCCTTAGATCAGTTTGATGAGAAGATGCTCGAGGCCTTTAACTAAAAGTAGGTCTATTTCTTGGATATCAACCAATGACCTTGACGATGAGCAAGGTGGAGAAGGATATCTCTGAGTTAGAGGAGATGATTACCGAACATAAGCTGACAGTATCGCCAGATGCGTTTAAGCCTGAGATGCTAGAGGGATTTAATTAAAAATACTGTTAAGCATGGAGGATAAAGTGGGGAGCGGTTTAGCTCAGTCGTCATTTTTCCTCGCTCTTATCGGAGAGGATATGTTGAACACAGGCAGATCTAAGCAGTGAAGTAAAATTCTTCACGTCTCCATGGTGGTCAAGCGCTTCAATATAGAGGCTAGCAATGAACTGATTCCGCTTCATTCCTTGGCTTTCAGCTATCTGATCTAAAAGATCCCAGAAGAGCTTTTCCAGAGAGATGCTCGTCACGTGACCCTGAATTCGAATCGATTTCTGAATGGGCAAATAGTGACTCGTCGGGTTGTCGAAAAACAGATTACTCATAACTTTGATTTTTATACCTGAATAGGTTTAACGGTTATAATTCCAAGATGTTATCTTTTAGTTGTGTCTAATCTTTTTGGAATTAGCGTAATGTAACTAGCCTATTAGTACTTCATCAGAACAAGTCTTTACTTTTATGCAAAGAGTTATAGGTGCTTAGACAGCATGATTATTTCGGGCTTTTGGGTGATGAGCCCAGGAACCTCCTTCATCATAATTTTATAGTGTCTGGTGTTCTTATGTTTTTCGTATGCTGAAATATCGACAAATGCTTTTATAAAAACGAAATGTCCCTTTTCTTTACTCTCTTCGTGGAGTTCATATCTAACACAACCTAGCTCGCTTCTTGTCGGTAGAACAACGCTTTTTAAAAGTTCTAAAAGCGCCTCTTCTTTACCGCTCTGGGCTTTAAAGCGAGCCAATAAATAGATCATATGTTCGCCCATCATTACAACTTACTTTCTATGTCGAAAAGGGATAATGTAAGGCACTTAATGATTAACATGGTAGCAAGGGGGTACTACATTTGAATTTATTAGCATAAAATACTCCTTGCTTTACAGTTCCTTGGGCGAACTTATGCTTAGCTTTGATCATTAATCAGCTAATAATGTGCATATAGATTCTCGCCATTTATCGTCCTGTGATATTCACTCTTCTTCGAAAAAATCATCCTCTTCTACTTTTTAACTAATGGCTTTTTTGATCATTAGTTATGTTATCGGTCAAAGTTGAATTAGCTTTACTTCTTATTTTAATGACAGGTTTTAACTGGTAAAACTTTCAAGCTGAATTAGGCAAACTGAAATGAGTTAAATATGAAGAATGATACGCTAGTAAGTTTGTTGAGGAGTCCGTGCGGGCATCAAAAGATTAATCGAGCCGATAAGCTACTGCATAAAACGGAAGCTAAGGTTTGCCTTGGCTTCCTTAAGTTTAGTTTTGTTGGTTTCTGGCCCTTTGATAGAAATAGGAAACAGAAAGCAATATGGCTCCGATGATCATAAAGGCGACCACTTTTTGAATTATTTCGAAGTTGGCCATATCGACAAAGATGACTTTAAAACATGCCAAAGCAAATAAAAGACCTGCTAGTTTTATTATCTGTGCCTGTTTAGGATTAAGGCTAATAAACATCAATGCACAGCCATGAATCACGAGTAAAATAGCACTAATAGGGGCAGCAAATTCATGGGGAAGTTGGTAGCTCCACATCATGTAATTTATCCCTAATAGCAGATGCCATCCCCAGTGTAAAATGACTAAAGGAAGCTGTGCTTTATGGGCTCTTATGACTGATCCATTGTTTAAAACAAGCCAAGCTAATACCCCCAGAGTTGTTGCTTCAGAGAGGCAAAATAGCAAGTTTTCAACACCGGAAGCGATGTAGGTTTCTTTATGGATAAGCAGAGGAGCGATGGCGAAAACCAAGGTTAAACCATACGCGACACTCACGCCGGGCTTCAATACGGCTGGGATCGGTTTTAAACTGATAAGCCAAGCAAAGTACCCAGACAATACTGCTGCCACGACTCCCCAATGGCTTAGCCAGATACCGACAAGGCTTTGAACTAATACAGCTGTTACCAACCCAAAATAGAAGGGACTTAACTGCCACTGAAAAGTGAGTATACGCTGTGAAAGTCTGTCTAACTGCTGGTAGCGCACAAGCAGTAAGCTCATCATTATAGCGCCAATAGTTAACGCTATTAGCCCTTGCCATTCATGTTCGAGGCAGCTTAATGCAGTGCTTGAAATGGCGATAAGTGTAAGGATCTTAGCTTCAAATATTAAGGCTCTGTGTCTTATAACACGTGCGAGAATTAGACTGATAAAGCAGCTTAACCAGAGCGCTAAACTGATGTACTCTCCATACTCCCTGATGACTTTAGGAATAAAGAGTAAGGGTAAACAGATAAAACAAACAAGCTGAACCACTCCAGCAAATTGAACCAATTTGGAATCACTAAAGTGACGCTTGTACCAGTAGTAAGCCAAGATTAAGCTTGCAAACAGCTCAACTCTGGCAATCTGTGCATAGAGTGCTTGATGGCGAAAGCTGAAGCTGCCCGACTCAAGGATGCCGAAGCTAATCTGAAGAAGCAGAGGCACTAGAAGTAGCCAAGCGAATAACTCCGTGAATTTAAGCTTATCTCTTGCTGCTAAGTAGAGAAGAAGCAAACTGATCAAGGGGATAAAATTGAGTGAAAAATCATAGCTGGTTAATGCTGCAATAAAGAGCAAGGATGCTGTATAGCCGACACTGACAAGCTCTTTTACGAGTAATGAAATCTGTCTTTCATAGGGGAGTAAGTAAGGTTTCTTCTCGTCACCTTGGTACCTTTGTAAAAGTTGACCGATTGAGTAGATTGTAGCTGTTGTCAGCAGTAGCAAGATAAGTGTAAAGCCATAGATGTCGAAATTAGAAAAGCCAAACGGGCTTAGATCTATCGAGTTGAGTATGCCTGAAATATTAAGAAGTAGACCTAAGGCAAGTAACACATAGGCTTCAGCACGCACTGAAGTTAATCTCTCTTTTGCACCAAGCCAGAGTAGTAAAAGGCCCTCCAATAGAAGAACCAGTCCCAAGTATTCATGACTAACAAGGTTTAGTGCTGCAAAACCTGCAAAACTGCCAGCGAATACTAATGATATGTTTTTTATCTGTAAGCTGTTACGAAATATAAAAAACAAACCTATACATATTCCACTGTTTATTAGAAAAACCTCTCCATCAAACAGGGTTAGTTGACTACTAGCGACTAACACCAATGCGATCAGCGCAAATGGTAATGCTAGGATACGTGACGTTAATGGCGAGGTGTTAGGGTTATCGTCTGAGCGAGACTTAAGGAGCCAGTAGATTCCAGTAAAGCCATAAAGATAGAAAATGCCTGAGATAGAGATTATCCCTAGCGCGATCTCCCAGTCTAAATAGGGGAAGGCTTGCCCTAAGTAGAGCATAAAGACTTCGATACAGGCGATATGCAATAAGCTGGTGACCTCCATTAGAGGAGGCCAGTTTAACTTGCGACTTTGTATAAGTGCGCAGCCGCCAATAATAAGCAGATAAGGAAGATAAAGCAGGGGAGATTGGCTAGCTGTTATCAGCATCATGGGAGCGAGTGAGCCCCCGACTAAACTGATAACAGACACCACTTTAGTCTCCAGCCTCATCGAGATCCCAAAGCCAGCTAATGTGATTAAAAATAATAGGATAAAGCTGATACTTGTGGGAATAAGGCCAAAATAAGGCCCGATAAAGTAGGCGCTTAAGAAGTTGAGAATGAGTCCTAAGCCAACCAGACTCGAGGCGAAGTCCTGCATACCGGGGCGTTTTTTATGGATAAATGCACCGATAGCGATAAAAGCATTTGCCGAAGCAAAGCCAAATAGTGCTTTACCAAGTTCAGAAAACCAGTTGTTGATTGAGTATTGTAATAGGTAGCCAAAACCTAAGGTTAGGGTGATGATCCCAGCGACTGTCATCAGGAATACTGGCCCTTGCCCTCTACCCTGATAGTGTTGATAGAAAGATTTTATCTGGTTAAAAATTCCGGATAATGGGCCAAGTAGGCTGATTAAACTGTCACTAAGTTGGGCTGCCGACTGACTTAGCTGAGCGGCTAGTTCAGTGCTTGCACCTGATTTAGCTTTGCGGGTCTGATGTTGAGAGGGCGGTGTTAACTCTGTCTCACTCCAAGGGTCAATCGTCACCTGCTGATAAGCGTCAGCTTGTTTTGTTGGCGTTACTGTTTCAATAGCCCTTGTTGTCTGACTCGATTGTTCCTCCATGCTAACAGCTAAGTCGTTATCACTGGTATCGAGGGCTTGAGTATTGACCTTAAGTTGAAGGCTATCGAGTTTACTGCTCAATCGATCTAACTGGCTGGTTAGGCCTTGTTGCTGCTCTGTTTGCTCGCATCGTAGCTTATCTAACTCCGCCCTTAGCTCTAGTAGCTCATCCTTTAACTGCATTACCTAATTCCAAATCAATAGCTTGAATCCCTAAACCTAGTCTACTAGGCAAGTTTCTAAACTACTAGGGGGTATTTTCTTGTGTTTTTGATGGCTAATATGAGTCTAAGTAAAGATAATGGTTCTTTTATTAACAGGGAGAGTTGTCATGTTTGGAATTACAGACCTTTGGTTGTTTGTGATCTCAGGGATTGCGTTGAATATTATGCCAGGGCCTGATTCGCTCTATGTTATAGGCCGAAGTGGTGCTCAAGGATTTAGAGCTGGTTCAACAGCTTCATTTGGTATTGCTAGTGGAACGTTAGTGCATATTTTTGCAGCGGCATTTGGCTTGTCGGCCATATTAGCGACATCGGCAACTGCGTTTACTGTGATTAAGATTTTGGGTTGCTGTTATCTGGTCTATATGGGGCTTTCAATGATATTGAGCCGTAAAGACTCTGCTGAAGAGTCGGTGGTACATAGGCCTACATCACAGAAGAAAATATTCTCTCAGGGTTTTCTGACCAATGTCCTCAACCCTAAAGTGGCTCTGTTTTTTCTCGCATTTGTACCTCAGTTTATTGCTTATGATGCGCCCAATAAGGTGTTGTCTTTTCTTATCTTAGGGTTGATTTTCAACATAAATGGCATGATCTGGTGCCACCTACTTGCTTGGTCATCGGCATCGGTAGGGCGCAGAGTGAAGCAGAGTCGAAGAGTTAATCAGTTAATGAATCAGTGTGCTGGCGCCCTGTTTATCTGCTTTGGTATCAAGCTGGCATTGAGTGAACAAAACTAATTGCTTCACCTTCATGTTATGAGCTCTAACCAAACACTTTATGGAAAGCGGTTTTTAACAGCTCTACCTTGTGAGTCTCTCTTGGGTTTTTCTTAAATACCATGGAGAGGTTAAATTGGTAGCGCGCACTATCACTGTGGATTATCCGCATCTGCTTCGTTGTTAGCTCGTTTTGGATGTAGCTCTCGGGCAGATAACCTATGTAGCAGCCCGATAGAATTAAGGTTTTTCTAGTATCAAACTGGTATGCCTTGGCAGATAAGTTGAGTTTTTTAAGCTGCTCACGACCGTCGCTATCTATGTCGATACCGGGGTGAATAGAGGGGGATTGAGCTAACATCTCTGGGGTGATCTCACCGTCTTCCAACTCAAAGTAGGGGTGGTGCTCACTGCAACAGAGATAGATAGGCTCGCTGTAGATGGTGTGGTAATTAAGTCCTTCAATCTGGTGGTAACTGGGGAGGAGCCCAAGGTGTGCTTTATCCTGCAACAGTGCACGTTCAATATTATGAATGGAATCCCCATCTAATATCAGGTGCAGTTGAGGCTCTTTTTGATGCAAATAGCGGATCACTTCGGCCAGTTTTTTCTGCATGGTATTATCGAGTTGATCGGCGCAAAGTAGCGTTAACTCACCACTTAACTCCTCTCCTAAACTGCTCACCAACATGGAAAAGTCATTTAGTGAGTCAAATAGCTCAATACAGGCGTGATAAACCGCCTGGCCATCTTCGGTTAGTGCAAAGCCTCCACGTCCTCGGCTACAAAGTTTGAGTTTCATCCGGCTCTCAAGGTTGGACATATGCACGCTAATAGTGGAGCGAGTGACACCAAGCTCTGTTTCAGATGCAGCGAAGCCACCGTTCTCAACCACAGTACGAAAGATACGTAGTAGACGTAGATCGTACTCAGTGATCGCTTTAGGGATGATGGAGTGTTTTTTCAAAGTTTTACCTCAATAAAACTTAAGGTTTAATGTTTTGTATTTAACCTGAGATAGTTTTGCTATTCAATAGTGTTATTAATAGATTTTTTGTGTAGCCGTGACTCAGTTATTTAAGATTTTAGGAACACAGCGATTAGGAGTGAAGATGCAAGCAGTTAACGACACAGGATTAGTGAAGCTCAGTTCCTATATCGATGGGAGCTGGAGTGATGGTGAGCAGAAGTTTGATGTGACCAACCCTGCCAATGGTAAGGTGATTGCTCAGGTGCACAATGCTGGCGTGGATGAAACTGAGTTAGCGGTTATTGCGGCTAAACGAGCATTGCCAACTTGGTCGAAAAAGTCAGCTAATGAGCGCTCTGCTATTTTGAGAACCTGGTTTAATTTGATGATGGCAGCGCAAGATGATCTTGGTCGTATCTTAACGTTAGAACAGGGCAAGCCGCTTGCAGAAGCGAAAGGTGAGATAGCCTATGGCGCTGCATTTATCGAATGGTTTGCCGAAGAGGGCAAGCGAGTTTATGGCGATACTATTCCTGCGCCCTCGGGTGATAAGCGCATTGTTGTTATCAAGCAGCCTGTTGGTGTGGTCGCCTCTATTACGCCTTGGAACTTCCCCAATGCGATGATCGCCCGAAAAGCTGCGGCTGCGCTGGCAGCTGGCTGCACTTTTGTAGTTCGTCCCTCTCCTTCAACGCCGCTTTCGGCACTGGCAATGGCTGAGCTTGCTGAGCGTGCGGGTGTGCCTGCTGGCGTATTTAATGTGGTTGTAGGTGAAGACTCTGTTGGTATGGGCAAGGTGTTAACTCAACATCCTGATGTGGCTAAGTTTACCTTCACTGGTTCAACAGCTGTGGGCAAGATTTTGATGACGCAAACGGCGACAACGGTGAAGAAAGTCTCCATGGAGCTGGGTGGCAATGCGCCATTTATCGTGTTCGACGATGCCGATCTAGATGCCGCGGTTCAGGGAGCTTTGATCTCTAAGTACCGTAATGCGGGTCAAACCTGTGTTTGTACTAACCGAATTTTAGTGCAAAAAGGGGTGGCTAAAGCCTTTACCGACAAGTTTGTTACAGCGGTCGAAGCTCTTAAGATGGGAGATGGCTTGGAAGCTGGCGTAAATGTGGGCCCGATGATCTCATCTGAGGCCGTAGCGGGAGTGCAGGCATTGGTTGATAAAACAGTGGAGCAGGGTGGCGTCGTCATTAAAGGTGGCAAACAAAGCAGTGATGCTGGCAGCTTTTATGAGCCAACTATCGTGGCTAATGTGACCAATGATATGGCGCTGGCAAGCAATGAGATTTTTGGTCCTGTGACGCCGATTATTACCTTCGATACCGAAGCTGAGGCGATTGAGATAGCCAATGATACTGAATATGGGTTAGCGGCTTATTTTTATTCGCGAGATATTGGCCGAGTTTGGCGCGTGGGCGAAGGGCTCGAATATGGCATGGTGGGAGTGAATGAAGGAATCATCTCCAATGCTGCCGCTCCTTTTGGTGGTGTTAAACAGTCTGGTAATGGCCGTGAAGGCTCTAAATATGGTTTAGATGATTACCTAGAGATTAAGTATTTGTGCATGGGCGGCATCGACCGTTAATTCAGTCTGCTAACACCTAGCACCGTTTTTTATAGGACCAGAATCATGACAAACAGCAGCTTACAAGCGAGAAAAGTTAAGGCCATAGCTCGAGGCCAAGGTAATGCGTATCCGGTTTATGTTGAGCGGGCTAAGAATGCGGAGCTCTGGGATGTTGAGGGGAAACGTTACATCGACTTTGGGACAGGTATTGCCGTATGTAATACAGGGCACAGCCATCCTAAAATTGTTGCTGCGGTAAAAGCGCAACTAGATAACTTCAGCCATACCTGTGTCATGGTTAACCCCTATGAATCGGCTGTCGAGCTTGCGGAAAAGCTAACGGAGATAGCACCAGGTGAGAGTGATAAAAAGGCGATTTTTGTCACGACTGGCGCCGAAGCGGTGGAGAACTGCGTCAAAATTGCTCGGGCTCATACGGGGCGTCGCGGAGTTATCGCCTTTAATGGTGGTTTCCATGGTCGCACTAACTTGACCATGGCATTAACTGGGAAGATCACACCCTATAAACATCAGTTTGGCCCTTTTGCTGGCGATGTTTTTCATGCTCCTTTTCCAATTGATTATCACAATATTTCGGTTAAACACTCCCTTGATGCATTAAACAACCTCTTTAAGGTGGATATTGCTCCCTGTGATGTGGCGGCCATTATCGTTGAGCCAGTACAAGGTGAAGGTGGTTTTTATGCCGCGCCTGCCGAGTTTTTACAGGCGTTACGTAGCTTGTGTGATGACCATGGTATCGTCTTAATTGCTGATGAGATCCAAACAGGCTTTGGCCGAACCGGTAAGATGTTTAGCTTTGAGCATGCGGGTGTTGAACCTGACCTCATCACTATGGCTAAGGGAATTGCGGGTGGATTTCCTATTGCTGCGGTTGTTGGTAAGAGCGAGATCATGGATGCGCCGTTACCAGGAGGACTAGGTGGAACCTATGGTGGCTCGCCTGTTGCCTGTGTCGCAGCCCTGACCGTGCTTGATGTGATCAAAGAGGAGGGCTTAGTTGAGCGCGCAGCTCAGATTGGCGCAATTTTCAATGAGCGCTTAACGGCTTTGCAAGCTGAGTATCCGCAACTGATTGGTGAGGTACGTAACCAAGGTGCCATGATCGCCATGGAGTTAGTCAGTAATGGTGACTGTGAGCAAGCTAATACCGCGTTAACTCAAGCCATTATTGCGAAGGCGGCGAAATATGGATTGATACTGCTGGCCTGTGGTTTCTATGGCAATGTGATCCGCTTTCTGCCAGCTCTCACCATCAGTGATGAGCTTATCAATGAAGGCTTAGATCAGTTTGTGCGCCTATTTGGTGAGGCTGCAAACTGCTGAGTTACGAGTTGTATACCCAAACTACCTGAGAATGCTCGTTTCAGAGGCATTGTGCGAGATCAATTCTAGACGCATTGGCATAAAAATGGTGACTCCCTTTTAAGCCAATGCAACAACGAAGTGGGCTTGCACAAAGCCTTCGTTGATGGGTTTTAATGCATTTTATTCTGCGTTATTGATTTTGCTAAGGGAACAACCATTAACTACAAACAATGCCTTGCCTAAAATGCATTAAATTCCCACTGAATCCTGCATTTCCAAGTAGCTTGGGTATAAGCGTTGATCTAATGGTGAGTTCATCGCTTGCACAGTCTCTTCCTTAAGATTAATAAAACTAGGAATATTATCTGCATAGTTGGCTTCGGAATTAGTTTTCATTACCGGAACAGCAATGCAGATAATTGAACTAACAGATTTATCCTCCTCAGACCCCTCCTTGAAAAATGGCTTAGCTTTACAGCTAAAGCGCTGCGTGGACTTGGGGGCATCCATAGGTTTTATTACTCCCTTCAGTGAGCGAGAGTCTCGCTATTACTGGGATAGCGTCGAAACCGATCTCAATCAAGGTGGTCGAATACTTCTGCTTGCGACTGAAAATCAGCAGGTGCTCGGGACGGTTCAGCTATCATTTTGTGATAAGAAAAATGGGCGACATAGGGCGGAGGTTGAGAAGTTAATGGTTCATCCTGATGCACGAGGATTGGGCATAGCTGGCAAGCTTATGCACCAAATTGAGGCATTGGCGAAAAGCAGGGGGCGCACACTGCTGATTTTGGACACACTTACGGACTCATTGGCTGCTAATCTGTATCTCAAGTTGGGTTTTCTGAGAGTGGGTGAGATCCCCGATTTTGCACTCAGCACTGAGGGTGAGCTTGAAGCCACTTGTGTCTTCTATAAGCAGTTAGTTTGATGAGATTTTGGAGTTCTATATATGAAGATAAGAGAGTTTGAGTTTGCTGATTTCAAAGCGGTCACCGATATCTACCAAGAGGGGATAGACGGTGGCAATGCCACATTTGAGAAGCAACCCAAAGCTTGGCCGGAGTGGGACAGAGCCATGTTGGCGCCATGTCGGTTGGTGATTGAGATTGATAGCCAGCTTGTCGGTTGGGCAGGTTTATTGCCGACCTCCACCCGTGAGGCATACGCAGGAGTGGTGGAGGTGAGTATCTACATTAGTGACAATGCGAAAGGAAATGGTGCTGGTTACGCCTTGCTGACAGAGCTGATTAAACAATCGGAAGAGGCGGGCTGTTGGACGCTTCAGTCGGCTATTTTTCCTGAGAACCAAGCGAGTATCAATCTACACCAAAAGTGTGGTTTTAAGATTTTAGGCGTTAGAGAAAGGCTAGGCCAGATGAATGGGGTATGGCGTGATGTCGTCTTGATGGAGCGTAGAAGTGACAAGGTCGGACTATAGAGACAAGGTTGAATGACAATGTAAGCGAAGCCTTAAGCTAGGTTCGCTAAAAGCTGTGTTAGATGTGATAACTCTTGATGAATTCTTACATAAGAATCGGGTAATCCCTTGCCTATTCATCCACATCAGGGTAAAACTCCGAGTCAATTGAAAAATTAATTCGATAATTTTTGTCCCATCAGATTTTGGAAGGCTTATTTTGGACCACTTTATTTGGAATATCGACCCTGTATTATTCTCGTTTATGGGGCTGACAGTACACTGGTATGGTGCCCTTTTTGCCACTGCAATTGCATGTGGTTTTCAGGTGATGAAACGTATCTACATCAAAGAGGGCCATGATGTCGCGTCATTGGATAACTTACTTATCTACTGTGTGGTGGGAATTATCGTCGGTGCTCGCCTCGCCCACTGTCTGTTTTACGATCCCGCTTACTACTTTAGCCATCCCCTCAAGATTTTTGCCATCTGGGAGGGGGGACTTGCCAGCCATGGTGGTGGTCTCGGTGCGATTTTAGCCCTGTTCTACTACCACAAGAAGACCAAGATGCCTTTCCTATTTCTACTGGATAGGTTGGCGATTGCAACGGCGATATTTGGATTCTTCGTGCGTATGGCTAACTTTATGAACTCGGAGATCTTAGGTGTGCCGAGCAGTGTGCCTTGGGCAATCGTGTTTGAGCGTATCGATATGCTGCCGCGTCATCCAGCCCAGCTCTATGAAGCCTTTGCTTACCTGACTATCTTTGTCACCTTGTGTCTTGTCTATAAGTACACCCAGATGAAGCAGAAAGAGGGCGCGATATTTGGTTTGTTCCTCTGCCTAGTATTTAGTGCAAGGTTCGCGATTGAATTTATCAAGGTGACTCAAGCAGCTTACGCCGATGGTTTTGTATTGAACGCGGGCCAGATGCTCAGTATTCCTTTCCTTCTGGTCGGTATATTTTTGCTGGCTCGCCCCTATTTGATGGGGCAGAAAGCAAAAGCCTAATTTAAAGCTCCTTGTATAAAGAGCCCTAGTCTAAAGCGTTATATTTTAAGCTGTCTGTTGTCGGCGATACCCATTAATTGGGTATCTGTCGGCAGCGAAACCCGACTTACATTTTACTTCTCTTGTTTCTTCTCTCTTCTCTTTTTAGCTTGCCCGATAGCTTATCGTGATGGGATCTCCACATCATAATTCAACTTACCTGAACATTCAGTTCATCAAAACTGGATATATCAAGAAGCCGTTTTAGGGTGTACTGCTTTTAGAAATGATTAAACCTCTTAGGAAAAAGTAACCTATGAACAAGATTTGGAGTCCGGAAAATATAGCGCCACCTGCAGCGCGCTACCATCACTGTGCTTATGTTCCAGCGAACAGTGATTGGTTACATATTGCAGGTCAGTTAGGTTTCGATCTCGAAGGCAAACTGGGAAGCGGAGTTGAGGAACAGGTTCTATTTGCTTGGCAGAATATAGATGGTTTGCTGCTGGCCAATCAGATGGAGCGCGAAGATATTGTTAGTGTACGAGTTTATCTTGTTGATAGGGATGCTCTCCCTGGGTATCGAGCTGCAATGCAGCGGTTATTCAATAAGCCGTCACAAGTTTTACCGGTTACTTTGCTCTTTGTCGCGGGGCTTTTTTCTCCTGAATGGAAAGTTGAGATAGAGGTTCAAGCAGCTAAAAAACCTTAATGTTATGATCTAAAGCGCGCAGCCATACGTATAAAACTCAATATCAATGTTGAGATTAATAGGTGAATTTAATGCGTGCTATTGTTTTAGGTTTATTGGCTTTATTTATCTGTGGATGTAGCACAACCTACCCTAATCAGTCCGTTACAGGCACTCAATTTCCTAAGGCGAGTGGCGAGACATTAGAGGGGGAGCCATTAACCCTTCCTGATGATCTTAATGGTCAGCCTGCACTGCTATTAATTGGCTACAAGCAAGACTCTCAGTTTGATATCGATAGATGGCTAATTGGCCTAGATATGACACAGACTCGTATCGATGTGTATGAGGTGCCGACGATTCAGGGACTGTTTCCTAGAATGTTTAGCACCATGATAAATAATGGGATGCGCGCAGGTATTCCTAAGCCCCTTTGGAAAGGTGTTGTGACTGTTTACCAAGATGGTGACAAGGTGCAGTCATATACAGGCAATGAAGATCCAAACAATGCCAGAGTGGTGTTATTGGACGAAAGTGGCACCGTGCTCTACTTCTACGATGATGGTTTTTCGGTTGAAGCGCTTAATAAGTTAAGGGCTATAGTCGCTAAGCGGTAACTCCTAAGTGTCCGCTTTTTATCGTGTTCCTGGTGATTGTAATTGAGTGTAATATTTTCCTGTTAATTAATCTGTTAGCTTCATTTTATCGACTAAGGCCAAAGCGTCTCTAGGTTGTTAAAGCTAACGCTGAGTTAACTGAAAAGGAAGATATTGATTTATGGACATTAAAAAATACACAGGTGTTGTATCTGGTTGGCAGGGAGGCTTTGAGCAGTCAAACCCTGATTTTGCTTATCCGAATCCAAACCTTACTTCATTACCTATGTTGGACAACATGGCTAATATTGATCTGCTCCAGCGTCAGCAAGCGGTGAAGTGGCCTGAGTTCAGTTGGGAGACAGAGAAAGGCAATTCAAACCCTAAACGCTGTTATCAGATGTTTGCCCCGGATATATCTAGACTTGGATACACTGACACAGGCAGAGTTTATTCCATTATCTGTCCACAGCAGGGGATTAGTTCGCCATCATTGGGCACCCTGAATGTTGAGGTGACAGTGACTGGCCAGCGAGGCTGGGTTGATGAAACAGATCGTGAGATCGCAGCAGATATGAGTGTGGTCGGCAAAATTTGGTTCAGCCCAAGTGCAGTACAAAAGCCTATTGTTAAGTTGTTATGGTCCCACTTTGAAAAGAGTAAACAACCTTTCCCTTCTGAAAAGTCTAAGGCGATTGTTGTATACACCCATAAAGTTGGTCAAGCTGAACAGCCAATATTCCCTCTGTTAAGCGGTGAAAGTACCGGATTCGATATTCCTGAGTTTGCTAAGCATCCACAAGCGTGGAGCGTGGGAAATTTAGGTGTTGAGATCGGTGCGCCCTTAAAGACTGGATACCCAGTGGTTGATGCGTTTAATAAGTTGATTATGGATGTGTTTAATTTAGGCTCAGGCAATATGCTGCAAGTGGGCAATGTGCTGACTTGGAATGTTTGGTTTACCGAGCCTGAACTTGTAGACACAGAAGAGTGGCGCACTCACGCTCAAAGGTGGCGTGAGTCTATCGACGCAGATCATGGATCTCCTGATGGGCCAGGAACCCAAGCTAGGTATTTTGATGGTACCCCGTTTAAACCCGATTTTGATCTAATTAAAGAGCTAGAGAAGAGCAAAATAGGTGACTTCCTCGGTAATTTAGAGGGGGATATAAAAGAGGGAATAAGCGAGTGCCTAAAAGAGATTTAATCTATTTTGTAGGCATCGCATTTAAGAAACTAATGGCGAATAACGCGATATTCGCCAGTAAGGTTTATGTTATCACGCCATCCTCTGTGGTGGCGTGACTTCCAACTATTGTCCTGCTAAATCAACTAGCTCTTTATCCGTATAGATAATATCAGTAGGAGTCATTGATACGACTCTCATTTTGTCTGTATCTCAATGTTGATTTAGCGACAGGGATGTAAAAATTACAACGGAGCAATAATGACAATATCTCAAGATATCATTCAGCAATTAGTCAGCTTACTCGGGGCAAGCAACGAGTTTCCCATGGTGCTGACGGACTGCAACTGCAACGATGTTCAGAATGAGGCTTATCAAGAAGCAAGGAAGTCATTTAACCGAAAATTTGATTTTCGTCCTAAGGCGATTATCTATGTCGAAAATAGTGAGCAGGTTAGTGCTATCGTTAAGTTTGCCAATCTTCATAAGGAGAGCGTTGTACTGCGGGTTCGTTCAGGCGGACATGACCATGAGGCTGAAAGTAATGGGACAGATACCCTATTAATTGATCTCTCGAAAATGAAAAGGGTACAGCAGGTTCCTAAGCCTGATAAATGTGCAGGTGAAGAGGACAAGCTTTTTATCGGTATTGAGCCTGGAGCAAGGTTCAAGCATATCAAGAGCGTTCTTGATGCCCATAATTTAGGGATCCCTCACGGTACCTGTAAAACGGTGGGGATAGCTGGCTTTACCTTAGGTGGCGGTTGGGGACCTTGGACTCGTCAATATGGTATGGCCTGTGAAAGCTTAGTTGGGGCGACGGTCGTCTTAGGGAACGGCGATATTATCGAGGTGAGTATTGACGATGAAAAAGACTCTGCGGGTGGTCAGTTATTGTGGGCTCTTAGAGGGGGAGGAGGTCTGAGTTATGGTATCGTCACAGAGTTTCGCTTTAAGGCATTTAATCTCCCAGCAATTACTTATAGCTTTAGTTTGAGCTTAGACTTTTTAGAGAACTATTTTCCCAAAATAACCACTTTGCATATCCTAACACTATGGGAGGAGTTGGTTAAATCTGAGCACACTCAAGTACTCATCGGAACTAACTTAAAGATCAATGCCGTGTCGCTTGAGGCTGGAGTTGCGCCAGATCCTAATGCGAAGTTAAGTTGCTTAATCAATGGTTATATAGCAGGTGAACCTGAAGATTTTCTAGAGATGGTTTTAGATTGGATAAAGATGTTGGAAACCATAATTGGCGCAAAACCCCATTCAAAGTCTGATCTTAAGCAGATAAAGAAAGCTGTTGGTAAGACAGCTTCAGTTAAAAAGTGGCTTAAAAGCAGTACTGATAAGCTTAATATCGATGTTAACCACAAAGGATGGCGCTTTGAGGGCTGGGACAGAACCTTTCATGATCTTACATTAGACGCCGATGGACCTGCGCCCCACAAGATAACTTCGCGTTTAGCTGACTGTGGTTGGAATAAACAGAGCAGAGAAGCGCTTATCTGCTCATTGCAATCACCACTACTCGATCCCCTCGTATGTAAGTGTGATAACCGATATGGTATCCATGCTTACATCACTATTGGAGCCATCACTGGTGATTTTTATCGGAACTATCGGGAGGGTAAAGATGATATCGGTAGTTCATTTCCCTATAAAGATCGCTTATTTACCCTGCAATACCAGGCTTGGTGGGATGAGTTTTTAGATGTTGATGGCTTGATGACGTTACATCCCAGCGAGGCCGTGGTCCACGGTATTGAAAATCGGCAATATATTAACCGGACTGAAGATTGGATTGAGCGGTGCCGTAACTATGATATCCCTCATACGAGTGGTGCCTTTATTAGTTTTAAGGACGCATCGGTTACAACTGCCGATTACTTTAGCTGTAGTTATGAGGGGTTAAAAGAGGTCAAAGAGCGTTATAGCCAGGACAGTAACCTTCTATTGAGAACTCGAAAAACAATTATTTAAGCAAAGCTAGTTCCTAAATAGGTTTTTAACATTGAGTTCCGTTTAGCGCGAGGTTAAATGGAACTCGATTGCTACAGTGGGGAATACCAATCGCATGCATAGCGCATGAGTATTCAATTCACTATGGAGCAATTATGTTTGAATCCCGTTTACAAGCCTTCACAGAGTTACATACTAAAATAGCCAAGCCTAATACTGCGACCCAAGTTTCAGCGCCGTTAGTCTTTATTAATATTTGGGACGCGGCCAGTGCTGCAGTCGTTCAAGCATCGGGGGCCAAAGCATTAGCTACAAGTAGTGCATCATTGGCTTGGTCTTTGGGTTATCCAGATGGCGAAGCGCTCCCCCAGCAGGAGTTACTCGATGCTGTCGCTCGAATTATACGTGTCAGTGAGCTTCCTCTTAGCGTGGATATTGAAGCGGGCTACAGTGATGACCCCTCTGAGGTCGCCTCTTTGGTCGCTAAGCTTGTTAACTTAGGTGTGGTTGGCGTCAATTTAGAGGATGGGGCACAAGAGCCTGAGCTTTTAGTTGCTAAAATTGAGGCTATTCGTGCCACAAAGAGTTGCCGTACTCTGTTTATTAATGCCCGAACTGATGTGTATTTAAGGGCGCTTGCATCAGATAGAGCCGCCGTTGAGATGACTAGAAGGCGCTTACTTAGTTATCAAAATGCGGGGGTTAATTGTGGCTTTATTCCTGGACTTAGTTGTGAGCAAGTGGCTAGCGAACTTGCCAACGAAATCCAAATGCCACTGAATTTGATGGTCGATGCCAACCTTTCCACTGTTGATACACTGTTTAAATCTGGGATAACTCGTTTCAGCGTGGGGCCAGCAAGCTTTCTCAATGCCTATTCAGGACTTAGCTCAAAGTCTGGTATAGAGCCTAGCCCATTGGATTACAATAGAGTGAATGAGCTTCTAGTCTTATAGGATGAGCAGAAATAGTTACCTGTTCCTCGTCATTTAAGTTCTACTTATAAGTAAAATTACATTTTCACAGCTGGATATTCATCTGTGTAGTCTTGATTGTAATTACTTTGTTTGTTGTTTTGTATTAATTAAATGTCTTTTGTGTAAATAAGTATAAATATATAGTAGTCACGACTTATATATATATGTCTACTATATTAATACATCTTGTATCAATTTGTAATATTGATGTTTATGTGACAAATAACCTTTGTGTACTCCTGTATAATCCCCTTGTTATTATGTGTTCTGATGGTTCTACTTTCTGCTGGCTCCTTCATTTGTTATTGAAGGTTTTTGTTTAACTGTCTGTTTTCTGGCGTTTTAAATGTTTTTATTGCTAATTCATAACAGTGGCGGAGCTTTGTTTAAATCTTGAAGTTAATTAATCATTAGTCGATAAAAGTCAACTTTATAGCTGGTTAATACTATTTTTATCTAACTTTTGGTGTTTTGTCGGAATATACATCCTATTTTTGTCATGTGTTCTTAATTTTAACTTTTATGCTTTTTAATTTAGTAGAAGTTAAAATTATTGTTTAAGGGGTTAATAAGTGAAATTACGTTCTCTTTCTATTGTTATTGCTGTAACTATGCTATCAGGCTGTGCTGGTTTAATGCATGGTCAAGATACTGAAAAATTTAATACCTATATGTCAGCTGGTGACTTTGCTGGTGCCTCTCAATTTGCTTTAGAAAAGTCGGGTTATAACCCGGAAGAGAAGACAGTAGATGATCTGCTGTGGGCTATCGAAGCAGGTGCAACTTTGAGTTATGCAGGTCAGTTTGAAAAATCTATTAGCTTACTAGATGCTTCAGAAAGCATGATGAAGAAAGAAGATCAGGAAAGCTTAGTTAATGATGCCTCAGAAGTTGGCCTATCCATGTTAGGTAACGATGCCATGATGGCTTATGAGCAAACCCAGTATGATGGCGTGATGGCCAATAGCATTAAGGCTTGGAGCTTTGCATTTAATAATGAGCATGGTGATGCCAGAGTTGAGTGGAACCGAGCCGAAGAGCGCCAAAGACGTGCTGCTGAGTACTTCGCTAAGCAGATTAAAGAGCAAAAAGATGCAGAGGAAGGTGAAGAGACCTCTGAGTATGTTGCTAAGTCAGTACAGAGTGAAGAGACCAAAAAGCTTCTGGCCAAAAATGGTGTGACCTTGGAACAGTGGCAGCCCTATAAAGGTTATGTAAATCCTTATACTACTTATAGTTACGGTTTAAACCTATTGGTTAACGGTAAGTCTAAGTCTGATTTCCAGAAAGCTGAAGACGCATTTAAACGTGTTTATGGTTTGAGTCAGTCTAAGTCGGTCGCTGAAGATATTAAACTTGCTACCTCACTTCGCCAAGGTAAGAAAAATGCGGCTGATGGCATGGTTTGGGTGATTTTCGAAAACGGCCAGTCAGTTGTCAAAGAGGAGTTTCGCATAGACCTGCCTGTGTTCCTGTTAAGTGACGATGTCTCTTATACAGGTATCGCTTTGCCAAGACTGAAAGAGCGTGAGTTAGCACACAAGCACATTCAGATTGATGGTGTGAAGACTGAAACTATCGCAGATATGGATAAAATTATTGGGGCTGAATTTGAAAAGCAGTATCCGATGATCCTGACTCGTGAAATTACACGTACTGTGTTGAAAACGGTCGCTCAGAAGCAGGCTATGGATTCCAACGAGATCCTTGGCAACCTGTTAGCCGTTGCTCAAGTGGCTACGACCAATGCCGACACCCGTAGTTTTAGCTCTCTGCCTAAAGAGTTCCAAACTACCAGACTTAAAAAAAGCGGTAACAGTGTGAAGTTGAAGGCGGGAACACATGAGATTTTGGTTGAGCTAGATACTAATGCAAAGCGTCATATTGTTTACGTTAAAGCTATCTCTCCGCTAGTCGCTCCTACTGTTCGCGTGATCAATATTTAAGGATTACACCATGTTTAAAAAGTCACTTGTCGTTGCCTTGGCATTATTGCCGCTTACAGCTTGTCAAACTACAACCAGCTATATCGATGCACAGGATAAAGCAACGAATGTTGTTGCGGCATTATCTTATGCCGACTTTAAAGAAGCTGCGGACTCTATGGCCACTGAGTTAATAGCCAGTCCTTTGATGGTGCACCCTGAACCTAGGGGAAGATACATCATCCATATCAGTGATGTGACTAACGACACCATGCAGCGAATTGACACCGATCAGCTGGTGAAGTCTATGCGTGTGAAAATGCTTAATTCGGGCAAGTTTCTGGTCACTACAGCATTTAATGGAGAGGACTCCTCTACCCGTGAAATGCGTAAGTTGAAAGACTCTAAAATGGTCAATCAAGCAAGCGTTAAGGGTGACGGTCAGGTTTATGCCCCTGATTTCAGCCTTTCTGGAAAGATCATGCAACGAAATGCATCGCTAGACAGCGGCGATACCAGAATTGAGTACTACTTCCAACTCTCAATGACCAATATCGAAAATGGTTTAGCCTATTGGGAAGGTGAACGTGTGGTCGGTAAAGTTGCCGACGGTGACAGCGTTTCTTGGTAATAGCTCGATCTTAAAATGGTGCTAGTTATTCAGCTAGCACCCTCTTCCCCCACTTTTTGAGTTCAAAGAACAGAGAAGCGATATGAAATATCATATGTTGGCGTTGGCAATTGTCTTCAGTTTTAACTCCTATGCGGATCAGGCTGTACCAGTAGCAAATGCTGCTGAGGCTGAGGTGGTACTTCCCTCTCAATCTGCTGATAATGTCCAGCAGGCACAAAGCGATCCGGCAGATCTCACTGAAAATGCGATTAATGACTATATGTCAGATGTGCAGGCTCGAGTGGCTAAAGCAGGAAAATCACATTCAATACAGTTTTTTAGTGGTCAAGCTAGCTTAAATATCAATAGAAATGATCCCGACTGGGCGATCTTCCGAGAGCAAGCGATTCAAGAGGCCGTGATTAAGGCGAGAGAGAGCTATCTGACAACGCTAAATCGTGATGTCGTGCAGGAACAGTTCCGGGAGTTTTTCTCCAGTAAAGGTAAGCCTGAGCCAACTGCGTCAGATTTTCAGAGTGAAGCTGGGGTAACCTCTCTATTGGATAAAGCCATTTTACTGGCTGAAACCATGCTGGATAAAGAGCTGGTAGAGCAGGGGATCGAACCTGCGACGTTTAAGAAAGCGACACCTCAGATCAAGCGAGATCTGTTTAGGGATGCCATAGGAACTAAGACGTTAAGCAAAGCTTATGGCGATCTATCGGGTATGACAGTGCAGCAGGTTTACGAGTTTATTCGTGAAGATGGTACAGGTCATATTGGTGTTGTGATGGCGCTATCCGCTAAAAAGCGTGAGCATATTCGCGCCTTAGTTGAGTCTGATGGCAGAGTTGAGCCAATCCCAGCCAGAGCTAACCCTGAGTTTGCTAATGTGAGTGCTGGACTGGCAGCCATTCCTGAGATCTACCTCGAGTTTGGTACTAAAGTCTTTTATGACGACAAAGGCTATCCGATGCTCGTCTCATTTGGTCAGTCGGGAGTGCGTTACACCAGAGATCCAGATGAGCGAGATCTTGAGCGTGAAGATGCCCACCAATTTGCAATCGATAATGCCTATGGTGCACTGGCAGCGACCTATAACATGAATGGTGATCATGTTCGTGAATCCATTCAAAAGTCGAGCAAAACTAAGAGTGAGACCTTTGATCTGATTAAAGATGGCTCTGTGCGCAAAAATAGTGGTGCGGTAAGAAAAGCGATTATGCGTGAGTCAGAAGCCCTGTCATCGATGACGGCATCGATTCAGGGGTTAACCGGTGTTAGCGTACATCACAAGTGGCGTAAGAAGCACCCTATTACGGGCAAGGAGATGTCAGGTGTTGTGGTGGTATGGCACCCAGTTACGGTACAAAACGCAGAGCTGATGCAAAGTGGTAAAAGCGCTGCTGAGATAGAAGCTATCATGGCGCCCAACGAGCCAAATTCCCCGCAAAACGGTGGTAAGGTTCAGGGACGAAAATCAGTAGATAGATTCGATCCCGAGGACTTCTGATATGGGGAAATTTTCAGTTTTGCTGGTCGCCCTGTTTGCATCATCCTCCGCTTTGGCTGGGATCGAATCTATTGAAGTGACTGGTACAGGTAAAACATTGCCTTTAGCTATCGATGCTGCACTTGTCAGCGCTGTTGAGCAGGTCTCAGGGGTGACTGTAAGCAGTCAACGTCAGTCATTGGATAGCTCCTCGAGAAAATCGGGTGAAGGAACGAGCTTTTTACGCCAACGTACAGGTGAGATGAATTTTGGTACCGCAGGTCGTGCGACTTACCGTATCTTGTCTGAAAACTGTGGGGGTGAAAAGTGTAAAGTGCGTCTGTTGGCCAATATCGAAACCAACGATGACCTAGAGCGCCAAAAGAAGCTCAAAGGGATGAACAAAAACCGTCGAACCATAGCGGTTGAACCGTTTGTCGGCGCGCACTCGAAAGAGTTCTCTCGTGCCATTGAGGCGCGTTTGGTGCAGGACAGGAAGTTCAGGGTTATCTCAGATCGCAAGCAACCTGGTGTCGACTACGTACTCAAAGGACGAGTGGTAGAGGCTAGGACAACAAAAAGAGTCGTAGACAACTCCCGTACTGTCGAGCTTACTGGCGAACATATTGACGATGTTCAGGTGTTTTATGACAGCAAAGTTGTGGTTGAGTACCAGTTGATTGATCTGGTTAATAACCAGATAAAATGGAGTGCTAAGGTACCTACGACCTCGGGACGGAATAATCTATCCTATCTGTTAGAACTCTCCTCTCGTAAGGTGTTTGAACAGTTGAAGGAGAATATCTACCCTATGCTGTTGATCGCTGCTGAGGATGGCTCTTTGGTGCTAAATTCAGGTGGCAGCACTGTTGAGCTGGGAGAGCGTTTTGAGGTGTTTGCCGCTGGTGAGAAGATCATCGACCCTATTACCAAAGAGAGCTTAGGATTTACCGAAAGTAAGATAGGTATCATCAAGGTCATTAAGGTATTACCAAAAATGGCTTATGTTGAATTGGTTGAGGGCAGCCGAGATGCGCTCTATGAACTGCCTATTGTGCGTAAAATGGCTAAGAGTAAGGCTAGTGTCAAAGCTAAGCCAAAAGCTGCCGAGGCGCCTGTTGTGAAAAAAAGCAGTGGCATTATCCTATAGCTTCAGCTTTAGTTACCAACCGCCCACCTACAGGGCGGTTTTTTATTGGTGTAATTTACTCATAAAGTAAATAATTTTTACTTTATAAATCTTGAATGACAAAAAAAGCCGCTAAGTAGGTTGGCTACCTAGCGGCAAAAAATACCACGATTAACTTGGAGTAAAGCAAGCATAAGAAGATGTTTGCTTCCCGGCTAGAATGCGAAATTAGCTCAGTTTCTACAACTGGTCTAAGGAGCAGTTGGCAAAGGAGAGATAATTGTTTAACTCATTGTTTTTAATATCTGTATAGGTAAGTGACTTACTTCGAGTTTTTTAATTGTTCCTTACACAGTCTCATAATTCGTGCTCTCCCGTCATTTGTCTTTTATGTTAATTTTTTACAGTATATGGTGGCTGGCACTTAGTACCAGTCACCTTTATTAAAGCCGAACATGAGAGGTGTTTGGTTACACAGCTGTCGCTGACACTTTAACGGCGTCACTAATGGTGCGGTAATTGGGTGAGAACTGTTGCACACCAGCAATCACTTCATCATATACAGCTTGAGTTGAGTCGCCTTTCACTTCAAAGTGAAATTTAACCTCGGCAAAGCCCACTGGCGCATCGGGATCGACATTTAAGAAACCGCGTAGATTGAGTGCACCTTTAATGGTCAAGCTCACTTCGTCGAGTTTAATGCCACGGGCACTGGCGCCAGCGACAAATCCCACCATCATGCAGCCAGCCATACCACCTAGCAGATAGTCTTGCGGAGTAGGGTAAGCATTATTGCCAAGAAGCTCTTCAGGCTCACCAACTTGAAAACGAAAATCTTTGACGATCTCTTTACCGCCCACTTTCTGATTTAAAGTGCGAATTTCGCTATGAACGCCGCCTTTCCATTGCGCTACAATACCGTATTCAGAGATCGCTTCGGCTGGATTATCTGTGATCACTTGCGTGTAGGCTGCCAGATCATCGAGTTTGATTCCGTTTAGAGGTAAGTTATTCATCATTTCACCTTACTTTAAGAGTTAGAGTTTAGCTCCTGAACGTAACAGGAGCTTTCTATTTGTTTATTTCAAGCGTTTTGCAAGGGCTTTTGCTAATACAGGAGCACTAGCTGGGTTTTGTCCAGTCATTAGAGGTCCATCAATTTCTATGTGAGCAACCCAGTTTTTCTTTGTTTTCTTATAGTTTCCGCCGTTTGCTTTCAGCATATCCTCAAGAGAGAATAATAGGTGGCGAGAAAGGTCCAGCTCATCATCTTCAGCATTCATAAAGCCAGTCACAGTTAAACCTTTTACTAAGGGCTCACCATTGGCTTTTTTGGCATCTCTAAGAATTGCAGGCGCATGACATACCATTGCAATTGGCTTATTTGCAGCGTAGAAATCTTCAATCATTTTGATTGTCATTGAGTCGCTTGCTAAATCCCAAAGTAAGCCGTAGCCACCAGGGAAAAATAGAGCATCAAAGTCATCAGGATTGATTTCACTCAACTTATTGGTGTTCTCCAGGGCATGCATTGCAACAATGTCATTTAAGAATTTATCTGTATTAGGGGTAGTGAATGGTGCTTGCATAGACAATAGATCTATTGGAGCATCACCTCCTTCAAGAGATGCCATAACGACCTCATAGCCCTCTTTACGTAATGTGTAATAAGGTGTCGCTACCTCTTCAAACCAAGTTCCTGTGAGTTTACCGCTTATACCCATTGCGCTCTCTGATGACATGACTATGAGTACACGTTTTGGACCTTCCGCATATACAGAAGAGGCGCCAAAGAGGCTGGATGCTACAAATAGCAAGACAGAAATAGTTTTAAATAGATTTTTCATGTTAATACTCCGATATTATCGTTAATTTAACGCCATGAAATATGGCTCATATTTACCAAAAAATTAGTTGCGTCCAGCCATGACGCCACCATCAATATTCATCACAGTGCCAGTGATCCAGCTGGCTTTATCTGATAGTAAAAACTCAATCGCATCAGCAATATCTGTCGTGGTACCAATACGGCCGATTGGGTGAAAATCGTTGAAACCTTGCAGTGTTTCTTTAATCTCATCTTCAGCAATGAACGATTTGTAAATGGTCGACAAAACCACTGACGGGGCGACGGCATTAACGCGCACACCGTAATCCGCCAACTCCATGGCTAGGTTTCTGGTCAATGCGTGTAATCCGGCTTTTTGCATTGAATAGGCTGATGAGGGAGTAGCCTTAACCGCTTGATGAGCCCACATAGAGCCAATATTGACGATAGAGCCACCTTCATGTTGCTGCATGTTTTTAGCAACGGCTTGGGTTATAAAGAAGAAAGATTTATTGATATCTAACTGTAAATCGTAATCTTTTTCAGAGTGCTCTAAAAAAGTCACAGGCTTGAAGAAACCAGCTGCGTTGACTAAGTAATTAATGTGGCGAGGCTCTTTTTTTATTCGAGCGATAAATTGCGCAACGGCTTCTGAGTTGTACAAATCCACTTCGGCTGTATCGACTTTACCACCTGTTTTCTTTTCTAAATCAGCTTTAGCTTCCGCTAGACCGATAGGGTCATGGGACAATATCATCACCGAGTGGCCTTGACGTAGTAAACGCTCTGCAATCTCTTTCCCCATTCCGCTTGAACCGCCTACGATTAACGCAACTGTGTTTTTCATTAGATATTCCTCAATATTGTTGTCTTGTTTATATGATTATCCATTCAGTTATCAATTTTACCTATCAGTAGGTAGGTTGATATTGTGTACATTAAAGATCTCTATTTTATTTGTCAATACCTATCTTCAGGTAGGTAGAAATAAATGTTATACTCACTCATCAAGAAGCAGGGGATCACGAGAGCAGATATGACAATTTCCACCGTAGATAAAATTATTGATATAGCGGAATCACAAGTGCGGGCAGGAGGATACAACTCCTTTAGCTTTAGAGAGATATCTAAGGAGATAGGCATTAAAAGTGCCAGCATTCACTATCATTTTCCGACCAAGGCGGATCTTGGGGTGGCAATTGCGAATCGCTATACCGCAAGGTTTGAGGAGCATTTGGCAAACATCATAGCGAGCACTACAGAACCACTAGAGCGACTTGACCCTTATATCGCACTCTTTAGTCATGCTTTAAAAGTGGATAAAAAAATGTGTTTATGTGGGGTATTAGCGAGTGAAAGTGATGTATTACCCGAAGAGTTGCAGCTGGAAGCTAAGCACTTTTTTGACGTAAATATTGAGTGGTTGGCAACGGCACTATTTCCTGAACATCCTCAAGCTAAAGCCCATGCAAATTTTATCATTGCTAGTTTAGAAGGGGGGTTATTGATGAGTAAAGTGATGAAAAGTAACAGGCACTTTGAGTTGATCACTGATGGCTTGCGTGCTCAAAACTGGCCATATTAAGTGACATAAGTATCTTGGCTACCTAGCGGCAAAAAATACCACGATTAACTTGGAGTAAAGCAAGCATAAGAAGATGTTTGTTTCCTGGCTAGAATGCGAAATTAGCTCAGTTTCAACAACTGGTCTAAGGAGCCGTTGGCAAATGAGCTCTGTGTCGCCATTCGTACTATCGAGGTACACAGGGCGAAACTGATGACAAAACTGGGTGTTAGTAACTTAGCTGAACTCGTCAAGCTAGCGCCACTATTGGCCAATAAGAGTGAGGGCTGAGAAGGGCGGGCTTCGCCCTGCTAGGGCGCTTCGCTTCGAGGGCGTTCGCAAGCTCACTCCTAGGGCGCTTTGCTTCGAGGAAGTTCGCAAGCTCACTGCTAGGGCGCTTTGCTTCAAGGGCGTTCGCAAGCTCACTGCTAGGGCGCTTTGCTTCGAGGGCGTTCGCAAGCTCACTCCTAGGGCGCTTTGCTTCGAGGACGTTCGCAAGCTCACTGCTAGGACGCTTTGCTTCGAGGTCGTTCGCAAACTCACTGCTAGGACGCTTCGCTTCGAGTGAAATATTTACTCTTAGCTTGTCGCTTCTCTCCGTGGTCTTCGTGTCCAACAACGTCCCTGTTTAACGGCTAGTTCAGCTCCTGCCTCTCGCTCATTAGCACATGGCTTTGCCATATTCGCTGTGGTGAATTGCTTTTCTTGGCCTCCAAAGAAAAAAAGCCGCTAAGTTGGGATAGTAAACCTAGCGGCAAGGACTCGCTTTTACGCATAACAGTAAGTGTTAAGGGATACTTACTACTCTTCCAGAATGCTAAATAAGTGATTGCTGAACAACTGTCCTATGGGATAGTGAGGAAAATAGACTCAGTGATGGGTCGTTTCTCTCGTGATCTCTAAGCTGGAACGGAGAGCTTTATTCTGTGAGTAATAAAGCAGACATTATAGAAATAGACGTAATCTATAACACTGTTTTATTTGGGGATGTTGGTTAATTCCTTTATAAAAACCTGCTTTAAGGTATGAAGCTCTGTTTACCCGCTATTCTTCGAAGGAATCATTAGTTTAGCACTCTCTTAAGTAGTTGTAATTTATGTATTAATTTAATTGGTCGTGTGGAGCTAATCAGTAAAATTACTGATAGACATATTGTATACATGCCGTTATATTCATGGCCAACAAGGATGAGCCCCAATACCTTCATGGTCTTCGGCGGACACTTGTATTTGGGGCGATGAATCAATCTGTATTCTTTTGATATTTATCACTACGCACCCCATATGCAGGTGTTCCTCTCCTTGTTGTCCAAATTCTTTTGAAACTGAGAAGGGTGGTTAGTAAAGCTGAGAAGGACGGGCTTTGCCCTGCTAGGACGGCACTGCGTGCCTACGAGGTCGTTCGCAAGCTCACTGCTAGAACGCTGCGCTGCGAGAAAATGCTGAGATAAAATCTTACTTGAGTACGGAACGCGTTGCTTACGGAATAGCCTTTGGCTACAGGAGCGCTTCGCTTACAGTGAAATATCTGCTCTTAGCTTGTCGCTTCTCTCCGCGTTCTTCGTGTCCTCCGTGGTGAGTAGCTTTTATCTTGCGCTCTTCTAGACAGAGGCGAGCTACGAGTGAAAGCCTTAGGCAAAAGAGCCACCTCACCACAGAGCGCTACGCTGCACAGAGTTCACGGAGAAGAGCTGGAGAAAATCAAAGGAGTTTGATGGTGTAAAAGTAGTGGCTGTTTTGTCTTTTGTGATAGTAAAAGCTCTATATTTTACTTGGCTCTATGGTTCCCATAATCTTACGTTGTGGAAAAAGCGGACAAGTGATGGGAAAATACTATCCCATTTGAGATTCTATTCAGCCGTTAGGGGGAATTATGGAAATCGTGAATATTCCACAAAGCGTACAGAAAGCATTACTCGGTGAGGTCCCTGCAACACTCAGGTTTCTCTATGCTCATATTTCTTCTGGTACATTACACTATCGCGCCGTATTTACTGATGATGCTACTGATGAGCATCTTGAGTGTGCTAGCGTTGTTTTAACTGAACTCCTAGCTGACTGTCCAAGCAATATTCAACTTGAAGAATCAATTGAACGTAATAGTAGTATTCATTGGAGAATAGGCTCAGGGGAGCATCTACTCTTCTTAAGGCATGGTGAGCTGAGTGACATATAAAGAAAAAAGACAGGACAGGTATATCTTTTGTTTTTTGAGCTATCTTGAACCATCAAACCACATCACAACGTTTTTTAATGTGCCGAAGCTTCCATCAAAATTATTTGTATAAAAAGTTCCTTTAAAAGTTACAAAGTTCACTTCTGCAGAACTCTTCAGAATTTCTCCTGCGAGCCCTTCACTTATATCAATGCGAATTGAATCCACGAACAAATTATTTTTTGCTTTTTCTGAGTCTATAAATAAATAGTATTTATCACCATTTTGTTTAAATGTACCACTAACAATGATTTTTCTTTCATTATAATCATCTGGTGAGGAGACCATAGCAACTAAAGATACATTACAATAACTATTAGATATAGCCTTACAGTAATCAGATATTGCCAGCACATCAAAAGCTACAATTAAAAATAAGAAGAAAAAGTATTTCATTGAATTACCTATTATTTATTAATTCTTGTGACTGAACTTGAACCAGTTTAGACTGAAAAATATTAAATGAGCTATTAATCAATAACATAATGATTCAACAGTGAGCTATCAATACTTTTCCTATCGCTTAACTTCCCCTTTAACCAAAAGATAAGACTTGATAGCCATATCTTTTGAGTTATCTCCCTTCCTTAAAGTAGAAGATGGTTCTCAGAGATAATTACAATATCTTTAAGTCAATGAGGCTTGGTAAATATCGAGCACTGTTGCAACTGTAAGCGTTGATGGCATGGCCGTTCAATTACATCCATGTCAACACGGCATTTGTGAATCCGTTCACATCAGATGTCATCGTCGAGCCCATCACGGATGACTCTTGTTAAATCAAAAGGCGGCGTTCTATTGAGGTAACAGTGCATAAGACTGCGGCAGGCAATAGATACAAAAAACACCTGATGCCAACAAGTATCATGAAGATATTCGCTCGCAGGCATCAGTTTATAACAGTGTTCAGTTACTCAAGAGGACTTAGGAACAACCTAACCCAGTTGGCAAACTAACCTAAAAAATGACTCCCGCTATGGTCATCCCCATAGCGCCAAATCTACCACCAACACACATAAAACGCGCCGACAATCAAAATAACTGCCATGGCTGAGACGTTATAGGAGCGGCTTGTGGCAAACTCTACGCTGTCGATATCCACTGACTGATTCTGCTCTTGCGCAGCTCCTTTATCAAAATGAGACACCACAGCTGCTAGTAGCAAACAAGCCACGAAGACTAGGCCGACTCTGTCCATGAAAGGCAGGTCTGGCAACGCGAGTTTGAAGGTGAGTGAGAGCACGGCTGAACCTAAGGCGGCGGTGAGTGCTCCTTTAGAGGTGGTGCGCTTCCAGAACATGCCCATCACGAAGATCACCACGATCCCCGGTGTGAAGAAGCCGGTAAACTCTTGAATGTATTGGAAGGCTTGATCTAACTCGCCTAATAGAGGGCGGGTGGTCAATAGGGCGATGATCATGGCGCCTAAGCTGACGAAGCGGCCCACTTTCACGTAGTGCTGCTGGGATCTCTCTTTGCGATAGTGGCTGTAGATATCCATGGTGAAGATGGTGGAGATACTGTTGGTCATCGAACCCAGTGAGGAGACAATGGCAGCCACCAGTGCAGCAAAGACCAGACCTTTAATGCCCGATGGCATCAAGCTCATTAGCATAGGGTAGGCTTTATCTGCTGGTTCTAAGTCTGGCATCAACAGGTAAGCGGCTATGCCTGGCAGTACCACGATAACCGGCATTAAGACCTTTAAAAATGCAGCAAATACGATCCCTTTTTGCGCCTCTCCTAAACTCTTTGCGGCCAGTGCCCGCTGAATAATGTATTGGTTAAAGCCCCAGTAGGAGATATTCATGATCCACATGCCGCCAAGCAGAACTGAGAGTCCAGGTAGGCTCATATAGTGCTCATGCTCTGGGCTTAAGATCATGTCGAACTTCTGTGGTGCCTGTTCAAGAAGAAGCGCAAAACCTTGGAACACTCCGTTGTCATTACTGATCATATTGAGGGTGGTGTAGCTGAGGAAGAGTCCACCAAACACCAAGAGTACCACCTGAATAATGTCGGTGTAGGCGACCGCTTTTAGGCCACCATAGAGAGAGTAGGCGAGGGAGAAGAGACCAAGGAATGCCATGGCCACTGTGATATCCACGCCAGTGACTGTGTTGATGGCCAGTGCGCCAAGCCAAAGGATGGCGGTGAGGTTAACTAAGATGTAGACCCCAAGCCAGAAAAACGCCATCACCATACGAACATTGTGATTGAATCTCTGCTCAAGGAACTGAGGCATAGTGAATATCTTGTTTTTTAAGAAGATAGGCAGGAAGTATTTACCGACTATGATCAAGGTGATTGCCGCCATCCACTCATAGGAGGCGATCGCTAATCCCATGGCATAACCTGAGCCTGACATCCCGATTATCTGTTCGGCTGAGATATTCGCTGCGATAAGCGAGGCTCCGATAGCCCACCAAGGTAGGCTATTGCCCGCAAGGAAGTAATCACTGGCATCTTTTTTGTGGCCCATTTTTTCCCGTGACACAAAGTAGGCGATGGCAATGAGCCCAAGTACGTAGACGATAAAAATACCGACATCCAATGTTGAAAGTTGCTGCATAGTGTTCTCTTTATTATGTAGTTATAAGGTCTTATCTATTACTTAAACAGGATGAAACTGTTGAGGGTGAGCCGTCCTGTTGCTGGGTTATCTGTGAGCTTGCTATCGGCTCTGATATCCGCTGAATGCAAGCAGTTACTGGGGTAGATAATGGCTCTGTTGAACTTTGGGTCTACCGAGTGTACCTGCTCAAATAGCGGGCTACTGCCGTTGGTGTAAGCGGGGTTTTGATGGAGCTGCATGCCGTAAGCTTGCTGTTTCAATCTTTTTCCATATAGTGGGAGCCGCTCATGGGTGATGGACTCGAATCGACTCTCTCTGTGGCGATACAGAGAGGTGCCACCTAGAGGAGCGCTAAACAGGTAGTGCACCACAGCAAACTGATCACTTGAGGGGCTGTCAAAATGGGGCAACATCTGAATAGGCCGCAGCGCTTTAGCTTTTGTCATGGTCAATGAGAAGGCTGACAGTAAGGTATTAGGCTGTTTGCTTTGGCCAATGCCATAACTTGAACGGATAAGCGCGCTATATCTTTGTATAAGTTGTTCGTCATAGTCTAAAGGTGCTGCTTTACGCTTACCTGGATAGAAATCTTGATTGTTGGTGCTAAATTCAGGTGGCCGACAGGCCTGTTTTACCATCGCATCTGGATTTAACAGCAGGTCGTCGATGATCAACAACGGGGTTCTCTCCTCTCCCACCGTATGCAAGACTGGCTTAGCGTCAGGATTGAATATCACCGAGCGATCGCTGAGTAGATCTGCTGCCATGCTCATCTCCATATTAGCTATTCTGATCAGGGCTATCGCGCCTGTTCTTCATCTCTATCAGACTGTAGATCTGACCTAATGAGGCGATCATCATGTAGATTGGCTCGAAAAACTGGGTACGATGTAGCCTTAGCAGTTGTGCATCGCTGAGGTTGTTAAACTGTTTCTCATCTATTGTGTAGAGTCCATTGAGGCGGGTGGGGTTGGCATGTTCAAAGGCGATCTCAACTGACAGAGGTTGCAGCAGCTTTAGCTCTTGAAGTAGTTGCAGAAAAGCTTGGTTATCTGCCTCTCCTCGCAGTAGTTGAGCTAAGTGTTGCTTGGCCTCCTGTAGATGCTCGGACTCCTCTCCTTGCTTCCCGTAAAGTGGGATCCCTTTTGGCTCTTTGCTTAATGTTGGGCTATCGATATCGATACACAGTGGGTGCTCACCGGTTTGACTCTCTTTAGGGCCGACGAAGAAAGGCTGTCTGCGGATCTGCAGTGGTAGATAGATGCTGCGCCATTCATCATCGTGCCAGAAAAGGTTTTCCCCTTCGCCAAAACCCAGTAGGGCGACAAAGGTAAATGCACCAGTGTCGCCATTTTTAGTCAGCACAATAGGATACTGGGTGATCAGTTGGCGAAACTCAGACAGCACCACAGGGATCATATTGAGTTTAGAGCCGTGCTGGCCACACTTATGTGGATCTAGATGTAAAGATTGGTGCTCGCAGGCAGTTAGCTGGACTAAATTGCTCATGTTAAGGCTCTCTTTTTATTCGTTAACGCAGCAGCGTTAAATTTGGCTAAAGCCATATTGTTTTATCTTATTGATAAGCTCTCTATTGCTCGGTAATTGTACGGTAGCCCGCTCAATCAAATACTGATTTTTAGCGAACTGTCGATGAGCATATTGCCAGTCATTGAGTAGATGAGGCGTGACTGAATAATCGGTATCAAAACCCATTCCATAGAGTACATATTGGTAGCTTGCAGCCGGGAAAACTTCATTATTACTGGTGAAGTCCATGTCCGCCGGTGCTCTGTGCTGCCATACTTTCATCAGATCTTGTAGGCTATCAGGGATCGTTTTAGGGTCGCGGTTATCTTTCCAAAAGTCGCTGTCACAGCGTCGACTTAGAATGTAGTGCAGCTTGAGAAAGTCGATGATGCGCTCCCATCGGTAGTTGAAGGTTTGATTAAAACGTTTTGCGACGATATCCATCACCTCACGGTTGGCGGGTAGCTGTTCGCTAATCATCTGTGCTGAAAGTTCAACAAGGACAATCGCCGAGGCTTCTAGCGGTTCAAGAAAACCTGCTGATAGACCCACGGCGACACAGTTTTTGTGCCAGAAAGTCTTACGGTGGCCACTCTTAATGGGGATTTTTCGCACTGTGAGTGAGTCAAATTTGGGACCGATATAATCGGCCAATGCCTGCATGGCTGTAGCCTCATCTGTGTATCTACTGGAGTAGACATGACCGACGCCTCGTCGATGCTGCAAGCCGATATCCCAGATCCAACCCGCCTCTTGTGCAGTGGAGATGGTATGGGAGGCGATGGGGCTATTCTCTTCGTCATAGGGCACGTGCACCGCTAAGGCTGTGTCGATAAAGAGCACGTTGCTACAATCGATAAAGGGTATTTGGTAGTGCTGACCTAAGAGTAGGGATTTGAAGCCTGAGCAATCGACAAACAGATCGCCCTCTATCTCTTTTTCAAGTTTGTCCGTTGTTTGCGTGGTTAATGAGGCGATGTCACCGTTAGAGTGTTCATTGATGGCAGTGACATGAGCGCTGAGATAGGTGACACCCAACTTTTCGGTGCAGTGACGCTGGAGAAATTGAGAGAATTTACCTGCATCGAGATGATAAGCGTAGTTGGCTACATCTGAGTATTCAGCGGTGCGTATGGTTTTAGGGGCTAAGCCCTGCTCACAGACGCTCTCTTGAAAGCAAACTGCGTTGGAGAAAGAGTGTTTACTTTCCTCATTTGATTCTGCGTGTAGCGATGCCCAGTAGGGGGCGAGGTCGTGCTGAGTAAAGCCTTGGGGGAGCACGAGAGGGTGGTAGTAGAAATCATCATCTGAGCCATCGACCCACTTGGCAAATTTGGCTCCTTGCTTGAAAGTGGCGTCACACTCGCGAATAAAGTCTGTTTCACTAATGCCCATTTTTATCAAGCTATTGCGCATGGTAGGCCAAGTGCCTTCCCCTACGCCAATGGAGGGAGTATCAGGTGATTCAACCAAGATCACCTCAACGGGGCTACCCGAGGTGACTTTGTGATGGGCCGCTAGCCAACCTGCTGTGATCCAGCCTGCGGTTCCACCGCCGACAATCACGATTTTTTGTGTTGGTTTATCCATAATGCTACTCACAATTAAAGACAGAAATTAGCCTACATCTAAGGTGATGTAGGCTAAACAACCAGATGTCAGTGGCTTAGAATGAGCCGCGTATACCTAACGCGAATCGACGGCCACTGTCTTCAACTGAGAGTAGTTGGTTTTCGAAGCGTCCGCGTTTATGGACGTACTCTTCAGTTAAGTTCACCCCTTCAAAGAAGACTGCTAGGTTCTCGGTGAGATCATAGCTACCGCTTAAATCGAGTTGTGCGTAACTCTCAACGATTGTGGGACCATCGCCATTGGTTTGTGTCAGAGACTGCACAAATGAGTCACGCCAGTTCCAGGCAAGACGTGTCTGGATAGGACCACTTTCATAGAAGGCAACCAGGTTCACTGAGTCACTTAAGCCTGTAAGCGCAAACACTTGAGTGATATCAGCGGCGTCGAGTTCGGCGTTGCTGCTGACAAGTGTTGCATTAGCCATTACGCCAAAGCCTGACTCGCCAAAGCTGTGCTGCACGGCAAGTTCCCAACCGTCGACTATGGCCGACTCTCCGTTATTGGGACGAGTATTGGTGAAGTGTGCGACGCCGTCATTGCTGTCGGGGTTATCTGTGTCATCACCGGTCGAGGGATCGGTCAGTAAGCTGCCATCACTTAAGGTGAAAGTGAGATCCTCTTGGGTATTAACGATGAAGTTTTCAACGTTCTTTCTAAAGTAACCCGCTGAGACGTAGCTGACCTCATCGTAATACCACTCAAGGGAGAGATCTAAGTTCTCAGAGCTAAATGGCTTGAGCTTAGGGTTACCTTGGCTGGAGGTGAGATCGCCACCGGGACGGGTGGTGTTGATCACCGTGATTGGCGACATGCTGTTGAGTGTTGGACGGGTCATGGTTTTCGATGCTGCCAGTCGTGCCACTAAGTCGTCGGTTATCTCTAATTTAACGCTAAAGCTTGGCAAGATAGCATCATAGCTATTGGCTTGGCTGATCGCTTCAACACTGCCATAGGCGGGTAACATCTCTGTTTTATCTAAGATGTTGAGCTGAGCTATTGGCTTATCACGACCTTTAACATCTGTGTCTGTGGTTTCATATCTCACACCTGCGGTGCTTGAAATGAGCATGCCTGCGATCTCGCCGACAAAATCGACCTCGAAGTAGGCGGCAAAGATATCCTCTTGCACACTGTATGACTTATCTCTGAGCACTGCATCGAAACTGATAGTGTCACTGTTTGTACTGGCGTAATACTGCTCAAGAAAGGCAAAGTTGGCTTCACCGTCATGGGCGAGCCAAGAGGTAGGCATCTGGCCGCTACCACTAACACCACTGAGGAAGTCACTGCCAGCATCGAAGATATACTGCGCATCAGGACTGATTGTGGGACTGTCGGGATAGCCACAGTATGCACAGTGAAGCCCCTCTCCCTCGTTATCCCATCGGTTGAGGCTTTTAGTCTCGGTTGAGTACATCATACCAAATCGAGCCGCGCTAAAGCCTGTGTCGCCGTCGGCAAGCCAAGTGTTGTCCCATCTAAATTGGTCTAGCTCATCTTGAACTTCCCAGCCTCGACGTAGCATCACATGGGCTCGGCTATTATCTGTACTCAGGTAGTCTTGTACACCTGCTGGTGTGACTGAGGGATCGTAAGCTGTGCCGTCGAGCTCCTGTTGACCGCTATAGATGTTTGGGTTGGCTGATTCAAACATTGAGGCGTTGGGGAGGATATCGTCATTGACTTGAAAGCGGACGCGATTGGCGTAACCGATAAGTGATAACTGATTACCACGACCATTATTGGCTTCACGACTGGCCTCTGAGTGACTGTAGTCGAAACTCATATTGAGGTTATCATTCACGTCCCAATCGGCACTCAGGCCGAAGGATTTTGAATCTGTAATACGATCAAATTTCTTGGCGTGAAAATCCGTTGCTAAACCAACCTCTTGATACATGTCGACGACAGTACCATTCGCGTCGACAATGGGACTACCGCCATCGACACCTGTGACGTTAGGCGCTGTGAACCAGTGACCGTATGAGGTGGCATTGGTTTCCACATCAAAATCTGAGTAGAGTGCATCGGCGGTGAGCACTAAGTTATCGGTTGGTGCGTATTGCAGCACTAAGTTGGCATTGGTTCTGGTGCGATCTTCAAAGGTGACCTTGTGATCATAGTTACGAGCGGAGAAGATATTGCCTGTGTAGGCTTCTCCTGAGGCTGTTTTAGGATCTGGGATCCCGACATTCTCTAACCAACCATCAATTTGAGCCTGATTTAGGCGTGTTTTTCGCTCCTGATGTGAGACTCCGAGCAGCACACCAAAGCTGTCATCTAAAAAGGTGTTACTGATTAAACCTGAGATCTGAGGCGTGGTCTCTTCGCTATTCTCATCGTAGATCCCCTTGATACTACCAGCGGCTTTAAAGCCATTGATGGCGAAAGGCTTTGCTGTATTGATGTTCACGGTCGAACCGATCCCACCCGATTGCATGGTGGCCGATGAGGTTTTATGGACATCTAAGCTGCTGACCAGCTCTGCGGCAATGGTGTCGAAACTAAAGCCGCGGGTATCACTTTCACTGGCTATCTGGCGGCCATTGACCAGTACGGTATTGAATTGAGGGCCAAATCCTCTGACGGTGATCGACTGCCCCTCTCCCCCCGAGCGGTCGATGGAAACACCAGTAATTCGTTGCAGAGACTCGGCGAGGTTGGTGTCGGGAAACTTACCTATATCTTCAGAGGAGATTGAGTCAACAACCCCTTCAGCACTGCGTTTTACATCCATGGAGCGGCTTAGAGAGCCTCTGATCCCACTGACCTCAATCACTTCCATTTTGGTATCGGCACTGGTATCTGCCTCTGCGGCCAATAGCTGCGGTGAGGCTAAAGTTCCCATTGCAGCTAACACTGCACTTGCTACTTGATTCTTGTTGTAGGTGGTCATATCGTCTTGTCTCTTATGATTTTTATTATATAAGATTGAGATCTGCCCACTGTCGTTCATCTGTGCAACAAGCCCGGTATTTTCGAGCATTAACTTCAGCGCATCCATGGTGTTGTATTCGCCATGTACCGCATTTACGTCTATCCCCTCCACCTTTTCGAATGAAAAGAGCAGGGTAATATCCGCCTGCTCAGCCAGATAGATGAGTGACAAATAGGCCCTTTGTTGAGGGATATTGAAAGCAACACTGTCGACGGCCTCTTTAGCGATTAGCCCAGGTGTAAAACTTGAGACTAAACATAAGAAAAAAAGCTGACTGATCAGTTTTCGATCCCGCAAATGCATGGTTTTTTGCCACGCACCAAAGGAAGACGATTGATAGAAATTTTTCCTCCATAAAAAATTTATTATTTTTATTTTTTTGTGAAACATTTATCTAGCCACCCACTCACTTTTAGCTGCCTGTTGTGTGTTTATGCACTCATTGCAGTCTTATTGTTCTACTCTTTTTTTCTAGAATAACTTTTTATAAAACAGTGGTTTGAAATTGTTGTTTTGTTTGTTTTTAATTCCACTGTTCTTGCTAGGTTATCCAGTTGTATGCTTGGTGTAAAAGCCTTATTCTAGTTTAAGCTACTGCAGAGTGGGGTTCTTAGTCGCTTTTTACTGACAATGAAATTGACCCTATGGCGGATTTTTACTGCTGATTCGTCTTAATAGGATTGATGATGTTTTTGGCTGGTATAGATAAGACGATATGTTAAAAGAGACCTTGATATACAAGACCTACCTAGCCTCAAGAGAGGGAATTGCTCGGGTGGTTTCCCGCATTGTTCCTCCCCATGAGATTGAGGATATTGTGCAGGAGACCTATGTACGTTTATGTCAGGTAGAGAATAAAGAAAGCATTAATTCTGCCAAGTCATTTATGTATAAGATGGCGAGAAACTTGGCTCTTGATCATCAAAAGCGGGCAAATGTGAGATTAGTGGACAGCGTTGATGATTGGCATGAGTTTGAGAAGGCGCTGTGTGACCGACATGATGAAGTGTATGACAAGGCAATTACCAGCCTTGAGTTCGATAACTTCTGTGAAGCGGTGCGATTGTTACCGCTGCAGTGTCGTAAAGTATTTGTGCTAAAAAAGGTGTATGGCTACTCTCAGCGAGAGATTGCCGAGGAGCTCGAATTGAGTGAGAGTACAGTTGAGAAGCATATCTCTCAGGGGATTAAACGGTGTACAGTTTTTATGCGACAAGCACAAAAGGGCAAGACTCAGGTGAGTGCGACAACATCAGGCAAACGTGGAGGTGCTCATGAGTAATGTTCATCAACTACATCCCGGTGCCATCGATGATGAGCAGCGTTTGGATATCGCCAGTGATTGGATCGCCAAGATGGATAGGGAGCTGACCGCTGAGGAGCGTGAAGCATTAGCCCAGTGGCTGCACTGTGATGTTGAAAATCTCCATGTTCTGCTCGAAATCGCCCAGATGTGGGACAAAATGGATGAGCTGGGAAGGCTCTCCGATATCTTTCCTAAAGCTAAGCCTACTCGTAAAAAAACACCGGTATGGATGGGGGGAATTGCAGCTTCCATACTGCTTTTTTTGAGTATTGGTCTGTACCAATTTGCTCAAGATGTTGAGCCTAACGCCCAAGTCACAGGCGTCATTGCGATGCAAAGCAGTTATCAAACGGCGGTTGGGGAGAGTAATACCATTAATCTACCCGATGACAGCATTTTGGTTTTGAATACCAACAGTTTTGTTCAGGTGAAGTACACGGCAAATGAACGAATTATTGAGCTGCAACGTGGTGAGATAAATATTGAAGTTGCCCACGATAAATCTCGTCCGTTAAGCGTGCTTGCGGGTGGCAAGGTTATCCGAGCGGTAGGAACTGCATTTAATGTCGATGTGCGTCCAAGCGGTGTTGAGCTGATTGTGACTGACGGTAAGGTGCTGGTGGTTAAAAAGAGTGCCGAGGCATTTTTAAAAGAGAGTCATGCCGATCAACCTAAGTTGATGGGCACAGCACTGGCGGTGGCCAAAGATGAGCGAGTGATGCTCAATAATAGGGAGCCTCTGCCAAGCGTTGCTTCTAAAGTGGCCCCAGGTGAGATAGCCACTAAACTCTCATGGCGCACTGGAAATTTGATCTTCAGAGGTGAGTCTCTCGAAGAGGCCATGGCTGAAATTAGTCGATATACCGACATTCATTTTGAACTTGCCGATGATGAAAACCTTAAAAAGATTAAAGTGGCCGGTATGTTTAAGACGGGTGACGTGAATGGGCTGCTTAATATCCTGGATCAAAACTTTAATGTTAGCCATGAAAAGTTGAGCCGCAATAATATCAAGCTTAACTATGATGGTTAATCCCCTACAGATGGGCTTTACAGCTATTCAATGAGAGGAGGTTTGCGTGATAGAAACCTCCTCTTTCATAAAATAATCGAACGTACTCTGGCCGCACTTTAATTTTGCTACTCCTATGGGTTTTATGCCTATCAGGTGCCTAGAGGGCGCTCTTCAGATCCATGTTTGATTGATTAACGGGACTAGATAGATGTTACGGATTGGCGTTGATTTGGGTGGTACTAAGATTGAAGCTGTTTGTTTAGATGAGTTGGGCAACGAGTTATTTAAAAAGCGGATCGCGACTCCCAGAGAGTACGAGTTAACTCTGGATGCCATCGTCAGTTTAGTGGAGGAGGTGGAGGTGCAGTTAGGCAAGCGAGCCACAGTAGGTGTTGGGATCCCAGGAATTATCTCACCTAAAACTGGGCTAGTTAAAAATGCCAATGCCACTTGGATTAATGGCCATCAGTTAGATAAGGATTTAGGAGCACGGTTAGGGCGAGAGGTTAAAGTGGCCAATGATGCAAACTGTTTTGCAGTATCAGAAGCTGTAGACGGTGCAGGAGAGGGCAAGGCTTTAGTGTTTGGCGTAATTATCGGAACTGGCTGTGGTGGCGGTTTAGCTGTGGTGGGCCGAGTCCATGAAGGTGGCAATGGGCTAAGTGGTGAGTGGGGCCATAATCCACTTCCTTGGATGATGGCTGATGAACATAGGAGTACCCAGTGCTTTTGTGGCCAACATGATTGCATCGAGACTTTTATCTCTGGCACAGGTTTTATACGAGACTATCAACAAGGAGGCGGCGAACCTGTTAGCTCTGGTTGCCAGATTATGGCCTTGGTGAAAGCGGGAGATAGTGTTGCTACACAGGCTTTTGAGCGCTATATGGATAGGTTAGCGCGCGCGTTAGCTCATATCATCAATGCAGTCGACCCCGATATCATCGTATTGGGTGGCGGCATGTCTAATGTCGATGCCATCTACCCTAGATTACCTCGGCTGTTATCTCAATATGTGCTTGGCGGTGAGTGTATGACCCCTGTGGTGAAGAACCGCTTTGGTGGCTCATCGGGTGTCCGAGGTGCCGCATGGCTTTGGCCTGCTTAATGGTGGGAGTTCTTGCCGCCATGGTGTGAAGCAAGCCGAGAGGTTGGTCGTTAATTAACCATGGTGACACCACCGTTTTTTGTTTAGGATGAACAGGTATTAGCCAAGGTGATGATGAAAGGAGAGGCCGTGATGAGAACATTATTAGGGATGGCACTGCCACTGGCATTAACAGTAGCGATAACAGGTTGCACTAACAAAGAGCTATATCAATTTGGTCAAGAGCAGCAAGAGAGTCAATGTATAAGTGAGGCTGTGTCGGAGTCTCAGATCAATGACTGTAAGTCTGCAAATAAACCAAGTTATGAAGAGTATAAAAAGGAAAGAGAAGCGGTGGTTAGCTCTTGATCAGGTTTAGAAATTACAGTGCGGATATTATTTGCTACCTATGTTAATGGGTTGTGATACTCTGAACTTGTCTAAGGGAGGAGCACTACCTGTGAAAACTATAATAAGATTAAGCGTTATATTTTTTGTACTATTCTCGTCTGTGATTCAAGCAAAGCAGATTAAGTCTGGGGAGTATGAAATCACCCTAGGAGAGCCCAGTGATTGGGTTGTCACTCAAGCTTTATCACCGCAAAAAATCAATAAAGAGAAAGCTCCTGTTCATTACAGACTTGTAGGTCGACAAGACAGGTTTACTGATAAGAGTAATGAGTATTACCAAGATTTTGCTGCCACAGCACTGAATCAGGAAGGGGTAAAAGAGCTCTCTAAAATTGAGCTAACCTTTAATCCTGAATTTGAAAAGCTTACTTTGCACACTGTAGAGATCGAGCGCAGGGATATTTGGTCCGACAGGTTAAAAACCGCCAGAATTAATGTTATTAATCAAGAGCAGGAGCTAAGTAATGACCTATTTAATGGCCTAGCGACCGCTGTTATTGTTTTAAAAGATGTCAGGGTAGGGGACACGATCCGCTATCAGTACAGTATTAAGGGCCGCAATCCCGTTTATGGTAAAGAGTTCGGTAGTAGCTATGCAATGGGCTGGGAAGTTGCGATAGATAAAGTTCATGTCAGGTTTATTAACGCAAGCGGTCAGCCACTCAATATTCAAAGTAATGATAATCCTCCTGCGACAATTACGCAGAGTCGATTTGGCAAAGAGTATGAATGGCAACTTGCTAATGTGGCTAAATATAACTTCGAAGAGGGGGTTCCTGCTGGCTATTTATGGTCTCCGACCGTTTTTGTTAGTAGCACTCCTTCATGGTCAGAAGTCAGCAATTGGGCCATTTCTCACTATCAATTTGATGAGTCTCCCTCTCGGTCATTGAATGAGTATATTAAAGAGGTCACCACAAACTACTTGAGCAAAGAGGAGCAAGTGGCTGAGATGATTCGTTTTGTCCAACAAGATATACGTTATTTTGGTATTGAGATTGGTCAGAATAGTCATATCCCCCACAGCCCCAATACTGTTTTTGAACGTCGTTATGGTGACTGTAAAGATAAAGCCAGTCTGCTTATTGCCCTGTTAGGAGCAATTGATGTACCTAGCTCGCCGGTTTTAGTGAACACTGGGATTGGGTTAACTCTCAATGATCGTGCTCCCTCTGCCATCTTATTTAATCATGTGATTAATGAGGTTAACTTTGATGGGAAGCGATACTTTATTGATGCGACCAATAACTATCAGGCTAAAGGCCTTGATTTCATTACTCAGCCAGACTTTGGTTATGGGTTGGTGCTAGATAAAGGAACAGATTCATTGGTTGCCATGCCTTCGGGGAATACTGGGCTAGACAGAGTTTCAGTAGAGCAACTTTATGTTTCATCCAGTTATACAGAGCCTGTCGATCTTTATATTACGACTCGATATTTAGGTCATGAAGCTGATTATATGCGTTACCGGTTATCCAGTGTTTCGCTGTCTGAAATTGAGCAGCACTATTTAAACTATTACGCTAAGTTTTATCGAGATATTAAGCTTGAGTCACCCGCTTTATTGATCGACACAACTGAGGGCGGTAATGAGATATTGATAACGGAGCATTATCGTATTGGTGATTTTTGGCTAAACAATAGCAATGCTATGGATTTTGGGCTATTCGCTAGTTATATCAAAAACTATGTAGAGTTGCCTAAAGTGATTAATCGGACCCAGCCGTTATCACTGCCGAGTATTGTGTCAATTAATCAGACGCTGAAGCTTATTATGCCCGATGGCGTTGATTATCAAGTCAGAGATACGGATAAAAATATCACTAGTAATGGCGTTAAATACCATGTTTCTGAAGCTTATTATAATGGGCAGTTTGTTCAGCGTCACCAGTTTGAGATCGATAGGAGAGTGTTGAATACAGATGAGAGTCTCGATTATATCAACGCCTTAAGAGAGGTTGATAAACAGCTTTATTATACAGGTTCTATCAACGGCGACTTTTCAGCTCCGGTTAACCCTGGAGTCGAGTTTATTCTACAGCAGTCCATTTCTGTGAAGGAGAAGTAGCCATGAATTACACTATCACAGCATTGTTTTTGATGGTTTTTGCACTTAGTGGATGTCAGTCTACTCAGAACTCAAATGTTTCTAATAATCTCTATCAAGCTGACAATAGAGCTGACAGTGGCCGACTCTCTTCGCTCTCATTTATCCATCGGCAAGGTGCCTTGATGGCAGAAACCTTTAATCAGGATAAAGAGAATGCTTTTTATGACTGGTGGGATCGCGAACACTTATTGAGCTATGCCCATGATAGATATCCTGAGCTCACGCTTTCCGAAGAGGAGTCTTTTTACCGGACTGTTCGTACTAAATTTAGCAATCAGATTAATGGTACCGAGATGTGGCGCTTTGAGGGGGTACAGGGAGATAACTTAGTGTTTAGTGCCTACCTCACTGAGCTGCCTATCACTGTGCTCATTGAGTATAAATATCTTCAAAATATTGGCCAGAGGGAGTTAGTCGTTGTAAATTGGAGAATGCTGCATCACCTAACTTCGGGATTAGATGCTTACTCTTCATACCTGCATAACTCAGAGGTATTGAACCAGAGTGGGTATTTTGATCTGATTCAGTCTGCTGTGAATGGGATTAAAAAAACGGAGAGAGAGGTGAGCGAGCTGTTTGATAGCTTGCCAGAAGCACTTAAGAAAGATCCCACCTTGTTAAATGATTTTCTCTGGGCGAGTCTTGAAGTTGTCCCTAACCCATCTGCTGAGTTCTTTAGACAAACTTATCCATATGTACCTAGTTTGACCCCTGAAAATAGCGCGTTTTGGGGATACCTCTATATGCTACAAGATGATTTAGAACAGTTTAAATATGTGCGTAGTATGGCGATGGCAAACTTAGGTTATATACAGACTAACTATGCGTTAGTTGGCGTTTTGTACTCATTGCAGCAACAGGATTATGATTATGCTTTTGAGCAGTTTAGCCACTATATCAAGGCTCAACCTAATGATGCGATAGCCTACGCTATCTACTTAAATAATCTGATTGATCTCGGGCTACATGAAAGAGCGAGTCAGGTTTATCAGGCATTAAGGCTTCAGTTTAACTTAGAGTTGGTACCTGAGGACTTTGTTGAGGTGGATCCAGATAAGCTTTCGGCATTTTTCTATAGCGATGCTATGCAAAAAGTATCTAGATTATAAGGGTTTTATCTGCCGTTATCTTAGTGTTAACGGCAGCTGCAAGCTTGCCTGCTTACTTTAATGGATGAGTAAGCTAGAGGTATATACTGCGGATTTTGTCGATATCTATGCTATCAGTCTGTTGCTCTGTCAGGTATTGGCTTGCGTACTTGTTGTAAACATCGGTTTGGATGAAGAGATCAAATAGTTCCCTATCTAGATGTTGGTCTTTGACCATATTAGCCATGATGGTTAAGGCTTGGCTGATCGGTTTAGCAATTTTGTAGGGTCTGTCAGATGCCGTTAATGCTTCAAATACATCGGCAATGGCCAAGATGCGACCTTGCAATGGGATCTCCTCGCCTGCTAGCTGTAGAGGGTAGCCCTTACCGTCGATACGCTCGTGATGGCTGCCAGCAATAAGTGGTACATTCTTTAGGTGCTCAGGGTAGGGCAGCTGATCTAACATTAGATAGGTTTGCACAATATGTTCATTGATATTGTAGCGATCTTCCACAGTTAACGTGCCAGCTTTTACGCCTAAATTGTACAACTCTCCTCGGTTGTATTGATACTCAGGCTGCTTTATCTTGAAGTCGCGTAGTCCGTTAGTAGGCAGCCTTTTTTTATCATCCCAGCAGTAAAGGTGCTCAGCTTTATCCGCCAGTACAGGCTCGCTAATGGGGAGTGTTTGTGAGGTTTTTCTTACCTGCTCTTGGTGAGAGATGCCGATATTATCAGGCAAGGTTCTGAGCCAGTGTCTTTTGGCTATGTTCTCTAAGCGGTTAAGCTTATCCTCCTCCATAAACTCAGTCCCTAAATTGCATTCGGCAATAAAGGCAAACTCTTCTTCCAGAGTCTGTTTTTGTTGTTCACAATGGCTCTTGGCCTGTTGCTCATCTTGGCCTGCGATAAGGGCCTGCAAGTAGTCGATATCTGCATCACGTTTTAGTACTTCATAACGCATTCTTATTTCATGAATTCGGTCATACACTGTTTCTAATTTTGTAGATTTATCCATGATGAAATCTGGGGTGGAGACCTTTCCGCAGTCATGTAACCAAGCGGCGAGCCATAGCTCCTCCCACTGTTTATTGTCCATGTGAAAATTGACGAAATGCTCGCTATCTAGCACGACCTTTTCGACTAACATCTTAGTTAGCTCTGGAACGCGCTTACAGTGTTCACCTGTGTAAGCCGACTTCACATCGACGGCACTGGCGGTCATCATTACAAAAGCATGGAATAGATTTGTCTGCTCCTCCATCGCTTCTAGGTGCTCTAACACTAGCTCATTAAAACCAATAAACTCCTGAATAAATTCGAGTCTACTGCGGATATCGGCTGTTATTTTATATTCGAAGCAGATAAGCAGTGCACCGGTATTTTGGTTATTTCGATTCATTAAGGACATCAAGAAACAGGTGTGATGTTTCTCTGCGATGAGTTCAGATTCCTCTTTGGTTAACTCATAAATTGGCTGTTTGAAAGCTGCTGGGTTGATATCGAATAGTGCCTGCAGCTCAATGTTTTGTTTATTACCTATTCCTGCTGACAGCGAAAGTTCAGCACGGGATTGACGTGAATTGATAAAGAGTAAGCAAGTGTCGGAATTTAAAATCTCTTGTACTTGAGATACCAAAGAGCGGGAGACCTCTTTAGGCTCTGTTGAGCGGGCTACACTTTTTAAGTTACTGATAAAGTCGCGCAGCACCTTTTCCATTATCAGCATGTTCTCATTCACTTTATCTATCTCAGTAATACCTGAACTACGATAGGGGCGATGCTTGAAGACAAAGTGTTGAATGTTATCCAGTGACTCGACCAGAAAGGTGAGCGGCCTGACTACGCGGCTGGTGGCTGCAAAAACGATGAGCAGTGACAAGGTCACGATCACTATAGATAACATGATGAGCTCGGTGCGAAACTCATTAGAGTTGGCAAGAAGATCGTTTAACGAGATCAGGTTCACAAGGTAGAGGGTCTCATTTTTACCAATCACCATAGGGGTGATAATCAGTTGCCAAGGATGGCCTTGCCACTCAATGCTGTGGCTTTCCCCTTTAATATTGACGCTTTTTAGCGCTGGGACAAATTGGCTGATCTCTAGATCTTTTAAGGTAACCTTTTTGGTTGGGTCATCAACTTTAATTGTTTGATTGCTGGCGAGTAACCCCTCCTTCTCAGTAAAGAGAAAGGTTTGTGAGTTGGTTGAGTAGGTGAGATCTCGCAGGGCTTCATTGAGTGAGTCTAAGGTGAAGTCTGCGGCGATCACACTGCTGTTATCTAAGGTACGCCGTGAAAATGTGATGCCAAAATGCTTGAAAAAATAGAAATAGTAAGGCTCGGTGACATTGATTTCACCGCCATTTTTGGTTTCGATAAACCAAGGTCTGACTCGGGGATCATAATTTTGATTGTCATAAGGAAATGCGCTGATAACTTGCATCTCTTTGTTGAAGAATATGCGTTTTTGCAGACCATTGAATTGATTTAAGTCCACCATGATGGCGGTGTTGTCTGGGGCGTTGAGTTTAATGCTGTCGCTGCGGTCATAGATAGGCCTAACCACAAACGAGTTGCCATTTTTATGACCAAAATAGAGGGTTGATAGATGTGGACTATTGGCCAAAATTTTTGCCAAGGTACCTAACCACTCTGGATTGTTAATCTCCAGTTTGGCATTGACGAAATCCGTGAACGCCAATGTATCAAGAATGGTGGTTAACGGCGTTTCTAAGAGCTCTATTTTAGCTTTAAGCACTTGTGCATGACTATCGATGATATCTCTCGAAAGGCTAGTGGTGACCTCTCGTGAATGTTCGATGCTCACCTTAATCAGAACAACACTCAATAGTAGGATTATCGAGGTGGAGATCCCTGTGATAAAGGTTCTGAAAGAGACGGATTTTTTCATGCTTACTTCTCTATATACTTGGTAAGTCTTGCTCACCTAAATAAGTTTTTAATGCTGGTTAAATCATGACAGCCAGCTTATATAGTAAATCGCTATCTCTGTCGCCATATTTTTGAGTTAACAATCTAGTTGTTTGATCTATCTCAAATAGGTTCAAATCGATTTTCAAGCTATCAACTAGGAGGAGCCAAAAGCGTGTTTTGTCACTTTTTTGTCGCCTAATTCAGCAGTCTGTTGCTCTGATGTTGAGAATGAAATGAGCTGTTAGCAATCAAATTCAGTTCACACTAAGTAGATACCTAAAAATAGGTGTGATCACAGATTGTTATACAGTGAAACCTCACGCTCAAAATTAAAATTAGGATTGATTTTATTGGGGTTTCCTATGAGTTACCTCTCATCAATTTCCTGTCTGAATTGTTACTTTGTCCAGCGAAAACTATCGGTGAACTTGAGTTATCGAGCAGGTTTTCATTGTGAGTTCGTTTGATCAAATACCGTTAACGATCTTCGTTGGGGAACAGGGTGAGTGGAGGCTTTTTTGAGCGAGACTCACTTTAGATTGGGTGTTTGATTTCGACGGCCGTTTATTATTATAACTGGATTAAACTATGGAATTTTTACTCTTCTGTCTCATCTTCTTTACCGCTTATTTGGTGGCTTTTAAGCCACATAAGCAGCGCATGGCTGATATCTGTCTGTGTGCCAGCATTGGCATGAGCATTCTTATCTGGGTGATTGCTACCTGGGGCATGTTAGTACCGGCAGGGAACCTATAAGAATATGAAAATGAAAGAATCAACTGTAAACCAAATCGTTTCCCTTGCTGCTATGGCACTGATTGCATTGCCAGTGGGGATCGCCTGCATCATTTTAGGTTATGGATTGGGTGATACTCCCTGTATTTTATGTTGGCAAGAGCGTACTGCGATGGTGTTGGTAGCTCTGATTGCTATCTTCATTACTCGTTATGGATTAAAGCCAAAATACCTTGGTGCACTGATTTTGGCCTCAGTTTACGGTCTGTGGGCTGGTTATCGTCATAGTTCGAACCACATCTTGAAAGATATTGGCCAAGGCTTTGGCCCAGCTATTTTTGGCGTGCACACCTATGTGTGGGTGATGGTTGTGTTCCTCGTTATCCTGCTGTTTGCTGCGGTATTGCTGATGTTACAGGGCGATAAGCTAAGTGAGAAAGAGGATAAGAACAGCTGGACTTTGTTAAACAGGTCGACTGTGATGGTGTTCCTTGTGGTGATTGGTTTCAATATCGTGCAGGCGTTTAGCCAAACGGGGCCTTTTCCATTTATCGGTCAGAGCGATCCATATCGTATGACTTTCGACAGTGACAAGATTGTTTGGTCTACGGCTAATTGGCCTAAACTCTCCTCCCTATCTGCGCGTGGCAGCTACGCCATTGAGCGTCCAGATTTTGCCAATATGGCAGAGGTTGAGGGAAGTGAGGTGAGTAATCAGCCGAGCTTGAACGCTTTGAGAACACAGAAGCTACCAACTGAGATCACTGGCGTGGCGACTGGAATAAGTTACAGCGCTAACAGTGATATCTATGCCGTGGTGACCAGTGATAACTGGGTACACTTTCTCAACGGTAAATTGGATAAAGTGTTGGCTTCTGTGATGATCGATGGTGCTTTCTCTGTTGAGATATCTAACCTTACAGGTGTTGCCTTTGATGGCGATAATAGTGTGTTAGTGACCGCAGATCATAAGAGCTATGTGCGTCTTGAATACGATCCATTAGCAAAAATTTCCGACAGTTACTACTTGTTTATGGATGGCACAGATGGCGTGAAGGAGTTGAAACGTAGTCGTTTCTCCACTGTTCGTGCTAAATACAACTATATCGGTAGTTTAGGCTGGGATGCGGCGACTCAAGAGTACGTTACTGTGACTCTTCCAGCTAAAGTGCGTAATAACTTTGTGATCTCTCGTTTCAGCAACCAAGATTTTGAGCTCAACAGTGAAGCTAAAATTATCAACCCTGCAGAGACCTTCCCTATGGTGACTGGTTTAGCTATCGAGCAAGATAAGGCTTACCTGTTAAATCATAGCGCTAAACAAGTTTTAGAGATGACGATGGCAACCAATAGTATTGATGCTGCGTACAGCTTCGATGGCGTGAGTAATCCTCAAGGTTTGGCTTTAGTGAACGGCGAGTTTGCTGTGCTTAATGGAGCGCAAGGGCAAAACTCAGTAAGCTTCTTTAAATAATGTGATCGATTAAGCTCTTACTAGATGGAAAATTAATTGTACTGATTGATATTAGTACTTGTGTGACTTTCGAAAAAGCCCTTGGTAGTGATTACCAAGGGCTTTTTATTGGATAGTGTCTTGTCCTGAAATGTGTTTACACATTTAGGACTTTATTATGACAACTCAAATCCCCACCCACGTTAAGCGAACACAACGAGATTATTCGTTAGGCTTTAAATTACAAGTTGTAGCAGCCGTTGAAAAAGGCGACATGACTTATAAGCAAGCTCAAAGCATTTATGGTATCCAAGGTCGTTCAACCGTACTTACTTGGCTCAGAAAGCACGGTAAGATGGATTGGACTCAACCAGTGAGAATAACCATGCCTAAGACCACCAAAGCTAAAGAAACGCCAGCTCAAAAAATAAAGCGCCTTGAAAAAGAGCTTGAGGATGAACATTTACGTAATCTATTACTCAATGAAGCCGTTGATATCATTGATGCTGAGTATGGCGCAGGCCTAAGAAAAAAGTACTTAGCCAGGGAGCGAGAAGTCTTCAAAAACAGAAAGTAACAAGCTTAAATCGTGCTTGCGAGCTTCTTGGCATAACAAGACAAGCTATCTACCAAAGAGAAACGAGAGAACTCTGCCGAGCTATAGAACTGGCCCCAGTAAAAGCAATGGTGCTTGATATCCGTCGCTTTATGCCACGTGTGGGTGGCAGGAAACTCTACTTTTTACTGAAACCCAAGTTCATCGAGAAAGGAATTAAACTTGGGCGAGATAACTTCTTTAGTTACTTGAAACGTGAAGGGTTATTGGTAAAACCTAAGCATAACTATACCAAGACAACCCACAGTAAACACTGGATGAAGAAACACCCGAATTTACTCAAAGAGTTTACGCCTTTATCGCCTGAAGAGGTCTTTGTGAGTGACATAACTTATGTTCAATCAGAGCAAGGTGTTCACTACTTGTCACTGGTGACGGATGCGTTTAGTCGTAAGATTATGGGTTATGAACTTAGTGATGAGATGAAAGCAACTGATGTAGTTAAAGCCTTAAAAATGACAGTGAATAATCGCCAATATCAAGGCCATGCAGTTCATCATTCAGACAGAGGGTTACAGTATTGTTCAGCAGTCTATCAGTCAGCATTACAGAAAAATGGTATCCGAGCATCAATGACGGATGGGTATGATTGCTATCAAAACGCATTAGCGGAGCGAGTAAATGGTATTTTGAAGCAAGAGTTTTTGTTATATCCGTGCAGCAATCTTGATGAGTTAAAGCGACTCGTTGAAGAGTCAGTTTTTATATACAATGAAATGAGGCCGCACTTGAGTTTAGGTATGAGAACACCAAATCAAGTGCATAAAAAAGACCAGCAGCAAGAGCAACTGGTCTAATTAAAACCGTCAACCTATTTCAGGATGGGACATAGAGTTAAGAGTTATTTTAGCTTGAATACCACCTCAACTCTGTCAGTGATCGTAACTTGTCCCTGCTGATAACTCTCAGCGGCATCGAACTTAGGACTAGCTGCATTCATTCTTAGCATGACTGGCTGAACCGGGTGTTGCTCGAAATAACGGATCTCCCATACACCATCTAGCTTTTCACCAAAGCCTTTAGCTAAGGATCTCGCCTTATTTTTGGCATCAACAATCGCAGCTTGACGAGCCTTTTCAACATAATCAGCCTCTTTACTGGTTTTAAGGGCGATATTGTTAATGCGATTTATTCCCTCCTCAAGGGCTGAGTCTAAGATATTGTTTAGACGAGCTAACTCCCTGACCTTGACTGTTATCTGCCTGCTTGCGTTGTAGCCAACCAGTTCGGCAGGCTTATCTTTTTGGTAGTGGTATTGAGGCTGAAGATTCAGATTTGCACTTTGGATATCTGCTCGTTCGACTCCTGTCGCTTTTAAACGCTCGATAAATTTAGCTACAGCGGTATCAGAAAGCGTCTTGGCTCCCTTGGCTGTTTTATCTTTAATGGCTACCTGAACATTAATTTCGGCCATATCAGCTTCAACAGCCAGCTTGCTGACTCCGACAGTTTCAAGATGGGGAAAGCTAATTTCACTGGCCTGCAGCAGTGGAGCGGCCAAGATGCTTGCGCTGAGAAATGTACTTGTCAGTAGATTTGATAAAAGTGAACGCTTCATAGGAACTCCAAAATAATCATATTTAATCATGTGTTTAACGGCTTTTGCTTGCATCAGCTTCAGTTGTAGAGCTTATTCTGGCCGTTTGTTGAAGGTATAAACGGTGAAAGATAGAGAAAGGGTTAATCTTTTATTTTTTATTTAAGTCGAGTGGTTGGCTTTCTATTTAGGTGTCATTGGATAAATGTGGACTAAGGGCTATTTTTAATAGAGTAGGGGAACCTTAAGGAGCAGATATGCAGACAACTTTACTATTATTGGTGTTTTTTGTTGTTGCGATATTGCTCGGAATTATGCTGCGTAAACTTTTAAAAAATACCGCCATTCCCTATTCGGTTGCGCTGCTAACTTTGGGGATGCTGATAGGAGGGAGTTTAAGTTTTGAAACTCAGCTGCCTGTGGTTAATGAGCTAAAAGCATCATTTGTGCTTGCTAGTCAGTTAGATGCCAACCTGATTATGTTTATCTTTTTACCTGCTTTAGTGTTTGAGTCTGCCTTCTCTCTTGAGGTTCACCTCTTTAAACGTATGTTTTCACAAATTGCTGTGTTGGCTATTCCTGGTATGGTGATCTGTACCTTAATCACCGCCCTTTTGTGTTTGACAGTATTACCCTGGAACTGGTCTATTGGTGCGGCCCTGATGTTCGGTGCGATAGTGAGTGCGACCGACCCCGTAGCTGTGGTCTCTTTGCTGAAAGAGATGTGTTCACGAGCTCGATTGCAAACCCTTATTGAGGGGGAGTCTCTACTCAATGACGGCACAGCTATTGTACTCTTTACACTGTTTCTCTCCCTTGCTACCCAGATACAGCCCGAGTTTGAAGCCAGCGAGGTGATTATTGAGTTTGTTCGTGTCGTCTCGATAGGTGTGGTTATTGGGACTGTGGTTGCGGTGATAAGTTTGATGTTTATCGGCTCTCTATTTAACGACAGCTTAATTGAGATCGCACTGACACTGGTTTTACCCTATCTGGTTTTCTACGTTTCTGAACACATTTTTCATGCATCAGGTGTGGTGAGTGTGGTTACCTTGGCATTGATCTACGCAGGTCCCGGAAGGACACGATTTTCACCAGAAGTGATGGAGCATCTACATCACTTCTGGCATACCCTCTCTTTTCTGTTTAATACCCTAATATTCATCTTAGTTGGCTTAGTCGTGTCGACGCGGTTAGGTTTAGCGGATCTGGCAAACTGGGAGTATTTGGCTGTTATCTTCTTAGGCATATTGGTTATCAGAGGGGGCGTTATTTTAGGCCTAATGCCTATTTTAGCCCGCATAGGGATTGGGCTTACTAAGGAGAAGTCAGTTGTATTGATCTGGGGCGGATTAAGGGGAGCGGTGTCGCTGGCTCTGGCCTTAATTGTGGCAACTAATGAATCTTTAGATATTCAACTTAGGGATCAGGTACTTTTTTTAACCGCTGGAATAGTGGTATTAACCATAGTGGTGAACGGCTCGAGTATGCGGTTTGTGATGGCGAAACTGGGTCTAGATAAACTGCCTAAAGCCAAGCAGCAAACCTTTGCTAAGGTACAGCATAAGATCTCTAATGAGATGGTTTCGATGAGGAGCAAGCTTCAGAGTGATGAGTATCTTAAGTCCGTCAACTGGTCGCTTGTTGACCAAAATATTGTGTCAGTAGGAGAGGGATATGAAGAGGAGAAGATAGACACTCAAGTTGAGTATTTGCGAAAGCTTCTGGAATCTGAGCGGCAGTTTTATTGGAATCAATTTGCGAAAGGGTTGTTGAGTAAAGATGCTACGCATATATTGGTCGATGCCATCGAGAAAGCTTTGGATGGAACGCCTCAAGTGTGGCCAAGAACCTCAATCGTAAGGCATTGGAAGATCCCAAAGTGGTCAACTCGGTGCCGTACTTTCCCTGTTATTGGTGCTTATGCCCGCGCCGCTAACTATAAGCAACACATGATTATATTTGAGAGTGCACGGGGACTGTTTGAAGCCAGTGAATATATTAAAGATTTGGCTCCTAGTCTGTCATTAGCGCCAGAGCAGCTTAAATTGGCACTGGAGCAGGTTGAGCAGGTCAATCATTTCGCTAAAACTACCTTAGCTGATTTTCGAGAACAATCTCCCCATTTAGTGGAGCGTGTCGAGTCCTATCTTGCATTAAGAATATTGCTCAACACTGAGCGTAAAATGATCCAAACCTTGACCCATGACGGCATGATCTCTGAAACCGATGCCGAAAAGCTGATTGAAACCGTTGAGCTAAAAATGCATCAAAGTAAGAAGCAGAGTCAGCTCATTTAAGCTAAATGTTACTTGATAAGTTGAGTTAGCATAAAGAGTAGTCGTTGCGCTTTACGTTTTAAGTTCGCAAGTTGTTGTGCCATTTTACTATGTCCCTGTTCCATCTCCTGGGAGTTTGTAAATTTAGGCGTTCCTGTTTCGACACGATTGCGACCATTTTGTTTAGCGGTATAAAGTAACAGATCCACCGCATTGGATAGTTCGGAGAAACTTTGCTCTTTACCTGCCTCAACGACTCCAAAGCTAGATGTGATAGTGAAAGGCTCACCTTTGAGAGAGGCAAAGTGTAAGCTTTCTATCTTTAGCCGAAGATCTTCTGCGATATCTGATGCTTGCTGTAAGTTTGTATTGGGGAGTAAGATCATAAACTCTTCACCGCCAATTCGGGCACAGATATCTTTCTCTCTGACATTATTGATAAATAGCGTAGCGACTTTAACCAGTACTTCGTCACCGACTATGTGGCCATATGAATCATTAACCACTTTAAAAAGGTCAATATCTAACAATATGCATGATAGAGGGGCGTCGTTATCTGGCTTATTAAGACTCAGTAATTTATGGGATAGATAGCGTCGGTTGTAGAGGTTGGTAAGACTGTCTGTATTGGCTATTTTGCCCCAGCGGATCCGGCGACGATTGATCCAGAGTGCCGCTAATGAGGTTAAGCTTACGGAAACAATAGCAAAGAATATTAGTATATTGAGGTATTCAATCTCATCTTCACTGTTTTCCAGCTCTAAAGTGTGCAGCACATTGTTCCAGCTCAGTTGCTGATTTTCAGCTTTTAGTCGCTCCAATTTATAGAGTAGTTTCTGTCTTTCTAGATTTTCAAGCTGCTCATCAGCACTAAATTGATTAAAGCTTTCTTGGTAATTGAGTAGGGTAAGGTAAGCATTTTCAAAGTCCCCTAAGCCATAATACGTTTTGGAGGCCGCCAAATGCAGTTGCAGCTCTGAACGATAGAGGGAGCTATATTTATTGAGTTTGGGAAGCAGTGTAGAGAGGAGATCTAATGCCTCTTGGTAGTTGTTATTTATAAGTTTTTCGTTAACCTTAAGTAGGTTGAATTTGCTGATGAAGTAGCGGGTGTTTTCTCGCTCACTTAAGACTTCACTAGCCTGTAAGTATTGTTTCATTCGCTCAGTTTCTCCCCTGTCGAACAGGAGTTCTGCTATTAATAGATTGATGCGAAAGCGGTGAAAACCATCCCCTAATACCTGAGCTAAATTCAGTGCTTTAAGGTACTCATGTATCGCTTTTTTATCTTGTCCCCGCTTCTTGGCTAGCTCTGCGATATCCATTTTTACCAGTAACTGGTTAAAGGACATTTTTCGTTGCTTGAAAAAGAGATAAGACTGCTCCAGTAGTAATTCTGCTTTATCGAAGCCATTGAGACTCAGTAAGACTGCACCTAAATTTGATGAGATACGCTTAAGTAATACCTGATCATCGGCTTGCTTTGCCGTTTCTAATGAACTCATCATGGCAGCCATGGAGATGTCATACTCCCCGTTATCTCTATATGCCTGAGCTTTTACTAATAGGATCTCAGCTGTGGTGGCCGGATCGTTAAAAGACTCGGTAGCTTCAAGCAGGCTGTTCAGTTGTGACAAAACCAATTGGTTTTTACCTTGCATCAACAGAGCTTGAATGAATCTGAGTTGGAGCTGAAATTGTTCCGCTTTAAATTCAGGCTTACCTTTTACATACTTAAGTCCTTTTTCTGCGGCCTTGATAGCCTGCTCAGCTTCATTGAGCTGTAGGGCGGCACTGGCCCTGAGAGTAAAGTAGCGAACAAGTAGTGGTATAGGTTGCTTCTCTTTTAAGTCAACCTCTTCCATCTCTATCAAGCGGGCTTGAGCCCTAAAAGGTAGAGAGTAGAGTTGCTCTTCTATGCTATTTAAGTTTCGTGAAAAAGTAGAGTTAGGTTGTGCGGCGAGACCAAAGGTACTGAAGAGAAATAATATTAGGAGCAAGAGACGCATTATTTTGCCTTGTGGAGCTGGTAGGAAAGTCAAAGAGTATATCTAAGGCTCATTGCCTAATTGAGTCATAACAAACTGCGCATATTGTATCCTTTTTAGCCAAGTATACAAACATTGATACACAATAAAGTGTTTTGAAAGTTTGTAGTTATCTAATGTTAAAACTATGTTTATTTAACGTGTCAGGCACTTTGAGTGTGAAAGTGTGTAGCTTGTAGGGATATATTAATGGCTTTTAGTGGCGGTGCTTTAGGTAAGGTTAATGTCGTCATCTGTGATGATTCGATAACTAATGTGCTTGTAATGAATGAGATGCTTAAGACAATCGATATGAACTTAAGCATCACCAGTATTACCGACCCTCGTAAGGTGATGGCTGAACTCGAGTTTGATGTGATGTTAGTGATCCTTGACTTGGAGATGCCTCATCTTAGCGGCTATCAGGTATTGGAGCAGATCCGTGCACGCTATAACTCAGAGGAGCTGCCTGTTATCGTGGTGAGTGGCCTTAGTGATCAAAAATCTCATATTAAGGCGTTAAAAGGGGGAGCAAATGATTTTGTTTGTAAACCTTTTAATGAGTATGAGCTTAAACTGCGTGTGATGAATCAGCTTAATATCATACAAACTTTACGGTTACAGACTCATTTGAATCAAGAGCTTGAAAGCAGAGTTCTGCAACGCACTTTTGAGCTTGATCAGGCCACAGAGTTTCTTATCAACAAATTAGCTATCGTTGCTGAGCTGCATGATGAAACCACTGGTAAGCATATTATTAGGGTGGGTAAGTATTCTGGCCTGTTAGCGCGAAAATTAGGCTTAAACGAACAGATTGTTTATATGATTGAGAAGGCAGCTCCTATGCATGACATAGGTAAGCTGATGATCTCACATGAGGTTCTGGTTAAACCCGATAAGCTCAGTAATGAAGAGTTTCTGCACATGCAGCAACATGTCGATAAGGTTAATGTACTGTTTGATGACCACCCCTCTATGATGATCCAGATGGCCCAATCTATTGCCATACACCATCATGAAAAGTGGGATGGTTCAGGCTATAGCAAGGGGCTTACAGGGCAATCTATCCCGATAGAGGGGAGAATTGTATGTATTGCGGATGTTTTTGATGCGCTAACCACTAAGCGACCCTATAAGCCAGCTTGGAGTTTTGATGAGTCTATTAATTATTTAAAAGAGCAGGCAGGTAGCCATTTTGACCCTCAATTGGTAGAACTTTTTGTGGGTAGTATTCCTGAAATTAAGGCGATTCAGGAGGAGTATAAAGATGACTAATTTAAAGTGACATTCCATTGATAGCTGATTAAGAGGTGATTGATATTTGATTGATCGTTGCTCACAAGTTATTGTTATAAACAAAACAGATAAGGGAGTTGCAGTTTGTTACGGCATGACAATGGGTTTACCTTAATCGAGCTTGTGGTAGTTATCATCATATTAGGGGTTTTAAGTGTTATTGCTGCGCCTAAATTTATCTCTTTAAATAAAGATGCCAAAGTGGCTGTTCTTGAGGGAGCCAGAGGAGCGCTGTCGACTGCGAATAGCTTTAGTTACTCTAAGGCTGCATTGCAAGGTCAAGAGTTGGTGGATGCTAGCTCAGCAAATATCGATATGGACAGTGATGGGACTGCGGATTTAATTGGTTATTATGGCTTAATTAAGTTTGTTATCTCAGCTAAAGAGTACGCTGGTTTAGATGAGGACTTAACAATTAGCAAGCATTATGGTGGCTCAGGTCCTACTCTCCCTTATTTCCTTATCTCCTTTACCGATAATCCTGCTTCTGCAGTGACTCAATGTTTTCTATCAGTCTATTATCCAGATACTGCTGGCGGTAGTGTCACCTATGAGTTCGTCACAGAAGATTGTTAGTGCTGTGAGTCACTCCCTCTCTTTTGTATAACGCTGTTTTATCCTAGTTTCATAACTTTACATTCAATCCCTTTTATATGATTTAAATTCTATTTATTATCAGCTGCTTATTGTTTTTCTGTGCCGTTTGATGGCATTGACTTTAAGCTGTAATGTCGTTTTAATAGTATAAAATAACAAAAAAATAAAAAAGAGTTGCTGATATGTCTGATTTTCTGCGAAAAAGCAGTGGTTTTACTCTAATAGAGTTGGTGGTTGTTATTATTATCTTAGGGGTTTTATCTGTTGTGGCTGCTCCCAAGTTTATTAATTTGAGCCGAGATGCAAAAGTGAGTAGCGTTGAGAGTTTTTTAGGCGACATGAAGTCAATGATTAAGCTACTGCATGCGAAAGCTCAGATACAAGGTAAGCTTGGAGATCAGGATAGGGTAGAGACTGACTATGGTGTTTATGAGTTTTGGCGCGGATATCCAGAAAATAAAAGTGAAGCCACTAACCCTAACCTCTATTTTCTCGAAGCTTTCTTTGGTCTAACAGGGGCCATTTCAGAAGATAAAACCAATACTAGACGTATTGTTTCCTACGGTGATTTGAGCGTCTATGAAGATAATGGTAATTCACGAATAGGTTATGGCACAGGAACTCTCATCGCTGATAAATGCTATGCCAGCTATAATCACACTGCCACCACTCAAAGTTTTACCATAGACACCGATGGCTGCTAAGTCACTGCGAGCTTACCGCAGGTAATCGATAACATTGCTACATAGATATTCGACTTAGACTCCAATGATAACCCTCTGATAATGCAGGTGGCCCACAGCAAAAGTTATTTAGAGTTCCAGTTAGAACTACTAAGTACTTATTCCAAGCCTGATACGGCAGAGAGCTTCGACAACAGGGATGTTGTCGTAGAGTCCACAGGGACTGTGCTTGCGATGTCTCGCAGAAGTATTGGGCATAAAGCTTACCGCAGGTAATCGATAACACTGCTCTGTCGATATTCGACTTAGACTCCAATGATAACCCTCTGATAATGCAAGTGGCCCACAGCAAAGTTATTTAGAGCTCCAGTTAGAACTACTAAGTATTTATTCCAAGCCTGATACGGCTGAGAGCTTCGACAACAGGGACGTTGTCGTAGAGTCCACAGGGACTGTGCTTGCGACGTCTCGCAGAAGTATTGGGCATAAAGCTTACCGCAGGTAATAGATAACACTGATACATTTACATTCGACTTAGGCTTCAATGATAACCCTCTGATAATGCAAGTGGCCCACAGCAAAGTTATTTAAACCATAGTTAACTGACAATGGTGCTCCTTCCCGTTAGAATACCAATCAAACTATTTTTCATCAGAGCACTTACCCGATGCATGTACATATTCTTGGGATCTGTGGCACCTTTATGGGCGGACTCGCGTTATTAGCACGAGCTGAAGGGCACAAGGTTACCGGTAGCGATACCAATGTTTATCCACCGATGAGCACTCAACTCGAGGAGCAAGGTATCGAGTTGATTCAAGGATTCGACCCGTCTCAACTTGGGGAGAGTGAAGATGATGCTCCTGATTTAGTGGTGATAGGCAATGCCATGAGTCGCGGCAATACCTGTGTGGAAGCGGTACTGAACCGTGGTATTAGTTACACCTCAGGACCACAGTTTTTAGCTGAGCATATTTTGAAAAACCGCTGGGTGTTAGCTGTATCGGGTACACATGGAAAGACCTCGACGTCAAGCATGTTGGCTTGGATATTAGAATATTGTGGCTACGAACCTGGATTCTTAATTGGCGGTGTTCCACAAAACTTTGGTGTATCAGCACGTACGGGAAATTCGCCCTTTTTTGTGGTGGAAGCCGATGAATATGACAGTGCCTTTTTTGATAAGCGATCTAAGTTTGTCCATTATCAGCCGCGTACCTTAGTGATCAATAATCTTGAGTTTGATCATGCAGATATTTTCGATGATCTCAAAGCAATTCAACGCCAGTTTAATCATGTCATACGTACGGTTCCCGGTGAAGGAAAGATCATTTGGCCGAAGGAGAGCCAAGCGGTTACTGAGGTGATTAAGATGGGCTGCTGGAGTGAACAGGAGTTCTATTCAAGCTCAGCAGATACTGGCCAAGCGGGTTGGTCGACAAAGTTGATTGCCGATGATGGCCATCAGTTTGAGTTATTCTTTGATGGAGTGTCTCAAGGAACCTTAGATTGGCAGCTTATTGGTCAACACAATGTTGAAAATGCCACTATGGCAGTAGCCGCTGCACGCCATGTTGGGGTAAAACCTCAAGCGGCTATAGAAGCACTTGTTAAGTTTCAACCACCAAAACGCCGAATGGAGCTGATTGGTACAGTGAATGGCATAGAGGTTTATGATGATTTTGCTCATCACCCTACTGCGATTGCGACAACCCTACAGGGCACCCGTGCTAAAGTGGGCGAAGGCAAGATCACCATTATTTTAGAGCCTAGATCAAACACCATGAAGAGCGGTGTTCACAAGGATACCTTAGCAGGTTCAATGGCACTGGCTAATGAAGCATATCTTTACCAAGCTGATAATATCGACTGGGATTTAGCTTCGGCGATGAACAAAGCCGAGCTACCAGTGAAAGTGCTATATGAGATAGATGAGATAGTTGAAACTGTAGCTGAGAAAGCAGAGTCTGGGGATACCATTGTAGTGATGAGTAACGGTGGCTTTGGTGGCCTGCATCAGAAGTTATTGAAGAAGTTAAACGCTAAGCAGTAAAAGCAGTGACGAGTTATGAACTGTTTAAGCCAAAGTTGTGGAGTCTTGAGCGCTTGTCTTCGCTTTAGCTCGCCACTTTCTTAGCCATGCCTTTAACTCGTGTTTCGCCGCTTTTTGCTTTACCTTGAACTTATAACGATAGATTGAGATTTTATGAACTACCCAAGAAAAACCAAATCTATTAGTTTGGCATGGACTGGTGCTTCTGGTGCCCCTTATGGGCTCAAGCTACTGGAATGTTTGTTAGTGGCCGATTATCAGGTGTTCTTGATGATCTCCAGCGCCGCACGTGTGGTGCTTGCTACTGAGCAGGGAGTAAAGCTCAGCGCAAATAGTGACAAAGCGAAAGAGCAGATCTTGAGCTATTTTGCCAATCTTGGTGTGGAGTTTACTGGTGAACTTCATCTGCTTGGTAAAGATGAGTGGTTTTCGCCTCCGGCTTCTGGCTCTGCCGCTCCAAAGCAGATGGTGATTTGTCCATGTAGTACGGGAACATTAGCCTCAGTTGCTACGGGAATGAGCAATAGTTTGCTTGAACGTGCGGCTGATGTAGTGATAAAAGAGCGGGGACAATTATTGCTTGTTCCGAGAGAAACTCCCTTTAGTTCTATACATTTAGAGCATATGTTGTCACTGTCTCGCTTAGGCGTCACTATCATGCCTGCTTCTCCTGGCTTTTATCATGATCCCAAATCGATTCAAGATCTGGTAAACTTCATGGTCGCTCGGATCCTTGACCATCTGGGCGTGGAACATGAATTAACAAATCGCTGGGGTTATGAGCAAAACTCCTCCAGTGATCGCACCAAGTAAGATATCTTATAAGGCTATGCTGAGAGCACTATGAAACACACGATTGAAGAGATGATCTCTGTTGAAGAGATTGACCAGAAACTGGATCTGCTAGCTGAGCAGATCAATGCACATTATGCCGATAGCGAACGCCTTCTTATGGTGGGTCTGCTTAAGGGTTCTGTGGTATTTATGGCGGATCTTTGTCGTCGTATTAAAGGCCATGTAGAGATCGACTTTATGTCTGTTTCTAGCTACGGCAACGCTATGACGAGTACTCGTGAAGTAAAAATTCTCAAAGACGTGCAATCTGATATCAAGGGGCGTGACGTTTTAATCGTTGAAGATCTTATCGATTCAGGTAACACATTGAATAAGATCCGTGAAATGTTGACTCTGCGTGAACCTAAGAGTTTGGCATTGTGTACTCTGCTTGATAAGCCTGAGCGTCGTGAAATCGATGTGCCAGTCGATTTTATCGGTTTTACTATTCCTGATGAGTTTATCGTTGGATATGGTATCGATTACGCTGAGCAGTACCGTAACTTGCCCTATATCGCTAAAGTGATCCCATTAGAGTAAGTCACTTATTATTTATTAAAAATCCCGCTTTATGCGGGTTTTTTTTTATTCGAATGCCCCAATATATTAGAAAAATCAGTTGAAGCTGGAATTAGGATAGATAATGTCGAACAGAGAGTATGCCTTAGTTATCGACTCCCTTAAGAAAACCTATAAGGGTGGAGTCGAGGCTGTCAAAGGGGTGAGTTTAAAGGTCAATAGGGGAGATTTTTTTGCTCTTTTAGGCCCAAATGGAGCTGGGAAGTCCACAACAATTGGTGTCATTAGCTCCCTAGTGCAGAAAACATCGGGTAAGGTTTGTGTGTTTGAGCATGATATCGATAGTGAGCTTGAGTTGGCTAAGCTCTGCATTGGATTAGTGCCCCAAGAGTTTAACTTTAATCAGTTTGAGAAAGTGCTCCAGATAGTGGTTAACCAAGCGGGCTATTACGGTGTATCACGTTCTGTTGCGATGGAGCGTGCTGAGAAATATCTGACACAGTTAGATCTGTGGGAAAAGCGTAACACTCCAGCCCGTGAGCTTTCCGGTGGTATGAAAAGGCGCCTTATGATTGCTCGAGCTCTGATGCATGAGCCTAAGTTACTCATTTTGGATGAGCCAACCGCTGGTGTCGATATTGAGCTGAGACGTTCAATGTGGACCTTTTTGACTGAGCTTAATAAACAAGGTGTGACGATTATTTTGACGACTCACTATCTTGAGGAAGCTGAGATGCTGTGTCGCAACATCGGTATCATAGATAAGGGAGTATTGGTTGAGTGTACCAGTATGAAATCTCTATTAAGCCGTTTAAATCTGGAGACCTTTATTTTAGATTTAGGCACAGACCTGACTCAAGAGCCTAAATTTGAAGGCTTTAATAGTCGCTTAACCGATGAACATACTCTAGAGGTTGATGTGGCTAAAGAGCAGAGTATTAATAGTGTATTTTCCCAGTTAAGTGAGCAGGGGATTGAGGTTTTGTCTATGCGAAATAAAGCAAACCGCCTAGAGGAGCTGTTTGTGGAGCTGGTAGAACGCGGCTCACTTGGAGCTGAGAGCACAAAGAGTAAAGCAATATCGACCCAGGGGGCTAGCGCATGAATATGAAAGCCCTCTATGCCACGGCATTTAAGAGTATCTTAACGAAAGAGATCAACCGTTTTACTCGGATCTGGGTGCAAACACTAGTGCCGCCAGCAATCAGTATGACTCTTTATTTTCTTATCTTCGGTAACTTAGTGGGTAAGAGGATTGGTGAGATGGGCGGAGTATCCTATATGGAGTTTATCGCGCCGGGTCTTATTATGATGTCGGTGATCACAGCATCTTACTCTAATGTGGCCTCCTCATTTTTTAGTGCTAAGTTCCAGCGTAATCTAGAGGAACTTATCGTGGCTCCTGTGCCCCATTATGTGATTATTGCTGGTTACGTAGGTGGTGGCGTGGCTCGCGGATTATGTGTTGGTACCATAGTGACCTTAGTGGCGCTGTGTTTTGTGGATATCAGCATACAGCACGTGGGGCTGGTGGCGATCACAGTGCTGCTAACTGCCATTTTGTTTGCGCTGGGGGGCTTGATCAATGCAATTTTTGCCAAGAGTTATGATGATATCAGTATCGTACCCACCTTTGTGTTGACCCCTTTAACCTACTTGGGGGGCGTATTTTATTCGCTCTCTCTGCTACCTGATTTCTGGCAAGGGGTGTCACAACTCAATCCTGTGGTTTATATGATCAATGTATTCCGTTATGGCTTCTTAGGATATGCAGATATGAGCATACCTCTCTCTATCGCCGTGATGGTGGGGTTTTGCGTTAGTTTGTGGGCCGTGGCCTATTACCTAATCAGCCGTGGGATTGGGTTGAGGAGTTAAAGGAGGAAAGTTGCGAGTGTCGAGTTTCTGCTTAAGAAGTGTAACTCGCACTTGCGATGTTTTAATGCTCATTTTCTAAATAATGGATTATCTCAAAAGCTTGGGGGAAGTCTTTAGCCCCCAGCTTTGCACTGCAGCAATGCCCTGTCAGGCTAGCGTGTACCTTTATCATCTCAATTAACTTCTCTAACCTGATGTTTTGAGAACCCTCACTCCACACAGGGCCTCTTCCAGCATCTTCGCGTAGCTGATAACTTTTCCCTAGGCTATCTATCAGTTGAGCTTCAATGTCGATAGTGTGTTGAGACTCAATCAACCAAGCCGATTTCGACTCCAGATAGATTAACTCCTTCTGTTGAGGTTGAATTAAGATTGCCGGCCAGTTGATTTCGGCACTATTTTTTCTTTTCTTCATTAAAATTTAGCCACCGCATTGGTTAATACTGCTTAGTATCACTCAGATCTCTCCCTTTGAGGGCGTATTATTTTCTTTTTTCACTTATTAAATCAATAAACAGTCTTTTTATGGAGTTAGTAACAGCGCAAAAAAGAGATATTTTAAGTGGGACGTTATGGGAATGATTTATATAAATATTCTTATATATTAATGCTTTCTATGTTTAACCTTCCCAGTGTTACATCCCTGTTCATTCCTCTTAATAGCCCCTAACGCTCCTACCCATCATGGTTCTAATGTCGCTTAATGAAGTCAGCCCCGAAGTTGTTCAATCTAAAAATACAAAGTGAGAGTGACTTTACGGCATAACTAAAAAACTAAACATATATAAATTGAAATGAGGATTTAACCATGAACACAAATAACAAGATTGAACTAATTGAAGAAGCACTGTTAGAAAACGTATCTGGTGGTCGTGAAGAGGCTTTTTGTATCGAGCTTTGTCTTGAGTTTTGCTTATCTATCTGTTTTGACGACTAAATAGCACTTAAGTTTATACCAAGTTATAAATTGAATTAATCAATAAATTAAAAAGGATTTACCCATGAATACAAATAACAAGATTGAACTAATTGAAGAAGCACTGTTAGAGAACGTATCTGGTGGCCGTGAAGAAGCATTTTGTTTCGAGCTTTGTTTTGAGTTTTGTCTGTCTATCTGTTTTGACGACTAAATAAAACTTAGCTTTTAATCGAATAACACATTTAAACAATAATTTAAAAAGGATTTATCCATGAACACAAATAACAAAGTTGAACTAATTGAAGAAGCACTGTTAGAAAATGTATCTGGTGGACGCGAGCAAGCATTTTGCGTTGAGCTTTGCTTTGAGTTTTGTCTATCAATTTGTTTCGATGACTAAATAAAGTCCAAGGCTAATGCCCGGAGTGTTTGTTGTTCCGGGCATCCAGTCTGATAAGGAGATATACCATGGATAAAACAACGCTAAGTGAGGTACTTGCCTACAGTAATCCAGCGGTTGAAAAACGCTTTATGAATATCTATGGCACTGATGAAGCGGCCACAAGCGTGATTTTTAATAGTGCTAAGAAATGGCTTTGGCTCTGCTATCAAAGGCGCCAATTGGGGCTTGATGTCAAGCTGTCTATTGACACTCCTCTTTTAGTGATCGATGAGATGTGGCACAACTTTATTCTTTTCTCTAATGACTATCTAAGTTTTTGTAAACGATTTTTTGGTCACTATATTCACCATATGCCAACCACAAAGGCGATGGAAAAAGAGTTAAAAGACTCTATGCAAGGGAAAGAGCCTCAAGTCTTTGCTCAGGAGATGTTGGCCAAGAAGCGTTGGCAATATGAGTTTGTGTATGACCAGTTAGGAAAAGAGGAGTTTCTGCTCTGGTATAAGGAGTACCCCAAGAAATATACCCCGAATACTCTATTAAATTTAGCTTTGGAGCATCAAAAACTAGTGAATAAAGAGGTGGTATTGATTCCTGAACTGGCTCAATTCACTCAGAAAGGTGTTTAGGTTTAAGGCTGTTAGTCATTGTTCCAATTAAGGAGATTATCATGGACAAAAATAAGATAGATCACCAGCAAGCAAACGATGAAAAGTTTGAATTAATTGAGGAGCAGCTACTGATAAATGTTGCTGGTGGTCGCTCCGCCTCTTTTTGCTCTGAACCCTGTTTACCAGGTTTTTGTTATCCCGAATTAGATCTGTGTATTTCGGTGTAATTCATCCTATTTCACTCATTTGGAGGCAATATGAATAATTCAAGTTTAGAAGCGGTACTCGCTTATCAGAATACTGATGTGACCGATAGATTTATCAAGCTATATGGTGTTAAAGAATCAGAAGCGGTTGAGATATTTGAAGATGTTAAGCGTTGGCTTTGGATGGCGTCAGAAACTCAAAAGTCAGTGAATAAGGCCGTTGTGATAGACAGTGCACTCGTGGTGCTCGATGAGATGTGGCATAACTTTATGCTGTTTACCCGTGACTATGGTCAGTTCTGTAAGGAGTATTTTGGTGGCTATATCCATCATTCACCAATGACCGCTGATGAGATTGCCATGGCTGAGAGCGAACTTAAAGGGCTCTCTGTCGCTGAGCGTAAAACTGCATTGATGGAGAAGAAGCGTTGGCAGTATGAGTTTATCTACGACCAGTTAGGCGAGCAGGTATTTATGCGTTGGTATAAGCAGTACCCGCAGCTTTATACCTCTAAGAGCTTATGTGAGATGGCATTAAATACTGAGCTTAAACGAAGTGAGTCATTACAGCTGGAGTTGGCTCGCCGCAGCGCCGAGCTCTCTGATGCGGCTTAATTTATACATAGGATTAAAGGAGGCCTGTCATGGAAGAGCCAAGTCCATCTAAACAGCTATTTAGAAAAGAGGTTTTAGAGAGAGGTGATAGCAACTCTCTAGGGACCGTTTTTCTAAGACAGCCTAAAGAATATCAATGGATAGCCATATTAATGTTTTTGGTTGTCTCTGGTTTATTGGTTTTTCTCTTTGTTGGAACTTATACCAAGTACGCAGATGTATTTGGTGTGATCACCGTCGACAAGGGGCTAGTCAAGGTAAGTGCAAGACGGGAAGGACAGATTATTGAGCAGATGGTAAAGCAGGGGGATTCCGTCACTAAAGGCGACCTTCTTTATGTTATCTCCACTGATAGGCACAGCTCATTTGATCAGAATTTAGACCAAACGATCTTGATTCAGCAGATGGAGCTTCAGTCCTCTTTAGAACGAGATCTTAAGATTGCTGAGGAGGCGTCGGGTCTTGAGTTGGCGCTTATTAAAAGCAAAATCTTATCGAAAACCACAGAGATTGAGCAGATAAATGCGCAGTTAGCGATATACGATCAAAGGGTGGAGCTTTCTGGGGCGGGTTTGGCTCGTAATGAAAAGCTGTTAAAAGCAGGTCATACAAATCAGGCTCAGCTAGATAAAGTGATTGAGGATCATCTAGCACTTCAGTCTAAGCGTAATGATCTGTTAATGAAGCTTAATTCAACACAATCTCTGTTAGCAGAGTTATCAAACGAGTTAGAGCTTAAGCCTGGAATATTCAAAGAGAAGCATAATCGCCTCAAACGTAATTTGATTGAAAATAAACAGAGGATCACAGAGGTCTCATCCAATATCGATTACCGGATCTATGCGCCATTAACTGGGGTGATAGGCAGCCAACTGACTCATGTTGGTGAATTTGTGCGTCCAGGAAACACTATGGTAAGCCTGATCCCTGAGGGCTCTAAGCTACAAGCTGAGTTGTATGTACCCGCAACCTCGATAGGTTTTATTAAGCCTGAACAGGAGGTTTCGATGCGCTATAGCGCTTTCCCCTACCAGCACTTTGGTCTACATAGCGGCAGAGTGCTGAGTGTCTCTAAAGTGATCTCCCTTCCAGAGGAGTTAGAGACCAGTGTTGAGCTAACAGGGGCGGTTTATAAGGTGATCGTAGGGTTAGATTCACAATCGGTGAGCGCGCAAGGTGAGGAGCTAACTTTAGGCGTCGGTATGGAGCTTGAAGCCAGTGTGAAACTGGAAAATCGTAGCTTAGTTCAATGGATCTTAGAACCAATTTATAGCTTGAGGAACAGATAGATGCCATCTCTTATCGATAGAATAAATTTTTCAGGCGGGAATCAATTACCGGTTATTCAGCAGACTGAATCGGCAGAGTGTGGCTTGGCCTGTATGGCGATGATTGCCAGTTACTATGGCCACAATACCGACATGTTTCAGTTGCGCCAGCTTCATAGGGTGTCGATGAAGGGCTCGACACTAAAGGGGATGACAGAGATTGCATCCAAAGTTGGCTTAACCCACAGGGCGCTTAAGTGTGATATCGATTCCGTTCACCAGCTCAAAACACCCTGTATTTTGCATTGGAACATGGATCATTTCGTTGTGTTAAAGAAGGTGTCGGGTAACCGTTATCATCTTCATGACCCTGCTTTGGGAGAGCGAATTTGCACTAAAGAGGAGCTCTCATCGAGCTTTACGGGTGTTGCGATGGAGTTTACCCCTTCGGGAAGCTTTACGGCTCAGGAGGAGCCACCTAAAGCCACTCTCTCATCTTTCTGGTCTAATCTTGTGGGTTGGAAGCGCTCCCTATTAACTGTTTTTCTATTTTCTATGTTGTTGCAGGCGTTTATCTTAGTTACGCCCATCTATATGCAGCTAACTGTGGATGATGTGCTTATCTCCAACGACTACAGTTTGATGAATATTTTAGCTTTCGGTTTTGGTGGCGTACTCCTGTTGCAAGCCCTCTCTACTGCGTTGCGCTCTTTGGTTATCATGCTATTAGGTAATCAACTCTCCCTGCAGATGAACTCTAATTTAGTGCGGCATCTGTTTAAGTTGCCAATGGACTTTTTTGAGAAGCGTCATATAGGGGATGTTGTTTCACGTTTTCGATCTTTAGACTCCCTAAAAAATCTGTTAACGACCACATTAATTGAGAGTCTAGTCGACGGGCTAATCGTTATCGGACTTTTGGTGATGATGTATATCTACAGTGTCGATCTGATGTTGTTGGTGCTATCGGCCTCTGCGCTATATCTGATTGTTCGCTCTATCTCCTATAAGAAGCTCAGAAGCGTTAGCCGAGAGAATATTGTTTGTACTGCGAAGAAAGACAGTAACTTTATGGAATCGGTCAGAGGGATCCAGAGTATTAAGCTGTTTACTAAGGAGAGCGATAGACTCAATCTATTTGATAACTATAACGTGGACACCGCCAATACCTCGATAAAGGTGGAGCGTCTGCGAGTGCTCTTTAGCTGGACAAGTATGCTGATCTTCGGTTTGGAGAATATTCTGGTTATCTACTTTGGTGCATCCATGGTGATGGAGAACCTGCTCACGGTAGGTATGTTACTCGCCTTCGTTTCCTACAAGACTCAGTTTGAACAGAAGATAAGTAACCTTATCGATAAGTATATCGAATTTAAGATGTGCTCTCTTCATCTGGAGCGTCTTGGTGATATTACCTTGACCAAAGAGGAGGCTGATCTAGGTGAGTTGGATGAGGAGTTTGAAGTAACAGGCTCTTTGAAGATGAATAAGATCTGCTTTAGCTACTCAGATGAAGACCCCGATGTACTCAGTGAGATTAATCTCACTGTTAGCCCAGGAGAGTCCGTGGCGATTGTCGGGCCATCGGGTTGTGGCAAGAGTACCCTGATGAAAGTGATGCTAGGACTACTGAAGCCTACCTCAGGTGCTGTGATGGTTGATGGTCAAGATATCAGAAAGACAGGTTTGCTAAATTTCAGAAATCAGATTGCCAGCGTGCTACAAAATGACCAGCTCTTATCGGGGACTATCATGGAGAATATTAGCTTCTTCAGTCAAGACCCTGATAAAAGTTGGGCGGAGGAGTGTGCGCAGTTAGCTGGGATCCATAAAGATATTTTGATGCTACCTATGGGTTACCGCTCACTGATTGGCGATATGGGGTCATCACTTTCTGGAGGACAAGTTCAGCGCTTACTCTTGGCTAGAGCGCTCTATAAACGTCCTAAGATCCTCTTTTTAGATGAAGCGACATCGAGTTTGGATCTTCATGCTGAGCAACACGTGAATAACTCGATACGTAAGCTGAATATCACTCGGGTGATGATTGCCCACAGACCGCAAACAATCATGTCAGCTGATCGCATTATTAAGTTTGTTAAAGGTGAGTGTATCGAGGTGAACAAAGAGGATTATGGCAAAGCCAGAAGAGTCGATAACCTTCCCACTCATACGATGCCAGTAGCCTCTAGTGCAAGGTAAGCTTTAGTTCGATACTCTGTACGGCATTAACAGGTAGCATGGCTACCTGTTAATGCTCTGTACAACTATCTTCGTCACTGCTCGGGTTTTTGCTGTCAATGATCGCCTTTCTTTTAATATTATTCTGAAAGGTTTTTAAATTAGTCTCTAACTCCTCTCGGTAGAGACTTTTCCCTTCGCACTTTTGCAATACGTAGTTACAGGTGCGCACTACTGAGCGCCATCTGGGTTTTTGTGGTAGGGTATTGAGGCCAAAATAACGCTCCATGGCTCTAGCTCTTATACGGCCATCATCAATACCGACACTCCAAATTTTACTCTGTTGGGCGAGTTCTAGCTTACCTGTTTGAGTTGACTCCTCCCACATCTGTAGGGCTAAGTGCATTAACTCTACTAGTTGAAGTCTGATCTGTTCCGCCTGTTCACTCTCACTTAAGCTAGATGTTGAAGGAGGAGAGCTTGGTGATCTTTGCTTTGTTACTGACTCAGTGGCAGGAGTCTCCAGCTCTGGTACTGTGGATGTTATCTCCGATTGCTCAATGTTCTCTTTGCTTGCTCTGTGAATGCCCCTATTTCGTCTGATAATGAAGATATAGCAAGAGATTGAAATAATTAGTGTCACTAAGATAAGAGTAGAGATTTTACCGACTTCTAAGTTCGATGAGTCACCAGCTTCAAAGGTAAAGGTGCTGCGGATATTCTTCGAATGTATGGTGTTCTTCAATGTCAGTTGTGAGTTGAGAGTATCGGCATAGATACGCCAGTACTTACTCGATGCTTCATAATCTTCAACTTGTTCACTAAGCTCGGCCATCGCCGTGTAAAGTTGCTTCTGAAATGGATATTCCTTGTGTTGATTGACCTGTTCGAAAGCCTTTTCATAGTTTTCGGCGGCTTTATCGAGTTGATCTCTCTTCTCCCATATTAGGCCTTGAACGAACCAGTACTTGGGGTTCTTCTCTGAGGATTGAATCAAATTGGTTGTGAGTCTGGATTGGTTTAACCAATATTGTGCTTGCTCAGTTGACACACTGTTGACTGATATCTCAGCGAGTAAAATATAGATCTCAGCTAAAAACCTAAAAGAGTTGAGCTGTTTCAGGCTATCAACGGATTGAGTTAACAGTTCGATGGCTTTGTCTGGATCACCGTTTAACTGAAAGGTTTCACCTAAATTGGAAAGAGTAAGGGCGGCTTGCACCTCACGGCCTAATCGAGTGTAGATGGTATAAGCATTTCGGTAGGAGACGATAGCTTCATTGTAATCGCCTTTATCTTTATAGACAGAGCCTAAATTATTGAGAACGCTGGCTTGGCCCAGTTCATTATTTTCAGCTGTATGGATGTCATAGCTTTTTAAGAGCAAGCTGGTGCTGGTTTCAAGATCGCCATAGATATGGTAAATATTGGCCAGATCATTATAGCCAAGTGCAATAAATGAGCTGTTCTTTAGTTTTATCGATAAACTGAGTGCTTGCTCAAAAGCATTAAAGGCCTGCTCATATACCCGCTGATGAAAATAGATAACTCCCATCTGTCTATTTACTTTGATCTGTTCGATTTCACTAATTTTACTATATTCACTGAGTACTTGGCTGAGCATATTTCTAGCCGAGTTGAGATCCCCAGTTTGTTGGTATAGCTTTGCAAGGGAAAGTGAGAGGGTGTAGTAGTCATCAGAATCATGGGCAATGTCATTGAGTTGCTGTTGGCAAATTAAGATTTTTTGACTGGTATCTTTAATCTCATTATTACTGGCTAGACAGGTTTCACCATAGACCTCCGAGTTAAAGAGAAGACCAAGCGTAAACACTAAATAGCTGACCAAGCTATAGTGAAGATGTTTGAACATACCGACTTATCCTTGTTAATTTTTCATCTGTCATCAGGGCTCATGTTGAACTTTTGTTCAATCTTAGGCTTTATTTAGGGACAATTTTGACTGAGTTTTCTCCATTTTCTTATGGGTTGCTTTTGATTTTTTTATCTTGTTTTTTAATAGTTTATTTTACTAACAACCCCCATTTTTTTAAGATAATCAACCTTACAAAGCCCTCAAATCGTCCTTACTTATAATGTCAAAATGTATCAGATTGGTGACTCGAACGGTATGCGGTTAACCTATTGTTAACACATTGAGAGTGTGATGGGTAGCAATCAACCGGGTGTTATAGGGAAAAAATACTGCTAATGGGCAGTGATATTATTTAAGGATAGAAAAATGAAAACAGTAATAAATAGTGAAAGCACAGTAAGCCAAACTTCTGCCAAATCTGACAAAGCTCAAGATAATAGAGTCACTATTATTGAAGATGCATTATTGGAGTCGGTATCAGGCGGTAGTGTGGCCGATGATGGGATCTGTATTGGTCATCAGTTTTGTGAAATACCACCACGTAATGATTGTGGTTAATATGAAGTGAACAATAGTTAAAGTGAAGAGTAGCGTAATTAATACTGCTTGGTATTATTGCGCTTCTTTGTTTTCTTGCTCCATGATTATCTGATCTTTACGGGTGTTGAGCAGAGAGATAATCTTATTATTATCTGCCACCATATCGTTAAAATAGCTGTTTACCTCTGCCGTTTCTGCTACATATTCGGGATCTTTAGTATCTTTCTTTTGCCAATAGTTTTTGCGTTTTATTTTCTGTAATGCATTGGCTCTTAAAATTTCAAAATAACTATTTTCTTGATTTAGCCGATAGATCTCAGCCTTGAGCTGCTTAAGTTGTTGCTTCTTAGGCATAGTGTCTTCGGTGAGGAGCTGATGTATTGGATCGACTATCTTTTCACGTTTATCAGAATCGGTTTCGGTAGTGATCCCTAATTGAAATTCAATTTTTCGCTGGTTGAACTCTTTTGGACAGACAGTTTGGCTGAATACAATTTTCTCGCCTTTAATGCATTTATAGATCACATTTGCTTGTGCTGAATACACTATAAAAAGGCTGATGATGGTGACTATCACACTCGGTTTTGCCATTTGGCCGCACATCCTATCTATTGCTCTTTAAATCGTTATTTAGGTATGTAAGAGATACCTAAGGGAGGCATTATTGTCAGTGCCTAAGGGTTATTAAACAGGTTAATTCTAAATACTATGGCGTAACTTAGGCGATAAAACCAGTTTTTTGAAACCTTACGCTAACAAAAGCATCATTGAAAAGTAACAATAAATTGTGTGGTCAGCTGAGAGTAACAGGAGAGGGGCGTTAATGCCCCTTAACTGTTATTGGGTAAAGAAAAGGCTATCGGGTAAAGCAGAGGTTGTCGATAAGGCGGGTATTACCCATATAGGCTGCAGCGAGTATGACTAGCTCATCTTGTCCATCGGTAACTAAGGAGAGGTCTTTTGCGTTACGCAGCTCTAAGTAGTCAGGCGTAAAACCTGAGTCGATTAGTGCTTGTTTACCATTTTCGATGGCAAGGTCTAGTGAAGCTCCCTGTTTTACAGCACTTGAGATCTGATCCATGGTCTGTTTTAACACTGCCGCTTGGCTCTTTTGCGCTGTGCTGAGGTAACCGTTACGTGAGCTCATGGCCAGTCCAGATGTTTCACGTATGGTGTCGATGCCTACTATTTCAATGGGGAGTGAAAGATCCTCAACCATGGTCTTGATGATCATCAGTTGCTGAAAATCTTTACGACCAAATAGGGCGATATCGGGCTGAACAATATTAAACAGCTTACATACTACCGTCGCGACGCCACGAAAATGACCGGGACGACTCGCACCACAGAGCTGATCGCCTATTTTAGGCACTTCCACATAGGTTTGTTGCTCCATGCCTTTAGGGTAGATAATGTCAGGTGTAGGCGTGAATAGTAACTCGGCGCCTGCATCACTTAAGGCGAGCTTGTCCGCCTCTAGCGTTCTAGGGTAGGCATCGAGATCTTCATTGGCACCAAACTGCATGGGGTTGACAAAAATTGAAGCAACAACGTGATCAGCACGTTTTGCAGCCTCTTTAATCAAGGTGATATGACCTAAATGTAGATTACCCATAGTAGGGACAAAGGCGATGGTTTCGCCTTTTGTACGCCAAGTACGGATCTGTTCACGTATCTGTTGGATCTCTTGTGTGGTGATCATTTTACTACTGCAATACCTTAATCGCTGCTCACTATTTTTGTAACATAGTGAGCAAAACTGATTTAACGGCCCTTTTAATTGGTGGCTGAGGGCTTAGTTTTAGCTAAATGTATGGTCGCTACCTGGGAAGACTCCCTTCTCGACTTCATCGATATAAGCACGGATAGCTTCACGGATCTCGCCAGTTTGCTTAAGGTAGTTTTTTGAGAAGCGTGGAATATAGCCACTGGAGATCCCAAGGACATCGTGCATCACTAAAATCTGACCATCAGTACCTGCACCCGCGCCTATGCCGATAACGGGAATCGTCAATGCTTCACTAATGGTTTGAGCTAAAGCGGCTGGAATACACTCGACAACCAGCAGTTGAGCACCTGCGGCTTCTAATGCTTTGGCTTCATCGAGAATGCGCTGAGCATTATCAGCATCACGACCTTGGACCTTAAAGCCACCAAATACGTGAACTGATTGAGGGGTGAGCCCCAAGTGAGCACAGACTGGAATACCACGCTCGGTTAACATAGTCACGGTTTCGAGTAGCCAATGTCCTCCCTCTACCTTAACCATATTGGCACCAGCTTGCATAAGAGCTGTGGCATTTCTCATGGCTTGCTCTGGAGTGGCGTAACTCATAAATGGCATATCAGAGATCAGCAATGAGCGCTTGATACCGCGGCGAACACAGCGGGTGTGGTAGGCGATATCCTCTACGGAAACAGGCAGAGTATCATCATGTCCTTGAAGCACCATTCCCATAGAGTCACCGACGAGCAGTACATCGACTCCTTCACTGTCGAAAGCGCTGGCAAAGCTGGCGTCATAGGCGGTGAGTGCGGTGAACTTTTTACCTTCCTGCTTAAATTTTAGCAGGGTAGAGCTAGTTATCTTAGACATAGTGACTTTCTTAAATCGAGTTTATTAACGTAAAAATTATACCGAAACACGGTCACAATACTGAATCCTGCATGGTGAGCCTGTTTGGGTATCGTCTTTACTCTTAGTAGTGTGCTTTTATATGCTAACTTAGGGCTGAGTTCAATCTTATCTGACTATTTGTTCTAATTGTGCGCGTAATTTAGCATCTATAAGCCCTTTGAGCTCTGTTCCACAGGGAAGTATTGTGTTCGGTGCTATATCTTCTAAGGGGATTAACACAAAGCTACGCTGTTTCATGCCATAGTGAGGGATTGTTAACCTAGGAGAGTCTATGATCTGATCGTCATAAAGTAAGATATCGAGATCTAAGGTGCGTGGTCCCCACCGCTCTAACCTTACCCGCTCCTGTTCATTCTCTATCTTTTGCAGTGCATCGAGTAGGTCAATAGGGGAGAGGCTTGTGTCGAAACATGCAACGGCGTTCACATAGTCTGGTTGTTCTACTTCACCCATAGGTGCTGAGCGGTAATAAGGGGAGAGTGTTAGTGAAGTTAACCCGTTTGTAGGGTTAACTTCAGCTAACTCAGATAGTGCCATAGAGGCACTATCTAGCTGAGCGACAGGATCTGTTAGGTTGGCGCCTAGCGCCACAAAAACCTTGGCCATTACTCTGTAGGTTTTGCCGTTTTGTTTGCAGGCTTACGCCGTTTACGCTGATTTGAGTTTCTGTTACGACTACCTTTATTGGTTGAGCGAGCGATCACACTACGCTGCTCTTCACCCGCTTCAACAAAGCTCTTCCACCAAGCGGCAGATTTAGCCACTGAGCCTCCCTCTGCGTCAGCGCGAAGTAGAAGTAGATCATAGGCGGCACGGAACTTAGGATGCTCGATAAATTTAAAGGCGCGAGTGCCTTGATTACGATCGAAGCGTAGTTGCAATTGCCAGATATCTTTTGCTGGTGTACTGAAGCGGCGTGGAATACTGATAGTACGGCACTGCTGCTCCATAATATCACCCATGGCAGCATAGTAAGCATCGTAGAGGCTTAAACCACTTTCCAGCGCGATATCATCGGCTTTTTGAGCCAGAGGGTACCAAAGGATAGCGGCATAGAAGAAGGCCGGCGTGACTGTCTTTTCAGCTTGAACCCGCGCATCGGTGTTCTTCATGATCACCTGCAGCATCTTAGTTGCAGGTCCTTTAGCGTCTTCGGTGAGTAAAGTCTCTACAAGTGGGAAAAGTGGTGCAAACAAGCCAAAGTCACGCATCATGGCAAAGTTGTTTTCCGCCTGTCCGTTGAAGAAAAGCTTAAGTACCTCTTCATACATACGAGCTGCAGGAATATCTTTTAGCAGGGGAGCTAACTCATAGATAGGTGCTGCCGTCTCTTCATCCACTGTCATTCCAAGCTTAGTTGCAAAGCGAACAGCCCTTAACATACGAACAGGATCTTCACGGTAGCGAGTATTAGGATCGCCAATCATTCTGATAGTTCGAGAGTGCAGATCCTCTAAACCACCGCCATAGCTGTGGATAGAGAAATCACTGATGTCGTAATAGAGGGCGTTAACGGTAAAGTCACGGCGCTCTGCATCTTCATCTATGGTGCCGTAGACGTTATCACGTAACAGTCTGCCTTCGGCATTGGTCTTTGATATCTTCTCTTCGTTATCGACATGGTGTCCACGTAGAGTGGCAACTTCGATGACATCACGGCCAAAGACAATATGAGCTAATCGAAAGCGTCTACCGACTAAGCGACAGTTACGGAACAGACGCTTAATCTCTTCAGGTGTGGCATTGGTGACTACATCGAAATCTTTAGGTTGCAAGCCAAGTAAGATGTCGCGCACACCGCCACCCACAAGATAAGCTTTAAAGCCTGACTTATGCAGTCGGTAGAGTACCTTTATGGCATTTTCGCTCATCTGACTACGAGATATAGAGTGATCTTGTCTCGGGACAACCGACAGGCTTAGGCCTGTTTGTGTGGTCTCTTCAGTTGCTTGGTTATTATCAAATAACTGCTTACAGAATTTGGTTATACGGCGAAAAATGGGACACCTCGAACATAAAACTTAGTTATGGGTTGCAATAAGGCGGCTATGATAACTCAAATACGACGTAATGAGTATATAGATGCACCTGCTCAGTTGCAGATATTGGACTTGTGAGTGCTTTTTTCTACCGTTTTTTATACTACTTAAAGGACAATCTCAGCCTGTTTTGGGATCTCACTGAGATCAAATTGAGCTACCGCTTCTGCAAGCATTGCACGAATATCATTTTGTGGTGTTACAGCTTGCTGTCCTAGGAAAGTGAGTGCGGCATTCAAGCTCGCTTGAGGTTTGTCTGTGTCGATCGCTTGAGCGTGGTTTTGCTTAGAGAGTTTCATTCCTGGAGCATCACAAACCAGAGGTAAGTGGAGCCAGAGTGGACTTTGATAACTAAACTGCTGGTTTAAACTGATCTGTCTGCAGGTTGGGGTAAGCAGATCGCAACCACGAACGACCTCAGTGACTCCTTGATAAGCATCATCCATCACGACAGCGAGTTGATATGCGTAAAGGCCATCGCTTCGCTTAATGATAAAGTCCTCGGTTGCAAAATCGCTATCTAAACATACATCACCCATATGCAGATCCTGAAAACGTTTCACGCCAGCAGTATTGCGGATCCTGATAGCGCCATGGGTATGGGGGATTTCGAGTTGTCCGCAGCGGCCGTCATAACTTCCACCCATCGCTTGGATCTGTTTACGGGTGCACTGGCAGTAGTAGGCCTGATTTTGTGATAGAAGCTTATCTATTTTTGCTTGATAGGTATCGAGACGTTGACTCTGATACAAGATGTCGCCATCCCAATTTAATCCATAGGCGGATAATGTTTGCAATATCATGTCTGCAGCGCCAGCCACTTCTCGTGGTGGGTCGATATCTTCGATACGAACTAGCCATTTTCCTCCCAATGAACGTGCCCTTAGATAACTTCCCAGTGCCGCAACGAGAGAACCAAAGTGTAAAGGTCCTGATGGAGAGGGAGCGAAGCGGCCAATATAGTCAGATTGAGTTCTCGTTGGCGTAATGGCTGAGTCTTGGTTCAAAGTGGCTGTGCCTGTGACAGAAGTTAGCGGGAATGATAGTACTTTCTATAAAGTGAGAGCAAGTTAGGTTGATGCTGATGAAGACGTTATTGAAGATGGAAAAAGAGAGTAAAAATAGAGGGGAAGTGTAAACGTCAGAGTCAGTAAAGCGGAGCTGGATAGCTCCGCTTACCTGTAGCATCACACAAAAGTCAGATTAGCCAGCCATCTGCTTTTCTTTGATCTCTGCAAGCGTCTTACAATCGATACATTGATCGGCTGTTGGACGAGCTTCGAGACGACGAATACCAATTTCGATGCCGCATGAGTCACAGAAGCCGAAATCATCCTCTTCAATTTTCTGAAGTGTTTTTTCGATCTTCTTAATTAGCTTACGCTCTCTATCACGAGCACGAAGTTCTAGACTGAACTCCTCCTCTTGAGCGGCACGGTCCACAGGGTCTGGAAAGTTTGCTGCTTCATCTTGCATATGATTAAGAGTACGGTCGACCTCTTCACGCAACTGATTACGCCAAGCATCCAGAATCGTTCTGAAATGGCCCAGCTGATCTGCGTTCATATACTCCTCACCAGGTTTTTCCTGATAAGGTTCTACACCTGCGATAGCGAGCACGCCAAGTTTTTTAGTGCCTTCTGGCATAACCCATCTCCTGTTAATCGTTTGCTTTTTTGGGCGCTTGTATTTTAAGGCCGATATCTATATCAGAAAGAGATAAACCAAGCAAACTTTTTGTTTCCGTTTAACCATATTCCTTGACTATGTTCCCTATTCTCAATTAATTCAACTTTTAGGGGCGAATTATAGTTTGACAGGGCAGGATTTAAGCAAGGAAGCCTGATTTGGGGACATTTCAGTATTATAGGCCAATATTTCGACACCAGCTTGATGAGCTTGGCTGAGCAGTTCTGCGTAGTCAGGATCGATATGTTTAGCCGCCATTACCGACTCTATACCTGTATGTTGAACGACAAAAAGAAGTACTGCTCGGTGACCCATAGAGACCATCTCCATCAACTCTCGTAGATGTTTTTGTCCTCGAGTTGTCACGGCATCAGGAAAATAACCTTGGCCATCTTCAAGTAAGGTGCAGCTTTTTACCTCAATATAGCAGTGAGGTTTAGGCTCATTATGGGAGTCATTGTCTGTTAGTAGTATATCTATGCGACTATTCTCACTGCCATATTTGACCTCACGCTTAAGTAAGTCGTAATCCTGAAGCTCTGTTATCACACCAGATTTGATGGCATCTTCGGCTAGCTGGTTTGCACGTCCTGTATTGATACCAATAATATCTCCACAGTCAGATTCTGCCTGCTCCCAGGTTCTTGAGTATTTGCGTTTAGGGTTGTCTGATATTGAAAACCACACCTTCTTGCCTTCAAAAAGGCAGTTACGCATAGAGCCTGTGTTAGGACAATGTATAGTCACTTCGCTGCCATCCTCTAAGCGGATATCCGTCAGAAAACGTTTGTAGCGTTTGATCAAAGTGCCTTGTTCAAAGGAGGGAGTAAATTCCATGGTAAACCCAAGAGTTAAAATAATAGGGCTAGAGTAGCAGGTAAGACATCTATCTAAAACGGTTTGTTTTATCCTCTTTTACTTGGTGTCCTGCTATGTAAATAGCAGGACTCTTCGGCCACCTAGCTTTAGATATTAGTTCCGTTCAAGTACACTTCTGTTTAAGTTTTGATAAAAATAATTCGAACAAGGAATCAGTATGACAGACGTAATGACAGTGACCCTAACGAAAGATGCACCAGCAGCCCATTGGGGGAATGCAGATGTGACTTTTGAAAATAATCAGTCAGTTATACATCTTCAGGGCGGTGATGAACTGCGTCAAATCCAGCAGGCTGCTCGTAAGCTAAGAAACCAAGGGATCACCAAACTCGCATTAGAGGGAGAGCTATGGGATCTACATACTCAATGGGCCTTAGCTCAAGGTTTCGCTACCGCTAAGTCAGTGCCAGAAATTAGCTGGACTGGTGATGAGAATACTCAACAGGCACTAACAGACCGCCTAACAAGTGCTAGCTTTGCGCGTCACCTGATCAATGAAACACCAGAAAATCTCGCACCTGTTAAGCTGGCAATTTTAGCCGCTCATTGGCTATCTGAGATCGGTGGTGACAAGGTCAGTTACCGTGTTATTGAAGGCGCTGAACTGTTAGAGGAGAAGTGGGTTGGGATCCATGCTGTTGGCCGCGGTAGTGAGCGACCACCTGCTATGTTGGAGCTTGATTATAATCCACTAGGTGAGGATGCTCCTGTGTCTGTGGCGCTGGTAGGAAAAGGGATCACTTTCGATTCTGGCGGTTACAGTATCAAGGCTTCTGAGGGCATGTTAGGCATGAAGTGCGATATGGGCGGGGCTGCGACTGTAACTGCATCTTTAGGTCTTGCTATGAAGCAGGGGTTAAATAAACGCGTTAAGTTGTTCCTCTGCTGTGCTGAAAACCTTATTAGTGGGCACGCTTATAAGTTGGGCGATGTGATCACCTATAAAAATGGGGTTTCAGTTGAGGTAGTCAATACCGATGCTGAGGGGCGCTTAGTGCTAGCTGATGGGCTGCAGGCTGCCTGTGAAACTGGGGCGCCTCTTGTGATTGATGCTGCGACCTTGACAGGGGCTGCTGTCATGGCTGTTGGTACTAACTACAACGCTATCTTCTCACCTAAGAGCGAAGTATTGGCAATGGCTCAGGCTAAGGCGTCAGAGGTTGGTGAGCGAGTTTGGCCACTGCCGTTAGACCCATGGCACCGTGATATGTGTCCATCCCCCTATGCTGATACGGCCAATAGTCGTCCAATGAAGGGCGGAGGAGCTGGTGGTGCCTCGAATGCTGCAGGTTTCCTATGGCGTTTTGTGTCGCCAGAGGTGAACTGGCTACATATGGATCTGGCATCGGCTTTTGCTGATTCACCAAATTCACTTTGGGCGGCTGGCGGCACAAGTCATGGCATGTTGACCATAACGGCTCTGCTGCAAGACTAAGGTTTTACTTATACTGATTTGGTTTACCTGTCATAAAGAGCGAGCCTTAGGCTCGCTTCTTCATTTATATATACCCAAGCTACTTGGAAATGCAGGATTCAGTGGGAATTTAATGTACTTTAGCCAAGGTCAGTAATATGTTCCTGCATAACAGACATTCACACCACCCATGGTGATTGCATTGATTGTAGGTAATGGCTATTCCCTTGGCAAAATCAATAACGCCAAAAATAGATCAAGTCGATTTTCTTCAAAACCTTAGTTTTCACCCAAAATTAGCTCAAAGGTACTATTTTAAGGTCTATTTAGGCCCTAATTAATGCTTTGAGCTCATAGTTAAGCCTGCGACTATCAGACTTTTTGTTGATAGTTCGAACGTGCGTCTTGTTGCATAATTGTTAACGCAGCTTGTTGGTCAGTTTTTTAAATATTGCTTGTTGGCTGCGTTTCATCACAAGCTCAAAGGAATGAGACTGGTTATGTATACCCATTTTGAAGAGTTTAGTATTAACACTGAGACATTTGAGTTGGTGATCGCCAAAGAGCTTGTTCAACTCGATGAACGTGTGTTTCAACTATTCAAGTTACTCATTGAAGATTACCCCGCCCACTGTAGTAAACAGAGGTGCTTGGACCGTATCTGGCCTAATACCGTCGTTTCAGATATGTCACTGGCTAAACTCGTTTCAGATACGCGCAAGTTGTTTAAAAAGGCTGGTTGCCAAGCACCTATTATTGAAACGGTCCATGGCCGTGGATACCGTTTATCTAAAGAGTTAGGCCAGCAGCTTTCCAGTGTGGATACTCTCGTGGGTTCTGAATCTCAACTGCTGCCTAGTGGCTTTGAACAAGTTGGGAGGGAACCGAGCGCTAAAATACCAGCTCAAGAGGAGTCATTATCTTTCACTGAGAAAACCCTCGCTCAAAAAGGCAATCTGATAGTCGGTTTTTTATTGTTGATTTTTATGGCTTTTACACTCAACCACTACCTAATCCCCTCTGTGCTTACATCAGCTCAAACTCCCGTGTTAAAAAACAATCCTCAAGAAGTGGTGTACAGCCAATCTCCCGATGCCATAGGACGTATTTTATGGGTCGATGATCATCCCGATAATAATGTTGAGGAGAGGGAGGTATTTCGTCAGCAAAATATCGGTGTCTATAGCACAACGAGTACCGATGAGGCTTTACTGCTTCTCTCTATTTATGGCTATGAGATGGTGATCTCTGATGTGGGAAGGAGGGAAGAACCTCTTGCTGGGCTGAAACTGTTAAGAGTGCTGCGGGAGAGTGGTACAGAGATCCCCTATATTATTTATACCCTTAATGATACACCCCAGCTACATGAAGCCGTCAGTAAAAGTGGCGGTCAGGGAGTAGCTGTTGATGCCGAGAGCCTATTTAATTTAGTGATGCCCCACTTTAAAACGCTTGAGAGTGAAATAAAAAATCAATAAATGCTTATTTTTATGTGATTTTATGCCGAATTCAAAGCTTTTCAACATCTTTCAAGGTTTAGCTATGCCAATATATTTAATCTCATGATATCAATAGCATATTGAAAATCACTGCGGGTTGAGATAGTGCTGGTTCCGTGACTGGTTCTCTATTTTGTTCCCATGTAAGCAGAGAGTTTCAATACCAAGTAGAAATTCTTCAATTTGCTGCCCTAATCGGCAGCATTTTTTTTGCCTGTTATCTCTGCGAATGGCCAAGATTGTAAGATCTGATATTCGACACCTGTGGGCTTACTGACGGAAACATAGAGATGGATCTTCTTTGGGCAAAGAGTAAGGGCGATAGCTTCACGCATAATTGGTAACTGCTTTGCTTTCCTAAATAGGCTGATATGGGGAACAAAATTAACTTCTTGTGGCAGGGAGTTTTGTGTAGCTTTTATATGCTGATGATGAGGGAGCTTAATACCTACCTGCTGCAGAAGTGAGTGGCACTCATCTAAGATATATTGCAGATTGGGATCGAGTATTTTTCCAGATAGACAGAGTATCTGAGGTTTTCGCCAAAGGGTTAATGTGTCTAAGGTGACCGTAAATCTTGGCCAGCTTAACGCTTTTGAAGCATGGAGAATGTCGAGTTTATGCTGCAATTTGAACTGTTGGTGTATATCAAGTTGTCCAAGAAAGGCCAAAGTCATATGAAAGTTTTTCGGCGAGATGCTTTTACCATCAAGTGATAGCCCAGCCTGTAGGGCCGACAGCTGTCTGTTTTGAGTTTGAGTCGGTGCAATACCGAGAAATAATCGTTTCATAATTCAGGGCACTTATCGTTCTAATTCTTCAGTTATAACATCATTTTCAGATAAGTGAACTTATGCAGATGTTCATTCACTTATCTGGCGATCGTTAGTACACTGGGGCAAAGTGTTTTTGAGATACGCCCCCGATTGGATCAGTTACCCGTTCTAAGCCTGCTTACTCCGTTGAGAGAGGCATTTAGCCAACATCACCAAGTCATATTAGAGGCGCCTACCGGTGCAGGAAAGTCCACAGCCTTACCTTTGGCCATGCTCGATTGGGATGAGCTGAAGGGGAAAATCCTTATGCTTGAACCCAGACGTGTGGCTGCAAGAAGTGTGGCTCACTTTATCGCCTCACAGCGTGGCTGTCAGGTGGGAGAAGATGTGGGATATCGGGTTCGTGGCGAGTCTCGCAGTCAAGCATCGACCCGTTTAGAGATCGTCACTGAGGGGGTGTTAACCCGTATGATCCAGCAAGATCCCGAATTAAATGGGATCGATATGATTATCTTCGATGAGATCCATGAGCGCCACTTGACCACAGACCTCGGCCTAGCCTTAGCCTTGGAGATACAGGGCTCATTTCGTGAAGATTTGAAGATCTTAGCGATGTCAGCCACGCTATCTGGCCTACCTTTAACTGAACTTATGCCTAACGCTATTTCACTTAAAAGTGAGGGGAGAAGCTTTCCCGTAGAACTGGCTTACCGTGCAAGCACTTCGTCCCAACAAGGCCGCTCTACCCATCATTGGATTGAGCATATGGGCAGAGTGATTGTTGAGCTACTCACACTGGGAGATGAGAAGGGGATATATTCCCATGGCTCTTTGTTGGCGTTTCTTCCTGGACAGGGTGAGATTGTTAAATTGCAAGAGTTTCTGGTTAGCCGCTTGGATCTTAACCTGTTCTCTATCTGTCCCCTCTATGGCAGCTTGCCACCTAAAGTGCAGGATAAAGCGATTGCTGAGCCTAGTGATGGCAAACGTAAAGTGGTGCTCTCAACTAACGTTGCTGAGTCGAGTTTGACCATCCAAGGGATCACTATGGTGGTTGATTCAGGTTATAAGCGTCAGGCAAGTTTTAATGCCAGAACAGGGGTCACTCGTTTATCTCTTAAGCGAATAAGTCAGGCATCGGCTGCCCAGCGGGCGGGACGTGCGGGGCGTTTGGCCCCCGGTTACTGTTTGCGTCTGTGGAGTCAAGAGGAGCAAGGAAGATTACTTAAGGCTGATGAACCTGAGATCTTACACTCAGATCTTATCCCTATGGTGCTCGATGGCGCTTGCTGGGGAGTCAAAGCACTCGATGAGTTACCTATGCTAACTACCGCCTCCCAACCAAATGAAAATGCGGCTTGGCAGTTGTTGGAACAGCTTGATGTCGTAGATAAACAGCGAAAAATAACACCCCATGGCCAGCAAGCCTATGAGCTGGGTTGCCACCCTAGATTAGCTCATATGTTGCTTAAAGCTAAATCACTGACCAAGGGGACGCATCTAGAGCTTGTGGGGCTAGCCTGTATTCTTGCTGGGGTGTTGGAGTCCCGCACCCGTGGTCGACACGGTATAGATATTAGTGGCTATCTAAGAGAGGCAGTTCAAGGAGAGTCTGGGAAGCAAATACGCCAATGGATGAGGAGATTAAATGTTAATACAGATCTCCTAGCTTGTATCACCCATGCCTGTAATGAAGATATCGCTTTCCTGCTTGCCTTGGCGTTTCCTGACCGAGTGGCAAAAAGCCGCGGCGTCTCCGGTTACCTATTGGCCAATGGTACCGGTGTTACTTTGCCTGAGCATGATGCACTTACTTCGGCTGATTGGTTGGTGGTGGCAGACTTTCAAGAGAGTGAGGGGCGCACGAGTGGTCGGGTCTACTTAGCGGCTCAAATCGATGTCGATTCCTTTAAAAGTCGGCTTAAATTTCTAGTTGAGAAGCAGGAATATTGTGGTTGGGATGAGGTTAAAGGGCGTTTTTATGCCGAATCTCAACAGCGTATTGGCCAGATAGTGTTGAGTAAGTCGGCATTAACTAAGCCAGATCCTGAGCAGATAAAGTTGGCTATTTTTGAGCAGCTTCGCAATAAAGGCTTAGGTTTGCTGAATATGAATGACAAGGCGTTGCAGCTGCAGAACAGGTTGATGCTAGCGGCGACACTCGACCCAGACCAGGCTTGGCCAGATATCAGTCATGGCCAGCTTATCGATACATTAGCGGATTGGCTTGGCCCCTATCTCAATGATGTCAAAAGCTTGTCACAATTGAGGTCTCTTGACTGTTATACTCTGCTGCTTAATCAGCTTGAGTGGAGTGCTCAACAGCGGCTAGAGACTCTTTTTCCTACTCACTGGCCTATGGCGACAGGAACTCGAGCAGGGATCACCTATGATGATGCAGGAAGGGCCTTGCTCAGTGTGCGTCTTCAGGAAGCATTAGGGATGGCTCAAAGCCCTGTATTAGCCAATGGTAAGCTAACAGTCACCATGGAGTTGCTTTCTCCTGCTCATAGACCCCTTGCTTTGACGGCGGATCTGGCCAGTTTTTGGCAAGGTCCCTATGTTGAAGTGAAAAAGGAGATGAAGGGGCGATACCCGAAACACCTTTGGCCTGATGACCCAGCTAATACTACGCCGACGCGCTTTACTAAAAAGAAGACCTTAAATCAGAATTTGTAAAGGGATAGAACAAGTTGTGAGTAGTGTTTAAGGTAAGCGATAAGTGATTCGTTTTCAGGTTTGATAAGTGCTCTTTGAAATAACTTAAGGACGCACTATGCATTATTTTTTAAGGCCGTTTGTCACCAATAGCCTTAGCGACAAGATCTATTTTCGGAATAAAGATGACAGATAAAGAGACTTCAAAGAAACCTGCGCGTAAAAAAGCGGCTCCTAAATCTGGAGCGAAAAAGCCAGCAGCCAAAAAGCGTGCAGCCAAAGCAAAGAGTGCCAGTAAAGGCTCACCAAGTATAGGCAGACGGATCTGGTCTATCAGCTGGAAGCTAGGCCTGATCTTATTTGTAGGCGTGTTGAGCTACGGCATCTACCTAGATCAAGTAATAGCTCGAAAATTTGAGGGGCAGAAATGGCACCTACCTGCTCAAGTGTTTAGCCGCTCAATGGCCCTTTATCCTGGCGCAGCTGTGAGTCACGGTCAGTTAATTGCTGAATTAAAATTGCTGGGTTATCGCAAAGTGGCTAACCCAAGGCAAGTGGGTGAGTTCTCTGCATCTAAAACTCGGGTAGATTTGTGGCGTCGTCCCTTCCTGCATCCTCAAGGAGCCCAAGCTGAGCAGAGGGTTATGATCACTTTTGATCAACAAGGGGTAAGTTCGGTAGCAAGGAACACAGATAATCGTCAGTTAGCGGTTTTTCATCTCGAACCTGTGCTGCTTGACCGTATTATTACTGGCGATGGAGAAGATCGTCTGTTTGTCCCGACCACTAAGATGCCTCAGTCTATTATCGACTCACTGATCTTGGTGGAAGATCGCAGCTTCTATGAACATCATGGCGTAAATCCGTTTGCCATTATTCGTGCCGCACTGGTGAATATCAGTGCGGGGCGCACAGTGCAGGGGGGCTCAACGTTAACGCAACAGCTGGCGAAAAACTTCTTCCTCTCCAGTGAGCGCTCGTTAGTGCGGAAAATTCGGGAAGCCTTGATGGCGATAATCATCGATTTTCGCTATGAAAAGGACGAAATATTAGAGGCTTATCTTAATGAAGTGTACATGGGACAAGATAAAGCCCGTGGAGTACATGGTATGGGACTGGCCTCTCAGTTCTATTTCGGTCGTCCCATTGCTGAGTTAACTTTGCCGCAGCAAGCATTCTTGGTCGCTGTGATAAAGGGCCCCTCTTACTACAACCCTTGGCGCTATCCTGAGCGGGCTGCAAGCCGCCGCGATCTAGTGCTACGCCTCTTGATGGAGGACGGTAAGCTTAATGTGCAGCAGTATACTGCTGCCGTTGAGTCGCCTTTAGGTCTTCGAAGTGCCGACAAACCTGTCCATCAAAAGCTGCCTGCATTTTTCGCCGTGGTTCAGCATGAGCTTAACAGACGCTTTGGCGACTCTTTGTTAAAACAGTCGGGTATTAAGGTCTATACAACGCTGGATCCTATGGCGCAGGAAGCGGCTGAAAAAGCGGTGAAAAAGACCATGGCCCGTCTAGGAAAAAATGACAAGATATTGCAAGTGGGTATGGTGGTTACCGATAAATATTCGGCAGGTATAGCAGCCATGGTGGGGGATAAAGTGCCGAGTTATAAAGGCTATAACCGCGCTGTAGAGATCAGGCGTCCAATCGGCTCACTAGTCAAACCTTTTGTCTATGCGACCGCGTTGAATCAACCTGCTAAATATACTTTAGCGACGCCACTTAAGGATCAACCTATTACCCTGAACAACGGCCATGGTAAGACCTGGTCACCTAAGAATGTGGATAAGAAGTTTAGAGGTGAAGTACCACTATTGACCGCCTTTAAGAGGTCAATTAACGTACCTACGGTCAATTTAGGTATGGAGATGGGGGTCAGCAGTGTGGCGACCACGCTCGATAAATCTGGCTGGAGAGATAAAATAAGTGAATATCCCTCTATGCTGTTAGGTGCTGTTAATGGCTCACCGCTGATGGTCGCTCAGGTCTATCAAACCATAGCGGACAACGGGCGTTATCGCCGTTTATCATCGGTGACGGCTGTGCTGGATATGGAGAATAACCCTCTGCCTGTGGCGCGTGTTGAGCAGGATCAAGCATTGAATCCAAGCTCCACCTATCTGGTGCAATATGCCATGACCCAAGTGGTTAAATCCGGTACGGCAAGCAGGCTTGGAAAGGCCTTCCCCTATGTGACCTTGGCAGGTAAAACTGGGACCAGTAATGACTCCCGCGACTCCTGGTTTGCTGGATTTGATGAGCGTAATGTCGCTGCCATCTGGGTTGGACGTGATGACAACGGTAAAACAGGTCTTTATGGCAGTAGTGGCGCCATGGCTGTCTATCAAGACTTTCTCGGTACTCGACCACCAATCAGTCTAAGACGCCCTTTAATCAGTGGGGTGGTCAATGGCCACTTTGACAAAACAACCGGTGTTGCTAAAGAGGCGGGCTGTGAAAACTCTATCGCACTGCCTGCATTGGAAGCCAGTTATCATCCCGCTAGAAACTGCGGTGAACCTTTGTCTTGGTGGCAGAAGTTGACTGGAGGTTAATCATATACCGATTGGTATTAGGAGGGCTTGTTGGATAACAAGCCCTTTTCGTCTCAGGACTATAAATTCAGAACTATAAATTCAGAGCTATAAATAACGGCAGTATTTTACTGATATGGCGTATTGTTTAATGAGCCATCTCTTGTCGCCGTGCTTTAAGCAGGTAAAACAGAGGCACACTAGCAAGGAGAACTAAGATACTTGCCCAGTTACCATTTTCTACGACGCCATATCTTGCTGCTATGATACTGCCCAATAGCGCACCACCGCCAATTCCTACATTAAATAAGCCTGAGTAGATCGCCATGGCGACATCGGTAGCATTAGGCGCCAGCTTCAGTGCTTTTGATTGCAGTGACAGGCACATCAGCATCATGCCTGCTCCCCATAAAATAGACAAAGGCAGCAGTAACCAGATCTGGTTTGCAATAAATGGCAAGATTGCCATGCAGCTACCTAAAGAGAGGATAGCTAGGGTTAATAGCTGTTGAGCATGACGTGCTTGGTAGCGACTAAAAAGCGCACTACCAATTAATCCTGCAGCACCAAAGATAAGCAAAATCATGGTAGTGATATTCGCTGAATACCCAAAGTGTTCCTGCAGTAAAGGCTCTAAGTAGGTATAAACACTGTAGTGGGCTGTTACTAACACTATGGTGAGTAAGTATAGCCAGAGCAGTGCCTTATTACGTACTAAAGCGGGCAGACTACGCCAGCTACCGCCATGGGTTGCAGGCAGTGTTGGCAGCCCGCGCCAAAGCAGTAACATCATGATTAATGTGAGTAAGCCGATTAAAGCAAAAATAGTGCGCCATCCAACTAACTGTCCAATCACTCGTCCTAGGGGAATACCAAGTACAAGCGCCAAAACACAGCCTGTTGCGAAGATGCTCAGGGCTTGTGGACCTTGTCCATTAGGGGCGAGTCGCACGACGAGGGCAGGGGCTATTGCCCAGAACAGTGCATGAGTGAAAGCGATGCCGACACGACCTGATAGAAGGATCTCATAACTTGGGGCCCAGACACAGATGCCGTGACTGACGATAAAGACTGACATTAACCCAAGTAGTAACTTTTTACGTTCAAATCGCGCAAACAGCAGTACAGCAGGTAAAGATGCAAGTGCGACAACGCTGGCATAGGCCGTTAGCATAGGGCCAACTTCAATCGCGCTCATACCAAAACTCTGGCCAAGAGCGGCCAGAAGCCCCACAGGAACAAACTCTGTGGAGACAAAAACAAAAGCGGTGAGTGCCAGTAAAAATACAGGTGCCCAGGCGATTAGGCGCTGTTTCATTAAATCGTACGTCCAAGATTAAAAGGGCGGCAAGTCTAGGCTCAAATAATGAGCAATGCGAGGGGGGAGAGGGGAAAATGTTCGATTTGTGATCTAGGTAAAACTTTTACAAGGGAAGGTTGGTAGTTGAGTGTATTGCGCTTAAATAAACAGGCTTAAGGTGATGCTCTTATACTAATCGGTATAAAGCGTTAAACGATTAATAGAGCAGTCACCTTTTTATAATGAATAGGTATTACCTTGATTTAACCCGCTTTGGTTTGTGCTGTATCCATAAATAGACTCCAGAGATGGACATGATGATCAAGGCCAGTGCGACGAGATCCATAAACCAGGGACCTAGAGCACCGAAGAAGCGGCCACTGTGGATATCGAGTAAAACCCGCTCCCAAGTGAGGTGATGGGAGCGGGCTTGAAGCGAGACTATTTGAGCGCTTGATTTGACAGAATCATTGCCAACTTCAGTTAATGGCGTAGACCAAGGGAGTGGAGCGAATGGCTTAGCTGCAGTCCACTCAATAAGATCGCTATCAGCCATATAGCTACCACTGTTAGTGTTTAACCATATCTGTCCATCATTGGCGATAGCGGTAAGTCCTGAGGGGAGTCCTGTGGTGATATCTTGTTTCTCAAGCAGCACTCCTTCATTGGAGATAAGGTATAGATTGCTATTGTCGATAGCGATGAGCATGTCGTCGAAGGGAACGATGCCACGAATGGCGGAGTCTGCTTCCAATGCAAGGTGTTTATCTACCCATACTAGATTGTCCGAGTTGGCAAGCAGTGGACTTGTTTGGTAAATGTGGATATTAGATGGTGTCTTGATGCCGTAATAGTCCAGTAACCATGCCTGTTTTACATGGGCGCTGTCGATAGATAGCTGGTTACTGTGGTTGATTAATACGCCAGATATAGCGATCAGTAAGACAAAAACCGCACTGAATATTCCTAGCCATCTGTGCCAGGGACGGACTTGTCTTTTGAGCATTAAGCTTGTGCTATTTCTACCGGATAGATGATGCTTACGGGTCATTATTGTTCTTGTTTTAACTCTGTCTGGCACAGATCATAACAAGCATGTGCAGTTAACGAAACCACTCTTTATTAATCCCCCTCTTTACTAAGGATGCTTTAATGCATCAGTTCTGCTCAGGTGATCTCTCTTCTTATCCGTGAGTCTAGCCAAAGGGCAATGCGGGAAAGCTTAGTTAAGGCTCTGACAGATAAAGTGGCTCCGGTGATCCCATCGATATGCCTGTCTAGCTTGAGATCTTCATTGAGCTTGGCGGCTTTAAATTGATCGGTAAAGAAATCATGGCGCACTTCGTCACCGCGACTTTCTCGATAAATCAGCACTTTTGTCTGGGCTATCTGTTGGTCTTTGATATGAATCCCCACTGTGATTGGCGCTTCTTTACCTATCTCATTTAGTATCCAGACTGTTTCTCCTTCCTGTTGCCAGTAGCGGATCCGCATCTTTCTAAATTTGTGAGATAAGATCTCTTCAATCACCTTTTGGGCTTCATCATCGAGCCAGAAAACTTTCGCTTTAGGAGCAGGAGCGTTAAAGGCTTGGCTGATAAAGTCTTGAGGGGCTTGGTATTGGCTCTTAGCCAGAACAGCAATACTCAGTATTGACGCAGCAATGAAGATCAGTGTTTGGAGAGGTTTCATCATATGCTCATGCTCAGTAATAAAAACGTTTAGCTCCTAGGCCTTTGAGTTTGGGGAAAAGGACCTAGAACCTAGAACCTAAACCTAGGTCCTAGGAACTCGTTTAGCAGATTAGAACTGGTAACCTACACCTAGGTTGAAACCGTCGGCATCTTTAGCGCCACCCACTTTTTCATAGTCAGCTTTAAATACCACATTTTCATGTAACCAGTAGTTCACACCCAGATTAGTTTGAGTGATCTCTGTATCTTCAGCACTTCCAGCTTCATTGTCGTAACGGTTATAACGAGCAAATAGACCGAAGCTGTCGTTGAAACGGTATGATGGTTCTATGTACCAACCGCTTTGATCATCACGACCTAGTGCTTCAGCTTCAACGCCATCGATATCCCACTGTGCATAAAGGGCTTTAACGGTAAAACCTTTAATGCTGTAGATAGCATGTGCCGTTAACATGGTTGCAGAAGCGGTATCAACACCAGCTGCACCTTGAGTGATATCTGATTGATATTGCGCCGTTGCTGCAAGCTCAAGTCCCGGCACTGCTGTGTATTTTACACGCGCTGTGTATGCAAGGTCAGAAGCATTGGCTTTTGCAACTTTCTGACGACCGCTACGAATGTTATAAGCTTTACTGCCTTCAGTAGCCACTTCAAGACCACTGGTGACGGCACCGTCAAATGCTAGGCCAGGAGCAGCTTTAACATTAAGTGCTGCACCGGCTTCCCACCAAGTTGCAGGTAGGATATTTTTCTCAACAGGGTTACGCTCAACACCATAGAAAGTTGGTGGCTCGTGAGTTTCGTTGATGATACCAACTGGAACTAAGAATAGACCGGCTTTACCAGTGAACATTTCGTTGAAGTCATGCTCGATATAAGCCTGCTCAAGTTCGACTTCACCTGGCTTACCATCGCCTGAAAGGGCGTGTTCAACTTCAAGCTCTGAGAAGAAGCGTGTGCTTTCAGTGAACTCATGACCAAAGAAAAGTACGAAACGGTGAAAATCGATAGCTTTATTATCTTCACCTGAGTCGTTATTAGTGATGTTGTTATAGTGAAGCTCACCGTAACCACCAATAGTTGTTGCACTTTTTGACTCGGCAACCTCTTCAACTACATCAGCAGTTTTCTCGACACGATTTTCAGTTGCTTCAAGTCGACGCTCTAGGTCTTGAAGTACTTTCTGCTGCTGCTCAATAATTTTACGTAGCTCTTTTGTTTCATCAGAGGCTACAGCACTTTGGCTGGCAAAAAGACCAACTAAGGCTGTTGCAAGTAATGTTTTTTTCATCATCATTCTTTTCCCTGTTGTTATGTAAGGGTTATTAAATTTGGCTGAATTCTAACAACTGGATTCGATAATGCAAATTGTTATCATTCAGTTTTTGATTAAGATCAACAAATGTAAATCAAGTGTAAATCAGTTTGTGGGGAAAGGTGGATGATGCTAGTTCGAGTAAGATTATGTTTTGTAGAGGGATATTCTTTTTGAAATGAAAAAGGTGAGCATAATGCTCACCTTTTTAAGGGAATAAAAAAATTTAATATAATTTTAAGATTTACTTCATGCTCAGTTAATTTTGATTAAAATTTATACGTATAGCCGACAGAGACTGTCATAGGCTTACCTACAAAGTTGGAACCGTATACTCTCGAAGTGACATATTTTTTATCGAAAAGGTTCTCAGCTGTGAGGTAAAGCTCCTGTGCTTCACTGATAAAGTAACGGCCCGATAGGTCGACGATAGTTTTAGCTTCGATTAGGTTCTCTTGAGCAATCTCACCTTCGCCAGCTTTAGTACGAATATCATCGGTGTAACGTGCGGCTAACGTTAGTTCCCAGTTATCAGATTTAACTCCAGCTGATGCAAAAAGCATGTTTTCTGCTATATAGGGAAGTTTATAACCCTCCTCAACGTTGCCCCAAGGATCGAAATCTGAATCGAAGCTGTTGGCAAACTCAGCGTCAGTATAGGTATAGGCAAGTTTTACTGGGAAGCTGATATCGTTTTGTGTGTTAAAGCTATAGCCAAGACTTAGCTCCAACCCTTTAACATCGACTTCACCGCCATTGTATTGGTCACCGATATTTTCATCATCACAGCCTTTAGAAGCGGTACATTCGCCGTGCATATTGCTGTAGTCACTGTAGAAAAAGATCGCCTCTGAACTAAATTCGCCACTGTTATAGCGGGCACCAGCTTCATAGTTCCAGCTCTTCTCTTCTACTTTATCAGCATTGCCTGGAGATGCCGGAGCAAAGCCCTTTTGAACACCAGCTAATACCAGCAGATCGCTGTTTATCTGGTAGGTTACCGAAAGTGAAGGCAAGGTTGCTGAAAAACTGTTATCAATATCTTTCTTTGGCTCACCATCACGTCCGCTGTTCTCTTTACCCCAGTCGGTACGGTTGGTCTTCACATCTTCATAGCGAAGTCCTGCGGTAATATTAAAATCGCCTAGCTGGATCTTATCTTGAACGTAGAGCGCAATAGCTTCTGCGCTGTCGATGCGGTTCGAGTCGCTACCTGGAAGGCCACTTTCGGTTCGAGTCATTACCTGATTAGCATCTAATGCATAATGATCGGCCCACTGGAATCTGTCCATCTCATCTTCATGGTAACGTGCACCAAAGGCAAGGTCGTGATTATCTAGGTACCAGTTAAGCTCTGTTTGAATACCTTGTGAGATGTAGCTTCTGTTGTTTGCTTTAACACGCACATCCATTGGAGCAGATGCTGGATTTTTATCAAACGCTGATGCAGCCTCAACACCACCTTTGCTCAGTTTTAAGCCGTCTACTTTATCGGCTTTATACCAGTTACGGGCAAAGTCATTGTAATAGGCGGTTGTGCCTAAGGTGAGGTTATCGCTGAAATCGATGATATGATTGATCTGCAGCTGTTTATGCTCGGTATTCATTACATCTTTTTGCGAAGCAGAGTAACGTGCATAGGGGGTTGCATCAAAGTCAGCATCGGTTAGCCCCATGTAGGTTTCGTTGGATACTTCATCTGAATATTTAAGTTTAAACTCGACTATCTGCTCATATTGAGCGCCCTCAGCTGAGCGAATGCTCACTTTTGCCAGCGCATCATTTTTCTCAAAGCCTGTGTCACCACCAACGCCATTGATATCTTTAAACCCATCGGCTTGATAGCGGTAGAGATCCACTACGGCGCCGACACGCTCACCTTGACCACCAGCATAAGCGTGTATTTTGCCAAAGCCATCTTGACCTGCCGCAATATCTAGCTGGCCAGCTAACTCCTCTTCAGGGATCTGACGAGAGATCATGTTGAGTACACCGCCTGTGGTTCTTGGACCATATTTGACGGTAGAGCTACCTTTTAGGATCTCAATAGACTGCATTCTGCCTGGAGTTGGAAAGTAATAGGCGGCAGGTGAGGCGTAGGGTGCTGGTGCTGCCAGTACGCCATCTTCCATGATGGTGATCTTTTCTGAACGGTTTTGGCCAGTACCACGCATACCTATATTGGGTCTTAAACCGTAACCATCTTCCTCTTGAATATAGACACCAGGTACGCTGGATAGGGTGCGCATGATATCTGTGTATTTGAAGGTATCTAACTCGGCTTGGCCAATTTGATGTGCACTGCCAGGAACGGTATTAAGTGGGTTACGTTCACCGAAGATACTTATCTGTTCAATGGTCGCTTGAGAGTCTATCTCTTGCGCTATGACCTGAGGTGAAAGTGCTGTAAAGAGTGCCGTTGAAATTAGACTTAAAGATAGCGTCGTACGGTGTGACATTAGGTGCTCCGTATTAGGTATGAACGTCGAACCATCCCACTTAATGTTAATGGGATTGATTATCATTTGTGTGCACATCCTATTCCCACTTCATTAAAATTAACTTAACGGCGTTATTCTTTACATTTGTTAACGTCGGTATTGTTGGTGATATTTTTTTAAGGAGTAAGTCATCGGGTGAGTGTTTTCAATCTTTTGCTATACACTGTGCCACTATTTTATCTCTACCTAAGCAATCTCTATTTTTTGTCTTGGATAAGCTTGGGAATATTTATAATTATATCGAGTGAATATGTTTCTAACGCCTTACTTTAAAAAAGAAAATCAAACAGTCACAGTAACTCCTTCTCAGGCAAGCGATTTTGCAAAGGTTGTGGCTCAGGATTTCAACCCAATTCATGACGTGGGCGCAAAGCGCTTTTGTGTACCCGGCGACCTGCTATTTTCTTTGGTTTTAGGTGAGTATGGCCTAAGCCAAAAGATGAGCTTTACCTTCCAAGGTATGGTTGGTGATGGTGTGAAATTGCAGTTTCCTGGTTCGATTGGCGATGCATTTGATATCCATGACGATAAAGATAAGCTTTATTTGAATGTTGAGCGACAGGGTGAGAACAGAAACTGTGGAACCCAAATAGAGTCGTTTATCCGTAGTTATGTGGCCTTTTCAGGATTGAACTTTATCCATGTGCTCGTGCCTATGATGAAGCAACATCAGGTGATGATTAACCCTGCTCGTCCTTTGGTTATCTATGAAAGTATGTCTTTCGATCTGACGACACTCGATTTCACTCAAGTGACGCTATCTTTGGTTGAACAGGAGTTAGTGGTCGAGGGTAAGCGCGGCAATGTGACCCTGAAGTTTGAACTGCACAGTGGCGATACTTTAGTGGGAACAGGTGTGAAAACATTAGTTATGAGCGGACTTCGTCCCTATGAAGCGGATAAAGTGCAAGAGATGTGCGATACCTATGAAGGGCGCAGAACGAGCTTTTGATTCACCGCTTTTTACTGATTGATATTCATACTTTGTCACTCTGAGCTTATCTCGGGGTGACACCTTTCAACGTCTTTCCATCCAGACTTTAACCTTGCAACCCCCTCAACAACCTTGTTTTGTTTAAAAAAAGTGCATCCGTGCTCCCTTAAACCAAAAGTGTGATCTAAGTGGCTTGAGCAAGCTAGCTTATTACTGCATTCTGTGCGCCTTCCCGATTTTAATCTTATTGATTGAATAGGGAGATCCGTTCGGATGAAGGTAGCAGGAGAGTGGGGAATTGCCCCCACACCGACGAGGCAACTTTAGATCTGTTTGATTTGGTCTAAATACTCTTTCAGGTGCCAATTGTGATTGGCGTGGACTGTTACTGGACGAGCCTCTGGAGAGACTGTGAGCAGCTAAGTGTTCGTCAACTTAACTGTCACACAGCGCCGAAGGCGAAAGTGTTAGCCCAAATGGCAAACGCGAAACGCTCAGGCAAAAGGACAGAGGAGAGGATGACTGTGTTAGTTATTGTTATAACTACATAAAGTCACTGTCGTTTGTCGCTGCGTCTTTTTGACCTCATTCATTGTTAGGTCGACTTAATCGCTCGTTGCAACCGGCTAGTGTCAGCAACAGCCATTTCTTTTCCTCCTCCGATTATTAATGACTCTTATTAAAAGAGACTTGTTGTTTAATACTCGAGGAATACCATGAATTTTCACGCGCTTTTAGCCGATATCAACGCCATTGTCTGGGGACCAGTTACCCTGTGCTTATTGGTTGGAACCGGCCTTTACCTCACCCTTAGACTGAAACTTATCCAAGTCTTTAAGCTGCCTATGGCACTGGGCTTACTGTTTAAACCAGCTAATGGTAAGGGGGACTTATCCTCTTTTGCTGCACTGTGTACTGCACTGTCAGCCACAATCGGTACCGGCAATATTGTTGGTGTGGCCACTGCAATTAAAATTGGCGGCCCAGGGGCACTATTTTGGATGTGGTTAGCAGCCTTTTTCGGTATGGCAACTAAGTATGCAGAATGTATGCTCGCAGTTAAGTATCGCACCACAGATGCTCGGGGACAGATAGCCGGTGGCCCCATGTACTATATTGAGCGCGGTTTGGGATTATCTTGGCTAGCTAAGCTGTTTGCTATTTTTGGCGTTGGGGTCGCCTTTTTTGGGATAGGCACTTTTGCCCAAGTTAATGCGATCAGCGATGCGTTAACCATCGCTTTTCATGTGCCCGCTTGGGCTACCTCATTGGTACTGACCATCTTGGTTGCCGCAGTCACCTTAGGTGGGGTAAAACGTATCGCTAACGTGGCGCAAAAGTTAGTACCCACTATGGCACTGGGATATGTACTAGCTTGTCTCTGGGTGCTGATTACTTTTTCAGAACAGATCCTTCCAGCGTTTGAGTTGGTGATTCATTCAGCCTTTACTCCCATTTCGGCTGCTGGTGGTTTCCTTGGCGCTACTGTTGCTCAAGCGCTACAAATTGGTATCGCTCGCGGTGTATTCTCCAATGAGTCAGGCCTTGGTAGTGCACCTATTGCCGCTGCTGCAGCTAAGACTAACGAGCCTGTGGAGCAAGGTCTTGTGAGCATGACCGGCACCTTCTTCGATACTATTATCATCTGCACCATGACTGGGTTGGTGTTAATTATCACTGGTGTGTGGAGTGGCGATACTGCAGGGGCGGCGATGACCAGCGCAGCATTTGCTAGCGGTGGCTCTGTGCTTGTAGGTCAATATTTTGTGACTGTGGCACTCGTTTGTTTTGCCTTTACCACGATTTTAGGCTGGCATTATTACGGTGAGCGGTGCTGGTATTACTTGATGGGAGAGCGTGGATTGCGTGCTTATCAGGGAGTATTTCTTGGCTTAATTGCCCTTGGCTCCTTTATTCATCTGGATATGATCTGGCTGCTAGCCGATACCGTGAATGGTTTAATGGCGATTCCTAATTTGATCGCGATTATCGGCTTGCGTCATATTATCTATTTGGAAACATTAAGCTATTTCACTAGGTTTGATAAAAAGGATTTAGAGGGTACTCCCTCTGACGTGTTACCGAGTTAAATGATGTACCAATCAGTATAAGACATTGATCAAATCTTTATACTGATTGGTATTAACTCGAGAGTTAGAATTTTGCCCTGCTCTCGGCAATCCCACTTTATACACCGAGTTTAACTGCTCTTTCCTTGTGCGACGCTCTGTCGTGAAATAGCGTATGATCTCGCTTTTGAAGTCCTGTGCTGATTGCACAGACCCCTCGATTGCTAAGTGTGTCGCTTTGATCTATTTTAGACACACGAAATTATAATGAAACTCACTCATCTCCAGAGTTTGATGTTATATCGCCTCCAATGAGGCAATGTTTGGATAAGGAAAGAAATGCCAAGCTTGAATCGAATAGTGCTTATCGATACGCACCTCCCCGGCGTTGTGGAACTCGCCCTAGATGGACATACCAATATTTGTGGTACTAACGCCTCAGGGAAAACCACGTTACAGCGTTTGGTGCCTGTCTTTTATGGCGAATACCCGAGCCGTGTGGTTCCCTCGACCCGTGACAGTTTCGAGCGTTGGTATCTGCCCCATGATACGAGCTTTATTATCTATGAATACAAGCGAAGCGATGGTCTGCTAAACCAAGCTGTTCTGGCATCGGCTGGAGATGGTAAAGGGGTGAACTACCGCTTTATTGGCAAAGGGTTTGAGCTTGAAGATTATATAAAGTCGAATCTAGGCGACATGGTTCAGTGTCACACTATGGCTGAGCTGGGTCGTGAGATGAAGCGTGCGGGAGTTGCAGTGACTAACCTGCTTAATACCCGTGAATTCAGAGCCATTATTCAAAACGATCGCGCACTGTTAAGCACTGGTAGCAACCGCACTGAACTGCGTAATTATGCTCGTCAGTTCTCGTTATGTGAGTCAGAACACTCGCTACGCCACATCGAAAAACTTGCAAAAGCGGTGCACTCGAAAGAGGGCAAGATGGAGACGATCAAGTCGATGATCGCTGCCATATTAGAGGAGGATGGAGTTAACCCGCCTAGCTCTCGCCTGAACCCGCAAAGGGTTGAAGCATGGATTAGAGACAGTCAACTTATCCAAGGTTTTGAGCAGATCCGTCCCGAATTTGAAAAACTAGAGCAGGAGTTCAATCAGTTATTGAGTGCTGAGCAGCGTCTTGCCAGTCTAAAACGTGGCTACAGCCAAGATGAAACCGCTGAGGTTGAGCGTCAGGAGCATCATCAGGATCTTTCAAAGGCATTAAATGCGCAGCTTAGGGCACTTGATGAGGAGTGGAAGGAGCAGCGCGATGAGCTTAACCTAGATCTCTCTGCCGCCAAAGGTGACGTGGCCAAATATGAATATGAGCTCGATGCTATCGAAGAGCAGCATGCAAACTTCTTGGATGCTGATATTGAACAGGCCAAGATGGATCTGGAGCAGTTACCTAACTGGCGTGGCAGTTTAGAGAACTTAACTGAGCGTCATAAGCTTCAAACTGAGAAACATCAAGATGTTGAGGCGGCTTACAATGCTCGCCGCAGTAAGATTGGTGAAGGGCTCAACCGCGAACTGGAAAATCTGCATAAAGAGCAAGATAGCCACCGTGAGAGCCGTGATAAGCAAAGAGAACTTGGACGTGGTGAGCTTGAGGCATTAGATGGTCAGTGGCGCGAGCAGATGGAAACAGGCCGCACTAAATTCCATGAGGATGAGTATCAACTTAAGCTTTCTGCCGCTGAGCTTAAGGTACGTGTCGACAGCGTTACCTACACCGAAGAGGAAAAGTTGGCGTTAGCTATCTTTGATGAGCGGATAACCCATGCCGATGAGGAGCAGGAGAGCTGCAACGCTAAGGTCGACAGACTGACAATAGAGGAGCGTAAGCTCAGAGCCAAACGAGATCAAGCCAACGAAGCCCTGCGTGTTTCTGGTATTCGAGTCACAGAGCGTCAGAGTGAACTCGATGAGATACACCATATTCTCTTCCCACAATCCCATACTTTGCTTGAGTTTTTGCGTAAAGAGACCCAAAACTGGGAGGAGACATTAGGTAAGGTGATTAACCCTGAGTTGCTGCATCGCAGTGACCTTCACCCCTCAGCACTTTCTGAAAAGGTGGATGCCCTTTATGGTATCGCACTGGATCTTAAGGCGATTGATGCCCCTGAATATGCCGCATCCGAGCAGGAGTTGCGTATTCGTCATGCCAAGGCTGAAGAGTTGTTGCAGAGTGCTAAGGAGCTACAAGTTGAGGCTGAAGATCAGTTAGTGGCCATTAACGCTGAGCTCGATGGCTTGACCCGTGAACTGACCTTTGCTCGTACGGCTTATAAGAATAGCCGTGATGATCTGCGCCGACTGTTTGATGACAAGCGCAGTGAGCAGGAGAAGATAAATCAGTCATTGAGCTTGCGCAAAGCCGATGCTCAGAAGAGCTTGAGTCGTTTAGACAGCGACCTAAAGCAGCTAAAACAGCAGCATCAAGAGTGGCTTGAGGAGCAAAAAGAGCAGGCCCTTGAAGCTAGAATGGAGAAGAATGCCTACTGGCAAGAGGTGGTTGGGGCACTGGATAATCAGCTCAATCAGATCAAGTCCAATATCGAACAGAGACGTGCTCACGCTAAGAGCGAGCAGAAAGCCTGTGAACAGTGGTATAAGAGTGAGCTTAAATCTCGTGGCATCGATGAAGATAAGATTGTTGCCCTCAAACAAGAGATACGAGATCTGGAAACGAGTATCAGCAAGGCTGAGCAGCGTCGCAGTGAAGTGCTGCGCTATGATGATTGGTATCAGCATACCTGGCTTAATCGTAAGCCTAAGCTGCAGACCGAGCTTGGCAAGGTTAAGGTTGCCACTTCAGAAATAGATCAGCAGCTTAAGTCTAAGGCTAATGAGGTGAAATCTCAGCGCCAGGTACTGGATAGCCAACGTAAACAGTCCGATGGGATTCAGGTCGAGGCGTCGGAGAACCTGACTAAACTACGCAGTGTGATGCGTAAGTTAAGCGAGCTTAAACTGCCAAACAGCAAAGATGATGCCCAAGGCGGCTTGAGTGAGCGTCTGCGTCAAGGTGAGGACCAGCTGCTTAAGCGTGATAGCTTATTGAGCTCTGTGAAGCAGTACGTTGAACATTTTGATTCTGTGATTGCTAGTAAGTCAGGATCGAGTCTCTCTGAGACGTGGGAGCGAGCCCGTGAAGAGTCGAGCTTCCTAAATGATAAAGGGATCCGTATTCTCGATTACCGCAAGCTAGTGCCTCAACTTGAGCAGTTACTCAATGTGATGGTACCGCAGTCGATGACCGCACTTCGCGAGCAGGGACGTATCTTTGGTGTCGATTTGACCGCTTTTTATGATGTCTTGGTGGATATTGATCGTCGTATCGCCTCTCAAAGTGCCCGTATTACCCGTGAAGTGGGTGAGGAGTTGTTCCTTGATGGCGTCTCTGAGTCTGCGGTTAAGATCCGTTCACGGATCAGCGAGCTAGAGTTCTGGCCTGAACTAGAGGCGTTTGTTAAGGCCTTCCATCAGTGGAAAGCTGATGGCTTTAGTGAGCTTCCCGATGAGAACTACACCAACAGTATGCGTCGTGCGCTAGATATTATTGGCCGTGCTGCCCTGTCAGGCGGTATCGCTAAGCTACTTGAGATTGAGTTAAGGCTTAAAGAGGGGAACAGTGACTTGGTCATTCGTACCGATAGGCAACTTAATGAGTCTTCGAGTCATGGTATGGCTTATCTGATCCTATGTAAGTTCCTGCTGGCCTTTACTCGCCTGCTGCGCGGCCGCGCCGATGTGACTATTCATTGGCCTATCGATGAGCTTGGCACCTTACACCACGGTAACGTGAAGAAGATTTTTGATGCCTGTGAAAATAACAATATCTCTGTTTTAGGTGCCTTCCCTAACCCAGAGTCTGAAGTGCTTAATCTGTTTGCTAACCGTTACATCATCAACAAACAGACCAAGAAACTTCAAGTGGTGAAGCCACAAATTAATCCAATCGCTGCCAAACTCAGCCAGCGTAATGCAAGGGAGGCGGTGTAATGTCAGAGGTTAATGAGACGATTGTTGTGGGTACGGGTGCGATTATTGAACGGTTGCTAAAAGGCGAGTTTATCTGCCGTACTACCGATGAAGAGAGCTGGCGTGCGTTAAAAAATCCCAGTACTCGTGAGCGGGTCGAGACCTACCTAAATCAGATTAATCGTACTATCGGTTCCGCGGGCGAGGGGGAGGTTTTTTTCTGTGGTTATCAGCAGTTGGGCGACAGTGAACGTAAAGTGATCTCCTCTCAGTTTAAAGATATCTGTAATGCGCTTATCCCGTTAGTGGAGTGGCTGGTCCTAGTTCAGGAAGCCAGCGGGCAAGATGCGCCACTTTCTGAAGGTGCAGCGGTGCGCTTAACTGAGCTGCAAACACGGATTGAAGACACGCCAGCGTTTCGCGAACAACTGGCTAAAATAAGTCACTATCGGCTATTTGGCTCGACCAGTACGAATGTCGATGCCCAGATTAAGTTGGTGTTTAAGCGTTTGGTGGAGCTTGGCTATCTGGCCAGACCCAATGCTGAGAAGCAGATCTTTATCGCAACGGGTAAATTAGATTATCTCTATGAGGTGATCCGGTTTATCGATGAGACTGAGGGTTTGAGTTTGGAAGCTCAAGCTGAAACTGCGACCCAAAGGGATCTGGTTTAAGATGAGCACTAACCTACATCAGGCTGGGGTTAAGCTGTTAAAGCAGCTAGGCCGACACGCTGATCTTATTATGGATGTGTATCTCTCGGGCTCTGTCTCTGAAGATGGCGAGAATGGGGCTGCGATAGAGAAGCTGCGTAAGGCTGAGATCCTCTGGCGACCTGAGCCTGAGCAAGAGTTACGCCTTAAACGCTCAGTGAGAGCGCTTCTCGAAGAGGCCCTCAGTGATGAGCGTAATCGTCAAATTGACTCCAATGTTGGCTCATCCTTAGCAAGTATTAAGACCTTAGCGGATCACTATAAAGAGGCGCGTCACAATGTCGATTTTGGTGCGTCAGAAGCTTATCTTGCGGATCTCAATGAGCATGTTTACAGCTTTACCGAAGGGTTAAGGTATTCAATTCGCGTACTTTGGAGCCGGATCAATAATGAGTTTGGTTATGTCGGCACCATTAACGCCAAAATACGTGAAAATGAGCTCGCGCAGAGTCAGGTAACAGAGCTACTCAACGGTCTTGAGATGTTCCAGTTTAGTGAGCTTGGCGAAATCGCAGGTGATATTAGAGAGCTGCGTAAGCTTTTAGTCACAACACTACAGGAGACCTTGAGCGATTGTACTCAGGAGCTGAGCGTGGTTCAGGGGCGTTTACTTGAGTTGCTTGGGCGTTTCCGTCAAATAAGAGGTCGAACTCGTCTGTTGAAAGGGTGGTTGCTTTATACCGATCTACATCCTGACTATAAGCCGGCAGATCATGTCAGCCATAAACAGCTGCCCACTCTGTTTAATCGTGCCGAAGCCATTTTAGCGCCAGCAGCAGTGGATGTGCATAACACAAGTTATGAGCCTGAACTGCTGGATATTGTGTCACGGATTAAAGCGATTAGTCGCACCTCACATGAGCCAGTCGTTCGTGAGCATGATGTGTCTGTTTCACTCAGTCAGAGCGAAGATTTTGCTATTCCAGATAATCCGCTTAAGTTAGCGGTAGATGGTTATTTCTGCTCTGTGATTGACTCAGGGCGAAGCCAGTCGGCATTGGAGTATCTGCAGAGTAATGAACTTCCTTGGGATAGAGAGAGTTGGCTTTATCAGGTTATTTGCGGTTATGAAGGCTTACCGCAAGAGCACAAAGACTATTTTGAGCTGGAACCTATCGGTGAGTCGGATCCCGTTTATACAGGTAACTTTATCATCCGCGATGTTGAGTTAGGCTTCGCTTAATGACGAGTGCGTAATAGGCCCTGTTTGTTAAGCCTGTTATGGATAGAGAGCAGTTTGTTTAAAACCGATATTGGTGATCCCTGTATCGGTTTTTTTATCGCCAAAAAAAGCTACATAGCTGCTATTATCACCTAGCTGACCAGTGTGTTGAACTGCTGCCAGCTTATTGCTTGGTGTTTTTACTTGTTAATATTTTCCTTTAAGGTTTTATAATCTGGATTTTGGTGCTTGTATAGCCATCATTTGTTGTATTTGTAGCTGAAATGTAAAAAGTAGGCTTTTGATTTAATTTTATAATCTCCTCAATCTCATGTTATATCAGGATCTTTGAATATGTTGCGCTTTTGTATTTTTATCGCAAGGGGCAATTGCCATTGAAATTCTCTCCAGCATGATTCACTATCGTTGCCAAAGTTGGGTTAACCCACTAAAAAAACATCTGTAATTTGATGTTCAATTCAAGCATGCAAAATAGACATGCAAATTTTAAGGCGTGCAACAAGACATGCTAATTTGAAGGCAGGTAAATGATTAAGTCACTCTCAACACGGATCTTTATTGGTCTGTTTTCCGGATTAATTTTCGGTTCCATCATTCAATATCTACTTGGTGATATTGGATTCTTCTCCGGTACAATTGTCGAGATTTCATCTGGTGTCGGCACCATGTTCGTTAATATGATCATGATGTTAGTCGTCCCTTTGGTATTTGTCAGTATTGTGTGTGGAGTGTTAGAGCTTAAAGATTTGAAGAGTTTTGGCCGCTTGGGCGGAAAAACATTCGGTTTTTATATTATAAATACCTTAGTTGCCATCTTTGCAGCACTCGCAGTGGCACTGCTGTTAGAGCCCGGTCGCGGTGTTGATATGTCTGGCGGTACGGGAGCGGTGATCACAGCTACCGAGTTACCCAACCTTGTTCAGCTGATCGTAAATATTGTGCCTAACAATCCTGTGTCAGCGTTTACTTCGGGTAATATGCTGCAGGTTATCTTTATGGCCTTGCTAGTTGGGGGAGTGATAAAGTCTCTTGGTGGTGCGGTCCCTTTGCTGGTGCAGGGTTTTCAGGAGGGCAATAAGTTAATGATGAAGCTGATCACTGTAGTGATGCAGCTGGCACCTTTCGGTGTTTTTGCTCTTATGCTTAAGTTAGGTGCGACCCTAGAAGCTGAGATTTTTGTTAGTGTGCTTGAGTACCTGTTTGTGATTCTTGGTCTCTTATTGGCTTGGATCTTTATTGTTTACCCTATCGCTGTTGGCGCTTTTACCTCTGTGTCGGCCAAAGAGTTCCGCGCTAAGACCCGTGAACAGATCTTGTTTTCTCTCTCTACTGCCAGCTCAAATGCCACGATTCCAGTGACCATGCGTACCTTGACTGACAAGTTAGGTGTGAAGCGTGCTGTTGCTGGTTTTGGTGTTCCGCTAGGGGCAACCATGAATATGGGTGGTGTTTCTATCTATATTACTATCGCCATCTTCTTTGTGGCGAATGCATTTGGGGCACCTATTGCGATGGAGCAACTGCCTGCGCTGCTCTTTAGTATTTTCCTACTCTCTGTTGGCGCCGGTGGTGTACCTGGCGGCGGTATGGTGATGATAGGTGTTCTTATTCATCAGATGGGATTACCTGTTGAAGCGTTTGCTATCGTTGCTGCACTCGATCGCTTGATCGACATGGTGTTAACCTCATGCAATGTTGTTGGGGATACTGCGGTGTTAACTATCGTTGATTCAACTGAGAAAGAGCATGATGAGGCTGCGGCAGAAGGAGCTAGGGTTTCAGCTAAAGCCTAAACCGCGATGATTTATATTGATTAGTATTAGCCCGTAGAGCTCTTCTACGGGCTTTTTTATTGCCTATTACTTTGGATTTTAATTAGCTTACCCTCTTCGTTTCCCCATATTTAAACATTTGTAAAATGGCTAAATTCCACTTATCTGCCAAAATTAATAAGCGAGTAAAACAGATTAATCGCTTTTAAGTATTTTGGAGACAGTGTGTTAAAAAAAATCCGCTTATCTTTCTATATATGCTTATTTATTATCGGGTTATTGGTTGCATTACAGGCATGTAATAGGGAACAAAACACCAAAGTAAAAATTGGCGTCTTACACTCAATTACGGGCACTATGTCTTTTAGTGAACGGGATCTTGTTGATGTTATCTCATTGGCAGTAAAGGAGATTAATCGAGATGGGGGCTTGTTGGGTAAAAAGATTGAACCTGTTTTAGCCGACGGTGCCTCGGATTGGAATATATTTGCAGCTAAGGCAGAGAAGTTAATCACCACTGATAAGGTCGCGGTCATTTTTGGCTGCTGGACATCGAGTTGCCGCAAGTCGGTTAAGCCTGTGATTGAGGAGCATCATCACTTGATGTTTTATCCTTTGCAATATGAGGGATTGGAGCTATCACCTAATATCATCTATACAGGAGCGACCCCTAATCAGCAGATAATTCCCAGTGTTCATTGGGCGCTGGAGAACATTGGTGAGCGTGTTTATCTGATTGGTTCTGATTATATCTTCCCTCGGGCTGCGAATATGATCATTAAAGATCAACTAAAAAGTCGTGGTATTACCCCTCTCGGTGAGACCTATATTCCCTTAGGCTCGAACGACCTTACAGAAGCGTTAAGGGAGATTGGGGAGCTTAAGCCTGATGTTGTGGTGAATACAATCAATGGTGACAGCAATATCGCGTTCTTTAGAGGGATCAGCACACTAAGTAAAGTTAAAGTGCTCTCCTATAGCATCGGAGAGCCAGAAGTGAGGGCGATAGGAGAGGAGTTAATGGTGGGGCATTTTGCCGCCTGGAACTATTTTCAAAGCATTGAAAGTGATGAAAACAAACGCTTTATTGATGCTTTCAAGAGGGAGTTTGGAGCTGAAAGAGTGGTAAACGACCCCATGGAGGCCACCTATATTGGGGTTAAGTTATGGGCCCAAGCTGTCAAGTCTGCCGCTAGTTTCGAGCCGTTAAGAATACGAAGCACTTTAGCTCATCAGAGTTTGAATGCTCCTCATGGGGTGGTATCGGTTGAGGCGCTATCTCAACATCTATGGAAAACGGTTCGAATAGGGCAAGTTCGTGATGATGGTCAGTTTGATATTGTATGGTCCAGTGACTCTCCCATTAGGCCGAGCCCTTTTCCTACCTATCATAAGAAGCAGGAGTGGCTAAAAAGACTTAGGGAGTTAGAGCTGAAATGAATCGATTTGGTTTATCAAGTGTCCTTTTCTTCTGGTTACTTATCAGTGTTATGGTACCGACGTTTCTACTCTCTGCTCTCTATCTTTCCTCTTTTAAAGAGACGTTATTAGAGCAGGAGCAGGAGCATCTATCACAATTTGCTGATAAAAAAGTGAAGGAGGTGGAGGATTATATCAGTGAGCGGATAGCCGATGCTTTCACGTTATCCCAGTCAGCGGAAGTAATAGAGTTATTTAGTCTGTTATTGACCCATTACCAGGTTGACAGAGAGGGGCGTGACTATTTAGAGATATTACAAGATTATCAGGAGGTTTATCAGCAATACACAGATTATGGCTATCTAGATCTCCTTTTTATAACTCCATCAGAGGAGGTGATTTTTTCCTTAACGGATAAACATAAGTTTGATAAAGAACAGCTTCCAGGCGAGGCTTTCTCCCATGGCCTGCATGGGGTAATACAGAAAGCGAAATATTTTCTTGAGTCATCCTCCTCCAGCTTTGAATACTCACCTTTGTTAAAGCAAGCTACCGCTTATATCGGAGCACCAATATTGCTAGATGGAAAATTGCTTGGGGTGATAGTGCTTCAAGTCGATAGCCAAATTATTCAGAGAGTGACTTTAGATGTGAGTGGAAACCTCTCTAGTCGGGAGGTGGTCGTGGCTGCAAAACGAGGCAGTTACTTCAGTTATCAAGCTCAGCTTAAGTATGATTCTGAAGTTAAAATTGGTGGCTTACAACCTGTATTTAAGTTACCTAAACCGCTCTCTAATGCGATATCTGGTCTCAGAGGGGTTGTATTTGCAGAGGATTACAGAGGGGAGCAAGTGATCGCGGCAACCCGCTATATCCCATCTGTTCAATGGGGGTTAGTGCTAAAGGAAGATCTCGATGATGTGATGTCGGCATATCATGAGTTATTAAGGCTGAGTATATTTATGTTTCTGGTCGTGATCTTCTGTGTCTTGTTACTGTCGGGATTTTTAGGTCGCTGGTTGGCTAAACCTTTTGAGTCCATGATAGAGATGACACAGGCGATCGCTTCAGGTACCACGAAAAGTACTATTTTTCCTCAAGGAACAAAGGAGAGTTATGCTCTGGCGTTAAGTTTTAATCAGATGACTCATTCTCTCGCGTTGGCAAGGGAGACGTTAGAGCAGCAAGTCGAGGAGCGGACTCGGGATTTAACGCATGAGATTAGTTTGAGGGAGAGTAAAGAGCGAGCGCTCACTGAGAGTTATAAGGAGCTCAATGAGTCAATGGAGCGATTGCAGTCTATGCAATCTCAGTTGGTTGAGACCGAAAAGATGGCTTCACTAGGTGGGCTAGTGGCAGGTTTTGCTCATGAGCTTAATACGCCCATTGGGGTTGCTATTACCGCTTCTTCGCTGTTTCTTAGAGAGTTAATTATCTTAGAGGAGTGCTATAAAAACAGTACATTAACTGAAGTCGTTTTTGATCAGTACCTCAGTGAAATCAAAGATACCTGTTTTCTGCTGGATAAGAATTTAAAGCGCACGGCGTCTCTTGTGAGTAATTTTAAATTGGTGGCCGTAGAGCAAACAAACCTGCATAAGGAGAAATTTGATCTCCGTGACTTAGTGGATTCACTGTTAAAGAGCTTAACTCCCGAGACAAAAAAATATCCGGTTGAGATAATCAATGAGATCCCTAGTGAGATCATCATCAACTCCTATGCGGGCGATTTTTATCAGTTGTTAACTAATCTAGTGTTGAATGCGATGATCCATGCATTTGATGGTATGAAGGAGGGGAGGTTAACCATCTGTGCCTCCCAGTGCCAATATAACTTAGTGCTTACAGTGGCTGACAATGGTAAAGGCGTTTCGCAAGATCATCTTTCCTGTCTTTTTGAACCATTCTTTACAACTCGTCGAGGCTCTGGAGGCAGTGGACTTGGTTTGAGTATTGTTTATAACATAGTGACACATAAGCTTCGTGGTGATATTCAGGTCAGCTCAATCCCAGGGCAAGGTACTGAATTTATCATCACCTTCCCCATAGATACTGAAGAGCAATCTTAATCTGTACTCACTGCTTAATTCTCCTTGGTAAGCCTTCGACTTAATGCACTTTGGCTTATTCCCAGCATCTGAGCTGCGGCTGTTTGGTTGTTTGCTGTGCGGCTCATCGCTTCTTGGATTAACGTGTTACTGATCTCGGCCAGTGTAGGCAGTGTTTTTGGAAAGACTATTTTGCTCTCGGATGTGCCCACCCCTCCTCTTTGTTCATTAATCGCTTCCATAAAGGGGGTGATGTTGAGCTGAACACCATCACTGCGACTGACACTGTCGAACACCATGCCTTTTAATTCATGTAGGTTTCCAGGAAAGTCATAGTCTGCTAGCTGTCGTGCTAGATTCGTGGGCTGAAGTGGGCTCTCTAACCCCATCTCTTTCGCTGCCCTATCAATAAAGTGGTTGATTAGCATAGAGTGATCGAGTTTGCGCTCCCTTAGTGGAGGAAGTTTAATCTTGTGTGAGCAGAGTCGGTAGAGTAGATCACTGCGAAACTTCCCTAACTTGTTAAGAGCAATCAGATCATTTTGAGTCGAGGTGATGATTTTGCACTTTACTGGATAGGAGCGATCACTGCCAATAGGGTAGTATTGTTTATGCTCAATTACATCGACCAATTTTGCTTGGGCTTCAAGGGGGAGTTCTGCTATCTCATTTAAGTAGAGCATCCCTTCTCCCACTTGATGTAGAACGCCAGCTTGTGCTGAGATCTGGCCATCCTCTTGAGTGTGTATCTGACCAAATAGCTGCAGCTCAAATGCTTGAGTGCTGAGACCTGCCAAGTTGATATTGATAAAGGGCGCCTTACTGCAGCAGAGTTGGTGGCAAGACTGTGCAAATTCATCTTTACCGGTTCCACTTTCACCCTGAATAAGGATGGGTTCTGGGCTCTGGGCGACTGCCTCAAGGTAGCGAAACTGATCGAGTAGGACTGGTTCACAGGTTAAGATATTATTGAAGGCTTCGGGCTGGGCAAGAGTCCGGCTTAAAAAGCGCTCCTTAATACGTAGGTAGTTCCGCTCTAATCCAACAACCTCAAGTGCACGACGCACGGTTCTTGCTAAGTCTTCCACTTTGTCAGTTTTGATAAAGTAATCATAGGCGCCATTTTTGATGCAGCGAACCGCGGTATCGACCTCATTTACGCCAGTGACGATAATGACTCTTGTCTTAGGAAAGCTAGTGCGGATCATCTCCAGCAGTGTCTCTCCAGAGTGGAACGGCATGGTTAGATCGAGCAAGACTAAGGCGTACTCCTCTACCGATAAACGGTCAATAACTTGTCTGCTATCGATACAGGTATCGACCTGTGCTTCCGGCACGAGGCGGTTTAATGTTAGAGCAAGGGTTCTTAACCATGAAGCTTCATCGTCGACTAGTAAAATGTTTCTGGCTAACTTCATCTCTCTGTCTCCAAACTTACTGTTCTCTCTTGCTCTGATTGTTGCTCTGGCATTTGCTTTGTTATTGCTGTGATCAAGGGGAATCGAATGCTAATTTTTGTGCCTTTTCCTAGGCGTGAATTTATCTGCATCTGTGCGTTATGCTCTTTAATTATTCGGCTACAAACAGACAGGCCTAAGCCTGTACCGCCACTGGAACGTCTGGTGGTAAAGAAAGGCTCAGTGATCCGCTTTAGTGTGGCGTCATCCATTCCCGCACCTGTGTCAGTTATCGTTAAATAGTGATCGCTATCTCGGGTATAGGTTTCGATAGTGATAAGGCTAGGTATACTGTCTGATATAGGTTTTGAGGCATGACACGCGTTTTGTATCAGATTAATCAATACCTGCTGTAGCTGCTGGGCATCCCCCATCAACTCTGGCTCGGGCAGCTGAAGATGAGTCGTTAGATTAAATAACTTGATCTGATTTGCAGTGAGACGTAGCGATACTGTGACCACCTCATTCAGTTTCATTGGCCTATGTTTGTTGGCGATATTGGGTCTTGCATAACACTTTAGATCGCTCACAATTCTACTTATCCGGTTTGCTCCCTCATCTATCGTTGCACAGCTTATCTCCAACTCTTCGATGGCTTGATTAGGATCTAATCCCGCAACAGACCAAAATGGATTTTGCTGAGTATAGTGGTGGGCTGCGGGTTTTAGATCGCAAAGTGCGTGGTTTAAAAAGGCGATAGAGTGAATGATAAGCCCAGTAGGGTTGTTTATCTCATGGGCAACACCTGCTGAGAGCTCACCTAAAGAGGCTAACCTACTTGCTTCATTATTAGCTTGCCTCAGGGCTTGCTGCTCTGTGGTCTCCTCAAGCAGGATCACGGCTTGATCTTCGGCAATAGGGTGGATCTGCAGTTGCCAATATTGAGCATGATAACTCATATCAGCCGTGAGGGATTTTTGCTCATTTAACACTTCGATTAACGAGTCATCGAGCTGAAATACCTGACCTTGGGTAAAGTGGAACTCTGGGCTTTTTAGCAGCAGGTTATTTTTGTCATTACTCCATAGACATTCGCATCTACGATTAAATATGGTGACCCCATGTGGAATACCATTAAGAACGGATTGAAACTGCTGAGACAGACTTAATATCTGCTGCTCAGCTTTACGGCGCTGCACCAGCTCTGATTTTAGAGATAGGGTCCGTTTGCGCAGACTTGCACTGATGTAGGCGGTGAGTATCATGCCAAACGCTGAGATAATGCTAACTAAGATTGCCAGCCATAACATCTTCTGTTGAGTTGTCGTCAGATCAACTTTTTCTCGGCCTGTACCGAACCACTTATTGACGAGTTTGTCATATTCACCAGACAGCTTGAGCTGCCTTAGGGCTTCATTAATTTTTGCCATTAAAGGCGCATTTTTACCGTTGGTGACAAAATTAAAAGCACCATATATCAGTGGATCACTGGAGCTTCTGATCGAGGGGTAGAAGGGCAGGAGTCGTCTGGCGACAAAGTTTTCAGCAAGAACGACATCGACTTGACCTTTTATAAGCAGTTGGAAGCCTGTTTCATAAAGATCGACATCTATGCGCTCAAACTCTTGTTCTTGACCTGAGAGATAAACGTCGACAAATGCGCCTTTTTTGATAGCAACACGTTTACCAACCAGATCATGCCAGCCATTAATAAACGCTTTCCCCTGCAGAGTATAGGCTTTGGCATGGGTAGCATAGATGGGATCGGATTGACTCAGGTCTCTGTCGATAGTGACAGGGCTGACAATGGCGATGACATCGATATCACTCTCGGGTGAGTGAACATCGCTCAGCAGTTGCTGGAAGGTTTTACGCCTTGTCAGAATTCTTGCGTTACACATTTGGCCAATACGATTCATTAGCTCGATATTAAAGCCTTGATCAACGCCGTTATTTCGCCACTCAAGCGGAGCTGTCTTGGAGTGAACACCGAACACTATGCTCTGCTTTGGCTGAGTATCTGCATAGGAAAACAGCGGAGTAAAAAGCGTAAAAGAGAGTAAAAACAGTAAATATTTCATGGCGTTCATTTTATCAAAGCACGTGCTGAGTAAATGTGGCATCAGGCTCGAATTTAGATTTTTTCACTATTATTTTCTCAATTATCTCCCTATCTATGCTGCCCACTAATCTTTAACAAGACAGGCTTAATGACCACTTGGCGCGCTGCTGCACTTTTTGTGATCTACCTCTTTAGAGGGTATGCAAAAATGCATACTCTCCAATTTAACTATGCACCTTTGCATGATGAAAAAAGTGAGCTGTGAGACCTGCTTGATTTTAGGGTGATGTTTGCTGTTCCAACTTGAGAGAGGAGGCTGGAACATTGAAAATTGGTGTGAAATAGAGGAGCGACGATATCAACCCATGATACGGCGAGACTCTAGCAAAAATAATAGAGATGACGGCTCGATTAAAGCAAAGAATCTGTTTTAACGAGCACTAGGAGACGTGATGAAAAAGCTAAAAAGTGCCATCTACTTGGCAACGCTATTGGGAACTGCTGGTCTAGTTGCAAACGCAACTGCGGCAGACAACCTTGCTGACTTCCATGCTGAAAACCAAGAGTGTGATTCTTGTCATACAGCTGATGGTGAGTTATCTAACGATAACCTTAGCTATGAAAATGCCCAGTGTGTTTCCTGTCACGGCTCCATGGCGGAGGTAGCACAAGAGACCAAACATGAACATTACAATGCTCATGATTCTCACTTCCCTGGCGAAGTTGCTTGTACCTCTTGTCACAGTGCTCATGAAAAATCTATGGTCTACTGTGACTCTTGCCACAGCTTTGATTTCGATATGCCTTATGTGGGCAAGTGGGAACGTCATGAGCCAAGTATCGCTGAACTTGCAAAAGATAAATCAGAGCGTGAAGCAGCATTAGCCGCCGCGCCGCGAGATACTGTTGATGTGGTCGTTGTTGGCTCTGGCGGAGCTGGCTTCTCTGCATCTGTTGCCGCTCACGATAAGGGCGCGTCTGTCATCCTTATTGAGAAGGAGCCTGTTATCGGTGGTAACGCTAAGTTAGCTGCTGGTGGCATGAACGCCGCTTGGACGGATCAACAAAAAGCCAAGGGCATTGAAGACAGTGTTGATTCGATGAGAAAAGACACCATGAAAGGGGGCCGCGAGCTTAACGATCCTGCTTTAGTTGATGTGTTAGTGACTCACTCTAAAGGCTCTGTGGATTGGATGACCGCCATGGGTGCCGATCTTAATGATGTTGGCCGTATGGGCGGCGCATCTGCTAACCGCTCTCACCGTCCAACGGGGGGCGCAGGTGTTGGTGCTCATGTGATTCAGGTGCTTTACGATAACGCGATTAAGCGTGATATCGATATGCGCATGAATACCCGCGGCATTGAGATCCTTAAAGATGACTCAGGTAAGGTTAAAGGCCTACTCGTTAAAGGTATGTACAAGGGCTATTACTGGATTAAGGCCGATGCAGTGATTTTGGCAACCGGTGGCTTTGCGAAGAATAATGACCGCGTCTCTAAGTTAGATCCTAAGCTTAAAGGCTTTATCTCAACGAACCAACCAGGTGCAACAGGTGATGGTATCGATGTGGCAGCTAATGCTGGCGCCGCGATGCAAGACCTTCAATATATTCAAGCTCACCCAACGCTATCAGTTAAAGGTGGTGTGATGGTCACTGAAGCGGTACGTGGGAATGGCGCTATCTTGGTAAACCGTGAAGGTAAGCGATTCGTTAATGAGATCACCACGCGTGATAAAGCTTCTGCCGCGATTCTTGAGCAAACTGGTAAGTCTGCTTACCTGATTTTCGATGACTCAGTGCGTAAATCACTGAAGAAAATTGATAAGTATATCGGTCTTGGTGTAGTACCAACGGCTGACACATTAGTGAACTTAGGTAAACTTGAGAACATCGATGGTAAAGCTTTGACCGAAACCGTTGCTCGTTACAACACCTTAGTGACCAGTGGTAAAGATACTGACTTTGGACGTCCTAACTTGCCTCGTGCACTTAATGAAGGTAACTACTACGCCATTGAAGTGACACCTGGTGTTCATCACACCATGGGCGGCGTTAAGATTGACTCTAAAGCTGAGATCATGAATGCCAAGCAGCAAGTGATCCCAGGTCTTTATGGCGCGGGTGAAGTGACTGGCGGTGTTCACGGTGCCAATCGTCTGGGTGGTAATGCTATCTCTGATATCATCACCTTCGGTCGAGTGGCAGGTGAAGAAGCAGCGACTTATTCTAAGAAGAATTAGTCTAAGAAACACTAATCTTAGAGTGTTAGTTTGCTAAGGGTTAGGTGTTAAGTTCATCTTATAAGTTAACCTTTAAATTGAAAGCCTTCATCTTCGGATGAAGGCTTTTTTGTTTTCAGCCCTAAACCACCTACTTCAGTAGGTGGTTATCATCAATTAGGCTTTGCCTGAATATCTACTCATGTTAATTGAACTCTAACTTTTAGCGAAGTAATAGAGGATAAAAAACATGAGTAGATATGAGAAAGCATCGCATGTGTATTGGCGATGTCAATATCACATAGTTTGGACACCTAAGTATAGGTTTAGGATTTTAAAGAATAAGTTAGGAAAAGATGTTTACCGATGTATTCATGTCTATAGTGAGCAGTTAGGGTGTGTGGTTGTAGAGTTGAATGTACAAATAGACCATGTACATCTGGTTATCAAAGTTCCTCCGAAGCTATCGATTTCAAAGTTGATGGGTGCTTTAAAAGGTAAAATTGCTTTGAAAATGTTTAGCAAGTATCCGTATCTTCGGAAAAATAAGCTATGGGGAAATCACTTTTGGCAAAGAGGTTACTTTGTTGACACAGTGGGGATTAATGAGGAAGTGATTCGAAGATATGTAAGGCATCAAGAAAAGGTTGAAAAACAGGAGCAGCCGCAATTAGATTTGAAGTAGATAACGCCCCCTTTTAGGGGGCTAATACAAAGCCACCTTCTTCAGAAGGTGGATTCTTTACTTGTGTGGTTTTTTCATAAATGTTTCCTCACTCGAAGTTGAAATAGTCTTCGAATGAAGACTGAATACATTTTCTGATCTAGTTCATTTGAATTTTTGGTATTGGGTGAGTAGTTGAAAGTCTGAACTCCATTGTTACCTATCGCTTCCCAGCGGGGAATGTGCAGTTACTTCTGTGACACGACACAAGTATATCCCTATAGTCTCGGCCGTGACGTCCATGTCACGGACGGTCACAGCCGCATCTGCACTTGGTTATTTTTCTCTTCGATTTAGCTGTATTAGGTAAGGCTTTGTAAATCACTTCTACCCCAAAGTTAGATAGCCTTCGAATGAAGGCTGATTACACTTTCTGATCTGGTTTATTTGACTGCTTTGGTATTGGGCTGAGTTATTGAAGGTCGTACCTTCATTATCTCAATTGCCTGCCGCAGGTGCCGTGCATGGATGCACCAATGTCGTGATCACATGGATGTGAAAGAACGACCTTATGTGCAGATACTTCTACGAGGTGCCACTAGCACGTCTGACCTACACGGATAGTAGGAAATGCAGAAAAATGTCTGGAACATTTTCTGCCCTGTGGGCTTTACGGCAGCTTCCATGCTGCCAAAACTCGCAGCTGCATCTACACCTACTGTTCTAAAGGCAAGAGTATCCCTTTGATTTGGCTTATCTGGGTAAATCGCTAACACGTAAAGCTTTGGCTATAGAAAGGGCCACGTTCAACCTAGAAGTGCACCACCTATGTTATTGATTAATAATGGCTGGCTCGATATATTACGATATATTAATTGAGCCTAACCTAATGACTCATCGGTGCGTAATCTTCAAATTGTACGATATTGACTCCGACCATATTTGATAAGTATTGCTCTAAGAAAACCTTGTGATTGGCTCCTATTATAATAACAACTCTACCGTCAATGTGATCAGCGACTACCCGCATTATATTTGAAGCCATATTGAGGTTCCGTATCTCCCATAGGGCGACCCTCGCCAGTGCAGATTTAGGATCCAAATCTTTATCTACAAAACCTAACCATTCCTTATTGATTACGTCAGATTGATACTCTTCGCTATTGAACCAGTAAAACAGAGGAAGCCAATCTCCTGTCTCCAGTGCTTGAGATTTTAATTTCTCAGGTTTGGTTATATATTCGCTTGAGTGGAATTCAGCCCAAAAAGTTGATTTTTGGTAAGATGGCATTAACTCGCTAGCAATGTTACCGAACATGTCTTTATCTAAATGATCGTCAATAGGATATAAACGATTTAGATCAAGTCTTTCAGCTAATTCGACTGCAATGACATTTATTTCGTTGTTACGATTTGTTTGCTTATGAAGAAATGCTTGCAGTTCTTTTGAAAGACTATCATTAGGGATACTAGCATCTAGTAGGCTCCAGTGCAGTGCAGCTGTATCACGGTTGTAGCCTGCTATAGCTAGCTTGATAAGCTCTATTCTTTTCTGCTGGCTAAACTGGTTTTTAGCCAGCAATTTATTCATTTTGTTAATCGCGTCATTAGCTGAAACGCCTAAAGCTTTCTGCTCTTTTTCAGCTAATGACAAAAGTGTATCACCGACAAATTGTGATAAAACTGCTTGATGCTCTTCTGATCCATTGAGCATGGTGAGTATGTCTTCCGCCCTTAGTGATTCGATAGCGACAGCGGTAGGGTTAAATGTTTCTAGCATTTGGATGACGGGAGTAAAATCATCCTTGTTTAGCTCCACCTTAATTGTATTGAGGTGTGTGCTCCCCAAAACCATGACATCTGTTTTATGTTTCGCTTTGGCATTTAAGCTTTTAATATACTGTTCTGCACAAACATTATGCGATATTGACAGAGATAAAACTAAAACTAACAACTTATACATTAACATTCCTCCTTGATTGTTTTTTTACAATATAAGGTTTTGTTAGAGTTTTAAACTGTTGATTTATGCCTCTGCAATAAAATGTATACAAGCGTTATAAATCAATCATTTCACAAAATAAAATGCTGCTTCTTGGATAGATAGGGGCTGAGAGATATGCCGATTTATAGCAAACATTAAATCACTTAGATAATGACTCCGACCTAGCCTACAGAATACACAAATTCCCCATCGTAGTTGCCGAAGTCTAACTATAAGATCAGGCGTAGCCTGATTAAAGCTCGATGCATAGCGACAACTATGCAAAAAAAGAACTAATTATGGACAGGCATAGTTAAAGAACTAATTATGGACAGGCAAAAGAACTAATTATGGACAGGCATAGTTAATTGCGTAAATTCCACACCTCCTACTAAGCTTTAGTTATCGGTAGTCAGTAGGAGTTAACCATGCCTCGTCCCAGAAGAACCCAGATAAGTATTGAAGACACGCCTTGGTACCATTGCTGCTCCAGAGTGACTAGACGTGCCATGCTGCTAGGGGATGATAAATTCACAGGTAAAAACTATGACCACAGGCGTGATTGGGTCGAATCCCAGTTACTGAAATTAGCGGGGGTGTTTGCAATCGATGTTGCTGCGTATGCCGTGATGAGCAATCATCTACATGTCGTGCTGTATATTGACATAGAAACAGTGAATAGATGGTCAGATAGAACGGTAGTTGAGCAATGGCATAAGCTGTTTAGTGGTACTGAAATCACACAAAAGTTTGCTAAGGGTGAAGTGATAGAAGAGTATCAAGTGGCTAAATTAAAACACCTTGTTGCCATTTACCGCTCAAGATTGTGTGATATTAGTTGGTTTATGCGATGTCTTAATGAGCCGATAGCAAGAAAAGCCAATATTGAAGATAATTGCACAGGCCATTTCTGGGAAGGGCGCTTTAAAAGCCAAGCCCTGCTTGATGAGGCCGCTGTATTAGCTTGCATGGCTTATGTCGAACTCAATCCGATTAGAGCCAAAATGGTTGATACACTTGAGAATTCAGACCACACGAGTATACAGCTTAGAGTGAGTGCCGCGTTGAAAGGTGAGCAACCCACTAAGTTACTTCCTTTTATTGGAGATGAGCTGCTCAATCAGCCCAAGGGAATAAACTTCGCTCTGAAGGATTACCTTGAATTAGTTGATGAAACGGGCAGAGTTATCCGTGATGATAAGCGCGGCTCAATAGCTGGAAATTGCACAAAGATACTGACGAGATTAAATATTTCATCAGACAACTGGATAAAACTGACCTCAGAGTTTGGCGAATTGTTTCACGGCCCTGTAGGGGAAACACAATCGTTAACTCGCTATTGTGAGCATCTTCAAAAACGTCGACGGCATTTCTCAAAAAGTTGTCTGCACTTTCAAGCTGACTAACGCTTAAAAATAACCTCACCCATTAAATAACCCATGACAAATAGCGTGGGGTAGTTCTTCACATTCAAATTTCATCATTTCACCACTGAAAGTCGCTACTTTCAATTATATATCAGCCTCAAAGCCTGCTTCAGAAGATATGACAAGTTTTCATGGTCGCTAGAACATTGACATCTACAGTAGAACCTCTATGTTATTGATTAATAATGGCTGGCTCGATATATTTTTTTGAGGCATTAGGTGCAAAGCCCACAAATGAACATGATTAAAAGAAGAAAAAGTAGTTTTTACCCTGTTGGTTCCTTGGAAAACAAGAGAAACTATAAAGAATATTTCATCCTTGAAAAGGACGGATCGATAGTCGATAAGGTTTTTTTAGACATTATTGATCCATCTAGAAGAGAACTGATTATATGTCTTCACTATATGAGGCATGTGGTTAGAAATTTTTATGCTGAAGATGTTGGGATTAATATAACTTCAAGAGACGCCCCTTGGGATTTTGGCTTGGAATTAAGCACGGGAGAACAGGCAAATATTGAAATTACATCAATTACAGATGTGACACAGAATTTCAAGACGCACAAAAGCGAAGAAAGGTACACGAAGTGGAAAAATGAAAAGATGATACCTTTCCATGAGCTGAAGAAGCTCAGCCGCCTTTTTTCAAGTTCTTCTTTGTTGCGTGAAGTTGAATCTCTTGAAAAGAACGGTTTCAAAAATACGGATATGGTCGAAAACCCAATGTATGGTGAATCTATGACCATGTTTGTTGGCAATATGCCTGAAAGCGAAGTGTCACTATCTGAGATATTGAAAGAAGCTATTGATAAAAAAGCTAATAAGAAACATTCAGAGAAGGAACAAACCACCCTAATTATAGATAATCGAGCTTACCTATTTGAAGTCAATGATTTCTATTTGGCTGCAGAAGAGTTAAACGCATACTGTGCTTCACTGGCGTTTCCTGAAGTATGGTTTTACACCGGATATTTCTCTGATGGAGATGGTAATAATGCCGAGTTTAGTTTTGCGCCACTAAAGGTAACTTCTCAGCAATCGAAGATACTCGAAAATATGGCTGAGAGTAAAAATATAGATGAGAGCGGTAAATATGTTTGGTAGCGCGCCTAACAAGGGCCAGCAACGGACTGTCAAAACTGTCAGTTTTTGTGCATTCGCACAAAAAAACACCAGCTTTGCCAGCCGCAGTGGCCGGCGTTATGAGTAAATCAGGAGTAATAATGAAGTTTGGAGTTTTAATCCTAGTAGTCTTATTGGTTGCCTGTTCAGGTAATCAGCGCCAGACGCCAGTTATTGTCGCCGATGGAACCGAAGCAGAGCAATTCGAGAAACTTTTCTTTTGCGGTGACTTAGAAGGCTTCACTAAAGCCCTTGCTGATGTTGGCTCAAAACTTGGCGATGGATGGGAGCAAGTTGAAGGAGATGATTCTCCTCATGAATGCACAGTCCGTATCAATATTGACGAAGCTGGCAATATTGTCGCCCACGAAATCGTTACATGCGATAAGCCTTCTGCTATTCCTGAAGTCCTGGCAGAAGCCAGCCCCGTTCCTGTACCAGAGAATAAATGTATGCTTGAGAGCATAAATGGAGTTAAGTTTGGCCTTAATAGCGGCAGTGATAGCAACTCATAACAAGAGACTATGGCGTCAATAGCTAAATTTGAGCTTTTGGCGCTTCCCACATCACACCATCTCTTAGCATCGAATTTAAAGATAAATGTGGACAGGCATACTTAATTCTGCTGCGGATCGTCGCTTAGCTCCTCCCGCAGAGCAAGGCGTTACCGTATACCCAATTGCCATACTTTCCCTAATGAGACTCATCACTTCAAGAGCTTTAACAAGCTTTTGTCCAAAATCGAGTTACAAGTAAATTTTAATTCGAAGAGATAAATAATCGAGTGTGAACGCGGCTGTGACCTTCGATATCAAGGATGATGTCGCAGAGCGTATAGGGACATATTTACAGCGTGTCGCAGAAGTGTTTACACATTCAGGTCGTTCATTCACATCCATGTGATCACGACATTCGTATATCCATATACAGCACCGCCGCAGGCTATAGATAACAATAAAGCTATGTTTACCTAAAACCATCAAATACCAATTCCGCCCAATGAACCTAATTGAAAAAGATATTTGAAACTTGCTATCTGGCAAGTCAGCAAAACCTGCGAAAAAGAAACAAAAAGCGCAATCCTAATGACTAGGATTGCGCTTTCTTAAAAATAAGAGATTAGCAGCTTAGCGATTGAAGCTTATAAAGCTGGTTCTTCGCTGTAATCCAAACTGTGGTACTCAAGACAAGCTTTAACTTCGTTGGCTGAGCCTAAGATCACGGCTACGCGCTGGTGGATCTCGCTTGGCTCGATATCCATGATGGCCTCATAACCGGTAGAGGCGATACCACCTGCTTGCTCAACCAAAAATGACATTGGATTTGCTTCATACATGAGTCTTAACTTGTATGGCTTCTGTGGGTTTTTATTGTCCGTTGGGTAAGTAAAGATCCCGCCGCGAGACAGTACGCGGTGAACATCACCGACCATGGCGGCAATCCAGCGCATGTTGAAGGCTTTTTCACGTGGGCCAATAGTGCCTAGGAGCAGATCGCTGATGTAGGTCTGCATCGGGGCTTCCCAGAAACGCTGGTTAGACATATTGATGGCAAACTCACCAGTGTCTTTGCTGATGCTCATCGCTTCGGTGGTCAGCAGGTACTCATTGGTTTCAGGATTAAGGGTGAATAGCTGTACCCCTTTACCTGTGGTCAGTGCCAGCATAGTCGATGGACCGTATAGTACATAACCAGCTGCAACTTGCTTGCGACCTGCTTGTAAGAAGCTTGACTCGGTTAGCTCGCCAGTTGGAGCGGGAAGTACTGAGAAGATGGTGCCCACTAATGAGTTGATGTCGATATTTGATGAGCCATCAAGAGGGTCGAAGCAGACTAGGTACTCACCTTTATCGCCAACTTCAACAATATAATCTTCCTCTTCCGATGCTAATCCGCGAACGGTATTGTCAGCCTTTAAGGCGTCTTTGAGCATGTCGTTGGTGATAACATCGAGCTTTTTCTGGGTCTCACCTTGAACGTTTTCCTGCTCAGTTGCACCAAGTACGCCGGCAAGTGCACCATGACGTACGGCATGGCTTATCTCTTTTGAGGTGTTCGCTAAAGTATGGATAAGCTGAGTCAGAGAGGCGTCTACCCCTTGTGATGTCAGATTTTGAGCCAAGGTTTGCATGTTATTTCCTATGACATTATCAATATGTGAGGTCGGGTATAAATTTTTATTTCGCGCATCATACCTGAGATTGAACCTTTTTTCAGCGTCGATGATCTTGATTTTAGTGCTATTAGGACTAGTTTTTATTTTATCACGCTCTAGGGCACAATGAGCTTCGCTACTTATACTTGAGTATCAGTTCAGTTGTCACACTCTTTCAGTGAGTTATTGATGATTGGCTAGAACGATAACTATTAAAAATAATAACAATTAAAACATTCAGCGTTAGGAAGTAATAATGACGACAAGATGGATCACCTCAGCCCTTATGGCGGTACCTATGCTACTTTCAACTCCCATATCCGCATCTCAAACACACCATAATCAATTGAGCCAAGCTCAGGTCAATCAAGGCATTGTGGACAGTGATACCCAAGCTTTGTTATCGGCAGCAGGGAATAAACCGCTCTCAATAGAGCGGATGTACGCCTCTCCTGCGTTGGCGGGGACGAGTCCTCGTGGTTTGAAACTCTCACCAGATGGCAAGCGTGTGACCTATCTGGCAGGGCGTAAAGACAATCAACACTTTTATGATCTGTGGCAGATGGATGTGGCTTCGGGTAAGCAGTCTATTTTGCTTAATGCCGATAAGCTGACCATAGGCGAGCTCTCTGATGAGGAGAAGGCGAGGCGTGAGCGTCAACGTATCTATGGGCAAGGGATCATGGAGTATTTCTGGTCTGATGATAGTAAGGCCTTGCTTATCCCTGCATCTGGTGTGCTCTATTATTACTCTTTAAGCGATAACAAGGTGACACTGCTACCCACAGGTGAGGGCTTTGCGACCGATGCACGCCTTTCACCAAAAGGTCACTATGTCTCTTTTGTGCGAGATCAAAACCTGTTTGTGTTAAGCCTAAGCGATATGAAGGTAACGGCGTTGACCACAGATGGTGGCGGGGCGATTAAGAATGCCATGGCTGAGTTTGTCGCCCAAGAGGAGATGGGTCGCATGACCGGTTACTGGTGGTCTCCTGATGAAACGGCGATTGCTTATACCCGTATCGATGAGTCAGATGTTGAGTTGGTTACTCGTAATGAGATCTATGCCGATGGTATTAAGCTGACCGAGCAGCGTTATCCCTATGCGGGCAAAAATAACGTCAAGGTTGCCTTAGGTGTGATCAAACTAAGCAGTCAAAAAGTGACTTGGGTTGACTTAGGTAAAGAGCAAGATATCTACCTTCCACGAGTTAAGTGGTTGCCCGATAGCAAGCGGTTATCTTACCAGTGGCAGAGCCGAGATCAGCAGACATTAGAGCTGAGAGTTGTCGATATCGACAAGGGAGACAGGGCTAAAAATTTGGTCGAGGAGCGCAGTGAAGCATGGATTAACCTCAATGATGACCTGCACTTTTTAAAAGAGCAAGATAGCTTTATCTGGGCTTCTGAGCGTGACGGCTTTAATCACCTCTATCTGTTTGGTTTAGATGGCAAGATAAAAACACAACTGACATCAGGCCATTGGGTGGTTGATGGGGTAGAGTTTGTCGATGAGAAGTCGGGCTGGATCTATTTTACCGGCCGTAAAGATACGGCGGTAGAACAGCACCTTTATCGTGTGCCATTAGCGGGAGGTGAGGTTGAAGGTGTGAGTCAGCGCCGCGGTATGCACTCTGTGGTTTTTGCCGATAATCAGGCCGTGTATCTAGATTACTTCAATAGTTTAGTTCAGCCGCCACAGGTGAGCCTGCACGGTGATAAAGGTCAGCATCTGGCTTGGGTGGAGCAGAACAAAATAGATAAATACCATCCGCTTAATGAGTATTTAGGCTTGTGGCAGGTGCCGGAGTTTGGCTTGATTAAGGCGGAAGATGGCCAAGATCTGCAATATCGGTTATTTAAGCCAACAGATTTTAACAAAGATAAAAAGTACCCCGTTGTGGTGCGAGTTTACGGTGGCCCTCATGCTCAGCTCGTGGTGAATAGCTGGAGTGAGCATGACTACTTTACTCAATACCTACTGCAACAGGGCTTTATGGTGTTCCAACTGGATAACCGCGGCTCGGCTCATCGTGGCACTCAATTTGAGCATGTGATCTATCAGCACCTTGGTGAAGCGGAAGTGAATGACCAAAAAGCCGGTGTCGATTATCTAAGAACGCTGCCTTATGTCGATGGTGACAATATTGCACTTTATGGTCACAGCTACGGTGGTTATATGGCCCTGATGGGATTGTTTAAAGCTCCTGATTATTTCAAAGCCGCGATCTCCGGCGCGCCAGTCACCGATTGGGCCTTGTATGACACTCATTATACTGAGCGTTACTTGGGGCATCCTGAACAGAATGCCAAAGGTTATGAAGCCAGTAGTGTATTTCCCTATGTGAAAAACTATCAGTCAGGCCTATTGATGTACCATGGTATGGCCGATGACAATGTGCTGTTTGAGAACAGTACTAAGGTCTATAAAGCCTTGCAGGATGAGGGCAAATTGTTCCAGATGATCGATTACCCAGGCTCCAAGCACTCGATGCGTGGTGAGAAGGTAAGAACTCACCTATACCGTTCACTGGCCGACTTTTTAGAGCGAGAGTTGAAGTAAAGGCTAGTTTGAAAGTCTTAGCTAGACTCCTCTTAGTTTATAGGTAACTCCAAGTATCAGAGTGCTTGGAGTTACCTCTTCAAGAGTTGTAATGAGTTGTACTCCTTAAATGGTGTCCAGCACAGTCTGTGCTATCTGCGTCATTTAGGTAAAGTAGTTGCGAGTTATCCATGGTTTAGATCGCTTAAACAATAGGTCTGCAGAGGGGAAGACGTTTTAGCGTGTAATTAAGAAAAAGCTCAATGCCAGTAATTAATTCATCTAACTAATACTTTTTTCTTCCGTTATTTCCTAAAGGTTGTAATACCTGACTCCACTGATAATTAGTAATCCAAAGTTTACACTGTTTGCTTTTTTGTTGTTCTAGTGGAATGTAAATGTTTCATCTTTGTTTGTTTGCCTGCCTTTTTTTGTGCTAAAAACGTTGGTTCCTTGGTGTGTTCTACTAAGGATTTTCCTTTAGCTTAGTATCTCTTCGGGATAAGAGGAGAGCTGAGTTGGTAGTAGTAAGTATGGAATATAACAAGACACTATAAAGTGTTAAGGAATTGACAAGTGAAAACTCAAATCGCAATTGCAGTATCTTCTGCGCTACTCTCTATGTCTGTCAATGCTGCAGGACATGCAGGCAGTGAGATCAATGCTGTGTTATCTAAATCAGCTGAAGTTAGAGCACAGATCCCAACTGTAGACTCTAAGTCAGAGACGCAGAATCAAGTGGTACGTAACCATGCTGTGTTTACTCCAGAGGCCAACTTAGGTTCAGGTACTCATAGATACTTCGTACGTTTAATTGAAAATCCAGTTGCTCTCTATCAGGGAGGAGTTGATGGATATGAAGCAACCTCGTCAGATGTTGTTAAAGGTAAGAGTAGAAAACTAGATGTAAACAGTAAAAGTGTTAAATCATACCGCTCTTTTCTAAACTCTCGTCAAGACAGTGTTATTGCTAGAGCAACCTCTTTACTAGGTGAGCTGAACATCAAGCAAAGAACAACACTTGCTTATAACGGTATGGTCGTTGAGATGACCCAAGCTCAAGCGGCTAAGTTATCTAAAGTTGCTGGTATTGCGAATATTCAGAGAGAAGTTCTGCGCAAAACCATGACAGATTCAGGTCCTGCGATAATTAAAGCGCCTGCAGTATGGAGTGGTGAAGCAACGGGAACTGCGAGTCAAGGTGAGGGGATGATTGTTGGTATCATAGATACAGGTATCAATGCAGATCACCCATCTTTTGCTGATGTTGGTGGTGATGATTACGATCACACGAACCCATGGGGTCAAGGTACTTACTCTGGTGACTGTGCTGGAGACTTCCCTGAGCTTTGTAATGATAAGTTGATTGGTGTACATAGCTGGCCTGCCGTAACAGATGAGTATTTAGACTATGATCTGGATGTTCCACCAAATGGTGAAGATCATAATGGTCATGGCTCACATACCGCTGGTACAACAGCTGGTAACGTACTTAAAGATGTTAATGTGCCAGATGTTGATGGTGGGGAGACTGGTGTTGTATTTGAATCTATGTCAGGTGTTGCGCCGCACGCAAACATTGTCTCCTATCAGGTATGTCTTCCTGGTGAAGATGATGATATTGGATTTGCGGGTTGTTTACCTTCATTAACCGTTCTTGCGGTTGAGCATGCAATTGAAAACGGTGTCGATGCACTTAACTACTCTATTGGTGGTGGTTCAAGTAACCCGTGGAATGATGCTGATGCATTAGCTTTCTTATCTGCCCGTAAAGCAGGTATACATGTAGCCACTTCTGCTGGTAACTCAGGTCCAGGACCAGAAACTGTAGGCTCGCCAGGTGATGCACCTTGGTTGACCACCGTTGCTGCTTATACCCATGATAGAGATTTTTCTGACAAAACCGTTGGTAGCTTTACTGGTGGTGATACAGAGGCGCCTAAAGAGCTGACTGGTAAGGCGATGACTGGAGCTGTTACTGGCTCAATCGTCTATGCTGGAAACTTTGATAATGCAAATGATCCTGATAACGATCCTGCCCAGTGTTTGGAGCCATTTCCTGAAAACACATTTGCTGCCGACACTATAGTTGTCTGTGATCGTGGTGAAATTGCTCGTGTTGATAAGGGCCGTCATGTGAAGGCGGGCGGTGCTGCAGGCTTGGTTTTGGCTAACATACATGGAGAAGATGAGGCTACAAACGTTGTTGCTGATGCTCATGTATTACCCGCCATTCATATTGATGCTGATGACGGTGATATGCTACGCACTTGGTTAGCAAGTGGTACTGGACATCAAGCTAGTATAACAGGTACAGAAGTCATTCATGAGGAAGAGCTTGCTCGTATCGCAGCAGATTTTACTTCTCGTGGTCCAAATAAGTCAGTACCAGATGTGATTGCACCATCAATTGCAGCTCCAGGTGTTAGTATTTTTGCCGCTTATGCTGACGATCAGTCAGATGCTTTCAAACAGTTTCCTGATCCGAATGATTATGGCTTCTTAAGTGGAACTTCAATGGCAAGTCCACATATTGCTGGTGCGTTAACTTTGCTAGCAGGTATTCATCCAGAATGGACTCCTGCTGAAGTTCAATCTGCGTTAATGATGACAGCAAACCAAACTACATTTAAAGAAGATGGCGAAACTCCATCTGATTTCTTTGATATGGGGGCAGGTTATGCAGATATAGAGGCTGCGGCTAAATCTGGTTTAGTCATGGATGAGACCTATGTCAATTATGTGAAAGCAGATCCAGGGTTAAATGGTCAACCTTCACAGATCAATTTACCAACTATGGCTAATGCTAAGTGTGTGGGTGAATGTACTTGGACTCGTACTGTTAAGGCTACTAAAGCTGGAACATGGAGCGCTAGTACTCTGGGTGTCACCGATGGCTTAGCACTTAGTGTCTTTCCTGCTAGTTTTGAGTTAGAAGTAGGCGAAACACAAGAGCTAACAATCACAGCTGATGTGTCCGCAGCAAGCGCAGGTTGGAATTTTGCTAACATTAAGCTTGCAGCTTCTGGCATGCCAGAAGTTAAGTTACCTGTAGCTGTAATGAGCAATGGTAATAATTTACCAGCGAGTGTGTCCATTACTGCTGGTCGAACTGAAGGCAGCATGACTTATACGGGCTTTGTTGCAAGTGAGCTATCGGCTATCACTGCTGGTGTTTATGATAAAGCAACGGATCTGATTGAACCTGCTGCTCTTACTGTGCCAGAAGATAGCCTTGATTATGTTGTTGTAGAGTTTGATGAAGTTGTTCCTAATGTCATATTTTCAACCTCTTCTGAGACAGCTCCAGATGTAGATCTGCGTATTCTTAATGGCTCTTTCGCTAAAATAGGTAGCAGTGGTGGACCTGATTCTGATGAGTCAGTTTCATTTACTAATCTACCAGCAGGTACATACTACATAGTCGTTGATGGTTATAAAGCTTCAACACCTGGTGGATCAGATGCTGTAACTGTACGAGTAACCTCTGTCGTGGCCGATGAAGCATCATTGAGTGATGATGTATCTGTTAAAGTCTCTGAAGATGAAGGAGAGTTTAGCCTCACTTTTGATTGGGATACTGATAAGAGTTCTTCAGGTATTCTTATTCTTGAGTCTGGCGATAAGAGTGCTATGTTGCAAGTTCCTTATAGTCTAGTTCGTAAGAATGATGTCACTCATATCACTAATTTGTCTGATGCTATGACTGCAGGTGAGGCGAGCCGAGTTAGTTTTGATGTTGAGCCTAACTTCTCAGATGAAGATAGGGAGTATACATTTACAGCTCAGATGTCAGCAGGTCATAAGGTTGATAATATCTCTAATGAGGGTTCTCATGAAGGAAATACCATCACTTGGAGTGTGACTCAAGCAGCTGCCTCTGGCGAAAGCCTTTCTGTTGGTTTTGACTTAATTCCAACGAAAGCAGGTGATGCATACGCACTGAAGTTAACCAATGAACTTGGCTCGGATCTTGTTGAAGAGACCATTAAGTTTGGTGTGATGGAAGTTGCACCTGTTGCCATGATTGACGCCCCTACTAGTGTTACGGATAGCGCAATGATAACGCTAGACGGGAGTGCATCTTATGACGGGAATGATGATGAGTTGACCTATCAGTGGAAACAAACTGGTGGTGCATACGTTGATCTAGGAGCCAATAGCCAGAGTGTCACTTTTAATGCTCCTGAGGTGAATGGTCAAAGTACAGTTTTATCATTTGAGTTAACCGTTTCTGATGGTAATGGAAATTCTGATACCTCAATGACGACTGTTACTGTAAGAGAAACGCCTGATTTTGGTGGCGGGTCTATGGGGTGGATTGCAACCTTGTTACTTCCGCTTGTTTGGATGAGACGGAAGTTTCATGGTTGATAATATGAAGTAATCTAATAAAAGGCTAACGAATGTTAGCCTTTTTCATTCATATTCTTTGCGTTATGTTAGCTGTAATGTGCCAATTTTGTATTTTTAGTCTCTTTAAATTAATCACTACTTAAAGATATTGTAAACTTGAAGTGCCAGATGCTAAGTAATGAATTTCAAATTTTTATTTAGATCTTACTTGTCTCTTGTCTCTTGTCTCTGGTGTCTAGTGAATACGTGTATTAATCCCCTCCTTTTTAAACCAACACCTTATATTTTTCTTGACATTTTTTCATTTCTAAAGTTCGGACCTCTCCAAGGTTTGTTGTCTTTTTGTGTTACTTGCTCTGCTTGTTTAACATTGCATTCACTTTGTGGTACAAGTTGTTCACGCCTCTTGGATAAATAGAGGTGAAAATAATAAATAGAGGACATAAGGACTAAACATGAACTTTAATAAAACAGTGATAGCCACCGTTATTGGCACTGCGCTAGCAGGCGTCACATTAAGTGCGACAAGTGGTGATTTAAAAGCAGCTCCAAATTATAAATCATTTGATAATGCTCAAGTTATAAAAAAACAAAACCAACAAATCAATGTAGCTACAGCGAGTGGAATGAGTAATCAATATGATGCTCAATTAGGTAAAACGACTTTTAGATGGGCGGGTAAAAGCCAGTCTGTTCCAAGCTTAGGGGCTGTCTCGTTAGAGAATAAAGTTTCCCATGCTGCAGATTATTATCTAGGAAAATTAACAGGATTCTCATCATCTAAAGGCGGTGTTGCTCAATCTGTTTTGGTTAATACTCATGATTTAGGCCGTGGCTCAATTATTGCGAAATACAAGCAAGAAGTATCTGGTGTAGAAGTCTTTAATCGTGAGTTTAATATCATGATGGACAGGGAGTTTAATCTGGTTGCGTCATCTGGTTATTTTGCTTCCCAAAGAGCGGCTACAACTGTTACTTCAGCAATTAAAGATATCGAAGGTGCATTTGGAGATGCATCTGAGTCGATAAGTGCAGCATTTGGTGCTATGGGGGGAGATAAGAACTCTGTAACACTCAGTGCCAAGCCTTTAAACGGTAAGTATGAAAAGTTTGCTGTTACAAATATGGCTACGGATAAAATCCTGGTCGGTGAGCCTAGAGCTAAAAAAGTTTTCTTCGAGCATAAAAATAAACTGGTTGCAGCGCATTATGTTGAAATTGAAACGGGTGCCAGTGATAGCCGTGAATCGGAATATTTCAGCTACGTTATCTCTGCAAAAACTGGTGAAATTTTATTTAAGAAGAATCTAACAAGTCACGCAGCTGATTTTAATTATCGTATATATGCTGATGAAGATGGTAAACCATGGGATAGCCCTCACGGTAATGTTATGCCAGCCCCCGAAGGAAGTGATGTTGATGCTTACTTAACTGCCCCTTACTTAGATGCACCTATGGTAGCGTTAACTCATGGGCCAATTAGTACCATGGATCCTTGGTTAGCTGATGATGCAACTTCGACTATGGGTAATAATGTGACAGCATATGTTGACGCTATTGCACCACAGGGATTAACTAATGGTGATTATCTAGCTGAAACAACCAGCAGTAATACTTTTGATTACAAATATGATGATAGTGAGGCTGAGTACTCTGTAAATAATCGTAAGGCTGCGATTGTTAACTTGTTCCTGATGAATAACTATCTGCATGATGATTATTATGATCATGGTTTCGATGAAGCTGCCGGTAATGCGCAAACACTAAACTATGATCGTGGTGGTGTAGAAGGCGATGCCCTTAATGTTGAAGTTCAAGATAACTCAGGCTTTAACAATGCGAACATGAGTACACCGGCCGACGGTGGCTCACCACGTATGCAGATGTATTTATGGGAAACGACTCAAGCGGTAAATGGTGTTGATTTTGGCGTAACTGCGACATCTCATGCATCAATTGGTATGTTAGAAGATTTAGGTTTTGCAGGCTTCGGGCCTGATGTATTTGAGGTTTCTGGTGATTTAGTTCGACTTGTAGATGCTACCGACCCTGTTAACGATGGGTGTGAGGCTGCGACAAATGCTGCTGAACTTGCTGGTAAGATTGCAATCATTGACCGAGGTGCTTGTAACTTTACTCAAAAGGTTAAGAATGCCCAAGATGCAGGCTCTATTGCAGTGATTATTGCTAATAATAGGGATGGTGATGCAACAATAACCATGGGGGGAAGTGATGACACTATCACTATCCCAAGCATGATGGTTTCTCAAAATGAAGGTGCTGCAATTTATGCACTCTTAGATGCGGATGAAACTGTCACTGTAGATATGTTCAAAAATGATTTATCGAGAGTATTTAAAGATAGTTCATGGGATAACGCCATTGTTGCTCATGAGTGGGGCCACTACATCAGTAACCGTTTAGTAGGTAATGGTTCAGGGCTTAGTAGTAACCAGGCTCGTTCAATGGGTGAAGGCTTTGGTGACTTCCATGCTTTACTCTTTGGTTCTGAAGAGGCGGATAATTTAGTTACTGGTAATGAAAACTATGCTGGAAGCTATGGTGATACCACCTATGTTGCTAGTTTTGTTAATGGTATTCGCCAATTCCCATACTCTACTAATATGGATATTAATCCGTCGACATTTGCTTATGTTGAAAGTAACCCTCAAGTACATGCCTCTGGTTCGGTTTACGGAGTTATGCTATGGGATGCGTTTATTGGCTTAGTTAATGATGAACGTCATACGTTTGATGAAGCTAAAGACTTAATGAAAGATTATCTTGTTGCTGGTTATAAGATGATGCCTATGGCTCCAACTTTTACTGAAGGTCGAGATGCGTTATTAGCGGCAGCGTACGCAAATGATGAAGATGATTATAAAGTTATTCTTGGCGCATTTGCACGTCGTGGTATGGGGCTAGGTGCAAAATCACCGAGTCGCTTCTCAACAGATCATGCAGATGTTGTTGAGTCATATAAAACTGATTTAGCGACTTATACGGTGGCAGAGCATGAGTTAGATACTAATTATGAAGGTATGACAGTTGGTTACTGCTCAAGTGATAACATTCTAGATAAAGGCGAAACAGGTACTGTTAGCTTCACCATTCAAAATGGTGGTAATCAAGCGTTAACCGGCCTAACTGGCGAAATTGTTGTGGAAAGCGATCATGATGTTACTTTTGCCAATGACGGTATGGTTACATTCGATGATGTTGCTCTGTTTGGTTCAACGACTAGCTCCCCAATTGAATTTACACTTAATGAAGCTGCTACTGGTGATGAATTAGTACTTAAATTTGTGCCAGAACTTGCTGAAGGTATGGAAGCCGATGAATATATGCTTTCTACAATAGTTAATGTGGACTTTGAAACTCGTGAGTTAGTTGGAAGCACTCAGTATGAGGATTTAAATACGCTCTCTAGACTGAATGACTTCACAGAAACAGTTATTGTTGGCGGTGAAATGGCCAAGGGAACATTTGGTCTAGATCAATGGGATGACACTGATGGGTTGATCTCTGGAACTGGTAATAGCTTTACATCAGATGTCGGGTACGAAACACGCCCAACATCTGTTGGCTTCGATGGAGAGTTTACAGTTAGCTTCTGGCATCTATATAATCTAGAAACGGGTTATGATGGAGCAGTTGTTGAGGTTAGTGTGAATGGTGGTGACTGGGTTGATGTTACCGACATGGGGGCGACTTTTGCAGGTGATGGTTATACTGACACTGGCCTTGATAACACGGAAGCGGCTATTGCTGGTCGCTCTACATTCTCAGGGTTCAATTACGGTGCTGAAACCATTAATTTTGGTGAGAGTTTAAATGGTAATCAGGTTCAATTCCGTTTCCGTATTGCGACAGATTCAGCAGTAGTACCTGATCCAGTGTCTGGTTTTGCTTCAGGTTGGTATATTGATGACATTACCTTCACCAATACACAGACAAGCTTATTTTCTGATGTTGTTGCTGGTGACACCTTTGCATGTGATAACCGCTTACCTAGTGTGACTACAAGTGCCAGTGCTGAAAGTGTAAACGAAGGTCAAGCTGTAACATTAACTTCTGTGACAGTCGATCCAAATGCTAATGATACCCACACATATGCATGGACACAGACATCAGGAACTTCTGCCACATTAACTGGTGCCGATACAAGTCAGGTGAGCTTTACGGCTCCTGACGTCAGTGGTGATGAAACTCTAGAGTTTTCTGTAACCGTAAATGATGGAACTGGAGATGTTGTCTCTACAGTCAGCGTTCAGGTGAAGGATATACCAGAGGTTGTACCACCAAAAGAGCCTTTAGCTAAAGGTTCAGGTGGTTCTACAGGTCTACTTACTCTGTTATTACTACCGTTGGCGCTTCTTCGTCGTAAGTAATATTTAAGACTTAAATAAAAGAGCCATAACCTATAGGTTATGGCTCTTTTTTATGTCAAAATTTATGATCAACAGTCAAAAAAATCAGTAACTTTGTGCCGTTGAGGCTCGACTGTAATCAACCTCTATTTCGACTCGAGAGAGTTCACTGTTTTTGAGTAAATTAGAATAAAGATTATATAGATCTGTTTGATTTTTTATTGGAATTAATCGGTAGGTGTTTTTAGCTATTTTATTCACTTTGTAATGGGTAGATAAACTTTCTGTTTTGGCTGTTGTGATAACGACAAAGCTTCCTTTTAAAACCCCTGACTCTGACATGATAGGGCTTGATACAGAGCTTCCTTTCACTAAAACTTTAGCGTTAGAAGTGAATTTTTGGTCATTTAATCGATAACTATACGTTTTGTCCTGTGTCTTCTTATCTTGTTCAGTGATAAGTAGCTTCTTTTTATTAACAGTTTCATCTTTTGTTATGACTGTTGACGTGCTCGTTTCTACTGGCATTGCACTTGGTGTTTCAGTTTTGTCGATTTTATCCGTTGAACATGCAGTAGAAAGTACTAACAGGGTACTCAACATGGCTTTTTTCATAATAATCCCTATGTTGGCCGATATATTTATATTTTGCAGTAAACATAATCGTAACATCTGGAGCTAGCCAATGTCTTGTTGCTAAATGACCCAGCTAAATCTCAAACAGATTTGTCATCACTTTATAGAGCTCTGTTCCTTGATAAACCGATGCTGAGGCAAAGTGGAGTATTGGGACGCAGTCTTGCTCTAGCTTGAGTGGGGTGAGGACCTTGTCGCTGCCGTAAAGATCTAACCTAAGTATATTGGCTAATGGCTCTCCAGCTTTTAGTGGTTTTCCAACTTCAGCTTGGTACTCCACTATGCCACCTAGGGGGGAGTGATATTTTTTGTAATCTCTTAGGTAGCAAGCATGGCGTGCCATCATTGCAGGCTCTACTTTTTCAGTGATTACCCCTCTGTGGCTTAAATAAGCGAGTATGCCCTTGGCATCGATGAGTGCATCGTCAAGGTTAATATTTTCTTGAGAGCCTAGCTCCAGTGTAAAAGCTGATACAGGGATCTCCATCTCTCTTCCTTTAGTGCCCATAAACTCAATCAGTTGCCACCAAGGACAAAAAACAGACTCGTCCATGGCACCGCCGAAATCATTGGGGATCATTAAGGTGTAGGGGATAGAGAAAAAGGCCGCTGCTTTTGCGTCATATTCAGGGCAGTAGAGGTGCTTACAGGACTTAGGCCCAGTATGAAGGTCGAGTACAATATCAGCCTTATGCGCCATTGATTGTAAAAGTACTGCTTGCTGGTGGCCTGTTGTGACTCCCCATTCACTATTTAGTCGCGCTTGACAAGACTCAAGCAAGTTACCTCTAAAAGCATGGATTATCTCATCATTAGAGAGGCTTTGGTTTTCACTGTACCAAGCTGCAATATCTAATTTGTGATCAAGGTATTCTCTATTCCAGTTCACCCCTGTTATGGGATCAAATCGTCCTAGGGTAAACTCACCGCTTTTTTGATTTATGCCTAAAGGGTTTGCCAGAGGCACCAGTGTGATATCGCCACGCAGGGTATAACTCTCTAGTAACTGCATAAGTTGATAGATAACCGCGTTGCCCTGAACTTCAGCACCATGCACGTTAGCCTGAATATAGACATTCGGTGCACTGCCATTTTCAGCCTTAAGGCTGAATATGGGGATGGTGAGGTCCTGACCTGTGGCAAGCTCACCAACTTTTAATGAGGTTTGGGAAACACGCATTATCTATCCTTTTTACCTAAAACCTAAAACCTAAAACCTAAAACCTAAAACCTGGAACTTAGCACCTAAAATCTAGAAAGAAAGCATTAAGCTTCGAATAGATTTTCGTGCAATGCACTGACCACTTGAGCCGCTTCAGATTCAGCTACGAGTACACACAAATTATGGGGGCTGGCACCTTGGCAGATCATCCTGACGTTATGGGGTTCTAATACTTCAAATACCCGGCGGCAAACACCTGGCGTCGAGGCGATTTTATTTCCCACAATGGCAACTAACGCTAAGCTGTCCTCGACTCTAACTCGGCAATGTTGAGATAACTCTTGTAGTAAGGCTTCACTCAGTAGACCATTTCCAGCAGAATCCGAGCCTGTTTTATCTAAGGTTAAAGAGACATTAACCTCAGAGGTGGTGATCAAATCAACACTTATCTTGTGCCTAGCAAGAGTGGCAAAGGTTTCGGCAAGGAAGCCTTGAGCATGGAGCATCTGCAAACTGTGTAGGTTGAGTAAGGTTTGATCGCGGCGCACCGCAACAGCGCGATATACTGGCGCCTCTTCTACCTGATGACGGATCCAAGTACCACCACGTTCTGGCTCACGGCTGGAGCCTACAAACACCTGAATTTTCTGTCTAACGGCGGGTAAAATTGTGGCTGGATGCAGTACCTTCGCACCAAAAGTAGCCATCTCTGCCGCTTCATTAAAGCTGATCTCTGCAATAGGAGAGGCGTTAGGGGCAAGGCGAGGGTCGGTAGTATAGATACCTGCAACATCAGTCCAAATCTCAACTGCTGAGGCCTTTAAGGCTTCCGCTAACAGGGCTGCTGAATAGTCGCTGCCACCACGGCCAAGGGTGGTAGTAGAGCCTGCTTCATCGGCGCCAATAAAGCCTTGGGTCACAATTCGTTGTGAGCTTAATAAGGGGAAGAGTTGCTCATTTGCAAGTTTGGCAATGGTCTCAATCTGAGGCTCTGCTCGTCCAAAGTGACTATCGGTACGCATCACTTGTCTAACATCAAAGGCGCTAGCGGTTTCACCTTTCTCTCTTAGCACTGCCGCAAAGAGCGCTGATGAGCACTGCTCCCCTTGTGCTAATAGTTCATCCATTGTTGCTTTGCATCTATTACTGCTTAGGGACTCACTGAGTACAGCAATACGGCTCAGCACACTGTCGAGACGGGCGGCAACCTCTTGAGGTCTGCCAAGATCATCTAAAATTTGATATTGAATATGTGCTATCTGTTTAATGAGCTGTTTTCTGCGCTCATCTGTTGTCTGCTCTTGAGTTAATTCAACTAAGAGGTTAGTTACCCCGCTTGAAGCGCTGACAACGACGACTCGAGTATTAGGGTTGGCAATAATAATGTCAGCACAGCGACTCATCGCTGAGTAATCTGCAACAGAGGTCCCACCAAATTTAGCTACAATTAATGACATTATGCTGCCCCCGCTGAACAGGAAAACAGGCAAGAAAAACAACTTTGGAAAAATAACATGATCACGCTCCGAACTAACTTCGTTCGAAGAGCCTGGTGCAAAGATTACGCACCCTTTAGAAGGGAAACAGATATCACCACCAGAAGCTCTCCACCAATAAAAGGTGACAATCTATGGGATTCAGCCCATTCGACCGATATTGAGTGATTCCAAACACTGCAACACCTCGGCGTTAATCTCCCTCATAAGCCATCATCAAAGTTTGGACTTCTCAGACTTACTACCTAGTTAACGCACCTCTTCTGTACCTCGCTTCTACCGATTGTGAACTGTAGAGTAAGGAAAGCAAAAACTATCAAATTTTAAGCAATTAAGTCAATGGCTAAAACAGATATTAACCAATAACCGTTAAAAACAGCGTTTAACACCTAGAAAGTATTTATTTTAGTGGTTTATAGTGAGAATTTGTCAGAGATAATCGGGGAGCTCATTAACTAAGCTAACTCTGGATGAGAAGTGGCCGATGAGTTGTTCTTTATGGTGAAGAGGGGATAGAAGACAGGGAACAAGCTGCAATTTGTCATGTTCCACATAGTAGATAGCATTTTGATTAAACATGCGGCCTAGATGTAAGGCTGAATCTTTAGTGGTCGAAACAGCCCAGCTTTTCTCCATATGACTGTGATCAACTGAAGTTCCGACCATGGCACGGTATGGTTGTCTGAGTTGCTCTATCTCATGTTGCAGTTGTCTATCTAGAAGTCGATTTTGGCAGGCAGAGAGGATCTCGCCTTTAGGATTATGTGCGGTAATGATGGCAAAGGAAACTTCACAAGAGAGGGGCTGAGTAAATAGAAATCGTGCATTTTGATAACATTGCCAAAGCTGATTATTCGACTGATTCATTTGCATCATACCTTCCAATTAGATCCAAAAGATTATACCTAATTGAAATAATCTTCCTAGTGGCGTGATGCAGGTCACACAATTCTTTTTTGCCACTTCCAATAAAATCAGTTACTTAGTTTTTAAAGTGTGATCAAGCTCATATCCGCAAGTAAATTTGTTAACATTTCATTTGTTAACAAATGCCTAAAACGAGTACAATAGCTTCACTTGGTTCGATGACCATTGATAAAAAATGGAAAGCATTTTGTTAGATTGGTACTTAATATCGAAGCAAGAGTTAGCCAAATTCCTGTACAAAATGTGAGCTAGGCTGCATTTCACATTTTTACTTCATTTTATTTAATTTTATAGGGAACTTAACTCCCCTATTGTTAATCGAAGTGAATACAGTTCGCGTTTCTATTAAATGAGATACGCATACTTTACCATCATGGAAGTGTGTTGCTGTTTCAGTCCAGATTTGAAAGCACTTACTAGATCGGTAAATTGTCATCAAGACGAGTTCGAGCGTTACGCATTTAGTGCGCTCATGGTTAGAACAGAATTGAACAAAATTAGGTAAATTAATATGCAAAACCCGCACATTCTAATCGTAGAAGATGAAGCCGTTACCCGGAACACGCTAAGAAGTATTTTCGAGGCCGAAGGATATGTGGTAACTGAAGCTAATGATGGCGCTGAGATGCATAAAGCCATGCAGGAAAACAAGATTAACTTAGTTGTTATGGACATTAATCTTCCTGGTAAAAATGGTCTTTTGTTAGCACGTGAACTTCGTGAAATCAACAACATCGGTCTAATCTTCCTAACAGGCCGTGATAACGAAGTTGATAAGATCTTAGGTCTTGAAATTGGTGCTGATGATTATATCACTAAGCCATTCAACCCACGTGAATTGACGATTCGTGCCCGTAACCTATTAACTCGTGTTAATAGCACAGGTGCTGAGTCTGAAGAGAAAAGCGCTGTCGAGTTCTACCGTTTCAACGGTTGGAGCTTAGAGATCAACAGCCGTTCATTGGTTAGCCCACAAGGCGAATCATACAAGCTGCCACGTAGTGAATTCCGCGCTATGCTGCATTTTGTTGAGAACCCAGGTAAGATCTTAAGCCGTGCTGATCTGCTAATGAAGATGACTGGTCGTGAGCTTAAGCCCCATGACCGTACTGTCGATGTGACAATCCGTCGTATCCGTAAGCACTTCGAAAGCTTGCCTGATACGCCAGAAATTATCGCAACTATTCACGGTGAAGGTTACCGTTTCTGCGGTAACTTAGAAGAGGCATAAAGCTAGCGCTTATACCTCTATCTATGTCTGATTAGACGTTGACACTTTTAAAACCAGTAGCCCAAAAAGCTACTGGTTTTTTGTTTATTAGTAACAGTAAAAACACTGTAAAAGTTAAAGTCAAAAAAGCCTGCAGTTGCAGGCTTTTTTAATTCATCATGGCTAATGTAGCTACTATTTCATGCCTTGAACTCTGTCACTTCTCGACATGCTGAATACTGCATCTTGAAGTTGTTTGAGTATATATACTAGCTTTTTACTTTCCAATTGACCTCTTCGCCGGCGAAGAAAGGCACGATTGGATTGCCATTTGGCAAAATGATCTCACTTGGAACCGTCCAGCTCTCTTTCACTAGCGTGACCGTACCTGTGTTTCTTGGTAAACCATAAAAATCTGGACCATGAGTACTAGCAAAGCCCTCAAGCTTCTCTATCACACCTAAATCATCAAATACCTGAGCGTAGAGTTCCAGTGCACTCCATGCGCTGTAACAGCCTGCACAGCCACAAGCTGACTCTTTACGGTGTTTCTCGTGAGGCGCTGAATCTGTGCCTAGAAAGAATTTACTTGAACCAGTTGCAACTGCGGCTCTTAGGGCTTCTTGATGTATATTGCGTTTGAGTACTGGTAGGCAGAAGTTGTGTGGACGAACACCGCCGACTAGTAAATCATTACGGTTTAGTAATAGGTGCTGTGGAGTGATAGTCGCTGCTACATTGTCAGATGCAGAGGTCACGAACTCAGCTGCTTCCTTGGTGGTGATATGCTCAAAAACCACTTTAAGTTGTGGGAAAGCATCAACTATTCGTGACAAGTTACGCTCGATAAATAGCGCTTCACGATCGAAAATATCGATATGTGATTCAGTCACTTCACCATGTACTAAGAGAAGCATGCCAATCTCTGCCATGGTTTCAAATATAGGAAATAGAGCATCGAGGCCTTTTACTGCCGCATCTGAGTTGGTGGTTGCACCTGCTGGATAGAGTTTAGCAGCAACAACACCAGCCGCTTTAGCATCGATAATATCTTGCTTACTGGTGTCGTTGGTAAGGAAAATAGTCATCAGAGGTTCGAAGCTTGAGCCTTCAGGACGTGCCGCCAGAATACGCTCACGATAGGCTGATGCAAGTTTAGCATCTGTGACAGGAGGCAGTAGGTTTGGCATAACAATAGCACGCTGAAACAGTCGAGCTGTGGCCGGAACGGTTTCTTGTAACATATCACCATCACGGAAGTGAAGGTGCCAATCATCGGGAGTAAGTAGGGTGATCTGCGTCATCTATAGTTCCTATGGGTTTACGGCAAGACATAACTAGCTATTTTGTGCGCGATATTATGCCAGAAATTGAATTTTCTTGATAGCTGAGTTTATTGTTTTGCTACAATCCCAACCTGCACAGGACAGCCTCTCCTAAACCAATGAGCGAGGTGTTTAATACCTGAATTTTTGAGCCTAACAGTGGGAGAGCTATTTATGAGTAATATCGTGTATATCGCAGCCAGCTTAGATGGATATATTGCCGATAAAAATGGCAGTGTAGATTGGCTGCATGAGCTGCCAAACCCTGAAGGTTCAGATATGGGCTTTGGTGAACTAATGGAGCGTGTTGATGGGTTAGTGATGGGACGAAATACCTTTGAGATGGTACTTAGTTTTGGTGTCGACTGGCCCTATAATAAACCCGTATTCGTGTTGAGTAATAGGTTAACTCAACTGCCTGAAGGGGTCGAAGATAAGGCCTTTTTACTTAATGGCACTCCCAAAGAGGTGATGTCGAAGATTAACGCTCTAGGATATAACAATCTCTATATTGACGGCGGAGTTACGATACAAAACTTCCTTAAAGCAGACCTTATTGATGAGATGATCATCACCACGATCCCGGTGTTGTTAGGCGGTGGCTCGCCCCTGTTTGGTGATCTGCTTGAACCTTTGAAATTTAGCTATGTAAAGAGTGAGCCACTGTTAGATTGTGTGGTTAAGAATTATTACTTTAGGGCACGTGATTAAATCCTTGTCATATAACAGATATACTATTTTTCCATCTAAAAGTAACAAGAGATAAGCAGAGCGATAGTGTTAAAGCATAAAGAGTATCGAAGGGAAGGGCCCGATTATCGCTTTGGTGAGCAGGTAAGCTTTAACGATATAAAGCAAACCTTTAATCTAAACCATATCCGTATTGGTAGCTGGGTCGAAGAGGATGAGAAGCATAAAGCGGCTAATCTTATTTTCGACTCCTTAGCCGATCTTGCCTTTATTCTTAAACTTCCTCCCCATGCATTAGGCTTAAGGCAGACACTTAACTTAGCATTTGGTAGTGGGGGGCAAAAAGGGGTACAAGCCCATTATATTCCGGCGCACCGTGAACTTGCTTTGGCAAAAAATGCTGGGGCAGGAGCTTTAGCTCATGAGTTTTGGCACGCGTTTGATCACTACATCTCGTCTAAGTCTTACCATATATCTCCAGTAGGGATATCTTTTGCCAGTCATTGTTGGCTCGCGGATGTTAGGCCAATAGCGCATCCGTTAAACCAGCGACTAGAGCAGGTATTTACCACTGCATTACTGACAGATGATGGTGGTGACGCTAATGATTTTGTCACCCGTGGTCTAGCGCTCGATAAACAATATGGAGGGCAATATTTTTCTAAGCCTACAGAGTTAATGGCAAGAGCATTTGAAGCGTGTATTGAATCATATCCTGATATTAGTAATCCCTATTTAGTCAATGAGACCTTGACCTCTTCACTCGCGACTGCTGGTGGTTATCCAGATCTTCAACATAGAAAACAGATTTTTGCTGCTCTTATCGGCTATTTTGAGCCTTTAGGGGAAGCCATTGAGCGTGAAAAATAGCCTTATTTCTTGATGAAGTTCACAGCTTTGCACTATAGGTGATGATCTAGTTGGCAATAATGAGCCCCTCCCATTTTTATTAAGATTTAATTAAGTATTATGGATAAAACTAATACTAAACGGGGAGCAGGAGTTGTGAGCAAACTTACTCTATGCTGCCAAAATGCTAGGGGTTATTTACCTAAGTTAGGTATCAAAAGCCCTGTAGCCTGGGTTATATACCCCATCTTTGAGGAACGACTATGAAATATCTAACTCTGCTTGCTGCTGCTCTTGTTTTTGCTGGTTCTGCTGCGGCAGTTGACTGTACTGATTGTCATGAGCCTATCGATCAGGCAACACACGTTGAAGCTGAAGCAACACTTGGTACGTGTAATGATTGTCATGGATTTTCTGATGCTCACGAAATGGATATGGAGCTTCATGAAGCGACATTGACCATGGCTGAGTGTGCAGACTGTCACGGAATGTAATATCCGTTGCTAGTGCCAAAAAAGCGAGCTTAATAGCTCGTTTTTTTGTGTCTGGCCGTAAATGCTCCTGGCATTTATCGGCATTTTCTACATCCTTGTAAGTTACTGACATTTATCGGCATTTCCTACGTTGACCCATATGGATATGGGGAATGTCTTTTTAGCGTATGGAACGCTTAAGACCTTGTAGGTCAGAACACTTATGCTGCTCGCCATGGATGGATCACGAGTTTAATCCACCCAGTGCAGCACATCACGTATCACTGACCAACGTGGTTTCTCCTCAATAGCCCCTTGTCCTAACATCCAATAGTTATAGATCGCATCTTGGTGGCCATCGACCTTACGTAGTTTTTGCCAATTATTAACATAGTTAAGCAGGGATTGATTGTTCTGAGCCACGGCGTAGGCAACAGGGTAGCGGACACTGTTCTCAAGTATTGCTATACCATAGCCCGGAAAGAAGAGAGTCCAGGCTGAGCCTGCTTGAGCACTGATGACTACGGCATCATATTTATCACTTTTCTGTCTAAAAAAGTTCTTATAACCAGGAATTTTAACAAAGTTAAGGTTAGTGTACTTTCTCTTTGCCTCCTCAATAATATCGCTGTGCTCAACATAAGCTATGGTCATCTCCTCTAAAGACAAGATGCGCTCGGTGCTTTTAAAGCGGTTAACCATATGATCGCGGGTGGCGATGGCTAGGTTTAGCTCAAGTACTGGCTCAGCATAGCTAAGTTTATCCATCTGCTCGATATCCATAGCTAAACCGGACATGGCGATATCGAAAAAGCCCGCTTTAAGTGATTCAGCCAGCTTATCTTTCTGAAAAGGGATAAATTCTATTTTTAGATCTAAATCTTCGGCGAGTTTACTTGCCATTGCACTGTCAAAGCCTACTAACTGCCCTGCGTTGTTGTAGTAGCTAAAGGGAACGTTACTAGGAATATAGCCGACTCTCAAAGTGCCTCTTGCACGGATAGTCTGCAGATCGGCAATGGGGTGGGTGGGAGTCTTACCTAATTGTGGGAACTGCCTCTCAACGGTAGTTGGTACTTTATCGGCAACTTGCATATTGGCAATAACGCCGCTGGTGATCTCTGGACTATGGATAAACATCCCCATACCAACACGTAATAGCACGATAGTGATAGCGGTGCCGGCCGCGATACCTAGGCCCATTTTTATAAGTCTAGGAGGAGATAGCTTGAGGCAACCGTGAAATAACGCAGCTGTCAGTAGTGTTAGAGTAAACAGGTTCATTACTGCGGCAATAGAGTTAAACTTCCCGGTAATAAAGCCTGACATCACAAATAACTGGAAGAGATCTGAGGGAAGGTGAACCAGATCAAGCATAAATGGGATCGCCACATAAACACTGCCAAACAGCGACAATAGCCCACTGATAGAGAGCGAAGGAATAGCCGTGATATCTATTGGAGTTCCGTTAAACCACCCTGCGAAAAATACAAATAGGATAACCGTCAACTTACCTATATTGGGGAAAGTGAAAGCGATAGGTACTAAGATTTCAATCAAAGTCGCACCATCTTCAGTAAGCTGATTATGCTCCGCCATTATCTGCTTACACTCTTCTATAATCACTGGGATAACGATAAAGATATTACCTGTGGCGAACGCTGTTACTATCCCTGCTTTCGCTATGCTAAGGGCTTGATGAAAGGTGATGGGAGTTAGGGAGGAAACTATCCAAGGCAAGATCCAGAATGTCAGTAGTAAACAGAGTACGAAGTAACTGATAAGGTAGACCTGCATACTGGCAAATTCATCCACCCCCATGGTACCGGCTGCCGATGCTGACATAGCAAAAATACCGATAGGGAGTACCTTTACCAAACCTCTAGTGATGCGGGAAAATATCTCACCGCTGGTGTGCATAAAGGTTAATATCTGCTGTTTATGCTCCCCCTCCATGCCAATTAACGCTAAGCCCATGGCGATGCTAAACACCACCATAGCGGGGACATATCCTGCTGCCATCGACTCGAACGGGTTAGAGGGAATATAGAGCTTAAAGTAGTCTATGGCCGTAGCAGGCTCTATGCTGCTGGTACTGAAGAATGAGGCGGATTCAACAAAGGGAAAGGAGAGCGGCATCAGTGCAATGGTCACTAAAGCCAAAAGCCAGAGCAGAAGCATAATAAGGCCGGCACGACTAAAAATAAGGGTCGCGGTACTCTTTTTCAGCTTACCTATGCCGCCGATGAGTGAGACTAAAATATAGGGAAGTACTGTCATCTGCATCAATAAAATAACGGCATTACCTACGGTGCTTAACCAACCAACAGATTCACCGAAAAAGATCCCGACGCCGAAACCGATAAACATGGCGACTAACATCTGAGATGAGCTAGTCATGGTAAAGAGTTTTTTTATCACTTTAAGACGTCCTAAAGAAAATTGTCTGAAACACTCATATTTTGGAATTGCGTAATCGCGAGTTTAAGAAAACAGTAACAAAGAGATCTCAAACTATTCAACATTCTACCATGTGTTTGTAGAGTATTTTTTAGTTTAGATAAGCTACGTGTCTATTTATTGGGCTGTAAAAAGGTGCTGATAGATGAGTTGTCTGATAAAGGGGTATGTTTATTTTTTTATTATTACTCTGTATTGTTTTTGTTGGTTTGCTCTTTAGGGAAAAGAAGTGCGGATAGATACTATTTATCGTTACATGTTATTGATGTTACTGGTTGTTGCCAGTACAGAAACTCTCTCTGCTGATTCTTGGCTGGATAAAGTGAAATCAGGTTATAAGGAGGTCGAAAATAAAATCACCACTGAGTTCTCTTTAGATGACAAAACGGAAGAGCTGGCACTCGCTAAGCCTCTGCCTTTGGATGTACCTGCCAACTGGCATTACTCCTATTTCAATGAGCCAATTTTTAATAGCCAAATGGTCATTTTAGAAGATGGTGTTCAACACAGAAAGACCATAGTTTTGGTTCATGGCCTTGGTGAGCTAGGAATGAAAGATTGGTTTAATCTAATTCCTAAATTAGCTGAGCAATATCATGTTATTGCAGTTGATCTGCCAGGCTTTGGTTTATCAGGTGTTCCCCAAGGGCGTTACACGCCAACAAATTATGCAAAAGTGCTTAATGCTGTTCTGAACCAATATGTAGACTCGCCTATCACTCTCGTTGGCCATTCGATGGGAGGCGCGATAAGCCTCAGGTTTGCATCCATGTATCCAAACAGTGTGGATAAGCTTGTGTTAATCGACGTTGCAGGAGTGCTTGAAAAAACGGCCTTTGTTAAACATATTAGCGAGCTTCCTTTTGATGAGTCATTGGTTCCGAATATGCTTAAAAAAACCATAGCGCAGGTTAATGACTTTGGCTCATCTCTGGTTGAGTTAGGCACCTTGCATGATCCTGCATCCGATTTCTTACACGGTAATGATGTGACTTGGAATGCATTGTTGTCGAACTCACCTAATATCAATGCTGCACTGAGTTTGGTTGAAGAGGATTTTAACTCGGCAGTAAGAAATTTAACTGTCGATACATCGATTATCTGGGGAGCGAAGGATACTGTTGCGCCTATAAGAACGGCAAAAGTTCTGTCTGCCAATATTGAAAGTGCACGCTTAGTAATCATCGAAAATGCCTCTCATGTACCAATGAAAAGTCATCCCCAAGAGTTTATGGTTGAATTGCAACACGCGCTTGCCTCAAAAACTGTTAAAGAGTCAATTGTGGAGAAAGGTAAAACAGATAAGAGCCAAGGAGATCTTGTTTGTGATAATAAAGCTAATATGACCTATAGCGGTAATTTTGATGCAATTATTTTAAATCAATGTACCAATATCAAGTTGAAAGAGGTGACTGCAACTAGTCTAGAGGCGAATGACTCCTTAGTTGAAGTTGAGAACCTTTTATTGGTGAGTCATCGTATTGCACTGAAGGCAGATGAATCCGTAATTCGTATTACTAATGGGGTCATTAAGGGGGATAAAGCGATCTCATTATCAGGTAGTCGACTCGACCTAGCCGGCGTTGAGATTATAGGAGGAGAATATACAATCTATTCAGATAAACACTCTCAAGTTGTATTCTCTATCTGTAAGAGCGAAAGTCAGCAATTCAGTGGACTTCTTCATGGAGTCTATGAGTTAACAGAAACAACACTTGATGAGTTACTGTATTCTAGTAAGTAGCGCTTCTTCACTCAGAAGATCCACTTGTTACCGTTCCTGCAAGAGGTTGACCTATATCATCGGTTTGGAAGTCGCTCGACGACCAAATCGATAAAGGCCCTGACCTTAGGTGATAGGTGCTTACGACTTGGGTAAACCACAAACACATCTATGTCTGTCGTTGGATACTGGGGAAAGAGGATCTCAAGCTTGCCTGTCTCTAGGGTATCTTGCAGATAGAACTCAGGTAAGCGGCAGATCCCTAAACCATCTAAGGTCATTGCAAACTCCATCTCACCGCTATTACAAAGAACTTTTTGTCTAACATCGACGAAAAAGCTCTTACCTTGCTTGTCGCTATAGTGCCAACGCGTGGGTAGTTTTAGGTTGGAGTAACAAAGGCAGTTATGTTTAGCTAACTCCTGAGGGTGATAGGGGCGTCCATGTTTGGAAAGGTATTCTGGCGTTGCTACTGTGTAGGCTTTGCAAGAGTATATTTTACGGCAGATTAAGCTAGATTCATCTAAGTTCTGTGATGCTCGAATCACTAAGTCATAGCCTTCGCTTATCACATCGACACGGCGATCATTAAGATCTAACTCTAAATTTACATTAGGATAATTCAGCATATATTGGCTCAATATAGGCCGCAGATAGTTATTGGCAAACCCCACTGGACTGCTGATTTTTAAGTGCCCCTTTGGGCTGACATCATGTTGAGTGATGAGTTGAACCGCTTGTTCTGCGTCCTGAACAAGTTGAAGGCATTGCTGATGGTAGGCTTGTCCCTCTGGGGTTAATCCAATAGAGCGTGTTGTTCGGTTAAGCAGTCTTACCCCTAGGCGACTTTCAAGCTTGTTCACCTCTTTGCTGACGTAAGAGGTGGAATGGCCTAAGGCTTCAGCCGCCGCAGAAAAGCCACCACTTTTGACCACTTGGGTGAAGATCACTACGCCATCAAACAGCTTATTCATAGTCATATGGAAATAGTCTTTATAAATTGAGGTTATTAATCTTAATTGAATGTTAATATACACTGCTTCTCATTGAGTTGTTAGTTGTCGTTCAGTGACAGCAGCTCGCCTTTTTAATGAATGATGACTAATTAAGAGAGAAGCCCATGAAACTATTAGCCCTTGCTGCCAGCAGCAGCTCAAAATCTATCAATAAGCAACTTGCCACCTACGCAGCTTCACTCGTTGAAGGAGCCGACGTAGAGATACTCGATATTAATGATTATGAGATGCCACTTTTCAGTCAAGATAGGGAAGATGAGTTAGGTCACCCTGAGTTGGCACAGCGTTTTTTTGCAAAAATAGGCGAAGTTGATGGCATTATCATCTCATTTGCTGAGCACAATGGCTCGTACACGGCGGCTTACAAGAACCTGTTCGATTGGACCTCTCGTATCGATCAAAAAGTATTTCAAAACAAACCTATGGTACTACTTTCGACCTCCCCAGGACCCGGTGGCGCCAATACCGTATTAACGGCTGCAAAAGGTTCTGCGCCACACTTTGCTGGGGATGTTAAAGCGAGTTTATCTATCCCGAGTTTCTTTGATAACTTTGATATGGAAGCCGGTAAACTGCGTAATGAAGAGTTAAAGCAAGCTTTGTATGAAGCGGTGAATAAGCTTTAATATTTACATATCAAGTTGAAAAAAACCGCTTAGGCGTTAACTAAGCGGTAACATGAAGTTTCATGTTAAAAGCAAGGTTGGGAGACCTTGGATGGAATCTCTAGCCCATTTCAAATGGGTAAAGCCTAGATTTATAAAGCATATTTCACTGAGAACTGCAGGTAAGTTGAGTCTGCATCGGCATCACTGACCTCATAATTACCGATCTCTATCCCTGTCCACAGGTGTGGCGTGAGCTGTTTAATCAGGTTTACTCCCCACATCTGTCTCTCTCTATTTTGAATGTCGGTTTCTGCATGACCGTAAAAGAGGGTGCTGCGATAACTCTCACTCCAGAAATGACGGTAGGCGGCGTAATAGGCAGTGGTCTCTTCCGGTACGCTATTGTCACCATCAGGAATGATATCTGTGGTCAGCCCCGGTGCCACATACCTGCCTGACTCTCCAACATTGACCTGAAAACGAAAATCATCCCTTTCTCCAATTAACAACTTACCGTAAAGGTTAAATGCGGCAGTGGTTTTATCTATGCCATCGCTGTCAAGTTGACGGACTAATGCGGCAACCCCAAGCTCTCCCCAATCGGCTTTATGTATGTAGCGTCCAACAATATCGGGAATAGCATCATTCTTGTTGTCGGCGCCAGTGGTTTCTGGATTTTCCAATGCGAACTGAAAGCCACCATAGGTGTAGCGGATCTGAGTTTGACGAATAAAGGCTTCACCGACATGGGGGCCACCAAAATCTAAGGTCTCAGGAATCGCTGTCAGTGGCATGAAGGTTGACCATGTTTGACCTACAAGCCAGTTGTCATATTTGATAAAGGCGTGACGTAATCTTGGGTCGTAGTTATTGACGACCGCCTCGCTGCCATCGGAGCCGTAAAAATCCATCTCCACAAATCCCATCACCTTGCCATGGGTGTAGCTGGCGTTAAATCTTGACTCTCGCATGGTGAAGTTAGTTTGTGATGAGTCTTCACCTGTAGCGCCCGTTGCTATCCAAAATGGGCGATAAGGCACTTCGCCGGATACGTGGCGGACATCAGCTTTAAGATACCCTCCGAATTTGAGCTTATTGTCTTCACCGAGATCAAACTCGAAAGCTGCGTAACTCGAACTGCTAAAGAGTCCTAATGTGATGAGGGCTAATGTTGAAGTTTTCATATCTATCTCCTTATTTTATTTTTAGTTTCGCTTTTTAACTCAATCGACTAAGGCCAAATAGTTCTGGGAAGAAAACGAGAAGAGCCAGAATTAACATCTGTATGGCGATAAAGGGCAGCACCCCTTTGTAGATCGCTAATGTCTTAATTTGTGGTGGCGCGACTCCCTTGAGGTAAAACAGACTGAAGCCAAAGGGGGGCGTTAAAAATGAGGTTTGTAGGTTCATGGCGATAAGAATGGCGAGCCAGTTCATATTGAGTCCCAACGAGAGGGCTATCGGGGTCAAAATTGGCACTATGATGAAGGCGATCTCAATGAAATCGATGAAGAAACCTAAGATAAAAATGGTGAGCATGGCGATAAGTACAAATGTCCATTGGGCGTTTGGCAACGAGACAAAAAACTCCTCAACGATGGACTCTCCTCCGCTATAGCTAAACACCATAGAAAATGCTGTGGCGCCGATAAGCACGGCAAACACCATAGAGGAGACCTTGACGGTTTCTAGTGCGCTGTCAAAAAGGAGTTTGAACTTGAACTTGCTATAGATGAGTGCCAGCAATAGGGCGCCAACGCCACCCAGAGCGGAAGACTCTGTGGGAGTTGCCAGTCCTGAATAGATAGAGCCCAAAACCGCAACGATGAGAAATAGCGGTGGAATAATCAGTTTCAAGCACTTGATAACCATGGTCAGGTTAGGCTCATCAAGCTCATTTTTTATGGGCGGTGCAATACTGGGTTTGATGTTGACTATGGCTAAGATATAGATGAGATAAGCACTCACCAGTATCAAGGAGGGCAGAAGTGCTGCGGTGAACAGATCGCCAACAGGCAGTCCCATTACATCTCCGAGGATGATTAAGATAATCGAAGGGGGAACGATTTGACCTAAAGTGCCTGCTGCACAAATAATGCCTGTGGCTAATTTCGGATCATATCTATGCTTGAGCATCACTGGCAGGGATATTACCCCCATGGCAACCACACTGGCGCCAACCACTCCCGTAGATGCCGCTAAAAATAGGCCGACAATGATGGTCGATATTGCCAAACCGCCTTTAAGTCCTCCAAAAAGTTTCCCCATGGACTCAAGCAGCTCTTCAGCCAAATTAGTCTTCTGCAATACGATCCCCATAAAGATAAACAGGGGAACTGCCATCAAAATGGTGTTTTGCATCGTGCTCATAATTCTAAATGGCATAAATGCGAATAGATCGATGCCGAGCACTAAGATCCCGATAGCCATAGAGACGCCAGCAAAGGTAAATGCAATGGGGAAGCCAAAGAAGATGGCGATCATCGCGATAATAAAGAGCGCTAAACCAGTCATTATTTTGCCTCCACTGGTGAGCCAAGCAGGACTGATACTTCACCGATTAATCGGTATATCCCTGCGATGATCACGAAGACAAAGGAGAGTGGAATGACTGACTTTATGATCCAGAAGTAACTGAGTCCGCCGGGATCTGGGCTTTTCTCGCCGAGTTGATAGGCATCCTCAACAAAAGCGGCACCGAAATAGATGATAAGTAGGCTAAAGGGAAATACCGTGATGAGTACCCCTAAGATGTTGATCATAGCTTGAGTTTTTCGGCTTAGGTTGTCGTAGAAGATATCTACCCTTACATGCCCATCCTCCTTCAGTGTGTAACCTATTCCGAACATAAACATGGCGGAGAATAGGTGCCACTCCAGCTCTTGCATCGCAATGGAGATGTTATTGAATAGGTAGCGCATCACAACGTCATAAAAGACATTAAATAACATCAAAATCATTAAAATGGCGCAGAGATAACCTAAGCTATCCAGTAGTTTACCGAGTAGAGTATGTGTTTTTTTCATACGACTTTTCTTATATTTATGGCCGAGTAGGCACTGAATGCCGAGCTAAGGTAAAGTCAGAGCTCTTTAGTAAATGGGCTTGAAACGCATCAAGCCCTTCAGTCGTTACTGGCTAATTTCCAGATAGGTTTGATCAGATATTTGTGTCCATGGACGTGTTATCTCTTGATAACGTTCCTGTGACTCGATGATCGCTTTTGTAAGTGGGTCTTGCTGTTTGAACTGCTCTATTAAATCGTTATTGGCTTGTTGCAGCTTGAGCATGATGCTTGCTGGGAAGGTCTTTATCTGGATCTCTGGGTGCTCTTTCGCTATTTTTTCAAGGTTGATGGCGTTTTCATGCATCGATTGAGCATACATGTCATAGGCAGAAGCTCGCATGGCGATAGTTAAGATAGCTTGCAAATCGTTTGGCAGCGTATTAAAGGCTTTCTCATTCACTAGAAACTGCAGCTCAGTCGCGGGTTCATGCCAGCCTGTGTAATAAAAGGGAGCAACCTTTTGAAAGCCCATGCGTAAGTCCAGTGATGGTCCTACCCACTCCAAAGCATCGATAGTATTTCGCTCAAGTGCAGTATATAGCTCGCCTGCTGGGATATTGACTGGGCTTGCACCTAGTTTAGATATCACCTCTCCGGCAAAACCTGGGATCCGCATCTTAAGGCCTTGCAGATCATCTACCGACTTGATCTCTTTACGAAACCAGCCACCCATTTGATTACCAGTATTGCCACCCGGGAAGGAGAGGAGTCCATAGGGCCCGTAGACCTCCTGCATTAGCTCCATGCCGCCGCCATAGTAAAACCAAGCGTACTGTTCGGTTGCGGTCATGCCAAAGGGTCTGGTTGTAAAGAACATGGTTTTGAGATCTTTCCCCTTCCAATAATAGGAAGCTGAGTGGCCCATCTGATATTGCCCTGCTCGAACCATATCGAAGATGCCTAGAGGGGCTTTGTGTTTATTTTTGGAATCAATAGAGATAATTAGGCGGCCGTTAGACATCTCTTTAACCCGCTGTGCCATGCTTTTCACTGTGTCGCCAAATACTGGAAAATCCTTTGGCCAGGTTTCAGCTAATCGCCAGCGATAGGTTTTCTTTTCATCAGCGATTGAGCTGCTAGATGCTAAAAGTAGCGTTGAGATAATGAGTGTCGTAGATAGGTGTTTGAACATCTTGGTGTCCCATAATCAAATTAGTGAACTGCCAAGTTAGTTATTTTTTTAAAGGCTAGATATTCGTTTTACTACTGAGCCATCTAAGGGTTTTTACGTAGTTGTTCTTAGTTTTTCTCGTAATGTTCCCTCTGTCTAAGCCTCTTTAATCGGATTGAGCAGAGAAAAGACAAATTTTTTATAGATAAAACTCAACTGGCTTATCATTTTTTAAAACAATAATTTACCTTTCTGTAACATTGCTCTGCGGTATTTGTTAGTGCTGAAATATCACTCTGTAAAATCGGGTTAGGTTGAAATTTACTCTGGCTAGTGCACTAATATTAAGACAATAACAAAATAAAAATATTTCAATGGGACCCAGTTTTGGACTTCAAACAGAAGATTATTGCACTCAGTATTCTTCCGCTAGTGCTCTCAATGCTGATTATTGTTTTGGCGTTACATTATCAATCTGAACTCTTATCGGAGCAGAGTGGGGCATCTTATCGAGAGAAGATCCTTGAGTTAAGAAAGCAGCAGCTGCAATCAAATATCGAGCTAGCGATGGGAGCGATTAGCCATATTTATCAGGCTGCCAGTGAGGAGGACTTGCTTGCCCAGAAGCAGGTTGCTGAGATCCTTAATACCTTGCAACACGGCGATGATGGCTACTTTTTCGTTTATAGCGACAGAGGCGTCAATATTGTTCATCCTCGTCAGCCTTATCGTGTCGGCAAAGATCTATGGGATTGGGTTGATGTGTCCGGTAATCCCTTAATTCAGATCTTGATCTCCAATGCGCAGCAAGGGGGCGGTTTCATGAATATCTGTGGGAGAAGCCTTCAACGGGGTTACTGGCTAAGAAGCTTGCTTACTCTGTCATGTTGGATAAATGGCGTTGGATGGTAGGAACTGGGATCTATATTGATGATATAGACCGAGATGTCGTGACGCTACAAAATGAGATTAATGGATATATTAATCAGACATTTGTAGTTATTTTTGTGTTAACGGTTGCCGGTGTTGTGGTGGTGTTTTTTTCCGGTCTTTTTCTGCAGGCAAGCGAGAGGAAATTGGCTGATGTAAAGCTTAAAGCCCTGACTAACCGTATTGTCGATACCCAGGAGGTTGAGCGTCAACGGGTCTCTAGAGAGCTACATGACGGCATTATTCAGATGTTGGTCTCGACAAAGTACGTGGTTGAAAATGCTATTTTTAGATTGGATAAAGGGGAGGTAGCCACTAAGGAGTTGACCCAATGTGAGCAGTATTTAGATGCGACGATTAATGATGTGCGTCGAATATCTAGGGATCTGCATCCAAACTTACTAGAGGATCATGGTTTATCTGCTGCGCTCTCGGCGTTAATTGAAGACTATCGAAATAGACTCAATATTGATATCGCTTTTGAGCCTCTTGCCATTAATAAATTACTTCCCAGCGATGCAAGAACGACCCTGTACCGTATTGCACAAGAGGCACTGACTAATATTGAGCGCCATGCTCATGCTACAAAAGTCACAGTAAAAGTTAAGGTTAATGACGTCTGGTTTATTCTCTCAATCTCTGACAATGGAGCTGGTTTTGATACGCAGAAGTTAAGCCGGAATAAATCTCCATTTGTTGGAATTGGACTGAGAAATATGGCGGAGCGTATTAGCTACTTTAATGGCAGGCTCGATATTTACAGCGCGTCATCGGGGACTAAAGTCGTGGCCAAACTACCCAAAAAACTACTCAAATACAGTAATTCAGAGAAGAGGTAGCCGATGCGAATTTTTATTGTGGACGATCATCCGATCTTTAGAGAGGGGTTAATTGCCCGCTTATCTATGGATGATGACTTTGTCATTGTTGGCCAAGCTGCAAATGGTAAAGAAGCCCTTGAGAAGATGCCTAATCTAATGCCCGATATTGTGTTGATGGACATCAGTATGCCTGAGATGAATGGCATGGATGCTGCGGAGATTTTTAAAGATAAGTTTCCCGAGATTAAAATATTAATCCTGAGTATGCATGATGATAAGGAGTATGTGTTGAGCGTACTTAATCGTGGAGTGAGAGGCTATGCCCTTAAAGATATCAGTGCCGCTGAGATGTTCTATGCCTTACGGGTTATTCATAATGGTGGTATCTATTACAGTCGAGCTATTTCAGATCTCTTAGTCCAGAGTAGTCAGGAACCGGATAAAAATACGGTATTAACCACCAGAGAGCAGACTGTGCTTCGTTTGCTGGCTTCTGGATTGAATAATAAGGAGCTCGCTCGAGAGCTCGATATTAGTGTTCGCACCATAGAGACACATAGGCGAAATATTAAAGACAAGTTAGCCATTAAAACCAGTGCGGGCCTAGTGCGTTACGCGATTGATCACGGGCTTGATGGTTAATCCTCTTTAATAAACTCTTGTCCTGGTTGCCAGTCGATATAGACGCTGTCTTTCTCCTCCATGTAAGGCGCTTTAACGAAGACAGATTTGAAGTTTTTATCGCTTTCATTACGGAACAGGTGTGACTCTCCTGGCTCACAACGTAGGTAATCTCCCTCTTTTATCAAGACTCGAACACCATCAACATAGACGGCACATTCGCCTTCGAGGACCAAGAAAGACTCCTCCTGTTTGACATGTTTGTGACAAGGGTGAGCTTCGCCTGGCGTGATCACCACAATACCGAAATCGACTCTTGGACCATTGGTGACATATTTAGGGCCATATTCGCCAAATCGATAGTCGTGCTCAGATTCATTCGTTAAATACATAGCTGTTCCTACTCACGTTAAGTTTTATATTGTGTTGATAACTTTCTTATACTCGCTGGTATTACAATCCTGGTGCTTGCCACATGGAGGTGGTTAGTCCTTTATCGACTAAACCTAACTCCTGTTGATAAACTTCCAGCCAGCGCTGTTTCAGCTCTTGGTATTGTTGGAAGTTATCTCTATTGGGTTGATACTCTTTCTCCCACGCCACTAACTCATTTGCCGCCGACTTCATATCTTTGTAGATACCAATTCCCACACCTGCGGCCATAGCGGCTCCCAGTGCGGTAGCTTCTTTCACTTTAGGGATTTTGACCTTTTTTCCTGTCACATCTGCCAAAATCTGTGGCCAGAGTGTGCCTTTACTCGCGCCGCCAGCAAACACTAATGTATCATTATTTGAACTAATTTCATTGGCGGTGAAGTTATGTATCTTCTCTAAGTTGATGGCTGATACGATACAGGCGTTCTCCTCAAGACTTCGAAATAGGCAGGCGGGGCCGCTCTTTTCAGGATCCAGAGAGAGGTTGATAAATGAGGGAGCCGCGTGATACCAGTTGCCGTAGTTCATGGCATCGGAAAATACTGGGATGATATCGTGGGAGCCGACAGGGACGTCGCGGGCCATCTCCTCAAGAAGCTCGTAGGTGTCGATACCACGACGCTGCGCTTCTAACTGCTCAAGTTTACAAAAGGTATCCCTAAACCAGCGCATCACTAGGCCGCTAAAGAAGGTGATCCCCTCTGCTTGAGACAAACCAGGAATAACATGAGGGTTAACGCGAATTGACATATCCTTAGGTGGCGTTGTGGTGGCAGGAATATTGACGACCTGCTGCCAAAAGCTGCCGCCTAGCACAGCCATATCGCCTAGATTGACCACTCCAAGACCTGCCGCACCGAGTTGTACATCACCGCCGCCCATTACCACTGCCGTTCCTGCTGCGAGCCCTGTTTGCTCAGCAGCGCATTGAGTGACCTCTCCAATTCGAGTGCCTGTTTCATGTACGGTGGGGAAAATGGTATCGATGACGCCAACCTCTAAGGCCATTTGAGGTTGCCATTGGCGCTTTGATAGCGAGAAGATCCCCGTTGTGCCAGCATTTGAGGGCTCGGTTGCGATAACGCCACTAAGTTTTGCCAAGATCCAGTCACTGAGCATGGCCACAGTGTGCATTTGCTCGTAGATCTCTGGGTGATGCTCCTTAAGCCATAAAATTCTTGGTAATGCACCTAGGGCAAAGGTTTGTCCTGATTGCCGGTAATACTCTATCTCAATATCTGAGATGGCGCTTTTTAGCGCTTTTACCTGCTGAGCCGCTCTAGCATCGACATTGGCTACAGCCCAGATCTCGTTAGCCTCTTTGTCAAAGAGTACTATGCCTTCTCGCATGCTGGTGGCTGAAATGGATACTATCTGCTCGGGAGTGATGTTGGCATCTGCTATTACATGTTGAATACAGCGACAAAGGAGGGCCCAGTTTTGCTGGCAATCGAAGCCCATAGAGTGCTCAACGCCTTCCTCTTCTAGGTGTGACCACTCCTCTTGACCGACCGAAATTTGCTGGCCTTTAAGGTCAAACAGCACTGCTCTGCCGCTTCCTGTTCCGGCATCGATGGCTAACAGATATTTATCCATATTCATCTCCTTATGCTGCTTTGTATGGGCTTTCTCCGCTATTTTAGGGGCGGAGAAAGCATTGTTCTCACATCTAGGTTTTATTTAAACATCAAGTTAGTCTATTTAGCTGACTTGGTAGATGGCTTTGTGGCTTAATCACCGCCTCCACCACCACAACTACCACCGCCATCACCGCTTCCTCCTCCGAAGCCTCCATCGCCACCTCCTAAACCACTGTCACCATAGCTTGTTCCACCTCTTTTATGAGCAGTGCGAGTGGTGAGGTCAAAACTCTTGCCACTTCTCAACCCTTGCAGTACGCCTGCTCCAAGAAAAAGAAATATAATCCCTACGAAAATATGAAGTTTGATCAGGGAAAATATTCCTATAATACAAAGTACGAGACCTATAAAAAGTTGCATGATATCTCCTTATTATTTTGAAGTAGCAAAGACGAATACTTGCTAACCTCTCCTTTGATTCAGGGTTAAACCGTGACTCCCTCCTCGCTTGGGAGGTACTCTTTAGACAACATCATCTTGATGGCGCTCGTTAGATTAAATATTGCTGATTTTTGATTGTTATTTTGCCCATTTTTATTCGATAACTGGCAGTTAAGGGCAAGTACTTTTATTGTGTCGCTGCTCATTACTGGTAGAGTGTTATGGTTGACACAAAGGACTGTTGGGGAGAGGCCATGCTCTAAAAATGCTTCACAGGTATTGATTAATAGTTGGTTGGCCGAGTTGTCATCTAGACAGATCAAGTTATCTAAACCACCAAAGTCAATAACCGCTGTTTCAGCGGCTTCCTGGCATTTATCTAGGGTATCGAAATCTTGCTCATGATTAAGCTCGATGACGTTGGCTCCCTGTGAGGTGAGCTCAGCGGCTAGGGCTTCTCTCACATCATCACTGCCTGAGGCCACCATGATGACCTTACCAAGTAGAGGTGTGTTATTGCTGGTGGATTTTTTTAGCTTGGCTTGCTCAAGCTCCCAATACTCAACGTCAAATATCTCCTGTGCACTGAGAGCCTGATAGCGACTTATCTGCTGGGCCGTCAGGATCGCATCAAAAGTGTGATTGGTAATATCCTCTATGATGAGTGCCTCTTTCACTGTTTTTCCGAAGGAGATTGCTGCCTTATCGCGCCAAATCGCAAAGTTAGGGGCGTAGTTGAGCATGGTTTGACCCTGTTGGTAAGACTCGAAATACTCAATATATTGACTGGCGTATTCGCTTAAATCTGTTTCAAAATCTTCACCTAATATCACAGGTATCCGCTTAGTACGGATAACGTGATCCGGAGTTAAAGGCCCACGTGTGGCAATATCTCTAAGCTTTGGGTGACTGGCTATATGGCAAGAGGGCAGGGAGCTATTGAGTAGGGCAACTTGTGGTGCTCCCTTTTGTGCTGAAACCAATTTGCGGATCTGAGCTAGTTCGATTAAATCGATACTGATCTCCTGCTCAGGATATCCACTGGGGTCATGGCCAGTGGTTTCCTCAATAGCTTCCGATTTTAGACAAAGCTTAGCTTCAATAAACTGCTCTGCCTCTGTGACCAAGTCGATGGTTTTCTCGTAAGCGACCTTAGCATCATCACTGAAGGTAAATAGGCCATGGTTCATCAGCACTAACCCCTCTATTGATTGCCACTTAAGCTCTTGTGTCATCTCATGTACGAGTTTGGCTAGTGCAAATCCAGGCATGACGTAAGGGATAACAAATACCCGTTTGCCAAAGAGTTCTTGGATCATTCCTTCACCGTCTGGCGTATTTGTTAAAGTCACTATGGCATCGGCATGGGTATGATCAACATAAGCAAAGGGGATGATGGCGTGAAGAATTGCTTCAACAGAGGGGTTAGGTGCACTGGGATCTGTCATCGCTGCGCGTTGGTATTTCACCATATCGCTATCACTGAGATCATTTAGCCCAGCCATTTTAAGTAGCACATCCATTTTTACTGGAGCAAACCCTTCAGCTTCAATGGTTTCGAGATCCCAACCACTGCCTTTAACGTAGAGAATCTCCTCTGTTTCACCGAAAAGGTTAGTGATTTGAGTTTTGACCGAAGTATTACCACCACCGTGAAGTACAAGTGCGGGTTCTTGTCCGAGAAGGCGAGAGGTATAAACCCTAAGTGCTAACGGGGTATTGAGTTGTTCTGCTATCTCATTTTGCCACAAGCTGTGCATGGTAAGCCCTTCCAGATAAAAGTAAGTTAGGTGAGTCGATATTGGTTAATAACATAGCACATTCATTTAAAAAATTAAGGCTATCAACAATCTAGTGATGGCTTCTTTTATTACTTAATTTTTGAGTCTTTAATGATTCGATTAAAGCTTGGCTAAAAAAGCAAGACTGTTTCACGGCTGCTACACTAATTAGTAAAAAAGGTAGCAGCCATGACGACTCCTCTTGTAAATCGTTCAGTGATGCTGTGGCCTGAGTCGTTACAAACCGATATAGATAAGCAGCTTATTGAGGGCTTAGCGAGTATCGGTTGGCAGTTTCAGACCAGCATTTTTAAGAAAAGCAGTGCGGCTTCGGTCGGATTGGCTTTTATTGATCTCGCCTCCTTGGAACGATCTAGGGCTGTACTGGAGAAGGAGAAACATTGCCAATGGATAGTTATTACAGCCCAGGAGGAGCTAAAGCAGATAGCTAAGCGTCTCTCTTTGAGCAATGTTTATGACTATCACCACAGACCCGTGGATATCGATATTCTTTCCGCCATGATAGGCCACTGCATCGGTATGCAGCAGCTCAATACATCTGAGCCTGAGGTGCATACTGAGGGGCCAACGAAATCCCTTAATCTATTATATGAACTGGCCTGTAAAGTGGCCAAAACCGATGTGACTTTACTGCTCCAGGGGCCGTCCGGCAGTGGCAAAGAGTACTTAGCGCGCTATATTCACAAGAACTCTGCTCGTCATACAGGACCTTTTGTCAGCTTAAATTGTGCCGGAATACAAGCGACATTAGCTCAAGATGAGCTTTTTGGTCATGAAAAAGGGGCGTTTACTGGTGCGGATCAGCAACATATTGGTGCCTTTGAACAGGCTAATGGGGGAACGCTATTACTTGATGAGATAGGCGATCTACCAATGGAGTTACAGGGTAACTTCTTACAGGTCCTTGAAACTCGGCATATAAAACGAGTAGGCAGCAGTGTACTGCGTCCCATTGATACCCGTATCTTAGCTGCTAGCCATAGAAACCTGTTTGAACTTGTGCAGGAGGGGCACTTTAGGTTAGATCTCTACTATCGGCTCAATGTTATTACGTTGGAGGTACCACCGTTGGCTGCGAGGCAAGATGATATTTTGCCACTTGCTCGCCGTTTTTTACTGGAGTTTGAATCAAATCATCATGTTGCTAAGCGCCTCTCATCCGATGCTGAGCGACAACTTTGTCTGCATTATTGGCCTGGAAATGTCCGCGAGCTGCACAATGTGATCACCCAAGCCGCTATCTTAGTCGATGGAGATATTATCTATGCCAAGGACATTCAGTTCAGCACGCCCAGTGGTAGTGGTTCATCACTAAAAGAGCATCTTGAGAGGGCTGAGGCGGAGCATATTCGTTCTGTCTTGCTAGCACATCAAGGCAATCGGAATAAAGCGGCATTGCAATTGGGGATCTCTCGTCATACTCTCTATCGTCGCATCAAACAGCTTGACGTTAACGCTTAATCTTTTCCTTATCAGTTCTATTGTGAATACTTAGCTTTTAGCTCTAGGGTTAAATCTCTTAACTCAAATCATTGAAACGGTTAAAGCTTGTTATTTAACCTTAGCTTTGGCAGTTTAAGCCTAATTGCTTTCACAACCTTCACAAAACATAAGGCGTGACCACTTCGGGATAGATTATGAAAAACAATAACAATAGAGCCGCAAAACTTACCCCATTGAGCAGAACTTCTTTACTGTTAGCAGGATTAACGACACTGGCTTTAGCTACCCCCGCGATGGCAGCAAATATCACTGTGATACATGCTGGTGAACTACTAGTGACTCCAGGTAATAAACCGCTTAAGCAGCAGACATTAGTTATTGAAAACGGGACAATTAAGGATGTTAAGCCGGGATATTTAGCTGCTAAAACTTTTAGTGATAATGTTCAGGTTATCGATCTTAAGGAGCATTTTGTTATGCCTGGATTGATGGACATGCATGTTCATCTTCAAGGGGAGCTTAGTCCTAAGAATGATAGTGAGAAGCTACGCATGTCAGATGCTGAAGTGGCGATTCGCAGCGCCTATTTTGCTAAAAAAACCTTAATAGCGGGTTTCACTACGGTTCGCGATTTAGGGGCTAAGCCGGAACAGATTTATGCTCTAAGAGATGGAATTGAGAGGGGCTGGGTTGATGGGCCTCGTATTATCGCCTCTGGTGGCGTTTCAGTGACTGGAGGGCATGGAGATGTGGATGGTATGAGTCCAGACCTACTTGAGAAGTACACCTCTAAAACGATTTGTGACGGACCTTATGATTGTCGAAGTGCTACAAGACGTGCAATTAAGTTTGGCGCCGATGTGATTAAGATAACCTCTACGGGAGGTGTGCTGTCTGATACCAATACAGGCACAGGTCAGCAGATGGCCGATGATGAGCTTAAAGAGATTGTTGATACTGCTCATGGGCTTGGGCGTAAGGTCGCGAGCCATGCCCATGCGACTCAGGGGATTAATGCCGCTCTGCGCGCAGGTGTTGATAGTATCGAGCACGGCAGTTATGCGGACAAGGAGAGTATTAAACTGCTGAAGAAAAATGGGGCGTATCTGGTTCCGACGCTGCTTGCGGGCGATACTGTGGTCGGGATGGCTAAGACATCCGATTTTATGTCTGAGGACATTAAGGCTAAAGCGGAACGAGTTGGTGCTGATATGACGGCAAACTTTATCGCCGTGCATCAGGCAGGTGTGAAGATAGCCTATGGAACTGATAGCGGGGTGTCCCAACATGGTACCAATGCTCGCGAAGCGGTGTTGATGCATCAAGCTGGGATGTCGAGTTCAGACATCTTAAAGTCAGCGACAGTCAATGGCGCCGATCTTATCGATATGTCGGATGAACTAGGGACTCTGGAGGTTGGCAAGTTTGCTGATATCATTGCAACCGATACGAGCCCTCTTGAGGATATTGAGGCTCTATTGGATGTCGACTTTGTGATGAAAGGCGGTAAAGTGTATAAGAATAAGTAGAGCTATAAGTTTACTTATGAAATGGTAATAAGCTGTAAGTTATAAGCTAAATGGTACTTACAGCTTATAGTCTATACCTTATGCTTTGATGATAAAGTCACCCTGCATGATTGCCCAGTGCCCAGGGAAAGAGCAGAAGAACTTATATGACTCTGAAGGAGACATACCCTCTGTGCTGAACGTAATGCTGGTTGAAGCACCACCACCGACAATATCGGTATGGGCAATAACACGCTTATCTCCGTCTTTTACATAGCTAAGGGCGGCACCTGCTCCCATCCCTTCATTGGCTACGGCTGACATATCGGCAACCTTAGTTAGCACCCAGTTATGGCCCATAGCTGTAGCAGGCAGTTGTCCTGCGTGCGTTAAGGTTAAGGTGACCTCTTTACAGCTTGCCGGAACACTTAGCTCTTTGGTGTTAAATTGCATCGCGTCATTGGCGCTGATTGCTAATTCACATTCACTCGCGTTGGCTGCTGCACTGAACGATAAAGAACAAAGTGCACTAAAACCGAGTAAACCCACTGCGCTTATCGTCTTTAGACGATTGATTGAGATTTTCATTTTGAAATCCTTTTTGATTATATTAAGTGTGTTAAACACGGCGATATCATAATTAAATTAAATCTTAATGAGAATTGTTATCATATGTTGTAGGTGGTGGATTAACCAATAAAGCAGTGATCATGGAAAGTGGTGACTATATTTATATTCATATTATCAGTTGGTTACGTTCTTTTGTGGAGGTTATTGATCTATTGAAAATTTACAATTGTAAGTTGATGATTTGATGCTGCTATCTTAGTTATGGGGGAATTTACAATAGATCCAGTAAATATTGCCTTAGAAGGTTTTCACTCCGGCAGAAAACAATTAAGATCAACGTCTCAAAACTGCTCACGCAAATGCAATGAGTAACATTGGATGTAATAACAAGGGAATAATATGGAATATTTTGTAGGCGGGTTAAAAAAGTATGCTGATTTTACAGGTCGAGCTCGCCGTAAAGAGTTTTGGATGTATACGCTGTTTTATTTGATCTTTTATGTTTTGGCTGCTTTTGTCGATTCTCTCTTAGGGACTATGATATTTACTGCCATTTTGAGCTTAGGACTACTTTTACCTACAATCGCAATTGCAGCTCGTCGCTTACATGATACGGGTCGTTCTGGCTGGTGGCAGTTACTGGGCCTTATTCCGCTAATTGGGGCTATCGTTCTAATTGTCTTTTACGTACAAGACAGTATTGGTGAGAATGAATACGGTGCAAACCCGAAGGGCGTGGAAGCGTAAAATAGTGTGATACGTTAAGAGGGGGCTTAGGCCTCCTTTTTATTGTCCAATTGATTTATGGTTCTGTGTTTGGTTATCAACTGATACAGAAAAAGAGCATCGCGGCCCCTTTTCAACTTTATATGCCAGCCAAACCTGACTGTAATATAGCCGAACTTATTTTGCGGTCACTTTTATACGTTCAACATCTGCTGCGGGTTCATCAATAACAAAATCTAACTGCACCTGAACACCTTTAGCACCTTGCTTAGACTTTTTGTAGGTCCACTGCTTAAGCGCTTTAACCGCCTGCTTGTCGAATACGTCTTTAGGTGAGGATTTGATCACAGAGACATTTGCTACAGCACCAGATTTTTTGATATCAAACTCAAGCTGCACAAAGCCATTTTGTTTTGCTTCAATCGCGGCCTTTGGGTATTTAGGTTCTACACGTGTTAATGGATAGATTTGCTGTTTTTTTGCAGCATGAGTAGAGTCATGATTATCACCAGCTTGGACTTGTTGATTCAGCATTAAGCCGCTAAAGCCTAAACCTAGTGTAAGCCCAATAATTGCGAGTGTGCTTTTTTCATGTTGTTTTTTCATCTGTAATATCCTCTCTTTTAGTATATTTTTATTTCCATAGTGGGTGTGTAACATGCCGATGTGAGCTTGCTGGGAGTATGTGAGCAAGGCTCGGCTATAGGCAATCTTTTCATCTGTATTCATAGATGTGGTTATTTGAGCATCACAAGCTAACTCTTGATCATCGCGAAAACGTCGGTATGCGAGCCAACAGATAGGGTTAAACCAGAAAATACTGAGCAGAGAGAAGGCGATAAGATTCATACCGATATCCCCTCGGCGATGGTGATACAGTTCATGTTCAATCACGGCGGTTTGTTGGGCGATACTGAGTTGTTCAAATCCATAGGGAACGATGATTTTTGGTTTACGTAGTCCCACTAGCATAGGGGAGTGAATATTCTGATGTTGAATAACGGTCAGATGAGTCTCTATGCTAGTAAACGCAGAGCAATGGTTGATTAGCTGTTTTAGCCTGACAGCATGAACGGCAATGGTCATTAACATGAAAGCGAACCCAAGAGTCCAGATTGCTAATAGAGTGGGAGTGGATAAAAACAGTTCACTGTCGGCTAATGTTCTATCTGCTAGTACCCGATAGTGTTCAAGTTGTGTGATGCGAGAGTTAGATAGCAAGTTTGGCACTAGATGTATGATGGCAGAGCCAAGTAGCAGCATTGGAATGGCTAGCCAGAGTGCATAGGTGTGGTGGGCACCGAAGAGTTTCAAAATCTGTTTGTGACCGACTAATAAAATGGCACAGATTAAGCTGATGAGTATGGTTTGCTCCATTAACCAATTAAGCATTATCACTTCTCCTCTTCCCAGTTATCGATAAGTTGCTTTAGCTCAGCAATATCATCTGAACTCAGCTTATTCTCCTTAGCGAAACCAGCAACCAAGGGGGTTAACTTGCCTGAAAAGACTCTCTCTATAAAAGATTGACTCTCTTTAAGCTGAAACTCGCCTTGATCTATAAGTGGATGATAGAGATATGAACGTCCCTGCTTTTCAAACCCCACTGCCTCTTTTTTTACGAGTCGATTGAGCAAGGTTTTGACCGTTTTTTCATGCCACTGCTTGCTCTTATTAAGTTGAGCTACGACCTCCGACGAACTCATAGGGGATGAATGCCAGAGTAGATTGAGCACTGCTAGTTCGGAATTACTGATCTCTTTCATGGCCATCTCCTGAAACAAGTTGAATCTCTATTTATAATTACAAGCGTAATCCATGACTATTAAGATTACATTGGTAATCATAATGGTCAAGTGTTTTATTTAACATATATCGATAAATTGTAACCGAAGGCTTTATCTCGACTTTAAGCTCAGGGTAAAATAATGCTTAAACACACCTAAACAAGGATGATAGGTATTATATGTTTTGCTATAAACCGCCAAAGAAGAGCGGCAACAAAGGGGGCATTGAGCTATTAGCTGTTGTTGTTTTGATAAGCGCTATGGTGACTCCGTCTGCATTAGGTGGAAGTAGTGCTGGTTTGACAGGCTCCATAGCTCACAACCATAAACTCTCAATCTTTGATCAAAAATTGAGTTTTACGCTTCCCGAAGATTGGAAATTAGCTTTTTCAGAGAAGCAAAACACCATGTTTTCTGCTGAGTTTACGCCAGTTTCTGATGAACTGAGAGATTGGTCATCGCTGTTTTGTGTACAAGGTTTTAAGGGATTAGCTGATAGTTTTTCGCCTGAAACTTTTTTAGATTCGATTGCTGCTACCTATGAGGAAAGTTGTACGGGCGAGATCACCTATCAAAAATTAGGTGAAAGTGATATCGATGGGTATTCAGGGTTTACTGCCATTATCGGTTGCTCTCATATGCCAAATACTCATAAAGCAACTCAGTTTAATGCAAAATCATATTCATCCGATCCTAAAGGTGAAATAGGGCATTACACGGCAATATCTGGTGAGCAAGATATGTATCTGTTACATCAATCTATGCGAGGAGAGGTGTTTAATGCAGAAACACCACCTTTAGAGCCAGCTAACTACCGAGAGTTTATGGCTACAATCGCTCCCTATGGCCTCAGTCGATAGTGATATAAAAGGCATGCTTTTGGCTGCCTACTTCTTCGTTGAATGAACTCACAAGGGAGCAACCATTCTATCATCCATTCGCCTTGAATTAGTTTGCCAAAAGATACTCTGAGTAGAGCAACTTCTTATACTGATTGGTATAAGGTTACGATCTTGTCAATCAAAAGTTAGACTTTTATCCGTGTAGCCGTCTATAATGCCGCGCTCACTTTACGCTGTATTAGCGCTGGTGATATTCTATACAAGTTTTAGTCAATCTTTTGTGGTGCCTGAGCTTATCCTAAGGCTTTATTAAGTCGGATTTTAATGGGAGAGGGAAGGATAATCGGGAAGCCTGTGGAAATCTGGCACTGCCCCCGCAACGGTGAATGGTAAGAGTTAGGCGCGCTTATTTTATCAACAAGATAATGGGTGTTAAAAAAGTCTAAACTTGTGCTGTTTTTCTTTAGGAAATGCAGCAATACCTAAGTCCGGAGACCGGCCCATTTGATGATTTTGAGATTTCGGCGGGCAGATCTCAAGATGCGGTAGAAAGCTTTAATCATTTGGGCTCAATCAATTCTATTCGTGACATCTTTGCCCCGTTTTCCCTTCAGGAGTTAAAGGAAAAATGGGTACACTATCTATTAAAGAGTCTAATAAAGGCTCTATCAAACTATCACAAGTTGCACTGTTAGTGAGCAGTATCATCAGCTTATCTTCATATTCGGCTATGGCTGAGGACGTTACTGCCAATGCGGTCGACGTTGATGAAAAGATCACTGTAACGGGTTCACGTTTTGACAGAACCGCCGATCAGCAGCTTACTGTTATCAATACTATTGAACGTGAAGAGATAGCACGTCTCAATCCTAAGTCTGTTGCCGATGTACTAGAGACATTACCAGGAGTTAGCATTTCACGTAACGGTGGTGCGGGCCAGGCGACATCTGTTAGTGTTCGCGGCAGCAATTCAAATCATGTATTAGTGCTAATTGATGGCGTAAAAGTTGGTTCGGCAACACTCGGCACTGTTAGCTTTAATACGCTTTCACCTGAAAATATTGAGCGTATCGAAGTGTTAAAAGGACCTCGTGCATCAGTTTGGGGCAGCGACGCGATTGGCGGCGTGATCCAAATTTTTACTCGTCAGTTAAAAGATGGTGAGTGGTTTGCTGGTGCAGAATACGGCAGCAACGATTACATTCGCGGCTCGTTTGGCACAGGTATGAGTCATGGTAAGGGCAGCACAACGCTTGCTGTTAACCATGAACAGTCTGATGGATACGATGTCTACAATGGTGCACCGGTTGAAAATGACGATGACGGTTATAACCGCACCTCTTTATCGTTAAAAGGTTCTCAGCAAATTAATCAAAACTGGCAAGCACTTTGGAATGGCCAGTATGATAAAGGCAATACTCAATACGATGATATCTATGCATTTGGCTCTGCCGATGAGTCAGACTTTGATAACTACCTTTGGAACCTTGCTGCGCAGTATAGCAATGAGCAATTTACCAGTAAGCTGGCATTAAGCCAGTCTAGTGATGCGAACGAAAACTTCCGTGGCGACGATATCACGGTGCCGGTTTCAGTATTTGAAACCAAGCGCGATCAAATTAACTGGAGTAACCAATATCTAGCGGCTAATGATTTAACCTTCATCGGTGGTATTGATTGGTCAAATGAAGCGGTTAAAGGTGATTATGCTCAAGATGAACGCGATATTTTTGGAGCCTATATACTTGCGCAGAAGCAGTGGAGCCAATTACTTGCCGAAGTTGCAGTGCGTTATGATGATGTAGAAAACATTGACAGTGAAGTGTCTTACAACGCCAGCCTCGCTTACCAGCTTACTGAAGAGTGGCGTTTGGCGGCATCAACTGGTACTGCTTTTAAAGCGCCGACCTTTAATGACTTATACTGGCCAGGTTCTGGTAACCCAGATCTGATTTCAGAGACAGCTAAAAGTTACGATCTAACTTTGCACTATCAAGCTAATGATATTCACGCTTACATCAGTGTGTTCAAAAACACAATTGATAACCTAATTGCCTGGGTTCCTACTGGTGAAAAAGATGACTATGGTTTTGATATCTGGAAGCCTGCCAATATCAATCAAGCTGAAATTTCAGGTGTTGAATTATTTACTAAATTTGGACTATTTGGATTCGACAATCAATTAGCCTATACCTATTTAGAGCCAGAGAATAAGAAAACTGGTGAAATGCTAATTGGCCGTAGTGTTGAAGAGCTGAACTATAGTTTAAGCTATCAATGGCAAAGTTTCGATTTTCTTGCTAACTATCACTATCAAGGCAAGCGTTACGCTGGTTATGATTTATATCTTGAAGCATATCATAAGCTAGATTTAAGCATTGGCTATCATCTAGATGATGCGTGGAGCTTACGCTTGAAAGCGAATAACCTGTTCGATGAAGAGATTATTTCAGCGCAAAACTACTTTAGCCCTGGAAGAGAGTTTTTCTTTAGCGTGAGTTACCAAGCGTTCTAGGTAGTGTGATTGGAGTTGAGAAATTGAAACTAAAGCCAGATCCTGTATCTGGCTTTTTACGTTATTAATTGGAATAGATAAAAGAGACTTTGAAATGCACCCTTCACCGATATATCGCCAATTTACTCGGTTAACTATTATTTTTTCACTATTATGCTTACAAGCTTGCTCAGGTCCTAAACTTGAGCCGCTTGCTGCAGATGCTGAGATCTTAGCATTTGGTGATAGTCTAACTTACGGCAAAGGCGTTAACAGTGGTGAGGATTATCCAGCGGCGCTTGCTGAGTTATCCGGAAGGTATGTGATCAATGCAGGAGTTTCAGGGGAAACAACTGCTCAAGGGCTGATAAGGTTAGGTGTTCAATTAATGGAGCATTCTCCTGATTTGTTAATACTGCTTGAAGGGGGAAATGATTTTTTACGTAATACACCACCTGATGTGGCCAAAGCGAATTTAGCAAAAATGATTGAGCTGGCAAATTCTTACTCTATCCCTTTGTTATTAATTGCTGTTCCTGAGAAAAGTATCTTTCTCTCTCCTAGTGATATCTATGAAGAGCTTGCTGAAACCTATAAGCTGGTTTTGCTCAACAATGAGCTGACAGAACTACTCAAAAGCCCCAAGATGAAATCTGATACTATTCATCTTAACCAAGCAGGTTATCGGGCTTTAGCTGAAGCGATTCATCTGAAACTTATTGAGAGCGGCGCACTATAACTTACCTTGAATTTGAAAGGTATAAGACCTCTACCTGTGTAAATTGAGAGTTTGGTGGTATATGCTTATATAGTATCGGTTACTTTATTTGCATATCCCTAAAGCAGGTTAATTTGGGACTCGACCCAGTTAAGAGTAGAAAAAAGAGCTAAAGTCGCCATTTACGTGAAATGAGCTTGACCCTGACAGGCTTTTTATGGGTAAATTCCCTGATAAGAGTTAGCGACTTGTATAATAATAAATTAGGTTAAATTTCCCATGACAGATCTTGAGCATCAAGTATTCACTCAAGTACGAGCGATCATTAGCAACGAAGAGCAAGTCATTGGTCGTCGTGGCATTTTGATCCCCCTTAAAAAAGCCATCATTGCAGATGGTGATATTCGAAATGTCATCGATATCGTCTCCTCAGATCCTGCACTCGCTGCACATATGTTGTGGCGTAGCAACTCGGCTATGAATGCCGATGCTAATCGCTCGAAAAATCGTTCATTAAAAGATGCCTTGGTCAGATTAGGTCAGGTTAATATCTATCGTTATGCGTTTACCTTTTACCTTAAAGAGCGTTTGGATGAGCTGCCACAACCCTATAAGAAATTGGTACAAGGGTATTGGGCATTAACTGAAAATATTGCGAGTAACGCTGTCGATAGTTTGCATCAGATGTTAGGGGTAGAGATCAATCCTGATGAGGTACAAACCTTAGCGCTTTTTAGTGTGTTTGGTGAGATTATTGCATTGACAGCATTTGCGTACCTTAATGCTGAGTCTGAGGAGTCTTTTCCTCTGAGTATTATTAAGTCGCTTATCGATAATCAAAAGCAAACTTTAACGATAGAAGCTTTCGACTCTCTAGGGTTAGATGAGGAACTACAAGAGGAGTTTATGATTGCGCATAACCTTCGCCAAACCAGTAACCCTAACTCTCCTGGATTAGTGTTAAGACGTGTACTATCGATGAGAAATCAGCTGCTTAACCCGTTATAATACCAATCAGTATAATAGATTCGAGTCGCGAGTTACGAGCAACAAGATTTAACTCGCTACTTTCCAAGCCCTATCTTGAGCTCCTGACTCTCTTGTACTTAATTCAATTTATGCTGCTTAGCTAAACCTTCATTTGCGACTAGTGTTAGCCAATTTTGCGCTGTTCTGACATTGCGTCCATCTTTTCTGTACGCGCCGAAAAGAGGGCGTTTTAGCCCCTCAGCTCCTAATTTCACTGAAGTTAAATTGAGGCCATAAGACTCACTGATTGACCAGGTTGGCAATGCGGCAACGCCATCTCTACAAGCGATGCGCTGTAGTAACATCATGGTGAGATCACAATGTAGTTGCTCTCCGGCTTCAACTCCTGCAGGTTCCATAAAGTGACGATATAGATCCAGTCTCTCAAGGGGCACTGGATAGCTGATGATTGTTTGCTTTTCAAGTTGCTGGGCGGTGACATACTCAAGTTTAGCAAGGGGGTGGTCTTTGGAAACCACGAGTTTAACTTCGAAGTCAAATAGGTGTTGGTAGGCAATGGCTTGTCCAGGGACGGGATCTGAAGTTAATACCACATCCAGCTCGCCCATCTCCAGCGCATTGAGTGAGTCGAACAGATGACGGCTGGAGAGGTCTAAATTGACTTGGGGAAATGTTGTTCTGAATTGCTCCATGACTGGCATTAACCAGCGAAAGCAGCTATGACATTCGATACCAACTCCAAGTTGGTTTCCCCCTTCATTTAAGCCCTGCTTAAGATCGTATTCTGTTTCTATCACCTTAGGCAGTATCTCCTCTGCCAGGTTTAGCAGCCTTGCCCCCTCCTGGGTAAAAGCGAGAGGTTTACTTTTTCTGATGAAAATAGAGGAGTTGATTCTGGTTTCCAACTCTTTGATTTGGTGAGATAGAGCGGATTGAGTTACAAAGCGTTTCTTGGCCGCGCCGGCAAGGCTTCCACTCTCTTTAAGGGCTAAAAGTGTACGTAAATGTCTAAGCTCTATCATAATATTCTCTATTCATTCCTACATGAGTTTCACTCATGTTGTGCTTGAAATCTATTCCCTTGTCGCAGATTATACTACCACAGTATACATCTAGACGTCCAGACGCCCAAGCGTTCAATTATTGATATTAGTGCTCAATTCCCATCAATCTCACTCGTTCAACTTGTTGCGTTCACTCTGAATTTTGCTCATATTAAATTAAAAGTATACAATATGCGAATGTAGTCGTCAGCGTTGGGGTAACCCTGATTGTGGTCTTAAAATCCACACTTGGGACGAGGTTGAACCTGCACTGCAGAATTTTTTTCAAGCCACTAAAGTGTTTAGAAGACGCTTAGGTTAAGATGATTAGTTAATCAGATGTGCTGTGGATTTGGCTTTGCAGCACTCTTGTTTGTTAAAGTCGCTAATTTTCTTATGCTGATTGGTATAAGCGTGAGATCTTCTGTCTTTTTTGTAGCATGGGCTTCATAATGTCGCCCATTAAGATAGTTATCCTGAGTATTCATTGTGCGTTTAGACAAATATATCTGCGAGTCGACTTCACTTACCCGCTCTTTAGCGAAGAAAGCGCTACATCGAGGTGATGTGACCTGTGATGGTAAGGTCATTAAAGATTCGGGGTTTAAAGTAACCGATAAGCAGGTGATCTGTTTAGAGGGGGAGCCGTTAAGTGTGATAGGTCCACGCTTTATTATGCTAAATAAACCCCTTGATACGATCTGCTCGACCATAGATGAGGAGTATCCTTCGGTCTTAGGTTTACTCGATGTGGTTAAAGCTGACGAACTGCATATCGCAGGTCGCTTGGATGTGGACACCACAGGGCTTGTATTGATCACCAATGACGGTCAATGGTCCCACAAGATAACCTCTCCTAAGAAAGAGTGCGGTAAACGCTACCTTTTAGAAACAGCTGAACCACTAAAACAGGAGTGGGTGGAGGAGTTTGCCGCAGGTCTTCAATTGAATAATGAAGATGGCTTAACTAAACCTGCTACTTTGGAGATTTTAGGTTCTCATCAAGCACGCCTAACTATCACTGAAGGTAAGTACCACCAAGTTAAGCGTATGCTGGCAGCTGTAGGCAACTGTGTTACTCAACTGCATCGTGAAAGTGTAGGGGAGATAGAGTTGGATGAATCTCTTGCTTCTGGTGAGTGGCGCTATTTAACGGAAGCTGAGATAAAATCGGTTCGTTAATGAATACTGAAGAAGCCCTCAAAAGAGGGCATCACTTTATCTTATGTTTAATGTTTTTTTAGCGTTATCTCACCACTGATCGTTGATATATCAATATTGGCATGGGCATCGCCGAGTGAAAACTTAAGGTATGAGGTTGGGGAGTACTTCTCCTTGCTTGGTTTATCTGAAGTTAGTTGGTTATTGATTCTTCCACCTGGACCTCCATTTATCTTAAACCTAGCATCAGTGCCACCATTTAAAGTTAACTCTAAGTCACCACTGACGCTACTTAGGGTGGCTTTATCTGAAATAGATTCAGCCGTAAGTTCAACCTCCCCACTAATTGTCCTTACTGCGAGTGAGTTGAGGCTTGCTAATTTAATGTTGGTATCACCAGAAACTTGTTCAATTGTGACATCTTTAGCAAGGGAGTCAGCGGTGAGCTCTCCGCTGACAAGCTTGTAGCTAACCTCTCCTTTACTTTGCTTATCTATGATGTCTCCAGATACTGTTTGTAAACTTATCTCTCCCTTGAGCGCTGTGGCATTAATGTCTCCGGAAACCGTTTTTATATATACCTGTTTATCTAAACTATCAAGGTGAACGCTACCGCTGATGGAGTTGATAGAGATACCTCCTTGTACTTGAGTCACTTTATAGTCGGCAGAGAGTCCACTTACTGTTAGATTTAGTGAGCGAGGAACCTTAAAGGTGAGCAATGATCCCTCTTTATTTTTGCCATTAAACTGTCTTGGCATCTTATCTTCAAGAGTGAGCTCATTACCTTGGTGTTCGACGATAAACCCCTCACTGAGTTCATCTAAAGTGCCCTGAATGCTGACCTCTTGCTTATCCCAGCTTTGTATTGTTACATCGCCTCTTAACACTTTGATGTTGAGGTTTAGCCCCTCGTCTACCTTTACCTGTTTATCGATAGATTCGCTTGCCAGTGCAAACTGGCTTACTAAAACAAGTGGGAGTAACAGGCATCTTGAAAGGTGTTTAATCATCATATGGTATCTCCATTTTGATTTTGTAAAACAGGAAGAGACTGAGCCTGTGTTAATAGCTCTATCTCTCTTGATTGCGTCCATAACCACAGCTCCCATAGTTGTTGATCTGTGGGGTTAAGCTTGAGTGATTCGTATATCTCTTTTGCTGCTTGCCTTAATTGTTTTATGCCTGTTTCAACAGGGGAGCTAAAAGGGCTAGATTGCCAATCAACTTTTTTCCCTATCATCTGTAACTCTGCCACTTGAGTGGCGTGCTGCATCTGAATGCTATCAATGCTGGCAAGTAGGGCTTGATTAGTGTCGATATTGAACGGTTTGTTTATCTGCTGTAGTCCTAACAGAGTGCCAATAATAATGATGCTAGCTAGAGCCAAAGTACGCCAATGATTTGTATGATTGCCTACAGGAACATCTAACCGCTTCTCTATCTCTGGCCAAAGGTCGTTTTTTGGCGAGAGAGTCTTAGGTAATTCTGATACCAAATTATCAAGTTGTTCATGGTTATTACTCATCAGATCATCTCCTGAAGTAATTTTCTTGCTCTGTGATACTGAGCCTTGCTGGTGCCTTGAGCTATGTTGAGCTTGTGTGCTATTTCATGATGCTGGTAACCCTCAACAGCAAATAGCACAAAAACAATCCTGGCTCGTTCAGGCAGTTTAAGCAGGTGTTTGTCCAGTGCTTGGTACTCCATCTCATCGCCTCCAAGCTCTACTTGTTCATAGATTGGAGAGAATCTAGCCCAAAAACTCTTGTGTTTTTTTATGCTGCTAAGCGCCTGGTTAACGGTCATGCTATGCAACCAAGTTGAAAACTGGCTGTCGCCTCTAAACTGAGGCAGCTTTTGCCATAAGCGTACAAACGTTTCTTGAGTTGCTTCTTCAGCTAAATAGTGTTGCCCTGACAGTCTGTAGCAAAGTGCATATACCCGCTTATGATGTAGATCATAGAGTTGTTTAAATGCTTTCTTGTTACCTTGTTGAGCTTGCTCAATCAGATTTTTTTCTGAGGTTTCACAAGGTTTGATAAACGCTAACTGTGCACTCAAACTCTATTCCTTGTGTTTATTTTTCTTAGATATCTATTAGACATAGGCAAGAGGGGAAAAGGTTTGAATAAGTTTAAAACTTTTTACAATGTTATTACACTTGGTAAGGTAGGAAAGTATTAAGGGAGAGCTATTAGGGAATGAGGGAGTACTCCCTCATTATATAAAAACTATGTTGTTAGAAGAGATGTTTCAGCTGTGAATAAACCAGTTGTGCGCCCACAAGATCGGCTAGAGCGGTACCCACAGTTTTGAACAGGGTTATCTGTTGTTCATCTTCTCGCCCCTTTATTTCATCTTTACAGAGTTGAGCAAGCTCTCCTTTTACACTCTCTAATTGATATTCTCCCTCTGATACTGGGATCAGTAACTCTCCGGCTTCTGCAAAAACATTAATTTTAGAATCAACGTATACAGCTGATCTCAATACAAGCTTGCTATCACATTCACGTCTATCGTGATTATGATTGCCGACAAAATCTGTGTGGGTGCCAGGTGCTACCCAGTTACTGTCAAATAATGGGGTCGGAGAGCCCGTTGCACAGCTAATGATATCTGCTTCTCGGACACTGTGCTCTACGCTCTTGCTGAGGATAACTTCAATGTCGGGCCGCTTATTACGGATCTTCTCAATAGTGGCCTGAGCCTTATCTTGATTTCGCCCCCAAACCGTAATTTGAGTGATAGGGCGTACACTGGCGTGGGCGAGGGCCATAAATGAGGCGAGGTTACCTGTACCAAAAATGAGTAACTTTTTGGAGTCCTTACGGGATAAATAACTACTGCCTAATGCTGAAATCGCTGCTGTGCGCCAATAGGTGACACTAGTACCATCGACTAAAGCTTGGGGAGCACCGGTTTTGCGGTCAAAGATCATTATTTTTGAATGTAGGCTTTTTAGTTGCTGATTTTTTCTTGGATTTTCAGGAAAATAGGTGAAAGCCTTTACCGCAATGGTTTTTTCATTCCATGAGGGGAGTAAGGCGAAGGCATCGTTGTGTGAAGTGGCTTCATCTAGTGAATACACTTGTCTTTGGGGCATACCAGCAGGCTTTGAGAAAGTATCTCTAAGCTCGTTAATGAGCACTGGAAAGTTAAGTGTGTTATGTACTTCTTCTGCATTGATGACAATCATACCTTCTCCTTTTTGAGGGATATTGTATACCAAATGTGTTTTTGAATAAATGCTACAACTAAAAAGGAATTAAACAGTAGAAGGTATAGCTTATTCCTACGTTGGTGATTGTTTCTGTTGTTTTTGTATTAAAATAAGTTAATGATGCTGGGTTTGTGGCCGATAACCAAGATAAACACAGGGTTTAACATGTGTCACATTTTCCTTTTGGCTTTATTTGTTTTACATCACCAACTTTTAGTTGGTGTGCTTGGATTTTAGGGATCTCAATATGCTTATCCGTCATAAATTAATGCTCAGCGCAGTGGTTTCAATTGTTGCTTTGGTGGCTATGTTTTCATTACAGCAGTACTCCAGTGGCGTTCAGCAGGAGTTATCATATGCAGCTCAGGGAGTGGTAAAACTAGAAAAAGAGGTATTGGGTCTTCGTAAAGATGAGAAAGATTTTTTCGCCCGTTTAGATGTTAGTTATTTGGAAAAACATAAACTTAATGCAGACGAGATGAATAATGACATTAAGTATCTAAAAGCAATCTTCGAAGACAATAGCATTCCCGTCTCTGAGTTAAATGGGTTTGAAAAAAGTGTCGAGTTTTATCTTGATTCATTTCAGAGTGTCGTTGCACTTCAGCAAGAGATAGGATTAACACCCAAAACGGGTTTATACGGCGGATTAAGAGAAGCAGTTCGCAATGTTGAGACCATAGTCAAAGAGTATAAACAAGCTGAGCTGATGGTGATCATGCTGCAGTTAAGACGCAATGAAAAAGATTTTATGCTTCGCAGAAGCATGGGGTATGTGGACAAGTTTAATAATAATATTCAGCTATTTGAAAGTGAGCTTAATAATTCAAGCATCGACAATACTGGTAAGGGGAAAGTATCTGAGTTGATGGCCAGTTATCAAAGGGATTTTGCATTACTGGTTGCTAAAGAGCAGGCTCTGGGATTAACCCAAAATGATGGCGAGATGGGGGTGCTGCGTGATGCTATTAAAGCCGCAGACTCAAACTTAGTGAGATTAAAGGAGCAGTCACTTACTGCCATTGCTGACGCAGAAGAATCATCAATCACTTTAGGCTTCGTGCTTTTCTGTGTTATCGCTATCATTTTGATTGCTTTTACTATTTTTGTCATTCGTAGCATCATGGAGCCAGTAACACGACTGAGTACTGCTATTTCTGATATTGAGAAAAATAAAGATTTGACGATCCGCTGCGATGCTGCGGCCGACGATGAAATCAGCCAAGTTGCAAAGCACTTCAATAGTATGCTGGATAGTTTTCAACGTTTAATTGAAGAGGTGAATGAATCAGTCGCGAGCATGACTCACTCTTGCTCTGAGTTGTCATTAAACTCTGTTAAAGCCTCCGAAGGGGTGGCTCAGCAGTTAAATGAAACCGACATGGTAGCAACTGCGATCACAGAGATGGGAGCGACGATAGACGAGATTGCTAAGAATACTGAGTTAGCAGCAGAGCGCGCTGGAAATACTCATACGAATGCCCTTGAAGGTCAACGCGGAGTTGAACAAACAATAGAGAAGATTCAATCTCTGGCAGAGCAGCTCAATAGCTCTTCGAAAGTTGTGGGTGAACTGGAGAAAGATAGTAAAACGATTGGCAGTGTTTTGGACGTTATCCGAGGTATTGCCGAGCAAACCAATCTACTTGCACTAAATGCGGCTATTGAAGCAGCTAGAGCTGGTGAGCAGGGAAGAGGTTTTGCTGTTGTGGCCGATGAGGTACGTAGTCTTGCGATGAGAACGCAAGAGTCGACAGAGGAGATTGCAAGCATTATTGAGACCTTACAGTCCAGAACTCGCTCTATTGTAGAGTTAATGACAGCGACTGAGAAACAAGGGGGCGAGAGTGCTGATCAAGCCGCTTCTGCTGGCACTTTACTGGAGCAGATTAACTTAGATGTCACTAATATTATGGATATGAGTACTCAGATTGCGGCTGCGATAGAGGAGCAGAGTATGGTCGCTTCTGAGGTGAACAAAAACGTGGTGATTATTCGTGATATTGCACAAGAGTCTGCAACAACAGCTAACGAGAATGCACAAGCTTCTGAAGAGGTTAAGGGACGTGCAGATCTGTTACATAGTGCGGTAAGCCTATTTAAGGTCTAATTTCTGAGTAGTAGACTAAGCTTAGTAGAGGAATTAAATGGGTAAGATTAATGAAATTAAACCATTTTTTAGGCTTTCTAGGCTTAGCTTTACTGTTAGTGTCATTTTCGCTGGCAAGTGTTCTCTATTACCTTGTTTATCTACCTGCGATTGAATCTGAGGTACGCTCTCAACAAGCCAGAGAGTTACTTGCCGTACAGATGGGAATTAAGTTTGCGCAGCGCAATTTAGATGTGCTGTGTTATGACTATTCTGTGTGGGATGAGATGGTTGGCTTTGTTGCTGTGAGGGACGAAGCCTTTAGTCGGTCAAATTTGAGCAGTAATGCTTTTGAAGCTGCGAATATTGATGGTGCATACTTATTTAACACCGACGGAGATCTGCTATGGCACTACAGCAGCAGTGAAAAGCTACTTCCTGATACCTTACCTAACAATAATAAAGCCTGGATAGGCTCTGTTTTACCTGATCTTAAGGAGATTGAGAAACAAGTTCCTACAACTCGAAATGGATTAATGAATCTTGGACAAAGTGTTGTCTACTTCAGTAATACCTCTGTTTTACCCTCTGATGAAGAGGGGGAGGTGGTAGGAAGTCTATTGATGGTGCGAGCTATAAATAGTGAGTTAACAGAGGAGATACAGCAGCTAAGTTTAGTTAATTTTAGTCTGGATATGCTTGACCCAACCAAAGAGTATGATGGTATCGAAACCTTTGATGCTGTTCCCTATATCGACTCGTTAGCCCAAAAACATATGTGGTTACTTAATGATGTATTTGGTATTCCCGCTCTGAAAATCTCTGTTACCCATGATAAAAGCTTGTCTCCATCCCTTTTCACCCCAGAATCAGCAGTGTTGTTTTTTACACTTGTGCTTGTTTCACTCGGCACGATTATCCCTATCTCTATTATGATTTTAAAGCCACTTCGAACCGCGAATAAGGTGTTAAAGAAGATGGTTGATAGTGGCAAATTGATAAAAATGAAAAGTGGTTGGCATATTGATGAAATAGTGAAGCTTTCCCTTTCATTTAACCAAGTTGTTGAGAAGTTAGAGCGGCATCAAAACTACCTTGAATCTTTATCCTATAAGGATCCTTTAACCGGAGTGGCAAATCGTCGCAGTTTAGAAGTGTTTGCTCAGAGGGCTCATGAACAATGGTCGGAAGGGAAAGGACTGATAGGTTTTTTGATGATAGATATTGATAATTTTAAAGCCTATAACGATACCCTAGGGCATTTAGCTGGAGATAAGGCTATTTTGACCATTGCACAAACTCTTCTATTGGAGTGTCGAAGAAGAGGTGAGTTATTAACTCGCTATGGTGGAGAGGAGTTTTGTGTGGTGGTCCATGGAGATAATATTGCTCAGATGGAGCTATTATCGAAAAGAATGTTAAAGCAGGTGTGGGAGCTAAACCTCTATCACCCCGAAGCCTCTCACGGTAAAAGAGTGACTGTAAGTATTGGGGGAACGCTATATGAAAGATATTCCCCCTCATTTTCAGATATGACTTGGGAGATGATGGTCGGTCAAGCTGATGCACAACTTTATGAAGCAAAGATGTCTGGGCGAAATCAGATTAAGCTTGAGTATGCTAAAGAGCAGCAACTAAAGTTAGTAAAATAGACAGTGAAAAATAAAACTTGAGATTAGTAGAAATAGAGAAGATATTTGGTTCGGAGTATTAATCGAGGAGTGATTAAAGAGAAAATTGGTGCCCGAACCCGGAATCGAACCAGGGACACGAGGATTTTCAATCCTCTGCTCTACCGACTGAGCTATTCGGGCAACGGGGTGCATTAAAAGGCTTTTGCGCTTTTGAGTCAACAAGTTTTTTGAATAATTCGTTATTTCTCTATCAAGTGAGCATCTTTCGCGCTATCTGGTGTGAAATGATACAGTTTTAGGCCGAAAACAAAAAAGCTCCGAAAACGGAGCTTTTAAACTTAGTCGCCAACCTTAATGGGATTTTAGTTTGAAAGTGCTGAGTTATTTGGGAAGTTTGCCTGCATTACCGACAATACATTCTCTTTTAACTTAGCTTGTCCTAGTTCACCATAGGCGATAGACATTATCTCTAACGCACGTTCTGTCGACGGAGTACCTGGGAAAGTTTCCATGACCGACTGTGCTCGAGTCGCTGCCGCACTCCAAGCGTTCATCTTAATGTAGTATTCAGCCACGTTGATTGAGTATTTCGCCAAACGGTTTTTCAGCTGCTGCATGCGTTTAGCTGCATCGGGCGCATATTTACTGTTTGGGTATGACTTAATCAAGCGATCAAAATCTTTAAATGCATCCTGAGCAACTTTAGGATCTCTATCTGTTCGGTCAATATTAAGCATATCGTGGAACATATAGTTATCTGACTGCATATTAACTAGGCCACGCATATAGTAGACATAGTCGATATTTTTGTGTGTTGGATTGAGCCTAATAAAGCGATCTATATTAGCGATACCCGAAGCAGGGTCATCTAGCTTATAATAGGCGTAGATAAGATCGAGTTGTACTTGAGTTTTATGTGGTCCGAACGGATAACGAGAGTCTAATGCCTCTAATGAGCGCACTGCTTTACTGTAGTTACCTAGCTCCATAGAGGTTCTTGCTTGTGAATACAGTACATCAGGAGAGGATTTGCTAGTCTTCAACTGATCTTCTTGATTACTACTACAGGCTGTTATTGCCAGTGAAAACAGGCCTATTACCGCACCTTTAACAAATGTATGCATACTTAAATTCGATTCTTTTAAAGTTATAGTTAGGAATTTTTTCATTTCAAGATAAAATAGAAACAATTCGATTGTAACAGATTACACACTTTTTATGACCCCGAAAAGCGGGGACGGTTCCTATGACACTAGAGATTAATCTAAAAAGCGAGATAACAGCAACACAAACAGGCCAAAGATTAGACCAAACTTTGGCTGAATTGTATCCTGATTACTCCCGTACACGCATCAAAGAGTGGATCCAAGCAGGTTGGGTTTACATTGATGGCGTTGTTTCAACAAAACCTAGAGAAAAAGTGCTTGAAGGGCAAGAGATTGCCATTGAAGCGACACTCAAGGAAGAGACCGCAGCTAAAGCGCAAGCGATAGATTTGGACATTGTTTATGAAGATGACCACATTATTGTTATCAATAAGCAAGCTGGGCTGGTTGTTCACCCTGGCGCCGGTAACCAAGATGGAACTTTGATGAATGCTTTGCTTCATCATTGTCCTGGAATAGAGCTGGTGCCTCGTGCGGGTATTGTCCACCGTTTGGATAAAGATACGACAGGTTTGATGGTTGTAGCTAAAACTGTTGAAGCTCAGACTCATCTGGTTTCTGCGTTGCAGGCTCGTGAGATCACTCGTGAATATGAAGCGGTTGTTTTAGGTACGTTGATCTCGGGTGGTACTGTCGATGAGCCAATCGATCGTCACCCAACTAAACGTACTCACATGGCAGTAGTACACAACGGCAAGCCTGCGATGACACACTACCGAGTCGCTGAGAAATTCAGAGCTCATACTCGTTTAAGACTGCGTCTTGAGTCTGGCCGTACTCACCAAATTCGTGTGCATATGTCTCATATTGGGCATACCTTAGTTGGCGATCCTGTTTATGGTGGTCGCCCTCGTCCTCCTAAAGGTGTGACGCCTGAGTTTTTTGAAACTTACATGGGCTTTAAGCGTCAAGCTCTGCACGCGATTAGACTTGAGCTAGCGCACCCATATACCTTTGAGATTATGAGCTGGCAGGCACCTGTTCCTGAAGATATGGTTACCCTGACAAGAGCGTTAAGAAAAGACACTGAAGAAAACCCTGTGGCTGTTTAAATGTGCTCTATTTTATTTCTCATTAAGATTATGAATAAGTAACACTTATTTATGATTGATAAAAATGTGATGAAAGATAGAGGCTGGCATATCCCAGCTAACGTTAATATCGCCTTCACTACTCGCCAAAATGGTGTGAGTCGTGCTCCTTATGCAAGCTTGAATTTGGGTTTGCATGTGGGGGATGTTAGTGAGGATGTGTTAGCAAATCGAGCGCTCGTTCAAGAGCGCTTACAGCTTCCTGTTTCACCCGCCTGGTTAAATCAAATCCACAGTACCCATGTCGTTAATGCTGACAATCGTTCAGTACAAGATGCGGATGGGAGCTATAGCAGCTCTCGCTCTCAAGTGTGCGTGGTGATGACGGCTGATTGTTTACCTGTGCTCTTGTGTGATAAATCCGGTACTCAAGTTGCTGCAGTGCATGCAGGTTGGAAAGGTCTGTGTAAGGGTATTATTGAAGCTGCGTTGGAAAAATTTGATTGTCCAAACGATGAACTTATCGCTTATCTTGGTCCCGCTATAGGGCCACTGCAGTTTGAGGTCGGGGCTGAAGTGAGAGCGCTTTTTCTTTCCCAGCATAAAGAAGCAGATCCATTTTTTATTAAGAAGACAACCACTACTCCAGCGCGTCAAACAGAGCATCATAGTGAGGATAAATACTTAGCAGATCTGCAGGGTCTTGCTAAGTTACGTTTAACCTTGGCAGGAGTGAGTGACATCTACCAGTCTGACATCTGCACTTTTAATCATCCTGACTATTTCTCCTATCGCAAAGAGCAGATCACGGGCCGAATGGCTTCATATATCTGGCTGACTTAGTACAAGCAACTTCCACACAGAAAGATCCGCTACACCTTGAAAAATACTTAAAAACCCCCATCTTTTAGTTAATCAGGTATGTTTCATTTGTTTGTGGAGGCTATATGCGACTCGATCGTATGACCAATAAATTTCAAACGGCAATTTCCGATGCGCAATCTCTCGCGCTAGGTCGTGATCATCAGTTTATTGAACCCATTCATCTTATGATGGCCTTACTGAATCAAGATAATGGGTCTATTCACCCGTTATTAACTCAGGCTGGCATTAATGTTAGTTCGTTGAGGTCTTTGGTTAGCCAAGAGTTGGAGCGTTTACCAAAGGTGGAGGGAACCGGAGGAGATATTCAGCTATCACAATCTCTGATCCGTCTGTTGAACCTATGTGACAAACTCTCTCAGAAACGCAAAGATAAATATATCTCCAGTGAGTTATTTATACTCGCAGCACTTGAAGGAAACGATACGCTTGCTCAAAGCTTGAAAAAATCTGGCGCGACGAAAGAGTTGATGGAAGAAACGATAAAACAGGTACGCGCCGGAAAGAATATCGACGATCCTAATGCGGAAGATCAAAGGCAAGCACTTAAAAAGTTTACCGTCGATCTGACTGAGCGTGCGGAGCAGGGGAAACTTGACCCTGTTATTGGGCGTGATGATGAGATCCGCCGTACAATTCAAGTGTTACAGCGAAGAAGTAAAAACAACCCTGTATTGATTGGTGAACCAGGTGTGGGTAAAACCGCCATTGTTGAGGGGTTAGCTCAGCGGATCATTAATGGTGAAGTACCCGAAGGGATAAAAAACAAGCGTGTGTTGTCATTAGACATGGGCTCGTTAGTTGCTGGGGCTAAATATCGTGGTGAATTTGAGGAAAGATTAAAGGCGGTTCTCAATGAGTTGTCTCAAGAGGAGGGGCAAGTGATCCTCTTTATCGATGAGCTGCATACTATGGTTGGCGCAGGTAAAGGGGATGGTGCTATGGATGCGGGCAATATGCTTAAACCTGCATTAGCACGTGGTGACCTTCACTGTGTGGGTGCAACGACCTTAGATGAGTATCGTCAATATATTGAAAAAGATGCGGCACTTGAAAGACGCTTTCAAAAAGTCTTGGTTGAAGAGCCGAGTGTTGAGGATACTGTTGCTATTCTACGTGGTCTAAAAGAGCGTTATGAGCTTCATCATCATGTTGAGATCACTGATCCTGCGATTGTTGCTGCCGCTAGCATGTCAAATCGTTATGTTTCTGATAGGAAACTACCGGATAAAGCAATAGATCTTATCGATGAAGCTGCATCGAGTATCCGAATCCAGATTGACTCTAAACCTGAGCCGCTGGACAAATTGGAGCGCCGTGCCATTCAGCTTAAGCTAGAGGAGCAAGCACTGACAAAAGAAGCTGATGAAGCTAGCCTTCGCCGCCTGCTGACTATACGAAAAGAGCTAAGAGAAGTTGAAGTGAAGGCCTCTGAGCTAAATGAGGTGTGGCGAACAGAGAAGGCTGCACTAGCTGGAACCCAACATATAAAGTCGGATCTGGAGCAGGCAAGATTGGATCTCGATGTTGCTCGCAGAGCTAGTGATCTGACTCGTATGTCTGAACTGCAGTACGGTCGTATTCCTGAACTAGAGAAACAGCTGGACTTAGCATCTCAAGCTGAGATGCAAGAGATGACCTTACTTAGAAATAAAGTCACGGATGTGGAGATCGCTGAAGTACTATCTCGTGCTACTGGTATTCCTGTTTCTAAGATGCTTGAAGGTGAGCGAGAAAAGCTTCTGCATATGGAGGATGCTCTGCATACCCAAGTGATAGGCCAGAATGAAGCTGTGGATGCGGTTTCGAATGCGATTAGACGTAGTCGAGCTGGTCTATCAGATCCCGATCGTCCAATTGGTTCGTTTCTGTTTTTAGGTCCAACAGGGGTGGGGAAAACTGAGCTATGTAAGTCACTGGCTAAGTTTCTCTTCGATACTGAGTCAGCATTAGTGCGTATCGACATGTCAGAGTTTATGGAAAAACACTCTGTTGCGCGTCTGCTTGGGGCGCCTCCAGGATATGTGGGCTATGAAGAGGGGGGCTACCTAACCGAGGCTGTAAGACGCAAACCTTACTCAGTGATCTTACTTGATGAAGTTGAGAAGGCGCACCCAGATGTATTTAATATCTTGTTGCAGGTACTTGATGATGGTCGCTTAACCGATGGTCAAGGAAGAACCGTAGATTTTAGAAATACTGTTGTGATCATGACCTCGAATCTAGGTTCAGATATCATTCAGGAGCGCTTTTCGACCCTATCTTATGATGAGATGAAGTCAGAGGTGATGAATGTTGTTGTTCATAGTTTCAGACCTGAGTTTCTGAACCGAGTTGATGAGACTGTAGTGTTCCATCCTTTGGGCGAAAAGCATATTGAACATATTGCTTCAATCCAAATTGAATCTTTGATGCGACGTCTAGCGGAAAAAGATTACGAGCTAGATATCAGTGATGACGCGCTTTCCTTTATTGCTAGAGCTGGGTTTGACCCCGTCTATGGTGCGCGGCCGTTAAAGCGTGCTTTACAGCAAGAGGTGGAGAACCCGTTAGCTCAGAAGATACTAAGCGGTAGTTTAGTGCCGGGTAAACCGATTATCGTTGAGAATGAAGAGGGTGAACTCTCCTTTAAGCAGTAAGTTAGTCTTCTCAATACTAATGTTTTGAACATTAGTCCACTGAACATTAGAACAGGCTCTTAGGAGCCTGTTTTGTTAAGTGAGGAAGGCTTATTTTTTACAAAAGAGTTTTATACGCTCTTTTTGAGTGCTTATCTGCTCCTGTCTATCCTCCTCTCTCATTGAAACCATCTCTCCAGTTTTTTCATCTTTGTTCTTTAATCGAGAGTGTGAGGTTAGAATGTTTAAATTTTGCTTAGCATTTTCGCAAATAGCAGCTGCCTGCTCAGAGCTTTGTTTCTTTATCGCCTCTGCATTTTTCTCATCTTCAGTTTGTACTGCGGCATTACTCTCTCTGACTTTTGGCTGAATGAAGCCTATTGGTTTCTGCTCTATATCTTCACTGTAGAGTTTACTAGAATCTGTATTTTCAGGTGGTTGTTGGCTGTAATGAGTGACACCATCTTTATCTACCCATTTGTGGATCACTGTCGCGGATACAGTAAAGGTATGTGTTAATGATAAAGAGAGCAAAATGAGTTTTTTGAACATGAGCATTATCAGTAAACCTATATTAAAAGTAATAAGATTAATCCGTTAACCATAAGTATAGATATGCAAACGAAATATAAGTGACACTTTTGATGCTAGCTTAGAATAATTCCAAATCCTGTAAAGAGGGAGTGAGATCCCTTGCTAATATCTATACTAATGTATGGTAAGTTTTTCATACAAGATACTAGTGGTTTTATTTTATGCAAAAATTAAATAAAGAGGTGGTGAGAAAAAAAGGGATCTACCTTTTACCTAATCTCTTTACCACCGCAGGACTATTTTCTGGCTTCTATGCTGTTATAGCTTCAATGAATGGCTTCTTTGAACAGGCTTCTATTGCCATTTTTGTGGCCATGTTATGGGATGGCCTTGATGGAAGGGTCGCAAGAATGACCAATACTCAAAGTGATTTCGGTGCAGAGTATGACAGCATGTCTGATATGGTCTCTTTTGGTGTGGCGCCAGCTCTACTCGCATATAACTGGGGGCTTTTTGAGTTAGGGAAAATAGGCTGGCTTGCTGCATTTATTTTTTGTGCTGGTGCAGCATTGAGGTTGGCTAGATTCAATACCCAAGTTGGTGTTGAAGATAAAAAATATTTTCAAGGACTAGCAAGCCCTGGCGCTGCTGCCGTTATCGCTGGAAGCGTTTGGCTTGGTAGTGAAAATGGTACAAAGGGAGATGAGATAAGCTGGTTGGTGGCTTTGATCACTGCTTTGTTAGGTTTATTAATGGTGAGTAACTTTCGATATTATTCATTTAAAGATGTTAACTGGCGAGGAAAGGTTAACTTTTTGACAATACTACTAATGGTTGGTGTGTTTGTGCTTATCTCTATTGAGCCCGCTTTTATTCTTTGTCTTATCTTCTACCTTTATGCTTTATCTGGACCCATTTTAACCACCTATAGTATACGCAGACTAAAAGGGAGCGTTAGCGTGACTGCTAAAAGTGATGAAAAAGACAATGGACCATCAGTATAAAGTAAAACGTTTAATCAGCTAAGCTGACCTTTCTATCTTTATTGCTTTACTTGGCTAATTGCTAGCCATAGCTCCAATACTTTCAATGATAAAAAAGAGTAAATAGCCACTTTTGCCTACTTTGTGCTCGTAAAGCTTTAAAACTGCTCAAATGAACTCTTTTTAGCGAAAACCCCTTGCGTAAATGTTTTCCCTCCCTATAATGCGCCTCCACTGACACGGTAAACAGCGTCGCTAAGCGATAGATGAAAGCGTGTTAAGGCATCAAGTTAAGTAAGTTTAAAACTTCTTAAAATAAACACTTGACGTCGAGCAAGGAAAGCGTAGAATACGCATCCCTAGCCCAAAGCGGCGAACGTTCTTTAACAATTCAAAACAAGAAATCTGTGTGGACACTCACAGGTGTTGAGTTATTCGAAATTGCTTTCTTGTCCTTCGGGATGTAAGCAATCAAAAATTTTCTCAATGAACCACTGAGTGACCATAGTAATATGTAAACTATGAATCGCAAGATTCATAAAACAGTATAATTCATTGAGCCGTTCTTCATTCTTAACCGGATGAGAACAAAAAACTTTAATTGAAGAGTTTGATCATGGCTCAGATTGAACGCTGGCGGCAGGCCTAACACATGCAAGTCGAGCGGAAACAGAAAGTAGCTTGCTACTTTGCTGTCGAGCGGCGGACGGGTGAGTAATGCCTAGATATCTGCCTAGTCGTGGGGGATAACAGTTGGAAACGACTGCTAATACCGCATACGCCCTACGGGGGAAAGGAGGGGACCTTCGGGCCTTTCGCGATTAGATGAGTCTAGGTGGGATTAGCTAGTAGGTGAGGTAATGGCTCACCTAGGCGACGATCCCTAGCTGTTCTGAGAGGATGATCAGCCACACTGGGACTGAGACACGGCCCAGACTCCTACGGGAGGCAGCAGTGGGGAATATTGCACAATGGGCGAAAGCCTGATGCAGCCATGCCGCGTGTGTGAAGAAGGCCTTCGGGTTGTAAAGCACTTTCAGCGAGGAGGAAAGGTTAACGGTTAATAACCGTTAGCTGTGACGTTACTCGCAGAAGAAGCACCGGCTAACTTCGTGCCAGCAGCCGCGGTAATACGAGGGGTGCAAGCGTTAATCGGAATTACTGGGCGTAAAGCGTACGCAGGCGGTTTGTTAAGCCAGATGTGAAAGCCCCGGGCTCAACCTGGGAATTGCATTTGGAACTGGCAAACTAGAGTCTTGTAGAGGGGGGTAGAATTTCAGGTGTAGCGGTGAAATGCGTAGAGATCTGAAGGAATACCGGTGGCGAAGGCGGCCCCCTGGACAAAGACTGACGCTCAGGTACGAAAGCGTGGGGAGCAAACAGGATTAGATACCCTGGTAGTCCACGCCGTAAACGATGTCTACTCGGAGTTTGGTAACTTAGTTACTGGGCTCCCAAGCTAACGCATTAAGTAGACCGCCTGGGGAGTACGGCCGCAAGGTTAAAACTCAAATGAATTGACGGGGGCCCGCACAAGCGGTGGAGCATGTGGTTTAATTCGATGCAACGCGAAGAACCTTACCTACTCTTGACATCCACAGAACTTTCCAGAGATGGATTGGTGCCTTCGGGAACTGTGAGACAGGTGCTGCATGGCTGTCGTCAGCTCGTGTTGTGAAATGTTGGGTTAAGTCCCGCAACGAGCGCAACCCTTATCCTTATTTGCCAGCGAGTTATGTCGGGAACTTTAGGGAGACTGCCGGTGATAAACCGGAGGAAGGTGGGGACGACGTCAAGTCATCATGGCCCTTACGAGTAGGGCTACACACGTGCTACAATGGTCGGTACAGAGGGTTGCGAAGCCGCGAGGTGGAGCTAATCCCAGAAAGCCGGTCGTAGTCCGGATTGGAGTCTGCAACTCGACTCCATGAAGTCGGAATCGCTAGTAATCGTGGATCAGAATGCCACGGTGAATACGTTCCCGGGCCTTGTACACACCGCCCGTCACACCATGGGAGTGGGCTGCACCAGAAGTAGATAGCTTAACCTTCGGGAGGGCGTTTACCACGGTGTGGTTCATGACTGGGGTGAAGTCGTAACAAGGTAGCCCTAGGGGAACCTGGGGCTGGATCACCTCCTTACCTATACGACTAACTCGATGTTTGCTGAGTGTTCACACAGATAACTTGTTCTTGTTAGAGCGAGTGGCATACCTAAACGGTAATGCTTGTTCTTTAAAAATTTGGAAAGCTGATAGTATTAATTTAACGATTAATGCGAAATAAATAATTGAGTTCTCAAACACTTAAATCAAGTGCCGAAGGATTTACCTTAGGGTAATGAGTTCATGAGTATTCTTTTGGCGAAAGTAAACACCATTAGTTGCGATACAACGACTGAGCTTACCCGCTTGGTAGAGTTTGTTTCCTTGTGAAACTTATTTGGGTTGTATGGTTAAGTGACTAAGCGTATACGGTGGATGCCTTGGCAGTCAGAGGCGATGAAGGACGTAGTAACTTGCGAAAAGCGTTGGCGAGCTAGTAACAAGCATTTGAGCTAACGATGTCCGAATGGGGAAACCCACTTACATAAGTAAGTATCATTAACTGAATACATAGGTTAATGAGGCAAACCCGGGGAACTGAAACATCTAAGTACCCGGAGGAAAAGAAATCAACCGAGATTCCCCTAGTAGCGGCGAGCGAACGGGGATTAGCCCTTAAGCGTAGAGGGTGTTAGTGGAATGAGCTGGAAAGCTCAGCGGCACAGGGTGATAGCCCCGTACATGAAAACTAACTTTACGTGAAAACGAGTAGGACGGGACACGTGACATCTTGTCTGAACATGGGGGGACCATCCTCCAAGGCTAAATACTCCTGACTGACCGATAGTGAACCAGTACCGTGAGGGAAAGGCGAAAAGAACCCCTGTGAGGGGAGTGAAATAGAACCTGAAACCGTATACGTACAAGCAGTGGGAGCGGTTCTTGAGACCGTGACTGCGTACCTTTTGTATAATGGGTCAGCGACTTACATTTTGTAGCGAGGTTAAGCGAATAGCGGAGCCGTAGGGAAACCGAGTGTTAACTGCGCGTTTAGTTGCAAGGTGTAGACCCGAAACCCGGTGATCTATCCATGGGCAGGTTGAAGATTGAGTAACATCAATTGGAGGACCGAACCGACTTATGTTGAAAAATGAGCGGATGACTTGTGGATGGGGGTGAAAGGCCAATCAAACCGGGAGATATCTGGTTCTCCTCGAAAGCTATTTAGGTAGCGCCTCGAGCGAATACCATTGGGGGTAGAGCACTGTTAAGGCTAGGGGGTCATCCCGACTTACCAACCCTTTGCAAACTCCGAATACCAATGAGTACTACTCGGGAGACACACGGCGGGTGCTAACGTCCGTCGTGAAAAGGGAAACAACCCAGACCGTCAGCTAAGGTCCCAAAGTTATTGCTAAGTGGGAAACGATGTGGGAAGGCTTAGACAGCTAGGATGTTGGCTTAGAAGCAGCCATCATTTAAAGAAAGCGTAATAGCTCACTAGTCGAGTCGGCCTGCGCGGAAGATTTAACGGGGCTAAGCAATACACCGAAGCTACGGGTTTGCACCTTTGGGTGCAAGCGGTAGAGGAGCGTTCTGTAAGCCGTTGAAGGTGAAGGGGTAACCCACACTGGAGGTATCAGAAGTGCGAATGCTGACATGAGTAACGATAAAGGGAGTGAAAAACTCCCTCGCCGAAAGACCAAGGGTTCCTGTCCAATGTTAATCAGGGCAGGGTGAGTCGACCCCTAAGGCGAGGCCGAAAGGCGTAGTCGATGGGAAACGGGTTAATATTCCCGTACTTCTGCTAACTGCGATGGAGAGACGGAGAAGGCTAGGCTAGCGCGGCGTTGGTTGTCCGCGTTTAAGGCTGTAGGCTGTTCACTTAGGCAAATCCGGGTGAACATTAGGCTGAGAGTTGATGACGAGGTCCTAAGGGACTGAAGTAGTTGATGCCATGCTTCCAGGAAAATCTTCTAAGCTTCAGGTTAGCAGGAATCGTACCCCAAACCGACACAGGTGGTTGGGTAGAGAATACCAAGGCGCTTGAGAGAACTCGGCTGAAGGAACTAGGCAAAATGGTACCGTAACTTCGGGAGAAGGTACGCTCCCGACGGTGATGAGACTTGCTCTCTAAGCTGTTGGGAGTCGCAGATACCAGGTGGCTGCAACTGTTTATCAAAAACACAGTACTGTGCAAACTCGCAAGAGGAAGTATACGGTATGACGCCTGCCCGGTGCCGGAAGGTTAATTGATTGGGTTATCTTCGGAGAAGCTCATGATCGAAGCCCCGGTAAACGGCGGCCGTAACTATAACGGTCCTAAGGTAGCGAAATTCCTTGTCGGGTAAGTTCCGACCTGCACGAATGGCGTAATGATGGCCACGCTGTCTCCAGCCGAGACTCAGTGAAGTTGAAATTGCGGTGAAGATGCCGTATACCCGCGGCTAGACGGAAAGACCCCGTGCACCTTTACTATAGCTTGGCACTGAACATTGAACCTACATGTGTAGGATAGGTGGGAGACTTTGAAGCAGGAACGCTAGTTCTTGTGGAGTCGACCTTGAAATACCACCCTTGTAGCTTTGATGTTCTAACTCTGGCCCCTGAATCGGGGTTGAGGACAGTGCCTGGTGGGTAGTTTGACTGGGGCGGTCTCCTCCCAAAGAGTAACGGAGGAGCACGAAGGTTGGCTAAGTACGGTCGGACATCGTACGGTTAGTGCAATGGCATAAGCCAGCTTAACTGCGAGACATACACGTCGAGCAGGTACGAAAGTAGGTCATAGTGATCCGGTGGTTCTGAATGGAAGGGCCATCGCTCAACGGATAAAAGGTACGCCGGGGATAACAGGCTGATACCGCCCAAGAGTTCATATCGACGGCGGTGTTTGGCACCTCGATGTCGGCTCATCACATCCTGGGGCTGAAGTCGGTCCCAAGGGTATGGCTGTTCGCCATTTAAAGTGGTACGCGAGCTGGGTTCAGAACGTCGTGAGACAGTTCGGTCCCTATCTGCCGTGGGCGTTGGATGATTGAAGGAAGCTGCTCCTAGTACGAGAGGACCGGAGTGGACGAACCGCTGGTGTTCGGGTTGTTATGCCAATAGCATTGCCCGGTAGCTACGTTCGGAATCGATAACCGCTGAAAGCATCTAAGCGGGAAGCGAGTCCTAAGATGAGTCATCCCTAGGAATTAAATTCCTCTAAAGAGCCGTTCGAGACTAGGACGTTGATAGGTCAGGTGTGTAAGCGTTGTGAGGCGTTGAGCTAACTGATACTAATGACTCGTGAGGCTTAACCATACAACCCAGATGGGTTTTATGAGTAGCTAGTGTGATTACTTCATAAGCACAAAAGAATACGAACTTGATTTAAGTTTGAGACAATTATTTAAGCTTTCTAAATTTACCCAATTAGTCTGGAAACAATAGCATTGTGGTCCCACCTGATCCCATCTCGAACTCAGAAGTGAAACGCAATCGCGCCGATGGTAGTGTGGGGTCTCCCCATGTGAGAGTAGGTCATTTCCAGGCGCCTAATAAACGATAAAGCCCATTGCTAACGCAATGGGCTTTTTTCGTTTTTAGCCTGGAAGGATGACCACTCGAACATGGGGAAATGAAGAGTCCGAACTTAGTGAGGTTCAATACCCATGTGGAGTAGGGCGAATATCGCGCTAGCGATGTGTTTATGGCAGAAAACTGCTCCAGACATTTTCTGCATTCACCACATCCATGTGGTTCAGCGCGAAGCTTTAGCGTAGCTGGACATTGAAAGGCGCCTTTGTTGCAGATGACAAAATAGCTACTTCGACACTTCCGCCATCCATGGCGGTCGCCCACCGCTGAGCTTGGTCAGGAACTGCATCGATGTGTTTCTGACATTCGGAACATCCGTGTGCCTTGCCTCCAGTTCAGCGACTACGTCGCTTCTCGCTACAAAGTAGCTAAATGCTGCGCATTCAAGGCACTACTTCTCCGCCCCCATGTGTTCGCTTCGCGAACGTCGAGAGTAGGGCGAATATCGCGCTAGTGATGTGTTTATGGCTAAAAATAGCTCCATGAATTTTCAACATTCCCCACATCCATGTGGGTTAGCGCGAAGCTGACCATGACAGGCGCCTATTTAAGTGAAGAAGCTAGCCCGCTGTATATGAGAAGAGTAGATGGCTTTTTTGTACAGGAAGTATTTATCCTTGATTGCCATGGATGGCATAGGAGAGGATTTGCGTTTGGGGCTTTGTAAAATTATTAACTTTACGTCTCGAATTTACCAGTGCTGATATCAGGTGGCTGTTCCACTTAAGCACGTACGTGCAATGCTTACTCCCGATGTCGGTCGATAATTGCATCCTGCATAATCGACACTTCCGCCATTCATGGCGGTCGCCCACTGCTAAGCAGGCTCTCCCGCTACGAATCATAGATTCTCCGCGTTCAATTAAGCCCAAATACTTCGTATTTATAGCGCCATAATCTCACCCCATCTGTTCGCTTCGCGAACCGAGGGCGATTATATGCTCCTCGGTAACTGCTCCTGCGTTACTCTACCTCTTATATCCATACAGTCGTGCATAATCGACACTTCCCACATCCATGTGGGTCGTAGGGTGATATAGGCGTTGTTGGCGAAGCGTAGCTTTGCGCCTATTGAACGCGGAGAACTTGTTCGCAGTTGGACCATTGGAAGGCACCTTTGGTATGGGTAAGAAATCACTTTTTATACCAATCGGTATAAAGCCTAGAGTTAGGCTTTCTTATGATGGGGGTTGAGTCACGTTAAGGTGGAAGCGCGAGTATTCCATTGATTATGGAACTGTCGTGATATCAAAGCCCACCTTTTATTGATGGCTTTAAGCTAGCGCTGATAGTTTTTAACCAAGTCGTATGTTTTTATATCACAACTGAACTTCTTGATTGAAAATGCTGCAGTTAAGCGGTTTTTTGATAAAAAGTACTTTACCTTTTAGGGGAGTTTAAGCATAATGCGTCTCGTCAACAGGGGTATAGTTCCAATTGGTAGAACAGCGGTCTCCAAAACCGATGGTTGCGAGTTCGAGTCTTGCTACCCCTGCCAAATACAGAAAAAGCCGAGCAATAGCTCGGCTTTTTCGCATCTGAAATTCGCTCTTTCTTTTCGCTTATATCGCTTAGACTTCTAGCTTCGCTTTGTTAGATGAGTTTAATGTTACCTCTCTAATCTGCAATTAGTATTAGTGTTAGATAAACTGGTATCCTAGCGGCTATTGAACTCTTTATTTTAAGTGATAGCCCCGTGGAAAAATCTGCATACTTAGACGCAATGGGAATTTCGAGGTGGAGCCAAGGAGGAGGGGCGGTAGACTCGTATACTATTTTGCTGGATAGCCTATCTCCAGAGCTAGAGAAGCATCCTATTATCACAACGGTATTATCTCTTATCGATTGCCCTTTTACTCACTGCACGTTTTCGAGTTCTTTTGCTAAGGGAGCGAATGTTGTTTGGGATATGCGAAGAGTGAAGCTACCTAAATCGAATGCAGTGTTAACTTCTGCGCCTTTAAGCGAGCTGGAGAAAACGGCGGAGAGTAAGCGGGATTTATGGAATATGATTTTGGCTCATCAGGAGAAGAGTCAGTGAGTTTTAGTACTGAGCCTCACATTGTTACTCTGAATATCGATAACGCTCCTGAAATGGCATATATCGCCTCTCAAGCGCACTCACACCCTATGAGCCTGTCAACAATCGAGTCTTGCTTTGGCCACTTGTATCAATCTTTTGGTATTTACCTAGCAGATGAACTTCAAGGCTTCGCTATAGTGCATCAGGTTTTTGAAGATGCGACGTTAATGGATATCTGTATTAGCCCTAAATCTCAAGGGAGAGGCTTTGGACGCCTGCTACTAGAGAGTGTTATTGAATCCGCCAATGAGAAAGGTGCTGAGACACTTTTTTTGGAAGTGAGGAAGTCTGGGCTTGCTGCAATAAGTTTGTATAAAAGAGAGGGCTTTAAGGAGACTGGGCATCGTAAAGGTTATTATAAAACAGCTGATGGCAACGAAGATGCGATTTTGATGAAGCTAGCTTTTTAGAGGTAAAAAAATGGCGTCAGCTAATTAAATTAGCGACGCCATTTAATCTATTTGAAATAAAGTGGTTATTTCACTTCTTTACCTTGAGCCTGAAGATCTGCATGGTAGCTTGAGCGAACCATAGGGCCGCATGCTGCATGGGTAAAACCAATCTCCTCTGCAAACACTCGTAATTCATCAAACTCTGCTGGCGGCACATAACGCTCAACAGGCAGGTGGAACTTAGAAGGCTGAAGGTACTGGCCTAGAGTGAGCATCTCAACGTTATGAGCGCGCAGATCTTTTAATACCTGTGCTATCTCTTCGTTGGTTTCACCTAATCCCATCATCAGACCTGACTTAGTAGGTACATCGGGGTGACGCTCTTTAAACTTCTTAAGCAGATCCAGTGACCATTGGTAATTTGCACCAGGACGGGCCTTACGATAGTGCATTGGCGCTGTTTCTAAATTGTGGTTAAAGACATCAGGTGGCTCTGTGGCTAAGATGTCGAGTGCGGCATCGATGCGACCACGGAAATCCGGAACTAAGGTCTCAATCTTTATTTCAGGATTTAATAAGCGGATCTCACGAATACAATCGGCAAAGTGCTGGGCACCACCATCACGAAGGTCGTCACGATCGACAGAGGTGATCACGACATACTTTAGCTTCATATCTTTGATTGTTTGCGCTAGCTTTTTAGGCTCCTGCGCATCAGGTTTTAATGGTCGCCCATGGGCAACATCGCAGAAGGGGCAGCGACGGGTACAGATAGCACCTAAGATCATGAAGGTCGCTGTGCCATGGTTAAAACATTCTGCTAGGTTAGGGCATGATGCCTCTTCACACACTGAATGTAGGCCATTGCTTCTTAAAGCCTGCTTAATCTCATCAATACGTTGGCTTGAAGAGGGGAGTTTTACCCTTAACCAGTCAGGCTTTCGTAACATGGTTTCGCGTTCGGAGGGCACGACTTTAACTGGGATGCGCGATACTTTATCTGCATCTCTAAGTTTGACACCTGGTTGTAATCTTTCTGGCCTACTCATATGACTGTGACAATCCTTGATGATGAACTAGATTCTGATAGCCTAAGTTGTGGCTAAATGTTTTAACGAGCTGCTCGCCTGCCTCTTCGACAGTTTGAGGTCCGCCTAATTGTTTGCATTGCACCATTTCTAAACCAGCATAACCACATGGGTTAATTCGCTGGAATGGGCTCATATCCATATCGACATTAAGCGCTAAACCATGAAAGGAGCAGCCCTTACGGATCCTTAGTCCTAATGATGCGACTTTGCGTTCATCGACATAAACGCCAGGTGCATCAGCTTTTGCATAGGCTTTGACTTGATAGTTTTCAAGCATCTGCACTATGCTATTTTCGATATCGGTGACCAGTTGGCGAACACCGATTTTAAGCCGCTTAATATTGATAAGAGGGTAAGCCACAAGCTGGCCAGGTCCGTGATACGTGACTTGACCTCCTCGGTCTACCTGAATGACAGGAATATCACCGGGGTTTAAGATATGTTCACTTTTCCCTGCCTGACCTTGGGTAAACACAGGAGGATGTTCAACTATCCAGAGTTGATCTGGACTGGAACTATCTCGATTATCTGTGTATTCCTGCATCGCGTGCCATACAGACTCGTAATCTTGTTGACCAAGATACCTTACGTGCAACGTGCTCTCTGACAAGGGCAACCTCTCCCCTAAACAATAATGGCGGCATTATACTCCTCTAACTGATAATTGTAAGCTAGATCACACTTACATGACGCTTAGATAACTGATTAAGTTAGCTTGTGCGGTTAAAACCTGTTATCGGAGAGAAATAAACTTATAGAACGCGCTTTACGCCTTCGATAGCTGCAAGATCAATATAGAGAGACTCGACCTGCTCTTTGCTTTGCACTGTCACTCTGATTGTAATGGAGTTATAAGTGCCCTTGCTTGAAACCTTACTGCTTGGTACGTAATCACCTGGTACATGCTTTTGCACAACGGCAACAACTCTGTCAGCCAGTGTCTCGCTTGCATCACCAACAACCTTGTATGGAAAAGAGCAGGGGAACTCCATTAGTTCATCAAATTTTGTATCTAACATCGTCAATCTCACTATTTCAAAGGGACCAATTGACCCTATATGGTGTCTATTATACCTAATTCAAGGTGTATTGAGCAAAATGCAAAAAGCCACCTTAAGGTGGCTTTTTGTACATAAGGTAAAGTTTAGCTAAACCAACCTGTGAACATCTGGGTGAAGTAGTCCATTAACTTACTGAACCAACTGCCTTCGTTTACCTCTTGCAAAGTAACAAGCGGGAATTGAGCGATATCTTTACCGTTTAGTTGGAAGTAGATACGGCCGACAGTCTCTCCTTTTGCCAGTGGTGCAGTAAGCTCTTTTGTGAGCTCAAAGTTGGCTTTTAGGTTTTTAGCTTGGCCACGATTGATTGTGATAGGTGTATCTGTGGTAACCCCTAAATCAACAGATTCTTTGTCGCCGTACCAGATTTTCTGAGTAACGAAACTGTCACCAGCCTTGTATGGCGTGATGGTTTCAAAGAAACGGAAGCCATAATTTAAGATCTTTTTGCTTTCAGCTTTACGAGCAGCTTCGCTCTTCGTGCCCATCACAACAGCAACTAAGCGCATGCCATCTTTGGTTGCTGAGGTCACTAAGTTGTAGCCTGCACCAGAAGTATGACCTGTCTTAATACCGTCTACATGCATACTCTTATCCCAGAGCAATCCATTACGGTTATATTGCTTGATACCGTTGTATGTGAACGATTTCTTCTTATACAGAACATACTCTTCTGGTACGTCGCGGATAAGTGCAGCCCCTAAAATGGCCATATCATAAGCAGTTGTTTTGTGGTTTTCAGAATCCAGTCCGTGAGAGTTCTCAAAGTAACTGTCCTGCATTCCAAGTTGCTTGGCCCATGAGTTCATCAGATCAACAAAGCCATCTTCGGTGCCGGCAATATGCTCGGCCATGGCGACACAGGCATCGTTACCCGACTGGATAATAATACCGTGGTTAAGATCGTCTACAGTGACCTGCTTACCGACTTCAATAAACATCTTAGAAGAGTCTGGAAAGTTCTTTGACCATGCTTTTTTACTGATGGTCACCTGATCATTGGGAGAGATATTGCCGACTTTGATCTCATGACCAATAACATAACTGGTCATCATCTTAGTCAAGCTGGCTGGATTTAAACTTTCGTAGGCGTTCTCTTCTGCAATAACCTGTCCTGTATTGTAATCCATTAAGACAAAGGCTTTCGCTGCCACGGTTGGTGCATTTGGCGTCACAACGGGAGCGGCGAAAACAAAAGAGGATGCAAGGCTAGTTGCAAGAATAAGTGATTTTAATGGTCGATTTAAAAAATTCATATCAATTAAGGCACGTCTTATTTGGTTATATTCAGAATCGTAAGCTTGCGAGAGTATATCATTAGTCGACAAGCTTATTCAGTGAAGGTTCATTAATCTTTTACTATTAGCTGTTTTCCAAATCTACTCAGAGATCAAATAGCTTTGGGGATAACCATCGGACTTTAATTCCAGATTAAGCTGAGTTGCCAACTGTTGGCGACCAATAGGGCCTAGCTGTAATTTATAGAGATTATTACTCTGCTGCAATCGGGTTTTAACTTGATATTTATCTTCCAGTTGCTTTGCGAGCTTGTCGACCTTGGTTTTGTCTGAAGATGCCAAAATCTGAATATAATGCAGTTTGGTCTCCTTAAGCTCAGCGAGTGCAATTGATTCGGGATTTTCAATGTAGATAACCTCAATATCCACTTTTGCTGTGCCAGTCTTTAGCATGTCTAATCTGTGAGCGGCAGCGTAGGAGAGATCGATTATCCTATCTTCATGAAAAGGGCCTCTGTCATTAACACGAACAATGACTTGTTTATTATTGGCCTGATTGGTGACCTTCACATAGCTAGGCAGTGGTAGAGTCTTATGGGCCGCTGACATGGAGTACATATCATAGGTCTCGCCATTTGAGGTTAGATGGCCATGAAACTTGCTTCCATACCAAGATGCCGTACCACTGTTACGATAACCTTTTCCTGTGTCCATCACCTGATAGGACTTGCCTAATACAGTGTAGTTTTTCTTATTTCCACCGCGACTATAAGCCTCATATTTTGGGTGTGCGTCTTCAACCTTAGTCACATCGGGGGCGCTTGTCGGGGCCTTGTCATTGACCATCTGATAGCGACTGTTATTTGAGCTTGAACAAGCCGATACGAGCAATACGAGCGAGGCTATTGTTATGGCTTTAGAGAGTTTATTGTGCATCGTGAGCCTTCTTTAATTGCTGGCTGAATTGGTAAACGGCCATAGCATAAAGCGGGCTGCGATTATAACGGGTGATCACGTAAAAATTCTTGAGACCGAGCCAATACTCACTCTTAGCTTCCTGCTCTAACTCTATGATTAGCGCAGGTTGAGAAACATCGAGATCAATCGATTCTGCTAGGGCTAGGGACGGAGATAGAATATCCAAGACTTGATAATGTAAGCGCTCACCAGCCCAGACTTTTAACGGCTTTGGGAGTCCATCTGTTTCGGCTAAAGGAATGGCAACAGGTGCTTTGGCTACCCAACCATGCTGATGAAAATAGTTTGCCACACTGCCGATGGCATCGACTGGATTATTCAGCAGATCCCGCTGACCGTCATTATCAAAATCAACGGCGTAGTGGCGGTAACTTGAGGGAATAAATTGGCCATAGCCCATGGCGCCAGCGTAAGAGCCTTTAAGCTCTTGTATATTTAACCCCTCCTCTTTGGCTAGGCTCTGTAGATTCCCCAGCTCTTTTCTGAAGAAGGTAGCGCGTGGTGGATAGTAGAAACCTAGTGTATAGAGGGCATCGACAACTGGATAGTTACCCATATAACCGCCATAAAAGGTCTCAATACCTATAATGGCGATGATGATTTGTGGATCGACACCAAACTCTTTAGCTGCTCGCTCAACGGTCGCTTCATGTTCTTTCCAAAATTTTAAGCCAGCCTGAAGACGTTTTTCAGTGAGGAAAATAGGGTAATACTGATGCCATGGTTTAGCTTCCCAAGGTTTGGTCATGGCATCTATTACGCTTTGGTTAAACTGACCGGAAGAGAGAAAGCTGTTTATCTCGGCATCGCTAAAGCCTGAAGCTCGTTGGGTATCATGAAATTCAGATTTTAATAGATCTGCTGCTTGTTCAATCGTCTCGTCAGACTGAGCAGAAACTGGCGCTGTAGCACATAGCGTGCCCATAAGGAGTGTTGCTAAAAGCGTCGGTATTATTTTCACTTATCAGGTCCCTATAAAATGTAATTAACTGAGTCGGTAGACGGCCTGTAAAACCGCTCCAGAAGAGACTCAAAAGGTTAAGTTCGATACTAACCGACTTATCTTAATTGCCCATGAAGCTTTACACTTCATGGGCATGAAGCTTATCTATCGATAAAGCGTCTATGAGTGTGGATACTCATCAAGATACCAAATCCAGTCATCAACGTTAGCATGGATGTTCCACCATAACTAATTAATGGTAATGGAACACCGACAACAGGAAGCAGGCCCGATACCATGCCTATGTTGACAAAAATATAGACGAAGAAGGTTAAGGTAATACTGCCAGCCAATAAGCGGGCAAAGCTGGTTTGAGCCTGAGAGGCGATAACTAAGCCGCGACCAATGACATACAGGTAGATGGCAAGTAACAGAAAGCTGCCTATAAGGCCGAACTCTTCGCCTATGACTGCAAAGATAAAGTCGGTATGTCGCTCTGGTAGGAACTCTAGTTGAGACTGAGTGCCATCGAGCCAACCTTTGCCTAGCATACCGCCGGAGCCGATGGCTATTTTCGATTGAATAATATGGTAACCAGCACCGAGTGGATCTTTCTCGGGATCGAGTAAGGTTAGAACGCGGGTACGCTGATAGTCATGCATTAGGAAAAACCAGAGTACAGGTAGCATGGCCAAGATACTGCCGATAAAGCCGCCAACGATCCGCCAACTCATTCCAGAGAGGAAAAGCACGAAGATCCCCGATGCAGCAACCAAAATCGATGTACCTAAGTCCGGTTGTTTTGCTATCAAGAGTGTTGGAACAAGTAAGATAACACCTGCACCTGCGAGGTAGCGTTTCTTTGGCGGTAGCGGAAACTTACTGATATACCAAGCCATGGTGATGGGGAAGGCTAACTTTATCAGCTCTGATGGTTGAAACTCCATAAAGCCTAAGTTTAGCCAGCGCTGTGCGCCCTTGTTGATCTCACCAAAGAAGTGCACACCTAGCAGCAGTATAATCCCTGCGATGTAGATGGGAAATGCCCAGCGTCTAAGAACCTCTGGATTTATCTGGGCCACCACAAACATGATAAATAGAGATAACCCCATGCGGAACAGTTGGCGCTCCATTAAAGCCAGATCTTCACCGCCAGCAGAGTAGATAACAAAGAGCCCAAAGCTCATAAGCGCTAAAATTCCTAGCAGCAGAGGGAGATCGATATGCATTCGCTGCCAGATATTAGGCCGGTGGTTTTGCGGACTCATTGGTTAAACTCCAGACTGTCCCGTAACATATATTCATCAAGTAGTGCTCTGGCCACGGGGCCTGCATTTGCTCCGCCCCAACCCGCATTTTCAAGTACAACGGCTAACACAATTGTTGGGTTTTCATAGGGAGCATAAGCGATAATCAGTGCGTTATCTTTCAAAAATTCATCAACGGTCTCAGCATCATACTTTTCATCTTCTGCGACACTGAATACTTGGGCGGTACCGGTTTTCATCGCAGCAGTGTAACCCGCATCTTTAAAGCGTGATTTATGGGCTGTATTCATCATAGATTCATTGATAATATCCCAATTTTTCTGGTCGTTGAGCACAATAGGCGCTTTCTCATCGACCGGAGAGTCAATTTTTGAGGTGTTATCCTTGATGGACTTAAGCATGTGCGGAACGAATCGTTTGCCCTTGTTTGCCATAATTGCCGCCGCATTTGCCAACTGGAGCGGGGTGGTTGTCCAGTAGCCTTGTCCTATCCCGACTGAGATAGTATCGCCGATATACCAAGGTTGGTTGTAGCGCATACGTTTCCAATCTTTAGAGGGCATGATGCCAGCAGACTCTTCGAAAATATCGACACCTGTGCGCTCCCCAAAACCAAATGGCTGCATAAAGCTGGCTATCTTATCGACCCCTGTTTTATAGGCCAGATCGTAAAAATAGGTATCACAGGAGCCGATTAAAGCTGTGTTGACGTCCACCCAACCGTGTCCCCAGCGCTTCCAGTCTCTGTATTTTCGTTCAACACCAGGGATCTGCCAGAAGCCAGGATCCCAGATCCGAGTTTTAGCCGTTATGGTGTTCTCATCTAACCCCAATAGGGCAAGGTGTGGCTTAATGGTTGATGCAGGCGCGTATTGCCCTTGGGTTGCACGGTTAATGAGAGGGCGCGAACGTGAATTGAGTAACTCACCATAGGCTTTGCTGCTTATGCCGTGTACAAATTGGTTCGGGTCGTAGGTTGGACTCGAAAGCATGGCTAAGATCCCACCGTCACGGGGATCGATAGCGACAACAGAGCCACGACGTCCATCGAGTAGTTCAAAAGCTTTTTTCTGTAACTCAAGATCTAATGTGAGGTAGATATCTTGACCCGGATCGGGCGGTACCGATTTTAGGGTACGAATAGTCCTGCCACGGTTATTCACCTCCTCTTCGAGGTGACCTGGCTTGCCGTGAAGTAAGGTTTCATAGAACTTCTCTATACCCTGTTTACCAATGTATTTGGTACCAGCGTAATCTTTCCATTCACCTGCTTGTTGAAGTCTTAGTTTATCTCTGTCGTTAATCCGTCCGACATACCCAAGTGCATGAGTTAATAAGCCTTGGTGAGGATAGTGACGTTTTAAGCCTGCAACGACTGAGATCCCTGGGAACTCATGTTGATTAACACTAAACTGAGCGACCTGCTCCTCGGTGAGTGAGGTCTTTAGGATTAACGGTTTAAAGCGTCTGTGGTACTTGAGTGACTCAGTAAATTTCTCCTGCTCTTCGGCGCTCAGAGGGATAATCTGACTCAGTCTAGTCAATGTTTCCTGAATATTTTTAACTTTTTCTGGGATCAACTCTAACGCAAAGAAAGGCTGATTTTCGGCAAGCAGTTTACCGTGCCTGTCATAAATTAAGCCGCGACTGGGCGGGACAGGGACGACCCTAATACGGTTGTCATTAGAGCGAGTTTCATAATCGGTGTATGAGACGATCTGTAGGTGGTATAAGTTGCTTAGCAATATCCCTAATAGAATGACGACGCATACAAAAGTAAATAGAGCTCTTCGTTTGAAAAGTGAGGCTTCTGCTGCATGGTCATGCATCGTTATCCGCTTTTTTGGCGCCACTTACACTTTCTCCAGCCTAGATTTTATGTCATTGGTATAAGTATCGAGATACAGCCAGTGTCTATTCAGAGACTGGTCTTAACTTAATCCCCTTACTACTCTCTGTGGTAAGGGTGATTAGTATTTACGCTCCATGCTCGATAGAGACTTTCTGCAACAACGACCCTTACTAATGGATGAGGTAAGGTCAAAGCGGATAAACACCAACTCTGGCTTGCTGCTTGCTTACAGGAGGGAGCTAGACCTTCAGGACCACCAATGAGTAAACTGACGTCTCGTCCATCCAACTGCCAACGGCTCAGTTGAGTCGCTAGTTGTGGGGTTGTCCATGTTTTACCCGGAAGATCTAAGCTGACAATGTGATTTCCTTTCGGGATTGCTGCTAACATCTGCTCGCCTTCTTTATGTAGAATTCGAGCTATATCAGCATTCTTTCCTCTTTTGCCAGCTGGGATCTCAACCAGTTCGAGTGCCATGTCTCTGGGAAATCGACGTTGATATTCCTTAAAACCTGTGGTGACCCAATCTGGCATACGTGTGCCCACTGCGACTAGCTGTATCTTCATTAAGCTGGTTTTTCAGTCCATAGCTTTTCAAGCTCGTAGAAGTCACGAGTCTTATCTTGCATAACATGAAGGATCACATCACCAAGATCAACGAGTACCCACTCGCTGCTTTCACGGCCTTCAACACCATTAATGTGAAGGTTAGCACGCTTAGCTTCTACCACTAGGTTTTCAGCGATCGCTTTTACGTGAGTTTTTGAAGTACCTGAACAAACAACCATAAAATCAGCTAGGTTAGAACGTTCTGAAATATCTAAAACTACGATATCTTTTGCTTTTAAATCTTCGACTTTGTCGGTTACAAACAGCTTTAACTCGGCGCTTTCCACGCGTTATTCCTTAATAATTTTTTGACAGCGCAGTAGTATAACAGGTTATGGCAATTCTCATAAGTGATTGCTGGTATAGAAATGTAATTTGATGATTAAAGCGGCGACGTGAGCGATTAACCCTATGTTCGGTACAGGTTTTTATCTTCAATATATTGGATGATCTTGTCTGGAAGGGCATTAGTTGGCGTGATGCCTTCGGAGAGTTGCTCGCGAATATGGGTCGACGAGATGGCCTGCGGCGTGACAGGAATAGGGATGATGAGCCCAGATTGTTTCCCTGTGATTTTGTTTGGTGAACGTACTCTGCTCTGGTATTGACTAAAAATACTGCTATCAGGAGACAAGCTCCAGCCTGGACGTTGGCAAACAACGATATGGCACAAGCCAAATAAAGATTGCCACTCAAACCAAGTGTCCAGAGATAACAGTGAGTCCATTCCCATAATGAAAAAGAACTCATCATTGGGATGGCTGTTGGTTATCTGCTTGAGGGTGGTCACTAAATAGGAGGGGGCTTCTCTTTTCGCTTCAATAGCGCAGAGCTCAAACTCTGAATACTCATCGCAAACTAACTGTGTCATCTCCAAGCGCTGCTCTGTGCTAACTGAGGTTGAGGTTTTATGGGGAGGAATGTGGTTGGGCATCAACCAGACTTTGTCTAAATTCAGTGTCTGTTTCACTTCCTGTGCTGGTCGAATATGACCAAAGTGTATCGGATCGAATGTGCCACCTAGGATGCCGATACGCATAAGCTATTATCTCTCTTCGTTTAACTGGATATGAGCAAGTTGTACATGTGCTTTGGGATCAAAAAGCAGACTCAGGTGGCTCATGCCTGTCCAATCTTCAATGCCTTGTTGCTTAAGCTTAAGCTCAATTGCTGATGCACCTGCTAGTAAGGTCTCAATATGGGCTAGGCTGAGTCTGTTAAGGGCTGCTTGATATAGAGACTTACGTTTATCCCAAATCCTTAATTTACCCCACAAAGATTGCAGTGATTCATTGTTATCCAGTGCTGTTCTGAGCTGCAGCAGAGTAGCAAGCTCCTTAAATACCCCCCAAAGGATGATCGGCATCGCCACCCCTTCGGCTTTTAGTTGGGAGAGAATATGCAGAGCTTTGTCTTGCTGATTATTAAGCATGGCATCGGTGAGCTGAAAAACACTAAAGCGAGATTGGTCTTCAAAATAGGCGCTGAGCTGGTTGCTATCGATTCGCTCGTTGGGACTTAAAAGCTGAAGTAATTGCAGTGACTGATCAGCAGCCAGTAGGTTGCCTTCATACAGACCAAAAAGCATCTCTTTAGCATCACGGGTTAGTGTGAGCTTGAAATGATTTATTCGCTCATCGAGCCAGCGTTGAAACTGGTTTCCTTCAGGCGTGGCACAGGGCACATATACGCCTTTGGCATCCAATGTTTTAAACCACTTGCTCTTGGTTTGCTCCGCAGCCAATTTAGGACCTGAGATGATTAATAGCACATCAGGGTTTGGCATCTGCATGAGAGTTTGGAAGATAGCACCACCTTCACTGCCAGGCTTTGCTTGTGGCAAGATGAGCTCTATGATCCGGCGACTTGCAAACAGGCTCATTGCCTGCCATTGATCGACGAGATCATTCCAGTTAAATCCCGCTTCTTGAGTCAACTGTATCTTCTCTTCGAACCCCTCTTTCTTTGCTTGGGTAAAGATCAGCTCTCGACTGGTTTCACATAGCCATGGGTCATCGCCAAAGACTAGATAGCATTGTTGTAAAGGTTTGAGCTGACGTGAAAGTTGATCTGGGTAAACCCGCATCAAATTACCTTTAAAAAGTGATGGCTAGAGCGGCCAATTAAGAGGTGTGATGCCTAAACATTACTTAACCTCAATGGAAGCAAGTGTTTGAATCATCTGATCTGCGGCTTGTATACGCATCTCTTTGAGTAGCATCTCCATCTCACGGCTTTTTGCTAAAGCAGTACGGGGATCATCAAGATAATCACGATGAATATCAACATCGAATCGCTGAGACTCTTTATCGGGGAATGCAACTGCAAAGGTGACATGATAGGTCAGTTCATACTCAGCCACATTGCCCGTTGGGTATAGTGAGAGAGTCGATCTATCGAGTGAGTCATGCAATATCTGTAGCGTAGGAACGTTATCACTATCCTCAGCGAGTGTAATGCTGTGTAGGCGTAATCGCTCACGCACCAAACGAGTCAGCTCACTGTATTGATCTTGACTGCTCAAGTGTAGAGTTCTTAACTGTTCTGGGATGGAGTAGCTTCCCTGAAGTTTAAAGCCGCAACCAGCACTGAACAAAATAGCCAGTGTCATGATGGCGAAACATATGCGTTTAATAAGCATAAGCGAGACAGGTATCCCTTTGGCTGATATCACATTGATTAATGCCAAGCCTAGCAGTTTATTGCATCGGCTTGGCATCTACTTTCAAGGTTTTACTAGTTCGCTACGATATTAAGTAGCTTACCAGGTACATAGATCACTTTGCGTACCGTCTTACCTTCGGTGTGCTTAATAACACCTTCCTCGGCAAAACCTTGCGCTTCAACAGCTTCTTTTGTTGCATCAGCTGGCACTGTGATCTTAGCGCGAAGCTTACCGTTTACTTGAACGATGATCAGCTTGCTATCTTCAACTAATGCTGACTCATCGGCTTCAGGCCAACGAACATCTTCGATGTTCTCTTCGTTCCCAAGTTCTTTCCACAGACTAAAGCTAGTGTGAGGAATGATAGGGTAGAGTAAGCGAACAACCGCTGACAGTGCTTCTTGCATCAGAGCTCTATCTTGCTCTGTTTCAGTAGGTGCTTTTTGCAGACGGTTCATCAGCTCCATGACTGAAGCGATAGCTGTGTTGAACATCTGACGACGCTCAATATCATCACCGACTTTAGCGATAGTCTTATGCAGCTCACGGCGAAGCTCTTTCTGCTTAGCATCGAGAGATTTAACGTCTAATGATACGGTTGTCCCTTTCGCTACATGATCGTGGGCGACTTTCCACAAACGTTTAATAAAGCGGTGTGCTCCCTCTACGCTCGACTCTTGCCACTCAAGTGTTAACTCTGGTGGTGCTGCAAACATCATAAACAGACGAACAGTATCAGCGCCGTACTTGTCGACCATCTCTTGAGGATCGATGCCGTTGTTCTTAGACTTAGACATCTTACTCATACCGGTATAGACAAGCTCATTACCATGACTGTCGACTGCTTTAACTGTACGGCCTTTATCGTCAGTTTCCTGCACTGTGACATCAGCTGGCGAGACCCATACACGTGCACCTTTCTCATTGGTGTAGTAATAAGCATCTGCCAATACCATACCTTGAGTCAGTAGACGTTTGGCTGGCTCATCTGAGTTAACTAAGCCTATATCACGCAATAACTTGTGGAAGAAGCGGAAGTAAAGTAAGTGCATACAAGCATGCTCGATACCACCTATGTATTGATCAACAGGTAACCAGTAGTTCGCTTTAGCTGGATCTAGCATCTCATCAGCGTGCGGGCTACAGTAGCGTGCGTAGTACCATGAAGATTCCATAAAGGTATCGAAGGTATCAGTTTCTCTTAGCGCGTCTTCACCATTGATCTGGGTTTTTGCCCACTCTTTGTCGGCCTTGATCGGGCTTTGGATCCCATCCATCACCACATCTTCAGGCAAGATAACTGGCAATTGATCTTCAGGCGTAGGCACTACAGTGCCATCGGCAAGTGTCACCATAGGGATTGGTGCCCCCCAGTAACGTTGACGTGAGACACCCCAGTCACGAAGACGGAAGTTGACCTGACGTTTACCTTTACCTTCAGCAGTAAGCTTGGCATCGATAGCATCGAAGGCTGCTTGGAAGTCCAGACCATCAAACTCAGCTGAGTTAAATAGTACGCCTTTTTCTGTGTAAGCTTCCTCACTGATGTCTAGCTCAGCATCTTCAGGCTTAATGACGCCCTCGATGGCTAAACCATATTTAATCGCAAACTCATAATCACGTTGATCATGAGCTGGTACTGACATCACAGCGCCTGTGCCATAGTTCATCAACACGAAGTTTGCAGCCCAGATAGGTACTTGCTTACCCGTTAGTGGGTGGATGGCATACAGACCCGTTGCGACACCTTTTTTCTCCATTGCTGCCATCGCAGCTTCGGTGGTATCGGCGTTTTTGCACTCTTCGATAAATGCAGCTAGCTCAGGGCTGTTAGCCGCAGCTTTTTCTGCCAAAGGATGACCTGCTGCTATCGCAACATAGGTCACACCCATTACAGTATCAGGACGGGTAGTGTAGATATCGAAAGACTCATCGCTATCGGCAACTTGGAAAGTCATCTCAATGCCTTCACTGCGGCCAATCCAGTTGCGCTGCATGGTCTTAACTTGCTCTGGCCACTCATCGAGCTGGTCGATATCACTGAGAAGCTCATCGGCGTAGTCGGTGATTTTAATGAACCACTGAGGGATCTCTTTCTGGACCACTTCAGTATCACAACGCCAGCAACAGCCATCTTGTACCTGTTCGTTGGCAAGTACCGTTTCATCGTTCGGGCACCAGTTTACAGAGGCGGTTTTCTTATAAACTAAACCTTTCTCATAAAGCTTAGTGAAGAACCACTGTTCCCAACGATAGTACTCTGGCGTACAAGTTGCGATTTCACGGCTCCAGTCATAACCAAAGCCCAGCATTTTTAGCTGGTTTTTCATGTAATCGATATTTTCATAAGTCCAAGGTGCCGGTGCACTGCTGTTTTTAATCGCAGCATTCTCAGCTGGCAGGCCGAAAGAGTCCCAACCGATAGGCTGAAGGACATTTTTTCCCTGCAAACGCTGGTAACGGGCAACAACGTCACCTATGGTGTAGTTACGAACATGACCCATGTGTAGACGGCCCGACGGGTATGGGAACATAGAGAGGCAGTAAAACTTCTCCTTATTCTCATCTTCGGTGACTTCAAATGTTTTCGTGTCTTGCCAGTGCTGCTGCACCTTAGCTTCAATTTCTGAAGGTTGATATTGCTCTTGCATCAATATTTCCCGGCCATGCCGCCCATTATTTGATCTTGCGCACTTTCCGCGCGAGTTAGATCTGCATAGAATAAACTAGAAGTGAGTCATTAAAAAGGTTCGGATGAAGGAGTATTGAATATGAGTGCAAGAAGTGCGGAGTTACTATCGCTTTATGAAGCTCTATTGGCGAAAGTCAAAGCTGATTACCTTAATGATAACTCGATGACTGTAAAGGAGTTATTTGCAGTTGTTACTAACGGTAAAGAGTTTCTCTCCCTTAAAGAGCAAGCTAAAGAAGATGAGTTAGCTTTAGTTGAACAATTTTTAAAACGTGATATCGCAAGCTACCTTCAGGAGAAAAATGATACAGATTTAAGTCATAGCCCTACCATGATCACTGTGGAGAACACAGTTTGGCATTGGTTGAGTGGTATTACAGACCGAAGCCAGATTGAGTGGCATGAGGTGTTACAGGACTTTAAGCATCAAGGTCATTACCAAAGTGGTGAAATCGTCGGGCAGGGAAACATGGTTTGTATTCACTGTGGCCACGAGATGAAGATTGAATTCCCCGGTGTGATCCCTGATTGTCCTGAATGTGATGAGAGTGAGTTTACTAGAGAAGCACTCGCACCTTAACAATGGATTTGATGATTTGAATCATCCAAAAAAATACCCGCATCAGCGGGTATTTTTTTGGAGATAGTATATTGAAATTTTAGTCTAGGCGATGTTTTACAAACCGAAATAGAAACAGTACAAGTAGCAATGATGACCAGAGAAGTATTGGCCACTCTCCCCATTTAGAAAATGCTGTGCTCCCTTTCACTAAGGGGATATCAGCTACTAATACACCAGCCTCAAATTGCGGCAACTTATGGGTAATATTGCCGTATTCATCCACGACAGCCGTGACGCCAGTGTTGGTGGCTCTGACCAGTGGACGACCAAGCTCAATGGAGCGCATCTGGGCTATCTCCATATGCTGTAGTGGACCGTTAGAGCTACCAAACCAGGCATCATTGGACACTGTGAGCAGTAACTCAGTATCTTCATTAACGTTGGCTCTTAACAGTTCAGGAAAAGCTATCTCATAACATATGGCTGGGGCTATCTGGTGGCCGACTGCTTCTAAGTTTGGTTGTTGATATTCGCCTCTGGAAAATGAAGACATAGGCAGATTAAAAAATGGGGCTATCGGCCTGAGCAGCGATTCAAATGGAACAAATTCACCAATAGGTAGAAGGTGGTGTTTTTTAAACTCATTGCCCCCGCCTATGGTGTAATCGGCTTGTTCTTGCTCTGGCTTATCATGGTTTCCAAGCACGATAAGTGAATTATAAAAATTATCTTGCTGCTGGCTGATGATGCCTGTGATGATGGCGCTGTTATTTAGATTTGCGACCTTATTGGCGTTATCCAGAAAATCAGCAACCATGGACTCAGGAGCTGGAATTGCAGCTTCTGGCCAGATAAAGATATCTGTGTCTGCAAGCTCAGGTCGTGAGAGATCCATGTATTTTAGCATGGTAGGCCACAATGCCTCGGGCTCCCACTTCATGCTTTGGGCAATATTACCTTGTACCAGTGTCACCTTAACCGACTCCCCTTTAGCTTCAACGCTTGAGAGCATTGGGCTTAGGTAAGTTGCAGTGATAAGTAGCGGCAAGATGATTGCGGCGCTGTGCCAGCGTTTTTGCAGACATAGGGCTAAGGAACCTGCGAGCATAGCAATAAGGTAGCTCAGTCCCAGTACACCAATGACACTGGCGAGCTCCTTTATTGGCCCTTCGGTTTGGGAGTATCCGGCCCATAACCAAGGAAATCCCGTTAACACCCAGCCTCTGGCCCACTCGGTCAGTGTCCATAGGATAGGGAAGAGCAGCAGATTTCTTGTGAGCGGATTTTTAGGGGACAGTTTTTGCAGTAGGTAGCCGCTTAGAGCGGGGTAGAGTGCCAGATAAAGGGCTAATAGTGCCATTAGTCCGATAGAGGCAATCAATGGCAGGCCGCCAAATTTATCCATGCTGACATGGACCCAGCTTATTCCAACTGAAAAACAACCAAATCCAAAGCTGAGCCAAAAGTTAAAGCTCTGTTTGGCGGATAGCGCGCGACTTAAATGCAGTGCAAATGCCATGGCGACTAAGTAGATTGGCCATATCGAGTAGGGAGCAAAAGCGAGTGTGGTACTGGCACCGGCAAAGTATGCCAGCACCAGACGTATTTTTGAATGATGGGCGGATGCCCGAAGTTTATTCAGCATTCCAGCCTCATCATAGAAAAGTTTATCGAGTTAAAAAAGGCGTTATTCGCTTTTCTCTTCGATGCTAGGGTCGGGGAGTTTGACCCTAAGTTGTAGTAACCTGCGAGTATCTGCACTGATCACGGTAAATTCAATACCATCGATGGTGACCTTTTCATTACGCTCTGGCAGATGGCCAAAGGCGTGAGAGACTAAGCCTCCAACGGTGTCGAACTCTTCGTCACTGAACTGGGTATTAAAGCTTTCATTGAAGTCTTCGATTGGAGTCAGTGCTTTGATCATATAGACCAATTTACTGACTTTACGGATCTCAGTCTCTTCGGCTGAGTCGTGATCGAACTCATCTTCAATTTCACCAACGATCTCTTCGAGAATATCTTCAATAGTGACCAAGCCTGAAACTCCACCATACTCATCGACGACGATCGCCATATGGTATCGCTGGGAGCGGAACTCTTTGAGAAGAACATCAACACGTTTACTCTCGGGAACAACAACAGCTGGACGGATAACTTGGCTTAAAGAGAAAGGCTCATCACTGTTTTTAAATCCATATTGGAGCAGGTCTTTTGCAAGCAAAATACCTTCAATATGATCTTTATCTTCGTTTACCACTGGAAAGCGTGAATGTGCAGAACTTATGACGGTAGAGAGAAGTTCTGTTACCGAATCATCTATTTGAAGTGCGACTATCTGCGCTCTTGGGATCATGATATCCCTTACGCGTAGATCGGATACTTCTAAGACACCTTTAATCATCTCTCGCGTATCTTCTGATATAACTTCACGAAGCTCGGCATCGTGTATTACTTCAACAAGATCATCGCGACTTTGAGGCTCGCCCTGAAACAACTGGCTTACTTTATCTAACCAGCTCTTCTTTTGGGCGCTGGTACTCGGTGGGATATCATCACTCATAGTGTTTACCTGATCTAAACTATTTAGCAACTATTGCCAAACACAGATCAATTATTGTTCCTTGTATGGATTGTTAAAACCTAAGCTTTCAATGAGTTGAGTCTCAATTGACTCCATCTCTTCAGCTTCGATATCGTTAATATGATCATACCCTAGCAGATGAAGACAACCATGTACAACCATGTGAGCCCAATGTGCTTGCAAGGGCTTGTTTTGCTGTATTGCTTCGTGTTCAACCACCGATGCACAGATGATTAAATCACCTAGCAAAGGGAGCTCAATTTCAGCGGGTGCTTCAAAAGGGAATGACAGTACATTTGTGGGCTTATCTTTTCCTCTATAGGTAGAATTAAGCGCCTGACTTTCCTCTGCATCGACAACTCGTACCGTCAATTCAGCCTCTGTCATGGTGTTTCTGAGTGCGGTGCGCACCCAAAGTTCAAAATCTTGTTGCGTTGGTAGCTGTTTATTATCCGTCGCTATCTGAAGATCGAGTGCCAATTCAAGCTTGGTGTGGCTAGTGCTCATTTTCTGTGGCTTCCTGAAGCTTATAATGGTTCTCACGTTTAGCTTTGGCAATTTGAGCTTTTTGGTCGTGTTCTTCGTAAGCTTCTACGATTCTGGCCACAACGGGGTGGCGAACTACGTCTTTTGCTTGGAAAAAGTTAAAGCTTATCTCTTCGACTTCACTGAGCACTTCAATGGCATGGCGTAAGCCAGACTTTTGGTGTTTTGGCAGATCTATTTGAGTAATATCCCCTGTGATAACGGCGCGTGAGTTAAAGCCGATACGGGTCAGAAACATCTTCATCTGCTCAACGGTAGTGTTTTGGCTCTCATCGAGGATGATAAAGGCATCATTAAGGGTGCGTCCACGCATATAAGCCAGTGGAGCGACCTCAATCACATTACGTTCAATCAAACGCTCTACTTTTTCAAAGCCCATCATCTCAAACAGTGCATCGTAAAGAGGTCGAAGGTATGGATCGACCTTCTGACTTAAGTCACCGGGCAAAAAGCCAAGTTTCTCACCCGCTTCAACGGCTGGACGAGTCAGTAATATGCGGCGAACTTCTTGACGTTCTAAGGCATCAACAGCGGCAGCAACGGCAAGGTAGGTTTTACCTGTACCGGCAGGACCAATACCAAATGTGATGTCATGGGTCGCGATATTGGCAACGTAATCGCTTTGATTAGGATTGCGGGGTTTAATCACGCCACGTTTGGTCTTTATATAGAGCTCTTTGTCATCCCTTGGCAGTTCAGCTTCCAGAGCCACAGCTTCTTGAATGGCAAGGTGGACAGTATCAGGCTCTAAATCAGGCGTGCTGCCCTTAACAGATTGTGTTTCAACATAGAGAGACTTAAGCAGGTTATTGACGCTTAAGCAGTTCTTCGCTTGGCCTACAATTTGAAAATGGTTATCACGGTAGCTGATCTCAACACCAATTCGACGCTCTAACTGCTTAATATTGTCATCAAATGGACCGCATAGAGACAATAAACGGCGAGTATCGGCTGGCTCAAGGTATAGGTTAAGCGTGGTTAACTTGTTAGACAAAAATGACTCCAGATGAGCATAGACATATACTCACAGTTTACGAGCGAAACAGGACAATTGCTAATGGTATTTACCGGCACAATAGAGACGAAAAAGGCAGCATAAACTATGCCGCCTTTTTTGTTACGGTGTGATTTTAAGGGATATACTGAGTTACACCTAGTTCGTCATCTTTCTTATGTTTAGCAAGAATATCTGACGGACGTAGTGAACGTCTAAGATCCATCTCATCTTCGCCGCGAATAAAGTTACCTCTTAGTGAGTTTGTATAGACATCTACAATCTCTACATCGACGAAACTGCCAATATGCTTAGGATCGGCCTCGAAGTTAACTACACGACTTGTCTCTGTACGGCCTCTTAACTCCATCGGATTTTTAACCGAAGGACCTTCGACTAGAATACGCTGAACTGTGCCAAGCATCTGACGACTATAGCGCATCGCTTGTTGAGTTATTCTGTCTTGTAAGATAGCTAAACGCTCTTTCTTCTCATCAAGAGTTACATCATCGGGCAGATCCGATGCTGGGGTACCAGGGCGTGCACTGTAGATAAAGCTAAAGCTATGATCAAATTGAACATCTTCAATCAACTTCATGGTGTCTTCGAAATCTTGCTTAGATTCACCAGGGAAGCCGATGATGAAATCTGAACTGACCTGAATATCTGGGCGAGCCTTGCGTAGACGACGAATAATAGACTTGTACTCGATAGCCATATGACCACGTTTCATCTGGGTCAAAATTCTATCTGAACCCGATTGAACCGGCAGGTGAAGGAAGCTAACCAGTTCAGGGGTGTCTTCGTAAACATCAATAATATCTTGAGTAAACTCAATTGGGTGGCTGGTGGTAAAACGCAGTCTATCAATGCCATCAATTGCCGCAACATAGCGAAGCAACTCAGCAAAGGTACAGATCTCATCATCATGAGTTGCGCCGCGATATGCGTTAACGTTTTGACCTAAAAGGTTTACTTCACGCACACCCTGTTCAGCTAACTGGGCTATCTCTAGAATAACGTCATCAAGGGGGCGACTGACCTCTTCACCGCGTGTATAAGGCACAACGCAGAAAGAGCAATACTTGCTGCAACCTTCCATAATTGAGACAAAAGCACTTGGTCCATCAGCGCGAGGTTCTGGTAGACGGTCAAACTTTTCGATTTCAGGGAAGCTCACATCGATGACGGCTTTACCTCCTGCTTCGATCTGATCGATCATCTCTGGCAGGCGGTGAAGTGTTTGAGGGCCGAAAATCAGATCGACACACTGGGCGCGATCTTTAATCACTTTGCCCTCTTGTGACGCGACACAGCCACCAACACCAATAATAAGGTTGGGGTTTTTATCTTTTAGTTTTTTCCAGCGCCCAAGTTGATGGAACACCTTTTCCTGAGCTTTTTCACGGATAGAACAGGTATTTAGCAGAAGTACATCAGCCTCTTCAGCCTCTTCTGTTAAGGTGTACCCTTTATACTCATCCATTAGATCAGCCATCTTAGATGAGTCATACTCATTCATCTGACAGCCCCAGGTTTTAATATGGAGTTTCTTGCTCATCAGTTTATGTCACTCTTGGTACCACGGGAAAAATAGCGCAACATTTTACCCCTTGAGCAGGGCACTGACCAGCTTTTGGACTGTTTAATTGAAAATTATCTACTCAGTGCTGTTTTGTTCCTGCTCAGGAGCTTGATGCATTGCTGACATATAGGGGGTTGTATTGGCCATTTTCATGATACTTGTGCGGGCTTGCTGATAGATATCGGCTTGGATCTGTAATCTAAAATTGACTAACATATCCGTCGTATATTGATATAGGGCATAATCTGTTGGTTCTCTATAGGTTACAGTGATTGTTTCCATTGGCTTGGCTTTGTTTTGTTGTTTAACTAAATCAGCGCTTGCAGTCAGTGGAAGTAGGCTTGCTGCAAGTAGGGCTAATGGTGTCATGATTTTCATAATTGGCTCACTTATAATCAGGTCAGATTTGTTCGATGAATTGAGTGTAAGACATGCTCATGTGTGCAGATGGGGCTGTTTGTAAGAGGGTGTGAATATTTATGGTACTAGTAACATTTACATACTTTTTTAAATGTTCCAGTCATAGTTGAGTACTGTTAACTGGATCAAAAGAGATAATAGAATGGGAATTCAATCGTGAGTGAGTCACAAGTTAAGCCAGTTAGCAAAGATGTTGTTATTCTAGGCGGCGGTATGGTGGGAGCTGCAACGGCTATTGGTTTAGCGCAGCTGGGACTTAATATCGCAGTTATTGAGGCTTTTGAGCCAGAACCCTATAACGATAAGCAAGAGATAGATATTCGTGTTTCCGCAGTGAGCGTAGCATCTGAGAATTTATTAGAGCGCTTAGGAGCCCTTGCTGGGTTAAGTCAAATGCGAAGGGCTGCTTATTTAGGGCTTGAGACTTGGGAGCTGGAGGGATTTATCACCCAGTTTCACGCAGATCAGGTTGGTGTGACACATCTTGGTCATATTGTAGAGAACCGACTTATTCAACTTTCCCTTTGGGAGCAGTTTAAGCAGTATGACAATATTGAGCTTTTGTCGCCAGTTAGGGTTGAGCGTTTTAGCCGTCATGATGATGCCGTTGTGGTGCACCTTAATAATGCGACTTGCATAGAGGCTAAGTTGCTTGTGGGCGCAGACGGGGCTAATTCGCAAGTAAGACAGTGGGCTGGTATTGGATTGACTGGTTGGGATTATGCGCAATCGGCGATGTTGATCAATATTAAAACAGCGCAAGGACAGCAAGATGTTACTTGGCAACAGTTTACCCCCAATGGTCCAAGATCTTTACTTCCTCTGCCCGGTAATCACGCCTCTTTAGTTTGGTATGATGATGCAAATCGGATCGCGCAACTGTCTTTGATGAGTGAAAAGGCGTTAGGCGAACAGATTAAGCGGCATTTTCCTGCAAGGTTAGATAGAGATTTTGAGGTCCTGCAGAAGGGAAGTTTTAAACTCACCAGACGTCATGCGCAAACTTACTATTCAGACAATGTGGTGATTTTGGGAGATGCGGCTCATACCATTAACCCGCTTGCTGGTCAGGGAGTCAATATTGGCTTTAAAGATGTAGAGGCGATTATCTCATCGGTATCCTCAAGTTTGAGTAAAGGCGAAGCTTGGTGGGAAGAGGGGACATTAAAGGCTTATGAGAAGTTACGTTATCAGGATAACCAGTTGATGATGACGGCAATGGACCTTTTCTATGCAGGCTTTAGTAATGAGTTGCTGCCATTAAAAGTGATGCGAAATGCCGCATTGAAGATTGCTAACATCGACTCCCCGATAAAAAAGCATGTGCTTATGTATGCGATGGGACTTAAATAACGCTGCTAGCTTTTATATTTATTAGTATTTGGCTTTTGTCTGCTGTGGCAAAAGCCGCGTGCTAGATTTAACCTTTCTATAGCCCATATTCATTCCCCATTTTTACTTTTAATTCCTCTGCTGATAATGCGGTGACTGCTAATAGTTTGTTGACTGGGTCATTGAGTGTTAAAATGCCGCGTTTTTATCTGCATCGTGCTTTTATTTGGCGGAACCGCTAATGAAAAAAGGCTGGCAGTGCTAAGTCACATCGAACCAAAGAATAGGCTGAATGAGTAATATAAAACTAATAGTTGGGCTCGCAAATCCGGGTGAAAAATACGCCCAGACTAGACATAATGCTGGGGCCTGGTACGTACAAGAGTTAGCGAGAGTATGCGGCGCAACTTTAGTGGCAGATAGTAAATATTTTGGTCTGACGGCAAGAGTGACGCTACATGGAAAAGATGTGCGCTTGCTGATCCCAAGTACGTTTATGAATCTTAGCGGTAAGTCAGTAGGGGCTATGGCTAACTTCTTTCGTATTGAAGCTGATGAAATATTAGTGGCTCATGATGAGCTGGATATGGAGCCAGGTGTTGCCAAGTTTAAACTTGGTGGTGGCCATGGTGGCCATAATGGTTTGAAAGATATCATCGCAAGTCTCGCTAACAATAAAGGCTTTTATCGCCTTCGTATCGGTATTGGTCACCCTGGTGATAAAAGCCAAGTGAGCAATTATGTCTTAGGTAAAGCACCGGGGACAGAGCAGGCTGCGATTGAAGATGTGATTGATGAAGCAGTTAGGTCAACTGAGGTGCTCTTTAACCAAGATATGGCCAAGGCCATGAACCGGTTGCACGCTTATAAGGCTTAAAATAGTCTCGTCTTGATCATTAGATTAAGGCGGCAAGAATTTGATTAAGTCGCCGATGGCGGCTTTGTATATACCCAAATTGGCAGTGACCCTGTTAGTTTGTAATTGATATTAAAGGTAAACGATATGGGTTTTAAATGTGGCATTGTAGGCTTGCCAAACGTAGGTAAATCAACATTATTCAATGCGTTAACTAAAGCGGGCATCGAAGCGTCTAACTTCCCGTTTTGTACTATTGAACCAAATACTGGTGTTGTGCCTGTACCTGATGCTCGTTTGGATGCATTAGCTCAGATAGTTAACCCTGAACGTGTGCTACCAACAACTATGGAGTTTGTCGATATTGCAGGTCTAGTTGCTGGCGCTTCTAAAGGTGAAGGTCTAGGAAACAAGTTCCTCGCTAACATTCGTGAGACGGATGCCATCGGTCACGTTGTACGTTGTTTCGAAGATGACAATATCGTTCACGTTGCTAATAAAGTTTCACCAGCTTCAGATATTGAAGTGATTAACACTGAACTTGCATTAGCGGATCTTGACTCTTGTGAGCGTGCTATCACTCGTCAGGCCAAACGTGCTAAAGGTGGCGACGCCGATGCCAAGTTTGAAGTTTCTGTACTTGAAAAGATGCGCCCAGTGCTTGATGAAGGTGACATGCTGCGCTCTATGGAGCTAAGTAAAGAGGAGTTAGCTGCCGTTGCGTATCTGAACTTCCTGACGCTTAAGCCTACTATGTATATTGCTAACGTTGCCGAAGATGGGTTTGAAAACAATCCACATTTAGATACCGTTCGTGAAATTGCTGCTAAAGAGAATGCTGTTGTTGTTGCTGTTTGTGCTGCGATCGAGTCTGAGCTTGCAGAGATGGATGCAGAGGACCGCGAAGAGTTTATGGCTGATCTTGGTTTGGAAGAGCCAGGCTTAGATCGTGTTATTCGTGCCGGTTACGACCTATTGACGCTGCAAACTTACTTTACCGCTGGTGTTAAAGAGGTGCGTGCTTGGACTGTTCCTGTTGGCGCGAGTGCACCAAAAGCTGCTGGTGTTATCCATACCGATTTTGAGCGTGGCTTCATTCGTGCTCAAGTGATGGCTTACGATGACTTCATTACTTATAAAGGTGAAGCTGGCGCTAAGGAAGCGGGTAAGTTAAGAGTTGAAGGTAAAACTTACATCGTTAAAGATGGCGATGTTATGCATTTCCTATTTAACGTATAGGAATTTTAAGCCTCTTATTAGCTTTTAATATTGCTAAAGCAAATGGCTCAATTGAAGAATTGAGCCATTTTTGTTTTTTGTTTTAACTTGATGTGAGTTTTTGGTGGCAAAAATTGATTGGAACTGGCTTAAATTGCGCATCTAGTCATCACTTTGACGAAGTTATAGCCGAACGATTGCAATAGTAAAAAATAGCGAAAAAAGCTGTTGACCTAGATGAGCTGAATAAGCATAATACGCCCCGTTCCTCAGCAAGAGGGACAAGAAACAAAACGATGGCAATATAGCTCAGCTGGTTAGAGCACAGCATTCATAATGCTGGGGTCGCAGGTTCAAGTCCCGCTATTGCTACCATCTTTCTCAAGATGTTAAACTAGAGAGCTGTAGTCTGAGAGTGGTGGTGTTGATGTTAGACGCGCCAGATTCTATATGCTGCCATCTTAATCGAGATGTAAAACTAGATGCAGTGCGGGAGTGGTGGTGTTGATGTTAGACACGCCAGATTCTATATGCTGCCATCTTAATCGAGATGTAAAACTAGATGCAGTGCGGGAGTGGTGGAATTGGTAGACACGCCAGATTTAGGTTCTGGTGCCGTAAGGTGTGAGAGTTCAAGTCTCTCTTCCCGTACCATTTATTAAAGATGATTTGCCTCTGGCAGATTGTTTGAAAAAGTTAGATTGGGGTATCGCCAAGCGGTAAGGCACCGGGTTTTGATCTCGGCATTCCCAGGTTCAAATCCTGGTACCCCAGCCATTTTTAAAAGTGGTTTATGTGGCAATATAGCTCAGCTGGTTAGAGCACAGCATTCATAATGCTGGGGTCGCAGGTTCAAGTCCCGCTATTGCTACCATCTTTTCTTCAGATGAAAAATGAAGAGTTGCAGTGAATACTGTCATCTTGATCAAGATGTAAAACTGGTTACAGTATGGAAGTGGTGGTGTTGATGTCAAACACGCTGGTTTTGTCTGTTGCAGTGCGGGAGTGGTGGAATTGGTAGACACGCCAGATTTAGGTTCTGGTGCCGTAAGGTGTGAGAGTTCAAGTCTCTCTTCCCGTACCATTATTTACATGATGAGCTAAGGCTTGTTGTGGTTTTAAAAAGATTGATTGGGGTATCGCCAAGCGGTAAGGCACCGGGTTTTGATCTCGGCATTCCCAGGTTCAAATCCTGGTACCCCAGCCATTTTAAAAGGTTAATTTATTGACCTTGTCATCGGTAGTTAATGAGGTTTTTTCTCATGCTATTGAAGATGAAGCAGGGAAACTTGCAGCAAAGTTCGATGCGGGAGTGGTGGAATTGGTAGACACGCCAGATTTAGGTTCTGGTGCCGCAAGGTGTGAGAGTTCAAGTCTCTCTTCCCGTACCATCGAATTTTTAAATAGCTTTATTGGGGTATCGCCAAGCGGTAAGGCACCGGGTTTTGATCTCGGCATTCCCAGGTTCAAATCCTGGTACCCCAGCCAATTTAGACCTGTCTATGACAGGTTTTTTCATCTATCAAGATGTAAAACTGACGCATCTTAATCAAGATGTAAAACTGATGTAGTGCGGGAGTGGTGGAATTGGTAGACACGCCAGATTTAGGTTCTGGTGCCGTAAGGTGTGAGAGTTCAAGTCTCTCTTCCCGTACCATTTATTAAAAGATAACTTGCTTTAGCAGGTTGTTTGTAAAAGCTAGATTGGGGTATCGCCAAGCGGTAAGGCACCGGGTTTTGATCTCGGCATTCCCAGGTTCAAATCCTGGTACCCCAGCCATATACAAAAAAGCCCGTCTTATGACGGGCTTTTTTGTGCCTAAAATTCAGTAAACTACCTCCTTTTTGTTATCTGTAAGTCAATCAGCCCTCCTCATGAGTATCGATATGGTTTACTCTAATACTTCACTTTACCAAGGGAGTTGTTTTTGTGAATCGCTTTAAAATGATCATATTCGCTATTTTTGTGTGGGGATTAATCCCCTCATCGCTTCTGGCTGAACCTGCGCCGCTCGAGATCAAAAAAGTCAAACCTAAGTCCTCAGATCGCTATATAAACGCCGTTCATAAAGAGATAGTCACTAAGACAGATGATCTGAATAAAATCCGTTACGCGATACTTGAGGGGATGCTGACAACCAAAGGCATTGCTTGGCTCTATGACGGAGAGGGTGAAGGTTATATTCTGGCAAGGTTTACCTATCGCGGCGATACAAATGTCATGAGGATTGAGTACAACCAATCATTAGTGCAGCTTAAGTACCACGATGCTCTTGGTGATTATGAGTGTAAAAACTTGATTGATGATATCTGCTATAAAAATGGTCGAGGTTACTATAACTATATAAAAAACCTTAGAAAGAGTATCGCCAGACAGTTAATGCGTCTGTAGTGAGGGATGAGATGAAAAAAGTAATCGCAAGTTTAATAATAGGTTTAAGCTCAATGGCTGTGTTTGATGCCCAGGCGATACATAGTTACCAAGATCCTGTGCCATTTAAAGGGTATGTGAAAGATATTGGTCCTCTGCTTGAAAAGGTGATGAAGCGTAACCATTGGCAGCTATCTAAAAATGACTCAGGCAGCTACTTTGCCGATCTGAATTATAAAGATTATCAGGTTCAAGCAAAGCTTTTAGTGCAAGATGAAACGCTTGCCATTGAGCTTATCTCGGCGCAGCGACCTAATTGTACTAAGAGAAGCTGTAAAGTTGATGATGATACCGTGGATGACTGGTTAGTTAGATTACGTAAGCAGATAGCCCTAGATGTGACTAAAGCTGTCAGAGATGATGCACTAAGAAAAAGTTTTATGTGATGTTGCTGGTGATTATACCAATCAGTATAAGAAGTTGATCTACTCAGAGTGTCTTTTGGCAAACTAATTCAAGGCGAATGGATGATAGAATGGTTGTTCCCTTGTGAATTCATTCAACGCAGAAGTAGGCAGCCAAAAACACTCCTTACAGGCGAGTTTTAGCGGTTCTGATGCTGTGTTAACGAGCTTGACCGTAGAGCAACTATGCTCTTCACTCGTTGCCTTGCCTCAGGACCGCTAAACTCTCGCTGAGCGATCAAATCTTTATACTGATTGGTATTAGCCATAAAAAACGCACTCAGTGAGTGCGTTTTTTTGATGCGCAATAAAATTAATTAGTGCTTAAACATCGCAGAGATAGACTCTTCGTTGCTTACTCGGCGGATAGCTTCAGCCATCAGCGTTGACATGGTCAACTGAGTAACCTTATCCAGTGCCTGGATCTCTTTGCTCAATGGAATAGTATCGGTCACAATCACTTCATCAATAACAGATTCAGCGATGTTCTTCGCTGCATTGCCAGAGAATACTGGGTGAGTTGCGTAAGCGAATACACGGTTAGCACCATGCTCTTTCAATGCTTCTGCCGCTTTACATAGGGTTCCGCCAGTATCGATCATGTCATCAACGATAATACAATCACGACCTTGAACATCACCTATGATATGCATAACCTGAGCAACGTTTGCTTGAGGACGACGCTTATCGATAATCGCTAAGTCTGAATCATCAAGTAGCTTAGCGACTGCACGAGCACGTACAACACCGCCAATATCTGGAGACACAACGACAGGGTTTTCAAGTTTCTTATCTAACATATCTTCAAGCAGCACAGGGCTACCGAATACGTTATCAACAGGAACATCGAAGAACCCTTGGATCTGCTCGGCGTGAAGATCACAGGTCAATACTCGGTCAACACCTACACTAGATAGGAAGTCAGCAACAACCTTAGCGGTAATAGGTACACGAGCACTACGTACGCGTCTGTCTTGACGAGCGTAACCGAAGTAAGGGATCACAGCGGTAATACGACCAGCTGAAGCACGACGAAGTGCGTCAACCATAACGATAAGCTCCATTAGGTTATCGTTAGTCGGTGCACAAGTAGATTGAATGATGAAGACATCCGCACCACGTACATTTTCGTTTATCTGGACACTGATTTCGCCATCACTGAAAACGCCAACATCCGCGTCTCCAAGTTTACAAAATAGACGGTCGGCTATCTTCTTAGCGAGACTAGGTGTTGCGTTACCAGCAAAAAGTTTAATGTCAGGCACTGTATCAACCTCAGGCGTATGCTTCATTAAATGGCTGGGGCATAAAAAAGGTTGCCCCAGAAAGTGTTCTTTAAAGTTGCGCTAAACGTAACTCTAAAGGCGATATGTTTGTCCCTTTAGCAACAAAACCTGTCATGTTACTTGGCAACTGAGCCAAGGCATCCTGTGCTTGCTGCTGCTGTTCGAATTCTCCGAAAACACAAGCCCCGGTTCCCGTCATTCTGGACGGCGCATATTCTATCAGCCAGTCTAAGGTTTTGGCAACTTGAGGGTATCTTTTTACGACAAGTTCTTGGCAGTCATTTCTCCATGGGCTGCTCATTAATGAGTCTAGATCTAACTTGGGGGTATTTCGTGGTAGATCTGGATCTTGGAATATTTCAGCTGTGGAAACATGCACATCTGGAACCAAAACAAGGTACCAATACTCCTTGGGAGAAACTTGAATTAATTTTTCCCCCACACCTTCAGCAAAAGCAGACAAACCATTAATAAAAACAGGAACATCAGCACCAAGAGCTAGTCCTAATTCTGCCAATTCATCTCGACTTAAATGGGTCTGCCATAGCGCATTTAGTGCGATTAAACAGGTGGCTGCATCCGATGAACCTCCCCCTATTCCTCCGCCCATAGGTAAGCGTTTATCGAGCCAAATTTCAGCGCCTTTTTCTGTTGCGGTTCTCTCTTGAAGTAATTTTGCGGCACGCAGAATTAAGTTATCGCTATCTGCGACAACGTTACCGATATTTGAGTGTAATTTCAGTGAGCCGTCATCGGTGACCTTAAAATCTAATAGATCACCATGACTGATAAATTGAAAAAGTGTCTGAAGTTCATGATAACCATCCTCACGTCTATGGTTAACGTGCAGGAAAAGGTTTAACTTTGCAGGTGCGGGCCAGCCTAAAGATAGTTGGTTGCTCATTATCATTTCTTCTGATTATTTGTCGCTAAAGTGGTGGCCGAAAGTGCCTGCCATTGGCTTATCTGTATCTTGAGTCTTAGTTGCTCTCTGGTGAGTTCTAGCAACCTTGGTATCTCTGCGCCGCTTTGCTTTTGCCAGCTATTAAACTCGACCCTCCAAGGTGGTGAGTCTTTTTCTGAAAGTAATACTGTGGGTCTTAACTGGAGATCTTGATTGATAATTTTATCATCTTGAGCTGCTTGCCCTGTTATCCAAAGGGGCAGGGCATTAACAGGGATAGACCAACCTGTGATCTCAGTTAGCAACTCTTGAGCGTCATCATGCTGATACACTTTTCCGTCTACCTCTAATTTAGCGACCCCCTCCTCGGTTGTTAAGGAGAGTAAAGTGGTGCCGAGCATAGTGGTCAACTTAAGCTCATTAATATCGGCAGTATGTAGCCAATAGAGGTTGGTACTAAATTTATCATCGGCAGTTCTGACCGCGAGTTTTCCCTGCATCTCCCAAGCTTGGGCTTGTGAAACATGATTAACCTGAACCGGGATCAGGTTGTCGGGAGTCTTAGTGGCACAAGCTGACAGTAAAGAGAGGCTTAATATCACCCAGACAAGCTTGGTTTTTGTGAAGTAGCTCAAATTATTCATCTATTGCTGATATTGATGGTTTCATATGATACGAGTGCCTGATGAGAATACAATGGAAATCAGCAAATTTACTGAAATCCTTGCGCTATCAAGCTTGTAAGCTTTTTAAGAGTTCTAGCTTAACCTCTTTTAAAAGGTGACCTTAATTATAAAAACGGATAAGAATTAAGATTATTATTCGGTTTTGTTAAGCATATTCTGTTTTTAGTTCATTCAATTCAGTAGAATGAACGACAATAAATGAGATGCCTAGAGACCAGAACGAGTCAGATGAGCCTTGTAGCAATCGGTATTAATCATAAAACAGCCACGGTCGACCTACGCGAGAAGGTAGCCTTTTCTCCAGACAAAATTCATGATGCCATGAAGAGTTTGGCGAAATGTACCAAGACCGGCGAAGCTGTGATCATATCAACCTGTAACCGCACAGAGCTGTACACCAATACTGGTGATGAGGCCGAGGTTATTCGTTGGTTCGAAGAGTATCACCAACTCAGTCACGAAGAGGTGGAGCCCTGCTTGTATAAGTTTGAGGGCCAAGGGGTGGTGAAGCACCTAATGCGAGTTTCTTCGGGTTTGGATTCCTTGATTTTAGGTGAGCCTCAGATCTTAGGGCAAGTGAAGCAGTCTTTTGCTAAAGCGAGAGAGGCGGGTTCAGTTGCTATCACTATGGATCGCCTGTTTCAAAATACATTTTCAGTAGCAAAGAAAGTACGGACAGAAACCGAGATTGGTGCTGCGGCCGTATCTGTTGCCTTTGCTGCCGTGAGTATGGCAAAGCATATCTTCTCCTCAATCAGTTCAACTAAGGTGTTGCTGATAGGTGCTGGTGAGACGATAGAGCTGGTTGCCAGACACCTAAAAGATAACGGTGTGGACTCTATGGTTGTTGCCAACCGAACACTTTCACGTGCTGAAGGCATGTGTGATGAGTTCGGGGCCACTGCAATTACACTCGAACAGATACCAGATTTTCTCCCAAAGGCTGATATCGTGATATCATCCACCGCCAGCCCATTACCTATACTCGGTAAAGGCATGGTAGAAAAAGCGCTTAAGCAGCGTCGTCATCAACCTATGTTGTTGGTAGATATAGCAGTTCCTCGCGATATTGAAGCCGAGGTTGCCGACCTTGACGATGCCTTCCTCTATACAGTGGATGACCTGCAGAGCATCATTGAACAGAATATGGCCTCACGTAGAGAGGCTGCCGAGCAAGCTGAAGTAATTGCTGAAAATGAGTCACATCTTTTCATGGAGTGGGTCAGATCGTTAGAGTCGGTCGACAGTATCCGTGAGTACCGTACCCAAAGTATGGCGATTAAAGATGAGCTAGTTGAGCGTGCGATCAATAAGTTAGCCCAGGGTGGGGATAGTGAACAACTATTACTTGAACTGGCAAATAAGCTAACCAATAAACTGATCCACGCGCCAACACAAGCCTTAACAGCAGCGAGCCGCCAAGGCGATTTGAATAGCATTGGCCAGCTTAGAAGTGCGCTCGGATTAGATAAAAACTAAGGTTAGCGTTTTATAATGAAGGACAGTGTGATTCGCAAGCTTGAAGGCTTGCTTGAGCGTAACGAAGAGGTTTTGGCTCTACTTAGCGATCCGAGTGTTATCGCTGATCAGGAGCGTTTTCGTGCGCTTTCTAAAGAGTATTCTCAGCTTGAAGATGTCGTTAAGAGCTTCACCGCTTTTCAACAAGCGACAGAAGATCTTGAAGCTGCAAAAGAGATGCTTAATGAGGACGACCCTGAGCTAAAAGAGATGGCTCAAGAGGAGATGAAGGAAGCTAAATCTGTACTAGAAACGCTAGAAGATGAGCTCCAGATCCTGCTGCTTCCTAAAGACCCTAACGATGATAATAATGCCTTTATCGAGATCCGTGCTGGTGCGGGTGGCGATGAAGCGGCTATCTTTGCTGGCGATCTGTTCCGTATGTACAGCAAGTACTCAGAGAGCAACCGTTGGCAGATAGAGGTCATGAACACCAATGAAGGTGAACATGGCGGATTTAAAGAGGTCATCGCAAAAATTAGCGGTGAAGGTGTTTACGGTAAACTTAAGTTTGAGTCCGGTGGACACCGAGTTCAACGTGTGCCAGAAACAGAATCTCAAGGTCGCGTTCATACTTCTGCCTGTACTGTGATTGTTCTGCCTGAAATTCCAGAAGCAGAAGCGATTGAAATCAATAAGGCCGACTTAAAAGTTGATACCTTCCGTGCATCGGGTGCCGGTGGTCAGCACGTCAACAAAACCGACTCTGCTATTCGTATCACACATATCCCGACGGGAATTGTTGTTGAATGTCAGGATCAACGCTCTCAGCACAAAAACCGTGCTCAAGCCATGAGCGTGCTTTCTGCTCGAATTCAAGCGGTAGAAGATGAAAAGCGTCGTAGCGAAGAGGAGAGCACTCGCCGTAACTTAGTCAGTAGTGGCGATCGTTCTGAACGTATACGTACCTACAACTTCCCTCAAGGGCGTATGAGCGATCACAGAATCAACCTGACTCTATATCGCTTAAACGAAGTGATGGAAGGCGTGCTAGATGTGATTATCGAGCCATTAATATTAGAAAACCAAGCTGATCTGTTAGCGGCGTTAGCTGAAGACTAACTCGACGAGTCTTGCTAAAAGCTATTTAAATAAGGTTTCAAATTAAGGACAGCCTTTGTACCAAACACTTTCTGAGGCCCTAGCCTGGGCCTCACCTCAGTTGCTTGATGTTTCCGATACACCTAAGCTAGATGCTGAAGTGATGTTGCTGCATATCATACATAAACAGCGAGGTTACCTTTATACTTGGCCTGATGAGCGCTTAACATCAGAGCAGATAGATGACTATACCAAGATGGTTGGTAGACGTGTTATCGGCACTCCAATAGCCCATATTGTTGGCGAACGTGAGTTCTGGTCACTGCCATTTATGGTTAATCCAACCACCTTGATCCCAAGACCTGACACCGAAATCTTAGTGGAAACGGCCCTGAACCTGCCATTAGCCGAAGCAGCGAAAGTGCTTGATTTAGGCACAGGAACCGGCGCAATAGCCCTGTCTCTGGCTTATGAGAAACCAAGCTGGCAGATCACCGCAGTCGACAAGATAATCGAAGCTGTGGCTTTAGCCAAAGCTAACCGCTCTCATCTAAAGTTGCCTCAGGTTGATATAATTCAAAGTGATTGGTTTGATTCGGTTAACTGTTACGATTTCAATCTGATTGTCTCTAATCCTCCCTACATAGATGAAGAGGACTCTCATCTTGAAGAGGGGGATGTTAGGTTTGAACCTCACAGTGCCTTAACTGCGCCTGAACATGGTTTTGCCGATCTCTACCATATCGCCGATTGTGCTCGAGATTATCTTGCACCAGGTGGTTACTTGTTGCTTGAGCATGGCTTTGGTCAGGCACTGCAGCTTAGGGATAAGATGATCGAGCTTGGCTATGAGAATGTCGCCACAGTGCGAGATTTTGGTAGTAATGATCGCTGCACTTTGGGGCGTTGGCCAAGATAGTGGGCGCCGGGGCATCGGCTGGTTCTGCTTTTTTGAGTTAGGCTGAACAGCCCTGAGCCTGCTTTAAATTAACAGCCCTGAGCGTATTTTGAATAAGGTGAATTAGAACGCCATTGGTAGCTCTCATACCAATGGCGTTTTTGTTTGTAGAACGACAAAACTTGTTAGCCTTCGAATGAAGGCTGATTATATTATCTGATTTATTTTCTGGCTAAAGTATTGTTACCGTCATCCTGAACTCCCTCTTGTTGCTAAAAGTAGGATCCAGCTTTATGTTATTGGATAGTTTGTTTGAAGGTCGTACCTTCATAGTTATCTATCGCTGGCAGCGTGCTTATGTGTAGATACTTCTGCGAGGCGCCGCAAGCACGTCCTTGTGGGCTCTACCAAAACATCCCTGTTTTGGAAGCTCGCAGCCGCATCTACACTTACTGTTCTTAAAGCAAGATTATCCCTTCGATTTTGACTTATCTGGGTAAACCGCTAACACGTAAAGCTTTGGCTATAGAAAAGCTAATATGAAAGGGTTTTGCATAGTCTATAAGTTATGCCTGTCCTATCTTCTGATGACATAATGCCTCTTTTACAAGGGCTGTGCATACATGGCTCTTCGTCGAAAGTGGTGGAAGACGTAACTTTTAATATAAACTCCTCAATACAATTCCACTTTTTACCACCGTCATGAGCGATACGCTTTTATACCAAAAGGTATTAGGTTTAGAAGTCCCTTGGTTAGTCTCTAATGTTCAACTTGATGAAGAACTTCAACGTATTACCGTTGTTGTGGACTATGTTCATAACGGTGATCTCGTTTGTCCTGTCTGCCAGCAAGCTGGCCGACATTATGATTCTCGTCCTCGAACTTGGCGTCATTTAGATACTTGTCAATTTGAAACCCTAATCCACTCAAAAGTGCCTCGAGTTCACTGCCCTGAACATGGCTATCAGACACTACAAGTCCCTTGGGCACATGAAAGTAGTCGGTACACTGAATTGCTAGAAATGAGGGTACTGAAGATGCTAGCAATGAGTACGTTAAATGCTGTGAGTAAATTCTTTAAACTCAGTTGGGGAGCCATTGACCGAATAATGGAACGAGCGGTCGCGAGAGGGCTCGCACATCGTACAACTTACTCAACTGAAGCATTGTTAATTGATGAAACAGCGATTAAAAAAGGGCGTGACTATGTCACTGTTCTATCCAACTCTCAAGGCCAAGTATTAGCCGTTGCAGATGGTCGTTCTAAGGCCAGTTTTAACGCTTGCTTTGAGCAATTACCTTCATACACGACTTCGCTAACCAAGACCATCTGTATGGACATGAGCCCTGCTTATATTTCAGCAGCAAAAGCAGCATTTCCTGACGCTGAAAAGCGGATTGCATTTGACCATTTCCATATTGCTAAATTACTGACTGAAGCTGTCAATGCCATACGAAGAGATGAAATATACAGGCTGTCTCCCTCAATGAGACAAGAGGCTCATCGCACACGTTTCTTTTGGCTTAAACGAAGGCACAACTTACCTGCCCATAGCCAAGAGAGACTTAATAAATTAGTGCCTTCATTAATGGATACAGCCCTTGCTTGGTACTTTAAAGAGCAAGCTCGTGACATTTGGTATAGCAACAGCGTTCGGGGCACTAAACAGAGATGGCTAGAATGGATAGCTTTAATTAAGGCAACTAATATCAAGCCTTTAATGTCCGTAGCTGAAACAGTTGAGTCTAAATTATGGGGCATACTTAATGCGATGCGTTTTGGTGTTTCAAATGGTCTAGCAGAAGCTATCAATAGTCAAATAAGGCTGCTGAGAGTAAAAGCCATGGGGTATAGAAATACAGAGCGATTTAAGCGAGCAATACTGTTCCACTTTGGGAAGTTGGATATGGAGTTCCACCATTAACAGCGAAGAGCCGCATACATACAGTTATAACTGATATCGAGATAACTTGCCTAAAAAAGATGCACGAAATGGAGGGGTGACGCATCGATAACTCAAGTAAATATTTTTATTCTATTTAATATCAAAGTATTGAGAGAGTGCCAAAAGTGTTATGCGGACCTCATAAACACCCACGCATCTTTTTATCGGGTGATTTATGGTATTTTGTCTAACTTCTACTAAAAGTAACCCATTTACAACAGTGAGTTACCAGTGTTAGGTTAACAAAAAACAACCAAGCAGACTGGAACATTATCCTGCTGCTAATCAATAAGCTGTTAGGTTTACTATGACTATCAAACACTACCTTTATTCATTATGGCTGGTTCCTATTTGCCTGATGTTTGCCTTATTGCCGCAGACGGAGTTGGAGGAGGTTGCTGTAGTTTTCAATGTTGAATTAATGAAACCAATTAAGGCGGTCATAGTTGGCTTCGTAATAGGGATGGTATTTCGGCTGCATAAAGTTTCCGACTATATTGGAACAATGCCCTTAGGAGGTTTGGTTACAGGCCTTGCACTTGGGGTTGTTGGGGCTGGTTTAGCTATTGGAGGCTTCGTTTGTGGTGTGATTATCCTGTTGCTACATGGCTCTGTAAACCTCTTGGGAGCGCCCCTTCATCTTTTAAGCCTTGGCTTGTCTGCGTATCTAATTTACCAAGTGTCGCATTGGCGAAAAGTTGAAACCTAACAAGAGACTATGGCGTCAATAGCTAAATTTGAGCTTTTGGCGCTTCCCACACTTTCCCCAAAAAAAGGGCCATCTCTTAGCATCGAATTTAACGTTACAACCATCTTCCTGATACAGGCAATTATCGCGACTTTCTTTGGTTTTCTTGCTGCCATTGAATAAATGAGGACAGGCATTGGTAATTTTTGAGTTAGCTTGAGCGGTACTGTTGTCAGTAAAGAATTTAACGCCGTTGGTATTTCATTAATGCCAATGGCGTTTGTGTTTTTCTAACCGCATACTTTTAGTCAGTATCATTTAGAGCTGTATCAGCTCTTTGTAATTGTCACAGCTTGGTAGTCCGCACATCTCATCGTAGGCACTTTGATATTCAAGTTCGACGGTTTTGTATTGATGGCTACGAAGGAGATCTTTTGCTTGAGCGAGTGAGTTAAAGCATCTAATGCGTTTCTCCTCGTTTAACTCAACGAAGTTATTTTTACAGTCAATTGCACCTACTAGATACTGAGTTGAGTCAGCAACACCAATAATCTTTGGTGAAAACTGTTGGATTTTAGATGTTTCTTGAACCTGACTGCTTTCTTGAAAATGAATATCCATTATTGACTCCTTAGTTATTAGTAGTGAATACGTTTAAAATATAAAAAAAGTTCATAATTTAAACAAATGACGCCCTATTTCCCCACAATGTCCCTAAAACAGTTTCACAAAAGTGGGTATAGAGTTGATTAATCATATCCAGCGTAACTGCCAATCTATGTCGATTTTCATCTTATCTGCGTTTTTTATCTTGGTTTTTTCAGTAGGTTTATTGTTTTATTGACCCAAATTACCAGCGGTGTTAACTTAGCTTTTCGTATCTTATAAATACTATAAATAGTATTTGGTCGGTATAAATGTAGTATTTATTGTTGTTGATATGAATTTAATAATTAAAACATGAATATACAGAATGAAGAGGCAATTATGTACCAACTGAAAAAATCAAAATCAGTTTTACTTTATGCTTTCCCTAGTAACGGTAGGACTCATTGGCGCAGGTATCAGCGTCGAAACAGAAGCTAAAGAGAGACCTTCTGGGTTTTATACCCGTGGTGATGTATCAAAAGCACCTGGCACTCGTAGCGGTTACGACAACCCAAATGTAGCGGATTCACAAAAGCCTACAAATTGGGGTAAAAATGTTGATGGTATTGTTGTGCAGCTAGAGTGGGCATCTTTACAACCCAATGCTCCATTAAGAGCTGGAGAGAGAGCTGCATTAGATACCACTTGGATTGAAAGAGCTATTGATGATATTGAAACTTGGAATAGTGTTCCTGGGAATAATAAATTAGGCATTAAGCTACGTGTATTCGCTGGTATTTATACCCCACAATGGGTTAAAAATGAGGCAGGTTCATCCACATTGGATTTCAAGGGAAGCAGTTTCGATGGTGATTTTCCCCATTTTTGGAAAACCGCTTTTCAGACTCGATTTAAAGAGCTTCATCATGAACTGGCTGCTAAATATGATTCAGAGCCGTTAATCAAAGAGGTATCGATATCGGGTTGTATGATAAAAAATGCCGATATGCATCGTGCTCGTGGTGAGTATCAGAATATGAATATCTTGATTGATGCTGGTCTTACTTGGCAAAAAGATCGTACTTGTCAAAACTGGCAAATAAATGCAGTTGCAGGGAAGTGGGACAATACTTGGGTATCTGTGGCACGCCCACACTTCAGACAGTTTAAGAAGATGTCGTCAAAACCTTCTCGCTCTGACTGGCCATTAAATACTAGTGTAATGCAAGAGACTGTTGAGACATGTCGTAAAGCTGGGAGTTGTATCAGTGGTAATAACAGCCTTGAGCAGGAAGATAAAGATGCTGACGCATTTAACAATGATCAACATGCTATCTACTATGCCGCCAGTAAATACCGTGGAAGTAGTTCCAAGGCTCCGCTCTACTTCCAGACAGATGTTAAAATTATCCAAGGCTCAGGTTTAATTCATAATATTATTGGTTGGGGAATTAAGAACAGCCATGTTGAGATGATAGAGCTTCCTACTTTAAAAGCGTTTAAGAAGTATGATGATAGTTATTTAGGTAGTAGTGCTATGCAGAAAAAGCGTACTAAGTTAAAGAACTAGCCTGTTAGTTAGTGGTTTAATCCATCATTTTGAAACTTATATAAGCCCTAGGTTGAGTTTGACTCATTTAGGGCTTTTTTCTTATTCCTGCATATGTTTAGTTTCTGCCAGCATATAGGTACTATTTATTCTGTAAGGTGTTTTACCATAAAGTACTTACAGCCTGTTTTGGGGTAGGCTTCTTGAGTCCATTGGAGGGTATACCCTCTGGCTTCGTAGAAGGGGCGGGCTTGAAAGTTTAGGGTGTCTAAGATTGCGTAGATGCAGCCACGCTCTATGGCGATAGACTCAGCTTCTGTAAGCAGTTGTGCACCTATGCTTTGTCCCCTGAGTGACTCAGATACCCAGAGGTTGTCTATCTGCAACCAGTTACCGAAAGTTCGAGCCGAGAAACCCGCTAATAGTTCCCCTGTTTCACTTTCGAGCTTCAAGCCTAAAGGTAAGCGCTCTGAAACCTCCCATTGTTGCCAATTAAATTCAGCAATTTTTTGTTCAACTGCATTGGCAAACTCCTTGCTTTCATCGAGTGTGAACTTACGTGTAGCAGTTTGGGACATTAGGTTCTCCTTATTTTGTAGTTAGCATAAATTAGTTTTGAAATACTGACACAACTTGGCTCTGTTTTAACCACTTAATTGAGCAGTGAGAAGTGCTGATTTTAATGAGGATCAGCTTGGCCTGAATTTTTCGATTGTTTTCTGCTCATTTGCAGAGTTTATGAGCATGATATTGGTTTAGATTAAGGGGATCGGGTACACTACCGCCTTTGTCAGCAAAGTAAGTATTAAAATGGAAACTTTGAATAATCTGTACCCGGCGATTAAGCACCTTCATTTAACGCTTGTTGCGGTAAGTGTGCTGTTTTTTATCGTGCGTTTTGCACTACATCTTCGTGACTCTCCTATCATGCAGAAGAAGCTAGTTAAAATAGCTCCCCATGTAATAGATACTTTTCTACTTCTTTCAGGCCTAACACTTTGCTTCATCATCAAGCAGTATCCGTTTGTGGATCCTTGGCTGTCAGAAAAGCTAGGTGCAGTTGTTGCTTACATACTTTTAGCGACGATTGCGTTAAAAGCTAACCGCAATAAGTTGTTCAAAACCTTTGCGGCTTTAGGTGCAATTGCTTGGGTGGTTTATGCTGCTAAGCTTGCCATGTTTAAACAAGCTATGTTGTTAGGATAATGACCACTTTGCCTCTTAAAAATGAGATTGCACTGCCTGAAATGGCATTTGAGATCGGCGCTCATCTGAACTTTTCAAAAGCTGAGTCAGCTAATTGGGCTTGGCTTGAGTTAGCAGGGTCTGTGCTTAGTCACTATGTGGTGGATAGGCACGAACGTCTTGCGGGGTTACTGCGTTGGTTTTATCAAGATTTAGGCTTTTGCATACGTCAGCCCTATTTTAGTGTTGAGGCTGCCGATCTTGGAACCTGCATCAGCAGCCGTCAGGGAAATAGCACCACGTTAGCCACGGTATTGATGCTATTAGCCAAGCAGTTAGATCTAAAGCTGGAACCTTTATTACTTCCAGGAACAACGGTGCTGTCTAGTCGAATTGATGGTGTGGTTAAGTATATCGATCCTATGAACGGTAGCGAGTTAACCCGTCATCAACTGCATGTGTTAGTTCGAGGTGAGCTAGGTAATGGTGTGCCATTTAAGGCAAGTTACCTTAAGCCAGTTAGTTTAAAGCGTTTGGTGTCACGTATGATCCATGAGCTTAAAGCGGGCTGTATCGTCTCCCATAAGTTTGAACCAGCTCTGGAGTGCTGTAACTTGTTGTTGCAGTGGCACCCAGACGATCTCAATCTTAACCGTGAGCGTGCTTTTATTGCTCAGCAGTTAGGTTGCATCAATGTCGCTGCTGCCGATCTCAAGCATTTCGTCGATAACAGTCCTCATGATCCTGTGATTGAACTGGTGAAGATGCAATTGAAAGAGCTAAGAGAGGAGCAGGAGATCTATCACTAGATTAGTGAGCTTGATGACGGTAGTTCAGGGACTACCGTCTTATATTTTGATCGTATAAAAATAAATACAAATAAAATCAACAAATAAAAAATACAATAATAATTATGGATGGGAGATTATACTAGGATGAGTAGCACTGCATTAGTGACCAACGATGCCACTGGATTAGGAATATTGGCCCTTGTATTGGGTTTTGTATTTTATACTAGCCACAGTAAGCATCCATTTTGGACCAAGTTTTATACCTTTATTCCGGCACTGCTAATGTGCTACTTCTTACCTTCACTGCTCAATACTTTCAATATTATCGACGGTCATACTTCCCAGCTTTACTTTGTAGCATCGCGTTATCTACTGCCAGCATGTTTAGTTTTATTGATCTTAAGTGTCGATCTTAAGGCCATTATGTCTTTGGGACCTAAAGCGATCATCATGTTCCTGACGGGAACTGTTGGTATCGTGATAGGTGGCCCGATTGCCTTGCTGATTGTGTCGGCTATTCACCCTGAAATTCTTGGTGTGCAGGGACCAGAAGCGGTATGGCGCGGAATGACAACACTGGCGGGGAGCTGGATCGGTGGCGGTGCTAACCAAGCGGCGATGAAAGAGATCTATGAAGCTGGCGGTGATATCTTCTCTATTATGGTTACAGTAGACGTTATTGTGGCCAATATCTGGATGGCGGTCTTGCTATTTATGGCATCAAAGGCGAAGCAGATAGATGCTAAAACTGGCGCAGATACTTCAGCACTTGAAGCGTTAAAGGATAAAGTTGAGAAGTACCATGCTGAAAATGCCCGTATTCCTAGTCTTAACGATCTGATGATGATAGTGGCGGTCGGTTTTGGTGTCACAGGCCTTGCCCACGTGGTTGCCGACTTCTTAGGTCCATTCTTTGAAGCTAACTACCCTTGGACTCGCGATTACAGCTTGACCTCTAAGTTTTTCTGGTTGATCGTGACTGTGACGACCATAGGTTTGGCGATGTCCTTTAGCCCTGTACGTCATCTAGAGGCTGCTGGTGCATCTAAAGTTGCTTCAGCTTTCCTCTATATTTTGGTCGCTACCATCGGCTTACATATGGATGTCTCTAAATTATTTGATGCAGAGAATCTGTGGTATTTCGCTATCGGTATTATCTGGATGCTGGTTCACGCCAGTTTTATGCTGATTGTGGCAAAATTGATAAAAGCACCACTGTTTTATATGGCGGTGGGAAGTCAGGCGAATGTGGGCGGCGCGGCATCTGCTCCTGTGGTTGCAGCAGCATTCCATCCTGCATTGGCGCCAGTCGGTGTATTACTGGCTGTATTAGGCTATGCTGTGGGCACCTATATGGCGTGGATGTGTGGCCAGATCTTGCAAATAGTGGCAAGCTAGGCCTGATATTTCTGCCTAAAAATTGAATTGATTAACGCCGAGGCACAGCCTTGGCTCTTTAAGAGAGAAGTACTGATGAGTAATAAAACCATAGGTTTAGGTTCAATCGAGATCGCAAACGATAAGCCTTTTGTGCTGTTTGGCGGTATGAACGTGCTTGAGTCCCGTGACTTGGCAATGAAGATTGCAGAAACATATGCCGAAACCACTCAGAAATTGGGGATCCCTTATGTGTTTAAAGCCTCTTTCGATAAGGCTAACCGCTCTTCAGTCAACTCTTATCGTGGCCCAGGTATGGAGGAGGGGTTAAAGATCTTTGAGGAGATCAAATCTACCTTTAATTTACCATTAATTACCGACGTCCATGAGATCCATCAATGTGCACCGGTTGCTGAAGTGGTTGATATTATTCAGTTGCCCGCATTCTTAGCGCGTCAAACTGATCTCGTGGTTGCTATGGCGAAAACAGGTGCCATCATCAATGTGAAGAAGCCGCAGTTCTTAGCGCCTCATGAGATGCGTCATATCATCACTAAGTTTAATGAAGCGGGTAATGATGAGATCATTTTGTGTGAGCGTGGATCAAGCTTTGGTTACAACAACCTAGTGGTCGACATGCTGGGTATGGATGAGATGAAACAGACTGGTTACCCAGTTATCTTCGATGCGACTCATGCACTGCAACGCCCTGGTGGACGTGCTGATAGTGCTGGTGGTCGTCGTGCACAAGCCACTGAACTTGCTCGTAGTGGTATGGCACTAGGATTAGCGGGTCTGTTTATTGAGGCACACCCTGATCCAGATAACGCTAAATGTGATGGTCCATGTGCACTTCCTCTGCACCAGTTAGAAGCGTATTTAACTCAGATGAAGGCTGTGGATGACCTAGTTAAGTCATTCGATGCGATTGATACCAGTAAGTAACTTCTGAGTGTGTTAAGCCGTTTTAGGCTAATTTAATAAATAGAACCCTGCATCATGTCAGGGTTTATACCAATCAGTATAAAGATTTGATCTCTCAGCGAAAGTTTAGCGGTCCTGAGGCAAGGTCTTTAATTGCTCCTGCATTAATGACATTCACCACATCCATGTGGTTTGCAACGAGTGAAGAGCATAGTCATTCTACGGTCAAGCTCGTTAACACAGCATCAGCACCGCTAAAACTCGCCTGTAAGGAGTGTTTTTGGCTGCCTACTTCTGCGTTGAATAAATTCACAAGGGAACAACCATTCTATCATTCATTCGCCTTGAATTAGTTTCCCAAAAAAACTCTGAGTAGGTCAACTTCTTATACCGATTGGTTTTATTGTTTTGAGCGATGTAAATTAAGTTTCGATACAGTTTAGACATTTATTCTAGTAAGTTATAAAAAAATACACACGATTAAGTGATGTCCTCTATGGATGGCATAGTTTAAAAGTGAAAGAGCATAATAAATAGGTTGAATGATGAAAGCAGACAAACAGGTGCTTCCTGATGAAGGGCCACAAGGTATATTAGGCAAAGCGTTAGATGGCATTGAAAGGGTTGGTAATAAGCTTCCCGATCCCGCCATGTTATTTTTAATTTTGCTGTTTGCAGTTTGGGGGTTATCGGCTCTGTTATCTGGGGTTAGCTTTGAAGCTATCGATCCTAGAACCCAGATGCCTATTGAGGTGAATAACCTCTTGAGTCCAGAAGCCTTAACCGGCTTCTTAACCAGTATGGTGAAAACCTTTACCGCTTTTGCGCCGCTCGGTGTGGTATTAGTGGCTATGTTGGGGGTTGGGGTTGCTGAGCACTCCGGATTTATCAACACTGCGCTAAAACGCATGTTAAGAATTACCCCTGCTAAGCTGTTAACGCCGGCCGTGGTGTTGGTGGGAATTATCTCTCATACAGCAACCGATGCAGGTTACGTGGTGGTTATTCCGCTTGCTGGTGTGATCTTCTTTACCGTAGGACGTCATCCATTAGCGGGTATTGCAGCTGCATTTGCTGGTGTCTCTGGTGGTTTTTGTGCCAACTTTATTCCTTCAGGTATCGACCCATTACTGCAGAGTTTTACTCAAGCTGCTGCGCAAATCGTTGACCCTAACATTGAAGTTAACCCGCTAAATAACTGGTTCTTCGCTGCATCTTCCTGTATCCCTATTACGCTGGTTATCTGGTATCTAACAGATAAAGTACTAGAGCCACGCCTAAATCGTACTCATAAGGTTAATCGTGAAGAGGTGGATCTTCCCGCGATGGAAGAGGAGAAACCACTCGAGATTAAAGCGTTCCGTGTGGCAACCTTAGTGATGCTAGTGGCAATTGTCGGCTTCTTCTCGTTAACCGTGCCTGAAACTTCAACGCTACGTGATGCTGATGGTTCCTTAACTAGCTTTAAAGCGCCTTTGATGCAGTCAATTGTACCGCTGATCTTCATCTTCTTTATGCTTCCAGGTTTAGTATATGGCTATATGACTGGCGCCTTTAAAAGCTCAGCTGATGTTGTGCAAGCGATGTCTAAGTCCATGAGCGGCATGTCTCACTACATCGTAATGGCGTTCTTTTGTGCCCAGTTTGTGGCAGCGTTTTCTCACTCTAACCTTGGGGCATTAATTGCGGTCGAGGGCGCGGGAGCGCTTAAGGCGATGAACCTGTCGGCTGAAGTGACTGTGATTGGCATGATCTTCTTGGTGGGTTTCGTGAACTTATTCGTGGGGTCTTCATCGGCTAAATGGGCATTAATCGGACCTGTGCTGGTGCCTATGCTGATGCAGTTGAACATTAGTCCAGATCTGTCTCAGGCCGCTTATCGAGTCGGGGATTCGAGCTCTAATATCATTACGCCTTTGATGCCATACTTCCCCTTAGTGGTGGTCTACTGTCAACGCTATGTGAAAAATATAGGCATTGGAACCCTGATATCCATGATGTTACCGTTCAGCCTCTGCTTATTAGCGATATGGAGTGCTTGGTTACTTCTGTATTGGTCACTTGGACTCCCACTAGGTCTTGGTGCTAGCTACACTTATTAGTCTTAAATCGTGAGCTCCTGTTAGTTTCAAGCCCCGACATCACGTTGGGGCTTTTTTCTGATTGGTATTAATTTGACTAATAGTGAGTATATTTATAACCCCCTGTTCATACCCTGCCCATGGGATATGCTTAGCACTAATTCTCCTGCTGAATCCCCATCAACGAAGGCTTTATGCAGGGCAACTTCGTTGTTGCATTGACTTTAAAAGGGGACTTTTTATGCAAATGCGTTTAGACGTGAACTCGCACAACACCTCTGAAACTAGCATTTCTAGGTAGTTTGAGTATATGTGGATCTTTTTTACCTTGTTAGCAGCCTTTATGCAGGCGTGGCGCAATGCATTTCAGAGTCAGCTTAGCAAAGAGGTGAGTGTTGCTGGCGTGACTTTAGCGCGCTTTATTTGGGCTTGGCCGATTGCTGGGGGTTATCTCATTGGGTTGTACCTGTGGCAATCAGTGGCATTGCCAGTTTTCACTGTTGAGTTTGTTCTCTACATTATAGGTGCATCAGTGATGCAGATCTTAGCGACAGCTCTGCTGGTTAAGCTTTTCAAGCTGAAGAACTTTGCTGTGGGAGCAGGTTTAGCCAAGAGTGAGGCGTTGGTGGCAGCGGTACTTGGATTGTGTATTTTCGGAACTCAACTCTCTGTGCTGGGCTGGATAGGTGTGTCGATTGGTGGTGTGGCGGTGTTTATGATGAGCAGTCGCCAAGGCTTAAGGGATATCTCCTTATCCACAGCGCTGATTGGCCTAACATGCGGCAGCGCATTTGCATTAACTTCGCTCTGGGTTCGTGAGGCGAGTCTGAGCTTAAGCTTACCTTTTCCTCACAGAGCGGCTTGGGTATTGCTCTTAGTTATCTCACTTCAAACCTTGATATTACTGGGTTACATTATCGTGAAAGAGAGGGCCACATTAGCGGGGCTTTGGCAGCGTCCCAGACAGACGATACTTATCAGCTCTACCAGCTGTTTGGGTTCTGTAGGCTGGTTCAGTGCCATGTCTTTACAGGCGGTCCCCTATGTTAAAACATTAGGCCAGGTGGAGGTATTCTTTACTCTGTTTATTGCCATGTTTTGGCTTAAGGAGCGAGTCAAAATTAAGGATATGTTGGCCTTAATCTTGATTGCCCTGGCTGCCATTTTGGTGATGTGGAGTTAGTTACAGTCTCGAAAGTTATCGGTGACACTTTTGAGCGACGGTGAAGGCGAGTTGCGTACAAACAACACCTAAGCTTGCACCCGCTAATAGATCCCCTAAGTAGTGATAGTTTTGAGATAACTGACCGATAAATACCCCTAACATACAGGCTGCCCAAAATAGGCGGTAACGGGGCAGGTGAAACCAGAACGTGCTGGCCAGAGCAAAGGTGAAGAGGGCATGGCCCGATGGAAAGGAGTTATAGGCTACCCCCTCAGCAAACGGATGAAATGCTTCTATGCGATCATTTATCCAAGAGGGGTTATTATCGACCCAAGTCTCAGGCCAAGTCCTACCAAACAGGGCTTTTGCGCCGAAACGTATCACAGTGGCCAAGAGCAGAGTAAAAAGCAGATGAATGACTAGAGCAGATAGTTTGCTTCTAAGTTTTGGGACTAAGCAGCATAGTAAGGCGATGGCGGCTAATGTTTCGAGTAGTGCCGGAATATTACTGAGTAACTTAGTGAATGAGTTTGCAACCTCATGTTGATGGATAAAATCTGCCAGATGGCGGTCGATAAAGAGTATGCTCAGTAGTGTCATACAAAGCATCACTGCGTAGAAGATGATATTTTTTTTAAGGGAAAACAAAGGGTGGGGAGCTTGAGTCGAAGGCATGAGTATCACTCGAAATACAGATTTAGTGGCGCCTAATCTATCCTTTTTTGGATATAATACCAATCATTATAAAGGTGTGGTCGCTCAGTGAGAGTTTAGCGCTTCTGAGGCTAAGCAACGAGTGAGGAGCATAGTTATTCTACGGTTAAGCTCGTTAATGCAGCATCAGTAGTGCTAAAACTCGCCTGTAAGGAGTGTTTTTGGCTGCCTACTTCTGCGTTGAATGAACTCACAAGGGAAAGACCATTCTATTATTCATTCGCCTTGAATTAGTTTGCCCAAAAGCACTCTGAGTCGAGCACTTATCTATAATGGTTGGTATTGAACCAATCATTATAAAGATAAATGCATGCTAAGAGCTGCATGCATTTATGCTTCAACTATTTTGAGATTAACTTCTTAAACTGTCAATTAAGTAGCTTAAGCTTGCTGATTGCTCACTCTCCGCACTGCTAGCTTCAATCGCTCTGTCTTGACCTGCATCGATAACAAATTTAGGTGCTGTGAGCCAACCTCTTTGCACTAGCTCATCAATAAGATCGAGATACTCAGCACTGGTTTTGCCTACCATAAGGTTGGTTAAATCACGTTCAGCAGATAACTGTTTGATATTAACAAAACCACTGAGGTAGAGATGATCTTTGGTTAAACCGCCACCGCGATAGACCCGAGTTGTCGTTACGAAGGCATCGCCTCTATTCATCTCCAGCTCATCGGTTAAATAGCTATAGGTGTGATAGAAGTTCTGCTCGTTTAGCATGGAGTCAACGGCCAGTACGCGGTAGGCGAGGGTGTTGAGTCTACCATGGGCCATGTAACCAGCATTGTACTCGGCCATTATCGCTAAGCCTTCCTGAGTTTGGGTCGCACCAGGTAAACCTAATCTCAGTGCTTTTAGTGCTTGCTGGCGAGAGTTTAAGGTTGTCGCCATATGCACGCCCAGTTCATGGTGGTTAAGCCTTTGAACTTCTGCATAGCTAAATTGAGCGTTTGTGTTCACTTTAAGTTGAGGCGGGGCAGAGCTGACCATAGCACGAGCCAGAATCGCCGTACTTAAGTTGACCTTACACTTCATTCCCCAATCACTTGCCTGCTTTTTCATCAGTTCACAGGCACTTTTAGCGTCCATGAGCTCGCCACTGTTCTCTGCAATCTCTTTTGCGTACAGAAGAAATTTAGCGTTGTTGATCGACAAAGCATCGGGTCTACCGTAGTGGCGTAGTGAGTTATATAAAAACGCCTCCTGGCCAACGGTAGATAACAGATCGACCTGCTCACTTAAGGAGTGGATCATATCTGAATAGAGCTGCTTCATCGCAGGGTCTGAGATGGTTTCGATTGGGATGCGATAAAGCTTCTGCTTAAACCCATTGGCATCGATAGGTAACTGACGATAGTGAAAGTTTGGTGTAAATCGACTCGGGGCACGCTCAAAACGACGGCGCTCAGCTGTGATATTAACTGGGTTTACATATTTTAGAATGCCAACTCTCTGTGCCAGCTTATAGATCGCGGCATCGACATTGAGCACAGCGGGCTCTATAGCCGAGCTCAACATATCGGCACTGCGTACTCGGTTCTTAAGGTTAATTCTACGCTGGAAGAAGGCGCTGGTTTCACTTAATGCTTGTTTTAATCCTAACTTCAATGAATCAAGCACCAGAGGAAACTGGTCACCATTTTGATCATCGATATAGACTTTCTTCACCTGAATCGGCAGTACTAAAGTGCGGTCAAAATGTGAGTTAGTGTACGTAGTTAGGTAGCCGCTTCCTCGATGAATTAGGTCGAGATCCGCACTAGACTCTGTATTAGGCACTGTGACTTGTTTTAGCTCACTACGGCATTTATTGACGACTGACTGCCATCTCGTTAGGTCAATTTGAGTCGTTGTAATATCAAATAGCGGGCTTGATGTATCGGAGTCGTTCGGTGTGTAGGCCTTTAAGTCAAACACAATCACTTTACCGAACTGTGACTCTAGTTTGGCAATGAGGGCTTTGTAGATTTGGAAGAACTCATCGTGTTTGGCATGGCTTACTGAGCGCTGTTTAGTGCTCATCGGCTTATCCCAAAGCTTCTGTTTGACGCTTAGTTTATAGGATGTCGACAGGGCTTTAGGGCAATCGAGATCATACTCTAGTCTGGAATCGAGAGCGACTAAGGTGATTGGTTGCGAAGCGATAAGATCATCTGTGAGTCTGGCTTCATGGGGAGCACGCTCCTCATCCGAGAGCCGGCAGTGCTTTAGCAGGTCATCTCTTAGATGATGACCTGAATGGATAGCACTACAAACAACAGGCAGGTACTCCTCAATCTTGATTAAGCAGCCTGAGGTGGAGAGCTTTCCTGAGAAAACCTCTCCTTTTTTGATGAAGGTTAAAACCTCTTCAAGGCTATATATTTGCATCTAGCTGACCTGCCTCCTCAAATTTCATGCTTGCGGCTGGCATTATCTCACTTGGAACCTTGTAGGAGTGGGTGCTGTTTAAGCTGTGAAAACGTCTAGGCTCTCGAGTCAGCTTCATGTATTTAATCCACACTAGTTCTATTTTTGTTTTTGCTTTATGGGGCTGAGTCAAGGTGCGTACAAAATGCTCCTCCTCTATCGTCTCTGGTGCGAGCAGACCTGACTCTAAGCCAAGTAAGGTGTCACCATAAAGACTAAGCAGTTCAGATTCGGCTAGCGTAAAGTCACCAGACTTTCTAAAACCTCGTGGAAAATTGATGTTATCGATGAAACATTTTTGACCAAAACGAAATGAATCTTCAGACATTCTAAACCCCAAAAAATGATGGTAATTAACTGGATTGCATAAGTTAGATGACTCAAGAAATTAGGGGGTTTACCCTTAAAAGAGAAACAATATATTTTTGTCGTCACCATAACAGATTATTGTTATTCTCAAGCCGTCTCCAACTGGAGTCGATATTAGAGATCGCGATGGACGTTAAAGTATTTAAAACCTTTTTAGAGGTGGCGAAAACTCGCCATTTTGGTCGGGCAGCTGAGAACCTATACATCACTCAAGCTGCCGTGAGTGCTAGGATTAAGCAGCTTGAGTCATTTTTCGATCAAGTGTTGTTTATTCGAGATAGAAATAGCATCAAGTTGACGACATCAGGAGAGAGGTTAATTGCCTACGCTGAAGTGATGGTGACCACGTTAGCACAAGCTAAGAATGAGCTATCCCTTGCTGACAATAGAAGCCTACAATTGACCATGGCTGGTACTCCCAACATTTGGGATGCGTATCTGCAAGAGTGCTTAATTGAAGTAACAGAGGTGTTTAGTGGTTATGCTTTTCAGGCCGAAGCCCTAAGTCGTGAACAACTAAATCGGCAGTTGCTGGAGCGCACTTTAGATATGGCGTTTGCGTTCGAGCCACTAAAATGTGATGAGCTAGTTAGCCAGAAAGTGACAGATATTAAGCTTGAGTTAGTATCTACCTCTCAATGCTCAGTGGATGAAGCATTGTCTCAGCGCTATATTTATGTTGACTGGGGGACTCGATTCTCATCTGAGCATGCTGAGCGTCACAGTCAGATGCCAGCGCCTTACTTGAGAACATCAACGGGGCGCATTGCGCTAGAGTTTATTTTGCAAAAGGGGGGAGCTGCCTATCTGCCAACGTCCATTTCAGCCCCTTACTTACAAGATAATAGATTGAATCTTGTTAGGGGAGCAGAGCCGTGGGATAGGCCTGTTTACCTAAGTTATAGACGAGATACGTTACAGTTGGATGCTATTGAAAAAATTGAGCGCTTGGTGAAAAAAAGTATCAATTAGATTGGTCTATTGGAACGAAAAATCGGCCAGTTGGCCGATTTTATTATGAGCTTAAACATCGATTGCCTTAAGGCAAGATGAAGAGTCTGTTAAGGCTTAGTCTGCGTTGACAACAGGCACGCTAATCGTTCGCTCAACAAATTGAGTTTCAATCAACTCAATTGCTTCATCAAGGATCTCTTTTGAGGCTTTATAGGCAGACTCAGAATCTCTGGATTTAATGGTATCGAGAATATGCTGATGCTTAAGAACATCGGCTCCATGGACACCTTTAATCTTATTGGTATAGCGAATACTTACTCTTAACGCTGTAGCAATAAAGTTGGTTAGCTGATAAAAAAAACGATTGCAGCTGGCTTCAAGAATCGAAGTGTGAAATGCGATGTCGGCTTCTAGCGGATCATCTAAACCATTATCGGCGTCACGCATACGATTGAGCGCATCTTCAATATTTCTTAATTGCTCTGCATTGGCATGAACTGCCGCTAAAGCACAGGCCTGTGGCTCAATAGCAACTCTCATCTGAGTGAATTCATGAAGAAGTTGAATCGATGGTTTACTACTTAATATCCAGCTCAATACATCAGTATCAAATAGATTCCAGTTGTGTTCAGGCATAACACGAATGCCTTGCTTGGGGCGTGAGGTGATAAGGCCTTTAGCTGAAAGCATTTTTACAGCCTCACGTGTAGCACTACGGCTGACATTGTATAAAGAGCAGATATCAGCTTCTGAAGGGAGGCCACCGCCTACAGCATAGTTTCCTTTCACAACCTCCATTCCGAGATCATGAGTCAGCTGATGAGTTAAATTGTGTTTCTCACGAAAGTTCATAAGGTTTCTTATTTATCATTTAAATAATTGTTTTATCTAGGGAGTATATTCTGCAACCCAGATAGTAATACCCCCATCCTACCTTAGATACAGCTATCTGGAAAACAGATAAATTAAATTTCATTGGCAAAAAAGTGCATCCTAAACTTTAAGTCAGTCAGATTTATCATTCAGTTGACACTGTTTTAATGTCGTATTAATGTGATAAATAAGGCGGTAACGTTACTCTGACATAAGCTGTAATGTAAATTTTTCCTTACTGAGGGCCACTATGATTTGGTTTAAAAGGGGATATGTCGGAGGTTTACACTGTTTCGGTCGAAATTTTTTAGTGAGAGAGGTTAAAGATGGTTTTATCCAACATAGATTAATAGGCTATGTTGTGTAAATGTAAACTATAGAGTTCTTGTTTGTTATAGGCCGTCTATCAGGAGTAAATATATGACCATCTCACAGCTAGATTATCGCCTTGGAGGGCGCGGGGTATTTATTACCGGCGGTGCCAGCGGTATAGGAGCTGCATTAGTTAGGGCATTTGTGGAGCAGGGGGCGAATGTCACCTTTGTGGATACAAATCGTGATGCCGGGGAAGCGTTACTACAAGGTTTGGATATTAATCGAGGTCAACAGGTTGCTTTTCATCTGTTGGATGTCACTGACACTAAGCAGTTGCAACAGATGATCACCGAGCAAGATCAAAAGCTTGGTCAGTTGGATATATTAATTAATAACGTAGGTAATGATAGTCGACATGATGCAGATGGAGTTGATGAACATGAATGGAAACAGTGCATGGCTATCAATCTGGATTCTGCTTTTTTTGCCTCACAGGCCGCCTATCTGGTCATGAAGCAACGCAAACAGGGGGTCATTATCAACTTTAGCTCCAATATGGCTTATATCGGGGAGCGCAATATGGCGGGTTATATCACTGCGAAAGCGGGGATTGCTGGCATGACTAAGGCGCTGGCAAAAGATTATGGTGAGAGTCGAGTAAGAGTCAATGCCATTGTACCCGGTTGGGTGGCCACACAGAGGCAACTAGAGCAGTGGTTATCACCAGAGCAAGAGCAACAGCTGATGGAAAAGGTGGCGATACAGAAACGGATCACTCCTGAAGATATCGCCAAGCTAGCACTGTTTTTAACCTCTGAAGATAGCGAACTGATAACGGGCCAATGCATGGTTATTGATGGCGGTAGAGTATAAGTGCGCCGTCAAGCTGATGTGATTGTGGTTGACTGGGGAGCCAGCTTTCTCAGGGCGTATCTCTGTTTTGATAATGGCGGTGAGCTTGAGGTTATTGAGCAAGTATTGGGCCCAGGTGCAGCCAAAGTTAGTCAGCAGTTTGAAGCGGCATTAAACAGTGTCATTGGTCACTGGAGTGCTCAATATGGTGCTTTACCTGTACTGATGTCTGGTCATATCGGCTCCAGTCTAGGTTGGCATGAAACCCCTTATATATCATGTCCTGTCCCCCCTCTTGAAGTGACCAAAGAGCTGTTCGAATTTGAGTCAAACGGCCATTCAATATTTGTGGTTCCAGGGGTTAGTTGTGAAGAGCCTGACGGCCATGCTGATGTCATGCGTGGAGAGGAGACCCATGTATTGGGCTGGTTGACAATGGATGACTCTCATCGACGTGGTAAACATCTATTGTGTTTACCTGGTACTCACACTAAATGGGTGCTGGTGGAAGAGGGGGAGATTAAGGTATTTAAAACCGCCATTACAGGTGAATTATTCGATCTACTTTGCCACCACAGTGTGCTTATTCAGCAGCAACAATCAGAAATTGATATTAGGGCTTTTGAGCAAGGTGCTAAGTTAACCCTTGAGAGTGAGTTGGGACAGTTTGTTCATGGGCTATTTAGTGTTCGTACTTTGCAAGTACAAGGTAAGCTTGATGCAGATCATGCCAAATCTTATCTATCAGGTTTGTTAATTGGCAGCGATGTTCGTGCAGCTTTGATGGCGCCCCAGTGGCGGATCGATGAGCTTGCCTCGATCAGTTTGATCGGCAGCCACCCTCTATGTGAGTTATTTAGTCAAACCTTGAAGATGAAAGGTATCACTGTCCACTCTACACAGGAGAAAGAGACCTGCCTGAGAGGCTTTAGTGCCATCTATCGGAAAGTGTTTAAGAGTGCGGCCTGAAATATGGCAAAAACAGATGAACATGGGAGGACTCAATTGGCGCTATCCATGACTTCTATAATCAGAGGGGGCAGAAGCCTTCACTCAGCTCTGGTTCTTGTTGGTACCTATGCAGCTTGATAATGAGAGCAATGAAGTAACGGCAAAGTTTCTTTATTCAGTACCTGTGGCTAATCAGCTAGGAGAGGGGGTTATTTGGGACACGCTGAGTCAACAGGTGTGGTGGACTGACATCGAAGGGAAGATGTTATACGCCTTTGAACCTCAGAGTCACAAATTGAGTCAGTGGCATATGCCAGAGCGTCTCTGCAGTTTTGCTTTGACTGAGACTAAGGGGCTGATACTGGCCGCTTTCGCCTCGGGATTTGCGCTCTACCGCTTTGAAGGTAAGGGGCCTGAGATTGAGTGGTTAGCCCGTCCTGAGTTATCACTACAGGAAAATAGGATGAATGATGGCAGGGTTGATGCCAAGGGACGCTTTTGGTGTGGCAGTATGGTTGAGGAGGAAACTGCACAAGGGGATACAGGAAGTCTCTATTGTATAAATAAAGGCCAGTGCCAATGGCAGGGCGATGGCTATCAAATACTTAACGGTCTTGCTTGGAGCTTAGATAATCGCTGGCTCTACTGTGCTGATTCAGCTAAAAATCGTATTTATCGGCACTCTTTTGATGCTAAAGAAGCCTCTTTGGGGCCTGTTGAGACCTTTGCTACTACTGCGGAACATATTCATCCTGATGGCTCGACTGTCGATTCCGATGGAAGTCTTTGGAGTGCGCAGTGGGGAGGCGGAAGAGTTGTGCGTTACTCTGTTGATGGTGATATCCAATTTATACTCAAGTTACCTGTTAGTCAGCCTAGTTGCGTGGCTTTTGGTGGTGAGCAGATGAACTTGCTGTTTGTCACAACGGCTCGTGAGGGGTTGTCGTCACAACAGTTAAATTCACAAGCGTTAGCCGGTGATCTGCTTGTGTATCAATTGAGAGGTGTTCGAGGTCTACCAACCCCTCATTACCAACTATAGTGCCAGCTTTAAAATTGCATCAACTCCCTTTCGACTACTCCTTTATAGAGCTCCTCTGTTTGTGACGTTTTCTCTGCTATTAAGTCTTAGTTTTCCCCTTTTTCCTTTAAGAGCCCCCCTTTTCTTTATCAATGCGATGCAACAAATCATCTCAGTAAAAGTTTTACTAAGTTGATTTGTAGTGCCTTTTTATAAAGATGATTAATGATCTTGTGTTTTATGGTATTTATAGTATAAATTAAAGTGAAACAAGATAATCATCACTGAAATGGGGCTACATGGACAAAATCTTGGTTACTGGCGGGATGGGATATATTGGCAGTCATACCTGTTTAGCACTGCTAGAGTCGGGTTTTGAACCTGTTATTTTTGATAACTTATCTAATTCGAGTGCTGGCGTGTTACAGCAGATATACACGATCAGTGGACAAATGCTTTCGTTTGTTGAAGGTGATATTCGCGATACAGCTCTGTTGCAGCAGGTGTTGATTAAGCATCAATGCGTTGCTGTTATCCATTTTGCTGCATTAAAAGCCGTGGGTGAGTCCACAGAGCAGCCCCATCGTTATTACGATAACAATGTAGGCGGTACCTTATCCCTACTCAAAGCAATGGAAGAGAGTGCTGTACGCAACATAGTATTTAGCTCATCGGCCACAGTTTATGGCGATCCTGATTATATTCCTATCGACGAGAGTCACCCCATTCGTGCGACAAATCCCTATGGCTGGAGCAAGGTGATGGTCGAACAGATCCTGCGTGACACTTGTGCCTCTATAGCGAATTGGCAGGCGATCTCTTTACGGTATTTTAATCCTGTCGGTGCTCATGATTCAGGTTTATTGGGTGAAAACCCTATGGGTACGCCCAATAATTTGATGCCATATATTGCTCAGGTTGCCGTTGGCAAACGAGATTTTTTACAGGTGTTTGGTGATGATTACCCCACAGATGATGGCACAGGCGTTAGGGATTATATCCATGTGATGGATTTAGCTGCCGGCCATGTTCATGCGCTGCAAGGAAAGAGGGGAGTAAAAGGATTCTATGCCTACAACCTTGGAACGGGTCAAGGATATTCAGTGCTAGAGATGGTTAACAGTTTCTCTAAAGAGAGTGGGCAAGCCATTCCCTATAGAATAGCCGATCGCCGCAGTGGCGATATTCCCTGCTCATATGCCGATCCTAGCTTAGCTCAGCATGAACTTGATTGGCAGGCCAGTCGAGATTTAACCCAGATGACTGCGGATGTTTGGCGTTGGCAGTCAAAATACCCAATGGGAGTTTAACCACCTGTTTTTGTTTGTTAGGCCAGTCTCTTAGCCTCGCAGCTGTGGTTAGTGTGGTGAGCCGTTATATAGGTCAATAAAAAATGAAAAAAGAGCGCTTACAAGTAGAGGTTTCTTTCTTAGAAGAGGAGCCATCTGGTGGACTATGAGTAAGTAAAACGGCATGTCATTAGACTAGGTGAATAATCTAATTTGGAAACTCCTCCTAGTCGATCAAAGCACACAGAAGCAGTAATGATACGGCTTGCTATGGCGAGTGTTGGTAATTTAAAAGAAGGATTTATCGTGGATCTTTATAAACTATTTGAGCAATTTGAGTCACTTTTTTCCAGAACTGTCGAGGGGGTTAGCAGTGCGCCGGGAAGAGTTAATTTAATTGGCGAATTTACCGATTATAATGATGGATATGTTCTGCCTTGCGCTTTGCCGTTCAGAACTTATGTGGCTTATCGTAAGCGTAGCGATAATATCATTATGGCTTATTCTACAAACTATCCAGATGAGTGCGAGGCGTTTGAGCTGGCTCCAGCAATCTCACATGGGATGAGCCACTGGGGGAACTATATTCGTGCGATAGCATATGTTTATAAAATGGCAGGTTATCAGTTAGGTGGCATGGACATTTTGATTAGCTCCAATGTGCCACAGGGGGCGGGTTTATCATCATCTGCGGCGTTAGAGGTGGCGTTAGGTGGCGCTATAAATCAAGCTTTTGAACTTGACTTGACCCTTGAGAAGATTGCGCTTTTAGGTCAGCAGGCTGAAAATTACTTTTTAGGTTGTCAGTGTGGGATCATGGATCAACTGGTTTCAGCGAAAGCCATTAAAAATCAAGCCCTGATGATTGACTGCATGAGCCTTGCTATTGAACATTTCTCTGTTCCAGAAGAGTTGGCATTAATTGTTATTAACTCTAATTTTCCGCGTAAGTTAGTTGAAAGCGAATATAACCAGCGTCGCAGAGACTGCATGAATGCGGCGGCAAAGATGGGAGTTTCAACCTTACGTCAAGCGAGTTTGAGTCTGCTTGAGGAGAGTAGGGCCTTGATGACGCTAAATGAGTATAAGCGTGCTCACCATGTTATCACTGAAAACCGCCGTGTATTGCAAGCCGCGAAAGCCCTGCAAGATAATAATCTGGAAGTGCTTAGCGAACTGATGGCTGAGTCGCACACCTCACTACGGGATAATTTTGAGGTTACCGTCGCCGTTACTGATGGTTTAGTGGATATTTGTCATAGTGCATTGGGAGCAGATTGTGCGACTCGGATGACGGGTGGTGGTTTTGGCGGTGCGGTCATCTGTATTTGTCGTCATGGGGATGTACCTAAGATTGTTGAGGCAGTTTCAAGCCAGTACAATAAATACTTTGGTTTACAGGAGACTATCTATGTTGTTAATGCGGCTGGTGGCTTAATGACGACCTTAGGCACAAGCAGGTCAGCTCTAGTGAACGAGGAGTTCTTACCATGAAGTGTCGCTGCACAACGCTGAGCGTGGCGGTGCTTTGTAGCATCATGGTCACAAGCTGTAGTCAAAGCAATATTGAGCCTAAAGTTAATAGACAACCTAATGTTATCTACTTTCTAGCTGATGACTTAGGGGTCGGTGACTTGGGCAGTTATGGACAGCAACATATTCGCACTCCAAATATCGATAAACTTGCCGCTGAGGGGATGCGTTTTTCTCGTCACTATGCTGGCAGCTCCGTGTGTGCTCCCTCCCGGGCAAGTTTGATGACTGGACGGGATATGGGGCATACAGATATCAGAGGCAATATTCAACTTATGGATCAACCTGATTCTCCCGAGTACCAAGGCCAATATCCATTAGCCCAAGGCACCATCACGCTGGCTCATCTGTTTCAGCTGGCGGGTTATCAAACTGGGGCTTTTGGTAAGTGGGGCCTAGGCTCGTTACAAAGTAGTGGTAATCCAAAGGCGATGGGGTTTGATCAGTTTTATGGATACCTTGATCAGCGTCATGCCCATAATTATTTTCCGCAATACCTCTGGGATGGTGATGAGGTGGCTAGGTTAGATAACCCAGCTATTAATGTTCACCCTAAGCTTGACCGTGATAAGAGCGATCACAGGGAGTATATGGGCAAAGATTACGCGCCATATAAGATCTTAGCCAGAGCTAAGGAGTTTATTAGTCAAAATAGGGATGAAGCGTTTTTCCTTTACGTTCCTTTTGTTGTTCCCCATGCCGCAATTCAGATCCCGGATAAAGAGCTGGATGGCTATCAATTTGATGAGACTGCGCACCGACTTGGTGAACCCCGTGCTTATACACCCCACCCTAAACCTAGAGCGGCTCGCGCTGCGATGATATCGAGAATGGATAGGGATGTTGGTGACATTATGGCGATGCTGAAAGAGCTTGGATTGGATGACAATACACTCGTCCTATTTTCCAGTGATAATGGTGCTACCGCCGCTGGTGGCTCTGATATCAACTTCTTTAATAGCACGGCAGGTGCTAGAGGAGAAAAAGCTACCCTGTATGAAGGTGGGATCCGCGCGCCCTTAATTGCTCGCTGGCCTGGTAATATTTCTGCAGGAAGCGAGAGTGATCATCTATCGGCATTTTGGGACATGTTACCAACGTTTGCACAGTTGCTGGATCTGAGTGTGCCTGAAGGTATTCAGGGGATCTCCATGTTGCCAACCTTGTTAGGAAAACCTCAAAATCAGCAGCACGAAAGTCTATATTGGGAGTTCTTCAGCCGTAACCCTTCACAAGCTGTGGTGATGGGAAACTGGAAGGCAATTAGGCATTACAGTAAAGAGAGAGGCAAGGGTGCATTAGAGCTCGGTGCGACCGCTCTGTACAACTTGCAAGAGGATCCGTCAGAGAGTCAAAACCTTGCTGCTAAGCACCCAGAGCTGGTAAAGAAAGCAGAGATGATTATGGCCCAGCGTCAACGCTCGCCTCACCTACCATGGAATTTTCAATCGTATAACTAGCGCTTTTTAAGTTGCAGAAAACAGAAAGGAGCCTGAAGGCTCCTTTCTGTTTTGGCTAGATTATCTCAATCGTAAATTAATAAGGTTAAAGTTTTATCGATAACCAGATTCGATGATCTGCTCTAGCTTTTGTTTCATGTTATTGACCCGATCACTATGGCTGTTTGCTAAGTTATGTTGCTCAGCCATATCATCTGTTAATTTGTATAGTTGCTCCGACTTTTGTAATCCTACCTCTATATCTTTGTTCTTGAGCCAATCAGGTAAAGCATCGTCGAGAAATGGGCGAATGTATTTCCACTCTCCATGACGCAGAGAGATGGTTCCAACGGACTCTTTTACTAAAAATTCACGTCCGTTCTCTGTTCTGCCTAACCAGGCATCCAGCTGAGGTATACTGTCTATGGCCTCGTCTTCTACTAAATCGAGTCTCAGTAACTCAGCCATAGATGCGTAGATATCAATTTGTGTGGTTAATGCATCACTCTCTTTAGGCTGAATATGTTCAGGCCAATAGACGATGGTAGGTACGCGGGTACCCGCTTCGTATGCACTGTATTTTCCACCACGAAATGGCCCAGAAGGCTTATGATTGCCTAACATCTCAACGGCATTATCATGGTAACCATCATCCAGTACTGGGCCATTATCACTGGTGAAAATGACGATAGTATTTTCAGCAATGCCTTGTTTTTCTAGCTCTTTAACTATCTGTCCTGTCATCCAATCCAGCTGAACTATTGCATCTCCTCTGGGGCCCATACCGCTTTTCCCTTGGAAACGCTTATGGGGTAAACGGGGGACATGGATATCATGCATTGAATGAAATAGGAAAAATGGTTGATCCTTATGTTCTCGAATAAAGTCGACGGCTTTGGCGGTAAAGATGTCAGGAAAATCTTCATCTATCCAATAAGCGGACTCGCCGCCAGTCATGCTACCAATGCGGCTGACACCATTGACTATGGTATTGCTGTGCTGGGGATCGGCTTTCATCTTTAACAGCTGAGGGTGTGAGATGCCAGTGGGGAGCGTGCCAATATTCTCCTGATAACTTACTGAGAGAGGATCTGTCGCTTGCAGATCTAATACATGGTGGTTTTCCAAAAATACCGTTGGCACTCTGTCACCAGTAGCGGGTAAAAGAAAGCTGTAGTCAAAACCAATCTCAAGAGGACCTGGTTTGACAGCCTGGTTCCAATCAACGTCACCATAACCTAATCCTAGATGCCATTTGCCGATAACAGCCGATGCATAACCTGCACGTTTGAGTAGTTTTGGTAGCGTGGCTTGTTTGGGGCTAATCAATAGCGGTGCATCACCGGGTAAAATGGCTGCATCGGAGCGAAAGCCATGCTCTCCTGTCAGTAGGGAGTAACGTGACGGTGTGCAGGTTGCAGCTGAGGCGTGAGAATCTGTTAGCCTAAGTCCCTTTGCTGCTAAGGCATCGATATTGGGGGTGTTGACTCCGGTGCCTCCATAGCTGCTGATATCACCATAACCAAGATCATCTGCATAGATGATCACTAAGTTAGGTTTACCTAATTCGGTGGAAGCTAAGTTGGCATTAGCTTCGGGTTGTATCGGCTGTTCTGCATAGTTGCATCCGCCGACAAGTGCTCCTGTAATCAATGTGAGTAGCACTGATCGAGTAAAGGTCATCATATCTATTCCATAAGTTAAATTGTCTTATTAATAATATATTAAGTGTGGCTTTGCAACTTTAATAGTGGCTAGTAGCTTGAGATTGATAGTTAGGGTTTAATTCAGAAACCATGGGGGCATTCACTGACTCCTGCCACTGTTGCAAGGCTTTAAACAGCTTCTCTCTTATTTCAGGGTTTTGATTAACAAGGTTATTTTTCTCTTGGCTGTCTTTGTCTAGGTCGAACAGTAGCTGTTTACCCGTTTCATAGCTGTGGATTAATTTATAGTGTCCTAAGCGTATTGCAGCTGCAGGTGTGTGTTTCCAGTAAGGATGGTTAGGTTGACCACGATAGGGAGCAAATTGATCGATATAGATAGGAGCATGCCAGTAAAGGGGGCGCTCTGGCTGCTCCTTGCCTTGCTCGGCTAGTGAAATGATATCTTGGCGGTGGAGCGCTAGTTTAGGCTGCAGGAGGTGTTTTATACCTAAAAAGAGATCGCTCATCTGCACTGGAGTTCTGTTTTGACTATTCGGTGGTATCTGTTTGGGCCAAGAGAGAACAAGTGGGATCTTAATACCCCCTTCAAATAAGCTACTTTTGTAGCCACGATAAGGCAGAGATGAGGTGGCGGGATCATAGGCGCCGTTATCGGATGCAAACACCACTAAGGTATTTTCACGCTGTCCGCTTTTATCTAAGGCTTGTAGAAGCTTACCCACATCTCTATCAAGGTTGGCGATCATCGCCGCATAAGCTGCGCTCTTGATCTCTCCAGCTTGCTGTCTGGCATTGTGTTGGTTGACCCACTCTTTTGGGGCTTCTATCGGAGTGTGGACAGCGTAGAAGGGGAGATAAAGAAAGAAAGGTTGCCGTTGTGATGAGATATAGTTTACAGCCTCTCGAGTTATTCGGTTACTGAGGTACTCATCTTTAAGCCCTCCCTCTTCAAGCCCTATGAGTTTGCGTTTTCCTTTACTGTAGGGATAGAAGTAACTGGGGGGATGACCTAAATGGGAGGCTGCAATGGCAGTATCAAAACCGTACTCTGTGGGCGCAGTCTTACCAAGGTGCCATTTCCCGATGACGGCAGTGGCGTATCCTTGCTGTTTAAATAGGTCGGCAATAGTGGTGAGATCAGGATTGAGTTCGGTGTTATTGGTGACAGGAATTAATTTACGATATTGACTCTCTCCGCGCTCAGAACTACCTACGGTTAAGATACCGTGTTCTGCTGGTGTTAGACCTGTCATTAGGCTGGCTCTACTGGGAGCACAATTGGCGGCATTGGCATATGCTTGAGTAAATCGAACCCCTGAATTGGCTAGCTTATCGATATTGGGGGTTGGATATTGGGCCGAACCGTAGATGCCTGTATCCATAATGCCGAGATCATCGACATAGATGATGACAACATTAGCCTGCTTAAGCTTGCTCTCCTCCTTTTTTAAGGGAGAAAATGATGCGTTTAACTTGGTGCTTATCACTAGCCCAAGTAAAAGTGCTGTTAAAAGCGTTTTGTTGGTTTTCAAGTCACTCTCCAATTACTGGGGGATTACTTACTATTGGTAATTATCTTAACTATTTGTTTTTAAGTGAATTATTTGTAATTTGTTACTTTTTTTGTTGTACTAAATCTTGTTACTCCCCCCTTTCGATTGTTAATTAATTATTAATTTATCGCTAATTATTGTTGATTTTTTATTCTTACCAGTTTATTAATACTATAAATCATAATAAATAGAAACGTTATCTTGGCAACTAAGATTCTATCTCTGCCTGAATAAAGTTTTTTACTGCTATAACTAATAGATTGAGGGAGGGATTTATGGCTTGGTTCCGTAAGAGTGCGGTATCTTTGGCGTGTATCAGTGTTATTTCCGGTTTATCCGGGCAAGCGTTTGCAGCCGATGATGCTCAGAAGCAAAACAAGAAAGAAGAGATGGAGGTCATTGAGGTGCGGGGGATCAAGTCTAGCTTGAAAAAAGCCCTCAACGATAAGCGATATGCCAATCAAGTGGCGGATATGATATCTGCTGAAGATATCGGAAAACTACCAGATGAGAATGTCGCCGATGCACTTCAACGTGTGACTGGCGTCACTGTGACCCGTGATTCCGGTGAAGGTGCATTAGTCAGTGTGCGTGGTGTCGATCCAGGATTGACCAATGTGACTGTCAATGGCCAAAGTCAGGCTAGTGCTTCTAGCGAAGGGCGTGAATTCTCTTTTGATACGATTGCTTCAGAGCATCTGTCAGCTCTTCAGGTTATCAAAAGCCCTACCGCCGATATGGAAGAGGGAGGGATTGGTGCCACGGTAAACCTAGTGACTCGAAGAGCATTAGATTTTAAGGATAATAAAGCTAAATTGTCGGCATTTGCTGATTACTCTGACTTAACGGGTAAGACTGAGCCTCGCTTGTCAGGCATGATTAGTCGTAAGAATGAAGATGAAACCTTTGGTTTTTTACTGTCTGCGAACCACTCTGTACGTACCTTAAAAGAGGAAGCTTTACGTGGTTGGGGTTGGCGCGAGCATAAAGTCGCAGAGAAGGACGGTTTAGTTGATGGCGCAGAAGTAGGAGATGAGTTTTCATACTTGAATCGTATTCGTCATCAAAGTGGTACTAAAGAGCGTACCCGCACTGGTGCAACAGCCTCTTTTCAACTTCTTCCATCAGATGACTCTGAGTTGTACCTTGATGTGCTCTATAGCCAGTTAAATCAGATCCGTGACGAAACCTATTTAGAAACTCGATTCCCTGTCGCTAAAAAGGCAAGCAATGCGATTTTAGATGGGTCTGATTCTGCAGTAATAAATGAGAACGGAACCTTAGTTGCAGGGCAGGTAGATAGTGCTCAGGTGTTTAATAGCGCTTGGTATAATGAGGAGACGACTGAAACCATTACAGCCACATTAGGTGGAAGTTATATGCTCAATGATAATTGGGAGCTTTCATCTGAAATTGGTCATTCACACATAGAGCGCAATACTGATAATAATATCCGCTCTACTGTTGAGGCAGATCAACGTTTTGATCTGGACTATTCACTTAACGGCCAATTTCCTATTATCAATTATTTCGAGGATAAGAAAAAAGAAGCTATTGGGCCTGATAGTGTAGCCTTAAATCCAGGTGACAGTGAGCTCTACCAGAATAAGCCTGCGAATCTACGTGTGCAGTTATTCAATATTGAAAATACCAAAAGCACATTTAAATTTGATGTTAAAGGTGAACTCGATTCTGAGTTTCTCAGTAGCGTTAAGTTTGGCGCCATGTTTAAAGATCAGAACAAAACTAGAATTAAAAATGAAGTTATAGTGAAAAAGTTTGCTGGACGCAGTTTGAATGAGTTTTTTAATGACTCAGTTTCAGATCTGTATGCAGGTTCAGATGCCGAGCAATCTAGCTTAGCTTGGTCAAAAACGGATCTATTTGCATTGCGTGATGCTGCTGTAGAGGAGGGGATAGACTTAACCACTAAGCCTATTGCTGATTTTGCCTATGATGTTACCGAGCAGACTCAGGCTGCTTATGTTCGTTTTGATTATGCGACTCAAGTGTTTGGTGACATGCCCTTGAGAGGTAATTTTGGCGCTCGCTATATCCAAACTGATGTTGAATCCAAAGGGATGGCTCTGGATGCTGATGAGAAAACCCTTGTCGTAGACAGAACCGTTGAGAATGATTACAGCGATCTGCTGCCTAGCGTGAACCTTGCACTGGGTTTATCAGACGACCTTGTATTACGTGGTGCTGTCGCCAAAGTGATGTCTCGTCCGGCACTGTCTGATCTGTCTGCTCACCGCGCAATAAGCGATATTGATGGGGTTATCAAGATTCGAGGTGGTAACCCAGAGCTAGACCCTTACCGTGCTACTGCATATGACTTGTCATTAGAGTGGTATTTTGATGAGGCTTCCCTCTTTTCGGTGGCGGGTTTCTATAAAGATGTCGACTCTTTTATCTTTGATACCCGAGTTGATTCTGTTAATGACGATGGTCAGGATGTTGAATTGATAACGCCGGTCAATGGAGCTGGAGCGAAAGTTAAAGGGTATGAAGTTGCTTTCCAGCATATGTTTGATTACCTACCAGGTTTGCTTAATGGCTTTGGTGTTAACCTAAACTACACCTATCAAGATAGCGATGCAGACTTTAGCCAAGAGGGCGTGAGCAATAGTTTTGGTATGCCGGGGCTTTCCAAGAACAGCTATAACGCCGTTGTTTTTTATGAGAAAGACTCATTCAGTACTCGTCTTGCTTACAACTACCGTGGTAAGTACCTGTTAGATCCTGATGGTCGTCAAGATGATGTGGTTTTTGGTGATGCTTATGGTCAGCTGGATTACTCGGTTAGCTACGATATCTTGAAAAACCTAACTGTTAGCTTTAATGCGATTAATTTAACCGAGGCGGAGCAAAGTCAGTTCTCAGAGTTTGATGAACGCTTGTATGAAAACTATGTGTATGGTCGTCGATTCCACTTAGGTTTGAGTTACCGCTTTTAACTATATATTTTGATTGAATAAAAAAGGCTTCATGTATTGAAGCCTTTTCTTTTTTTACAGGGATTTACGTGTGCTTTCTAGCTGCCAATGTAAAACACTGTAAAGTTATATTATTGTTGCAATTATGGGTTGAATATTAATTGTATTATTAATAGTATTATTCTTGTTAAGCTTATAATTAAAAGCTGTTCTGCAGTAAACAGAGTAGCTGTAACCGGAGATAAAGTATGCGTATCGGAATTGTCATCATCCTGTTGTTATTCATGGTTGGTTGTCAGGCCACAGAGGGCGATAAGGTTTCAAAAGAGATAGCAAAGCAGCCCAATATTCTGTGGATCTATGTGGAAGATATGAATGACTGGATGGGGGCTTATGGTGACAAGACTGTACCGACGCCAAATATTGATCAGCTTGCGAGCCAAGGGGTACGCTTTGATAAGGTGATAATGCCAGCAGCAGTTTGTTCTGCTGTCCGCTCCGCCATTATTTCTGGTGAGATGCAAACCACTTTAGGTTTCCATAACCATCGTAGTGGCCGATTCGACTATAACCCTATTGCTTTACCCCAAGGTCATAAAACGGTACCTGAGCTATTTCGCGATAACGGTTACGAAACCTTTAATATTGGTAAGGATGATTACAACTTTCACTACGATCGCAGCCAATTATACTCTCTACATCCAGGCCCGATAGCCGGTCATCAAGGGGCAAAAAATGGTCCAGATTTCGATTGGGGTAAAAGACTAGCTCAATCTGGTAAGCCTTTCTTTGGTCAGATCCAGTTACGTGGCGGGAAATATAAAGTCAAGAACCCCCCTGTTAAAGTCGATCGCGCCAGCGTGACGCTTCCGCCTTACTATAATGATCAACCTTTAACTCGCGACGCTTGGGCGCGCCACTATGAGAATATCCATCTGACAGATCTTGATGTGGGAGAGATAGTTAAAGAGCTCAAAGATAATAACCTACTGGAAAATACAATCGTATTCTTCTTTACTGATCACGGCATGGGACTGTTGAGACATAAGCAGTTCCTCTATGACGGTGGCCTTCAAGTTCCTTTAGTGATCAGCTGGATGAATGGTAACGACAAGTTACGTGAGCTAGGAGCTGAGCGTAAGGAGTTGATCCGCGGTCTTGATATTGGTGGTAGTAGCTTAGGCCTTGCCGGTATCGATATTCCAGCATATATGACAACTGAAAACTTCTTTGCTGCAGACTACCAAGCTAAGCCTTGGGTTATCTCTGCTCGAGATCGCTGTGACTATACCTTTGAAAAGATGCGTTCAGTGCGCACCGACAGGTTTAAATATATCCGAAATTACTTCCCCGAACGTCCCTATATGCAAGCGCAGTACCGTGATAAATGGCCTCTGGTAAAGGAGTATAAAAAAGCCTTCGCAGCTGGAGAGTTTAATGAGATTGAGGCGCAGTTAATGGCTGAGCGTAAGCCTGCTGAAGAGTTATATGATTTGGATAATGACCCCCATGAAGTCAGTAATTTAGCGGGTGTTGGGGCCTATAAAAGTCAATTAACCAAGATGCGTGGAATTCTAAATAACTGGGTTAAGGAGACGGGTGATAAAGGTCAGCTCCCTGAGTCCGATAATGGTATCCGAGAGGTGCTGGATTTCTACCATGACAAATGCCAAAGCCCAGAGTGCCAAAGCTACCGTACCCGCCATCAGTTAAGTGGCAATAAGAGTAAATAGAGGAGTGTGATCATGCAAAGACGTACTTTTATTAAATCTATCTCCGCCATGATGGCTACATCGACCACGCTTGGTTGTGTATCAAACTCCTTGGCGACTGAAAAACATGTATCAATCACAGATTTTGGACTTAGACCAAACTCGGGCGATGACGCTATTCCTGCGCTACAAAAGGCGCTGGCATATTGTAAAAAACATCCTGGTACTTCCCTTATATTTCCTTTGGGACGATATGACTTTTGGAGTACCAAGGCAGATAGAGATTTCTATTATATCTCCAACAACGATGACGGTATTAAGCCAGTGGCTTTTCCGCTGACAGAGTTTAAAAACTTGATCATAGATGGTCAGGGATCCCGTTTCGTTTTTCATGGCGGCATGGTGCCTGTCATTGTTCGTGAATCTAGCGGCATTACCTTGAAAAATTTCTCTGTGGATTGGGATGTGCCATTTCACTGTGAAGGTATTGTCGAAGCGGTGAATAAAAAGGAGAGCTATGTCGATCTTAAGATTAAAGATGGTTTTAGCTACAAGGTCGAGAATGGACGTTTTATTTTTGTGGGGGAAGGTTTTGAAAACCCTGTGATTAAAAACTTGCTGGAGTTTGATACTAAACGACAGAAGCAAGCTTATATGGCCCGAGACAATTTTCAGCGTGAGATCCAACCTGTGACGACCGAGATCCGCCCTGGTGTATTGCGTTTACAAGGTAAGTATCCCACTTGGCCCAAGGTGGGCAATACTCTGCTTCTTATGCAGGAGAGGCGAGATTGGCCCGCTTTTTCAGTGCAGGACACCAAAAATACTTGGCTGGAGAATATTGATATCCACCACTCTGGCGCCATGGGCGTCATCGCTCAGCTTGCGGACGGTATTAAACTGGATAATGTGAATATTCACCCAAAAGATGGCAGTGGACGTACGGTTTCTACTACCGTCGATGCGACACATTTTATCAACTGTAAAGGACATGTCGTCCTCAAAGATTGTCTGTTCCAGGGCCAGATTGATGATGGCACAAATGTGCATGGTATGTATGCCAGGGTTGCAGAGATACATGACTCGAACACAATCACGTTTGAGTTGGTACATTATCAGCAGCTAGGGATCGATATCTTTAAACCTGGTAGTAAAGTGAACTTCAGCGACAGTGTCTTGAATGTTTTCCATGACAATGTTGTCGATAAAACCGTGCGTCAAGATGCCAAGTATTGGACTGTGAGCTTTAAAGAGCCGCTAGATACAGCACTTAAGGTAGATGATGTGTTGGATAATATGACCTGGCAACCTGACCACGTGATGATAAGCGGTTGCAGATTTACTGGTAACCGAGCACGAGGTGCCCTGTTGACCGTCTCTGGGAAGATCATTGTTGAGAACAACTATTTCAGTACGCCTATGATGGCGATAAAGATAGGTTCGGGCGGACTAAAGTGGTACGAGTCTGGGCCAGTTGAGTCGGTCGAGATCCGTAATAATATCTTCGATAACTGTAACTATGCTAAAGACAGCTCTGCCATCGATATTGTTCCAGGTAGAAAGAGTAAAGCGACCACTCCCTATCACCAGAATGTGAAGATCTATCAAAATGAGTTCCGGGTTTATAACGAGCGAGTTCTCACTACCAGCCGTACTCAAGGGATCTCCTTTGTGAGTAACAAGATAGTGAAAACCAGTGAGTACCCTGAAAGGAAGAGTGCTTTTGCACCCATTCATGTTGAGCGTTCCAGTAATTTTGTGTATCAGGGCAATGATTTTATTGGTTTTGGACACAGTGAGCTTCTCTTTATCGATGGTCAGCTTGTCTCTGGTAGCGGAAAGCTGGAGGGGGAGGGGTAATGGGACGTTTATTACTCGCTTCTGTCCTAGTGTGTTTGCTGCCCTTTAGTAGCTCACAAGCTCAAGATAATTTACTGTTTATCATGACAGATGAGATGAAGTGGAACGTGATGGGCGTGGCGGGACACCCTGTTGTGAAAACCCCAAATCTGGATAGGCTTGCATCAGAGGGCACCTATTATAAAACCGCTTATACAGTGGCTCCAATCTGTTCACCATCACGACGATCTTTTTTTACCTCACGCTATACCCATGTCCATGGGGTCATAGATAACAGTAAACAGGCCTTAGCCAATGATGGAGAGGTTGATCTACAGACAATACTGAAACACCAAGGTTACCGCACCGCGATATCGGGGAAGCTGCATTTCTATCCTGAGTGGCACGATTGGGGGTTCGATGAGTTTTGGGCACGTAGCAGCGAAGGCCCAAATCGTTTGGAAACCTATCGTCAGTATATGGTGGCTAAACATGGTGATGATGCATTTAAGCCTATTAAAGGCAGCGTCACCTACCCAAAGGATCCTCTAGGCCATGATTTGGGGCGATACAGATTCGGTAAAGAGGATTTTGAGACCTATTGGTTGACGGACAAAGCGTTGGATTATCTGGCCAGAAAGGAGAAGAAGCCTTTTTTCTTATTTTTAAGTTATAACGAGCCCCATAGCCCCTACATGGTAACTGAGCCTTATGCGTCCATGTATGACCCAAAAACCTTGCCAGTGCCTGTGATCCCTGCAAGTGCTAAAGCCGAGCGCAAAGTGGCGCTGGAAAAGAAGATAAAAGGTAAGTCTCGCCATCTGATTGATGATGAGCAGATGATGCGGGACTTAACGGCTCAATATCTCGGCCATGTGTCTAATGTAGATGACAATGTGGGGCGAGTACTGAGTTACTTAGATAGCTCAGGGCTCGCTGACAATACCATAGTGGTTTTTACTGCAGATCACGGCAATATGCTTGGTGACCATGGTAAGTGGTTTAAAGGCGTCATGCATGAAGGCTCAAGTCGTATTCCATTGATTATTCGCGCAGGTAAGCACACCCGTTATGCCAAGGTAATGAATCGCGGTAGGGTGGTTGAGCAAGTGGTGGAGAGTATCGATGTTATGCCGACCCTATTGGAGATGCTTGATATCAAGGCGCCGAGGGGCATGCAGGGAGAATCTCTACTTTCCCTCACTGCCGGAGAGGCTAAAAATTGGAAAAATAGGGCATTCTCTCAACGCTCCGACTTTATGTTCATAGAGGGGGATTTTAAGCTCATTATGCCAGCCAAAGCGGGCAAGAAAGGGAAGCTTGAGTTATACAATTTAGCTAATGATCCCCTTGAAAATCATAATTTGGCAGGGATGACCGAGTATCAAGCTAAGGTCAAATCGATGCAGCAAAGCATACAGGTTTGGCAAGCCGATAAACCAGCCCCAATCCGTGTAGAGGGATTAACGCCACCAGAGCATCTATTTAATTCAGAGCTATTACGAAACAAACACAGCCAATCGTTTAAAGCCATGATGTTTAATCATCCAAAGCGTTTTAAGGATGAGAGCAAAACAGTAAAGAGCAGTGCCGGAGAGTAAAATGACAATGAATACCCGTAAAACAGCACTTTGTAGCGTATTAGTACCTATAATCATAGGGTTGCTACAAGCATGTTCACCAACAAACGAATCGGTTACGTCTCAGGTTGTCGCCATAGCTACTGAGCCTGGCCCTGAGTCAGTCGAAAAGGCTCAGAAACAACCTAATATTTTATTGTTGTTTGCAGATGATCTGGGCTGGACAGACTTAGGTTACCGCACGGCTCGTTGGGATACACCAAACATAGATAGTTTGAAAAATCAAAGTCTTGAGTTTACTCGGGCTTATGTTGCATCGCCCACCTGTAGCCCGAGTCGTGCCTCTGTTATCACTGGGCAACACCCCGCGAGACTGAAGATGCCAAGGCATATTCCCGATGGCAAAACTGAGCTAGGTTTTGATAAGTTTCATCGAGCGACGAAAGAGTTTCATCTGTTGCCGACAGATCCTGCTCAAGAACCCTCCAGGAACTATCTACCGCTGGAGGTGACATCCATCGCCGAAGCGGTTAAGCCTTTAGGTTATTACACAGCGTTTTCTGGGAAATGGCACCTGGGATCAGAGGATTATTTTCCAATAAAGCAGGGCTTTGATGAGCAGTTCGGAGTATCGACAGCAGGTCACCCTAAGAGTTATCACGCACCATTTTGGGAAGCATATCGTAACCCCTATCCCGATGCACCCAAAGGTAAGAATCTAACCGAACGTTTAACCGATGATGTTGTGAACTTTATCAATGGTTACGATAAAGATCAGCCCTTTATGTTGACTAATTTCTACTACTCAGTGCATACACCGCATCAAGGGCCAAAGGCGGCTACTCAAAAATATTTAGACCGAGGTTTAGATAAGAGGTATGCAAATTTCGGTAGTATGGTTGAGTCTTTAGACACCTCAGTCGGTCGTATTCTACAAGCCTTGGAAGATTCAGGACAAGCGGACAATACCGTTGTTATTTTTTACTCAGATCAAGGCGGATACTTTACCAACGCCCCTCTTCGCGGAGGCAAAATTGGAGGCAGAGCCTTGTATGAAGGCGGTGCCAGAGTGCCGCTCATAGTGCGTTGGCCTGGGGTCACACCTAACTCGCAAATATCAGAGCAGTTGGTGCTATCAACAGATATCCTACCTACATTTGTCGATATTGCCGGTGGAGACCCATCAAGTTTTAAAGAGTTGGACGGTGAAAGCATAGTACCTATGTTGAAGGGAGAGGTATCAAGTCGCGAACATGTGATCTTATATCGCAACTATGAAGATGCGTATGCTGCCGTTATTGGCAAACGTTGGAAGTTGGTTGCTTTTGTCTCTGGTAAAACTGAACTTTATGATCTGCTCACCGATCCTGCTGAAACCACTGATATCTCTAAGCAGCAACCGGAGCGTGTCGCTCAGTTAAAGCAAACCCTATTAGAGTGGCAGATGGATGTGGGAGTTAACCCAATACTTAAACGACCAGATCTGCTCTGATGCTAAGGGACTAAAGAGTTTCTCCTATCAGTATTTAGTGCAGCGATTGATAGGAGGAGTGAGTCAGTTTCATCAACATTCCATGAGTTGGTGGGGCTGAAGCGACACCGCTGCACTTTTTGCTTTAGGAGGCTCGGACAGGCATTCCTGAAGTATTTTATATTGATGCCTTATTGCTAGGTTTAATTTGTAGTTTTCCTTTTGTTTGCCGAATTCAGGTTTGTTAAGCCCTGAATTCGGTTTTTTTTGCCCAATTTCAGTGTTGAGTTTGTCTGGGTGTGAATTATTTGTAATATAAATATTACATGTGTTATTAATGGTGTGCTTTTGAGCGAAAGTTAACCATTTAGGCGGTGGTTATAGTCAGAAGTTATTCAACTTTGTTTGTTATTGCAGACAGGGTTGCTGTCTATCATTAATAACAAGAGTAAAAAGGAGAATATAATGAAACGAATATTAGCGAGCGTGTTGGTTTGCTTAGCTGCCCATATTGTGCAAGTTGACGCAAAAGATAGACTAGAAGGTTTTGTACTTAGGGGAGATCACAGCGGGACTGTTGGTGAACGTAATCACTTTGATAACCCCAACGGCTCAACTTGGGCTAGGCACGTTGATGGTATTGTTGTTCAAGCCGAGTGGGCACACCTGCAACCGAATAAAGATGGTGCGATCAGAGCAAACAACGTCATCGACCAAGCTATCTCGGCAGTTACTACGTGGAATAACGCCAACCCTTCGAATAAACTGGGGATTAAATTAAGGGTATTTGCAGGGATTTACTCACCAGGCTGGGTTGGTGATGAGACTGGCGAGTTTTTTGCCCAATATAAAAATGGTAAAGAAGGCTATATGCCATTTTTCTGGAAAGCGAAAAAGTTTCGCCCACTATGGTCAAACTTCCAAACAAAGCTCGCTGCTAAATATGATAGTCACCCTTTACTTAGAGAGGTTGCAGTTTCTGGTTGTATGACCCATAACGCTGAAACTATGTGGAGAAACCCAAGGGATAATAGCCGTGATGATGGTAAGAAGAATATCGATATCATGCGTGATAACGGGCTAACTCTGCTAAAAGATGAAAATTGCCTTAAGTGGCAGATACGTGTCGCTGCAAGCAAGTGGCCAAAAACGCACATTGGTATGGCTTACAATATGTGGCAGGACTATGAAAATGGTAATGCAAAGAAACCTGAGTTTGTTAATACATTAATGGATTACTGCATAGAGCGCGCACCAGGGCGTTGCATATTGGGTAATAACTCTTTGGGAGTGAGTGATATTGGTGATGAAAACAAGACAACCGATGTGACTTATTACCTGAGACAAAAAGGCGATGCAGGTAATCTTATTTATGTGCAAACGGAAACGGTAGCAACGGATATTCATCTTGCGATTGATCATGGTGCAGATCGTTTGCATGCTGCAATGGCTGAGCTGCCTAAGTTAAAAGCACTGAATAAGGTTAGCGCTACTTATCTGCAGAGCGATGATATGCAAGATGCTAGATTAAATTTAAAAACTAACAATTAACAGCTAACAGCTAAGTCTTTTCCAACAACAAAAACCAGAAGTCATGACAGCTTCTGGTTTTCTTCCTTTAAATACTAATCACTTTATCATTTGGTATTTTTCAACTGTTGCAGGTAGTTAAGCATGCTCAAGTGACCCTGTTTTCGGGCAAAGCTAATGCCTGTATCGATAAGTTGTGGATGAGCGGGATAACTTGAGAAATATCGTTTAAGGTAGTCCAAGGCGTCAGTCGTTTTGCCGTTGTGATCTAATGCCACCAGATAGACATATTGATATTGCACATTTTGAGGGGCTAGTGTGGCTGCGTTCTCAAGGTACTTCTCAGCAGCTAAATAATCTTTAGCTCTGATGAGGTGTAAACCTAATCCATAATGTAGGCCCGAAGAGTTAGGGTTATGTAATAGCCCCTCTTTAAAGGTGTTATTGGCCTTACTGGTTTGTCCGGTTGCTCGGTAGATATCTGCCAGATTAATATAGCTTGGATCGAAGTAGGGGTCGGTGGCAATGCTGGCGATAAGCTGGGTTTCTGCTTTCTCCCATTGGCCAATTGCCAGATGTTGTAGTGCCAGATTCAATCTTCCCTCTCCTCGCCAACTGCTGACTTCATTAGAAAAGGTTAGCTCTTGAGTTGCCTTTAGCTTTGTATCAGCGCTAAGGGTTCTTGCTGCTGCGACACGAACAGAGCGTAGTGGATCGTTTAATAAAGGGGATAGTACCTGTGCTCGAATATTATCAGGCAACAGGTAGCCTTGCTCCGCTGCAGCTAAACGGATAAGTGGCTCTGATGAGGTGAGTAGGGACTGATACCAGCTAACGTTGGCGGTATCATGGGTCATAGGTAGTAGCTCGATTGCACTGGCACGGATGATAGCTGCAATACTTGTGTCATCGATTATCTTTGTGTGGGCGATTGGGGAGATTGCCTCCCCAGCTCTAAGGGAGATGAGTGCAAGCTGGTTTGGCGCTAGCTGTTTTTCACCGCCAAACCAATCTTTTAATTGTGCAGCTGCCCAGCTGGAGTCTTTATCTTGATGGCAACGATTACAGGCATTAGGCGAGCTCGTTTGTTTGCTCAATGTAGGGCGCGGAATACTAAAGCTATGGTCTCGTCTATCATCAACGCCCATATAGCGAGTTTGCGGCATATGGCAATCGACACATTGGCTGCCGGCGGTTCCCGCTTTGTGGTGAAGGTGCTCTTGAGTATTAAAGTGCGCTGGGCTATGGCACTGCAGGCAGAGATTATTCCCTTCAGCTTTAAGTTTCATGGTATGGCTATCATGGCAATCTAGGCAGTTGACGCCAGCAGCTTGCATCTTGCTCTGCATAAAGGAGCCATACACATAGACCTCCTCCTTAATTTGGCCGTCAGGATAATAGCTGGGGGCATTGATAAATCTAGGGGAGAATTGATCCAGAAACGGCTTTTGCGCTTCTATTCCGTCGGTTAGTGGCGATCTTAGGGAGTGGCAGGCGAAGCAGGTTTCCATAAAGCGGTTATCTCTGGGCTCTCCGTGCCAAGTGGCTACCTTTTCCTCGACTTTTCGTTTCCATACTCCTTTATCGTCTCTATGCATGGGGTTATCGCGGAGTGATAACTTACTTGGGCTACGACTCTTGGTTGTTTGCGCTTGGCTATGGGCCGACATATCCCCGTGGCAGGATAGGCAACCGACATTGATATTATCCCATTGGGTATCGAAAGATTGCTCATTTAAAGAGAAGTGTCGTTTGAGTCCGTCAGAATGACAATCAGCGCACATGCCATTCCAGTTCTGTAGTGGTTGTCTCCAATGTAGTCTGTCGTTGGGAGCGATCTCCTCATTTTGATAGTTATGGTACCACCTCTGTCCACCTTGAGTTTTTGGTCGGCTGTCCCATGCAAATGGCAACACCTGTAGCTTTCCTTTGCCTGTCTCAACCAGATACTGCTGCAAGGGGTAGTGGCCAAAGCTGTATTTTACCTCAAAGCTTTGTTTAGCTTTACCCTGCTGCTTTTCAGTTTTGTCATAGCTGATATCGGCAAAGTATTTTCCACTCTTGCGGTGAAAATGAGCTTTCTGGCTATAGTGCTTGATGTCGACTGAGGAAAAATCGCCCAGTACATTGGCTTCAGTTGCAATTGCCATCGCTTTAGCATGATCAGATTGTTGCCAATGGCCAGCTTCCGGTTGGTGGCAGCCGATGCAGCTAGCATTACTTTTTGGCTGCGCTTTTTCTGAGGCAGAGAGCTCAAGGGATAAGATTAGCATGATGAGAATAGAGAAACGCAGCACAATGACTCCAAGTCTTTTGCAACCAATACCTGCAAGAGGAACGACTGCCAAGATGTTATTATTTTCTAATTATCATATATATTTTATAGAGGAAGAACCATACACTTGTTAAATATTTCATTGCTTGTCCGCTTTTAAATCACCCTGTCAGGGAATCTATCGCCAAGGAGATCTTGACTGGAATATAAGTCGGTTATTAATTTATTGTTTTATTAATTAGTCGGTTAAGTTGTTTAGGTGATAAGGGCTCTAGTGCCACACTACACAGGTAGATCTAAATGTGGCTGATTTGTAAAAAAAGGTAAAGCCCTGACCTTTATGTGTTATAAATAGTATTTAATTGTTAAGGTGAATCTTCAAACCTAAATGATAATGATAGCAACGAAAGAGAGAAGTCATGAGTTTAATAACCTCCTTACGCTGGAGCTTGATGGGTCTGATGCTTGGTAGCTCAGCTATAGCAGCGCAGCAGACACCGCCCAATGTTGTCATCGTGTTGGCTGATGACATGGGATTTGGTCATGTGGCCATGAACCTGGACTTGGCAACAGCTGATAGCTATAACCCTCAAAATCTTAAACGGGATAGTCAGCGTCATAAACCAGAGCTTGCTCGTTCTTACGCAAAAAAAGCGACGCCAACCTTAACTCAATTAGCCAATGAAGGGGTTCGCTTTACTAATGCTTATGTTCCTAGCCCATTATGCGGTCCTAGCCGAGCAGCCTTGATGACTGGTCGCTACCCGCAAAGGTTTGGTATATATAATAATGCAGATGTTAAGGCTGCTGGTTTACCCGTTGAGGAAAATGTACTGGCAAACAACTTCCGTAAAGCGGGTTACCGTACTGGCGCTGTTGGTAAGTGGCATCTGACAAAGGGAGAGAAAAAAGCCTCTTATACGTTAGCTCAGCACCCGCTAGATCGTGGGTTCGATTTCTTTTTCGGTTTTGACCGTTCAGGCACCCCCTATTATGACTCCAAAATTCTCGAACTTAATCGTAAACCTGTGAAGGCTGAAGGCTATCTGACCGATCAGCTGACCAATCATGCTATTGATTTCATTAACCAAGACAAGAGTAAGCCTTTCTTCCTCTATATGGCTTATAACGCCGTACACGGCCCCTTAAATAAGGCAGCTCCCAAAGAGTATCAGGCACCTTTTAACAGTGGTGATCGATATCTGGATTATTTCTACTCCTACCTCTACGCGTTAGATCAAGGAGTGGCCAAAATTATCAAGCAGTTGGACAGTAATGGTCAGCTAGACAACACCATCATCATGTTTCTAAGTGACAATGGTGCGCCGGGTGGTAAGCCTTTCCCTCTACCTGCCAATGCCCCTTTTACCGGTTATAAGGGACAGGTATGGCAAGGCGGTACTAGGGTTCCTGTCGTCATTTGGGGGCCTAAAGCCTTAGTTAATGGTGGGCGTGTTGATGATGCCGTTATCTCTTCAATGGATTTGATACCGACTGCTCTCGCAGCTGCTGGTGTGGATTTATCAGACAATCTTGATGGAAACAATTTACTGCCTAAGCTGAAGAGGGTTGAAGAGGATGAGCGTCAGCTTTTCTGGGCAAGTCAGTTGTCTCATCACTGGGGATTCATTCGTGATGCCAAGGGGAAGAAGATTGATGACAAATCCACCGCAGAGCCTGCTTGGGCCGTCAGAAGTGGTGAGTGGATGCTTAGATATTGGGCCGATAGCAAGAAGACTGAGCTGTTTAATGTGAGTACAGATCATGCTGAGCACCACGATATTGCCAATAAGCATCCTCAAGTTGTGAAGCAACTGACTGCGGATTACAAAGTCTGGTTTGATACGTTGGCAAAGCCAGCTGGCTGGGACAAACGTTATTGGGAGCAGCTAGAAGTTAAGTAAATCTCTGTGTTTAGCAGGGCTTAATCGAGCCCAGCTATGATGTTAATTTGATAATATGGATCTGTTGTGATGAAGAAACACTATCCTCTTTTATTAGTAAGCCTTGTCAGCTTCTGTGCGTTTGCTGACTCTAAACCTGAATTGCAACTTGAGAAGTCATCTAATGGCGCTGATCAAAACGTGCTTGTCCTGCTGATAGATGATCTTGGATGGACAGATTTGGGCGCCTATGGCAGTCAATATTACGAGTCTCCAAACATAGATGCTTTAGCATCACAGAGTCGGCTCTATACTCAAGCTTACTCCTCATCCCCTGTTTGTTCTCCCTCTCGTGCAGCCTTAATGACGGGAAAACACCCCAGTAAACTCAAAATTACGACCCATTTTCCAGGTTATAAAGCTAAGTCTCCTAAGTTGAAGGAACCGTGGAAAGCAGATCACTTGGCATTAACTGAACTCACCTTAGCCGAAGCCTTTAAATCCCAAGGCTACGAGACTTTTTTTGCGGGGAAGTGGCATATGGGAGGTGAGGGCTACCTACCGACAGATCAAGGTTTTGATATCAATATTGGTGGCATGCATCGTGGCTCTCCACCTGGTGGGTATTATGATCCCTATAAAAACCCTAATCTTCCGAATCGTAACAAAGGTGAGCACCTGACTAAGCGGCTGACCGATGAAACCATAGACTTTTTATCTCAAAAGCATGAGAAACCTTTTTTTGCCCTCTTGTCATATTACGGGGTGCATACTCCCCTGCAGGCGGGGCCTGATAAGTTGGCTTACTTTAAGGAGAAAACCAATACCGTGGCAGGTGAGAAAGCTTTTCTAATCGATAAGGGCCATCAAAGCCGAACTCAGATAAATCAAGTCGATGCCAACTACGCCTCCATGATCTGGGCGGTAGACAAGTCTGTTGGCCGTATACTTGAGTCGCTTGAAAAGCAGGGGCTAGATAAGAACACTTTGGTGGTACTAACCTCTGATAATGGTGGTTTCTCAACACGTCATCAGGGGGATGAAAGAGTAACATCGACTGCCAATCTACCACTGCGCTCTGGTAAAGGTTGGGTCTATGAAGGGGGAGTGCGTATTCCTCTGCTTATTCATCAACCCGGTCAGCAAATTCAGAGTCAGCACGATACCTTGACGACATCGGCTGATCTCTATCCAACATTGGCTAATGTTGCTGGTGCTAAGATCCCAGAGGGGATTGATGGCTCAGATATCTTCTTATTGGATGAGGAGCCTGAACTTGCTAAGCAGCGAGTCATAGTCTGGCATCATCCGCATTATCATGGCAGCGGTAACAAGCCAAGTGCCGCTATTCGTGTGGGAGATTGGAAACTATTGCATTTTTACGAGCAAGATAGGGTGGAGTTATACAACCTAAGCAATGACATCGCTGAGCAGGTCAATCTTGAGCAGTTAGAGCCTAAGCGACGAGCGCATTTACTTGCACTACTGGATGAGTGGTATCGTGATAATGATATCGAGCAAGTCAGCTTGCTTGAGTAATAAAAAGCCCCGAAAGGGGCTTTTTATACTGGATTAAGTTTTGGATTTTTTCATCGCAATAGCGATGCATACCCCTGCGCCGCCCCAGGTTATCAGTAGTGCTAATGTCATCATGATTAAGGCGCCAGTACTCATAGCTCCTCCTTGTTGGATGCTAGATTGATGATAAGGGAGACAAACAACATAAAGGCGATAAGTCCCCAGCCCAATATCAGCTGATCTGTAATGGGGTAATCACCATAACCGTTGTTGACCGTGTTGATCAGGTTTTTAACTAAGATAATCGCTAACATGGCGGGACTGATAAAGCGCAGACAGAGATCCATCCAGCTGCCAATGGTGAAATCAGATATTCGATTCGCGTATTCTCGAACATCGGCAATCTTAAACAGCCAAGCCAGTATTATCAGCTCTGCAAAGCAGCTAAAGAGTAGGGCGACATTATTAATAAAGTAATCAACTAGATCCAGTAGCAGTAATCCGCCATTGGTGGCAAACGCCATGGAGATAATAAAGCCGCTGCCACACACTATGATGGCCGCCTTTTTACGTGGCATACAGAGTTTATCAATCAGGGCGGAGGTGACCGCTTCAATAATCGATATGTGGGAACTTAACCCCGCAACGACTAAGGCAAAGAAGAAGAGTGGGCCAAAAATGTAGGGGGCTGGAAGTAAGTTAATTGCTGCGGGGATGGTGACGAAAGCCAAACCGACCCCAGATGAGACCACTTCGGTTAGGGGCTTTGCCTGCTCCTGTGCCATATAACCTAAGATGGCAAAGATGAGTACCCCTGCAAGTATTGAGAAGCCGCAGTTTATCAGCACCGTCATAAAGGCGTTGTTATTAATATCTGACTTTTCAGGAAGGTAGCTCGAATAGGCCAACATGATGGCAAAGCCAACACTTAAAGTGAAGAAGATCTGCCCGTAAGCTGCTGACCAGACTTTTGCATCCATGATTTTACTAAAGTCAGGTTGAAACAGGTAGTTAAGTCCCTCTAGGGCGCCAGGTAGAAAGACGATTCGTCCAATCAATATTAATACCATAAAAAAGAGCAGTGGCATCATTATCTTACTGGCTCGCTCAATGCCCCCTTTTACACCAGTAAATATGGCCATAAAGGTGATCGACCAAGCAATGGCCATAGGGATGGCGATATGCAGTTGAAAACCGCCTAGGCTGGTGGGGGAGTGGTCGCCAATTTTAAGGTATTCGCCAAAGAAGAAGGCGTTGGTGTCGCCCCCCCAGCTTTGATCAAATGAGAAGCTGAAAAAGGAGATAGCCCAACCGATAACAGCTACATAGTAGATAGCAATAATGGCGGCGATAAAGACCTGAAACCAGCCCAACCATTCGAGCCTGAGCCCATAGTTTTCACCTAATTTAGAGAAAATTTTAGGTGAAGCGCCTCGGAGTTTATGTCCTAGACTGAACTCCATTATCATAAATGGGATCCCGGCTGAAAGCATGGCGAAAAGGTAGGGGATAAAAAAGGCTCCGCCACCATTCTCGTAGGCCATATAGGGGAAGCGCCAAATATTCCCCAGTCCAATTGCCGAGCCTACGGCGGCGAGAATAAAGCCTATTCGCGAGTTCCATTGCTCTCTTTTCATAAACTCTACCATGATATCTGTCTATTTATTATTCCATCATAGTAGACAGATAAGAAGTATGGCGTCTAGGGCTAATTTACTCGAGGCTAATTATGGCTATTTCTAGTTGTTGAGAAAAATACTGAGTTTTAAGCTTGAGGTCTATCTCAATGGGGCTTAACTGAGGTAGCGGGACTCGAGGACTTTTACTTGCTCGAAAAGCTGCTGATTGGCCTCTGATGTAAGCCCATGAATGGCTGCTCGTTTAATAATATAACCGCTGATGGCCTCTATCTCTGTTTGCCGCTTATTTGCCACATCTTGATGCATGGAGGAGAAGTTATTGGCGGTGAGCTTTATCACCTCATCTATTCGGTTTGTGAGCACTAACTTGTCGAGTTCTACTCCATCAGCATGGGCGACCTCAACAAGCTCTGAGATGATTTTACCCTGCATTGTCTGATAGTGGGGAGCTGCTAAGTCACCGTTGCGACACTGTTCAATGGCGGTCAGCGGGTTAATCACTGCATTGATGGCCAATTTTTGCCAAAGCAGCGGTAATATGGGATCGCACCATTGGCTGTGTGTAATGGCATTTAGCAATAGCGCTTTGAGTGTTTCTGGCAGTTTTGAGCCGCTCACATGACCGAACTGAGTGCTACCTGAACCAGTTTGTTGTATATGCCAAGGGGCGAGTTTGAGCGCACCTTGAGAAGTGGTGCCGACACTTAGTCCTTGAGTTGATAGCTGTTTGGCGACTTCAAGGTGTGGGCCCATTCCGTTATGGAGCAGTAGGATATGACACTGTTTAGGTAGCCGTGAGAGGATAGCATCGATGGCGCTTCTGACTTGATAAGCCTTAACACACACTATGATGAGCTCTGTGCCAGCTAATGTGCTGGCAAGTTGATCATCTGAGTGTAACTGAGTTGCGCTGGAGAGGAGTTGAGCTTCTGAGTCACTAACCTTGTTTTCAAGGGAGGTGAAAGTAAGCGTTTGCTTACTCAATGTCTCTTTTCTAGTAATAAAGTAAGGACAGGTACCTGCAGCGGATAGCTGATGATACAGCAGCTGGCCAATGGCACCAGCTCCTAGAATAGCCACCTTAGGATCTGCTTTGAACTCTACTTCATTCATGCTTATTGCCTTAACTACTCTGGCTCTGATAGGTGGGATGCTTGAAAATACCTTAGGTAGCTCCAATGGCAAAAATAGAAGAGCAGAACGCCAAGCATATCGGCAGCAAAGTCAGCCAGTGATGCACTTCGGTAGGGGAGCCAATACTGAACTAACTCGATGAAGATAGCATAACAAGCAAGTGTTATGGCAAGAAACCCCCATCTGGGTTTGAAAGCCAAGTAGGTTAGATAGGATAGGCAGAAGAAACTAACCAAGTGTCCAACCTTGTCCATATGAGGGATAAGCTGAGGATAGCTAGGTCGGGAGAAGACCAGATAACTGATCGCGATTAAGGCGGCTATCAGGGCTAATTTGAATATATTTCGTTTAGATATCACTGGGTCAGAAGCTTTTTGTTATTTGGGTCATAATAGGAAAATGCAGCCCCCTTGTCACCCACTTTTCCATAGCGGTTAGTCCGATTCCACTTGCTAGGTAACTGAGGTAAACTAGCGCCACGATCAATCTAGTAATAGGGCCCATGAAATGCCTTCAATGGATATAGTTTCAGAAGTCGATGAAGTTGAATTAAGAAATGCGGTAGACAACTCGGTTCGTGAACTTAAGAGTCGTTTCGATTTTCGTGGTAAAGATGCAAGCATTGAATACAAAGACCATGTGGTAACACTCTCTGCTGAAGATGATTTTCAGTGTCAGCAGCTGGTTGATATTTTACGTATGCAGCTGAGTAAGCGTAATGTCGATCCCGCTTCGATGGATGTGGATGATAAATCGGTACACAGTGGCAAGACGTTCTCATTAAAGGTTCGCTTTAAAGAGGGGATTGAGGTTCTGACAGCTAAGAAGCTGGTGAAGATAATTAAAGACAGCAAGTTGAAAGTACAATCTTCAATTCAGGGCGACTCTGTTCGTGTCACAGGTAAGAAGCGTGATGATCTACAAGCTGTTATGACACTGGCTCGAGAGTCAGGCTTAGATCAGCCATTCCAGTTTAATAACTTCCGAGATTAATTTTTTTCGCAGAAAAAATTAAGATAAAAACGCTTAAGGGAGAGCATCTTAAGCGTTTTTTGTTATTTAAGTTAAAACAGTAAATTATACTGATTGGTATTAAAGCTTTCGGATCTCTTCATTCACTTCGTAGCCCTTATCTGTTATTAGCTTTTCGAGCACGACCAAGCGGTGTTTCACACTGTCTAACTCATCAATGACTTTTACTTTTTCAGAGTCCTGTAGCTTGGCTTCTAGCTGTTTCATTTTGGTTTTATATTTAAAGTAGTCACTTGTTACGGTTATCGCTCCTGCTCGTAAACTTGTTTATCTGTTTGCTCAACCATGCCACTGTCATGTTTCGTTCGCTTATCGACGATATGCACTAACCAAAGTACTGGAAGACCTATGATGCTGGCGGCGATAAAGAAGTTGATATAGCCAAAAGTATCGACATAGGCACCGGAGAAGCCTGCGATAAACTTAGGGAAAAGCAACATAATTGAGGAGAGCAGAGCATATTGAGTCGCACTGTATCCGGTACTGGTTAGGCTTGATAGATATGCAATAAAGGCGGCGGTTGCGATACCTGCACTGAAGTTATCGACTGAGATGGCTAAGGTTAAAAACGGCACGTTATAGCCAATCATGGCCTGATAAGCGAAGAGTAAATTCGTCACGGCCACAAGCAGCGCACCTAGAAATAGAACCTTCATGGTGCCATAACGGGCGAGTAGTACCCCACCAAATCCCGCTCCGACTAAGGTCATAATGAGACCGTAGACTTTACTTATCGCAGCTATCTCATCTTTAGCAAATCCCATATCTACATAGAAAACATTGGCCATAATCCCCATCACTATGTCTGAGATCCGGTAACAGGAGATAAGCAGCAAAATGAGAATGGCGTTATGTCCATAACGTTTAAAAAAATCTATAAAGGGCAGCACGCTTGCGGTGTAAAACCAAGATAGGGTTCCTGCAATGGCTTTAGGATAGCGCTGATTAAACTCACTCTTAATCGCCAACTCTTTCTCATCGGCAAGCTTAGTTTCAACTTGTGGCTCTTTACTCATTAGCGTGGTGAGAATCCCCACAGACATGAGTCCTGCCATGATTAAGTAAGCGGTTTGCCATGACAACAGACTATAGGCATCACTGCTTGGCTCTACCCAAGCGGCAATGGTGAGCGCACCTGCTGTCGCGACAATCATGGCGCTGCGATAGCCAACTTGATAGGCCGCAGCAAGTGCGGCTTGCATCTTCTCTGGTGCAGATTCGATACGAAAGGCATCAATCACAATATCTTGAGTTGCTGAGGCGAAAGCCACCATTAAGGCGAAGAGAGCGAGGCGCTCCAAGTCCTTAACGGGGTCGCTAAATGACATGCCTAAGATTGCAGTGACTAACAGTATCTGTGCAAACAGCATCCAACCTCGTCGGCGACCTAATAGCCGGGTGAAGATAGGCAGCGAGAGTCTGTCGACTAAGGGGGACCAGGCCCACTTGAAACCGTAGGCGAGTGCAATCCAGCTAAAGTAACCAATTGCGGTTCTATCAATACCAGCTTCTCGTAACCAAAAAGAGAGGGTTGAGAATACTAGCATTAAAGGTAAGCCGGCTGAGAAACCTAGTAGGAGTAAAACCAGTACCCTTTTATGGCTATAGATGGAGAGCGCTTCTTTTATTTGGGAAAGCGGTGAGCTAGCGACTGGAGGCATAAAAAAAATTCTGAGTTGTCATTGGGGTTAGCTTAAGGGGGAGGGTTGTTTGGTTCAAGGTAAAAGTGGGATAGGGCTATGATTTAGGCATAAAAAATCCGGATAGGTATCCGGATTTTGCTTACTATGGTATTAAGCTAGGTCTGATACCTATGCATCCTTTGGGTATTTGACCGCCGATACTGAGAAAATCACAACATTCATCTATCTGTTTACGTAGATATTGATTGCCGCGGATCATCCAGTCGGGCCATTTGTCAAAAGCATGCAATAGGTGCCAAAAAACTCGCTCCATGTCCGTTTGCGCATCACCCTGATGATTGAACTGTTGCCACTCCTCTAGGGTGTCCCATAGATATAGCTGTACCTCATTAAAATCGAGTTGATTACTCAGAAACGCTTTTCCATATTGGGCCAGCTGGGGCGCTTTATTGTCGATGAACTCGTTAGGTGTCATCGTTCGCCTCCTTATTATTCGTGCCAATTCAGTATAGAACTAAATGGGAACGGCTTGCCCATTATTTGTGAAAAATAATGATTATTATTGAACGAAACAGATAAACATTAGTCTCTGGGTAGTAGCGTTGCCTTTTCTAATATGATCTCTTTTATCGGAAAGTCAGGCCATTTAAGTTTTGCATTGTGTCCTGTCTCAACATTCGACATGGCAGTGAGTACCTCCTCACCTTCGATCACCTCACCAAATACCGCGTATCCCCAGCGTCTCGATGATGGGTCTAGCCTCTGGTTTTCAGCAACGTTGAAGTAAAACTGACTGGTTGCGGAATGGGGATTTTGATCTCGCGCCATCGCAATTGTGCCAAAGCTATTAGATAAGCCGTTGCCAGACTCATTGATAATAGGAGCGTCAACTGGACGCTCCTCCTGCTTAAGATCTAATCCGCCGCCTTGCACAACAAATTCGGCAATGACCCTGTGAAACAGTGTCTTATCGTAGTGACCTTTTACCACATAGGTGAGAAAGTTATCGACTGTGATTGGCGCTCGGGTTCTATCGAGCTCTACCACTATTTTACCCATACTCGTGTCAAGTTGCACTTTGGGATAGAGGGTGTTGGGCTGAATATCGACAGCTAAGGCACTTTGGCTTAAACAGAGTAAAATGAAGGCGTTGAATAAGCGGATCATAGGGCTTCCTTGTTATTATTAATTTGTTGGCAATCACTGCTGAATAAAAGTATTGAGTTCAGGATCGGTTAAAATTTTACTGCTTAGCTCATCAAGCAGTTTATTAATGGCAAGCTCAAGGGTGGCAAAGTCTGCACTAAATGGCCCTGTTACTGTGTTACGGGCGGTATAGCGTTTGGTGAGTGTATCGCGATCATTTTTTGCAATCACATTGATCACAATATTGCTGTTAGCTTCATAGCCAAAAGTGGTGTCGTTAACGTCGGTTAATAGCTGCTCTAATTGAAACTGTACCTGTTTCATTGAGCTGGGAGTAACCTGATATCCAGCTTTGATTAATCCCTCACGAAACACCTCATCCATCTGCCTTCTTGGCGCTTCAGACGGGCTCACTAGCTTAGCTGCCTCATCGCCATTATTGAATCGAACGATAAAGTTGGCTGGACGGGTATCTATGGTTTCCAGTGCCAGAGGCTGCAAGGAGTGAGATTGAGTTTGGATATCGGGTATTTGAGGGTTGAGTGCAATGTGGCTTGGCATTTGAGAAGCACAGCCCGATAGAACAACTAGCGCAATTAATGATAGAAAAAGAGATTTCATAGTGGTGTTTATCTTAAATTAAATGAACAAAACTGAGTGGCATCAGCATACCAGAATTAGTACTGCTTTCCAGAGCTAAAGGATTTGGAGTTTGGTTAAGATTGGGTACAGTTCGCTTCTGTTAATGTCATTGACATCAGTTCTCAACATTAATGTATAAATGATTAAATCACTTTCTATTTCATTGCCACTTTTAGCTTCATTTCTTACTTTTAGTCAAGCAGCAAATGCAGGGGACTCTAGTCACTATATTGGCGGAACTTTAGGCTATGGTTTTCATGAGTTTGAAACCGAAAAGTATGGTCAAGCAAGTTTCAGTGACAGTGTCACTTTCGATCTGTATTACCGCCATATGGTCAATGATAATTTTGGAATTGAAGTTGGTGGAATGTCAGGTTCTGGTGGTGCTTTTAGCATCTTGTCGGATATCTGGAATGACGTGAAAGGGCTAAGTTATCGTGGTTTACGAACCACGGCATATGCCAGATTGCCACTGGGTATCAGTAATAGCCTTTATGCTAAAGCTGGTACAGCTTACCAATGGGTTGATTATAATGTTCGTCAAGATAAGGAAACTGTGAGTGTTAGTGAAACGGATAATGGATTTTATGGTGCAATAGGTTGGGAGTTTAGGTTTCGAAACGGACTCGCTTTAAATGCTGAGTATCAACATGTGCCGATGAGTAACTTGACGTTGAGAAGTTATAACTTCGGGATTAATTATCCGTTCTAGATTATCGTTTTTTGGACTGAACAATAAGCTTATAGGAGTTATTGACTTTAACCTCAAAGCCAATCAAGTTAGAGTAAAGTTCAAGTTCTAACTGGAAGTATTCAATGGGGATTTCTCAGGCTCAGGCAGCAATGATTAAAACAGTAATTGCGCCGGAGGAAATTATTAATAGTCGAGGTAAACCCATTTTCGGTCATTTTGATGGTCCAGTATCATCCTTAGCACTAGATAAATTTAAGTACTTTAATGAGATGGATAGACAAGCCTCTAACTTAGCTCGTTATTTTCATTACAAACAGTTCCAATTTGTCAGCATAGTCACACCTCACTTTATCATTGGCGTTGCCATTGCCGATATTCGCTATGTGGGCAGTGCATTTTGTTACCTCTTTGATATCAAGAAGAACAGATTGGTGGAGACCAGTTGGTTAAAACCTTTGGGCTTAGGTTACAGTTTAACGCCCTCGCCTATGGAGGGAACGGCCAAAATATCAGGAGGTAAGGGCGCAGTCGTATTTAACTTGCATGAGGGGATCTGGTCTCTATCTATCAATACTTCCACCATTCATGCTGAGTTAACTCTGTCACCGCCAGTATTGAGTTTACCCATGGTCATGTGCAATCCAACCGGATATAGCGGTTGGACCTACACCCAGAAACATAATGGATTAACACTCAAGGGTCAGCTTACCGTCAATGACGAGCCCCAACCTTTGAACCGAGCGTTAGCAAGTTATGACTTCTCCGCTGGTTATATGCGCCGAGAAACCAGTTGGCGCTGGGCATGTATCAATGCCCATAGTGATGAGGGGATTATCGGCTTGAATCTGGCGGCGGGGGTCAATGAAACTGGCTGTAATGAAAATGTATTTTGGGTCAATGGGGAGAGGCACCTACTAGGTCCTGTGCATTTTGACTTTGGCCGCTTAAGAGGCGAAGCCCAAGGGGGGACACAGGGTGAGTCGTGGCGAATTTATTCGGGTAATGGTCAGGTGGAGCTTACCTTTAGCTCGCTAAATTGCAGGCAAGAGAAGCTCAATTTACTCCTGTTGAAGAGTAATTTTAGGCAGTACATCGGGTACTACTCAGGTTATATTATCGATAACTCAGGCGTTAAACATATTCTAAATAATGTGTTGGGACTCACCGAAGATCACTTTGCTCGTTGGTGATAGTTTTAGTTTTGATATTAACTATAGATATATGCTTAATGAGTACTATGGCTTTAAAACTATGGCCTTAAAGATATGGTCTTGAAACTGGGGCCATGTCTAATACTGGCGGCATAGTCAGTGCAATTCTAGGTAAAACACTATTGGAGTTACCAATAGTGTTTGTTCACTTTAAAGAGAATATAGATACTTGTGGTTGGTTCGCACTCTTAGCTCAATACTTAGCTTCCTGCTGTATATCTTGAGCTTTTACTTTATATAAGCAAAGGCATCGGCATACATCTGCTCAAAGTTTGCTTTTTTTTCTGAAACTAACCGCTCTTTTGCAGCCTTAGCCATCTGATATGGTCCACAAACATAAATATCAAACGGAGTTAAATCTGTGAAATCCTCCATAACAGCATCAATCACGGTTCCTTTCTTGCCAAGCCATACCGCTTGCTCATCTTCGATAATGACAGGTATATAGTGTAAGTTGCAGTGTTTGTTTGATAACTGTGTGAGCTCTTCATCAGCATAGAGGAAATCAATATTTTTGACCCCCCAGTAGAGATAGATAGGCTGGATAAAGCCTCGATTAAGGCAGTTTTTAAGAATACTGTTGATATAGGATAAACCAGTGCCACCGGCAATTAATAATATAGGTTTATAATTGTTAGTTCGAAGCCATGCCTCACCATGTGGTGCATCGATCTCAAACTTACTGTTGTTAACTAATGCATCTACAAAGTATTCTATCGATGTCGATGAGCTATCTTGATTTGAACTTCCAATATGTAGCTCAATAATTTTGTTTTCTGTAGGACAGTTTGCAATAGAAAATGGTGTCTTTTTATCATTTAATTTAATAAAAATGTATTGACCTGCTTTGAAATCAATATTCTGTTCAGGTGAAATATATACCTTGTATATATTGTTTTTGGCCGATTCAATTTTTGATATCTTACAATCAATGATCATACATCCATCCTTAATGTCGCTTTGCCTTTTATTGAATTGGACATAGAGAGTGCACACCCTTTTTGTGCTCGAGTGCTTAATCTTCGTATTATTTCAATTGTTGTTCCTGGATATGGATCAGGTGCCTTTATGTGTTGAACAGTTCCGATATCGTCAGTGATAATGAAAGCTGGATAGCCAGTAGAGGATGCATCCATATAGCTGAGTAACCCTTGCTCTCCCTCTGGAACAGGCTTTAATGTTACAGGGTCGAGAGCACGGGCATAAACCCAAGGGGGAACATGTTTTCTTTGAAATTTATCTTCAAAAAAACAGGTGTTTAATTCAACTTGGTTAAAAGTGTCACGTATTTGATTTTCATTTGCTAGATGAAAAGTCCCCATTAGCATTTGATTGAAATCATGACGGTTTAACGATTCACTTTGATTGGATTTCCATCCCCCGCCAGTGATGATATGTAGCCGAGTTCCTGCATTTAGCTCAATACGATTTTCTTTCATATATTGGCATAAAAGAAAGATGAAATAAGGGGGGCCAATTAAGCAAATATCTTTGGTTGTGCTGTGAATGCGAAATAGACTATCTACGGTTTTTTTAAAGTCAATTTGGTCGTCATCTACTGTAAATTCAGTTGGATAAAGCAACTCAACCAAACTCATAACATATTTAAACCAAACATTATTTGTGTTGAAGCGATCTGGTCCAAGATTGACTAACTCCATTTGATGATCGAACCAATCACCAACATACTTCATTCCAAAGTTGACTGAGCCAAGTAACCTTTCGATACTCAGCCTATCACGGGCGATATGACTTTTTACACCGCTAGTACCGCTACTTGTGTACCAATTTTCAATTTCGGATTCATTAGCTGTGTGTAGTCTTAAGTGTTTAAACACCGATGTTGGATATACTGGGATATCATCAATGGAAAGAATGTTTTCGTTAATATGTTGAGTGATACAGTACTGTCTATAATCTTCATTTCTATTGTAATGGTAATCAAATGATTCTCGAACAAGCCTATCTTGGATCTCTTTTTGTTCTTCAAATGTCCACTCTTGTGGGGAACTCATAAAAATAAGATCGTCAATTTCTGAACTTGCAATGATATCGCATTTTTCAATGGGTTTTAGAATAGCCATATAAATCTACTCATTGGATTAAAGTCGAGTTAAGGTGAAATGGCAGTATTTATCTGCCATTTCATTTTTGTTGGGTTAATTAAGGTTCTTGAAGATTTTCTGGTTAACCATATCAATGATATTTTTAACCTTATTTTGGTCTCTCATTGATTCAAATGAGAGCAAAATGGTTTTTGCACCTGTCTTGTCAATAGCTAATAAACTCGACTCATAGTAATCATCATTAGTGCCGATGGCATTTTCCTCTATGATCGTATTAATTTTTTCAGCATGATCAATATCAGGGTATCTTTCCGTAATATAACTTTTTAGATACTGTTTCACCTCTTGACGAGCGATATCTCCATCGTCGTTTAAGTTAGCGATAAGTGTGAGCTGGTGGTTAACGTTTGATACATCAACATTGAAAAGCTTGGCTGTTTCATTATATAGGTTGGCGTAGCGCTCTTTGTCTGTAAGAGAGTCCTCCCATTTAAAGGTTAAAGGTAACGCTCTTTTTGCTGCCCATGTTACAACCTCTTTACTGCTTGCTAGCACATATTGTTCAGGCCCATTCTCACTAACGCAGTGTGGGTTGATTGAAACTTTAGGAAAGTCGTAAAAGTCATTTTGTGGATGGCAAAAGCCTGTTGTTAGCGCATCATTGATAATGTCGTAGCAGGCTTCAAATTGCTGCTGTTGAGAGGAGAGTTGGCGTTTAAAGAAAGCCATCTCAAACTTGTTTTCACTGTCGCTAAAACCAAGAATGAAGCGCCCTTCAGACATCTGATCGAGTAAGCTAGCTTCCTCTGCTATACGTACTGGGTGATGAGTCGTAATTATCTGATTTAGTGATCCTATATGTAATTTATTGGTCAATCCTAGTAGGAAGCCGGCTGCAGTGATTGGTGCACCAATAATGCCGTTTTTAGAGAAGTGATGTTCATTAATGAGGACTTTATCAAAATAATATTCATCAGAATCAATAAGTGTTACAGTTTTTACCATATTATCTAAGGTTTCTTCTGCGCTAGACTCATCAACTTGAATATTGAGAAAAAACAATCCAAATTTCATAGTGTATTCCTTACTAAATAAAATCTACGAATTAACCGTTATTAGGCTCTTTTAAAAAAGGAGCGACGAGTGTCATAAAACGTTCCATAGAGGCGACAATTTCATCCTCACTGCCATTTGCCTCAAAGCCACACGTTATATTGGTAATACCTGTGGCATCGATATCGCGTTGAATAATTTCGATGCACTCCTCAGGTGTGCCTACAGGGTTAATTTCATGGCTATAATCAACACGTCTGTTTGTGTTTGTATGACCTTTTAAAACAAAGTCTCGCCATTGGCCTTTGTGGTAGTCGTAGCCACGAGTTTGATTACTGTCATTAAATATATTGGTGGCATTAACATATGAGTCATACCAATTAGTTAGGAAGGCACGACATACCTCCCGTGCTTTTTGTTTATCGTGATCGACTGAGCATATAAAGGTCATGCAGTGATCAATTTTGCTTATATCATGACCATGTTCGAGTGCTATCTCATTGTAGAGCTCCATCTGGGCTTTTTTCTCATTGGTTGGAATGATCCAACTGAGTACCATTGGCAGACCCTTTTTGGCTAACCATTCGGTTGTGCTTGCTGATTCAGCGGTCATGCAGGTTGCAATTTCACTAGAATAAGCAGTGGGATAAACCTCGACCTCTGGAAACTCAATGTGTTCACTATCCGAGCCGATTCTCCCTGTTTGTGTTCCTTCCATAATCATCTCATGGAAATTTTGTGTGATGCTCCTTGATTCCTCCATATTGACACCAAACACTCTAAAGTCTTTATGGTACAAGCCACGAACAACCCCAAAGTTAAAACGACCTTTAGAAAGCTGATCCAGTAATAAGAGATCTTCTAGTTGACGTGTTGGGTGGGCCGTTGGGAGCACAACTCCCATGGTTCCAATATTTAAGGTTTTTGTCCTACCTAGTAAGTTTGCTGCAGCGACAAAAAGGTTTCCTGTTAGACCAAACTCAGTAAAGTGGTGCTCAAGAGTCCAGTAGGTATCAAAACCAAGCTCTTCAGATGCAACACCTAATCTTACAAAACGATCCATGACCTGTTTATGAGTTTCCCCAGGGGGTTGATATGAAAAACAAATATTTCCGAACTTCATAATATTTTCCTTAATTGTAAATAACGGTATGTTTAATCATTTAAGCCAACTCAAGAGATTCAATATTATGTTTTAACCTTCGTTCTTTAACCGTAACGCTGGTTATATCTTCAAATTTTGGTTCGATAATATTAATGTCAAGATTTAGGCTGCCTTTGTCTAAAGCGATTGCGGCCTTTGTTACTGACTGATAAAAGTTTCTTAAAACAACCAGGTTTTCACCTAAGTCATGTGAACTTCCAATTAATGAATACAGTTGGCATTTCTCAGGGTTCAAACTTTCTATTAACTCTAATACTTCATTTTGTTTAACCCAGGAATCATCATTGGCAGTGAAGGCAATGAAGGGAATGTTTAAGTCTTTCATTTTATTCTTGGTTGAGTTGAAGGTGTCCCACTGATGTTTAAAGCAGTCAGTCACAAATATCTCTGAGCCTAAATTATGCCCTTCGAAGTCAAGATCTTCGGGGAGTTCTTCAATTGGGAGTTGTAGGTAATCATATTTAAGGGCTCTCTCTAAGGTGTCACGTAGGTTCACGACACCAACGGCAGTAACTAAGAAGGAGAGGTCAATTTCGTTGGCGACATCATAGGCTATTCTGGCCGATAAACTTGCGGCGATAAGGCCAAATTTATTAATATTACGCCTCTTGAGCCACTCGATGACTGTGAGTAGGCTTTTTTTTCCTATTGTCATTGAAAATTCATTTATATTACCGCTACTTAGTCCCACGTGGTGCAGAGAGTCATAACGAATAACGTGGAATCCATTCGATGATAGATACTCTGCTAACCCTGCAAAGTGATCCATTCTTCTAGCAAAGCCTGAAGCAATCAGAATGGTGTTATTTTTCACTAAGGAGTTATCTTTTGGGAAAGTTTCCCAAACTCGAATCGTTTTACCTGTCTCTAGATTGATAGCATGATCAATCGTTGAGAAAGTATCTTCATTAGTCATATCATTTCCTTTCTTAGTTAAGGGACGAAGACGAGAAACTTGTCTTCTTCTAAATAGCGGGTTTGTTCTATTTCGACAGCGACATCTTTGGTTGTATAACTTGAGGGCCTCTCTTGGGATATGTAGTTCACTAAATGCTGAAGAGGTCGCATACCGTCATGTGAACCTCCAACACGAAAAATGTTGTTCATGCCTGATTCAACAATACGTTCAGCACCATGCTCAGCGAGTTGGTCTCTGTATTTAAATGAAGATTTCCAAGGGAATATTGAAACTGTCTGTGTTGCTCCTTTATTGACAAAAGGAAGTACCTCTTTGATATCACTGGCTTGATGGATATATACAGAGCGAGAGAGAGGTTGATTGCCAACGTTATTTAGAGAAGAATTTATGATCAACCAGCTTTGGTTTTCTCCTTTATTAACTTGGAATCCAGAAAATAAGCACTCCTTGTCAGTTAGACTGAATGCTGCTTTTTCATCAAAAGTCTGAGTTCCCTTGGGCAATATTTTTGAATAGATAGTTAACTGTTTTTCGAGTTCATGAATAAATGAAGCTAGCTGTTCACCTATGTAATAAACGCTTTGTGTGGAGAAGCAGGCTTGTTGATCATAAAAACAGATATCATGAGCGACCCCTATAGCAGCTGCAGTCAAATCTTTAGGGTTATCGATAACAGTAAGGCTTTTTTTAGGGCCGAACTTTAAGATATTTGCATGGGGCGGAGTGTGTTTTATCGCCCACTTAATGGCATCATCTCCTCCCCAAGCGATAACAACATCGGCACTGTTCATAATTTTCAATGGCAATGAGATCTCTTCATTGTGAGACCAATACATCACTGACATTGATCGAGTGATAGTGTGCTCTGAATCTACATCAATAAAACTTGAAACTAAGGCTGTTGCTGTAAAGGGGTCGGTTGAAGAGGTTTTAATCACGCATTCATTCTTAGTTAGAATCGCCCTAAGAATTGAGGTGATACCCGATAAAGGAACATTACCAGCAAGTAAGTGAACGCTTCTCCCTTTGGGGAGTGCTTTTACATAGCAGTCTCCTTGTGGAAGCCACTCGTCAATAATATGTTGTGAGCTTAAATCATTGCTTACAATGTCATATAGAGCACTTTTGGAACATAACAACATCGCAATCCAATTGGCTTCTAATTTAGCCATCTCACTCGAGTATCCAAGAAAGTTTTGTAAGTCTCGGATATAAGTGCGACGTCGTGCGTACTCCTCACTTTTCCAGCGCTGCCCAACGGTATATAGGAAGTTAACAATTTTATTCAGGGTTAATTTATTATCTATAGTGTGTGCAACGACTTTTTCGGCAAGAACCTTGTCAAGAATAGGCAGCGAAACCTTATTGTCACTGCTTAACGTCAGCTCTCTATTATTTTCTAGTTTCTCTTCTTGGATCACACCGCCAATTATCATAGGAATATATTTCTTCATTTCCAATTTGCCTTTAATTAATACTAAGTTGTCATTATCTAGCTTTAAAAATAGAGTTGACGTGCTGTTGTATGAACATTGATAAGACTTATTGGACCTTCTCTATATCCTTATATTTACTCAGCTTATTTCTATTCAAACTCCTTTTTCTAAACAGTAACAAGGTGGGGGGGGGCGTTAAACTGTACGATGTAACAGGTAGGGGAAATATAATTGTAAATAGATGCTTTACTTTGAATTTATTACTTATAAAAAGATCTTAATAACTGATTCAACTCTTTTATTCATATTGAATCTAAAGCAAAGAGATACTGGATATGTTGTCAGTTGAGAGGAATAACTGAAGATAAAACATTGGAGGAGGAAAGTTATTAATTAAATAAACTCTTTTATTTTTAGTCGTATAACTTTAGTTTTGAGGTAATGCTTTACAGTTTTTATCACTTTTGAGCTTGAGGTTGCTAAGTGGCAAAGGTTTACTATTGAGATGGATTCTTTATATGTTGTAGTACACATCAGATCCAATTTAATGAACGCCAAGTTATTGTGCGCCCAAAATCTTGGAATTGATCATTGATCATTGAGCAGCAAGATAATGTGGTGAGTAAAGAGAGCTTACTGGCTAAGGATTAATACGCCATCTCATCACAGAGTGCATCACGGCCGTAACCCTCAATATATCGATAAAAATTATGCTGGAGTCTTGATTGTTTGGGACAAGATATTTGGCACTTATGTTAAAGAGGAGGAGAGCGTTGAGTATGGGATCACTAAACCTATTAATAGCCATAACCCCCTTGTTGTGACTTTTAGCGAATGGCGAGATATGTTCAGTGACGCGTTTGCATCTGGGCTGACGCTAAAGCAGAGGTGGGGGAAACTCTTCTCTCCACCAGAGACTCAAGAATAAAAATAGTCCCGTGACCTGATATTTTTTGATGTGTTCAGTTTCAGTACAGCTTTCTTGGCAGCATTGCTGATAATGTTGCTGTTTTGAGTTGTAAGCTACTTATGCTCAATATTACTAACAGATGTAACTTGAGTTGTAGTGCATAAATAGAGTGACTAAACCTCACAATAAGGGAATGAATATGAGAAACGTACTGTTGGTGGCCTTCTGCCTAATGAGTTCTGTGGCCTATGCTGGTGAATCAGATCATATTATTGGCGGGAGCGTCGGCTATGGATCTCAAGATTTTGAGTCCAATGATGGCAAGGAATTTAGCGCTGGGGACAGTTTTAGTTCTGATATCTATTATCGATACATGCTTAATGAGCACTTTGGTCTTGAAGCTGGTGTCATGTCTGGTACTGGTGGCATAGTCAGTGCAATTTCTGGTGTATTTACTAGTGTTGATAATATTAGCTATAAAGGTTTTAGAGGCGCCGTTTATGGGCAAGTTCCACTCTCTGAGAGTAACCATCTCTATGCTAAAGCTGGCATGAGTGCCAATCAGCTAGATTATGACTTTAGAGGCGTTTTCAGTAGTGATGAGGTTAAGAGTATTGAAAGTAGTGGCAACGATTTTTATGGTGCTGTCGGCTGGGAGGTTCGTTTTCAATCGGGTCTTGGTTTAAATCTGGAGTATCAATATGTCCCAGTGCAGGAGTTACAAGTACACAGCTTCAATTTCGGCATGAGTTATCGCTTTTAAATGATTGTCATATGGAAAGGCACTGTATATTGCTCGGTATTAAGTGCCTTTTTAGTTCTTTAACTTCAAATTGTTACCGTATTGTTTTATTGTCTTGCCTAAGCATTCATCACTTTTGAGGTTGTTAAGTGGCAAAGGTCTACTATGGAGATGGATTCTCTATATGTTGTAGTACACATCAGATCCAATTTAATGATCGACAAGTTACTGTACGCCCAAAAACCTTGGCATTAATCATTGAGCTTATTAAGCAGCAAGACAATGTCGTGAATAAAGAGAGCTTACTGGCTAAGGTCTGGGACGATGTTGTTTGTGATGAACAAGTTCTGTTTCAAACCATCAGTGAGATCCGTAAAATATTTGGGCCGATTCAGGTTATTCAAACCTATCCCCGCAAAGGCTATGCCTGGGTTGCTACTGTTAACAGTGTCCCTTGCAGTGAGACTGTAAGCCTCACACCTTCACAAATAACCCCAAGTGTTGATTTAGGTTCTGAAAACCCTCTGGGTCTACTACTTGGTTGGGGGAAGAGTAAGCAAGCTTTGCCTCTCTACTTTTTTACCGTATCACTTTTGCTCATTTTTCTATTTTTTCCCTCCAAACCTACGACTCCCAATGATGGGACTGTGATTGTATTACCTGTTGTTAATAATGTGGCTGGTCAAGATCATCTTTGGGTGCCCCTAGGTGCCATGGATCAGTTGATAGGGAAACTGAGCAGAGGAGCAAAGGTGATGAGCACTGAATATGTATTGCCACTGGTATCACAGATAAAGCGGACAAAGGCATACAGTGCAGATGAACTAGCTAATGTTTTTAACACTACCGGTGCCAACTTGATTGTTGAGAGTGAACTCTCTGGCTCTGTGCATGAGTACAAGCTGAGTTATAAACTGCACTTTCAACATGATGTCAAAGTCGGGGTTCTGTTTAGTGACAATGTGGATGAAGCCTTAATATCCTTAGCTAAAACGGTATTGGTGTACCAAGGTGGCAAGGTCGAGCAACTCAGGGTTAAGTTTGAAAGTGAGCTTAAAAACGAGATGATTCATCGCGCCATAGCGTTACAAAAAGAGAAGCAACTGGTAGCAGCTAATCAGCTATTAATCAGTGTGCTGGAGCTAGAGCCAGACAACAATCGAGTGCGACTATTACTCGCTCAATGGTTTGTTGAGCAAGAGATGTTAAGCAGAGCTAGAGAGCTTCTTGATGTTGCGATAACCCAAGTAAGAGACAAGTCGCAAGCTAGGCTTGGCCGTCTCTATTATTGGCGAGCCATCACTCTGTTTGATACAGCCGCTGACAAAGCCATGCTTGAGTTAGACAAGTCGTTAACCTATAGCCTTAAAGAGAGTGATAGTTTGTATTTAGCTTATGCTTCATTGGCAAAAGGGAAGCTTTACCAGCTGTCTGGCAAGATGGAAAAGGCGGAAACCGCTTTTTTAAATACCCTTAATTTTCACCGAGCTATTTTTTGCCCTATGGGGATCAGCACTGCCAAATTAGTACTCGCTGAGTTCTACCGTGAAAATGGAAATATGGCGTTATCTGATGAGTTTTTAATGGCGGCGAGAGAGCAGATTGAGCTACATCAATTAAAAATAGATCACCCGCTAGTAAATTTTAATAATTAAAATCAATGTTTTGATAAAATTTTAGAAAGTTTTTGTGGTGAGGTTTAATCTAGCAAAGCAAAGTCATTCAACTTTCCACTTATATAGAGTCGTTATGTTGAATAGATGGTTAAACCCACGAGCCCTTGTGAGCTTGTCGATACTGCTTTGCTTGATTGTTATGTTAGTCACCTCTGTGCTGATGTTTGCTAAAAACCACTATATGCCTGTGGCGATGCTACACACAGTGCTTGGTTTTAGCTTGCTGCTATTTGCAATCTTACACCTTAAAAATAACTTCTCTCCCTTAAAGAGCTATCTGTCGTTGAAGTTTTGGGGCAAAAAGTCGAGATATAAGGCCAGTTTCCCCTTAGTGCTGTTTTTAGGAGCGAGTTTGATCGGTCTTAGCTGGTACGGCTATGGACCCATAAAACGTTTTTATCAATGGGGCATGGAGTTGAGAGTTGCCGATACTTTTGGTGAAGCGCCGAGTTACCAATACATTGTGGTAGACAAAACTGATAAATCTTTATCTGGGCAAGAGCTGACTATAGAGCTAAGAACTGGGGATAGTTTTTTATGGCCTCAGTATGCAATCTGGCTAGAAACCATGGAGGGGGAGTTGGTTCAACCTCTGTATGTGACTAGTAAACTGGCAAAGAACAATTTTGAAAATAGGGTCACTAAGCTTGATGAGTCCACTGTTTTTAAAGATAACCCTTTTAGTACAGCAGATTTCAAGATGGAAGATGCCTTTAATTTAGTGGTAGAGCCTGAATCTAAATCTGAGCGAGTAAGGCCGGAATCTTTACCTGTTTTTCTACATCAATTAGGGATACGGGATGAGGAGGGGCAGTTTGTTACTCATGGTGAAAACCTGATACCTGACGCCTACACGGGCGCGACCATGAGTGATAACTTTGTCTATCGAACCAAACTTGAAAGCGAACTCAGTGGGAGGTATAGATTGAAGCTGGAGATGAATCAGTCCTTTGATTTTAACCAGTACTACTCTAGCGACCGTTTCCCTTCAGATCCTATCTATTCTGGCAGCGGTTTCTCTGCGCAGCCCTCCGTGGTTTATGAAACAACTCTTAATTTTGATAACCCTGAAAGGCTTTATCTGATGGGGTTAGCTGGCAGAGGTCATCACTCGGGCCAAGATGGAGATATCCATAGTGATCTTTCTGGAATGGACTCAGCACTTTCTATAGTCGACAGAGTCATTGTAGAGGTTCATTAGGTTGCTAACATTGAATGCCTCAAAATTAGCTAGCCTTCGAATGAAGGCTTATTACATTTCTTCGTGTTAACTTTTGGCTGAATTGCAAAATAAATAAATAGGGCCACCCACAATAAATGGTGCGTTTTTCATCCGCCTACTAAACTTTGGTTATTGGTAGAAGCAGGAGGTTAATATGCCCCGCCCCAGAAGAACACAAATGAGCATTGAAGACACGTCTTGGTACCATTGTTGTTCAAGAGTGACACGCCGTGCCCGTCTATTTGGAAATGATGAGCTTACGGGAAAGAATTATGATTATAGACGTGATTGGGTTGAGTCTCTGCTACTCAAGTTAGGTGATATTTTTGCTATTGATGTAGCGGCTTATGCGGTGATGTCTAATCATCTTCATTTGGTATTACAGATAGATATAGAGTTAGCGAATCGTTGGACGGATAGAGAAGTCGTAGAGCAGTGGCATCAACTGTTTAACGGTACCGAGTTGACTCAAAGGTTTGCTAAGGGTGAAGTGATAGAAGAGTACCAAGTTGCTAAGTTAAAACACCTTGTTGCCATTTACCGCTCACGCTTATGTGATATATCTTGGTTTATGAGGTGTCTTAATGAGCCAATTGCTCGTATGGCAAATAAGAAGGACAAGTGTACAGGCCGATTCTGGGAGGGAAGGTTTAAGAGTCAAGCCTTGCTTGATGAAGCGGCGGTGTTGGCCTGTATGGCTTATGTTGAGCTCAACCCTATTCGAGCTCAAATGGCTGATACACTTGAGAGTTCAGACAACACGAGTATACAACTTAGAGTAAATGCTGCGTTGAAAGGAGAGCAACCCACTCAATTACTGCCCTTTATTGGAGATGAGCGGCTTAATCAACCTAAAGGCATCAATTTTGCCCTAAAAGACTACCTAGAATTAGTAGATGAAACAGGCAGAATTATCCGTAATGACAAGAGAGGTTCTATCTCTGCTAACAGCACAAAGATACTGACGCGGTTGAATATTTCATCGGACAACTGGATAAAGCTCACCTCAGAGTTTGGCGAACTGTTTCGCGGCCCTGTTGGCAACACGCAAGAATTAACATCTTTTTGTGAGCACCTTCAAAAGCGTCGACGACACTTTGCAAAGTGTTGCAAGTATCTTGAAGATGGTTAATCGTCAGGTGTAACTTAACTTCCCCCACATACATCACTCTTCATTTAATTCAATTTTCTTCAATAGGTTGAGCTAACTAGCCCTGCCTGAAATTCATTACTCTTCCGATAAATAACCATATTAACTGGCCGAAAGCAGATATAAGTGGCAGTGAGATCGACGAGTTGACAACTTTAATGGCAGGCTAAGTTGAAAGCTTGTTCAGTTAGCGCTATGTTATTGATTTATTGTGGGTGGCTTTAAAATTTTATCCTTCTATAAAAGTTAAAATATAACAAGGCCATGAAGCACGGACACGCAACAGCTTGCTCAGTTTCGCTTCGCTACACATTTTAGCAAGCTACTATCAGCCCCTTAGTGAGGAGTTAGTAGTACATGAGGAAATGGCATCAAAACTCTAAAGTTGTTAGTTATAACTATAGTTATTTTAGTCACTGTTACTTATCTCTATGTATTTCGCGATCAAGAAATTCGACTTGAATTTATCCCTCCAGAACTTGAATTTTGTGGTAAAAAAATCTCGAAAGGCGATCAGGAATATGATGAATTACTTAAAGTGTTAACTGCCCATAAAGGTGGTTGGAACGCATCATTTACTAGTTTTGTACCAACTCAAGTTTACTTTTCACCAGCTTTTAAAGTTAATATTGTGGGTAAACAAGTTGTTGTTTCATATAAAACAGATGAGGGTTATCCTCAATTTATCAAATTAATAAAATATAATTGGTTCAGCAGTTGTGCAAAGTAAATCTAGTAAGCTAATTAATAAGGATAAAGAGCGGTTGGCTGTTTTCATTCCTCAATATTCTAGCCAACAATTTTGCCCATTTTAGGGCGTTATCACATATCTGGTCTCCATACTTTCCCTAATGAGACTCATCACTTTAAGAGCTTTAACAAGCTTTTGTCCAAAATCGAGTTACAAGTAAATTTTAATTCGAAGAGATAAACAATCAGGTGTGAACGCGGCTGTGACCTTCGATAGCATGGCGAAGTTACACGAAGTGGAACTCTTTGAGCGCGAGATAGGGATATTGAACTGGCCGTTAAACATGAATGTTGTTTGATGTCGCAGAGCGTATAGGGAAATATTCACAGCGTGTCGCAGAAGTGTTTACACATTAAGTGAGCCGCAGGCTATAGATAATAATGAAATTATGGTATTCAGGTAACCAGCCAAACCCCTAGTAAGCTCAATGAATCCCACCAAAAAAAGATATTTGAAACTTGCGATTAGGCAAGTCAGCAAACTTTTGTCCAAGAATGAGTTTAACCACTAGGTCTCAAATCGAAGAGATAAACAACTGGTGTGAACGCGGCTGTGACCTTCGACATCGAGGATGATGTCGCAGAGCGTATAGGGAAATATTCACAGCGTGTCGCAGAAGTGTTTACACATTAAGTGAGCCGTAGGCTATAGATTAAATATGAAGTATTAGTTACCCACAAACCAACCAAATACCATTCCTACCCAATGAAACCTCAAAAAGAGACTTACCACTTGTTATCTGACAAGTGGCTAGAATTTGCTATCCGACAAGCTACTTCTTAGTGCCATAAAGTGAACTTTGTGGGTGTGGTTTGCTTTCCGTCACTTCAACCTTAGCCTCTGCTTCTGTCGGGTGAGTCTCAAAAGGTTCTGCTTTCTTGCTAATCTTCTGTGCTTGCAAGATCACAAACTTACCGTTTGAAGCCACTGTGGTGCAGTTTTTAAAGATGCGCTGTAACTTGATATGGTATGCCAAGTGGCGATTGCCAACGACGTGTAAGATCCCGCCATTCTTAAGGGCTCGCCAAGATTGTAGGAACATCTGCCATGCGATGTGATCGGTAATTGCTTCACCTTGATGGAAAGGTGGGTTACATAGCACAAGATCTGGGCGTACACCTTCACTCATATGGGTTAAGCAGTCATCCCAGCCAAATGTGGCTTGCTCGCCGACTAGGCCTTGTGTGTCTAGTTTGTTGAGTGCCCAGTTTTGCTTAGCTGATTCAATCGCCATCTCTGAGTCGTCGACAAAGTGAATATAAGCTTGTGGGAACAGCTGTTTGGCGTGTAGGCCCAGTATGCCGTTGCCACAGCCAAGATCGATGATCGATTTAAAGTCACCCTTAGGCATATTCTCCAACATGATCTCGGCGCCAATATCTAGCTTATTGGCTGCAAACACATTGCTTAGGTTGCGTATCTCAAGATTTAGCCGTGGTACTGACCACTGCATCTCTTTGGGGAGGGAGCGGATCTCACCATCGCTGATACAGGTGATCACTCGGGTCTTTTTCCAAGTTAAGCTGGCAGAAGCAGATCCTAAGTTTTTACCAATCAACTCTAATACAGACTTGTTGATGGATTTGGCTTTGGCACTGATAAGCACTTGAGTGCCCTTAGGTAACACTTGAGATAAGCGATTAAGCTGGTGGGCAAAGTAAGTTAAGTTTTTTGGCAACTTCATCAATACCAGTTCAATCTGTTCTGGTAGTGCTTCACGGCTATTGAGCCATTCAATCCCCTCTGACGAAAGGTTATTTGTGGCCAGATTTTGCAGATTTCCTAAAAGGCTGGTCTTTGCATCGGTTTCAACCATGAGTGGCCAAGTTGGCGCGATGGAGCGAAGACAAGCGGTTAAGGCGCCGAAGTTATCATTGATAATGGCAGTAACAACAGGGGTTTGCTCAGTCTCTATAAGATGTTTTATCAGGTGTTCATCTGCAGCATCCCATGCCTGTAAATTTGATTCCTGATCTTTTGGGTAGCGGGCTAACTCAAGCTCGATACCAGCGACTGAAAATTGTGTTGTCATATGCCAAAATGTACCAATAAAATAGGGGCACGCATTATCGCAGATTAAGATTGGTAGGTATATACGCCTAAGGCCTCAGTTATTGGAGAGGATAATGAAGCAGCAAGGCCTGAGTTTTGAACCATTTGAGGTGTTAGTGAATAGTGGTGACACTCAGCAGTTACAGCCTCCTATCACCTTGATCCCTGGATACCTCAATCAGGAGCAGCAAGCGGCTCTATTAAATGAAGTTAAAAGTTACCCGCTATCTCGCCCTGAAGTTCAGGTTTATGGCCAAACTCATCCAATTCCTCGTACTCAGGTTTGGTTTGGAGATTCAGGCTGTGATTATCGCTACTCAGGTCTCTTTGTCAGCGCCTTACCTTGGCCTAAATACGCCAATAAGCTGAGGGAGAAACTTTATCGTGATTTTAAGCTTGAGACTAATGGGGTATTGGTGAACCGCTATGCCGATGGGCGAGACTCTATGGGATGGCACTGTGATGATGAGGTTGAGATAAGAAGTGGAAGCGACATCGCCTCTGTGAGTATTGGAGCACGGCGTGACTTCTTTATTCGCCACAAGGTAAGTTTGCAAAAGTACCAAATCCCATTAAACAGCGGCGATCTATTGATTATGCATTGGCCGATGCAGAATGAGTGGGAGCATAGTGTGCCTAAGCGGCTGAAAGTGATGGAGCCAAGAGTTAACTTTACCTTTAGGTTGCTGACAAAACATTATCACCCTAAGTAGTTTGGGATATGTTACTCAACTCTCACTATTCGGTGGGCAAATACTCTAAGCTGAATATGAAACCGCATTGAGGAGTATCAGATGAAAAAGTTATTTATTGCTAGCGTTGTTGGCCACATTGCTCCGGGAGTGATTAAGTCTCTTGCTGAAGTGACACGTCGCTTTGATGGTGAGTGGGTAACAAGTAAGGTGATTAAGCTCGATGGTCACTTCTGTGCAATGATGAAGGTTGCGATAAAGCCTGAAGCTGAAGATGAACTTAAATCTTGTTTAGTCTCGGAGTTTGACGGACTGCATTTTATCTTCGAGCAAGTACTTGTTAATAGTGACAGCGTGTCTAGCTCCCTTCATTTGAGTGTAGATTGCGGTGATCGCTCAGGATTAACCCGAGATATCGTTAATATCCTCACTAATCTAGATCTGGTGATTGAGCATATGGAGTTTAATCGGGTACATGTGTCGACTATTGGTCAAACTGTGTTCTCCTCAAGGCTAAATCTAGCGGTTCCTGAAGGGGTGAGCACTGAGAGTATTGTTGAGCTGCTTGAAGGTGTGACTTATGACGCAAGAGTTAAGGTAATTTAACATTGGTACAGGGCGAGAACTAATGTCATCGGTACTGGGCGAGATGAGTTGACCTTAGCCCCTCTATCACTGTAACCTGCCGCCATGAATTTTAGGCTGAATTGAGAGATCGTATGTCAGTAGCACAGAGCATCATTGAACATTTAACCGCTAGCCTGTCACCCACTCACCTTGAGGTGATCAACGAAAGCCATAATCACCATGTGCCACCTAATTCAGAAACTCACTTTAAGGTGATAATTACCTCTGAGTTTTTTGAGGGTAAGCGTCTTCTTGCTCGCCATCGCGCTGTAAATGAAGCGTTGGCAACTGAGTTCGCTAATGGCTTACATGCGCTTTCTATGCACACCTACTCCCCCGATGAGTGGGCGGCCGAGGTAGCAGTGCCGGACTCGCCTAAGTGTAAAGGGTAAAGCGAACCCTTTGCTGAAAGAGCCTGAGAATAGCCCCTATTTTCAGGCTCTTTTGTTTAATAAGTCCCTATTATTTTTCATGTTATTGTCTACTATCTCCTCCTCCCTCTATTTTCTGATTTAGCCTGCTTTTTGTTTATCTATTGCGTTATTTCTGTTATCAATAAGTTAAATGGTGGCTTGTGATTAAAGTGGATGAACCGAGTAGAGAAGTTAACTGAATTTATCGGTAAGGGGGTAAGCTGGTTTACACTCTTTATTGTATTGATGACCTTAGCAGTTGTTGTGCTTCGTTATGCCTTTAGTACAGGTGCAACGGCAATCCAAGAGGGCGCGTTATATCTTCATGGCGCGGTATTAACCTTGGCGGCAGGGTATACTCTTAAACATGATGGACATGTTCGGGTCGATATCTTTTATCGGCACTTCTCCTCCCGTGGTCAGCATTGGGTTGATCTGCTCGGCACTCTTTTTCTACTTTTCCCTGTTTGTATCTTTATCACATACTCCTGCTTTGATTATGTTTTAGCTTCTTGGCGTTACGCTGAAACCTCGGTTGAAGCGGGTGGTTTGGAATATGTCTATCTTCAGAAAAGCCTGCTTTTATTACTAGTAGTGAGCCTGTTGCTTCAAGGTTGTGTCGAACTCGTGCGTCACGCATCGGCTTTGTTTGCCAACAAGAGAGAAGAGAGTGAAGAGACGGGAGAGCAGGGTTAATGGCTATCTTACTCTTTTTGGTTGTTTGTTTGGTATTGATGCTGGGCTATCCAGTTGCATTAACGCTAGCGGGTGTTGCGTTGATGTTTGCAGGTATTGGTGAGTTAACGGGGACTTTTGATAGCAGTTTATTAGGCGCGCTGCCTAACCGTTTATATGGCGTGATCAATAATCCTATCTTAATGGCTGTGCCGCTCTTTGTGTTTATGGGCGTGGTATTAGAAAAGTCAAAAGTGGCAGAGCAACTTCTGACCAGTATGGCAGAGCTCTTTGGCCGCTTTAGAGGCGGGCTAATTTTCAGTGTTTTCTTTGTGGGGATGTTGCTTGCTGCTAGCACTGGGATCGTAGGGGCAACGGTGGTTACCATGGGCTTGATGTCTTTGCCCTCCCTGTTGAAGAGAGGTTATGACCCCGCATTTAGCGCGGGAGCTATCTGCGCAACAGGCACCTTAGGGCAGATTATTCCCCCTTCGATTGCGCTTGTACTCTTGGGAGATGTGCTCTCAAACGCCTATCAACAGGCGCAACTTAAAATGGGGATATTTAGCCCGAAATCTGTTTCTGTTGGTGATCTGTTTGCTGGTGCGCTCATTCCGGGCCTACTTTTGCTGGTGATGTACTGTCTTTATACCTTGATATTAATTAAACGTAAGCCTGAGCAGTTTCCTGCAGTGCTCGATAAACGCAGCATAGATTTGAGCTTTGTGATGCAAACTATCAGCGCCTTAGTGCCACCATTACTGCTTATTTTTCTGGTATTGGGCTCAATATTACTCGGTATTGCTACGCCGACAGAAGCTGCATCTGTTGGCGCATTCGGTGCGCTAATGATAGCGCTAGTTAAGCGGCAGATGACTCTACCCCTGTTAAAAGAGGTGATGCTTAGCACAACTAAGATCACCTCTATGGTGTTTCTTATCTTGATTGGTGCCTCTATCTTCTCTCTTGTTTTTAGGGGATTTGGTGGTGAAGTGCTTATCCATGACTTGTTCCACAATATGCCTGGCGGCTTGATTGGCGCTACGTTGCTGGTCATGTTAGTGATCTTTTTACTCGGATTTATCCTGGATTTTATTGAGATCACTTTCGTGGTTGTGCCTTTAGTTGCTCCTATATTATTGGCGATGGGGCTCGATCCTATCTGGCTTGGGATCATGATAGCGGTCAATCTACAAACTTCATTTTTAACCCCACCATTTGGTTTTGCGCTCTTCTATTTAAGAGGGGTAAGTAAAGAGTTGGTGTCCAGCAGTCAGATCTATAAAGGCGTGATCCCCTTTGTTGGGATCCAACTGCTTCTGATGTTGATATTGAGCATCTGGCCCGAGTTAATCACTTGGCTCCCTTCTCAAATATATGGTTAGTAATTGTGATTGAATCAAGGGTTATTAGCTTCTATTTGATGGCCCGTTCTACGGATAGTAAGAAAGAGGAAAAGGATATGATAAAAAGAGTAACAGTGTGCTTTATCTCATTGGCAGTCTTGTTTATATCAGGGTGTCAGGAGAAAGAGGTGCAAGTGGCACAAACAGGTGCTGTTGAGGTTGAAACGATTGAGTGGAAGTTGGTGACCTCATGGCCAAAAAACTTCCCTGGCCTTGGAATGGCGCCAGAGCGATTCGCTAAGTTGGTCGATGAGATGTCTGCGGGTAGGCTCAAGATTAAGGTATTTGGGGCTGGAGAGTTGATGCCTGCGTTTGAGGTTTTTGACGCAGTGAGTCAAGGTACAGTGCAGATGGGACACAGCGCTGCCTATTACTGGAAAGGAAAAACGCCAGCGGCTCAGTTTTTTACCTCAATCCCATTTGGTCTTAACGCACAGGAGATGAATGGTTGGCTGCATTATGGTGGCGGACTTGAATTGTGGGAGGAGGTTTACGAGCCCTTTGGCATTCTTCCTCTTGCCGGCGGTAACACAGGTGTACAGATGGGAGGTTGGTTTAATAAAGAGATCAACTCCATGGAAGATCTTAAAGGGTTAAAGATGCGTTTGCCCGGTCTTGGAGGTGAGGTGCTAAAGCGTGTTGGTGGCGTACCTGTGACACTGCCGGGACGTGAACTCTATACGGCGCTGCAAACTGGCGCTATTGATGCCACTGAGTGGGTGGGCCCATTTAATGATCTGGCTTTTGGCTTACATAAAGCGGCAAAGTTTTACTACTACCCTGGGTGGCATGAACCAGGCACAACCCTTGAGTTTCTGATGAACAAGGAAGCATTCGCAGCTTTACCAGCGGATCTTCAATCCATTGTTACTATTGCAGCGAGAGCAATTAATCAGGATATGTTAGATGAGTACACCTCTAAACATATTATCGCGTTAGACTCACTGATAGATGAGCACGGCGTTATTCTTAAACAGTACCCTGATGAGGTGATGAAGAAGCTGGCTGAGGTGTCTAAAGTGGTTATCAAGGAGCAGTCAGCTAAAGATGACACCATGACTAAGGTCTATAAAGCCTATATGGAGTATGAAGCTGGTGTTCGCAAGTATCATAAAATCTCTGAAGATGCCTATAGCCGTCTAAGAGAGTAACAGTTTGTATAGCAATGATGCGGATACCTTTTTAGTGTTGTATAAAGGTATTGTAATAGTTCCTCTATCTGTTTAATCAGGATTAACTGGATAGAGGCGAATTAACTTGGAGAGTTGAGATGCCGTTACTGGATAGTTTTACCGTTGATCATACCCGAATGAATGCACCTGCAGTTCGTGTAGCTAAAACCATGAAGAGCCCCTCTGGTGATACCATTACTGTCTTTGATCTGCGTTTTTGTGCCCCGAATAAAGATATCCTAAGTGAGCGTGGGATCCATACCCTAGAGCATCTCTACGCAGGCTTTATGCGTAACCACCTTAATGGCGATAACGTTGAGATTATCGATATCTCTCCGATGGGGTGTCGCACCGGCTTTTACATGAGCTTAATCGGCTCGCCAAAAGAGGCTGATGTGGCAGAAGCTTGGCTTGCTTCTATGAATGATGTGCTCACTGTTGCATCGCAATCGGAGATCCCTGAGCTCAATGAGTACCAGTGCGGTACATTTAATATGCATTCGCTCGAGCAAGCACAGGGGATCGCGCGTTCGATTATTGCTTCAGGGATCAGTGTTAACAAGAATGATGAGCTGAAATTAAGTGAGAAGATCCTTAAGGGTCTATAATGCTTAAGTCACTGATAAAAAATAAGCGATTTAAGATCGCTTTTTTTATACCTATGGTATAGAAAACGGTCTGTCGATTTACTTTTTTATCTGCGAATCTTACAGATTATTAGTATTTTACCTTTTATTTTGATGAGTAGAGTTAGACTTTTGCTGGTTAAAAAACGCTCGGTTAGCACTGTGTTGAATTTTGTTGATTTAAGCGGTGCTTATGTATCTAAAATGCTTCCAAAATGGTGGCGAGCTTGCTAGATCACGGGACGCAATTGCATAAGTTGACGCTAAATCAAATAAAAAATGAAAATGTGAGCTAAATAGCCACGCATAAAAGAGGCCAATCCAGTGAAATGGCCCACATTTTTCATGGCGATACATTGATATTTACGGTAAAATGCGCGCGAACAGCGTGATTGCGGTCGCAAATCTGTGATAAATCTGCGCTAGCTCAATGAGATGGGCTTGGTATTTTCCCTGTCATTTATTACAGGAACGCGGCGCATTATCTTTCCTTCATAACGTAGTGCTTGTGGATATGATTACAATAAAGAAAGGATTGGACCTGCCCTTAGCTGGCGGGCCAGAGCAAGTCATACATAATGGCCCAGCCATTAAACGTGTAGCTACTTTGGGTGAAGAGTATATTGGCTTACGTCCCACAATGAAGATTAAAGTGGGTGATAAAGTTAAAAAAGGTCAGATTATCTTCGAAGATAAGAAGAACCTTGGTGTTAAGTATACGGCTTCAGCCAGTGGTACAGTAGTTGAAATTAACCGGGGAGCACAGCGTGTTCTCCAGTCAGTCGTCATTGAAGCTGAAGGGAATGAGTGTGTCTCTTTTGCTAAATATGATACTGCCCAGTTAGATACATTGGACGCGCAACTTGTTCGTGACAACCTGATTGAATCAGGGTTATGGACTGCCATGCGTACTCGTCCTTTCAGTAAAGCCCCTGCCGTAGATTCTACCGCAGCCGGTATCTTCGTTACTGCCATAGATACTCAGCCTCTTGCTGCTAACCCTGAAGTGGTTATCGGTGAGCATAAAGATGATTTTGCTAACGGACTTAAGGTTCTTGCAAGATTGACTGAAGGTAAGGTTTATCTATGTAAAGCGCCTGGTGCTGATATTCCAGCAGCCAATGCACAAGTAGAAGAGTTTGCTGGTGGACATCCAGCAGGTCTGCCTGGCACTCACATTCACTTCCTATTATCTGCATCTGCAAACAGAACTGTTTGGCATGTGGGTTATCAAGATGTGATTGCCATAGGTCAACTCTTTACTACCGGTGAGCTTAACTCTGAGCGTGTTGTTGCAGTGGTTGGCCCTAAAGCGTTAAAGCCAAGATTAATTCGTACTCAAGTTGGTGCTTCAACGGCTGAATTAACAGCTGGTGAAATTGCTGATGGTGAAGTGCGTGTGGTATCTGGTTCAGTGCTGAGTGGTCGTACTGCCGTTGGGCCTCATGCTTATCTTGGTCGTTTCCATCAGCAAGTGTCGCTTCTAGAAGAGGGCAGAGAGCAGGAGTTTATCGGTTGGGCTATGCCTGGCGCCGAAAAATACTCTATTACTCGCGCTTTCTTAGGTCACTTGTCACCTTCTCGTCTGTTTAAGATGACGACAAGCACTGGTGGTTCAGACAGAGCTATGGTGCCTATTGGTAACTATGAGCGCGTTATGCCATTGGATATTCTTCCAACTATGTTGCTTAGAGATCTCGTCTCTGGTGATTTTGATGGTGCCGCTTCATTAGGTGCACTTGAGTTGGATGAAGAAGATTTGGCGCTGTGTACTTTCGTATGTCCTGGTAAGTATGACTATGCTACTTATCTGCGTGACTGTTTAGATACGATCGTGAGGGAAGGCTAATGAGCTTGAACGATTTTTTTAAAGGTATTGAACCTCAGTTTGAAAAGGGCGGTAAATACGAAAAGTTTTACGCTATTTTCGAAGCTGCTTATACGGTTTTCTATACCCCAGGTCATGTGAACAAGGGTAGTACCCATGTTCGTGATAATTTAGACCTGAAACGTATGATGATCATGGTGTGGGCATGTACTTTCCCAGCTATGTTTGTTGGTATGTACAACGTAGGTTTGCAGGCTCAAGATGCGCTTGCTGCAGGTTTTGCAACTCCAGATGTATGGCAGGTTAGCCTGTTTGGCATGTTTGGTACTGAGCTTACAGCAAACTCAGGTATCGCAGCCTTGCTCTGGTATGGCGCCTGTTTCTTCCTGCCTATCTATGCGGTGACATTCGCCGTCGGTGGTATTTGGGAAGTCTTATTTGCTGCAGTGCGTGGCCATGAAGTTAACGAAGGTTTCTTCGTTACCTCAGTGCTTTTTGCATTAACGCTGCCTGCAACGATTCCTTTGTGGATGGTCGCACTAGGTATTACCTTTGGTGTGGTTGTGGCGAAAGAGATCTTCGGTGGTACAGGACGTAACTTCCTAAACCCTGCACTGGCTGGTCGTGCTTTCCTATTCTTCGCTTACCCGTTAAGCATGTCTGGCGACACCACTTGGGTCGCAGCCGATGGTTACTCAGGTGCAACAGCACTGAGTCAAGCGGCTCAAGGCACACTGGAATATGGCTTTAGCCAAGACTGGTGGGATGCATTCCTAGGTTTCATTCCAGGCTCTGTTGGTGAAGTTTCTACGTTAGCTATCTTGATTGGTGGTGCGGTTATCGTTTATGCACGTATTGCATCTTGGCGCATTGTTGCCGGTGTGATGGTGGGTATGATTGCGGTTTCTTATCTACTTAACTTTATCGGTAGCGACACTAATCCTATGTTTGCTATGCCTTGGTACTGGCACCTTGTATTAGGTGGTTTTGCTTTCGGTATGATGTTTATGGCAACTGACCCAGTTTCGGCTTCGTTCACGAACTCGGCTAAATGGGGTTACGGGATCTTGATTGGTGCTATGGCAGTATTTATTCGTGTCATTAACCCAGCGTTCCCTGAAGGTATGATGTTGGCCATCTTGTTTGCCAACCTGTTTGCTCCACTATTTGACCATTTTGTAGTTCAGGCAAATATTAAGCGGAGGATTGCACGTGGCTAGTAATAAAGATTCGTTCGGAAGAACCCTCTTTGTCGTTGTTGGCTTATGTTTTATCTGTTCAGTATTCGTATCTACTGCAGCGGTATTACTTCGTCCAACTCAGATAGAGAACAAGCTGCTAGATAAGCAGAAATACATTCTGGAAGCGGCAGGTCTGACTAACCCTAAAGAAGCGTCTATGGGGAAAGCCGAGGTACTTGAGACTTACAACAAGTATGTTGTAGCTAGACTTGTAGACCTAAAAACCGGTAACTGGGTTGAAGGTGATGCTGATTCATTTGATGCCGATAAAGCTGCCCGTGATGTTGCTAACTCATTTAAGCCTCAAAACGATATTGCATCGGTGAAGCGAGTGGCAAACACAGCTGTGGTTTATGTGGTTAATGATGATCAAGGTAAGCCTAAGACACTTATCTTACCTATCAAGGGCTACGGTCTTTGGTCAACCATGTATGCTTTCTTAGCCATTGAGCCTGATCTGAACACGATTCAGAGCTTAGTGTATTACTCATTTACTGGTGCCGGTGAAACTCCTGGTCTTGGTGGTGAAGTTCAAAATCCTCAGTGGATGGCTAAGTGGCACGGTAAGAAACTCTATGACCCTCAAGGTAACTTAGCGATTAGCGTCACTAAGAACCCAGTGGTTGCAGCATCTGAATACGGTGTTGATGCGCTGTCAGGTGCAACTTTGACTGGTAATGGTGTTCAAAACTCACTTGAATTTTGGTTAGGTGATGAGGGCTTTGCTCACTTTATCGAGAAAGTTCGTAACGGAGGACTGAGCTAATGGCTAACGCTAAAGAACTTAAGCAGGTTTTATCGGGTCCTATTGTAAGCAATAACCCGATCGCCTTGCAGGTATTAGGTGTATGTAGTGCACTGGCTGTGACCAGTAAGATGGAAACCGCATTGGTGATGACTATCGCACTGACTGCCGTTTGTGCTTGCTCAAACCTGTTCATCTCTATGCTACGTAACCATATTCCAAGCAGTGTACGTATTATCGTGCAGATGACGATTATCGCATCGCTTGTTATCGTGGTTGATCAGGTACTGCAAGCTTATGCTTATGATGTTGCTAAGCAGCTTTCAGTATTCGTTGGTTTGATTATTACTAACTGTATTGTAATGGGTCGAGCTGAAGCGTATGCGATGAAAACGCCGCCAATGATGAGTTTTATGGATGGTATCGGTAACGGCCTAGGCTACGGTGCTATTCTTCTGTCAGTTGGTTTTGTCCGTGAACTTTTTGGTAATGGTTCGTTATTTGGTGTTGAGATCTTAAGCAAGATTTCAGACGGTGGTTGGTATCAGCCAAATGGTCTGTTGTTGCTTCCTCCAAGTGCGTTCTTCTTAATTGGTACTCTGATCTGGATCATTCGTACTGTTAAGCCAGAGCAAGTAGAAGCAAAAGGGTAAGCGTGATGGAACATTATATTAGTTTGCTAATTCGCTCTATTTTCATCGAGAACATGGCACTTTCTTTCTTCCTAGGTATGTGTACATTCCTAGCGGTTTCAAAGAAAGTGACCACGGCGATGGGACTGGGTATTGCAGTTGTTGTTGTATTGACTATCTCTGTGCCAGTTAACCAGATCATCTATCAGGGACTTCTTGCTCCTGGTGCGTTGGCTTGGGCTGGTGCGCCAGAAGCTGACTTGAGCTTTTTGAAGTTCATTACCTTTATTGGTGTGATTGCCGCTCTGGTACAGATCCTTGAGATGGTATTGGATAAGTTCTTTCCACCACTGTACAACGCTCTGGGGATCTTCCTTCCACTAATTACCGTTAACTGTGCCATCTTTGGTGCGGTATCTTTCATGGTTGAGCGTGATTATAACCTAGCTGAGAGTATGGTATTTGGTGTCGGTTCAGGACTTGGCTTTGCGTTAGCTATTGTCTTGTTAGCTGGTATCCGTGAAAAGCTGAAATATGCTGATGTGCCTGATGGACTACGTGGCTTAGGTATTACCTTTGTGACTGCTGGTTTGATGGCGCTTGGATTCATGTCGTTTTCTGGTGTGTCCCTATAAGCGGGGCCCTCTGGGTTCCTGTTTCGGACTTATAAGGATAAGTTGATGGATATTCTTAAATCTACTCCACTTGAGGTTTACCTTGGTGTGAGTATGTTTACTGCAATAGTCTTGGGCTTGGTATTGGTGATTTTGTTCGCCAAATCTAAGCTCGTAAATAGCGGTGACATTACAATTGGGATCAACGACGATCCTGATAAAGGTATTAAATTGCCTGCCGGTGGTAAGCTACTTGGTGCTCTCGCTGAAAGCGGTATTTTCGTCTCCAGTGCTTGTGGTGGTGGCGGTACCTGTGGCCAGTGTAAGGTCAATGTAAAGTCTGGTGGCGGTGATATTCTGCCAACAGAGCTAGGTCATATCAGTAAAGGTGAGGCTCGTGAGGGTTGTCGTTTATCTTGTCAGGTAAACGTGAAGACTGATATGGAGATTGAGCTCGAAGAGGAGATCTTCGGTGTGAAGAAGTGGGAATGTACTGTTATCTCTAATGATAACAAGGCCACCTTCATTAAAGAGCTTAAGCTACAGATCCCTGACGGTGATTCTGTTCCTTTCCGTGCTGGCGGTTATATTCAGATTGAAGCGCCTGCGCATCACGTAAAATATGCAGATTATGATATTCCTGCAGAGTACCGTGGTGATTGGGACCATTTTGGTTTCTTCAAGCTTGAGTCTAAGGTTGATGACGAAACCATCCGTGCATATTCAATGGCGAACTATCCTGAAGAGGAAGGTATCATCATGTTGAACGTGCGTATCGCTTCGCCACCGCCACGTGATCTCACTTTGCCTTGCGGTAAGATGTCTTCATACATCTTCAGCCTTAATGCGGGTGATAAGGTCACTATCTCTGGTCCATTTGGTGAGTTCTTCGCGAAAGACACTGAAAACGAGATGGTATTTGTCGGTGGTGGTGCTGGTATGGCACCTATGCGTTCTCACATCTTCGATCAGCTTAAGCGCCTTAAGACAGATCGTAAGATGAGCTTCTGGTACGGTGCACGTTCTAAGCGTGAGATGTTCTATGTTGAAGATTTCGACGGCCTAGCGGCTGATAATGAAAACTTTGATTGGCATGTTGCACTTTCAGATCCTCAGCCTGAGGATAACTGGGAAGGTAAAACAGGTTTCATTCATAATGTACTTTATGAGAGCTACCTGCGTGACCACGAAGCACCAGAAGATTGTGAATACTACATGTGTGGCCCTCCAATGATGAACGCTGCCGTTATCGGTATGTTGAAAGATCTTGGTGTCGAAGATGAAAACATCTTACTTGATGACTTCGGTGGCTAATCACATCTAAAACGCTTTAATCTTGAGATAGTTGTTATTCGAGTTTGAAACAGAGAGTGAGGCAGTTGCCTCGCTCTCTTTCATTAAATTAGAATATATCATCAGTGTTATAGTGATAAGGATTCAGGTCAATGCAAAAGACCGCTGTAAAATGGTTAGCTTTTATTGGGCTAGCCTTTTTTATTTCAGCTTGTTCTAAACCGGTTGAAATTATCTCCCTCTCGGGTAATACCATGGGAACGACTTACCACATTAAAGTCGTGCCTAATGCGCAGCTGCCAGAGCCCAATTTACTTCAAGCAGAGATTGATCTAGCACTTGAAAAAGTCAACGATCAGATGTCTACATATCGCCCGAACTCAGAGCTTTCTCGTTTTAATTCATCGGACTTTGAAGAGACAGTTACTGTATCTGCCGATACCGCAACTGTGATTAAAGAGGCGATTCACCTCTTTGAAGTGACTGATGGTGCATTGGATATCACCTTAGGCCCATTGGTGAACCTATGGGGCTTTGGTCCTGATAAACGTCCAACTCAGATCCCAACAAGCGAGATGATAGACGAGGCTAAAGCAAGAACAGGTATTCAATACCTAAGTGTCGATGGTAATAAGTTAAGTAAGACTAAGAGCGATCTTTATGTCGACTTGTCGTCCATTGCAAAAGGCTTTGGTGTCGATATTGTTGCTGCAATTTTGGACAAGTACCATGTATCAGGTTATTTGGTTGAGGTTGGCGGCGAACTTAGCGTTTTTGGTCATAAAATAGATGGTTCACCTTGGCGTGTTGCGATAGAACGCCCCGATATGGATGATCGTGAGATTCAGCAAGTCATAGCCCCTGGAGACATGGCAATTGCAACTTCGGGTGATTACCGTAACTATTACGAGGAAGATGGGCATCAGTTTTCACATTTAATTGATCCTCGTACCGGTTATCCTATCGATCATAGATTGGCCTCGGTAACTGTGCTTCATAAGCAGTCGATGGTCGCAGATGGCTACGCGACTGCTATGATGGTTCTTGGTACAGAAAAATCTCTTGAATTAGCTAAGCAGCAAAACTTAGCCATTATGTTGATTGAGAAGCAAGATAACGGCTTTAAAATTTTCTATAGCGATGGGTTTAAACCTTTTGTGGGTGAATAGCTGAGAGTACTCTTAGGGCTAACAGGGGACTGTGTGCGTCTGTTAGCGTACTGCTGAGTGATTTGATGGTATAATCTCTATTCACGCTATTGTTGGAGTGCATAATGAGTACATTTATAGCGGCATTTGTAGTGTTACTGCTGTTTTTTCTTTTAATGTCGATCGGCTATCTTGTAAAGCGGACTGCGGTTGCTGGTAGCTGTGGTGGTTTAGGTGCACTTGGCATCGAGAAAGCTTGTGATTGTGATGATCCCTGTGATAACCGTAAAGCTAAGATGGCTGCGGAAGAAGCTAGGCGTGAAAAGCTGGAAAAGAATCGCATCATCTAAATTTAAGAGATATGTGAAGTAAAGATAAATAGGGTATGACAGATGTCATGCCCTTTTTTGTGTCCGGAACACTTATGCCGTATCCCATGGATGGGTTAGAGGAGGTGTTTGTGTCTGCTGATTTGTATTTTTTCATGTCAGTTTCTTTTCCCTCTTTAACTGTCAACTATACTAAAGATCTTAAGCGCTATTTTCGCTATTAATTATCAATAAATTAAATTAACTCAATAAAGTACCTATTATGCCTAATGAGCCGGAAGCTGTATTAGAATCAGTCGTACAAATGACAGGGCAACGTCAACTTGATTCGTTGGCAGAAAGTTTAGTGTCAACTGTTAGGCAGATGGTCAATGCTGAACAAGTTGAAATCTTTAAAATCGATAATGATCTTGAGCTTGAAGATGCGGTTGAAAATCTTACTAAACAGGGCTTTCAAGTCTCTTACGGGGCATTACTGGAGTGTTTAAGAAGTCGCTCTACCGTTAGGCTCTCTACCCAAGTGTTCGAGCAAATCGCTATCCCAATCTTGCTAAAAGATATAGTGGTGATGATCTTATGGGTGACGAGTGATCAGCTCTCGGAGCAAGACTCACAGATGCTTAAAGGTTTCTCTAAAGTTTATGAGAACTTCCTCTCTATCGTTATTGAGAGTGAAACAGACCCCTTGACTGGCTTGTTAAACAGAAAGGCATTTCTGCCTCGTTTGACGAAAGTGGCAAAGTTAATTAAACAGGAAGCGATAGATTGTGCACTCGATCCTGCGAGCTGTGATCTGAGTGCTAAGCGATATTGGCTGTGTATCTTTGATATCGACAAGTTTAAAGTGATCAATGATACCTTTGGACATCTATATGGGGACGAGATCTTGATTGATCTTGTGAAGGTGATGAAAGCCACTTTTAATGAACTCGATAGTCTTTTCAGGTTTGGAGGAGATGAGTTTGTGGTCATTTTATCTAAACGTGAGAAAGCAGAGATGCTCCACCTGTGCGAGTCCTTCTCTCATAAGCTCTCCATTCATCATGGGCGTGAAGTTAAAGTTACTATCTCTATGGGAATTATCGAAATTAATAGCATTGAGGAGCCAAGCGAGCTTTTAGTTAAGGCTGACAAAGCCCTTTATTACATAAAAGAAACGGGTAGGGACCGAGTTGGGCTCTATGAAGATCTTGTTGCAGATGGCTCTATCATCCCACTTAAAATAGAGGATGATATCGAACTCTTTTAATGAGCATAAGCATAAGATTGATGGACAACCCGTTGCTGATCCAGTTTTGCTTTTATGCTCGTCATTTAACATCTATTCTCCCTTCGCTAATTATCTCTTTTTAAGTTCTTAAATCACTTTTCATAAAATAGCCTGCCTACTCGATATCGTAAAAGTGGATATATTTTAGTCGCTTCTATTTAAAACAGGTTTGGTAACCTAAATCTAAATGATAATGCTTAATGTTATCAAGTATATGAAATATAAGGGTATTTGTCTTTTGTGTTGATATGTATTAGTCTCTGTTTATTGATGTAGATCAAGTTTTGTCACTAACGGCTTCCATGACTGCTTATCTACTACTTAGCCAGTGTTTATTTTGGGAGACTATCAGATGAAAGGGCAACCTAAAGTACTTAGCCAACTCAATAAGGTACTTACCTTTGAATTGACTGCAATAAACCAGTACTTCCTCCATGCCAGAATGTTTAAAAACTGGGGACTCGATGCACTCGATAAAGCGGCATATAAGAAGTCCATTCAGGACATGAAGCATGCAGATAAGTTGATTGAACGAGTACTATTTCTTGAGGGACTTCCAAATTTACAGATGCTGCAGAAGCTGCGGATCGGTGAGCAGAGCGAAGAGATGTTAGCCTGCGATAAAGAGATGCTTGAGGAGCAGTTAGTTTTAATGCGTGAAGCCATTGAGATCTGCGAATCAGAGCGTGACTATGTGAGCCGCGATATTCTTGAAGATATTCTTGAGGATGAAGAGGAGCACTTAGATTGGCTTGAGGCTCAGCAGGAGTTGATAGGACTGACTGGAATTCAAAACTACTTACAATCAAAAATGGACAAATAAGAGGCGAGTATGAAAGGTAATCAAGAAGTTATCGATACACTCAATAAGCTATTGGCCGGTGAATTGTCGGCAATGGATCAGTACTTTGTCCATGGTTTGATGTATGAAGATTGGGGATTAAATGAGCTGCATGAGCGGATCTCCCATGAATCAGATGATGAGAGAGAGCATGCTGGTAAACTGGTTCAGCGTATTCTTTTCCTCGAAGGTACGCCTGATGTGGCGAGCCGTGAAGCGCTTCACATTGGTAAGAATACCCAAGAGATGCTGCAAAATGATCTCAACTATGAGTACCAAGTTGCTGATAACCTTCGCGATGCGATAGCTCTGTGTGAGGAGAAGAAAGATTTCCAGACTCGTGAGATTTTAGAGGTATTGCTTGATGAGACAGAGTCTGATCACATGTATTGGCTGGAGAAGCAGCTAGGTTTAATCGACAAAATTGGCTTGCAAAACTACCTGCAATCTAAAATGTAATGGTTTAGCTCTTTTGGGCGAAATAGGAAGGCTTAGCACTATGCTAAGCCTTTTTTATATGTGTAGCTCACATAAATAGAGAACATTGGGGGAGCCATACAGCTTGAGTTCAGTCACCACCTAATATCCTTAATAATATCTGTTGAGGACGAGATATGAATAAACGTAAATCGATAGCCTTCATCCCTGTTGGTCTTAGAGAGCAGAATCTAATACTGCAACAACAGGTAAAGTCATTAGAAGCTGAACTAATGAAAGCAAAAAAACAGTCTTTAGTCTTAGCTAGAAGTGAGCAGCTGTTGTTAACCGAAGATGAACTTAAGATGATATACGCTCAGTTTTAAGTGAGCTCGTGTCTAACTTGCTAGCGCTAAATGGTCAGTGACTGAGTGCAGCCATCTTACGCAAAAAATTAAAAACACTTTTCACTATAAACAGTTAGTTAGCTCTTCACTCTAATTTTAGTTCTGATAGATTAATACCTTAAAAAAATAATAACATTAAGGTTTTCTCTTATGCGGCAGCTAAAAACTTCCCTGAGCCTTCAGCTCGTCTTCTCAATTGTCGGTGCGTTAGCCATCTTACTTACTCTGATCTCCGTTTTTCTTGTTAAAGGCGAGAGTGAGCGAACTCGAGCGCAAATTGATAGGGATCTCGCTTCCTTAGTGCAGTTTAAATCTAATGAGGTGGAGAGCTATTTTATCGAGAAAGCGAAAGTGATCGACTCGGTGTTTGCCTCTCCTCAAGTACAGAATTGGTTCACTGAGTATGATAAACGCTTAAGCAACATAAACAGCGACATAGAGTATGAGCGAGTTATCCAATATTTTAAGCATTTTTCAGACAGCGATAGTGATATCAAGTCTGTTTTCTTCGGCTCTGCCAACACCTATGAATATTTCGACTTGAACGGTCGTTATAACGATGCGAACTATTTTACCAATAAGCGTCCTTGGTGGCAGGAGGGGATAGATAAAGATGGCATGTATGTGACAGATCCTGCCGTTGATGCAAATGATGGCTCAATCTCAGCCACAGTAAAATCTGTGATTCGAAATCGTAGTGGAGAGTTTATCGGCATAGGCGGCATGGATATCTTAATCGATACCATAGGTTCTGAGCTGTTAGCTGCAATGAAATATCAACACAAAGGTGAGGCCTTTTTAGTCACAAACTCTGGCCAACTGGTCTATTTCCCTGGATTTAATCAAGAGTTTCAGCCTGGCTCGGAAGCGGGAAAAGTTGATAGTTATTTTAATGACACTCAAGGGTTTTCTGAGTTAAGTCGTATGATGAAAGCTAATCATCAAGGTGTTGCTGAAGTGACCTTTAAGGGCGTAGAGCAGAGGGTGAGTTATATCAGTGTCGGTGGTGATTATCCTCAGCAAAAGTGGCACCTAGCCTTTATGTTACCTGTGGAGGTGATTGAAGCGCCGGTCAACGATGCGGTTATCAATGCTATCTGGTTTGCCGTTATCAGTATGCTGCTGGTCGGCTTTACTGTGTGGATGATGTTGCTTCCTTTCAGGCGTCAAATTACTCGTTTACTTGAGGCGATGGAGGATATCGCTGAGGGAGAGGGGGACCTTTCAAAGCGGATCCATATGGAGCGGGAGGATGAGCTGGGTAAATTAGGAGATGCGTTTAATCGTTTTGCCTCCAAAGTACAGTTAATGTTAGAGCAGAGCCGTGAGCTGACTCAGAGAGTGGATAGTGGGATCACTGGCGCCGTTAATGTTTGTGAGCAGACGCTGCAATCGGTCGCACAACAAAAGCAGGAGATAGCTTCAGTTGCGACGGCGGCCACAGAGCTGGCCCACACCTCTCAGGAGATGGCAAACAGTGCTCAACGTGCCAGTGAGTTTTCTGAAAAGGCGCAGAGTCAATCCCAAGATGGTATGGCCATTGTCACTAAGGCAAATGATGGGATGCAGTGTCTTTCAGCGAAAGTGATTGAAGCGGCTAAAGTGGTTCGTCATCTGCGTACCAGCTCGGAGCAGATTGGTGAGGTGTTGAGTGTGATCCGAGGCATTGCTGAGCAAACTAACCTATTAGCGCTTAATGCTGCTATTGAGGCTGCCCGAGCGGGTGAGCAGGGAAGAGGATTTGCTGTTGTGGCAGATGAAGTCAGAACGTTGGCCTCTCGTACACAAGACTCGACAGCCAACATTCAGGATATCATTCAGACTCTTCAACAGGGCGCGCTTCAGGCTGAGCAGGTGATGGAGGAGGGAGTTGAGCAAGCAAACCTTGGCAAGGAGCTGACGACCCAAGTTGAAACGGCGCTAAGTGGAATAACCGATGCGATTGTGGAGATCCAACATCAAACTGTTGAGATAACATCAGCGATTGGCCAACAGGCTGTAGTGGCTGAAGAGGTGGCCTGTAATGTTGAGAATGTTAGAGGCTTATCTGATGACTCTCTCACCTCTAGCCAAGACCTATCTGCAAGTTTGATTGAGTTTCAAGAGATGACTAAAGCGCTCTCAAAGAGTATTCAACAGTTTAAAATCTAAAATTAGATCCACTTAGTTGTTTCAATGCCAGTCAGGTGATGACTGGCATTTTTATTTGCAAAATAGCCCTTAAGGTTTCATTTTTATTGGACACTGTTTTTATATACAGTATAGTGTGTGGGAGTCATTTATTTAGAAGAGTGTTGAAAAACATTTTGCGAAAAATCATCCATATTGATATGGACTGCTATTTTGCAGCAGTTGAGATGCGAGACTTTCCTGAGCTGAGGGGCAAACCTATAGCTGTGGGAGGGAGGAGTGATCGCCGCGGTGTGATAAGTACTTGTAACTATGAAGCTCGTGCTTTTGGGGTTCGCTCGGCAATGGCATCGGGTTATGCATTAAAACTGTGTCCCGACCTTATTCTCGTTCCGGGTCGTATGTCTGTTTATAAAGAGGTATCCGCTCAAATTCGAGATATTTTTGCCCGTTATACCGATCTGATAGAGCCGCTTTCTCTCGATGAAGCTTACCTAGATGTCACCGAATGTAAGCAATGTCAGGGTTCGGCAACCTTGATTGCCCAAGCGATAAGGCAAGAGATATTTGAGGTGACAGGGCTAACGGCATCAGCGGGGATAGCGCCTGTTAAGTTTCTCGCTAAGGTCGCTTCCGATTTAAACAAGCCTAACGGGCAATACGTGATCACACCGGATATGATCTCCTCATTTATAACCACACTTCCCCTGACTAAGATCCCTGGAGTGGGCAAAGTCACCGGCAAGAAGCTTGAAGATATTGGACTGACAACCTGTGGTGAGTTACAAGCTTACCCAAAATCTGAGCTTATCGAACGATTTGGAAAATTTGGCAAAATATTGATAGAAAGAGCGCAAGGTATAGATGAGCGAGCTATCTCGCCCCACAGAGAACGAAAGTCAGTTGGCGTTGAGACAACGTTAGCTAAAGATATTTACACTCTTGAACAGTGTCATGGCGTTATGCCTCAGTTGATTCAGGAGCTAGGTGCTCGGATGAGTCGCAGTGCCAAAGGCAGAAGTATTAATAAACAGGTGGTTAAGCTTAAGTTTAATGACTTTAAACAGACCACAATAGAACATAGATCCGATGAGATGTCGGTGAAGTTATTTTATGAACTACTCGCTCAATCACTCGAACGCCAGCAGGGGAGAGGGATACGCTTGTTAGGTGTGTCAGTAGGCTTGGCCTGTCAGGCTGATAGTAACACTGCCAAAGATAATCAAGTGAGAGAGTCGCAGCTGGACTTAGGTTTTTAAAAGAAGGCCCTAGGTACTAGGTCGAATTCCTAGAACCTAGAACCTAGAACCTAGGAACTCGACATCTTGTTTATGCTTTCTCTGGAATACGTTCCAGTACCGCTAACAGCAGTTTGTAATATTGCTCAACGGTTTCAATCAATACCTTCTCATCTGGGCTGTGAGGGTAGCGAATAGTTGGACCGATAGAGACCATGTCCATCTCAGGATATGGCTTCTTGAACAGACCACACTCAAGCCCTGCATGGATGACCATGATAACAGGCTCTTTGTTATAGATACTGTCGTAGGTTTCACGCACAAGGGCCATAACTGGCGAGCTATTGTCTGGCTTCCAACCTGGGTAAGCACCACTAAACTCAATTTCGGCGCCTGCTAAGTTCGTTAGTGAGGTTAAAACGGTTTCTACATCCTGACGACCTGAGTCGATAAGAGAGCGTATTAAGCAAAGTACTTCAACACTTTCAGTTTCAGTGCTGATCACACCAACATTGAGGGATGTTTCTGTTACGCCTTCAACTTCATCACTCATGCGGATCACCCCATTAGGGCAAGCATTAAGTAGGTCGATGAGGGTGTTTTGAGCGTCTTCGCTCATCACTTGTGTAGCAGCTGGAACTTCTGCTAGTTCGAACAGCATGCCAGGGTCGGCAATGGCTAGCTCCTCTCTTACTAATGCTTGAAATGTCTGAGTAAGCTCTTCAAGTTTTGAGACATTCTCTGCTGGTAGCATAAAGCTGACGCTGGCTTCTCGTGGAATAGCGTTGCGCAGTGAGCCACCGCTGAAATTGGTCAGCTCAAGTGCTAGCTCATCTGCATGGTTAAACAGGAAGCGAGCAAGTAGTTTATTGGCGTTACCACGTCCAAGGTGAATATTCACCCCTGAGTGGCCGCCCTTTAAACCTGATAGGGTCAATGTGTAAGTGGCGTTAGATTGCTCAGGAGATTGCCACACCATAGGGACACTTATCTGTGCATCAACGCCACCGGCGCAGCCCATGTAGATCTCACCCTCTTGCTCTGAATCTGTGTTGATTAAGATCTCAGCATCGAGGTAGCCAGCTTCAAGACCAAAGGCGCCAGTCATGCCAGCTTCTTCATCTATGGTAAGTAAGACTTCAAGTGGTCCGTGTGGAATATCATCAGAACCTAACACGGCTAAAGCTGATGCCATGCCGATACCGTTATCGGCACCTAAGGTCGTGCCCGTTGCTTTAACCCACTCACCGTCCACAAAAGGAATGATTGGGTCTTTTTCAAAGTCATGCTCTTTGTCTGCATTCTTCTGTGGCACCATATCGATATGGGCTTGCAGTGCAACGACTTTACGGTTTTCCATGCCAGGTGTGGCAGGTTTCTTGATGATAAGATTCCCCACCTTATCTTCAACTATATCGAGCTGCTTATCTTTAGCCCAAGCTTGAATGTGAGCACTTAATGCTTGCTCATGCTTTGACGGGTGCGGAATGGCACAGATTTGGTCAAACCACTGCCACAGGGCTTGAGGTTGTAATTGATTTATTGCAGTCACTGATAGTTCCCCTTTTATAATGTGTAAACCCAAACAGCTTAATCTCTGCGCTATTGATACCTTTGAGCTCGGTATAACACCCGCATTGCGAGATTGATTGGGCGTGCGAGGCTAGAAATGGGCATAGTCTATCACAGACTTTGCTGTACTTTTTGTCTCTGCTTTCACTCAGTATTAACGCTTAGCCCCTAAGCTGTCATTGAAAGTTGCCAAGCATGAGTTTCTCATCAAAAGAGGTTGGCATTAGCATGAGTAAAAGGCATATTGTTTGCCAAATAATAAAATTAAGACACTTACCTTTGCATTTTTAGTCAGGTAAGTGCTCACAAGCAAAAGGATGGTTTATGGGTCAGGTTAACTTTATTGATGTACGCGATGACGATGCAATATTTGAAGGCAGTGGCTGGGATGCGCTCGTGGTCGTTGCCAGTGATGTTATGCAAACTGGTGTTGATGAGATCTCACTTCTAGCAGATCACGGCGTAAAAATTGATAACCGAGTTGGACGTTCTGCCACCATGCTATTTGCGCCTGGTTTGGCAGGTGGGCGTTTAATTCTATCGCCAGTATTAAATAGCCAAGATGACGTTGAAGATGTCAGGGTATTTGCCGATGCGGCAAGGGCTGGTATAGCGTTGGCTCTGCAAGCTGGTGCTAAGCGTCCGTTATTATTGGTGGCTAAGGAGAGTGATACTCGCTATCAGTTTTCCGCTGAAGTTGCCGCGCTCGCCTGTGGCCAAGAGCTATGGCAAGCTTTAGAGTCTCGAGAGGCCAAGGGAGATAAACCTGCGTTTGAATCGATAGGCTTATTGTGTTCCTCAGATATGAGCCAAAGCCTAAACGCCCTTGAAGCGGGACGTATTCTTGCAAGAGATCTTTGTGGCACAGAGCCTGAGCGCATGTCTGCTGCCGCCTTTGCTGACTATTGTGTGGCAGCATACCAAGACTCTGGGCTTAAGGTTTGTGTCATCGAAGACAGAGATGTACTTGAGCGTGATTACCCGCTGTTAAGTGCGGTAGGACGTTCATCCTTTGCGGTTTCTCGTCATCAACCCCGTGTGGTCAAGCTTGAGTATGTGGGAGAGGGGGAGATTGAGCGTACCTACTTCTTTGCTGGTAAAGGGGTGATTTACGATACTGGCGGCGCTGATATTAAGGTGGCTGGTGGAATGGCGGGTATGAGCCGAGATAAAGGTGGCGCTGCCGCCGTTGCCGGTTTGATGAAAACCCTCTCTATGCTAAAGCCTAAAGGTATTCGAGTGGTCTCAGAGCTAGGCTTAGTGCGAAATAGTATTGGCAGTGAGGCGTTTGTCACGGATGAGATCATCACAAGTCACGCAGGTGTAAGAGTTCGGATCGGTAATACCGATGCTGAGGGGCGTTTAGTGTTAGCGGATCTTCTATCACACTTGCGTATCAAGGCTGAAAAAGCGGTTAAACCTGAGCTGTTCTCTGTGGCGACTTTAACAGGTCACGTGGTGCGCTGTTATGGTGGCTACACAGCAACTGTTGAAAACAGCGTCGCTAAGCTCTCTGGTGTGGCATCAAGTATTGCCAGTCAAGGAGAGAGCTGGGGAGAGCCTGTTGAGCAATCTGTATTGCGCCGTGATGATTATGCCAAAATTGTCGACCCATCTGGTGCTGCGGATATTCTCTCCTCTAACAATGGTCCCTCATCAGTTACTGCGCGAGGGCACCAGTATCCAGCAGCATTTTTGTTAAAAGCATCAGGGTTAAGTGAACATGGGGTTCAATCTGAGAAGCCTATGGCGTATGTCCATGTAGATATTGCTGGCAGTGCAACAGAGGGACACCCACTATATGGTAAGCCTACAGCTACACCATTAGTTGGCTTGTATAAACATATGACCGTGAAGTCATAAGCCTTAGTTAGCAGCAGGTACTCTTGCCCAGACTTTTAAAAGATGAGCATGAGTGCCTTGATGTATAATTTAACCCCTTACTTTTTGTAAGTTTTAGTCATCCCCGCTCGATAAGGTGGAGATTTTATCTGCTAATTCGCTATTAATAACGACTAAATAGGTCAGATTAGGTAGTGAAATTACATGTTTTGACTTTTATTAAATAAAAATCAAAAAAAGCTTGTAATAAAATTACACAGGTCTATACTCCCCTCCCTCGGTTAAGCACAGCGTTAACGCCATGCTTGCCTCGAAAGATTTATCTTTCACAAATTTCAGGGCTGACTACCCCTTTAAGTAGTTTCTATCATCCATCAACCTTTATCCCTTTTTTGGGATGTTTAGACTCAAGTTGCATCTTGTTTGGTTTTCTAAATGATATGCACGTGTAACTGTTAGCGCGGAAACTCTTCCTTTTGGAACACTTGAAATTAGTCTTTGCCTGCTCATTGAGCAGGCTTTTTTTTGTTTGATTATTTAAACTCATTTTGACTTAAAAATTACGGTTTGTGCCAATTTGCATATTATTTGTGTGGTAAAATTACGGTTTTAGTGGCTATTTTGACTGTTTAGGCTCTTTTTTAATAAAAAGCTTGTAATAAACTTTCAGTTTGGCTATAGTTATCTCGTTGGTTAGGCAATGACGTCTTCCACCTCTAAGTCTATCCAGGAAGGATAATTCTCCAAGGAATCGAGCGACAAGTTGACTCTAAGGTCAGTCACTATAAGACGTGCACTGCCAAGTTAGACTAGAGTATTTTTTTACAACTTTGTTAGGAGTATTGATTATGTCTTATACCGGAATTCAGCACGTTTATTGGCAGAACACTTGGTTTTGTACAGATTCATTACGTGGCGGTTTATACGCCATGAGCTTTAAAGGTTAATTATTTAGCCTTGTTTAAACTTTAGGGTTTACTGCCCCTACTAGGTACTCTTAATTGAGTGATAGAAAGTTAGTTACCATCCATAGACCCTTTATCCCCTTTTGGGGAGTGTAGACTCAAGTTGCAGTTTGATTTGACCAAATATCAAACTGCAGTGTAACTGTTAGCGCGGAAACTCTTTACTTGAAATTAGTCTTTGCCTGCTCATTGAGCAGGCTTTTTTTTGCCTGTTAGTTTTAAGTCACAGGATCTTCTACTGCTAGTTTCCTGCGATCAAATTCCCTATACTCCTTGAATGTTAATTTTTTGTGGCGCTAATTAGCGCCATCATTACCTACCTGTTTATCGCTATTGTAAAAACAAAAAAGGGTCTGTTTCATGTTAGAGAGACTATTCAAACTTAAAGAAAATCAAACAAATATAAAGCAGGAGATGGTGGCGGGGTTAACGACCTTTCTGACTATGGCCTACATCATCTTTATCAACCCTAAGATGCTAGCTGATGCGGGAATGGATCATGGCGCTGTATTTGTCGCGACCTGTTTAGCTGCGGCGATTGGCTGTCTGATTATGGGGTTTGTCGCTAATTATCCGATAGCACTTGCCCCAGGTATGGGCTTAAATGCCTTCTTTACCTATACCGTTGTGGGTGAGATGGGTTACAGCTGGGAGACAGCTTTAGGGGCAGTGTTTCTCTCTGGGATCTGTTTCTTAATTCTCTCCCTAGTCAAAATTAGGGAGTGGGTGGTAAACAGCATACCTATGTCATTACGATTGGGCATTGCTGCTGGTATTGGGTTGTTTTTGGCACTGATAGGACTAAAAAGTGCGGGGATTGTGGTGGCAAGTCCAGCGACTTTGGTCACTATGGGGGATATTACCGCCTTTCCTGCTGTGATGGCGATGTTGGGTTTTTTCTTGATCATCGCCATGGTACACAGGGGGATGAAGTCAGCGGTGATCGTTAGTATTCTTGCCGTGACCTTATTAGGAGTTGTTTTTGGCGACGTGCAGTATCAAGGTGTGGTTTCCTTGCCTCCTTCGGTTATGCCGACATTTATGAAGATGGATCTCTCTAATGTGCTTGAGATCAGCATGCTCTCCGTGGTGTTTGCTTTCCTGTTTGTTGATCTATTTGATACTTCAGGCACTTTAGTTGCGGTTGCGCAAAGGGGGGGCTTTTTAGATGATAAAGGACGTCTACCAAGACTTAACCGTGCGTTAACGGCTGACAGTACCGCGACGATTACGGGCGCCATGTTAGGTACCTCTACGACAACCAGTTATATAGAGAGTACTGCAGGGGTTAGCGCTGGTGGCCGTACTGGGCTGACGGCTGTTGTTGTGGGGATTTTGTTTCTGTTAGCGCTATTTATCTCTCCTTTAGCTGGCATGGTGCCCGCGTATGCGACGGCTGGAACACTGTTTTATGTGGCCATCTTGATGATGTCGGGACTGATGCATGTGGCTTGGGAAGATCTGACTGAGGCTGCACCCGTTGTGGTGGTGTGTATCTTGATGCCATTAACTTTCTCGATCGCGACAGGTATTGCACTGGGCTTTATCTCCTATGCTGTGATTAAATTGATGAGCGGGCGCTATAAAGATCTGAGTGTGGGAGTCGTGATACTTGCGGTACTTTTCATCGGTAAATTTATGTACGGATAGCTATTCATTTTTGAAGTCATAGTTAGCCACAACAAAACTGGCTGTTTTGACTGTTCAGCAAATATGTATACGGATAGGTTAAAGGTCACACTTTTATGTGGCCTTTTTATTGTTATATCTTCACTGTTTTTGCAAAAACTCCTCTCTTTTACACTCATCGCTACCATTTAAGCGCAGGATTGGGTATAACGCTAAGTTCGGCTTTATTTACTATTTTGACAATGAACTTAAGTGAGATTGGTTACCGCCGCGTGGTGGTCAAATTGGGAACGAGTGTATTAACCTCCGGCAGTAAACAGCTGGATAAAGCACATATGGTTGAGTTAGCGAGACAGATGTCGGCGTTAATGAAAGCCGGTGTTGAGGTGGTACTGTGTACTTCGGGCGCTATTGCTGCCGGGCGGGAGCATCTTGGTTATCCTAAGCTTGCCGATACCGTTGCCAATAAACAGCTTCTGGCTGCGGTAGGACAAAGCCAGCTTATTCTTGCCTGGTCACAGCTTTTTAGTATCTACGGGCTTCATGTAGGCCAACTTCTTTTGACTCAGGCCGATCTCCATGACCGTGAGCGTTACCTCAACGCCCGTGATTCACTCAATGCACTGCTCAATAATGGCATTATTCCCATTATCAATGAAAATGATGCTGTTGCGACCAATGAGATTAAAGTTGGTGATAATGACAACCTGTCGGCTCGCGCTGCACTGCTTTGCCATGCAGATCTGCTGATACTACTGACAGATCAACAGGGACTGTTTGACTCAGATCCTAGATCAAACCCAGATGCCAAGCTGATAAAACAAGTGGTTAATATTGACGATAGTTTACGCCAGCTTGCTGGTGGAGCCGTTTCAGGTTTAGGAACAGGCGGTATGGCCACTAAATTGGAAGCCGCTGATATTGCCAGAAGGGCGGGTATCGAGGTGGTTATAGCCTCCGGACATCGCCGTCAGGTGATACTCAATGCGGTATGTAAAGAGGATGTGGGCACTCACTTTACCGCACTTGAAAACCCGCTAGAGAGTCGAAAGCAGTGGATTTTGGCGGGACAGGCGGCTAAAGGGAAGCTGGTTCTGGATGTTGGTGCCATCAAGGCGGTGACTGAAAAGGGTCGCAGTTTGCTCTCTAAAGGTGTTGTCAGCGTGATTGGTGAGTTTGATCGTGGTACGACGCTACAGCTTATCGACAGTGATGGTCGCGAATGTGCGCGTGGGATCAGTCGTTACAGTGCTGGGGATCTGAACAAGATTGTAGGTAAACACTCAGATGAGATTGAATCTCTACTGGGCTATGACTACGGTGATGCTGTGGTTCATCGTAACGATATGGTTGTGTTGTAAAACGAAAAGAGCTAGCTCCTTTAAAAATTTAGGGTGATATGACGTGATTGAGAATAATGAGCTTTATCTGCAAACTCTGGGTCAAAATGCCAAACAGGCAAGTTATGGGTTAGCCAGTTTAACTGGAACCCAAAAAAAGGCGCTACTATCAGCGATTGCCGCGAGTCTTACAGCAAAGAGCCAAGCTATCTTAGCGGCGAACCAAAAAGATGTTGCGGCTGCACGTGAAAATGGCCTCAGTGAAGCCATGATAGACAGATTATTGCTCGATGACGCGCGCCTAAAAGGTGTGATTAGTGATATTGATAATGTCATTAGTCTCAATGATCCAGTAGGCACTGAGCTTGAGAGTCAGCTGCTGGATAATGGCCTGCGTTTGTCTCGTCGCCGTGTGCCCTTAGGTGTGATTGGCGTAATCTATGAGGCGCGTCCAAATGTGACCGTCGATATTGCAGTGCTTGCACTTAAAACCGGAAACGCAGTGATTCTGCGAGGGGGCAAGGAGACTTTAAACTCAAACATGGCACTGAGCGAAGCGATACGCGAAGCCATAACTGAGCAAGGGTTAGCAGCAGACAGCGTACAGCTGATTAAAAGTCCAGATCGTACATTAGTGTCTGGCTTGTTAAAGCTTGATCAGTTTGTGGATATGATAGTGCCTCGCGGCGGACAAAATCTGCAGCGTTTGTGCGCTGAGCAAGCAACGATCCCGGTGATTTTAGGCGGGATAGGGATCTGTCATCTTTATATGGATAAAGATGCCAATATTGCGAAATCTATCGAAGTGATCGCCAATGCCAAAGTGCAGCGACCCACAGTATGTAATGCGCTGGATACTGTGCTTATTCATGACTCTCTTGCCGAGACGGCATTACCACAACTTTTCTCAAACTTGAGTGCGCAAGGTGTGAGTTTTTATGGTTGTGAGCAAACTAAGGCCATTGCGGATAAGTTAGGACTTGCAATCTCTACGGCTACCGATGAGACCTATGGGCAGGAGTGGCTGTCACTGACCTTAGGCATTAAAGTTGTTGCCGATATTGATACCGCGATTGGGCATATTCGTCGTTACTCAAGTGGACATTCTGAGGGGATATTGACCGATAATATTCATGCATCAGCCCATTTTATCAATCAGGTGGACTCAGCAGCAGTATATGTTAATGCGAGCACTCGTTTTACTGATGGTGGTCAATTTGGACTTGGCGCAGAAGTGGCTGTGAGTACACAAAAACTCCATGCTCGTGGGCCCATGGGGCTTGAAGCACTGACCACTTATAAGTGGATTGGCCTAGGTGAGTATACTGTTCGAGGTTAGTGCTCAATGAGTCGCATATAAAAGAGGAGGTCAACAGACCTCCTTTTCTGTTTTTAGGGAGGAGTGATACTGATTGGTATTAGGCTTGGATTAAATTATTACGAACCAATCCGCGACGCACATTTTTACATAGCTTGCCAAAGCGAGTTATCTCATCAAAATTAGGCGTGACTCCTCTCTCAATTGCCGACTCCCAGTAGGTCAGTTCGGTATCGACTAATTCGAGCAGTTTTTTAGGGCACCCTTGACAATTATTATCTGGGCCGCAGATAAAAGTATCAGACTCATATAGAGGCAACTGATCCTTTACCTGCTCAATGATCTGTAGCATCGCACTCTGCCTATCTGGTTTTTTACTCATATGCGGTCACTTAGTGATGACTAACTTGATGGGAACTGGTAGGTGATTTTATTTTAATCGAGTCTCAATGGCGAATTAATTACAGTTTATGATTATTTAGCACCTATTGATAAAGGAGCAAGCCACTCTGTTATAGATTGGTCTAATATTGAGTTAAGTTACTTGAATTTAAGTTAAATAAGCAGGAATATTGTTTCCGGTTTTAAAAGGAATTTAAACGGATGAAAACGCGTTTTTTATGTCAACAACTTGGAACACAGTACCCAATTATTCAAGCACCCATGGCTGGTGGGATCTTGTCTGCAGACTTTATCGCTAAAGTGTGTGAGTTTGGCTTGCTGGGCAGTATCCCATCTGGTTATTTGACATTAGCCCAGCTTGATACCTTAATTCAGTCTGTTAAATCGAAAACGGATAAGCCTTTTCAGGTAAACCTTTTTGTTGATCACTGTGAGTACCCTGACAAGGTTGCTAAACCCGCTGAGGTGATTGAGATTGAAAAACACTTGGGGATTTTCACCTCTTTGGATTGTCAGCTTCCCAAACATCCTTCGGCCAGTGATATTATCGACTTAGTGATAGCCCATCAAGTACCGATCATCAGTACGACCTTTGGTGTGTTACGAGCTAAAGATTACCAGCGTTATAAGGATGCTGGTGGCCAGGTGATGGTCACAGTGAATTCACTCGATGAAGCCCACAAGGTGTTAAGTGAGGCTAATGCTGACATGATTGTGTATCAAAACGCACTCGCAGGTGGTCATAAAGGGGGATTTAATGATGCCGAGTATGATGTTGAGGCCGTGATGTTAACGCTGAAGCGGGATTACCCGTACACTCAACTGATAAAGTCGGGGGGGATTGTTAATCAGAAGGATATCGTATTTGCTCTTGAAAAAGGCTTTGATGGAGTACAGATAGGGACAGGATTTTTAATGACACAGGAGAGTAGTGCATCCCAGACCTATAAGCAGGCTCTATTAGGTGTTTGTGACGATAACCAGTTGATGCAAACTACAAGTATTACCGGCAGACAGGCTCGTGGCATCGTCAATGAGCTGGCGATGTTAGAGTTGGAGCGATCACCTCTCTTTCCCCAGCAACATTATGCGACTAAAACGATACGTGAGCACGCAAAGAGCCATGATCTGCCTCAGTATCAATCCCTGTGGGCGGGCAATGGTGCGGTTAATATTACCAGCTTACCAGAGCTTGAGGATTACATGTTTTCCCTTGTATATGGTTAGCCTGAAAAATAAGATTGCCATAAACTTGCTAGATTTTTGCCACAATTGCTCTGTATATTCAGAGCAACTTTACTAATTATCATTCCCCTATTATGTCTAAACAGATCGATCTTTTTATCACAAAGTTCAAAGTAATCAGACTTTTTACACATCTACTTCCCTGTTTATTCTTGCTTGGAGTCAGTTCAATAACGGCTGCAGCTCCCAGCTCTTCACAAGTTAACTGGTCTTCAGAACTGATAAAGATAACTCAAGTATATCCGACCCTGTATTTAGTTAAGTCCTATAAAACGATTAAGCTTTATCAAGACAAACCAGCACAGACCTTCGATTCAAATTCATTTATCTATGTCGATAACAGTGACGCGTATCTTATCGATACCCCTTGGAGTGAGTCTGATATGCCAGATCTGATGCGCTGGCTTGAGGTGAAGAAACTGCAGCTTAAGGGCACGATTGTCACTCACTATCATCAAGATAGAGCGGGCGGCTTGGGTTATCTTGATAGATTAGGTTCTGCAACCTATGCATCAAAGATGACCAATAAGTTACTGGTTAACGATAAGCAGCCAACATCGAATCACAGTTTTTCAGGAGACAAATTCGCGCTACTTAAGGGTAAAATTGAAGCCTTTTATCCGGGCTCTGGCCACAGCATGGACAATCTTGTTATCTGGTTACCAGAGGAGAAAGTCATTGTTGGTGGCTGCTTATTAAAAGACAATAAAGTGAACAACCTAGGCTGGACAGGCGATGCGGATCTTGCAAATTGGTATCACAGTATCAGTAAGGTCAAAGCAGAGTTCCCCAAAGTTGAATTTATCTTCCCTGGACATGGAGAGGGCGCTAAAGGTCAATCGATATTGGATCATTCTTTGTCTGTTACTAAGGAAGTTGCTCGTTTTGAATGAAGGCTATCAGAGCTGTAAAAGCGAGAATTGAGTATTGAAAAGGAGGTTTTGATGAAGGCCTCCTTGTTTTAGTTGATAGTTTAATTCCCATAGGTATTTTTTAGGGAATGTTTGTTTTTGAAGGGGTTGGTAAAAATAAATTCAGGATACAGAATATCTGAAAATGGTATTGCTACTTTGATATTGATTAGCCAAGGAAGTGCACGGCATAGATCTTTTTTAGTGCGGATTAGCTGTACAGAAATCTGATTGTCATTGAGTTGACTGGCTTGCAGTTTGAAATGCTCATTGTGAGTACAGCCACTAGATAAAACCTGAAACTCAAAGCTGTCGCTATATACCTCTACGCCATACAATACTTCAATCATCTTCTTCTCTTCACTTATGTCTACATTTTCATACCCGCATTGACTCCCTGCGCTGAAGAGTAGCAATAAGGTAAAAACTAATGGGGAAAATATATTAAATTTTTTCATAGTTTTACTCGATATTAAAAACAACGCGAGGCCATCAGCTCCGCGTTGTACTTCTTATATTGATTGGTATTAATATTTGATTATGGAGTTTGCACTTTCCTTCTTGAGAGCAGAATAGCAAGAGCTGTTAATAGGAGTAGCATAAAGTCGGTGCTGCCTCCCTTATCTTCCTCTTTAACATCTATCATGGCTTTGCTAACGGATTTTTCTCCATACTTATCCGTTACCGTAAGCTCAACCTCGACTTTGCCAGCTTTATTTCCGGCTTTGAACTTAGCGACTTTACTGGATGTGTCAGTCAAACTCGCGCCATTGCCTTTTCCTATTAGCTTCCAGCTAAAGGTTAAGGTGTCTCCATCGGGATCTTTGGTGCCACTTGCGTCTATCGTGGTGCTTTGACTTATCTCAATCGGCTTAACTTTTTTAATGCTGATAACAGGGGCTTTATTGGTAATCGTCAGTTGAATGTTGTCAAGGTATGTTCTGTCTTGTCCTGCTTCTCCACCAGTATCTTTGCTATAGGCGAATGCAACTCTATCGATGCCTTTGGTCATTGGGAGTTTCACATTGAGGAACGCATCTTGAGTATCTCCAGATGCAAACAATTGCTCCTTTTGATTGACCAGTACTTTTAACCCGTCTTTGTTAGACTCAGAGCTTACTAGGTAGCTGAAACTAAGCTCAGTGACTCTGTCGCTTTTTATGACTCCTAGTAACCCAGCGGCTTGTCCATCATCGACTGATGCACTCTCTATCGCGCTGTCACCAACATCAGTTTTATCTGATTGGGCTTGCCATATCCCATCTCCACCAGTATGCCAATTGACAAAGTCACTGTGTTTTATGTCGACGAGCTTTTTCATATCAAGATCTGACTTTTCTGCGATACTGACCGATACCTTTGAGTTGGTCAGTTTGACCATCGGATGAGTTGTATGCAGTGCCATTGTGAGTTTAGCTGGGCCAACCTTATTGGCAGCAAACTTGAATTCAATTGCGCAGCTTTTTCCCGTTGCAACTTCAGTTGAATTGCAGTTGTTTTTAACAATTTCAGGGGTTGCAAGATTGTCTAAATCGTTAAATTCAACCTTGTTAATCACAAAGCTATGCTCGCTGTTATTATCGATGTTAAGAGTGTGGACTGCTTGTTGTTCTAACTCTAAATAGCCAAGGTTCATATCTCTATCGAAGTCTAGGCCTGCAGAACGCTCGTACAGCCAATCGAGCATTTTTGACACCCTGACATAGACGCCGGGAAGATTATCGCTGGCACAAACCTGGGCGCCCCAACTGACAACCCCTGTTTGGTATAACTCACCACCTTTCTTCATAAATAGTGGTCCACCGCTGTCGCCATTACATGAGTCTTTTTTTATTTTTGCGTAGCCAGCACAGATCATAAATTCATTGACTCTTGAACCCACTAATTCTTGATAGTTTTTATTGCATAATGCTTGATTAAACTGGGGCACATCTGCTTTTTGAAGTATTTTTGCAACTGGTCTCTCTTCATTCTCAATCGTGACTCCGAAACCTATGACTGTCATCATATCGCCATCTTTTAGCTGTGCTGCCAGCTCAGGCGTGATAAGTTTGATGGGAGTGATCCCTTCTACTGGTTCTTGCAGCTCCAGAAGGGCGGTATCTGTTTGGGCGTCTCCATATATTTTCTTGAGTTTATGGCGCTTAGCCTCACTAGGTGCATTTACATCATGGAGTCCGATAAGTACATCAATTGAGGCTGGACTTGCTTTTCCACCTTGAACACAGTGGGCGGCAGTGAGGACAAACCTTTTGGTTATTAACGACCCGCCGCAAAAAGGCTGGACTGAACCTGTTGTTGGTGTGGATGAGCTGATAAGAGATGCCATAAATGGGAATTCGCTTTTTTGTGCGTCTTCGCCTCCTATGATCCTAGGTGTAGGATTGTTGGCATGATATTTTGTTATTTTGTCGTATGGATTGGCGAGACATGCGCCGCTAACTGTTACCGCTAGCGCGATAAACAGGGTTGTAATTCTAGGGTTGTACATTGTAAACTCCAAGATGTTTAACTGTGTAGTTAAATAAAAAATCCTACCTGAAATAGATTGCCGTCTATTCAGGTAGGTACTCAAGCAAATCACCAGGTTGACAGTCTAGTGCCTCGCAAATTAGTGCTAATGTCGAAAACCTCATCGCTTTCGCTTTTCCAGTCTTTAATATGGATAAGTTTTGAATTGAAATGCCGACCTTTTCTGAAAGATCATTTAGGCGCATGTTCCGTTTTGCCAGCATTACGTCAAGATTTACAACTATTTTCATAACCAGTCCATGTGGATTAGATCAAGGTATCAACTTCTTTTTTTAGATTTTCTGCATAGCTCATAATTCTTGCCACCACTATTAGAAAAGAACCAAATAGCAGTAGCGTTAAATTGCTATAAATTCGTGTTCCCATCTCTGGTAACGGGGGAAACTCTAAGTCAGCCATCTCTGGTGGCATGCAATCTAAATCAATCATTTTAGCTTCGCTAGTCGGGTCTATGGGGACCATGTGTGGCAGCTCTTCAACAACAATAAAGCTATTGGATGCATCAAGAAATAGTGTCTCTAATGTCATTGAAGCGATAGCATCAGTAAAGTAGAGGCCAACTAAAAGCCAGCCAATAACCGCAAGGCCTTTAGTGTTACTGCTGTGAAAAACCATTCCCTCAGAATATGATTTAAATAGCTTATCCAATCGTAATATGATGAAAAGAGTAATAATCAAGCATGCGGGGGTGCTTATGTACCATAACCATTTAACGAGTAGATTGGGGGAGTCATGAATACTGACTTGGATAGGATATGGAGAGTCGCTGGAGATGGTTAATTCATCGAGCATCACTTGAAAACCAAAAATACTTGCTCTGGAGAAAAACTCAAAATCTAAGTTAAAAAAATCATAAAACAAGAAGAAACCTATGTTTGAGAGTACTATCCCGCCACATATGATCCAAAGCAACCCCCGTATCGTGATGCCGAGTTTGCGGATTTTTTTTATATCAGCATTCACTTCCATAGTTATACACCTTGTTGTCACTTTGAGATATTTGTTAATGATTATCGCTAAAAATTTAATGTTAAACATTAAATTAGGGAAGTCAAATGTTTTCTTGGGTTGGTGTTATAGCATTGATATTTAATGGTTTTTATTATTTAGGGATGAGTTCGGTAAACTTGGGATAGATGGATGGTATTTCTCTATGTTATTGGGATAGTTATAATCGTTACTCGTTTCTGTCATAAAGTTAGTGAGCGTTCGAATGAACGCTGATTACATATTTCTATGTGTTAACTTGAATCAAAATTGGTATTGGCTAGGTTGTTGAAGGTTTGCTTTATTTGTCGTTTATCGCTAGTAGGTGCCGTGTATGGATGCAACAATGTCGTGATGGCATGGTCGACGATGTTCCCTACACCATAACGACATTTCCCATATCCTTATGGGTCAGATGTGAAAGAACGACATATGTGCACTCTTATTTCGAGAGAATTCTGTGAGGTGGTGCATCAAACTTTTAGAAAACTCCGTCCTCTTATAGTTTATTTGTTCTTATGAACTTGCCCATTTTCATCAATCATCCTGATTAACTTCGCAGGCGTCCCACCATACAGTGAATCAGGCGGTACATCTGTATTAACGACTGAGTTAGCTGCAATCACAGATCGCGTACCAATGGTCACACCTTTGTTGATCACAACATTGCCACCAATCCACACATCATCCTCAATGGTAATAGGAGCGCAGATGGTTTCCCAGTTACGACGTTTAAGATAGTTCAAGTCGTGGCTTGCACTGTAAAGCTGCGTGTTTGGGCCTATTAACACGTTATTACCAATAGTAATTTTTGCGCCATCAAGCATAGTTACATTCATGTTGATGAAGGTTTTTTCTCCAATCGAAATCGTCTTGCCGAACTCACAATAAAATGGAGAGCGGACTATGCTAGAAGCTGAAATATTGCCCATTAGCTGTTGAAACAGTTCACTACGTTGAGAGTCATCTGTATTTTGGTTAATGGCCTGCAATAAATTCGAGGCATTTTGACGGATATGATTAATACTGTCTGCACCGCCGTCAAAGTCTTTACCTGCGAGCATCTTTTCGAATTCGGACATGTTATCTGTCAACTTTGTTGTATAGGTATGTTGGAGCAAGATTGTATCACTTGTGATGTCACCTGCTCGTCACCTCATTCGGAACTTAGCGCTAGTACACATTTTTTGTTAGCCTTCGAATGAAGGCTGATTACATTTCTTGATTAATATTCTGGTGTTTTGTTATTTGATGGTCTGTTTGAAGGTCGTACCTTAATGGTTACCTATCGCCTCCAGCGGGGGAATGTGTAGTTACTTCTGCGAGACGCTGTGAAGCCATCCATGGCCGCTTTACGGTTTCATCCTTGAAACCGAAACTCGCAGCCGCACCTACACCTGTTCATTTGTCTCTTCGATTTGGCTTTACTTGTTGGGGGTCGTAAATGATTTTTGCCCCAAAGTTAGCTAGCCTTCGAATGAAGACTGATTACATTTCTAATGTGTTAACTCGTCATCCTGAACTGCTCTTATTGCTAAAAGTAGGAGCTTGCTTGAAGATTTTGGATTAGTTGGCATTGAGTAGTGTGTTTGAGAGTCGTTTCTTCATTGTTATCTATCGCTTCGGTTTGGCTTGTGATGTTGTAGTTTGTTTTTGCACTTCTCCGTGGTGGACTATCTTTGAATGGAGATTGATTACATTTTCTTGTTTAGCTTCTGGCTGGTTTGATACTTGGTGTTGTGTTTGAAGGTCGTACCTTCATTGTTATCTATCGCTTGCAGCGTGCTTATGTGTAAGTAATCTCTCGGTACGCTGGCTCTTGATTTCATAAGAGTCATCCCTGGGCGCTCTGCGATTTCCAATAAAGTCCATGTTAAACAGCCAGTTCGGTGTCCCTACCTCTCGCTCAAAGAGTTTCACAAAGTGAAACTTCGCCTTGAAATCGAAGTCCTCGATCTCACTTACACCTGATCATTTATCTCTTCGATTTGGCTTTACTGGCAGAATTTTACAAATGGTTTTTGCCCCTTTATGTGCTATTCACAGCAATTCATCCTATGCAGCACAGACCTCTTTTTCAGCACTTCTTTCATCAGTAGGAAAGGTAAGGACTCCGTCTAACGATAACCTCTAAGTTCATCAGTGTTTGCACTTATGTACAGTAGTATCGGTTTGGTGCGGTAAATCTCTAAATTTTGCGCAATCAGTTCACGGTTTGTTATTGAGTGGAAATAGATGTAAATTCAAGTAACTAAAAACGCGCTTGCTCGGTTTGCAGGAGATACGAGGCAAACAAAGTGTGCATTCTCGTTTTTCCAGAAGGTGTGTTTAGACTAATCGTTGTAAATGATTATAAATCAGACGATTAAGCACATACACTTTTACTGGTCTAACTTGATAAACGCGCAAGGCGTGTATACAAATGTTATATAGACATGGAAAGTTAGTGAGTAAGCGAAATCTGATTCTAATCCGCCTTTTTACAATCTATGAAATTATTCTGGTTGCAACTTTAGGTGCTCTTTCTCTAATTCAGTGGATATCAACGGGAAGTCTACAAGCTTCTGGTGTGATTTCTGCGTTTTTAGTATTTCAAATGACTGTTTCTGTACTCATGGCTTACTCATTTTGGAAGTATCGCAATGCAAATAAGCAGTAGTTTTTGTGTCCATATAACAAGCTGCTAAATTCAGATTCACCAAGACTGTCATGCCATTTGCTGCGCAAATCGCCCGCCAGCACTGGGTTCACTTATTAGCAGGGCGTTATGTGCAACTAGAGCAGAGATATGTCTAAGGTTTTTGTTTATGGCTTTCAAGGTAAATATATTGGTAGTTCAGAGTACGACTACCGAACGCCTGAGATAGGTAAAGAGGTAAAATGTATCTTGCTTATTCGTCAAGAATCAAATGAGTTAGACTTTGCAATTGCGCAATCGGAGTGCAAGAAGTACGGATTTGAGGATGTTGTGAATTTAAGTGGCAATGAGCTAAAGGTAGAGTCCTTAAATACTGAAAATGGTAAGAAATTTCAGGGTCACTACCATGAAGCTTTAGAGCAGGGGAGTTCCCTTGCAATATACTAAAACACATAACCAGCTCAGCCATTTGCCAAAATAAGCATCGGCCTAAAAAGCAGGCCAATACTTATTTTGGCAAATGTTGCAAGGCGTTACTGCATTGTCGAACACTATAGATTGACTAATCACACTACTCACCTTTAGAGCCCCAGTTCTAACAGGCTTATGTCCAAAATCGAGTTACAAGTAAATTTTAATTCGAAGAGATTAACAACTGGTGTGAACGCGGCTGTGACCTTCGACATCAAGGATGATGTCGCAGAGCGTATAGGGACATATTTACAGCGTGTCGCAGAAGTGTTTGCACTTAAGCCTGCTGCAAGCAATAAACACCAATGAAGCTTTGGTACTCAGTAAATAAGCCAAGTACGAAACTAGCCAAATGAACCCAATCAAAAAGATATTTGAAACTTGTTATCAGACAAGTAACCAAACTGTTGGTAAAAACAACCAATAATTAGTGAACTCAACATTTAACTAAATAGGGAATTACTTTATATCATTGTAATAGCAATGATTTACAACTTTGGCCTATCTCTTGCTTTATCTAGTTCATATCAGGATTTTAAATCACAGGATGACCCTATTATGACCATGCTAATAAAGAAAATAACCACAGCCACCCTTAGCAGTTTGATGGTGATCTCTGCTGCATTCTCAACCTTGGCGATAACGCCTGTTCAAGCAGAAGTTGATAGAAGCTTATCTCAGACCTATGGCTATGATGGTCAGCAAGTGCTGTTGGATATGGATGTTGGCTCGGCAGAAGTGTTTGCCACCGATGACAAAGAGATAAGAGTTGAGGTGCTTGTGTCTCAATCAGATAGCAGCTGGTTTTCATTTTGGGATAGTGTAGATCTTGCAGATGTTGAGTTAGACGTTGATCAGGCATCGAAACGCATTACGCTGAAATTAAACGATCAGGACGATCTGAAGCAGGAGTGGAAAATCTATCTACCTCGTGAGGCTGCGGTTAATCTCAATGTTGGTGTAGGTCAGGTAGAGGTGAATAATATGGAGAGTGATGTGGATATCGACCTAGGTGTTGGTCATGCGCAGGTTAAACACAGTATTATCTATCACTCTGTCTCCCTTGAGTCTGGTGTTGGTGAAGTCAGAAGATAAAGGGGTCGGAGTGAATTAGGGAAGTTGAGATATTTTTCTCATCAGAGCCATTCGCTCTATAGTTGATACTCTAACGTGTTTTTGTCCAAAAATATCAAATCGAAGAGATAAACAATCAGGTGTGAATGCGGCTGTGGGCGTTGGTGGCAAGGCCGTTCTATGACATCCTGTCACCACGGCATTTGTGAATCCATTCACATCAGATGCCACCGTCGAGCTTATAGGGACATATTTACAGCGTGTCGCAGAAGTGTTTACACATTAAGGTCGTTCACTCACATCCGTGTGATCACGACATTCGTATATCCATATACAGCACCGCCGCAGGCTATAGATAACAATGAAGTTGTGACTCCCAACAAGCTAGTCAAACACAAACCCAGTCCAATGAACTCAACCAAAAAGATATTTGAAACTTGCTATCAGGCAAGTCAGCAAACTTTTGTCCAAAAATGAGTTTAACCATTAGGTCTTAAATCGAAGAGATAAACAATCAGGTGTGAACGCGGCTGTGACCTTCGACATCAAGGATGAAACCGCAGAGCGTATAGGGACATATTTACAGCGTGTCGCAGAAGTGTTTGCACTTAAGCCTGCTGCAAGCAATAAACACCAATGAAGCTTTGGTACTCAGTAAATAAGCCAAGTACGAAACTAGCCAAATGAACCCAATCAAAAAGATATTTGAAACTTGTTATCAGACAAGTAACCAAACTGTTGGTAAAAACAACCAATAATTAGTGAACTCAACATTTAACTAAATAGGGAATTACTTTATATCATTGTAATAGCAGTGGTTTACAACTTTGGCCTATCTCTTGCTTTATCTAGTTCATATCAGGATTTTAAATCACAGGATGACCCTATTATGACCATGCTAATAAAGAAAATAACCACAGCCACCCTTAGCAGTTTGATGGTGATCTCTGCTGCATTCTCAACCTTGGCGATAACGCCTGTTCAAGCAGAAGCTGATAGAAGCTTATCTCAGACCTATGGCTATGATGGTCAGCAGGTGCTGTTGGATATGGATGTTGGCTCGGCAGAAGTGTTTGCCACCGATGACAAAGAGATAAGAGTTGAGGTGCTTGTGTCTCAATCAGATAGCAGCTGGTTTTCATTTTGGGATAGTGTAGATCTTGCAGATGTTGAGTTAGACGTTGATCAGGCATCGAAACGCATTACGCTGAAATTAAACGATCAGGACGATCTGAAGCAGGAGTGGAAAATCTATCTACCTCGTGAGGCCGCGGTTAATCTCAATGTTGGTGTCGGTCAGGTAGAGGTGAATAATATGGAGAGTGATGTGGATATCGACCTAGGTGTTGGTCATGCGCAGATTAAACACAGTATTATCTATCACTCTGTCTCCCTTGAGTCTGGTGTCGGTGAAGTCAGTGTTGAAGATGATGGTCGCGCGCTTGCGATAGACCGTAACTTTGTTAGACAAGCTTACTATAATGAAGATAACACGGGCTTTGGCGAATTAAGTGTCAATGTCGGTGTTGGCCAGATTGAAGTTGAACACTATTAAGGTTTAAACTTTTTTTAAGCGAATAAAGCCCATCTCGATGGGCTTTTTTGTGTCTGCTACTTTTTGTACCTGGTATATATACCAATCAGTATAAAGATTTGATCGCTCAGCGAGAGTTTAGCGGTCCTGAGGCAAGACAACGAGTGAAGAGCATAGTTGTTCTACGGTCAAGCTCGTTAACACAGCATCAGCACCGCTAAAATTCGCCTGTAAGGAGTGTTTTTGGCTGCCTACTTCTGCGTTGAATGAACTCACAAGGGAACAACCATTCTATCATTCATTCGCCTTGAATTAGTTTGCCAAAAGACACTCTGAGTAGATCAACTTCTTATACTGATTGGTATTAATGAGAGTGGCTGGTACCACTTTTTATCTTAAGTTTGTTGAGCAGTGGCAATAGTTGTTGTAGCGCTAAGGCCGATAGGATAAGGCCTAATCCTATGTAGGTGGAGTGGGCTATCTCCTCCTGCAAAATCCAGGCGATAAAGCCGATACTCATGACAGGAGACATAAAGGCCATGGTGCTAATACTGGCAGTGCGATCGGCTTTTTTCAGCGCCACTAACCAGAGTACGAAAGTGACCCCCATTTCGAACAGTCCCACATAAATGCCAGCTGCAACTGCTTTTAGATCCCAGCTTGGTAACTCTTGCGTCAGCAGCAGCGTGCCAAGAATGAAGGGGAAACCTACAAGGAAACTTAATAGCAGGCTGACAACAGGATCGCCCTTGTCTTTGGTGTTGATTATCCAGTAAAGAGACCAGAGCAGGGTACTAGTTAGCGCTAACATTACTCCAGTGCCACTCTCAAACGTAAAGCTTGTAAGGTTACCGTTGGTGGCAATAACGAATACACCAAAGTAGGCGATGATGGCGGCGACCATATCACTTTTACGAAGCCTTTGTGCCAGCATAGGCACAGAAAGAAGAGGTAAAAGGATGGCCCAAGTGTAATTGAGAGACAGTGCTTGCTGGGCGGGGAGAAGATCATAAGCCTTAAAAAGCACCAGATAGTAGAGAAATGGATTAATTAATCCTGTCTGAAGATAGAAAAAGGGTCTAGCTTTAAATTGGGCCTTAATCAGGCTGAGCTTTCCTTGAACGACTAAAATGAGTCCAAGGGCGATAATTGATGTGGTGACAGCCACTAGCACTAATTGCAGAGGGCTGAAATGTGCCAGTGCCAGTTTAAAGGCGGTGGCAACGGTTGACCACAAACAGATTGCACCTACGCCATAAACGTAAGCCTGATTAGATTGCTTCAATGTTTTTACTCTATTAAAGATACGACTGGGTTGCAGCTCGCGTTTTTATCTGCATGAACTACAACTACTCTTAATTGCATGCATTATACATTGTAGAGTTGTGAAGAGTGAGTGATAGATCAAAAAAATGCGGGTTTAGATCTTTTTTGTATCTTTGCCCCTTGTAATCGATATCCGAGGCCCAATATAGGGTGTTAAGGAAAGATATTGAGACATTTTGGACCTTAGCTAGCGCTTTAAGTTAAGCATTCATATTTTAGCTTGAAATTAGTTTAGTCCGTCCCCATATCTCCATCAGATGACAAAATTAGCTTTTATATAGAAAAGATTTCAGGAGCACCACAATGGGTAAAATTATTGGTATCGATTTAGGCACAACTAACTCTTGCGTAGCTGTATTAGACGGCGACAAAGCGCGCGTATTGGAGAATGCCGAAGGCGATCGTACTACCCCTTCAATCATCGCTTACACAGGTGAAGAGACACTAGTAGGTCAACCTGCAAAGCGTCAGGCAGTTACGAACCCAACTAACACTTTCTTCGCAATCAAGCGTCTTATCGGTCGTCGTTTTAAAGATGACGAAGTTCAGCGTGATGTTGACATCATGCCATTCAAGATCATCGGTGCTGATAACGGTGATGCTTGGGTTGAAGCACATGATAAGAAGATGGCTCCACCACAGGTTTCTGCTGAAATCCTTAAAAAGATGAAGAAGACTGCTGAAGACTTCCTAGGTGAAGAAGTTACTGAAGCCGTTATTACTGTTCCTGCATACTTTAACGATTCACAGCGTCAAGCAACTAAAGATGCTGGTCGTATCGCAGGTCTTGAAGTTAAGCGTATCATCAACGAGCCAACAGCGGCTGCACTTGCTTACGGTATCGATAAGAAGCAAGGCGATAACATCGTTGCTGTATACGATTTAGGTGGTGGTACATTCGATATCTCTATCATCGAAATCGACAGTGTTGATGGCGAGCAGACTTTCGAAGTTCTTGCTACTAACGGTGACACTCACTTAGGTGGTGAAGATTTTGATAACCGTTTGATCAAGTACCTAGCTGATGAGTTTGAAAAAGAGCAAGGCATGAACTTGCGTAACGATCCATTAGCGATGCAGCGTCTAAAAGAAGCTGCAGAAAAAGCGAAGATCGAGCTTTCAAGCACAACACAAACTGAAGTGAACCTGCCATACATCACAGCTGATGCATCAGGTCCTAAGCACTTAGTGGTTAAAGTTACTCGTGCTAAGCTTGAGTCTTTGGTTGAAGATCTAGTGACTCGTACACTTGAGCCACTAAAAGTTGCACTAGCTGATGCTGACCTTAGCGTTTCTGACGTTAACGAAGTGATTCTAGTTGGTGGTCAGACTCGTATGCCTAAAGTACGTGCTGAAGTTTCTGCTTTCTTCGGTAAAGAGTTACGTCAAGACGTTAACCCTGATGAAGCGGTTGCAATCGGTGCTGCAGTTCAAGCTGGTGTACTTTCTGGTGACGTGAAAGATGTTCTTCTACTTGACGTTACGCCTCTGTCTCTAGGTATTGAGACTATGGGTAGCGTAATGACTAAGCTTATCGAGAAGAATACCACTATCCCGACTAAAGCTTCACAGACTTTCTCTACAGCTGATGACAATCAAGCTGCGGTAACGATTCACGTACTTCAAGGTGAGCGTAAGCAGTCAAGCGGTAACAAGTCTCTAGGTCAATTCAACCTAGAAGGTATTGAGCCAGCTCCACGTGGCATGCCACAGATTGAAGTTGCATTCGATATCGATGCCGATGGTATCTTGCATGTTTCTGCTACCGACAAGAAAACTGGTAAAGCGCAGAACATCACCATTAAAGCCTCTTCAGGTCTAAGTGATGAAGAAGTTGAAGCTATGGTTCGTGATGCAGAAGCTCATGCTGATGAAGATGCTAAGTTCGAAGAACTAGTCACTGCACGTAACCAAGCAGATGGCATGGTTCACGCGACTAAGAAGCAGATTGAAGAAGCTGGTGAAGCACTGCCTGCTGAAGATAAAGAGAAGATTGAAACTGCAATGTCAGCGGTTGAAACTGCTGTTAAAGGTAGTGACAAAGAAGCAATCGAGAAGTCAACTCAAGAGTTGATGGAAGCCTCTTCTAAGCTGATGGAAATTGCTCAAGCGAAAGCACAAGCAGAGCAAGGTCAACAAGCTCCAGAAGGTGAAGCACAAGCTGCTAAGCCAGATGAAGACGTTGTTGATGCTGAGTTTGAAGAAGTAAAAGATGACAAGAAATAATAGAGGCTAACCCCTAGATTATTGAATACGGGCGTTAGGGGAAACTCTAACGCCCGTTGTCACAAGATTAGCTACGAGATCAGCTACAACTTCATCAAAGAAAGCGTGAGATTATGTCAAAGCGAGATTATTACGAAGTACTAAGTGTTGGACGTGATGCCAGCGAACGTGAAATTAAAAAGGCTTACAAGCGTTTAGCCATGAAGTTTCACCCGGATCGCAATCCAGGAGATAAAGCTGCTGAAACCAGCTTTAAAGAGGTTAAAGAAGCCTACGAAATCCTGACTGATAGCGATAAAAAAGCCGCCTATGACCAGTTTGGTCATGCAGGTGTTGATCCAAATCGCGGTGGCGGTGGATTCGGTGGTAATGCCGATTTCGGCGATGTATTCGGCGATGTGTTCGGCGATATCTTCGGCGGTGGACGTCGTGGTGGCGGTCAACGTCAAGCAGCACGTGGTAGCGACCTGCGTTACAACCTTGAACTCTCTCTTGAAGAGGCTGTTAAAGGTTTGACTAAAGAGCTACGCATTCCAACTTTGGCTCATTGTGATACTTGTGATGGCAGCGGCGCTAAGAAAGGCACATCGCCTACCACTTGTGGTACCTGTCATGGTCAAGGCCAAGTGCAGATGCGTCAGGGATTCTTTGCGGTTCAGCAAGCCTGTCCGACCTGTCATGGTCGCGGTAAGATCATTAAAGACCCATGTAATTCATGTCATGGCGAAGGTCGTGTTGAGAAGAGCAAGACACTTTCAGTTAAGATCCCTGCTGGGGTTGATAATGGCGATCGTATTCGTCTATCTGGCGAAGGTGAAGCGGGCGAGTTTGGTGCACCTCCAGGTGATCTGTACGTTCAGGTTAGTGTGCGTGAGCATGCTATCTTTGTTCGTGATGGCAATAACCTTTACTGCGAAGTGCCAATCTCATTTGGTAAAGCAGCCCTAGGTGGTGAGATAGAGGTTCCTACTTTAGACGGTAAGGTTAATCTTAAGATCCCTGCTGAGACGCAAACGGGTCGTATGTTCCGTATGCGCGGTAAAGGTGTTAAGTCTGTTCGCAGTCATGCGGTTGGCGATCTACTTTGTAAAGTTGTGATGGAGACGCCTGTTAAACTTAACGAACGTCAAAAAGAGCTACTTCGCGAATTTGATGAAACCTTAGCGGGTTCATCGTCTAAGAAACATAGCCCTAAAGCTGAAGGTTTCTTTGATGGTGTGAAGAAGTTTTTTCAAGACTTAAATAGCTAACTTTAATTCATAAAGCGAAATTAAAGTTGATAAAGCCCCGTTTGCTAACGCAAACGGGGCTTTTTTGTGGGATTAAGCTGTAAAAGAAGGTCAGCGTGTTTAACGTCATCGTTTTCCGGCTTATGAAGTAACTTGCTGTATTAATGTATAGGTAAAAGTTAATAAAAGTTTGATAGAATCTAGCCTAGAACCTAGAACCTAGAACCTAGAACCTAGAACCAGCTAATAATCTAGCCTAGAACTTAGAATCAGCTAGTGATCTAACCTAGTACCTAGCATCTAGACCTATTGATATAAAGGATTATCACCCGATGAAATTACTACCAGTGTTATTTCTTTCAACTTTAGCCTTAACAGGCTGTGTCACTACGGAATCTCCTACGGGACGAAATCAGATTTTACTTTTCTCCTCCCAAGAGATAGATCAGATGGGTGCAAGCTCATTTGATCAGATAAAAAAGCAGGAGAAGGTGAGTCAAGATCCTAAACTTAATGCTTATGTGGATTGTGTGGCAAACAGAATAACAAGCGTACTGCCTAAATCTAACCTTCCATGGGATGTGGTAGTGTTTGAGTCAGATCAGGTGAATGCTTTTGCACTACCTGGTGGTCATATCGGTGTCTATACCGGCCTATTAAAGGTCGCAGCAAATGAAGACCAGTTGGCGACGGTGATTGGACATGAAGTAGCCCATGTATTGGCTAATCATAGTAATGAGCAGGTTTCTCGCGCCAAGTTGACAGGTACGGGGATGCAACTGGCTGATGTTGCATTGGGTGCTGGTGGTGTGAGTAATAAAGATCTTTATATGGCAGCTCTAGGTTTAGGGACTCAAGTGGGCTTTATTCTTCCCTATGGCCGCGAGCAGGAGAGTGAAGCTGATGTGATGGGCGTTGAGTTGATGGCAAGAGCGGGGTTTGATCCGAGCCAGAGCATGGTGCTGTGGCAAAATATGGCAAAACAAGGTGGTGAACAGGGCCCAGAGTTACTTTCTACTCACCCATCCCACGGTCATAGAATCGATGAGTTGACTCAAATGCAGTCTCAAGTCATGCCTCTTTATCAGGCAAGTAAAGGTCAAGTACAAAATCGCTGTCAAAAGACGAAATAAATATTAAGGATATCAAGATCACTCTTTTTAACTATGTTAAACTGTCGCGCGAAAAATTAATTTGAATCATTGAGAGTAGAATCATTATGTCTGACAAGTTTACTACTATTGAAGCGCAAGCAAGTTATGGCGTTGGTCGCCAGCTTGGTGAGCAGCTAGCTGCTAACTCTTTCGAAGGTATCGATATCTCAGCTGTACAGCTAGGTCTATCTGATGCATTTGACGGTAAAGAGAGTCAAGTTGCTATGCAAGATCTTCAGGTTGCATTTACTGAGATCAGCCAGCGCATTCAAAAGGTACAGGAAGCTGCCGCTGAAGCTGCCTCAGCTGAAGGTGAAACATTCCTTGCTGACAATGCTAAGCGTGATGGCGTTCAGACATTAGAGTCTGGCTTACAGTATGAGATCATCACCGAAGGTACTGGTGATAAGCCAAGCCTAGATGCGACTGTTCGTACTCACTACCACGGTACTTTCATCAGTGGCGATGTGTTCGATAGCTCTGTTGTTCGTGATCAGCCTGCTGAATTCCCAGTATCGGGTGTTATTGCTGGTTGGACTGAAGCACTTCAGCTAATGCCAGTTGGTTCTAAGTGGAAGTTATATGTTCCACATCACCTAGCGTACGGCGAGCGTGGAGCAGGTGCTTCAATCCCGCCATACTCGGCACTCGTATTTGAAGTCGAGTTACTCGATATTCTGTAATATTAAGAGCCTAAGCTAATGCTTAGGCTTTTTTTTGCAGAGATATTAGTGCTAAGACTTTGTGTATTGAGAAGGGTTATCTGAGGAAGTTTATGATGAGTGAAAAAGTAAGAGTCGCAATTACTGGTGGCAGTGGTCGCATGGGTAGAACTCTTATTGAAGCCGCAAGGCAGCAACCTATGATCTATTTGGGTGCCGTTATTGAGCGAGCTGGCTCCACCTTAATTGGTGTCGATGCTGGTGAACTTGCCGGTGTCGGTTCGATGAATGTACCTATTACTGATTCATTAGATCTTGCGGTTGATGATTTCGATGTCCTAATTGACTTTACCTCTCCAGAGGCGAGCTTGGTGCATACAGATTGGTGTGCCAAACATGGTAAAGCGATTGTTATCGGAACAACTGGTTTTAATCACTCTCAAAAAGAACAGATCTCAGCGTATGCTGAAAAGACACCTGTGGTGATGGCTCCTAATATGGCGGTCGGCGTTAATCTACTGTGGAAACTGCTTGAGGTTGCAGCAGAGGTGATGGGAGATTACACCGACATTGAGATTATCGAAGGTCATCATAGATATAAGAAAGACGCCCCATCGGGCACAGCGCTTAAGATGGGAGAGGTGATTGCCGAAACCTTAGGCCGCGACCTTGATAAGTGCGCAGTTTATGGTCGTGAGGGGATAACCGGTGAGCGTGATCGTCAAACCATAGGTTTCTCAACCATACGTGCTGGTGACATCGTGGGTGAGCACACAGCCCTGTTCGCCGATATTGGTGAGCGAATTGAGATCACCCATAAAGCTTCAAGCAGGATGACCTTTGCCAATGGAGCAATGAGAGCTGCTTCCTGGCTGGTTGAGCAAGATGCTGGTCTTTACGATATGCAGCAAGTCTTAGGACTGAAGTAGTTATTTTAAAAAATCGTCTATTTGGCGATTTTTTTTCATATTAAAAAAATTAAATATATAGACCAAGCCTGCTAATTCATATATGCTTGTCCGAATTTGTCAAAATTTCGTATTTGAACGGATATTGGTATTTTAAAAGCAAGAAAAAACATTATATTTTAGTGGCTTGGCTCTTTTTGGAGGTCGCGTTGACAAAGTCTGCCTTACTCGTACTCGAAGATGGAACTGTATTCTCTGGCATAGCTATTGGTGCCGATGGACATGCTGTTGGTGAAGTTGTTTTTAACACTTCAATGACAGGTTACCAAGAGATCCTTACTGATCCCTCATATTCTCGCCAAATTGTAACTTTAACCTACCCTCATATTGGTAATACTGGAACCAATGACGAAGACACAGAATCTGATTCAGTTCATGCCTGTGGTCTAATCATTCGAGATCTTCCTTTAATTGCCAGTAACTTCCGTAATCAACAATCCCTCAGTGACTACCTTAAAGCCAATAACATTGTTGGTATAGCTGATATTGATACGCGTAAGTTAACCCGTATTCTACGAGAAAAAGGCGCACAAGCTGGGTGTATCCTAGTTGGTGAGCAAGACGTAGAGAAAGCGCTTGCAGAAGCAAAAGCTTTCCCTGGTCTAAAAGGCATGGATTTAGCTAAAGAGGTCACGACTGACACTCAGTACCAGTGGCGCAACGGAAGCTGGCGTTTAGTCGGTGGTTTACCTGATGACTCACCAGAGTCTGATCTTAAATATAAAGTTGTTGCTTATGACTATGGTGTAAAACGTAACATCCTGCGTATGCTAGTTGACCGTGGTTGTGATGTGACTGTCGTTCCAGCTCAAACACCAGCATCTGAAGTACTCGCGATGAATCCTGATGGGATCTTCCTGTCAAATGGTCCTGGTGACCCAGAGCCATGTGATTACGCTATTGCAGCAATTCAAGAGATTCTGAAAACAGATATCCCAGTATTTGGGATCTGTCTAGGCCACCAGTTACTGGCTTTGGCTTCAGGTGCTAAGACTTTGAAGATGAAGTTTGGTCATCACGGTGCAAACCACCCTGTGAGCAATATAGAGCAAGGTAATGTGATGATCACCAGTCAAAACCATGGTTTTGCTGCTGATGAGACTAGTTTGCCCGCTAACATCAAGGTGACACATAAGTCACTGTTTGATGGCTCTCTGCAAGGTATTCATTTAACAGATAAGCCTGCATTTAGCTTCCAGGGTCACCCTGAAGCAAGTCCAGGTCCAAATGATGCCGCACCTTTGTTCAATCACTTTATTGAACTTATCGAATTGTATCGTCAGAACGCCAAGTAGTCAGGGAGAAGGTTTAAGCAATGCCAAAACGTACAGATATAAAAAGTATTCTTATCCTAGGTGCTGGTCCGATTGTTATCGGTCAGGCATGTGAATTCGATTACTCTGGTGCACAAGCGTGTAAAGCGCTGCGCGAAGAGGGTTATCGAGTTATCCTGGTGAACTCTAACCCTGCAACCATTATGACCGACCCAGAGATGGCTGATGCGACCTATATCGAGCCGATCCATTGGGAAGTTGTTCGTAACATTATTGCAAAAGAGCGTCCAGATGCGATTTTGCCGACCATGGGTGGTCAAACTGCACTGAACTGTGCCCTTGAGCTTGAGAGCAAAGGTGTACTGGAAGAGTTTAACGTCGAGATGATTGGCGCGACAGCTGATGCCATTGATAAGGCTGAAGATCGTAGTCGTTTCGATAAAGCTATGAAGGCGATTGGTCTTGAATGTCCACGCGCTGGTATCGCTCACAGTATGGATGAAGCGAATGCTGTTGTGGCTGAGCTTGGATTCCCATGTATTATCCGCCCATCATTTACCATGGGTGGTAGCGGTGGTGGTATCGCGTATAACAAGGAGGAGTTTGAGGAGATCTGTTCTCAAGGTCTTGAACTTTCGCCAACCAGTGAACTACTCATCGACGAGTCGTTAATCGGTTGGAAAGAGTATGAGATGGAAGTGGTTCGTGATCGCAATGACAACTGCATCATCGTCTGCTCAATTGAAAACTTTGACCCTATGGGTGTGCATACCGGTGACTCAATCACTGTTGCCCCAGCACAAACTCTGACTGATAAAGAGTACCAGTTGATGCGTAATGCATCGCTTGCAGTGCTTCGTGAGATTGGTGTTGAAACGGGTGGCTCGAACGTCCAGTTTGGTATTAATCCAAAAGATGGCCGTATGGTTATCATCGAGATGAACCCACGTGTATCACGTTCATCAGCACTCGCTTCTAAAGCAACGGGTTTCCCGATTGCAAAAATCGCTGCAAAACTAGCGGTCGGTTTTACCTTAGATGAGCTTAAGAATGATATTACTGGTGGTAATACACCTGCATCATTTGAGCCTGCTATCGATTACGTAGTGACTAAGCTTCCACGCTTTAACTTTGAGAAGTTTGCTGGTTCAAATGACCGTCTAACGACTCAGATGAAGTCGGTAGGTGAAGTGATGGCCATTGGCCGTACTTTCCAAGAGTCTCTGCAAAAAGCGTTACGCGGTCTTGAAGTTGGCATGAATGGTTTAGACCCGATTATCGACATCGATGAAGCGGATTCGATGGCGCGTATTCGCCATGAACTGCAGGAGCCAGGCGCAGATCGTATCTGGTACATTGCCGATGCATTCCGCGCTGGTTTATCTATCGATGATATCTTCGGTTTAACTAAGATTGACCCTTGGTTCCTGATTCAAATCCAAGATCTGTTGCAGCTTGAAGATCAAGTGAAAGAGTCTGGTATGTCAGGAATGAATAACACATTCCTACGACAGCTAAAGCGCAAAGGTTTCTCTGACATTCGCTTATCTAACCTGCTTGGGATCAGTGAGTCTGAGATGCGTAAAATGCGTCAAAGACATGAGATCTTCCCAGTTTATAAGCGAGTTGATACCTGTGCTGCAGAGTTCTCGACTGACACAGCTTACATGTACTCTACCTATGAGGAGGAGTGTGAAGCTGCTCCGTCAAATCGTGACAAGATCATGATTTTAGGTGGCGGTCCTAACCGTATTGGTCAAGGTATCGAGTTTGATTACTGTTGTGTTCACGCTGCTTTAGCGCTGCGTGAAGATGGTTACGAGACCATCATGGTTAACTGTAACCCTGAAACTGTATCAACAGATTACGATACCTCTGACAGACTCTATTTTGAGCCAGTTACCCTTGAAGATGTGCTTGAGATAGTACGCATCGAAAAGCCAAAAGGCGTGATTGTTCAGTATGGTGGTCAGACACCTCTTAAACTAGCTCGTGAGCTTGAAGCCGCAGGTGTACCGATTATTGGTACTAGCCCTGATGCTATTGACCGCGCCGAAGACCGTGAACGTTTCCAACAAGCGATTGAGCGTCTTGGTATGAAGCAGCCAGAAAATGATACGGTCACAACCGTTGAAGGTGCTGTGCTTTCTGCTGAGCGTATCGGTTATCCATTGGTTGTTCGCCCATCTTATGTATTGGGTGGCCGCGCAATGGAGATCGTGTATGACGAGCAAGACCTGCGTCGTTACTTCAATGAAGCGGTCAGTGTTTCTAACTCATCACCTGTACTTCTTGACCGTTTCCTTGATAACGCGATTGAGATCGATATCGATGCAGTATGTGATGGAGAAACTGTTGTTGTTGGTTCTATCATGGAGCATATTGAGCAAGCTGGTGTCCACTCTGGTGATTCAGGTTGTTCACTGCCGCCATATAGCTTAAGTGACGATATCCAGAACCGCATGCGTGAGCAGGTAGGTAAGCTGGCGATGGAGCTAGGGGTTATTGGCTTGATGAACGTCCAGTTTGCAGTGAAGGATGATGAGATCTATATGATTGAAGTCAACCCTCGTGCTGCCCGTACTGTGCCGTTTGTATCCAAAGCGACTGGTGTTCCTTTAGCTAAAATTGCAGCACGTGTGATGGCGGGTCAAAGCCTTAAGTCGCAGAACTTTACTGAAGAAGTGATCCCACCTTACTACTCTGTAAAAGAGGTGGTATTGCCATTTAACAAGTTCCCTGGTGTTGATCCTCTGCTTGGCCCTGAGATGCGCTCAACGGGTGAAGTGATGGGTGTTGGCGAGACATTTGCTGAAGCCTATGCAAAAGCTCAGCTTGGCGCAACTTGTGAAGTGCCTAAGTCTGGTCGTGCACTGCTTTCTGTACGTAACAGTGACAAGGCACGTGTTGTCGACCTAGCGGCTAAGTTAATCGCTTTAGGTTATGAGATTGATGCGACTCACGGAACAGCGGTTGTACTTGGTGAAGCGGGCATTAATCCTCGTTTGGTTAACAAGGTTCATGAAGGTCGTCCTCATATTCTTGACCGTATTAAGAATGATGAGTACACCTATATCGTTAATACAACCGAAGGACGTCAGGCGATTGAAGATTCTCGCCAGCTTCGTCGTGGTGCATTGCGTTATAAAGTGAATTATACAACGACTCTAAATGCTGCTTTTGCTACCTGTATGGCTCACGCGGCAGATGACAGAACCAATGTGAATTCAGTTCAAGAACTACACAGATTGATTAAGTAGTTTTACTTTCTCTGTAAAAAGGCCGCATATGCGGCCTTTTTTGTTTTTGTTCGTAAAACTTTCAACTAAAGAGCGAGTTTTTCTATATCGACTAGACTAAAGATAATCAATGTGACCAGTTGGTGATTTAGTATGAAAATCTCGAGTAAAATTATTCTAGCTACTGTTTTATTGTCAGGGATTGGCATATTTACCGCAGGGTCATTGGTAGGGTGGAAATCCTCCTCTGTGGCTTCAGATGCTTTGGAAAAAAGAGCTTTTGAACAACTTGTTGCTATCAGAGAGATGCAAAAGAACCGGATTGAACGTTATTTCTCTACCATAGTTAAGGAGATCACAACGCTTTCAAATGATCGTATGGTGATGGATATGATGGAGGAGATCCCGCAATCATTCTTTAGATATAAGGATGAAACATCATTTAAAGAGGCTGGCGAGTTAACTGGGTATTACACCCAGATGTTTGATGAGGAATACCTGTCACAAAATCCATCCAGCACCGCCAGTGCGACCAGTAAACTCGACCAGTTAAGCGATAACAGTAAATCAATACAGCACGCCTATATTAGTGGTAATTCACATCCTTTGGGCAGTAAAAATCAGCTGGTTAAAGCAGATGATGGAAGCAAATACAGTGAGTTACATAAGAAGTACCATCCCCATCTGAATCAATACCTAGAAGCATTTGGTTTTTATGACATCTTTCTTATCGAGCCAGAAACTGGCTATGTTGTTTACTCTGTTTTTAAAGAGCTGGACTTTGCAACCTCCCTTTTAAGTGGCCCCTATAAAGAGACTGGCTTAGCTGAGGCATTTAGGTTAGCAAATGCAAGTGCAGATAAAAATGAGACATTTCTGGTTGATTTTAAACCTTACTTTCCCTCCTATGAAGCCGCAGCAGCATTTATTTCATCTCCAGTCTATTCAAGCGAGGGAAAAAAGCTGGGGATCTTAGTGTTTCAAATGCCTATTGATGAGATTAATAGCCTGATGACCTTTAAAGGTGAGTGGGCCAAGATGGGGCTAGGCTCCTCTGGAGAGACCTATCTGGTCGGAAGTGATAATCTGCTTAGAAGTCAGAGCCGCTTTTTACTTGATGATCAAGAGGGGTACTTTAAAGCCCTACTTGCAGCGGGAACGGCTCCTAAAGTGGTGGATAAAATCAGCGCCAGTGGCTCCGCTATCGGTTACCAAGAAGTGATGAGTGAGGGGGCTAATGCGGCGTTATCGGGGCAAACAGACATTAAGGCTATTAAAGATTACCGTAATGTGGATGTGTTATCGGCCTTTGCTCCATTAGAGATTGAAGGGGTTGAGTGGGCAATATTAAGTGAGATAGATGTTGCAGAGGCGATGAAAGATAAAGATGAGATGCTGGTGACCATATGGCAGGTTATCTCGGTTATCATTCTTATCTTATTGCCTTTGACCTTAGTGGCTGGTTTTTTAGTTGGCCGTGGCATATCAAACCCAATCAACAATTTTATCTCTCAGGTGAATAAAGTTGCCGATGAGAAAGATCTGACAACGCGAATTAATTACCAAGGCAATGATGAGTTGTTCTCGTTAGCGACATCGTTCAATCAGTTAATGCAGGGACTGCAAGAGGTCTTAAATAGCGTTGAAGAGTTGGCTGCAACACTGTTAGATTCAACGGGAAAGATGCTGGTGAATATTGGTGAAACGACCGAGCAAACTCAGATGCAGTCAAATAATGCCGATAGTGTTGCAGTAGCCACAAATCAGCTACTTGCGACGATTCAAGAGGTGGCAAAAAATGCAGCCAATGCTTCAGATTCAGTAAGGGATACCGAAAATAAATGTCAAGAGACAAGCCATGTTGCTGAGCGGCTAGAGAGCGATATGTCTGAGCTCAATGTACAGATGAACTTAGCCTCAGCTTCAATTGACAAATTGGCTAAAGAGAGTGAGTCGATAGGTTCAGTCCTCGATGTTATCCAAGCCATTGCCGAGCAAACGAACCTGCTAGCACTTAATGCTGCAATTGAGGCTGCAAGAGCAGGCGAGCAGGGAAGAGGGTTTGCAGTGGTCGCGGATGAGGTAAGAACATTAGCGTCACGAACCCAGCAATCGACAGAGGATATTAGAGAGAAGATTAACTCTTTGCAACAAGAGACGGAAACGACTGTCAAGATGGTGACATCATCGAGCCAGATGGCAAACTCGAGTATCGGTGCTTGTGAAGATAACCGTAAAATTCTTTCAGAGGTATTGGCCTTGATATCTGAGTTAAGTGATATGAACATGCAGATCGCTACGGCGTCAGAGGAGCAAAGTTCAGTGGTGGGCGAGATAAATCAGAACATCACTGAAATAGCTGGAACATCACAAAATATCTCAAGTAAAGCAGAGCTAAGTAAAGATGATGTGCACAATTTAAGCTCTCTCGTTGTTAGCCTAGAGGAGAGGATGAGAGAGTTTAAATTATAGGTATTTGAAAGTCAGAAGATAAAGAGGCCTAATGGCCTCTTTATTCTTTGAGTTTTGCTTTAAAGGTCGATTTCGTGAGTAAAACTAATGATGACCTTGTAATCATCATCAATCTCATCTTCGCTCACTTGGCTCAGCATAAAGCTAAACCCACTCTTACTAAGACTGATATTATAATCTTGATAGTCGAGACCATCATCGAAATTATAACTACCTGCATGTAGCCCTAATTCAACGTCACCTAATATTTCGAAGGTCAGATTAGCTTCAACATAGATATCATCGCCAAAATCTGATGACCAATCTGAATGGGCGGTTGTTGATACGCCAACTGAGAGGAAGTTCCAGGAAAGGGAGCCATATACTTCACCGAAGTCGAGTTCATCGCCATCGGGATAACCGTAATAGACATAGCCAAAATCATAACTGAATTCACCTACATCATTAGCAAAACCTAGGTAGAGATCTAACTCGGTTGAGGCATCATCACCAAAATCTACATTAGATGCCCAGGTTCCAACATAGACGCCCATCTCTGATGCGTAATCAATCCCTCCAGAAACAGCAGGTTTATCATCTGTTTGAGTGACGCCTCTCCAAACGTAGTTATTGGTAACACCGATATTAGCCGATAATCCTTCAGTTGCATGAGCAAGGGAGGAGTAGTTAAATGCTGCAGAAAGCCCTAAGGCGATGCAGAGATATTTTTTCATCTTCATTCTCATTTCCTATATTTTTTGTATTCTGGTTAGCGAAATTTGAATTAAAGACCAGATTTCAGCTAACTAGAACATTTACTGTTCATTAGAAGTCTAGTGTAAATCCCAGAGTTTGCAGGCGACTGGGTTCTGTTTTAGTTTTGAAATTAATACTTTGATGAGTTTTTTCTGGCTGCTTGGGAAAAATTAATTCGAAATTGTGCGAAAGGTTAGCTTGCTTGGCTTTTTCACCACTGGCGTCATGGACGCTCTATGTATAGAATGGGGCTATTCCAAGATAAATGATTATTACTGTGTTGGCCTTAAATTGGTCAGCATAGGCTGCTTTTGTTTTAAAAGGAGACGAAAGAGTATTATGAATAAGGTCCCAATGACTATTGTTGGTGCAGATCAACTACGTAAAGAGTTAGATTATTTAAAGTTTGAGAAGCGCCCTAAAATTGCAGAAGCAATTGGTGAGGCGAGAGAGCTTGGCGATCTGAAAGAAAATGCAGAGTACCATGCCGCGCGTGAAGAGCAGGGGCTATGTGAAGCTCGCGTTCGTGATCTTGAAGGTAAGCTATCAAATGCTCAGATCATCGATGTGACTAAGATGCAGAATACGGGACGTATTATTTTCGGTACCACTGTGACTATCTTAAATATCGATACCGATGTTGAAACAACTTATAGAATCGTCGGTGATGATGAAGCTAATATTAAGGAAAATCTCCTTTCAGTTAGCTCACCTATTGCACGTGGTCTGATTGGTAAAAATGTCGACGATGAGGTGACTATTAGCACCCCTGGCGGTATGACAGAGTATGAGATCACCGCAGTAGAGTATATCTAACGATATATTTGTTACTCTTTTTGACTAAAGCCGCTTCGATAATAGCGGCTTTTTTATATCTGCAGATTTAGGTAAGGAAAGAGAGGAGATAGATATATAAAAATTAATTTGTATCTATCAAGACTAAGCTCTAGTATCTCTGTTATCGAAGTTACTTAGGTTTATGAGTGCACACTTTTTTACGTTTGGTTTTTATTTGGCTTTTTCTTGGAGTTTTTTTTACCTCTCCAGCGTTTGCCCATGACTTCCAGAAAGTAGAAGGTACTCAATTTGTTCATGAACTAAGTATTTCACCAGCATCAACGCAAGATCTCGGTTTCACTTCTCTACTTGAAACTCCTCTTTTACCTCAAAAGCCATCAGTTTCAAATAAAGCGGTAAAAGATGATCAAAAAGACTCAAAATTCGTCCCCTTGATTTCACAGCGTCTTATCAGTTTTGCTCAGCATGATCCTCTTCAAAATGAGCCTGATTACCGTCTTGCATTTGAGTTTGCTCCACCTTTAGCGCTCTCTCTTACCATAGGTTATCGAATCGATTTTGCTCAATCTTTAGATTGGTCTCTGCATATGGGTAAAAAGCCATCTCGGCTTTCTGGTTGGAAAGAGACAAATCTCCTCTACCGTTTTTCACAAACAAGCTCACTTAGTTAAGTTTCTCTAGCCATATTTCATGGCGTCTATCTACTGACATTTTCAGGCCTAATTTACGTTAAAGGTATGATTTCGCATACCTGTGTTTGGGCTCGATATCTGTATTAATTATAAATATACCAATCAGTATAAAGGTTTGATCGCTCAGCGAGAGCAGATCAGCTTCTTATATTGACTGGTATTAAGAGTTAACTATGAGAAAACAGACTAATAGTAAAGTATTAAACCATTACGCTGCATGGAAGTATGTGGTGTTAGTCGTGACTTTTATTGTCATGTTACTGAGTGCATTACCTACATTGTATGGCGAAGATGCGGCCATTGAGGTTGGCGCTAAAGCGAAGTTAAATTTAACACCTCTACAGCTTAACAATGTGCTTAAAAGTGATGATATTGAGGTTAAGCGCATTGATCACAATAGTGATAAAACCCTTATTGTCCTAGCTGATGATAGCCAGCAAAGCAAAGCGAAAGCTTTATTAAGCAGTTATATTGAGGATACATCAGCATTAACGCTCGCCTTGGCACCAGCGGCGCCTGATTGGTTACTCTCTTTAGGGGTTAGGCCAATTAAGCTTGGGTTAGATCTTCGGGGGGGAGTGCAATTCCTATTGGATGTTGAACTTGAACCTGTTTACCAACTCCATTATGACGCCTTTATTGACAGTGTAAGGCAGTTTGCCCGTCAACAGGGGATCCCTAGGGTAACAGTTCATCAAAGTGCCGATTCCAATGTGGTTATCAATTTAGTTAATTCAGATTATAAAGGAAAAGTTCGACAGTTTATCGCAACCAACTATCCAACATGGCAAGTTTCAAACTCAGACAACTCGGGTCTAAAAGCGGATATCAAAGCCGATGAAAAGATTAAGATTCGAGATCTGACGGTAAAACAAAATCTGCAGATTATGCGTAGCCGTATTGAGCAGCTTGGGATCACTGAAGCTTTAGTGCAGCGACAAGGTGAGCACAGGATCAGAATTGAGTTACCGGGTGTTCAAGACCCAGCGGCGGCGAAAAATGTCATCGGAGCAACAGCAAGTTTGGCATTTTATCAGGTTAAGCAGGAGGGCTCTGTTAACGCTCAAATTTTAAGAGAGCGCTCAGGAAATCCTGTTTATGTCGCTCGTAAACCTGTTTTAGGTGGGGAGCATATTGTCGATGCCAGAGCCAGCTTAGGTGAAATGGGAATGTCTGAGGTGGTCATTAATCTTGACCGCTCTGGTGGGAAGTTCATGTCTGATTTCTCCCGTGACAATATCGGTAAACCTATGGCCACCTCATACAGCGAATACAGCCGTGATGAGCAGGGAAAGGTGAGGCAAACCACAGATATCATCAGTGTGGCAACGATTCAATCTCAGTTAGGTGATCGTTTCAGTATCACAGGTGCGGGAGATTATGCTCAGGCGCAGCAGTTAGCTTTGTTGCTTAGAGCTGGTTCTATGACAGCTCCTGTCACCATTGTCGAAGAGAGAACCATAGGCCCGAGTTTAGGGGCTGAGAATATTGAAAATGGCTTCTCCGCTTTAGCTTTAGGGATGGCGATGACGTTACTTTTCATGGGGCTTTGGTATCGCCGTTTAGGTTGGGTTGCGAATGTCGCGCTGCTTGCCAATATGGTTATTCTGTTTGGTCTGCTTGCCCTTATTCCTGGTGCAGTGCTGACACTGCCGGGTATCGCGGGGCTGGTATTAACAGTAGGCATGGCCGTTGATACTAATGTGCTTATTTTTGAACGGATAAAAGATAAATTGCAGGAGGGGAGGGGCTTTGCCCATGCAATTGATAGAGGTTTTGACAGTGCAGTTGCAACTATTTTCGATGCCAACTTCACCACTATGATCACAGCTGTGGTGCTCTATTCCATTGGTAATGGGCCAATTCAAGGATTTGCTCTTACTTTAGGTTTAGGGCTATTGACCAGTATGTTTACGGGAATTTTTGCCTCAAGGGCACTAATTAACTGGAAGTATGGGCGCGACTTTAGCCGTGATGTGAGGGTGTAATATGAACATTAATATGATGAATGGAAAGTCGTGGAATTTTAGTAATATGAGCCGATTAACTAAATGGCGCTACTTCACTAGCTTTATCTCTTTAACCTTGATGATCCTATCTGTGACAATTATCTCCGTGAAAGGGTTTAATTGGGGCTTAGATTTTACTGGCGGTGTAGTGACAGAGATCCGTGTCGATAAGGAGATATCCGCTAAACAGATAGAGGTATTACTGGCTAAGTCGTCGCAGCAAGAGGTGAGTGTTATCTCTGCAGGAGAGCTTGGGCGATGGGTATTGAGATATAGTCAAACTCCAACTTCAGGTGATGTCAGTGCTAATGCTTTGGATATTACTGAGGTACTCTCACCTTTAAAGAGTGAGGTCCAAGTACTAAATACCAGCATAGTTGGTCCTCAGATCGGGCAAGAGTTGGCAGAGCAAGGCGGGTTAGCGCTCTTGGTCGCCATGCTGTGTATTTTAGGGTATCTGAGTTTCCGCTTTGAGTGGCGACTTGCAAGTGGTGCACTGTTTGCACTCTTTCACGATGTTATCTTTGTGTTGGCTTTCTTCTCTCTGACGCAGATGGAGTTTAATTTAACAGTACTTGCGGCTGTGTTGGCGATATTGGGTTACTCCCTTAATGACTCGATTATCATTGCAGATAGGATACGGGAGCTATTAACGTTAAAGCCGAAGATGCCTATTGCTGATGTCTGTACCAGTGCAGTTAAAGCCACATTCTCACGTACTATGGTGACCAGCGGTACGACATTGATGACAGTAAGCGCACTTTGGGTAATGGGAGGAGGTGCGCTGGAGAGTTTTTCCATTGCGATGTTTATCGGTATCTTAACGGGAACCTGGTCATCGATATCTGTGGGGACCTGTTTACCTGAGTTATTTGGGGTGAATTCAGAGCATTATAAATTAGTGCCTGTCAGCGATACCCCATAAAAAAACGGAGCCACTGAATAGTCAGTGGCTCCGTTTTTACTTACGGTAAGGGGCTAGCTCAATGTGGAGGTAGCCACTTTTAATCACAAAAGCTTATTTTGCTTTTGGAATGGCAATCTTCATCTCTTCAGATTGACGGAATAGTACTAGGACGTGACCGATAAGCTGTACTTTTACAGCTTGAGTTTCACGTACAATGGCATCAACGACTGCATTTTTTAACTCTCTGTCGCCAGAGGCTACTTTCACTTTGATCAGTTCATGATAAGCGAGTGCATTATCAATTTCCGCCAGTACACCTTCAGTCAGGCCATTGGAACCAAGCATCACTACAGGCTTCAGATTATGTGCTAAGCCCTTTAAGTGCTGTTTTTGTTTGGTTGTTAAGTTCATTTCTACCAACTTTATGCTGAGTTACTGTTGAAAAGCCGCTATTCTACCCTTATATACCCATTATGTAACTCTCATTTGTTGCGGATTTTAAATGTCAGGAAAAAAACGAACAGCAAGTTCCTCCCGTTGGATGCAGGAACATTTTGATGATCACTATGTCAAATTGGCTCAAAAACGGGGATTTCGTTCACGCGCAGCGTTTAAAATAGAGGAGATCCAGGAGAAAGATAAACTGATCCGTCCTGGAATGACTGTTGTTGATTTAGGTGCCGCACCTGGTGGTTGGTCTCAGGTTGCAGTTAAATTAGCGGGTGACAATGGTAAAGTTATCGCTTGTGATATTTTGCCGATGGATCCCATTGTTGGTGTTGATTTTCTTCAAGGAGATTTTAGGGAGGAGAAAGTTCTCGATGCATTGTTAACTCGTGTAGGTGATGCCAAAGTCGATGTTGTTTTATCTGATATGGCGCCTAATATGAGTGGTACAGGTGGTGTAGATCAACCTCGCGCTATGTATCTAGTTGAGTTAGCATTAGATATGTGTCATCAAGTGTTGGCACCAAATGGTTGCTTTGCTGTTAAAGTCTTTCAGGGGGAGGGCTTTGAAGAGTACATGAAATCAGTAAGAGAGGCGTTTAAAACCGTCAAAACACGTAAGCCAGACTCTTCGCGACCACGTTCGCGTGAAGTCTATCTTGTGGCGACAGGGTACAAGTTATAGTACTCTAACGTCATTAATCGCAAGACTGATTAGGTATAACAAGTTGTACTATAAAGTCAGTCACCGCAAGGCTGAAAAAGTATAAATTGTGGTATTCTAAGTTCAGTAACCTTAAGACTGATAGGGTATAACAAGTTCTACTGTTATTTTCAGTAACCGCAAGGCTGATTGAGTACGCGTTGTGTATTCTATGGTCAATAATCGCAAGACTGCATGAGGTCTAGTAATTTTGAGTGATATGGCAAAAAATTTAATTCTCTGGGTTGTCATCGCCGTGGTGTTGATGTCTGTATTTCAGGGTTATTCCCCCTCTTCTTCCAGCGCGTCGAAGATGGATTATTCCGCTTTTTTAGATGATGTTCGTAGTGGACAGATTAATACCGTCGAAATAAAAAGCGATCAGCGTACGATTGAGGGTACTAAGCGCACCGGGGAGAAATTCACGACGATTATGCCTCTGTTTGATAAAGATCTGATTAATGATCTTGATCGAAAAGGGATCGTGATGAAGGGGCAGGAAGCTGAAGAGTCAGGGTTTTTAACCCAGATCTTTATCTCTTGGTTCCCTATGCTATTGCTCATCGGTGTGTGGATATTCTTCATGCGTCAGATGCAAGGTGGCGGCGGTAAAGGCGCGATGTCATTTGGTAAAAGTAAAGCCAAATTGATGAGCGAAGATCAGATCAAGACGACTTTTGGTGATGTTGCTGGTTGCGATGAAGCTAAAGAGGACGTTAAGGAGCTGGTTGATTACCTTAAAGAGCCAACTAAATTCCAAAAGCTAGGCGGTCGTATTCCTACTGGTGTTCTGCTTGTTGGTCCTCCAGGTACAGGTAAGACTTTGCTAGCAAAAGCGATTGCTGGTGAAGCTAAAGTACCTTTCTTTACAATTTCAGGTTCTGACTTTGTTGAGATGTTTGTTGGTGTCGGTGCATCTCGTGTGCGTGACATGTTCGAGCAAGCTAAGAAATCTGCACCTTGTATCATCTTTATCGATGAGATCGATGCCGTAGGTCGCCAACGTGGCGCAGGTGTTGGTGGTGGACACGATGAACGTGAACAGACACTGAACCAGATGCTGGTTGAGATGGATGGTTTCGAAGGTAATGAAGGCGTGATTGTTATTGCCGCAACCAACCGTCCAGATGTACTGGATGCTGCACTGCTTCGTCCTGGTCGTTTTGACCGTCAAGTGGTGGTTGGTCTGCCAGATGTTCGTGGTCGTGAGCAGATCTTAAAGGTACATATGCGCAAAGTGCCTTTAGCTGATGATGTTAAAGCGAGCGTTATTGCACGTGGTACTCCTGGATTCTCTGGGGCTGACTTGGCTAACTTAGTCAATGAAGCGGCACTGTTTGCAGCTCGTGGAAACCGACGTATTGTTGGTATGGAAGAGTTCGAAAGTGCCAAAGACAAGATCATGATGGGGGCTGAACGCCGCACTATGGTGATGTCTGAGGAGGAGAAAGAGATGACCGCTTACCATGAAGCGGGACATGCTATTGTAGGTTGCTTAGTACCTGAGCACGACCCGGTGCATAAGGTAACAATTATTCCACGTGGCCGTGCATTAGGTGTGACTTTCTTCCTGCCTGAAGCGGATGCTATTAGTCAAAGTCGTCGTAAGCTAGAGAGCCAAATCTCAGTAGCTTATGGTGGAAGACTCGCGGAAGAGATTATTTATGGCAGTGAGCGAGTATCAACTGGTGCTTCTCAAGACATTAAATATGCAACGTCGATAGCACGTAACATGGTGACCCAATGGGGCTTCTCTGAAAAGTTAGGTCCAGTACTTTACGCCGAAGATGAAAACGAAGTCTTCCTAGGGCGTAGTATGGGCAAGTCACAACATATGTCAGATGAGACTGCGAGTATTATTGATCTTGAGGTTAAAACGCTTATCGATAATAACTATCAACGTGCTCAGACATTCTTGAATGACAACATGGACATTCTTCATGCAATGAAAGATGCGTTGATGAAGTATGAAACTATCGATGCTAATCAGATTGATGATCTGATGGAGCGTAGAGAGGTTCGTGACCCTGTTGATTGGAACATGGATGATAATGGTTCAAGCAATGATAAAGGTGGCAAGTCTGCTAAATCAGATGACACTCCTGTTCAAGAAGAAGCGAAAGCTGAACCTGAACAAGCTAATGCACCTGACGTTAATGAAGCTGATGAATCAACAGCTAAGTAATTAGCTTTTGCTGACTAAAAGAAAACCCCGCTATGGGGTTTTCTTGTTTTCAAAAGGTAAACTCCGGAGTCTTAGTGTATAAAATTCGAAGTGGTGAAAAATCCCTAGATCTTGCTAGCCCAGTAGTGATGGGGATCCTCAATGTTACGCCCGATTCATTTTCAGATGGTGGTCAGTTCGCAAGCTTCCAACGCGCATGCGAACATGCTGATCAAATGGTTGCTCAGGGAGCAAGCTTTATCGATATTGGCGGAGAATCAACAAGGCCTGGTGCGGCAGAAGTGAGCTTAGATGAGGAGCTTCTTAGGGTCATTCCTCTAATTGAATATGTTGCTAAGCATCATGATGTTTGGGTATCGGTCGATACCAGTAAAGCTGAAGTGATGGAGGCTGCGGTTAATGCCGGCGCCAATCTTATCAATGATGTACGAGCTCTTCAGGAGGAGGGCGCATTAGAAGTTGCTGCTAAGCTGCAGGTACCAGTTTGTCTTATGCATATGCAGGGACAACCTAGGACGATGCAGACCTCTCCTGAGTACCGGGATGTGGTTGAAGATATTAAACGCTTTTTTGAAAGCCGTATTCAGGCATGCATTGATGCTGGAATTAAGCGTGAAAATATTATTTTAGATCCAGGTTTCGGTTTTGGTAAAACTTTGTCCCATAACTATGAATTACTCAATCGATTAGCGGAGTTTCAAGAGTTAGGACTACCGCTACTTATTGGTGTGTCGCGTAAAAGCATGATGGGAAATCTGTTAAATCGAGATACATCTGAGCGTTTGGCGGGAAGTTTAGCTGGCGTGTTACTGGCAGCGCAAAGAGGAGGAGATATCTTTAGAGTACATGACGTGCCTGAGACCGTCGATGTACTCAAGGTGCTTTTAGCAACGAGTCATTATAAAAATATTTAGTTAATTATTCAGTGTTATCGCACAGATCTTTTTATAAACACAGTGATAACATTTGCCCTGTTCAGCTTAGGTTAGGGTTTGAGCAGTAGACTGGAAGCGTTTTTTATTTTTCTATCTCTTCACTAAGAGAGAGGTAGATTTGGGGTTATGAGTATGAGAAAGTTTTTTGGAACAGATGGTATCCGCGGTAAAGTTGGCGCGGGTAAAATGACACCTGAGTTGGCGTTAAAGCTTGGCTGGGCGGCGGGAAGGGTACTTTCGCGTTCTGGCACTCAAAAAGTGATCATCGGTAAAGATACCCGTATTTCTGGTTACCTTTTTGAGTCGGCAATGGAAGCTGGGTTATCGGCAGCTGGCCTCAACGTTATGTTGATGGGACCTATGCCAACACCTGCTGTGGCGTATTTGACTAGAACCTTTAGGGCTGAAGCGGGCGTTGTGATCAGTGCATCTCACAACCCTTATTATGATAACGGGATTAAATTCTTCTCCACCGATGGCAGTAAACTTGATGATGAAGTCGAGCTTGAGATTGAACGTGAGCTTGAAAAACCGCTGACCTGTGTTGAATCACACCTTTTAGGCAAGGTGTCTCGTATTGACGATGCTCCTGGTCGTTACATTGAGTATTGTAAAGGTAACTTCCCTGCGGAGCATACGCTACGCGGACTGAAAATCGTCGTCGATTGTGCCCATGGCGCCACTTATCATATCGCACCTAATGTCTTTCGTGAGCTAGGAGCGGATGTAATCGCTATCGGTGATAAACCTGATGGACTAAACATCAACCATGAAGTCGGCGCGACCTCTATGGCTAAGATTTGCGAAACCGTTGTTGCGGAAAAGGCTGATTTGGGTATTGCGCTTGATGGCGATGGTGACCGTATCATGATGGTTAACCGTGAAGGTCGAGTCATCGATGGTGATGAGATCCTCTATATACTGGCTTGTGATGCCCAGCTTCGCGGTGTACTTTGCGGCGGTGTGGTTGGGACCTTGATGTCTAACCTAGGTCTTGACCTTGCGCTGCAGGAGCTCGATATTCCTTTTGCTCGCTCCAACGTAGGCGATCGTTACGTGATGACGATGCTGAAAGAGAAAGGCTGGCGTATTGGTGGTGAAAACTCAGGTCATATCCTCAACTTAGATCATGGTACTACAGGCGATGGTATTGTAGCTGGCATTTTGGTGCTTGCTGCTATGTGTCGTCAAAATGCAACCCTTGATGAGTTGACGGCTAATATCAAGATGCTACCACAAGTACTCGTTAACGTTCGTTTCGAGGGTGACCATGATCCTTTAGCCTCAAAAGAGGTGCTAAATGCACAAAAAGAGGTTGAGTCACAATTGGGTGAGCGTGGCCGAGTCTTATTAAGAAAATCGGGTACAGAACCATTGATCCGTGTGATGGTTGAAGGTGATGTCGAAGCCGATGTCATTAAGCATGCTAACTATATTGCCGATGCGGTGAGAAACTTAGTTTAATTATTGTACTATTTAATGATGAAGAATTAGTTAACTTGAGTTGGCTAATTCTTTTTAAATAGGATTTGATTAATAAATAGTTATATGCGGATGAAAAAGCAGCGTTCCGTCATTTAATCCCAAATATTACCACTTTAGGTATTGTAAGTTTCTAATCGGTTCGCTATTATCCTCACCGCTTTCAGAGGAGACACAGATGGCACTCAGACGTCCAATGGTCGCTGGTAACTGGAAAATGAATGGCAGTGCACAGCTTGCACAAGAGCTATTCAAAAAGTTCGCTACCAAACTTCAAAATGATTCTGCGGAAGTGGTCTTGTGTCCGCCAACGATTTATCTAGAGAGCGTACGTCAGCAGTTAGACGCTAACAAGGAAGCCTTAAATGGTTGTCTTGTCAGAATGGGCGCACAAAACCTTAGTCAACATGATTTTGGTGCTTATACTGGTGAAGTGTCAGGGCAGATGTTAAAAGATTCAGGATGTCGATATGTTATTATCGGACACTCCGAACGTCGCCGTATGTACGGAGAGACGAGTGATATCGTTGCAGAGAAGTTTGCTGCAGCACAAAAACATGGTTTGACCCCAATATTATGTGTTGGTGAGTCCGGTCCAGCTAGAGAAGCGAGACGTACCTTTGAGGTGATCGCAGAAGAGTTAGATGTCGTCATTGAGAAAAATGGCACCATGGCTTTTGATAACGCAATTATCGCCTACGAACCTTTATGGGCAGTAGGAACAGGTAAGAGTGCTACGCCAGAGCAGGCTCAAGAAGTTCATGCGTTTATTCGCAAGCGCCTCTCTGAAGTGTCTCCATTTATTGGAGAGAATATCAGGATTTTGTACGGTGGCAGCGTAACACCGAGTAATGCAGCAGATTTATTTGCTCAACCTGATGTCGATGGTGGATTGATTGGCGGAGTGAGCTTAAACTCTACCGAGTTTCTAAGTTTATGTTCCATAGCGATGAGCGCATAATATGTACGAAGTATTAATGGTTGTTTACTTGTTGGTTGCAATTGGTTTAGTAGGCCTAATTTTAATCCAGCAAGGTAAAGGAGCTGACATGGGGGCCTCATTTGGTGCCGGTGCTTCAGCAACTCTGTTCGGTTCATCTGGTGCTGGTAACTTTTTGACTCGTTCAACTGCTATCTTAGCAATCGGTTTTTTTGCATTAAGTTTGATTATTGGTAACTTAAGTGCAAATCACGCCAAGGGCGAAGATGCATGGCAAGATTTAAGTTCTGGTGCAGCGCAAGTAACTGAGCAAGTTACCGATGCAGTAGAGACTCAAAAGTCAGAAGATAAGATCCCTGACTAAATCATAAGTAAGCTTATGATGGTATCAATCTCAACAAGATTGATACCGACTGTGAACTCGTTACCATCCTCTTAAGGTAACAAGAATTATTAGCAGTCAAATGTACAGATTTATGCGGATGTGGTGGAATTGGTAGACACGCCAGCTTGAGGGGCTGGTGAGCGAAAGCTCGTGGGGGTTCAAGTCCCCCCATCCGCACCAATTTCGGTTTGTTGAGACTCCTCGTTTATGAGTTGTTTCTCTAAACCAAAATAATAAAGTCGATGTAGTGAGCTTTATTATTGCAAGTAGCTTGATTACTCAATATACTTGCAGCAGTTGACGCGGGGTGGAGCAGTTTGGTAGCTCGTCGGGCTCATAACCCGAAGGTCGTCGGTTCAAATCCGGCCCCCGCAACCAGCTTCTCAATTGTAGTTTATCTATAATTGTTTACAGGTTCTAAACTCAACGACCTCGTTATTACGGGGTTTTTTGTTATCTGGAACTTATAAAATGCCGATTAATCGGTGTTGTACTGGGGCTATTTAGCCCTTTTTTGTTTTTCGGGGGGTCACCTTGGCAACTATAGAAAATAGACTGGAAGAGATGCTTAAATCTCCAGTTGAGGCACTAGGCCACACACTTTGGGGATTAGAGTATATCCAGGCGGGTAAACACTCTGTCGTAAGAGTTTATATCGATAATGAGAAAGGCGTCTTCATCGAAGATTGTGCCGAAGTAAGCCGCCAGGTCAGTGCTGTGCTAGATGTTGAAGATCCCATCTCAACCGAATACACATTAGAAGTTTCCTCTCCCGGTGTAGATAGGCCACTTTTTAATGCCGAGCAATATACTGCTTACATCGATGAGACTGTAAAGATTCAACTGACTATGCCTGTTGCTGGTAGTCGTAATTTAAAGGGGACCGTTACAGGAGTTGAAGGGCAGATGCTCACACTTACTGTTGATGGTAACGAACTGATTATTGCTTTGGATAATATCCGTAAAGGCAACCTAATCGCTAAGTTTTGATGGATTCAAGAATCAACGAGGCAAGAGGATGAATAAAGAGATTTTGCTAGTCGCTGAGGCGGTTTCAAATGAGAAAGGTGTTCCTCGCGAGAAAATTTTCGAAGCGTTGGAAATAGCATTAGCTACAGCCACCAAGAAAAAATATGAAGGCGATATTGAAGTTCGTGTTCAGATCGACCGTAAAACCGGTGGATATGAAACTTTCCGTCGTTGGATGGTTGTTGAAGACACGGGTGAGCCTTTAGAGAACCCTTTTAGTGAAATAACACTGGAAGCGGCTCAGTTTGAAGATCCTGAGATTCAACTTGGCGACTATATCGAAGATGATATTGAGTCAGTAGTATTTGACCGTATTACGACACAAACGGCTAAACAGGTGATCGTACAGAAGGTTCGTGAAGCTGAACGTGCTCAAGTTGTTGATCAGTTTAGAGATAAAGAAGGTGAGCTAATCACTGGTGTTGTTAAAAAGAGCAATCGCGAAAGTGTTGTGGTTGATCTTGGTAACAATGCTGATGCCGTGTTATTCAAAGAAGATTTGATTTCACGTGAAAGCTTCCGTCCAGGTGATCGTGTACGCGCTTTGCTATATGCAGTTCGTCCAGAGGCACGTGGTGCTCAGCTTTTCTTAACTCGTACTAAGCCAGATATGCTTATCGAGCTTTTCCGTGTTGAAGTACCGGAAATTCAAGATGAGATGATTGAGATCATGGGTGCAGCTCGTGACCCAGGTTCTCGTGCAAAGATTGCTGTTAAATCAAATGACAAGCGTATCGATCCTATCGGTGCTTGTGTCGGTATGCGTGGTGCACGTGTTCAGGCTGTATCAAATGAGTTAAATGGCGAACGTGTTGATATCGTGCTTTGGGACGATAACCCAGCACAATTTGTTATCAATGCCATGTCACCTGCGGATGTCGCTTCTATCATCGTCGATGAAGATAACCACTCGATGGATATCGCCGTTGAAGCGGATAGTTTGGCTCAAGCGATTGGTCGCAATGGTCAAAACGTACGTCTAGCAACTCAACTTTCTGGTTGGGAGCTTAACGTGATGACTGTGGCTGATATGCAAGCTAAGCATCAGGCAGAGAGCGCGAAGATCGTTAACTTATTTGTTTCGGCATTAGAAGTTGATGAAGATTTTGCTCAAGTACTTGCAGATGAAGGTTTCACCTCATTAGAAGAGGTGGCTTATGTTCCTGAATCTGAGCTGATGGAAATTGATGGTTTCGACGAAGAGATCGTTGAAGCGCTGAGAGAGCGAGCTAAAGCTGCAATCTCTACTCGTGCACTTGCTTCTGAAGAAGCATTAGATGGTGCAGAGCCAAGTGAAGACCTACTTGCACTCGAAGGTCTAGAGAGACACCTAGCGTTTGTATTAGCGAGTAAAGGCGTTATTACACTAGAAGATTTAGCCGAACAAGGCATTGATGACTTGATCGACATTGAAGAATTGACAGAAGAAAAGGCTGGTGAGCTCATCATGGCAGCCCGAAATATCTGTTGGTTTGGCGAAGAAGCATAAGTCGATCAACAGAGGGGATTTTACAGATGGCAGAAACTACAGTAGAAAAACTGGCCACAGAAGTTGGAAAAAGTGCAGATCGTTTGGTTGAGCAGTTTTCTGATGCCGGTATTAAGAAAAGTAAAACTGACTCAGTCTCTGAGGCTGAGAAGCAGCAGTTGCTTGAATTTTTAAAGAAGCAACATGGTGGCGATTCAGCACCAACTAAGATGACACTGCAGCGCAAATCAGTATCGACATTAAGTGTTGGTACAGGTAGTGATTCTAAAGATGTTAAAGTTGAAGTGCGTAAAAAGCGTACTTTCGTGAAACGTGATCCTGCTGCAGAAGCAGAAGCTGAGGCTGCGGCAAAACTTGAAGCAGAAGCTAAAGCGGCGGCAGAAGCTGCTGCTAAAGCTCAGGCAGATGCAGAAGCTAAAGCCAAAGCAGAGGCTAAGGCCAAAGCTGACGCAGAAGCGAAAGAGAAGGCTAAAGCCAACGCTGCAGCAAAAGCTAAGACAGCACCTACAGCAGAAGAGAAAGCGGCTCAAGATGAAGCTGATAGACTTCAAGCTGCGAAAGATGACGTTGCTAAAGCTAAAGCAGATGAAGAAGCGAAAGCTGCTGCTGAAGCTGCTCGTATACTTGCAGAAGAGAACTCAGCTCGTTGGGCTGAGGAAGAGAAGCAACGTAAAGAGCTTGAAAAGAATGTTGATCACCACGTAACGACTTCATCAGAAGCTCGTGCCGCGGAAGATACTGCCGATGCTAACGCTGAAAAGCGCGACCGTCGTCCACGTAAAGCTCCTGCAGCTGCTCCTGCAAATGCGCCTGCTAATACAGGTAAAGGCAAGCGTCGTGGCGGAAAAGACAATCGTCGTGATAGCCGTAATGCACGCGGTGGCCGTAATGCTCGTAACAACCGTAGTGTTGCACCTGAGTCTATGGATCACGCATTTACTAAGCCAGTTGCCGTTGTTAAAACGGATGTGAGCATTGGTGAAACAGTTTCTGTTGCTGAGTTAGCATCAAAAATGTCTATCAAGGCCACTGAAATCATCAAACAGATGATGAAGATGGGCTCTATGGTTACCATCAACCAGGTACTTGATCAGGAAACTGCTCAATTAGTTGCTGAAGAGATGGGCCATAAGGTTGTGCTAATTCGTGAAAACGAACTTGAGCATCAGGTTCTTGCTGACCGTGATGGCAACATCCAAGCTGAGTCTCGTGCTCCTGTTGTGACTATCATGGGTCACGTTGACCACGGTAAGACTTCACTACTTGACCATATTCGTATGGCTAAAGTTGCTTCAGGCGAAGCGGGTGGTATTACTCAGCACATTGGTGCATACCACGTTGAAACAGATAACGGCATGATCACTTTCCTTGACACTCCTGGTCACGCAGCGTTTACCGCTATGCGTGCTCGTGGTGCCAAGGCGACCGATATTGTTATCTTGGTTGTTGCTGCCGATGATGGTGTTATGCCACAGACGATTGAAGCGATTCAGCACGCGAAAGCGGGCGGTGTACCGCTAATCGTTGCAGTGAACAAGATGGATAAGCCAGAGGCTGATCCTGAGCGTGTTAAGAGTGAGCTTTCACAGCACGGCGTAATGTCTGAAGATTGGGGCGGAAACAACATGTTTGTTCACGTTTCAGCTAAGAGCGGTGAAGGTATCGACGAGCTACTTGAAGGTATCCTTCTTGAAGCTGAAGTTCTTGAGCTTAAGGCGATCAGAGAGGGTATGGCTGCAGGTGTTGTTGTTGAATCTAAGTTGGATAAGGGCCGTGGTCCTGTAGCAACTGTACTGGTTCAAGAAGGTACGCTTAAGCAAGGCGATATCGTTCTTTGTGGTCTTGAATACGGTAAAGTCCGTGCTATGCGCGACGAAAATGGCCGTTCAGTGACTGAAGCCGGTCCATCTATTCCTGTTGAGATTTTAGGTCTTTCAGGTGTACCTTCGGCTGGTGATGAAGCGACTGTTGTACGTGATGAGCGTAAAGCCCGTGAAGTTGCTCTTTACCGTCAAGGTAAGTTCCGCGATATCAAACTGGCTCGCCAGCAGAAGTCTAAGCTTGAAAACATGTTTGCTAACATGACAGAAGGCGAAGTTCAGGAGCTGAACATCGTTCTTAAAGCGGACGTTCAAGGTTCACTTGAAGCTATCTGTGACTCACTCAATGGCTTATCTACCGATGAAGTTAAAGTTAACATCATCGCACGTGGTGTAGGTGGATTGACTGAAACTGATGCAAGCCTCGCAGCTGCATCAAACGCTATCATGGTCGGCTTTAACGTTCGTGCTGATGCACAAGCGCGTAAAGTTATCGAAAGTGAGAGTGTTGACCTACGTTACTACAGCATCATCTATCAATTGATTGATGAAGTTAGAGACGCGATGAGTGGTCTACTTGCTCCTGAGTTTAAGCAAGAGATTATTGGTCTTGCTGAAGTTCGTGACGTATTTAAGTCTCCAAAGATCGGCGCAATTGCTGGTTGTATGGTCACTGAAGGTACGATCAAGCGCAGCGCACCAATCCGTGTTCTACGTGACAACGTTGTTATCTACGAAGGTGAGCTAGAATCACTTCGTCGCTTTAAAGATGATGTTAACGATGTTCGTAACGGCATGGAATGTGGTATCGGTGTTAAGAACTACAATGACGTCAGAGTTGGCGATCAGATAGAAGTCTTTGAAACCGTTGAAATAGCACGTTCTCTCTAAGAGACTGTAGCTAAGGGGGCGGCGGATGCCGCCCTTTTTTCGTTTAGATAACATTAAAAAATATGTTATCTAATACCAATTATTATAAAGATTTGATCGCTCAGCGAGAGTTTAACGGTCCTGAGGCAAGGCAACGAGTGAAGAGCATAGTTACTCTACGGTCAAGCTCGTTAACACAGCATCAGCACCGCTAAAACTCGCCTGAAAGGAGTGTTTTTGGCTGCCTACTTCTGCGTTGAATGAACTCATAAGGGAATAACCATTATGAAGTCCATTCGCCTTGAATTAGTTTGTCAAAAAACACTCTGAGTAGATCAACTTCTTATATTAATTGGTATATTTAACCGAGTGGCAAATTATTATGGCAAGAGAATTTAGTCGAACACGTCGTATTGCACAGCAGTTACAGCAAGAGCTGGCTCAAGTGCTACAGCGTGACATTAAAGATCCTCGTATTGGCATGGTAACGGTAAATGACGTTGAAGTATCACGTGATTTAAGTTACGCCAAAGTCTTTGTTACCTTCTTCGAAGAGGATAGCAAGCTTGTTGAGGAAAAATTAGAGGCGCTAACAACAGCGTCTGGTTATGTTCGTTCACTGGTCGCTGGTCGCATGAAACTGCGCGTGATGCCTGAACTTAGATTTGTGTATGATGCATCGCTTGTCGAAGGTATGCGCATGTCTAACTTAGTGACTCGCATCATTCATGATGACGAAGCTAAGCAGCAGAAGCATAACGGTAAAGACAAAACGGATACCGCTGATTCGGAAGGTGAAGAGTAATGGCTCGTCGCTCTCGTGGCCGTTTTATCGACGGGATTGTACTCTTAGATAAAGATACTGGCATGAGTTCTAACTTTGCATTGCAGCGAGTTAAGCGACTTTTCAACGCCAATAAGGCTGGGCATACCGGAGCGCTTGATCCACTTGCAACGGGTATGTTACCAATCTGCTTAGGTGAGGCGACCAAGTTTTCCCAGCATCTGCTCGATGCAGACAAGCGTTATACCGTCACTGCAAAACTTGGAGAGCGAACCGATACCAGTGACTCAGATGGTGAAGTGGTGCAGACTCGCCCGATTAACTTTACCCAAGAGCTGCTAATGGAGTCCTTGGAGCATTTTCGTGGCGAGACCATGCAAGTGCCCTCTATGTATTCTGCACTTAAACATGAGGGGCAACCTCTGTATAAGTACGCGCGTGAAGGCATTGAGGTACCAAGGAAGGCGAGACCAATCAATGTCTTTGAACTTAACTTTATCAGCCTTGAAGGTGATGAGTTAACCTTAGATATCCACTGTTCGAAAGGGACCTACATACGCACCATCACAGATGATCTGGGTGAGATGCTAGGCTGTGGTGCCCATGTGATCATGTTAAGGCGAACCCAAGTTGCTGGTTACCCTTATGAGCGTATGGTCAGTCTTGAGCAGCTTAATGAGATGGTCAGTCAAGCAGAGGCTGACGGCGTTGAAGCTAAATCTGTGCTCGACCCCCTACTGTTGCCTATGGATACCGCAGTCAGTAAGTTTAGAGAGATAAACCTCGCTGAGTCACAGGCTCCATATCTAATGAATGGTAATCCCGTTCATGCTTCAGGCCTAGTTGCTGATGAAATTGTGCGGATCACCATAGGTGAAGAGCATAAGTTTGTTGGAATTGGTGCGATGAACGATGACGGTATGTTGGCGCCAAAACGCCTAATCGTTATTCGTGAAGATGAAGTAAAGGCGTAAAGTTTTTACTGGCAGCGATCTATACCGATTGGTATTAGTTATCTATTGCATATATTGCCAAAAATAGGTAAAATCCGCGCTCGCTTTAGCTGAGTTAGTGATTGGCTAAAGATTTATTAATGCATTATTTGGAGAGACAACATGTCACTAAATGCTGAACAAACTGCATCTATCCTGGCTGAATTCGGTCGTTGTGAAAATGACACTGGTTCTACTGAAGTTCAGGTAGCTCTTTTAACTGCACAGATTAACCATCTGCAAGGTCACTTTAAAGAGCACAAGCACGATCACCACTCACGTCGTGGTCTACTACGTATGGTTAATACCCGTCGTAAACTTCTTGCATACCTAAAGCGTACTGAAAACGTACGTTACCAGGAACTAATCAAGAAGCTAGGTCTACGTCGTTAATAACGATTAGATTTAGATAAAGGAGGCTTAGGCCTCCTTTTTTGTGTCTGAAAAAGGAGTTTTGGGAGATTGAAGAAGTTTAGCGCGATCAAATATTACTGATACTCGCGGTATTTGGCCTGATATATTTGTCGACAAATTCATCATGCTCTACGGGTTTACTGAAATAGAATCCCTGTCCTATCTGACACTCATTACTGCTAAGCCAGTTAAGCTGCTCCTCTGTTTCTATTCCTTCGGCGACAACCTTCAGATTTAACTGTTTGCCCAACATCAAGATAGTGGATGCAATTGCGCTCTCTTGTGGGAGATCGGTGACAAAGCAACGATCTATCTTCATGGTGGTGATCGGCAGATGCCTAAGGTAGGAGAGTGATGAGTAACCTGTGCCAAAATCATCAACAGCGATGCCGAAGCCTGCTGACTTTAGTTGCTGAAGTTTTGAGATGGCCAACTCAATGTCGTTCATCAATGAGGTTTCAGTTATCTCTATCTCTAATAACTCTGGGCTTATCTGATATCTAAGGGCTAACTGCTTGATATCTGGTACCAAGCTGGCGTCTGCAAACTGCTGTGAGGCTACATTGACAGCAATAGGTAGCGCAAAGTTATATTTAATTTTCCACTCTCTGAGGGTCTTACAGGCTTCCTCTATGACCCATCGACCGATAGGGATGATAATGCCAGTCTCTTCAGCCACTGGGATGAATGAGAGTGGACTGATGAGGCGCCCATCTTTTTTCCATCTTATTAGCGCTTCGCAAGCGAGAATCTTGCCGGTTTTAATATCAAACTTAGGCTGGTAATGGAGTAAGAACTCCTCATTTTTAAGGGCGTCATGGAGTGATGCTTCGGTTCTTAATCGAACCGCAGCTCGCTCTGTCATCTGCTGCTTAAAGAAAGCCCACTGGTTTGAGCCTGCGGCTTTTGCACTGTACATGGCGATGTCAGCATGACGAATGAGATCTTCAGCCGTCATGCCATCATCGGGGTAGATAGAGATCCCCACCGATGCTGCGGGGTGAATGGTGTGCTCATTGAGCTGCATAGGGGTGTTTAATTGAATTAACAGATTATCGACAAAATCTGCAGCTTGATCCGGCGTTTGGATCTCATCGGCTAAGATAACAAATTCATCACCACCGAGTCTGGCAACGGTTCCTTTATCACCGACAACTCGCTCTAATACGCGGGCAATTCTCGCCAGAAATTTATCACCTAATGCGTGCCCCAGTGAGTCATTGACGTTCTTGAATCTATCGAGATCGATAAACACCATACTAAATTGATTTTTATGAACCCGGGCCCGTTGAATTGTGACGGCGATCGTTTCGAGCAATAGAGTGCGATTAGGCAGTCCGGTTAATGGATCCCGAGTTGCCATCTTGCGTAATTTGCTCTGGGTTTGGCTGAACTGTATTAAGATTTGATTAAATTTTGATGTCACCAAGCCTAATTCGTCATCAATGTGCGATTTATCGACGGGAAGCAGGTTTTCATCTGGGGAGTCTGGCTCTATCTTATCGATAGCCTCACTGATATGGGCGATGGGGCGTGTCAGGAATCGATGAAATACCACAGAGAGAACTAAGGTGATTAAGAGTGCGCGCGCCAGCGTTGCAATAAGACTGAACTTTAGCTGAGAAAAGAGAGAGTCTGTCAGTCCTTGAGTATCATAAAATATGGTCAGAGTGCCGATTAGCTGCTGCTTCTCTGTGCCCTCAAAATAGAAAGGCCTGAGTAGTGAGCGAGATATCTCTTTAAGATCACCAAAGAGGCGATGACTGAGTTTTTCAAAGATGCTGGGGTGTAAATTAGGTGAAGATACTGAAACGAACATGGAGCCATCATCAAGCTCTATAACGGCTGAGCCTACATGTTGAACCTTTAGCACCCCCTCAAGAGTCTGCTTAGCTAAGTTATCATCTAAGGCCCAAACAGCATTTGCAGCGGGTTGCTCCACTGAATCAAGAAGTTCTTTCTGAGAAGCTTTAAGTTGATCCCTTGCTGATACGCCTACAAGCGCAATCTCTACTATAAATATCGCGATAGCAAAGAAAAGCGCGGAAAAAACCACTAAGCTGGTCTGTTTCCAAGTAAGAGATTTAAAGCTGGCAGACATGTGCCGATCCTTTTATTTGGGTCTTGATACTCAAAAAACCTCTTTTAAGCCAGTTCCATAACAAAATATTCTTGAAAGTATTCACTTTAGAGAAAACTTTCGGCTTTGTCATCACTCTATGCTCTTTATCTATTGAATAGAGATGAAGTATACTTATGCGCGAAATTAAGGTTATTAAATTTAAGGAATGGTTCACGTGAATCCAATCGTAAAAAGTTTTGAATATGGTCAACATACAGTCACCTTGGAAACTGGGGTTATAGCCCGCCAAGCAAATGCTGCGGTTTTAGCAAGTATGGGTGATACAACAGTATTAGTCACTGTCGTTGGAAAGAAAGCAGAAGACGTGGGCCGTGACTTTTTTCCTTTAACCGTTAACTATCAGGAAAAAACATACGCAGCGGGTAAGATCCCTGGCGGTTTCTTCAAGCGTGAAGGTCGTCCTTCAGAAAATGAAACCCTGATTGCACGTCTAATTGACCGTCCAATCCGTCCTCTTTTCCCTAACGGTTTCAAAAACGAAGTTCAGGTTATCATCACAGTGGTTTCAGTTGATCCAGAGATCAACCCAGATGTTATCTCTATGATTGGTACTTCTGCTGCACTTAGTATCTCAGACCTGCCGTTCAATGGTCCTCTAGGTGTTGCTCGTGTTGGTTATACCAATGGCGAATATGTACTTAACCCAAATGTTAGCCAGTTAGCTGAAAGCGATTTAGACCTAGTTGTTGCCGGTACTCAAGGCGCAGTATTGATGGTTGAATCTGAAGCGGCTTCACTTCCTGAAGAGGTGATGTTAGGTGGTGTGGTTTATGGTCATGACCAGCAGCAAGTAGTTATCAATGCGATTAATGAGCTAACTGCTGAAGCGGGTAAAACTAAGTGGGATTGGACAGCACCAGCTGAAGATACTGACTTAGTTGAGAAGATTAAAGGTCTGGCTGAAGCTGAACTGACAAATGCATACCAGATTGCTGATAAGCATGAGCGTCGTGATGCGGTTATCGCACTTAAAAATGCAGCCGTTGCCAAGCTTGTTGAAGAGAACGCAGATGTTGATCTACGTGAAGTTGACAAGTTACTTGGTAGCCTAGAGAAGAAAGTGGTTCGTAGCCGCATCATCTCTGGTAGCCCACGTATCGATGGTCGTGAGCCTGATATGGTTCGTGCACTTAACGTTATGGCGGGTGTACTTCCACGTACTCACGGTAGCTCTTTGTTCACTCGTGGTGAAACTCAAGCACTCGTTACTTGTACTTTAGGTACTGAGCGTGACGCTCAGAAAGTTGATAGCATCATGGGCGAGTACACAAACCGCTTTATGCTTCACTATAACTTCCCTCCTTACTCTGTTGGTGAAACAGGTATGGTTGGTTCACCTAAGCGTCGTGAAATTGGTCACGGTAAGCTAGCATGGCGTGGTATTAACGCTGTTATGCCTACAGCTGAAGAGTTCCCATACAGCGTTCGTGTTGTATCTGAGATCACTGAATCTAACGGTTCAAGCTCTATGGCTTCAGTTTGTGGTACTTCATTAGCACTTATGGATGCGGGTGTTCCAATCAAGACTTCTGTAGCAGGTATCGCTATGGGTCTAGTTAAAGAGGGCGACGACTTTGTTGTTCTTTCTGACATCCTAGGTGATGAAGATCATCTTGGTGATATGGACTTTAAAGTAGCTGGTACGCGTGATGGTATTACTGCACTGCAGATGGATATCAAGATTGAAGGTATCACTAAAGAGATCATGCAGATTGCTCTACAGCAAGCTTACGGCGCACGTGTTCATATCCTAAACGTGATGGATCAAGCTATCTCTGGTCACCGTGAAGATATCTCTGATCACGCTCCACGTATCACGACTCTTAAGATTAATCCTGAGAAGATCCGTGATGTTATTGGTAAAGGTGGTGCGACTATTCGTGCGCTTACCGAAGAGACTGGTACTACGATTGAGCTAGAAGATGACGGTACTGTTAAGATCGCATCTGCTAACGGTGAAGCAACGAAAGAAGCTATCCGTCGTATCGAAGAGATCACTGCTGAAGTTGAAGTTGGTACGGTATACAACGGTAAAGTTGTTCGTATCGTTGATTTCGGTGCGTTTGTGACTATTCTTCCAGGTAAAGATGGTCTAGTACACATCTCTCAAATCGCAGAAGAGCGTGTTGCTAACGTTTCTGATTACCTACAAGTAGGCCAAGAAGTTAAAGTTAAGGTGATGGAAGTTGATCGCCAAGGTCGTGTACGTCTTTCAATGAAAGAAGCACAACCTAAAGCTGAAGCGGCTCCAGCTGCTGAATAAGCATTTAGCTTAACGATGAAAGGAGACCTTAGGGTCTCCTTTTTTATTGCCTGATTGGTTTTGAGTTATTTCAATTGGTATAAGAAGTGTTAGTATCGGTGAAATAATTAAATCCTTGATAGCCGTAGTGATAGCGGATTGCTATGATTACAGCTACAGGTGAATTCAAAGGGTTAAATGGATGATTCAAAAAGTGCGGACTGCCGCTGTAGTCGTATTGGCTGGTATGAGTATCTTACTTACAGGATGTATATCGACTCAGTCCGGAGGGAGTGAACAAGGTAAGGTCATGGTTGAACCTGTCATGCCTGATTACAAACTTGAGATCACCTTAGCAAAATTAAATGAGATCTTATCTTCAGCTGAGCTCACCGATGCGCAAAGGGCCAGATTTCATTATGATCGTGGCGTGATTTATGACAGTGTTGGATTACGCATTCTAAGTCGTATCGATTTTCACCAAGCATTAAAGATGCAGCCAAATCTTGCTGATGCCTATAACTTTATCGGTATCTATTACACTCAAGAAGGTGAGTTCGAAAGTGCCTATGAGGCATTCGATGCTGTGCTTGAGCTCTCACCTGATTACGATTACGCCTTTTTAAATCGTGGCATTGCACTCTATTACGGTGAGCGTAATGAACTTGCTGCCTCGGATATGGAGTCATTTTATTCACTTGACCCACAAGATGGCTATCGAGCACTTTGGTTGTATGTGACTGAAAGTGCCAACAATCTCGAGCAAGCTAAGAGTAACCTAGCCGAGAATAGCCTGCGTCTTAATCCAAATACTTGGTCTAGCGTACTTGTTGATTTTTACCTAGGTAAGAAGAGTCGTGATGAGGTGTTTGCTGCTGCAAAGGAGGGACTTTCTCATCCCAATGAATACGCTGAACGCCTTTGTGAAGCATACTTTTATATTGCCAAAATAGCTCAACAGAAGGGGCAAAATATTGATGCAGCAAACTACTTCAGACTGGCTCTGGCAACCAATATCTATGATTTTGTAGAACACAGGTATGCAAGGATTGAACTGGCAAAAATTAACGCCGTCATCTCTGCCGAGAAAATGAGTGACTCTTCTCGTTAATTATTCTGCTTATAGTCAATATATATCATCGTGTCTAAGCCTATAGACACGATGGTAGATACCTCTTCTGTTTGGCTTTTCTTCTATCTTTAATTCTATTTTTAATCTCTGGCCCATCGGGTAGCCATTTAGCTTCCTTGACGCTATAATTGCCGCCTTTGCGAACACCATAAATCTGCAGGTTAACATGTCAGGCAATAAAGTTGAGGTCGACAAGCGTCGTACTTTCGCCATTATCTCTCACCCCGATGCGGGTAAGACCACCATTACCGAGAAGGTACTTTTATTTGGCAACGCGTTACAAAAAGCGGGGACGGTAAAAGGTAAGAAATCTGGACAACATGCGAAGTCAGATTGGATGGAGATGGAGAAAGATCGTGGTATCTCTATTACGACCTCTGTAATGCAGTTTCCATATAATGATGCCTTAGTTAATCTACTTGATACTCCAGGTCACGAAGACTTCTCTGAAGATACCTACCGTACATTAACAGCAGTGGACTCCTGCTTGATGGTTATCGATTCAGCGAAAGGTGTAGAGCAACGTACCATTAAATTAATGGAAGTGACTCGTCTACGTGATACGCCTATCGTGACATTCATGAATAAGTTAGATCGTGATATTCGCGATCCTTTAGAGTTGATGGATGAAGTTGAAGAGGTACTTAACATTGCCTGTGCGCCTATTACTTGGCCAATCAGTTCAGGTAAAGAGTTTAAGGGTGTGTATCATCTGCTGCGTGATGAGGTGATCCTCTATCAAAGTGGTCAAGGACATACGATACAAGACTCTAGAATCATTAAAGGTCTCAATAACCCAGAGCTTGATGAAGCTATTGGTGCTTATGCAGCCGAAGTGCGTGAAGAGCTTGAGCTTGTGCTTGGTGCATCGAATGAGTTTGATCTTGAGATGTTCCTTGCCGGTGAGTTGACCCCTGTTTTCTTTGGTACTGCATTAGGCAACTTTGGTGTTGATCATATTCTAGACGGTATCGTTGAGTGGGCGCCTAAACCACAAGCCCGTGAAACGGAAGTCAGAGACATTCAACCTGAAGATGAGAAGTTCAGTGGCTTCGTGTTTAAGATCCAGGCGAATATGGATCCGAAACACAGAGACAGAGTTGCATTTATGCGGATCTGTTCTGGTCGTTATGAGCAGGGCATGAAGATGCACCACGTACGTCTTGGTAAAGATGTTAACGTCAGTGATGCTCTAACCTTTATGGCGGGCGATCGTAATCGTGCTGAAGTGGCTTACCCTGGTGATATTATCGGATTACATAACCACGGTACGATGCGAATTGGTGACACGTTTACCCAAGGGGAGAAGTTCCGCTTTACCGGTATTCCCAATTTCGCACCTGAGATGTTTAGACGTATCCGTTTAAAAGATCCACTAAAGCAGAAGCAGTTGCTCAAAGGGTTAGTACAACTCTCAGAAGAGGGAGCTGTGCAGGTATTTAGACCTATTGACTCTAATGATCTGATTGTGGGTGCTGTTGGTGTTCTTCAGTTTGAAGTGGTCGTTGGCCGCTTGAAGAGTGAATACAAGGTTGAAGCCATCTATGAAGGGATCAGCGTTGCCACAGCTCGCTGGGTCTACTGTGATGATGAGCGTAAGCTTGAAGAGTTCCGTCGTAAGTGCAGTAACAACCTTGCGCTGGATGGTGGTGATAATCTGACTTATATCGCACCAACTATGGTAAACCTCAATCTTTCGATGGAGCGCTACCCAGATATTCAGTTTGCTAAGACCCGTGAGAACTAAAAACGTTTGAGCGTGACTTGTTTAAATAAGCCCTGAACGAAAGTTTGGGGCTTTTTTGCACATGGCCGAAAATGTTCCAGACATTTATTCGACATTTCCTCCGTCCATGGAGGTCAGATGTGCTTATCCGTGCTCGCAGGGTGCCTAAAATGCTTCCATCATTTATCGGTATTCCCTACATCCATGTAGGTCAAAGCGATAGAGGGGATTAGCACATGGCCCCATTTGCTTTATAAATAATGTTCCAGACATTTATACTGATTGGTATTATTTGTGGTTTATAGCCTTAGTGGGGTTATGATAGACAGATAAATTTAACTGTTCAGGAGCGATATGAATTGGATTGTAAAAGTCTGGCGAGGCTATATCGCTTGGTGTGATGAGATGGGGTTAACGCCTGAGAATAGGCGCTGCTGTGCCCCTAGATTGGAAGAGCCTGAACTTGTCTCAACTAAACCAGTTTCAAAGACATGTGAACCTTCCAAGGATAGTTAGGAGAGAGCGTGTCTAAATCAGTACATTGTCCAAAAATTATCGACAGTCATGCGCACATAGACTTTCCTGAGTTTGATGATGATCGCGCTGAGCTTTTTAAGGCGATGAGAGCCATGGGGATCAATACCGCCTTGATACCGGGCGTCTCTCCCTCCCATTGGGAAAATCAGCTCCATATTGCTGCTCAATACTCCTGTCCTTATGCCCTAGGGATACACCCTTGGTTTTTCAGTGATAACTACAGCGCTGAGCTCTCAGAGCTTGATAAAGCCGTCAATCAACGAAGCCAAGAGCCCAAGTTTGTTGCAATAGGCGAGTGTGGTTTAGATAAGCTGCGTGGTGGAGACTGGGAGATACAGTTAAAGGTGCTCGAGCATCAATTAACACTGGCGAAGTCGCTCAACCTGCCGGTAATTTTACATGTTGTTAAGGCTCACAGTGAACTCATTGCTCTTTTGAAAGCAGTTAAATTGGCCAGAGGTGGGGTGATACATGGCTTTTATGGCTCGTTAGAGGTTGCACAGGAGTATGTTAAATTAGGTTATAAACTCGGAATCGGTGGTTTAATTTTAAACAAAGATGCGAAAAAACTTAAAGCTTGCGTGACAAATATTTCTCTGAATTCGCTCATAATTGAAACAGATTCCCCTGCTATGGGCCCTAAACACCTAGCTGAAAAACGTAATACACCTCTTATTTTGCCCTCAATCATCGAAGAAATTGCGAAATTACAAAAAAAATCGAGTGTTCTTGTTTCAGAACGAATGTTTGAGAATGTAACGCAACTCTTTGACCTTTAATTTATTTTATTTAAACAGGTGTTAGTCGCATCATAAATTTCTACTAAGGTGCTGAAATTAAACTTCAAAAATTTGATCGAAACGACGATTTTAGCCGTCTGGTCGGGTATAATCGTGCTCGAAAAAGGTTGGTTAACAACATAATTAAAAAGTATTAACAATAGGGTGATGGTTAATGGATATTTTAATGAGTTTAGTAGGGGTGGTCACCTTACTAGCGATAGCGTTCGCGCTATCTAATAATAAAAAAGCAATTAATAAGCGTACTGTATTTGGTGCTCTAGCAATTCAAGCTGCATTTGGTGGTTTTGTTTTGTATGTACCAGTTGGTAAAGATATCCTTAAGACAGTATCTGATGGCGTATCAAGCGTTATTGGTTACGCTCAAAACGGTATCGGCTTCCTGTTTGGCGACTTGGCTAACTTTAAAGTTGGTTTCATCTTCGCCGTCAATGTACTTCCAGTCATTGTTTTCTTCTCTTCTCTTATTGCAGTCCTTTACTACCTTGGCGTTATGCAGTGGATCATCCGTATTATCGGTGGCGCACTTCAAAAAGCACTAGGTACGAGCCGTACTGAGTCTATGTCTGCTACTGCGAACATCTTCGTTGGTCAAACTGAAGCACCACTTGTGGTTCGTCCGTTTATCGCGACTATGACTAACTCTGAGCTATTTGCCATCATGGTAGGTGGTTTAGCGTCTATTGCTGGTTCAGTAATGGCTGGTTACGCGCAGATGGGTGTACCTATCGAGTATCTCGTTGCCGCTTCATTCATGGCAGCACCAGGTGGTCTATTAATGGCTAAACTGATGCACCCAGAGACTGAAGAAGCTAAAAACGACATGAGCGATCTTCCTGAAGATCCTGACAAGCCAGCTAACGTACTTGACGCTGCCGCTGCTGGTGCTTCATCTGGTATGCACTTAGCACTTAACGTTGGTGCAATGTTACTAGCTTTCGTTGGTCTTATCGCAATGCTTAACGGCATTATCGGTGGTATCGGTGGCTTTATTGGTATGGAAGGGCTAACGCTTGAGTTGATCCTTGGTTATATTTTCATGCCTCTAGCATTCCTTATCGGTGTACCTTGGAACGAAGCACTTGTTGCAGGTTCTTTCATCGGTCAGAAGATTGTTGTTAACGAATTCGTTGCTTACCTGAACTTCGCTCCATACCTAAAAGATGTGGCTGACGGTGGTGTTTTAGTTGAAGCAACTCAAGCTGTTATGACTGATAGAACCAAAGCTATCATCTCATTCGCTCTGTGTGGTTTCGCTAACCTATCTTCAATCGCGATTCTACTTGGTGGTCTAGGTGCTATGGCTCCTACACGTCGCCATGACCTAGCTAAGCTTGGTATTCGCGCTGTGATTGCAGGTTCTCTTGCAAACTTGATGAGTGCGACGCTAGCAGGTCTATTCCTAGCGATTTAAGCGTAAAAACTTCTGAGGGGGACTCTCCCCTCTAACTGGTGCACTACTCATGTGAGTAGTGCCCAAGTTAACTCAACCATTTTTCAGATTTAAGTTGGATAGCATCACTAAACAAATTCGTAAAGAATGGTTAGGGGTGTGCGGATGAACACGATTTATTAATCGATTTTGCTCTAATCTCTTTATCGAAATCAGTTAATAGATCAGATGTTTGTTTGAATGTTAAAACTTAGTGTTCGCATTTTTACATTAATAATGTTGTGCTTTAGCACAGAATAAGTAAAATGCGGCGCCATAAAAAAGAAACGCTGACTCTTTATAAAAAAGAGCGGCAAACCATAAAATAAATGGGGTTGATGATGAAAAACGTTAAAACTATAGCACTAGCTACTGCACTAACAGCAACTATGGCTGCACCAGCTTTCGCAGCTGATCGTAGCGACCTACGTGGCGGCGATTATGGCTGGATGCAGTTCAATGCAATGTATGCAGTAAATGAACTTCCACGTGATGGCTCTACCGATAATGGCCATGACTACCTAGAGATGGAATTTGGCGGCCGCGCTGGCATCGTTGATCTATACGGTTATGTTGATGTGTTCAACCTAACTAACCGTGACTACGGTGATAAAGGTGCTGGTAAAGGTAGCAGCAAAATCTTCATGAAGTTTGCACCACGTTTCTCTATCGATGCAATGACTGGTTGGGATCTTTCTGTTGGTCCTATCCAAGAAGTTTACTTCTCAACTCTATTTAACTGGGATGACCGTGTTGGCGAAGGCGTAAACTCTACATTCTGGGGTCTAGGTGCTGATGTTATGGTTCCATGGTTAGGTAAAACTGGCATGAACCTATACGGTTACTACGACCTAAACAACAAAGAGTGGAACGGTTACCAATTCTCTATGAACTGGTTCAAGCCAGTTGTTAACTTTGATAACGGTACTTTCATCGCTTTCCAAGGTTATGTTGATTACCAGTTCGGTGCTGATGCAGTTGATGATGAGTTTGTTCCTACAACTTCTAGCGGTGGTGCTGCATACTTCGGTCTACACTGGCACTCAGACAACTATGCTCTAGGTTACGGTCTAAAGGGTTACAACGATGTATACCTGCTTAAAGATGACGGCGGTATCGTAGGTCTAGAAACTACTGGTTTCGCACATTACTTCACAGCAACTTACAAGTTCTAAGAGCTGTAAGGGTGTATGAGCCACGCGCTGCGTGGCTCTATTTTCTCTTAATTCGTTACACAAAAAGCATCTTAATCTTTACTTAAACAGGCTATATTATCTCAGCCTATTTAAGTAAAGGTTTAACTAGATAGTGAACCTATCGCTAGTCATACCTAAAGAACAAGATACACGCGCTAAAATGGAATTTTCGCGGAAAGGTAGAAACCCAATTTTTGTTTTCTCCTTCCCGGTCTTCAAGGATTCAAGTCGTGACCTGAGTGTCAGATAGCGACTCCCTTTGGGAGAGCATTGAATACCTGAATTATTAGAGCTCTTGATGAGTGAGCTCTGAGACGATGCCCGAAGGCCCGGCCAAAAAAATCATAATAATGCCCAGCCCAAATGCTGTCTCAACTAGATATATTTTTAATTTATTGAACTTTTACACATTTGAATTTGTTTTGGAGAATTATTATGAGCGATTTAAAAAAAGCAGCGCAGAAAGCGATTGAGCTGATGGATCTTACCACTCTCAATGATGATGATACTGATCAGAAAGTGATTGAGCTTTGTCATAAAGCTAAGACTCCTGCCGGAAATACCGCAGCTATCTGTATCTATCCAAGGTTTATTCCTATTGCGCGCAAGACGCTTAATGAGCTTGGTTGTGAAGATATCAAAATTGCCACTGTCACTAACTTCCCACACGGTAACGATGATATTGCCATTGCGGTACTAGAGACACGTGCAGCGGTTGCTTACGGCGCTGATGAAGTCGATGTGGTTTTCCCATACCGCTCATTGATGGAAGGCAATGAAACTCTTGGCTTTGAGCTTGTGAAGGCCTGTAAAGAAGCTTGTGGTGACGACGCGATCCTTAAGGTGATCATCGAGTCTGGTGTACTAGAAGACCCAGCACTTATTCGTAAAGCGTCTGAGCTTTGTATCGATGCCGGTGCAGACTTCATCAAGACCTCTACTGGTAAAGTGCCAGTTAACGCGACCATTGAAGCGGCTGAGATCATGATGACAGTGATCAGTGAAAAGAACACTAAAGTGGGCTTTAAGCCAGCAGGTGGAGTACGTGATGCTGCTGCCGCTGGTGAGTTCCTTGGTCTTGCAGCTCGCCTTTTAGGTGATGACTGGGCTACTCCTGCGACCTTCCGTTTCGGTGCGTCAAGCTTATTGGTTAACCTGCTTCACACCTTAGAGTTAGGTGAAGAAGCTAAAGGCCCACAGGGCTACTAAGCACTGCTCAATAGCCCTTTTTGATTAAAAAAATAGGGCTATTTTTTTAGTTAAGTGTGATCTAAATCTAGTTGGCATCATCGAAACTTAGTTACTATCGAATGTAGTAAATTTACATGTTTCTATGTTGCACACCGAAGCTTTACCGATTTTACACTGAGGTTTGTTGCTAAAGACTGAATTTCAGTTACAAACTTGGAGGCAGTACCATGTTTCTAGCACAAGAGATAATTCGTAAAAAGCGCAACGCTGAAGCCTTATCGAAGGAGGAGATCCAGTTCTTCGTTAAAGGCATCACAGATAATACAGTTTCAGAAGGTCAAATCGCAGCCCTTGGCATGGCGGTTTACTTCAACGATATGAACATGGATGAGCGCATTGCGTTGACAACCTCCATGCGTGACTCTGGCACAGTACTAGACTGGCAGAGCCTAGATCTTAATGGTCCTATTATAGATAAGCACAGCACCGGTGGTGTTGGTGATGTGATAAGCCTGATGCTTGGTCCTATGGCTGCGGCCTGTGGCGGTTATGTTCCTATGATCTCAGGTCGTGGACTTGGCCACACTGGCGGCACATTAGATAAGTTTGATGCCATTCCTGGCTACCAAACTGAGCCAGATAGTGCCCTTTTCAGAAAAGTCGTTAAAGAGGCTGGTGTTGCCATTATTGGCCAGACTGGCGATCTCGTTCCTGCCGATAAACGTTTCTACTCCATTCGCGATAACACAGCGACTGTAGAGTCAATCTCCCTTATTACCGCTTCAATTCTTTCTAAGAAGTTGGCCGCAGGTCTTGATGCGTTAGCTATGGATGTCAAAGTGGGCAGTGGCGCATTTATGCCTACCTATGAAGCCTCAGAGGAGCTTGCTCGTAGTATTACTGCTGTGGCTAACGGCGCTGGGACTAAAACCACTGCGCTACTCACTGATATGAACCAAGTGCTTGCATCTTGTGCAGGTAACGCGGTAGAAGTGAAAGAGGCGATTGACTTCCTAACGGGTAGATACCGTAATCCACGCCTCTATGAAGTAACCATGGGGCTTTGCGCCGAGATGTTGATGTTAGGTGGCATTGCCTCTACTGAAACCCAGGCCCGTGAGAAGCTCAATGCAGTACTTGATAATGGTAAAGCGGCAGAGATCTTTGGCCGCATGATCTCTGGTTTAGGTGGTCCGACAGATTTTGTTGAAAACCCAGGTCTATACCTACCAGAGTCTAAGATTATTCGTCCTGTCTATGCTGAGCAAACAGGTTTTGCTACATCGATGGACACCCGTGAACTTGGTCTTGCCGTTGTTACCTTAGGTGGTGGACGTCGTAAGCCAGGTGATGCGCTCGATTACAGTGTTGGTTTGACGCAAGTGTGCGCTTTAGGCGATGAAATATCGAAAGATAAGCCCATTGCCATGATCCATGCTCAGACTGAAACAGCATTTGCAGAAGCTGAAAGAGCCGTGAGAAAAGCGATCCATATTGGTGATTCTCGTCCTGAGAAAACGCCTGAAATTTATCGTTATATCCGCGCTAGCGATCTGTAACTCGCAGAAGTAGAGGTTAATATGAAAAGAACAATCATAATGATGTTGGACTCATTTGGCGTAGGAGCAGCAACTGATGCTGAATCTTTCGGTGATGTGGGTTCAGATACGTTTGGTAGTATAGCCAAAGCGTGCGCCGAAGGAAGAGCCGACATAGGCCGCGAAGGCCCGCTTAAACTGCCAAACCTTTCTAAACTCGGTTTAGCATTGGCGGCGAAAGAGAGTACTGGTACTTTTGCTCCAGGCTTTAGCGATGATGTTGAGGTGATTGGTGCCTATGGTCACGCAGATGAGTTAAGTACTGGTAAAGATACGCCAAGTGGTCACTGGGAGATGGCGGGTGTGCCAGTTCTCTATGAGTGGGGCTACTTTAGCGATCTGACTAACTCTTTTCCAAAAGAACTTACTGACAAAATCTTAGCTAGAGCAGGTCTTGATGGCTACTTAGGTAATTGCCATGCTTCTGGAACCGCCATTCTAGAAGAGTTAGGTGAAGAGCATATGCGCACTGGTAAGCCTATCTTCTATACCTCTGCCGACTCTGTTTTTCAAATAGCATGTCATGAAGAGAGTTTTGGGTTAGAAAACCTTTACAACTTATGTATCATCGCTCGTGAAGAGCTTGAACCCTATAATATAGGTCGTGTTATCGCTCGAGCTTTCGTAGGCACAGGTCCAAGTGATTTTGCCCGTACAGGTAATCGTCGTGACTACGCGGTTGAGCCACCTTCAAAAACGGTACTTGATAAGATGAAAGCCGCCGGTGGTGAAGTGATTAGTGTCGGTAAAATTGCGGATATCTATGCCAATTGCGGTATCACTCAAAAAGTGAAAGCGACGGGACTAGAAGCACTGTTTGATGCAACACTTGAGCAGGTTAAAGCGGCAGGTGATAAGAGTATCGTCTTCACTAACTTTGTTGATTTCGACTCCCATTACGGTCACCGTCGTGATATTGCAGGTTACGCGAAAGCCCTTGAGTATTTTGACTCTCGTTTACCTGAAATATTTGAAATTTTAGGCGAAGATGACTTGCTGTTACTGACAGCGGATCACGGTTGTGATCCAAGTTGGAAAGGAACAGATCATACCCGTGAACGCGTGCCTGTATTGGCCTATGGTGCTGGATTAAAAGCGGGCTCTTTAGGACGCCGCAACAGCTTTGCCGATATTGGTCAATCGATTGCGAGCTACTTTAAGCTTGAGCCGATGGAATACGGTGAGTCTTTCATTAAGTAATTGCAAAGCTACGAATTTAAAATTTGGCGGTGATGGCCGCCAGTTACAAGACTTAAGTACTCTTTTGAAGTACTAGTTTAAGTTATAAATATAAGGGGTTATATAGATGGCTACACCACATATTAATGCAGCAGACGGTGCTTTTGCTGAAACAGTACTTTTCCCAGGCGATCCGTTACGTGCTAAGTACATTGCTGAGACTTTCCTAGAGAACGTTGAGCAAGTGACTGATGTTCGTAACATGTTTGGTTACACTGGTACTTATAAAGGGACTCGTATCTCTGTTATGGGTTCAGGCATGGGTATCCCTTCTGCATCTATCTACGCGACAGAGCTCATCAAAGACTACGGTGTGAAGAACCTAATCCGTGTTGGTACTTGTGGCGCAGTAAGCACTGACGTTAAAGTTCGTGACGTACTTATCGGTATGGGTGCTTGTACTGATTCTCAAGTTAACCGTCTACGTTTCAAAGGCCAAGACTTCGCTGCTATCGCTGATTACAGCCTACTTAGCGCTGTAGTTAAAGCTGCTGATGCTAAAGGTACTAAGTACCGCGTTGGTAACGTTTTCTCAGCTGATCTTTTTTACACTCCAGATCCAGAGATGTTTGATGTGATGGAAAAGATGAACATTCTAGGTGTTGAGATGGAAGCGGCTGGCCTTTACGGTGTTGCTGCTGAGTTTGGCGCTAAAGCTTTGTGTGTTGTGACTGTATCTGATCACATCCGTACTGGTGAGAAGACATCTTCAGATGAGCGTCAAACTACGTTCAATGAGATGATCGAAATGACACTAGACGCAGCTATCACACTTTAATCTAATTGATATAAGGTGCTCCTTTTTAATACTGATTAGTATTAGAGGAAAGCGAATAAAAAGGGCTCATAATATGAGCCCTTTTTTATGTTTATCTTGTCTGCTTTCTGGATATTCTTTTTCGCTACTCGCTACTCGCTACTCGCTACTCGCTACTCGCTACTCGCTACTCGCTACTCGCTACTTCTTCCGGCAATGTTTCTTTCTTGAGTTTGCTCGGCTTCTTTCTGAATTTAAAGCGTGTTTTCCTGCGGTCAAAATCAGCCCGTTTAAAGGAGAGAGCTCGCGACAGCAACATGCCTATTAATCCTGCGATAATCAGCATCATCTGTTGTTGCTTCATGTTTATCTGATGTGCCTCTTTAATCTCATTAAAGAAGAGACGAGGCTCCAATCTGACCTCAATAAAGCCTAAATTATTGCCATCTTGGGAAACAGCCTCAACATAGGGAGGGTAGGGAGCGAGTAATGCCTGTAACTCCTCTGACTCTGGTTCTAACTCCTCGGTGCTGACACTTTGAGCAAAGGAGAGTCTTTGACCATCTTCACTGAAAATGCTAGCCGACATGACCTTAGGATCGAGCACCAAAGCCGTGGCTAGCCATTGCAGCTGCTCATCATTTTCAAGCTGCAGTGCTGGAGCGGCGCCATAAGCTGTTTGTTGAACCATTAATCTGGCCATCTTTTCAGTTTGGGACTTTAGAAGCTGCTGGCCTTGTAGTAGGCTAGTTTCCCATAACTGAATAAGTCCCACTGCCAACGTCAGTGCGATAGTGATCTGTATAAACCTGCTGATCCTATGACTCTTTTTCAGTCCTTTAAGAAAAAACACTGTGTACCTGAATTTATTATGGGTTTACCTAATCATAATTGATTATGACCCTGCCCGATAGCCGGAGAAGCATTGCTGATGGAAAGTCTGAACCACGTGTCACTATTTTCATGGTTAAAAGAGGAGCAAACCCTTACTTTTAATGCTCAAACACTTTCTATATCTCGTCATCTTGAGTCTGAACTCCCTAATGGGGCGGCTAGGTATCGATGCGTGTATGCTGAGCAATCCGTTGAGTCTGAGTTAGCTAGATTACTTGCTGCGCTTTCTCAGCCCGTTTCGCTTGCTTATATTGTTCGAAAAAACGCACTGCACTGTATAGAGCTGCGTTTAGATAAGCCTCTCAATGAGACTGAGATTAAGCAGTACGCATTAATTGATGGCGTTGAGTTTTTCTCTATCAGCCCAAATCAGGCGGTGCTCAATCGTTGTGGTTTATTAGTGATGGATATGGACTCTACCGCCATTGAGATTGAGTGTATTGATGAGCTGGCAGTTATGGCAGGTGTAGGCGAGGCCGTTGCAGAGGTTACAGAGCGTGCCATGCAGGGAGAGCTGGACTTTGAAGAGAGCTTGAGGGCAAGAGTCGCTCAACTTAAAGATGCGGACGAGGCGATTATAAAGACCCTATGCGACAAGCTTCCTCTGATGCCGGGCCTAACCGATATGGTCACAGAGCTGCAATCTTATGGATGGCGACTTGTCGTTGCATCTGGCGGATTTACCCCGTTTGTTGGCCATCTTAAGCAGTTATTGGATCTTGATGCCGCCTATGCCAATGAGTTGGTTATCGAAGGGGGAAAGTTGACGGGGCAGGTGACAGGTCAGGTGGTTGATGCTCAGTTTAAAGCAGATACGGTTGAGCGCTGCGCCCAAGCTTGGGAGATCCCAAAGGGCCAACGACTCGCAATCGGTGATGGGGCGAATGATATCCCTATGATTGAGATCGCAGACTTTGGTATCGCCTACCATGCAAAACCAAAACTTGAAGCCGCAGCCGATGTTGCTATTAAACAGTTAGATCTAAAAGTGTTGCCATATCTGTTGCAGTTACTTTAGTGATATAAGTTGGTATTAGCTTCTTAGTTGAGCCCATTGATAGGATAACGGCTTTTTTCCTATCAACGGGCTTAATTTTTTATGTTTTAAATGAGGTCATATCAATTTGAACTCATTCGTCTTATCTGCTCTCTCTAGTTCATATTCCACTTTATTGAGTATTTACTCTTGTTTTTTCATTTCAAGTCAGTAGTTTATTATTTTCATTAGTCAGTAAATAGTGATTGTGGATTTGGAACAAACCTCTTTTTATATCCCCTATCTGGAAGGTCAACTGCACCTTAGACAGGTAAAGCTTGCCAATGCCGATATGCATAAGCCGCCCATATTTATGCTCCATGGTGCTATGTCTAATGGTAAGGTGTTTTACAGTGAGTCAGGGCGAGGTCTTGCCTGTTTTTTAGCTGAGGCAGGCTTTGTTGTGTATGTGCTTGATACTCAGGGCCGTGGTCTAAGTACGCCTAAGATCCAGCGAGGATTTAAAGAGGGGCAGGGCGAAGTGATCCGTGAACAGCTTCCCTTAGTGCATCACTATATCATGGGGCTTCACTCTCAAGTATCGAGTATTCATTGGTGTGCTCACTCCTGGGGGGGCGTTCTAATGGCCAGTGCTATCTCTCGTTTTCCCCTGTTTCAGGAGAGTGTGGCATCTTTATTGACTTTCGGAACTAAGCGCACCATTAAAGTGAGCTCTGTTAAGAAGTATATGATGGTTAATATTGGCTGGAATAAGTTGGCTAAGGTGATAGCGTGGGGCCATGGTTATCTTGCTGCTGATCGTTGGGGAATGGGGATGGATAATGAGAGTCGCCGCTCTCTGTCACAATGTGTAGATTGGGTAAGGGGAGATTGGATCGATCATGATGATGGTTTTGATTACGCCCAAGCGGCGCAAGTTGTCGCAAGTAAGGAGAGGTGGCCTAAGTCGTGGTTTATTGCGGGCCTAGGGGATGAGGTATTAGGTAATCCTGCCGACGTGCAGAGGATGATCCAAGAGTGCCAGTTTTCCGATGTAGAATATACCTTACTTGCTAAGTCTCAGGGCCATAAGCATGATTATGGCCATGCCGAGATGCTTATCCATAAAGATGCGGTTGATGATCATTTTATTCAGGTCAGAGATTGGTACAAAAATATTGAGCTATCGGAAGCTAAAGTTCTAGTGTGAGTACTCACACTAGGACCAGAACTTATGTGACTTTTATTTAAGCTCCCACACCTCCCAGCTTTCAAGGTCATACTTTTTTGCTAACATCAATGCTTGCTCTTGATGTTGTTTCGCCAATTCAGGTTTATCAGTACTTTTATAATAGATACTCATCTGCTTATGCCATCCAGGTAGTGTTTCTCCTTCAGCCTTCACACCGTTGAGCAGTTGAGCAACACGCTTAAAATCTTGTTTTTTATTAAAGCCTTTAGCTAGTTGAATACTCACATTGGCGAAAGATTCAGGAAACTGTGTCTTTACCGCTTTTAGCACGTTATCGACCTCATCTAGCTGCTTTGACCAAAATAGGTACTTGGCAAATTGATAGGCGGTCAGCCACTCAAACTGAAATCCTGCCCAATTTTCCTGTTGCTGACTAAAGTGAGTTAACACTTGCTTATAGTCACCTATGGCTAACATGTCTGTGCCATCAATGGCGTAGTCTGGTGCTAAAAATTGCAATCCATCGTAGAGGGCGGGCAGCGCGGTGGTGAAGTGATTTTCGTTAGGATAATGTTTATATTGCCAATTTAGCTTTGCAGGCGCAGCTTGCTCAAATACCTGAATTAACTTTTCAACTCCCATCCCCTCTTCATTGGCCAATGAGATAAACACCGGAGAGGTTATTTTCCCCTGTTTGAGTAGAGATTCAATTTTTCCTGGTAGGCTGTTGCCGTCATGCCAAGCACTGGGACTCATGGCTAAAAATGCATTAAATGGAGTCTGCATTTGCATCATGCTGTAGAGAGTGAATAGGCCGCCAAGTGAGTAACCAGCGAGTGCTTTGCGGTCATCGGTTCGAAATTGAGCGTCAATAGTTGGCAATAACTCCTGTTTCAAGTAAGTGTGGAACTGAGCAGCTCCCCCAAAAGCATCGTCTTTACCGTCGGGCCAAGTCGTTGTTTTAAGGTAGTCATCGTCTCCCTGATTGGCGATACCGACGACTATCATAGGCGGTAACTTTCCCATACGAGTTAGATGTTTCACTATCGATGAGACATGTTGAAACTGGAAGTCCGCATCTATGATATAGAGTGTCGGGAAATCTCTTTGATTGATTTGATACCGCTCGGGAAGTGAGACCATATAGCGCCTCTTCTGTGCAAGTATCTGTGAGTGGTGCTGGTATTGATAGGCACTCACTATTGGGGTCTTATCTAAAGAGGTGGCATTGAGGTTTAAACTGGTGAGCAGTACAAGAGTAACTGCGATTGTTATGAGGATACTTTTCATCAGGTCTACTATCTCTTTTATTGGATTATTTATTAGCCTACATGTTTTTATTTGAAAGACAGTTTAGTAAAGGTGAAGTTAGGTGAAACTGGAGGGAGTTAAGGTGAAGATTGGGTGAAGCCCCATTAAGGCTGGGGCAAACTTTGATCCTACTTGGATTAAGCTAAGCTATTCTCTGGTTCAAGTTTTGTTTGCTGATAGAGATCAGGATACCTAAGCAGCACCTCTTCGGTGATGTCGAGAAGCTCGCCTACGCCGACAATTCGCCATAAACGTTCTTGTAGCTGTTTTGCCTTGTGATGGGCATGTATGGTTATGTACTCCATCTCCTTGCGGACATAGCTAAGATCCGGTTTATCAGTGACACCTCGATACACCCTTAAGGCCATAAATCGACCTAGATTTTGACTTTGAGTGATAAAGTGTTCTCTGGCCTTAGTATCACCAATCTCGTTGGGGGCAACGCATTTTACTTTTACCTCCCCAAGGGACTGCCTGGATATCTGTAGGTAGAGTTCGAAGTAATCGAGACCTGTTTGGTGCTTCATCGCTCTTATCGGGTCGATGAAATCTTGCTTTAATCGCCCGTCTTTAAGTAAAGAGGCGAGATTATACTCTAGAGGGCGAGAGGCCGATGCCGCAAATAGATCTGTGATCTCATTTTTATGGGCACTGACCCCTAAGGTGCTTAATTTAGCCGTTTTAACGGTTTTTTCGATAAAGAAGGGAACTGAGTCTAAGTTACGTACCAGTAAATTCTTTAAGGCGTCAGCCAACTCTTTCATCTCACTGTTGGCTTCAGTTAACTTTTCAAGTTTGTCACGGTTATTGGTGATGAGTTTATTCATAAACTCGACACCAATATGAGGTGAATGACCCATGACTGCAGCCAAATGGATATTCGAACCTGATTGTCGCTCCCTGATTAATCGATAGGGAAGCTGGCTTAGATTTGTTTTACCAGCGATAGATTGCAGCTTTGGAAAGGTCAGTTGTATTGGAGCTGTTCTGTCGAAATGAATAGGTTGCTCTAATGCAAGCTGTAAGCCTTTACTGGAGATGTCTCGAGTGGTACCCGTGACGACCTTTTTACCTTGGCTGGCTTTTACTTGAGTTTTAAATGAAAACCTAGCTTCATTACGTCGTTCACTGAATTGGAGCGAAAGTAACTTAACGTTGTTTTTCAATAGCTTCTGTTGGCCGAACACCTTGAGCTCGTTGGTGGCCTTATCAGATCTGCCATTCCAGTTAAGGTAGTGTTCTTTCGCTTGTGGATCGGTGAGATCGATGAGCTGTAGCACATGGGAGAAACGTTTGAGTTGCGCCTCAGTAAGCGCTGAGTAGCAGCTATCATCACCAGGCAATATGCTGGCTTTGTATGATTTTCTATGGTCGATTGCATGATAGGTTAACTTCAATGTTTTCCATGATGGTTTACTGGAGCCAAAACTTAAAAACAGTGAGAGAAGCTTGGTTTCTTTCAATTCTGCTAGCGTGGCTGAATAGAAGTAAACTCGGCCATTACTGTGGAAAGTGAAACAGAAAAACAGAGTATGATCTTTGTTATCGGGTTCATCTATCATGGCCTTGATTCTGCTGCCAGTGATCATGTTCGGCAGCTGACTGATATCTTGCTCATCCTGAAAATAATATTGCAGTTGCTGGTTATCTCGGCTTAAGAGCTTATGGGTTATTTTATAGTTATCAGCATCGGGCTCAATAAAGATCGGTAAATGAGGAAGGTGAGGCAGATAGTGACGCTCAAAGCCAAGTCCAGTTGCTGCGACTAAGATATCGTTAATATCGACTTTATATCTGAACTTATATCCCTTAATCAGATTGGAGAGCATCTGTGTGAGTGTGTCACTGCCACCGACCCGTTTAAGGCGCATCCAGCAATACTCTGAATTGGTTTCTGTATCGACAATTTGATATTCAACGCCTTGCTGTAGATCTTCGTGATAGTACTCATCGCTAAGCTCAAGCAGTTTAACTCTTATTGGGTTATCGACATTAAAACTATGTTTTAATGGTAGACGTATACGAGCTCCGCCTACAGACAGATCGACAGTGATCCCTAAGCTCTCATTTCGGCCAGGTTGAGCTGCGGAGATCCGAATGCTGTAATTCATTCTCTCTTCACTGCGGTTGAAGTAGCTGCCTAAAACTACGCCCGTTGCAATATAGGGTTCAGGAGCCGAGACTTCAACTACATTGCCAGTCTCCTGTAGTTTTGTTTTGCGGCGCCTATGGGCATCAATGACATGCTCATATACACCTAGCGTATACTTGCCATGGTAGAGCGCCATGGACTCTTTAAAGCTCTCTTTTGCTGGCTCATCTAAGTAATGTTGGCGACCTCCATCTTCGAACTCTTCACAGGCTAGTTCAGACTTATCCCTAAGATCTATGATACGTGTGCAGAGCGCTGAGATGCGATTAAGCTCCATCTTCAAAAGAAAGCGGGTGGAGTTGGACTCATCTTTTGTCAGCATATCGAAAATAGCCTGGAAATCGGGTTCCATTAAGAGGGGCTTTAGCTGTTCTATTAATGCACTGTGTTCGTCTAAACTCATTACTCACTCATATTATTAGTAGGGAGGCGTTATCATTTGTTGCTGTACTATTTTAAGTAAAGGAGATGAAAATTGCTGCTTAAATATCTGGATTCACTATTTTAATATAGGGTATAAAGCAGCTCTTTTTGAGGTGATAAATCCACCCATGACTGATAATCTTATTAGCAACTGATCTTATGTCGGCTGTGAGAGGAAATTCTTGATAGTGAATTTTCAATCAATTTGATGATAAGTGGTTATTATTATTTGATTATCGCAACATGTTCATCGCTTTAACTCAAGCTAGAGTTCATTTTTATGATACCACAGGCAAGAATAAGCTGGTGGTACCTTGAGCTTGTGAAAACCTCTGCTTGATAGTGAGGCTGTTCGTTAGCGTTCAATTTAATCGTTTTTCAATAATTATGAAGAGATATGGCAAAAAATAAAACAGCATATGTGTGTAATGAGTGTGGTCAGGATTTTCCTCGCTGGCAAGGCCAGTGCAGCGCCTGTCATGAGTGGAACACCATCACAGAGGTGCGCTTAAGCAGTGCTAAGTCATCAGGCTCATCAGTGGCAGGTTATGCTGGCGCTGTTGGAGGTGGCTCAAAGAGACTGAGTGAGGTTGAAGAGTTTGAAGCACAAAAGATGCTTACCGGGATAGGAGAGCTTGACCGCGTATTGTGTGGAGGTCTTACTACAGGCTCTGTCAATATCATCTCTGGGGATCCTGGTGCGGGTAAGACGACATTACTGTCAGATCTTGTTTCGCGTATGTCGCAAATTATGCCGTCTTTATACTGTACAGCTGAAGAGTCACTCTCACAGTTTAAGAACCGTGTTAATCGTCTTAAATTAAACTGTAATGAGGAAAACTTGTATTTAATGGCGGAAACCAGTGTTGAAGCGATTATTGCAGAACTCGAGGCTAAAAAGGTCAAATTTGCCGTTATCGACTCTATTCAAGCTGTTGTTACCGAATTAGCGAACGGTAGTCCAGGTTCCCCCTCTCAGGTTAAAAGCAGTGCCCAGTCATTGACTCAGTACTGCAAACAGAACAATGTCACCATGTTTTTAGTGGCGCACGTGAATAAAAACAATGAAACGGCGGGGCCACAGACCCTGATCCATATTGTAGATTGTTTGACACATCTTGAATGTAACGATGGGCAGGTAAGAACTCTTAGAGCTAACAAGAACCGTTTTGGCGATGTCGATACTGTCGGTATTTTTAGAATGACAGAGCGAGGCATGCTTAGTGTTGATAATCCAAGTGAGATTTTTCTATCGGGGTCATCAACCCAGTCCCCCGGCGCTGCCATCACCTGTATCCGTAAGGGAAACCGTAATCTTTTACTGGAGATCCAGTGTCTAACCACAGAAACTGAAGGGGAGTTTCCTCAACGTGTCTGTGTTGGTCTCAATATGAACCGAATTAAGATGCTAACGGGAATATTGCGAAAACACACCCGTACTAAGATATTTCACGATACCTACTTTAACTTAGTAGGTGGCCTAAAGATTGATGAATCCGAAACCTGTATCGACTTAGCACTGGTAACCGCACTTTTGAGTAGCTTAAATGATTTTGTGGTACCGAGAACCACCTGCATCATGGGCGAGCTTAGCTTAAATGGCGATGTAAGACCGATAGACAGTGGCGTTCCAAGGGTGAAAGAAGCGGTTCAACATGGCTTTACCGAGGTATTTATCCCTTTTCGTAATTACCATAAATCCATGGAAGGGTTAGGCGCTAAAATTATCCCAGTGAAAACCATTCATGAGTTGCTTGAGTTGATCAATTAACGGCTAAAATTGATGTTCACTTTGGCATGGTAAAATAGTGCTTAGTGGGTGGAGTTATTGCTTTTCTCTGTGGCCTTGCGTGTTCTAAGTGGTGAGTAGTCTTTGTTTAGTTGCTTAACTTAAATAAAGCGATCTCATCACGAAGAGATGAATGACACAAAGCTCACTGCTTAAGCGATATAGGCTGAGACTGTTACTAGGGAAAGTATGACAATCAGATGTGAGTTAATTTTCTGTTTAGCCGAGTTCACTGGGGTGTTGGCTTTCGCGCTGATGCCGTTTGCTATGTGTTTTCATTAATATACTTCACATGTGGTTTATGAGCACTTGGGAATAAACCGTTTTCAACAGGGCCAAACCCAGACTTAAAGTTTGTACCTGAGTAATTCATGAAAGTTGAGGTAGTTTTGGAGTTGCCTCCGTAAACCTCAAAACTGTAACCGTCTTCTGATTCAGAAAATTCAGAAATATACTTTCTCTTTGGAGGCAGTAAGTACCCCACAGCTTTAATGTCGAGATCAATCCTTAGGACTACTGTTGCATCCCAAAGATAAAGATAACGTGGATTTTTTGAAGAAACGACATGACCATTTGTCGAATAAAGAGCAGAGTATCCATCTATCTCAAACGGTAAAACCATTTCCACGGTTTCAGCCCCCATATGATGCTCTCCGTGAAATTTTAGCTTTACCTTTAATTCGGACATAGATTTACTCATTTACACATGGTTTCCTGTAAGGGGGCTTATAAAAATTGGCTAAAATTGTAAGCGAAATCAAACTAAATGTTTAAATATTATAAGTTTTCATAGGTCTATTTCGGTAATTCTAAAAGCTTTAGATTTATAACTTTGAAATTCAGAATCGTCGAACAATGAAGGTAAAGTCGCTCCATTTTCTTTATGTAATCTTGCTAACTTTTGTGCATTCAAATGAAAGTCTACACAAGTTAAACAATTAGTAGATATTTAAGCACCTGCACAAAACCAAGTGGAATGTATTAAACCAGAGTGTCTGAAATAGTTAAGCAATTACACTGCTGATGGGCCGTAACCTTCTACCGTTACATCAATATGCTCACATATGAAGTTAAAAGTCATAAAACTTGATTCACAAGATAGTATTTTGTAGGGAAAAACAAGTCCTTCCTTTGGTGACCAAGTATCACCAGATTCCTCTATACATAGATTTACAGAGTTACCGACTAAACAATTATTTCGATCTACTCCAGTACGAGGCCCTCCAGACATGTTTAATATGACTACCCCTGACGCACTTATTCTAGCGGAAGCGTGTGTATACCCATTCTCGGCCCAGCGTTTAGGTAGCGGGCTTGGAGGGGCTTTAAAGTCTCCATGAATAATTACTCTTGATGTTTCAATTATTACTTTCTCAATCAGAAAATCTTTAAGCGAAGGTGTTCCGCAATACACACCAGTCACCCGACGTGGCTCAGTTAATAATTCAGTCCAACTCATAATCAACTCATCTCAACATCTCAAGAAGCCTAACTAGAAGCACAAAAGAAAGCATGCCTTGTTTGGTCTAAGTATCCATAGGGATATCATCCCAATTCACTGTAACACCATAGACCCAATCAAGAGCTTTTCTTCGTTCTGATATAATACTTTCATCATATAAACATTCAATGCCGTTTATCCGACAATGTTTAGAGTACCAATGGAGCCGATAAAGTAAATCGCATTGCTCTTGAATTTGGGTTATAGGTTTGAGCTCGGCATTTTTAATAAACCCTGCAGGATCGCAATAAGGTGGGACAATTGATGCTAGTTTGTCATCACAGTACATGTGGTGATCCATTCCAATCAAACCAAGACTCCATACCAGTGCTTGTATTGATTCAGGCATCCAAGTCAGTTCATTAAATTCTTCTTTAGGTATTTGCTCTAGTAATAGCAGCTCTTGCTCTTGTTCTGTAACAAAACCCCAAAGCGAATATTGCTTCAAATTTTGAATAAGGTGTTCTGGAACAGCATCAAAAGCTAGACCAACAACATAAGACATTGCACAAATTCGACTAGCCACATCTGAAGCAATCCGAGGACTAACCTCAGAAAGTTCTTCAATGATTGGAAGGTTTGGATTTACTACAATCCCTTCAGACAAGAGTTTTGACTCATTTTGAATTTTAAGAGTTCTGAGATTCATAATCATCCATGAGCAGGCTTAGCGCCGCGTTAAAGTGTTGAGTAGCGTGTACCAAACTTGAGTGGGGCGAAAACGACACACGTTACAGAGTCGCCTTTAAACGCTTTGTTACGCCTTTAGTCAACGATCTCGTAGTAGCGTTCAATATGCACAGTTATTTTGCCCCAATGCGACGCTTTTACTCTGGCTTGATGATATTCAAACGTGGATTTATCTATGAACTCTTCATACACGTCAAAACGAAATGGATTTTCCGAGTTTTCAGTTACGTCAAAGGTTATGCACCCAGGCTCTTCCAAAGTAAGGAGTTTGTGAATAATCAGCTCACTTTTAATGATTTCCAGTTCCGACTCAGGAACTAAAATAAAACCTTTCAATGTTACTTTGGCCATAGATATCCTTATTACGCCTAACAGTATATTAGGCTAAACATTCTCAATAAGAGCACTCTTAATAAGGGGAAGCCTATGCATTCATTGTTTTAAGCTAACAGTAAAGCCATTAGCCATCAATGAGTTCAACTTTATCATTGCTACTTACTGTTTTCTCACTTGAGTGAAACAAATAACCTCGAGTATTGCAAAAAATGCAAGGTATAAACTGCTCAACTTAGCTATAGTTTAGAGTCACAATTCCAGTAATACAGCAAAATCGAAAGAGCCAAATGAATAAGTGTTGATGGGGCTGTGGTCGTCCGTGACATGGCCACATAAGGTCGTTACTTCACACCCATGTGATCACGACATTGGTGCATTTGACCCGTAGGGATATGGGAAATGTCTAATGTATGTAGGGGGCGCCCAAGACCTTGTATAGCTCTTGAGGCAGGCAATAGATGGTAATGAAGGTGCAATCTTCAACAATCCAACCCAATGCCAATTTAGATAAAAGTTAACATATAGAAAATTAATAAGCCTTCATTCGAAGGCTTATTAATTTTTGGATAAACGCAGAGCAGTTAGTTTAAGCAACCTCAATCAATAACAAGATAATCAGAGGTTAAATCAGAAAATGTCGCAATCTTCAGTCCAAGGTCGGCTTATCGTGTGCATCAATAAAGTTCGCTAACTCGCGGTTGAGCAGAGAGGCATCACCTAAATTGAGCTCTAGCATACGTCTAAGGTGGCTGATACTGTCAACATCAATGTGGAAACATTTTAGCCCTAAGAGTCGCTCGGTTGAGTAAACCAGTGTGGCTTCCATTCGCAATTCGATATCTGAATCGGGTAGAGAGAAACCGAGAGTGATAGTGCCCTCTTTCGGTTCAAAATCCATTGGTTTATCAATCAGTGCTCCATTTAGACTCAAGTCATGAATTTTAGTCGCCCACATATTTTCGCCTTGATTGAGATTGGCGGTTGTATTAAACAAAATACGGGAAAACTGACGCCTTTCATCCATAAGTCATCCTTAATGTACCAGTTAGAAAATAGCTTAAAAATTAATATGCTTCGCTATAAGCATATGCCACTTTGTTATGGGTGTAAAAATTCTTGCGATATTAATGTTTTTTTACTGATCAAACTCACTTTATGCTGGCCATTTATCGATCAAATCGGATATTTTACACATTGCTTATATGCAAATATGAAAAAATGTGAATAATTAAGAAGATGTTTCGGGATAGGATAATTTAAGCCATGGCGTATAACGTGTTGGTTGTCGACGATGAGTCAGTCATTCGTGCAAGGTTAAAAGGATATTTTGAGAAGGAGGGCTATCGAGTCCAACAGGCTCAAAATGGCGAGCAGATGTGGCATGAGTTTAATCGTCAACATATCGATCTTGTTATACTCGATATTAATCTACAAGGCAGTAATGGGTTAAATTCAGGTGCCGATGGTTTAAGTCTGACAAGAGAGCTAAGAAGCCGTTCCGATGTAGGCATTATACTGGTCACAGGCCGTGATGAGGCGATAGATAAGATCATTGGTTTGGAGATGGGAGCCGATGATTATGTGACTAAGCCTTTTGAGTTACGTGAGCTTTTAGTTAGGGTGAAAAACCTGCTTTGGCGGATCTCGCTTGTTCGTCAGGCTGAGCAGAAAGTTATTGAGCAGCTTGAACAAAAAGATGATGTGATCGTGTTTGATGGTTATGCTCTGGAGCTTAATAGCCGTAAGCTACTCCACGGTGAAGACCTCATTAAGCTGACAAAAGCTGAGTTTGAGTTATTGGCTGCTTTTGCACTGCACCCGCAACAAGTGCTTTCCCGCGAGCGTCTTATGCAGCAAACAAGTCATAGAAACCAAGATGTTAATGATAGAACCATCGATGTTATCCTAAGACGGTTACGCAATAAGCTCAATCCAGATCTATTTGTGACGGTTCACGGGGAGGGATACCTATTTTCAGCTAAAGTTGAAGACTAAGTGGCTATCAAAGGCATCGCCTTTCACTTTTTTCGATTATTTGGCGTAACACTGTAGACAGGGTAGAAGTGGGCTGGGGCTAGGCTCTTGCTCAGTTTGTTTTTTATCTTGTCTTTATTGAGCTCCTGAGCGTTTATGCTCTGAATCTTGGGACCAATATCACCATGAACAGCTTTTCCTTCTAGCTCTCTGACAACAATATCAATAGCCAGTTTCCCCTGTAGAACCACTAAGTCATCGCTGCTAAAGGAGACCTTATTTCTGAATAAGCCTCTTAGTACACCTGGAGATAGGTAACTACTGACAAGTTTAACTTTACCTTCTAAATGTTTATGGCCTATTTCGCCGATGGCCGCCTCAATCGCGACGGCGCTGCCTAAGATGTAATCTGGGCTCTGATCATCGAGTAGGTGATGTAGCTGATCTCGGTAAAGATCCCGATTATTGTCTGCATGACGTATAGAGGAAATTTTGATATCGCTCTCTTTTAACGCATCGAATACCCCTTGGTCTACCCAATCACTTCCACCTAATTTTTCTGGGCCGGTTAGTAGCGCTAAATCCTTCTGTTTCTTACGGCTGCTTGTAGGAGTTTGGGCTAAATCATTTTTGATAAACTGACCAGCATGCCAGCCCATCTGATACCAATTGACTCCGATCCGTGTCGTAATGGTAGGGCTATCCACTCTGTTGACTAATGCGATAACTGGCTTAGTAATTGGACCGTGGTAATATGCAATGAGTTTGGGGTCGACTGTGCCAAGTAAAATGGCATCAAAATCCTCTTTCATGCAGTTGCTGAGTTGTTCTAGCTGTTTCTTTTTGTGGTAGTAACTACCTGCTTCAAACAGCTCGAGTTTGATATTGAGCTTGGTGGCTTGCTGGACTAAGCCATAATCAATGCCGATCCAGTAAGCATCCTTTAGGTGAGGAACAAGTGCACAGATTTTCCAAGGTTTTTGAGTCTGTTTTAGCGGTGTGTAAAGCAGACTGCTTGCGGTTTGAACCTTGGTATTATAAGGAGTACGCTGCTCTAAGGGCCAAGTTTCACTGTTGACCTGCAGGGCAAAGAGAAGTGGCATGATACAAGCGAATGTTGAGATTATTTTGTTTAAAGGCACTTTTCACCACCGCTACTTGGTATCAACTGAGTGTTTATTCGATTTATATAATATCAGCTTTTAAAACAGAAGGAATAAGAGTGAGCGCTTTATCACTTTCAAGAAAAAGTTTAGTCGGCCGCCTTATGTTGGCTTTTGGTGTCCTTGGCTTACTGTTACTTCTTTTGGTTTCGTTGGGAAATTTAAGCTTATATTGGGTTAATCAGGCCGATGCTTACCTTTATGATAAAGCGCTCCCTGCATCTGAAGCAGCCAGAGAGCTGGCGCAGGCATCAAACGCGCTGGCGGAAAATGCCCAAGCCCTAGGTCGAGTTGAAGAGGAGCACCAACGGCAATTTATTGGCCGTAAACTGTCGATAAACAGCACCAATATGCTCAGTGCTATCGCTAAACTTAAAACTTTGCAGGTGCAGAGTGATTGGCGTCTTGAGTTAACAGCGGGTGAGATTATTCATGACCTGTCACAACTGGGTAAACAGGTTGGCAACCGATTATTAGTCGCCAGTAAACTCACGGCTCAGGGAGAGGCATTAGCTCTGGCTGCAAGTCATAGTATTGAGCTGCTTGAGGCTGAGTTGGCAGTCGTTGACTCTTCTGTGTTGGCTAAATTGAGTTTGGCCTATCCAGAGATAGTTGGTCAGATGAAGAGTGCGGAGTTACTCGATACTGTAATTGAGCATGATATTGATATTCAGGAGCGCTTGAATAGGGCGCTCAAGCTTATTCATGATATCGCACTTATTGGCCAGTTACTTCAATCTCCTGAGCAGGAAAAGGGGCTATTAACTGTATTGAGTAACATGTCTCAGCAGCCCTCTGTTGTCCCCCCTAGCTCCTATCAACTTCAGCCCTTACAAGCCTCAATGGATCCCAATGCCGCAGGCTTCCAATCCTCCATACAGGTTGACCTGATGGCCCTTGAGTTACTTAAAGGCTTGGTGAGAGATCCTGTGCGTGCTAAAGAGCTAGAGAGCGAGTTTTCAGTGTTAAGGCAGGTATCAGAGGGGCTGACGACACAGAAAAACTATGTGCATCTGATAAAAACACAGAGCAAGCAACTTATTATGCTATCCAACAAACTATATGAGCTTAATCAAACAGTTGATCATGCTATGGCTATGCAGCAGCAAGAGGCAGAAGGCGCTCGTTTGGATTATCTGCAGCAGATAGCTTGGGCCAAAGCGGGGTTGATGGGTACCGGCGTTCTCATGTTTATTGTGATCTTGTTTGTGGTTTATCGTGTGATCTACAAGGGGATCGCAGTGAGGCTCAACGAGGCGACCTATGCACTCTCTAGGTTGAGTTTGGGAGATACTCAGGTTGGTATCAACTCCCATGGTGATGATGAGTTAACGGCAATGGCGAGTGCTATCGAGGCCTTTAAACAGAAAACGGCCCATAACCAAAAACTTCAATTAGAACTTAGAGAGAGCGCCGATGAGTTGAGCGAGCATAAGGCGGCCCTTGAGATCAAAGTTGAAGCCAGAACTGAGGAGCTGGCAATAGCCAATAAACGCTTAGACTCTGAAGCCAAAGGCCATGCTCAGGCTCGAACTATGGCTGAACAGGCAAATCAAGCTAAATCGCTCTTTTTAGCGACCATGAGCCATGAGATTAGAACTCCTCTCAATGGATTGTTAGGTACGCTAACGCTGCTGGGACACTCAAATCTTCCTGTTGCGCAAAAGCAGATGCTGGCTCTATCTCAATACAGCGGAACCCTGCTGCAGACTGTGTTGAACGATATTCTTGATTTCTCAAGGTTGGAGCAGGGTAAACTTGCTAATGAACCTCGTCCTGTGGCCATTAACGATCTGCTTGATGAGGTGGTGGCTATCATGCTAGCAGGGGCTGGGCTGGCGGGATTAAATCTGGTACTCGATAGTGGCAAACTGCCAGAGTGGATCAATATTGATGGCCCTAAATTAAGACAGGTGCTGTTTAACCTGATTGGCAACGGCATTAAATTTACTCCTGAAGGGGAGGTGAGACTTAAGGTATGGGTGGAGGATAGAGCACTCTGCTTCATGGTTATTGACAGTGGTGTTGGGATCACCGATGACGCTAAGAAACATCTGTTTAAGGCTTACAGTGCGCAATTGAATCAGGGACGCTCTCGTGGCACAGGTTTAGGACTTGCTATCAGTAAGGAGCTGGTGGAGTTGATGTGTCAGTTGCCTGAATATGAAGCAGAATCAATTGCGGGAGAGCTGTTTGAGGAAGGTTGTAAACCGCTTTGGGTTGAAAGCGAGGCGGGAGTTGGCAGTCGTTTTGGGTTTAGTTTGCCGCTGGTTATTTGTGAGCAGGCTCATGAAGGGGGACAAGAACCTCAGAGAATTACAAATAAGAAACGGGTTCTGGTGATAGAGGATAATAAAGTTAATGCGATGGTCGCTCAGGGATTTCTGGCTCATTTAGGCCATGAGTCAGTGCTTGCTGATAGCTGCGCAGAGGCAAGAAATATTTATTGCACACAGAGTGCGAATAGCTTCGATGCCATCATGTTAGATATCCAATTAGGAGATGGTTCTGGTTTGGCGCTTTTAAAAGAGCTAAGAGAGGTGACTTTACACGCTTCTCACCAACTGGATATCGCCGCATTTACTGCCCAGATCCAAGCCGATGACATGGATCATTATCGTGAGATAGGCTTTGATCTTGTTCTTGGGAAACCGCTTAATATGCAGATGCTAGCGGCATGGATTGGCGTGGTTAATCCGCTCGAAGAGGAAAGAGTGGCAAATACCTCTCCTGATGATAAGCAAGGGGAGTTGTTGGATATCGGACAGATAGAGCAAGATATCGAGTATTTGGGTAGGGATGCTGTAGATGAGATGCTGATGCTATATAAAGAGTCGAGCCAAGTTCAACTCTCGGCTCTGTTACAAAAGAGCGAGAATCGAAATACCTTGCTGCATGCATTAAAGGGAAGCAGTGCCAGCATGGGATTTATCGCATTATCTAAGCTGTGTAAGTTACTGGAAACATCTGAATATAAAGATGGTGAGTATCAAGGCTTGCAGCAACTACATAAAGACTCTCTGGCTGCATTTAGTCAGCTACTTGGCTAGTGCCTGGTTGTAAGAGGGCTCATTACCGGATTTATCATAGTGAGTATCTGTTGTTAGCTGGTAAGTAATCATGCCAATGGTGATTATCTGATATATGACTCCTGACCATGAGTGCAAATGCAACGAGAGTGTTAAGTTGCAGATGTTACTCACTAATATACTTAAGCGAAGTTGAGTACCTTGACAGTAAATGAGTGCAAAGCTCATGATCACCCCTGCCAGCACTGCGCACCATTCACTCCAGTGCTCTGCCCACAAAAAGCCCTGTATTATGGCTAGTGAGGCAAATATGGGGGCAAGAATTGAGATTCTGTAGTAACGACTAGAGAAAAAACGACCCATGTTCAGCAGCTGATTCACCATGCCGAGGGGACTTCCCAGTAAGCCTAAGTGAATTGCAGTTAATCCCGAAGCGATTAAGTTGCCGCTAAGTAGTGCTTTATCATCCCTTTGAGCGTTAGCCCACCAAGCCAAGAACATTGAGATGAAGCCTAATCCTTGGGCAAAATAGAGATAATGAATGTCAAACACGAAGTGAGCTACCTGGTCAAATTAACAACGGAGTATTGTCGTTATTTTGGGCAGAATAACTGTGACAGAACCGTGCTTTTTACTTAAGCTCTCGCTAATTTTGATGATTTTTGTGAGTAATACCAATCAGGATCAGAAAGGGGATGAAGAGTAACTAGTGGGTATTGGTATAGTGCTCCCCACCAAGGTGATGAATAGGGAGCAGTTGTGAGCACTTATGCTTATAGATGAATGATGGGATCTGGGTTGTTGTCAGGATCATTGCCTGCACTGCCATCACTATTAGGCTGACCTCCTGTCATCATTATCACGCCGCAAGCTGCTGGGGATGCCATCGATGTACCTGACATGGTGGTGACACCACCGCCACGTTTGAGTGACGATATTCCAACACCTGGAGCCGCATAATCCACAGGAGGGTTTCCCCAGTTGGACCAGCTAGGCATGTTGTCACTGCTGTCGGTTGCTGAGATCGTGAATATATTTGCTCCATTGGCGCGCGCAGGGGAGTGATTACTTGCATGAGCCCCACTATTTCCCGCCGCGAGCACAAAAAATATTCCATTTGATGCTGCAGCCCTGACCGCTTCATCTAAAGAGCTACTTACTCCACCACCTAGGCTCATATTGGCGCAGTCGCCTGCAGTGGCATTAGCTGCAACATGATCTATTCCCGCTATCACGCCAGAGGTTGAGCCAGAGCCTCTCGAGTCCAGTACTTTTACTGGAACAACAGTGGCGCCTGCTGCGACGCCGACAACATCGATACTGTTATCGATAGCGGCAATGGTGCCAGCAACATGGGTGCCGTGCCCGTGACCATCGTTCATGCCAGCATTTTTTCCTTTAGTGAAGGCTGAAAAGCCTTTGCTGGTATCAACGTTGAGATCGGCATTGTTAAGGTCAATACCAGTGTCGAGTACCCAAGCTGTTCTTCCTGTGCCGTCAACTGGCCCACCGACTCTGTTAATTCCCCATGGAGTGCTTTGTGGCACACCGTTGTCAGTGTCACCACCGCCTCCACCGTTACCTGGATTTGTGGGTTTTCCTTTGCTGATACTGACAATACTGTCAGGGGTAAAGGAGCTGACAGTATTGTCATCCCCAAAGGCTTTTTGCGCTGCAGAGCAGGGCATTGTGATGGTAAAACCTTTGATACTGTGTTTATAGATATGTGTTAGTTTGGCCGGGTTGCTAAGGGTCATATTAGCCCGTTTGAGCATATTTTTGGCAAGGCCAGTGACTTCATCAGCGTGAAGGTTACTCTGCATCTGCACTATGCATTGGTTGTGGATATTATTAAGCGATGAACTGCTGTTTGTGGGCGCTGTTTCAGCCATCACTGTTAAGTGTGCTGTTCCTGCTAAGGCTAAGGTGATGGCCGAGGCTATCGGAGACGGGTACATAGGCTTCTCTCCAGGTGTTTAGCCTGCAAAACAGAGCTTGTGCCTGTGTAGCTGGCTAAAAGACATATTTCTCTAAGTTTAGTCGCTCCTTGCCTAGGTGCCATTTTGGTTGAGCTGAACTTTTCTTGCTCTGTATAGTAGACTTTACGAGAGTTCTCCATTATTGAATAGTAAAAGAAATAATGCTCGGTTTCATTTTTGAGGTTAATTTTCCAGAGGGAATAATGGGAAATTCTGTTACACTGCGCGCCAATTTCATCGGCATTTAGGTATGGTTATGTCTTTCTCTTCAATGGCGTTAAGTGCCGAGTTACTTAATGTCTTATCTGAGCTTAACTATAGTGAACCAACACAGGTACAGGCTGAGGCTATTCCTGCTATTTTAGCAGGGAGTGATCTCATGGCGGGGGCACAGACTGGTACTGGGAAAACAGCCGCATTTGCGCTGCCTATCCTTGAACGATTGAGTCAGCTAAAGTCCAGTCAAACTTCATATGAACTTACCCCTGTTCGTGCGCTTATTTTAACGCCGACTCGAGAGTTAGCGCTCCAAGTTCATCAAAGTTTTGTTCGCTACGGTGATGGTTTAACACTTAAGAGTGCAATCGTGTATGGCGGTGTGAGTATCGATGCCCAGGCTGATATCTTAAAGGCTGGTGTTGATATCTTGATCGCAACACCGGGGCGTCTGCTCGATCATTTAAGACGGGGATCACTCACTTTAACGCAGTTAGCATTTCTAGTATTTGATGAAGCGGATCGTATGTTGGATATGGGCTTTAAAGATGAGATAGATGCCATACTTAAGCAGCTACCTAAAGAGAGACAAACCTTGCTGTTTTCGGCGACCTTCGATGATGGGGTATTTAACTTAAGTAAGCGGTTACTTAAAGATCCTAAATTGATTGAAGTGGGTAAGCGAAATGCCGCAGCGGGAAAAGTTGAACAACGTGTTTATGCCGTTGATGCTGATAGAAAAAGTGAGCTGCTATGTCATCTAATCCTCTCAAAAAAATGGCGGCAAGTGTTGATCTTTAGCCGGAAAAAACAGGGCGCCGATAAGCTGGCGGCAAAGCTTGTGAATGAAGGCGTGAAGGCGCTGGCGTTTCATGGCGATCTTTCCCAAAGCGTGCGTGAGAAAGTGCTGCAAGAGTTTAAAAGTGGAGAGCTGCAAGTGTTGGTGGCTACCGATGTTGCAGCCAGAGGCTTAGATGTTGAGTCGTTAGAGGTGGTGGTGAACTATGAGCTTCCTTTTGTTGCCGAAGATTATGTCCACCGTATTGGGCGTACAGGTCGAGCAGGGAACTCAGGTTTGGCTATCACACTATATTGTGAAGATGATGCCTTGTTGCTTGAAGAGGTTGAAGCTGTGTTAGATACGCGTTTGCCTCAGCAATGGCTGGAAGGGTTTGAACCAGATCTAACGAAAAGTGTTAGCGTGACAAGAAAGAATAGTAAGTCGGCTCAGAAGCAGCGTGCTAGACGCAGAGCGACTGGAAGTAAGAGATCAAGACGTTAAGTAACCTTGATAATTGTATCAAAGCCCTAGAATGAGTGAGCTATTGAGGTGGAAGTTTCGTGGTTGAATTGAATAATGAAAATGACGCTACTCAGTTAGATATCGCTGATGTGGTTCAGCTATTGACTGAGGCGGAGGGTCAGGCGCAGTCAGAGGTGTTTGATGAGATCCTTGAGGGAGCTGAGTCAGGAACGGTTGCACTTTTATTAGAGTCGCTACCCTTAGATGAGCGTTACGATAGGTGGCAGCAGGTTGATGATAATGAGCGGGTGACCGTTCTGAGTTTAATGCGCGCCGAACCTAGACTAGGGATATTAGAGCAGATGTCCTTAGAGGAGAGCGATCTCCTATTTGCTCAGTTAAGTCCTGAAGATTTGATTGATTGGAGTGATCACCTTCCCGACAGCTTGACAGAGAGAGCGTTGGCGAAGATGGGATTACGTCAGCGAAAACACTTCGAACTCTATGATCAATATTCTGACAATGAGATTGGCCGCTATGCCGATCATCAGATGTTGGTATTGGATCTTAAATCCTCTATCGGGCAAGCACAGAACTTTTTTCGACGGATCAACTTAGACTGTAACGATAAGATTTTTCTTGTTGATGAAAATGATAAGTATCAAGGTGATGTTAGACGCTTTGATATCTTTAAACATGATCCAAGTGAGCCGCTGGCGTCACTACTGTCTGAAGATAACCGAGCGCTTGCAGCAGATACCTCTCTGCTAGAAGCTGCGGAGTCGATGGAACACAGCCGTGAAGTTGAGATGCCCATTGTTGATGATGAAGGTGTCTTGATTGGGCGAGTGACCTTGAGAACGGCAACCATCTTAGTCAGAGAGCATTATGAAGCCCAGTTGATGGCCACGGCGGGTATGGATGAGTCTGATGACCTGTTTGCACCAATTGTTAAAGGGGCTCAGCGCCGAGCTATCTGGTTAGGGATAAACTTACTGACCGCTTTTCTGGCTTCTGCGACCATAGGATTATTTGAAGATGTGCTAACCCAAGTGGTTGCTCTTGCCATCTTAATGCCTATTGTGGCCTCGATGGGCGGGATTGCGGGTAGTCAATCGTTAACCTTGATGATCCGCGGCATGGCGATGGGACAAGTTTCACCTGGTAACCGACTCTCGCTGCTGAAAAATGAGTTAGGGATAGGCAGCGTTAATGGGATTTTATGGGCGGGCATTATTGGTGCTGTTGCCGCTTGGTGGTTTGGTGATAACACCATCGGCATGGTGATGGCGTGCGCCATTTTAGTTAATATGCTGGTGGCGGCAATAGCGGGAGTTTTAGTACCGATTATTTTGCAAAAATGCAATCAAGATGCGGCTCTATCAGGCTCCGTCATCTTGACCACGGTGACCGACGTGGTTGGTTTCTTCACTTTCTTAGGCGTGGCTAGCATACTGTATTTATAGTCTTGTATTTATACTCTTGTACTGATTGGTATTGTAGTTTTAGATATAAAAAAAGCGCTGAATTTTCAGCGCTTTTTTGTGTCAGCTTGTCGCTGAGTTTAGTGAGTCGTTTGGGTCAGACCTTCGAGATCTGAAGTGACCCAGCTTTGAGTCAGGCGTGCCAAGGCACTGTAAAATGTCCCTGTGTCGCATTGGGTCACTTTAGCGGCAAAGTTACCTAACCAAGTATTGAGGTAGGACTCAATAAACTTGAGTTGCTCTGCATCGCCGCTGTTTAGGCAGATATGTTCGGCATAGGCTAAGATCACCGCGATGTGATCGGCAGGCTCTGGAAAGCTGGTTTGAACCTGCAGCTGACTCTGCTTTAGAAACTGCACCATCTGCTGATGTTGCTCGCCAAACAGAGGTGTTTCACTACCAGCTTCATTAAGATACAAGCTGGCATAAGGTGAGGCACTGTGTTTTGTTCCAACTAGGAACAAGCCGCAGTAATCCGCTGCAAGTTCCAGTAGTGCCTTATCAGTTTTTAACGTATTCAGGACAGATATTAATGTATCGATATCTTGTTTGAATGCTGGCTCACTGGCAAGTTGTGCCAAAAAGGCCTGTGCCTGCTCACCGGTTAATTCATGCAGAAGTTGATGATCAACCTCCTTAGCGAACAAAGATGAGAGTAGTCGATAGACCATAGCTCTCGCCTGATTAACTACTGCAACACTATTCATCTCACTAGCATTCATTTCACTTGCACTCATATTACTTCCATTCATACGTGTTACTTATTCCTGATGTTTTGGTGATTAAATCTGAGTTTCAATTGGGCCGCTGAATGAGCTAACTTCAGGTACTTTGCCTTTATACTTCTCAAAATCAACCAAACATGTGTAGGCTGAGCAGGCTTGAGCCAGCTTAGATGTTCCGATATCCATAGTTAAGGTATTCGGATCGCCATAACTACAAAGTGCACCGACTTTAGCGCCACCCTCTTTGCTGCCATCTGCACCAACTGGACCATACCAAGCACCCTCTTGAATGCGGATAACACCTTGAGGATAGTTGTTTGAAACAACTGCACCGGCAAGTAGTTGACCACGGTCATTGAAGACGCGAACGATATCACCGCTCTTAATACCACGCTGTTTTGCATCAGCAGGGCTCATATACACAGGCTCACGTCCTTTTACCGCATAGGTTTCACGGAACTCAGCAGATTCACACATCTGTGAGTGAAGACGTTTGTCCGGATGGCAAGACTGCATCCATACCGGGAACTTGTTTGAACCTGGTCCGCCGTGACTACGCTCCGCTTTCTCCATCCAAGTTGGGTGGCCTGGGCAGTCATCATAACCATACTGAGCTATCTTACGGCTGAAGATCTCAATAAGGCCTGAAGGTGTGCCCAGCGGGTTAATCTCAGGATCTTCTCTAAAGTCTGCGTGGCGAGTCCAAGGCTTACCTTCACCGAAGTAGACGTAACCCTCTTTCCAGAAACCTTCAAAGTCAGGCATTTCGAACTTACCAGCGTTAGCCGCTTTACAGTCGTTATAGAGCTTAACAAGCCAGTCTTTCTCTGACATGCCACGGGTGTACTCTTTCTCTTTACCCAGAACGGCTGCAAATCGAGTGAAGATCTCAAAATCGGAGAGACTTTCATAGAGTGGCTCGACCATCTTCTGCATCGCTAGCAGGCCGCGGTTAGCGTAACTGCCATAGATGTCGATATCGTTACGCTCAAACGTAGTACACGCTGGCAATACGATATCTGAGAATCGACAGGTTGCCGTCCAGTTGACATCGATACTGACAACACACTCAAGCTTATGGAACGCTTGCTTCATTCTGTTTCTATCTTGATGGTGGTTCCATGGGTTATTGCCCGAGAAAACCATCATCTTGATATCAGGGAAAGTCACTTTCGAGCCATTAGCGTCGATAGTCTTGCCTGGCTCTAAAATTGAATCAATCCAACGAGCAACAGGGATTGTGCTGCTTGCGCCTTTGAAGTCATTGCTATCAAAGATAGGCTTTTGATCTTCATCTAAGTTACGTGGGAAAGCCCCTGGTGCTGCCGCGCCTGATGAAGGTACACCAATACTTGAGTAGTGGTGACCATAGCTGATCCCGCCGCCTGGAAGACCAATTTGGCCTATCATTGTGGCCAGAACCGCTGCCATCCAGTATGGTTGCTCACCGTGCTGTTGGCGCTGAATACACCAGCCCATTAGCATCTGAGTACGACCTTTGGTCATCACTTTTGCTAAGTCGCGAATGATCTCTGGGCTAACACTTGTGATCTCTGATGCCCACTCAGGAGTTTTAGCAACACCGTCACTCTCACCCATTAGGTAAGGCAGGAATTGGTCGAAACCTAAGCTGTAACCTTCGATAAATTTAGTGTCATGCAGATTCTTAGTCACCATCTCGTGGGCAATACCCAACATTAACGCCACATCTGTTTGTGGGTTAACGTAAAGCTGCTCACAACCAAGGTATTTCTGAGTCTTAGTGACCACAGGGTCGATACTGATCACGCGGATCTTGCCCTGCTTAACCTTCTCTTTTAGTTGAGCAAGATAAGCGTAAGACTCATGAGTCTCTGCATTCCAGCCCACTTGAAGGTTCTTATAAGGATCGTTCGACCATAAAATGATGGTGTCAGATTCTTCAAGGATCAATGACCAAGAGGTGCCCTGTGCGTAAACCTCTGTCGAACCTAAAATGTAAGGCAGAATCGTTTGACCAGCACCAGTAGAGTAATCACCAATCTTCTTAACGAAGTTACCGTGCATGCCGATAGCGCGCTGCATATGGCTAGTACAAGAGTGTAATTGACCCGTTGCACGCCAGCCTGTTTGACCTGCATGAAGACCCGATGGACCGTACTTGGTTTGTACCTCATCCAGTGAATCTTTTAGTAGGTGAAGTGCCTTATCCCAAGTCACACGAACGAAACGGAAATCACCACGTTGACTGGTATTACTTTTATGACCATTTAACAAAAAGTCTAATCGTACCATAGGGTAACGAACACGAGATGGGTTATAGACTAAGCCTTTAACGCCATTGATCATGTCGGTAGGGTACTTATCACTATCAAACGGGATAACCTGATCGATAACCCCATTTTTGCGCTTCATTTTGAATGCGCCGAAATGTGAACCAGTGGTTAACCAGCCATCATCTTTCTTAGCACCAGCAGCGGCGAGAGCATTGAGTGGAGCTAGTACAGACGCGCCGCTTAGGACAACATAAGATGTTGATACTAAACCTTTTAGAAAGTCTCTTCTTTTCATTTTCTTATCCTATTAATGCTAGTGCGCAGACTTATCGAAAGTAGACGAATGCTCTTGTAGGTATTTCTGTACCAGCGCTTGAGTATCCTGATCCATGTTAACGAAAGCGATCATGCCTTGGAACATACCTGGCCAAGTGTTGGCATCGAAGTGTGCTTCGGCAGGTTGGGTGTGACATACACTACAGCTTGTGCTGTATGTTTCACGAGCATAGTCCCAAAGTGGCTGTAGATCGGTGACCAAGTAATCTTTGTCGGTCCAGATCTTAGCTTCAACACGTTGCCACTTAAGACCTGTTAATGGATCTTCTTTCTCTTCGAACACTTCCATTACACCCTCTTCAAGGGCGGCATCTTTACTTAGTTGAGCCGATAGGATGTTAAGACCGAAATCGAAGTAGATCACACGACCTGCACCAATCTTTTTGCGCCAGCCATCGATACCAATTTTAACGCGGTTGCCTTTAGTCTCTAACACCTTGACTTTAGTGGCGATATTTAGGGTTCCTGCCTCAACGTCTGTTTTCTCGTTGAAGTAAAGTGGTTTAGTTAATGCTGAGAAATAAGTTTGCTCGACCTGAGGAGCACTCTCACCTGAGCCAACTTGAGCGATAAGCTCTGGCGCACGTGATGTTCCCATATCTGGTAGCTTATGTGCGATCCCTTTGTGGCAATCGATACAGCTTTGATCTAGCTCTGCAGCGCGTTTCATCTGCTTTTGAGCCAGCTTAGACATGCTTTCCCACTTCATTGAGTCGTAGTTATGGCAGTTTTTACAAGCCAGAGAGTTGTCACGATCGAAGCGTTTCCACTCGCGGCTCGCCATCTCTAAGCGTTTCTCTTCAAACTTTTCTGGTGTATTGACTGTTTGTAACATCCAGCCCCATACGTCGTGAGATGCTTCCATCTTACGAGCAATTTTACGGCTCCAGTTGTGAGGAACATGGCAATCAGGACAGGTTGCACGAACACCTGAGTGATTAGACCAATGTACTGTTTCCTGCAGCTCCTTGTATGGCATGCTTTCCATACTGTGGCAGCTAATACAGAACTCTTCGGTGTTTGTCGCCTCTAAGGCTGTGTTAAATCCACCCCAGAAGATAATACCCATCAGGAAGGCAGATATACTGACCGAACCTAAGGTAAGAAATTTGGCAGGCTTGGTAAGTGTGCGCCAAATGTTGATGATCCACTTCATAACAGTATCCTTTAAATCTTAAATCTTAAATTTGTTTTTGTTCAGCCGCTTTGTGCTTACTTAGTGGCTGGCAACACCAGCGAAGGCCTGGATTATCCAGATGATTAAGCCATAAGCACCAATACCTGAGATGGTAAGGATTGGGAAAAGTAGAACAATAATGAAACCTAAGGCTTTCAATTCTTTAGATTTCACTTCAGCGGGTGTCTCTGTTGGTAGGTGATCTGCCATAACCGACTCTCTTAATGTGATCTTATCTTCGATTACACTAATATAAAGCATGTTTGTGAATAGGTATAATACGTTGAATGAATGATATTTATGAAAATATGAAAAAATATGAACGAATGAGCTCTACTCTATTAATCAGCTGGTTAACTTATTTTTAGCTTATCTTTGATAGCCATAGAGGTTTTTTTCATCAGTTATCTTAGCGAGTACGAACGATTTTATCCTAATGAGCAGGTCAATCTGCTTTTCAAGTAAATCACAATTTGCATGGCTTGTGCTTTGTGTCAGGAAAATATTACTGTAGAATCCGCCGCCAACAAAGGCTGTGTTGTCATTGCACTTTTTTCTTTTGGATTAGGGCGTTGATAAGGCATAAATGGTGGCTTAATGTCACTATGTATACCCAAGCTACCTCAAGATGCTCGGGTATAAAGCATGCAGGTCACGTTAAATACTCGCTAGTATTAAGTGGATCTCTCACCCGATTTATCGGGGCTCTCACCTGCCATAGCCTTCCAAACTCTAAGAGATCAAAAAAGGTATAATCATTATGCAGTCCCAACAGACTAGCCCTACACCAGAAGTATCTGCAATTCAATCATCAGGTTTACTCTCTTTTTTAGATCGCTTTTTTACGATCTCACAAAGGGGAAGCACACTTAAGCGTGAAGCCATTGCTGGCTTAACAACCTTTCTTGCTATGGTTTACTCGGTCATTGTTGTCCCTAATATGCTAGGTGCTGCGGGGTTTGATACCGGGGCGGTTTTCATCGCTACCTGTTTAATTGCCGCTTTTGGCTCCCTATTGATGGGGTTATGGGCAAACTTGCCTATGGCGATTGGTTGCGCTATCTCCCTCACCGCGTTTACAGCCTTTAGCATGGTATTGGGGCAGGGGATCTCTATTCCTGTCACTTTAGGTGCCATCTTCTTGATGGGTGTTGTATTCACCTTTGTGAGTGTCACCGGAATACGTCAGTGGGTGTTAACTAATTTACCTAAAGGTATTGCCCATGGTACAGGTATAGGTATTGGTCTGTTTTTACTTTTAATTGCAACAAATAGCGTACAGCTTATCGTGGCTAATGATGCAGGTCTGCCAGTTAAACTAGGCGATATTAATAGCCTTCCTGTTTTGGCTGCAATTATTGGGTTAGCTGCAACCATCGGTCTTGAGAAGCGTGGGGTACCAGGAGGGATCTTACTGGTGATTATTGCTCTTTCTCTGTTTGGCCTCTTTTTCGATCCTTCAGTGCAATATCAAGGCTTCTTTGCTTGGCCGAACTTAATGTCTGAACAGTCTTTAATTGGTCAGCTTGATATCATGGGGGCGTTAAATCCTGTGGTACTGCCAATTGTGTTAGCGCTGGTGATGACGGCAATCTTCGATGCAACGGGGACAATTCGTGCAGTTGCTGGTCAGGCTGAACTGCTTGATGAGAAAGATAATATTGTTGGTGGCGGTAAAGCGTTGACTTCTGACTCTGTGAGCAGCATCGTTGCTGGCGCCGTTGGTGGTGCCCCTGCGGCTGTTTATATTGAATCGGCAGCTGGAACCGCAGCTGGTGGCAAGACTGGATTAACGGCAACGATTGTTGGTGTGTTGTTTCTGCTGATGATGTTTTTGGCGCCACTTAGCTACTTGGTACCAGCTTATGCTACCGCGCCTGCTTTGATGTATGTCGGCCTTTTGATGTTAAGTAACGTAACTAAGCTTGATTTTAATGACAAGGTTGATGCCATGGCGGGACTTACCTGCGCCGTGTTTATCATTTTAAGCTGTAACATTGTCACGGGGATTATGCTTGGCTTCGTGACGCTAGTGATTGGTCGTATTTGCAGTGGTGAGTGGCGTCAGTTAAAGCCTGGTGTGGTTGCGATAACCTTAGGTCTAGTGGTCTTCTACATGGGAGGCTGGGCAATTTAGCCTTGCTTACACTGACTTGGTAAAAGGATAAATTGTGTGATGAGGTAAACTCGATGTTTGCCTCATCAATGGAGCTTTGCATTATACCATTTAGTATAAAGATGTAGTCACTCAGCGAGAACTTAGCGCTTTTAAGACAAGGAAGCGAGTGAAGGGCATAGTTGCTCTACGCTCAAGCTCGATGACGTAGTATTCAGAAGCGCTAAGACTCGCCTTTTAGGAGCGTTTTAGGCTGCCTACTTCTTCGTTGAATAACTTCCCAAGGGAGCACCATTACTTCAGTTATCCGCCTCGAACTAGTTTGCCTAAAACAGCTCTGAGCTGGCTACTTTCTTATACTAATTGGTATTAGTCTGAGTAGGCTCGCAACAGATCTTTCCATGTGATGATCCCAACAAGTTCCCCTTGCTCTAAAACAGGCAGTGAGCCTATTCCATGCTCAAGTAGTAACTTACTTGCACAATTGATGTTCTCTTTGGCTTCAATTGTGATGGGGTTACGAGCCATTACTTGGTGCGCACGTTTGAGCAGAGTATCACTATCACGCTCTGTCTCATTTATATTGCCGATATTCGGGCTTAATGCACGTAAAAAGTCTCGCTCAGAGAGTACCCCTTGCAGCTGATTATGTTCGACAACGAGCAGGTGATGGAAGGGGGCATTATCAAAGATCTCTTTAGCAACAGATAATCTATCATCCATATCTATGGTGACAACCCTGCTTGTCATTATTTCAGATACTTGTATATCCATAATGGCACTCCTGTTATCTATAAATCAATGAGTTAAAACTCACTCTTACATATTTATAACAGTTCTGGAGTGAGATTGATAAGTTATTTATGCGGAATTTATCAGGAGTGATGAAGGTAAAGATATTTTGAACAGACTGCCATTATCGATTGTCGAAGTTAGTTCTACCTCACCTTCAAGTACCTGAGTGACTAAGTTGTAGACGATATTCATGCCTAAGCCACTGCCTCCTTTGCCTCGCTTCGTCGTGAAGAAAGGGGAGAATATCTTCTCTTGTACATGCTCAGGCATACCACAACCATTGTCTTGGTAGATGATCTCGATGCCAGAATTTGAACATGTAACGGTTAAATTGAGTTCACCTGAGCGGCCATCAGGAAAGGCATGTACGATAGAGTTATTAATTAAGTTGCTGATAATTTGGTAGAAAGCACCTGGATTACTTTTTATTACTATGCTGTCTTTACATTGATAACTGTATTGATGAGCTGTTCTTGAGAGCATGGGATTAAGGGAGAGGAAAATCTCATCTAGATAGCTCTTAAGGTCAAACTCTCTGACATCTTCATGGGATTGGTCAACCGAGACTTTTTTGAAGCTTTGGATGAGTTTAGAAGCCCGCTCTAAGTTTGTTAAGATTAGCTTTGAACAGTCTGATACTTCTATTTGATAGTCTTCAAACTCTTCTTGAGATATCTCACCTTCATTATAGTGTTGATTAAATATCTCTACACTATTGTGTAGGTGAGATGCGGCGGTAACACTGATCCCAATCGGTGTATTTATCTCATGGGTTATACTGGCAACCAAACCACCTAGTGTGGCCATCTTCTCTTTATCGATAAGCTCACCTTGAGTGAACTTTAACTCCTCTAAGGTCTCGGTGAGTTCATCATTACTTTTTTGCAGTTCACTGGTACGGCTAAATACTCTCTTCTCTAAATCTTGGTTCAGGGTCCTTAGAGCGGTTTCAGTCTCTTTCTGAGATTGAATATTCTTAATTGTTCCAGCTAGTCTTGAGGGGCGAGCAAGCTGATCCCTAAGAATGACTTGTCCTCTATTTAAGACCCATAGCCAACCACCATCAGTGAGTTTTGAGCGATAGGTTAACTCAAATTTGTCTTTGCCTTTTTTCATGCAGGCATCGGTCTCTGTCATTATATTGGGTAGATCATCAGGGTGGACACACTGCTGCATTGTATCGTGCAGACGGAACTCTTTTTCTGGGTATTGGAGAAATACATTTGTGCGCACTATCTGTTTATCTACAATATTCCAATCCCAAAACTCATCTCCACTTCCCCACAAGGAGAGCTGTAGCCTCTGCTCACTTTGCTCTATCTCTTTTAACAGCAGGTTTTGTTCATTATATTTTTTGAGTTTCGAATAATACAATAGTGAAAATAGGGTGATAAAAGCCACGACGTAGAGAGTGATTGCCCACCAAGATAACCAAGGGGCTGCTAATACTTGAATATCCAGACGACGAATAGGGCTGTATTTGCCATCTATATCCTTTGCTCTGAGGAGGAAGGCGTAATTACCCGATGACAAACCTGTGAATTGAGCGGTTTGATCAGTATTGGCGACCAACCAACTGTCATGTAATCCTAGCATTTTATATTCATACACTAACCGTTTTGCTCTATGAAGCGCAGGTGTGAGGAACGACAGTGTAAAAATATCATGTTGGTAGGAGAGCTTTATCTTATCTTCTTGAGTAATTTTTACTTTTTGAGTCTCAGAGATACTGGATTGAGATCCGTTTAAGATAGTTAAGGTTTCGAGTAAAGGCTGTCTTGGTGGGGATAATTTTGGTAGTTGAGAGGTGAAAAAATGATTAAATCCGTTTATGCCACCAAGATAGATACGGTTATCGGTATCGATAAAGCCAGCACCGAAGTTAAACTCATTATCTTGTAAACCATCTATATAGGTAAAGTTTCTGATGCTCAAGTTATGAGTATTAAGCATACTAAGGCCTGATGCTGTCCCTATCCAGAGGTTTTTCTTGTTATCCATTAATGTTAGGTAGGCAACATTGCCAATTAATCCATTATCAGTACTGAATAGCTTAGTTTCATAACTTTTTGTATTAAATGAGAAGATCCCATTATTGGTACTTATCCATAAATTGTCACCACCTCCTTGGTGGATAGACATCAGGTGCTTATTTGGAATTGATGACTCGGTTTGGGTATTGAAGTGGGTAAATTTCCCTTGTTTGTCTAGTCTACTTAGTCCTTTGTCATAGGAGGTAAACCAAAAGTTTCCTTCACTATCTTGAACGAGATTGGTTATCTCGTTGCTTGATAGTGAGTTAGGATCATTTCTGTCGTGTTTATATTGAATAAATCCTTGCTCTTCATCTATATATCGTGCGACCCCTGAGTCTTTAGTTGAGATCCAAGCTCGACTTTCATCATCGAAATATAAGCTGTAAAGGTAGTTACTGGGCAGTCCATTGTGATTGCCTACCTGATATTGATAGCGAGTGTAACTTTGCTTGTCGGGGGAGAAGATAAACAAGCCTTTACCTCTAGTTCCTACCCAGAACCGTTTTTGTTCATCTTCCCTGATAAAGCTGATGAAAAGATCGGTTATTTGGATCCCTGCTACCTCAAATAGAGAGAAGCCTGTGATCTCTCTGTTTATGTCTTCATGGGCCTGAAAGAGGCCAGCTGCAGTACCAATCCAGAGTTGCTGTTGATGATCTCTGAAAATACTTCTGATATTGCTATTTTCAAGCGGGTGATCTTTAAAGTTACCGGTACTGATATGACCAAAACTTTCGGCCTCCAGATAAGTTTTATTCAGTCCTCCGCCACGGGTGCCGACCCAAAGTTGATGTTCGCTGTCTATAGCAAAGGAGGTCACATGTACACTATTGAGACTGTGTTTATCCTCTGCTGCACTGTCAAAATAGAGAAGCTTATTTGATTGGGGGGAATATCTGGCTAATCCTTTACCGTGAACTGCAATCCAGAGCTTACCAAATTTGTCTTTTTTAAGGTGAGTGACGGTGTCATTTTCGAGTTGTGATGCAGCGGTTATCGGTTTAAGTGCTCCTGTTTGAATATCAAATAGGTACAAACCTCTCTCTTTGGTTCCGATCCAAAGCGTATTACTTTTCCCAATTTCCAAGCTGCTTATACTGTCACCCAGCTCACTGTTTATTTGTGGGAAATTGATGATTTCATTATCAGGCTCGATTAGAGATAGCCCCTTATCAGAGACTAACCAGATTCGATCAAACTGATCGCCGAAGATTAAGTTTAATCGATTGCTGATAAGTCCTTTATTGTTTGGGGAGGAGAGAAAATGATGAAGGATCCTATTTTCGGTGGGAGAGTACTGAATTAAGCCATTATCATGGGTTGCTAGCCACAAGATGCCGCGGCTATCTTGGTACAAATCTATGATACCTGTATTAGAGAGGGGGCTGTTTGACTCATTAAAGGGGATAAAGGTATCAGTGTTTGCTTGATATAGATTTAGTCCATCACTTTTAGTGAGCAACCATAACTGTTTCTTTCTACCGAAGAAAAGCTTTTGGATGTGCTTCTCTGTAGGGCCTTTATGATCGCCCGCCTGATAGAGTTTAAAGTGCTTTCCGTCATAACGATTAAGCCCTGCTTGAGTGGCTATCCAAAGAAACCCCTGATCATCTGTCACTATGTCGTTGACAGTGTTCATCGACAGCCCTTGTTCCGCTTTATAGGCGTCGAAAATAGGCTGGTTTTCCATGGCAAAAAGAGGGCAGCCAATTAACCAAATTACACTTAAAATGAAAATTCTCATCCGGTAGCGTTAGTTTGCGTCTTATTAGTAGTTGTTAAGTCTTTAAGTTTAGAAGCAAATAGCAAAAGTGCGAGGAGTAATTATAGGAATAAAAAAAGAGTGGCACAGCCACTCTTTTTTAGTTTGAGGTCGTGGTGATCTTTAGAAGATCAGATGAGCCACACCCGCAATGATAGGTAAGGTTACTAAGGTCCTCAGAATAAAGACAACAAACAGCTCCAGTATATTGACGGGAATTTTACTGCCTATCAAAAGTGCACCGACTTCGCTCATGTAGATAAGCTGAGTAACAGACATGGCTGCGATGATAAATCGAGTCATATCTGACTCTATTGAACTTGCCAAGATAGAGGGCAGGAACATATCGGCAAAACCAACCACGATAGTCTTAGAAGCGGCTGTTGCTTCTGGTACCTGAAGTAGCTCTAGAAGCGGAATAAATGGCATACCAAGGTAGTCAAAAATAGGGGTATGTTCGGCAACGATGAGCGCCACAGTACCGATTGCCATGACGACTGGGATCACGCCAAACACCATATCAATGACGTTTTTCATACCATCTGTGAGTGTGTGCTTTATGCCGCCAGCTTTTGAAGCCTTATTTAACGCCTGCTCCACGCCCCATGATAAAACCCCTTTACCTGCTGGGATCACCTCATCATCAGGATGTCTTGGTGTGTCGTCAATATAGGTGTCTTTCTTCCAAGACAGCGGCGGCAGTTTAGGCACAATAATCGCAGCCATCAAACCGGCAAAACAGACGGTAAGGTAGAAGGGGACAAACATATGCTCTAATTTTACCTGAGAGATCACGACCAGAGAGAAGGTAATAGAGACAGCAGAGAAAGTTGTGCCAATAACAGCGGCTTCTCTTTGGGTATAGAAGCGAGCTTCATACTGTTTACTGGTCATCAAGATACCAACACTACCATCACCTAACCAAGATGCCATACAGTCGATGGCACTACGTCCTGGTAGATTGAAAACAGGGCGCATAATTTTAGTGAGTAAGGTACCAAATAGCTCGAGTAGGCCAAAGTTGAGCAGAAGAGGAAGCAGCATGCCTGCGAAAATAAATACACAAAATAGCACTGGAAGCAGATCATTGAGTACCAACGCACCCGTATCGCCAGAGCGGATAGCCTCGGGACCTACCTGCGCAAAAGTCAGTAGAATAAATATCGCACCTAAAACCCTAATGATAAGCCACATAGGTGTGACGTTTAGCAGCGAATTGAGAAAGCCATTTTGGGTGACAAATATTGGTTTGAGCAGCTTAGTGACCACTGTAGCGATCGCCGTAAAGCAGACTACGCCCGTCACGATAGCGGTTAACCAAGTTCCCAGAAGTGCCTGTAACCCTTTAGATACAATCGCAATTGGGATAGTAATTGCATCTTGATAACTGATAGGGGTCATAAATAGTAACAGGCCTATTAATGACGGAATAATAAATGTCAGTATGGTTTTAATGTTATGGTTTTGTTTTTCTGCCACTTTTTTTTACTCTAAATTATCGGTTCAGTACAATTCCAATAAGTTATCATCTTATTCGAAGTGAAATTATCACTGAATATCCATTCATGCTAAGGAGGGCAAGATTACCCCCTTCATTCCAGTATGTAAAACCTTATCTATTACTCCGGTGATTCTGCATACCGTAGAATAGTTATTGCATCTTTTTGATTAATTATATTGTAGCGCAGGAGGGGGATATTTAGCTATGAGGTTTTTGGTAAAATACTTGTTAAAACAGTGTGTTGGTTCTGTTTGTTGTGTGTGGTTGTTTTAGCGAGAGATGGCATAGTTATCTCTATGCCATCTGTATCATCCAGGCTGATACCGATGGCTATTAACTAGCCAAAGGTGTCTCGCATCCCTTTTGCCTTGTTTGCATTCTCTTTAAGCTCTAGCACCGAGGCTTCAACACTGTGAACAGCTTGTAGATTCTCGGCACTGGCTAGGCTGATTGAACTTATCACACTGTTGATTTCATGGATAACTTGTTTCTGTTGATCGGCTGCGACGGCATTTTGCTGTGCAAGAGAGTGAATAGTGCCGATGGCTTGGTAGATATTATCGACTTTTACTGCTGCATCCTGAGTCTGTGTTGCGCACTGCTCGGCTTGTACTCGGCTTTGATCCATCTGGCCCGCCCAGCTTGAAAGCATAGAGAACATCTTGTCGACACTTTTAGAGATCCGATTGGTCGACTCTTGAGTTCGGCTCGAGAGCACTCTGACTTCATCGGCAACGACAGAAAATCCGCGTCCCTGCTCTCCAGCTCTGGCAGCTTCTATCGCAGCATTGAGCGCCAAAAGATTGGTTTGTTCAGCAATGGCATCAATTTCACTCATCGCCGCTGCCACCTGTTCAGCTTCTTTATTCAGTTGATTGGCGTTGGCCGCAGCATCGCTGACCGCTTGAGTTAAGTCCACAATACTTTTGGTATTACTATGCATTGAGTCACGGCTATCTAAACAGAGGCGATAGGTTTCATCTATGCTGTTGGAGGTCGATTGGGTATTGTTAGCCACTTCGCCTATGGTCGAACTCATCTCCTCCATGGCACTGGCCATCTGTTCCACTTGCTGGCTCTCTTGGTTGAGTCCTGCGTGAGTTTGATTGGCGGCAACCACAAGTTGATCCGCTATCTCATCTATCTGTTCGGCGTTATCTTGTGAGCGGCCTAATATGCCTTGGATTTTGGCGCCTTGGAACATGATTTGAAAATCAAGTACAGATGAGGTGTCGCGGCCACAATAGACAAAGCGGCTAACGGAGTCATAATCCTGTTTCATCTGCATCAGCTTTTTAGGGACAATAAAAGCTTCATCGTAAAAAATAGCTAAATTGAGTCCCATCAGTAGGGCACCTGCGAGAATCACGCCCCAACCCCAAAACATGCCTGCGATAGCTAAGCCTGTAGTGGCACAAACAGCTGAAAGAATTCGCTTTTGAGTGAGCGACATAGGATCTTTTACCGCTTTACCACTGTTTAGCCGTTTGTAGATCTTAGCTGCCCGAGATGTAAGTTGAGATGATGCGGCAACCCGTACAGATTGATAACCTACTATCTGACCAGCTTCATAAAGAGGTGAAACAAAAGCATCAACCCAGTAGTAACTACCGTCTTTACAGCGATTTTTAACAACACCACGCCAAGATTGTCCCGCTTTGAGTTTCTCCCAGAGCTCTTTAAATGCAGCACTGGGCATCTCCCGATCTCTGACTATATTGTGGTTTTGACCGATAAGTTCGGATTCACTGTAGCCGGATATATCGATAAATTTTTGATTAGCGTAGGTGATCACCCCGCGTTTATCGGTGATCGATATGAGTTCATCATCTGGATTAAGTTTGATCTCTCTCCCGGATTGGGGGGTATTTGTTGGCTTCATCAATTTTCCCGTTCAAACAGCTAAATCTAAGTCAGATCAATTGTCGGTTTTGTGAATTGTATCACTTATGTGTTTGTTTTGTTGTCGCTTTAATATATTTAGATGGTTTCTTGTTTGCGTGAGCATCTTTTAGTGGAACCTGCTTTTATGTGTGCCTATTGCGATTGTTAATACTAGTTATGGCTTTTAGGTTGGTGGCTAAAACTGCTTTGCTTTACGACTTGTTTGTCGGTGAAATGGCTTATTTATCATGTTTTACTTTTTTGAAAATTGAATTGTTGATAATTGGCGCTAGACCTCGTTAAAAAAAACTGCTTCCATATATTGTATGGACTAGGTGAATAGTGAACTTAGGGAATATGGTAGATAAGAGTAAAAAACTGTCGAGCCTGGCTTTTAAATTTGGCGTGCTCGGGATAATCGGACTTTTTATCGGTACGGCTCTATCTGTTGCAGGCTATCAAGGTTATGACGGGAGCGGGTTCAATTTCTTGAACCATACCCTCAGTGAACTGGGGCATTATGGCCACTCTACAATGGCTGTTGTCGTCAATGGCGGGCTATTTTTTGGTAGTTTGAGTTTAATCCTATTCTCACTCTTTTCAATTCAATTAATTGATAATAAATTACTTTATCCTCTCTGTTTCTCTCTTGCTGCGACTTTCTTCTGTTTGGCGGCCGTTGGATTATTTCCCGTTAATGTCTATCACCTGCACACGGCGGCACTTCAGTATTTTTTCTATCTAGCGACCTGTAGTATCACTCTCTATTTCGTATACCTATTACGTCAGGGAGGGATGTTTTACTCTCGGTGGAATATGATTACCGGATTACTAACCTTGATTAGTTTTACTGTTTTTTTGCTATCTTCATACATCGATTTTGGCATTTTCGGCAGTGGGCGTCCTTTCTACCAAGAGATGGTGATGGAGCTGCCAAGGCCAGTGATATGGTGGCCAGCAGCGCTTGAGTGGCTCTGTTTATTACTGTTTATAGCTTGGTGTTGCGGCATGATCCGAAGTGTGAAAAATCGAGTGTAGTACTAATTAGAAACTCAATGATATTGTAAGGCTTTAGTCCTTTAAAACCTTAATTAAACTAATTTTATTTATATCTGCAGGTGGTTAAAGCCAGCTTGTTGATGCCAATAGCCATTACAGTGAGTGTCGTCAACTTGAACGCTTTGTGAGCCCAACTCAAAGAGTTTATCCGCTTTCTCTATGCAACTAACACTTGATGGGGACACCCTAAAGTAGCTGATCCCCATGTCACTCATCGAAGAGAGCTCTGAAGTTAGGTCGATACAGGCCGCAGATTGAGTCTGTATGCCGTTGAGCCTTAACAGAGGTTGAGACTCCTGAGTTTGAGCCAGTAACCCCTTAGGGTTCTCGATACAGATTGTTTGGCACTTATCTTTGACTAGGCCTTTCTGCCTTGCTGTAAAGCAGCGGGCGGATAGCGCAAGAGGCAAAAAACCATGGCCAAAGATCTCTATCTCAAACTCAGGTTTTTCGACAGAGACTACAGTATTAAGCCAATGCTTAGAGAGCTCAACTGGCATGACAAAGCGCTGCATTCCCCACTTATGAAGTGTCTTTAGGCTGGCTAAGTTGTAATTATTAATGGTTGGGCCGCAGATAAAGGGAAGTTTATTCTCCTTGGCGGCCTGAATAGCCCCCATGTCATTGGCTTCTATTATAAATTCGCCATTTTCTACCTGCTTTTTTAATTCGGTATATTCAGAGGGAGCTTCAAGCAGAGCAAGTGTTGATAGTACGACCTCCTTGCCTGAGTCCCTTAACATATGGGCCAAGTCCATATAGTCGCTGAATTTTAACTCACGACGGCGGCTACAGATGGTTTCCCCTAAGTAAACTAAGGGGATCTGACTTGCGGCTACCTGAGTGTAGAACTCAATAACTTTCTCTTTGGGCCAGCAATATAGAATAGGGCCGAGTGATGCTTTCATTGTCTTATCCTTTATTACTGCCATGTGCGCTCATAGGCGCCAAGGGTGGTCGTCTGTCCTTCGGATACTTTGGCTAATGCTCTATCCCATTCAACTTGAGTTTGAAAATTATCAGGATTATTTAGGTAGGTATCGATAGCGCGTCGCCACACCTGAGTCACCTGCTCGACATAGGCGGGACTACGCTGACGGCCCTCTATTTTTAAAGAGACCACATTTGCCTTAGCCAACTCGGGCAGTAAGCTTAGGGTGTTTAGACTGGTTGGCGACTCTAATAGATGGGTTGGAGTGCTGTTATGTTCTGTGGTGTAACGACCTTTGCAGACGACAGGGTAGCCCATCTGCTCATCGATACCTGATTTATCGATTAACACCTCATTGAGCCGAGTTAACCTGTTCTCTCCCTCCTCTTGCCAACGTACATGCTTTGCGGGTGAGCATGAACCACCAGTGTTTGGTGATTGTCCCGTTACATAAGATGACAGGTGACAACGGCCTTCGGCCATAATACACAGGCTGCCAAAAGCAAACACTTCAAGATCCACTGGAGTGACCTTACTTAGATCTCTCACCTGTTTCATCGACAGAACTCTGGGAAGTACCGCGCGCTGAATATTAAACTCCTCTTTATACAGCTTAAGAGCACCAAGGTTGGTAGCACTGGCTTGCACCGAGAGATGAAGAGGGAGATGAGGATAATGGCTGTGGGCATAATCTAATAACGACAGATCAGCGATGATGAGTGCATCTACGCCTGTATTTGCGGCAATATCGACCGCCTCATACCAACGCTTTTCCTCTCCAGGTTTAGGGAAGGTATTGATGGTCAGGAAGATCTTTTTACCCTGCTGCTTAGTATACTGGGCGGCTTCTTGTAGCTTTTTTGGGGTAAAGTTAAGTCCTGCGAATGAGCGTGCATTTGTGTCATTCTTTAGTCCTAAGTAGACGGCATCTGCACCTGCGTTCAGGGCGGTTTTTAGTGATGCCAAATTACCTGCTGGGCACAGCAGTTCCATATTCTTGCTCCGAGATACTCCCAAAAATTGAATTTGGAGTTTAAAAGGGATTGGCTGTCGATTACTTGATATAAAACAGGTTTGTGATCATAAAATCTGGTTAAACTCTTTTTCTTTTTAACTCTCCTGTTATAGGAGGAGATTGGTTGCCTGTATTAAGGAGTGAGATCAAGATGCAAACACCTTTTTTGAACAGCATGGCTAAGCAGCTGCTGGAGTTTGGGCCTAAATTGGCTCGCCGTCCCTTAGGTTTGGTACCTTTTCGGCTTAAAGCGGAAATTTTAGAGCGACTATTAGGCTTGCTACTTGCCCAACAGGCCAGTGATGAGGAGTTAGATTTCCTCAAGGGTAACTGGGTTGCTATCGATATTCTTGATCTGGGATTAAGGTTTGAGGTTAGTTTTGACTCACGCTGGTTAGTGCGTGAGCCCGAAGCGGCAGCGGTGACCTTTTCTGGTCAATCAAAAGAGCTGCTTTTGGTGGCTGCAGGTAAAGAAGATCCTGATACCTTATTCTTTCAACGTAAGCTGTCAATCGAAGGGGATACAGAGTTAGGCCTTGAAGTGAAAAACTTACTCTTGAGTATCGAGTTTGACACTATGCCTTCTCCCCTTAGACACAGTATTGAAAAACTAGCGATGGTGATTTTGCAACTGCAGCTTAAAGCAAGCCCTGAGCTAGCATAATGAGCGATCAAATCTTTATACTGATTGGTATTAAGTGGAGCTGATGAGCTCCACTGCTTATCCTTAAATTCCCTTCGATTTAACTGCTACGCTTAAGGTGGGTATTCACTTAGGTAAACTTAAGAGCAGCTCGATCTGAAGGGACATTAATGATGAACAACTTGCTGGTTGTCGAAGACAATAAGGCGATAGCTTCCGTTATTGAGCATATCGGTGGCTCGCTAGGTTACCGGGTTACCATCGCATACTCCTTTGCCGAGCTAAAAAGCTTGCTGGTGAGTCACCATGATTTTTTTGCCGCAACGGTGGATTACAGCTTACCTGATGCGGTCGATGGCCAGGCGATTTTCCATGTACTTGAGCACAATATTCCCTGCATCGTGATGACTGGAAAGATGAATAACACCATTCATCAGAAGCTACTTAGTCTACCTATTGTTGATTATCTAACAAAAGAGAATTCACAGGCCTACCACTATCTACTGAGAGTACTTCATGGGCAGCTAACAAACCATGAGATAGGTGTGTTAGTTGTCGATGACTCACTGTCGGTGAGAAGTTATGTCTGTAACCTATTAAGTCGAAGAAACTTCACGCTTTATGATGTGCCTGATGGTACTAAGGCGCTGAATGCTTTGGCGATGCATCCTGAGATAAAGCTGATCATTACTGATCAAGAGATGCCAGGCATGAATGGCATAGAGCTGGTGCAGGCGGTGAGAAAACAGTTTGCCGATAGAGAGCTGGTGATAGTGGGCTATTCAGGTATCGATAAACCCTATCAATCAGCACGTTTTATAAAAAGTGGTGCAGATGATTATCTACAGAAGCCTTTTTGTCCTGAAGAGTTCTATTGCCGCGTATTTAAAAACGTCGAAAAATTGCAATATATCGAAGAGATAAAGATGGCTGCCGATATGGACTATCTGACTTCGTTATCCAATCGTCGTCATTTTATCGAGCAGTTGACTGAGCACTTCGATGAACTACTCGTCAATAATCTTGAGCACCTGTTAATTTTTATTCATGTGGATGACTTTAAAGGGATAAATGAGTCTTTTGGTCACAGTGGCGGTGACAAGATATTAGTAGAGCTTGCTGAGTTGTTGAAAAAAAGCATTGAGCCTCCCTACCGTGCAAGGTTTGGTGGTGCGGAGTTTTGCTGTTTAATCTCAGGTTCAAGTTTGGTGAAAAATAGAGAGCAGGTAGAGAAACTAACACAGGCTGCTAGCGCACTTTCATTCACTCTTAAAGAGCGTGAAATGTGTTTTAAAATCAGCGTCGGTGGAGCACAGATGTGCGACAAATCAACGGTTAAAACGTTACTGTCACAAGCCGACACGGCATTTCAAAAAGCGTTATCACAGGGAGGAAACAGCACTGTTATTCATGAAGTGCAAGAGGGGGAGAAAGAAAAAAGTAGAGGTAGTTAAGCGGGCTAAAGAAGGAAACCCACTTATTATGCCATTCAGTATTTTAGCTTACAGGTTTACCTGTGATCAGGTGATACTTCACTAAGAGTTCATCGTCTGACTCGTTATGATCTGGATCCGGGTCGATACAATCGATAGGGCATACAGAGATACAGGTAGGTTTATCATAGTGACCGACACATTCAGTGCAGAGCTCAGGGTCAATCTCATAGATCTCCTCGCCCATAGTGATCGCCTGATTTGGACATTCAGGTTCACACATATCACAGTTAATACAGCTATCGTCGATTAATAAAGCCATTGTCTATCTACTCGTTTATGTACTTTAATGACCCTAATATCATCATTAGGGTCAGAGGAGGCTTTTACCTTTTTCGCTTATGCTTGAGCGTGAGGATTACGGGTATCTTGACCTTGGGGCAAGTTACGCAGCAAAACGGCTTTATCTGTTTCAACGCCCTCTGGTAGACTCAAGAACACGAAATGACCTGAACCTAACCCAGCCTCAACAGATTCACCTTTACGGTTAAACAGCTCCTCAACCTTGATGGTCAGGTTGCCTTGCGGGGTCATCACCTCAACACTGTCCCCGACACTGAATTTATTTTTTACATCGATCTCAGCCATGCCGATGGTGTTACGTTTACCTGTAAACTCACCCACAAACTGCTGGGTATCACTGATAGAGTAGCCGTAATCATAGTTCTGATACTCATCATGCACATGACGACGTAGGAAGCCCTCGGTATAGCCTCTGTGAGCTAAGCCTTCAAGGTTATGCATCAAGGTACGGTCGAAATCTTTACCTGAAACGGCATCTTCAATTGCTTGACGATAAAGTTGTGCGGTACGAGCGACATAATAGAATGACTTAGTACGTCCTTCGATTTTCAGCGAGTCTATGCCCATTTTACTTAAGCGTTCGACATGCTGAATGGCACGAAGATCTTTGGAGTTCATGATGTAAGTACCATGCTCATCTTCAAAGGCTGGCATATATTCGCCAGGGCGACCAGCTTCTTGAAGTAACACGATATCGCTGCTTGGTTGACCCGCACCTAAGGTTGGTGTTTGGATCTGAACATCTGGCTGTACAGCAATGATGTCGCCTGAATCGGTTTCAGTTGCCTCATGGGCATCATATTTCCAGCGACAAGCATTAGTACAGGTGCCTTGGTTAGGATCTCGCTTGTTGATATAGCCTGACAGCAGACAGCGACCAGAATACGCCATGCAGAGTGCGCCATGTACGAACACTTCAAGTTCAATATCTGGGCAGCGTTGACGGATCTCCTCAATCTCATCGAGAGAGAGCTCACGGGATAAGATAACGCGCTTGATCCCCTGTTGTTGCCAAAACTTCACCGATGCCCAGTTGATCGCATTGGCTTGGACTGAGAGGTGGATCACTTGATCGGGAAACGCTTCTCTAGCCATCATAATAAGACCAGGATCTGACATGATAATCGCATCTGGATTCATGTCGACAACAGGGGCCATATCTTTAATGTATGTCTTAAGCTTGGTGTTATGTGGTGCGATATTACTGACCACATACAGTTTCTTACCAAGATCATGAGCTTCTTGGATACCTGTGGCTAGGTTTTCCATCTTAAAGTCATTATTTCTTACCCTAAGGCTGTATCTAGGTTGGCCTGCATAGACAGCATCAGCACCATAGGCAAAGGCATAACGCATATTTTTCAGTGTCCCTGCAGGAGACAACAGCTCAGGTTTAAACATAATTACTCTCAGTTAGCGAATATTTGGGTGATAAGCGGGCGGGCATTTTACTTAATGTTTGTATGGTTATCAAATTTTGCCCAAGAAACTTCCACACCCCTTATTATATCAAGTTTTTACCAAGAGGAGGGGGATGAAAATTTTAATGAAAGAATGATTTTTACTCCCTAAAAATCCTAAAGTTAGCTAGAATCTAAACAAGCCGTTAACTTAAATGGTGCTTATTATATTATGGCTTAACAAGTCTGCGGGTTTGGTCGCCTTCTTTTTTAGAGAGAAATTATTTGAGATTCAAAATGGGGATGAAAAATGTCAACTGAACATCAATTGTTGGTCGGCCTTTTAAAAAAGTTGAAAGCAGATGCATTAGTGTTGCCAACGCTTCCAGAGGTTGCGATGAGGGTTCAAGAGGTCGTATCCAGACCGGATTCAAGTCCAAAGCAGGTTGCTGAAATTATCGGACAAGACGCCGCGATATCGGCGCGTATGATTAAGGTGGCTAACAGTGCACTTTATAGCAGGGGAATTAAAGCTGAAAATGTAAACTGTGCGGTCACTCGAATTGGCTTAACTCAGATAAAATCCATCGCGACTTCTGCGGCGATGGAGCAGCTCTTTATTTCAACCAATGAGATGGTCTGGGAGGTGATGGATGAAGTGTGGGGAAGCTCAATCGATGTGACCTCTGCGGCTTGCTCTATGCTGCAAATCTATAATAAAACCCATAAGGGATGTGGACTCAGTTTTGATACGCTGACTTTAGCCTGTTTAGTGCATAACATAGGTGCTCTGCCTGTGCTTAAAGAAGCAGAAGCCCATCCCGATATGTTTACTAGTATAGAGCAGCTAAGAGCGTTAGTGAGAAAGATGCAGGGGCCAATAGGTCGCGCCGTATTGAAGAGTTGGGAGTTTGCACCGGAAGTGACAGAGGTGGTTGAGAGATGGTCAGACCTATCTTATCTACCTGATAACGTGGGTTATCTTGATTTTGTTAGGGCCGCCGCTTTTTACACTGGAGAGTTAAGGGCTGGTATTGAGCTTGAGGAACGATTAGATCTGTATGCTAAACGTGGTCTGCCCGTTTCGGCTGAGGAGTTAGCCAGTGACGAGTTTCTGGAAAAATATCACTCTATAAAATCGAGTTATGAATAGTTGTTGTCTTGGTCAATATTGGGGTAAGCTGAACTTTAGCATCGTTCCTTTTATAGGGTGTGCATTACTTACGTGGACATTGGCTGGTATTTAGTTCTTTTACTGATTGTCTGTATCGCTGGTATCATTTTCTGGTACCGGCATAGACGGGGTGAAGCAAAATTTATTCATGCTCTGCTACAGCAGATAGAACTACTTAAGAGCAAAGAGGGGGCGTTAAATTTAGGTGATATTCCCCCTGAACAGCTGACACAACTCGATGTTCCCAAGAAATACCTTTCCCTTTATTGTGCATGGCGTCAATTTATCAATGGCTTGCCGGTCCCTAATGATAAGGACAAGCTGACAGGGCTTGCCAACCGCTTAGGATTAAAGTCCCGTTTTCTTACCTTGATGCCTATCACTCAGGGCACCTTAGTACTTATCGATATTTATCAGTTTAGATTTGTTAACGATCTCTTCGGTTTCTCCGTTGGCGATAAGTTGCTGCAGATCTTATCTGAACGATTGCAGGGAGAGGGAAATAATGTCTCATTTCTTGCACGTATGAATGAAGATGAGTTTCTTCTCTATTTCGAGCAAGCGCAAGATGAAGCAAAACTGCTAGCTATTCGTGAGAAGCTTCAGATGCCGTTTAACATTCAGGATATTCCGATCACAGTTCAGATCCAGATGGGCTATCTGGATCTAGCTCAGCACCATACCTATGTGAGTCAACTTTTGAGGCGGCTCGATCTCGCATTGATTAAGGCTAAGGAGGATAAGCAACTTTTTGCCAGCTATTCAGAGGGAGACGATCTTAGCCAGCAGCGTCAACTTGGGATCATCAATCGACTCCCTAAGGCATTAGCCAGAGGTGAGTTGTATATGGTGTATCAGCCAAAGTTAGATGTATTAAATGGCGGATTTAGTCAGGTTGAGGCCTTAATACGTTGGGAGCATGAGGATTTAGGTATGGTCTCTCCTGCTGAGTTTATCCCCCTTGCCGAGTACGCAGGGATGATTGGATTAGTCAGTGAGTGGGCGCTGGATCAAGTGATCTCCCAGCAATATAAGTGGCACCAATCGGGGTTGTTATTGCAAGTTGCGGTAAATCTCTCCTCAAAAGATATTATCAGCAGTACCTTATGTGACGATATTCAGATGAAATTCGACAAGTATGGTTTAGAGACCAAATTGCTCTCCATTGAGATAACCGAAAGTAAGTTGATGGACGATATGGAGATGGCAGTTGAAACCATTGAAAAGTTGAAAGCAATTGGTGTCGATGTCGCCATTGATGATTTTGGTACGGGTCACTCCTCGCTTGCTTACCTTAAGTATTTTCCTGTTGATGAAGTGAAGATAGATAAGGCATTTATCGATGAACTGATGAGTGATAAACATGCTAAACACATTATGAAGTCGAGCATAGAGCTAGCCAAGGGGCTAGATTTTAAGGTCACAGTTGAAGGGGTTGAGACCGAAGAGGTTAAATCACTGCTGGTGGAGATGGGAGTGGATAAAATCCAAGGCGATCTATTTGCAAAACCGATGAGCGCGTTAGAGCTCGAAGTGAACTGGCAGCAATTGCAACTAAGGAAGTAACCTCTTATTACTAAAAAATAGGGGAGGCAAGCTCCCCTTTGCTATTACAGAGCCGAGTCGAAAGACTGCTTTAGCAAGGCAAGTAGCTCAGGTGTCATCGGTGCTAATTGGCGCGCCTTGTTCATGCACACCATCTCAATATTGGCTGTCACAGCTGGTTTGCTGGCATTAGGACGCCATATCTCCTGTTTCCAAATAGTTCTGTACTTGCTCTCAAAGCAGAACTGAGTTTTTACCTCTATGATATCTGCAAATTCAACGCCGTCATGACACAACATATCACTGCGGTAAACCGCAAAGCCTAACCCTTGCTCCTGCCAAAGAGAGGCGAGAATGTCTGCACCAATAACATGCTCTCTTGCTCGCTCAAAATATTTGAGAAAGTTGGGGTGGTATACAACACCGGAGAAGTCGGTGTCTTCATAATAGATCTGGATCGGAAAGTGGAAGGTTTGGCTGTAATTCAGCGCTTTCTTATTCTGCATGGTGCCACGGGATCAGGAAAAATTGGCGTTAGTCTAACATAAGCTTTCTAATCAGAGGTTATACCTCTATACCCAAGCTACCTCAAGGTGCTCGTTTCAGAGCCCCCATAGGATAGCTGAACAAGGCAGTGATTGAGGATAATGGTTATTCCCTTGTTGAAATCACTAAAGCAGTGCAGCGATTCTACGGGAACTCCCGTAGGGCACGGCGAGAAGCAACATTTTTCTGTGTTATGAAATATTGAATTACGACTGCATGGTCTATTTTGTTCCATACAAAATAAGACATTTCTTCCTTTCCATGGAAGTCAGATGCAGAAGGTAGGGCGAAGCACGACTGAATGGATTCAGGAGGTAGAGTAACGCAGGAGCAGTTACCGAGGATGCCAGAGCCGAGAATAACTAGTCCTACTATTTCATGAAGACCGCCATGGATGGCGGGAATGCCGTTAATGCAGGAGCAGTTAACGACCTTGAACTCTGTCACTTCTCGACATGCTGAATTCTGCATCTTGAAGTTGTTTGGGTATATATAGAGTCCAAGTTTAATTATATATCGTCTAGGTTTAATTTCTGGCAGGTGAGCCAGCCGATGCCATTATCTCTTGATAACTGCCGTCATCCTTTAGAGTTGTCAGTCCTCTATCTAACAGTTCGGCTAATTTAGATGCGTGGGGATTGAGTTTTGAAAATGCCAGATAGACCTGACCTGTATGATTCGTAAATATCTGCTCTATCTCTTGTGAGACGCCCATCTGGCTAATATATTGCTTGGCAACCAGATCATACATAATGGCGACATCGATTCTATCGAGCAGCAGTAGGTTGATGAGCTGGTTATGGTTAGAAAGGGTGATTAGTCTGATATTAGGAAGTTGTTTTAGCTCGTCCCCGTACTCATAGCCACGAATGATCCCTACTTTTGTATTGGGTGGCAGCTGCCATTTATCTTTTGCTTTAACTGGTGTCGATACCTTGTGGTAGAAGGAGGCTGTGGCTGAGAAGAGCGGCTGTTTCCCAAAGATAAACTCTGATTCAGTGCTCTGTTCTTTGACTAAGTTAAATACCCCATCGACTAACCCCTCTTTCGCCATCACAACAGCCCTTGAATAGGGAACCACGATACTATCAACTTCAACCCCGACGGTAGAGAATGCCTGGTTAATAAGTGAGTGAGACACACCTGTGCCTGACGCCTTAGCAAAGGGGGCCCAATTATCTTCAGCGGCGAGTTTTACTGTTTTTAAACTTTCGTCAGCCGTGGCAAAACTACAAAGTAAGGATGTAATGAATAAGAGTGTCAATCTAGTGTGAAGCATTTAAATCCCTTTAAGTGAAGTGAGCGTCCCTATGACTCAAGTGGCAATCATAAATGAGTTTTAAACAAAAGCTGACTATTATTTGCATATTTCACTCATATTTACAGTTTTTTCCCTTTTACTTTTGAATAAGGGAGAGCTGATGACCTTGCATCTGAAAATTGTACAGTAACATCTCTGCTAAACTAAAGACTTGATACTTCATATTTACTATTGAGAACCGTTAGGCTTATGGAGCCAGATGTGATCTTTACTTTAGTGCAAAATACTGCGCTTTTGTTAGCCATGGTATTTATCTATGATGCGGTGCCTAGAAAGCAGCGAGATGAGTATCTTTTTCTCTGGCAACTCAGTGTAGGAGCCATCATAGGTGGCATAACCATGACCAGCGTGATGGCATCATGGGAGTATTCTCAAGGTCAGTATTTCGATGCTCGCTCAGTTATACTGGGGATCTCCGGCGTTTTTTTTGGTGGATTACCTACGCTTATTGCCGTGTTCTTAGCTTCCATTTTTAGTTTTTATGAGGGGGGAGTTGGGGTTTGGTTTGAGATTGGTATGATGGTTTCAGCTGGATTATTGGGCTGCTTGTGGCGTTACTATTGTCATAGAGCGGTTGTTGATATCTCTAATATTCAGTTCTACTCATTCGGCATGATCCTGCAATGTATTACTCTGCTATGGTTGTTTATTCTACCCTTTGAGATGGCTGTGAATACGTTAAATAGCGTTGCTTTTCCGACTTTAATTATCTACCCCGTTGCTTTTTTACTGCTTAGTTCACTACTCGCTAGGCGGCTGGAAATGGAGCGAGATGCCAATATTCAGCTTCAAGATGACCTCATTTTTCGCTCTCAATTCAACATTGGCAATATTGGTATTGCAATTTCATCGGTGGATCAACACTGGATCAAAGTTAATCCACGGGTGTGTCAGATGCTCAAATACAGTGAAAAAGAGCTATTGGCAATGAAGTGGAGTGATATGACCTATTTTGAGGATCTTCAAACGGGCTTAAATCAGTTCGATAGAATGCTCAAAGGGGAGATTGATGAATATGAGATGGATATGCGATTTGTGGCTAAAGATAACTCAATTGTTTATACCCACTTAACTGTCGCTTGCCAAAGAAAGAATAACAAGGTTCTACTCGTTATCTCAGGTTTGTTGGATATTACTTCACAGAAACTCGCTGAGTCAGCCATGTGTGCAAGCCAAGAGCAGTTAGCTTTAGTCTTAGATAGTAGCGAACTTGGTTTATGGGATTGGGATATCAAATCTAACAAAGTAGAGCGTAATACCCGCTGTGCAAGTCTACTTGGCTGCAGTGTCGAAGAGTTAAATCGAGATGAGAGGGTATGGATCAATGCCATTCACCGCTCTGATAGAGTCGATGTATTGCACTCTATTGATGCTCACCTTAAGGGAGAGACCTCTCACCATAGTATTGAATATCGGTTAAATACTTTCTCTGGGGAGACCATCTGGATCCAAGATAGCGGCAAAGTGGTCAGTAAAGATGAGCAAGGCTCACCTGTTCGCATGTGTGGTACTCATATGGATATTACCGCACGAAAAAGGGGGGAGGAGTCTCTTAATCTGGCAGCTTCTGTGTATAACAACTCCAGTGAGGCGATGAGTGTTCAGGATAAAGAGGGGAATATCATTACCATAAACTCTGCCTTTACTGAGATAACAGGTTATAGGGAAGATGAGATAATTAATCAGCACATCAGTATCTTGCAGTGTGATAGTTCGAGTAAGAAAACCTTTGTGCAGATGAGAAGTACCATTGAAGAAACCGGACGGTGGAATGGAGAAATTTGGCTTAAGCACAAAAGGGGCTCTGAGCACATTGTTAGGTTAACCATCAATACCATATTGGATAATCGAGGTGAGGTCTATCGGCGGGTGGCGCTCTTTTCCGATATAACGGAGAAGAAACAAGCTGAGCACATTATCTGGAAACAGGCCAACTATGACCCCTTAACAAGTTTACCTAATCGGCGGATGTTGCTGGAATATTTAGGCACTGAGCTACTTAAGTCTGACCGTAGCAAGCAGCATTTTGCTCTGATGTTTTTAGACTTGGATTTTTTCAAAGAAGTTAACGACGCCTTGGGTCATGATATCGGTGATCTGCTGCTGGTTGAAACGGCAAAACGGTTGAAGGGCTGTATTCGTGAGTCTGATGTGGTGGCTCGATTAGGGGGAGATGAGTTTACTGTTGTGCTCTCTTCGATTGCGGATCATAAAGGAGTTGAGAGAGTGGCTGAAAAAATTCTAGCCAGACTCTCGGAGCCTTTTAGCCTCGGCAGCGAAACTGCGTATATTAGTGCCAGCATCGGGATAACCCTTTATCCAGATGATGCCCAAACAATAGACAGTTTACTTAAGCATGCGGATCAAGCCATGTATGCAGCAAAAGGCTTGGGGAGAAATCGTTACCACTATTTTACTCCCTCAATGCAGGAGTATGCGAAATACCGAATGTTGCTGATTGGAGATCTCCGTAAAGCGATAACTAAGCAGGAGTTTGAGGTTTATTTTCAGCCCATTGTCGATATGAATACCATGAAGGTGCTAAAAGCTGAGGCGCTTATTCGTTGGCATCACCCTGAAAGGGGAATAATACCTCCCAGTGAGTTTATCCCGGTAGCAGAGGAGACGGGGTTGATTGTCGATATTGGAAATTGGGTATTTGAGGAGGCAGCTAAACAAAGTGCTTATTGGCGTGAGCAGTATGGGGTTGAGATACAGATAAGTATTAATAAATCACCGGTTCAGTTTCGCGATGAAAGAGGCTGTTTCGAGAGCTGGATTAAGCGGCTTAAGGAGCTCAAGCTAGACAGTCATGGGATCTGTATCGAGATTACTGAGGGTTTACTACTGGATGTTGACAGTGGGGTATCAGAGAAACTGCTAGCATATCGAGATGCGGGTATTCAGGTTTCATTAGATGATTTTGGCACTGGTTACTCCTCACTCTCCTATTTGAAAAAGTTTGATATTGATTACCTGAAGATTGATCAATCTTTTACCCAAAACTTAGCATCTGATTCAGACGATCAAACCTTGTGTGAAGCGATCATCGTTATGGCACATAAGTTGGGAATGAAGGTGATAGCCGAAGGTGTTGAGACCCAGTTCCAATTGGCCACGTTAGTGGAAGCGGGTTGTGATTATGGCCAAGGCTATCTTTTTTCTAAGCCAATCCCTGCCAAGGCGTTTGAGGAGAAATATATTGTTGGTCTATCAGAGTTAGCCAAGGTATCGTCATAGCCAGTAAGTACAATTTTTGATAGACTCCGCCCTCATTTATTTTCCCGGACACGCTTCCCATGAAGTTTTCAGCATTTGACCTATCCCCTCTCATTCTTGACGCCGTTGAAGTGTGTGGATATCAGCAGCTAACACAAGTGCAATCAAAAGTGATCCCTGTAGCTGTAACTGGCTGTGATCTAATGGCTTGTGCGGAAACCGGCACCGGGAAAACTGCTGCATTTGCATTGCCACTGTTGCAAAAACTATTGGATGAATTCTTAGATAGAAGCGCACTGAGGGGATTGATACTGACACCAACACGTGAACTTGCGATTCAGGTTGCTGATAATATCTCACGTTATAGCCAGTTCACTTCGCTGAAAACCTTGGCGGTTTACGGTGGTGCAAATATGAACCCACAGCGTAAAGCGTTAAATGCTGGTGTGGATATCTTAGTAGCCACACCTGGACGTTTGTTCGATTTTATCGGCCAACATGGTTTAGACCTTTCAAGTGTTACCAGTCTTGTGATCGATGAAGCCGACAGAATGTTGGATATGGGCTTTGTGCGCGATATCGAGCGTGTAAAAGGGTTGGTTGCTCGCCAACATGTGACCCATTTCTTCTCGGCAACCTATAGCGATGATGTCAAATGCTTAGCACAGAAGATGCTCTGTGATCCGACATGGATCAATGTTGCCACCAGTAAGTCGGCATCGAGCGTCGAGCAAGAGGTTTATCTTGTCGATAAGCGCCGTAAAGCGGAGTTACTTTCTGAGCTGGTTGGCCGCAATAACTGGCAACAGGTGTTGGTATTTGCTAGCTCAAAAGAGAGTGCAGAGCATATCCAGAAAGAGTTAAAGCTCGATGGATTGAAGAGTGCTGTTTTTCACGGTGATAAAACTCAAGGGGCACGTAATCGCGCGCTAGAGGAGTTTAAAAGCGGTGCCCTGCGTGTGCTGGTGGCCACTGATGTTGCTGCCAGAGGACTTGACATTCACGCACTGCCTCTCGTGGTCAATATTGAGTTGCCTTTTGATGCTCAAGATTATATTCATCGTATTGGGCGTACAGGCCGTGCAGGTTTGACTGGACATGCTATCTCTTTTGTCTGCCCATCAGATGAGAAGATGCTCGAGGAGATTGAAGCGTTAATTGAGCGCAAATTACCCCGTATTGTCGTGCCTGGTTATGAACAGGGCACAGCGCTTCCGGCCCGCTATCGTGACAGTGTTGAGGTCGCGCCTAATAAGAAACGTGTCGAGAGACGCAAAGGCAAGCCTGCGGGGAGAAAAGAGCAAACTCGTCGCACTAAGTCCACAAGCGATAAGAGCAGTTACTCAAGTCGTAGAAGTAAGAGATAAAAACCTTAGCGGTGTTAAACCGCTAAGGATTTTTAATATTTCGATCTGCTGCAATTAGCTATTTTGGTAGCTAATATGCTGGTGGAAGCGAACAATAAGATCTTCGTGGGATCTATCTAACTCAAGCTCAGAGGTGAACTTCTTGAGGGCATCTTCGACCTGATTCATAAAGCGGCCAAATCCAGCATCTTTATAATCTTTTTTGCCAGCCACTATGGTAAAGCTAACTGTTTCGACTAATTGGCTACCGTCCCAATGACGAACAAATTGTTGCTCCTCTTGGTTAGGATCGAAACCTATCATCTGTACTTCATCAGTCCCATCAACTTGATCATACTTACTATTGCGCACAAGTGGCGTTAATCCATTGGCGACCATCGCTACTTGCTTTAGCTGTTTTGCTGATGTGGCATGAAGAAATGCATCTTCTAGTTTCTGATACAGTGGCGTGAAGTCATTAGTATGCTCCGGCAATATTGATTGCTTGAGTCGACGCCCTAAAGGCAGCTTTACGGTGACATAGCTCAGTGAACTGTGTTCCTCCGGTAACGGGCAATTTCTGGCCTTATATCTAGGACCTATAGCACGCAGTTTAAAGCCGTAGCTTTCCTTGTTACCTTTTGCCTTAGCGAAGAAATCATAAGAGAGGTGCTGGTGATCGCGGATTTTAACCGTCAGCTCATTTTCTGGTAGTTGTGGCATGAGCTTGGTGAGAAAAGATTGCACCTTTGCATGGAAACTGGCGGAGTTACTACGAATTTCGTCACCTGTAGCTAAGAAAACAATCCTGATTTTACGTGCGCGATAATTATCGTCAGTGATAAGGTTTTGCGCTTCATGGTAGGCAGGATTATAAAAAAGTATTATCTGCTCAGCAGTTTGGAAACAGTATGCCTCAGTGTGGAAGCGCACAACGGGTAATTTATCGTTAGTGATCACATGAATGTTGCTAAGCTCTTCTTGATCCGCAAGATTGAAAATAGAGCGGCTAACGGTTTGGTAGCATGTTTTAAGATCAGGGTAATGAGCCAGCAAAGCGTCCGTTACTTTAATCTCTGCTGCGATGTATTGATTCGTTCTAGCAGCTTTAGGTATGTACACTTTTTGCTGATGGTTAAGGGACATAAATACTCCTTGTAATAAGTTAACCATGTGTAGCTTGGTGCGAATGATAGCGATAAATTATGTCGGAAATGTTGCGATAGAACACATTTTTACCTGCTAGGCATATATTACGCTTTGAATATGATTTAATTCTTAAAAAACATGACAACATCTCCGTGACACACCATAGGTGGGCAGACACCGGATAACAAGTATTAAATCTTATTTGGTGGGGATGTGACTCATTCTCCTTTGAGTATCGCAGGGGCTAAAATAAGCCACTCTCTTTCGGAATATATACCCAAGCTACCTCAAGATGCTCGTTTCAGAGCTCCCGTAGGATAGCTGAACAAGGCAGTGATTGAGGATAATGGTTATTCCCTTGTTGATATCACTAACGCAGTGCAGCGATTCTACGGGAACTCCCAAAGGGCACGGCGAGAAGCAACATTTTTCTGTGTTATGAAATATTGAATTAGAATAACTAGTCCTACTATTTCATACCTTGAACTCTGTCACTTCTCGACATGCTGAATCCTGCACCTTGAAGTTGTTTGGGTATAAGTGGCTTATTGTTCAGTTAATACTATTGGTACTCTTTATTACTGGCTATGAGGTTGTTAATCGCCTTTGAGATGAGATCTTTTTTCATCCCAGTGGGAGCAACACTCTGGTTAAACCAGAAACTCATCGGCTGCTCAAAGCCTATGCCGTGCATATAGTTGTAGATGGCTTTACGTAGCCCCTCGCCAAGCATCTCATGATCTGTATCTGTTGGATCGATAAAGTCCACATCGTTTTCTGCAAATAGGATCTCTGGGCGATCGATAAGCGTAATGCCAAATTGCTCTGGATTCATGCCTATAGGACTGTGAACCGTGGCCACAAAACGGTGCCAGTAGGCCGATTGGAAACAACCTTGCTTCATCATCTGACGCACCATCTCCAGTGAATCGACAGTCTCCTGCTCGGTTTGTGTTGGAAAGCCATACATCAAGTAGGCGTGAACTAATATACCTGCGTCACTGAAGGATTTAGTGACTTGGGCGACTCGCTCAACACTGACACCTTTTTTCATCAGTTTTAATAGGCGATCTGAAGCGACCTCAAGGCCACCACTTACAGCGATGCAACCGGAATCTGCCAGTAATTGGCAGCGAGCTTGACTGAAGGTTCGTTCAAAACGGATATTGCCCCACCAGCTGATCACAACATTGCGCTCAATGAGACGTTTTGCGAGGGTAAATAGAAGCTTTGGCGGTAGAGCCTCATCAACAAAATGGAAACCTGTCTCGCCAGTTTCTTCGATGAGTTGCTCGATTCTATCCACCAATACATCGGCGCCAGCGGCGTCGAAACGATCGATATAATCTAGGCTGACATCGCAAAAGCTGCATTTACGCCAGTAACAGCCATGGGCTATGGTGAGTTTATTCCAGCGTCCATCGCTCCATATACGGTGCATCGGGTTGAGCATTTCACACAAAGATAGGTATTCATCTAATGGCAGGCCATCGTAAACCGGCGCGCCTACATCACTTTGTGGAATATCATGCAGCGCTGAATTTTCATTGAAGTGTACGTAAGCCTCACCATTTTCATCTTCAGCAAGGAAATAGGTGCGCACCAAATCATCGACTTCACGCTGTCCTTGAAAGTACTCAAGTAGCGTCAAAAAGGGACGTTCGCCGTCGTCTAGGCAGATAAAATCGACAAACTCAAACACACGGGGATCTTTCAGCGCCCGCAGCTCGGTATTAATAAACCCACCGCCCATAACAATAGGCAGCTCAGGGTTGATAGCCTTACAGGTCTGCGCAATTCGCAGGGCGCCTAGCATATTGCCGGGAAAAGGCACGGTTAAGGCAACGACACTAGGCTGTGTCTCTTCCAGATACTGCTCAACCAGCTGCTCTAAAATCTCCGAGCTGAAACTTGGCTCACCTATCAAGGTCTCGTAAAGATTATCAAAGCTTGGGTTTGCTGCCGCTAGTTGCTCGCCATAACGGCTCACTTCAAAATAGGGATCAACTCCCTGAGTAATAACGCTGGAGAGATCATTAATAAACAGGGTGGCTAGATATTTGGCTTTGTCTTGTACGCCTAGGTTACCAAAGGCGGCTTGCAGTACATCACCCGATACCGCTTCCATCTGGGCAATGGTGTCAAATGCGGGGCCTTCAGGCAAAAATCGACGTGAGTTAATACGCATTGCTAGGCTGGGATCTTTGCCCTGTAAAAAGCGAATCGCACTTTCGACGGTTTGATGATAACGGTCAAATTCAGCTAAAAAGTTAAAGACGGCATCAGGCAACTCATCATCTTCAAAGTGCTCGAAATTTTCTTCAACATGTTGACGAATAATCTCCAGTGCCGGCGCTGTCATCATCTCTAGGAAAAGCTCAATTGCAGGGTCTCGTTGAACCGCATCTATGCCTTGGGAGCGTAAAAAGCCCGTTAAATACGCTGTTGCCGGGTAGGGCGTATTCAGCTGAGTCATAGGGGGGGTCATTAGAAGAACGGTCATAGCCTGCCTTAAATAGTAAAACCTGAATACTCTGTTAAAACTGAACGGTGCGAAAACGAACCGTTAAAAGTAGCCAATAGGAACAGAGCGTGACAGCAAACCTTTGTGTTAGGGCTACTGCCAAAAAATAAAAGGGGATTCTAACAAATGAGCTAGATAAAACCCATCATTTAGCAGCCTTCCAATGAAGGTCGAATACATTTTCTATTTTAGCTTCTGGCCTAAAAGGTATTGTGGGATGTATTTGAAGCTCTCACCTTCATTGCTGTTTATTGCTTGCTGCAGGTGACGTGCACGGTCTTGAATGTTACTTACATACATAAGACATTTCCCATATCCCTATGGAGCTGTGTGGAAAATGCCTAGAAATGGAGGGAGCATTTCCGGCCATGTTTTGGAAGCTCGCTGTCGAATCTACACAGGCCGATTTACAAGAAGATTATCTCTTCGATTGAGCCATTAGTTAATTCGCTACGACCCCTTTGTTACGGTTAATCTCTAAATTTTGCACAATCAGTTCACGGTTTACTATTGAGTGAAAAGATAAAGAGGAATAAATTAAGTTAGATGAAAGTGTGCGACTAAGTTTTGTCCGAATGTGTATTGGATACAAGTTAGCTGTTCACGTCTCAATACGTTGTATTAATGAGGTATATAGTGTTAACGCCCGTGCACGCTTTCCCGAGAGAACTTGGCAAAACGCGCAAGTCGTATATACAAATGTTATAGTTGTGGACGAGTCACTGTAACTTTATGTATTTGAGGTGCTTTGTGGAAAAGAAATACAAATTCAATTTAATGGGGGCTTTGCTAGTTGCTATGGTAGGCCTAAGTGGGCAAGCACATGCAGTGTTTTATGATTTGTATTCGGGTATGTTGAATCAAAAGGGTGACCAACTTTTATTGTCTAAGTGCGGCATTGTGTCTGTCGATTTCATATTAGAGTTTGAGACTCCTCAATTAAAAGGGCAACTACCTGATTTGGCCGCCAATGGGATAGTGCAACTTCATGTTAAAGGTAAAGTTGAAGAGAAAGATGGTCAATATCATTTAATGGTTCATGATATTAATCATATTACCGTTGGGTCTTCTTGTGATTTGCTGGACGTTTCGGTGGAAGAGAGAAAGCAATAATTATAATAAGGCGTTTAAGGCGGACTCTCAACGCATGGCGTTTTGGGGTTACTTTAGCTTAAGTGTTCATATCACAATGGTTTTGCTAGGGTAGTAGCGTTATGTGCCATCGGAGGTATTCTTCTGAAAAAGAAAATTCGCCATATCACTGTCGATGATAAGAAATACAATTGGAGAGTTACTTCTCTAAATGACCAAAATGTCCTTCTTAGAATTTGGGTTGATGGCTTCAAAAAATTTCCTTGGATTGAGGCTAAGTTTCCATTTAGAGATCCTTGGCTGAATTTCGCTGAACTTGTTGCCGAGCACAATGGAAATTATGACGTCTCTAGTGATAACTTATTTGAAGGTATTACACCTAAAAAAGTAAGATGCATTATTGAGGCAGTTATTCGAGATAAAGGGATAGCGGGAGAAATTAACAAGCCAGTCAGTTTAGATTGGAGCCCAAAACGACTCCAAGCAACATACAAAGGCTGATAAATGGGCGTAGCACATAACAAGCACCTGCAATCTGACAAATAACAAAATGAGCCGCTATGCAGATTCATTGCTCGCAGAAATCTCTTTGTTAGATCATCCAGATCAACATGTGGAAGCTTTGCGATCAATGGAAAGTGCTTGTCATGTTAAAGCGTACGGAGACCTATTTTTGGAGACATTGACGGGTTATGAGTGGCCGGACAAGGTAAGTCAATTACGCTCACTATGCCAAGCTCAAATTTCGAGTCGGCGGCAGTGAAGTCAACATTAAATAAGTCAAAGTATGAGGACTTGGTGAAGTTTGAGGCATTAGAGATACCATGAATATCGAGTTACTCGGAATATCAAGTGATCAATTAGAACCATCAACCTCCGGTTACCCAAATGACTTGGAAGAATTTGATATTCTCATGGAATTAGACTTGTGCTTTGAAAATCATCAAGCCGATAGCGTGTTTTTTGAATTTTATGTCGCCTCTCCAAAGGCAATTGAAAATCGAACTATAAATTCATTTATGCCACCAACATTGGTGCTTGAAGAATTTGATTGGACGCTTATTAAGTGTCATATTTCTAAATTACTTTTACATGCAAATGGCTGTAAATCTTGGGCAGAAGTTGCAACAAGACTTTCCGGTCAAATTAGGCCAACTAGTTTGAGCTGCTTTCCGTTCTAGGTATCTCTAACAAACGAATCAAAAATGACGTCTAAAGCTTGGCTGGCGCTCATTCTTCTCTAATTTTAACCAAGTATTCCCCGCATTTATGCGGGTGTTATGAGCCAAATGAGAATTAGATTATGGAGCTAGGAAAAGTATATAAAGGAGTTTCCGTCGATGAATTTCACGTAAAACGTGAAGGAGATTCGTTTCTAGTTTCTTTCTCCTTTGTTACTTCTGATGAAACCGTTCGCTTGAAGGTTAGTGGAGTTCGAGTTTCCGATAACCTATGTGAAATACTGAGCGCCGATAGGCTGTGGGTAGAAAAGTCTGAGGGTAGCCAGGTTGAATTTGGTGGCTACACATTGGGTGTGTCCCACGAATATTACACGGAGATTGTCTTCGATGCTCTGCTGTAGGAACCCCTTTCCGCCCCTTCGTCGCTACAAGTCGCCCGCAGCTGCGGGTGTTAGGCATACAGGATGAGCAACCGCAATTGGGTCTGCTTTAGTTGCAGAATCACAAACAGGAAGTCTTCGAGATTTGCGGGAGAAGCAATTTGCTCAGAGTGTGGTGGAGAGCTCAAAAATATTGGCTATAAAATTCCAGTTCCACCAAAGAGTAAGACGAAAGAATGGAAAAGCTTCAGGAGAAGCTTGCATCGCAAGCTAGAGTATTTGAACGTGAAAAGTTCAGTTCGAGAGTTAGAACCCGTCATGATCTTGAGCAAGAATTAGAAAAACTAAAAATTTTACCGTTTAATGATGGTAGGCAAAGCTTAATCAAACAGTTAGAGAAAAGATTGAAGCATGTCTAACAGGCAGTTTAAAAAGGATAAAATGTAGTTAGCTTTTGCTCCTTCGTCGCTTAATTTTAGCCAACTATATTTTGTCCATTAAAGGGTGTTATATGCCTAAAGGAATATCGAGTGAATAGTCAGCCATGGGTGAAAATATATGACGATGAAGCTTGGGATGACTCAATTGTAGGAAACAGAGAAGGTTTGCTAGCTTTAAAACAAGCAATCGATGACGCATTAGAAAATGAATGCGTTGAAGTTGCTGACCGCTTTAAAAGTGACTTTGGTGTAGTTGCATTCACTGACCAAGATTGGGAGCAAACCGAGCCAACAGAGGTTAAAGGAATTTGGGGAGTAGTTATCCCTTTTATATTATTCCTTTGGGCTGTAGTACTACCGTTGTTTGCTATTTACAAACTAGCATTTGAGTAAATCGGCATATAACAAGAGACTATGGCGTCAATAGCTAAATTTGAGCTTTTGGCGCTTCCCACATAACACCATCTCTTAGCATCGAGTTTAACGTTACAACCATCTTCCTGATACAGGCAATTATCGCCACTTTTTTCGGTTTTCCAGCAGCGACTAATCGCTGATAAGTTTGTTTGAAAACTGGGTTAGACTGAATTGCAGACATCATAGCCATGTATAAAACTGTTCTGACTTGATGCCTTCCTCCTTGAATTTTTCTTTGGCCTTTGAAACGGCCACTTTCCTTATTCATTGGTGCAACACCAACCAGTGAACTTGCTTCTTTGTTATTGATATATCCGAGTTCAGGGAGATTACTAATAATAGAAGCTGCGGCTATTTTACCTATCCCTTTCATGCTTTGTAGAATGATGTTTTTGGCTTGATAGTCAGGGCATGACTCGATGAGTTTAATGATTTTAGCTTCAATCTTTTCTATCTGATTTTTAAAGGCTGTTAAGATAGGTTTTATTGTCATTGCTAGGTCTTTAGGCAGAATTTGAAGGCGGTTTTTCTCCATAGTTTGCATTGCCAAAATTTGGTTACGCCTTGAAACCAAATCGCTCATAGCCTGCATGATGCTGGGCTTTAAAGTAGATAGCTTAGGTTTAATTGCTTCACCATAATGAGCGATAAGTTTAGCGTCTAATTTGTCTGTTTTTGCGCGTTGACCAATCGCGCCAGCAAAACGTTTTATGTGTATAGGGTTGGCGATAACGAAGGGTAGATTGGCTTCAGCACAGGCCATGATAAATGGCATTTCTAGGCGACCTGTCGCTTCAATAACAATACGTTTTGGTGTGTATTGTTTAATGCTGTTTACCGCATCCTTAATCCCTTTCTCATCGTTTTTAACGGTGAAAAAGATATCGAGTGGCCGAATATAAATGTCGAGCTGAAACTTGCCAGTATCGACACCTACGCTAATGTTTTGATTAGTTTTTGAATTCATAATAAGCTAACTCTTGCTTGCAAATGCGGGTTCGAGACCCAGTAGACTATTCGAGTGTTTTGCTTGGAGTCCTTTGTCGCGTTCTTTCTTGTTATCGGTCTCTCAATAGAGGAGCCATCGCTCAATCGAACTACGACAAGGAAAGCTTTAGTTGCAGCTAAAGCCTGGGTCTCACATTACCCGAAACAGGGAAGTATTTGTAAATTAGGTGAGTTTATTATCCATACAAGCGCATTAAGTGAAGGGACTGCTAACGCTTGGCTCGGTTCCGCTTCGCTTCACAGTATAGCCAAGTATTATCAGCTCCTTATGCGGGCGTTAAATGTCATTATGAATATCGACCTCAGCAAATATAAACCAGATGAGTATGGAACTTACACGCTTCTACTTTACAGTGCGTTACTAGAAACAGAAGTCGAGTTAAAAATACCATCTGAGAATGGCCAGGTAGAAAAGTGGCAACTTCAAATTGTACAAAATCTCCTCCATAAAGAAGAGCAATTGAAAGAGGAGGTGTTTCAAAAACTATTCGAGTATTATCAAGAAGGATTGCCTGATTTACGAGTTCAATTTGGGGATAGTGCTGATAAAATGGCTCCGATAATAGAGCATATCGATCAGTTGAAGAGTTTGATTACTCCCACAGGCATTTGCATTGGCGAACTTGATCCATCTGAAGAAGCTGTCGGACTACTGTTCGAGTGTTCGTGGGAACCTGAACACGGCCTTGGGATATTACTCAACAATTGGACCGTGGAAGAGATTGGTCATCAAGATCTTGCTTTTACCATTTAACAAGGCGCTTTGCTGTAAATGGTGATCATGGATAAGCTACTAGAAACCTTAGAGTCAATCAACTCTGATGAGCTTGATAAATTGCTAGATCAAAGAGACGAAGATCCATTTGATAGCGCATGGATAAACTTGAATCAGAAAGTAAGTAAGATTAACGTATCCATAGACAACAAAGACCTATTTATTAAGCTGTCTAGTGCTACAAACCACCATGAGGTATGTTCTTATATCGCTGATGATCTTGAGCTAATAAATAAAGCTGAAACGCTGGGAATCGAGTCTGAATTCCTAGGTTATTTAAAACAATGTTACGAACAAGGCGAAGTCCCCAATTAATGGCACAGCTAACAAGCCAGCAGGGCGTAATTTTGCTGTTTAGGGGCGTTAACTGTAATTGAGAGTTATGGAATTAAACGAAGCAATCCAATCATTCAATAAACTACTGTCTAAACACGGTGTTAAGGGCATGAAGTTGAGCGATGTACGAACGGCTTCTTCTGCTCGTACTGTCCTTAGCAAGTTTGGGGGAATGGGGAGTATAAATGATATCTATATTTGTACAGCAAACGGTCACAATATAAAGCCAGAGCAAGAAGCGGCTGCAAATGCTGAATTACATGAACTGTTAGAGTGTATTTATCAGCATTGTAAAGACAGGTCCAAGTAATATCAGATTTACAGTTAACAAGCGCCTGCAACCTGTCACCTTTTGTGTGAAAAAACATACAAAACTCGCCAGCTTGCTACGCAGTTGAGATGGGCGTTACATGAGTAGCCAATGACGAGAGAAGAAGGTATTGAAGCACTAGCAATAATCACTGAGGGTTCCATCTCCAATTCGGTAGTTCGAAAGAGAATCCTCGATGAGCTTTCCGAGCTGAAAAGCATACGAGGCCATTTTCCTGCAAAAGGAATTTTGGCAGATATACAGGCACATAGTGACCTGAAAATATCAGAAGAAACTGGATTACTTATAAAAGAGGTATGTTTTAATTTTGTTTAGCTCGCACATTCACATAACAAGTAAAGGCAGCATCCCCCTGCGAGCTGGACGCGCTAGCGCGCAGCTGCTTTAGGCACCGAAATCAGCATGAATCAATACAAATTTATAGAGATGATTTGTTATGAGCTAGAAGATCATGATGAAGCGATTTCTTTAGTAAAAACACTAGATTCATCGGCTTTGCTGTATGAGCTATTGGACCATTACAACTGGGATGACGGATTTGGTGTCCCTATTGCGGTAGCTAACCATCCTTGTTGCGAAGTGGCAATAGCACAAAAGCTTTATTGGTTGGCGGCTGCTGATTATTGGTATGAGTCTGAAGAAGAGGTAAATATATACAACAAGGAGCACTTCAATTTTTCTAAATTAATAAGTCAAAGATTACTGGCTGGTTATTACGAGGTTGGTAGTTTGTCCCATGCTGAATATTTTAGTCAGGTACAGTTATATAAGTTTAAGAAGCAGGGGTTCCCAGATGTATTTTATCAACCAGTCGTTGGTACAAAAAGCAAACAACATAGACAGCCATAGTTAATGGCATAAATTATTACCTCCAACTATGCTTGATTTGAGCATTTAACAAGGAGGTTGTATACCAAGGCCAAGACGACCCCTCATTAGTTTGGAAGACCCCATTATTATCACTGTTGCAGTCGTGTAGTACGGCGCGCCTTCTTATGTTGCGATGACAAATATACTGGTAAAAACTACGACCACGCCTTGGTTGGATAGAAGCACAAATATTGAAATTCACTGAGGTATTTGTAATAGATGTTGCCGCATATGCACTTTTGGTACCTGTTTAGTTCGTTTTAGGCTGGTTTCCCTTAGCGTATCGCCAAGTACCTCACTTTTAGTGCCGAGCTCACAATCGTTCGTTGAGAGGCTTGATATAAGTTTGGTATATTATTGATTAATAATGGCTGGCTAAATTTACTAGTTATTATCCATACAAGTGTATTAAGTGAAGAATCAAAATGGCATATAAACAACCAAAACCGCTATTCGAGTGGAAAATTGATGAGTCAGATAAAGAATTGTACTTAGCTTCAATTTTGGATGATGAGACTATATTGTCTGCGTATGGCCGATATGCACATAGCTCTGGTAGTAAATTGGTTTCATGGCAAGAGTTTCTCGCAGGCGAAATGAATGAACTTGTCGAGAAAACGATGGGCGAAGAAGTGCTAATGGAGCTATTAACTCAGTTGAAAAACCTCACTAAATAAGCAACGACATACTATGGAAATTTGTAGCATCACGAATCGTCGTACAGTTGAGATAATACGGAAATATTCTGAGAATATGGTTCGTGAAGGCTTTGTAATAGAAGTAAAGTGTCATAAACATTGTCATGCCATTGGCTGAACAAATGGCCGTCAGTAAATGATTCATGTATTAGAGGGAGCGATTGAGATAATGGTAATTTTTAGGGACATATTTAAATGATATTAATCGGAGCTACGCTAGTTTTAGTTGCTTTCTTTTTCCACTTAAACCGGGGGGAGTTTATTGAGAAGCAAGCTTACTTTGCGATAGCATTTATGGCTTTATATATTGTTGTTTACCTTTTTGTTCCTTCACAGCTTAATGGCACGTCAGTTCGAACTGGTCAGTTATATGAATACATACCATTAATCTCTCTAGGGGCAATTCTATTTCCTCACCTTAATTCAAAGTCGCCTGAAGGGATAACTCAAATCCTTGGTTGGCTTGGATTAATTTCAGTCAGCATTATTTTATGTATTTTCAAAATATTTGTGTGGTAATGAAGTCATAATAGAGAGCGAACATAACAAATTAATGGGCTCCACTTATGGTACTTTGTATCTCAGGTTTTCTATTAACTTAAGATTGATATTTTTAGTAGAGGGCTATTATGACTAGGGATAAACTTGATTTATGAATACTATTTTCGATGTAATACCAAATGAAGATTGGGAGTTAGCTATTGGTTTTAGTAATGGCGAGTACCGACTGCTCAATCTTTCAATTCCGAAAAAGGAATATGGATGGGAAGAGTTAGCTAACCCTTTGCTGATGAAGCGCTATACATTTAATAGGACTGCTATAGATTGGGAGTTTGGTGGAACACTGGATGCTGAGTATTTATATAGAAACTCTGTATCAGTAAACATGCCTGATTTGGCGCGACACTCTGTTAGGGTTTGCTACAAAAATCAGGCTCCAACGACTAAAGATAAAAGACATCACGTGTATTGTGTATATTTATACCCTTTTAGTGAAAAAGTATTTGCTGTAGGTGAGTCCATAGGTGGAGGGCATGGCGATAGAGGCGGTTTTTCTTCGTTTACATTAAATGAGTTACTCACTTGGGAGGAGTGGAAACTCCACTTTGAACTATCAGGGTGCAGTTGGGCTATTGAAATGGTGGAAATGAGTGAGAATATTGATCAGTTAGTGCGTTTGTTAGTCAGTGAAGCTTGCAAAAGAAATGGAGCCTAGCATATTGGCTAATAAGCTTAGCCAAGCACAAATTATGGCCAATAAACCAACCTAAAAAGAGATTTAAAACTTGTTATCAGAGCCGTTTATTATACTGATAGGCAATTAAATTGCTGTTATGCCTCTTACCTCTATAGATTTGCCATCCCATACATATTCGTAATGTGTTGACTGGATGATCTCTTCTACTCTTTTAGGCGTAAACAGTGCATAGCAGCTGGACATAGGGTTTCGAACACTTGTGTAGTGTAGTCCTTCCACTGCTTGTTTTCGGTATTTAAACCCTAAATGTTGGGAGGCTGTGTAATCAGTATGGTGATAAATATCAGTTGTTTGCATTTGTGCAATTGTATTAGCTCTAATATCAATTAACTCGCCACTTATGGTGCAGGATAGCCCTTTCATCACGATCATTTCAAAATGCAGTCCTTCAATAAGAGAGAGCATCTTTTGAACATGGTAACGGGTTTCTGCAATCGCGGTTTTCATGGTGTCAGCCATGTATAAGACACCAAACTCGCCATTAGAAAACCTGCTGCCATCTCTATTTATATGGGTAAAAGAGGCGGTGGCATAGGAGCATCCTGTGATCCCAAATGGAATTTGGTCATTACTCAACAAGGTGAGATCGCCAACCTCATTTTGCAATCTAGGGTTGGTTAAGCTCTGAAGGGCAAACAGCACTTCAAACTCTTCAACACTGGCACAGTCGTCAAAGATGTCGATTGCAGGAAATCGGGTATTAACTAGGCGATAGGCCTTTTCACTCGTTAATGTTGAACTCACTATGCCCATCCACCACTGCGTAATTGATCCACTCGGTTATAGACCTCATGTAGTGCGCCGAAATCACCTGCTTCGATGATTTCAAGTGGTTTGCGACCTTCGAAGTAGGGGTTATGATTAATCATGCTCATATAGCCATAGATATTTTCTGGGTTGGTAAAGAACTGTCTCAAAGCTGCGTGAATATTGAGAATATAACTAATTCGAGTGAGTTGGTCTTTATCCAGAATGAAGGCTTTTTTCCCTGATTTGTAGGCAAAGTATGAGGAGCGATTTACCCTCAAGATATTCGTTATCGCCTCTGTTTTACATCCCCAATGTTGAAGGATAGTGACTGCTGCATCGAAGCCTACTTTAGAGGCGTGAGCTGAGTGAATATCAATGTGTTGATGTTGAACATTAGCGTTAGACATGATTGGTCCTCTCATCAATGGCTAAGTTCAATAATAGACTTTAATTGTAAAAAAGTCCAACTTTGGACTTTGAGCTTTTCTAGGTGTTCTTGTTGGTGCTGATCGTCACTGAGGTTTTACTGTTACCTCATACGCTTAAAGCGGAAATGCAAGCGCTAATTATGTTTTAGTAACTATTTAATAAACTAGCCAAAATTTTAAAAAAAAGGGAGCCTATTGGCTCCCTTCGTTAAGTATATCTAGCAATCGTTAATGCTTAAGATTAAAGCTTAGCTTCAATCCAAACTAAACGGTGATCAGAAGAGATATCTTTACCGTTACCATATTTGCCAACACGCTCATCATTCATTAGCAGACGTCCCTCTTCAAAGGTTGCTGGCCAGAATACGCCAGAGTCGATGATGTTCAGATCGTTTGATGGAATAGCATGGTCAACGCGTAGACCGAAGGTGCTGGTGATACGGTCTGGATAGGTGCTGTCGCCACAGTCGCCAAGGGCGACGCACTCAGTAGAGCCTAGGCTGTTAGGGGCATAGACGCCATCAGTGGCTAAAGTGTTGACGCGATCATGGTTCATTAGGTCTTGAATAGCATCAAGGAAACCGTCACCATTTTCAGGATCTGCGTTGAGATCTCCCATCACAACAAATGAAGCATCTAAACCTAGACCACCTTTATTGCCAGCATCGTCATAGATGTAGTCGGCGCCAGCAACGTAGTCATTCCAGAAAGCAATCTCTGCACGGTTTAGTAGCTTGTTGTTTTCAGTGACGGTATCAAATACTGGTGGTGTTGGGTGTGACAGTAGTAGGTGCACTACTTTTTCGCCATCGGCTGTTGGGATCAGGATTGGCGCGTCAACATGGTTTTTAGATGAGAGAGGTTTTTCGGCCCAAGCTTCAGCCGTATACCACTCGTCGCCACATTTCATGCCTGTTGGGATCGGATTTTTATCATCGTCACAGTTAGTGATTGTTGGGTTGGTCTCGCCTGGCATATCTTTCCACTTAAAGTTTTGGAAAGTACGGATGTTGTCGGTATCGATTGGGTATTGAGACAGTAAGCCAAAGGCGTATTGCCCATGGTAGAAGCCGAATCCCCATGCATCGCCAGGTAGGGCGACTTTGCCGTTTCTGTCGAGATCAAATTCGCTTAATAGACCCGTATTGGTAGAGAAGTTTTCGAAGTAGGCGAATTGAATCGGCTCAAGCATCTTCTTGTCATCTGCTGTTGTGCCTAAAGCATTTTGAGGTACGGCAAGATAGTTTAGGCGGAACCCTTTGATTGCATCTTGGTTCTCAGCGATACCGTCGTTGTTAAACTCGCCCATCATCAACACAGCTGGGCGCTCTGTTTGAATGACGGCGGCAACGTTACGGATCTGGATAACTTTCTCTGCAACTTTAAGTTCGTCATCAGTTAAGGTTTTATCAAACCATCCCTGCATTAACACTTCCTGCTCAGGAGCGGTGATCTGCATCTCACTGACAAGATCCTCAAATGTTGCACGATCAAATGAGAGGTTATAAGTCGCGAAGCGAACATTAGTTGCATCGGGTGTTGGTTCAACTGGATTGTTGATTATGGTTTCGTCATTGCATCCCGCCAATAACGCCATCGAAATAGCTGCCGCTGCTGCGGTTTTAAGTAGTTTCATTTTATGACCCATCATATTTATTATTAATAGTAATTATTCGTTGAGCTCATATATTTGAGCTTCGATGGGATTCTATACATGTGTCCATTTGCTTACTATGAAACCCTGTAGTTTTTGAGACTAGCTGCGGCCTTTTTACACATAAATTTACACTCTTTAATGATTTGTTGCTTATATGTTTTGCTTGTGTGTTTCGGGTGTTTGTTTTCAAGTGATAAGCAAAGCCTTGGATATTGAGAGTTGAGCTGTTTCCCCCTACACTGTGCTGTCCATTATCTGCATAAGAGCTGTCATGATACTAAAACCTATTCCAACTAATGTGATCACCGGTTTTCTAGGGGTCGGCAAAACAAGCTTCATTAAGCAGTTATTAGCCACTAAGCCTGAAGGTGAGACCTGGGCGATTTTAGTTAATGAGTTTGGTGAAGTGGGAATAGATGGTGCGCTACTGTCTGGCAGTGGAGAAAGTATTGAGATCCGTGAAGTGGCAGGGGGCTGCTTATGTTGCGCGGCAAGTGTACCCATGCAGGTCGCGATTAATCAGCTTATCGCTAAGGCAAAACCGGATAGGTTATTGATTGAACCTACAGGATTAGGCCACCCCCAAGAGGTGGTTAAGCTATTGAGCCAATCTCACTATCAAAATGTTATTGCCCTAAAGTCCACTGTGTGTTTGGTGGATGCGAGAAAGGTATCTGATGAGCGCTATTCTGGCCATGATATTTTTAATCAGCAGTTGAGGGTAGCGGATATTGTCTTGGCGACGAAATCAGATCTCTATCGTGATAGAGAGTTTCAAGAGTTAACTGATTATGTTGAGCACGCTTTTCCCTCAAAAGGTCCGAAGCAGAGCACTTTTTTCTTATTAAGCATGCTTGCTAATGCTCAGACCTCTCTTTCTGCTCAGTTGCTGGCATCACTCGATAGCGCGGCAAAGCTTCCAAAGAAGGTCTTTTCACCGCAAAAAAGCCTGTTAACACCTGAACCAATAAGTGTATTTGAGATTGAACCAGCTTTAGTTGAGCCTGAATTGGATGAGAGAGGGGTATTAGTAAAACATAACAGTGGAGAAGGCTTCTACTCCTGTGGTTGGGTGTTTGATCTCAGTTATGAGTTTAATTTTGATGAGGTGATAAATTTTATTAAATCCTTAGATGTCACCCGTATTAAAGCTGTTCTTATTACCGATGAAGGGATTGCTGGTTTTAATGTGATTGATGGTGAGATGAGTGTTGTTGAGTTAGATGACACCATGGATTCTAGGTTGGAGATAATCAGTCTAAGCACACTTGAAGTCGATAAGCTAGAGGCTCAACTTTTTGCAGTATCTAAGCGTATAAGTTTCTGATATTTTATGACAACTTTTTATATAACTGCTTTCACGTCATCTCCTATAGGTGACGTTTTTATAGGGCATAGCGTGAATGAATCCTGAGATCTCGAGTCAAGACTTAGCTTTGGTCAATGACCCTATCCCTAAACTGCTATGGCGTTATACGGTACCGACCATACTCTCCATGTTGGTGACGGGGATCTATGTCGCTATCGATGGTATGTTCGTCGGTCACTATCTAGGGGAGACTGGCCTTGCAGGTATGATGCTGGCTTACCCTGTTGGTGCTCTGCTGTATGCCGTTGGTGCCTTGTTGGGAATGGGGGGAGCGGCACTTGTCTCTATCTATTTAGGTCAAGGCTCGGTGCCAAAGGCGAGAAAAATCCTCGGCAATACCTTTAGTCTTTGCTTAATCTTTGGCGCCTTTTTTGCCATTTTTGGTAGTTATTTTTCCAGAGATATATTGCAGCTGTTGGGCGCTGAAGGTGCAGTGCTTGATAGCGCAGATGATTATCTGTTTTGGTATTATGCTCTGGGCATCTTTCCTATTATCTCTGTCGCCTTTACCGCACTGCTTAGAAATGATGGCCGTCCTGGCTTCGTCACTGGTGTACTTATTTTGGGTGGCTGTCTTAACATTGTTCTCGACTGGCTATTTATCGTTGTGTTTCCCTTTGAGCTGGTGGGAGCTGCTATTGCAACCATGATGTCTCAGGCGGTGACGGGTGGCCTCTGTTTATGGCATTTTCTCTCAGATAAGACACGCTTGAAAATCACCCTATCGCAGATGAAGTTAGAGCTAGACCACTGTTTTAATATTCTTAAAACTGGCGTACCTAGTTTTTTGATGAATCTCTATCTCTCTATCGTGCTAACACTGCATAACATCGCTTTCTTGTGGGTGGGCTCACCACTGCATGTTGCGGCCTATGGCGTTGTGAGCTACACAGAGGCATTTTTCTACCTTGTATTTGAAGGGATAGCTTTTGGCACGCAGCCTATATTTAGCTTCAACGCGGGAGCTGGACGCTATGACCGCGTGTTTAAGACACTGAAAATCGCTTTTGGGATCACCTTAGTGACCGCATTTCTCGGTCTGTTATTTATCTACACTAAGCCGCAATGGGTGGTCTATATTTTTGCCGGTGATAACCTTGAGCTAACTCCCTATGCGATTGAGGGGATGGGGCTCTATTTTTGGGGCTTACCGATGGAGGGGCTGTTATTGGTAGGGGCAAGCTTCTTTCAGGCAATTAACTACTCAAAAGAAGCGTCAATGTTAACCGGGGCTAAGCTGCTGTTGATAGCCTTCGTTGTCTATCTGTTTGCTTGGGCATTTGGTACTAACGGTGTGTGGATATCGCTGGCTTGTTGCAGCTCACTCTTAGTTATCTGGATGGGGTTTGCGTTACGGCGGGTGGCGAAACAACTTGAACTATAAAGGTGAGTTGTTAATCTAGAGCCACACAATGAGTGCTAACCTAAGCGCTTATAAGAGATGAACATCAATACATACCCAAGCTACCTCAAAATGCTCGTTTCAGAGCTCCCGTAGGATAGCTGAACAAGGCAGTGATTGAGGATAATGGTTATTCCCTTGTCGATATCGCTAACGCAGTGCAGGTATTCTACGGTCACTCCCGTAGGGCAAGGCGAGAAGCAACATTTTTCTGTGTTATGAAATGATTGAATTAGAGTAACTAGTCCTACTATTTCATGCCTTGAACTCTGTCACTTCTCGACATGCTGAATCCTGCATCTTGAGGTTGTTTGGGTATAAATAAGGATATTTATGCAGTTTGAATCTGGTTTACGGAAATCACTTTTCGCGGCAACCTTGAGTTTAGCTCTATGTAGTGCCACGAGTTTTACTGTCTCGGCTTCAGAGTTCTCTGATAGTTATGCTGCATACCAGTCTGCTGTGAGTGATAAAAACTACTCAGATGCTCAGGTATATGCAGATAAAGCTTATCAATTAGGAAAAGAGATATATCCAAAAGGGAGCTTAGATTTGGCTAACCTTGCCCTAAATTTAGGGAGTGCTTTAGAGATCAATGAGAAGCAAACTCAGGCCTTTGATGCATACAGCCAAGCTTTAGCTATTTATCAAACACATTTTGATGATGACGCGATCGAGCTGATTGAACCCTTAATTGGCGCAGCTGGTACTGCTGAAAAACCTAAAGTAGCGAGAAAATACTTTATTCAGGCTATCGATATTGCTGAAGATGCTGACGATCCCATATTGCTAGCCAATACCTTAATGTCAGCATTTAACAAGCTTTCCAAAACTCCACTCTACAGTCGAAAGATTCAAAATTATGCCATTAAGGCGTTTGAGATCTATGAGGATGAGTTACCTGAAGACGCTATGGCTCGCGTCAGAGCTACTTATATTGTAGGCATGATACGTAAATCTAAAAAACAAGATGCTAAAGCTATTGAGTTACTCAATAAGGTAGTGAAGCAGTTCTCTGTGCTGGATTACAGTCATCCTTATGAGTTAGCCTCCCACGCGCAACTGGTCGAGCTCTATGAGAAAAAAGGTCTGAGTGAGAAGTCTACTCAACATTGTATCGCTATTGGCAGTATGCGTCCTTGGCTAGATACTCAGGAACAAGTACCTCTTTACCGTTTACCGCCTAAATATCCAGTTAACTCGGCAAGAGCGGGTAGAGAGGGAATGGTACAGCTCTCTTTTATTGTCGATGAGTCAGGCTTTGTTACTGAGCCTAAAGTAATCATGTCGGAGGGTGGAAGCGGCTTTGAGAAAGAGTCATTAAAGGCGATCAAACATTGGCGATATGCACCTAAATTTGTCGATGGAAAACCCGTTGCAGCGCCAAGCACGGTGCAGCTAGATTACACTATGGCAAAATCATAGCTTTAAAGATAAACAGCAAGTTATAAAATATAAGGGCCTGATACTAATATCTGGCCCTTATTTATATTAATTTGTGGGTTAAAATAGCTTGCTGCCCCAACCTAATTTGTTCCTTAACACATGAAAGTAGTTATGGCCTTTAGGGTGGATTAGGCGTAAACGCTCATGGCTACGTTTGATGATGATCTCATCACCTGGTAGCACTGGCAACATGACATGTCCGTCGCAGCTCACCTCTAAATTATCACCATTTTCTGGCGACACCACTAATTTGATGATGCTGCAGGCATCGACTACGATCGGGCGACTGGAAAGAGTGTGGGGGAACATAGGTACTAAAATGAGTGCTTCAAGGTTAGGGGTTAAAATGGCCCCACCTGCGGATAATGAATAAGCTGTTGAGCCTGTCGGTGTCGACACTATCATGCCGTCGGCTCGTTGAGAGTACATGAAGTTATTATCAATATAGACTTCAAACTCTATCATATGAGCGACTTTACCAGGGTGTAATACCGCTTCGTTGACTGCAGTATTACTGGATTTCATGTTGCCGTGACGGTGTACTTCAGTTTCAAGTAGAAAGCGAAACTCGGTCTCAAATTTACCTTCGAGGACATCGCCTAAAGCAGCTTCAAATGAGTCAGGAGGAAGATCGGTTAAAAAGCCAAGGTTGCCTCGGTTTACACCAATAACGCCTATATCGAAGCGGGCAAGCACTCTGGCAGCGCCTAACATGTTACCATCGCCCCCAACGACGATGGCCAGATCACATCTGTCGCCGAGCTCGAGTAGATCCACAGAGTTACACTTAGGTCCCATCTCTGCGGCGACTCGCTCCTCTACCAGTATCTCGAACCCCTGCATGGTTAACCAGTGGTGTAACCGTTTTAGAGTGAGATTGGTGCCATGGTGATTTGGCTTACCGATAAGACCGATAGTTTGAAACGCTTTAGGCATAAATTATCTTATTACTAGGGCTTGAAACCTTGAATGTGATCCCCATATTATCCTCAGAGCAGGAAGAAACAAAGTATTTTTAGCTGGAGTTAGAATGAGCAACGATTCAAGTAAAGCGAAACAGAACCAAGTAGATGAAGCCGTTGAAGGTGAAATCCTAACTGAAAGTGAGGTTGAAACCGGTAACGATGAAGCCAGTTTAATGGATGAACTCACTCAGGCGAATTTCCGCGTTGAAGAGTTAGAACAGGCACTTGCTGAAGCAAATGCAAAAATAGAGGAGCAGAAAGACTCTGTGACTCGTGCTGCAGCGTCAGAGGCTAATATCCGTCGTCGTGCGGCTCAAGATGTTGAAAAAGCACATAAGTTTGCATTAGAGAAGTTTGCTAATGAGCTGCTACCTGTGATTGATAACATGGAGCGTGCGCTTCAAGGTACCAATGCAGAGGCAGAAGAAACTAAAGCTATCTATGAAGGTGTAGAGCTAACACTGAAGAGCTTTGTGAGCACGGTTGATAAGTTTGGTCTTAAAGAGGTCAATCCTCATGGTGAGTCTTTTAATCCTGAGCACCACCAAGCTATCGGCATGCAACCAAGCCCAGAATTTCCTGCAAATACCGTTATGATGGTGATGCAGAAAGGCTATATCCTAAATGATCGCCTATTGCGTCCTGCAATGGTGATGGTTTCTCAAGGTGGCTCAGGGGTCGATACCCAAGCTTAAGATTGGGTGAGCAGTGATACCGATTGGTATCACTCAATAGAAAAAGGACTGCAACTGCAGTCCTTTTTATTTGCCGATATAGACTAGATGTTAAGCTAAATAGCTCTCTATCTGCTCCAAAATGCCTGCGGCGTCGAGTTTTAGCTCAGCAATAATCTCACCTGAGTCACCATGCTTAATAAACTCATCTGGAAGACCAAGCTGGAGTACAGGCATTGGCTGTTTAAGTTGTTGTAGCAGTTCAAGTACACCTGAGCCAGCACCGCCCATGATGGCATTTTCTTCAACAGTGACTAGCACGTCATGGGAGTTTGCTAACTCTTTAATTAGCTCGACATCCAGTGGCTTAACAAATCGCATATCTGCAACTGTTGCATCAAGGGACTCTCCTGCTGTTAATACACTGGCCAATAGCGTGCCAAAATTGAGAATAGCGACCTTTTGGCCTTGACGTTTAATCAAACCTTTACCGATAGGTAGGGCAGTCATCTCTTCTATTTGAGGAGCGCCAGTAGCACTGCCTCTTGGGTAGCGCACTGCGGTTGGGCCATCATTATAGCAGTAACCGGTATAGAGCATCTGACGGCACTCATTCTCATCAGAAGGTGCCATGATGACCATATTGGGTACTGTACGCATAAAGCTGAGATCAAAGGCGCCTTGGTGAGTTGGCCCATCGGCACCAACAATACCACCGCGATCGATAGCAAAGAGTACTGGTAGCTTTTGTAACGCGACATCGTGGATCAACTGATCATAGCCACGCTGCAGGAAGGTTGAGTAGATGGCGACAACCGGTTTTAACCCTTCACAGGCAAAACCTGCACCTAAAGTCACCGCGTGCTGCTCGGCAATGGCCGCATCAAAGTATTGCTTAGGAAAACGCTGAGAGAACTCAACCATGCCTGAACCTTCACGCATAGCTGGGGTGATCCCCAATACTTTTTTATCTTTTTCGGCTACATCACAAAGCCATTTACCAAATACTTGCGAGAAGGTTGGGTTACTTGGCTTTGACGCCGGTTTCTCAAAAGTGGATGGGTCAAACTTAGGCACAGCATGCCAGCCAATAGGATCTTTTTCCGCAGGCTCATAGCCACGACCTTTCTTGGTCATGATATGTAAAATTTGTGGACCTGACAGGTTACGCATATTGCGCATGGTCTCAACGAGGGCATCGACATCATGGCCGTCGATTGGACCTATGTAGTTAAAGCCTAGCTCTTCAAACATGGTACCGGGAACAACCATGCCCTTTAAGTGCTCTTCGGTACGCTTAGCCATCTCCTTGATGACAGGCATCCCTTTGAGTACCTTTTTGCTGCTTTCACGGATCGTGGTATAGAAACGTCCCGACATCAGCTGAGCTAAGTGGTTATTGAGTGCGCCGACATTTTCAGAGATAGACATCTCGTTATCGTTGAGCACGACCAACATATCGTTATGTAGATCGCCTGCATGGTTCATGGCTTCGAAGACCATGCCGCCAGTCATAGCACCATCACCGATAACAGATACGACTTTACGTCCAGCTTGCTCTTTTTCTGCAGCAACGGCCATGGCCAACGCTGCACTGATAGAGGTGCCTGAGTGACCCACGCTAAAAGTGTCGTACTCGCTCTCTTCACGCCATGGGAAGGGGTGTATTCCGCCTTTTTGACGTATGGTGTGCATGGCATCACGGCGTCCGGTTAAGATCTTATGTGGATAGGCTTGGTGGCCCACGTCCCAGATAAGGCGATCGAACGGCGTGTTATAGACGTAATGAAGTGCCACAGTGAGTTCCACTGTGCCGAGTCCAGAGGCAAAATGGCCGCTTGACTTGCCCACTGACTTCAATAGGAAACCTCTAAGCTCGTCTGCTAGTTGTGGTAGCACGGCTTGAGGGAGCTGTCTCAGCTCATCAGGGGTATTAGCCTGTGCAAGCACAGGGTATTGAGAAATATCCAAACTCATCGAGATAATTGGTCTCTTGATTATACTCTTCGCTCAATGATAAAACGGGCGAATTCGGCAATTAGCTGACTATTGTATGGTAATTTTGTCAGCGCTGATAGAGCATCTTGTATCAAACTCTCGGCGGTGGCTTTTGCACCGTCTAATCCAAGTAGTTTTGGGTAAGTACTCTTGTTGGAATCACAATCTGAGCCTTGAGGTTTTCCCAGCTCTTCGGTGCTGGAGATGATATCAATCACATCATCTTGTACCTGAAAAGCTAAGCCAACTGCATCGGCGAAAGTCATTAGTAGTGCCTGCTCATCTTTTGGCAGGTCAGCGGCGATCATTGGCAGTTCGACAGCACAGCGGATTAAGGCACCTGTTTTTAGTTTGTGTAGTTGGGTCAGGGTGGCTAAATCTATCTGCTTATCGGTTGCGTTGAGATCCATCGCTTGTCCACCACACATTCCAGAATAACCGGAGGCTTTGGCTAATGCGCGAACCATCGCCAGATTCTGTGTGGGTGTTAGGCCATCAATGGGTTGACTTAAAATATCGAATGCTAAGGCTTGTAGGGCGTCACCTGCCAAAATAGCCGTTGCTTCATCAAAGGCAACATGAACCGTTGGTTGCCCACGGCGCAGGGCGTCATCATCCATGGCGGGTAGATCGTCATGGATTAAAGAGTAGGCATGTATACACTCTATGGCCGCTGCAGCTGCATCTAATTTTTCCTGTGGAACATTGAGCATCTCACCTATGGCATAAACCAGAAAAGGGCGAATACGCTTCCCGCCAATCAGGGCACCATGTTTCATTGCTGCCAGTAGTTGAGAGTCTGTCACAGATTGAGCATCGATAACCTGTGTAAGCTGGTTATCAACGCGTTGTTGGTATTGGGTTGTGGCTTGAGCTAGCACTTATTCAGCCTCAGGAGAAAAAGGGGTTAGCGGGGCGCTTTCATCATCAGCCATTAAGATAGCGACTTTTTGTTGTGCTTGTTCTAACTTTCCTTGGCTGTTGCGGACAAGCTTTATGCCACGTTCAAACTGTTTTAATGCATCGTCTAAGGAAACGTCGCCTTGTTCAAGTTCTGAAACAATGCGCTCGAGTTCACAAAGGGATTCTTCAAAAGTGAGGTTTTCAGGTTTTTTTGCCACGGTAACGACTCCTTGAAATTAGCGTGACACACGGTATCGCAGCCAGCGACAACGGTCAAATTGTGCTGCGGTAAATTTGCCCGATAGCACGCTTTATTGTGGTTTTTTTATAAAAAATTGAATTTGTAGCTAAACTTGCGTGTAAGCTGTCCGATAATTGAGAGTAGCGATTAAAATCTTATTGTCTGCTTTACCTTGATAAAAATGAAGTGAACCGTTAGCCCTTGAGCGGTATTGAGACAAGTTTGATTAGGTTTTATCCGCTCAACGACGTTATTTGCATTTTTTGTCTCCTCAAGGGGGCGCTTATTGGGTTTATTTCTATCTTTGTTATAAAGTTAAGGTTATAACAGAGAACATATCTCGTTGGCATTGTGCGTATTTTTTTACAGTTTCGGATATTCAGCCGAAGACTAGTTTCATTTGAGGAGCAGTTGTGGATTTAGCAACCCTAATAGGACTCATAGGTGCATTCGGATTTATTCTCGGGGCGATGGCCAGTAGTGGTGGTATCGGGATTTTTATCGATGTCGCCTCTATTTTGATTGTACTGTGTGGCTCCTTTTTTGTTGTGATGATGAAATATAATCTGAAGCAGTTTTTTGGCTCGATAAAAATTGCAGCAAAAGCGTTTATCTTTAAGATTGATAAACCCGATGAGTTGATTGAACAGTCAGTCACTATGGCTGATGCTGCTCGTAAAGGCGGTTTTTTGGCCTTGGAGGAGGCGGAGATCACCAACAGCTTTATGCAAAAAGCAGTGGATATGTTGGTTGATGGACACGATGGTGATGTGGTTCGTGATGCGCTTGAGAAAGATATCGCATTAACTGAGCAGAGACATAAGTTAGGTATTAGTATCTTCTCGACTGTAGGTGATGTTGCCCCTGCAATGGGAATGATCGGTACTTTAGTGGGCTTGGTGGGGATGTTGTCGAACATGGATGATCCTAAATCCATTGGTCCTGCGATGGCTATTGCACTATTAACAACACTCTATGGGGCTATGGTCGCAAACATGGTAGCGATCCCAATTGCCGGTAAATTAGAGCTGAGAATGAATGAAGAGATGCTAAATCGAAATCTGATTATGGATGCGGTTTTAGCGATTCAAGATGGACAGAACCCCCGCGTGATTGAAGGCTTTTTGAAGAACTATATATCTGAAAAACAAAGGCAGATAGACACGACGGACGGGGAGTGATCCCATGGCTAAACAAAAGTGTGACTGTCCACCTCCCGGAGCGCCTCTCTGGTTAGCAACCTTTGCTGATCTTATGTCACTACTTATGTGTTTCTTCGTACTGTTACTGTCATTTTCTGAGATGGATGTGCTGAAGTTTAAGCAGATCGCCGGTTCGATGAAGTATGCTTTTGGTGTCCAGAATAAAGTAGAAGTTAAAGATATCCCCAAAGGGACATCGGTCATCGCCCTTGAGTTCAGGCCCGGTCGTCCTGAGCCAACTCCCATTGAGACCATTACTCAACAAACCAGTGAAATTACTGAACCTGTTATCGAATATCAGGCCGGTGAAGATGACAGTTCGGGTGGTAGTCAAAAGCAGCAAGGCCAGCAAAGAGGTGGTGAGTCCTCTGCTACTGCGCAGGAGCAGTCTGTTGCTCAATCATCATCGGATTCAGAGTCTGAAGCTAAGGCAAAAGAGGAGTCTGATGCTCAAGCTGCTGCTCAGGAAAATATTAATGAGCAGGTAAAGAAGATGGCTCAGGAGCTAAATACTGAGATTGTTGATGGTGCGATAGAGATTGAGTCTTTAGGTCAGCAGATCATTATTCGTATCCGTGAGAAGGGCGCCTTCTCGTCAGGTTCAGGTTTCCTACAACCAAGGTTTAAACCTGTGGTTCGTCGAGTGGGTGAGTTATTAAAAGATGTCCCAGGGATAGTGACAGTGTCGGGACACACCGATGATATGAATATCAGTAATGAGCTTTATAGCTCTAATTGGGACCTATCCAGTAAACGCGCCGTAGCGGTTGCTCATGAGCTGATTAAAGTGAAAGGCTTTGATCCACAAAGAATGAAGGTGGTTGGCATGGCAAACTCTGATCCGCTTGTGGCAAATGATACCAGTAGTCATCGTGCCCGTAATCGCAGGGTTGAGATTGCCATTGAGCAAGGTAAAGCCATGGAGTCTGATGAGATCACGGTAGAGCCATAGAGGTAGATACCCAAGCTACCATCTAATTTAATGGGGCGTTAAGAGGAGACTCTTAGCGCCTTTTTATTTCTTAGGCTTTCCCTTCGACTAAATAAGCAATCTTCAAATGATCTTGGTATAATGCGGCCAATATTATTTAATGGCTTGATCCCCCCGGAAGACCCCTGATGAAATTTATCGTAAAACTGTTCCCTGAAATCATGATGAAAAGCAAACCGGTAAGAATGCGATTTACCAAGATGCTTGAAACCAATATTCGTAATGTACTTAAGAAGGTCGATGAGACCGCTAAAGTGAAGCGTGAGTGGGACAAAATCATGGTGTTGGTGCCAGACGATAGACAAGACTTAGTGGAGGCTTTCGCTGAGCGTCTTGCTTGTATTCCTGGTATCGCTCATGTGCTTCAGGTAAGCGAGAGCACATTCGAATCGGTTGATGATATCTATCAACAAACTTTAGCGGTTTATAAAGATGAACTTGCGGGTAAAACCTTTTGTGTGCGGGTTAAGCGTGTCGGTAATCATGATTTTAGATCCATCGAAGTTGAGCGTTATGTCGGTGGTGGGCTAAATCAGTTTACTGAGGCGGCAGGTGTTAGATTAAAAAATCCTGATATGACGATTAATCTTGAGATAGATAAAGAGAGTCTATACCTAGTAAGTAAACGCATTGAGGGCTTAGGTGGTTACCCTATGGCGACTCAGGAAGATGTATTGTCGCTTATCTCTGGCGGATTTGATTCAGGTGTTTCCAGTTATCAGTTTATTAAACGTGGCTCTCGTACCCACTACTGCTTCTTCAACTTAGGTGGCGATCAGCATGAGATAGGTGTGAAGCAGGTGGCTTATCATCTATGGCAGAAATATGGTGAGTCCCATAAGGTCAAGTTTATCTCAATCCCCTTTGATCCTGTGGTAACAGAGATCCTTGAGAAGATAGATAATGGCCAGATGGGGGTTATTCTCAAGCGTATGATGATGCGAGCTGCGGCTAAAGTTGCCAGAAAGATGGGAATACAAGCGTTAGTAACTGGTGAGGCGATGGGGCAAGTATCAAGCCAAACCTTGACTAACCTAAGCATCATCGACCGATGCACAGATCAGCTTATTCTACGTCCACTCATCGCCATGGATAAGCAGGACATTATTAACTTAAGTCGTAAAATTGGTACAGAAGATCTCTCTAAGTCTATCCCCGAGTATTGCGGTGTGATCTCTCAGCGCCCAACGGTTAAGGCTGTACTCTCTAAGATTGAAGCTGAGGAGCTGAAGTTTTCTGAAGACCTTATTGACCGTGTTATTGAAGCTGCTGAGGTTATCGATATCAGAGAGATAGCTACTAGTATGGACACTAAGATCACCTCAACGGAAACCGTTGGCGATATTAACTCAGGTGAAGTGATCATCGACGTTCGTGCTCCAGAAGAGGAGGAGCAGTCACCGCTTGAGGTTGAGGGCGTTGAAGTGAAGGCGATCCCTTTCTTTAGATTAGCGACTAAGTTTGCCGATTTGGATAAGAGTAAAACTTATCTGCTTTACTGCGACAGAGGCGTGATGAGTAAGCTTCAGGCGCTATACCTTCAAGAACAAGGCTATGATAACGTTAAAGTTTACCGCCCTTAACTGTTTGTGCTGGGTGTGAGCTAACTTGTGTGAGCCGCAGTGATACTGATATCACTGCGGCTTTTTATTAAATAGAGTAATATCGTTAGATACAAAAAAGCCGCGAGCATCTGTTGCTTCGCGGCTTTTTTGTTAGTTTCAGTATGGCTAAGCGTGTTTATTCGGCGCGTAGTACTGTTACTTCAGCTTGTTCTGCTTTATCTTTAGTGTTTAGCATGGCGTTAAGGTCTTCAGTAAGATCTTGTTGCATCACTTCCATTCCCTCAGCTAGTTCTGCACTAATCGTTGCATGAAGGTCTGTGGTGTCAATTCTTGCTTCATCAGCTTGTACGCTTGTTGCTGTTGATAGGAAAGCAAGAACAAATACAGTTTTAAGGTTTAGCATATATGGTCGCCTCCGGGCGGATATTTTGGGTTGTCAGACACTCCCCATTTACGTCGTAGAGGCTGTCTAACTATAGTCATTTCGTTGGCGCAAAATTTAACCAAAATCGCTTCCCTTTTCAAACGATAAAATGTAACAATACGGATTAGAAAAACTAATTAAAATATGAGATCGGGATCACTATGTCTAGACGCTTACCTCCCCTGAATTCAGTAAAAGCTTTCGAAGCGGCAGCAAGGCACCTTAGCTTTACTCGTGCAGCCGAAGAGTTGTTCGTTACCCAAGCGGCTGTCAGTCATCAGATTAAGGCGCTAGAGGAGTATCTTGGGTTAAAACTTTTTCGCCGAAAGAACCGCTCTTTGCTTCTGACCGAGGAGGGACAGGGGTACTTTTTAGACATTAAAGATATCTTTGTTCAACTGGCTGAAGCGACGGACAGATTATTGGCTCGAAGTGCCATAGGCTCACTAACAGTAAGTACTTCACCTAGTTTTGCTATTCAATGGTTGGTGCCAAGATTAGCTAAATTTAGTGAAAAGAATCCAGACATTGATGTGCGTATTAAAGCGGTCGATGATGAAGATGGCTCCCTATCCGATGATGTCGATGTTGCCATCTATTACGGCCAAGGAAATTGGGCGGGATTAAGGGCTGATAAGTTAAAAAACGAGGTGTTGATTCCCGTTTGTTCACCTATGTTACTCAGTGGACCTAAGCCACTTGAGAAGCCAAGCGATCTAAAAAATCACACCCTATTGCATGATACTAGTCGACATAATTGGCAAGCTTGGTTTAGACAATGTGGGATTAATGATATTAATGTGAACCAAGGCCCAATATTCAGTCACTCCTCTTTAGTGTTGCAAGCAGCAGCTCATGGCCAAGGGGTTGCATTAGGTTTTAGTGTTCTTGCTACCCCAGATATTAAAGCTGGGCGTTTAGTATGTCCTTTCCCCGAGGTGTTGGTGAGTAAAAATGCTTACTACCTAGTGTGTCAGCAAAATCATTCAGATATAGGTAAAATTGCAGCGTTCAGAGAGTGGATGTTAGATATGTTTGAGGAGGAGTCGCGCAGTGAACTACTTCCTGGTTAAGGAGCCCTTAGAGGCTGAGTCTCTGCTAGAGAGTCACTGCGTTATCGATGGTGAGCTCAATGATACGCTTGTTATCTTCACACATGGGGCTGGAGCTAATCTCTCCTCTGACTTTATGCAGAGAATGGCAACAGGATTAAGCCAGTCGGGGATCGGGGTCATTCGTTTTAACTTTCCCTATATGCGCGCCAATGCACTCGATGGCAAACGGCGTCCACCTGACAGAGCCCCTAAACTGTTAAAAGACTTCAATTTACATATTGAAGCGATTAAAGCTCAATACTCCCCTAAACGTATTGTTCTAATGGGTAAGTCCATGGGAGGCCGTATGGCGGCGATTGTGGCGGAGCTGACTCCTGTCGATGGGGTGATCTGTTTAGGTTACCCTTTTGTTCCGTTAAAAGGCGGAGATCCAAGGCTTGAGCCAATCGAGTTGTGCAAGGCACCCTTGTGTGTGATCCAGGGGGAGCGGGATAAGTTTGGTGGCAAGGAGTTAGTATCAAGCTGGCCAGTGATGAAAAAGACCCAGTTACACTGGTTAACTGACGGAGATCATAGTTTTGTTCCCAGAAAGTCGTCAGGGGTTACCGAAGAGGATAACCTAACATCTGCTATCTCTTACTGTATTGATTTTATTCGGGGGCTGGATGCGTAAAGGTTTTCTGTTATTGGCAGCGTTAAGTGGCTTTATCTCTGTTGCATTGGGGGCATTTGGTGCCCATGGATTAAAAAATGTGGCATCGCCTGAGATGATCGCCATTTTTAATCTTGGGGTTGAGTATCAGTTCTATCATACGTTTGCACTTATCGCTGTGGCGTTTGCAGGTCATTGGCTAAGTTCTCGTTTGCTGGATTGGGCTGGATATCTCTTTATCGCGGGCATGCTACTTTTTTCAGGCTCCTTGTATCTTTATGCGCTACTTGGTACTAAGTGGACTGGACCTATTACCCCTATGGGCGGCGTGTGCTTCTTAGTCGGTTGGTTGTTGATCGCACTTGCTGTGTGGCGTAATCGAGTCGTTGAGCTTAACGATTAATCGTATTCATTATCTATAAAGTGTAGAATAGCGGCCATTGACAGATATCGATTAAATGGCCGTTATTTTTGGCACTCATTGCCGACCGGCTCGCTTCAGGAATTCCAATGATCAACCTATTTTTATATTGCCGCTCTGGTTATGAAAAAGAGTGTGCAGCTGAGATACAACATCGTGCAGCTGAACTCGAAATTGGTGGTTTTGTTAAAACCAACAAAAAAGACGGCTATGTGATTTTCCAGTGTTTTCAAGCCGGTGATGCAAATATCTTGGCACAAAAAATTAAATTGGATTCACTGATTTTTGCCAGACAGATGTTTGCCGCTAAAGAGCTGCTGAAAAATCTACCTGAACATGATCGGATCACACCGATTATGGAAGCGTTATCCGATGTCAGGAATGCGGGTGAGTTAAGGGTTGAAACACCCGATACCAATGAAGCTAAAGAGCGCACGGCTTTTTGTCGTAAATTTACGGTTCCTTTAAGACAGAAGCTAAAAAACGCTGGCAACTTACTTAAAAAAGAGAATAGCAGTCGACCTATTATACATGTCTGTTTTGTGGCATCGGGCACGGCTTACGTGGGCTTCTCTTTTAGTAACAATAGCTCTCCCTATCCGATGGGGATCCCTAGGCTAAAAATGGCCAGCGATGCACCGAGTCGTTCGACGCTTAAACTCGATGAAGCCTTTATCCACTTTATTCCCGAAGAGGAGCAGGAGCAGAGATTAAGCAGTGGCATGAATGCCGTCGACTTAGGTGCTTGTCCAGGTGGCTGGACGTATCAGTTAGTGCGTCGCGGTATGTTTGTGGCCGCTGTGGACAATGGACCTATGGATGAAGGTTTGATGGAGACTGGGCAGGTAAAACACTATCAAGCCGATGGTTTTCGTTTTGAGCCGCCACGTAAAAATATCTACTGGTTAGTGTGTGACATGATTGAGAAGCCATCTCGTGTGGCAGAGCTGATTGAAGCTTGGGCGATCAATGGCTGGTTTAAAGAGGCGATGTTTAACCTCAAGCTGCCGATGAAGAGTCGCTATCAAGATGTCTCGACGATATTAGAGACCATGGCGACTGTACTTGAGGAGAACGAGATTAAGAACTTCTCTATCAAGTGTAAGCACCTCTACCATGATCGTGATGAAGTGACTGTGTATTTGAGTCTTAACCCGACTCAATAGCAGGTATCGTCAAACAGATCATTTCAAGACAAGAGATAGATAATAAAAAGGCCCTATGTATCTACATAGGGCCTTTTTGTGTCTGGTGTCTTGTCCTGAAATGTGTTTACACATTTAGGACTTTATTATGACAACTCAAATCCCCACCCACGTTAAGCGAACACAACGAGATTATTCGTTAGGCTTTAAATTACAAGTTGTAGCAGCCGTTGAAAAAGGCGACATGACTTATAAGCAAGCTCAAAGCATTTATGGTATCCAAGGTCGTTCAACCGTACTTACTTGGCTCAGAAAGCACGGTAAGATGGATTGGACTCAACCAGTGAGAATAACCATGCCTAAGACCACCAAAGCTAAAGAAACGCCAGCTCAAAAAATAAAGCGCCTTGAAAAAGAGCTTGAGGATGAACATTTACGTAATCTATTACTCAATGAAGCCGTTGATATCATTGATGCTGAGTATGGCGCAGGCCTAAGAAAAAAGTACTTAGCCAGGGAGCGAGAAGTCTTCAAAAACAGAAAGTAACAAGCTTAAATCGTGCTTGCGAGCTTCTTGGCATAACAAGACAAGCTATCTACCAAAGAGAAACGAGAGAACTCTGCCGAGCTATAGAACTGGCCCCAGTAAAAGCAATGGTGCTTGATATCCGTCGCTTTATGCCACGTGTGGGTGGCAGGAAACTCTACTTTTTACTGAAACCCAAGTTCATCGAGAAAGGAATTAAACTTGGGCGAGATAACTTCTTTAGTTACTTGAAACGTGAAGGGTTATTGGTAAAACCTAAGCATAACTATACCAAGACAACCCACAGTAAACACTGGATGAAGAAACACCCGAATTTACTCAAAGAGTTTACGCCTTTATCGCCTGAAGAGGTCTTTGTGAGTGACATAACTTATGTTCAATCAGAGCAAGGTGTTCACTACTTGTCACTGGTGACGGATGCGTTTAGTCGTAAGATTATGGGTTATGAACTTAGTGATGAGATGAAAGCAACTGATGTAGTTAAAGCCTTAAAAATGACAGTGAATAATCGCCAATATCAAGGCCATGCAGTTCATCATTCAGACAGAGGGTTACAGTATTGTTCAGCAGTCTATCAGTCAGCATTACAGAAAAATGGTATCCGAGCATCAATGACGGATGGGTATGATTGCTATCAAAACGCATTAGCGGAGCGAGTAAATGGTATTTTGAAGCAAGAGTTTTTGTTATATCCGTGCAGCAATCTTGATGAGTTAAAGCGACTCGTTGAAGAGTCAGTTTTTATATACAATGAAATGAGGCCGCACTTGAGTTTAGGTATGAGAACACCAAATCAAGTGCATAAAAAAGACCAGCAGCAAGAGCAACTGGTCTAATTAAAACCGTCAACCTATTTCAGGATGGGACAGGCCATAAATGTTCCATATATTTAAAGGCATTTCCTCTATCCCTAGAGGTCAGAACATTTATGTTGATTTCCCATGTGCCTATGATGTTCCATTCATCATTTGGCATTCCCAACATCCATGTCGGTCAAGGAGAGAAATCGACTTTGTGTCTGGTATTACAAGCGATCGATCACTGCTTGTGTGAAATCAGTCGTGCCGTGAGTACCACCAAGGTCGCGAGTGGTGCGATCACCCTCGGAGATAACAGCTGTGACTGCTGAGCGTATATTCTCAGCCTTATCAGCCATACCTAAGTACTCTAGCATCTGAATTGACGCTAAGATAACCGATGTCGGGTTAGCTAAGTTTTTACCTGCGATATCAGGTGCGCTGCCGTGTACCGCTTCGAAAATAGCCGCATCTTTACCTATGTTTGCACCAGGTGCCATACCAAGGCCGCCTACGAGGCCTGCACAAAGATCGGAAAGGATATCACCAAACAGGTTAGTGGTTACCATCACATCAAAGTTTTCAGGATTCATGACAAGCTTCATGCAGGTCGCATCGACAATCATCTCTTCGGTGATGATGTCTGGGTAGCGTAAGCTGACTTCACGAGCGACTTTAAGGAATAGTCCAGAGGTCGACTTCATGATATTTGCTTTGTGTACGATAGTGACCTTTTTACGGTTCTCTTTACGGGCCAGTTCATAGGCAAATGTGGTGATCTGCTCAGCGCCTTGACGAGTAATGATGCTGGTCGCTTCTGCGGTAGCACCGTCGTCAGAGACAGTTTGACCTAGACCTGAGTACATGCCTTCAGTGTTCTCACGAACTGTGATGATATCTATTTTGTCGTAGCGAGCTTGGGTGCCCTTAAAAGATAAGACAGGGCGAACGTTAGCGTAAAGGCTGAACTGTTTACGTAGAGATACGTTAATAGAGGTAAAGCCTTCGCCAACCGGAGTTGTTAGTGGGCCTTTAAGAGTGATACGGTTTTTCTCAATCATATCGAGAGTACGCTGGGGTAATAACTCACCTTGCTTTTCAAGGGCGGCTAAACCAGCATCGGCAAACTCGTATTCAAAATCACAACCAGCTTTATCAAGGATTTTTAGTGCTGCATCGATAATGCTAGGTCCGATCCCATCACCAGGGATCACGGTTATAGTTCTTTTTGACATGAGAGTCCTTCAACGTTTCGTTGTACTGCTATTGTCTGGCCATGTCGAACGACACGGATATGACTTAGAATGAGTTTTTATTGTTCACCTCTTTATTTTAAACACTTTTAAACATTTTTCACAGAAAATAGTGAGCAGTCTCACGTTTTTTTATATAGTGTAACTTGCATTAAAGAGGGCTTATGACGATGATTGATCGCTAAAGGTTAAAAAAGTCTACTTTAGTCTAATAAAATTCGAATAGATAAAATAATCACTCAGCTAAATTCCATTAAAATAAGAAAAATGAGGAAGACCTTGAAGTCATTACCCATCGCATCTTTATTGCTTGCTTCGGCAAGTTTAGTCTCAGCTGGCTGTTATGCTGCTGCGTCATCTCCATCAAACCATAACCCAATGACAACTAACGATATCATGAAATTTGAATCGTTAAAGAAACCTGTTATTTCTGCAAATGGTGCGGTACTCGCTGTCGAGGTCGCACCAGATAGGGGAGACAGTCATGGTTTAGTTCAGATGTTGGCCTCACCTAAGAAGTTTACCCTTGATGGCGCCTCTAAGCCTCAAGTTAGCCGTGATGGCCGTTTTGCTGCCTTTGTTGTTAAAACTTCGTTACTTGAAAAGGCGACAGCGTCAGAGAAGGAGAGAAAAAAGCTCAAGTCAGGCATGGTGTTACTTGATACTGAAACCGGCAAGGAGACTCGCTTTGAACGTGTTAAGGAGTTTAAGTTTAATGAGTCAGGGACACATCTTGCTGTTTGGTTTGAGGCGAAAGAGAAAGATAAGAGCACTAAAGATAAATCTGAACCAGAGTCTGGTAAGAAAGAGAATAAAGCTAAGGTTGATAAATTTGATAAAGGGAGTGAATTCAGGCTAATAGCACTAGATAGTGGCGCAAGTCAGAATATCGCCAATGTCACTCGTTTCTATTTTGATAAACTTGGTAAGCACCTTGTTTTAGCGAGTAACAATATAGAAGCTAAGAAACATCAATTAGTATTAGTCTCATTATCAAATAATAAAAGAGAGGTTGTTCGCCAGTTCAACAATCAGCAGATTGGTGAAGTCTCCTTAAGTGAAGATGGCAAGTATATCGCCTTTACCCATGGGGATAGTGAGCAAGCACCTTTTGGTCGTGAGTATCGACTTTCGCTATTGGATATCGCCAGTGGCGAAGTGAAAGCGGCCCCCGTTTCGAAAGAGTGGAAGCTTAATCGTTACAGCGAGCTTAGATTCTCACAGGACAGTGAACGTCTCTTTTTTGGCCGCGTCCCTCAGGTGAGTCAACAGTTAGCATTGAGTAGAATTCTTAAGCAGGAAGATCTATTTAATGAAAAGATCATTACCGACCAGCGGAAGCTTAGAGTTTGGCACGGTGATGATGCCCGCATTAAGCCTAATGAAATTGAGCAGTACAAGAAAGAGATAAAGCGTACCTACCTTGCTGTTCTGCACCTGAAAGGGAATAACTTAGTGCAGCTTGCCGATACTCAGGTACCTGATGTATCACTACAGGAGCAGTCACGGTATGTGCTGGGGAGTTCGGATATTCCCTATCGTAAGATGATCACTTGGGCTGGCTTTTATCGTGACTTCTACCTTATTGACCTTAATACTGGTCATAAAACTTCTATTCTCATTCAGCAGCCAAGTAAACAGAAGCCCAAGCTATCTCCAAATGAGCGCTTTGCTGTTTATTATCAGCAGGGTGACGTTTACCTGTATCAAATTTCTCAGGCACGTCGTCATAATCTGACTAAAGGCTTAAAGGTGCCCTTTGCCGACGAAGATCATGATTACCCATCCAATGCGCCAGGTTATGGCTTTGGTCCTTGGTTGGAAAATGATGCAGGTCTACTTATTTACGATAAGTACGATATTTGGCAGATGAATACCGCATCCTTCGAAGGCTTTAAGTTGACAGGTGGTAAAGGCCGCAAGCAGGGGATCCAGTATCGCGTGACTGGCTTGGTTGATGATGAGAATACCCCCGATGTACTAAAGGCTAACCAAAGCCTCCTGTTGCATGGTTATAACGAAAAAAGTAAAGGTGACGGCTACTACAAGGCTAAGTTAGGCACTTCGGGTGTGACCACCTTGATGGAAGGGGATTATAAGCTAACAACATTAGCGCGCAGCCAAGATGCAGAGACAATTATCTTCTCGAAAGAGCGTTACGATCTCTTCCCTGATCTCTACAGTGCTGAGTATTTAGCACCGCAAAAGGCGAAGCGCCAAACGGATCTGGATGCTCAAAAACAGCAGTTTAACTGGAGTCAATCTGAGCTGGTACACTGGACAAATGGCGATGGAAAGCCTCTTGATGGCGTGCTTATTAAACCGACTAACTATGTCGAAGGGCAAAAGTACCCAGTGCTTGTGTACTTCTATCGCTTTATGAGTGACAGACTCAACGCCTTTCCTCAGATGAAGCTCAACCACAGACCAAACTTTGCTTGGTATGCAGATAATGGCTATGCCATTTTCCTACCGGATATCCGTTTTGAAGTGGGATACCCAGGCGAAAGTTCAGTTCAGGCGCTCACCTCTGGAGTACAGAAAATCATTGAGATGGGAGTTGGCGATCCTGATGCCATTGGTATTCAAGGTCACTCATGGGGAGGTTATCAAACGGCCTTTGCTGTAACCCAGACTCATATCTTTAAGGCTGCAGTGACTGGTGCGCCAGTATCAAATATGACCAGTGCTTATAGTGGCATAAGGCATGGTAGCGGCTTAGCTCGCCAGTTCCAGTATGAAACGGGGCAGAGTCGTATTGGTGAGAGCTTGTTTAAGTCACCGCAGAAGTATATCGAGAACTCTCCCATCTTTTATGTTGAGCGTATCAAGACACCTATGATGATCATGTTTGGTGATAAAGATGACGCGGTGCCGTGGGAGCAGGGCGTAGAGCTTTATCTTGCCATGCGCCGTGCGGGGAAAGATGTGGTATTTTTGCAATACGAGAATGAGCCACATCATCTGAAGAAATACCCCAATAAGCTTGATTACAGCATCCGTATGATGGAGTATTTTGACCACTACCTTAAGGGAAAACCCGCACCAAAGTGGTTGACTCAAGGTGAGGCATATACTGAATATAAGAAAGCGGATTAAACAGGCTGTTTCAGCTTAATTAGAGCCGAGAGAAAGTTTCTCTCGGCTTTTTTATTGCTACTAAATTTCAACTAAGTAAGTTGTTATTTAACACTTTTGTGCGTAGTCTGATTTTCGACTGACGACTTTTACTCGTTCTATTTAACCTGTATCAAGGAGAGTTTAATGGAGAAGGATGTTAATGGTGCCGGCGTAAAAATACCGCCACCAGCGATCTTTATTTTATTTATGCTGCTAGCCTATCTTAATGGCTTGTTTGTCCCTATAGCGATAACTTTTGCAGCGCCAATCACCTACCTTGGTTTAGGTATTTTGTTGGCAGGTTTATTCCTGCTGTTATACCTTGTATATCAATTTCGAAAAGCGAAGACAGCGGTAGAGCCTTGGCAGCCAACATCATCGTTAATTAAAACTGGTATCTATGCTTACTCTAGAAACCCTATCTACTTGGCTTTTTGTACTTTCCCTGTTGGTCTTGGATTATATCTGAGCGATCTATGGTTAATTTCTAGTGTATTGCCATCCTGTATTGGCGTTTACTATGTTGCTATCAGAGCGGAAGAGGCTTACCTCACACGCAAGTTTGGTGATGAATACCTGCGCTATCAGCAGCAGGTAAGACGTTGGATATGAAGCTCAATACCTAATTAACCTAGTTAAAAATAGGAGTTATGATGGAAAAAGTGGCATTGATAACAGGCGGCGGCCGTGGCATTGGCGCTGCGACAGCAAGGTACCTTGCTGATCACGGGTATTCGGTTGGCGTTAACTACAAACAGAACAGTGAAACTGCTGATGCTTTGGTGGCTCAACTGCAAGCTCAAGGTTGTCGAGCCCAAGCATTTCAGGCTGATGTGTCCGTCGAGTCAGAGGTAGTTGCTATGTTCCATGAGCTGGATCTGCACTTAGGCAAGATCACGGCTCTGGTTAACAATGCGGGCATTTTGCAGCCTCAGATGAAAGTTGTTGATATGTCAGCCGAGCGTATTAATAGGATGTTGACCAATAATGTCACTAGCTATTTTCTCTGCTGCCGTGAGGCTGTAAAACGTATGGCTCTGTCTAAAGGGGGCTATGGAGGCGCAATAGTCAATGTCTCCTCAGTTGCATCAAGAGTTGGTGGTGCAGGGGAGTATGTCGATTATGCCGCTTCTAAAGGTGCCGTCGATACTTTAACCATAGGTTTATCGTTAGAGGTTGCAGCCGATAGCATACGTGTTAATAGCGTTCGTCCTGGATTTATTCACACACAGATGCATGCCGATGGTGGTGAGCCTGATAGGGTGAAGCGTCTTGCGCCTAATATCCCTATGAAACGAGGAGGGGAGCCCGATGAGGTCGCAGCGGCTATCGCTTGGTTGCTCTCTGATGAAGCCTCCTATGTGACAGGCACCTTTGTCGATATTGCGGGTGGACGTTAGTGAAACAAGGTAAAGGCTCTACCGCTATATGTTAGTCGCACCTAAAATCACAACAAAGCGAACTGTATTAACTCTGTTACAGCACTATGATTATCAGCTACTTATTGATTATTACGAAAGAAACAGTTCTCACTTGTTACCATGGGAGCCTGAAAGGGATAACGATTACCTTGAAGCGTCCCATGTGAGTAAGAGACTCCAGGTGAGCAATGATCTTTTTTTCGCTGGTGGTGCCGTTAATTTCGTCGCTAGAGGGAATATAAAAGATGGTAAGGTATCTGCTGATCATAATGGGCAGATATTGGGAGTCTGTAACTTTGCAAATACCAATCAGTATAAAGATTTGATCGCTCAGCGAGAGTTTAGCGGTCCTGAGGCAAGGCAACGAGTGAAGAGCATAGTTATTCTACGGTCAAGCTCGTTAACACAGCATCAGCACCGCTAAAACTCGCCTGTAAGGAGTGTTTTTGGCTGCCTACTTCTGCGTTGAATGAACTCATAAGGGAACAACCATTCTGTCATCCATTCGCCTTGAATTAGTTTGCCAAAACACACTCTGAGTAGATCAACTTCTTATATTGATTGGTATACGTTCGGGGCCCTTTTCAAGCTTGTTATCTTGGTTACTCTGTTGATAAAGCCCTTGAAGGGCAAGGTGTGATGCGTGAGATACTTGAAGCTGGGATTAACTATATTTTTAAGGAGTTAAAGCTGCATCGGATCATGGCGAATTATATACCAGACAATACACGTAGTGGACACTTACTCTCTTCACTTGGTTTTGAGAAGGAGGGAGTCGCGAAAGCATACTTGAAGATTAACGGTCGGTGGCAAGATCACCTGCTAACCTCCAAGCTTAACCCTAATGATGCTTAGCTTTTTATTCGCTTAGTTGGTGAGACCACCTGTTAGGTACTGCTGATATGTGCCCTCTCCCCAAGCGATCAACTTTTGATCTTTAAACAGCAGTGGAGTGCACTCATCTTTGGTGGTTTCTCCGTCGGATTTCTTATGGTGGGTGCGATAGAAAAGTACCTGTATTGCGTTTTCATTGGTGACTTTTGCTTCGCTGAAATCAGCCTTGCCCAAAAGGGACTTAATTTGAGTGATAGATTGACCTAAGCTAATTTCGGTGAGCTTTGCATTGATATATTCCTGCCTATCTTCCCAGTCCATCTCATCTGGCGTTGGATCGTAAACAAGGACAACAACGGCAACGAAAGCTAAATAGGCCGCAAAAATTGAACCGACAATAACAGGGAGTTTAGATTTCATCTAGGTACTAGGTCCTTCAAGTAAAAGCAAAAGCTGAACATTTAATATAAATTAGCAGAGTAAAATAATATACCCTCCTAGCTTAAGTTGGTAAATGTTAAATGGGTAACACAATGTTTACAACTCTGTTTGCTGTATTGAGCCACTGCTTTACTGGGGAAGCCTGAATTGACTTAAATTTGCATTTAATGGGATCTCTGTTTGTAGTTGTACCAATTTATAGCTCAATCTAGCCATCTGCTTGCCCTCTTCCAGTTTTTTGGCTTGCTTGGCGCCAACCTGTTCTAAAGAGCCATAGAGGTTAGATAGAGAGCGAAATATTTTTAATAGCTCAGATGCTGACTTTGGCCCTATACCTGGTACTCCAGGAATTTTATTACCACTGTCACCGGCGAGTGCTAAGTAGTCGATAAATTGAGTTCGCTCGACGCCAAGTTTCTCCTCTCTCTGCTCTATGGTGATGTAAGCTTGATTAAAATGATCCCATCGCTCGATATTGGTATGAGTTAACTGGGTAAAGCCCTTATCTGTGGAGACGATAATCGCTTTTCCTTGATTATTTACTAGCTTAGTGGCTAGCGTTGCTATCACATCATCGGCTTCAGCTTCTGCATCAATTGAGTTTACATTAAGCTCACTTAGATGGGTTTTTAATGCAGGGAGGGATTTTGCCAATGCCTCAGGCATAGGTTTTCTCCCCTTTTTATAATCTTCATAGAGAGTCTTTCGCCATGAGGTGGCATCACCGTCCCATACGATAGCGACATGACTTGGCTGGTGGTATTTGAGCAGTTTTTTACAGGCAGAAGCGACACGGGCATCTAAACCATTAACATCATTTTCGTTGGGTTGTGCTGCGTGGATGCGTCGAACTAAATTCAAGCCATCTATGATTAAAAAAGTATTCATGAGTCGTCGCGAAAGTTGCTTTTATTGGTATTTAGCTGAATAACAGCTTATCGAGTATTAACCCATTATGCAGGTTATACCAATCAGTATAAAGGTTTGATCGCTCAGCGAGAGTTTAGCGGTCCTGAGGCAAGGTCTTTAATTGCTCCTCGGCTCTAGCATCCTGCTTCGCCCTACCTCCTATATCCATATAGTCGTGCATTAATGACATTCACCACATCCATGTGGTTTGCAACGAGTGAAGAGCATAGTTGTTCTACGGTCAAGCTCGTTAACATAGCATCAGGACCGCTAAAACTCGCCTGTAAGGAGTGTTTTTGGCTGCCTACTTCTGCGTTGAATGAATTCACAAGGGAACAACCATTATCTCATCCATTCGCCTTGAATTAGTTTGCCAAAAGACACTCTGAGTAGATCAACTCCTTATACTGATTGGTATTAAAACTCGCCCGAGTCAATAAACTAGGTATTTATTTTATAACAGGGGACATATTTACTCCCTGGTAGCTTCATTCTTTGTTGCTTAACAAAGGCTTTAAGTAGTTTATCCATCAGTGCCATCAAGGTGGGATCGCCCTTAATCTGGAAGGGGCCGTTTTTCATGACACTCTTAATGGTTTCCATCTTCACATTTCCTGCCACAATGCCTGAAAAGGCTCTGCGTAGATTGGCGGCAAGTTCGGCCTTATCTGATTGAAAGTGAAGGTTGAGATCTCCCATCATCTCATGAGTCGGGTTAAAGGGGAGTTGGAACTCGGGCTCAATCTTAAGCGACCAGTTATATTGATAGGAGTCACCGGAAGACTTACGGTGATCTTTAACTACATCCATTCCATGGCTCATCACTCGGGCGACACGAACTGGGTCATCAATGATAATCTCATACTTGCTTTGCGCCTCTTCACCTAAGGTTGCGGCGATAAACTCATCGATACGCATAAAGTAATCGGCACTCTCCTTTGGCCCTGTGAGTATGAGCGGGAAGGGGATGTCTTGATTCTCTTTATTAAGCAGTATGCCAAGTAAATAGAGCAGCTCTTCAGCGGTGCCAGCACCACCAGGGAAGATCACAATCCCATGTCCAAGTCTGACAAAGGCTTCCAGTCGCTTCTCAATATCGGGCAGAATAACCAACTCGTTGACGATCTGATTTGGCGGCTCTGCAGCTATGATACTAGGCTCTGTGAGCCCGATGTAACGGGCATTACTTATGCGCTGTTTTGCATGGCCTATGGTGCCCCCTTTCATTGGCCCCTCCATGGCGCCAGGGCCACAACCAGTACATATGTTCATCTCACGCAGCCCAAGCTCATAGCCAACATCTTGAGTGTAATGAAATTCGGTGTCATTGATGCTGTGTCCGCCCCAACAGACAACAATGCTTGGGTCTTCTAGAGGGATAACTTGCGCATTCCTCAGAATATCAAATACCACATTTGTGATATGACTTGGGTTGGTTAAATTAATATTTTTGAGGTTGTCATATTTGTCGCTGAGATAGACGATATCCCTTAATACTGCGAATAGATGCTCTTGAATACCCACGATAATTTTGCCGTCGACAAAAGCGGCTTCTGGTGGGTTGATAAGTTCAATCTTGATGCCTCGCTCACGGCGAAGGACATTGATATTGAAGTCTGAAAACTGTTCAAAGAGGTTTTCTGCATTATCGCTATGCAGACCAGAGGCGAGAACTGCCAGTGAGCAGCTGCGGTAAAGTTGATAGAGTTCGCTTGTTGCGTTTTGTTTGAGGCGATCGACTTCCAGTTGTGAAAGTTGATCCATACTTCCTCTGGGACTGACATTTACTATCATAAAGGCTCCTTAGCTCTGACTTGAGTACAAGGATGTGCAGTAAAGGCACCTTAAGATGCCGAGCCTAATCTAAAATGGAATGTCTGAATGTCATAGGCTTACACGTCAATGATGACTCTGTCTCTGCTTTCATGTTTAGCTCGGTAGAGTGCTGCGTCTGCTCTTTCAAAGGTTTCATTGATAAGCTCGTTCTCTAAAATTTGTGCAGCACCTATAGATACTGTAACTGTAATTCTCTGATTTTTAAACTTAAAGGGAATACTTTTTACTTTCTCTCGCACTCTGTTTAAAAGTTGTTCAATATCGATGGCGTTCACTTCTGGGATTAAAAGAACAAACTCTTCACCGCCATATCTAGCTACGAACTCAGTATCTCTAAGGGAATTTTTTAGTGCCATAGCAATAACTTGGAGTGTTTTATCTCCAGTACTGTGCCCAAAACTATCATTGATGGTTTTGAAATGATCGATATCGGCAACGGCAACCCAAAGGGGAAGCTTCTGGCGTTGAAAATTTCGAAACTCTTGATCCATTCTCTCTTCGAGTGCAGCTCTATTAGGCAACTGAGTCAAAGAGTCCAGTAGATTCAGTTTCTGCTGCTCAAATAAACGCTCTTTATATGTTGTGGCTTCTTTACCTAGCTCATTGAGCTCTTTTCTCATCGACTCCATCGATTTTCTTAACAAGATCTGTTCACGCTCTTCGACCGCTTCTTTACGGCCTAAAGAGGCTCTAATTGCGGAAAGTTGTTCGGTCACTTGTGACTTAAGACTATGGATATCGTCAATGTCGATAATCGCTTCGCCAACATTGTCGACTCGAGAGTTGATCTCCCGATTTAACTGTTTCTTGAGTTGAAAACTTCGCTGATTATTATTGTAAGAGTCCGTCACCACTTCTCGCACTGCAGTTAGAGAGTCATTAAGCGCATAGAGAAATTCTTGAGATGCCGTTTTCTCACGAGCAATATTGTCTAGCAGCAGGGTTAAGATAGTTTGGTAAGCATCGATTAAGCTATCTACCTCAATATCGCTACTGAGAATATCTTTCACTGTGAGCACTTGGTCTCGTTGGTGTTTTCTAAACTCTACCTCAGAGATCATCTGAGAAAGCTCGTGAGCTAACTGGCGATGTTTAGGGGAAACAAGGATGGGAGTACCCTGTTTAAGTTGATCATCGAGTATCTCTTCATAGAAACTAACTAGCTGCTCTACCTTAGGGATATAGTCCCAAAAGGTATGGAAAGGTTTTACCAACTCTTTTTTGAAGTAGTTGAGCTCTCTTTTGACTTTATCTGGCGCTGAATCAATACGTTGGATCTGACGTATGACTCGAGATAAGCTGACGCGGCTATCTTCAAGCTGCACCATTACATGGTTATATTGCTGCTTAAGAAGCTGCTCGACTTCAACGAGTTCAGGAAGGGCTTCCTCAACATTTTCAAACTTAGTTAGCAGCTGCCTGAGTTTAGCCAGCTTATTATCTAGCTCTAAATTTTGTCCTTTGCAAGCAAGACTTAAATGGCCAATGAATTGTAAAAGCGTCTGCAACTTCTCATTTCGCTCCTCATCAAGCTCGTTTAGGGCTGCTTTAGCGAGATGAAGTTTCTGCTTTAATAAATTGACCTGAGAAATACTGGCCATTGAATCCTTCATTATAAACGGTGTCCTACTTGTTCAAAGCAAAATGGAAAGGGAATAGCTTGCCTATATAATGTTATAGCAATCTCTTTGGAGTGCAAATTTCATTTTAAATATAGCGACATAAATGACTAATTTCGATAATTTTTTGCTAAATATCGATATTTTCATGACTTTTCCATTTGGGCCAGCTTAGTTGGGTTTTATCACCATTTGTCTCAATCTTGAGTAAGCCCCGTTTTACTCCTTTCTCTAAGTGTAAAAACAGTGGGGTAGAAAATATTGCAGGTGGCGCAAAATTGAGTGATTTAAGCATCACAAAATAATCTTTATCCTTACCTAAACTTAATGCGCCTGTCAGTGCAAATTGTGCTGTGCCAAAATGCGTTTTAGGGCTGATTTTTATATCCAGATCCGCAAGCAGGGGAAGAGGCAAGATACCCATGTGGATAGTGGTTTTGATATCACATGAAGAGGTGATTTTTTTGCATCTCTCAAAGAGCGCTGACGGGGTTGTTGACTCGTGAATGTTCAACAAGAACAGCCCCGGCCTGATAAGGTAAACTCCTGAGTTAAAACTACTGGATAACTGATTGAAAATCAGTTTAATCGACTCGGTGTTATTTTGAACACCTTGAGACAGATCATCATCTAATAGGTCTGTTAAGGAGAGGAGCGCAATATATGAGGGCTTAACTTTTGCATTAAGTTCATTGGTAAATCCCCTATAACCAGGAAGCCCAGTTATTGGCTCATTGACACTTTGTAATCTAGCTTCTGTTAATTCAGAGGTTAATGATTTAGCTCGTCGCCAAAGGTTGAGGCCTAACAGTGTGAGTAAAAACGTTAGGGTAAATGCCGTTATCAATAAAATTCTTGAGCGGGCTACTTGGGTGTTTAGCTCATTTTGCTGCCCCTTTAGTTGGGTGAGCTGTATCTTTAATTTCTGCTCAGTGAGTACAGAAGCGGCAAACGGCTCAACTGTTGATGCTTTTTCAGGAGGGTTTTGATTGAGAAGTATCAGTTTATCTAGGACTTCAAATGCTTGACTGAAATCTTCTAAGCCCCTTAGTGCTTGTGAGCGGTATTGTAGTGCTTTAATCTGTTCATCATGTAGGGAGAGGGCAACAGCGTTGCTAAGGGCTAAAACACTATGTTTGTCGGCAAGAGAGAACTCTTTTTGGGCCAAAGCAACTTCAGCAATGAGAAGCTCATTATAGACAAGATAGTGTTTACTCTTTCTTTCCAGAAAAAGCGCGTTAGATTTAAAGAGAAACTCTAATGCGTATTGAGGGTTGCCGTTGTGGAAGTAGGCCTCACCTAAATTATGATAGTTAAGTGCTTGAGAGGTTAGGTTCTCACTTTCAAGATCCAGCTGTTGAGCGGTAAGGTAGTAGTCGATGGCCTGATTCCATTGACCTTGATTGGCATGTACCATCGCCATTACAGTCATACAGCTTGACTGATAACCCTCTTTATTTAACTTTTTAAAATCTTTAGAGGCTTCATCGGCATATATAAGTGCTTCATCCCAAGATTTCAGATCTCGATATACCCGAGCCAGTTTCAGTTTTAAGTTCGCTTTTAAAAAGGGTTTGTTTTCTTTATTGGACAGTCGTAAGGCTTCAGAGTAGTGCTGTAGTGCGAGAGCTAGCTGACCTTGCCTATTATAAAAGTGGCCTAATGCCGATTCGGCTTGAGCGATAAGGTAGTTGTTTTTTAACTCATAAGCGCTTTCTCTGTATCGATTAAGGTGTTGTTGAGCGGGTTTATCTTGTCTAATGAGTCGATGTAAGGTACCTAAGTTCTTATGGATAACTATTTTTAGGATTCTAGATTGGGTCGTGTTCTCTTCATTAAAGAGTTTTATTGATTTGTTATAAAACTTTATCGCAGTGGTGTAGTCACTTTTACTTCGGCCAATATGGCGACCTTTTAGCGCGTTAACGTAGCTTTTATCAAAATCGTTTTCGCTCACTCTTTCAAGTAGAGCTATCAGTTTTTCACTGTGAAGGTATTTATTTTGCACCTTGGTGCTGGTATCAAGATAAACACGGGTTAACAGTTGAAGTTTATTTTTTAGCGCTTGGGGCTCATATCCCTGCGCCTTAGCTGCCCGCTTAAATTCTTCGATATTAGCGGCGTCGATAGGAAGTGTTATCGAGGAGATAAGCTCTTCATAGAGTTGAGTTGGGTCTTCGTTTAATTTTATCTCTAATGCTATGTCATCTTGAGCATTGGCCGAGCTCCATGAAAACATAAGAAAAAATGAGACGAAAAATAGAGATGCGCGCATAGAATATAATTACCTCGCCCTCTTTTTATAGGGACTTTAGGTTTATTGTCTTTGATAAATATTTGAAACTATAACGGCTAATTTTGGCAAACTTAGGTGTTATACTCGCAAAATTACTACCATAAAAATTAGATAACAATAATAACAGAAGGACGCAAGAGTGAAACCTGTCATCCCATCGATTTTAACCTTAAGCCTACTCTTTTCTCTCTCTGCTCAAGCGGAAGTTCAGTATCGTATAGATCTGAATCAGTCACAGCATCACCTTGCTCAGGTTGAGGTCTCTTTTCCTCAATCGAGTGCCGAGCAACTTGAAGTGCAGCTACCAGTTTGGCGCACCGGAAAGTATCAGGTACTGCCTCTGGCTGATGGAGTTAGATTTTTTACCGCTAAAGATGATAAAGGTAACGTGCTGCCAGTAACGCGAACAGCTAGCGGAGAGTGGCAAGTTGCATTGAGTCAACCTACTTCTGTTTCAATCAGTTATCAGCTTTACTTGAATAAATTAGGGCAAAGAGTGGGGCATATCGATGCCAGTCATGCATTTCTCGATGCCAGTGGCACCTTTGTCTACAGTCCTGAATTTAGGTATGAACCGATAGAGGTCGAGATGAGTGTGCCCTCAAATTGGCAGAGTCATTCAGGCATGGACTCCGGTGAGGAAGCGCACACATTTGTTGCTGACAACTATGATGTGCTTGTTGACTCTCCTATAGAGACTGGCGTGAATCAGTTGAGACGTTTCTCTGCTGATGGTCGTGACTATGAGTTAGTGATCTGGGGTGAGGGAAACTATGACATCGAAAAGATGGTCACAGATCTGACCAAGCTCAGTGGTGAGGCAGATGCGATATGGGATGGTTATCCTTTTGAGCGTTATGTGTATATGGTCCATGCGACCAGCGGTGCAAGTGGTGCGACAGAGCATCTAAACTCGACCATTATTCAAAGACCGAGATTTAGTTACCGTGAGCGTGAGGATTACTTAGGTTTCATTAAAACAGCGTCTCATGAGTTTATTCATACCTGGAATGTAAAAGCCTATCGACCTCAGGGCTTAGTTCCTTATGACTATCAAGATGAGAATATCAGTGAGCTGTTATGGATTGCTGAAGGCTCAACCAGCTATTTTCAGAGTCAGTTACTGCTGCGCGCTGGTGTGATCACAGCAAAAGAGTTTCTAGATGATCTGGCTAAGCGTATTGCAAGAAGCGAAGTAACACCGGGGCGTGAAGTACAGTCTGTTGCCGAAGCAAGTGCTAACCAATGGGCAAGTTCTCGCGGGGATTATGCGATTAACCACAGCACCAATATCTACTCCGAAGGCTTTCTTGTTTCTCTCGCTCTGGACTTTTCGCTGCTAGATGAGACTGACTTGGAACACTCCTATCGCGATGTGCACAAAGCGTTATATCGAGATCATAAAATTCCGTTAGGTTACGATGTGGAAGATGTGCAGAATATTCTTAAGGAGTTAACGGATGAAGACTATAGCACTTGGTGGCAACGGCATGTGAATGCTCCGCTGACGTTAGACTTTCCCGATTTGCTCTCTCAAGCTGGATTAAAGATAGGGCACGGTGAAGACTCGAAAGCCGTTGCTTATTCTGGCATGACGGTTGAGGGGAGTTCTCTTAAGCTAAAGCAGGTGCTAAGGGATGGCCCTGCTTGGAATGCCGGTATTGTGCTAGGGGATGAGATTGTGGCTATTAACGGCCTTAAGGTGACTGCGAGTGGTTTTGAGTCACGAATTAAAGACTTTAAGCCTGGTGCTGAGGTGAAGGTTACCCTGTTTAGTGATGATAAGCTTAAATCTGTGGTGATGACCTTAGGTGAGAAGCAATCTGGGAAGTTAACACTTGAGAGTGTGAAGAAGCCGAGCCGAAGCCAAAAGGCATTCTTTAAGGCTTGGTCAGGTATTGACTGGCCTTTTGATAAAAAGGGCAAGCTTAAGAGCAATGATTAAATTGGCATCAAGTAAGTTCCTACCCATCCCTGGGGAATTAACATAAGTGTTCTGACGTCTAGGGTCTTATGCGTTCCATACGCTTTAAGACATTCCCCATATCCCTATGGGTCAGTGGAGGAAATGCCTTTAAATGTCGGGAACATTTATGGCCAGACACAAAGTATGTTCCTACCCATCCCTGGGGAATTTACATAAGTGTTCCAGACACAAAAAAGGCGCGAGTAGCGCCTTTTTTGTTGGAGAGGTCGCAAAGCTTAAATGGTGTCTTCTACGCCACCGAGTACTTCGACTAATGAGTTCATTAGTGCGATAAGCTCACTACCCATCAATGCAAAGTCAGCATCTAAACGTGCCATAGGATCTTCAGTTCCCACCTCGTCATTGCCAGCTCTGAACTCTTCAGAAAACTTAAGACGCTTAATTCCTGCATCAGACTGCATTAAGAAAGCGATAGACTGACCGAAGTGAAGCGCGAGTTTATGAACTTGCTTACCCACTTCAATATGTGCCAGTACTTCATCTTCGGTTAAGTTTTGCTGTTTAAAGCGAACAATCCCGCCTTCGTCTGAATCGGTCTTTAGTTCAGCTTCATCTTGCATAATGAAAGGCTGTGGTGTGCTATTGCTTTTCACCCAATCTGTGAGCTGAGACTCGATAGGTGCCTTAAAGCTCAATGGAATAATTGGCAGAGAACCTAGGGCTTTTCTAAGTAGTGCCAGTAGCTCTTCAGACTTAGCAGCACTTGAGCTATCGACGAGGATCATCTCAATTTCAGGGATGATCAATGCGTGTATCTGGCTACGTCTTGTGAAAGCACGAGGAAGCAGAGTCATGATGATCTCCTCCTTCATGGCATCTTTCTCTTTTTTCGCCAGTTTACGGTCCTCTTCAGCTTCGATTTGCGCCACTTTATCTTCGAGGGCTTCCTTTATCACTTGGCCAGGAAGGATTTTCTCCTCTTTTGTTGCGCAGATCAGATGGCGACCGCTCGCACTGTGCACCAAGGAGATCCCTTTTTTGCCTAAGGCATTAGAGAAACCAAATTTGCTGATGTCCTGGCTTGAGCATGGAGAGAAGGTGAAGTCTTCCAATGACTTTTCAAGCGCTTCTGGATCGACAGAGAAAGGTTTATTAAAACGGTAAACAGTCAGATTTTTAAACCACATAATGAGCGCCCAATCAAAATTAAAGGCGCAGTGTAAGCCATTGCTGAGCTCGGGTAAACCGCAAAGATAATGATCCTGCCTTAGGTTCGATGCATATTTCATAAAATTGTCATATAACAAGTTTTAAACTTGTATCCCTTGCTCTTAAAGGGATTGCGGCAAGTTACGTTATTTACTTTTTGGCTATTTATCAAAATTGAACTTTATTGAAATAAAACTGCAACATAAAACTTGCACACTCCTCGGCGTCCAAACCAATAACTAAGACGAACTGATACGTCGAAAGGATTAAATGATGAACGCTTTTTGTAAAACTCTACTCGCTTCCGCTCTTGCTACCGCTACTTTGGCTTCTGCAAATGCAGCTGAGCCATTAACGGTTTACGGTAAGTTGAACGTCACGGCTCAATCTAATGATGTAGCTGATGAGTCTGAAACAACGATTCAAAGTAATGCTTCACGTTTAGGTGCAAAGGGAAGTTTTGAACTTAGTAGCTCTTTAGAAGCTTTCTACACGATTGAATATGAAGTGGACACGGGTGATGAGGCTAAGGAAAACTTTAAGGCTCGTAACCAGTTTGTTGGCTTAAAAGGTAATTTTGGTGCGTTCTCTGTAGGTCGTAACGACACTATGTTGAAGCAGTCTCAAGGTAAAATTGATCAATTCAATGACCTATCTGCTGATTTGAAGAACCTGTTTAAGGGTGAAAACCGCATTGAGCAGACTGCAACTTACTTAACACCAACATTTAATGGCTTTAAAGTGGGTGTGACTTATGCTGCTGAAGCTGCTAAATCTCAGTATGCACAAGATGGCTTCAGTGTTGCTGCTATGTATGGTGATGCTAAGCTGAAGAAATCTCCTATCTATGCATCTATCGCATATGATTCAGATGTAAAAGGGTACGAAGTTGTTCGTGCTACGGTTCAAGGTAAAGTTGCTGGCTTTAAGCTAGGCGGTATGTATCAGCAGCAGGAAGAGACCTACAGCAAGACAGGTGAAGCTGTAAATGGCGACAGTAAAACTGGTTACTTGTTCAGCGCTGCTTACACTATCGATGCTGTTGTCTTAAAGGCGCAATTCCAAGACATGGAAGATAAAGGTGACTCTTGGTCAATCGGTGGCGATTACAAGTTAGGCAAGCCAACTAAGCTGTTTGCATTCTACTCTAGCCGTTCATATGAAGGTGAAGAGAATGACGATAAGTTCTTTGGTGTTGGTTTAGAACATAAATTCTAAATTTGGCTAAAGTAATTAAAGGGAGCTTAGGCTCCCTTTTTTGTTTTCAGCCCTAAACCACCTACTTCAGTAGGTGGTTATCATCAATTAGGCTTTGCCTGAATATCTACTCATGTTAATTGAACTCTAACTTTTAGCGAAGTAATAGAGGATAAAAAACATGAGTAGATATGAGAAAGCATCGCATGTGTATTGGCGATGTCAATATCACATAGTTTGGACACCTAAGTATAGGTTTAGGATTTTAAAGAATAAGTTAGGAAAAGATGTTTACTGATGTATTCATGTCTATAGTGAGCAGTTAGGGTGTGTGGTTGTAGAGTTGAATGTACAAATAGACCATGTACATCTGGTTATCAAAGTTCCTCCGAAGCTATCGATTTCAAAGTTGATGGGTGCTTTAAAAGGTAAAATTGCTTTGAAAATGTTTAGCAAGTATCCGTATCTTCGGAAAAATAAGCTATGGGGAAATCACTTTTGGCAAAGAGGTTACTTTGTTGACACAGTGGGGATTAATGAGGAAGTGATTCGAAGATATGTAAGGCATCAAGAAAAGGTTGAAAAACAGGAGCAGCCGCAATTAGATTTGAAGTAGACAACGCCCCCTTTTAGGGGGCTAATACAAAGCCACCTTCTTCAGAAGGTGGATTCTTTACTTAAAGCCTAATTAGCTAAGAGTCAGGTTTATGACAAAGACACATTATTTATGACAAAATAGCCCTGTTGATCATAATTTTGTAATAAAACTGACCAATAATAGAAGCGTGAACATTCATCGGACAGAAGAACGCATATGACTGCTAGGATATTAATTGTTGAAGATGAGTTGGCGATTAGAGAGATGCTAACTTTTGTATTGGAACAGCATGGTTTTGTGACTTCAGCTGCTGAAGATTTTGATTCCGCCTTAGACTTGCTAACTGAGCCATACCCAGATCTTGTTTTATTAGATTGGATGTTTCCTGGTGGAAGCGGTATTCAATTGGCTAAGCGGATGCGTCAGGATGAGTTTACCCGCCAGATCCCAATTATCATGTTAACTGCTCGCGGTGAAGAGGAGGACAAGGTACGCGGTCTTGAAGTGGGTGCTGATGATTATATGACTAAGCCCTTCTCTCCTAAAGAGCTGGTGGCAAGAATTAAAGCGGTAATACGTCGCAGTTCACCGACAAGTCTTGAGGAGCCTATTGATGTTCAGGGCTTGATGTTAGATCCCATTAGCCACCGAGTGACAGTGGGTGAGCAGGTGTTAGAGATGGGGCCAACCGAGTTTAGATTACTGCATTTTTTTATGACTCACCCAGAGCGGGTTTATAGTCGTGAGCAGCTACTCGATAATGTATGGGGCACCAATGTGTATGTTGAAGATAGAACGGTTGATGTACATATTAGGCGCTTACGAAAGGCGATTGAACCCTCTAACCATGACCGTCTTATTCAAACGGTGCGTGGCGCAGGTTATCGTTTCTCCACTCGTTTATAAATAATGTCAGTGACTTCGACTGATTAAGATTGGTTAGGCACAATGCTTTATTTGCGCTATCTTGTGCCTCATCTTATCCAATGGTCTGGATAGTATTATATGTTTGATTCGTATTCGGGTTATCGGCTGCTCTCTCGGTTAATAACCTACTTAGTACTCTGCTTTATCTTAGGTCTGCTTATCGGTGAGATCGTTTGGGTACTTCTTTTAGGAACTGTTGTCCTACTTTTTTGGCATTATCGCCAACTTTCAAGATTAAATTTTTGGTTATGGCGTGATAGACGTCTTACTCCTCCAAACGGAAGGGGGAGCTGGGAGGGAGTGTTTAACGGCATCTATCGACTTCAGGGCAAAAACCGTAAACGAGTCTCGCAGTTAGCGTTTCTACTTGGCCGTTTTCGTCAAGGAGCTGAGGCGCTGCCCGATGCTGCCGTTGTGCTCGATGCTGAGCACAATATCGTTTGGTGTAATAAGTTAGCGCAGGTACTGCTTGGCTTAGTATGGCCGCTGGATAGTGGACAGAGAATTGATAATCTTCTGCGTCACCCCGATTTCTCCAATTATTTGAAAAAGGGGAGTTATCAGGAGCCGTTGGAGCTTGCCTCTCCTCACTCCGATAGCCGTATTCTTGAGATACGTATTATGGGATATGGTACAGGTCAGTTCTTATTGATCGCACGAGATATTACGCGGGTAAGGCAGTTAGAGAGTATGCGTAAAGATTTTGTCGCCAATGTGTCACATGAGCTTAAAACGCCGCTCACTGTATTGCAGGGGTATCTTGAGATGATGCAGGAGATGGCAGAGCCTGGTTCGCCTAATATTAAAGCGATGGATCAGATGCAGCAGCAGACCAATAGGATGCGCTCTATGGTTGAGCAGTTGCTGGTACTGTCACGTATTGAAGACTCAACTGAAATTAATCTTGAGATGACAATCAATATGTCTCATATGATGGATGTGTTGAGAGAGGAAGCGATGGCCCTGTCTCAAGATGAGCATGAGTTGGAGTTTCATTGTGAAGCAAGCGATCTTTATGGCAATGAGCTTGAGCTGCGTAGTGCCTGCTCTAATCTAATCTCTAATGCGATTCGTTATACCCAGCCCGGTGGTAAAGTAAGTGTTCGCTGGAAGAGTGTTGCTTCAGGAGCTGTATTTAGCGTCACCGATACCGGAGATGGCATTGCTCCACAGCATATAGGTCGATTGACTGAACGTTTCTATCGAGTAGACAGTGCTCGTACCCGACAAAAGGGGGGAACAGGCTTAGGCTTAGCGATTACTAAACATGCCCTTAGCCATCATCAAAGTGAATTGATGATAAGCAGTGAATTAGGTAAGGGAAGTACTTTTAGTTTTCTTATCCCCACTAGCTTAATGGACTATAAAGAGTAATTTTTACCCCTTGAGATATAAGCAGGCATCTTGCCTGCTTTTTTATTTTAAGTATTTAATCAAAAGATTTTTTGTAAAAAAGCATCTGTCATCTAAGTGTCACATCAAAGTAATAGACTTGTCATGCTGGCAATTGATACTTGCTGCAACTTAATTGTTAAGCAATTTAACTAAGCAAGTACGTCTAAAAACTGGAGCAAAGAATGAAACTGAAACAACTTGTCGGTGCAGTGAGTTTAACTGCCGCTAGTGTATTTTCTGCAACCTCTATGGCTGCTATCGATCAGTCACTGCCTGTTTATGAAAAATCAAGTGGCGTATCGGGTAACCTCTCATCTGTAGGTTCAGATACTCTGGCTAATATGATGACACTTTGGGCAGAAGAGTTTAAAGAGATGTACCCTAATGTGAACATCCAAATTCAGGCTGCTGGTTCTTCTACTGCGCCACCAGCTTTGACTGAAGGAACTTCACAGTTTGGACCTATGAGCCGTAAGATGAAGCCAAACGAAATGGAAGCATTTGAAAAGCATTACGGTTACCAGCCTACAGCGATTCGTGTTGCTATCGATGCACTCGCGGTATTTGTTCATAAAGATAACCCTATTGAAGGTTTGAGCATCGAGCAGATCGATGACATCTTCTCTGCAACACACAAGTGCGGTGGAAGTGATGTTAAGCGTTGGGGCGATGTGGGCCTAACAGGTAGTTGGTCTGCGAAAGATGTTCAGCTTTATGGTCGTAACTCAGTATCTGGCACTTACGGCTACTTTAAGAAGAAAGCCCTATGTAAAGGTGACTTTAAAGCGAATGTAAATGAGCAACCAGGTTCAGCGTCAGTTGTGCAGTCTGTGTCTCAATCACTGAATGCTATCGGTTACTCAGGTATCGGTTATAAGACTGCAGGGGTGAAAGCCGTTGCTATCTCTAAGAAAGGCACTAAGTACATCGAAGCTACTGCAGCCAACGCTGCAAGCGGTACTTACCCGCTATCACGTTACCTATATGTTTACGTGAACAAGCATCCAAATAAAGATTTAGCGCCGATGGATCGTGAGTTTCTTAAGTTTGCGCTCTCTAAGCAAGGTCAGCAGATTGTAGAGAAAGATGGTTATGTACCACTTCCTCGTAGTGTGACAGCGAAAGATTTAGCTAAAGCTGGTATTCGTCTTTAAGCTAATAAGAGTTGTTTAAAAGGCCTCCTAGTGAGGCCTTTTTTGTGCGTTACTTTTAAGTAAGGCAAAAAAAAGCGACCTAATCAGGTCGCTACATTTCCAAATTTGGAACTGGTGATAGCCGCGCTAGAGACCATCTAATAAGGGAGAATGATGAACAGTGAAAATAGACTTAAAGTTAGTTGTAACTTATTAACTCTAAGCAAAAATTCGCTTCATATAGTCAGAGTCTACTTTCACGGAAAAGTTCAGAATAATTTAGAAATTAATGATCTTTTTTTTCGATCGGGGCTCCTAGAGATAGAAGTTAGAGAGTTAATGCTAAGGTGGGATGGAAAAAATGTGGAGTAAAAAAATGGCAGCACCTACAATCGAGGGCTGCCATAAAGATCTTTCACATTAAGAGGAGAGGGACTATTCACAGGGTTTAACCTATGTGCGCTAACAAAGTCCTTTCTCATCTTATAAGAAACCAATGAGTCTCTTAAAGGGAGATGATGATGAACAAAAACAGAGCAAAAATTGATGCCTTGTAACTGATTCACTATATAGGACTGCGGCTATTTTAATTGGTTCAATTTTTTTCCCAGTTTTTTAGAATTTATTTTAACACTGGAACCTCTTCACTATTTAACTATTGTTTAAAAAGGTAAAAATACTCTTAGAGTGATATGAGCCAATCTTTAAACTCACCATCCATCTGTGCTCCCCACTGTTTCACCAAGGCTTGGTACCTAGGGTAATCTCCTTTGCGAGTAAAGGTTAGCATCTGCTCGATTTTGTCTCTGTGCTGCTCGATCATAAAGCGAACCGCTAAATATCCCCAGCGGTAGACCCTGTCAGAACCACCATTTATCTCATAGCTGGTATTAAATAGTTCACTCAGTGGGTAACTCGTCTCGCTGGCTAAGGAGTCTTTTGCTAATTTTATGGCGGCCTCATTATTATCGCCTTGAGAGATATATTCACCTAGTCCTTCACTCCACCAAACGAGGTGAGGCAAAAGTGGCGCAGGTTTTGGGCAATACTCAGGGGCGCTATGGGAGTCATGGAGTGAGGCGCAAAAATCACCGTAGAGGTTGAAGTGTCCATCGAGGTAATGCACGTACTCGTGAGCTAAATTCCAGATCTGGCCCTTTTTCTCGTAGGCGACAAACTCAGCTTGGTTATTCAATTTGTGAGGTAAGCCCTCGAGGAACATACCACCATTATCGCTGGGAACATCGAAATGTGCGGTCACATATTGAACATAATCTTCGCGGGAGTGATAGACATTGGCTCTCATACTGACATTGTTGTCATTGGCTACAGGTTTTCCTCGAGTGCCAAATAGGGCATGAAATTTTGCTTCTTGAGTACTCAATAACTGACAGGCTTGAGCTATTTGAGCTTGCGATAAAGCTTGAGAGCGGATAAGAATAGTATCGCTGCACGCATGTTCCTGAGTTAAGATTTCAGAAAGGGATGATGATTCTGCATTGGCAGTAAAAGTATAAAGAGAGAGTAAAGTGGCAATAGGGAGGAGGTTAGATACCTTCATTCAGTGTTACCTTAGTTGTTTTTATTGTATAAAGTATCCCTTAAGTGTTTCACCTTAAAGAATTGAAGTCAATTACGATGACAATAGCCTCTGCTCTGGTTACTATTCATTTACATATAATTGATAAAAATCATACTCGTAAAAAGGATATATAAGTGTTAAATGGATGGGATAACAATCATGATCACCACTCATTCTCCAACGTAGAGAGAGTAAGAGTCACGCACCTTGAACTGGCATTGAATGTTAATTTTCAAGCTAAACAGTTATCTGGTGTCGCTTCTTTGGCGTTAGATTATCTTGATAAGAGTTGCCGGGAACTTTGGTTAGACCTAAGAGAGTTGACCATTATAGGTGTTGAGGATGAAGAGGGCGCAGAGCTTACCTTTGTTATTGATAAAGAGGACCCCATACTTGGTCAGCGTTTGAATATCTCTTTTACTTCAAAGCTAAATAAGGTCATCGTTCATTATGTCACCTCTCCTGATGCTGAGGGTTTGCAGTGGTTGAGTCCGCTGCAGACCAGTGGTAAAACTCTTCCGTTTCTTTTTAGCCAGTCACAACCTGTTAATGCCAGAAGTTGGATACCGTTACAAGACACGCCAAAAGCCAGAATTACTTTTAATGCCAAAGTGAAAGCGCCATCAGGCATGCGTGTTGTAATGAGTGCCATGAATGACGCTGAGGCTAAGCTAGATGGTGAGTTTGATTTTTCGATGGAAAAACCCATTCCTACGCATCTACTTGCTATCGCCGTGGGGGATCTCGCTTTTGGCCCTATTGGCCCACGAACAGGAGTGTATGCTGAGCCAGAGTTGTTAGAGGCCGCCGTTAAAGAGTTTGAGGATACAGAGGAGATGGTTGTTACAGCTGAATCTCTTCTTGGTCCATACCCTTGGGGGCGATATGACATGCTGGTGTTGCCACCTAGTTTCCCCTTTGGCGGCATGGAGAATCCTAGGCTCGCCTTTATGACGCCAACACTCATTGCTGGTGATAAGAGCCTGGTTTCGACCGTTGCTCATGAGTTGGCTCACTCCTGGACGGGTAACTTAGTCAGTAATGCAACTTGGCGAGATCTCTGGCTGAATGAAGGGTTCACAACCTATTTTACCAATCGAATTGTCGAAGCCGTGTTTGGTAAAGAGCAAGCTGAGCTTGAGGTCGTCCTGGAGTATGGGCGCTTAAAGGAGGAGTTAGCGACCACTGCATTTGCGGAGCAAAACTTACCGGCAAACGTGCAGAAACAAGATCCTAATGAAGCATTTAACCGCTTTACGTATGACAAGGCCTCTATGTTTGTTCATGATCTTGAAAAACGTATTGGTCGTGAGGCGTTTGATAAGTTTCTTTTTACCTATGTAGAGCATTTTGCGTTTGAAGCGATCACCACAGAGCGCTTTATTGATTATGCTAAGCAAACCTTACTAATTGAGCATGCAGATAAGATATCTGAGGCTGAATTAAATGAGTGGGTGTATGGCTGTGGTATGCCGAGCTGTTTTACGGCGCCGCAATCAGATAGTTTAGATAAAGTGGATCTTGCTCTTTCACTCTGGGCTAAAGGGGCTTGTGCAGAGTCGCTAGAGACAGAGGCTTGGCGTGTTCATCACTGGCAATACTTTCTCAATAGCTTACCTGAGGTTCAAAAACAGTCCCAACTGATGGATCTCGATAATCATTTTAAGCTGACAGATTCAACCAATGCAGAGATTGCTTGTGACTGGTTTAGGGTTGCGATACGTAATCATTATGATCCGGTTTTACCTGCCTTAAGTGATTATCTGATCCGTATCGGTAGGGGGAAGTTTGTAAAGCCTTTGTTTACCGAGTTACAAGTTGCTGGTTATGAAAGCGAGATGAAAGAGATCTATCGTGAAGCGAGAAAAGGTTACCACCCTTCGATTGTGACTCAGCTAGATAAACTTCTGAGCTTCAGTTAATGCCATAAAAAGCTGATAAAAAAAGGCATCCACTATCTCTATTGAGATGGGATGCCGTATCATTCTTTTAGAATGAGTATGTAGAGTCGTTAAGCTATTAGCGCTAGCAGTAAACTTAATTCTTCTCATTGGTACCCAAGTGAGTACCTAAAGGGAGGTGATGAACCTTGATGAAAACATTAAACTTGTAACACCAAAAACGTTACATATAGTCAGAGTGCTGTTGTTTGAAATAGTTCATCACTATTTGAAAATAATTTAAATTATTTTCAAATTAGGGAGAGAAAAAGCCAAAAAAAAGGGCAACCATAGGGTTGCCTTATGACCTGTTAGGTCAAGGGGACTGCGCTAGAAGTCCCGGGGAGAATGATGAACATGAAAAAACTCTTCGCTGCTCATATTGTTTGAGTTCCCCCCCAGATAAAAAGTTCAAAAAATAATCGATATTTTTTGTGGAATTTACATTTTTATTTCTAGTTGTCTGATTTACTTTAATAATTCTTCAATTTTTTTTGTGAGAGCTTCAGGCTTAGTGGTTGGAGCAAACCTCTCAAGTACTTTGCCATCACTATCGACTAAGAATTTGGTGAAGTTCCATTTGATCCTTTGACTGCCAAGTATCCCTTTTGCTGATGATTTTAGGTATTGATACAGGGGGTGAGCATCTTCACCGTTCACCTCTATTTTTTGAAACATAGGGAAGCTGACATTAAAGTTGAGCTCACAAAATGATTGGATCTCACTATTACTACCACTCTCCTGAGCCCCAAACTGATTACATGGAAAGCCTAAGACTGCAAACTTATCGGGACCGAATTTTTCATAAAGGGATTGTAGGCCTTGGTATTGAGGTGTAAAGCCGCACCCACTAGCCGTATTGACGATCAGAAGTACTTTACCTTTAAAGTCAGTAAGCGAGCTTTCAGCCCCCTGAATATCATTAACCGTAAAATCCCAAATTTTAGTTGTCATCTTATCTCTCCATATTCTCAATGCCTGTTGAGTATAAAACGAAAAGAGTTGCAAGCCAATAAGTTGTGCGCAATTATATTTAAAGTGTTCAGCTGATAAGAGATACATCTTGTTGCTAGGTTAATCTATATGTTGCTTATGATGCTTACGCTGAGGGCTGTGTTACTGATGCTTTGTAGATATGTAGTGGTTAACTAATGTTTTTATTTTTAAAAAGAGCAAGGTAGTGGAGGTTGCTACTAAGTTTGGTACTATCCGCAAAACAGTAAATATGAGACTTTTATGCGATTAAGTTTATTGAGTAGCCTGCTAATTTTGTCATCTGTTTCAGTGACAGCTTTTGCCAATGATTTTAGTGTCGGTTTAAACGATGATGTTATTTCAACTGATCTTGCTATCGATTTAAATAAGAATACCAATGCCGTGTTTGGTTATATCTACTCCAATGATGGCGGCCATTTAACCTCAGCTGCGATGCATATTTCTCATGATGCGGGGATCCACCATTTTGAAGTTGGGGCTAAATTTTCATATGTGTGGGCTAAGCAGAGTGCTAATGGTAGTGCTGTGGGTGTTGGTGGGCGCTACAAAATGGATCTCGGCTCCAGTTTGTCATTTCATGCATCTGGATACTACGCACCTTCGGTACTGTCATTTGGTAGTGTTGATGGGCAATATGAGCTCGACAGTAAAATGCAGTTTCAGTTAAACCCAAGTTTGGCATTATTTGCTGGCTATCGAAATATTCGTTTTCAATACGATTATGCCGATAACTCAACCTTCGATAGCGGGTTTTATATTGGCGCAAGGGCAAGGTTTTAAATTCAGAACTAGCTCGCTTTAATCTTTTCTTTTCTCCAATTGTGTCAGCCCATTGCCGACTTGTGATGGGCTAAACTCCTCCTCTTTTTAGCTTAAGTGATCACTCGATCTCAACATAAGACAACAGTGAACTGACTTATTGAACGCTACTTTGTAGCGTCTCTTCGACATTTTTGTGTACAATTAGCAACATAAATAGTTTTAAACCTTATATTTAATAAGTGATTGATAGGAATAGACGTTAAGGTTTAAGAGGGCTTCAGGTGAAAATGGAGTGACTCTTATCTTGGCAAGAGTATTGTATTATCCCTTTCATGTTAATAGAATTGATCTATGTTTGTTATGGTAATGTTTTGTTTATAGGGTAGGGCAGCGGAGAACTGCTTACTATTACCTTATAATGTCGTCATCAGGGATGGTGAGTTCGTTGTGAAGCAGGAGCAAATTGCAACCTTAAACTTAGTCACTCCCTGGCATTCTGAATCCTGTATTTTTTGGCTGTTGAGTATTTTATTTATCAAGGATTTATAATTAATGAGTTACAGAGTGACTGTATGCTTGCTCCTGTTTTTTAGTCTTATAGGCTGCAGCTTTTCATCTATCGGGGCTCCTTCGTTAGATCAATCCTTTCTTTTTTATGCAAAAGACAACCAAAGTGCACCTAAAGAGTACGCAGAAGTCACTGACTGGATGTCGACATTAGATAAAGCAGACTCAATTAGTTTGACTGGCGGTAGTTATTGGATGGTGATCCCTGTCCATCGCTATAGCCGTGAGACTAAGTGGGCGATTAATGTTCGTAACTCCATTGTTGAATCATTGGACTACACCCTATTAGGGAATGATGGCAGTTCTCAATATCACCATAGTGGCTACTCTGCGCCTTATGAGTTTCTGTTTAGCTATGGCCGTGAGGTCGAGCTTCATTATGACGTTGATTATTGGTTTGTCATTCGAATGGAGAGTCGCTACTTCTCATCTGTGCCTAAGGTAGAGCTTGAGCCTTACGGTGCTTATAAGAACAGTTCAGATATGGAAGCCATGTTGGTGATGTTGTGTCTAGGGGGCTTGCTGTTTATTGCCTGCTACAACTTGCTTATCTACTTCTCTATTCGCGACCGCGCCTTTCTCTATTATGGGCTCTATGTGATCACCTACTTCACTGGTTGGGCGCTCACTTTTCACCTTGGTGCTCACCTTTGGGGATTCCATAATTTAGAGATCCACCACCTGTTCTTTATTGGGTTACCGATCTTCAATATTCTATTTTATAAACATTTCCTTCAACTTCCTGAGTACTCGCCTAAGTTATGGCGATTAAGTAAGCTCTTGATGTGGACCTGTATTCTTGCCTTGCCTACCAGTATATTTTTACTCTCTTATACGGCGCTTATCGCATCAGTGTTGATCATGCTTTGGATTGCTCTGGCAATTACCTGTGGTAATGTCTGTTTGATTAAAGGTTTTTATCCTGCCCGTTACTTTATTTTTGCTTTTACCTGCCTACTGCTACCTGCTGTGATTATTTTGCCGGGCAATATGGGGATCACATCAGACTTTATTGAGAACGCAGAGCTTGCAACCTTAATTGGTGGCACAGTTGATGCCTTAATGTTGTCTTTAGCCTTAGCTTATAAGATTAAGCTTCTGTCTGAAGAGCGACAAAGTTATATCGAAACCTTAGGGGTTGCTTGGGAGAAGGCAAGACAAGATAAGTTGACTCAGTTACCTAACCGGCATGCATTTGATGAATACCTACTGTCTGAAACGTTTTTTGGAGAGGACGCTAAGAAGAGCCTAGCACTGATATTACTCGATTTAGATGGGTTAAAGCAGGTTAACCATACCTTGGGGCATCATGAAGGAGACAGTTTGTTGGTACATGCAGCTAAAGAGTTGAAAAATAGCTGTGATTTAATGGAGAGAGCGAAGCTGTTTCGAATAGGTGGCGATAATTTTGTTATCTTGGTTTCAGAGGTGCAACTTGCTGACATATTGAAGAAGATTGAGGAGTTATCTAGCTCCATATCGAATCAGGTGTATAAAGAGACTGGGATTAGTTACGGTTATGCCTTTAGCAGTGAGGCAAAAGATGCCAGTGAGTGGTTAAGAGCTGCCGACAGAGATATGTACAAGCGTAAAACAGCTAAGCGACGTGAAGATCAGCTGCAACAGATGTCGATACAAGATGAGACCTTGGTTTAAAAGCGTTTTGTCATTGAGTAGTAGAAAGTGCTGAGCTGTTATCGCTAAGCCCAGCACTTTTAACTATGGGTAAAATTAGAAGTCTTTCTCCCCCTTAATCACTTTAGGATAGCCACTAATGGCTTTGGATGTGTGCATTCCCGCCATCGTCGCGGCCTCAACACACCCTGCATTGATGCCCGTTTTAATCCAGTCTCCGGTAACAAAGAGGTTATCTATCCCTGTACCATCGGTATCGATTCTGTACTGACTACTGCCCTTGACCGAGAGTACATAGCGCTCAGATGGATCAACATTTGCTCGCCAATATTGGCTGTCGAATCTAGCTTCACCTTGTCTGTTTTGTGGGTCGTGCAGCCATTGCCAAGGGAAGCTTTCTCCCACATTGCCCCAGAGTTTATGGATCTGAGCCTTAAGTTGACCGATAGCGCCCGCTTTAGCCTCCTCAGTTTTTTGCTGTGCAAACTGAGTATCGCTTTGGGGAGGGTAGCTATCGACTGGTAGGGCAGAGCAGAAGTAACTGGCATTTTTAGGCTCAGTATCGCTTGGCCAATCCTCCTTATCGAGCAGCTGACCCATGGAGGCCCAAGTATCGAAGGGTTCGGTAAAGCCTGATAGCACAGGCTCTTGGTTATCTTCGGTTTTGAGCGGCCAACCCATCCCTTCAAGGTCCTGATTTAGCCAGAGTTGATAAGCTTGAGTCGCCACGGTTTGCACCTTATCTACCGCCTGAGCCAGAGGCGGGCTTTGGGTGATAACTTCACTGGCCACATGGGGAACTGAGCCAATAGAGAGACCAAAGATCACCTGATCAAAGTCGACCCCTTTTTCGAGTCGTTTAGTGGGGAGTGGTTGATTGAACTTAGCTTGGTACTCCTGCTCCCAGTCACTCCAAAAGTGCTCTAAATTGATATTCTTGTCTTGAAGTAGCTCAGCTTCCTCTGGATTGAGTTGCTCATAATTTGGTGCACTTGGCCAGCAGTCTAAGCCTTTTACATCGACAAAAGGGTTGTACTCATTCACGCCCTCTTTTAATTGAGCCTGCTCGGTTATCTCAATGGCTTGAATGCTGCTGTTTTCGCAGACCAAATTATCGACGCGATTGAAGAAGTGGAATTTGACTCCTCGACGTTTAAGCACTTCATAGTAGGGGGTAAATACTGTATCTCCCATGCCTGCTTGCATTTTCCACATCACGCCGCCCTGATAGCAAAATGCGATACGTAACATGGAGCGAATAATGGTACCTGCTTCGAGGTTAGGTTTATCAAAGTTTCCCTTTTCATAGGCGAAGACCAGATCGTAAAAACCTCTAACCGGTGCCGAGTCAACTGTGAAAGTTTGGTTCGCTCCATGCTTAGTTAGCCACTCTCGGTAATCATAATCGTTAATGGCATCGAAGCCTTTTGCAAACAGATCATCGGCAAACATACCTTTGAGTATGGTGAGTCCCAGATCGGCGGCGATATAGAGACGGCGCAGCTCATCATTCGTTTCTAGCTTATCGATGAAGCGCTCCTCTAGCCTAGCCCTGAGACTGTCTACCGCGCTTTCGATCAACCCCTCGTCATCATGGTGAGCGTGATCATCGCACTCACGTCCAATAAGCTGATTAAAGTGACATTCAAGCTTATCTCCCAGTGTGGATAAGCTCTCTCTTGCATCTTCAAGGGAGTCCTCTATCTTGTCATTGAGACGTTCAAACCACTCCTCGCTAAACCAGTGAATAGGTTTCGCTGACTCGCTGTTTGACTCATCGAGTATCTCATCCATATCCGAGAGCCACTGTCGGATCCAGCTAAAGGCCGCTTTTACCACCTTCCATAAAGTTAAGGTTTCTGTGCTATCTCCAGGAAGGCCACTTCGCTCGGGAAATACTATCGGCCAACTGTCTGAGTCACCGCCCACATCTTCCTGAAGTACAATAAAATTATGTGGTTTGAAAGCATCTAAAAAGGTTGCTAGTGGGGTTCCTGCAGGTCTGTCTAACTCCTCATAAGCTTTCCGCATCAAGTTAAAAGCATTTTGGTAGAAACCAAACCAGATATGCAGCCCATGTTCTTCAATTCGTTGGCCATATTCGGCATTGCGGCCACTGGCACCTTTGCCACCAATGCGCCATCCCATCTGATAGATATCTATCTCATAGCGGTTTTGCCACCCTGGTTGCTCCGTGAGGCAGGCGGCTGCAGTGATGGCGGCGACCCCACCACCTAAAATAGCGATCTTCTCTTTTTTTAGTACTGAGTTATCGACAAGTACTTCGCCTGCTGGTACTTCGAAATCAAAATTAACATGGTAGGGTAGCAGGACATGTTGCTCGCCTAGCTCAACCCCAAGTGACTCTTTCAGTGGAAAGCTGTCATTATCGAATACGGTAGCGAGTAGATCATTTTCAAGTAGAGAGAGCGAATGCACCTTGTTCACTTTAGCGGGGGAGGCGGTGATTGCTTGGTAAACCGCTTTATCACCGGATGAGTCAGGTAACTGCTTAAGAAAAACCTGATCGATGGCAGGTTTAAACAGCAAACTAAAGAGCTGCTCTTCACCTAGCTTATCCAGTTCAGGAATAAAATCGGTCTGATCTTTAAATAACTGCCAAGTCTGGCTAATGGCCTCAGCTGTTGATAGTTGCTCCTCCTCTTTAGCTTCACAGTTCACCTCTAACAGAGGATGCATTGCCAGCTCCGTTTCTGCTGAGAAGGTTTTAAAACTCTTTGCCGCCAGGCTGAGCTTAGTGAGAGGTTGCCCAGGCATTGGCATCTCATATTCACACATATATTTAGGGTAACCAAAGAGCTCTCGCCCATTGATTAGGGCCATGGCGTCATTGACGAAGATATGCAGTGGATGAAAATATACATGGCTTATGTCGTCGCTTGTGGCGCTGTTTTTTCGGCCTACCATGACCCAAGTGATAATATCAGTCTCCTGGAGCCAGCCTTTATCTCGGTCTTGAGGATAAGCAGAGTAAGCTTTATCGACTCGAGTAAAACTGGTCAGCACATAGGGGGAGAGCACCTTAAAGTACATGCTGCTTCCTGCGACTTGGTTGAGACTGGTATCGATAGATTTTTGCAGGTTTTTCTCTTTGCCTTTCATAAAAAAGCCATACATATCAGCTTTATTAAGAATAAGGGGAGAGTGCATTAACATGGAGCCCGAAGGGTAGATAAAATTTGGACGTGATTGTTCCATTTTTTTATTCCTTAGTATGGCAAGCATTACATCTCTAACGGATGCTGGCTTAACATGGTTATTTCTTTACGTATGAATGATTTAGGATATAAGAGATTTGGGAATAATCAAATTTAGCAGGAGAGAAGTAGTGATAAAAAAGAGATGGCTCTATCCCTTTTTAAGGCTTGAGACTGCATGAGTTTTGAGGGCAGAACATCAAGCCAGAATATTGTTGAGGCTGTGGTTAATACCAATCAGTATAAAGATTTGATCGCTCAGCGAGAGTTTAGCGGTACTGAGGCAAGGCAACGAGTGAAGAGCATAGTCATTCTACGGTTAAGCTCGTTAACGCAGTATCAGAATCGCTAAGACTCGCCTGTAAGGAGTGTTTTGGCTGCCTACTTCTGCGTTGAATGAACTCACAAGGGAACAGCCATTCTATCATTCATTCGCCTTGAATTAGTTTGCCAAAAAACACTCTGAGTAGATCAACTTCTTATACTGATTGGTATAAATCTATAGGAGAAGATCTATATTTGACTAAGAGTGGTAGGTCGATCTGCTAGCTTGCTCAGACTCGAAAGCTTGACGTTTTTGATCTGATAATTGTCTGCGATTATGCTTATTTCGTTTACTCTTATGTTTATCGCGAGTCTCCTCACCTATTTCACTGTCCCAGAGAAGATCATCATTGTCGTAGAAGTTTGACATTGTTTATATCCAATTATTGAGTGTTGATAGATATGTATTGTCTGGATATTAATTAGGCGAGATGACAGGAGTATGACACTGCGCAGTTTGATGATAAAGGCAGCCAAAGCCGCCTTTATCTATTGTCTGCTTATCTGCAGCAGGGTAAAGATTGCTCATTAGCTACGTTTGAGCATCCGTGCGACAAACATACCATCAGTATCTGCCTGATAAGGGACTACGGTATGCATGGTGTCTTTAGCGCCAGTAAAGGGGTGAGTGGTTATCTCTAGGCTAAAATCACTGTGTTGAGCCAGAAAGGCCTTGACCACCTCTTCATTCTCCAAAGGAGAGAGTGAGCATGTAGCGTAGACCAAAGTTGCACCTGCTTTCACGGCTTTGCTGGATCGAGTTAAAATATCCAGCTGTAAACTCGGCTTATCTAGCACTGTGTCTATGGTGTCTATCCAGCGCATATCTGGGTTACGTCGCCAAGTGCCAGTGCAACTGCAGGGAGCATCGACTAACACCCCATCAAAGTGAGCATGAGGTACTGGGAGTTCATCTGATTTCCAAGGGGATGTGGTGATCTTCTTAAAGCCAGCACGTTTTGCTCTTTTCGCCAGCTCCTCTAGGGGCTTTCTACGTATATCAGAAGCGATAATACTGCCTTGAGCCTCTTGAGATTGTTGTAACATTAGCGAGCGTATTTGTAAGCTTTTACCACCTGCGCCACTACACGTATCCCACCAGTTGTCATCAGCTCTAGGTTGACAGAGTTGGCCAACAACTTGAGAGCCAAGATCTTGGATCTCAAGTTCACCCTCTTTATAAAGAGAGAGCCCATTAAGGTTAATATTCTTATTACCAAGGTTGATGCTGTCGCTGAAAAACTCACAACCTTTAGCTGGAATATCTAATTTTTGCAGAGATTGAATGGCGTCATCAAGGTCGATATTCTGTACCCGTCCCCAGATAGGTGGACGAGATGAGAGCGACTCAACTAATGCTAAACGCTGCTCACTATTCTCACTTGGGCAGACCTCCCAAAACCAATCGGGAACGAGCTCGTCGGTCGTGAAACAATGTTCAGAGAACTGCTCATTTAACCAAGTGGCTCTTTGTGATATATGGCTAAACTCAGGGGCTGAATTTATGCTAACTAAACCTGCAAACGTCTCCCACGCTGAGATAAATTCACTCCACGGGTGAGATTCTAAACGGGCATTAATGGTTAATTGTATAAGCCAAGTCTGCTCAATTTCTGATTGAGAGTCGAACTTTCGTAACCACCCCCACCAACGAAACAGTGCAAACAGGCTTTCTCGGATAACTCGTCTGTCTTTAGAGCCGTGTTTCTTATTTACCCTGAAATATTCACCTACAACCCGATCGGCAGGCTGCTGCTTATCCATCACCTGATGAAACAGCTGATAGATGGTATTGGCATAGCTTAATGCACGTTTTTGAGCCGGCGTATCGGCTTGCAGGTTATCAAAAGAGAGTGCGTCAGCTGATGGCTCTGTTGAGCGAGTTTGGCTTGTATTCAAGGCGTCGACCATGGGTAGTTGTTTAGATAGGCTGGTTAGGTGGGATTATAACAGAAGAGTTCTGCTCATAGGAGAGGGTGGAGTCTTGGAATTAAGGCTGATTACATTTTCTGGTTTTTAGCATCTGACTGAGTTTTGGTATTGAGTAAGTTATTAAGTAGGTTATTGAGGGTTGGAGCCCGTTGTTTCTAAGTTTCTCGGCAATACGTTATTTTTGATAACTCTGAGTTCAAGTCGAAGAAAAGAATAATGGATGTGAACGTGATCATTTAATGGCTGGTTAGATTAATTAGGTAAGCTTTAGCCGTAGGTAGAATATTGATAATGTACATTACAGTCGTTATGTTGTTGATTAGTATAAGCGGACTTGATTTTAGTTAGCTTTATTTTAGTTAAGGAGTAGTTAGTGGAAGTATTACTTCAACCTGTTACAAGAAAAAATTATGAACAGGTTTGTGAGCTGGAAGTGTCTAAAGAGCAGGAAGCTCTTGTTGCAGAAAATACATGGTCACTTGTCGAGTCTCTTTTTGAGGGTTACGAATCCCGTGCTATTTACGCAAATAAAGAGCTCGTGGGCTTTTTCATGTGGGTTCATGAAACATCAGAGAAAACATCTATTTGGCGCTTTATGATTGATCAAAAATTCCAAAACAAGGGTATAGGTCGAAAAGCTTTAGATTTAGCTTTAAATGAGATTAAACAGTCTACAAAACTTAGGGAGATTGAGATCTGTTACAACCCTAAAAACCCAGTTGCAAAAGATTTTTATTCAAGCTTTGGTTTCACTGAAGTAGGGATGGATGAAGACATGCTGGCCGTTATTAACGTTTAAAGCCTAACCTTGCTAAAGCTCGTCCCTATCGATACTTTGATACTGATTGGCACTAGGTGTGAATGTTATGAAGGATTTTGGGGGAGTTATGGATAGATATTTAGTGAGAAAAGCTGAGATTGAGCAACTTGATGGTGTGCATAAAATCCATTTTTTAAATGATAATGCTCAGCGCTTGAATAAGTCTTTGGGGGATCTAACTGGTTTACTGAATATCGGTTTCCATATTGTGGAGATAGCCCCTAGATGTGAATCGACAGAGCTGCATTTTCATTACCATGAGGAGGAGTGTGTTTATATCCTTGAAGGGGAAGCTGAAGCTTGGATTGGTGATGAGAAGTTTGTGGTCACTTCCGGTGACTTTATTGGTTACCGTGCTGGTGGTCTGCCCCATAAGCTAATTAATCACTCTGATTCAATATTGAAGTGTATTGTGGTGGGCCAGCGCCTTGAACATGATGTTGCTGATTATACGCAACTTAAAAAGCGGATCTATCGAAACAAGGGCTTAAGGTGGAACTTGGTTGATATTGAAAATATCAGCGAACCCGTAGCAGGTAGAAAGGCTTAGCGCCTAAATAAATCCGTGGAAAAAAGAAAATAGAGATTATCTTTTCAATATATTTGAATGCCTAGAGCGGTTTTTGCCTGCTATACGCAGGATGCGAAGAAATTTAGGGCAGTCTAATTGGTTAGGTACCTTGCAAGCGGCGGCGTGACGCAGCCCTTTACTCATGGTGGCTAACTCCTCTATCTTTCTGTCCAATTCATCAGCCTTGGCCAGTAGCAGCTTGCGGTTAATGTCGGGACCTTCTGCGGTAAACATTTTTCCTATCTCATCTAGCGAAAAACCTGCGTTGCGGCCTAAAGAGATTAAGGCGAGTTGCTCTATGACTTTTGGGTGATAGGTTCTTCGTAGTCCATTTCTGCCACTTGAGCGTATCAACCCCTTCTCCTCATAATACCTTAATGTTGAAGCGGGGAGTCCGGTAGCTTTGGCAACCTCAGCGATATCCATTTTCTCTCCAATTTTCTTGTCAACTTTTTCTCTGTGTTTTCTGCAAGCCTCTTTTATGAGCCTTGGTTAACTTTTAGAGTAGCGGGCTCTTGACTTAAAGTCGACTTTAACTTGTATGCTGTTTTTAATCTGAGTTCAGAACTGAGTTGGAATAGGAACTGGAACAGGAAACTCAACGATTAAGGAGGCAGTATGAAAGCAAGTTTTTGGCATGAAAGGTGGGAGAGGGGGGAAATAGCATTTCACGAGCAAGAGATAAACTGCTTCCTAGCGGAGCACCTCTCCCGCTTGGGGGTGAGAAGAGGTGGCCGGATACTGGTTCCCTTGTGCGGTAAAACCCGGGATATTGAGCATCTTCTTAGTTGTGGTTATCAGGTTGTCGGTGTTGAGCTGAATCAACAAGCTGTAGAGGCGCTTTTTATAGCATTAGGGCTCACGCCGAACGTGACCAAAGTGGGGGACTTCACTTTATATCGGGCTGCTAATATTGATCTATTTGTAGGTGATATTTTTGCCTTGTCCTCTGAGTTAGTTGGAGCGGTAGATGGCATTTATGACAGGGCTGCTTTGGTTGCGTTGCCTTTTGAGATGAGAAAGCGGTACTCCTCGCACCTTATCGATATTACGTGCGGGGCTCCTCAGCTACTTGTGATTTACACTTATGATCAAACTTTGATGGATGGTCCTCCCTTTTCAATCAGCTGTGATGAAGTTGAGCTGCACTATAGTGAGAACTATTGTGTTAATCAACTGGACTCTCGGGATGCTCCTGGTGGTATTAGGGGCAAGATCTCTGCCATTGAGTCGGCATGGCTATTAATAAAAGATGATTGAGCATCTTTTTTGCAGTGATGGGCAGAAGGGGGAGTTTTTATCATCAAGATGTTCAGGCTGCAGAGACCCTGCAGCCTGATATAAGTTAGCACTATTTTAATGGATTAAAAATCTTCGTCGTCGCCGAAGCCGCCATCATCAAAACCACCAAAACTCTCATCGCCACCAAAACCTGAATTAGCAAAAGTATCGCTACCAAAGTCGGTGCTTGGCTCGCTATATTCAGAGGCAAAATCTGAGTTACTGTCTAAGAAGCTAGAACTTGTATCTTCAGGTGCCGCTGTTTCTGCAGCAGCTGTCTCTGTTGGCGATGATTCAGTCTCAGGTGCAACTTCTGGTGTCGCTTCTGCCGTAGGCTCATCTTCGCCAAAAAGGGCGTTACTGATTAAGTTACCTGCAACCATACCAGCTGCAACACCCGCTGCTGTTTGCATAAAGCTACCAAAAGCACTTGGTTGGCGCACGGGTTGTGGCTGCACTGGAGCTGGATTCGTTCCACCCATCATGCGACTTAAGGTGCCACGCTCAGACTCTTTTCTGAAATGCTCAACTTGAGACTCTAAAAAGTCACTTTTTGACTTAAGCTCCTTAAGCGCCATCTCTTGTACAAGAACCGCTTGAGTTAACTTGTAGACGATATCCTCTTGAGAGGCGATCTCTTGGCTGATGAGGTTTTCTGCATCAAGATCTTTGGCTTTGCTTGGACTGGCTTTTAATTTATTTGCTACGTTTTGAATCAGTTCTTGTTCTTGTGGAGTCATGCTCTTAGTTCCTAAATGTAAGGATACGTATTTACGTATTTGTGATGCATCCTAGCCTAAGGTTTGCCGAGAGCGAACAATTAATAAAAACATACCTTATCAACAGCTTAAATAAGTTTCAGTTAACAACAATTAACAAACAAGCAGCTTTAAAAACTTACAAAGATTAAGAGACTTTTATCTGAAACCAATACTGCTTTAGTAGGGCTTAAAACCTGAGTAGAATAGGCTCTTAACTTGACGATTTAGCCTGATGCTCTCTGAATACTGTAAGTGATAAAGTGAGTATATGAGTTCAACTGTGGATTTGAAGATGAAAGCTGCGCCAACAAAAATTACTTTTTTTGAATTTTTGACCCCCTTTGTCGTATCGGGGAAAAAGACCATCACCATACGGGATGAATCAGAGTGTCACTATGTTCCAGGCACTCAGGTTGAAGTGTTTACTTTGGAAACCGATATTAAAGTTTGTGATATCGAAATACTGTCGGTGGAGCCGCTTCAATTTAGCGAGATCAATGAGTTTCATGCCGAGCAAGAGTACCTGCCTTTGCCGAAGCTTAAAGAGATCATTAGTTCAGTTTATCCAGATACTGAGCAGCTCTATCTTATCTCATATAAGTTGGCCTGACTCAGTTATCAGAGCAGTACCGAATTTAGTGAAGAGCAGCCTTATAGCGCTGCTCTTTTATCGTGTCGCGTTAGTCTAATAAGCGATTAAATAGGTTAATTTACCTCGAAACCATTTTACTTATCTGCTCGGCTCGCTCCTTATCACTGAGATCCGAAGGTGGTGGAGTGATAACGCCTATTTGACAGGCCTTTCGTTCGGCTAATTCATCCATCCAGCGCTGAAGATGTTCTAGCCCTGAAATGTCGACACCACTCCACTCATAAATTCGTACCCATGGCCAAGTGGAGATATCGGCGATGGAGTATTCATCTCCAGCCAAATAGCGGTTATCTGATAATTGCAGGTTCATCACCTCAAATAGGCGACGACTCTCATTTTGATATCGCTCGATTGCTGCGGGGATCTTCTCTGGGAAGTAGCGGTGAAACACATTTGCTTGCCCCATCATAGGCCCCACACCACCCATCTGGAACATCAGCCATTGGATCACTTGGGAGCGCTTTTTAGGATTAGTAGGGAGCAATTTACCTGTTTTCTCTGCCAGGTAGAGCAAAATAGCACCTGACTCAAAGACGGCAAAATCATCATTGTCTCGGTCGATAATTGCTGGGATCCGCCCATTAGGGTTTATCGCTAAATACTCAGGCTTTTTCTGATCGGCTTGCATCAGATCTAGGTGATGAACTCTGTATTCGAGTCCCATCTCCTCTAAAGCGATAGAGATCTTATGACCATTAGGGGTTGCTGCTGTATAGAGGTCTATCATAGTGGCTCCAAAGTACGAATAAGTCTTCAATTAAACTTTAAATTTAGGGAATGAGTTAGGCGTTGTTACCCGCATTAACACTTTGAACCGATGACCTTTGCTCGATTTCATGTAGCCAACGGGTTAAATTAACTTGCTCTTTGCTTGGGGTAATATCCAGATTTTGAATGAAAGTCATCATGGCATAGGCGGTAATGTCAGCAATAGAGAAGCTGTTGCCTGCAATAAATTGATGCTGGCTCAGTTGTGTTTCTAGAGTAGGTAGGAAATCTATTAGTCTGCGTTTAGATTCCTCTCCCCAAGCTTCCACGCAGTTTTCTCTGTCTTCAAAAATCTTAGTGATATTTCTAAATGCTTGAAAGCCAACGAACAAGCCTTGAAGTTCACAGATACGTTGCCACATCTCGATTTTTGCTTTCTCGATTGGTGTGGTGCCAAATAATGAATTTTTTGGCTGATGCAGCTCATCAAAATAACGGCAGATGGCAACAGACTCACATAAGGTTTGCCCATCATCTAGTGCTAAGAGTGGGATGCGACCATTGACGCTCATCGCCTTAAATTCATCAGTTAAGTTCTCGCCACTACGTATATCGATATTCACTCTATCGATTTCGATCCCCATCTCTGCAAGGAAAATATTTACTCGTCTAGCGCTTGGGGTTGGGGCTAATTCATATAATTTCATGATTTGTTCTTCTCATTGGTAGCTTTAATAGCATTAATTGCTTTAACTGAACGATCGGTTAGGTTAGAATCTAAACCATAGCTAAACGTTCGGTCAAGAATAAATTTAAACTAGATAAGAGATAAAAGATCTATGGCAAGAAGTTGTGGTTTTGATAGAGAGGAGAAGTTAGTACTGGCCATGGAGCTGTTTTGGCAGCAAGGTTATGAAGCTACATCGATCGCCGATCTGGTTTCTCACCTTGGGATCAACCGCTTTAGTCTTTACAACACCTATGGTGATAAACTCACTCTATATCGAGAGTCGCTTAAATATTACTTAGAGCAGTATTCACAGCCTAAGCTAACACCTATGGTTGAGAATAGTGGACTTGATGGAGTGTTGGCCTATATTGAGAGCTTTGTTGCGATTCAAAAAGATCAGAAATATGGCTGCTTTTTACAGAATGCGATCTTGGAAAAGATAATCTCTGATGATGTGGTCAAAGAGCAGTGCGAGCGTCTTTTTGATGGAATTTTGACTGGATTCAATTACAACCTTGCTTATGCAAAATCAGTCGGTGAGATAACTAGCGAGGTAGATTCTATGCAAGTTAGTCGCTTTCTGCTGATGCAGATGCAGGGAATACGGGTGCTAGGTAAAGCGGGTCAGTATGAGGTGATTGATGATGCCTTTAGGGTACTGAAAAGCTATCTCATCTCGCTAAAAGCCTAAAGTAGGTGGAGTAGCCTTAGCTGGATACTCCACTATTTGTTTAGCTATATTATTTACTGTTCTTAGTAATCCAGATCCAGTGCAAAGCATAAATAACCCATTAGTTTCTGAGTTTGCTCAAACTCTTTAACGCATAAGCTCACGAAGTTTTTATCATAGATCTGCTTGGCATTAATGGGTTTGATAGCGATAAAGTCTTTGCGTTTCAATTCATCCAACATAGGGTGAGTCTTGTCATAGCCTTTGGGGGGCCTTATTAAGCTGTCTCCCTCCATTTCAAAACCGGCTGCTCGTAATTGGGCGAGTGCTTTCTTGTAGGCGTTGGGGTTCTCATCGATACAGGTTCTAAGCTTATTGAGCGCCTTTGAATCTGGATGCCAAATTCCTGCACCCAGAAAACACCCCTCGTTTGCAATATGGATATAGAGTCCCGGTGCATGGACATCTTTACCCTGAAAATGCCTGAATTGAATGCCGACATTGGTTTTATAGGGGGTCTTATCCTTACTGAACCTAGCATCTCTTTGGGGGCGCATTAAGCTGCCGCCTATTTTTTTAGGCAGGGCGACTAATCTAGGGGAGAGGGTAAGAACGTGTGGCTGCATCGCCTCGATAAATTGTAGTGCAGGTGTTCGAACTTCTGATTCATATTGAGTTTGGTTGGATTTGAACCAGTCTCGTTGATTGTTTTTGGTGAGTAGGGATAAAAAAGAGAAAGTGTTGGGACTAAACATGCATCTGATGCCTGATGGGAGTCGATAGAGTAAAAAATAACATGGTGTGATGTTGATGGCATTAATTTAATCGCTATTAGCTTCAAGTTGGGTAGAAATTATTTAACGTTATTAAGTATTTTTGATGACTTTAGCCTTACAGTAATCACTTCAAGTGAGCAGGTAAAACGTCATTTTGCTCCTTGTCCACAGTTAAATTTACATTTGTTTTATTGTTGTTAACTTATTGTTAAGTTAATTCTCTTCTGATAGATTCGGCTGTGTGAATAATCAAAAATAGCGTAGATGGCTATCGTCGTAGCCGAAAATATCGCGCTATTTTTAGATTTAACAGTAACTCTATACTAAAAAAATAACGGAGAGACTAAATGAAATTATCAAAAATTGCGGGAGCGATTATTGCCCTGACAGTGAGTGTATCAACGACCGCAACAGCAGATGACAATCGTTACATTATTCAAGTAGACAACGGCAATAAAGGCGTTGTTAAGGCCTTAGCAAACAGACTTGGCGCTGAGATCCACCTTGATGGTAATGGTTTTATTTCGGCAACATTTGCTGGTAAAGACCTATCTCAAGTAAAAGGTTTATTGAATAACCCACATATTAAGCTTGTAGAAGCGGATCAGCGTCGTCATTTGATGTCTGCATACAGTGATGATGCGGGCAACCCAATGACACAGCAAGTGACCCCTTATGCTGTTTACCAATCTCAAGCAGACCAAGTTGCGTTTAACGCAAGTGCAGGCATGAAGGTTTGTGTTATCGACTCTGGTCTAGATGCGAGCAATACAGATTTTGAGTGGAATAATATCTCTGGTGATAATGATTCTGGCACAGGCAACTGGAATGAGAACGGTGGACCACACGGTACACACGTTGCTGGTACCATTGGTGCAGCTGATAACAGTGTTGGTGTGGTTGGTATGGCACCTGGCGTGGATATGCATATTATCAAGGTATTTAATGCTGACGGCTGGGGTTACTCTTCAGATCTTGCTCATGCTGCAGACCTATGTAGTGCAGCTGGCGCAAATATTATCAGCATGAGTCTAGGTGGTGGTGGTTCTAACTCTACTGAATCCAATGCGTTTCAATCTTTTGTTGATGCTGGCGGTTTAGTGGTTGCCGCCGCGGGTAATGACGGTAATAACGTACGTTCATACCCGGCAGGCTATCCATCAGTAATGATGATTGGCGCTAACGATGCCGATAATAATATTGCTGACTTTTCTCAATTCCCTTCATGTACTTCAGGTCGCGGTAAGCGAGCGACCACAGATGAGACTATCTGTGTTGAAGTGACCGCGGGTGGTGTAGACACTTTATCAACGTACCCAGCGGGTATGGCAACAGCATCAAATATGTCTGCTGATGGCGCTGCATACGCAAGCTCTGCAATGGAAAACTCAGGTGCGATTGCTGGTGGTACTTACTATATGGGCACAGCTGAAGCTACCGATAGCGGTGCAAACGGTAATATCTGTGTTATTGACCGTGGCGTGATCTCTTTCCACGATAAAGTGGCAAACTGTGAAAGCTCAGGTGGTGTTGGCGCTGTTATTATCAATAACGAAGCGGGTATGTTGTTCGGTACTTTAGGTGATACAAATACAACGACTATCCCAGCAGTTGGTGCGGCATTTGAAGACAGAGCGGCAATTGTTGCAGCATCTAATATCAGCATCGATATTGGCACGTCAGATTATGGTTTCATGAGTGGTACCTCTATGGCAACCCCTGCGGTATCGGGTGTAGCTGCACTGGTTTGGTCTAACCATAACCAATGTACAGGTAGTGAAATTCGTGAAGCACTTAAAGCAACTGCAATGGACAGTGGCGCGGCGGGTAATGATGTTTACTTCGGTTACGGTATCGTAAAAGCGGCAGCAGCGGATGCTTATTTAACTGCTAATGGTTGTGCTGGTGACGGCGGTGGAGAACCTGGTGGTGATTTCGCGCTAACGGCCGACGGTTATAAGAGCAAAGGTGTTAAGAAAGTTGACCTGACGGTTAATGGTGCTGCTGGCAGTAATGTTGACCTTTATCGCGATGGCAGCAAGATTGCGACGACATCAGCAAGCTCAACTTATACCGATACTATTTCAGGCAAAGGTGGCGGAACCTTCACTTACAAGGCATGTGATGAAGGCACCACAACTTGTACCGCTGAGCAAACTGTTGTCTTTTAATTAACAGATATAAGGCGCTTTTAATTAAGCGTCTTAGATTTAAGCTTTGTTAATGTAGAAGAACAAGTAAAAATAGAAAACCGCAGATATTAGTCTGCGGTTTTTATTTTTAACTAGCATTGAGTTCGATAGCCATCTAAATGTTTTGTTTTTGTTGTGATTTGGTTTTATTTTATGGCTTTTCTATTATTTCGGTTGTTTGTTTCATTTTTTATCTTTTTTGTTTCACTTTTGGGTGAAGTTAGATTATCGTGTGCGCCGCTAGGAGAGCGAAGGTGTTTAAATGAATTAAATATCTAAGAGTACAACGGATTGAACTGCACCATTTTCAAATCTAATGATCCTCTGCCTATTTTTATTCTCCTAGCTTCATAAATATAAGGGAATAAATTGATGAAAAATTCTACAATATCGCTGGCAATTTTACTGGGTTTAACAAGCATGAGTGCCGTTGCTGCACAAGATAATGCTTTTCAACATCAAGCAAGCCTAAGTTACAGTACAAACTCTGAAGAGGTGAGTGATGGTGCTTGGAATGCTAATTACCGTTATTACATTGCCCCAGTAGATCAAAGCAATAGCCCCTATGCGTTAAATGGCTTCCTTGCACAAACCACAAATCTAGGTGCGAGTTACAGCAAACTTGATGTTGGAATTTATGACTCCGATGCTTACAGAGTGGATGGTACTTATGTATTCGCATCAAAATGGTTCGTATCAGCCAGTTACGGTCGTGTAGAGTTTCTTAATACAGATTATGATGCTTATCGTGGTGAAGTGGGTTATTACTTTAATGAATCTTCCTCAATATCTGCATTTTATGCAGATGGCGATAACAATGCGGTAGAGGTTTATGGCTTAAATCTACGTAGCTTTGTTGCCCTAGAGTCCACAGCTGGTGTGGATTTGACGGCTAACTGGACTCATACGGATTCAGATGATGCATTTAACTTAGGTGCTGATTGGTATGTAAATAACTCATGGTCGGTAGGGGCTGGTTATCATAACAATGACGCCAATGATGACTTTAGTCTCCGTACTGCATATTGGCTGCGTATCTCTGATAACTTTTCTGCTAACTTTAACCTGTCTAAATTTTTAGACTCTGATGCTGACGGTGTTGGTATGAGCGTTGGTGTTGTAGGTCGCTTTTAGTCGAATGTTTAAACACTTATTCATTTGCTTGCTAGTATCTGTTTAAGTTACAAGTGATGCGCATAAGAGCGGTGAGTTATTATATTTGCCGCTTTTTACATCGTTTGTGTATTCCACTGTTTAATTTCTCTTATCCTTTCCCTTTGTTATTCGTTAAGCCTATATCGTATAAATCCTCTATTTAATATCTTTAAAAATAGATAAAAAAACGATGTTAACTTTATGTGTTTCTACTCCTTATTCGGTTATAGCTTAGCTGTCTGATCTAGGAGCTGGTCGTGGCTCTGTTTTTAGAAACTTTAGTGATCGTGCTGGCAAATAATACCAATAGGTATCGTAGTATTGATGGCTGTTCGCTGTGTGTTACACATACAGGAATACAGATATGAGAACCCCAAGTAACCCCAATAATATTAATCACACTAGGTTTAACTTATCAGCTCTGATATTAGCTGGTCTGTTTATATCGCCCGTTTCGGCTGTGGAGACTGATATTGAGATAATAAAGAGAGTCTCTCAGGCAAAGTCTGCTGCAATGCCGGATATTGTTAGAGATAGAGAGGTGAAAAGTGTCACCCGCTATACCATGCAGCTTGAAGCTTTTACCCAAGGAACAGAATCCCTTAAGTTTGAGCTGCCAGATTCAAGTGTCTTGATCGCTAAAAAGTCACTCTCCTATGTGACAGAGTCAGGCTCTTTGGTATGGCAGGGGAAGATAGTTAATCAACATAATCCCAAATCGCCTGGTGATAACCAGATAATCTTAGTGAAGTCCGGTGATTTCTTATCGGCAACCGTAAAGTTTAATGGTCGTCTGTTTAAGATCAAACCTTCACTAAACAACCAAGTTGAAGTAAATGAGATTGATCAGGCTTTGTTGCCCGATGAGCATAGCGCTACTATGCCTGTGGGAAAGAATGCGCCAGTGGGAAAGAGTAGCCCGTTAAGTCGTATTGATGCCCTGTCGCCATCTTCACTTTCTGTGGCTCCATCCACTTCGTCCAGCTCTGTGATCCGGGTTTTGGTGGGCTATACCAGTGAGGCGTTAAATCAAAATCCGGGTATGCAGGCGCTTATTGATCTGGCTGTGGCTGAGACTAACCAAGGATTTACCGATTCGGGAGTTAACGCTCAGGTGGAGTTGGCCCATAGTTACGAGCTTAACTACGCTGAGTCAGGAGATCATGGTTTAGATCTCGACAGGTTTCATTTGCCCAATGATGGCTATATGGATGATGTTTATCAGATAAGAGATCAATACAGCGCCGATGTTGCCGCTATTTTAATTGGTGATGCCAGCGCCTGCGGCCGAGCAAGAGAGATAGGCGCCTCGGAAGATACCGCCTTTATGGTTGTTAAAGACAGTTGTGCAACGGGTTATTACTCGTTTGGTCATGAGCTAGGCCATCTGATGTCAGCTCGCCATAACCCTGAAAAAGACAGCAATACTACGCCATACGCTTTTGGTCATGGATTCCTCTATACCCAAGGTGGTTGGCGCTCAATAATGTCCTATAACAGCAATAGCTGTTGCACCAGACAGAATTTTTGGTCAGATCCTACCCGAAGCTTTCAAAATATTGTCAGGGGAACCACTGATACTCACGATAATGCCAGAGTGCTTAATTTAACGGCTGCAACCGTGGCGGGGTTCAGAACCGGTGGGGACGCTAACTTACCACCAGTATCAAGTTTCACTTTTAGCAGTAATGATCTTAGCGTCGACTTTTTCGATACCAGTCACGATCCTGACAACCAAATTATCTCCACAATTTGGGACTTTGGTGATGGAGCTACATCAAGTGCACTGTCACCAACCCATATCTATCAAGGCAGTGGCAGCTATCTGGTCTCCTTGAGTGTGACCGACGAACTTGGTGCAAGCAATAGCAGTAGTCAAACTGTAATGGTTTCATCTGGTTCGGTAAATCAAGCACCCGATGCTAACTTTATCTATAACGCTCAAGGTTTAACCATTAACTTTATTGACCAAAGCCAAGATAGTGATGGACAACTGGTATCGTGGGCATGGGATTTTGGTGACAACACTCAATCCAGTGAGCAAGCTCCTAAGCATATCTATCAAACAGCGGGTAGCTATTGGGTTGAGTTGGTGGTCACGGATAATGAGGGGGTAACTGCCAGTCATAGGGTACTAATCGAGGTAACTAACGAGACGTTACTTTCATCAGCTGATTTTGAATCTGGGTTAGGGGAGTGGAGTAACAGCAGTAGCCATGATTGGGATTGGAGTCGACTCTCTGGTAGTACGGCATCAAGCTCAACGGGACCTGACTCAGGAGCGGGTGGTCAAGGTTTCTATCTCTATCTTGAAACCTCCAACAATAAGGGGGCGTACACAGCTGGTGAACAAGCACAGCTCGAAAGCCCTGAGTTCACCATAAGTGCTGGTCGTTTGAGTTTTGATTACCATATGTATGGCGCTGATATTGGTAGCTTAGCGGTGGATCTGTTCAAAGATGGCAGCTGGATTAATGATATTTGGCAATTGTCAGGTCAACAGCAGGGGGCAAGCACTGAGAGTTTTAGGCAGGCTAATGTGGACCTATCGGCTTATTCAGGAAGTGTACGAGTTCGAGTGCGAGCTGTAGCTGCAGGAGGCTGGAAAGGCGATATTGCTATCGATAATCTTCAGCTGTTTGGCACTGAGGTTGTAGCAGAAAATCAAGCACCACAATTTGAGTTAAACCCAACGGTTATCGCCGATGCTTCAGTTGGCTCTGCTTACAGCAGCGATATCTCAAGCTCAGCAATGGATCCAGATGGGGACGAACTGAGCTTTAGCTTAATCTCCTCTCCAGCTTGGGTTAACCTAACTGCCGCGGGTTTGATATCTGGTACACCGCAATATACTGATTTAGGACTAAACACCTTAGCGGTTAGAGTGTCTGATCCTCAAGGTGCCTCGGCTGAGGCCCAAGTTGAGTTGACCGTTGTAGAGGCAACACACTCTGAGCTGACTTCACTGGATTTTGAATCAGGCATTAACAGCGGTTGGAGTAATAGCGCTGATGCAAGTCATGTGTGGGAAACTGAAGCGGGGACAACGCCATCTAACTCTACCGGCCCAACTTCTGGGGCTGTAACTAGCAGCACCTACGCCTATATTGAAACGTCCAAGAACTACGCTTATAACGCGGGAGACACGGCTTATCTTGATAGCGGTATTGTGAGTGGAACGGCACGAACATTGAGTTTTTACTACCATATGTATGGTGCTGAAATTGGCACACTGGCAGTGGATGTATTCAATCAAGGCCAGTGGCAACTAGGGCTGTTTCAAGTAAGTGGCCAGCAGCAGGGGAGCAGTGATGATGCTTATCAATATCAAGAGGTGGATCTCACCTCTTTTGACGGGGACATTATCATCAGGTTTAGCGCAGAAGCGGTTGGTGGCTGGAAGGGAGATATCGCCATCGATGATATTAAAGTCGAAGGGTATCAGTAAGGTTAACTGTTTTAATCGATAACCCAATAAAGCCAGTTTGATGACTAAATCAAACTGGCTTTATGTTAAGTGACTTTTATCAGTTGTTATTAATGCTTTTATTTAGAAATTCTTGTTAAGTCGCTCTTGTTAAACTGTTCTTGTTAAGCCAGAGTGCTCTCACGATAGGTATGTTGAATGAGTTCAACTTCATCCATTGAAGCAAGTAGCGCATTCACACAGCTGGCATCGAGTTTCACGCCAGCGAGCTTAGTTAACTCCTCTGCTGCTTGTTGGTTACTCCATGCCTGTTTATAGGGGCGCTCACTGGTTAATGCATCAAAGATATCTGCAACAGCAACGACTCTGGCTTCGATAGGGATCTCATCGCCGACTAGCCCTTCGGGATAACCCTTTCCATCTAAGCTTTCATGGTGGTAGAGAACAATATTTCTCAGCATATGAGTGTGACTTAGACTATTGAGGTGATAATTTTCTAAAAGGCGATCGACTAGTTTATAGCCCTCAATGCTGTGTGTCTGCATCAAGGCTCTCTCCTTTGGCAGTAGTTTGCCATTTTTGAGTAAGATCTCATCAGGAATGGTGATCTTGCCGATATCGTGCAGTGGAGCAAACAGAAAAAGGTGCTCTGCGAAGTTATCATCAAGATCGAATTCGTCGGCAATTTTACTTACGATCAAGCGAGAGTAATGGGCCATACGCTGCAGGTGCTCGCCAGTTTCTGGATCGCGGAAATGAGTAACGTCAATGGCGGTTCGCATGGTCGATGCCAATGTTCTTATGCTAGCCAGCTCACTGGATATCACCAGTGAAATTAAGTTACCGACCAACTCAAGGTGATCTAAACAGGCTGGTTCAAATGCTTGAGTTTGTTCTGCATTGAAGAATATAAATCCGACTAAGCCATCATCTATGATGATTGGTAGACTGTAGCTACTTCGAAAACCCGCTTCGAATATTTTCTGTGCATGTAGATGTTTACTGTTTTCAAATACTGATAAGTCTTGTTCTAGCCTAGATTGCTGTGTTTCGGCAATCTGGTTTAGCGAGTAACAATCTTTTAAAAGTGCGTAGTAATGGTTTAGTGGGGTGTCATCACCACTATAGATAAAGGTTCGCACCATACCAGTATCAGAGTCATAAAGTGCCACTGCAATTCGGGTTATTGCCGGATAGATGACCTTAGTCGAGAGGTGGATATGTTTTAGCTTACGTAAAGCCGAGGGCTCATTATCTAAAATTAAAGAGTGACGTAACATTAGATACTCGCTTGCTAAGGGTTGATCTCTTTACTTAAGTATAGTTTATCCATGCATAAAGTGTGGTTTTTAGGCTGAATGACTAGCTACAATTATTAGCTTTAAATAGCGGTTCTGTTTTACGGGGATCTTTTACCCGAATAGAGTTTTTATCCACTCTACTCAGGCAATTAATCGTGGTTTATCTTACCTGTTCCAGTGCTTGCTCAACATCAAAAATAATATCATCGATATGCTCAATACCCACTGATATTCGAACTAAGTCTTCACTTACGCCTGCTTTAGCTAGCTCCTCTGCATCGAGTTGCCTGTGAGTGGTTGAAGCTGGATGACATGCTAGTGATTTTGCATCACCAATATTCACCAAACGTAAGATCATTTTTAAGCCATCGATAAAGTGACCCCCCGCCTCTTTCCCACCGCCAGCAAGGGTCGATTTAATGCCAAAACTGATGATCCCCGATGCTTTGCCATTGGTGATCTTATGGCAATTATCTTGAAAGGGACTATTTGGTAGGGCTGCATAGTTCACCCAGCTGACTTTTGGATGTTTCTCTAAATATTCAGCGAGTGTCAGCGCGTTGCTACAGTGACGCTCCATACGAAGCGACAATGTTTCTAAGCCTTGAAGTAGTAGAAACGCACTTTGAGGTGCAAGTGCCGCCCCCGTATTACGCAGGGGCACAACACGGCAACGGCCTATAAAGGCGGCTGGGCCAAAAGCTTGGGTATAAACAACGCCGTGATAGGAGGCGTCGGGCTCGTTGAGTAAGGCAAAGCGCTTAGGTTGCGCAGCCCAATCAAATTTACCTGAGTCGATAATCACGCCACCTATGGTCGTGCCGTGGCCGCCAATGTATTTTGTTAATGAATGGATCACGATATCGGCGCCATACTCAAAAGGTTTGCACAGTACTGGTGTTGCAACCGTATTATCAACCATTAAAGGGATACCATGCTTATGGGCAATATTGGCTAAGCGTTCAATATCGACAATATTGCCTGCTGGGTTTCCTATGGACTCACAAAATAGTGCTTTGGTATTTTCGTCAATCAAGGCCTCTAAGCCATCGAAATCATCGAAGGCCGCCATACGCACATCGACGCCTTGGCGAGGGAGTGTATGGGCAAATAGGTTATAGGTGCCACCATAGAGTTGGCTGGTGCTGACAATATTATCGCCCACTTGGGTCAATGCTTGAATTGCATAGGTGATAGCCGCCATGCCAGAAGCCACAGCTAATGCACCTATGCCTCCTTCGATGGCTGCTAATCTTTGTTCCAACACATCAGTGGTGGGATTCATGATGCGTGTGTAGATATTTCCCGGAACTTTAAGATCAAATAGATCGGCGCCATGCTGGGTATCATCGAAAGTGTAAGACGTGGTTTGGTAGATAGGAACCGCAGCAGCTTTAGTGGTGGCTTCCGATTCGTATCCGTGGTGCAGTGCCAGTGACTCGAGTTTCATCTTATCTTTCCCAATCCATTTGAATGAAAGTTGAACATAACAAATGGCCATCTAGATGTCTAGTTTGGTGTGTTGGGGAAACCATTTGGATGTTTGATTTGTTATTCGAGGGTTCGTAAAATGGAAAAATGGATATTTTTTAAAGGATTTAAGATGAAGTGCCCTAGAACCAATACAGATTTAACTTCCGTGAAAGTGGGTGGGATCACTGTGGATATCTCTGAAGCTTGTGGTGGTGTATTTTTTGATAATCACGAGCTTGAGCATTTTGATGAGAAACATGAAAGGAGAGGGCAGGTACTTGTTGAGCACCTTAGTCAGTTTGTGCCGCCACAACTGAATTTAAGTGAGCGTATCTCCTGTCCTAAATGTACTGATGTGGTGATGGCTAGGCACTTTTATAGTCCAGAACATCTGGTTGAAATCGATGAGTGTCCTGGGTGTGGCGGTATATGGTTTGATTATGCTGAACTTGAAAAGCTTCGAGAGCAATTTCCAAATCAAAGAGACAGGCAGAGAGTTGGAGAGAGGTTTGTCTCTCAGATGGAAACTAGCTCCCGTTATATCACTCATCAAAGGGAGCTGGAAAGCAAAGAGGAGTTGGCTAGCCGTTTACGAAGAAGAGGGCTGTACTTCATCGACTTTTTTCTAGAGTGATCATTATTCATAAGGGGGCTTATTTGTAATATGAGTTAGGTTGACCTTCTCCTTTATCCTTGTGTGAGAAATGTATAAATTTTTCTATGTAAAACCGTCTTTTAGAGTTACATTTCTTATTATTAGATAGGTTGTCATATACCAATCGGTATAAGAAAGTGATCTACTCAGAGTTTTTTTAGCAAGCTAATTCAAGGCGAATGAATGACAGAATGGTTATTCCCTTGTGAGTTCATTCAACGCAGAAGTAGGCAGCCAAAAACACTCCTTACAGGCGAGTTTTAGCGCATCCGATGCTGTGTTAACGAGCTTAAACGTAGAATAACTATGTTCCTCACTCGTTGCCTTGCCTCAGAAGCGCTAAACTCTCGCTGAGCGATCACATCTTTATGCCGATTGGTATTAGTAGGTTAAATGGAGTTTATGCAGAAGAGTAATATCAAAGGCACCTTAGTTCGCTGGAAAGATGATAAAGGCTTCGGTTTTATCCAAGCTGAGCCTGAATTAGATAGAGATGTCTTTATTCATGCCTCAACCCTAAGCCATATGAGCAGGCGCCCCAAAGAGGGAGATATTATCTATTTTCAACTTGAGCGAAAATCAGACGGTAAATTCAATGCTGTTGAAGCATATATTGATGGTGTTGAATGTAAGAGTGAAGAGGATACCAACTCTAAGGCGAAAAAAGGTCTGAGAAGTCAACAAAGAGATACCATTAACAGCCGAAAAAGTGCGAATCAGTCTCAGGGGCAGACGAGAGGTATCCTCTATCGCATCGGGATCATGATGTTGGTATTGGCTGGTGCGAGCTTCGCTTATAACAGGGTGGTGGGCTCTTCGGGAGTAGCTAATGACTCATTTGAGCTGTCACAAAGCAGTATCATTGCCGCAGACAATACACCCTCTTCCATATCAAATACTGGGGTTAATGCTATATCTAAGGCTTATCAAAATAGGCTAAATGGCGTGCAGGTTAGTTCGTCTGGTACGGTTGTTAAGCTACTTGATGATGACAATGAGGGCAGTCGCCATCAGAGGTTTATTCTGTGTCTATCCAATGAGCAAACCTTGCTGGTTGCCCATAATATTGATCTCTCTCCTCGTATTGAAACTCTTGCTCTAGGTGATATTGTCGAATTTAACGGTCAATATGAGTTCAACAGTAAGGGAGGCGTTATTCATTGGACCCATGATGACCCCCAAGGAAAGCATGTTAGCGGCTGGCTTAAGCATAATGGCCAAATTTACCATTAGAGTGATTTTGAAGCTCACTTAGGTTAGCAAAGGGAGCATTTATCATTCGTACGTGAGGGGGTTATAATATCCATCTCTCTCTTAACTCGCTTAACTCAATATGCAGCTAAAACCTCTCTCTAAAGGGCGATTTCATTCGCTCTGGCAGCAGGAACATCATGATATCGAAGAGATCATGGCAGACTGTGTCAGTGATACTCGTCTAATGCCCGCTCATCATAAATTGATGGAGCAGGGGCAAAAAGTGAGTACGCTTATTCTTGTTAAGCGAGGGCGGATCTCCATGGGATATACCGCGAGAAATGCGCGTAGCTTTCAGTTAGGTACTATGGAGTGCGATTCCCAGATTTTTGGTGAGATGGAGTTTTTTAGCGATTATCTGTGTCAGCTTGATATCATCGCCGAAGAGGAGTTGGAGGTTCAGATTATTTGTGGCGATAAGCTACAAAGAGCACTCACTCAAAAGCCGATGTTCGCCCTTTTTTTTGCCAGTGCAATAGCGATTGATTATCAAGATACGGTGGATATTTTGACCCGTCGTATGCTCTACCCTATTGCCTATAACATCGCTTATGATCTCTATCACCAATACCTTAATGATCAACCTGTAGATGGTTTTACTAAGTGCTATCTGGAGGCGGAACGTTTTGCCACCACTGATAGAGTCTATCGTCGTGCAGTGAAGAGGTTAGAGGAGCTGGGGCTGATCTTAAGGGATAAGGAGGAGGGGATAGTGATTAACGATCTCGATGGTTTGATCGCTTATATCGAGGAGAGATAATTAAAAAAGCCCCGCGAACGACAAGTTTGCGAGGCTAGTTTTAGGGTAGTTTATGCTACCTTAGAGAGTGACAAACTTCTTTGCTTCTCCTGTTGTTGACTGGCTTTCATCATCAACAAACTGAGTCGTTTAGCTCGTCTCATCTTGATTTTTCGCATTCTCGTTTTAACTCTAATCGTTCTCGGTTTTCGCATGGCAGTTCGCTTATCTCTGTCATTCTAGAAGTTAAAGTTATACCGATTGGTATCGGGCTCGATTATACGATCTTTTACTTTCAAAATTAAGCCATAGCTAAACTGTTTTCAGCCGCTTGGCGACGTGAAACAACTAACATGGTTAAAATAATGGCGTATATCACTGGTATGGCATACATCACACTTTGTAGACCGATAATGGTTTCGAACATCGCACTGATGGCTGGACTGAACATGGCGCCAGCACTGCCGCTGATTAAGATGTAGGAGACATTTTTACTACTGGCTTGCTTCACAAATGAGACGCCATAGGCGATAAAAGCATTGTAAAGTGCTGCACAGGTGAAGCCGTAGCCATAGGTTAGATATCCCATCCATTCAAGCTTGTCTGTGGTGACAATGATGCTAGTGATCACTAGCGCTAAGGTCATCATCCCCATCAGAAAGTGCTGAATTTTGACTCTGGAAACGATAAGTGTTGAGACTAAGGCACCGACAAGCGCCGCGGACCAGTATTGAGTGATGATATTACCCGCTTCCTCAAATGGGATATCAAACTTCTCTTTAACGAACATAGGTGCCCATGTAAGGAAAGTATATAGGGCTAACATGCCGAGGAATAAACCGATACCTGCGCTGATTATTGAGAAGTTCCACTCAGATTTTTCACCGATTTTACAGCCGCTTGCATCACTTTTAGGCTCACACAGATCGAAATTAGTCAGCAGCGTAACGTTTGCGGTAATAAGTGCAACCAGTCCCACGGCTAGGTAACTGTAACTCCAGTTAAGTGCATTACTCAGGGCGTATGTCGTGATAAGCGGGAAAACCACACCAGCAACATTAAAAGTCGCATCTTGGACCACCAAGATGGTGCTCTGTATTTTATCTTTCCATACTGAGACCACAATGGTTCCCGCAATACAAAGGCCCACGCCACCACATAGACCAATCAGCATCATGGCGATCATTACGACACTTAAGGAGGAGGTGAAATGTAGGCTTGCTGCACTGATGGCAATCAGCATATAGCTGATGAGAGTAATACGCTTAACACCTACCTTCTCTATCAAGAAGAAGGCGGCGATGGTGCCAGCTAGTGCGCCACCATTGAGCAGAGAGAAGATAGAAGCCACCTCATTAATATTGGCGGAAAACTTCTCTGCAATGGGTTCAATCAACATGCCAAACTGCGTTGCAAATCCCGCCATAATAAAGTTAGCGAGGAAGCTTAACAGGGTTAAAGAGATTTTATTTCTCATCATAGATTCCTTAGTCTTTTAAATCTCGCAGCACGGATATTGATTATTTTTATATGTTTTGAGAGCTTCATTTTTACCTGCACAGAGTGTTGCAGGGCTCAATGAATCATCTTTGTGCTGCGAGTGTATTTAGTCTGGTTTCAGGCGAAAGGTTGGTACTAGCAACAAGCAGTTTCTAGCGCTAGCTCAATCATCTGATTAAATGAAAGCTGACGCTCTTCGGCCGAGGTTTCCTCGCCTGTGATGCAGTGATCTGAAACCGTTAAAATAGCCAAAGACTCAATGTGTTGCTGATGGGCTAAGCCATACAGTCCCGCCACTTCCATATCCACTCCCAATACGCCAAAGCGCTCAAGGGCTGGGATCATATCTTCATCGGGATCGTAATACATGTCACCACTGAAGATATTGCCAACCTTGACGCTGATCTGTTTATCTTGTGCGGCTGTATACGCCTTATGGAGTAGGGAGAATGTGGCTGAAGTTGCCATCTGATAGCCGCTGCTGCGTTTAGCATTGGTTGGAGAGTCTGTGCCAGCTGCTTGAGCTAAAATGACATCGTGTAGTTTGACATCTTTTTGTGTTGCTCCTAGGCTGCCCACACGTATGATACGTTTCACACCAAAATCATTAATAAGCTCATGGGCATAAAGCACCATAGAGGGGATCCCCATACCGTGTCCCATGACCGAAATACGTGTCCCTTTATAGAAGCCAGTGTAACCAAGCATGTTTCTTACATTGGTCACCTCAACAGCATCGGTAAGATAAGTTTCGGCAATATACTTAGCACGCAGTGGATCGCCTGGCATGATGATGGTTTCGGCAAAGTCGCCAGCTTGGGCATTAATATGTGCAGTCATAGATAACTCGCTTTCTCAAAATTCGCCTTGTCACCTTTTATATTGATGCACAAGAGCGGTTAAATTTATCCGATGGTAAGGCGAGGAGATGAAAGCTTTAAGGACAAAAGTCCGCATTGTCGAATATAGAGGAATTTTTTACTCAAACTTAACCATTGACTCAATGCAGCCCAAAGTGGGAAAAATATAGAAAGTTTGTTTGTCTAATACTTGCGGGGTATACCAATTGCATTCAGTATGTAATCAATTCAGAGTGCCTCAGGGTTTTCAACTCAAGGCGCATTGATGAGGAAATGTTATTCCCTTTTAACTCAATGCAACTGGTATCTTGAGCAAGTATGCTAGCTAACTGTGCTGTAATAGAGAAATTTTCAAGATAGACCTTCTGCTAATGTACTCATTTGTAATCTCGTGTAATACTTTGGTATTATCAAAAAAGGTAAACTGGCTCTAATCATTAACAGCTTGAAATACAAGGATGTATATATGAAATTAGAAAATAGGGATATTGCGATGAATAAGCAAGCCTCAGGTGAAGCAGATGCAGAAGAGGAGTTGTTTTACAGTGAGTTGTCTCAATTTGAGCTCGCTGAAAATGATACTTATCTGCAGAGTAAAACGCCCCTTGATGATGAACAGAGCTTATCAAAGTTTGCCAGAATAAAGCTGGAGGGAACTTCAGGTTTCTTTGGACAATTTATATACCTTATCAACATGTTAGATGTAGCGATTGAGGTTACACTCAGCAATGTTATGACTCGATATAATCAACAACCAGGCTGGGAAAAAACCGAGTCATATACAATCCCCCCTAAGCAGAAACTTCACCTAGGTACCAGCAGTTCTGGAAAGGTGGCCAATGGTGCTAATTACGAGTATTCACTATTGAGCGTTAAAGCATCGGATTAATTAGCATAATACGCTAGCGTGATGACCACCCTGATGTTCCACTTTATATTGATTGGTATTATACCAATCAATATAAAGATTTGATCGCTCAGCGAGAGTTTAGCGGTTCTGAGGCAACACAACGAGTGAAGAGCATAGTTATTCTACGGTTAAGCTCCCTCTTTGTTTATAAAAAGTCACAGTATCAGAACCGCTAAAACTCGCCTGTAAGGAGTGTTTTTGGCTGCCTACTTCTGCGTTGAATGAACTCACAAGGGAACAACCATTCTATCATCCATTCGCCTTGAATTAGTTTGCCAAAGAACACTCTGAGTAGATCAACTTCTTATACTGATTGGTATTAACCAACGTGTTTCTGTTACCACTTATTGCATTTTTTTATCGCTTTTGGTGCTGCAGCGGCGACTGCAACACCTGTGGTACCACCTGATTGGGCTGTGATGTAAGCAGAAGCAGAGCCGACCGCGGCTTTGCATAATTTATCTCGCCAATTTTTGGCTAGGTTTCCAGCCATTCCATCTCCTGATAAAGCGCCATTAGCGCCAAATACCTTTCCTGATAGGTTGGCTGACCAGCCACCACATTTTGTGGTTTTGAAATAACCGAAATCGATGCCCCAAGTGCGTTTGCAATAGATGACATAGTTTTTATTAGGTTTAATGTTGTAAAGGGAGAAAGGCATGCCAGACAAGAGTTTAGTGCCATTTTTCCCCCCGCCTATTTTCCAAATAAAGTGAGGGTTGTGGTTATCATCACTGATATTGATACCTTTTTTCTGTCTTTTATATTTTAGCCAGCCATAGGGATTTAAATTTAGAGCGACGACATCGCCGTACCTAAGTTGCCCATCTCCCTTTTTTCTCTTGACCAACAAGTTCATCTTCTTTGATGAAGGTTTGCGGCACCCCAGATTGGCTGCGAAGGTTCTCTTTTGATGTTTTAAGCCACAGTTACTGGCTAAATTAACGAGTTGGTATCGGTTACCACTGAGAATGGGGCGGCCCACGGTGCCAGCATTCATGGTCCATTGAATAACATTGAGCTTTTTATTCATGTTTTTAGGAATGCTAAATGCCAAGGCATTATCTACTGCCTGATTACTGCTTATGGCCTGATGCTGCATCTTTATCATGGTTGCTTTTTTAGTTGGAGAACGATTTTCTGCATGAGCGTTAGTTAGCCCTAATAGGGGCAGGGCAATAAGCCAAATTAATGTGGTGGTTTTCATGGTGAAGCTCCTTTAATTTAAAAGTTAATTTCCATTTTTAACTCTGTTTTTGGCCTTTTTATCAGACCTTTTGATAGTAATGAGTCAGTCAGAGCCTTGCTTAGACGGCAGATCAATAATCATGGGGCAAAATGAATCGGCGGCAACGATTGTGACTTCGAAACCATCCCAGTTATTGGTTGCTGGACTCTTAGTTCGGGTATAAAACACGTTGTTATCAATCTTTGAGTGAAACAATTTATGCTCTCGAGCATTAATATTTTTCTTGTCTCGTCGATACCAAAGGCCGGAGGCATACCAGCCTTGAACGCCGATGGCTGGGTTTATTGAGTCTCCCTTGGCAAATTTAAGTACGCTTTGTCGTGCGATAGGTGCCAACTCATTCCAAGGTTTGCTTCTATTGTTCTCGCGTCTTTTGACTTTCTTCTTGCTGCAGTTCCCTGGGATTTTTCCATCAAAGTCTTTGGCGTAATAGCGTTTGCATTTACGTCCTGAACGGGTCCATTTATGGTTGATAGGTTGTGAATAGAGTTGGGCGAGCTTGTCGAGCTTCCAGGTTAAGTTACGCTTGGTTTTGCGAACAGCTGAAAGTTGGGCGATAGCCCATAGCATGGTATTAGCCTCAACTTCAGTGGGGTGACCATAGGTCTCTCCATCTATCATTCTGGCGAGCCAAATAGCCGTGTCGGCAGAGATTTTTTGCTCATCACCATCGCCATAGCATATTTGTCCTAATAGACTCTCTTGAGGCAAGGTTTGGGCACTGGCGTTTGAGATGGATAACATCATGGCACTAAGCAAGCATAAGAGACTATGTCGTTGAGTGTTGGAGTTATAAACCGTCGATATCATGAATCCGTTCATCTTCTTACTCTCGGTGTTTATTCGGTAATTAACACCATATAAGCCTGTAATCCGCCTGTGAAATCGTCATTTTCTATTGAGTGATTAGTTAAATTAATCGGCTCTTTTCTTGGCCTCGATGACAGATCACAACTGAAGGTGAGTATGGTTGGGAGGGGGAAAGATGGCGCGAATAAAGGGCTCAGTTAAGGCTGTAAAAATAGGGCTGCGCGATTTTTAAGGGTATCAATTACCTCTTGATAGAGAGAGGTTAAATACTGATTACTATGGTAATAGAGAACGAGAGGATTACTGACGATGTGTGGGTAGGGGATGATCTCAATGTCGTTTAAGTCAGAGATTAAATGGCGGGAGACGATAGCTTGACCAAATCCCAGTTTGACTCCATCGATCACCCCATAGATATCGTCGTAATAGCAGCGCTTAAGGCTGACATCGCCTAACCCCTGACTTTTAAAAAAGCTGAAGGTGGTCATATCCTGAATGTCATGATCTAAAAAGACCTGATTTTCATCTGTGTGCTCTTTGTGACGAGCGTGAACTATCTCCTCTTCACCTATTTTTACCTTGTTGAAGTTGATGAGATCGTTGAAGTGATCCAATACAATAAAATCAGCCTCACCGGTTTTTAGCATGGAGGGGAGATCTCTCATCTCACGGCTGAAGAACTCCACATGAATATCCTCTGAGCTGTCTAAAATAGGTTTTAGGGCGGGCATAATGACAGAACGCAGTATTGAGCTATATGCCGCCACTCTTAGGGTTCCACATCTACCACCGTTACTGCGGCCCGATATTTTGGCTAATACCTCCAGCTCCATACTCGATAGGTTACGCACATACTCTAAGAGAAGTAGGCCAGATTGGGTGAGAGTGACACCGTCATTGCCTCTGATAAACAGTGTGGTCTCTATCTCCTGCTCCAGTTTGAGTACCCTCTGGGAGAGTGCAGGTTGAGTGATGCACAGGGCATCAGCGGCTGTGTGGAAGTTTTTTGATATGGCGACCTGATAAAAAGCCGATAACCTGTCCTTATTTATCTTCATGACGAGCCCATAGGTGAGTGCCTGTTGTGTATCTTTGCACAAGTTTAGGTGGATAAGTAGTCTGTTTTTTGTACTGCTTGGTTCAGAGAAATTAAAGCTGAATCACACTTCGATGTTTAATATTGGCAAATGGTGGTAACTCCTGCTCTTTGTGACAAAATACCGCCCCTTTAAAATCAGACCTTTAATCCAGTGCAAGACAAGAACTTCGATACACTCGCGCATAAATTTGCCAAAAATATCTATGGAACACCCAAAGGTGATATTCGAGCCGCAGTTGTTTGGCGAGATCTGCAACTGGCTCTCGCTGAGCTGGGGGACAGGCCTTTAAGAGTATTAGATGCTGGTGGCGGCTTTGGCTTTTTCAGTCAAAAGCTAGCGGCGCTTGGTCATGAAGTTATCTTGTGTGATATCTCTGCAGAGATGTTGTCTCTGGCACAAGCCCAGATAGATTCTGCTGAGAGTGACTTGAATATTCGCTTAGTTCATAGCCCTATTCAGGCGTTAACGCTAGCTGAGTATGGTCAATTTGATCTGATTTTATGTCATGCGGTGGCTGAGTGGTTGACCGATGCTAGAACGACATTAAGTCAATTAACTGAGTTACTTAAGCCTGGCGGTTTATTCTCTTTGATGTTTTATAACAAAGAGGCGATGCGTTTTCATAGTTTAGTATCGGGTAATTTTGATTATGTGGCCGCGGAGTTTAAAATTAAGAAAAAAGTGGGGCTGACGCCAACCCACCCACTGTTTATTGATGATGTAAGAGGTTGGTTTGATGACTGGAACATGGAGTTAGTATCTCAGTCTGGGGTGAGAGTTATCCATGATTACCTTAAACATTGTCAGCCACAAGGTTTCGATTACGCTAAGCTATTGGAGATGGAGCTTACCTATTCTCAGCGAGAGCCCTATATCTCTTTAGGTCGTTATGTGCACTTTATCGGTAGAGGATAAAGTGCACCTTAAGTTGTTTATAAATAGCTCCCTTAGTTCAGGTTAACCTATTGAGTACTACTGCCAATTAACCCTGATACTAGAGTCGGTAGACCCTGCGCTGAGCTGATGGTTACTGCCGCTCTCCCAAATCACCTGATTGCCATTTTTCTTAATAAACTTAAATTGCAGTTGGGTGTTTGTCGGAACGCTGACATCTTGATACCAGTTCGGGTACTGCTCAACAACTTGGTTATAGAAGGGGCCGATAGCTTTGTTGGGATCCCAGCTACCAAGCTCTGGGGTATTACCTACAAGGTAGATTGCTTCCCCCCATTGGGTGTAACCATTTTCCAGAATAAAACGTACCGACTTTTGCGGTCCAGTAAGTACATCTAGATCTGGATAGCTGCTCTGTCCGTTTGATGTGGTGAGCTTGACTGAGTAAGTGCCTGCAGAGATAGTCGGGATCTGGATTTTTACTTGTGTGTCGGACCAGCTAAGAACCTGTGCATTTGTGGCTCCAACTTGAACCGCTCCTGTGTTGCCAAATCCTCGTCCATCTAAGGTGAGGGTATCTCCAGGCGCTGCCATCATTGGGCCTACATGGCCAAGTTTTGGTTGAGTTTCACTGGCGGTATACTGCCAAACTCCGACCTCTCCACTGCTTAAGTTGAATGGAGTGACGGCGCCATTGGCTGAGACGTCGATACTGTTACCATTGAGTTTACCTGAGAGGATATCTGGGTAGTTTCCTTGAGGCAATGCGGCGAAGAGGCCTGTTAAATTATAGGATTGGCTACTGCTGCGATTGATGGCAACCAGAACCACACTACTGCCAAATTGACGTTCATAAACATAGACATCTGAGTTTGACCAGCGCTCCTGAGTATCGCCATAAGCCAGTGCTGGATTAGACTTGCGCAGAGGCGCTAGGGCTTTTATCACATTGTAGGCTGTGGTGGTTTGATTAAAGTTTGGCATCATTGCGCGATTATCAGGATCGCCGTTGCCAGTTAGGTATTGCTCGGTGCCGTAGTAGATCCCTGGAACGCCACGTGAAGTTAGCGTGAAGGCAAGGGCCTGCTCGATGCGGCGTTGATTGACGCCTGTTTGCTGGAACCTGTCCATATCGTGATTGTCGATAAAGGTGACTTGATCGATTACCTCCTGATAGCTTGAGGATGTTGCCTGTATCATCTGATCCAGTGCACGCATATCGGCAGTTTGATCGCGGAACACTTTACGGGTGGTTTGTGCAAACTGAAAGTCCAGCAGACTCATGCCGCTATTGTTGGCAAAATCATGGTTAGCGGGATCAACCTCATTGCTGCCCAAAAACCACTCCCCGAAACTAAATACGGGTTTATGTTTGTAGATGGCGCTCATCCACTTCTTCTGCCAGCCTAAGGGCATATGCTTGACTGCATCCACGCGGATCCCATCGACGCCCTTATCTAACCACAGGGCAATAGCCTCCTGTAGATACTGACCCATCTGTTGGTTTTCATGATTAAAGTCGGCTAAGTCGAAGAGATTGCGATAGATGCCATCTTCAATGGTTGAAAAATCGGTACCGCCGTTGTGGTGAAACAAGTTGGCAGAATCATTACTATAGCCGCCCATCAAGACGCCATCATTATAGAGTCGGCCATTTTCAGCATAACTGCTGTCATCACTGGAAGCGGGTGAGCTGTGGTTGGGGGCAAAATCGATAATGATCTTAATCCCTAAGTTATGTGCGGTTTGGATTAAGGTATCGAACCTGTTGAAAGTACCAAAGTAGGGGTTGGTTCGCTTAAAGTCTCTGGCCCAGTAAGCATGATAGGAGGTGCTTCCTTGGGCGTCATTGAGCACACCGTGAATATTTTCGACGGGCTGAGAGATCCACAATGCGGTGATCCCCATATCGCTAAAATACCCATCGTTGAGTTTATCTATGATCCCCTGCCAATCACCACCACAATATTTTTTTAGGTTGCTACAACTGCTATCTAACATGGCTGGTGGCGGGTTATTACCGCTATCCCCGTCTAGAAAACGGTCGGTGACTATCTGATATATCACATCGGTTGAATAGTTCACCGTATTACTCACATCCGTGTCGCTAGCTAAGCTTGGAGTGGCAATCAGGGTGGCAAGCAGCGGCAGTAGATGAGGCTTTCGTAAGGCAGAGTTTAAGCGTGTCATTGAGTCTATCCTCTGTTGTTATTCTGTTCTGGCTCATGTTTAACATCTAGGGAGCGAAGAACGGCTTTTCAGGGTATGGATGATTCTGTTGTAAATTTGATGTTTTTTGATATGAATTTGTAATTTGACACTCTTTCATAGCGGAAAATATAAGCAAGTTTTTGCATACGTATTCATTATCTAGTCATTGGAAAGTGAGGGAACTTAAGTGTATTTCGAGGACGTTTAATTGAGAAAATAGCTCATTGACTCTCTTTTTTTATCTTTCCTCCATACTTTTAAGTATTCATAACATACTGTTTAGTTGATAATTTTTTCTTTCTTACTTCTCAGGATAAGAGACTGGCACGCATTGACAACGAAACCTGCCTGAAATTGTGTAGGTTAAATAATGATGTGGTGCTTTCACTGTTTGTCTATTGATAGATGCGCTTAATAGACTTGAGGTCATTTTACCTATAAACGCCTGTGACCACATTCGCTCCCTAAAGGGGCAGAGGAACAAGTGAGACTCGATTTGAGCTCCTTGTTAAATTTTGGATTGTGGTCAGTTTAAAAAACTCATAGAGAGTACTGAAAAGAGTGCTGAGTTGTTACTGATCACGTTTTAGATTGAGATAGGCTTAGTTATGACTAATAAGAATGACAATCAAGCGTTTTTGGATTCGCCTGAGTATCTTAAGCTCCAAGAGCAGTTAGCCCTGTATGAAGACTTACGTAAAAATGGCGTTCCAGAAAGTAGTGCGCTCACAAGAAGTGCTTTCTCCGATGGGAGTATGGAGCGAGCAGCGGCCAATGATTACCAAAGGCTTTGCCCCGTAGATCCTGATAATCCTAACTATCAACCTGGCGCCGTTACTGGTGCTGGCATGCATGAACTTCCTGAGTTTCCCTTTCCTGTTCTGCCGCAGGATTCAGATACTACCACTGAGATTTTGCGTAAGCAGTTGGTACAACTTGCATCTGAAAATAACTGGCATGATTTTGACCGCTTAGACGGCACGCCAGTGCATGGCAACATCAACTCTGATGAGGTGAGTAACAACACGCCTTGGACAATTCGAGGAACGGCAGCATCCCGTGCCGATAGGGCGCAAGAGGGAAGTTTTGGTGTCGATGATGCTTGCTTACAGCGTGAAGATGATTGGCAGTTATTCGATGCCAGTTTTCGATATGTAAGCGCCAACTTAGCCCGCTTAGTGTTAATTGGTGGGCCTGCATTGGTGTCGGGGTTAATATTCCTGCTCTCTAAGTTAATTGAGCTTATCTTAACAGGAGGTGATGCCAAGTTTGAGATCATCGAACCTATCACCTCGGCTGTGCCCCCTGTGCGTGTCCATGATGCACAAGATCTGCTTTTTTATCCATATGATACTGACTCAAATGGCCAACGCATCGATGACCCACAGTATCCTAAACCCACATGGCATGAGGAGTGGGAGAGTGATGATGTGATTGCAGACCTGCAACTTGCGGCCCAAACACCTGTGTTTAATTACTTTAAGCCTTTTACTCAGTATCAGGATAACTTCCCTATCACCAATGGTATGTTCAGACGTATTGCGGGGTTTGAGAATGACGACCTTGATGATGCGATGAGTGAAGGTCGATTGTTTATCACTGATTTTCATGAGTTTAATGATGAGGTTTTGGCTCAGTTTCAGCCCGGTCGCTCCCATTTAGATGTGCCCGCTTCTGGCGGACGTCTCTATGCTTCAATTGCGCTGTTCGCTGTGCCTTTGGGGAGTGATAAGCTAAAGATTATTGCAATTCAACCGACTCAACGACCACCAGAGCATGATTTTGAGTGGTTCTGGTGGTACACCTTTGGTATCGGTAATAACGCCAATCCCGCTTCGAAAATAATTACACCAGCCGATAATGAGTGGACATGGAAGATGGCTAAAAATACATTTACCACCATGTACTCCATGTCCAATGTGGTGGATCACCTTTCAACTCACGTGTTTCTCTATCCGGTAGCCACAGGCTTTTATCGTAATATTCCAGAGATGCACCCGTTGTCGGCATTAATCTTACCCCATTTGACCTCACTGGCTTTTAATAACTTTACTGGGATCTTCTTTGAAGTGGGTACACGCCTTGAGGATGAAAATGGCGATCTTATCTATGGTGATCCCCTTAATGGGTTATTGACTGGAGCAGTTAATTTGATCTCAGGCTTTAGCAGTAAATCTTTCTTAGACAGCACGGTTAGACGCTCACAACATTACCATTTTGTTGAGCATGGCCAGCCACTGGACCGCGCTGAGCATCCTGAGTTTAATGCCATTGGAGATTTTCCTCAGCATGATGATAATACCGAGATTTGGGGGGCTATCCGCCGATGGGTGAAGGGGTATATTCGCCTCTACTATAAAGATAACGCCGATGTCAGAGATGATTATGAACTGCAGGCGTTTTTAACTGATGTTGCTGGTGCTGGAGTGAATGGTTTCCCTCATTCAGTATCAACAAGACGTGAGCTTATCAATACCGTGACTCACCTTATCTACTGGATGAGCGTTAACCATGCCCTGGGTAATTTCTCTGCATTCCAGCCTTTAGGTGCATTGGGTTACTACTCATCACTGCCACTGGATCCGAACCAAAGCCGCAGTAAACATGACTGGCTTGGTGCGTGTCCACGCTTAAATGTTGGCATGGCGCTGTTTGAGTTTACCCGTTTGTTTGTTGACCTGCCGACCCCTTGGCATCGCTCATTGGGTAAGTACCCACAAGGTAACTTCATGCATGATCCACGTGTTTATACCCATCTGCATGAGTTTGAAAATAAAATCAAAGAGATTGATGACGGCTTGAGAGAGAAGAACAGTAATAGACGTTGGGCCTATGATCTTAGATATCCTTCAACAATGACAGTAAGTCCTTGGAACTAATAAGGGAGAGAGAAAATGTCAGAAAATACCATGAGTCGCAGAAAGGCGATAAAACTGATGGGCAATGTCACGGCTGCGGGGATTGTCTTGTCATCAACGAGTGTGAGTGCAAGCTCTGCGCTGTTGTCGGGTGGCGCCGATACCGCTTCATTGAACGGTGAGGAGTACCTAGCGCACCTGTTGTCACGCAAGTTTGCCAACAGTAAACAGGTAACACAGGCGGAGATTAAATTGTTTTCAAAGCGTTATATCGAACATCAAGGGGAGAAGTTTGATCCTAGGGTGAATCTAAAGACGCCGTTGGATGAACTTAATCTGATGAGAGAGTTTGTGATGAGTGTGAAATACAGAGCGGTTTAATTAACAGTTCAATAGAGGTTTTATACCAATCAGTATAAGAAGTTGATCTACTCAGAGTGTCTTTTGGCAAACTAATTCAAGGCGAATGGATGATAGAATGGTTGTTCCCTTGTGAGTTCATTCAACGCAGGAGTAGGCAGCCAAAAACACTCCTTACAGGCGAGTTTTAGCGGTGCTGATGCTGTGTTAACGAGCTTGACCGTAGAGTAACTATGCTCTTCACTCGTTGCCTTGCCTCAGGACCGCTAAACTCTCGCTGAGCGATCAAATCTTTATACTGATTGGTATCATTAAGCTGTGTGCTGGCTTTAAGCCAAAGGTTTGCCCCCTTTGGCTTATTTTTTTACTGCCGTTAAATGATGAGATGTTCTCTTTTATCTTCCACACCATCCCACTGCTCAGCATCAAGAGGTGCATCAATAACCTCTGTGATCACTGGCCAGATCTGAGCAAGCTCAGCATTGAGTTCAAGGTACTGCTCCATCCCTTCAGGTAGGGCATCTTCTTGAAAGATGGCCGCAGCAGCACACTCAGGTACACACAGTTCGCAATCGATACACACATCGGGGTTGATGGCTAAAAAATTTGGCCCTTCATGGAATGCATCGACGGGACATACCGCGACGCAGTCAGTGTATTTACATCTAATGCAGTTATCTGTGACAACGAAAGCCATATTATTCTTCGCAACTTTGATTTGATTTCTGTTAAACTCTCGCCCGAAAGTCTAACTCGCAGTGCCGGGATCATACGGATCCAATCACGAATTTCAATGTTTTTTGATTTATCAAGTATGACAAATTGATGTGATAAACATGGATGACTCGTCTGCTCAGTATACCGCACCACTTTGACGTTTATTTTTTATATACCCAAGCCTCTTCGGAATGCTAGTTTCAGAGCTTCCGTAGGATACTTGAGCAAGGCAGTGATGAAGAGAATGGTGCTCCCTTGTTGATATCACTAACACTGCGCAGGTTTTCTACGGAAGCTCCCGTAGGGCAAGACGATAAGCAACCTATTTCAGCGTTATGAAATATTGAATTAGAATAACTAGTACTGCTATTTAATGCCTTGAAATCTACCACTTCTCGACTTGCTGAACTCTGCATGTTGAAGTGGTTTGGGTATACAACCAAGTAACATAAATCTGGAAAAACCATGATACGCCTCTCTAATATTAAACTCGACCTCGATCACTCTCCAGAAGAGTTGACTCAAGCCATTTTAACCATGTTGAACATCTCTGCTGATGAGTTGGTTGAAACTGTGGTATTTCGTCGTGGTATCGATGCCCGCACTAAAAATCGTATCTTTTTGCTCTATACACTCGATGTTACAACATCGAAAGATGCCTTTTTACTTGAGCAATTTAGCGATAACCAATCGGTGAAACCCACGCCGGATATGAGCTATAAGTTTGTGGCTAAGGCTCCTGAAGATCTTGGTGAGCGTCCTGTGGTTGTTGGTTTCGGCCCTTGTGGTATTTTTGCAGGTCTAGTATTAGCTCAGATGGGTTACAAGCCAATTATTCTTGAGCGCGGCAAAGAGGTGCGTGAGCGTACTAAAGATACCTTTGGTTTTTGGCGCAGTAAAAAGCTTAATACAGAGTCAAATGTGCAGTTTGGTGAGGGCGGTGCAGGTACCTTCTCTGATGGCAAGCTCTGGACCCAGATTAAAGATAAGAAGCATTATGGCCGTAAGGTGCTTAACGAGTTTGTTGAAGCGGGTGCGCCGGAAGAGATCTTATACGTCAGCAAGCCCCATATCGGTACTTTTAAACTAGTGAGCATGGTGGAGAAGATGCGCGCTAAGATTATCGAACTGGGTGGTGAAATTCGTTTCAGTGCGCGAGTCGATGATCTGCATATCGAGAATGGCCAGCTGTTAGGCTTAACTTTGGCGGATGGCTCTGAGATAAAATCTAAGCATATCGCCATGGCGATAGGTCATAGTGCCCGTGATACTTTCCAGATGATCCACGATAAAGGGGTCTATGTTGAAGCAAAACCTTTCTCTGTTGGATTTCGAATCGAGCATAACCAGTCTGTGATAGACAAAGCCCTGTTTGGCCAATTTGCTGGTCATCCAATTCTTGGTGCTGCGGATTACAAACTAGTTCACCACTGTAAATCAGGTCGCTCTGTTTACAGTTTCTGTATGTGTCCAGGTGGTACTGTGGTGGCAGCTACTTCTGAAGAGCACGCTGTGGTGACTAATGGCATGAGTCAGTACTCACGAAATGAGCGTAATGCTAACAGTGCAATTGTGGTGGGGATCGATCCAAGTGATTATCCTGGGCACCCATTAGCGGGTATCGATCTGCAGCGTCAACTTGAGAAAGCAGCCTATCTGCTTGGCGGTGAGAACTATGATGCACCGGCTCAGCTGGTGGGTGACTTTATGAAGGGAACTTCTTCGGCTCAGCTTGGTGGTGTAGACCCATCTTATAAGCCAGGGATCAGACTGACGGATATGACCAGCTTGCTACCTCAATACTGCGTCGAAGCGATACGTGAAGCGATCCCAGCGTTTAATAAGAAGATCCGTGGCTTTGCCATGGAAGATGCGACCCTAACAGGTGTCGAGACTCGCACATCATCGCCTATCAGCATCAAGCGTGGCGACGATTATCAGAGCATCAATACTAAAGGCTTCTACCCATCGGGTGAGGGAGCAGGTTATGCTGGTGGCATTATGTCATCGGCAATTGATGGTATTAAAGTGGCTGAAGCGATGGCGCTTAGCATCAATGAGCAGGCAAAGTAGTCTCCTTTAGGAGAGTATTTCGTTAAGAGAGGCCCCTAGGGGCCTTTTTCGTTTTCAGGATTATTAGAGTTCCGATATGCGTCTCGATAAATTTCTATGTAAGAGCACACAACTGACGCGCCATGAGGCCTGTGAACTGATATTGGCAGGCAAGGTCTTGGTCAATGGTGAGTCTGTTGTTAGCCCTTCTGCTCAGGTCCATGAAAATAATCATATTCGCTTAGAGGGTGGCCAGCGGCTTACTGCCCGAGCATCTCGCTATATCATGTTGCATAAACCTGCCGACACCTTAAGTTCGAATGTTGATGGCGATCATCCCAGTGTGTTTAATTTTATCAATTTAGAGCATACCAGTGAGTTGCATATTGCAGGCCGGTTAGACGCTGATACCACAGGATTACTACTGATAACCGATGATGGTCGTTGGTCATTTAACGTGTTTAATCCCAAATACCATTGCGAAAAGGTGTATCGCGTTTATTTGCGAGACTCTATTGAGGGAGAGATAGCCGGAGAGATAGATGCTGAGCTTAAAGCTCGTTTTAAGCAGGGGTTAGACCTACAGGGAGAGCAAGCGCTAACTCTGCCAGCAAAGCTTGAGTTTGTTTCCCCTAAAGAGGTGCTGCTGACTATCACTGAGGGGCGATACCACCAGATGAAGCGTATGTTTGCGCGTGTCGGTAACCGAGTTAACGCTTTGCATCGAGAGCAGGTGGGAAAGATAAAACTTGATATGCCTGTTGGTCAGTGGCGCTACTTAACTCGTGAAGAGATAGACTCGATTCCTCAATACTAATTCAGAGACAAGTCCCAAGATAATTTCCAAGATCAAGTTCCAAGACAAGTTCCAAGATTAACTCCGAGATTAGTGAGTTATGGTGTAAGAGGCGAACTCAATCGCCTCGATAACCTCTGTTTATCAATTAGCTATTCGCTAATTTTAATCCCTTCGTCAACTTCATAATCATCTAGCTTTGGGTTCTTGCTGATATCCAGTTGCTCTAGGGGATTTCCCGTGGCCCAGAGATCTCTGAGTTTAGGATTTTGACTGATATCAATATGGGTCAACTTGTTGTCAGTCAGGTAGAGCTTTGTCAGCTTAGAATTATAACTAACATCTAGCTTAGTTAACTGGTTATACATCAAGCCTAAACGGTTTAGCTCGCTGTTTTTACTCACATCTATTGTAGATATTTGGTTGCTAGTTAGGCCAACCTGCACCAGTGCTGAATTATGACTAAAATCGAGAGAGGTAAACTGATTCTCTTTTGCCCATAGATACTTAAGTGCTGAGTTCTGGCTCAAATCTAACTCTGTTAATCTATTCGCTACAACAGAGATATCTGTCAGTTTAGGGTTGTGGGTTAGATCTAAGTCGGAGATTTGATTAAAGCTGATATTGAGCTCCTGCAGTTGGGAGTTTTTACTCAGATCCAATTGAGTCAACTTCCCTTTGGTGATGGAAAGTTCAGTGAGTTTTAGATTGCCACTGAGATCTACTTCTTTCAGTTGTGGCCCCGATATCCACAGTCTCTCGAGTGCTGGAAAGTGGCTCAGTTCATCCACTTGATTAATCTTCATCTGACGGCATATAAGCTTAGTGATGGCGGCAGGATCTTCAGTTGTTTGTGCTAGTACACAGGCTTTAAAATTGCTGTCCTTAAATGGGATATCCTTGACGTTTTGATAATCTGCTGCAAAGCAACTGCTACTAACAGCCAGAGATAAGAGGGTCATGGCTAGCGGTTGTTTATAATCCATATTGTGCTTTAATCCTTTGTGAAACAACGAGAATGAGAATAAAAAACAGTGGTAATTTCCACATTCGAATACTAGCGTTAATACTTGGCTGGAGACAATAGTTGAGATGTGTATTTCTAATACCAATCAGTATAAAGATTTGATCGCTCAGCGAGAGTTTAGCGGTCCTGAGGCAAGGCAACGAGTGAAGAGCATAGTTATTCTACGGTTAAGCTCGTTAACACAGCATCAGCACCGCTAAAACTCGCCTGTAAGGAGTGTTTTTGGCTGCCTACTTCTGTGTTGAATGAACTTACAAGGGAACAACCATTATATCATCCATTCGCCTTGAATTAGTTTGCCAAAAGACACTCTGAGTAGATCAACTTCTTATACTGATTGGTATACTATATTATTTGACTGAAAGCACTTTTTACTGGTGCTGTGATCTGGTAAAGGAGGGGGGATGCACACAGAGATAACTCGGCTTAGCAAACGTCTTAGAAGAGTTTTTGAAAAGCAGGCAATAAGAACTGAGTTGCCTCATTTATGTCATTTCCCTAAAAATAGCTGTCAGCTTGCTTCCCTCTATTTAGGGGTATTAATTAACAGGCAGTTTCCAACCGTTTATATTGAATTGATCCATGGTCGTCACAGATTAAAAGAGGAAAATCACTATTGGCTGGAGGTGAATGGTTTTAGCTATGATATTACCGCTGATCAATTCGATGATATAAATGAGCCTATCTATGCTGGTTTATCTAACCCTCTAAGCACCTACTTCTCACCTTACCACTCAACTGAAGTGATGCAGGCTTTTAGTGATTATCAGCAGGTCGAAGGGGAGAGAAGTCTATCCATTTTAGCACAGATCGAAGTGCTGCTTAATCAAGCCTCCCCACCCAGTTAAAAGAGGCTATAGAGTGTCTTGATACTCAACACAAGCGTGATAGCAATCACGACCGCGCCTATCAAATTCTGACGGAGACTATTCTTGTACTGGCCCAACACTTGGGTCTTATTTACTATCCAAAGCAGAAGGGATGCAAGTAGGGGAAGCAGTAAGCCGTTGGCTATTTGAGCAAACTTGATGATCTCTATCGGTTTGAGTTGAAGCGATGAGCTGATCACTCCGACTATGATGACAGTTAGCCAGATTGTTCTGAAACGCCAGTCTTTTAAGTTCGCTTTCCAGCCGAAGCAGTGTTGCCCCACAAAGGCTGCAGCCAGTGGCGCTGTAATGGCTGAAGTTATCCCCGCAGCAAACAAACCTATCCCTAGGAAGAGTGATGAGAAAGTACCGAACAGCGGGTTTAGTCCCTTGGCCAAATCGAGTAGGTTCTCGACACTGTCACCCTGTATCGAGGCTGCACAGATGATGATTGCCATAGAGATGATGCCACCAAAACCGATTGAGATAAGGGTGTCTTGTTTGACAAACTTAAGCTCATTTGGATGCTGCCACACCTCCTTAACTAGGGAGGCATGAAGAAAAAGGTTGTAGGGCACCACAGTCGTGCCGATTAAGCCTATCACCATTAAAATGTTCTGTGATGAGACCTGTGGAGTGAATAAACCAGATAAAACAGCGCCTAAATCTGGTTTAGTGAGTATGGCGGTAATAAAAAAGGAGAGACTCATTGCTATTACAAGACCGATAAGTACTCGTTCAAGTAGTTTATAACTGCCGATAAACAGTAGTATTGCCGACACGGAGCCAATAAGCAGAGGAAGAAAAGGCAGGCTGCTTTCACCAAAAATAGCTGAGAGACCCAATGAGGCCCCGGTAATGTTCCCCGCTTCATAGGCGATGTTACCCACAACGATGGCGGAGAAGATCAACAGTAGCGTGATATTACGCAATACCGTGGAGTTTATCTGCTCCTTAATTACGGCTGCCAGCCCTTTTTGTGTGATAAGGCCAAGTCTTGCTGACATCTCCTGTAGGGTGTATGTAGCGACAATTGAGAGCAGCATTACCCAGAGTAAGCCATAGCCAAATTTGACGCCGGCTATGGTGCATAAGGTGACGGTACCTGGACCAATAAAGGCGGCGGCGATAAAGGCGCCCGGTCCAATTTTAGGGGCAGATCTTGACATAATAGGGTTAATTTATTGTAGTTGTTTTGTTAACCCTACAATATTGCATAGGCGATGTTAATAGGTGGCAGTTAATTGGAAGTCGTGTTCCTCTCGTTTTGCCGCTGTTAGCGAAATACTCTAAAGCCTACCTCTTGCTCGGCTAAAAAGTTTTCAGCATCATCTCCCTCTAGCATCGCCATAGTGGCTAGCATACCAGCCGTGGTGCAGTTATCAGCCATAACAGTGACCGAGCGCGGTGCACCCTCGATAGGATAACCGCTTTTAGGGTTGATAATATGGCCAAATCGTTTGTTGTTAATCTCAATAAATCGCCGTGTATCCCCGCTGGTGGCAAGGCCGCCTTGACGGATTGAGACGATTTCTGCAGCACTGTCCAGTGCTTCGGGGTTTTCAATACCGACCTGCCACTCTGGCTCACCGAAACGCTTTGCAATTGGGCAAGCGATATCACCACCGAAATTGACTAAAACCGCAATATCCCGCCAGTGATGAGCAAGTAGATGGGCGACACGGTCTGCGGCGTACTCTTTACCTATTCCGCCAAGATCTAACATCATACCTTCAGGCATAGTGAGCTGAGAGCGGTTGAGGGTTAATCGAGAAAATCCAACAGACTGGCGAGCCTGACAAAGCTCACTCTCTTTGGGAAGTTTTCCCTGTTTATCGAATCGCCACAGGGCGTTTAAGGGCCCAGATGTGATATCAAACTTACCTTGGCTTAACTCAAAGCAGTGTTTGGCAAACTGCAGCAAGTTTGTGGTTTCTTGATCTAACTCTATAGCCTCTGGGTGACTGTGGTTGAGTTGCCAAAGTGTATTGCCCTTAATAAATCGACTGTATTTTTGCTCAATTCTTAGGGTTTCCGTGCAGGCCAGTGCCATCATGGCATCTGCTATCTGTTTATTATCAGTCTCAATTAGAAGCTCGCAGGGACTGGCCATAGCGGAAAATTCCCCCATATAGCCCCAAGGGGTTGCCGTTAAACGGTATTTGGCCATCGACCTATCCTATCTGTTTTATTGCTGCATAAGCTGGAAAATTAAGACTAATTTACTAGCTGTTTGTGCTCATTTGCGTAAAAGTTAACCCGTGATAAGATAAAAAACAATGAATGGAAGCAGGCAATGATTGGATGATCGTCAATAAAGTAGTGAAAGCTCTTATCACTAGCGGGTTATTTCTCAGTTTTACCTCCTATGCTCAAACCAGTTTAATCTCAAATGTCTCAGGTTACAGCGTCAATGACGGTGTGCTTACGCCGTTTAGTGCTATTGCATTTGAAGGTGACAAGGTGTTGAAACTTTATGGTAAAGATGAGCCTTTACCTAAAAAGGAGAGCATCGTCTATATCGACGGTGAGGGACAAACCATGCTCCCAGGCCTAATTGATGCCCATGGTCATGTGTTGAGTTACGGTTTGAGCTTGATGCGAGCACAGCTCAGGGGAGCTGAGTCCGAGAGTGAGGCGGTTAAGCGGGTTAAGCTTTTTAGGGATGCACAACCTGAGCTTAATTGGGTGCAGGGAAGGGGCTGGAATCAAGTGTTATGGCCAAGTAAGTCATTTCCTAGTGCCAAGAGTTTGGATAAAATTTTTCCCGATACACCAGTATGGTTAATCCGCATTGATGGTCATGCAGGCTGGGCGAACAGTGCAGCTATGACCCTGTCAAATATCAACGCCCAAACTCAGTCACCTGAGGGCGGGGAGATTATTCGTGATGCTAGTGGTCAGCCGACAGGGGTTTTTATCGATAAAGCCATGTCTCTTATCTCCCAAAATATTCCAAGTTTAACCCAAACAGAACAAAGAGCCGTGTTGAAACTCTCCATGAAGGAGTTATCAAAGCTTGGGCTGACCAGCGTTCATGATGCGGGAGTTGGCAATGATACTTTAGAGGCTTACCTCAGTTTGGCTAAAGCGGATGAGATGCCTATTAGGATCTACGGGATGCTCGATGCCGATGATCGTCACTTTAGTGAGTTGATGAAACAGGGGCCGATACGCTTACCTGAACATAAGCTAGATATTGCGAGTGTAAAGATCTCAGCCGATGGAGCTTTAGGCAGCCGAGGTGCGGCGCTTATTGAAGATTACAGTGATCAAGAAGGAAATAATGGCTTACTCCTGTACCCTGAAGGGGAGATGGCCAAGGTGATGAAGCTGGCCATGGAATCTGGTTTTCAAGTCAATACCCACGCCATAGGCGATCAGGCTAATAAACTCGTACTGGATAACTACCAAGACTTGATTAAAGAGACCAATACTGGCGAGTTAAGGCATAGGGTTGAACATGCTCAAGTGCTTAGGCTGGAGGATATTCCCCGATTTGCCAAGCTCAATGTCATCGCCTCTATGCAAGCGACCCATGCTACTAGCGATAAGAACATGGCACTCGACCGTCTCGGCAGTGAGCGTATTAAAGGTGCTTATGCTTGGCGAAGGCTGCTTGAAAGTGGGGCAGTGATCGCCGCGGGCTCTGACTTTCCTATTGAATCGGCAAATCCCTTCTTTGGTTTACACGCCTCTGTCACCCGCCAAGATCAGCAAAATAGGCCTGAAAATGGCTGGTACAGCTCCCAGAGTATGACATTAACTCAAGCCCTTAACTCCTTCACCCAAGGGGCGGCATATGCAGCCCATCAAGAATCCCTTATAGGCCAATTAAAGCCAGGTATGAAGGCGGACTTTATTCTGGTCGACCAAGATATCTTTGCTATTCCAGCATCTGAGTTATGGCAAACTCAAGTAAATCAGACCTGGATTGATGGCAAACGTATCTACTAATACCGCTTCATGGTTTGGATAAACAACTCATCTGAAGAGGGGGAGTCATGCTCAACCCCTTTTTGTTTTTCCTACAAAAATTGTCTAAAAAACTCCCGTTTCACTTAATCTTTAAGATTAGGTTAAGGCTAATTTAGTAGCCGCTACAGCTACTATTTTTTGTCATAAAACAACATATTGATCATTTTACGACGATATCAGCCGATCCTTGTCACAAATCTGACTGAAATTCTGTTTTTAAGTTACGACTAGGGGATGTAATGTGACCTCTTTATCGGATTTGAGATTAACAAAGATTTAGAATTAAGCATCCAATTTTTTAACGGTTGATGTTTGTGATGGCTGAGTTCAAAGACCAGATAAAAACAGTAACAAAAGGGCTGGACGTGCCCATTGCCGGTGAGCCTAAGCAGCTGATAGAGGATAGATTTACCTCTTCCCATGTTGCACTTCTCGGTGAAGAGTATGTTGGACTAAAACCAACAATGATGGTCGAGGTTGGTGATACGGTCAAAAAAGGCCAACCACTATTTGAAGATAAGAAGACGCCGGGGGTGTTATTTACCGCGCCTGCCAGTGGTGAGATCATCGCTATCAATCGTGGTGAGCGCCGAGTATTGCAGTCGGTGGTGATCCGATGTCAAGGCGACGACGCTTTAGTGTTTGAAGCAAGTGAAGACCCTTCTCGTTTAAGCCGTGAAGCGGTGCAGGCCAACTTAGTCAAAAGTGGTTTGTGGACAGCCTTACGAACTCGCCCATTTTCACGTCTACCTCAGCTAGATACGATACCGGCAGCCATTTTTGTGACTGCCACGGATACTAACCCGTTAGCGCCAGAGCCGCGTATCATTATTGGTGAGCAGTCAGAAGCTTTTGCAACGGGAATGGCAGTACTAACACGCTTGACGCAAGGTAAAGTCTACTTGTGTCAGGATGCAGGTGAATCTTTGCCTGGTCATGATTTAGCACAGGTTGAAACTAAGCGCTTTACCGGGGTTCATCCAGCGGGGCTTGTAGGCACTCATATCCACTTTACTCTACCTGTTAGCCTTGAGCGTCAGGTATGGCACATCGGCTATCAGGATGTGATCGCCTTCGGTAAGCTTTTCCAGACCGGTGAGCTGTATACCGATCGCGTGGTGTCTCTTGCGGGACCTGACGTACTCAACCCAAGACTCGTGCGTACTCAGCTTGGTGCCGAGTTAAGTGAAATCGTGAAAGATCAACTTAAACCTGGATTCTCACGTGTCGTATCTGGCTCAGTCCTATCTGGTCACACGGCCGCTGGGGTACATGATTACCTAGGACGATTCCATAATCAGATATCTGCATTGACTGAAGATTCACAACATGAACTTCTCTCTTGGGTTCGTGGTGGCTCTGAAAAGTTCTCTATCACCCGCGCTGTGACCTCTCGCTTTAAAGGCGCGAAGAAACTGTTCCAAATGACAACCCATACTGGTGGTTCTGCACGTGCCATGATGGCTTTTGGTCAGCTAGATCGCGTCATGCCTCTGGATATCCTACCGACACTATTAGTACGCGACCTAGTGGTTCGTGATACAGATGAAGCTCAGGAGTTAGGTGCGTTAGAGCTCGATGAGGAAGATTTAGCACTCTGTACTTTCGTTTGCCCAGGTAAATATGACTTTGGTAAAGAGCTACGTGCTTGCCTAGATATTATTGAGAGGGAAGGGTGATGAATTCAAAAGATAATAAGCCAGATCTACAGGAAGACTATTACGCTCCAGGTCAGGCGATGAAGGGTTATCTTAGATCCCTTGTTATTGCTCATGGTCGCAGCACTAAAGGTAAGGTGCACGTTCGTGATGCTATCGATGTAAAACGTACCATGACCATGGTTGGTTTATGTTTACTGCCAGCGATTCTGTTTGGCTTGTATAACTTAGGGTTACAGGCGCAGCTTGCGATCGCCTCTGGTTTATCAACACCAGATGTGTGGCAACTGGGCCTATTTAACCTTATCTCTGGCGGATTAACGGAGCAGACAGGGTTAATTGGTCTATTCCTTTACGGCTTGAGTTTCTACTTTCCTATCTATCTGACTGCGCTGCTGGTGAGTCTTTTCTGGGAGGTGGTATTTGCTAAGGTGCGTGGTCAAGAGCTCCATGAAGGCTTCTTTGTGACCGCACTGCTGTTCACCTTAATCTTGCCTGTCTCGACACCGCTTTGGATTGTAGCCATGGGTATCACCTTTGGTGTGGTGATAGCCAAAGAGCTGTTTGGTGGCATGGGGTATAACTTCCTCAACCCTGCGCTTGCTGGTCTCTCATTTATCTTCTTTGCCTATCCGAGTGAAGTGGCGAGTGTTGGCCAGTTGGTAGCTGTCGACGGTTTCTCTGGTGCAACAGCACTGGCTCAAACCGCAGCCGGTAAGTTGAGTTTTGCCGAGTACGCTTGGTTTGATGCTTTTAGCGATCCTAACTGGTGGAATGCTTTCTTAGGCTTTATACCTGGTGCAATTGGTGAAACCAGTACCTTAGCACTCTTGATTGGTGGTGGATTACTGCTATTAAGCCGCTTAGCCGACTGGCGTATCGTGGCTGGCGTGATGCTGGGCATGATCTTGACTGCCATCATGTTTAACTTGATTGGCTCTGCGAAAAATGAGCTATTTGCGATGCCGTGGACCTGGCATCTCGTCACTGGCGGTTTTGCGCTGGGTATGATGTTTATGGCCACAGATCCTGTGACGACCTCGTACACACGTAAAGGCAAAATTGCCTACGGCTTCCTTATCGGCTTTATGACGGTGCTTATCCGCGTGGTCAACCCAAAGATGTCAGAGGGAATAATGTTAGCCATCCTATTCGCTAACTTGTGGGCACCTATCTTCGACTACCTCGTTGCGAAAGCGAATATCAAACGGAGGGTGAAACGCAATGCCCTTTAACGTTAAGAGTGCGCCCGGCGCAGGCATGCTGGCGATTCAATTCGCCAGCATCTGGACAGGGATATTTGATTACCTTTTATTCGGCCCTTCAGATGAGTCGAGTAAAGATAAAGCAGGGGTTAAGTAGAGATGGCCTTTAAGAAAGATACCGTAGTAGGGACCATGGTCTTTACCTTCATACTTTGCTTGTTGTGCTCATTTATGATCACAGGAACAGCTGAGCTGCTCAAAGAGCGTAAATTGGCCAAGAAGCGAGATGAGCTTCAACGCTATGTGCTGATGGCTGCCGATATCGACATGAGCGGCGACAGAGATTTCCGTGAGATTTTTGCCAAATCGGTGACCCCTATGTTGGTGGAGCTTGATACCGGCAAGGTGACCACTGACGGTAACCTGATGGACTTTGATGATCGTATGGCGGCCATTAATCCAGAAACCTCAATCAAGCCTAAAAAAGATACCGCCAGAATCAAAAGCCGTGCAAACCAAGTACGAGCCTTTAAGGTCGTTGATGACCAAGGTGAGCTGTTAAGCATGGTGATGCCTGTTTATGGCAAGGGGCTGTGGTCGATGATCTACGGTTTTGTCGCTGTGAAGTCTGATTTGAACACCATAGAAAACGTGGTGTTTTATGAGCACGGTGAGACACCGGGCATCGGTGATTTCCTCAACGATCCTGAGTGGACCGATAAGTTTCGCAACAAGCAGCTCTATGATGATAAAGGTAAAGTTGCGATTAAAGTCGTGAAAGGTGGCGCGAAAGAGGGTGATGTTCATGGTATCGATGCGATAAGTGGCGCGACCATGACAGGTCGTGGTGTACAACGCTCGATTCAGTTCTGGTTCGGTAATGAGGGCTTTGAAACCTTCTTTAATAAGTTAAAAGCTTCGGAGGTCTAAGGTGAGTACTCATACATTATCGACTCGCGATATATTGACTAACCCAGTTTTCACCAATAACCCAGTAGCGATGCAAGTGCTAGGTGTCTGTTCTGCCTTGGCGGTCAGTAACTCGTTGCAAACAGCTTTGGTGATGACGTTAGCTGTGACCTTCGTATTGGTGTTCTCTAACCTGATCATCTCCTCTATACGTCGTTTGATCCCAAACAGTGTGCGTATTATTGCTCAGATGACTGTGATTGCCTCCTTGGTGATCATTGTCGATATGGTTTTGCAGGATGTGGCTTATGAGTTATCTCGTCAGCTGTCAGTGTTTGTAGGCCTTATTATTACTAACTGCATCATTATGGGCCGCGCTGAAGCCTTTGCCATGAAGAACCCACCACACTTAGCTGTGGTTGATGCCTTTGGTAATGCCATAGGTTATGGCGTGATCTTGCTCGGTGTTGCCTTTGTGCGTGAGCTACTTGGCAGCGGCACCCTGTTTGGTCATGAGGTACTGCAAACCGTTGAAAATGGCGGCTGGTACCTCGCAAACGAGATGTTCAAACTCCCCCCTAGTGCGTTTTTCCTCATTGGATTAATGATCTGGTCCATTAACGTTATTCAGCGTAAACGAGGTTAAGGAAGAGATATGGAACATTACATTAATCTTTTTATACAAGCGGCCTTTATTGACAACATGGCGCTGTCATTCTTTATGGGCATGTGTACCTTCCTTGCGGTGTCTAAGAAGGTGTCGACCTCATTTGGACTCGGTATTGCGGTTATCGTGGTGATGACTATTGCGGTCCCCATCAACCAAGTGATCTACGCCAATGTTTTGGCTCCGGGAGCACTGGCTTGGGCCGGTTACCCTGAGTTAAATCTGAGCTATCTGCAGCTGATCACCTTTATCGGTGTGATTGCAGCTTTGGTGCAGATTTTAGAGATGTTCTTAGATAAGTATATCCCGAGTCTGTATGACTCTTTAGGAATATTCCTGCCACTGTTAACCGTTAACTGCGCGATCTTTGCAGGCGTTATCTTTATGGCGAACCGTGATTACAGCTTAGGTGAGTCGGCTGTATTTGCGATGGGATCTGGCGTGGGATGGGCGATGGCGATTGTGATGCTGGCAGGTTTGCGTGAACGAATGAAGTTTCATGCGATTCCTGAAGGCTTACAGGGGATAGGCATTGTCTTTATCACTACTGGCTTGATGGCACTCGGCTTTATGGCTTTCTCTGGTATTTCTATTTAAGTCTCTATTTTTGTAAACAAGAAGCTTAAAGAAAACGGATAATGAAAAGGTAGATTCGATGGAAATGGCAATTGGTATCGGCATGTTCACCTTCGTTGTGAGTGTGTTGGTTATGGTGATTTTAATCGCCAAAAGTAAACTGGTCTCCACGGGAGATGTCTCTATTCGCATCAATGATGACGATGAGAAAAGCATTACCACCTCGGCAGGTGACAAGCTATTAGGGGCTTTGGCAAACAAGGATATCTTTATCCCGTCGGCCTGTGGTGGCGGTGGTACATGTGGTCAATGTCGTGTGGTAGTGAAATCTGGTGGCGGTGATATTTTGCCAACAGAGCGTGATCATATCACTAAGAAAGAGGCCAAAGAGGGTTGTCGTCTGGCGTGTCAGGTTGCGGTTAAAACCGACATGGAACTTGAAGTTGAAGATGAGATCTTCGGCGTGAAGAAGTGGCAATGTGAAGTTATCTCTAACGATAACAAGGCGACCTTTATTAAAGAGCTACTGCTTAAGCTACCAGAAGGGGAAGATGTTAAGTTTAAGGCTGGTGGTTACATTCAGATTGAGGCACCAGCCCATCAGGTGAACTACAGTGATTTTGATATTCCTGAGGAGTATCGTGGTGACTGGGAGAAGTATGAGCTGTTTAATCTGGTATCAAAAGTTGATGAAGATGTACTGCGTGCATACTCAATGGCGAACTACCCAGATGAGAAGGGTCGCATTATGCTTAATGTGCGTATCGCAACGCCTCCCTCTGAAGGGCTACCACCTGGCAAGATGTCATCTTACATCTTTAACCTAAAAGCGGGTGACAAGGTCACTATTTCTGGACCGTTTGGTGAGTTCTTCGTTAAAGATACCGATGCTGAGATGGTCTTTATCGGTGGTGGTGCTGGTATGGCGCCGATGCGTTCTCATATCTTTAACCAGCTTAAAGGAGAGAAAACCCAGCGTAAGATGAGTTTTTGGTACGGTGCACGCTCAACGCGTGAAGTTTTCTATCAAGAAGATTTCGATAAGTTAGCGGCTGAGAATGATAACTTTGTTTGGCATGTTGCTCTCTCAGATCCACTGCCTGAGGATAACTGGGATGGCTATACTGGCTTTATCCATAATGTCCTGTATGAGAACTACCTCAAAAACCATAAAGCGCCGGAAGATTGTGAGTTTTACATGTGTGGACCTCCAATTATGAACTCTTCAGTGATTAGCATGCTAGAAAGTCTTGGTGTCGAAGAGGAAAATATCCTACTAGATGACTTTGGTGACTAGGCTAAAAATTAGTGACTAAATAGAGAAAGCGCAGCCATAGGGTTGCGTTTTTTTCTGCTATTTTTATGAGCAAGTAAAAGGCGACTAAAGTCTAATCCCCAAGCATTGAAAATTTACTCACTATAAGGAATAAAAATAATTTAGCCCTGAACTCGATACTGACTGGTATTACTCAGCGCTAATGGGTTATCAATACTTTGGTGATGCATGGCTGAACAAACCTTAGCTCGAACACTATCTGTTTTTTTCGTGGTCTTTATCTGCAGCATGCTTTTGGCGAGTTTGCCTTGGCAGCTTAATATGCTTGTGACCAGTTTTCTGTTAGCGCTGCTCAGTACTTTGCTGATGTTCCTAGTGGGACGCTGGCTCGATATAAGAGTTGAACAGAGAGTGAGCAGAGAGACTCAAACAGCCGAGTCTAGCCATATTAATCAGGCGACTAAGCAGATCAGTCTTCACACGAGTAAGATTGCCATTGGCGCAGCCGAGGTCTCCCACTTTATCGATACTCTTAATCTCTCCATTGAAAAAAACGGTGAGAGTGCCAGCCAGATCTCTGTTGCGGCAGAGGAGCTTAGTGTCACCACTGGCCAGTTGAGTGATAACGCAGCCCATATTCTCCTTCAGGCTCAAGATGCTGAACGCTTTAGTGTTGAGGGGCGTGCTCAAGCTGAAGTGGGTGTTGATACCATAGAGTCACTGAGTGTAGACATTAATACAGCCGCTCAGCAGGTTCATGCGTTAAAGGAGAAAGCTCAGAGCATTCAAAATATTACAGAGTTAATTAACTCTGTTGCTGAGCAGACAAACTTGCTGGCTCTAAATGCCGCTATTGAAGCGGCGCGAGCCGGTGATCAGGGACGCGGTTTTGCAGTGGTAGCCGACGAGGTACGAAACTTAGCAGGCAAGACTGCCCAAGCCACCGGCGACATCGCTAAGATGCTTTTGGAGGTTAGCTCAGAGGCTGATAGGACATCAGGTTTAATGGAGCAGGTGGTGTGCAAAACCTCAGGTACGGTTGAGGTGATGGCTAAGCTTGATGTGAGTTTCAATCAGATCTCTTTGTCGATAGCTCAATCTGCGGAGTCTTTGAGTCAGATGGAGGAAGCATTGAAAGAGTCAACCAGCACCACCCATGAGATCTCCGGCTCTGTTGCTCAGATCCATGACTCATTAGAGAGTACCGCAGAGCAAAGTAGTCGTGTGTCTGAACAAGCCTTCGGACTATCTAAAACCACCGAAGGAATATTTACTGAACTGGCAGATTTCGACACACAAACTTTAGATCAAAGGGTGCTTAAACAAGCCCGAGAGGGGGCGAAACAGTGTGGAGCTTTATTGGAGGCGGGTTTAGTGAGTGGCAAGTTTAGAGAGCATGACCTCTTCTCTCCACAATATCGGCCTATTTCCAATACTGATCCCGTTAAATATAGCACCGAATTTGATAGTTACACAGATAGCTGTTTTCCCGCGGTTCAGGAGCCGATACTGGGGAGTCACAGGGAGATAGTGTATGCAGGTTGTGTGGATATGAAGGGCTACTTTCCAACCCATAACCTCTGTTTCAGTAAAAAACTCACAGGCAAAGCCGAGATAGATATACTCAGTAACCGCACGAAGCGGCTTTTTGACGATCCTACTGGCATTCGCTGCGGCCAACATACTCAAGCTGTGTTGTTACAAACCTATAAGCGTGACACTGGTGAGGTGATGCACGATCTCTCTGTGCCTATCTTTGTAAAAGGTAAACACTGGGGCGGATTTAGAGTCGGCTTTAAGGCGACTTAAAGTGACTTATGAAAAACGTTAACCTTGTGCCCCATAAACGTGTTGCGTTCACGCTCCGTCATACCGACTTTTCTGGCAAGTGCTTCAGAGCCTCTGTTGCCCAGAAGAATGAGTGCAATCACATGGTCTATATCAAAACTAGGGATCTTGGTTAAGGCGGCTTGAGCGGCTTCAAACCCTATTCCTGTGCCCCAGTAATCAGGCAGATAACGATAACCTAGCTCGACCTCGTTATACTCTTGAACAAAGGTAGGCCCGCAAAAGCCAATAACCTTGTTATCAGCTTTATGCTCAACCGCCCATCGTCCAAAGCCAAACTTCTCGTAACCTGGGAACACCAGCTCATTTAATATCTGCTCGGCTTGAGTAACCGACGACATTGGCTCTCCTGGGATATAGGTTAATATCTCAGGTATGCTATTTAAAAGAAAAACTGCCTGCTTATCCTCCGCAGTGAAGCGGCGCAGTATGAGTCGTTCAGTTTCAGCAATAATCAAACCTTGTCCTCCCTACTATTGAGTTTATCTATTTTAAGGCGAGCAGCTAATCTAGCATATTAAATTAGGTTAATTAAGGGGATGATTGTTCAGTATATTAATTATACTGATTAGTATTGGTTAACTTAATTGAAACAATGTGCTCTGATAGGCAAATTTAATAAAAATCAATAAATAATATTCAATATATCGTCTGTGCATCATTTTAAAATTTACACTTTGGCTAGTCTGAACTCACTACTTTTCTTACTTGGTATTATCTTTAAATAGAGGTAATGCAGTAACAGTAATGGAATACGTTATGAAAGACTCACGCTTAAATACACGCTTATTGCTTGCTACAGACAGTTTAGATTGGGTGATGAACCGCACAATAAAGCAGTCGCTTTCTTTGAAAAATGCGACGCCGTTGAGTGTGGAGAGCGATGAAAACGCTATCCCATCTAAGCCGATAGAGACCTTGTATATACATATCCCTTTTTGCCATACCCTATGTCGTTTTTGCTCTTTCCATAAGGTTAAATTCAGTGAGCCATTAGCCAGAGAGTATTTTGTCGCGCTTAGGCAGGAGATCCGTGAGGTGATCGCCAAGGGTTACCGTTTTAATCGCGTCTATATTGGTGGTGGCACCACCACAATACTGGAAGATGAGCTGATTAAGACCATAGAGATGATCAAGGGGCTGACTCCCATCCGTGAAGTCTCCTGTGAAAGCGATCCTATCTACTTTAAGGAGGGAAACCCTCAACTTCTTAATGGCTTGGTCGATCGTATGTCCATTGGAGTGCAGAGCTTCGATGATAAGATTTTAAAAGCAAGTGGACGTTTTGAGAAGTTTGGTTCGGGTCTGGAACAGGCTGACTATGTTGCTCGGGCGATTGCGCTTATCCCCACGGTAAATCTGGATATGATGTATGGGTTTAAAACACAGACCCCTGAGTCTGTGCACTGGGATTTAAAGCAAACGTTAAGATTGAAACCAGATCAAATTACCACCTATCCACTGACCATAGGGATAGGTAAAAACCGTAAGAAAGCAGGCTCCCTTGCTGGAGACCCACACGCTTTATGGCCACAATTTTTGGCTGTGAAAAAGGCGTTAAGTGGGCGCTATTTGATGGAGTTTCCCTGGACCTTTAGTCGTAACTTCGGCCAAGCTGTTGAAAATAAATACGTACTCGATGGTGAAGATTGTTTTGGTGTTGGTTCGGGAGCTTTTGGCCGATTTGGTGAGCAATTTAGGATCTCAAGCTTCGATATTCAAGATTATATTCAGCTGATAAAACAGCAGCAAAGTGGTACTTGCTACACTAAGCAGATAGAGAGTAGTGCGCTACTGCAGCACCATTTGATGATTATGATGGGTCATGGCCGCCTCGATAACTCGGTTTTTTACCAGCATACAGGCAAAACCTTATGGCAAGCTTTTCCCTTAGAGATGAGTTACTTGATTGGTGCTGGAGCGATCAAAAAAGATGGTAGTCAGTATGTGACCACAGAGCAGGGGCAGTTTATCGGCCTTAAGATGTTTACGGGCTTCCTCTCTGGGATGGATTACTTGAGAGAGCAGGCAAGAGACCTTCCCTTAATGCATCAAGAGTTGAGTGCCGAGATAGTATAACTCTCTGCTTAAAGACTAAATGGGGCCATATTTTTTAGAAATATATTTATACCGAACAGTGTTAGCTCGTACTATTTATTGATTTTAAATAATAGTTATCAAGTTAATAATTTAAATGTTTCTTATTGTAACAAAGCTTGGTTATTATGCCGCCAGCACTTCTATACATTCATTTATATGGATGAGAAGTGCGGGGTCAGTTCATTTATGTGCTGAATAAGATAATAAAAAACAAAAAGTGATGTTTATGATGGAAATATCAAAATTATCTGTGGTCGCGCTACTTTCTACATTGGCATTTAATGCCAATGCAAATCTATTAATCAGTGAAGCCTTATATGATGCACCGAATAATGACAGCGTTGAAGAGTACGTTGAGTTGTTTAATGCAGGCTGTAGTAGCCTTGATCTGAGCCAGTATCAATTGAGTGATAATGGCAGCAGCTATCAGCTGCAGGGCACTATAGCTTCGGGTGAGTATTTCACCGTTGCAGCCAATTCTGCAGGGTTTAATAGCCTGTTTAACCAGACTCCAGATCTATCGCCAATGTCTTTAGCCCTGGGAAATTCGGGTGACTTTGTACGATTGAAAAAAGGGGCTGAGGAGGTTGACCTTGTTGCTTGGGAAGGCGGAGTCACGGGATGGTCTCTCAATGTTCGCAATGTGTCTTTGCACAGAACGACTGTGATTAACACTAAATCTGCCGCGGATTGGGCGGCCAGTGATAATGCTGGCAACCCTGGCACGGGGAGCTTAATTGCTGACTGTGATGGTGGAGGCGATGGCGGTGGTAGTGATAATCAACTGGGTAATGGTCAAGCCAAGACTGGCTTAAGTGCGGCTCAAGGTGGGACGCTTAAATTTGTTGCCGATCTTCCCGCTGGTGCCTCAGGAGTCAGTGTGACCATGAGTGGTGGCACGGGGGATGCCGATCTCTACCTTCGTCAAGGCAGTGAGCCAACATTAAGTGTGTATGATTGCGCGCCATATCTGTCAGGTAATAATGAGCAGTGCAGTGTGACTAACCCAGTTACTGGACGCTACTATATTAATCTTCAAGCTTATAGCGCCTTTAGTGGTGTCACTCTCGTTTTGAACTACACCGCAGGAACGGGTGGAGGAGACGGTTCTGGTGGTGACAATGGTGACTATGTTTATACAACCTATTATGCCGATGCCATTGGCAAAACAGGTAGCGCATTAAAAGCCAGCCTTAATGGCAAAATTAAGGGGCACACACGTTTTAGTTACAGCCAAGTATGGGATGGATTGGGTTATGCCGATGAAGATCCTGCCAACAGCGATAATGTAATTTTGCTCTACACTGGTCGTTCTGAGCCAAAAACTAATCGTGCAGGCATGAGTAACTCACTCGATGCATGGAATCGTGAGCATGTTTGGGCAAAAAGCCATGGCTTTCCTAGCAGTGGCCAGCACGGCTATACCGATATGCATCACCTACGTCCGTCTGATGTCACTGTTAACAGTAGCCGAGGCAATAAAGATTTTGCCATGGGAGGCAGCGAGATATCAGAAGCGCCAGGTAATCGAACTGATTCTGATAGCTTCGAGCCCAAAGATGAAGTGAAGGGCGATGTCGCACGTATGATCTTCTATATGGATGTGCGTTATGAGGGCAGTGATAGCAGTGGTACACCAGACTTAAGCATTGTAAGCGGAACAACCACAACTGGGCAGGCGCTGCTTGGGGATCTGTGTACCTTGCTTAGCTGGCACCAACAAGACCCTGTCAGTGATTGGGAGCGTCGCCGTAATAACCGTATTTTTGAGTGGCAAAATAACCGTAATCCCTTTATCGATAACAGCAGTTGGGTCGGGGATATTTACGCGACCTCCTGTCCTTAAACAGTAAAGGTGACACGAGGGGATGCCAGTTTTAATGCTAATACACGCAGCATTATACTGTTAGGTATTAGTGGCTGTATTTATTGTTTAGCAGCCAAGCTAGCATCCCTTAGTTTGTCACTTTGACCCCAATACTGAGCAAAATCGTCCAATGTCATGCCTGATTTATTGGTGAGCTCAGCGTTACACTCTTGGCTGTAGAGCTGCTTGATAATTGAAAACTCTGCTTTTATCACTGCGCCCATGATTGCGGTATTTCCCCGTTTATCCTGCAGGCAGGCATTGGCGCCATGGTCAAGCAGAGCTTGGGTGGCGAGTTCCTGCCCGTTATAAGCTGACACCATCAGGGCGGTGTAGCTCTGATTGTTACGCTGGTCGATGGGAAAACCCGCTTCGATAAAATGAGTTAAAACCTCCACATCGCCAGTTCTAGCGGCGGCAAAGAAGTAATCCATTAAGAGTTGTGCGTCCCTGTTTTCATCTTTTTGTGAGCTTAAATGATTCTGGGCTAAGTTGTGTTTTTTATCAAGTTCTAAAGGACTCGCCAAGGAGTAGGAGACATACAAAAGGGAGACAAGAACACTCACACCTAAGTTTACACTGAGCAGTATAAAGATAGATTTTAATGAGAGAGAGCTGGACATAAATTTAACCTCAATAAGGGGAGTCACCACGACTGGGTTGTATTGGCTTTTATACTGATTGGTATCTGTTTGGGTTGCCCGCAAGACGCACTCTAAACAGGGCAGAAAAGAGCAAAATTACGTCTTGCGGGGCTTACTCGGTACTCGATATTAGTACTCGTTAACGCTTGCCCTTTAGCGTTAGTTGGTTAACGCCAATGCGCTTAACTCTTGGCTCTTCTTTTCACTTCTTTGAGGTCGCCATTGACGGCTTTAGTTAAACGTTGACCGAACTCTTTATCTGCTTGGTAGAAGTAGCTCAGCATCTGATGTTTAACATTACTGTCCTCTACCTTACCTAAGTCGCCAGATAGGTTCGTGATAAGGTCGCTCTTATCTTGCTTGCTTAGGCTACGGTACAAAACGCCAGCTTGAGTGAAGTTGTCCTGCTTTTTGATAACAGCCTGCTGCACAGTACCTGAAAGCTTTGTGTTTACGGCGCGGTAGCGAGAGTCATCAGTCAGTGCCAGTTTAGTGCTAGGCTGATAGTTCACATCTGAGCTGGTGTGGCCGTAATTACCCGCACCCTCTTGGTTGTGATTTGCCACCGTGACTTTAGCTTGGTTGATCGGCAGGTGAGACAGATTTGCCCCTAAACGATAAAGCTGAGTGTCGGCATAGGAGAAGATACGTCCTTGGAGCAACTTATCTTCTGAAGGCTCGATACCCGGAATTAAGTTAGATGGTGCAAACGCTGCTTGCTCAGTCTCTTGGAAGAAGTTACCTGGAACACGGTTTAGGGTCATAGTACCCACGGTCGTCTCTGGTACATCTTGCCACATCTTGGTTGCATCAAGCGGGTTGTAGTCGAACTTGTTCAGATCGCTTGGGCTCAAGACTTTGACCTTAAGATCCCATTTCGGGTAGTTACCCTTGTTAATCTCACTGTAAAGATCATCGGTCAGGTGATTAAAGTTTTGACCCTGAATTTTAGTGACTTCGTTAGGTCTTAACCCCTCAACACCTTGCTGGCTTTTCCAGTGAAACTTAACGTATTTCACTTGGTTTTCATCGTTAATAAACTTGTATGCATGTACACCAAAGCCATCCATCTTACGGTAGCTCGACGGAGTGCCTAAGTTAGTGTAAACCCAGGTCAGCATATTGGTTGCTGTACCTTCGTGGCTGAAGAAATCGAAGAAACGGTTTGGATCCTGAAGATTGGTCACAGGCGATGGTTTAAGTGAGTGCACCATATCTGGGAACTTGATCGCATCGCGGATAAAGAATACTGGTAGGTTGTTACCCACTAGATCCCAATTACCTTGATCTGAATAGAAACGAGTTGCGAATCCACGAGGGTCGCGCAGGGTTTCTGGTGAACCTTTAGAGTGAATAACCGTTGAGAAACGAACAAAAACAGGGGTGACCTTGCCCTTTTCGGCAAATGGCGCTGCTTGAGTCAGACCACTTAGATCAGTGCTGGCCACAAACTCACCATGGACACCGGTTCCTCTGGCGTGAACCACACGCTCAGGAATACGTTCACGAGCAAAACGTTGTAGTTTTTGGATTAACTGGACATCTTGTAGCAGTACGCTGCCATTACTGCCTGCGGTGATTGAATTTTGGTTGTCACCCACTGGGGCGCCATTGTCACGGGTTAATGTTTCAGCTTGGACACTGAATGCCAGGCTCATCGATAATACTAAACAGCTCTTTTTTGTTATATCCATTGGATTCTCTTAATTTACTACACACGCTCTTTCTGCCTGCAAACAGTGTAGAACGGAAATGGAGATTAAAAGAAACGATCTTTATCGATTGAATGAATCATAAAAATCTATTAAGCCTATATTTTGTGTGGCTTTTTTAAGCGGCGGCAGTTTTTTTGACTGGGCTTTCGACCAAGCTCTAGATCTTGAAATCTACTTTGTTAATGGCGTAAAGTGTGGTCGCTAACCTATTAAATCGAGCAAAACGTTTATAAATGGCGGTAATTGATGGTGTCTATAACCCAAGAGGAGATGACTTTTCTATCTCATTTTCTAGCTCAATTAGGGTTAGACTGTAAGACCATAGAGGCAAGCTACTCACACATTAAACCTCTCTCTTTGAGTGGCGCTGATGTTTTACTGGAGCAAAATAGTCAGCAGGAGTACGGCTACTTTATTCTGTCTGGAATATTACGGGCGTGTCATTATGGCGAGCAGGGCAGTGAACGTTGTAAGGAGTTTTATTTTCCCGGTGAGCTCTGTTTTCTCTACACAAGTTGGTTAACACGAGCACCCTCTCAATATCAGATTGAAGCGTTAGGTAAGGCGCGAGTGGTGCAAATTCCCCTAAGTTTACTGTCACTGCCACAATGGATCCCAGCTCAGCTCAATTTGTTGAAACAACAGTTACTGTTTAAAGAGCAAAAAGAGGCGTTTTTACTACTGAAAACACCTGAGCAGAGGTACCTTCATCTGCTGGAAGCTTGGCCTTTATGGGTTGAAAAACTCAATAACATTCAACTTGCCAGCTATATTGGTATTAGCCCTGTGAGTCTTTCAAGATTGAAAGCGAGACTCTCACTTTAGTTTTCCCCTCTTAACTTAAGTTAATTCCTTCAATCTCACTTGTGGGCATAATTCTGGTTCTGTTTTATTGCTGTTAAAAAGGAGATTTGAGTGTCACTATTTATCTGGTCTCAGGTATTAATCGTCATCGCTATCGTTTTTGATATTGCATCATTTCAGTTTAAACAAAGGCAGAAGATTGTTGCCTGTTTATCAGTATCGGGACTTTTAATCAGCGCGCACTTTATCTTGCTCGAGCAGTGGACGGCAGCGGGCTTGATGATGCTGGCCAGTATTCGCTACTTCTCCAGTATCTTTAGTACCTCTAAACGTCTTATGTCGATGTTTCTGTTTTATGCTCTGATGGTAACTGCAGCTACCTTCTCTGGTTTGTTGAGCCTGCTCAGTTTCAGTGGCACCGTTTTTCAGACCACTGCGGCATTTTGCCAAAGTGATCAACGATTGCGACAACTGATGATAGTAGGGACATCACTTTGGTTGCTTCACAACTACCTCGCCGGTTCGCCTACCGCTGTGCTGATGGAGCTTATATTTATCGCTAGTAATATACTTGGGTATTATCGCTATTATGGGCTTCGTTTGGTTAAGATAACTGTTACAGAGTAAGCAGTAATTATTTACAATTTTGATTTAGCAGTGATAAGTTAGCAAAATGACAAGGTAGGCTGGAATGTTATTGTGCGACTATCGAATAAACAGTTTACTGCCATTATCAACTGTTGAGTGTTTATGTATATTTCAAAGTTAAATAACCGAGAAGGGTTATGGCTAGCTGGAGGGGCTTCTTTAGGTTTAGTTTCAAATTTAGAGGAAGCTTTAGGGGTTATACTTCCTGAAACTTACAAAGAGTTCCTCCTTGAGTTAGGTTCGCTTTCTATTGGAGATATATCTATTTCAGGTATTACTTGCGAAAACTTGGATGATGGAGGTGGCTCAGTGCTTTCAGATACTTTGTATTTTCAAAGGGACTATGATCTTCCTGAAAACCTAATTGTAATTCAGCCTGATGAGGATGCACCGTATTGTCTAGATACAACTGACAAAAATTCAGTTGGTGAAATGTCTGTAGTGTGTTTTGAAATTCAAAGTGGTGAGCAAAATCAAATAGCTGATAACTTCCAAGATTGGTTCTTTAGGTATTTTCTTACAAATATAAACAGATAATATGGGCTTGCAGTTAACATCTGATACTGAGCATTTTTATGTTTGCTGCCTTGTTTAAACTTTAACAAAAAATGCTACCTATTCGGCATAGCAGAAGTGAGTGTTAGTTATAAAAAATGAAAAAATGTTAAGTCTGGTATTAGTTATAGTGTACGGCCTTTTGGTATGTTTAGGAGCTGTAGCAGGCACCTGTACACAAGGTGATGATGCGCGGTTTTATGCATCCCTCCTATATGGTACTCCATTATTTTTATTGCTGATTTTAAGAGTAGCCTTTGATAAAAATAGGATTCTATTTAAGAGGATTAATGTTGTCGCTGCGCTCTTGTTAATGACTTCTGTGAGTTATTTTTGGATGCCACTTATGATCGATACAACAATTAAAGGGCACCACCTTTGTGGTGGAGATTTTGATTCTTATATAAATGGTTCCTATGCTTTGGAAAGATTCATTCCTGTGCTGCATATTTTTTCGAGCTTGTTTGTTTTGATATTTACGGTATCAAAACTGATGGCGGCTAAAAGGAGTAAGCTAGCAAACTGTTAGTTTTCAGTGTGAATTACCTAACAAGGGCAATGGTGAAACTTATTAAGTTTGTTGCAGTAAAACCTTGCTAGCGAGAGATCACAATTTGACCGTTAACCAGGGAGAAGTAAGGGTTATAGCTGACTATGCTCTCGTTATCATTGAAACCAAGTTTTAGTGGTGAGTAGCCATTATTATCGGTGAAGCGGAACAGGCGCCCACCGAGATAGCTTTGCAATGACTGATTTTCCCAATTAATAGGTAGGGCAGAAGCGCCATTAGCAAACTCTTTTTTAAAATCGAACGAATCCCAAAACTCCTTAGCGCTATAACCTTGTACACTACCCTGTTCATCCATTGCAATGTAGGCAGCTTTTGCTAATTCATCAAGATTCTTGTTAGCAAAAAGGTGCTGTAACTCTTGGTATTTACTTTTAAGTTTTTGAATGTTCTGTTCGCTTTCTTCAAAAGGGGTGGCTTGGGTCCATGTCCATTTTGGTAAACCTGTTGCGATAAAAGTTCGAGATAATTGATGTAAAACTGACATCTTCACCGTTCGTTCTGTGACAGGGCCCATAGCTTTATCTCCTTGATAAAGGGGGCTGTGAACACCTGTTGGTCCTAGCTTTTCATCAGCGGTGGCGACCAAACTCGTTACAAATGACTCTCCTTTGGCGTTATAGACTTGTATGCTTACTTTGCAACTAGCATCTGGCGTAAAACTTAAGTTTTGTGGTGCGGTAAGTGAGGCCACTTCGATTGATATTCTGTTTTCACCATTACTCAGAATGCTGGATATGGGCCCTCCAGTTGCGATACTGCCAGTGAGAGAGCCTAAATTGTCTAAATAATCTATGCCATTGATCTTGATAAAGCAGTAAGCCTGATAAGTATTAAAGGAGACTTGGTAAAAGTTTGTTTGATGGTTAGGTGTCTTCATAGGTTCGCTTAATACTGAGAATAAAGGGGAAAGTAGTCCGATTAATAGGCTTATTTGTAGGGTTTTCATCATCTTTTACTTAATTATTGTTCGTTGGGCTAGCTGATGGTGGTTAAACTGTAAACAGTTGCGGTTGATAATGCCAGTAGGGAGGTGTTTTTTAGTAAGTTCAACTTTTCATACGTCATAATAGACATGTAGTGAAATAGCCCATTTTTATAGTAAGTGACTTAATTAATTGTAGAGCTTTATACTGTGAAATAGCGGTGTGGTACACTGCAGGTGTTGAGATAGGTAAAAAGTTAGGGGGTTGTGCTGCAAGCTATGGGGTAACCTTATCTCTTTTGTGCTGGCTTCTGCAGTTTTTTGGGCTATTAAGTTGTGAATAGTGTAGTGATATTTTGTATATGTATATATTTAAGTAACTAAATCAAAGGGATTTTATTGTGGTTGGTGAGTTGAAATTTAAAATGTTAATGGCAGCGGTTTTATTGCTGTCTGGCTGTAGTGATGAGTTAACCTTGGTGTTCAAGAAAGATGTCGATCTGCAAGAGAAGGCACTGCAAGAGATTAGAGAGTCTCTCGATGGCGTAGCGAGAATTAACCATTATGAATGGCATGCACAGACAAAAGGTTTTCTTCAACAGCCTGCTCTTACCATTAAATTTAAAGCTGTCGATGGAAATGATAACTACAGCGTCGCGCAAGTGTCTGAACTGCTTGTTGGGCAATTCTCTTATTCTGAAAAAGATGTCTCCATTACTCGTACAATTACAGAGGATAGGGAAGAGTTTTTAGAGAAAATGGGCGTTGAAACTGGCCAAAAGTTCACGACAAATCTTTATTGGGGGAGAGCGAAAGCGAATGTTTTCTATACAGAAGAGAGCAGCCGTCTATTCGGTGGCAGGGATAACAGATTTGTAGACCGTAACTTTTTCTGTGCGATAGAAGTACCTATGGAAGATGCATTGCCATCCGTTTCCTTCTCATATGCTTCAGATAACCCTAATCCTATTTTTGCCCAGTTGATGAAAAACATGGTTCTGGAGGCGAAAAACGAAACGACTATTGATGGTTTGCCGGTCAATGAAGGGTGGGAAAACTTGGAGATAGATAATGACAGAAAAGTCGCATTTATTATGTTCGAGTACCTTGGTGAAATGAATAACCAAGTTGAACTAGTACTCCCTGTGTCTACATCCACCCCTAATAATGTCAGTAAACGCGATTGTTTAGATGCGATGAAAGAGAAGTTAGGCTCCACCCTTTATGGTGTTTTAGGGGAAGTATCTGCAATGGATAATGTGTTGACTGTTGGAGAGCCGACTAATTGATAATAAATGGATATTAAACGGCGTGGTATGGTAAAGGGTCGGAGCAAATTAGGGAACTAAGGTACTTTTTCTAATCAATATCAGCTTAATTCGACTCAATGCACTAACGCATTTCTGTTCAAAAATGCGCTATAACCAATAAGTTCAATCGAAGAGGTAAACAATCTCGTGTGAACACGGCTGTGACCTTCGACATCAAGGATGATGTTGCAGAGCGTATAGGGACATATTCACAGCGTGTCATAGGAGTGTTTACACATTAGGCATGCAGCAAGCAATAGATATCAATGAAGTTATGGTTATCTGGTAATAAACAAATACGAATTCAGCCCAATGAAACCAACCTCAAAAAGATATTTGAAACTTGCTATCAGGCAAGTTCCCTAACTGAATGTTGCAATTTATCTTAACCCCGTTAAGATACTATTCAAGGTCGGCAGACCACCTAGGCATCGCCTCTGCTCTTTTTAGTGCAGCGCTAAACCTGCTGAAAATCCCTATATAGATATCAAATTTAAGATATCAGGCTACCTAATTTTTTGTGTGCCTTGTTTGGAATGGCGATCACTGACCCTTTAACACGCTTGTGTTTATCTGCTTGGCACCCATAAAACGGGTAAATCCTATGTCAAAAAATCTGACCCCCTTTAGCAGCGATGATATCTCGGCGTTGGCTAAATCATTGCGCAAACAGTTACAACAACATGAGTCGTTTCCTAGCCATGTGGAGATGTTAAACATCTTAGCTAAGGCCAAAGGTCTGCAAAACTTCCAGCAGTTACGTCAGCAGCATGAAGAGCTGTTACTCTCTTTGCAACCTAAGTTATCAGTTCCTATCCCTAAGAAGTTAAAGCCCTTTATGAGTGCTGATTATGTGATGCAGGGTTGGCCTGCAAAATATGCAATTCAGCAGCTGAGCTTGTGGTTTTTCTGGTGCAGATTTCAGTACCAAAAGAGCTATAGCGAGCAGCAAGTCAATGATATTTTAATCGATTATCTCGAATTTAAGGATTTTGCCTTAATTCGCCGTGAACTTTGTAACCATAAACTACTTAAACGTACCGATGATGGGCGCACTTATTGGCGCGCTTCTGCAACGCCACCAGAAGGTTTTGAGCCTCTGGCTGATGTGTGGTCTAGCCAATTCATCTCTACTCAATTAAAAAGCCAGATCAATTGAGTTGCGTTAGCCAAGGAACATAAAATGAAGTTTCAAGTGATTAATGAAGAGGTTCCTGATTTGGTGAATACAATGGTCGAGGGAGTACGGCAACATCTCCATGATCAGATAGGGGATGAAGCCACTCAACCACTGACTGTTGTCGCTCATGATGATAATGGCGAGTTAATCGGCGGCGTATCAGGGCGTAGCATTTACGGTAATTTTTTAATTGAGGTGGTGTGGGTTGATAAGAGGTATCGAGGTACAGGGCTGGGCCGAAAGCTGATGGAGTCTGCTGAAGTCCAAGCCATTGGGCGAGGGTGTAAGGTGTCCCAAGTGGATACTCTGTCAACTCAAGCGCCACTCTTTTATCAGAAACTAGGTTTTAAGATCGTTGGAGAGATCCCTGAGTTCCCTGGCAGCCCTGGGCGCTATTTTCTGATGAAAATTTTAAGCAAGTAATCTAGTACTAGTGGCCAGCTAAAAACTAAGTAGAAACTCAACCTCTGTCTATATTGTACATAGACAGAGGCTGGGTGATTAATAGGCTCTGTTAGTCCTTTAATGCATTAGCTCTTTCTTTGTACTCTTGACTGTCTAGAGTGAGTTAACCCTAATGCGACAATGAGTGCACACAGCAGTGAATACCAAGATAAAGCTCCACCACCTGAAGAGCTATCTTCCTCGGGGGCTGGCGTACTCGGTGGTGTTGGGTTTGAGGTTTGAGCAAATTGAGCAGTAAGAGAGATATCGCTTCCTTGTTTTACTATGCAGTCTTTGTAGCTGTTAGTTGCAAAGTAATAAAACCTTTGATTATTAAACTCACCTGTTGCGACATCTTGATAGCCATCACTGTTTAAGTCTGCAATCACTGTCGCGGTAACCCCTTCACTTGGTTTTGTTATAGCTTGCATATCTGTAAAGGTATTATCCCCCTTGTTATAGTAGAGCCCAAGCACTGAAGGGCGGTAGTAGGCTGCCAATATGTCAACTGTACCGTTGTTATCAATATCACCAAAAGCTGCGCCATAACTTGCGGGGCGGGTATCGACTACGGTTCTAGTCGTGGAGGATTCATCTGTTTTATACAGAACGGTTTCTCCTGTGACAATCTCAGCTGCGATAACTAAGAACTCATTTGAATCGACACTTTTGCTGACATCTAAGGTGATAGCAGCATTCTCTGAGAGTGTTTTTTCAAGTACAAACTCCCCATCTTGGAGTGTAAATAACGAGGTTTTAGGGGATTTAATACTTGTCACTAATTGAAATAGATCGCCTGAGATATCGGCTGAAAATGATGAAACAATTAAATCTGCTTGTTGGTCATTATTGAGGTCAGTGATAGCAATTGCGTAGGGCTTCGTACCTTCTAGTAAGAGGTCACGGTTAAAGCTGAAATCACCATTGCCATCATTGCTATACAGTTTAAGCTTAGATTGACCGTATACTGAAACAATCAGATCATCGTCACCATCACTGTCCCAATCATAAAAATCCAGTGAGGATGGGTAACTTAAGCCTTCTTCGACAGTTTTTTTTGTAAATGCTCCTGAACCATCGTTTATTAATGTAATGACTGTTCCGTCAAATAGACTAATGGCGGCGAGATCCTCTGCGCCATCACCATTGATATCAGCGCTCCTTAATGTTTTAGCGCCTCCTGATACGGCACTTAGCCTAGATGATTGCTCGTTAATAAATACCTCATTACCTGAATCACACTGCTGACCAGTCCATCCAGTGAACTGCCAGTTTTCAGTAGGGCTGGCGATTAATGTATTCTTTGCCAGATCGTTTTCAATAACACAGCTCTCGTTACAGGTAATACTGGCTTCTGCGGCACTTACACTTCCTTCTCCCTCAATATTTAGGGTAATAATGTCAGCTTTAGCTTGAGGCCCAAACAGGGTAGCTAAAGTGACAATTGAGGAGGTAAGTAGTATTTTATCGATTCCCATAAAAATTCCATTTGTAAGGTGTTGTGTGTAGAGAGTTTTGTAAGTTAAATCCAGTTAACGTACAATGATTTAACAATTATGGGGAGATAATGGTTTAATTTGTCTAATAAAAACATGGTATTAAATAAGGCTTGGCTTGCGTTATGACATTTCAATTTGCAAACTGTTTAGTATTTCCTGCGCACAATAAGCTTGAAATAGATGGGCAATCGATAAAAATAGAGCCCAAGATTATGCAAGTTTTATGTTTTTTGCTGCGACATCAAGGTCAAGTTGTGAGTCGCGAATTTATTGCCCAATCTCTGTGGCCTGATACTGTGGTTGGGCTCGATGTGATTACTCGAGCTATCTTTGAGTTACGAAAAATTCTTAATGATTCGGCTCAGTCTCCTCAATTCATTGAAACCATTGCCCGCAAAGGGTATTGCTTCATCTATCCTCTTGAGCAAAAGTCAGTTGCTGAAGGAAGTGTTGATTGCTTGGCTGAGAGCTATGAATCTAAATCGTTTTTTAAATGGCCTCTGTTTGTGACACTCTCAGTTGCGGTAATCTTGATTGTAGTTGTAGTGGGCTTTTTCCTAACAAGGTATGACTCTGATAGACAGGTTCATCAGTTTCGGTCAACGTTGTTAACTCACTCAGATAGCCAAGTTGAAATGCCTGCTTTAAGTCCTTCCCAAAAGAGTGTTTTGTTTATTCAGTCCTTTCCTGAAAATAGGTTTAATCAGATTTTTTTGATGGATCTGCAGACTAATAAAAAAGTTGCGTTAACTGAGCAAGATGCTATTTACCGTTTTCCGCTATGGGGGGCAAGTGGTAAGTATATTTACTATATAAAGTGTATCAAGCGAGATTGTCAGCTTATTCAGGACAATATAGAGAGTAGGGAAAAACAGGTTTTGTTTTCTAGAGGTGAGGAGATCACTTCATTTGATATCTCCCCCTTGGAGCAAGAGGCTGTTTTAGATGTCATTGAGGGAGAAAATCAGAGGTTAGCTTTACTTTATTTCGATAAACCAGAGCCTTTATATATGGAGTTATCTGATGGCATGCACAGAATGCCAAAATACAGTTTAGATGGCCGCAGTGTTTTTTTTGTTACTTCGACATCAAATAGTTACACGGTTTTGAACCAGTACCATTTGGCAGATGGAGTGGCAGAGCAACTCAATAGTGATTTCCACTCGATACTGAGTGTTGAACCTATGAGTGATAATCAGCTTTGGATCTCAGGTAAACTAGATGGGAGGTTTGCGATATGGTCAATGTCTCTCGGTAGTAAGGAGTTAGAAAAGGTTATCGATAACCACTCCAGTGAGTATCAATCTCAACTTTCATCTGCAAATAACGGTACATTTAATTTAGTCTATAAGAACTGGCATCGTAATATTAATGTAGAGCAGTATGGATTGACTGATTATCCGCAAATGTTAAATAGTGATGCTATTGATATTAATGCTATTTACTCCCCAGAGACAAAGACATTTTTTTCAGTATCAAATCGCTCCGGTTCATTTGAAATTTGGCTGCATAAAGCCAATGAATCTCAGCATAAAGCCAATGAATCTCAGCAGATGACAAGGTTAAAGGCCAATAGCTTAGGTCAGCCATTATTGTCGCAAGATAGCAAACAGTTAGCGTTTTTAAATAAGAAAAGTGCTTTTAGTGAATTAACTATCTTGGATATCGAGTCTCAGCAACTTCTTATGAGCTATCAAGTACCAGTGAACACTCATCTGCTCGAATGGTCTAATCGTTCTGAGACCCTCTATGTCAGTGTGTTAGAACAAAAACAGTACACGCTTGCAATGATCGATTTATCCAATGGGAAATTAACAAAACTTGCTGTCAATGCTGGTGGATTTGTCAAAGAGCCCACAGATGGAAATGGACTTATTTACGTTGATATGTCTAATGGACAGTTGATGCGGACAAATTCGTTGTCTGAAACTAAGCGTATTGTCGATCTCTTGTCTTTGAATGTAGCATCAATTCCTCGAGGCCTAATGCTTACAGAACAGTGGCTTTATTATGTTGTTTTGGTTGATGAAGGACCAAGAGTTATGCGATATGAGTTGAGCTCTTCTGAAGTATCTTTATATGCTCAATTGCCTAAAGGCAGTGTGGTCACTCAAATTGGTGGTAAAGATAAGCCCTTTGTTATTTTTGATCGTCGTATAGAGGATGAATCTAAAATCATTTTGTTAGAGAGTGAGTATGATTAGATCTGCAAGGTTCAATGATTTAGCTGGTGTGCTTAAACTCTGCAGGTAGCTTAGGCCCTTAGACTCAGATTTAGAGATCCATTTTGCTAAGAGAGGTGGTCGGAGATTATTGACGATCCACTTACCTTTATCATTGTTGCCGATATTGATGGTGAGCTTGCGTCAACCTGTTCATTAAATCTCAATCTAAGCATTGCTAATGGAGCAAGGCCATTTGCAATTATTGAGCGTTTTATCACCTCTGAAAAATTCCGCAGACAGGGATTAAGTAGGCAAGTATTGGAGTTTGCAATATCCATGGCTTGGGAAGAAAACTGCTGTAAAGTGATGTTACTGTCGGGTGAGCACTTAAAAAAGCCCACTTTTTATATGGATCAGTGGGCTTTAAAAGGGCGTCGAGAAAGGCTTAGTTTTAGTAGCTTAGCAATTAAGCCTCCCAGTTAACTAATAGGGACGGTGTTAATCCCTGCTTCTGTTTTGTTTCTGTCCTTTATGTTGTGACCTTTGCTGAGCACTTCGGTGGGCTCTTTGTTGAGTGCTTTTCTGAGCTCGCTGGGTAGATTGCCTAGCCTGCTTAGGTTGTTGAGTCCTCATCCGCTGCGTGCTCTGTCTTTGTTGCTTATCCATACTGCGTTGAGCTTGCTGATTTCTAGGTTGATGAATACTCCTTTGAGTTTGGCTTTTCTTCACCTCTCTTTGTGTGCGCTCCCTTGATTTTAACTGAGACTTTACTCTGTTATGGGTACTGGCGGTGTCGTGCCTCTCTTTTCTGTCGTAATGACTAGGTTTATGGTTTCTAACTGGTTGATGGCTCTTAATTCGTTGAGGACTCTTAACTGGCTGATGGCTCTTAATTGGCCTATGGCTCTTAACCGGCTTATGGCTATTATGTAACTTACTAGTAAATCTCTGTTCTCTGTGTTGCTTAACTTGTTTGTTGTAATGTTTAAGTGTCTTGTCATGACGACTCTTGTGTTTTCTATTGTGTGCCAGTGAGTTGCGCTCAGCATGACGTAGCTGCTTGCTGTGAGCGATACTAGGTCTATGGCTGTTATAGCGCTGTTTCACATGAGTACTGCGATAAGCGACCCCTCGTCTGTGGTGAGGCTTATGGTGCCATTTTTGCGAACCATGACTGGTGACGATACGACCTCTATGTCTGTAATGGCGTGAATGACGGTGATCGATCACTACGACTCTGTGGTTACTCCAATGGAATGCACTGAAAAAGAAATTAAAGCTGATATGCACGCCACTGTTCCAGTAAAAGTGATCATGGGGGCGACCTACATAATAGGGATAAGGAGCCCAATATACTGGTGGATAGTTATACCAGCGCCAATGTCCATAAACGGTACGCGGATCATAATAGGGCACATAAACAATCTCCTTTTGTACAGGCTCAATCACTATCTGTTTATTGACTCGAGTGACCGACATATTCTCCATGTTTGCCAAGCTATTAGCTTCGTCAGCTTGAGCTCTCAATGATTGGATGCTAGCAAGCATCTGGGCTTCATCTTGTAAGAAGGCGTCGCCAAGATCTTGTGTCCAGCTCAAGTCACTACTTAGCTTCTCTAACACATTAGGAAAGGCAAGCAGGGCGGTGACGCTTGGATCCCAATCTTTCTTTTGGGCTTTCTCCATCAACTGTGCTGTGGGCAGAAGTTTATTTTTATTCACTAGCCGATTAGCCTGAACTAGCTCTAATGGGTAGGTTGCTGCAATTAAAATATGGGTCAACAAGCTGTCTGGGTAGAGGGCGATAGGTGCTAACATCTGCTCCAGTTCAGCTTCACTGAACTGAACTTGCTCCTCAACTGCTTGTGCATTGGCTACTGGGATTGAACTGGCAATGAGTAAAATCAGGTAGCTGATAAACGTGGTAAATCTTGAACTCTGTAGTCTTGATTTGAGCGTATTCATAGGCTCTCCAGTTCCATTTGTGACGTTAAAGTCATTATAAAGAGCTGAAGATGAACATAAGCTGAAGGGTAAAATAGGGGAGAAAGTTAGCTTTTTTGGTTAAAGGTTATACAGAACCTAGCTCCCCCTAATGTTTTTGAACGGGAAATAACAAGCTTGCCGTTATAGCTGTCGAGTAGATCTCGAACGATAGCTAAGCCGATCCCGTGTCCCTGTTCGTAGGAGTCTGCGCGAGTTCCTCTTTCAAAGATTTTACTCTGCAGCTCTTCACTCACGCCAGGGCCGTCATCCTCTATGCTGATGCTTAACTCCTGATGTGAGAGGGAGATATCTAACATGACCTGCTCTTTTGCGGCTTTGCAGGCGTTATCTAGCAGGTTGCCTAACACCTCTGTGAGGTCGGCTTCATCGCCTCTGAAGATCGCATCCTTGTCGACATTGCTGTTGAGTTTTAGCTCTGGCTCGCGATAGATCTTACCCAATGTGCGGATGAGTTTATCGCAGATGGGCGCAAGTTTGACGCCTAGATGCCAAGATGAGCCAGCGGCAGATTGAGCGCGTTTGAGCTGGTGCCCTATGATGCGATTAATATTTGAGACCTGCTCGACAGATGTACTGTCCAGCCCTTTTTGACTCTGGATCACCGCTAGAGGAGTTTTCAAACTGTGGGCAAGATCCGATAGGGCGTTGCGATAACGCTTGCGCTGATTTTGTTCGGTAATAAGCAAGGTATTAAGCTGATAGGCCACTGCTTGTAACTCATTAGGGTAATCTGTGCTGAGCTGCATGGTTTTACCATTTTCGACATCTTGCAGCTCCTGCTTAAACTTGGCCAAAGGCTTTAGTGTCCATAGGAGCCAAGCGAGCTGTGCTAGTGCAAGCAGCACCATGAGAAGAAGTAGCCAGCTCCATAGTGTCTGGTTAAATTTATCGATTTGCAGTTGAAAATCGGCTTGATCTTTAATGATATGCAGTGTGATAGGAAAGCTTCCCCCCTCCTGCTCGAAGCTGACACTGAGGCTGTAGATAATATGAGCTTTCCCCGCTAGGGTTATCTGGGCAAATTCACGTTGACCTATCGCCGGTTGAGGAAGGTTTGCTGGCTCATCTATTCCTAAGAAGGAGTCCGAGTGCCAAACTTGTTTCCATTCTTTAGTGACTTTATTGCTGCTAGTTTTATCTCCCTCGGGAGTAGAGATTAAGGCGTAGAGGCCAGACTGAATCACATTAAATTGATTTTCTAATAAAAGCTCTGGCATCTGCAGTTGGTTGTTTTCAACCTCAGTAACCGCTAACACTGAGTAGATATAGGCGCTTAATTCACTCTTGGCTGCTGTTTTGACCTGTTGTTTAAAGGCATCGTTAAGAGTGAAGCCTATTAAGGGCATCAGGATGAGGATCAGCAAGAGGGCACTGACGATAAGCCTAGCCTTCAGAGAGTTAAGGGGGGAAGGTTTGCCCGGAGTCATTGCCGGCAGGCTTTTCATGTTAACTCGTTATTTTGAGGCTTTGTCAGTGGTCAGTGTAGCGAGGCGGTAGCCTTGGCCACGTAGCGTTTCAATAAGCCCATATTGATTATCAGGATCGAGCTTTTTACGTAACCGCCTGATAAAGACCTCGATGACATTGGAGTCGAGGTCAAAGTCCTGATCATAGATATGTTCGGTGAGTACCGTCTTGGATTTTACTTCACCAGGATGGAGCATAAAGTACTCAAATAATTTATATTCAGAACCACTTAAGGTGATAAGGCGCTCGCCCTTTTTTACCTCTAAACTGCTAGTGTTGATACTAAAAGGGCCGTTGTGTATCAAGGGGCTTGCTTTGCCCGCCGAGCGGCGGATCAGCGCCTTGAGTCTGGCGACTAACTCTTCGGGTTGAAATGGTTTAGTTAGGTAATCATCGGCGCCCGCATCGAGTCCCTCTACTTTATCTTGCCAACTGTCACGAGCGGTTAAGATAAGAATGGGAAAATCGATCTCCTTCTCTCTGAGTGTGGTGATAAGTGCGATACCATCCATCTTTGGCAGGCCCACATCAATGATCCCAGCGTCATAGCGATATTCACACCCTTGGAAGAGGCCTATTTCACCGTCACTGGCCACATCGACGGTATAGTTAGCGTCAAGTAGGTGTTGCTTCAGGTTAGTTTGTAGCTCAATATCATCTTCGACTAGCAGTATTCTCATCTGTGTCTCCTCCCTAAGTTAATGACTATGAACATTAATTTCGACGAACACTGCCAGTTTTGGCATCCACAGAAACATAAAAAACCACCCCTTGGTTTGATAACATCTTTATCCGATAGCCCGGATTACCATTGACTCGACTGGATTGAGCCTTAAGTACCTTGCCTCGATATTGACGTTTCACCAATTGGATAGCTTGATCTGTGCTTTTTACTCTAAGTTGGCCCTTAGCCTGCCTAGACGATTGACCCGCCATGGTCATGGCGCTTGTCGTCATTACTTGATACGCACTCTTCGCCTGCCCAGTTTGCGGTGCCAGAGAAGCTGTGGTTAATGTTGCTGTGAGTATCAAAATAGAGCCTAACTTCATTCAGTGTGCCCGCCTATAGGAGAGTTAACTTGTGCTAGCCAATACAACTAGCCGATGTCTTAGTGTAAAAGATCCCACACGATTAAGAAACTCTCTAATTTGTTTCTAAGTACTTGTTTATTAAATGTAGTACAAGCATGACCTCCTTAAGCTTATCTGGTTGAGATGAACATAGGCTGAATGCGCTTAGTGAGGCAAGCTGGATAAATTGCTTAATTTTCAACGTTCAGCTTCTGTTCACATTAAATCGTCTCTAATGACCTCAACAACCAAGATTAGATGAGGCTTAAGATATGAAACCGGAAACACAAGCAATTTTGACAACACAGATGGGTAAGACATTGCAATCCTTAAGCCTAGTGGTGGGGTTAACCATGGCTGCAGGACAGGTGAGTGCCACAGAGCGTGATGCTGATGGATTTAGTGTCGATAAGGTAAATAGCTCTATTGGTCGAGAGTTAAGCAGTGCTGAGTTAACCACTGTGAATTCGGGGCGTATCGGTTCACTGGCGGAGCTTGATCAAACTCAGTTAAACCAGTTGCGTTTCAATGCTGAAAATAATCAGTCAACTGGGATTAAACCTAAAACTCGACAAGAGATGATCAGCGCCCATAAAAAAGGGCTAATTCCAGTAAAATACCAGCTAAAAAAGGTAAAAGGAGACTCACAAGCTAATGTGCCTGCGGCATTTGCTAACCCTATCTATAACGAGTTTGCCATCTATGATGCCAGCAGCCGTTTGTTTGAAGATAATGACTATGACGGTTTCTACCAAACCTTCAGTGTCACCTTCGATGCCGATGTATATGGTGCCTATCAAAATGAGCATGCCGAGGTTTACGCCGAGATGTATTTGAGCCGCAACGGCGGGCCTTGGGAGCACTATTACACCACAGATATTTTCACTATTGTCGGGGATTCGACTGAGGATGATTTTGAAGTATTAACAACCCTTAATTCAGGTTACTCGGCTGATTATTATGATGTGTTAATTGATCTCTATGAAGTGGGCTATACAGACATAGTCGCGACGGTAAGCTCTGATGATTTCGACAGCCTTTATGCATTGCCGCTTGAGAGTAGCGATAGAGATTATATTGATAATGGCAATAGCAGTAGTGAAGGCCATGGTGGTGGCTCGCTCTCTTTTATCGTACTACTTGGCTTAGCTTTGTTAGCTAGATTAAGAGGCTTATCGACTAAGCGTTAACCCTAATAATCTCTGTCTAAGCCTATCTTCCAAAGCCGACCTCTGTCGGCTTTGGTTTATGCTTATTTGAAGGTAATATACTTAACGATTTTAGTTAATGACCTTTTTGATTATGACTGTCGACAATATGCGCGAAGTAGAACAAGTTACAATTATTGGTAACACTCAGGATACAGCGCTGTGGATCTGGGAAAATTTAGTACCTAAAAGTGGTAGGGCTGCCAGTGCGCAGGGAGAGGTGATGCGCTGTATCGAGTTGTTAGCCTGGGAAGCGCAAAACAATTCGAATTTAAACTGGAATAAGAGTTTTGATGATATTTTAGCCTACCTAAAAGAGACCTATCTAGGTGACACCTCACCCATGTCGGCTTTTTTTGATGAGAACACCAAGAGCCAGATAGAGAGTGACCTGCACCGTCTCGGACATTTTATCCTGCCCACAGAGTTAGACAGTAGAGTTTATAATGAAGAGCTGCCTTATATTGAGGAAGATCTTTATGCTCGTTTAACCGAAAACTTGGTTAGTTTCTGCCGACAATACCCATCACTCCTGCCACGCTAACCATGCCAAAACAGCCCCAATAAAAATATATACTTGTTACGCAGTTGTTATCGTCCTCTTTTCTGGTAGGCTAAGTTTTAGTAGATAATTGAATAGTAATAATAAGATATAGGAAGAGTTACAGGGGGAGGAGATGAAAAAAATACTTATGACGGGAAGTGCGCTATTGACGCTATTTCTAGCGACATCAGCAACAGCGGCTCCGGATATTCAAGGTTACTATATTGGCGCAATGGGTGGTTATGGTGAACTCGAAGCCAATGAGTTTAATGAGTCTGCTGCCAGTTACGGTGGGTATGCTGGTTATAGTTTTGGCAAAGATTTAGCCATTGAGAGTACATTCTTTACCACGGCCAACTTAGCCGATGAGGGAGATGTTAAGGCGAGAGCTGTCACGCTGGCGGCAAAATTGAACCACTTTTTTAGTCCAACTTATTCCATGTTTATTAAAATAGGGGTTGCAAGTACTGATGTGTCGGCAGGCATCGATGATTACTCTGCGACTGGCTGGATTTGGGGGGCAGGCTTTAATATGGCCATAACCGACAATGTGAATGTACGTCTTGGTTATGAGGTGATATTAACCGATCTTGAGCATGATACGTCCGATGACATTATTGACTCTGAACTTGCCAATCTCTATCTGGGTATTAATTACCAATTCTAATTATATTTCCTTCTTCTAATACTGATTGGTATAAAAGGCGTTTATACGCCTTTTTTGTATCTGATACTTTTTGCCCAATATTTACTTTGTAAGTTGTTTCTATAACATCATAAAAATTAATACAAATTGCTCAACTTTGTATAAGTCAGTGAAACAGCTATTGCAATGTTAATGATAATCGTTATCATCTCGCCGTAATACTTATGGGGGATATTAACTAATGCAACAATTTCGTTTTTCACTACTTGCTGTCGCATGCGCATCCAGCTTTTTATCAGGGAGTCTTTTTGCTGCTGATATGGCTGAAAACAAGCACTCTGAACCTTCTGGATCTCAAGCTAAAGAGCTGAAAAACAAGGATGTAGAACATATAACTGTCTATGGAAGACAGAATCAAGTGGTTATGAATTCAGGCCTAGCGACTAAATCAGATATGTCTTTAATGGAGACTCCTGCTGCGGTGGTTATCGTCGATGAGGAGCTCATTAAGGCGCAAGGCGCTGATAGTTTGCAGGATCTGGTGCGTAATATCAGCGGGGTTACTCAAGCTGGTAATAACTATGGCATTGGCGATAACTTAGTTATCCGTGGTTTGGGGGCTAACTACACGTTTGATGGCATGTATGGTGGTGCAGGTTTAGGTAACACCTTTAATCCCACTCGTTCGTTAACCAATGTTGAGTCTATTGAGGTGCTAAAGGGCCCTGCAACAGGGTTATACGGTATGGGAAGCGCTGGTGGCGTGATTAACCTTATCGAGAAAAAACCAGAATTTGAATCTCAAAATGAGATTGGTGTTGAGCTAGGTCAGTGGGATACTTACGCTCTGTCAATTGACAGTACTGGCGGCTTAACCGATAACTTGGCTTACCGAGTTGTCGCTAAAACTGCCCGCAGCGATGGATATAGAGATATAGGCACAGACAGGGATGAGGTCTATACCTCACTTAAGTATGTGATTGATGACTCTCAGGATCTGATGTTGTCGGCCTCCTATATTAAAGATGCTATCGCGGTGGATTCCATCGGTCATCCGATACGTATCTATAATGCCGCTTCGGTAGATGGTAAGTCGGCTGACCAAGTTGGCTGGGAGGATTTAATAAACGATCCTAATGGTAAGGGGATTGTGCTGACTGACACACAACGTCAAGAGTTAGCAAGCTCCCTTGCTGCTGGTGATGGTTTAACCCCTTATGCGTTTGGTAAGGCGGGTATTATTTCTCCTATCGCCAAAGATAATGAGGGGGAGGAGCTTAGGTTTAAGCTGACTCATAATATCTACTTTAACGATAATCTGTTTTTAAATCAGCAGTTACAGTATCGGGACTACACCTCAGGGTTTGCCCGTCAGACGGGTGCTTACAACTATGTGTATTGGGATCGAAGAGGCAGCATTAATGCTGATCCTCGTGCACCACTGGTTGAAAATGGGGTTCTGCATCCCTTTGCTGCGCGTCGTCAGGAGTACCGTAAAGTTGAAGCCGATGAGACCTCTTGGCAGTATTTCGCCGATCTAAGGTATGATTTTGAGCTTGGCGGAATTGAAAATGAGTTGCTGGTTAATGCTAACTTTGAAGACCGCAGTATTCGTTTTAAGCAACACTCTATCTATGATGCCGATAAGGTAATTAAGAACAAAGCGGGTGATGTTATCTACCAAGGAATTCATCCCTACATCTACGATATTCGTAACCCTAATTGGGGAACTGGTAACTTTGAAGATTACGACCCTCTGCTTACCAGTAACTATAACAAGACGGTCAACGCTTGGGGTGTCGGCTTGCAACATGTGGGCTACTTTGGGTATGGCTTCACCACTCGTGTTGGTGTGGCATTTAATGAAATTAAACAAAGCTATGAGCATTTAGGTGTTGATGCTCGTTATCGCGCTAGCGCAGCTGAGCCTACTCCTGAGCAAGATACCACCGATAATGGCATCACCTATAACTTAGGTGTGACCTATATGCCCACTGATAATCTCTCCTTTTTTGTTAACCACTCTAAAGGGCGCACGGCTTACAGTATTCTTGGCAGTGTTACAGGAGGTGAAAGTGACAGGCCTGACTCTGAATCTGTAAGTGATGATCTGGGTGTGCGTTATAAGGCTTTTGATGATCAGATGTTGACCTCTTTGGTGTTCTTTAAAAGTTCACGAACCAATTTGAGGTATACAAATCCAGACTATGAGGATGGGGTCTCAGGACCAAGTGTGTCCCAGTATTTCAATGATGGCAGTGAGGATACTTCAGGCGTCGAGTTGGATATGAATGCCCACCTTAATGATCAATGGTCGGTGAATCTAAATGGTGTGTATCAAGATGCCAGAGACAAAAAAGATCCAACTAGAAGCAGCTTTGATACTCGTCAAAAGGGGGTTCCCTATGTGACTGCCAGTGCTTGGGTGACCTATGGTGCAGAGTGGTTTTCGTTGGCAAGCCCTTTAAATATCAGCTTAGGTGCCAAGTATGTCGATGAGCGCAGTACGAAATCAAGTTCATTCGGTATTCCTGATGGTTATGTGCCTAGTTATACGGTGATGGATACAGCGGTAAGTTATCAGGCCGATAGCTGGAAGCTGCAGCTTAACGTCAATAACTTGCTCAATGAAAGTTACTACAATAAAGCGATGTTTCTCGGTGGTATGCCAGGTGAAGAGCGTAATGCCAAGCTGACCTTTAGCTATCAGTTGTAAGTGATGAGCTTGTTAGTGATCATACTCGAGATCACTGGGGGAAACGCAGCCATAGTGCTGCGTTTTTTATGCCCTCTTTAAATGCGGAGATATTTTTCGTGATTTAAAAATAAACAAATTATTGTTGCTGTGCTAGGTTAGTCTTAATCGATAAAACCATCATTTAAAATAAGAAGATACCCGATGAGACTGACTAAAAATACCATTGCACTGGCATTGACTCTTGGCGTTACGACTAGCTTGTCGAGCATCTTTTCTGTGCAAGCTCTGGAGTTGAGCGACTCAGTAGCACAAGCCATGCCTAAGCTTGAGAAACTCTACTTACATCTGCATCAAAACCCTGAGCTCTCTTATCAAGAGAAGGCCACTGGTCAGCGTATGGCCAAGGAGTTATCTAAGCTGGGTTTTGAGGTAACTGATAATTATGGTGGCTATGGCGTAGTGGGGATTTTTGAAAACGGTGAAGGCCCTGTGGTGATGATCCGCGCTGATACTGATGGATTGCCCATTATTGAAGAGACGGGTAAGTCTTATGCATCGACGGTGACCACTACAGATGTAGCGGGTAAAACTGTTGGCGTGATGCATGGTTGTGGTCATGATATCCATATGACCAGCATGATTGGTGCAGCAGAGCAGTTAGTTAAACAAAAAAATAACTGGAAGGGCACCTTGATGGTGGTGGCGCAGCCTGCTGAAGAGGTCGGTGGTGGAGCCAAGGCGATGCTCAAACAGGGGTTGTTTAAGCAGTTCCCCACACCTGACAAGGTGCTAGGGCTGCATGTCAGTGCCTCTATTCCTGCCGGTAAGGTTGCGGTTGTTTCAGGTTATGCGCTGGCCAATGTCGACTCGGTAGATATCACCATTAAAGGCAAAGGGGGACACGGTGCTTATCCCCACTTAACAATTGATCCTGTGGTGCTTGCTGCTCGCACCGTACTAGCACTGCAAACAATTCCAAGTCGAGAGATTTCCCCACTTGAGCCTAATGTCGTGACCGTTGGTTCTATCCATGGCGGCTCGAAGCATAATATTATCTCTAATGAGGTGAAGTTGCAGTTGACTCTGCGCTCTTACAATCCAGAGGTTCGCTTGCAACAGATAGCGGCAATTGAGCGATTAACCAAGGGGATCGCTGTGAGTGCTGGTTTGCCAGATGAGCTTATGCCCCTTGTGTATGTTCATAATGATGAGACAGTTCCATCTACCTATAACAATCCTGAGTTGGCGGCCAAGGTGAAGGCGAGTATTGAGTTAGAGGTTGGCAAAGCAAATGTCGTTGATGCAGATCCTGTGATGGCGGGTGAAGATTTTGGTCTTTATGGCCGTACTGCTGAGGCGGTACCTATTACTCTGTTTTGGTTAGGCGCGGTAGAGCCTGCAAAATATGAAGCTAGCCTTGATAGCGGAGTCAGCCTGCCTTCATTACATTCGAGCCAATTTGCGCCAGATTACCCTCTTGCCATTAGCACTGGCGTACGAGCAATGACACGCAGTGCCATAGACCTATTTAATGGGAAGTGAGTTAACGCAAAATAGCTAAGTCAGTACCTCTTATTTGAAAGGGGTACTGCAGGCTTTGATAAGCAGTAGATATCACTGGTTAAAATAACTGAACAGTATGGCCAAGCCCTGATTCATCTTTTCCGGTTTCATTCCCGCAAAACCAAGACGAATATAGCGATTTTCATCATTCTCTTTATCTAAGTGAAAACCTGACTCAGAGACCAGATAGATATCATGAGCTAGAGCAAATCTCTCTAACTCTTTGGCATTTTTTTTCACATCTAACCAGATAGCCATACCGCCTGCGGGGATGGTGAAGCTAATATCTAGCCCTTGTTCTTGGTACTGTTCTAATTGGGAGATTAAGTTATTGCGTCTTTGTTGATATTGCTTAGTAGTGCGCCGCAAATGTCTTTCAAAGGAGCCCTCCTTCATCCAACGTCCGATGGCATCTTGCATTAACACATTTGGCTTATGATTCATCACACTTCGATAGTTGATAAGTGCTGGCGCTAATGATTTATCGACGGCCATATAGCCAATACGGCAGCCAGGGAACATAATTTTTGAGAATGTTGATAGGTAGATAACTAGCCCTTGTGGATCGTTTGCGGCTAAAGGGGCTAAGGGCTGACTTGAGTAGTGAAACTCATGATCATAATCATCTTCAACGATGGCGATCTGGTATTTCGCGGCGAGTTGATAAATTTTTCCCCTTTCATGGATTGGCAGAGTCACTGTGGTGGGGTATTGATGCAGAGGGGTTAGATAGATAAGAGAGATGCTTTGCTGCTTCACTAACTGGGTTAAGTGCTCAATATCTATCCCTTTTGAGTGCTGTTTGATGGCGACTAGCTCTGCGCCAGCAGTAGTAAAAGCATTCCATGCAGGCCGGTAGCCTAGGGATTCTACAGCAACTTTAGAACCAGGTTTTAGCAGCACCTGAGAAAGCAAATATAACGCCTCCTGCGAGCCATTAACGGTAATGATCTCCTTATTTGTGATTGAGCGGGCTCGGCGTAAATAGGTGGCAAGCTGAGAGATAAACTGATCATCTCCTCGGTTATTACCATATGACAAGTGATTAAGGCGCGGCCGAGTGAGGCTCTCGCTCATATAAGGCTTAAGTTCATGGAAAGGAAAGGCGGAGATATCAGGGTTTCCCCCTGCAAAGTTGTAACTATACTCATGAGCTGGCTTGCTGTTATCGAGTTCAAAAGCTGTAGGGTTTATCTGCCATATGAATGTATTTTTTTCACACTTTAAGCTCTTTCTAGCATGACGGCTGGATTCCACAGGAATTGATTCAACAACCCTATAGCCTTGACGTTCTATTGATTGAACCCAGCCTTGGGCGATTAACTCTTGGTAAGCTGCCATGATGGTATGGCGGTTGGTTTTCAGTTCGGCGGCAAGTTGACGAGCAGAAGGAAGTGGCTCTTTAGCGTTAACTTTTCCCTGCTTTATAGCGGAGATTATCGCTCTGGCTATCTGTAAAAACTTTGGTTTAGCTGGTTGGGTTAATGTCAGGGTCAGTGCTTTCATCTCTGGTATAGCTATATTTTAATATCTGGGTCTTTTATTTATACCAGATGATGCAAAAATCACCATATCAATTTGAACCGGAGAGCTTACTTGCACACATCAACTCGTTTTACTCCCCATCCCATCACATTGGAATCTAAGGATATCCAACTAAGACCATTAACCAGAGAAGATGTAGCGGGGTTTCAGCTTGCTGGTAATCATGAAAAACTGTGGCAATGGGTAGTGCCTAATCCTTGTAAAAGTCTCGAAATGACAGCTGCTTGGATAGAAAAAGCGCTTGTAGAGCAGGAGTTAGGTAACCAAGTTCCCTTTGTGATTATCGATAAGCAAAGTCAAAAGGTGATAGGCAGTACTCGGTACTGCTCAATTAGGCGCGATGATAGGAATATAGAGATAGGCCATACCTTTATCACACCAGAATTTCAGCGTAGTCATGTGAATACTCAAGCAAAATATTTACTCTTGCAGCATGGGTTTGAAGTATTAGATGCCATCAGAGTAGAGATTAAAACCCATGCAAAAAATGAACAGTCTCGCAGTGCCATTTTGCGTATTGGGGCTGAGTTTGAGGGGATATTACGTAATAGTAGAATTTTGCCCGGTGGCAGCTATAGAAACACAGCAATCTATAGCATTATTGAGCAAGATTGGCCGCAAGTGAAATCAGTTTTACAGGGGAAAATGGAGGCCAGTTAATGCACATACCTAAAACCATGAAGATTGAGAGCCGTGAGCTCATTCATCAGTTTATTGAGGCCTTTAGTTTTGGGGCCATTATCTCTGAACAACTTGAAGCTAATCACCTTCCTTTTTTGCTGCAAAGATCCGAAGGGGAGCTAGGTACGCTCTATGGACACTTCTCTAGAGCTAACCAACATTTGGCAACACAAGATGGCTGTACTGTGATGGTTATTCTTCAAGGGCCGCATAGCTACATATCACCGACCTGGTATGTCTCATCGCCAGCGGTACCAACTTGGAACTATGCTGCAGTGCACATCCATGGAGAGATGAAGCTGTTACCTGTTGCTGACACCATTAAGATATTAGATGAAACGGTGAGGGCTTATGAGCCTGAACTGCTGAACACTGGTGAGACTCTTACTGATGAGTATCGAGATAGGTTAGTGAAGGGGGTGATAGGATTTAAAATCAATATCACTCAGATGCTAGGAAAACAAAAATTAGGTCAAAATAGAAAACCTGCAGATCAACTCGGTGTGGTAAATGGCTTAAAAATTCAAAGTAACACGGATGCTATTTCGTTACTTAATTATATGAAAAAGGTGGGTGTTGGGTTAGGGGAAACGAATAGTTGATAAAATTTTATACATACCATTTTTATTTTAACTTAATTTTTCGAGGTGCTATTTTAGCCACCTCGATATTTCTTTATTTTTTAATCAAATCGGGCTTTATCTCTTTTTTAAACCATTTCTTTAATAGATCTGATTCATATGCAAAAGGTTGACTCGTAATTGGTTGAATACCAAATAAGAAACTCATGTTTTGCAGTTTCTCTGAGCCAGATTTAATCACTTTGCCATTTTGACTTAAGCTATAATCGAAATTGATTCTTGGCGGGTAGAGCTCAGATACAACCCTGATATCATCTGCTGAGGCACCAAAGGTGGGTTGAACATCGCCAGCCAAATCAAGATTGGTGACCATAATGTCTAGTTTCTGATCTTTTCCTAGTACAGGATTAACCTGTTTGCCTAGCTCCTCTGTAAGCTCTGTAAACAGGTAGGGGGTAAATTTAGATTGCAGCCAGATGGTTGATTCTATATCTGTATACTGATTGGGATTTTTCCAGATGATGGCAAGGTTGCCATCATGGGTGATGTAATTATCAACGGGTGCGTTTTCGGCCGTTGATGTACACCCTGTTAATATCGCCATGAATATCAATGTAAGTAATGAAAATACATATTTCATACTAACTCCTTTCAAATTGGTTAATATTAGTGGGAATTTAAATGCCACATTGTTGAAACGTATAACATCGTTTGGACAATGCATTTTATCCTTTTTATTAACCCATTCAAGCTTTGTTGATTAAGTTTAATCTCTAGTTTATTTCATATTAAGGTTTTACCATTTTTATATTGTATCAATGTCACTTAAATCAACACCTTGGTTATATTGGCTTTATTTATGATGTATTTATTTTAATACTTATGTTCCATTAATTTAACAAGGGAATTATTCCTTATTTGTTTGAAGGCCAATGAAAGTTAATTTATAGCCACTAAATATCTAACAGTTCTAAAAACTTTATCTCAGGTTCATGCTCAAGCAGTCCATCAAGTTGCGTTAATAGCTGTGTGAAGTGTGGCTGTTGACAGTGTTCCTCGAACGCTGCTTGATTGGAAAATGACTCCTGAAAGATAAATGTAGTTGAGTCATTGCGAACATTAAATAGCTTGTAGCTCACTGAGCCTGGTTCATTACGGGTTGGGGCTAGCATGGCTAACAGTAAGCGTTTTAACTCGGTCTCTTTTCCAGTTTTTGCTTGGAATGTGGCAATTAGGTTTATCATTACGGCTCCTGTTTGTATTAACGGTATCTTTTGCTACGTTGAAGAAATTCGATTTTGTATCCATCGGGATCTTGGATAAAAAAGAAACTCGCGAGATGAGTATCTTTATGCTTGAGATGTTTAATATCTGTGGGTTGCATATCTAACAAGATGAGCCTGCGGAAGCTCTCTTCAATATCTTCGACACACACGGCTATATGCCCATACCCGCTGCCATGGCTATAGTCATTGTCAACATCATGGTTATAGGTGAGTTCGAGTTCGAAATCAGTTGCCTGATTACCCAGGTAAGTTAAGGTGAATCCGTCGAAAATGAACTGCTCTTTTATCTCAAGTCCAAGTGCTGTTTGGTAAAAGGCGATGGAGCTATCCAGATCTCTGACGCGGATCATGGTATGAATCAGTTTGCTTGTATGGGTATTCACTTGAGCCTCTCTTTAAAAAGAAGCTAGCATATTCCTGTCACTCTATTGCTAGGTAGTACTGGAGTACGACAGGAGATAAATGGTGGATTTTTGCCTCTATACGGACGTCGATTGCTTAAGGTAGATAAGACATGAGCAGCGAAGTATCGAGGCTAGATTGGTGACGCCACCATTGTGTGCCATCGATTCTTTGTAGATATTGCTGATAAATTTCGGCACAGACATCTCTTGATTGTTTGCTATCTGTTCCAGTATCTCCCAGAAGCTGAGCTCGAGTTTGACACTGGTGGCATGGCCATCAATACGGATTGCTCGGGTTATGTATTGGTAGTGCTCAATGGGCTGCTGTGAGAATATCTGGCACATAATTAAACCTGCTAACTTCAAACCGAGAATTTTGTTCTGTTTTTATCCTGCTGTCAAAATTTTTGGCTCTGTCTTGAACGTAACCTGTAGGTTTTTAAGCGCTATGGAATAGCTTGTGTCATCGCAGCATCTGACATGAGGTCCATGATGTTGTCGGCGGTTTTGTCATAAGGTTGCCAGAACATCTGTTTGGAAAAAAAGTCTGGATTGTTATCGAGTAATGGATTGTTTTCGACAAGATTGCTAACCGATACCATGCCTAACTCATTGACGAGCCGATTCTGAACGGATTTTCCGATAAAGTAGTTAGCGACGATTTCGGCTGCTTCGAGTTTTGCTCCACTTAAGTGTTTAGCAAAGTTGATGGTATCGAGCCAAACAGTACTACCCTCTTCAAACTGAACATATTGCCATTGACCACCCTCAGCATTTTTATTCTCAATCTCAACACCATAGCTTGAGGTTAATAGTAGCTCCTGATCATAGCTAGGAGTCCCATCCCAAAAGGAGTGGACCTGTTGATATAAAAGGTTAGTCTGGAGCTGTGCTTCATCTGCAACAAACTGCATCGCTTGTCGTCTATGACCTGAGTTGATGAGGTCGTTAATATAGAAAGGGGGCTTGTCCATAGAGAGCATGACTAGAGCAATATTTGGCTGGATCTGCCCTTTGGCCAGAGAGAGTTTACCTGTCCACTTATCATCCCAGAGATCTTTTACGGATACTGGCAACTCATCAATCGTTAACTTATTCATGTTAGCCCATATGCCATAGGCTCCACCTCCAAAGGGGATATAGACACTTCCCTGCTTAACAACTCCCATAGGAAGTGCTGTTAGCTCAGCTTTTAGCTTCTTGTAGTTAGGCATTCTGGGAGACTGAGTGTTGATAACCTGAAGAAGCTTGGCGGTTTTCTCCTCCTGCATCTTGATGTAATTAAGGGTCAGAAATGAGATATCACATTTGCCGGAGCGGATAACATCAAACATCTGCTCAGGGCCAGACGCAAGCGGGCTAATGACTTGAGCTTCAATATTGTAGTCGTGAACTTTGAGTTGCTGATTAATTGCGGTGAGATCTTGGGGGGTGACGTAACCGTCCCAGGTAAATATTCGTAGGATCTCTGTTGCATGTGAGATTGGAGAGACCATAGCTAAAGTGCTAGCTAACAGAATAATATAACGCATAGTGATCCTTCTGCTGTGCATGGCGAGATAGAAGTACAAACTCCTAATCTAATACACTATTTTAAATCAGTTTTCATTGGTCTGGTCCCCAGTAAAAGTATTCTCCATGAAGCCATTTATCGCAAGTGGAATTTTCACTTTTAACTGTTTTAATGAGAAATATTCATTGGATATACGAAGATGCATTAACAGCTAGATTATCTACTTAATTAATTAAGCTATTTTTGGTTTAAATCATCAATTAATGTCAGACATAGATCACGTAAGGAGTCTATCTCTTGTTCTGAAATGCTGACCTTACTTAAAAGCACCTGTTTGAGTGACAGAGCTTCTTGTTTTAGTGCAATACCAGAAGGAGTGACTTGAATGACCTTTTTACGCTCATCTTGGCTGTCGATGCGCCTAACTAATAACGATTTAGCTTCTAGACGCTTTACTATCGGGGTTAGCGTACCGAGATCAAGCCGCGTCTCTCGAGATAGATCAGTCAAGCTGGCACCATCGTTTAGCCATAATGCTTGCATGACTAAGTATTGTGGGTAGGTAAGATCGCACTGCTCTAATAATGGTCGATACGCACGCACTAAAGCATTTCCAGCGGTATATAGCGCAAAACAAACATTATCTGATAGAGATTGGCTCTGCTGATTATCATTTGTGAGTTCCGCATCATTTATCTTCAGAGTTGAGCTATTTTTCACCATATAGACCTTAATGTGTCAGTTATCTGTTAACTATTGAGTTTATCTCAGCACGAATCTAACTTCGCTAATGAAATATGCTTTGCGCGCAAAGTAGTTGTCTTTGTCTGAGTTTGATAGTAGAGTTTATCACAATTAATTAGCGCGCAAAGTAAAAGAGGTGTTTATGCAGGCTCAACAGATCTTACTTAACTCACGACCAGAGGGAGTTCCTACTCCTGATAATTTTAAAATTGCATCTTTGTCATTGCCAGAAGTCAAAGAGGGAGAGTTTTTAGTCAAAAACTTATGGATGTCTGTTGACCCTTATATGCGCGGGCGAATGATTGACAGGGAGAGTTATATTGCACCATTTAATTTAGGTGAAGTTCTTGATGGTGGTGCGATAGGGGAGGTGATTGAGTCTCGTCATGCAGAGTTTCCTGTGGGGAGTAAAGTTACCAGCATGTTAGGTTGGCGGAGTCATTATGTGACTGATGGCAATGAGCACACTAAGCTACCAGATATCTCGCTAAGTGAATCACATTTTCTTGGTGTTTTAGGCATGCCGGGAATGACAGCCTGGACTGGATTAACCCGAATTTCTGAGCTTAAAGCTGGAGAGACACTGTTTGTGTCGGCAGCTTCTGGTGCTGTAGGAAGTATTGCATGCCAGCTTGGCAAGCTAATTGGGGCGAAAGTGATCGCGTCCGTTGGCTCTGATGAAAAAGCGGCTTACTTAAAAAGTTTAGGGGTCGATGCTGTGATTAACTATAAAACAGTGAGTAATTTGAGTGAAGCATTGAAAGAGGCGGCTCAAGAAGGTGTGGATGTTTATTTTGAGAATGTAGGTGGGGAGCACCTTTCAGCAGCACTGGATAATATGAATGATCATGGAAGAATTGCGGTGTGCGGCATGATTGCACAGTACAATGATACCGTACCCACTCCTGGTCCAAGTAACCTTGCTATGATCATCATTAAAAAATTAAGAGTTGAAGGGTTTATCGTGTTTGAACATTGGGCACATTATCCTGAGTTTGCTAAAGAGATGGGCCAATGGCTTACTACTGGTGCCGTTAAGGCTGAGCAGACGGTTTATGAGGGGCTGGAGAATGCCTCAACTGCTTTTATCGGGCTATTTGAAGGTAAGAATTGTGGTAAAATGGTGGTGAAATTAGCTTAACCACCGAATAAAATTAAGGGCCGTTTTGGCCCTTTTATTTAAAGCTGACTTTACCGCCAATCATCTTTAATGAAGGCGTGCCCCTTACTAATGTGTCTCGTGCAAACTCTTGCCCACAACCGGGGCAGATGCAGGGTGTTTGTGTGTGATCTTCTACTATCCGCTCTTTAAAGCATTTAACTAATGCCCCTTTTCCCCCTTTTCGATATTTAAAGAGTTGGGTTTTACACTTAGCGCAGAAGATATCGACGGTTCGTGTAGGGCCTTTCTTATTGGGTTTAGCCATTGTTCTAATAGAGTTGAATAAGTTGTATTTAGCTTACGTTTAATCATCTTCAAGTCAAGATTAGGCAGGCCGAAGTTTGAGACATATAAATTGGTATTTAGCTTTACTAGAAAGGCAGAAGTTACAGATCTCATCTAGTCTTTGAGTATCAATGAGAAGAACCTTGAGGGTGAAATATGTCTAGTTCTGATAACCGAAATGGTGTGGGTAGAGTGATATTGGTATTAATGGCTGGATCATTATTGTCACTTAGTGGATGTAGCAACTATGATCCTGTGCCTGTTGAAAAATGTTCTGAGGTGGTCAAGCATGCACAAAAAGTGCTTGGTAGCATGGCTCCCGATGGTAAAACCATGATGGCTGATTGCAAGGCCGCATCAGATAGTGAACGTGGTTGCGTGATGGCAGCAACCAAGAAAGGCGCATTGGCTCAATGCATGTAAGACTATTTTCTATCTTAATCTTTATCACTTATGGAATATTTTTATTAGAAATATAACATTTAACTAACTTGATATATCATGATGTAAAAGCTCATAAACCATGGTGTTAGTTAATGTATAAAATAATAAAAATATTCCTTATCAGTACATTATCACTGGTTTTTATCCTCTCTTGTGGCATCTACTTGGCCTTGAATTTGAGTTTACCTCGACTTTCAGGCGAGTTGCTTAGTGCTCACATCTCTAAAGATATAACACTGGAGCGTGATCGTTTAGGTACGGCTGTTATCACAGGTCAGAGCCGAAAAGATGTGACTTATGGATTAGGCTTTGCTCATGGGCAGGACAGGTTTTTTCAGATGGACCTGTTAAGGCGTAATGCTGCTGGTGAGCTGTCTGAGATTTTTGGAGAGAAGGCACTTCCTTTGGATAAAAATCGCCGCTTCCATCAGTTCAGGAAACGCGCAGAGGGGATAGTGGCTAGCCTGCCGATAACTGAAAAGATGATGCTACAGACCTATGCCAATGGGGTTAACGATGCCCTTGCTGAGCAACACCTTGATTCGTTTGAGTACCTTGCGACAGGGACAAAACCTAAGCCATGGGTCCCTGCTGATAGCTTACTGGTTATCTATAGCATGTATCTGGATCTTCAAGGGAGGACACCAACAAGAGATATGGTGTTAACCCAGATAGAGCAGCTACATGGTCAAGAGATGTTGGCTTTCATCATACAAAATAGTTCCTATCAGGCAGCGCTTGATGGCAGCTTACTTCCTACTAAGTCTGGCGCAATACCAAGATTATCACCTTCAAGCCTGCTTGCGGCAAAGATGACAGATATCGAGGAGCCTCTGGACATAGGCAGTAATAACTGGGCTGTGACAGGGGAGCTAACTCAAAGCGGTAAGGGGATGTTATCTGATGATATGCATCTATCACTGGCTGCGCCCATTATCTGGTATCGCGCGCAGCTCAATTACATAAACACCTTAGGTAACAAGAGAGAAAAGGTGCAAGTGACAGGTGTTTCTCTGCCTGGCGCGCCAGCTATTGTGGTGGGGACAAACGGTCTGCTTGCATGGGGATTTACTAACGCCTATATCGATACCGCTGATTGGGTGGCGTTAACGCCAGCGGATAAAATCTTAACAGAGGTTGAGACCATCGTATTACCTGACAGCAATATTGAGTACACTATCGAGCTTTCAAGGTTTGGACCCGTTAAGTGGGTTAATGAGCAGGCTTATGGACTCTCTTGGGTTGCTCATCGCGACTATGCGGTGGATATGGAGCTTATGGCGTTGGAAACCGCTGATAGTGTTGAGCAGGGACTCACCTTGGCCACTCGCTTTGGTATTCCGGTGCAAAATATCATGCTGGTGGACAGTGATGGTAACGCTGGCTGGACCCCCGCTGGCGCTGTTCCTTCACGCACAAACCCCAGTAATACAGCTCAAAAGGCCAACAGGTTTCAAATTAACGCTTGGATGGAAGATGAAGCTGTTTTGCCTCAAGTTTATAATCCTGAGTCCCAACGGTTATGGTCTGCAAACTCCAGAGTTATGTCGTCACAAGCGGCTACGCGCTTTGGTGATGGCGGTTATGCGTTGGGGGCTAGGGCTCAACAGATAAGAGATAGATTGTTTGAATCGACAAGTTTTACAGAGGCGTCTTTCTTAAAGCTTCAACTGGATAACGAAGCTCGTTTTTTAAGTTCATGGCACCAATATCTGATCAGACTACTGGCTACTCAACCTACGCGTTTTGCTAAAGATATTCAGCTGCTAAGAGACTGGCAGAAGTGTGCCTGTGCTGATTCTGTAGGGTATACATTGGTGAGAGGGTTTAGAACTCAGCTGATAGATACGGTTTTTGCCCCACTTGAAACTGAGTTGAATGAGATAGAGTTAAGTTTATCTGTTGTGAAGCGTTATTTAGAGCCTGCAATTTGGCAAATTATTACTGAGCAGCCAGAGAGTTGGCTTCCAGAACAATACAGTAGTTGGGACGAATTTATCATCTCTAGCTACCAAGCATCGGTTACAGGTCTGCTCGCTAAACATAGTGAAGCGGGGGAACTTGAAGATCTGCAATGGGGCAAGGTCAATCAATTAGAGATAAAGCATCCTTTTAGCAGGCAAATCCCTCTATTAAGCCGCTTTCTAGATATGCCAAAAGTAGCAGGTTATGGTGACTCCTTTATGCCTGCGGTTCAACGAGGATCTTTTGGCGCATCTCAACGTTTTATTATTCAGCCAGGTTTGGAAGAACAGGCTGTGATGATGGTTCCTGGTGGACAATCAGGCCACCCTTTATCTGATTATTATCGTAGTGGTTTTGATGATTATGCCAAGCAAAAGAGTACCGCTTTGTTGCCCAGTGAGATTTTGCATAAGATAACGATTAAAGCTGGTAATTGAAATCTATACAGTGATTAGAATGCCCAGGTTAATTTGGCGTAGTAGGTTCCTTCTGCTATATCGCCAAACAGCGCCTCTCCCGAGTTATCGGTGCCATTGTAGGCAATACATGCCATGACTGGTCCGATAGGAGCGCTTATACCGAGGTTATAATAGAGATAGGCTTCACCTAAGGCATCTTTTGTATTCCAATGACCAAGTTGAATGTCTAGCGACAGGCCTGTGTCCCATAAAGCAAGGGTTTTGTTATATTCAACTCGGTAAGCGCTGTCTTGGCTTAGGTCCCCTAATATATCGTTTAGAGTATGGCTAAAGGAGAATTGACCGTAGGGGCTGTATAGGTCAATCATGAGCTCGGTAAAGTCTAGATTTATCCCTCTGTCAGTGCCTTGAATAAGGTATTGATAGAGGGTGACGGACAAGACAAGCTCCTCGCTTAACCCAAAACGGTAACCAGCGTACAGATCCGTTTCAAGGTTCTCTCCCGCTTCATAGGGGCTAGCGTCATCGATAAAATTAAATGTCGAGATAAAGGTGCCCACATAGAAACCATTTTCCGTCGCTAATCCTGCATGTAACTGCATGGCGGGATCCTTCTGTGTCAGTGATACACCGTAGGCTCTATGATCTGTGGTCGCTGCGATATAGCCGAAATAGTTGACCTCTCCTTGGCCTTGGGTAGGAAATAGACCGAACAATAGAAACGCGAATAAGCTTTTCAGTAAATAATTCATATCCTTTGCCTTTTTACTGTTGTATTAGCATATGGTTAATACCAATCAGTATAAAATATAGAGCATAGATCTCTCTATTTCTAATATTTACTTGAGGCGATAGCACTTAAGGTAAAGGTGGTTTTGCTGAGGAAGAGTAAGCGGGCACCGGTGATGCCCGCTAAAGTGTGATTAATACCAATCGGTATAATGTTGGAGTTAGCCCTGAAGTAGCTCTTTGGCGTTGGCTAGTGTATTGCTGGTGATGACATCGCCGCCAAGTAATCTTGCTAACTCCTCAATACGTTGCAGCTTATCTAAAGAGACCATAGAGGTTTCCGTTTTACCTGCTTTACTGTGCTTGTTGACGAACATATGTTGGTGACCGTTACCCGCAACCTGAGGCAGGTGGGTCACACAAAATACTTGAGTCGAGTCTCCAAGAGAGCGAAGCATACGCCCTACAACTGCGGCAGTTGGACCCGAAATCCCCACATCCACTTCGTCAAAAATCAGTGTCGGTGTCGATACTTTTTTCGCGGTGATCACTTGAATGCCAAGTCCGATACGTGAGAGCTCACCACCTGATGCAACCTTAGAGATGGCTTGCATTGGTTGGCCAGGATTGGTCGAGACCTGAAACTCTATGCTGTCACAGCCGTTAGGTGAGATCTGCTCTTCATTGAAGGTGACTGAGATACAGAATTTGCCCTTTGGCATGCTGAGTTCATGTATCGATTGAGTGACCTTTTTATCTAACTCTTTGGCATATCGACTACGGCTTTGGCTTAGCTTTTTAGCGTGAGCAAGGTAGCTCTCTCTGCTGGCATTGACTTGCTCCTCCAGCTGAGTGAGTGCGTCTTCGTCTGAATCTAGTGAGCTAAGCTCAGTTAGTAGCTCCTGATGATGCTCATAGAGGGCGCAAGGAAGTACCTGATGTTTGCGTGAAAGCTGCATTAATTTAGATAGTCTCTGTTCAAGCTGCTCAAAATACTCAGGATCTAGCTCTAATTTATCTAAATAACGCTCTATTTCACTGCTGCTTTCCTGAATTTGGATAAGCGCATCATTAAGCATATTAACTATGCTTTTTAGAGCAGGATCGTAACTTTCGAGCTCTTGAGCTTGAGTGATACCAGCATTTATCTGTGATTCAACACTGCCCTGTTCATTCTCTTGTAGAATATAGAGTTCACTTTTGCAGGCCTGAATAAGGGCCGTACCATTGGCAAGTTTCTTGTGCTCAGCTTCAATCTCCTCAAACTCTCCCTCATTGAGGGCAAACTCATTGAGCTCTTCAACTTGATATTGGAGTAACTGCTTACGTGCGATACGTTCATGTTGAGTTTGCTGTAGTGCCTTAAGCTCTTTCTCTATTAATTTGCAACGCTGATAACCTGCAGAAACGGCTTCGAGTAGCAGTCTGTGGTTAGCATAACTGTCTAATAGAGTTAGCTGGTGCTCACTCTTCAACATAGCGTGATGAGCATGCTGACCATGGATGCCAATTAGTAGCTGTCCTAGGCTTTTAAGCTGAATGAGTGGGACTGGGTTGCCGTTTATGTAAGCTCTTGAGCGTCCATCACTGTTGATGGTTCGCCTTAAAATACACTCCTGATCTAGTTCAAGGTCATTATCTTCAAGCCAACGCTTTGCTAAGGGGACATCACCTAATGAAAATCTTGCACTGACTTCAGCTTTCGATGCTCCGGGGCGAACGGTACTGGCATCGGCACGATTGCCAAGACAGAGCCCCAAGGCGTCAATTGCAATAGATTTACCTGCACCTGTTTCACCTGTAATGCTGGTCATTCCAGGTTTAAAATCCAATTCGAGAAATCGAACAATGGCAAAATTATTAATGCTGAGTTGGCAAAGCATGATGAGACCCCTTCACTTTGGGTACTGTATTTATGAACAGTATATACTGTTCATAAATACAGTAAAGCCTTGTGTGAAAATTAACCTTTTACTAACGGAGCATACGCTTTAAACACTTTGGTTATCAAGTGATTATTCAGTTAGTTCTAATGCAAAAAACTTTGTATTAAGGGCAAGGTTACAATGCTTAACAGTGTCCCTAACATAATGGCTTGGGCACTCACCATTACCTTAACTTGATATCGTTCAGCAAGTAGATAGACGCTAGCTGCGGTCGGAAGGGCTGCTAACAGGACTCCCATAATGAAGTAGTCACCCTCAATTCCAAACGCTGATAATAAAATATAGGCCAGCGCAGGCTGAATGAACAATTTAGCTAGGTTTATCCAGCTCAACTCGGCAATTAAGTCGAGCCATTTTGGTTTCTGGTGGCTGATCTCGTGGTTGCCGCTCGCTTTTACAAGCACCATACCGATAGCAAAGAGTGCACAGGGACTGGATGTCATACCGATATCTCTCAGCATGATGGAGAGAGGCTCGAACAGTTTAAACTCAATGGCAGATAGGAATACACCAATAGCACTGCCAATGACTACTGGATTCTGTATTAAGGAGAGTGTGATAATCAGCAAGGGGGACTGTTTTCTCTCTCTCTTGTTGTCGCCTTTTTCCTGATAAAGTTCAATTGATACCAGCACTAAAGCAAAAACGATAACGGAGAGCAAGCTGGCAATGGCTGCTGCGGTAAGCGCGCTTTGCTGCTCAGGATAGAGCATAGATAGGAGAGGGATCCCGATAAAAGCGGTATTGCCGAATGTGGTATTTAATGCCCTAAGCGCCGCCAGATCGGCACGCCCCTTATTGGTGATGTGTGAAACCAAAACTACCAATAGGTAAGTCAGCAGCATCGCTAAGCTGTATCCAGCGATAAAACCCCACTGTAGTATCTCGTGGATTGGGGTCTCTGCCAGTGCGATTAACATGATGGCTGGAAATGCCACGTAATAGACGTACTGGTTTAGCACCAGATCCGTATCAATTGGCAAAATCTTGAGTTTCTGTACTAAGGAGCCTAATAACATCATGGCGAGTACAGCAAACAGCGGGGTTAAGATTGGTGACATTAAAGCAATTCCAGATTGGCGTGATACTCAGTTAAAATACCATACCTGAAGGAGCAGGAACTATGATCTATTTATTATTTATGATAAAAGAAAATTAGGCTGAGCAGGAGTTTGCTCAGCCTAAACTTATTTCGTTGTATTGCGACGAGATGAGGTGCGCTGCTTTAGCGGCGTAGCATTAACCTTAGTCTGAATCGTATTTCTGTTAGGTGGTAACACACCAAGTTCGCAATAGAAATTGATCTGCCTTCTTAGTTCAAACAGTGAACCTGTTCGAGTTTGTCCACCAATTGATAGTGACCAGCTATCAGTTAATCCTCGGTTGTTCGTTAAAATAAAACCTTGATAAATTAACTTACGCATAATTAAACAGAAAGGTTAGCCTTCCTGCATTCCTACACCTATGTTAGATACGCCTGCATCGACAATCTCTTTGCGCAGGGATTTTATAAACTCAGCATTGAGTTTAGGGTTGTCTTCAATAAGGGTCAGCAAGTTTTCCTGCAGTGCTTTCTCATCGAGCATTACTTCATGGTTGAAGATAAAATCGTCGAATGCTTCTTCATCAAGTTCAACATCTGAAATTGCTTCAATATAGTTCGCCACTGTACTCGATGACAATTTACTGATGTTGACAATATCTTCCTCAATTTTGCTTTGCAGTGCACTCAAAAGGGCAATTAATGCTGTGGTTGCATCCATCGCAGGGTAGACACCGTAGACATCAAAATTAGCCGGATCTGGGGTGTTTAGCTCCAACCTTTCTAAGTAGATATCGATATTGAGCTTTAATTTTGAATCATAACTGGATTGCCACAACAGATTTAGCACTGTGTCTAATACCTGAGGATCACCAAATTCACAGACCTCAGAGAAAAGTTGGTAGTTGGGCAACATGCGCTGACATAGGGCTATTGCAAATACTTTTTTCTGTTGGAAATCTAATGCTTTTACACGTTTAAAGAAGCCTAGTTTGGTTGTCATCTATTACATCCGTTGATAACTGTGATATCACTTGATTTGCGGCTGATTCTACCTTAGTTAGCTCGTCAAGTAACTCTAGTATTTCAGGTTCGACATCGGCAACGGCCGAGCCGCGTTTCAAACTTGATTCTATCTCCTGACAAAGCTTTTGTGTGGTAGGTACGCCACAATAACAGCATGCGCCATGGAGTTTATGCACTGAGGCGAGCATAGAGTCTTGATTAAACTCCTCTAATGCCTGTTTTATCTGAGCTGTGGTTTCAGGCAGTGATGCCACTAACATCTTGAGCATATCCAGTGCCAAATCTGGCTTCTGATTGGCTTGTGTGAGGCACAGCTCCCAGTTAAGGGTAAAGGGGTCGAAATGGGTAAACTTAGGGCGCGTTTTCCAGCGGTTGATCACGCTCTTTAACGCCGCTTCATCGATAGGTTTAGGCAGATAACCATCCATACCGCTTTGTTGGATCATCTCCCGCTCTTCAGCAATCGCATGGGCGGTCACCGCAATGATCGGTGTGTTACGGTTAAGCGAGTGTTGTCTAATCTGCTTAGTGGCACTAATCCCATCTGTACCTGGCATCTGAATATCCATGAAGATGAGATCGAAACTGCGCTCTTGGGCGATATTCACAGCCCCCTGACCATTGTCTACCACTGTGACTTGGCTCACTAACTCTTTTAGTAGGGTATCGATTAATTTGAGGTTTGCAGGGTTATCATCGACCGCTAATACGTTGAGGTTCTCTCTGGCTATAGGCTCAACTTGGGCGTGTTCCTCTAATTGGTGTGGACTGCTTGTATCGGATTTTGGATCGATAAGTATTTCAGCTAAAACCTTTTCATTGATTGGAGCCGGTAATATTTTATCTACGGTATCAAATATGGTGTGAGTGTCTTGCTCATTCGTACACACAAGGTAGAGGACAAATTGAGATAAGTCTTTAATGGATTTTAGCTGTTCAGTGGTGTCCTTATCGGGGTTGAGCGCTTTGCAGCTCACGACGGCATAGTCATATTTCTTGGAATCAGGTAGTGAGCACTCTGCAAGTTGGCTCGTTGAGCCAATATTGGTTGTTTTCATCCCCCAGTATTGAAACTGTTTGAGTAGTGTCTTGTTAGACAACTCTCTTGGCTCGATAAGTAACATCGACTTGTTGAGCAGTTTCTCTGTTGTGAGGAAGTGACCTACCGGGTATTGGCTGGTTTCTAATGGAAGGGTAAACCAGAACGTTGAGCCTTCGTTGGCTTTAGAGTTACACCCTATCTGGCCACCCATACGGTTAACCAGACGCTTAGTGATAATTAAACCCAGTCCAGTACCGCCAAAGCGACGTGAAATTGAGGAGTCTGCTTGGCCAAAGGCTTGAAAAAGAATCTCCTGCTGCTGAGGGTCTATACCAATCCCTGTATCTGTTATCTCGCACCTGATGTTTACTTTATCTTTGCTGCCATCAGTGAGCTTAAGACTTAAGTGAACACTACCGCTATCGGTGAACTTGATAGCATTGCCTATTAAGTTTGTTAGGATCTGACCAATTCGCATAGGATCGCCGCACAAGGCTTCGGGGACTGATTGATCTATGTCGATAACGAGCTCAATATCTTTCTCTCGGGCACTGTTTGATAGGATAGTTACTGTATCACCAACTAGTTCGCGTAGGGCGAAAGGTAGGCTCTCTAATACCAGCTTTCCTGCCTCCAATTTAGAGAAGTCTAAGATGTCGTTAATTATCTCAAGAAGGTTAGTTGCACTCTTCTCTATGGTGTTGATGTAGTCCTGTTGACTCGTATGCAGGGGCGTTTTCAGTAGCTGTTTGGCGAATCCGATGACACCATTAAGTGGGGTTCTAAGTTCGTGGGACATGTTGGCTAAAAACTCAGATTTTATCCGGCTGGCCTCAAGGGCTCTTTTCTTCGCTAAATCCAGCTCGACGTTTTGGATCTCAATCTGTTCCAGTGTTTCCCTCAGATCTGAGGTGGCCTGATCGATATTTTGTTGCATCTCGTCATGGTATTCAGAGAGCGAGCTTGCCATGGCATTAATACCGCGTTTAAGCAGATCCAGCTCACCAATAAGATTTCCATCGACCCGGGTGTCCAGTTTACCTTCACGAATTTTTGCCACGACCCTCACCATCTCCGTAATAGGTTGGGTCACATTTTTAACCAGACGGAAGGTAAAGAGTAAATTAAGTTGCACGCCGATCAGGACAATTATAAAGGCTGCAACGGCAGCTCTATGTTGCTCAAGAAGTGAATTTTCTTTATTCACCAGTATCGCAATATAACCCAGCTTAGCGGCTGATATTTGCTGGGAGTCTCTGTCACCGAAATTTGTCAGTTTAAGTTCATGATCTGATGAGAAGATAGGGCTACGCAGAATCAAGCTGTCACCTACCTGTTCAAGCTCTGTCCTCATCAGGCTGCTTAATGGTTGATCATAGCGCATAAGCTCATGATCTTTGTAGTGGTGAGAGGTGACAATAACGCGATTTTCAGTATCGAAAATGGCAATAAACTGAACTAGAGAGGATTTGTTGAGTTGGGCTGCTGTGATCAATTTTTTAGTGGTTTCAAAATCTTGCTTCTCGAGACCTATCTCGGCGGCAATAGCGAGTGGCTCAATGATATTTCCACCCTGCTCAATGAGTGTTTCTTCGAGTTCATAGAAACGATTTATGGTAAAATAGCTGCCTAATAAGATCCCAACGAGGATAGTTGGAGCTAACGCCAATACAAGCACCCATGATCTCAGGCTATATTTGGTCATGTTGTCGGCTTTATTCATTAGGTTCGCTGATCTACTCGGTTCTTGACACAGTTAACACTAGACTGCCAGAAGTCAGGCAGTCTTGGCCAGTATTATTATTGATTTAGAGGCCTAAATGGCACAGTTTTTTAAAGCAAAACCAAACAGTTCAAAGCAACTTTCGGCGAAAGTATCACTCCAGGTCACCCGATTGGATCATTTGGGGGCTGGCATTGCTCAACATAACGGCAAAGTTGTGTTTATTCCCGGTGTATTACCCGGGGAAAAAGCCATGGTTCAGCTCACTGAACAGAAAAAACGGTACTCAAGAGCGAAGTTATTGAATCTTGAGACTCACTCTATCGACCGTGTTGAGCCCAAATGTGCACATTATCATCAATGTGGTGGCTGCGATCTTCAGCACCTTAGCCTTGAGAAGCAACGACTTCATAAAGAGTCTGCATTAGTAAGTTTAATGGCGAAATTAAGCCACACTGAAGCAGAAGCCTTAGTTCCAGCTATTATAGGCGAACAATGGCATTATCGTCGCCGTGCTCGTTTAGCTACTTTTTATCATCAAGAAACAAAGAGAACCACATTAGGCTTTAGAGCTCAGTCGAGTAAAGAGGTGATTGATATCTCCTCTTGCCCTGTGTTAGCCAAATCTCTGTCTGAGTTAATCTCGCCTTTATCTAAGCTATTAAATCAACTGGCCAGTAGAAGAGCGCTGGGTCATGTAGAGCTTATTGATGTAGATAATGGTCAGTTTGTGGTGGTTAGAGCGACTAAGGAGCTCTCGGATAAGGACAAAGAGAAGCTGCTCTCTTTTGCACAGGAGCATAAAGTTAATCTGATTGTTCAGGGCAATGAAGGTGAACTCTTGGTAATTAAAGGGCCAAAAGAGCTGCCTTTTTACACATTAAACAGTGATATTAAATTGAGCTTTACACCGGGAAACTTTGTTCAAGTCAATGGTGAGATAAACAGAGCGATGGTTGATCAGGCGGTTCAATGGCTGGATGTAAAAGCTGATGAACGAGTGCTAGATCTTTTCTGTGGTGTCGGAAATTTCAGTCTACCTCTAGCCAAATCTGGCGCTGAAGTGATCGGTGTAGAAGGGGTCCCTGAGATGGTGGCACAGGCCAGAATCAATGCTAAGCAGAGTGATTTGTCTGATGTAACCTTCTTTCATACCGACTTAAGCGCTGATCTCTCTAAAGAGCCTTGGCTAGGTAAAGTAGATAAGTTACTGCTCGACCCTGCAAGAGCTGGGGCGTTTGAGAGTTTGCAATGGTTAAAGAAGATGAAACCTAAATCAATTGTTTATGTTTCTTGCGATCCCTCGAGCCTAGCCAGAGACAGTGAGCCTTTGCTAAAGCATGGTTATAAGCTTAAAAAATTGGGCTTAGTCGATATGTTCCCTCAAACACATCACATTGAGGCTATGGCACTGTTTGAGTTGAGTTAATTTCAGCTTCAATTAAGCTAATGTGATGAAAATTTAGCTAAACAAGTGATATTCAGCCTTTGTTAATTGACAATGACTGCTCAATGCTGAAGATAGCTATATTATTGATTTGTGCTGCAGGATTTTTGTAGCACATATTTTGATTCAAAGTTAAGGACGAAATTGAGATGGTATCAGTTCGAGAAGCGCACTTTAGTGATCCTAATTTTCAACTAGAGGAGTGGGTTAACCGCTACATTAGTGATACTGATGAGGCTCAAACTCTGCTCGAACTGCTCTGTCGAATCGATACCATGGTGAGTGGGAGCCAGCAGGATAATAGTATGCAGCTCCAACGTGCCAGAGAGATGATAGAGATCTTGGCGCCACTGAATATGGATATCGAAACCCTGCAGGCATCGGTTCTGTTTGTGGTGTTTGAAGCTGGCATCATCTCTCAAGAGGATCTTGAAGAGCGATTTGGTGCCGAGTTAAGCCGCTTGGTCATGAGTGTTGAAACCATGAATGCCATCGGTGCCCTTAAGGTGGATAATGACTCTCGCACCAGCGATGTGAAAATAGATAATATCCGCCGTATGTTACTGGCGATGGTGGAAGATGTGCGCGCCGTGGTCATTAAGCTTGCCGAGCGGATCTGTCTGCTACGTGAAGTGAAAAACTCCGATGAGGAGACGCGGGTACTGCTGGCCCGTGAGATTGCCGATATCTATGCGCCTCTCGCTAACCGACTAGGTATAGGTCAACTTAAATGGGAGCTTGAGGATATCTCTTTTCGCTACCTGCACCCAGAGACCTATAAAGAGATAGCCAAGCAGCTAGATGGTAAGCGTCTGGATCGCGAAACGTTTATTGATGATTTTGTTGCCCAGCTTCAGGCCAGATTAGATAAAGATCAGATAAGGGCCAAGGTCTATGGCCGCCCTAAGCATATCTACAGCATCTGGAAGAAGATGAAGGGCAAAGATCTTAAGTTCGATGAGTTATTTGATGTTCGCGCAGTGCGGATAGTCACCGACAGGTTGCAGGACTGCTATGGCGCCCTTGGGGTGGTTCATACCCTTTGGCATCATATCCCACGTGAGTTTGATGATTATGTCGCAAACCCTAAACCAAATGGTTACCAATCTATCCATACCATTGTTGTAGGACCCGAAGGGAAAACCGTCGAGATCCAGATCCGAACTGAGCAGATGCATGAAGATGCAGAGTTAGGTGTCGCCGCCCACTGGAAATATAAAGAGGGCGCAGGTGGTGGTAAGCAAAGTGGCTACGAAGAGAAGATAAACTGGCTACGTAAGATCCTTCAGTGGCAGGAAGATGTGGCTGAAAGTGGCAACTTAGTCGAAGAGGTGCGTAGTCAGGTATTTGAAGACAGAGTGTATGTCTTTACGCCAAGTGGTGAAGTGGTGGATCTGCCATCTGGGTCTAGCGTGCTTGATTTTGCCTACTATATTCACTCCCATGTGGGACATAAGTGTATCGGTGCTAAGGTTGATGGCCGTATTGTGCCTTTTACCTACCAAGTGGAAACAGGTGAGCGTGTCGAGATAATCACCTCAAAGCACCCTAATCCCAAGCGTGATTGGTTAAACCCTAACTTAGGTTATATCCGTACTTCTCGTGCCCGCTCTAAAATACAGCACTGGTTTAAGCAGCAAGATAGAGATAAAAATATTGTTGCTGGTAAAGAGATGTTGGAGTCTGAACTGGCTAGAGCTGGGCTTAAGTTAAAAGATGCCCAAAGCGCGGTTGAGCGCTTCAATCTTGTTAGTATGGATGATCTGCTTGCGAGTATTGGCGGTGGAGATGTACGACTTAATCAAGTGGTTAACCATGTTCAGAGCCAGATGCGCATCAATCAGGTTGACGATGAAACCGCTGTTGAAGATCTGGTTAAGAAGAGTGGCATAAAAGCTAAGAAAGAGGGCAAAGGTCAGGTCGAGGTCAATGGCGTCGGTAATTTGATGAGCCATATTGCGCGTTGCTGTCAGCCTGTGCCGGGTGATGAGATCTTCGGTTTCATCACTAAAGGTCGAGGGATATCTGTGCACCGCGCCGATTGTGAGCAGGTTAAAGAGTTGATGCGAGTTCACCCTGAGCGCACGGTCGATGTGGTGTGGGGGGAGCATTACTCTGGTGGCTATAAGATACGTTTACGCGTTATCGCCAATGACCGTTCAGGGCTGCTTAGGGATCTCACCTCAGTGCTGGCGGCCGAAAAGTCACATGTGATGGCGATGAGTTCCTCATCGGATGTTAAAACTCAGACAGCGGCGATTGAGTTGGAACTTGAGCTGTATAATTTAGATGGACTTTCACGTGTCATATCTAAAATTACCCAAGTGGAAGGGGTGAGTGAAGCCAGACGGCTTTAATGACCTCTAGAAAATGGCGACTTAGGTCGTCATTTTCATTTTAAGACCAACTAATATAAGCAACAATTTTAGGGCTTAGCTATGCAAAATAATGATATTCAACCTCTGCTCGATATTATGGCTAAGTTGAGGGACCCTCAAACCGGATGTCCATGGGATAAAGCGCAACGCTTTGAAACAATAGTGCCATTTACCCTCGAAGAGGCCTATGAAGTGGCTGATACCATTGAGAGAATGGCTATCGATGAGCTTCCCGATGAGCTGGGAGATCTGCTGTTTCAGGTGGTCTTTTATTGCCAATTAGGTAAAGAGCAGGGACTGTTTGATTTTGCCGATGTGGTAGAGAAAATCTGTAATAAACTTACTTCGCGTCACCCCCATGTCTTTGGAACACTTAAAGGCGCGAGTAGCGATGAGGTCAAAGAAAATTGGGAGCAGATTAAGGCTAAAGAGCGTAGCGAGAGGGATCTGCATTCAATTTTAGATAATATTCCTGTGGGGTTACCCGCGTTATCTCGTTCGGTAAAAATTCAAAAACGGGTCGCTCGTGTTGGCTTCGATTGGGCTGAACTTGGGCCTGTAGTGGATAAGATCCATGAAGAGATAGATGAAGTAATACATGAGGTTGAGCAAGAAAAAGTGAACCCTGATAAGGTTCAGGATGAGATGGGAGATCTACTGTTTGCGGTGGTGAACCTTGCTCGGCATCTGGGTGTTGAGCCAGAGCAAGCATTACGGGGGGCAAACAGAAAATTTGAGCGCCGCTTTAGAGGTGTTGAATCGCTGGCAAATAAAGCTGAAAAGCCGATGGAAGAACACACTTTAGATGAGCTAGATCAATACTGGGATGAAGTAAAATTACGAGAATAGCCACTTCAGTAAAAAATTTTATAATAATCTTGTTTGTCGAATCGCTAGGGCTTTGGTATAATATCGCCCCGTCCTAGTGCTAAATTGCAAGCACATATTTCCAACTCATTTTCTCAGGTTCATAATGACTACAAGGTATATCTTCGTTACTGGTGGCGTGGTTTCATCACTAGGTAAAGGCATTGCAGCAGCATCGTTAGCAGCAATTTTAGAGGCCCGTGGCCTAAATGTAACCATTATGAAACTGGATCCATATATTAACTTGGATCCGGGAACGATGAGCCCGACACAGCACGGTGAAGTGTTTGTGACAGAGGATGGCGCAGAAACCGATCTTGATTTAGGTCACTATGAGCGTTTCATTCGCACCAAGATGAACCGTCGTAATAACTTTACGACTGGTCGTATCTACTCTGAAGTGCTTCGCAAAGAGCGTCGTGGTGACTACTTAGGTGCCACTATTCAGGTGATCCCACACATTACCAATGCGATTAAAGAGAAAGTGCTTGATGGCGGTGAAGGGCATGATGTGGCAATCGTTGAGATTGGCGGCACTGTTGGTGATATCGAGTCTCTGCCATTTTTGGAATCAATTCGTCAGTTAGGTGTTGAACTGGGTCGCGAGCGCACTCTGTTTATGCATCTGACTTTAGTGCCATTCCTTGGCGCTGCAGGTGAAGTGAAAACGAAACCGACACAACACTCAGTGAAAGAGCTTCGCTCCATCGGTATTGCACCTGATGTACTGGTTTGTCGTGGTGATCGTGCTATTCCTGCAAATGAAAAAGCTAAAATTTCACTCTTCTGTAATGTAGAAGAGCGCGCGGTTATCTCTCTTAAAGATGTTGATAGCATCTACAAGATCCCTGCACTGCTTAAAGCTCAAGGCTTAGATGAGTTAGTGACTAAGCGTTTTGGTATTGAATGCAAAGAAGCTGATCTTCACGAGTGGGAGCAGGTTATCTACCAAGAAGCCAACCCAACTGGTGATGTGACTATCGGTATGGTAGGTAAATACATTGAACTGCCTGATGCATATAAGTCTGTCAATGAAGCACTTAAGCATGCAGGTTTATTTAACCGTGTTTCGGTTAATATCAAGTATATCGACTCTCAAACTGTCGAAGCTAAGGGCGAAGAAGTGCTTGAAGGCTTAGATGGTATCTTAGTCCCAGGTGGTTTTGGTGAGCGTGGTGTTGAAGGTAAAATTTTTGCGGCTAAGTATGCCCGTGAAAACAATCTTCCCTATTTCGGCATCTGTTTAGGTATGCAGGTGGCATTGATTGAGTTTGCTCGTCATGTTGCAGGCCTTGAAGGTGCTCACTCAACTGAGTTCCAAAAAGAGACACCGCATCCAGTCGTCGGTCTAATTACCGAATGGCTAAATGAAGATGGTAATGTTGAGCAGCGCCATGAAACCTCAGATCTAGGTGGTACTATGCGTTTAGGCGCACAACTATGTCATCTTGAAGAGGGCACTAAAGCTGCTGCAGCTTACCAAGCTAACACTTGTGTTGAACGTCATCGCCACCGTTATGAAGTTAACAACAATTATAAAGATCGTCTTGAGAAAGCTGGCTTAGTATTTAGTGGTCTGTCTTCAGACCGTCAACTTGTCGAGATGATTGAGCTGCCGAACCATCCTTGGTTTGTCGCAGGTCAATTCCACCCAGAATTTACATCAACTCCCCGTGATGGACAGCCACTGTTTGTCGGGTTTGTTGCTGCAGCCGCCGCGCATCAGAAACGCGATTTAGGCTAATACCAAATACTCAGCCGCTTCCTATTTTAGGGAGCGGCTTTTTTGTCTATGGAGTAGATATCCTAAAGTCATATTGTTAGCTGCGTAGTTACGCAGTAAAGTCGCTCTCTTTCAAGAAAGTGAAGCTTTAGGAGTTGCTTTGGTTATGTCGATTTTGGTGAACAGATTTCATTTTTATTTTTCATTTTTAAACTTAAACCGAGGGAATTATGGCTAAAATTATTAATGTCATTGGTCGTGAGATCATGGATTCACGTGGTAACCCAACTGTAGAAGCTGAAGTTCACTTAGAAGGTGGCTTTAACGGTATGGCAGCTGCACCGTCAGGTGCATCTACTGGTAGCCGTGAAGCATTAGAGCTACGTGATGGTGACAAAGCTCGCTACTTGGGTAAAGGTGTATTGACTGCTGTTGCTAACATCAATGGCCCAATCCGTGATGCCTTAATGGGTAAAGATGCAACGGCTCAAGCTGAGCTTGATCAGTTGATGATTGACCTTGATGGTACAGAGAACAAAGATAAGCTAGGCGCTAACGCGATCCTTGCGGTTTCTCTTGCTGCGGCTAAAGCTGCTGCTGCATTTAAGGGTATGCCTTTATATGCACATATCGCTGAGCTAAATGGAACTCCTGGTCAGTTCTCTATGCCTGTCCCTATGATGAATATCCTAAATGGTGGCGAGCATGCTGATAACAACGTTGATATCCAAGAGTTTATGGTACAACCTGTTGGTGCTAAGACGTTCCGTGAAGCTCTTCGCGTTGGCGCAGAGATCTTCCACAGCCTGAAGAAAGTTCTTCAAGAGAAAGGTTTGAGTACTTCAGTGGGTGACGAAGGTGGTTTTGCACCTAACCTAGCGTCAAATGCTGATGCACTTGCCATGATCAAGGTTGCTGTAGAGAAAGCGGGTTACAAGCTAGGTGAAGATGTGACTCTTGCCCTTGATTGTGCCGCTTCTGAGTTCTACAAAGATGGTCAGTATGACCTAACTGGTGAAGGCAAAGTCTTCTCTGCAAATGGTTTCTCAGATTTTCTTAAGTCATTGACTGAAGAGTATCCAATCGCTTCAATCGAAGATGGTTTGGATGAATCAGATTGGGAAGGTTGGGCTTACCAGACTCAAATCATGGGTGACAAGATCCAACTTGTCGGTGACGATCTATTCGTGACTAACACTAAGATCTTAAAGCGCGGTATCGACAACAACATCGCTAACTCAATCTTGATCAAGTTTAACCAAATTGGTTCTTTGACTGAGACGCTTGCAGCGATTCGTATGGCTAAAGAAGCGGGTTATACCGTGGTTATCTCTCACCGTAGCGGTGAAACTGAAGATGCAACCATTGCTGATCTTGCTGTTGCTACTTCAGCTGGTCAAATTAAGACGGGCTCACTGTGCCGTTCTGATCGCGTAGCTAAGTACAACCAACTGCTTCGTATCGAAGAGCAGCTAGGTGAGAAAGCGCCGTACCGTGGTCGTAGTGAAATTAAAGGCCAAGCATAATAATCTTTGTTGACCTGCTTATCTGTTTAGTTAGGTAGCAGGTTAAAAGGGATAAAATTACTGCTAAGCTTGAAAAGGTCACCATTTGGTGGCCTTTTTTGTTACTATCGCTAAAATATTGTCGAATTTTCACTGACGGGCTTTTTAATTACAATGCGACGTATCCTGCTCCTTTTAGTGTCACTGTTAGGCATGCTTCAATACCAGCTTTGGTTAGGAGTAAACAGCCTGCCGGAATCGTTTCAGCTGCGAGAACAGATCTCTCTTCAAGAGGCGAGCAATGCAAAGTTGATCGCTAGAAATCAAGTTTTAAGAGAGGAGATCATCGATCTTCGTAGTGGCACAGAGGCGTTAGAGGAACGAGCTCGAAATGAGCTTGGCATGGTTAAGAAAGGCGAGACTTTTTTTCGTGTCGTCGGTGATAAACGCACTAGCCAGCTCTCAAATCATTAATTTTACCTTTTATTAAGTATGAGTTTTCAATTATGAATGATCCCCAAGATAAGGTCGTCGCTCTTGTGCCAGCGGCTGGTATCGGCAGTCGTATGGGCTCTGAGATCCCAAAGCAGTATCTGGAGATTAACGGCGTACCTATCTTAAATATCACATTAACAGTACTTTTAACTCACCCTAAGATAGATGTGGTGATAGTGGCACTGCACCCAGAAGATACGCTGTTTCATACCTTATCCCAGTCATCTAATCCTAAGTTGCGCACAGTCGTGGGTGGCGGTGAGCGAGCGGATTCAGTGTTAGCTTGTCTAGGTGAAGTCGAAGATAATGTCTGGGCTCTAGTGCACGATGCTGCACGTCCCTGCTTGAGCCATGAAGATATCGATAAACTGCTTGCATCCCGCCTAGAGTTCCCCCAAGGCGCAATTCTAGCTGCGCCAGTTAGAGATACCATGAAACGTAGCAACACAGGTGGCACTATAGTGCAAACCGTGTGTAGGGAGCAGCTATGGCACGCTTTGACGCCTCAGCTTTTCTTAGGCTCTGCGCTGCGAGATAACTTGGCATCGGCACTTAGGCAGGGGGTGACAGTTACAGATGAAGCCTCGGCCATGGAGTGGGCTGGAAATGCTCCAGGCTTAGTATCAGGTAATGTAAAGAACATTAAGATCACTCATCCTGACGATCTTAAACTAGCCAAACTATTTTTGGCTGATGAGCTTTAAAATGGGGTCTAATATCTCAACGATTTTTAATCGATTTCAGCTAACGGCTTTTACTCTCGGTAACAGGATTTAACATGAATATACGTATTGGTCACGGGTTTGATGTGCATAAATTTGGTGGCGATTCACCGCTATTGTTAGGTGGTGTAAATGTGCCATATGAAACAGGATTAATCGCACATTCAGATGGTGATGTTGTACTGCATGCAATCTCTGATGCCGTATTAGGTGCGGTAGCCTTAGGTGATATTGGCAAGCACTTTCCGGATACCGATGATGATTTCAAGGGCGCTGACAGTCGTCATTTACTGCGTCACTGTTATCAACTGGCAAAAGATAAAGGTTTTGTGATTGGAAATCTAGACGTAACCATTATTGCGCAAGTACCTAAGATGGCGCCCCATATTCAAGCCATACGCGAAGTGTTAAGTCGTGATTTTGCGACCGATTTGGATAATATTAATGTTAAAGCGACAACGACCGAAAAGCTTGGTTTTACTGGTCGTAAAGAGGGGATCGCTGTGGAAGCTGTGATCTTACTGGCAAAGGCATAACACGTTTTACTCATACTCCTTGAGATGAGTTATACATATATTTAGATCGGTAAGGCCGATTGAGAGAACAGAGTCATCATGATTGAACTTCATTATTTACACGGTAAGCCTACATCTAAAGCGGATCTTCGTACTCACAATAGCGATTTTCAGGTTCAGGAGATATTGCCTTTTGCACCGACGGGTGAAGGGGAGCATCATCTGCTTCATATTCGTAAAGAGGGGCTCAATACCAATGATGTTGCGACTCTTCTATCTGGCTTTGCACATGTTCATCCTAAAGAGGTGACCTACGCTGGTCAGAAGGATAAAAATGCTATCACGGAGCAGTGGTTTGGTGTGCGGATACCTGGTAAAGAGACGCCGGATTGGGCAAGTCTTAATAGTGAACAATTAACGGTTCTCTCTAGTAGTCGCCATAGTAAAAAACTGCGGATAGGGGCACTGGCTGGAAATCGATTTAGCCTAACGCTTCGTAATGTAACCAAGATGAATGAGGTTATCGAGCGGCTTGAGCTGATTAAACAGACTGGTGTGCCTAACTACTTTGGTGAACAGCGTTTCGGTCATGATGGTAAAAATCTTGTTTTTGGTCGTCAGATGCTGACCGGAAGAAAAGTAAAAGACAGAAAGAAACGCAGTATCTACCTGTCGGCTGTTCGATCTTATCTGTTCAATATTTCTGTGTCAGCAAGGTTAGCCGAACATGGTCTGAATAAGCTCGATGGTGATTGTGTCATGCTGGCTGGAACTAAAAGCTACTTTACTGCCGAGCAGTGGGATGATGCGACGATAAAGCGTCTCGATGAGAAAGATATTCAGCTATCGGCTCCTTTGTGGGGGAGAGGTGCTGCATTATCTCAAGCTGACGCAGCCGAATTTGAGGCAAAAGCACTAGCTGAGTTTGAATCCGATAGAGATGGTCTTGAACATGCTGGCTTAATCCAAGAGCGACGTACTTTACTATCTGAGCCGCAACATTTGAGCTATGAGCAAGAGGGTGATGATACTTTATTGATCAAGTTTGCTCTCCCTGCAGGCTGCTATGCCACCTCTGTGCTTAGGGAGCTTTTTGACTATGAAGATGTCAAAGAGAGGGAGTTTCGAGAGCGTCAGCAGGCGAGACAAGCGTCTGCAGAGTCTTAAACTAGGTTTATCAGGTAAAGTAAAATAGAGATTGGCAAGTAGATGATAAAAATTCTCGTAAGTAACGATGATGGGGTCACCGCACCAGGAATCGTGGCGCTAACCAACGCGTTAGCAAGCTCCTATGATGTTATGACAGTGGGACCCGATCGTAACTGTTCAGGGGCAAGCAACTCTTTAACCTTGACTAACCCCTTGCGAATTAATACCTTGAGCAATGGCTATGTGTCTGTAAGTGGCACCCCAACTGATTGTGTTCATTTAGCGATCCGTGAGTTGTATACAGATGAACCTGATATGGTGGTGTCTGGTATTAATGCTGGTGCGAATATGGGGGATGATACTCTTTATTCAGGTACCGTTGCTGCGGCAATGGAGGGGCGCTTCTTGGGATTACCAGCAATCGCCGTCTCTCTTGTTGGCTCTAAGCTTAAGCATTATGACAGTGCAGCTTTTTTTACCAGTAAGATCATTAAAGGTTTGCTAGAGAGTCCTGTCGCTCAAGATCAAATTTTGAATATTAATGTGCCTGACTTACCCGTAGAGCAGATAAAAGGTATTAAAGTTACGCGCCTTGGGGCTAGGCATAAAGCGGCTGGTATGCTTAAAACACAAGATCCAGCAGGGCGAGATATTTTTTGGTTAGGCCCTCCGGGTGAAGAGCAGGATGCGAGCGAAGGCACGGATTTTCATGCTGTCACCAATGGATACGTGTCTGTGACTCCACTGACTGTGGATCTCACGGCTTTCAATCAAATAACATCAATGAAAGAGTGGATAGATAAACTATGAGCAGGGTCGCGACAACTGCAGCACTGAATTTAGCAAAAAGCTTGCGTGATGCAGGGATCAGGGATGAAGCCGTTTTACAGGCGGTTGCTAATACTCCTAGAGAGCTCTTTCTCGATGCCGCTTTAGGACATAAGGCTTATGAGAATACAGCTTTACCTATTGGGATGGGTCAAACCATCTCACAGCCCTATATTGTCGCCAGAATGACGGAGTTGTTGCTGGAGCATAAGCCTAAAAAAGTACTCGAGATTGGAACTGGATCTGGGTATCAAGCGGCAATTTTAGCGCAACTCTCACCAGAGCTATGCACTGTTGAGCGAATTAAGTCTCTGCAGATCCAGGCGAGGCAGAGGTTGAAACGTTTAGATCTTCACAATATTTCATTTAAGTATGGCGATGGTTGGAAAGGTTGGCCTAACAAGGGGCCCTTTGACGCCATCATGGTTACTGCCGCAGCGGCAACGGTGCCTGAAGCGCTGTTAGGTCAGCTTGTTGATAATGGTGTGCTGATTATCCCAGTTGGGGATACCTCACAACAGTTATTAAAAGTGGTACGCCATGGTGAACAGTTCAGCTCTGAAGTTGTTGAGATTGTTCGTTTTGTACCTTTAGTTAATGGTGAGCTTGCTTAGTTGTAACCTATTGCTTTTAAGTTGTATTTTCTTAGCATTGAGACTTGTCTTAATGAGTGATTGAGTTAGGAGATTTCTTTGTTTGCTGAATTGACAATGAGCTGGCATGCTCGAATTATCTGTATGGTTTGCTTTTTTAATGTTGGCTGTAGTTTTCAGTCCGAAAGGCCAGCTCCTGTCGCCAGTGTGACCACGCCTGTGAAGACTGCTTATACTAAAGGTGCATTAAAATTAGATTTTTATTACGTTAAGCAAGGTGACACACTTTACTCAATTGCTTGGGCTTCAGATAACGATTTTTTGGATTTAGCTAATAAAAACAAGCTGAAGAAGCCCTATACCATCTTTCCTGGACAGAAGTTAAATCTAAATGTTACATCAAATGTTACAAATACAAATTTAACTAAGACTCCGTCAAAAAATAGTCATAAAGTTGTACCTAACCCAACTAAACCTAAGGTTAAACAGGAGGTTACACCTGTTTTAGTAGCTAAAAAAACTCAACCTATACCGCCAAAAAAATCACTTGATCAGCAACAAAAGTCTGCGTATCCTGTAACAACTGGTCAACAAGATGTTAACAGTGTTGTCCACAGGCCTAAATCAGAGTTGCCTACAAAAGTGACTCGATGGTTATGGCCGGTAAAAGGGAAGTTAATTGGTACCTTCTCTGCCAAAGAGCAGGGGAATAAGGGAATAAAGGTAGCTGGAAACCGAGGTGACATAATAAAAGCCGCAGCCGATGGGCGAGTTGTATATGCGGGTAGTGCACTTCGAGGGTATGGTAATTTAGTCATAGTTAAACATAGCGACGACTATCTTAGTGCCTATGCCCATGCTGACAGCATCTTAGTCAAAGAGAAGCAGTTTGTCACAATAGGGCAAACGCTAGCGAAAATGGGTAATACAGGTACAGATCGGGTCATGCTACATTTTGAGATCCGTCATCATGGTAAATCTGTTAACCCACTGAAATACTTACCTAAACAATGATGGTTTAGGGCCGTTTTGGCAATTGGAGGATATTAACGTGCAGTAATCAAATTGAGCAAAATTTGGGAGATCATTTTATGGGTCGTAAAGCAAATACCGCAGTAGCGGAGCCGTTAGTGGACTTAGCTAAGAATGAGTCCGATATCGAATCAACAACAGCGAAAACAGAAGGCGCCGAACTTGAAAATCAGGTTCAGGATGATTTACAAAAAAACCTAGATGCAACTCAGCTCTATCTGAGTGAAATTGGTTTTTCCCCCCTACTCAGTGCGGAGGAGGAGGTGTATTTTTCACGTAAAGCTCTAAAAGGCTGTGATAAATCCCGAAACCGCATGATCGAAAGTAATCTAAGACTTGTCGTTAAAATTGCCCGTCGTTATAACAATCGTGGTCTTGCTCTGCTTGATTTGATTGAGGAGGGAAACTTAGGTCTTATTAGAGCCGTTGAGAAATTTGATCCTGAAAGAGGATTCAGATTTTCTACTTATGCGACTTGGTGGATACGCCAGACCATAGAACGTGCCATCATGAATCAAACTCGTACCATTCGACTTCCTATACATGTAGTGAAAGAGTTGAATGTGTATCTTCGTACGGCCAGAGAGTTAGCACATAAACTAGATCACGAGCCCACAGCTGAAGAGATCGCTGAAAAGCTAGATCTTCCTAGTGCAGATGTTAGTCGCATGCTGAAGCTTAATGAGAGGATCACCTCTGTTGACACACCTCTTGGAGGTGATAACGACAAGGCACTTCTCGATGTGTTAGCTGATGATGATAATGTCGGTCCTGATTATAAGGTTCAGGACGAAGATATGTCTAAGTCAGTGGTTAAATGGTTAGATGAACTCAACACAAAACAGAGAGAGGTGTTAGCGCGCCGTTTTGGTTTGTTGGGCTATGAGCCTTCTACATTGGAAAATGTAGGAAAAGAGATTGGATTAACCAGAGAGCGAGTACGTCAAATTCAAGTAGAAGCTTTGAAAAGACTCAAAGATCTGCTTAGTGCTCAAGGCTTATCTGTAGAGGCTATTTTTAAAATTTAATAGCTTATTACGTCTACCTCACGCATTTGAGAGTCTCTTTCCTTAGAGGTAGGTATGATTATTTGGCGTTAATTAAAGCAAAGCTTTAATTGGCAATGTTCATCAACTAAACAGGTATGGTGGCATCTATTCTTACTACGCCAAATAAGAGATAAAAAGCGCACGTTATGTGCGCTTTTTAATGTCTGATATTTAGACGAATGATGAGATTTAACTTAAATCCTTTAATCTATACAGGATATCCAAAGCCTGTTTAGGGCTAAGCTCATCTGGCCTGATTGATTCCATCGCCTCCTCAAGAGGTGATTTTATAGGGTCTGGAAATACCATACTTTGCTGTACACCACTTGAGTCTGTCTGCTGTGTATTGTGATTATCACGGCTTTCCAGATGGTGTAGCTTGTGTTTTGCAGCCAAAATGACAGGGTTAGGTACTCCTGCAAGTGCGGCAACTTGAAGTCCGTAACTCTTGCTGGCCGCGCCATCTTGCACTGCGTGCATAAAGACGATCGTGTCACCGTGTTCAATTGCATCTAAGTGTACATTCGCCACATTTGATATTAGCTCTGGTAGTTGAGTTAGCTCAAAATAGTGAGTTGCGAATAGTGTCATGGCCTCAATTTTCTGCGCTAAATATTCCGCCGCAGACCAAGCTAGAGATAGACCATCGTAAGTCGATGTGCCTCGACCTATCTCATCCATCAGTACTAAACTCTTTGGTGTCGCATTGTGAAGTATATTGGCGGTTTCAGTCATCTCGACCATAAAGGTTGAGCGACCAGAGGCGAGATCATCGGCGGCGCCTATGCGAGTGAATATGCGATCAACTGGGCCGATAGTCGCGCTTTGAGCTGGAACATAACAGCCTATATGTGCCATCAAGGTGATTAAGGCCACTTGCCTCATATAGGTCGATTTACCGCCCATATTTGGACCTGTCACTATCAACATCTTTCTCGCAGGACTTAAGGTCACTGGATTGGCAATGAATGGAGTTTGACTCACCTGTTCAATTACAGGGTGTCGACCAGACTCTATTTGAATACCAGGGATATCGGTTAACACTGGTCTTTGATAGTTGAGCGTGTCGGCTCGCTCTGCAAAGTTTGCGAGTACATCTAGCTCTGCTGCACCTTGGGCGAAAAGTTGCAATTCATGGAGCTGAGGCAAGATAAGATCGAACAGTTGATCCCATAGTTGCTTCTCAAGGGCTAGGGCTTTGCCTTGGCTGGAGAGCACTTTCTCTTCGTGCTCCTTTAGCTCTGCGACAATATAACGCTCAGTATTTTTCAGTGTCTGTCTGCGCTGGTAACTCAGAGGCACAAGATCAGATTCTCTCCGACTGACCTCAATATAGTAACCGTGTACACGATTGTAGCCGACTTTTAGCGTCGAGATGCCAGTGGCCTCTTTTTCTCTTGCCTCAAGCTCAGCTAAGTAGTCTGTTGCGCCTTGGCTTAGGTCACGCCATTGATCTAATTCAGCATTGTAGCCAGGCTTTAACACCCCACCATCACGGATAAGCATAGGAGGATTATCGACGATCGCACTATCAAGTAATGCTAGTTCCTCTGGAAACTCACTGATAATTCTAGCTAAAGATTGAAGGTGAGCCGATTGGCATCTGGCCAGTATTTGTTGGATCTCTGGCAGTATCGCTAAGGCATGCTTAAGGCGAGAGAAGTCTCTGGGACGTGCATTTCTCAATGCAAGCCTCGCGGTTATCCGCTCAACATCACCCAGTGACTTTAATAGAGGGTGCAACTCATCATAGAGACCATTCTCCAATATCTCTTCGAGGGCGCTTTGACGCGCTTCGATACGCTGACGATCACGCAGTGGCTCGTGGATCCATCTTTGTAACATACGACTTCCCATCGGAGTCGTTGTATTATCGAGCACAGTGGCAAGCGTATTTGAGTGGCCCCCTTGGAGGTTCATCGTTAGCTCTAGGTTACGTCTGGTTGCAGCATCGAGAATGATGCTATCGCCTTGATTAAACCTGACTATTGAGTTGATATGAGGGAGTGCTGTGCGTTGAGTGTCTTTTACGTACTGCATAAGACAACCGGCTGCCTGAAGAGATAGCCGAGCACCATCTAACCCAAAACCTTGCAGATCTTTGGTACCAAATTGATCAAGCAGAAGCTTTTGACTTGTGTCGAAATCAAACTCCCACTCAGGGCGACGGCGGGTGCCTTCAAATGCTGAAATCAGGCTCATCTCAGAGAAGTCTTCACTGTAGAGAAGCTCAGCTGGACTGGTACGTTGAAGCTCTGCTTCTAGTGCTTCACAGGACTCAAGTTCCGCAATGACAAATCGCCCCGAACTAATATCTAATGTGGCATAGCCAAAGCCTTTTTTACCGTGATAAACCGCTGCAAGTAGATTATCTTGTCTCTCCTGCAGTAACGCTTCATCGGTGAGTGTGCCTGGTGTGACGAGTCGAACCACCTTACGCTCAACCGGGCCTTTAGATGTCGCTGGATCGCCAACTTGTTCACAGATAGCAACCGAAACTCGCAGTTGAACCAGCTTTGCCAAATAGCCCTCTACAGCGTGGTAGGGAAGGCCAGCCATAGGGATAGGATCACCACCACTTTTGCCTCTTGCTGTAAGTGAGATCCCTAATAGCTCAGATGCCTTCTTGGCATCATCGTAAAAAAGCTCATAGAAATCGCCCATACGGTAGAAAAGAAGTACATCTGGATTTTCGGCTTTTAAAGTCAAATACTGACGCATCATAGGGGTATGTTTTTCTAAATCTTGGCTGTCGATCGCTTTCATCTACTGCTCGTCTCTTTTATGACGTATTAAACTGGCCGCATTTATCTAAATCGACCTTTACTGGTTGGCGGCAATATTAACAATATTTTTCCCATTATTAAGCTTTTAATCGCGATAAAAAATCAGAATGAATAATATCTGTGGAAATAAGTACTTATTATCCAGTGATCTGGAGTGAAGAAAAATATTCTTCCACAGTACTTGATACTGTATGACTATACAGTATACTAGTTTGCATATTGAGACTCCTTTTACGCACTTTTTGATAGACGCTGGAGTCATCACAAGATTTTAATCAGCGCAACCGCTGTGACTCTGAGGATACAGGAATGAAGATAGACGCGAACAAAGAGAAAGCACTTAACGCCGTTTTAGGCCAGATCGAAAAGCAGTTCGGTAAAGGCTCTATTATGAAGCTGGGCGAAAACCGCTCAATGGATGTTGAAACTATCTCTACCGGTTCACTCTCTTTAGATGTTGCCTTAGGCGCTGGCGGTCTTCCAATGGGACGTATCGTTGAGATCTACGGTCCAGAATCTTCAGGTAAAACAACCCTAACTCTAGAGCTTATTGCCGCAGCTCAACGTGAAGGCAAAGTATGTGCCTTTATCGATGCAGAGCATGCTCTAGACCCTATCTATGCTAAAAAGCTAGGTGTGGATATCGATAATTTACTTTGTTCACAGCCTGATACGGGTGAGCAAGCGTTAGAGATCTGTGATGCGTTAACTCGCTCTGGTGCTGTTGATGTTATCGTTGTCGATTCGGTTGCTGCCTTAACACCAAAAGCGGAAATTGAAGGTGAGATTGGTGATTCTCACATGGGTCTAGCGGCTCGTATGATGAGTCAAGCGATGCGTAAGCTTGCTGGTAACCTAAAACAAACCAATACCATGCTTATCTTTATTAACCAGATCCGTATGAAGATTGGTGTTATGTTTGGTAACCCTGAAACCACTACAGGTGGTAACGCACTGAAGTTTTATGCTTCTGTCCGTCTTGATATCCGCCGCACTGGTGCAATTAAAGAGCGTGATGAGGTTGTTGGTAACGAGACTCGCGTGAAAGTGGTTAAGAATAAGATTGCTGCACCATTTAAACAGGCTGAGTTCCAGATCCTATACGGGCAAGGTATTAACCGTACTGGTGAATTGGTTGACTTAGGTGTGGCTCATAAACTGGTTGAGAAAGCTGGTGCTTGGTATAGCTATAAAGGCGATAAGATAGGCCAAGGTCGTGCAAATGCGGGTAAGTTCCTGCTTGATAACCCAGCGATTGCTGAGGAGATTGATACAGCACTACGTGGCATGCTGCTTGCCTCTGTTGAGCCTGCAGTCGAGTCTGAAGTGGGTGATGAGAATGTTGATCTTGAAACTGGTGAAATATTCTAAGCACTGAGCACTAAGCTTAACTGTTTGCATCATTGCTCACGCTCACTATCTCGCGGTGGTATCTTGCCACCGCGATTATTATACTGATTGATATAATCTCTAAACTGTTTTATTGACTGTGACTCAGTTTTCCCCTGCTAGCTTAGCGCTTCCTCTAAATTTCGACTCTTTCCGACTTTTCCACCGCTAAATCTCTGGTTGTTATCCTTTAGACTGATTATAATGTCCGGCTAAATAGTATGTCGGTGAATGTTATATTCACTGTTAGCTTAATTAATTCAGGATGATTTCATGTATCAAACCACTGCAGCGCTAAGAAGTGCTTTCTTGGAGTATTTCCGCACTAACGGTCATCAGGTTGTGGACAGTAGTTCACTGGTACCTGTAAATGATCCAACCTTGCTGTTTACTAACGCAGGTATGAACCAGTTTAAAGATGTATTTCTAGGAGAAGATAAGCGTAGTTATACACGAGCTACCTCTTCTCAGCGTTGCGTGCGTGCCGGTGGTAAGCACAATGATCTGGATAATGTGGGTTATACCGCTCGTCACCATACCTTTTTCGAAATGTTAGGTAATTTTAGCTTCGGTGATTACTTTAAGCGTGAAGCAATCAGCTTTGCATGGAACTTTCTGACTCAAGAGCTAAAGCTTCCTAAAGAACGTCTATGTGTCACCATCTATGAAACCGATGATGAAGCTTTTGATATCTGGACTAAAGAGATTGGAGTTCCAGCAGAGAGTTTGATCCGTATCGGCGATAATAAAGGGGCTCCATATGCCTCTGATAACTTCTGGCAGATGGGTGATACAGGTCCTTGTGGTCCTTGTTCTGAGATCTTCTATGATCATGGCGATCATATCTGGGGTGGTCGTCCAGGTACGCCTGAAGAGGATGGTGATCGTTTTATCGAGATCTGGAATATCGTATTTATGCAGTACAACCGCCAAGCTAGTGGCGAGATGTTACCGCTGCCAAAGCCCTCTGTTGATACTGGTATGGGGATTGAACGTATTGCTGCGATTATGCAGGGTGTTCACTCTAACTATGAAATAGATATTTTCCAGGCGTTGATCAAGAAAACGGCTGAGATCTTAGGGGTTACAGATTTAGAGAATAAATCCTTGCGGGTTATCTCTGATCATATTCGCTCATGTGCGTTTTTAATTGCAGATGGTGTTATGCCATCAAATGAAGGTCGAGGCTATGTGCTTCGCCGTATTATTCGCCGCGCAGTTCGTCATGGTAATAAGTTAGGTGCAACAAGCTCCTTCTTCTATAAGTTGGTACCAACACTGATTGAGGTGATGGGGGATGCTGCTAAGGGACTGGTTGAGACACAAGCTATTGTTGAGAAATCATTGAAAGCGGAAGAGGAGCAGTTTGCTCGTACGCTTGAGCGTGGTTTAGGCATTCTTGATGGTGCGCTTAATGAGCTTAAGGGCGATGTACTTGACGGTGAGACTGCATTTAAACTTTATGATACATATGGTTTCCCTGTTGATTTAACCGCTGATGTTTGTCGTGAGCGTGAGATCACTGTTGATGAGGCTGGTTTTGAAGTTGCTATGGCCGAGCAAAGAAGCCGTGCTCAAGCTGCTGGCCAGTTCGACACAGATTACAATGATTCTCTTAAAATTGATGAAGAGACTCATTTTTCTGGTTATACCGAACTCACTGCACAGGGCAAGGTTACCGCTATTTATAAAGCTGGCGAGTCAACAGATAGCTTAAATGCTGGTGAAGATGCGGTTATCGTTCTCGATAGCACGCCATTTTATGGTGAGTCAGGCGGACAGTGTGGTGATAAAGGTCTACTGACAGCTAAAGGCGTCGAGTTTGACGTTAAAGATACACAAAAATATGGTCAAGCCGTTGGACATCAGGGAACGGTTAATTCAGGTAGCATCAGCGTGGGTGATACACTCGAGGCGATTGTTGATAAGAAGCTTCGTCATCGTACTGAGTTAAATCACTCTGTTACTCACTTGCTGCATGCAGCATTGCGCCAACTTTTAGGTACGCATGTCACTCAGAAAGGCTCTTTGGTTGATGCAGAAAGGTTACGCTTTGACTTTTCTCATTTTGAAGGTGTAAAACCTGAAGAGTTGAAAGCGGTTGAAGATCTTGTCAATACTCAGATCCGTCGTAACCATAAACTATCCGCTGATGTGATGGATATGGATCAGGCCAAAGAGCGCGGTGCAATGGCACTGTTTGGTGAGAAGTACACAGATGAGGTTCGCGTGGTCACTATGGGTGATTTCTCAATCGAGCTTTGTGGTGGTACTCATGTTGGCCGCACTGGTGACATTGGTTTGTTTAAGATCACCTCTGAAGGTGGTATTGCTGCAGGTGTTCGTCGTATTGAGGCGGTCACTGGAGCGGCTGCTATGGCATATGTGGCTGCTCAGAAAGCTGAGTTAGATCAAGCGGCAGCCTTGCTCAAAGCAGATAGTAACTCAGTTGTGACTAAGCTAAAGGCTCAATTAGATCGCACTAAGTTACTTGAAAAGGAGTTGTCTCAACTCAAAGATAAACTTGCGGCAGCCACTAGCGCTGATTTAGCCGGTGAAGCTAAGCAGGTTAATGGGGCTAAGGTTCTGATTAAGAAGCTTGAAGGAGTTGATGCTGGCGCTCTTCGAGGGTTGCAAGATGAACTTAAGCAGAAGTTAGGCTCAGGTGTAGTTGTACTTGCTATTGCTGGTGAAGCGAAAGTTAACCTTATTGTTGGTGTGACCAAAGATCTTACCGCTAAAGTAAAAGCGGGTGAGCTTGTTGCTTCAATTGCTGCTCAAGTGGGTGGTAAAGGTGGCGGACGTCCAGATATGGCTCAAGCTGGTGGAACAGAGCCAGAAAAGCTAGATGGAGCCTTAGAACAAGTTTTACCTTGGCTTGAGGAACGTTTAGCTTAGGTTAAATGCACACATTTCCCGATAAAAAAGCGCTTTTAGTTAAAGCGCTTTTTTTGTGCTTCAAATCACAAAGGTTTAATTGTATAGAGTTTGGATAGATACGCTAATAGTCGTACGACATCTAGTTACTCATGTGTTTTTATCGTTTCATCTTGGGGTTTTATTGTTGTGTTTTGTCTGTTTTTTGTCTTAATCTGCCGCGGTTAATGCTTTGTTCTTGGGGATTTTCATTTTTAGTGCTAGGTTAAGGCTGTTGTAGATTGTAGTATCATCTACTGATTCCAACTCATTTTGAGTGTAAGGCTAGTGTAGTAAGCTCATATTGCGGTTTATAGTTAAATAAGCTGTATTTAAATGGTGGTTTTGAGTTTGAGTACTATTAATTTGTACTAAGCTAACCTTATAATAAGCATATAACGGATTAGTGCCGTATAAAGCAGAGTTTAGAACTAAAGGAGTAAACTAATGCTGATATTGACTCGTCGTGTTGGTGAAACACTGATGATTGGTGATGAAGTAACTGTCACCGTATTAGGCGTCAAGGGTAATCAAGTGCGTATAGGTGTTAATGCGCCTAAAGAAGTTTCGGTACATCGTGAAGAGATTTATCAACGTATTCAGTCTGAGAAAGCTGGGAACTCTTCAGAAGGCGGCAATTTTTAGTTTATTGCTACTTTTAAACATGAATTTATAGAGAAGCCAGTTATTAACTGGCTTTTTTGTTTTTTGTTATAAGATAACTTAGCTTTATCCTCCATCTTTTATGGATAATACCAATCAGTATAAGAAGTTGATCTACTCAGAGTGTTTTTTGGCAAACTAATTCAAGGCGAATGAATGATATAATGGTTGTTCCCTTATGAGTTCATTCAACGCAGAAATAGGCAGCCAAAAACACTCCTTACAGGCGAGTTTTAGCGGTTCTGATGCTGTGTTAACGAGCTTAACCGTAGAATAACTATGCTCTTCACTCGTTGCCTTGCCTCAGGACCGCTAAACTCTCGCTGAGCGATCAAATCTTTATACTGATTGGTATAAAGATTAGCCCTTATATATTGAAGACGTGCATTATTTGTTTAATCTGACTAAAAACACTCCAAACGGAAATCCTTTATAAGAAATGGTTTGACTTATTTTCTTCAAACAGTAATATGTGCGCCAAGAAACGGAGAGGTGGCCGAGTGGCCGAAGGCGCTCCCCTGCTAAGGGAGTATGGGCTTTAAATCCCATCGAGGGTTCGAATCCCTCCCTCTCCGCCATTTCTTACTTACAAATACGATGCGGATGTAGCTCAGCTGGATAGAGTACCTGGCTACGAACCAGGCGGTCGGAGGTTCGAATCCTCCCATCCGCACCATTTTGTAAGAGAACAGATATATTGAAACGCGTTGCGGATGTAGCTCAGCTGGATAGAGTACCTGGCTACGAACCAGGCGGTCGGAGGTTCGAATCCTCCCATCCGCACCATTCAATATTAATGTTCATGTGATGTTTTATATGTGCGGATGTAGCTCAGCTGGATAGAGTACCTGGCTACGAACCAGGCGGTCGGAGGTTCGAATCCTCCCATCCGCACCATAATTTTTGTTTCGAGTTGAGTGTTAACTTGGAGCCTTCTTATCTTTATTGATAAGTAAAAGTAAATTGCGCGTGTAGCTCAGCTGGATAGAGTACCTGGCTACGAACCAGGCGGTCGGAGGTTCGAATCCTCCCACGCGCACCATTATTCTTTATTGAATAAGACGAGATTAGGAGAGGTGGCCGAGTGGCCGAAGGCGCTCCCCTGCTAAGGGAGTATGGGCTTTAAATCCCATCGAGGGTTCGAATCCCTCCCTCTCCGCCATCAATCAAGCCCGTTGATATCATCAGCGGGTTTTTTTGTCGCCCTAGGTTATAAAGCTAAATGGTTTTATAATGCGATTTGGGCAAGATATTTTTAGTTTTCGATGCGGATGTAGCTCAGCTGGATAGAGTACCTGGCTACGAACCAGGCGGTCGGAGGTTCGAATCCTCCCATCCGCACCATACTAAAAATAGAAAATGACGAGAGTCATACACTGGATTGTTTCTAGTGTTAACTTCAGTCAAGTAAGAGATTTGCGCGTGTAGCTCAGCTGGATAGAGTACCTGGCTACGAACCAGGCGGTCGGAGGTTCGAATCCTCCCACGCGCACCATACTTACTAAATAAAGGTTGTAAACTTGTGCGGATGTAGCTCAGCTGGATAGAGTACCTGGCTACGAACCAGGCGGTCGGAGGTTCGAATCCTCCCATCCGCACCATATTTTGTTTCGTGTTTATCGTTAACCCGAAATAGGCTTATCTTTATCGATAAGCAGAAGATAGATTTGCGCGTGTAGCTCAGCTGGATAGAGTACCTGGCTACGAACCAGGCGGTCGGAGGTTCGAATCCTCCCACGCGCACCATTATTCATTTTATGAGTAAGATTAGGAGAGGTGGCCGAGTGGCCGAAGGCGCTCCCCTGCTAAGGGAGTATGGGCTTTAAATCCCATCGAGGGTTCGAATCCCTCCCTCTCCGCCATCAATCAAGCCCATTGAGAAATCAATGGGCTTTTTTGTGTCTGGAACACTTATGCGCAATCACCATGGATGGTAAAGGTTGTGCGTTGTGTCTGGAACACTTATGCGCAATCACCATGGATGGTAAAGGTTGTGTGTTGTGTCTGGAACACACATATTCAAGCTCGGTACAAGTTGTAGAGTTAGAGCTGGCCTCTGAGTGGACTTTATTCTATTTTATCTAGGCGTTTCTTTTGCTTAGGTTGAATAATACCAATCAGTATAAGAAGTTGATCTACTCAGAGTGTCTTTTGGCAACCTAGTTCAAGGCGAATGAATGACAGAATGGTTGTTCCCTTGTGAGTTCATTCAACGCAGAAGTAGGCAGCCAAAAACACTCCTTACAGGCGAGTTTTAGCGGTTCTGATACTGCGTTAACGAGCTTAACCGTAGAATAACTATGCTCTTCACTCGTTGCCTTGCCTCAGGACCGCTAAACTCTCGCTGAGCGATCAAATCTTTATACTGATTGGTATAAAAGCCTGAACTTTCCCCTATAAACTGCATAAAATTTCACTTCGCTATTCTCATCGCTTCCATTTTGAATTCTCACTGATCTTTAGCTACGACTTTCTGCATAGAAATTATCATATTGCGTTAGGGGGTTGATGCTTCCTTAATTTATTGGACTATATTTTATGAATTCCTCATTCATCTAGCGATACTTTTGACTATTTTGGTATGACCAATTTACAACGCATTCGCTATTTTGTTATAGATTAGTTATTGTTTTTAGTCAGGGAGAGCTTATGTTCAGCTCTGATGCTAACAAACAAGACTGTCAGGATGACTGGTTATATTATCAAAAATGAATAAAAAGTTATTTTCTAGGCTGTGAGCCCTAGTTGATAGAGTACTGGAGTCAGAGGCGATACGTTTTTATCTCTCCTATGCTCTGGACTAATAAAGAGGATGGTATGAACTCGATATCAGAACAAATTGTTGAATCGTTTGGCATCATGCTATTGGGTATGGGTTTGGTGTTTGTTTTTTTAACGGTACTTATTTTGGGCGTTAAGTTGGTGGCGTGGAGATTTGCTCCTCTGCCTATTACGCCTAAAACACCAGCTGAAAACGGGTCAGCGACACAAAATCAGGGAGTTGATCCCAAAATGGTTGCTGTTATCACCGCCGCCATTGAGCAATATCGCGCTAAAGCATAATAAAGCAGTAGGGATTTTCTATGAGTAAGCCACTTGCGTTAACCGATGTCGTCCTAAGAGATGCACACCAATCAATACTGGCCACGCGTCTTCGCACCGAAGATATGCTGCCTATCGCACCACTGCTGGACAAAGTTGGTTTCTGGTCTTTGGAGTCATGGGGAGGAGCCACATTCGATTCCTGTATTCGTTATTTAGGCGAAGATCCGTGGGAGCGGATCCGTGAGTTGAAAAAGGTGATGCCTAATACTCCTCAGCAGATGCTTTTACGCGGACAGAACCTATTAGGTTACCGTCACTATGCTGATGATCTTGTTCATAAGTTTGTTGAGCGTGCTCATACTAATGGTGTTGATGTATTTCGTGTTTTCGATGCGATGAATGATGTTCGCAACCTAGAGACTGCAGTTAAGTCTGTGGTTGAAGTGGGCGGTCATGCTCAGGGAACCATCTCTTATACAACAAGCCCTGTACATAACCTAGATACCTGGGTCGATATGGCCAAACGCCTTGAAGATATGGGCTGTAACTCTTTATGTATTAAGGATATGGCAGGTCTTCTTAAGCCTTTTGATGCTTTCGACATGATTAGTCAGATTAAATCTCAAACTGATCTTGTGGTCTCTATGCATTGTCATGCCACCACAGGCTTGAGCACAGCAACCTACCAGAAGGCGATAGAGGCAGGAATTGATGTGCTAGATACCGCCATCTCTTCGATGAGCCAGACCTATGGTCACAGCGCAACAGAGACACTCGTTGCTATGGTTGAAGGGACTGACAGAGCAACAGGTTATGATATGGCTCTGCTTGAAGAGATATCAGCCTACTTTAGAGATGTGCGCAAGAAGTACGCTCAATTTGAGGGAGAGCTCAAGGGCATTGATTCTCGTATTCTTCGTGCTCAGGTGCCCGGCGGGATGCTGACCAATATGGAGAGTCAGTTAAAGGAGCAGGGCGCTGCTGACAAGCTAGATAAAGTGTTAGAGGAGATCCCTAGAGTACGTGAAGATCTTGGTTTCCTTCCCTTAGTGACGCCAACATCTCAGATAGTTGGAACGCAAGCGGTTATCAATGTATTGACTGGTGAGCGTTACAAGTCGATGACTAAAGAGACCGAAGGGGTACTAAAAGGTGAGTATGGCGCGACACCAGCACCTGTTGATGAAGCACTGCAAGCTAAGGTACTTAATGGTGCTGAAGCGATCACTTGTCGCCCTGCCGATCTGCTATCACCTGAACTGGAAAGGTTAACAGATGAGCTTAAGTCAAAAGCAGCCGAAGAGAGTTTGGAGTTGGCAAGCGAGCTTATCGATGATGTGCTGACCTATGCTCTATTTCCACAAATTGGTTTGAAGTTCATTAAAAACAGAAACAACCCAGATGCTTTTGAGCCTAAACCTGAGCTAGCTGCTAAGTTGTCCGCACAAGCCGCAGACACTCAGCAGGAGGTGGCCAAGCAGGAGCGAGGACCTGAAACTTATACGGTGAATGTCCAAGGGCAGAGCTTTGTTGTTGAGGTGTCACAGGGGGGCGAAATTAGTCAAATCAGCTCAACAGAGAATGTGGTTCCCTTTACGCCTGCTACGGCTGCACCAGAACAAAGTGGCGAAATCAAGCTTGAGATGAACGCACCACTTTCAGGCAATATCTTTAAAGTGAATGTCTCCCCAGGTGATACCGTTCGCCAAGGTGATGTGGTTATTATCTTAGAAGCAATGAAGATGGAGACCGAAGTGCGCGCAGAGATTGACGGTGTGATCAGTAAAATTTGGGTTAAAGAGGGTGACTCTGTCGCCGTAGGCCATCAACTGTTAGGTCTAGCATAGGAGTTTAGATGGACGGGTTAATTGCATTTTGGTCTGAGTCCGGTATTGCTAATTTTACCGGTGGTCAGTTATTTATGATGGGTGTCGGTGCACTACTGCTTTACCTAGCAATAGTAAAACGTTTTGAGCCACTGCTGCTTTTGCCTATCGGTTTTGGTGCTATTTTAGCAAATATCCCGAACGGTGGTTTTACCGATGAGGGGGGCTTACTCTACTTTGCCTATCATGTGGGGATCGAAACGGGCATATTTCCTCTGTTGATCTTTATGGGGGTTGGTGCACTTACCGACTTTGGAGCTCTGATAGCTAACCCTAAAATGTTACTTTTAGGGGCGGCTGCTCAATTTGGTATCTTTGCAACTTTAATCGGTGCTGTGGCGCTAAATTTTGTGCCGGGTTTTGATTTTAGTATGAAAGATGCAGGTGCCATTGCCATCATCGGTGGCGCGGATGGGCCTACAGCTATCTTCCTTGCTTCCAAACTTGCCCCAGATCTGCTGGGAGCTATTGCAGTGGCTGCGTACTCTTATATGGCGCTAGTTCCTCTTATTCAGCCTCCAATTATGAAACTCTTTACCACTGAGGCTGAACGTCAGATAAAGATGGAGCAGTTAAGGGAGGTGAGTAAGAAGGAGAAGATTATTTTCCCGCTTATGGTACTTGGCTTAACAATTCTGTTTCTGCCAGCAGCGACGCCTTTAGTGGGGATGTTCTGTCTTGGTAATCTGATGCGTGAATCCGGTGTTGTGGATAGATTATCCAATACGGCTCAAAATGAGTTGATCAATATCGTTACCATCTTCCTAGGTTTAGCGGTGGGCTCAAAGTTGTCGGCGGATAAGTTTTTGCAAATTGAGACCTTAGGAATTTTGCTTCTTGGGGCGGTTGCCTTCGCTATTGGTACCGCGACCGGTGTACTGATGGCGAAGCTGATGTCTAAGCTGTCAGGAGGTAAGATCAACCCACTAATAGGAGCTGCTGGTGTCTCTGCTGTGCCTATGGCCGCAAGAGTCGTGAATAAGGTTGGGCTAGAGTCTAACCAACATAACTTCTTGTTAATGCATGCTATGGGACCCAATGTGGCGGGCGTACTTGGGTCGGCCGTCGCCGCTGGTGTGTTGATTGCTGTACTAGGTTAGTCGTTAGCGTAAAAGTAATTTTAAAGCCCATCTTTGATGGGCTTTTTTGTATCTGTGTGTCTTGTCCTGAAATGTGTTTACACATTTAGGACTTTATTATGACAACTCAAATCCCCACCCACGTTAAGCGAACACAACGAGATTATTCGTTAGGCTTTAAATTACAAGTTGTAGCAGCCGTTGAAAAAGGCGACATGACTTATAAGCAAGCTCAAAGCATTTATGGTATCCAAGGTCGTTCAACCGTACTTACTTGGCTCAGAAAGCACGGTAAGATGGATTGGACTCAACCAGTGAGAATAACCATGCCTAAGACCACCAAAGCTAAAGAAACGCCAGCTCAAAAAATAAAGCGCCTTGAAAAAGAGCTTGAGGATGAACATTTACGTAATCTATTACTCAATGAAGCCGTTGATATCATTGATGCTGAGTATGGCGCAGGCCTAAGAAAAAAGTACTTAGCCAGGGAGCGAGAAGTCTTCAAAAACAGAAAGTAACAAGCTTAAATCGTGCTTGCGAGCTTCTTGGCATAACAAGACAAGCTATCTACCAAAGAGAAACGAGAGAACTCTGCCGAGCTATAGAACTGGCCCCAGTAAAAGCAATGGTGCTTGATATCCGTCGCTTTATGCCACGTGTGGGTGGCAGGAAACTCTACTTTTTACTGAAACCCAAGTTCATCGAGAAAGGAATTAAACTTGGGCGAGATAACTTCTTTAGTTACTTGAAACGTGAAGGGTTATTGGTAAAACCTAAGCATAACTATACCAAGACAACCCACAGTAAACACTGGATGAAGAAACACCCGAATTTACTCAAAGAGTTTACGCCTTTATCGCCTGAAGAGGTCTTTGTGAGTGACATAACTTATGTTCAATCAGAGCAAGGTGTTCACTACTTGTCACTGGTGACGGATGCGTTTAGTCGTAAGATTATGGGTTATGAACTTAGTGATGAGATGAAAGCAACTGATGTAGTTAAAGCCTTAAAAATGACAGTGAATAATCGCCAATATCAAGGCCATGCAGTTCATCATTCAGACAGAGGGTTACAGTATTGTTCAGCAGTCTATCAGTCAGCATTACAGAAAAATGGTATCCGAGCATCAATGACGGATGGGTATGATTGCTATCAAAACGCATTAGCGGAGCGAGTAAATGGTATTTTGAAGCAAGAGTTTTTGTTATATCCGTGCAGCAATCTTGATGAGTTAAAGCGACTCGTTGAAGAGTCAGTTTTTATATACAATGAAATGAGGCCGCACTTGAGTTTAGGTATGAGAACACCAAATCAAGTGCATAAAAAAGACCAGCAGCAAGAGCAACTGGTCTAATTAAAACCGTCAACCTATTTCAGGATGGGACAGTGTTATACCAATTAGTATAAGAAAGTAGTCAGCTCAGAGCTGTTTTAGGCAAAGGCGGATAACTGAAGTAATGGTGGCTCCCTTAGGAAGTTATTCAACGAAGAAGTAGGCAGCCTAAAACGCTCCTAAAAGGCGAGTCTTAGCGCTTCTGAATACTACGTTATCGAGCTTGAGCGTAGAGCAACTATGCCCTTTACCCGCTTCCTTGTCTCAAAAGCGCTAAGTTCTCGCTGAGTGACTACATCTTTATACTAAACGGTATTATTTAACAATTTACGCCTGATAAATAGGGATTGAAGCTAAGGGGTGAACACTTTATAATCAACTTGGACCACCTTATGTAGTAAAAGCAATATGGACTTCTCAACAGATGAAGTAGCACTCTTTCAAGAGCTGTTCTCATCGACATCAACTGAGCTAGTTGGAGAAAGTAATAAAGTCCTGGATATTCAAACTCAAATACCCAGCTCTTTGGCTTCTATTCTCCATCAGTCAAGCTTGTCTCTCTTAGCTGAGGGGCAGGGGTATAAGCTGTGGATCCCGCTTAAGATTGAAAAAGATGAATTTGGTGGACTCAGACCAAACTTTGGTACGCCTGAAGTGATTGATATCAATGGTCATGAACGTAGCTGGCGTGTGAAACAGCCTGAAGATGTTACCTTAACTGACGAAACGAATAATCAACTGGGTGATATTCTCTCGCTCTCATCGACAGGCTTAACGCTGCGTATACAAGATCCTAAGGCTCTCAAGCAAGGAATTGATGGGAAAGTCCTGTATCTCAACCTTCCAGATCAGAAGCATGTTGAGTTACAACTTGAACCTGTGAGATCCGACAGGCATGTGTTTGCGGCTAGATTTGAGTGTTTGAATCATGATCAGGATGTGATCAGAGAGTTTCTGTTTTCCCTACACAAATCGAGGAACGAGGAGGTAAAGTAAGGGATAGCTTTCGGCTTAAAATTGAATCTAGTTTCGATGTTTTACTCACCACTTCAACGTTTTTAACTCCCTCTGAATAATATTTTGAAATATAACGCTAAATCTCCTGGGTTATCATTAGATAATTAGTTTTATACTTTGCTCTTCACTAGGTTTATCAATTCTATCTATTTGGTATTTGATGTAGATCAAGGTGCCTCTACGTCAGATGAGGTCTTATGAAGGTGATTAATATCACGTTAGCTATCTTTAGTTTCGGACTAGAACGACAAAAATAAGAGGTGTGCCTATGGAATTATTGCCAAATTGCTACACGGACCTTTGCATCAATGGTAAATGGTTCCACTATGATCATGGTGAGTTATCAGTGTTTATGCTCAATGGAGGGGATCCATTGACCTTTGAGCTAGTTTCATTGCCAAAAACTGAAGATGAGCTGGAGCAACATTTAACGGTTATCTCAGGCAATATGTAGATGATGTTTTGTTTTAGATACTAGATATGTCACTAATTTATTTATTAAATTAGTGACATTTTTATTTGGCAGGCGTTATACCAGTTGGTGTTAACCACAGCACTTTTTAAACTTATTGCCACTACCGCAAGGACAAGGCTCATTTCTGTTGGGCTTCTTATCGAATCGAGTGGTTTGAGGTTTATTTAATACACCATCTAGTTCAAGTGTATTCTCTTTTGCCTCTGGATTAATTTCAATATTAGCCGTTAGCTCGTGGCTGCTTAGTAGTGCCTCTATTTCGGCTTTTCGGGCTTCACTATTAACAACTAAGTTAAGAGGATTATCACTCGTACCAAGTTTTGAGGCGCGCTTAGTGTTGTAGCCAAAACTTTCATGTTTAGGCTTAGGGGTTTTACGCCCTTTAAAGAAAAATTTATCTGACATGGATTTCTGGACACCGCTAATTTAATTGATGAAGCTTATTTGGGAGTGCTTATACTACAAATACAGCGACAGATCCATTTAAAATGGAGAGGTCGGTATCGGTTTTGCGGGTTAGGTTTAGCTACGTATGTTCTGCTCAGCAGTGATCCACAATAGCAAGCCGAGGGAGAGGATGATGGTTGCACTGATGGCTATTATGTAGATAAAGCCTTTTTTACCCTGTTTAATTGGCACGCCATTGAAGTGTAAAAAGAGTGTCCAAAAAAGGCATAAGATAATAGGGAGTAGGAAAAACTTTGCCATATATTTGCCTTATTTTCTGCGCCAAGGTCTAAGTATAATACTAAATAACTTAATTTGAACAGTATATTAGGGTCTCTAGGAACAAATCAAGCCGCAGAAGCGGCTTGATTGTTGATGACTTATTTAAGTCAGACATTTGTGATCTTGCTAAGACACAGATTTAGATTGAGTAGTGGCTTGCTGCGACTCCTCAATAGTGTCGGCCTCTTGATCGTTATAAAACTGCTGCTCATCCAGTTGGCCTTCAGACTTTCCTATCACCACTGCCGTCATCATATCGCCAGTTACGTTAGTACTGGTACGGATCATATCTATGATGCGATCGATAGCAGCGATAAAGGCGATACCTTCAAGTGGTAAGCCGACAACACCTAAGGTTACCGATAGCATCACCATGGCGCTGCCTGGTACACCAGCAGTGCCAACGGATGCCACGGTTGCGGTAACGGCAATTAGCATGTAGTCGGTCATGTCCAGTGGAATACCATAGATTTGAGCGATAAATATGGCAGCAATAGCGGGATAGATACCACCACAGCCATCCATATTCATGGTTGCGCCTAAAGGCAGTACAAAAGCGCCATACTGCTTAGAGACGCCCATAGACTCAGTACAACGTGTGCTTGCAGGCAAAGTACCGAAGCTTGATGCGGTAGTAAAGGCAACCAGTTGAGCAGGCATCGCTTTACGGAAGAACTGCAAGGGGCTGAGTTTCGCGGCAAATTTTATTAGGCCACCATAAACAAAGATAATATGGATAAGTGCAGCGATGTAGATAGCGGCAATAAACTTACCTAAAGGGAGTAGAGTCGAAAGCCCATATTCACCCACGACCCAAGCCATCAAACCAAATACACCGATAGGGGTGAGCTGAAGTACCATGCGAGTGAGTTGGAACATCACCTCTGCACCTGCTTCGAATGCCTGTTTTAATGGAACGGCTTTCTCACCTACCTTGTTGATGGCTATGCCAACCAAAGCTGCAAAGACAATGATCTGCAATACCTTACCTTCTGCGAGCGAAGCAAACGGGTTAACTGGGATCATATCCAACAGCACCTGCGCAAACTCTGGAACATGACGTTCACGTACCTCAGTTGCTACTAGCTCCATCGAACCGCCCATATCGATAAGCGAGCCTACGGTTAACCCTATTAATGAGGCTAAGGTGCCTGTGAACATAAACATGGCTAAGGTTTTAAAGCTAAGTCGCTTTAGGCTCACTTGCGAACCGAGCGAGGTGATGCTGACCACGATGGCACAGAAGACGAGTGGGGCAACCAACATCTTAATTGCACTGATAAATAGATCGCCAAGGGGTTTGAGTACCGTTGCTGATTCGCCGAAAATAACACCTATGCTGGCACCTAAAATAAAGCCTGCTAAGACTTTCTGCCAAAAGGGGATCTGCTTAATGGTTTGCCACATTATGAATTTTCCAATTTTTATTATTTTACCTAAATGATATCAAACTGCCCGTTGAGATCATTGAGGTAATAAGTCAGTAAGTAATATTTTATATGCTCAATACAGGAGCAAAGAATTTAGGCCATTATCCGATGTTTTCATTGTATAGATAGCACTACTTGCAAAACAAACCAATTTCGTTATAACTTATTGTGATAATAGAGTTTGTTTTAATAACTTTAACGGTTAACAGGTGGTTAACATGAAATATATTTCACCGAATAAAAATAAAAAATTACGATTTTTCATTAGGTAAGCATTTATGACAACGCTATGGTTGATGTTCAGTGCCGCTTTTCTTGCTGCAACCCTGTTACCGGGAGGATCAGAAGTTTTACTTGTCGCTCTGTTAAATGAAAGTCGCTCTGAATGGCTATCTTTAGTGGTTGTTGCAACAATAGGCAATACTCTCGGTGCCATGACTAGCTTCTATTTAGGGCGTTTAGGTCGGTTTGCACGCAGTCCAGAGGCGATGACGCAGGGGAAATACCGTCACAGCGTAAACATGATTCAAAAATATGGTTATTGGGCACTGCTACTGTCTTGGGCACCGTTAATTGGTGATCTTTTATGTTTATTAGCAGGGTGGATGAAACTTCCATTGCTTAGATCGACTCTGATGATATTAATAGGTAAGTGCATTCGTTATCTCTTAGTGGCAGCTTTTGCACTTCAATGGTTATAAATACCGGGTAGAGACTCGGTTTATAAGGAGTTTTACAGTGAGAAGATGGATATTAGCCGTGGCTATCTCCGCCGCGTTGGCAGGATGTGCAAGTCAAGAGGCCGAGTCAAACCTACCTAAAGGTATCAGCCTGATTGAATCGGTTAGCCTAGCTGATTCAGAGGTAGGTATTGCCTATAAAAAATATCAACTTGCTAATGGCCTCACGGTTCTACTGCATCAAGATAGCTCAGATCCTTTAGTGCATGTAGATGTGACCTACCATGTGGGCTCGGCGAGAGAGCTCGAGGGCCGTTCAGGCTTTGCTCACCTTTTTGAACATATGATGTTTCAAGGTTCTCAGCATGTTGGTGATGAGCAGCACTTTAAAACAGTGACCGAAGCGGGCGGAAACCTTAACGGTACGACCAACACTGATAGAACCAACTATTTTGAAACTGTACCCAGTAATCAGTTGGAGAAGATGCTCTGGCTTGAATCAGATCGTATGGGCTTTTTCCTTCCTGCGTTAACGGAGGAAAAGTTTGAGGTTCAGCGTGAAACCGTCAAAAATGAACGTGCTCAGCGCATCGACAATCAGCCATATGGCCGTATGGGTGAGCAGTTTAATCAAGCTTTCTACCCCCAGGGACATCAATACTCTTGGCCTGTGATTGGTTGGCCTGAAGATCTGGAACGGGCGAGTTTAGCTGATGTTAAAAACTTCTTTAAACGTTGGTATGGACCTAATAACGCCACTTTAACCGTGGGTGGTGATTTTGATGAGTTGCAAACGTTAGCTTGGATAAATAAGTACTTTGGTGAGATCCCATCAGGGCCCGAAGTCACATCAGATACCAAGTCTTTAGTCACCTTAGATAAGACCCGTTATATCTCAATGGAAGACAAGGTGCACCTTCCTTTGATTCGAATTGGTTTCCCAACCGTTTATGCTCGCCATGAAGATGAAGCGGCGCTGGATCTGCTCTCTAACATTCTCGGAGGTGGCAAAACCTCTATCTTCTATAAAAACTTAGTTAAAGATGGTTATGCCGTTCAGGCGGGAGTGAGCCACCCTTGTCAGGAACTTGCCTGTCAGTTTTCTATGTACGCCTTGGCGAACCCTGCCAAAGGCGGGCAGCTAAAAGATCTTGAGCAGAAGATGAAGGAGTCCATTGAGGAGTTTGAAGCTCGCGGCGTGACAGATGAAGATCTGCAGAAGGTGAAGGTGCAATTTGAAGCCGGTACCATCTTCGGTCTGCAAAGTGTCTCTGGTAAGGTGTCGACACTGGCCTTTAATCAGACATTTTCGGGCAACCCGAATATGATAGCTTCAGACTTAGCTCGCTACGCCAATGTCACAAAAGCCGACGTGATGCGCGTCTTTAATACTTACATTAAAAATAAGCCTATGGTGGTGATAAGTGTGGTGCCTGAAGGGCAGAAGCAGTTGATTGCCCATGAAGATAATTTTACTCCACCTGTACTGACGGTATCAGATGCTGCAGTAGAAGAGCTAGATACACATCAACAGATCACCTCATCATTTGATCGAACGGTTATGCCTGCTGCGGGTGAAGCACCGATGCTTAAATCTCCAGAGCTATGGCGCGGCAAACTTGCTAATGGCATTGAGGTAATTGGCACCGAGAGTGAAGAGACGCCGACGGTTGAGCTAGTGATATATCTCAATGGTGGTCACAGGTTAGTGCCTGTTAGCAAAGCTGGGCTTGCAGGGTTAACCGCGGCCATGCTTAATGAGTCAAGTCAGAAGCATAGTGCAGAGGAGCTGGCGCAAGCATTGGAGATGTTAGGTAGCCGTGTGAGCTTTGGAGCCAGTGGTTATCAGAGCTACATTCAGATCTCGAGTTTAACCTCTCATCTAGATGAAACCTTGGCCATTGTCGAAGAGCGCCTGTTTCAGCCAGCCTTCAAAAGTGAAGATTTCAAGCGTCTTAAACAGCAGCAGCTCCAAAGTCTGCAGCATATGATGTCAGATCCTAACTATATAGCCGAAACCGCATTTGATGGTTTACTCTACGGCACCGAGAGCCCGCTAGGGGTTAGCAGTAATGGCACCTTAGAGACGGTATCAGGGTTAACCTTAGAGGATATAAAGGCTTTTTATCGTCAGCAATATACAGGCGGTAATGCACAAGTTGTCGCTGTGAGTAACCTTAATGAAAGTGAGGTGCTGGCCAAACTTAGTGGATTATCTCACTGGACTGGTGAGGCTTCGACTTTACCTGCATTAACAGATTTGCCAGAACTTAAAGGTGGAACGGTTTACATTTTGGATAAACCTGGCGCCGCTCAGTCGGTTATCAAGATAGGTAAGCAAGGGTTGCCATGGGATGCGACAGGAGAGTTCTTTAAATCGTACCTGATGAACTATCCCCTAGGCGGCGCTTTTAATAGTCGTATTAACCTTAACCTTCGTGAAGATAAAGGTTACACCTATGGTGCTCGAAGTTACTTCTCTGGTGGCATTGAGCTTGGTGTATTTGAAGCTAAAGCGAGTGTGAGAACCGATGTAACCGCTCCCTCTTTGGTTGAATTTGCTAAAGAGATTAACCGATATCAAGCTAACGGAATGACAGATAAAGAGCTGGCCTTTATGAAAGCCTCTATCTCTCAAGGTAAGGCGCTTGATTATGAGACTCCTTACCAAAAAGCTGGCTTTATGCGTCGTATCCAGCGTTACGGCCTTGATGCTAACTTTACCGATAAACAGACTGAGATCACTAAGAGTGTGACTAAGTCTGAGCTAAATCAACTAGCGAAAGAGCAGTTAAAGCTTGAGAAGATGATCCTTGTGATTGTGGGGGATAGGGCCAAGATTGAGGCGGATATTAAAGCACTTGGATATCCAGTTTCGATTTTAGAGTTGTAATTTGTAAGATAGCCCCATATATCTAAGGGGTTGTAGTATCTGGTTATCATAAACTGAAGAGTGAATGGCGATCAGATACTGCTTTACTTTATAGGTCGAATGAGAGTTAACTAGCGTGATGGAGCCTTGTTCATCATCTTACTAGTCCTGCCATCTTATATGAGGTGGTATTTTGAAAGTTAATGGGACTTAAGCTGGTCTGACACATATAGACAAAATGATGACGAAACTAGAGAAAAATATATTGAACTCTTTCAATGAAGTAATTGAGCATCTCTCGAACTCTGAGGGGCGTAATGCACTACAGGGAATGCAACGTGGTATTGAGCGTGAAGCATTGAGGATCAATGGCTCTGGAGAGCTTGCGACCGACCGTCATCCACAAGCGTTAGGCTCTGCGTTAACTCATTCGCGGATCACAACCGATTATAGTGAGTCACTGTTAGAGTTTATCACTCCTGTTTATAAGGATATCGATAACTTACTACAAGATCTGACTTACACTCATGCTTTTACAGTTCAAAATCTTGATAACCAAAGACTTTGGCCAGTAAGCATGCCCTGCTATGTTGGTGATGTAAAAGATATTCCAATCGCCAATTATGGGATCTCAAACCCAGGCATGATGAAGAGTTTGTATCGAAAAGGACTAACCTATCGATATGGTGCTCAGATGCAGATAATTTCCGGGGTACATTTTAACTTCTCTGTCTCAAATGAGCTTTGGAACAACTTGTATGCCTACTCAGGCAGCTCGCTCACGAAAAGTGATTTTATCTCGGAGTCCTATCTTGGCTTGATCCGTAACTATCGCCGTATGGTGTGGGTATTGCCCTATCTATTTGGCGCATCTCCAGCACTGTGTAGCTCCTTTATCAAACAGCAAGAGACAGATATACCGTTTGAGAAGATGGGCAAAGGTACCCTGTATCTTCCCTATGCGACCTCACTGCGTATGAGTGATCTTGGCTATACCAACAAGGAGCAGGAGCAGCTTAATATCAGCTATGACTCGCTGGATAAATACTTGGCGGGTATGAAAGTAGCCATAGGTAAGTCCTCGAAAAACTTTGAAGAGATTGGGGTGAAAGTTGATGGTGAGTATCGTCAGTTAAATGCCAATGTACTACAGATTGAGAACGAATTTTACTCACCTATTCGTGCTAAACGAGTCACAGAAAATGGTGAGAAGCCTTCAGAAGCGTTAGCAAGAGCGGGGATCGAATATATTGAAGTTAGAGCCTTGGATGTTAATCCATATAGCCCTATCGGTATTGAGGGATCCCAAGTAAGGTTTTTAGATCTATTTTTACTTCACTGCCTGTTAAATACAGCGCCTGCGAGTGATGCGGCTCAAGAGGCCGAGATCTCAAGTAACTTAAGCCGAGTGATTTTAGAGGGACGTAAGCCAGGATTAGAGCTGAGCAGAAACGGCGAATCAATCACGTTATCGGCATGGATGAATCAGCTATTTGATGATCTTGAGCGTTTATCTGTACTGCTTGACGATGGCAGTGATGGCGCTTACCACCAAGCCTTGATTCGATGGCGAGCGGCGGTAGATGATCCTGAACGTTCAATTTCTGGCTTAATTATGAAAGAGCTTAAATCGGCTCAAACAGATCATGGTTACTGGGTGAAGGCGTTGGCTGAAACCTACTTTAATACGTTAAATGAGTATCCATTGCCAGAAAGTGTTGAACAGCAATATCGACAAGCTGCTGCTGTATCGATAGAGAAGCAGAGAGTGATGGAGGTTGAAACCAACCAAAGCTTTGATGCTTTTCTTGCTGAGTATTTTGCTGAGCCCTCACCAGAGGTCAAGACTCAGGTTAGTAACGCCTGATGAGCTTATGGCGTAACCAGGTTTTACTGCTTTTAGGTGTGTGCATGCTCCTGTCTGCGTGTGCGTCTCAGCCTGATACGAGTCGATATTGTGGCACTGTGTCGGGCTATTCAGAGCCCGATCGTGAGCAAAATATCTATCGCGTAGTGGTGACCCACCTTAATGGCAAGCCAGTTATCTCAAAGCCTAACTATCAACTCTCTCCCGGAGTCTATGAGTTTACTCTGGCGGAGTTGATAGACTCTCCTACTTTAAAGGTGAAGCTGGCGGCGAGAACGCCTAAAGTCTTGTCTGTTAAGGTTGAAGCTAATCAGAGGTATCATATCGCGGCAAGGTTTAATACCGATAAAGTCTACCGTGGTAACAATACTGCTTTTTGGGAGCCAGAGGTATGGCTTACACAGGAGCACGAGTGTGAGCTACCTGAGATAAAATAATCCCGTTTTTATCTGGCCTGTAATTGCTTCTTTTTTCTATCAATGTGACACTATGGCTTTGATAATTTGGCCTTTCGGTATTTTCATTGATGAAACTCTTTACCCACATAATCGCGTTATTTATGGCTATCTTCTTGTCGGGCTGCGCGACCTCTCCTCCTAAAGAACCTGAGAACTTATGTTCTATCTATCAAGAGAATCGCGATTGGTATGAAGCGGCTAAAAACACGCGGGAGAAGTGGGGCGTACCTGTTCATATCCCTCTGGCCATGATGTATCAAGAGAGTTCTTTTAAGCATAATGCCGCGCCACCAATGGAGTATTTTCTTGGTTTTATCCCTATTGGTAGAGCAAGCGATGCTTATGGCTATGCCCAAGCTAAAACCATGACTTGGGATGACTATGTCAAAGAGACGGGGAACTCTTGGTCGAGTCGCAGTAACTTTGATGATGCCATGGATTTTATGGGATGGTTTATCTATAAAACCAATAAGATCAATGGTGTTTCTAAATGGGATGCCCGTAATCAATACCTCAACTACCATGAGGGCTGGGGCGGATATAAACGTAAGACCTATAACCAAAAGCCTTGGTTAATTAAGGTGGCTAAACGGGTTGATGATAGGGCAAAGCGTTATGCTGCCCAGTACCATACTTGTAAGGAAGATCTGGACTCCTCTTGGTTATGGCGTCTGTTCTTTGGTTGATTTAGTCAATATCGTTAATTGCTTGTAGCAGACTTTTGTGTGGCCAGTTATTGCATACATTCTTGTTTTTTTGTTATAAAAACATAGGCATAACTTTAGGCTCATCAATTGAGCGATAGATTTATGTTCAACTATAAAGTACCTGAAACTTTGAAAGGAATTCTAAAAACAGATGAAGTTAATCAAAATACTATCGTTACTCTTAATTGTCCTAACGATTGCTGTTGCATTTTTTCATAAACAAATTATTTCTGGCGTATTATTACCTCAATACATAGATTGGGCATATGAGATCGATAAGAAGGGAGTGGATACAGGTATTCCGCTTGGTGATAAGGAGTTATCACTGGCTTCTGATATAGGAATTAAGTCTCCAGAAAAAGTAAGAATTGTGTATGTTGATGAAGTTCCTTTCCCTTATGAAAACTTTGCATTAAAACTTTTTGGCGAAGCTGTTGGGTTTGTTGGCGAAGGAATCGTTAACAATGCTCAAGTTTTTGGTTATTCAATTTATGCTCGAAACGGCTATGAGTTGAATAGGCCAAAACTAGCTCATGAGTTGGTGCATGTGTTGCAAATTGAAAGGTCTAGTTTAGATGCAACCGTTACTCGATACTTCTCTGAACGTGCTCAGTATGACTATGAGGATGCTCCTTTGGAAGCTGAGGCATTTAAAGCAAATGAAAAGTACAGTGATGATTGGAAGTAGGAGTAAAAAAAAGCTGAGCGATACATCAATGGTATCAACTCAGCTTTTTATCTAGTTTGCGACTAACTTGTTTAACAGATTAGCTATTTAATAACCGCTCGGCTGTTAACCGCACGCCAGGGTAATCTTGCTCAGGTAACATATCAGCCAGTTGCAACAGTTTATTGCCTAATGCGCTGTTATCTTCAGCTGAAACATTAATATGTCCCATTTTTCGACCAGCCCGTTGAGTTTTGCCATACCAGTGGCTTTTAACATCATCAATAGTTAGCACTTGCGATGGAATTGCGCCTTGACCCAACACATTGATCATCACGCTTGGCTTTTGCGCTTGTGTGCAACCTAGTGGCAATCCGGCAACTGCGCGCAGGTGGTTTTCAAATTGACTGCAAGCAGTCCCTTGTTGTGTCCAGTGACCTGAATTATGCACTCGAGGGGCGATCTCATTAACCATCAAGGTGCCTGAAACCTCAAAAAACTCGATAGCCAATACACCAACATAATTCATAGAGAGCGAGAGCTTGTTAAAGGCATCGACGGCTTGCTGCTGGATTTTTTCATCCATCTCAATCGCTAGGGATAGAGTGAGTACGCCATTGGTATGTTGGTTTTCAGTGACGGGATAAATTTTTACATTACCCTCTTTATCACGGGCTCCAATCACAGAGACTTCACGATCAAATGGGATCATTTTTTCTGCAATAATGGTGTGGGGAAAACTCTCAGTTCCACTGGCAATAAATCCGGCCATCTCAGCCCAAATAGCGTCAACTTGATCTAATGACTTTAAACGCCACTGTCCTTTACCATCATAACCCGCTTGGCAAGTTTTTATCACAAGAGGTAAGTCGAGCTGGGACACGGCATCTAACAGGTGCTGTTTCTCAGTGATCAACTGATAGGGAGCTGATGGAACCCCGGTTTTATCGAGTAGATCTTTCTCAATACTGCGATCACCACCTGTTTTGATGGCAGCTTTACCTGGGTAGAACTTGCCACTTTGGCAGCACAGAGCTAAGACATCGTCAGGAATATGCTCAAACTCAGAGGTTATCACATCAACCATTGAGATAGCTTGCCCTAAGCTTTGCTCAAACACTTGATGGGTAAGTGGATGAATGATTTTTTGAGAGCCGACATCAAAAGCGCGCACATTCAAATCCAGTGGCGCCCCCTCTAAACTCATCATACGTGCTAGTTGTCCAGCACCTAAAACTAATATGTTCATATTAAATAGCAGGGTCCGGATTAAGAAGTACTGAGTCGGTTTGTGCCTGACGGAAAGCTTCTATTTTCGCAAAGATTTCAGGTTGCTGACAGCCTAGAATTTGCGCGGCTAATAAGCCTGCATTGGCAGCACCTGGATCGCCAATCGCCAAGGTACCTACCGCAACCCCTTTCGGCATTTGGCAAATAGAGAGTAGTGAGTCAATGCCGTTGAGGGCTTTAGATTTAACTGGCACGCCCAAAACTGGCAAGCTGGTGTGAGCAGCAACCATGCCTGGAAGGTGGGCAGCACCGCCAGCACCAGCAATAATGACTTTTATGCCACGTTCTGCAGCAGTTGAGGAGTATTCAGCGAGTAGCTGCGGGGTTCGATGTGCTGAAACCACACGAGTTTCATAGGCGATACCAAATGTATCTAACATTTGCGCCGCATGTTCCATGGTCGGCCAGTCAGATTTGGAACCCATAATGATACCAACTTTCATACATACTCCTTCGTAGGGTGAGCTTAAAAACACGACATAGGTGAAATTTGCGCATGATTATACACATACAAGCCTGTTAATCGAAGCTTTGCTGGCAAATTGCTCAGTTTGATTAAGTCTATGATAGCTTGATGATGCATTTAGTTAGAGGCTGAGATGAATGAAATGAGTTGAGGGCTTAATTGTTTATTAATAAAACACCAGCAAGTTTAAGTTTGCTGGCGTTTTGCACTGATTTTTTGCTGCAAATCATTTGTCTAATGGGGATGCTTTTCCAGAGCGTCACTCAGAGTTGGATAGAAGTGCAGTAAGCCATCTATGGGTTGTATTTTTGCCCTTGCTAAAGTTCGGATGGGCTGGAACTGCAGATCGGTGATCACCAGTTCGCTCTGCTTTGTCTTTAGATGTTCCAGTAACTTAGTTAATGACGCTAAGCCTCCTGCATCTAAAATAGAGACGCCGTCCATATAGATAACGATGGTTTGTCGCTCCTTTGCTAATAGGGTTATCTCAGAGAAGATAGAATCGGCAGCGGCAAAAAACAGCGGACCGTTGACTTTCAATACCGACCAGTGCTGTGGAATGTCCCGGTCGATATAACGCCTATTTTGGCTAATATCATAGAGCCTAGTCATCTCGGCAATCTCTTTCATAAATAGCAGGGCGGCCAATACTATTCCGACAGTGATCGCAATCACCATGTCGAAAATAACGGTCAGTGAGAAGCAGGTGAGGAAGACGATAATATCGCTCTTAGGCGCGGATTTTATCAGGTGTACAGCCTTAGGTGCCTCACTCATGTTCCAAGCGACAACGAGTAGCAGAGCCGCCATGGCTGGCATAGGAAGATAGGCGAGGATATTGGTTAACAGAAGCAGACCCAGTAGCAAAACAATGGAGTGGATCATGCCTGCTATCGGGCTCTGAGCGCCAGCTTTCACATTGGCTGCACTTCTTGCTATGGCTGCTGTTGCTGGGATGCCACCAAAGAAAGGGGCGATAATATTACCGATCCCCTGACCAAGAAGCTCACTATTGGCGCTGTGTCTTTTCCCTGTCATTCCATCGAGTACAACGGCACATAAAAGGGATTCAATCGCACCTAACATAGCGATTGCAAAGGCACTGGGAAGTAGAGCTTGTACCATGCTCCAACTAAAACCTAAGGCTTGATGATTGGCCCCATCTTGTAGCCAAGGTAACTCAAAACTTGGCATCAAAGGTGGGATCCCCATGCCGATGCTGCCATCGGCTAAGGTATAGCTAAAGCGTGTGCCTATGGTTTCAACTACAGTTCCATCTTGATTAAACCAGAGTGCGAGAAAACTGCCGATAATGATGGCGGGTAGATGTGCAGGGATCGGCGTTTTTAATTTAGGCCATAAGAGCATAACTGCAAATGTCGCTAAAGCGACGCTGGTGCTAGCACTCCCTATGGTGGGCATTGCATCTGCAAGCGCACCTAATTTGTCAATATAGTGCTCAGGCATCTCAGCCATGGTGAGCCCGAAGAAATCTTTAAGTTGCAGTGTCGCGATTACCACTCCGATCCCAGCAGTAAAGCCTAAAGTGACAGGTTCGGGGATATACTGAATAAGTCGCCCAAGCTTTAACAGCGACATGATGACTAAGATAACGCCAGACATCACCGTTGCCATCAGTAAACCTGCAAGACCGAACTCTTGGGCTATGGGGTAGAGCAGTACAACAAATGCAGCAGTTGGACCTGATATGCTGTATCGCGATCCACCAGTCAAAGAGATGATAAACCCGCCAATAATCGCGGTGTAAAGTCCATATTGGGGAGGTACACCACTGGCGATGGCAAGGGCCATCGCTAAAGGAATGGCGATAATCCCCACTGAGATCCCCGCAAGTAGGTCTTTCCCTAGGCGTTTGAGGTTGTATTTCTCCTTGATACAAGCTTCAGAAAAAGCATGACCCAAAGAGAGAGAGAATAGATGAGCTTTATGTGGCACGTTAATCAATCCCGAAAAGATGGAACGGTTTTCAGTCGGTGTTCAGGCACTGAACCTTGTTTTTACTTGTAGGTAAAACCGCTTACAGGGGGGCTTTGAGAGTGTGAAAAAAGCGCGTTTATTTGAGGCACGTGAATCGCTCCTGAGTAGAAAGAATTCTATATCAGTAGATATCAGCAAGTGAGTGGCAAAAGAGTCTGTTTGTCAGTATTGCGGGTATGAACTTGATTAGGTATTAGGCAAAAGTACCATATTTTCACTTTTTAAAATGTGATCTAAGTCGCTGGAGCTTAATACTTTATGAAGTGCTTCAAATGGTGATGATGACCTAACGATATAGATTGAATTATTTTTAACCCTTTTGGTTTCTCTCTGCGTTTATATACCCAATAGAATTGAAAGGAGAGCGAGATGAAGATTCAACCTCAAATTAGTGCTAGAGAAAAAGGATGTAGATTATCCAGAGTTTCAGCTTCACTGTTATTGAGCTCAAGTTTAGCGTTAGTGGCTTGTAGTGGGCAGCAAGCTATCGAGTCCAAAGAAGAGAAAGGGGCGAATGACAATAAGCAAAGTGAGCTCTCCACGGGGAAGTCTGAGTCCAATCCTATTGCGGGGAGTTCACCGAACCAGCAAAGTATCGATACCGCTTCAGGGATTGGAGGTACAGAGGTGCAGTCTGAGGCGAGCCAAGGTGAAGTGAGTGTGCGTGAGACCTACCGAGCTGCTAAGCAAGCCAGTGAACGCATGAAATCCATGAAGGTACATTCTCGTCCGGAGTCCTTTGCTCTGATGGGACTGCCCTCACGTCCAAGCCAAGATATTTATCTTCCAGAGCTGCAAAATCGCGACAAATTTGAGCGTCAAGTTGCCAATGGAATTATGGTTGCAGGGGAGATCCCGGTCTCTACCTTCTCAATCGATGTCGATACTGGCAGTTATTCGACCTTGAGACGCTCGATTAATCACGGAGTGCTGCCAGAGAGGGGCACTGTTCGTGTGGAGGAGTTGATTAACTATTTTGCTTATCAATACCCCGCACCAGATGCAGGAGAGCAGCCATTTAGTGTGAATACTGAACTTGCGCCATCACCATACAATCCCCATAAAATGTTGCTTAGGATTGGTCTTAAAGGCTTTGAAAAAGAGAAAGCGGATTTAGGGGCTAGTCAGTTAGTATTTCTGCTTGATGTGTCGGGCTCAATGTCATCACAAGATAAGCTGCCGCTATTGAAAAATGCTTTGAAGATGTTGAGTCAACAACTCGACGAGGGTGATCGTATCTCGATTGTGGTCTATGCCGGTGCATCTGGAGTCGTGCTTGATGGGGTCAAAGGTAACGATACCCTTGCCATCTCCCAGGCTCTGGATAAATTAAAAGCGGGGGGCTCGACCAATGGAGGCGCAGGGATTGAGCTTGCTTATCAACTAGCGCAGAAACATTTCATTGCTGGAGGGGTTAACCGAGTTATTTTGGCCACAGATGGTGATTTTAATGTGGGTGTATCGGATCAGCAGGCTCTGGAAGATATGATTGAGGAGAAGCGTAAACAAGGTATTGCCTTGACCACTTTAGGGTTTGGACAGGGAAACTATAATGATCATCTGATGGAGCAACTGGCTGATAAAGGTAATGGTCACTATGCCTATATCGACACCTTAAATGAGGCTCGTAAAGTGCTGGTGGATGAGATTAGCGCAACACTACTGACCATAGCTAAAGATGTGAAGGTGCAGATTGAGTTTAATCCAGCATTGGTATCTGAGTATCGCCTCATCGGTTATGAGAACCGAGCACTAAATCGTGAGGACTTTAATAATGACAAGGTCGATGCCGGCGAGATAGGTGCGGGGCACAGGGTGACAGCCTTGTATGAACTTAGTTTTGTGGACAGCCCAAATCAAGCTAACGATGTGCTTCGATATGGTTTGGATATCAAGACGGGCAAAGAGAAGTACAGCCGCGATGAGTTAGCTTATTTGAAACTCAGGTACAAACCTATAGGCCAAGAGAAGAGTAAGCTTATCAGTTATCCGGTTTTAACAAGCACAGCGATTAATGAGTTTGCCCAAGCCAGTGATGATTTTAGGTTTGCGGCCGCAGTGGCAGGCTTTGGTCAACTGATTAATCACAGCCACTATCTGCATGATATGGACTATGCCAAGGTAAGTGACATTGCTCAGGCTGCCATGGGAGAGGATAGTTTTGGTTATCGTCATGAATTTGTGCAACTCACTAAAACCGCAGGTTTATTGGCTTTACAAACTGAGCCCGAGCAAGTTGGAAGTGCAGTAGTAGACAAAGAGGGGCGAGCCGTGCACACTTTCCAGCATTAAGTTCCCTGAAGGTAGGTTCAGGGAGGCCGATGAGTTTGGAGAATCGCGTGGCAGAAGCATTGGATAAGAGAGGCGAAGCTGACAGTGATCAAGCCTTAATGTTGCAATATATGCAGGGAGATATGTCAGCATTTGAGTCACTGTATCAAAAACATAAGGGCGGTTTATATCGCTATTTCGTTCGTCAGATAGGAGATCTTCAGTTGGCTGAAGATCTTTATCAAGACACTTGGGGACGAGTGATTAAAGCGGCGGCGAGTTATGAGCCAAGTGCGAAGTTCACCACTTGGTTATATCGAATTGCGCATAACCTATTGATTGACCATGTTAGAGCCGTAAAGCCAGTGGATCACTTTAGTGAAGTATTTACCGAGGAGCAGGATGCAGACTCCTTTTTACCAAGTGATGAGCAAGCACCGCAAACGCAATTTATAGCCTGGACCAAAGCTCAGCTGCTTAAGCACTGCATCTCACTACTGCCTACGGTACAAAAAGAGGCTTTACTGCTCAATATGGAAGCGGGGTTTACGGCAGGAACCATTGCCGAGGTGGTCGGAACATCACTTGAGGCGACGAAAAGTCGTATTCGTTACGCCAATCAAAGTTTAAAGACATGTGTCATGAACAAATGGCAGGAGGTTGAAAATGAAAGATGAAAATATTGATAAACCTGCTGAATTTGATGATGAACTTCAGCAGTTATATAAGGCCCAAGAGCAGGAGGTGCCTAGTGCTGAGTTGGATGAAGCGATTTTAAAGCTCGCTCGAGCTGCAGTGAAAAAAAGCCAAGATGATAATGTGGTCATTGTAGAGACGAGTTTTTGGCGTCGTCATCGTTGGCCACTGTCATCGGCAGCCTCTGTCATGTTTGTCGCGACATTACTCTTGATTAATCAGGATGTCACCCAAGATATATTGTCTGATGATGTTCCAGTTATGATGCAGATGAGTGAGCCACAAGGTGAGCTTGGAGATAGTGATAGTGCGCAGCCCGCGGCAATGGATACTCGCTCCTATGCTGGAGATAAAGGTGTTGAAGCGCAAAGTGTGCAAGAAACCGATGAGATGAAACGAACTGCACCTAGAGCCATGGCAAGTTCGCCTCAAGCTGAAGCCTTACCTGCAAAGTCGTCACCCAACACTGCTCAGCAGCAAAGCGATCCTAAAGTGGAAAGTATCGCGATATCGGTTGATGATATTGACCAAGATGTGAGAGCGAAAATTGAATCTCTCTCTAGCAGTAAATCGGCTAAGACCGCGTCTCAACGTGAAGCTATGGTGAGTGCAAAACAGGCGCTGAATCATCTTGAAAGTTTAGTGGAGATGGAGAAGTGGGCTGACGCTGAGAAGCTAGTGTTGAAGCTTCGCAGAAACTATCCTGAACTAAGAAGTGAGGATCACCCTCAACATCTAAGATGGAAAGCCTTAAGTGAGCAGGTCATTATTCCTCTGCCTAAGCCTAAAGTGCCAAGTTCTGATAAGTAGTTAACTTTAAGGTTTGCCCTCTGATATCTTGTGTATTAGGGGGCAAGATCAATCCAAGTCAGTGCCTTACTGAGTTTTAAAACAGATCTCTAAACCAATCCCATACCCCTAGTGAAGTTCCCTCCAGTAGATCTATCCCCATTGCCGACTTTAGAATATAGAGGGTGAATAATCCTAAAAGGATGCTGATGGCAATAAAACTTAATACCAAGCCGACAAACATCAACATAGAAGCATGTTTCTCACGCCTTGTATAAGCACGTTTGTTTTTGCCTAGTAGGAAGACATAGAAAAAACGTAGGCGAACAAAAGGAAACGAAAAGGTGCCACGGTTATCGATAAAATGCTTAGCCCAAGTGCGATCGCCTAAGGCTATCCTGAAACCTTGCAGTTGTGTATCTGTATAACTATCGGCGATCTCTTTTGGTAGCTTTTTGAGTAGTTTTTCGATAATTGGATCTTGTCTGATAGGCAAGGCATCTGCTTCATTCATGATCTCAATATCTTCCAAAACTGTTTTTGTTACAGCACTCTCCTGATCGCCTTGCTCCATAGATAACCCGAGGTATTGGATAATATTTGTTAAGTATAGTCAGTAAGCTGTACACATTTCGTAATAATTCTTACTGACTATTTTACTGTTGAATTAATAAAAGTTTGTTACCTTGTTGGCCATAAAAAATTAAATAAAAATAATGAGCTAAAAATGAAACCTCGCCTCTCGCTTGTTTGCACCCTATTGGCATTCGGTGGTCTAAATTTTTCGACCGCGATTGCATCAGAATCGACAGCACTTCCTGGTTACTACCGAGCTCCAGCGCTGAGTGAAAATACGTTAGTTTTTACCGCTGAGGGCGATCTCTGGACTAAGCAGATGGGTGAGCCGCAAGCGCAAAGGTTAACGAGTTTGCCTGCACAGGAGTTAGGGGCAACCATCTCTAAAGATGGTAAGTGGGTGGCTTATGTCGCCAACTATGAGGGGACCAGTGAGGTCTATGTTATCCCGATAGCGGGTGGTCAGGCCAAGCGAGTCAGTTTTGAAAATAGCCGTGTTCGGGTTCAAGGCTGGACAGCTGATGGCAAAGTGCTTTACGCCACTGATAACGCTTTTGGTCCGGCTAACTACTGGGTATTAAGAACGGTTAACCCCGAGACATTAGAGGCTCAAGATCTACCACTAGCCGATGCCATTGAAGGGGCAATTGATGATAAAGGCGAGTACCTTTACTTTACCCGTTTTGGCCTGCAAACCACAGGGGATAATGCCAAGGTCTATCGTGGCGGTGCTAAGGGCGAGTTATGGCGTTATAAGCTCAATTCAGATCAAGAGGCGCAGTTATTAACCAGTGCTCATCAAGGCTCTGTTCGTCAACCTATGTTGTGGGACAACCGCCTCTATTTCATCAGTGATGCAGATGGCAATGATAATTTCTGGTCGATGGCACTCGATGGCACTGATATTAAACAGAGCAGTGATTTTAAAGAGTGGTCGGTACGTGGAGCACGCCTAGATAACGGCAAGATAGTGTTTCAGCAAGGGGCTGACATTAAGCTGTTTGACCTGAGTAATCATGAAAGCCGCACTTTGGATATTCAACTGGTTTCTGACTTTCCCCATCGCCGTGCTCACTGGGTCAATAGCCCGATGAAGTATGCGACCTCTACTCAGCTTTCACCTGAGGGAAATAAGGTTGTTATCACCGCAAGAAGTCATGTTGCGATAGCGGGAACCGATGGCTCCCGCCTTGTTGAGTTAGCACTTCCCGGAAACAGCCGAGTGCGATCTGCAGTGATGAGCCCAGACGGGAGCTGGGTGTATGGGATAAGCGATGCATCGGGAGAGCAGGAGATCTGGCGCTTTCCTGCCGATGGCAGTCAGGGGGCAAAGCAGCTAACTAAAGATGGCACGACTCTACGGATGGGGATTAAGCTCTCGCCTGATGGGCGTTATATCGCGACCGATGATTACAATGGTGACCTTTGGCTATTGGATCTTAAAAGAAACCGCACCAAAAAAATCATTACTCAAGGTGAAGGCTTAGGTCCCTATGCCGATGTGGTCTGGTCGGGGGATAGCCAATACATCGCCGTGACTAAATTTGAGTTAGGCACACCAAGGCCGCAAGTGGTGCTCTATTCATTGGATGATGATCGAAGTGAAGCTTTAACCAGTGATAAATATGAGTCATATGCACCCGCATTTAGCCCTGATGGTCAGTGGCTATATTTTCTCTCAGACCGTCAATTTAGCTCAACACCTACCTCACCTTGGGGCGATCGTAATATGGGACCCATGTTTGATAAGCGCACTGAAATATTTGCTTTAGCCTTAGATAAAGATGCCAAGTTCCCATTTCGTCAACCAGATGAGTTAACTCAAACAACATCGGTTGGTAAAGAGGATAAAGCAGCGGGCACTGCGGACGTTAAAGTCGATTGGAGTGGTCTGGGTCAGCGTTTATGGCAGGTGCCAGTTGCTTCGGGTAACTATTCTGCGCTTAAGGTGAACGATAACGGCCTCTATTTTATCGATCAGGCTCCGGGCAAAGAGAGTGTACCGGGCCTTAAAGTGGTTAAGTTTGACCCATTATCACCAAAGGTTGAGACCTTTAGTGAGGATGTTGGCAGTTTTGGTCTTTCACGCGACGGCAAGAAGCTCTTTATCCGTAAGCACAGCAAAGATGGTCAAGATATGTTGATAGTCGATGCTGCTGACAAGCTTCCTAAAAAATTAACCAATGCCAAGGTACAGACTCAAGCGTGGCAGTTAGCGATAGAGCCTGCACTTGAGTGGCAGCAGATGTTTGAAGATGCTTGGCTAATGCACAGAGACTCCTTCTTTGATAAGCAGATGCGCGGTCTTGACTGGCAAGCAACAAAGCAAAAGTATCAGCCGTTGGTGGACAGATTAACGGACCGACATGAGCTCAATGATATCTTTAAACAGATGATGGGCGAGTTAGACTCACTGCACTCTCAGGTGCGTGGTGGCGATCTTCCTAAAGATCTGGATATGGCAAAAGCGGCAAGTCTTGGTGCTCGTTTAGCGCAGACAAAAAATGGAGTAGCTATCACTCATATCTATGCTAACGATCCTGAGCTGCCATCTCAAGCAGCCCCATTAGCCCAGATAGGTGTGGACGCTAAAGTCGGTGATATCTTGGTGGAGATTAATGGCAAGAGTGTCACAAACCGCGCCGATGTGACTCGCTTTTTAACAAATCAGGCTAAAAAGCAGGTGCTGTTGACCCTCAAGCGGGGCAGTAAACAGCACAAGACCATCGTCAAACCTGTCTCTCCTGGTCGTGATGCCAAGCTTAGATATTTAGATTGGGTTAATTCAAACGCTGAGAAAGTGAGTGAGGCCTGCGACGGAGAGTTTGGTTACCTGCACCTGTATGCCATGGGCAGCGGTGATATTGCCAGCTTTGCCCGTGAGTTTTATGCCAACTACGATAAAGCGGGTCTTGTGATTGATGTTCGCCGTAATCGTGGTGGTAATATCGATAGTTGGATTATTGAGAAATTACTGCGCAGAACATGGGCTTTCTGGCAGCCAACTCGTGGTACTCCAAGTACTAATATGCAGCAAACTTTCCGCGGACACTTAGTGGTGTTGACCGATCAATTGACCTATTCCGATGGTGAAACCTTCTCTGCAGGTGTTAAGGCCCTCGGGATCGCCCCACTTATTGGTAAGCAAACCGCTGGAGCCGGTGTCTGGCTATCTGGCCGAAATTCATTAACGGATAAAGGGATGGCTCGGGTCGCTGAATACCCTCAATATGCGATGGATGGACGTTGGGTGCTGGAGGGGCGTGGAGTCAGTCCTGATATTGAGGTTGATAACTTACCCTATGCGACTTTTAAAGGTGGTGATGCTCAATTAGAGCGTGCCATTAACTATCTCAAAGAGGAGCTGGTACAAGCGCCTGTTCTTCCCCTGAAGGCTCAACCAATTCCAGCTAAAGGGATGGCTCAGGATATTACTCGTCAATAGAGGTAGATCGAGATCCACTCAATTGAGTAAAAAAGATTGTTAAGTCAAAGTTTGAAGTAAGCGTTTATGTTGTACGCAGACCTTCACCTCGTCTGTTATGAACATATTAGGGGGTTACGGCCAAGCGGTTCCCAGGCCAGTAACCCCCATTTTTGATTTCCCTTCGTCTATATTTCATTGAATCAGAGTAAAAAGTCAGCTTTCAATAGTTAATTATTCTGCATATCTCCTTAATTTTTATATTCAAGTACCCTCTGAAGGGAAATTTCTTGTATATTTGATTGTATTTGATTGATATTAGTGATGTCGCTCTGCGACTCTGTAGCTTTTTCTTTTTTGGGTACCCCTATGGATAAGTTGCTTCAAATTGCCTTACTTGTGGTCATGTTACTTGCGCTTTGTGTTGTGTTTTGGCGTTTGCGTTTATTAACGATTAAAGACAAAGAGAAATTTTCTGGTTATGCACGCTATGGTCGTTTAGCGGGTGCAGGGGTGATTATTTTTGTCACCATCATTTTTCTTATCGCCAAGATTGGACTCATTGTTGCGGACAAAAATGATAGAGAGAAGAGCGGCCAGTCACTATTAGGGGTCGTTGATGTTGCCGATGCAGCGATTGAAGCTTGGGTATCGGGATGGGAAGATAGAATTTTAAGTGTCGCGTTTAACCCCATACTTCATAGCCATGTGGAGGATCTGCTCCATGCGCCGAGAGACAGGGAGAGCTTACTGCTCGACTCCGATGTGGAGTGGGCTCGCTCAGCTTACTTTCGTTACAGTAAACCGTTTGGCACCATGGGCTTTTTTATTATCGCACCAGATGGGATAAACCTTGCGTCAAACCGAGATGCAAATTTAGGGTTGATCAATATTGTTCAGACTAAATACCCGGAGCTTTTGGCCAGTGCTTTTAATGGGGAGATAGTGATAACCCCACCGATGCACTCAGATGTTGAGCTTGAAACTCCCGATGGTAGCTTCAATAAAAACACTCCAACCATGTTTGTGATGAGCCCTATTGAGTTCGTTAATGGCACTATCCCCGCAGTGCTAGCGCTGCGCATTAATCCCTATAAAGAGTTCTCAAAACTGACCAGTAGTGCTCATGTGGGGGACACTGGAGATTCATATTTTGTCGATGACCGTGGTCGTTTATTAACCGAAAGTCGTTTTAACAGCAAGCTAGTTGACCTTGGTCTATTAAAAAAGGGGCAAACATCAGTATTGAATCTTACCTCTCAAATCCCCAAAAGCAGTTATGAAGCTGCGGGGATCACTCCTAGCTCAAGTGATCAGGTCCACCTTACTGAGAGCGCCAAGCAGATCCGCGACCATTTAGATGGCGAGGACTTTTCGGGTTATATCGATTTTAAGGGGGATAAGGTTATCGGTGCTTGGCGCTGGAGCGATAAATATGGCTTTGGCATCGTATCTGAACTCACTCTAAAAGAGGCAAGAAAAAACTACACCAGCTTTCAGCGGATTGTTTACAGCATGTTTGCTGTGGTTGTTTTGCTCGTCTGTATCATCTTTATGGGCTCAGTTTGGGTAGGGCGCAGAATTCATGAACAGCTCAAAGCGGTCAACGAGAAGCTTGAAGATAGAGTGAATACCCGCACCTTGGAGCTGCAGGAGAGGGAGACTCGTTTGTGGGATCTCTATGAGCACTCACCGGTGGCTTACGCCTCATTGGACATTAAGGGCAATTTTATCAAGCACAATCTGGCTTTTGCTCAGTTAACGGGTCGAGAACGTGAGGAGTTTTCTCATCTTAAGTTTAATGATGTCATTAAGCATAGCGAAGAGTTTACCCAAGAGTTACTTGATCATGTGCTCTCTGGTGAGGTGACCTCAGATATTAGAGTTGAGCTTTTCAGGGATGATAAACAGAAAAAATTCGCCTCTATGACGGTGATCTCTAAATTAGATGAGCAGGGCAAGCTAGAGGATATTCGTCTTTCACTGCTGGATGTGACTCAAAGAGAGATGGTACGAAAAGAGCTGAAATATAATCAAGCCCAGTTTAGCTCTATGGTCAGTAATATCCAAGGTGCTGTATTTAGATATAGATTAAGTGAAGATTGGCGCACCTCCGAGATGCTCTATACCAGTCCCAAGATGGCTCAGATAACTGGTTATGAGATTGAGTTTTTCTTAGGGGATGCCCCTCAAGTTAATCTGTTTGATCTGATACACCCAGCCGATGTGGATGAGTTTAATCTGCAGATGGAGTCCAGTCGATTAGATGGTTCCTCTTTAAGAGCCGACGTTAGAATAATTAACGCTTCAAATATTGAACGCTATGTGCAGTTTCGTGCGCTTTTCTCTGTTAATGCTTCCGGGAGTGCTGAATATCTTGATGTCAGTATTTTTGATATTACCGAGCAGAAAAGCAGTGAATTGAAGCTACATGAATCAGAGGAGAGACTCGATGTCGCCTCCAGTAGTGCCCAGCTTGGTATGTGGGACTCTTTTCCGTTAGAGAGCAAGGTGCTGATTAACCATGTCTGCGTCACGATGCTGGGTTATAAGATGGATGATCTCTGCATCAGTAATGATAAGTGGTCTGAATTAAAGAGTGGTAACAGGACTTGGCTTGGTTTGATCCACCCCGATGACCGTGAGCTTTATACTGAGTTAATTGAAGCTCATATTACTGGGAATGAAGAGATCTATCGTCAAGAGCTTAGGCTACTTAATCATTCGGGCCAATATGAGTGGATGTTAAGTGTCGGCAAGGTATTTGAACGTGATAATCAAGGGCGGGCGATAAGAATAAGCGGTATCAATGTGAATATTGATGCCGCCAAACAGTTGGAGAAGGAGCTGGAGCTGTCCAAGCAGAAGGCTGACAGTGCCAATCGGGCTAAGAGTGACTTTCTTGCCAACATGAGCCATGAGATAAGAACTCCGATGAACGCCATTATTGGTATGTCTCATCTTGCGTTAGAGACAGATCTTGATCGAAAGCAGCGAAACTATATCGATAAAGTGAACCGTTCAGCTGAGTCTTTACTGGGGATTATTAATGACATTCTCGATTTTTCTAAGATAGAGGCGGGTAAGTTAGATATTGAAAAGATTGACTTCTCTTTGGAGGATGTCCTTGAAGATGTCAGCGATCTTGTCGGTTTTAAAGCAAAAGATAAAGGGATTGAACTGCTTTTTAATACTGAATCCTCTTTACCCTTCTATTTTAACGGTGATCCTCTGCGTTTATCGCAAGTGCTCACTAACTTGAGTAATAATGCGATTAAGTTTACGGAGCAGGGAGAGGTACAGATAAAGGTGTACGCTCACTCCATCAATGAAACCAATATAGAGCTGGCCTTTGAGATCTCAGACACAGGTATTGGGATGTCAAAAGAGCAGCAGTTGAAGCTGTTTAAGGCATTTTCACAGGCTGACTCATCCACGACCCGTAAGCATGGCGGCACGGGTTTAGGCTTAGTGATCAGTCAAAACTTGGTCGAGCTTATGGGGGGAGTTATCAGCTTTGAGAGTGAGGAGGGCGTGGGAAGTTGTTTCAAGTTTATTCTGCCTTTAACACCAGCTTCAGCGCTTGAAACTCAGAGCTTCGATAAGGTTTCCCTTGAAAATATTCATGTGCTTGTCGTGGATGATAATGCCAATGCTAGGGAGATCTTTGCCAATATGTTAGAGGGGCATGGGATCTCATACTCGTTAGCGGCGAATGGCCAGCAAGCGATGGCATTACTTGAGCAGGAGGGGGCCTCATACCAAGTGGTGCTTCTAGATTGGAAGATGCCTGGCATGAGTGGTGTCGATACGGCTAGGGCTATCCAAGAGTCGTCGTTAATTACAGAAAAACCTAAAGTGTTAATGGTAACCGCCTATGGTAGAGAGGAGTTAATCAATCTATCCCAAGGGGTCAATTTTGCTGGAGTGCTAACCAAGCCTATTACCTCCTCACACCTGCTTAATACCATACTTGAGTCCTTAGGTAGGGAGGTCAATAAACGCAGTAAGAGCTCGGCGAAAGAGATGATGTACCGCGCTGCGTTAAAGCAGCTTGCAGGAGCGCATATCTTAATTGCCGAAGATAACGATTTAAATAGAGAGCTGATTGTCGACCTGCTCTCAAATAACCAGATCACCTCCGTAGTGGCTATGAATGGACAGGAGGCTATCGATTGTCTGCTCAAGGAGTCATTTGATGGTGTGTTAATGGATTGCCAGATGCCCGTCATGGATGGATACACAGCAACGAAGAAGATAAGAGAAGTAGAGGGGTTATCAGCTTTGCCAATCATAGCCATGACAGCTAACGCAATGGCTGGAGACAGAGAAAAGGCTATTGGTTGTGGCATGACAGATCACATCTCAAAGCCGATAAACGTTCAAAATACCTTTATCACAATGGCGAACTCTATTAAGCCGAAACACCCAGTGAAAGTTCAAGATGAGGTAGCGGATAATGCTCACAAGGAGCTGGGATGTGATATCGAGATGCTCCAGTTTAATAGTATTGATACCAAGTCTGGCTTAGAGCGAACACAAGGGGATGGTGCGCTGTACCGTAAAGTGCTTAAGCGCTTTAACGGCTCAACAGACTCATTTGAAAGTGATTTAATGCAGGCATTAACCCAGACCGATCTTATTGCTGCAGAGAGAGTTGTCCATACCCTAAAAGGGGTTGCAGGCACCATAGGGGCGACAGATTTGGCCATTGAGGCTGCCCAATTAGAGTCTTGTGTTAAGCAGCGTAGCGTCGCTGACACTGAGATGGTGGCGCTTAACGCTCAGCTTGAAAAGGTCAAAGCTCAATTAAAAGAGGTTAGAAGTGAGCTGGCTGATTATTTTGATGGCTTCAGTGAAGCGGTGGCGAGTCAGCCATCAGAGGATAACTTGTCAGATGATGAAGTGAGAGATAAGTTGAACAGATTAGATACCATGTTAGAGAACTATGAGGCTGAAGTGGGAGACTTTATCTTCGATGAACTATATTTTCTAAAAGGTGGGAGTTTAGATAAAGCGTTTAATGAGCTGAGTAAGCAGATAGAAAACTATGATTTTGAAGCTGCAAGAGCTGTGGTTGCCTCAATGTTATCGTCACTAAATGAGAAGCTAGATTAAGGGATATCAAGAGTGGATAAGAGTATGGTTGAGAAGGCGACAGTGCTGGTGGTTGATGATACGCCGGAAAATATCGATGTGTTAGCAGGTGTTTTACGCGACCTTTATAAAGTCAAAGTGGCAAGAAATGGTGAGATCGCGCTGAAAATTACCCGCTCGCCTTCGCCTCCTGATCTGATTTTACTGGATGTGATGATGGACGGTATTGATGGTTATGAGGTGTGTCGGCAGTTAAAGGAGGACCATAGTACTCGTCATATCCCTATTATCTTTGTTACAGCTAAGATAGCTCAGGAGGATGAGGTGAAAGGTTTTGAGCTGGGGGCTGTGGATTACATCAGTAAACCTATCAGCCCAGCCATTGTGCTTTCCAGAGTGAAGACACACTTAGCTCTCTATAATCAAAACCGTGAGCTTGATAGGAAGGTGCTAGAGAAGACTCAAGAGATATCTGATAACCAGTTAAAAGTGGTGCAAAGGCTAGGGCGAGCTGCCGAGTATAAAGATAACGAAACTGGAATGCATGTTATCCGCATGAGCCATTACACCTATGTACTGGCTTTAGCCACCGGAATGAGTGAGAAAGATGCCGAGACATTAAGAGTGGCAGCGCCAATGCATGATGTCGGTAAGATAGGTATTCCAGATTCGATTTTACAAAAACAGGGGAAACTGGATGAGGATGAGTGGCAAGTGATGCTCACCCATGCAGAGATTGGCGCCGAGATCTTAGGTGACGATAGCTCCGAGATGCTCAGTATTGCGCGCACTGTTGCTCTATCACACCATGAAAAATGGGATGGCTCAGGTTATCCTTATGGATTAAAAGGTGAAGCTATCCCTATGGTGGGGCGCATCGTTGCTATTGCAGACGTGTTTGATGCACTGACTAGCATCCGTCCCTACAAGCAGGCATGGAGTGTTGATGAAGCGTTGGGGCTGCTTAAAGAGGAGTCGGGCCGACATTTCGACCCTTCCCTGGTGACGCTTTTTATCGCATGTATCGATGATATTTTGGAGATTAAGAGTAAGTTTCAAGGTTAGAGTAGGGGAGTTTGCTCTGTGCTATGAATAGATAACCTCTATCTCAGATGAGAGGCTATTGGCGATAAAACAGTTTGCGTGCGCTTTTTCGTGGATTTTTTCTAATACTTCAGCTGAGACATCGACGCCTGATTGGAAGACGATCTCCGGTTTTAATACTAACTTTACAATTGCTATTTTTCCTGCTGCATTTTTTCCTAAGATGGCACTGGCGTTATCGGTATAAGTTTGTACTGGTAAACGCTTTAGGTGTGCGATGGTGAGGAAAGTGAGCATATGGCAGGATGAGAGTGCTGCAAGTAACTGCTCCTCCGGATTGACCCTCTCCTGGTTGCCTTTATATTCAGGGGCTGATGAAGCCTGAACTGTTTGTCCGCTCCCAAATGTTACGCTGTGGTCTCGATTAAACTCACCCTCAATGCTCGCTTGAGTGTTCCATTGGGTGATAACTGAGAAGCTCATGACGACTCCTTAATGTCTGATTAACTGGAACTGCTGTTAGCCCTGCATACTCCTGGTCCGTAACCAAAGTAGCGTTTAAAAGCCTTAGCAAATGATACATCATTGCTATAACCCACATCTAACGCAACTTTTAATACTGCATCACCTCTAATAAGCTGTTTCTTAGCTTTAGTTAACCTCAGTTGTGAGAGGTATTCTTGCGGTGTGGTGTCCAGATAGTTTTTAAAGTGGTTGATGAAACTGGCTCGGGAGTAACCACCAACATTAGCAAGTGAGTTCAGATCCCATGGCGCGGCTAAGTTACTATCTATGGCCTGAAGAACCTTCGCCATCTTAGTATCCTGTAGGGCGCGAAAAAGACCCATTTGCGAGTTATCTTCAGCAGAAAGTTGCCTTAATAGGCTGAGAAAGAAGACTTCACAAAGGCGAGAGAGAATGATATCGCTGGCTTGAGCACCAAGTGTCACTTCTAAAATCAAGCTCTCAATGATACTGGCTAACACGCCTTGGTTTTGTTGTGATTTTATCAAAATACAGGAGGGAAGCTGGGCAATCACAGGGTGAGAACTGTCCTCTTTAAAGTCGAAATAGCCACACATTAATCCAGCAGAGTGAGGCGTGTTGTCGCTAAATGGGTAAGCGACAAAGCCGTCAGTTTCTTTTGCTGTTTGTTTATCAGGACTATGGCTGATGATATGGGGTGAGTCATGGGGAAAGATCACCAGATCGCCAGCCGTTAAAGGCTCTGCTTGATAGTCATCACAAAAAAGAAAAGCTTTGCCTGAGCTGATGAGGTGGAAGCTCGCAAGCCCTGAGCCTGAGGTATCAGTACTCCAGGGATCGCAGACGAGTGAGCGGTGAAAGATAGTTGCATTGAGGTGAAAAGAGGAGAGTAATCCGTTTAATGCTGACATTGTTTCCTTCATTGCTCCGTTAATTAAATACCAATCAGTATAAATAGCTCTTCAGACATAAACTCTAGACTCATAGGCATACCGCAAACTCTATGTTTTTCTTATTCTAAACAGGAATTAAACAGCCATACTTTAGGAATAGAAAATGAAAAAATTAGTTCTGCAATTTATTACCCTTACTGCGTTAGTCTTGAGCTTAAATGTGTTTGCTGCAACCCCTGAGAAAAACGCTGATGGTGTCGTTGAGATCTATCTCGATCAACATGGAGGTCATTTTTCAGCAAGGGATACATTAGCATCGCTGAAACCAGGTAAGTATCAATTTATCATTACCAATAAGGCTGGCAAGCTTGTCGGTTTTCAATTACAAAATTTTACCACTCATGAAGCGTTGGATATGTTTCCTCTAGAGCCTGGCGAAACCTTAAAAAGTGATGTGATTAACGTGACATCTGAAGGCGTTCGCTTTCGCTGCCCAATCAACCCAACGCCTTGGTACGATATTGACGGTATCCAAGGTTAACTTGACCGAGAAAACGGGTAATTTATTTCTCACTTATCTGTTGGAAAGCATAGAAAAGCCGCAATAGTGCGGCTTTTCTATATTTGGATTATCACGAACCCATAAACATGAGTGCGACACCCAGAGAGCTGGAGCCTGCCATTAGGTGAGGGAGGTGTTTAGGCTGGTAGCTCGCGGTTAAAATAACTAAGAGCCCCGCAAAGGATAAAATCCCCGTAAACAGAATACTGCCATAGGCAAAACCTAGATAACGAATGCCTAGGTAATAACACAGAGCGAGGATCCCCCAACCTATCCAGTAAAGTCCTCGGCTTTGAGCTGGAGTTGGTGAGCGCTTAAAACTATCACGAAAGTGAGAGAACATCGCCAGTGCCATACAGCCTAGCGCTAGGTAACTAAAGGTCAATAAGCTAAGTGTCATTGAGTTTGATATCATCACTTATGCTCCCTCTTTAACTGTTTGTGAAAGGTGAGAATCCTGTTTAGCTGGTCGGTTTACCTTAGCGAGGTTAGTTGTATGCCTAAGCTTGTTTGAAGCAAACCAAAGTGCGCCACCAAATAACATACAGATAAGATCGAACCCAACTAACGCCCACTGTTGCCCGGTGATGTTACTTATCAAATGGCTATTTGAGGTTAATGCGTTAAGTACTGGAATGGCGATGAGGCCTGCTGCTGATAGACGTAATACTAAGCGCCAGCTAGTTTGCCCTCGGTTAAAGCAGGCTAATAGCGCGACAAGTGCTAGGGCAATAAAGAAGCTATTTATCTCCCATTGAGCTCGGTTCTCCATGGTTTTAGCTAAAATGCGGTTAGCGTAGAAAAAGCTGCAGGTGGCAAGAGGAAGTCCTGCGATAAAGGTTAGGTTTAACCCCTCAACCAAACGTAAGCCTAGTGTCGCTTTGGCGCCATCTTTAATCCTTTTCTGCTGTTTTTGACGTATTTTTATTGCCCATAAAAGGGTGCCGGTAGCTATCATGGCGCAGCCCATAATGCCGCAGATGAAGAAAAATGCTCTGAGCACAGGTTCGGCAAACCGCGCTGTATGTAGAGACATCAAGGTATCATGGGTGACATGAGTTGCTGATGGCGTGACAGGTGTATCACTGAGCAGCTTACCGTCAGTGCCACTGAAAATAAGTGGGACTCGTTTATCTGTTACTGACTGTTGTGTATTTTGATAGAAACTGATTCTGCTGTTCTTGTCATTAAGGTTACTGATAACAACCTGTTTGAGTGGAACATCTCCCCAAAAATCTTTCACCTTAGGTAGCAGAGTGTCTATCTGTATCATATCTGCTGGTATATCAGCGGGTTTTACCTGTACACGGCTAGGTTTGAGCTCTGCACGAAAAGCGCGAGCATCTCCATCATAGGCTGTCAGTATGCCCCAGGGCATATAGATCAACATTAAGGTGATAAGACCTGTGTAGGTGATCATTAAGTGATAGGGAAGTGCCAATACAGAGCTGACGTTGTGAGCATCTAACCATGAACGGCTGCCTTTGTTACGTCTGAAACTAAAGAAGTCTTTAAAGATACGTTTATGGATCACTATGCCACTGATTAAGGCCAGTAGCATAAACATGGTGCAGAAGCCGACTATCCAACGTGCGATGTTGGCGGGCATGTAGTGTAGATCGAAATGTAATCGATAGAAGAAATGTCCACCGCGGGAGTCGCGAGTATCTGTGATGATCCCTTTACCGTCGGTTTTAACGATATGCTCAATAAACTTCCCGCGGCGCTGACCTGGCTCTGGTTGTGTTTGCCAGCCATAACTGAGGTAAGGCTTACGCTCCGTGGGGAAATTAATTCGCCAGTCTTTTGTATCACTGGCATGTTGGGCAAGATAGGCTTGTGCCTGTGTAAGTTGAGCCTTGATCTGACTCTTCTCGTAATCTTGAAAGACCTCTTTATGTAGCTCAGGTTGAGTCCATAGGGAGATCTCATAACGGTAGTAACTAAGGGTTCCAGCGAAAAACACCAATAGCAATACCCAGCAGACCAGTAGGCCGACCCAAGTATGTAGCCAGGTCATGGTGCGGAAAAAAGTCTCTTTCATGGGTTAACCTAAAAGTAAAATAAGAAGGTAAAACAGTGTGCTAATACATAAGAGATCACGCCAAGCCTGTCGGCTCCTTTTGACGCTGAAAGCCCATAATGCAGCGATGGTATAGAGAGCAAAAGAGAGCATCATGGCTGTCAGTACACTCTGTGCTACTGGAAGTGGTAGCGCTAAAGCGAGCAGTCCACAAGCCGTTGCGGCAACTAGGTAGCCGCCAAAGATAGCTGCGAGAGAGCGGGAGAAGATATCAACGCTAGGTTTTGATAACAGTTCTGGCCACTTTAAATTAACGAATGCCACAGTTTTAAGGTCCTAAAGAGTCGTGCTTAGCAGGTATTGAAAGCAAGAATAGGGGGATTTTACATGAACTTTTGATAATGAGAACGGTTTTTATTTAGATTTAATCTGTAAATTTGAGGAGATGAGAGCTGCATCTCATATCGAGAGTGTTCATTTTGGCTTATGCTTATCATGTAGATTAAATTTAGTACTTTTTATTGACAAAATTTTCTGCATTTAGCTCATTTTTATGACGATTACCTTAGTTTCGTCTTAATTTTGGACATTGAATATAGTAGAGGCTTGCTTTTGTGGTATTTGAGGAGTAAATATTAAGTCAGCTAGTTTGATAGTCTATGACGCAGCTTATCTATATTTGTGTACAGATTGGGGACTGTGAACAGTAAGACAGGCTAATATGTTGGCCATATTGCTAACATTTATATGTCATCGTTAGAATGGATACAGAGTTATAAAGGACTGATAGTAAAGGGTAGAAATATATTAAGTGTGCGGCAAAAGTGACTAAGTAAATTCTTTTACATGCCCCCTTGTGTTTTCCCGTCTCAGCCCCAAGCTCTATTATTGAAGTAATTCTTAAAAGGAAAACCTATGAAAATAAATCTTTCAGGTCACCACGTTGATGTAACCGATTCAATCAAAGAGCATGTGAACGACAAGTTTTCTAAAATCGCAACTCATTTCCCGTCGTTAATCTCGCTAGATGTTATCATTTCAAAAGAACACGGTGAGCATCAGGTTGAGTTGCGTACCAATTATGAAGGTAGCCGAATTTCAGCTTCAGGAACAAATGAAATCATGTTCCCAGCCATTGCTTCAGCAGCCAAAAAGCTAGATGCAGCGCTTAAACATCGTAAAGGGCAATTAAAAGCCGATAAGCATGAGAAGCCTGTAAGCACGACTCCAGAGATTGCTCATGAGATCATTCAAGAGATGAAACTGGTTTAAGTCAATGATGCGTTAGCTTTATCTTATTGCTACCTAGGTAAAAGATAAAAATTTAAAGCCACCGATAATTCGGTGGCTTTTTTTTGTAAAAAAATTTCTTAGGATCAATTATGAAGCCAAGCTTCAACTATGATTTATATATCAGTGAAGTGATGAATGGACTCTATAAGGTTTACTATGAGTAATAATATTGATTTTAGTGAAATATTTAACGACAGTTATGATTTCGTTCTGCGTAATGAAGAGCTGTTTTTTAGTACATTTTATGAAATATTTGTCAGCAGTAGTCCTCAAGTTAAAGCGGCGTTTAAACATACCAATATGGCCAAGCAGAATGAGATGGTGAGAGAATCTTTTGGCTTTATCATCTGTTTTTTTGTGACTAAAATTGCCGATGAGCAGCTGGTTAAGTTGGCAATAGATCATAAAGATAAATTTCATGTGGACTCTGAACTCTATGCGGTTTTTGTTAACTCAGTGCTTGCCGCTCTGGAGAAGATCTATCCTAAGTATAACAATGAGTGTGCGGTTGCCTGGCGGATCACTATGGCGCCGGGGATTGAGTTTATGAAGCATATTTATGATGTGGAGTAATACCAATTGTATTTTTCGTTTTGAGTTAGTTTATCAAAAGCCACACTGAGTAGTTCGCTTCCTTATACTGATTGGTATAAGTTTACTTATCTAAACCTCTTGGCTCTGCTACTATCGGCTCTTGTTTATCTTCAGAAGTACGCGGAGCTCACTTGTCACCTATTCCCACCCTGTCTCCCTCACCGGAAGTCACTCTCTATTTTTGTCCGTTAGCAACTGAGGCGATAGGCCCAGATGAAGCTGAGTTGATACGCAGCTGGTTACCTGAAGATGAACTCACTAAAGTTTCACGCTACGTTCAAGCGGATGCTCGCGATAAAGCCTTGGTGGTAAGGGGGTACTTGAGAGGGATTTTATCACTAACGCGTTCAGGTGATGTAACACTCTCACCTAGTGAGTGGCAGTTTGAATATGGCGAGAAAGGTAAACCTGATTTAATCACAGAGCAGGCGCTATTAAGCGGGTTGAAGTTTAACATTAGCCACAGTGGTGACTGGCTGGTGGTTGCTGTATACCAAGGTCAATTGGGATTAAGTGGTGGGGAGAGAGCTTCTATTGAGTTAGGGGTCGACATTGAGCGTAATAGAGACTCAACCAATATTTATCCTATTTTAAACCACTACTTTACCCAGAGTGAAACCGATGAGCTTCTCTCTTTGCCTGAGTCCTCTCAGCGACAGCGATTTTTTGATCTTTGGGCCTTAAAAGAGTCCTATATTAAAGCCAAAGGTCTAGGTTTAGCCCTCTCTCTTAAGTCATTTTATTTTGACTTCGCTAGGGCGACTAAACAAAAGATAGAGGTGAGTAAGCTAAATAACCCTGCGGTTGAGTGTGTGTTGTTTGATGGTATTGAGCTATACCTAGTCCGGGAGGAGGGAGATAAGTGTGCAGCTGATACTTGGTGCCTCTTCTTGGGGAGACTAAGCGAAGAGTACCGTTTTGCCGTCAGTGCATCTCATATTGGTACATTTAACCTGAAGGCTTATCAGCTCACGTTAACGGAGATGTTGTCTCGCTTAAAATAAAAAAGAGCAGAGGTTAGTCTGCTCAAAAGGGAGGGAGCGAGAGCAAATTACTTAAAGGTTAAATATGCTCTCGTTTTACACTTTTGCTACTGAGATTAGTATTTGGCTTGCAGGGTTAACCAAAGCTTATCGGTGTCATTTGAAAAGCCATATCCTGCATCAGCACCACTAAAGCTTGCGTATTTCACGCCCACATCATAGTGTTTAGCAAATGGATAAGTTGCCGCAAAACCCCACTCTTTACCCATGTCGATATCACCAAAATCTGAGTCAAATTTATGGTACTTGGCTAGAAGTTTAAGGCCAGCGACTTTCGCCGTTAAGATAAAATGAGTATCGACAATGCCGTTCTCCCAGTTACCAGCACCACCAAAGAGGAATTTATCTGTCCAGCCGTTAAAGGCGTGCAAGGTTGCCAGTGGCGTGACAAAGCCTGCTTTACCATCATCAGAGCCTAAGACCTCATAGCCTAACTTAGCTCCAAAACCGTTAAAGCCAACTCCTGCACCTAATTTGTAGTAGTTAGCAGTATAGCTGGTTGGGTTATCGCCACCTTCAGACTGCTGAGCAAATTCGGCTTCGTAATTGAGCTTAATCTTATCTAGCTTAATGCCACCTGCTGCGCGAATACCATAAGTATCGGTAGAGAATTTAGCGACATTGATATTGTCAATAAGGTAGGCATAACCGCTTAACTTAACGAAGTCTAGTCCCTTATAGTTAACGTTTAATAGGCTGGTTTCATTTTTATGCTCATCCTTGCCTGAACCTTCAGGGAAAATGCGGTTTACATTATTGACATAAGCATAATAAGCAGTCAGATGTTTGACCGCTGTATTTTGAATCGAAAACGCATCATAGGTTTGCTCATTTTGACGGAAACCAACACCGCCAACAAACCTTTGATTATCGAGTAAGATACGCTGACGACCATATTTTAGCAGTGTGTCAGCTGGTGCTTTATAACCAATAAATGCCTGATTAATTTGTGTGTATTCATAGTCGGCAATAAGAGGTTCATCATCGGTTGAGCGTACATCGTCAACTTCTGCTAGCGCGAAGAAGTTATAGATATCACCTGTCTTATAGTTTAGGCGCGTACGCAGAGTGGTTTGATTCTGATCGTCGACATTATCAACATCCGCTTGCTCATAACGTAAACGGAACTGTAGCTTTATCTCTGAATCGTCAATAAAGGCTTTTTTGAGTGGATCAACCGTATCGGCTGCGATGGCAGATGCGGATAAACTTGTCAGTATAGCTAGGGTAAGTGCACGAACTTTCATTAGGTAGTCCTTTTGTTTCATCATTGCTCTGAGGCTGTTATAGATGTTAAAAGGTGTGCGCTTTTTGATCTGGAACAATGTTAACTAATGATTATGCCTATGTTGTCATAAATGTGACATAGATCATCAGCTTATACTAATTAAGTGGTACCTATAAAGTGGTATTTATTCAGCTCTGCTAAAGTTGTTATGACTAAAGGTTTTATAACTGAAGTTGTTTGATAATTCAGTTCGATATCTTGTGTTGTAATGCATGTGATTATACCCATATATAAAAAAGCACAGCTAACGATTAGTTAACTGTGCTTAATACATCTTCGGTGCTACTTTTTAGTGTTTATGCTCACCCTTCTGGTTAGGGTTTAATGGGACGATTTCAAAGTCGGTGTTAAACTCAACTAAGCTTGAAGATATTTTGCTAAAGGCATCTTTATCTCCCGTTAGCTTGGCACTGCCGTTGGCGAGCAGCTCCGTAAGCTTGACTTCTCCCATCAAGATACGGTTTACATCTGCCTTATTAATAGTGAGATTAGCATCTGAGTCTTTTGGCGTCGTGACTTCGATATTGCTTAAGTTGCCATTGCTCATCTCAACATAGAGAATGCGATTGTCATCTGGGGTGATCACATTCATGGTAACTAACCCCTGCTTAGCTGCTTTAAGGCTGTCTATTTTGACGGCTAAAAAGTCAAAGAGTGTTGGCATATCCATCTCACTTATTACATCGGCTGAAGCAGTTTTAGGTGTGCCAGGTTGGATACCAACTCGTAACTCCTGAGCACCTGTTAGATAGATATTTCTCCATCCAGCGCCCTCTGATTGATAGCCTAACTGCTCATAAGTATCGGCGAGCAGTTCACGGGCCTTACTGTTACTGGGATCTGCCATAACGACCTTATTAAGAGCGGTTGCTACGAAGCGGTAATCTCCTTGAGCAAAGTCAGCTTCGGCATTTGCTAATACCGTATCAGCTCCACCCATGTACTGGACAAATTTTACTGCTTCTGGATGTGTTGGCAGGGGATTTAAGTTTGCAGGGTTCATATCGAAATACCCTAAGTACATGTTGTAAACCGCTTTAGCATTATGGCTATAGGTACCGTGGTAGCCGTTAGTGTGCCAAGCCTTGAAAATGGACTCTGGGATCACCTCTTGGATAGCATCACCAATATCTTGAATAGTGACTCCTTGGTTTGCTAAACGCAGTGTTTGGTTATGGACTAGACCATAGTTATCTCTTTGCAGTTTAAGGAAGTCATTGATCTCCTCGTTACCCCAAACTGGTGCAGAATGCGCAGCAAACAAGGTTTCTACTTCGCCACCAAATGCATTGATCATCTCATTAATATCTTTAGACCACTTTTGGGCGTCACGTACTTTAGCGCCGCGAAGTGTGTAGATATTGTGCATACCTTGATAGGTCAGCTCTGCTGTCCAGAGTGCCTTCATCGACGGAATATAGGTGATCATCTCTGAGGCCGCCTCGGTACCTGATGCATCCATAAATATCATCTCTAGGCCGTCGATGGTGAGTGTTTCCCATTTTGACTCGCTATTTAAGGTATAGTCGGGCCTGACATAGGAGATCTCCCCTTTAGACAAGCCTTTGCCTAGCGCCGCATCGACAATGCCATGGTCGTGTTGGCCCAGAGTTGCACCATATTGATAGGCTGCACGGCGGCTCATGGCATTTCCCGCAAGTACATTCTCGTCGACAATCTCTTTGGTTATGTTATCAGAGCCATAGACCTTCACATTGGGATAGAGCTCCTGAACGCCTCTGGCACCACCGAAGTGATCAGCGTGGCTGTGTGAGTAGATCATCGCAACCACTGGTAACTGGCCACCTTGAGGCAGGTTTTTCATCGCGAACTCAAGGGATGCTTTTGCGGCCTCTTTGGTAAGGAGTACATCGTAGGCGATCCAACCATTATCGCTACGAATTAAGGTCAAATTAGACAGATCTGTCCCCCTAACTTGATAAATACCGTCGCGCACCTTATAGAGCCCATCTGCCACCATGTTCAACTTGGCTTGACGATACAGAGATGGATTGACCGTATCAGGGGCTTTCTCTCCAATAAACTTAAACTCAGCTCGGAGTATTTTTGCTGTTTTTTCATCTAATTTAGCGACAAGTTGCTTTGATGATTGTTCAAAAGCACGCGTATCAGCAAAGTTGAGTGTTTTCGCTGTGGCCTTATTAACTGCTGCTGTGTGACGGGTTGCATCTTTGCCTTGATAGCTAACAGTGATGTGATCATGCTCATGTTGAGCTGCGTAAGCGCTAAAAGCGAATGTATTGAGTGATAGTGCGCTGATAATTGATACTGCAAGTAATGAGTTTTTCATCGGTAGAGCCTCTTTTAAGCGTATGTCGGTTCAGCCTTAAGGATTGATGTTAAGGGCTGGTCTATTTCTAAACGTTGAAATCAGTTTATCTTGCTTGAATTGATAAATAATTAGGCTTAACCTGTGTTCTAATATTTATATTGTGAATATTAGGTTTAGTATGTCTCAAGAAAAACCATTGGATTTGAACTTACTGCGTGTCTTCTCCATTGTCTGTAAAACGGCTTCGTTTAGCCGAGCGGCAGAGGAGCTAAACTTGACTCAATCGTCGGTGAGTAACGCCATTGCAAGATTGAAGTTATCTATTGGTGAGGAGCTGTTTATTCGTGTTGGCCGGGGAGTTAAGCCAACATCGGTTGCATTAAACCTTTATCAACAACTTGAACAGCCCCTACTGGCTATTGAGCAGGTGGTGTCAGGTTTACACCTGTTTGATCCTAAGCAGAGCAAGCGAAGCTTCTATGTTTATGCGAATGAAACAATTATTCAGCTATTGCAAACCCGGGTAGATGAATACTTATGTGATAGCGCAATTGATATCGTGTTTCGCGAAACCCCAATAGGGGAGGAGCAGATACAGATGGATCTGCAGCTGGAGAAGGTAGATCTGGCCTTGGATATTACGCAACCCCATCTGGCCTCTTTTGCTTCGACAAAAGTCATGCAGGATAGATTGAACTGTGTGGTTAGAAAGGAACACCCTAGAATTCAGGGAAGTTTAAGCACAGAGCAGTATTTTGCTGAGAAGCATATTATTCATAACATGCGCCGCTCTAATCTGAGCATGGCTGATCTAATGACCAAGGAGGTGCTTCCCAAAAGAGAGATGTATGGTGAGCAATCGTCTTTGTTAAATATGCTGGCGACAGCGGCTAAATCCAATGCCATCGCGGTAGCAACACAATCATACACGGATGCTTATGCTGAGTTATTTGGCTTACAGGTATTACCGCTCCCCTTTGTGACAGAGCCGATTGATCTGTATATGGTGTGGTGTAAAAAGTTACAGCACAATGCGGCTAACCTTTGGCTAAGGGAGACCTTATTACTGTTAATCAAGTCGTCGTGATGTAAGACGTTAGAGGAGCTGAAAATCCGCTCCTCTATTTTTATCCATTTACGTGGTGGTCTTACTGCCGGGCGAGTCTATGACTCTCTGGAGGATGCTCAAAATCACTGCGGTAAGGGTTGATATCTAAGCCACCGCGCCGGGTGTAGCGTGCGTAGACAGTTAATTTTGCACAGTGACAGAAACGCTTTAGATCGACAAAGATACGCTCGATACACTGCTCATGAAATTCATTATGCTGGCGAAATGATATCAGGTAACGCAGTAGCTTTTCTCTATCTATTTTAGGTCCTTGGTAGCGGATCATCACACTGCCCCAATCAGGTTGGGAGGTTATTAAGCAGTTAGACTTTAATAGGTTTGAGTTTAAGGTTTCTGCCACCATCGCCTTTTCATCTGTGCTGTCGATGAGGTATTCAGGGTTAAAACTGTAATCTTCAACTTCAATATCGAGATCGTCAATACAGGTGCCTGGCAGTTCAACAACACGTTGATGGATAAACTGTTTAGGCTCTATAACTTTTACTAAAACCTCGCCCTTTGCACATTGACTAAGGTCAGTGGCTAAGGTTGTTTGAACCTGCTCTAGATTTTCAAATTTAGTTTGGTTAAAACTATTGAGGTATAGCTTAAAAGATTTGGACTCAATAAGGTTTTCACTATCAAAGCTAAGTAGAAATTCAGCGATAGCCACCATAGGCTTTCCCTTGGCATTGAGCCAAGAAAGTTCATATCCTGTCCAGATATCACTGCCGTGGAAGGGTAAAGTATTGCTGAGGCCTATGGCATCACGATTTAGTTTACGGGGAACCCCTTGCAGCAGTGATGCATCATACTCAGACTGATAGCCAGTCGCTTTTCCAAGCGTCAGTTCAGAAAGGGCCTGTGCATTACTATAGGGATCATGAACTTGTGTCATCAATGGTTTTTCCATGGCAAAATAGGTGATCATTATACCTGATTTTGGACAACAGCTAAGTGTCTTCTTTACCTGCACTGGATAAATTTTTAAAAATATATCATCAAGCTTATTTAGATAAACTAGGTGAATCTCCTCGTTATTATCCCCAAGGCGAGTCATCTCCCTGTATTGAGGGGGAGTTTAGTGATGATGAGCTTATGGCGGAGATGGAAAAATTGTTCTCTGGCATCCGGTAGAAAGAGAGGACAGTGTCTCTTTTGATAATGTCGATTCGGCTTTAGATATTAAGCTACATTCTGATATTAATAATTTTTATTGCCGGTACTTTTCAGCCCCACTTCTTTTTCAGTCAAAGTGGGGGGAGGGGGAGTTACTTCAGGTATGGAGCATGAGTGATTTTGAGTGCTTGCAGCAAAATATCATTGGCCATCTGATGATGAAGAGGAAACTTAAGCAGGCGCCAACTTGGTTTATCGGTGTGTTAGGCAATGGAGATAAAATGCTAACAATTGATAATAGTGATGGTAGCGTTTGGATTGAGATCCCTGGTGAAACGCCAAGTGAAAAGCTTGCCGATTCACTTGAGAGTTTCATCGACTCCTTAACACCGAGAGTTGCTCCTCCTGAGATACACATAGAGGAGTCAATGGCTGAGTTAGATCACCCCGGGATCTGGCACCGTATTAAGCTGATGTGGCATAACTTAAAAGGTACCAGATCTTAATGAATATTTGATTGGTATTATCGGTATTAAAGATGATCCCAAGAGATGTTTGAAACAATACGGCACTCATCGCAGCGAAAGTGAAACATATCCAGTAGCGGCTCATCCAGTAACCACTCTTGGTTGCCACAGCGGGGGCAAGGTCGCTCTTTTTCGGCGGCCAAGCTATCACCACCTACTCGATAGAGGTAGTAGTATGTTGGGATCTTTGTTTGAAACTCGACTCGACCTCGTATGTCCCAACCTCGACGAAAGAGATCGCTTTTTGTTGAGGTTAGCTCCTCCAGTGCGGCAAATTCAGCTTTAGTGGCTGCAGCCATCTGAAGTTCATCGCATGCCTGCCACTCAGTTTGCCATCTTATGACGCGTTTATGATCGCCGTTAAAAGTGGCGGGTAGCTGATAAAGTGGAATTGGCTGGAGTGTGTCGCCATTTCGTATCGGTGAGCACATATGCACATAACTGGTATAGAGCAGTTGCCAGCTTGGTTTATCAGAGCTGCTTACCTCTGAGTTAATATCTTGACCAATATATTTCTCTCGAGGAGCAAGCAGTTTAGCTGTTGTTAGTTCAGCTAATGCAGCGTTAACCCAAGGGCTGTTGTATCGTTTAGCTAAGCTACTCTTTTCTGGCATCAAGAGTCTGACTTTAAAATCCCCCTCATTGAAAGCAACTGCAAACTCCCTGCCTAATACCTGTCCATTGGCTCTGTAGGCTTCTAAAAGGCCATTTATTGCTTTTTCTGCCGCTGTAATTGTGGTGTTGTCAAAACACTCAAATCTAAGTTCAACAACATGCATTATTTTTCAGACCTATAGCCAGATTCAAGTGCAGTTAATCGACTATTAAGCTGTTGGTAGTCTTCTTTTAGTCGTTTTAGTTCCAACTTTAGCGTATCAAGCTCAGATAACTCTTCACTTTTTGGGCTTAGCGATACATCCGCTGTGAGTGCTTGAAGCTGCTCTATTGCATCCTGAGACATAGATTTAAACTGTTGTAAGCCTTGGATAAGTATCGGCATGGGGACACTATTTCCTAATTTTGTTTTTATTAGGGCAAGACTTGGTTGCTTTCCTGCGTCTGTGATCGACTTGGCTGCAGCTAATACTTGTTCTAAAGGACTCATCATTGGTGATTTTTCTCACTCGCTAGCCTAAAAGACTAATTAAAAGTAGATATTAAAAATAAAACTTAATATAAACATGTAGATATGATTTGGCCTGTAATTTGCTTTAAAAGCGTTTAACGATAATAAAGAAACAGGAAGTCATAATGAAAACACGTTTAATTGGTTTAGTATTTGTTGGGGTAGCAAGTTTAGGTTTATCGGGTTGTGTAATCAACCTTGGTGAAGGTGATTCTGATTGGAATCACTGGGAGAAAACCCAATCAGCTAATCGAGATAATCTAACCAAACTCAATCTGGGTATGAGTCAAGATCAGGTTAAGGTGTTGATGGGAGATGCTGACTTTTATGAGGCTTATATGAAGAATGATAAAGAGGTCCATGTACTTTTTTATCGCACTCAGAGAACTAAAGGTGATGGTAAGACGACAAAAGATGAATGTACTCCCGTCGTCATCAGTAATAATGCTGTTGTTGGCTGGGGAGAGAAGGCCTACTTAAGTATTTAATACCAGTTACATTAAGTATCTGTTCATTCAGCGGGAATTTAAAGCGCTGCAGGCAAGGCAGATGATTGAAGCTAATAGTTATTCTATATCTAAATCATTTAACACAGCATCCAGGGCTTTGAAACCCGCTCTGCGGGAGGCCCTCAAACATTCCACTTCTGCTTTGCATTGACTTAAAAGGGAGTAATCATTCTTTCATCAATGCGCCTTGAATTGAAAAGTTTGAGTGTCTCTGAATTGACAACATATTTAGTGTAATTGGTATAAGTTATTGTCTTCTAATTAGGGCGTCTAAATGGTCGATGAGTTCAGACCATTGGGCGTCTTCATCTATCGCTTCTTTTAAAAAGCTTTTTTGAGACTCAGTCCAAAAATCGGCTTCATAAAGAAGTACATTATTGGGGATCGTAGACTCTGCAATAAACCTATCGATATTCTCTTCACTGCTCTCTATGCCGAGTTGCTCAAATAGATGGTTAAGGTCTTGAGGCGTCGTATCCATTGACTGCTCCTTATACGTGTATATCTATGATTAACAGTTACTACTAGTATGGATCATACTTTAATAAAAGTGATTATATTAACAGCATTTTATGATTGATATTTACACTGTTAATTTCAGTTGATACATTGGTGCTAATTGATCTAGATCAAAGGTTGCCAGTTGATGACTAAAGCAGATAGTGCAGTATCACAAGCGTATCGAGCTGTTTATTTAACAGCTGAAGATCTGCGTGTTGCAGCTTCAATACTCTATAACGCTTACCATGATGATCCTTTTTTTATCGATTCTTTATATGCTGGTGATATGTCCATGTATGAGCAGAAGCTCAGAGGGGCAATACGTGAAGAGCTTAATGAATTATGGCAACAGGAACAGGCATTAATTGGGTTATTTGATGCTGATAGAATGGTAGGTGTAGCATGTATTGTGACCCAACAAGTTCCTCTCGGAGAGTCTAGATACTGGCATTGGCGTTTAAAAATGCTAATCAGTACTGGATGGCAGTCAACTCAAGCTTTAATCAAGAAAGAGTCCTCTTTATTGGAGCACTTACCTAGTCCTCATTGTGGCATCTTACAATTTATTGCTGTTTCTCCAACCGAGCAAGGCAAGGGATTAGGAGCTCAGTTGGTTCAGGCCGCATTAAGCTGGTGTGATGAACAACCTGAGCTTGATGGAATTGGTGTCTTTGCTAGCGATCAAAATCATGCTCTGCTTTTTAGTCAACATGGATTTACCCTATTAGAGCAGCTTTCGATAGGTAAAGTTGAAGGCGAGCTTCTGTTTTATCGCGGTCATGAAAATGAGTAAGTCATCTCAACCTTCAAAAAATAGAGAGTACGCTACTTTTAAAGCGTTTTATCCTTTTTACCTCTCTCAGCACCAAAATACCACATGCAGAGTGCTTCACTATATAGGCAGCTTTTTAGTTCTAGTCATCTTAATAGAGACTCTGTTCAGCCAAAACTGGATTCAATTGGCTCTATTGCCTTTAGTGGGTTACGGCTTTGCTTGGGTTGGCCATTTTGTTTTTGAGAAGAACAGACCTGCGACTTTTCAATACCCTCTCTATAGCCTTCTCGGTGATTGGGTTATGTTTACACAAGGAATAGCTAAGTTTTTTCAACGAAAATCTAATACCTGAATCAAGCTCTTTCGTTTATCTCTCCTCCTACCTAAGTTTTAGTTAACTTATTAGCTGGCTTTCTAAAAATGTGATCCGAGTTCTTGCTAAAACCTTTGTGAGATATATCGCACAAAGGCGTAAGAGATCCATTGCAAATAATGACTGTTTTCTATTTCAAATGATTATAACCTTTATTATTCAGTATGTTATATTGATATGGTGGTTGTCGCTATTTTTAGTTGTTTTGATTATGAGTCGACTTTCTCTCAATGTATAACTTTTTAAGTTAGAGTTAATAAAACAGATGTTCAGCTGCATTGTCAGCATAGAAAGTGAATTTGAATTGTTGATCTTAGGATGAGATCGGGTGACTAGGAAGTTGCTATACGCGGGAGCGTAACAGGAAGCCAAATGGAAGATGAGCTTTGTCGAAGACAGGATCTTAGATAGGTTCTAATTGGTATAAATAGGTTGAAAGGATTTAATCTGTTTGGGTAAAGGATACCTGAATTATGGATTGTATAATCTTGATTATACAAGCTTCCTTCAAAGGAAGTTAGGGATGATTTGCAGGATGCTGATGGATAGCCCAATGATGGGTGGACAGTAAAATGGAGTTGCTGGTAAAGGGATTTAGTGCCTATATAAGATTAACTTTGTGGCACAGGGAACAGAGGGATGTTCAGGGATGAATATAGGAGAGTGTCATTCATGGATGTTGCAGGAAGCAGTGAGTTAGCTGGAAGCTAAAAAGTATTGGGCATACCTTAAAAGGTATGCCTTTTCTTTTATCTGGGGGTTAGTGGAGTTAGAACTATTTTTCACTTATCCCAAACTGCTAGAACGTGCGTAAGAGATCTCTCACATGAGTGTAAGAGATAGGAAATAGTTAGCAAAGGACAAGCCTTACTTAGTTGTTTTACTCATTTTAAAACAGATGGTTACGTTAATTTTTTGTTGGTGGTTTCTTCTTGCGCAGATCTTATTTTTTAGCTCTGGGGCATTTTAATCCTCAACTCCTCTAGAATTTAACTCGTAGAAGGAAATACATGAATGAATGGATTCATTGCTTAGGATGAGCAAAAGTGACTTAAGGATAAGCACTAGAGGGAAGCTATCAAGGATGAGGTGCACTAGGATGGTGTACTTAGACTGACTAAGGAGAGTTAAACAATCCAGGATGGAAGGTTTGCTGTCTGGAAGACAGGATACATGGATAGTACAGAAGGGATGCTACAGGGATGAATTTGGACACGCTTACGGATAAGCTAGCTCGGTAAAGGATTAACCGAGTTCATGGAAGAGTAACTGTTTATTATAAACAGATACATGGAGAAAAAAGGACTTGATAGGGAGATATCAAGGATGAATCTGGACACGCTTATGGATTGAGCTAGCTCGGTAAATGGATTGCTGAGTTCATGGATGAGTACTTACTCACACAGTGGGTTTGAACAGGGAAAAAGGAATAGTCAAGGATGAGGCAAGGAGCAAATTGAACGCATGGATGGTGCAGGGAGCACAATAAATAGCTGGATTGCTTAACAAAAGAGATAAAGGGCGCGACTCCATGGGAGCCGCGCTTTTTCTTTATCTGGCAGTATGGTATTACTTACACTTTCCCGTGTTACAACTTCCGCGAGAACCGCAACTACCTCCCACAGACCCTCTGGCCTCTGGTGCTTCATGCCACTCTGGCTCTGGAAAAATAGGCCATTGAACTTTCTGAATCGTTTTTCCGTGCATCCAGATATGTGCCTTGTATTGATTGATGCCATCAGTACTAAATTCGAGAAGGTATTTTGCTTTCCAGGTTAGTCCACTGCTGCCTCCAATGCTCGGTCTGGCAGATTCCATTGCAACAGCTAATAGCTGTACCTTCTGTTTTTGACACTCTCTATTAGCGAAGATACGGCTTAACTCTGCCATTTGGCGCAGTTGCCAGAAGAATGCAGCGATAACAATCACTGCTGCAAAAAATAAAAAATCGGTCATCATGCTTTCGTTACCTTAAATAATCCACCTATGGCGGCTGACAGCACCTCACTCCTATCTGGGTTGCGAAGTTCAGATAGTAGCTGAGTTCTCAGTGCTGGGATTGCTACAATATCAGCAAAAATTTGATTAAAGAAGTGCTGTTCCTGTTTGGCTAAAGCTTCTAAAAATATTTTTCGAGTTTGAGTCTCTTTTAGTGCTAGCCAATTTCGAGCTGCGATAGTAATAAGTACATTGGCGTCGAGTAGGTTTAGCTCTGCAAGATGAGCTATTCCATCGATAGAGCTCTGCTCATCAGAGGCAAGGGCTCTGAGGTAATAAGGCTTGAGTTCATTGTCAGCAAGTTTAAGTTTTTCTAGTACAGTGTCCGCTAGCTGTTCATCTATCTCTAAGTGCTCAAGACACTGGCACACTGCAACTTGCACCTCTGTCGCAGCAAAGTCGAAGCTATCAATGAGCACATTTAAGTGATCTAACTCATTGGCTCGAACACAAATGTCAGCGAGCCCTTGCAATCCAACTTCTTGCCAATGCTCAGCTTTTAGTTGTTTAGATAGATACTGGTAAGCAAATTCATACTGAGGTGAGGCGACTTGACCTAGTTGCTTCTTTACTAATGCATTAAACAAAGCAAGTTTTTCAGAGGTCGGTTTAAAAGAGAATGGGTGGTTAGCCAGTTTTTGCTGCTGCTCTTTGGAAAGAGCTTGGGAAGGGTCTCGACCTAAGGCCTCAATGATCATTCTGATAAATTGAGTTCTTGGTGCTGGTGACAGAAGGCCACGCTCATCTAAAGGCAGCTTGAGGAACCAGATATAGTGCTGCTGACTAGCATCCCAAAAAACAATGGCAAATTGAGCATGCCCCTGTATTGGGCTTGGGTACGAAGATGCTAAATTTTCTATCTGTTGGAATGCCAGCATATCGATATGCTGAACTCTTCTTCCCATGTCATACACTTGAAATTGAGTATTTGCCGTTGTTAAGAACTGAGTTAGGGTCGTTATTTCTGTCATTTTCCTGCCGTAACACTGATGATCTGCTTTTTAATATAATGGCTATTATAGGGAGAAGTGGGTTGAGATGATATTATTGTGTATTAAATATGAGTGCTAAATAAGTGGTAAAAAGGAACAATGGCATGCTGTATGCGAATACAACAGAAAAACTCCATCAGCTAGAAACAGAGCTAAAGGTTCATGGCTTATGGTCAAGCGTCCCACCTTCTACTGAGGCTATGGCTAATACATCGCCCTTTAGTTGCGATGTCATGCCATTTGAAAACTGGGTCCAATTTATATTTATTCCTAAAATGGAGCAATTAATAAACTCTCAGAATGCACTTCCTTCAAATATAGCCATTGCCCCGATGGCACACCATGTTTGGAATCATCAGCCTGATTTGCATGGCTTAATTAATATTTTCGATGAATTGGATAGAATGCTAAGTGAACAATGATAATCAGTTTGATGAGAAGTCTGTAGACTCCTCTGCTAATAAAGAGATCGAAGCTGGTGTTAATGAAGCAGAGCTTCATGATGAAACAGCACCTGAGATAGAGATACTATTTGAAGATGACGATATTGTTGTGATCCATAAGCCTGCTGGGTTATTGGTGCACAGATCTTATCTTGCGCGGCGTGAGCGCTTTTTTGCAATGCAGATGACTCGCGATAAAGTGGGGTGTCATGTTTTTCCTGTTCACCGTTTAGATAGACCTACGTCAGGTATTTTGCTATTCGCAAAAAGCAGTGAGATGGCAAATAACCTGTGTGAGCAGTTTTCGGCTAAAACGGTAGAAAAACAATATTTGGCCATTGTCAGAGGAAATATGCATGAGGCTGACACTTTAGATTATGCCCTTAAGGTCGAGCTTGATGATCATGGTGATAAAGATGTGGACCCCAATAAAGCGGCACAAGAAGCGGTAACAAGTTATCAGCCTCTGCTTAATACCGAGATCCCTTTTCCATCTGGGCGATATGCAACTAGCCGATACGCTATGGTCAAGCTGATTCCACACACGGGCCGAAAACACCAATTAAGACGCCATATGGCACACCTTAGACATCCTATTGTGGGTGATACGACTCATGGTGATGGTAAACAGAATAAATTTTTTAGAGAACATTTTGCTATAAACCGTTTGTGGTTGATAGCAAAAAGCCTTGCATTCGATCATCCAAGAAGCGGTGAAAGAATCACGATAGAAACTGAGCTTGAAAAGGAGTGGTTGACTCTGTTTGAGGCCTTTGGTTGGGATGATGAGGTGTTAGCCTCCGAGACCTCCACCTTAATTGTTTAGAGCCAAGATTCAATGATCCCAATCAGTATAAGTCTTATTTAGCTATTTTCTCTTCACCAGAGGGAGATTCGGAACTATTTTTTTGGGGGGCTAACGTTTGAGTTAGTGATTTGTCTGCATTACATGCATCTTCACACTGAACGGTTCTGAAATAGCACATACGTCTGATGTGCGCGCTGCGATGAAGGTGCTTTAGGTGCCTCTGTCGACTAGAATGACGCATCAGATTATATCCTTGAAGTTTCAAGCAAAGTTAAGTTGGCATGAAGCTGTCAATACAGTATTGTTTAAGTATAAAACGAAATTGATCTCAGGGCGACGAATAACATGAGAAAAGTGAATCTGATTTTTGGAACTGTGTATGGGAATGCACAATTTGTGGCTGAGACACTAAGGGATGATCTTCAGAAGTTGGGAAGGGAAGTTCAATTATTTCAAAGTGATGAACTTAGCTCTTTTATTCCTCCACAAGATGAAACCTTATTAATTGTTAGCTCTACAACTGGCCAAGGGGATGTTCCGGATGAGATTCTTCCTTGGTTTGAAATGTTGAAATCCCAAGCTCCCTACCTTCCCAATTTAAGGTACGGTGTCGTTGCATTAGGTGACTCAAGTTACGATACCTTCTGCCAAGCTGGAATACAGTTTGATGAGTTATTAACTGAGTTGGGGGCGCATCGTATTGGACGACTATTGAAGATTGATGCCTGTGAAACGATGGAACCTGAGGTAAGTGCCAAAGCATGGCTACAGATCTGGAACACCCAAATCGATATCGAAACCTCTTAACCTATCTTCAAGAGCACTGGTTTAGGTTTGCTCAAAGGCTGAGCCAAGCACTGCTTATTCCTATTGCTATCTTGCCGGCAGCTGGAGTGATGCTTGGTTTAGCGAAGAGTCCGCTGCCTTTTATTCCTGATATTGTTAATGTCATTATGCTGACCGTCGGTAACCTTATCTTTAGTATGATGCCGATGCTATTTGCTGTGGCTGTTGCTATTGGATTTTGTCGGGATCAAGGTATTGCCGCATTCAGTGCGGTTTTTGGCTTTGGTGTATATCTGTCTAGCATGGCGGCATTGGCGGATATATATCACCTGCAAACCAGAGCGTTGTGGGGAGTTGAAACCATAGATACAGGAATAGCGGGCGGCATGTTAGTGGGAGCTATCACTTGCCTTGCCGTGTCACAGAGTGAGCGCTTACGCCTCCCTGTAGTGTTCTCATTTTTTGAAGGTCGACGAAGTGCCCCGCTATTAATGATCCCTCTTTGTATCTTGCTTGCTTATCTGTTTATCCTGATATGGCCATCTATGTCGGCTTGGATTGAGAGGTTATCAAACTGGGTAGTTTATCAAAAGCCTGCAGAAGCATTTGCACTCTATGGTGCGGTTGAGCGTCTGCTTATTCCTTTGGGCTTACACCATATTTGGAATGCTCCTTTTTACCTAGAATTTGGTCAATACTTTAGAGATGGTGAGGTCGTAAGAGGCGAGGTTGCTCGTTATTTAGCTGGCGACCCATTGGCAGGTAATTTAGCGGGAGGGTATCTTATTAAGATGTGGGGCCTGCCTGCCGCTGCATTAGCCATATGGCGCTGCGCTGATAAAGATCAAAGAAATCGAGTGGCGGGGATCATGATCTCAGCCGCCACAGCTTGTTGGCTGACAGGGGTGACTGAGCCCATTGAGTTTGCTTTTCTTTTTGTGGCGCCTTTACTGTTTTTAATACATGCGCTGCTAACTGGATTAGCCTACTGGGTATGTATCTTATTGGATATTCATCATAGTATCGTTTTTTCCCATGGAGTTGTGGATTTTACTCTTTTACTCGGAAACGCTCAGAGAGCTGAATGGTTCCTGATATTGGGCCCCATAACCGGTGTGCTTTATTACCTAATCTTTAGAGGGTCGATATTATTTTTTGATCTTAAGACACCTGGAAGAGTGGTTCATACTGATGGGATGAAAGCGGATATCCCTAGTATAGTGCGCGCGTTAGGAGGGAGGAAAAACATCCTTGAATTGAGTGCTTGTCTGACCCGTTTGCGAATGAGTGTTAAGAAACCTGAATTAATTGATAAAGATAAATTGAATCAGTTAGGCGCTAAAGGGGTTATCTTGGTAGGTAACGGAGTACAACTAGTGTATGGGACGAAAGCTGAAAGTATTCGTAGATTACTTCAGCGATATATTGATAGGCGTCTTTGATGATTTTTTGCAGGTGAAAAGTTTTAATTCTTTAGTGTTGGGGTAGTAAGGTATGGAACGTAAGGTATTGATCACGGAGTGCGCCGACGCTCAGGGTTTAATCACAAAAATAACTGGGGTATGTTTTAGCCATCAGTTGAATATTATTAAAAACAGTGAATTTGTTGATAATGTTCAAGGTCGGTTTTTTATGCGTGCAGAGTTAGAGGGGGAGTTTAACGACAGTTTAATCTTAGCTGATCTTGAAGAGGTGCTGCCTGACTCTAGCAGTATAAAGTTGGTGAATACTGATAAAAAACGAATTGTTATTTTAGTCACTAAAGAGGCTCATTGCCTAGGTGATATTTTAATGAAAGCATACTATGGCGGTTTAGATGTAGAGATCGCAGCCATTGTAGGTAATTACCAAAATCTGCAACCTCTTGCTGATAAGTTTGATATCCCTTTTCATTTTGTCTCTCATGAAGGGTGTACTCGTGTTGAACATGAGAAAAAGATAGTGGAAGTGATTAACGAGTACGAGCCTGATTACTTGGTTTTAGCTAAGTTTATGCGGATATTAACGCCGGAATTTGTAGAGCAATTTCCTAATAGGATCATTAATATTCACCACTCTTTTCTGCCTGCATTTATTGGTGCATCGCCCTATCGTCAGGCCTGGGAGCGAGGCGTCAAGATTATTGGTGCAACAGCACACTTCGTTAATAACTGCCTAGATGAAGGCCCTATTATTAAACAAGATGTTATACCCGTTGATCATAGCTATAGTGCTGAAGATCTGGCGAAAAATGGTCGAGATGTTGAAAAAAGTGTTTTGAGTAAGGCACTACAGTTAGTTGTGCATGAAGAGGTGATTGTTTATGGGAATAAAACCGTTGTCTTTTAATATGTAGAGTTGATTTTAAATTATAATTGCTGACATAAAAAAAGAGCCGCAAAGGCTCTTTTTATTACATTACGCTAATTTCTTGCAATGTTTAGTAATTTACTGCCAATATTTCGTCAGAGCCATAGGTCATGGCAATATCTTTAATAGTGACCGTTCCTTTCATAAATTTACCAATTCGTTTTGCTGTTTTATCAGCCCCCTGATTAAGTGCAAATTGATGGAATGTTTCACCGTTACAGACCAAGCGAGGGTAGATTCGTTTCTCATTAATTCGGTTAGTTTTTACTGTATGGCGTAATTGGTACATCTTGTTGCTGGCACCTGCTTTACAGACGTCGACAAGTGTTTTTTCAAGTTGTGGGTGCATTGCTGCAGAGGCATTAAAGGCAAGTGGTGTTAGGATTAGTGTTGCAATTGCGAGGTACTTTTTCATGGGGAGCTCCTAGTTTCTTTCGTCTTAGATGCTACTTAGTAAAGCGGGTTTTCAGGGGAAATGTTGTATGAAAAATGTAGCTAAGTGTATCGGAATGTGGAATTGGGATCAGGCTGTGTCTAGGGGTTACAAAGTGTGTTTTTGAGGTGATATACCAATCAGTATAAGCAGTTGATCTACTCAGAGTGCCTTTTGGCAAACTAATTCAAGGCGAATGGATGATAGAATGGTTGTTCCCTTGTGAGTTCATTCAACGAAGAAATAGGCAGCCAAAAACACTCCTTACAGGCGAGTCTTAGCGATGCTGATCCTGCGTTAACGAGCTTAACCGTAGAATAACTATGCTCTTCACTCGTTGGAAGCCACATGGATGTGGTGAATGTCATTAATGCAGGAGCAATTAAGGACCTTGCCTCAGGACCGCTAAACTCTCGCTGAGCGATCAAATCTTTATATTGATTGGTATTATACTGATTGGAACTAGAATAAAAATCCCATCAAAAGATGGGATTTTGTTTACTCGAAGTCATTATTTAACGGCTAAAAGATTTAGTCAACGATTCTGAGTAGTTCGTTGATCCCCACTTTGGCGCGAGTTTTAGCGTCGACTTTCTTCACTATTATTGCAGCGTACAGGTTATAAGTTCCGCATTTAGAGGGAAGGGTACCTGATACGACGACAGAGCCTGCAGGAACTCGTCCGTAGTGAATTTCACCCGTTTCGCGATCAAAAATACGTGTACTTTGTCCTAGGTATACGCCCATAGAGATAACGCTACCCTCTTCTACAATTACACCTTCAACGACTTCTGAGCGTGCTCCGATAAAGCAGTTATCTTCAATAATGGTAGGTCCGGCCTGTAGTGGCTCTAATACGCCGCCTATGCCAACGCCACCAGAAAGGTGCACATTTTTACCTATCTGAGCACATGAGCCAACTGTCGCCCATGTATCGACCATAGAGCCTTCATCAACATACGCTCCAAGGTTGACATATGAAGGCATCAATACGGTATTTTTGCCGATAAAAGAGCCTTTACGGACGGCTGCTGGTGGGACGACGCGAATCGCCTCCTCTCTGAAGCGTGCTTCATCGTAATCGGCAAACTTCATTGGTACTTTATCGAAGTACTTAGTTTCTGCTCCATCGATAACAGCATTATCGAAGATACGAAATGAGAGTAATACGGCTTTCTTCAGCCATTGGTGAACATGCCATTGCCCATCAATCTTTTCAGCAACTCTAGCTTCACCAGTGTCCAGCATGTTAATTGCTTTCTCAACATCTGCACGTACACTTGGCTCCACTGTACTTGGACTAATCTCTGCGCGCACTTCAAAAGCTGCTTCTATGCGTTGGCGTAAAGCCTCCATTAAAATCTCCCAATTGTGTCATTGATTAAATTTGTCGAAAAATGATTATATACTCAAGTCGTCTAAAATTGTTTTGCTCTAAGGAAATATAAAAGAATCAATTAGTATAATTCATGCAAACTGACACTTTTCTGATGATTCATCAGCAAACTGATAACCTATTTCTCTTACTATTAACTCCTAGCTTGCTTTGAAAATGCCTTAATTAGGCTCTCCTGAAGCAAAATCTTCTGCTCTGAATTAAGCTCTTCACCATCGATATTTTGCAGCATAAAAAAGTCTTCGGCCCGTTCACCTATGGTGGTGATTTTTGCTGCCAGTAACCGGATCTGACAGCGATATAAAATATCTCCTACTTTTGCCAGTAACCCTGGGCTATCCAGTGCGATAAGCTCCATCATACTTGTACTGCTGCGCCGTGAGGGCAGGAAACTCACCCGAGTAGGCACATTAAAAGGTTTCATCTGGCGTGATAGTTTTTTGAACTTAGGTAACTTAGCCGTATCGCTGTTGAGCGCTTTTATGAGGGCTTTTCTGAGACTCTGGATCCGTGAAATTTGAGATACCGGTGTTCCATCCTGTTCAAGAATGACGAAGGAGTCGAGTACATAACCATCTTTTGAGGCCATAACGGTGGCATCATGAACATCGATATTCTTATTATCCAAAACCGCCATGACAGTGGCGAACAGCTTAGGTTTATCCTGACCGTAGATAAATAGCTCAGTTCCGCCACGAGTGGTGTGTTTGGAGATAAGTACTAAGGGTTCAGTCTGCTTATGTTTTAAAATCGCATCACAGTGCCAAGCTATCTGGTTAGCTTGATGTTTTAAAAAATAGTCAGCTTTAAACCTCTGCCAAAGTGTGTCTATGCCTTTTTCTTTCACGCCACGTCTGAGTAGCTCTTTTTTTGCTTTAGCCTGATGCTCTCGGACTCGAGCACGAATATCGACAGGTTTCTCTTTACCTCGGGCAAGCACCCTCTGTGTTGAGAAGTAGAGATCTCTAAGTAACGAGCCCTTCCAGCTATTCCAGGTTTTTTCATTGGTGGCACATATATCTGCCACTGTTAGGCAGTAGAGATAGCTAAGGTGTACCGCATCACGCACTTTATCGGCAAACTCTCCAACCACATCAGGATCGGATATATCGCGTCTTTGAGCGGTGACAGACATGACTAAATGATTCTCAACCAGCCAGCTAACCAGTCGGCCATCATGATCGTTAAGATCATGTAGTTTACAGAACTCCAGAGCGTCTACAGCACCTAACTTACTGTGGTCGCCACCTCGGCCTTTACCAATATCATGAAAAATGGCGGCCAACACCAAGAGCCCTTTTTTAGGGAGTTGATTGATAAGTACTGAGCCTAAGGGAAACTCCTCTTTCTGCTCAGTTTGGGAGAACCTATCAATATTTTGCAAAAGTCTGTGGGTGTGCTCATCGACAGTGTAAGCATGGAATAGATCAAATTGCATCTGACCTTCAATCTCCCGCCAAGCAGGCAGGTATGACGATAGCACCCCATGTCTATGCATTAATGAGAGTGATGCTATGCCGCGAGGGTGACGCAATATCTCTGAAAACACGGCGCGGCACTCTGGAACCTCCATTAAAGGTCGAGTTAACGAGCGTCTTGCTTTTCTTAGGCTTCTTAGTGTTGGTGCATAAATCCCTTGAATATTGGAGTTTTTAGCAGCGAGCAAGAACAGGTTTAAAATTTCAACTGGATTATCAAATAGCGGCTCGTTTAAGCTTTCAATAAAACTTCCACGTAGCTGATAGTTTTGATTTATTGGTTTTATTTCAAGGGCTTTAGTATGGCCAAGAGTTGCTCGTTTAAACAGTTGCAGTAGCATCTGATTGAGTTCCATCACACGGCGAACCGTTTGATAGTAACGCTTCATCATCTGCTCAACACCCAGTTGAGTCGAATCTTCATAACCGAGAAGATCTGCGACTTGGCGTTGAAGATCGAACAATAATCGGTTTTCATCTCTGCCTGAGATGATATGCAGGGCAAACCTGAGCTCCCACAGGAATGATTGACACTCCAGCAGCTCTTCCAGTTCATCGGGCTCTAAGAAACCATGGCCAACCAGATCTTCTGTTTTTGAGGCATCAAAGTAACGCATTGCCACCCAAGCAACAGTATGAATATCCCTTAATCCGCCAGGACAGGTTTTCAGGTTCGGCTCAAGGTCGAAAGCACTGGCTTTGGCATGGCGGGCAAATTGTTCATCTCGTTTGGCGATATAGAACTTGCTTGGCGGCCAGAATTCATCATCCCTGATACTTGCGTATAAAGCTTGATATAAGGCGTTTGGGCCGGATAATAACCTTGATTCAATTAGGTTTGTGGCTATGGTGACGTCGCTCTTCCCCTGTTCAATCGTCTCCTTAATACTGCGAACACTGTGTCCAACTTCAAGGCCTGCGTCCCATAGAAAAGCGATATATTCGCTGAGTGCGGTTTCAGCGTTTGGGCTAAGCTGTGAATCGATAAGAAACAGCAGGTCAATATCTGATTGAGGGTGTAGTTCAGCTCTGCCATAACCGCCAACGGCGATCAGTGCGATAGGAAAAGTGTCGAGTTTTTGTTCGGTCCATTGTTGTTGCAAAAGCTGGTCGACAAAGTGACAGCGTTGAGCCACTAATTGTTTGATATCTCCCTTAAGACGAAATTGAGAGAGTAGTTCATTATTTTGTTCGAGTAGTGCTGCTTTGGCGAGTAGCGCTGGTGAAGTGGTCATCGAGTCCCTTGAAATACGCTAAACATGACCTAATCAGTTGCTAAAAGCTGCACTGATTAGGTCATCAGTCTGTTTGAGATTAGTGATTAATTATCCGTGGGAAGTCCTCTTCTGCACGAAGTGTTAATACCTCGACCCCTGTTTTAGTCACTAGCAGTGTATGTTCCCACTGAGCTGATTTTTTACCATCAGAGGTCGTTACAGTCCAGTTATCCTCTTTATCTAGGATACAGGTGTGGCGTCCGGCATTGATCATAGGTTCAATGGTAAAGCACATACCTGGACGTAAAACAGTTTTGTCATTGTTTTTGTAATGCATGACCTGAGGCTCTTCGTGGAAACCCGCGCCGATGCCGTGGCCACAGTAATCTTTGACAATGCTGTACTTTTCAAGGCCTGTTTTCTTACCTTTGACGAACTTCTCTACAATGGTGCCAATTTCGCCTAATTTCATTCCAGGACGAACTTTCTTGATACTGGCGTATAGGCTCTCTTGAGCCACGCGGCAAAGGCGCATATCTTTAGCACTAACATCGCCGATAAGGAACATTTTAGAGGTGTCACCATGATAACCATCTTTAATTACGGTGATATCTAGATTGACGATGTCACCGTCTTTTAGTGGGCGATCATTTGGGATGCCGTGGCAGATAACATCATTGACCGATGTGCAGATCGATTTTGGAAAACCGTGATAATCGAGAGGGGCAGAGATAGCACCGTTCTCTTCAGTGAATTTTGCGCAAATTTCATTAAGCTCATTCGTCGTCACACCCACCTTTACAAAAGGGGCTACCATCTCTAGAACTTCAGAAGCCAGCTTGCCCGCGGCGCGCATCTTTTCAATCTCTTCAGCAGTCTTTATCACTATACTCATTAAGCTATCTCTCGGGGGTTATTTCATGACGAATTCAGCGTGCAATTTACATCAAAAATTTGTGTTTGTAATCCTAATATGGTATAAAGCGCGCCGTTATGTTTGACTCTAGCACCTCTTTTCGCAAATGCGAAGTGACTCTTCATGCTCTGCATTTAGAATTCTAGCAACTTGCTTGGGGGTGAGGAGTTAAGATGGCGGCCATTATACATGGCTAACTTGTAAATACTAAATCACACACGTGTCGACACATTCTCCGGGGTGCCTCTAGAAGGTCGGAGATATGGGATACGTGGAGGTCTAACCCCTAAATTATTAAGGTATTAAAATGACTACAGTTTCAATGCGCGACATGCTACAAGCCGGTGTTCACTTCGGTCACCAGACTCGTTACTGGAACCCAAAGATGAAGCCATTCATCTTCGGTGCTCGTAATGGTGTTCACATCATCAACCTAGAGCACACTGTGCCTATGTTCAATGAAGCACTTGCTTTCATCAGCAATGTTGCATCAAAGAAAGGTAAAGTTCTTTTTGTTGGTACTAAGCGTGCTGCAAGCGAAGCTATCAAAGAGTCTGCTATCTCTTGTGATCAGTACTACGTTGATCACCGCTGGTTAGGCGGTATGTTGACTAACTGGAAAACAGTTCGTCAATCAATCAAGCGTCTTAAAGATCTTGAGAGCCAGTCTGTTGACGGTACTTTCGACAAGCTTACTAAGAAAGAAGCGCTTATGCGTACTCGTGAGCTTGAGAAGTTAGAAAAATCTCTTGGTGGTATCAAGAACATGGGCGGCCTACCTGACGTTATCTTCGTTATCGGTGCTGACCATGAGCATATCGCTATTAAAGAAGCTAATAACTTGGGTATCCCAGTTGTAGCTGTTGTTGATACTAACTCTTCTCCAGACGGTATCAACTACATCGTTCCTGGTAACGATGACGCAATGCGTTCTATCCGTTTATACACTGAGTCTGTTGCTGCCGCTGCTAAAGCTGGCCGTGGTCAAGACCTAGCTGTACAAGCTGAGCAAGACGGTTTCGTCGAAGCTGAATAATAAGGCTGATGATTTTCATCTCCCATATTAACCAAGATACTTGATTGGTGAACAGGGGCCCTCTCATCTAACATGACTGGCCCCTGTTTTATATCTAGTGAATTTGTAGAATTATCTGTAGAGGATTTAACAATGGCAATTACTGCTGCCCAAGTTAAAGAACTTCGTGACCGCACTGGCGCTGGCATGATGGACTGTAAAAAAGCACTGACTGAAACAGCCGGTGACATCGAACTAGCGATTGATAACATGCGTAAGAGCGGTGCTGCAAAGGCTGCTAAGAAAGCAGGTAACATCGCTGCTGAAGGTACAATCCTAATTAAGAATGGCGAAGGTTATGCCGCGCTGTTAGAAGTTAACTGTCAAACTGACTTCGTAGCAAAAGATTCTAACTTCCTAGCTTTCGCTAACGAAGTGCTAGACGTTGCTGCTGCATCTAAAGTAACAATCGAAGATCTGAAAGCTCAGTTCGAAGAGACTCGTGTTGCTCTTGTTGCGAAAATCGGTGAGAACATCAACGTACGTCGCGTAGAGTACATCGATGGTGCAAACCTTGCTCAATACCGTCACGGTGAGCGTATCGGTGTTGTTGTAACCGGTGAAGCTGATGAAGAGACTCTAAAGCACGTTGCAATGCACGTTGCTGCTTCTAAGCCTGAGTATGTTAACCCTTCTGACGTTCCTGCTGAAGTTGTTGAGAAAGAAAAAGCACTTCAAATCGAAATCGCTATGAACGAAGGCAAGCCTGCTGAAATCGCTGAGAAGATGGTTATCGGCCGTATGAAGAAGTTTACCGGTGAAGTTTCTCTTACTGGCCAAGCTTACATCATGGAACCTAAGAAAACTGTTGGTGAAGTTCTTAAAGAGAAAGGCGCTAGCGTTTCAAACTTCATTCGTTTAGAAGTTGGCGAAGGTATCGAGAGAAAAGAAGAAGATTTTGCTGCAGAAGTTGCTGCACAAATCGCTGCTACTAAGGCTTAATCTCCTTAATCAAGCACCCCTAAGACCGTAGCAACCGCTGCGGTCTTATCGTATTTTACCTATCGGCAAAAATCAGGACAATAACAATGAGCACGAATCCTAAACCTGCATTTCGACGTATTCTTCTTAAACTCAGTGGTGAAGCCCTAATGGGCGAAGAAGGCTTTGGCATAGATCCTAAAGTGTTGGATCGTATGGCTCAGGAGATAAAAGAACTGGTTGAGCTTGGCATTCAGGTAGGTGTTGTTATCGGTGGTGGTAACTTATTTCGTGGGGAAGGGCTAGCACAGGCTGGTATGAACCGCGTAGTGGGTGATCACATGGGTATGCTAGCAACTGTGATGAACGGCTTGGCGATGCGTGATGCATTGCACCGTGCCTATGTAAATGCAAGACTGATGTCTGCAATTCCGCTTAAAGGCGTATGTGATGATTATAACTGGGCAGAAGCGATTAGCTTACTAAAATCCGGCCGTGTTGTTATTTTTGCTGCGGGTACTGGTAATCCATTCTGCACAACTGACTCTGCTGCCTGTTTACGCGGTATTGAGATCGAAGCTGAAGTCGTTTTAAAGGGCACAAAAGTAGACGGCGTTTACTCAGATGACCCTGTTAAAAATCCAGATGCAGTAAAGTACGACGAAATGGGTTACGATGAAGTACTTGAAAAAGAATTAAAAGTGATGGATCTTGCTGCGTTTACCATGGCGAGAGATCACGATATGCCTCTATTGGTATTTAACATGAACAAACCTGGTGCTCTACGCCGCGTTATTATGGGTGAGCATGAAGGGACTATGATCAGGGCAAGCCGTCCCGAGTAAGCTTGTCATTGATACGTTAGCTTTAGATTAGATAGATTAAGCATTCAGAGACTTATAAAGGATAATTAACGTGCTAAACGAAATTAAGAAAGATGCTCAGGATCGCATGGATAAATGCGTTGAAGCGACTAAGACACAGATGGCTAAGGTTCGTACTGGCCGTGCACATCCAAGCCTACTAGATTCGATTAAAGTGCCTTACTACGGCTCTTTAACGCCACTAAAGCAAGTGGGTAATGTTTCTATTGAAGATTCACGTACTCTGGCTATTTCAGTATTTGATAGCACGATGATCCCAGCTGTAGAGAAGGCGATCATGAGCTCAGATCTAGGTCTAAACCCTATGTCTGCTGGTGCAACAATCAGAGTGCCGCTTCCTGCATTAACTGAAGAGCGTCGTAAAGACCTTATCAAAGTGGTTCGTGCTGAAGCTGAAAACGGCCGTATCGCTGTTCGTAACGTTCGTCGTGACGCTAACTCAGATGTTAAAGCCCTAGAGAAAGAGAAAGAGTGTACAGAAGATGATGTACACCGCAGTGAAGATGAAGTGCAAAAGTTTACCGATGCACACATTAAACTGATTGATGAGATATTGGCTGCAAAAGAAGCAGAGTTGATGGAAGTCTAATCTAGGACTAAGAAACTAGAGTTCAGACGCCGTGTAGAGGTATACTACACGGCGTTTGTCTATTTAAAGGGTTGTAATAGATGTCGATCGACTCCCAATCTGGTCCTGAGTTCTCTGCTGAAGAGCTCGCAGAACTTGTTAAGCTGTCTATTCCCAAGCATGTTGCCATCATTATGGATGGTAATGGTCGCTGGGCGCAGGCGCAGGGTAAGCCTAGGGTCATGGGGCATAAAGCGGGTGTAAAAACAGTGAGGCGTGCGGTAAGTACTGCCAGAGAGATGGGGATTGACTCGTTAACACTGTTTGCCTTTTCGAGTGAAAATTGGCGTAGACCCGATAAAGAGGTGACCCTCTTGATGGAGCTGTTTTTTACCGTGCTTCAACGAGAGATTAAGTTGCTACATAAAAACGGCGTAAGATTGAATATCATCGGTGATATTAGCCGTTTTTCAGAACGACTACAGAAGCAGATCGCTGCGGCAGAAGAGAAAACTGCTGAGAATACTGGCATGGTTCTCAATGTGGCTGCTAACTATGGTGGTCGTTGGGATATCATGCAAGCGGCTAAAACATTAGCTGAAAAAGTACAATCTGGTGAAATGAACAGCAATCAGTTCACTGAAGAGGCCCTTAGCCAACATTTAAGCATGCAAAATCAGCCTGAAGTTGATTTAATGATCCGTACAGGTGGCGATTACCGCATCAGTAACTTTGTTCTCTGGCAAGCTGCCTACGCAGAGCTAGTGTTTACTGATACGCTATGGCCGGATTTCGATGAGCATGCTTTTAAGCAGGCAGTAGCGACCTTTGCTTCAAGGCAACGTCGATTTGGTTTGACAGGCTGTCAAATAGAGTCGTTGCAAGAAAATAAATAATTTAGAGGGACAGTTTTGCTAAAACAACGAATAATAACGGCAATTTGGTTAATTCCCTTGGTTTTGGGGGCTATTTTTGGGCTCCCCACAGAATACTTCTCCTGGGCTCTTATAGGTGTATTTCTGATCGCAGCCAAGGAGTGGGGGCAGATAATCGATAAACGCTGTCAAATGACGCAGTGGAGCTTCACCATCACCATAGGTGTTTTGCTTGTAGCACTTAATCTGTTTGTTCCAAGTGATGAACTTTGGTTTAAAGGTCAACTTCATCCTGTATTTCTTTCGATTATTCTCATTGGTGCTATCTGGTGGGCTGTTGCATTTCTTTTGGTGATATCTTTCCCTAAAAGCGCTGCATTGTGGCAAAAAAGTCACATGTTTAAGTCTATGTTTGGACAACTCACATTGATCCCATGCTATACGGCTCTTGTTGCACTTAAGGGATTGAGCACTCAAGTCGATCCATACTATGGCGGCTCTCTTGTCTTTCTAGTGATGCTAGTCGTATGGGCAACCGATAGTGGCGCTTACTTTGCAGGAAAGGCATTGGGTCGTACTAAGTTAATGCCAAATGTGAGCCCAGCTAAAACTATCGAAGGCTTAGTTGGCGGTTTAGCCATGAGTATGTTGATAGTGGTTGGAATAATGCAGGTTTCTCCTGAGCAGGAGTTAGGCTTACTGGTTTGTGTAACACTTTTTGTGGCCTTGGTTTCTGCCGTTGGCGACTTGTCTGAGAGCATGTTTAAACGTGTTGCTCAGATTAAAGATTCTGGCAAGATATTACCAGGTCACGGTGGGGTGCTAGATCGTATTGATAGCTTAACGGCCGCACTGCCTATATTTACACTAATCTATATCGCATTTTGGATGTAACTTTATGCAAAGCATGGTGATTTTGGGAGCGACTGGCTCCATAGGCGCTAGCACGCTCAGCGTTATTGCCAGTAACCCTGAAACATATTCAGTTTACGCCTTAGTCGCTAATACTAATGTTGATAAGATGATGGCTCTATGCGAACAGTACAGACCCAAAGTCGCGCATATGGTCGATGAGCAGGCTGCAAAATCTTTGCAGGAACGCCTGTCACCAAGTTTAAAGATTGAGGTGACAACAGGGGAGTCGCAGCTTGAAAGTATTGTGACTTCAAGCTGTGTAGATACTGTGATGGCTGCGATTGTTGGGGCGGCAGGATTGGTGCCTACGTTAGCAGCGGTTAAAGCGGGTAAACGTGTACTCTTGGCGAATAAAGAGTCATTGGTGATGTCCGGTCGTCTCTTTATTGAAGAGATGAAAAAGTCTGGTGCTCAAGTACTGCCTGTTGACAGTGAACATAACGCTATTTTTCAAGCACTCCCTGAGCCAGTACAGCAAGAGATCGGTTTCTGTGATTTAGATGAAGCTGGGATCTCCCATATCTTGCTTACGGGATCTGGAGGACCGTTCTTGACATCACCGTTAAGCTCATTGCCTCAGATGACACCTGCTCAGGCTTGTAAACATCCTAATTGGTCCATGGGGCGCAAGATCTCTGTTGATTCAGCCAGTATGATGAATAAGGGCCTTGAGTATATTGAGGCGCGCTGGCTATTTAATGCATCGGCTGAGCAACTGAAAGTAGTTATTCACCCTCAAAGCGTTATCCACTCGATGGTTCAGTACCGTGATGGCTCTGTTATCGCTCAGTTAGGCAACCCGGATATGCGTACACCGATTGCACATTGCATGTCCTATCCACAAAGAATTAACTCTGGAGTTGAACCTTTAGACTTTTTCAAAGTCGGACAGTTAAGCTTCTTAGAACCTGACTTTACTCGTTTTCCCTGTTTGGCATTAGCAATCGATGCTTGTAACCAAGGACAGGAAGCCACCACAATATTAAATGCAGCCAATGAAATTTCAGTTGCCGCGTTTTTAGATAATAAAATTAAGTTTACCGATATTGCTAAAGTGAATGAAACCTGTTTAAGTCAGGTTGCAAAACAAGCACTAAACAGTATTGATGACATTTTAGCATTGGATGTACAGACTCGTACCTATGCTTCAGAATGGGTAAATAAGATTTAACTGATCTCTGAGGAAGGGAATGATCGATTTTTTATGGAACTTAGGTTCCTTTATCATTGCGTTAGGTATATTAATTACTGCACATGAATATGGCCATTTTTGGGTTGCCAGACGCTGTGGTGTTAGGGTCGAGCGTTTCTCTATCGGTTTCGGTAAGGCGATTTGGCGTAAAGTGGGTAAAGACGGGACAGAGTATGTCATCGCGCTTATCCCGCTTGGCGGCTATGTTAAGATGCTCGATGAGAGAGTCGATGATGTTCCTGAGGAGCTTAAAGAGCAGGCATTTAATCGCAAATCTGTGTGGCAGCGCATTGCTATCGTTGCCGCAGGACCGCTAGCTAACTTTATTTTCGCTATTATTGCTTTGTACTTTATGTATTTGATTGGTGTCCCATCAATCAAACCTGTCATAGATACCACTACAAAGAATACGCCTGCAGAGCTGATTCAGGTGCAAGAGCCGATGCAGATAACCTCTGTGGGTGGAAAAACAGTGAGAAATTGGGAAGAGGTGACCTATGCCTTAGTTGGTCATATTGGTGATCCAGAGATAGCGTTAACGCTTAGACCCATGAGCCAAAACAGTGAAGTTAACGACTCAACCCCGTTAAATTTAGGTAAAACCTATACATTAGATACTAAAAACTGGCAGTTTGATCCAGATAAAGAGTCGCCAATTACCTCATTAGGTTTAGGTATCTATAGGCCTGCTATTACACCAGTATTAGGCCTTGTTAGTCCAGATGGTGCTGCAGCAGCTGCCGGTATTGAAGTCGGCGACAGTTTAGTCTCAATGAATGGCGAGCCTTATCAGAGTTGGGATGGCTTTGTTGAAGTGATAAAGTCTTCTGCAAATAAACCTGTAGAGCTAATGGTGAGACGTGGTGGCGAGCAGCTTAAATTTATCGTTACCCCCCATGAAAGAAAAGGCGCTCAGGGCGAGATTGAGGGAGTGATAGGAATCGCTCCAACTCAAGCTGCTTGGCCTGAGAGCATGAAACTCCAGCTGGAATATGGTTTTATCGAATCTTTTGCGGTAGCGGCAGATAAAACATGGCAACTTGTCGATGTCAGCTTTAAGATGATTGGCAAGTTGATCTCCGGCGACGTTTCGGTGAAAAATTTAAGTGGACCAATATCCATTGCACAAGGTGCGGGTAGTAGTGCTAACTATGGATTGGTTTACTTTTTAGGTTTCCTCGCGTTAATCAGCGTTAACTTAGGTATTATCAATTTATTACCTTTACCAGTGCTTGATGGGGGACATCTGTTATATTACTTCGTTGAAGTGATCACAGGCAGGCCTGTACCAGAAAAGGTTCAGGAAATTGGATTCAGATTTGGGGCAGCTATGCTGCTAATGTTGATGAGCATTGCGCTTTTCAATGATTTCTCCCGACTCTGAGCAAGGACACACATATAATTAGAAGTGCTCTATGAGATTGAATAAACTTTTTGCCTCGATGGTATTAGTCGGTGCGTCTTTATCAGGGAACGGTTGGGCAGATACATTCCAGCCTTTTGAAGTCACAGATATTCAAGTTCAAGGTCTACAGCGTGTAGCTCTTGGTGCAGCCTTACTGACAATTCCAGTCAAGGTTGGTGATACTGTTGATGAACTTAAACTTCGTCAAGCGATCAAAAGCTTGTACGCCTCCACTAACTTTGAACATATTGAAGTGAGTCGGGATGGTGGGGTGTTGGTTGTTACGGTCAAAGAGAGACCAACAATCAGTGCCGTTACTTTCGAAGGCAACAAAGATATTAAAGATGAGCAGCTGCAGGAGAGCTTAGATGGATCCGGAGTGAAAACCGGTGAAGCACTCGACCGCACTATGCTGTCTGGTATCGAGAAAAGCCTACAAGATTTTTACTATGGTGTTGGTAAGTATGGCGCCAAAGTAGAAGCTCAAGTCATTAATTTGCCTCGTAATCGTGTTGAGTTAAAATTCAACTTTACCGAAGGTTTAGCTGCTGAAATTAAGCAGATTAACTTTGTTGGTAATGAAGTCTTCAGTGATGCAGAACTGACAGGCATGCTTGAGTTAAAAGACTTTGTGGCATGGTGGGATCTATTTGGTGAGCGTCGCTACCAGAAACAAAAACTGCAAGCAGATCTTGAAACCGTCAAATCTTTCTATCACAACCGTGGTTATATCCGCTTTGATGTGACCTCTACGCAAGTCACCATGACGCCGGATCGTAAAGGGCTCTACATCACGATTAACGTCAATGAAGGTGAGCCGTATAAGGTTAAAGAGGTTAACTTAACTGGTGACCTGATGGGACGTGAGAAGCTGATGAAAGCGATCCTTCCGATTAAAGCTGGGGATACCTATAATGGCGCCGATGTGACCTTTGCCGAAGAGATGTATGGCAAGTACCTTGGCCGTTTTGGTTACGCTTATCCAGAAGTGAAAACTTTCCCAGAAATTGATGATGAGACCAAAGAGGTCAGTCTGAACGTTAACATCAAGCCGGGTAAACGAGTTTATGTTCGTAGCATTAATTTTTCTGGTAACCAGGTAACTAAAGATGAGGTGATGCGCCGTGAGCTTCGTCAGATGGAAGGCGCTTGGTTAAACTCAGCTCAAGTTGAGCAATCAAAAGCTCGTCTGAATCGACTTGGTTATTTTGAAACTGTTGATACTGAAACGGTTCAAGTTCCGGGTACTGACGATCTAGTTGATGTTGCCTTTAATGTGAAAGAGCAGCCATCAGGCTCCTTTAATGCGGGTATTGGTTACGGTACTGAATCGGGCATGAGCCTGCAGTTTGGTGTGCAGCAGAGCAACTTCTTAGGTACAGGTAATCAGGCGGGTATTAACTTAAATACCAACAAGTATTCTAAGAACGTTAATCTCTCTTTCACCGATCCCTACTTTACTAAAGATGGGGTGAGCTTAGGTGGAAGCATCTACTGGAATGAGTTTGATGCAGATGAAGCGAACTTAGAAGCTTATAAAAACAGCTCATATGGTATTGCGGTTAACTCAGGTTTCCCGATTAACGAATATAACCGTATCAATGGTGGTTTAGGCTACCGTCATAACGAAATTTCTGAAATTTCAGCTTATGAGCAAGCACTGCGTTTCTATAATATCTATCGTGATAGTGACGATCCTAATGCATCTCTCTCTTTCGATAACTTTGAAGCAAACTTGGGCTGGTACCGTAGTACGCTAAACCGAGGGACTTTTCCATCGGATGGTTCATCACAGCGTTTAAGTACAAAAATGACCGTTCCTGGTTCAGATCTGCAGTATTTTAAAGCCGATTTAGATACTAGCTTCTATTTCCCAATCACTCGAAATCACAGCTTTGTGCTATTAACTAAGGCACGCTTGGGTTACGGTAATGGTTATGGTCAGTTTGAAGATAACGATCAGATCTTACCATTTTGGGAGAACTATTACTCAGGTGGTAGTAGCTCACTGCGTGGATTTAAGTCTAACTCAGTGGGGCCACGTTCATTTTATTTGACTCGCGGTTTAGAGCCTTGCTCACCAGATCCATCGGGTGATGGTTGTTACTTGCCAGGTGATCCTAACCAGATCCAGGTGAGTTCAGGTCGCTCTATTGGTGGTAATGCGATTGCAACTGCTAGCATGGAGCTTATAGTACCGACGCCTTTCTTAGATGAGGCATATACAAACTCAGTACGAACCAGTTTCTTCCTTGATGCGGGTAACGTATGGGACACCGAGTTTGATTATGATTCATATAGATACCTTCCGGCTCACGAATTTGATAAGCTAGAGGATTACTCAGATCCGGCTCGGATCCGTGCCTCATGGGGTATGAGTGTACAATGGTTGTCACCGATGGGACCTATGGTGTTTAGCCTGGCATGGCCACTTAAAGAGTATGAGGATGATCAAACTGAGATCTTCTCATTCAATATTGGTAAAACTTTCTAAATTCTAACTAATTAAATAAAGATATCTCGGCAAGTTTTGCTGAATACAAGGAGTATTTTTGATGAAAATGTTTAATCGCGCGATGACGGTTTTGGTTCTACTAGCAGCCCCTTTAGCTGCACAGGCAGAGAAGATTGCAGTTGTTGACATGCAGGCCGTTTTCGAACAGTTACCCCAGCGCGAGCAGGTAAGTAAAACACTGAAAACTGAGTTTGGCGATCGTGTTGCTAGCGTACAAAAGATGCAGGAAGATCTGCGCGGTATGCTAGAGAAGCAACAACGTGATGGTGCATTGATGAGCGAGACTCAGAAAACAGAGATGGTTCGTAAAATGGAGTCAATGAAGTCTGAGCTTCAACTTAAAGGTAAGGCGCTGGATGAAGATATGCGTCGTCGCCAAGGTGAAGAGCAGAACAAGCTATTAGTTAAGGTTCAGCAAGCTATCAACAAAATTGCTGAGAAAGAGAGCTATGACATGGTGCTGCAACGTGGTGCTGTGATCTATGTTAAGCCAACTGCTGACATTAGCAATAAAGTTGTTGATGCTCTAAGCAAAGGTTAACGACAAAGGCTAATTATTGATGAATAGCTACACGTTAAGAGAGCTTGCAGAAGCTCTCGACGCTGAGATTCAAGGTGATGAGACACTGGTTATTTCCAGTGTCGCGACACTGGAAAATGCTGCCCAAGGGCAGCTCTCTTTTTTAGCGAACCCTAAATATCGCGCTCAGCTTGAAACGACTCAAGCGAGCGCGGTGTTGATCTCACCAAAAGCACTTGATGGCTTTAGTGGTAATGCTCTGGTTTTGAATGACCCCTATGTGGGCTTTGCCAGGGTTGCTCAATTATTAGATACCACCCCTAAGTCAGCTGTTGGTATTCACGCATCTGCCGTCATTGATCCAAGTGCAAGCTTAGGTGAAGGTGTGGCTATTGGCGCTAATGCGGTGATTGGCGAGAATGTTATCTTAGGTGAAAACGTTCAAGTGGGTCCTGGTTGTGTTATCGGTCAAGAGTCTATTTTAGGATCTGGCACCCGCCTTTGGGCTAATGTGACTATCTACCACAATGTTCATCTTGGACAAGATTGTATTATTCATTCAGGTGCGGTACTCGGCTCTGATGGCTTTGGTTATGCGAATGAACGTGGTCAGTGGATCAAGATCCCACAAACCGGTGGTGTTCGTATTGGTAATCGTGTTGAGATAGGTGCCAGTACTACAGTCGATCGCGGCGCGATTGAGCATACAGAGATCCACGATGGTGTTATCCTTGATAACCAAGTACAGATAGCTCATAACGATATTATTGGTGAAAATGTTGCGATAGCAGGTAACTCTACTATTGCGGGCAGCACTAAGATTGGAAAATACTGTATTATAGGTGGAAATAGCGCGGTTGCTGGCCATCTAACGCTTGCTGATGGTACCCATGTTTCCGGTGGGACGAATGTCACTAGCGAAATTCGTGAGCCAGGTGTTTATACATCAACAAGTGTCGCGATGCCAAATAAATTATGGCGTAGAAATACCGTTAGATTTAAACAGTTAGATGAACTATTTCAACGAGTTAAGAGGCTCGAAAAAAGTGTTCAAACAGAGGATTAACTGCTTATAGGCAGTTTGAGGAATATTGAGTGTCAGAACAATTAAATACTATGGATATCAAAGAGATCATGAGCTTTTTGCCCCATAGATACCCGTTTCTATTGATTGATCGAGTGTTGGATTACACACCTGGTGAGACGCTGCATGCGATCAAAAATGTCACTATCAATGAACCTTTTTTCCAGGGGCATTTTCCGGTTCAACCTGTGATGCCTGGTGTACTTATCTTGGAAGCGATGGCACAAGCGACTGGCCTTCTAGCTTATAAGACCATGAAAGAAGCGTCTGAAGATTCATTGTACTATTTTGCTGGTATCGACAAGGCTCGTTTCAAGCGTGTTGTTGAGCCTGGCGATCAGCTTCATTTTGAAGTTAAGATGATTAAAGAGCGCCGAGGGATAGGGGTGTTCACTGGTGAGGTTAAGGTTGATGGCGAACTAGTTTGTTCGGCGGAGATCATGTGTGCTCGTAGAGAGATCAGCAAGTGATAGATAAATTAGCGTATATTCACCCTGATGCCAAAATTGGTAACAATGTCACTATCGGCCCATGGACCTATATCGGTGCAGGTGTTGAAATTGGTGATGACTGTTGGTTAAGTTCTCACGTTGTCGTGAAAGGGCCAACGGTTATTGGTAAGGGCAATAAAATATTTCAATTTGCCTCAGTGGGTGAAGATTGCCAAGACAAAAAGTACGCTGGTGAGCCAACACGTCTAATCATGGGTGATAACAATATCATTCGTGAATCTGTGACGATACATCGTGGCACGACCCAAGATAAAGGTGAAACCCGAATAGGCTCAAACAACCTGTTTATGGCTTATGTTCATATCGCCCATGACTGTGTTGTTGGCAACAATGTGATCATGTCTAACAATGCCTCTATTGCAGGCCATGTACATGTCGGCGATTGGGCTATTTTAGGTGGCTTGACCGGTGTACATCAGTTTGTCCATATTGGCGCCCATGCTTTTACTGCGGGTTATTCGCTTATTTTGCAAGATGTTCCTCCGTTTGTGATGGCATCTGGCCAGCCAGGTATTCCTCGTGGCTTGAACAGTGAAGGGATGAAGCGTCGCGGTTTCTCTAAAGAGAGCCAGATGGCGGTGAGAAGAGCGTATAAGACCCTTTATCGTAAAGGGCACACAGTTGAAGAGGCGGTAGCCGCTTTGGCTGAAGAGTCTGATGATGAACAAGTAAAGCTGTTAATCGACTTTGTGACTAGCTCCAGTCGTGGCATTATTCGCTAACTGTACACAGTAAGTTGTAACTATAGGAGCCCGTTGATAGACGGGCTCTTTACTTTATGCCTATTCGTGATACCTATCTGCGACAGTGGCTGAAAAGCAATAGACGCTCTTATCTGAGTGCATGTCGATATAGATTAATATTAACCTCTTTTTAAACGTAATTAAGACTGATCTTATGAGTGAACCTACACACCCTACATTTGCCATGGTTGCCGGAGAGCTCTCTGGAGATATATTAGGTGCTGGTCTGATAAAGGCGCTAAAGAAACAATATCCTAACGCCCGCTTTATCGGTATTGGTGGCCCCAAAATGGACGCTTTGGGCTTTGAGTCTCTCTTCTCCTTTGAAGAGCTTGCTGTGATGGGGATTGTTGAGGTGCTCGCTCGCCTGCCTAGATTATTGAAGGTGCGTAAAACATTAATCGATGAGATCTGTGCCATAAAGCCAGACTGCTTTATCGGTATCGATGCGCCGGACTTTAATATTGGATTAGAGTTAAAATTAAAAGATCGTGGTATTAAAACGGTTCACTATGTCAGCCCATCAGTCTGGGCTTGGCGTCCTAAACGTATCTTCAAGATAGCCAAAGCGACCAATATGGTTTTGTCCTTGTTGCCATTTGAAAAAGCGTTTTATGATAGACATGATGTCCCTTGTACTTTTGTGGGTCATACCTTAGCCGACGATATTCCAATGAGTAGTGATAAGAGTGCTGCCCGTCAACAGCTTGGACTTGACCCTGAACTTGAGTATTTGGCAGTCCTTCCTGGTTCAAGGGGCGGTGAGCTTAAGCAGCTCGCGGAGCCCTTTGTTAAAGCAGCGTCAATCATTAAGCAGCGATATCCAGATATTCATTTTGTGACCCCTCTTGTTAACGCTAAGCGGCGTGAGCAGTTTGAGGAAGCATTAAAGCTTTATGCCCCTAACCTTGAGATCACATTGGTTGAAGGTCAGTCACGTGAAGTGATGGCTGCAGCTGACTGTATTTTATTAGCTTCAGGTACAGCAACGCTTGAAGCTATGCTGGTGAAGCGTCCTATGGTGGTGGCGTATCGTGTTAATGCCATGACCTATAGCATTGCCAAGCGCATGATGCAGATAGATAAGTACTCTCTGCCTAATTTACTGGCCGGTGAGGATTTAGTGACTGAACTTATTCAAGAAAACTGCACCCCTGAGTTGATAGCGAGCTCTGTTTGTGAACAGCTTGATAGAGACTTTGCTCCCCTAAAGGAGAAGTTTATTAAGTTACATGAGCAGCTAAGATGTAACGCCAGTGAGCGGGCAGCCGATGCTGTGGTAAAACTGATTAATAGTGAGGCAAGCTGATAATGGCTGTATTTAAAGGTATTACCCCTGAGCAGATAGAGAGCCTATCTAGTGGTCTCCATGCTGGTGTTGATGAAGTTGGCCGTGGACCTCTTGTGGGAAATGTGGTCACTGCGGCTGTTATTTTAGATCCTAATAATCCGATTACCGGATTGAATGATTCTAAGAAGTTAACTGAAAAAAAACGTGAATTGCTATTTGCAGAAATACATGAAAAAGCACTTTGCATCAATGTGGGTCACGCTACACCTGATGAGATAGATGAGCTCAATATCTTGCATGCAACCATGCTAGCGATGCAGCGCGCAGTGGCTGGATTAGATATTAAACCTCTGTCTGTGTTGGTTGATGGTAACCGTACGCCCGCTTTTTATCACGGCGAGGAGACTGAAGATAGAATCGAAGCTCATGCGGTGGTAAAAGGTGATGGTTTAATCTCAGCGATTAGTGCTGCGTCGATTATTGCTAAGGTCATACGTGACAGAGAGATGGATCTACTGGATATGGAGTATCCACAATATGGTTTTGCAAAGCATAAAGGCTATCCGACCAAGGCACATTTTGAGGCACTTGAGTTACATGGGGTATTGCCCGAGCATAGAAAGAGTTTTCGACCAGTAAAAGAGCGATTAGCTAAGCGCTAAGTTTACATGCTATCTCTTGAGCCTATCACTCTGGCTTGGTCTGTTTGACTCTGTTAATCTTTCATAAGCTGTCACTTCCATCTTTATTATATTAAGTATTTAAAAAATATGTCTGATCCCAGTTTTGTCCATTTACGTGTCCACAGTGATTTCTCTATGTCAGATGGATTGGCAAAAGTTAAGCCAATTATCGGTAAAGTATCAGAACTTGGCATGCCAGCCGTTGCACTGACAGATCAAACTAACCTGTGTGGTTTGGTAAAGTTCTATGAAGCGTGTCACGGGGCTGGGATTAAACCACTTATTGGTTCGGACTTTTGGGTCAAGGTCCCAGGTTTTGATAAGAATCTTTGCGCTGTTACTGTGTTAGCGATGAATAATGAGGGTTATAAGAATTTAACCTTGTTGATCAGTGATGCCTATCTTAGGGGACATATTGATGACAGAGCGGTTATCGATCATGAGTGGCTAGCAAAGTATTCTGAGGGGATAATTCTTCTATCTGGTGGCCGCCAAGGAGATATAGGTCAGGCTCTATTAAAAGGCAATTTGCCTCAGGTTGAATCATTGGTCGAGTTTTATCAGACCCACTTCCCCGATAGATATTATCTTGAGTTACTGCGTACAGGACGTCCAGATGAGGAGCGTTACCTGCATATGGCAGTTGAGCTTGCAGAGGTCAAAGGCCTGCCTGTCGTTGCCACTAACCAAGTTGTATTCAATACCCCTGAACTGTTTGAAGCCCATGAGATCCGCGTAGCTATCTCTGATGGTTTTACCTTAGCCGATCCCCGCCGCCCTAAAAAATACAGTGCGGAGCAGTATTTTAAAAGCAGCGAGCAGATGTGTGAGCTGTTTGAAGACATTCCAGAAGCGATTGAAAACACCGTTCAGATAGCTAAACGCTGTAACGTGACAGTAAGATTAGGCGAGTATTTCCTGCCTAACTTTCCCACAGGTGAGCTTACCATTGAGGACTTCTTAGTTGCGGTTTCTGAAAAGGGACTTGAAGAGCGTCTTGAGTTTCTTTTTCCTGATCCTGAAGTAAGAGCTGAAAAACGCCCTAAATATGATGAGCGTCTTGATGTCGAACTTAAAGTAATTAACCAGATGGGATTCCCTGGTTACTTCTTGATCGTAATGGAGTTTATTCAGTGGGGTAAGGATAATGATATCCCTATCGGTCCCGGTCGAGGCTCTGGTGCGGGCTCGTTAGTGGCTTATGCCCTTAAAATTACCGATCTTGATCCACTGGAGTATGAGCTTCTTTTCGAACGATTCCTTAACCCTGAGCGTGTCTCTATGCCGGATTTCGATATCGATTTCTGTATGGATAGACGAGACGAGGTGATCGATCACGTTGCTGAGCTTTATGGTCGCGACGCGGTGTCGCAAATTATCACCTTCGGTACCATGGCTGCAAAAGCGGTTATTCGAGATGTAGGACGCGTGCTCGGTCACCCCTATGGTTTCGTTGATCGGATCTCTAAAATGGTGCCAGCAGAACCTGGCATGACCTTAGCCAAAGCGTTTGAGGTTGAGCCTGCACTGCAGGAGTCTTATGACGCTGATGAAGAGGTGAAAGACCTTATTGATATGTGTCGCATCCTTGAAGGTGTGACACGTAACGCAGGTAAGCACGCGGGTGGTGTGGTTATCTCGCCGACGACAATCACTGACTTTGCGCCAATCTATTGTGATGCAGAGGGACAAAACCCGGTTACTCAGTTTGATAAGAACGACGTAGAAACCGCAGGCTTGGTTAAGTTTGACTTCTTAGGTCTGCGAACCCTGACTATTGTCGACTGGGCCTTGCAGATGGTCAATGCCAAGAAAGATAAACTTGGGGAGGAGCGAGTTCGAATCGAGTCGATTCCCCTTGACGACCCAGCAAGCTTTAGACTGTTACAACGATATGAAACTACGGCAGTATTTCAGCTGGAATCCCGAGGGATGAAAGATCTGATTAAACGCCTACAACCAGATTGCTTTGAAGATATGATCGCACTGGTAGCGCTATTTAGGCCAGGTCCACTGCAATCGGGCATGGTAGATAACTTTATCGAGCGTAAGCATGGTCGTGAGGCGGTTTCATATCCAGATTCTGAGTACCAACACGAGTCTCTTCAGTGGGTGCTCGAGCCAACCTACGGCATTATTCTCTATCAAGAGCAGGTGATGCAGATTGCACAGGTTCTTGCTGGCTACACCTTGGGCGGCGCGGATATGCTCCGTCGTGCTATGGGTAAGAAAAAACCCGAAGAGATGGCGAAACAGCGCGGTACTTTCGAAGAGGGCTCTATCAATAATGGTGTCGATGGCCCATTGTCGATGAAAATTTTCGATCTGGTAGAGAAGTTTGCAGGTTACGGTTTTAACAAGTCACACTCGGCTGCATACGCTCTGGTGTCCTATCAAACACTTTGGTTAAAGACCCATTATCCTGCTGAGTTTATGGCTGCGGTAATGTCGGCAGATATGGATAACACTGACAAGATTGTTATTTTAGTCGATGAGTGTGAGCGAATGGAGATGCCGCTTCTTCCGCCGGATGTGAATAAGGGTTTACTTAAGTTTAACGTCGATGATGAAGGCAATATCGTTTACGGTATCGGCGCGATTAAAGGAGTGGGCGAGGGGCCGGTTGATTCAATTCTTGCTGCTCGAAAAGATGGCCCCTTTAAAGACTTGTTCGACTTTTGTGCTCGTGTCGATCTGAAAAAACTCAATAAGCGCATTATGGAGAAGCTCATCTGTGCTGGCGCATTAGATACCTTAGGTCCTCATCGTGCAGCGATGATGGCCACTTTGCCAGAAGCGATACGTGCTGCGGATCAAAATGCCAAAGCGGAAGCGATAGGCCAACACGATATGTTTGGTCTGTTAAATTCAGATCCAGAGGATATAAAACAGCAGTTCGTAGAGTGCACGCCTTGGCCTGATAAAGTTTGGCTGGAGGGGGAGAGAGAGACGTTAGGTTTATACCTGACGGGTCACCCGATCAATCAGTATCTCAAAGAGTTAAAGCACTACACCTCATGCCGTCTTAAAGATATACATCCGACAGAGCGTGGTAAAACCATGAAGGCGGCGGGTCTTGTTGTCGCGACCCGCGTTATGATGACCAAGCGCGGCTCAAAGATGGGACTGGTAACCTTAGACGATAAGAGTGCGCGCCTTGAGGTGATGTTATTTACCGAAGCGTTTGAAAAATTCAATCATCTTTTGGAGAAAGATAGGATCCTCATTATCGAAGGCGAAGTCAGTTTCGATGATTTTGCTGGCGGCAACCGCATGACCGCTAGAAACATTATCGATATGGGGGAAGCACGTAGCCACTTTGCCAGTGCCGTTGAGGTTGATATCGAGAGTCATGCTATATCCACCGATTGGCTCGATCAGTTTCAGGGGGCGATTGAACCTTGGAAAAACGGTGCGGTACCTATCATGGTCAACTATAGCCAACCTCAGGCTAAAGCCCAGTTTAAGCTAGGGGATAGCTGGCGAGTTAATCCAACGGATGAGCTGATGTTAGCGTTGGAAACATTAACTGGTGCGGGTAAAGTCAGGATCTTATTTTAATCATGACCGAGCCTAGTTTTAATACATCAGCCTTGATTGAAGAGAGTATTAAGTCTGCGAAGATCAATGTTGGTGCTAAGTTAGTACTGGCTTACAGCGGAGGGGTTGACTCAGAAGTACTAGCTCAAGGTCTATCCTTATATGCTAAATCGCACCCAGAGTTCCGTTATCTGTTAGTGCATGTTCACCATGGGCTGAGTCGTAATGCCGATGCTTGGGTAACACATTGCCAGAAGCAAGCGCTAGATTATCAACTTCCGATCGAGGTTGTTCAGGTTCAGGTAAAAACAGGTCCTAGACTTAGCATTGAAGCAGAAGCTCGTCGCGCACGTTATAAGGCGATAACGTCCTTGATGGACAGTGCAGATGTGTTGTTAACTGCGCACCACTTAGATGACCAATTAGAGACAGTCCTGTTAGCACTAAAGCGTGGGCTAGGGCCTAAAGGTCTGTCAGCTATGGGTGCATTGCAGGTGTTCGATGGGGATAAGCAACTGCTCCGCCCCTTACTGAATGTCAGCCGTGAGCAGATAGAAGCCAAGGCTGCGAGCCTATCTCTGCCGCATATCGAAGATGAAAGTAATACTGATGATAAGTATGACAGGAACTTTTTACGTCTGCAGATCATCCCTAAGTTAAAATCTAGATGGAGCGCTATTGCGACGACTGCAAGCCGTAGTGCAGCCCTTTGTGCTCAACAACAAGCGGTCATTGATGATGAGGTAAGTGCTCGCTTACCTAACTTCATTGAGCTGGTGCCATACGGCGAAGGAACTGCATTAAATCTGGACTTATTAAGCCATCAAACTCCCAATTGGCAGGCATTGTTGCTTAGAGGGTATATTGAGAGCTCTGGCTTTGCCCCTGTATCTCAAATCCAGCTTGAACAGTTATTGTCTCAGTTACTGACCGCTAAGCCTGATGCTAACCTTGAAGTGAGAATCGCTGATATGTTGGTGCGCAGGTTTAGAGAGAAAGCATACCTAAGCTCATACAGACCCCATAAGCCAAAATCACTGGAGAGTATTGAGCTGACTCTTGAGAGTGAAGTTCATTTCGTTCAAGAGATAAACATTCCGCTCTTATCTAATATCAGAGTTGAAGTGCTTGAGGATGATGGGGGAGAGAGAGTTCGTCTGCCATTGATTGAGGAAAAGGTATCGGTTCGTTTCTCTGCTGTTGGCAGTTTGCGTTGCCATCCACATAACAGACAAAAGGGCAGGGAACTTAAAAAACTTTGGCAGGAGTATGGGGTGCCGCCCTGGGAGAGGGAGCGAGTCCCACTTATTTTTTATAATGAAAAGCTTGTCTGCGCTGTTGGTTATTGGGTTGAGCACTCTTTTCAATCTGCAGAGCATGAAACGGGTTTACGTTTCTCGATAGCTATTGTTTCTAATGAGTGTGAGTCGATTTAGATTTCATCGACTTTAAAGCATCGTCGACCAGCGGCTTTTGCTCGATATAGCGCCTTATCTGCGCGTTCATAAACATCGGTTGCGGTCTCATCTTGTTTCCATTGGGAGACCCCTAAACTGGTCATAGCTTGGTACTTCTCAAACAGACTATGGCTTGAGATGGAGGTTAAAACTCGCTCACAAAGAACACTTGCCGCTTTGACATCACCCCTGACAATCACCACAAACTCATCACCACCGACACGAAATGCCTGATCAGTATCTCTGATGGCCGAAGTGAGCAGTTGACCAAACTCTGAGAGTACCTCATCACCTAAAAGGTGGCCGTAACTGTCATTGAGTTTTTTAAAGTTATCTAAGTCCAATATAACAATAGAGAGGGGATTATCATGTCGACTAGAGGTCGCAATGGCCTTTTTTAAACTTTCGGCATAATAATGTCGATTACCAAGCTTAGTTAAAGAGTCATACATGGCTTTTTGTGATATATCTTGAAACTGGATAGCATTAAACAGAGGCAACAAGACTAAGGTTTGCATTGTCTGTAATCGCTGGGATTGAGAGGGAGTTAATGGGCTTTTCAGTGAGTATGTTAAGTTTGCAGCCTCTCCTGAAAAAGCGAGCTGCTGAGTAACTTTGATCCCCTGAGTCCTTCCCCAGTTAAATTGGTGGCGTTTAAAGGTCATCTGTACGCCATCAATGGGCAAGTATTGTCCCATTATCTTGCCGAAGCAGGCAAAAACTGTCCTAGGATCTAAACTTTCATGTAAGTGTTGAATTATTTTCACCAAATCAGGTTCGGGATCATTCACCTGATATATTTCAGGTTGATATCGATACTCTTCCGGTGAAAACTCTGCTGCTAAGCCAAAGTCCATAATTTGCACTCCATATTACGCGGACTTGTTTAAATAATAAATCCTCTACAATAGAGAAATACAAGCAATATACATGCCTAAATATTTGTTAATTAAATTTGTCTTTATTTGTCATTCAGTTAATCTTTCAGGTGTCGGTAGGTAAATCGGTTAGTCACTTTTTTGACTGGGAGAATTTTTAGCATGGAACATAGCTTTCTTATCCAAGTTCTAATGATGCTTGTGATTGCCATCATCTCCATCGCCATATTAAGACGTGCAGGTTTGCCCGCGATTTTGGCTTATCTACTCACTGGCGTCATCAGCGGACCTTCGGGATTCAACTGGTTTAGCCAGCAGCAGATGCACTCAGTTGCTGAGTTAGGTGTGGTTCTACTTATGTTCAGTTTGGGGCTTGAGTTTTCTCTGCCCAGACTATGGGCCATGAGACGAACCGTATTTGGCTTAGGTAGTGCGCAAGTGGTGATAACCGCAGCTCTGGCAACCTGTATTGCCCTGCTTAGTTCATTGACCATTGTTGAATCCGTTGTTGTGGGCTCAGCGATTGCCCTGTCATCGACGGCAATTGTATTGAAGTTACTCAATGAGCAGGGCTGGCTAAGGCGCAGGCATGGTGAGCTCTCTGTCAGTGTTCTGTTATTTCAAGACTTAGCCGTGGTGCCGCTGCTTATCTTACTCCCCTTGTTGGCCTCCGGTGAAGATGTGCTCTCTTTTAAGAGTGTTGCTTGGGCGATGGCTGAAGGCGGCTTAATCTTTGCGGCCTTAATGGCATTTGGTAAATGGGGATTACCGAGAATGTTTGATGAGGTAGCCCGCTCCCGTTCAAACGAACTCTTTATGCTCTCAACCTTAGTGGTGGCATTGTTAACTGGCGCTTTGACCCAATGGTTAGGCCTCTCAATGGCGCTTGGGGCCTTTTTGGCTGGTATGTTGTTGGGGGAGAGTCAGTATAAAGGTCAGCTTGAAGCGGATATTCGCCCCTTTAGGGATCTGCTGATGGGCCTCTTTTTTATCTCCATAGGTATGCTTTTGGACTTCTCTTTGGTGGTCGATTACTGGGGAGAGATCTTAATCCTGCTGTTTGCGGTTATTTTAGGTAAAGCTTGGGTGATTTTTGCTCTGCTACGTTTTGCCCGTGAATCCTTTAGAACATCAATATCCACGGCGTTGACTTTAGCTCAGGTGGGGGAGTTTAGTTTTGTTGTGTTGGCACTGGCGGTTAATTATCACCTTTTAGATATCGTGTTAAGCACTAAGCTTGTGATGGTAGCCGTTCTCTCAATGGCGCTTGCTCCTTGGCTGGTACGCCACAGCGTCGATATTGCTCGAGTTATGCAGGGGGTTAGGCCAAAAGAGATTGAGGCGCCCTTGATTGTACCTAGTATTGAGCATGATGAAGACCATGAAAAGGATTTGGTGTTGATATTAGGCTATGGCCGTGTCGGTCAGACTATTGCGCGCTTTATGAAGACAGAAGCGGTGCCCTTTTTGGTGCTTGATCTGGATCCTACCCGGGTTTCTGAGGCGAGAAAAGCGGGGGAGCCTGTTTACTTTGGTGATGTGTGTAAGCGCAGTATCTTAAAGCAAGCCAGAATCAAAGAGGCGAAGCTTATCGTCTTAACTTTCAGTGATAGCCGGATCCTTGAGGAGGTGCTACCTCTGTGTCGCTACCTTGCTCCCGATGCAAAAATTTTAGTGAGAACACGTGATGATAGCAACCTTGAGGAGCTTGAAGCTGCAGGGGCCAGTCAGGTAATTCCTGAGAGTTTAGAGGGAAGTTTGATGTTGGTGTCTCAAGTACTCTATCAGTGTGGTGTACCTTTAACCCGTATTTTAAAAAGGCTTGAGTTTGAACGTCGTAATCACTATCAGTACCTCCATGGTTTCTTCTCCGGTTCAGAAACTGATATTACCTTAGAGCATCTTCACGCCGTGGCGCTTCCTAAGGGCGCGCATGCTGTTGGTCTCACACTTGGTGAGATCCCTTGGGGTAAGCTCAGGGTTGAGCTTCGAGCGGTAAGACGTTGCGGCGCTGAGATAGAAAAGCCTGAAATGGATTGGAAGATCCGTTCTGCCGATACGCTTATTTTACTTGGAAAGCCACGTCGAATAGAGAAAGCGGAGCATTACCTCCTACAGGGATAGCGAGGATAGGTGGCTCATTTTCAATATCTTGTTACTTTTCGCTGGTGTTACACCCTGTTAACAAGTTGGATATGGTGTTAGCCTAGTTGCGATAAAATGAGTAACAGGGAATGTCATGTTTAAAAAAATACTAAAGTATACTGGTTTGGGCTTGCTGATTTTGCTGCTCAGCGGAACGGCGCTGGCTGCACACGAGTGGTATGCCAAGAAGCCGTTTTTCTTTCGTGCGTTTTTAGATCGCACCTTAATTAAAATCGCATTTGATAGTCCTGAAACCTTAACGTCACTGGGATTTCTGGAGTCGGTGGGTATTAAGGGTCACAACGCTGAGTTAGATGATGATAGGCCTGAAAAGGGAGATGAGCTATTTGCTCAGCTCGATACCATACATGAAACTTTACTGAGCTATGAAGATTCAGGGTTAGATGAAAACCAACTATTATCGAAAGAGATAGCCCTATATCTGTTAGATTTTTCCTCGCAAGCTAAAGCATATCGCTATCATAACTATCCAGTGAATCAGCTGTTTGGTGTGCAAAATGGTTACCCTAGCTTTATGGAAGCACAGCATAGAGTAGAAACCGTTGAAGATGCTGAAAATTATCTATCCAGATTAGAGAAAGTGAAACTCAAGTTTGAACAGAATCTATTAGGGTTAAGGCTCAGAGAGCAGAATGGGATCATCCCTCCTCGTTTCGTTATCGACCGTGTCCTTACTGAGATGACAGACTTTGTTGAAACGCCAATTAGCGAAAATATTCTCTATACCTCATTGGAAACTAAGCTTGCAGAAGCTAAAGAGATCCCGATTAAGGAGCAAGCGGAGCTGTTAGCTCAGGCCGAAGAGAATATTCGAGAGTACGTCTACCCTGCATATGGACTATTTATCGATTACTTTGCTGGTATTGCTGGTAAGGCTGGCAGCGATGATGGTTTATGGCGTTTGCCAAATGGTGATAAAGCCTATCAACTCTCGCTGAACTTCTTTACCACAACCGATTATAGTGCTGATGAGGTCCATCAAATGGGTCTATCTGAGGTAGCACGTATTCAAAGTGAGATAATGGCCATTCTCAAGGGCGAAGGGTTTGATACTTCGGCTGGTTTTTCTCAAGCAATCGAAACATTAGCAGCAGATCCTAAATTCTACTATGAAGATAGTGATGAGGGCCGAGCGCAGATATTAGTTGATTACCAAAAGATCCTTGATGAGATCAATGCCGGACTCGATGATGCTTTCCGTATCCGACCTAAAGCTGGTATGGAGGTGGTACGTATTCCTGAGTTTAAGGAAAAAACCGCTCCAGGTGCTTATTATCAACAGCCAGCTATTGATGGTAGCCGTCCTGGTCGATTTTTTGCCAACCTTTACGATATTAAAGCAACGCCTAAATACGGTATGCGAACCTTGGCTTATCATGAAGCGATTCCCGGTCATCACTTTCAGGTAGCGGTGGCGATGGAGCTGGAAGGGATGCCTTTTATTCGTAAGATGGCGCCTTTTACTGCTTATACTGAAGGTTGGGCACTCTACTCTGAACAAGTGGCTTGGGAGTTAGGTTTTCAGGATGATCCTTTCGATAATATCGGCCGTCTGCAGGCAGAACTTTTCCGAGGTGTGCGCTTAGTTGTCGATACAGGGATCCATGAGAAACGTTGGACGCGGGAGCAGGCTATTGAGTATATGAAACTCAATACTGGAATGGCCGAGACAGACGTGATTTCTGAAATTGAGCGTTATATCGTGATGCCGGGCCAAGCTACCTCTTACAAGGTAGGGATGATGAAAATTTTAGCTCTGCGCGAAAAGGCCAAGTTAGCATTGGGTGAAAAGTTTAACCTTAAAGATTTCCATGATGTGGTCTTAAAAAATGGCCCTGTTCCTCTGGATATCTTGGAGCGCTTGGTTGATAAATACATTGCTCAGGGAAGCGCAGTAAGCCGAGTTTAAATCTGTTCAACTAGTTAGAATTAAAAAGCAAAGCCCTAGTTTACTCCCTAGTGCTTTGCTTTTTTCGTTAAAGGAGCGTTATGTCCCATTATCTAGTCTTACTGCTGCTGGCGCCTTTGTTGGCTTTACAGGGGATTTATGTACGTCGAACCAGCTTGGTGCTGCCTGAGGCGGCTGGAGAGCGATCTGGGAGTATAGGCAAGGGAGAGAAGCTAAAGGTATTGATTGCTGGTGATTCTGCAGCTGCTGGAGTGGGTGTCGATAAACAAGATAGAGCATTAACAGGCTATTTAACTCGTGAACTGGCAAAAGATCACTGTGTCACTTGGGCTCTTATTGCCAAATCTGGCAGCAATACCCAAGATCTTATTAAGCATCTTAGTAAAGTTAAAGGGGAAAAGTTTGATGTGGTATTACTCTCGTTAGGAGTTAATGATGTGCTGACTCCATTGAGCGCATCAAAATGGCAAGGACAACTTGGGCGATTGACTCAAGTGCTCCACCATGATTTTGGTGCCAAGCAGGTCTGGTTCACTTCGGTGCCTCCAATGGAGAGATTTCCCTTGTTACCTCAACCTTTACGCTGGTTTTTAGGTAGAAGAGCTCAGGAGTTTAATCGCGTATTGGCATCATATGTTGAGCAAGCTGAGTGTTGTGGGCTGGTGGACCTTAGTGTTCACTTGCCTAAACAAGAGCCAGACTCGATTAAATGTGCAAAGGTTAGCGCCATGGCCGCTGATGGATTTCACCCCGATGAGTCCCTATATCAGTTATGGGGAAGCAGCGCAGCTAGAGTGATTGATAAACAGATAAAACTAAATAGCGTCGCTTAAAGCTAGAGCAGGCTGAATCACTGCTCTATCTCAAAGAAATCTCTAATCTCATCGATTTGGCACATGGCATCTTGATACCCTAAATCGATTAAGGCTGAGCAGTAAGATTTTTCGAATAATAGGTAGGAGACAATACTTGAATCGGTTTGTTGGTTGATACCGATAGGTCTGAGCATCGACTTAACTGCGAAGGGCATCTCATTATAATACCGTGAGGCCAGCTTACTTAAATCTTCACTGGGTTTGATCACCAAGGTTTGGATCTGAGTTAACGGCAGCTTTTTGGTATCCTCCTCTGGGATTAAAGAGAGGGTATTATTTATCCGCTCTAGCCTTTCCAGATCGCTGTTAAGTGTATCCGAGAAGATGGTATCTAATAGGTGACCTGCGATGGTGGCGGTTTTTGGATGATGTTCAAGCTCCTGAGACTGCTGCTTATGAGGACTCTCAAGGTTGATCACAAATAATTTCTTTGCCCCAAGGTGAATAGGACTGCTTAAGGGAGCCAATTGATGCACTGAGCCATCGCCATAATAGCCTTGATTGAGCTTTACCGAGGGAAATACTAGCGGAATCGCTGAACTTGCCAGTAAGTGATCAGTATTGAGCTGAGTTCGCTGACCACTGCGCCTGTCTCTATGCCACTGGGCTATATCGTGGTTGCCTTGAAAGAAGGTGACAGAGCGGGCGCTGTTATAACAGGAGGTATCGATACTTAGAGCGCTGAGCGCACCACTGCCAATATTTCTATCGATGCGAGCAAAATTAATCAGCTCATTTAACAACCCCCTTAATGGCTCACTGTTAAATAGACTCCCAGCATTGGTATTGACCTTGTCATCTTGCATACTCATCAAGAGCATCTTGCCTAAATGCTTTAGTACTCCTGACATGGATGCACTGTAGATTTTATCGGTGCGAAAGTTACGCCAAACCCATTCCAGTTTTCTAACACCGAGATGAAAGCAGGAGGCATGAGTCGCGATTGAAGTGCCATTGATTGCACCAGCAGAGGTGCCGCAAATTATCTTAAAGGGGATGCCATGATTTCTGGGGTAGAACTGGACAATGGCCTTGAGCACACCTATTTGATAAGCCGCACGCGCACCACCACCTCCAAGAACTAATGCTGTTTTCTCTGGCACCATAACTCCATTAAAATTATTCTTTCTTTACAGTTAGTAAAGCTAATATCGAATTTCAAATCAAGGGGATTATTCGAAGTCGCTTAATTGTGATGATTAAAATAGTGATAGGAAGTTATTTTTCAGTACCTCCTCAAGAGTGGTTCATAACCTTAGGGTATGCCTTGAGACTAGAATGGAATGGAGAACGCTGGCGGTAACGTGTTAATTCTTTTATGGTAAAAGTTAATAATAACAACGTAATTATTAACTCCTATGTCGATTAACGCTACCCATAAAAAGAATAGCCGGATTTGTTTTTTTCTTTTCATTGTGCTGTTTAGCCTGCCAGCACTGAGTGAGGTGATCTCAGTGCAAGGCAGAGTGCTCGATGATGCCTCTCGGCCCATTAAAGGCGTTGTTATTGAAGTGCAGGGCTTAAGTAGGACAAGTACAAATAGATTGCCTCCTTCTCACAGCGTGACCACTGATGTGAATGGGCGTTTTACTATCAATCAACCTGAATCTTTGTTTCAGTTAACGCTTGATAGCCAAGGTTTTTACCCCTCTATTCACTCTTTTAGTCTGAGGGAGTTGGTGCAAAATGATGGCACTATCCCGACCATCAAGTTGACAGAGAAAAGATCTGGTCGTGTCATGTTAGCGTTTGGCGGCGATGTCATGATGGGCAGACGTTTTTTTAAACCTTACTTTGATGATCCTGTACAGCTTCATGATAAGAGTCTGTTAGATGACAGTCGAAAAGTTGTGGAGCAGATGAAACCATATCTGAGTTTAGCAGACCTTGCTGCGGTGAATCTTGAGACTCAAATTGCGACTGAGACGCCAGAGAAGAAAGCTAAAAAGTCGGTGGTTTTCTTTAGTCAACCAGCGTTGTTATCAGCACTTTCTTGGGCTGGAGTTGACTATGTAACTTTAGGTAATAATCATACTTATGATTATTTGGGATCTGGGCTGGATTCAACACTAAAATACCTTTCACAAAGTTCGTTAGGCTATTCTGGCGCGGGAAAAACATCCAGTGATGCATTAAAAGCCCATAGAGAAATAATCAATGGTCAGCCATTTTCGATGCTGGGCTATGTCGGATGGGAAGGCGGTGCGAAGATCGGTCAAGCGGCGACAGCAGATCATGGCGGCGCCGCATATGGTAGCTTAGAGAATATCGTCTCAACCGTGAAGCGTGAGATGAATGCGAGCCGTCATACTGTGGTGCAATACCATGGGAGTTTAGAGTATAAAAACGAGCCTACTGGGGTGACAGAGCAGAGACTGAAATCTGCGATTGATGCTGGGGCATCGCTTGCTATAGCCCATCATCCCCATGTTGCTCAAGGGCTAGAGTTATACCAAAACCACTTGATTGCTTACTCCATGGGTAATTTTATATTCGATCAAAATTTCAATTCGACACAACTCAGTTTTATCTTGTATGTATGGCTTGATGAGGGAGAGTTTCACCGTGCTGAGATTGTTCCCATCTATCTTAAAGGCTATAAACCCACCCCAGCTATCGGTTTACAACGATATTACGTGATGAAACGTTTATCTGAGCTTTCAGCAAAGCGAAATACTTATATCAAGGGATCTGGAGGACATGGGGTTATCGAGTCTGATAATAAAAGGGAGTTAAAAGCGCAGTACAGTAAAACAGTTCAGCATAGTGGTAGTAGTCGGCTATTGAGCCTGAGCACTTCACATTGGGGGGACAGGCTCACTGGCGTTGTGATGGAGGATGAGCTGTTGCAGTATCGACTTGGGGTGAATCTTATCAATGGTAGCGACTTTGAACACTATGCTGATTTCGATAGCAGCGACCGAACTTGGCTGATTGATGCTAAAAGCTATCGCTTTAATGTAGATGAGAGTAAAAAGAGGAGCAATCTCAATGGTAATACTAGCCTTGAGCTAACTGTTGATGAGCGAGCTTGGTTGGGCATGAAGCACTTTAGGCGTGTTTATAACCCTAGTTCACCGATGACGATACAGACTCAGATTAATACGGCGACACCTGCGACACTGAATTTCTACTGGCAAGGGCGTAAAACGCGTCAAAAACTTTTTGATGCTTTTGAAAACAGTGAAAAAGAGTTGATCCAGTCCGTGAATATATCGGGTAAGAGAGGCTGGCAAACCATTATTGCAGACTTTAACTCTCCAAGAGTTGGTTATAAAAGCTACCGAGTGTTAGTCGAGGTCGTGCCAACATATCAAGATAGTCAAACACAGGAGCAAATCATAGAGTTTGACGACTTCTCTTTAATCGAGTGGCAAAGTGCTTATAGCAGTAACTCAAAGCCTAACGGTTTCCATTTCGGTGAGACGCAAGCCAGTGTGATTGGTTTCAATAAAGCACCATTGCAGCCAGTAGTGTTGAATTTTAATTAGTGTTGGTTTTTATTGAAGGGTTAGTTTATTTGTGACTAAATTAACCCTTAAATAAGGGCTAAAGTTTGATTAGTTGATCCGCTTCGATGTTGGACTCTAAGTCCACTCCACCCCAAAGTTGTTCATTGAAGGGTTGCATGAGGCCATTATCAATATCGAAACTCACCAGCCTATCCTCTTTGACTAATAAAGGGCCATCAAGGTCGATATATTTTGCAAAAGGAGTGAGTAAAAAAGCGGGAGCCATGGCCAGTGAACTGCCCACCATACAGCCTAGCATGATGTCGAAGCCCATCTCTTTAGCTTGCGCCGCAAGAGCAACGGCTTGGTTTAATCCGCCAGTTTTATCCAGTTTGATATTGACGACATCATACTTGCCTGAAAGTGCAGAGAGATCCTTGACGGTGTGGCAAGACTCATCGGCGCATAACGCAATATTGATAGTTAAACTTGCAAGTGCTTCATCTTTTTCTGCGGGTAAGGGTTGCTCAATCAGTACCACGTTTAGCGCAGCAAGTTTATCTGCACATAATTTTAAATCTTCAATAGACCATGCTTCATTCGCATCCACAATAAACTGACTATGGGGAGCCATAGCATAGATAGCTGTCATCTTTTCAACGATGTCGATATTGTCGAGTTTAACCTTAATTAATGGCGCTTTTGCTAAGGGTTTAGCCGCTTCTGCCATTGCCTCTGGAGTGTCGATACTCAAGGTCTGCGCTGTGATCACAGCGCGTGTTTTTGGTAAATTAAAGCGAGCCTGTGTTGCTATGCCGGTTAATTTTGCTTGAAGATCTAAGTAGGCGCAATCCAGTGCATTTTGAGCGGCACCTTGACTATGGGCTGAGATGGCGTTGGCAAAGTCGGTAAACCGCTTAGCGTGAGTACAGACGGTTTTGATACTTGATATGATGCCTTCAATGGTTTCTCCATATCGAGCATAGGGGACGGATTCACCCCATCCGATAACTCCTTGATACTTAATTATTACCACGATCACCTGTGCGGCGTTTTTTGCACCGCGAGCGATTCTAAAAACCTGCTTAAGAGGAATCGACTGCTGAATTGCGATTAGCTCAAAATCTTCTCCGTAGAAGTGGAGCCGTTTAGTTGAGTCGATCATGCTCTTTTCGCCATATCTGTTATTTTTTCACCATGGTTTTTTAATGAGCTATCATTCGTTGCTGTGATTTTAGGTGGGGGGAGCTGTAGGTGACTAACGATACTTGTAACACCATCACGCAGAGGATCGACGCAGGCCAAACCGAACTTTTGACCTATAGCTCGACAGATCTCCTGCCCTTTTTTGATAGAGACACTTGAGGTGTTTATTGCGATGCCTGCGATATAGACATTGGGGTTAGTGAGCCTTGCTGCTTGTAAATTTAAGTTGATAGTGTCGGCAATTGAGGGGAACTGACTATTTGGTAGTCCACGCATATGGCTTCGGTTAAGTGCGTGACAAATGACGATCGCATCGGGCTGTGAGCCATGAAGTAAGCCTAAGCTGACGCCTGCAAAGGCTGGGTGTGACAGTGAACCTTGCCCCTCAATGATATCCCAATGCTCATCTTTATTATCTGGGGATAACGACTCCGTCGCACCTGAGATAAAATCAGATATGACACAGTCGATAGCCACACCTTTACCTTTAATCAGGATCCCGCACTGACCTGTAGCCCTAAAATCAACATCAAGTTGTTGGGCTTTCATCTCTTTTTCTAAGGCAAGTGAAGTGTACATCTTTCCTACTGAGCAATCGGTGCCCACAGTTAGCAAGCGTTTACCACTGCGTTTTTCACCTGTCCCTGTTTTAAATGATTGTTGTGGATGGCGGATATCAATGAGCTGTCTGCCCAAGTTACTAGCAAGTTGAGCTAAGTCGTCAATGTCTGCCAGTTTCTGATGTAATCCGCTGACAACATCCAATCCCTGTTCTAGTGCTTGCTTAATCACATCGTGCCATTTGGCATCAAGTACGCCGCCGCTATTGGCAAATCCTAATACAAATGATTTAGCTCCCATTTTTGCTGCTTGTTCGATAGAGAGCTGTGGTAGACCGGTTGTGACTGTGCAGCCTGTGACGCTAAGTTCGCCTAAGCACTGATCTGGACTCCAGTCGACAGGGCCTTGTGCCATTTTGATTGAGAGCTTGTCTGTGGCATCGCCGATAAAGAGGAGATAGGGAGCTTTTATCATGGGATGATGACCCTTATTATTAAGTGTAATTGCGATTAATTACAGCTTAGCGGATCTATAATTTGGATAAATTTGAAAGAGTTATCATGGCTATAACTCAAGGTTATAGGTTGCTGTAAGGCTATGATATTACACTGGTTAAATAATTTAAAAACTCTTTGTTAGCGGAAGATAAATTGCTGTTCTCTAAGTGTAATGCACTGATACTAAACTCTAATGGTGGGTCAAATGAAGCCATTGCCGTATTTGGGGATAGATTGCCAAGGGCGGTAAGTTTATCGACCACACACAGTCCAATATTTTGCGCCACTATTCTGGCTGCAAGGAAATAGGTTTGTACCCTAATATTGGGGGTTATATTGATATTCTCTTCAAGCATTCGAGTCCAGAGTAGATCCCCAAGTGGACCGCTATCTCCGATGTCGATAAATTCATGTTCGCTCAGCTCTGCAAAAGAGAGTTTAGTGGGGCAGTGCGGGAACAGTGCCTTAGGGTAAACGATGGTGAGTTCTGAGCGAGCCAGTTCTATCTCATTGAGACCAGGTTGTTTATCCGGGGAGAAGACAATGGCAAGGTCGCACTTTCTTTCAAGCAGGGTGTGCATCACCGATTCATTGTGAATGGTCTGCAATTGAATACTCACTGCAGGGTGATCACGATGAAAGTTGGCCACGGCTTCTGGAATGCTGTCAAAACCAAGTGCAGGGGTAAGCCCTATTTTGATGCTTCCAAATTCTGATTTTTTAATATTGTTAGCCGTGTTTTTAATGGATCTTAATTGTTGATAGATTTTATCAACATCACCAAATAATATTTTTGCTTCTTCGGTGGGCGTCAATCGCCCTTTTACTCGGTTGAATAACTGAAATCCCAACTGCAGCTCGGCGTGTGACAGCACCTTACTGACTGAGGGTTGAGACACATGCAAGATTTTAGCAGCATTGGTGATAGAGCCTGTGGTGTAGATGGCGTGAAATATCTCTATGTGTCTAAGTCTCATGTATTTTCCTTAAATAATTCGTCTCTCATTGGCTATATTAATGGGGATTAAACATAGATATACACTAATGCGGCCCAAAGGATAGCCGCCATGGCGGCGGCAAGTGACGCGGGGACGATTTGGGACTTTACATGATCCATAAGATCGCAGCCAGTCGTCATGGCGCTCAACACGGTAGTATCTGAGATTGGCGAGCATTGATCGCCGTAAATACTGCCATTTAGCACAGTGGCAAAACAGATCATTAAGTAAAGCTCTGGATTCGCCAGCTGTTGTACTTGAGATATCTCCCATGCAAGAGGCATAGCAAGAGGGAAGGCGATAGCGTAAGTTCCCCAACTGGTACCTGTAGAGAAAGCGATGATCATAGTGATCAGCTGTAATGTTAGTGGTACCAGCCAATAGGGTAATTGCTCGGCCAGCAGTGACACTAGGTATAGACCGCCACCAATCTGCTTACTAATGCTACCTATGATCACCGCTAACATTAAAATTACTGAAGCGAGTACGACGCCTTTAAGCCCAGTACCGAAGCCATCAATGAGGTCGTTTAAGCTCATCCCTTTGATAAGCGCAATACCGCCAGAAAGTAACAGTGCAGCGGTGAATGCCCAGTTCACTTTAGGTGACCCCAGGGCTATAAAAGTGCCTATTGCGATACTAATTAGGCAGACTAGGGGCACAACAAACTCCAGCATATTGGATCGATAGTTGGCGGGTACTGCAACTGTTTGTAGCTCTTTGGCACTCAAAGGCCTAGCGTGGGGAGCATCAAGCGCGCCGGTTGTTGCCGCTCTTTGGTGAGCTTGTTGGATACGTTTTCCTGAAAACTTGGTGATGTTTAAGCTGAGCAGAAGAGTACCTAATACGGCAAAAATACCGTAAAAACTAAAGGGAATACTGCTAAAAAAGAAGCTCAATCTATCTGATTCAGTGGCAAGAAAGGCCACACCAGGGACAAAGATGAGGGCTTGAACATAAGCTGGCCAAGCATTAAAAGCAAGCACAGCTGCGATGGGGGAGGCGGTAGAGTCAACAATGTAGCTCATCTCTTCGTGACTCACTTTGGCTTTATCTGCTAAAGGGCGCACTGTTGTGCCTACAAGCACGGTACTCATGGTACCACCTTGGAAAAAGAGTACCCCAAGAAGCCAAGTGACTAATTTGGCACTTTTAGGTCCTTTAACAAAATGCTTGGCCATATAGTCTGCAAAAGCTTGTGCTGCGCCTGTCTTGGTCCAGATCCCTAACAGTCCTCCCAATAACCACAGATAGAGCAGTAACAAGCCCGCCGTCCCTTCGCTGGCTAAATTTGGAATGAGCACTTTATCGATAACATCGAACTGTCCCAGCATAAATGCACCGACTATGATGCCAGTCAATAGTGATATTAAGGGTTCACGGGTGAGTAAGCATAAACAGACAGTAATGAAAGCGGGTAGCAGTGACCAGACTCCAAAGTGAAATGCAGGTTTGAGTAAGCGTATTGAACCTTGAGAGTCCTGTACCCACTGCTGTTCAATACTTGGCTCAGTTTCAAGTTTATCTAGATTTTCTTGGGATAAAGGGGAGAGTTGATAGGGGATTAGCTCTCCTACGAGTATCTCTTTGCCTTTGAATTTATAAGCGAGTTGGCCATCGAGGTTCGAATAAAGCTCATAGCTGACAGCTCTCTCTAGCCATTGCTTGTCGATATAGTGGTGGCAAAAAATACCTGCTAACAGGCCGAATATCAGCATGAAAAGCGCTGTTGTCTGGTTTTTCCTCATCATTATCTCTTTTATATTTCTAATTATTGAGATCCAGTTTACCGAGTTAAATTAACATTTCTCGACTTATTTCGCTACAAACGTATAACCTAAGGTTATGCCGTGATTAGAAACGGGTATTGGTAATGTCAGCTGAGTTTATTCAGTGTAAGTGTCAGGAAAAAACAGATAAAGCCGGTATGAAGTGAGCTAGGCAAAATAGGAAGGGAAAAGCTAAATGAACAATAATAAAAAGACCTATGGTGTTGGGCTGAAATTAAGCTATTTAAGTGTTTGCTTATGCAGTGCGTTAGCAACACATGCGTTAGCTGCAGAGGAGGAAGACAAGCAAGCAGCGGATGAGTCAATTGAACGTGTAAGCGTGGTTGGCTCTAATATTAAGCGCGCTGTCGACAGCGGCTCACTCCCTGTCACTATGCTGACAGAGGAGGACATTGAAAACACGATGGCGATGTCAGGCGATGACCTTTTACGTCAAATTCCGCAGATGGGTGAAGTTAATTTTGGTGCGTCAACCGGTAATGGTGGCGTGAACGATGCCCGTGGAGATGTAGCGTCAATTAACCTCAGAGGATTGGGTACGGGGAATACCTTAACCTTACTCAATGGTCGTCGTGTTGTGACCCATCCCGGTACTCAGACCGAAAATTTTGTACCAGTTACAACGGTTAACTCGAATGCGCTTCCTATTTCGGGTCTACGTTCATTAGAGGTGCTCCGCGATGGCGCTGCCGCGATTTATGGCTCTGATGCCGTTGCTGGTGTGGTGAACTACAAGTTAAAAGATGATTATGAAGGACATAAAGTCTCTTTCTCCTATGGTGGTTCTGAAGGCACCTCTTTGCGGGAGGGAACGATGAGCTATTTAGGTGGCATATCACTCAACGAAGGCAAGACTCACCTTACTGGTTCATTAAGCTACTTTGACAGAGAAGGTATGATGGCATCAGAGCGAGACTATGCTAAAAGCCATGACCTACGTGAGTACCCTACACTGCCTGAAGGCTTTATTGGTGATACCCAGCTTGATAACCGTACCACGACAACCCCCTGGGGAGAGTTTAGAAGTGGGTCGTTAAAAACTTTTCATATTCAGCCAGACAGCATGGATGGATGTGTTCAAGATCTCGGTAATGGGATCTGCGCTGATAAAGGTAGTTTGTCGAGAGATCTTCGTTTCGACCGCGGTACAACACGCTCTTTAGTATCAGATGTCGATAGACTCAATTTTTATGGTTACGCTACCCATGATCTGAGTGATTCACTCGAGTTTTTCTCAGAAATTACCTATTACAAGGCCAACTCAGAGCGAAGGCGTGAACAGGCTGGTAACTTAACGGCGCAGAGATTTACTATCGATGAGAATGCCTACTACAACCCGTTTGGAGAGAGTGTGGATGTTAGGCGTTACCGTCCGATAGATGCGGGCCCAAGAATCATCAATGTCGAAAACACCAGTTACCGTATTTTGGGGGGCTTTAAAGGAAACTTCGGCGACTGGGACTGGGACAGCGCGATCTTCTATACAGCTGCTGAAACTAACGATGTTGCTAACCGAGTGCAGGCGAGTAAATTTCAAGCCGCAGTCAACAGTACCAACCCAGATCTGGCGTACAATATCTTTAATGGCGGAGATATTAATAATCCCAATGCAGGGGATGGAACGCTAAATTCTCAAGCGGTGATCGATCAGTTTATGGTCGATGTACACAGAGATGGTAAAACGAGCTTAGCGTCAATAGACTTTAAAGTGAGTAACGGACAACTTTGGAGCCTACCTTCAGGTGATATTGGTCTTGCGATGGGGGTTGAATATCGCAGAGAGACCTTTGAGGATATCCGCGATCCTCTACTAAATGGCAGTAACCCTTTTGTTGATGCAGTCACAGGTGAGGAGCTTTCTGGTAGTGATGTGTTGGGGTCAAGTCATACGCCAAATTCAGATGCAGCAAGAAATGTCGCTTCAGTTTATGCTGAACTACTTATCCCGCTGTTAGATTCCTACTCGCAATACCTTGAGCTGCAGATTGCTGGCCGCTATGAGAACTTCTCCGATGTGGGATCGGCGGCTAAACCTAAAGTTGCGCTCTACTGGGAACCTATCGATTGGTTAAGTATTCGTGCTTCTTATGCTGGTGGCTTCAGGGCGCCAGGTTTGCCGCAAGTGAGCGCAGAAGGTGTGCCAAGAAGTAATGGACTCTATGATCCTGTATTGGACGAGACTTATGGCATTATCGATATTCGCAGTGGCTCTACTGATCTAAAGCCTGAAGAGTCGGTGAATAGCTCAGTTGGTTTTGTGTTCAACCCAACCAGTAATTTTACCTTTACGGCTGACTATTGGCAGATAGAGCAGGAGAACATTGTTGGTATCTTACCCGGCTCATCTCATCTGCTTTATGACTCGCTTCTTCGTAGTCAAGGTTCATCTAATCCTGCAGTGCTCCGTGATGACAGCACCATGGAGGTGATTCAGATCAATAACGATTATTTGAATCTGAATATTCGTAATATTGAAGGCGTCGACTTCAGTTTCCTTTATTCGCTTGAAACTGACATTGGTGAATGGGATTTCTCTGCTAACGTGGCTCATCTGATTAAGTTCTATCAAGATGCAGATCCTATCTCAGCCGAGTTAATAGCGGCGCAAGAGGCGGGGAACCCTGCCGTTCCAGCTGATAGAACGGTTGCGGGGGCCGGCGATCTCATTAAAGAAAATGGCCGTCCTGAATGGCGTGGTAGAGCTGAGGTAAACTGGCGTTTAGACCAGATCGGTGCTGGAGTTAGTTACAACTACATCAGTGATGTGATTGATACGAGTGCGACTTACACCAATGACAATGAGGAGGTAATTAAGCTGCCCGTAGACAATTTTGAAACCATCAATGTTTATGCTGATTACCGTTTTAAAGGGGCTCACTTCCTTGATAATAGTAAGCTGCGTTTAGGCGTCAGAAACATCACTGACGAACAGCCACCTTTGGCTGATGAGTTAGCCCACGGTTACTTTGGCAGTTTACATTCAAACCGTGGTCGATACTTTTATATGAACTTTAGTAAGTCATTCTAACTTGGTTTAAAGCATGGTCCTTTTGAGCCATGCTCCTTTGCATTTAGGTTCTGTTATGTTGTTTCCCTATAAATTAGTTACGGCTGTTTTTTATACTGGATTATCACTGCTTTTCTTTACTGCTTGTCAGAGTGTTTCCACTTCGAACGAAAATAACTGTCATTTCGCCAATGTTAAGTTTGAAACTGACTTTTCAACGGGTCGGCTTGACCGTTGTCAGCAACTCAGTGACACGCGATTTTTACTGACCTTGCGTCCTGAAAATAGGCCGATTAATGACAGTGCTTGGTACGCCTTCAAACTGGTAACCCAATCCCCCCAAGAGGTGGAGATTGTGATGGAGGTCGAAGGGGGCAAACATCGATATCTACCCAAAGTAAGTCGTGATGGCGAGATTTGGTCGCTTAAAGAGTACAAATTGAGGAGCCAACAGCTCAAGATGCACTTTGCTGCTACAGACCAACCTATCTGGGTTGCAGGGCAGGAGATCATCGATAATCAAGATTACCTAGAGTGGGGCGAAGCGTTAATGGCTCAAGGAAAGGCAAACCATGAGCAACTTGGCTTGTCGACTGAGCAGCGCCCTATTATGAAGCTAGAGGCGAGTACAGACAAAGAGGGTAAAGAGTGGTTGTTGGTGCTGGGGCGTCAACATCCCCCTGAGTTAACAGGTGCTATGGCACTGTTTCCATTTAGCGAAGTGTTACTGTCGAACACTCAGCTTGCTAAGGAGTTTAGGGAGAGGTTTAACATTGTCATTATTCCAAACTTGAATCCTGATGGCGTAGAGGTGGGTAACTGGCGCCATAATGCGAATGGCGTTGATCTCAATAGAGATTGGGGGAAGTTTAAACAGGCTGAAACTCGTGTCGTGGCAAGCTACCTTGAACGTTTGATTGCATCGGGAGATAAGATCCACTTTGCCGTAGATTTTCATTCGACTCGAAAAGATATCTTCTACACTATGCCGAGTGATTATGGGTTACAAAACCCGCAGATGGTGGAACACTGGTTAGATGAGCTAGACAACCAATACACAGGTTTTAAGGTGATTCAACAACCAGGTAATAATCCAGATATAGGCGTATTTAAGCAGTATATTGCCGATAAGTATGGGGTTCATGCCATCACTTATGAGATGGGAGATAATACCAACAGACGATTTATCGACAATCTCGCGATAAATGCCGCAAACAGTCTGATGCAGACCATGCTCGCATCGAAGCCAGTAGAGTAGACCTTGATATGATTAGAAATTTATATTTATTTCTCTTAATCTTGCTGCCCGCTTTGCAGGGATGTTCAAGTGACAATCAATTACCGCCCCAAGCATCTTCTAAAGTTGCGAAGGTGGATATTTTGATCCACTCAGGTCAAGTGTTTAACAGTAAGAGTAAGCGGTTAGAACCGATGGATTTGGCGGTTTGTGGCACTATTATTTGTGATATCTATCCAAGAGGAAGTAAGCAAATAAGGGCGAAGAGAAGGATAGATGCCAAAGGGAAAGTGGTGAGTCCTGGCTTTATCGATCCCCACACTCATGCTTTAGTCGAGCTTAAAAGCCATGATAACAACCATAACCTCAACTATCTGACCCAAGGTGTCACTACAGTCATTATCGGCAATGATGGTGATGGTAGCGCTGATATCGATAAGCTGAGTAAAGAGTTATTAGCCAATGGTATTGGCACTCATGTCGGCATGCTGGTGGGTCATGGCGCAGTGCGTCAGCAAGTGATGGGTAAAGCGAAACGAATGCCCACAAGCAAAGAGCTTAATGCAATGGAGTCACTGGTTGAGCAAGCGATGGCCCAGGGGGCGTTGGGGTTTTCATCGGGTCTTTATTATGTGCCGCAAAACTACGCGAGTACAGAAGAGGTGATTGCGCTGGCGAAAGTGGCTGCTCGATATCATGGGATCTATGATACTCACCTTCGTGATGAGAGCAGCTTTAGTATCGGTTTATTACCCGCTGTTGATGAAGCGATTGCGATTGCAACGCAAGCTAATGTTCATCTGCACCTTGCACACTTAAAAGCACTTGGCGTCGATGTATGGGGGCAAAGCGGTGCTGTGATAGATAAAGTTGAACAAGCTCAATCTCAAGGGATCTCAATTTCGGCGGATCAATACCCCTGGCTTGCATCAGGTACTAAGCTAGATAACGCCATCATGCCTAAATGGGTGATGGCGGATTCTCAAAACGCTTTTTTCAAACGCTTAAATGATCCTGCGCTCTATCAACAGCTCAATCGTGAGATAACTGAGAATCTGCGCCGTCGAGGCGGTGGTAAGGCCCTGCTTATTACTGCGTTTGACGAGCAACAACTCATCGGGAAAACCTTAGAGCAGATCGCTATCGCATTGGATAAATCTGAAGTGGACGCCGCAATTGAACTGGTGCAGCGCGGCGAGGTGAGAGTGGCTTCTTTCAATATGTTAGAGCAAGATCTAGCGAACTTTATCGTTAAACCTTGGGTGGTGACCTCATCAGATGGCACCGATGGTCATCCAAGGAAATATGCTTCGTTTCCGCAAAAGTACCAAGAGTATGTAAAGCAAAATTCGCTGTTAACCCTTGAAGAGTTTATCTACCAAAGCTCCACAAAAACAGCGGAGATATTAGGTTTGAGTAAAAGAGGGCTGCTAGGTGTAGGCATGTTTGCTGATATTGTTATTTTAGATACAGAGAACTACCGTGCACAAGCCGATTTCTCTCACTGGGAGCGTTATTCAAAAGGGGTTGAAGCTGTACTTATTAATGGCCAGTTAGCGATAGATAAACAGCAATATACAGGGGCGTTAGCGGGGCAGGTATTAAAGCAGTGAATCTTAACTTTTTGTCGTAAAAGTGTTGTATAAACAAAGCAGTAAGAAATAGTTATGTAAAAAATAACGCCACTCAGTTGAGTGGCGTTATTAATATATCTAGAAACATATTTAGAAAAGTGTCTAAAAGATAAAGCTTATTGAGCCGACTTTAAGAACTCAACGATTTGATCGAATGGCACTTCTTGCTTCTCACCTGTGCGGCGGTTTTTATACTCGAATACACCTGCATCGATATTACGGTCACCAATCACGACAACGTGAGGAAGACCAATCAATTCCATGTCGGCAAACATCACACCAGCGCGCTCTTTACGATCGTCAAACAAGACTTCGATACCTGCATCGCTTAGATCTTTATATAGCTGTTCTGCCATATCTTGAACGCGATGAGACTTATGCATGTTCATCGGTAAGATCCCAACGCGGAAAGGTGCAATCGCATCTGGCCAGATGATACCGCGGTCGTCGTGGTTCTGCTCGATTGCAGCGGCAACCATACGGCTCACACCAACACCATAGCAACCCATGAGTAAGGTTTGCGCCTTACCATTTTGGTCAAGTACATTCGCATTCATCGCTTCTGAGTAGTTCTTACCTAACTGGAAGATGTGACCGACTTCGATTCCGCGAAGTAGTGCGATAGTACCTTGACCACAAGGACTGGCTTCACCTTCGATGATGTTACGTAGATCGAATGCTTCGGCTTGTGGAAGATTGCGCTCCCAGTTAATGCCAAATAGGTGCTTATTATCTTGATTTGCACCAGCTGCGAAATCACTCATCACGCTGACGCCATGATCGATATAAACAGGGATTTCAAGACCTACTGGACCGATAGAGCCTGGGCCTGCACCCACTGCTTTACGAATATCAGCTTCGTCAGCAAACTCGAAAGGTGCATGAACGGCTGGGATCTTCTCAGCTTTAACTTCGTTAAGGTCGTGGTCGCCACGAATAACAAGAGCCACAAGAGGTGCTTCTTCTGATGAGCCTTTAACAATAAGCGTTTTAACTGTTTTTTCGATAGCAACGCCGTGCTGCTCAACAAGCTCTGCGATAGTCTTAGCATTGGGTGTATCAACTAAGCTCATCTCTTGCGTAGCTTCACCACGGGTCTGGGTTGGCATTGGAGACTCAGCTTTCTCGATATTTGCAGCGTAATCACTACCTGTTGAGTAAGCGATTAAGTCTTCACCACTGTTTGCCAGTACATGGAACTCGTGTGACATGCTGCCGCCGATAGAGCCAGTGTCTGCAATCACAGGACGGAAAGCTAAGCCTAGACGAGTCAGAATATTGCTATAAGCCTGGAACATAGATTCATAGGTCTCGTCCATGGTTTCTTGATCTAAATGGAAAGAGTAGGCATCTTTCATCAAGAATTCACGTGAACGCATCACACCGAAACGAGGACGAACCTCATCACGGAACTTCGTTTGGATCTGGAACAGGTTCAAAGGTAACTGTTTGTAAGAGTTAACCTCTTTACGAACGATATCTGTGATCACCTCTTCGTGAGTTGGGCCAAGTACGAAATCACGGTTGTGGCGATCCTGAAAACGCAACAACTCAGGACCAAACTTCTCAAAGCGGCCAGTTTCGACCCAAAGATCAGCGGGCTGAACCATAGGCATCAGTATCTCAACAGAACCGGCTTTATTCATCTCTTCACGGACAATGGCTTCTATCTTGCGCAGCACACGAAGTCCTGTCGGCAACCAGCTGTAAAGGCCTGAAGCGTTACGACGGATCATGCCGGCACGTAACATTAATTGATGACTGATCACCTCTGCATCAGCAGGGGTCTCTTTTTGTGTTGAAAGCAGGTACTTGCTAACGCGCATTACCGATATCCAGTTCTGAAAATAAAATAGGACGACATTTTATCATCTACAGGGTTTCTGTCATCAAGTTTATTACACCAACATAGGCAGGCGTTGGAATGAGGGCCGATGACATTTTCGATTTGGCTTATGGCTGGTTTGTTATTCTGGATTTATAGCTCTCCTCTAGAATATGCCTCTCCTAAGCAAGGAGAAGGTAAAGAGAAGCCAAAACAGAGCAAACGAGATAACTTACACTCACATTTTTTTATATAGGTATAACAGGCATCTAGATATTTTTTCTGATGATATATATCGTTCTTATTGAAGAACATAAAAATTAACCTATTTACATCAGTTGGTTAGCAGTGATAGGTTAACTAAAAATAGGAAAGCAGGCTTGAACGTTATCGTGCTGCTGTTGAATAAGGTGCTATACGTAACCATCCATGAGCAAACTATCTACTGAACAAAAAGCCTTGTACTCGGCTATCGCAAAGATACTTTGGGAGAAGTGGGACCCAATCGGAGTGAACGACGGGGATAATGAGTGGGATGATGAATACGATAATTATGTACCTCATATCTTTAGGTTGGCACTTGAAGGTAATGATGCGATTCGCATTGCCAGTTCACTTACAAGTACAGTGGAACAAATTATTGGTCTTGGCTCAGATAAGGAGTCTGATCTAAAGGTGGCTAAACTCATTGTTCAGGCAAAGCAGGAAATCATAGGGTAATGCAGTACTGTATAACAAAGCGCTGTTGTCGGACTGTTTTACGTTGCGCACAAAACAGCCGCTAATCGCGGCGTTAATCCCAGCGATATTCTAACCATTTGCTTAGTAGCCCTGAATTATGAGTGAAAATAACTAGTGCAACCATTCGAAACAATGAGGTTTCGCCATTCATGGCGACCGTATCAAGAGCGTGTACTGAATGCTATTAAAGAGCATTTAAACGATGAACGGCTCCATGTGGTTGCAGCCCCTGGTGCTGGGAAAACGACATTAGGGCTGGAAGTTTTTAGAGTTTTAGAAAAAACTACCTTAGTGCTTTCGCCAACAAGAGTTATTCGAGATCAATGGATAGAGAGGCTAAAGGACTTCACAGGCACTGGAGATGAAACTAAGCTAAATTGGGTAAGTAACTCAATTCACGATCCTAAAGTGTTAACTTCAATAACTTATCAAGCTTTACATGCAAAATTCGCAGAAGAACTCAATGCCGATGAAGATGAAGGAGTGCTGCTCGAAGAAGATGACGGACTCAAAGACAATGAAGTAAATAGTTTCATAAAAGTCATTGAAGAACATAAAATTCAAATACTTATCCTCGATGAAGCGCATCATCTTAGAGCTGAATGGTGGAGAGCATTGGAAAAGGTTTGTGAATATTTTCCTGATATTATTCTTGTTTCATTAACTGCCACGCCTCCTTATGATGCACAAGGTCATGAATGGGCAAGGTATGAGCAATTATGCGGACCTATTGATGAAGAGATTTCAGTCCCTGAACTTGTGAAGGCTGGAACTTTATGTGCTCATCAGGATTTTATATGGGCATGCAATGCTACAGCCAATGAAAAGAACCAAATAAAAGAATACGATGATAGAGTTTCTACTCTCTGTCATACACTCTTCAACAGTGATGATTTTAAGGGAGTAGTTTTATCTCATCCTTGGTTAGCTCCAGATGAGATAGAAGCTGACATTATAAAAGAGCCACAAATTGCTATTGCACTGCTTGTCTTTATAAAGGCTAAGAGCCTTCCAAGCAACGAAGAGTTGATGGCTCTTTTGGATATGAAAGACGAGGATATACCTGAGCTAGGTCGTCATTGGTGGCAAATTTTAATTCAAACCATTTTATTTTCAAAGACGACTCAGCATTCTGACTCAGACCAACAATTTATTGAGCAGTTAAAAAAACAACTAAGAACTAGCGAGTTACTGAATAAAAGAGAGTTATCTTTAGAAAGATCTCGACGAATGGAAAGATCTCTTTCTTTAAGCACTTCTAAAATTTTAGCATGTGTGACTATTCATCAATTGGAATACAAACACAGAGGTGAAAGTCTTAGGCAAGTGATCTTAACTGACTACATCAGAGATGAAGCTCTTCTATCTGAACTGGATACTGGTGAAATCAATTTAGGTGCGTGGCCGATCTTCAAAGGTTTAACTTCATCTTCTACCATAGCTGATCAAATTGGGTTACTGACAGGTAGAATATGCGTTATCCCAACCTGTAAGCTTCAGTTACTTCTTAACCATATTGACAGTAATAATGTGAAAACTGAATCTATGGGGAGTAAAGAACAATACCAGAAGGTTACAGCCCCACTAAATCAGTTGACCTCAGCATTTACTGAGCTATTAATGAATGGCGACATTAAAGTATTAGTTGGTACTCGCTCATTATTGGGTGAAGGTTGGGATGCGCCCGCTATCAACTCACTCATTTTAGCCAGTTCTGTTGGTTCATTCATGCTAACGAATCAAATGCGTGGCCGCGCTATAAGGATTGACCCAAAAAATAGAGACAAAATAAGTACTATTTGGCATCTAGTCGCCATTAATGCAAAGTCATACGCTGGCTGGAGCGATTATCATAATTTGAAAAAACGCTTTGAAACTTTTGTAGGTCTTTCTGAAAAGGAACTGACAATAGAAAGTGGGTTTGAAAGAATGCAAGCCACCTCTATAGAGTCAAGTTACATGCTTAATGAAACCGCTCCTATTGCGGGTAATAATCGACAAATGTTGCGCCGATATAGGAAACTAGGTCAAATATCAGAGAGGTGGAATGATGCACTCACATTAGATGAAACGGCAAGAGTTATCCCCTCTGTCAAAACAAATAAGACCCCCAAGTTACGCGGATTATTGTTAAAACACTCATTTATCTATCTATTTATACAGGTTGTCGCGCTATTGAGTGGCGTAATGACTAGTATTGCCTATTTAACGCCGAGATCTAGTTCTCAATTATTATTGGTTTTATTGGCTGGGATAGCTGGAGTTTTGATTTATAAGTTACCAAAAACAATTTCAATCATTAAAACTGTTTTCCTTTATCTGCCTATTGATGGCGCACTAAAGCAAATTGGTAAAGCCCTAGCAGAAGCATTATGCCAAGCTGGTTATATCGAAACATCTATCCGACAGATGAAAGTGAATGTTACCAATCTTCAAGATGGAACTTTTTACCTGTCGCTATCAGGATGTACCTTTTATGAATCATCTGTCTTTGCTGATTGCTTAGCTGAAATACTCGCTCCAATTGAAAATCCACGATATTTAATTCTTCGAGAAGGAGAGTTTTTAGGTACCTCAAGAGACGACTATCATGCTGTCCCTATGAAATTTGCAGCTAAAAAAGAGCGGGCACAAATATTTTATAACTCTTGGCAAAAGAATGTGAGTTTATCAGAGCTTATTTACACACGAACTGAAGAAGGCCGCAGGAGATTGTTAAAAGCAAAAATGAAATCTTTCTCATCGATATTCAAAGATAAAGTAAAAAGGCAAGATAGGTGGCAATAGTGCATGTATCATCATTAATATTGATAGGTAAAATAGACCTAACAATGTCAGGTAACCGACCTTTGGCAACAGCCTATGTACTCTGACGAACTAATCGGGACTATCTGCAATATGTCATGGCTTAGTCATTCTGGAGTCATATCAGATTTACTTAAGCAAGATGATGAGTGGGAGTGGCTGCCTACATCACGAGATAGCATTGATCCTTTCTGTTGCCAATTTGCGCGCAGTCCTAAAGAATCTGATGTATATAAAGCGACTTTGAAGTCGCTACGCAGACTAGGTGAGTCAATACCAAACCTAGTAGATGGCCCTAATGATTATACAAACGCCTTTAAGGGGGCTGCATTGTACACATTCAAAATGGCCGCTCGTGAGCTTTTCAACAAGACTCCTGGAAAGTGGGTAGAATTAGCATCTATTTATGAGTCGGGTAAATGGCCATTGGGTATCACTCAATCTGGCCGTATTATTGTATTGTAGGCACTGTTAAAAAACGCATCAATGTTGCCCTATAACACACTTGTTGAATTAGCTTCTAGAGTATTGATAATCTACAGTTCAGTTATTAATTATAATTACTTAAATTTTGTGATTTCAATAAGATTGGATAATTAACTGGTTACCAATTGACATGGACGTGATATGAAATTTTGGCTTTTTTTATTCTTTTGTTTCTACTCTCTCGCTGGCAATGCCGTTGTGAAAAGGCATGATATTCCCCCAGAAGATTATGTTTTAAATAAAATACCTGCATACCTAATTGATATGCCCCACGAAGGTCATGGCGTACTCATCAATTCGCAATGGGTTGTGACCGTAGCACATACTATTTTTTATGATTATATCGGTAAAAAATTAATAGTTGGTTCAAAAGGTTATGAAATTGAAAGCGTTCATATACACCCAGATTACACTCAACCTCATAAAGGTTTACTTAAAGGCGATTTAGCGCCCTTAATGAGTTTCTTTAAATCTAGAAGTGATATTGCTTTAATTAAATTAACTTCAAGGGGTAATGATGTAGAACCAATCAATATGTATGCGGGTTCAAGCGAGAAAGGTAAAACAATTACAGTCTATGGTAGAGGGGCTACTGGGAACGGATTAACTGGTGAAGACCCAGATACCAAATCACTTCGTGTGATGAACCAGTTTCAAAATATTGTTGAGAGCGCGGAAGGTAACTGGTTAGTATTTAAATTTGACGAGCCAGCAAACGCATTACCACTTGAAGGTATGCATGGTTCGGGAGATAGCGGTGGAGCTGCGGTTATATTTCAACAAGGAGTCCCTTATCTTATTGGGTTATCAAGTTGGCAACTCGGGCATGGCGACATAGCTTCTTTTCAAGGTGGTTTGTATGGCACTACAGCTTACCAAGTTAGGGTGTCAAATTATCAAGGTTGGATATCAAGTGTATTAGGGCGTTAACAACTTTTTAGCTTACTAGTGAGGGGAGTCACTCGTTTTTCAGGAAATCCTGTAACGGTGCCTGCCTCGTCCCCTGAATGTCTCAATTGTCTTGAGAAACATGCTATAACATGGAAAGGAAGATAAGTTATGAATGCCAGTAAATACATTGCTTTAATATGTTTATTCGTTGCTCACTTTTCTTTTGCAGGTGTTGACCTTGTGAAAGTTGATAAGTCTGAAAGTAAAATGTATTTACTGGACAGCGGGCAAATAGTAAAAGAGTACGATGTTGCTTTCGGTGCCAACCCTAAGGGACATAAGGTACAGGAAGGTGATGAGAAAACTCCTGAAGGAACATATACACTCGATTACAAAAAAGAGGACTCGTCTTTTTATCGTGCAATGCACATCTCATATCCCAACAAGCAAGATATAGAGAACGCAGCAAAGCGGGGAGTTTCACCTGGCGGTTTTATTATGGTGCATGGCCAACGAAATTGGCTTGGCTGGTTTGCTCCAATTACTCAATCGTTTAATTGGACAAATGGATGTATAGCACTCTCTAATTCTGAGATGGATGAGTTTATGGATTTGGTGAGTCTTGGAACTGAAATTCAAATTGAGTGGTGAGCACTTTAATTACCTGTCTGTTAAAAGGCACCAATAAAAGTTACTGATTAAAGGCACTAAAGAGTGTTAAGACTGAGTGATAAAAGGAGTTGTTAATGGGACAAGAAAAAACAAATGGATTTATGGAGGAGCCCGATATCGCTATAGAGGAGATAAAGTGGTATCGCTGGCGATGGTTTTTAATCTTAACCTTTTGCTTTGTTTACCCTGTGTGTTTAGTGATTGGGTTGACTGGTAATGTGTATGGCAAGCATCAAGGTGTTGTATTTAAACTACCAAATAAGGTTAAACATCTTTTTCTTATTACAGGGTTTGTTCTGATGTTGGGCAATATACTGCGCTTATTATAGTTATTTACTTTTAAGTTTTTGGGGATGTGTGCTGGAGGGAGGATGAAGCTTAATTATGGTGTTGTTTTCTTAGTTATTGCAGCGTTCATTACTATATTTACTGCATTTGCGCATCTATCTTGTATTTATTTTGGGCCTGAGTGTTTTTCAAGTCAGATGGCTCCTTCTGTAATTGTTGAATCAGCTAAAGAGGGGACGTTATTAGCTCCGTTAGGGACTGTTTTTGTATCCACCATATTTATTATTTTAGGTTGCTATGCATTATCTGCTGCAGATGTCGTTCGAAAGTTACCCTTACTTAAACTTGGTATTTATAGTATCGCTTTTCTTTGCATTATAAGAGGAGTACTCCCCTTGCAGTTATGGCTCCGTCAACCAGATAAAGTTAGTGAACTTGTACTTTATGTTGGTTTAGTTTGGCTGTTGACAGGGTTGCTTTACTTCTTTGGTTTTCGAGCTATGGGGAAAATAAAAGTATAACCAGCTATGAAATTAAACTTGTGATTGTTAGCTAGATTAGAAGGAGTTGTTAGTGGGTCAAGCAAAACCAAATGGATTTATGGCGGAGCTCGATATCTATTGATTAGCAATGGCTAGCTATTATTGATTCTAATTGATACCAGAGTGAAATCGCATCAGTAAACCAAAATAATAAAGCCCCGTACTTTTTCGAGTACAGGGCTTTAACAAATGCAATATTAGCCTACTTTACCGCTGCTTCTGCATTATTCTCAGTGCTTGTTTCAGGGTAGAGTTTGTTCCACCATTGTGGTTCATCTTTTAGGTGTAAGTCGAACCATGCAAGGGTAGCATCCCACCAATCAAAGCGAGCTTGGCGACCATTGATGTGATGATCTTGGCCGTTAAACTCTATTAGCTCCACAGGCTTATCTAACATTTTCAATGCACTATACATGTAATGACTTTCACCTACAGGGACATTGGTGTCGGCATTACCATGGAGTAATAGCAACGGCGTGTTGATTTTGTCTGCATTGTATAGCGGGCTGTGTTCAACATATAAGTCGCGATTATTCCATGGGAAGCTGCCTTTACTCGCTACGCCTGAATAGCCATATCCCCACCAACCGTGTCCCCAGTAAGCTGATAAATTACTAATCCCTGCATGTGCCATGGATGCCGCAAAGATATCGGTTTTAGTGGCTAAATACATGGTCATGAAACCACCGTAAGAGGCGCCCATGTTACCCACGCGTTTAGGATCGACAAACTTGTGTTCTTTTAAGAAGGCTTGTGTGCCTTCGATAATATCGTCAGCGCTGTAATCGCCCCATGCGTTTACATGACGGCCACTGAATGCTTGGCCGTAACCTGTAGCACCATTAGGTTGTAGTACATAAACCACATAACCTTTAGCTGCCCATAAGTTAAATGGCCAACGACCGGTAAAGTTACGGGTCACTGGTGCGGTTCCACCATAATAATACACCAGTGCTGGGTATTGTTTATTTGCATCAAAATCCACAGGGAAGTAAACCCGCCCATCAATGTTATGACCGTGGGAGTTGGTAAAATCAAAGTCTTGAATACCACCAATACGGGTGTCTGCATAGCTTGCCGCTTGGCTATCAAACAGTAATGCCTTTTTACCAGATTTTATAAGGTACGCTTTTTGCGGCACAGTGGCTGACGTCCCGGCATAAGCGATAACGGGTTTTGATAAATCGCTGGCAACACTGAAGTGGTTAACCATGTCCATGCTGGTATTGATCTTTTTAAAGCTTTTACGGCTTAAATCGAACAGGTAGAGCTGACCACGATCACCTTCGCCAACACGAAGAATTAAATCATCATTACTGAGTTTTCCTGCGCCGCCTATTGCGGGGTCAAAGTCTTTGCTTAATGGAATGACTTTGCCGCTGGCGTCGCGCCAGTATAATTGGCCATCGTAATTATTCACCACCACAGAAGGGTCTTGCACGCCTAGGCCCTTCATAAAGTCTGGGCCCGCCATGATGTACATGCCGTCATCAGTGTAGACTGCTGAATTAAAAGTTCGATATTCACCAATCAGAGTTTCAGTTAATGTATTAACATCAAGTTCGACCAGCTGAGTGAGCCCATGTGCAGGTTCTTTATAATCGACTGGGAAGCGAGTCAGTAATAACTTATCGTCATCTGGATGGCTATCAAGTAGGTTGCTGCTGAGTTTGCCATCAGTCAATTGACGGATAAAACCTGAAGTAATATCAAGTTGGTATATTTGGCTGTTGTTGCGCCAATAGCTCCATCTATCTTCTAATGCTTGAAAACGTTTATTGGTCGCTTTTTCATCGGCTTTGAAGGGCTTTTCCCATTGGAATAAAAGGCTATCTCCATACCACTTAAGGGCTGAAACATTTTCCATTTGAGTCGCTGCAACATCAATGCTGATATTAGATACGGTAAGCAACTGAATCTGCTTATCTGCGACAAATGCGAGCTGCTTACTGTTATCGGACCAAGTCGCACTTGCAGGTGCACTATCTTGCCAACGATACATCACTTGTTTATCAGAGACATTTAGTAACTCAGTAACGGCAACAGGCTTGTCATCGTTATTTGCTGGGTAATGACGTTTGGTTTGCAGTAAGTATTTACCATTTGGCGATAAGCTGAGGCTAGTGATCACTTCTGAATCAAAAAGTTGTGCGGGCGAGACTCTATGAGTTTTGGTCGTCGTAAAGCTTGGATTATCAATGTCAGATTTACCCTGCCAATCTAAGCTAAACGGCACCTCTTCATCGATACCATCGGCGAGTATCATTAATTGGTAATCACCACTTTGCAATGCCAGCTCAACTTTGGCGTCAGCTTTATACAGCGCACCATTAAGATAGACCTGCGGTTGATTAACACCATTAATGGTCAATGTGCCTTGAGTGAATCGCTCTGCGCTGAGCTGTAATTTATAGCCAATCCAGCCTTTATCAGTACTATTTTTGGCTTTGTCCCAACGGTAACTTTCACCTAAAATGTCTATTTCATCATTAAGTGACAAAGACTGAGCCAGGTTAGCCCTTAGTGCATCGTTGTGACTACTTGCTGATAACGCTTGCGCAGTGACTGAAGCAACGGGGCCAAATTGTTGAATATTGGCTTTGTCTATTTCGGCGCTGACGCTTAATCCTGAAAATGCCAATGTGATACTGGCACAAACCAGAGACATTACTTTCATGGGGTATCCTTGTTATTTATTCTTTGTTTTTTTTCTTTGATTGAATTTAAACCCAATTTGAGCGCTACAGTGTGTCAAATCTTGTAAAGGAATGCACCTGATTTTGTTAATGGTTATATACCCAAACGACTTCAAGATGCAGGATTCAGCATGTCGAGAAGTGACAGAGTTCAAGGCATGAAATAGTAGGACTAGTTATTCTCGGTTCTGGCATCCTGCTTCGCCCTACCTTCTGCATCCATGCAGTCGTAATTCAATATTTCATAACACAGAAAAATGTTGCTTCTCGCCGTGCCCTACGGGAGTTCCCGTAGAATGGCTGCACTGCTTTAGTGATTTCAACAAGGGAATAACCATTATCCTCAATCACTGCCTTGTTCAGCTATCCTACGGGGGCTCTGAAACGAGCACCTTGAGGTAGCTTGGGTATAAACTTGTTCTATAAAGAGTTGAGTTACATATATTGGGGAAAAAAAGAACGGTTAATAATGGTTTTAAAAGAGTAGGGGCTATTTTTACTCGCCTTTTATCTATGTCACGCTGACATCAATAGGTAGTTATGGGTTAGCGTTTATCTCGTCTATCCCCTATCACTTTTGCTGGATTACCGGCTACAATTGCAAAATCTGCTACATCTTTGGTGACGATACAGCCCATACCTATGACGGCGTGGTCGCCTATGCTCACGCCATCGACGATTCCAGCTTGCGCTCCTATCCAAACATCTTTGCCTATAGTGACGCCTTTAGAGTTTGAGGCTTGCTGATAGATAGGTGTGTCGGGAGCCATACCATGATTAAAGGCGTAGATAGTGACGTTATTCGCGATGCGGGTCTGCTTGCCTATCTTAATGCCGTTTCGACCACCATCGAGTGAGCAACCATGGTTAATTGCGACCTCATCACCTAGGCTGATAGGGCCGTGAAGGAAGCTGTCTGCGGCTATCATGCAGTGGGAGCCTATGGCGATATCTCTACCTGGTTCAGCGAATAGTTTCACCTCAGGTGCAATAAAACAGTTATCTCCAAATGTGACCGTTTCTAGCGCCATAAACTCTGCTTGCACCTGCTTTTGCCAAGGCTGGGCCCAACTAAGCAGCTTAGGCTTGAGGCTGAAGTAGAGCCATGGCATATAGGAGAGGCGCTTTTTGTGTTGAGCTTGATAATCGGGAACTGTCACAGCATATTCCTTTACCTTTGGGCGCCTGCACGTAGCTCTGTTACGACGATGACGTCATCTTGCATATGCCAGAGTATGTCTAAGTCATAGAGGGCAACTTGGTACTCTTTAAGATCAGCTTTGGACTTCTTATAGGCTGGGCGAGGATCTTGTGCCAGTACGCCGATGATCAGCTCTTCAAATCTAGGGTACTGCTCAAGTTTTTCATAGGCCTTCACCTGTTGATGAGCTTGCTCGGTAAACTTCACTTCAGCCAAAATTGGTGCTTCATGTGCGATGCCACCTTGAGCGGCTTCAATGGCATCGGAGAAGGGGATATAGGGCTTAATGTCGATAACTGGAGTGCCATCGAGGAGATCCATGCCAGAGATCTCCAGTGAAACAACACCGTTTTTATGGTGAACCTTATGGAGTTTTACGACGGATTGCCCGATACCATTAGGCCTGAAAGTGGAGCGGGTGGCGAAGACGCCCAGTTTCTCATTGCCGCCAAGGCGGGGAGGTCTAACGGTGGTTTTCCAGCCCTGTGACAGATTCTCATGAAAGCTAAACAGTAGCCAAAGATGTGAGTATTGCTCCAACCCTCTCACTGCATCTATATGGTTGAAAGGGGGTTGTAACTCTACAAACCCTCGTGCTGCACTGACGAGTCCCGGTTGTCTTGGGATCCCGAACTTTTGCTTATAGGGAGTACGGCACAGGGCAACAGCCTGAATTTGACTGGTAAATGTCATCAAGTTTTACTTCTTCAATCTGATTATTGAACTTGGGTGTTGGCAATGTTAACGGCTTGTCCGATGCAGATAGCACTGCTGACACATTGCTGCGTCTGCTCTGGGGAGACAAAACAGGTTTTGATTATAAGACCATTTGCGCCTTTATCGGCAGCTTTACGTCTGGCGATTGTTCGTGCTTCAACTATGCTAGCAGGGGCATCATTTTCGCCTATTTGGCAAGATTCTCCCTCGACTAAACCTATAGGCTCAAATTGGCCTTTGGGCAGACCATTTTCATATACAGCGACATCGGACGCCTTGAAGTAATCATCAATCGCTTCACCATTAAGGTTACTGTTAAAGGTGTATTCGCCTGCACATCCGCTTAGGAATATAACCAGAGCGGGAAATAACAATTTTTTCATGATTTAGGCCTGTGTTTGTACATATTTAGGTAAGAGATATAGGAGCCGTTATTAAGGCTTTATTGCACCATAAAATGCTGTTTTTATGGTGCAATTATACCCAAGCGACCTCAAGATGCTCGTTTCAGAGCCCCCGTAGGATAGCTGAACAAGGCAGTGATTGAGGATAATGGTTATTCCCTTGTTGATATCACTAACGCTGTGCAGCGATTCTACGGGAACTCCCGAAGGGCATGGCGAGAAGCAACATTTTTCTGTGTTATGAAATATTGAATTAGAAAAACTAGTCCTACTATTTCATGCCTTGAACTCTGTCACTTCTCGACATGCTGAATCCTGCATCTTGAAGTTGTTTGGGTATAAACAAAGCGATTCTATCGCTTTAGGTACTTTTGATAAAGCTGTTGTTGCCGATTATTTAGATCCACCTCTCTGCCGTCTATATAGACCTTTTCAATCTTGGTCATCATAGGGTCCAATATATCACCGCCCGAAATCACTAAGTTTGCAGCGTAGCCCGGTGCCAAAGCTCCCATAGACTCGGCGCCGAGTATCTTGGCTGCATCGAGTGTGATGCTTTGTAGAGCCTCCTCTTTACTTAAACCATAAGCAACGGTTTGTCCTGCTGCAAGGGGGAGATTTCGGCTGTTCCAGTCTGAAGTAAAGCCCAGAGCAAAGGGGATATTAGCTTGTTTGAGCAGGGCTGGGATCTTAAAGCTCATCTCTAGTGGCTCATCTTTTCTCATTGGAAGACTTAAGGTTTTTGTATAGATAACCTTAGCTTCTATCTCATTGAGTAACTCACAGAGGCGCCATGCATCATACCCACCGACGATCACCAACTTAAAACCATACTGTTTGGCTAAAGAGACCGCTTCCTCAATCTGCTTTTGCCTGTTGGCATGGACAAATAGCTGAGCATCGCCTTGGTATAGTGGTAGCATCGACTGCCAGCGAATATCTTGTTTTGACAGCTTTTTAGCCTTGCTGGCAAGGGAGTAACGATAGCCCTCCTCAAAGATGGTAGCCAGTTGTTTAAGATCTTTGCGGTGCTGTTTAAGTTGTTTTTCACGCTTCTTTTCATCTTGAGGAAGCGCTCCCTGTTTAGGCCAGTAGAGATGAAATCCCATTGTCGATGGCACGAGAGCATCTTCTATTGTCCAGCTGTCCATGGACACCAGTGCAGATTGTCCTGCTAGTCGTTCTCCTTGAGGAACTACCTGAGCATGGGTAATGCCGTTGACTCTAACGGTTGGAATTATCTCAGAATCTGGATTAAAGGCCGTGATAGCCTCCAGTTGAGGGTTGCTTAAGCCTATGTCGTAACTGTCGTTACTGGGACGCATCATCTCCACTTCAACTAAGCCCATGCTCGTGTCTAGTGCGATAAGGCCGGGATAGATATGTTTGTTGCTGGCGTCGAATATCAGTGCTTCTGGTGCGCTGATTTCGGGGCCTATTGCTTTAATGAACCCATCTTGAATAAATAGATTAGTATTGTGCTTAACGCCATCAATGACCGTATGTACAGTGGCGTTTTTAAATATAATACTGTTACTTTGTGCCGTGGCGGGCACGATATCGTGTGCAAAAACGGTACTCGAGAGAGCTGAGCAAACCAGGACTGACAGAGTCAAAGTGTTAGATGAGACAACTTGGTTAAGAACAGTTAGCTTTTTCATTATATAGCTCCTCCCTGACGAGCCTGACGCCATACATCATAATGGGTATCACAGTGCCACTCTGGCTCATCTATCTCATCAATCACTTCACCGGGGGGAAGTGACTTATCACTATTTTGCTCCGCGAGTATTTTTTGAATTAATGCGGCTCTTTCTACACTGACTTTGCGCTGCGTCTCTCTATCGGTTTTACGATCAAAATAGCGTTTACCTTCAATCCAAGTAGCTTGTACTTGGGCATAAACAGAGAGGGGCGAGTGATCCCATAACACGATGTCTGCCTGCTTTCCTTCTGTGATAGAACCTAAGTATTCATCGACTCCCAGTTGGATGGCGGGGTTTATTGTGATCATGTTCCAAGCGTCTTCTGGCGACATGTCGCAATACATGATGGACTTTGCCGCTTCTTGATTGAGGCGTCTTTGCATCTCAAAGTCATCAGAGTTGATGCTAGTTAATACCCCTTTATTTTGCATCAAACAGGTGTTTTGCGGGATTGCATCATAGACCTCAAACTTGTAAGCCCACCAGTCTGAAAAGGTTGAAGCCGATGCACCGTGAGCGGCCATCTCATCGGCGACTTTATAGCCTTCAAGAATATGAGTGAAAGTGCCAACTTTAAATTGGTATGCTTCAGCCAGGCGTAAAAACATCAAGATCTCCGATTGAACGTAAGAGTGAATATGCACCTCTCGCTCTTGTGCTAATACTTCGGCTATCGCCTCTAAGCGGTAATTAGGTTGCGGGGCGACTCGGCGACGCTTTTCACTTCCTCTTAGATCTTGGTAGTTGTCCAGTTCACCTTGGTAAGCCTGCGCCTCATTAAAGGCCTCATTAAAGAGAGATTTAACCCCCATTCTACTTTGCGGGAAACGTCGATTAAATTTATCGCCCCAGTTACTCTGTTTGACGTTTTCACCGAGAGCAAACTTGATGCTGGGTTTGGCTTGCTGATACTTCAGCGATGATGCGCTTTCTCCCCATTTCATCTGAATAACTTGAGCTTGTCCGCCAATGGGGTTGGCGCTGCCATGGAGGATCTGGGCGGTTGTGACACCACCAGAAAGGGCGCGATAGATGCCAATATCGTCTGGATTAATGATGTCACCCACTCTGACCTCCGAGGTGATCGCATCAGTGCCCTCATTGATGCCGCCATTGATTGCGATATGAGAGTGCTCATCGACGATGCCCGCTGTAAGGTGTTTACCTGTGGCATCAATAAAGGTGTAGCCCGAAGGCGTTGAAAGGTTTTGTCCAATACGCTTAATCTCTCCTCTGGAGACGATAAGATCGCTATTGATTAGGACTCCCTGTTTATCTGATGTCCATATGGTGGCATTACTGATATGCAGATTTTCTGCTTGAGCACCTATCTCTCTGCCATAAGCGACATTAGGGGAGGTAAGCGTTGAGATATAGTTAGGTGTTTGCTTAGTTGTTGCTTGGACTTCTGACGGGAGATTATCGGTAGCAATCCCCGCCAGTGGGGTGACAGCTCCCTGTTTATCCAGCATGCGACCGTGCACGCCCTGTTGGTCAAACCATAAGGTAAAGCGATTGATCCCATCTAAACCTGCAGGCGTCATATCGGCGCTGAAGGTTAATCTGCGATCTTGGTAGTTAAGGTTTGAAAGTGGCAGTTGCTGTTCACCACTTGAGAGTACGCCGTTTAAGCTCTTTTGACTCGTATTGTCGAGTTCAAGGTCTAAGGTTAATGCGCCAATTTGCAGTTGAATGTTTTGGTTTAGTAGCGAGATATTGCGGTTAATTAGTTGGGTCTCTTCGCCCTGTAACCAGACACTGTGGATCTGTCCATCTTGGAATATGTTTCCTTTAGTGATGACAAGATCTGCCATAAAGCCTGGTTTTAGTCGGCCACTTATCTCATCTATTCCTGCTATTGCAGCGGCATCTGTGGTGAGTGCCGCTAGGGCTGATTCTTCAGTGAGACCATAATCTATCGCTTGCCTTAATCTAGGCCAAAATCTCTCTGGTTTGATGCCGTGTTGGGTTAGGGCAAAGGGGATTTCTGCATCTGATACTGCTTTGAGGTTTCCTGGGGCTCGCTCCCAGTGACGCATCGTGGCTAAACTTACCTCTCTTTCATTATCACTATCACCTACTTTTGGTGCTTCGGGAAAATTTAATGGCAGAATTAATTCAAAAGGGAAGGTTTTTAATTCATCTATGCGAGCATACTCTTTGCCATTTCCAAGTAAACTAGCATCTAATTTATGCTCTTTGATTAATTTTGCAGCCCTGAGTTGGTTATTCAAGTTGCGGGTATCAAATAGAAGAGGGTCGTTTTCAATTGTTTCTAAACCCGCTAATGCGGCATTAAATTCAACTAAGGTGTTTTGAGTTTTAGCGAAAGATTTATGTTTATTCTCTTTATACCATTTAGCATCGGAGAGGGTTTGTCGGATAAGGGCGATACTTCCCATTAATGAAGAGGGATAATCTTGAGGTGAACTGCCTTTATCGAATGCCATAAAATGGTTTGCTCTGGCATGATATATAATATCGTTAGCGCGTTTATCAGCCAGTGACAGAGTGACTCCACGCCCCCTAAATATCCCATCTAGACTACTTGATTGAACGCTAGTAAAGCCATTATTTACCCAATCAAGGGCTTTCTCATTGTTGGGATAAACAAAGTTAAACCACTCTTTTTCTGAATGAATAGCACCATTTTCAGCATTTCCTCCAATGCGTTTTATTTCATAAACTGGGGGAGCAGTCTCAATTTTGGGATATTTAAAATCAATGGCGTAGTTGGTAAATGGATCGATAAAGCCTGGATAAATAGTGTAACCACTCAAGTCGATGACAAAGGCATGTTGAGGAACTTTATTATCTTTTATAATCTCAATGATTTTATTATTCTTGATTATCAGTGTGGCATTTTCAAGCATCTCTCCAGGCTCAATCATTAAATTAGCATGAGTTAAAGCTGTGAGTTTTGGTGTATTATCAGTGAGTTGGTCATTTGCACTGCTGTTTTTTATGTAAGAAAAAGTCAATGCAGTAATTATTGTTATGCTTGTTATTTTGTTATGCATTTATAGGGAGAAAATATACTGTTCAGGCCGTAAATAGAGATTATCTTAAAGTTAATGTGAACATCAAATGGAAAATGTTTCATTTGATTACTATTTAGATATCTTTCAACTACAAAAAAACCGGCATAAGCCGGTTTTTAATTAGTATATAAAACTATAGATAGTTAGATTAGGAAGTCGTCCATGCTGCGACCTTTATCTAACTCATTTTTAAATACTGTCGGCATACGTCCCTGGCCAGTCCATGTGATGGTTTCACCATTCACATCAACAATAGTGTATTTAGCCGGGCGTGGAGCACGCTTTTTAGGTGCAGATTTTACTGCTGTAGCACCTAGATCATCAACAGATAAGCCAACTGCTTCCATCTGCTTACGGATCTCATCAATTTTAGCATTACGCTCAGCCATCGCTGCTGTTTCAGCTTCAGCTTGAGAAACTCTTTCAGAGATAATCTTTTCAAGCTTACCAGCTAATTCATTTAAATCATCAATAGATAATTCTTTTACTGCCGCTTTAAAACGACGGCCGTGAGTTAGTATTTCAAGAAAATCGCTCATAATAATATTGGTCCAATTAATTTGAGTTGAGGTAAAAATATATATTCGATAGCTAATAATAGGAATTTATACAACAAGGATCAAATAAAATTTTATATTAATTTGTGAATGTACTCATATATGCCATAAATATGTATTTTTCTTTATTAAGATGAAAAAAAATGTGATTTAGACGACTTGTATCTAAAATAATACAAACGGGCGTTTGAAACTGTGTTGACGTTAACGTTAACAGCACGTAAAGTGAGCCTATCTAGATATGGGTGATTGCCTATATTCAATTCCGCTAAAATAAGACGTAAGAAGGAAGCCCTATGAAAGTATTGGTGCCTGTTAAGCGCGTCGTCGATGCAAACGTAAAAGTCAGGGTAAATGCTGACAATACTGGCGTTGATACCGCAAACTTGAAGATGGCGATTAACCCTTTTTGTGAGATCGCAGTAGAGGAAGCCGTTCGTTTAAAAGAGGCTGGAACTGCATCTGAGATCGTTGTGGTCACTGTGGGGCCAAAAGCTGCACAAGAGCAACTAAGAACGGCTATGGCATTAGGCGCTGATCGTGGTATTCATATTGAAACCGATGAAGAGCTGGTACCACTTTCTATTGCTAAGTTGCTGCTTAGTGTTCAGGAAAAAGAGCAAGCAGAGCTTATTTTACTTGGAAAGCAATCCATTGATGGCGATAACAACCAAACTGGACAGATGCTAGCGGCGCTGGCAAAGATGCCACAGGCAACGTTTGCGTCGGAAGTTAAGTTGGAGGGAGAGTCACTGGCTGTGACTCGTGAGATTGATGGCGGTTTGCAAACTGTTACTATGCCACTACCTGCGGTTGTGACTGTTGACTTACGTCTGAATGAGCCACGCTATGCCAAGCTGCCTAACATCATGAAGGCTAAACGTAAGCCCCTTGAGACTGTCTCTATTGATGATTTGGGCGTTAGCTTAAAGTCACATCAAAAAACCTTGAAAGTATCACCTCCTTCAGAGCGCCAAGCAGGTGTTATGGTCTCCTCTGTTGCAGAGCTGGTTGAAAAGTTAAAAAATGAAGCGAAGGTGATCTAATGGCAATTTTAGTATTAGCAGAACATGATAATGCCAGTTTAAAGCTGGATACAGCCAAAGTGGTTGCCTGCGCTAGCGCGATTGGTGGCGACATCGATATTTTAGTGGCTGGTCACGAATGTGGTGCTGTGGTTGAAGCCGCGCAGAAGCTTTCTGGCGTTAGACAGGTACTGGTTGCAGATAATGGTGCATATACCCACAGCTTGGCTGAGAACATCGCTGAGTTGATTGTGAACCTTGCCTCAGATTATGAACATATCCTTGCTGCTGCATCTAGCCATGGTAAAGATGCCTTTCCTCGTGTTTCAGCCTTGCTGGATGTTGCTCAGCTCTCTGAAGTTGTTGAAGTCGTCAGCTCAGATACTTTCGTTCGTCCTGTTTATGCCGGTAGCGCGTTGGCTACAGTACAGAGCTTGGATGATAAGAAGGTGATGACAGTTCGTACCAGCGCTTTTGATGCTGTAGGGGCTGATGGGGCCGCTGCCGCGGTTGCTATCGATAAAGTATTTGATTCACTTTCACAGTTTGTCTCTCAAACATTAACTGAGTCTGAGCGCCCTGAGCTTGGTGCCGCTTCAGTTGTTGTATCTGGTGGACGTGGAATGGGAAGTGGTGAGAACTTCTCTATCTTAGAACAGCTTGCCGACAAACTTGGCGGCGCTCTTGGTGCTTCTCGCGCCGCAGTGGATGCTGGTTTTGTACCAAACGACCTTCAAGTTGGTCAAACGGGTAAAATAGTTGCACCGGATCTTTATATTGCCGTGGGTATCTCTGGGGCAATTCAACATCTGGCCGGAATGAAAGACTCTAAGGTCATTGTGGCGATTAACAAAGATCCAGAGGCTCCTATTTTCCAAATTGCTGACTATGGACTTGAAGCCGATCTATTTGAGGTCGTTCCTCAGTTAATCGAGTCAGTTTAAATCTTCATCAGCTGTAATATTAATGTGATTTAAAAGTAAAATCGGTTTTAATTTGCATTATATTAATGTGATGTTGGTCACGATAAGCGGCTTTGGGGTAGAATCCTCAAAGCCGCTTATGTTTTTATGAGCTTCACGTTTTTTGAAGACACTTCAAATGACGTCCTGAGAAGTAGAGGTGCATTAAATATTAGTAGTGATAATCAGGGTGATTCCGCTTATCTATCATGAAAGGATTTAATGCCGAAGTAGTAATACATATCACGGTTTACTGCTGGGGCTGCAATCGAATAGGTGCAGCACTGCCATAGTATTTCTTATCCGGAAGATAAGAAGATTTTATACCTTTTAATTACTGGTATTACTATGGAGCGCTACTGATAGGACAGGTGCATCCGATCGGTATATATTCAAGCGAAGACTTGAGTGTATATCTCATATCCCACCAGTTCAGTCGCCCTCCATTCGTACTTAAACGAAGATAATAATTAATGACAACTTTAAGTTACGCCGATTCGGCGCTTTCATTGCTACCTCCTGTGGTTGCGATTCTGCTGGCAATTGTGACTCGTCGCGTCTTGCTCTCTTTAGGTGTAGGGATATTGCTCGGAGCTGTGCTGATCTCAGATTTTTCTGTTGGCGGTTCTGGCAAATACCTAGCTCAACAGGTAACAGGTCTGTTTTGGGATGATGGCAGCCTCAATAGCTGGAACCTTTATCTGTTAGGTTTTCTGATCCTACTGGGGATGATCACTGCACTTATCACGGTCAGTGGTGCGGCTAAAGCATTTGCCGATTGGGCAAGAACCAAAATTCGTAATAAACGCGATGCAAAGCTTCTCACCATGTTCTTAGGTTGTGTTGTCTTTATCGATGATTACTTCAATAGCTTGGTCGTGGGCAGTGTCGCAAGACCTTTAACCGACAGATATTACATCTCGCGCAGTAAGCTGGCTTACTTGCTGGACTCAACTGCGGCGCCCATCTGTGTGATCTCCCCTGTTTCAAGCTGGGGGGCATACATTATCGCACTGATCGGTGGTATTTTGACTGCCCATGGTTTTGCTGATTCTGGTCACCTGAGTGTGTTTGTACAGATGATCCCGATGAACTTCTATGCTGTTTTTGCTCTGTTGCTGCTTCTTTGTGTGGCTTTTATGGGACTCGATGTTGGCCCAATGCGTCAGCATGAGTTGAATGCGCAAAAAGGCAATCTCTATGATGAGTCAAAAGGCTTACCTCCAGGAGCCAATTCAGATCTGCCTGAAGCTGACAATGGCAAAATTTTAGGCTTGTTCCTGCCTATCACAGTGCTAGTGGTGGCGACGTTCTACTTTATGGTCAGCAGCGGCAGTGATGCGCTGAGTGCTAAAGGTCTTGAGTTTAGTATTTTAGGTGCATTTGAAAATACAGAGGTCGCTTCCTCACTCTTCTTTGGCGCCCTTATTGGTCTTGCTTCAACGCTTATCTTAGTGATTAGCCAAGGTCTAGATCGTTCATACATGTTTAAAGGTTTAGTGACTGGTGCTCGCTCTATGTTGCCAGCTATCTATATCCTGTTGTTCGCTTGGACCATTGCGGGTGTGATTGGTCAGATGGAAACGGGCAAGTATATGGCAAGCCTTGCGACTGGTAATATTCCATTTGCGCTGCTTCCAGCAGTGCTATTTATATTGGCAGGCTTTACTGCATTCTCAACGGGGACCAGTTGGGGAACCTTCGGGATCATGCTACCAATCGCGGCTGACATGGCGATGGGCACTCACACCAATATGATGTTACCTATGTTGGCATCTGTACTTGCTGGTGCGGTATTTGGTGACCATTGCTCACCGATATCGGATACGACAATTTTGTCCTCTACAGGGGCAAACTGTCACCATATGGATCATGTGGTGACACAGCTCCCTTATGCCCTAATCGTGGCTGTGATCAGCTTGGTTGGTTACACGGTATTGGGATTCACTGAGTCTATATTAGCTGGGTTTATCACCTGTAGTGTGCTGTTTGTGCTTACTGTGATAGGGCTTAAGATTAAAGTGAATCGCAGAGTAACACCAAACTAAAGTAAATGTAGATAGAGAAGCCGCTCAATGAGCGGCTTTTTCATTTCAAGCTGATATCAATTATTCAGTAAACTGGTAAACTAGCGGGCACTATCAAATTAAGGAATATCGGTTTGGCGCAACTTTATTTTTACTACTCGGCCATGAATGCGGGTAAGTCGACCTCTCTACTGCAATCATCCTATAACTACCGTGAACGCGGTATGAATACCTTAGTGATGACAGCATCTATCGATGATAGGTATGGCGTGGGGAAAGTGGCATCGAGAATAGGTATTGAAACCGATGCACAGGTATTTGGTAGCGATGATAACCTTGCGGCCATGATAACTAGTGCGCACAATGAAAAACAACTGCACTGTATCTTGATAGATGAATCTCAGTTTTTAAGCAAAGAGCAGGTTAAGCAGCTGACCCACGTGGTGGATAACTTAGATATTCCGGTGCTCTGCTACGGTTTGAAAACAGACTTTCAAGGCGAGCTATTTAGCGGCAGTCAGTACTTGCTAGCATGGGCTGATAAGTTGGTTGAGCTTAAAACCATCTGTCACTGTGGTCGTAAAGCCAATATGGTACTCAGATTGGATGGCAGTGGTAAACCTATGCGTGACGGTGAGCAGGTTGCTATCGGTGGTAATGAGAGTTATGAGTCCGTGTGCCGTAAACATTTCCGCGAATTCTTGTGGGATTAAGGTGTGGGATTAGATTAAAATTCTTCGAGTTTCGAGTTTCGAGTTTCGAGTTTCGAGTTTCGAGTTACAAGTTTAGTGCTTTGACTCGCAACTCGTGACTGTCTTGGATCTGTATTTTCAGTCTGACGTTGAAACCAATATTAATTCAGTTGAGATATAAGATCTCTTACCGAGTTTCGTGTGCTATCTATCGCCTCAATGACGTTTTGGGCACTCTCCTCTGATTGTGCAAGCTCTTGCCAGTTTTCCTGCCAACTCTGTTTGAGTGCATTGGCCGAAAGCTTCACTTCTGGCTCGGCTATCATGCTTAAATCGGCAATTAAATTCACCTTTATCCAGCCCTTTCTGGGATTGCCCTCAAACTTATCTTGATCATAGTGGGCTGCATAAACAATGCCTTCAAGTTCAGATAGCTGTAGCAATAACTCGAAGCTTGCTGAACGCATATTGCTGTTGTATTCAGTGATCTCCATGCGCCAGACATTATAACTAAAGCCTATCAGGGCGAAAATCATACTAAAGACGGCTGTTACCTGAAAAACGGTGATGGGTTGATCACCCTTGATGCTGAATCTCATTGGCGCTCCTCTGGCTTATTTACCAATTTCTGTTTTGGAGTCGTTAACTATTATTTATCCTAGACCGTGCTAATTGAATTATAAACTCAACTTTTTCGGTCTATTTTTATTATTAAGGGATTTTTTCTTAAAAATAAAGGGTAGGGAATATAAGAATGAGATTATTGAAAAGTGCATTACTGTTTATTTTGTTCGCTGGAAATTTACAAGCAGCTGAGGTTCTAAATGTTGCGCCAAATTTCAATTTAGCCGATCCACAGGGCAAGATGCACACTTTGGCTGAGTACAAGGGCAAGCCGATGATAATACACTTCTGGGCGACCTGGTGTCCCTATTGTAAGAAGCTGCAGCCAGGACTTGAGTCATTAAGAAAAGAGTACGCTAACACTGATCTACAGATATTAGGGATTAGCTTTAATGAAGATGAGGGAGCGATGCCAGCTGAGACTCTTAAAAAGCGTGGTATAGGTTTTCCAACGCTCATTAATGGTGAGAGTGCAGCCAAAAGTTACGGCGTCCCAGGGACCCCAACCACAGTATTTATCAACCGCGGCGGAGAGATAGTTTGGGTTACCAATATTTCAGATCCTAATGACCCAAATCTTAACGCCGCCACTGAGTTTATTCTCAAAAATTAGCAGTTGTCGGTAAGGGCTTGAATTGAGTAGTTAAAGGATCTTGTAGGGCTACGATATTCAACATGACATTTGAAAGTTCCTGCTAGTATTTGTGCTAATTTGCTCTCATACTTTTTAGGTACAATGGCAAATGAGGAGTTTGAGCCCATTCCATATACGAAGTCATCATCAGATAGCCCCATTACTTCTTTATAGTTATTCGCAGCCATTGAGTCGGATGGCGCGGTTAGGGGGGATAAGGGGTAACCGTTATACACATAGAGACGAGTTCCTGATATGTTTATGTAGAAGTAAGCTATTTCGTTATCCCAATTTGGGTGATTGTTACAGGTACCTAAACATTCATTCTTATCTGCAATGCCAATAATTTGGGTTTGGGAGTGGACCAGTTTATTGACCGACGCGATTGCCCCTGTAATGCCTTGTAAGCTAGATGCTTGAGCTTCACTTGAGAGTGAAAGAAGCTTTGGCGTAGCAATCACACTTAACACTCCCAGTATGATGATGACGATGACTAACTCGATTAAGGTAAAACCTTGCTGCTTTCTATTTAATTTCACAATCTAAATATATTGGTCACAAATGATGCGCGCACGGTACCTTTGGTAAGCAGATGAAACAAGCCGACTTGAGTAAAGTGGGAGCTGTGCATACATTTTCATTTGGATTGTAATTATTTTGTTTTAATGTATTTGTTTTCCATTGTTCATTGTTAATGGCTTGCGATTTTTCACGACGAAAATGTCATATAAAAAACGCCCAGCAAGATGAATCTTGTGGGCGTTTTTATTCAGAAACTAATCAATATAGATTGATGTGAGATTAAAAACTCATCTCTGGCACATTGTCAGGAACAATCAGTTTACCAGCTGTCTTTGCTACTATCTCTTCAACTGTAACGCCTGGAGCACGCTCTAGCAGATGAAACGCGCCATCTTTTATCTCCATAAAAGCTAAGTCTGTCAGTACACGTTTAATGCACCCAAAGCCAGTTAATGGCAGTTCACACTTTGGCAGTAGTTTAGAGTTACCGCGCTTGTCTGCATGCATCATGGTGACGATAATGTTATCCGCGCCAGCCACGAGATCCATTGCGCCGCCCATGCCTTTAATCAATTTGCCTGGGATCATCCAAGAGGCGATAGAACCTTGTTCATCGACTTCAAATGCACCGAGTACCGTTAGATCCACATGGCCGCCACGGATCATCGCGAAGCTCTCCGCCGATGAGAAAAATGACGCACCGTCAACGGCGGTAACAGTTTGCTTGCCGGCATTGATTAAGTCTGCATCTATGGTCTCCTCGGTTGGGAATTCTCCCATGCCGAGTAGGCCATTTTCTGATTGCAGCATCACGTCCATGCCGTCGGGAATGTAGTTTGCGACTAAGGTTGGAATACCGATGCCGAGGTTAACGTAGTAACCATCTTTAAGCTCTTGGGCCACACGTTGCGCGAGTTGTTCTCTTGATAGTGCCATGGTGTTGCCCTCCTTATGCTGATGCTTTTACTGTGCGCTGTTCGATACGCTTTTCGAACGTTCCTTGGATCACGCGGTTTACGTAGATGCCAGGTGTATGAATATGATCTGGATCTAACTCGCCAGCCTCAACAATATGCTCAGCTTCTACCACGGTGATCTTGCCAGCGGTTGCCATCATAGGGTTAAAGTTAGCGGCGGTTTTGCGGAACACCAAATTTCCCATGGTATCGGCTTTCCAAGCGCGAATTAAGGCAAAATCAGCGGTTAATGATGGTTCAAGGACATAGTGACGGCCATCAATCTCGCGAGTCTCCTTACCGTCAGCAACGGGGGTGCCGTAGCCGGTAGCGGTAAAGAAAGCGGGAATGCCAGCACCACCAGCTCGAATTTTCTCAGCAAGTGTCCCCTGAGGTGTGAGTATGACGTTTAGCTCGCCTGAGAGCATCTGCTGCTCAAAGGTGGCATTTTCACCGACATAGGAGGCGATCATGGTACTTATCTGACGGGTTTTAAGCAGCAAGCCTAAACCAAAATCATCCACGCCTGCATTGTTTGAGATGGCAGTCAGTCCTGTGGCTCCGGTTTTTACCATTTGTGCAATTAAGCCTTCAGGAATACCACAAAGGCCGAAACCTCCCACCATCACAGTCATATCGTTGCTTAGACCTGCGAGGGCTTCTTCATAACTTGCTACGACTTTATTGAGTCCTGCCATTATTCTTATCTCCATCCACAATAATCATTTATGTGATCATTTCTGTATTCGTTCGGTATTAAGCGCTAGCTAATTTTTTATCCGCTGATGGCTCTTGCTACTTTAGAGCCAGTACTTTTGCCTAAGGCTTGGCTTATTGTATTACCCGCTTTAGCCAGCAAATGAAGATCGATGCCTGTTTCGATACCTAATCCATTGAGCATATAAACAAGATCCTCAGTTGCTAAATTACCCGATGCACCTTTGGCGTAGGGGCAGCCTCCAAGGCCTGCAACCGATGAATCGATCACGCTTACCCCTGTTTCTAAGCAGGCTAAGATATTTGCGAGTGCTTGGCCGTAGGTATCATGAAAATGCAGTGCCAGCTTATCAACGGGTACTTTCTGGCTGACCGCTTCAACCATTCTACGGGCATTGGCTGGCGTGCCAACACCTATGGTGTCACCAAGGGATATTTCATAACAGCCCATCTTGTAAAGGATCTCAGACACTCGTGCGACTTCACTGATGGCAATATCACCTTCATAGGGGCAACCTAGCACGCAAGAGACATATCCTCGGACAGGGATATTTGCGGCAATAGCCCGCTCCATTACAGGGGCGAAGCGCTCAATAGATTCCTCTATTGAGCAGTTGATATTACGCTGACTAAAGCTCTGGGAGGCGGCGCCAAAAATGGCAACTTCATCGGCACCAGCGTCAAGTGCAAGTTCCAGCCCCTTCAAGTTAGGTGTGAGCGCGCTGTAGGTGACGCCATCTTGGCGACTAATATTGCGCAGAACATCGCCAGAGTCGGCCATCTGTGGTACCCATTTGGGTGATACAAAGCTGGCGGCTTCTATTCGCTTAACACCTGCTCGGCCTAATGCTTCAACTAAGGCAATTTTATCTTGGGTGGTGACTGGCAGCTCGTTTTGCAGACCATCACGGGCACCCACCTCAAAAATGCTAACCTTGTTAGGGGTCATCTTTATCCCTCTTCTTTTTTAGCAGGTTCAACATCAACTAAAACTGCGCCATCACTGACTAGCTCACCTATGTCGAAGAAGAATGCACTGACAATGCCATCAAAGGGAGATTCTATTGTATATTCCATTTTCATGGCTTCCATCACCATTAAGCCTTGTCCTGCGGTCACTGTGTCGCCAGCATTCACCAGATGAGTGACCACTGTGCCATTCATCGGCGCTTTAAGCTTATCGGCAAGGCACTCCTGCTCCTCAGTTAGCTCAGTTTGGATCGCACGGAAATGGTAACTACTAGAGTTAATAAAAAGGGTAAAGTCATCATCGACCTGACTCACAGGCACCTTGAATTTGTGTGCTTGGTTTTTATCTGTCAGTGGATCACGGTTTTTATCTGCTTGGCTCAGTGAGATCTCTGCATGGAGCAGTTCACCGTGCAGCTCACCATTGAGCACATAGAGGTTGTCCCCTTGCTGCATCTGGAAGATAGATTTGCCGCCAACAGAGGTTTCAATAAGCTCAAGATGTTGCAGCTCATGATTATCATCGAGCAGAGAGACCTGATGCTGACTGGCGCTATTGAGTCTAAAGCCGCTGACTGTCCCCCAAGGTGAGTATGGGTCATTGCTGTTAATGGCACAGGCTTTTGCTGCCACTCTTCGGGCACAGACTTGATACAGAGCGGCTAGTGCCAATGCTGTTTGCTCATCCTTAATGGCATTGCCACTTAGGCCACGTCCGATAAGGCCATCACCGTAACGGTCGATAAAGTCTGTGCTGAAGTTAGCATCACGAAATGCTTGATGCTCGGCGATATTAGCAAGAAACTCGATATTATGTTTTAGGCCACTTATCTGATATGACTCTAATGAGTGCACCAGACGTTGTAGCGCTCTTGGGCGGGATTCATCCCAAACAATTAATTTAGAGATCATGGGATCGTAAAAGTTACTGATCACATCATTTTCACGGATCCCAGAGTCGATACGTACAAATCTGCTTTGCTCTGGTTCGCGCAGGAAGTTGAGTTTACCGCTGGCAGGAAGAAACTCATTTTGCGGGTCTTCTGCGTAGATACGCACCTCAAAAGAGTGGCCATGTATTCTGACTTCATCTTGGGCTAGTGGCAGTGGATGACCACTGGCAACCATCAGCTGCCACTTGACGAGATCTTGGCCTGTTACCAGCTCGGTTACTGGGTGCTCAACCTGCAGACGGGTGTTCATCTCCATAAAGTAGAAGCTGTTGTCAGTATCAAGCAAAAATTCAACTGTGCCTGCACCTTGATAGTCGATGGCTTTTGCCGCTGCAACGGCCGCTTCTCCCATCTTGACTCTTAACTCATCACTTAATCCTGGCGCCGGTGCTTCCTCGACAACTTTTTGGTGGCGTCGCTGGATAGAGCAGTCTCTGTCTGAAAGATAGATACAGTTGCCATGATTATCGGCAAAGACCTGCACTTCGACGTGGCGAGGTTGGCGAAGATAACGCTCCATCAGTAGCTTGTCGTTGCCAAAAGAGGAGATAGCTTCACGACGAGCTGAGTGGATGGCGTCCAGAACTTCAGTTTCGTTCTCAACGATACGCATTCCTTTACCGCCACCGCCAAAGGCCGCTTTGATAAGTAGTGGGAAGCCCATTTTCTTTGCTTCGCTAACTAATAACGCATCCTCTTGCTCATCACCGTGATAACCGGGAACCAGTGGGACCTTGGCGGCGCCCATGATCTCTTTAGCCGCACTCTTGCTGCCCATAGAGTCGATAGCAGCTGCGCTTGGTCCAACAAAAGCGATATCTGATTGCTCACATAAACGCGCAAAATCGGCATTCTCTGATAGGAAACCGTAGCCAGGATGGATAGCTTGTGCGCCAGATTTTTTGGCTATTTCGACGATAAAATCGCCTTTGAGGTAGGAGTCTGCCGGTGCACTGCCACCAAGGTAGAAAGACTCATCGGCCATAGCCACATGACGGGCATCAATATCGGCGTCAGAGTAGAGGGCGACGGTACGGATCCCCATGGCTTTGGCGGTTTTTATGATGCGACAGGCTATTTCGCCTCGGTTGGCTATTAACAGCTTCTTAATCAGCAAGGTTTTGCCTGTGTTATTATTTTTTGACGTTTGGGCAACCATGTTATTGAGCTCCTTGGGCCGTGTCAGAGTCTAGTTTCCAGTTAGGGCTACGTTTTTCGAAGAAGGCATTGAGTCCCTCTTGGCCTTCATCTGACACGCGAATTCGAGCAATGCGCTCGCTGGTATAATCTAATGTGTTTTGATCTATCACGCCGTTTTCAAGGGTTGAGAGTAAGGTTTTTACCCAAGCCATGCCTTGAGGGCTATTGGCAAGCAGTGCATCGATAATGGGTTTGGCGTGTGCATCAAGATCATCATCTATCTCATGAACGACATTGAGAGACTGCGCGGTTTGCGCGTTAAAGCGCTCCGCGGTGAGCATATAGCGACGAGCGGCTCGTTGTCCCATAGCGCGAGTGACGTAAGGGCTAATGACTGCTGGAATTAATCCCAATTTGACTTCGCTTAAGCAGAAGCTGGCACGGGCATTAGCGATGGCAATATCGCAGCAGCAGATAAGCCCTAAAGCACCACCAAAGGCTGCGCCTTGAACCAATGCGATAGTTGGCTTAGGGAACTTATCTAGCATCGACATCAGCTTCGCCAGTTCGTTAGCATCAGCCAAGTTCTGCTCAAAATCCATCTTTGCCTGATTGCGCATCCAGTTGAGATCGGCGCCAGCACTAAAGTTCTTGCCGTTTGCTTTAAGGATAAGCACTTGGCAGTTGCTGTTGTTAGCAAAATGCTCAAGAGATTGGATCATCTCGTTGATCATCACCTCATCAAAAGCATTATGTTTGTCTGCTCGGTCGAGGATCAGTTCTCCAACCCCATTTTCTAGGGTGCAGTTTACGAAATTTAACCTGTTTGAAAATTCACTTGTCATGGCTTGGTTATCCATTGTCTATTAGCCCGATTATCTTGCCCAGTTCTTAACTTAAGATGTGTTCAACTTAACCCTTAACCTAGAGGTTAAATTACATACGGAACACACCAAACTTGGTGTCTTCTATCGGTGCGTTAAGGGCTGCCGACAAGGCTAAGCCAACCACATCTCGGGTTTGAGCAGGGTCAATAATGCCATCATCCCAAAGGCGGGCACTGGCATGATAAGGGTGACCCTCTTTGTCATACTGCTCGACTATCGGTGCACGGAATTTTTGCTCATCAGTATCGGACCATTCAACACCTTTGCGGGCAAGACCATCACGACGAACGGTGGCCAATACCCCTGCGGCTTGTTCGCCACCCATCACTGAGATACGGGCATTTGGCCACATCCACATCATGGTTGGCTCGAATGCTCGTCCGCACATACCATAATTACCAGCGCCGTAACTGCCACCGATAATAACGGTAAATTTAGGCACGTTTGCACAGGAAACAGCGGTCACCATCTTGGCACCATGTTTTGCGATCCCTTCATGCTCATATTTCTTACCCACCATAAAGCCGGTGATATTTTGCAAGAAGAGGAGGGGGATTTTTCGCTGACAACATAGCTCGATAAAGTGCGCCCCTTTCTGAGCGGATTCAGAGAAGAGGATGCCATTATTGGCGACAATACCCACTGGGTAGCCATGAATGCGAGCAAAGCCACAGACTAAAGTAGGGCCGTAGCCTGCTTTAAACTCATCAAAATCTGAGTCATCGACTACACGCGCTATCACCTCTTTAACATCGTATGGCTTTTTAAGATCTGTCCCTACGATGCCGTAAAGCTCGTTAATATCGAATTTTGGCGGTTTAACTGGGCTAAGCTCAGACTCTATGGTTTTTTGATTGTTCAGACGCGTGACCGCTTTGCGTGCCAGCTCTAGCGCATGTTCATCGCTTTGGGCCATATGATCGGCCACGCCAGATATCTTAGTGTGCACCTCTGCGCCGCCAAGCTCCTCTGCGGTGACCTCCTCTCCAGTGGCCGCTTTTACCAACGGTGGGCCTGCGAGGAAGATAGTGCCTTGCTCTTTAACGATAATAGACTCATCAGCCATGGCTGGCACATAAGCGCCACCTGCGGTACAAAGACCCATCACTACGGCTATCTGCGGGATCCCTTTGGCTGACATCTGCGCTTGGTTATAGAAGATGCGTCCGAAATGATCTCTGTCTGGAAAGACTTCATCTTGGCGTGGCAGGTTAGCGCCGCCTGAGTCAACAAGGTAGATACAGGGAAGGTGACAACGACTAGCAATATCTTGAGCTCGAAGATGTTTTTTTACTGTGACTGGATAGTAAGTGCCGCCTTTGACGGTGGCATCATTGGCGATGATCATACATTCGACGCCGCTGACACGACCAACTCCTGCAATAATCCCCGCTGCAGGGACTATATCTTCGTAGAGTTCATAGGCTGCAAACTGTGACAGCTCGAGGAAAGGGGAACCGGGATCGAGTAACTTCTCTACACGTTGTCTCGGAAGTAGCTTTCCTCGTGATAGATGACGCTCACGGGCAACATCACCGCCGCCCTGTTCAATGACATTGAGTTTTTGTTGTAGATCATGGACTAAGTTAGCCATGTCATCATGTTTGGTCTTGAATTCATCACTGCGCGGGTTAATACGACTGCTGAGTTGAGTCACGGTTTCAATCCTTTTGATGCTACTAAATAGATATTTATGTTCTTAGATTAGGCAGTTGAACTTAGAGAGTTGTGAACTAACTGCCTAATTTAGGATTATTTAGATTCGTTAAATAGCTCACGACCGATTAACATACGGCGGATCTCTGAGGTGCCTGCGCCAATTTCATAGAGTTTGGCATCACGTAGGAGTCGACCCGTTGCATATTCATTGACGTAACCGTTGCCGCCTAGAAGCTGAATCGCATCCAGAGCCATTTTCGTTGCTAGTTCAGCTGAATATAGGATGGCTCCTGCTGCATCTTTACGTGTGGTTTCGCCGCGATCGCAAGATTTTGCCACGTTGTAGATATAGGATTTAGCGGCATTCATGCCTGTGTACATATCGGCAAGCTTTCCCTGAACCAGTTGGAACTGGCCGATGGACTTACCAAACTGCTCACGTTCATGGATATAAGGAACGACGATATCCATACAGGCGGTCATGATCCCTAGTGGGCCACCAGAGAGAACCACACGCTCGTAATCTAGGCCACTCATTAACACTTTTACGCCGTTATTGAGCCCACCAAGAATGTTCTCTTCAGGGACTTCACAATCTTCAAATACGAGTTCACAAGTATTGGATCCACGCATGCCCAGTTTGTCGAGCTTTTGCGCCGTACTGAAACCTTTTGAATCACGATCAACGATAAAGGCGGTAATGCCGTGAGCGCCTTTATCCAGATCGGTTTTGGCGTAGATCACATAGGTGTTGGCATCGGGACCGTTGGTGATCCACATCTTATTACCGTTAAGGATATAGCGATCACCCTCTTTACGGGCATGAAGCTTCATGGAAACCACATCGGAACCTGCATTAGGCTCACTCATGGCCAATGCACCAATATGTTCACCACTAACAAGCTTTGGTAGATACTTTGCTTTTTGCTCAGCATTACCGTTGCGATTAATCTGGTTAACACACAAGTTTGAATGAGCACCGTAACTGAGTCCGATAGAGGCCGATGCACGGGAGATCTCTTCCATGGCAACAACGTGGGCTAGGTAGCCCATATTGGCTCCGCCATACTCTTCAGAGACTGTAACGCCTAATAGGCCCATATCGCCAAGTACTGGCCATAACTCGTTGGGAAAGGCGTTATCTCGGTCGGTTTTTTCTGCTATCGGGGCAATTTCATTGGCGGCAAAGCTTTGCACTGCATCGCGGAGCATATCGACATCTTCGCCTAGGCCAAAGTTGAGAGATGAGTAGAGTTGAGTCATTGCTTGTGTCCTATCAAATTGATTCAGAGATCGATTTTTATAATTATTTTTTTATGGATGTTTTGTTTAATCGTTTGTTTATTCGCTACTGTTCTCCAGCGCTGCTCGACACTGTTGCTCAGCGGAGTTGAGCTCCATGAGAACGACCTTGATGTCATCCATCTGCTGTTGCAGAGAAGTTTTCTTCTCCTCAACCAGTTCAAGCATAGTGTGTAGCTGTGAAACGCTGTTTTTATCGGCATCGTAAAGCTCAAATAAGCGACGGGTTTCAGCGAGTGAGAACCCAAGGCGTTTACCACGTAGGATAAGCTTGAGACGTACTCTGTCTTTTAAGTTATAGATCCGAGTTTGACCACGACGCTTAGGCTTTAGCAGGCCCTGATCTTCATAGAAACGAATACTCCGAGTGGTAATATCAAACTCTTTGGAGAGGTCGCTAATTGAGTAAGTTGTTTGTGTGATCTGTTTATCACTCATTAAAAACACCATAAGATTTAACTTTAAAAGAACAATACGTGAAGTTTACGTAAAGGTAAAGCTAGAGGTTTGGTTGAGAATCGATTTTATTCCGTTCTCGGTGAGATTTATGGCAAGTAAGTTTTCCAGTTTATTGTGATTCTCCCCTCTAGTCATAAGGTCTAATGGGAATACACACTCTGTGAGCATAATGTGAGTAGCTGGATTATGTTCTGGGGAGAGGGTAATGAAAAGTGGGAATAATAAGCTGCATCAACAGATGCACCAAGCTTCGGTGTCACAGCCTGAGCAGTTCTGGGCCGATGCTGCACAGGCACTAACTTGGGATAAGCCTTGGGATAGAGTGCTCGATGAGAGCAATATGCCGCTTTACGCTTGGTTTGCAGGTGGTGAGCTTAACACCTGCTATAACGCAGTGGACAGGCACGTTGAAGCGGGACGTGGCGCACAAGTGGCGATTCAATATGTCAGTCCCGTCACTGAGACTGAGTATGGTATCAGCTACAATGAGCTTCAGGCTCAGGTGAGTAGACTTGCGGGCTACATGGACTCCATCGGGGTGAAAAAGGGCGATAGAGTGATTATCTATATGCCTATGGTGCCAGAAACCGCTTATGCCATGCTGGCCTGTGCGCGTATTGGCGCTATTCATTCTGTGGTGTTTGGCGGTTTTGCTGGCAATGAACTGGCCAGTCGAATCGATGATGCTAAACCTAAACTGATTTTATCTGCCTCTTGTGGTATCGAGCCATCAGGGGTTGTAGCCTATAAGCCGCTGCTAGATGATGCAATTGCTCAATCGAGCCACAAAGTAGAGCAGTGCATCATTCTTAATCGCAGTCAGCTCCAAGCTGAGTTGACCCCAAACCGTGATGTGGACTGGCAGAACGCAGTGGCTGATGCGCCAGATATTGGTTGTTTGAGTGTTGCAGCAACTGACCCTCTTTATATCCTTTATACCTCAGGAACGACTGGTCAGCCAAAAGGCGTGGTGCGTGATAATGGCGGCCACGGTGTCGCGCTGGCTTGGTCGATGAAGCATATTTATGGCATTGATGCAGGTGATGCTTTTTGGGCAGCGTCCGATGTTGGCTGGGTTGTTGGTCACTCCTATATTGTGTATGGGCCTTTACTGGTGGGGGCAACGACCTTGATGTTTGAGGGCAAGCCTGTTGGCACGCCAGATCCGGGGATTTTCTGGCGCACTATCGCAAAATATCAAGTGAAGAGCTTTTTCACTGCGCCCACGGCGATACGGGCGATAAAGCGTGATGATCCCGATGGTGACTTTTTGAAAGATGTCGATCTCTCTTGCCTTAATACTCTTTTTCTAGCAGGAGAGCGCTGTGATCCTGACACCCTGCATTGGGCCGAGGAGCGACTTAACAAGCCAGTTATCGATCACTGGTGGCAAACAGAAACGGGTTGGCCCGTAGCGGCAAATTTGATGGGCACAGCCCCTGTAGAGGTAAAGGCGGGATCTCCAGCTCTATCTGTTCCTGGTTATCAGGTGGAAGTGGTCGATGAGATGGGCGATAAAGTAGAGGCTAACATCTCAGGTAACGTGGTGATTAAGCTGCCATTGCCGCCAGGAACCTTGACGACCCTATGGCAAAATGAACAGAGGTACCTAGAGAGTTACCTGTCGATGTATCCAGGCTATTATCTCTCCGGTGATGCAGGCTATATGGATGACGATGGTTATCTCTATATCATGAGCCGAATTGATGACATCATCAATGTGGCAGGGCACCGTTTATCCACTGGGCGTTTCGAAGAGGTATTATGTCAGCATAATGCAGTGGCTGAAGTAGCCGTAATTGGTGTGGAGGATAAACTTAAAGGTCAGGTTCCTCTAGGTTTAGTGGTGCTGAAAAAAGGGGTAACGTTAAGTGATGAAGCCCTTTATAAAGAGCTGATAAGCTTAGTGCGTGAGCATATTGGGCCGGTTGCTTCATTTAGGTTAGTGAGTGCGGTGCAAAAACTACCTAAAACACGTTCCGGTAAGATTCTACGGGGAACCATGCGTAAAATTGCCGATAACCAAGAGTATAAAGTCCCTGCGACGATAGAAGACCCTCAAACCTTAGAACTGGTTCGTAACGCGTTAACCCGTATGGGTTATGCCGATGCCCTGCTAGTTAAATAATGGCTTGATTATCCGGGGCATAACACTTAGCCCCAGAGATCTTTTATTGTTAACTTTACAGATTAACAAGCGCTATTTTGTAAACTAATCTGGCAAATCCTAGTAATTAACTTACCAAAGTATGTATAATCCCGCACAAATAATACCTCTCATCTATGCCCCAATGTAGGGCTCTCTATGATAAAGAGAAGGCTAATATCTCCAAGCGACCTCAAGATGCTGAATCCTGCATTTTGAAGTGGTTTGTGTATATAACCTAACTCGCTAAGAGTTAGGTTGGTTAACTAGCCAATAATAGACAGGGTATGTCATCTTCTGTTACCTGCGGAAAAGATATCAATGGAAAACCACACCAAATTATATGATGTTGGCGTCATCGGCCTAGGCGTCATGGGAAAAAACCTCGCTTTAAATATTGCCGATAACCGATACAGTGTCGCTGCTTTTGATTTAGATAGCGTGAAGGTTGAGGGCGTGCTCGCACAGGAGAAAGCCGACCGAGTAAATAGTAAACAATCTGAGCAACCACTGCGGGTGCATGGCTGTAATAATCTTTCTGAAATGTTATCTAGCCTCGAGAAACCTCGAGTGATTGTGCTTTCTGTCCCCGCTGGTGCGCCTGTGGATGGCGTATGCAGTAGCTTAATCGAAGCGGGCATTGAGCTTGATGATATCGTTATCGACACAGGCAATAGCCTATGGACAGATACCTTAGAGCGCGAAGGTCGTTATGCAGATAACTTCACCTTTTTCAGCTCAGCTGTGTCTGGCGGTGAGATGGGCGCGCGTTTTGGGCCATCTTTGATGCCAAGCGGCAATAAAAAGGCGTGGGATAGAATTAAGCCTATCTGGGAAGCGATAGCGGCTAAAGTTGATGCCAAAACTGGGTTGCCTATTGAGCGTCAAGAGCCTGGTAACCCTGTCACTGAAGGCGAGCCTTGTACCACCTATATCGGTCCTGCAGGTGCTGGTCATTACGTTAAAATGGTTCATAACGGTATCGAATATGCCGATATGCAACTTATCTGCGAAGCTTATCAACTCTTGAGCGATGGTTTTGGTATGTCCGCCGATGAGATAGCAAACTTATTTGAGCGCTGGAATAAAGGTAGCCTAAACAGCTACCTGATGGAGATAAGTGCCGAGGTACTAAAGCAAGCCGATCCGTTTTCAGGTAAGCCATTAGTTGAGATGATTTTGGATAAAGCTGGCCAAAAAGGCACTGGACTTTGGACTGCTGTGAGCAGTTTACAGATAGGCTGCCCAGCACCAACCATTGCTGAAGCGGTTTATGCCCGGGCCGTGAGTACTCAAAAATCTCAACGAGTACAACTGAGCCAGTTACTCAGCGGGCCGCAAGCGGTTAAGCCAAGTGATGAGGAGCGTGAGGTCTTTATTGAGCAACTAGAAAGTGCACTCTACTGCGCCAAAGTTGCCAGCTATGCTCAAGGTTTCCAGTTGATGGCGATGAACGCTAAAGAGCGTAACTGGACACTCGAGTTCGCCGAAATTGCTAAGATCTGGCGTGCAGGCTGTATCATCCGCGCCACTTTCCTGCAATCGATCACGCAAGCTTATCAGTCTGCCGAGCGCTCAGGCGTTGAGCTTGAAAACTTGTTGATGGCAGAGACCTTCAGCCAAGCACTTTCAACCAAACAGCTTGATTGGCGCAAAGCTGTATCTACCGCGGTACTCAAAGGCATTCCCGCTCCCTGTATCAGCTCCGCTTTGGCCTATTATGACAGCTACCGCAGTGAGACTCTGCCAGCAAACTTGCTACAAGGTCAGCGTGATTACTTTGGTGCCCATACCTTTGAGCGTACCGATAAGCCAGCAGGTGAGAAGTATCACCTAAACTGGAGCAGCGTGAAGCGAGAGTTAGATAAAGTCTGAATCGTGTAGAATGAAAAAGCCGAACATTAGTGTTAATGTTCGGCTTTTTTATACCTATTTTTCACCAAACAGGTGCTCTTCACCACTATCAAGCCAGAGGGAGTATTTGGCCATGGCTTTTGAGAAGAGTGGGCTGTCTAGATGGGCCTTTAGCCAGTGTTGCAGTTTTGGGTAGGGGGCGGCTAGGTACTTGTGGCGGTCTGCTCGGGCAAATTGACGCACAAAAGGAAGTAGCGCGTAGTCTGCCAAGCTGAGCGTATCGCCCATAATAAATTGATGCTGGTTTAGTTTTAACTCCAGTTGCTTGATAAACACTTCACATTGAGATCTATCATAGAGTTCTGAGTCTTTGTGGTACCGCTTGGCGCTTTTGTACTGCTCCAATAATGGTTTAAATACCTTGTCATTATACTCAATCAGTTCGAGCATTTGAGGCAGGGTTTCGGGTGTTTGAGGATAGAGTAGCTCGTGAGGGTCATCTCTTTTCAGTGCCCAAAGCATAATATCCAGACTCTCATCGATCACTTCAGTAGTATTGCTATCTTCAACAATCAGCACTGGAACCGTTCCCTTAGGCGAGATCTCTAGCATGGCCTGAGGTTTGTTTTTCATCACTATGGCTAGCAGTAATACCCTCTGATTTGCCAGTAACAACCCCATTCTTGCGCGCATGGCGTAGGGACAGTGTTGAAGTGAGTAGAGTATGGGAAGCGGCATAGGTGCTCTCGTAGGTTATTTGTTGTTAGTAGAGATAAAGCCTCATAAGAGCGAGTATATGGACTTTATCTCTATTCTACTTATCGATCACCACTTTTGCTGATCACAATCCTTGCTGGTATTGGGCGTTAGTTGAGAGTGTCACCATAGTGTTTAGTAGTGAAACCGCATCTTCGTCACCCTTAAGCAGGTTTTCAAAATGTTCAATCAACTGGATTTTATCGAGCTTAGCTTTAGAGCCAGCACCGATATCGGTCAGATCGATAAAGAACTCATCAAAGAGATCTGAGAAATCCTTAATGGCATCAAGGTTGAGGAACTGCTCATCATTATAGATGCTTGGGTAACCGCCTTTTTGTTTATCAACGGCAAAGGAGATCCCTTTGACGTTTGTAATCGTGGTGGCTTTTTCACATTTAAGCATACAGCCATCCTCAATGCTTGGCTTATTACAACCAACGGTTTGCTGGAAGAAGCACTGTCTGCTTGTCATCATCAATATAGGGTGATAGATGCTGTAGAGCAGTTTAAATCCTGCTGGACGCTTGATATTGCGGATCTGCATCCGGTTTATCTCGTTGGAGATAAACGCGCCGGAGCAGTTTAGCTCCTCCTGCATCGTTAGTAGAGCATAGGAGTTAGTGGTGTTGAGAAAAGGCCCTGCTATCCAGTCAATGCCCATCTCAAAGGCTTTGTAGGCGACACCTGTGTTATTGCTGACGATACGTTTAGGTTTGACCTGCTCAAGGATCCGCACCGCTTCAATGTAATCTTTGCCGATAAGTACAGCTGGAAACCAAGGGATGAACCTTGGGTTACGTTGTAGCAGCTCGATATATTTATTACAGCCCTTTTTAAAGCTCTCAGGCAGTTTAAAGTAGATATCAGCCTTAGTAACATCACACAGGTGAGCATCTTTCTCATCACTGATAAGCAGAGATAGCTTAGGTGAATCTTCTACTTTTTCAGCTTGAATAAGTTTAGGTGGCTCGACAGGAGCAATCACTTCAACTGAGTCATTGAGTAAAAATGCCAGCCTGTTTTTAAGGGCGGTTAGCTCTTTAAAGGGAATACTTAAACTCTCTGCTAGCTGATTAAAGTCATATTCTTGGATAATATAGTTTGAATCGTTGAAGCTTCTAAAGCGTTTTTCTAGCACATCGGCACAAAGTGGCTTGTCTGACTTTCGCAGTTTAGTGTCGGAGTGTAGGGTAAATTCATTAGACTCTGTGTTCTCTGTCAGTCGATTTGATTTCGCTGTCACACCTGCCTTGATGGTTAACGGCGAGCCTTCTGTTCCTGAAAAGGTCAGGGTTAATGGCATCTTATCGATGTTGAGATGTTGGATCTTCTGCTCAAGGGAGGCGCCTAGCTCATTTTTATCGGCTCTGAGGTTCTGTCTCACCTCTTGGATCTGTACCACTGAGATCGCATTTTTCTGCTCGATGGCGTGATTAACACTGTTATCGCGAGGGTTATCGATAAACATCCCTTTGGTCAGATTGCCTTTGAGAAAGGAGTTGGTAAAGTCGCGATTGAATACCTTGTAGAGGTTTGAGTCATCATCGAGCAACTTACCTGTTTCGACAAACTGATTTATCTGTTTACGCCAGCTATCAACAACGGTGTAGACATAATGAGCGCCTTTAATTCGTCCCTCAATCTTAAGCGAGTCAACCTGAGCCTCAACCAACTCTGGGAGGTCGAAATAGGCTGAATTGTCTTTTAAATTCAGTGGGTATTTATTACCTGCGGCTGTCTCTTCATATTCATCGCGACAGGCCTGACTGCAGCGGCCACGGTTCCCTGAGTTTCCAACACTGACTGAACTGGAGTAACACTGGCCGGAGAAAGCGATACACAGTGAACCATGAACAAAGACTTCGGTGAGCATATCGTGCTGGTGGGCAAGGGCTGTTAATGAGGCTATCTCGGGTAAATTTAACTCCCGTGACAGGTTAACGCGAGAGGCTCCTATCTTATTTAGAAATAGGATCTGACCTTCATTATGGGTGGTTAGCTGAGTCGATGCGTGGATATCCAGTGTTGGGAAATATTTCTTTACTAGGTTAAATAGGCCTAAATCTTGAACGATTATGCCATCTAAGCTGGTATTGACTAATTGATTGAGTAGCTTAAAGAGTGCCGGAAGTTCCTGCTCTAATATCACCACATTAATTGTTAGAAACACTTCACAGTCAAACTGATGAGCAAGCCTGAGGATGCCACAGAGATCGTCAAATGAGAGGTTTGCAGCGCGATTACGGGCATTAAAGGTATCTAATCCACAATAGACTGCGTTTGCACCGGCAACAATGGCGGCCTTAATTGCTTCAACATCGCCGCCAGGCGCTAACAACTCAATTTTTCTACTCATCTCAGACTAACTCACTCTTTCGTTCGGTAACATTTTTTGAGGGGGGATCTTACCTGCATCTATGATTCATTGCCATTTATTAGGCATAGGTCAAATAAAAGCCCAAAGTCTAAGAGTACACTTGCGCGTCGAATTTTTGCGCTTAGGCGCACTGCACCGATTGTATTTGTATTGAATCTTAGTCGAGGAAAGAGATGAAACGTCGTATTAGCGGATTTACCTTAATTGAGTTAGTGGTCGTGATTATCATCTTAGGGCTCTTGGCAGTTGTGGCGCTGCCAAAGTTTATCGACCTACAGGGGGATGCTAGAAGAGCGGCAATGGACGGGCAGTTTGCAGCATTTGAAAACGCAGTAAAGCTCTATCACAGTGGCTGGTTAGCCGAGGGAAATACTGGCGCAATAGATAAGCTGGCAAGCTTTGGTGAGGGTAATGTTGCATCTAGCCCAGCAGGTTATCCTTACTCGACATCGGGGATCAGCAATGGCACAAATGGTAAAACCTTCGAAGCTTGTGAATAGCTATAGCATGGTATTACAAATACAGATTTCACCATTGCCCATGTGAATGATGATGAGCTGATGACATCAGATGTGGATATTGCTTACACCTATAGCACAGACAAGTGCATCTATCGCGATCTCTATTTTATTCAGCGCGGTGAGACGACTCAAGTGATGGACTATACCTTCACAACAGGTGAGGTGGTGGTTAAACCTGCTTTCTATAATGCCGATGGTACTGTTCAGTAACCTCTAGTGGCACTTGACCTCATGGGGCTGCAAATCTAGTCTAAACAGATGAATTAGATTGGCTTGAGGATCCCATATGGCTACGGATAACTTAGTTTCACAACATTACACCCATGGTGAGCTCCTCAGCGCAATTCAAGCTGCGTTGAGTAAGCAGGGTAATAGCATTGATAAGCTCACTTTAGCGGATATTGCTCCCGTCGATGAATTCCACATTGGTGGTCGATTGGCCACCGAACATCTTCTGTCTCAAGTTAACTTCTCTGCAGAGCAAGATATTCTTGATGTGGGCTGTGGTTTAGGTGGCGCGGCTCGTTTTATCGCTAATCACTTTAACAACCAAGTTACTGGGATCGATCTGACCGCCGAGTATATTGAAACCGGAAATGTACTGTCTCAATGGGTTGGGCTCGATGAACGTGTCAGCTTATATCATGGCAGCGCCCTCTCTATGCCCTTTGAAGATAGTCAATTTCATGGTGCCACCCAATTTCATGTTGGCATGAATATTAAGGATAAACAGACCCTATTTCGTGAAATCTATCGAGTGCTTAAGCCTGGAAGTACGTTTGCTCTGTATGACATCATGAGAATGGAGAGCGGCGCTTTAGCTTATCCAGTCCCTTGGGCGACAGAGGCCAGTTACAGCCATTTAAGTACTGTAGATGAATATCAAGCTGCATTGATTCAGGCTGGATTTATTGTGGGAGATATTAATGAAAGGCGTGAATTTGGGCTCGAATTTTTCAGCAAGATGAAGGAGCGTAATCAGGCCCAAGGTGGCCCACCTCCACTGGGGTTACACACTTTAATGGGGGCTCATACAGCAGTGAAGGTAGACAATATGCTCAAGAATATTCGTGGCGGATATATTGCTCCTGTTGAATTAATCGCTTATAAAAGTACAGATTAAAGAGGAAACTGTGTGTTGTAGCGAATAAATTAAGAATAATAAGAGGGTGAGATGAAAGAGATTGTTAGAATTAATCATGTAGGGTTGAGAGTGAAGAGCTTAGCCATTTCACGAGCATTTTACGAAAAACTAGGTTTTGAGTTTATTGAGGGGCCGATTGGACCTGAACCCGTTGCTGTAATGGAACACCCTTGTGGGATCAATATTAACTTTATTCTCAATGGCTCTGAAGATGAGGTGCTCAATGTGTTGATGGATGTGCCAAACAAGCATACTGGCTTCACCCATATTGCACTTGAGATAAATGATATTAAAGCTGTGCAGGAAAAACTGGCTGAACTGGAGTTCCCTGTTACCGAAGGGCCTATCACTGTTCCAAGTGGCGCCATGTTTCTCTTTATAAGAGATCCAGATGACAATGTGATTGAGTTCCACTTACCAGCTAAACTCGCTAACTAGTATTTTCTGTTTAGCGCTTTGAATTAAACCAGTCAATGAGGGTGCGATAACCCAGCACCAGTAGGTGCAGGGAGAGCAAACCGGTAAAAGCGGTGCAAAAAAACAGTAGGGCGATTGAGTTTATCTGTTTGGGAGCATCGGCGTAAAAGTACCACCACAGTGGCCAGCTGATAAGTGATAGTAAGGTTAACTGCCACATGCAGCTTTTACACCTGCCTATCTTTTGTTGAAACAGTGAGCTATTACAGTTTTTACAGGTCATAATCTCTCTGTAGATCTAAATGGAGCATCCAGTCTATGGTGCTCCAATCTCAAGCTTATCTTTTTAGCTTAAACCAATACGAAGCCTGCGTTAAACAAATACCAAGCCAATACTAAAAAGTGCGCTGAATATCATGGTCAGCTTAGCTGTTCTTCCCAGTAGCGGGTTGAGTTCAGCTCCAGAGCTCTGACTAAAGTCAGTGTTAAGTTTACGGGCGATGATAAGCGACAGTCCCGCTAGTAAAACCGGTAACCCTGGAAGGAATCCAAGAAAGAACCCCGCGATGATAAGTGCAAAAGGCAGGTAGACAAAAGCTTGATAAAGCACTCTTGCTTGGCCTAAACCGAGACGAACAGCCAATGTCTGTTTGCCTGCTTTAGTGTCTGTGACCATGTCCCGGGTATTATTGACCAACATGATGGCAGCATTAAGAAAGCCGATCGCCGCTCCTAAAATCCACGCTTGAATGCTAGTCTCTCCCGCTTGTAGATAATAACTTCCTACCACCGCTACTAAGCCAAAGAAAACAAACGCAGCAAGCTCACCCAGTCCGTGAGAGGCCAATGGATAGGGACCACCGCTATAACATAGGGCGCCTAATATCGCGGCTGTAGCCAGTACGGCAATAGGCCAACCACCATGCCAAATGAGGTAGGAGCCAACCAAAAGCGCAAGCAATAGGCATAGAGACATAGCATTACGCACTTTAGTGGGGGAGAGGAGCCCGCTTTGAGTCACACGAACTGGGCCTAATCGCTCCTCTGTATCGACACCACTCTTAAAGTCAAAGTAGTCATTGGCCAAGTTAACGGCTATCTGCAGCAACACAGCACATAGCATAGAGACACAGGCGATAAGTAGGCTAAATTGGGTTAACTGCAGCGCTAGTATGTTGCCAACTAAGAGCGGACCAATTGCCGCTGGCAAGGTGCGAGGCCTTATGGCCAGTATCCAAGGATTCATTTAATTAATCGATTTAATAGGTTGAGATGAGCCTAGCCGTAATTAGTTACTAGGCAATATAATACCAATCAGTATAAGAAGTTGATCTACTCAGAGTGTTTTTTGGCAACCTAATTCAAGGCGAATGGATGACATAATGGTTGTTCCCTTATGAGTTCATTCAACGCAGAAGTAGGCAGCCAAAAACACTCCTTACAGGCGAGTTTTAGCGGTTCTGATGCCGTGTTAACGAGCTTGACCGTAGAATAACTATGCTCTTCACTCGTTGCAAGCCACATGGATGTGGTGAATGTCATTAATGCAGGAGCAATTAAGGACCTTGCCTCAGAACCGCTAAATTCTCGCTGAGCGATCAAATCTTTATACTGATTGGTATAAGTTGCACATTATACCTTTTCAATAGACCTAAGTCATGCTGGCTATATTGTTGAAATTGTGCGCGGTTTTGTTATCTCGCTCAAAGAAAATTTTATTGGCGTATGGTCTTATTATATTGGTTAGTAGGTTTGCTGGGCTGAGTCTGTTCTCAGCAGCGCTCTGGGTTAGGTATTGAACTATTCAATGAGGAAAGGTATCGATGCGTTTTGATGATCAGGTTGCCGTTATTACAGGAGCCGGAACAGGTTTAGGGAGAGCTTATGCACTTGCCTTAGCTGAGAGAGGCGCTAAAGTTGCGCTTATTGATACCTCTGTTTCAATAAGTGAAAAACGAGGCAGAATCGATTCTCCTAACCTTTTATCCTGCCATAAAGCGATTGAGGAGCTGGGGGCTACGGCGTGCATGTTTCAGCTTGATGTGAGGGACAATCAAGGAGTGAAATGTGTTATTGATGAGATTGTTGAGCTCTGGGGTCATATCGATATTTTGATCAATAATGCGGGCGTACACCGCTCCTGCCCCTTTGATAATCTAACTGTAGAGATGTGGCAAGAACAGTTGGATGTCGATCTTAACGGCAGTTTCTACATGACAAAAGCGGTGTGGAGCCAAATGAAACACCAAGGCTATGGTAGGGTGATGATGAGTTGTGGTGTCAGCGCGCTTTACGGTGACATGTACGAAGCCTCCTATAGCGCAAGTAAGATGGCTTTGATAGGCCTAGTTAATAGCTTGCATATGGAGGGGGCGGAGCATGACATTAAGGTCAACAGTCTGACACCCCATGCGTTGACCTCAATGACTAAGGACAGGTTAGCATCATCGGTTAAGCCCCTATTTTCAACCTCATCGATCACTGCTGCAATGCTATTTCTCTGTAGTCCTGGTGCTCCCTCAGGACAACATCTGTTAACTGCTGCTGGCAGTGTTAGTCATGGGCAATTTACTGAGTTTAAGCCTATGTATCTTGACTCCGATTCCTGTAAGCCTGAAACTTTGCTCTCTGGTTGGGAGCAACTTCATCACGCTCAGCCTGTTAATCTGCATAATAGCGGTGAAGATCAGGTATTAGCTTGGGCAAGGCGAGGGGCATCTGAACATCATATTAGTATCGAATAGTGACTTATACCCTTTCACCCAAAGGATTTGAATCAAAGGCGCACCCGTAAAATCCTAGCCTAAAATAGGTTATCTGAGTTAAGCTATTGGGCCGATTAATTGGGGATTTAGAGGTCGAATGAGTCAAGTACTGGATGATCTATTAGCGTTACTCTCATTGGAGCAGATAGAGGTTGGTTTATTTCGTGGTCAAAGCCAAGACTTGGGTTTTGGCCATGTCTTTGGCGGGCAAGTGATGGGCCAAGCCTTAAGTGCAGCGAAACAGACGGTTGCACCCACACGTCAGGTCCACTCCTTTCACTCCTATTTTTTACGTGCTGGCGATGAGAAGCAACCTATCGTCTATGATGTTGAGATCATGCGAGACGGCGGCAGTTTTAGTGCCAGACGAGTTAAGGCTATTCAGAAAGGCCGCCCTATTTTCTATATGACCTGTTCCTTTCAGGAGCATGAAGAGGGTTTTGAGCATCAAGCATTGATGCCGGATGTGCCTGGTCCAGATGGTTTGCTGAACCAGCAAGAGTTGGCGATGACCTTAAGGGATAAAGTGCCGACTAAGATGTTGGACAAGTTTATGGCGGACTCTCCGATAGAGATGCGCTTAGTTGATCCACAAAATCCATTTAACCCTAAAGCTAGGGAAGCTAAACGACATATCTGGATCCGCGCTAATGGCAGTGTGCCTAGTGATCACTCGGTAAATGAGTATCTGCTGGCCTATGCATCGGATTTTAACTTCCTCGTGACGGCAGCTCAGCCCCATGGTGTTTCATTTTTAACACCTGGAATGCGCATGGCGACGATAGATCATGCGATGTGGTTCCATCGGCCATTGGATCTCAACGATTGGTTACTCTATAGCAATGAGAGTCCTAATGCTGGCGGCGGCAGAGGGTTTGTTAAGGGGCAGTTCTTTAATCGACAAGGCCAGTTAGTTGCCTCGGCGACTCAGGAAGGCTTGATCAGAATGAAGAGTGACAACTAGGTTAGAAGTGAAGCATTGAAGTAAGTGAAAAGGATTGTGAAATGATTAAATTGATGAAAAGCGCGGTACTGATCTGTTGCCTATTTTTAACTGCGTGTGTCACAGTGCAGGAGGAGCAGCCTGTCATCGTTAACGGCGCCGCCGGTTATCTTGAGAGAATTAATCTGCCCCAAGGTAGCTCTATAACCATTGCGATTATCGACCTTGATACGCCCGGTGCTATTATGGCGCAAAAGAGCTTTGATATTGCTAGGGCGCCAGTGCCCTTTAAGTTTATTCTTCCGGCTGATACGGTTAAAGATGATGTGAATTATGGTGTGGTGGCGATGATCCAATATCAGGGGCAGGTGATCTTTCAAACCTACGATCGCTTCCCTGTGATTAATAACGATAAGTTCACTACCGAGGTCTTGATGAAAGCGGTACCCGCAAGATAAAGAAATTATTGATTAAAAGGGAGCGTTAGCTCCTTTTTTCGTTTTAAGGAGCTGGTGTGACTCAAGCTAGAAAAAATGGACAAGACCTTTTTAGCCATGAGTTAACGCTCATTGACTGGATAATGAAAGATCCCATCAGAATGCGCGCACTTACTTTAATTAGAGACTTAAACCTGCCTCAAGGGATGATCGCTGCTGGGTTTGTTAGAAATTTAGTTTGGGATAGGCTACATGGCTATGAGCAGGGGAGAGCGCTAACAGATATTGATGTTATCTACTTCGAGCCTAATGATACCTCTGTTGAAGCAGATAAAGCCTATGAGATGAAGCTTAAGGCACTTGCTCCTGAGCTGCCTTGGTCAGTTAAGAATCAAGCGAGAATGCACATTCGTAATGGTGACCCCTCGTATGGATCCTCTCTGGATGCCATGAGTTATTGGCCTGAGCAGGAGACTGCAGTCGGCGTCTATCTGCAACAAGAGCTAACAGTCGTTTCAGCCTTTGGTTTCGATTCTCTATTTTTACTTAAGTTGACCCCAAATCCTAAACGTGATTTTGAGTTGTTTGAGGCTCGAGTGGCACAGAAGTCGTGGTTAACTTATTACCCTAAATTGGAGATCAGTTGATTGTAATAAGCTTTCTTTAAAAAGATTCCTAATGAGCCCGCCACTAAACTCTTTTAATATCCTTCTTCAAAAACTCCTTAATAAACCTTTTCAACAAGTCTCTTCCAATAAATTCCTTGTACCTGATGTTGCTAAAAAGTTAATTCAGCTTTTTTGAATATTGATGATAGCTATTTGGCAAAATACTGAAAATTATGACGTCGCTCACTAAAAATAAAGTGACATCTAACATGCATCTTTTAAAAGTGTGAGTTCGATCAAGTATGGGTATCTATAAGTGGGTAGTGAGTGTATTTATTGATTTGGATCAATAAATTACCGCCCGCCATCTGGCAGGATGCACGCAATTGTAAGGAATTTGATAATAATAACGACATTTCGTGTTGTATTGATGGAGTAGTATGATGAAAAAAAATATCGTTTCTGGTCTAGTTGCCGCCCTACTTTCTGCTGGTTTTGCCTCTTCTGTTGCTGCTCACCAAGCGGGTGACATTATCGTTCGTGCTGGTGCGGTTGTGGTTGCACCTAATGAGTCAAGCGAGCAGGTTGCGACTTTCGGCGAGTTTCAGGTGAGTAACAACACTCAGTTAGGCTTGAACTTCGGTTATATGTTAACTGATAACATAGGTATCGAGCTGTTGGCTGCAACACCATTTAGCCACGATGTGTCTCTAGCTGGTGTTGGTAAGATCGCAGAAACTAAGCAACTGCCACCAACTTTAGTTGCTCAATACTATTTCGGCTCTGCTAATTCTAAACTGCGTCCCTATATTGGCGCCGGTGTTAACTTCACCAACTTCTTCGACAACGAATTCACTAATGACCTGGATGGTGCGTTAACGGATTTAAGCTTGTCTAACTCATGGGGTCTTGCCGCTCAAGTGGGTATCGATTACCAAGTTAATAAGAACTGGCTTGTCAACGCATCGGTTTGGTATGCACAGATTGATACTGACGTGAAATTTAATTTAGGCGATGCACCAGTAACGATTCAAACTGATATCGACCCATGGGTTTATATGGTGAGTGTTGGTTACACTTTCTAAATCAAAGTGTCACTGATGTTACAGGTATAGACTATTACTAAAAAAGGAGCTTATCGCTCCTTTTTTATTTTGCTTTTTTCGAAACTCGAAACTATTTTTTCCCTTGTGCTTTGGCAGCCTTACGCTCAGCTTTAGTTCGCCAGTGGCGAGTGTTATAGACAAACTCAGGTAGCAGCTTGGTGAGCCAAGCGACTAAACGCCAACGCTTAGTGACATAAACCTTACGCTTTCCCGCTTTCATCGCCTTAATTATCTGGCTTGCGACCTCATTTGGTGGTGACAGCCATAACCTGTTTTGCTGCATGGCAGCTTTATCAAGCAAACCTAACTGAAGATCTGTGATTGTAATGGGCAGTTTTAACCTTTGGGCATGCATGCTCAAACCTTCGAGGTAGTTGGTCGCGAAGGCTTTAGAGGCATGGTAAGCGACACTCGGTCCACCACGTAAGCCTGCTATGGAGTTAATGGCGGCAAGTTGGCCATACCCTTGGGTTTTAAATAAACGAAAGCTGGTGTTGCAGATAGCGGCAAAGCCCTGAACATTCACTGTGATGATATCTTGTTCCGGCAACCATGGAAGGTCTGCACTGTAGCTGTTGAGTCCAGTATTGACTAAAACCAGATGAGCGCCACCGACAGCCTGCCACGCATTTTCTATGGTCGAGATAATAGAGGAGGGCTCAGAGATATTGAGCGGAAAAATCTGCACTGGGCTAGGCAAGCTTTTTGCAAACTCCTCAAGTGAGTCAGGATCTTGCGCAAGCAGGGCAAGTTCAACACCCTGTTCTGAGAGTTGTTTTATAATTTCACGACTCAGAAGGGAGCTTGCGCCCACGATAATGGCTGTGGCTTGTGTCATTAGGCTATTCGACTTGTAAAGGGTAGCTTATGATAGGGAGATATCTTAATAAGGACAAGCAGCAAGGGCTGGAAGTGTGGAGTATGCTTAGGCTTTCTTCTTGAACGAAAAACTGAAGTAACATTTTTGTTGAATTTTAACTGTGGACATATAGACATCCAGAAGTCTTGATGTATGATGAGGGAGTATAGCGTATGAAAAAGTGGTTTAAGTCGGTTTCATCCATTGCGTTAGGAGCGCGATTGATGATGGTAGGGGTTATCTCTGCTGGGATGCTAACTGGGTGTGCAACACCTAATGCTGGTGTCGAGATCCAGGGAGAGGTTTGGTTTAAAGAGCGAATAGCACTTCCCCAAGAAGCGGTGCTAACGGTGCAGATTAAGGATGTATCCCTGATGGATGCTCCTGCTGTTGTGATTGCCGAAATAGAGCGAGACAATGTCACGACACCCGCGCCATTTCAGTTCGTGATCAATCGCGACCAGTTTGAACAGGGTAATACCTATGCTGTGGGTGCTAATATCAGCCTAAATGGCAAATTGATGTTCATCAACACGCAAGCTTATCAGATAGATTTAGGGTCGAGTGAGCCCATGTCAGTGCTAGTTCAGAAAGTTGGCCATTAGCGAATTTAATAGGCGCTGAACTTGTAACTTGGTTAATGGAAGATTCGACAGAGTTTAACGAATTTAAGAGGCGCAGTATGCCAGTTAAAATTCCCGACGATCTGCCAGCGGCAGAGATCTTAGAGTCTGAAAATATTTTTGTGATGTCTGAAACTCGGGCAGCCAATCAAGATATTCGTCCTATGAAGGTGCTTATCTTGAACTTGATGCCGAATAAGATTGAGACAGAAACTCAGTTATTGAGATTATTGGGAAACACGCCGCTTCAGGTGGATGTTGATCTGCTTAGGATCCATGACAAGGAGTCGAAGCACACCTCCATTGATCATATGAATAACTTCTATCGTGATTTTGAAGCGGTGAGGCAGAAAAATTATGATGGCTTGATCATTACTGGCGCACCTTTAGGTCAGATTGAGTTTGAAGAGGTGAGCTACTGGGATCATATTCGAGAGATCATCGATTGGTCACAGCAGCATGTCACCTCAGTCTTGTTTCTGTGCTGGGCCGCTCATGCTGCGCTGTTTCACCTTTACGGCTTAAACCGTAACTTACTTGAGCAGAAACGCTCGGGGGTTTTTGTTCATCGCCGTACCACTCAGCATTTTCCTCTTCTTAGGGGGTTTGATGATGAATTTTTAGCACCACACTCTCGCTTTGCCGAGATGAGTCTTGAGCAGCTTAAAGCGCATCCAGAACTACAAGTGCTCACTGAATCCGATACAGCAGGGGCATATATGGTGCTGAGCCGGAATAATCGTAATCTGTTTGTGATGGGCCATCCTGAATATCAAAAATCAACGCTAAAAGATGAGTACCACAGAGATCTAGAGCAGGGACTCAACCCTGATGTGCCACAAAACTACTTTAGAGATGATAACCCTGAGAAGGAGCCTGTCGCACGTTGGCATGGCCACGGCAGCCTATTGGTCAGTAACTGGCTCAACTATTATGTTTACCAGCTAACCCCCTATAATCTGGATGACATGAGTGGCATCACTCCCTGGGAGAATAAGCAATAAGTTGAGTGTTCAACTTAAATCATCTACTTTCACTTTGTAAGTGATTCAGTGAGTTTATTCGTGGTTTTTATCAGCCTTCTTTGGAAGGCTGATTTCATTTTTTAGCTTGAAATTAGCTCCATATGTATTGGATATGATTTAGCTTTATATTTCTAAGGATGGAAAAGTTTGAGTGAGTTGATTACCGCAGTTTGGCCAATACTCTGTCTTTCGATGTTTCCTTTGGCTGTATGGTATTTGATGGAAGCTAAAAGTGTTTTAAACCTCTTGAAGTCAGAACACCCACAAATTTGGCTTGAACTGGGAAATATTCAACTTGTCAAAAACAACACCATCAGTAATTCTTATAAGTTTATGGTTTATATATTAAAGGCTGATTACAGGTTACTTAAGGGTGATAAACTATCAAGAAAAGGTAACTTGCTAAGGCGTCTGTTAATTAGTGGGCATTTGATAGCAGTTTTTGTATTCATAGCACCAATAGTTATTGGCCGATAACAACCATTAACTCATTAAGGATAGGCTGTGCGTAGTCGCCCCCAGCTTTAACTATATGGCCAATGTTGAGCAAGCTCGATTGGTTCCTTTCATTTAGTTTAATATCAAAACCAATCTAGCTACCCACTTTTAATTATTTAAGCTCTGCTCCTTACCCAAGGTCGAGTGCAGTGATGAGAGTTGATCCACTGTTAGCTTAACTCGATTTAGCGTCACTTTACTTATACTCAATTTCTAGTACCGAACCAGGCGCTTTTTAGCTCGCTTATTCTTCTTTTAACTCTAAGGCTGTAAATCTTGAGTGACATCTGCACACTAATACTTTGGTAGATCTTTAAGATACGACACTTGCTTTACGTTCGCGTAAACGTCACAGTGCTATTATTTGAATAGAGATTATTATTTCAAGCTAAATAATTTAGTCAAGACTAAGGTTATTGGCTTGGGGTGAGACAACCAAGATGGAGTGGAAAATGAGTACTGAGCAATTGAGTCAAGAGATCGTGATTGTAGCCGCCAAGCGAACCCCTATGGGAGGCTTTCAAGGCGCATTGTCGACGGTTCCATCTCCAAAACTGGCGGCCACAGCCATTAAAGGTTTGATAACACAAACTGGTGTTTCTGTTGATGCTGTCGATGAAGTGTTGATGGGGTGTGTGCTTCCAGCGGGCCTTGGTCAAGCGCCAGCTCGTCAAGCAACATTGGGGGCGGGACTGCCGCTGTCAGTTGGTGCAACGACTGTCAATAAGGTGTGTGGCTCAGGCATGAAGACTGTGATGCTAGCACACGACCTTATTAAAGCGGGCAGTGCTGGTATCGTTGTTGCTGGTGGTATGGAGAGCATGAGTCAAGCACCTTACTTGCTAGATAAAGCCCGTGGCGGTATGCGTATGGGTCATGGCAAGGTGATGGATCATATGTTCCTCGATGGCCTAGAAGATGCTTACACTGGCGGCGCAATGGGCACATTTGCTCAAAAGACGGCTGATGATTTTAAACTTACCCGTGAACAGATGGATGCCTTTTCACTAAGCTCACTCGAGAAAGCCAATAAAGCGATTGAAACTGGCGCCTTTAACGATGAGATAACCCCTGTGACAGTAGAAAGTCGCCGTGGTGACACTATCGTTGAGATTGATGAGCAGCCAGGCAATGCCCGTCCAGACAAAATTCCAACTCTACGTCCAGCTTTCACTAAAGATGGCACCATCACTGCGGCCAACTCAAGCTCAATCTCTGACGGAGCTGCGGCTCTGATGTTGATGACGGCTCAACAAGCAAATGTGCTTGGCTTACCTGTTCTTGCGACGATTAAGGGACACACTACCCACGCACAGGAGCCATCCATGTTCACCACAGCGCCAGTGGGCGCGATGAATAAGCTGTTTGAGAAGGTGAACTGGAGTGTCGATGATGTAGATCTATTTGAGATCAACGAAGCCTTTGCCATGGTGACCATGCTTGCCATCTCTGAGCTTTCAATCGATGCAGATAAAGTGAATGTCAATGGTGGTGCTTGTGCGCTGGGTCATCCGATTGGTTGCTCTGGTGCTCGCGTATTAGTCACGCTTATTCATGCACTCCATGCTCGTGGTTTAAAGCGTGGTGTTGCATCGCTGTGTATTGGTGGCGGCGAATCGACGGCAATGGCGATAGAGATTTAAAGAAATCAACAAGATAACTGAGCTAAGCATAATATAACAAAAATCGTACCTTACTCAGTACCAACTAGCTCAAATGGGAAGCAATATGACAACTCAGGTGAAACACTATATCGATGGCCAGTTTATTGAAGGTCAGGGAAAGCAGAAGATATCTGTAACTAATCCGGCAAATAATCAGAGCATTGCAGTGGTTAATGCGGCGACAGTTTCTGAAGTTGAAACCGCCATTGCCAGTGCAAAGTTGGCGTTTAAAAGCTGGAAAGAGGTACCTGTATCGGAGCGTGCCCGTGTGATGTTTAATTACCAACATCTACTGAAAGCTCATCACGATGAGTTGGCAACGATTCTGGCTCAAGAGACAGGTAAGACATTTGATGATGCCAAAGGTGATGTATGGCGCGGCATTGAAGTCGCTGAGCATGCTTGTAATATTGCGACCTTAATGATGGGTGAGACGGTTGAAAATGTGGCTCGCAGCATTGACACCTACAGCTACACTCAACCTCTTGGTGTGTGCGCGGGCATTACCCCCTTTAATTTCCCCGCGATGATCCCGCTGTGGATGTTCCCGCTGGCTATCGCTTGTGGTAACACCTTTGTGCTTAAGCCTTCTGAGCAAGACCCTATGACGCCACAACGTCTTGTGGAGTTGTTTGAAGAGGCGGGAGCACCTAAAGGCGTGTTGCAGCTTATTCATGGTGACAAGGTTGCGGTAGATGTGCTGCTTAATCATCAAGATATTAAGGCTATCTCTTTTGTTGGTTCTGTGGGTGTCGGCCAATATATCTATAAAACAGGTACTGATAACTTAAAACGAGTGCAGGCATTTGCTGGTGCAAAGAACCACTGCGTTATTATGCCTGATGCGAACAAACAGCAAGTGATTAACAATTTAGTTGGCGCGTCAGTTGGCGCAGCAGGTCAACGCTGTATGGCGCTCTCAGTGGCTATTTTTGTTGGCGCGGCTAAAGAGTGGATCCCTGAACTGAAAGAGGCGATCGCTAAAGTTAAGCCTGGACTTTGGGATGATAAAGAGGCGGCCTATGGCCCAGTTATCAGCCCAGCGGCTAAGGCGCGAGTCTTATCATTGATTGAGCAAGGTAAGTCGGAAGGGGCTGAGTGCCTACTCGATGGCTCTGACTTTACTGTTGAAGGTTATGAAGCGGGTAACTGGGTTGGGCCAACCATGTTTACTAAGGTCACCACTGAGATGAGCATCTATAAAGAGGAGATCTTCGGGCCTGTACTGTGTTGTATGGAGTCAGAAACTCTTGAAGAGGCGATTGAGGTGGTTAATAACAGCCCTTATGGTAACGGTACTTCAATTTTCACTGCCAGTGGCGCCGCTGCACGTAAATACCAACATGAGATCGAAGTGGGTCAGGTAGGGATCAATGTGCCTATTCCTGTGCCATTGCCATTTTTCTCCTTTACCGGTTGGAAAGGCAGCTTCTATGGCGATCAACATGCCTATGGCAAGCAAGCGGTGCGCTTCTATACGGAAACGAAAACCATTACCTCTCGCTGGTTTGAGTCTCAGATATCTACAGCTGAGCATGCTGCACCAAATATGACCATTGATCTTAAGTAAAGAGATTTGAAGTAAAAGCTGTGAAGTAACAGCGTTAAAAAAACAGACACTACATACCCTATTAAACAAACGACACAATAAAAATGAAGGGCACCTATCGTTACTTAAGGTGCCCAATAAAGTGTCAAAGGAGATCTCAGATGGATTTTAATCTGAATGACGACCAACGTCAGTTTGCCGATTTAGCTCAGCAGTTTTCAAGTGAAGAGTTAGCCCCGTTTGCGGCTAAATGGGACGAAGAACATCATTTTCCTAAAGATGTGATCCAGCGTGCCGGTGAACTTGGTTTCTGCTCACTTTACTCTCCAGAAAGTGAAGGTGGAATGGGCCTAAGTCGTCTCGATTCATCCATTATTTTTGAGCAGCTCTCCATGGGCTGTACAGCCACCACTGCCATGTTAACCATTCACAACATGGCGACCTGGATGCTCACCAGTTTTGGCTCTGAAACCTTAAGAGCTCAATGGTCTGAATCTTTGACGACTGGCGAAAAGCTTGCTTCTTACTGTTTAACAGAAGCGGGCGCTGGCAGTGATGCCGCTTCGCTAAAAACTAAAGCCGTAAGGGAGGGGGATGAGTATGTCATCTCTGGCGCCAAGATGTTTATCTCTGGAGCAGGCGCTACTGAGCTACTCGTGGTGATGTGCCGCACAGGCGAAGCGGGACCGAAAGGGATCTCCGCTATTGCCGTGCCAGCCGATGCCGATGGCATCACCTATGGTAAAGCGGAAGATAAGATGGGCTGGAATGCACAGCCAACACGTGAAATCACCTTTACTGAGGTGCGTGTGCCAGTCGCTAATCTGCTGGGGGAAGAGGGTCAAGGGTTTACGTTTGCGATGAAGGGGCTCGATGGCGGTCGCATCAATATTGCTACTTGTTCAATCGGTACGGCTCAAGCAGCTCTCGAACGTGCAACTCAATATATGACTGAACGTAAACAGTTTGGTAAGCCTATTGCGGCTTTTCAGGCGCTGCAGTTTAAGCTAGCGGATATGGCGACTGAGCTTGTGGCGGCAAGACAGTTGGTGCGTTTAGCTGCATTTAAACTCGATCAGCAAGATCCTGAGGCCACAGCCTACTGCGCCATGGCGAAACGATTCGCGACCGATATCGGTTTTCAGGTCTGTGATGCGGCCCTGCAGCTTCATGGCGGCTATGGTTATATTCGTGAGTATCCTCTTGAGCGCCACGTACGTGATGTGCGCGTGCACCAGATTTTAGAGGGAACCAATGAGATCATGCGTCTTATTATCGCCCGCCGTTTATTGAATGAAGAGGCTGGTGCAATCCTTTAGATTGATCTGTTGTGAGTCTCTAATTAATAGCAAAAGTGCATTAGAGAACGTTAGCGATTTAAAAGAATTAAGTTTACAAGGAACGAATTGATGACTGGAATAGTTGAGCGTATCGAGGGTCACACTGCAATACTGACCATGAGTAATCCACCAGCAAATACCTGGACGGATACGAGTTTACAAGCCTTGAAACATAAGGTGCTTGAGCTTAACAGTAATAAAGATATCTACGCGCTGGTAATTACTGGCGAAGGGGAGAAGTTTTTCTCTGCTGGGGCAGATCTTAAGTTGTTTGCCGATGGTGACAAAGGCGTTGCAGCTTCAATGGCTAAGTACTTTGGTGAAGCGTTCGAGGCATTAAGTCAGTTTCGCGGTGTATCGATAGCAGCTATTAATGGCTACGCCATGGGTGGCGGTCTTGAAGTGGCACTGGCTTGTGATATTCGTATTGCCGAAGCCCAAGCTGTGATGGCGCTGCCTGAAGCATCTGTGGGCCTGCTTCCATGTGCTGGAGGCACACAGAACCTCACTGCATTGGTGGGAGAGGGCTGGGCTAAGCGGATGATCTTATGCGGTGAGCGCGTTAAAGCTGACAAAGCTGAGGCTCTAGGCTTAGTGGAAGAGGTGGTGGAAACTGGCAAGTCTCTGGATGCCGCCATTGCACTGGCTGAAAAAGTGGCTAACCAAAGTCCAAGCAGCGTCACTGTTTGTAAGCAGCTTATTCAAGCTGGCCGCACCATGCCAAGAACCTTAGCCTTGCCTTTAGAGCGGGAGCTGTTTGTGGGGCTGTTTGACACTGAAGATCAAGCCGAAGGGGTGAACGCTTTCTTAGATAAGCGTAGCGCTAACTGGAAAAACGGATAAATAGCAGATTGTTAACAGGATGGATACTCAATGACGACTCAAACTGATAAGCCAATAGCGAACAATAATAGCGTTGTTTTTCAGACGCTAGGTACTGTCTCAGGTAAGCAGATTGGTGTGGTAACCCTCAATGTTGAAAAGGCTATTAACTCGTTGAATCTTGAGATGGTCTATGCCATGACTGCGCAGCTTAAAGCGTGGCGAGAAGATGATGATATTGCCCTTGTGATGCTCGATGGTGCAGGTGATAAAGGCTTTTGTGCTGGTGGCGATGTACGTGCTATCTATCACGCCTCTATGATGACTCCTGGCGAGTTAACTCAAGATGCCGTGGAGTTTTTTGAAAATGAGTATCAACTCGACTATCTGTTGCACAGTTTCCCTAAACCCGTGATGGTGTGGGGAGATGGCATAGTTATGGGCGGTGGTCTAGGTTTGATGGCGGGAGCCAGTCACCGAGTCTTAACTGAGCGTTCACGTATTGCAATGCCCGAGGTGACTATCGGCTTATATCCTGATGTTGGCGGCAGCTACTTCTTAAATCGTATGCCAGGTGATACAGGACTGTTTCTTGGTTTGACCGCCTACAACATGAATGCTGGCGATGCTAAATTTGTGAATATAGGTAATCACTATCTCAACAGTGATGACAAAGAGCCTATGTTAGATCATTTGGCGACGCTTTCATGGAGTGGTGATAATGATGCGAACCACGAGCTTTTGAGTCAGGAGCTTAACCTGCTTGAGCAGCGCGTGGCTATATCCATACCCGGTTCGCAACTTGCCGAAAAACAGGCTGAGATAGCTGAGCTGATGTCTGGTAGTTTAAGCGAAATTATTGAGCGCGTGAGTCATTCAGACTTTAGCGATACCTGGTTGGCTCGCCCCATCAAAACTTTACTATCGGGCAGTCCTATTAGCTGGCATTTAATCTATCGACAAGCACTGCTGGGTACGGATTTGAGTTTGACCGATGTATTTAAGTTTGAACTGGGGTTGAGTGTTAATTGCTGCGCCATTGGAGATTTCTCTGAAGGGGTCAGGGCGCTACTTATCGATAAAGACAGAATGCCAAATTGGCGCTATCAAAGCGTGGCTGATGTCCCGCAAGATTTGATAGAGAAGATGACCTGCTCGCCATGGCAGACGGATAACCATCCCTTAAAAGAGATGTAAATAAAAGATTGGCTGGGTAACAGATACAGTTAACGGTACAGAATAAGGAACATGAGATGACTAGTGTCGCATTTATTGGGTTAGGGCATATGGGAGCCCCCATGGCTGCCAATTTGGTTAAAGCTGGATTAACGGTACGTGTATTCGACCTTGTCCCTCAAGCGATGAAATCGCTAACGGACTTAGGAGCTATCTCATCAAGCAGTGCTTGCGGTGCGGCAGCGGGAGCTGATGTGGTGATCACTATGTTACCAGCGGGCAAGCATGTTCGCTCGCTATACCTTGGTGACGATACCAATAAAGGTTTGATTGATGTGGTTGCACAGGGCAGCTTACTGATAGACTGCTCAACCATAGATGCGATGAGTGCACAAACTGTCGCTAAGTCGGCAGCTGAGAAGGGGCTAGATTTTGTCGATGCGCCAGTATCTGGTGGCACGGCGGGAGCTGCTGCGGGTACGTTGACCTTTATCTGTGGCGGTACTGATAAAGCGTTTGACCAGGCGAAAGCTGTGCTTAGCAACATGGGCGCCAATATTTTACATGCTGGTGGCGCTGGGGCAGGCCAAATTGCTAAAATATGCAATAATATGCTGCTTTCAGTCTTGATGGTTGGAACAAGCGAGTCACTGCAGATGGGTATCGATCATGGACTTGACCCTAAGGTCTTGTCTGAGATCATGAAGGTCAGCAGCGGGGGCAATTGGACATTAGATAAATATAATCCCTGTCCAGATGTGATGCCAACTGTGCCCTCATCTAATGGTTATCAAGGCGGCTTTATGGTGGATTTGATGGTGAAGGATTTAGGTCTTTCCCAAGAGGCTGCACTGCAGTCAAACTCCAGTACACCTATGGGAGCCTTAGCACGCAGTTTATATGTGAACCATGCCAGACAAGGTAATGGTACACGAGATTTTTCCAGTATTTTTGAGCAGTTTACTAATTCTCAACAGATTAAAGATAAAGGGTAACTCGATGGATTTAAAAGATAAGGTTGTTGTCATCACAGGTGGTGCTGGCGGACTGGGTTTAGCGATGGCGCTGGATTTGGCTGAAGCGGGTGCTAAGTTGGCGCTTATCGATGTGGATCAAGAGAAGCTTGAACGAGCTTGCGCCGATATCGGTGATAGAACAGAGGTCCAAGGTTACGCTTTTGACATTACCGATGAAGAGGACGTAATGGCTGGCTTTGGTTTCATTATGGAAGATTTCGGCAAAGTTAATGTGCTGATTAACAACGCGGGCATCTTGTATGACGGTATGTTAGTGAAAGCCAAAGAGGGGAAAGTGACGAGTCGCATGTCATTTGAACAGTTCCAGGCTGTGATTAACGTTAACCTAACAGGCTCTTTCCTTTGTGGCCGTGAAGCGGCGGCTGCCATGATTGAATCTGAGCAGGAGGGAGTGATCATTAATATCTCCAGCCTTGCTAAAGCAGGTAATGTAGGTCAGACAAACTACTCTGCTTCAAAAGCTGGTGTGGCTGCGATGTCTGTAGGTTGGGCGAAAGAGTTAGCTCGATATAATATTCGCAGCGCAGCTGTAGCGCCGGGTGTTATCGAGACTGAGATGACAGCAGCGATGAAGCCTGAAGCTCTTGAGCGTATGGAGAAGATGGTTCCGGTTGGTCGTTTAGGCCAGCCGCGTGAGATCTCATCAACGGTCAAGTTCATCATCGAAAATGACTATGTTAATGGCCGCGTATTCGAGATCGATGGCGGGATCCGTATTTAACAAGAGAAAAGATGGTATCTATTTAAGTAGGAAGATTAGGTCAGCTGAGTGAGATCTCATCGACGGTCAAGTTCATCATCGAAAATGACTATGTTAATGGTCGTGTATTTGAGATCGATGGCGGGATCCGCATCTAGGGAACTCTCTTGGAGGATAAGAAAAGCGGGCTTAGGCCCGTTTTTTATTATCAATCCCTCGCTTTGAATTGGTTTTTCAAAACTGCTGAGTCGATCACTTACCTATACTGATTGGTATTTATCTTCACTTAGGTGATAATGATCACATAAAGTGTGATGTGCCTTGAAACAGCTAGATACCTTAAATTAATCAGTTAAATTGAGTTGATGTTGTGATAGCCCGTTTTCTGCTTTTGCCTTTCGTTCATATCCTCTCATAGATGGCAAAAGTGGCTTGTTAATATTAACCTTGAATGGAATTTAAGTCTGTTGTGATGGGAAAGATGGCTTGGCTAGAAAAAATCACTAAGTTTTTACTACTATCAGTTGGTGTCTCTGGGGTTGTAGTTATCTACGGCGGCTTTTTTTTCCTTCTGTTTAATGGCCATAACACATCGGTTATCCCTTGGTACGGCTTACTGTCTCCTTGGATATGTATCTTTTTTGGATTACCTCTGCATAGACAGGTGTCTGTGATCTATTGGTTTAAGCGTCAGTTCTTCAGAAAGAAATAATATCCTATTTGCATAGGTTGTCAGTGGGAGAGTGGAACGCAAGAGAAGGTGAGTAGGAGAGAGTTATGAAGTTCCCTAAGTTAATGTTTGCCCTTCTCTGCGGGCTTGCCTCTTTGTTAATAGCAGGTTGTGAGCAACCCGCTCCTAAACATGAAATCGACAAAAAAAGTGGTCGTGAGGTGGCGGTTTATGCTAGTTGGCGCTCTCCCATTACTGCTGAAGATGTCTCTACGCCCTCCGATGAGTTTGGTGAGCTGCAGAGTGTTAACGGCGGGATCTACTTTATTCAGTCTCAAGCTCACCTTGGTGGAAAGGTCGGGATCAAACGCTTAGATGGCGAACATGCTGTTTTCGATGTGGTCAGTGCTGATTTTGATGTTAGATCTAAGGTGAATGAGTATGGAGGTTCACCTTTTCTCGGTATTGGTCAGAGTCTGTTTGTCTCTAAGGCTGATGATCAACTGTTATATAGAATTGCCCCTAATCAAGCTCCTGTGCCGCTTACGGCTCCGGGGACACGCCATGCTGACTGTGTCGCTTACCCTAAAGGTTCCCGCATTATCTGTGTCAGAGAGGATCATCGTGGCAGTGGTGAGCCAAAAACAAGTCTGGTTGCGCTTAATTTAAACTTTGCCGGTGAAGGTGAGGAGATGATATCAGGCGCTGATTTTTACTCCTCTCCTCGAGTTTCTCCTGATCATACTCAGCTTGCGTGGATTGCCTGGCAACATCCTAATATGCCATGGGATAATACTGAGCTTTGGGTGGGCAATCTAGACCCTAAAGGGGGCGTCCATCAGCCTAAACGACTTATTACAGAGATGGAGGGGGCGATCACTCAGCCTCTGTATAGCCCCGATGGGCAACTCTATTTTGTTGCCGACTTTAATAATTGGTGGAACCTATACCGAGTTGGGGCAAACGGTAAAGTTGAGCATGTACTGGATCTCGACGCTGAGTTTGCGGTGCCAGACTGGAAGCTTGGAAATCATAATTATGCCTTTGAGACGTCCAATACAATTATTGCCAGTTATCAGCGTAATGGTGAAGTGTCACTGATCCGGATCTATCTAGATACAGGGAATAAGGAGTCCATCGCAGTTGATTTTGGTGAGATATCTCAATTAGTTTCAGGGGAGGATGGGATCTACTTTGTCGGTGATAAGATAACGCCGGAGAAAGGGATATATAAAGTAAATGGCCGTGGGATCGAGCTTATTTATGCACCTAATTTACCCGCATTTAACCCTAATTTTATCTCAAGGGCCGAGAGTATCAGTTTTGATTCTGGCAATGGAGAGCTTGTTTATGGTTACTTTTATGGACCTAAAAATCCTGCTTTTACAGCGCCAAATGATACTCGTCCCCCTCTATTAGTCATGCTGCATAGTGGCCCAACTTCCAAGGCCAGCTTGGCATTTCGCCGTGATATTCAATATTGGACTAGCCGCGGATTTGCGGTGATGGATCTTAACTATCGTGGCAGTTCGGGTTTTGGCCGCGACTATCGTCGAAGTATTTATGGTCGCTGGGGACAAGCTGATGTGGAGGATGCGGTTAGGGCTGCTGGCTACTTAGTAAATAAAGGCTGGGTGGATGGTACTAAGCTTGCCATTAGGGGAAACAGCGCTGGAGGACTAACAGTATTATCCGCTTTGGCATTTTATAATACCTTTAAAGCTGGGGTGAGCTACTCTGGCATCAGTGATATTGAGGTACTAAAGCAAGATCTGCATAAATTTGAATCTCATTATGTTACGCAGCTGATTGGTAAAGACAGCGAGTCAAAAAGGCGCTCGCCAATGAATAACTTGTCTGGTTTAACTGAGCCTCTTTTGTTAATTCAAGGGGGGAAAAATCCAATTGTATCGGATAAGCAGTCGAAACTCATTTATACCGCACTTAAAAACAGTGGTGTCCCCACTGCCTACCTATTTTTCGATGGAGAGGATTATACCCTCAGAGATCCTAAAAATAGGGCTGCTGCGATGGAAGCTGAGCTCTCTTTCTATGGTAGTGTGTTCGGGTTTACTCCAGCAGATGATATCCCTAAGCTAACACTGAAAAATGCAGAGCATTTGAGAAAGGATTAAATAGCGTTAGTTAACTTAACCCTTTTAAAATGGCACAGTCAGGTTGTTGTCCTCCGTGACAGCTTTTGACTAAATTAGTGAGTTGCGCCTCTAATGTTTGAAGCTTGATGATCCTGCCGCTTACCTGCTTCAAATGTGCCTTAGCTAAAGATTTTACATCTTCCGCATCTCTTAAGTTGTTCTGTTTTAACTGTAATAGGGAGCGGCAATCTTCAAGTGAGAACCCCAATTCCCGGCAATGGTTGATAAACTTTAATGAATCAAGCTGGGGTTGTTCATATTCTCGGTAACCATTTTCACCGCGCAGCGCGGTAACAAGTCCGATATCGTGGTAGTAGCGAATACTCTTAACTGATAAACCTGTTAGTTTTGATACTTCACCAATTTTCATTGCCATCTCTCCATCAATATTTAGCTTAAAAGTGTATTGACCCTCCCATAAGGGGAGACATTAAGCTTGCTTTACAACGTATACCAACTCAACAAATTTTGAAAATTTGGAGTCAACGATATGAACAGCATAACCTTATATGTTCCCACGATGAATTGCGCTAGTTGTGTCGCCAAAATTGAGCGAGCTTTTAGCGCATTAGAGCAAAAAAAATCTGCTATCAATGCCAGAGTGAACTTGGCCGATAAACAGGTCATTGTAGAGGGAGAAATTTGTGCTCAATTGGCAATAGAGACGATTGCCAGTGTCGGTTATGCCAGTGAGCAGATACAGGATGTAAAACGTGCTGCGCAAGTTAAAGCGAAAGAGGAGGCGTGTGAGTATCGCACCCGCATTATCCAATCTTTACTGGGCTTAGGTCTGGGGATCCCTATGATGATTTGGGGATTGTTAGGTGGGGAGATGATGGTCAATAGTCCTGCTCAGCAGTTTGGCTGGGGTGTGATGGGAGTTATCACTTTACTGCTCTTAGTCACGACTGGCGGACATTTCTATAAAGGGATGTGGCGTTCACTTAAGGTCGGCAGTGCCAACATGGATACCTTGATTGTGCTGGGAACCAGCTCAGCTTGGCTTTATTCCATGGTGGTAGTGCTGCTACCCGATGCATTTCCTCCCTCGGCTCGTCACGTTTACTTTGAGGCGAGTGTGATGATTTTGGGCCTAATTAATTTGGGTCATGCCTTAGAGTTAAGCGCAAAGGGAAAGACCAGTGAAGCGGTGCAGAGGTTGGTCGGCTTACAGTCGACCACAGCAACGAAAATAACTGACACAGGCGATATCGAAGTTGAGATTGCTGAGATTAAACTGGGTGATAGGTTAAGGCTTAAGCCTGGAGGACGTGTTGCCCTAGATGGTGAAGTGATTGAGGGGAGTTCAACAATCAATGAGTCAATGTTGACCGGAGAGCCGTTGCCTGTGAATAAGGTGACTGGCGATCTGCTTAGCGCCGGCACAGTTAATGGCAATGGCACGATTATTTACCAAGTGACTGCTGGCCTGGGTGATACACGACTGTCCAAAATCATTGATCTTGTTCAGCAGGCTCAAACATCTAAACTGCCAATCGGGCGTTTAACCGATAAAATATCAGCCTACTTTGTGCCAGCGGTGGTGCTTATCGCGATGATTGCATCAAGTATCTGGTATCTGTCTGGTCCAGCGCCCCAGTTATCTCATGCTTTAATTGTGCTAACCAGTGTGCTTATTATCGCTTGTCCCTGCGCATTAGGACTCGCGACACCTATGTCGATTATGGTGTCTGTTGGTCGAGCAGCTCAGATGGGAGTGCTGATTAAAAATGGCGAGGCACTTCAATTAGCCAGTAAAGTGACCTGTGTTGTTTTGGATAAAACTGGCACTATTACACAGGGTAAACCGAGTGTGACAGATGTGATGATTATCTCAAAGAGTGGAGCCACTTCTGAAGTTGATGATAAGGATCTAGCTTTGCAGCAACTCTTTACCCGAGTGGCCAGTTTAGAGCGTTACTCCGAGCATCCATTAGCCAGTGCGGTACTTGAAGAGGCCAAGGTAAGAGAGTTGGTACTGTTTGAGCCAGAATCCTTTACCAATGTTCAAGGAAAAGGGATCTTGGGTGTGGTAGATGGCTGTTCATTGGCGGTGGGAAACCGCAGCTTAATGCAGAACGAAGGAGTATCAGGCTTAGATAGATTTGATGCTGAGATTAGTCAATTTTCAGCGCAAGCTAAGACCCCTGTCTATATTGCCGAAAACGGTCAGTTAAGCATGATAATTGCAGTCACAGATCCCATCAAAGCTGATGCGAAGGCTGCGATGACAGCATTACTTCAATCGGGGAAGCGAGTCGTGCTATTAAGTGGCGATAATATCCGCACAGCAAAAGCGGTCGCGACTCAGGTTGGGATTAAAGAGGTGATTGCCGAGGTTTTACCTGAACAGAAACAGGCACATATCATTGCGTTGCAGGCTGAAGGAGAGGTGGTGGCCATGGTGGGAGATGGGATTAATGATGCCCCCGCTTTGGTGAGTGCCGATGTGGGTATAGCCATGGGAGATGGCACTCAAGTGGCCATTGAAAGCGCCGATCTTACCTTCCTATCGGGCCGTTTATCTGTACTGGCAGACACTTTTTCTCTTGCACGAGTGAGTATGCGAAATATTAAGCAGAATCTATTTGGTGCGTTTATCTACAATAGTTTAGGGATCCCTATCGCAGCTGGCGTACTCTTTCCTTTTACGGGATTGTTACTCAGCCCTGTGATAGCGGGAGGAGCGATGGCGCTATCTTCGTTAACTGTGGTGACCAATGCTAATCGTTTAAGGTATGTAAAGTTAAACTCAAGCACGCCTGAAGTTTAAGCGTTAACTTATGTGGTTTTCGATTTTTGCTTTGCAGTTTAAGAGGTCTGGGTTAGTTGATAATTTAGGCCTCTTCCTCTATAATTTCGCGCTTAATTTTGCCCACTTTCACGTAGGCGGCTCATATAAGTGTTATAGGTATTATCTATGATGGCGCTTAACTGGAAATGAGCATTAAATACTGCCGCGTATCGCATAACTAAATTCGGAATTTTATACTTGATTACTACAGCTAATATCACCATGCAGTTTGGCTCTAAGCCACTGTTTGAAAACATCTCAGTCAAATTTGGCGGCGGTAACCGTTACGGTCTTATCGGTGCAAACGGCTGTGGTAAGTCAACCTTTATGAAGATCCTTGCCGGCGATCTTGAGCCTACAGCGGGTAACGTTTCTCTGGATGTGAATGAACGTCTGGGTAAACTGAGTCAGAACCAGTTTGGTTATGAAGAGTTTAACGTTGTAGACACAGTGATCATGGGTCATGCAGAGCTTTGGGAAGTCAAAAAGGAACGTGACCGTATCTACTCTCTGCCAGAGATGACAGAGGAAGATGGGATTAAAGTTGCTGAGCTTGAGATGGAGTTTGCTGAGATGGACGGTTATACCGCCGAGTCTCGTGCAGGTGAACTACTGATGGGGGTTGGCATCGGCGTTGAAGAGCATTTCGGTCTAATGAGTGAAATCGCACCTGGCTTTAAGCTACGCGTTCTTCTTGCTCAGGCACTGTTCTCAGATCCTGATGTACTGCTTCTCGATGAGCCTACCAACAACTTGGACATCGATACTATTCGTTGGTTACAGGAGATGCTGAACCAGCGTAACAGCACCATGATCATCATCTCTCACGATAGATATTTCTTGAACTCAGTATGTACGCATATGGCCGACTTGGATTATGGTGAACTTCGCCTATTCCCTGGTAACTACGATGAGTACATGATGGCTGCGCAGCAAGCGCGTGAACGTTTGATGTCTGATAATGCTAAGAAGAAGGCGCAGATCGCTGAACTTCAAGGCTTCGTTGCCCGTTTCTCTGCTAACGCTTCGAAAGCTAAGCAAGCAACATCACGTGCAAAACTTATCGATAAGATTAAGCTTGATGAAGTTAAAGCATCTAGCCGTGTGAACCCTTTCATCCGTTTCGAGCAAGAGAAGAAGCTGTTCCGTAACGCGTTAGTGGTTGAAGATTTGACTAAAGGCTTCGATGAAGGCCCACTGTTCAAAGATATGAACATCATTGCTGAAGTGGGTGAGCGTATCGCGGTTTTAGGTGAGAACGGTGTGGGTAAGACAACTCTACTGCGCACGTTAGTTCATGATATCCCTCAAGACAGTGGTACGATTCAGTGGTCTGAAAATTCATCCATTGGTTACTACGCACAGGATCATGAGTCTGATTTTGCTAACGACATGACACTGTTTGAGTGGATGAGCCAGTGGCGTAAGCCTGAAGACGATGACCAGTCAGTACGTGGTTACTTAGGCCGTATGCTGTTTGGCTCAGACGACATCAAGAAGTCAGTAAAAGTCCTGTCTGGTGGTGAGAAAGGTCGCATGTTGTTTGGTAAGCTGATTATGCAGAAGCCAAACATCTTGCTACTCGATGAGCCAACCAACCACATGGATATGGAGTCTATTGAGTCTTTGAACAACGCGCTAGAGATGTATGAAGGTACCTTGATGTTTGTTAGTCATGACCGCGCATTCGTATCATCATTGGCCAACCGTATTATTGAGATCACTAAAGACGGTGTTAATGATTTCAAAGGCACATATGATGAGTTTCTTGCCAGTAAAGGTGTTGAAGCTTAATCAGCGTTTTGATTAGTCACTAATACCAATCAGTATAAAAAGGCGAGCTTAATGCTCGCCTTTTTGTTTTCTGTTATATGTGATTAGAGTGAGACAAATATCCCAGCAAGTACAGCGCTCATGAGGTTTGCTAAGGTCGCAGCCAATACCGCTTTAAAGCCAAGGCTTGCAACATCACTGCGACGCTCAGGAGCCATGACTCCTATGCTGCCTAGTTGAATCGCGATAGAACCTATATTGGCAAAACCACACAGGGCAAAAGTGATGATCACTTGTGAATGAGCCGATAGTTGCTCCTTGACCGAAGTGAAGTCCATAAATGCCACAAATTCATTGAGAATAAGCTTCTGGCCGATAAAACCACCTGCTTGCATCATCTCGTTTGCAGGTATGCCTATTAGAAAAGCCACTGGTGCGAAGATATAACCTAGCAGGCTTTGCATGGTGACACCTTCAAAATTAAACCAAGTGCCAACTTGTTCAAGCCCCGCATTAAACATGGCGATGACACTGATAAAGGCGAGTAGCATAGTGCCGATAGCAACGGCGACGCGCATACCATTCATGGCTCCCGATGCCAGAGCATCGACGGCGTTACCGTGCTCACTTTTACTCATATCTATCTCTTGCTGACACTCTTGCAGACTGGTTTCTGGAACTAAAAGCTTGGCCATCATTAGGCTACCTGGAGCCGCCATAAAACTAGCTGCAATTAGATATTTAAGTTCGACCCCTAAACCAGCATATCCACCTAATACGCTGCCAGCTACAGACGCCATTCCCCCTGTCATCACAGCGAAAAGCTCTGAACGAGTCATCTTAGGTAGAAAGGGTTTAACAAGTAGTGGTGATTCACCTTGGCTTAGGAAGATGTTACCTGTGGTGACTAGAGACTCTGCTCGACTAATGCCAAGCAGTTTTTGGAGTGCACCACCGATGATCTTAATGACCCACTGCATAATCCCAAAATAGTAGAGCATTGAGATTAGGGCGCTAATAAAGATAACCAGAGGCAGTACTCGGATAGCAAATACAAAACTGTTGCTGGCAAGATCGCCAAAGAGGAATTTAATCCCTTCATCGGCAAAGCCCAGTACAGAAGCGACACCTTGGCTTACAGAGCCTAGTATCTGTTGTCCCATCGGAACGTAGAGAACAAGTGCGGCTAAACCTGCTTGTAAGATAAAAGCACCGATGATGGTGCGCCATTTGATGGCGTGACGGTTTTCAGAGAATATCCAACCACAAAGAATAAGGAATGAGATCCCGGCCAAGCTAATCAACAACTGCATTATATTTCCCAAATTAAGTTATACCAATTAGTATAAGAATTTGATCTACTCAGAGTTTTTTTTGCAAACTAATTCAAGGCGAATGGATGACAGAATGGTTATTCCCTTGTGAGTTCATTCAACGCAGAAGTAGGCAGCCAAAAACACTCCTTTTAGGCGAGTTTTTGCGATGCTGATGCTGTGTTAACGAGCTTAACCGTAGAACAACTATGCTCTTCACTCGTTGCCTTGCCTCAGCACCGCTAAATTCTCGCTGAGCGATCAAATCTTTATAATAATTGGTATTAAAAGTGCAAGTTGTAGGTGTTCTTAAACTGCATTATGGGATTAGGAAGGTGCTTTGAATAAAGCGACATTTGACGTCGGCTAAGTTAGTGAGCTTAGTCGAGCGATTTGAGTTGTCCGGCCATTAATACAGGGGTGGAACCCCTAAAACTTAGTGTTGCCGGTCCAGCTCCGTGGGTCGATCACTTCTCCTTGTAACAGCCAGCATAGAACCTGAGGTTAGAGCCGGAAAAGGATTATACGAAAAATAGATCAGATTAAAAGGAATTAATCTAACTTTACTACGGTTTGTGTGTTTATCGAACTAAAAATGTGATGAATTACAAAATAAATGGCGGGTAAATAATATTTTGGTGTTTGTTTACTACATATTGAAGGCGGAGTAAGGTTAAATATGCCTTACTCCAGTAATCATTGAGGGATCATTTCTTGAAGCGAGTTTCTAGGTAATCGAATACTGCGCGAATACCGAAGGCTTCACCGCCGACAGGACGACCTGGCAGTTTACGGTTATTCCAAGCCATGACGTCGAAATGTGCCCAGCTTATCTCCTTCTCAACAAAGGCTTCTAGATAAAGCGCCGCTGTAATGGCTCCTCCAAAAGGGGTTTTGCCACAGTTTGCTAGATCGGCAATATCGCTGCCTGTGAGCTCCATATAAGGTTTGTGTAGTGGCATGCGCCAGATTGGGTCTTCAACCTTGAGCCCTGAGACTGTCATCTCGGCAGCCAAGGTATCATCGTTACTGAAAAAGCCAGGCAGTTCGGTGCCCAATGCGATCCGCATAGCACCTGTTAAGGTGGCAAAATCGATAACTAAATCAGGATTGTCATTGTTAGCTTCTGCAAGGGCGTCACACAGTACTAAACGGCCTTCGGCATCAGTGTTATCAATCTCAACGGTGATCCCTTTACGGGTAGTGATAACATCGCCTGGACGGAAGGCATTAGCTGATACGGCGTTCTCAACGGCAGGTACAAGTACACGTAAACGGATCGGCAAGTTACTGGCCATGATCTGATGTGCTAGACCTATCACATGGGCTGCACCTCCCATATCTTTCTTCATTAAGCGCATACCAGCGCCAGGCTTTAGATCGAGTCCACCAGAGTCGAAACAGACTCCTTTACCGACTAGAGTCACTTGCGGCGCGGACTCATCACCCCATGTAAGATCGATAAGACGCGGTAGGTTCTCACTTGCGCGGCCAACCATATGGATAGTGGGGTAGTTCTGTTTAAGAAGATCATCACCGACTATCTGGCTTACTTTAGCCCCAAACTCAGTGGCCAAGGCTTCCATGGTGTCACCTAAGTGCTGCGGCATCATATCGGCTGCTGGTGTATTGACGAGATCTCTGACGATAGAAACTGAGCGAACTAATTTCTGTGCTTGCTCAACTATCTGTTGATTATTAATCACAAGTGTTGGGTAAGTTTTTTCATTTTTCTTGTAACGGTCAAACTTATAAGCACCTAGACCCCAGCTGAATGCAGCCACTTTCAGTTGCTCTTCACTTGCTTTTAGCTGGTATTGGCCAGCGGGAAGTTGATTGACTAGATCGCCACATACCCAGTAGGACTCGGGTTCGCTGCTGACAAAAATCACCTGCGAGAGTTCACCATTAGCATCGGGAATAAGGCTCATCCCTTTACCGCTAAATTGTGTTGTAGATAACCAGTTTTTGGTTTGCTGAGTTTGCTCTGTTAACCAGGCGTCGAAAGAATCTGTATGGAGAATAGAGAGTGGGGTACCTGAAGCACCTGAAATCAATAAATTGGTCATGTGAGGCTGGTTCTCGCTGCTAATTATCGTTATTTGAGAGGGAATACACTAGGGTAACAAGGATTGAATCTAGGTGAAAGTGTGGGGGCTTGTTGACTGACTCTGGACTACTGACTTTTGTCATCATTGGCCGCTTTTCGTTGTCTCATCTTTTCACCCATATTATTAAAGGAGCTGGGTAGCACATCTACACCAACTACTTTGCCCAATTTGACAACAAGGGGGATTGTGATTGGCGCAAAAGGCAACACGGCAAACATTCCTAACCCTAACCCTTTTAAAAGATCGCCAAACTGCTTATTCGCTTCACGTAGCTCTTCACTGCTTGCCTGTTTTCTAGTGTAGCGTTTATAGGTGACCAACATCTCTTTGGTCTCCTGCTTCTCTTGAGATAGGGCTTCCTTAAGAATAAGCAGATCACGTTTTAAACGCAGCCAAAAACGTCGCTTACTGATGCGAAAAACACGAATGGGCGCTTTATGGACGTGTGCATATACTTTCATGGCGCGGATTGTCTCATAGGCTGTTTCATAGGTATATACCCAAACAACTTCAAGATGCAGGATTCAGCATGTCGAGAAGTGACAGAGTTCAAGGTCGTTAATTGCTCCTGCATTATCGACATTCCCGCCATCCATGGCGGTCTTCAAGAAATAGTAGGACTAGTTATTCTCGGCTCTGGCATCCTCGGTAACAGCTCCTGCGTTACTCTACCTCCTGAATCCATTCAGTCGTGCTTCGCCCTACCTTCTGCATCTGACTTCCATGGAAAGGAAGAAATGTCTTATTTTGTATGGAACAAAATAGACCATGCAGTCGTAATTCAATCATTTCATAACACAGAAAAATGTTGCTTTTCGCCTTGCCCTTCGGGAGTTCCCGTAGAATCGCTGCACTACGTTAGTGATATCAGCAAGGGAATAACCATTACCCTCAATCACTGCCTTGTTCAGCTATCCTACGGGAGCTCTGAAACGAGCATCTTGAGGTAGCTTGGGTATAGCATAGATTCGGCTATTGCCACCATTATTAAGCTGTTGTTCAATTAAATTTAGAAGAGAATGTGAGGAAATGAAGGAAATAATGCTAATCAGGATAAAGCACTAAAGATTGTTTAGTGCTTGAGGGAACATTGTTTATATTGATTGGGACTAACCTGCTCTTAGGCTCAATATTGCCGATAGTTCGATGGGCTCTGGGTAGCGGCAAAATTTACTATCTTGTTGATCTATCGCGTAGATTGACATTCTGTCAGCCAATTCATTGCCCTCTATGCCTATGTGAGCGGCCACATGAGAGATTTTAAGTTGATCTTTTATCTCATCATACAGAGCGTGTGCGGCTTGAATGATGTCCAGATTTTTTATGTCACCAGCGACTTTTCGTTTCCAGCCTTTCTGTTTCCAGCCGTATGCCCAGTTGGTGATGCAGTTTATTGAGTATTGGGAATCACTGCGAATGTGCACGGTTTTATTCTCAATGAGTGCCTGTTTTGCCATCAGTAGCGCCTGGTGTAGGGCATTTAACTCGGCGGAGTTATTGGTGCCAAAGCTGTTATACAGCCCATACCATAGCTCAGCCAATACCCCTTCACGATACACGGCAACGCCGGAGCCGGCTTTTCCTGGATTAGGCTCACAACCGCCGTCGGTGAAGATTTCGACGTTATATTGAGTATCATCTGCAGGGTTAGATAGGGAGGCTGGAGTCTGAGCTGAACTTGTGCTTTTTTTGCTGTAAGAGACCTGAGTCGAGCCTTTAGCATAAGCCGTTTCAGCTTCGGTTTTACTCTTATATGATTTGTATTTGGCTTTAGGGTATTTGTCGACCTGCTTTTTAGCTTCATCCCAGCTGGTATAGATACCAGGGGTTCTTCCCACCCAAACCACATAATATTTACTTGCCATGTTATCTCTTACCCGCTGCACTTACATAGATTATCCATAGTTACCTAATGATATCGATTAGACAAACAGTTTGTGAGTAAAGTGAATCAACTGGTTAATCAGTGGGCTGGATTGCTTATTGATTTAACGGCAGAGCTTACTGTTAGCATGGTAAATTTTATGATCGACAACTTGGTTACGGCCATTATCTTTGGCGTAATAGAGATAGGTATCGGCTTGGTTGATCTGCTTTTCAAGCTGGTGGCCTCCACTTGATGTCGCTAAGCCAATGCTTGCAGTGAGTTTGATGTCATGTCCTTGGGTTTTGACCACCATATTTTCAATGCATAGGCGTATTCTGTTGGCGACCTCTCTGGCTTTTTTATTATCTGAATTTGGTAGTGCAACCACAAACTCTTCACCGCCATAACGTCCCAAGATATCTGATTCACGTATGCAGGTGTTGATGGCTTTTACTGTCTCGATTAATACATCGTCACCAGCAGCGTGACCAAATTTATCATTGATACTTTTAAAAAAATCTAAGTCAATTAAGAGTATTGTGAACTCTTGCTCTTGACGCTCGGTAGATGACATGGATTTTTGAGACAGCTCATTGAAGCAGCGTCGGTTGTATGCGCCAGTTAAGGGATCTGTTGATGCGAGAATTCTAAGTTGAGTCTCTAGACGCTTGCGTTCTGTAATATCGGTAATGGCCGTAATCACCAGTTTTTTCTTTTCAAAAATCAGAGTACTAAAAGCCATTTCAACCTTTATTGTCTCATTACTGGGCAGGGTCATGGTGAGATCCATGCGTGAGTCTAATATTGTGTCGTCGTAGCTGATATGTTTTTGTATCTCACTGAGGTATTCCAATCGGTATTTTTTAGCGATAAAAGTTAATGGGTTTCTTCCTAATAATTCATCAGTAGTGAGGGAGAGCTTTTGGCAGATAAATTCATTCACCATGACTAACTTTTTACTTTCATCTGTGATTAAAATCCCCGTTGGTGCAGCATTTATAAGACCTTGAAGCTGCTTTTGGGTCCGCTTAATCTGGTCCATTCTTTCAGTTTGCATCTCAATTAGTTTACGTCTTAACGAGATATCTCTAATAACTAAAAGCCATCGTTGTTTACTGACAGAGGTGAGTTTTGCTTCTACATGATAGGTAAAACTGTCACAGCTAAGCTCGAGTTCTCCGCTCTTGCTACCGATCTGTTTATAGTCGATGAGAAAGTGCTGTAGAGGGATTGAGTTTTTGAAAAAGTGGAGGCTGGAGATTGAGGAATGCTCATCCTCTTTACTTACCAGAGGCGGATTAAATTCGCCTACGCGTATATCGCGGATAACCCCCTCTTGATCTAACCACATACTCATGTCTGGTAGAGCATCAAGTATGCCACTTAAGGTGTCGTTACGCTGTTTTAACTCTTCACAGCTTAAATCTAAGGAGCGCTCTGTGATGCTAAGCTCCTCACTCATGGAGAAGTAGGCTTGATCGATGAGTTTTACAAATTGCTCGAACTCAATGTTATCAGGTGCTCCCTTTGGATAGGCTTTTTTAAGTTGTCGTTTAAGCATCCTATGCATAGATTAAATTTCCGCGAAGGCAGTAATAGTCATCGTTTGATTGTGGAGTTCAGCTAGGCAACCTCTATCATAGGGGGCTATTTCTCCGTAAGAATAAAATCCGCAAAGTAGTGCTTGTTCACCTAACTCTTCACTAATGACCTCTATCTCATCCTCCACAAGCTGCTTTAATACCAACTTTCTGCCCACACAACTGATCAATATGGCAACTTGCGGACTGCTTGAGATGTTATGACGACATATCTTTCCAGCCTCTAATGAACCTTGGATTAAAGATTCGACATTAGAGCGCATCAGCTGCGCGGTTGCTCCTGTGGGGATATTGCCTGCAAATGTGAGGGTGCCGGTCTCCTCATCGACAGCGAGCAGGGTTCTAACCACCTTGGTTATCTTATTGGGCTCACTGATCTCCAGTGGAAATCTTAAGCCGCTTGCTGGCAACTGCTCTGCGAGCTCTCCGAGATAACTTTTGTAAATAGAGAGTGCATTTTCATCGTCGAGCTCTACTAGCATGTTGTTTTCAGCTTGTGTCACTCGCCGCTCAATGCCAAATGAGCACCAGCCCCCTCGAGTGCCACAGCTGACCTCAAGTTGCTCACCATAGAAACCGATAGCGATAACCGCTGATGAGGTGACCTCGTCATTAAAAAGCAGATGAGTTTTGACAAAATTATGTCTATCCCCTGCTAAGCCACCAGATACTTGTATATCTAACCCGAGTATATCTGTCATCCCCTCTATGAGGTGACTGGCATTGAAGCCGAGACCGTCACTTAAAACTAATACATGGCAGAGATTATCGGTCTCATTCAGTTGATTTGCTAGATTTACGCCGAGCTCTTTTGAGTTGATATCTGGTTTATCAACTCCCCTTATCATGGTGATATTGGTTTTTTCAAAAGCAATAATCGTGGCGATAAGGCTGTCATCATTAACTTGCCTTCCCTGGATCTCTCCCGCCGTGGAGCAACCTGTGATACAGGCATTTGGAGATAAACTTTTCATCTTTGCGATGGCATCAGGTTGGAGGTGTATCTCTCCAAAAATAAGAATAAGTGTCTGCTTGCTATCGAGATCTTCTATCTTATCGCTTTGAGCCCAGTGATTATCATGCCATTGAGTTTGAAAAGTTTTCATGGTTAGCCCATTAAGTAAATACTCTCCATTAAAATTAGTGTTAAAAACGGGTTTATTCAAGCTAGGCCAGATAAACACTTCAGAGGATTTTTGGTGAAGGAGATAAATTATCAATCTGATTATCAATGAATTTTTATTCTAGTAGCGCTCAAAAGTAGGCTTAAATATAGATAGAGGTCGTAAAATAGGAGATGGGGTTTAAATTTTACTCGCTCTAACGTGGCGATTTTCATCTCTTCGTTATGCTTAAGGTACTTGCTGTAGATGCTATTGCCGTTTGACGTTGAATTTGTACCAATTTGAATATTAATTGAGGTTAGGGAGGTCTAATACTCTTTATATCAATCTAATTTTTAATTTAGGGAGAGGAGTTCGCTTGCTGGCTTCAATTTTAATGGCGCGAAAAACTGAGTATGTGAGCGTGGTATGTTGGACCGCCTTATGTTTACTCGCCTCAATAGGGGTCAGCAGGTTAGCTTTAGATGCTGACTATAGCGCTTATTTTGCAAAAGACGATCCTCTTTACACTGAATTTAAAGATTTTCAGCATGAGTTCTCAAGACAGGATGAACTGATTTTGTTGTTAGAGGCTGAACCTGAAAATACGTTTCCTTTAAAAGATGACTCGATTTCTCGATTTAAGGCTGGATTGAGTGAGCTAGCAGCCGTTAAGAGGGTAGATGGGTACAATCCAAATGAGTTTGAGTCAGCGATGTCATTGGCCCTCTCTCATAAAGCGAAATCAGTTAATATCGGTTTCATTTCACCTGATGCCAAAGCAATTATTCTCTCTGTGTCGTTTAACGTCGAAGCGATAAAAGGGACCAAGGCACTCTTAGAGAGTGTTTCATCTGTTAATCGATATATCGAACAATTTGATACTCATTTCACTCCGCTATTTCAAGTTTATTATTCCGGAGCATTAGCCCTAAATTGGCAATATGCTTCTGTGCTAAAACACGATTTATCGTGGTTTATTCCCGGCTTAGCAATCATGTTTAGTGTGATTTTGCTACTTGTTGTGAGGGAAAAGATGTGGCTCTTAGGGATTGCCACTTCATCTATGATAACGATATTTCTGACATTAGGTGTAGCTGGGTGGGGAGGATTCATCTTAGCGGCAATTAGCGGATTTATACCTGTGGTCATAGTGAGTTTATGTGTGGCATATGCTGTTCACCTCTATTTTGGTTGGCGTAATGCATTAGATGAAGGAGCCGATGAGCAGCAGGCGCTGCAGCAATCATTAAGTACCAATATTAAGCCACTATTTTGGGGAGCTTTAACTACTGCAATGGGCTTCTTTCTACTGGTATTTAGTCCATCTCCACCTATCCAAGATTTTGGTAAGTTGGTTGCTTTTGCTGTGATGGTTAACTTTTTAGTGAATCTAACCATACTCCTTCCCATAGCAAAAAGAGCTAAACCCATGGTCTGTTCACAAAAAGTGAGCAGAGGATTTTTCGCACGTCTTCAGGTCATCAGTTGGCATTATAAAACTCTTTTTTTAGGCTCGGGATTACTGCTCTCTTTACTGGCTATTTATAGTGTTTCATCGCTTAAGTTTGACGATGATGCAATGAACTATTTTCCCGGTTCTAACCTATTTAGTCAGTCAAAATTAAAGATGGAACAGCACTTTAATGGCGTGAACCAGCTCTATTATGTGGTTGCGAGTGAAGAGAGAGAAGCTCACAAAGCCTTTGATGGTGTTGGAATTGCCCAGCAAGATTATGTGAGCCGGGTTAACCAATTTAGCCGATTTTTAAGAAAGCAGGAGGAGGTGCTGCAGGTACATTCCATTGTCGATTGGATCAGGCTTTATGGCCTTGGAGCTAATCGTTTAAGTCAGGTACTCAGCGCGCCTAAGCAACTCAATGCTCAAGCGAGGCGATTGATTAATGCTGAGGCCAGCGCCTCTGTGGTGACAGTGGATTTGATCCCCATGACAGCAGCTGAGCTTATCTCATTTGAGGAAAAGGTAGCTGAATGGAAGCTTCAAAATGACAGTGAAATATCGATCGGGCAGGGGTTAAGTCAAAGTATGATTTTTGCCCACCTTAGTCTGTCTAATGCTAAAACTATGCTCTACTCCTTTGGTTGTGCTCTGCTTTTTCTACTTTTTATTGTGACTTTGCTTAAAAGCTCCTTCAAATTAGGTGGGCTAGCTCTTGCGATGAACTTACTGCCACTTATTTGGGTTTTCGGACTATGGCAGTGGTTGGGAGGTGGTTTGAGTTTGGGTAGTGCTGTGGTGATGGGAATGATGCTGGGTATTATTATTGATGACTCACTTCACCTACTGCTAAAGGTAGATGAGAGAGACTGTGGCAAAGGTCTCTCTAAAACATTAACTTCAGTTATGCCTGCGGTGGCGTTTACTAGCCTATTACTGTTTTTTGGTTTTGCATTGGGATTGAGTTCGGACTTTTTCCCTATTGTTGAACTGAGCTTTCTCTCCATGCTTATTGTGGCTTTTGCTTTCTTGTTTGATCTGATCATGCTGCCAATGTTGATGACCCTTATCGCTGGGAGGGATCATGATTGAACTTATGCCTCACCGATGCTTTCCATCGCCAGTTAATCCAAGTGTAAAGGAGCTAGATGAGTGTGATTTAGCTAACAGCAAACGCATAAAGCAGTGGATGGGTAATCGATACAATAGTGCCAATTACTACACAGAGGTGGAACGAAACGCATTAGCTCACCTATTGCCGTTATTACTCTGTGGCGAGCAGTCAGCTCAACTTGTATTTAATAATGAAATAAACAGGTTATGTCACTCTGAGGTTGAGGATATTCAGACTAGGATTAAGATTTTGAAAGAGGTTGAAGCTGAAGAGTTTATCCATGATAGCGCCTTGCAGTTAGTGCAATCTGAACTGCCACTTGTAGCCGGTATTAACGATATTCAGCGACAGGCTAAGCGCTTTTATCTTAAGTTGGGAAGAGTAGATACTTACTGTGAGCATTTTATTCGTATCGCTATTCTTGATACCTGTGTGACTCAAATTATGCATGAATTTGAACATAGTAAACTCGGTCCTGGTCACCCCTTTGCTAGGCTTTGCGGCTTGATAAAAAAAGATGAAGCTAAGCATGTGTACGTGGCAAAGCATCATGCTGAAGAGCTTGGAGCAACAAAAGCGATGTTTATTGGTGAGCATAAAATGGTAGTAAACCGGCTTTATGAGCTTCTTACTGGTCAAGAGGTTCACTTTACTCAGTTAGGTGTTCATCTGGATAAGTTATTTGAGCGTTTGGAGGACAGATGGGCGTAAAATTTGCAAAAAATGGATTAACTCTGTTGTCATCAGCCTATGTTTTACCCAATGAGGTGGTCTCAAATCAGGAACTACTTGAGGCCTTAGGTCAGCTTTGTGGTCCATTGGCTAAGCGTAAAGCTAAAAGCATTGCCAAACGGTTAGGTGTTGAGAGTCGTCATTTGGTTCGGGATCTGACAAGCGCTAAAAGCCAGCCCTCGCCAAATAGCATTGCCCTTGGAGTGGATGTGCTAAACCAAGCGCTAGTGCAAGCTGGCCTTGATGTTAATGAGTTAGAGTATCTTCTTAGCCATACGTGTACTCCCCATACACAAGTGCCTCCCAATGCGGCTTGGCTTGCTGATGAACTTCGCTTTCAGGGGCCATACTTAGAGTTAAGACAAGCCTGTACTGGGTTTGCTAATGCATTGCAGATAGCTTCGACATTTTGTACTACTGATGAGGCGCCTGTTGCGATAGTAGGCACAGAAACAGGCTCGGTTTACTTTGAGATTGCTAAGGCATTTTTGACCACAGAGCAGTTAGTCAACTATGTCCAGATGGGAGATGGTGCTGGTGCGGTGATATTGGGCCCTGCAAAGAAGGGGGAGGGGCAGTTAACCGATATCTACTTTGGCCAGATTGGAGAAGGCAAAGCGCCAGGTTTCTACCTTGATTCAGGTTCAATGGATGTAGGCAAAGGTGAGATGACTCGTTTTCATCATAATACAGAAGCTGTACGCGCTAATGGCAGTCAGTTGTTTGAACTGGGTTTGCAAGCCGTTTTGTCACGAGGCTACCAGCTAGATGATTTTCGTTATATTTTACCTCATCAAGCCAATGGTTATATTGATCTCATGTTGGCCGAGGCGTTGGGAATTGAGCCTGAACGTATTATCAATGATGCTAAAGGCTTAGGTAATTTAGGCTCTGCTGCCATCTGGGTTAGCTTTGCCAAACTGGTTAACAGTGGAAAACTTAGAAGAGGGGATAAGGTATTGATACTGGGCGCTGAGGCAACTAAATACCTCTATGGGGGTTTTGTTTATCATCATTAATACTGCCCGTAAAGAACACTACCCGTAAAGGTTATTGGAACGGGCCGTGTATTTAACTTAGTCTGTTTTTAATTAATTTAGTCTGTTAGTGAGATGTTTTTCCCATACAACCAGCTAAAACTTTCTCAAAAAAATCACTGCCTTTCTTCTGTGCAAAAGCGATGTTCCGCTCAGGGATTGACTCTGGATCATTGTAGTTTGCTAACGCGAGTTCCATACTGACCTCTCGAATAATGTGTAAAGTCGGGTAGGGAGAGCGATTGGTATAGTTAGATGGTTCATCCATCGGCTCACCCTCAAAGCAGTAGTCAGGGTGGAAGCTAGCTAGTTGATATACACCTTCATAATCTTGATCTATTAATAGGTCGTTGGCGATATCGACCAGGTCTAAATAGGGGTAAAACCCTTCAAATCCGCGGGGAATGATAAAGAGTGTGGTCTCGGTCTCAGGATGTTCATCCAAATACTGGCACTCTTTAATTAAGGCTTCGAGGACATTGTGCATCTTGGATTCATCGATAACGGCATAGCGAATACTGCGGCGTTCAACTTCACGTCGTGCAAAGGGGCAGATGTTGTACTTCATTATCATACGCTCGACCCAATTTTGAGTGTGTGTTGCGATCAATTGAAGTTCTGTGTCTTGCTGTGTCATGCCTACTCACCTATCTCGATATATTGATAAGGTTGATTCTCAACCTCGGGGCGATCATAGGTGGGATAGGGGGAACAAGCAAGCCTGCTTTATACCAATCAGTATTACAGGGCGAATGATTATTCAGTCAGCTTAGGTTAATCTTATTTCAACTAGTATGGTCCTAATAACAAAATGGAATTTTATTATGATAAGACAAATTTGCTGCTTACTGCTGCTTTCCACATTAACTGCATGCACCGCTTCTGAGGCTGTTAAGCCAAGCCCTCAACGTACAACTATGGTGGCCACTGGCGATCTTGGCTTTTTATCTACTCAAACTCGACATTTTGCCTGGCATCCGACATTAGCCAAAGTGGTGGCCGACGAAAGAGTGGAAAGCGATCAGGTTATCGGCAATATGCAGCAAGCTTTAAAGAAAGCGTTGGAAGCTAAAGGGTATCAACTCGTTTCACGTCAGCAATCACCTGATTTGTTGGTGGGGTTTGGTCTGACATTGAGCTCAGACATGAGTGATAGCGAGATACTACAGAAAACGGGGTTAGTGCCCGGATTATCCACTTTTGGTGTGGATATGAATAAATATGAGAAGGGATCTGTGTTAGTGGCTTTGTTTGAACCTCAATCTCCAGAGCCTGTTTGGAGAGCATTAGGGCAAGGTTTTACCGATTTTGAGAGAGATGGTGCTAAGCGTCAACAGGGGTTTAATGAGTTTATTTCTGTGATGCTGACGGCGATACCAGCAATTTAGTAAAAAAAGGAGAGGGAGTTTGAAAAACACGATATTAGGTATATGCGCAGTTCTATTGATGGCGTTTTCGTTTCAAGGAGTGGCATCTACAGAGTGGATAAAGATTGCTGACAAGACAGTTAATTACAAAACTGAAACCGATACCGTGACGCCGAGAGGTAGTGAGAAAAATGTGACTCACATTAAGCTTAAGTGCACTCAAGGAACAGTTAATCTGCATAAAGTTGTCATTAACATGAGTGACGGGACGAGTAAAACGCTAGATAACCTCGGAGTGTTAACTAAAGGATTATCGAGCCGCAGTATCTCTATTCCGAAAGGTGATCTGAAAATAAAGTCTATCGATTTGACCTATGACAGTGTCGGTAGTCAAACATTAGCTATTGCGGGAGTTTCCAAGAAAGGCAAATTGGATCTGCTGGGGAAAAAACCTGCTAGTAAGCAATAAGCCCTTTGGCTAGCCTAATTTGGTTAGGCTAGCCTGCATTTAACAGTTCAGGGTTATTGATATATACCTTAAGCCGCTTTATTTCATTTGGAGTGAAATGTTGACCTTGGTAGTGACTTAGTGCCTCTTCAACCTCCTGTTGATCGGTGAATTCACCTCTACTTTTAATTTCAAAGGATTGAAACTCTTTAACTTTTAATTTCCAAGCCTGTTCATCCGCTTTTAATTGCTCAATTCTCTCCATCACTTGCGGTGTAAACTCATTGAGTTGGTTACTATTGCCATCTAAATTATCGACGATATTAAAAACCTGCAGAGTAGGCTCATACACCTCTCTCTCCTCCTCATCCATCTGGCTTATTTGATGGGTGATTAGCATCTGCTTCTGCTGAGTGGAAAGTGAACTGTCCTGTAAGATAGCCATTCTCTCTATTGCTTGATTGTCGTAGCGATTTTCATGAGAAAAAAAGGCTTCTATTTCAACTTGGGTAAAATAATCAAATTGGCTTTGATGGGCGCGCTCTATAAAGTTCATTGTGTCATCAATATTGAGTTCACTGAGCATGTTAGGGCCCGTTTGTTTTATCTCAACTAAGGCGATTTTATAATCGCGATAGCGACTAAAAAGATCCAGTAGATATATATGAGCCTCAGGAGTTAAATCCAGTTGGGTAGAGAGCTTGTTTAATAGGATCGTTATGGTTTGACCTGTCTCTTGATGAGTGAGAATTAACTCATCAAATTTCCATCTGAGCTCTTCGTTTAACTCAAGCTCTGATTGCCCTATATTTCGGGAGGCGACTTTATCCTCTTTAACGGGCTCAGGTTGTATCTTGAACTCTTCTATTTTGACGTCGGTATTGGTGACCGTTGATGAGTAATGTTGCACATTAAAATAGATTAGCCCCCCCACGACTAAGGCAAGAATTAAGCTTAAAAGCATAATACTTTTTGCCGAAAGGGGGCTGTTAGCACTTTGTTTTACTTGCTGAGGCATAGATTAAAATCCGTTGCTAGCAAGACGGTTAACATGTGCTTTATATAGGGTTTTAGGGTTTGTTTCGAACCAGCTGACTAAGCCAAACATCTGATTAATTTCATCAAGGTGGTTCATATTATAGTTATCGCGGATCACTTGACCTAAATGTGAGCTACATCTTGAGACTAGACCGTCGTTAGCTTCATTAAATACCCAGCTGGTGACACTTAAGGCTGCATCACTAGCATCCCAAAAGTTGGTGCTCTGGCTCGTGCCTGACCAAGAGTAATAATTAACACCGTTGCTGGCTCTGGCTGAACCATAACCACAGTAGTTGCTAGGGACACCTTCAGGATATCTCTGGTTAAACCTAATTGAACCTTGTGTGGTGAGGGACTCCGTAGAAGCTAAGGTGTCGGCCGGAAAGCTACCGCCACCAGATACGCCTGTGACGATTTGAGAAAGAGTATTAAATGCAACATTGACTGACCATTCTACCCAAGAGTTAACTGGAATTGCGCCTCGAAGGAAATCTGCAAAGCTGCTGCCCCAATTTACTCCACCCACAGAGGTCACTGATGCGACCATCTCAGGACTTACACTAGCAACATAACGTGCAGTTGGACCACCATGGCTATGACCAATTAAGTTCACTTTCTGCGCGCCAGTGTAGGCCAGTACAGATTGTACATAGAGTCTAAGCTGTTCTCCTCTGACTTCAGATGAGTTAATTGGCGATACTCTGGCAACAAAGACCTGTGAGCCTTGGTTTCTAAGGGCTCTGGGAATACCGTAAAAATAATCAATTCCAAGTGCGTCATCGAAGCCCATAAATCCATGGACAAGTACGACGGGATATTTTGTTGATGCTGCGTGGGATTGTGCCGGGTAAAATAAGCAAAGAAAAAGGAGTGTTGTAACAGTTAGCCATGTTTTCATAGGGTTCCCCAGAGTTGTTGTAGTGTGTCTTGTTGGTGGTTATCTCATCTGTTGACTTGTATCAATCTTGTATAAAAAATAACCGTGTAACATTATTGTTAACTGATTAAACTGTAGGCCGCAATAGTTATTTTCTTTACAAAGCCAGTCATAATGCGTATTTCAGCATTTTTTCAAACAAGCGTTTATAGAAAAGGTAAATGATATCTACCACTTTGCTCTGTGTTTAAGACACCAGAGGTAGGATCAGTGGATTGAGAGATGCAGCTAAAATAATTTTATTTTTATGCTATTTAATGGGGATTTAACTGTGTACTTAGCTATTTTTAGCTATAACTCTACACCTTAATTGCTAGGTTAGTGCTTTATTTTGCCTGTATTAACCTGTGTGGATGAAGTGACTATTGGTGGTCGAGATTACTGTTCTTGTTAGCCATGACTCGCTCTGTGGTTGTTGTACACTGTCTCCTTAATTTTAATAGTAAGGATACTTTTTAATGCTCAAACCGCTATATTCATTGCTCTTGATGGGGGCATTCTCCGCTACTGCTGCTACCTCTAAAGATCTGATCAAGTCTACAGAGACTTGGGATGGACAAACATTACCGCAATATTCACTAGTTCAACCTGAGGTGACGATTAAAGAGATAGTGATTGCGCCAGGTGAGCAGCTGCCTTGGCATCAGCATCCTGCGATAAATGCCGGCATACTGCTTAGTGGTGAGTTAATTGTGTATACACGCGATGGTAAGGAGAAAAACCTGAAAGCTGGCGAGCCGCTTATTGAGCTGTTCAATACCTCTCATTACGGGAAAAATATCAGCAGTGAGCCAGCTAAAATTGTGGTGTTTTATCTGGCGGAAAAAGATGCTGCAGTCACAGTACTGGATAAAGAGGCTGAATAATTATTTCTTGAACAGAAAAGGGGCAAATGCCCCTATTTAGTTTGAATTATTTGCTGCTTAAAACTGATAGCTTAGTCGCATAAAACCATTGTCTATTTTATCATCCTTAATGACAAAATGTTGCCAGCCAAGTGCGAGTTGCCATTGTGGGTTAATCTTCCAATAAAGTGATACATCACTGAATAAATCGCTACCGTTTTCATCACTTTCTACGAGTTCCTGGTTTATCAGGCTGTTAAAGTCACTTTGCCAGAACCATACCCCGCCACCCAGTTTTAATCCAACGGGCTCACTAAATTGCCACAGATAGCTTATCCCTAAATCGATACCTGTCGCTGAACGTGGGCCTAAATTCTCTGCTATCTTGATCGAGGGGGCGGGGTCTAACGCGATACCTTTTGCTGTGAACTGATAATCGCCTAAGTGTTGATAACCCAAGTTAATGTGCCAATTGGGGTTGAATTGGTAACCAAATCCTAAGCCCCAACTCCAATCACTATTGTCACTGGAAAATTGTGATACCTGCATTCCAGCTGCTTCAAGCTTGTTGATATCGACTTCGGCAGATGTTCGGCTGTAACCCGTTTGAATATCTGCGAACCATGTCGCTTGTGCTGTACTGCACAGTACTAAGCTGGCAAGCAGTATCTGTGCAATTTGTTTACCTCTTCTGATTAATCCCAATACAAGCAAGAGAGCGGCAGTGAATACACTGACTGAACCACCACTACTTTCGTTATTTATCTTAATTTCTTGGTATGCATCTACAGTCACTGTGAGAACTCCTTCCATTTCAGCGCCTAACTGATCTTCTATACCATAGAGCACTCGGTCCTCTCCTTCAAATCCAAGTTGCGGTATATATTGGATTTTATTGTCAGAAGTGATACTAACCTGGCCGACTTTTGCAGTAACAAAGCTAAGAGTTATCTCTTGATCATCGATGTCGTTAGCAAGTACATCCACGATAATACTGGTTTTGTCGTCGGTGGATGCGTGATCCTCATTGGTCACCGGTGCCTCATTGGCTTTCACTGTTATAAGCACCCGAGCCGTTGCGCTATTACCTTGAGCGTCAACTACAGTATAGAGCACTTCGTCATCGCCTAAGTAACCGACTGGAGCTTGATATTGTAAAAGGCCTGTATGATTAATACTTGCTGCTCCTAATCTTCCCTGTACGCTCTGCAACTCGATGAGATCGCCTTCGGGATCACTGTCATTCAGGGTCGGATCGAGTAGAAGCAAACTGGTTTCTATTAGCTCAACGACATCATCTGCTGCATTTGGCGATAAGTTAGTCGTTGTCAGTGTTGCTACTCCTCCGGGGTCGCTAATGTGGAAGTTGGCTTCGCCATCGTCATCATTTGGTCCGCCATCCACTATGGTGAGCTGGATACACCATGCACCTTCAATCAGACCTGTTTGCCAGCTGCTCGCGCCCGGAGAGGGGCAGAACCCTGGTTCACCACTGGTACTGTGGATATGGTTGGAGTCATCTTCAACAAACTCGTACCAACCTTGAGACTCATTATATTTTCTATACACAGCGCCTGAGGGGATAGCCTTAGTCAAAGGTAGAACAATTCGATATTGATTACCCTGTATAGGTAGTCCGCTGGCGATAAAATCAAATACTCCACCGGTGAAACTAAATTCACTGTCTTGCGGCAGAGGGTCTTCTTTATCAAGCAGGAGGGTGTTTCGCTCTCCTCCAACTGCTAGGCTACCTAGCTTGATACAAACACCTGCTTCTCCCTCTATAAGATATTGAACTTGCTCATCCTCATTTTCTGGCTGAACATTACAGCTGGGCAGGGCATCCTGGAAGTTGGCTATACCATCTAAGTCATCATCGCCAAACCCTTCAACATTATCAGGGATCATATCTCCATCACTGTCGGTATTATCGAGTAAAGGTAGATTGGCAACGAGTGTTAAGCGGCGGGTAACCTGTGTTCTTTTTTGGCCATCTGAGACTTGAACTTTTATCGTGTAGTCGCCCAGCTCAACATTGGTTGGGTCGAAACGTATGATCCCTTCTGATGTGTCTAAGTCCTCTAATACAAGATGAGATAACTCCCAGTTGATAGTGAGTTGGTCATGGGGGTTGCTATCTGAATAGCTGGCGGTGAGAGTCACCTCTCCACCATCTTGTGAGATCAGCAACCTTGGTTCTTTGGCTTGGGTTATAGCAAGGGATATCTCTGGGGCGATATTACGGTTAACGATATGCATGGTGTGACTGGGCTTATAGCCGCTATTCACCGCTTCATCAAGCACGAGCTTCAATTTCTCATCTTGCTCATCTATTCCATCTTCAAAGATCTCAATCTCCAGTGTTACATCTCGCCCTGATCTGATAATAGCTTGCTGACTGCTCAAGGAGTAATCTTCATTGAGCTTAGCATCACCAGCGACGCTAAAATCGATCATAACGGGATACTGTGGTGAGTCACCATTGAGGGAAAGGGTGACGGACGCCGTTCCTCCCTCTACGACAAATTGATCTTTATGGAAGTTAACCAAGGGATAAACGTCTACCTGTTGGCTTGCGATTTTCGTGTTGCCATTGTTGTCAGTGGTTTCCCAGTAGACAAGGTGACGACCGGGTTGGAATAGAGGTTGACCATATTTAAGGCTGACAGGTAGAGGTTCTCCCTCACTGTCAAATGCTGTTGCAACACCTAGATCGACGCGTGTGAATAAGCCTTGAGCTTGGACGCTTACAGCCTCTGGCACAGTTAGTGTGGGCAGAGCCTCATTGTTAGGAGTGATTTGCAGATTTACTTGTGCTTGGCTGCTTTCACCATCAGGATCAACAATTAAGTAGCTTAAGTTAATATCGCCAGTCATACCTGAACTTAAGGTCAGCAGTAACTGTTCATTTTCTATTTCTACGTTGCCTAAGCTCGACTCTGCACTGATGAGAGAAAGTGTATCCTCATCGATATCTTCATCGTTGGCTAATACAGGTAAACGATACTCTCCGCTTGGAGTATAGTCGAGCTCAAAGGTGTCATCTTGTGCTTTGGGGGCATCGTTTACGGGAAGTATTTTGATGCTCACTTTAATGGGATTTGAACTGGATTGTTGATCGCTCACGGTGACTGTGAAGTTGTCATCACCGTGGAAGTTTTCATTGGCTTGATAGGTCCATTTAGCACCACTTGTGTCAAGGGAGCCTTGTTGAGGCTGATTAACTAGGCTTATGGTTAACTCGTCCCCTTCATCATCTTTGGCATCTAGGCTAAACACCAGTTCAGTGTCCTCTAATGCTTCAAACTGAGTACTGCTGAGAGTCGGAGTATCATTGATATTGAGCACTTCGATACTAAATGCTGGCAAACTTGCTGATGCGGCTGTGCTGTCGGTGACGCTGATTATGATATTACTGTTTATGCCCACATCGTCATTGGTAGGTGTGCCAGACAAATTGCCATTGGCGCTGTTAAAACTTGCCCAGCTTGGTTTATTACTGATCGTAAAATGGTGAGTGTCACCATTGTCGGTATCAAGTAGCGTTGGAGTGAAACTATAAAGGCTATCTTCATCGACAGAGCTGGCTGGAACACCTGTGATAACCGGAGTGAAGTTATATGCTTTGTGTACACCATCTGTGGCTTCAGCACCTTGGTTTCCTGCTTCATCGGTTAATGAGAGGGTTAGGGTAAGTGTGCCTTCATTTAAGCTGCTGACATCAACACCGTTCACGGTCTGAGGGTCACTGCTAATGCTACCGCTGCCTGTGATTGAGTTGCTGCCATCACTTATTTGATAGACATAGCTTTCTCCACTCACGCCTCCCGTGATGATAAAGCTAAGTGCAGACTCATTATTGGCGTCAATATACGCTTGTTCTATCTCTACCTCGTAGTTAGCTGGGGCTGACGTATCTATGGTCACTGCGTTGGAAATGGTTATAACTTGGGTGTTGCCAGCAAGGTCGACTGGGGAGAGGTGTGCGTCATAACTCCCTTCATTTAAGCTGTCTGCCAGCTCGTTATCTAACCAGTTACCATTGTAGATATCACTGAAACTGTCGACATCGAAAGGCCCAAATATAGTGCTGTCGTCAGCCTCTAAAGTGAAAGATAAACTGGCTATTCCTCCTGCATCAGTCACAGAGCCTGTAAGCGATGGCGTGGTATCAACACTTGTGACAGATGTGATATCTGCACTTGGTGCAATATTGTCATGAGTGAGAGAGACAAGATCTACTGCTTGAGCGCTGTTACCTGCGCTATCTTTAGCGATAACTACATAGTTAGTCTCCGTGTTATCGGTTAACGTGAGGCTGATGTTCCAGCTATTTGCTGTAACAGTACTCGATGCAATCTCAGTATTATTATCAGCGATACCATTGTTATCCGCATCTTGATAGAGACCGACCGATATGCCATTTTCACTCTGACTCCCTTCAATGGTGATGGCTGTTGTGGACTGATAGATAGGAGATGTTGGACTTAAGATGACGGCATTATCTGGAGCGATAGAATCTTCAAGAAAACTGCCAATGGCCATATCTGAAATATTGCCAGCTGTATCTTGGCTACGTAACACAAAGTGATTATCGGAATCTTGGTTAAGGTTGAGTGTCAGTGACCATGAACCCGAATTGGTGCTACTGCTGGCTAAAGGTGTATTACTGTCGGCAATGCCATTAGCATCGCTATCGGAGAGTGCAACAATGGTGATCCCATCTTCTGGGTAATCGGTTTGAGTTAAGCTGATGCTATCGGCATTAAGTGTTTGTGATGATTGCTGAGGGGTCGCTGGTGCTGGAGCTTGGGTGTCGATTAACAAGTTTGCTTCTGTTAATGCTGTAAAGCTAAAGTCTGCTAAGTTGCCATTGGCATCTTGAGCTGTATCAGAGTTGCTTTGAACCGATGTCACAGTGACGCCATCGCTGTCATTGTCTCCACTGATAACATCATAACTAAAGGTCAAGTTGGATGAGCTATGTCCACTGGTATAAACCGCGGTTCGACTTGCCCCACCAATTAAGAGAGTGGCGGTGGCGTTAGTGCCAGACAAGATAACGGTATCATCAAGTTGCACTGTGGCTGTAATGGTTTCGCCCGCTTTCAAGTGGCCTGTATTTAAGGTCACAGATTGAACAACAGGACCTAAGGCATCTTTAGTCACTGTATCTGTCACTGCAGTAGCTGAATTTCCGTTTATATCTGTGACAACAACAGAAAGGGTTAACGTGCCATCACTAAGTGAAGTGACATCTATATTTGAGATTTGGTCGCTGGCAGATGCAATCGTCCCTGAGCCATTAACACTGTCTCCGCCAGATGAGAGCGTGTAGCTGAAATTAGCGCCGACTTCAGCACCTGTAAATGTGAAGCTTACTGCGTTGTCATTTGATTCTAAAATAATGCCTTGATCAATACTGACACTGTGGCCAGTTGGCGCTGTACTGTCTTTGGTGCTGCTGTCATTAACCGCGCTCGCACTGTTGCCTGCAATATCGGTTAATACCAGACTAAGAGTGAGGGTGCCATCTCCAAGGCTGCTTACATCAATATTGTCAATGGTGTCTGTTGCCGTGGCTAAACTGCCATTACCGGTAACGGCTGTCCCGCCTCCAGAACTACTGATGGTATAGGCATACAGGCTAGCAATTTCACCTGCTGTAAAAGTGAAACTGACGGCATCTTCATTGCTGCTGTTGACAGGGTTTTGAGTGATCGACACGCTATGACCTGAGGGAGCATTGGTATCAACTTCGATACTCAAAGCTGTGCTTACAGGTGAGTCATTGCCAGCTGCATCGGTTTGAAAGGCCTTAAGTGAGTGATTTGTGCTGGTAAGAGAGGGCATGGAGGTTGACCAAGCACCGCTACTGACACTTGTAGTAATAGAGACTTCCCCTCCATCTAAAACACCATCGTCATCTGTGTCACTGAACAGGGTAAGCGTTGCACCTGTTTCACCATTACCTGAAACCTCAGGGGTTTGATCTGAGGTAATATCATCACTATCACTGCTACCTGTATCTGAGCTTGTGCTCATATCTAAGGCTGTGGGAGTTGCTGGCGCGGTGATATCGTACTTAATGTTGTTATCTGTACTGGTGCTGGCTTGGTTGGTTGCGCCAAATGCATCTGTTACGCCCCCTGCTAACACCTGAGCAATAATGTCACCTTCGTTGGCACTGATATTGGTTATAACCGTAAAGCTAGTCCCCGAGCTTGCTGAAACAGAGGTAACACTGGCAGTGACACCACCGCTCAGGTTGATATCTGTTACGTCAAAGCCAGAAATAGACTCATTAAAGATCACATCGAATACTACGGTGGCATTGTTGGTTGGATCGTTTTGACCACTGCCTTGGTTAACGGTCACAGTAGGCTGGGCATTGACCGTAAGGCTGATGGTATAACTCGAAATGGAATCTGAGATACCGTCATTGACACTAAAGGTGAAGCTAGAGCTAGTGTCACCATTAGGGATGTACTTGAGCTGGTTGGCATCTAGGTTAGCTTTAGTCACGGTGGCACTGTTTGTTAGTGTTGATTCTGCATTGTTGATGCTGCCACTGGCATCGAGATCTAACCAGAGTGAGCCATTCACAGGGGCGGTAATGATAGTGATATGGTTAAGAGTGTCACCTTCAGGATCGCTAAAAGCAAAGTCACTGGCGGCAATTGTTAACACATCACCTTCATTTGGAGTGAGCGTGTTATTGCTGCTAACGGGGAGATCATTCACTTGGCTCACTACAACGCTAGTATCAATATTACCACTACTGCCACCGTCGCCATCAGTGAGTACTGCTCTTACCGTACGAGTATTTTCGGTAGGAGTTAGGTTATCACTATTTTCATAGGTGATAGCACGAATGAGCGACTGCACAAGTGCTGGTGTGGCATTGCTATTGAAAGTAACGATAAGGTCGTTACCCTCTGATATGGCGTTGGTCAATGTCCCGATATTGGTGGCGCTAATGGTGATACTGGCACTCGCTAATCCTGTTGTGGTGACTGTGTTGTCAAAACCAAGAATATCTTCACTAGCATCTTTATTGGTGGGGATTGTAACCGTAAGTGTTCCACTGCTGAGGTTCACCGAATCTACATCGGTAACCGTCGCATTGGCGGATATGTCGATGTTTTGCTTACCGTCACCTTCACTGTAATTGAGGTTATCACCTGCAAGGTTTAATAAAGTGGGATTATCATTTACTGCCGCGACAGTCACAGTAATATCTGCATTACTCGAGGTGCCACCATCACCATCATTAATAGTTAAACGGACATTTCTTGCGCCAGCGGTTGGGTTATCAGTATCGCTGTTTTGGTAAGTTAATGCTTGTACTAAAGTCTGGACATGAGCTGGGGTGGCTGATGCGTTTAAGTTGATGACAAAGTCATTGCCCGCGGCAATGTTATTGGCCAAAGTTCCTATTGTGCCAGGGCCGGTGATAGCAACGTTACTTCCCGCTGTTGTACCAGCTAAAGATACTGTGCCATTAGTATCAATAGAGAGGATATCTTCTGCAGCATCTTCGCCTGAAGTGATGGTCAGGGTGAGGTTTCCGCCATCGAAATTACCGCCATCTGCATCACTGACAGAAGCTACCGTACCTTGATCAATTATTTGAGTGCCATCGCCTTCGGTATAGGTAAAGCTGTCGCCATTGATGTTAGTAAGTGTTGGAGCGGTATTGGTGGGCGCAGCTGTAAAAATAATGTTGTCCATTATTAGCAGCATTACATTACCTGCGCTAGTGCTGCCAGTTATGGTAAATGAACTGCTAGGGTTGCTCCAGCTAGTAAAGGAAATGTTATTGCCATTTACGTTATTCCCCCAAGTAGAACCACCATTATTATCAGTAAAAGCGCTATTGCCGCTGCCGTCTGTTGGGGTAAAGGTAAGGCTATTAATGGTTTGAGAAATATCGCTGGTATGAATGCTGGTCAAGTTGACCGGAGCGGAAAAAGATATCGTGATTAGGCTAGCACCAGTAGATTGATCTACTGCGGCGACGTTAGCAATTGTACCAGCATTACCAGAATTATGAGCCACTATCCAAGTATCATCGTTACTTACGGCAGTTAAAGTAATTCCATCTACTGTGGTGGTGATTGTTTGAGTGCCAGCGCCACTGACACCTGATTCGAAGTCGATGGTACTGGCCGATAAAGGGGAGGCTAGACTGCCGATAAGTATAAGTAATAATCCGTATTTCATAGTCCTGTCCCTGTTCTTGTAAATTTTTTAAGGTCGGGACTTCAATTTTACCGACCTGTTTCTTTGTATTGAATTAGCTCTAAATTATTGCCGTGATGGAAATAGTCCCTGTATTGCAATGATAAAGTTAACGACTTGGTAGGGTTGCATGTTATTAATCGCAGAGTTGCCGCCGGCAGTGTTTGTTTCGTGGGGACTAATAACTGTATCGGGTGTCCCGTTGCTATAGCTGTTGACAGAAGTTAAACCACTACTGGATTTAGCGAGGTACATATTATTATCGGGTACTGCTGAGGTCCCTTCCGTAGATACAGCATCTAACTGTGCGCTATGGGTATGTTTGGGCATTTGATTCAACTGCAAGGTATTGCTCTCACTACCAGAGCTTTGCCCCATTGTTTTAGGGCTTAAACCTGGACCATTACCTTGATGCATTGGGGTGCGACCACGAAGATCGGGTAAGCCAAAAGTGGTGCGACCATCACCACCAAATTCCGTACCTAATAGTGAGAACATGGCTGTATTTTGTGAAATGGGAAGAAGCGCACCATCACATTTTGCGTAGCTTCTTGGTGCGAAGTTAAATCCCACCATCTTGATCTCGCCGATAAAAGGTTCTGACATTGTTACTCTCCTAATCTTGTTATTTTCAGATTTTTTAGTATGTTGGGTACAATCCACCGACAAAATATAGGTGACCGAACATGGACGGTTTACAACTCACATCACTCGAACTTAAAGCTCATAGTGAGGCTGATTTGCCTTTTTTACTGCAGCTCTATACCTCTGTTCGCCGCGATGAGTTTGCCGCAGCTAATTGGCCTGAGTCGCAATTAAACCTTTTTTTATCTGAGCAGTTCAGCGCTCAGTACCGCTACTATTGTCAGCATTACAGCACTGACAGATTCGACATTATCTATTACCAAAATCAAGCGGTCGGTCGTCTGTTTGTTGATTACTGGTTGGACGAAAACCAAGAGATCCGTATTGTCGATATCTCTTTGATGCCTGAGTATCGAGGGATCGGGATTGCCAGTTGTCTGCTGGAACAGTTATTTATTGAAGCTGAAACCTTAGGTTTGACCGTGAGCATACATGTGGAGCGAAATAACCCTGCCAGAGCGCTATATGAGCGTTTAGGCTTTAAGTTAAAAACGCAGACGGACGAAGTGTATCTATTGATGGAGTGGCAAGCTGCAAGTTGAGTAAGTAATGGCGTCATAGCTCAACCTCTCTATTGATCACGATCTCATATTGAGTCGCTGAGATTGCCGAGCAAAATAGCCACTGTTTGCCAATGATTGGATGACTGAAGGTGTAACACCCTTGGGGTACTCGGTTAGGTAAGGTGTCTTTAAGGCGTGTGGTAAAGCTCTCATAGTTTTGATTATGGGCAGAGCCGGTAACAATTTCATCTATGATGAGTTCAAGATGATTACCTTGGGGGTCTTCAACATTTACCGTTTTACCAATAAGTTGCTTGAAGGTTTGATAAGAGGGGATAGGTAAATTATTGGCTTGATCAATCACGTGACACTTCCTTGTATTTCCTATGCCAGCACTGAGAAATCAATATTTTGATTTGTGCTAACATGCAACCCAACATCCTTGTTGCCTAAATGTTAATTTAATGCTGGCTCTTTGTCCATGCTTAAATGTCCGGAGGATTAATGAATTAAGGCGGGAAGATTAATTTGTAAAAAAGGACCCATGGCAGGTCCTTGCTGTACTGGCTTTTTACGTTAACTTAGGCTTATCTCGTAAGAGGTGAACTTTCTAAGGTTAATGACGCCAGTATCGAAGATTAAGTACTGCCCTTTAATGCCAAGCAATACACCGCTGACAACAGGGTCTTTATCGAAGTTGTGTGAGCTGATTTTGGTTGGAAATTCAGTGACTGGAAACTGAATGTCCTGAATATCTTCATTTAGCTTTTCAATGGCATACTCACCATTTTTCATGCAGATCTCATGTATCTTGTTTTCAACTTCAGGCAGAAGTTCAGCGGCTTTAGCCTTGAGATCTATCGCTTCAGCATTGCCTTTGAGCATAGTGCGCCAATTTGTCTTATCGGCAATCATCTTAGCCAGTTCGACTTCAACTAAGCCAGAGATCTGCCTCGTTGAGACCTTTAAGATAGGCAATCCCTGAGTCGCGCCTTGATCTATCCAACGGGTAGGTAGTTGGGTGTGTCGAGTGATCCCCACTTTAAGACCAGAGGTGTTTGAAAGGTAAACATAATGTGGCACAAAGCAGTTAGCTTCTCCCCATTCAGGCTCACGGCAGGTTCCCTGTGCAAAGTGGCAAGTCTCTGGTTTCATTATGCACATGTCACAGCTAGCTAGTTTTTTCATACAGACAAAGCAGTGACCTTGAGAGTAGCTCTTCTTGGTTTTCTTACCGCAGTTACTACAGCTTATTTTGCCTGTGTGAGTTAAGGTCACGCTTGTACCAATAAGCGGGTTCATCTCTACTAATTGATCGCCAATTGGCAATTGATACTGTACCTGCTGGTTATCATCCAGTGTGGCACGCATTTTTTTTATTGATCCTAACATTAGGGGGTTCCTAGCATAAATGTACTTAGATACATGTGTAGCAGACATTGATTTGGCTTAAGTTCAAAATCTAACGTTCCGATACCGATAGCCAATCTGTAATTTTGTTAGTCTATCAGATTGTTGTTGGGATATTTGATTGATTTTTTCGATTGCAGTGAAGAAGGTAAATTGATGATAAAAATGGAAAGAGGGATTGGATAAAAAGGGAGCGTAACCTCCCTTATATCAGAGTAGTGCTATTTTAAATATGCATGAGCCCACTAAATGCTGTATCACACTTGGTTAAGTGATCATCTCTTTTATATTCTGTTATTACACCTTATCCAGCACAACATCATCACCAATTGTGTAGAGAGCATCGCTGAGCAGCTCCTCTTGTGCATCATTTTTCATGGCAACGTCAAAGTTTGCTCTAAATAGGGCGACCCCTGTGTGGCCAGCGCTTTCATAACGCGTGCTGAGATGTTCGATATTCATCCCCATTGAACTGATTTTATTTGAAATATCGTGCACTAGGCCTGGCCTGTCATAGGCAACTAAAGAGTAACTTTTGTGGGTCGGTAGAGATTGCTCCTTACTCGTTTTAGCGTAGGTTAAACTTAAGCCCTCAATGCACTCTAAATTTTCTACTAAAGTATCCCAATTTGAAGCGGGAACTTCTAACAAGAGTATGGCTGCAAAGATGCCATCTATGTGGCGAAGCTCTGAATCTAACCAGTTTCCTCCATGACGACTCACAGCATGTGCAATTTGCTCAACTAAGCCATTTTTATCTGGGACTTGAAGGGTCACTAAGTATCGTAACATATTGATATAGCTCCTATGATTAATAATTCTCTCTTGCTTATTGCACTGTAACACTAGTGTCATCTTTGCGTCATATAATGCTACCCATCAAAATAAAGGGGTTAACTATTGTTAGCATAGCAATCGTAACAATCCCAGTGAAAAGTCTACCGATTATTTAATTAACGAGGTTTTAATGGAAACTCAGGCGATAAAACCTGATCCTAAGGCTAACGCTCTACTGATGGGCAAAGGTTCGAGTCGCAGGGCGATCACGGACAAGATGACTCAGGTTGGTGTGACCATAGGCGGCACCATGGTGTTTGTGGCGCTTTTATTGATCTTCTTTTATCTCTTATATGTTGTTAAACCTATTTTTGATGGGGCTGAAGTTAAGCCTCTAGTGAGTGTTGAACTGTCGGATGATGCGAGCCCAGCTTTGATGGTGGGTAGCGATGAGCAAAATGAGCTTATCTACCGCGTTTCAAATACAGGCCAGGTAGATTTCTATAAAGCGAAAACAGGTCAACTGCTTGAAAGGGAACAACTGATTTTACCTAACGGTACTCAAGTAAGCAGTAGTGCTGTTTCAGCGCCGAGTGAACAAAGGTTTGCCCTTGGGCTCGATAATGGTCAGCTTTTACTCGCAGGCATTAGCTTTGGGGTGACTTACCCAGAAAATGAACGTCTTATTACACCTGATATCAGGTTCCCTGCTGGTACACAGGCATTAACTATTGATGAGAACGGTTCTGCACTTCATCACCTGACTTTTGGTTATAGCAGTGAAGTGATGAGTTTTGCCTATCAAGATGACGCTAAAGTGTGGCGTTTAGCACGTCAAGAAGGTGAAGAGAACATGATGACCGAAGAGGTTGAATGGATCTCCTCAACGGGTGTTATTCAAGAAGCTCCCTCGAATGTGCAGCAAGCGCTAATGACACCCGATCAACGCCAATTGATCTTAAGAAGCAGTGACAAGTTGTTTATCTACGATATTCGTGATGTCGAAGATATTCAGTTGATGCAAGTGTTAGCACTTGATTTGGCAAATACACAAGTTAAAAGTGTCAGTTTACTTGCTGGTGCCAGCTCGCTTTTGGTGAGTTATGACTCTGGTGTTGTGTTGCAATACTTTCAGGTAAACGGCGAGAGGGGTCGCCAATATCAGGAGATTCGAGGTTTCGACAAACTCGGTGATGTTGCCAGTATTGCCAGCGAGTTTTACCGTAAGAGCTTTGTGACGGTAAGTGATAAAGGCGAGCTCTCTCTGCTCTATACCACTAGTCAGCGTAAGCTGTTTTCTGAGAATTTTGATCTGAAGAATCCGGGTAAAATAGGGTTTAGCCCAAGATCGAATGCACTGGTTGTTGAGGCTGGAAATAAGTTACACCTTTTCAATGTTGAGAATGAGCATCCAGAGGTTTCTTGGAGCGCCATGTGGAGCAAGGTTTGGTATGAGGGTTATCCTGAACCAAAATATGTGTGGCAGTCGACCTCTGGTTCTGATGACTTTGAGGCAAAATTAAGCTTAATGCCTTTGGCGTTTGGTACTATGAAAGCTGCGCTATATGCCATGTTGTTTGCAACGCCTTTAGCGATTGCTGGTGCGGTATACACGGCTTACTTCATGTCTCCTAAAGTCCGCTCTATTGTTAAACCAACCATTGAGATTATGGAAGCTCTGCCGACGGTTATTTTAGGCTTCTTAGCTGGTCTTTGGCTTGCTCCCTTGATAGAGGATAATCTGCCTGGAATATTGGTTTTACTCATCTTGCTTCCGGTGTCGATTCTTTCAAGTGCCTTTGCCTGGTATCACCTGCCTGGTAAGTGGAAGCAGAGGTTACCTGATACTTATCAAGAGTTGATGTTAATCCCTGTCATCCTGTTTATCGGTTGGTTCTCATTTACCATCAGCCCAGCGATTGAGATCCTCCTGTTTGATGGTGATTCACGCATGTTTATTACTAATGAACTAGGGATCACGTTCGATCAGCGAAACGCTCTTGTTGTCGGTATCGCTATGGGCTTTGCGGTTATTCCGACCATCTTCTCTATTGCTGAAGATGCGGTTTTCTCGGTTCCTCGTCACCTCTCAAATGGTAGCTTGGCTCTTGGGGCTACCAACTGGCAAACCTTAACGCGCGTGGTGCTATTAACTGCAAGTCCTGGGATATTCTCCGCAGTGATGATGGGGCTTGGCCGCGCTGTTGGTGAAACCATGATCGTACTGATGGCTACGGGTAATACGGCCATCATGGAGTGGAGTGTGTTTGAAGGCATGAGAACCCTAGCGGCTAATATCGCTGTGGAGATGCCTGAGTCGGCGATAGGCAGCTCACACTATCGAGTGCTCTTCTTGGCCGCTTTTGTACTGTTTATCTTTACATTCTTCTTTAACACTATCGCTGAAGTCGTTAGACAACGTCTTCGTGAACGTTACAGCTCACTTTAAATATAAGAACATGATGATTAAGTATATGAAGTCGAATATGTGTGTTTTGGCGTTAAACCTAGGGAGTGTTTCTCATGGGTAAGTGGTTTAAATCAGGTTCCCCATGGATCTGGATGACTGGTGGTGCTGTTAGCATCAGCTTAATTGCTGTTCTCGGCCTACTTCTAATGATTGCATGGCGCGGCCTAAGCTACTTTTGGCCTGCTGAGATCTATCAGTGGGAGCTTAATGACCAAAATGGGCAACAATACACCTTGATTGGTGAGATCTATGACAGCGAAGAGGTGCCGACAGAACGTTTAGTGGCTGCTGGGCATCAATTTGAACAGGCGCCTGGTGATACCGTTAAGCGATATCTTATTAAAACGGGTAACCGTGAGTTTGTGGGTTTGGATTTTCGCTGGATATTAGCAACTGATATTATTTCACGCAGTAAACCTGATGATATTGCAGTGATTGAGCGAAGTAAGAACGGTGACTTTTATGGCTATCCGGTTGCTGTGATAGAAAATGGGCAACGTCTTGAGCTTAAGGATGTTGAGTCCTCGTTGATGTCTCATATTGAGCGTGCGGTTGAGCTCAATGATGAAGCGGTGAAGCTTCAGAAAAGTGAGATAGGTTCAATTAACTATGCCCTAGAGAAGTTGAGGTTAAAGGAGCGTGGTTATGAGTTGGATAACAAGTTAACCGATGCGCGTAAACTTGAGCTGGAGACAGCACGTAGCACCCTTCAGGCCGATTACTTAGTATTAGAGAAGCAGTTTTTTGCGCTTAGAGAGGAAGCTGGACGTGACTCGGTCATCATTAAAGATATGCGAGGCCTAGAAGTTACTTTAAAACTAGACTCAATTCTTGATGTGACCTATGCCAACCGAATGGGGCTGTTTAGTAAAGTTGGACACTGGTTTGTTGGTATGGGGCGCTTTATTAGTGATGACCCTCGCGAAGCCAATACTGAAGGTGGTGTCTTCCCTGCCATTTTCGGTACTGTATTTATGGTGATGTTGATGGCCGTTATCGTGACGCCATTTGGTGTGATTGCGGCTATCTACCTCCATGAATATGCTAAAAAAGGTCCTGTGACTAAGATGATACGCATTGCCGTGATCAACTTGGCTGGTGTTCCCTCCATTGTTTATGGTGTATTTGGTTTAGGTTTCTTTGTTTATATGTTCGGTGGCACGCTGGATCAGCTCTTCTATCCTGAAGCTTTGCCTGCTCCAACCTTTGGCTCGCCAGGGGTTATCTGGTCAGCATTGACCTTGGCAATATTAACTCTGCCAGTGGTCATTGTATCAACCGAAGAAGGACTTAGTCGTATACCCAGTGCTGTTCGCCAAGGCAGCTTAGCCTTAGGGGCAACCAAGGCTGAAACTTTATGGCGTATTGTCATACCTATGGCAAGCCCAGCGATTATGACTGGGCTGATTCTTGCGGTAGCACGAGCGGCGGGGGAAGTTGCCCCCCTAATGCTGGTGGGGGTTGTAAAACTCGCGCCGACTCTGCCAATAGATATGAACTTTCCTTTTGTGCATCTGGAACGTAAGTTTATGCACCTAGGCTTCCATATTTATGATGTTGGTTTCCAAAGTCCCAACGTTGAGGCTGCAAGACCTTTAGTGTATGCGACCTCTTTCTTGCTGGTCTCCGTCATTGTGTCACTGAACCTGACCGCTATCGGCGTACGAAACCACTTACGTGAAAAATATCGCTCGCTAGAGCATTAAGCTTGATCACGATTTAAATTCGCTCTGTATATGTAGTAAATAAAAACAGTTAAAGTGATAGGACATAAAATGATTTCGATAGATAAGTCTGCCATGAGCACAAATGAAATAGACCTCAACAATTTGAGTCAAGAAGAAACTGCCTTGGAGATCCGTAACTTAGACCTAAAGTATGGAGACAAGCAGGCTCTATTCGATGTATCAATGAAGATACCTGAGAAGCAGGTTACTGCCTTTATTGGACCAAGTGGTTGTGGTAAATCGACTTTACTACGCTGTATTAATCGTATGAATGATCTGGTGGATAACTGTCACATCGGCGGTGAAATCTTACTCAATGGTCAAAACATCTATGACAAAAAAGTGGATGTCGCTGCGTTGAGACGTAATGTGGGTATGGTATTTCAGCGTCCAAATCCATTCCCTAAATCTATCTATGAAAATGTGGTTTATGGCCTACGTCTGCAAGGGGTAAACAACCGTCGAGCTCTTGATGAAGCGGCGGAGCGTTCACTGCGCGGCGCGGCTATCTGGGATGAGGTAAAAGACAGGTTACATGATAACGCTTTCGGGCTTTCAGGCGGGCAGCAGCAGCGTTTGGTTATTGCTCGCGCGATTGCCATCGAGCCTGAAGTGTTACTGCTTGATGAGCCCACTTCTGCATTGGATCCTATCTCTACCTTGACCATTGAAGAGCTGATCACTGAGCTAAAATCTAAATATACGGTGGTGATAGTGACCCACAATATGCAGCAGGCTGCTAGGGTGTCGGATCAAACTGCCTTCATGTATATGGGTGAGTTAGTTGAATATGCGGATACCAATACCATATTCACCACTCCTAAAACCCGTAAAACAGAAGATTATATTACTGGACGTTACGGTTAACGAGTGTGGCCTAAAACTCCCTTTGGTAAAGAATTAAAAGGTTTAAATCGCAATGGAAAATATGAACTTAAGTAAACATATTTCGGGCCAGTTCAATGCTGAACTTGATGATATCCGTAATCGAGTCTTGGCGATGGGTGGATTGGTTGAGCGTCAACTTGAGCAATCACTTGATGCGCTCAGTGCCTTGGATGCCGAGCTCGCCCAAAAGGTGATAGAGGGGGATCATAAGGTTAATGGTATGGAAGTGGCTATCGATGAGGAGTGCACGAGGATCATTGCGAAGCGTCAACCAGCGGCGAGCGATCTACGTCTCGTGTTAGCTATCTCTAAAACCATTACCGATCTGGAGCGCATTGGTGATGCGTGTGTGAAAATCGCTAAGGCGGCAATGGATAAGCGCTCTAAAAATCAACAACCTTTACTGGTTAGCATCGAAAATATGGGGCGTCATGCGACGCGCTTGCTACATGCAACATTAGATGCGTTAGCGCGTATGGATGCAGAGGTCGCGCTAGAGCTTCATAAAGAAGATTTTAAGATAGATAAAGAGTATGAAGGGATCATTCGTCAATTGATGACCTACATGATGGCCGATCCTCGTTCTATCCCTGAAGTCCTTGATGTACTTTGGGCGGCTCGTGCGGTTGAACGTGTTGGAGATCGTTGTCAAAATATCTGTGAATACATCATCTATTACGTCAAAGGGAAAGATGTTCGTCATGTCTCCTACGAAGAGATGGAGAAAGATCTCAACCTGTAAATTGACTCTCTCTGTTTAAGTGATCTATATCACTGATTTTTACCTTAAAAAAGCAGCATTACGCTGCTTTTTTTCTAATATGGGATATAAAGTAGTCGTTTGTTCAGAATTAACGATAATTTTCCTGTATAGTGTGTAAATCTTTGTGTATAGGCAGATTGTATTCAATAGCGCCAGCCTTGTGTTTTAGGCATTTTTTGGTCGTTATTCAATGGGATTTGCTGTTTCTATAAGCTAACTTATTCATTTAAAATAAAAATATAGTTTAGCTTCTAGTGTAAAGCCTCAGTGAAATACTGAGTATATAGCCATAACTGGCGTTCACAAATTGTACTTCCCGGCACAGATACAAGTATTGATAGTTAATGTGACTTGTATGATGTCTCACCGTCCAATGTTGACCGGGATATTTGTAGTTGCGTGAGCCATACTGAATGGGTCGTAGATGTTTAGTTCATCTATCACTCTATTTTGGTATATCAACTATTGATTAATTTGCGAGAGTGGTATGTCGATCAAATCCAGTATAAATCCTCCTGTGTTTTTCTCCTCTGTTTTTCTAATCGCGTTAATGGTGTTTGTTGGGGCTGTATGGCCTACTCAAGCACAAACCGTATTTAAGTCAGCTCAGTCTTGGTTCGAATTGAAAGCCGGTTGGTTGTATATTCTTGGCGTTGCTGTATTTCTGATTTTTATTATCTTTGTCATGATGAGCCGATTTGGAGATATTAAGTTAGGTCCAGATCACGCTGAGCCCGATTACAGCTATAAGAGCTGGATCGCCATGCTGTTTTCAGCAGGCATGGGAATTGGCTTGATGTTCTTCGGTGTAGCAGAGCCTGTTATGCATTATCTGGCGCCACCTGATGCGACACCAGCGTCGATTCAAGCGGCTAAAGATGCCATGAAGATCACCTTCTTCCATTGGGGAGTCCATGCTTGGGCCATCTATGCTGTAGTGGCGCTCAGTTTGGCTTATTTCTCCTACCGTCATAAGCTTCCATTGCTTCCACGTAGTGCACTTTACCCATTAATTGGTGAGCGGATCTACGGTCCAATCGGTCATGCTGTCGATACCTTTGCGGTATTAGGTACCATGTTTGGTGTTGCGACCTCTTTAGGTTTTGGCGTACTGCAGGTTAACTCAGGTCTTAACTATCTACTGGGCGTACCAGTGAATACTTATATTCAAGTTGGGCTGATTATTGCCATCTCCTTGATCGCGACAGTTTCGGTTTTCTCCGGTTTAGATAAAGGGGTGAAACGACTCAGTGAGTTGAACCTTGGTTTAGCCGTTTTACTGCTTATTTTTGTACTGATATTTGGCCCTACGGTTGAGCTATTGCAAGCCTTTGTTCAAAATACTGGTAGCTATTTAAGCGATATCGTCGGCAAGACGTTTAACTTATATGCTTATGAGCAGAAAAATGATTGGATTGGCGGATGGACGCTACTCTATTGGGGCTGGTGGATCTCATGGTCCCCATTCGTAGGGACATTTATTGCCCGCGTATCACGTGGACGTACAATCAGAGAGTTCCTCGTTGGGGTACTGTTTGTGCCAGCGGCGTTTACTTTCCTCTGGATGACGGTATTTGGTAATACGGCTATCGATGCGATTATGAATCATGGTGCGACTTACCTTTCTGAAGCGGTATCTTCGGATGTGTCCGTGGCGTTGTTTGTCTTCTTTGAGCATATGCCGTTGTCTAATGTGTTATCCACTATTGCCCTGTGTTTGGTGGTGACCTTTTTTGTGACATCGTCAGATTCTGGCTCACTTGTGATAGACAATCTCACGTCGGGTGGCGATCATAACGCTCCAGTTTGGCAGCGTGTATTTTGGGCCTTACTGCAAGGTGTTGTTGCATCTGTGCTTCTGCTTGCTGGTGGATTACAAGCATTACAAACTGTTGCGATAGCCAGTGCATTACCTTTCTTACTTGTGATGCTATTAATGTGCTTTGGTCTGTATAAAGCTCTAAAAGATGATTGGCTTAAGATCAATAGCGTGCAGTCTCATAATACCAGTGTTCAGTTCACTAAAACTGATGTGAACTGGGAAGATCATATTGATGTTCTGGTCTCTCATCCGAGTCAAAAAGATGCGCAAGATTTTCTTGATAATGTGGCAACTCCAGCACTAACTAAGGTGTGTGAGAGCTTTATTAGTAAAGAGATCCCTGCTGAAGTGTTGAATTTTGAGAATCGAATTCGCTTTGTTATTGCCAATGAAGAGTATGATGATTTTGCCTATGGTCTGCGTATTCGTGCATTTACTATTATCAATCCAATCGAGAGTGAGGTTGATGGTGGTGAGACTGAATACTACCGTGTTGAGGTGTTCCTTGAACATGGCGGTCAGCATTATGATGTAATGGGCTTTAATCAAGATCAGATCTTAGCCGATGTTGTCACTCAGTATGAGAAGTATCTGCATTATCTGCATTTAACTAACTCTGAGTATGTGGGTGACGAGATTAACGCTTAGTTATTTCTGAATAGGCTCAGATAACGTTAAACAGCCCTTTTTAGGGCTGTTTTTTTATCTATTGAGTTAGTTTTGGGGTAAAATCTCAATTTGATAGTTTTCGTTATTTTAAGTAGAGATGATCTTTATGTCAGCAAATCAAGGGCAAAGTAAATTAGATAGGGTGTTGGCCGAAGCTAGAGAGTACAAGGCTAAACGTGAAACTGGCTATCGTGAGCAAGCGTTAAAACTGTATCCTTGGGTGTGTGGACGCTGTACCCGTGAGTTTAATAATGCGAATTTACGTGAACTTACCGTGCACCATAGAGATCACAACCACGATAACAATCCATCAGATGGTTCTAACTGGGAGCTGTTGTGCCTCTACTGTCATGATAATGAACACTCCAAATTTGAAGAGTTAATCCAATATGGTGCGACTAAAGAAGCGGTAGTTGAATCTGCAACTTACAACCCTTTTGCAAACCTTAAAGGCATGATGAAGAAGTAGTCTTGCAGGCACTTTGCGATAGGCTTTATTTACGCTAGGTTTAAATGGAAGAGATAGGCACTTAGCCTATCTCTTTTTGTTTCGGTTAAGCTTCAGCCGTGTCACTCTCAAGGCGTGCAGCGACCTCTTGCCACTTATCTCTACTGATCTTTTGGCTGTTCTCGCCTTTACCTAAGGCTGCTTTTCGTGCTGGGATCTGCTTCCAGACTTCGGCCTTAAAAGCGTTATCAGCTTTACTCCAGCCGACGATTTCATCGATGTTTCGATAGCACCCCATGCAGATATCATCTTCATTCACGCCACACTTTGCTACACAAGGAGATTGAATCATTTTACGTCCACTCTTGATTTTTAGAATAAATTTTTATGGGGTGCGATTTTAATGCTCTTTATCACAGTATTCAATAGCTGTGAGTGTTAGGTATTAAGGTCAATATATTTTATTGACGAATAGTGATTAGCTTTTCAGGCTATAGGTTAATCACAGCAAACTTGGTAGACTTCGCCAGAATTTTTTGTATTTTTTTACACCCACTTTTCAATGGATTATGAAGAGTCATTGGAGGCGTTATGAAAGCGTTACTGCGCTTAAGTGTTATGGCATTGCTTGGCATGTTAACAACAGCATGTTCTTTATTAGAGGTTAAGCTTGAGAGTGGTATTGAACCCCTTCCTCAAGAGCAGCTAAATATGCGGGTGTTTAGCCGTGACTTTAGCAGCTCTTTTTACAGCAAGGTGGAGCAAACTGCGGATAAGATAGCCCTTCTTCATAAGGATGAAGCTGATGCTATCTATATCCATTCAAATAGTTTGATGTGGAAGATCTATTCTGAGCAGGCTCTACAACGCACGATTTTTCAAGCTTCACCCGTTGCTGCCATGGTTGATACGTGGGCATTAACAGCTCAGATGACAGAGTTTTATGAAACCGGCGCAGGTAAAGCGCTCTTTGGTTCAGATCAAGCGTTAGCCGTTGAGGTAAGCCGATCGCTGCAGGTGCAATTTGAAAACACCATCAAGGGGTTCGTAAAGCCAGGTGAGTTTGATCAAAACAAGGCATTCATCGAGCAATATGTAGATAAAAACCCGCTAACTGAGATGACATTTAGCCGGCACTCGGCCTTTAATGATTGGCTAACGTTCAGAGGCATTAATGAGTTTGAAGCGGTGACCACCTTTGGTTCGGTACCTGAAGTGATGAGTGATATCTCAGATCGCATGGCGATGATCGCCGAGCAGATGCCAAAAATCTTAGGTTGGAAGGCGGAGCTATATGCACTTCACTCCAATATTAATGCTGCAGAGATCCAAGATACATTGGCTAATATCAGTGATACTTCAGCTAAGTTTCGTGAGTTGATGGCTCAAAGTCCTGAGATGATGCAGGCGTTAGCTGTGGATATGCGTCGCGAGTTGAGCCCGCTTTTGCAGCAACTTAGTGACTCTACTGATAATAAACTGGCACAGCTTTCAGTTGAGCGTCAGGCACTGGAGTTGATGGTGAAGAATGAGCGTCTTGCATTAGAGGAGATGGTAAGCCGAGAGCGTGTTGAAGCTGCAGCGAACTTGGATGAGATCTCTAAACATACTGTTGAAGTGGTGTTTCAGGAGTTGACCAAGACACTTAAGAGCTTAATTCTCTATTTTGTGCTTTTCCTAATTGTGGTTTTCTTTGCACCACTTGGTTTAGGGGTTTGGTTAGGCAAGCGCATGGAGAGTAAACGCTCGGTTAAACCTGCTAAAGCTACATAGTTATACCGCAGCTAATGGACAGGCATTAGCTGCTCTCAACGCTATTATTTCTTCCCTTTATTATCTCACTCAGCATATTGGCACGATTATGCTGTATAATTCGCTCCCTCGGCCTAGGGCTGGAATTTCATTAGTGTAGAGAGCTTTTCATGTCCCATAGTGCGTTATTATCTCAATTAGACTCTCTGCTGTTACAAAGTCGGCAGCTGTGGCAAGTAAAGGCATTTGACTGTGACAAACAGCCTTGGGAGGAAAACTTCCCTAATCTGGCTGCACTTGTTTGGTCACTTGATGATGATATTCTCGATGAGCTAGATAGAGTGCAGGCCGAACTATTGAACTGTTTATTGCCTGCACTTAACAAAGATTTAGTCCTCTTGTCTGAAAGTTGGTCTCTGGAATTACTGAATATTAAGGCGCCACTCTGCGCAGGTTCTCGAGTCAGGGAGATGGAGTTTCAAGATATTGCCCACTTTAGTGCAGGGATCAAGGGGCGAAAATGGGCTCAAATTACCGCCTTTACCCAAGAGTTACCCGCAGATAAGTGCGAAGTACTTGAATGGTGTGCAGGAAAAGGTCACCTAGGAAGGTTAATTTCAAAATCGCAGGGAAGAGAGGTTGTTAGTCTTGAGTGGCAGCAAGCCCTGTGTGATGCTGGTGAAAAGTTTGCTCAGCAGTGGCAGCTTCCACAGAAATTTGTCTGCGCTGATGCGTTTGATAATCAGCAAAGTGAACTTAAAGTTGAGCAACAAGCGGTTGCTTTGCATGCCTGTGGCGATCTCCATGTTCGTTTACTCTATTTGGCTGCCAAGGCTGGAACCCGCCATATTGCTATCTCTCCTTGCTGTTATCATCTTATTCAGGCGAAGGAGTATCAAGCCATGTCTAAGGTTGGCCTGCAAAGTGAACTGAGGTTGAGTCGCCATGATCTTCAGCTTCCTCTGCAGCAAAGCACAATTGCTAAAGGGAAGCAGCAAGAGTTAAGGCATAGAGAGATTGCATGGCGTTTAGGTTTTGACTCTTTGCAGCGTGAAGTTAGAGGGGGTTCTTGCTATCTGCCAATTCCTTCGCTGAAGCAGAGTCAGTTAAATGGTGAGTTTTCCACTTTCTGTTACTGGGCCGCTGAACAGAAGAGCGTCGATTTACCAGAGAATCTCAATTTCAAGCGCTTTCTTGAGTTGGGTGTCGAGCGACAACGCTTGACTCGAAGAATTGATCTGGTTGCGCATATGTTTCGCGGTGTATTTGAGCATTGGTTACTGCTCGACAGAGTCTGCTATTTAGAGGAGCAGGGGTATGAGGTTACACTTGAACAGTTTTGTAATAATGAGATAACCCCCAGAAATTTACTGATCAAGGCTAAAAAGTAAGCAAGGCTAGCTTTGTTGTATCAATTGATCTGTAAGTGATTGTTTGTAGTTGGTATTTGTATTTTACTGTGTTTTATAATCTTTAAAAATCTCCGTGATCTTTGTGATGATTAAGGTTTAATGATTAAATAAAGTGGGCCTTAGGCGGTTTTCTATTGAATCATTAGCTTTTTCTTGCTCAAATGTCGGGTTAACACTAAAAACAATAAATATTGGTTGTTTTTTCACCAATATAGTGAGCGAAATATTACTGTTGCATGAAATATTCCCAAGTATTTATTAATAGCCTGGCATATGAACTGGCACCTGAAGTCGTGTCCACTTCCGATTTAGAATCTCGATTGGCACCGCTATACAAGAAGTTTCGCATTCCAATGGGGCAACTTGCCGCATTGACTGGTATTCAAGAGCGTCGTTGGTGGCCTAAGGGTCACAGGTTATCTGATGGTGCTTTATCGGCTGCGCATAAAGCGATCGATGAAACAGGTATTCAGGTGAGCGATCTCGGTGCTGTTGTGTATACCGGTGTTTGCCGAGATCAACATGAACCAGCAACCGCATGTCGTATTGCTGCTGAGCTTGGTGTTTCTAAAGATACCGCTATATACGATATCAGTAACGCCTGTTTAGGTGTGCTATCTGGCATTTTGGATATCGCTAACCGCATTGAGTTAGGTCAGATAAAAGCAGGCTTAGTGGTTTCATGTGAATCTGCACGCCATATTGTTGATATTACAATCGATAATATGCTTGCTGAACCAACGATGCAGAACTATGCAAAGTCTTTAGCAACCTTAACCGGTGGCTCAGGTGCGGTGGCAGTATTGCTTACCGATGGTAGCTTGCCATTAAAAAGCGATCGCCAACATCAACTGCTTGGTGCGAGTCACCTTTCAGCCCCAGAGCACCACAACCTTTGTCAGTGGGGTCTGCAGGAAGCTGGTGTGCATCTTTACCGTGAGTTTATGCGTACCGATGGTGTTGCTTTGCTCAAAGAGGGCGTTGAGCTGGCGCGTCATACTTGGAGTCACTTCCTTGAGCAGAGGGATTGGGTGGTTGAGCAGGTTGATAAGGTGATCTGTCATCAGGTTGGTGCATCTAACCGACGTCAGGTTCTAAATGCCCTAAATATTCCTCAAGAGAAAGAGTTTCCAACTTACCAGTTGCTTGGCAACATGGGCACAGTGTCTTTACCTGTGACCGCAGCTTTGGCACACGATCAAGGTTTCCTTCAAAAGGGAGATCAGGTGAGCTTTCTTGGCATCGGCAGTGGCTTGAACTGCATGATGTTAGGGATTAAGTGGTAAGCAACACTCTGCATAAAGGCTGTGCTCAATTTACTTGAGTGACAGCCTAATTAAGCCTATAAAAACAGAGCCTGATTAATCGGGCTTTGTTGATAAAAATATTAGGAAGCGTCATGTTAGACACTCTGTTCCCCTTCAAACGTAACTATCTCTATAGAGATGGGCATAAACTGCAATATGTTAATGAGGGAGAAGGTGAGCCGGTCGTTATGGTTCATGGAAACCCAAGTTGGTCATTTTACTATCGCAATGTAGTCACTGCACTTAGCGGTAAGCATCAATGTATTGTTCCTGATCATATCGGTTGCGGTTTGTCGGATAAGCCCGATGATAGCGGCTATGATTACACGTTAAAAAACCGTATTGACGATCTCGAAGCTCTGCTCGATCACCTTAATGTCAAAGAGAATATCACCTTAGTGGTTCATGATTGGGGCGGGATGATAGGGATGGGTTATGCAGCCCGTTACCCTGAGCGTATTAAACGCCTTGTGGTGTTAAATACGGGCGCCTTTCATCTGCCTGAGTCAAAACCATTTCCTTGGCCCCTGTGGATCTGTCGTAATACCCTGTTAGGAACGGCTTTGGTTCGTGGTTTTAACGCTTTCTCATCTATCGCCTCCTATGTCGGGGTTAAGCGTAAACCTATGCCTGCTGAGATCCGTAAGGCCTATGTCGCGCCATTTAACTCTTGGGCTAACCGCATCTCGACGTTAAGGTTTGTGCAAGATATTCCGCTTAAGCCAGGTGACAGAAACTATGAGTTAGTATCTGAGATTGCCGCGAGTTTACCTAAATTTGCTAACGTGCCGACACTGATCTGCTGGGGTATTAAAGATTTTGTTTTTGATAAACATTTCTTAGCTCAGTGGAAAGTGGAGATGCCTCACGCTACCGTACATGAGTTTGCTGATTGTGGTCACTATATTTTAGAAGATGCAAGTGAAGAGGTCGTTGGGCATATTAGCGACTTTATCTCAAATGACTCGCTTATTGCTAATAGCTAGCATGACAGTTTGAACAAGTATTAGCGGATCATCAGATCCGCTTTTTTATTGAAAGAAACGAGTAAGGTCACGAATATGACTCTCTCTTCACAAAACCCTTCGCACGACTTTTCACTTGCGAGAAGTGCAAACCTCTGTCGCCACTTAACCTTGGCATCTCAATCTTTTCCAGAACAGTTGGCCGTTGCTGTACAAACTGCGTCGTGCTCATTTTTCTCACCTAAAACATTAAGCTATCAAGAGCTCAACTTTGGCGAGTTAAATCGTCAAAGTGATAAATTAGCACATGGATTAAATGCCTATGGTATTAAACGCGGCATGAAAGCTGTGCTGATGGTGACCCCTAGTCTGGATTTCTTTACCCTAACATTTGCGCTGTTTAAGGCGGGGATTATCCCTATTTTAGTGGATCCTGGCATGGGAGTGAAAAACCTAAAACAGTGCTTTATTGAATCCGCTCCCGATGCATTTATTGGGATCCCTAAGGCGCACTTGGCCAGAAAACTCTTTGGTTGGGGAAAGGAGAGTGTAAGGTTTTTGGTTACCGCTGGTGGCAGGTGTTTGTGGGGCGGGGTGAGCATAGATACACTGTTGCAAGGTACGCCAGATACACCTTATCAGATGGCTGCTCTTGATGAAGATGAGATGGTTGCGATTCTGTTTACCAGTGGCAGTACGGGAACCCCTAAAGGAGTTGTCTACTCTCACAAGATGTTTGAAGCTCAAATCACCGCCCTTAAACATGATTATGCAATTGAGCCCGGTGAGCGAGACTTAGCAACCTTTCCACTGTTTTCACTCTTTGGTCCTGCACTGGGCATGGCCTCAATAGTGCCTGAGATGGATGCCAGTAAACCTATCACGGCTAATCCTGACTACCTGTTTGCTGCCATTGAAAAGTACCAGTGCAGTAATATGTTTGTGAACCCTGCTTTGATTGAACGCCTAGGTGAGGCTGGGGTAACCGATAATCAATGTCATCAGTTACCGAGTATTAAGCGCGTGATCTCAGCAGGTGCCCCTGCGACTATCTCTTCAATTAAGCGCTTTAGTCGGATGCTTGGTGAAGGTGTTGAGGTACTTAACTCCTACGGCGCGACCGAATCTCTTCCCCTGAGTAAGATGGCCAGTCAGGCCCTATTTGCAACCACAGATATCACAGATAACGGTGGTGGGATCTGTGTGGGTGAGGCGATAGATGGTGTCGATATTGCGATTATCGAGATTAATGAACACCCCATTAACACTTGGGATGAAACATTGCGCTTAGCGGCGAATGACATAGGTGAAATTGTGGTCAAGGGGCCGATGGTGAGTCGCAGTTACTATCGCCGTGACAGTGCCACGGAACAGGCAAAAATTATCGATGGAGATGGGGTACGTCACCGTATGGGGGACTTAGGTTACCTAGACAGTGAAGGTAAGCTATGGATGTGTGGCCGAAAAGCTCATAGAGTCGATGCAAGTACTCAGTTACCTCATCAACCACAACGTTATTTCTCTATCCCTTGTGAACGTATTTTTAATACTCATCCTCAAGTGAAGCGTTCGGCATTGGTTGGCGTTAATGTTAGCGGCGATACAGTGCCACTTTTATGTATTGAGCTCGATACCTCTTTGGCTTGCTCTGCTGGTGCAAGTCTCTATGCAGAGCTTAACCAAATCGCACAGAGTCACGAGCAAACTAAGGGGATCTCGCGCTTTTTAGTTCATCCTAGTTTTCCTGTTGATATTCGTCACAACGCCAAGATTTTTCGTGAAAAATTGGCTGTGTGGGCACAAAGTAAACATAAGGAGTAGCTTGAGTATGTCTGAAATGCCAGATATGAATGGGCTGGAGTTGCATAACTTTGCCATTGAGGAGCAAGTTGCGCTATCTAAGCTTAAGGCTAAGGCACACCACGCCTTTGTGACCGGAGCTGGAGGCTTTTTAGGTAAAGCTATCTGCAAACGCTTACTCGCTGCAGGTATCCAAGTGACTGGTTTTGCAAGAGGGGATTACCCTGAGCTTAGCGCCATGGGCGTTAAGATGATTAAGGGGGATATTGCCGATCAAACAAGTGTGATCGAGGCCATGAAAGGTTGCGATCTGGTTTTTCACGTGGCTTCTAAAGCTGGTGTGTGGGGGAGTAAGTTAAGCTACTTTTCACCTAATGTCGCTGGCGCTGCCCATATCATCCAAGGGTGTAAGCAGTTAGGTATTGCAAACCTTGTTTATACCAGTACGCCAAGCGTAACATTTGCCGGAGAGGATGAAGCGGGCCTAGATGAAACTGCGCCCTATGCTGAAACGTTTTTGAACTATTATGGTGAGTCAAAAGCGGTTGCAGAGAAGATGATGATCGATGCTAACTCAGAGGTGCTAAAAACAGTGTCACTGAGGCCGCATCTTATTTGGGGGCCGGAAGACCCTCACCTCGTCCCTCGCGTGATATCTAGAGCAAAAGCCGGCAGACTCAAATTGGTGGGGAGAGAAGATAAACTAGTTGATACCATCTATGTTGATAATGCTGCCTATGCCCATATTCTCGCGGCTATAAATCTGTCTGAGCCTGATACTAAAGTCGCGGGAAAAGCTTACTATTTAAGTAATGATGAGCCTATCACTATGGCTGATATGCTGAATAAAATTTTAGCTTGTGTCGATATGCCTAAAGTGACTCAGCGAGTTCCTGCCAGCTTAGCTTATGGTGTTGGAGTAATACTTGAAGCCTATTATAGCTTGATGAATAAGCAGGAGGAGCCTGTGATGACTCGATTTGTGGCAAGGCAGCTATCAACCAGTCACTATTTTGATATCTCTGCTGCGAAAACAGATTTCGGCTATTCAGCTATTGTGAGCATTGACCAAGGCATGGTGAAATTGAGAGAGTATCTCACTGAAATCGAGTAAATAGCTTAGTTAAGTCAGTATTTAAAAATGATAATTATTTCAAGGATGAAAATATCACCTATGCCCCGTTTGAAACCACCGTTTTTATCAATCGCAATTTTGACCTGCTGTGCTGCCACTGTATCGCCAAAGCTAATAGCATCGAGTGTTGAGTCCATGACATTAGCGCTGCTCGCTGATGTTGAGGTTTTGGACACAGGCTCTTCACAAGTTCACTCCCCGAAAGAGAAAAGCTTCTCGGCTCTGAATTCAAATCCCTTTATTGGTAGTTGGCAGTTGCTTTCGGGTCGATACCTAGATGAGACTGGTGCTTGGAGTGATTATCAAAGTTTACATCTTAACGCGATTAAAGTGATCTCAGATTCACATTTCAGTTTCACTACTGTTAAAGAGACGAGTGAGCAAGGCGTTAATAAGTTGGAGTTCTGGGCTGCTGGCACAGGGCGTTACGAATACAATGACTCCCAATATATCGAGTACCCGACACTTAACTCCTTTGGGGCAAAAGAGGGGGCATCATTTGCCTTTGAGTATGAAGTGAAGGGGGATAAGCTGCATACCAAACGCGTCGAAGCGGGCAAGCTTAAAGAGGTTGAAGTGTGGAGAAAGCTCGATTAACCCTCTTTTGAGAGCGGTAAACAAGCTTACTTTTGTGTTGCTATACTAAAATCAAATAAGTTGTTTAATCACTTATGTGAGTGGAAAGTATTATGATTACTGATGACCTGCAAGCTTATGTTGATGCATGGAATGAGCATGACATAGATAAAATCATGTCTTTTATGTCAAAGGATTGTGTATTTGAAACTGGAGGTGGGGCAGAGGTGTATGGTACCCGCCATTCAGGCTTTGAAGCAGTAAAAGCAAGGTTTATCTCTGTGCTGGAAACCATGCCTGATGTCAGCTTTAATCAGGCTAAACACTTTGTACAGGCTGATAGAGGCTGCTCAGAGTGGATATTTACCGCCACTAAACCTGACGGCACAAAAATAGAGCTAGAAGGGTGCGATATTTTCACTTTTCACAAGGGTAAAATAAAAGTGAAAAGCTCATTTATGAAGCATCGTCATTAGCAACAAAACCGCTCTCGAGTTTTGATTACAACTTAGGTCGTAATCGCTCTGGCAGCTCAAACTCATTTATTTCGCCTGTGACAGGGCAGGGAAATTTGAGATAGCAAGATGTCAGCTGCAGATTGATGTCAGAACCGCTGGCTATGCCGTGTAACCTGTCACCAACGACAGGATGACCAAGAGAAGCCATATGGATACGAATTTGGTGTTTTCGTCCTGAGTCGATCTTGACCTGCACCAGAGAACGGTTCTGCTTAGCGTCGTATTCAAGCAATTTGGCGTGTGAACAGGCTGATTTATTATCAACATCACTATCTACAGTGACAACCTCCTCTCTACCTGAATTGAATCGGCCTTCAACAATTACCTGATAATATTTATCTAATTCTCTGAGTTCGAAAAGCTTAGCTAATGCTGCCGTTATGCTTTTACTATGCCCGATCAGAACAAGTCCAGTCGCAGCCCTATCTAAACGATGCACAATGAAAGCGGGTCTATCTGGAGTCAAGTGAGTCTCTGAATAGCGGTTGATGGTAGTGTGGTCACCCCATTTTGAACCTTGGCATAGCATACCGTAGGGCTTGTACCAGAGGCTGTACTGGCCCATATCAGCAATGAGTTCAGCGTCATCAATCTGATGTTCAAGCACCTCTTGGTTATAGTATAGGTGGAGTTCATCACCCACTTTAAGTGATTTCTTGCCACGCCTAAGGCGGGATGTATTGTGCTTGCGGGTGTGCCACACCGCCCCTTTGGTCATGGCTTGTTTGATCTGCTGCTTAGATAACCCACTCTTATTAGCAAGTAAGGAAGCGGCATTGGCCTCACATGAGTCGACATTAATGTGGCATTCAATTTTGGGGAGAGTTGGACTCATAGACTAAGTAGCGTATTTAGGCGATAGTAAGCTGTCAAGTTTACACTATTACAAGTGATATGTGTTATTGCTTCACTAGCGATTATTATTAGGTTTTAAAGCGAAATGACTACTTTATTCAGTTTAGTTTGTCATGTTCAAATAGCTAAACCTTGTGGTTAGTCTAAAGAGGAGAGTGAGTGCGGATTTTAACTTTTTTTAGCCCATATATTTTACTATTTTGTGCATTACCAGTTAACGCTGAGCCTCAGGTTATTCGTTACAATATTTCTGATCAGTTTGTGGATCCGAAACAGAGCTATTATATCGACTTACTGCGTTTAGCACTGGAGAAGAGTCGTGAACCTTATGGTGATTACCAACTTCAAGCTGTGGTGAGTGAGATGGCTCAGGCCCGTACGGTTCAACTGGTACAAAAGGGCGAGTTAGACTTAGTGTGGACCATGACCAGTATCGATAGAGAGCGCAGACTTACTCCAGTTTATTTTCCATTACTTAAAGGCTTGATGGGCTATAGAATTGCGATAATCCGGCGTCAAGATAAGCAGAGGTTCGCCGACATTGAAAGTGTTGAGGAGCTTCAAGTTATTCCTGTTGGTCAAGGAAGTGACTGGCCTGATAGTGATATCTTGCAAAAGCAAGGTTTTACCTTAGTGAGGGGGGCGGCTCGCAGCTTGCTCTCAATGCTGAATATGCATCGTTTCGATTACTTTTTACGTGCTCTTCATGAACCATGGGATGAAGTGATTGGACATCCTAGTCTGATGATCGACTCCTCCTTTGTGATTATCTACCCCTCCCCTATCTATTTTTTCGTTAATCCGGATGATAAAAGACTGGCTGAGCGGGTCGAGTATGGCTTGAGAAACGCGTTACTAGATGGCAGTTTCGAAGCACTATTTAATCATCATGCTATTACTTCCCAAGTGATTGAGCGTGCGAATTTACCGTTAAGGCGGATATTTACTCTAGATAATCCCTTGCTGTCTCAAGAGAGTAAAAACCTCCTGAGTGAGAAGGAGCTTTGGTTTAAACAGTAAGCTGATTATTGGGTCATCTCTGGGCTAAAAATAGAAAGTAGAATACTCATCTTAAATGTGTGATCACTGAGATTTAATGCAAATTAACTTGTTCTCTGATGAGACGAGGATTACTGTCAATGCTAATGATTTTCAACTCGCCTAACATTCTCACAGGTTTATTAGGCCGCATTGGAGTAGAGCATGAATACACAATTAGCATTGAGAGTAAAAAATTGGATAGAAGCTGATCCAGATCCTCGTTCGAAGAGAGAGCTTCAACAGTTAGTCGATAACAATGATGACACTGAACTTGGGAAACGTTTTGCTGGCAGACTGGCTTTTGGTACTGCAGGGTTAAGGGGCGTGGTTGGGGCAGGTCCAATGGGCATGAATCGATTTGTCGTGCAGCAAACCACATCAGGGCTTGGAAGCTATCTGAAAGCTCAGGTAAGTGACCTTGACTCACGTGGTGTGGTGATAGGCTATGACGGTCGTCATGACTCTAAGCAGTTTGCCCATGATGCAGCGGGTGTGCTGACAGCGATGGGTATCAAGGTTTATTTGACCAGTAACGTTGCCGCTACACCACTCGTGGCTTTTGGTGTACTGCATTTTGGGGCCGCAGCTGGCATTGTGGTGACGGCCAGCCATAATCCGCCACAATATAATGGTTATAAAGTTTATTGGGGCAATGGCGCGCAAATCATTCCACCTCACGATTCAGGTATTGCAGCCTGTGTTCATCAAGCTGCCGATCAGTCTATCTGCAGAACTATTGAGTTACTCAGCCTAGAGCAAGCTCGGCTTTCTGGCACCTTAGTGATGTTGGAAGATGATTTCTATCAGACCTATCGACAAGGGATTCAAGATGCCGAGGTGTTACAAAATCATACTCGGCCAGAGTTAGTGAGCTTAGCTTATACGGCGATGCATGGTGTCGGGGCTGAAATGGCTGAAACCGTGCTTAAGGATGCAGGTGTCAGTCAGGTGTACTCTGTGGCTGCTCAACGGGAGCCAGATGGTGATTTCCCAACGGTGAATTTCCCTAATCCTGAGGAGAAGGGGGCGATGGATCTAGTGATTGCAGAGGCAACAAAACATGACGCTATGTTAGCTTGTGCCAACGATCCTGATGCTGACCGATTCGCTGTTGCGGTTAGAAAGAGAGCAGGTGATTATCAGATGTTGACAGGAGATCAGGTGGGAGTGCTCTTTGGTCATTATTTACTGAAACACGCGTCTAAAGAGCAACGTTTGACCTGTACCACTATTGTGTCATCAAGTTTACTATCGAAAGTTGCGGCGAGTATGGGGGCAAGGTGTATTACGACACTGACGGGCTTTAAATGGCTCATGAACGTGGCGATAGCAGAACAAACCCCTGATAACCGTTTTTTATTTGCCTATGAAGAGGCGCTAGGTTACACAGTTGGGGATATGGTGTGGGACAAAGATGGGCTATCTGCGCTCGTGGCTTTCTCGCAATTAACTGCTGAACTTGCAAGCAAAGGCGAGACGATTTGGGATAGATTAGCGGATATCTATAAAGAGCATGGCTTCCACCTTAATGCTCAGGTGAGTATCGCATTAAAGCCCGATACTCCAAATATAGGCGCTTATCTTCGTGAGCACCCACCAGTAACAGTGGCAGGACGTAAAGTGCTCTCTGTTGATGATATCAGTTGTGGTGAGCGCAGATTTGCTGATGGCCGACTTGAAACCATTGCGCTACCTTTAAGTGACGTACTTATTTACAGCTTAGAGGGAGGGGCTAGGGTGATAGTGAGGCCCTCTGGGACTGAGCCAAAAATAAAATGTTATTACGAAGTTGTTGAAATTATGGGAATAGATGATAGTTTAGAAACAGCTCAACTAAGAGCACGCGCTCAAATGGATAAATTTATTGAAGCCCACCAAGCTTCATTACCTAAGTAGTTTTGACAAGGGAGGGTCAGTGAACTTGTGATATTTCTTAACCAGCGTTAGCAAGTTCACTTTACATTTATAGGATCACACTAAGGAAATAAATTAGACGTACCAATTTAGGGCTAAACTAGAAGAACTCATCTAATTTTTAGTGAGGATTGGCCTATGAGAGTTTGGTTCGTCTCTTTAAGTGTGATTATCTCCAATTCAGTGTCTGCTGTGCTGGCATTCATTTTATATCTGTTTCCTTTAGCGTGCCTTGCTGCGACAACGGACGATTTTGTGTTCACCATAAAATCTAATAACACCGGCACCTCTTCAGATGTTCAGTTCACTCTTCCCACTACTGGTAGCGGATATAATTACAATATTGATTGTAATGATGACGGTACCGATGAAGCTACGGCTCAAACTGCCGATTACACTTGTGATTACACCTCTTTGGGTGGTGCTGGAACTTATACTGTCAGGGTTGAAGATAACTCTGGTGCTAGTACAGGTTTTCCTCGTATTTACTTCAATCAAACTGGAGACAAGCTAAAACTGTTGACCATTGAACAATGGGGGACGGGAAAATGGACCAGTATGGAAAAATCTTTTTCTGGCGCATTGAACCTGACTGTACCGGCGACGGATGTTCCTGATTTATCGGGCGTTACTAGTACTATAAATATGTTTTGGGATGCTGTATTGGCAAATCCAGATGTCAGCAGTTGGGATGTTTCCAATGTTGTCTCCATGAACAACATGTTCTTAAGTGCATATGCTGCCACCCCAGATGTCAGTAACTGGGATGTCTCCAATGTTGAAAATATGAGCGCCACTTTTTCTAACGCAACATCCGCAAATCCAGATGTCAGTAACTGGAACGTCTCAAAAGTGGTGTATATGAACTCCATGTTTTTCAACGCGGAGTCGGCTAGCCCTGATGTCAGTAGTTGGGATGTATCTAGTGTCCAACAGATGAGCTCAATGTTTCAAGATACCATATTGGCCAACCCAGATGTGAGTGCTTGGGATGTTTCAAAAGTCACCACTATGAGTTTTATGTTTGCCGGCACCACGGCTGCTAACCCTGATGTCAGTGGTTGGGACGTTTCTTCAGTGACGACGATGGAATCGATGTTTGCAGGCGCTTCACTGGCAACTCCGAATACTAGCAGTTGGGATACGTCAGCAGTGACGAATATGCATTCGATGTTTTTGAATGCGACTTCAGCTAATCCAGATACCAGTAGCTGGAATACCTCTCTAGTGACTAATATGAGGTCGACTTTTAACGGGGCTATATCGGCAAATCCAGATGTCAGTAGTTGGGATACCTCATCTGTAACTAGTATGTATGCCATGTTTTTTGCTGCGACATCGGTGACCCCAGATACCAGTAGCTGGGATACTTCTTCGGTGACGACCATGCGCTCTATGTTTAGTGGTGCTACATCCGCTAATCCAAATACCAGTAGTTGGGATACTTCATCAGTTATCTCGATGAAGCTTATGTTTTTCAATGCAACTTCAGCCAATCCAGATACCAGTAGTTGGAACACTTCAGCCGTTACTAACATGTCATCAATGTTCTCTGGTGCAACTTCTGCAAACCCTAATATGAATAGTTGGGATGTCTCGAATGTCACTGATATGGGCTCTATGTTTTCTGGTGTCACGCTCACCACAGCTAATTATGATGCGTTGTTTACTGCTTGGAATGGGCAAACTCTACAAAATGGGGTTAGCTTTGACGGAGGGAACTCCAAGTATTGTAGTGGTGAGTCTGCTAGAGACAATATGATCGCTAGTGATAGCTGGGTAATTACTGATGGTGGAAAAAGCTGTCCTAATATGCATTTTGTGACCACATGGAAAACAGATAATAGTGGCAGTTCTAACGCGACATCAATAACTATTCCAACTACCGGAACGGGATACTCATATGATGTGGATTGGAATAACGACGGTACGTTTGATGAGTTTGGCTTAACAGGTTCGGTGACTCATGATTTTGGTACGGCAGGTACTTATAGCATACGTATACGGGGAGATTTCCCTAGGATCTATTTTAACAATGTTGGTGATAAGGAGAAAATACTCTCAGTAGACCAGTGGGGAGCAGGTGTCTGGACTAGCATGCAAAATGCATTTTATGGTGCCACTAATCTGACAATAGACGCAACTGACGCACCAATATTGACCGGAATGACTAGTTTACGAGCAATGTTTCGCGATGCGACGACCATGGATGATGACATTAATCACTGGGACACCTCGAATATCACTAACATGCTGGATATGTTCAGAGGCGCTTCTGCGTTCGACCAAGATATTAGCAGCTGGGATACTTCCAAGGTGTTCACTATGCAAGCCATGTTTGAAGGAGCCAGTACATTTAATCAGAACATTTCAATCTGGAATACCTCAAAAGTGAGCAGCATGTTAAGTATGTTCCAGAATGCCAGTGATTTTAATCAGCCTCTTGGTGTATGGGATACGGCTAAAGTTACCAATATGTCTTTTCTGTTTGATGGTGCGATAGCCTTTAATCAGGATATTAGTAGTTGGGATACTACGAAAGTGACCGTTATGGTTTCTATGTTTCAAAACGCCACCAATTTTGATCAAAACCTTGATAGCTGGGACATCTCCAGCGTTGGCAATATGAGCTCAATGTTTTCCGGAGCAACACTGTCAAAGGTGAATTACGACGCTCTTCTGGTTAGTTTTAACGCGCAAACATTACAAAGCGGCGTTATATTTGATGGCGGCAACTCTGTTTATTGTGCCAGTGAAGGTGCGCGGGTAAATATGATCGCCAGTGATAGTTGGGTCATAACTGATGGTGGAAGAGAGTGTGCACCAGTAACGCCATCACAGACACCCGATCTGCTGGTTACATCGGACTCTGGAGTGGTGATCAGTGACAACATTACTTTAGATAAGACGCCAAGCTTTGATATTAATTGTAGCAACATTGGTAATACAATTACGCTTTACTCCGACAATCCTACTTCAGACACTAATCTTGCTACTCAGATCTGTACTAGTGTGGGAACAGAGTCTATTACTGCAGGTGTATTGTCTGATGGTGATCATAATATCAGCTATACCGATACTTTCTCAGGTGATGAGTCTGCCCACTCTCCAACGTTATTAGTGAAAATTGATACTGCCGCACCAGCAGCACCAAGTTGTAGTAGTAATCCTAGTACGGCTAATGATTCCACCAATATCTCCACAACTTGTACAGGCGTGGAGACGGGGTCAAGTTTGACGATAGCGGATATGACTTGTTCACCAACACCTGCCACAGTAAGTAATACCGTTTTATGTAGCGGCACTATAGGTTCTGGTGGAGGAGAGATATTGACCAGCAATGATACTGTTTCAGTTATCGATCTGGCTGGTAACAGTGATACCAGTGAAACAACAGGTTTAGTGGTAGACAATAGTACTCCTGTTATTGCTGAGAGTGGCGCTATTAATACTCCCACATCAGATAATACACCTAGTTACAGTTTCAGCAGTACAGAAGCGGGCAGCATCAGTTACTTAGGCAGTTGTAGTTCAGCCACGTCGGTGGCAGTCAGTGGCAGTAATACCATCATCTTTAATACATTAGCTGATGGCAACTACAGCGATTGTCAGCTGCGAGTGACTGATTCGGCGGGGAATCTTTCCAACTTACTCAGTGTTAGCAGTTTTGTGGTGGACAGCACAGAGGCAACCTTGAGTGAAGTCACTCCTGTCGCAACACCCACAAGTGACAGCACACCTAGTTATAGTTTCAGCAGCACAGAAGCGGGCAGTATCAGTTACTTAGGTAGCTGTAGTTCAGCGAGTTCGGTGGCGGTCAGTGGCAGTAATACCATCACTTTTAATACATTAGCTGATGGCAACTACAGTGATTGTCAGCTGCGGGTGACCGATACTGCAGGTAATCTTTCCAACTTCTTAAGTATCAACAGTTTTGTGGTGGACAGCACAGGGGCAACCTTAAGTGAGATCACTCCTGTCACTACGCCCACAAGTGACAGCACACCTAGTTATAGTTTCAGCAGCACAGAAGCGGGCAGTATCAGTTACTTAGGTAGCTGTAGTTCAGCGAGTTCGGTGGCGGTCAGTGGCAGTAATACCATCACCATTAATGCATTAGCTGATGGCAGTTACAGCGATTGTCAGCTGCGGGTGACTGATGCTGCAGGTAATCTTTCCAACCTCTTAAGTATCAGCAGCTTTGTGGTAGACAGCACAGGGGCAACCTTAAGTGAGATCACTCCTGTCACTACCCCCACAACGGATAGCACGCCAAGTTACAGTTTCAGTAGCACAGAAGCGGGCAGTATCAGTTACTTAGGCAGTTGTAGTTCGGCGAGTTCGGTGGCGGTCAGTGGCAGTAACACCATCACTTTTAATGCATTAGCTGATGGCAACTACAGTGATTGTCAGCTACGGGTGACCGATGCTGCAGGTAATCTTTCCAACCTCTTAAGTATCAACAGCTTTGTGGTGGACAGCACAGGGGCAACCTTAAGTGAGGTCACTCCTGTCACTACGCCCACAACGGATAGCACGCCAAGTTACAGTTTCAGCAGCACAGAAGCCGGCAGTATCAGTTACTTAGGCAGTTGTAGTTCGGCGAGTTCGGTGGCGGTCAGTGGCAGTAATACCATCACCATTAATGCATTAGCTGATGGCAGTTACAGCGATTGTCAGTTGCGGGTGACTGATGCTGCAGGTAATCTTTCCAACCTCTTAAGTATCAGCAGCTTTGTGGTAGACAGCACAGGGGCAACCTTAAGTGAGGTTTCCCCAGTTACTACGCCCACAAGTGACAGCACGCCAAGTTACAGTTTCAGTAGCACAGAAGCGGGCAGCATCAGTTACTTAGGCAGTTGTAGTTCAGCCACATCGGTGGCTGTCAGTGGCAGTAATACCATCACTTTTAATACATTAGCTGATGGCAACTACAGTGATTGTCAGCTGCGAGTGACTGATGCTGCGGGTAATCTCTCAAACTTACTCGATGTCAGCAGTTTTGTGGTGGACAGCACTGGGGCTATCTTAAGTGAGGTCACTCCTGTCGCTACGCCCACAAGTGACAACACACCTAGTTACAGTTTTAGCAGCACAGAAACGGGCAGTATCAGTTACTTAGGCAGCTGTAGTTCAGCCACCTCGGTGGCAGTCAGTGGCAGTAATACCATCACTTTTAATGCACTAGCTGATGGCAATTACAGTGATTGTCAGCTGCGGGTGACCGATGTTGCAGGTAATCTTTCCAACCTCTTAAGTGTAAATAGCTTTGTGGTGGACAGCAAAGGGGCAACCTTAAGTGAGGTCACTCCAGTCACTACGCCTACATCAGACAGCACGCCAAGTTACAGTTTCAGCAGCACAGAAGCTGGCAGTATTAGTTATTTAGGCAGTTGTAGCTCAAGCACTGTTATCGCAACAGAAGGTGAAAACACGGTCACCTTTAATGAGCTAGCAGATGGCAACTATAGTGATTGTCTGCTGCGTATTACCGATACTGCTGGAAATATCTCTAATCTATTAAGCGTAACGGCATTCGTTGTTGATAAATTATTACTTAGCTTAGAAACACAGTTACCAGATACTTTGTTGCAAGATGAGCACCTGTTCGTGACACAAAAAGTGGTTGGAGGAGAAGCTCCTTTTGTATTTCGGGCTGATAATTTACCGGAATGGCTGCAACTTGACAGTGCAACAGGGGAGGTCAAAGGTGCACCTGGAGTCAAAGATATTGCGACCTATTCAGGCATAACTTTCCATATTAGCGATTCACAAGAGAGAGAGGCGAAGAGTGTTACGTTTGAGCTTAGGGTGATAGATATCAATGATGCCCCTATAGCTGAAGATGATAGTTTTACTCTTGTAGAGGGTCAGAAGGGGTTGATAGAGGTCTTAGTCAATGACTCTGACCCTGATGTAGATGATCTTATCACGCTACAGGAGGCCAGTGCTGTTTTGGGAGAGGTGACGCTTGTCGGTGATAAACTGGAATATCAAAGCCCTCTTGATTTCGTCGGAACAGACATTCTCAGCTATACCATTGCCGATAGTGGCGGATTGACAGCGACAGCGAACGTTGAGGTGTCAATTACCAGTGATCCTGAGTTAGGGGCACCACCTACCTTAGTGTTACCGCAAGATATTGAGGTTAACGCTACAGGTCTACTCACAAAAGTTTCACTAGGGTTTGCCACTGCAAAGGATCATCTCAATAACCCTATTAGCGTTAGCCAATCATCGGGAAGTTACTTTGAGCCAGGTAACCATCAGGTGTTATGGACAGCTGAAGATGCTAGAGGACGTAAAACCAGCCGCAGTCAAAGTGTTAAAGTTCACCCTTTAGTCTCACTTCGTAGTGATAGTCATGTACAGGAGGGAGGTGCGGTGAGTGTGGGGTTCTATCTTAATGGTGATGCTCCTGATTATCCGGTTGTGCTGGATTATTCTCTAGGTGGCACTGCAGACGAAAATGATCATGACCTTCTCTCTGGTAGCATCAGCTTAACTCAAGGGCGTCTGGGACATATTCACTTTAAAACCTTTAGTGACTCTCTGGTTGAGGGAGATGAAACCTTAGAGATTAAGTTATCTGATGAAGCTAACCTTGCTGGCAAGTCTGCGCATCTACTAACTATTACTGAAGAGGCCCGTGCGCCCGATATTAGATTGAAACCACTTCAAGCTGGTATCGAAACATATACCGTCAAAGATACTGATGGGCTAGTCACTATTTATACCCTTGTCGATTCGGGTGATGTTGCAGACGCTTCCTATCAATGGTTTTCGAGTCAAGAGATAGTGAACCATTCTACCCAAGTATCCCAATTTGTGTTTGATCCTCAAGAGATCTCATCTGGGAATGTGCAGATAAGCTTAATGTTAACTTCTGCTCAAGGGCTTGAGGTCACAGCAAGAGTTAATATGTTAATCCAGTCGCAACCAGTTGTACTTGCGACTCCTGAAAATTGTTCAGTCATCAATGAGCAAGAGAGTGATGGTCGTCTCTTTTTGGTTGAATCCGAAGCTGAGACCTGCATTATGCGAGGTGATATTGCTTTACAAAGCCGCTCTGGAGGAATTCAAATTCTAGATGATGAGTTGACATCACTGCTGGATAATAGCCAAATTTTAGAGGGCGGTGTATTTGATTTTGTCATTTTCGGTAAGCCCAAAGGAAGTGATTATCAAGTGGTATTTCCACAGCGAAAACCTATTCCGGAAGAGGCAGTATATTTAAAATTCTCTCAACAGAGCAATGAGTGGGTTGATTTTGATACCAGTGAGGGGGATCAACTGGCAAGCGCCCATTCAAATCAAGGTTTATGTCCTGAGCCCAATGATCCTAGCTGGGTTTCTGGGCTTACGGTAGGAGATTGGTGTCTGAGGTTAACCATTAAAGAGGGAGGGCTGAATGATTCCGATGGTTTGGAAAATGGTATTTTGATGGATCCCGGCGGATTAACAGATCTTGAAAGTTTTAATTCGATTGATAATCATGACCCTGTTGCCGTGGATGATTTCATTGAGTTGGTGAGAGCAGTAGAGTCACCACTGGATGTATTAGACAATGACAGTGATAGCGACGGCGATAATCTTGTCGTTATTGAAGCTGTTGCTGAACTTGGCATGACAGAAATTATTGATGGAGTTATCTGGTATCGACCGATTTCTGACAGCTTTTTGGGAAATGACACTATCAGCTATGTCATTTCAGATGAGATGGGTGGAGTTGCTAAAGCCAATGTCTTGCTCGATGTGGTAACAGGAAATTCATTACCACTGGCAGTGGATGATGAGTTGACCATGTTGGTAAATTCACAAGAGAGTATAGATGTACTGAGTAACGATAGTGATCCTGACGGCGATCGACTATCACTGCACAAGGTATCTTCTGATATTGGCAAGGTGGAGATGAGCGGGAATAAACTGCTGATCACTCCAGATAGCGAGTTTCTAGGTGAATTTGAGATTACCTATTTTATTATCGACTCTTCAGGTGCAATGGCAACGGCGAAAGTCAAAATCACGGTTAAAGAGGGGGAGAAAATAGAGATTAAAAATGACTCTGGAGGCGTGATGAGCCTACTTCTTCTCCTCCTGTTGTACTCCTCTATATTGCGTCTATGGTCATATAGAGGAGCGAGATTGTAAATGCTTGTTAAGGAGACATAAACTGCTAAGTTTTTGTCTCCTTTTTATTTACTGAACAAGAGAGTAGAAGATTGCCGATATCGAAATTAGCCCGATAATAACGACGAAAAAATTACTTAATTGACCTGAATACTGCTTCATTGCTGGTACTTTTTTGATGGCATACATAGGCATTATAAAAAGTAGTAGTGCGATAATCGGACCGCCTAAGCTTTCGATCATGCCTAAGATATTGGGATTAATTGTGGCTACAGCCCAGGTTGTTAGCAGCATAAAGGCAGTCGTAAAACGATTTAAGGTGACTGAACTGATCTCCTTCTTCCTGCTACGTGCAGATTTAATTATTAAGCCATTAAAACCTTCACTGGCACCAATATAGTGACCGAAGAACGACTTCGTGATAGCTATTATTGCTACTATAGGCGCGGCATAGGCGATAATTGGTGTATTAAAGTGATTTGCCAAATAGGTTAATATCGACACATTTTGTGCCTTTGCTTCTGCCAAATTTGCAGGAGAGAGGCTTAGTACACAGCTAAAGACAAAAAACATCACAGTGGCGACCATGAGAATATGGCTCATAGCTAGAATTCGTGAACACTGCTTTTCAGCATTATCACCATGTGCTTTTTTGCGATCGACGGCGAAGGAGGAGATAACCGGCGAGTGATTAAATGAAAAGACCATCACAGGCAGAATTAGCCACAGAGCCATGACGATAGTGCTGATCCCTCCCTCTGCAGGCACGATGTTATTAAAGATTGCCGTGTTCCAGTAAGGAATTAAATAGAAAGAGAGCATCAGAAGTACAGCGACAAAGGGGAATACCAATACACTCATCGCCTTGATGATTAACTGCTCTCCTAAGCGCACCACTGCAATCAAGGCTATGATCAAGACTAAAGCTAAAGTCGCACGGTTAGGTGGGGTGATATTTAGCTGGTGCAGCAGAAAACTCTCAACAGTGTTGGTTAGTGCGACACTGTAGACTAATAGAATGGGGTAGATTGCAAAGAAGTAAAGCAAGGTGATAACCTTACCCATGCCAACACCAAAATGCTCCTCAACCACCTCTGTGATCCCAGCTCCTGGCTTAGACCCTGATAACACAAATCGTGTCATCCCCTGATGGGCGAAGAAGGTCATAGGGAGTGCAAGAAGGGCCATCATTATCAGTGGTATTAAACCACCTTGTGCTGCGTTAATGGGAAGAAAAAGAGTGCCAGCACCTACTGCTGTTCCATAAAGCCCTAATACCCATAGGGTATCACTTTTACTCCAGCTTGATTTGACTTCGATTTGTGTCGAGGCGGTTTCAGTTTTGCTAATTACAGTGTCCATTATGGACATCTCCTTAATCGGTTCTTATCTAACCTTATAAGGGTTCTGCATATAATCTTAAATTACTGCATTAAGCAAGATGTACGAAAATATCGGGCGAAATGACATAAGCAATATAAGATAGGGAGTTTAGAACCAAAATATGAATGGAAAAACTAACAGAACCCCGAGAAGGGCGTGCAGTATAGGGGAGATAATTGAGCATAAATGTGATTTCCGACAAACTTATTTAGGTTTTATGAATTAAAGTGTCGAAGCGAAGAAACTTTAAGCATTGGTCTGTTTGTTGTGGTGTGTTTACTTAAAAGCAATTGTTCAATGCTTTTGTTACTCTGTCTATATTGTGGATTATGGAGCCTAATTTGAAGAACAAACTTAATCATTTATTAGTACTTTTGTGCTTATTTGTCTCAGTTTCCTCTTTAGCGTCTGATTGGAAAACCCCTGAATACCTACAACAGGCGTTTGTTGAGGTTGCGCTGAGAAATGAGTATGACACAGGAAAACACTTAGTACGTAAATGGACTCAGCCGATCGGGATTTGGTTGGATCATCGTGTGGGTGATGAGAAGAAACATGAAGCGCTCGCCCGTATGCATATGGAGCATCTGTCTGCAATTACTGGACATGAACTCCAGCTTGTTAATAAGCTGGATCAGGCTAATGTTCATCTGGTTTTTACTAGGCAGAGCCGGTGGCTCCAGGAGGTTAAATCTCTGTTAGGGCCTGGGGCGGCAAAGAATCTTCATGGTGCTGTGTGTATGGCAAATGTTGCCACTAATACTAAGGATGAGATAGTTAAAGCATGGATTGTGATACCTGTTGATCAGGCGCAGATGCATGGCAAGTTATTGGCTTGTGTGGTTGAGGAGTTGACACAGATAATGGGCCTACCTAATGATTCAGATAAAGTATACCCCTCTATTTTTAATGATAAAACCCCGCAAGATCTTCTCTCCGGATTAGATGGTATTTTATTGAAAATGCTCTATCACAAGGAGGTGATACCTGGCATGGATGAGACAAGAGTGAAAGCTATTTTCACTCCTGTGCTGAAAAGTTGGGCAAGAGATGGAACGTTAGCGAATGCAGATAAGGTGATTCGGGAGGGGAAGCTCTATCCCCTGCTTGGTTACTAGTCTAGCTTATTTGAATCCGGCTTATTTAAATAGTCCACTTGCATTAAAGCGTTAAATAGCCGCAACTTGTCGGCATCGCTGATGTATCTATGTTCAATACTGCTGTTAAACGTTTCAAATTCATTGGCTTGTATCTGACCATGTTTCTTGATGTAGTTGCTGAGCTGCACAATCAAGCTATCTCCAAGGCGGATAAGATGAGGGCGGATCTCTAGCCTAAGGTCTTTGGGAGTGTCTAGACGTGGTTGCGAGAGTAAGTCTGCACGGTAACGGTACTGTATTGCCTTAGCAACGTCGATTTGTGCTTTAAAAAAGTCCTTAATAAGAGCAGAGTCTAGCCCTTGTGTAGCGGCGGAGATTTGAGCGCTAGCTATCACCCTTTTTTCTCGTGGTGAGTCCTCAATGGGGAGGTGATTGACAGCTTTAAAGAGTGCGACATCTTCCATATAGGAGAGTCGCTCGTTAATGGTGTTAAAAAGCATACTGGCATCATTTTCAGCGTTAGCATGAAAAGAGAAGATGATTAATAAGCAACACCTAATCACTTTTATCAATGGGATTCCTTATAAATTAGTTTGATTTACTTTATTACATAATTTAGGTTTATTCATTAAAATCTGATTGATATTTATAGTTTTTTGGAGCCTTGTTGATCTTTTTACGCTTTATACTATGTTGCTCTATTTTCATATCAACACTCAGTTTTGCCGATGATGAGATAGAAAAGTCTCAAGAACGCAGCAGTGATGCAGAAATCTCTAATCCCTGTTTTACTCAATCTGAGCAAGATGGGGTGATTGATGGGGCATTTGATTACCTCAATACTAAATTTTGCCAGCCTGCTATCTGGTTCGATAGTTTCTTTGTTGATGAGCGTAGCCAAGAGGATGCTCGTGCTGGGACTTTGGTTCGTTGGACAAATGATTTTTCCTACTACCAAAAGGAGGGGGCTAAGTACCGAACAGAGCTGAATGCTCGATTTAATCTACCTGGTGTAAACCAAAAACTAAAGGTGATCATTGATACTCAAGGTGAAGATGATCCTTTTGCGTTTCTCAAAGGACCTGATGACGAGGGGGAGCGAGATATTGGTTTGCGCTATGATTGGTATGGGAAAGACAGAGTGAGCTTTAATATTAAGGCGAATTTGAAGCCTAAATTAGAGGCTCGTTGGCGTTATACCTATCCCATTTCACATAATACCGTTACCCGTCTGACTCAGAAAGTTTACCAAGAGAAAAAAGTGACGGGTGAGTCTACCGAATTTGATATTGAACACTCATTTAATGAGGAGTTTCTCCTGCGCTGGAGCGCCGTGGCTCAGTACGAAAATCGGGGAAATGGCTGGGAGTTTGGCAGCAGCTTAAACCTTTACCACTACATTAGCAGTCAACAAGCCATCAACTATATTGCCAGTATCTATGGCGTCGACACTCCATATCATTATGTTGAGAATGCGAGAGTGGCAGTGACATATCGTCAGAATTTTCTGCGTGAATGGTTGTTTTTCGAGATCACTCCTGAGTACAACTGGCGTAAAGAGCTTGAGAGCGAAAGGTTGGATCAGATAATTCTCACTTTTAGGTTAGAGGTGATGTTTCAAAATATATAAGAATTTAATTTGTTGATATTATTTGATTTTTATGTCGATTTGAAATTTACATAAGATTTTTGGCAAATAGCGATATTGGTTACTATAGTTAAAGCCCTAACTTGATTAGGACTGTCAACGAGCCATCTTACCCTGAATGTGTGGCGACTTGATTACTATGAATAGGAATACCACTTATAAAGGAATATATCATGTCAAATCAAAATCTTGGTGCCTATGGCCCATTCACTTCAGAAATCGATACTCAAGCAAAGGAAGCTTTCTCTGAAGCGATGGAGCATTTTGTCGGTGTGGATTACTCACCTGTTGCCGTGGCAACACAAGTTGTTGCTGGATTGAATTATGCTTATTTCTGTAATGCACAGATCCCAGGTTTAGGCAGTTCTGTATACCCAGCTATGGTTAATATCTACAAACCATTAGATGGTGATGCAGTGATCACGCATATTCAAAAAGTGACATATTAGTTTAAGCAGTTAAACCTCACGACTCAAGAGCACCTTTAGGGTGCTTTTTTTGTGCCCTTATTATGAAGACTTCTTATGAGGGTATGAAGTTTATTGATGCAGAGAATTTAAATATCCCTCGATTGATACTCTACTGACACTATGGTGTCAGTAGCCCTGTTTTATGCTTGTTTCATCGCTAAGAGAAAATATTCATGTCGAATGTTAGCTTAGTAATAAGAAGGAGTTCAGTATGTTACATCAAGCACCATTAGTCTGGGGTGAGATTGCCGTTGAGAATATGGACAGGGCTGTTGAGTTTTATGGTAAGCACTTCGGTGTCAGTTTCAGGCGAGAAACCATGAATGATATGGATATGGCTATTCTGGAAACTGAGGATAAAGAAGCGGCCAGCATAGGTTTAGTTAAGCATGAGATGATGAAGCCCTCGGCGCATGGTAGTGTGCTTTATCTACATTTAAGTGACAAACTCACACCTTTAGTGGAAAAGATTGCTCAAGCTGGCGTGAATATACTGCTCCCTGTGATGCCAATTAAAGAGGGGGAGTGCGGTTTTATCGCCCTGTTTGAAGACTGTGAAGGCAATACCGTTGGCCTCTGGTCAATGGAGAGTAAGTAGAGAGTGTGTTAGGACCTGAAGCCAGTATTGAACTGGCTTTATTAGTTAAATTAATTCAATGTATTAGATAAAGGAGTGATAATGAGTCAGTTTAAGGAGGAGCCTTGTATGCCGGTTTTAGTTACCCAAGAGGCCATAGGGGTCAAGGGGATGTTTGTTAGAACCTCAAACCGTGCTGAGCAAGATGTTAATACCCAAAAAATTGCGCCACTTTGGCAGGGGTTTATGCAGCGTAGCGATGTACAGAGTAATACCAGCTCACCTATTTATGGCTGTTATTTTGATTATGAGTCTGATGTAAACGGTGAGTTTAATGTTCTCCTTGGACTGATGAAAGAGCAAGTTGAACCTATAAACTCAGAGTTAACCAAGCTCAATCTAGAAGCGGGTGAATACCTGAGGTTCAGGGCAAAGGGAGAGATGCCTGAAGTCGTGATCAAACTATGGGGTGAGGTATGGCAATACTTTAATGATGAAAACTGCTCATATTCGCGTCGATACCTCACTGACTATGAGTGTTATACGGCAACGGATGGGGTAGATATCTATATTGGTGTTAACCGCAAACTTGTTGTTTGAGCGTGCAGCTCTTAGTTCTTATTAAGGGAATCTTACTGTTTCTATTTTACATTCCCTGTTATACAAACAAGTGAACTAGAGTATTTATCCCAAGGAGTGTTATGCGCCGTGCCGATCGGTTATTCCAGATAGTACAGATCCTCAGAAGCAGACGATTAACCACTGCGCAGCAGCTTGCAGAGCGACTGGAGGTATCTACTCGTACTGTTTATCGTGATATTCAAGACCTCAGCCTAAGTGGGATTCCTATTGAGGGAGAAGCAGGAGTGGGCTACCTACTACGCCAGGAGGTTAATGTTCCGCCCTTGATGTTCAATGAAGCTGAACTTGAAGCGATTCAAGTGGGCATGCGTATGGTTCAGGCTTGGGGAGGGGAGGAGTTGTCAAGTGCTGCCAAGCAAGCGATGATAAAGGTTGAAGCCGTACTGCCATCAAGGTTGCAAGAGTATCAGTCACTCATGTTTGCGCCTGATTTCTATATCGATAATGACGAGTTTAAGTTTCTGGATATGCTGAGAAAGTCTTCACGTTTACGTGAGTACCTTTTAATGGATTACCGAGATGCTAACGAGGAGGCCACTCAAAGAGAGATAAGGCCTCTTGCCATCTATTTTTGGAAAGGGATCTGGACCTTGTTGGCCTGGTGTGAATTAAGAGCTGACTTTCGTAATTTCAGAGTCGATAGAATTATTCATCTGACAAAGTTAGAACGACACTTTGCCGTGTCGCCAGGAGAGGAGATGCATGACTACATTGCATTAATGGAAGTGAAGTACGGAGATGAAAGTAAGAAAAAGTAGCGGGAAATAGCACTTATTCAAGAACTGGACGCATAAAGCTACGTTCATATCTAAGAATAAACTTATGTTTTTTAGCGTAATAAAATGCGGAAAGGCAATCAACATCCTGAGCTGATTCATGTCGATAGACCTCGTAATCCGCTAGGCTTGGGAAGGAGAAGAGGGCAATAGCAACATCATTGGCGCCCTCACTGGGTAGAAAGTATCCGTGGTGTTGTCCGCCAAATTTTTCAACCAGAGGGATCCAGAGCTTGGCATAGTGTTCAAATTCACTGAGCATATCTGGGTCGATGATATATTTCACATGACAGGTCACCTTCATTGGCATCTGTTCAAGGTTGTTTTTCGATGTCATATAAACTCCATAATTAGTGAATGATAAAAAATAGACCCATGCTTACTACTGTGGTTAAAAGGATATTTCGAGTGGTATATGCCAGCAATGCAGCCAGTACAGCTGCAATCAAATAGCTATTATCTAAGCTTAAGGCTAGCTCTCCTTCCCGTATAAAGACAATTGGTGCAAATATGGCGGTGAGTACTGCGGGGGCTGAGTAACTTAAAAATGTTAGGGTGTTTTTACTTAACCTGACAGGTAACTTAGGTTCAAGAAAAAGGTAGCGGCTGCCAAAAACGAGTATGGCCATGGTGATGATAGTTAACCAGATCATGCTTTCTCTCCCGTTACTTTCGCGTACAAGGTGCCACAGGCCATGCCTGATAGGGCGGCAATCAATAAACCTGCCTGAATATTCATCAATTCACAGATAAGGCTCATTACTAAAGAGACAAGCACACAGATAAGAATGGATGGCTTTTTGATTGCGGGAACAACGATGGCGATAAAAGTAGCTGCGATGGCAAAATCTAGTCCCCAAGAGTCTAAATTTGGCAGGGTTTGGCCTGCAATGATCCCGATGGCTGTGGCGATATTCCAACCGAGATAGAAACTAAAGCCGCCACCAAAAGCAAACCAAGGGTCTAACTTATGTTGCTTACCTTGATTGGCGATCGCAAAAAGCTCATCGGTCAAAAGGAAACCTAAGGTTAAGCGCCATTTTAACGGCATAGGGCTTATCTGTTCCCTCATGGCCATACCATAGAGAAAGTGTCGTGATGTAATAAGTAGAGTGGTGATCAATATAGCTGTTAAACCAACTCCAGCTTTTATCATGCCTAAAGCAACGAGTTGGGCGGCACCAGCAAAAATAACGGCTGACATCGCCTGACTCTCCATTGGTGTTAAGCCTGCATCAAGGGCAAATGAGCCAGCAAGAATTCCCCAAGGGATCACTGCGATAGTGAGAGGGAGAATAACGAGAGTGCCTTTAATCGCTGCATCAAGCGCTGTGGTGGTTATGGTTTCTTTTGACGGTGAATCCATGGAGTCAGAGATCCGAAAATAATTGAAGGTAGAAAATGAAGTTAACCTATCTTAAGCTTTCAAGCTTGTACAAACTTGTGGTTATACTCGATTACTTAGCATATTTCCCCGGAGTAACTCCCATGGTGCGCTTAAAGTGGCGGCTTAGGTGGCTTTGATCATGAAAGCCACACTCCAGTGCTACATCCATTAGTTTATATCCCTCTTTGATCTTCTGTTTTGCAAGCCGGATCCGTGATTGGATCTGATAAGCGTGCGGGGGAAGACCATACTTTTTTTGAAACTGTTTAATGAGGTAAAAGGGGCTTAGTCCTGCCAGTGTGGCTAACTCTTCAAGTGAAATATCGATACTTGGATAGTCATCAAGAAACTCTTTTACCAGTAACAGCTGAGTTTGAGCTGCAGCTGGTTTCGAAGGCTCAGCTTTGGTTCGGCTATGTCGAGATATCAGTTTCATCATCGCGGAGTAGAGCAAGGTTTCACGCAGTAGCCGGTTGTCAGAGGTGTCCAGAGTGTGGAACATCATACGCAGCATCTCGGCCATAGGTTTGTCATAAACCACAGGTTCAGGAAAGTAGGGGGCCCCTTTACTGGCTAACCCCAACTCCTGATTTAACTGAGAAAACTGTTCAGGTAGAGGATACATAGCGCGGTAGGACCAACCATTTTCTGCAGCGGAGCAGCCATTGTGTACCTCATCGGCATTGACTAAGATGATGCTGTTCTGGGGAGCAATATGATTGCCACCAGTACGGTAAAAACGTTGCGCTCCAGATTCTATCACTCCCACGGTATAGCCCTCATGACTGTGGCGGGAGAAGTTTTGCTTATGGTAGCTGGCGCTAAGCAGCTCAATTCCCCCTAACTCTTTGACATGGGTGAACTCGGCAACTTCTTTTTGTGTATGGACTCTGGACTCTGTCGTTTTCATCAAATTATCATAGCGTAAAAGCCTGCAAGATTTTTGTACAAAATTGTGCTTAACCTCAATCTGTAATCAAAGTGATTATTTGTAAAAAATATTTATCGGTATTTTTTGAGCTATCTTTATGTTTTAACGCTATATTTAAGGTGTCACATTTTATACTTAAGGAGGAGATGAGTACCTGAACACGCATCAAGATGAGTCGTGCTCTACTGCAAAAACATATACTCGCATCTAGGATTCGTTTGGTATTGAGTTATTTTGGAGGTACGGTGAGAAGAGAGATGGAGCAAAAAGAGATCATTATCTTTGATGGCGTATGTAACCTTTGCCATGGTGCCGTGAATTTTATTATTAACAGAGATCCCGAATGTCGCTTTGTTTTTACACCGATGCAGAGTGACACCGCCAAGGAGTTAATCGCTTCCTATAACGTGGATGGAGAGATGGGGGAAACTTTTTTACTTATCAAAGATAATCGCTGCTATATGCGCACTGATGCTGCTTTAGAGATCGCTCAATCTCTATCTGGTTTATGGCCTGTATTTACAATCGCTAAGTTTCTGCCAAGGGGGATAAGAGATTATTTTTACCGTTTGTTAGCACGAAATCGTTATACACTTTTTGGTCGCCGCGATACCTGTATCTTACCAACCGATGCCGTACTGAGTCGTTTTATCGAGTGACCTTATTTAACAAGATGTGATCTATAGAATAAAGAGGTCGAATATGAATGAATTCGAAGATTTATGCCATTTTAGGACCCCTAGATTAACCGTCTCTAGCTGGTGGGAACACGTTAATTGTGGTGTTTCTGAAGTCAAATTAGCCCAAACTGTATTAGAAACTTTAACCCCTGGAGTTACAGCGACTTTACCAGAAGGCTGGCAAGACATTAATCACATTGAAGATGCCCTTCTCTGGATGAATGACAGAGCCAGTGAGAGCTGCTTTTTAGTGGTACAGGAGAGCTCAGATGATCAAGTTATCGGCTTTGTATTTCTGCATGAGTTGGCACAAGAGCTAGAAGCAATTGCTCAAGGAGCTGATAACGCTTCTATTAAAAGTGAGCTTCACCTTGGGTATCTGTTAGCCGAAAACTACTGGGGAAAGGGCTATGCAAGTGAATTGATCGCAGGTTTAGTTGAGTGGGCGAAAGCCTCAGGAGAGGTAAAATCCTTTGTGGGCGGGGTCGATATCGATAATACCGCCTCCATTATGGTGATGGAGAAAAATGGTTTTACTTTTCATCAGTCAGAGGGCAGAAACAACACCTTGTTTATGCAGCTGGAGCTCGATAAGCCCAGCTTAAGTAGGAGTAAATTCAACTAATGTGTTAATTAATTCGCAATATAAAAAAGGCGAGGAGATTTGCTCTCTTCGCCTTTTTCTTAAGCGTTAATTTTTTAAGTTAGCTAACTGTAATAGCTGCGGCAGAAACTTATTATCTTGATTGGCTATCTCACTTTGCTCGCTTAGGACTTGAGCTAATATTTCATGGGTAGTTAATGGATTGGCGAGTACGACCCTAAATACCACAGACTTTATATCCACTATGCCTGCTTCTGGGTTGATTCGAGTACGGGAGACAAAAGAGGTTCCCTGCTCTCGTTGGCGTTTCTGCACAAATTTAGTGAGGCCATCTAATAAACGGTTAAATTCGATAAGGGATTGAACATCTTTGTTCTCTCTGGCTTGTGCCATAGCCATTTGAACTGACTTTGGTACGTAGCGGTAGGTGAGTAGACACAGTTCAGGCTCTGATACCAGCTCAAAGTCTTGATGTTGTTTTATCAGATCGGCAAAATATCGCGCCTTCTCTAAGCTATTGTTAATTAATATCTCGTAACCGTCGCGACCGATCACCTGAAGACAAGCATGAACCAGCATCGCCATGCCAGGGCGAGAGCCCTCCAATGTCTGACTGCCTAAATCTTTAGAGCCTTTTCTAAGAATATATTCTGCATGATGTTTAATGGCGTTGGCAAAAGCGGGATCTTTAAAGATAACCATACCCGCACCCATAGGCACGTACATCTGTTTGTGTGCATCTATGGTGACTGAGTCCGCTCGCTCTATCCCTTTAAGCAGGTGACGATACTTATTTGATAGCAGCGATGCGCCGCCCCATGCTGCATCAACATGGAAATGACAATTTAGCTCAGATGCTAAGGTGGCTAACTCATCTAAGGGATCGATATTGCCGGTTTCAGTCGTGCCAGCAACACCGACAATTGCCATCACCTTGATGTTGTCATCATTGAGCTTAGCTGCCATCTCGCGCATCTTACTCACATCGACCTTGTTATCAGACGATGTTGGGATCTGAATGATATTTTCACGGCCTATGCCGAGTAGATCGGCGGTTTTGGCCAGTGAATAGTGGCCACGCTGAGATACTAAGATTGCCAAATCGTCATAACCATAATGGCGTAGCCCTTTCACTAAACCTTGAGCCGATACCCCTTTAAAGTCGCCATCAGCCTTTAATAGTTGGTTACGAGCGGTCCAGAGCGCTGTGATATTGGCCACTGTACCGCCAGAACAAAAAGCCCCCAGCGAGTAGTTAGCACTGTGCATCCAGCTTTGATAAAACTCATCACTCTCACTGTAGATAAGATGATGCATCATGCCTAAGACTTGACGCTCCAGAGGAGTAAAGGCTTTGGATGTTTCGATTTTTACCAAGTTCTGGTTTAACCCTACCATCATCTTAGACAGCGGTAGGACAAAATAGGGAAGGGCTGAGGTCATATGCCCGATAAAACTAGGAGCCGAGGTATGTACTGAGTGGGCGACCAAGGTTTTCATCATATCGTCGGCGTAATCAGAGACAAACTGCGGCGCCGAGGGGATCTGATGTTGTTGGAAATCTCGCTCAATCTCAGATAGAGGCTTTTCGACCGCCACGACACTCTCCTGCAGAAAGCCCATTAGGTTCTGGGAGATATTTTGTTCGATGACACTCAAGGTGGAATCAGGGGCTTCAGGGACGGTGAAGATGCGCAGTAGTGCCTCTTCAGAAGCTGTGGCTCGTCTTTGTGTCATCGACATGGTTTTCTCTTTGCTATCACACTATGTTCAATAGGAGCTGCTATTAGTTGCAGTTTTCCAAAAGGGGGCTCACTTTACTTTATGATCTTGGGAGCATCAAGGGCAAAGTTAAATCGATTCAGGGGGAATGTAAAGTTGTGGCGCTTGTTTAACCAGCCTCTTTCTCTCTATGCGCTAAGGAGAAGAGTGAAGAGTCACCAGTAATTACTCTTCATCAGGATTACCCCACTTTATGCTGCATTGTATATCCCCAAGCGACCTCAAGATGCTCGTTTCAGAGCCCCGTAGGATAGCTGAACAAGGCAGTGATTGAAGACAATGGTTATTCCCTTGTTAATATCACTAACGCAGTGCAGGGATTCTACGGGAACTCCCGAAGGGCATGGCGAGAAGCAACATTTTTCTGTGTTATGAAATGATTGAATTACGATTGCATGGTCTATTTTGTTCCATACAAAATAAGACATTTCTTCCTTTCCATGGAAGTCAGATGCAGAAGGTAGGGCTAAGCACGACTGAATGGATTCAGGAGGTAGAGTAACGCAGGAGCTGTTACCGAGGATGCCAGAGCCGAGAACAACTAGTCCTACTATTTCATGAAAACCGCCACGGATGGCGGGAATGTCGTTAATGCAGGAGCAATTAACGACCTTGAACTCTGTCACTTCTCGACATGCTGAATCCTGCATCTTGAAGTTGTTTGGGCATAAAGTGCTGCAATATTGTGCGAAGTGGTAAACAGGTTATGCTTTGCGCTAGCGAGCACCTCCTCAATAGGCAGTGCTCTTGGTGTGATAGAGAAGATAGCGCTGATACCGTGCTTGAGTAAGATATTAGCATCATCACTGACACATCCTGCGATAGCTATCACAGGGATCTGCAGTGCGTTTGCGATCCGTGTCACTCCCATAGGGGTTTTTCCGTGTAAAGTTTGACTGTCTAATCTTCCTTCACCTGTGATAACAAGCTGGGCACCTTTTATCTTTTCATCGAGCTTTACGGTTTCCATCACGATATCGATGCCGGGTCTGAGTGAAGCCCCTAGAAAAGCCATGACCCCTAAGCCCATGCCGCCAGCGGCGCCAGAGCCTGCCATATTACGCCTGTCAGGGAGTGGGTGTTGAGCAATGATATCGGCATAACGAGTTAGGGCAGCATCCAGTATTGAGACCACCTCAGGGCTAGCCCCTTTTTGAGGTCCAAAAATAGCAGAGGCCCCTTTTTCGCCACAGAGTGGGTTATCTACATCACAGGCGACTTCAAATTCACACTCCGCGATAAGCGGGTGAATATCTTTAAGATCAATGCGTTCAAGTTGCTGAAGAGATGCGCCACCTACTGGCAAGGGGTTGCCCTTTTTATCTAGTAGGTGAACCCCGAGCGCTTGAGCCATTCCTGCTCCGCCATCGTTTGTGGCACTACCACCGAGTCCGATTAAGATACGCTTAATCCCCCGATTGAGTGCGTTACAGATGAGCTCTCCAGTGCCGTAACTTGTGGTGATAAGCGGATCGCGCAAATGTATCGGCACATGGTGCAGTCCAGAGGCTGATGCCATCTCTATCACTGCCGTTTTGACTGCGTTGTCGTCATTGTCACCCAAAATGCCATAGTGTGCGTGTACGCGGTTACCTAAGGGGCCCGTCACCTCAAGATTGATAATGCTGCCTTGAGTTGCATCGACCATCGACTGAACAGTGCCTTCACCACCATCGGCAACAGGGAGCTTGATGAACTCTGCATCGGGTAACACCATCTTAAAGCCGCGTTCAATCTCATCGGCCACTTCCATCGCACTCAAGCTCTCTTTAAATGAATCGGGGGCGATAACTATTTTCATCGTGTTTTCCTATAGGAGGAGGTCGCTTAATTTTTGAATTAGTGCCTGACGCTATCTCGATCGCAGGCACTAAATTTGGTGGCGTATATCAGTTTAAAGTAGCACTAAGCTCAGGATAAACACTAACGTCATTGCAGTCAGGCCCTGGATAAGTGTTGCCACGGTTTGTGCTTTATAGGCCTGTTTAACACTCATGCGGCTAAATTGAGTGACGACCCAGAAGAAGCTGTCATTGGCGTGAGAGACGGTCATCGCGCCTGCACCAATAGCCATAACCGTTAGTACGCGTCCCATATCGCTTGCCAGGCCAATATCGCCGAGCATTGGGGCAACGAGTGCAGATGTTGCAACTAAGGCTACTGTTGATGAGCCTTGGGCTGACTTTAATGCAGCAGCCACGATAAATGGCATAAAGATCCCGATCCCAAGTGCCGAGAGTGATGTGCCTAGGAAGTTACCTATCTCTGTGGCTTTAAGGACTGCACCGAATGCACCACCTGCCCCTGTGATTAATAGAATGGGCGCAGCAACGACTAAACCTTGGCTGATACGCTCACTGAACTCTCTGATTTTATCGCTGCTTTTAAGCAGTGAAACAGAAAGTAGCAGACCTATCATGAGTGCATTGACTGGCTGACCTAGGAAAGCCAGCACGTCGAACATTAAACCGTTGCCTAATGGAGATGACGGGAAGTTAGCGATAGAGCCGAAACAGATAAGTAAGATAGGCACGAATATCGGTGCAAATGCACTAGTTGGACTTGGCAATGTGCCGTAGGCCGCTTTTAGGTTATCAAACTCCTCAACCTGAGTTTTTAGCTCCTCAGCGCCTTCACCGTCAGGTTCGACATTAGCGAAGCGGTTTGCCCATAGGGTACCGGCAAGTGCTGCAATTGCAGCAACAAATACGCCTACAAAGATCACTAAACCTAAGTTTGATTCAAGGCCTAAATTACCCGCAGCAGCAATCGGGCCCGGTGTGGGCGGCACAAAGGTATGGGTGGCGTACAGGCCTGTGGCAAGGGCGACACTCATAGAGACGCTCGAGACCTTCATACGATTAGCCATCGACTGTTTTAGTGAGTTTAAGATCACAAAGCCAGAGTCACAAAATACTGGGATAGAAACCAAGTAACCGATTATCGACATGGTGAGAGTGGGGAAGCGTTTACCTAGCACTTTTATGACCACATCGGCCATGGTGATAGCGGCGCCGCTTTTTTCCAGTATGGTTCCTATGATGGTACCTAGTACGATCACTAACCCAATATATCCTAAGATCCCACCAAATCCGCTGGTGATGGTTTTGGCAATGTCTGCACTGGGGAGGCCATAGGCAAACGCGGTGATGAAGGAGGCTAAAATCAGTGTTAAAAATGGATGTAATTTAAATTTTGAGGTGGCAATAACAATGAAGAGTATCACTGCCAACAAGATAAGTACTTGGCTCATAGGGGTCCCTGTTTGGGTTTTTATCGCTATTTTTATGGATTAGCCGTGATGGCTAAGTTTTTTGGCTATTATCCTGTGCTCAATACAATCAATCATCGTCTGTGATCACTAATTTTACTTTTATATAGGTCACTTTATTGTGCGCATGCACAATAATTGAGAGAAGAGGCGAGCTGAGCCAGTTAATACCAATCGGTATAAGAGATACCTTCTCTTTAGGAAGGCTGAAGCCATTGAGCTTAATTGGGAAGGGGAGCTTTTTATCGCTGAGGGATCAATCTGTATATTGATTGATATTACAGGTGAGCATATTTCTTTTGTTTACTGCTAACCTTTTTTAAGTAGTTGCGGGTCTCTCCCCTGATATGTCTGTTGGTGAGAAACCAATAAAACTCGCTAACACTCATCTTATTGATCCGGGCTATCGCTTTAGTGCGATTTGCTTGAGGATCTAAACTTTTCCATAGGTTGCCGCTGCCACCGTTGTAGCTTGAGATCATGGCATACTCCAGTTTTTTAGGATGATTAATGCCTGCTAAATAGCGCTTTGATAATATCTGTAGGTAACCAGTACCAAGATCGATATTTTTTTGTGGATCATAAAGGTATGCAGAAGAGGGGGTGTGTTTGTAACCCTTAATTAAAGAGAAGTAATCACGTCCCGCGGTATTGGCTTTGACCTGCATTAAGCCTAGGGCGTTAGAGCGGGATCTGGCCATAGGGTTAAATGAGCTTTCCGTTTCCATAATGGCCATTATGAGTTCGGTTGATACTCCATAACGTCGGCTTGCGGCTTGAGCGTAGTGAATATATTTCCCTCCAGCTATCTTGGTATGTTCGGCTACCATATGTATGGCGACTCTGACACGACTGTCTTGGCTGAGCTTGTGCTTGATGAGATAATCCGCAAAACGCTCTGCCCGCCAGGAGTACTCAATTGCTTCTCCTTGATGATCGTGTATTTGTCCCCAGAAAAAAGGCTTCTTTCCCTTATTGATTAAACCAAAGTCTTGAGCAGTTTTAGCGTCGATAAGCTTAGGGTCAATTTGAGTGAGTAAAACCTGCACGATAGCTTCTTTCAGCAAAGCTTTGTCTGGAGTTTCGATTAAGATGATACCCCGCTCGAAATCCACATAGGTGCTGGCGTCACCTTGCTCTTTGATGGTGAGTACCGATGGCCTTGCCATGGCTGAGCTTGCAGTGGTTCCCTGATACTTCCTAAGTAGCGCTGCAACGTCACCATCTCCTTGATACTCAAGCAGCAGGGCGGCAACATCCGCATCATAGTCGCTAAGTTGGACTGCATGACAGATAAGGGGAGATAATAGAAGGGTAAAGCAGACAAGAAGAGTTGGCTTCATCGTTTTATAACAGTGGGTTATCGCTCATATTATAGTGATGATACGCTAGGGAGGTAGTGGGAAACAAGGTCATTTCTTATGATCTGTTCTCTTTAGCTGTTTATTGCGATACATGTTCTCATCAGCGGTTGAGAGCAGTTGTGCCAGTGTTGAACTGTCATCAGGTTTAATGACTGCATAGCCATAGGAGAAGTGGATCTCCGGAAGGTAGGTTTGATCGGCAAGGTGTTGGTTCATGCGATCAATATAGACCTTAATAGATTCGATATCCTCAGCATGTATGATGACAATAAATTCATCGCCTCCCCAGCGTGCAACGAGATCGCAGCTACGGCTATTTTTCTTCAGATTCATAGCAAAAAGATTAAGGAGTTTATCTCCCATATCATGGCCATACTTGTCATTAGCGGTTTTAAACTTATCGAGGTCGAAATAGATTAAGATGAGTTGGCGCTTTAGTCTGCGCGCTAGATCCTGAGTGCTCTGTAAAAGATCAATTAAGCCACGGCGGTTATAGATTTGGGTTAGAGGATCGGTATAACTCATCTTCAACAGTTGATCCTCTTTGTAGAGGTGGCGAAGATCACTATCAATCACCTCCTTTATTACACTGAGTGCATCAATATATTCATCAGGATAATTCGTTGTTTGTGTATCCAGTACGCTTAAGGAGCCAAAGATACTGCCGTCTGGCCAAGTGATAGGGAGCCCAAGGTAGGAGAGGTAAGGCATCTCCTCCTTTTGATACCTGCAATCTTCTCTAATATCTTTAACGTACAATATCTGACTTTCGGTTATGACATTTAGACAAAACTTGTTGTGATCCATATTAAATTGGTTTGTGTCTAGCTGCTTCTGGCATGTTTGTGATGCGAGAAACTTCTCAACTCCTTCGGGAGTGACGCGGTTAATGATCATGGCTGGCGCATTAAGCATCTCGGCGCAAATATTGATAAGCCGTTGCCATTTATGCCAATCCACCTCTTCAACTTCAATATTTAATGTGGATAAATTGAGGTTATTTGGTTCGCGTTCATTTACTGCTTTTTTCTTCACCGCTCAGCCTTTAACTGCTGCTTACATTTAATTAAGTTTAGTTAAGAGAGAGTTTTTGGGAGCAATATCTTCTTAGGCTTACACCATGGGAAGTACAATAACAGTTTTGTTTATCACCCTTGGCTAAAGTTGGTGGTCGGTGAGAGGCTTTTTATACTGATTGTTATTATCTATTGGCTCGTCAATATTTGTCCGAGATAGAGCTGGAGTAGCCCATCGAGCTGCTGAATATCAACTCCTGTGATCTGTTGGATCTTATCTAAGCGGTATCTTAATGTGTTTCTGTGAATAAACAGTGCATTGGCACATTTTTGCTGATCACCAAAATGGGTAAGATAGGCTGTTAAAGTTTTATTGAGTTGGCCCTTTTTATCTGCATCTATTAATGTCTGAAACGGGGTGATTAACTCCTCACCGCGCCAATCGTTTTTGAGGGTTGAGAGCAGAACACGCAGGGAGTAATCATCATAGAGATATTTGTTTTGATCTGGTGACAACTGCATACCCAAGGCTAAGGTCTCTTTTGCGGTTTGGTAAGAGCGTGAGATATCGGCTGGTTTAATGAAGAAGTGGCCAAGAGATACTTTTAATCTGGCGTTCATCTTTAGAGGTAAACGGGAGAGAAGCTGATCGATACGTTGACTTTCTAGCTGAGGATCCCACTGTTTACCATTGAGGAAAGCGGGTTTTAAAATAACCAGTTCTGTCATTGAAGTCATGGCAACTAGATTGCCGCGGGAGGGGCTTTCGAGCAGATTTAGCACCTTTTTTAAAATTGAGTTGGCAGAGATCTGCTCTTTATCTCCCTGAACCTGAATGATGGCAGCGACGCGAGGCGCGTAGATATCAATATCAAGCTGTGAAGCCCAATCAATCAGGTGTGGTGTTAACTCCTGCGTGGAGTTAATTAGCTGAAGAATAAACTCCTCTTTTTGGCGATACTGCCATTGAGCTAGCTCAAGAGAGTTTGCTTGCTCCACAATCAACTCTGCTGTCATCTTAAGCAGCTCTCCATAGCTGTTTAAGCGCTCGGGATCGCCGGTAATACCAATAACACCAATAATCTCACCCTGATAATGTAAAGGTAAGTTAATGCCTGCTTTAACGCCATGGAGAGTATCTGCACTGGCCGCATTGATCTCGACTGTTCTGTTTTGGCTAATGGCGAGTAGTGCTCCCTCATGAGTTGAGCCTATTCTATGGCTCTCGCCAGAGCCTAAGATCACACCTTGAGCGTTCATTACATTGATGTTGTGAACGATGATCTTCATCGTGCGTTCAACAATCAGTTGAGCCAAGGTTGAGTCAAGAAAGTACACAGGCATTCTCCTAAAAGTTTCATTTAGCTTAAAGGATTTTAGGCATATGAACTATGAGGCATAACAAAGTTTAATAAAGCCGTTATGCCAGCTTGAAGCAAGCGAACTGCTATTCAAAGAACAGTTTTATAGACCTGTTACTACTTTGACTTAAGTTTGGGATTAACGATTAAGATGATCGTTACTCATATGAGAGAGTGTGGATTGCAGCAGATAACCATTGGTGTTGTTAAAGTTTGGTGTATTCCCAGTAGGGAGCATGATGATATTGGTTTCTGCAAGGTTGAGATAATAGCTTAATGGAGGGGATGTTTAATTAAACTTGAGTCTAAGGACTAAAGCTCGTCAAGTTCCACTAAATGTTTGTTCATATTATTAATATTTAAATGTTTTAAACCTTAACGTATCAAGATTTAACCCTGGTATTTGGTGAGTGATTTAAGCTTAGCTAATTGGAATAAATTCTATTTTACTTCCCTAGTTTATAATACTGCTTAACTTGTTATTGCAGTGCCTTTTATCTGAAAAAACCACAGTTTAAAGATGGAAGTTTCAGTTTTGTTAAAATTGTGACAATATGTGTCCACTGAATGCCGTTTATTTAGTATCCGACATCCAAATAGGACATAATAATGAAAATACCTAGGTTAGTTCCAACTTTAGTCGCAGTGTGTGTGACAAGTTCGTTTCATCTACAAGCAGCTGAGTTTAAATTTAATAAAAATCAATCAATTAATCATGCTGCAGGAGTAAGTCAACTCAATCACTTTGAAAAGAGCCTCTCAGTTAAAACCGCAAAGGGGACTCAAAAAAGTAAACAAAAACAGATGTTCAATGGCGTGCCTGTTTATGGCCACCATCTAGTGGTTGAAACTGATGGCGAGTCAAATATAGCTTCTGGTCGTTTGGCGCAAATTGATGATGAGTTCTCTGTTCAAGCTGGGATCACTCGAGGTCAGGCGATTGCTTCACTCAATAAGCTATATCAAGGCTCTGCCGCTTCGGGTCAAAAAGAGGTTGAGCTGGTGGTCTTGATGCAGGATAAGGCTCCCCGTTTAGCTTATCGCGTGTCATATCTGAGTGATAAAGGCGACACTATTTCCCGTCCTGCGGGCTTAGTTGATGCCAACAGTGGTGAGGTTATTCGTCATTGGAATGAGCTAATGACGGCTAAAAATGGTAAAGGTAAACCTGGTGGCGGTACTGGTGGTGGCACACCTGTTCCCTATGATGCCAGTGGACCAGGAGGAAATGCTAAAGTTGGTCGATACTATTATGGCAGTGACTTTGGTCCCTTAGCGGTACAGGAGTCTGGTGGCACCTGCTCCATGGTGAACGACAATGTTAAAACCATTAACATGAAGAGCAAGACTCGTGGAGGAAATACATTCACCTTTACCTGTCCTGAAAACACCTATAAGACAACCAATGATGCATATTCCCCACTAAATGATGCTCATTACTTTGGTAATGTTATCTTTAATATGTACCAAGATTGGTATCAAACTGCTCCTCTCACCTTTCAGTTAGAGATGCGTGTGCACTATGGCCGTAGATATGAAAATGCCTTTTGGGATGGAAGAGCGATGTCTTTCGGTGATGGCGATAGTTATTTTTATCCTTTGGTGAGCTTAGATGTATCTGCTCATGAGGTGAGCCATGGGTTTACAGAGCAAAACTCAGGTCTTGAGTACAGTGGTCAGTCAGGCGGAATTAATGAGTCTTTTTCCGATATGGCTGGTGAAGCTGCTGAGTTCTACATGCGCGGTAGTAACGACTGGAAGGTGGGGTATGACATAGTTAAAGGCAGTGGTGCACTGCGTTATATGGATGATCCTACCCAAGACGGTAACTCAATCGGTGACGCATCTTACTACACTGACGGTATGGACGTTCACTACTCTTCAGGTGTATTTAACCGAGCATTTTACCTTTTGTCTAATAAGACTGGATGGGATACCCATAAATCTTTTGATGTATTTGTACTAGCCAACCAACTCTATTGGTCTGCGACAAGTGATTTTAAAGATGCTGCATGCGGTGCTGAGAATGCCGCAAGGGATCTTGGCTACCCAGTGGCGGATGTGACAGATGCGTTTGCTTATGTAAGCACCTCGTGCATAAGTTTTTAAGCACAAACTCAGACCTAAAGCCTACATCAAGTATGTAGGCTTTTTTTGTCTATCTTTACCAGTTTTTGTTAGCAGCAATAAGCTTTGTTACTCGTGCTTTAAGTGCTGGTAGCAGGTTCGCTTCGCACTCAGGGTGTTTTTTCAAAAATAGGTTATTTCTGGGGCTGGGGTGGGGCAACACCATATATTCTGGCCAGTAATCTTGCCATTGGGAGATAGCCTGGGTCACGGTGAGCTTTTTACCCTCTGCAGACTTCCCTAGGTGATAGTCGATGGCATATTGGCCGAGAATAATGGTCAGTTCAACTTGAGGTAATTGACTGAGTAGTGCTTCACGCCAAGTCTCTGCACATCTTTTTAGTGGTGGTTTATCGCCACTTTTTTTCCCGTTGGTGATTATGGTGCCGGGAAAACAGAATCCCATGGGTAAGATAGCAAAAAGACTAGGGTCGTAGAACTGCTCATCACTGACCCCCAGCCATGATCTCAATCTCTCTCCACTGGGGTCACTAAATGCGCGTCCATGATCGTGAGCCCTAATTCCAGGCGCTTGGCCTACAATCAATATTTTAGATTCACTTGAGAGTTGAATAATGGGTTTAGCTGGTAGGGGAAGCTCTTCCTGACAAAGCTGACAGGCAGAAATTTGAGCCATTAAATTGGTGAGATTATCTGTTTTCATTACTTGCAGTAAAAATCTCTAGTGGGCGTTAACACCAGTATATCTTTACCAAAAGAAAAGGCTAGAACCCATGGGTATGGGATCTAGCCTTTTTTCGAAGCTCGAAGCTCGAAGCTCGAAGCTCGAAGCTCTAAGCTCGAAGCTTACAAGCGGTAGCTCATACTTAACATGATTAAGTGAGCGTTATAATCGTGGCTGTTAGAGCCAAAACCGACTACATTCCAGATCCCGTCTGGCGCGATATCATTGCCAGCATCGTTATCTTCATACTTCTCCATCTTATAGTCTACACGCAGTGCCATCTTCTCAGTGGCTTGGTATTGACCATAGATATTGACGTTGTGGACCTTAGCGTAGTAATCACCGTAGTCACCAGTGATACCTTGAGTGACTTGAGTATTACTGTCTGAATTTGAGTAAGTGTAATCTACGCCAAGGCGCAGTTTCTTCTCCATCAGATTATTGTAGCTCCAGCCAGCACCTATCACGTCGACTTGATCTTCAACGACACCAGTCCAAGTTGGCGCAGAGAAACTGCTACTGCCAGCCTGTTCAGATTCGATGTTTTGACGGTTGTAGAAAGCCGTCAGTGTCATGTCATCGCTTAACATATAAGTGACGCTAGCGTCATAACTTAGGTCGGTTGACTCCGTTAAGCCAATCTGAGTCTCATCATAGTCATCAATAGCATAACGAGTACCTAAGTCTAACGTAAGGCTATCGGTAGGGTTGTGAGTGACACGAGCTTCAATCATGGTGCGTTTGCGATCGGCTAAGTTATATTTACGTAGAAGATCATTTGACTCACTCGATGTCCACTCAGATGCCTGATATTGCGAACCATCTCGTTGACCGTAACTTCCCTTAACCCACATATCCCAGTTTTCGAAACTGCTTAGGCGGAATTTAGTCCAAAGCGTGTTTTCATCTGTGGTTTCACGGTCTTGATATGAACGCTCATCAGTACGGTAATCGTAACCGGCTTCAAGCTTCATACCACGGTTGATACGGTAGTCGACGCCTAACTTAGCGCGTTGAGTGGTGATATCATATGGCGTGTTATAGGCAACTTGGCCGTTAACGTCATTGATGCTGATCTGAGTCCACTCTTCGATGTTGGTCTTGTTATCACGATCTGAGTAATCGTAGCTAGCGTTAACGCGTACGCTTCGACTGATACGTGAGACTAACTTTAGATTAACCCCAGTCATATCAACTTTGCCATCAAGAGATTCAGTTGGCACTTGGTAGCCGTAACCTGAGGTGACAAAGGCTTGATCTTGTGTCATCTGACCATAATGAACACGTGCGCTCATGATGGTTTGACTAAGATTCATCTGACCCATCAATGATACTGTGTGGGCTTCATTATCTGGATCAAGAGACATATAGCCGTGTGTTGCCGCACCAAAAGTTGGGTTAAATGCATTGTCGAAACCCAATTGACTATACGCATTCTTAAAGACGGAACCGTTATAGTTGATAGCGGTAAACCAGTTATCGCCTTTTAGTTTGACGCCAGCTTCAATGGTATCTGTGGTGTAGTCAACAGGTTCTGCTAACATCATTGACTGATTGAAGAAGCTGCCAGAAGCTTGCTTGAGTCCAGTTTTATCTTCACGCTGATAGTTAACGTAGGTGCTCCATAACTCCTCACCTTGGTAAGCAAAGCCTAGGCCTGCACGCTTACGCTCTAGCGACAGCTCAAGTGGATTTAAGCTGTTATATAGCTCGCTCATATCCTGACTAGAACCCGCCGTTTGCCAATTATCTGGCAAGGTTAGATCATCGCCGCCGATGCCCAGATATGGGCTCATGGCACTGTCGGTTTTGTAGGTCGCAATTTGACGATAGTTCAAGTTCAAATTGTATTGACCCACTTTACCCGCATTGATATCTAACCGACCGTTTTCCATGCCTAGATTGTCAGCTTCGACAGTGGCGCGGTAGCCGCTTTTACCCACATAAGTGAGATCAGCATCGACCTTGCCTGCAAACTCATTTTCAGCAGCAAAAGCATTGGCAGATCGAATATCATTACTATCGTTATAACCCACGCCCACACCAACGGTGCCGTTAACGCCGGTTTCAACCACACAGCGTTTACAGTCCCACTTATCGAACTTCACCTTGTCTGTATTGGCATTTTGCAGACCGTAGCCTCCAGCTGCCATTGCTGTACTGGCAATGCCAGCATTAGCAAGAAGGGCGAGCGTGACTAAATTTAATTTGAATTTCATCTTCTCGACTCCTTTTTAGCGCTGAAATAGCTTGCCAGATGGGTGGTTTGAACCATGGATCTGGTTATGACAATTCAAACAACTACGGCCACCTGTGAAAGCATTTCCGCCGACACTAGCACCTTGGCTTGTGTTACCTAAGTAAGCATTGCTTGCGTGACCATCGCTGGCATGGCATTGCTGACATAGTTGTGGTGCGCGTGTCTTTAACATGGCATCGTTTACACTGCCATGAGGGTTGTGACAGGTAACACAATCTTCAGTGACGGGGGCATGTTCCCACAGCTTTGGGCCACGTTTTTCTGCATGGCATGAGTAGCAGGTTTCATTCACGCTAGGCTTGACAAGATCTGAGTCGCTCATGGTGCCATGTGGGTTGTGGCAATCGCTACACACCATCTGGTTCCATTTCATTGGGTGACTAGAGCGCTTGTTCATGTCTGCTTTCTGTTTGGTGTGGCAGCTAGTACACACTTCCATCTCAGTGTTTTTAGACAGAACAGGATCTTTTTCCGTATGGACAGAGTGACAAGAGGCGCAGGCAACATCAGCATTGTCATGGTGACCACCATTCCACGCCATGCGCTTATCATCCTGATGGCAGCTCATACAGACACTGTTTTGCTTTTCTGCAGAAAGAGTTGACTGTGGACCGAAGGCGATCATCGGCTCATTGCCGCCTTTGTTATGATTACCCTGGGGGCCATGACATGACTCACACTGCAGGCCAGCCATCGGACTCTTACTTGAATCGATAGCACCGTGAACACCTTTGAAAATATCCATCACTTTTTCAGAGCGGCGGTGACACATCAAACAGGAGTCTGCGCCCTTAGGTGAGTATTTACCTTCGGCAAACTTCTTATCAAGTGTGGCTTCGACTTCATCTGGAGTCATCTTTGCATCCCACTTAGAAGCGGTTGCAGATGTGGCGAAGCCCAGCGATAAGATGGCTGAGACCATCAGTGCCGGCAGCATGCCAGTAGAGAATTTTTTCATTGTTTTTATGATCTTCATAATAGATTTCCTGAATTTGCATACTTTGGAGAAAGTGGGGGAGAGACTCCCCCAGGTTCAATCTCAAAATGGCAAATTACATCTTCACCGAAGTGTGATCATTGATGCTTGGGTTGTGGCACATAAAGCAGGTTTCTAACTGGGCTGCTTCATTAGCGACAGTGTAGTCAGCATTGACTTTAGCACCTTGACTCTCAACGTGATTCTTAAACTTGTCACCGCTGTAGCTGTGACATGAATAACACGTGGCTGCGATTGGGGTTGTGTAGCCGCCATCGGTTGCAAGCGCACCTTTTTTAGCGAAGGCTTCTTGCTTAAAGTCTGAGTGACACTGGCTACAGTTCATACCAGGAATGGCCCCGTAGTCGCCTTGACTATGGGTCTTATGCAGTTTCATCTCAATTGAGCCTAAGTTTGCACCAGAAGCATAAGTACCATCAGGAGTGTGGCAGCTTGCACAGCCGTCAATACCCACAATCATCTCACCAGCTTCATTGACGCGACCAAGTTGCTCTGTCATCACAAAACCTGGGTGACGAGAACCTTGATGAATTCCCCACTCTGTACCATGACAGCTTTCACATGCAGTAAACTCAACCGTGTCTGTATGACGAACGCTTGGCGCTTCACCAGATAGCGTGCCGTGAGCAAGTTCAGCCTTCATGCCTGTACTTTCAACGCCTTCACCACAAGCAACTAAGTCAGTACCGTCATTACACAGTGCCAAACCAACAAAGCTAAAGGCGGTGTCAGTATCACCTGTACCGTATGGAAGATTTTTGATAACGGTGACAAATTTGCCATCCACAATCTCAACATTGGCGTCTAAAATACCAGCCTTAACGAAATCGATAGCCACTTTCTTTAACCCAGCTGGATTTGGGTTATAACCCATAATTGGGAAGTTAGGGCCAACGTTAGTGATGGTTTCAAGCTGCTGGATGTTGGCAACTAGTGCGCTTGCATCGAGAGCGATGCCTTCAGCATTGGTGATAGTGACACTTAAGGTGGTGTCACTGCCGGTATCGGTCGCCACAGCACTTAGTGATGCGTCCATACCATATTGGCCAACAAAGGCTTTTTTCTGTGCAAAACCGTCAGTGTGTAGCTCTTCAGTCCAACTTGCGTTGTGACAAGCGATACAGTTTGAGTTGTCATCTTGTTGAGAGTGACCTTTGCCAGCTTTAAAGTCGATATTGACGTGGCAGCTAGTACAGGTTTCCATGGTTGGAACTCGTGACCAGTTACCCCATTCACTTAACTCATCGCTGTCTTCTGCTGGCGCTACGTGACACGTTTTACAGTTGTCTTGTAACAGGGCGTGGGCTTTTTTAGCGTCTTTAGTGAATTCGCCTGTGGTTCTGTCAGCCTTGTAGCCTTTCGCTGAGTTATGGACGTTATGAACCATATGTGTGAAAGCGACTTCAGGCTTACCGCGACCTTCTGCCCACTCTTGGGTGTGGCAAGAGGCACAAGTCTCTGCTGATGTGTAGCCGTGGTAGATCTTCTCTCCCTGGGCATGACAAGTATTACAGGTTTGGGTAGAGACGATATCTTTGGTATACAGCGCTTGGTAACCGTCACCTGAGAAATCTTCAGAGAGCTCTGTGCGAGGCACTGTGGTGATGCCATCTTGCAGTGTCGATGCACTGGCTATGACATTGTATCTTTGTGTTAGCTCTGGGTTGTAACCCTCTAAGGCTATATCGAAAGTGTAGTTACCATTCTTGTGATCGACAAAGACCTTCTCAGACCCTGTTTTTTGCCATTGAGCACTATCGCCAGCTCCAGTAGCGCCTTGAGGAAGAAGCTGAGCAACCGCTTTAACTTCTAGCGCTGTTAACCCAACGACAGGTAAATCTTCTTCATTGGTTGCGAAAACCGTGATTGATGGATTGCCATCTTGGTAGGTCACTTTTGTGACATCAAGGTTTAAAACATTAACCACTTCAGCTGCTGGACCACCTGGCTTACCGCTGTCGCCATCATTGCCATCACTGCCGCCACAACCGGTTAAGGCCATTGATACGGCGCTTGCTGCGAGAAGCAGCGCAAATTTATTATTTTGTACGTTCATCATTTTTTCCCTGCATAGGTTTGACATCGACTTATGTGCTCTGGGCGAAAAACGATACTGATTATCATTCGCATGTTTTTCATTATAAATGTGCTACTTAAGCCAATGCTGGAAACAAAAATCCCCAACCAAAGGCTAACGTAATGAGCGCATAAAATCTGCAAAAATCTGCAAAATGGGTACTAATGTGTGACCAAGATCCGTCTATTTATAAAGGGGTATAAAGGGGAGGGGGTAAAGGGAGAAAAAGTTGCTGTTATCGATGGTAGATGTGTGAAAGTTGTAACTCATTTTTTTGCAGTTTGTTGGTAATCGTTCTCATTAAAAAGGGAGGCTAAGCCTCCCTTATGGGTGAATTGAATATTGATGGATGGGGGTTGTCCCATCCACCTTAATCAATTAGTGTCCGTGTAACTCCATCACTTTCTCTGGAGAGTGACAAGTAGAACAAGCTTCTTTAGCACGGTTTTGCACATCTTCAGCATCAACACCATCTAAGATACCACCATTAGTGGTGATGTGTGCCTTGCCTGAGTCACTTAAGTACTTCTGATGACAGCTTAAACATGCACCAGCATCTGATGATACCCAGATATCATTACCGTCAGCATCACCGTAACGCCATGCACGGTCAGGAGAGCGACCTAGCTCGATACCGCTGTCTGTGTGACATGTTTTACAATCTGTCTTAACAACAGTACTTGAACCAACACCAGCATACTTCAGGTAGTGGCCTTCTGCATGGTGAGCTTTATAAGCGAAGCTAGTTGGTACATTACCACCCCACTTATTGAGTCCTTTGTCCGGAGTGTGACATGTTTGACAGTTCACGCCGTTGTCATAGTGAACGATCTCTTGATTGTGACATCCCATACACTTGCTGCTGTCGATAATGTCACGACGAGCTTTTGCTGGCTCACTGGTGTCAGTATCATTCCAAGTAAAGCCTAACGGAGCATCTTGGATATAAGCGGCGTCGGTTAGAAGCTTAGTTGGATCAGTTTCGTCATATTGACAAGCTGTAGGCTCAACAGTTGGACGACCATAACCACCGGCTTTGAAACAAGTTGCAACACCAGCAAATAGCTCAACACTCTTACCATTTAAGTTAGCTGGAAGCTCAAGCGCGCTCTTGGTGCTATCAATGGTGAATGTCTTTGTTGCTGGATCGTAGCTTGATACGTCAGGGTTTAATAGCGCGAAACCACGTGCACTGTATTTAGTGCCATCAGTGTACGCCGGGTAATCCTTATCGGTATCCCAAGAGAAGTAAACGCTAGACTTAGTATATTTACTAGGGTTTGCGATAAACTCTTTTGCTACAGGTTCACCATTTTCGTTAAGAATTTGCACATCGAAAGTCAACACATCGCCTGCAACTTTGATATTGCTAAATTTAGCTGAATAATCTTGGCTTGCCTTGTAACGCTTAGTCGCATCGCCATGAGCTTCTGCGCCACTACGTGCGTAACCCTCTTCGATATGACAAGAGATACAGTTTTCATCGCTTGGGTCATGATAGGCTTTTGGCATAGTGGTATGACAGGCGATACAAGCCGTATTGCTTTGGTTAGCAAGGAACAACTCTGCATCAGCTGGGGCGTTCTCACCTGTAACGTGACAAGCGGCACAATCAGCAGCTGGCTTTTGTGGATACATCACCTTGCCATAATCGTGTACGCCACCACCATATCCAATCACCTTGTATGGTGCTGGAATATTACCTTTCTCATCAGCGTCTGGTGAATCTGGGGCGTAAGTTGTACGAGCATCACCTTTATGGATCGCATGGATCATATAGGTGAAATCTACACTGTTACCTGTTTCAGGATCGCCAGAGGTGCCAGTATGGCAAGAAGCACAGTTTTCAAGATCGATACGACGTCCGCCGTGGAATGCTATGCTATCAGGCTGGTGACAGGTATAACATGCATCGATAGAAACCACATCACGGCTTTGAATATCTTCAGTTAAGCCAGTAGATGGTTGCCAGTCAAAGTGGGCATTGACTGCAAAAGAAGGCAGCTCAAGTTCCAGTGTGGCACGTTGTGTATTTTCAGCGCTGTAAACAACCTCTACTGGAGAAGTTACGCCTGAGACATTTTGTTGGAAAGTATAGCTGTATGTGCCGTCTTTATTATCAACAAAACAGGTTTCACAGCTAGACGCTTTTTCTACGTTAGCTTGGAATTGATTTGATGGATTGATGTCTGTTTCGCCATCGGGGATCCAGTCTTCATTTGGTGTTTTTTCTGCGTTGATATACGCTTGCCACTGGAAGCCACGATCGAACTCAACTGCTTCTTCGCCTTCACCAAAAGTGCGCACTTCATGGGTCAGTTGGGCGATACCAAAGCGTAGATCGTGATCTTTGGTTAGGCCTAATACAGCGACGCCATTACCATCTTCAAGTTTAAAATCAACGAATACGGCACCATTTTCTACTTTAGCGCTTGTAAAAACGGCATTGACACTTTTTGCTGAATCGATGTTAACACCGATAATACCATCTTCTCCGTTTGAGCCATCATCACCGTCGCTGCCGCAACCGATCAGAGCAAAAGAGAGAAGTCCTGCACCTAACACAGCTTTTGTCGCTGCATTAAAATTGAACTGTTTCATCATGATTATTCCCTGCAATAGTTTTAATCATCACTAATCATAGCTAATTTAGCTCAGGCTGAGATAAGAGTGATTCTTATTCTCAATTCCTTGAAAATCAATAGATTAGTGTGTGGAATTAATTTCCACCTATAGGCTATCTAAGCGCGAAGCATTTAGCAGGTGTTTTAACCGCTTTATGTGAGTTAGGTCTGACTATTTCTTTAGGGGTAGATACTTGAGGGGCGTTTCTGTGATGTTTTATATTTTCGCCGGCTAATTAAAGTGGGGATGGTTACTGACGTATTCAATTCTTTAATACTCTTGTGACCCTGTTTTAACAAGCTTGTGTGATTAATAGGTAAAAGGCGGTGATTGAGAAAAGGAAAAGTAAAATCGTGACTTATATCACTTAATGTTCAGGTTTGCTTCGCCATACTCCCGTCCGTAGTGATAATCGTTCTCACAAAAGAGCGGGTAAAGGAATTAATTCCATTAGAGCGTTTATTAGTTGGGACTTTTGTCACATAATACAGAATACAATTGAAAACTATTATCGTTTCCAATACCAAATATTGATCTAGGTAGGATTATTTCTCCTTTACCTCCGTTAAAATCGGTTCGAGTTTTAGAATTATTGAGGCCTGTCACAAGGTATAAAGCATAATGAAATTAAGCGATTTAAATCCAGGTGAGCACGCCACCATCGCTGTAGTCGGTCAACTGGACCTGCCTGCAGTCGTTAAGCGCAAGTTACTTTCAATGGGGATCACGCCAAATACTCGTTTTCGATTGCTTCGTAAAGCGCCATTAGGCTCGGGCTTAGAGCTTGATATTCGTGGAAGTCGCTTATGTATGCGCCGTGATTTGGCCGACATTATTGAAGTCGAGAGAGTTGAAGTAGTAGAACTTGAGGTGGAAAAAGCGAATGGCTAAGCAGTTTCATTGTGTCACAGTCGGTAACCCAAATGCAGGTAAGTCGACGCTTTTTAACGCATTAACAGGAGCCAATCAGCAAGTTGGTAACTGGTCAGGTGTGACAGTTGAGAAGAAAACAGGCCTTTTTACCCTTAACGGTGCAGATGTGTATCTCACTGACCTTCCAGGTATTTATGATCTGCTTCCAGCAGGAAGCAGCTGTGATTGCTCTTTGGATGAGCAGATTGCGCAGCAATATCTGGCAGAACAACAAGTCGACGGCATTATTAATTTAGTCGATGCAACCAATATTGAACGTCACCTATATCTGACCGTTCAGCTGCGTGAACTTGGCATTCCTATGGTGGTAGTGCTGAACAAAATTGATGCCGCAAAGAAGCATGGCATTGAGATTAACACAGCCAAGATGAGTGAGACTTTAGGTTGCCCTGTGGTCAGTGTTTGTTCTCGTGATGAAGGGGATATTGAAAAGGTTAAGGAACAGGTCGTTGATCTGCTTGATGGGAAAGTCTCTGAAGCACCTTTAGTCTTAAATTATGATGCACAAATAGAAACAGGCGTTACCTCACTACTTTCAAGTGATGAGACCTTAAGCCGTGGTCGTGCGCTTGCGATGTTAGCCAATGGACTTGGCTGTGGTCAGTGTAAAAATGGTCAAATGCTTGATGAGGTGAATCAATGTTCTGAGTCACTTTCGAGTCAGGGTAAAGATATTGAGATCATGGTGGCTACAACCCGCTTTGATTTTGTGCAAAGTGTCTACGACTCCTCTGTGGCTGCCAACGGTGCTGAAACGATCAGTGACAAGCTAGACAAGGTTATTCTGCATCCAGTTGCAGGTGTGCCTGTCTTTTTGTTTGTTATGTACTTGATGTTTATGTTTAGTATCAATGTCGGTAGCTCATTTATCGACTTCTTCGATATCACAGCTGGGGCACTGTTTGTTGATCATCTAGGCGCATTGATGTCAAGCATCGGCTCCCCAGCTTGGTTGGTGACAATTGTTGCAGGTGGTGTCGGACAAGGTGTGCAAACCGTTGCGACCTTTATTCCTGTCATTGCCGCTCTGTTTTTGGCGCTCTCTGTACTTGAAGGTTCTGGGTACATGGCTCGTGCAGCCTTCGTTGTCGATGGCTTAATGCGTCGAATAGGCCTACCTGGCAAGGCCTTTGTGCCTATGATTGTGGGTTTTGGTTGCTCCGTACCTGCCATTATGGCAACACGTACTCTAGGCAGTGAGCGTGAGCGTATTGTCACGGGAATGATGGCGCCGTTTATGTCTTGTGGTGCTCGTCTTCCTGTTTATGCGCTATTTGCTGCGGCATTTTTCCCAGAGTCTGGGCAGAACTTAGTGTTTCTTCTCTATATTATTGGCGTACTAGCTGCAGTAGGTACAGGATTGTTATTACGCTCAACCCTATTGCCTGGCACAAGCAGTGCGGTTGTGATGGAGCTACCAAGCTATGAGAAGCCTAAGTTAAAAACCGTATTAAATCGCACCGGAAAACGCACTAAGAGCTTTATTTTAGGGGCGGGTAAAACCATTGTGATTGTTGTGACGCTGCTTAATTTTGTCAATGCCATTGGTATTGACGGCACCTTTGGTCATGAAGATAGCTCTGAGTCTGTATTGAGTGTAGCAAGCCAAAAGGTGACACCTCTATTTGCACCTATGGGGGTTGAGCAGGATAACTGGCCAGCAACCGTTGGCATTATCACTGGTATTTTTGCTAAAGAAGCTGTGGTCGGTACCTTAAACAGTTTATATAGCACGCCAACCGATGGTGATGAAGAGCTGACTCCTTTTATTGAATCACTGAATGAGGCGATAGCCACCATTCCTGAGAATCTGTTTGGCATCAAGCTTGATGATCCTCTCTCTCTTTCTGTTGGGGATGTCTCCTCTGTAGAAGCTGCATCTGAGGAGCTTGAGGTAGATACATCGACCTTTACGGCACTTCAAGCTGGATTTACTGGTGTCACTGCGGCATTTGCTTACCTGCTTTTCATTTTGCTATACACGCCATGTGTTGCTGCGATGGGGGCTTTAGTCGGTGAATTTGGCGGGCGCTGGGCGGCATTTGCTGGGGTTTGGACATTTGCTTTAGCCTACGGAACAGCGACAGTATTTTATCAAGCGGCGACTTTTAGCGCCCACCCATTGACCTCAAGTTTATGGATTGGATTCTTTGCTGTGGCTCTGGTATTCTTCTACTTCTGGTTAAAACGCAAAGCGAAACGTAGTCAAACAATTATTCCTGGTATTAAAATCATTACCGAATAAACTTCATTTCGTCTTAAAAAGCAGCGTTTATCGCTGCTTTTTTGTTTTATCATGTTTAGTTTTAAATATTTCTGTATCAAGCGTTGTATCTCCGTCAGAGATATAGGATCATCTTTTTAATTACATCAAAACCTGCCTATGCCATTACCTTGATGACAATCATCGAGCGGATGGCTGGTCCGCGTTCTTTAAGAGGAATATCATGAGTCATCTGGACAGCGAAGTTCGTCCTAGTAACTTCATTCGTAATATCATAGATGAAGATCTTGAAAGCGGTAAGCATGAGAGTGTGCATACCCGTTTTCCACCTGAGCCTAATGGCTTTCTTCATATCGGCCATGCAAAATCTATCTGCTTAAACTTCGGTATAGCAAAGGATTACAAGGGCCAATGTAACTTACGTTTCGATGACACGAATCCTGAGAAAGAAGATATCGATTATGTTCATTCTATTCAGGATGATGTGAAGTGGCTTGGTTTTGACTGGGATGGCGATATTCGCTACTCATCAAACTATTTTGACCAGTTACATAAGTATGCGATTGAGTTGATCGAGAAAGGCTTAGCCTATGTCTGTTTCCTTAATGGGGAAGAGACTCGCGAGTATCGCGGCACACTTAAAGCGCCTGGAAAGAACAGTCCTTATCGTGACACATCAGTAGCTGAGAACCTCGAGCTATTTGAAAAGATGCGTAAAGGTGAGTTCAAAGAGGGAGAGTGTTCTCTTCGAGCTAAAATCGACATGGCATCATCATTTATGTGCATGCGTGATCCGATAATCTATCGTGTCCGTTTTGCTCATCACCATCAAACTGGTGATAAGTGGTGTATCTATCCTATGTACGATTTTACTCACTGTATCTCAGATGCGATTGAGAACATCAGTCACTCACTTTGTACATTAGAGTTTCAGGATAATCGCCGTTTGTATGATTGGGTATTGGATCACTTAGATGATTTCCAAGCGCCAAATCGTACTCGTCAGTATGAGTTTTCTCGTCTAAACCTAGAGTACACCTTGATGTCTAAGCGTAAGCTTAACGATCTTGTGACTCGTAAATTGGTTAATGGCTGGGATGACCCACGTATGCCGACCATTGCAGCGCTTCGTCGCCGTGGTTATACGCCGTCGGCTATCCGTGAGTTCTGTTTACGCATTGGCGTAACTAAGCAGGACAACATGGTAGAAGTTGGAATGTTAGATGCGTGTATCCGTGAGGAGCTTAATGACAAAGCGCCTCGTGCAATGGCTGTGATCAACCCTGTTAAGGTGATAATCGAGAACTACCCAGAAGGTCAAATTGAAACCTTGAGCGCACCAATACACCCAACTAATGAAGAGATGGGCAAGCGTGAATTGGCTTTTGGTCGTGAACTTTATATCGATGCTGATGACTTCCGTGAAGAAGCGAATAAGAAGTACAAGCGTCTGGTTCAAGGCAAAGAGGTGCGTTTACGTAACGCTTATGTCATTAAAGCAGAGCGTTGTGATAAAGATGCCGATGGCAATGTCACTACTATCTACTGTAGCTATGATGATGAGACGCTAGGTAAGAATCCATCAGATGGGCGTAAAGTAAAAGGGGTTATCCATTGGGTTGAAGCAACATCTGCTAAACCTGCAGAGTTCCGCCTTTACGATCGTCTGTTTACCGATGCTAACCCAGCGGCTGCTGAGACTGTCGATGAGGTACTTAACCCAGACTCTCTGGTTGTAGCTCATGGTTTCGTTGAAGCAGGTCTTGTGGCTGCAGAAGCTGAAAAAGCATATCAGTTTGAGCGTGAAGGCTACTTCTGTGCAGACAATAAAGATTCAACACCAGAAAACTTGGTATTCAATCTAACCGTTGCATTACGAGACTCTTCTCAGTAATGAGTTCTCAGTAATTAGTACCATACGTAAGATCTAAAAAGGCTTTAGGGGAAACCCTAAAGCCTTTTTGTTTGCTAGGAGTTAATATTATTGCTGGATTGGGCCTAAGCCCATGCTCCATAAAATCACACTTGACGCCATTAAGGCGACTAACAGTACTAAGCCTGCTGTGACAACTGAACTTGCGTAGATAAAGCCTTTCTCTTCGGGAATATTCATGATGATAGGTACGCCGGTATAGAGAAGGTAAACGGAGTAAGTTAAACCCAGTAGGCCGATAACCATTACAAACCAAATACTTGGATAGAGTGCAGCTAAACCTACCATAAACAGTGGCGTCGCTGTGTAAGAGGCGAGCTCTAGTGCTTGAGTAAAGCTCGGATCGGCGTCGAAAGTTTTTGCCATCCAAAATGCTAAGTATGCAAGGCCAAATACGCCTGCGATTAATCCGAAATACATGCCCACAGACATTAACATCGCACTTTGCTGTGTGAGGAAGAGTGGGTCGCCAACGCCTAAGTTCCAACCTATCTCAGTTGAAGCGAAAAAGGTGCAGATCACTGGGATGAGTGCTACTAAAAGCACATGACTCAGACTGCTCTTTAATGCTTCATGATTCTGTTCAATTGTGTGCCACTCCTCTTTTGGATGAGTGTATAGCCCCATTAAGTGATTCAATATCATTATAATTATCCTTGTTTAGCTTTACTTTTTGCTCGCCAAACTGCAGACGAACCCTCTATACCCAAATGTGATCTATTGTTGTTATGGGTATTAGCCTATTGGTCATTTCCCAAAGACCATGCGGCTCACGATATGTTTCCAATAATGCTTAGCTAAAACTTGCTCTGCATAAGTTTATTTATTGAACAAAAATGAGGAGGAGTCAAGTTTACTTTGTTATTGATTTGTTGGATTTAATCTCTTTTTGCTCTTTTTTTATTCTGTCGTGAATCAATTTAATAAAGATTTGTCGAGAAACGGCCTTAAATTAGCTAGCTCATTTAGTGTGAGTAACTGATACAATATCATTAATTAGACTTATCCTTAGTTGAGAGCAGATGCAGCAGTTGTTAGCCCCGATACATGCTTTTCTTAAATGTGAAACCCCCGATAGTTGGATCCAAGCGGCAATTAAGCCTGAGAACCTACCTACACTGTTAATTGATCACTGTAATTGCGAGCTAAAAGCAGCGCAAACAGCGATGTTTCTGGTGAGAAAATATGCGGTTGAGCAACAAAGTGGTAAGCAACTACTTGAATGGGCTAAGCCCTATGAGGAGTTTGTGTATCGCAAAGACAGGGACATTGCGGTCTTTTTAGCGAGAAGCAGTAAAAAGAATGATGTCTCAATTGAACTGACTGCTAAAGCGGGTTTTGAGCAGGGCGATGCCTTGATCAGCAAAATGGTTCGGTTGATTAAAGAGGAGTTTCACCATTTCGAGCAGGTATTAGAGATAATGCTTGAGAGGGGGATCCCCTATGAAAACCGCAGAGCAGGTCGTTATGCCAAAGGGATGATGAAGATGGTTCGAACCCATGAACCTGCTGCCATGATAGATAAATTGATTATCGGGGCATTTATTGAGGCGAGATCTTGTGAACGTTTTGCGAAATTAGCGCCATATCTTGATGAGGTTCTCAACAAATTTTATGTGTCACTGCTGCGCTCAGAAGCCAGACATTATCAGGATTACTTACTTTTAGCTGAAGATATTGCTGGAGGTGATATTAGTGAGCGGGTGGCCATTATTGCAGAGCGTGAAGCTGAGCTTATTAGCTCTATCGATCCTGAGTTTAACTTTCACAGCGGTGCCCAAGAGTAAAAATTACTTTCAAACTACCCGAAAAAGCTCGTTTCAGAGACGTTGTGGGAGTTAACTTCTAGACGTATTGACGTAGAAATGGCCACTGCCTTCTAAGTCAATTTACACCAGTGGGCTGGCCGATAGTGAGATTTTTTCAGGACTGATGCTTAGCACACTGGTTTGTTCATACCAGTCACCCACCACGATTCGTGTTTTTGTACACTCTTTTTGAGTATGTGTTTGAGTGTGGATAGTGTGCATCTTGGGTCTGTGGGTATGACCATGGATCATCTGCATTGCATCTGTTTGCTCCAGCAACTGCTCTACAGCTTCACTTTCTACATCCATGATGGTCATGCTTTTACGCTGATTACTTTGAGTGCTTTTAGAGCGAATATCTCTGGCTATCTTGAGTCGAGAGTTCTTTGGGAGTTTGCCATAGAGCCACTTGACGAGTTTTAGGTTTCTAAAGCATCTGAACCTTTGGTATGCCTTATCTAAAGTGCACAGACTATCGCCATGAAGAATGACTGTTGGCACGCCGTATAGATTGAACTTATGGACTTCGGGGAGTAAGGTCATGCCAGATTGCTGAGCATACACATGACCAATGAGGAAGTCACGATTACCGTGGATATAGTAGATGGGCAATCGGCTTGAGATAGCTTTTAATTTTGTGGCGAGTTCAAGAGCAAAAGGCTCTGCAATATCATCCCCAATCCATACTTCAAACAGATCACCTAAGATATAGAGAGCTTCCACATCATGAAGTTCATTATCGAGGAAATGGTTGAAGGCTGAGGTGATATCAGGGCGATCTGCAGATAGATGCAGATCGCCAATAAAAAGTGTACGCATTAAGCTGGCTTATTCAGCGTCAGCAATGGTTACTTTTTCAATGATAACTGCTTCAAGAGGCACATCTTGATGCATGCCACGGTTGCCTGTGCTAACCGCTTTAATTTTATTGACGACATCCATACCAGCTGTCACTTTACCAAATACGCAGTAACCCCAACCTTGAGAGGTTTCAGACTTAAAATCAAGGAAAGTGTTGTCGTTGATGTTGATGAAGAACTGAGCTGTTGCTGAATGAGGATCAGAGGTTCTTGCCATCGCGATAGTGCCAACTAGGTTTGATAAACCGTTATTAGCTTCGTTCTTGATGGTTTCGCCACTGTTCTTTTGGACCATATCTTCAGTGAAACCGCCACCTTGGATCATGAAACCGTCAATGACACGGTGGAAAACAGTGCCATCAAAGAAGCCATCTTTAACGTACTTGGTGAAGTTTTCTGCGGTAATTGGCGCTTTTTCTGCGTCAAGTTTTAAAACGATCTCACCGTGATTAGTATGAAGAGTGATCATGATTTGATTCTCATTAAGTTAACAATAAAAAATAGTGGCAGGATTCTAACGTAAATGCGTTAGCGCATAAAGAGTAATGCTGTGAACTGCTGGCTTTTTCAGCTTTTATTCGTGACTCTTGCTGCCGAGTTTGATAAATGTGTTTACCATCGCGCTATTAAGCTTTAAAACTAATGGAAGCGCTAGTTTGCCAATGATAGACTAAACCCACTATTTTATTTGTTTTTTGTAGAAGAGAATATCGATGTTGAAGCTATACAACAGCCTGACCCGCCAAAAAGAGGAATTTAAACCATTACAGCCAGGTAAAGTTGGCATGTATGTGTGTGGGATCACCATCTATGATTTATGTCATATTGGTCACGGGCGTACCTTTGTAGCTTTCGACATGATAGTAAGGTACCTACGCTATTCTGGTTACGATGTGAATTTTCTGCGTAACATTACTGATGTTGATGACAAGATCATCAAGCGTGCGGCAGAAAACAAGGAGAGCTGTGATTCACTGACAGAGCGTTTGATCGGTGAAATGCATAAAGATTTCGACTCGTTAAACATGAAGCGTCCCGATTTTGAGCCTAGAGCAACGTTGCACATGGCTGAGATTATCGAGATGGTTGAAAAGCTTATTGAGAAAGAGCACGCCTATGTGTCATCCAATGGTGATGTGTTGTTTAGTGTCTCTTCATTCCCTGAGTATGGTCGTTTGTCTGGACAAAATTTAGAGCAACTACAGGCCGGAGCTCGTGTCGAAGTCGAAGACTCCAAGCGCGATCCTATGGATTTCGTACTGTGGAAGATGTCAAAACCAGGTGAGCCGACTTGGGAGTCTCCATGGGGACCTGGTCGTCCAGGTTGGCATATCGAGTGTTCAGCCATGAACAGCAAGCATCTTGGCCAACATTTTGATATTCATGGTGGTGGTAGCGATCTTCAGTTCCCTCATCATGAAAATGAGATCGCACAATCTTGCTGCGCCCATAATACGCCTTATGTGAACTACTGGATGCACACAGGCATGGTGATGGTCGATAAAGAGAAGATGTCTAAGTCTCTTAATAACTTCTTCACTATCCGAGATGTATTAGCTCATTATGATGCGGCGACAATTCGTTACTTCTTGTTGTCTGGTCACTACCGTAGCCAACTTAACTACTCAGAAGATAACCTTAAGCAAGCTAAATCTGCATTAGCACGTCTGTACACGGCACTAAAAGATCTGGATTTAACTGTTGAGCCTGCGGCGGCTGAAAACTTTGTGTCTAAGTTTAAACAGGCGATGGATGATGACTTTAATACGCCTGAAGCATATTCAGTATTGTTTGATATGGTGCGTGAGGTTAACCGTCTTAAAGTCACTGATTTAGCTCAAGCTTCGGCTCTCGCAGTGCGTCTAAAAGAGTTGGCTGGTGTACTTGGTATACTCGAGCAAGATGTCGATAGCTTCTTTAAAGGCGAGAGTAACGATGCTGAAGTCGCTGAGGTTGAAGCATTAATCGCAGAGCGTAATCGAGCACGAGCTGAGAAAGATTGGCCTGCTGCGGATATCGCCCGTGATGGACTTAACGCCTTAGGTGTGATTTTGGAAGATGGCCCTGAAGGGACAACGTGGCGTAAGAAGTAATTTAGAACTCACCACATAAAAAAACCTGCTTAATGCAGGTTTTTTTATGTCTGGAACATTGATGAAGATTTACCAGGGATGGGTATAAATCTTCGTTGTGCTTTAGAACCTAGAACTTAAGCTTCATCGTGATACTGCTCAGCTGCATAGAGAGTATTCTCTAACAGACTCGCGATGGTCATAGGGCCGACACCACCGGGAACTGGGGTAATAAAGCTGGCATTTTGAGCGGCAACATCATATTGAACATCGCCTACTAAACTGCCATCTTCGAGGCGGTTGATACCAACATCAATGACTAAAGCGCCGGGTTTTATCCACTCGCCAGGAATAAAGCCTGGCTTACCGACAGCGACAACGACCAGATCGGCTTGTCTTACTTTTTGCTCAAGGTTACGGGTAAAACGGTGGCAAGTTGTGGTTGTACAACCCGCAAGCAGTAGCTCAAGGCTCATCGGGCGGCCAACGATATTTGATGCACCTACTACAAGCGCATCCAAGCCATAAGTGTCGACGCCAGTCGATTTTATCAGGGTCATGATCCCCATTGGCGTGCATGAGCGTAAAACTGGGATACGCTGTGCAAGTCGACCCACATTATAGGGGTGGAAACCGTCAACATCTTTATCGGGACGGATACGCTCAATCACTTTTGACTCTTCAATATGCTCAGGAAGCGGCAATTGCACCAAGATCCCATCAATTGCTGGATCTTGGTTACACTCATCGATGAGTGAGAGCAGTTGCTCTTCAGTGGTGCTGGATTCGAGATCATAGGAGCGAGATAAAAAACCTACCTCTTCACAGGCGCGGCGCTTACTACCTACATAGACCTGTGAGGCTGGATCGGCACCGACTAAGATAACGGCTAAACCTGGGACTCTTTTACCAGCCTCTTTACGGGCTGTCACTTTTTCTTTGAGTTGTGTTCGAATGGACTGTGCAATGGCTTTTCCATCGATTGTTTGAGCTGTCATGTGGGGGAGATATCCTTTATAAAGGCGCGATAATGAAAATCGGCAGCATTTTAACAGGCCATAGACTCGGTGTCATTTATTAACCTGCGCAACAATCAGTTCTGATATACGGATAATTTACTTCATCTAAAGCATTTTAATGAAAGCCTACTTAGCTTGAAGTGACAAGGCTAGCCTATTAATTAGGTTCTAAGCCCCATGAAAGGCTGGAAGCTCTTTAATCTTGACTACCTGTATAGTAGCCGCTTGCTCCATATTTTTAACTTTGAGCTATTTATGATGAATACTTGTGTGCTTTTAGCGCGTTTAGTTGGTTAAATAGCCAAGCTCACTTTCTTTATAAAAAAACCGTTGACGCATCTAAGAGTAGGGGCTAATATGCGCTCCGTTCTCAACGAGAAGGCAAACAGCCTTTGATTTGAGAGTGTTGTAAAGTTTCGGTGATTAGCGCAGCCTTATGTCGCATCCAGTATTGGAATCGATAGCGGAACCAGAGACACTCTGGTGCTGATTGAAGAAATAGAAAAAGTTAGATTCTCGGTGATTAGCGCAGCCCGGTAGCGCATCTGGTTTGGGACCAGAGGGTCAGAGGTTCGAATCCTCTATCACCGACCACTTGATATTTATTTGCTTTATTGCGAGTAAAATGAAAGATTAGTCTTTCAATGCTAATTCAGGATATGAGTCGTATTTAACTCATTTTCGAAGCGCCCGTAGCTCAGTTGGATAGAGCACCCGCCTTCTAAGCGGGTGGCCGCAGGTTCGAATCCTGCCGGGCGTACCATATCAGTGGTGATTGTAGCTCAGTTGGTAGAGTCCCGGATTGTGATTCCGGTTGTCGTGGGTTCGAACCCCATCAGTCACCCCATTTCTTTGTAAGAAAGTAAAAAAAGCGACCTAAGGTCGCTTTTTTTACGCCTGAAATTCACGTTTTGTGGTCGACTCTGCTGTAAAGCGTGGCTATAATGTCGCGTCTTGATAAATATCAATTATGAATGACTAACGCTGGATCTGAGTATTCACGGGGTGTTTAGTCAAATTTTAAGATCAAGAAACGAATACTTTAATAGTTGAAAATTCGACTATTACAAAGGACGTTAGACTTATTTTGAGGTAAGAAAATGCAAGTTTCTGTTGAAACAACACAAGGCCTAGAGCGCCGTCTGACCATCTCTGTTCCTGCAGAGCAGATTGAGAAAGCTGTAAACGATAGTTTAAAAAACGAAGCTAAGCGTGCTCGTATTCCTGGTTTTCGCCCAGGAAAAGTACCTGTAAGTGTCATCAACAAGCGTTATGGAAAAGCTATTCGTCAAGATATCACTGGCGAAGTCATGCAACGTAATTTCGTTGAAGCTATCATCGCTGAGAAATTGAACCCAGCTGGTGCGCCAACTTTCGTTCCTGGCGAATCAGATGCTGAGAACTTCCAGTTTGTAGCAACTTTCGAAATCTACCCAGAAGTAGAGTTGAAAGGTCTAGAAGATATTGCTGTTGAGCAACCAACTTCAGATGTTACCGATGCTGATGTCGACACTATGATCGAAACACTACGTAAGCAACACGCTACTTATGAAGCTGTTGAACGTGCTGCTGCCGATGGCGACAAAGCTAAAATCAACTTTGTTGGTTCTATCGATGGTGAAGAGTTCGAAGGCGGAAAAGCTGAAGATTTCGAACTTCAACTAGGTTCTGGCCGTATGATCCCTGGTTTTGAATCAGGCGTTGAAGGTCATAAAGCAGGTGAAGAGTTCGATATCGAAGTTACTTTCCCTGAAGATTACCACGCTGAAAACCTAAAGGGTAAAGTTGCTAAGTTCGCTATTACTTTGAATGAAGTACAAGCGGCTAACCTACCTGAAGTGAACGATGAGTTCGCTACACTTTTCGGTGTCGCTGAAGGTGGCCTAGAAGCACTTAAAGCTGAGATCAGCAAGAACATGGGTCGTGAACTTGAGCAAGCGCTTAAAGCAAATGTGAAAGAGCAAGTACTTAATGGTCTGCTAGAGCAGAACGAGATTGAGCTTCCTGCTTCTCTAATTGCTGGTGAAGTTGAAGTGCTACGTAAGCAAGCTATGCAACGCTTCGGTGACCAAGCTGCCAACATGCCAGAACTTCCAGCTGATTTATTTACTGAACAAGCTGAACGTCGCGTAAAAGTTGGTCTATTATTGGGTGAAGTCATCAAGACTAACGAGCTGAAAGCTGAAGAAGAGCGAGTTCAAGGACTTATCGCTTCTATGGCTTCTGCATACGAAGATCCAAGTGAAGTTGTTGAATATTACAATGGCAACCAAGAGATGATGCAGAACATGCGTAATGTCGCTCTTGAGGAACAAGCCGTTGAAGCATTGTTAAAAACTGCAAAAGTGACTGAGAAAGCAGTCAACTTTGAAGAATTTATGAACAAGGCTACTCAACAAGGTTAAGCTTCGCTTGACTTAAATGGTTGTTCACCATTTATAATGGCTCGTATGAGGTTCCTCATGCGAGCCGTTTTTATTTAGGGATTATAAATAATGCAAAATGCACCAGAATCAGTACTAAATGCACTCGTTCCTATGGTGGTTGAACAAACCGCTAAAGGTGAACGTTCATACGATATCTATTCTCGTCTGCTTAAAGAGCGCGTCATCTTCCTTGTTGGCCAAGTTGAAGAACATATGGCTAACCTTATCGTAGCTCAGTTACTGTTTTTGGAATCTGAGAATCCAGATCAAGAGATCTCGCTCTATATCAACTCTCCAGGTGGTTCTGTCACTGCAGGTATGGCTATTTACGATACGATGCAGTTTATTAAACCAAACGTCAGCACTGTATGTATCGGCCAAGCTGCAAGCATGGGGGCATTCCTGCTTGCCGGTGGTGCGAAGGGAAAACGTCACTGTTTACCTAATTCACGTGTGATGATCCATCAGCCATTAGGTGGCTTCCAAGGTCAGGCATCGGATTTCGCTATCCATGCGCAAGAGATCTTAGGGATCAAGAACAAGCTAAACAATATTTTGGCAGAGCATACTGGTCAGCCATTGGAAGTTATCGAGCGTGATACCGATCGTGATAACTTTATGAGTGCAGCACAGGCTGCTGAATATGGTTTAGTTGATTCGGTGTTTGAACAACGGGGCTGATTTTTATCTTCGCCTGAGCTATGATGAGATTAGGCTGTAGGCGATTTAGACAGTAGTGCAGACTGTTCAAGAGGTAGAGTAATGAGCGATAACAAAAGTACAGGTGATAGTGGGAAACTACTCTACTGCTCTTTTTGTGGAAAGAGCCAACATGAGGTAAGAAAACTCATCGCTGGTCCTTCGGTGTACGTTTGCGATGAGTGTGTAGAGCTCTGCAACGACATCATCAGGGAAGAGATTAAAGAGATCTCACCGAAACAAGATCAAGACAAGTTACCGACTCCACACGAGTTGAGAGCGCATCTAGATGATTATGTAATTGGACAAGAGAAAGCGAAGAAAGTGCTTTCTGTTGCCGTTTATAATCACTATAAGCGTTTGAAAAATGCTGGTCCTAAAGATGGTGTAGAGTTAGGTAAAAGTAATATCTTGCTGATAGGCCCAACCGGTAGCGGTAAAACTTTATTGGCAGAAACTCTTGCCCGTTTTCTGAATGTTCCTTTCACCATGGCTGATGCCACAACACTGACCGAAGCAGGTTATGTGGGTGAAGATGTTGAGAACATCATTCAGAAATTACTACAAAAGTGTGACTATGATGTTGAAAAGGCACAGCGCGGTATCGTTTATATCGATGAGATCGATAAAATCAGCCGTAAGTCTGACAACCCATCAATTACACGTGATGTATCGGGTGAAGGTGTACAGCAAGCCCTACTTAAATTGATTGAGGGAACCATTGCAGCTGTTCCACCTCAAGGTGGACGCAAGCACCCACAGCAGGAGTTTTTACAGGTTGATACCTCTAAGATCCTCTTCGTTTGTGGTGGCGCTTTCTCAGGTTTAGAAAAAGTGATTGAGCAGCGCTCTCACACTGGAACGGGTATCGGCTTTGGTGCTCAGGTGAAGGGTGAGGACGACAAGGCAACTATCTCTGATACCTTGATGCAGGTTGAACCTGAAGATCTGGTTAAGTATGGTTTGATCCCTGAGTTCATCGGTCGTCTTCCTGTCCTAGCAACATTGGCTGAGCTTGACGATGCAGCTTTGATTCAGATCTTATCTGAGCCAAAGAATGCACTGACTAAGCAGTTTGCAGCACTGTTTGAGATGGAAGATGTTGAACTTGAGTTCCGTGAAGATGCACTTAAAGCGATAGCTTTAAAAGCTAAAACACGTAAAACAGGTGCACGTGGTCTACGTTCAATTGTTGAGGGTATTTTACTCGATATTATGTATGACCTGCCTTCAACTGATAATGTGGCAAAAGTTGTCATCGATGAATCAGTGGTAAAAGGGGAGTCAACTCCTATACTCATCTATGAAAATAGTGAGTCTCAAGCTGCTAGCGCTGAACAATAATTCAGCGAATCAATAGCAAGCAGAAAAACAGGAGCCTATATGGCTCCTTTTTTATACTCTCAGCTTATTAAATACCTATTAGCTATTGAAACTAATGAATTCATCCCAATATACTGATTAGTATTATCATCAAACGGAATCGAGCTATGACACAAGAGAGTGAAGCGCGAATCGAACTACCCGTATTGCCACTAAGAGATGTGGTGGTGTATCCCCATATGGTAATTCCGTTGTTCGTTGGACGGGAAAAGTCAATCCGTTGCCTAGAAACGGCGATGGAACAAGACAAGCAGATCATTTTAGTCGCTCAGCGTGATGCTGAGCTTGACGACCCAACTACAGATGACATCTTTGAGGTTGGTACAGTTGCCTCAATTTTGCAGTTACTTAAACTACCTGACGGCACAGTAAAGGTGTTGGTCGAAGGTGGCAAACGTGCTCGTATTGAGAAGTACACCGACGAAGAGTCCTTCTTTGTCGCTCAGGCTCATTACCTTGAATCAGACCCTATGGCTGAGAAAGAGGAGGAGGTACTGGTACGCTCTGCTGTGGGACAGTTTGAAGGCTATATCAAGCTCAATAAGAAGATCCCACCTGAGGTGTTGACCTCTTTATCTGGTATCGATGAAGCGCCACGTCTAGCAGACACCATGGCTGCTCACATGCCGCTGAAGCTTGAAGACAAGCAATCTGTGCTTGAGATGGTGGATGTTGCTGAACGTCTGGAATATTTAATGGCGATGATGGAGTCTGAGATTGACCTATTGCAGGTTGAGAAGCGGATCCGTTCACGTGTTAAAAAGCAGATGGAGAAGAGTCAGCGCGAGTACTACCTTAATGAGCAGATGAAGGCGATTCAGAAGGAGCTCGGCGATATCGACGAGTCTCATGATGAATTTGAGAGCCTAGCGAAGAAGATAGATGAAGCTAAAATGCCGGAAGAGGCTAAAGAAAAAGCCACTGCTGAGCTAAATAAGTTAAAGATGATGTCGCCAATGTCGGCAGAAGCTACGGTAGTACGTAGCTACGTTGATTGGATGGTCTCTGTGCCTTGGTATCAGCGCTCTAAAATCAAACGTGACTTGGCTAAGGCGCAAGATGTTCTCGATACCGATCATTTCGGACTAGAGAAGGTTAAAGAGCGCATCTTAGAGTACCTAGCGGTTCAGAGTCGTGTTAAGCAGCTTAAAGGCCCTATCTTGTGCTTAGTTGGACCACCGGGTGTAGGTAAAACGTCACTTGGTCAATCTATTGCGAAAGCTACGGGACGTAAGTATGTCCGTGTCGCTTTAGGTGGTGTGCGTGATGAAGCGGAGATCCGCGGTCATCGACGTACCTACATTGGCTCAATGCCTGGTAAAGTTATCCAGAAGATGTCGAAAGTTGGGGTTAAAAACCCACTATTCCTGCTCGACGAGATCGATAAGATGAGCAGTGATATGCGTGGCGACCCAGCATCTGCATTGCTTGAAGTGTTAGATCCTGAGCAGAATGCAAGTTTCAGCGATCACTATTTAGAGGTTGATTATGATCTCTCTGATGTGATGTTCGTTGCAACCTCTAACTCGATGAATATTCCAGGCCCACTGCTGGACCGTATGGAGGTGATTCGCCTCTCCGGTTACACAGAAGATGAAAAGCTTAACATCGCTAAGCAGCATTTACTGCAGAAGCAGATTGAGCGAAATGGACTCAAGCCAAAAGAGGTGACAGTTCACGATAGTGCCATTATCGGTATTATTCGTTACTACACTCGTGAAGCCGGTGTGCGAGCGCTTGAGCGTGAACTCTCTAAGATCTGCCGTAAGGTGGTTAAGCAGATTTTACTGGATAAGAGCGTGAAACATATTGAAGTGACGCAAGATAACTTGAAGTCCTTCTTAGGGGTTCAGCGCTGCGATTATGGTAAAGCGGAATCTAATAACCAAATCGGTCAAGTCACAGGCCTTGCCTGGACCGAAGTGGGTGGCGATCTGTTAACCATAGAAGCGACCTCTGTACCTGGAAAAGGAAAGCTAAGCTACACAGGCTCACTAGGTGATGTGATGCAGGAGTCGATTCAAGCGGCAATGACTGTGGTTAGAGCTCGTGCTGAACAGCTAGGTATCAATCCAGATTTTTACGAGAAACGTGATATCCATGTACACGTTCCTGAAGGAGCAACACCTAAAGATGGCCCTTCAGCTGGTGCGGCAATGTGTACCGCCTTGGTGTCGAGTTTAACGGGTAATCCTGTTCGCGCCGATGTCGCCATGACAGGTGAAATTACTCTGCGTGGTGAGGTACTTCCTATTGGTGGCTTGAAGGAGAAATTACTTGCAGCTCACCGTGGAGGCACAAAAGTTGTCTTAATTCCGCAAGAAAACGAGCGTGATCTGGAGGAAATTCCGGCAAATGTGGTTGCCGATCTTGAAATTCATCCGGTGCGTTGGGTTGACGAAGTGCTTAAATTGGCGTTAGAACGACCAATTGAAGGCTTTGAAATCGTGAAAAACTTGGGTTAACTCATGAAAATAGCGAAATGCTGCAAAAAAAGTGCAAAAAGGGGCTTTTTAAAGTCGCTAGCTGTGGTAGCCTAGGTCTGTGGTTAGCTCATCGCCCTCAAGCCCTTGGGGCTGCTGGTTTTGAGCTATTTCCAATTATATTTATATGCTTTTCCAGTAGAGCTTGAACTTTAGTTTCAAGCTTGTTATAAAAGCCTCCGCAGACCATTCCAGAGAAGGAGATGGTTGCGACACAAAAATTACATTCAAGGGGATGACATGAACAAATCTGAACTAATCGAGAAAATCGCTTCTGGTGCTGACATTTCTAAAGCCGCTGCTGGCCGTGCATTAGATTCTTTCATTGAAGCAGTTACTGACGGCTTAAAAGATGGCGATAAGATTTCTCTTGTTGGTTTTGGTACTTTCGAAGTGCGTCAACGCGCAGAGCGTACTGGTCGCAACCCACAAACGGGTGCTGAGATCAAGATCGCTGCAGCTAACATTCCTGCATTCAAAGCAGGTAAAGCTCTGAAAGACGCTGTAAACTAAGATAGTTTTTAGCCTTTTTGTAAGGCTTCATACTTTCTTTAAAGCTTCTTATAGAGATAAAAGCACTGCTTCTGGCGGTGCTTTTATAAATAGTTAAGTATGATAGGGTTCTGTTGAGTGAAACACTCCGCTAAACCCTAATGTTTACGAAAAGGCGCATCTCGAACACCGTGATGCGCCTTTTTATTTTTTTATCGCAACGAGCGAGATATCCAATGTTAGAGAAGATTCGCGAAGGCTCACAGGGCGTGATTGCAAAAAGCATTCTGGTTCTAGTGATACTTTCCTTTGCATTTACTGGCGTGAGTAGCTATTTAGGTTCATCGACAGAGGCTGCTGCAGCTACTGTTAACGGTGAAGAGATCAGTGAATCAGCTTTGGAACAGGCCTATCAAAGTGAACGTGCTCGTTTAGAGCAACAATTAGGCGAGATGTTTGAAGCACTGGCTGCTGATGACAGTTATTTAGCCAGCGTAAAGCAGAGTGTTTTAGAGCGTCTTGTTGCTGAAAAACTACTGGATCAGAGCGCGACTGAACTCGGTTTGCGTGTGTCTGATGAGCAGATTAGAACGGCAATTATGACTGAGCCTGCATTTCAAACTGATGGAAAGTTTGATAATGATAGATATCAAGCAATCCTTCGTCAGTTAGGTTACCAAGCCAACTCATTCAGAGACATGATGCGTACCGATATGACTCGTCGCCAGTTGGTTGCCTCTTTAGTTGGTTCTGAGTTTGTATTGCCTAGTGAAGCCGATTACTTGGCTGGAATTCAAGGGCAAACACGCGATATTCGCTATCATGTTATTGATGCCACTCCTTATATCGCTCAGGCCGTAGTATCTGATGAAGATGCTAGAGCTTTTTATGATGCCAACCTAGCTCAGTTCATGAGTCCAGAAACCCTTAGCCTTGAATATATTGAGCTTAATGCAAAAGATATGGCAAACGACGTGGTAGTGACCGATGAAGAGGCACAAACTTATTATGACGAGAATAAGCAGCAGTATCTAAAGCCTGAAAAGCGTTTAGCTGCGCATATTCTTGTTAACTTAGGTGATGATGAGTCAGCGGCGAAAGCAAAAGCTGATGCTATCTACGCTAAGTTGCAGGCAGGTGAAGAGTTCGCTGAATTGGCCAAAACAGAATCTGAAGATACCTTTAGCGGTGAGCAAGGTGGACAGCTGGATTGGTTTGAGAAAGGGGTGATGGAGCCAGAGTTTGATGACGTGCTCTTCTCTCTTTCAAATGGTGAATACTCAGCCGTAGTTAAGACGAGCTTTGGCTACCACATCATCAAGTTACTTGATCTACAGCCTGGTGCCGAAGCGCCATTTGAAGACGTCAAAGCTAAAATACTTGCTCAGCTTAAAGAGAAGCATGCTATCGATACGTATTTCGGCCTACAGCAAACATTAGCAGACGTCAGTTACGAAGTACCTGATACGTTAAGTGAAGCTGCGAAAGAGTTAGGTGTTGAAGTGCAAACGACACCTGTATTTGCAAGAAACAGTGCGCCAGCTCCTTTCGATAAGCCTGATGTATTAAAAGCGGCGTTTTCAGACAGTGTTCTACTCGATGGTATGAACAGTGATGTGATTGAGGTTGATGCTAATCACGCTATGGTGATCCGTATTAAGTCTCACACGGCTGCAGGAACGGTTGCTTTTGATAAAGTGAAATCAGGTATTGTTCAGCGACTACAGCAGGAACAAGCTAATGAGGTTGCTAGAGAGCAGGCTCAGGAGCTGATGACAGCTTTCCCTAGTACTGAGGTTGAGTTTGTCACTAAGACAAATGCAGGGCGTTTTGAGCAAGATATTGATGGCGCTATCATCAACAAGGCATTCCAGATGGCTCAGCCAGCGGACAGTGCTGTTGTTGATACCGTAGCACTTGCTTCTGGTTATGCAGTGATTGTGCTTGATAAAGTCAATGCAGCTCAAGGCATCGATGAGAACATGCTAGGTGCACTTAAGCAGCGACTTAATGCCCAATACAGTGAAGGCAGTTACCGTGCGCTTATCGCAACACTAAAAGCTAACAGTGAAGTGGTTTACTCATCTGTACAATAAATTGAGTAAGCACTAACCCAATAAAAAGGTCAGCATCTGCTGACCTTTTTTGCACATGGCCCTATTTGTTGATAAATAAGGTTCCAGACATTTTTCGTCATTTCCTCCACGGATCTCTTTGCTATTTCTAGCTTAATCACTAATGAAGTAAGCAAAGGGTAAGCGGAGCTGTGAGGCTTATCTTGTTTGAGCTGAGGACTATTATGAGGACTGGGTTAGTGGGGGGAGGGGAGATAATGCAATATACTTTTCAGTATATTGCATTGAAAAGCAATAACGCTTGTTATTATACCCAAACAACTTCAAGGTGCAGGGTTCAGCATGTCGAGAAGTGACAGAGTTCAAGGCATGAAATAGTAGGACTAGTTATTCTAATTCAATATTTCATAACACAGAAAAATGTTGCTTCTCGCCATGCCCTTCGGGAGTTCCCGTAGAACCGCTGCACTGCGTTAGTGATATCAACAAGGGAATAACCATTCTCCTCAATCACTGCCTTGTTCAGCTATCCTACGGGAGCTCTGAAATGAGCATCTTGAGGTAGCTTGGGTATGTTAATCTACAGCAACCATTACGTTGCTTGCTTTGATGATAGCGTAAGCGCTGCCACCAACAACAAGACCTAAACTTTCACATGATGCTTTAGTCACTACAGAAGTGATCTCTACACCTGGTGCAAGTTCAATAACCACTTCATTGTTCACTGAACCTTCAGCGATTGATTTGATTTTTCCGTTCAATGAATTGCGAGCACTAATTTTCATTTTTTATTACCTTTATTGGCATAAGTAAGAAGCGCGGATTTTAGATTATTACTTTCAAATGAGGAACTTAAAATAAAAAAAATGCGCTACTTTTTGAAGTAACGCACCTTAGTTTTTATTTTGTACAGTTTATTTGGCTGTTTTTAAAACTGTTCAACGTCAAAGTTAACCTCTGGGTTAACATCGGCATCATAATCAACACCTTCGACACCGAAACCAAATAGCTTCAAGAACTCATCCTTGTATTCACGGTAGTCAGTAAGCTCGCTTAAGTTCTCGGTAGTTACCGATGGCCACAAGTCACGACAGTGCTGCTGGATCTCTTCACGAAGTTCCCAATCATCAAGGCGAAGACGGTTCGCATCGTCCACTTGAGGTGCTTGACCGTCTTCACGGTATAAGCGCTCCGCAAACATACGGTTTATCTGCTCCATACAGCCTTCGTGCAGACCCTCTTCACGCATCTTCTTAAATACCATTGCGATATAAAGAGGCATAACGGGAATAGCAGAGCTTGCTTGGGTGACGACGCTCTTAAGTACTGCAACGTTAGCGCTACCACCTGTTGTTGATAGTTTCTCATCCAGTGCTTTAGCTGCGCGGTCTAGATCCATTTTGGCTTTACCAAGCGCGCCATGCCAGTAGATAGGCCAAGTAAGCTCGGTACCGATATAGCTGTAGGCGACAGTTTTACAGCCGTCGGCCAGTACACCGGCATCAGATAGTGCTGCTAACCATAATTCCCAATCCTCTCCACCCATTACGGTGACTGTGTCTTGGATCTCTTGCTCGCTAGCAGGCTCAACACTGGTTTCAATGATCAGGTCTTTATTAGTGTCCACCGCTGTTGCTGTGTAGGTTTCACCAATAGGCTTAAGTGATGAGCGAATTAGCTCGCCTGAGTCCGGTAGCTTACGTACAGGGGAGGCAAGTGAGTAGACAACCATGTCGATTTGGCCAAGGTCAGCTTTTATAAGATCGATCGCTTTCTGTTTAGCTTCATGGCTAAATGCATCGCCATTGATGCTCTTAGAGTAAAGGCCATCTGCTTTTGCAAACTTGTCGAATGCGGCTGAGTTATACCAACCCGCTGTACCAGGCTTTTTCTCAGTGCCTGGCTTTTCAAAAAAGACACCAAGAGTTGCAGCGCCACTGCCAAAGGCGGCAGCGATACGTGAAGATAGACCATAGCCACTAGAAGAACCGATAACTAATACTTTTTTAGGGCCGTTGGTAATTGGACCTTTCGCTTTAGTTGTATTGATCTGTTCGAGTACATTAGCTTCACAACCAACAGGGTGAGTGGTGGTACAGATAAAGCCACGTGTTTTAGGTTTGATTATCATTTTTCTGCTTCTCTTAAAAAAGTGACGATAGGATAATTAATCAAAGGGTAAAAGGCACTTTTTTTTGATTAAAAATCCTGAAATAGCGAGTGGTTGGAGCAGTTATACTATTAGCCCCGCTTATGATTAAGTAGATCTTGCTCTTGAATAAGTCTTTGTGTGTATTCATGTTGTGGTGAATTAAACAGATCCTCTGTTGTGGCTTTTTCAACCATCTCACCTTTGTGTAATACCATTATTTTATCACTGAAATGTTTAATAATATTTAGGTTATGGGATACAAAAATATAGGAAAGTCCCATCTCTTTTTGGAGTTTCAGTAGTAAATTCAATATTTGTGAACGTACCGAAAGGTCGAGCGCAGTCAAGGCTTCATCGGCAATGATTATTTTAGGGTTGAGCATGAGAGCCCGGGCAACAGCGACACGCTGTTTCATCCCCTCAGAGATCATATGAGGATAAAACTCGGCATGCTCAGGCAGCAATCCCACTTTTTTTAATCTGTCTATCACCTGAGCTTTACGCTCTTTGACGTCAAGATTGGTGTTGAATTTGAGAGGCTCGTCAAGCAGTTCACCTATGGTTAACCTGGGGTTTAATGAGGTGTTAGGATCTTGGAAAATCATCCTGATTAACTTACATCTCTGCTTGAGGTTTCTTAACTCTAAGGCTTCACCTTCAAATAAGATATCGCCAGTTGTTCTATCCTCTGCACCCACAAGAATACGCGCCAGTGTACTTTTTCCTGAGCCAGCTTCGCCCACAACAGCCAAGGTTTCCCCCCTGTTTAAGACAAATGATACTGGGTGCAGGGCTTGATTGTAGGTTCGCTTGAATCTTCTGTAACCAGTATCAAAACGCTTACTTAACTCATTAACTTGAAGGAGTGGAGTCGTCATTACATTGCTCTTCATGATACGGAAAATGGCATGCGAAATAGCGGTTCTTTTTGTGACATAAATTGGGCTTATTCACACATTTTTTTTGTGCTTCTGGACATCTTGGACCTAGCCGGCATCCGATAGGGAGATGCTGTAGGGCTGGTGCCGATCCCGGTAGGGTAGGCATCATACTTTTGTGATTCATAGTGCCTGAATAGTTCGGAATATTGTCCAAAAGTGTTTTTGTGTAGGGGTGAAAAGGGCGTTCAACTATCTCTGATGTGGGGCCCGATTCCATAACCTGGCCACAATACATCACTGAGAGTTGATCGCACCACATAGAGAGTGTCTCTAGCTCATGACTTATGAGCAGTATTGATACGCCCTGAAGTTGATTAAGTTTACTCAAGAGCCTGAAGATCTGAGCTTGAGTCTGTACTTCCATCGAGTTTGTTGGCTCATCTGCGATGAGTAAGCGGGGTTGATTGGCGACAGCCATCGCTATCATGACCTTTTGGCACTCACCTTCAGAGAGTTCCCATGCATAGCTGGACATCACTCTGTCAGTGTTTTTTATGCCGACCTTGTGCAGCCACTTCTCGGCTGTCTGTTTTCTCTTTTTGCCTCTGCGCCAAAAGGGGATGTTTTTATGGGATGGCATCGCTTCAATGAGCTGATCGCCGATACTGATCACAGGATCTAGGCTACTCGATGGGTCTTGAAATATCATGGATATCTCGCTTCCCATTAAGTTACGTCGCTGTTTTGGGCTCATCTCCAGCAAGTTACGCCCATCCCACATCATGCGGTCGGCAGTAATGCTCCAGTTATGTCCAGGGATCCCTAAAATTGCGCGAGCCAGTAGGCTACGGCCAGAGCCTGATTCACCAACGAGTCCATGTACCTCTGCTGGGTTAACCGTTAGGCTGACTCGTTCAAGAGCTTTAACACGGCCGTGAGGGGTGTCGAGCTCTATGGTTAAGTTTCTTATATCGAGTAAAGGCATAATATTAAGAGTTAGTTATTGATCGGCGACAGTGCCGACCGTAAGCCGTCACCGACTAAATTAATTGCAAGAACGCTACACAGAATGGCTACACCTGGAATTGTTACAGTCCAAGGCGCTGTTAAAATGTTATCCATTCCCTGAGATACCATCGCCCCCCACTCTGGACTCGGTGCTTGAGCCCCTAAATTTAGAAAGCCTAGCGCAGCAATATCCAATATCGCCGCAGAGATCCCTAAGGTCGTTTGGATGATAACCGTATCCCAGACATTTGGCATGATGACATACCAAAATATCTGAATGGGGTTAGCACCATCAAGTTTTGCCGCTTTGACATACTCTTTTTGAAGTTCTTCATGTATCGCTTGATGTATGGCACGAACAAACTGGGGGGTCAGTGCGATCCCCACCGCCCAAAATACATTATTAAGTCCCGGACCCATAACAGCCACAACCAAGATAGCCATTAACAGAGAGGGAATAGAGAGTAGAGCATCGAGAAGATGGCTCAAAATACTGGATTTTAGCCCTTTCATCATGCCGGAGATTGAACCTATGATGAAACCAAGTACCAGTGAGGTCAATACAATTCCGAGTGCTACACCAAAGGTGAGGTGCGCGCCATGAAGGAGACGGCTAAAGATATCCCTACCTAGATCGTCGGTTCCAAGAAAGTGTTCGACTGTCCCTGCAGGATCCCAAGATGGCGCTAGAAGTAGCGCATGGGGATCTTGGTGTTCAGGTGAGTAGGGTGCGATAAACGGACCAAAAACGGCCAGTAGAAGAAAACCAACAACAGCCCATAAACCAGCAAATGCAAATGGATTATCTGCAAAAGTGTGCCAGATCTTGAGCATGGGGGAGGGGATCTCATCTCCCTGATAGATCTTAATTTGAGGCATAGAGTTCTTTCCTGCTCAAGGGGTTCATGGTCGTGTGTAAGACCTCTATCATAATACTTAAGAAGATGATGATTAATGCCACGGCAAGCACACCTCCCTGTATTGCAGTGTAGTCACGTTGATAAATTCCCGAAACTAACCAAGCGCCGACGCCAGGCCATGAGAAGATCACCTCTACTACGATGGCGTAACTGGCAAATGTGCCTAGCATTAACCCTAGGTTTTTAATCACAGGGATCAACGCATTGGGCAGAGCATGACGCAGTACAATTCGTGAAGTGTGTAATCCTCTGGCCTCTGCAGCTTTGATATAGGTTTGCTCCATAATGGATATCATGGCTGCGCGGGTGATCCTAACTACAACTGTAAAAGGTAAGACTGCCAGTGTCACTGCGGGCAAAATAATGTGCAGCAGAGCATCAAGGAAAGCCGAGGTGCTATAGGGAGAGCTGGATATTAAGGTATCAATAAGAATAAAGCCTGTGACAGGTTCTATCTCATAGAGCAGATTAAGTCTGCCTGAAATAGGTAACCAGCCTAACTGTACGCCAAACCACAACGAGAGAGTGAGTCCAAGCCAGAACACTGGGATAGAGTAGCCCGTTAACGTGATGGCCATAATGGTATGTTGGGTGACTTTATGTCGACTAAGTGATGCTAAAATCCCAAGTGGTAATCCAAATGCCAGTGCTAAAAAACCTGCCACGGCAGCTAGCTCAAATGAGGCAGGCAGCACCGATGCTAACTCATCTGCAACAGGGCGCTGTGAGGTGGCAGAGATACCAAGGTTTCCGCCAAGTCTTTGCTGCAGGTAAGCGATAAATTGATTGAATTTACCACTGTTTAATTTGTAGTCTTCCTCTATTTGGGTTATCTGCTCTGCACTTGGGGACTGAATTCCGGTAAGGGCGAACCTTTGCTCAACGGGAAACTGACTGGTGACCATAAAGAGTACGGCAAACAGCACTAATGAGGTCGCCAGAAAGAGGTTAAGTCTTCTTAAAAGGTAACGGGCCATTATTGTAATGCCTCTTCTTGTGCCGTTGTGGTTTCACTTGTTTCTATCTCAGTACCAGTAAATGAGATCCCACCAAATGGGGTCAATTTCATCTCATTGACACCTTTATGCTTAAAGGCGAGCTTAGTTGCGTGAGCGAGAGGAAGCATAGGAAGTTTTGAAGCAAAAATGGCTTCAGCGGCTTGGTAGAAGTTTTTTCTCTCCTCCCTATCCGTAGTTGCCCGCGCTTGAGCTAAGATTAAGTCCAGATCTGGATGACACCAACGGGAGCGATTACTGCTAGATGAGACAGATGCACAGCTTAAAATAGGGGTGAAGAAGTTGTCAGGGTCGCTATTATCTGCGGTCCACCCAATGAGCACAGAATCATAATCACGTTGGCTTAGTTTTTGATTAAACACACTCCAGTCATAACTGATTATATTCACTTTTACATCGATATTGGCCAAATCGGCTTGGATTAACTCTGCAGCCTTTAGGGCATTAGGGTTATAAATTCGGGCAACAGGCATCGCCCAAATATCGATGGTTAGCTCAGTGATCCCCGCCTCTTCGAGTAAGCGTCTGGCTTCTTGAGGATCATAATTGATAATCGGTTTATTTTCCGAATATGCCCAAGACATGGGAGGCAGAAGTCCTGTGGCCTTAACTGCTGTTTTTTGGTATACGGCGCGCAGAATATTTTCTCTATCGACGGCATGAGCCAAAGCACGCCTGACTCTCATGTCATCGAAAGGAGGTTTTTGGGTATTAAAAGCCCAGAAAGCGACGTTAAAACCAGGTTGAGAATCTATCTCTAGCTCATCATGAGCCAAAACCACTTCGAGCTCTCCGGCTTTGGGGAGCGCCGACACGCTGCAATCACCAGTGATAAGTTTTGCTAGCCTAGAGGTACTCTTAGGGGTGATATCAAAAACCAGTAGCTCTGATTTTGGCAAGGTTCGCCAATACTGCTCATTTCTGTGGTAACGAATATACTCATTCTTAACATATTTGTTGAGCTGAAATGGCCCAGTGCCAATGGGTAACCTATCTATTTGCGCTTTCTGCTCTCGTGTTGCCAGTATCTGTGCATACTCCTGTGAAAGGATCACGGCAAAACCGGAAGCGAGATTAGAGAGGAATGAAGCATCTGGGGTGTTTAGGTGAAAAGCGACTTCATTATCTGAGACTTTTTCGATTTGGTTGATCTGTTTATCAAAGCCGATACTTTGAAAAAAGGGGTAACCCGTTTTGGAAACAAGATGAAAAGGGTGCTGAGGATCGATAATGCGATTAAAAGAAAATAGCACATCATCGGCATTAAAATACCGCGTTGGTGTAAAGGTGCTAGATTGGTGAAAGCTGACGTTCTCTCTTAGGGTGAAAGTGTAGGTAAGCTCATCATCACTAATTTGCCATTTGCTCGCCAATGAGGGAACAATTTGAGCAGATTTACCATCGTAATCGATTAGACTGCTATAAATCTGCTGTGATGTAGCGTCAACAGTGGTCCCAGAGGTCACTAACTGAGGATTAAAAGACTCTGGGTTTCCCTCAGAGCAATAGACCAAACCAGGCGGAACTTTTTTGGGCCCACACCCTGCTGCAAGTATCACCAAGCAAGTGAGTGTGGCGTATCCCGATAGACGCTTTATCAGCATTCTCATCAAATATTCATTTATTCTGGGCTTAAGTGATCATTTTAACAGTGCTGCCAACAGATGAGCAATGCGCTTATGCTATAAAAGCCAATCACGCCTTATCCAACAGGTTATATTTCTTTAAAATGCCTCTAAGTTGGTGATAACTTAACCCCAATAGCTCAGCGGTTTTCTTTTGATTGTATTGGCCAGCTTCCAATGCTTGCTTAAGTAGGGTGATCTCCAAACCTTCGCAATGTTCTTTAAAGTCGATGGGGAACTGAGGAGGTAATGTTGAGCAAGTTTGCGTAGCTTTACTATTCGGCTCTGCTGGCTGATCGTTTGCCTCTACACTTGCAGCTGGTTGCTGCCTCTCTATGGTTTTCACTCTTTTAGTTGGGCGATAGGGAGAAGCGAAAGGATCGAGAATGATATTTTCGATTGCCGAATCAGAGTCTGCATTACGATAAACACTTCGCTCAACCACGTTTTTCAGTTCACGAATATTTCCAGGCCACGCATAGTCCGTCAGTTGCTGCATCGCATGGGGGCTGAAACCTTCAAACAGTTCTAGTTTAAGTTGTCTAGCCATACCGATGGCAAAATACTCGGCTAATGGTTTGATATCCTCGGTACGGTGCCTCAGTGGTGGCAAGGTGATCACATCGAAAGCTAAGCGGTCGAGTAGATCAGCACGAAATTCACCAGCCTCAGCTAAAGAGGGGAGATCTTCATTGGCTGCACAGATAAGTCTGACATCTGTTTGTACAGTTTTGCTGCCGCCAACTCGCTCAAACTCGCCATATTCAATGACACGAAGTAGCTTCTCTTGGATTAAACCTGAGGTATTGGCGAGCTCATCAAGAAACAGGGTACCGCCATTGGCACGTTCAAAACGGCCCTCATGTTTTTTACTCGCGCCAGTAAATGCACCAGCATCGTGACCAAAAAGTTCACTTTCGAGTAAGTTTTCACTTAAGGAGGAGCAGTTGAGCTTAATAAAATTTTGATCCCAACGCTTAGATAAATAGTGCAGACGCTCTGCGATAAGCTCTTTACCTGTACCGCGTTCCCCAATAATAAGCACTGGCTTAGAAAGAGGTGCAATTTGAGAGACATGCTCCAATACTTCTAATAGAGCATTCGATTGACCGATAAGATTATCTTGCTGAAATTGATTTGCCACAGTAAGTTTTAGTCTTTCACGCTAATAGTTGGTGAAAATAATAATAAGTCCCCCTGTTAATAAAAGAAAGAAAAAGTTAATATATTGGTTAAGTTATTGTATTTTATAAATTATGAAAAGTTGGCACAGAAAGTGAATTACTATCTACGAAACCAACATTAATTTTGAGGACAGTATTATGGGAATTTTCTCTCGCTTCGCAGATATCATTAATTCAAACATCAGCTCACTACTTGATAAGGCTGAAGATCCAGAAAAAATGGTACGCCTAATTATTCAAGAGATGGAAGACACTTTGGTGGAGGTTCGTTCTACTTCAGCTAAGGTACTCGCTGAGAAAAAAGAGCTACTTCGTCGTATCGCTAAGGTACAGGAGCAAGTTCAAGATTGGCAGAGCAAAGCTGAGCTAGCCTTATCAAAAGATCGTGAAGATTTGGCAAAAGCAGCACTGATTGAAAAGCAGAAAGCTACTGAACTGGCTGCAACATTAACTCAAGAGCTAGTGGTTGTTGAGGAGCAGATCACCCGTCTTAAAGATGAGGTTAACTTGCTACAGGAGAAGTTAGCTGATGCTAAGGCTCGTCAAAAGACTATTATTATGCGCAAGCAGACTGCGAGTTCACGTTTAGAGGTGAAGAAGCAGCTTGATTCGAGCAAGATTGATAATGCGATGAACAAGTTTGAGCAGTATGAACGTCGTGTTGAGAGTTTAGAGTCTCAAGTTGATGCTTATGACTTAGGCAACCAGAAAAATCTGAATGATGAGTTTGCCGCTTTAGAAGCTGAGGATTCAGTATCTGCTGAGCTTGAAGCCTTAAAAGCTAAAGTAAGTGCTAACAAATCAAAAGCGAAAACAAAAACAAAATAGTAACCATTCAGAGGTGAGTTATGAACATGGATATTTTAATGGCCCCAATTATTATCTTTCTAATATTTGTGGCTCCCATATGGCTGATACTTCACTATCGTAGTAAGCGTCAAGTGAGCCAGGGACTTACTGAAGAAGAGTTTACACAGTTAAATGAGCTAATTACGAGAGCCGATAAGATGGCTCAACGTATAGAAACATTGGAAGCGATTTTAGACACAGAAGCCCCACAATGGAGGACGCGTGATGAGTAACCAACAGGTTACAACATCACTGCAAAACCCAAACGTTGAAACGCAACATAATTGGAGGAATGAAAATGAGTAAAGCAGATGGCCGCACCCTATATCGTATCCCCCAGTCAGGTAAAGTTGCCGGTGTCTGTGCAGGAATAGCCGACTACTTTAATTTCGAAACTTGGCTGGTCCGTGTCGCAGCTGCATCGATTTTCCTTTTAGGGGGAGGCGGTCCAGTATTATTCATCTACATCTTATTGTGGGTAATATTGGATGCAAAACCCGGTACTGAGAAGTCAGATGCGAAAGTGAAGAAAGATATCGAGATTAAGAAGAAGGTTTGGCAAGCGGGAGAACCAGCGAAGATGGCACTTCGTGATGTGAGTGAAAACTTTAGAGCCCTAGAAACTAGACTTCAAAAGTTGGAACGTCACGTTACATCTGATAACTTCGATCTTAAACAAGAGATCAATAATCTTTAATCACTCCAATGGGCGGACTCTCCGCCCAGATAACTTTAAGAAGTGTTTATGAGTCGTATTAATCGCTCTTTTTCTAAGTTAAGCAAAAAAGTTTCCCACACTACAAAAGCCCTTGCCCATAGAACCTCTGACAGACACATCCGTCTTGCTGTTACAGGCCTTTCTGGTGCAGGTAAAACGGCTTTTATCACTGGGCTTGTGGACCAGCTATTAAACTCAGGTGTAATTGGGGAGAGTAACCAATTACCTCTATGGCAGGTGAGCCGTGAAGCGCGCTTATATGGTGTAAAGCGGGACCTACAACCAGATTTAACCGTCGCAAGTTTTGATTATGAACAGGCGATGAGTGCATTAAGATCTTCTCCACCACATTGGCCAGCATCGACACGAAGTATCAGTGAGTTGAGACTCGCGATACGCTACCAACCCGAAAAGGGCATATTGGCTAAACTGACCGATAGTGCAACGCTCTATCTTGATATTGTTGATTATCCTGGGGAGTGGCTGCTTGATCTGCCCATGTTAAAGCAGACATATCGTCAGTGGTCAGTGGTGCAGAGTCAACGTGAGCAGGTGTTGAAAAGCTCAAGCTACTATCCAGCCTTTTCTGAAGCACTTGCTGGGCTCAATCTCTCGGCTAAAGCCGATGAGGCTGAGTTAAAACAGATAGCGGCCTTGTATCAGCAGCTGCTTTTAGACAGTGTGAATAATCACGGATTTTATTATGCTCAGCCAGGGAGAATGTTACTTCCCGGTGAGTTAGCCGATGCACCAGTACTGGCCTTTTTCCCCCTATTTGGTCTATCTGACAGCGTGCTCGCTGAGCGCGAGAAAGATGATGTAGACTCAGCTTATCACGTGCTGATGAAGCGTTTTGATGAGTACAAAGCCAAAGTGATCACTCCCTTTTACAAGGAGTATTTTGCCCAGTTTGACCGCCAAATTCTTTTGGTGGATTGTTTTACCCCTTTAAATAGAGGTAAAGCGCAGTTTGATGATATGACTCAGGCTCTTAACGGCATCATGGAGAGCTTTAAGTTTGGCCAGTCTAACCTATTAAAGCGCTTGTTTTCCCCGAGAATAGATAAGTTACTGTTTGCCGCGAGCAAGGTGGATCATATCACTCGGGATCAACAAGGTAATGTGCTTTCATTGCTCACTCAATTGGTTAAGCAGAGTCAGAAGCAAGCCAAGTTTGAGGGCTGTGATGTTGAGGTGATGGCAATCAGTGCGATTAAAGCCACCAAACATGCCATGGTCAAATCGGGAAGCACAGAGGTCGAAGTTGTTCATGGACGAGCGCTGTCCACTGGAGAGCCTGTTACCTTATATCCTGGTGAAGTTCCTAGAAACCTGCCTAAAAGTGAATTTTGGGATACTCAAGGTTTTGACTTTATGCAGTTTGCTCCTCCGCTCATTGAAGCTGAAACCGAGGGAGCCGATTTTAGCCATATTAGGCTAGATCACCTTTTACAATATATTTTGGGTGACAAATTAAGATAACGCTTTGTCTCCACTGAGAGTCCAGATGAAAGATGAAACCAGTTTAAAAAAGTCTCAACGTTTTGATGCTCATGCCCAAGAGGCTGAGCCTCAGTTACGGGGTGCTCAACATTTTGATGAAAAAGAGCTGCAGTTTATTCCAGAGGTGATAACTGAGCCTGCTAACAGCGATGATGACATAGGGGCTGTGGTTGATGACAAACTAGGGAAAACACACGATAAAGTTAAGCGAAGAAAACCTTGGTCTTTGCTTGCTAAGCTCTCTTGTATTGGAGTCGGTCTGCTTATCGTTACCGAAACACTGTTAGGGTTGAAAGCGGCCTGGGTAGAGAGCCCTTGGTTATTTGGTTTGTATTTTAGTGTTATCTCTGTGGTGGTTTTATGGGCGGGCAATATCGCGCTAAGCGAGTGGCGTAAACTTGTCAGACTTAAATCAGTGGAGGAGAGTCAGCAAGTTGGCGATCGCTTATCTCAAAGCCTACAGTCCGGTGAAGCGGATAAGTTTATTAACCGCTTGATAGACAAGTTACCTAGTGAGGTTTCGCTTGAGCCTTATCTTGCTTCTGTACGAGATGAGCACAATGATGCAGAAAAGCTTATCCTATTTGATGATCTGGTTTTATCAGATAGAGATCTGAAAGCCAAAAAGCTCGTGCGACGCTTTGCCCAAGAGTCAGCGTTATTATTGGCAGCAAGCCCACTTGCGGTCTTGGATATGGCGATAATCCTTTGGCGTAACCAACGCATGATCTACAAGATTGCCGAGTGCTATGGAATAGAGCTTGGTTACTGGAGCCGTATAAAACTGATACGCGGCGTTATCGTCAATATTATCTATGCAGGAGCGAGTGAGGTGGCGACCGATCTCGGTACTCAGTTACTTTCGGTTGAGATGACCGGAAAGCTGTCGGCTCGGTTAGCTCAGGGACTCGGCGGCGGCTTGCTGACAGCCAGATTAGGTTATCAGGCCATGGCGCTTTGTCGTCCAATCTCATTTAAAGAGGGAGCAAGGCCAAAACTCTCAGGTATCCATAAGGAGTTGCTATTAGAGCTCAAAGAGTTCTCATCCGGGATTATGACAAAAGAGCCTATTCGTAACAAAGATTTTACAAAGCACGATTGATTAATTTGTCTGTTAGGTTTACTCAAAGGGCTGATACGGTTCAAGGTTAGTTATACATTCGCATCAATTATAAAACTAACCGCGAATGCTGACCTCGGAGAGATTTATGCAAGACAAATGGAAATTAGCCACAAAAGTGATCCATGCAGGACATATTAGAAGTAGTTCTGGCGCACTGGTAACCCCTTTATGCCAAAGTGCGACTTTTGTTTTTGATAGTGCTGAACAGGGAGGTGAGAGATTTGCCGGCGATCAACCCGGTTATATCTACACCCGCTTAGGTAATCCAACCACAGCGGAACTAGAACGTAAGATGGCTGCACTTGAAGGTGCTGAGGCCGCTGTTGCGACAGCGTCGGGCATGGCTGCTGTGTCATCTGCGCTGTTGGCCAATCTGCAGCATGGCGATCATCTTGTGGCATCTAAGGCTGTATATGGTTGCACTTTCTCCCTGATGACAGCACAATTTTTACGATTTGGCATCGAGGTTACCTTAGTCGATTTTAATGACCTATCAGCCATTAAAGAAGCGATTAAACCCACAACCAAAGTGCTGTTTTGTGAAACCCCGGTAAATCCTCATTTAGACGTATTCGACTTAGATGCTATCGCAAAGATTGCTCAAGCAAACAAGTTAGTGAGTATTGTCGATAACACCTTTATGACCCCCCTGTTACAGCAACCCTTGACCCATGGGATCGATATCGTTGTTCATAGTGCGACCAAGTACCTTAATGGTCATGGTGATGTGATTGCTGGGGTGATATGCGGTAGCAATGAGCAGATAGAGCAGATTAAATATGAAACCGTGAAGGACTTGGGCGGTGTGTTATCTCCCCATGATGCTTGGCTGATACTGCGTGGTCTTAAGACGCTAGATGTAAGACTAGCCAGACATTGTGATAATGCTGAATGCTTGGCGTATTACCTGCTAAACCATGAAAAAGTGACTAAAGTGTATTACCCAGGTCTTGAGGGGCATAGTGGTTACCCACTGCTTGGTACTCAGATGAAAAGAGCCGGTGGGGTGATTGCCTTCGAGCTAAATGGCGCAATGGAGCAGTCCCTGCAGTTTATTAACAGCTTAACGCTATTTTCTATTGCCGTTAGTTTAGGCGATGCCGAGTCTCTTATTCAACATCCAGCTTCGATGACTCACTCCCCTTACTCCGAACAGGAGAGGGAGCTTGCTGGTATTGGCGAGAGCTTATTGCGAATATCTGTGGGACTGGAGTCTGTAGAAGATTTGATAAGTGACTTAGAGCAGGCTTTGGCCTTGGTTTAGCCAACACCTTTGATAAAAAACCGCGCTGTTGAGCGCGGTTTTTTTATGGCTATAGTTATACCAATTGCATTAATTATGTAATCAATTCAGAGTGCCTCAGGGTTTTCTATTCAAGGCGCATTAACTAAGAAATGGTTATTCCCTTTTAAGTCAATGCAAAGCAGAAGAGGAAATCCTGAGACGCTCACATAGTGCGGGTTTCAAAGCACTTTATGCTGCGTTTGGGTCTCTAGATATAGAATAACTATTAGCTTCGATACCCAGCCTTGCCTACAGCGCTTTGAACTCCCGCTGAATAGTCAGATACTTAATGCAACTGGTATTAAAAGCTCCAGAAGGTGTGAGCGATGATATAAAGCACAAACATGCTGACAAAGTTGATAATTACACCAGCGCGCATCATCTCTGATTGCTTAATAAACCCAGAGCCATACACGATGGCGTTAGGTGGGGTGGCAACGGGAAGCATAAAGGCGCAGGAGGCTGCGATCCCGATTAATACCGAAAGCATTACCGGAGAGAGACCTAATGCTTCTGCAATGGCAGCAAACACGGGCACGAGTAGTGCAGCGCTGGCGGTATTGCTGGCAAATTCAGTGAGCATGATGACAAAAAAGATAACGGCAAAAGTAAACAGTGCCATATGAGTATTACCAAAAATATCTGTCACCCAATGGGCGAGAAACACACTGGTTCCCGTCGCTTTTAAGATAGCACTTAAGGTCAAGCCGCCACCAAAGAGGATCAACACGCCCCAATCTGTGGTGCGTTCAATCTTTTTCCACTCTACAAGGCCAAGCCCAGCCAGCAGAACCACAGCGCCTAAGGCGACAATGGTATCAAATTGAGGGATGCCTCCCAGAGCTTGTGAAAGCGGTTTACTAAAGATCCAGCAACAGACCGTTGAGATAAAGATTAATAGGGTTAACTTTCCTTGATAGTTGAGCTTAGCGTCTGATTTAGTAAGCTCACAAATCACGCTTAAATTTGGTCTTAGAAAAAGGTAAAGGGCTATCAGCATGCTGGGTAGCATAAGTGCGACAGTTATCAGGCCAAACTCAAGCCAGTCACTGAAACTCAGTCCAACTTGAGCGGCGGCGATGGCGTTTGGCGGGCTGCCTACCAGTGTGCCTATGCCGCCGATGTTAGCTGAATAGGCTATCCCTAACAGCATAAATAGATAAGTGCTCTTGTGCTCCTTAAAGTCGAGCTGCTGCAATATACCTAAAGCAAGAGGCAGCATCATAGCCGCTGTTGCTGTGTTGCTTATCCACATTGAGAGAAGCGCTGTGATCCCAAACAAAAACATACAGGCGAGGCTGAGCTTTCCTTTGGAAGCCGTTAACACCTTTTGGGCAATTAACTTATCGATCCCTTGATGGTTTAGGGCGGCTGCAAGCACAAAGCCACCAAAGAATAGGTAGATAATGGGGTTGGCAAAGTTGCTCATTGCCGTTTTTGTTTCAAAGACTCCTAACGTCACCGCTAAGATGGGGACTAATATGGCGGTAATACTGATATGGATAGCTTCGGTCAGCCAGAGGATCGCGATAAAGATTAACACTGAGAAGCCAGTGTTGACTCCTTCATCGAACGGGAGAAAATTATAGAGTAGAAGAAATAGCAGGATATCGGCGAATAGGATCAGTAGTTTCTTTCTATGTGCGTTATCAGATGTTGATGCTATCAAAGCATCATCGGTTTGTTCTATCGACATTTTTCAGGCCTTATCATTATTATTAGAGCTGCAACATTAGCCGAATGTGCGATATCGACAAAACAATTTTGATGGTGATTTAATGACTAGTCGTAAGCGATAAAACTCAGGTTTAGATCGAATAAATCGCATTTTTGTGACTTGGATTGTGTGCTTGTGATCTAAATGCGATCTCATTTTATTCCAAAAGAGGCTCTTTGGAGAGACAGCCCCTGTAAACTGAAATTTCCCCAAAACCTCAAGCTGTGATCTGTGTCACCCAGCGTGAGCCAAATGCCACTCAAAGGTCAAACATTGGCGCTAATCGAGACTCTGGTCTACATTTTGTGGTAGCCAAGGATCAATGGATTATTGGCGATACTAAATGGATTTAACTAAAAGGAAATATCATGAAAAATCACATTACTATTGTTGGTTTACTGTTTCTTGCATCTGTTTCATTGGGCGTTAATGCAGGCCAGAAGCCTAAAGCCACACCGACACCTGTTGAAAACTCAGCGACTCAAGCCCAAGCTCAATCCCTTAGTATTAATATTAATACGGCGCAGGTGGCAGATCTTGTTCGCTTAAAAGGGATTGGAGAAGCAAAAGCTAAGGCTATCATTGAATTTCGCCAAGCCAATGGCAACTTTAAAGCGGTTAAAGAGCTTGAACAGGTGAAAGGGATTGGCGCCAAACTGGTTGAGAAAAACAGATCTTTGATCGTGTTATAGCTCAATAAAAAATCTTAAAGTAAGATATTCCAAGTGATTTTGATTATAGAATCAGCAGTTGGCGGTTATCTTACTCTATGTGCAGTTTAAGGGCTTGATTGCGGGGCGGGGTTAGTAGATAATGCTCGGCGTTCGAAGGGATAACTCCTGACGAAAGCAATGGTGACCTTAGGGTCCCCCCGCAATGATAACTTGTGAACTCGGCCAGGCCCGGAAGGGAGCAACCGCAGCAGGCGACTCATGTGCCGGGGTGTGGCTCTAGGGGAACCTCCAAATTCCTTCTAGTACATCAATAACTCTTTGATTAAACTTGATTGTTTAACTATTCATCTTAGTTACATTCTGTGATCCCGTTTACTTGTATAATTCGTGTGTACCACTCCATATTCGCTGGACAAAAGTCAGCCTTCTTGCCAGAAAACAAGTTTCAAATATCTTTTGAATTTGTTAATTGGGCGGGTTTGGTGTTTGGTTGGATTATGATCAACCACGACTTCATATTTAATCTATAGCCTGCGGCTCGCTTAATGTGTAAACACTTCTGTGACACGCCGCAAGCACAATCCCTGTGGGCTCTACCGTGACATCCATGTCACGGAAGGTCACAGCCGCGTTCACACGTGGTTGTGTATCTCTTCGATTGAAGTTGTTAGTAGTCTCATTTCTGGACAAAAACACGTTAGAGCATTGAGTCGAATTAAGCTGATATTGATAAGAAAAGTATCTTAGTTCCCTAATTTGCTCTGACCCCTTTATCTGATAGATATGGGAAGGTAATAGAGCCTGTTAGTCTCTTAGTGACTCTCTCATTACTATAATTATGGATTAGACATTACGGAAAGAGTGAGTAATATTTTCATTCTTTTTCATGTACTTTATGTAAGAAAATCCAAATAATGTTAATGAATACAAACTGTTTTCAACTTTTATTAAGTTCCAGTCAATGAGGAATCTTAGATATAGTTGCGTATCCGTTTTCTCGTAATGTTCTGGATTATCAGCTTTTAAAGCATTAAAAAAGATTTCCAAATTTTGATAGGTTACTGCTTCGGTCGATAGAGATAAGTTAACTAAGAGGTTGTATTGGCTTTTATAAATAGCGTTGTTAATCATTACATATCTGTTTGTCGCTGCTAGTATGCTGTATTCAGCGGATAGTAATTTAATCTGTTCTTCTAATGGTACGTTCAGATAGTCTAGCTGCTTTTCTACAAACAATATTGCATCTTGAATGTATTCTGAGTCATTTTGCTCTTGGTAAAGTTTTATCTGGCTTAGACTTTTGAGGTCGCCTTCTATCTTGTTATTAGTTAGTGGTGGTTTTTGTTTATCATTAGACTGCCATTCAGTGCTTAAACCACTTGTACCTAATGTGAGTTTTCCTAGCTGTAAGTTTTCGAAGAGCGCTTTAACTCTTGTTACGATGAGGGCTTTGTATCTAAGGCTAATAACAAGGACAACTACAGGCCAAGCAATTTCTTTTATTATCTCAACATAGTGCTCAGGCTTCCAGCTGCATACAGCTTGTACTGTTTCTATTGCAACTTTTGTTAACTCTGGTTCAGTTCCTGTCACAGGCATTCATCCACCTACATAATAAATTTTGGCAATGCTAGCATATAAGTTATTAATAATTCTTTGATAATAAATAACAAAGGACAATAAGTAATAGAGGTTCAAAATTTTTATCTATAGCACTCTCAGGTGTTCTCCCTTCCTAAAAATAACTAAGACCCCACAATTGTGGATGCAAACCTCCTCTACTAGTCTTTAGTTAAGGCTGAAGAGAGAAGTTTGTTATGTCGATACCAAGCAAGGCGCTAGTTTCCTATAAATCATCCTTAACCCGTGATAGCACTGCTTATGCAAAATCTGTGGATATTTGAGTCGAGATAGATGATGTGAAGTTCAACCCATATTCAACCTCGCTGTGCAAAAATTATTATGGATGTCTTAGTTACTTTGTTGCTCAGCAAATTGCATGACAGCATTGGTGAATCTGAATTCAGCAGCTTGTTATGAGAGTATTTAAACTGGGCGAGCATTGATCACAGTACACATAGATAGTGCCAAAATCGCCCAATATTACAAAACCTTCTTCAAATTTATTTACTTCTTCGAACTCACCCAAAGTCGTCACATCAGTTTCTGAGTTCCAAACCAATCCAATTCTTAATTCAGAAAAGTCGATCTTAATGGCTGAACCGTTCGAGTTGTAAAATCGAACATTAATTGAGTCAAAATCGCAAGAAGAAACACGAACAACGAATTTCAGATATTGCCTATCTTGTGGAGCTTCGATGTTGATTACATCACCGCCAATGACTCTGTCCATACTAGCTCTCATAACGAGCCTTTACAGTTACTCGTTTTTGATTAATTTTTAATACCATACAATGACAGGAGCGAGGTTTCTATGGCAAAAGTTTCTGTCTTATTGGATCTTGCTTTGTATTATGGGCTAAGTAGTACATCAGCCATTGTTCATGGACCTTAGTCTGACCTCGCAAGGTCAATGTGTTCATGCTCTACTTTCCGTAATACGGTCAAATACCGCTTAACTAAGCTGTTGTTGATAAAGATAAATCATAATTTTTTCAACTAATTAGACGAAGCATTACAAAGAGGTCAGTGCTACAAAGTACAAATTATTTGAGGTAACACAAAGGGACAAAAATGATTTACAAAGCCTTACCTAATACAGCTAAATCGAAGAGACAAATAAACAGGTGTAGATGCGGCTGCGAGCTTCGACTTCAAGGATGAAGTCGTAGAGCGTATATGGATATATGCACAGCGTCTCGCAGAAGTATCTGCATACTCCCAGCCGGAGGCGATAGATAACAATAAAGGTACGACCTTCAAACAGACGACCAAATAACAAAACAACTGAATATTAATCAAGAAATGTAATCAGCCTTCATTTGAAGGCTAGCTAACTTTGATGTATACAGAAGCTGATGTACAAAGCGGAGTCGCTCGCCATACTCAGATCATGAGCGAAAAAAAGCCCACTGTTATCACTTTACTGATAGTCATTGGGCTGATTTTTTGAATCATCTTGATGGGATAGTTGGGAGGACTAATCCTCATCTTGCTTCAATTTAGATTTGAGAAAGGCGCGGGATTTCTCTAATGCTGTTTGGATCTCTGATTTCATCTGCTCAAGTTCGGCATAATCTTCAAAAAAGTGGGTATCAACTAAGTGGCGAATGTATCTAACAGGAAGTTGATTGAGGGTGACACAGCAGAGATCTGCTAAGTATTCCTCAGGCAATTCATCGATCAATCCTTCATCCGATAAGAGTTCCATTAACAACACTTCGTAATAGTTTCGAACCTCTAGTTGCATAGTATGCTCCCTGATTTTGGTTATCCATTGCTGCTTCTGATGGGGTGACACCTTGTCAGAATTTAGTGTGCTACCAAAATGACTTTTCAGCAATAAGAAATATGCACGATACCTCAATCATAATTCTAGTGCCTGATTGGCATTATTTCCCCTCACTTAGGGATAAACAATCTACTTATAGATGAGATAGTGGCTGTGTTAGGCGTTTTAGCTTCTGATGTGGGTTTTAGCAAAGGAAAATGCCGGCTAAATTGCCGGCATTTGAGGTGTGATGCTTTTGCATTTGGCTTACAGCTGTTTAATGGCCCAGCTCATAAACTCTTTTCTGGTTTTTTGATCGGCATGTAACCACCAATATTGCAGCATCTGCTCTGCATGTTCAGCATCATTAACCTTCTCGCCGGTTACGGCATCAATTGGAGCCGGCTTGCTCACAGGGGCTGTGATGGTGGAAGAGGTTGCCACTACACCACCTGTTGCAGCACTGGCAACGTTAGAGATATCTTGGCCGTTACCGCCACCAAAGATGCTATTTACAAATGAGTCTTCGGTGAAGTTTGTCTGCTTGACTTGGTAATCGACGGTACCTGAATCGGCTCGGGTGATCACAACACTGGGTGATTTAGCGAATTTTTGAGGATTTTTAACCACTTCACCGTCGGAGGCTTGTAAGCTGTACTGGTGATCGCCATCTACGGTTAATGTGACAATGAAGGGAGATGATTTAATAAAGCTTTCACCGTCACTGAAATCATCTTGCACCATGTCATGGTAACGGATGGCAATTTTATGGGGGCCATTGTTAAGCTCGATATCTGACTTATGATTAAATAGGCTCGACTCTATTTTTTGCCCATCGACTGCAAGGTATTCAAATGCCATGGGAATATTGAGATTAGCAGCCAGAGCCGAGGAGGAACCAAGCAGAGCGATGATGGCGGTGATTGGCATAACAGATTTCATTGTAGCTCCTTAACGTTTAAAACTTCTATATGTATGCGTGTGTGGGCGTTCAAACGCCTGGATACGTTCTTCAATGTAACTAATAGCCTGTCGACATTTACCTAAACGTCGATGGACAAGAAGGATCTCATTCTGCTTCTTAATTTTGTCAGCACTATGACAGTATTCGAGTTCTGATTGCAAATTTTGAATCTTTTGCTCAAACGCCTTGACCCAGTTCAGATGCTTGTTGAGCTCCTCATAGAGTTGATGGCTGTTTTGCATCACGCCTGCTGCTATCCAGTCGAAGCCGCTATTACTGTGTGACTTGCGTCGCCTTTGTTGAGCTTTTGCTATGCGCATCTGTTTTTGATGCTCTGCAGATTTTACATCCAAAGAGGTGGTGGCTAAGGCTCGTTTAACGGCGGTAAATCGGTCTTGAATACGTTCACAACTTAACAGAATGGTGTTGGCGGATATTTTTCCTTTGATCAATTTCTCAAGTTGCTCAATGCTTTTACTGATCTGATCGATACAGGGCTTAAGCTCGGCACCGGTCTGGATAAATAAGCTATCGTTAAAGCGTTCAGTATCTTGCAGTAATCGTCTCTGCCCCTTGGGGAGCTTGGCGTCGTGCTGCAACACCTCTTGCTCCAACTGTTTATGTTGAGCTCTTAGACGTTTGAGTAGTTCACTTGTTGTCACCATGCACTCCAAGCTAATTTTACTGCGATAATAAGAACGATAATAATAAACACAGGCCGGATGAATTGAACACCAAATTTTATCGCTGAGCGGGCTCCAATGAATGAGCCTAGCATCATACATATCCCCATAGACAAGCCTAATATTAGGTTAACTTGCCCTAATATAAAAAAGATAGCTAATGAGGTGAGGTTACTGACAAAGGTCATGGCTCTGGCAAGGCCACAGCTATAAAGCAGTGGTTGTCGATAATAGTTGGTGCTGCTGATTGTCCAAAATGCGCCAGCCCCTGGTCCTGCAAAACCATCATAAAAGCCTAAAGGAAATGCCAGTAGCCATTGCTTTAAGCCTGAAGCGGACTTTTTAAGCGGGACATAATCTTTACATCCCATGGCATTGGGTTTGACCAAGGTATAGATGGCGATGGCGATAATAATGAGAGGTAAGCCCTTCTCAAGCCACTCTTTATCTATGTAATAAACCAGAAAGGTGCCACTGACAGCGCCAAGAAAAGTGGCGATAAACGTTTGATACCAAAGTGTAGGCGAAAAAAGGTTTTGCCTATAGTAGGTAAACGCTGCCATGGATGAGCCAAAGCAGGCTGCCAGCTTATTGGTGCCTAATGCGAGATGGGGGGAGATCCCTAAGGTCAGTAGCGCTGGAATAGAGAGCAGGCCTCCACCACCGGCAACGGCATCGATAAACCCAGCTATTAACCCAATACCCGCAAGAATAGCCCATGTGCTGGGCTCTAAGAGTAGCTCCAAAGTTTGTCCTACTCTATTTCACGGCGAAAGGGAGGGAGAGCGTCGAGTAATGATTTTCCGTATCGTTTACTTACAAGTCGTCTATCTAAAATGGTGATTCGTCCATAATCTTGCTCTTTACGTAGTAATCTACCACAGCTTTGTATCAATTTGCGTGATGCATCTGGAATAGTTAACTGAAGGAATGGATTTCCCCCTTTTATCTTGATGTATTCAGCGTGGGCTTGCTCAACCGGCGAAGTCGGTACAGCGAAGGGAAGCTTAGTAATAATCAAGTTGGTCAGGTAGTCACCTGGAAGATCTAATCCCTCAGAGAAGCTACCTGTGCCAAAAATGATGCTGGGTTCGTTGTTGTCACATCGCTGCTTATGCTTGGTTAAGATCTCTTGTCTCGAGGCGGTGCCTTGGATCTGTAAGCCTGTCTTAATTTTACTCTCTACCAGTTCGGCGACTTTTTCCATCTGCCAGTAGGAGGCAAATAGGACTAAGGTTGCTTGCTCGCCATCGATGAGAGTGATTATCTGCTTAGCGAGCTCTTCAGTGTATTTGTCATCCGTTGGCTCTGTGTCCATCTTGGGCAGATACAGGGTGGCATTTTGCTCGAAATCAAATGGTGAGTCTAATGCAAGAAAGCGGCTTCCATCATTGATGGATAATCCAACTTGACGGGTAAAATGATCGAAGTTGTTTAGCGCTCTTAATGTTGCACTACATAAAACAACGCCGGCAGCCTTATCCCATAGCAGCTTTTCTAGCATAAAGCCGACTTCGATAGGAGAGGCATTAAATAGATAATCTAGCTGTTTTCCTGTGATAAGTTCAATCCAGCGGGCCATCGGCGCGCCTTTGGCATTGTCGACTTTTGCCATCATCTTCCAGAGTTTTTGCAGATTCTCTAGCCTTTGTAGCATGAAGCCTGTTTCAGAGAGGAGTTGCTCCGCTTGATGTTTGGCTATCTCACCATCTTTTATCGCTTCTGCCAGCAAGTTTTGCATCTTATTAAACTGCTTGAGTGCTTTGGATGAAGTGCTGGCGATATTCTCAGCTTGGCTCAGTAAGCCATCGGGCAGTTTTCCATGTTCGAAACGAAAACGATTTTCTGGGTTATCAAATCGCGCGGTTTGAGTGTCGCAGTAGTGGGCAATTTGATTGAGCATGCCTGTGAGATCGGTAATATGATCATGCATCGCCTGCACTGGCGCGATGATATGGTTACTCTTTATCTGGGTCTGCAGTTTGCTGCTGGTTTTATCTATCTTCTCTAACCAGTCAATAGCGCCTCTTAGTGTCGATTGGGCACTGGAGAAGTCTCTGGCAACTTTTGGCAGGTGATGGGCTTCGTCGATAATATAGTAGAGCTCTTCGGGATCTGGCAGGATAACCCCACCACCAAGCTCAAGATCTGCAAAGAGTAAGCTGTGGTTGGCGATGAGCACATCCCAGGTATCGATATCTTCACGGGCCTTATGGAAAGGGCAGTTCCGGTGACTGGCAAGCTGTTTATGGCAGCTGTGTTTATCGCAAGCTATCTGTTGCCAAAGGTGATCGGGGAGCTGCTCTGGCAAGGTATCGCGTTCGCCATTCCATTTACCTTCATGGTATTGTTTAAACAGAGTTTGCAGTAGTTCTACTTGGCTAGTGTCGGGCTTAGTTTGCCACATGGCCATCTGAGTGCCATCGTCGGCGCCGATCAGCATCTGTAATTTGGAGAGGCAGACATAGCGTTGTCTACCTTTGACTAAGCCAAAGGTAAAGTCCAATTCAGACTGCGCGAGAAAAAAGGGCAGATCTTTGTGAAGCAACTGCTCTTGCAGTGCAACGGTGGCAGTGGCGATACAGACCTTTTTTTTGCTGGCTAGTGCCAGCGGAATAGAGCCTAATATGTAGGCCAGTGATTTACCAATCCCGGTACCAGCTTCAACCACGATAATTCGTCTCTGCTTATCGTATTCGCCTGCCAGTGTTTTTGAGATCTCCGCGACGATATAGTTTTGCTCTCGTCTGGAACGAAAGTTAGGTAATGCCGCAGCGATACCTTTATATATAGTGCGAATTTGAGTTTTTACATCAGCAGTTAGCATGCGCATACATAGAAGAGAAATAGAGCTGTACATAATAACAGTGATTGCTTAGCCTTACCTACTCAATTTTCAATTAATTGAGCTAAACAGATCAATTTCATAGTGAGTATAAGTAATGAGTAGAGAAGAGTCCCTCCCAGCGAGTGTTAAAGGCAGAGTGCTATCACGGCATCTGGTGCAACAATCGGGCGCTCTTTGTCTGCATTATTATATTAAAACAGCACAGGGGCCTGTGTTAGTGAAGGTGCCGAATGCTGAGTTTCTCTGTTTCTGTGCAACCTCTAGCGTTGATAAGTTGCTCTCTTCGCCAGGCTTAGGTTATGTGAGAACCAAGGCGCTGACTCTTCAGAACTTTGAATCCCAGAGTGTGACAGCACTTTATTGTCAATCACGGCAAAACTATCGGAATTTGACCCGAGCTGGTGTTGATCTTGGGATCCCACTTTATGAATCTGATGTTCGTCCTGAACATCGATACCTCATTGAACGGTTTATTGCGCTGGATGTTGAGTTCTCCGGTGAGTTTATATCAACCCCGTCAACTGATGCTTTACCTGTTTTTATGGCTGAGCGTGCTCGTAAAGCTGAGCTGGATATCTCACTTAATGCTATCTCATTGGATTTTGAGTGTAGTTTCGACGGAGAGCTTTACTCAGTGGGCTTATATGGGATGAGCGGCGAGCAGCCCTATGAGAAAGTCATTATGGTCGGGGATGCAAGCGCTATAACACAGAGTGCAACGCCTGAGACAGATGAGAAAAGTAAGGCGGCAGCTTATGTCGAGTGGGTACAAGATGAACGAGCACTCATTCTCGCCTTGGTCGAGTGGTTTAATGATTATGATCCCGACATTATTATCGGTTGGGCCGTGGTTACCTTTGACCTTGCTCTGCTGTTTCGCCGAGCTGAAAAGCTAGGGATAAAATTGCCCATTGGCCGAGGAGGGGAACAGCTTAGCTGGAAAGTTGCCGATAAATTCAGGCCTGAATCCCTTTCATTGCCTGGGCGAGTCGTATTAGATGGTATCGATTGGCTTAAAGCTGCATTTTATCGTTTTGATAGTTTCTCCTTGGAATCTGTATCTCGTACCTTGCTCGATGAGGGCAAGGCTATCCATAGTGTTGAGCACCGTGTCGATGAGATAGCTCAGTTATTTGCGCATGATAAGTTAGCGCTTGCACACTATAACTTGACCGATAGCAGACTCGTGTGGGACATCTTTAATCATACTGAGTTGTTTGAGTTTGCTATTGAGCGCTCAAAGCTAACAGGTTTAGAGCTCGGGAGAGTAGGGGCCTCGGTCGCTGCTTTTAATAATTTGTATCTACCGCATCTGCATCGTGCAGGTTTTGTAGCGCCAGCCATGGCGACTAGCCAAGGGTTAGAGAGTCCAGGTGGTTATGTGATGGACTCTATTCCTGGCTTATACCAAAATATTATTGTGTTGGATTTTAAAAGTCTGTATCCCTCAATTATTCGTACCTTTCTTATTGATCCTAAGGGGTTAGTGCAAGGCTTGTCTCTGCCAGACTCTGATACCGTTGCAGGTTTTCGTGGTGGAAGGTTTAGTCGAGATAACCCCATACTTCCTCAACTCATTAAAACCTTATCTGAGCACAGAGAGTTGGCGAAAAAGGAGAGTAATGCACCGCTGTCTCAGGCCATTAAGATCATCATGAACTCGCTTTATGGGGTATTAGGTTCAAGAGGTTGTGTATTTCATGATGCTAGGTTAGCAAGCTCCATTACATTAAGGGGCCATGAGATCATGAAGCAAACTAAGGTTTGGATTGAGGAGTGCGGATATAAGGTTATCTATGGTGATACTGACTCTACCTTTGTTTGGTTGGGTAATGACCCACTTGAGGTCGATGCTGATACCGCCGCTAAAGGCTTAGTGGAGATGGTGAACACTCACTGGCGTGAAAGGTTATTAAGCTCAATGAATATTGAGTGTTTCTTGGAGCTTGAATATGAGTCCCATTATGAACAGTTTTTTATGCCCACATTAAGAGGTTCTACTGAGGGGTCTAAGAAGCGTTATGTTGGCGCTTATACTCAGCAAAGTGGCGAGTTGAAATTAGTATTTAAAGGGATGGAGCAAGTGCGAAGTGATTGGAGTCCAATTGCAAGGCGAGTTCAAGAGTCACTGTATTATCGTCTTTTCTCCAAACAGGATGTGAAGTTGTTTTTGCAGAGTATCGTAGAGGAGTTATTGTCAGGAAAGCTTGATTCAGAGCTTATTTTTTCTAAGAAGCTTCGCAGAGATATTAGTGATTACAAGGCCAAATCTTCACCACATGTTAAAGCTGCGCAGATCCAATATGAGTTATCTGGTAATACGAGCCTCTCTAAAAGAGGGGCGCAAATTGATTATTTAATGACAGTAAATGGCGCTGAACCTGTGGAATACAGAAAATCCAATATCGACTATCAATACTATATCGAGCGGCAATTGGGGCCGATAGCTGATCCCATTCTTACCATTTTGGGCGAAAGTTTCTCTAGCATGAACTCAAATCAGCTTACGTTAATATAGTGGGGTGCTTCTTAATGTTTTGCGTGTTTAATGTTATCAGTTGGTGAAATCCTTGCTGCTTGTTAGTTTTTTTGGATATTTCTCGTGAAAAAGGCTGGGTTTTTGTCATTTTCTGCTTTGAGAGGGGCATGATCCTTTGCTAATCTCGGCAGGAAATAGGATAGAAATAAAACAACGGAATGGTTAAAACAAAAACCAAGCAGACTGGAAACATTAAGGTTAGATAACAGATGAAAAAAACGTTAGTAGCATCGGCTTTAGCAGCCGTTATATTTGTACCGACAGCTTCAGCTATCGAGATCTATAAAGACGACAAGAACGCAGTAGAGATCGGTGGTTATGTCGATGCGCGTATCATCAATACTCAAGGTGAAACAGAAGTGGTTAACGGTGCTTCTCGCATCAACTTCGGTTTTACTCGCGAAATGAGCGATGGTTGGAAAGCCTTCACTAAACTTGAGTGGGGCGTTAACCCATTCGGTAATAGTGAGATCGTTTATAGTAGTGAGAGTAACTTTGAATCTAAAAGTGGTGACTTCCTAAATAACCGTCTTGGTTATGTTGGTCTTGGCCATGATACATACGGAACGCTAACCATTGGTAAGCAGTGGGGCGCATGGTATGACGTGGTTTATAACACCAACTATGGTTTTGTATGGGATGGTAATGCATCTGGTACTTACACATACAATAAAGCAGATGGTGCCGTAAACGGTACTGGTCGCGGTGATAAAGTAGTTCAATACCGTAACTCATTCGGTGATGTTAGCTTTGCACTCCAAGCTCAATTAAAAAATGATACCTTTTATACCTGTGAGTCTATATCTGGCTTAGGCACAGATTGTGAGCAGCGTTGGAACGACGGTGACGAGTCACAAGAGGTTGACTACGGTTACACTTATGGTGGTGCTATCACATACCAAGCTACCGACATGTTAACACTAACAGCGGGTATTAACCGTGGTGAGTTTGATGTGAGATTCCATACTGGTGAGCAGATCACTGCAACAGATCTTATCTATGGTGTTGGTGCAACTTGGGGCAGCTTCGATCAAGATGGCTTCTACGCTGCTGCTAACTTCAACAAGAATGAAAACCACGATACTGATAACTTAGGTCGCCTGATCAAAGATTCATACGGTATTGAGTCACTGTTCTCTTACAAGTTTGAAAACGGCCTACGTCCATTTATCTCTTATAACGTATTAGATGCTGGCAGTGACTATGTTATTCAACCAAACAATGTTGACCCTAACGATGTGTTTAAGCGTCAATTCGTTGTTGCTGGCCTTCACTATGTTTGGGACTCAAACACAGTACTTTATGTAGAAGCGCGTAAAGACTTCAGCGACTTCACAAGTGCAGACAAGGCTCAAGAAGCCAGAATGTCAATCTCTGAAGAAGATGGCGTTGCTATCGGTATTAGATACACACTTTAATCTGAACTGAAACACTATAAAACGCCCTTTTTAGGGCGTTTTTTGTATCTGATAATCAACTGAATTACTTATTGTAACTTTTGATTTAGCCCCTTCTCTCTCCCTTTACATACCCCAAATATGATGAATCTCTAATTATTAACATTAATCTGTGACAGAATGTATAGCTTTATTTACATGTTACTCGTTTATGGAAATAAGTATAAAAATATTGGCTGATCACTATTTATCATTAGTTTGCGTAAGTTTAGCATTTTATTGATAACTGCGTGCTAATAAACCTTTGTTTAATCAATCTTATTCTACTGTTTTATATGGGGATTTATTGTTTTTGAGGTCTGTTGTGTCAAGTCGTTGAGCTACTAGGAAATTTTTTTATTTTTCCTTAAATTGTCTTTTTGTTTATAAAGCAACCGTTTTAGTTGGCGGCTGTTAAAAAAACATTGCGGGATGTTGATTAAATGTTTCTGTTGTGGTCTCATTTGTTTGTAAATAAGTCTGCGTGTAACAATTTGTAAGCGCTAGGGTAGATTTATTTCAATAAAATAAAAATAAGTCCAGGGAGAAACATAATGTATAAGAATAGCTTTCTAACTAATTCAGTGCGCTTTGCACTAATTAGTGGTGCAGCAGCAACGGCAGTAATTAGTGCTCCAGCAGCATTTGCTGCAGAAGAAGAAGCAAAAGATGTAGAGCGTATTTCTGTAACAGGTTCACGCATTAAACGTACTGATATGGAAAATGCAGTTCCTTTAACATCTTTTACTGCTGCAGATATTATGGCTTCAGGTGCTCCAACGCTTGAGCAATTTGTACAAGCTTTACCATTAGCTAACGGTGGCCAGTATGGTTCAAACGTTAACAATGGCGGTACCGGTACCGTGACTATGAACCTTCGTGGTTTAGGTGATACCCGTACTCTAGTTCTTGTTAATGGTCGCCGTTACAGTGGTGATATTTCAACCGTCCCAATGGCTGCTGTTAAGCGTGTTGATATTTTGCGTGATGGCGCTTCTACTATTTATGGTTCAGATGCTATTGCAGGTGTAGTTAACTTTGTCACTAATGATGACTTTGAAGGGGCACAAGTTGATGTTCGTTACCAACAGTCAAGCGAAGGTGACGGTGAAACTAAGAGTGTTAACTTTTTAACTGGTACAAGCAGCGACAAAGGTAACATCATTTTCTCTGGAACCTATGAAACTCGAGAAGCTATCTACGGTTCACAACGTGACTTTTCATCATGCCCACCATCTGAGGTTGATAATGATGGTGATGGTAATAACGATGGTTTAGTTTGTGGTGGATCAGGTACAACAATGCCTGGCTCAGCATGGAGCCCTTCACATGGTTTTGGTCAGTTAGATGGTAATGGTGGCATTCGTCCACTTACAGATGAAGATAAATTTAACTATGCTGCGCTTAGTATTCTTTATCAACCACTCGAAAAGCACTCATTTTTCACACAAGGAAACTATGAGCTAATTGATGAAGGTTTCTCTACTGTAAACTTTTTCACTGAAGCTGCTTATACAAACCGTATTTCAAATCAACAAATGGCACCAGTTGGTACATTCTGGGGTGTAGAAGTTCCAACAACAAACCCAGGTAACGATCTAGGTGAAACGGCTTATGCATATCGCCGTTTAGCTGAAACAGGTGGACGTACGTGGGAGCGTGAAGTTAACGAGTTTAACTTAACTATGGGCTTCAACGGTGAGTTTGCAAATGAATGGTACTGGGATGTGTCATACATGCGTTCTCAGCGTCGTACTGATACAAATGCTGGTGGACGAGTTCATCAAGAGCGTGCAGGTATCTTAACTAGCCCTGAATTATGTGCTGCAAATGATGAGTGTCCTGGTGTATGGAACCCATTTGCATCAAATACTTTGACTCAAGAGATGCAAGATTGGATTATTGTTCCAATGACAAGTAACTCTAAGGGTGAAGATACTCAGCTACAAGTTAACATTGCTGGTGACTTCGGTGATCTTGAGCTACCTGCAGGTCCAATCTCATGGGCTGCTGGTTATGAGCGCTTAACTACTAGTTATGTATCTATTCCTGATGGAGCAGCTGGATTAGGCGCTATCTATGGTGTAAGTGCTGAAGGAACTGAAGGTGCATACTCTACTGATGCATACTATGCAGAGCTTAATTTCCCAATTTTAGCAGACTTACCTTTCGCTAAAAGTGTCAACCTTACAGTGGCAGCGCGTAATACCGATGTTAGTGTCATAAAAGATAATGAAGTGACAACTAAGTTCGGCTTAGAGTGGCGTCCAGTTGATGATATTCTTGTACGTGGTAGTCTTTCTGAAGGTTTCAGAACACCAAGTATCAGTACATTATTCGCGCCTCGCGCAAACTCTGCTACATCTTATAGTGACCCATGTGAGAATTACGGTACAAACGCAGGCGCAAGTGCTACTTTGAAAGCCAACTGTGCTGCTGATGGCCTAGCTCCAGATTGGAGTCCAATTACTGACCAAGCTAGTGCATGGGTTGGTGGTAACCCAGATATTGGTCCAGAAAAATCAACTAGCTTAAGTGTTGGTGTTGTATATTCTCCTGATTACTTAGAAGGATTCTCGGTAACATTAGATTACTATGACATCGAAATCACTGATGTTATTGGTTCTCTTGGTATGGGAACTATTGCGACTGAGTGTTATAACAGTGAGAACTTCTCTTCTCCAATGTGTGACCAAATTAAAGGTCCTGCTGCATACGGTGAGCAAGGTGGAGAGCGTCGTAACTCATTAGGTAACTTGTCAGGTGTTGATTTATCTACACAAAATCTAGGTTTCTTCAATGCTAGCGGTATAGATTTTGACATTAACTATGCCTTTGATGTTGCAAACGGTACTTTAGACTTCAACTTAGAAGGTACAAGAGCGCTTACACTTGAGCATCTTGAAGCTGAAGGACTTGAGAAAACATCATTAGCTGGCTATTACGGTAATGATGTTGCAAATGGCGGTAAAGGTTCATTCCCTGAGTGGAAAGCAGCATTTAGAACTAGCTTCTCTGCAGATGATTGGACTGTAACCTATAACATGCATTACCAAAGTTCTGTAGATGATTATGCTCCAATTGAAACAAATCTATCTAACAGTGTTGGTACTATGCTGTACCATGATATTAATGCATCATACTACTTCAGCAACATAACATTGTCAGGTGGTATCAATAACTTGACTGATGAGCAACCACCATATGTAAGTAATGGTACAAATGGATACTTGATTCAGTCTCACCGTTTGACTGGTCGCCAGTACTATGTATCTGCTAGCGTGAAGTTTTAATCACTAATAATTAGTAAATAATAGCAATACCACTAAAACCCAACATCTCTTGATGTTGGGTTTTTATTTGCAAGTAACTTTTAAAATAGTCTCTACTTTTGCTACTTATAGCTAATCTGATTCTGCAGGGGAGCTCTTCTTCTCTCTAATTCTATATAGCTACCTGATTAAAAAATGTTCCTGTTTTCCCCGATGGTTTAAATTTGGGGCGTCAGGTCTGTATAAGCTCCCCATAACAGCTCAGCTTAGATAACTTGTTGTTATTTGCCTGTTAAGAGAGCAAAAAAATATTCCTCTGTGTTAATTAGTTCTTGTTGTAAAGACAACCCAAAATTAAAGACTAAACATTCCTTATAGCTGCTATGTTACTTATTCATGATTTGTGATTATTTATTTATTTTGTGGTTGGTGCCTACTTATATAGCTAAAATTATGGGTGTCTACTTGAATAATTAAGTGAGGAGGGTCTATGTTAGCTTGCTGTTGGTTTTGCGAGTTTTGTTAAATTGGTCTGCAGATTTATTGTACAGATTTCTTTGCGTCAAGATATGAGTGCGGGGTTACATTTGAATGTTGAATGTTGATTAAATGTTTATGTTGTGTTTTATTTGTTTGTAAGTGAGGCTGGTTGCAACATTTTTTGGGTGTTTAATTGGTTTCATTTCAATAAAATATAATATAAGTCCAGGGAGAAACATAATGTATAAAAATAGCTTACTCGCTAATTCTGTGCGTTTTGCACTAATTAGTGGTGCAGCAGCGGCGGCGTTTACTGCACCAGCTGTTTATGCGGCAGATGAAGAAACTGTAGAGCGTATAGAGGTGACTGGTTCTCGAATTAAGAGAACTGACATGGAAGGTGCAAATCCGGTCACAACCATTGATGCTGCTTCGATTGAGAAGATGAGCGTTAATAACGTTGGTGATCTTCTTCAGAATCTAACATCATCTGCTGGTGCTGCAACTAATACTCAAACTAACAACGGTGGTGATTCAAGTACTCGTTTTTCACTGCGTGGTATTGGTTCTGAACGTACCCTCGTTTTAATTAATGGCCGTCGTGTTGTTGCTGGTGGTGGAGGGGCGAACTCTTCAGTGGATTTAAATACCATTCCAACTGCGATTGTTAAGCGCGTTGAAATTTTGAAAGATGGCGCATCTGCGACATATGGTTCAGACGCTATTGCTGGTGTTGTGAACATCATTACAAAAGATGATTTTGAAGGGTTTGAGGTTAAGCTAAATTATGGCGGTAGTGATAAAGGTGATGCCGTCACTAAGGGCGTCGATGTCACATTTGGTGCTGCGAGTGATCGAGGTAATGTTGTTGTTGCTCTAGGTTATAGCGATCAAGGCGATGCATTCATGGGAGATCGTGATTTTTCTGAGTTTGAGTTAAGAGCTTATGAAGATGGTCATACTGAGCCTGGTGGGTCTTCTGCGCCACCATGGGTTAACGCAAATACTGCTGATGGCCGAGTTACTCGTGGTCCAGAGTTTGGTGATTGGAGACCGTATAGCGGCGCTACTGATTCATACAACTATAACCCAGTAAATTACCTTCAAACGCCTAGTAAGCGCCGTTACGCTTCAGTTTTCTCAAATTATACTTTGGGTGAGTTTGGTTTCTTAGGTGAAGTAAACTCATTTGCTGAGGCAAGTTATGTTCAGACTACGGGTAATCGACTCATTGCTCCTGAGCCATTAGCACCTTTAATTTTCTTTGGTTCAGCAGCACCTTATTCACCAAATAACTATTACAATCAGAAAATGGGACCGAAAGATGCAAACGGTAATGCCTATGTGATTGATGACTGGCGTCGTCGTATGCTAGAAACTGGTGGTCGAGCTAACGAGCGTGATTATAAAACATTCCGTACAGCTGTAGGATTTAATGGTGTTTTAGAAAACGGCTGGGACTGGGAAGTTTCATATGTATGGGGTCAAAGCGACTCTGTTGAAAAAGCAGCAGGTTACTTTAATTTAGATCGCGTTGCAGAAGCAGTAGGTCCAACTGGGTGGTTAGATGCCAATGGAAACTTAATTGTTGATGGTAACGGTGATGCTGTTGTCGATGCCAACGGTTCTCAGCTGGTATGTTTAGATGCTGATGGTGGCACTATTGATGGTTGTGTTCCGTTAAATATCTTTGGAACTCCAGGAACGGCAGATGAGATCACTCCAGAGATGCTGCAATATATCTCTGGGGATTACAATACAACTGAGACGGGTCAGAACAAGCAAGAAGTTCTATCTGCAATTGTTTCGGGCGACCTGTTTGATTTGCCAGCTGGCTCTGTAGGTTTTGCTGCTGGTTGGGAGCAGAGAAAAGAGTCTGGCTCATACACTCCTGATTCTCTTATTCTCCAAGGTATCACCACTGCAGGCTCTGCGGTTGGTACCAGTGGTGGCTATGATGTACAAGAGTTCTTCGGTGAGTTGATTGTGCCTATTTTGGCTGATGCACCTATGGCACATATGCTTGATTTTGAAGCGGCTATGCGCTATTCGGATTATAGTACTTTTGGTACTAATACCAGTGGTAAGTTAGGTATCAAATGGATGCCAGTAGAGACTCTGATGGTGCGTGCTACCTTATCTGAAGCTTTCCGAGCACCAACAACATCAGACCTCTTTGGGGGAGCATCAGTAGGATTCCCAGAAGCAATCGATCCTTGTGACCGTTTTGCATATGACTCTGATGCAGCTTATGCAGCTGTTATTGCATCTCCTCAGTGGGCTAATTGTACTGGAACTGGTGTACCTGTTGCAGGTTATAACTCTGGTGGTGTAGAGCAAATTCCAACAAACGGGGGCGGTTCAGACAACTGGGGTGGTACTGAGAATCTAACTCCAGAAACTGCTGATGTATTGACTGTTGGTGTTGTGTTTAATCCAGATTTCATTGAAAACTTCTCAATGAGTGTCGATTATTGGAAGATTGAGCTAGAGAATGCGATCTCTACAGTTGGTACACAAACTCGTTTAGATGGTTGCTTTAACTCTGGTGAGTACTGTAATACTATCACTCGCTTCGGTGCTACTAGCCCTGCTGCTGGCGGTATTATTACCGTAGATAACTATACTGTGAATGTTGGTGGAATCGATACGGCAGGTATTGATTATGATTTACGTTATACCTTCGAATCAGGTTTCGGGGATTGGGGCCTAGGTTTAGATGGTACATATCTACTTGAGTATGACAAGATGCTTGCTGATGGATCTGTAATTGATCATGTTGGTCGTTTTGAGTCTAACCATGATGGTATGTTTGCTAAACTCAAAACAAACTTCACTGTTAACTGGTCTATCTCAGATTTTGATACAAGTTTAATCACTCGTTATATTAGTGGTGTTGTTGAAACTGAGTCTGGTTGGTGGACAGATCCTTTTGAAAGAGATGTAGACTCAAATATAGTTGTTGATTTTCAGACTAATTATGCTGCAACTGAGCACTTAACGATCACTGCTGGTGTAGATAATTTATTTGATGAACAACCACCTTTTGTTTACTCAGCATTTGGAGCAAACACTGATGTGTCGACTTACGATGTTATTGGTCGAACTGTTTACTTAAGAGCTGGGATTAAGTTCTAAAGTCATTTAACTTTACTAAAGGGCGCAATGCGCCCTTTTTACTTTTAACCAAGGAGATAGGTATGAGGTATTGTTTAGTGTTAGCTTTTTTTGTTCTAGCTGGCTGCGAATCATCACAAGAGATGTTTAAGTCACAAGGTGCTGAAGGTCAATTAGTCGATGCTGGGATCAGGTGCGAGATGATGGCAAGGACTGGTAGTAACAGAAAGACTAAAGTTTGTAGAACAGTAGAGCAGATTAAGAAAGATGAGCAGGAAGCTTATTCTTCGCTTAATAGAAAGCAAAGAACAGGCTATACAATTCCAAAAGAAGGTGGTTTGCCTAAGTAAATCGGGGGTAGAGGAATGAAATACTTATTGTTTATCTTTTTCTTTGTATTATGCGGCTGTGAGTCTTCACAGGATATGTTCAAAAGTCAGAGTTCAGACGGAGGAGAGCTGGTTGACACTGGAATTCGTTGTCAGATGATGGCAAGAACAGGTTCTAATAAGAAGACTAAGGTTTGCCGAACAGCCCAGCAAAGAGCCAAGGATGAAACTGATGCCGAACGCTCATTGAATAAACTGCAAAAAACAGGTATGACTTTAGGTCATTAAGTTACTATATTAAGGAGAGTATGAAAAGAAGTGGTGTTTTTATATTCTCCTAATCATTTTAAGCTTTTTTTACTTAATGTTTATTTGCTCAGAGATAGTAGTTTTTTTATGCAAGAGAGCTGAGTATTTTCATTAATATGTTTTCTCTATTTTTAATTCCTCATAGATTTCTTTTAACCCCCCCCCTTTATCTTTCTAAGGGTTTGATTATTTTGGTTTATTGTTTTTGTGCTTGGCAGTAAACTAAGTTCTTATAGCTCCTTAAAATGTTCAAAGAATACAGATTAATATTTTTGAAATCAGAGAATGGAAAGTGGGTTTATTGGGAAAATGAGGTGTTGTAGCCTCAGGACATCATAATAACCTAGAGTGATTGCTAACCTTTATTTGAAGTGTTGAGTTTAATACTTGTATTTTTCTCGCTATCTCGTTGTTAAGTCATATGCCAGATAACGTACTAATAAATATACTGGTACTACCATGTTGTTGCATAAATGTTAAGCTTTGCTTTTTGGTTTATTAACTAAAAAAATCAAATTTTTCAAGTTGTTGAATGCAGCCGGAAAATCTTTGCTCGTCAGGTTTGTTGTTTTTTTATTTACTTACTTATCTAAAAAACTCCCTTTTGCTTCTTTTCTATCCTTTAAGCTTGTTTTCTACTAGTTTTAGCGCTTTCCAAATGTTGACACAGGTCAACATTTTGTGAAATGATGCCATCGGTGCTACGCCTTAGTCGGCGTAGAAAAATAAGATAATAATTAACAATCACAAGAGAAAGACGTACTTAGGAGCTGGGGATTCTTGCAAATATAAGCAGAAACCTATGTTATTAATAAGTTAAGCTTTTTAATTTTACTTCAAATTGGTTGGGAACTATGTCCAAGGTAAGCAATAAAACAAAAATCGCTACAGCGCTCGTAGGCGCGTTAGCCTTAGCCGGCAGTAACTTAGTGATTGCCGATCCCCTTTCGAACGTTCAAAAAGCTGACAGCAAGATCCATGCTGAAGCAGCAACATCTCAGAAGAAAGTCGATAAGTATTACGATCAAGCGCAAGACATGGCGTTTGAATATGCTCAAGTTGCAGATACTCGTGAATCAACAAAGTCATACAACGATTACGTTGCAGGCCTAGTTGCAGACCAAGAAGCAACGATGAAACTAATCCAAGACGACATCAACGGCGTTGACAAACTACGTCAAGGCGTTGTTCCTCTTATGTTTAAAATGGTTGATGCACTGGAGCAGTTTATTGCCCTAGATCTTCCATTTAACCTTGAAGCTCGAAATGCTCGAGTTGAACGCTTAAGAAGTACACTCAATACAGCTGAAGTTACATTGGCTGAGAAATACCGTTTGATTCTTGATGCATACAATATCGAGCGTGAGTACGGTTCAAAGTTGAATGCACAAACTGGTCAGCTTGCGCTTGATGGTAAAGAGATCTTAGTTGATTTCCTTAACTTCGGACGTGTAGCGCTTTACGCTCAAAGCCAAGATCAAAAACAAGCTTGGATGTACAACGCTGACTCTAAAGGTTGGGATCAACTATCTGATGGCTACCTACGTAACCTGAATAAAGCGATTAAACAGGCTCGTGGCCAAGGCGCTCCAGATATGTTCGCGTTACCAATTCCTGCTGCGGAGGCTGCACAATAATGAAAAAGTTTATCTCTACAGCTATCGTTGCTGCAACTCTATCTCTAACTGCCGGTATGGTAAGTGCTGCCGATGCTCCTAAAAGCATTGATCAGCTTCTTAAACAGGTTCAATCTGAACGTGCTACTGCAGCTAAGACAAATAAAAATCGTGAAGCTGAGTTTCGTGCTGAGCGTGGTGATAAAGCTGCGTTACTTAAGCGTGAAAAAGCCGCTCTTGCTGCTGAAGAACAGCGCGGTAAAGATCTGACTCAGGCTTTTGCTGATAACGAGCGTAAAATTGCTCAGTTAGAAGAAGATCGTAAAATTGCTCAAGGTGATTTGGGTGAGATGTTTGGTGTTGTTAAAGGCGAGGCTGGTGATTTTGCTGGTAAGCTAGCTTCATCTAACGTGACTGCTCAATACCCTGGTCGTGATAAGTTTATCGCTGAACTTGGTGCTCGTAAGGAGCTTCCAAAAATCGAAGAGCTTGAAAAGTTCTGGGAAGACCAACTTTTCGAGATGGCTGAATCTGGAAAAGTCGTTACTTTTGATGGTTCAGTTACCGGTCTTGATGGTGGTGTTCATAACACTACTGTGACACGTGTTGGTGCTTATAACCTACTTGCTGATGGTAAGTATGTTGTGTATAACGCAGATCTTGGTCTAATTCAGGAGCTTTCACAGCAACCTGGTGGCGAGCAAGTATCTAGTGTTAAGAACTTCACTTCTACCACTTCTGGTTATGAAAAGCTTTTTGTTGACCCTGCACGTGGTGTTTTATTAAGTGTATTCACTCAGAAGGCAACGATTGAAGAGCGTATCGAAGCAGGTGGACCAATTGGTTACATCATTATCGGTCTACTTATTCTCGGTGCTCTAATCTTTATCGAGCGTCTAATTACGCTTTATCTTGTAGGTGCTAAAGTTAAGTCTCAGCGTAAGAATCTTGAAGAGCCAGGTAATAACCCACTTGGACGTATTCTTAAGACTTATCAAGAAAACAAAGATGTTGATGTTGAGACATTAGAGTTGAAACTTGATGAAGCTATTCTTAAAGAGACGCCTGCACTTGAAACTCGTATCTCTATCATCAAGGTTCTTGCAGCTATCGCACCTATGATGGGTCTACTTGGTACAGTAACGGGTATGATTGCAACCTTCCAAACGATTCAGTTATTCGGTACAGGTGATCCACGTCTAATGGCTGGTGGTATCTCTATGGCACTGATGACGACTGTTCAAGGTCTAGTTGCAGCGCTTCCATTGATGCTTATGCATGCGATTGTTATTGCTCGTAGCAAGTCAGTTGTTCAGGTTCTTGAAGAGCAGAGTGCTGGTATTGTTGCTGCTCACGCTGAGAAGAGGAACGCATAATGATGCTATACCTGATGGACATCTGGGATTCCGTCAGGGGCTTCATGGCCACGGGGGGCGACGTCCTCTGGTTGGTAGCGGCAGTGTTATTTCTAATGTGGGTGTTGATGCTTGAACGTTTTTGGTATCTAAATCTAATAGCGCCAAAAGCACATAAAAGCATTATCACCGCTTGGAATGATAGAGAGGATTCAACCTCTTGGTACGCACACCGCATCCGTGAAGCTTGGGTATCCCAAGCGAAACAAGATATGAATGCTCGTATGCTGATTATCAAAACGTTAGTAGCCGCTTGTCCTATGATAGGCCTACTAGGTACCGTAACCGGTATGATACAGGTATTCGATGTGATGGCAGTTCATGGTACGAGTAACGCTCGTATGATGGCAGCTGGTATTTCAATGGCGACCATGCCAACTATGGCAGGAATGGTTGCAGCGTTATCTGGAGTATTCTTTAGTACTCGCCTTGACGCAAAAATGAAAATCAGTTTAGAAAAGCTAAAAGATAGCTTGCCACACCACTAGAGAGAGTATTGAACATGGCACGTAAAAAGCATGCAAGTGTAGATGATGAAGCACAAGTAGATATGACCCCGATGCTCGACATCGTGTTTATCATGCTTATCTTCTTTATTGTAACAACGTCGTTTATTAAGCCGTCTGGACTTGATTATAAGAAACCAGAAGCATCAACTGCGACACAACAAAAATCAGCCAACATCTTTATTGGTGTAAGTAAAACAGGTGTTATTAAGATGGAAAACCGTCAGGTTGACATCGAGCGAGTAACAGCAAACGTCGAGCGTATGCTGGCTGAAGCACCTGAAGCGGCTGTTTTGATTGAAGCAGACCAAGAAGCAGAACACGGTCTTGTCGTTAAAGTCATGGATAGCGTTAAGAAAGCGGGAATAGATAAGATCTCGGTTTCAGCGGGGAAGGATTAATATGCTGAGAGGAATAGTATCACTCATTTTAGGTGCTGCTGTTACTTTCGCCCTGTTTGTTTTCATGGCCTTCTTGGTCGGTGGCGGCGCTAAACGCGCCGACACCAAAACTGATTCTCCTATTATCGAGATCAGTATGGATAAGCAGGATACGAAAGTTCAGGATAAGCCTAGGGTAAAACCTAAGCCACCAACGCCGCCAGAACAGCCACCTCTGCCGGATACTCCGCCACCAGATAGTTCATCTGACATAGATACTAATATGTCATTTAACATGGGTGGAGTTGCCGCAGGTAGTGCAAATACTGGATTTAAGCTTGGGAACATGATGACGCGCGATGGAGATGCAACTCCTATTGTTCGTATTGAACCACAGTATCCGATAGCTGCTGCACGTGATGGTAAAGAGGGTTGGGTACAACTTAGCTTTACTATTAATGAACTTGGTGGTGTTGAAGATGTCAAAATCATCAAGGCTGAACCTAAACGTCTCTTTAATAAAGAAGCTAGACGTGCACTGAAAAAGTGGAAGTACAAGCCTAAGATTGTTGATGGCAAAGCACTTAAACAACCAGGCATGACTGTTCAGCTAGATTTCACCTTAGATAAGGGAGGCAAATAAAGATGGCTAAAGTCAGTTTAAAAACGACAAGCATTGCGGCAGCTTTATTACTCTCTGTTGGTGGTAGTTTATCAATAGTGCCTTCAGTAAGCGCTGCGGAAAAATGTCCTATTGACCTTAGAAAGTCAAAAGCGGTAGGTCAAAGTGCAGCTAAAAAGGTTGGGAAGTCATTTGCTGCTTACCAAGAGGGGAATGTCGATGAAGCTATCGCCATTTTGCTTGAAGTTAATGCTAAGAATGACTTTGATAAGGCCTATATCGACCGTATGTTGGGTAACTTTTATGCTGAAAAATCTCAAATGGGAACAGCAATTAAGTATCTTAAAAAAGCGGTTGAAGCTGATATCTTAGGTGGTGTTGATCATGCTGCGACGGTTAGGCTCTATGCTGATCTTCTGATCCAGGAGAAGAAGTTTAAAGAGTCTATTCCTCAATACTACAAGTGGATGGAGTTTACCTGTAAACAGGATGCTCAAGTCTACCGCCGTATCGGTATTGCTTACTCTGAGCAGAAGAACTGGAAAAAAGTACTAGAGGTCGCCGATAAGGGACTTTCTATCTCTGATAAACCTGATAAAGGTCTCTATCAGATGAAGCTAACGGCTTACTTTAACCAGAAAAACTACCCTGCTGCAGTGAAAGTGCTTGAGACTATGGTGCCGCTTTTCCAAGACGATAAACGTCTTTGGGTTCAGCTAGCTCAGTTTTATTTGATGACTGAGGACTACACCAAATCACTTGCGACCTATGATCTGGCTTATATGAATGGCTTTTTGGAGACGGCGGGTAACATCACTCGTTTGACTCAGCTTCTTGCACAAAAAGGTTCTTCATACCGAGCTGCTCAGATATTTGAGAAACACTTAAAGTCTGGATTGATCAAAGAGGATGAGAAGACACTTTCAATCCTTGCTGGTTTTTATCACAATGCTAAAGAGTTAAAAGAGGGCGCTTATTACTATGGTAAAGCAGCTGCTGTTAATAACAGCGGGAAGTTTTACTTAAAGCAAGCGCGTTTACTAACTCTTGAAGAGAAGTATAAGTCAGCGATTCCAGTGCTTAAAAAGGCACTTGATGCCGGTGGTGTTAATGCTGGTGAAGTTCAATTTGAACTAGCACTCGCATATCTTGGTACTAAGCAGTACAAGGCAGCTTATCAGCGTTGTAAGCTTGCGGCTAAAGATAAGAAAACCGCTCGCACAGCTAAGAGTTACTTAGCCTATATCGAAGAGAAGGCTCGTATTTACAAAGTACAATTATAGGTATTTGTAGATAAAGTCTAAAAAGCCCCGTAAGGGGCTTTTTTATTTACTGTAGTAACCTAAGTGCTGTATGTTTGCTTTGTTCCAACTCTAACTCATGACTGAGCTTCTCTACATCTTGGAAAAGTAGTTCGATATTGAGATCTCGCTCAGGCAAACAGACGCAAGCTGCAAGCTCAAAATCAACATGGCTAGTATGTTGCTTCCCATATTCTAAATTAAAGGTTTCTATCTTTTTTTCGATCCGTTCCAGTACAATCTGAGTACCGTCCTCATTAATGTTAAATAGACCTAATGCAAAATGGTCATTATCCATCCTCGCAACAAGATCTGTGGTTCTGAGAATAGCCTTCTGAACCTCCTTCATAAAGAATTCAAGTAAATGAGGTTGCTTAACGGTTTCATGTATGTGCGGGCACAGATACAATAAGGCTAAACTTTGGTGTTCTCGAATATGGCGATGCCACTCTCGATTAAAGACCTCCATAAAGTAAGTCTGGTTATAGACACCGGTTTCAGGATCTCTGAAACCTGAGTTTCGAAATGAATAGATCATTGGTTGACTCCTTTCCCATAACTACAGAGCTTTAGGGGGTAAATCGGACTTAAATTAGTATCTTTTGCTAATAAGTATAGAAAATAACACGTATTTGCACAGAATAAGAGAGAGATTAGGTAGATGAAGAAAACATTACTTGCGATTTCAATAGGTCTAGTTGTCGGTTTAACAGGCTGCTCCGACAGTGAGAAAACAACAGACAGTACCGTTTCTACGGTGACCGAGCCTGAATTGCAAGGGGGAGACAAAGTATCCGTTGAAGATGCTCAGCAAAAAGCTCAGCAAGCCTACCTCGCTTTAGTTGATCAATTCTTTAAAGATAATCTTAAACTAGAACCTATCAGCGCGACCTTTGTCGGTGTGAATGATTATAACGATCAATTTGGTGGGGATCTGACAGAGGAGTATTTAAAGGCGCGTCATGAGCTCAATACTCGTTACCTTAAACAGATAGAAGATATTGATCGTAGTCAGCTCCCTGCTGAGCTACAACTTAGTTATGACATGTTCGCTTATAACAGAAATATCGCCTTGGTCGATGAGACCTTCCCGAATCGTTTTATGCCGATGAATCAATTTTATAGCACTGTGATCAGCATGGTTCAGCTTGGCAGTGGCGAGAGTGCTCAGCCCTTTAACACTGTAAAGGATTACCAGAATTGGGCTTCTCGCCTTTCAGGCTTTATCGCTTGGACTAAGCTTGCTCAGGCCCGTATGGATGAAGGAATTAAGAGTAAAGTTGTTTTACCGAGAGTATTAGTTGAGCGAATCATTCCTCAGCTTGAGGCTCAGCTTGTGGATAATCCAAGTGACAGTCTTTTCTATGCGCCCATCAATAACCTTCCTGATAATTTTACTCAAGTGCAAAAAGAGGAGTTAACTGCGCAATATACAGCTCTTATCCGTGATGAGCTTTTACCGGCCCTTACATCATTGAAGGAGTACTTTGCTACAACATATCTTCCTGTCGCCAGAGGAACGGATGGTTGGTGGGGACTGCCAAATGGCAAAGTCTGGTATCAGCATCTCGCGAACTCGCATACAACCACCACCATGCCGGTGGATGAGATACATCAGATAGGGCTCAGTGAAGTTGAGCGTATCCTATCAGAGATGGATAAAGTACGTGAGCAGGTTAAATTTGAGGGGGATTTAACGGCATTTTTTGCTTCACTCTCATCAGAGCCTCAATACTTCTTTACCGATCGCCAAGGCTTGATTGACGGTTATATGGAGATAAAAGATAAAATAAACGTAGAGTTGCCTAAGTACTTCAACGTTATGCCAAAAGCCGACTACGTGGTTAAGCCTGTCGAGAGCTTCCGTGAGCAATCTGCAGCGGGTGCATCCTATGAGTCTCCAGCAGTCGATGGTTCTCGCCCTGGGGTATTTTATATCAACACATATAACCTTAAGGCTCAGCCAAAGTGGGGGATGACAACGCTCTCGCTACATGAAGCAGCACCTGGACACCACTTTCAAATAGCCATAAAGCAGGAGTTAACAGGTGTACCTGAGTTCCAACGTTTTGGTGGTTACACTGCATTTGAAGAGGGCTGGGCACTGTATGCTGAGTACCTAGGTATTGAGATGGGGTTATTTAGCGACCCATATCAGTATTTTGGTAAGTTATCAGATGAGATGCTTAGAGCGATGCGCTTGGTTGTAGATACAGGTTTGCACTCTAAAGGTTGGACACGTGAGCAGGCTATCCAATATATGAAAGATAACTCGCCGATGGCTGAGTCAGATATCGTGGCCGAAGTTGAGCGCTACATGGCTATTCCTGGTCAAGCCTTATCCTATAAAGTGGGTCAGCTTAAAATACTATCTTTGCGAGCGGAGGCTGAAAAAGCCCTAGGAGATAAATTTGATTTAAAAGGGTTCCATGATCAAATTTTAACTTCAGGCTCACTCCCGATGGCGGTGATGGAGTCTAAAATTCATGACTGGATCGAAACGCAAAAATAGAGTTACTCAAGCAATAACTTACACAGACTTTCATTTTTAGTGCTTTTTAAACCCAGCTTTTATCAATATACTGGCTGGGTTTATTTTTTAGGTATAAATCCCCGATTGTCATCGATACGGGGCAAAATTAACGTTAGGAGTTTAATATGGTACAAGCTACAGCAAGACATCTGCTAGTAAGCAGCGAAGAGAAATGTGAAGCACTTAAGCAAGAGATCATGGGCGGTGCAGATTTTGCTGATGTAGCTAAAGCGAACTCATCTTGCCCATCAGGTGCCCAAGGTGGCGATCTTGGCTCTTTCGGCCCAGGTATGATGGTTAAAGAGTTTGATGAAGTTGTATTCAGTGCGCCATTGAACGAAGTTCAAGGACCTGTAAAAACTCAGTTTGGTTACCACCTACTTGAAGTAACAAGTCGCGGTTAATCACGCTTTAAGGTTACCAATTATGCTCGAACTCTATACAGACAGGTTGAGGTTAAGAACACTCAGGCGTGATGATATGCAAGATTTTTTGAAGGTTCATCAAGATCCTCTGATAAATCAATACATCGCAGTGCCTGAGTCTGAAACTGTGTTGCTTGAAAAGTTCGAGCATAAATTAGCGCCTTGGCATTATGACTCAGGTGAGTGGTTAACACTGAGCATCGAGGAGCTAGGCGCTGATCGCTTTATCGGCTTTACTGGCCTGTACTGCTCAAACTTAACATTAGGGCATGCCGAAGTGGGTTACATGTTGGCAACGCAAGGCCAAGGTAAAGGTTATGCCAGCGAAAGCCTGCAAGCTGTTATCGACTGGGCGTGTTTACGTTTCGATGTGCATAAGTTTATTGGTACTTGTGCTGCGGATAACCTTGCTTCGGGGCGAGTGCTTGAGAAAGCAGGCTTCAAATTAGAAGGTGTGCTCAGGCATAACTTTAAAATTAAGGAGCAGTGGATTGATGATAAGGTCTATGGCTTACTAAGCGAAGAAAGATCGCTTTAAAACCTGTCTGTAGTGCTATAAACCTTCTCTCTAGTGCTATACTCCCCCCAGAAATTTGATTAAAGGTAATACGTGTGACAGCACAAATTGAAACCTTGGCACTATTGCCGGGTGAAGAGTACATCGAGCTCTATAAGATATTAAAAGTCCAATCTATGATTGGCGGTGGCGGAGAAGCTAAGTTCGTTATCGGTGAAGGCATGGTGACGGTTGACGGTGAGGTTGAGACCCGTAAGCGTAAGAAGGTCAGAGCTGGTGAAGTAGTAGCCTTTAATGGTGAGTCAGTTCAAATCGTAGCAGCACCTTAGTTTTTGAATTTAGATGGAGTAAATAATGCAATTTCCAGATGATGATAACGGCAAAATGCTTGCCGCAATGAGTGAAGCTGGTATCGATCTGTCTAAGCAGCTTGATGTCGATTTCTTTCTTGTCTTTGAAGACCAAAGAGATGCGGAGTCGGCCACAGAGGAGTTGGCAGGTTCAGATCTTGAAGGTGAGATGGAGCTTCATTTAAATGATGAGCTAGGTAAGTGGGAATTGATTGTTTGCATTAAGATGGTTCCTGAGTATCAAGCGATTGTCGATCAAGAGCTACAGCTAAATGGTTTTGCCGAAGAGTTTGGTGGTGCAACTGATGGTTGGGGCGTGATGCAGCATCAAGAGGGCGACGATGAGTTTGCCGATGATGATCATGAGTGCAGCGACAGCTGTAAGCATTAATCACTTTGCTGAGCATTTCAATTATTCGCCACTGTGTGGTGTATTATTGGAGTTTTAAAGCTAAGTGCCTAAATGACTGATATTTTGTATTAAGCCGCTATTTTAGTGGCTTTTTTTATGCCTGTAATTCATTATTAGATGCAAAAATTAATTGCCACAGATGGAGAAGAGAATGGCAAAGCAGATAAGTTTTGGTACACCGGTCAATGATGCTGAGCGATGGGCGTTTTCGCTTCTGGCTGATGAGCTTCCTGAAAATTACATCTTACTGACCAATGTGGAGATCCCAACAAAGTCTGGGCAAGCGATGGAGGTTGATGCGCTGGTAATAGGGGAGTGGGGTGTTTATGTCGTCGATGTTAAAGGTTACATTGGCCGTTTAGATGCAGGTCTACACGCTTGGTCACTCGATGGACGTGAAGTCGATAATAGCTTAGCCAAAGCGAACTATGTCGCCCGTGTCCTTGCTGGAAACGTCAAGCACACTATTCCAATTGGCGTTTATGCCCCTTGGTGTCAAGGTATGGTATTTGTAACTGGCCGAAAAGGTGAAGAGATAGAGCTTGAGAAGCAGCAGGGCTCATTAAGTATCTACACGCCTAAACAGATCGTTGCCGCACTGACCAAAGAGTGGGGACTTACCGCCCCGCGAAGCCATCAGGTAACAGATGAGCAGAAAGAGCTTGTGCTGCAAACCATAGGTCAGGTCGCACTGGTTGAGCAGCGCAACAACAAGATACAAGACTTCACAAAGCTCAAATGCTTGTTTATTCAAAGCGGTTTAGAGGTGTGGCAAGCGGAGTACAACCCGGGCGATTGGACCGCACCTTGGCTGCTAAAAATACTGATCCCGACTCAATTTGCCGATCAAGAGCAATCATTAACACATGAGCAGCAGCTAAGAGAGGAGTTTAAGCGGCTTCAAGCATTAACTGGCTGCAGCGGTGTTCCCTATTGTGCGCCGCTTGTTCAAGATGGAGAGCAGTTAGTACTTCCTATCCGAATGCCCCGTGGCGTGCCGCTTAATGTGCTTGAAATCGACAGCCTGACCACCTATCAACTGCTTGAGATCTTAAGACGTTCTGTTTCAGGATTGCAGCAGATCCATCGACGTGGTTACACGGTAGGCGGTTGGACAAGTAACTGCTTATTCGTCTCGGATTTAGGAGACGTTGAGTTTATCGATATTAAAGATAATCTTACCGATAATGAAGATATAAAAGCCTATGCAGAGGGGTTCCTACACCTAGCTTTGCAGACAAAGCAGCCGCGTATCTACCAGTGGTATCAGCAAGCGGCTAAGGGAGAAACCTTAGATGTTGATGGTTTAAGGTGTGATCTCTCTGCCCTTATTGATAACGGGGTGTGCGACACCTTGCCTGAAAAGCTTAATATTAATGTGGGCGCCATAATCGATCACCACTATCGACTCGAGCAGTTTATTGCCGCGACTCAAACGAGTCAGTTTTGGCGAGCGACCCACATTCAAGGTCAATTTAATTGTGGTGTTTCGGTTTACAGTAAAGTGGAGGCCAAATGGCCAACCTTAAGCAGCCTATACCGAAGCCTCTCTAAGTTGCACCATCCGCATGTTGAAAAGGTACTGGCGTTTGGGCAACTTCCTCAAAGTGAGGAGCTGTTTATTGCCAGAGCGTGGGAGTATGGAGCGTCACTCGATGAGATAACCAATATTGAGTTAGGTCAACCTGTGATGTGGTTTACTCAACTACTGTCGGCCTTACAGTATATGCATCAGATGGATATCTATCATGGTGCCATCTGTCCAAAAAACATCATATGTAATCAAGAAAAAGCGATATTGGTTAACTTTGGGATTGGGCTGGATATTGCCACAAGCCATTACGCAAGTCAGTATGCGGACCCTCTACTGTGGGCGGCAGAGGGCGATGCAGAGAAAGATCTTTATGGGCTAGTTGCCAGCTTTATCGCCACCTTAACGCCGCTAAACCTGCAAGGGGATGGAGGACAAGCGGGTATTATCCACGCATTGAACTCTTTCGATAAAGCGTGGTTTGGTGAAAAGACCTTTGATACTTGCATGAAGGTCTTAAACTTTGAGTTTGATGCTGTTCCTGGGGCAAATTATCTTGAAGACTTCGATGTGGTCGACAGCTTAGTCTAGGCGTCTTGTCAGAAGACGTGCAATAGAAGGAGGCCATTTGAGCCTCCTTTTTTGTGATGACAAACTTATACTGATAGGTTTTAGACACTGCGATAAGGAGCGAATATTTCCAACAACCAATCGATAAAAGCCTGTGCTTTAAGAGGCAAATTCTGTGATTTTGGGGTGATCACATAATAGGTATATGGGCTAGTAAAGCCTTCGTCAAAGGGGATCACTAGGCTACCATCGGCAAGCTCTTTCTCAATAAAAAAGCGTGGAATGAGTGCAAGTCCCATTCCGCTTACTGCTGCTTGGCTAAGCATGTAGAAGTGCTCCATACCAAACTTCTTTTCAGTGGTTAAGGTCAAACCGACCTTGTCTGCCCAATAGGGCCAAAGTTCAGGGCGGGTTGTGTGCTTCAGTAACGTCATCTTGTTAATGTCATCTAAGCTGTGAAGCTCTTTCATCAGTAATGGTGCGCAAACCAAACAGAGATCTTCATCCATTAATTTAAGGTAGTTAACCTCTTTTGGCGCTTGGGTTGCACTTCTGATGGCGATATCGCAGCGGCTCTGCTCAAAATTAACCGTAAAATCACCGATAGAGAGATCAACATAAAGATGAGGATAGCGCTGTTTAAACTCCTCCATACGCGGGATCAACCAGTTGATGGTAAGGCTAGGTAGTACATTAATCGCTAAGGTCTGTGATTGCATCTGATGTGATTTTATCTCATCTGTTGCTGTCTTAATGGTCTGCAAAGCAGCCTGAATTTGTGGCAGGTATCGTTTGGCATCATCAGTGAGCGCTAACTTTCTATGTTGGCGAAGAAAAAGCGGAGTACCGAGGTAACTCTCCAAGCTCTTAATCTGCTTACTTATGGCGCCATGGGTGACAAAGAGCTCATCGGCAGCGTGCGAAAAACTCAAATGCCTTGATGCTGACTCAAAGGCTAGAAGTGCATTCAGTGGCGGAAATTCTGTGTGCATCTGCTGTATCCAATTGGATTATTTATATTCCATGCGTGAGAAAATCTCACTTTAAAATGAGAATAACTCCTTTGCGATTTCAGCGCAAACCAAGTCTAATGAGCTCACTTTTATTACTCTATTAGAGATATATCTTTTATGGGCTTTGAACTCACCTATGAGCTGGTTGCAATCCTGTTTGCAGTTGCCGTATTGGCAGGTTTTATCGACTCCATTGCCGGTGGCGGTGGTCTGTTAACCATTCCAGCATTGATGTGGGCGGGCCTGCCTCCTACGGCGGCTTTGGCCACCAACAAACTACAGGCCTGTGGTGGTAGTTTTTTTGCTAGCCTCTATTTCATCCGCAAAGGTATGGTGAAACTCAGTGACATGAAGTTAGCGATACTGTGTGCTTTTATCGGCTCTGCCATCGGTACTATCGCTGTGCAGCAGATAGATACTGCATTTTTAGAGGTGCTATTGCCATTTCTTATGTTGGCAATAGGTGGTTACTTTCTGTTTTCAAAAAAAATCAGTGAAGATGACAAGCACCAAGTATTTGGTCCTGGTTTGTTTGCCTTAACAGCCGCGCTTGGAGTTGGTCTCTATGATGGCTTTTTTGGACCAGGAACAGGCAGTTTCTTTGCTCTCGCGTTTGTCTCTTTAGCTGGATATGGGCTGGCGAAAGCGACAGCTCATGCTAAGGTGCTTAACTTCTCTACCAATATTGCATCTCTTATCTTCTTTGCCCTAGGCGGAAAAGTATTCTGGGTTTTAGGCGGTATCATGCTAGTGGGCCAAGCTATTGGGGCGACACTAGGCTCTAAAATGGTACTGACTAAAGGCACAAAAATCATCAAACCTCTAGTGGTCACTATGTCAGTTGCCATGAGCGTTAAGTTACTGTCAAATCAGTATGATTTGTTGTTTTGGCTATAGCTTTTAGTCGCCTTCGAATGAAGGCTGATTACATTTGTTGGTTTAGCTTTCGGCTGGTTTGATATTGGAGTGTTGTGTTTGAAGGCCGTACCTTCATTACTGTTTATTGCTTGCCGCAGGCTTATGTGCAGATACTTCTACGAGACGCCACTAGCACATCCCTGTGGGCTTTACGGCAGCTTCCATGCTGCCAAAACTCGCAGCCGCATCTACACCTGATAATTTACTTCTTCGATTTGGTTTTACTTTGTAGAAGGGCACAACTGGTTTTACCCCTTTATCTGTTACCTCCAGTGATTTGTCCTATGGAGCCCTGACTTCTTTGTAATACTTTTCTCATCAGTCGGAAAGGTATGGGTTCCGTCTAGCTAGCGACAACCTTTTAGTTAACCAGTGCTTGTATTTTATACAGTAGTATTGGTTTTGTGTGGTAAATCTCTAAATTTTGCGTATTCAGTTCACGGTTTGTTGTTGAGCGAGAATAAAAATAGATGTAAATTCAGTAAGATGAAAGTGTGCGACTAAGTTTTGTCCGAGAGTGTATTGGATACAATCTTAAGCGTAAGTATTTAACAATTTGCTATTAATAAACTTTTCAGAGTTTTTACTGTGCATAATTTCTCAACATGGCTTGGCAAAACGCGCAAGCCGTATATACAAATGTTATGTTTCTCTTCAATTAACCGAGATTCTTGTATGAACTCATATTTAGTGTCAGATAAGCCAATAATTTATGCAGATATGAATGTATTCCGGTACTTAGCTTGTGGAGACATTTCTATTCTTGAACCAGAAAGGTTCAAGTGGGTTTATTCGTATGTTCATCTTGATGAAATCCACCGGAATGGAAACCAAGATGCACTCGAAGGAATGACATTGCTGAAAGCAGTTGAGATTTGTGATGTTCTGAATCAAGACTTTCAGTCTGAAGGTAATATTGTAATAAGGGATTATATAGATCCTTATCTGAGATATGAGGAACATTTAGAGGCTATTAGTGGTTATGAGGGGGCTGCAGATCACATGGTTGAACACCTCATACGCTCTTTTGGCGCAGACAACTTTAAAGAGCTAAGTGAAACGCCAGAGCAAATGCGAAATGAAATAGAACGAATAACTAGTATTATCCCTGATGAAAGGCGCGAAGATCTAATCGAGAAAGTATCAAAAGTGTCGAAGGAAATGGAAGCTACAATTGAAAAGCACCTAAAGAACAAGATGCCAGTTGATAAAACAAGAAGCGCATTAGGCGTTACAAGTGAGAATCGGAAAGCTATCGAGAAGTCCGAATTCGCAATTGATGAAGTTTGGGATTTAATTTCACCCTCAATACCAAATGTCACGAAAAATCAGTTCTTTGGCTTTGAGCCAATTCCGGGCATAGAAGGAGTTCAGCATACTCAGCACGGTGCAATATCTGGGGCATATATTGTGCTCAATATGATAGGGATAAGCCCCGACAAAGGTCTTGCGAAAAGGGACAAGATCAAGAATATAATGTCAGATGGGCAGCACGCTGGAATGGCATCTTATTGTAATGCCTTAGTTTCTGCTGACAGAGGTATAATTAATAAATCATCGTGTATATTTTTGTACCTAAAAAATATTACCAATGCTTTGCATTTTGAGTACCAAAAAGGCTACCAGCTTAGCCTTGGCGTAAGCAAGACATAACAAGCGCATGTTGTCGGACTGGTTTTTCCGCTGTGCTCCAAACCAGCCGCAAATGCGGGCGTTATCGAATATGGGTTTACCATACTTTTCCTAATGGAAATTAGCACTTCCTGAGCTTTAAATCTAACCAATTTCTGTCCAAAAATGAGTTACAACAAGAGTCCACTTCGAAGAGGTAAACAACCTCGTGTGAATGCGGCTGTGGGCTTCGGTTTCAAGGATGAAACCGCAGAGCGGCCAAGGATGGCTTCATAGCGTCCCGCAGAAGTATTCACACATCGGCATGCTGCAAGCAATAAATAACCTTACTGCTATGGTATTCAGCAAACCACCAAACACTAAGCCAGCCCAATGAACCAATTCAAAAGATATTTGAAACTTGCTATCAGGCAAGTCAGCAAGCTTTTGTCTAATAATGAGTTTAACCACTAGGTCTCAAATCGAAGAGGTTAACAATCAGGTGTGAATACGGCTGTGACCTTCGACATCAAGGATGATGTAGCAGAGCGTATAGGGATATATTTACAGCGTGTCATAGAAGTGTTTACACATTCAGCGAACCGCAGGTTATAGATAGCAATGAAGCCTCGGTACTCAGTATGCAACCAAGCACCAAACCCGCCCAATGAACCAATCCAAAAGATATTTGATACTTGTTATCTGACAAGTAAATCAACCGTTGGCGTAAGCCTTTATCACCTCTTCTGCGATAATCGCAATCCCATCTCGCATCTTGGCTTCATCTTGAACATAGTTCATGCGCAGGCATTGATGACTATGCTCCCACTTCTCCTCTGACTGCTCCTTCTGGCCAAAGAAGAAATAATCACCAGGAACTATCAATACACCGCGCGCTTTTAATCGCTCATAGAGTTCCATGGTTGAGATTGGCAGCTCATCAAACCATAACCAGAGGAAGATAGCGCCTTCTGGTTTGTGGATTTTAAAACGGTTATCCGTGATAGATTCTTGTAATAAAGAGACGGCAAACTTGGCTCTGTCTTGGTAAAAAGGCTTAATGACAGATTCACTTAGTCGCAACAGATCGCCTGAGTCAATCATATGTTTGGCGATGGCGGGGCCAAAGCCACCGGGTGCGAGGCTAATGATCCCATTTAAATTGGTCAGGGCTTGAGTGATCTCTTCATTGGCAATCACGATCCCGCAGCGAACCCCAGGTAACCCAAGTTTGGACAAGCTCATGCAGAGTATGGTGTTCTTATTCCAAAATGGCGTCACCTCCTCAAATATAATATTGGGGAAGGGAGTACCGTAAGCGTTATCGATAATTAGGGGAATGCCATTGTCCTGAGCAAGTTTATCGAGTTTAAATATCTCTGTGTCGGTCAGCACGTTGCCAGTCGGGTTTGTTGGTCTGGAGACGCAGATAGCGGCCACTGAATCATCAACTTCAAGGTGCTCAAAGTCCACGTGATATTTGAACATACGGTTATCTAAGTGTTCGATTTCAGGCCGGTAGGAGATAAAAATGTCTTCATCGAGTCCGGCATCACTGTAACCAATATATTCGGGGGCGAGTGGCAGAAGGATCTTTTTATGGCTGCCATCAAGTTGTTTTCCCGCCAATAGATTAAACAGGTAGAAAAAAGCGCTTTGGCTGCCGTTAGTCAGGCTAATATTTTTCTCGCTAATATCCCAACCATATTGTTCTTTTAGAAGTGCTGCGAGTGCGGTAAGAAATGTATTCTTTCCTTGGGGGCCATCGTAGTTGCCTAAGGCTGATACCAGCTCGCCATTTTCTAACATATCAGCAGTTGCTTGATGAAAGTAATCCAGCATTTCAGGGATCGCACCTGGGTTACCGCCGCCTAGCATAATGGCACCCGGAGTTCGCAGCCCCTTATTGAGATCATCCATTAAACGGGTAATACCTGAGTAACGATTAAACTTTTCACCAAACTTAGAAAACTGCATAACACCAAATACCTGAAAACCATAATGACTTGTGAATGCCTGTAGTATCAATTCTCAGTGATAAACGCACCCATTTTTTCACTTTTTAGTGACTAATTTCGATCTCATCAAGGTTTTGTCAACAAATAGCAGGATTAATGAACATATGTGTAATATAGAGGTGAGATTCAAATGAATATAAAACACACTTTAGGCACTACTTTTCGCCTAAATTGGTATTGATTTGCAGCAAACATTTAGCAGTGATACTTTTGATAACTAGTAAGTGAATAGAGTGGAATGCTATATGTGCCGCTAATTAAAAGGTTGCTATATTCACAGGAGGTGTATGATGCAAGCCATTAGACTTATATTATTGATGGTATTATCTTTTGCCACAGAAGCGACAACTTGGGGGGAATCTGAGGTTGATGACCCTATAGTAGAAGGGGAAAAGTGTTCTGTTTATGAGCCTTTAAGTTATGGAGGATATATTTATAATTGGCCCTCAAAATATGATCAAGTATTTTGGCCTCTTACTGATTATAACGGCATATGGTTTTGTGAAAAGTCAGGGTTTACCTCATTTATAGGAGACTTTTCTGCCCTAACAGTCTCTGAGCTAGCTAAAATCAAAAAATATTTGCTCGAAAATCCGCCAAAGGATTCAAGTATCCACACTAAACTTGCTCTGTTAGAAGCACTCTATTCTTTAAGAGATACAGATACCGCCTTTAAGAATCGATTACTAAGAGTTTTTGCTCGATGGCATCAACACCTTGAAAATTATGATAAAGCAAACGACTATCGAAGAAAGGCGCTTGCAGGGATTGAGCTGGCTCTTCAAGGAGATATGAGTGAGTTTAAACATTTAGAATATCTATATTTAGCTGCTAACTATTCTAAGCAACTTGGTTACAAAGAGGCCAGCGATCGCTATATTTCTAAACTTATTTCATCTTTAGGTAATATCAAAAGCGAGGATAATAGAGGTTACATTGAGTATCTTCAAAAGCTCTATCCTGATACAAATTATATTGAAGCTGGTGGTGTGCTTGATCCTGTGCTTCCTGAATAAACCTGTTATTTTCCCAGTTCTTTGTTCTTGTGAAAAAGGGTGAGTTTTCTTACTATACCCAAACAACTTCAGGGTGCAGAATTCAGCATGTCGAGAAGTGACAGAGTTCAAGGCATGAAATAGTAGGACTAGTTATTCTAATTCAATATTTCATAACACAGAAAAATGTTGCTTCTCGCCATGCCCTTCGGGAGTTCCCGTAGAATCGCTGCATTGCGTTAGTGATATCAACAAGGGAATAACCATTCTCCTCAATCACTGCCTTGTTCAGCTATCCTACGGGAGCTCTGAAACGAGCACCTTGAGGTAGCTTGGGTATAATCTAAACGGAAGTCTATTTTGACACTCTCGCGTATTCCCCCTCATTGTTAAACGAGAAAGCATGAAATTTATCCATACATCCGATTGGCATATTGGCCGTCAACTTCACAACCAAAGTTTGCTTGAAGATCAGCGTCATGTACTGGCACAAATTGTCGAGTTGGCAGTGACTCATGAGGTCGATGGAGTGATCATCGCCGGAGATATCTATGACCGCTCAATTCCGCCTGCCAATGCGGTTGCCTTGCTCGATGAGGTGGTGAACCGTTTAGTCAATGAGTTGAAGATCCCTGTGATCATGATAGCGGGCAACCATGATGGTCATGAGCGTTTAGGTTTTGCTTCTAGGCAGATGAGAGAGAGCGGTTTACATATTATCGGGCCGCTTAAGCCCACACTGACTCCAATCGTACTGAAAGGAGATACCGGTGATGCGGTGTTTTATGGTCTGCCCTATGCCGATCCGGCGACGGTACGTCATCTGTTTGAGTCTGAGGTAAGCACCCATGAGCAGGCGATGGTTGAACTACTTGAACAGGTCCATAAGCACGATAGTCAAGGACTACCTAAAGTGGTGATCAGCCACTGTTTCCTTGATGGCGGTAGTGAGTCTGAATCTGAGCGCCCTTTGAGTATTGGCGGCGCGGATAAAATATCACCTTCACTGTTTACACCATTTAGTTACACGGCGCTGGGTCATCTTCATGGCCCTCAATTTAAAGGGGAGCCGCAGGTTCGTTACTCGGGCTCTATTTTAAAATACTCTTTCAGTGAGCAACACCAGAAGAAGTCGGTGACCTTAGTTGAGCTGACAGCTGAAGGGGAGGCGAGCATTGAACTGTTACCGTTAACGGCGATGCGTGATGTGCGCATTATCGAAGGTGAACTCGATACCTTATTAGAGGCTGGTAAAGCGGATCTTCACCGTGATGATTACCTGATGGTTAGATTACTCGATAAGCGGGCGATTTTAGATCCCATGGGCAAACTCAGAGAGGTATACCCTAATGTGTTGCATCTTGAACGTACTGGCTTAATGGCCAATAACAGCCAACTTGCTATTGGACGGGATCAGATCAAAAAGGGAGAGCTCGACATGTTTACTGACTTCTTCTCTCAAGTGTCTGGTGAACCTATGAGTGAAGCGCAACAAACTGTGATGGTTGATACTATCGATGAGCTACATAAGCAGGAGCGCACATCATGAGACCCCTTAGGCTAGCAATGTCAGCATTCGGTCCCTTTGCCTCGACTCAAGAGGTCGATTTTTCAGCATTGGGGACTAATCCGCTCTTTTTAATCAACGGACCTACTGGTGCAGGTAAGACGACCATTTTAGATGCTATCTGCTTTGCTCTTTATGGTAAAACCACAGGTGATGAGCGCGAAGGCAGCCAGATGCGCTGCGATGTTGCCGATGATAATTTACTGACGGAGGTGACCTTTAGTTTTTGCTTAGGTGAGGCGCAGTATCGTATTCGTCGAGTGCCCGAACAGGATAGGGCTAAAAAAAGTGGTGAAGGTTTTACGGTGCAAAAGCCGGAGGCACAACTTTATCGCATAGAGCAAGATGGCACTGAGCATCTGCTGGTGGCAAGTAAAGTCTCTGAGGCAACCGCCGAGATTGAACAGCTTACTGGCTTAGATGCCGATCAATTTCGTCAGGTGATGGTTCTACCTCAGGGGAAGTTCCGCGAGCTGTTAATGGCGGACTCGAAAGAGAGAGAGAAGATATTTAGTCAGCTGTTTCAGACGCAAATTTATCGAAAAATTGAAGATAAATTAAAGCAGCAAGCATCGACGATTAGAAATGATGTCAAAGAGCAGCGGGCAAGACGAGATGGCATTATGCAAAATGTCGAGCTTGAGTCTGATGAGGCGTTAAATAGTGAGTTATCACAGCTAACGCCGCAGCTTGAACAAGCGTTAGCGAGTAAAGAGCAGGCAAAAACAGCATTGATAGAGGCTAATAAGCAGTGTGAGTCGGCTAAGTTGCTTATCAGTGATTTTGATACCCAAGCCAAATTACAGCAGACAGCAGTGTTACTCGCCGAGCAGAAAGTCGATATTGAGCTGCGACAATCCCGGATTGAAAATGGCCAAAAGGCGCAGCAGATAAAACCTGTGTTAGAGGTGTCACAATCTCGAGAGTCGGAGATGCTTCAAACCCAGAGCCTTGTGACACAAGTTCAATCTGCCAAGTTGCAAAGTGAGCAAGCTCTTACACTTGCCCAAGCTAAGTTTAATACTTTGGGCAGTGAGGAGGGTAAGCTACAAAAAGCCCAGAGTGAAGAGATGGGCTTGACCCAGTTACGTCCTCAACTTCAAGGCCTAGATAACCTACAAAGAGAGCTAAATCAAGCTTGTATTAAACTTGAGCAGGCAAAAGCGAAAGGGATAAAAGGCAAAGAGGCGTTAAGTGCGCTGCAACTTGAGAGAGTAACGGCTGAGCTGCAGGTTCCTCAACTTGAGCAGCAAGCAGCAGAGCAGCTGAATGCACAGCAAGCGTTAACCGCTCATCAGGACACATTTGAGCGTTATCAGCAGTGGCAACTTGTTGCCATTAATGCCGATAAAACTCAGCAAGCACTGTTGTTGGCTGAAGAGAAAGGTAAACAACTTCGTCTCGATGCTAAAGCAAAAGAGCATGATTTTGATCAGCTGCAACTTATCTGGCATCGTGGCCAAGCCAGTGTATTGGCACAAAAACTCAATCCAGGTGAGCCTTGCCCAGTATGTGGCAGTGCAGAACACCCCAGTCCCGCTTTGAGTGAGCAATCATTGCCCTCAGAGGAGCAGTTGGAGCTAAGCAAGCAGGCGTGTGAAGCGGCAAATCAAGCGTTAAATCAAGTTATCTCCGACTACAAAGGGATAAAAGCACAGCTGCAGGAGCAGGTGAAGTTAAGGGATGAATATCAATCTAGGCTAGGAGAGTGGTCGTCTCACTCAGCTGATTCATTACAGGCTCATCAGCAGCAGTTACAGCTTCAGGTCAATCAAGCTAATGAAGCGGCCCAAACACTCACCAAGCTTAGGTTACAACTACAAGACTCGCAGGCGCGGGAACGGGGGCTACAGGATAAACTTGAAGCCGAGCGAGAGCATTATCATGGACTACAAAGTCGTGCCTCTGAGCTTCAAGGTAAACTGGAGCAGGTGTTAGGGGGGATCCCAGAGCAATATTGCAGTTTAGAGCAGCTTGAGAGTGCTATAGCGCAAGTGAAGCAGACTCTTTTAGCGCAGCAGCAGATAATTGATACCATTCGCCAAGCTCACACCCAAGCGCTTGAACAAGATGCGGCGCAGAAAGCCGCGTTGGCGTCGGCTCAGTCAAGTTTTGAACAGGCTCAAATTCAAAGTGACAAAGCACAAGCTGAGCTAAGTGAGCACTTATTGGCGTCAGGTTTTAAGGATAAAGAGGCATTAACTCATGCTTTACTCTCGAGCGAAGAGTTGAAGCTGATTAGCGATGAGATAGCCCAATATCAGCAGAGCTGTATCGCTAATCAAACCTCCTTAAATCAACTCGATGAGAAGCTGGCCGCGCAAGTCAGACCTGAATTGACAACGCTTGAAGCTGGCTTGGCTGTCGCCCAGACTAAACAGGGAGAAGCAGAAAACAGCTGGCAAACTCTGCAGAGCCGTGTGACGCAACTAACACATACCCAGAAGCAGTTAAAAGAGGCGGATGATCAGGCGAAGAAGCTTGAAGATGAGTACGCCATTATCGGCACACTATCGGATGTGGCTAATGGACAAACGGGCAATAAGATAAGCCTACAACGTTTCGTGTTAAGTGTGCTGCTTGATGATGTTCTGCTTGAGGCGAGTCAACGTCTGCAGCTAATGAGTAAAGGGCGTTACCGCTTAATACGTAAGGAGGACAGGGCGAAGGGAAACAAAGCTTCTGGTTTAGAGCTGGAAGTGGAGGATGCTTACACCTCTAAGGTGCGACCCGTGGCGACATTAAGTGGCGGAGAGAGCTTTATGGCTGCATTGTCGATGGCATTGGGATTGTCTGATGTTGTGCAGGCTTATGCTGGTGGGATTAAGCTAGATACGCTGTTTATTGACGAAGGATTTGGCAGTTTAGATCAAGACTCACTGGATCTTGCTATTCGCACCTTGATGGACCTTCAATCTGCTGGACGTATGATTGGTGTTATCTCCCACGTCTCTGAGATGAAAGAGCAGATAGGCACACGTATCGATATCCTTAAAACCGCGCTTGGCAGTAAAACGTCGATAGTATTGCCCTAATTGTCACTTCTCTTAAGCTCAGATTGGTGTCTATGCAATCTGAGCTTGTAGAGATTATTGGCATTTGTGCAGTTAAACAGTTTGTATCTTGGCTTTTTTTTGGTATAAATTAGGCTGCAAGTGCTTTTTTAAGCGTAATTACTTCATATTTTTACACTTGTAACTAAACCGCATGAGTCACCAAGGGGATTGTAAATAGTATTGCAGTCGTAGGTGATGTTTTGATGTCAGGATTGCTCCGGTTTTATGTCAGTTAAGTTAAAAACATAATAAAGATAGATGGGGCTAAAGTTGCATACTCGTAGAACGTCATTTTTTAAGATGCCGCAGTTAAATGTTCTGGCAGCATCATTTTCGCAAAAATCCAATTTTAATAAGAGATTGTTGTTAGGCGCAGGTTTGCTGATTGGCGCAGCCATACTTTGGCCTAGTCATCAAGAATCATTGCCTCAACGTGTTCCTGTCGAACTCGATATTGATGCTATTTTGGCACAATTGACCCCTTCAACGCCTGTCGAGGTCCAGAGCAGTCAACCAGATTATGTGAAGAGTATTGTCTCTGGCGATACCTTAAGCGGCCTGTTTGTGGATGCTGGGGTAGATCAGCAGAGCATGTACCATGTGCTTGAAGCGGATCTGGATGTACTGGCGCTCGATACACTGAAACCCGGGAATAAGATCAGCTTCTGGTTGGATGATAAAGGTGAGCTGCAAAAGTTAGAGCTCTATTTCTCTGCGGCTCGTCAGGTGGTATTTAGTCGTTTCGATGACGGTGATTATAAGGTTGATGAGATTAATATTGATGGGATCTGGCAAAACCGCACGGTTTCCGGAGATATTCAGGGATCTTTTTACCTCTCAGCGAAAAGAGCTGGTTTGAATGCGGCTGAGATCCAGCGTATCGAATCTCTGCTTAAAGAGAAGTTAAACTTCGCCAGAGATCTTAGGGCGGGTGATACATTCTCCGTATTGATGAACGATCAGTTTATCGATGGCAATGCCACTGGCTCCAGTGATATTTTGGGGATCACCATTCATCGTGGTCGTAGCGATATTAATGCATATCAAAACAGTGATGGTAATTTTTATGACGATCAGGGACGCAGTCTATCCCGTGCTTTTCAGCGAATTCCGTTACAGAAAAACTACCGTATCAGCTCTAACTTTAATCGCAATCGTCACCACCCAGTCACTGGGCGTGTTACCCATCATAATGGCACCGATTTCGCGACGCCCATAGGGACTAAAATTGTCGCCCCAGGTGATGGTATTGTCTCCTTGGTCACCAAACACAGATTTGCAGGCACCTATGTGGTGATAGAGCATGGCAATAAATACCGTACCCGCTATCTGCACCTGTCAAAGGCGTTAGTGCACAAAGGACAGAGAGTCTCACGGGGACAGGTGATTGCGTTATCGGGGAACACTGGCCGAGTAACTGGGCCTCATCTTCACTATGAGTTCCACGTTAATGGCCGACCAGTTAACCCGATGAAGGCCAATATTCCGATGGCAAGTAAGCTGTCGAGCAAAGAGATGAGTGAGTTTCAGCAACTCGTTAAGATTCGTCAGATGATGATGGGACAAGATGTGTAGTGAATAAAAATACCAGCGAAAGCTGGTATTTTTTTGTCTATTGGTTGAGCGTCAGCACTATGGAGATAAAGCGTAGTACAGTAGGATGCACTGTAAGTTATTGAAAATTAAATATGTAGAAGTTCAACTGTCTGCATACCTGAATTTGAACGTTCAAATTCAGGTGATAATCTTAAGTTTGAACCCTTTTTTCACCTAGCCTTGCTACTGTGGTGAAAAGCATAACGAACAAGACGGCAGTTATTGGGCTAAAACATCGCGAGTGAAGCCTGATGTGTCGTAATCATTGTGATAAAAGGGGATCAGACTTGATGAAGCGCAAACGGCTATTTGTATGTATATCTATGTTGCTGATGACAGCTGTAGGCTGTCATCAGCAACAACAAGCGTTAAACTTAGCTTTAACCCCCGCCACGCCATTGTCGGCTCATAAACAGCAACGTTTAGCCAATGTCGAGCAGAATGTCGAAAGCCTATTGGCTCAAATGACACTCGATGAAAAGATCTCTTTAACTCACGCTAATGCTAAATTTTCTATCGCTGCCATTGAACGATTAGGTATCCATGAAATGTGGATGTCTGATGGCCCTCATGGGGTTCGCCATGAAATCGAGCGCTACAGCTGGAACTCGGCCAATTGGCAAGACGATCAGTCGACTTATCTGCCGCCATTGACAGCAGTGGCGGCCAGCTGGAACCGAGAAATGGCAGCGCTGCATGGCAATGTACTGGGAAGCGAAGCGCGACAACGTAACAAAGATGTCATTTTAGGCCCCGGTGTTAACCTGGCGAGATTGCCACTTTATGGGCGTAATTTTGAATATTTAGGCGAAGACCCGTTTTTGGCTGCTAAGTTAGTGGTTCCCGCAGTTAAAGCTATCCAATCAAATGACGTTGCGGCATCGGTGAAACACTATGCGCTAAATACTCAAGAGCTGAATCGTATTGGTGTAGATGCGAAACCTGATGAGCGCACATTAAGAGAAGTATATTTGCCCGCATTTGAAGCTGCGGTGAAACAAGGCAACACCCATACCATCATGGGCGCATATAACCGCTATTACGGCACGAATGCTAACCAAAGCAAGCATTTGGTGATGGATATTCTCAAAGGTGAGTGGGGCTATAAAGGGGTGCTATTGACAGATTGGAATGTCGATATCAATACCTATGATGCAGCGATGAACGGCCTTGATATCGAAATGGGTACGGCGGTTGATAGCTTTGATGACTACTTTTTAGCGCAACCATTAAAGCTGATGATAGAGTCTGGCAAGGTTCCTATGGCCGTGCTCGACGACAAAGTCAGGCGTATTTTACGGGTGCAGTTATCAATAGGCATGATGGATAAACATCGTTTGTCAGGTCAACGTAATACGACTGAACATCATCAGGCCGCCAGAAAAATCATTAGTGAAGGGATTGTGCTGCTAAAAAATGAACAGAAGGTGCTGCCATTGGAGGCAAGCAAGCTTAAAAATGTATTAGTACTTGGCCCTAATGCAGAGGTTTTACATAGTCAAGGCGGGGGATCGTCTGAAGTTAAGCCATTATATGAAATTTCACCACTGCAAGGTTTGCAAAACAAACTCGGTGCTGACGTCAATATTACCGTGATGCGGGCTCAAAATAGTGCTGGCGTTGCCCCCATTGCGACAGATTACATGGCGACACGCCATTGGACCGGCACACCACAATGGGAGTTGATACGATATAAAGATGATGGTTTTGCCAATATTGAACGCCAGGATGATTGGATCGCCAATTCTAGCTACAAATCCAGTAACGCTAGTGCGCCTGAGTTTGTGCGTATGAGTACTGACATAAAGCCGCTTGAATCAGGCGAGCATATATTGAAGTTAGCACTCAAGGGGCAAGCCAGCTTACGGATTAATGGTAAGCAAGTGATGAGCGAGCAAGTGGGCAAAGAGCAAGTATTCGAGCAGGCAATCGAGTTAGATAATAACCAAACCTATCAGTTCGAGTTGCAATATGCCGGTATGGGTCATGTGACCTTAGGTTGGGACGCACCAGGCGCACTGTTTACTCCTGAAGCTGAGTACCTTGCAGCAGCTAAAGACGCAGATGCTGTTATCTATTTTGGTGGCTTATCACACGCCGATGACCGAGAAGCCATTGATCGGATTGATATGAAGTTGCCAAATGGTCAAGATGCGGTCATCAGCAAATTGTTGCAAGCTAACCCTAATACTGTGGTCTTTTTGAATGGTGGCTCGGCGGTTGAGATGCCATGGGTTGATGAGGCTCAGGCCATTGTTTGGGGCTGGTATGGTGGTATGGAGGCCGGCAACGCTTACGCCGATGTACTGTTTGGCGACGTAAACCCAAGCGGTAAAATGCCCATCACCTTACCACGGACGTTGCAAGATACCGCCCCCATAAAGCTAGATGATTACAATGCAGTGGAGTCGCTGTATAAAGAGGGGGTATTTATTGGTTACCGTTGGTTTGAGCAGCAAAAAATAACGCCTTTGTTTCCATTTGGCCACGGCTTGTCCTACACCCAGTTTCAATATAGTGACATCAAGCTGTCAGCTAACCGCTTAAAAGGCGACGAAAGTTTAATCGTGACGGCTAAAATTACAAATACAGGTGATAGTGCTGGTAGTGAAGTGGTTCAATTGTATCTGCAAGATATTGAATCTAGCGTACCGCGACCGGCAAAAGAGCTAAAAGGTTTTAGTAAAATTCATCTGCAGCCGGGAGAAACCGGTATGGTTACCATGACGCTAAACCAACGTGATTTGTCTTTCTGGGATGTAAATAGCGCTGATTGGCTAGCTGAGCCGGGTGAGTTTAAGGTGATGATAGGAGCTTCTGTCGCCGATATTCGCTTGGACAAACAGTTTAACTATCGTAATTGATCTGGTTTGAAAGATGATTTAACGGGGAGATTAGCTCCCTTTTTTATGCTTCAACCAATTGGTGTAACTTCAAGTGGCTTTACCGAACTTGCCAGCAATACGGCAAGTTCTTTGGCTACTTTTGCTGGTGAGGGCTGGTAACAGTCCGGTGGACGGCTATTTTTGGGTTATAGCCTACTGCAGTTGCTGTTTTCTATATTGACTCGGGGTTTTACCTAAACGTTTTTTAAATAGAGTATTAAAGGTCGCTTTACTGTTGAAGCCAGATCTATCCATGATCTCTATGATCGTAGTGTGTTTTAGAGCGGCATCGCTAAGCAAGCGCTGACTTTCACTAATGCGATATTGATTAATAAACTCGAAAAAGTTCTGTTCGAAGTGGCGATTGATAATTTGCGATAGCACCCGCGGGGAAAGTTGCAGTTGTGAAGCAAGGCTATCTAAGGTGAGTAATGGATTAAGAAAGGGTTTGTGTTGTTGCATGTAAGCTTTGATCTGCGCGATGCTCGACTCATCAGGTTGTTGCTTCTCATATTTAGCCCCTGAGTCGACGGTTCGCTGTTGTTGCCAAATGCCGCTAAGACCAGTTTGAAAGCGTAAACTGAAGAAGATGAGCACGCTTACCAAAATCAATACTGTGTAATTGGAAATTAGCCCGAGTAATTCATAGTCAATGTGATGGTTAAACTCAAATGATGAAAACAGGGCTAGAGACACTAAAATCGCATCAGCACGAATAAATAGAAATCCTATCACTAAGATAGCTAACCAGTTCAAGTCGACGCTTTCTAAGTTTGCAAAATTATCTTTCAGCCTTGATTGATAGCGCCTTAGCTCGACGAAACATAAGATTGCACAAAACAATCGAAAACATTCCCGTCCTAAGCCAATGAAACGCTGTGAAATAGCTTCATTACCGGCATAGTTTTGTTGTAGCTGCAGCATTTTTTCATTATCAGACAGCCAGTACCAAGTATCTAGGTGGTAGAAAAAATACAGTACTAGCGGCAGTAAAAATAGCAAGTCCTGAGGTTTGAAGCGAAAATCACGATAAATCAATGAACGCACATAGAATAATAAAAATACGGCTTCAAGCCAGTAGGCGTAACCAAACAGATAGAATAAATTGACTGAAACCTCTAAGGCATAACTGCGAAATGCTTCGCCGTAGTTAATTAATGTATCGAGTGGAATCGCAGCGTAACTGAATAGAAATAGCGCTAATAACAGATGGCTGAGCTTATTGCCTTTCTTAAATGTCAGCAGACAAAGCCCAAATAAAATGCACTGATATAAGGTGAACAGTAGTACGAGATCGTGAGTGTTAAATAGCACTGTTTTCATAAGCGATGAGCTGATTTTTATTATTATTTATAGGCCACGTAAGCCTATATTAACGTGAAACCATACACTTGTCAGTGCTGCAGGGGAGGGCTATTTACGCTTGATAGGGATTACAATCTAGATCTTCTAAAGTCAGTAGTAGGCGAAGGTCGAACTCCAGCTGGTGATAGTCCCCCTCCATATGGCAGCAAAGTTGATAGAAAGCTTTGTTATGTTCTTTCTCTTTCAGATGGGCTAACTCATGGACCACCAACATACGTAAAAATGGCTCTGGTACCCGTTTTAATCGTGACGATATGCGGATCTCATTTTTGGCTTTTGTTTTACTTCCCTGCACACGAGAGACATAGGAGTGTAACCCTAGTGCGTGGTGGCTTAGACTTATCTTATCATCGAAGAGTACTTTCGACAGGGGCTGTGACTTACGCAGATACTGGTTTTTAATTGCCATCGTGTAATCATACAGCGCCTTATCGGTACGGATCTCGTGTGCTTTAGGGTAGCGTTTGAGTAGCACCTGCTTAAGCTTATTGCTGCTGATCAGGCTTGCAACCTGATCTTGTATCTCTTGCTGGTAGCCAGTGAGGTATTTAAGTGGAGTCATAGTGAAAATCGAATGGCAGTGCTTAAAGGATAATAATTGCGAGCCTAGTATAGGGCAAGGCTCGCACTGTGTTTTAGCTAGGCTTAAACATTATCCCAAACATTGAAGATATGTTGGTTGTGATAGGCATAAGCTACATCAAATGCAGGCTTTTGGAAGCGCTTAAGTTCTAAACCGTCAAAATCAACCATAGGCGGGTTACGTTTTAGGCGCTCTTTGACGGTAACTGGCGACATTAAGATCACTGGAATGTCGAGCAGTTGAATAGCGGCTTCGGCTTTAAAGCTGGTGGCACTACCTGCCAACTTACCTTTCTGCTCGCGAGAGATAACGACCACTTTATCAACGCTGTAGTCTTGCATTAGCTTACCGAATGCAAAGTGGAAATCACGAATAGAATCAGTTGATTCTGAGTGTGAAATAACAAATGATTGTTGGCGACAATCAGGCACGTTAAAAGTCTCACCTTCATAGCTCAACAAGCAGATAATGGCTTCGCCACCTTTTAATTCAACGCCACAAACTCTCATGTTACACCTTAAAAAAAACAATATTATGCCTATTGTACAGTGAAATCTCGTTAGGGTCAGCGTTTAGATTTCGCTGAAGGGTAAATCCAGTAAATAAAATTAAAAAGTGCGACTTCTGAAATTAAGCGATAGGTTTAAAGGTCTTTTCTTCAAGAGAGAATACGAGGAAGGGAAACAGATGAGTAATCACCTTTACGGCTATCTATTAGCTGTTTTACTGCTTTTTTTATCGGGTTGTACCAGTTTAACTAAGTATCCTGTGTATGTTGAGGATGGAGTTGCAATTAATGGCTATGATGTTGTTGCCTACTTTGTTGAGAACGCCCCAGTAAAGGGGAGTGAGCAGTTTACCAGTGAGTATGGCGAGGTGTTGTGGCGCTTTAGCTCTGCAGATAATCAAGCCAAATTTGAAGATGAACCAACGCAATATCTGCCGCAATATGGCGGATATTGTGCTTATGCTATGTCACACGGTTTCGTGGTTGATACGGTACCCGAAGCCTTCAGCGTCATTAACGGCAACTTGTACCTGAATTACAGTTTAGGTGTTAGAGAAACTTGGCTCGAAGACACCGACAGATTCATTGAAGAAGCCAATAGGCAGTGGGTTAAGAAGCTGGCGAAATAAGTGCTCGCAATAAAAAAGCCCTATCGCAACTTACTGTGATAGGGCTTTTTAATGCTCACTTATGTGGCATTAATCTTCTGGTGTATCCTGAAGCTTAGATTTAGGTTTTCTTAGCATTGGCGCATCACCAATATCGATACCTGTGATAAAGCGTTTATCTTTAACGACTTTAGCCTTAGGTTTAGCATTTTTCTGCTTCGTAGAGGCTTTAGTTCGTTTCGGCTTAGCAGCCGATTTTTTACCCGCTTTAGGTTTGTCTTTCAGGCCGGTAAACTTAGCTTTAAGGCCTTCTATCGTACTGAATTCGAAAGTTTTACTTAAGAACTGCTGAACCTGTTTAAAGTTAACCCAATCTTTAGGGCCGACGAATGAGATAGCGTCGCCTTTAGCTCCTGCTCGGGCTGTACGGCCAATTCTGTGTACATACTCTTCGGCAAACTTGGGCATATCGAAGTTGATCACCAAAGAAACATTAAGCAGATCAAGACCACGAGATGCGACATCTGTGGTGACCAGAATATCCTGCATGCCACGGCTAAATTGATCCATTATCTGATTACGAGCGCTTTGATTTAGATCGCCACTGAGTGAGGCGGTATTAAAGCCCTCTTCGGCCAATTTCTTCGCTAATCTATCGGTATCTTGGCGAGTGGCGGTAAAGATGATGACTTGTTTCTGCTCACCGCGCTTAAGAATACTCTGTAATAGGGCTTCTTTATGGTCTAAGTGATCGCACAGGTAGATTTTCTGGGTAATATCTTGGTTTTCAATATTACTTGCACCTACAGCCACATGCTTTGGATCTTTTAGCAACTCCGAAGCAATCTCATTAATCTCATTGTGATTCAGGGTCGCTGAGAACATCAATGTCTGACGACGTTTATGATCCGCTGCGGCGTTGATCGCTTTAAGTTGGTCGGCAAAACCTAAGTCCAGCATACGGTCTGCTTCATCAAGGATAAGCAGCTCCAAGCCGTTTAAGTGAAAGTGATGCTGCGCTAAGTGATCGGCAAGGCGACCTGGTGTTGCAACCACAAAGTGTGGATCTCGGGCTAACGCTTTAGCTTGGTCATTGAAATTCTCACCACCAAGAATTTTAAGCGCCTTATATTGTGTGTTAGCCACCAACAGACGAAGTTGGCTATAGACCTGATTGGCAAGCTCTCGGGTCGGCAGCAAAATGAGGACTCTTGGGTCACGTTTACTGAGCGCCTTAGTTGAAATGATCCTCTGCATTGCCGGCAGTAAAAACGCTAAGGTTTTACCTGAACCTGTTTTTGATGACGCCATCAGGTCTTTTCCTGACAGACCGACAGGGATTGCCATCTCCTGGATCTCTGTAGGTGTAGTGATACCCATATGACTGAGACTTTGTAACAGGCGTGCGTCCAGGGAAAATTCGGTAAATTGCAAAGGTGTGCTCCAAGATTAGTTCGACCGAGCATTATAACCTAAGTTTATCTTGTTGAGCCATAGAGAAGCGTTGATTGATCTTGCTATCCCACATTTTTGTTATTGCGAATATTGGTTTGTCGGGATATAAGGAATCATTAATAAAAGTGATGGGTCGATTATGGCTAAGATTGGGATTGCATTAGGCAGTGGCGCTGCTAAAGGGTGGGCACATATTGGTGTGCTTAACGGATTGGCCGAGATGGGGATTAAACCTGATAAGGTCTCAGGTTGCTCGATTGGTGCCTTGGTTGGAGCGGCTTATGCGAACGATCAGCTTGATGAGCTGGAAACATGGGTACGTAGCTTCTCTAGCTGGGATGTGTTGGGCTTGATGGATCTAAGCTGGCGTAAGGGAGGCTTGATTGGCGGTGAAAAAGTCTTTGATGTGATTCAGAGTCGGATAGGCGATCTTCAGATTGAGCAGCTGCATCGCCCCCTTATTGCGGTGGCAACCGATCTCTATTCAGGGCAGGAGATCTGGTTTAAAGAGGGGGATCTGCGTCATGCTATTCGCGCTTCTTGTTCCATGCCTGGCATACTGCCGCCGGTGAAGTTAGGCGAACGCTGGTTGGTTGACGGTGCTGTGGTCAATCCTGTGCCTGTTTCTGTAAGCCGCGCTATGGATGTCGATGTGGTGATAGCGGTTGATCTGAATGGTCAAAAGCGTGGCCGAATGCAGGTGCTACCTGTGGATATGGCTTGCAGTAAACCGTCGGTCGAGGAGAGTGTACAAGCGCAGGAACATCAAGATACTGGTTTTATGGATCTGCTGGCGCGGGGCAGGGATTATGTCACCAATTTGACGGATAAATTCACCTTAGGTAAAGGCTCAAACCCTGGAATGTTGGCAGTGATGTCTCAGTCTATGGACATACTGGAGCAGCGTCATAAACGTGCAAGGTTGATGGGTGACCCACCTGATATCTGCTTGATCCCTGATGTTGCCGACATCGGCACGATGGAGTTCCATCGAGCTGAAGAAGCGATCGCGGCAGGAGAGTTAGCCGTTAAGCTTGCAAGGCATCAGATTGAAGCAAGGTTAGAAAGTTACTAATTTTTAATCTCGTGTATCCAACTGTCTTTTTTACGAACGCATGAAGTCTCTCTTCATGCGTTTTTGCATTAACATGTTGTTTAGCGAAATTTTTATCTGTTTATGGTCTATATTTCTATAAACGCTTTATGGATGTTTGAACGCTTCTCTTAATTTGCCATGGAGCACGCAGACAGATGAAAAAAATATTAGTGGTCGACGATCAACTTGCCATGCGTAATATGTTTAAGAAGATACTTACCAGTGATAAGTTTCAGATAGAGCTGGCTGAAGATGGGGCACTCGCTTATCGAGCTGCTCAGCTAGTGGATTATGATATGGTGATTACTGACTATTATATGCCTCATCTTAATGGGATTGAGCTGACTGATAAATTACGCGCACTAAGAGCCTATATCGGCATTCCTATCTTGATAGTCTCTACCGCTAAAAATACCAAGTTCAAGGAGGAAGCCAAAGGTGCAGGTGCTACTGGTTGGTTCTCTAAACCCATAAAGCAAGATGAGCTACTGCCTACCGTATTACAGCTGCTTAATTTAAGATAGCCGAACACCTTCGATTAAAAATAGAGCGGTTGTACAGGGTTTCTACCTATTTCGGCGTGATAAATGCATGTAGAGGTTCATATCTTCCTTTATGCCGAAAATTTGACAATGAATCCAATCGCTAATGCTCCAAGCACTGCAGGCCAACTGACAAACACAAGCCTTGCCGATAAATATGGCATTAATAGTCATCAAGCTGAGGCGGGTCAACATAGCGATAAAGTCACCTTAAGCCAGTCGAATCAGCCTCCTAAAGCAGCAAGTAAAGAGCAGGTTAAAGATGAGTCTGTTTCACTCTCTCCCAGAGCTATGCGTGCTCAGAAGATTGAGAGTATGGCGAAAGATTTTTTTGCTGACGGTCAATTCTCTATTTCGGATCTGCCTAAACTGGTTCAACGACTGCATCAAGATGGTATTTTGTCTGATACTCAACTTAATCGTTTATCTGAAGGGGGAATAGAGTTACCTAGGCCCCAAGGTAGTGTGGAGGATATGAAAACGTTTATTGAGTCAAAGCGAGGTGAGCTAGAAAAAAATGCCTCAGATGAGAATACCATGTCCAATGTGCTAATTAAGCTCCTAGATGACGCAGAGGGAGTGTTAAACAAGATGGACAACATACAGAGTAAAGAGTTAAGTCAGCAAGCCTCAAGAGTGTCATCACAACTGAATGTGTATCTTAAAAGTGATGTTCAGATGAGTGGTGAAGAGCGACAGCAGTGGCAGGGACTTCGATCTGTGATGCAGCTGGCCTCCTCTATGGGAGACAGTCAACAGGCCTCAGGTCAACTAAGTAGCTATTTAGCCTTAGGTAAATATTGAGCTTAGTGATTCTGCATTCATTATGTAATTTTTATCCACAATTTTTACCACTTTTATCCCACATCTAGCCCGCTTTACTGTGATGGTCAAGAGAGAAATATGAGATAAGAGGCCTCAATGGCACTTATTTTTTGTTCTTTTCTCACATCCCAAATAATATGATCAGGATCAATGTTCTCAACGATAGTTTGTAGCTTAATACGCAACATATTGTGCTGGTAATCTAGAATGACACTATATGTGGTGTCAAAATCAGCGTCACTTGAGGAGATTATATACAATGCCAGTGGTTATTAAGCGGGATGGTTACCGCACGCCTTTTGACGAAACAAGGATTAGAGATGCAGTTGCTGCAGCGGCAATCTCGGCAGGTATTGATGATAATGGTTATGCTACTCAAGTGGCGACTAAGGTTGCTGATACGGTCGCTAATATGGCAGAAGTTGATATTCATGACCTACAAGATGTCGTTGAAAACCAACTTATGGAGGGGCCATATAAGTCGCTTGCACGTGTGTATATCGAATATCGTCACGATAGAGATCTACATCGCGAAACCAGCAGTCGCCTCAACCGTGAAATTCGTGGTTTAGTCGAACAGAGTAACGCTGCGCTGCTTAACGAGAATGCCAATAAAGATGCAAAAGTTATCCCGACTCAACGGGATCTACTCGCGGGTATTGTTGCTAAGCATTACGCTACACGACACATCTTACCAAAAGATGTTGTGGCTGCTCATGAGTCTGGTGAGATCCATTATCACGATCTTGACTATGCGCCATTCTTCCCTATGTTCAACTGTATGTTGATAGACTTGGCGGGCATGTTGACTCAAGGGTTTAAGATGGGCAATGCCGAGATTGAAACGCCAAAATCTATCTCGACGGCAACGGCTGTAACGGCGCAGATCATCGCGCAAGTTGCCAGCCATATATACGGCGGTACAACGATTAACCGTATCGACGAAGTGTTAGCCCCATTTGTGGCCAAAAGTTTTGACAAGCATTACCAAGTCGCACTGACTTGGGGGATCACTGACGCTAAAGCATTTGCTACAGCGCAAACCGAGAAGGAGTGTCACGATGCATTCCAATCCCTTGAGTATGAAGTCAATACCCTACATACCGCGAACGGTCAAACTCCATTTGTTACCTTCGGTTTTGGTTTAGGCACCTCTTGGGAATCAAGACTTATTCAATCCTCCATGATGAAAGTGAGGATTGCTGGTCTAGGTAAGAACCGTAAAACCGCAGTCTTTCCAAAGTTAGTTTTTGCTATTCGTGATGGCATTAACCACAAGAGTGGCGATTGTAACTACGACATTAAAAAACTGGCGTTAAAATGCGCAACCATGCGCATGTATCCAGATATTCTTAACTATGAGCAAGTTGAAAAGGTGACGGGATCGTTCAAAACTCCTATGGGTTGCCGAAGCTTCCTTGGCACCTACGAAGAGAACGGTGAGCTGCTTCATGAGGGACGTAATAACTTAGGTGTTGTTAGCCTTAATTTACCTCGCGTGGCGCTGGAATCTCAAGGAGATGAAGCTGAGTTTTACCGTATTTTAGATCAGCGTTTAGCCATTGCTCGCAAAGCATTGGATACCCGCATTGAGCGATTAGAAGGTGTGAAAGCCAGAGTCGCGCCTATTCTTTATATGGAAGGGGCGTGTGGGGTGCGTTTACGTGCTGATGATGAGATCTCATCTATCTTCAAAAATGGACGCGCTTCTATCTCATTAGGGTATATCGGCTTACATGAAACCATCAATGCGTTGTTTGGTTCCGATAAGCACCTATATGATTGTGAAACTCTTCGTGAGAAGGCGATTGAGATCATCAAGTATATGAAGGCTGCAACGGTTCAGTGGACCGAAGAGACTGGTTACGCCTTTAGCTTATACAGCACGCCAAGTGAGAACCTCTGCAGTCGTTTTTGCAAGTTAGACACGCAAGTTTATGGTGTGGTCGACGGCGTGACGCAGAAGGGCTACTACACTAACAGCTTCCATCTTGATGTTGAAAAAGCGGTTAACCCTTATGACAAATTGGATTTTGAGCAGCCTTATCCTGAATTAACCAGTGGTGGTTTTATCTGTTACGGGGAGTACCCCAATATGCAGCATAATATCGAAGCTTTGGAAGATGTGTGGGATTACAGTTACAGCCGCGTCCCCTACTATGGTACCAATACTCCAATTGATGAGTGTTACGATTGTGGCTTTACTGGTGAGTTTTCCTGTACCAGTAAGGGTTTCACCTGTCCTAAATGTGGTAACCATGAGCCAAGCCGAGTCTCTGTGACTCGCCGTGTTTGTGGTTATCTTGGCAGCCCTGATGCGCGTCCGTTTAACTTTGGTAAACAGGAAGAGGTTAAGCGCAGAGTGAAGCACCTCTAATAATAGATCTGCTGCGCATCTCTATTTAGGCCGCTACGTGGCAAAGCATGAAAGAGAACTGACTATTTTGTGCCAAAGTACGTATAGAGCCAATATTTAGCATGCTGCTATCTTGAAAAAATAGCCTCCAGATAAGTGAAACGCCATTTTGCGACTTAGCTTACTCGGAGGTTATGTTTTTATGAACTCATTAACACTTAAGAACTTGCTATGAATTATCATCAATATTTTCCCGTCGATGTGGTTAACGGTCCCGGAACGCGAGCTACCTTGTTTGTCTCAGGTTGCGAACATCAGTGCCGTGGCTGTTATAATCAATCGACTTGGAATCCGTGTCATGGACATGCTTTTGATGAGCAGATGCAGGATCAGGTGTTACGTCATTTGAAAGATACACGCATTAAGCGAAGAGGCTTATCTCTATCTGGTGGCGATCCACTTTTTCCTGGGAATCTCACCGCTATCTTGGCCTTAGTTAAGCGGGTTAAAACCCAGTGCCCAGAGAAAGATATCTGGCTTTGGTCTGGTTATCGTCTCGATGAGCTGAGCGAAGCACAAAAAGAAGTTATCGCCTATGTGGATGTGCTGGTGGATGGTAAGTTTGAGCAAGCTCTCGCTGATCCAAGCCTAGAGTTTAGGGGAAGTAGTAACCAAGTTATTCATTACTTAGGGAATATCTAATTGAACTGCTTAGAAGCGGACTTTGAATCTACCGATATTTCACCAATGAGTTGTCGATAAATTCTATCAGAAAAGCGGTAACTGTATCTGCTCGGATGCTGTTATAATGCCGCCATTAGATCCAATCGAATATTATAAAACAGCTTTTTAGCTGTTTTTGCATTTTATAGAATTTTTAAGGCAAGAAAATGAATTTAAAAGAAGAGCTTCATGGTCTTAGCGATAAGCTAGAGCAGTTTCGTCGTAAATTAGCCGCTGCAGAAAAGCGTGGCGATAAAGGCGTCATGTTGCAATTTAGACAAGAGATCAATGCTGTGACTAAGCGTATTGCCAGTGTGAAGGCGCAGCAGACTCGTGAGCTCAGTAAGCAAGGTGGTTCGGTGGTGAGCATGAAGTTCAACCGTCCGCTGACAAAAGCTGAACAGGCTGATATGGGTAAGTTAAAGAAGTCTGTAAGAGGGCTTGTTGTGGTTCATCCTATGACGGCACTGGGTCGTGAAATGGGGATCAAGGTAGTGACAGGTTTTGCACCTAAAGAGTTTTAAATGCTGATAAGCTCACCAGTGATTAATGATTAGTGAGCGACATCAAATTTTTTTACTGCTTCTCAGCGTATCCTTTTGTACGCTGAGCATTAGGGTCAACTATCCTTAAGATGAAGTAATAGTCGATTAAATCGCTAAGGTATTTCACTTAAGGGTAAAAAAAGATAAGATTCTGCCCATTATTTAGAGATAAGCAATGTACTCTTTTGACCCTCAGGTTAATTATTTAGCATTCATCTCGTTGTTTTCTTGATTATAGTCGTCTCAGGGAAGAGAGTCGTTAAGGTTATTTCATGTCCATTAAGTATGTCGCTTCTTCAACGTTACCCACCCCTTGGGGTGTGTTTGATATGCATGGTTTTGAAGATACAGAGACAGGTAAAGAGCATGTGGCACTCACATTTGGTGTGCTTGATGCTGAAACACCAACGTTAGGTCGAATCCATTCTGAGTGCTTAACCGGTGATGCGCTGTTTAGTTTACGTTGTGACTGTGGATTTCAGTTACAAACCGCGATGCAGAACATTGCTGAAGCGGGACAAGGTTTTATCCTCTATCTTCGTCAAGAGGGGCGTGGCATAGGCTTGTTGAATAAGATCCGCGCCTATGAGCTACAAGACCAAGGGGCAAACACAGTCGAAGCCAATGAGAAACTGGGTTTTGCAGCTGATATGCGTAAATACGATATGATCTTACCTATGATGGAGAAGATCGGTATTAAGCAGGTAAGCTTAATGACCAATAATCCACGAAAAGTGAAGGCGATGCAGGAGCTAGGTATAGAAGTGGTCCAGCGTATTCCTCTGCAAGTTGGTAAAAATCGTTATAACGAAGCTTATCTGAAGACTAAGTCAACAGAGCTTGGTCATATGATGTCCGAACATCACTTTTCAACGGATGGTGAGTCATAATCTAAGTAGATCTTTACTCTACCACAAGCTATATTCAGTGCCATATAATCACACTTGTTTGCTAATGTATGGTTCTGAATAAAAGCCTCTTTATCTGTTTATCTTTGCTCTTCCTTTCATCCTCTATTCAAGCTGAAGAAGATTTTACTCACTACGCATTTGCCAACTATCTTGGGAGTGGCCTTTACCGTACTTCGGGGCAGAACACGACCGTTGTTAATATGCCCATGAGTTTTGAACTCTGGCAAGATGACACTGACTCGTTAACCCTGCGTACTCCCGTTTCACTCGGTTTCTTTAATTTTAAGTGGGATGACCTGCCTGAAGGTGAGCTTCCATCAAGTGTCGGGACATTTACCTTCACACCAGGCGTTGAATACCGTACACGAACAGCTGAAAATCATGAGTTTCAGGCCTACTTTGATCTTGGATATGGCAAAAACCTGAATTCAGGGGACCATGTTGCCATTATCTCGGGAGGCGTTTCTAGCTTATTGGAGCTGGAATATAAACAGAGTGCGCCGGTATGGGTGAATCGACTCTATTTTGCTGGCTATCAAAGTTTTGATGGTTCTCAAGCTGAGACCTATTCGGCGATTCAATCGGGTTTTGATATCGGAACCGATATTCACTGGCGCTGGGATTGGCTTGGAGTGGATGTAGAACCTAGGGTGTTTGCGGTTGGTTATTGGTATTTCGATAAACTACGTTTTGCGACTCCTTTTGGGGATGATGTGTTGGTGTCTCATAGCTTAGAAGTAGGAGCCACACTGGCTTTTTCAAAGCCGATCCTTTGGGAGTGGATGGGGATAGACCGCTTAGGGTTAAGTGTTAGAGCTGGCGACGGGGTTCAGGTTTGGCGCTTGATATTTGAGTTTCCGATCTAACACTTTTTTGACTGGTAGCCTTTGTAAAAACAAAAGAGTATTAGCCATCCTCCTAGCTTCTCTCCTTCATTAAGGCGATCGATGCCTTGAAAGGAGAGGAGTGATTGAATGGCTAAAAAATCCTTATTCCACTTTTATAGGCTCTAGCGCAAGCTGTTATTGATGTGATGCCCTTGTTAGTTGGTAACGGCATCACACTCAGCTCTTCCGGATGCATAGCAACTTGGCTGACGTGGACAGGCGGCACCTCTTGAGCAAATTAATCTGGCTTCGTTCTCTATACCTCGCTCTATCCAGTTGATATTTAATATTTTAGCAACGCTCATCAGATCGCTTCTAATGGCACTTGGGATCATCACAGAGCCACCTTTATCAACGCAGGCTTGTTTCAGATCTGAGGCGATGGCGGATGCATCTCCACCTTGTGCTTCGATGGCTGGGTTCAGATCGATACCGGCGCAGAGCACATGATTGTTGCCAGCTAGATCTTCGACTTTTATCGATTCACAGCAGTAAATTCTTGGCTCATCTGCCACGTTGAGAATGGAGATCTGCGCCGATGTGCCTTGGGTGGGCTCATTGATCATTCTAAATACAGCCCAGTGCTGACAGGGATCTTGTACTTGCCTCATATTTCCCCAAGGAAGAGGGATACCATTACCGCGATATACAGCTTTTAGTTTACCGGGAGCATAAGCATCAAAGTAGTGCCAGTGCGGGTAAGGAGAGACAACTGTCATGCGTCGCATGGCCACTGAAGCTGAGATCCCTAAGCGTTTATGAACATCAATCTCATAACCATGGCGGTCGAGAAGTTGCCTGAATGGCACTTTAGGGCAGAGCAGGGCACCGGCAAAAAAACTGGATTCGAAATCACGCCAAGCATGGAGAATATCTTGGGCATTGACCGTTGAAGAGGCTGGGGTTCCCAGCTCTTCGGAGGCGCTTATCTGGCTTCTTCCAGTGGTTAATACTGACTTTAAGCCATCTTTGTTGTGCAGTGCACAGTGTCCAATATGCACGGCTAGATCGTATTTCAGCCTGATAGGCACATTCTTAAGGCGCTTATTGACATAGATGGTTGATGGCGGCTCGAAGAAGGAGGTGATCAACTGCATTGAGGTGACCCCCATCTCATCCATCACATCTTGGGGCGCCTGATCAATCCACTTAATGCTTAAGCCCATTCCTTTGGCGATATCCATAAGATCTTCAACCGCTAGTGGCATACGTTTCATGCCTATCTCTTCTGCTGCACGTTCAAGATCAGGGAAGTGATTTTGATGGTGCTCCTGGTGAGCACGAATAAGTAAATGGGCAAACTGTCTGCCAGTAATACCTGTTTGTGACAACATCTCTGGGATGGCTATCTGCAGTATATCCTGAGAAAAGAGAAAGCTAGGCTCTAGTGCCATGCCGCTTATGCCACCACGACGTCCTTTTTCAGGAGTGATGGCTTGCACCTCTGGCACATCATCTAAAAACCAGTCTACCTCCTTTTGAAATACCGCCGCGATAACGGCCATCATGGCAGCACTGGGAACCCGTTTTCCTCGCTCTATCATGGAGAGGTAGGAGATAGAGGGAGCTGATTCCGGATCGACTCTCATGCAGCGAGCCGACAGATCTTCCATGGTGAGATGATTACGTTTTCTTAGATTACGTATCTTGGTACCAAGAAAATGTGATTTGCGCAGTAGGCTCTGAGATTTGCTCATTCTGTAAAATTCACCTTGTTTTGTAAAATTCACAATGTAAAATTTTAATTGTGAAATTGTAATGAAAAATTAGCTAGACTACAAATCAAGCAATCGGGAAAGTTAATAAAACAGTTTTTTGCAACTTAAACGAACTCGATGATGCGGTAATAAATGGAAAATTAAACCTAAGGTGAGTAGAGAGGATAAGGCTATGAATACATCAACTATGAGAAGTACTCAAAACGAACAACAGATGAATGACCTTATCAGTGCTGAAGTCGTGTCTATGGATGCCTATGCTGCATCAAAAAGTGAAGACACAGTAGCTAAGGCTAAAGGGTTTCTTGATACTGCATTTCCATTGGCAACGGGTTCACATAAAGATGTCAGTAGCTATGTTGTTTATTACCAAAACCTTTTGATGTTCTTTAAAGATGGTACTCACAGCGGTTTACGTGACCCACGTCAATTTGTTGCCCTTAATGGACATAAGAGTGAGCCATCAGCGATTTTACTGCAGGATAAGGGAACTCATGTGGCGCTAACATTTGACCGTTGCGGTACAACGGGTTCACAAGATTTAGCTGACATCGATGATATCCAACTTGAAGGTCACAAGTACTGGATTAGCATACTCAATATTGATGAGGAGGGCAGGACTCCAAAGACAGAACAAGATCAGCTGTTTACAGCTAAAGATGGTAGTGACTACCTGTTAAAATAATTTCCAACTCTGCTCTGAATAAGCATTAAAAAAGGCTGCAAGTTTATCACTTGCAGCCTTTTTAAGATCAATCGATATAAAAATTAACTTCCCCAAATATCGGCATTCACTTGCCCGTCAGCCTTTTTATCACTGTCGGTGGTATTCTCTGCTCGTTTATTTGCCGCTTTACGGAGTGCTTTATCACTGGATTGGTAGCCATCTTCCCTTGGTTTTTTCGCTGGAAGTGGCAGCTTATTCATCTTTAAATAGAGGTATTCAACTTTTTCTCTGGCCCATAGCGTCTTACGTAGAAATCGAAGGCTAGATTTCATGCTGGGATCATTCTTAAAGCAACGAACGTCAATTCTATCTGCGAGCCCTTCCCAACCATAATGTTCGACCAGATCTGTGAGTAGTGCTTCTAGTTTAATGCCGTGAAGAGGGTTGTTTGCTTGTGTCATGATTTTTCTGGATCAGCTGAAATTAGCTAAATTATACCAGTAAATCTTGCGGGGGATAAAGAAGAGGGCGTAAACGCCCTCTTTAATTTTACTTTTTGTTACCAAGTCACCTTGGTTTCAGCTATTGCTTACTGAAAAGACAGTGTCCAAGAGTTGATTGTACCGGTATCACGTCTTGCGCTATCTACCGCTTTAAGTGTCCATTGGCCTGCAGACTCTACACCTGACATATCAACAGTGTAAGTTTTGTTGATGTCGTTAGCACTGCCGCCAGTGTTGTCATGAAGTATCGCTACTTGACCGCTAGGGCTGTGTAGTTCTACTTGCAAATCACCAATATAGGTATGTGAAATATCAACCGCAACCGATACAGAACCTGAATCACCTGTGCGCGTTGCAGAGATTGCACTGCTGATACCAGCTGATCTGTTATCAGGGATCGCATAGGTGGTATTGTTGGTGTAGCTTGCTGCACCGCCACCAGGATTTCCACCACCGTTAGACTCTGTATAGTTAGCTACTAAGCTGACACCACTAAATGCGCTGTAACCTTGAACCATGACATAGTAAGTACCGGTTTGAACATTGCTAATGGGGCAAGATTCGCTATTACCACTTTTCCATGGACGACAGTCATAGCTGCCAGTTGTTGGTGCTGCGCCATACTGCACATAAAGATCGGCATCACCTGTGCCACCGCTCATGGTAAAGCTTAGGTCAGTTGCACCTGCTGGTACGTCAATTGAGTAGTGAAGCTCAGCATCTTTAGCGCCTGCAAGGCTAGTTTTAGCTGTGCCGTTAACCAGTACATTGTCTCCTGGTCCTGTGCCTGGATCTGTTGGACCGTCACATGACTCATCAAGATAAGCTTTTGCTGCGACAGCATCGACAAGACCGTAACCTGTCTTATCATCACGGCCTGCTGCATCTAGATCTTCGGCTGTAGCATGAAGTGCTGCACGAATTTGCGCTGCACTACATTGAGTGTGGTGACTCCAAACTAGTGTTGCTACACCTGAAACATGGGGTGTCGCCATAGATGTACCGTTATAGTACTCGTAATCTTCATTGTCTGTATTTGCCACTGTAACTGTGGAGCCTATTTGGCCTTGAAGAGCCTGACCAGTAGCACGGTCAACAGAGACGGAGACTAGAGCTGCTTCATTGTTAGTATCAACAAGGAATGGATTTTGTAGACCGGGTAAGTCAGTATTACTGTAAACAATGACACCACTTGCGCCAGCACTGTTACACGCTTTTACTGCATCAATTTCAGGGTATGTAGCGCCTTGGTTACCAATACGTTCAACTAGACAAATTCTGTTGCTCATATTGCCACAATTAAATGTTGTGCCTGATACAGTACACTCAGCGAGTTCAGCAGTAACGTTACCTATAACGGGTGTTGGTACATGGTTGGTACCTGATTTCACATAACGGTTATGTGGAACAACCCCTTGATCAAAGTAAGACTGTCCTCCAACTGTGATATCAGCTAGGCGTCCTTCGCCAGCAGTGACAGTTGAGAGGATAGCTTCACCAGGACCAGAGATTTCAACCTGATTTGTGTATTGAGAAAAAGCTGCATGATCTTTGTTGCTGTCAACCGCAGCGACAGACATAACAGCATCATAGGATGCTGGGTAGCTATGGGTGTTATCACCATCATTACCCGCTGCTGCAATAAGCAGTACGCCGTTACTTTCGTGGGCATTAAGTGCGTTACGCTCAGTCGTGCTTGATGAAGAGCCACCAAGACTCATGGTAACGACATTAGCACCGTTGTTGACACAGGTATCAATGGCAGAAACCAGTGATGATGAGTATCCCCATCCTGATTCATTAAATACCTTGATCACGTGAATATTGGCATTTTGGTTTGGCATAACGCCAACAACACCACTATTGTTTGCAATCGCGGCGATGGTTCCTGCTACGTGAGTACCGTGAGCATTGTTGTTACCTGGATCATACCAGTTGCCAGTCCCTGAGTTATTGGTACCTGTGACATTGTTACCACTGAGGTCACTGTGGTCACGGTCATAGCCAGAGTCAATAATACAGATGGTACGATTACCTGCTTGTGAGTCACTTAAGCTAGTGGCACCAACATAGGTTTGTCCCCAAGGTGTGGTTTCGCTCAATAATCTTCTTGGTACATCTTCCTCAACGTATTCTACGTCAGGGCGCAATCTAAGTGATTGAATACCTTTGGAGTTAAGTTTCGCTGTGTAACTGTTACTGCGACCAATACGCTTCATCTCTTTTGCTGAAACACTGTTCATGGCTCTGTGGTGAGAGAAAACCTCGTTCGATCTTGGCTCATAAAGCGCTTCATTCATCTCGTTTGATTGAGATTGAAAGCTAGCTGCTGCATTTGAATTTCTAAATTTTACGATATAACGCTTAGGCAGTGGCGATGCTTGCTCGATACCTGAATTGAGTGACTGGACTCCAGGGGTAAAGGCGGGAGCAGCAGATACACTGGCAGAGATTGCCATCGCTAATGCTGATAAGCTTAGCGCCACAGTCTTTGGTTTGGTACTTGTCATAGAAGCCTTCCATGTTAATTAGTATTAATCATTATTATTAGATTGTTTTTTAGACTTTTTGCTAAAAAACAAGTTACTCGACAGTGAATGTATCTGCGTGTGAAACATTTGTAAAATAAATGTTTAGGTGGGTTTGTGGTTTTGTTTTAAGTGTTAAATTTAAGGTGTTGTGAATAAATATCGCGTTTAAATCGCATTTTATTCAAAGAAAGTGGGATTAAACCTGAATTAATATGCGACTTAGTTGAATGAGGATTTAATTGTATACAAAGTTAACTAGATTGAAATCAAGAGGGGAACGTTAGTGGTAATAAGGAGTAATCTATTGATTCTATGTCGTTTATATTGGCTGTAATAAGTAATTCCTAAAAGTAATAAGCGAGCAAGGAATTAGTGCAAATAAAAAGATTATGTATATAGCGTCAATTTTTACCGTATATCATATTTAATTAACGAGTTTTTAAAGGTAAATAATTAACAGGATCAGGTCATTGTAGTTACGTGTTAATAGCCAGCCACAGTTGGGCTGGCTATTAACCATGCTATCTTTTCTTAACAAAAAGGCGTTATTGTTTTTTGTGGTTGCTTAACATCTTATAACCACCACCATTATAGGTGTTGGTATATCCTTTTTCGATCAAGGTATCGTTGGCTATGCCACTACGACGTCCACTTCTGCAATAAAGTACTATCTCTCTCTCTTTATCAATATTGAGTTTATTAAGCCCTTCGGCAATTGCTTCGAACGGGATATTGATGGCGTTATCTAAGTGCCCACTTGCAAACTCTTGGGCTGTGCGCACATCTACAACCAAGGCGCCTGCATCTATTTTACTCCAAGCTGTTTGGGGATTTTTGTCTGCTGCTAATGAGCTTTGACTGATTGATAGCAAGAGTAATAGCGTGACAATAAAATAACTTGATACTTTAAATCCTTTATTGATTATATTCATGGTTTGATACCTTCATTTTGTTTTCATCAGTATAGCGGCAGTATGGGGTAGGGTAAATGAACTTGTGTCGCAGAATAAATCAATGTCAGAGAGGATAACTTATTAATATAGAGTGGTTTATTTTAGCACCTATCTTACCACTCCTCAGGTATAGGGTTTTACTTTGATATGCCACAGACTACTTATCCCGCTTCATTAAGTAGTCGTGGCATCTAATCGTCTAAGTAATAGGTCAGTGTAGAGACAATACGGACTCGTTTAATGTAGGGAGTATTACTGTCTCTATCTGAGATACTAAACTGTCCTTGACTGGCTTGTTTGATTTTTCCCAGCCTGGAGTCTGAGTCACTGGCAAATTTAGTGGCCACTTCTCTTGCATTTTGTGTTGCTGATTGAACCATCTCAGGTTTGACCTTGTTGAGCTCTGTAAAAAGAAACTCGGTGCGGCTGTTATAGTCCTGATTGGAGATGGCAATCCCCTCCTTGGTAAGATCAAGCATGCTCTTTTGACTACTGAGGAGCAGATCAACTCGCTTAGTATATAAAGAGATAGTCACTTTCGCGGCATATCGGTACTTTACATTGGGGTCTACATAACCTTGAGCTTGTCTGTCCTCAATAGAGGGCAGTGAGGTTGAGATCTCATCAGAGGTAAACCCTTGAGCAGTCAGGAAGCCGACGACTTTATCTGTCTTATCCTGTACTGAAGCATATAAAGCATTGAGATCATTATCGACCTCGGTAAAACGTATTGGCCAGATGGCGATATTGGCTTTAACCTCTTTCTCTGCCAGCCCCTTAACGGTGACAGTCCGCTCCATGGATTTCATTTTTATTAAGCTGTTACCTATCCCTTGGGCTGAGAGCACTAGTCCAATACTCATTAAACCACCAAGAATAAAGGCCGCTAAGGTGTTATTTTTCAACATAGTATTCCGTATAGGGTAAGTGGTATTTTACCAACATAATACTCTTTTACAGCGGTAAATCTATGGGAATAAATGCTATTTTTAAGGGGAGATATTAGGTTGCCATAATTCGACTTTATTGCCGTCTGGATCGATAAACCAGCCGAAACGACCAAACTCTGATGGCTCAGATATTTCGAGTACCTCACAGCCTCCGGCTTGAACCTGAGCTAACGCCCCCGTGAGATCATCGACAACCAGATTTATCATAAAGGAGGATTGTGAAGGGCTAAGGTATTCGCTGTCGCTCTCCATAGGAGACCACACGCTGTAACCACTTCTGGCATATTGAGAGAGCTTGTCAAGGTAGAAGGCGGCTCCTCCCCAAGACTCGACTGGGAGTTGCAAGTGTTTCTGATACCAATGAGCTAATGCTTTGGGGTTACTGCTTTTAAAGAGTATCCCTCCGAGCCCTATGACTTTGGCCATCTGATATACCTAGCTAATAGAAAGGGTCTATTAACTATATATAATTTACTCGCAATGCACAAAAAAGCCGCACAAGAGTGCGGCTTTATTCAATGGGCTGTATCGCTTAGAACTGGTAGCTGTACTGCACTGAGTAGTAGATAGCATCAGAGCGAGTATAAGCTGTCACATCACCATTTAAACCAGGGATTGATGCGATAACTGAACTATTTTCGGTAACATGAACATCTTCACCGCGGACAAAGGCGATACCCATATCGATAGTCGATTGTGTGCTTAGGTTATAACTAACACCTGCTGTGTACCAGTTTCGGTCTGAATCAGGGATAGATAATGAGCTTACATCACCAACAACGCCTTGATCATGCATGTAACCTGCACGCACTTTCCAGTTTTCGTTGATTGTGTATGTACCGCCAACACTGAATAACCAAGAATCTTCCCAAGCGTACTGCTTAAGTACTGCATCACCGGCAGCGGTGCCGTTTGCTAGCTGACCATCTGTGACTGTGATCTCATGGAAATCACCCCATGTGGTAAGCTGGGCTGTATAGTGTAATGCGAACTTTTCAGTTAGTTGATGAAAGCCAGCAACTTGGAAGATATCTGGCATCGGAATGTTGATCTCATCGAATGCGATGGTACCAACACCTGGTTGTGTCATGTTTACATCGCCAGTCGCTTTAAACTCTGGGCTGAAACGGTAGCTCATGCCTAAACGGTGGTCGGCGTTAAACTCGTAAACGGCACCAAGAATACCACCAAATGCAATACCATCAGCTTCGACATCGACTAAAGAAACTGGCACCATGCTGCCGTTATCGTCGAATGGAAGGTTACCCTCACGGCTTAAGTTACCCTCACCATAAATGATATCTACACCAGCACCAACGCTGAAATGTTCATTGAAGCGGTAAGATAAACTTGCGTTGAAATTCATGGTCACGATTTCAGTGTTACCCAATAGATCAACCGGTGCTGGTGCTGGGACAACCGTGCCGTTGTCCATTGTTGGGTTGCTATTAGCAAGGCTAGTTAAGTCGGTACCAGTACCAAAATTACTAAAGCCTGCGACACCAAATGCCCATTTATCGTTAATAGGTTGGATGTAGTAGAAGTTAGGGATAAGTTTGCTTTCAGCTACGCCTTCTGCACTACCGTAATTTCCTAGTGGCGTTGACACGTCAGAGATATTGACGTCTAAGTCGGCATACGCCGCGCCAACCGATAATGATTTTTCATCAAACAGAGCCATTGCTGCTGGATTACGCGATAGTACTGACGCATTATCAGCAATCACTGCATCGCCGGCAAAAGCTCGGCCAAGGCCTGTTGCTGATTGACTGTTAAGTTGAAAACCTGCTGCTATTGCTTGTGAACTGGCAAGTGTTACCGCTACAGCTAGTATTGTCTTGTTAAAATACTTCATCATAATTCTCGATTATTTACGGCTTCACTTTCTGATTGAGTGCCGGTATGACATTAGCTCAATGTGAAGTCCATTTATTAGACCTGTGCATAGTAGGGATGGTTTTGTATGCCAACAACTCCGACCAGATGGGTTTTCAAGTTGTGTTTTTGTTAATTTCCAAAGGATAAAAACAGGGAAGTAGAGGGGGGAGTTTTAATGTATGGCTGAAGGGCTTATCTATAGTAAGGTTAAGGGCTTGAGCGTGTTTTTACAAAGGTTAACACCTTGTGAAGCTGAGCTTGAAAAATAAATGTAATTTTCGGTGTACAGTTGTAAGCTTAAATGGGGTTTGAGTCTTTCAAACCCCTATTTTTACTATTTAAAGTTTTGAAGTAAATACTCTAAATTGTTCTTTTGTTGCATCAGAAGGCGCTGAGAATCGGCTCACAATCACACCGATAAGCGTGGCAAATATAAAGCCTGGCAGTATCTCATAGAGATCAAAAATTCCGCCAGATAGCTGCTTCCAAATAACAACGGTGATCGCTCCAACTAAGATAGTTGCAATAGCACCGTTACGGCTATAATCCTTCCAAAACAGTGCTAGCAGTACAACTGGACCAAATGCTGCTCCGAAACCAGCCCAAGCGTAGCTGACCAATCCAAGTACACTGCTCTCTGGGTTTAGAGCTACGATGCCTGCAATAACCGCAATGACAAGGACACCAATACGACCCACTAGCATCAGCTCTTTGCTGCTTGCTTCTGGACGTAGCCATTTTTTATAGAAATCTTCGGTGATAACACTTGAGCAAACCAAAAGTTGGGAGTCAATCGTACTCATAATCGCAGAGAGTATTGCCGCAATTAACAGGCCGCCAATCCAAGGGTTGAATGCTGCATGGGCTAAGTGGATGAAGACAGTCTCAGGATTTGCTAGCGGTTCGCTAGCAAAGTACAAACTACCCGCAATACCGGTGGCCAGTGCCCCAATCAGAGCAACTAACATCCAGCTCATAGCAATACGACGAGATACTTTAATATCGTCAGGGCTATTGATAGCCATAAAACGTGAAAGAATGTGAGGCTGACCAAAGTAGCCCAGTCCCCATGCCAATAAAGAGATAAGCCCGATAAAGGTGGTGTTTTCATGAAACAGTGCCAACATGGAAGGATCTAAAGAGTCCAGTCCGTTTTGTGTTTCAGGTTGAGAAAAGATAGCGACTGGAACGATAAGCAGCGCGACTAACATTAAACAGCCCTGAAAAAAGTCTGTCCAGCTTACGGCAAAGAAGCCACCAACAAAGGTATACGCAACAATAATCGTTGAGCCTATGATGAGGGCTAAGGTGTAATCTAAGCCGAACACTTTTTCAAACAGTATGGCACCGCCTACCATGCCCGATGAGGCATAGAAGGTGAAAAATATTAAAATGGTGATGGCTGAAACAAGCTTAAGTAAACCTTTGTTGTCTTCAAAACGTTTTTCAAAGAAGTCGGGGAGGGTAAGTGCATTATCGGTAAATTCCGTATAGATACGCAGGCGTTTAGCAACAAATAGCCAGTTTAACCAAGCCCCAAAGACCAAGCCTATACCGATCCACGCTTCTCCTAAACCACCAAGGTAAACAGCCCCTGGTAGACCGAGTAATAACCAACCTGACATGTCGGATGCACCAACACTTAAAGCCGTGACTGCTGGACCCATTCCCCTGCCGCCCAAAATATAGTCGTCAACTGAATCAGTGGCTTTGTAGGCCCAAAGTCCTATTCCCATCATTAAGGAGAGGTAGCCGATAAAAGTAATTAAGACTGGTAATTCAATGCTCATGCTATTGCCATTCATTGTTATTTTTAAAATGTGGTCGACATGCTAGCAGATGTTTGAGGTTAAGCCCAATAAGGATGTGAAATGTGAACTGGGTCATATACTCAAGCGGCATGGAAATACTAGTTTCAGAGGCGATGCGCTAGTTCAATTCTAGACGCGTTATTTTAGGAATAATGGTTCTCTTCTAAGCTAATAAAAAATCAAATTGGCTCGCGAAAAGCCTTTATTGATGGGTTTTAATGTACTTTATTTTGCGTTATTGATTTTGCTAAGGGAACAACTATTAACTGGAAACAATGCCTTGCTTAATGTGCATTAAATTCCCACTGAAGCCTACACTTCCAAGTAGCTTGAGTATAGATGGTAAGACCTGTCTCGGAGGGAGACAGGTCTTCAAAATTAGATAAAGGTCTGTTCAACCTCTTTTTTGACAAAGTTCACATCTTCGCTGGTTTCGCCGACGAGTAGCATATAAGCATTATCGGTTACGAACCCATTACCTTTGTATTTGTTATCGGCAAAAGCTTCCTCAAGTACCATACGATTCTCAAGGGGAACAATAAACAGCGTGACTTTACTGTGCTCTCCCTGCATGACGAGATGCAGGCTTTGCACACCCTGAAAATCGCAGAAGGTGCTGTAATAGACTTTTCCGGGTTGCTGTGTAAATTTTGAATCTCCGAAGGTTCCTAATGAAGCGAGTTGGAAGTTAACATCGGAAAACTGGACATTGTCGTCTGCTTGAAGTGCCTTCGTCTCATGATAAACATGGGCAAGTGCATGTTGACCGAGATCGACTGGCGACATTCTCAATAGGGTAAAAGTGATCCCAGCAATAAAGGCTACCGAAGCGACTAAGGCTAAGGTGAAACCTGAACGCTTTCGCTGTTGTTGATGCTGATGAAGCTGTTGGTTGAGTAGCAGTTTTGCAGCAAGATCGTCAGGGACATCAATGTCTAACGCTCGCTCTATTTTACTGTCCATCATTTTTAGATCATTAACAAAAGCTTCCTTCTCTACAGAGCTGTGCATCTCTGCTAAAAAGTCGGGATCTTGATTGTTCGGATCTCCATAGGCTTGTCGTCTAAATTTTAGCTCATCCATTGGATTGCCCTCGCACTTGGGGTTGTTCTAATACGTCTTTCAATTGGTTACGTGCTCTAAATAATCTTGTCATTACCGTATTACGGTTCAGCTCTAAAATGCCAGCTATCTCTTCTCCGCTGAATCCACCAATAACTTGGAGAAGTAGCGGTTCGCGATATTCAAGCTCTAGTTTAGCTATCTGTCGTCGAATAAGGTGTTGTTCGGCCTGATCTTCATTGCTTGAGGAGATATGATCTTCAATGGTCTCCTGCTCAACATCAGAGTAGTTAAACTGCTTACGTTCAAAACGCCTAGCATTCTCACGTCTAAGGATAGTGATAAGCCATGCTTTAGCGGCTTTATCATCTTTTAAAGACTCGAGTGAACGCCACGCCCGTAAAAACGTTTCTTGAGTGATATCCTCCGCTACATGTTTATCACCGCATAGCCAATAGCCATATCGGAAAATATCTGCATGGAGTGCCCTGACAAGGCTATCGTATCGTCTTTGTTTGCTTACCATGTCTGAATTGACCGTGGTAGTCGGTTTTTTATTTCGCGAGAAATTAAACATTTTCGAATTCATGCTGGTTTCACTAACGACATCTATATTTGTTAGCTTAACCTTATGAAGATTAAGTGCAAGAAGTTAATCTTAAGTTAACCTCTTGCACTTGTATGTTGGGTGGTATTAGCTGGGGTTGAGTTTTGCCAGTGGGCTGAGGTTATGTTCTGCTTTGGCTGTTGGCATCGATTTTACTGCTGATAACACAAGATCATAATCCAACTCGCTTGTGGTTCGGCTAAATGCACTGACTTGCAGCTCACTAATAACCTGATTAAGAGGTGTTGATAAACCTGCGATCTCATTTAATGTCATTGTTTTACCATAGGTTTTACTACAAAAAAACTGCAGAGCTGAAAGTACTTTCCCTGTATCTTTTTCACGACATGCAGCTTCTAGTTTTTGAAACTCAGCACCACTCACTTTATCTACTTTAGTTGATGTTGAATGAGGAGTAGAGAGTGTAGCAGCACTTACTTTAGCTGCGCTTTTACGCCAGAGTACGAGTGTGACTAGCCACAAACAGGCAAAGAGTAGGGTTAGCCATGGCCAAATTCCGCTTGTAGTTGACGATGGGCTAGCCTCTAAGTTCAGAGTGGGGAGCTCACTTTCAACACTTTGATTGTCGATCACGTTAATCGTTCGAGCTGGGAGACTGGCGACTTCTTGGCGCCTTGTGTGAGGATTCCACCAAGGAACACGGATCTCTGGTAAGGTGAATGTACCAGCTTTAGTCGGGACTATTGCTAAGGTCTGAGTTAATTGTGAAACGATCTGCTGCTCTCGAAGAAACGCTTTTCGCTGTGCTTTCTCTGGATAAGTTTTCAGCTCTGCTGGAACCTGAATATTGAGTTCGGGTAGGCTGGTTTCATCTGTGTTGGAGGCTAATAAATTGATGGTGCGAGTGATGGGACTGCCAACTTCATACTCTTTATCTTCGCTAGGCCAATCTTCATTGATAACAACAAGATCTGATACTAACCACTCGCCGTGATATTCAGTGGGAATAGGATTGATCTGTATGACAGATTTTGCAGCTCTGGCTTGCATAGGCTTGCTTTCATTGAAGGCAAACATGCCGCCACGTCTTGAAGATTGTACCAATACATCACCAGAGAAGCTGGTTCCGTCAATGGTCAGCTCACCGGGTTGATCGGCGATAATGCTGTAGGTGCGCTCAATGACTCGATATCGCTTACCATTAAGGATCTCTGTTTTATCAATATCTTCGCCAAGTTGTTTGAGTTGTGCCCCATCTAAGCTTGGGGCGCTAAGGATACCCCGTTGTAGGTCGACCGCTAGGTAGAGTTTAACCTTGTAGGTGATCATCTGGCCCACATAGGCTTCATCCACCGATATACTGGTTCGAATAAACAGGGTTTCCATCTGCTCTGGCTGGCTGTCAGGTGTGACAACCGTAAGTGTTATCGGCGCAGAGCTGATCCCATCTATTGTCATCGCAGGGATCTGAACATTGCCAGAGTGAAGTGGTGCTATCAATATCTGCCAAGTGGTTTTTTTACTCGCATCGAAGTTAATGATCTGAGTATTACGGCTGACACTAGTTCGACCGACAATAAAGTCTTTAAGCAGCGAAGAGGTGTCTAGCTTTGAGGTACTAACATCATCGTCAGCTTCAACGGTGAGCACCAAATATTGGCCTTCGACCGCAGGATTTCTGTCGACACTCGCTTCAATGCTTGTAAGGGCATAGCTCGGAAATGAAGCTGTTAGCATGATAAGAGCTAAAAGAAAAAGTTGTCGTATTAGCACTGTTTTAGATCCTTTGAAATCATGTTGAAACCAATGAGAAACATAATATCTTGCTGATATTGAGTGAGTAATCGCTTATCTGTTACCACTGTTCCTGCTCCTTAGATGCTAGGCCTTGCATACGACGCTTTTGATATTCAAGTTGCATCTTGTTTCTGAGTAAAACTTGAGGATCATCGACTAAGGCGCGCATTGCGCGCTCCATCTCTGGTGGTAGTTCTTCAGGGCCTGTTACCGCTTGTGCCGCTTGGGTTTGTTGTTGTTCACCTTGTTGCTCATTTTGTTCCTGCTGCATTGCTTGAGCTTGAGCCGTTTGCTCCTCTTTACTCTCCTCATCTTTAGCTGCAGCTTTCTCATCATTGCTTTGAGCTTGTTGATTTTTATCATTGTCATCAGCGGTTTGCTGCTGCTCGTTAGGGTCGGCTTGCATCTGTGCATCATTATCTTTCGATGATTGCTGCTCATTGTGCTGTGAGTCAGACTGCTCTGAGTTTTGTTGTTGATCGCCTTGCTGCTCTTGATTGTCCTGCTCACCGTTTTGACCTTGTTGCTTTTGCTCCTGATCTTTACCTTGTTCTGAGTCACTCTGATCGGATTGCTTATCTTGTTGATCGCCTTCCTCACCTTGCTCTGATTTGTCACCATTATCACCATTATCACTATTATCAGATTTTTCAGGGCTTTCTCGTTTTTCTTGCTCTAATTTTTTGGCAAGTTCAAGGTTCTCATTAGCCCCTTCAAGCTTGGGGTCGAGTTCCAGTGCTTTGCTGTAACGCTGCGCCGCCTGCTCAAATTCACCTTTCTGCATTAAGCTATTGCCTTGGTTATAGAGCCCTGATGCACTGCTATCTTGTTCAAACAAGCTCAGCGCTTCATCATATTTACCTGCTTTATAGTGTGCACTGGCTTGCCATTGAGGATCGGTAAAAGTCGTCGATGCATTGCCGTAATCTTCAGCTTGATAGGCTTGCATCCCCTGTTGGTTTTTAGTCTTCCATAGGTCATCCCAAGTCGAAGCCATGACGGGGGAGGGCTGGTAGATGGTCATTACAAGTAGTGATGCAATTAATCCATGTCTGAAGCTAAGTAGAACCGGCAGTAGCAATAATAGTGCGATATAGGGGCCAGCATCTTGCCAAGCTTCGCCATTAAGATCGGTGGCTTTAGTGTCATCACTGCTGGTGTTTAGCCACTGAGTTAACTGCTCAAGATCTGCGCCATCGCTGCGAAAGGGGACAAGTACACCATCGGCGTTTTGAACTAATTCATTGAGCAACGAGTAATCGGTTTTGACAACAACCACTTGGTTGCTATTATCACGTAGCAACTGACCGTCAGGAAGACGAATTGGTGAGCCTTGTTCACTGCCAAATACTAAGATTGAAAGGCGGTATTGAGTTCCCTTTAATACTTTTTTAGCTGCATTCATCTGACTTGGGCTGACACCATCTGCGAGCAAAATAATGTCGCCTTGAATATGTCCACCTTGCACCAGTAAACTTTTTCCTTGCTCAAGTGCAGCAGGCAGGTTAGAGCCTCTAACAGGCATTATTTGTGGTGAGAGTGTTGGCAGTAGATTCAGCAGTGTTGCTCGATCCCGTGTAAGCGGGCTAATGGTAAACGCATCGCCAGCATAGGCGATAAGTCCAGTTTCCCCCTCAGTTAATGCTTCAATCAGATCGGTGGCTTTAAACTTGGCTTGTGTCAGTCTGTTGGGGGCCTGATCGGTAGCGTACATAGAGAGGGACATATCCATCAGAATCACTCGTCCCTGTGCGGCTTCAAATACTGGCAGTGACTGTTTTGAGATGGCGGGCCCTGAAAGGGCAAGTACGGCGATAAACCAAGACGCTGCTAAATAGCTAAGGTTGCTGCGTTTAACTTGCTGACTTTTTGAGACTAAAAAGTTAGCTAAATGAGGAGAGATATAGCGGCTCCAAGTGGAGTTTACTCGCTCAGCTTTCCAGATTAATATCAGAATTATAAGCAAAGGGAGCAGAGCTAAAAACCACTCTGGACGTAAGAAGTGCAACATGATTATTTCTCTCCCCAGCGAATATTTAATCGTCTCATAAGCGGCAGTTGAGCCAAAGCTATTAAGATTGAGACAATGAGAGCTGCGGCTAATGGCAGGTAAAAGAGTTCCGATTGAGGACGGTAGCTGACTTGATCTCGGCTTATCGGTTCCAATTTATCTATCTCTTGATAGATCTGCTCTAGCTCCTGTGCATTTCTGGCACGAAAGTACCGTCCTCCAGTGGTTTGGGCCAAAGAGGTAAGCTGCTCCTCATCGAGATCCATAGAGGGGTTTACGCGCTCTTTACCAAATAGCGTTCGACGCTCCATCACATCTGCACCAACGCCTATTGAGTATATTTTTATACCTCGTTTAGCCGCAATATCAGCAGCTTGCTCGGGAGAGATTGAACCTGAGTTATTGGAACCATCGGTTAACAGCACCAATATACGGTTACTTTCGTCAACAAGATCGAAACGTTTAACACTCAGGGCAATGGCCTCACCGATGGCGGTTTGTTTGCCGACTAAGCCTATCTGTGCCTCTTTAAGAAATTGAGCAACTGAACGTCTATCTTGGGTTAATGGTGCTTGTAGATAGGCATGGTCGGCAAACAGAATTAATCCCAGTTTGTCGCCTTTTCGGCGCTCAATAAAGTCACTGACAACACTTTGAACCATAATGAATCGGTTGACGGCTTTACCGTCAAGTACCATATCTTCAATCTGCATACTGCCAGAGAGATCCACCGCGACCATCAGATCGCGACCTTTACTGGGTAACTCAATGGGATCGCCCATCCACAGAGGTCTGGCAACGGCGATAACCAATAATATCCAGATCACCCAGTAGGTTTTACGAGATGAGGGGCTTTGTTCCATCTCTTGTTTGCCATCTTGAGCAATACCAGGCAGGTGTAAGTGGCCACTTATCTCAACATCTTGTTGTTTCTTTCTGAAGATAAGCGGTAAGGGCAACAACAGGAGTAACCAAGCCCATGCAAGTGTTAGCATTTCAGTTCTTGCTCCTGCTTGTGTGAAAGTGGTGATTGAGCACTCTTTTGCTGTGTAAGAGGGAGTGCCTCTTTCAGCCAGCTTGCCGTTATCTGTTTTAATCTTTGAGCCTCATCGGGTGTTAATGGCTCTCTTTGATAACGCCTATCGAGCAGTTTTTCAAGCTCTAGGAGCGGCTGCTTTACCTGACTATTTATCCAAGCGTACCAAGCTTGGCCCTCTAAGCCTGCAACATCTTCTCTTGGCAAGTAACTAAGAGCTGCACGTTTAATGAGAGTGTTGATCTCTACGCAGATATTTGTGTTGTGAATATCGAGTCTCTCGAGCTCCATAAGCGCAGCACGTTTTGCCGCTGAGCGCTGAATTCTGCGTTTGAGCCAGATAACAGTAAAAAGAAGTGTGCTGACAGATACTAATAGAATAAGCCAATAGCCCGGTGCAATGGGCCAACTCTCCACCACTGCGGGAGTGTGAATATCTTTCAAAGCCTGAAGAGCGGGGTTAGTAGCGGCTGCTTGCATTATCTCAAGCTCCCTATTTGATCGTTTAAACTCATACCGGCATCGATAAAACGTGTTCTCACATTCAACTTTTGCATCATCTGCGTAAAGTGGGCTTGTGAGCTGAGTTGCTTTTGTAGCCAGGCATCATAACCGGCTCTATTAAGCACCATCTCTCTATTTCCCTCTTTGACTGGCAGTTGAAACTGTTTAGGCAAAGCCAGTGTACCTTGCCGCAGAGGGTCGGTAATGAGAAAAGCCCCCATATCACAATGACGCTTAAGATCTGACAGGGGAGCAAGGCAGTTTTCAGTGAGGTTAGCCCCATCACTGATTATCCAGATCAATGAGCCAGGTTTCGCAATTCGTCTGAGTCGTTGGCAAGCCCTAAACAGATGCTCAGGCTCAGATTGATACTCTGAAAGCTGATTAAGCTGCCTTTCATGTAATGATTGTATTGCAGAGATAAGTTGCAGTATACCTTGTTGACGGCTTCGAGGTTTAAGCTCCAGATGCTCCGCCTCTGTGGCGATCAAGGCCCCAAGACGATCCCCGTGCTGAATCGCACTCCAGCCTAATGTGGTCGCCAAGTGTGCCGCTTGTACCGATTGAAGCAGCAAGCTCGAGCCAAAATAGAGGCTATGACTAAGATCGAGTAAGATCAGGACCGGGCGTTCACGCTCCTCAACAAAAAGCTTAGTGTGTACCTTGCCTGTTCGCGCCGTGACGCGCCAGTCTATGGTGCGAACATCGTCACCGGGCTGGTAATGGCGCACTTCGGCAAACTCCATTCCCCGACCCTTAATCAAGCTTGCACGATGACCAGCTAAATTTGCCCGAGCCTTTGAGCGCTTTTCCGGTAGAGCTCTGGCGATAGTTTGACAGGCCAACAGTTCTTTTTGTGTCAGGTTAACCCCGTCAGAAAAAAGCGGTAGTCTAGTATCGGCCATTTAAGGTACCGCAACTTGAGAAAGAATATGGTTTATCACATGATCACTGCTGATCCCTTCCGCTTGTGCTTGATAGCTCAACAGCAACCTATGTCTTAGTACATTGGGTGCAACAGCTTGAATATCTTCAGGTGAAACAAAATCACGCTCATATAGCCAAGCACGGGCACGGGCACAACGCTCTAGCGCTAAAGTAGCACGTGGGCTGACACCATACTCGAGCCAAGAAGCTAACTCATCGCCGAACTTCTGTGGCTGACGGGTGGCCATGATGATATCGACAATATAGTGCTCCAGAGGCTCTGCAAGGTAGAGCTCTAGAGATTCATCTCTTGCTTCAAAGATATCTTTTTGAATGATAGGTTCAACCGTAGGGGCGTCTTGTTTCAATGCCTCTTTGCGCGACATACGCATGATCTCAAATTCAGTCTCGGCGCTGGGGTAATCCAGATTAAGGTGCATGAGAAATCGATCGAGTTGAGCTTCAGGGAGCGGATAGGTTCCCTCATTCTCTAATGGGTTTTGCGTTGCCATCACTAAAAATAGCTCTGGCAGTTTGTAGCTGTTCTTTCCAACTGTGACCTGACCTTCAGCCATCGCTTCTAGTAGCGCCGATTGTACTTTTGCTGGTGCTCGGTTTATCTCATCAGCCAAAATCAGGTTATGGAAGATAGGGCCTGCTTCAAACTCAAAACTTGAAGTTTGTGCACGGTAGATATCGGTGCCGGTTAGATCGGCAGGCAGTAGATCTGGGGTGAACTGCACACGATGGAAGTCTCCCTCTACGCCATCACACAGGGCTTTAACTGCGCGGGTTTTTGCCAGACCTGGAGGTCCCTCTACGAGTAAATGTCCATCGGCAATTAGTGCTATTAACAGGTTTTCGGTCAGGACGGGTTGTCCTAAAATGACCTTGTTCAGGTATTCGCGTAATGCGTGAAATCGACTCAAAGGCATGATGCTACTCGGTTATTTTAGTTAGTTTGGATATAGACCAACAACATGGTAAAAAATTCCCATAGGGTTTGGCTAGTGCCAATTTACCATTAGTGTATAAAGTCATCACTATTGTATGACTTAGAGATACGGGCATTTGTCGTTCTAACTACATTTACTTAATTATTATCAATTTATCTAGGACAATACGCTTTTAAATAAACTCCATTAAACATTGTTAATATAGTGTTTTTAGATAAATTTCGGTTTAAAAACCAAACAAGTGTTTAAAACTTGCCTGTAAGAAGTTAGAATCAGATCACATTTTAATGGTCAGACCTGTTATATGTGATGTATCTTTATCGGGTTCGGTTCATTGATAGCCGCAGGGACATAATATCGTCGACCGCATTCAGTCGGGGCGTATAAGAAGAGGGTGAAAAATGAGTGACAGACAACAGGTAACGAACGCAAAGGGCGATCGTATTGCAATAGTAACTGGGTTGAGAACCCCTTTTGCTAAGCAAGCCACCGCATTCCACGGTGTATCAGCATTAGATATGGGCAAGATGGTTGTCAATGAGCTGCTTTCACGTTCAGAGCTTGACCCGAAAGAGATACAGCAACTGGTTTATGGCCAGGTGGTTCAGATGCCGGCTGCGCCAAATATTGCCCGTGAGATTGTGTTAGGCACTGGCATGGATATCGCCACTGACGCATACAGTGTGACACGAGCTTGTGCGACCAGTTTTCAATCTACTGTCAATGTGGCTGAATCTATCATGACTGGTAATATTGATATCGGTATTGCTGGTGGTTCTGATTCATCATCTGTTTTGCCAATTGGCGTGTCAAAGAAGCTAGCTCATGGGTTGGTAGATCTTAATAAAGCGCGCTCATTTGGTCAAAAACTGGCCATCTTCCGCCGTCTTGGATTGAAAGACCTGCTACCTGTGCCCCCTGCTGTTGCTGAATATTCAACAGGATTGTCGATGGGACAAACTGCAGAGCAGATGGCAAAAACTTATAATATTAGTCGCGCCGACCAAGATGCACTTGCCCACCGTTCTCACTCTCTTGCGACTGAAACTTGGAACAGTGGGAATTTGGCTCAAGAGGTGATGACAGCCCATGTGCCACCTTATAAAGCTTTTATTGATCGTGATAATAATATTCGCGAAAACTCCTCTATCGAATCTTATGCCAAGTTAAGACCTGCCTTTGACCGCAAACACGGCACAGTTACAGCTGCGACAAGTACACCTTTGACAGATGGCGCATCTGCCATTCTATTGATGAGTGAAAGCCGCGCTAAGGCGCTAGGTTATAACCCGATTGGTTACATCAAAAGCTACGCGTTTAGTGCCATAGATGTATGGGAAGATATGTTGATGGGGCCATCTTATGCGACACCGATAGCACTTAAACGTGCAGGGATGGAACTTGAAGATCTGACATTGATTGAGATGCATGAAGCATTTGCCGCTCAAGCTCTTGCCAATATGAAGATGTTTGCTTCAAAGAAGTTCGCACAGGAGAAGTTAGGTCGTAACCGTGCTATTGGCGAGATAGATATGAACAAATTTAATGTGTTGGGTGGCTCCCTTGCTTATGGTCATCCGTTTGCTGCGACAGGAGCGAGATTGATAACCCAGGTGTGTAACGAGCTTAAACGTCGCGGCGGTGGTACAGGACTGACGACCGCATGTGCAGCGGGTGGTTTAGGTGCGGCAATGATAGTTGAAGTGGAGTAAATGGTAATGGATAAGACATTTAATTTAGCTAAACGTGAAGATGGCATTGCCGTACTGACCATGGATGTTCCTGGCGAGAGTATGAATACACTGCGGGCCGAATTTGGACCTGAGATTAGCCAAGTGTTAGCTGATATCAAGGGTGATAGCAGCATTAAAGGTTTAGTGCTTATCTCTGGTAAAAAAGACTCTTTTGTTGCTGGCGCCGATATCTCTATGTTGGATGCTTGTGAAACGGCTGCAGATGCAAAGCAACTCTCTCAGCAGGGACATATTGTTTTTAATGAACTTGAGTCACTCTCTATTCCTGTTATTGCTGCCATTAACGGTGCTTGTTTGGGGGGCGGTTTAGAGCTGGCTCTTGCTTGTCATCAGCGTATATGTAGTTTAAACAGTAAAACCATGATGGGGGTGCCTGAAGTTCAGCTAGGACTCCTTCCTGGTGGTGGCGGTACACAAAGGTTGCCTAGGTTAGTTGGGATCACATCTGCATTGGATATGATGCTAACGGGCAAACAGTTGCGTCCAAAGCAGGCGCTTAAACTGGGTTTGATTGATGACATGGTGCCAGAATCGATACTGCTGCAAACTGCGGTAGAGATGGCATTGAAAGGTAAGCGTGTCTCGTCAAAACCAAAACAGTCAATGATCAATCGTGTGCTTGAGGGCACAAATGCTGGCCGCAGTATTATTTTTGATCAAGCGGGCAAGCAGGTACAGAAGAAGACACAGGGTAATTATCCTGCACCCGCTAAAATTATCGATTGTGTACGACAAGGGATGGCTAAAGGCATAGTTAAAGGGCTTGAAGTTGAGGCAAACCATTTTGCGGATCTTGTGGTCTCGAAAGAGTCTGAAGCATTAAGAAGTATCTTTTTTGCCACCACTGAGATGAAAAAAGAGAGTGGGGCAGGTGATGCTAAGCCACGAAGTGTCAAGAAGGTGATGGTACTTGGTGGTGGTTTGATGGGGGGCGGTATCGCCTCTGTGACGACGACTAAGGCTAAGATCCCAGCTCGAGTCAAAGATATCAGCGAGCAGGGACTAAGCAACGCACTGTCCTATGCTTACAAGTTATTGGATAAAGGAGTTAAGCGTCGTCACATGACGCCAGCAGTGAGAGATAATCTCATGTCCTTGATGACAACAACAACTGAGTATAAAGGCATAAAAGACGCTGATATTGTAGTTGAAGCTGTATTTGAAGATCTAAATCTTAAACACCAGATGGTTAAAGATGTTGAGCGTGAATGTGGCGAAAATACTATCTTTGCATCGAACACCTCCTCTTTGCCAATTGCCCAAATAGCGCAAGCTGCGACTCGACCTGAAAATGTTATCGGTTTGCACTATTTTTCGCCAGTAGAGAAGATGCCATTGGTTGAGGTTATTGCTCATAAGAAAACCTCTGCCGAAACGATTGCAACGACAGTTGCTTTTGCACGTAAACAAGGTAAGACACCAATTGTTGTACAAGATGGTGCTGGTTTTTACGTGAATCGAATTTTAGCTCTGTATATGAACGAAGCTGCGCAACTACTTCTTGAAGGCAGAGCTGTTGAAGCCTTAGATAAGGCGTTAGTTAAGTTTGGCTTCCCCGTTGGACCTATGACGCTATTGGATGAAGTTGGCATTGATGTCGGTGCTAAGATATCGCCTATTCTAGAGGGAGAACTTGGAGCACGCTTTTTAGCGCCAGCTGCATTTGATAAGTTATTGGCAGATGAGCGTAAAGGTCGTAAGAATAACAAAGGCTTCTACCTTTATGGCAGTAAAAGTAAGAAGAAAACTAAGCAAGTAGATAGTTCAGTTTATGGCGTGTTGGGGTTAAGAACACCAGAAAATAGCAATGAGCATTCTAGCGAGCTTGCTGAAATGTCACAGCGCTGTGTTGTGCAGATGCTTAATGAAGCAGTTCGTTGTTTAGAGGAGGGGATTATTGCCTCACCAAGAGATGGTGACATCGGCGCTATTTTTGGGATAGGTTTCCCTCCTTTCTTAGGGGGGCCATTCCACTACATAGATACACTAGGTGCTGATGCTTTAGTGTCTAAACTCGAAGCTTATCAGGCTGAGTTTGGTGATAGATTTACACCTTGTGATCAGCTAAGAAAGATGGCTAAAGATGGTGTTAAGTTCTTTGGTTAGTCATTTCATTGACGCTTTTGTCTGGCGAATATCTAATTGACAGCTTTAAACTCTAAAGTAGCGGCAATAGTTTGCCGCTTTTTTATGCGTAAGAGGAATTGTTTAGCCTATATTTTACTCTCTTCACCCTACTCTTTAGTGTAAAATAGCCCCGTTTTAAGGTTAGCTTGTAACTTTTGGTATAGATTTGCTAGGAGGATGCAAGGGTTCTTATCTGTTGTTGACCCTACTTGAGAGGTTCTAGATAAATGTTGCTATCAATTTTCATCGTCACTGTGCTGCCGTTGTCGGGTTATGTTATGGGAAAACTAGCTTTTCAGGCTGGGCTTGGGGTGAAGCGTTGGGCTGTTGTTGGCTTATTATTGGGACCTGCGGGTTATCCTCTGTTAAATACTTATAAACGATTCGCTATGAAAAAAGCCTCAGTAAAGGGCTCTAGTCAGTTCCAGTGCTAATTTTAAGATTTTGTTTTTAAATCTAATTGATAAAAAAATGGAGCCGTAGGCTCCATTTCCATCTTTAATTTCAGTTAATGCTTTTTACCTGAATGCTTTCTAACTAAATGGTCTAGTGCCACCACACTTTAGCTGGGATCACCTCTAGGTGATTTAATCCTTCAGGAAGTTGTACTCTTCTACGCTCAGGTTTGTTAATAAGACCAAGAGCTTTCATGATTGAATCAAACATAATATCTCTCCTTAAGCCTAAGCTGTTACTGAATTTATAAATCTAACATTTGGTGTGCCAGCGGTTTGTAGTGGTTTAAACTTCACATGAGGCACGTTAGCTGTTTGCAGCGGTTTGAACTTCACATGAGGCACGTTAGCTGTTTGCAGCGGTTTGAACTTCACATGAGGCACGTTAGCAGTTTGTAGTGGTTTAAACTTCACATGAGGCACGTTAGCAGTTTGTAGTGGTTTAAACTTTACATGAGGCACGTTAGCCGTTTGTAATGGTTTAAACTTCACATGAGGTACGTTAGCCGTTTGTAATGGTTTAAACTTCACATGAGGTACGTTAGCCGTTTGCAGCGGCTTAAATTTCACATGGGGGACATTAGATAGAAGTAACTGATTAGAATCTGTTGCAGGAATTTCAAATGCCATAGCTGGAGCTGTTAATGCAAGGGCGATAGAGGTAGCTAGTATTTTAATCATGTTATTCTTCTCTCAAGTTATTGAAACCATCAAGCGATGGTTTCGAATTTATAAGGCTGTCATTATTTTTGACACTTGAGATAAATGTTGCAGTTGTTATGCCATGTTTTCAGTATCTTGTGTTTTTTGTTGGTTTTTTATTGCGAACTAGATTGCTTTTGTGTTTTTTTGTACTATGTCAGGTTCAATAAAATTCTTCTCTAGTAGCTCACTGAACTGAGTTTCTGTGACCGCTTTACTAAAGAGAAATCCTTGTATCTCTTCACATTTTAGTGCTTTTAGTATGCTCAATTGAGAGGCATCTTCAACCCCTTCACCGACAACCGATAGTCCCATGTTGTGAGCGATAGTAATAATTGAGTCGACCATCTTCAGATCTCTGTCAGATTTATCGATATCATCGACAAATGCTTTGTCAATTTTCAGCGTATGAATTGGAAAACGTTTTAGGTATGAGAGTGAAGAGTAGCCTGTACCAAAATCATCTAAAGCTAAACTGACTCCCATTTTTGATAGCTGTTGCATCACCTTAATGGCTTTCTCGGGTTGCTTAATTACAGTTCCTTCAGTGATCTCTAACTCTAAATTCGCTGCTGGTAGCTGAGTGAGTCGTAATATTGACTCAATACGCTGCTGAAGATCGGGGAGGGCAAATTGGTATGATGATAAATTGACAGCGACTCGACCATCAAACAAGCCTAAACTTCGCCATTTTTGAGTAGCAAAGCATGCCTTTCTCATCACTAAATCACCGATATCGACAATTAAGCCGTTTTCTTCAGCTAAAGGAATAAACTCGCTGGGTGGAATTAATCCGTGTTCAGGATGATTTAGCCTGACTAAGGCTTCCATTCCCGCCATTCTTCCTGTTTTTAGTGCTATTTTAGGCTGGTAATAGACTTCAAACAGATCATCACGTAAACCTTCACGAATAAGGTTCTCAACTTCCAGTTGCCTTATTGCATTTCGGTTAATCGATTCTGAGTAGAATTGGTAGCGGTTGCCTCCACCTGATTTAGCGTGATACATCGCAATATCTGCTTTGCGTAGCAATGCTTGTTCGTTTTGATCATCCTCAGGATAGAGCACAATACCGATACTAAGGCCCACTACGACTTTTTCTGAGGTGAGCTCAAACGGGCTGGCGAAAGCATCTATAACATTATTTGCGATCACTGCACTGGAGCCAATGTCAGGATTATTATCAACTAATATCGCAAATTCATCGCCACCCAAGCGATAGATACTTGTGTGGTAGGGGACAGCGGCTTCGATACGTTTAGCTACTTTTATAAGTAGTTCATCACCGATCTGATGTCCCATGGAGTCATTGATCTTTTTGAAGTTATCAAGATCTAGAACCATAAGGGTGTGATGAGTATCTCTCTTTACCAAGTTGCCTAAGGTCACCATTAAACTTGAGCGGTTTGGCAGGTTAGTCAAAAGATCATTATTGGTAAGCTTCCTTAGCTCCTCCTCTTGCAGTTTACGGCGAGATATATCGGAAAATACACCGACATAATGAGATAGTTGTCCTAATTCGTCATAGATGGCATCAACCGTTAGCTCCATGAGGAAACTAGTGCCGTCTCCTTTTGCTGATTCAACATCATTGCTCCAGCTACCTTGCTGATGAAGAATTGAACGTATCTGCTCTGAATAGCTGTCAGGGTAGAGGTTAAACTTAAAAAGTGAGCCAATAAACTGCTCTTTAGGGATAAGGCTTAGTTCACAACAGGCTTCGTTGACCTCTACAAAGATAAAGTTATTGTCTAAAATAAACATACCTTCGGAGATATTGGCAATCGCACGTTCAAACAGACGAAGTTGCTCCTCAGCATTTTTAAAGTTATTAATATTTTTGATAGTGCCTGTCATACGCAGAGGGTTGTCTTTCTCATCTCGTTCCACTATTTTTGCTCTGTCTAAGATCCACACCCATTCATCAGACTTCCCCTTTACTCGGTATGCTGCTTCAAAATGATCACTGTTACCATCGAAATGGCTGTTCAGCGCCTTAGTGACACGGTCTTGATCCATGGGGTGAATATTACTCTCCTCATCGGCATCGCCAGACCTTTGTCCATCTTTTGGGAATTCGAGAGAGCCCCAGATATTAGAGCGGTATATCTGTCCTGTTTCGATATCCCAATCCCACATCTCATCGCCACTTCCCCAGAGAGAAAGCTTTAGCCTCTCCTCTGATTTAGCTATCTTTTTCTGAACTTCACGGCGGCGAAGTATACCTTGAACTATCACAGCTGAAATAATGAGAGTGATAATGAAGTAAACCAATTTTGCTTGCTTAGATAACCACCATGGAGGGGTTATTAATATATTTAGGCTCTTTATTTCTCCTTGGTTATGAGTCAAGGGATCAAAAGCATAAATATTAAAGGTGTACTCACCAGAAGAGAGGTTTGTATAAGTCGCTGAGTTTATACCCTCAGAGTGGATCCAAGATTCAGATAGTCCCTGCATTTGATATATATAATCAATTTTTTCACTACCATTGCCAGGGCTGTTAAATTTTAATGTAAAAGGGTAGTCAGAATATTTTAATATTATTTTTTTTGTCGAGGAAATATTTTCTTTTAAAATCGAGCTTCCTATGTTAACGGGGATATTAAAAACTAATAGCTCATTGATATTGGCTTTAGGTGCTTTTGATGATGAGAATATCTTATCAATAACTACTTTTGACATCGCACTAATACCTGAAATACCTCCGATGTATATTGTGTTGTTAAAGTCTAAAATTGATTGTGCATTATACTCATCTTGACTTCCATAAGTATCTGAAAGGGAAATCGTTTTATTATCAACTATTTGTGTGACTACTAGCTCTTTTATCGAAGTGGAGTATATGTAATCGGTGTCAGTGACAATAGAGTATATTGGCCTATTGTTTGAGTAGATAGTTTCTATTTTTTTGTTTTTGCTTGTGAATTTTAATAGTGACGTCTCAGTTCCAAAATAAATATCTTCATTGTTTGTCGATAGAGAAATACTAATGACGATACCTTTGTTAAAAATATTTTCAATTTTTCCATCTTGAATTTTAAAAAGTCCACCTTGCGTCGCAACCCAAAGAGATGTGCTAGATTTTTTAATATCGAAAACTGGGTTTCCAATATCTACACTGTGTTCCATAATAATTTGTTTATTTTCAGAAACCTCAATAACTTTTCCGTCAGTTGTACCAGCATAAACTGCTTCATCAAATTGTGATTTATGAATGGCAAAGAATGGGCCGGGACTTAGCACTTCTCTATTTTTACTATATTTGTCAATTGACAGTAACCCTTCCGTTGTCGTTATGAATAAACTATCTTTTAGTGTTGTAACTTGTTTTGGTCCCTCTGCCTCAGTGTTGTACTTAGCAACTATCTTATTAGATTTACTATATAAGTTTATATATTTTGAACCAGTAGCAATAAATAAATTTGATTTTAGATCTTTAGCTATAGACCAAATGTTTTTGTCTTCTATATCTATTGTTGATATTGTATTGTTATAATCGTAATTAACTAATAATCCTATGTTATGAGTTGTAATATAGTTTGTTTTTTTTCCTCTTATTACGTGAGGGTTAGTAACTTCTATGTTCTTTATATCCAATCTGTCAATACTAGTTTGAGAGAAGTCTGTACTAATGGAATAGATGTTTTGTTCTTTTATTGATATATATTTATTGGGTAGTGCTGTAAGGTTGGAGTAGTGATTGCTATTTATTTTTCTTACTTTTTTACCTAATACTTCAAAAACACCATCTGGCTTTATTATTATTACTTTTCCGTGCGCATCTACAATGTCGTTAGTATTGTCGGATATTACTTTTTTTTCAATGTTGTCAATTGCTATTATATCCCCCATGTAATTCCTTACATATATTAAGTTGTTGGAGAAAATAATTTTTTTAATACCTCCGAAATCACCATCTATAGATTTTACATATTCTAGTTTATTGTTTAAATAAATTATTTCGTTCTCTGTTCCAACTATAATTTGGTCATTGTGTTCAGTTATATTCCATATTTGTTGAGAAAGTAGGTTGTTAATTAGAGTAAAATCATCATCAGTTTTGTTATAAACAGTTAATCCTTTATCAGTCCCAATGAATAGACCATATTTTTCCGAGAAGTATAGGCTTCTAATAAAGGAACTTGGTAGAGAGTTCTTTTCTTTGAAAGAAAAATATTGTTTGAATTCATCACCATCGAATCTATTGAGTCCATTCAAAGTGCCAATCCAAGCAAAACCATCAGCATCTTCAACGAGTGAAGTGACTGCACTTTGAGACAATCCTTCCGATACACCGTAGCTTTTTATTTTTAGAAGTTTTGGGGTGTGAATAGGCTTTATAACTTTCTCTTTAGTTATAGAGTTAGACTCTACAGCAACCGATTGGCCGAAAATACAGAGGGCCAACAGTAATGTTGTAATTATTTTCATAAGCGCGTTAGGCATCATTTTTTAGTTTAATTATTAATCAGTAATGCGGGAGCAACAGTTGCTTAACCTTACTTTTTCAGAAAGTGAACGGTTTGTCAAAGTATCACAGGGTTTTAGTGGTGATAATTATTACTATTTTCATTTTTAGAATGGGCTGTGTACTGTTTTGCCTCACAAAACCGCATGAATGTTGGCTTTTTTAGTGTTTCCTAGGTGGATCCTTCTGATATGTGAGCAAGTTCGATAATGATATATTAACTGAGCGAGAGCTGAATAATTGTACAGCAAATGCATTTTTATCGATTGGATGGGATTTTTTTGTTTACAAGGTGTTATTCTGTAAAGGGAAACGGTTAACCGAAAGTCTCTAGTTAACCGCTTTTATCTTAGGCGCGAAGAGAGCCCTGTTTTGGATAAACAAGGTGTTAGTAGTTAAACTTTGCTGCTTTTTCTTTAAAACTGCGAAGGTCAGTTATCATATTGTCAGATGTTAGACGTTCAAGTTGATGATGATTTTCCCCCGTTGTAAATAGAACTAATCTATCGCTATGCTTACTACGCATCTTTTTCATCATAAACTTAATCAGATCTGAACGAGTCAGCTTCTCTATTTCAGCAACAACCAGTTCTCTTTGATTAAAGTCATAATCTTTATTTCCAATACTGGACCAATACCTCTGTCCTCGTGTTTTCAAGTTAGGATCATGCTCCATGACTTGATTAATTAGTCCCTGTTTTGTTAACTCCCACTGCTCATTTGTTATCTGCAAGATTGCGTAGTTAAAATCAGCAATAAATTCGTCAATGGCTTCTAGTAGCTGAAGTGGACCAGATGTGGGGGATTGAATATAGAAGATCATGCCAGGATATCGGTTTAAAGGTAGGTAACCAGTTCCTACCATATAGCCAAGCTGTTTTTTGGTTCTTAGCTCATGAAAAAATGTCGATGACATAGTGTGGTTTAATAAACTGAACAAGGCCATCATTTCAGGAGTAGATTCATCAGCTTGGTAGTAGACTATGATACTGCTGTCCTGATGTGTGACCATTAACTCACGCATTAAGGTGCCGTAACCTGATAAGTTTACTAACTCTCTCTCTGACTCTCTGCTTGGAGAGGAAACGAGAGATAAGATATGCTCCAGTCGTTTCCCTAAGGTCTGTACTTCACTGACTAGCCAGTCGCCATAAACTAAACCTTCAAGATGAATTTTTTCATAAAAACTTCTAACATGGTTATGGAGATCATCTAAGCTGATGTTTTCAAGCTCCTCTGCCATTCGAGAGGGCTCATAGCTTCGTTTTTGTAATGATACTGTCAAACTGGTAAATATTTGCGAGATAGGTTTAGCGCGGGTTTGATTGTACCAAGTCCTTAAAATTTGGCGTTTAATTAGCTTAAACCTATCTTGAGTAAAATTACGTTCTCTGGCTTTTTCAATAAGCAGAGCCAATAACTCCTCTTGTTTACCGGTAAAGCCGGTGAGGTGCAGTGTGATACCACCTTGATGAGGGTAAATATTATAACTAAGGCCAGCCACCTCAGCTTGATAAGTATATTCAGTCAGGTAATCGAGTAGCATCTCAACGTATAACCGAGTGAGCGCAGCGTTTCTCGGGGATGAAGCGGCCTTAATCGAGTCCATAGAGAGGTACATATGGCCTTTTGGCACGTTAAACTCATCATCCTTTCTATGCCAAATTCGGTAACCATTTTCTTGAGAAACAATGACTGGCACCTTGTTTTGACTTTTCTCTTCCCTTGCGACTGAGTCTGAGATGATAAAGGGGTTTTGCTTAGGAAGAACAAACTCTGGGCGAATGTTTACCTGACTCCAACGTTCGAGCTGCTCTTTTTCTAAGGGCTGTATCTGATAGGGTGTATGGTACCAAGCTGCTTGTTTGTTGCTCTCCATTTCAGACGATATTATCTGAATTCGCATATTGGATGGTGTCATCATGTTAAGCAAAATCAGGGTTTCAGTGACATTGAGGCCCTCCATCTTATAGTCACCAAATACCAGATCTTCAACATCATAATGGTGCATATTTATACTAAGGTGGCTGGCCAAATCCAGTGGCTTAATCTGCTCCTGATATTTAAATGCCAATTTGAGAAGGTTAGCTCTCTCTTGGTATCGCCAGTCTTGTATCCCTTGAGTTTTTATCAGTTCAATATATTCAAAGGCACACTCAACAACGGTGTCGAGTTCGATAACGCCTTTCTCTGTTAATTGAATACTGATGTTGTAATCTTTGAAGTTATATCCATTGACGCCACCGCCAGCGGACAAGTTTACCGCATAGCCATGATCTTTAAGGTAGGAGAGCAGGCTCCCGCGGCCTTCATAACCTAAAAGGTGGCTGATAAAGGTGAGAGGCTTATGTTTATAGTAAGGATCTATCTCAGGAAGAGAGAAGGTGATAGCAACCCTTTTTTGATCTTTTACTGGGATAATATTAATGCGCGTTTGCAGCTGCTCTGCTTGGTAAATAGGTACATTTGGGTATTGCTTGGTTAATTGATGATCGTTAATCTCGCTAAAATAATGTTTGGCCAGCACTTCAAGTTCTTGAAGAGGAAGAGGCGCGACTAAACAGAGGGTCATCAAGTTAGCGCTATAGTGATTGTGGTAAAACTCGAGCAACTCCTCTCTTAATATAGACTGCTCACCGCTTAAAGTTTCTAGATTTCCAACTGAAAACTTTGAGAAAGGGTGACTCGGATTGACTGTTTCCTTCTGGACTTGGTATGTTCTGCGAATATCATCTTTTAGCTTAAGACTAAATTCAGACTCGATGGCATGTCGCTCCCTGTCGACCAGATCTTGGTTGAAGAGCGGCGCAATAAAAAATTGGCTGAATCTATCCAATGATTCTTCGAATACATCGGCATCGATACTGAAGAAAAAATTAGTTTGCTCTGTTCCTGTCCACGCGTTATTACTGCCACCGTGCTGATTAATAAAGGCGTGGTACTCGCCTGAGTCTGGAAACTTTTCTGTACCTAAAAAAAGCATATGCTCTAAAAAGTGCGCCATACCTGGACGCGAAACAGGATCGTCAAAATGGCCGACATTGACAGCCATAGAGGCGGCAGCTTGGTTAGCCAATTTATCTTCGACCAGTAATACCGACAAGTTATTGTCTAATGCAAGGTATTGATAGTGACGATGATCATTGGGGCTTTTGATTATTTGTAAAGATTCACTCAACTAGCAAACTCCATGTTCAGGCGCTTTTTGTTACTGCCAAGGTATAAAATGTTCCCATAGCCAAACACATTCTCCAGCACAGGTAATACATATTGGGCTCCTTCGATGTGTTTGGCAAATATCTCATGGTCTATTCGACTAATTAATAACTTAGTTTAGGTTTTTCCCAACGAGATTTAGGGCTACAATGTGCAATATAAAGATAATAATAATGAGTAGCGAGAGTGGTATGCAGCTATTTTTAATGCGTCATGGTGAAGCAAGCTATCTTGCCCATTCAGACAGAGAGCGAACTTTAACAGACACTGGTCGTTATCACACCTGTGAGATGAGTAACTGGTTGGCTAAGTCCGTGACTGAGTTTGATCTTGTGCTGGTGAGTCCTTATCTGCGTGCCCAGCAAAGTTGGCAAGAGGTGAGTAAACATTTTCCAGAGCCAAGGAAGTGGTTGGTGTTAGATGATCTAACACCGTCGTCAGATCCAAGTACTGCGGCAGACCTGACCTTAGCTTATGCTGAACAGTATAAAGCGGATAATGTGTTAGTCATTGCCCATATGCCGCTATTAGGTTACATGGTGAGTGAACTCGTGCGAGGCGTTGAGCCCCCACTGTTTGCCACTTCCGGACTGGCGCTTATTGATAAGCATGGGGAGCAGTGCAGCTTAATCTGGCAGCATACCCCCCACTCCATAAGCTAATCTGAGCGACAAGCGGGGCAAGAGACCTGTTAGTTATGGCAGAAAACTTTCGAGATCTCTTTGTCCTGTGTTTGTCTTGTGGCTCGCTGTTTTGCCTTTAGCTCGAAACTTACGCTTATTACCTTCTGTAGGGCTGATCGCCAATATCAATTAACACCAGTAAAGCTGCATCGCCTCCCCACTCTTTGGGGGCCTTATGAAAAGCCATTACATGGGGGTGCTGAGCTAGCCACATGGGAATATTCTGTTTTAAAATTCCCGTACCGTGTCCATGCATCACACAACAGCAATGTATCTGTTGCTTTATACAGGCTTGGATTAGGGCTGCCAGTTCGAGTTTGGCTTCCGATTGTCGCATTCCATGTAGATCCAGTAATAGATCTGGCTGATAATCTCCTCGCCTAAGACGCTTAACCTCGAAACTGTCTATATCATCACGATTCCAACGCATGGCACCTTCACTGGGGAGGTGTGGCTGATACGTATCTGAAAAATAACTGTCGGCATGAAGCTGCTGCTCTTTCTCTTCAAGCTGCTTCTTGTCTTTTTGTGGTGCAGTGAAGTGACGTTTATTCTGCTTAAAAGGTTTGATCCCTTCCGTTAAGGTAGAAAACAGATCTGCATCTTCGGTATCTTTTTTCATATTCATATCACTGTGTTCTTTAAATTCATGCGCATTAGTTTTCTATTTGTCCCTCTATTTTATTGAATCCGATGCCATATGAATAGAGTTCAGTTACAATGGAGCAGAATTATTATGCTGGAGTAAGTTTTGGATAAGATTTTTGTAGATGAAGCTGTGACAGAGCTGCGCACCATTGGCGATATGTTACGTTGGAGCGTCAGTCGTTTTAACGATGCAAATATATATTATGGTCACGGCACTGATAACGCGTGGGATGAAGCGATTGCATTAGTCTTTCATGCGCTGCACCTACCTGAAGAGATTGGTCAGCAAGTGATACACTCAAACCTAACCAGTAGTGAGAAGCACAAAATTGTTGAGCTTATCCTTAGAAGGGTAAGAGAGCGTCTACCAGTCCCATATCTTACTAACAAAGCGATGTTTGCCGGCCTGCAGTTTTATGTTGATGAGCGTGTACTTGTACCTCGCTCGCCAATTGCAGAGATGATTGCAAATCGATTTAGCCCTTGGCTTTACAATAAACCAGTCAACCGGGTGTTAGATCTGTGTACTGGCAGTGCATGTATTGCGATTGCTTGTGCTTATGAGTTCGATGAAGCGGAAGTTGATGCTTTAGATATCAGCGAAGATGCACTTGAGGTTGCACAGATAAATATTGAAACCTTAGGCGTGATGGATCGGGTTTTCCCTATTGAGTCGAACCTTTTCTCTGCCATCCCTAAAGGACCTCATTACGATCTTATCGTATCTAATCCTCCTTATGTCGATGCTGAAGATATTGATGATATGCCTGAAGAGTATCATCATGAGCCAGAGATTGGCTTGGCGTCAGGCCGTGATGGGCTAGATTTAACTAAGCGTATTTTGGCGAATGCAGCCGATTACCTGACCGAAGACGGCTTGCTTGTGGTAGAGGTGGGTAACTCTATGGTGCACCTTGCCGAGCAGTTCCCAGATGTTCCGTTTACTTGGGTAAGCTTCGAACATGGCGGTGACGGTGTGTTTGTGTTAACTCGAGATCAACTCCTTGAACATGGCTCTGTGTTTGCTATCTATAAAGACAGCGAATAATAGAGGTCATTGAGTTCACTGGTGATAAAAAAGGCTAACGAATAAGTTAGCCTTTTTTAATTCTGTTACTCAAAGCGCATATGGGCTAATCTCAGGTGGTGTATTTTTTTTGAGTATGTCAATAACAGTAAAAGGTGTAGAAATAGGATGTCGGGAAACAGTATTGGTCAAAATTTCGTGGTGACAACATTTGGTGAAAGCCATGGTGTCGCTTTAGGCTGTATTATTGATGGGTGTCCTCCTGGGCTAGAACTCAATGAAGCAGATATGCAGCACGACCTAGATCGTCGACGTCCAGGTACTTCACGTTACACCACTGCAAGGCGAGAGCCTGACGAAGTTCGTGTGTTATCCGGGATCTTTGAAGGTAAAACGACGGGCACATCAATCGGTTTAATGATTGAAAATACGGATCAGCGCAGTAAAGACTACTCAAACATTAAAGATCTATTCCGTCCAGGGCATGCGGATTATACTTACCAGCAAAAATATGGATTAAGAGATTACCGTGGTGGTGGCCGCTCATCTGCACGTGAAACTGCCATGCGTGTTGCAGCTGGCGCTGTGGCTAAAAAGTACCTTAAGCAAGTTCACGGTATAGAGATAAATGGTTTCCTTTCACAACTTGGTCCGATTAAGGCTGAGGCCTTAGATTTTTCTCAGATTGAACAGAATGCTTTTTTCTTCCCTGATCCATCAAAACTTGATGAACTCGACGAGTATATGAGAGATCTCAAGAAGAGCGGTGATTCTGTTGGTGCTAAAGTCAGCGTGGTTGCCACTGGTGTGCCTGTAGGGTTGGGAGAGCCTGTGTTCGATAGGCTAGATGCAGACATCGCCCATGCCCTAATGGGTATTAATGCCGTAAAAGGGGTCGAGATTGGCGATGGTTTTGAGGTTGTTACTCAAAAAGGGTCTGAACACAGAGACTTGATGTCTCCAGAGGGGTTTGCTTCTAACCATGCCGGCGGTATTTTAGGCGGGATCTCTTCCGGTCAGCCTATTGTGGCTCATATTGCCATGAAGCCCACATCCAGCATCAGCATCCCAGGTGAAAGCATCACTGCCCAAGGGGAGATTGCTGAGGTTGTCACTAAAGGTCGTCATGATCCTTGTGTGGGGATCCGCGCAGTACCTATCGCTGAAGCCATGTTGGCAATTGTGCTAATGGACCATCTGTTGAGACACAGAGCTCAAAATATGGATGTGAATAGTCAAACTCCGACTATTGGTATGCGTTAGTTGATTGAGAAAAGGCGCTTTAGGCGCCTTTTTTACTGTCTTTTTTCACGAATTATTTTTTAAACATCACTTACAGTTTCAACGCCATGAGGCTAAAATAGCGCGACTCTTTTTCTTAGATATAGCCCAATGAATCAAACCGCTCAGGTTAGCACACAGTTGCGTTGGATAAGCGCCTGTTATTTTTTCTTTTTTGCCATTTTAGGCGTGATGGTGCCATACCTTGGCGTCTTTTTTGAAAACCGTGGATTTAACCCCCAAGAGATAGGTTTTCTGTTGGCTATTTTGATGGCGACGCGCATTGTTGCACCTAACATCTGGGCCATGGTGGCGGATAAAACGGGTATGCGGGCTCAGTTGGTAAAGTGGGGGGCCGCAGCTGCTGCGGTGAGTTACCTCACTTTCTTCTATAACGGTAGCTTCACCTATCTGGCGATAAGTTTGACTATCTATACTTTTTTCTGGAATGCCATCTTAGCTCAGTTAGAGGTGATAACCTTAGAGACGCTTGGAGAAAACACCTCTCGTTATGGTGCCATACGTAGTTTTGGTAGTTTAGGGTATCTGGTTTTTGTAGTGGGGGTTGGTTTTGCTATCAGCGCCTGGGGCACTGAAGTTTTACCTTATGTGGGCATGGCGTTGTTTATTGGCTTGCTCTTAAGTGCGTTACCGCTACCATCGGATAAAGTGGTAACTAAAAAGCGAGCTGAAACCCCTAAGTTAGTGCTAGATAAAGCGCTATTTTGGTTTCTGCTTTCAGCAACATTATTGCAGATGAGTGCTGGCCCATTTTATGGTTTTTTTGTTCTGTATCTTAAACAATCTGGTTACAGCGAAGCCGTTGCTGGGATCTATGTGGCTTTTGGGGTTCTTGCTGAGATCTTAATGTTTATGTTGGCGCCCCGTCTATTAGGTCGTTATGGCGTTAATCGACTCTTAATCGTGAGTTTAGGTTTTACCGCTGTTCGCTGGCTACTTATGGCTTTTTTTGTCGAAAGTTACCTTTTGTTAGGTGTGAGTCAATTGCTGCATGCCTTTACCTTTGGCTTGGTGCATGCGGCGTCTATTCAGTTTGTGCATCGACACTTTGACATTAGCCATCGTAGTAAAGGCCAAGCGTTATATGCAAGTTTGAGCTTTGGGGTTGGTGGCGCGCTAGGAACTTGGCTTTGTGGCATGATATGGGGTGATGGGTCAGGTGCATCACTGGCTTGGGTGGTTGCATCAGTTTGTGCATTTATCGCCATGTTAGCCATCTTTTTTATCCCAGGCTCCGATAAACGTACTGGTGAAGTGTAGGCTTTATTTTTAGTTGAACAAGGATACTCAATGACAATTCGATTTCGTTTAGGTTTGATCATCAACCCCTTGGCAGGTTTAGGGGGAAGCGTTGCATTAAAAGGCAGCGATGGTGTGGCTGATGAAGCACTTGCTCGAGGAGCAAAACCTAAATCTCATCTGCGAATGCAACAAGCGCTAGAGGTTATTTTACCCTATCGAGATCGGATTGAGATCATTACGGCGTCAGGCTCTATGGGCGAGAGTTTAGCCAAAGAGATGGGGTTTGGTGTCAGGGTAGTTCATAGGGTTGGTGAAGAGACGGAAGCCACTGATACTCAAGCTGTGGTAAAGGTGCTCTTGGAGGAGACGCTGGATCTACTTCTGTTTGCTGGTGGAGATGGAACTGCGCGTGATATCTATGAAGTCGCTGGTGATGATTTGCCTGTCCTTGGCGTACCCGCAGGGGTAAAGATCCACTCGGGAGTATATGGGATCACTCCGCACGCATCGGGAACTGTGGTGAAGATGCTGCTTGATGGTGAGCTTGTCAGCCTGATGAATGCTGATGTGATGGATATCGATGAAACCGCATTTAGACAGGGGATAGTTAAAGCACGCCGTTTTGGTGAGATGCTTGTGCCTGCTGAGCCGAGGTATATTCAGTCGGTGAAAATGGGCGGGGTCGAAGTGGATGAGCTGGTGCTACTCGATATTGCCGCTGAAGTGCTCGATACCATGGAAGATGAGCTGTATATCATGGGCTCAGGTACCACTGTTGCGGCTGTTATGGATGAACTTCAACTGGACAACACCCTACTTGGTGTCGACTTGGTACGAGACAGAGAGTTAGTGGCATCTGATCTCAGCGCTGCACAGCTGCTTGAACAAACCTTAGATCAGCCTGTAAAATTGGTGATCACCTTAATTGGCGGTCAAGGCCATATATTAGGGCGGGGCAACCAACAACTCTCCAGCGAGCTGATAAAAAGGGTCACAAAGGAGAATATTATTATCCTAGCGACCAAAACTAAGCTAAAAGCACTTGAAGGGCGCCCATTAATTGTGGATAGTGGCGACCCAGAATTAGACAGAGCACTGTGTGGCTATTATCGAGTCATTACGGGCTTTCATGATCATGTGATGTATCAGGTGGCAAATCCTGATCTGTTATAGCGATCAAACTGTAATATGAAGAATATGTTGTAGCTTGCTATGACTGCATCTGTTGTGAATAAAGAGAAAGCGGAGTGATTAATGTTAGAGCAGTATGAAACAACCTTGTATGAGTGGATTGAAGATATTGTCGCTCAAGGTAATGAAGATGCCCTGTTTGCCAGTGGCTATCTGCAGGGACATTTCGCTGTGGCGATTTCACAACTTGAAATTGAAACAGAGCAAGACCTATCAGCGTTAAGCCAGAAGATGGATGTGTGTATGGAGCTGGCTAAGCAAGAGCTAGGCGATACAGATTATGCGTTAGTAGACTCTGCATGGAAGCAGCTTAGCGACAGATTAGCGGCGTGAGTGCGGACAGTAAATATCTAGCGCAAATAGGGCTTGTTAATCCTAAGAGTCCAACGAATGTTGGTGGTATTATGCGCGCTGCTGGGTGTTATCAGGCTGATGCCGTACTCTATACCGGTAAACGATATGAGTTGGCAGCTAGAAATGGTAATGCCCAATACAACACAGATACCAAAAGAGCAGGGCAGCATATTCCGCTTCAAGCCGTGGAGAGCTTACTTGCAGCGAAAGTGGATGATGTGAAGCTTGTTTGTGTTGATCTTGTGGTTGGTGCGATTTCACTACCTGAGTTTGTTCATCCCGACAAAGCCCTATATGTGTTTGGCCCAGAAGATGGCACCATAGGTCAAGAGATAATCGATAAGGCAGACGCTGTGGTTTATGTTCCCACTGTTGGCTGTATGAACTTGGCGGCATCGGTCAATGTTCTTCTCTATGACAGGCTTGCTAAATTAGGCTGTTTAGATGCCAATGATGAACTGATTAAACGTAGCCGAGATACAAATAACAGAGTTAAGGTTAAGTCCTGAGCTCTTGATTTACAGCCTTGAGCTCTTGGTTTAAAGTCTTGAGCACTCGATTGTTAACAGACAATAAAAAGAAACCCAGCAACTGCTGGGTTTCTTTTTATCTGGCGTAAGCTTCTCTATCAATTGGTATTAATCTAAGCGACAATTTAATAGATCATCACCATTTAGCATACATTCAACTTCAACCCATTTACCGTCAAACTGAGCTAGCGAGTTATCCGATGAGGTGTAGTTCCATAAACTGTTGTTGCTAACAGGGCCCTCTAAACTGATTTCAGTCTCTTTAGTCTCACGTTCAATCTCTTTGATTAACCAGTGAGCAGGCGTTAGTGCAGTGGCTTTTACCTCAATGCCTTCCACTTCAATCCAAATATTGTTTAACATCGCTTCGGTAAGACCATCATCGAAGTGAGTTGCTGCATCGATAACAAACTCGGTGCCATTGATGGTTACAATACCACTGTTTAATGTTGCAAAGCCTTGATTTGAAAACTCTCTTGCTTGAGTTACTGGGATTTCAGGTTGCTGGTTTTCAAAATCAATGTTGGTTGCCACTAAACCTGAGCTGCTATTGGCCATATCAACATCAACTTGGTTACCACTTTTCAGATCAGTTTTAACACCATCTTCAAATTTTGTGTTGGCGGTAACCTGTATCTTGGTACGGTTGTCTATCTCAAAATAGCTTAGTTCTGAGTTGACCCAAGTGATAGTGCCTTCAATCTCAACACCGTCATAATCAGTATCATTTTCAACATCTATCTTAGCTGCAACGAAGTGACTGTTCTCAAAATTGCCATCAACCTCAACCCACTGGCCATTTTTCAGTATGTCACCATATTCAATAGTGGCATTACTGTATTCAACTTGCATTGAACCGATGTTAAACTTGCTCGCTGTTGTATCAAGCAGTGAAATACGACCTTCTATTTCAGCATGAGTGAGTACAGGAGCTTGGTTGACTGAAGATACAGACCAAGTACCATCGTTTTGCTGCAGGGCTGAGATCATCACCCAGCTACCCACTTGGATATCGCTGTTAAGTGCTGAGAATGTAAAGGTGGTACCGTTAACCACTAACTTATTCCCCTGAACTTCAGACACAACACCAGCAATAGCTGGATTTAGTTCGATATCGATTGCTTTACCTTTTAAAGTTTCCACTTCAACTTGAACGCCAGGAGTTAGATCTGCAAGTTCAAGAATGTTGTCTTCATAGTTAATCGGTGTGCCTGCGGTTTGCAGTGTGTAGCCATTGACTGTGATTGTTTGGTTGGTGGTAGAAACTGCTTCAACCGATCCAAAAATTTTTGCTGGTGTTGTTGGCGCTACAGGGATCTCAGGTGTTGTACTACCGCTATCACTGCTACCGCCGCCACAACCGACAACGAATGTCGCGAGAATGCTCGCCAATAATAGATTTTTTGCATTTGCAGATTTCATGCTTGTCATACCTTAATTAATTGAGGTTGAGGATATGCTGAGCATAATATCGAGATAGGTGTGAAGAGATCGTGAAGGAAAACGTGAATTTCATGAAAGTTTTAATTGTTGAAGATAACCATAACGTCTCTGAAACGATTGCCGATTATTTAGAGCTTGAAGGTGTCGCTATAGATTGCGCTTATCATGGAGAGAGTGCGATCAAACTTATTAGTGATAACCATTATGATGTGATTATCATGGATATTATGATGCCAAAGCTCGATGGTATCTCGACAGTCAAAAAGCTGCGTCAGGAGCTGTTTTGTCCAACGCCAATTCTATTTCTTACCGCTAAAGATCACCTAGAAGATAAAGTTGCCGCATTTAAAGCGGGTGGAGATGATTATCTGTTGAAGCCCTTTGCTATGCAGGAGCTGAGTTTGCGACTTCAGGCATTGAATAATCGCGGGCCTAGACGTGATGTTGGTCAGCTTAGTTATGCCGATATTGTGATTGATATCAGCACCGATAAAGTCAGCAGAGATGGTTTGCCAGTTAAACTCAGCCGCACGCAACTTAAGATCTTAAAGCTACTCGTTAAAAATGCCCCTGGGATAGTCAGTAGAAAAGAGATAATACAAGCACTGTGGGGAGACGAGTCACCCGATAGTGATTCGCTTAGAAGTCATGTTTATGGATTAAGAACTGCGCTGGATAAAGGCTTTAGCGAGTCGTGTTTGGAAACCTTGCATGGAAAAGGTTACAGGATTAAAGCGTAAATCTTTATAGAGCGGCATCAATAGTGAGAGAAAGATGGATAAGATCACAGTAGCTGACCACAGTCATTACCCCAGTTTTTATTGGAAAATTCGCTGGAGTTTTGGTTTGATGACCTTGCTTATTTTTAGTCTGTTTTGGTCACTTATCTACTTTGCTGAAGACAGGCTTGAAGTTTTGAGTCTTCATCATTGGCTCGATACCGAGGCCAGTCAATATACAAGAGATTTTGATAGGTTGGGTTTTGCTACGCCGCTACCCAATCCATCGGAATTTTCCACCTATTGGAGTGAAGAGGAGTTACCAGTTTGGCTGACTCAATATACTCAGTTAGGTTTTTTTGAGCACTTAATTGGCACTGAAGATAAACATTTTATTGTGAGTAAACATCCATCAGGAAGAGGCTTAATGTATATCGTCTTTCAAGATGATGCCGATGATTACTTGGATAACTATGAGGCCGACCTTCATTTTCTTACGCTATTTTTAGGAGGTTTTTTAACCTTAGCTATGTTGCTCTATGGCCTCTATTTTGTCAGAACCTTGTCGAAGCCACTCGCTAAAATTCAGGAAAAAGTCAGTCAAATGCCACCAGGTAATGCGTTATTCAGTGTTGAAACTAAGTTTCGTGAAACCCGAGAGATTGAGAGTACGCTGCTCGAAAGTAAGATTAATATCAGTAACTTTTTCAAGCGTGAGAAGGAGTTTAGCCGTTTTGCTTCCCATGAGTTAAGAACGCCAATTATGGTGATCAAAGGCTCGACTGAGTTACTGCAAAAAGTCCCTGAGCTTCCCCATGTGGCTACTAAGGCTATTGCACGTTTAGAGCGCGCCAGTGATGAGATGGAGTTACTCACCGAGACATTTTTGCTCTTAGGGAGGGCTGCCATTGAGCCAAGGTATATGGCGACTCATTCGCTGGAGCTGATATTGACTAAGCAGATAGATGAGCTGGCACTGCTGTTTGCTAAGAATGATGCCGGATATAAACTCAGGGTCAGTGAGCCTAGCAAGGCCCATGCGCCTGAGAGCTTTATCGCCGTGATCATTAATAATTTGATTAAGAATGCTTTTAGTTACAGTGTCGGTGATATCGATATTGAGCTAACGGGGACTGAGCTTAGAATATGTAATCGCCACGATGGTCATGATCTGTATAACGAAGGCTATGGCTGCGGCTTAGTGATTGTTGAGCGAATTTGCGAGCGGATGGTTTGGCAATTTGAACATGAAAATACCCCAGAGAAGTATATTGCAGTCGTAAACTTTTCATCAACAGAAAATGTAAACTCGTTTTAATCGATAAAACGAGTTTACATAGAAGGAGTTAAAGGGCTTTGCCCTTGATGAGTTTACGCATCCACATCCGATTAGGGTTAAGCAGTTCCAGTGTCGCGTTATCGAGTGGGATTATCTCACCGCAAAGCTGCGCTGCTAACGCTTCTGCCGCAAGGGGACCAGAGGTTATCCCACGAGAGCCAAGTCCACCTAAAATAAATAGGCCTTGATGGATTGGTGCAGGTGTTTCTCTCCAATATTTGATGCTCTCTTTAGTATGCTGGTGGTTTTGGTAGTTTAACGATATGACATCAAAATCTGGGGCGCATCCCATCATAGGTGCATGATCTCGGGTCACCATTCTTACGCCGACTCTGGCGCTATGATCGCTAATATCAACATCTTCAGTCCAGGCTTTTCCTAGGTAACTTTGCTTCACTTTCTCAAGGTTCTCGGCCTGTTCGCTTGGGCTGTAGTCGAGGTGTTCAGGGTTTTTTATATAGCTAGCGCCTGTGCAGTGAACGCCGTCATTTTGAGGAGTAAGGTAACCATGGGAGCAGAGCACTGTATTCAGTTTCAGTAGTTCATTTCGAGCAGGAATATGGCTCACTTGACCTCTGAAGCCTGTAGCGGCCAGTTGTTTGCTTTGATTAAATTGATTCAGCCCCTGACCGTTGGCGAGAATTAAGGTGTTAAATGGACCAAATGTCTGCTCACCTCCTGTATTCACAGTGGTTTTATGCAGGTACCACTTTCCCTCTCTTTGCTCGATCCGCTTAATATCGGTATTAAAATGGGCACTCACATCACTAAGCTGAGACGCTTTATCAAAAGCTGCTTGAGTAAACTCATGGGGGCATATCCAGCCACCAAGAGGATAAAATATGCCCGCCTTATCGATATCTATGCCTGCGAGGTTACTCGACTCATGACGATCAACGCCATGGGCTATCTGCTTATTCCAGGGCTGCGCCGTGATTATCTTTTCCAACCGTGCGCTGCTACGTTGATCAAAACCAGTTTGCAGTACGCCGCAAAAATCGTAGCCCACCTTAAACCCATCCTTAATTAATGATTGCAGTCTTCGACGACTGAAGAGGTAACCTTGCTGATAATAATGGCTTAAGTGGCCATTATCTGGGGTGAGTAGAGGATAAACCGCGCCCTGTTTGTTCCCTGAAGCTTGTTGAGCCAGTGATGAGTCGTTGCAAAAAAGGCGCACGGTTTTATTGCGCTGTGCTAAAGAGAGGGCTAGGTGCGCGCTGGCTACGCCGCCTCCAATAATGGCAAAAGTATCCGACTCTGAATCTGTTTCACTGCTTGCTTGACCCACTGGTGTATAGAGTGAATCTTGAGCTTGTGCATGCCTAAGGGCTTTTCGCTCCTGCAGACAGATCTGAGTATCTAAGCTACTTAAGTCCGAAGTGAGTTTTGGTGTCATCTCTTCATTTTGAGATCTGTATGAGATAAGTGAAAAACCTGTTTTTTGGCACAGTTGGCGAATCTCTTTACCTTGTTTAAGGTTGAAGTTATAAACTGGTGCACTATCTTGGCTTACCTTTGCCACCTGCCATAACAAAGCCTGACTTATCTCTTGCTCCATACCACTTTCCACTCTGTTTGAGTTAGTTTGGCTGATGGTCCAGAGGTCGAAAAGGGGGCTTTTGTCATCATCTGAACCATCACAAGTTGGCAGCCGCATACTCTTAAGTGAGGCGATTGGGGAGTTTAGGTAGAGATCGATAACAAATCGGCCATCATCAAATATTAACCTTTGACAGCCTAATATTTCGATAGGATCTGCCTCTGTCAGTGTTTGAATAAATGAACCTTGCTTCGAACTAGGAGGTGTGTAGCTGCTAAGTTGTGAGATAAATAGAGGCAGAGTATCGAGTTGGGCTTCGAATACCTTAAGTTTAATACGCACAGAAGTGGGAGCGGATGATAGCCAAGAGTGAACGGCTAAAAGCTGCTCGACAGAGCCAAGGCCCAATTGACCAAAGGTTAGGCTCTGTTTTCCTACAGCTATGTTGGACAATAAACGGTAAAATTCGCTGAAATTAGCTGTTTCTTGGTTCATTTGGGTATTTTTCTCACATTCTTGGGCCAATGAATTTACTCTGCGTCGCATATTAGGCATTATTTTACCTATGTTTATGGAAAGCTGACCACTTAATTAGGGCAAAAGCGATATTATAGCCCCAGCAAATTGGTACTAGATGTACAGAATGTACAAAATGGATAGTAAATAATGAAAAGAGTCGTGATCACCGGACTTGGCGTCGTATCAAGTATTGGTAATAACAAGCAAGAAGTCACTGAGTCACTAAAAGCTGGCCGTAGTGGTATAACTCACTCAGATCAATTTGAAGAGATGAAACTCCGCAGCCATGTTTGGGGCGATATCAAATTAGACCCTAAAGAGCACATAGATCGTAAAGCACTTCGCTTTATGGGTAATGCTGCTGCTTATGCGTATATCGCGATGGCTGAAGCCATTGAAGATGCTGGGCTAACTGAAGAGCAGTATTCAGATCCTCGCGTTGGGATCATCGCTGGTACCGGTGGTGCATCTTCTGCTAACCAAGTTCAAGCTGCAGACACGCTTCGTGAGAAGGGCGTGAAGCGCGTTGGACCTTACATAGTACCTCGTATTATGTCGAGTACATCTAGTGCGTGTCTGGCGACACCATTTAAAATCAAAGGCATGAACTACTCAATCAGTTCTGCTTGTGCAACCAGTGCACACTGTATCGGCCACGCGGTTGAACTTATTCAGATGGGTAAGCAAGATATGGTCTTTGCTGGTGGCTCTGAAGAGGTCGACTGGACTTTGACCATGGGCTTTGACGCCATGGGGGCACTGTCGACTAAATATAACGATACACCAGAAAAAGCTTCTCGTACCTATGATGCAGACCGTGATGGTTTTGTTATCTCTGGTGGCGGCGGTATTGTCGTAGTTGAGGAGTTAGAGCATGCGTTAGCTCGTGGCGCTAAAATTTATGCTGAAGTCGTCGGTTATGGCGCATCTTCTGATGGTTATGACATGGTGGCTCCATCAGGTGAAGGTGCAGTGCGTTGTATGCAGATGGCACTTGCCGATGTGAATACGCCGGTTGATTATATCAATACACACGGTACATCGACGCCTGTTGGTGATATGCGTGAGCTTGAAGCGTTACGTGAAACTTTCGGCGAGAATCTACCTGCTATCGCATCAACTAAGTCTTTGACTGGTCATGCATTGGGTGCCGCTGGTGCTCACGAGGCTATCTACAGCTTGATCATGATGGAGAATAACTTCATCGCACCAAGCATCAACATCGATAACTTAGATGAGAAAGCTGCTGGTATGCCAGTGGTGACAGAGTACCGTGAAATGGAACTTAACACTGTGATGAGTAACAGTTTTGGTTTCGGTGGTACGAATGCTACTTTAGTCATGAGCAAATACAAGTAAGCTTTAGCTTTCTATATGAAGGTTTTAGTATTACATCGCTAATGTAATAAAAAGGGAGCTTAGGCTCCCTTTTTCGTTAAATGGTGAAAGCCTTTACTTTAATGGCGTTAGCCCTGCGTATTGCACACCGCTTAGGTGAGCCATCTCTCTGTGCCATGTAGCGAGATCGTCCCTGTTAAAGTCACTCAGGCTATGATGACCGCAAGCGCGAGCCATCACCTGCATCAACTCCACAGAAGCGTTGAAGAAGTTAGCCAACTGTTGTGATGACTTCTCTACATTGAGACGTTGACGCAGATCCGCTTTTTGAGTCGCAATGCCAGCAGGGCAGTTGTTGGTGTTACACATGCGGGCAGCGACACAACCAATTGACTGCATTGCACTGTTAGAGATAGCAACGCCATCCGCGCCAAGGGCCATTGCTTTGACAAAGTCCATTGGGACACGTAATCCACCAGTGACAATTAAGGTTACACGCCCACTTGCACCTTGCTCATCTAAATATCGGCGAGCTCGAGCTAATGCGGGAATGGTGGGGACGCTGATATGATCGCGGAACATCTCAGGTGCAGCTCCCGTTCCACCACCGCGGCCATCGAGGATGATGTAATCTGCGCTGGCATCGAGGGCAAACTGAATATCACGCTCAATATGGTTGGCACTGAGCTTAAAGCCGATGGGAACGCCACCACTCACTTCACGGACACGGTCAGCGAAACGCTTAAAGTCGCTGCTTGAGCTTAAATTGGCAAAGGTGGGTGGCGAGATTGCTGATTGTCCTTCAGGTATTCCACGTACTTGCGAGATTTTTCCCTTGTTCTTGACGCCTGGCAGGTGACCACCGGTGCCTGTTTTTGCCCCTTGCCCCCCTTTAAAGTGAAAGGCTTGAATGGAGTGCATTAACTCCTCTTTATAGCCAAATTGCGCACTGGCTAATTCATAAAAATAGCGTGAGTTAGCAGCTTGCTCCTCAGGGAGCATTCCCCCTTCACCTGAACATATTCCTGTTCCAGCAAGCTCTGCGCCTATGGAGAGGGCTGTTTTGGCTTCTTCTGAGAGTGCACCAAAACTCATGTCTGAGACGAAGAGTGGGATCTTTAGCTTCAATGGTTTACGTGCCTGAGGGCCGATAATCAGTTCGGTTGAAACGGCTTGGTCTTCGAGCAAAGGCTTAGTGGCCATCTGGGCCGTCATGATCTGTAGATCATCCCAGTGAGGAAGTAAATGTCTAGGTACACCCATAGAGGTCATAGGGCCGTGATGTCCAAGCTTTGACAGACCATCTCGTGCTAACTGATGAATAAACTCAACTGTGGGTTCTTCAATGGTTGCTTTAGCTGCTGGAGAGCTATTGCTGTCTGCTGCGTTCGTTATTCCCGGTCCTTCACTGCCGATTTGGCTCGCGGTGAACTGTTTGTGGCTGCCATCACAAAAAGGAGCATTGGCCGTGTGTTTACAGGCACATAAAAAGGCTTCGCCATCTTGCTCCGCGGTAAATGCTTTAGGCTTAAACGAGGTGCCAGCATGGGAACCGTCACAAAATGGCTGACTTTGAGATTTTCCACAGGCGCAAAAGTAATACTCCTCGCCCTTGTTCAATTCGACTTTCTTTGGTTTATTATCTGCAATAATAGGTTTGCTCATACCTGCTCCAGCGTTGCGTTCGGTTTGTAAGTGGGAGGGGGTGAACAGTACGATTGTCTAGCACCTTTACTGTTACAGAGTGAGATCTGGCTATGTAAGGTGTGTTGTTGGCGTATCTACCCAAACCACTTCAATTTATAGTGTTATTGTTTTATTTACACTCTTTAACCTAGGGCAAGAGCGAAAAATGTGCAATCCCTGTTTGCTCTTCTGGGGAGGCTAGCGTTTGAGAAAATAAATTGTTTTTAGTGAACTATTTTCTGCGTTACTCGGTCTTATCACTATCGCTCTCAGTGTTTATGCTCTCGAGAGTCGTTAAAATGCGATTTATATCTAGCCATTAGGGGCTTTTTAACTAAGATGTTTGCCAAACAATCAGGAAAAGCAAGAAGTTGGTCAGTCATTGTGTTTACTGTGCTGACACTGTTTTGTTTAACTCAAAACAGTGGCGTAATTGAGCGTTTGATCAATCATGGACATCATAATGCGCCTGTTAATTCGGAAGTCTTCTTGTCGGGTAGCACCTCAGAGGTAGGCTCAGATCTGAGCCATTTTGAGTTTAAAACTTGTGAGCTATCAGAAAAGTCGATGCGTTTGTGCTGCGATACTGAAAGTCCAGTTGTCTCACTTGCACTTCTATTTGTATTAGCCTTAATTTGTGTCTTACCTAGAGATGCTCATCTCTTTCCAGTATTACGTCCACAAGGAAAGCCTCGGCGGATACATCTACAGCTCTGCCGTTTTCAGGAATAAACACGGACTTTTCTCATTAATTATAACTTTATGATCTCTTATTTATTGTTTATTCGATAAATGAGGTAACTCTATTAATTATTCATTTATTATCTACTGAGATTCGTGAATATATTGAGTCTGTTCTGTGTTCTCGTTACAGAATGGATATCGGAGAAGGCGTTGAAATATTTAAAAATGATATTTGGTTTCTGGTTACTTTTACTATCCTCCTCAGTGTTTGCTCAGAGCACAGGTTGGATAGAAAACCCTAACCATCCACCAGTAAAGATTCGATTTATGCTGACGGGGGAGTTCGATCCTGTCTCAAAAACCTTACCTGCAGTGCTTGAGGTTAAACTTGAGGATGATTGGAAAACTTACTGGCGCAGTCCAGGAGAGGGGGGGATCGCACCAAGCATAAAGTGGGATGATTCTAGTAATTTGAACCATGTTGATTGGTCATGGCCCGTTCCTGAGCAGTTTTCACTACTGGGTTTACAAACCTTAGGCTACAAGGGGGATGTGGTTTTTCCTCTGTTTCTTACCTTAGATGATGTTAATGCTGATACTCATCTTAACGGTAAAGTTAGGCTGTCTTCTTGTACAACTATCTGTGTGCTAACCGATTATCAGATTGAATTAGATTTCAATTTTGACACGTTAAAGTCTGATCCCGAAGCCATGTTTGCCTACAACAAGGCAGTCTCTAAAGTGCCAGTGAAACTCGATGAAGATGAGTCAGCTTCTTTCATTGATCTTGGTTGGGACAGTGCTAAATCGCAATTACAGATAGTGTTAAAGGACTCTCAGTGGCAACGACCTGAGATAATGATTGATGGCGAACCTGACACTGTGTTTAAGCTTGGTAGCCTAAACCGAGTTGAAGGTGATAATGGAAGTCAACAATGGGTGGCAACATTCAATGGCGAGAGCTGGCTAGGTGAGCCAGAGCTGTTAGGCAAAGCACTTAATATTACTGTAGTGGATGCTCAACGTGCACTTGAGTATTCTGCGCCAGTAGTGGAAACACTCATAGTGGGGAGCTCCAGCTCCATTTGGACTATGATGTTGTTTGCCCTGCTTGGTGGCCTTATTTTGAATGTAATGCCTTGTGTTTTACCTGTCTTAGGCATGAAACTCAGCGCTATTGTTGCCACTCCTAACCTTGAACGCAGACAGATCCGTCAACAGTTTCTCGCTTCTGCTTTAGGGATATTAGTGTCATTTTGGTTATTGGCAGGCTTCATTTTAGTGCTTAAATTCACCGGGCAGGCAATAGGCTGGGGCGTGCAGTTCCAAAATCCTTGGTTTATCGGCTTTATGGCGCTGGTGACCTCAATATTTGCACTGAACATGCTTGGAGCATTTGAGATTAATCTACCGTCAAGTTTTCAAACTAAGCTTGCCACAACAGGCGGTAATGATAACCGTGGTCATTTCCTGCAGGGGATGTTTGCTACCTTGCTTGCAACTCCATGTAGCGCTCCTTTCTTAGGAACTGCTGTGGCATTCGCATTTGGAGCTCCAGTTGCTGGGTTAGTGGTTATTTTCACTGCACTTGCCTTGGGAATGGCGTTGCCTTGGCTTCTTGTTGCAGCATTCCCTCAGGTAGCAAGGTATTTTCCCAAGCCTGGCCGCTGGATGAATATTGTTAAACTGCTCTTCTCTGGAATGCTGTTAATCACAAGTTTGTGGTTAATTAGTCTGTTAACCAGTTTTATCTCTGCTACTTACCTATGGGGTCTTGGCGCTGCTCTGATCTTTATCTTTATGTTTATCATGGCAAAAAAATATGGCTTACCAGCGCTGATTGCAACTTTTAGCATTGGGTTGATACTCGTTGTGGTTGCTGCGTTTATGACCTCTGAAAACTGGGCAAGGCCTTTGCCAACCGATCTTCACTGGACAGCGCTAAATGAAGAGTTAATTGCCAAGCAGGTTGCAGAGGGGAAAACGGTTTTTGTTGACGTTACGGCCGACTGGTGCATCACCTGTAAGGCTAATAAGGTTGGTGTGGTGCTGCAAGACCCTGTCTATAGCTTACTCAAGCAAGATAACATTGTGACCATGAAAGGTGACTGGACTACGCCTTCTGCTGAAATTACTGACTACTTACAGAGTCACAATCGTTTTGGAGTACCCTTTAACGTGGTGTATGGCCCCAAGGCTCCTAAGGGGATAGAGCTGCCCGTTATCTTATCTGCTAAAGAGGTCGTAGCTGCTATCGAAAGAGCGTCTGGCACATAGTGATTATTGGGTGTGAGTGTGCTTTATCGGTAGTGCTCTCACATGTTTATTGAGTTTGATGCTTGGTGCCATCAAAGAAAATATTTTGGCCTTGATTAATGTTTGTGGTAATTGAGGCCACCAGATTAGGAAATATTAAGATGTTATTTTCAAATAAAACAGTGAGTAAATATAAGATAAAAATGATATCAGCTATCGCAACTGCGTTGCTGATTAGTCTAGTTCAGATCTCTTGGGTAAACTTAGCTCACGCTGAGCTTGAGAGCTTAACTGCGCAGCAGCAAGCGGATGTCAAAGCAATTATTAAAGATGCCTTAATCAATGATCCTGAGCTGTTAAAAGAGGCGATTATTGCACTGCAAACCCGTGAGCAGCAGGGGGCTGATGCCGCCAGGCAGAGCGCCTTGAACAGTCACAAACAGGCCCTGTTTGAGACCAAAACAGATCCCTGGAAAGGTGCGTCAGATCCTGAAATTACTATGGTTTACTTTACCGATTTTAACTGCCCTTACTGTAAAAAATTGGAGCCATCACTGGATAAGCTAGTTAAGGAATTTCCTCAATTAAAGATCATTATCAAGATGGTCCCACTGCAGGGAGAAGCATCTGAAGAGGCTGTCGCTTTAGCGCAAACGGTTTGGCTTAATGAGCCTAGCAAATACCTAAAGTTAAAAGAGGTATTGATGTCTAGCCCACGTAAGCTTGATTCTGAATCAATCGCTAAAGTCGCCAAGCTAACCGGCACTGAGATATGGCTGAATAATACAGATAAAACCGTTAATCAGCAGGTGAAAGATAATGTTAACTTGATGATGGCCCTTGGCCTTAGAGGCACTCCTGCGATGATTTTTGGGGATAAAGTGATACCAGGCTTGGTCACTTATGAGGTGCTTAAAGAGCAACTTGAAGAGGCGATAGAGGCACAGGAGTAATATGAAGCTAGAGAAATTGAATACGGCTGGGGTGGGCTTGCTGTCAAAGCTTTGGGGATGGGGTAAGCAACTGGCCCTGTTTATCCTCTTTGCGATTGTTATCACGGCAGTGATGGATATCTGGCGTGGGAGAGATATCCCTAGGGATAACTTGCCTGATATCAAGGGAGTGAGCCTCACTGGCAGTGATATTGATATCAAGGCGATGAGTCAAGATCAGGCGGTGCTTGTGTATTTCTGGGGAACTTGGTGCCCAGTATGTAACTTTGTCAGTCCAGCGGTTGATACCATGGCAAACATCTACCCTGTGGTAAGCATCGCAATGAACTCTGGTTCCGATGATAAAATGTCCCAATACTTATCCCATAAAGGCTATGAGTTTGAGACTATTAATGACAATAATAATGAGATCGCACGGGATTGGTCAGTGCAGCTCACGCCAACCTTGATGGTGTTTAAAGATGGAGAGTTAATTCATTACACCACAGGTTTCACCAGTTTGCCCGGCATGTGGTGGCGAATGCTGTTGAATTAGGTGATGCGTTAATAGAGTAAAACTGACGGTTGAAGGCTGATACTTATGGTATCAGCCTTTTTGTTACTTGCTTGTTATTACTGCTGAAAACTGACTCTGTAATCTTTACCTATAGTAAAAGTTAAGGTGTTGCCGAGCTCTGAGCTTAGCTTATCTGATGCCTGGTAGTTAAGTTGCCCTTGCGCCACGATACCGCCTTTATTTGAGACAAGCTGGTAGGTGATAAGTCCCGATTTTTTTGCGGTGAAAAGTAGATCGACTGACGGCTCTGGGAGGGGATAGGAGAGAAGCTTATTTGACTGCTAGGTAGGGTAAAATTAAGCGCTGCATAGCTTTTTGCGGAGTCATTACTTAAGGTGATCTTGGGCGTTAAAAAGTGGTAAGCGATGGCACTTAATATGATGATGAAACAAAAAGTGAGTCCGAGCTTTTTTACCATAGTGTTAGAGCCAAAATTTTTACTGATTGCTATTAATGTTTTAACGTTTGTGCTTACAGTTAATTGGATTAGGTTAACCGATTTTAGTTCCATGAAAAACAGTCAAAGGTATGGATTATTACTGTTAGTTTTATGGGGATATCGATATTTTCTTTGGCCTTTAAAATCATTAAAGATAGGGCAGAAATATAGAAAGTAGGGATAAAACTTGTTCTAAATCAAGTTTAAGGTGAGAAATGGATTTCAGATGAATGTTTTTAGTGACGAGGTCGGTCTGCTAAATTAAGAGTTGAGTCGAGCCATCAGATTAACGGCTTTAGGGTTGAGTGAACAAGGGGATTTTTATGCTAAAAAGAGTCCAACAACTGCATATTCAAGGGTTAATCTTGATTGGCATGATGACCATCTCTGGCTTGTTGACGGTGAATGCAGAGCCTTTAACTGTGGAGACGTTAGCACCAGATTTCTCCCTATCTCGTATTGATGGTAGCCAGTTTAACCTCAGTGATTTTAGAGGTGAGAAGTCTGTTTATCTGATTTTTTGGAATACTTGGTGTGGCCACTGTATGAAAAAGGTGCCTAAGCTGGTTGAGATCCAGTCTGAACTTGGTGAGCAGGTTGAGTTACTGGCTATCAATACTAGTTGGAGTGACACATTAGGTGAGATAGAGCAATTTAAAGCACGATTTAATCCAAACTATGCTATTGCCTTTGACTTCGACGCAGATATCACGCGCCGATATGGTGTGATCGGTACACCAACAGGCTTTTTAATTGATATTAATGGCGTGATTAAACAGATTGATGGGATCGCCCACACCTTAGCGGCCAATCTTGATTTGTGGAATACCATCAAGCCAGCACGTGATCACAGGACGTTTGGGGTCACTTGTCAGGAGCATACACAGGGAAGTCATAAGGAGACGGCATGTTAAAAACGGCCAAAGCTAAGTTGGAAAGAGGCTCAAATAAACCCACTTTTGTTACTGCTTATGAGTCGGGACTTAACCGGCGGGCCTTTTTAAGACAAACTGGCGCCGCTGCTGTTTTACTTGGGCTGATAGGCGCTAAACCCACCATCTTACAAGCACAGGAGAGTGAGTCGAGAGTGGGAGGGGGTACTGAATTCACTCCTCTGGCGGTTACAGTTGTTAAAGCGGTGCAATTGCAGCTATTTCCCGATGACGGAGATGGTCCTTCATCAGAGCAATTAAACAGCTTTCAATACCTGAGATGGGCATTGGAAGATCCTGAAAACCAAGCTGATGGTGATAAAGAGTTCATTTTACAGGGAGTAGGCTGGCTAGAGGAGTTAGCCAAATCCACCCATGGCGCGAGCTTTATTAAGCTCAGTACTAAAGAGCAAGATACAGTGCTTAAACAGATAGCTAAGAGTCGGGCTGGGGAGAACTGGCTTTCTCTGCTGCTCTATTACTTGCTTGAATCTCTCACGTTAGATCCTATTTATGGGGGTAATCCCGATGGGATAGGTTGGCAGTGGTTGGAGCACCAGCCTGGCTTCCCTCGGCCTGTGAAGGGAAAAACCTACCTAGACTTTAATTGATAATACTGGTGAGATTATATGAAGCAGAGTAGAAAGTTTGATATCTGTATTATTGGTAGCGGTGCGGGCGCAGGTCCCATTGCTTATGAGCTTGCGAAAGCTGGGTACAAGGTTGGTGTACTCGAAAAGGGCAGGTGGTTTAAAGAGACAGATTTCTTCAAGGATGAGCAGCTAGGTCGCCATAGTGTATTTCGTTCTCAGTTTAAGGATGAGCGACATACCCTTGAGGAGCCTAATGGTGATGGGAGCTGGTCATCAGATACCACGTCACAGTTTTGGGGAGGGAATATTGTCGGCGGCGCCTCTAACTTTATGAGTGCGTATTTTCACCGTCTTAAACCTCAAGATTTTAGGTTAGTTTCTGAATATGGCAATATTGAGGGAGCAAATACCGTTGACTGGCCAATCAGTTACGATGAACTGGAGCCCTATTACACAAAAGTAGAGCAGCTTGTTGGCGTATCGGGCAAAGTGGTTGAACATCCACATTTAGAGCCTCGCTCGAGTAAGGACTTCCCCTTTCCCCCAACGGCTGAACATCCGGTTGCACAACGATTCGATAGCGCTTGTAAAGGCTTAAAGTTACACCCTCTCCCAATGGCGCGTGGCATTCTGTCTCAGCCCTTTAATGGTCGGCTTAGCTGCGAGTATTCAGGGTATTGCGGTAGCTATGGTTGTCATTCTGGGGCCAAGGCGAGTTCGCGAGCTGCCTTGTTAGATACAGCGACTAAAACTGGAAACTGTGAAATAGTCACTCAGGCTAAGGTATACAGGCTCAATACCGATGACTCAGGTAAGGTCAACTCGGTGGATTACTTTGACCTTACTGACAATGATAAGAGTGTTCGAGTGACTGCAAACATTTTTGTGGTGGCTTGCTACGCCATCGAAAGTTCACGCTTGTTGTTAAGTAGTCGAGGGAAGAAGCACCCTGATGGTATTGGGAATAATCACGGCCAAGTGGGCAAGAATCTACATTGCTGTGCCGGTGGCACAGGCCACGGTGTGTTCGAGCTTGATAAGTTAAAATCCTTTGAAGCGAAACAGCTTAAAACACGAGGGCCATTTTTCAATCGTGCTTTGCAAGACTGGTACGAGATTGATGATGAAAGTGTATCTGATAAGCCGATTAAAGGGGGCACACTGGATTTTGTGTTCGATCCACCGTCTCCTACCTCCGAGGTGTCAAGCCTCAAATGGCAGGGAGAAAACCTGTTGTGGGGCACACCACTTAAACAGAGGATAAAGTCACATTTTACTCAATCTAAAGACTTTAAGTTTGAGGTTTTTTGCGATTGGCTGACCAATGATGAGTGCTATGTGAGCCTAGATCCCGATGAAAAGGACAGGTGGGGCCAGAGTGTGGCTAAGGTGCGGGCAGGTTTTCATCCCCATGATGAGAGGGTAGCGCAATACTTGGTTGATCGCGGGATCGAGGTGATGAAAGCCATGGGGGCGCACGAAGCATGGGGCAATGTGTTTACTCAGCCAACCTCTAATTTAGTCGCGGGGGGATGCCGTTTTGGTGACGACCCTACAACCTCGGTGCTAGACAGAAACTGTCGGGTACATGATTGCGATAATCTCTATGTGACAGATGGCAGCTTTATGCCAAATGGTGGCTCGGTAACACCTACTTTTACCATTTATGCGAATGCCTTTCGGGTCGCTGATAGTATTGTAGAGCGCTTTGCTAAGGGCTAGTTTATTTATCTGTTAAGTTGCCAGCTTGCTCGGTGTAGAGCTGATTAGCCTGTAAAGAATAACGGCTCGATTTTTGGTGCGTCTTTCGATGGAATTAAGGTATCTATCTGATCAAAATCTAATATTGCGGCCATGGCATAACAGCCATCTTTCATTTTAACAGCTTGATATAATGGTGTTGACTTAAAACCTATTTTCGCAAAGACGACTCTAGTGGCTGGTGTCACTACCATGTAGACATACCTTATATTTTTGCTGCTGCAGTAGTTTTGCAAATATGAGAGGAGCAAGTGGATCGGTGGATAATTATTAACCTTTGTTTTACCTCTGTGAGAGGATTCAATCAGTAATCGAGACACTTCACAGGCGTTAGCTTCTTGAGGTGTCGGTGCGCCGTCTGGCAGTAGTTGATTGAAGATAGTGTTGATCATCCAAGGGCTATTATGATGATGAATTCTTAAATATCCTGTCGCTTGGCCACGAACAAAGAGGCCTAAATGTGTGGTTGTATTATCAAAATTATCATACTCCCTTTTATCTTCTGGGCTTCCAACCCAGGCTAGCTCACGACAAAACACTTCAGCGCGTAACTGGTGCAACTTGTCCATCTGTTGAGTCGTTGGATTGTGTGTGATTTGGTAATGTGAGGATGTATCTACTTGAGAGGGGAGGTTATTACTTTTGTTAAATTGTGTTGAGTCAGTTTGATTCAATTCCTGCATAGCTTAATTAATCTGTGATCACTATTTAGAACGATTACACCCTCATCGTAAATGTTAGGGTACTGTCCGATCGGACAGTGAGCTTTGATATTGATTTATTAATTACCCTACAAATATTAAGGCTAATTAAATTATGTATAGGTATTTATTCTCTGCTAAATTGTGTTTTATCTGGCTTAATGGTGTTATTTTTAGTCTATAACTAATTAGTTAAAGGAAACTATATTCTGTTTACTTTACATCTTAGCTTATTTGGTATTAATTTATGCCATTGGCAGGTATCGATAGAGAGCTCTATCGTCAGGGTGGTACTTTAATTGGTGTTTTATATTTTGTAATCGCAGTGACCTAGTATGCAAAATATTCAATTGAAGAGTGATGAATGATGAGATTGCAAGAAGATAGCGAGCACTTTCTAAATATTAAACAGGTTTCTGATGTGTACCATATGTTTAGCTCATCCTCATCTTCTGATGAGATGATGCTATGCGTTAAAGCATTACAGAATTTGTTAGAGGTCGATGGGGTTGCGTTAATCAACCTTATTCTTCGTCCTGATCATACAATCACCATTGAAAGGGTTGTCAGTTCAGGTTTTGGTTTTGAGAGTAAAAGTGTGGAGTGGGATAATATATACCAGAAGAAAAAGTTTCAGTATATTGACCCCGTTGTGAGCTGCTCTGCATCCTTCAGACGATCTTTTAATTGGGCATCAGTGCCTTCGATGATCACTCTGTCAGAGGTTCAGTTTAACTTTCTTGAACGGGCACAAGAGATGGGGTTAAAAGAGGGAGCGAGCATAGGATCTTTTTCAACTCGGCAGATATATAAAGAGTTGACTATCACATCTGTGTGCGGCTGCTCTTTAAACCCTGAGCAGCTGGCAAGCTTAGAGTTAATTAATGCTGTTTCAGCACAGGCAATGAAACGCTTAATACTTCCTGCCGAGAAGTTGACCGGAAGGGAGAGTGAGATACTGGCGTGGTCATCTGAAGGTAAGTCTTCATGGGAAATAGGCATGATCTGCTCAATCACAGAAAGAACTGTAAAATTTCATTTGAAGAATATTTATAAAAAATTAAATGTGCAGAATAGAGCTCAGGCGATTGTTTGTGCTATTAGATTAGGGCTGATTTAATTAGTATTGATCTTGTTTAAATAACTTACCTGTCTAATGGAACAGTTATTTTTGTATATGCTCTGCTGGATAATTGCTCAGTAGTATATTTGTTTATCTATCCCTAGATATACAGATAGTGAATTAATTTAGAGTTGATTGATTTCTGACTTGTTATTTTGTTACTGATTTTGTCATCGTAAAAAAATTAATGGGTTATATAGTGATTACTCATCCTCTAAATAAGTTATTCTTTAACACTACTCTTTACCCGCTCAACCTTCTAGAGCGGGTTTTTTTTCGTTTAAAATATCATCTAAATTACATTTCAGACTGCAACATATTACCTGTTGTAGAGGGATTGCAGCATTATATCAATTGATATTATTTCTCTTGACTTATTATCCAATGGCTAAGTAAACGAACACCGTGTCCAGTACCTCCAGCCGGTGTTACACCTTTATCTTTTGCGGCCAGTGCACTGCCTGCAATATCTAGATGAGCCCATTTAGTATCACCTGCAAATTGCTGTAGGAATACCGCTGCAGTTGTAGCTCCAGGTCCTCCATAGCCAGCATTTTTAAGATCGGCAATTGGACTCTTGAGCAGATCATCATAGGCTAAAGGCAAGCGCCATACTTTCTCATCAACCGCCAGTCCTGACATTGTCAGTTCATTGACCAGAGTATCGTCATCGCTAAATAAGCCGGTATAACGTTTACCTAAGGCTCGAACTTTTGAACCAGTTAAGGTCGCCACATCGATCATCACCTCAGGTTGATAAAATTCACGGGCATACCAGAGGGCATCGGCCAAAACGAGTCGACCTTCGGCGTCGGTATTAAGTACTTCAACGCTTAACCCTTCGGCTGTCACCACCACATCTCCTGGGGCAAAAGCCGTTTCAGACACCATGTTTGCAGCCATTGCCATGATGGCGACTACATTGACATCGGCTTTTTGAACCGCCATGGCTTTAACTGTGCCAAGAACCGCAGCAGCACCGGCCATGTCAGACTTCATCCGTGAGATGGAGTCTCCTGTTGCCTTGATGTTGTATCCACCTGAATCAAAGGTGATCCCTTTACCAACAAGCGCAATTGGTGAGTCATCATTGCCCTGCCAGTGAGCTATCACGAGGCGGGCACCCTCTTGTGAACCTCGGCCGACGGCGTGCAGTGCGCCCATTCCAAGTTGTTTAATCTTCTTAGGCTCTAACACTGTAACTTTTACGCCAAGTTTATTAAGCTCTTTAGCTGCCGTGGCAAAGTGTACTGGGTTCATCTCTGTAGGTACTTCAGAGGTAAGATCTCGGGCTAAAAATACGCCTTGTTCAATGGCAGATAGCTGCTGGTAATTCGCTTCTGCTTTATCGGGATCTGTCACGGTGATGGTGTAGTTTTTGTCGGCAGGTTTCTTTTTAGATAGATATTTATCAAATTGATAGGCGCGTAGGTTGATGCCATGTGCAAGCTCTGAAGCGAAACTGGCATTGCTGTTTGAATCCTCAATCCCTGCAGTTAAAATCTTGATGTTATTTGTTGAATACTGGCTTAAGTGAGCCGTTACTGATGCGCCAATGTGGTTGACTTGACCTGCGCTCATCTTCTCTGTGCTACCTAATCCCATCACCACAAGACGTTTAGCTTCAATACCATTGGGCATTAATATCTCAACAATTTCACTCTTTTCACCTGTAAAGCCATCGAGTGCTAAGGCGGCTGAAATCTGTTGGTTTGATAATTTATCGAGTCGGGTTAAATCATGAGAGCGCTGCTCACCAGCTTGAAATACAATGAGTGTTTCAGCATCTTGACTCTTATTGTGATCCACAAATTTAAAGGTTTCTGCTTGTGCTGAAAAACCACTAAATAGTGCAATACTGATTGAAGCGGTTAGGGTAGTAGGAAGAAGAGTTTTTTTAGTTATCATAATATCCTCTAGTTGAAAGTTGAGCCGGTTATCGTGTTATTCATGACTAGTTTACAAAATTGAAATTAGCCGAAACTTAACCCTATGAGGAAACAGTCCAGTATTAACCGTTATTAACCCCGCCATAACCTACTCTATTAACCAACGGGCCAAAATAGATTGGCTAATAACGCCACTTTTGCCGTGGAACTCACCATTGTTGGTCACAAAATAACTTCGAGGTAACTCGCCATACCAGTGTGGGTCGATAAGAAAGCGACTTTGATCTCCTTGATCCACTGCAAAATGAAAGTTGGTTAAATCAGTGAGTTGATACTCTTGTATGATCTCAAGGTGCTCAACTATGGCTTCATCATTGGCATCGGTATTGACCAGTACCACGTTGATCTGAGGGTATTTCTGTTTTAATTGCTGAACTGTTGTCAGTTCCTTAAAGCAGGGCGGGCAGTCGACAGACCACAATAGCATTAACCAACGCTTGCCCATGTTTTGCTGTTTAATGCTGGCAAGTTGCGATTTATTGAGAGCCAATGAAGTGGCATGAGCATAATGTGTGCTAAAAATGGCGCAGAAAAATAACAGCAGTACTCGTTGTTGTAATCGCTTCATAATGCTTGTATCCAGTGGCCTTGTTTCAATCGATGCCAAGAAACAAAGCTGATGTTGTTATTGGTGATAATAAATGGTCGGTCAGCGCCTGCTGATGCTGTGGTTAATAAGCGTGCTTGGCTAAATGATTGACCATTGTTATCGGAGTATTGATGCCAGAGTTGGTGTTCTGTGCCATTGAATTGGGTCCAGACTATGTCGACCCTACTGCCAAGCGTATTGACATGGGGATGCGCGGCTTGGGCCGACTGTTGGCCAATACTCACAGGTTTGGTTAAAGATTGGCCCTGATCTAGGCTTGATGCATAAAAAATCCCTTTCCCTAGTTCTCCTTGGTTAAACCACACCATATGGTAGCGGTTGCTGCTATCAATACTGAGCCCGCCACCTTGATGTGGGCAACCATCAATTTGCCAGCGATCATGACTGATTTGGTACGGGGGATGTTGAGTTTTTTCATCTTGCTCAAGGGTCAGTAATGCAAATTCGCGAATATTATCGTTATAAATATGCCGCCATAGAATTACGGTTTCCCCAAGTTTATTGATATCCATAGCAATACGACAACATACGCAAGTGTTGTTGGCTAATGGTCGATTAGAGAAAGTTAGTTGCTGCTTGCGGTAGTTCGCCCTGCCAAGGTACAAGGATGAGCCATTAGTTTGCTCTCCCTGTGCTCTAGCTTGGTGGGCTAAACGTGAATCAAGCCACACTAAGGTGATCTCACCTTCAGCGGTAACTTGCATCTCATTAAAACTATGGCCGATTTCAAGCTTGTCGTTATTGACGGTTACGGGTCTGCTAAAGCTGGCTCCGTAATCCTTGGAATAGGAAAAACGTACATCTGCGGTGTATTTTTTGGCTTTTGGCATCGCCCATGATAGATATACCCCTTGATACTGGTCAAAGGCGATTTTGGGACGGTTTTCATTACGTGCCGATATGCTCTCTTTAGGGATCGGAACTCGTCTTATACTGGAAAATGTGACGCCCTTATTCTGGGAAGTTTGAAAGTACATGCTGTCTTTGTGAGCCCACAAACGCCACAAATCACCATTGGGGGCGAATGATGAAGTCACCGTCTTAGCGCAGTTTATCTCTTGCTGAGTACACGTGATCCTACCGTCCGTTTGAGATTGCATCTTGTGATGTTCATGAGCTGCTTTAACGTCGGTGAACTTCAAGGGGATGCAGATAATTAGCAATACTATTAAGTGATTAACTTTAATCATGGGGAGTTTTACCATTGATAGTTTACGCCAATGTAGGCGGTTCTAGGTGCGCCTGGAGAGTAAAATGTTTTGTTGTATCGGTATGAGGCTTCCTGTGCATACTCCTCATCGGTGATATTCAGTACTCTGGCATTGAAAGATAGCTGCTTAGAGAATTGATAAAGGGCTTTGATATTGGCGATGGTGTAGCCATCTTCAATACGATCGATTCCCTCATCATCTTGACTGTTCGCATCGTCTAACCAGTATTCTCCTACGGATTGGATCTCTAGCATGCTAGTTAAGCCCTGTATAAACTCGGGCTTATAACGTAATCGCACGTTAGCGATATGCTCTGGTGCAGCCGCCATTTCATTACCTGAGTATGCTTCATGTTGATCAAATTCATGGTGAGATCTGCTGTAAGCTGTACTGAGATTTAGCTGTTCATTAATCTTCCAGGCCACAGAGACTTCAACTCCTTGATGAATAACACGGGCTGCATTGGTTAAATAGCGCTGGCCTGCATCGTTATAAGCCCGCACAATACCGTCGTCTACATCCATATAATAAACAGCTGTGTCGAGGGATATTGACTGCCAATTGGCTTTAAACCCAAGTTCATAGGTATCTGAAATCTCAGGATCGACCGCTTCGGCATTGCCATCATCTTTGATGGTCAAATGATACAGACTACTGGCTGTTGGTAAGCGGAAACTGTTGGCGTAGCGTAGATAGAGGCTGCTATCTTGACTCAAATGATAGTTTAAACTTGCCTTAGGACTAATATGGTTAAAGTTATCTGTTCTGTCTTCAACACTGCGCTTCCCATGGCCAATGTCACCATAAACACCTAAGTGGTTATTAAAATCATATTGACCATAGTCATATCTGGCGCCTAAGGTTAAATCGAGGTTTTCTGTTAACTCCCGCTTGTGCTGAATATAGGGAGAAAGACTCAAGTATTGAGTGGTGTCATCATAAAATCTCTCCCCTTTAATGAAGGTATCAGCCCTGTAACCTGTGCTGGTATAGTCTAGGGGCTGATAGGAGAGTTGATCCCCTTCAGTCAATTCGATATCTAAGCCAACACTGGTGTCACTGTCGCCATCATGCTCAAAATTTGCTAGTGCCAGTAAGCCTAAAGTGTGTACCTCTGACTCCACTTTGGGCATGTTTTTGTTCCACGTTGCGGTGTAATCGTTAGTACGGTATCGATAATATGGAATGAGGGAAAAGTAACTACTGTCGGTGGTTTTATCCCAATGGCTAGACAGTCGCATATATTTGGTTTTGCGTAATGGATCGCTGGCTAGTACCTCATCTGATAATCCCGAGTTTGTTTTATCATTGTCATACAAGGCTTGAGTTAAATTTCCCGCCATCTCCTGTTCGAGGTCTGAAATCACTAAAGAGGTGACTAAGCGTTCATTGTTTTCGAGCTCTAATTCATGCCTGAGTGTTAATTCAGCCCGTTCTGATCCAGTGTGATCTCGCCAACCGTCATTGGTTAGGTATGAAGCTGACACGCGAATGCCTTGAGTACCAGAGAGTATACTGCTGTGACTGAATTGCACCTTAGCGTAATCATCTTGTCCTAGTATCAATCCCATGTCTGTTTGATCTGATCCAGCCACCTCCTTAGACAAGATATTTACCGTTGCCGCGACGGCTCCTGAGCCATATAAGGCGGTGCCAGCTCCTTTTAAGACCTCCATTGTGGCAATGTTTGAATTAAAACTGGACCACCAAAGGGCATTATGGTTAAAGAAGGCTGGAGACTGAAGCGGAATATTATCTTGTAAATACAAGTAATAACCGCTGGTATTCATGGGCATTCTAATTGCTGCTTTATGGCCTTGACCGCCAGAGAGTTGGTCAATTAGCACCCCTGAAATACTGTTTAGTGATTCGGCGACATGCTGTCCACTGTCTAAGGCTAACTCTTCTGTGCTGACTCCTTGTAGTGACATGGCCAGATCCGTATCTAAAGTACGCTGACGTGACGCGGTGACTGTGATGCGTTCAAGGTTATCCTTGGCATGCTCAGTGGAAACTCGTTCAGCGGGGCCCTCGCTACCTATTGCTGCGAAAGGTGCCATTAATCCAGTTACAAGTGTGAATTCGATCAGTTTCTGCTTACTCATATTACCTCTTAGTGGGATGATGTGGTTTAAGTCGTGCTAGGTAAAAGCACTTTGTATGCCACAAGTCAATCTTTTGATTTATTTAGGTTTTTTGTTTTTCTAGTCATTAAGACATTGGTTTTTTAGTGTGAAATTAACAGTGGCTGTCTTTAGTACACGAGCTTACAAAGGGGCAATTGAGCGGGCACTTGAGAAATATCTATTGGCCCATAACAAAAGAGCTATTTTTTATTCCTGACCTTGTTGTTATCCTAAAATATTTTGCCAAACTCGCCATGTGACAAAATGTCGCACATGTTAATTTTTAGTTGCTAAAATCTCGTCGATTGGGCTTTACCCTACAGGAGCGCCTCAATGTGCAGATATTTAAGTGAGACGGTGAATGAAGTGTCGTTTCAAGTTCATGAGCGAGAAGCTAGGCGCTAACCGAGTGGGTCAATATATGTTGTTGTCGAGCTTACAAGGGCGAGTAGGGCGCTTAGCCAAGAGCCTTGTGAGAAACCAGTTGGAGCAGCTCTTAATGTTGTTCAGGTAATTTTGGTAGAGAGTAAGTCTGTGGATGTGTACTGACGGAGACTCATTAATGATGGAAAATTTTTCAGTTTTAGATAGTATGAAAAATGTACCACATTTGGTTTGCCAATATTCATACTGTTTATACTTAGGCCTAGCGTCTAGATAGCCATCATTAGGAGTGCATTATGAGTCATACCTATAAAATTATTGAGTTAGTGGGTTCATCGCCTATCAGTTCAGATGATGCGATAAAGGAAGCGATTAATACGGCAGGGCAAACATTAAAACATCTGCGCTGGTTCGAAGTGGTGGAGACCCGGGGGCATTTAGAGGCTGGAGTCGTTGCGCACTGGCAGGTGACGATTAAAGTCGGCTTTACGCTAGAGGAGAGTTAGCGCTTAGCTATGAGCCACGAGTTCCTAAGGCTAGGGACTCGCTTTTATGCATCTCTGGGCAGACCTTTTTCGACACTGCGTATCACCCGCTGTGTCTTACGGTTTACTGTTGGCACTTCTCCACCTTGTTTAAATCTCTGCTGCTTTAATGCCCAGTCAATATGTTCAGCGACCATCTCATCAAGTTCCTCCGTTTGCTTTTTGAGTTCGAGAGTATCAATAATTGTTTGTGAAAATGGTGCATTCCCCAGTGCTACAGCGATATTTCTCAGCCAGCGTTTATGACCGATACGACGTATTGGACTGCCCTCTGTGATTTTCAAAAACTCGGCTTCACTCCAATTAAAGAGTGTGAGTAACTCAGGTTGTTTGAGTGGATCTCTGGTGTGAAAATCTGTTTCTAATGTCAATGGTGACTTGCTGTTGACTGGACAGACTAACTGACAATCATCACAGCCATAGATGCGATTACCGATAAGAGGGCGGAACTCTTCGGGGATTGCGCCTTGCAACTCTATGGTTAGGTAGGAGATACAGCGTCTGCCATCGACGATATAGGGTTCGACAATGGCGTTTGTTGGGCAAGATTTAATGCATGCAACGCAGGTGTTACATCCTTCACTGACAGGAATGTCGACCGGAAGTGGTAAGTCAATAAGTAGCTCTCCTAAGAAGAACCAACTGCCAGCATCTTGATTGAGTAACAGGCTATGCTTACCGGTCCAGCCAAGGCCTGCCTTGTCAGCGAGTGGTCGTTCAAGGATGGGCGCAGAGTCAACAAAAGGGCGAAAGTTAGGCTTACCTACGCCTAAGCGAGTAAGCTCTTCCTCTATCATTAACCCTAACTTTTTGAGCCTATTTCGAATGAGCTTATGGTAGTCTCGCCCACCGGCGTAACGGGAGATGTAGGCAAGATTAGGATCGCGTAAATTTGTCGCAAATCCAGCTTCTGGTGGGAGATAGTCCATGCGGGCGGATATAACACGTATTGTACCTGGATGTAGCTCATGGGGGCGAGCGCGCATCATGCCATGGCTCTCCATATACCCCATCTCTCCGTGATAGCCCTTATCTAGCCACTGCTGTAGTTTAGGCTCCTCTATAGTTAAATCAGTATCACAAATACCTATTTGAGCGAAGCCAAGCTCTTTTCCCCAATGTTTAATACTTATTACCAGTTGGGAAAGTTGGCTTGATGTGAGAGAGTCAAAACTTGATTGAGTTAACACAGAGTTGGGCATAGGTAGCGTAAGGTTTAAGGAGTACCTCAGTATAATAACAGGTATTGTTCTGTTATCTAAGCGTAGCGCCTGAGAAATTGACTAGAGAGATATTTAATTAAACCGTCGTTTTGTTTATGTTTTGGGTTATCAGTTACGGGTGAACTGTTTTATTAATTACTGGTATTGGGTGCTGACGTCTCCGTTTGTGGTCTCAATTTTGTTGTAGAAGAGGTATTATGGGTCGTTGTTTTAAAAGCGGATTTTTTTCTATTTTTTTATCCCTTCTATTGATATGTCAATCGATTGCCGATGAAAGTGTTGAGTTACGTCTGCTGACTGAGCCATGGGCTCCTGTTTCTTACGATGATGCAGGCATTGCTTCTGGTTTTGCTGTTGAACTTGTCAATGAGTTACAGCGGATTATGGGGACTGAACTGGAGATTGAGGTGCTACCTTGGGCGAGAGCTTTATCGATTGCTAACTCTTTGCCAAATGTGGTGTTGTTTGCTACCTCTGTCGATGAAGAACGACGTAAAAACTTTGATTTTGTTGGGCCTATTATTACCAGTAAAATTTCACTCTATGCAAAAGCCAATGATCATATTGAAATTAACAGTCTTGAAGAGTTAAACCATGCGGGCAGCATAGGTACCTATCGAAGTGCTATCGGTTTAGAGATGTTAAAAGAGTTAGGGCTAACACAGCTTTTGGTATCAAGCTTCCCTCACCAGTCAGCTAAACAGTTGATTAAGGGGCGAGTAAGGTTTTGGTGTCAGGCTGATATTGCAGTAGCAAGCTTACTAACCAAAATTGGCGCTAATATCGATTCGGTTAAACCTGTTTTTGTCCTCTCGGAGATAGAGCTGTATCTTGCTTTTTCAAAAGGGACTGAATTAGAGGTGATTAAGCAGTGGCAAAGTGCGCTGGCGTACTATAAAGCTTCAGGTAAATTCAAACGCCTCTATTATAAGTGGTTTGGCGACTTACCGGTTCCAGAAAGAGTTGAGCTTATCAGGCGAGTAGAGTGAGTTTAAGTTGGGGTGTGGTTTACTGATCCGTTTGTTGAGTATTAAAGACAGCGCGATTTCTGCCGTTGGTTTTTGCTTGGTAAAGTGCTGTATCTGCCCGATTAAGTAGCTCAGTGAAGGAGGCATCTTGCTCTTTTTCCGCCACTCCCGCACTGACTGATATAGACAATGTGGGAGACAAATGTGAAAGATCAGTTTTTGCGATCGACTCCACTAACCTATTAGCGATTTTTATGGCCTGTTCAAGCGAAGTGTCGGGCAAAATAATAAGAAACTCTTCGCCACCGACTCGTCCGACAAGATCGGCTCTTCTCATCATTAGATTACTGATATTGGCCAGTTCAAACAGTACTTTATCTCCAATCTCATGACCAAAATTATCATTGATCTTCTTAAAGTGATCCGCATCAAACAGTATCAGGGATAACTTACTGTTATTATTTGAAAAGTGTTTCTCTGCTTCTGAATAAGTTTGTCTACGGTTTGGGAGCTTAGTCAGGTGGTCGGTTAATGCCAGTACCGCTAATAATTTAGACTTTTGTACCTGTTTGATAGCAAAGAGTGAGACAAAAAGGATCACGATAACGGCCAGTATAATCACAGTAAATTGAAGGTATCGATTTTGCTCAAGAATGTGTAGTTCAAGCTCTCTCGCTTTTTGTAATTCGATAAGTTGTTTATTTTCAGTCTCAATCTGTTCGGTATTAAAACGTGTTCGCATCTCTGTCGTGCGATTTGATTGCATTTTTGCGTCAAGTTCATTGTGCAGTTGCACATATCTTTGTAATGCCTGAAGCGCTTTTGGCCAGTCGCCTAGTGAGGTATAAACTTGACTTTCAATCTGTGATAACTGGGCTAAACCTCGTTTGTTTTTTACTCTATTAAAAGCTGACTTTGCTTCTAAGAGTGCGTTGAGTGCTTCACTTGGTTTCTCATCTATTAAGCTAATTTCAGCCTCAAAAAGCTTCATAAAACTGTAGAAGGCTTCATCTTTTGAGGTTATGTGGGGACTGGCTTGAGATAAATATTCTTGAGCCTCAGTTATTCTGTTGAGTTTAATTAAGCTTCCTGAGATGTTAACCGCGATAGTCGATGCGCTAAAAATGTCTCCCTGTTTTTGCCAGTACTCATAGGATTTTTGATAGTATTCTATCGCCTTATTATATTCCCCCAACTCTTCGTAAGCGATGGCCATCTCAGTGATCATGGCTGTGGCTGCGTCCATATCATTGAGTTTAATGAACCTAGCTTCAAGCTGTTTATAGTATTTTATCGCGGTTTGGGGATCACCGAAACGTCGGTAGCTGGTGGCGAGATCTGACAGGTTTATTTGACTCCAGTGGTTAAGGCCTAAGTTGTCATAAAGATGCTGTGCAGTGATAAGATCTTCAAGAGCGAGAGAGAAGTTTCCTTGAAATGAGTACATGGCGCCGCGAATGCTACGTCCATCGGCGATAAGCTTCAGTGACTCTATCTGATAGGCTCGTTGAATGATCTCATCATACTCTTTTAATGCTTGTGTAACCTTGCCATCTATTTGATTAAACCAGGCTTTACAGAGTTGAATATCCAGATGATGTTCAGGTGATTGTTGAATAAAAGGATTATTGAGTTGCTTGTTGGCAAAACTGATGGCAAGCGCTCTCTGTTTTGGGTCGTCAACATCATAGTTCCAGCAGATAATAGCTTGAAGCCTAAGATAATAGCTGCTATCTCGTTCGGATAATTGGTTCTTTAGGTAGGTTATCTTTTCGATTAATTCAGTTTGAGGGATGGTTGTCCCACTCTCTAATTCAGTTAGCACCTTCTCAATAGTGTTGTAATCATCAGCTTTTACGACCGAAATGGTGGTTAAAAGGATTAATAAACAAAAGCTTAATAGTAAAAGGCCTGTTCTATTGATCACGGTTCATTACCCTATGAGTTAATATTCTTTTGCAACTTAAGCATAGTTGTTAGTTTTAACCATCCGTAAACTATCGGTTGAATATTAGTGTGCCTTATCACTGCATGTAATCGAATGTTAAATTGTATTGTACCGACATCTAGCCACTTGTATACCTGTTTGTTTCTTTGCATTTAGAGAGAGGTACAGGTATAAATGCACGCTTTAGCTGAGCCAAGATAAACCATCAATATTAACTTTAGAGTGGTGAACAGAAACCGTGGCTTAGTGTTAGTGGCATTTTTAAGTTGAGTCACGATTTGTGTAAACGACTCGACTCCTATTTTTTGAAACCATATCGAGTAAACCATGATAGAGATAACCCCAGAATATAAAGCACGCGTTGAGCAAGTATCATTAAACGTGTGTAATCTTGTTATTCCAATGGATCAGATCCCACAGAATCTTTTTGAGGCCTATGCCAATCTATGTAATGAGTTATTAGAAGACAGTGATGAGAAGTTCATCAAGGGGTGGGAAGCTTTGCCAAATAGTGCAAAAGCTCTGCTACCTCAGGAAGACTTCCATGGATTTTATATCGCTAATGCCTGGCTACAACTAAGCCGTGTTGCTCAAGATATCTCAGAGGCTGCTGATACCGATGATGCGATAGCGGAAAATGAATACAGTGGTATTTTTACTCGTATCTCCGATGAGTCATTAAAAGAGAGTTCAAAGAAATTAAAGAAAGCGCGCACGAATAGAGCACTGCTTAATAGCATTCGTGCTGTGGTTGATGGTAAGTAACCTATTTCAAGCTGTTAGAGTAGAGATACCCTATTATTCACTGACTTTTTGAGAACAAAATGAAAATCATAGCCGATGAAAACATGCCTTATGTACAAGAGCTGTTTGGGGACTTAGGGATCATTGAAACGGTAAATGGCCGTAGCCTAACAGCTGAAATGGTAAAAGATGCTGATGTATTGCTGGTACGCTCGGTGACCCAAGTCGATGCATCATTACTATCAAAGAATAGTCAGTTAACCTTTGTGGGTAGTGCAACAATAGGGACTGATCATATCGATACTGAGTATCTGACTCAGCGTCAGATCTCCTTTTCAAATGCCCCTGGCTGCAATGCAACGGCGGTAGGCGAGTTTGCCTTTATCGCCATGTTGGAGTTGGCCAATCGATTTGGAACAAGCCTGAAAGACAAAGTGGTGGGGATTGTCGGTGCTGGTAATACTGGGAGTGCGGTGGCCAGATGTTTACAAGCTTACGGCGTTGAAGTGCTATTACATGATCCCTTGATTGAAAAAAGCGATCCTCGCAATTTTGTTTCGTTAGATGAGCTTATCACTCGCGCAAACGTTATCAGCCTACATGTGCCTATCACTAAGAGTGGTGAACATAAAACTTGGTATCTGTTTGACGAGAGTAGACTAAATAGCCTTAATGCTGACACTTGGTTATTGAACTGCTGTCGGGGCGAGGTGGTAGATAACCGTGCTTTGATAAACGTTAAACAGCAAAGAGCAGATATTAAAGTGGTGCTTGATGTATGGGAGGGGGAACCGAATCCGATGCGTGAACTGATCCCCTATGTGGAGTTTGCTACGCCCCATATTGCAGGTTATAGCTTAGAGGGAAAAGCGCGGGGCACCTATATGCTTTATCAGAAGTTGATGCAGGTGTTGGGTAAAAAGGAGGAGAAAGAGATGCTGGCACTTTTACCCTCTTTTTGGACCGAGCAGCTGACACTGACCAAGGAGCCTTCTGAAAAAGCGCTATTACAGCTTAGTCGCTTTGTTTATGACCTTCGTGATGATGATGCGTTATTTAGAGCTACTTTGCTTGAAGATCCATCAAAAAAAGCCCCTGTTAATTCCTCTAATAACAATGGGTTTGACCTTATGAGAAAAAATCACAAGCATAGACGTGAATTTAGCGCGTTAACGCTAGCAACTACGGGTCAATCTGAGGTAGATTGGTTGCTTAATTTAGGATATTCAGGAGTCGGTCGGTAATTATGTCGCAAGAATTTAATGTTGTCGTATTAGGTGCTACGGGTGCTGTGGGTCAAACTATGATTGAGATCCTCGAAGAGCGCAATTTTCCCGTTGCGAATTTATTCCCTCTTGCCAGCAGTCGTAGTGCTGGTAATACGGTAAGCTTCCACGGTAAACAGGTAGAAATTCTTGATGTCGATAAGTTTGACTGGTCTCAGGCTCAGATAGGCTTTTTCTCTGCTGGTGGCGATGTCTCGGCTAAATGGGCACCGATTGCTGCAGAGCATGGTTGTGTTGTTATCGACAACACCTCTCATTTTAGATATGACATCGATGTACCGCTTGTAGTTCCTGAAGTGAACCCTCAAGCTATTGCCGATTTCCGTAATCGAAATATTATCGCTAACCCGAACTGCTCTACGATTCAGATGTTGGTGGCCCTTAAGCCGATATATGATGCATTTGGGATCTCACGTATCAATGTGGCGACTTACCAGTCTGTTTCAGGCTCAGGTAAGCAAGCAATAGAAGAGTTGGCGAGTCAGTGTGCCAAGTTGCTTCAGGGCTTACCCATTGAACCAAAGGCTTATCCTAAGCAGATAGCCTTTAATGCGCTGCCTCATATCGACAAGTTTATGGATAATGGTTATACGAAAGAGGAGATGAAGATGGTCTGGGAAACCCAGAAAATCTTCGGCGATGAAAGCATAGTTGTTAACCCAACTGCTGTTCGTGTTCCTGTTTTCCATGGTCATTCAGAAGCGATACATTTAGAGACTCTGCAACCAGTTGACGCCGAAGATGTTAAGTCTGTGTTGCGAGATGCGCCGGGTGTTGAACTGTTTGAATCAGATGAAGAGTATCCAACCGTGGTGACCGATGCTGCTGGGTGTGATCCAGTTTATGTGGGACGTGTACGTAAAGACATCTCACATGAAAATGGCATTAACCTGTGGGTTGTCTCTGATAATATTAGAAAAGGTGCTGCGCTTAATAGCATACAGATAGCCGAAGTATTAATAAGAGATTATTACTAGTTCTAGGCTGATTTATGCCTGTTTTGTTGAAAAAGCCTGCAATATGCGGGCTTTTTTTATATTTGCACTTGTTTTTGAATTGTGAACAGTAGCAGACCATTGATTTCTGGTTTATAGTAATCTCAATAAATACAATTGCCTAAAGCTATGCTCCTGTGAGCTGCCCGCTACGCTTGAAAGGGAAGAATGAATGAACTTTCGCACTCCGTATCTAGTCGGTTTGATTGCCTCAATATTACTCGTCCTAGTTACCAGCTCCATTGAACAGACTGTATCTGCAGCTGAACCTTTAAAGATTACGGGTCCAGATGGTGAGGTTAGAGAAACCACTAGGCAATATGGTCCTACTCGCTCTTCTGACACATTTTGGAGTATAGCTCAGAAGATGCAGCCTGATGCTAGTGTTAGCATTTATCAGGTGATGGGGGCTATTTATGATGCCAATCCACACGCCTTTACCAACTCAAATTACAACAGTTTAGAGAAAGGGATGATACTGCTTATCCCCTCAAAAGAGGTGATGTTAGCGATTCCTAAGAGCATGGCCAAGCAGCGTGCGGAGCGAAATGATGCTGGTTGGAAAAAGATCACCGCCAAACCTGTTGCAGCTCAAAAGCCGAGCACTCCTGTCGCTGAGCCAATAAAAACTGAACAGCCAGAGTCGGCTTCTGTTAAAGAGCCTGTAAGCGAGAGCCCAAAAAGCGTCAATGACGCTGTGCAAAACAGTGATCTGCAAGCCAAGTTAGATGCATCCGAAGATAAAAACCTGCAATTGGCAGATGAACTAGTGAGAGCTCAGGATGAGCTCAGTCTTAGTAGCAGTGATATCGAAGCCTTGACTGGGAAAGTGGATCTTCTCAATGAAGAGGTTGCTGTTTTACAGGAGCAACTTCAAGCAAGCCGATTAAAAAATGAATCTTTGACTGCAGATGTTGAAGCACTGAAAGAGAGGTTGGCTGAGATGGAGCTACCAGCTCCTCAAGAGGATGAGATTAAGTGGAAAGAGCTGATGAGCAATCCCGTAGCTCTTATTCTTGGTGCTGCGCTTCCTGCATTTATCTTCCTAATTTTACTTTGGTTATTCTTAAAGCGTCGTCGAAATGAAGGTGAGCAGCAGGAGAGTGAAGAGAAGAGTGTAGAAGGTGAGGCTGAATCGGCTCCGGCACCAAGCGCAGAAGAGGCTGTGAGTGAGAGTGAAACTTCTGATGATATGGCTGTCCATCTTGATACCGAGGAGGATGAAGACTCTCTTGACTCCTTAATGAATGTCGATTCTAGCGAGTTGCAACCAGAAGTTGAGATGGAAGTTGACTCAGAACAGATGGATATGGCGAATGAGATGTTTGTTGATCCAGGTGAGACTGAAACTGAAGGGGAGAGCGACCTTGATGTGGAAGATGAAGGCCAGTCTCTTGATGAGCTTTGGGCTGAAGCTATGGGAGAACAAGATGGTGAAGGGGAAGAGGATTTAGACTCGCTTCTTGAAGACTTCGGAGTCGATGAGAAAGAGGAGACGCCTGATGCTGCCGAAGCTGATCTGGATTCATTGCTTACCGATATCAATGAAACAGAAACAGCCTCAGAGCCTGAATCGGCTGAACAGGAAGAGGACTTAGATGCCCTGCTTGAGGGGATAGGTGAAACGGAAGCTGAGCCTGAAGTTAAGAGTGAAGAAGCCGATCTTGACTCACTTCTTGAAGAGTTTGATCTACCCGCTGAGGAGAGCCAAGGTGAAGAAAGTGGTGAAGATCTTAATGAGGCGATAGCTGCAGAGCTAGCGGCAGAGGCCGATAATGAGCAGGTTGATGAAGCTGATCTGGACTCCTTATTAGCAGGATTTGATGAACCCCAAGGCGATGAAACACCTGAAGAAGCTGAGCTGAGTGAAGAGATAGCAGCCCAATTGGCTGCAGATACAGAAGATGAGCCAGTTGATGAAGCCGATCTTGATTCACTGCTTGCAGGCTTTGATGAGCCCGAAAATGCTGAGAATAGTGAAAGTGCTGAAGCAACTGAAGCGCCTGAATTAACCGAAGAAGCTGATTTAAGCGCAGAGATTGCTGCCGAGCTAACCGAATCTGTTGATGAGCAGGCCGATGAAGCCGATCTTGATTCACTGCTTGCAGGCTTTGATGAGCCCGAAAATGCTGAGAATAGTGAAAGTGCTGAAGCAACTGAAGCTCCCGAACTAACAGAGGAAGCAGACCTAAGCGCAGAGATTGCCGCTGAGTTAACTGAATCTGTTGATGAGCAGGCCGATGAAGCCGATCTGGACTCACTGCTTGCAGGTTTTGATGAGCCGGAAAATGCCGAGAATAGTGAAAGTGCTGAAGCAACTGAAGCGCCTGAATTAACCGAAGAAGCTGATTTAAGTGCAGAGATTGCTGCCGAGCTAACCGAATCTGTTGATGAGCAGGCCGTTGATGCGGATCTGGACTCACTGCTTGCAGGCTTTTATGAGCCTGAAAATGCCGAGAATAGTGAAAGTGTTGAAGCGCCTGAATTAACCGAAGAAGCTGATTTAAGCGCAGAGATTGCTGCCGAGCTAACCGAATCTGTTGATGAGCAGGCCGATGATGCGGATCTGGACTCACTGCTGGCAGGCTTTGATGAGCCTGAAAATGCCGAGAATAGTGAAAGTGTTGAAACGCCTGAACTAACCGAAGAAGCTGATTTAGGTGAAGAGATTGCTGCCGAGCTAACCGAATCAGTTGATGAGCCGAAGAGCACTGAAAACCTTGAGAGTACAGAAAGCGTAGAGGCAACAGAACTGCCTGAGTTAGCCGAAGAAGCCGATTTAGGTGAGGAGTTGGCTGCTCAAAAGAGTGAAGTTGAAGCTGAAGATACCATAGATGATGCTGACCTGGACTCTCTACTCGATGGTTTCGATGAGCCTGCTGAGCCACTGCAGAGTGAAGATGTGCAGGTAGAGGAGCAAGTTGAGCCTCAAAAGGATGAAGCCCTTGATGCACTATTGGCGGATCTAAAATCAGTAGAGGAGAAGCCCGCTTCTAAAGAGGATAACTTCTTTGGTGACCTAAAGAGCAATAAGTCTAAAAGTGATAATAGCCTTGAGTGGGATGGTGCATTAACCGATGATGCTAACGAATCACAGCCTGCTGAGGGTGGGGAGCATCCAGATGTTATTGAAGAGCAAAGTGATGACGACTTTGATCTCTCACTTGCTGACGAAGGAAAAATAACCGTTGATGAAGCTTTAGCGGCGTTAGATGCTCAGGAGCAGTCTGAATCATCGGCGAGTCATGTTGATGAACATGATCTGACCACATTTCAAAAAGATAACGGTTTCATCGACATTGATCGATTGTTAAATGAAGCTGACGAAGAGAGTGATGAGGTTGATCAATATAAAGAGCTCGATGTCGATATGGGAGAGCTTGATAGCTTAATGGGTAATGCTTCTATGGTAGATGTTGATGATGAGGAGAACTCAGTTAACGCCAAATTAGATCTTGCTAGAGCTTATATCGAGATTGACGATAATGACAGTGCCATGGCCTTGCTTAAAGAGGTGCAGTTAGATGGTAATGAGAGGCAACAAGAGGAAGCTCAAGGCTTAATCAAAACCCTCGGCTAAGTCGGATACTTGTTTACTGATAAATGGCGCCAGTTGGCGCCATTTCTTTATCTATTTTATACATATACCCAAACTACCTAAGAATGCTCGTTTCAGAGGCGTTGCGCGAGTTCAATTCTAGACGCATTTGCGTAGGAATGGTTACTCCCTTTTTAGTGAATGCTACAACGAAGTGGGCTTGCACAAATCCACTGAATCCTGCATTTCCAAGTAGTCTGGGTATATGAGATCGGTATTTCATTATGTTAGAATCCCGCCCCTAAATAGATTTGAGCAATACTGCTGCTTTTAAGCTCAATGGTTAAGCAGTGGCTAGAAAGGGTTAAGAGGTTGTATGCGAGTAGCGTTAGGTATCGAATATGATGGCAGTAAGTATTTTGGCTGGCAGCGTCAAGTTGAGGTTGATTCAGTTCAAGCTCAATTAGAGAGAGCACTTTCCAAAGTGGCTAATGAACCGATTAGTGTTCATTGTGCTGGTAGGACGGACACTGGTGTTCATGCAACTGGCCAAGTTGTTCATTTCGACACAGATGCGATACGTAAAGAGTCTGCTTGGACTTTAGGTGTCAATGTCAGCTTACCTGACGATATTGCTGTGCGATGGGCTAAAGTGGTCGATGAGGATTTTCATGCTCGTTTTTCTGCTACAGCGCGTCGCTATCGCTATATGATCTATAACTATCAGCTTCGCCCAGGGATATTACGCTCTGGGGTCAGCCACTATAGAACTCACCTTGATGAGAACAAGATGCATGAAGCGGCGCAACACTTTGTGGGTGAACATGACTTTACTAGTTTCAGGGCGCTTCACTGTCAGTCCAAGTCGCCTAATCGCAATGTTCATGAGGTGAATGTAACTCGTCAGGGGATGTATATCTGTGTCGATATTAAAGCCAATGCATTTTTACATCATATGGTTAGAAATATTGTTGGCTCCTTGATTGAGATTGGTTTAGGTCATCAAAGTCATGAGTGGATCCCTGAGCTGCTGGCACTAAAAGACAGGAGTAAGGCTGCACCAACGGCAAAACCTAACGGTTTGTATATGGTCGATGTCACTTACCCTGAGCATTTTCAGTTACCTAAGTTGGCTTTAGGTCCTCTGTTTATGCTGGATTAATCTAAATTATATTGCTCAATTCGCTCCACTGTGTGGTGTTATCATTAATTAAGAACGATAAATTATGCCTAAAGCTCCAGCTACAGATGCCAGTTTAACGCTATGGTTAGATTACTTGCTTGCAATACACCCTATAGAGATTGATATGGGGTTAGCGCGCGTCTCGACGGTTGCCGATCGTCTTGGTTTGCGAGATTTAGGTGCGACAAAGGTTGTCACCGTTGCTGGGACTAATGGTAAAGGTACCACCTGCGCCATGCTTGAGCAGATTTTGATACAGGCAGGGTACACGCTTGGTGTATACAGCTCTCCTCATATTCTGAAATACAATGAACGCGTGCGGATCAATGGTGAGGATGCATCAGATAGTCGTCTAATTGAGGCTTTTGCAGCTATAAATGTTGCTAGAGAGGATATCTCTTTAAGTTTTTTTGAGTTTGCAACACTCACGGGCCTCTATCTTTTTAAAGCTGATAAGTTAGATATTATCTTGCTTGAAGTAGGCTTAGGCGGGAGGTTAGATGCAACAAATATTATCGATTCCGATATTGCGGTTGTCACCTCTATCGACCTTGATCATCAAGAGTACCTCGGGGATACGCGGGACTCAGTTGCGGCAGAGAAAGCGGGTGTCTTCAGGGGCGGTAAACCCGCGGTAGTCGGTGAGCCTGATGTTCCTGCCAGCTTATTCGAGGTGGTCAAGCGTAAAGGGGCTGAGCTCTACCGCGTAAATGAGCAGTTTAGCTATCATGTGAGTAAAAATAGTAGTGAAGTTTGGGATTTTAGTGGAGTTCGTCGCTCAATATCAGGGTTGCCTCTGCCTCAACTGCCACTGCCTAATGCTGCAACAGCACTTGCTGTCATTGAGTTAGGCTGGCCTGACATCTGTACTGAGATAATCAAAAAAGCCCTAGGGTCTGCTCGTTTAGAGGGACGGCTAGAGGTCGTTTCTCAGCAACCATTAGTGATATTAGATGTCGCGCATAACCCTCACGCTGCCCGCTATCTGGCTACACAGCTTAAACGTTTTAAATCTAAGCGTTTATTTGCGTTGTGTGGCATGTTAAAAGATAAAGACACGAGTGAGGTTATCAAGGTGCTGGAAGAGCAGGTCGACTACTGGGTCTTCACAGCACTGGAGACAGACAGAAGTGCGGATCCTAAACAGCTGCAGGCGGCATTAAGCGCTACAGGCTCCTCTTCACATTATGCTAGTCTGGGAGTTGCATGGAGTGAGCTTAGTGCTTTACTTACTCCTGATGATGCCGTTATCGTGTTTGGTTCTTTTTATACCGTGGCCGAATTTAAAGCCTTGTCACTAAACTGTTAAGCATTGAATGGATTTTTAGGGAGATACATTGTCTAGTCATTTTCAGAATCGTTTGGTCGGAGTTATTGTTCTTGTTGCATTGGGAGTGATTTTTTTACCCGATATTCTCGATGGTAAAAAGGAGCATCAGGCTGAGCAGTTTGCAGAGATCCCCTTGCGTCCGGAAGTGGAAGCACTTGAATTACCAGATCAAGAGTTTAAAACTGTCGACCTGAGTGAAAAAGAGCAGGCCTTTGAGCCTGCTGCCGACGAGTTAGATCAATTAGTGCAAGAGATTGAGGAAAAAGAGGCGTTGGCTCAACAGCCTTCAACTGAGGTGGCCAATAAAGCCGTGGTTGAGAGTAAACCCGTTGAAGTGGCCACGACTCAACCTAACAAGCCCGCGGCATCAGCTTATACTTTACAGCTGGGCAGTTTTAAAAATGCCTCTAACGTCAATGGACTTGTTAAGCAGTTGAGAGAAAAAGGCTTTACTGCTTATACTTTACCGGAAAAGCCAGTCGATGGTCAGTTAACAAAGGTGTTTGTTGGCCCTAATGTGTCAAAGGCCAAGCTGCAAGCCCAAAGTGCTGACATTAAAAAAATCACTAAGTTGTCAGGCCGTATCGTGAGCTACGTTCCAACCGCTTCTTAAGCGTAAAGCGCTTAACCAGAAAACTGTGGTCAGAGATTGAAACAATCTTTTGCATCATTAAGGTGAGAATGTTTTCAGTCTCTGGTAAAATCCCGCCGTCTTAACTCCTTTGCTGGATTACTTTTTCAATGGTTTGGATTGATTACGCCATTTTCGCTGTTATAGGAGTATCGACTCTTATCAGTTTGCTTCGAGGCTTTGCTAAAGAAGCCATGTCACTTGTGGTCTGGTTTGCAGCTTTTTTTGTTGCGAGTCAGTTTTATCAAGATCTCTCCGTTTATCTCACCCAGATGCAAGATGAAATGCTACGTAATGGCGTTGCTATTGCTATTCTTTTTATTGCGACATTAATTCTTGGCGCCTTGGTAAACTATCTTATTGGTCAATTGGTCGAGAAAACGGGCCTTTCTGGGACAGATAGAGTCCTAGGTCTATGTTTTGGCGCCTTAAGAGGCGCACTGATTGTCAGTGCTTTACTCTTTTTTATGGATGCGTTCACGGGCGCGCCCAATACGGATTGGTGGCAGAGTTCTAAACTTGTCCCTGAATTCGGTGTTGTTATCCAGTGGTTTTTTGATTACTTGGAAAACACTTCAAGCTTTGTACCTAAAATATAAAATGCAATAAGCATTACATGCCACTTCAAGTACCGATTTAATCGGCTTGGTGTGGCTAAAGATTATAATTATCAGAACATCTTACAATGAGGAAGCTTACCCATGTGTGGTATTGTCGGAATAGTTGGTCGAACTTCGGTTAATCAACCAATTTATGATGCATTAACTGTACTCCAGCATCGCGGTCAAGATGCTGCTGGTATCGTGACTGTAGATGGTAATGCGTTTAGATTGCGCAAAGCCAATGGTCTGGTAAAAGACGTGTTTGAAGCTAAACATATGCAGCGTCTACAGGGTAAAACGGGTATAGGGCATGTACGTTACCCTACGGCTGGAAGTTCGAGTGCATCGGAAGCTCAGCCTTTCTATGTTAACTCGCCATTTGGGATCTCGCTTGCCCATAACGGTAACTTGACCAATACAGTCGAATTGCACGAGCTTTTACTTAAGCGACGCCGTCATGTTAATACGACATCTGACTCAGAAGTTTTATTAAACTTGCTCGCCGATGAGTTACAGCAGTGCAAGAATGAGAGTTTAAGCTCTGAAGAGGTGTTTGATGCTGTTGCTAAAGTGCACTCATTGACACGTGGTGCATATGCGGTAACCGCTCTTATTATTGGTCAAGGGTTAGTGGCATTTCGTGATCCTTTCGGGATCCGTCCATTGGTGTTGGGTAAACAGGAGACTGAACTCGGCACTGAATATATGATTGCCTCAGAGAGTGTTGCGCTGGATGCTGTTGGTTTTGAGCTGATGCGTGATGTTGCACCTGGTGAAGCGGTATACATTACCCTTGATGGTGAGCTCTATACTCAACAGTGTGCACACACGCCAAGTTATGCTCCTTGCTTGTTTGAGTTTGTCTATTTTGCCCGTCCAGATTCCACTATCGATAAGGTTTCTGTCTATGGCAGCCGTGTTAACATGGGGGCTAAATTAGGTGAGAAGATTAAGCGAGAGTGGGAGGACCATGATATTGATGTGGTTATTCCTATTCCAGAAACCTCTTGTGATACAGCACTTGAGATTGCACGTCATCTGGAGCTTCCATACCGCCAAGGTTTTGTGAAAAATCGCTATATTGGCCGCACCTTTATTATGCCTGGTCAACAGGAGCGTAAGAAGTCAGTACGTCGTAAACTTAATGCTATTGGTGTTGAGTTTAAAGGCAAAAATGTACTGCTTGTGGATGATTCTGTGGTACGTGGTACAACATCTGAGCAGATTATTGAGATGGCTCGTGAAGCAGGCGCTAAGAAAGTGTATTTTGCTTCTGCAGCACCAGAAATCCGCTTCCCTAATGTTTATGGTATCGATATGCCAACGGCAAGTGAGCTGATAGCCCACGGTAGAGATGTTGATGAGATCAGTAAGATGATTGGCGCCGATGGGATGATCTTCCAAGATTTGGAAGATCTTGCAGAAGCCGTTCGTATGGAAAACCCTGAGATTAAACGTTTCGAAACTTCTGTTTTTGATGGTAACTATATTACTAACGATGTGGATCAGGCTTATCTGGACCATATTACAAAGTTACGTAATGATGATGCTAAAGCGAATCGAAGCAAAGATATCGGGACTAACCTTGAGCTGCATAATGTGTGTCACCCATAACTGGGTCAATATTGAGCTAAACTAACTGGCTTGATGTCACAGCATTAAGAAAACCGACCTTCACAGGTCGGTTTTTCATTTCTAGCTATTGGTTCCCGTTAACTTTTCAGTCAGCGCTTTAGCTTTATCAAAATCAAAGTTTTCAATGGCTTTCTCTATTGCGCCGTAATCGACTTGGTGACTAATTAGGGTTTGTTTGACTCTCTGTATCTCCTCTAGTGCTTGAGTGTCATAATTGTCTATCATAGTGAGCAGGGTATCTAATGGGAGTTGGTCATTAAGGGGCTCAACTTCATCTTGCTCTACCATTGCACCTTCCTGTTTTGATGGTTTAGCTTTTATATAGGCGCTAAGTGTTTGCAGGTGCTCGATAACCATGTCTATTTTTATCTCTTCTGGGTAAACATTATTATTGAGAGAGTCCTCCATCTCCTTCGCCATATCACAGAGAGTTAATGCTGCAAGGTTTGATGCGGCTCCTCGCAGGGAGTGGGCTGTACGAGTGGCAGTTTCGATGTCTTTAATGATAATGGCTTGTTTTAGATTGATCATGGCTTCTATCTGAGAGTTAATAAATCGCTCTAAAATTTCCCAATACTTTGTTTCATTACCGCCGATCCGAGAGATACCTAACACTGTATCGACACCTGGCATCTCCTCTATGATGAGTTCAGCTTCTTTAGTTGGCTCAGAAAGCTCTATATTCTCTACCTTAACTTCTACCTCAGTAGGTTGATCAGGAAGAGGCGAGGGGGGCAGCTCCTCATCTGCATCTAGGATATATTTTCTGAGTTTCTCTTTGAGAATTGTAAAGTCAATGGGCTTACCAATATGATCATTCATGCCCGCTTGTTTACAGTTTTGGACATCGCTTTCCATGGCATTGGCGGTCATCGCAACGATAGGAAGGTCATTGTATTTATCATTCTTACGGATATTTATTGTTGCGGTTATGCCATCCATTACTGGCATCTGCATATCCATCAATACCAGTTGAAACTCTTTTTCTTCTAATTTATCTAGTGCTTCCTGACCATTATTTGCGACTGTGATATCGACATTAAATGGCTCCATCATCCCCATTGCTACCTCTTGGTTTGTTTCGTTATCCTCAACCAGAAGTAGAGATTTACCTGTTAAATCTAACTCTATTTCATTTGAGTTAGAGTTTTTGCTGTTATCTTTTACCCCTAGACCCTCTATACCGTATGCACCCACAACTGAGTCAAAAAGGATAGAGGGATTGACTGGCTTGATGATAATGCCATCGAGCAGATGTTCAATATCCTCTGTCATCCCAACTTCACGGCCATAGGCGGTGACTAAAATTATCTTTGGTTGTTTGATTAAGTTCAGCGCTTTTATTTTCTTAATCGCTTCTATCCCATTAATCCCTGGCATGTTCCAATCCATAAATATCAGTTCATAAGGATTAATATTTTCGGACTCTATTGCTGAAATTGCTTCTTGACCATTGCTCACGGCCGATGGAGAGAACTTCATCATGGTTAATAGATTAACAAGTATCTCTCTTGCGACATCATTATCGTCCACAATCAGAACAGGTTTACCTATTAGGTTTTCAATAGGCATGAAGTTGTTCTTCATTTTTGCATCTTGTAATCCACAATTTAAGGTGAAGGAGAAAGTTGAACCTTGTCCTTCATCGCTGGTAACCCAGATTTTGCCTCCCATAATCTCTACTAAGCGTTTTGAGATGGTCAGTCCCAATCCTGTGCCGCCATATTTACGCGTAATCGAGGCATCTGCCTGAGAGAAGGACTTAAAGAGCTTGTCTTGCTGCTCCTGTGATAAGCCTATGCCTGAATCACGTACATTGAATTGAAGATTCAGTCCATCTTCACTCTTGTTAAGCAGTTTTACTCCGACAACCACTTCTCCAGAGTCGGTAAATTTAATGGCATTACCACATAGGTTGATCAATACCTGACCGATACGTAGAGGATCACCCACTAAAGCGAGGGGAATATGGGGGTCTATATCAAATAGAAATTCTAACCCTTTCTCTTCGGCCTTGACTGCGATGATATTAGTCAAATTATCAAGTACTTCATCTAACCTGAAGTCAACGTCCTCTGTGACTAACTTGCCAGCCTCCATTTTAGAGAAGTCTAAAATATCATTGATGATCCCAAGTAGGGATTTAGCTGCCATATCTATTTTACTGACATAGCCTCTCTGTTTGGGATTAAGGTCAGCATTTAGGGCTAGGTGGGACATACCGATAATGGCATTCATTGGGGTTCGGATCTCGTGACTCATATTGGCAAGGAAGTCGCCTTTAGCTTTACTAACTTCATCGGCTGCTTCTTTTGCTTTTCTCAGCTCAACTTCCATCTGTTTACGCTCGGTGACATCCAAGAGTAGACCTACCACGCCATTTGGATCCCCTTTGGTGGAGAAGAAGGTGGCTTCATAAACCATAACATCTCTTTGAATACCATCAGCATTCACTAGGCGTGCTTCGTAATCTAATGAGCCAATATTTTCGAGGAGCTTAGCCTCAGAATCCTCAAACTGTTGAGCTGTTTCAGCTTCAAAGATATCTTTGGGAGTCGAGCCGATAATATCTGCTTCAAATAGGCCAAAGAATGAGGTAAAGCTTTCATTAACACCAATATATTCACTATCAACATTACGGTAATACATAGGGTTAGGAATAGCATCTAAGATCTGACGGTTTAGCTCTAGCTGTTCGACGACCTTTAGCTCAGTTTTCTTTTGCAACTCAAGGTTTCGAGTTAGCTGTACCCCGATAGCTAAATCATCAATGACATCTTTTACCCAATGTTCAACCGTGTCATCGAGTGGTGTTAGAGTGCCTATCTCTAATAAGCCTACTGGAGACTGATTAACGACAAGGGGAAAGTAGTGCATTTCAGCTAGAGATAAACTGCTGCCATTTAGACTAATAGAATACTTGTCCTTAAGGTTCTTAAAGCGGCGATATTTTTGGCCGTACAGGATACTTTTATGGGTTGAGTCATTATGTGTGTATGACAAGGGAGCATCGGCGCTATAGCCAATTCCAGCAACTCGTTCTAACGTATTATCGTCTAATACGTATATACCGATTAAAGGCAGGTTTAGTTTGGAGATTAAGAACTGGTTTACCTCCTTACCTAAAGATTCTGTATTCTCCTTTCCTCTGAGAACGACACTAAAGTCTTTTAGAAGGGAGTTACGTTGTAGCTGTCCTGCAACATTTCTAAGGACATGATTTAAGGCTTTGTTAAACTCGCCCATCTCTCCTTTAGTTTTTTCATCAAGCACAAAGTTAAAGTTATTGTCTGCAACGTGGCTTATTACTGTTTTTTGCATATTTTTGAGAGGGTGGATATAAAGGCGCCACTGCAATACAAAGAAACAGAGGATGCTGCTCACAAATATTATTAAACTCAGGATCTGCATGGAGAAGATAACAGAACCTTTATTTATCGTGTGTGTCAGCTCCTCTTGGGCTCGCTCGTTCAATGCTCGGCTAGCAAGGCCTATGGTTGTCATGACTTTAGAGCTATCGCTAAGATATTGAACGCCTAAAAGCTGTGTCATCACATAGGAGCTGGCATTTGGGTTATCGATTAAACGTTTAAGGGCTCGGCGCTCATCAGCAGCTAACTCATTGGCTTTTTGCAGTGCAAGACTAAGCTGAGTTAATTCGTAGTCACGTGTGCCCATTTTGCTCATTTTGTCTATGATGGGAAAGCTATCATTAGAAGCAATATTTTCTAATTCAATGAGTTCAAACTCAGGGTCTAATATTTTTTCCCAGTAGGTCAGAGAGGTGCCTTCTGGAAGGGTTGCGGTGCCATTACGTGTCGCCATAATCTGTTCAAAAAGCGAGTACCATCGGTCATTTCCAGTTAACACATAAAGCTTAGCGAATTTTGTTTGTTGATCTGTGCTTAACCTTAGCTTATGGATCAACTCATTAGTCGTACTTAAACGATTGTAGCTATCGATGAGCTGTTGCTTGCTGCTTTGGTTATAAATTGAGAGCGTGATGCAGATGACCAAGCTTACCAACATAAGTAAAAGTAAGGCCTTAGATGTGTAGCTTAGATGGGCTTTCGTCAAAGGCATCTGCTTGTTCTCCTGTTTACTATTTTTATCTACCTAGCCAATTAAAATAGGTGATTTTTTGTGTTTGCTTTATAGCTTAGTTCTAGCAATATTATTTGGGCAACTCTTGCCATGTTTCTTTTCAATAATCGAATTACACACTCTTTTCTTCATGTTTAAAGTGAGTGATGAATACGAAAAGACGAACACTTTTTTTCGGTACAATATTTATTTTAGACCTATAATTTAAATAGGCTTATTTAATTGTCTTGTGGAACTGAAATGGAATCGAGCAGGGATACTTTTGTAAAAGATAAAAAAACGGTCTTAATTGTCGATGATACGCCAGATAACCTTAGTCTTCTTCATGAACTACTAAAGGATAACTATCATGTCAAAGCTGCCGTTAATGGTGTGATAGCACTAAACATCATTAATAAAGGAGGCATAGACATTATTCTTCTGGATGTGATGATGCCTGAGATGGATGGCTATGAAGTTTGTCGCAGAGTGAAGGCTGATGATGAAATCTGTGACATTCCTATTATTTTTCTTACAGCGAAAACGAGCATTGATGATGAGACCATGGGTTTTGATCTTGGTGCTGCTGATTATCTAAGTAAACCTATCAGTCCTCCTCTGTTATTAGCGCGGGTAAAGACTCACCTAGAGATAAAAGCTTCAAAAGATTATTTAAAAAATCAAAACATCTTGTTAGAGAATGAAGTGAAGCGTCGAACTCAGGAGGTGGTGAATATTCAAAATGTGACAATTACTGCCATGGCAAATTTGGCGGAGACCCGAGATCCTGAGACAGGGTTTCATATTAAGCGAACTCAGATCTATATGAAGTTACTTGCGACTCAGCTTAGTCATAAAGAGCACTATCGTGAGATGTTAACTCCCGCTTATATTGAACAGCTTTTTACCTCAGCGCCTCTACATGACATTGGAAAAGTGGGGATATCGGACAGTATCTTATTAAAGCCAGGTAAGCTGACTAAAGAGGAGTTTGATACGATGAAAACCCATGCTTATTTAGGGTTTAAATCGTTAGATACAGCAGAGAAACACATGGATCAATCTGATACGTTCTTGCATATCGCCAAGGATATCGCTCACTATCACCATGAAAAATGGGATGGTTCAGGTTATCCAGATGGTTTAGTTGGAGAGGCTATTCCCTTGAGTGCCCGTATGATGGCGATAGCCGATGTGTACGACGCACTTATTAGTAAGCGGGTGTATAAAGATGCGATGACCCATGAAACCGCATTAGATATTATTAAGGAGGGGAAGGGCAACCATTTTGATCCTGAATTAATTGAGGCTTTCCTCGAAGTTGAAGATGATTTTTATGAGGTTGCATCTAAATACAGAGATGAAAATTAAACAGGGCATAAGTTGGGCTCTATTTTGACTTAGTTCGATGAACAGTATTCTTTCGTTTATCTGTTTTTACTCTAAATTTGCTAATGACAGGATCAGTAATATTTATAGTAACATTAACTTAGAGCCGATCACTTCGATTAGCTGGTTCTTTATTTTAAATCCCCGATACATGGCTAATTGACATGTACACACCACACCAGCATCCAGATAGCGAACAGAAAAGTCACCGCATTGCGGTTAAGCCTATGTTTCATACTTAAGCCGATTAAAGTACTGATACAGGTTAATGCTATCTGCATGGTCAGCAATAACATTAACTCAAAAATTTTGTTGTCGGTTACAAAAGGTAAAATAAGCAGGGCAATGGCAGTAACAAGCAGAAAATGATAGAGAAGTAGGTTATTCAGACTACTACCAGAGGCGGGAGTGGTTGCAATCATCAGGTGTCCTTTCGTTAGTCAGAGAATATCTTGAACTCGATTATTGTTTAAATGAGAATTATTCTCAATTGAATTTACATTAAATTCTTTCATCATTGCAGCTAGATAGACTTTAAGCTAAAGTTACTGGTAATTTATACAGTGTTCGGTATTTTATTTATGATCCTCTATATCGCAGAGAAACCCTCCCTTGGTCGGGCGATTGCCGACGTGTTGCCTAAACCCCATAAAAAAGGTGACGGGCACATTATTGCTGGCAATGGAGATTGTGTTTCTTGGTGTATTGGCCACCTTCTTGAGCAAGCCGAGCCTGATGCCTATGACCCTGAGTTCAAATCGTGGAAGTTTGAACACCTGCCAATTGTTCCAGATAGCTGGAAAATGAAAGCTAAGCCGAAAACTCGCTCACAACTAACTATTTTAAAAGGATTAATTAAGCAGGCCTCACAACTTGTTAATGCCGGAGATCCTGATAGAGAGGGACAACTTCTGGTCGATGAGGTGATCGCTCATTTTGGCGTTAAAGGGGATAAATTACATCAAACAAAACGTTTGTTGATAAGCGATCTTAACCCACAAGCGGTAAAGCGAGCCTTAGGACAGATGCGCAGTAATCGTGAGTTCATTCCTCTATCCACCTCTGCTTTAGCCCGCTCACGGGCTGATTGGTTATACGGGCTAAATATGACTCGGGCATATACGATTCAGGGACGCAAAGTTGGTTATCAAGGTGTACTGTCAGTGGGCCGTGTACAGACCCCATTACTTGGCTTAGTGGTTCGCCGAGATGAGGAGATCGCTAATTTTGTCTCTAAACCATTCTTTGAGGTGTTAGCCAATCTTAGTACTGAGCATAATGAACATTTTAAAGCGAAATGGCAGCCCAGCGAAGCATGCCAAGCCTATATGGACGAAGAGGGGAGAGTGCTTTCAAAAGGCTTAGCGCAAAATGTCGTTGGCAGGATCACTGAGCAGCCAGCTTGTGTGGTGGGTCTAGACAGTAAAGACAAGAAACAGAATCAGCCACTTCCTTATAATCTTTCATCCTTGCAGATAGATGCCGCTAAGCGTTTTGGCATGAGTGCTAAGGAGGTATTAGATACTTGTCAGGCACTCTATGAGAAATATAAACTGATCACCTATCCCAGATCCGATAGTCGTTATCTACCTATTGAGCAGTTCTCGATGGCACCTTCAGTGATTAAAGCTGTGCTGAGTGGCGCAAGCGAGTTAGTGATAGGGCCTGAACAGCCTGATTCTAAAATTAAGTCCAAGGCGTGGAACGATAAGAAAGTTGATGCCCATCACGCCATTATTCCCACAGAGAAAACGGCAAATTTAGCTGGATTAACGCCAAGAGAGAGGCAGATATATCTGCAGCTTGCTCGCCAGTATCTAGCGCAGTTTTACAGCCCCTACCAATACCATGAAACCTTGGTTGAGGTGGAGATTGCGGGAGGTAAGTTCAAAACCAAGGCTAAGCAAGATAAATCCCTAGGATGGAAACAGCTTTTCGCTAAAAAGGGGGAAAAACTGGAGGAGAAGGGGAGCGCTGTTGGCGACAGTAGTGATGATGACTTAGACGCTTTACAAAAGTTACCTCAGCTTAAAAAAGGTCAAGCTCTTCACTCGGGTCAAGGTGAGCTCATTGAGAAGCAGACTCAAGCTCCCAAGCATTTTACCGATGCGACTTTACTTGGTGCTATGACAGGGATAAATCGCTATGTTACCGACCCTGAGATCCGCAAGATTTTAAAAGACACCGACGGTCTAGGTACCGAGGCTACACGGGCGGGAATTATTGAGTTGCTGTTTAAGCGAAATTACCTAAGCAGAAGTGGTAAATCCATTGTTGCAACCGACGTCGGAAAGGGGCTGATTAATAGCCTGCCAATGAGTGCAACTACGCCAGATATGACTGCACTTTGGGAAAGTAACTTAGATGCTATTAGTCGTAAGGAAGCCAAGTACATCAACTTTATGTCACCACTGGTGGATTCACTTGCCCAACTTATCACCCAGGCTGGTGCGCAACTGCCTACCTCGTTACAAGGTATTAAGGCCCCTAAATCAAACTTTAAAAAAAGGGCATACAGTAGAAAGAAAACAACCAAGAGTGCTGCTAAACCCAGTGGCAGAAGAGCGACAAAGGTCAGCTAGGTTCTTACTTTGTCTCATTTCTGTCGGCTTATTCTTTGGTTGCTAGATTTTAATCATTGGCCTTTAGTTGCTCCAGAATTTTGTTTTTAATGGTTTGGTGACGACGTGCTAGCTGTCGGTTTCGTTTATGCACCAAAAATAGTGATTCATTTACAGCTTGTTTAGGGGGGGAAATATAGAGCTTATCACGGTAGCTAGAGTTCGAAAGCACACTTTGAGGGAGTACAGTACAGCCTATGCCTAGTGAGATCGGCAGCAAAATTTGGTTGAGTTGATTAACATAGCTGACGGTTTTTATTTCATCGATGTTGAGTTTTGAGAGTTCAGAGTTGCCACACAGGTCGAAATAGAGTGATAGATAATGTTCAGCATCTGGGTGTTTAACTAAACCGCACTCTTGCAGTGAGGCCGCAGTCAACACCTTATCTTTATAGCGTAAAGGTAAAATTAAACAAAGAGGCTCTGTGCCTATTCTCTCCACATGAAATCCATTCGCACTGGGAGCTTGAGTGACCAGACCAATATCGACTTTACCATTTTGAATATCGTTAAGTATCTTATCGTTAGGAGCTGCTTCAAGGTGCGTTACTAACTCAGGATAGTTAATTTGCAGAGTGAGTAATGCAGGGTAAAGCTGAAGCGCTAATGCTCCTGAGCATGACAGTTTGCAAGTGCCTGCATATGGGTCATCAAAATGCAGGCTATCGAGAAGCTTGGCTTGAGTCAAAGCGACTTGAACAGCGTAGTCATAGACTCGTTGCCCCTGCTCTGTGATCTCAAAACTTTTCTTTTCACGTTTGATCAGCGAGTGTCCACAAGCTTGCTCGAGTTTCTTGATATGTTGACTCACTCCTGGCTGAGTCATGTATAGCTTTTCAGCTGTATGAGTAAAGTGCCCCACCTCAATTAAGGTTTTGAAAGTATGCAGCCAGTTTAAGTTCAACATAGGTAGTTAAATAGAAAGTTGATAACTGATGGTTATTATAATGAGAATAATTGATAATTTCTAATTCTTATCTATTGTGGGTACTTTATATCTCAACCAAAGCGTTTTTAGTCCAATGTGATTGAGAGGTAAGTATGTCAATGAATTCCCAAACCCCCGTATTTGAAACACAACCACAAACCGCCTATCCAAGGTCGTTTTCTCATATCGGGATCTCTGTGCCGGATTTAGAAGCGGCAGTGAAGTTTTATACAGAGGTACTAGGTTGGTACGTGATTATGGCGCCCTCTGAGGTGATAGAGGATAACAGTGCCATCGGAGAGATGTGTACCGATGTCTTTGGTGCAGGTTGGGAGCGTTTTCGCATTGCTCATCTTTCGACTGGTGACAGAATAGGTGTGGAGTTATTTGAGTTTAAAAATCAACAAAACCCTGAGGATAACTTTGAATATTGGAAGACTGGAATTTTTCACTTCTGTGTACAGGACCCTAATGTAGAAGCGCTAGCGGAAAAGATAGTCGCGGCTGGTGGGAAAAAGCGCATGAAAGCGCCACGTTATTACTATCCTGGTGAAAAGCCCTACCGTATGATCTATATGGAAGATCCTTTCGGCAATATACTTGAAATTTACAGCCACAGTTATGAACTGCACTACAGTAGCGGAGCTTATTCAGGTTAATGGATTTGGTGGTTAGTGAAGGCTATTAATCTGTATTCTTGCTCTGAACTTGTTTATCTTCATCAAATTTTTGAGTTAAACCTTGATATTTTCAGTGATGTAGAACTCAAAAACTCACTGATTATTCATTAAGTTGCGCAGGCTAACATTCCCATGTTTATCGGTCGTGATAATCTGCGACAAGGCGTTATGACAGCTTATATAAAAATAGAGATGAGCTTAAATATCAGTCAATTAAGCATCAGTATGATGGAAAGATAAAGGGTGAAATTTGGATGAAAAAAATATTCTTAGCAGGTCTAGTCAGTTGTGTATTTGCAGGTTCAGCAATGGCTGAGACGTTAGAAACTGATGACGCTATTGGAATGGCAAGTTTAATGATGTGCAGTACATTTTACAGTGAAAATGAGATGGTGGTTGAGGGAACTATAGTCAATCGATCTATGTCAGCACATAGAGAAGCTGGTATCGATGAGATGATTATGACTCCAGAAACATCGGCGAATTTAGATCTGTATGTTGCTCAGTTCCAAGCCGCAGATAAAGAGCAGAGTATGAAGTTGTGTGATGCAGCGCTGAAATATGCTCGCGAGAGTCACTTTATAAAATAGTGAAAAAAGCCTTCGAATGAAGGCTTTTGTGTTTCTTCTTATGGATCTTTGGTCAAGTTTTTACTTCTTAACCGGCTTCACATAGGGAAACTGAGCTGGGTGACGATTAAAGGTATTAGCATTGTCGGTAACCTTTCTACCGACAAAGATACTGAGTGCTGCATCCATTGCATCATCACTGGGTTTACGACCATTGATTTTCTCGAATGTGTAAGCCGCTTCTGTTCCCACACTGTATGGGATCATATCGGGGAGCAGTTTTGCTGCAACAGAGTCAGCGTAGGCAACCGGGTTTGGCAGCTTATTATCGAGCGTCACTGCGCGTAACACTGTGCCAGAAACTGCATACGCCCGAGTTGAGTCTGAGTCTGGGCGATGCTGAGTGTGCTCAGCTATCTCCATCTTATTATTGACCATAAACATATGTGTCATTAGAGGGTGAGCGAGTCTGTTTACCTGTACCCACTGATCCACATTGTACATAGCTGTACTGGCATAAACATAGATCTGCTTAGGCAGCATCTTATTGGGGATCTCAACAAGAATGACGCTGCTCTGAAAATCTTTAAACAGATCGACGCCTTTATCAAAAGAAGACAGTGCCAGTTGGCCTTTACCAAGGAGCTGAGTCATAAAGCCAATAATACCTTCAGAGTTACCGACAAAGGTGTCATGTGCAGCGCCAGACCAGACCCGTATGCCGTTGCTAAACGTCGCTTCTTTACCTACGCTCACACTACCAAACTCTTTGCCTTTGGTTCCCACCGCTTGATTAGCACCATCGGCCATGCCGAAAACTAGCTTGCCTTTATCCAGATAGGCTGTAACTGTCATTCCAGATTTTTTAAATGCCTTATCACTGGCGATATGAAAGTTATATACGCCATTTTCACCAAAAGCGGCACTGCCGTCTTTACCGGTTGTTGGGTTGATGTTCATCATAAAGGCGGTATAACCACTCTTTTCGGATTCAAAGACAAACATATCAGTCAAATCAAATTGCGGATATTTGATTGATAGTTCGCTTTCGAAATGGTGGCTAGCAAAGGCGGGTGTCATCTGAAAGACTATGCCAGTCAGTAAAACTAATGTACTGGTTATTAATCCTATTTTTAATCTGTTGATATAAGTGGACATGTCATATTCCTTATTGAGTTGTGAAAATTATCTCCCTTACATGCTACTGAACAGCGAAATCAATAACTGGCTATCAGGGTTATATTAAACACATTTGTCTGCTCTTGTTTATCTATTTCCGTAGTCTGTGCTGCCGCTTTGTGTTGGGCAGACCTTTAAGTTGTGATGCTGGCTGGCGCAAAGCATATTTTGTGTGGCTAATTCAAGATGAGTCCTTTATGGTGTAAGCAATAATAAAGTACATTATTTGGGATATTTTTCGGACTATCCATGATGCATTGGGTATCTTTTATGTCAGATCGTACATTCTGTATCTCATATTGAGGGGCGTATTAACATGAACATGGCTAATCGTGATCTCGAACTTAATGGTGCGAGAGATCTCACCCTTGAAGATAAGCCGTATCTGGATGTACTTTCCGATGTACTGCGTATGATACGGTTATACGCAAGCAGTTATTATTGCGCCGAGTTCTCCTCTCCTTGGGGGATCGATGAGCCTCAGGCCGAATGCGGTACCTTTCATGTGGTGATCCGTGGTAGTGCTTGGTTGATGACTGAGGAACTAACCAGCCCTGTTTTTTTGTCGACCGGTGATATTATTGCGTTTCCCACAGGCTCCCCCCATCAAATTAGTGAGCAGCCTGGTAGCCAGCTCATGTCGGGAGGCGAAGTGCTAGAGAAGATAAGGTCGAACAGCAGTCCATTTTCTGATGGACAGAGTGTAGTGACACTCTTGTGCGGCTACTTTCAGTATCAAACCGATATCAGTTTGCCTCTATTGCGTGATATGCCGTCTATGTTACATATCAAAACGGAGGAGGAGCCTGAACTTGCTTGGCTCAATCACCTAATCAAAACCCTTGCCTACGAATCTCGCTCACTCCAGCCTGGTAATGCCGTGGTCGTTGATCGCCTCACAGAAGTATTGGTGATCCAGCTACTGCGTTGGCATATGAGGCATCAGCGAAATACACCTGGTTACTTCCAGGCCTTAGGCGATGACAAGCTCAGTCGTGCATTGATCCTGATCCATCAAGAGCCAAGTAAAGCTTGGACGGTAGAGTCCTTAGGCCGTGCAGTCTCTATGTCGCGCACCTCATTTGCTAATCGCTTTCAATCTATCGTTGGCATGACACCACTGGCTTATCTGAGTCAGTGGCGCATGCATATTGCCTATGGACTGCTTGTTGAGGGGGAACTCTCTATGCTTAGTATTGCCGAACAGGTGGGCTATAAATCTGAAGCGTCATTTGGAAAAGCCTTTAAGAAAATCGTGGGCATAAGCCCAGGTAAAGTCGCTAAGGGAGAAACACAGCCTGAGTCCTAGTGCATACTCAACTGCGAGAGGATCTGTTACACTCATTTGTGTACTTTTAACTTAAGATCAATTTGTTATGCTGCGCCCACCACTACGCCAAGCCAAAACTATCGATAATGTTTTTAATAGTGCTTATTGGCATCTTAGTCAGCAAGATTTCACCATCAATGAGATCCGCATCAAGCTTGAACGTAAAACAGACAATCAAGAGTGGATTGAGACTGTACTCGCTAAGCTAATCGAAAGTGGTTACCTGAAAAGTAACTTTGATTTTGCCCTGCGCTACTGTGAGCTTTCCTTTAGTCATGAACTCGGGGTAGGGGCCATAAGGCGTAAGTTAACACTGCGCGGTATTCCGGCAAATGAGGTCGATGCCGCGATAGAGCAAGTGATGGACGAGCAAAATATTGATGGGTTTGAGATGGCTACATCTCGGCTTTTAAGCCGCTTTGATAACTTTCACGGCACCAACAAGGAGAAAGTTTATACGCAGATGACCTCGAAAGGCTTCTCTCGAGTCGAGATAGACCACGCATTATCTCAGCACCCACAGCGTGAAACTTTGCGCAGTAAATTAGCCATAAAGGCCGATAAAGCTGATCTGGCTGCAGAGATCATCAAACTCGCCAATAAAGGTAAAGGTGAAACACTGATACTGCAGGAGCTAAAGCAGCGACTGATCGATGTGAGTGATTTTGAAGAGACTCTGTATCAATTAACGCTAGCGGGGGACGTGGATCTCTATCAGAGCTGCAAAGATGAGCTGGCTAAAAAACGCTATGATCTGTCGGACTATAAAGAGAAATCCAAAGCTTATGCTTACCTTTCCCGTAAAGGTTTTGCCAGTGATGAGATTAAAGAGGCGATGAAACTAGATGATGAGTAGTTGGCTTCTCAACATTCAGACTGATGATAGCTTCTGCTTTATTGAGTATTAAGAATTTTATGGCTGAGAGAATTAAATCAATATCTTTTCATTTACTGTTCATTTTCGCTGTCATTATTGCTGTTTTTTCAATGTCTTTTATTAATGCAGGAACAAACGCTCACGATGGCTACACTTTTGGTAAATATTCAGGGATTATACTCATGGTGACAGTGTCACCTTTGGCGTTTTTGATGTTCTATATCGCCAGCTTAGTCGGATGTAAATCATCGATATTGACCATGAGATCTGCTTACTTAATTATTTCACTGTCAGTGTTTACTATCTCAATAACACGAATGATGTATTACCTTGTGTTTTCGTCTTATGTTCACCAAAATTTTGGTGTTCCTCCTGCGCCTTGGCAAAATCTGGTTGCGATATCTATTTCTCTGCTGTTCTATATATTATTTTATAGAAGCAAAATCATTGACGGGTAAGGTATTTTAAATCAGTTTCTTATCTATTTTTGTTTGGTTTTTAACTAGATTTTAAAAAGCTGTATATGAATATAAGGAGCACTTCGTCGCGGTTTGATACCCGTGAAGAGAGGCTCCATACTCATAGTGTTGTTGGTATAAGTTGTTGAATAACTTTTTGCAGATTTAGTACTTATTTAGCCAGCATTACTGTAGCTCTTTTAACAAGGTTTCAGCTGCGAGTTTGCCTAATGCATCAGAGGCTAAAGGGCTTGCACCAGTGATCAACTTTCTATCCAAACAGACAGTATTGTCCGATTTTTTATTGACAATATTAACACCTAAACTCTGTATTTTTTCACTTAATCCCCAAGTCATTTGCCCTGGTAAATAACCCACCTTAGGCGTCATCTTATCGACAGAGTCAGGGAATACAGCCATCTTATACCCTTGGTAAAGGAAGCGTTGACCATCAAGTGTGGTCGCTAATAAAGAGGCAGGCCCATGGCAGAGAGTGACAGTAAAAAGATCATTTTCATGGGCCCAGTTTAAGACTTTTCCAACATTAATATCTTCAGGAATTCCTAACATCGCACCATGTCCACCAGGAACAAATACAGCGGCATAAGAAGCCGTTACCGTTTTTATTGAAGGCGTATCAATCACATTCTTTACTACCTCATCCAAGCTTTTAGGTTGCTCAAAATTTGATTTGTACTTGTTATAAAAAGCTTTTACGTGCTCATCTTTTTCTGGGAATGCCCACATCTCAAAAACAACTGGCTTGCCCGTTGGCGTTACTATTTCAAATTCAAAACCAGCATTCTTAAGATGTAGCATTGGCACTAACGCTTCTACAGGATGGTTTCCAGTCGAGAATAATTTACCATTGTGCATGGTCATATTTTTCTGTTCGGTAAAGATCGCTAATATTTTTGTTTTACTACCCTGATACTTTGAATAGGTGACATTTTCAAAATCCGTTTTATCAGAGGTTGCTAATTTTAAAGCAAGTTTAGAGGGGGAATAAGACCCGTCTAACTCTAATGTGGGGGCAATGCCAAATAGCTTTTTTAACATATTAATGGTCCTTACTCTTTATGCTGAAACGTTAATGATGATTTTCCCTTGTGCGCGGCCAGTCTCGCTACGCTTGTGAGCTTCTGCAACTTGGCTCAAGGAGAATTCACTGTCGATAGTGACTGTCAGCTGACCAGCATCGGCAAGTTCAGCCAGCTTTTTAAGCTGTTCACCATTGGGCTGTACAAAGCAAAAAAATGCTGAGATATCATATTTAGCCGCAATTGCGTCATCTGGCGTTTCAGTAATAGACACTAAGCGTCCGCCTTTCTTCAATGTTTTCCAGCTTTTAGCTTGGGTTTCGCCACCAATGGTATCAAATACTACATCAATATCTTTTAATTGCGAGAAGTCGTCCTGATGATAATCAATGGATTGATCTGCGCCTAAGCCCATTACCAGTTCGGTATTTTTGGATGATGTCGTTGTGTAAACATATGCACCACGCAGTTTGGCCAATTGAATTGCAAATTGCCCAACAGCCCCAGAACCTGCGTGTATTAGTACCCGATCACCAGATTCTAATTTTGCGAGTCCATAGAGTGATTGCCAAGCAGTCAATGCAGCCAAAGGGACACCTGCTGCTTCTTGCCAAGTGAATGAGCTAGGTTTAAGTGCTGCTTCTTCGGCTACGACTGTTTGATATTCGGCATAGCTGCCATTTTTGGCGATATCAGGACGGCTGTATACCGCATCTCCGACTTTGAGATTAGTTACATTTTTACCAATGGCAACAACTTCACCCGATACGTCCCAACCTAAGGTTAATGGTAATGAATGGTTTAGCAGTGGCTGTAAATAACCCTCACGAATCTTCCAATCCACAGGGTTCACAGCTGCGGATTTTACTTTAATCAAGACTTCATTTTCATTAGGTGTGGGTATGACAACATCATTCAGCAGGAGTACGCTGTGGTCACCAAACTCATTGATCTGTACTGCTTTCATTAATGGACTCATAAACTCTCTCGTAATCTCTTAGGTGAATAAATTAAGGCAATGGTACACCTCTCTGTGTAGCTTGATTAGAGATCAAATACGCACTATATTGTTTCCATTATGGAATCAATTTGTAGGCTTATGGCACTTGTAAACGAAAACATGCAGGGATTGGTTCTTTTTTCTCATATAAATAGACAGGGAAGTTTAACTGCTGCTGCGCAGTTATTAGGGATGAGCCGCTCTTCAGTCAGCAAACAGCTAGCAGCGTTAGAGAAAAAAATCGGTTCAAGATTATTTAATCGAACGACTCGTAAAATTGCATTGACCGAGGTGGGTCGTCAAGTGCTTAAAGAGGCACATAAAGTAGAGTTGGCACTTCAAACCATTGAACACATCAGTGAAGATTCTCAATCGATAGTCGCAGGGGATCTGAATATTTCATGTGCTAGTGCACAGGGGCGGGTTCATCTTGTTCCTTTGTTGACCCGATTTCTTTCGCTCTATCCTAAAGTTAATGTGAATCTGCAGTTAGAAGATCGATTTATCGACATGGTAGCGGAAAACATAGATGTTTCTATTCGAGTTGGTTACTTGCCCGATTCAAGCTTGATCGCTCGTAAGCTTGGTGATTTGTCAGGTGTGCTTTGTGCAACTCCTGAATATTTAACAGGTGCTCCAGCGTTAAAAACACCTTCGGATCTATTACACCATCGTTGTTTGTTTTATCGAAACAAAAAATTGGCAATGAACTCTTGGACGTTTTTCAGTGAACAGAGGGGGGAGGAGACTGTAGTTGTCTCTGGGCCTTTGAGTATCAACGATCCAGGTGTGTTGATATCTGCTGCACTTGAACATGCTGGAGTATTACTGACTGATAAAAGCTTACTTGGTGACACTATGGAGGAGGGAGCCTTGATACCCGTATTACCAGAATATCAATCCATAGGAAATCTACCTATATACATTGTTTACCCAAGAAGAGAGCTTTTACCTGCAAAAACCAAAGCTTTGGTTGATTTTTTATTGAAGGAGATGCCAAATTTACTGCGAGGTGAATAACAAAATGGGTTAGCCTTCGAATGAAGGCTGATTACATTTTCTTGTTTAGCTTCTGGCTGGTTTGATAATTGGTGTTGTGTTTGAAGGTTGTACCTTCATTGTTATCTATCGCTTCGATTTGGCTTGTGATGTTGTACTTTGTTTTGCACTTCTCCGTGGTCTCTGTGTCCTCCGTGGGGAAAAGCTGTTTTACCTTCGAATGAAGACTAATTACATTTTTTGAGTTGGTTCATTTGAATTTTTGTTATTGGGTGAGTTTTTGAAGGTCTGCCCTTCATTGTGATCTATCGCTTGCAGCGTGCTTATGTGCAAGTAATCTCTCGGTACGCTGTAAACCCATCCCTGGGCGCTCTGCGACTTCCAATAACTTCCCTGTTAAACTGCCAGTTGGGCATCCTTACCTCTCGCTCAAAGAGTTCCACAAAGTGAAACTTCGCCCTGAAGCCGAAGCTCGCAGCCGCATCTACACCTGTTCATTTGTCTCTTCGATTTTGCTTTACTTGGTAGGGGTTCGTAACTTACTTTTGCCCCATTATTGTTTTGGTCTATCAAATTTGCGTTTTCAATCAGTAGAATTTGCCCAAATACAGCTCATGTGAAGTCGTAGATATTTATACGGTAAAAATGAGCTTTTAGATTGGAGCCTAAGTCGCTCTGGGACAAAAGCGCTTTAAACATTTTGCGTTAGTTATAGCCTAGGCAATCATTCACGTGAGTTCATTGCTTCGAAAGCAGAAATAACCTGTGTTGCGGCTTGCTCCATCGACATGTCCCAAGTATCAAAGCATTCAACCGTATTAGAAACCAGATAATCCTGTAAATCTTTCGGTAAACCACTAAACCATAGGTTAGAGCCGATTTTTCTGAGGGCTTTTTCTGCTTCACCGAATTCATTATTAAAAGGTTCAATAATTCTGCTAGATATTCTTGTTTGATATATGACTGATACAGCTCGGGGCTTCGTGATGTAACCCACCTAGTTGAATCATTGGTAGAATCCATCCATGAACGAATTTCCCCTAAGAGCCAAATATTCAGATTATCCCAATCGGTTTCGGTACCTCCTAACCAATTTTCAGATTTAGCTGTCTCATTCGCTAGTTCTTGAAGACTAGGCTAGAAGTCACGAGGTAAACATACTGATTTTTGCTTGTCACCGTCAAAGAAATGTCTGGTTTCCAAATCGCTCATATTATAGCTTCCATCGTACTTGGGAAGTCATCGCTGTAACCTTCCATAAAGTAATATTCAGTCAGACGTCTCGACTATCACAATTAATTAAACAGTAGTCTATTGCTACGGCTGATTATTTGATAATGTCATAAGCCCATTTATAGCTGCTATAGAGGAATGGTCTGCTGCCTTCCTTCTCGGTTTCAACGACTGACAACTTAATTTGAGTACCTAGCGGCAGAGCACGAATAGCTTTGGCACATTCGACCTTCATATCATTAGGAAAAGGCTGGCCAACCACAGGTCTAACACCATTCTTACGTCTTGATGCGTCATAAAAAACTTCACAAATAATAGACGTGTACTCGCTTGGATCTCGACGACCTCCAGCTCCCATGTATAACTCCTATTTTACAAATAATTAGTGCATTTTAAGCATGTAAATGCACCTTGATGATCAAACTCTAATATCGTGATATAGAGAGCAATCTTTAATCTACAAACGCAACAGGCGTTAATGATGATTTTAAGTAAAGCGGATGTGCAGGTTCACCAGATTTATTTACCTTTAAAGCTGAGATTGTAGGGAGCATTGTTCTCACCTTGCTGGAGCGTTCCATGAAGACACCATCATTACCCCAAGCGGCAACTATCACTCCAGCATTTTCAGCCAGTCGTAGTAAGGTTGAATCGTTTTGGCTACCAATAGGGTCACTAGCTCGCTTCATATCTTCCGGCTGTGTAGCACGAAAAGCGAAAAGGTTGACCATACAAAGTCCACCATATCCCCAACTTTTGGCAAAGTTAATACAGCGTCTAATTGTTGGGTCATCCTCTGTTTCATCTGCTGTAGACGGATTGAGTCCAATGAACACCGTATAGGGTTTCGATTCGTCCCAAACACGCCACAGTTCATAGCGATACTGTCGGCAATCTGATAATACTGCTGATTTTTTCATTTTAATCATCCACCACTTCAACGGTTTTATGCTGAGCGCCGTAATAGGTGCCTTCATCGGTGGTGTAACGCAGCATCACCCCACAACTTGGGCATTCAAAGGTTTCATTTGGCTAGATGCGTTCATCTTCAATCCAATCCCAACCAAAAGATTCTCACATTCAGGGCATTGCATAGCGATTCCTTATGTCTCACAACTCTCTGAAATTCTTAGTGCATCTTCAATCTCTACACCAAGGTATTCAATCGTGCTTTCGAGCTTAGCATGACCCAGAAGTAACTGAGTAGATCGTAAGTTCCTAGTTTTGGTATAGATCAAATAAACTTTGTGCGACTTAGTGAATGTGTTTCATATTTAGTTTATCAAGGCCAGTTTCAGCCACGAAGTGATTCATCCATCAGGCAAAGCTTGGCTTGATAGCGATACCTATCGCTATTTTCATCCCGAGAGGGGGAAATAAGCATCTCGGAATAAAAATCAGTACTTTTTTGCTTAAACAGGCATTGTTTGTATTTTAAGGTTCTACCTCTTGATAACCATGTTCAACAAAACAACGGATATCAAGATGAATGAGCAAAACCATATAATTCAACGGCTAAATCGCGGGTGAAATAGCTCCTGAAATAGCGGGTGAGGCAGGGCGGTTATACAACCCTATATCTCTATGCCAATGGACTATCAACCAGGAATAAGTAACAATCAGATTGGTAAAGATAGGCGAGTCTTAACAATGAAAATTGTGACGCGTTTTGGCCTTACATCTCCAACGATTATCAGCTGGCTTTATGGCATTCCACACCGGCTGGCATTAGAGCATTTGAACAAACTTGTCAGCGAGAAATTACTGAGTCTTGTAATCACTCACCGTTCTATCGATGGACGCGTTTATGTGCTCGACTATGCAGGGGCGAAATACGCAGAAGAGTTGTTATCAATTGCGGTCTACTTTCGCGCTGGAGAGCCAAGCTTACGAGTTAACCAAAACACCATTATGCACGACCTTATGATGCAGTACGTTCTGCTAAAGGGCGTTCATAACCGAACGAAAGATAATATAGCTAAACCCTATTGGTATTCCTTTGTTACTGAGCCTGAGTTTAAGCGGCTATTTAAATCTAATGATGTGCGCAATGTCGACGGTATAGCGTTAGAGTCTGATGGCACCATTGCAGCGATTGAAATTGAGCATTCATTTAAGACTAAGGCCGCTAGGCAAACCATCCTCCTAAAGTGGCTGTACGGCCTCAAGCATTGCTATTACAGCAAGGTCATGCTGTTCTCGCAGTCACAGCAAATCTTCAATGACATAAAGAGGCTGCATAACCAACTATATGAGGAAATGCCAACAAGGTTTGAAAAAAAGACGCGGCAGGTGTTGCTAAGCCACGAGGATGCAGAACTACTTAAGGCTCGGATAGTCCACCGAACGGTGTTGTGTGATGAGCTGACCAACATTTTTTACTCGTAGTTTAGGTATAACGACAAAAGACACGCAATGTGTCTTTCCCCGGCAGAGCTATTATTTTAATAGTTACAGTTGTGGAAGCAATTGAACACTTTGGTTCATTCACTGTGCACTGACTTGAGGCTTCCCTGTCCTCCAGTAATAATAGATAGGTTATTCAATAGTGAACTATTGGCAACTAGATATGTTTTATTTTGTCAAAGTTGGCGTCTGTAAGTTGATGATAGAGCTTAGCTGTACCACATTAGATAAGCTCTACCAGTTATTGCACTTAGCCGACCTCTCTTGAAAGATAAACTAATTGATTACTGCAGCGCTTACCCAGTGCACTTTCTCTGGAAAAGTATGCAGGTTAATGTTAACCGCTAATTTTTTTTCAGCAAAAGCTTGGGTTAATTGAAAAAGTCGTCTCTTATCAATAGAGTGTGGCTTATTTTCTGCGTCATTCGCGGGGAGAAGTAACCAGTTTAATATTTCCTCCGTATTCTCTACGATTTCCCCATTTTCCATACTCAAAATCGTAAAATCTTGCCGCTTTCTAATTCCCACACTGTTTTGCCAGGTTAAGATACACGCCATAAATGCGCTTGCAGCAAGTTGTTCTGCGTGTAAGTGCGCAGCTTTGCCTTTAAAGTTATAATTCATAGCGTGTGATAAAAATAACTTCATCAAATAAGAGTCAACATCAATATATTGGGTATTAGCTCTGGTTGACGCAATTTTTCTATCAAAGCTAATATCGTGTCTGCTTCTTTTCGTTTGTAGCAGTTCCATCACATTGGGCGGTATTCTTAATTGCCATACTTCATCGTTGTGTAGCTTACTCATAATTTCAATATCAAGTAATTCACAGATCCCAGATATGAAAGCAGCAACATGTTGTTTGTTAATATTTATCGGGTTGTCATTGCGGACATCATTTGAATTGATCGCATGTTGGAAAAGATCACGCTGAAGTTCGGCCGACTCTTTGGCTTTTTCTACCGCTTCATTGATCCTTTGGTTTGTTCGTTCAATGGCTTCTGATTGGGCGTTTTCTAGAATAGATTCGATATCAATTAAGCTAGATACTTCGCCTAAAATGTCATCCATTAGTGCATCGTTAAACTCTGAAGACTGAACTTGAGCTAAGTCTTTTACTACCGCCTCAACACGCCCATACATAGTTTCGAGTACTTTTTCATCCAATGAGTCTGACGAGTTAATATTAAATACTACAACTCGCTTCAGTTGTCCGTAGCGATATAGACGGCCAACTCTTTGAACCAACCTCATAGGGTTCCATGGTAAGTCATAGTTGATCATGATATGGCAATGCTCTTGTAGGTTAATACCTTCACCGCCAGCTTCTGTTGATATTAAGAATTGACCTGTATTTTCAAAGTCATAAATTTGTTGTTTTCGTTCATCTAGCTTCATTCCACCATAAATTAAATTGACGCTATCAGCGCCTATTTTCTGTTGTAGGGTTTTAGCTAAATATTGTTGTGTAGAGCGATACTCTGTAAATATTAGTACCTTTTCCTTCGGATTATTCTTTAAGATTTTTGTGATAATAGTATCGATAAACTGTTTAGACTTATTGTCATGCTCAAGTAAGTTAGTTGCATCAATAATCAACTCTTTTAGTAAGCCAATTTCACCACTAAAAAATTCTTTTTCAGAAGATTTTTGTGCCAATGACTCCTCTTGTTCACCTTGAAAAGGGCTATCTTCATCAATATCAACAGAATCCAATGAGGATAGTTGGTTTTGGAGTCGATCTAAGCGGTTAAGTAGTGCTTTATGGATTGCTGCCACACTTGAAGCAGCAAGCTTACGATACACAGTCATAACAAAGCCAATAGCATTTCCTTCTCTCCCAAGAGCCTTGGAAGCAGAGTACCCGCGCTTTAGATATTTTCTTAGTGAGCTATCAAATTCAATTGCCTGCTCATTCGTTTGAACTTGAACTGACCGAGTGGTTTTACCGTGGAATACAAAGTTACCATCAAGATCCGTTACGTCGGCCTTATAGTTACGAAATACAAATTCACTCAAAACTTCAGGGTTAACATCTATTTTTAAAAGATCACTCTTTCGTTCAGGTCTAAGTAGCTCAAGGAGCGCAATAAACTTGTCTTGCATACCTTGATGTGGGGTCGCAGTAAGGAGGATTAAATTGCCATTTTGATTTTGTTTACGTAACTCGGCAACTAATTCAAACCTTTCCGAGCTATCGAGTTTGTAGCCATATTGGCGTCGAGATAGGCGATGCGCTTCATCGACAATGATTAAGTCATATTGACGACTATCAAGTAAAATATTTAGGTGGTCTTTGTTTTTCAAACGGTCCATAGATGCAACAACAAAGTCATTTTTAAACCAATGGTGTTCATGTTTGGTCGGAAAATCTGTGCCATAAACATTAAAGCGCGGTAAGTTAGGCGCCTTTTCAATAATTTCCTCTTGCCACTGTTGAGTTAGTCCAGCTGGGGTAATGAGTAAAACACTTTTTAGTTGTTTTCGGTGCTGCAATGCACTCATTAATAAGATGGTTTCAACTGTTTTACCAAGACCAACATCGTCAGCGATTAGCCAATTTAAATTGCCAGAATTTAGAATATGATGAACGAGGTGAATTTGGTGGGGCAGTGGATCGATATTTAAATTTGAAAGCGCACCAGTATTTTCATTCCAAATAGTAATGGCGTGAGCTAACGTCTTTAACCTTACTTTCTCTGCAGCAGAGTGTTTTAAGGTGACTAATTCGTGTTTTACGTCTTTTGCCTGGCTTAATAATTGGTAAGGGAGCCAGCGTTTTTCATTGCTTTCATGAAACTCAACGAGTAAAAGTTCTTGTCCAGCAATCTTTCGGTATTGGGTCAGTTGGCCTTCGCCTAACTTCCTGCCATCTGAAGTGGTGGGAGCGATAACACCAGTACCTAACCTAAATCCATTTACTAGAGCATCGACAGTTTGAACAGACTCTGTCTTATCATGAACCCAATGTACTTTTACCGATGATGTTTCTGGGTAATTATCCACAATGATCCCTGTTCTATTTGGATCTTGTTCGCCTATTCTTTTTACATGACTTCCCCTAATAGGAAGCAATTTTCTTCGTTGCATTTGTAGGTCCTATACTAATTCTATAATAATGGCTTTGACAGCAATCAGAGCTAATAAGCTAGATAACGAGTTAAGCCAACACTTGACTCATTGAAACCATATTGAAGCAGTGAGTTGTAAAGGTTATATTCAACAAACTCATCTGAGCCATATCCTTCCATGGTGCTGTCTAAGTCATATGTGAATCAATGATTGTTGGGTAGGTCTAACTGATTGACATAGTTGCGAAAATAAATATTAAATGAACGATAGGCTTGTTTTACTGGATCATTGTAGAACCATGTATCGTAAATAGTCTCGAGTGAGTGTTGTAGTTCCTCAACAAATAAATGAGGACAGGCATAGTTAATTGCGTAAATTCCACACCTCCTACTAAGCTTTAGTTATCGGTAACCAGTAGGAGTTAACCATGCCTCGTCCCAGAAGAACCCAGATCAGTCTTGAAGACACGCCTTGGTACCATTGCTGCTCCAGAGTGACTAGACGTGCCATGCTGCTGGGGGATGATAAATTCACAGGTAAAAACTATGACCACAGGCGTGATTGGGTCGAATCCCAGTTACTGAAATTAGCGGGTGTGTTTGCAATTGATGTTGCTGCATATGCCGTGATGAGCAATCATCTACATGTTGTGCTTTATATTGACATTGAAACAGTGAATAGATGGTCAGATAGAACGGTAGTTGAGCAGTGGCATAAGCTGTTTAATGGTACTGAAATCACACAAAAGTTTGCTAAGGGTGAAGTGATAGAAGAGCAGCAAGTGGCTAAATTAAAACACCTTATTGCCACTTACCGCTCACGCTTGTGCGATATTAGTTGGTTTATGCGATGTCTTAATGAGCCGATAGCCAGAAAAGCCAATATCGAAGATAATTGCACAGGTCATTTCTGGGAAGGTCGCTTTAAAAGCCAAGCCCTGCTTGATGAAGCCGCTGTACTAGCTTGCATGGCTTATGTCGAACTCAATCCGATTAGAGCCAAAATAGTTGATACACTTGAGAATTCAGACCACACGAGTATACAACTTAGGGTTAATGCTGCGTTGAAAGGTGAGCAACCCACTCAATTACTCCCCTTTATTGGAGATGAGCGGCTCAATCAGCCCAAGGGAATAAACTTCACACTGAAGGATTACCTAGAGTTAGTTGATGAAACGGGTAGAGTTATCCGTGATGATAAGCGCGGCTCAATATCTAAAAATTGCACAAAGATACTGACAAGATTGAATATTTCATCAGACAACTGGATAAAATTGACCTCAGAGTTTGGCAAACTGTTTCACGGCCCTGTAGGAGAAACACAATCGTTAACACGCTATTGTGAGCATCTTCAAAAACGTCGACGGCATTTCTCAAAAAGCTGTCAGCACTTTCAAGCTGATTAATCTATTTAAATAACCTCAGCAGCTAAGAGTCCATGGCAAATAGCATGGCTGAACTCTCCACATTTAAAATTCATCATTCCAGCACTAAAATCACTATTTTCAGTCATATATCAGCTTAAGAATCTACTTCATAGAGTTAGAGAAGCTTTTGTGTCGTAAGAATATTGAACATCGACAGTAGAGCCGTTATGTTATTGATTAATAATGGCTGGCTAGATTTACGCTATAGAAGCTGCGGCTATTTTACCTATCCCTTTCATGCTTTGTAGAATGATGTTTTTGGCTTGATAGTCAGGGCATGACTCGATGAGTTTAATGATTTTAGCTTCAATCTTTTCTATCTGATTTTTAAAGGCTGTTAAGATAGGTTTTATTGTCATTGCTAGGTCTTTAGGCAGAATTTGAAGGCGGTTTTTCTCCATAGTTTGCATTGCAAATAAATGAGGACAGGCATAGTTAGTTGCGTAAATTCCACACCGCTATGTTATTGATTAATAATGGCTGGCTAGATTTATTTTTTTTGCACTTCTCCGTGTTCCTCTGTGTCCTCCGTGGTGGACTATCTTTGAATGGAGATTGATTACATTTGCTTAGTGTTAAATTCTGGCTGGATTGGTATTGGGGGATGTGTTTGAAGGTCGTACCTTCATTAGCACTAATTGCCTACAGCAGGTGCTGTGCATGGATGCACGAATGTCGTGATGACATGGATGTGAAAGAACGACCTTATGTATAGATACTTCTACGAGACGCCACTAGCACGTCTGACCTACACGGATAGTAGGAAATGCAGACAAATGTCTGGAACATTTTCTGCCCTGTGGGCTTTACGGCAGCATCTGACCCACAAGGATGTGGGAAATGCCGGAAAATGTAGGGAACATTTCTGGCCATGCAGCCAAAACTCGTAGCCGCATCTATACCTGATAATTTGCCTCTTCGATTTTGACTTGCTTGGGAAGGTTTTGTAACTGATTTTTGCCCCAAAGTTGGCTAACCTTCGAATGAAGACTGAATACATTTTCTTGTTTAGCTTCTGGCAGGTTTGATATTTGGTAGTTTGTTTGATGGTCTCACCTTCATTACCATTTATTGCTTGCCGCAGGCTTATGTGCAGCTACTTCAGTGACACGACACGAGTATATCCCTATAGTCTCGGCCGTGACGTCCATGTCACGGACGGTCACTGCCGCATCTACACCTGTTAATGTTCCTCTTCGATTTGGCTTTACTTGGGAGGGGGTCGTAACTGATTTTTGCCCCTTTATGTGTTATCTCCAGTAAATTGTCCTATGCAGCACTGACTTCTTTGTAATACTTTTTCTCATCTGTCTGAAAGATAAAGATTCCGTTTAGCGGCAACCTCTAAGTTCATCAGTGTTTGCACTTTTATACAGTATTATTGGTTTTGTTCGGTTAACCTCCAAATCATGTGCAATCAGTTCACGGGTTGCTATTGAGTGAGAATAAAAATAGGTGTAAATTCAGTAAGATGAAAGTGTGCGACTAAGTTTTGTCCGAGTGTGTATTGGATGCAATCTTAAGCGTAAATGTTTGATAAGCTGTTATTAATGAACTTTTAAGAGTTTTACTGTGCACGCTTTCTCTACGTGGCTTGGAAAAACACGCAAGTCGTATATTAAAATGTTATACGGTAATTTTTATGAATGATGAGCAATACTTTCTCGATGGAAAATTTATGCTGAAGAGTGTTCCGCATGAAATTAAAATGTCTCATTGGATTGACGCCCCCGTTTTAATTGATACTAAATCAAATAATACCGTATTGGATCTCACTGGGGGAGTTTGGGATTTAAAGTCTGTATTTAGCTCTACTGATTCAATTACTATCATACTGGCTCGTTACCCTAATAGAGAAAATGACCTTGAGTTAATACTGTTCCCGTTAAAAGGAGTGGCTACCATAAACGGTAAAAGTATATCGATAACCGATATTCGAGAGTTCCTTGCTAAAACCGTATAACAAGGCAATTTAAACGGGTGAATATCAACTAAAACAGTTTGCCATGTTTCGTTCCTCAACAAGTTTGGCAAACAATTTTAGTCCGCTTAATATGGGCGTTATATCGCTCTAGGGTTCGAACTATGACGAGCAAAGAAGAAGTAATCAAATTTTTGAAGAGTTGTAGCGAATGTGAGCTTCTTTCTGTGGTTCAGGCGCTTTCAGAAGAGAAAAGATACCTAAATCGAGATGGGAGTCGTGAACGGGTTACAAGACGATATTTGTTAGCTTCGACTTGTTATGATATCGAGGGCGAAGATGTAGTGGGCGACCCCACCTTCTCATTTATAGGAATGCCGCAAGATGGTGAAAATTGGCTTTCTTCTGCTGCTGATGCTGGTATATGCCCAAGATGCAAATCTGAGGTGCGTGGATTCTGTACCCACTCAATTTGCCCTGTATGTGATCGCAACGTTGCTCTTACTTAAGTAAAATGTAATAAGCTGATTAATAAGAGCAGCACAAGTTCAAACATCTTGTTGTATGAACAGATTAACGCAACTGTTCACCCCGATTAAGCGCTATTAGCTTATCGAGAATATGCTCGCCATCCATGCGGATACCGTTGTGTTCATACTCTGAAGTTAACCAGTATTTGAGGTTCCCGACCTGCTTGGCGGTTTCTAGGCTGTAGCTCATTTCGACAAACATATCTTCGCTGTAGATAGCAGCGGCTACCGGGACTTGGTTGTTGGCTAAGGTGTCTAGGTTATAAAGCGTTGGCCAATCACTGTTAGTGGCTAATAGGTTAGCTGCGTGTTTTAGGGGTTTTAAGTTAGTGAACTGCTCAAAAAACCACGGATAGACCATCTCTCCAGTGAAGAGGAAAGGTTTGCCAAACTCGTAGTTAAACTCATCATATTGAGCGCGAACTCGCTGCGCTGACCAATTTGATGCACTGCGTTGGCAGTAGATGCTCTCATGGAGCAGGGCAAAAATAGGGTTAGTGTTAAAGTCTAATAAATGACAGAAGTGAGCGAGGAACAACGGGTTTACATGGGTGCCTAAATCTGTCTCTATCAGTGCATGTTCCAGCAGGTAATAAACAGACTCTGGACCTTGCTCCATACCGATATTAATCCCCAGCAACTGCAACATCTCGACGGTTAGCCGCTCACCAGTCGCGATGCGTACTTCATGGTGTGTGAGGTGTTCGGCTATCTGAGTGACTAGCTCTTGGGCATCACTAAAACGGGTGAAGAAATCGCGATTTTTTGCCAGTACTCTTTGGTATGTGGCTTGATATACCTCATCGGCTGAACGGGTCAGAGAAGGAATTCCTCCGGTGATATATGCCTCTTTAACCCCCTCAGGGGCATCATTGAGGTATTTCAGGACACAAAATCCGCCGAAGCTTTGACCGAGAATGCTCCATTTTTGCCCTGGACAGAGCTGTTCACGTATGGCTTCTGCATCACGTATAATGTTATCGGCTCTAAAATGCGATAAGTACTCGGCTTGTAGTTCTGAGTTAAAGTGAGCCAAACTTAAATAGCTGACAGGGGTTGAAAGCCCTGTACCACGTTGATCTAACAGTAGTACTCTGAACTCTGTTAAGGCACGCTTTATCCAGCCACTGTTATCTGCTGGCCTGACAGCGCTAAAACCTGGACCTCCTTGAAAGAAGACGAGAAAGGGGCGTTCGTTTGAGTCTGTGTCTATGTCATTTGAGAGTAGCTCTCTGGCAAACACTTGGATCTTTTTACCTTGTGGATCATCATAGTTGAGTGGCAAGGTGAAGGTGTGTTTGCGCGCTGACAAACCGGCGAGGGAGAGTTCAGGTTTCATGGTGGTCCTAAGGGGCTAACGTTTTATGATTAGATTGTATACAAAAAAAATGCTAGCTCCAAATGCCTTTTTAGCTGTTGAGATCAAGTTAGTGTGAATTTTTAGCAAGAGTTATTAGAGTATTCCTCTGAGTTGTCGTAATCTCTTAGGTTAATAAAAATGAAATTCAGCCATTGAATGTAGGCCTACTAATGAAGTATCAGATCATTCCAGTCACCCCGTTTCAGCAAAACTGCAGTCTTGTGTGGTGTGACGAGACCATGAAAGCCGCTGTGATCGACCCCGGTGGTGATATTGACCGTATTTTGAGTGAAGTCAAAAAACTGGGTGTCTCTTTAGAGAAAGTCTTTTTGACTCATGGTCATATTGATCATGTCGGTGGCGCTAAACAGCTTTCTGAGCAACTAAATATTCCGATTATTGGACCACATAAAGCTGATATTTTCTGGCTGGATAACTTAGTTGAACAGAGTCAGCATTTTGGTTTAAAGGCCTGCGAGCCCTTCACCTCAACACAATATTTAGAGGATGGAGACAGTGTCACTATCGGCAATTTAACACTCCAAGTATTACATTGCCCTGGCCATACACCTGGGCATGTGGTGTTTTTCTGTGAGAAAGCGAAAACCGCTTGGGTGGGAGATGTGTTGTTTCATGGCTCCGTTGGCAGAACCGATTTTCCACAATCGAACCACGATGATTTAATCTTATCGATCACTAAAAAGCTATGGCCACTGGGTAGGGATGTGGAGTTTATTCCTGGCCATGGACCTATCTCGACCTTTGGCTCTGAGCGAGATCAGAACCCATTTGTGGCGGATCAGCTCTTCGGCTAGTTTTCACTTAATTTTAGTGGGAGGGGATAGCTCCTCCCGCCTAAATCCAAATCTAAACCTCTAATCTTTATCTCGTTTGTCGTCTTATCCCAAGTGCCAGCAGTAATAAGCTGAATAATCCTATTGCACCTCCTGAGCTACCGTTTTCACTGGGTTCGGGAGTTGGGGCTACCGTTACTGTGACACTTTTCTCTGAGCTGTTATCTGTTTTACCATCACTGACCGTAAGTACTATGTTATAGGTTCCGGCTTGGGTATAGCTATGTGTGAGTTGCAGTTTATCACTGCTGTTTCCATCACCTAGCTGCCACTGATAACTGAGTGTATCTGCGTCGGGATCTGAGCTGGCACTTGCATCGATTTGACAGACTAAGTGTGTGCAACTGGCGGTAAAGCTGGCTTTCGGAGCTTGGTTGGCACTTAAGGTTAAATGTTGAGTTTGGCTATGGCTTAGACCTTGAGGGTCGCTGACTGTTAATGTTACTTCAACTTTATTATCGGTCAGTTCACTGCTGGAAAACTGATAACTGGGTTGAGCCTCTCTACTTGTGCCTGTCCCTAACTGCCAGGCGTAACTTAGGCTATCACCTTCAGGATCGGCACTGCTACTTGCATCAAATTGACAAGTGAATTCATCACATTGGAAGCTAAAGTTTGCTTGTGGCGCTTGGTTTGCTTGTGGTGCAATAACCTGAATGAACTGGGCTGAAAGTGCACCCCATTGACCACTGGTATCTTTGGCTTTTAGGTAGAGGGTGTGCTGACCTAAGCTTAAATCATTGGCGTTGAGCTGCAGCTCACCTTGCTCAGTTTTCTCATCAAAAGAACCATCCGTTGCAGTTAATAAGGTTGCTTGTCCGCCATCCCAAGGGGCATCATCAATATAGAGGGCAATCTCAGCAATATCTTGAGTGGCTTCTGTGCCGCCTCGTCTGCTGAACCTGTCATCGGATGCGGTAACCTTAAGGGTGACTCGATAGTTCTGCGCTATGGCATTGAGAGGCTGACCAACGCTGCTGATCTCGGTAATATCAGGCCCCGATGGGATCAGATACGGCGCTTCGACGATTTTTGCTGCGTACTTTAATGCCTTAAGGTTATCAGGTAGTACCTTGTCATTATAGCTGCTGCAACTTTGGAAAAAATCAGTACCTAACTCGAAGGTCATGTGGGGAATGCCTAGCTCGCCATAGCTTAGGTTGTCACTGGTGCCATCTGTTGGATAAAGTCCAACACTTTGCATCGGCATATAGCCGTTAAAACGAGCGAGTTTTCTACCAAGTGTTCGCATCGCTGCGCCATTGGGGGCTAGCGCGTTTGTGCCGCCCCAGGGCCATAGTACGAGCTCACTGTAGGAGTGGACATCGATATGTAGGCCTTGGGTGGTATCAGGCGCGGCATCGGTGCGGTTTGGCCCTCGGTGATCACCAAATAGTGCTCTTACATAGGCTTCTACCGCTTGGGTTTCTGGCTCTGAACCTGCACTTGGACCACGGAAGATATTGCTACATTCATTGCCGCTTGAGCCTTGCTCAACCGTATTCCAACCCCAACTAAAATTACGGTTAAGATCGGTTCCTATCGCATTAGGGTTACTGCCACAGTAGTTTTGATTGGCGTTTTTGCGCCAGGATAACCCGGTTTCTGCTTTCTTACGCCCATCTGGATTCATATGCAGTAAAAGGTGGATCTCGTGTCTATCCAGCAGCCACTGGCTATCAGCATCAGTATCACGTTCACTAAGCAGATCCTTAGCAAACTGCAATACCAAAGGTGAAGTTGCGTATTCTCTTGCGTGCATGGCGGCGTGGATAAAAAGTTTTGGCTTATCACCTGTCACTTGGCTATTGGTGAGCTTTAACAGGTTGAGATCATAGCCGCCATTGCCCGCCTGTTTTTGCCATGAGTCTCCAATGTCCTCTATGGTGGCAAAGTTTGGGTTTTGGCTCACGAGCTGCTCGATATCTGTTTGAGTCTCCTCAACTGTTGGGTAACAGCTATAACCTGGGATCCCTGATAGGAGATTGCTCTGGGAAGCGATTTTTTGTGGATATAGGCTGGCGGGATCGTCAACTTTAGCCATGCTGGTGGCAAAAGGTTTTAGTCTGCTCAGCTCATCACTGGATAAGGGCACCCAAATTGCTCGCTGGGTTGGATCGGTTTTTATCTTCTCATTGTGAAGGCTGATGTTCGCCTTTAGGAAAGTCTGTTCATCGGGAAAGGTGACTTTATAGGTCTGCTGACTGTCATCTATTGCCTGAGCCTGTGATTGAGCGAGAGAGCTAAAGATAAGGCCAGAGATAATGAGGCTTTTGGTGAGTCTACTCAGTGTTATTCCCTTGGTTAATCGTGCGATGCTTTCTGCTGTTTTCATTGTTATTTCTGCCATCTTTATCGGTAAACAGTTACCTGTAAACTGTTATCTGTACAAATAGTCGAAAGTCTCCAATCTTGTTTACCACTTGGCGGAAACTAGACTATTTCACTGTGTAACCTGTACAAACTAGCAACATATATCGCCTTTTGTAAGGGGTTTTACATACTGATTAAGGTAAAGAGAGTAGGTCAAAGGTATGACAACTCATCACAGAAACCTTTTGTAATGGATTCTTGCTTGTAATTGAGGTGACGTTTGGTAGCTTAGTTTTATGTTGTATAAAAATGAGATATACGGACATGTCCCATCATATAGAGGATATTCTCTCCCACTGGCAGACGGCTCCACATGATGAATGGGTGCTGGCGGTGATCACTAAAGTCACAGGTTCAGCATACCGTAAAGCAGGAGCCATGATGTTGTTCCACCCCCTTGGACGCTCTATTGGACTACTCAGTGGTGGCTGTTTAGAAGCGGATCTTCGTCGTCATGCTCAGATGTCACTAGAGAAGCAGGAGGCTGTGTTGGTGCAGTATGATGCCAGCGATGAATCCGATGCCAGCTATCAATTAGGGTGCGGCGGTATCGTCGATATCATGCTTGTCCCCCTAAAACGAGAAAACCATTACCTGAATTTCCACCAGTTGTCTGAGCGTCTTTATCATGGCGGTCAGTTTTTCTACCAAATTACTTTACCCCATAGAGACACCGCTCTTGCCAATGTGACGGCAAGCATTAACGCCTATGATGAGGTGAACTTTCCGGTGGATGATTTTAAACGTGCAGGCATTTTACGGACTGGACAAGCTGAGCTGATTATACCTTTGCGCTCCCGCTATCGGCTGGCGATTTTCGGCGGAGGTTTAGATGCTCAGCCAGTAGTTGCGATGGCCTTAAGCTTAGGTTGGCAGGTGGACTTGATTGATGAGCGAACAAGCTACGCGAGAAACCATGATTTCCCCGGTGCGAGAATTTTTAAGCAATCGGCCGACATGCTTCCTGAACATTTTGAGTCCCATTTAGATGCCGTCATTATTATGCAGCACAACCTTGAACTGGATGCTAAAGCGCTGTCAATGGTGCATAAGATGGATAGTTGTGAGCACTTAAGTTATGTGGCGCTATTGGGGCCTGCTCATCGAAGAGAGCGTGTGCTGCAAAAAGCGGGGCTAAGTAAAAGTGATTTTAATTGTGTCTTCTCAGCGCCAGCAGGGTTTGCTTTGGGAGGCGAGCTGCCGGAGTCGGTGGCTTTGAGTATCTTGGCTCAGTGTCATGGTGTTCTTCACGGTGCTAGACAGATCCCCTTAGATAAGGTGATGGTTTGAAGAGTTTGATTGTCTTGCTCGCCGCTGGCAGAAGCCGTCGTTTTAATGGCGCTAAGCTGGCACAAGTGATTGATAGAGAAGGGACAAGCATACTTGAAGATAGCTACAGTAAACTCTGGGGCGTGGCTAATAAAGTGGGGGCGGAGCTGTTAGTTATCTTAGGTGGACATCAAGAGCAACTTTTACCTCTATTACCAGCGGGCGCTAAATATCTTATTAATTCTGAGTTTAAAACAGGCTTATCCAGCTCTATTCGCTGCGCAGTGAATCATGGCGTTAAGACGGAGGCTGACTCGCTATTGATAAGCTTGGCGGATCAGGTTGCAATCACTGAAAGTGACTACTTAAGCCTGTATAGAGCTCGAGGCGGGGCTCCTGTGTGTGCCACCTTTGATGAGCAACTCTCGGCGCCTGCGCTATTTTATCGCGATGATTTCGATAAGTTAGCGGCATTAAAGGGCGATCGCGGAGCAAAGCCGATACTGCAGATGCTTAAGCAAGTTGGAAGGTTACAAACTGTTGAGATGAGCAGTGCACAAAAAGATATTGATACGCGAATTGAACTCGCAGATTGGCTGGATGTGAGATCTGTAAGTAGAGAAAACCATAATAATTAATTTCCCATCTTAAGCATGGAGTGAGTGATGTCAGACAATGAGCTGAAACTGAATATTAATGGCAAACAGTTTACATTAGATGCCGATCCTAATATGCCCATTCTTTGGGCTGTTCGAGATATGTTAGGGATGACAGGTACTAAGTATGGCTGTGGTGCAGGTCTGTGTGGGGCTTGTACAATCCATATTGATGGCGAGCCTGCCAGAGCTTGTTTAACCAACCTAAAGCAGGTTCAGGGCAAGAGTGTCACCACCATTGAGGGCTTAGAGGCCGATAAATTACGTCGTGCATGGTCAGAGCATAATGTGCCTCAATGTGGCTACTGTCAGTCGGGGCAGTTGATGTCTGCCGCAGCGCTGTTAAGTAAGAAGCAGAGGCCTAGTGAGACAGAAATAGATGATGCCATGTCAGGTAATATCTGCAGGTGCGGCACTTATAACCGGATTAAGTCAGCCATTTTAAGTGCTGCAGAGTCCTCTAAGATGGAGGCAGAGTTATGAATCCATCCTTTTCTGCGGTACAAAACTTCAGTCGCCGAGATGTACTTAAACTGTTTGGAGCCACAGGTGGTGGGTTAGCTTTAGGCGCAACGGGCTTGAGCTGGAGCCCAATGGTCATGGCCCAAGGAGAGGAGTCAAGGTTGAACCTTTTCATCGCCATTGGTGAGGATGACAAGGTGTACCTAACTTGCCACCGCTCTGAGATGGGTCAGGGGATCCGCACTGGGATCCCACAGGTTTTAGCCGATGAACTAGGGGCTGATTGGAATAAGGTCGTTGTCGTTCAAGGTTTAGCCGATAAACGCTATGGCAGTCAAAACACAGATGGCTCACGTAGTATCCGTAAAGGCTTTGATAAGATGCGTGAGATGGGCGCCATGGCTCGCACTATGCTTGAGCAAGCGGCTGCCGATAAGTGGCAAGTGCCGATATCTGAGCTCAGTACGGCCAATAATTTGGTTATCCACACTCAATCGGGAAGGATGGTAAGTTTTGGTGAATTAGCCAGCGCCGCTTCCAAATATGAGCTCCCTAAGGTAGATACGCTTGTTTTAAAGTCACCTCAGGATTTCACTCATATTGGTAAGCCCCATAAGATTGTTGATATGGATGGGATCCTTAATGGAGAGGCTAAATATGGCTTTGATGTCCAGCTTGAGGGGATGCGTTATGCCAGTATTGTTCGTCCACCTGTTTATGGGAGTAAGGTGAAAACCTTAGATGACAGCCAAGCACGTAAGGTTGCCGGAGTGATCGATGTTGTTCGTTTACCTGTTCCTAAAGGTGCACCAGCTTTCCAACCTCTTGGCGGCGTTGCTGTTATTGCGAGTAACTCTTGGAGCGCTATTGAAGGACGAAAAGCGCTAATTATTTCCTGGAGTGACTCCAACAATGATAGCCATGACTCTCAGGCTTTTCTAAAGCAGTTGGTTGAGAGAGTCCAAGCTCCTGGCAAGCTGGTGAGGCAGCAGGGGGAGCAGAGCAGTGATTGGCCTAAACAGAACACGGTTAAGGCTATCTATACCGTTCCCTATTTGGCTCATGCGCCGATGGAGCCGCCGGTGGCCACCGCAAATGTCACCGATTCAGGTTGTGAGCTTTGGGCATCAACCCAGACTCCTCAAAGTGCAGCGCAGAATGTGGCTGGTTTTCTTGGTCTAAAAGAGGAGCAGATTAAGGTCAATGTGACCTTGCTTGGTGGCGGCTTTGGACGTAAATCCAAGCCGGATTACTGCGTTGAAGCCGCGCTGTTATCTCAACAACTAAAAGTCCCTGTAAAAGTATGCTGGAGCCGTGAGGATGAGATCCAAAATGGTTATCTGCATGCCATTAGTGCTCAGCTGTATCAAGCAAGATTGGGCGATGATAAGATGCCACAGGCGATGTTGCAACGAACGGGTTTTCCCAGCATAGGTTCGACCTTTGCTGAAGGGGCTGACTACCCAGCGCCTTGGGAAGTAGACTTAGGCTTTGTTGATGTTCCTCTGGCAGTAAAGAGCCTGCGCTGTGAAACTGTGGAGGCAAAAGCACATACTCGAATCGGTTGGATGCGCTCTGTGTGTAATATTCAGCATGGATTCGGCATTGGTAGTTTTGTCGATGAGTTGGCCGTAAAAGCCAATAAGCCTATTACACAGATGTGGCGTGACTTGTTAGGCCCTGAGCGGCAAGAGGCCTTTGTTGACCAAGGGTTTAAGTATGGTAATTACGGTGAGGAGCTGGCTCGTCACCCTGTTGATATTGCTCGATACCATGGGGTGATTGCGGCGGTTGAACTTGGGATGAGAAAAGGCGAGCAACCTAAAGTGAATCAAGCTTGGGGATTTGCTGTACATCGCAGTTTTGCCGCCTTTGTGGCTGTTGCCTTGCTGGTAGAGGTGGATAAAGATAACAAGCTTAAGGTGCTACGAGCCGTTGCTGCCATTGATGCTGGGACTGTGGTTAACCCTGACAGGGTTAAATCACAAACCGAAGGGGCAATAATGTTTGGCTTGAGTCTGGCCATGATGGGGGAGATAAGTTTTAAGCATGGCAAGGTTGTGCAATCAAACTTTCATGATTACCCTCTGCTGAGAATGACCCAATGTCCTGATATTGACGTGACAGTTATCCCATCTGATGCTCCACCTGGTGGAGTGGGGGAGCCTGGAGTGCCGCCGGTTGCGCCAAGTCTGACCAATGCCATCTTTGCCGCCTCTGGGATTCGGATAAGGGAGCTTCCTGTGAGTAAACATCTGACGGTTTAATTTAAGCCTAAGCAACGTCAAGATGCTAAACCCTGCATTTGAGGTTGCTCAATTAACTTGTCTTAACTGGTCTTCCTAAGGGGAGGCCTTTTTACTTTCTTAACGCTCCATTTCGGCATTATTGCTTCAAATTTGTTACTAAGTCATTTGATTGCGATGGCATCAAATCGTGTTTTGTTGGTTTTTTTACTACATAAGACTGACTAAAGATCAAATAAAGGGCAATAAAACCGCAGTTAATCTCGAGTTTATGGCATTGATCCTATTTTTGTTATTAAAAATGGAGTAATTTGTCTTTCAAAATTATTCCAATGTACTGAGGGGTCATACATGGAACATCGTTGGCAAGTCGCCATATCGGCGGGTCTACTTGCGGCTGTCTGGGCGGGCGTCGCAGATATCTTTCACCTGATCACCTGGATCGGGTTTCTAAGTTGTAGCACTTACTTCGCACTAGGAAAACTTAACTTTCAAGGGGTTATTATCTCTTGGGCGACAAACTTATCTGGTGTTTTTTGGGCTTGGTTGGTTATAAGCGGCAGTAGTTATTTTGAAACCCCTATGGTGGGTTATCTGCTGACTGGCGTGGTGACCGCAGCCATGTGTCTCCAGGCTAGCTACAGTAAGCTGGCTTTCATACCTGGCGCCTTTATTGGTTGCTGTATCACTTTCGCAATGGGGGGGGAGATTGGTAAAATCTTGCCTGCATTAATTATAGGTTCACTTTTAGGCTATAGCATGTCAGAGCTCACCTCAGTGTTGGTGGCATTGAAGTTAAAATGGCACAAAAGGCTTCAGGGAAATGGAGCAGCAATAAGCTCGCCTAATCACACAAGTTCGTGAGACAGAGCAGGGTTAATTAGTTTTTATACTCGAATAACAAAAATAATGGGGCGCAGCAGTCGGTTTTTCTGCTGTGAACAAAGAGGTTGTAGGAATTATGAAGCAGATCCAGTTTAGAAAAATAGATGCCTTAATGATTAAGTTGAGCTTGAATGGAAAGTTTTGGCTGCTGTGTATCTTGGTATCCTTGATCACCACAAGTATCGCCTTGGTTAACCTTAATAAAGTGCAGGGGCAGGTTGAACACAGCTCTCAAGAACGAGCTCAGGCAGTTGTTGATACCTTTGCTAATGTGGTGAAGTCACAGGGACTCTCTGGGGATGACTTAGCAAGTTTTGCCTCATCTCAAGGCTTGCAACTCAATCATACTAGTGTCGATAATCGTCAGGGAAACAGAGTCACCGTATCGGCGCCTATAGGCCGTCAATATCTGCAGTTAACGACGGATGTTAAATCTTGGGAGGCGCAAGCGTTAAGTGATGCCAAGATGATGCTGTGGGTTGCCTTAATAGGTTTACTTCCTCTATTCCAGCTCAGTTACTGGACCTCAACCTCTTTAGGTGGTGGCTTATGGGATATGTATGTCGCGATTAAGCGTTTAGCGGATGGGGATCTGACCCAGAGATTAAACTTCTTCGGTAAGGATGATTTCAGTATGATCGCCACTGAGATAGATCGCAGTGCCGATAATATGAGTGAGATGGTGACGGCCATAGGCCACAATGCGGCAACACTGGCTCAAGCTGCCGATGAGTTTGATCAACAAGCTAAACAGAGTGAAGATCTTATCGGTTGCCAGCATCAGTTTTTAGACAGTGTTGCGGTGGCGATGGATCAGATGACTGCGGCTATTGAGGAGGTGTCTCATAATGCAGCAAACACCTCTGAGCAAACACAGGCAAATACCCAGCAAGCACAGTCGAGTAAACAACGTATTGCAGAGGCGGTTACTCGTATTTCAACTTTAGTGAGTGAGATAGATACAGCGTCAAGTTCAGTGTCACAATTGTCAAACAGTGCTTCTGAAATTGGCGCTGTGGTCACGACTATTAATGGGATCTCTGAGCAGACAAACCTTCTGGCACTGAACGCGGCTATTGAAGCGGCGCGGGCCGGAGAGCAGGGCAGAGGCTTTGCGGTTGTTGCCGACGAGGTGAGAACCTTAGCGGGTAGAACTCAAGCTGCAACCGTTGAAATTCAATCCATGATTGAGGGATTGCAGAAGGGCAGCTCGACCTTGTCTAAAGTGACAGAGAGTATTGTTGAGCAAGCGGATCAGGGACGCAATGCGATTGTCTCTGTAGGGGAAGATGTAGATTCCATGGCAGGTTCGACTGCGGGTGTGTTTGATATGAGCTCGCAGATTGCTGCCTCAGCTGAGGAGCAAAGTGTGTCGGCCCGTGATATTGCCACTCAACTTAATGATATTAGAGATCAGTCTCAAATTATTAAAGACACAGCTCAACGCTCGGTCACACTGGCTGCAAATTTGAGTAACTCCTCTATTGAGCTGGATAAGATATTGACTCAATACACCTTGAGTTAATTTTTTCTGTTGGAAACTGAAAAGCAAAACCTTGGTTTTGCTTTTTTTTTGCCTATTCTTAAGTAGGGATAAAGATGAGTCATGATTATCAGGGGATATTATACCAATCAGTATAAAGGTTTGATCGCTCAGCGAGAGTTTAGCGCTTCTGAGGCAAGGCAACGAGTGAAGAGCATAGTTATTCTACGGTTAAGCTCGTTAACGCAGTATCAGAATCGCTAAAACTCGCCTGTAAGGAGTGTTTTTGGCTGCCTACTTCTGCGTTGAATGAACTCACAAGGGAACAACCATTCCATCATCCATTCATCTTGAATTAGTTTGCCAAAAGACACTCTGAGTAGATCAACTTCTTATACTGATTGGTATTATTCTCTTTCATGAAATTTTTCTCTTTATATTCAGTTCCTATTGTCGAGAGGATAAAAGTGACTGCATCCCCTTTCATATTTCTTTTTGTCATTGAAACGAGGTTGATGTGAGTTATAGATGGGCAAGAGTGTTATGTTCTGGATTATTTTTAGTGCCATTGGGGTGGAGTTTTGCGGCTAATGCAGAAAAAGTTAGGCTGGTTGATTCATCTGGTGAGCCTATGCCAGATTTGGTTGTGTACCTTGAAGCTAAAAATAGCCAACAGCATACCGTTGGCAACAAAGTTACTCCCCCTCTAGAGATACATCAAAAAGATAAACAGTTCACTCCCTATATTACCGTCATGCAAAAAGGGTATGAATTACAATTTGTTAATGACGATGATATTACTCATCATATCTACTCTGCCGCAGGGCCAAAACGTTTTTCTTTTAAGTTGAGAAAAGACAACTCAACTAAAACCTTACGTTTTGAGCAAGAGGGCCACATCTCCATGGGCTGTAATATTCATGATTGGATGAGTGGGCACTTGCTGGTGGTCGACACCCCCTATTTTGCTATCGCAGATGAGAGTGGAGAGGTTGAATTTGATGGGGTACCCAATGCTGAATATGAGTTAATGGTGTGGCATCCTCAGCTGCAAGTTGAAAATAACACCTTGATGCAGACTGTCACCACTTCCTCCTCTACACCTATCATCGTCACCATTGATGTGCCCATGGCTGATATTCCGGAGCAAAAAAGTCTCGATGACTTTGATTTTCTAGAAGGTTACTAATGACAGGGATATTCAATCGAATACAAACCCGCATCTTTGGCTTCTTCGTTATCTTGTTGATAGCGGTTCAAGCTATCTCATTTTCAATCACTTTTTTTGCCAATAAACGGCTTGAGCAGCAGCAACTGAGTAATCAGCTCTCTGTAGCCGAGCTAGTGTTTAAGTCTGATTATGGTAAACGTTACTACTATCTTTCTGCTTTTGCCGAAACCGCGGCGAAAGATTTCGGTCTTAAGGATATTTTTATTGATAACGATAGCCGCAGCTTTCTGGTGGCTTTGAATAACCATAGAAAACGAATTAACGCCGATCTGGCTATCGCTGTGGATAGGCATGGAACCATCATAGGTGAGTTGGTGCTTAACACTGACGTGCAGGATTTGGGCAAGGTCAAAGTCGGACCTGAACAGGGTCAAGCATTTCGTTATCCCCTAGACGCAGGACTTGAAAATACTAACCCGCTCTATTCATTGGGAGAGAATATCTATCAGATTAAATTCGCACCCTTAACCAGTGGTGCGGGTAATGTTATTGGTTGGGTGGGGTTTGGCTTTATTATTGATGATGCATTAGCAAAATCTTTGCAGTTACACACAGGATTAAATGCGGGATTTGTTGCAACGCAGGGTGGGGCAGATAATCAGTTTTTTGGTTTGTCAGGCGAAGCGTTAAATTCTGCTGACAATGTCGCTGTTTCCGATTTTATTGCTAATGGATTGGTTAATGAAGATTACGTGCTTTGGCATGAGCCGCTCGGCGTTGTCGACGAAAAGCAGGTACACGCCTTTATGTTCCAGACTCGGTACGATGTACTTGAGTCATTCCAAAAGCAGTGGTTACAGCAGTTAGGTTTAATTTTATTGATGTTGCCAATCTCTCTATTGTTGGCTTTTTTTATCTCTAGTGGTGTGACAAAACCCATTAAACTCTTGATTGAGCAGGCAAGGTATATCGCTAAGGGGAACTACAACTCCAAAGTTCAGGTGGGAAACAGTATCGAGATGCAGCTGTTAGCCGAGGAGTTCACTGTGATGCAGCAGGCGATATTGAGTCGTGAGAGTGAAATTGCGTTTCAGGCATACCATGATCCTTTGACTAAGCTCGCCAATAAGAATGAGCTAAAGCGTGTGACCTCCTCTTGGTTTAACAATAAATCAGCTGTTGCCATCTGTTTAATTGACATTAAGCGTATGACCGAGGTTAACGGTACTTTAGGCCATGTGGTGGGAGATGAAGTGATAAAAGAGATCGGCAAGCGATTGTCATCTTTCGATAATATTGACCTTGTTTGCCATATGACGGGAGACGAGTTTGCCTTAGCGTTTAAAGCTATCTCTCCAAAAGAGCTAAGGGGCTTGATGAGTGAGCTGCAAAAGAGCATTGAAGCAGAGTATCGCTATCAAGAGATCTCTCTACATCTTCAACTCTCTATCGGGATCAGTTTTGTTCACTACCCAAGCGATTTAGAGACTTTATTGCGTCAAGCGGATACCGCCCTGCAACATGCAAAGAAAAATCGATTGGATCAACAGATCTACACTCAACAGATCGATGGAAATACATTGGAGCGTTTGCAGCTGATTAATGAGTTGAAATCCGCCATTGATAATGGAGAGCTGGTGCTTTTCTACCAGCCCAAGTTAGATCTTAAACTAAAGAAGGTGACTCATGTCGAGGCACTGGTGCGTTGGCAGCATCCAGATAGAGGCATGATCCCGCCAGATCTGTTTATTCCGATTGCTGAGCAGATGGGGCAGATGAATGCGCTAACCCATTGGGTCATCAATGAGTCTCTCGAGCAGTATCTTAAGTGGAAGTCTCAGGATATAGAGCTATGTATCGCGATTAATATTTCAGCTGAAAACTTGAAGGATGAAGGTTTCTGCCAATATGTGTTGGATCTTGTTACCCATAAAGGCGTGCCAATAGATGTACTCACTTTAGAGATCACCGAAGATGCCGTGGTATCTGATCCTGAAAATGCAATAAAACAGCTGACAGTACTGAAAAAAAGTGGTCTTAAACTATCGATTGATGATTACGGTACAGGGTATTCATCTTTGGCTCAGTTAAAACAGTTACCTGTGGATGAACTGAAAATAGATAAATCATTTGTGCAAAATTTAATGGTGAATCAAGACGATCGCATTATCGTGAATTCGACGTTACAACTGGCTCATAACTTAGGTTTAAGTGTGGTGGCCGAAGGCATAGAGGATGAGGGAGCATTAAACTGGCTTATAGAGCGAGGGTGTGAATTGGGGCAGGGATTCTATCTATCTAGACCTTTAGATGCGGACAAAATTACCGATTGGTTGGTTAGTTCACCCTATTAAGATCCATGTTGGTTCTGCTAGGGATGAAGCTCATTTTATCAGCCGGTGTATAAGGGCAAGCATATGCCCAATGAAAAGGGGAAGCGATGAAATATTGGCCATGGATGTTAATGTTAGTCTCATCAAACTTAATGGCGGCAGAGCACCAAGTTTCAGGTGTGGTGGACATAAGAGTGAGTCACACAGATAGCATCACATCATATGTCGATGGTGGATTGGGTAAGTTTCGTTTTAATCCTAACGGACAGTTATCATTAGTCCAAGCAGGTCTTAGCTATCATCTGGATTGGGAAAACCCTTTTTCTGCTCATGTGGTGGCAAATGCCTATTGGGATGGCGTGAGAGATAATATTGGTTTTACCGAAGCTTATTTTAAGTATAAAGGGTTACCTTGGGATAATGGACTGAGATTGTCAGGGAGGTTTGGGCTGTTATACCCGAGTATCTCTTTGGAGAATATTGCGACGGCTTGGTCGTCACCCTACACGCTCACCTATTCTGGTATCAATAGCTGGATTGGTGAGGAGGTTCGCCATGTTGGTGGCCAGTTGAGTATAGAGCAGCTAGGCAAATTTAGCGGCTCTCCCCATGATTTTAAACTAACCGCTGAAATGTTTCAGAGTAATGATACGACTGGTGCCATGTTATCTTGGCACGGCTGGACAAACAGTTCTCGTCAGACTCTGCTGCAAGAAAAGCTTCCATTGAGTGAGCTTCCTAGTTTGAATGCGGGCTCATTAACGGAGCAGGCAAGGGCGTCAGACCCCTTCTTAGAACTGGACAATAACATCGGCTACCACCTTAAGACTCAATGGCGTATGCAGGGACAGGGTAGAGTGGAGCTTGGATACTATGATAACGACGGTGATACTCGCGTGGTAAAAGAGGGGCAATATACTTGGCTAACACGGTTTACTCACCTAGGAGCTAAGTGGCGCTTACCTTATCGTATTGAATTGATTACTCAATATCTAAAAGGTGACACCTTGATGAGAGCACCTTCCGGGATAAATATTGTCGATAATGACTATGATAGTGGTTTCATTTTATTGAGTCGTAAATGGCAGAAGCATCGGCTCTCTCTGAGGTTTGAAGAGTTTAGCGTTACCGACAATGATCTAACTCCAGATGATGATAATAGCGAGCATGGAAATGCCGCCACTCTCTCCTATGGCTATCAGTGGCATAAAGGTTGGTTTCTTCAGGCTGAATATAATCGCATCGACTCAACGCGTCCGGCGCGTACAGCCCAAGGTTATGATAAGCGATTAATTGAGCAGCAGTGGCAGTTAGCGAGCCGTTACTATTTTTAGCTAACGGCTCATTTAATTCAATATAATCAAATGGTTATACTAATTGGTGTTATAGCGCTGCTGCGACGATAGTACCTTGTTTGATTGCACGTTTAGCATCAAGTTCGGATGCGATATCAGCACCACCGATTAAGGTGACCTTGACATTGTCAGCTTCCAATCCCGCTTGCAGCGCTCTGTGGGAGTCCTGACCTGCGCAGATGATGATATTGTCTACTTCAAGTAACTGGGCTTTGCCCTCTACCTCAATGTGCAGACCTTGCTCATCAATTTGAGTGTACTGCACGCCTTTAAGCATCTTAACGCCCTTATTTTTCAATACTGTACGGTGGATCCAACCGGTACTTTTACCTAATCCAGCTCCAACTTTAGACGTTTTACGCTGTAGCAGGAATACCTGGCGCGGCGAAGGTTCACTTTGGGGCTGGGTTAGACCACCTGGAGTTGAGACGTTGAGATCGACTCCCCACTCTTTCATATAGGCGTCCTTATCTAAGCTAGTGGATGGTCCCTGATGGGAAAGGTATTCACCCACATCGAAACCAATACCGCCTGCACCAATAATGGCGACACGTTTACCGACAGGCTTCTTATGTTTAAGTACATCGATGTAGGTCATCACCTTAGGGTTATCAATGCCAGGAATGTTGAGCTGTCTTGGAGTGATGCCAGTTGCAAGTAGGACTTCGTCGAAATGACTCAAATCCTCTTTTGTCGCTTTTGTGTTGAGCTTAAGTGTTACGCCCGTTAGTTCAATCTGCTTACTAAAGTAGCGAATGGTTTCAGAGAACTCCTCCTTACCCGGTACCTGTCTGGCGATATTAAACTGGCCACCCACTTTATCGTCTGCTTCAAATAGGGTGACTTTATGGCCGCGTTTAGCTGCCGTTGTCGCTGCTGCAAGTCCAGCAGGTCCTGCGCCAACGACGGCAATATTTTTAGCTTCACTCGCTGGCAGGATAATAAGCTTAGTCTCATGACAAGCTTGTGGGTTAACTAAACATGAAACCAGCTTCATCTGGAAGATATGATCTAAGCAGGCTTGATTACAGCCTATGCAGGTGTTGATCTCATCGGCTTTTCCTGCCGCCGCTTTGTTAATAAAGTCGGGGTCGGCCAACATAGGTCTGGCCATGGAGATGATATCGGCATTGCCCTGGGCAAGAATATCTTCAGCAAGCTCTGGGGTATTGATACGGTTTGTGGTGCATAGAGGGATGCTCACCTCCTGCTTCATCCGTTTGGTGACCTCAACAAAGGCGCCGCGCGGCACACTGGTGGCGATGGTGGGAACCCTAGCTTCATGCCAGCCAATGCCAGTATTGATAATGGTGGCGCCCACTGCTTCAATACCTTTAGCAAGCTCAACAACCTCCTGCCAAGTGCTGCCATCTTCGACTAAATCCAGCATAGATAGGCGGTAAATAATGATAAATTCTTTGCCGACCGCTTCTCGGGTGCGGCGAACTATCTCAAGGGCGAGTCGAATTCGGTTTTGGTAACTGCCACCCCAACGATCGTTTCTGTGGTTGGTGCGCTTACAGATAAATTGGTTAATGAAATAACCCTCAGATCCCATGATCTCCACACCGTCATATCCCGCCGCTTGTGAGTTAAGCGCGCAGTTGACGAAATCTTGGATCTGTTTTTCAATCCCAGCTTCATCAAGTTCTTTGGGGACAAACTGGTTGATGGGGGCTTGAAGTGGTGAGCAGCTCACTAGGTGTGGATGATAAGCGTAGCGGCCGGTATGTAAGATCTGCAGGCAGATAGCGCCTCCCTCTTTATGAACCGCTTGAGTGATAATCTTGTGCTTTTCGATATCTTCATCAGTGGCAATCATGGTGGCATTAGGCATACCGCCACCTTCAATGTTAGGGGCAAAACCACCTGTCACGATAATGCCTATTCCACCTGCGGCGCGCTGCGCGTAATAAGCCGCCATACGCTCGAAGCCGCCGGGCGCTTCCTCTAGGTTTGTGTGCATCGAGCCCATCAAGCTACGATTTTTTATGGTGCGAAACCCGAGATCAAGCGGGGCCATTAAATGTGGGTATGGATTGCTCATTGTTCGATACCTATTATTATTTTGTCTAAATTCTTGGTTAAAGATAGAGCGAATGATAGGATTAGCCAATGACCAAGATTAACAAATTAATGATTATAATTTGCATGGTGGTGTATTGTGAAACTCGGTGATATCTCTGTCTCGTACATTGAAATTGTGATTAAAGCTATGTTGCATTTGGGCATCAATCCTGATGATATTTTAGATAAATACTCCATTGATCATAAAGGCTTATCATCACCCGATGCGAGAGTGACCATCCCTAAATTTATGCGTTTAGGCCATGACTGTATTGAAAAGTCACAAGCACCTTGGCTAGGACTCGTGATGGGAGAGGTGACGACGGCAACTAACTTAGGGGTGGCAGGCTTGTTGGCACTCTCATCACAAGATCTCAAGCAAGCGTGTGAACAGCTTGCGACCTATGAGCTGCTTAATAAGTATAACTCTCGAGGCCAGTCGGCCTTTTATGTTAATCATGCCTTTGGAATGGAGATGGGGAAAAGCCGTGAGCTGTGCCGTGAATATGGTATTGAAGATGGTCAGGGCGTACTGATGTTCTACTCAATCAACCCCTATAACGAGTTTAATCATTTTGTGGTGGACTCAGTATTATCAGGTTGGTATCAAGTGATTAAAAACCTTACTGGCCATGAAGGTGCGATCGAGAAGGTCTGTTTCGAATTTCCAGCTCCAGAGTATGCGGATAAATATAGTGAGTATTTCAATTGTAACGTCGCCTTTAATCAATCAAACAACTATTTGGTGATTAAGGCACAAGCGTTAGATTGGGCTTGTCTAAATCGCAGTGCACCGACCTTTGAGCTACTAAGGCGAAGCGCAGATGCTGAGCTTGAGAAGGTGCGTTTAGGCTTAAGCTTTCATGAGAAAGTCAGCCGTGTAATAGGTCCGCTTCTTGATGGAACGACACCGACTTTAGAGCAGGTCTCTGAGCAGCTAAATATGGCCCCTTGGACCGTTAGGCGCAAGCTGGTGGAGGAGGGGGGAAGCTTTCAGCAGACGCTCAATGAGACAAGGCGAACTCTCTCTATCAGCTATGTTCGTGATACAGCCCTGACCCTTGGAGAGATAGCCTATCTGCTGGGCTTTGGCTCACCCACCGCCTTTCAACGTGCCTTTAAACGTTGGACGGGAGAAGCGCCAGGGCGCTTCAGAACCTCTAAAAGTAAACAGTAGCGTTCGAGATTAAGCTATCTTCTGCTCTTGTATTATGTCGTCCTTAAGTTGACGACGTAAAATTTTGCCAACCGGTGACATAGGAAGCTCCTTTCTAAATTCATAGATACGCGGAATTTTATAGGCAGTAAGTCGCTCTTTACAAAAGGCTTTAAGCTCTTCAGGGCTCAATGTGACATTGTCTTGAGTGACCACATAGAGTTTTATTACCTCGCCCTGTTTAGGATCTGGTACCCCGATAGCGGCGCAGTTAAGTACATCTGGATGTGTAGCCACCACCCCCTCTATCTCATTGGGAAATACATTAAAGCCTGAGACAATGATCATATCTTTGACGCGATCGACAATACTGACATAGCCATCTTCATCGATAATGGCGATATCCCCAGTCAGTAGCCAGTCACCATCCGGGGTAAAGGATTCCCGCGTCGCTTTAGGGCGATTCCAGTAACCTTTCATCACCTGAGGGCCCTTGACGCAAAGCTCACCGCGCTCGCCGACGGGCACTTCATCACCAATGGCATTGATGCATTTGAGGCTAGTTCCTGCCACTGCTTGACCCACAGTGCCTTGACGCTCCAAACCATTAAAGGGGTTCATGCAGACGGCTGGAGAGCATTCGGTTAAGCCGTAGGCTTCAGAGATCCCAACCCCTGTCATCTCTTTCCATCGCTCTGCGGTGTCATCCATCAAAGCTGTACCGCCAGATAGGGTGAACACCATCTCACTAAAATCGAGCTGCTTAAAGCTTGGGCTCTCCATCAGAGAGACAAATAGGGTGTTGAGTCCCATCAAACCTGTGATTTTAAATGGCTTCATCGCTTTAATGAAGGTTTCCGTATCTCTAGGGTTGGCGATAAGTACGCTGTGCTCTCCGAGTCTGAAAAATGCCATTAAATGCACGGTAAAAGAGTAGATATGGTAAAGGGGCAGAGGCGCGACCATGATGGATTGCTTGTCATCTCCCATTAACTGCTGGCCATGTTCATCTTGTTGCATTGTCACTGAGCCCGATTGCAACATGTTAGCGATGATATTGGCATTGGTGAGTTCAGCGCTTTTGGCAACGCCCGTTGTTCCGCCTGTGTATTGCAATACTATGGTGTCATCAGGCTGGCTGAGATGAGCTGGGGTAAAGCTTTTACCTAAAGATTGTTTGAGCACTTTTCTGAACGAAACGGCTTGAGGTAGATGGTATTTAGGAACCATCTTTTTGATATGTTTTACGGTGGAGTTGATAAGTACGCGTTTCACACTGGGAAGCATATCTGCAAGGCTAGCGGTTAAAATTAGCTCTAAATTGGTTTCAGCTTGAATATTTTCTACTGACTTGGCAAACAGATCCATGCACAACAGCGCTTTAGCACCAGAGTCGTTAAATTGATGGATCATCTCACGTTCGGTGTAGAGAGGGTTAGTGTTTACGATACGTAGCCCCGCTCTTAATGCACCGTATACAGCAATGGGATATTGAAGCGTATTGAGCATCTGAATAGCGATGGCATCGCCAGGGAGCAATGAGGTATGGTTTTGCAGGTAATGGGCGAAAGCTGCACTGTATTCATCTATCTGACGAAAACTTAAGGTGTGGCCTAAGCTGGTAAAGGCTGGCCTATCTGCATAGGTGACAAAGGCTTCCTCTATCGCCTGAATGACAGAGTCGTATTGGGTAAAGTCTATCTGATCTGCCAATCCGGATGCGCGTTTACCATCCCAAAAAGATGCGTCCATAAATCCCTCTTATTCTTATTTTTTGACTCGATTAAGGCGATAGCGTGGGATGCTTGCCGTAAAAAGTCTCTATTACCCACGACTATCACTCAAATAGTGAACAATGAGAAGTGACCAATCATGACAAACTAGTATCCTAAACGAACATTGGGTAGTGACATTTTTCAAGAGAATGGATCTTTTTCAGGCTCAGTTCAGAGTCACCCTTTATAAGTAAACTTAAGATAGTATTTGTTTTTGTTTTGCCTTCAACAAATCTATAATGCTGCAGAAAAGAAGATAACAATAACAAGATAGTTAACAAAGTGGAGTCTATAGACACTATGAAGAAACAGTTAAGTACTGTTAAACACGCACTGGCATTATCTCTAGGTCTGTTAAGTTTTACCGCGCATTCAAGCGATATATTAACTGCTGAAGAGATTGTGGGTCTGCAACAGGTAGCTCAGGCACAAGTGAGCCCATCTGGTGATAATGTTGCCTTTACCCGTTATGTTCCCCGTGAGCTATATAAAGAGGAAAATGGCCTACACTGGGCTGAGCTTTACCTTGTTGATGATAAAGGTGTTGAGCGCCCATACATCACAGGGCAAGTCACGGTTAACAATATTCAGTGGTCGGCCGATGGCAGTGTGATCTACTTCCTCGCTAAAATGGGTGAAGACAAGTTTACTGCCCTGTATCAGATCCCATTTAGTGGTGGTCAAGCGCAGAAAACCTTTGAGCTTAAAGGGACTGATGTTGCCAGCTATGCCCTGAGCCATGATGGTAAGCAGATAGCCGTTATCGCTAAGCCTGCTAAAGATAAGAGTGTTAAAGAGCTTAAAAAACTTGGCTTTATGGCAGAGGTTTATGAAGAGGACTTAACCAACAAGCAACTATTTGTGGTTGATCTTGCCGTTAGTGATAAGCCGCTTACGCCAGTTGCCTGGAACATCGAAGATTATGTCTCTGATGTGCAGTGGTCAGCAGATGGTGAGCAGATGTTAGTCAAAACTCAGCCTACCGCCTTGATTGATGATAAATACATGAAGTCCCAGTGGCATATCGTTAATACTGCGGACCAAAAGGTGGTGACCTCTTTTATCACAGAAGGAAAACTGGGTGATGCTGAGTTTTCCCATGATGGTCAATATGTCGCGATTCTTGGGGCTGAAGACAAGCATGACCCCGCAGCGGGTCGTCTATTCCTCGCGGAGACTAAGACAGGTAAGGTTTCTGAGTGGTTACCAAATCATTTAGGTCATGTGAGTGATTTTGAGTGGAAAAAGGGTAAGAATGAACTCTACTTTATCACCAATATCAACACTGATTCAGTAGTTGGCTTAATCAAGCCAGGTAGCAATAAATACAAAGAGGTGGTCAAAGCGGGCAAGTTTATCGCTTCGCAGCTAAGTATCTCTGACTCTGATAAAACTGTCGCTTTACGGGCTAATACAGCTAAACATCCAAATGAAGTTTATCTGCTGCGCGGCAACAAGCATAAAGCGACTAAGGTCAGCAACTCTAACCCTTGGTTAGATGACAAACGCTTTGCAAAGCAGGAGTCTATCTCTTTTAAAGCCAAAGATGGTGTCGAGATAGGTGGTGTGCTTATCTATCCACTGGATTATAAAAAAGGTCAGCGCTATCCGCTCATCATGTCCGTCCACGGTGGCCCTGAAAGCCATGACAAAGATGGTTGGTTAACCAACTACTCTCGTCCAGGTCAGCTAGGTGCAACTCAAGGCTATGCTGTTTTCTACCCTAACTACCGTGGTAGTACAGGTAAGGGCGTTGATTACTCAAAGCTAGGCCAGAACGATTATGCTGGTAAAGAGTTTGATGACTTGGTCGAGTTTAAAGATCACTTAGTTGATATGGGCTTAGTCGATAGCAAGAAAGTTGGTATTACTGGTGGTTCATACGGTGGTTACGCTTCCGCTTGGGCCGCAACAAAACTGACTAAACACTTCGCTGCTAGCGTGATGTTTGTTGGTGTGACCAACCAGTTATCTAAGTTTGGTACTACCGATATCTCTAATGAGATGCATCTTGTGCACGCCCGCTCTTACCCATGGGATAAGTGGCAGTGGTACCTGGAGCGCAGCCCCATTTACTGGGCTGGTCAGTCTGAGACGCCACTGCTGATTATGCATGGTAAAGATGACCCACGTGTTCATCCAGCACAATCAATGGAGCTTTATCGCTACATGAAAGTGCAAGGTAAAGATGTACGTTTAGTTTACTACCCAGGCGAAGGCCATGGTAACCGCAAAGCGGCGGCTCAGTATGACTATCATCTGCGTCTGATGCGCTGGATGGATCACTACCTCAAGAGCGACAATAAAGAGATGCCAGCTCACGAGCTAGATCATAAAGCTAAATTAGAGGCGATAAACAAAGAGGATTAATCCTCGCTTGTCTAAGGACTATCTAAAACGCCTGATATTTATCAGGCGTTTTTTTGTTTTAGAACCACAGTTTCTATCGATTTATTTCCAGCTTATAGTGAGTGAGACACCTGTATCAATATTTAAATATGAGTGTATTACTTCTTACTGTGGATAAGGTTTACTCTTTTAAAATAGTTACTTAGGTGTGTGGCATTTTTATTGCTTTCTTATCGTTGAATTATAACATTCACAAACGTTAAGGAAATAAAATGAAATACGTATTATTAGTTTTTACGCTGTTAATCAGTGTGAGTGCAAACTCAGCTATTCCAGGTATGAAGGGGGTTCAGCATTTTGGTTTTACTGTGCCGAATATGCAGGAAGCGGTGGACTTTTTTGTGGATGTGATGGGATGTGAATCCTATTTTTCTATTGGGCCATTTGGACCTTTTAATGATAACTGGATGGTTGATAACCTGAATGTGAATAAAAAAGCGGTGATAAAAGTTGCTCATATGGTTCGTTGCGAAAACGGGACTAACTTTGAAATTTTTGAATACACCTCGCCAGATCAAAACAAGAAGTATGTTAAAAACAGCGATTTTGGTGGTAATCATATCGCATTTTATGTCACAGATATGGATGACGCGGTAGCGTATTTAAAAGAGAAAGATATTAAAATTCTCGGCGAACCACATACATTTACCGACACGGGAATGGAAGGCTTAACTTGGGTTTACTTTATGGCTCCTTGGGGTCAACAGTTAGAGCTTGTTAGCTACCCTGATGGTCAAGGATACGAAAAAGCAACGAACCGTCGTTTATGGGATCCTCGTGACTAGCGGTTATATCCACTAGTTTAATCTCAATGGGTAAGACTAATACAATAACAATAATTAAGCCCATTGAGATTAGTCTGTTATTGCTCTGTAGGTTGAGCATGTTAAGGGGTCACTAACTTCGTTAAATAAGCCATCAAGCAGTACAGCAAGGTATTATTCTATGCTTAGTGTTAAAAAGACAATGCTATTAATCAGTTTGTTTATTATGCCTTTGTCAGCTTTTGCTCATTTTGGCGAAGCAATTACTCGCAATATCATTGTTGAGCCAATAAATAATAATGATTTAATTATTATACATATTCGAACTCCAGCACCTTTAATATTACTTCCTTCTAACTGGGCTGGTATTGATAAACAGCAACCTATTCCTTTTACAAAAATAGAAAAGAATGGAACAAAGGCTTTATATTATTTATATGAAGTGGATATACGTGAGCAGCTTCCACAATTTAAAAAAATCATCATGAAAGAATTTTATTTAAAGACTGCTGAAGGAAGGAGGCTTGAATATAAAGTTGGTAAAATAAAAATTCATAACTTTCATGACCGACCTGTATTCAACAACCTAGATAATGCCTATCTAGCCATGTCTGGAGAGATGTTTCCACATAATCCACTTGAGCTGTTTGATGCTGTGATTGATTTTTCGGTGACCTTTAGTGGTGCAGATTTTTCAGAGGATATCTTTTTGGTGAGTACCGCTGGGGAAAAGTTCAAGGCTACCGACTGGCTAGTTAACGTGATCACATACCCAAAGTCGGTGAACATCGGTGTTAAAACAATACCTGGTACATTGAGTGAGGGGGTTTTACTGAATCATTCAAGCTCTTCATTCATCGATTTTTTTACGATGGGAATAGAACATATTTTCACTGGCTTGGACCATATGTTGTTTATTGTATTGATGACATTATCCTGTTCAACAATGATGCTTTTTTTTAAAAATGTAACAGGTTTTACCTTAGGCCATATGATCACACTGACTCTGGGAGCGACAATTAGCACTTTAGAGGGAACCTGGTTTATCCCTATGATTGAACTGGCAATAGCAATGACGATTCTGTATATGGCTACCATTAATTTAGTTAAGCGCAGTGATGTCGGCCATTGGTTTGTGTCATTTTTCATTGGTTTAATTCATGGTTTTGGCTTCTCTTTTTTGATGAATAAAGTTTTTGTTCAAAACCAAGGTTTCGATCTGCACTCTTTGTTAGGTTTTAACTTAGGTATTGAGGCTGGACAGGTATTACTCTATGGGGGACTTATTTTGATATTTGCACTCATTGAATGGCTAGAGTTTCGGTGGCTAAAACAGTGGCGAAAAGGAGTCGCGGTGATCAGTATCATGATCTCCTTAGTCTGGATATACCAAAGGGCAATGGTGTTAATTCCTACTCTAGTATGAATGTTCTAGAGTTCAATATTTGTCGAGTGTAAACCAGTACTCCTTACTTAATCATGTTAACCATAAATTAAAATAGCCTGCTTGTTAATTTTAGCATTATAAATAAAACCTCATCCGAGACTTATTCTATTAATTAAATTCATAGATGTAACGCATTGAGACAGTTGTTTCACTTTAGATTATCTCATGCTTATTTCTGTTTTGAATTATATTTGTTTCTTGTTTTGTTTTTTATACGAGTCATTAACGTTTGGTAACGCATTGAAATCAAGTGTTGTTTTTGTTTATTTCATTGCGAGTGCATTTGTTTGTTTTATTGGCATGGATTGTGCGATATGACATTGCGCAAATAATTATGCGTTTAAAATAAAACAAACTAATAGGGATTTATATGAACAACAAATTACTTTATTCCATAAGGTTTTCTATTTTAGTGTCTATGGCTTGCTTAACGAATGTTGCACATGCAATTGGATATAGTGAAGGTGATTTCTCCATGGATATTAATGGTATCGTCGGTGGATTTTACACGCAAACTGATTGTGATGTCGCTCCAGACTCAAGTCAGTGGAGTACATTTTCGGCATGTGAATATGCGGTTGATAATAAAGATACTGCATCGGTTCAAAATGGTTTTTTACCTGGGTGGATTAATTTTGTCGCCTCATACAAAACTGAAAACGATCTGGACTTAAAAGGACATTTTGGTTTTGCTCCAGGTACATCTAATCCATCAAAATTTGGTGGGCGTATCGCTGGAAGTGAAAATGTGGGGGATATACGCAATATTTCACTCAGCATTTCTGGCGATTTCGGAAAATTAGTGGTGGGGCGAGATGCGGCTCTATTTCAATACCATGCGACGTTTTCTGATATCACTATCCCAGGTGTAGGAACCCATGCTGAAGCTGCTGGTGCTCTGAATACCACATTTGGTGCTGTAGCAACTGGCTATACTTATATGTCATTTCAGCCTCAAATCACGTATTCGACTCCGGTAATCAATGGCTTTAAAGCGAGTATTGGAGTTTTTCAGCCTGTGGATATTCAGCCTGATCCAATCTCAATTGGTGGCCCAATATACAACGTCCTTGATACTCCTATGTTGCAAGGGTCAATGAGCTATGACATTGAAGGGGGGAGTAAGCTTTGGACCTCTTTTGTGACGCAAAAAGCGCAGTTGTCGGGCAATACTGGGCGAGAAATTACTGCAACAGGTTATGAGTTAGGTGCTAAGTGGGTTTGGGATGGTTTTACCGCAAACCTTTCAGGCTTTAAGGGCGATGGGCTTGGAGATGGGGTTATGTTTGTTGGAGCTACGGATAAGTTAGGTAATGCTGTGGAGACTCAAGGTTTTCTTGCCAATATGGGGTATAAATTTGGTGATAATCAGTTGTCTGTACAGTATGGCGTGACTGAGAATACGGATATAGAGGGCGCAAAGAATCAATCGCACTCCATTGTTTATGTGCGTGATATATCTAAAGGTCTGCAGTTTACTTTGGAATATACATCCCACACGACGTCTCAAACAGGTTTTAGTGATTCTGAAGCCAATACTGTCAGTAGCGGTGTGCTGTGGTACTTCTAGTTTGGCTCTGATAGATGTTATGGATATTCATAGAGATGATTAAAAACAACTAAAAGTCGATCTGTTCTATCTTTGTGTCCCTGTTTAGACCATAAAGATAGAACTGCGATGGGATAGAGTTGAGTATTTTACCCATTAGAATGTATTTCTCGTTATTGTGATAATGTGAATGCTAGTAAGTTAGGTCAGTATTGTTGGGAGATATAATGTTGAATTTTTTCATTTTTCTATACAGTGTAGCTCGTCCAATGTTGAGTTTTTTGGCTGAAGCCGTCGCATTCCAATTATTATTTCTCAGCGTTAGTAACAACTCTTGTCCCTCTTCGGATAACGTTTCGAGATGCCTTATAGGAGAGTGACTGTGTTTGTTAACGATAAATGGATCACGGATAAAGACGTAATCAGGTAAATGTTCTGATCGTATCCCTTTTCCATCACACAGGGTGCAGGCATAGTTAATCACATTCTTTAACTCGCGAATGTTGCCCGGCCAAGCGTACTCAGTGAGCACCTCTAAACTGGATTTAGACAAGTTCACATTTGATTCTTTGCCTATCAACTTGGAGATAAGATAATAGATATCCTGTCGGTCACGCAGTGGCGGCAAGTTGATGGTTGCGCCATTAAGGCGGTGGTATAAATCTGCTCTAAAATCGTTTTTATTCGGCGCATTTTGTGGTGCAACTTCTTGATGAGTGGCACTGATGAGCCGAAAATTGACCTTGATGGGTTTGTCTGAGCCTACAGGAGTGACCTCTTTTTCGGCCAAAACCCTCAGCAGCCTAGTTTGTAAGGAGGAGGGCATATCGCCGATTTCATCCAAGAAAAGTGTGCCTTGATCTGCCGCGAGAATAAGCCCTGATTTACCTTTACTGTTTGCACCTGTGAAACTGCCTGATTTATAACCAAACAGCTCGCTTTCAATCAAACTATCAGGTAAAGCTGCGCAGTTCACGGCAATAAAAGGCCCATCACTGCGTTTACTGCTGTCATGAATGGCTTTAGCAAGTACTTCTTTACCTGTGCCGGTTTCTCCTCTAATTAAAATATTAATGTCTGTGGGAGCAAATTTGTTGGCCAGCTGTTTGACTTTAGACATGGAAGGGTCATGACCTGCAAGCTTATCTATCTCTGCTACGATATTTACAGGCTCATGAGTGGTATTTTGTACTGGATTAAACAGCCTTTTACTCTTTGTTTTAGGTGTTTGAATGTCACAGAAAAATGAAAGTCCCGTATTTCTAGATATAAATAAATAGTAGTCAAATGAAGCGGTGTTTTTGCTTTTACTTAGTTCAAACAGTGAAGTAAATTCAAATCCAGTTAACAGTTGAGAGGTGATATCTTTAATGCCAAGTTCACGTGCCATGATTTTTCGTGCATTTTGATTGGCACCAACAATGACGTTGTGGTTATCTAATGCGATTAGGTTAGGGCAATTAGTTGATAACGTACAGACATTGAAATCAAACTTTAAAATGGTGTGTTCGCGATAGTAATTAAGGAAATGTGCTGACTCGATAAATCTAGCATGCATTTGCACTAACTTTAGCAGTAAATGTTGGCTACTTTTCTCTTTTGGCGAGTGCAGTGCAGACACATCTAATACAGCCAGTAACTGACCATCGTGATCTAAAATTGGCGAAGCAGAGCAAGTTAATGTTGTGTTCACAATGTCAAAATGATCTTGTTGATGTATCGTCATCGGCTCATGTTCGTTGATTAATGTTCCTACTGCGCAGGTTCCTGCATGCCTTTCATTCCAGTCTGCACCTAGGTAAAGCCCTGAGTTTCTAAGTTCTTTGTTCAGTCTATCATTACCAATATAATCGACAGTGACTCCTTTTCTATCACAAAGTAATACCACATAGTCGAGTGCTTGTACTTGTGCATAAAGCGTTTTCATCCCCTCCCGTGCGGTAGTGATAAATTCTTCAATAGGATAGGTATGATTCTGTAGCTCGGAATGGGTTAATACGCGGGAAGGCTGGCGACTCAGAGGGTCAAGCTTGAAGGTTTCAATACATCGTTTCCAGGAATTAATAACGACATTCTTCTCTATACCCTTGTTTTCAATAGAGCTGTATACGTTTGAGATGTGCTGGTCTATCACTGAATTTCTCATGTCCAAACCTTAACTTTATATTTTATTCACTTCCATATGTCTTCTGTTAGATAATTGTTAATTTAGCTAGGATTAGCATATATCACTATCCCAGTCTAGTTTTACGCGTTTTGTTGTTGGCTATGCGCCTTGAGTATTGCGTGTGTTGTAGATTCAAGGTTTTCTATGAGCGCCGCTTTTTTTCCCTTGAGTTGTGGGTCAAGTAGAGTGAGCGATGTCATCGCTGAGGTATCGAAAACCTCTGTTAGATTGAGTGACTGATAACAATGATTTACTGCCTTTATCAGTTGTGGAATACCCGCATCGAATAAAATAAAGGCATGAGCTAAAACAAAATATTGTTGGTTGGTATTTGATGAGATGCGTTGGGCTGTCCCGATAAGTTTTTGCTCTTTGACCACGAAGTTATAGGCGCCATTACAATAAGCGCCTTCGACCTCGCCGGTTTCTCCCTGTATACAGTAATGGCCTAACCATTGAGTTAATATGTCGATGAGTAGCTGATAGCTACCGGACATTGATAAGGGATTATCTTTTGGCCACGGATAAACCATGCTTAAATTGATAACCCCAGATGTTTGCGGTACTGGGGAGCCGCCTGTTTGTCGGTATTGAACCTGCCATCCGAATTTGTTCATCTGCTTGGTACTTTCAGGTGGCATTTTCCAACGAGGACCTGTTGGTAACACCATGACACTTGTTTCTGGTTCCCAAACCAGTAGACGATATTGACCGTCTACTTTTATTCGTTCAAGTGCGTTCTTCTCCCATGAAAGTGCTGTTACTGGATCCATGAATATTGATTTATTCACATTCAATCTCTTCAATATTGGTGCATAAATCAGACAAAAAATTGGCTGCAGGAACCCCATCAATGGCTCTGTGATCAACCGTTAAGGAGAGTCCCATTAATTTTGTCGCCTCTAATTCACCTTTTGCATTGAGTTTGTAGCTTTCAGTGGTTGCCCCCAAACCTAAAATAGCGATTTGGGGAGTGTTTAAGATTGGGGTGAAATATTTCACCCTAGATAAACCCAAATTCGTGATGGTAATGCTACCACCAGTATAGTCTTTGGGTTTTAGCTCGTTTTGTTGTGCTTTCTTGGTTGCCTCATGCCTTAATTGTTGCAACTCAGTGATGGTGAGATGTTGAGCTGAAAAAATAGTTGGCGTCACTAATAAGTTATCTTCTAAGCTCACTGCAAAGGACAGATGAATGTCTGGATCATAGGTTATTGTATTATTTTCCAATTTCCCATTCAGGTGCATGTGACGGCCTAATGTGGCAATGATGACTAAATGCAGCATATCTTGTAAGGAGACATTGTTGCCCTGTTCAGAGAGTTGTCGCTTACAATTCAGTAGTGGTGAAATATTGGCCTCTGCATGGAAGCTTAATTGAGCACTATTGTGTAAGCTATGTATCATCTTTTTGGCTATCGCACCTCTGACGCCCTTGAGGTGCACTAAGTTACTTAGTGTATTTTCCACTTAAGACACCTCCGCTATCGTACATCCTTTAGTGACAACCTCTTCCTCGTGACTGATGATGGATATTTTGCCTGAGAAAGGAGAGTGTATTTCATATTGAATCTTTTCAACCATCACATCTGCAACAAGTTGCCCTGACTGAACCTCACTACTGTCATCAATTAGCCAAGCGGTGATAACGCCCTCTGCATCATCGTCTTCCCATAAATCATCGGGTACAATTATTGCCTGTGCCATCTTTATTTCTCCTTCATCGTTAAACAAGCGTGAATAATCTTTTCGGTTGAGGGCAGGGCCCATTGCTCCATTGGTCGACTAAATGGAATAGGGATATCTGGGTATGTGATTCGTTGAGGCGGGGTTTTGAAAATGGTGTGGTCATGTTCAATGACAGACGCGAAAATCTCGCCACTCATGCCATAACTGTGGTAATCCTCATCGACGACAATCAGCCTGCCCGTTTTGTTTACCGACTCGATAATATGTTGGCGATCTAATGGGACCAATGAGCACAGATCGATGACCTCGATACTGATATCATCTTTTTGTAATTCATGTGCGGCTTTTAACGCGTGATGAACCCCCATACCAATACTTACAATGGTGATATCAGTACCAGAGATGACAGTTTTAGCTTTGCCAATTTCTAACTGATAGTTTTCTTCTGGTACTTGGTTAATGGCAGCAGGCTCTGTGCCTAACCAACCCATGCCTTGTAGGCCTTTGTGGAACAGATAGATAACCGGGCTATTGTCGCGTATTGCTGCGGTTAAAAGCCCTTTAGCATCATAGGCATTACTGGGGGCGATGACTTTCATCCCCGGTAGGTGTGCAAAGGTAGCGTAAAGACATTGGGAGTGCTGGCCGCCATCAGAGTAACCACCGCCAGTAGAAGCCATGATCACCATAGGAACGTTTGAGTGGCCGCCAGAGAAGTAGATATTCTTCGCCATTAAGTTATATATGGCGTCAAAGCAGACGCCAAAAAAATCCACAAACATTAATTCGACGACAGGACGCATGCCGTCCATTGCTGCGCCCACACCGGCGCCAATAAAGGCCGTTTCTGAAATGGGCGTGTCACGGATGCGCTCTTCTCCAAACTCAGTATACAGCCCTCGTGTATTACCAAAGACACCGCCGAGTTGGGCAATATCTTCCCCCATGATGAAGACATTAGGGTCGGTTCTCATCTCCTGAGCTAGGGATTCTGCCATTGCGCGTGCAATGGTTAATTTATTCGTTGCAGACATTGTTTAGGCCTTCTGTTGATGAATACTAGTGAGCGAATACGTGCTCTAATGCTTCTTCAGGTGCGGGCTCGTCACTTTCTCTAGCAAAAGTGATGGCATCCTCGATCAGTTGCTGGGTTTCTTGAACAAGCGCGCTATCTTCTTCGATTGTGATGACATCTTCATCGAGCAGAGCTTGTCGATACGTAGGGATAGGGTCATTTTTAAGCAAGTTTTCTTTTTCCCCTTTTGGTCGATAATCTTCAGCATCCCCCATAAAGTGGCCAGCTAAGCGTGAGGTTTTTATTTCGATTAGAGTGGGGCCATCGCCGCATCGAGCCTGCTCAACGGCAGCAGCTGTCGCACTAAATATTTGGTCAGGACAGTTGTCTTTTATAAAGATACCTGGCATTCCATAGGCTGCGGCTCTGTCGCTATTTTTGCTCACTGATGTGGATGTTGATTTGGCCACCGAGATCCCCCAATCGTTATCTTCGATAATAAAGATGACGGGTAATTTCCACACAGAAGCTAAGTTGAGTGTTTCGTGAAATGCTCCCTGATTTGCGGCTCCTTCGCCAATATAGGCAATAGCAATACCAGATTTTCGTTGTAGTTTACGTGATAATGCCGCGCCTACTGCGGGCCCCATACCTTGGGCAATAATGCCAGAACAAGCAAAGTTAACGTCTTTATCAAACAGGTGCATATGGCCACCACGCCCACCACTTAATCCTGTTTTTTTACCAAAAATTTCGGCCATCATTTTTTTGAGATCGACTCCCTTAGCAATCGCAATATGGTGGGGTCTATGGGTTGCTGTTACGATATCCTCAGTACCTAAATGGCAACATACACCTACTGCACAAGGCTCTTGACCATTAGAAAGGTGCATCTCTCCAGGAATAGGGCCGTTGGCCATATTGAAGATGGGTTTTTTTCCTTCCATATAGATGGTTTCGATTCGTTCTTCCATATAACGGCTGATGAGCATATTTCGATACATCCATCGACGTTGTTCATTTGTTGGTAACATTGTTCTCTCCTGAATAAAAAAGTGGCGTTTATGGTAAATACCCAAGTTAAACAATCAGGTAAGCAATAGATTGATAAGAATCCACAAACGCCACAAAGACAAACTGACTACACTTGGCCGCTTTTCATTAGTCCTGCAATATGATCTGCTTGCCTAATGGCGAGCGCGACAATCGTGAGGGTGGGGTTAACGGCGGCACTGGTGACAAATTGACTGCCATCAGAGATAAACAGGTTTGGAACATCATGTGCTTGTCCCCATTTATTGACGACGCCATCGGAGGGGTGTTCACTCATACGGTTCGTTCCCATATTGTGGCTACTCGGATAAGCGGGTAAGTTGTGTACCTTGGTTGCGCCGACAGATTTATAGAGCTTTGCCATCTGCGAATATGCATGATTGCGCATCACTACATCGTTATTGTGATCTGTTTTTGTGATGACAGGGACGGGAAGGCCATGCTGATCTTTTTCGGTTGGGTGCAGTGTGATTCGATTCGTTTCTACGGGAAGGTCTTCTCCACAAATCCATACACCGGCCATATTTTGGTAGTTCTCAAGGGCTTCAGCTATCTCTCTTCCCCAACCACTAGTGCCAGGCTTCAAAAAGGCAGATAAGAAACCTAAGCCGAGAGATAACACTTCCAGGGTATATCCCGCGACAAAACCCCGTTCAGGCTTATTCGCTTGCTCGCTGGTGATTAAGCTTGGCACTGATGTGCCGCGATGCATATTAACGGGCTCAGGAAAAACACCATAAACACCACCAGTAACGTGGCCCATGTAGTTTCTACCCACTTGTCCTGATGAGTTAGCTAACCCATCGGGGAACATCTGTGAGGCTGAATTTAACAGTAGCCTTGGTGATTCAATTGAGTTGGCAGCAACACAGACAATTCGCGCTTTTTGCAGTTTCTTATTACCGTCTTTATCGACATAAAGCACACCTGTAGCCTTACCACTCTCATCGTGCTCAATCTTTAACACCATGCAGTTAGGTCGTATTTCACATAAACCTGTTGCTTCAGCTTTGGGGAGCTCGGTGTACATGGTTGACCACTTGGCGCCAATACGACAACCTTGCATACAAAAGCCGATTTGCTGACAGGCAGGTCGACCATCATTAGGCACTGAATTGATGGCCATCGGTGCATTGGTAAAAGTCATCCCTGTGCGCTCGGCTGCGATACGGTGCAGTTTTGTGTGGCTGCTTTCAGGTAAATCAGGTGTATCAGTTGCTTTACCTGTTACGCCCATCTTGTGTTCGGCTTTTACGTAGTAGGGAGCTACCTCTTCATATGTCACTGGCCAATCGGCGACATTTGCTCCTTCGATATTGCCGTTGGTACTTTTCATTTTGAATTCATGTGGCTTAAAACGAAGAGAAACACCGGCCCAGTGGATAGAGGAACCGCCGACACCTTTAACGATCCAGGCGGGTAAGTTAGTGTGGTTTTTTGAATGGTGCCAACCTCCAGCTGAGATGCGCTTATCAAGCCATGACAGCTTCATAAACATCTCCCATTCATTGTTTTTTAGATCTTCGAGCGTAAAGCGTTTACCCGCTTCTAAAACAACCGAACTTATGCCTTTTTGAGCTAACTCGTTAGCGACAGTACCCCCGCCAGCTCCAGAGCCTATAATGACGACCAGACTGTCATCATCGAGTGCAAATTTTGCTATATTTGTCATGTCTATTTCCTCTGTAAGTGAGATTATTCGCTTAACCAATCAAGATCGTTTAACCCTCGGTTGAGGTAACCGCCTTTTTCTACTGATGAACCTTGATAGCCAAACAGAGGGAAGAGTTCAGGGTTGTCATATAGTCCAAACATCAATGCTGTACGGACTTTGATGAAGAAAGTGGTCTCTTCAATTGAACGTAACAAGCGAACTCTATCGGGTTCGTAATTGACCTGTAAGAAGGGGGAGCCCAATTTTGCAATGCTCTGTTCATCAAGCATTGCAACGCCTTCATCGATTAACCTCTTTTGCTGTTTGGCCAAATCATCGACAATTTTTTGATAATATTTGTTCTGGATCATCTCGTGGGGATAGATGTCCTTGGCCATTTTCAACAAGGTTTTACTTACGTGTGGTGAGTCCGGCAGGCTAATATTGTTAGCTTCTTCTGCTACAGAACCCGTCACTGATAAAGTGGAGGCTACGATTGTCCCTGCAACACCTATCCCTGTGTTTTTGAGAAACTTACGCCTAGATGTAGAGTGGTCATTATTGCTCATGGTTTTCTCCTTTTTATTAAGGTTTACCCATGATTACAACAAGCATGCCAATAAGATAAATTTGAATAAATACAATATATTAGGTGTTCTGTTTATTTGTTTTGCTAGGATATTGAGACAAGTGTTTCATGGTGAGTTTTATTAACAGTTATTTGTTGCTATTAATTAGATGCAATGGACAAGAGTACAAGATACTCTTTGTTAGCAGACCAGTGAGATAGGCTTATAAAGGTACTAAAGATTATGGCAAAAATATGCCCTGAAATAGGACTAGAGCGGTTAAAAGGTATAGGGTGTTCTAGTCACTTTATTGGTCAAGCCGTACACGCAATTGAGACCAATACAGGCTCAAAGCAAGGATGCTTGTTGACATTGAGCGATTACAGTTCTGCCAAGTCTTTACTATCGTGGTTTCAAGATGGTGATCTACTGCAGTTACGTCAACATGCCTATACAGCAGCAAAGCTAGAAAGGATGTACTACCAAGGTGCGAGTGGTGAATGGCAGGGCGCTTTTTGTCATTTTATGGCATTAGTGAGTGACTATGAGCCGTTAATTAATTGGCAAAGCCAATTTATCTCGCCACTATATCGTGTAACGGGTGGCAAAGCGGTAAGAAACCGTGTCGGTTGCCCTGAGTATCATGCATTTCAGGCGATCTTGGCTATGCAGAGCAAGTGGGAGCTACTTGGCGAACGTGCTGAGTATATTTTGGCTCATCCACCAGGAAAGAAGATGGCCAAATATCAAATAGATCAAGAGTTTTATCTTGCTTTGGCTAAAGGTGATGTGTCAGCAATGGAGCAGGCGCTGCACACATTAACAGTAACAAAAGCAAAAATTCGTAACTTTGATGGTGCTCTTGGGTTAACAGAACATTTGATGTCTATGTTTGGTTTTATCTACGCAAAAATAGCTTGGCGAGCTGGTTATCAAGTGCAAGTTGATAGCCCTTATCTGCCAATGGAGTGGTTACCTGTTACGCCGCTAGCTGAGTATGAAGAGGAATATGATTTCTCTGCGGATTTTGAACTGTTCCAACCCTTTACTAATAATTATGAATCTTTGTCACCAGTGACTGAATTGAGTCGTCGAGTCGATGTTACAGATGGCTCGTTGCCTGTGAAGTAATGTAAATCAGTTTAGCCGCTTTCTACGCGGTTCTATTTTTTATGTGGTAACGCTAGCCAGTGTTGCAATAAGAAAACCCCATGATTGAAAGCTTCAATCATGGGGTTTATGTCGACTACGTAAGCAAAGTTTATCTACTTAAAACTGCTCCAGATTGGTGCGTGATCTGAGGGCTTTTCAATGCCGCGTAGATCGTAATCCACATCGGATTCGACTAGGCGATCAGCGAGTGATTTGGTTGCCAATACTACGTCAATACGTAGACCGCGATTATCATCAAACCCTTTACTGCGATAATCAAACCAAGAATAACGATCAACGCGCTCTGGGTGCAGTTCGCGGAACGTATCGAGCAGTCCCCAGTCCATCAGTGTTTTTAGCCACTCACGCTCTTCTGGCTGGAAGCTACATTTACCTGTCTTAAGCCAGCGTTTCGCATTTGGCTCACCGATGCCGATGTCGAGATCTATCGGTGAAATATTGATGTCACCAATCACGGCAATATCTTCATCTGCGCTATGGTGCTCGTTTAAATAGATCATTAGATCTTTATAGAACTGACGCTTAGCTGGGTACTTGGTCTCATGGCTGATATTTTCACCTTGAGGGAAGTAACCATTGAGTACCGTTAATGGGCGGCCATTTTCTTGGGTAAATGTCCCCATGATCATGCGACGCTGCGCATCTTCACCGTCAGTGGGGAAACCTTTTTGTACCTTAACTGGCTCAAGTTTAGATAGCATAGCGACACCATAGTGTGCTTTGCCACCGTGATAGTGGACCTTGTAACCCATGGCTTCCACATCTGCCACTGGGAATACATCATCATGGGCCTTGGTTTCCTGCAGACCGATAATGTCAGGCTGGTGGCTATCGATAAGGGCCTGGAGTTGATGCAATCTGGCGCGAATGCCGTTGATATTAAATGAGACAATTTTCATAGTGAGTTCCTAGGGCAGTACGCGTTTAAAGGGCTTAACGATGACATTTTCATAAACACCTGCGGCGATATAAGGATCGACATCGGCCCAAGCCTGAGCCTCGCTAAGGGAGTTGAAGTCGGCAACCACGAGTGAGCCTGTAAAGCCCGCTTCTCCTGGATTTTCATTGTCGATGGCTGGGTGTGGACCTGCGATCAGCAAGCGACCTTCATCTGACAGCTCTTGCAGTCGAGCTAAGTGTTCTGGACGAGCAGCAAGGCGCTTTTCTAAACTATTCTCAACATCTTGGGAGGAGATCATATACCACATGGTGAATTCCTTTTTACATTGAAAGTAAAGCTTTATTTCGATTTATGGCCCCAGCTAGGGCTAGGCCATAAGGGGTGAGTATTGGAAGTGTTTGCTGTTATTTATTCAGCTCTTTTTTATGTTCTTCAGGCATATTTTTAAAGAGGTAGACCACAGTGATGACTGTATTGATCAAGGTTAGGGCGGTTAAACCAAAAACCTTAAAGTTAACCCAGGTCTCTTGTGACAAGCTGAAGGCAACATAGATGTTGACTAGGCCGCAGGCAACGAAAAAGCTAACCCAGTACCAAGTAACATGAGCCCAAATCTTATCAGCAACCACTAGCTCTTTACCTAACATACTCTTAAGTATTGGTTTATTGAGTAGTTGACTGACAGCTAGTGCAATGGCGAATAGAGCGTAAACCACTGTTACTTTCCATTTTATGAATGCATCGTCATGGAAAATCAGGGTGAGTGTGCCAAAAAAGGTGACCATGACAAAAGTGATCAGGTGCATCTTTTCAATTTTCTTATACAGAGCGTATGTCACTATCAGCTGCAGGGCCGTCGCCGCGATAAGGGCACCACTGGCAATGTAAATATCATACATTTTATAGACAGCAAAAAAGATCACTAAGGGGAGAAAATCGAGCAGTTGTTTCATAGATCTCTATCTAAATAAGATTTTTAAAAAGTGAGTGTAACATGCCAGTAAAGACCGCAAAAGAACTAGCTATCGGCCTTAATACTGATCGGTATTACTCGCTCTTAAAAAGAGAATCTTGCGCCAGCATAAAAACGTCTTCCGTTTCTGTAGATACCTACGGGGGCATATTGGTTCCTCTCATAGGTGTAAATAATCTCATCGGTGAGATTAATCCCCTCAAAAACCAGAGAGAGTTGCTCCGTCAGCATAAATGAGAGGTTGAGATCGAGCTGGCCAATATCATCGCTTACCTCCTCACCTATGCCCGTGGCGAAGTCTGTTCTGTAGTTGTAGGAGAGACGAGTGCTCAGCCAGTCATTTTCAAAGTAACTGGTTAAGTTAGCACTATGATCTGAGTGGCCGGGGATCTTGATATGTTCGCCGGTTTCAGAATCTTTACGCTCCCCATCGATGTAGGTGTAGTTAGCGATAATGCCGACTCCATAGATGATCTCCTGCTGCCAGCTGAGCTCGGCGCCTCTAATGGTGCCACCGCTACCATTGATGGGACGGTTGATGATCATCTCAATATTTTCATACTCCTCCTCATAACGTTTGATATCGATGAAGGATTTGACATCTTTGTGGAAGAGGGCAATTGAGAGTAGGGCTGCTTCATCGAAATACCACTCAAGAGCGATATCAAACTTGGTGGCTCTGAAGGGATCCAGATCTGGGTTTCCGCCTGCGCCTTGAGCTTGAGTCACATTATAGTTAGTCGATGGCATTAAATGGTGGTACTCAGGCCTCGACATCACTTTCGATGCAGCGACCCTAAAGACGAGATCTTCTCGCCAGTCCATGGCGATATTGATGCTAGGGAGAATATCTGTATAGCTTTTATCTGAAGTGCTCCAGAGATACTCCAGATTATCAGCATCATCGGAGGGAACTTGTTGGTAGGCTGAGGCCGTTTGCTGGGTATGAACCACACGCACACCTAAGTTACCTCGGTAGCTATCACCTGAAAAATTAACCTTAGTGTAGCCAGCGTAGCTGTTTTCCTTGATATCGAAGCTACTTGGTTTCTCCTCTGTGCGGATAAAGTTGAGGTCGTTATAAGCTGAGTTTAACGCCCCTGTATCTGCATAAGCATAGCGTTTTAGCGTATTTAGTGAGCCTACTCCCTCTAGGTAGTTATCGGGGAAGTTGGCGGGAAAGTCTGCAAGTGTCCAACCTAAGTCGCCAGCAAGGCCTTGATAGCCACCATTGCGGGAGCGGTAACGAATAAAGTCCCGAGTATGACGCTTGTATTTAACACCAAATTTTATGGAGTCGATAAACTCTCTGTCGAGTTGATGCTCAAAATCTATCTGAGCAAACAGCTCATCATCAACTGAGTTGTGTGAGTCTTGCCTCACTTCACTGATGGCCCAAGCATCCCCCTGTAGTGGTGAGGTGGTATATTGAGTTTGAATATCTCTTGCTGTTTGAGTGTTAACGGTAAAATCAGTATTGGCTGACCACTGAGAGGTGAAGTCACCACTGGTGCCACCACTGGCACGGGTATAGCCAATCTGATATTGGCTTTTCCAGTAATCGAACTCATGCTCAACGAGTAGGTGATAGATGCTAGTGTCGATTTTTGATTCGCGCCAAATCGCTTCCATCGCTGTGCTGAAGGGGATGCCACTGGGGTTATCTGTGGGAACTTGGCTGTAGGTGGCTGAGGTTAAAGTGTTATCTTGGATCTGGTAGTCACTAATCTTTCCACCTCTGCCGTAAACCGTACTGGGCTGCCAAAGGAAGTTCTGATTGCTGTTGTTGGCGTCGAGTTGAGAGTAGAGGGTTTCAAATTCGATATTCCAGTCCAGATCTGGCTGATATTGAAGAGATAACATGGCACTTGAGCGTACTCTGTGTTGTTCAAATAACGCGCTTCCGCCGCCTCCAGGGCTCCAAATATCTTGTAGATCGGCGCTCTCTTGTTGGGTTTGAGATAAACGGCCTTGTTGATCTATATTAAAGTTGCGCTCTGCCCAGCCCCAAGATTCGAGCCCATCGCGCCTTAGGTGTCTCTCATGGCGAATGAGTGAGATAAGTGCACCGAAGTTATCATCCTCATTAATCCAGTTATAGAGCAGTGATAGCTGAGGATCGAGCTCTTCAGAGCTTTCGCTGTATTGCATCTGAGCCGTACCCACAAACATATGGTTTTCTGTTTCCAGCGGTTTGCGAGTTTTGATATTAATGGAGCCACCTAAGGAGCCTTCATCATGATCAGCTTCGGGGGCTTTATTCACCTCAAGTGAGCTGACAATCTCCGAGGGCAACATAGTGTAGTTAAACCCTCGGTTAGGCTGGGAGGAGATCCACCAATCTGCCGATGCGATATTCTGGCCATTGATGTAGGTTTGGTTCTGGCTAGGCGCAGTTCCTCTAACACCGACTCTTTCCCCCTCTCCCTGAACTCGTGTCAGTGAGACACCTGTAATACGCTGCAAAGATTCGGCTACGTTCTTGTCGGGGAACTTACCAATATCTTCTGCCGTGATGGCATCGACCACTGAGACACTGGTGCGTTTGGTGTTGATTGACTTGATCACACTGCCTCGGATCCCGCGGATCTGAATCTTCTCAAGCGTGTCAGCATCGCTATGTTCAGAGCCTGCTTGATTGGCATAAGTGATTTGAGTTGTTACAGGGAGTAACAACACAGGGAGTAGATAGCGCAGAGATGAGATGCTCATAGTAATATCCTGATACTACAATTTTAGCCACTGCTTAACTGGGATAAAACCGGTCTAAGGCACCCTGTAATCGTGAGCTAATTAATTAATATTTATAGTTATATTTAATTATTCTTCCCTAAGAGATGGTTTTCCCTTTAACCTCTCTTAGTTGTGCATGCACCAGGCTGTTATATTTATTATTGATATAGCTAATACAGCGACTTAGAATATGCACGCTTACATACTACTCTGTGTTATTGTAATTAACCAATAGTTAACATGCTTTTAGTGCTTAAATGTCGTTAAGTTGTTCCAGTAAAGTAATGGTCAATGAGATTGAGGTCGATTTTGTCGCACTTAAACTCTTGATTGATGGAGAATGGCTCGAGATTGAGGCCAGGCAGCTTGCCCTGCTTAAATTACTGATTAAACACCACGGTGAAGCTGTATCACGTAATTTGATTATGGATGAGATATGGCATGACACTATTGTCAGTGACAACTCTGTCTCTCAAGCCATTACTCAGCTAAGAAAATCCCTTCAAGATGATAAAGGTACTCCTAGGTTTATTCGCACAGTCCCTAGGGTCGGCTATCAGCTAATTGCGACGATTGAAGAGGTTAAGGAGCCTGAGAGTCTTGAAGGGTTAAGCGTGGTTAAACGTACCTCAAAACCGACGACGGCTTTGATTGGTATCGCCTTAGGCATGGTATTGATGTTCGGTCTATTTCAGTTGACTAAACCTAGCCTATCACTGCCCACCTATGAATATGAAACTCGGTTGACCTCTGTTCCTGGTCCAGAGGGATTTTTGCGTTACTCTCCCGATGGACGCTATCTGGCCTTTAGTCAGATCTCAGACAATCGCAGTCAGATGGATCTGGTTGTCTATGACTCACAAACAGAGACTATCCATTCGATTAAAAGTACAGGGTACAGCGAAGAAGCTCCTGAATGGTCTCCAGATAGTCAGTGGCTTATCTATTATCGTCATGATCCCCTCAGTTGTGATATCCGCATTATGTCAGTCTCTACCCCAGTAGAGACCTGGCGATTGAGTCCAGATAGGCACTTGGGAGATTGTGAACCAGGCTATAGCAGGCAAAAGATGCATTGGGTATCTAGTGACACTCTGTATCGCCGCAGGTGGCGAGATAATCAAGCCATATTGACTAAGATCAGTCTGTCAAATGATGACTCGCCTCAGATAGTTCAGCAGCGAGATCTCCCAGAGTTCTCTCCTCTGCTGATGGATATTGATAAAGAGAGCTTGTTGATGTTGTTGGTTGAAAAACGCCAAAAGTGGTTTGAACTCAGATTAGTTGACCTTGCTAATTTGACCAGTGAAGTCATTGATCGCAGTGAGCAAGATTACTGGGGGCTTAAGTGGCATAACGTTAATGAAAGCTTTTGGCTAGGTAATAATAGCTTACGCTTAATGTCACTCGATGGTGAAAGCGAAGTGGTGCATGATCCGATAGGCTTTATTCCCGATATCGACGTGAATCGAGTGACCCAGCAACTGGCTTACTCTGAAGGGCAGGTTAATGTGAACCTGTATAATATCGACCTTCATCATCAATCGAACAGTGGTGAGGTGAAAAGCCGACAGGTCTCCTCATCAGCTCGCACAGATATATTACCTACCATGTCAAAAGAGGGAGATCAGATGGCGTTTGTCTCCTTTCAGCGTGGCGCTGCCGATGGGCTGAGTCATGTTGAGATCTGGTTAAAGCATAAACATAAAAAAGCGGCCAGCTTACTCACAAATCTTGCAGAAAACATCAAGCCTGATTACCTATTATGGTCACCAAATGGAGAGAATATCCTCTTAGGTGACACAGAAGATAAACTCTACTTAATTAATACCTTTAGTCGACATATGGTGCCAATTGTTTCTGGTTATGAACAGCTTGATGCTGTGGTGTGGTCAGCAGATGGTAAACGTATCCATTTCTCTGCATTGGATGAAGGCGAGTGGCAGCCCTGGATGTATGATCTTCAGCTAGGGACATCAACACCAGTGGAGGAGACAGGCCAAGAGAAGGGGAAGTTGCAGGATGTGTCGATGAAAAATCTCAACCCCTCTTTTATCAATTATTCGGCTCGCATTGCTGATTTCTTGTCACTTAAACTTGCTCCAGAGCTTGGGCTTTATGATCTTCAGCCCTCCTTAAGCTTGTATCGTCCAGCTATCACAGAGCAGGGGATCTATTATGTGGTGAGGCAAGGCTTGTTACTTAAGCTCTATTATTATGAATTTGATACTAACCATAACCGCTTGATAAGTCATATTGGTAACCATGAGCAGGATTTTGCTTTGACCTTAAGTGTTAGTGCATCGGATGATGGCAAACGGGTGGTTTACTCTAAAGTTGAAAATGTTGAAACAGATATCCTGCTACAGAGGAAGATGGAGCTAGATAAATAAAGCTGAAAAAGAAAATAAACGATGTTAAAGACAGGATTAGTTTAAGCTTTGAAGGTATTGACTGATCTCTTGTGTGTACCAGCCTCTATCTTTTGCCTCCTTTAAGGCTTGTTGTGCTTTTTTTACCGCCAGAGCGTGTTGCCCTTGATGCTTAAAGATTTTTGCTTGAGCCAAGAGAAGATCTGGGTGAGAGTCATCCTGTTTCAAACCTAATTTAAGGTAGTGCAGAGAGCTGGTAAAATCTTTAGCATCAATACCTTGATTGACCAGATCTCGGATAGCTCTGAAGTGACCATTGTCGGCGGCAGCTTTCATCCATCGCTGGGACTTTTCCTGATCAAACTCTACATGCTGCCTATCTAAAAGTTCTCTAGCCAGTCGATATTGAGCATGAATAAATCCCCCTTGAGCCGCAAGCAAGATCCAATTTAATCCTTTTTGGCGACTTGCTTGTGTATATTCCCCACGTAATAGACTGGAACCTAAACGATATTGTGAGTTGGAGTAACCATTACTGGCAGAGGAGAGCAGGAGTTGAGAGCCTGCATTGTCATCACTCCAATGAAACTTGAGCAGGCGTGTCGCATTGTGCTCATCGGCTATCATCCAATTAGCAATATAGTACTGTACAATGGCATTGCCTTGTTCTGCACTGTCAATTAACTGGTTAATTTTCTTCTGGTATTCACGCTTTTGACTGGCAAAGCTCTCTTGGTAGCGCTTGCCTTTAAATGTGGTGAAGTGATAGATGAGTGAACGGTTACGGTAAATTTGAGCCTTGCCATTAACCATATAGGGCTCGTAGCGCCAGCGGCGAACTGCGTTATAGATGGCACGGTTAAAGGTGTTGTCGGGGAAGGAGTCTAAAATCTCAACATCTTTGACAGCTCCTGATTGGTCAATATCAAAATCTAGCCAGACCCAGCCCTCTTGACCTTGCTCATAGGCCTCTTGGGGATATTTCGCATCTAAGGTATAGGTTCGCTTAGGCTGTTTATCATCATTATATTGAATGGGACTGAAGATGGGTTGCAGATCACGACTGAATATAGTGTAGCTAAATTTTTGATTTAATAGCTGGTAATCTCTATCAAGTCCCTCTTGGTCATCGACCTCTACCTCAATCAATCTAGCTGCAGAGCGTGCTTCGTCGACACCAAAGTCTGCAGCAAGTAGAAACCAGGAGTGAGCTGAGGTTAGGTTTTTTTCGACCCCTTGGCCATGAAGGTACATTACGCCTATGTTAAAGATGGCATCACGGTTACCCAGTTGGGCCAGTCGGTGGAACTCTTGATAGGAGGAGAGATAGTTACCTTTATTGTACTCAAGTGTTGCCGACAACAAGTCCGCTCTGGAGTTTGAGGAGAATACCAGCGATAAAAAAATGATAATTGAAAGGTAAAATTTCATCATCGTCGTAAGGTTATCGGCTATTCGTTGGTGCCATTGAGGTTTGGACCTGTTAATTACTGTTATAGCTCTAAGAACCTTAACAAAATAGTTGCTTTCTGTTTACTATTCTACTGTGTTTAATTAGTGAATGCTTGATTAATTTTTAGCAAAACGAGAGGTTTTCTAGGTTTAATGGTTAGCTTAGAAAAAAAACCACGAGTTTTAGACATGACCCTAAAACTCGTGTAACCAAGGAGATGGAAAGGGAGGTCCATTCCTTGGGGAGAGATTCCCCCTTGAAACAACTAAGGAGGATAAAAGTCGCAACTAGAAATTAAAACGTACTCCTGTGACAAATCGTCTGCCATCTGCGTAGAGGCCGGTTAGTGCTTGGTCTACCCCCTCTTGTTGATAGCTGAATGTTTGTTCGTCTGTTAAGTTAATGGCTTCAAGCACAATGGTGATATTGTCAGTAACTTGATAGCTAATGTTGGCATCGAGTTGACCGTAGTCATCGATGTAACCTGGCCATCCTAAACCTGTGTCGTAGCCTGTGCGGTAGTTGTATGAGATCCGGCCACTGAAGTCCTCATTTTCATAATATGAGCTTAAGTTCACTGTATGCTCTGAGTTACCAGGTATAGTGACATCATTGCCTTCACCGTCTTTTGCTTCACCATCAACAAAGGTGTAGTTTGCTGAGATACCAAAGTTCTCAAATAACTCCTGCTGATAGCCTAGCTCTAGCCCCATGATGGTTCCGCCGTTTCCATTAATGGGGCGATTGACTAAGATCTCAGTGTTTTCATGGATCTCTAGATTGCCTTTTTGTTCAATAAAGGATTGGATATCTTTGTGAAATAACATGGCAGAGAAGATACCCGCTTCATTGAAGTACCACTCAACACCAAGGTCAAACTGAGTCGCTAGATATGGGTCGATATCTGGGTTACCGCCTGTACCCGTTTGGGTTTCTAGGTTATAGGAGGTTGATGAGGTCATATCCACATAATTTGGACGCGACATGACGCGCGATGCACTCATTCTTAAGATAACATCGTCATCAAGGTCAACGGCTAAGTTTAGGCTTGGCAGAATTTCCAAGTAATCTTTATCTGTTGTTGTCCAAACTCCTTGTCCCTCTTCACCGACAAACGCTGAGGAAGACTGGTTGGTTTGCACGATACGCACACCTATATTGCCTCGAAGGTATTCCACATCGATATCGGCTTTAACGTAAGCGGCGTAGATTTTCTCACCTATGTCGAAGGTACTTGCCTCTAAGGTTCGATAGTTCCAACCTAGTGCATCGCCTTCGCTACGTACCTTGTCAGAATCTGTAATGGCGTAGTCTTTTAAGGTGCCGCTTGAACCTTGATGTTCAAGGAAGTCTGATGGCATAGGCAGGGAGTAATCTGCAAGGTTCCATCCAAGATCTGTACGGTTATCCGTGGTTTGTTTCGTGTTGAAACGGGAGTGATCGCGATATTTTGCACCAAACTTTATTTTGCTAAAGATAGCCAGATCGATATCTCGTTCAAAGTCGGCTTGAATATAGAACTCGTCATCTTTGGCGTCATTTCTATCATAGCGCAGGAAGTTAAGATCCCATTTACTGCCATCGGCAGGGTTGGCACCATAGTGGGTTTTAACATCTCGTGCAGAGGAGGCGTCGAAACTGTGTACATAGTTACCGCCCCAACCAACGCTTCGGTCTGCTTGAGAGCCACCTGTGCCTTCGGTGTAGCCTAAATGGACACTTGAGCTCCAGAGATCGCCAATATGATCGATTTTAAAATCATAGGACTTGGTTTTAAGTTTAGAGTTTCTGACCTTAGTTTCATCTAAGATATTATCACCTGTAGGTGACAACCCTATGGTGCCGCCGGTGAGCATGGTTCCCACTTCTGGATGCTCGATGAGATCGACAGAGGTGTATTGAGAGTCACCGTAACCAGGTAACCAGAGGAAGTTTTGGTTTTCATTATCAGCTTGGAGGGTCGAATCTAATGCATTAAATGTCATGTCTAAGTTCGACGTTGGGCGATATTGCAGGCTGAGATTGATACCCGTACGGACACGCTCTTGCTGGAACATAGCCGAGCCACCGCCCCCTGGGCTGTAGACATCTTTATATACTGTACCATCTTCGAGAGTGATATCTCTGTCGGTCCAACTCCATGATTCAATCCCATCGCGTCTTAGGTTACGCTCTTGACGAACCACAGAGATAAGTGCCCCGAAGGTTTCATCATAGTTTTTCCAGCTGTACATACCTGAAAGCTGAGGGTCGGTTTCACCAGATATTTCACTGTATTGCGCTAATGCGGAGCCTGCAAATTTATTGGACTCGAGCTCTAGTGGTTTGCGGGTTCTGACAATGACAGTACCACCAATTGAGCCTTCGTCGATATCCGCTTCTGGCGACTTATAAACCTCTAAACCAGATACGATTTCGGAGGGGAGCATGGTGTAGTTAAAACCACGGTTAGCGGGAGAGTTAGTCCACCAATCCGCAGAGCCAACAGCTTGTCCATTTAATAAAGTTCTGTTTTGACTCTCTGTTGTTCCGCGTATGCTGACACGTTCACCTTCACCAAAGTTACGTGTGATGGAAACACCTGTGACACGTTGAAGTGATTCGGCAACATTTTGATCGGGAAATTTCCCAATATCTTCTGAGGTCACCGCATCGACAACTGAATTAGAATAGCGTTTAGTGTTAAGTGATTTGATCACACTGCCTCGGATCCCGCGAACTTGGATCGTTTCTACTTCATCGGTATCAAGGCTTGGTGTCGTTTCACTTTGTTCAGCCGCAAAACTGAGCATTGGCATCGATACTGCGCCAACAAATAGTGCATGCTTAATTGCTGAATCTAGTAAGCTTCTCTTGTGGATCTTCATTATCTGCTCCATGTTCTTATAATTTTTCTCATATTTACATCTGATTTATCGGTTCATCACTTTGAATGAATCACCGAATTCATACTTGTGAGAGGTCATATTGAACTGGATTTTATGTCTGAAATTATTTTGTCCTAGTAAGGTTGTTAGGACTAAAAACCACTTTGATTTCACACAATCAATCACTGTTTTTATCTTTGTTATTGTTATGTTTGAAACGTGTATTTAATGTTTCAACTTCATATAAGTAAACTTGGATTGAAGAGTCTTGAATCGAAGTGAAAAGTTGTGAAATCGAGTTTATACTTAATCAATTTATTGATATTTAATGATAAAAATATTTTGTTGTTTAAACGTTGAGTTAAAACGAACTCCCCATTTTCACGGTTATTGATTGGTATTAATTCTTGTGGGTTTGGTTTTTAGGGAAGTTTGGTTGATTGAGTGCTTGTACAACTAACACTCGTTTGATGTTTTATCAGCAACTAGGGATTGAAAGTAGTGTGGTGGGACTTTGCTTTAGCTGTAGAGCATCAAGCTTATTAACATTTAGACCGCTTAGCTAAAGCTAAATTTGCCTGCTTTAGACAAGTCTAAGCTGATGATGCTCAAAACAGCTAGAGTTGACACAATTTCGGCCAGACTCTTTTGCTTGATACAGAGCACGATCAGCCTGATTCATTAAGGTATCTAAGTTGTCCATGGGCCCCCATTTTGCGATTCCAATAGAGGTGGTTAGCTTTATCTGTTGTCCCTCATGCTCAATCACAAGCTCCTCGATCGCTTTACGTAACCTTTCAGAGAGGTTGATTGCACCTTGAGGATCTTTATTTTCCATTAAGGCTGCAAACTCCTCTCCCCCTAATCTAGAGACAACATCGATCGTGCGTATGGTTTCTGATAGGGAGTTGGCGACCGCAACAAGCGCCGCATCACCTGCCGAGTGGCCGTAGGTGTCGTTTATCTTCTTGAAATGGTCAATATCTATCATCAACAGGTAAAGGTGAGTTTCTGGCTGGCGGTTGGCCCTTGCTAAAAAGCCATGGGCTGATTCGATAAAAGCTCGGCGGTTAGTTAGCCCGGTTAAGATATCAACTCTAGCCTCGGTTTCCGCTTTCTCTTTTGCTTCGAGTAGCTGCTTTGTTTGCAGCTTAACCTGCTGAGAGAGTTCGTTAGCGTAGTTTTCTAAGTGTTGTCTGTGTGTTAGCTCTATCTTTAATTTTGCGTGCTGCATATCCCTTAATCTGAGTACCATGATGGTCGTCAACAGAAATGCTTCAATAAAGCCACCTAGATAGATGAGCCACTGCAACCAGAAGGAGTCGATTAAGTAGCCTCTTAATCGCAAAGAGGCGGTGAGCATGCCTAAGATGAATACAGCCCAACTAAAGGTGAAAAGACCTGCGTGGGGAACATCCTTTTTCCATGCAAATAGGCCGATTGGCACCAATAAAATATAGAGAAATGCAATGTTATCGATGATCAATCTTGGGTAATAAGGGTAGCCTGATAGGTTAATTATGACGCCAGCTATTGAGACCGCAATTGCCACTAACAGGGCGTTGTCTATCATTTTTGAGATCTGGCGAATATTCAGAAAACATCTGACAAACCAGATTGCCGCTATCTGACTTAAGCTTATCTGAAGTACAACCATCCAGAGTTGGTAGCTTTCTCGGGCGAAAAAGTAGCCCCAAACACCACTTAGAGAAGCAAAAAGAGAGGCGATTGAGAAAGCAAAAATTGAGTAGTAGAGGAACATCTTATCCCGTGAGATAAAGAAGACTAGTAGGGTGGCAAAGCCCATAAAGAGTTCAGTGCATAATAAAATAACGAGGAAGGTCAGCTCGATATGCGTTGCAAGATAGAAGCTGGCTTGATCCCATATCCTCATGGCAGTAAAGCTATGCATAGGGAACTCATCACCAGGGAAAATTCTGACATAGACCTCATGGGATTCGAGATAGGGCAGGCTAAGTTCAAAAGCTGGACGATAAAAACTGACTTCTCGTGCTTCGACAGGTGCTGAAAAAGTAAAGTTAGCGTGGGTGAACTCCTCATCAGAACCTAGTCTTCTATGGTAGACATCTATGCTGCCTACAGAAGCTTCAACATACTCTAAGATAATATTGAAGTTAGTTTGGCTACTGTTTTTTAGGGTGAACTTCATCCAAGAGCTGGCGGAGGTAAAGCCCCGGTTGGTGATATTAGGCTCAGATTTTGTCCAGCTTGAATTTGCGATAACATCACTCAGTGACAGAGCATTACTTTTATCAACGAGGTAGTAGTAATTGTCCCCAGTTGTTTGCCCCTGATGATGTGTCGATATGTCTATTGCGTCCGGTGAGGCGGCATGAAGAGTTGATGTATATAGAAGGCCATAGAGAAAAAACATGATGCCTGTCAATAATACACGCTTTGATATCTGCCGTGAATTAATGGAAATTAGACGCAAGTTTCTCTCCTTGAAACCCAGTTCAACGACATCGCCAAAAAGAGAATTGGCTAATATTCTATTGAGCTTTAAAGTTTCGGATCTATTTTAATCGTATCGAGCTAGTTTAAAGGATTTACCTCCATTAGTAAGTACAAATATCTTACAAATCATTAACTTTGATGTTATCTGTTGTTATTTTAAAAATCGGTGATAGTAAATATTTTTACTGGCACCGATTTGAGATTAACCTTTCGCATGAACTCTTTGAGTTAGATGCTTATGCTATTGGGCACCATAGAAGGTAATTGGAAAGGGTAGGGAAATGGTCTGCTTTTATTACGTTGATGAATAGTGAGCTCAATCTGATTTAGCTTCATCTGAAACTCTGTAACGAGTGGGGAGACTTGAGGGTCTTCAAAATAGGACTTTCTCGGATCGTCACTATAATGGCCTAATTTATCGTACTGAACATTACTCAACAGGTAGCCAAATGTGGCTTGATAAAGAGCGACATCTAAAGGAGGCAGATATTTGAGATAACTCTCCATTGTTAACTCCTCTGAGCGAGTTGGTGCTTTGGCATAGAGGGTACCTGATACGCTTGGAAGATAACTCATCAATGGCCACTGTGCATAATTAACCGATGCATGTTGAGCGCTAGCTGTGTAGATAATTAAAGAGACAGCCTTGACCAGATAGTTAAAATCTTGAATTTGATAGGCCTGCTCACTGTTATCTGTTTTCACCAGCCCTTGCATCCCTTTAATTGAGGCACATCGGCTATTAACCATCTCATTGATCCAGTTTTGCAGCTCGTAATCTTCAGTAACCTTCCTATCTCTTTCCAGCAGTGAGTCTCCTGTGTAATACAGAGCAAGATATTGCTCTACAAAATCCTGAATAGACTCCCACAGGTCTAAAGTATCTTCCCTAAAGGGGAAGCTAGGCAGTGATTGCTCACATACGCCTCTATGTTTAAAAAGAGTGTCAGGAAACTGCTGATCAAAGCGCCACTTTTCATGGGCATCTACAATCAGTTTTGCACTGCTCTCATGGCTGGTGGATAGCACCGAAGCCACAACTCCGCCTGGTACAATTAAGCTATGAATTGCTCCATCATTTATTGGGAGTGTGAATCTGAAGTGAGGTTTAAGCAGTATCATCAAGGGATGCGACTGTGCTAGTTGACGGTTCGCTGCCACTATCATAGGTTCAATTGTTAAATGGCAAGCTCCTAAATGAGCAACGGTTTCATGTTGGATAGCACTGGCATTTTGCACAAAGGCTTTGGCTATTTGCCACTTCACTCCGAGTGGATCTTGATTATTCATGCAATCATTTGGGGTGTAGATGGGCGCTAACTCTTCGTCAAACTTTTGAGCTAGTTGGACACAAACCGGTTGCATTGCTCCAGTAGATGGGTAACCGGCAGGTGGGATCTTGTTCCAGAAAAACAGGGCAATAGGTGCATGGGGGTAACGTTGCTTCTCGTGAAGTTCACTGCCTTTTAGGCCTTCCATCATAGCGTAGTCACAGACGTACAATAACCCCTGATCGGCGGCTTGAGAGAGGGTGAGCTCATTGTTACCTATGACTTGTTGAAACACTGTGTCGGTTATCGGCATCTTTTTCAACAGATCTGCCAATACGATGATCTCAGGGGAGTGGCTATTGCTAAGTTGAACCCCTTTGAGGTTGGTGGTGTTAAATCCCGCTATCTGCATATAACCGAAATACCAATCTTGCTGCCAGATCTCCTGCTCATCATCTCGGGGCATCCAGCTCTGTCTTTTTATGCTGAGTAATTCAGGAGAAGGAAGTGTTTTAAATAGATCGAGGTAGTCCTGTGTGCTTGTTGCCGCTAGGTAGTCTCGATCATCATCGGTAGCAAGCATGTCGTACATGCTGTTTTTTAGAAATGCAGTGAAACCCTCCTTTAGAAATTCCTTAAAAACCTCATCCAGACCTTTGACCATTTTAATGAGATCTTTTGGTAATCTGGCCACTCCTTGAATAGCTGACTCTAGTTCTTTAGGTACTTCGGCCAAGGCATGAATTAATTCGTTTAAATATTCTACTTCATGAATGTACTTTTTTATTGAGCCTTCGCTCATTGCTGCTTTTAACTTGTGATGTGCAACCTCAACTGCTTCGATTGAAGCGCGCATGTTATTAGGCAGATCATCAAAAAGTTCTTTTTCTACTAGGCTGATGATGACAGATTTAAAGTTCTCAGCTAAGGGAAGAAAAACTTGTAAAACCTTATACTCGTAGTTTGGATTAAACTCTTCGCTTTTAGGTACGCTTGCTGCAATAGGAATAGGTTCTAAATAGCTGAACATGTAGTTGTAATCTGTTTTTGAAATTGAAATATCAAATTTTCTTTTTATTTTATCTTGTTCAGAGTTGAATTGCGGTAATGATGGTTGTAATGAGTTATCTCTCATGCGCGTCCCTTTGTTGAGTTGTTACTGGATAAAATTCTTAGATAAACAGATGCTTGTGTTTTTGTTTTATTCATAATGCATAGTAATAATTGACTCGGCTAGTCATTTTCTATGTACATAATAAATGCTCTTACTTTCTCTGTTTTTTGTTAAGTCGATGAGTTTTATATAAAGGTATGTGTCAGCTCTTTATATTAACTGGCTCTGCAGATTGGGGTTTGTGTCTGTTTATTCGCCAATGAAAAGAGAGTTATTCTAAATGTAAGAAAAAGTAATTTTTTGGTTGTTTTTTGACCTTAGTGTTTGTTGGTGACTTAATATCTACAGCTATCAAGTTGAACTTTATTTTATTGCAGCTGATATTTTTCATTATTTTCTGCTGTGATATAGAACAAAGGTGATCTTGCCGTTTAAATAGAGATTAAAAACCATGACAGTTTATTGTTCAATGAAGTGTGTATAGCACCTAACTTTGATCAATATTAGTATCGGCATTTTATTCTTGTGTTAATATGCTGCTGTTTTGTGTCGGTATATTAGCTTCAGGAGCTTTACTAGGGAGGGTGCTGGTCTTTGATTGCTTTGTGAACCATACTTTGAACTTAACGCCTCGAATCATTTTTCGTATCGAGAGTCGGAGGTTCTGCTTTAGGAAATAGGGTTTCAATTTATGATCGTCGAACAAGATATTTCAAATGTTCGTGTTGGCATGTATGTTCTGGACATTACCTATCCGAAAGGAAAATTTCACTTAACCAAGGCCAGTTGGTTAGAGAGTGAAGGCGTTATTGAGAATTTAAGAAGTAAAGGGGTTTTGCGCGTCCTTATTGATACCAGTAAGACAAGAGATGAGCCTTTGTCTGCTCTATCGCTGGTGATTGAAAGCACTGCTCCCTCTTTTACTCAGCAGGTTGAGAAAGCCAGGCAAATTTTTGATGAGTCGAAAAATATTCAGAAAAAGTTATTTCATGCGGCAAAAAATGGATTTTCATTGGATCTAAACTCGGTTAGTAAGGTGACCGATGAATCTATAGAGATCATTTTTAACAATCCAGACGCGCTCTCTTGCGTGCTTAATATACGACATAAAGATGAATATCTTCTAGAACACTCCGTTGCAGTATCTGTGTTGATCACCATGTTTGCTTTTCATATGAAGTTGGAGAGAGAGATTGTCAGTCAGTTAGCCATTGGGGCTTTTCTGCACGATGTGGGTAAGATCATGGTACCTGATGCTATTCTTAATAAGCCTGGAAAGTTGACTGATAATGAGTTCAACATCATGAAAAGTCATGCCACTCACTCTATTAATACGATCAAAAAAACGCCGGGCGTCAGTGCATTAAGTTTGGAAGTTGCAGCTCAGCATCATGAAAAGCTTAATGGTGAGGGCTATCCTAACGGACTGAAGAGTAATGAGATCTCTATCTATGGACGTATGATCTCTATCTGCGACATCTTTGATGCATTGACATCTAGCCGTTGTTATAAAAAAGGCTACTCACAAGTTAAGGCTTTCAGTATCTTAAGGGCGCTAGCCAAAGAGAATCAACTCGATGCTGATTTAGTTGATAATTTCATTCAGTGCCTAGGGGTTTACCCTGTTGGGGCTATTGTTCAGCTTGATTCAAACCGCTTAGCTATCGTTGAGAGTCACAATAAAAAAAACCCAGTTCGCCCAAAAGTTAAAGCCTTCTACCGGCTAGATCCAAAACAGTTTGAGATGGCACAAAATATTGATTTGGCCTCGATGGAGACTGAGCATATTGTTAAGTGCGTAAGAGCCGATGAGTTCGATCTTAATATGGAGCAGATCATCGAGTACTTAGCTCGCGAAGGGTGATGAAACATTAATTGTTCATGCTTCTTAAACAAAAATAGCGCCAAAGGGCGCTATTTTTGTATCTATTAAGCTAAGTAGCAGCCTTCATATTACGGGTAAATTCACCTAACTTAGTGAGAAGCTCTGTTTCATTATCTTTGTTTGCTTCGATGATTTTTACCACCGCAGAGCCTGATATGGCGCCAGCTGCGCCAGCTTGAATCGCTTCTCTCACTTGAGCGGGCTCGGCAATACCGAACCCAAGCAAGGGCGGGGCTGCGTTAAACTCCTTTAGCCTAGCGAGAATATCGTCAATCGGCATACCAGCTTTAGACTCTGTGCCCGTCACTCCTGCACGGGAGAGAAGGTAGGTATATCCTTCACCTTTTTCACTGACCAGCTTTAATGTGTCACTGTCTGCGTTGGGCGGAGCGATAAAGATTGGTGCCACTCCATGGGCTTTAGCTGACGTGATGAAAGGTTCAGCCTCTTCAACAGGTACATCGGCAATCAACACTGAATCAACACCTGCCGCTTGAGCTTTCGCATAAAAATTTTCGATACCATTGGCATAGACCAAGTTTGCGTACAGAAGCAACCCTATGGGTAACTCTGGGTACTTAGCGCGAATTGTACTGAGCATCTCAAAGCATTGACTTGGTGTGGTGCCAGCAGCAAGAGAGCGTAGGTTGGCTCCTTGAATAACCGGGCCATCGGCTAATGGGTCTGAGAAAGGAAAGCCTAACTCTAACGCATCGGCGCCATTTTCAACTAAACAGTCGATAATTTTTAAAGATATTTCGGGGCTAGGGTCGCCTAAGGTGACAAAAGGAACAAATGCCCCCTGGTTTTTTGCCTCAAGTTTGGCAAAGGCTGCCTGATAACGGCCTGCTTGTTTAGATTCAGTCATTGCCACTCTCCTCTTTTTGCTGGCCCGTTTGTGACCTCTCGCGCTCCTCTAAAATATCAGCAACGGTAAAGATATCTTTATCGCCTCGACCCGATAAGTTCACCACCAATATGGTCTCCTGTGTTGCGGCTTTTGCCATTTTGACGGCGTAAGCGAGTGCATGGGCAGACTCTAATGCAGGGATGATCCCCTCACTTCGTGCTAGTAGCTGGAACGCTTCTAATGCTTCATCATCGGTGGCCGACTCATAGGTTGCACGGCCTGTGGCAGCCAAATGGGCATGTTGTGGACCCACTGATGGGAAGTCGAGGCCTGCTGAGATTGAGTAGGACTCCTCAATTTGTCCCTCCCTATCTTGCATCAATGGGGCTTTCATACCGAAGAATATTCCGGTTTTACCATGCTTAAGTGGCGCGCCGTGCATTGGGGTATCAATACCTAAACCTGCAGGTTCAACACCAATTAATTTGACAGACTCTTCATCAATAAAGTCGGCAAACATGCCGATGGCATTAGAACCACCGCCGACGCAGGCGATAACCGCATCAGGTAGACGACCCTCGCGCTCTAGAATCTGCTTCTTCGTTTCAGCACCAATCATTCTCTGAAATTCGCGAACAATCGTCGGGAAAGGGTGTGGTCCTGCTGCGGTTCCCAGTAGATAATGGGCCTTATCATAGCTACCTGACCAGTCGCGCATCGCCTCATTACAGGCATCTTTTAGGGTGGAGGAGCCTGATGTTACTGGGATCACTTCAGCACCCATCAGCTTCATTCTGAACACATTAGGCGATTGGCGCTCAACATCTTTTGCGCCCATGTAAACCTTACATTTTAAGTCAAGAAGCGCACAAGCAAGAGCGGTTGCAACTCCATGTTGACCAGCACCAGTTTCGGCGATGATCTCTTTCTTACCCATACGCTTTGCAAGCAGAGCTTGACCTAATACTTGGTTTGTTTTGTGAGCGCCACCATGAAGGAGATCTTCACGCTTTAGGTAAATTTTCACTAAAGGGTTAGGACTTAAATTACGAGTTAAGGTGAGCGCTGTAGGACGGCCAGCGTAATTTTTTAGCAGATCGTTAAATTCAGTTTTAAATGCTTCATCTTCCTGAGCTTCAACAAATGCTGTTTCAAGTTGCTTGAGTGCTGGCATTAAAATTTGAGGCACATACATGCCGCCATATTCGCCGAAATAGGGGTCGAGCTTAGTCATTTTATATCCTTAAATAGAGCTGCCTTTTTAGGTGCCACTCACGTGAACGAGATAGTGGCGGGCATAAGTCAAAAAAGTGTATGAGTCGTTAGTACTCGTTAATATTCTCTTAGTGCGCTAAATGCAGCGTTTATCTTTGTATGATCTTTTACGCCAGGTGCGCTTTCTAAACCTGAGTTAAAATCTAAGCCATAAAATCCCTGCTTGCTTGCACTTGAGGCAAGTTCAGGGCTTAACCCACCCGCCAGCATCGAAGCTGGTTTATTCGGTAATGACTGTTGCCAATTAAAGGCGATGCCAGTGCCACCAAATTGTATTTCACCAGTTTGCTTACTTTTGCTGTCAAATAGCACGCGATCAACATTGGCGGGGACTTGAATTGTCTGCTGCGCCTTATCGGCATCCACTGCAACGGCTTTCCAGATCACCGCAGGGCAAGCGAGTTCTTTTAAAGCCTGACGTACTTGCTCTATCTCATATTCAGACTCGCTGCCATGAAGTTGAACGGCAAAGAGATCAAGGTCTTTGGCTGTTTCGGCTATCGCCTTGGGCTCTTCGTTGACAAAGACGCCAACGAACTTGATGTTAGGCCCAGTTTCTCTGTGCTGCTTGACTAAGGTTTGGGCTTGTTCTCGGCTCACTGAACGTGGCGATTTAGGGTAGAAGATAAGGCCCGCATAAACGGCACCCGCCTTCGCTACAGCAAGAATATCGTCACTACAAGTTAGGCCGCATACCTTGTTATGGCCTAAAGTAAGGGTGCGACAAGCCAGATCCAGATCGGCTTCTGCCATTAGTGAGCTGCCAACAAGAAAGCCATCGACAAGAGGGCTTAATCGACGTACTTGAGCTTGATTGTAGATACCGGACTCGCTGATCACCACGCGATCGGCTGGGATGTGGGGAGCGAGCTCCTGCGTGGTGCCCAGATCAGTGGATAGATCACGCAGGTTTCGGTTGTTGATACCTATAATCGCAGCATTGAGATCTATGGCGCGCTTGAGTTCGGCTTCATTACTGACCTCAGTTAGCATATCTAAGTTGTACTTTTCAGCTTCAGTCGCCAGCGTGCGGTATTGCTCATCATTGAGTACTGACAGCATCAACAAGATAGCATCGGCGCCTTGATGAGCGGCCAATTTTACCTGATAGCTGTCGACGAAAAAGTCTTTGCAGAGTATCGGCTGCTTAACGCGAGCGCGCACTTTGGGAATGTAATCCATGTCCCCTTGAAAAAACTGCTCATCAGTCAATACCGAAATGCCAGCCGCATAGTGATGATAGATATCGGCTATTGCTTCAACATCAAAATGTTCGCGAATTAATCCCTTGGAAGGGCTGGCTTTCTTACATTCGAAGATAAAACCAGCATTAGGGGCTTTTAAGGCGTCAAATAAGCTTCGGTCTGAGACTTTAGGCGTTAGTTTAGCTTCTGGAAAACGAATTTTAAGGGCCGCGATATGGGCGGCTTTCGTGTCGACTATCTTAGTCAGTACATTACTGGCACTATTTGTGGCTGCTTGATTCACTGTAACTCCTGACATATTAGTTAGTTGCACTGCTTGCGCTGGCGAGCTGCTGAAGTAGTTGATAAGCTCTGCCGCTGGCGATAGTTTCTAATGCCAGTTGAGTGCCCGATTCTACGCTATCGGAAACCCCTGAGATGTAGAGGGCGCAACCGGCATTCGCCGCAACGGCGTGCTGGTGGGCTGCTTGGCCTTTTCCTTGTAAGATTGCGCGGGTGTACTGGGCATTCTCCTCAGGTGTTCCACCCTCTAAATCTGTGAGTTTACTTTGGGGGAGTCCTAACTGCTCAGGTGTTAAGGTGTATTGGGTTATCTCTGCGTTATTGAGCTCACAGACTAAGGTGTCGCCATGTATAGCAACCTCATCGAGCCCACTTCCATGGACTACCATGGCACGTTTCATCCCCAAGGCTTTTAATACTTCAGCAATAGGTTTAACGAGCTCAGGACTATAGACACCAAGAAGGATAAAGTCGGGGTGTGATGGGTTAATCAGCGGTCCGAGTACGTTAAACAGAGTGCGGGTTTTCAATGCTTGACGAACAGGCACTGCATGGCGAACGCCGCCATGATAGTGAGGGGCAAACAGAAAGCAGAGCCCGAGTTCATCTAAGCAATCCCGCGCAGTTTCTGGTGCCATGGTGAGATCGATACCAAACTGTGCTAATAGATCCGAAGAGCCAGATTTGCTTGAGACACTGCGATTACCATGTTTTGCGACATTAGCACCGGACGCCGCGGCGACAAAAGCAGCCGTGGTAGAGATATTAATCGTGTTGTGGCCATCACCACCTGTGCCTACGATATCAACAACGCCTTTTGTTCGGGTTGCTTCGCAAGGCGCAGGAAAGGCTTTCGCTGCGGTGCGAAGGGCGTCGGCGGCGCCAGATATTTCATCTATGCTCTCACCGCGCATCTTCATGGCGACCAACATGCCCGCCATCGCGGTCTCACTCATCTCACCTGCGATGATGCTGCTGAACAGCTGTTTGGCTTCCAATCGAGTTGCTGACTGACCTGAGTAGAGCTTGTCTAATATTGGTTGCAGTTCAGTAGGCTGTTCGGTTTGGCTCATGTATTGGCTCCCTGAGTGCTGTTCATACCGGTTAATTCGTTTAAAGTTTGGGTAAGCAGTTGGCTACCTAATGTGGTGAGAATGGACTCAGGATGAAATTGAAATCCAATCGCTTTATGGCTTTTATGGGAGATGGCCATCGGCATCGCCTCTGTGGTTGCAATCACATCTAAACAGTCAGGCACCTGTGTGGCGACGAGACTGTGATAACGAGCAACGGGAAGAGGTGAGGGCAGATGGCTAAATATGCCTTTTTGTTGATGAAACGTGGGGCTGGCTTTACCGTGAACCACTTGAGCTGCCCGCTCAACTTTTCCGCCGTAGTGCTCAATCATAGCTTGATGCCCTAGACATATCCCCAGCATAGGTACTTTGCCAGCAAGAAGAGCAATTAACGCCATTAGACAACCCGCTTCATGGGGGGCACCTGGTCCTGGTGAGAGAACCAATGCAGCGTTACTTGGCTCATTAAGCAACTTATCGGCAATAAACTTGGCATCAAGATCATTACGGTAGATCACAACTTCATAGCCTAAGCTTCTGAACTGATCGACTAGGTTATAGGTAAACGAGTCGAAATTATCGAGTAGATAGAGCTTCATAGTCCACCTCCCATCTTGATAGCTGATATTACAGCTTGTGCTTTTTGTCTGGTTTCATCGGCTTCTGCTTGCGGGTCTGAGTCAAACACAACGCCCGCGCCAGCTTGAATGTACGCGGTGCCGTCCTTAACAAAGGCGGAGCGAATGACAATACAGGTATCCATATCACCTAAACCGTTAAGGTAGCCGACAGCTCCACCGTAACTGCCTCGGCGGCTCTGTTCTGCACCTCGAATGAGCTGGGCTGCACTGACTTTTGGAGCACCTGTTAATGTACCCATATTCATGCAAGCTTGATAAGCGTGCAGGGCATCGAGATCATCACGAAGCTGACCTGTTACGCGACTGACCAGATGCATGACATGTGAGTATCGGTCCACTTTTAATAGCTCTGCGACTTTTCGTGTCCCACTTTGGCTGATCCGGGCAACATCATTACGGGCTAGATCAACCAGCATTAAGTGCTCTGATAACTCTTTTTTGTCTAACCTCAGCTCAAGTTCAATGCGGCTGTCAAGATCGAAATCAATGCTGCCATCGACTGTTTTGCCTCGTTTGCGTGTACCTGCAATGGGGTATATCTCAACTTGATTAGTGTGGGCTTCATATTTCAGTGCGCTTTCAGGAGAGGCACCAAAAAGGGTGAAGTCCTCACCTCTGAAATAGAACATGTAGGGGCTGGGGTTGGTTAATCTTAAGGCTCGGTAAGCCCCTAAGGTGTTTGGACAGGGAAGGCTAAAGCTACGAGAGGGGACAACTTGAAAAATATCACCGGCAATAATATGAGACTTTAGATCTTGGACTGTCTGTTTAAAGGTATCGTCACTGATGTTGACCTGAGTCTCGGCATCGATGGTAACCAAAGGAGCAATTGGAGCTGTTTGCTCTGCTATAGATTGTAGATTTTGCACTCTTTGGGCTAGCTGCTCTTTCTGTTTAGGTGATGCTGCTATTTCATCAGTGCTAAAGAGATGGGAGACGATGTCAGCATGTTGCTGTTGATGATCGATAAGAATTAAGGTTTCGGCAAGATAAAACAGGTAATCGGGGCAGGTGTTTTCACCTTGAGGTACTTCGGGAAGCGGCTCGACTGTATCGATAAGGTCATAGGCGAGCACTCCGCCTAAAAAGAGATCTTCAAATACTGGCGTTTCGCCAAAACCTATCTCTTTAACTAAGGCCCGCAATCCGTCGAGAGGGGAGCTTGATTTTAGTCTGGCATCCTCATCTAACATCTCACTCTCTTTAACTAAAATGAGAGTAAGAACACCCTCTTTAAGCTCGCTATGAGCATCTGCAAAAAAGCCCTGTATCGGTTTTAGTAACCTGTAGCCGTTATCGGTTAGTGCGGTAAAGGTGAGTTGGTAGCCATCACAACGAATCATCATAGCGCCATGGGTCATCACAATACTCTTGAGGTGATCCTTGCTGTCAATCTCCGCCGATTCGAGCAACATGGTATGTGGCGCATCTTGGGTAAGTTGCTGATATAAGCCAAGAGGGTCGGCATGATAGGTGATCCTCTCCTTACTTGTCGTCACGTGAGCTAGTTTCATCTAATGTCTCGCTTTCTTATCGTCTTTTTATCGGTTACAGAGCGTGATGGAGGTCAAGCTAAAATTAAAGTACAAAAAAGCCCGCAATCTATGCGGGCTTATTGTTGAATCTTGTCTCTTTTACATGAGCACAGAGTTTCACACCACCCGCTAGTTAGGGAAGTGCCACCACCAATTGATGTTTTGTGCTTGAGAAAAAATGTTCATTAGAACCCTTAAGTTAACAGGTGAAAAAAACAGTCATGTAAAAAGAGTGGAGCCCCTTTGGCATCCAGTGGCTATATAAAAACATTTGCGGGTGAAGGATGTCAATTGAATCTTTTATAATTTGCCAAATTGGTAATATTTTAAGTTTATATCTTAGATTTGTAATGAAATTTGAGTAACTTGATTGATGAAAGCAATGTTAATTCCCCTTTTGCTCATAAACTCAAGTAGAATAAGCCTATGACAGAAGAAACTTTATTGGCTGATCTACATAGCCACACAACTGCCTCAGATGGCATGTTGACCCCCTCAGAGTTAGTAGAGAGAGCGATTGGTAATGGGGTAGAGATGTTTGCTATTACCGATCATGATACAACAGCTGGTTTAGCTGAGGCTCATGCCTATAATAATAGTCATGCAACGCCGTTGAGATTAATTAACGGTGTCGAGGTCTCAACCCGTTGGCATAACCATGATATTCATATTGTGGCCTTGAACATTGATCCCGAAGATGGTGAGTTCGACGCCTTCTTAATCAATCAACGTAATCTACGTGAATTAAGAGCAAAAGAGATAGGTGAGAGGCTAGCAAAAGCAGGGATTGAAGGCGCCTATGAAGGTGCTAAATCGATGGCTGGTGATGCTGCATTAAGTCGTGGTCATTATGCTCGCTGGCTTGCTGATAAAGGCTATGCGACCAGCATGGCTAATGTATTTAAAAAATACTTAGCACGAGGTAAGACTGGCTATGTACCCAATAACTGGTCAGATATGGCAACAGCCATTGAAGTTATCCATAAAGCTGGTGGAATTGCTGTTTTAGCCCATCCACATGGCTATAAATTATCGACTAAATGGGTTAAGCGATTGGTACGAGAGTTTAAAGAGTCCGCGGGTGATGCAATGGAAGTTGTGGTCAGTCAGCAGACCGTGGAGACGAGAAGTCAGCTAATCGCCTTAAGTTTACAAAATGAGTTAGCGGCTTCTTTGGGCAGTGATTTTCATTTTCCAGGAAGTTGGACTGAGCTAGGTAAAAGCATGTACCAACCGCCGGGAGTTAATTGGGTGTGGCAGATGGACAGTTGGCCGGCCGCGAGTGCTTAAAGCGCGTTTTCAACGTAAGTTATTAATAATTTCCCATCGGCAGAGCAAGCCAGATGGTGATGGATGGAATCGAGATGAGTCAGTTTTTTTACGTACATGAAGAAAATCCACAAGCCCGTTTGATCAACCAAGCGGTGAACGCAATTAAAAATGGTGGTGTCATTGTCTACCCAACCGATTCGGGTTACGCATTAGGTTGTTTATTGGGTGAGAAAGATGCCATGAGCCGAATTGCCCGAATACGTCAGATAGATAATGATCATAACTTCTCTTTGATGTGCCGTGATCAATCAGAGTTGTCTACCTACGCCAAAGTGGATAATCAGGCGTACCGAGTGCTTAAACATAACACGCCAGGTCCCTACACCTTTATTTTCAAGGCAAGTAAAGAGGTCCCAAAACGTCTGCAAAACCCCAAGAAGAAGACGATTGGAATTAGGGTGCCAGATAATGTGATCGCTTTAGCACTGTTAGAGGCGCTTGATGAGCCATTGATGTCTACCAGTCTTATTCTGCCAGGAGAGGAGTTTACCGAGTCAGACCCCGAGCATATTCGTGATATTTTAGAGCATCAGGTGGACGTGATTATCCATGGCGGATATTTAGGTGAAAAGCCAACGACTGTGATTGATCTCTCTGAGGGAGATATTGAGATTATACGTGAGGGTGCAGGAGATATTAGTTCCTTTGTTTAAACTCTGTGAATTGTTAAATGAACAGGGTATAATCGCGCGCTTTCTTTACGGCTTTGAGTGGCTAAACTAGCTGCTCTGGCTTTAAAACCTTTGATACTTAAGCTGAGGACAGTGGATGCAGGGGACTCAAAAAAGTTTACCTCTTGCCATTGTTAGAGGCGAGCCAGTTAAGAATTTTCCGGCTGATCTTTTTATACCGCCAGAAGCGTTAGAAGTTTTTCTCGAGTCTTTTGAAGGTCCTTTGGATCTTCTTTTATATTTGATCCGTAAACAGAAATTAGATGTGGTAGAGCTACCTATCTGGCCTGTGACAGAGCAATATTTAGAGTATATTGAGTTGTTACAAGGTGCGCGAGTTGAGCTTGCTGCTGATTATTTAGTGATGGCTGCGACATTGGCTGAGATTAAGTCTCGGTTATTACTGCCGCGTCCTAAGAGTGAAGTTGAAGATGAAGAAGATCCTCGTGCTCAATTAATTCGTCAACTGAAAGCCTATGAGGTGATTAAGCTGGCGCAGCAGGAGTTAGATTCGCTTCCTCGGCTAGAGCGGGATATTTTTCAGGCCAAAGCAGCACCTGCACCGGATATTAAACCTGTGTTATTGCCACCTAGTGTTTCATTAGCGGATATGGCGAGAGCCTTTGCTTCTGTACTTCAGCGAGTCGAAGCAACTGAAGATCACCATGTAAAGCGAGAGGTGTTGTCGACGCGTGAGCGAATGACTCAGATCCTTGCCCTGCTAGATGGTGAAGATTATCTGCCGTTTGAAGCACTGTTTGATGTCAAAGAGGGGCGCAGCGGAGTGGTGGTAAGTTTTCTGGCCTTAATGGAGCTGGTCAAAGAGCTTTTAGTGGAGTTGATACAAGCTGAGCCATTTTCAACCATACATGTTAAGGCTTATTGATTGTCAAAGAGTAAATTATTACAGATTAATCCAGATCAGCTTAAACAGCTTATTGAAGCCGCCCTGTTTGTGATGGGAAAAACGGTGACAATAAAAGGTTTAAGGGAGACGGTACTGGTAAACTTCAATGTATCAAGGGCTAAAGTTAAATTAGCGATTGAAGAGTTACAGGAAGATTACCAAGGGCGAGGGGTTGAGTTGGTTGCTGTTGCCGGTGGTTATCGCTTTCAAACAGTAGAAGCCTTAAGTCCGTATCTTCAGTGTATGTGGCAAGAGAAAGCCCCAAAATATTCGAGAGCGACGTTAGAAACCTTAGCGGTTATTGCATATCGTCAACCTGTTACCCGAGGTGATATTGAATTTGTACGTGGTGTGGCAGTGAGCAGCCATACCATTAAAACCCTGTCCGATAGACATTGGATCAGAGCGGTAGGGCATAAAGAGGTACCGGGAAGACCGGCGCTTTATGGTACTACAGCAGAATTTTTAGCTTACTTTGGCTTAGATACGTTAGCGGATCTCCCTCCGTTGTCAGATCCTGAGTCACTAGCGGCACTGTTTTCAAATGCAGAGTCCTCAAATGTTCCTGTATCGGAAGATGAAACGGTGAATATTGAGCACTTGGCAGATGAAACTGAGCCTACAGAAACACAAAATAGAGAAGAGTCTACTAATGAGTGAAAAATTGCAGAAAGTCTTGGCCCGTGCAGGCCATGGCTCCCGTCGTGAGATGGAGGCATGGATTGCTGCAGGTCGAATTAGTATAGATGGTGAGATCGCAAATCTAGGTGATCGCGTCGAAGCGGATGTTAAGATCAGAATCGACGGACGTGCGGTGTCAATTAAGTCTGAAGAGGATTTAGTTTGCCGTGTGATCGCTTATCACAAACCGGAGGGCGAGATCTGTAGTCGCAAAGATCCTGAAGGTCGTCCAACGGTTTTCGACCGTTTACCTAAGACCCGTGATTCACGTTGGGTTGCAGTTGGTCGTCTGGATATCAACACCTCTGGTTTACTGCTGTTTACATCGGATGGTGAGCTGGCTAACCGCTTAATGCACCCTTCAAATGAAGTTGAACGTGAATATGCGGTGCGTACTTTCGGTGAAGTGACCGATGCTTGTATTCAGCGCCTTCGTACTGGGGTGACTTTAGAAGATGGCCCAGCCCATTTTGATAAAGTTAAAGCTGCCGGTGGTGAGGGGATGAACAAGTGGTGGCATGTGTCACTTGCTGAAGGACGTAATCGTGAAGTTCGTCGTTTGTGGGAATCTCAAGAGGTTCAGGTGAGCCGTCTTATCCGTATTCGTTACGGTATGATTGAATTACCAAAATCTTTGCCACGTGGTGGCTGGGTTGAACTTGAACTTGAGCAGGTGAACTATTTGCGTCAAACCGCCGGTTTAGCGATTGAGAATCGTACACTGTTAGGTACAGATAAACACAGTGTTGCCCGTGCGAAAGTTAAAAGCGCTAAAATTAAACGTGCGGTTAATAAGCATAAAGTGAATGCTGCTAAAAATACCCGTCAGCGTTAATTGAACAGCTTAAAGGACTGATATCAGTCAGAGTAAAAGGCCGCATTAGCGGCCTTTTTTGTACCTAGAGTTTAGTGGAGATAACATTCACTCGATAGCGTGCTATAAATAGATTAATACTATGGAGCAGGCTTTTTGATGAAATTAATCTCAGTTGATAAGATATGGGACAGGGCAGATCATAATGCCTTTACCGATATGGTGCGCTTTGGTGATCACCTTTACTGCGTTTTTCGTGAAGCGACTGCCCATGTTTCTGATGATGGCGCACTGAGGGTAATTCGTTCTGCCGATGAGGGGAAAAGCTGGGAGTCTGTCGTTTTAATGCAGATGAGTCATGCAGATCTTCGCGACGGTAAATTAATCTCATACAAAGGTGAGCTTTTACTGCTTGGTTTAGGCAGTTTTATCTCAAGGGTTAAGCAGGAGAGGCAGTCCTATCTTTGGCGAAGTCAAGAGGGTCTCACTTGGTCAGATCCCATTGAAGTCGCAAAACCGAATGACTGGCTTTGGCGACTTGTGGAGCATAAAGGCGTACTGTGGGGGATCTCCTATTTCCCCAAACCTAAGGGATACGCAAGTTTATACAGAAGCCCAGACGGTCACAGTTTTACCCGCGTATTTAAAAAGTTTAATAAGCAAGGGTATGTGAATGAGTCAGGTCTATTTTTTGATGAGAATAACTGCGCTCACTGCTTATTGAGACGAGATCCTGTTTGGGGGCCTGAGGAGACGGCGCTTTTAGGATTTTCTAAACCTCCCTATCAGTACTGGAGATGGAAAGAGCTGGATAAGCGGATCGGTGGGCCAGTTAGCTTTTATTATCAAGGACATCATTACGGCGTTGTGCGCCTCTATGATAATAAGATCCGCACCAGTATTGCCGAGATAAACAGCGTGACAGGGGAGGTGAATGAATTACTTAGTTTACCTTCTGGCGGTGACAACAGTTATGCTGGCGTGGTACTCGATAGGGGAAGTTTAAAGGTTAGTTACTACTCATCACATGAAGGGAAAACAGCCATCTACTTCGCAGAGGTAGATATTTAATACATAAAGTGATGAATAGAAAAGGGACCTCAGGTCCCTTTTTGCATCTTGTCTATTTTGGATTATTGAGCGTTAAGCTGCTGGCCATTAACCTCGAGAGAGTCATTGCCCATTAGGTAGAGATAAGTTGCCATTATCTCCTCTGGAGCCTTGATAGATTGTGGGTTTTCTGCAGGGTAGGCATTAGCACGCATACCCGTACGGGTAGCGCCTGGATTAATACTATTTGCACGTACATTTGAACCGTCATATTCATGGGCGATAGCCTGCATCATGCCTTCGGTGGCAAATTTAGAGATTGCATACTCTCCCCAGAATGCTTTGCCTTGACGACCAACGCTGCTAGAGGTGAACACCAATGAAGCTTGCGGCGCTTTCTTCATCACAGGAAGTAGGGCTTTTGTCATCATCACTTCTGCAATCACGTTTACCTGCATAACCTCTTTTACCGAATCCATAGAGATATGTTCAAACGGGCCTAGTACACCCAACATGCTCGCATTGTGTAGCAGTCCATCTAAGTGACCAAACTGCTGCTCTATGGTTTCAGCCATATCGATATAATTCTGCTCTGTTGCTCCCTTAAGATCCAGCGGTACGATGGCAGGTTTTGGGTAACCAGCTTGTTCAATAACATCATAGACAGCTTCCAATTTCTTTACTGTCTTTCCCAGTAAGATAACGGTTGCACCGTGTTTGGCAAAACTGATGGCAGCTGCACGGCCAATGCCGTCCCCAGCGCCTGTGACTAGGATTGTTTTGTTAATAAGTAGATCTTTTGCTGCTTGATATTCCAACATGGGTCAATATTTCCTATCGGCGGAAAAGCCCGCCACCTCTAGAGTCACTGATGTGATGAACGTGTGTTTAAAACAAATGATTAATTATTGTTCGCATATTCATGAGTTTTTGTGACAAAATTGTAGCTAAGTCAATATATTTGCGTTAACTTGAACTAAGGTAGGGACCTATAAAAGTCCTATTTGGCCACATATGATTGCCTATTGTGACCAAATTTTTTGGGGAAAACAAAAATTATTACAACAAGATTTGGGGAAGAAAGATGAAAAGACTCTTTTTGGGTGTTGCAATTGCATCTGCGCTTGGGCTGACGGGATGTAGTGAGGATAGTGTTGAAGAAATTAAAGATAAGGTAGAGCCTCTAATCCCTGTGTCACATTTGGCTTTTGATCCTGCAAATGGCGTGGTACCTCTGCCAAATGATCTTCTTTTTAGTGGTACCAGTGACGGTACACTTAATCTGCCAGGTGAGGCAGCTGACGGAAGCAGTGATTATACCGATCCTACAATGGCACTAGGTGCGTTAGATGGTTGGTCTACAACATCCCCAATCTCAATTACAGTAGAGCCTGCAAGTGATCATGATGGTTCTGTGTTGTCATTAGATGTTACCTCTGTGTCACAACCCGGCGCGGTGAGAATGTTTGAAGCAACCGTGGGTGGTGCACTTTCAAGCGACCCTGAGTGTCAGGCTGCAACTTCAGTAACAGCGTGTAAAGTCGGTGAAGAACTTCAGTATGGCGTTGACTTTATATCAACAGGTTCAGGTAATACGATTGCTATTATTCCGCTTAAACCACTTAAGCCAAATCAATCTTACATCTACGCGACCACTAACCTTATTATGGACTCAGAAAAACGCAGCATAGCGCCATCGACAAGCTATGGTCTGCTAAAGCTTGATTTTGAAACTGAGACTTTGGAAACTGACGATCAGAAGCTGTTGCAAGAGATAGTTAACAGTTATGAGAAAGGCATGGCTGCAGCTCACGGCGTCGATGCTGAGTCGATCACCTATTCAGGACTGTTTACTACTCAATCGGTTGCCGATGTCTATGAGACGACTAAGCTACTGATGTTAGATCCAACTCCAGGTAACCCGTTTGCACCTTCAATCTCCCTTCCGCAGCCTCACCCTCTAGGGATCACGGTTGCGCAAGCGGCAGGTTTGACTCCTGCTGATGGCGTTGCATATGCGGTGTCGAGTTTAGCGGATGTTTATACTGCTGAGCTGACTATCCCCACCTTTGGTGCTTGTGATTCGACAAAGTGTTCAGGTATTAGTGGCTCATGGAAAGCATTGGGCGATAGCCCGGTATCTGTACTGCTTGCACTTCAGGCGGGGACGTTAAGCCAAACAAACTTTGGAATGCAAGCTGCGGCTTACAATATTGACCCTGCAGCTGCATTAGCTAATCCTGCATTATTAGCGGGGAAAACTTGGTTACTGGATGATGGAACTGCTGCTGATAAAGCAAAGCACTTGACCAAATTTAACCCTATTCCACAACCTACAGGGCAAGAGGTTGTTCCTGTTCTCATCTCTATGCCTGATGCTGAGCGAGTTGCACAGTTTAGTGCTAGTCAGGGGCTGGATTTCACACCACCTACTGCAGGTTGGCCAACCACCATTGCTATGCATGGATTAGGTGGCGGTAAAGAGATGTCTCTTGCTTATGCTGGCTCTTATGCTGCATTAGGAGTGGCAACTATCGCCATTGATATGCCATTGCATGGTTCTCGCTCTTACGATGCTAACAGTGATGGCGTGTATGAAGTATCTGCAACTGATCCAAGTTTTGGTAGTGTTGTGGGGACTCCTGATGCGTTTGCAAATGGTAATCCTTTAGTATTTATTAACATTGAAAGCACACTGAGTGTCCGTGATAATTTCCGTCAGGCGACTAACGATCATTTAGCACTACGCGCGTCATTAACTGGTCTTGCTGGGGCACTTGCACAAGCTCAGTATCCACAGATGTTTGATATTAATAGTATCAGCGCACAAGGGCTAAGTTTAGGGGCCATTGTAGGGACTAACTTCTCCACTTACGCGAGTACTGGTGTGACTCACCCAGAGTCGGGACTTGATTTAAGTTATGTTTATAAACTGAATGCGGCATCACTAGTTGCCCCAAGCGGTGGATTTGCTGGGACCTTTATCGGCTCTGCGACATTCGGTCCATTACTATTTGCCAATGTGACGGCGAGCGATACTTTCCAAGCATTAGTCGATGAAGCGAATACTGCGGGTTATGAGCCAGGCTCTACTGAGTATGCGGCTCTGGTACAAACTGTTTATGCTAACTTCTTGCCTAGCTTTGCTTTTGCTGTACAAACTGCTGTGGATAGTGCCGATCCGATTAACCATGCCGCTGCACTTAAAGCGACTGAGCTTCCGATACACTTGATTGAAGTGGTTGGAGACGGTGACATGCATCTACCAGATCAGGTGTTGCCTAATAGAGTTGAGAACTTCCCAGTCTCTGGTACTGAGCCGTTAATCGCTAATTTAGGCTTGGCCTGTGTAGACACGACAACAACGGGTGCTTCAGGAGCTGTTCGATTCTCTAAAGGTCACCACAGCTCAATTGTGAGCCCTGATGGTGTTGAAGGCTCTGCAGATGCAACAACTGAGATGCAGACACAAGTTGCTAGCTATGCCCTTACCGCAAGTAAAGGAAGTGCGAGTATTATTGTTTCTGATGACGAGGTTCTTCAAGAGTGTCCTTAACTCCCGAAGATATGTTTGCTTTGAGTTATAAATTTAGATCTGAGTGAACTGTAAACTTGTTTAAAAACCCAGCAAATGCTGGGTTTTTTTATGGTTAACTCATCTATTGTTACTTTTGTTATTAGCCTCTTGGCTGTTAGAATAAGCCTCAATTTTTAGATTGAATTTATACCTATGGGTATCAGATCGATTTGCAGGAGCATATTTTGGAATTTTTGTACGAGTATGGGATGTTTTTTGCTAAAGCGATCACGGTCGTGTTATCGATTATTGCGGTTGTGATTGTTATTTTAGCGTCTGCTGTTAAGCAAAAAGGCGGTAAAGGTGAGCTAAGGCTGACCAATATCTCTGAAGAGTTGAAGGAGTTGCAACACGATCTTAAAGAGGAGCTGTACACTAAACAGCAGTTTAAAGCTTACGAGAAGCAGCTTAAAGCCGATGAGAAGGCCAAAGAGAAGGCGCTTAAAGAGCAGAAAGAACCTGTCTCTGAGCCAAGAGTCTTTGTGGTTGATTTTAAAGGTAGCATAGACGCCAATGAGGTTTCATCGCTGCGTGAAGAGATCAGTGCCATTATCGCAATTGCAGAACCTGGTGATGAAGCCATTGTGAATGTAGAGAGTGGCGGCGGTATGGTTCATGGTTATGGCTTAGCCTCGAGTCAACTAGACCGTCTTCGTCAGGCTAATATTCATCTTACAATCTGTGTGGATAAAGTAGCAGCCAGTGGCGGTTACATGATGGCCTGTGTTGCTAATAAAGTGTATGCGGCTCCCTTTGCTATTGTTGGCTCTATTGGGGTGGTAGCACAAGTACCAAACTTCAATAAACTGCTGAAAAAACATGATATTGATTATGAGCAACACACGGCAGGTGATTTTAAGCGCACCTTGACCGTATTTGGTGAGAACACAGATGAAGGGCGTGAGAAGTTCCAGCAGGAGCTTGAGGAGACCCATGAGTTATTTAAAGGCTTTATCTCTCAATACCGTCCTGAGCTTGAGCTTGCGAAAGTCGCCACCGGTGAGCATTGGTATGGGCAGCAAGCGATTGAGCTTGGCTTAATTGATGCCATCGCTACCAGTGATGATGTGGTGATGAACTTAGCCAAAGAGCGAACAGTGATAAGAGTCAAGTATCAGCTTAAGAAGAAGTTTGCCGATAAGCTTGCTCATGCGGCTTCTTTGTCTGTGAGCTCAGTCTTTAATAAAATGGCTGAGAAAAACCAGCCACTGACCTAGATGCCACATCTTGATACCGATTGATATAAAGCCTGCATTTTGCAGGCTTTTTTTTGACTCATTGCTGAGTTTGTCAGAAAGTACTGTTAAATCTTTGCTGAATAATATACAAAATAGGTAAGAATAAAAAAGAGACTCCAGATGAAGTACGTCCAAAGTTACAAGAGGAATATGTTGGTTGGTGATCAATCATATCCTGCTTATCAACTACGAAACCTGCTTAACTACCTTAAGGTACATTATGGTGATGAGGTCGTTGATAAATTATGCTCGCAGATAGGGCTTGGAATCTCTGAATTAGAGCACCTACAACTCATCTATGTTTGGCAGGCCGACTTTGCGATGGAGTTTCTACAGCAATATACCCAAGACCCTGAGATAGGTGCCAAAGTGGGCAGTCAGTATCTGGTGAAAGATCTGGATTTTCTACTGACTTTTTTCAATCAATGCAAAACCATAGGCGAATGTCTGCAGTTCGTGCTCTCTCATCCCGAGCGGGTAGGAAGCTTTACCGATACTTTAGTGACTAATGAAGATGGCGAGCTTCGTATACGTTGGCTTAATACCGGAAGAATTAATAGAGAGCGTTACTCCTGTCAGTTTCAACATAGTGTGTGTGGTTTAGTCAAAATAGGTTGTGGGTTAGCCGGTCAAACTATCCGCTTTGGGCGAATATCATTAGCTGAAGAGGAGCGCGATGCGAGTTTTTTAGCTTCAGTGACCGGCGCTGATGTGCAGTTTGCTTCAGAGTTTAATGAGTGGTCGATAGAGCATAAATATCTTTCGCTACCTGTGACCTATGATTTTGACAAAAACCTGATTAATACGGTTTCAAATCAGCAACCTTCCTATATTGAACACCTGTTAGATCAACTAAGGAGCTCTTTTCCTGATTGCCCCAATATGGAGCAGATGGCCGAAATACAAAATATCAGTTCAAGAACCTTGAGGCGTAAGATATCTCTGGCGGGTAGTAGTTATCAGAAGTTGGTCGATCAGGTTCGATCTCAAGCCGCCATCGGTCTTATCTTGTCAGAAGAGCATAAGGTTGAGGACATTGCCGAGGTGATGGGATTTGGCGATGTCAGTCATTTTCGGCAAAGTTTTAAACATTGGCTAGGTCATCCACCTGGTCATTTCTTGAGGCTTAACGAGAAGGCTAAATGAGAACAAGTAGCGACCGTGTGAGAAGTGGCTTTTCAGCCACTTGGACAGACTAACTTTGGCAGTTACCTAAACTTGGGGGAAGGGAGTCAATCCACTGTTTAATCAGTATGACAGCTTCTTGATGCACTAAGCTCCTGCCAATGGGAGGCATTCTGTCTTTCGGGTTATTCAGCTCTTGTCTGTAGAGTAAAATCGAGTGTTCACCATCCCCTGGGATCAAGTCAAAAGAGAGGCCTTTAGCTCCCCCGTCCCAGCCAGGAGATTGTTTACATACGCCATATTGGTAGCTGGTGTGATCGATATGAAAGCCAAGTCTAAGGCCTGAAATGCTCGCAAACCCTTCCGCTCTATGACAATGAGCACAGTTGATATCGAGATATCCTTTCACTCTTTGGGTCAAGTCGGCATTTTTGTCAAACAGTGATGGTGCTGAGGCGATTTCAGTGCTGTTGGGTAGGGATTCGAGTAGCTCCCTATCTGCCCAAAGCTGGAGTTGGTTGACGGTTTGACCTTGGTAGTTAATCTCTGTGTTTAATAGGTGTGCTTTTAGTCCAATAGGTGCGATTTTACTCTCGCCATCACGGTTTATCTGGTGACAAAGTTTACATTCTGCACGGCTAGGGACGTGATAGTCGAACTGAGCGACCTCTCCTTGATGGTTTAATGTATGAGGAATATCCGCACCGCCAAGGGTGAGTTTTGCCTTGCCTTCTTGCCAAAGGTAGGGGAGAGTCGTCCAGCCACTCTCTCTGTGGATCAGCAGTCGTGTTTCTATCTTTATCTCATTTTCAGCCCCTTTGACTTGGGTGTCATAGGGCATGGAGAAGGTTTTAGTTAGCACGGTGCCCACTGGGAATTGAAAAGCATCGGTTGGGTGATAGTTTGCTTTTTTCCCTTCAGGTATAAATATAAACCTGTGTTTGTTGGCGTAGTTTGTAAAAAGTTGAGTGGAGAGCTCATAGGCAAGACCGGGAGAGACTGGCTCCGATGTTGGGCTGATAGGATCGATAAACAATCCATATTGAGAAAGAGTGTCGCAATCCTCACTCATCAACGCTTCCCAGTTAACTGAGGTGGTGGTTTGTTCACACAATGAGCTGGGAGCTGGGGTTACCTCAGGTGTTTCTGTACTGGGGGAGGTGGGGGTTTCTGCGACTTGGCTGTCGCCATCGCCACCCCCGCATGCCGAGGTAAAAAGGAGCAGAAATATTAATTGGGCTAATAAGCGCATACTTCACCTATATTGTGGCTCAGGTAAGAGAAAAAAGGCCGGAATGAACCGGCCTTATCTTTTTCTATCTACGAGCTATTACTGTGAACAGCTGGCTAAAGGTAGACGTCTTATCCACTCATGGATAAGCTCAACACCCTCACCATGGGTTAAGCTACGCCCAATCTCAGGCATGCGATCGCCTGGTTCATTAGTATCCATTCTGAAGTGAAGGATAGAGCGCTCAGGAGCTGAGGGCACTACATCATAACTAAGCTCTCCACCACCGTAGGCCACTGGCGATTTACAGGTTCCGTGTGCAAACCCATCAGCATAGGGTCTCCAGTACTCCAGTGTAAGCCCAGTGTTTGAAGCGTTACCTTCAGGACGATGGCAATGTGCGCAGTTAATATCTAAGTAACCTTTAGCGGTTTCCATTAGCAGCTGGTCTGAGAGCGAGGTTAAATCCGCTTCGTCACCGTCAGCAAATGTAGGAACGGTATCAATGCTTGTCACATCGGGTACCCCCTCTAATATACCTGCAGCTTGCCACTTCATGAGCTGATTCATGGTGCCGTCAGCATAGGCATAGTCTTTGTTTAGGTAACGTGCTTTAGGCCCTATAGGAACAAAAATCGCTGGGCTATCAGGCGCTGCCTTGAACTGGTGACACTGCTTACATTGATTCATACTCGGTACGACATAATCAAAATCGAGCGTTTCCCCATTATGGACCACCTGCTTACCTTGAATCGCCCCCGCTTTTGCTAACACGGCGTCACTTTTCTCTGCATTGTAGATATAGGGTAGAGCTGACCAACCGGTTTCACGACGGATCAATAAGCGAGTTTCAACCAGATCTTCTTTGTCTAGACCGCGTTCATTAGTATTAGCAGGCAGAGCGAAGGCTTTGCTTATCACTGTACCAACTGGGAAATCCATGCTTTCTTGGGCTGAGTAACTTGCCACTTTTCCTTCTGGTACAAATACAAAACGGTATTTACTTGCATAATCAGTGAACAGTTGAGTATTCATGTCATAGGGTAAGCCACCAGAGTTGGCGCCAGTTGATGGGTCTGAATTATCGGCAAAGAGATTATAATCTGACAAGTTTGGGCAGTTAGCTCCTAAAAGCGCATCCCAATTGACCTGATCGCCTGTTGTTTCACACAGGGCCAGATCTCCATCTCCTACCAGTCCGCCTTCTCCTTCACCTATGGTGCCACCGCCACCGACTAAGTTACCGCCATCACAACCCGCTACATCGTCATCGACGCCACAACCGAAAATCTCATCACCAAAGGTGACAGTGTGGACGGGTAAACTGAGCTGAGCACATTTCATAATTTCTTCTTGTGTCGGCTCAAATAGAACATCGGGGATACTAAGATCGGTATTATCGTTGGCGTAGAGTCGACCAAATGAAACATCGCCATTATTAGTCGCACAGATATTGTCACTGCCATCTTCGGCAAAGGGCTGCTCCTGTAGGCCCAGATACGCTGCAGTGCCGTTATTGGACAACATCTCCCCTAAACCGTCATACAGAACGCCAGGGAACTGACCATGGGTAAGTACATAGGCTTTGATAATATCGTCAATAAGATAACCATTGGGTTTTTTACCAAAGCCGGTGATCACATTGTCATGGAGATAGATATTGCGTGGTGTTGGTCTCCAGCCATCTTCTATGGGTTGATCGGCTTGTCCATAGTTAGCAACAAATGCATTCATATCAGGTTCTGCGATAAAGAAGCTAGTGATCGCAACGCCCATGGTGTCGTGGTTGGTAATTTCGTTATTAAAGATCTCTACATCATCGGTAGAGAGGATGATCATGCCCGTTCCTGGTGGAACGATATGGACACCTGCTGGATTGGCAGAGGCATTGGCGAAGTTCTTGGTGTTATTGTCGTATACCTTATTATTGAAAATACGTACGCTTGAGCCATACCTGTGGTTATTAATCGGCAGATCAAAAACTAAGATACCACCAGTATTTCCTACGGCTTCGTTATCATAAACATCAGCATATTTTGAGTTTTCAATCTCAATACCTGCCACGTTCTCTTTGGCGATATTGCGGCGAACCACAATATACTCAGACTGGCCGACGTAAATACCCGCATCGGCGCTGCCTCGAACATAGGTGTCTTCAATCAGGATATTTTCACATTCAACAGGGTAGAGGCCGTAGGCGCCATTGTTTTCATCGAGCTCACCTTCCCAAACTGTCGCCAGACGTCTTAGGATAATCCCGTTTGTGTTCTTAAGTTTAATACCGTTATTTTTAGCTTCATTCACAGAGAGATCTTGAATGATAACGTTCACTGCATTTTGTACGAAGATACCATCACCGGTTAGGGATTCAGAGAAGTCTAAAACTGTCTCCTCCATGCCATATCCCATAATGGTGATATTTTTTGCCATTGAGCCATCACCGTCGACATCACCATCAAACAGTAAGGTCGAGGCTATCTTGAAATTACCCTTAGGCAGCACGATAACGTCATTGCTCTGGGCGTTAATCAAGGCTTCCTGAATTCGGATAGTCAGGTTTTCCCCATCTTCAATCATGATAGCTCCCTCGGGGAAGCTAGGTGTGGGGTCGGGGATAGGTAATACCGCAGGCTTATCCTCTACAACTGGGTCATCATCATCCGATGAACATCCACTTAGACTTAGCGCGACGGCACTGGCCACAAGAGAGGGCAGTAACCATGATGGTTTCTTGTTAAACATAGCGTCTCCAGCTTATTTTTATTATTCCTTTCCTAGATTGCACTGACGTACCATATATGCAATGTGAAATCTGGCCAACAACTGATTAACAAGCCTGTATCAAATTGTGTTTTTAAAAAATTAAACGAACTTGGTTTGATTTTTCTTTTAAAAACAATATGAAAGACATGGAAGTAAACGGAGTTGGATTAAGGTGAGCTGATAGAAAATATTTCGCAGAAAAAGCAATAATGAGTAGACGTGGAGTGAGGATGATAAATGATATGAAAGGCCGCATTGCGGCCTTATAAAACTAGCTAAAACGTATTAGATATCGATACCGAAGCCGATGATAAATTGGTAATCATTTTGCTTAGGTATGGTGTTATCTGAGTCTGGTTGTGGTTTATTGGTATGATCCCAAACAAAAGAGAGATCAAGATCAAACATGTCGGTTAACTCAATGGAGAAACCTGCTACCGCATGGTGTGTGTAGCCACCAGATGTTTCACTGCCATATTGGAGTCGATACAGAGTGTTGAAGTCGATATCACTGGTAATCTCTGTATCAAAGTAAGTCTCGACCACAAGTGCGGCGCTGCCCTCATCCTCTTTCTCGCCTGGTGCAACATTATCAAACTTGGTGTAGTTGTAAGCTGGACCGCCACTGATACTCCACTCTGTTTTCGAGCTGTCAATGATGTCGTAACCCACACCAAAGCCGAGTGTTGTTTTGTATTGGATGTTCTTAATTGGATCCATGTAAACTTCGGCAAACACAGGTCTTAAGTAAAACTGTTTAGACAAATACCAATCAAAGTAAGTATTGATACGATGATTATTGATATTGTTCTCACCCTCAGTCTTAGAGTAGTTTCCTAAGTAATCAAGATTATATCTAGATTCGGTAGTGCGGCGCTGAGTATTGGCAATTGCGCTGTAATCAAGCTGTTTGGTATTACCTGAGCGTAGGTTAGCACCTAGCGATATCTTGCTAGACCAGTAGTTTGCTTCTGTCTGCTCGCCAGCAATGATAGTCATTATCTTAGTGCGGTCAAACTCTTCGCCGCCAATATAGGTTTTGCCATCTTTAACCAGTAACTTTCCGGTCTTGGTGCTGAGATCGGTAAAGCCGACGCTGACTAGGCCATTACTTTGTAAAACCTTGATATCTTCCCAGTCGATATACAGGGTATCAAGTTCATCACTTTCAAACTCAAGCTTGTCATCATAAAGGGTCTTTATTTCCCCTTTTAAGAGTTCAAATGAGGTCAACTGAACCCAATCAAATGCACTATCTGCTGGTGGATAAAGTTGTGCTGGAACCATCTGCTGATCCGCAGGTTTCATTGGTGAAGTTGCGGATGCAACAGGTGCAAAAACTAAAGGTGAGCATATCGCTAATATACTGGAAACGATAGTGATGTTGTTGAAACGACTTTTCAAAAGCCTTCCCCTAATGACTGATATTTGAAAGGGCGAAAATTTTACAGAAGATCCGCCTTTCAAACAAACGCTGAGTCAAAGTTTTAAGTCATAATGGGATCTATAATGCTTTTTCAATCCAAGGTACGACAAACTCGGCGATATCATTTTGCGCCGATGCATTGGGGTGAATACCGTCTCTTTGCATAAAGTCTGGATTGATGGCTATTTTTGTCATAAAAAATGGCATTAGGGTTATTTGGTGCTCTGCGGCTAAGTCTGCATAGACCTGATTGAACATCTTGGCATATCGTGGACCGTAATTTGGCGGAACCATTATCTCTGAAAGGAGTAGTTGACTCCCTTGAGCCTTGGTTAAGGTAATTATTTTTGTAAGATTTTCTTTCAGTTGTTGTGGGGTAAATCCTCTTAGTCCATCGTTACCACCGAGTTCAACCAGAACCAGCTCAGGCTTTACGGAGTCAAGCAGGGCGGGGAGTCTACGCAATCCTCCCGCAGTTGTTTCACCACTGACAGAGCCGTTGACTATCTCATGTTGTGGCATCTTCTTGCGCATTAAGTTAACCCAACCTTGATCTTCATCGACTCCATAACTTGCACTTAGGCTATCACCTAGGATTAATATAGGTGCAGCAATCACTTGAGAACAAGATAGAATGGCCGCTAAGCTCATTAGGCTAAGTGAACGTTTAAGCATCGAGGTAGAGAAGAATTTTATGTCAGAAATCAGTGCAATCACAGTAAAGGCTCTCGTTAAATCAGTGGCTACCCAAGAGGGAGAGCTTACTATCCTCAACGGCATTAATATGGATGTCAAGCAGGGACAGAGTATTGCGATACTCGGTCCATCGGGCTCGGGTAAGTCAACCTTACTTGGATTACTCGCCGCCCTTGATTCACCAAGCAGCGGTGAGATCATACTCGATGGTGTGGCGTTACACTCATTGAATGAAGAGAAGAAAGCTGCACTGAGAAAACAGAAGGTCAGCTTTATTTTTCAATCCTTTATGTTGGTTGATACCCTCAATGCGTTAGAGAATGTCATGTTGCCTGCTGAGCTTGCTGGCATTAATAATGCGAAGGAGAAAGCGCAGTCCATGTTAGAAAGGGTGGGGCTAAGTCACCGACTGACTCACTTCCCAAATCAACTCTCCGGCGGTGAACAGCAAAGAGTGGCCATTGCAAGGGCCTTTATTTGTGAACCTAAAGTGCTGTTTGCCGATGAACCGACTGGAAATCTGGACGCAGCCAATAGCCAGAAAGTTGCCGATATGCTGTTTGAGCTTAATCGAGAAAGTGACACAACATTAGTGCTGGTTACCCACGATCTTGCATTAGCTAAACGTTGTGAGCGGCAACTACTGATGAACAGTGGTGAACTGAGCGAAGACTCTGAGATGGAGACTCAAAAGAGGGCTCATAAACCAGTTAGTCTGCATAGTGTGGGAGTGAGCTAATGGAGATACAACTGGCTTGGAGGCTGTTTAAACGGGAACTGTTGCAGGGGCAACTGCTACTAATTGTATTAGCGATAACACTCGCTGTGTTATCGGTAACAGGTTTGGCTAGGGTCAGTGAGCGTTTACAGATAGCGATTAATGGGCAGGCATCTAAATTTATTGCCGCTGACCGAATTATTAACTCTCCTGTCAAGATAGATGAGTCTATTTTAGCTAAGGCCGATGAGCTTGGGCTGCGCCATGTTTCCAGTATGCAGTTTAACTCTATGGTGTTTGCGCAGGATAAGTTCCAACTTGTTACCGTTCGCGCAGTTGAGGAGGGATACCCTTTAAAGGGCAAGATAGAGCTTAATAAGAAAGAGGGGGGAGAGTACTCAGAACTGCCTAGAGCAGGGCACCTGTGGTTTGAAACCCGTCTTGGTGGGTTATTGGGTTACCCTAAAAGGCTTGAACTGGGTAATCAAGAGTTTAGTCTAAGCGCTGAGATAGCGCGTTTACCCGATGCAGGTTTTAACCCCTTTGCCTCTTCACCTGTTGTATTGATGAGGATAGAGGATGTGGCAAGTACAGGGGTTATTCAGCCGGGTAGCCGCGTGACCTATCTTGCGCAATTTGCAGGCGAAGCTGAACAATTAGCTGAGTTTGAAACCTATGCAAAACCGCTGCTTAACAGCTCTCAACGCTGGGTGGATGTGCAATCTGGCGACTCACCCATCGCCGACGCCGTAAAACGTGCAGAGCGTTTTCTGTTATTGGCCAGTTTACTCGGGATCGCGCTTGCATGTGCCGCTATCGGTATCGCGGCTCAGCGATACTGTCAGCGCCACTATGATGTGGTTGCCATGTTAAAAACCTTTGGTGCGTCTGCAAAACAGATCCGTATCTTGTTTGGTGTGCATCTGCTGTTAGTGACCTTTTTCGGGGTGGTGTTAGGACTTATTGGGGGATTTGCCTTAGATGGGGCGATAACGGCTTTCTTACCAGCGGAGATCGCGGCTTACTCACCGCCATTATTGAGGCCCATACTGCTTGGGCTTGCCACAGGTTTTATTAGCGCCTTTATGTTTTCGGCTTACCCGTTAATGAGGCTTCTCTCTATCCCACCTTTGCGTGTATTACAGCGTCAGTTAGAAGGCTTACAGCTGGGGATGTGGCTGCACCTTATTTTAAGTCTATTAGCCATGGCTGTCCTAGGCTATCTCTACTCTAAGAGCTTACCGTTAACCTTGACGGTAGTGGCTGGTGTATTGTTATTGGGTCTGCTGTTAAGTGTGCTTGGCTTTGCCATGATCCGTGCTGGACACAGTATCGGCATGAAAACCACCAATCCACTGCAACTGGCTTTAGCGGGCTTAAGGCGACGAGCCAAGCAAAATGCTATACAGCTGGTGGGATTTAGTAGCGCCTTGGTCTTGCTGCTGACAATTTTGGCTCTTCGCCAAGATCTACTGAGTGAATGGCAAAATCAGCTACCTGAAAATGCGCCTAATTATTTTCTGGTGAACATTGCGCCGGATGAGTCTGAGCCATTGGGCGAGTTTCTTGCACAAAACACCGTGAAAACCACCGATATCTATCCAGTTATTCGGGGGCGTCTAATCGAGATCAATGGTGAAAAGTTGATCTCCGCTGAGCAGGAAAAAGAGGGCGTTGAGGGCAGACGTGGGATCTCACGTGAGTTGAATCTGACTTGGCGTGAAGAGTTACCTGAAAACAATGAATTACTCGAGGGGGAGTTTAACGTTAATGATAATGATGTGTCTGTTGAGTCAGGTGTTGCTGAGCGATTAGGGATAAAACTGGGTGATAGCCTTACTTATGTGATTGATAACCAAAACTTGACTGTGAATGTGACCAGTATCAGGGAGGTGCATTGGGAGACGCTGCAACCTAACTTTTTTATGATCTTTACTAAAAGCTCACTCTCCTCATTTGCACATACTTCGATGGCCAGTTTCTATCTGGATGAGGGACGCTCAGATGTGGTATTGCAGATCATTAAACAGTTTCCTACAGTCTCGATTATTGATGTGGGAAATATGATCAAGCAGCTTCGTCAAATCATAGATCAGGTATCACTTTCACTTACATTAGTACTTGTGTTGGTGATCCTTGCAAGCAGCTTGGTGATGATAGCTCAGACCGAGGCAGGCATGGCGACACGTCAAAGAGAGTTGGCGGTATTAAGGACCTTTGGTGCTTCTGGTTGGCTACTTAGAATGGCGACCGGGCTAGAGTTTGCTTTGCTGGGTGCCATTGCAGGACTTCTTGCTGTGATAGTGGCTGAGTTTACCCTTTACCTGCTGAAAACTCAGGTGTTTGAGCTTAACGTGTATATGCACTGGCCTTGGTGGGGAATAGCACCTGTGTGCGGTGCACTTATTGTGGCGCTCTTAGGTGTGTGGCGCTGTCGTCAGCTGTTAAGTAAGTCCTGTAGTGAACTGTTAAAATCACCCACATAGTGATGTGCACAGTGTAATAGATAAAGGGCGATATCTACGGGTATCGCTCTTTTTTATCTAATAACTTTTTTTGGCCAATATATCTGTAAGGGCATAGTTGAGCTGTGGGAACTTAAACCTATAGCCTGCTTCTATAAGCCTTGTGGGTAGCACATATTGTCCTTGAGTTAATAGCTGCGCCATTTCACCTAGCAAAGTATTAAGTACAAATGCGGGCATGGGGATAAATGCTGGCCGTGACAAGGTATCGGCTAAGGTTTTAGAGAAGGATAAATTACTGACAGGGTGAGGCGCTGTTGCATTAAATACGCCGCTACATGTGTCACTTTTCATTAGAAAGAGAATCAAGGCGACTAGATCATCTTGATGTATCCAGCTCATTCCCTGTTTGCCTGAAGCGATAGGCCCACCTAATCCTAATTTAAATGCTGGTAGCATCTTAGGTAGTGCACCACCACAGAGTCCCAGGACTAAACCTATACGGATAACGCATACTCTAGTTTGCTGGGATGAAGCATTTAGCGCTAACGTTTCCCATTTTTGGCACACAGCTTGAGGAAAGGGAAGTGGCGCCTCACCTGTTTGGCGGAGCATGAAAGTTTCATCGACAGGCTGCTCTTCTTGATTGCCATAAACGCCGATAGCTGATGCGTTAATCAATACTGATGGCGGGGTTTGGCTTTGCTCTATGAGCTGAGTTAAACGCATTGTAAGATGCCAGCGACTGTGACATATCTTCTCTTTTTGAGAACTGCTCCATCGTTTGTCTGCGATAGGTTCGCCAGCCAGATTAATGACAACATCAAATCCATCGAGATTGGCCAAGTCGTCTAAACTCGCTAGATAGTGATGCTCTGTGCCAAGACGTTCTCTTGCTTTAGCCGGATGGCGTGAAAGTAGATAGAGTTGATGTTCATCTCCTAAGGCTCTGACGACTTGATGCCCGACAAAGCCACTGGCTCCGGTGATCAATATTTTCATAATATCTCATCAGCTTAAATATAAATATACTCTCAGAATAGCAAAAAGGATCATGGCTGCCGATAATTCATTGCAGCCATGTTAGGTCTAGTTTGACTGTTTTTGCCCATTACTGGCAAAAATTAGTCACTGTTTTTGTGATAGCTTAGCTCCATTGAGACAGAGTCGGCAAAACGAAGGGCGTGGGGCTTATCGATTTCAACTTTAGCAAAATCGACCCAGTCATGCTCACTGGTGATATCGAGTACTTGTCCTGTAAGGTGCTCAAGTAAGAAAAATCGGTTATGTTCAACTAATGCGATGATTTTTTTAGTTCATGGCTGCCGATAATTCATTGCAGCCATGTTAGGTCTAGTTCGACTGTGTGTTGTCAGTTGCTAGCAAAAATTAGTCACTATTTTTGTGGTAGCTAAGCTCCATTGAGACAGAGTCGGCAAAACGAAGGGCGTGGGGCTTATCGATTTCAACTTTAGCAAAATCGACCCAGTCATGCTCACTGGTGATATCGAGTACTTGTCCTGTAAGGTGCTCAAGTAAGAAAAATCGGTTATGTTCAACTAATGCGATGATTTTTTTAGTTCATGGCTGCCGATAATTCATTGCAGCCATGTTAGGTCTAGGTCGACTGTTTTGCCCATTACTGGCAAAAATTAGTCACTGTTTTTGTGGTAGCTTAGCTCCATTGAGACAGAGTCGGCAAAGCGAAGGGCGTGGGGCTTATCGATTTCAACTTTAGCGAAGTCAACCCAGTCATGTTCACGGGTGATATCGAGTACTTGTCCTGTAAGGTGCTCAAGTAAGAAAAATCGGTTATGTTCAACTAATGCGATGATTTTTTTAGTTATCGTGCGATAATTCAGTGCGTCATCCATATTATCGCTGTTTCGTGCTTTTTCGGCGCAGTAGTGGATCTCAGCATTGATTAAGACATCTTGCTTGTTCTGAGTTTCATCATCTTTAATGCCGATGAATGTACGTAGACGTAGATTTTTAATACGAATTACCGCAATTTCTGGTTTCATAATTATTACTAGCTCTATGTTGTTGTTGCTACTAAGCCTATCAATGTATTAGTTAATCTAGAAGGATTTTATTTAAATGCCAAGAATTGATACCCAATCAGTTGCCTATAAAGGCTTCGCCATTATGGCCTTTATCGTGGTGATTTTGGCAGGCATAAAGGCTGCAAGCCCCATTGTGGTTCCCTTTGTTTTATCCGCTTTTATCGCTGTGATCTGTAATCCTGTGATCGGTTGGCTCACTAAGCTACGTGTTCCCAGAGCGTTAGCCGTCCTATTCCTGATGGTCTTTATCGTGATGATGGGTCTATGGCTTGCACAAGTTGTCGGTAGCTCGATTAATGAGTTTTCCAGTCAGCTTCCTCAATATCGAGATCAACTGGTTGATCAATTTGGCTGGGTGATAGAAAAGTTACGTACATTTAATATCATCATTACCAAAGAGCAGGTATTGGCCTACTTTGACCCCGGTGTGGCACTTTCAATGACGACGAATATGTTGTCAGGTGTGGGCAGCGTGATGGCTAATCTGTTTTTGATCATCTTAACCGTGGTCTTTATGTTATTTGAGTCGGAAACCTTGCCGAAAAAGCTGCACTTTGCCCTGGATGATCCAGACATGAGAATGCAGCAAATTGATAAATTTCTCCAATCTGTTAACCAGTATATGGTGATTAAAACGTTAGTCAGCATAGGTACCGGTGTGATTGTTGGGGTGGGGCTGGCAATTATAGGTGTCGATTATGCGCTGTTATGGGGGGTGGTCGCTTTCCTGTTTAACTACATTCCAAATATTGGTTCGATTATCGCCGCTATTCCAGCTGTATTACTCGCTTTTATTCAACTTGGCCCAGCGGCAGCAGGCGCAACTGGATTACTTTATTTGGGCACAAATACAGTGATGGGTAACGTCATTGAACCTAAATATATGGGGCGAGGCTTAGGGCTCTCTACCTTAGTCGTATTTTTGTCATTGATCTTCTGGGGCTGGTTATTGGGCTCTGTGGGTATGTTGCTCTCTGTGCCCTTGACCATGATTGTTAAAATAGCACTGGAATCGAGTAAAGGTGGCAGTTGGCTGGCTATCTTATTGGCTGATGATGTGGATGAGTTAAAGCCTATCTCAAAGTTAGAGCTTAACCCAGATCTCAAGTCAGAAACTGAGACAGAACTTAAACCTGCCCTCGAGCAAGAGGTTAAGCCCGAGTTGAAAGCTGAAAGTGGGCGGCCTGATGAGGATGACTCTTCAGAAGCGGCTAAATAATACGTAACTACTAGTGTGAAGTAGAAATAATAGTTTTAAGTAAAAATTAAAGTGAATTGAATGCAGTTATTTTTTGATGAATTGAGTAAGGCCACGTTAACCGATGAGGTTAATCGACTTTTCCATGGCCGCGGTGGTGTTTATCCTGGTATGGAGCACCTGTGTTTAGATTGGTTTCCACCGGTACTTTTACTGACTAGCTTTAAACCTTTAGCAGAAGATGAGTTGGCGGCTGCGACTCAGGGCTTAACTCAGTTTTGGGCGGCTCAGCGTGGCGATGAACCAATGAATCTGGTTTATCAGTATCGCAGTGGTGGCCAAACTCATACCGATCTTATCGCAGGTTCGGTGCCCGAGCAGCATACTGTGTGTGAGAATGGCGCTAAGTTTCATGTTCACCTCTTAAGAGGTCAGAATCATGGCCTGTTTTTAGATATGAAGAATGGTAGGCAGTGGGTGCGGGAGCAGGCACAAGATAAGAAGGTGTTGAACCTGTTTGCTTATACCTGTGCTTTCTCTGTGGCTGCATTGCAAGGGGGAGCTGACAGTGTCGTTAATATCGATATGAGTAAGGGGGCTTTGTCTATCGGTAAACAGAATCATCTACTCAATGGTTTCGACTCTGGAGCTCGTTTTTTTGGTCATGATATTTTTAAGTCCTGGGGAAAACTGACTAAACTTGGGCCTTATGAGATGATCATTGCCGATCCACCAAGTAACCAGCGCGGTAGCTTTGTGGCGACGAAAGACTACTCCCGCTTACTAAAACGCTTGCCAGAGCTCTTAACACCTGATGGTGAAGTCCTCCTGTGCTTAAATGCTCCAGAGCTTGGAATTGAGTTCTTGATGGAGCAGGTGAAGGAGTATAGTCCTTCACTTGAGTTTGTTGAGCAACTTGAAAATCCACCAGTTTTTTTAGATGTCGACCTCAACAAAGCCTTGAAAGTATTGCGTTATAGGCGGGTGTAATACCAATCAATATAAAGTGTTAACTTCATCGTCTAAAGTTTAGCTTGTAGGCGATGAAGTTATTGTTGGCATAGTCTTGGGAAAGAATCTCTTTAATATCCTAAGCGCTCATTTAAAATTGAGTGACCGTGTGATTCGATAATCATCTCAATTTTGGACCTGTCTAGACTCTCGAGTGATGAGATCTCAAAAAACAGTTTATCCTGAACGTCATAGGGCATCTTCATCATATCCATGAACATGTGTATATTTAGAGAGTCCCCTTCATCGAACAGATCTGCTAATTTTCCAGCTTCAAATTCAACCAGTGCATTCATAACTACTACCTCTTTAGAATGACCCATTTTTATAGGTATCCTTTATTGATAGCAGTTGGCAAGCCGATGCCTAGATCATTTGGCTGTAAAGGTTAGCTCTTTATCACTTAAAATTATTAAAAACTGAAAGACTTTCAGCTGAAGATACTATTTTTGACGGTAATTAGCTTTTTTTTCAAGTTTTAAGCTGTTTTTTGAAACTAAAGTGAAAGTATTCTGTAACTCCGTGCTTTTGGCTGATATAATTTACCTTAAGAAGCAGATTGAACATCGACCTCTTACTTTTAGGCAAAATGTCATCAAAGTAATGACATGCCTCAGACCCTACAAACAGTGATTCGGAGTTGTTATGGAAGTTCAAGAATACGAAGGCGCATATTACCAAGTACAAGATGAAGTGATTGAATCTTTACCGGTAGAGATGGATGAAGAAGCGTTTTTGGATTAAGGAACAATCCTTCAATTTACAAGCTGTAAAAATAGCAACCTAAGGGTTGCTATTTTTTTGTCTGAAAGGTTATACCAATCGGTATAAAGGTGTGATAGTTCAGCGAGAGTTTAGCGCTACTGAGGCAAGGTCCTTAATTGCTCCTCGGCTCTGGCATCCTGCTCCGCCCTATCTCCTATATCCATATAGTCGTGCATTAATGACATTCACCACATCTGACCTCCAGGGATGGAGGAAATGTCTTATGTATGTCAGGAACATACAAGACCATGTGGTTTGCAACGGGTGAGGAACATAGTTATTCTACGTTTAAGCTCGTTAACACCGCATCAGATGCGCTAAAACTCGCCTGCAAGGAGCGTTTTTGGCTGCCTACTTCTGTGTTGAATGAACTCACAAGGGAATAACCATTCTGTCATTCATTCGCCTTGAATTAGCTTGCCAAAAAAACTCTGAGTAGATCACTTTCTTATACCGGTTGGTATTAGTTAAGGTTTCCTTTTTCTGGGAGTATCTCAACAATCTCCCACCGCCCACCATTTTTTTGAAGTCTGATGGTTCGATCATCAATCCAACGGCTGCCACCTTTCAATCCGTGCATCTTCACTATGACGGTGACATCATCGGTAAATTTGCGGAAAAAATCGATATCAATTTCAGCAATCTCAAGCTTAACATCAGTCATTGAAAGGTTGAGCATATGGCGCTGAACTGCAGAGGCGATATGGTAATGAGCAATGACCTCTTTCATTGGCTCGTTAACATACTCTTGGGCTTTCTTAATATCTTTATCGTTATAGATAGCGTTAAAAAAACCGACTGAAACCTGTTCAGGAGTGAGAGCTGGACCTTTATCTGATACTTCTGGCTCACAGCCCATTAGAAAAAACAAAAAAAATATCGCTATTATTCTCATATACTTGATACAGAGTGGATTTGGATTAAGTATCGCTATTTAAGGGGAGCTTCGCAAGTAGGCTTTCTGTTTCAAAATTTTAATACTTGACTCAAATTTGAAAATCAGTCATATCTGAAAGGATAAGCTTTAATGGTTATCCACAAAATCTGTGGACAAGTATGTTGAAGACTAGATGCATAACTTATAAGTCTTTAATTTTTTTACGCTTATTTTGCTGGTTAAAAAGTGACGCATCCTTGCTGTTAATATATTTATTCAGTTTCTGTACAGCAAAATACAGTTTTTAAGTATAAAAAAAGCCTGTCATTGACAGGCTTTTTGCATTTTCATACGAAATAATTACTCAGCTTGTGAAGCCTGAATTGCCGTTAATGCGATGGTGTAAACGATATCGTCAACCAATGCGCCACGTGATAGGTCGTTAACTGGCTTACGCATACCTTGAAGCATTGGGCCAATACTGATTAGGTCTGCACTTCTCTGTACTGCTTTGTATGTCGTATTACCAGTATTTAGGTCTGGGAATACAAATACCGTTGCTTGACCAGCTACAGGACTGTTAGGGGCTTTAGATTGAGCAACATTTGGCATAACCGCAGCATCATACTGCAATGGACCATCGATGATCAGATCTGGACGCTTCTCTTTAGCGATACGCGTTGCTTCACGTACCTTATCAACATCAGAGCCAGTACCTGAACTACCGGTAGAGTAACTGATCATTGCAACCCGTGGCTCGATACCAAATGCCGCGGCTGAATCTGCGGACTGGATAGCGATATCGGCAAGTTGATCGGCATTTGGATCAGGGTTAATTGCACAGTCACCGTAGATCAGTACTTGATCTGGCATCAACATAAAGAAGATTGACGAGACTAAACTTGAACCTGGGGCCGTTTTAATCAACTGTAATGGTGGGCGAATGGTGTTAGCTGTGGTGTTTACCGCACCAGAGACAATACCGTCGACTTCATTTTGAGCTAGCATCATGGTCCCTAGTACCATGTTGTCACCGAGTTGTTCACGGGCTACGACTTCAGTTAGGCCTTTGTGACGACGTAGATCAAGCATAGGCTCGATATAACGCTCACGTGCAGTATCAGGCTCAACAATCTCAACGCCTTCACCTAAAGTGACACCTTGTTGTGCAGCGATACGTTCGATCTCTTCACGATTACCAAGAAGTACACACTTGGCGATGCCACGTTCAGCACAGATGCTTGCAGCTTCGATAGTACGTGAGTCATGACCTTCAGGCAGTACAACTGTTTTACGGGCAGCACGGGCAAGCTCAGTCAGTTTGTATCTAAATGCAGGAGGAGAGAGTCTGTGCTCACGAGGAGAGTTTTTAGTTGCCGTTTCAATCCAGTTTTGGTCGATATGGCTAGCAACATACTCTTGAACCTCTTCGATGCGCACTGCGTCATCAACAGGGACTTCATGGTCGAAACGTTGAATGTTTAGCGATGTCTGCCAAGTATTCGTATCGATTAGGAATACTGGTAGACCGGTTTCGAATGCTTGCTCACACAATGCCATGATCTCTGGCTCTGGCTCATAACTACCGGTTAGCAGTAGTGCACCGACTTTTACGCCGTTCATCGCTGCAAGACAGGCTGATACGATCACATCAGAGCGATCGCCTGAGGTAACTAACAGTGAGTCAGTCTTAATGTGAGTAACCATGTTAGGAATACTACGAGCACAGAAGGTCACTTTACGTAGACGACGAGTGTTCATCTCACCAGCATTAATGATCTTTGCACTTAAGTGCTTAGCAAGATCCGATGCGCGAGGTGCAACAAGGTCTAAGTTATAAGGCACACTACCTAAAATACGCAGTGAACTCTTACCTGGAAGTTGGAACATGCTGGCAGCGTCAGGGCGCTGAACATCTGCATGGTCGAACACTTCAGATAGATCAGGACGTGCACGACCTTCGTTATCAACAGGTGCACCAATTTTATTGATCATGGCGCCGATAATACGCTTGTTCTTAACACCGCCCCATTTGTTATGGGCGATCTCTAAACGGTTCATCAAGGCTGTAGCACTTTCATTACCTGGCGTGGCAACAAAGATGATGTCAGCATCGAGAGATTTTGCGATAGCATAGTTGATATCGCTTGAGAACGGGTGGTTTCTTGTTTGAACTAAGCCTTCAACCACGAGAGTTTCAGTGTCGTCAGTGCTCTCCGTTACGCGAGCAATGATCTGCTCCATCAAGACGTCAGTCTTATCGCCACGAATAAGTCCCTCTGCATGATCCATATCGAAAGGCTCAAGCGGGTTAACAGTTGGCGACTTACTTAAGATAGTCGTTGAACGCTCGGGTCCGCTGTCTTGTGGACGCTGCTGGGCAATCGGTTTGAAAAAGCGAACTTTAACACCGTGATGCTCAAAAGCTCGAACGAGTCCTAAACTGATGGATGTGAGACCGACACCTGTGCCGATAGGGATTAGCATAATATTGCGAGACATAAAAACCTCTGTTTGAAGCTTAGACTGGCGTAGTAATACTACGCCGAACTGTATGGTGCAACTCAAAAATAATGAGTTTTGGCCTGAAACCGCTTAGCGATTTCAGGCCAATGTGTTACTTCAGAAGGCGTACTGCATCTTCTGCGATAACCCACTCTTCATTTGTTGGGATAACCATAGCGATAGTGCCGTTATCAGTTGTGATCTGACCTTGGTTACCAAAGCGAGCTGCCTTGTTGCGCTCATCATCAACTTCAAAGTTGAAGATCTCAAGCAAGTTAAGTACTTTAGCGCGGATAAGGTCAGAGTTTTCACCGATACCACCGGTAAATACAACTGCATCTAAACGTCCTAACGGTACAGTGTAAGAAGCGATGTATTTAGCTAAGCGGTAGCAGAAGATCTCAAGTGCTAACGTTGCGCCTTTATGGCCTTCGCTGTAACCCTCTTCGATACCACGGCAATCGTTAGTTAGCTCAGAAATACCTAACAGACCACTTTGCTTGTTCATCAGGTTGTTGACTTCATCTAAGGTGTAACCTAAACGGTCAACTAGGTGGTGAATGATTGATGGGTCGATATCGCCACAACGAGTACCCATTACCAAACCTTCAAGCGGTGTCATACCCATAGAGGTATCAACACTCTTACCGCCTTTAATTGCAGTTACTGATGCGCCGTTACCTAGGTGAGCACAGATGATGTTGCTATCTTCAATGTTCTTACCCATAGCTTTAGCCGCTTCACGGCTAATGAATAGGTGGCTGGTGCCGTGCATGCCGTAACGACGGATGCTGTTTTCACGGTATAGCTTGTATGGAAGTGCGTAGATGAAGGCTTTTTCAGGCATAGTCTGATGGAAAGCAGTATCAAATACAGCAACTTGCGGAAGCTGCGGGAATGAAGCTTGAGCGGCACGAATACCGATCAGGTGAGCCGGGTTGTGAAGTGGAGCTAGGGCTGCACAATCTTCAATACCTTGGACTACGCTTTCATCGATGATCACAGATTGGGTGAACTTCTCGCCGCCGTGAACAACACGGTGTCCGATAGCTTGGATCTGAGATGCGATCTCTGGGTGCGCACCAAGAACATCTTTAACAATAAACTCAACCGCTTCACGGTGAGATGAGAAGGCACCTAAGCTAGCGTCATGCTTAACACCATTAACTTTCCATTTAATCTTAGCGTCTTCAAGGCCAAAACACTCAGCAAGACCTGAGATCTGGTCATCACCTGTAAGGGCGTCGATAATCGCAAATTTTAATGACGAGCTACCGCAGTTAAGTACCAATACCAGTTTATTTGACATCTTTAAAACCTTTTTACAATGTAGTGAACGTTTGTCACTGAACAATAATGACTTCATTGGTAAAAATACCGAAGCCGCTAGAAGTGCTCTGAGTTCAGAGCGAAGGAACTACTCATTTAGCGCGCAAATGCCTTGGGGCTCTATCATTGCGTGTGCTATTGTAAAAGCAGTATCCCATTCAATCGGTGTAACCTTTGCGCATTCAAGTTCTCAAAACATTGGGTCAAGGTCGTCAATATATGAAAACTTGGCCTATGGTCAGACAACTCAGTTTCTATTTTCCTGAGTATCGCGTTATTCGCGCGACTCAGATCGCTTTGCCTGTTATGCCAATCTTGGCACTACTGGCTGCAGCGAGTCAGCTGTATATCCATGGTTGGGAATTTCTTCCTCAAGCCATAACATTGGGGTTGTTTTTTATTAGCTTGCCTATTCAGGGCTTACTGTGGTTGGGTTGGCGCTCACGCCATCCGCTACCTTTAACTTTGCTTGAGTGGTGCGATAAGTTGACCACTAAAATGATCGCCATGGGGATCAGTTGCCGCCCACTAGGACCTAAAGCGTGTTATTTCGATATGGCGCTTATTCTTAAAGCGGCATTCGAACGTCTAGATGAGCAGTATTGGGAAGAGCTTTAATTTCCTCGTTCAATACTGCTCTATCTCAAACTGCTTAATAGATGGCGTTTAAGCCTGCATCTACAAAGACTTTCTTAATCTGTTCCATCGTTTCACCAGAAGGAGGGGAGATATCATTAAGCTCATACTCCTCTCCCATCGCTTCCCATTTATGTTTACCTAGCTCGTGGTAGGGAAGCAGCTCGACTTTTTCTACGTTAGTCATAGGTTTCAGGAAGTCGGCCAGTTTTTTCGCTGAATCGATATCATCTGTGTATCCACCCACTACCACATAGCGTATCCAAGTTTTTTGCTGGCGCTTATGCAGGTGCTCTGCAAACTGTAAAGTGCGGTGGTTACTGACCTTAGTGAGGTCGATATGACGTTGGTCGTCAATATGTTTTATATCCAGTAAAACTAAATCAGTATTGTCGAGGAGCTCATCGATAATTGGGGTATATTTTCTGACAAAACCATTGGTATCGAGACAAGTGTGAATGCCTTCTTTCTTACAAGCTTCAAAAAGAGCTGAAACGAATTCCGCTTGTAAAATAGCTTCACCACCACTGGCTGTCACTCCACCACCGCTGGATTCAAGAAAAGGGCGGTAGCTGATTATCTGCGACATTAGCTCTTCAACTTCAATATCTTTTCCGCCGTGAAGATCCCAAGTATCGCGATTGTGACAGTACTGACAACGCATTAAGCAGCCCTGCATAAAAGTGATAAACCTTATGCCTGGACCATCTACGGTGCCAAAGGATTCCAATGAGTGGATCCGACCAGTTACTGCCATTGTGACTCCATATGTATACGCTGAATTCTTAATATTGCAACTTTAGCTTTCAAGCCACAATCTTAAGTTTTAAATAAATATACCCAAACTGTTACATAATGCTTAATTCGCATCGAGAACAGTTTGGGTATCGGCTGCACAAGAGGTGCAGCCAAGTTATCGCCGTTATTTACCTTTATCTATCAAAGATAATGGTGATTACATACCTTTAGTGAAGGTACGAGTGATAACGTCTTGCTGCTGCTCTGGAGTCAGTGCATTGAAGCGAACTGCATAACCAGATACACGGATCGTAAGTTGAGGATATTTCTCTGGGTTAACCACAGCATCTTCAAGCATTTCACGATTCATCACGTTAACGTTTAGGTGTTGACCACCTTCGCGAGTATCACTGTGAGCGAAGTAACCATCCATCAGTGCTGCTAAGTTAGCACGACGGCCATCTTCATCTTTACCTAGCGCATTTGGCACGATAGAGAAGGTATAAGAGATACCGTCTTGAGCGTGTGCAAATGGGAGCTTAGCAACAGAAGTTAATGATGCAACAGCGCCTTTCTCGTCACGACCATGCATTGGGTTTGCGCCCGGAGCAAATGGTGCACCAGCTGGACGACCGTCTGGAGTCGTACCGGTTTTCTTACCGTACACAACGTTAGAAGTGATAGTAAGAATTGACTGAGTTGGGATAGCGTTACGGTACATCTTCATGTTACGGATCTTAGCCATAAAGCGCTCTACAAGCTCAGTTGCTAGATCGTCAACACGTGGGTCGTTGTTACCAAATTTAGGGTAATCACCCTCGATTTTGAAATCAACAGCGATGCCATTTTCGTCACGAACTGGCTTAACTTGTGCAAACTTAATTGCTGAAAGTGAGTCAGCTGCGATTGAAAGACCCGCAATACCACAAGCCATAGTACGACGTACGTCACGGTCATGAAGTGCCATCAAGGCTGCTTCATAAGAGTACTTGTCGTGCATGAAGTGGATAGAGTTAAGTGCAGTCACATATTGTACTGCTAACCAATCCATCATGTTATCCAAGCGGCCCATAACGTCATCAAAATCTAGAACTTCAGATGTGATAGCATCGAACTTAGGACCAATTTGAGTCTTAAGTTTCTCATCTACACCGCCGTTGATGGCATAAAGCATAGTTTTAGCTAAGTTAGCGCGTGCGCCGAAGAACTGCATGTGCTTACCCACAACCATTGGGCTTACACAACAAGCGATAGCATAGTCATCAGACTCGAAGTCAGGACGCATTAGATCGTCGTTTTCGTACTGGATTGAGCTAGTGTCGATAGAGACTTTTGCACAGTACTTCTTGAAGTCTAAAGGTAGTTTTTCAGACCATAGTACAGTGATGTTTGGCTCTGGACTTGGACCCATGTTGTATAGGGTGTGCAAGAAACGGAAGCTAGACTTAGTCACTAAAGTACGGCCATCTAGACCCATACCTGCGATAGACTCTGTAGCCCAGATTGGGTCACCAGAGAATAGCTCATCGTATTCAGGTGTACGTAAGAAACGAACCATACGAAGCTTCATGACAAAATGGTCAACCATCTCTTGAGCTTGCTCTTCAGTGATCACGCCATTTTTGATGTCGCGCTCGATGAAGATATCAAGGAAGCTTGAAGTACGACCAAGAGACATCGCCGCGCCATTTTGGCTCTTAACTGCAGCTAGGTAGCCGAAGTAGGTCCACTGAATTGCTTCTTTTGCATTGGTAGCTGGTAGAGAGATGTCGAAACCGTAGCTTGCAGCCATCTTCTTCATTTGACCAAGTGCACGGTGTTGCTCTGCGATCTCTTCACGAAGTTGCATAGTGTAAGAGAGGTCTTCACCAGCTTCAAAACCTGCTTGAAGTGAACCAAACTGAGCAAACTTGTCGGCCATTAGGTAGTCGATACCGTAAAGCGCGATACGACGGTAATCACCGATGATACGACCACGACCGTATGCATCAGGTAAACCTGTTAGGATACCTGACTTACGGCAACCCATTATTTCTGGGGTGTAGATGTCGAACACACCTTGGTTGTGAGTCTTACGTAGCTCAGAGTAAACGTATTTAACGTCTGCGTTTAGCTCACGGCCATAGGCTTTACAAGAACCTTCGACCATACGGATGCCGCCATTAGGCAACATTGCACGTTTAAGTGGTGCTTCAGTCTGTAGACCTACAATGGTTTCAAGCTCTTGCTCGATGTAGCCAGCTTCGTGTGAAGTGATTGTTGAGACTTTTTCGGTATCGAAATCAACAGGTGCGTGAGTCGCGTTTTCCTGTTTGATCCCTACCATTACTTTGTCCCAAAGCTGAGTAGTAGCAGATGTTGCGCCAGCTAGGAAAGATTCATCACCCTCGTAAGGAGTGTAGTTAGCTTGGATAAAGTCACGAACGTTGACTTCAGTTTTCCAGTCGCCAGAAGTAAAGCCTTCCCATGCGTTTGCAAACTGTTCAGTTTTTTCGGTCATCGTACAAATACCTTTTGGTTGAGATAGATGTTATTGGTTATCGACGTTGGCTTTAGAAAGCAAGGGACCGATATACCAATAGCTAAGTCTTAAAAAGCTTCCTCACAGTATTCTCTGGAGGAGGAAACTGGTTTCCGAGGTGTTAGCCTCGGAGTGAATCTGTCGATCTGATACCGATATGAAAATGATCCGTTCTTAATGAATATCGGTTATCAGAAAATTGGTAAGACCAATTAACCATAGTTATATTAACATAAGCAGAGATAGCCTGCATCTTAATACCTGAGCTTTTGGTCTATTAATTCAAAAACTGTTATCCATGCATCAGTTTTTAACTAAAATAATGTTTGCACCTAGCACTAATGTCAGTTAAACCAGCAATGACAAGTCGCCCATGTTGCAGCAGTTAACATATCTGCTAAAACTTGATAGCAAGCTGCTGTCGCGTGTTTGCCACAGTCTTAATCGAGAATTATCTCTCTATCTTGTGAGTTTATCGTCATCACTAAAACTGATATTAATCTTAGGTGTTTTTAATGGCGGGAAAACCCCTCCCGCCATTAACACTCCTGTTATAGAAGCGCTGGGATCCCTGTGATCATGCCTACTGCTAACATAGCGGCTAAACAGATAACAAAAGCAAGGCCTGGAATGACTAAACGGTCAGTGACGGAGAGAGTTTTTGCACGCTCTTTATCACCGATAAGTCCGTTGTTGTCCAAGAACATAGTTAATGCCCATGCTAAAACAGGGTTGGCAACGAAAGAGGCAAAAATACAGATCCCCGCCGCTTGACTGTTTTGAGTGTCTTTTACCATCTGCATACCTGCTTCAAGTAGTGGCAAGAACACACCAACAAGCAGTGCGATTGACATAACAGGTCGCCATACAGTGACATCCATTGGATAACCAATAATGGCCACTGCAATACACATGATACCGAGCAAGATCGCACCTGCTGGAATTGGGCGTTTAGCGATCGCTGCAGGGATCATATAAGTACCCCAAGATGAAGTGATGTTACCGCCACCGACTGCTGTACCTACGATTTGACGTAGTGAACAGGTGGTCATAGTGTCATCAACATCCATCAGTACCTTGTCAGTGCCTTTAGGGTAGTTCAACTCCTGGAAAATACGGTGTCCCAAGAAGTCTGGAGACCACATGGCAACGGCCAAGATTGCAAATGGAAGAGAGGCGATAAAGTGTTGCATGTTAGGTAAACCTAACTGCCAGCCATGTTCAGTTGAACCCCACCAGTAAACAGGGTTTAGATTCGGGATACCTGGCTCAGTGATAAACTGCAGATCCAATCCGGCACCTAAGCCAAAAGCCAACGCAATAGCGGCGATTGAACACAGTGGGATCGCTAACCAACGTTTACCCACTTTTGCCAAGTAAGCGTAGAGGATCACGTTTGCTAACAGGATAAAGAAGGCGACATAACCTAAGCTATAATCCAGTTGGTGCTTTGATTGTAAGCTACCAGCCCAATCAAAGAGTGAAGTGATCTGACTCTTAGCACCCATAAAGCCTAAGAAGACCAGCAAGCCACCGGCAACGCCACTACTGGTGAGGTTAACGAGTTTAGAGCCTCCCTTAAAGTAGCTGAGCATGAGTCCAAACAGACCCAGTAAGATAGCCAATGCTAATGGGTGAGCCCCTGCCAGTGCGATTGCACCGATAAGTGGGATCATAGGGCCGTGGTTACCCGCTAAGTTTGCTTTAGGGTTGATAAAGCCTGAGCTGATAATGCAGAAAAGTAGTGCAGGGATCAGCATCTCGACGCGGACAACTTGAATCGCAAAGTCAGCCCCAAGATTGATATGATCCCATCTCTCTGTCAGACCAGCAGCCCATGCCGCCATAACAGCTGAGTACATTACGGTAATACCAATGGTACCTGCGATAGCGGGTACAAGGTCTTCCCATTCAAATCGGAAATCGCGGCCAGGTAGGTTTAAGCCCCAGCGCTTAGGCTTCATGATTTTTAGCTCATGGTCTAAATACTCTTCGCGAGTTTCAAACTCAGATGCAGGGCGGTGAAGCTCTCGATAGGATTTCGTTGAGTCTTCGATTTGTTCGTTTTTCACTGTTTCTGACATAATTTCTCATTCTCCGAGAAGAACATAGTGATTCATCTATTGCGATGACAACTTTAATGATCCTTGAGTATTGACCCATGTATTAGGCGCTCGATTAGCTGCACTATAATTACAGAGTTAATTTACCTGCATGATGTGGCAGAGCATGGAGCTGGCTCTGGTTGGTATGCAGTTGTCTTCCCTTACAATTCCGGTTTAATTGGTAAGACCAATTTACCTCATAAATATTAACACAGAGATGAGCTATCTTCATTAAGTATCAATATTCTTGAATCAGGTGATTAAGCTATTTGAGATCCAGTTAACAACTTATACAGGGATCCCTAAATAAACATGGGGTCGGCATATTAATTGCGTAGCTGGCTTGTCACGTTTTTTGTGGCATTTGGGCGGTAGATCTCCTCACTGCCAATTAAGCGGCTTGGCTCGACCTGTAGTTGATTGTGTGATCATTGTGCCTGTGGGGTTGAGTGAAACTGTGATCAATGTCACGGATGTTGGCTTTGACGACCTTCTCATTAGCTATGGGGGTTTGGAGCTTTAGGCTTATGTACGGTCGTGATTTCTGCATCAAACTTACTTATATCGATGTAAAACTGGAATTATTAACACTCATAAGGCTGAGGCTTATTCTCGGAACAATACTTTCGCTGAACAGAGAGTTATTGCCAGGTTTAAACTGTAAAAATAAAAATAGAATTAAAACAGCATCTTATATTGATTCATCTTTTCTCTATTATTTTAACATACTGAAACATCATCTTTCTCTTATCAATTATATTGATGCTGGTGATAACGAATATCAAATTTTATTGCTCTAAATTTCTGGCTATCTTGTTTGTACAAAATAACAAGCAGATAGATAAGCGGAGATATATGAATGAAGAGTAATTGGTTTCGACGTCACCCAAGGGAGATTTACAAATGACGTCTAATCAAAAGGTTAGTGGACTGACCTTAGCGAGAGTGATGCAAAATAGCGAGGAGGTGACTCAGACCGCGCCAGTGAGCTTATACCAACAAGCAGAGCACTATGGCAAAAGTAAAGTGGTTAAATCAGCTTGGCAATCTTTTGGTTTAGCGGCGTTTGCTGGTGCCTTTATTGCGTTGGCTTTTGTTTTCTACATCACAGTCACCACAGGCAACGATGGAAGTGCATGGGGCTTAATGCGTTTGGCGGGTGGCTTAGCATTTAGCTTAGGCTTGATGTTAGTTGTTATCTGTGGTGGTGAGCTCTTTACCAGCACAGTGCTAAGCAGCGTTGCTTGGGCTCAAAAGTTAGTGACAGGTCGCGAGCTCATCAAATGTTGGGGGCGGGTCTATGTAGGCAATCTGTTAGGTGCTTTGATTATGCTTTTTCTGATCATGTCGGCTCGTATGTATGATCTTGATGGTGGTCAATGGGGTCTAAACGCACTACAGATAGCGCAACATAAACTTCATCATACTTGGTTGCAGGCCTTTGTACTTGGGATCTTGTGTAACATGCTGGTGTGTTTGGGCGTGTGGATGACCTTTTCGAGTAAAGATGCGCTGACCAAAGCTGTGCTACTTATGCTACCTGTTGCCATGTTTGTCAGTAGTGGTTTTGAGCACAGTATTGCAAACCTGTTTATGGTGCCGTTAGGGATCGCTATTTCACAATTTGCCCAACCTGAGTTTTTTATCAGTCTTGGTATCGATGCCGCACAATTTACCGATCTGACAATGAGTCATTTTATTGTTAACAACCTCATCCCAGTGACCTTAGGCAACATAGTTGGCGGAGGCGTATTTGTCGGTTTAGGTTACTGGCTCATTGAAAAGTCAGCTCAAAAGATTAAAACCCCACTTGCTCTTTGCGTACCACAGTTAGAGACCTCAGCTCAAATACACTCAATTTCGACTTCAGGAGTATCGAATAAAATGCCAAAAACAATTCAAAAACTATGTGTGCAAGATCTAATGGATACTAGCCCGTTAACCATCTCTTCAGAGCAGTCGGTCTATGCAGGTCTTGCATTACTGACCGATAATGACTGTCGTAGCGCACCAGTGCTTGATGAAAATCAGCACCTACTTGGATTTATCTCTCAGCAAGACTTGTTGCGCAGTTTATGGTCTGAAGAGTTTGCCAGAGGCGTCTCTTATAAGGTGGCTGATTTGATGCAAAAAGAGGTGATGACCCTATCACCACAGGATTCGGTTGCCGAGTTGATAGAGTTGATGGTGGTGGACCGTAACAAGCTGTTCCCTGTGAATGAAAGTGGGATTTTAACGGGCAACACCTTCAAAAGCTATGAAGAGAGGTTACGTTGTGCTTCAGCTAATAAACCGAGTGTTTTTCCTGTCGTAGAGAAAGGTTTATTGCGCGGTGTTATCACTCGTGAGGCGATAGCCAGAAAGGTATGTGATATCTACAAGGTATAAGGTAAAGAGACGGAGCTATTATTAGCTCCGTTCTTGTTTGGAACGATTTCAAAACTTATCAATTATTGATTTAGAAATCCCAACCGATATCTTCTCGTTACTTACGGTTACCTTTTAAGTAGGCGGTTACGGCTCAACCGTCTGGCCTCTGTGATAATGCAGTCGCGCAGAGGGTTCTCTCCTGAATCTGCACGCCAGATAAATGAAAGGTGACGCTGCATATTGAGTTGCGGTGTGGGTAGAATTACCAGTTCACCATTGGCGACCTCTTTCTCTACATCTAGATATGGCAGGCTACTGATATATTGGCCATTTTTAACCAAAGATTTTAGTACTGATACCTGCTCATACTCTTTCCATACATTGAGTTTCTCGATAATGCCGTGAATAGCGCCTTCGAAAATTCGTCTTGTTCCAGCACCTTGCTCCCGCAATACCCATTTGGCTTGTTCAAGTTGAGATAAGCTGGCACTTTCATACTTGGCATAGGGGTGATGTGGTGAGGAGAAGACTACAAGATGATCGTCAATCCAACGCTCCTGATGCAAGCGACTGTCGTCATTACGACCTTCGATGATGCCAAGATCAAACTCATAGTTAAGCAGTCCATCGATCACATTTTCGGTATTTTCTACCATAAGATCGATCCTTAACTCAGGAAAATCAGTATCAATTCTGCTGATAAGTTCAGGGATCAGATGTTCAGCAGCTGTTTGGCTGGAGCATAAACGGAACCGACCACTGATAAGATGTTGTTCGTGAAGGCCTAATTCGATATGTTGAGCATCTTGTAGCAAGCGTCTGGCTTTAGGACGTAACCAGTTACCCCAGTGGCTTAATGTTAACCGGTTCCCCTGGCGAATAAAAAGTGGTCGCCCCAACAAATTTTCTAATTGACCCAGTGACATACTAACGGCCGACTGGGTCATAGATAATTTTCTTGCTGCAGCGCTGACACTCTCTAGGCTGGCTACGGCGTCAAAAACGGTGATCTGTTTGAGTGAGTACTTCATCTCTACCTGTGACTTCCCTATATGAAAAAAACGACCATTGAAACTATCAATTAAATTGATGGATGCAGAGTTGTGATTTTAGTGTGTGTAAAAGGGCTTAACAAGCAGAGTTAGCGGTGACGTAGTAGAAGTTAGATGAGCCTCACCCTTTTTAGGTAGATGAGGGTGGTATTCAGTTTATTTTAAGCTTTTTATCAAAATAATCTGTAGGTTACAAAATTGAGTTTTGGTACGTATCGAAGATATAAAATCAGTATTGTGCTCTTTTTCATCTAATTTGGATGTTAAAGCACTTTACTTATTTAGCTGCTTATTTCTGTTTATTAGAAAGTGTTAGAGCGATTTGAGTTACTTTTTACTAACAAACTCAAGGCCTCATTATTCAGCCTTGGCCTGAGTGTGAGTTAATCGCTAGTCAGTTGGTGATGTTTAGGTATAAAATCTGCCGTCTGATTTTACTTCCCATGTTTGATTATGTTTTCACTCTCTAAAACAGCACTAATCCTAACCGCGGTTTATTTTGTCTTGTGGTGTGCAGGTCCCGTGCTTATTGATGAGACTTGGCTTTGGTTCGGGATGCCAGTTTGGTTTTGGTTCTCCTGTATTGTTGCGCCTGTCGCATTGATTTCGTCTCTTATTTTTTTAGTGGGCTTTTTACAGGGAAATGCTGATGACTAATCTAATCCCTGTACTTATCTACTTGGTACTAAGTTTGGTTATCACTCGATGGTGGAGTAGTCGTCAAGCCGATGTTGGCCAACTACATCAAGATAAAGCTAAGCGTTTTTTCATCGGTGGATTCTTCCTTAATGGCCCGATGCTAGCCCTAACCTTGGTGGCGACTTATACCAGCGCAAGCTCCTTTATTGGTGGGCCAGGCGCGGCATATCAAATGGGGCTTGGTTGGGTGTGGTTAGCCTTGATACAGGTGCCTGTGGCCATATTAACCTTAGGGGTGTTAGGTCCTAAGTTTTTAGCAATGCGTAGTGCAGAGCATACAACTTTAATCGAGTGGCTCGACAGTCGCTACCAACATCCATGGTTAAGCAGCTTGGCTATTGTGAGCTTAGTTATGGGGTTTATTGCCATGATAGCGGTGCAATTTATTGGTGGAGCTCGCTTATTTTCTGGCGTGAGCGGTATAAGTTATGAGATAGGGTTAGGCCTATTTGTGCTAACGGTGCTGGGTTATACCTTAACTGGTGGCTTTAGGGCGGTGGTGTTAACCGATGTCCTTCAAGGGGGGGTGATGCTTGCCGGATTAATTTTACTCTTTGGCTCAATTTTGTCTCAGGGGACGCTGCCTGAGTTGATGGAGAAAGTGACGGCATATTCACCGCAGATGCTAAGCCCTCATGGAGTGAATGACTATCTCGGTTGGCCTATGATGCTCTCATTTTGGGTATTGATCTGTTTTGGTACCATGGGGCTTCCCCATACTTTGGTGCGCTTGTTAGCGGTTAAAGATAGTCGCTCTTTGATGCGTGGTATGGTGTGGGGGACGATAATCTGCTTTTTGATGACCTTGCTGCCACACTTGTGCGGTGTATTTGGCCGAGCACTTTATCCTGAGTTAACAGTGCCAGATGAGATAATGCCTAGATTGATCTCTGGCTTGTTTCATCCATTTTGGGCTGGTGTGCTGCTTGCTGCGCCCATTGCAGCTGTAATGTCTTCGGTAGACTCTATGCTGCTTCAATCTGCTGTAAGCTTAATTCGAGATGGTGTGATGAAACAGTATCCGAGATTGAGCGCCACTAGGCAGATTAAGCTAACGCGAGTTGCCATGTTGCTAATAACGGTATTGGCGACCTATTGGGCGATTGAGCCACCAGAGATGATAGTGTGGATCAATTTAGCCGCGTTTGGGGCGCTGCAGGCTGTATTTCTATGGCCCATTATTGCAGGGGTGTTTTGGAAAAACATCAGTGGGAATAGCGCATTTGGTGCCATGGGAGCAGGGTTGATAAGCTATCTTGTTTTCCAGCTTAACGCTCCACTTGTGTGGAAGATCCACCCGATAGTTCCCGCTTTAACCATCTCTTTGTTGGTTATGTTACTGATCCACGCTCTCAGCCCTCAGGCGAATGTTAAGGCATTGGACGGTGAATCTTAAATAGAATAGAGAAGGTGAGGTTTATCGTGATCTCTGCTTAAACAGATAATGAATGGACCTCAGCTTATTTAACTCACTCATAATTATCGTTAATTTTTTATACTTATTGCTATAATCTACACACTCCTACGGAATTAGTTTATATTTGCGGCCATATAATAATTAGAATGGTCTCAGTATGGACAGAACAGTAACAACTCCTTCCCATGATAGCTCCTTAGGGAGTGTTAGTCGCTGGCAGATGCCAGATACCTTAGTTATCATTTTTTTTGTTGCCGTCGTGGCAGCAATGCTCACCTATTTTATTCCTACCGGCTCATTTCAAACCCAAGAGGTGACCTACCTTGCTGATGGTGTAGAGAAGAGTCGCAGTGTCATTGACCCTAGCTCATTTGCCTATGCGCTTGATGATAATGGAGAGCCTAAGTTAGCACCGGTTGGTTTATTTGAAGGCCATGGTGGTGCTGGTTTTTTTAACTTTGCTTTTGAAGGCTTAGTGTCAGGCTCCAAGTGGGGCAGTGCTATCGGCGTTATCATGTTTATGTTAGTGATAGGTGGATCCTTTGGTGTAGTGATGGCTACGGGGACCATAGACAATGGTATCTTGAAGCTGATCGACAGAACACGGGGAAATGAATCACTTTTTATTCCAGTTATCTTTGTGCTGTTTTCACTTGGTGGCGCCGTTTTTGGTATGGGAGAGGAGGCGATTGCTTTCGCCATTATCATCTGCCCGTTAATGATACGGCTGGGATATGATGGGATCACGACGGTTATGGTGACCTACGTTGCGACTCAGATAGGCTTTGCTAGTTCTTGGATGAACCCCTTTAGCGTCGCGATTGCACAGGGGATTGCTGGGATCCCTGTTTTATCTGGCGCAGGTGTGAGAGTGATGATCTGGTTTGGGTTCACGCTAATGGGGCTTATCTTTACCATGCGTTACGCCAATAAGGTTAAGCTCAAGCCGCAGCATTCCTTTAGTTACCACAGTGATGCCTATTTTCGAGAAAATCAGAGTAAAGCTAGCTTAGAGAGCCGGTTTAATTTAGGTGATATTCTCGTGCTCGTCACCATTATTGCGACGATAGCTTGGGTGATCTGGGGCGTGGTATCTCAAGCTTGGTTTATTCCTGAGATCGCCAGTCAATTTTTCACTATGGGGGTTGTGATTGGCATCATAGGTGTGATTTTTAAGCTCAATGGGATGACAGTTAATGATGTGGCGACAAGTTTTAAGCAAGGTGCAGCCAATATGCTTGAGCCCTGTATTTTAGTTGGCTGTGCATCGGGTATTTTAATACTGCTTGGCAATGGTGGACCCAGTGAGCCGAGCGTGCTTAACTCCATACTCAATAGTGCAGGGGAGCTTATCGGTCAGCTTCCTAATGCCCTTTCAGCATGGTTTATGCTGATTTTCCAATCGGTATTTAATTTCTTTGTGACCTCAGGTTCAGGACAGGCTGCGTTGACTATGCCATTAATGGCGCCGCTTGCTGATATGGTCGGTGTAACTCGCCAAGTGTCTGTACTTGCATTTCAGCTCGGAGATGGTTTTAGTAATGCAATTGTGCCGACATCGGCGTCATTAATGGCGACATTAGGCGTGTGCCGCGTGGACTGGGGAGACTGGCTCAAATTTATCTGGCGTTTTATGCTGGCGCTGTTTGTTGTATCCAGTGTGATCGTAGTTAGTGCGCACTATTTAGGGTTTAGTTAATCCACTATAGATAAGAAAAAAAAACGGCACCTTAGGTGCCGTTTTTCTTTCAATCATATTAAGTGAAGGAGTCTTAGAACTTCACTTCACCTTCTAGGAACCATTCACGACCGCGTGCGTTGTAGATTGAGCGCTGGTAATGTGGCCATGATGTTGCTGTTGGATCAAAGTTTGGTCCAGCATCAAATAGGTTAACGACACCAGCCTTAACTTTAATATCGTCAGTGATGGTGTAACCAGCTGTCAGATTCCACTTAGTTTGTGAAGCAACTTCGTGTGCACTTTCGTCGAACTCAGTACCAGCATTTTCAGCTGACTCTTTGAATGACTTGTACTGCATGCCATGCATGCGAGCAGTGTGATAAGCACCTAAAGTTGTTTCAAAATCATCGATAAACCAACCAAGTACTAGGTTTGCACGGTATTGAGGCAGTCCACCATTATCTATGTCATCTTCAACAGGGTCTGTTGGAGCAAGCTGACCTTCAGATAACAGAATATATGTACCCTTGAAGTTAAGTTTAAGCTCACCTAGATTGTTAAGATCCCAGTTATAACCTGCGGATAAGTCGATACCACGAACTTTTTGGAAGGCTAGGTTTTGAGCAACAGCATCAATATGAGTAATGGTACCATCGGCATCACGTGTCAGCATATTTTCATATTGCTCATATTCACGCGCGGCTTTACTTGCACTGATGTCACTGACCATGTCATCAAGCTTCCACTCCCACAAATCTAATGATGCATTGAGAGACTCTCCTCCCCATACCGCACCTATACTTGCTGTGTAACCTGTTTCTGCTTCTAGATCTTTATTTGCACCCGTTTTAGTGGTGATATGCAGTTCATTACAGATCTCGTTGATTTTTGTATCTGAGTGAGGCTGACCAGGCGTACCACCCATAGCTTGACACTGTTTGAAGTCAATAACTTGGTTGAAACCATTAGTTGCATCACCGTATACACGATGCATATCTGGCGCGCGGAATACACTGCTGACAGAACCACGAACAAGCAGTTCCTCAAGAGGGCGGTACTCGATTGCAATCTGTGGCGATAAGTTACCACCGAAGTCACTGTATCTATCATAGCGAACTGCAGCATCGACAGTTAGCACATCCAAAACTGGAATACTTAGCTCTGCATAAGTCGCCCAGAAAGAGCGATCACCTGCACCTGATGAACCACCAGTTGTCAGGATGTTGCCTTTAGCTGACTCAGAGTCTGACTCTGTTTGGTAATCTTGCTCTGTATACTCTGCACCGAAAGCGAATAGAGCATCGCCTTCAGGCATCTCGAAAGCGCTACCTGTAATATTAGCCTGAACATTCTTTTGAGTTGATTGTGCTTTCTCAAAAGGGGAGTAAGATGCTGCTTCAACATCATCAGCAGTCATGTTTTTTAGTAGAGAGTTACCGTTGTCACCTGCAGTGATGTAATCAAACATACCTGCAACTGTTGCATAGCCACCACGGAAAACATCTACATTGGTACGCCCATAGTTTACAGAGGCGTCCCAGTTGTAATCTTCAAAAACTACACCTTCAAGGCCTGCGGTGAAGAAGTAATTACGAGTTTTAGTTTCACCCATACGGTTGCTGAATTCGTGTAGACGACGAACGTAGTAGTAGTCACCGTCTGTTGCGTTAGCAAAGTCACCACCGAGTGCTGTCGTTTTGTCTGCAAATGTTTTGCTCAGGTCACCATTGCTGACTGTTAGGCTGTTACCATCAACCTTAATGTTGTAGTCATTGATTGCCATTGGCTCAATACGGGTAGTTGATTTTGCTTCTGCAAAATCTAGACGACCCACAAAGCTAATGTCATCTGACAGCTCGTAGTTAAAGTTTGTAGAGCTGATAAAACGTGTGCTTTCTGGTTGAAGGTCGCGCCATTTTGAACGGTCATAACCACATAAATTACGCGCTGCATCCCAGAAGAATCCACCCGCTGTACACTCTGCATCGGTTAATGCGCGAGCACCTGAGCCGCCAGCTATACGCGCACCGTATGAGCTATATTGAGAAAACTCACTGTGAGGTACTTTATCGGTATGAAGACCAAAGTTTTCACGATCAGTCGCTTTTAATTGTTGATTGTCAGTAAACTCAATAAAGCTTGATACGTTACCACGATCTGATGATGCACCAACAGAAAGTGCTATACGATCACTTGCTCCACCACCTTCAAAAGTGTCACCGTGGCGGTATTTAAGAGCAATACCTTCAAAGTCTTTTTTCAAGATGATGTTGATAACACCACCGACAGCATCTGCACCATAAACGGCTGAGCCACCAGTCTGTAGAATTTCAATGCGTTGTACAGCTTCCATTGGAAGGTTAGCTGTATCAACGAAGTTATCGGTGCCATTTGCAGGTTTTGGGTATTGGTTAAGACGCTTACCATTAATCAGTGTCAGAGTTCGACTTGGACCTGCACCGCGAAGACTGATTGATGAGGCTGCTGGAGTGAAGCCGTGTACTGATTGAGTCGTCATTGCACTTGTTGTGGAAGTTAGGCTTTCTAGTGCATCTTGAATGTTTGTAAAACCTTGTTTTGCCATATCATCAGCGCTTAATACGGTTACTGGAGTTGCAGTTTCCATATCGGTACGCTTAATACGTGAACCTGTAACTTCAATTCTTTCTACTTTTTCATCATCTGTTGCTGCAAAAACTGCTGGTGCAGTCAGTGCTGCAGTTGCTGCGCCACTGATTAATGAAAACCGAATAGCTTTAGCTATTACTGAATTAGACAACATATTATTATCTCCCTGATATAACTTTAAGTATTATTATTAGTTTTAATTGTTTGTTTCTTGTTTTTAGACAGCTTAAATAGTTTTTGTTTTGTTAACTACCAGTGTCCAAGTCTGGATATAAACACATACTGATAACAGGTGCAATCAGCTTTAAGTTGTTACTCAAACTGAGCTAAGTGCCATTTTTTGCAACAGTTTTTCATACAGGTCATTAACAAGAGGGTAGTTTTTATAGTTTTTATCAGTGCGTTATGAGAATCGAGGCGTTATTTCACTCTGTAAAGGAGAAGTTTTTGGTTAAATAAATGTTTTTAGTTAACACTTTGGTAATAATATATTTTTAGTTTTTTATCATTTAAGTTAAAATTAACATTGTATTCTTTATGAGTAAGTGTGAGCTTATTTTACCGAATGCTTAACTGTATTTAATTTGACCGATTAATGGAGTGTTTAACTTACATTATATTTAAAATGTTAAATTTAATGTGTTGTAAAAAGCTATTTTAATGTTTAGCTCATTGTCCTTTAGTTTCAATATTTCTTAGGCGGGTAGAATATTTGACCTGTAGTGAGAAAGGTAGCGATATGCGACATACAGCACAACAGCTGTTGAGATGAACAACTCTAGTTGCGCAGCATGTGCAATCATATCGGTAAACTGACTTTCGCCAAAGGAGTGACTTAGCCAGTGAGCTGCTTTAAATAGTGCTGTGGCACCTATTACCATAGGAAAGGTGAAAGCAGCGTAGCCAGGTGAGAATGGCAACCTTAAAAGATGAAAGAAGGCTAAATAGATAACGCTAGTCATCAATAACGCTATGCTAAGCAGGAGTGCAACGATCACCAATGAAGGCTGGCTAGTTACGGTTAAATATCCAGCCAGTGATAGACTTGCTGGTGCAGCCATTATCGCTATGGTTGGTTTTGCAGCCTCGGCTATCGGTGCACAAAAAATCAAACGATATAACATGATTGGGAGCATAATGAGGTAGCAAGTCATGCCAAAGTTAAGTGTCGCGTTTGCCAGCCATTGGTACTGAACTCCTGGGAAGGTTACCGCGGCAACTATGATCCCAATGGGTGGTACAAACCAGCTTGGCACCATATGTTCGAGTTTAAAATCGATAGCTCGAAAATAGATGAACATAGCTAAGAAGACTAAATGTATGGCTATTGATGCAAGCCATAGAGAGAGTCCAAGCCTTGGTAGGTAGAGCCCCAGTGCATTAGAGACGACCATTAGGCCCATGGCAAAGGTTGGGATCACGCTGCCAACCACTGGGTGTGAAAGTTCCTGCTTTAAGATAGTTGGATGAAGGACGAATTTAATCACCAATGTCATTAACATGATTGCTGCAACAGTGGCGCTGATTAACTGACCGCGCCCATGCATACCTGGTAGCATGTTTTCCCATGCCCAGCCCAAGCTGGCAATCGCCAGTGCCAGCCCAGCCATAGGGCTTGGTAATTTCGATGCATGATGTGAGATTTTTTTGAATGAAGATTTCATCTCTATTTTCCGGTAAGTAATCTATGAATAGATAGTAGGAGAATAGAAGTGGTAAGAAAATTTGATTTTAATTAGCCATAGATTAAATTAAACTTAATCTATGGCTAATGGTAGAGCGTTATAAAATTGGCTAGAGCTGCGTTGGTTTTCGTTTGCACCTTAAGAGGGTGTGACCTAAACCTATCTCATCGATATCCTCATCCACATAGAGGCCAGCCTGTGAAATTAGCGTTAGCATCTCTTTTGAGTGATACATACGGCTGTCACCGTTTGCCATCGCCGTGAAATAGATAGAGGTTGCGTTAACACAATAGGCTCCCGCTTCAAAAGGTTGTCTGTCCCAGTAGGTCTCCAAAATACAGAGCTCACTATTGGCACTCATGCTTTGGGCTGTGCGAGTTAGAATACTCAGAATTTGCTCTTTTGAGAAACAATCAAGAAATTGACTCATCCAGTAGAGATCACCATTTGGACAGAACTCCTGAGACTCTTTGAGCAGATCGCATTGAAAGCCTGATACTCTATCGGCGACGCCTTTCTCTTCGGCATTTTTTAGGGCGACCTTTAATTGCCCAGGAAGATCCATGATGGTGACTTTGACATTGCTATCATAAGCCGTACAAGCTAATGCCCATTTGCCTGTGTTACCACCTACGTCGACAATGTGTGCTGGTTTAGCTTGGAAAATTAAGGGAAGAAGCTGGCCAAAGGCATGGTCTGAATAGTAATGATCGAACTCAAACCAGCTCTTTTTTACCTGGTCGGGTAGTTCGCTGAGGGTAGGGTAGATAGTGTTCCAATCACCGAATACTTTAAGTCCTTTTGGCTTACCTTCGACTAATGAAGCTTCAAGTTCAAACATGCCTTGATAGCAAACGTCATGAACAAAGTTGAGATTGACCTTTGCCATATCGTCCTCAACTAAGAAATGGCCAATTTTATCGAGGAGATACCTATCCTCTTTCTGCCAAAGCAGACCCATGCTAAGTCCCATATCGATAAGAACACTAATTGCGTATTGTGACAGTTCGGTCTTTTTCTCAATATCATCTAAGGAGCAACCTTGCTCTGCTGAGGTATCTATCTGTTCTAAAATGCCGAATTTAAGTAGACAACGGGCAACCTGGAAGCTGATGGGAGCGAATGCGATTTTTTGTGCTTCAAATTTTGCGTCGAAAGCGCTGATCTTCATGGGAGATTGGTAAAAAGCCATAGATATTATTGTTCTCATTTTTCAAGATAGGGAGACCTTATCATGATCAACTTGAGTTTGAGTAGGGATTTGATCAATGCATAGGACAATTGAACAGATATCAGGAGTGCTAGGCTCTTATTTTAATTGAAGTGATAGGTTATTAACCAACAACACTTTTAATTGTGTCTGCAAACAGTGCGGGGAATGTTCCTAGGCCCATGATGAGTAGGATAATGAACCAAAGACTGGCGACCTCTCCAGAAGTTGAAGGGCTGCTATGAGGGGATTGTGTTGCTGATAACATCACCATAATAACTCTAAGATAAAAGAACAGCCCAATAACACTCGCGATAACTAAAAAGGGAAGTGGCCAAGTAACCTGATAAGAGACACTGGCGGTCACCAGATAAAACTTACCCATAAAACCGAGCGTTAAAGGGATCCCCGCCAGCGAAAGCATAACGATACTGAGGCTAGCTGCATGCAGTGGCTTGCTCCAGAAAAGTCCTGTTAACGCTTCGAGTGATTTTCCCCCCTCTAGTTTCATTAAGATTGAGAAAGCCCCTGTTAAGGTGATGAGGTAAGCACTGAGGTAGAAGAGTAGTGCTTCGAGTGGAAAGGTGGGGTTATCTAAAAGATCTGCATTATGGTTAAACAAAAACAGTAGAATAAGCAGGTAGCCAAAATGAGAGATAGAGGAGAATGCTAAAATACGTAAGATACTATTTTGGAGCAGGGCCAGTAGATTCCCAATTAACATTGAGGCCACAGCTACCACACCAATAAGAGTCAAGACTATCTGGTTTTCTTGCCAATTACCCAAATGAAAGAGCTTCCAAAGTACGACAAATGAAGCCAATTTGGACACGGTAGATAAAAGAGCTGTGGTGGGGAGCGGTGCACCTTCGAAAATATCGGCAACCCATAGATGACAGGGAACGAGAGAGAGCTTAAAGAGGAGTCCTATCAAAATAAAGATGAGCCCCGCTGTGAATAACATAGAGGATGGGTTTGTGTTGTTTACATTATCTGCAAGATATTGGAATGAGAGGTTGCCTGTTTGCAGGTAGACAATGGCGATACCCATTAACATAAAGGCTGAGGCTACCGCTGACAGTATGAGGTACTTAACTCCCGCTTCTTGACTGCTTAGCTGACTATGTGAGTAAGCAATAAGTCCAACAAAGGAGAGGCTCATCAGCTCTAAGGTTAAAAAGAAGCTGGCAAAGTGCTCACTCACTATCATGCCCAATGCGCCTAAGCTGGCAAGCAAGAGTAGAAGGTAAAACTCCTCCTTGTGGTTAGCCTCGTGTTTTTCGAGCCAAGTGTGTAGTTGTAACCAGAGAAAGATCAGTATGCCTAGCAGTAGAACACTGAGTACTCCACTCATTGAAGAGAAGGTAAATAGCTCGTCAGAAAAATGAGAAGCGCTTAAAAGAGAGCATTGACTCACACAGGCTATGCAAAGCCCTGTGCCAGTAATGTAAAATGCTAATTGGTGGTTGCGTTTTAGGGCGATGACAAGCAGTAAAACCAATATTGCAATGCTAATGATTATCGCTGGGAGGTAATGAAGGCTCATAACTGGACCTCAAATAGTGGGCTTTCAGGCTGTAAAGGGGACTGAATAAGCGAGAGTATCTCCATCAGCGAGCTATTCACTAATGTGAAAATGGGTTGTGGATGTAACCCCATTACTATCAGACCTAAGCACATCAACATCAGGGTTAAGCCCTCTTTAACACTAAGGTCTGTGACATAGCGTGTGTGAGCATCACTATGGTGTTTTGCTCCTAAATCTGCCGAGCTGTTATCGATGCCGTCTCTTGAGCTGTTATCACTTGATTTTTCATCACTCAAACTAGTCTCAAGCTTTAAGTTCATACCGAAGAAGCTTTTTTGGATCATGCGTAGTGAGTAAACCGCTGCTAATATCAAGCCAGAGCTAGCCACTATTGCGAATATTGGCGCCTGCTTAAAGGTGCCTAAAAGCACCAGTAACTCTGCTATGAAATTCCCCATTCCCGGCATCCCCAAAGAAGCTACACCAAAAAAGAGTCCCATGGCTGATAGTTTAGGCAAGGTGTGCCAGAGTCCACCGAGATGGTTGAGATCGCGAGTGTGGAATCTATGTTGTATCAGTCCAACTAACATAAACAGAGCGGATGTACTCAGTCCGTGAGCCAACATCTGCATAACCGCGCCTTGAAGCGCATAAAAGTTGAAACTAAAACAACCCAATAATACAAAACCCATATGGCTGACACTGGAGTAGGCCACTAAGCGTTTAAGATCTGTCTGTGAGAAGGCCATGATGGCGCCGTAGATAATACTCACACCTGCTAGTGCCATCATCAGAGGAGCCCAAAATTGTGCGGATTCTGGAAATAGAGGCAGCACAAACCTAAGCAATCCATAGCCACCAGTTTTGAGAAGCACCGCAGCTAAAATAATACTGGCAGGAGTGGGAGCCTGAGTATGGGCATCGGGCAACCAGGTATGGAAAGGAAAAGCAGGTAGCTTGACAATAAAAGCGATAATAAAGCCCAAGCAGATCCATTTAGCTAACTCTGATTGGATGGGAGATTGAACTAACACCTGATAATCGAAGCTTAGTATGCCAGTCTGCTGATAATGTATGACAGTCAGCGCGATAATACTCAATAACATCAATAGGCCGCCAGCCTGAGTAAAGAGGAAAAACTTTAAGGCAGCGTAACGACGGTTTTCATTTCCCCAAATAGCGATAAGAAAGTACATGGGAACCAACATCACCTCCCAGAAGACGAAGAACAGCAGCAGATCCATCGCCAAGAAGACACCAATAATCCCAGCTAAAGTCCATAGGTAGTTGCCATAAAAGAAGCCCCTATGTTGATTAATCTCGCTCCAAGCAGATGATAAACCCACAAGTCCCATCAACAGAGTCAAAAGTAGTAAGACAAAACTCAGTCCATCCATAGCAAGGTGTGCGGTGATATTGAGCCTAGGGATCCAAGCCCTCGGCTCATCAACTAACCACAATTCCAAGTCTTCTATGTTACTGGCCAGCTTAATGGAGATTAGGAAGGCTAACGTGACGAGTGTGCAGATAGCGGCTATCCACTTAGGGGCATCTTGATGCACACGTTGGCTCCAACATGCTAAAAAACCACCAATAAGTGGCAATATCACTAAAGTAAGTAGCATCATTGTGTTAGCCCCCAAGCGATGGCCAAGACGCAAAAAATCACTAAGCTGGCGCTATAGTGCCGTAGTTGCCCTGTTTGAAAGCGGTTAAGTTGCCGATAGAGGAGCGAGCTTAAACGCTCAAGTTGCCGATAAAGCTGATCGACAATATCTCTGCGGTTATATGCACTGATGAGTCTGAAAGGCTTAACTAATATAAGGTGATAAAGACTATCGAAAGCCCAGCCTGAATGTAAAAAGCGCTGTAGTTGCTGCTTAGCGCCTACTGAGGGTTGACTCGGCTGACTATTAGGCGTGAACATGCCTTTAATAAACAGAAACCAAGCTAAAATGACGGTTAGTACGGGCAAAAAAATGGGTAGCCAGTGTTCTAGTGCGCTAAGAGGGGGAGCTGTTATCAGTGATTGTTCAAGAGCTGCAAAGTGGGCAAATACGCCTTGAGGCTGTATACCTCCTATGAGTGACAGTAACATTAATGCTATGAGGACTGCTGCCATCGCTCGGGGAGTATTATGGGTACTTGGCCTGCTTAACTTACCAAAAAAGATGACAAAAAATAGCTTGGCACTATACAGCGCCGTAAAAAATGCACCAACAACGCCCCCCCACCAGAGTATAGGCTGTTGAGCAAACAGCGTCCGCTCCAGGATAAGTTCCTTACTAAAGAAACCTGAGGTCATGGGAAGCGAAGCAAGCGCAGCACACCCAATGCCGAAGGAGAGCGCCAATAAGGGTTGAGATTTTCTTAGTCCTCCCATCTTAAAGATATTTTTTTCATGGTGCATGCAGTAGATAAGAGCACCGGCACTAAGAAAAAGTAGGGCTTTAAAGAAGGCGTGGGTCATGAGATGAAAAACGGCCGCAGAGGCTGAACCAACGCCAAGTGCGAGGAACATGTAACCCAGCTGGCTGATGGTGGAATAGGCGAGTATGCGTTTAAGATCAGTTTGAGCCAGTGCTGAAGTTGCACCTAAAATTAGAGTAATAACACCGACAATAGCAATAAAATGAAGTACATCAGGAGCTAAACTAAAGAGTTCGATATTTCTGGCCACTAAGTATATTCCAGCGGTGACCATGGTTGCTGCGTGGATTAAGGCGCTGACAGGTGTTGGGCCCGCCATCGCATCGGGCAGCCAAGAGTGAAGCGGTACTTGGGCAGACTTACCTGCGGCCCCAGCAAAAAGAAGTAAACAGCACAGGCTAGTGAGCCCTACAGCTCCTTTTGTTAAAAGTTCACTGTTTTGTAAAAGTTGCTGAGAGTGTGCCTGTATCTGTTGAATATTCAGGGTGTCGAATTGGTAAAAAATTAAGATGATGCCGATAAGCATGGCGGTATCACCAATACGGGTGATGATAAATGCTTTGTTTGCCGCCTGACTGTTTTTAACCTCTCGATACCAAAAACCGATAAGCAGGTAACTGCATAATCCCACGCCCTCCCAGCCCAGATAAAGCAAGATCAGGTTGTCGGCGAGCACCAGAAATAACATGGCTGACACAAATAGATTTAGATAAACAAAGAAGCGACAAATATCCGCGTCCTCTTTCATGTAGCTGGCCGAGTAAAGGTGTATCAGCGCGCCGATACAAGTGATGATGGTGATCATCACCAGAGAGAGAGGGTCGAGATAGAGAGTAAAGCTCAATGAAAGCTTATCGATGGTCAGCCATTGACCCAATGAAGTCTGCAGCACAAATTGTGTCTGGTCCCAGAGTGCTATATTAAGGCTTACAGCTAATAGTGCTGCCAAGCTCACCGAGCCCACCCCGATGACTTGTGTCGTCGCAACTTTAGGTTGCCAGAAAAGCAGTAAGCAGGCGCTAAGCAGTGGTAGTAGTGGGATTAAGCTAAGCAATATGTCCATATTAGCCTCGCAACTTAGTCAGAGTGTCGACATCGAGGTTTTGTTGTTGTTTGTAGATTTGTACGACTAAAGCCAGACCCACAGCGACCTCTGATGCGGCTAAAGTGAGTACCAATAGGTACATTATCTGGCCGTCATTATTTCCGTGAAGGTTTGATGCCGCTATAAACAGTAAGATGATGCCGTTCAACATGATCTCCAATGAAAGCAAGATAAAAAGCAGGTTCCTCCTGCTTAGCAGGCCAAAAGTACCTATGGCGAAGAGCAAGAAGCTTAATATTATGACCCAAGTGGTATCTATCATGGGGCTGCCTCCGACGCTTTAGACTCTGAGTCCCCATTCACAGGCGAGTTTTCGGTAAGCCTAGAACTCTTTCTCGCAATATGTATGGCTGCAATTAGGGAGGAGAGCAGTAACATTGCAGCGATGATGACCAGCAGTTTATAGGGACCATATAACTGTTTCGCGAGTGATTTTACTGAGGTGAGTGAGGGCGTTTTGCTGCTCGTTGAAAGTTGCTGGCTTTCACTGTTAACCGTATTTAAAGGGGTCAGTGAAGGGGAATTATCTAACGGTGTTATGCCGATCAGTAATAGCTCAATGACCAGTATTACAGCCAGTAAAAGAGGGCCCTTGGCAGTTTTGAGGCTAAATAGTGTCTTCTCATCTATGATACTTTGCTCGCCTTGATGCAGCATCATGGTGACAAAAACAAACAATACCATGACGGCGCCTGCATAAACGATGATCTGCAGCGCCGCAGCAAAGGGAGAGCCAAATAGGAAGAAAATAAGTGCGATGGCGATCATCATAGTGACCAGATAGAGCAAAGCATGCACTGCGTTATGGGCTGTGACGGTTAATAAAGCTGAGATGACACAGACGATAGCTGTAGTAATAAAGATTATCTCAATCATAATCCTGCCCCTTTGCTGATGTTGAGGAAAAACTGCTTTTAACCTTCATGGTAATAAGCTCCTAACATTGATGGGAGACTGCTCATTGTGCGCCTCACCTTTCCCCTTTCCATTAATCGCTTTACCACTGACTTTATAGAAGTTGTAATCATGGTATTTTCCGGGACCTGAGATAAGCAGGTGCTCTTTTTCAAACACCAGATTTTGTCTGTCATATTCAGCCATCTCCACATCCGGTGTTAACTGAATGGCGTGGGTAGGGCAGGCCTCTTCACAAAATCCACACATGATGCAGCGTGAAAAGTTGATGGTGAAGCTTTCTGCTTCCCAACGCCCATCCTCCTTCTCGGTTTTGACCACAGAGATACAATCAACAGGGCAAGCGACTGAGCAAAGGTTACAGGCAACGCAGCGCTCCTCACCATCGGGGTCTCGGGTTAAGACGATACGGCCACGGTAACGAGGTGAAAGGTAGGGTTTCTGCTCTGGGTACTCGACAGTGTCCGCACGAGTAAAAGTGTGCTTTAGGATTGTGATGAGTGTTCTGATTTGACTTAACATGCCACGCTCCTTTTAAAAACCTAAAGTTAATTGCCATACTGCGGTGAGCAGCAGGTTTAACAGTGCCAGTGGGAGTAAAATTGACCAGCCAAAACTCATCAGTTGATCGTACCTAGGTCTAGGTATTGCTGCGCGCAGTAAAATGAAAAACATCACAAAGAGAGCCGTCTTAAGCGTAAACCAGATAACTGGTGGGAGTATTGGTCCCTGCCAGCCTCCAAAGTAGAGTGTGGTGATAAGCGCGGAAATAAAGATGACACCTAGGTACTCACCAATAAAAAACATACCAAACTTCATGCTGGCGTATTCGGTATGGAAACCAGCTACAATTTCTGTTTCTGCTTCGGGAAGATCAAAAGGAGCGCGATGACTTTCAGCCACGCCAGCAAAGAGAAAGAGTAAAAATCCTAATGGCTGACTGAGAATAAACCAGTACTCACTTTGTGCCGCCACTATCTCATTGAGACTGAAGCTACCAGCGATAACCACGACGCCCATTAAGGCTAGCCCCATAAATACTTCATAGGAGAGCATCTGCGCTGCGGTTCGCATTGCCCCTAAAAGTGCATATTTACTGTTTGATGAAAACCCTGCCAACATAATGCTGTATACAGATAGGGAGCTTAGTGCCAATACAAATAGCAGGGCGTTATCAAATTCAACTATCTGAATATCTGGCGAGAAGGGGATAATCGCGAAGCCCAGCAGCGTCATTATCATTAAGATCATAGGCGCAATAACAAATAGCGCTTTGTCTGCAAAAGGCGGGATCCAATCCTCTTTTGTGAAGATCTTTATCATGTCGGCAATCACTTGGAGTAGACCAAAAGGGCCGACTCGGTTAGGCCCTAATCTGTCTTGCCAAATGCCTAATAAACGGCGCTCAAGCCAGGTTGACCAAGCTGCGGCAAGGAGCAGAACAATAAGAATGATGAGTGGGGTTAGTAACGCGCTAAGTTCAATCATCTCTCCTCCTCATTTGATAGAGGCTGAACACGCTCTTGCGTTGACGTCTCTGATCGTTTTTGTGCAGGGAGTGGCGTTAATCTTGCCCAAGTTCCAAGCTGTCTAAAGTCGCATGTTGGAATCGAAATAGTGTTCTTTGCTTGGTTTGAGTCGAATAGGCACTCAAGCGCTACTTGAGATCTATCTGAGCGCAGTCTAATTTGCTGACTCTCTTCTAGTTGCCATTTTCTTGCTGTCTCAGGATGTATGCGGGCAAGCTTTTGTGGGGCCAATGAGGCAAGCGCTTTTGAGTAACTGGCTAATTCAAAATCGGCGTAAAGGTTAGCACTGGGAGTTAACCTAACCTGTTCACTATCTAATCGCACCGAGGAGTGAGTTTGCTGATAGCCTAAGTCTTTGGGTTGCGACTTAGGTGAGAAGATCCGCACTCCTTGAGTCCATGGGGAGGTGGTACTACTGCTCTGCTCCCTCGTGTGATTAACACCAACACGACTTCCAGCTTGATCTGAGTTCCACTTAGGTGACCACTGATCTGCAGGTAAAACTGAAATAGGTTGCACCAGTGTTTGTCTAAATCCTGCTACTCCCTCCATTGAGTGAGTAAAGGGGCCATTTAAATCTATAGGAGGCTGCTCCTCTTTGACATGTTCAACAGCATCAATGGCGGTTCGAGAACTGGATCTAACAGCTTGTCTGGCGACCCTAAAAGGGGATAACTCATTAAATCTGGTTAATTCAGCAAAGGTTTCAATGGCTTTTAGCTGTGGGAATCGCTCGGATACCCATAAGACCAGTTCGCTATAGCTGGGTGTGCCTATTTGAGTCGATAACCACTGCCATGGGGCTAATCTCTCCTCGATAGGCGCCATAGTCGCGAACGAGAACTGTAGTCGACCCTCTGAGCTTAAGTAACAGCCGTAGGACTCTGCAAAAGAGGTTGCGGGGAGAATAAGGTCGGCCATAGCGGCAGTTCTAGTCAGTAACTGGTCGATGACGACTATCTGTTTGACTTGGTTGAGTGCATCATCGAGCTGGAACTTGTCTAAGTAACGGTAGAGATCTGTTTCCAATATGATTAATGTTTCGACTGTGCCACTATTTAGCCGCTTAAGGAGTGAGTCTAGCCCCTGGCTTCTGTTTTGTTGGTCGGAGTTCGTAGCAATCATACCGAGATGAAGATCATTTCCCGCTTGAGTAACGGCATAAAAGCCAGTGTTTTGCTTTAGCCGTTTTAGGGTGTCGGCTATCTCAATACTCAAGGAGAGTAGCTTCAAATCACGGTGTTGTACGCCAGTTATCACTAGTGGATACTCAGCTGCTATCAAGTCATTAACTATTGCCTTCGCCTCGCTGGATACGGGTTGCTCAGCTTGTGAGTTCAGGTGCGCTGTTAACAGTGAGGCGATCTCTTGAAGTAGCAATGTCTGCTCATCGGAAGTTAATACTATGCTTTGAGTTGCTATGTCGCTAAGTTCACTCCTATGACTCTCCAGTATATGTATCGGTGAGAGTGTGGTTTGGGTTATGTTGCGCACTGCATCATCTTGCCAATATTTGATCCCTAACTTGGCCGCTTTTTTAAGCCCTGCATTTCGACTCATCTGCCTTAGACTTAAAGCAAGTCTTGGTGCCGTGTGGGTGATATCTTCATTAATGATCAGTGCAGCATCACATCGCTCTACTTCCGCTAAGGATATTGGGCTTAGTGAGGTTTCTTGGTAGGCACTACACAGCTTATTTAATAACTGAGCATGGTTATCATCGATACCTAAGTAAAACTGCTGCTGGCCAACTAGTCTAAGCAGCGCTGCATTATTCTCAATATGGGTGCGTACAGAGCCCACTGCGATGCAGTTTTCATTTGGAGTATCACAATACTCTGTCAATAGTGTTTGAGCCTGTTCTGGCGTTAATTTATCGGTAGTTTTATGTTCATTATTACGTTTAAGTGGCCACTCAAGTCGCTCATTATGATTGATATGTTCATAACCAAATAAGCCAGTGTTACAGAGAAAGTGGCCATTTACCTCGTCATGGTGACGGTTTGTTATCCTTCTAATGCTGCCGCTACGTTGGCCTAAATTTATATTGCAACCAAGGCTGCAGTGGGGGCAGATGGCGGGGGCTGTTTGTAGATCCCATTTACGACTGTAGTGGTGTGAGAATGGCTTATCGGTAAATACGCCTGTGGGGCAGACTTGTGCAAGGTTTCCCGAGAAGTGACTCTGTAATACGCCTGACTCTGCTCGGCCAAAATAGAGGTGGCTTTTAGAGCCAAACACATTGAGATCTTTATCGCCACAGTAATCACGGTAGAAGCGAACGCAGCGGTAGCAGCCGATGCAGCGGTTCATCTCATGGTTGAGTAGCGGGCCTAAAAACTGATTAAGATGGGTGCGCTTTTTCCCTGAATATCGTCGATTAATGTGCTTACCCATCAAGGTCATATCTTGAAGGTGACAGTTTCCTCCCTCTTCACAAACTGGGCAATCATGGGGGTGGTTGGTCATGATCGCTTCAATGTTGGTTTCCCTAAACTGCTGTGATTTGTCATCTTTAAGAGAGATGATCATACCTTCAGTTAACGGCGTCATGCATGACATGACCAAGCGGCCTCGGGTATCTTCACTGTTTTGATATTGAGTGACGGCGCATTGCCTGCAAGAACCGACTGAGCCCATGGCTGGATGCCAGCAAAAGTAGGGCAGATCTAAACCAAGGGAGAGGCAGGCCTGCAGTAAATTCTGTCTCTTCTCTACGCTATAGCTTTGATTATCTATTGTAAGGGAGATTAAGTTGTCAGTGTTCTCTGGTAAGAGTGATTGATTAGAGCTGCTCATATTTGTCACCCCCAGAACCTTTGATACAAGGAGTGCCTATCTCATCAATACCTTGTCTTTTTTTATCATGAAAAGGGCAGCAAGCTTGGCTAATGTGAGCTTCGAAATCTTCTCTAAAGTATTTCAGCGCGCTCTGTAGGGGCTCGACAGCTCCTGGGGCTAATGCACAAAATGTATTGCCAGGGGCGGCAAAGCGGCATAGCTCTTCAAGTTGAGTGATATCCTCTGGCTCCCCCTCTCCACGCTCAATTTTCTCAAGTAAGACCTGAGCCCAAGGCAAGCCGTCACGACAAGGAGTACACCAACCGCAGGACTCTTGAGCAAAGAATTTAATAAGGTTGAGCACCATAGCCACTGGGCAGTATCTGTCATCCAATATGATGATGGTACCTGTTCCCATTCGGCTACCCTGTTTGCCAATGGTGTCGTAATCCATTGGAATGTCCAGATGCTCTGTCACTAAAAAGTCAGTGGAGCCGCCACCGGGGAGGAAGCCTTTAAGTGTGTATCCATCACACATGCCACCTGCGTGTTGCTCTATTATCTCCCTGATCGGTGTGCCCATTGGTAACTCCCAAAGACCTGGTCGTTTCACTCTGCCACTAACACCAAATATTTTAGTTCCCGCATCATCGTTAAGGCCCAGCTCTTTAAACCATATGGGGCCGAAATTGATGATATGGGGCAAATTACAGAAGGTCTCAACATTGTTGACTATGGTGGGCTTTCCCCATAGGCCCGCTACTTGCGGAAAGGGAGGTTTAGCCCTAGGGTTGGCGCGTTTCCCCTCCATGGAGTTGATTAAGGCGGTCTCCTCCCCGCAGATATAGCGCCCTGCGCTGGTGTGGAGGTGAATATCAAAATCTAATCCGCTTCCCAGTATATTTTTCCCTAATAGGTTGGCATCTCTGCACTCTTGAAGTGCTTTAGTCATGCGCTCCTCTGCTAGATAATAATCCCCACGAAGAAAGACATACCCAATAGATGCCCCTAAAGTCTGTGCACCGATCAGCAAGCCTTCAATGATCTGGTGAGGGGTTTTCTCCATAAGCATTCGGTCTTTAAAGGTACCTGGCTCCATTTCATCGGCATTAACGATGAGATAACGGGGGGAGGGAGCGTCATCGCCTCGAGGCACAAAACTCCATTTTAGCCCTGTGGGGAAGCCGGCTCCGCCACGGCCTCTAAGGTTAGACTCCTTTAAAGTATCAAGGAGTTGTTCTTGACTCTGGGTTAAAGACTTACGAAAACCTTGGTAGCCACCGTGGTTTTGATATTGCTCAATTGACCAGCAATTCTCATTATCTGTGATAAAGCGAGTTAGCGGGTTATGGGGTAAGGTTTGGTTCATCAGCTCACCTCGCCAAATGTACTGAGTGTGCTGAGTAATTTAGGAAGCTCATCTGTTGTCATATTTTCGAAGAGTTGTTTGTTGGCTATCATCACTGGGGCCTTATCACAGGCGCCTAAACAGGGCAGTGGGATCAGGGTAAAACGATTGTCAGTTGTGGTTTCCCCTGCCGTGATGTTTAGTTGCTGCTTCAGGCATTGACGAATATGCTCCCCCCCCATTAAGTCGCAGCTGATCCCGTCACAGGGATGCAACACCACTTTACCGACTGGCTGCCGAAAAATAAGGTTGTAGAAGGTGGCAACACTGTCAAGATCGGCAACTGGGATCTGAGTGTAGAGCGAGAGGGCATGCAAACTAGCATCACTTACCCAGCCACGCTCAGCCTGTATCAACTTGAGTGCATCAATCGTGATCCCCGCAAGTTGTGGCGAGTGGGAGATTAACTCATCGATACCCTGTTGCTCTTTTGAGCTCAACGAGATCTCTGCGGTGTCAACGACAGAGACAGGGATGGTTTGTTGCTCTCTAGTTGCCATAATCTCTCCTACCTATCCACATCAGCCATCACAAAATCGATACTGGCCAAGATCACAATGAGATCTGCCACCATTAAGCCTTTTGCCATTTTAGGTATCATCTGTAAGTGAGCAAAAGAGGGGGTACGAATACGAGTGCGATAACTGGTATTGCTGCCATCACTGATAATGGTGTAGGCGTTAACCCCTTTGGTTGCTTCAACCGCGAAGCAGGATTCACCTTTTGGCATAACCGGTCCCCAACTGACATTGAGAAAATGCTGAATTAAGGTTTCGATATCATGCTTGCTACGTTGGCTTGGAGGCGTGGTTAATGGGTGATCGGCTTTGACTTCGCCCTCGGGCATGTTGTTGATGCATTGCTGGATAATCTTGACACTCTGTCTCATCTCCTCAACCCTAAGTTGGCACCTGTCGTAGGCATCACCTTTGTGTCCAGTAGGAACCTCAAAATCATAATTTTCATAGCCAGAATAGGGGCGGGCTTTACGTAGATCCCACTCTAGACCCGTGGCACGTAAACCTGCGCCGGTGATATTCCAATCTAAGGCTTCTTGGGTGTTGTATTGACCAATACCAATTGAGCGCCGCTTTAGTATGCTGTTTTGCATCACCATCACTTCATACTCGTCGAGTTTTTTGGGGAACTCATCGACAAACTCCTGCATCATGGTGTCCCAGCCTTTGGGAAGGTCTTGAGCAAGCCCACCAATTCTGAACCAGCTTGGGTGCATACGTGCTCCCGTTATCGCCTCGATGATCCCGAACAGCTTTTCTCTGTCGATAAACAGGTAGAAAATGGGAGAGAGTTGACCAACATCTTGAGCAAAGGTGCCAAAAAACAACATGTGGCTTAAGATCCTAAAACACTCAGCCAGCATGACTCGGATACATTTGACCCGCTCGGAGACTTGTATATTGGCTAACTGTTCGATAGCCAAGATATAGGGAAAGTTATTCATCACTCCCCCTAGGTAGTCGATTCTATCTGTGTAGGGAATAAAGCCATGCCATGTCTGGCGCTCTGCTATTTTTTCAGCCCCCCTATGATGGTAGCCAATATCAGGCACCGAATTGATGATATGTTCGCCATCGAGTTGCAGGGCGATGCGAAAAACCCCATGAACACTGGGATGGTTAGGTCCTAAATTTAAAAACAGATAGTCATTGTCTTTATTACTCTGCTCCATTCCCCAGCGTTTGGGATCGAATTTGAGCGCTTCCTGCTCAATGGCCAGACGTTCATCGTCTAAGCTAAAGGCTTCAGTTTCAGTAGCTCGACAAGGGAACTCTTTACGTAGCGGGTGACCCTTAAACGTGGGAGGAAGCAGCAGTCGATAGAGGTTGGGATGATCACTAAAGATGATACCAAACATATCCCAAGCTTCACGCTCATACCAGTTAGCCGATGGCCAGAACGCGGTAATGCTAGGGATCTCAGCTTGGTCGTTTGCCAGTGCGACTTTGAGCCTGATATCTTGATTACGGTTAATTGAGCAGAGTTGATACACTAAGGTGAAATCTTGTGCGGGTAACTTGTCTTTATCTAGTCTTAATCGTTCATCGACGCCGAAGAGATCAAGTAAAAGATCAAAGGGCTGGGGCAAGGTTTTAAGCAATCTAAGTGCCGGGATTAACTGTGTCTTATCTATCCAGAGTGTGAGTATGCCGTCGATGCATATTTGCTGCTCTACTGAGTCGCTTAATAAACTTTTAAGTTCAGGTAACATCTCCAGAGTTAACATCTGTTTTATGTTGCCAGATTGACCGTTTATTGCCGATACCTCCTGAGTGAATATGCTCATGCTTACACCTCATCAGGCGGTGTGAGCTTATCGGCTTTGATCCTCTGCTCATGTTTTTCATCACGCATATTGCGACAGGCAAATGCTTGTATCTCTTCGGGGGTAATAGTGCGATTGAGTGGCCTTGCTTGGCGGGGGGCACCATCCTTAATGGCCTCTTGAAGCAATGTCAGCCCGTACATTAAGGCTTCGGGTCTGGGAGGGCAGCCAGGAACATAAAGGTCGATAGGAAGAAAGCGGTCGGCACCTTGCACCACACTATAGACATCATACATGCCGCCTGAATTAGCGCAGGATCCCATGCAGATCACCCATTTAGGTTCTAACATCTGATCATAGAGATGCTTAATGACGGGTGCCATCTTAAGAAAAACCGTTCCAGATATCACGATTAAGTCAGCCTCTCTGGGAGTGGCGCGTATCACCTCAGAGCCGAATCTGGCGATATCGTGACGGCTAGTAAAGGAGGTGGCCATCTCAACGTAACAGCAGGAGAGCCCAAAATTAAAAGGCCAGAGAGAGTTGCTTCTACCCCAAGCCACTAAATCTTCGAGTCGAGTAACTAGTAGGTTTTTCTCAACGACTTCCTGCATGGTTTGAGTTGAGGTTGGAATGATCTCAGGTTTACTTAGTTGCCAGCGCATGGCTACTCCCCTTGTTGTCTTTTACCCCAATTGAACGCACCCTGTTTAATCTCGTATATCAAAGCAATAAACAGAGCTAAAATGAAAAGTCCGGCGGTGGTTAATCCAGGCCAACTGGTCTCAAGTACGACAAGGGACCATAGGTAGAGGTAAACGGCTTCGATATCGAAGATGACAAAGGAGATAGCAATTAAGAAGTAGTTAACGTTCCAGCGGATGTTAGTATCCCCCACGGGCACAATACCTGATTCATAGGGGTAGCTATTTTTCCTTTTTTGACCTCTGGGATTGAGCGCATGGGAGACGAGCAGCATTGTCAAAGTGACAATGATGATAGCGAAAGAGTAAAAAATAAAACTCGCAGATACCATAACCTAGCGCCTTATTCTTTGTTTCTTATATTTTATTAGCTTGTTTTTTGCTGGTTAAATTATAAACAGTAATGTGCAAGCTGCCTGATTTATGAACAATGATCAAGTTTAAAGCAGGATTTAAATGTTAAAAGCATCGCCAAATCCTCCTAATATGATGTTATAAAGCCTTCAAATAGCGAGAGGAAACGAGTTAACCCCTTGTCATGATTAAACCAGACGCGAGTGCCCATCTTGGTACATGGCTTTTAACTGATCATCAATCGCCTTTAAAACATCTGAGCGGGTGATAACACCAATGAGTTTGTTGGATTCATCTATGATGGGATAAATTTTGGGTTTTGCGTGGGTCATCTGCTGAGCCAGATCTAAGACAGAGCCATCTGGACGAACAGTGAGGGGTTTATCATGCATGAGATCGCCCACGACATAATGACTTTCATTTAGGTAGGTGGCTTCAAGCATCTTGATTAAACAGTCCTGTTCAGAGAGGAAACCCACAACGTAATTGTTTTCGTCTATTACTGGTCCGCCAATCTGCTTTGCGCGAAGAAATATCTCAACCGCTTCAGCAATATGCATATCAACAGTAAAGGTTACCGGCCTTCTATTCATGTAGCTGGATATTTTAATCGATTCCATTTTAACCCCTTAATTGCAACTAGGTAGTCTTGTCTGCCATAGTGAGCTTACTGATGAGTGGATGAACTCTTTGGTTGATTTTTATTCCACTATTTATAAGGTTAGTCTGAAAAATTTTTTTTGTTGAAGAAATAGAGAAATTATCTATGACTAGCTTGGTATGAAAGTCTTATACCAATTAGTATAAGAAAGTAGTCAGCTCAGAGCTGTTTTAGGCAAACTAGTTCAAGGCGGATAACTGAAGTAATGGTTGCTCCCTTGGGAAGTTATTCAACGAAGAAGTAGGCAGCCTAAAACGCTCCTAAAAGGCGAGTCTTAGCGCTTCTGAATACTACGTCATCGAGCTTGAGCGTAGAGCAACTATGCCCTTCACTCGCTTCCTTGTCTCAGAAGCGCTAAGTTCTCGCTGAGTGACTACATCTTTATACTAAATGGTATTAGGTGAAAACAGACAAGGTTTTTACCTAAGATGTGCGCAAGTTGAATCTATAGGCTGTTATTGTGAAGAGGTTAAAGGAAGAGTTATGAGCCACCCATTGAGCTACATTGGTCGCCAGACAAGCCGAAGTGACGGAGAAGCAAGAAGGGTGACTATTCTTGAGGCAACGCTTAGGCTCATTGTCAAAGAGGGAATACGTGGTGTAAGGCATAGAGCAGTGGCCAAAGAGGCGGGAGTCCCTTTAGCGTCAACGACCTATTACTTCAAGGATATTAAAGTCTTGATCAGTGACTCTTTAACTTATTTTGCCGAGAAGACATTATGGATGAACAAGGCCTTGGAAGCCCGCAGCTTTGAGTTGATAAATTTTCTCGGTGAGGATGGAAAGAGTCGTGATGATGAGCATCTAGTGAAATATTTAACCCAGTTTATCTGCGAGCATATTCGTGAACAGGTCAAGCACAGTGACGATAGGATATTAGAGATGGCTTTTCACGAGGAAGCGCTGCGAAATCGTCAACTGGCAGGGGCTATCAAAACCTTAGATGATTCATTTTTAGCAACAATAACGCTTTTTTTTCAAAAACTAGAGTCTGATACTTGTCTAGCCGATGCCTATCAGGTGCTGGGATTGATTAAGCTGCTTGAGTATCAATATGTGATGAGGGGCAATATCGATGAAGATAAAGCCCAGTTTGAATCTATCGTTAACGCTAGCGTTCGAAAAATCATAGGTCACAGGGAGTTATCAATCAGTATATAGGTTTGACCGCTCAGCGAGAGGTTAGCGCTCCTGAGGCAATAAAAAACCAGGCTAAGCCTGGTTTTTTTGCCTTATAGAGACAGATGTTTACTGAATATTTTCTGCGTCACCAAATTCACCTTGGAACAGGATAGATGACAGGTAGCGCTCGGCAGCAGAAGGTAAGATAACCACGATATTCTTATCTTTAAACTCTGGCAGAGCTGCAATGCGGTTAGCTGCAACAACTGCGGCTCCTGAAGAGATCCCAACTAAGATTCCCTCCTCCTTCATTAGACGCTGAGCCATCTCAATTGACTCTTCATTAGAGACAGCTTCGACGCGGTCAATCATCTCAAGATCTAAGTTACCAGGAATAAAGCCTGCACCAATACCTTGGATCTTATGAGGGCCAGGTTTAACTTCAACACCTGAAATAGTCTGCTGAATAACTGGTGAGTCAACTGGCTCAACAGCCACAGAAGTAATGGCTTTACCCTGCGCATTCTTTATGTAGCGGCTGACACCTGTAATGGTTCCACCGGTACCGACACCAGCGACAACAACATCGACTTCACCATCGGTATCATTCCAGATCTCAGGTCCAGTCGTTTTCTCATGGATCTCAGGGTTAGCTGGGTTATCAAACTGCTGTAAAAGAACATACTTCTCAGGTGCTGATTGACGGATCTCTTCCGCTTTATCAATGGCACCTTTCATGCCTTTAGCGCCTTCGGTAAGCACTAAATTAGCACCTAGGGCCTTGAGCAGTTTACGACGCTCTAAGCTCATTGTATTTGGCATGGTCAAAGTAAGCTTGTAACCACGGGCTGCAGCCACATAAGCGAGGGCAATACCTGTGTTACCAGATGTTGGCTCAATCAACTCTTTATCTTGAGTTAATGTCCCTTTTTTCTCAGCATCCCAAATCATGTTGGCGCCGATACGACATTTTACACTGAAGCTTGGGTTTCTAGCTTCAACTTTTGCTAATACATTACCTGGGCTCACGCGCTTAAGACGAACAAGAGGGGTGTTACCGATAGTATGTGAATTGTCTTCGAAAATTTTGCTCATGGGTCGCTTGCTCCTAACAATATAGTACTTAAATGATAATGACCTTTGACGGCATTAGAAGTGATTGTTTGTTCTTCTTTATTCCATTTGGTTATTAATGTATTAGTTCTTATTAATAAAACCTAAATTGTTTTCGTAGTAAAAGTGTTAATCTATTGCTGCAAATAATTAAAACTCCTCTATCTCAAGAGTTTAGTGATTGAATATAGTTTAATTTCAGCCAAGGTGTAAACGCTTGGCTTTGAAGTGGATAACAATAATTAAAAATAATAAGAAAGTGACTTGATATGATTAGGGAAAATCCCACTGTCGACTCTAAAGCTATGGTGACTCCTTTCGCCTTTGAGATCGCACCTGAACTTCTTTATAGCCCCCTTGCGAGCCCATTAAAACGGGGTGGAGCCATGATCATTGATGGTTTGCTGGTGGCTGTTTTAGCTGAGCAGGCAGGTTGGGTATTTATTTTGCTTGTTGGCTTAACCTTGGCTATTCAGAAAAAAAGTCGCCAATTGGGGAAATTCTTCAAGTGGGGACTCTACTCACTCATGCTTGTCATGTTGCTCGTCGTTGCTTTTGACAACCTCATTACCACTTCTTCCTCAAATACCCCCTCACAAGAGCAGGGAGATAAGGCTGAAAGCGCTGAGCTAAGCTCCTTTCAAGTGTTAGGAGAGATACTTGATTACGCGCCTAAGCTGGTTAGTTTCAGCCAGTGTAGCGATATTACTTGTGCAGAAAGCGAACTGGCCGAGCTACTTCCCGCTGTTATAACATCAAGTTTAACTTATGCGGAGAAGAGAGCGGTATTAAGTGGCGCTATTGAGGAGCTTCCTCTTTCAGCAGATGAACAAAAAGCGTTATTGGCAAGAGTTGATATAGCGCTTGCTCCCTTTGATAGTGATAAGAGTATCGAGCCATTACCAAGCTTAAATCCTGATGCTGCAGAAACCATAGCACCATCAATGCCTATCAAAGAGCGCCATTCTCCGACGCCAAGTAAACTTGAAGATCAGCTCTTAGAGCTTGATAAAGAAGAGTTTGAGGAGGTGGACGAGGGCGATAAATACAGTCTACTTTCGTGGGCAAAGGGAATGCTCAATGATCTGGGCTTAGGATTTGGTTGGGCAGCGTTTTATTTTACCGTGTTTACCGCTTGGTTTGATGGTCAGACATTGGGTAAAAAACTGCTCCGCATTAGGGTGGTTCAACTCGATGGAACTGGGTTATCCCTCTGGGATGCTTTTGGCCGTTATGGTGGCTACGGTGCTGGTTTTGCAACAGGGTTGTTGGGATTTTTACAGATCTATTGGGATGCAAATAGACAAGCGATTCAAGATAAGATCTCAGCGACGGTAGTCATCGATCTGAATAGATTGAATACACAGATAGTTTTACCTGAACGTCAGGGAGATTAATTCATAGAAATTTACTATCGACATCAAGAAAGTGGTGAATTAAGGTCGAGGTGGGTATGGAGTTAATTACTTTGCGATTTGAAGTATTAGGAGAGTAAGTTGCGAATATTAGTCGTCGAGGACAGCAGGGTTGTGTCTCGTATTTTACAACACCTTATCGCACAGGAATTGGGCTGCGACGTCGATTTTGCTGAAGATATGGCCACAGCCAGATTACTTCTAACCCAGTATAAGTACTTTGTGGCTATTACTGATCTTAATCTGCCGGATGCGCAAGAGGGAGAGATCGTTAAACTTGTTCAGGGTCATCAGACACCTTGTATAGTATTGACTGGTAGCTTAGATGGCCAGCAGAGAAAACGTCTGCTTCAACTGGGCATCGTTGATTATATTTTAAAAGAGAACCGTTTTAGCTATGAGTATGTGGTTAGACTCGTTACACGACTTAAGCGTAATGAGAAGGTTAAAGTGTTGGTCGCCGACGACTCGATGGTGAGTCGAAAGTTTGTTAGAAGTTTACTTGAGCAACAACTTTTTCAGGTGATTGAGGCTGATGACGGCTTATCGGCACTAGAGATATTAAAGTCTCAGCCCGATATTACCTTGTTAATCACTGACTACAATATGCCGGGTTTAGATGGTTTTGGTTTGATTCTAAAGGTCAGAGAGAGCTTTACCCGTGAAGAGCTGGCGATTATAGGTCTCTCAAGTGATGATGATGAGAGTCTTTCGGCTCGCTTTATTAAAAATGGTGCTAACGATTTCCTACAGAAGCCTTTTGTTCATGAGGAGTTTCATTGTCGGGTGCTTAACACCCTAGACTCTTTAGATATGATCAGAAAACTCTGGGAGCAGGCAAATCTAGATTATCTTACCGGTGTTTATAATCGTCGTTATTTCTTTAATCTGTTTGAAGAGCAGCTGCAACAGATTGAGCAGAAAAAAACCAGCTTAACCCTTGCTTTGCTTGATATCGACTTTTTCAAAAAAGTGAACGATACCTATGGTCATGATATTGGTGATGAAGTGCTGGTTGAGTTTGCTGCTAGATTGAAGCACTTCTTTGGTCAACACTTTACTGTTGCACGTTTTGGTGGTGAAGAGTTCACCGTTGCATTTAGAGGTTTGAATGAGGATAAGGTCTTCTCTTTAATGGATAAGTTTCGTGCTCAACTTGAGGTTGAGGCAATCCAAACCTCCCAGGGGCCGATCAATGTGACTGTCAGTACTGGTATTGCAGGGCTTAGTGACGAGAGCTTAGATAACTTATTACAACGTGCTGACAAGGCGCTTTATGATGCAAAAGAGTTGGGCAGAAACTTAGTCTGTATTGAAGGGAATGAGTAAACGACTTCGTGAACTGTTATTAAATAGGGGCTATTGAGTGATTTAGGAAGAAGTATCTCAGTGGCTCACGGTTTAACCATTGTACAGAACTGTTTGAAGGGAGCTTGCCAAGCTCTGTTTAGTGCAATCAATATAATAAAAATAATATCACCTTATGGACAATTTTTTCCTCAAACAGCTTCTCCTTGCGTGTCTATGTTTAATCTGTCTCCCCGTTTATTCTGTTGGAACATTGCAAGCTCCTCTTGGCTTTGAGGTCACTACCGGAGCCGCGGCAGGCTACGTTGACAGCAAGGCGTGCGCTGTTTGCCATAACGAGCTATATCAATCTTATCAAGAAGTGGGAATGGCAAACTCGTTCTTTCCCGCAAAAGTGGAGCATGCGCTTGCGAACTATAATGCTGAGCCTTTGTACCATAGCGCGAGTCAGCGTTATTATCAGATGCGAAAAACGGATAGCGAAATCATCTTCAAGCGTTATCAAAAAGATGCTGATGGTAAGGTGATTAACCTGTTTGAACAGAGAGTGGATTGGTTTTTAGGCTCAGGTAATAAGGTGCGCAGCTATCTGTATCAAACTGAAAATGGCCAGCTCTATCTGCTTCCAATTGATTGGTACTCTGAAACTGGCGAGTGGCAGATGCATCCAGGATTTGAGGAAAAAGATCACTCAGGAGTGTTAAGAGAGGTGAACCGTGAGTGTATGTTTTGCCATAACGCATATCCTCAGGTAGAGCAGGGCAGCGATATTGCTTGGAAACCAAATCTTTTTCCTAAAAACTTACCCCATGGCACAGGTTGCCAGCGCTGTCACGGTCCAGGTGCTAAGCATATTCAAACGGCATTAGATGTAGAGCCTTTAACTGATATCCGCAGCGCGATAACAAACCCTGCTAAACTCTCCAACCGTCAGCGAGACTCGGTATGCTTGCAGTGTCATCTGCTCCCATCTGGCGCTATCGTTGGTCAGCGCCGTTTCGAGCGACCTATCTACTCATTTCGCCCTGGTGAGTTTATCAATGATTATCTCTTACATGTTGATGTCGTGGATGCTGAGTTGCCAAAAAGTGAGCGATTTGAGATTAACCATCAAGGTTATCGCTTCCTACAAAGCCCCTGTTACTTAAAAAGTGAGGGCAAGCTAACGTGTATTAGCTGCCATAATCCCCACAAAAAAGTAACCCAAGAGGAGAGAGTTGAGCATTTCTCCGCTGTCTGTAAAAGTTGTCACACTCCACATCAAGCAATTGTTTCTGACGATATTAAAAACAGTAAAGATTGTACTGGCTGCCATATGCCTAAAAGGCGTGCTCAAGACGTGGTTCATGCGGTGATGACTGATCACCGCATTCAAGTAAAAAGTGCTTCAGCCAGAGAGCGACTCGCTCCTATGGATAAAGTCCCACCGAAAATCAATGCGCTTGATTTTTTGTTACCCAGCCTATCTCCCAAACACGCCGAAGGTGAGATCTATAAAGCGGTATCGGTACTACAAAGTTTCACCTCTCCTAGCATGGTGGATAAGTTACAGGCGAATCTATTGAAATCTGAGTTCAAAGAGATCACTCCTTGGCTAGTTTTAGCCAATGCTCAGATTAATTTAAAACGCTTTCAAGACGCCGAGAAAACTTTGAATAGGGCACTTGAAATTGAGAAGGCTAACCCTAAAGCTCTGCAGTTATCTGCAGTCGCGATGCTAACTCAGGGGAAGGCAGAGCTGGCAGAAAGTCTGTTTAAACAGGCGCTGATGCAACAGCCAAACTCTGCTGATCTTAATTTTAATGACGGATTACTGCAGCTTAATAACTCAAACTACAAAAAAGCTGAGAAGCGTTTTCAAAAGGCGATATCTCAGCGGCACAATCTCGCGATTGCTTGGTACTACTTAGGTTACTTGGCGAATAAAGAGAGGCCTAGTATGCAAGCCATTGTCCACTTTAAGCGGGCTTTGGAGATTGAGCCAAGTCATACTCGCTCCTATATCGCCATTGCTGAAACTTATATCAAACTTGGCAAACATGAGCAGGCGTTACGGTATTTAACCCATGGCGGCATGGTTGCAACTCAACCGGGCTTAATCCTTAAAAAGTTGAAACAACTACAGAGTCGCCCCAAATAGTGATTGTTTACTGTTTGGATTTTTCTTCGATAGAGTTTGATTCAACTCGCCAAGGAAAAGATCCCATCTCTACTTGAAACATCATGTTCCAAGTGTTGATGGGGAGCCACTCATTATAGAAAGCCCACTGTTGATATTGTGGCAACTTAAGGGTATTTGGCATCTGATAAAACGTGGTGCCCTTTTTAAACTCTGCAAAGATAGCCTGCTGTAGATCGATAAAAAAAGTTTTGGTATCGGCTAAATCTGATTTTCCTCCAACGGCCTCCTTAGCATAAGAGTGTGAAAAGACTGCCTTGGTAAAATCCAGCTGTTCAAGCTCATCGAGCGTCCTCATCAGCTCCTTAATATTAAAATCAGCGATTGAAAAGGGCATGCGCTTTGGCGTTACAATATCTGCGATATAGGCTACTTTCTCTTTGGGGAGCAGAAACGCGGTCATGCCTAAACCATGATTAATACCCAAATAGTGCAGTTCAATTTTTTTGTCGCCGAGTTCAATCTCTTTGCGTTTGCCGCTCCATATCTCATCGGGCATGACTAAATCCCCATGGGGGTTCTTTTGCATCCATTGAGCGGCTTCTTTATGGGCAGCTATTTTGGCGCCTTGCTCCCGAAAAATCTGGCCTCCTTTAGCGTGATCCCAATGGTTATGGCTGTGCAAAAGGTAGCGAATCGGCTGTTTTGTGATTTTTTGGATCGCCTTTAATAGGCCTTGAGAGTGAGTAGTGTTCATGGGATCTATCACAATGACGCCATCATTGGTGATGATAAACATGGAGAAGTAGCCTAAATTAGGATCCCCATAACGGTATACGTCATCAACCACTTTTGACACTTGCTCTTGAGCTGTAACCTGATAACTGAAGGTGAACTGGAGCATCATCGCCGTTAAAACTAGAAATAGACTCGTTTTATTTGCCATCTTTATTCTCTCCAAAGTGATACTGCTATCGTGTATTAGAACTTACCGTTATTGTTCTTCCATTCTGATTTTGGGTGGATAGTTTCTCTGGTGTCCCAATGTTCAATAATTTTTCCGCTCTCTAGCCTAAATAGATCATAAAAGGAGCTATGTTGACCTTGGTAGTAACCTTCACAGGCTGATAATACAAAGTTTCCCTCAGCCAATATTCGGTGTGATTTGTCATACTGAATTGAAAACCTGTCATCTATATCGGACTCAGACAAAGCTACGTGAACCGATGACAGGCTGCTGAGCTTAGGGTTATGCTCGATATAGTGGTCAATATCTATGTAGTGAGACAACTTATTCAGTTGTCGACTAATGAGGACTTCATTAACGAAAGATTGTACAAGTTCACGATTTGATTCGGTTTTATCAAGATCTGATACCTCTGCAATACCATCAACCATACTGTGGCCTGCAGAGTTGGGCCCTTGGCGGCTTTGAATATTATCCCAATGCTCTACGGTTTGATCTCCCTCAAACCTGAACATCTCAAATCCAACTCTTTGGCTACTAAAGTCATACTCTGTATGAGCAAATACAAAATCAGCGTCTGCAAAGATCCGTACTATGTTGACTCGGGGAGAGGTTTTGGAAAGTCTCTTAAACAGGGCTGCTAACCCTTCGTCACCTTCGTGAGTTTGGGGATTATGTTGAATATATTGGCTTTGATTGACGACCTTTACTGATTCAGGATCGCCAGTTTCTATTCCTTTGAGCAGGGCATGGATAAGCTGTTTTCGTCTTGAGGTCATAGAGGCTCCATCTCACCTTGAGTTTATCTATTCAGGCAACAATCTATCTATATAAGCTTTTGCTAAACAAATTTAACCTACAGCTTTTGCTGCTCTATTTCAATGATGGTTAAACCACTTGAAACCTTAATACTGTTTTCAGCTTTTCTGGGGCGACTTTACGAGGATCGCTAAGGTATATCTCTCGGTGCACCTTAGAGCGACGTGTCAGGCCTTGAGCTTGTGCGAAGGATTCCATCTCCTCGAAGGTCTGAGACTCATTCTCAAATGGGCCCAAGTGCAGCATTTGAATACATCTCCCATCTGTAATTGTTGTAAACTTTACCTGCTCTAATAGCGGGTTATCTCGCTTACTCTTGGCAAGGTTGAGCATCTCTTCATAGAGGTTCGTGTCGACAAATTTAGGCTGGCGGATCATTAGCTGATAGACCAAATCTTTTTTATCTATTGTGCCTAAGAAGTGTGCTTTAGCTTGGTCATTGATATCCCAAATACCCTCTAACGGGTAGACAGTGAAATCGAAATAGCCATTTGGTTTTGTCGTCATCGTTTTAGGATGCATCTTTATCGTATAAGCCAAAGAGTAAAGAGTGCCGATATACTGTGTAAATATCTCATCCTCAGGGCTACCTTCGCCTGATAGAGTGATGAAGTTTAACGAGGGAACTTCAAGCAACTCCGGCTTATTTTTGGGAATATAGAGACTCTTTTCCTTTTTTCGCCACTCATATTTATCTGACATGGACTCTCCTTCAGTTATCTATCATGTCGAGTACAATAACACTGCGCAAGCAGTGAGTAAGTAAGGAGTTAGTACTAGTTGGTTATCTTGCAAGATTGAGAGATGATGGAGAAATTGAACTGGCGGTTTAATCAGATACTGAATCAACAGGGGGCTTTGTTACGCCCCCTTAGTACGGCGAACTGAGAGGTTACTCTGGCGCAATCTCTGGGTGTTTATAGGCTTCACGATACTTGTCTACCCACATGGATGTTGCACCACAAATGGCGACTGGCATCACAATAAAGTTGACGATAGGGATCATCGAAAACAGGGTAACGGCAGCGCCGAAACTAAAACTGCTACCTTTGGTTTGATTAAGGGCAAACTTCATATCGTCGAAGGGAACCTTATGATTATCGAATGGGTAATCACAATATTGAATCGCCATCATCCAGGCACTGAACATAAACCAGATTATCGGTGCAAAGGTTTGTCCGATAAATGGGATCCAGAATAAGATCAAGCAGATAATTGCTCTTGGCAGGTAATATTTAAGTTTTTTCCACTCTCTACCTAAGATACGTGGAAGATCTTTGACCAGGTCGACTGTGGTACCAGTATTGAGATCTTTTCCCGTAAGGTGTTGCTCAACCTTCTCGGCTAATAAACCATTAAAGGGCGCGGCTAACCAGTTCATCACTGAGCTGAATAGAAAAGAGAGCACAACCAGCAATGTGAGCACTGCTAGTGGCCACAAGAGGAAGTTTAGCCAACTTAAGTAATCGGGCAGTTGAGAAGATATCCAGTTAAACATCTGTTCGAGCTGGCCGATGGCGAAGTAGATCACACTTGCGAATAGCACTAAGTTTATCATCAGCGGGATAAACACAAAGCTTCTTAGCCCTTTGGTTTTGATCAAGCTAAAGCCATCAAGAAAATAGTTAACGCCACTTTTTTTGGGTCTTTCAGCAGTTTGGTTCATAAAGTCGACACAATAATTAATTAGGAAAATGCTTAAATGGATTGTGTTCCAGTCAGATGGTGATGACAAGCAGTAAATAGACCCAAGTACAATAAAAACGTTACAAAATACTGCTCGCTTTGGTAAAGTAGCCCTCAGAAAATCAATACTCAAAAAGCTCTGTTCCGCTAATTTGCGACTATTTTTAAATTAGCTGAAAACGACCTAACTGGCACCATGAGACTCAAACAGATAAAACTTGCTGGATTTAAGTCGTTTGTCGATCCAACTAAGATCCCATTTCTCAACCCCCTGACTGCCGTTATCGGCCCTAATGGCTGTGGCAAGTCCAATATTATCGACGCCGTACGTTGGGTATTAGGCGAAAGCTCTGCTAAACACCTGCGTGGTGATTCGATGGCGGATGTTATTTTTAATGGCTCCACCGCCAGACGACCGGTTTCCGTGGCCAGTGTAGAGCTGTTATTTGAAAACCAAGATGGGAGACTTTCGGGTGAATATGCCAGCTATCAAGAGATCGCTGTTAAACGCCAAGTCAGTCGTGATGGTGATTCAAGCTACTTTCTAAATGGTCAAAAGTGTCGCCGCAAAGACATTACAGATCTCTTTATGGGGACAGGCCTTGGTCCACGTAGTTACGCGATTATTGAGCAGGGGACCATCTCTAGACTGATTGAGTCTAAACCTCAAGAGCTGCGTGTCTTTATCGAAGAAGCGGCGGGGATATCCAGGTATAAGGAGCGTCGCCGTGAAACGGAAAATCGTATCCGTCACACCCGTGAAAACTTAGAGCGACTCGCTGATATCCGCACCGAGCTGAGTCGGCAGTTAGATAAACTGGCCGAGCAAGCATCGGCGGCAAAGCAGTATCGAGAGTTAAAGCAATCTGAGCGTAAGCTAGATGCTGAGCTTTCCGTTAGTCGCTTTAGTGAGTTAACGCTTCAAATGGAGAAGTTAACCAATGAGATTAATCTGCTAGAGGTGGATCTGGCTGAATTTCTTGCGCTAAAGGAGAGTACCGAATTGAGTTTAACTCAGCTGAAGATTCAGTTGGTTGAGCTTGATGGGCAGGAGCAGAAGCGGGTTGAAGATTTTTATCTTTCAGGGACTCAAATCGCAAAGCTTGAGCAAGATTTAAAACACAGACAGCAGCAAGATGCTCATATTGATAAACGTATCGAAGATATTGTGGCGAAAGTTGCAACTCAGCTTGAACAGCTTAAAGCAGATGAAGCGCTTGCGGCCAAACTCTCCAGTGATCTTGCGGATAAAACACCGACTTTTGATAGCTTGAGTGATCAAGTTGAAGCGTTCAAGTTACAGCTGACGGAGAAAGAGTCTCAAGGTGAAACTCAGTCTCAAGCTTTGAGCCATCAAAAAGAGCTGGTCTCTACTTATCGGCTTGAGCAGGAGATGAGCCGAGGTAAGTTAACCAATCAGCAATCAAAGCTAGAACACAAGTTACAGCAGCAGATTAAGGTGAAGCAGCAGCTCGAGGAGCTGGCCACTCAGGCCAATGACTCCGAACAGCGTCAATCCGAAGAGCTTGAGCAGTTGAGTGAGGAGTCAAGCATTCAGCAGGAGCTGATTGATGAGCTAGATGAACAGTTCGATATAGCCAATCAGGCTCAAGTTAAGTTAAAAGCTAAACAGGAAGCGTTAAGTCAATCTTTAGCCGAGGAGCGTGGCCGCTTCTCCCTAGTATCTAAATTGCTTCCCGATGAAACCGATACGCAAGAGCAAGCTTTGTGGCAGGTACTCGATGTACAGCCAGGTTGGGAAAAGGCCGTTGAGTTACTGTTTGATGGCCTGTTAAAAGTACCAGCTTCACAAGAGAGTAGTGAAGCGGGGTTTGCGCTATTTGAACAACAAAATTGGCATGGGGTTACAGCAGATGCCAACCTGTCCCCTTGGCTTGCTAATGTTTACTGGGTTGAGTCGTTAGCGTTAGCCAAACAGCAGCTTGAGTCATTAGCGGAAGATCACCGTATCGTCACAGCCGATGGTTACCTGCTCGGGAGAGGTTTCTGTATCAAAAAAGGGACGGATTCGTCATCGCTTGTTCAGCTAAAGCGTGAGCAGAAGGCGCTGGAAGCGAGTATTGCTGAGTCAGAGATTCTGTTAAAAGAGGTTAATCAAAGTAGCCATCAGCAGGCGGCACTGCTGGAGTCCTTGACACAGGAGTTGAAACTCGGGCATGTTCGATCACAGCAGCTTAAACTCTCCATGGCTGGGCTGAGCTCTCAATTAGCCGCTTCTAAGCAAAGAGCCGCAGAGCAGAAAGTCACTTTTGCAAAGTTAGAGGAAGAATCTCAGCAGCTGCAGCTTGATATCGAGCAGACTCAGGGCGAGGAGCGTTTATTGCTTGACACCTTGAGTCAAGATGAAGCCTTGTATAAAGAGGCGAGCGCAGCGTTAGCTGTACTTGATGGTGAGCATCAAGCTCACCAGACTCAAGTGCGCACGCTAAGAAGTCAGATTGATGACCTTAAGCAGCAACAGAGCGGTGCTGGTAGTAGTATTCAGTCTTTAAAGACTAAAATAGCCCTAAAGGAGCAAGCGGTTTTCCAGCAAAAAGAGCGTATAGATGAGCTTAAGCTGGCTAAACTCGCGTTAGAGCATCAACTGGTTGAGCAAGACAGCCAAGGTGATGGTCAGCTCAGTGCATTAACTAAACAGTTAAATGAAGCATTGACGCAGCAACAGGTTAAGCAAGATGAGTTAGCGCAATTGCGACAGCAGCAAGCACAAGTGCAGGAAGCGAGCGATAGCGCAGGATTAAAGAAAAAACAACAGCTTGGAAAGATAGAACGCTTGACTCAATCTATCAGCACGTTAAAGTTACGTCGAGAGGGAATAAAAGGTCAGGCCGATAGTCAATCCATGCAGTTAAAAGAGCAGCAGATTGAGGTTGAGCTGGTGCAGTCAGCGATGGATATGAATATCACCTTAGCTGCAAGACAACGAGAGCTTGAGCGGATCAGAGCGAGAATTGTCCATCTGGGTGCGATTAACTTAGCTGCGATTGAGGAGTTTGAGCAGCAGAGTGAACGTAAATCTTATTTAGATAGCCAAGATGCCGATCTGACGAAGGCCTTGACCAGTCTAGAGGAGGCGATCCGTAAGATTGATAGGGAGACAAAGACTCGCTTTAAAGATACATTCGATAAAGTAAACAAAGATTTAGGTTTACTTTTCCCAAAAGTCTTTGGTGGTGGTAGCGCACATTTAGCATTAACCCACGATGATCTGCTTGAGACCGGTGTGACCATCATGGCAAGGCCGCCAGGTAAAAAGAATAGTACAATCCACCTTCTTTCTGGTGGAGAAAAAGCGTTAACCGCTTTATCATTGGTGTTTGCGATTTTTAGACTGAATCCAGCGCCTTTTTGTATGCTAGATGAAGTTGATGCGCCTTTAGATGATGCCAATGTCGAGCGTTTTTGTCGCTTGGTCAAAGAGATGTCACAAAGCGTGCAGTTTATCTATATCAGTCATAATAAGATCACCATGGAGTTGGCGGATCAGCTGATAGGTGTCACTATGCATGAGCCGGGAGTTTCACGTATAGTTGCGGTAGATATTGAAGAAGCGGTGGCGATGGCCGACGCTGTATAACAATTTATAGGAAAGACAGGGTAACCAATGGAAAATTTGCAACTGGTATTGTTTGTATTAGGTGCGATTGCAATTATCGCGGTACTTGTGCATGGTTTTTGGTCCATCAGGAAGCAGCAACCTAAATCGTTAAAAGAGAGCCCTATGTCAGGCTTTTATAAAGATCAAGCGTCGGTAAGGGACTCGCAAGGGTTTGATGCCGACGGCATTGGTGAAGTAAGAGTAAGAAAAGAGGTGCCGGCTACAGACAGGCAAGAAAAAGAAGATAAGCCGGTTCAAGAGCCCGCTTTTACGGCCGCGCCTAGTCGCGATGTAGAAGATTCGCGTCATGAGCAAGCCTTTGCTTTGAGTGATGAGCCTGTGCAACGCGCTGCTCGTCAACGCCAAGAGCCAGTCCTCTCTATGGGGGCTAACGCTAAAGATGATGAAGTTCAGATGGAGTTAGGTTTAGGACAAGATAGCCAAAGCTCGCTGTTTGAGACTGTAGAGCAAGAGAGTGTGGTTGAGCCGACTCCTGAGCCAGAGGTGAAAGCTGAAGAGCCGTTAGGTGAGCCTAAAGATGTCTTGGTTTTACACGTGGTGGCTAATGAAGGTGAAGAGCTAAATGGTGCAGAACTACTGCCTTGTTTATTATCATTAAACTTTAAGTTTGGTGATATGGATATTTTCCATCGCCATGAAGATAATGCAGGTACTGGTAAGGTGCTATTCTCATTGGCCAATATGGTTAAGCCTGGTGTCTTTAATCTGGATAACATGGAGCAATTTACCACTGAGGGTGTGGTGCTATTTATGACCTTGCCTTGCCATGGCGATCCATTGATGAACTTCTCAATCATGTTGAATTCAGCTCACCAACTTGCCGATGATGTTGGTGGTCGATTACTCGACGGCGGACGAGAAGATTGGAGTGAAAGCACCAAACAGCTTTATCTGCAGCGTATTCGTGCTCAGCTTGATTAATCAATACTTACCTGTAAAAAATTAAATTAGAAAGGCCGCCTTGCGGCCTTTTTCACGTTTCACTGGAAATATAAAATGCACGCGATAGAAGAGATCAAACAACTAACTGAGACAATCAATGAGCATAATCACAGCTACTATGTTGAGGATTCACCCAGTGTTCCTGATGCTGAATATGACCGTTTAATCAACCGCTTAAAGCAGCTTGAAGGGGAGAATCCCCATTTGTGTCTACCTACCTCTCCAACACAGAGAGTAGGCGGAATGGCGCTGGCTAAGTTTGATCAGATAACTCACCTTAAACCTATGCTCAGTTTAGACAATGTGTTTAGTGAGGAGGAGTTTGAGGCTTTTTATAAACGCATCAGTGATAAAACCAGTGAAGCACCAACATTTTGTTGTGAGCCTAAGCTCGATGGATTGGCGGTAAGCATACTCTATCGAGATGGCGTATATGAACGTGCTGCGACCCGTGGCGATGGTACCACTGGTGAAGATATCAGCGAAAATGTGCGCACAATTCTCTCTATACCGCTTAAGTTACGCGGTGATAATTTCCCACCTCTACTTGAGGTAAGAGGAGAGGTTATCATGCCTAAAAAAGCCTTCGATGCCCTCAATGATAGAGCGAGAGCTAAAGGTGAAAAGCTGTTTGTTAACCCAAGAAATGCGGCAGCAGGTAGCTTGAGGCAGCTAGACAGTAAAATTACTGCTAGCCGAGCTTTAGGATTTTACGCCTATGCGCTTGGAGTGGTTGAGCCTGAAACATGGGCGTTGGCTGACACCCACTATGATCAGTTAATGCAGCTTAGAGCTTGGGGATTCCCTGTTAGCGCCGAGGTAAAACAGTGCGGTGATGTTAGCTCTGTGGTGGCTTACTATACCGATATCATGACTCGCCGTGACTCCCTCGATTATGAGATTGATGGTGTGGTGATCAAGGTCGATAGTATTGAGCATCAAGGTCAGTTAGGTTTTGTGGCTAAAGCGCCAAGATGGGCTACAGCATTTAAGTTTCCTGCCCAAGAGGAGGTTACACTGCTCGAAGGCGTCGATTTTCAGGTCGGACGCACTGGCGCTGTAACCCCTGTAGCGAGACTAAAACCAGTGTTTGTGGGTGGTGTGACGGTATCAAATGCCACCTTACATAATGCCGATGAGATAGCTAGGCTTGGGGTGAAAGTGGGGGATACCGTTATCGTGCGCCGCGCGGGTGATGTTATCCCACAAATTGTTGCCATTGTTGCTGATAAACGTCCCGATGACGCCCGTGAAATTGAGTTTCCTGACACTTGCCCTGTGTGTAACAGCATGGTTGAACGTGTTGAAGGTGAGGCGGTTGCACGTTGTACTGGCGGTCTGTTCTGTGAGGCGCAGCGTAAAGAAGCGATTAAACATTTCGCTTCTCGCAAAGCGTTAGATATTGATGGCATGGGTGATAAGGTGGTTGAACAGTTAATTGACAAGGAGCTGGTTGAAAGCCCAGCAGATCTGTTTAAGTTAACAGCGTCAGCGATCACCATGTTAGATCGTATGGGGATGAAGTCGGCCACCAATTTAGTGGCGGCCATTGAAGTAGCTAAGACCACCACGTTTAGCCGTTTCTTGTATGGATTAGGAATTAGAGAAGTGGGGGAGGCGACTGCAGCTAACTTGGCCAACTATTTTAAGACTTTAGATAAGCTTAAAGCGGCGGATGCCGAGAGCTTTATTAAGGTCGATGACGTGGGCACTATTGTAGCTCAACACCTAACACACTTCTTTGCTCAACCTCATAACCTTGAAGTGGTTGATAAGTTAATTGAAGCGGGTGTTAATTGGCCTGAGATTGAAGAGGTCGCTGAAGAATCGCTTTCGCTTAAGGGACAAACCTGGGTGTTAACAGGTACATTAACTCAGTTAAATAGGAACGATGCTAAGGCAAGACTTCAGGCGCTTGGTGCTAAAGTTGCAGGTAGCGTCTCAAAAAATACCGACTGTCTAGTGGCTGGCGAAGCCGCTGGCTCTAAGCTGACAAAAGCTCAGGACTTAGGAGTAAAGGTTATCGATGAAGAGGCGCTTTTACAGCTACTCTCCGATAGCGAATAATACCTCTCTGGATACCGCAATAGTGCGGTATCCAGACTCTCTTTTCTCGTTTCTCTCCTATTAATCCTTCACTGCACTTTCCTTTGTAATATCGCGTAATACGTATATCTAACCTTTTTGGCTAGTTTTAGTGCTGCTTGTCTCTAGCTGTTTAAGGGACAAGTTTCACTCTTATCTAATTAGACATAAAAGGAATTTCCCATGAGTAAAGAAAATCAGGTTGGACTATTTCGCGTTTCCTATGTGATCTCACCTTCAGTTGCCGGACATCCTTTATTGGGCGCAACGCAGCTTAGGTTGGAGCTAGTGGTCAATACTGTCGATAAGACAGTGAATGGCGTCGGTCATGTTTTTCAATCGACCAATCCACCTGTGAATGTGATCTCACAATTCTCTGGTGAATGGTCCTATATGTGTACTATGAATTCGTGCAATATTTTAGTTGTTGCCGATGGCTTTGACTTCTCATCTATTCTTATTGGTGGGCATCCAGTTGAGCATAAAAATGCAACACTGCGCATGTCGCTTGGTGAGGATTGGCAGTCTGGTGTGGCTAATTTCTCATATCTTTACGAAGGTGAGTGGTATGAAATTGAGGCGGCTCAAGTTGTCGTGTCAAATGACGAGACCCAACAGAACCTAGATGCGTTAACCACATTTACCACTGCTAATAAGCCAAAAGTTTCTATGCAGTAGTAAGTTAGTGGAGCATCTTTTGTAGCCCTTGGTTAATTTTGCCTAGGGCTATTTGTTTAGCAAGGATTGAATTTACCTGATTAGTCACCATATGGATATAAAGAGACTGAGTAAGGTAAGTTCGTGAATTTTAGCAATATCACTTGGCTTGATGATAATGGCCATATAAAGCCACCAATATATCTGTATTTCATCTTAATATTTCTTGCTAGAGGTTGGTGCATTTTTATCGCTTCGTTAACTCAAGCAAGTGATCGTGCAGCTTTAGTCGCACTCTTTTACCCACAAAAAGCTGATTTCATGATGGCATTGGCGGCAGGTGCGGGGGCACTGCTACTTTATGGTTTTATCATCGCAGAGCGCAAACGTTCGCCAGTTTGGGTAAGACCCTTGTTTAACCAGTTTAGGTGGGTGTTACTTCTGTTGTTGCTGGTGGATGGTGGCTTGCTGATCGAAAGAAGCATTAACTCACACTATTTATACAGTTGGAGCATGGGATTGGATGGATTAATTCTTTTTTGGAGTTTTATCTATCTATTTAAATCTAAACGCTTAAGTCACTACTTTTCTGATTGGAAGAGAGAGGAGTGAGCTCTACTTAGTGCTTAGTTAGTATTTCATTTTGAAAAAATAGCGCTGCTAAAAAGCAGCGCTAAAGGATCTTTACTTAACGTAATAGAGACGTGAGGTCACAACACCTTGTCACGATCCTAAATCTTACAAATACCTTGTTAAATCAATCGATAAAGTCTTGATATCTTCAACAAAAAGGACAATTGACAGCAACACTCTTTAAGGTGACCAAATGGGGTCTCTTAGTCACCTTTAAGAACAGAAGAACTATAACATCAATCTATATTGTATACAATATCCTTTCTGTTGTTAATCTAAATATACCTCTTCAGTTCATCCACTTAACTTCATTGATATAACTTGCTTGCAGGGTGGTAAGGGGTTGTATATGCTGTTTTTATCTTAACGGTGTTGTTTTTGTGTTGGAATGTAATACCTTGTCAGGTTCTTACTGGTTAAATTTATAAACAACTAGTTAATCATAAATAGTTTGAATTTAATTTATTACAAATTTCTCAATGTTCTATAGTTATCTCATTAAGTTAAGTAGGTTTTTATTTAGAGTATTATACTTAAGTCAGTGTCAGGTACTGAAAGTACACTCATTTACCGAGTGTTTATCAGTCTAACTTGTTTATTGATAGGGAGTTTAACGGGTTGGCTAGAGCCGAACAGGTACATTTACCCTTAGCTAAGTTACAGATTGGACTCACAATAAAACTGCCATTGTCATGGAAGAATCACCCGTTTCTGTTTAATCGTGTCCAGATTAAAGAGGAGGTGCAGATTGAGTTGATTAAAAGCTTAGGGGTTCCCTATGTGATCTTGCTATCTGGTCATGAGCTTCTCCCTGAAGAGGAGGAGAGCAGTAATGATAGTGAGGAAGTGGAGGTTGAACAGCAAACCTCGGAAGTTGACATTAATATGGAGGTGCGCAAGTCCTTAAGACTCAGCCAGCAAAGGTTCATCAAAAGTGTTAACGATACCCGCACAGCGTTTAGTAAAACTGGCAGCGATCCTGAAGGGGCCTATCGTAGCTCAGCAGCAATTGTTGAGGAGATGCTGGAGCATATGTCTGAAGTTGAGCTTCCTGAACTTGCTCTTGTTAGTGCTGGGGAGTCCGACAGCAGTATTACTCAACATGGGATCTCCGTTGCTGTTGTCGCCTTGATGATAGCGAAAACGATGAATTTAAATATGTCTGATATGAGGGATATCGCTTTAGGTTGTTTATATCATGATATTGGTAAGCTAAAGGTGCCGGATACTATACGTCGTAAGCGGGGGGCGCTCACAGATCATGAGGCCAACTTTATGAAGATGCACCCTAATTTTGGCTATGACATGATGAGCAAGTCTGGGCTTTTTCCTGAAGCTGTACTCAATATTATTCTTCATCATCATGAGTTTATCGATGGTTCCGGTTACCCAGATGGTTTGAAGGGCAAGAAAATCCCACTTCCGACCCAAATTGTCAGTTTGGCAAATGATTTTGATAGGCAATTATGGGCCGAGAGTGTTCGCTCTCCCCAGGTGGCTTTAGGTTACCTGTTTAAAAAGCGAGCAGGGAAGCATGATGAAGCACTCATCTCCAGTTTAGTGAAGATCTTAGGGATCTACCCTCCGGGCACCATAGTTCAACTCTCTGATATGAGTGTTGGCAAGGTGATGATGACGACCAAGGAGGTTAAGCAACCGCAAGTGTGGGCCTGTGAAGCCGATGGCAGTGAGTCAAACTTACGTTTCTTAATTCAGGAAAAGGTGACTGTTGAGAAGGTGTTGAAGGTTGAAGAGCTGTCTGAGGGCGCGATGAAATCATTGCAACCTGAGATGGGAATTAGCTTCTATTTCAACAGTGCACCAGAGAGCTAGCTCAATTTTAGATTGCAGTCCTTGCCTACTAGTATCCTAATACTGCATTCGCTATGATGTCTCAAATTGTAGCTGTATCGAGTTGGCCTTGAAGATTAACACAGTAAGTATTGTAGGTTGTGGTTGGTTTGGTTTGCCACTGGCAAAAGAGTTAGTGAACCAGGGTTTTGTTGTCAGTGGTAGCAAAAGAAGCGCCGAAGATGCGTTGGCCCTTGAGCTAGACAATATCAGTGGGTTTGTCTTAGATCTGGATAACAGCAATGATAATCAGGCTCATCTCAATGTTAAGTTACACACTGATGCGATAATCATTAATATCCCCCCATCAATTCGAAAGTCCCCCGGCGCTTATATTAGACGCTTAGAGCAGTTAAAGCGCCTTATTGCAGCTCACCAATACCAAAAGCTTATCTTTATCAGCACTACTGGCGTGTACCCCTCATGTGGAAAACTCGTAACAGAGCAAGATGCACAAGCACACTCTGAGGCCAGTGAGGTGTTACTGCAGGCGGAGTCGCTCTTTAATCAGGCTAGCAATGCCTGCGTGATACGTTTTGCAGGGCTTGTGGGGCCGGCAAGGCACCCTGGGCGATTCTTAGCGGGGAAAACTGAGCTTGCTGGCGCTGACTCTCCAGTGAATATTGTACATCTCGATGATTGTGTAGCAGCAGTTACTTGTGTGTTATCGAGTGATAAGGTTTCCGATACCTATAACCTCTGTGCCCCAGAGCATCCGACTCGAAAAGAGTTTTATACTCAAATGGCGCGGTCACTCTCTTTAGTTGAGCCTGAGTTTGGTGATATCGCGCAAGCAGGTAAGGTTATTGATGGAAGTAAAATCTCAACTGAGCTGGGATTTGAGTATCAACATCAAGATCCGATGAAGATCTGTTTTACGCTTTAAGTGTTTTTTAGATTGTCATATTAATGGAGATAAGATGAGATTAATTACAAACCCCTTAATGGCATTGCTACTTCTTTTTACAGCTCTATTGTCGATGAATGTTGATGCTAACCCTTACGTGGAGGGAGTCGATTATACCCAAGTCTCTGGGATCCCAGAGTCCAGCACTCCAGTCGTCAGGGAGTTTTTCTCCTATAACTGTCCTCACTGCTACCGCCAAGATCCTCTTTTTGAGGAGACTGAGGCTTTGCTAAAGGGCAAAGTTGAATTTGCCAGAACGCCTATTGGTGCGGGCCGAACCAGTTGGATTTTGAGCCAAGAGGCATATTATTTAGCTGAAAAGTTTAAGATGGCCTCTCAACTTCATGGCAATATTTTCAAGCGGATCCATGAGAAAGAGGGCGCATTTACTCGCAAGGAGCAACTGGTCGAGTATTTTGTTAAGCAAGGAGTTAAGCGTGAGGATGTGGATAAAGCCATGAGCTCTGCCGATGCAAGCTTAGCTATCTCTAATTATGATGCCCAGGCGCAACTTGCCGGAATACGTGGTGTGCCTTCGTTACTGGTAAACGGAAAATACCTTATCTCATCAAAACACAGAACCGCAGAGGAACTCGCCGAACTGGTGACCTATCTCTCTGGGCTTGAGGATAAACCTTAGTCACTTACTAAAAACCGCAACCAAGCTCTTGGTTGCGGTTTTTGTTTAGGGGATTGGTTTAAAGGTTATTAGCGAGTATTACTTGTGCTTGAGTAAGAGTTTCCTTTACCACTGGCAGTTGAGTTGCCAGAGACAGTTAAATTTTTGGCGTAGTTAGAGAGGACGACCGTATTATTACGTTGACCTGATGTGATGCCTGAGGTGCGTAATCTCTCATAAACCACTTTCTTAATAACGCTACTGCCACTGAACTCTGAGCGATAGTTGTTATCTTCTATTGTGGCTGTATTGGTATTATCGATAAATATCGCTGGTGCATTTTGTGCCTGCTCATTAATTGTATTATTGGTTATGGTCAGGTTTTTATTGCACTTTAGTGTGCTGGCATTGTTTTTGATTGCGTTATAAACCAAAATTGCTGGGCCGTGAAGCTGCTGTACAGCTGTATTATTTGAGATCGTAACGGATTGGCTGCATTGTGAATTATGTTCAGCATCACCACCCATCCAGATCCCTGAGTTGCCATTGCGGCGCACAGTATTGCCTGAAATTTTTCCGAATGATGCGTTGGAGCGAATAGCTCGTCCCTTGTTATGTTGCAAAACATTATTTTTCACTTCAAAAGGGTTACTGCTGGTACCAATAGTTGCACTACGGCTGCCAATATAGTCGCCAGCTACAGAGTTATTGATGCTCTTATTAAAGGTGATTTTGATATTGCCGTCACTCAAGCTAGTGATGTTCGTTACTTTTAACCCTTTGTCTTTCTTACGAGAGTCTGTTTTATCATAGATGTCCACTATGTCACCGCTACTGATAAATTGTCCCTTTTTCTCATTTATCGTCGCTGTATCACCTGAAACTGATGTTAGGTCTGTGCCTCGCGCAAACAAGCCTAAAGAATCGTCGGCATTATGATCTATCGTTGAATTTATAATTTTCAACCCTCCGCGAATGGCTTGGAAGATATAACCTCCCGCTGTACCTGCCATCAGTGGGTTTACATCGCCACTGTTAATCTTTTTACGGCGGTAATTAACGTTATCTAGGGTAATATTACTGCCGCCGTTTTGACCACGAACAGCTACTGCTGGGGCGTTTGATATCTCCAAGTTCTTCGCTGTTACATTACTGGTATTAAAGAAATAGAGGGTTTCGCCACCCACTTTAGGTGAAAGGGCTACTTTTAGGTTACTATTGGTTCTGTGGTTATTATATAGATAGGTCGAATCTGTCTTGCTTATACCTGATAACTCATAACGATTCCCATCCAGATGGCGGGAGGCGGTGAACTTCATGTCTGACGGTACTTTCTCAAAGGTAGTATCACCATTAAAAGTGACGATATAACTTTTGTCCGTACTATCACGGATAAACTGCTCTGGTGCACTATAACCAGTATCTAATTGAATTATTGCCGTTGAATCGCTTTTAGAAGTGATAGAGCTCGCTTCAAGTTTTCCTTGGGTAAATGGGTATTTGTCATGGGTCAGTGAGAGGTTATTGATTCGAACATTATTACTATTAAAAAAGCTAATGCCGTTAAGTCCAGTGGTGTTACCGTTAATATTCTGATTAAATCCAACGAATTTTATGGTGGTGTTATTTGTACCTCCTCCTCTGATCTGTAGGTATTTACTGGAGGTTTTATTGGCGATGGCAATGCGGGAGTTATTGAAACTGTAGTTTTTGCTTGAGTGTTTGCTTTTTGCACTAACCGTCACAGGGGCTGCAAAATTAAAACTACCGCTACCAAATACGAGATCAACATCTTTAGCTGTTGATTGTTGAATGGCAAAGTCTGTGGCGCCTTTCATACAGGCACTGTTATCAGTGTTTGATGCTAGTACCCCCCAATCCTTTACGTTAATTTTACAGTAGGTTGCATTGCTACCTGCACTACATGTATTGGGTGTTGAGCAGGCAAAGGCTTGTCCTGCTAATGAAGCGCCAATAAGGGCCAGCACGCTTGTTGTTTTTCTCATACAATCTTTCTCCATACAAGGTTTTTATAATAGTATTTGTATGACAAATAACCTAGCATAGATGAAGATGAAAAAGCGAAAAATATTATTTTCTATCAATAATCTTAACTTGCTGATATTTAAATTTATTGTTGGTTTTATCTAAAATGTCGGTTAGAACAAAAAGTAATAAGAAGATAATTCATCTTAGCTTATTGCCTTTTTTTCGTCATTTTATAGTTTTTATCACTGATAAAGCATCATTTGTAGCGATTGCTATGAATTTCAATTTAGCATCACTCCTATTAATAACGGTGAATATGTACCATGAAACCTTTAATACTGTAGATTTTGTGGTGAGTGGACTTTTATTATTATCGAATCTAAGCGTCTCTTTTTATATGATTAATAGTTTGATCTAGTGCAGCAAGTCTCCGTTTGTAATAAGCTTTTACTCTATTTTTTTGTTTTCTCTTTAATGAAGACGGAATCAATAGAGGGATAAAAGTTTCTACTGGATTATCATTATCTACCCAGAGTATGAGTAATTACTCTTTCTATCACCTTAGTCGCCAGCCCTTTCATTTAGTGGCTCTCACGCCGAAAGTAGGTGCTGATGTCATTAATCTTTACGATCTATCTCCTACCTTAGTCTAACGTTTACCGTTCAAAGACTAATGGCTTTACGTGTACGTAAATGTGTAAGCTGTTGTTATATATTAATAATGTTTTGGCGTCATACGAAAGTTACCGTGTGCGTTAGACTAAGGTCGCGATTGTTGTTGTCTTGTTGCTTGATAAATTAACTGAGACTTAAATATAAAAATCATCACAGAGGAGTCGCTATGAGTTTTGAAAGCAACGACAAAGCGGAAGGTTACTGGCGTGAGAACTTACGTTTAGTGCTTGGCTTATTAGCCATTTGGGCAGCTGTTTCTTTTGGCTGCGGTATTTTATTGGTAGATGTGCTCAATGAGTTCCATTTCATGGGCTTCAAATTAGGGTTCTGGTTTGCACAGCAAGGTGCAATGTACGTGTTTGTGGCGCTGATTTTTGTCTATGTCGCTAAGGCGAATGCATTAGACAAAAAATACAATGTTCACGAAGACTAACATTTAACCTAGATAAGGAGCGGTGAGATGGATGTACAAACTCTAACGTATTTAATCGTGGGCGCAACGTTTGCCCTCTATATTGGAATTGCGATCTGGTCCAGAGCCGGATCGACAAAAGAATTTTATGTTGCAGGTGGCGGTGTCCATCCTGTGATGAATGGTATGGCAACAGCGGCCGATTGGATGTCTGCAGCGTCATTTATCTCACTTGCTGGTATCGTTTCGTTTGTCGGATATGATGGCTCTGTATACCTGATGGGTTGGACGGGAGGTTATGTTCTGCTAGCGCTTTGCATGGCACCTTACCTACGTAAGTTTGGTAAGTTTACGGTACCTGACTTTATTGGTGACCGTTACTACTCACAAGCAGCACGTACCGTTGCCGTTGTGTGTGCCATCTTTATCTGCTTTACCTACATCGCGGGTCAGATGCGTGGTGTGGGCGTGGTATTCTCACGCTTCCTCGAAGTTGATGTTGAAACCGGTGTATATATTGGTATGGCCGTGGTCTTCTTCTACGCTGTACTCGGTGGAATGAAAGGCATTACATACACTCAGGTTGCACAGTATTGTGTGCTTATCTTCGCTTTCATGGTGCCAGCTATCTTTATCTCTGTGATGATGACAGGCCATGTATTGCCACAAATCGGCTTTGGTGCTGAGCTTATTGATGCTGCGGGGAATGGTACCGGAGTCTACTTATTGGATAAGTTAGATGGCTTATCGGCTGAACTCGGCTTTGCGCAGTATACCGAAGGCTCTAAGAGCATGATTGATGTGTTCTTTATCACTGGTGCCTTGATGTTTGGTACTGCTGGTCTGCCTCACGTTATTGTACGTTTCTTCACTGTACCTAAAGTAAAAGATGCACGTGTATCAGCGGGTTGGGCACTTGTGTTCATCGCTATCATGTACACCACTGTTCCTGCTCTTTCAGCTTTCTCTCGTGTAAACATGATTGAAACTATTAATGGTCCAGAATCAACGGGTGTTGCTTATGAAACTGCGCCTGAGTGGATTAAGAACTGGGAGAAGACTGGGCTTATTACATGGGATGATAAAAATGCTGATGGCAAGATCTACTATGCTAAAGGCGCTGAAAATGAGATGAAGATTGACCGTGATATCATGGTTTTGGCAACACCTGAAATTGCTAACTTACCAGCTTGGGTTATCGCACTGGTAGCAGCTGGTGGCTTAGCGGCGGCGTTATCAACTTCTGCTGGTCTGCTGCTCGTTATCTCAACTTCGGTCTCTCATGATCTGTTGAAGAAAAACTTTATGCCGGATATCTCAGATAAGAAAGAGTTGATGTTTGCTCGAATCGCTGCGGCACTCGGTATTGTGATGGCAGGTTACTTCGGAATTAATCCACCAGGCTTTGTAGCTGCGGTGGTAGCGATAGCCTTTGGTTTAGCTGCATCGTCACTGTTCCCTGCTATTATCATGGGGATCTTCTCTAAAACCATAAACAAAGAGGGGGCGATTGCTGGTATGGTCATTGGCCTACTGTTCACTGCCTCTTATATTGTGTTCTTTAAGTTTGTTAACCCTGAGATTAACAATGCAGATCACTGGTTTATGGGTATCTCTCCTGAAGGTATCGGTATGTTAGGTATGTTTGTGAACTTTGCTGTCGCCTTCGGTGTGAGTAAAGTGACTGCTGCTGTTCCTGCTGATGTTGTTGAGATGGTTGAGTCAATTCGTTTCCCTAAAGGGTCTGGCGAAGCACACGACCACTAACGATGTGACCTTAGTTACAGAGTAAAAAGAGCGCTTAGGCGCTCTTTTTTGTTGTCAGTTATTCAAGATTCATTTGTCCAGCTTATGATCATAATGAGCGCAAGGGGATTTATTGATCAAAAGTAACCTAAGATAATTCTGCCTTTAATTTTTGAGGCTTAATAATATGAAAAAGTATGTACTCTTGGCTGGGCTCTCTACCGCCCTTATCTCTCCTAATCTGTTTGCGCAAAATTTACTTAAAGATGCGGTGCGCTTGAATCGGGATATTAAGGAGACTAAAGCTGAGTATAAAGGTGAGCTTCGCCGTACTGAGCATAAGTTAAAAAAGGCGAGAAGAAGCGCAGAGGAGTTGGCCGATGGTAGTTACACTAAACATCAGTTGAGTAAGGCTGAGCGCAAAGCTGCAAAGAAAGTAGAGAAAATAAAAGATGGGTTAGATCCAAGAGATGAGATTAGTGACAAGGTTCGCCGTGATATCAAACGAGAGAAGCGTAAAGCGATAAATAACTGGTTAGCAGAGTGATCTGCTTTATTTTATTGATTAACTCTGTTACCTATCTAGCTCCACTCTGAGCTTTAATCACGTAAAGGACGACACGTATGTTTAGAATTATTGGAACCATCGCCCTCGTTGCCGCACTGAGTGCCTGCAGTCAGGATGAACCGAAAGCTTTGCCAAACATCCCTCAAGCTGGCGTTATTAAGCAAGATATAGCTCCCAAACCTTACCAGTTACAGCAAACTCTCTTCTTTGGTGGCGATATCCTGACCATGGTGGGTGATAAGCCCGAGTATGTCGAAGCTGTTGTTGAACGTGAAGGAAGAATTGTATTTACCGGCAGCCAAGCCGAGGCATTTAAACGCTTTGAGGGTAAGGCTGAGCTATACGATCTAAAGGGTAATACTCTAATGCCTGGTTTTATTGAGCCCCATCTTCACCCCTCAATTGCTGCGTTGATGTTACCGAATGAAGTGATAGCGCCTCATGACTGGGTGCTTCCAGATGGTGTGAAAAAAGGTGTGCAAACCCCAGAGGCTTACATTAAGCGTTTATCGCAGTCGATTAAAGATAATGCTAAATCTGACAAGATGTTCTTCGTATGGGGTTATCACCAGCTTTGGCACGGCGAGTTAAACCGTGAAACGCTCAATAAGCTTTCACCTGATAAGCCCGTTGCGGTTATTCATCGATCATTTCATGAGATTTTTCTTAACGATAAAGCCATTGAGATGTTTGGTATTAAAGAGAGTGAGTTTAGTGGCAACCCTCAAGTAGATTGGAAAGGTGGACATTTTTATGAGGGAGGCTGGTTAGCTTTAGTGCCTAAGATTAGCCATATTCTGGTTGATCCGCAGTCATATAAAACGGGTTTGGCTAAGATGACCCAACTTATCCGTAAAAATGGCATTACGACTATCGCTGAGCCAGGCTTTCCCAGCTCAGATTTTAAGATGGAGTATGACCTGCTGAAGCAGGAGATGGACAAAAAGCCACCTTATGATGTTTACCTGATCCCTAACGGTACTCAGCTGTACGCCATGGCGGGAAATGATAATCATAAAGCCATGGAAGTGATGGAAAATCTGCCAGAGCAGTACAATACAGACAATATCAAGTTCCTTCCTAAGCAGGTTAAGTTATTTGCCGATGGTGCTATCTACTCTCTTTTGATGCAGATGAAAGAGGGTTACGCCGATGGCCACCAGGGGGAGTGGATGACACCACTGACCCTGTTTAAAGAGCAGTTGAGTTTATATTGGCAAAATGATTATAAGATCCATGTTCACTCTAATGGCGATCTTGGTATTCAGCAGGTGCTCGATTACAACTCAGAAGATCAACAGCGTAACCCTAAAAAGGATCACCGCCTCACCTTGCATCACATGGGGTATTTTACAGATAAACAGGCCGATGAGATTGCAGGTTTGGGGATTGAGGCGTCAGTTAATCCTTTCTATCTTTGGGCGTTAGCTGATAAATATGCAACCGATGGCTTAGGGGCTGAGCGAGCAGGGTCGCTGGTTCGGGTTAAATCGTTAACAGACAGAGGAGTGCCTGTTTCATTCCACTCTGACTTTGCCATGGCTCCGGTTGAACCACTGACTTTAGCTTGGACTGCCGTTAATCGAGTGACGGCTAATAATAGCCTGCTTTCTCAAGAGCAGCGAATTGATGCCTATACTGCGATGAAAGCGATCACCTCGACGGCTGCGAGAACATTAAACCTTGAGAAAAGCATTGGTACTATTGAGGAGGGGAAAACCGCTAATTTCACAATATTAAAGGAAAATCCACTAAAGGTAGAACCTATGGATATCAAAGATATTGCTATTTTAGGCACGGTTTTTCATGGTGAAACCTTAGTCAATAAAGTGAGCAATCTAAAGCAATAACAAGACCTGTTTCATCTAGGAGCCTAATAGGGTTAAATGAACACTATTAGGCTCTAATATTTTCTCTTCCACACTCCTTAAATTCTAAGGTGAACCTCTCTTACGCCATTAGTCGAATATCTGCATTAGGTTGCATTAGGTATAGTTTTATAATCTAGAATTGTGGCAGTCGATCTATGGATGCAAGTGAGCTTCAACCGATTACAGATTTTATACAGGGACTTGTCCCCTTCGATACTCTGTCTAATTCGACACTGGATCGATGTTGTAAAAGTTTAAGTGTTGGCTATTACAGCAAAGCATCTGCCTTTGTTCCTTTGGATGAAACAGATCCTCAGCTATACATTGTTCGCAGTGGTGCTTTTGAGGTGAGAAATGATGATGGGGAGCTACTTGATCGATTGGGAGAGGGGGATTATTTTGGTTTCCCTTCACTCCTGTCTGGTGAAAAGGTCAGTAACCGGGTGCGCATTTTAGAAGATGGCTTGGTCTATCATCTGGACCCCGATACCTTCGATTATCTGCGTGTTGAGAGTCGGCAATTTGATCGCTTCTTTAACCGTGCTTTCGCCAAACGTCTCCGTCATCAAGCTAGGTTTAAAGCGAAAGAGTTAACCACGACTAGCAGAGTCAGCTCCTTGATGTCGAATAACCCTCTTATCATCGATATAAACGCCTCAGTCAGTGATGCGGCGAAGAAGATGCGTGAGGCTAGAGTGTCCTCTGTACTGGTGATTGATAACCATAAACTGTGTGGAATTTTAACCGACAGAGATCTGCGAAATCGCGTGTTAGCAGAGGGACAAGATGGCAGTTTGCCTGTGCATCAAGCCATGACCACTCAGCCAAAAGTGCTCAGCTCTAATGCTTTAGTCTTTGAGGCTATGCTCTTGATGAGTGAACATGGTATTCATCATCTGCCCATTGTCGATGATGAGAGAGCGGTTGGCGTTTTGACCAGTACCGATATTCTGCGTGGGCAAAGTTCGCAACCTTTGCTCTTGATTGGCGAAATAGAGCGCCAAAATAGCTTAGATAGCCTTATCTCTGTGAGTAAACAGATCCCACTGCTCCTACAAAACTTAATCAGTGCCGATGCCAGAGCTGAGGAGATTGGTCGGGTACTGACCTCTGTCACCGATGCCTTGACTCGTAGATTGATCATATTAAATCAAAAGCTGCTCGGTGAAGCACCGATGGCTTTTTGCTGGCTGGCCTTTGGATCCCAGGGGCGACAAGATCAGGCTGCTTGTTCAGATCAAGATAACGGATTACTGCTTGCCCATGAGCCTGATGAGGCCGCATCAGGCTATTTTGAGGCATTAACAAAAGCTGTTTGTAGCGGCTTAGATAAGTGTGGTTATATCTTTTGTCCCGGCGATATTATGGCGCAAAACCCCAAGTGGCGTTTAAGCCTCTCACAGTGGCAAAGCCGATTCGCTAGTTGGGTTAATACACCTGAACCAAAAGCCTTAATGCATGCCAGTATCTTCTTTGATATGCGCTCGGTGTTTGGTCCCACTTCCCTGTTCGATAGTCTGCAAGACAAGGTGTTAGCAGAGACCAAAGATAATGATATTTTTCTGGCTGGTATGACAAATAACTCACTGGTCGAGTCGCCACCTTTAGGTTTTTTTAAGAAGTTCGTGCTCGAGCGTGACGGCTCTGAAGTAAAGGGGATTGATCTTAAACATAAAGGTAATGCGCTAATTAATGACATTGCACGTGTCTATGCCCTGTCGGCAGGGATTAAAGAGGTGAATACGGCAAAACGGATCCGAGTGTTAATGGAGAAAGATATTATTAACCGCAAAGATGCACTTAATCTTGCCGATGCCCATGAGTTTATCGCCCATATGCGCCTCTCTAATCAGGGCTATCAACATACTCACGCTATGCCCATCTCTAACTACTTGCAACCTAAACACCTCTCCTCTTTAGTTAGGCATCAATTGAGGGATGCTTTCAAGGTGGTTCACGATGCTCAGTCTGGTATAAAGCTGAAATTTACTCGGAGCTTCTGATTTGCTGTCTCGCTACCTTTTAAAAAGTAAACTCTGTTGGCGCGCCTTTCGGGCTGAGGATCAAGCTCTTAAGACCTATTACCACGGACAGCAATCCCTACTGGAACTCGACGTTGAGCGTGCCCCCTTGTTGGCTATCGACCTTGAGATGACAGGGCTCGATGCCCAGTTTGATCAGATCTTAAGTATTGGTATCGTTCCGATCGAAAAGGGCAGACTTATACTGTCAAAAGCTGAGCATAAATTGGTGAAAATAGAGGGTAGTGTCGGTCAGAGTGCCACAATCCACGGTATTTTAGATCACCACCTTAATAGCGCGGTATCTCCAGAGGAGGCGATGACCTGGTTTTTAGAACGATGCCAAGGACAGATGCTGGTGGCTCATCACTCTCCCTTAGATTTGGCGTTTTTACAAAAAGGGCTATCAACACATTTTCGCCAGAGAGTGACCTTGATGGCTATCGACACCTTAGCGATAGAGAAGCGTAGATTAATGCGTCAGCATGAAGTGCTCAAGGAGGGGGCTTTGCGACTTGGAGCAAGTAGAGCGCGATACGGTTTGCCTGTTTATGCGGCTCATAATGCCTTGATTGACGCCATAGCCTGTGGTGAGCTTTTGCTGGCTCAGATCAGTGCCATAGGCCAAGGCGAAAGTGTAAAACTGACAGAGTTACTGGCTTAAGTCGACATAATTTAAACTGGCGAGTTGATTAATTCAATGGATTCCATTTCATTAATATCGCCTTAAGATCGGCAATCTTATAGGGTTTACATACAATATCATCCATTCCACACTGCTTACATTGCTCTATCTCGGTTGAGGTTGTTCCTGCGGTGAGAGCGATGATGGGATTCGTGTAATTTTGTTTGCGCAGCTCTCTTGTAGCCTGAAACCCATCGACAACGGGCATTCTGCAATCCATAAAAACGATGTCGACTTCAGTGTCGCTTAAAAAATCGATCGCTTCCTGACCATTATCTACCACAAATGGCGGGATATTAAATTTGGCTAGCATCATCTTTATCAATGTCTGGTTGATATGGCTATCTTCGACGACTAATACCGTTAATGAGTCGAAATCTGTGTAATTAAATTCAGCTGGCTGACTGATTTGTTGGGCTTGTGTGACAGCTAGCGGTAGGGTGACGGTAAAACTGCTGCCCTTATCGGGTTGGCTTTCAAGTGCTATCTGACCAAGCATCTCATTGACGAGCAGTTTACATATAGTTAAGCCTAATCCGGTGCCTTCATAAAGGCGGTTACTGCGGTTGTTTACTTGAGTAAAAGGATCAAATAGGTTGGCGAGATGTTCTTTGGGGATCCCACATCCAGTGTCAGAAATGACAAATCTAAATGAGGATTCATGCCAGTCAATCTTGATTGAAATCTTACCTTTGTCGGTAAACTTGATTGCGTTACCAATTAGGTTGACAAAAATTTGCTTAATTCTGTCTGGATCTCCTGAGAGGTTTTCAGGTGTCTTGGGATCGATCTCAAAGTCAAAAGCTAACCCTTTTTCAGCAGCTTGAGGAGCAAAGGTATTTTGAATGGCGTTAGTGAGTTCCAGTGTTGAAAAAGCCACCTCGTTTAACTCCAACATACCTGCATTTATCTTACTGATATCTAAAAGATCATTAATGATGACTTTGAGTAGTTCTCCCGATTGAACCATATTCTTGATAAGCTTTTCTTGGTAATCGCTTAGCCGTGTTTCAATCATCAGCTCTGTATTTCCCAGCAAGCCATTTAGTGGGGTTCTTAGCTCATGATTGATCATGGCTACAAAGTCTTTGGTTGAGCGCTCAGATTGTTCTGCTCGAGTTTTCTGCGCCAATGTTTTATCCAGTAATACCTGTCTTTGGTAAGCGGCTGAAATCATGTTGGAGAAGAGAAATAGCTGCTTTTCAATCGTCGATAACCAATTGTTTGGTACGGATAAATTGATATACAGTGAGCCTAGAGTGTGCTGGTTTTCCCCTATTTTGACGATAAGTTGTCGCTGAGGATATTCAGAGTCTGTTGTTTGCCCTTTGTTATGGGGCGCCCATTGAGTAAATGTGCCTGCTGAAAAGTTGGCTTGATGACTGGTTTTTTGCTCATTTTTAAACACAAGCTGACTAGACTCAACATGTTTTAGTTTCGCTAATGTGTCCATCAGGCTTTGTAGGAGATCATTTGAAAGAGGTTGCTGGAGAAAGTTTTGATTAAATTCAAGTAGAATTGACTCTAAGTTACTTTTAAGTCCTATCAATGCTGTGTCTTGGTCGGATTTCTCTTGTATTGAAAAGAGTGAAGCTTCAACCTCCTGCTTAGCAAAATAGAGTTCACGACTTTTCTGGTTGAGCAGTTTCTCCGCTTCTAACCTAGCACTACGCTCTCGCTGCGCTTTTCGGGTAAGTACAGCAATGGTCTTGATTAAGTCAGCCTCTTTATCACTCATAAACCAACAGCTTTCCTATCTTGCTAATTTTATCTTGTAGATGAATGTTTTATCGCTAATTGTGAACTTATAAAAACAACATAATATGATGTCATTATCACAGCCCATAAAAAATTAAAACTTTAGAAACATACATTTAAAGCTAGTGGAGAGTTAAAGTTTTGGCAATTTTTTCCAATAAGATGAAGATTAATATTTTGTTTTGCTGGCAATCAATTTAAGAGGCATGCTCAATATCATTTATGGAACCATAGATTTAGTTACATTTGTGCTGTTTCATTCTTAAAGAATATTTTCTAGATTGGTATTAATAGTGACTACCTTAGTTGTGAGTTTATCGTATTCAGACTCGGAGCAGACTTATGCCATTACCCTTACTTTGGCTTGGAGGCGCAGCAATTGGTGCAGTGCTGCTAGCCGATGAACGAGAGAAGCGTCATCAATTAGAGCTAAAGCGGCGCAAAGGGATAGCCCCTAAAACCTTTAAAGAGGGGGATCACCTTCCACTGGCACCTAGTGTGTGGCAAGCAGGGCACAAGAAAGTGCAACCACAACCTGGTTCAATTATCTGCTGTTTTGTTTATGGTTTGATTGAGCACACTGGGATATGGCTAGATGAACACACGTTAATTGAGTTACATGGTAGTGGTTTAGTGAGAGCGGTATCAACTAAACGCTTTTTGGCGGGACGTACAGGGAGCAAAATTTTTGTGGCTTGCAGTCACGATCATCAAGTTCTTGTGGAGCCTGCCATGTTAGAAAAGGCTCAGCAGGCTATTTACACCTACCGGGAGTACGACCTTTTCGATAATAACTGTCACCGTTTTGTTTGGTCCTGTTTAAGCGGTAAAGAGGAGTCGCTATCTAGCTTTAATGATCTTAATCAACGTCTAGCTGGTTACTTTAACCAGAGTCTCTATTGGGATGAAGCTAAGTTGGATATCTAGTATCGATTTGTATACCAGCTGAGTAAAGAACTTCATCTATTATTGAGGCTAGATATTCCTCATCTATGTAGATGAATCTGATAACAATTGTAAATAACTAATAGCATAATGAGATTGACAGCCTACCACTAGCAAACATCTCCCTGAAAATAATTGACCTTAAGCTCAATTATTGAAAATTATTGACCCATCACCCAAATATCTTGGTATTGTTGGTATGGTTTATGACGCGCCTGATTGAATATTGATGGCGGCAATGACCCTATCTATTGCTATGTCATAACACACTATAAAAAATTACCTAGTGCATTGCCGAGTCTAATCTCGTGTTAATCGCAGTAGAGAACATCACTATCGACACCAGGAAAACATTATGCAAATCGGAATACCAAGGGAGATCCTTAACCAGGAGAGCCGGGTAGCCGCGACACCAGCCACTGTTGTTCAGCTTAAGAAATTAGGTTTCAGTGTTGTGGTGCAACGCGGTGCCGGCGAGGCAGCAAATTTTAAAGATGAAGCGTATCAAGAAGCGGGTGCTGATATCGTTAGCCTCGAAGAAGCGTTTCAAGCGGATCTCATATTGAAAGTCAATGCGCCTACTATCGATGTAGATACCGGCGTTGATGAAGCCGATCTATTGAAAGCCGGTGCGACAGTGGCAAGCTTTGTATGGCCAGCCCAAAATCCTGAGTTGTTAGAAAAGTTTAAGGCGAAGGGGATCAACCTACTTGCCATGGATATGGTGCCGCGTATTTCACGTGCACAATCTCTCGATGCTCGTAGCTCATTAGCTAACGTAGATGGTTACCGCGCCGTTATCGAAGCAGCAAATCACTTTGGTCGCTTCTTTACTGGACAGATCACCGCTGCGGGTAAAGTGCCACCGGCGAAAGTCTTAATCATTGGTGCAGGTGTTGCAGGTCTTTCTGCCTTGGGAGCTGCGGGGAGTTTAGGAGCTATCGTTCGCGCCTTTGATACCCGTCCAGAAGTGAAAGAGCAGATTAACTCTATGGGCGCCGAGTTCTTAGAAGTTGATTTCGAAGAGGAGTCTGGCTCTGGTGATGGTTATGCCAAAGTCATGAGTAAAGAGTTTATCGAAGCTGAGATGGCACTGTTCCGCGAACAGGCTAAAGAGGTTGATATCATTATCACCACAGCGCTAATCCCCGGTAAACCTGCACCTAAGCTTATCCTTGAAGATATGGTTGGCTTAATGAAGCCTGGTAGTGTCATTGTCGATTTGGCGGCGGCTAATGGCGGTAACTGTGAACTGACCGTACCCGGAGAAGTGGCTGTGGTTAACGATGTGACTATTATCGGTTATACCGAACTGTCGCGCCGTTTACCGACACAAGCAAGTCAGCTATACGGTACGAACTTAGTGAACCTGCTTAAGCTGATGGTGCCAGAGAAAGATGGCAACTTTGTGATTGATTTCGACGATGAAGTTGTTCGCGGTGTGGCTGCGGTTAAAGATGGTGAGATCACTTTCCCACCTCCAGTTATCCAGGTTAGCGCCCAGCCTCAAGCCAAAGCGGAAGAGGCGGTAGCTGAAGTTGTTGAGAAGAAAAAGAACCCTTGGATAAAACCAGTCTTAGCTGTGGTAGCGGCAGGTTTATTTGGCCTAATTGCTAACTCTGCGCCAGCGGACTTCCTGCAGCACTTTAGTGTCTTTGTGCTTTCCTGTGTTGTTGGTTATTACGTGGTTTGGAATGTGAGTCACTCCCTTCATACTCCTTTGATGAGTGTGACTAACGCGATCAGTGGCATCATTGTTGTGGGTGCTTTAGTACAGATGAATAGCGACAGTACGGCGGTACTCATCTTATCCGGTATCGCGATACTTATCGCTTCCATTAACATTGCCGGTGGTTTCACCGTCACTCAGCGTATGCTGAAAATGTTCCGTAAAGACTAAGGGGATTGACGAACATGTCTATAGGATTATTAAGTGCAGCTTATCTTGTTGCTGCAGTCCTGTTTATCTTCAGTCTTGCAGGCTTAAGTAAGCAGGAAACCGCTCAGCGCGGTAATATCTTGGGTATTATCGGTATGGTGATTGCGGTTATTGCAACCCTTGCCAGTACTCAAATCGAAGGTAACAGCTGGATTGTTACCGGTGCGATGGCCATTGGTGCTGCAATTGGTGTGCGTTTAGCACTGAAAGTTGAGATGACAGAGATGCCTGAGCTGGTGGCGATTCTTCACAGTTTTGTGGGGATGGCTGCGGTTTTGGTTGGTTTCTCAAGCACGTTAGATCATGGCTCCTTAATGGATGCAGTAACAGGCCAGATAGATCCTGTTGCTAAAACCATTCACGATGTCGAGGTCTTTTTAGGGATCTTTATCGGTGCGGTGACCTTTACTGGCTCTGTGGTGGCATTCGCTAAACTCAGAGGGTTAGTGAAGAGCGCACCTAAGTCACTTCCTGGCGCGCATTGGTTGAACCTAGGGATGATCGTTGTCTCTGTGATACTGGGTATCTACTACATGCAGACTGATGCTATCACTGCATTAGTTATCATGACCTTCATCGCCTTTGTGTTTGGTTATAACCTAGTATCGGCGATTGGTGGTGCGGATATGCCAGTGGTTGTCTCTATGCTTAACTCTTACTCAGGTTGGGCAGCAGCTGCGGCAGGATTCATGCTAGGCAATGACCTGTTGATCATCACAGGTGCACTGGTAGGTAGCTCTGGTGCTATTCTCTCTTACATCATGTGTAAGGCGATGAACCGCTCATTTATCTCTGTGATCTTAGGTGGTTTTGGTAGCGAAGGTGGCACTATGGCTGCTGGTGATGCTGAGCAAGGTGAGCATCGCGAAGTACAGGCTGATGACGTCGCAGAGATGTTGAAGAATGCACGTAACGTTATCATCGCACCAGGTTATGGCATGGCGGTTGCTCAGGCTCAGTATCCAGTTGCTGAGATCACTCAGAAACTTCGTCAACGCGGCGTGAATGTACGATTTGCTATCCATCCTGTCGCGGGGCGTCTACCTGGTCACATGAACGTACTTTTGGCTGAAGCAAAACTGCCTTACGATATCGTCATGGAGATGGACGAGATCAATGAGGATTTCGCCGATACCGATGTGGTGCTGGTGATTGGAGCTAACGATACGGTTAACCCTGCTGCGAAAGAGCCAGGTAGCCCTATCTCTGGTATGCCAGTACTTGAAGTGTGGAATGCTGAAAACGTGGTGGTATTTAAGCGTTCAATGGCAACAGGTTATGCCGGTGTGCAAAACCCACTCTTCTTTAAAGAGAATACAGAGATGCTATTTGGTGATGCCAAAGAGAGTGTTTCTAAGATTTTAGCTAGCATCTAATTTGATCTGTTAGCAAAAAATAACAATGCCAGTCAGTGATGACTGGCATTTTTTTCACCTTTTTTTCGTACTGTAGTATTTGTTCGGCGAGTACAGAGCTTGAGTTAAATAATGAGTTGGAGTGATATAACCTATTAGCTAACTAATTATGTTTGATGCAGCTCAACCTTAAGTTTTAATGTTTTGTATTTAATATAAGCATTGAGTATTGTTAAATAAAGTTAGTTTCATATTAGCCATTAAGCTCATGATCTAGATTGGTATTCGATAGTTACTGTGTTTGAATTTTATGGCCTTATGTAACCTATGACAGTTTTACGGGTTAACTGATTAAATAGCAGAGGCGTGATTATGGAAAGCACTAAAGTTAGATTGAGAAACGATCAAAACAACCACCTTAATGATCAAATTGAACAGTTTGATGATTTTGCTCCTGTGGTGAGAAAACCTAATACGCAACTCTATAGCTCGCTTTGTGAAGCATTTAATAGTGACGAGGTGACCTCAATCTATATAAGAGGTTATAACTAAGCTTTTCGCTTAACTATTTATCTCTGGCCTGTTAACCCTTAACAGGCTTGATAATCCACTCATAATTTAGCTGCTCTCATCATTAATTCGTTTCGTCATAGATGCTTTTGCTTGCAATGGCATTATGAGGTTAGCTTTACTAAACTTTGTAGATTCATATAGTTTGTTGGCTAAGGGTTATGGCAAAGTGACCTATATCAACCTTTTATCTCTGCGCTACCCCAAAGATCCTGAGCGGGAGTTGAACTACTTAGAGCGAGTTCATCGCTTTTTTAGTTACTCCATCTCCAATATGCTTGGCTTGATTTTTGGTGCGAGTCTTATCTCAGTTATTCTCTATTACTACGGTGCGATGATTGGACAGATCCAACTTCTATTTGCATGTACCGCTGTGGTTGCCACATGTGTCTATTTAATCTCTAGATACGTTGATAAACATAAACTAGAAGGCGAATTGTTGGCAAACTTACTGATCTCTAGAGTCACTTTAGGTTGTGTTATAGGAGTCTTATATGGCGTCGCCGTTTTTCTGCTACCTAAGCCTATCGAAGAAGCCAGTGTGCTTTTTCTTCTCTGTATCTACCTCGCCTCCATTGCGGTGGCTATTTTTCAGTACTCTGTGATACCGACTTATTACATCTTATTTAATTTCAGTATGTTAATCCCTGTTATGTTTTACTTCGTTATTTTTCCAAGTACCTTTGGTTATCTGATGATTTTAGTACTGATATCTGGCTCACTTATGTTCATATCGAAAGGGTTTAAGATCTCTAAAAACGAGATACATTCAATCACTGTTAATTTAAGGCTGCAGGCTGAGGTGGCTGAACATGTACTGACTAGACAGAAACTACAGGAGATGGCGCTGTACGATAATCTGACGAAGGTGGCTAATCGCCACCTTTTTGAAGAGAGTGCCGAGAACTCTCTTGAACGAGCTAAAGAGCAAAAACAATCCATGGCACTGCTCTATATCGATCTTAATAACTTTAAAACTATCAATGATCGTTTCGGTCATGAGGTGGGCGATAAGGTGTTAATCGAAGCTGCCAACAGGGTTAAAACTAAGATACGACATACGGATCTTGTTGCTAGGTTTGGCGGTGATGAGTTTGTGGTTGTGCTTGAAAATTACAATCTAGATGTAGTGAGAGTCGACCTAATTGATGTCATTCGCGGTGTGTTAAATGAAGATATATTGATAGAAGGTCAGCTGCTTGAGCTGAGGGCCAGTATAGGTGTTTCTATTTTCCCCAATGATGGCAGTAGCTTGAGAGACTTACTTCATAATGCTGACACCCATATGTATAACCAGAAGAAACACTAAATCAATTTAGACTGAGCTTTGTGCTTCATCGTCACTAACCTGAACTAAAATTAAAGGAAAGAAAATTCGTTAACTCCTTTTCTCGTTTGCGTAAGCAGGCTGTTAGATGGGGCGGAGTCGTGTAGTGAATAGGCTGAATCAGAATAATCTTGTTGTAATGGGGTGTTTCAATTGGCGACATGCTCTGTTGCTTGCTATTGTATTCGTCCCCTTACTATGGATTTTTAGTTTGGAACCTATTCCACAACCATCTGTTTACCATGAATTTGCCGACCAAAGAGACCTCATTTATCTGCCTAATTTTATGAATGTATTGTCTAATATTCCTTTTCTTATTATCGGTGTTTTAGGACTTTATCAAACGATGTCCATCTATCAATGGCGTGTGTTAAACGGTTGGACACTACTGTTCATAGGGATTTTATTAGTATTTGCAGGTTCATCTTATTATCACTGGTCACCCAGTAATAACTCGCTAGTCTGGGATCGTTTACCCATGACATTTGGTTTTATGGGACTTTTTGTCGCCTTGATAGGTGAGTATGTGTCAAGCAAGCTCAGTGAAATGATATTACTTCCAGCTCTGTTCATTGGGATCTTATCAGTCTCCTATTGGCATTGGACTGATGATCTCAGGTTCTATTACTGGGTGCAGCTCGTGCCTCTGTTAACGCTGCCTATTATTTTGTTACTGTTTCCTCGGATCTACTCCCATCACAAGTTACTATTCTTGGCTTTTGCTTGCTATGTTCTTGCCAAAATTGCAGAGGTTTATGATCTCAATATCTTTCTGGCCACAGGAGAGTTGATAAGCGGGCACACAGTTAAACACCTATTAGCGGCAAGTGGCTGCTATTTTATACTCTGCATGTTAAGAAATAGAGTTGTCATCGCAAGAGCGTCACGGGGTAAAAGTCAGCGTAAAAAGAAGGCTTGATATAAAAACACCAGCGCGATGGCTGGTGTTTATCAATATCTTAGCTAAGGATTAACCACAAAAGTGCTTAACGGCTTTGCTGACCAACTCTATTCCCGTCTGATCACAAGGAGGGAGCTCAGCATCACTTTCATTAATCGGTGTGACTCTGTCTCCCCATTTGATCAATGCAGCTGCAGAGGTGAGTCCAGCACCAAAAGCGCAGGATAGAATTGTTTGGCCTGGCTGTATCTTACCCTGTTCAAGGGCATCACAGATGGCGATAGGGATGGTGGCCGCCGAGGTATTGCCATAGTTAGCAATGTTCACAATTGCTTTCTCTTTCGGGATTTTCATGCGGCTAATCAGTGTATCAATAATACGCTCGTTGGCTTGATGAGGGATCACCCAGTCAACGTCATCTTTACTGAATTCACATTTTTCAAGCACCTTAGTACTCAATTTACCCATGCCAGCGATAGCACGCTTAAAGATCTCTTGACCGTTAAATTCGATATAGAAATCCAGAGAAGCAGCGCTGAACCTGTCCATAGCAGTACCGAAGCCCGCTTTTAGAATATCACGGCCAGCAGGATCATTATTAAGCTCATAACCCAGCACACCGATAGGCTCATCCGTTGCTTCAAGTACTACAGCGCCTGCACCATCACCAAAGAGAACTGCAGTTTCTCTACGTGACCAATCTAAGTAAAATGAGAGACGTTCAGCGCCAATCACCAATACTTTTTTGCACTGTCCGCTTTTAATTTGTGAGCTGCCTAGGCCTAAGCCGTAAAGGAAACCACTGCAGGCTGCATTAATATCAAAAGCTGCACAGGTTGCGCCTACATTGGCTTGTACTGTAGAGGCGATATTTGGGATCAGTGTATCAGGACTGGCTGTTGCTAAGATGATCATATCTAAGTCACTGCCTTCGATGCCTGCTGCTGCTAGCGCACGCTTTGCTGCCACAGAGGCAAGCTCAGAGGTGTTTACGTGGCTGATGTGACGCTGACTGATGCCTGTACGTGGTTTAATCCACTCGTCCGAAGTCTCGATGAAAGTAGAAAGGTCATGGTTTGTTAGGGTTGCTGGTGGAACACATTTTCCCCAACCGGTAATCGTGGCGTACTGCATCTGGTTTTCTCTCAAATAAAAAAGGCAGAACCTTGGCTCTGCCTTATCAAACATTAGTTTAGCTTAACAAGTCGCCCGTGTTTCAACTGTGATCTATACCACTTGTTGGGCGACAAGGTCGCGTATTGCGTCAGCGGCATGCAGAATATGGGCACGAAGAAGTTCAACGGCTTTGTCAGTCTGTTGATTTTTACAGAAACTGAGCAGATCACGGTGATCTTGTTCGGCGCGAGGGATCCCGCCAGCCAGTAATAATTGTAGACGGATATAGCGGTCACAATTGGTGTTTAAACCATGCACGACTTCTAAAGTATGTGGACGGTTTGCTGGAGAGTATAAGCATGTGTGGAAGCGTGTATTAAGCTCACTCCATGTGGCTACGGCATCCTCTTGCTTAAAAGCTGACTCTAACTCACCTAATACTTTTTCAGCTTGAAGAAAATCTTCATCTTGCAAATTAGGTATGGCTTTAGCTAATAGATCGGTTTCGATCATTGCCCTGAGTTCGAACAGTTCGGTAACTTGTTCAACTGATAGTTCAGTGGCTGTTGCGCCCTTATGGGCTTCAAACTTCACCAAACCTTCAGCTTCTAACTGAAGTAAGGCTTCTCTTACAGGAATACGACTGACATTTAGCTCTTCAGCTAATGCACTTTGACGTAGCGGTTCACCAGCAGCGATATCACCAGAAAGAATTTTTTCTCTAAGCACTTCTACAACGACTTGAGTGCGAGTTTTATGGATAATAGGTGTTGATCGGCTCATAAATTTGGTTTTGACTATTCGTTATTCTATTTTATCCTTCTAAGATTACCGTTATTGCCAATATAAATAAAGGGAAACTATCTTCCCTTTATTTAATTTTATTATTCTAATCGATTTAAAATGTCATCACTTTAGGGTCGGTTAGTTTTAATTCATCGGGTAAAATTGATTCTGGCATATTTTGATAACAGATTGGGCGTTCAAATCGCTTCATGGCCTGACTGCCCACCGAGGTGCTGCGACTGTCTGTACTTGCAGGGTAGGGACCGCCATGATTCATCGAATGACACACCTCTACACCCGTTGGCATTTGATTGAAGATAAGCCTGCCAACATGGTAAGCCACCGCTTCAATGAGATCGCGCTGTTTTGTCAGTTCGGTTTCGCTTCCATGGATGGTGGCGGTTAATTGCCCCTCTAACTCCTCTGCAATCTGAAGCATCTGCTCCTGAGTGTCACACTCTACGAGTATTGCACAAGGTCCAAACACCTCTTGTTGTAGCTCTTTAGATGCTAAGTATGTGCTGGCAGAGACTCTAATTGCCGTTGGACGAGTTTGATGGCTCGCGCTGGCTGCTTGTCCTTGGGCAATTAAATTAACCTGTGTGTCTTTAAGTAGTGCATCGACTTGTGCTTGATAAGTGGATGCGATACCGGGTGTCAGCATTGCTGCAGCCGGTAGAGTAGAGATATCTTCTGTCATGGTTGCGATATAACGGTTTAGCGCTTCACCGGTTTGAGCAACAATGATCCCTGGACTGGTACAGAACTGCCCATGTCCCATCAACATCGACTGAACTTGAGTACTGGCCAATTGTTCTGCTTGCTCTGACAAGAGTTGTGGCAATAGAAATTGAGGATTGGTTGAGCCTAGCTCGCCATAAAATGGAATAGGCTCAGCTCTTGCTGCACATAAGTCGGCAAGTATGCGTCCAACTCTAAGGGAGCCGGTAAAGCCAACAGCTTTAATCTCACTCTGATTAACCAGCTGGGTCGACACTTGTGGTGTGTTGCCTTGGATTAGACTAAATACGCCAGCAGGCATATTACAGCGTTTACTTGCGGTTTCAATTGCGCGAGTCACTAGCTCACTGGTAGCGGCATGGGCTGGGTGGCCTTTAACGATAACGCTGCAACCTGCAGCTAACGCTGAGGCGGTGTCGCCGCCAGCCGTTGAAAATGCTAGTGGAAAATTAGAGGCACCAAAGACGGCGACAGGGCCAAGGGGAAGTACGCCGAGTCGAGTATCAGCTTTTGGGAGCGGCGTACGCTCTGGGTTCGCTAAATCCACTAACTTAGGATCGAGTGGGGCACGAAGTGTGCTGGCAAATAATCTCAGTTGCCCACAGGTTCTGCCTGTTTCTCCTTGAAGCCTAGCCATGGGAAGCCCTGTTTCGAGATGAGCGGTGGCTGTGATGACCTCTATATCAGCTTGTATCGCATCAGCGATGGCCTCTAAAAATGCGGCGCGCTGCGCAGGCGTGGTGGAGCGGTACTGAGTAAATGCGTGTTTCGCCGCTTTTGCCGCCGCAGTAATATCTTGGTTTGTTGCGTTAGCAAATTGCCAATCAAGCGGGGTGTTATCCACTGGATTGAAGCTGGAGAAAGAAGCCGCTTCGCCTGCCCATTCCCCTTGGATATAGTGTTTGCCTGAAACCTGAGTTTTCATTGTTTTTGTCATAATATTTCCTGAATAATGCTGTCAATTAATAAGTGATAAACTGTGAAGGGCTAAATCACTTGAAAACCAAACGCGTAGGGATCGCTATCATCGACTGTGATGGTGTTTTTACCTGTAATGCGCGCCCAACCTTGAATACTTGGCATAATGGCGGGGTGAGTGCCAACTTGAGTGGCTGACTCAATGCGGCCAATAAATTGGCTACCAATAATGCTCTCGTGGGTATATTGATCGCCAACCTTGAGCTGCCCTTTAGTGTAAAGTTGCGCTAACCGAGCACTTGTTCCTGTCCCGCAAGGTGAACGGTCGATAGCTTTATCACCGTAAAATACTGCATTGGCACCGTCAGATCCTTCGCTGATGGTATCGCCTGTCCACAATACATGTGAAACTCCTGATACCGTTGGGTCATCTGGATGTATACAGCTTAATTGTTCGTGAGCTATCTGCCTTATCATTGGGCTCCAGCGCAAGATGTCGGCGGCAGACCAATGCCTTAAGCCTGGGTAGTTGGTTTGAGGTTCGACGATGACGTAGTAGTTTCCACCATATGACACGTCGACCTTTAATGGGCCTAATTCAGGTATATCGAGAATAACATCACTATGGGCAAGGTAAGCGGGCACGTTGTAGATTTTTACCCAGTCGACCTTGTCTCCAGTTTGTTGAAAATCAATGTTTATCTGACCTGCTGGTACATCTATTACCAGTTTCCCAGGTTTTTTGGCCGTTAGCAGCCCAGACTCAATTGCAGCGGTGACGGTTCCGATAGTCCCATGACCACACATGGGCAGGCAGCCACTGGTTTCTATAAAAAGAATCGACGCGTCGGCGTTATCACTACAGGGAGGGTATAAAAAAGCCCCCGACATCATATCGTGGCCTCTGGGTTCAAACATCAGGGCTTTACGGATCCAATCATAGTGATTGAGAAAATCCTGGCGTTTCTCGCTCATGGTGCAGCCCTTAAGGTCCGGGTGGCCACTGGTGACCAAACGAACCGGATTGCCGCAGGTATGAGCATCGACGCAAAAGAAGGTGCCTTTTAACATCTATGCTTTACTCCATCTTCTCCTTTACATCGAGAGCTAAGGTTTTGTTACTGTTTATCTCGATGTGTGGAGAGTGTCTGTTTTTATCAATGGGCTAGCTGTTGAGCTCTCTTTTCGATGCTTAATCTAGGTTGTATTTATTGAGATCGATTCGTGTCTCCATCGCCTCTTTAATGACACTCTCTACATAAGCACGTTCGTCACCGATTAAGCTCATGCGTGGCATACGAACATTTTCGCTGCCGCGGCCAACGATCTGTTCAGCCAGTTTGATGCATTGAACCAAAGTGGGAATAGTATCGAGACGTAACAGCGGCATAAACCAACGGTAGATTTCGCGTGCTTCTTCAATACGACCAGCACGTGCCAGCTTAAATAGGGTGACAGACTCACGTGGGAATACATTGGTAAGGCCAGATATCCAACCCGTAGCGCCTAAGAAGATGCTTTCGAGTGCGATGTCATCGACACCACATAGAATGTTAAAGCGATCGCCAAATTGAGATTGTAGCTCTGTTAGGCGACGGGTATCTGTGGTGGACTCTTTAATCGCGACAATATTCTCCTCTTGAGCAAGAATAGCCGTCATCTCTAAGTTGATATCAACGCCGTAGCTGACAGGGTTGTTGTAGATCATGATGGGAAGCTTAGTCGCACGAGCAACGTGTTGGTAGTGGGCTACCACTTCACGGTCGGTACCGCGATATACCATAGCGGGCAGTAACATCAAACCATCAACACCGAGCTCTGCCACATCTTGTGCATACTTGGCGGCTTGCTCAGCTGTGTTTTCGGTACAACCGGATAAAACGAGAATACGGCCTTTAACAGTTTCTACTGTGTGTTTAATAAACTCACGTTTCTCAGTTGGGCTTAAAGAGGCGTTTTCTCCTATGGTACCGAGTGCGATGATGCCATCGATCCCATCATTAATAAGGTCTTCCAGCATACGGGCATTCGATTCATAGTTAATCGAACCATCATCGTTGAACTGGGTTGAGATTGCTGGGAACACACCTTGCCAATTTACTTTCATCTTAACTACCTCTTTTACTTTTTATACCGATATAACCGGGGTTAATTCCATTGATTTTTGGATTTGCTTTAAAACTTATGTATATTGTATACAATATTACTGAAAAGAAAAGCCTCTTTTGGTTGAAATTTATCCCTACTGTTGCCAAATACTATATATTGCATACAAAGAATAAGAAAGGAGTGCGCCATGAAGCTAAACAAGCTGCCATTAGAAGTCGTGGGAAATCGTCAACAATTCATAACACTCGATGCTCACACTGAGGGTGAGCCACTTAGGATCATCATCTCTGGTTACCCAGAGATCTTAGGCGAGACCATATTGGAGATGAAGGAGTATGTGGCCCAACATTTAGACAGATACCGCACTCTGTTGATGCATGAGCCAAGAGGGCATGCCGATATGTATGGAGCATTGATCACTCGCCCTGTATCTAAAGAGGCCGATTTCGGCGTGCTGTTTCTACATAATGAAGGGTATAGCAGTATGTGTGGTCACGGTATTTTAGCTTTGGTGAAAGTGATGTGTGAAACCAACACGATTTTATTAGGCTGTGAACCAAGAGTGATAAAAATCGATGCACCAGCAGGACTTATCACAGCCACGGCATCACTTGATGAAGAGGGGAGAGTTCAGGCCAGTTTTGAAAATGTCGACTCTTGGGCGGAAGCAATTAACTGCAGTGTTATGGTCGAGGGCTTAGGTGAAGTTAACTATGATATTGGCTTTGGTGGCGCGTATTATGCCTACATAGATGCTGATGCTCTGGGGCTCAGTTGTGGTAGAGAAAATGTCGCCCAACTAATCGACCTAGGGAGACGTATTAAACACGCTGTCATGGATAGTCATCCTCTTGTTCACCCATTAGAGAGTGATCTTAGCTTTCTCTATGGCACTATTTTTATCTCAAAGGAGGTCACAGAGAAAGCTGCGCACTCCCGCCATGTGTGTATTTTTGCTGATGGAGAGGTGGATAGATCTCCCACAGGAACAGGCGTTGCTGCAAGAGCGGCGCTGTTATACGCCAAAGGTGAAATCGGGTTAAACCAGCCTCTGGTGATAGAGAGTATTGTCGACGGAAAAATGACGGTGAGTGCATTAAGAGAGCAAGATTTTCATGGCAAAAAGGCGATTATCCCACAGGTGTCAGGTCGCTCCTATATCACTGGTCAGCATCAATTTATTGTCGATCCAGATGATCAATTCCAAGATGGCTTTATTTTACGTTAAACCTGAAGTTTGATCCCCAATGACAGGGCTGAGTGAATAATATGAGAGCGTCATGACAAAGATTAATCATCGAGAACATAAACAGAGCAACAAAAAAGCCATAAAGGTAACGGTTATTGGTGCTGGAATTGTTGGACTGGCAACAGGAATTGAGTTGCAAAGAGCAGGGTTTCAGGTCGAGATCATCGATAAAGAGGGAGTTGGGGCTGGTGCATCACAGGGAAACGCTGGCCATTTTGCCACAGAGCAAGTGTTTCCACTGGCTGATCCTAGTTTACTGCCTAAACTGCCTGGCATGTTGCTCGATCCATTAGGGCCATTTCGTATCCGGCCTGCATATTTTTTCAAAGCTTTGCCTTGGTTTTGCCGATTTCTCATTAATATGTTGCCCAGTAAAAGGCTGCACAACGGACAAGGCATTAAGCGGCTCAATCAAGCCTCTATTACTGCGATGGAGGAGCTGACTAGTTTTTGCAACTGTGAGGAGCTGCTTTTATTAAATGGTAGTCTTTTGGTGTTTGAAGGAACGGCTATTGATGAGGTTGACAAGGAGTTTACCCACTACCGTGATGCAGGGGTTGAAGTTAAGTTACTGACGGGGGAAGAGGTGAGGGCGCTGGAGCCTAGCTTAAGCCAGTCGGTGACCCATGGACTCTTTTTTACTCATGTTGGACATACAAATGATCCTTATCAATTATGCCAAGCTTTTTCACAAAAATTTATCGCCTTAGGGGGAGAGTTGAGTACCGGTGAACTCGGTAAAATTGAGCCGGTAGGTGGTGGTGAAACAGGCATCAACTTGGCTCTATCATCAGGCTATATAGCCAATACTGATAAGATAGTTATAGCATCAGGAGCTTGGTCTAAGCCGCTTGTGAAACAGCTAGGCCATAAAGTGCCGCTGGAAGCAGAGCGGGGCTACCATTTGATGATGCCCCAAAAAAGCAGTTTGTCACGTCCTGTTGCCTCCTATAATCGTAAATTCATTATCACCCCGATGACAGAGGGAACGCGACTGGCTGGAACCGTGGAATTTGGTGGCTTACAAGCACCGTTGAATGAGTCTCGCGCTGACTGTCTATTCCCCCATGGCAAGGCCCTACTGCCAAGCCTATTTGCTGATGCCAAAGTGAGCGATGGTGAGCGCTGGATGGGATTTAGGCCCTCGCTGCCCGATAGCTTACCTGTATTGGGAAGCAGCTCAAATCATAAGAATGTGTTTTTCTCATTTGGACACCAGCATTTAGGACTGACCTGGTCGGCGATAACCGCTAAGCTCTTGGCTCAACAGATGTCAGGTGAACAACCTGACATTGATTTGAGTGATTATCGGGTTGAAAGGTTTAGATAAACGCTTTGCTCAGCCTTCGAATGAAGGCTGATTACATTTTCTTTTTTGGGAGGAAAGAAGGAAGGGAAAATTTAGCTTATTCTAATTAAGCATCTATTTTAAATGAACTTTATTTTTTAGTTGTGCGAAATAAATCACAAATAACTAAATTCTGGCTTTCAACACTAGAGTTGTTCACAAAGTATGCTGCTTTATCGCTGTAAGCTATTGAATACGAAATGAACATAGGTTACTTTGTCAACATAAAATAATTTGGCTGACTGTTCTTATTCGGAATTCTGCCTAATATACTGTTAGCTGTAAAGGGATGCCAATGGATATAGAAATAACCAATACTCCTAAATCTAAAGATGACGAAAGAATCATTGAAGGAACAAGAGCATATAATGCTAAGTTTGTAGATAAAGATTGGCGCCCCTATCTGTGTATCTGCGTGATGATGCGGGGCAAGTTATAGCTGGCTTAACCGGTAAGATTTTTGGTGGTTGGCTTCATGTAGAGTTTTTGTGGGTAGATGAAGCCCACCGCAACAAGGATTACGGTGCAAAGATATTATCCGAAGCAGAGAATGAAGCTATTTCGAAAGGTTGCAAGGCTTCATCTCTAGATACTTTCAGCTTCCAAGCATTAAATTTCTATCTAAAGCAAGGTTATGAGGTGGTCGGTGAATTGGACGGTTATTACGGAACACATCGTCGCCACTACTTAAGAAAACAGCTAACAAGAAAATGAACTTCGCGCGTAAACACCCCTTCGGGGTACACTCTGGACTCAAACTCTCTGGCGTTATACCCAGTTAAACATTGGAGGTTGTTTTGAAAAAATTGATATTGCTTATCTCATGCTTTATTGCTGCCTTTTCTGCCTACGCAGAAGAAGTGGATTTAAAAGAATTTGGGAAATCTTACTTTCAGGCTTGGCAAGCTACGCAAGTCCCAGAGGCAACTACGAAAGATGTAGAAAATTATCTGTCTTTTCTAAAAGAGGACGTAGGGCATCAGCATTTGCCTTATGCAAGTGATGATTCTCGCCTTCCATCAGGTAAAAGTAATATGCGTGAAGGTATGGCATTTTATCTTGGGGCTCATACAGCTTATTCCGCTACACTTAACCAAATTGTTCCTGCTTACAATGTTGTTGTCATCACGTACTCAACCCAAAGCAGTGGTATACATCCTCAAACAAAAGAAGTAATCCACCAAAATTACGAAACAATGGAAGTATTGGAAATTGAGGACGGCAAAGTGTCTGTAATAAGGAAGTATTCAGAGTAATGGCAAGGTATAACGAATCACTTAACTCGCGCCCTTCGGTCGCTGGGGCAAATACGTTAGGTGTTTCGTGAGTCTGTATGTCTTTCCTGAGTAAATTACTCCGTTGGGAGCGAGGCAGGCAAAAATCGGGTTACGATAAAATGCTGCTTTGTGGAGCAATTTGGCCTATAAAATTTGATACTTATCTGCTCAAATTCCCTGAAGGAAGTGAAATATCTCCACATACGGATAAAGTTGTATCAGGCAAGCATTATCGATTAAATATAGTAATAAAAAATGCAGTTGAAGGCGGTGAGTTTATTTGTGCTAATCCAATCTACGAAACAAAACGGATTAAACTATTTCGCCCTGATGTAAGCGAACACCAAGTTTCAAAAATTGTAAAAGGTAATAGATATTTACTTAGCATTGGTTGGGTAAAAAACACTTAACAAGAGACTATGGCGTTAATAGTTAATTTTGATCTTTTGGCGCTTCCCACACTTTCCCCAAAAAAAGGGCCATCTCTTAGCATCGAAGGAAAAGATAGGACAGCCATGTCTTTTGTTTTTTGAGCTATCCCCCTTGTTATACAGTAAGTCAGTCAATTGGTGACATGATTGACTCGATCTCACCGATTGTTCGTGGCACGCCCGCAGAGAGGTTTTCAAAGCCATTTTGTGTCACAAGAATGTCGTCCTCTATTCTGATCCCCATACCGCGATACTTTTCTGGTATGTCAGTTGCTGAAAGTGGAATGTAGATCCCTGGCTCTATGGTAAATACCATTCCAGATTCAAGCTTGCGCCATTGTCCATTTTCATCGTGGTATGGCCCAACATCGTGGACATCCATCCCTAACCAGTGACCGGTTTTATGCACCGTGAATCGCTTATAACTTTCATCTTTCATGATGTCATCAATATTACCGCTGAGTAAACCCAACTCTAATAGGCCTTTAGCCATGACTTCCATGCAGGTTTCATAGAGGCTGTTCCAGTTGGCGCCTGGCTTAACTTTATCTATGGCGGCATCTAATGCGTTTAATACCAACTGATAGATGTCCCTTTGAGCTTCGTTGAACTTACCATTAACTGGGTAGGTGCGGGTGATATCAGAGGCGTAGTGCTCAAGCTCTCCACCTGCGTCAATCAGTAACATCTGACCGTCGGCCAAGTTGCAGCAGTTTTCTTCATAATGTAAGCAGCAGGCATTGTTACCTGAAGCGACAATATTTGGGTAAGCAACCTCGCTGCAGCCATATTGAGAGATTGCAAAATTGAAGCTTGCTGAGAGCAGCCCTTCATTCACACCAGGCTTACAGGCCCGCATAACCGCGATATGCCCAGCAGTGGAAGCGTGTACTGCAGCTTTTATCTTATCAATTTCATGACTACTCTTAATGACTCTCATTGGGTGGAGCACTTTTGCTAACGGTGTGAGTGTGCGGTGCTGCTTGATGGTATCAAAACTACAGTTCAGTCTTTGATGATTTAACCAGCCAATAACTTGGCTTGAGAAGCGGCCGAGTTCATCACTGATAAATAAGTTCGCGTGATCGGTTAATTTAGAGAGTAGAACTTGTTCAAGCTCTGCAATATCAAAAGCATCATCAGCCCCATACTGACTAAGGGCACCGAGTACACCTGCACGTGCGCCAAAACTCACCTCTTGGGCTTCATCTTTAGGCCGGCAAAGTAAGGTATACGAATATCCTGTATCCTTACTTTCATCACAGTATAATAGTGCGACAGCATCTGGTTCGTTAAAACCTGTTAAGTATAAGAAGTCATTATCCTGCCTGAAATGGTACTTTATATTTTTGCTTCTTACTTTTTGTTGGTATCCGCTAATAATGACAAAGCTTTTATTGGGAAGTGCATTAAATAGTCTTGTTCTACGGTTTTGATACATTGTGCTAATCATAAAAAATACTCATATCATCGACAGGCTCAGCAAAAGTTAGCTGAGATCGTGGCTGATGGATTATTTGAATGTGGTTACTATATTTGTATATTTTATCCGTGGCAATCATGGCGTAGAAAACCCATAAGAATAGCGGTGCAATTTATGGAAATGGATGGGATAATGTCCACAGATATTTATATGGAGTTAAACTCGTGAGTCGAGCAGTTTTTTTAGATAGAGATGGGGTTATCAATATTGATCATGGCTATGTTCATATGGTCGATGATTTTGAGTACGTTGAAGGCGTATTTGATGCTTGCCGCTCACTAAAAGAGATGGGGTTTAAGCTGGCGGTTGTGACAAACCAGTCTGGTATTGCGCGTGGCTTATATAGTGAAGACCAATTTCATTCCCTAACGGAGTGGATGGATTGGAACTTTGTAGATAAAGGTATCGAGCTTGATGGTATCTATTATTGCCCTCATCATGCTGAAAAAGGCATAGGTGAATATAAGCAAGAGTGTGATTGCCGCAAACCTAAGCCTGGAATGATGTTGTCAGCAGCTGAGTTTTTAAAGTTGGATTTGACTCAGTCGGTCATGGTGGGTGATAAGCGTGATGATATGCTGGCAGCTAAAGCTGCGGGGATCCCAATAAGAATTCTGGTGCGCACAGGCAAAGAGGTGACAGATGAAGCGGTTGCTGAAGCGAGTGTCGTTCTTGATTCAATTGCCGATGTCCCTGGATATTTAAAGAGTTTATAAAAGCTTTGTAAGAGGTATCCACTCTTACCTTATTTAAAGCACCAATTAACACTTGGTGCTTTTTTGTTGCTGTAATAAGCCAGTTTGGTTCGATATTTACACGTTTTGACTGTAAAACGTGCGCTTGAATTAAATCTTAAAATAAACGCTTGTGTTCAAAATCCTTATACCTATAATGCGCAACCACTGAGACGGGACAGCAGGCTTCCAGCCTAAAGCACCGGCCACAGTGTGATGAAACAGTGAAACGTATTCATCAGGTAGAAAGCGGTTTAAGTGGTTTGTAGATGTGGCTTACATATAAGAGTATTTATCTCTTCTGTTTAAGAAATCATCGCTTGAAAAACTTCTTAAAATAAGCGCTTGACGCCAACCACGGAGAGTGTAGAATACGCCTCCTCAAGCCAACGACCTAGCGTCAACGGCAGCATCTGAAAGATTGGTGCTAACGTTCTTTAGCAGCCTTGAGCGCTGAACGTAGTTCTTTAAAAAATTATCAAGTAATCTGTGTGGACACTCACAGGTGTTGAGTTATTCGAAATTGCTTTCTTGTCCTTCGGGATGTAAGCAATCAAAAATATTACTCGATGAATGAGTGTTCATAGAATCGAACTTAGTTCGGTTCACTATATAAACAGTATAATTCATTGAGCCGTTCTTCATTCTTAATCGGATGAGAACAAAAAACTTTAATTGAAGAGTTTGATCATGGCTCAGATTGAACGCTGGCGGCAGGCCTAACACATGCAAGTCGAGCGGAAACAGAAAGTAGCTTGCTACTTTGCTGTCGAGCGGCGGACGGGTGAGTAATGCCTAGATATCTGCCTAGTCGTGGGGGATAACAGTTGGAAACGACTGCTAATACCGCATACGCCCTACGGGGGAAAGGAGGGGACCTTCGGGCCTTTCGCGATTAGATGAGTCTAGGTGGGATTAGCTAGTAGGTGAGGTAATGGCTCACCTAGGCGACGATCCCTAGCTGTTCTGAGAGGATGATCAGCCACACTGGGACTGAGACACGGCCCAGACTCCTACGGGAGGCAGCAGTGGGGAATATTGCACAATGGGCGAAAGCCTGATGCAGCCATGCCGCGTGTGTGAAGAAGGCCTTCGGGTTGTAAAGCACTTTCAGCGAGGAGGAAAGGTTAGCGGTTAATAACCGTTAGCTGTGACGTTACTCGCAGAAGAAGCACCGGCTAACTTCGTGCCAGCAGCCGCGGTAATACGAGGGGTGCAAGCGTTAATCGGAATTACTGGGCGTAAAGCGTACGCAGGCGGTTTGTTAAGCCAGATGTGAAAGCCCCGGGCTCAACCTGGGAATTGCATTTGGAACTGGCAAACTAGAGTCTTGTAGAGGGGGGTAGAATTTCAGGTGTAGCGGTGAAATGCGTAGAGATCTGAAGGAATACCGGTGGCGAAGGCGGCCCCCTGGACAAAGACTGACGCTCAGGTACGAAAGCGTGGGGAGCAAACAGGATTAGATACCCTGGTAGTCCACGCCGTAAACGATGTCTACTCGGAGTTTGGTAACTTAGTTACTGGGCTCCCAAGCTAACGCATTAAGTAGACCGCCTGGGGAGTACGGCCGCAAGGTTAAAACTCAAATGAATTGACGGGGGCCCGCACAAGCGGTGGAGCATGTGGTTTAATTCGATGCAACGCGAAGAACCTTACCTACTCTTGACATCCACAGAACTTTCCAGAGATGGATTGGTGCCTTCGGGAACTGTGAGACAGGTGCTGCATGGCTGTCGTCAGCTCGTGTTGTGAAATGTTGGGTTAAGTCCCGCAACGAGCGCAACCCTTATCCTTATTTGCCAGCGAGTTATGTCGGGAACTTTAGGGAGACTGCCGGTGATAAACCGGAGGAAGGTGGGGACGACGTCAAGTCATCATGGCCCTTACGAGTAGGGCTACACACGTGCTACAATGGTCGGTACAGAGGGTTGCGAAGCCGCGAGGTGGAGCTAATCCCAGAAAGCCGGTCGTAGTCCGGATTGGAGTCTGCAACTCGACTCCATGAAGTCGGAATCGCTAGTAATCGTGGATCAGAATGCCACGGTGAATACGTTCCCGGGCCTTGTACACACCGCCCGTCACACCATGGGAGTGGGCTGCACCAGAAGTAGATAGCTTAACCTTCGGGAGGGCGTTTACCACGGTGTGGTTCATGACTGGGGTGAAGTCGTAACAAGGTAGCCCTAGGGGAACCTGGGGCTGGATCACCTCCTTACCTATACGACTAACTTAATGTTTGTTGAGTGTTCACACAGATTACTTGATAGAAAGAAAGAGAAATATACGTGTCTATTTAGACGACGTTAATTCGCTCTAGCACAAGACGCTTGAAGAGTGAGGAAGGACGTGTAGTTTACTACACGACGACTGAACGATGAAAAGCAACGCAGTGATTGAGTGAAGAAACAAGTATAAATGGGTCTGTAGCTCAGCTGGTTAGAGCGCACCCCTGATAAGGGTGAGGTCGGTGGTTCAAGTCCACTCTGACCCACCAATTCTTCGTGATACTGCGTTATGTAGTTCGTCGTTTAGCAGGCTAAACGTCCTAACTACAAGCCTTGTCTCACTCGAATTGGCTTCGCCAAATCTTTTAAGTCTTGGCTTACTCGATTTGGTCACGTTATATATTCTCAACTGCATGTAAATGGGGCTATAGCTCAGCTGGGAGAGCGCCTGCCTTGCACGCAGGAGGTCTGCGGTTCGATCCCGCATAGCTCCACCATTTACTTGTTGGATTGTTTGATAGGGAATACGCTAAACAGCGGTTCTATCCCACTCATATTACTCCACCATATACATGCTCATGGATAGAGATGCCAAAGATAAACTAAGACTTTATCTTTGGCTTTTTTAAGCCCGCTCTTTAAAAATTTGGAAAGCTGATAGTATTAATTTAACGATTAATGCGAAATAAATAATTGAGTTCTCAAACACTTAAATCAAGTGCCGAACGATTTACCATTAGGGTAATGAGTTCATGAGTATTCTTTTGGCGAAAGTAAACACCATTAGTTGCGATACATCTCGTTCAAACTTACCCGTTTGAACAGTGAGTCTGTTAGCGCAGCCAATCGCTTGTTAGGCAAAGCCGTGAGTTGAATGAGGAGGGAGTGTAGTTCACTACATGACCGACGAATGAAGCTCGCAATGTAGCATAACAAGATGAGTGGCAAGCGGAAAAAGATCCATGTGGGTTGTATGGTTAAGTGACTAAGCGTATACGGTGGATGCCTTGGCAGTCAGAGGCGATGAAGGACGTAGTAACTTGCGAAAAGCGTTGGCGAGCTAGTAACAAGCATTTGAGCTAACGATGTCCGAATGGGGAAACCCACTTACATAAGTAAGTATCATTAACTGAATACATAGGTTAATGAGGCAAACCCGGGGAACTGAAACATCTAAGTACCCGGAGGAAAAGAAATCAACCGAGATTCCCCTAGTAGCGGCGAGCGAACGGGGATTAGCCCTTAAGCGTAGAGGGTGTTAGTGGAATGAGCTGGAAAGCTCAGCGGCACAGGGTGATAGCCCCGTACATGAAAACTAACTTTACGTGAAAACGAGTAGGACGGGACACGTGACATCTTGTCTGAACATGGGGGGACCATCCTCCAAGGCTAAATACTCCTGACTGACCGATAGTGAACCAGTACCGTGAGGGAAAGGCGAAAAGAACCCCTGTGAGGGGAGTGAAATAGAACCTGAAACCGTATACGTACAAGCAGTGGGAGCGGTTCTTGAGACCGTGACTGCGTACCTTTTGTATAATGGGTCAGCGACTTACATTTTGTAGCGAGGTTAAGCGAATAGCGGAGCCGTAGGGAAACCGAGTGTTAACTGCGCGTTTAGTTGCAAGGTGTAGACCCGAAACCCGGTGATCTATCCATGGGCAGGTTGAAGATTGAGTAACATCAATTGGAGGACCGAACCGACTTATGTTGAAAAATGAGCGGATGACTTGTGGATGGGGGTGAAAGGCCAATCAAACCGGGAGATATCTGGTTCTCCTCGAAAGCTATTTAGGTAGCGCCTCGAGCGAATACCATTGGGGGTAGAGCACTGTTAAGGCTAGGGGGTCATCCCGACTTACCAACCCTTTGCAAACTCCGAATACCAATGAGTACTACTCGGGAGACACACGGCGGGTGCTAACGTCCGTCGTGAAAAGGGAAACAACCCAGACCGTCAGCTAAGGTCCCAAAGTTATTGCTAAGTGGGAAACGATGTGGGAAGGCTTAGACAGCTAGGATGTTGGCTTAGAAGCAGCCATCATTTAAAGAAAGCGTAATAGCTCACTAGTCGAGTCGGCCTGCGCGGAAGATTTAACGGGGCTAAGCAATACACCGAAGCTACGGGTTTGCACCTTTGGGTGCAAGCGGTAGAGGAGCGTTCTGTAAGCCGTTGAAGGTGAAGGGGTAACCCACACTGGAGGTATCAGAAGTGCGAATGCTGACATGAGTAACGATAAAGGGAGTGAAAAACTCCCTCGCCGAAAGACCAAGGGTTCCTGTCCAATGTTAATCAGGGCAGGGTGAGTCGACCCCTAAGGCGAGGCCGAAAGGCGTAGTCGATGGGAAACGGGTTAATATTCCCGTACTTCTGCTAACTGCGATGGAGAGACGGAGAAGGCTAGGCTAGCGCGGCGTTGGTTGTCCGCGTTTAAGGCTGTAGGCTGTTCACTTAGGCAAATCCGGGTGAACATTAGGCTGAGAGTTGATGACGAGGTCCTAAGGGACTGAAGTAGTTGATGCCATGCTTCCAGGAAAATCTTCTAAGCTTCAGGTTAGCAGGAATCGTACCCCAAACCGACACAGGTGGTTGGGTAGAGAATACCAAGGCGCTTGAGAGAACTCGGCTGAAGGAACTAGGCAAAATGGTACCGTAACTTCGGGAGAAGGTACGCTCCCGACGGTGATGAGACTTGCTCTCTAAGCTGTTGGGAGTCGCAGATACCAGGTGGCTGCAACTGTTTATCAAAAACACAGTACTGTGCAAACTCGCAAGAGGAAGTATACGGTATGACGCCTGCCCGGTGCCGGAAGGTTAATTGATTGGGTTATCTTCGGAGAAGCTCATGATCGAAGCCCCGGTAAACGGCGGCCGTAACTATAACGGTCCTAAGGTAGCGAAATTCCTTGTCGGGTAAGTTCCGACCTGCACGAATGGCGTAATGATGGCCACGCTGTCTCCAGCCGAGACTCAGTGAAGTTGAAATTGCGGTGAAGATGCCGTATACCCGCGGCTAGACGGAAAGACCCCGTGCACCTTTACTATAGCTTGGCACTGAACATTGAACCTACATGTGTAGGATAGGTGGGAGACTTTGAAGCAGGAACGCTAGTTCTTGTGGAGTCGACCTTGAAATACCACCCTTGTAGCTTTGATGTTCTAACTCTGGCCCCTGAATCGGGGTTGAGGACAGTGCCTGGTGGGTAGTTTGACTGGGGCGGTCTCCTCCCAAAGAGTAACGGAGGAGCACGAAGGTTGGCTAAGTACGGTCGGACATCGTACGGTTAGTGCAATGGCATAAGCCAGCTTAACTGCGAGACATACACGTCGAGCAGGTACGAAAGTAGGTCATAGTGATCCGGTGGTTCTGAATGGAAGGGCCATCGCTCAACGGATAAAAGGTACGCCGGGGATAACAGGCTGATACCGCCCAAGAGTTCATATCGACGGCGGTGTTTGGCACCTCGATGTCGGCTCATCACATCCTGGGGCTGAAGTCGGTCCCAAGGGTATGGCTGTTCGCCATTTAAAGTGGTACGCGAGCTGGGTTCAGAACGTCGTGAGACAGTTCGGTCCCTATCTGCCGTGGGCGTTGGATGATTGAAGGAAGCTGCTCCTAGTACGAGAGGACCGGAGTGGACGAACCGCTGGTGTTCGGGTTGTTATGCCAATAGCATTGCCCGGTAGCTACGTTCGGAATCGATAACCGCTGAAAGCATCTAAGCGGGAAGCGAGTCCTAAGATGAGTCATCCCTAGGAATTAAATTCCTCTAAAGAGCCGTTCGAGACTAGGACGTTGATAGGTCAGGTGTGTAAGCGTTGTGAGGCGTTGAGCTAACTGATACTAATGACTCGTGAGGCTTAACCATACAACCCAGATGGGTTTTATGAGTAGCTAGTGTGATTACTTCATAAGCACAAAAGAATACGAACTTGATTTAAGTTGGTCATAAAATGCTCCTGCATTTATGACATATAGTACATCCATGTACTTAACCCAATTATTTAAAGCTTTCTAAATATTTATTGAAGTCAGCGCAGCTAATGGCTGAGATTGACAACGCTACGACAAAACGAGCATCACAGTGTACTCCAGTACATGAGAAGCGCAGTGCCGAGTAAGGCCGTCAAGACAGTCAGTAGCAAGCGATTAAAAAGTAAAGAATTAGTCTGGAAACAATAGCATTGTGGTCCCACCTGATCCCATCTCGAACTCAGAAGTGAAACGCAATCGCGCCGATGGTAGTGTGGGGTCTCCCCATGTGAGAGTAGGTCATTTCCAGGCGCCTATTTAGATTTTCATTGAAAATCGAGTCTCCTAGCCCTGACAAGTTAGCGACTTAAAAAGCATTTAGCATCATGCGTAAGCACTTTGCTAAAGGAGCGGTAGTTCAGTTGGTTAGAATACCGGCCTGTCACGCCGGGGGTCGCGGGTTCGAGTCCCGTCCGCTCCGCCAACATTACGATAAGCCCTAACAGCAATGTTAGGGCTTTTTCGTGTCTGTTTTTCGGCAAAATGATTACAAAATAGCTGAGTGGGTTATATAAGCGCTTTGCTAAAGGAACGATAGTTCAGTTGGACTAAAATTGTTCCAGACAATTTTTAGCATACACTCCATCCATGGAGATATTAGGGCTTTTTATTAGAGATAGTCGGCCTGCCTCACGTGCTGAAGGCACACGGGTTCGAGTCCCGTCCGCTCCGCCAACACAAAGACGAAAGCCTCTGCACTTCTTATTACAAGAATGCAGAGGCTTTTTCGTTATGGCGTTGCGGTTTTTTTAAAGAACTAGGCCGCCCCAGCTACGCTAAAGCTTCGCGCTCGTATGCTTGTGGCTCACCACACTCGCCCACTAACATTACGATAAGCCCTAGCAACTCTTATAAACAAAGAGTGTTAGGGCTTTTTTGTATCTGAAATTTATCGATTTCATTATCGAGACCTTTTACAAGACCTCGTTGGCTCCAGTTTTGCTAATACTATGAGCTTTGAGTGTGTCTCTACATTCCTCTATGATGTAAAGCTGACAGGTTTTAAACCTTAAACTGTCCGACTAACGCGCTTAATTTGCTTAGAGATTCCCTCATATTATTTGTATATTCTAGGTTCTCACGTGCAGAGATACGGCTTTCCTCTACAACTTCTTGTACATTTTGTGCGCTAGTATTTGCAGAGTTTACGATACTACGTTGTTGCTCTGCAGCTATGGCTATTTGTTCATTCATCTCATTAACGTTATTAACGGCTTCGGATATCCTTGCAAGTGCATCTCCAGCGTTTTGAGCATAATTAACTGTGCTGTCTCCACCGAGCTTGGAGCGTTGCATTGAATCAACGGCATCATCTGCTCCTTTTTTAAGGCTATCAATCATCCCTTTTATTTCGTTAGTACTATTCTGAGTTCTAGATGCTAGTGTGCGAACTTCATCTGCAACGACGGCAAAGCCGCGTCCCTGTTCTCCAGCACGCGCAGCTTCAATTGCTGCATTTAGCGCTAGTAGATTGGTCTGTTCTGCAATATCACGTATCACACTGAGCACTGTTACGATTTTAGCAACTTCGGAATTTAACTGATCGATCACTGTGGAGCTAAGATCGATATCTTTTGCTAGCCCCTGAACTGAATTTATTGCTTGTTGAACAACCTGAGTTGCTGATTTTCCATCTTCACTGGCTGAGCGTGATGCTTCAGAACATTTTTGCGTATTAGAGGAGATGCTGTCTGCTGCATCATTAACTTTAAATATCGACCCCACAACGGATTCAACTTCTTGGCTTTGCACCTCTACGCGATCACTTAGGCGGTTAGAGAGCTCAGAAATAGAACCAATGGAGTCGTTTAGTTCCTCTGAGGCCTTGGAGATTTGAGAGATCATAGTCTGGATCTTTTCAACAAAACCATTAAATGCTTTACCTAGAGCTGCAATTTCATCATTACCACTTTCATCTACACGTTGAGTTAAATCTCCATCTCCTTTGGCGATGTCGTTTAAGCGTGAGAGGAGGGCATCAACAGGTTTAATGATTGCTCGAATTAGTACGAAGGTGATCATTACGCCAAAAACCAGCGCAAAGACCCAGATTGTTGCCACCATTGTTACTGCTGTTCGTACTGCTACAGCTGCTTTTTCATCGGCACTATCTGCGATGTTATCAGCTGATTCAGCAAGTTTCTCAAGGTGAGTATCAGCAAGAGTAATGAATGATTCGAGGTCTTCTGTATATCTATCTGCTGCGACTTCCTGTTCTAACTGATCTCGGTAGGTATCAAAAAGTAGTTCATCTTTTAAGGCGAGTGATTGCCATTTAACAAAATTGTTTTTTAGATCAACTGTATCTTGTTTATCCTCTGCGGTTTCTGCAAGGGTTTCTAAGATCACTATTAGTGAGAAAACCTGTTCGACAAGTATATCGAAATTCTTTCTGATTTCAGTTAGATTTGCTGCATCCTCCTCTGCTAGGTACTCTCCAGCCGTATCTTGCATTTCAATGATATATCTTTGCAGTTTTAATGCAGCTTCAACCACGGGGTAGTCGCGTTCAAATAACTCCCCTAATATGTCATTTACATCACGTGCTGTTGCATTAGCCTGATTGGCTAGGTAATCCCCTCTATCTTCCGCTTTTGCCATTTCAGCTTCATTTTCAGTGGCAAATTCATCCAGTGCAGTGATCAATTGCCCACCAATGTTGTCAAAATCATCGAGTAACCTTTTAGCTTTCTCCTCCTCTTCAAGTTCGGCGAAGTGAGCGTTATACATCAGCTCAGTATTTTTTATCAAAGACTCATTAGCTGATACAGCCATTGATACTATTTTCACTTCATCGCTATCAAGCAAATTTTTAAGTGCTTCATAAGATTCGTCAAATACCTGATTGAGAGGAGGAAATTGCTCGTGAAGAAGTTCGATTTCTTCCATACTCTCAGAGGCCATTATCTCGTTTGCTACTTTTCCTCGTTCCCAAAGTGAAGCGATCATATCATCCGTATTTTCTATCGTTGGTGTTACATCTTCACTGAGCGTTTTGATGCTGAGATCGAGCTTGAAAACATAAAATAATCCTGTACCAGCTGTTATTGAAAGTAGAACAAGTAAAAGTACGATACCAGAAATAAGCTTACTTCTTATTGTTTGTAACATAGAGCTCTCTTTATGGATGGGTAGAATTTGATATTGGCTTCAGCTAATTATTAACTTCTGAAAAAAATGAAACATTTTAAATTTAGCTTGTATTTTTTAACCTAACCAGATTTTGGGTTAAAATTATTCAAATAAGCTTGGTTGATATATTAATATGCTGTTTTTATTCTTTAAATTTTAAAAGTGCTGTGTGGGAGGAAGAGGGCAGTCGTGAACCTTTTGGTATGACTAAGTGTTTTTAGATTAATGCGTTGGAACCCTAGCTAAAAAAGCCAGGTTAAGGTTATACCCGAGAAAGAGTGATCTAAACTCGATTCTAACGTACCTAAATCGGCTTCTAGCTTGATATCTTCTTGTGCTAATGTATGGCTGATATGTCCAGACAAGACAAGGTTTTGATTGTATTGATACTCAACCTCTATACCAAATTGAAAATGATTTTTTCCATTGTGTTCTTCAGTGACATATTTAAAGTCAAAAGCTTGAGCTATATACGGGGTTACTGTTAGAGCGTCTGATACATGCCAGGAACTGTGCAGGGCAGCTTCAATGAAGTAGCCTCTGGCCTCGAGGGAATAGACGTAATTGAGTGACGGTGTAAGCCATTCGATACCTGCATAAGTAAGGGAGCTGAATAGTTCATTGTCGCTAAATCGTTCGTCACCATAAGATTGAATATTTTGGTAACCTAAGTTCATCTCTAGATTAGCCTTAAGAGAAACCGTATATTCAAAACCTAAATTCCACTCGCTATACTGCATGCTATCAGCGCGGCCTGCTATGGCATACAGAGTTAGATTTTCATGATGGGAGATGATACTGCTCCAAAATATTCCTCCTTTGTCTAAATTATTTCTGCCCTCAGATATGTAATTGGAATCCCATTCAAGAGAAGCAACGTAATCAACTATTTTTCCAGGGTTGCCTTGAGGTGGGTTAGTACTATGAGGATCATCTATGGTTGAGCTGGCTTCTGCTAGTGTTGTAAAGCAAATTAGGAGTAAAAGCAGTGCAGAGTTATTCATATAGTCTCCTCTCAAGAAGCTTACGATGAAAGCTATCACTGTTGTTCATCACGTAAGCTATTGAAGTAAACTTAGTCAAGATGCGTTACCATTTCAAAGTTTGTTATCATCAAAGTATAAAGTCAAAGTATAAAGTCAAAGAGCCATTGCCAGTTTATTCCTATTGCCAAGTGACTTTTAGCGCTTTGGTATTTATCTATCTTTAGTGATATTGAGCAAATGTTAGCAGTAGCGTCTTGTTGTCTCTGCTCTGTGTTGTTTATAGCTTTCCAAGCTTGCTGAGGAGGGGAAGGTTAAAAGTGTTTGTGAGTGCTGCTCTATAAACCTTGTACCTGCGAGCTTTCCTAATTGGTAGTCTTGCTCTAGGTCTGACTCTCGACTGCCCAAGATTTTGCTCTTTAACCCTTGTTCTGGAAATATCTGGATCACTTCCACTCCCGTAGGTGGTGATTCGATAAACTTTAATGACTCCCAATAAGCGTGCTCATGGTGCACAAAGTAATCGATAGCCTTTGGGCATTGATTTGATGAGCATATCCATGACTTTAGGCGGTTTACCCATGGAGTGTGCGCCGCGTACTCTTTAGGGAGAGTTCTTAAGACTACTATCTTGCGTGCCCCACGTTTATAAGCTTCCTCGACGGGAAGCGGCGCAGATAGTCCTCCGTCAACATGGTAAGTATCATCAAGTTTGACCCCTTTTCGGTAGAGAAAGGGGAGTGCACTTGAGGCTTTCAGTAGAGTAAGCCAGTTCTCTTGGCTAGGACTGAAGAAGTTCGCTTGATAATTGGAGATGTTGGTTGTTGAGATAAGCAGCTGCCGCTGCGCTAATTTTTTTACACCGCATTGAGTATTTAACTTGTGTGGCTGTTTGATCTTATCCGTTTGTTCTAGAGTGCCAACTTGATTGAAATACCAATCTAGATCCACCGTGTTCTTTCCCGTTAACGAGCGGCTAATATTAAAAAATTGTGGAGATCGTGACAGGTTTGAGATCGATGTCTGTGCAAACCCGAGCTGACGGGTGATAAAGCTTGATAAGTTTTGTGCTCCAGCTGAGGTGCCAATTAACAGTTGAAAAGGGTTAAAATCATTTTCTAGCCAAGCATCCAAGATCCCAGCTGTGAATATGCCTCTTTGTCCACCTCCCTCTGCAACGAGTGCTGTTTGCGCTAACGGTAGTGAAAGTGACTGCTTATTTCCATAAGTGGATAGGTTTTGTGACTGAATTGGATTAAATGGTATGGATGGCATAGTTTGACCCGATTAACGTATTCCCCCAATGGAATAGGTTCAATCTATAGCAGTAAACTAAGCTTGTATAATTGATAAATTCAATCACTCAAATAGATAAACTCTATAAGTGTTTGCTAAATCATGTTTGTAATTTTACAGGTATAAATTGTAGGGAAAGACACTAGATGATAACTAGGATAAGTGAGCATCTAGTGTTTACATATGGGTATATAGATGCTGATTAATGTGTTTCTGTGTCAGCTCTATTGATTTTTTCTTTAAACGAATTACGAGTTGTTTCATCTGCTTGGCTATACCAAAAATCAAGCATTCTACTGATATTTTTCTGATCTTTTAACTCAGGAGCCTTATCTTTTAAGACCTCTAATTCTAGTTGAGGACTCGTAGGAGGGATTGAGATAACGACACTGGTGGGCGCTAACTCCTTTAGGGCGGCAGGAGCATCTGTTTGATTGTAGTTCAGCACCTCTTCACTATAGTTTCGTCCAAGCTGGATCCCCTCTTTACGAAGTACTCCTGTTTGAATAGGCAGTGCATCCCCTTGAATGTCTTCGATTGTGACTTGAGGGTTTAGGTTAAATTTATCACTTTGACTGCTAGATCTTAGTGAGGGTAAGACTAAAGTAAGTGCTTTATCTTCTGCGGTAAAACTTAAGACAATTGCTTCAGAGCTAAATCGTTTATCTTGTCCTTGGGATCTATATTTTGTGTGGTATTTAAACACAATTTGATTGGTACCATTTTCAAGGGAAACTTGTGATGATTTTGAGATTTCAGCACCATTAACAACTAATAGTTCTGCGGACTTGGGGAGTGTTAAGTGATTGCCAGCGAATGCAGGAGCGATAAATATGAGAGGAATGATCCCAGTAAGGGCGAGCGTGAGAAGAGGGTGTTTCATCGAAAAATCCTAGTGTAGAAGCTAAGTTTATACCCAGAGGCATGGCTAGGTGCATTTATATCACTATTTAGCGGATAAGAGATCTGTTTTCTATTTGATTCACTTGTTTTGTTATTGAATTAAATGAAACGAGCCTTAGGGAACCTCGGCTTTGCTTTGTTATGTTTAGATATTTATAACAGTTTTATCATTAGATAGGGGGTATACTTCTTATCTGTTTTTTCTCTTGGAGAGAGATGTGCTCACTAAAATTCTCATCACTGCACTTATCATCGTAGGAGCCCTGTTTTATCTACGTAAACCGCCTGCCAGTGTAAAGAGTCAAGGTACAAGTAAACTTGGTCAACAGATGATGTTTAGGTATCTGGTTTATGGCTTGATTGCGACCTCGTTATTGGCAAGTGGCGGTTACTGGTATTGGAATTGGCAAGATGGGAATCAAGTGGTGAGTGTGACAATAGTATCGCCACTTGAGGAGAGTTCAGAAACCTATCAAGTAAGAAAGAAAGATATTTTAGCCAATGAGATCACAACACTTGATGGATTGAGCATACGCTTATCAAATCAAGAGCGTGTTATTATTGCGAAATCAATTCAAGAGTGAGCTGAACCTGTAGTTATAGGTAGATCTTTTCAATCGTTTTATATCAGGTAAAATGTTTTCACTTTAACCCTGCGCTCTGCTTGCGGATGTTTTGGCAAAGTGTTTTTTCAGGAGGAGCTATGATAACAGCTTATATTTATATCAATAGAAAACTAACTATAAATGAGCTAGATACTCAAGATAAGGTACCGCCAGGTACACTTTGGTTAGACCTTTTTAAGCCAACCGATGAAGAGCGAGAGTGGCTAAGTAAGTACTCAGTTGAAGAGGTGCCTGATGAAGAGGATATCAATGAGATTGAGGCTTCGGCTCGCTTTTACCAAAACAATGATGGTTTACACATTAACTCCCTGTTTCCTCAGCGAGTCGGTCAGTATGTTCGTGGTGTAAACGTCTCTTTTAATTTGCGAAAAGATTTTCTGTTAACGATCAGAGAAGATGATGTCGGCTTAATTCGTTTACTACGTAACTACCTAAGGTTAGGGCGTATTGAGGTTGAAACTCCCCAGGGCTTATTTTTAGAACTTTTTAATTTGAAGGTCGATTACCTGTCAGATTTAATTGAAGATATTTATTCTGTAGTAGACGGCGTTAGTGAGCAGGTTTTTGATAACGATGAGCTGGATAAAGTCTTTAAATTGATCACCTTACAAGAGGACTCTAACGGTAAAATACGTTTGAGCCTACTTGATACGCAAAGGTCATTACGTTATATGCAGCGTTATTATCGTGGTCAATTGACCGATGAGGATTTTAAAGATCTGCGCGAGATGCTGTCTGATATTGAATCTTTGATGCCGCATAGTCAGTTTATTTTTGACAAGTTAAACTTTTTGCTAGATGCAGCGATGGGCTTTAGTGGATTACAGCAGAATAAAATTATTAAAATTTTCTCGGTTGCAGCAGTGATCTTTCTTCCTCCCACAGTGATAGCCAGCGCCTACGGGATGAACTTTGTGAATATGCCTGAGCTAGAGTGGCAATTTGGTTACCCTATGGCAGTTTTGATGATGATAGGTAGTGCAGCAAGTACTTACCTGTTCTTTAAACGAAAGGGTTGGCTATAGTTTGGACTGGCTATAGTTTTTTAGGCGGCAGAGTTAACACCTTGGCATTTTGTTCTCTGAACTCCTGAGGATTATTGATTATATCGTTAAGAGCAATAAATTTATCATTCATAATGCTGATGGCTAGATAGCAGCGATGAAATGGATTGCTACAGCGAGACATCTGTTGCTCCAGATGAAAATGCATTGAGATAAGCTGCTCCTTATTGGATTCGGGGCAGTGATCAATCGCTTCTTTGCAGAGCTTTTTTTGTAATCGCTCTAGCTCTTCAGGGTTATTTTCTGCTAACCATTTTAAGCTGTCGAAGTTGGGTAGCTGCGTCATATCCTCTCCCGCCAATAGAAAGTGATACTCTAAAATTAGTGAAGAGATCGCTATAGAGCAAGAAATGAAAGACAATCTGTTGGGGGAGCTATAATCCTGAAAATCGGCTAACTGTTTTGGCCGAAAAAGTAACTGACTCTTTCTCTTGGATTTAAATACTTGTAAACCTTTTCAGGCAAGGCTGAGTGAGGGATACAGCGTACAATAGTTAGCCCTTCAGTTTCCAGATCGACGATGGGAGCTTGCTCTTTGGGGATCATAGCGTCATAGGCTAAGATCCGTGGAAAAAGAAGCTTATTTAGGTTTACGGCCATGACCATGGCAAATTGGCCAGACGAAAGTTCGACTATGCTGCCTGGTGGATAGATCCCCAACATTTTTATTAGACTTCCAGTGTACTGCTGATTTAACTTCGTTTTGAAGTGTTTAAACATATAGCCTAATGCAGCATAAGGGGTTCTAGGCTTGGAGTGAGCGTCAGGGTGGCAGAGCATATCATAGGTATTAATGACTGCTACAAGTTGGGAGAGCTTATCCAAACTTGCCTCCTTTAAGCCTCTAGGAAAGCCTGAGCCATCTAAGTGTTCATGATGGTTAAGAATGATTGGTATCGCTTCTGATGGGAAGTTTTCTGCAAGCTGTAGTATCTTCTCCCCCATTACTGGATGCTGTTTGAAGAAGTTTTTTTCTGGAGGTGTAAGCGGTGTTTTCTTTTTCAGAATACTTGCTGGCACTTTCAGCTTGCCAGTATCGTGAAACAGTGAACCAATGCCAACCAGCTCAATATCTGTGCGTGACCAACCTAACTCTTTTGCCATTAGCATTGATAAAATAGCAACGTTTAGTGAGTGATAGTAAATCCCCTCATCATCTTTTGCATCTCCCATTAAGTGAAGTACCAAATTATCCGAGTTGAGCAACTGCTCACTCATATCATGGATTAACTCTTTGGCGTCATTGACTGCATTAAGTGGTCGGCTTCTAAGCTTAGAGACTACGCTGCGCATCTTTGATACTGAGCGATCAAACTCTTGCTCCGTTTTTCTTAACTGACGCCGCATTTTCTGGTGTACGTCTATGCGCTCATTTTTATACTGGCTCATCTCTTCAGCGAGAGAGTCGAGATCATTAGCGGCCTTAGGAGGTGTAGGAGCTTGTACTGGTTGCTCGGTATCTAGCTGGACTTCAGAACGTTCAATATCGATGAAAACATGGCTAATGCCTAAACGTTTGATAAGCTCTATCTGCGCATCTTGTTTAAGTTTAAAACTGCTAAAAAGAAAAGGGTGATCTTTCCATGATACAGGTAGTTTTACAAAGTTACCTATCTGCAGTTCTTCTACTGATACCTTGACGCTTTTTTTCATTTTTTTTCTAGGATTTATACTGCTACTACTTGAGATTATTCCAGAAACCAGTGTTTTGTTACAGCAATAATTTATCTTTGCTTAGCTACTTTACAACTGGTTAACGTATATGCAAGCATATTTGAGATTATCAGAATGAAAAGTAGCCTGTAATGGATTTTATAGAAGTTTACCCTAATGCAATTCCTGAAGATCTGTGTGATCGATTAATTGAAACCTTTGAAAAGCATCAAGGGGTGGTCGATGGACGTACTGGTAACGGCGTAGATTTAACCAAGAAGGTTAGTCGTGATCTGACTCTTGATAGTTTTGAAGATCTGTTTCCATTAAGAAATGAGCTTCTCTCATATACACTTAAGCACTCCACGAGCTATTTCAATAAATATGCGATGGCACTTATGGGGGCTGTTTCGGTGCAAGTGGCGGATGAAAAAGGCCAAGGGGTTACATTGGTACCTGATAATTATCAAACACTGGGGGAGCCTAGAGCTGAGGCGCTAGTGAAATATCTGTATCGTAGTGGCACCATTAATGTGCAGAAGTACCCTAAGTCTCTGGGAGGTTATCCCCATTGGCATTCTGAGCAGTTCCCTCAAGCAGGCCATAATGAAGCACTACATAGAGTGGTTCTCTATATGTTTTACCTCAATGATGTTGAGGAGGGCGGCGAGACAGAGTTTTTCTATCAAGAGAGGAAGTTAAAACCGAAAAAGGGAACCATGGTGATAGCACCTGCTGGTTTTACTCATTCCCATCGCGGTAATATGCCTATCAGTGGCGATAAATACATTGCTACATCTTGGGTGATGTTTAATCGTGCAGAGCAGTTATACCAAGCAGTATAAGGGTGTGTTTGCTCAGTGATATAGAGTAAAGGCTTTAACCTTATTTGGTTAAAGCCTTTACTGATCAATTAGATCGGAATGGTGATGATAAACTTGGCACCTTCAAGATCTGAGTCTTCAATTTCCAATTTTCCACCATAGCTAGTCACAATTTCATGGCAAACTGCTAGACCTATGCCTTGTCCTGCTTTTTGCGTGTCGGCTCTGACACCACGCTGGATGATCTTCTGCTTAATACTATCGTCGACGCCCTGTCCATCATCCTCTACGACCAGCAAGAACTCGCCATGATCGTTGTAGCTGGCGCTCACTCTAACTTGGCTGATACAGAGTTTAAACGCATTTTCCATCAGATTTCCGCATAGCTCCATCAGATCGCCTTTATCGCCAGGAAACACATGTTCTATGGGAATATGGGCCTCAAACATCACTTGCTTGTCTCGATAGACTTTAAACAACATCTGTGACAGTTGATTAACAAGAGGCGCGACTAAGGTCTGTTCCTGCTTTAATCCTTTTCTGCCTAACATGGCACGTTTTAACTGGTATTTAACCAATAGGTCCATCTGGCTGACCTGCTCCATAATCTTCTCGCTGGCACTGTGTTTATCTAGATTGATGTCATCTGTGATGGCATGTACAGCGGCAAGTCGGGTTTTTAGACTGTGGGCCAAGTCATTCATTGCATTTTGATATCTGTCTTGCTGAGCGCTTGACTGAACCAAAAGTTGGTTTAAGGCTTGGGTAACACCTTCAAGTTCAACGGGGTAATCCTGAGATAGGCTCTTGGATTTGCCATTATTGACGCTCTCAAGCTCAGATCGCATACGCACCAAAGGACGCATTCCCCAATAGCCAGCACTGATCAATAAAACAAGGGCTAGGGCAAGTACCATGGCTAATCTGATATAGGTGAGACGGCTGAATTTATCGAGTTCAGCTTCTAGATTTTCTGCATCTTTCATCACCAGCAAGTTGTACTTATTACCTGCAATTTCCACGGCTAAAAGGTAGATAAAATAGCCTTTTTCATCGGCTAAGTTGAGATAATAGGGGGGGGAGTCATTGCGGATCTCATTAAAACGTTCGCAGGTATCAAATAAGCCTTTGTCGACAGCTAATGATGAGGTCCATACTTGCCTGAAGTCAGCATCACAACTGGCGATGACGTAACGCTCTGGGGTGTTGTTTTCATCAAGCCATTCACTTGTCTCTGGAATAAGATCATGCTCTTTAAGCTCTGCGGCAACCTTAGGGATCTCAGCGATTAACTGGGCCGTTTCTTCATTATAGCTATTTTGGGCATGGAGAATATTGATCATCCAAGCTAACCCGAAGCCCACTAAGGCGATAATAGACAGGGAGGTGAGAAACATCCGTGTGAGCAGACGTTTCTTAGGCTTAAATTTTAACTGCATGGCAGGTTAAACTTGTAGCCTTGGCCACGTATGGTTGCGATAGGGTTATCCAGTCCGCCACTGGTCAGTTTCTTTCTTAGCCGTGAAACCATCACCTCAATAGTATTGGGATCGCCCTCTTTGTCGGCATAAACAACATCTAATAGTCTCTGTTTAGCAACCACTTCATGGCAATGACGCATCAGGTATTCTAGAATTTGATATTCAAATGCGGTCACCTCCATCACCTCTTCATGCATGGTGACCTGTTTAGCAGCTAAGTCTAAATTCAGTGGGCCACTGGTGATCACAGGTTTTACGAAACCGGCACTGCGTCTGACCAAGGCATCGAGCCTGGCCACCAACTCCTCTTTTTGAAAAGGCTTAACTAAGTAGTCATCGGCACCAGCATTGAGGCCTTCAACTTTATCTTGCCAGTTGACTCTAGCTGTTAAGATAAGTACCGGTGCTTTTAGGCCGTTATCCCGCAAACTTTGAATTAAACTGATCCCATCTTGATCCGGTAGGCCTAAGTCGACGATTGCGACATCGATGGGGTAGTTGGTTGCTTGATAAAATCCCTCTTTAGCCGTTAATGCGACTTGAACCTGATTACCTAACTCACTTAATTGTACCTTGAGGTGATGGGAAAGGATTGGGTCATCTTCAACAACCAAAATTCTCATGTTTTTTCTACCTTTATCATTCTTTGGCTCAGTTTACCCACATATCATTGATGTGCCAACTGCGTCATATTGATCTATTGCATTATTTTACTTGAAGTTAACTTAACCTGAGCTGACTTATTGCGCTAGGAGAGTTAGATAAGCTGCGTTGAGCATGGTTTTATCTGAGATACTACTAGTTATGTAACCTTAGATTCGTTAAAATGCCGCAAATTTTTTACCAAAAGGAAACATTTCATGGGGCTGTTCAAAATGGCTGCTTTGGTGGCATTAAGTTCGATATCTTCGAGTGTATTTGCGGCCGTTTTCACTTTTACCGCCATTCCAGATGAAAATGAAAGCCAACTTCGCACACGTTTTGAGAAGGTCGCCGTCTACCTTGAAAAAGAGCTAGGTGTTGAGGTGAAGTATGTACCGGTAAAATCTTACTCTGCAGCGGTGACAGCTTTTAGAAACAATCAGGTACAACTCGCATGGTTTGGCGGGTTATCTGGTGTTCAAGCTCGTCGACTGGTGCCTGGTTCTGAAGCGATAGCCCAGGGAAATGAAGATCAGTTTTTTCAAAGTTATTTTATTGCCAATAATTCAGCGCAGATCATCCCGTCTGACAATTTTCCTAACTTAAATGGGGTGACTTTTACCTTTGGTTCAAAGGGTTCTACATCGGGTCGATTGATGCCAGAGTTTTTTATTGAAAGAAACTTAGGTAAGAAAGCAAAAGATGTGTTTAAGCGCATAGGTTTCTCAGGCGATCACAGTCGTACCATTACCCAAGTCGAGTCGGGTGCTTATCAAGTGGGAGCCCTAAATTATAAGGTTTGGGAAACCGCGGTAGAAAACGGCACTGTTGATGTGAATAAAGTGAAGGTTATCTGGCAAAGCCCTACTTATCCTGATTACCAATGGACGGTTAGGGAAGGGGTTGATAGCGCATTTGGAGATGGATTTAAGCAGCGCTTAACTCAGGCGTTACTGGATATGGACGATCCTGAGCTATTGGCCAGTTTCCCACGAAAATCTTTTGTACCCGCAGATAACTTAGATTATGAGCCTATTGAGAAGGTCGCTAAAGCGATAGGGCTAATCGATTAGCCCATGGTTAATATCGATAATTTAACGTTAAAGTATGCAGACAAGCTGGCTATTCGCCAGCTTTCTTTGTCTATAGCGTCAGGGGAAAAGGTGGCAATAATTGGTCCATCTGGCTCTGGTAAGTCAACGCTTCTTTCTCATCTCTATTTGCTATTAAAAGAGAGTGCTGCGTTCTGCTCCCAGAAGCAGGGCTTGGTTGACGGATTAAGTACCTATCATAATGTTTATATGGGGGCGCTTTCTCGCCATCACTGGAGCTATAATCTGATTAATTTGATCGCCCCTTTCAGTACGCCTCTAGCTGAGGTTGAAGCTTTGTGCCACCAGTTATCTCTGGATGTACCTATGAGTAAAGTGTTATCCAAGCTCTCAGGTGGACAAAGGCAGAGGGTCGCGCTTGCTAGGGCCCTATATCAGCAGCAAGCTACTTTTATCGGTGATGAGCCTTTTTCTGCGCTGGATCCATTGATGGCTGAGCAGTTGTTAACCATGGTGCTTGCAGGTCATTCAACTTGTATTATTGCTCTACATGATAAGTCAGAGGCATTAAGGCACTTTGATCGTATTCTTGGTTTGCGAGATGGCAAGCTGTGTCTCGATATCACTCAAGATGCATTGACCCCTGAAGTGATCGATAACTTCTACTCTCCAGAAATCTTACCTCTTGTCAGTAATGCCTAAATCCATTTCGTTTGTGGGTCACTGGCAGAAAGTCACTCTTACTCTGTGGGCTGTGGCACTCATCTGTTTCTTTTTTTCTGATACTGAAATTATCTCTCTCGATCCTTGGAGTGAGCTGCAGCGAATGATACAGGGGTTTATCACGCCTGACTTCTTTGCTACGGAATATCTGCTTGAGGCACTGTGGCAAACCATCAGTTTTGCACTGTTAGGGGTCTTAGGGGGATTGATATGGGGAGCGCCACTGGCGTTACTCTATTCAAACCGGTTTATTGCTGCTGGGTGTGCGGTGATCCGCTCAATCCATGAGATCTTTTGGGCACTGATATTTTTGCAAATTTTTGGTTTATCACCATTGACTGGGATCCTCGCAATTGCACTGCCCTATGGTGCAACCTTTGCGCGGGTATTTTTTGATATTCTCCTGCAATCTCCGCAGTCTACAGTGGAAACATTGCCGGCTAGAACCGATAGAATTAGTCGTTATTTCTACGGAAAAATTAGTCATGTGATGGTACCCATATTAGCTTATATCAGGTATCGATTTGAGTGTGCGTTAAGAAGCAGTGCCGTTCTTGGTTTTATTGGAATGCCGACGTTAGGTTTTTATCTGGAGACGGCATTTAGGCAGGGGCATTATCATGAGGGAGCTGCACTATTAATCCTGTTTATTGCCTTGATAGGCAGTATTAGATTTTGGTGCCGACCTAGGTTGATTATTATCTATTTAGTGCTGGCTCTGTTAACGCTACCGAGCATGCCTTCAATTGATGCAAGTTTGATCTGGCGTTTTTTGAGCCAAGATATCCTACCGCCAGCGCTGCAGGGACTAACGGGTTTATCTCAACTGGATTTAAGTCGAGTTAATGAGTTAATCAGTTGGGGAAAAAGAGTGCTCTTTGAGCAAGCGATCCCTGGCATGCTGGTGACTTTATTGCTGGCATTGAGTGCGCTGGCCATGTCACATCTCGTCTCTGTTATCCTATCGGCTTTTGCATTTAAACGCTTAACGGGCAAATTTATCTCTGTAGTAATAAAGTTATTACTGCTGATATTAAGATCGATCCCTGAGTATATTTTTGCGTTTATTTTTATGTTGCTCCTTGGCCCCTCTATGTTGCCAGCCATGTTGGCTCTGGCGCTTCACAATGGTGCCTTGATTGCTTTTTTAACCATAAAACAATCAGACAATGTGGTGAACTCCTCTGCCTATAATGGTCGTCTCGACGGTTATTGTTATGATATTTTGCCTAAAATATACCCTAATTTGATGGGGCTGCTTTTTTATCGCTTTGAGGTGATATTAAGAGAGACAGCCATTTTTGGCATGCTAGGTGTGGCCACTTTAGGGTTTTATATCGACAGCGGCTTTTCTGAGATCCGTTATAGCACCGCTTTGCTCTTAATGGCTTGTACTGCTTTATTGAACATATTGGTGGATATGATAAGTCGACACCTATTGAGGCAGAATACGCAAACAGCCCTAGCTTGTAGGTAGAAGAGGTAACTCGATATCACTCATACTGTGATGAGTGATACCGGTATTGATGGGGTTAATGGCTTATTTTAGTGCGTTTTGCAATAACACCACTGCAGCACAGTGATGCTAAAAGGGTAAATACAGTGACCGATGACATGATGATGCTTAATCGATACCAAGGTGCATCCATGGCGATCCGCATCTGTACATAATCATAACTACTGACTCCCCAAACTAAAACCGCGCTAATGGCCAATACAATTTGCAGTAGGCGAGTCAACTCCACTCGCTTGATGAAAAGAACTAAAGGAGCACTGGCGTAAGCTAGACAGATAAGCTCCTGTCCATAGCGTAAGAAATGTGCCCCTAAAAGTAGGTAAGCTAAGGTGATAATTGTGACTCGCCACCACATAAAGGATCCATCTGTGTGAGTTATATTAGCCGTAGGATACGATATCTCTTAAGGTGCATTCTATCGGCTTGTTCACAGTTTTTAATTTCAATGATTGACAATTGATTGGCATGAATTACTCAAGGGCATCTTTGATAGCCTGCTTCTGCTCCTCTGTTAGTTCACTGTTTTTAATCATTCGGATTAAATGTTGGGTATGGTTAATACCTTGATGATCGTCAATGATAACGAAACGGCTTGTGTGGCCGCTTTCATGATCAAAATCGATATCAACCTCGATCTCACCGAGACTGGACATCACCTCTGCGATACTGTTCTCGAACGTATCTATGATGATCTCATACTCACCTTCTTTGAGCTCATGAAGGCTCTCAAGTTCCAAAGCATGGGCTTCGAGCTCTGCTGCTTTAGCTTCAAGTTTTCTGGCAATAAACTCCATCTCAACCTCTTTGCCCTCCATTTTTCTAGCTATGGCAGCCAATTTCTCTTTCGTTTTTATATCCATCTCTTTGTTATGAAGTAATTTAAACTTATCTTGATCCAGTACGGTCATTTTAGTTAAGACTCTTGTGAGCTTTCTACTGGTTTTTTCAGGAAGTGCGGAGAGCTTTTCCTTAATTGCAGATGGATCGCTAAGTTCATCTGCGGTAAAGGTAAATTCATGTTTATCATCACCCTGCTTAACAGAAATATGAGTTAATTCGTTTTCGTCTTGCGCGATCTCCATAACGGTTTCATTGCCGTTTGATTCCATATGGCGAACGTGAGTCGGTGCAGCGTTAATGCTAAAGGTAAGCAGAGTTGTGCAAGCGAGTAGAGTAGCCAGTTTATCTAGTTTCATGGTTCTTCCTTTTATTAAGTTTGGTGTTTTCAATAGCCAATGGTTTTAGTTAATAAACCTTTTGATGAGCAATCTATTTAACTAATGGGTTATTAGCGAAGAGTGTGCCAACCTTATAAACTCTTATTTATCAAGGATGAGGAGGGGAATTTGATAGGGGATATTGATGAATAGGCCTGATATCAGTAATAAGTTTTCCCATTTGGGGATTTTTGTTAAAAATATGCTAACGTCTAGGCTGTTAACCCTTTGAAATGTATCGAGTGGGTTTTGGTACGCTTCTTGATTGGTTTAAGTTAAATGGATATCTATTCTGAGGTTTGAATGTCGATAAAACGCTACCTGTTTTTACTGTTTGGTGCCTTGATCATCTTGCTAGGTTTGAGCCAGCTTTTGATCTCTCAATATTATAAAGGGGAGCTTCAAAATGAGCTGAGTGAAAGTTCCAAAGCGCTATCTCAAAACCTTGTAAAGGTGCTGATAGATAATGTGGGCAGCGAGCAGGAGTTTATTTTAGGTCTTGATGAAGTCGAGATACAGGAAACGATTGTCGACATTGAAGAGGCGGAAGTCGATTTTAAGCACGATATAGAGGAGATGACGCGAGAGGTTGATCAGCTGGCCGAAGAGATCGCCTTATTGGATAAGCCAGAATATGGTGAGCTGGATCAGAAAGAGCGTGAGGCGTTCCAAGCGCTATTAAGCGAGAAAGAGAAAGAGCTTAAGCTGCATTTAAAAGAGATGGCTCGACATGAACGTGATATGAGCAGGGAGCAAAGGATAAATATTGCAGAGGCGCGCAGAGAAGCTGCAATGGCATACCGCGAGCGATTACATCAAGCTGTCAGTCAGATTGAGATTGATGCTGGCTCTTGGTTGAAAGATGGCAATGTGGTGATTGTTGAGCCGCCAGCTCCTCCCGTATTTGGGGATTTTGATCTGCAGTATTCTCATGATATTCGCGTGCCAAGTCATGGTACTAACGATCAACTTGAACGCTTTAGTGAGTCGATGTTAGCTCTGATCTTACTGACCTCTTTTGGGGCTCTTCTTATGGCTTACTTGTTGAGTCACTATATCAGCTCACCTTTGACTAAATTGGCAAAGGGGCATCAGAAACTGGGGGAGGGAGATTTAGGCTTCCAAGTTGAGGAGAAAGGGGTTAAAGAGCTTAAAGCGATATTAACTGGCTTTAATAAAATGAGCCGTAAGTTGGAGAAGCTGAGTGAGAAAGAGAGCCGCATGGCCCAGCAGGAGCAATTAGCTGAACTTGGAGAGGTAACACGAGGGATAGCGCATAGCTTACGTAATCCTCTGCATACGATAGGCCTGCTTTCTGAAAGTGCTATTCAGGCTGACAATTCGGCAGAGGCGGCTCAACAGCTTAAGAAGATCCAGCATAAAATTGCCATGATGGATAAGAGTATTCAATCACTGCTTACGCTTTCGAGTAATGAAGTTGACCGCTCAACCTCTGTACCGTTACAGGCGATTATTCACGATATCTTGTTAGAGCTTTCAATTACAGGCTCTAGACCTAAAATCAGTTTTAGTGAAAGTGACAAACACTATAACGTGCCGGGGGCCGAGTCTGAGCTAAGAAGCATATTGCATGGCGTGATTATTAATGCGGTAGAGGCTACTCCTGACGATGGAGAGGTCAGTGTGTCGTTAGATGAAACGAGCCGTGCTTATCATGTCATAGTTAAAGACACGGGCTGTGGAATTTTACCTGAAGTAAGAGAGCGCATTTGTCAGCCTCATGTGACGACTAAAACCGAAGGAACGGGAATGGGAGCATATATCGCAGAGCGACTGCTTAATGGGCATTATGGTGGAGAGCTTATGTTTGCTGATAATCCTGGTGGGGGCACTGTTGTGACGATAAGTTTTGCTCGTACAGATAACAATAATAAAAGAGGTGATGAAGAATAATGCTAGAGCAGAAACTTAAAATCCTTGTGGTTGAAGATGAGCCGGATCAGCGAAGTTTAATAACAAAAATGTTGGCTGCAAATGGGTATCAAACCAAGGGTGCTGAGAGTGTTGAGGAGGCTATTTTATCCATTAAATCGGAGCTGCCGGATCTGGTGTTTTCTGATTGGAAACTTGGTCAGTTAACAGGGATGGATCTGCTTAATTATGTGCGCCGAGAACAGCCCGATATGGGATTTATTATCGCTACAGCCTACGGGACTATTACCCATGCTGTAGATGCAATGCAAGCGGGGGCTGATGATTATCTGGCTAAACCTTATCAGAGGCAATCTTTGTTATTAGCTATCGATAAAGTGGCCAAATCCCTTGTGTTGAAACGGCAAAATCGCAGTCTTACCTCTCAATTATCTCAACAACAGGAGCTGGTGGGGTTAGTTGGTAAAGCCCCCTGCATGCAAAAAGTGTATACGCGAGTCCAACGTGTCAGTGCAACAGATGCCACAGTGTTAATTGGTGGTGAGAGCGGCACCGGGAAAGAGTTGGCTGCTAGGGCACTTTATCAGCTATCAGATCGTAAGAATAAGCCCTTTGTTGCCATTAACTGTGGTGCAATTCCTGAAAACCTTGCCGAAGCTGAACTTTTTGGCGCAGAGAAGGGAGCATTTACCGGCGCAACGACGTTGAAGATTGGCAAACTAGAAGCTGCAGATGGCGGCACTATCTTTCTCGACGAAATTGGTGAACTGCCTTTACTATTGCAAACCAACTTGCTGCGTTTTTTACAGGAGGGGGTGATCAGCCGCTTAGGCCAGAATGGTGAGATAAAACTTGATGTGAGAGTGATAGCTGCGACTCACAGAGATCTGCAACATGAAGTTTCAGAAGGACGTTTTCGAGAGGATCTCTATTATCGCCTTAATGTTGTACCGATACATATGCCCCCCTTGAGAGAGAGGCAAGAGGATATTGGAAGGCTGGTGGATCACTTCTTAAAGCTGCATGCGGGTCAATATAATCTGCCGCCATTAAGTCTCACTGGCGATACGATGAAGCAGTTACTGGATTACTCTTGGCCTGGAAATGTCAGGGAGTTGGCTAATCGCATTGAACGCTTTGTCCTGTTAGGTGATGAACAGGAGATGGTTGAAGAGTTAAGCTGCCAGCCTAAAACCATTAACACGACCCAGTTTACCTTGCCTGAAACAGGTATTGAGTGGGAGTCGTTTGAGAAAAACTGCCTTGAGCAAGCGATGAGCAAGCATCAAGGAAATCGTACTAAGGCGGCTAAGTTTCTAGGCCTGAGCTATAAAGCATTTCTCTACCGATTGGAAAAATATCAGTTAGTCTAGTTCGTTAAAGCGGCGGGTTTACTGTGCTCTAGTCTGATGCTCACAGCATTAGTTGCATTAGTTGAGTTAGTTGAGTTAGTGCTTAAAAAGACCAGATATGATCGCAATAGCCACAGTGAGAAAGAGTATTCCCGTGAGTAGGTTGATTATCGGGGTCATTTTTTTAATCTTTTGTTGAATAACAGGTTTAGATAACACCAAGGCGATAGCGCTAAACCAAGCTATCGACAATATAAGTATGATCCCTGCAGCAGCAACCTTAGTGGCTAAGTTGACTTCAGGGGTGATCATGGCTGAGAACAGTGTGATAAAAAACACCATAGCTTTAGGGTTTAGCAGGTTAGTATAAAAGCCCTGCTTGAACCCTGTTGTTGGCGTTAAATTCATCGGTTTTTCTTCAAGAGCTATCACACTCTCTTGTGTTTTCCAATGGTGCTTTGTCTCTTTAAGCGCTGTTAACCCTATCCAAGCTAAATATCCTGCGCCAAAGAGTTGCACGATAAAGAACAGACTCTCTGAGCTTTTAATTATTAGACTAACGCCCGTTAGGCTTAATAAAGTGTGAAATAGAATGGCAAATGAGATACCGAAAGCAGCAGCGAGTGCTGTAGTACGACTCTCTTGGCTCGCCATTTTGACCACTAATGCAAAGTCAGGCCCTGGGCTTGCTAGGGCGAGACTATGAATAATCGCCAGTGAGATAAGTAAAGAGAGATCCATCAGATATATCCTAAGGTTAATGAGCAGGCTCAATGGGCATGAAACTTATCTGCGTTAATGGCTTATGCTAATGGATTATATAATGCACTACTTGGATCTGACTGAGATAGTATAAAATTGCAATTAAACCTTTTACCATGCTTAAAGTACGCGACGTTGAAAATGGGCAGGGGTAATTAAATAGGCATGCTTGAATGCTTTATTAAGGTGGCTTTGATCGAAAAAACCAACTTGATTGGCGATATCGGATAGAGCTCCTCCATTGATGATGGCCTTCTTAGCATGCTCCAACCGTACTCTTTTCAGGTAAGCGTGGGGAGTCATGCCTACCGTTTTCTTAAAGGCTCTCAAGAATTGAAATTTACTCAAGTTAAATTTAACGGCTAAGGTTTCTAGCTGGAACGTATGGCTTAAATCATCATGAAATAGTTCACGGATTTGACAGATTTGTTGATGGGATAGTCCTGTGGTTATGTTCTGTTTAACTGGCTGCAGTTCACTGTGTTTTGAAAATAGCTCCGTTGTAAATGCCATCATACTGGTTTCAATCTCTAAGCTACTGAATTGCTGGGTAGAGGTTAACATCTGATGAAGTTGAAGAAATGCAAATTGAAGGCGAGGAGTGTCGATAAGAGGCGAGTTAAAAAATAGCTCTCCTTGGTTTAACTCGTCACTTACCTGTTTTACATAGTGTGCAGGGATTGAGAGCACGTGAGCTTCATAGCCCTCAGCGTTTCTACTTTGACCATTATGAGTTTCATCTGGATTTAATGTTGAGATAGAGCCTGGTGTGAGTAGATATGTATTACCTTTATGGCAATATTGTTGGCAACCATGGGAGACGACGCCAACATGATAATCAAGATGAATATGTTTTTGAAACTCAAATTGCGTTAACTTGGCGCGGCTTAACTCTATCTCAGGTAATACAGGGTTGTGCCAATATTCAATATGTTCTGGTGTCATCATTTGGGTTTCAAAGCCTCGCTATAACTGCGCTTATTCTAGTCATAGATAGAAAGAGCTTGCTAGTAAAAAATTGCAATCAAAGTCATTCGTCACTTTTCTATAAATCCCCCCCCTTGGTATATCACTTTTTACTTATATTTACCTTGACAACTCTTATACCCATTAGGCTCTAAATGTTAATTCTTTGTTACGCATCGCTATATGCTCACCACTCCTTAGCTTAAAAAGGTATAAAAAAATTCATCTATAGATGAAATTCCAGACAATACTTAAATCACTAATGTGAATAGATTATCCCTATTCCTTTTCTTATATGCCCATGAAATGAAATGACCCTTTAGCAGCATATTAAGCAGGCTAAGCAGACTAAGTGGGCATTGATGAATGACTAGAGGTGCACAATGGATAGCAAAATGTTCAGTAACATGAAGTTTAGGACAAAAATATTATCGGGATATGGTTTGATACTGGGCTTGATGCTGCTTATTACAGTTGTTGTTTTTATCAGCGTTAAGTCACTTTCAACTAATTTCGACTGGGTAAACCATACCCATGATGTATTAGACCAAGCTTCAAAAATTGAAGCGGCTGCTGTTGATATGGAAACGGGGATGAGGGGATATCTGCTTGCGGGGAAACCGGACTTTTTAGAGCCCTATAACAATGGTCGTGAGACCTTTAATGCGTTACTGAAAGATCTTCAAAAAACCGTGTCAGATAACCCTGCTCAAGTCTCCTTGCTAAATGATATCTCAGTGACGATAGGTGACTGGCAGACCCAAGTTACCGAGCCTGTCATCGCCTTGAGAAGTGAGATTGGCGACTCAAAAACAATGAATGATATGGCTGACGAGATAAAGCTTGCCAAAGGGAAGCAGTATTTCGACAGGTTTAGAGAGCAGCTCGCCACATTTATTGAACGTGAACGTGTGTTGATGGTTGAGCGGCAAGCAAGAGCCAGCCGCACTCAGGATATTTATGAGTTGAGACAGTTAACTCAGTGGGTTGAGCACACTTATAAGGTTATTAGCGCTGCGCAGTCTATTGTTGCGGCAGCTGTTGATATGGAGACCGGCATGAGAGGCTTTTTACTTGCTGGTAGGGAGGAGTTTCTCGCTCCTTATATTAGTGGAAGGTCTCAGTTCTATAAATTGGTCGATGAGTTGTCGCAGACTGTTTCTGATAATCCAGCTCAAGTAACCCTTTTACAGGAGAGCAAGCAGACCATAGATAGTTGGATAACAGAAGTTGTAGAGAAACAGATAGCCTTGAGGCATGAAATCGGTGATGCAAAGAACATGGATGATATGGCGGATCTTGTTGGCCAAGCAAAGGGTAAGGTCTATTTCGATAAATTTAGGGAGCAGATAAAAACATTTAAGGATAGAGAGGGTAGCTTGATGGGAGCTCGCAAGGACTCCTTGGCCAGTACTGAGTCTTTAGTCATTAACTTAACCATCTTTGGCACCTTGTTCGCCATTATTATTGGCATAGGTATCGCCTTATGGCTAACCAGACATGTGATGGAGCTTCTTGGTGGAGAGCCCACCTATATTGCTGGTATTGCTAAAAAGGTTGCCGAGGGTGATCTGTCGATGAATCTGCAGAGTAGCGGAGTGGATAAAGGTATTTTTGCTGAGATGAAGAGCATGATGGGATCTCTCAATGAGAAAGTGAGTTTGGCTGAGCGAATTGCCCAAGGGGAGCTCGATCAGCATGTGAAGTTGGCTTCAGAGCGTGACGCCTTAGGTATTGCCCTTAGATCAATGACAGAAAATCTCAATGACGTATTAGGTCAAACACAAACAGCAAGTGATGAAATATCCCAGGGCAGCTCTAGTGTATCGAGTAGCAGTTCTGCACTTTCAGATGGCGCTTCTAGGCAGTCAGGAAGTTTGGACAATATCGCAAGTTCTCTTAATGAGTTAAGTACTCAGATAAATACTAATGCACAAAATGCGAATCAGGCGAGTGTACTTGCAGGTCAAGCTCAGACTGCTGCACAAGAGGGAAGCAAGAAGATGGAGGGGATGGTGGTTGCCATGTCTGAAATGTCAGAGGCGAGTAAAAGTATCTCAGGATTTATTAGCACCATTGATGAGATTGCAGCTCAAACCAATCTGTTAGCACTCAATGCTGCAATTGAGGCTGCACGAGCTGGTGAGCAAGGACGTGGATTTGCCGTGGTAGCCGATGAGGTGCGTAGTTTAGCGGCTAGAAGTACAACAGCAGCCGAAGAGACATCGAAGCTGATTGCAGGCTCTGTGGTTAAAACAGAGAAGGGCAGCGCCATTGCCAATGAAACAGCCGAGAGTTTGAGGAGCATTTTCGATACGGTGAGTAAGACATCTGAGCTTGTTGCTGAGATAGCAACGGCAAGTAATGAGCAAGCAATTGGTGCAGAAACGATAAATCAAGGAGTGGTAGAGATAGATGGCGTAACTCAACAGAACAATGAGACAGCGCAGCAAAGTGCGGCTGCTGCGGTGCAATTATCTCAACAAGCTGAACAGCTACAAAGCATGTTGTCACGTTTCAAACTGCGTAATGCATAAAGTCTCTATATATAATAAATAATGGAAATTGAATGATGAATAGACAAATAACGCTCCTAGCAGCTTGTATCACTTGTTTGTGTTCACCGGCACAGGCGATCGAACTTAATATCTACGGTCAAGGTCATCTCTCGGTTGATAGTGTTGATGATGGACAAGATAGCAGTATCTATGTTGCAAGTAACTCATCCCGTTTAGGCTTTAATGGCGACCATCAGATAAACTCAGATCTGAAAATTATTTTTCAATATGAAACTGGTGTCGACCTTACAGCTCAAGGAGGAAATGATGGTAATGGTGGTGCTGAGTCTTCTGGGCAGATATTTACCAAAGGCCGTCCTTCGTTTTTAGGTATTGAAGGCAAATTTGGTACTGCTTTAGCCGGCCACATGCCATTTTTAGATCAATATGCCAATGATTATAATCTGTTTGCCGATCAGGTTGGCGATCTGGGGAACCTCTGGGAAGCCAGTGGTATACCGGGACGTTCCGATAATGTGGTCTATTATAAAACTCCTGACTTTTCTGGTTTTGATGCTGCTGTGACTTATGTTCCAGAGGAGGGGGTTGATGACTCTGATTATTACCTCTTGAAGGGGAACTATGTTAGAGATGATTTAAAGTTAGGTGTCATGTACACAAGTATCGGCCAAGGGGAGATGGTTGATAAAGACCATACTGCAGCTGCAGTAACCTTAGGTTACCACTTTGGACGCTTTAGCGTAGGTGGTGGTTATCAAAGTGAGATGGATATCGGTGGTTCACCTGGGAATGATAGAGATAGTTTCTCCCTTGGTGGCAGCATGGAGGTGGGGGACAAGGGTAAAATCAAAGCGCAATTTGCCGTTAGCTCTGGTGAAGGAGATGCAAGTGATGCAACTCAGATAGCCGTCGGTTACGATTATCAATTTGATACTCAAACAACCCTCTACATTGCGTATGCGAATATGGATAATGACGATAATGTTAACTTTAGTGTGAATGGTAAAGGCCATGGAGATAAGGTGGTGCCTTTAATGGGCAATGACCCTCACGCTATCTCACTTGGTATTGTTTACTCATTTTCTCATGCGGTCGTTAAATAATTGGAAGTTCAGTGTTTATGACAGGCGGAAACACCTAGTGAAAAAGCTTGTTTATTAACACAGGGATCACTTTGTTGAAAGTGAGTAGAATGCCAGCATTGATTGCTGGCATTTTATTTTCAGCCCTAAACCACCTACTTCAGTAGGTGGTTATCATCAATTAGGCTTTGCCTGAATATCTACTCATGTTAATTGAACTCTAACTTTTAGCGAAGTAATAGAGGATAAAAAACATGAGTAGATATGAGAAAGCATCGCATGTGTATTGGCGATGTCAATATCACATAGTTTGGACACCTAAGTATAGGTTTAGGATTTTAAAGAATAAGTTAGGAAAAGATGTTTACTGATGTATTCATGTCTATAGTGAGCAGTTAGGGTGTGTGGTTGTAGAGTTGAATGTACAAATAGACCATGTACATCTGGTTATCAAAGTTCCTCCGAAGCTATCGATTTCAAAGTTGATGGGTGCTTTAAAAGGTAAAATTGCTTTGAAAATGTTTAGCAAGTATCCGTATCTTCGGAAAAATAAGCTATGGGGAAATCACTTTTGGCAAAGAGGTTACTTTGTTGACACAGTGGGGATTAATGAGGAAGTGATTCGAAGATATGTAAGGCATCAAGAAAAGGTTGAAAAACAGGAGCAGCCGCAATTAGATTTGAAGTAGACAACGCCCCCTTTTAGGGGGCTAATACAAAGCCACCTTCTTCAGAAGGTGGATTCTTTACTTGCTTCTCTTATGCTCTGTAGATAGCAAAAGGAACTGGTATTTTGAATATGTTAAAAGGAAAATTAACATAAATTTGGCCCGTGATGGGATTGGTATTCAGCTTAATTTAGCCCATAATTATCGACTGTAATATGGAACACATTTTGGAGCACAGCTTGTGAAAGGACAGATTTTACGTGAAATGAAAGTGCAGCCTGCAATTGAGGCAAGTTATGAAGTTGAGAGACGGATTGCATTTATAAAGTTAAAGTTAAAAGAGTCACATACACAAACATTAGTGCTTGGGATCAGTGGTGGAGTTGACTCATCACTTGCTGGAAAGCTATGTCAACTTGCCGTTGAGCAGCTTAATGAAGAGACCAGCTCTGAGCTTTACCAGTTCATTGCTGTTCGTCTACCTTATCATGTTCAAAAAGATGAAGATGAGGCTCAACTAGCATGTCAATTTATTTCTCCCTCAAAACTGGTCACTGTGAATATTCATGATGGCGTTAGTGGAGTGCATCAAGAGACATTATCAGGCTTAACCTCAGCGGGAATTGAAGTCTGCGACAGTACGAAACTCGATTTTGTGAAGGGTAATGTCAAAGCGAGAATGCGCATGATAGCTCAGTATGAAATCGCTGGGCTAACTGGAGGCTTAGTGGTTGGTACGGATCATAGTGCCGAGAATATTACCGGCTTTTATACCAAATGGGGTGATGGAGCTTGTGATCTTGCTCCTCTTTTTGGTTTAAATAAGCGGCAGGTTCGTCAGCTAGCAGCATATTTAGGCGCTCCAGCCGTACTTGTTGAAAAAGCGCCTACTGCAGATCTGGAAGAGGATAAACCTCAATTGGAGGATGAGGTCGCACTCGGGTTAACCTATGAACAGATTGACGATTTTCTGGAAGGGAAAGCTGTCGATTCCTATGTTGAAGATAGATTGATTGGGATATACAAAGCGACTCAGCATAAACGAGAAGCGATACCGACAATATATGATTAAACATTTTTTATTACTATACCCAAACAACTTCAAGATGCAGAATTCATCATTTTGAGGTGGCTTGGGTATATAAGGCGCGAAAGCGCCTTTTTAATGGGTGCTTTTTAGTTAGCTCCTAGCTCTTGCTTGCTATCAGCGCCCTTGTTTCTGCAATCAGTTGATTTGGGAATTGCCGATAATCTAAGTAGGGGGTAATGAGTAATGATTGGTTATCATAAACCAGCTTTGAGTTGTGGTTTACCTCAATAAAAGAGAGGTCTTGAGTTTCTATTGAAAGCTGCTGTGAAACCACTGACCCCACAAGGAAATGCCATAATTTTTGTTGAGGGATATTCGTTTGTAATAGTGTGTCAGCACCAATCAAGATTATTTCATTGTGCTTGAGCAGATGTGTATCTCGATAATGTTTCCAATCTTCACTAGGTGCGCAGATTTTTGCCATAATAGTTAATATTTTTCGCCAGTGATTTCCATTGTGTTCAATTAGCACTGAAATCGCATCATCCTGAGCCAAGCTCCACTCTTTAGGGAATACTGGAGGAGTTGGAAGATAAAAGCAGTATGTCGGATTATGAGCCCCTAAACTGATGACTTTAGTGTCTATTGTGTCTGATAAGTGCATTATATAACCAGAGTTGTGACTTAAAGGAGAGGATTGCTAGATTTTACTCGGTTAAAGCGTGTAAGTTAATGTCCATTAAGTTTTTCCTATGTTGTTAGTCTCAGGAGAGTAATGAAAACCTTAGTCATTGGTTCAACCAAGCACCTATTGATGGCACTGTTTTATGCATCATTAGGGGTTGTCATTGCACTGTTATGTGGCAGCATTTGGTATTTAACTTCTAGAGCGGATCTCGATGTTTGGCATAAAACTGAGCTGAAGTCAGCCTATAAAAGGTCATTAGAGTTCGATAATTTTTCGCAGCTCATGGCGTTAGAACAGGTGATTTTTGATGAAGTCGAAGAGAGGATTTATGGACGTACTCCTCACTCTTTTGACTCTGTGATTAACCGTTATGTTCGTGGAAGCTTATCAGATCCCCAAAAATGGCGTACGGACTGGAACAGAAGTTATGAATGGCCGCAAGCTGATGCGGATTTTGGTGTGCTACTTCTTCATGGAATGTCAGACTCTCCCTATGCAACTTCCCATCTTGCTAAACATTTTAAAGGAAAAGCACATGTATTAGCTCTCAGACTACCAGGGCATGGAACGATACCTTCAGGACTTATCGATATCGAGTGGCAAGATATAGCATCGGCGGTGTCATTAGCGACAGAGCATATGCAAAAGGTATTAAAGGGGAAGCCCTTGTACTTAGTTGGTTTTTCAACAGGAGCTGCATTGGGTTTAAATCATGAACTTGAACGGCTTATGAAGGGGCAATCTACAGATTACTCTGGCATGATTTTTCTCTCTCCAGCGATAGGGCTATCCCCAGTGGCCGCTGGAGCAAAGTGGCAAGCTTGGCTTGGGGAGCTATTAGGCTTAGAGAAGTTAAGTTGGAATAGCCTTCAAACTGAGTACGATCCGTTTAAATATAACTCGTTTGCTGTCAATGCGGGTGACGTGGTTTATCAGCTTGCTATGCGTAATCAATGGCTGTTAAGCCAATTATCTTCAGAGGCGTTACTAAGCCTCGAAACTTCACTGACCTTTCAATCATTAGTGGATGACACGGTCTCTACTGGGGCCGTTGTGACTGATTTTTATCAAAAGCTCCCTGAAAATGGTCATGAGTTGGTGATATTTGATATTAATCGAACCGAAGTCAATATGGGATTGATACTTAACGATCCTTTGGATTATTTTGAGCATCTCATTGAGAGGTTGCCATTACACTTTAAATATACGCTTGTTGAAAATAGAAGTGGGCAGGGGGCTTTGAGACGACAGGTACAAGCAAGAACCCGTTATCCAAATGGTGATAGCAATATTAATTTGATTGCTCAAGAGTGGCCCGCTAATGTTTATTCTCTATCACATGTTGCCATCCCATTTCCTATTGAAGATAGTTTATATGGCCCTGAAGGGGTTAACTACATCGATCGCGTTCAAATAGGGGCCACATCTTCCAGAGGAGAGAGAGGAGTATTAGGGGTGCAAGCCGATGAGATGTTGAGGCAAAAGTGGAATCCATTTTTTCCCTATTTATTGGATAAAATGGATCGGTTTATTGATAAACAAAATCTAGATTAAATGTTGAAGTCAGAGGGGGCTGGAGGTTTAGTCACTATGACTTTATCTCTGCCTTGGTTTTTAGCCTGATATAGGTTCAAATCCGCTTGTCTAAACCAATCTTCGAGTAACTTACTGTAGTTTGCATTCGCCACGATAGCCCCAATACTGACTGTCATCATGATCTCGGTTTCTTCATTAGGGGGATTGATCACAAGTCTTTTGATCTGCAACCTGAACTCATTCAGGTGATCTTCAACCATATCTGGATTTGTCATCGGTAAGATAAGTAAAAACTCTTCACCACCATAGCGGGAAATAACGTCACTATCACGTTTAAAAAAGAGCTTCATGCTTTTGGCTATGGCTCTTAGGCATTGATCACCACCTTGGTGGCCGAAAGTATCATTGATGGCTTTAAAGTTATCGATATCGAGTATGGCAATGACCATCACTTCATCACTTCTTAGGCAGAGGTTATGTGTGGTTTTAAATCGACTTTCAGCGCTTCTGCGGTTAAATAATCCCGTTAAGTCATCTTTCTCCGCTAGCGATTGCAGTTTCTTATTGGCCTTCTCCAGCTCGAATGTTCGGATAGCAACTTTCTCTTCAAGCTCTAATTGATAACTTATCAACTCCTGCTTACTTTTCTTAATGCTTTGATATAACGTTAAAAACTCTTGAGGCGACTCCTCATCGATATGGTAGGCTGCCGCATTTTTGTGTCCCTTATCGCCAAACTTGTTGGCAATCATGGTTAAGGGATCTGTTAATCTGGTGCTTATCACTCGTGTCACTATAACGGTGATAATCAAGGAGAGAAGCAGTACGGTAAAAGTTGTTAAATATTGAGTTTCTAGCAGCTTTAACAGAGGAGAGAAAGGTTTAACTATATACAACTTCCAGCCGTTGTTGAGCTGATAGTTTGTGTACACAAACTCAGGGTTTGGGTTATTAAGATTATAAAGGTTAATCAGTTGCAGAGATGTTTTGTAATCTTTTCCACTCTCTACTGACTCAAATTTTGATAAAACGGGTAGCGCTAAAGATTTTGAAGCGTAGATAATACGTTCATTTTCATCAATTAAAATCATTGACTGCATTTCATATACGAGGTTTTTCTGCTCAATATCAACAAAGCTTGTTAAGTTCAGAGAACCCTCAATTATCCCAGCTGCTTGCACTGAGTCACTGCCATTGTAGATGGGAGCGCTGATGGCGACTATGGGATCGGTTCCAAAGCCCCTGCCCCAAAAGGCTGGAGAAACGAAGGTTTGTTGTTTATAAAATGCTTCTTGGAAATAGTGCCTGTCTTTAACGGAAAAGCTTTTATTTTTAACCTTTTCTGAACCTAGAAGCTCAAGAGGAGTTGCTGCAATGATCCGTGCATCACTGTCGGTGACTATCATGCTGATAAAATCTGAATAGCTTTCATGTAGTTTGGTTAGTCTTTCTTGCCAGCCAGAAATATCTGTTTGGGAAAGGCTAAGCCATTGCGAGGCATTACTGATCGCTTTTTTATGGGTATCGAGAAACACTTCAGTTGCTTGGCCTAAATGAACCGCTGAGTCATGTAAGTTTTGATTCAGACTCTCTTGCTGCTTCAAAATGACTTGATGATTAAACACTAGAGCAGAACTGAGCAAAGAGATGGTCAGTACCAATGTAAAGCTATAGGTTAATTGGGCATGGAAAGTTCGTCTCTTCTTATCCCGCACCTTATTTTTAAGGTACCAAAAACCTGAAAATACAGTAACAGCTAATGAGCCGAGTGCGGCGCAGATAAAGCCATTTATCCCCTGCTTTAAAGTGATAAACGAGAGGTGGCTTTGTGGAAGTTCTGAGAAGTTGGTGGCATAAAGATAAAAGAGTGGCATACCTATAATGAGCCAGAAACCTATGTCGGCATAGAGAGCATAGATATCTTTTCTTCTGGTAAATCCGAGCCACATTGCTTCAGCACAGAAAAAGAGGAATACATGAATGCTTGACCAAGAAACAATGAGGCCAATGGAGGAGATCGCAGCACAAAGAAGGGCATACCAAGGCCCTAATAAAATTGCGACAATCACAAAAAAAAGGTTGCCCAACACCAATTGAACATTACCAAACAGGGGAATAGGATAAAGATTAATAAGTAATCCTATTAAACCGAGTAAGGCAGAGAGTTTTAGGTGTTGCTGGGATACTTTGAGCATATAGCCTTTTTATTATTTCTTGTTATGCTAACTATAGATGCTAACGCTTAAAAATGAGAGCAGTCAAAAATGAACTGCAATTATTGTAAACAAATGATTTCTACACCGTTTAGCTTCTTAGGCGCAGAGTTTTCTCTGCTAAAGCTACCTGTTACGCTTTTGTAAATCTTTCTCTGTTGTATTGTTATACCTTGCTTGGATGAAAAACTTAAGTGATTCGTTAGCTTTTTTACAGAAACGTCAGTAAGAAAAGTAATAAGAATTATTTTTTGAAGTACAAAGTAGCAAGGTTTTGCAGCGTCATAGTTGATATTTGGCCACCCTTGCGCAAGGGAGGCATCTACTCCAAAACAGTAGAACATTTATAGCAAAAAGCCGCCAATCTTTCGATTAGCGGCTTTTCAATATTTGGTCGGGATAGCAGGATTTGAACCTGCGATCTCTTGTCCCCCAGACAAGCGCCTTACCGGACTAGGCCATATCCCGATGTTTGTTCCTGAAGCTAAGCCCCATCGAACGAAGCAGAACTTTATCAACTCACTGCTGCTTGTGCAAGCTCTTAGTTGTCCCTTTGTATCAACTGCTTAGTTTGTAAGCTTTCAGTGCTTTGTGGCTAATACCAATCAGTATATGAAGTTGATCTACTCAGAGTGTGTTTTGGCAAACTAATTCAAGGCGAATGGATGAGATAATGGTTGTTCCCTTGTGAGTTCATTCAACGCAGAAGTAGGCAGCCAAAAACACTCCTTACAGGCGAGTTTTAGCGGTCCTGATGCTGTGTTAACGAGCTTGACCGTAGAACAACTATGCTCTTCACTCGTTGTCTTGCCTCAGGACCGCTAAACTCTCGCTGAGCGATCAAATCTTTATACTGATTGGTATGAGGCTCTGGGCTAATTTCACTCGAAACATAGACTAGGATAGAGAGCATATCATTGATTGTAGAGGCGGCGTCCTTCGCGCATCACTTCAATTAACTCCGGTGCGCTCATCTTTTTACGCAACCTGCGTTCATAATTTTCATCATAAATGCGATATTTTCCATGGCGGTCGATCACTGTGATCTCTGAGTTCTGATAGATCCCAAAAATAAGGTTATCACCCACATAGACCCAAGACTCGCTATCAGGTTGAAGTAGGCTACGACCGGCACTGTAATCTGTAGGTGCGTTTGTGCAACCAAGTACCTGGCTTAATAGCGTTGGTGCAATTCCATAATGGCTAGTTCGATACTTGATATCTTTTGGAGGAACTTTGCCTGGCCAATGTATGATCAAAGGCACATGAACATTGTCAGGAGACATATTGCTACGTGCTTCATTGGGGTTGCTTGTAAATAACTTTCCACTGACACCTGTGATTATGACTAAGGTCTCCTGAGGCAAAGCTTGGATCACGTTTTTCAGTTCGTTATCAATAAAGTTCAGTGATTGACGGTATTGGTTAAATAGCACTCGCTCAGCCGATGTGAGTGTCTTTTTAGGGCGAACGGTTTCTATGCCTAAAAATCCAATCGGTGTGTCATAGCTCTCTGGGGAGCGCAGGTTGATAAGCCCAAACCAAGGTGAACTTGTTTGAGTACGCCACTTTTCAAAACTCGCAATTGAAGCTTTATCTGCCATGGCATGGCTATTGTCAACTGCAGAGATGTGTTGCTCTAGCCCTTTGAAGATGGCGTTAGGTTTAAATACCAGATCGTCAGTAGCAAACAGAGCGGTTTGATAACCTTGTCGATTCAGCTCTTGGATTAAAAGTGGCTCAGTGTGATCTAAGGTACCATCGTTGATGTAACTTCCCTGCAGCCCATACATAATAGAGAACATGCCACTGGAAAACTGCGTGCCGCCACTTAGGTGTTGATGAAAATCTTGGTTCTCTTTGGCGTACTGGCTAAGGAAGGGCATAGTGCTTTCATCAAGCATGTCGGCCCTTAAACTATCTACTGTAATTAAGAGAATATTGTTCTTTGGCTCCTCATTCACGCATTGCATGGGGGTGATTGGGTAGCTGATATTGCTTCGTAGATCAGAGTGACGTTTATTATTTTTATCCCCATCGATGCCATGGCTCTCCATAAATGAGCGAGCTGTAGCAGGGTAAGAGAGGGGGTAGGCATCGTCTAAGCGAGTGATGTCTGTCACTGACGCTGCATCAGCCCAGATATGAATGAGGTGGCTACTGACAAAACAGAGCCCAACAAAAGCAACGACCTTATTACCACATTTAACCTTATGTATCTTCTCGATGCGTTTCCATAGGAAGTTAGCCGCTGTTAGCTCAAGCACTATGATCCCTATAGGGGTCACAATATAGGAGGTTCCACGTAGAAGAGCGTTAAGATCAGCCCACGCTAAATCAAAAACAAAGGGGCTAAGGTGGAGGCCATAATCGTCATAAATAATGGTGTCATATAGCAAGATGCACAGACTTAACGTTGCAATAGATGCAGCGTAGCCCCGTAATATCTTTGAATAGGGCAGAAGTAAGGTAACAGGGAAAACCAGTACCAGATAGACGATAAAGGATAAAAAGCTGAAGTGGCCGATAGTGCTGATGGCCAGATAGCCCCAGCCCAGCCATGACTCAGGGTAACCTACGGTATCTAGATAGCGAAAACCCACGATCATGGCAAGAAAGCCGTTGAAGAAGGCAAACCAATGCCCCCAACTTATTAAGCGCGATACGCGATCGCGGCCCATCTCTTTTTTACGCTCGACCATGTGGCTCCGCTTACTGATTAGCTACTGATGTATCTTAAGTTTGTTTGTGGTTCAGTCTCTCTTACGCAATCTAAGTTGAAGGTATTAACCTTTCACCGATTGTGCAAGTGCTTTCGAGAATTGTTCTGCAACGCTAGCACGTGCTTCGGCTGGAACCTTGCGTGCTAAAAGGTCTGTAACGCAGTTGCCTAGCACCATTAATCTGAGGTCAGTAGGGGCTTGATGCTTATCTAGCACAGCGCTTAGCTCTGCGATAATGGATTCAACTTGTGTATTTGAGTATTTGGATTGGATTGCCATATTAAAAAGTATTTCACTCTAAACTTGATTAACTGCATATGATAACCGAAATTCGTTGGAATCACGATATACTTACTAGGTTAAAGTATCGTGATTTACCTCTTTTGTGAGTATAAGTTAACCGTATTAGAGTAAAGCTAAAACTTGCCTTGGCTATTTGCCACTTCAGTTAAGCTTGGTGGCTTAGAATTTTGTGCTTTCCCCATCGTTCAAAATGGCCGATTTAATCGTTAAAGGAGACGTTTCTCACTTGCCGCATCGTAATGATTGGGGCAATATACCCTAATTATTCAGGTTAGATTTAATCTCCTAACCATCCCACTTAAATTAGCAGTGAAATCATCATCGCTGTTAAATGTTATTATCGATATCGAGGCTTATGAGTATTAACGTTGAGCAAGCAATTATCCACGCCATCTCTCAGGATCGTGAAGGTCAGCTTAGTTGCCGATTGCGTCCACAACCCCTGTTAAATAGTGAAGCTGTCGAAGCCATGTTAGAGGAGCTTCACCAGACTTATACCACTAAGGCGGGTAAAGGTTTTGGTCACTTCGGTACTCATGGTGAAGATGGCGAAGCAAACCCTAAGTTTGAACAGGCGTTAAGCGAGTATCGAAACGGTGAACTGGGGTTTGTTGAGTTTTCAGGTTTGGCGGGTAAGTTGTTGCAAGAGGAGCTGTCTAAATATGATTTTAGCCAAGGTGGATTCTTGCTGCTTTCATGTTATACCCATATGACCAGCGATTATCTCTATGTCTCTTTGTTAAATGCTAAGTCATCGATGACGGTTTTGGATGATATGGAGCTGTCACAAAATACTCACTTAGATTTGAAAGATGTGCAGCTTGCTGCAAGAATCGATCTGACTGAATGGCAGGCAGATAGCGATTCGCGTAAATATATCTCCTTTATTCGTGGTCGCGCTGGACGTAAAGTCGCAGATTTTTTCCTCGACTTTATGGGATGTGTTGAAGGGGTTAATACTAAGGCACAAAATAAGCAACTGATGAATGCTGTTGAGGATTTTGTCTCAAGTAGTGAACTGACTAAAGATGAGCGTCAGCAGTGCCGTGAAAAAGTGTTTGATTACTGTACTGAGCGCTGTGAAGTTGGGGCTGATATTGAGATTAAAGATCTCGCCGATGAGCTGGCCGATTCTGGTATGGAGTCTTTCTATGACTTTGCCCGCGGTGGTGAGTATGAACTTGAAGATGAGTTTCCGGGTGACAAGCCAACCTTGAGACAACTGAAAAAGTTCTCCGGTACAGGTGGTGGAGTTACCTTAAGCTTTGATGGTGCACACTTAGGGGAGAGAGTGATGTATGATCCTATTTCTGACACCATCATGATTAAGGGCGTGCCAGCGAATCTGAAAGATCAATTAGATCGCCGATTAAAGGGTGGCCAGTAAATTGATACTGGTTTGAAAAAGCGCCGTTTGGCGCTTTTTTTGTACTTAGAAAATGACTTTTTGCTGGATATCTCTACAAGGGCGATAATTACCTAAGTAAACGACTCGAAAAACGGCTTGACCCCATGTAAACTTGCACCAAATGAGTCGATGATTTTCTCTTCATCAACTTAGCATATTTTAGTTCTTTGGCCATCGCCGAGTGGACGTATTAACAGGTAGACTGTTTTTCTACCTAGGAGAGTAAATGCAACTTTTTGTTAGAGATTTAACCGTGATTGACTTTTCTTATCTGTGTCCCATTCGTGGCATGGTGGGAGAGAGCTGGATTGTCGATGTATTACTCGATGGCGGTTTAGATGAACAAAATATGGTGCTCGACTTCTCAAAAGTGAAGCGCACAATTAAAGACACCATTGATAATGTCGCCGATCACCGATTGCTGATCCCTACAGCTTGCAGCGAAGTTCGCTGGCAACAGCAGGGCGACAGAGTATGGATGGATTTTAATAGCCTTAAAGGGGATATACATCTGGCCTGCCCTGAGCAAGCTTTTGCGCTTATTCCTAGTGAGCTTATCGATTTTGAAAGTGTGAATACCTTTTTGCAAAAAGCCTTAAAAGAGGTGTTACCCGATAACGTTGATGGCATTGCGTTAACCCTCAGAAATGAGCTTCATGAGACGCCTTTTTATCATTACTCCCACGGTTTGAAGAAGCATGATGGAAACTGTCAGCGTATCGCCCATGGTCACCGTAGCCCGATAAATATTTTTGAGAATGGGATCTCGGCACCAAAATGGGATGAATATTGGGCTGAACGTTGGAAAGATATCTACCTTGGCACTGTAGAAGATGTGGTTAAGATTGATGAGTTAACGCTTTCACCTCAGGCGAAGGTGAGTGATGACACTCATTTTGGCTTTCACTATCAAGCCCCACAAGGTGATTTTCAACTGGCGATGCCTAAACCCATGTGTGAGATTATTCCCCACGATACAACGGTCGAGCTGTTGGCTGAGTTTGTAGCCAATACATTAGTTGAAAAGTCACCTCACAGTCAGTTTAAAGTCATCGCCTACGAAGGTGTAGGTAAAGGCGCGATATCGGTTAAAGGTCATCAAGCATAGAGCTTGATATTCACTATTGGAGATGAGTTTGAAATATATTAGCACCCCATCTGTTTTGTCTTCTGCTGTGTTCTGCTGCATGGTGATAAGTAGTTTACTGATATCAAGCCATGCATCAGCTCAAGTTGAGCTGGTGGGTAAGATGGAGCAGGGGGCGTTAATTCGTGCTCAGGTTGAACCGGGAACAAAAGTTTCACTCAATGGGGAAGCGGTTAAAGTTACCCCAAAAGGTGATTTTGCTTTCGGCTTTGGCCGTGAAGCTGAACTCAATCAAGAGCTAAAACTGGTTTATCCTGATGGTTTAACTCAAATAATGCCACTTACTATTAGTGAAAAAGAGTACAAGATTGATAGGGTAAATGGGATCAGTAAAAAGATCATGAAACCAGATCCTAAAGCGGTGGAGCGCTCTAGAAAAGACAGTAAGCAGGTCAAAGCCGCCCGTGCACAATTTTCAGAGCAAAATGCTTTTACTCAAGATTTTATCTGGCCTCTCACAGGTAGAATTTCTGGCGTATATGGCAGTCAACGTGTCTATAACGGCAAACCTGGAAATCCTCATTATGGCGTCGATGTTGCTGCTAAAACAGGAACCGTTGTGGTCGCTCCCGCCGATGGCATTATCAGTTTATCAGTAGCGGATATGTTCTACTCAGGTGGCACGGTTATTCTCGACCATGGCTATGGTGTCAGCTCTAGTTTTCTTCACTTAAGCAAACTGTATGTCACAGAGGGCGAGGCGATAAAGCAGGGGCAACCCATCGCAGAAGTCGGTGCCACAGGACGAGTAACTGGTCCTCATCTTGATTGGCGGGTCAACTGGTATCAGATGCGATTAGATCCCGTAACCATAGTGCCATCCATGGCGAGTGTGCTTAATAAAAAGTAGATGTTGAGAGCTCAACTTCAAAGCAGAGGCTAGCTATTTTAGATTTCTAAGGCTAGCTTTCCAGCTTGAACCCGTTGAATGATTTTTGAACGCAATCTGCTCGTTGAACTAATTATTTGAGACTAATTAGTGTAGTAAATGTCTCTTAAGTATTTGACCTAAAGATAAGCAGGCGGTTTAGCGAATGTATTTGTTAGCCAGATAATCATCTCTGGTTGATGGGGGCACAAAACAACCATTTTACTTGCAGCATCACTCTGACTTAACTCGCCTATCTCTAGTCTTCCTAATAAAGTCGAAAATTCATTATATATTTTCTTATTTTTACGGAAACAAGGAGATGTGTAATGGGAGGGAAGAACTAAACTATCAAGATCTGTATTGTTGTATGTATCATTATTTTTATTAACGTTATTGGCGCTGCAAGCAGTGAGAAATAGCAGGCAGCAGACTAATGATAGCTTTTTCATATTGAACTCAATGAATATAAATTTAGTCTAATATTTTCTCAGCTTATAAAAATAAAAAAAGAGTGGGTTACAAAATGATACACAGGTGGTGAAGTAAGTAATTATTTTTGATGAAAGAGTTTCTCTTTTTATCAAATAAGGATCCGTTTTCATATCCGGTGAGCATAAAAAGATAGCAAGGTAATTGTCGTTAATGAAAATATTAAAAGGATATTAATAGTTTGGCTTTGATTAGAGCTGAATGTTTGCGGCTAATGAAATTTAATATCTTCCCCAACCCGAGTAGCTTATTGTATTGGTAAGTTGTCAAAACTTAGAGTTATGTGTTGCTGTTGCGCGCTTTTTCGTAACGATTCGATTACACTTTTGATTGTTCTTTAGCATCCAGGGAAGATTTCTCCTCTGTGTCTTCAGTAACGAAAATTCATTGCGATGAGCATTTATGTTTCCTGTTAATCAACTCTCAACGTTTACCAAACAAATGCTCTTTAATCTCATTTTCGAGTCAGTTTCTAATCAAAATTAGCTTCAAATCAATCTAATCGCTAAATCGAACTGAACTTAATCAAATTAACCTCTTCGCTAGAAGGCGAATGTAGAACTTTTTATCTGAGTGCAAAAGTTAATTGATCCAAATAGGCATTCAAACCGTATTTTAGTTCAATGAAAGACTATCTGGTTGTGAATGTGGATGATATAAGAACTAATTTTTTTGCAAAGCGTTTGCCTGTAATGCCTCTGCCATTGGCAATATTACCTGGTGGAATTCAACGGCTAAAGATATTCGAACCCAAATACCTCTCTATGATAAAAGTCGCTATTGAAGGTGAGGGCTTTGTAGTCTGCTTGCATAAAAAGGATTCTCCATACTCCAGCTCTAATTGGGGAGTGTGGGTAAAAATTATTGATTTCAATTTAGGGGAAGGCAGCATTTTGTTAATCGATATTCAAGCATTAACTATGGTCAAACTTAACACTGTAGAGCGAGATGCTTGTGGGTTACTCACAGCGGCATTAACTCCTATACAGCATTGGGGTTTTCGTGAAATTAGTGCTGAAACACGCGAATTAGTTGAGTCTCTTCGTGAGATTTTTAAGTCTCATATCAGTTTGCGAGAACTCTATAAGAAAACTCATTTTTATGACGCTAATTGGGTTTGTGCAAGGTTTATTGAGGTGTTACCTTTATCATTGAATGAAAAGGAAAAATTTATATTTGATTATAGCTTTGACCAAATAGAAGGTTTTTTACATACTTTAATTCAAGGTACAGTCAAAAACAGTTGATCCTTTTCGGTTTGGGTTACGTATAGGTGCATATAGTGCTGGAAAATGAGTACACCAATATGCAGAAAGTCGAGGGGATCCGACACATTGTCGAGGTCAATAATATCATCTCTAAACAAACACAAGAGCAGGTTCCTACTGAGCTAAGTGCTTGGATAGTGCTAGTTGCCACTAAGCGCGATAAACGTGCATTTACTGCTATTTTTACTTTTTTTGCCCCCAAGATTAAGCGCTTTGGCATTAAGCAGCTCAACACGGACGCCATGGCGGCAGAGCTGGTGCAGGAGACGCTATCACGTGTATGGAACAAAGCGTCCCTTTTTGACCCTAATAAGGGCGCTGCAACCACATGGGTTTATAGCATCATGAGAAATGCCGCTTTCGATATGTTGCGAAAAATTAAGGTTAAGAATGAGCTGTTACTTGGCGACGATATCTGGCCAATTGAAGCCGAAGAGTATAGCACCAGTGAAGAGTTCTCTGATCATTTGATGGACAGGCAGATAGCTGATTATGTTGATCAGTTACCAGAAGCTCAAAAGTTAGTCGTCAAAGGGGTATATTTTCAAGAATTATCTCAAGAGCAACTTGCTAAACAGCTCAATATTCCAATTGGTACTGTTAAGTCCAGATTAAGGTTAGCCCTTGCTAAGTTAAAAGAGCAGGTAGGAGAGTCACATGATTAAATTACATCCTAAAGGGCCGCTTCTGTCCTCATTTGTTGAAGGATCTTTGCCTGCTTCGCTTTCAGTCGTGATTGCTAGCCATATTGAGATGTGTCCTGAGTGCCAAAAGCAGGTTGAACTCCTGACAGAACAAGCTGCGAATGCTTGTTTTGGTGAAAGTTCAACCTCAGCTACACAGTCAGGCTTAGGGCCACAAGTGGAGAGGCTTTGCGAAGAGTTAATGGATTCTGACATTGAAGCATCACTCAGTGGCAGTGAATTGTCTATGTTGGATGCGATAACGTCCATTACCGAGGTTGAGCACAGTGCAGAAACTGTGGATTTGGCGGCCATTATAGATAAAGAAATTGAGGTTTCTGGTGCTAAATTTAAAGTGCCAAGGGCGTTAAGAAACATTGAGATAAAACCGTTTCAGGGCTTGGGCAAACTTTCTCGCTCTCGTTTGAATATTGAAGATGGCGACTTAAGAACCAGCCTGCTGCATATCGATAAAGGAGGCAGTGTCCCGACCCATACTCATAAAGGGTTTGAAGTGACTTTGTTACTGCAGGGCAGCTTTGAAGATGAGATGGGGGTTTATCAAGCGGGAGACTTTATTTGGCTTGATGCTGAGCACACTCACCAACCAGTGACTAAAACAGGTTGCGTGTGCCTCACTGTTTCAAATGACGCGATTCACTTTACCAAAGGGGTCAGTCAGTTACTTAACCCTATTGGTCAGTTCATCTATTAGTGGGAGATGATGATGGATAAAAAACTCAATATTGGGATCAGCGCATGCGTCATGGGGGAAAATGTACGTTATGACTCAGGCCATAAACGCTCACAATTTTGTACCGAAGCATTGTCAGAATTTGCTAACTTTAAAGCATTCTGTCCAGAGGTTGCTATTGGACTGCCCATTCCGCGGCCCACAATCCGCCAGATAATAAAAGATAACATTATCACTGTATCTCGCCCTGATGGCAGTGGAGATGTAACCGAAAAATTAACGGCATATGGTAAGCAAGTTGGAGAGCAGATAAGCCATCTGAGTGGTTTTATATTTTGTGCTAAAAGTCCAAGTTGCGGTATGGAGCGAGTTAAGGTCCATCACCATCATGGTAAAGGTTCTGAGTCCAATGGCGTCGGTTTGTTTGCTCGTGAGGTAATGAAGGCTAATCCTCTGTTACCTGCAGAGGAAAATGGCAGACTCAATGATGCAGTGATCCGTGAAAACTTCATGACACGCGTGTTTACTTATCAAAAGTGGCTAGATTTAGCCGCCAGTGGCATAACAAAGCACAAGCTTATTCAGTTTCATAGTGAGCAAAAGTACCTAGTGATGAGCCACCATATTGAGAGTTATCGTCAGCTAGGGACGCTACTTGGAAGTAGTGATTTAGCCCTTGATGAGTTAGCTAACCAGTATATCGCAGGTTTGATGGAGGCACTTAAAAACAAGGCATCACGTAAGAGCCACACTAACACATTACATCATCTGCAAGGTTACTTTAAAAAGCAGCTTGATCACGCAAAACGTCAGGAGTTAACTGAGCAGATTGATGCTTACAGGCTGGGGCTGACACCACTCTTAGTGCCATTGACCTTAATTAAGCATTATTTACTGGAATTTCCCAACGAATATCTAAAGCAGCAGGCGTACCTTAATCCTCATCCTAAGGAGCTAAGGCTAAGGTATGGCTATTAATGGTATTACTTTGGATCCGCAGGGATCTAAGATGCTTTGATAACCCTGCTTTAATGGATGCGGTGGCAAATGGCTGCCGCTATGCTCTGTTTATTTCAACCCCGCAGCAGTGGGACTTGCACCACGAAGCGCCGATTAAGCTAGATTTTATCCGCAGGCATCTACTACAACTGGAGCAGCAGCTTTTTGAGCTTGGAGTTAAGCTTGTTCACCTAACGTCAACAGATTTTAGCGCGCAAAGTGAGCTGTTAATTCGTTTTTGTCGTGAACATCATATCCACCGTGTACTTGCTAATTCAGAACCTGAATTTAATGAGCAGCAAAGAGATAGATCACTACTTTCAAGTGGCTTAGATATTGAGTTTTATGATTGTGATGTTATCGCTCCAAGGGGAAGAGTGCTCAATCAATCCGGCGAGATGTTTAAGGTGTTTACCCCTTTTAAAAAAGCCTGGCTTAAACATGTACGGGAGTTTGGAGTTGAGTGCATCGGTAGGCCTCAGGGTTTAAGTAAGCCTCTGTCACCCCCCGCTCGTGATTTAATAGGGGAGTTGAATTCGTCATCCTCCTTAATAAACTCTTCATCATTATCTACTTCTTGGCCATTGGCGGATGAGGTAATGGAGAAGGTCATCCCGCATTTTTTTAGTGCAAAAGTGTGTGACTATAAAGAAAGGAGGGATTTTCCTGCCATCAAAGGTACATCTGGTTTATCTCCCTATTTGGCGATTGGCGCATTGAGTCCAAGGACCCTATATCAACAGCTTTTGGCACGCTACCCTCAGTTAATTGAAGATGATAACCACCCTGCATTTTGTTGGCTTAATGAATTGATTTGGCGTGATTTTTATAAGCACCTGCTGTTTCATTACCCTAGACTATCTAAACAAACTTCTTTTCTTGAAAAGTATGCAAAAACCCAGTGGCCGGGTACGCAAGCAGAGTTTGATGCCTGGAGCAAAGGTGAGACTGGTTACCCGCTGGTGGACGCCGCTATGAGGCAGCTTGTTAGAACAGGCTGGATGCATAATCGATTGCGCATGGTCGTTGCGAGTTTTTTAACTAAACATCTTTTGGTGGACTGGCGACAGGGTGAACAGTTTTTTATGTCGCATCTCATCGATGGCGATCACTCTGCCAATAATGGTGGTTGGCAATGGGCTGCAAGTACTGGCTGTGATGCTCAACCCTATTTTCGGGTTTTTAATCCAATACTTCAAAGCCAAAAGTTTGATCCAAATGGTGACTTCATTCGTAAGTATCTACCAGAGCTTAATGATATACCTACAAAATATATTCATTTCCCCCATGACTATATGGCGAAGCACGGGGTATCAGATACTTACTGGCCTCCAGTAGTAGAGCATAAAGCCGCTAGATTGAGGGCTATCGCATTTTATAAGGGGTAATACGTTAAGTATTACAAAGGTTAAATTATGGTTCATGCCTTATGGCTTCAAAATTTTATTTCTGTTTACAGCGAGTTAGGGGTCAACAACTTAACCTCTCTTCATCAGATATACCATAGAGAAATCGAGTTTAGTGATCCACTGCACCGTGTGGATGGAATTGACGAATTGATGAGCTATTTCGACTCGCTTTATACCAATATTGATGAATGTACTTTTCATATAGACACGGTTTTCTCTTGTGAAAACCAAGCTGCTATTTATTGGACCATGACCTTTTGTCACTCAAAGCTAAATAGCGGTGAGAAGATTGTGGTTGAAGGACACTCTCATCTGGTGGAGCGAGATAATAAAGTTGTTATGCACCGGGATTATCTCGATGTCGGTTCTATGCTATATGAACATATTCCGCTGCTAGGTAAAGCGGTTAAAGCTATCAAAAGGCGGGCTGTCAGATGAGAACTGTGATGATAACAGGCGCCTCCTCTGGGATAGGTAAAGCCCTAGCGCAACATTATGACCAGTTAGGTTGGCAAGTATTGGCGTGTGGTCGCGATCAGAATCGGTTAATGGAGGTTGCATCATCTGCTCAAACGATACAAACCTTAGCGTTCGATCTTACAGATAAAAAGCAAGTTGAGCAGATCTCTTCTGATTTGCCTGCGTTAGATATGCTTGTCTTTAATGCTGGGGATTGCCGTTATATCGACAACGCGATGGATTTTGATGCTGAAAGTTTTGAAACCATTATTCAAACGAATCTTATCTCAGTGGCTTATGGTCTTAAGGCTTGGCTTAAACATATGAAAAAAGGGGGGAGAGTTGTGTTTGTTAGCTCAAGTGCCGAACTGTTAGCTCTGCCTAGGGCTGAGGCTTACGGTGCATCTAAGGCTGCACTATCTTACCTTGGAGAGTCTCTGAGCATAGATTTAGCACAACATGGTCTTGAAGTGAGTATTGTTCGCCCCGGATTTGTGAGTACCCCTTTAACGGCAAAAAATGACTTTCCCATGCCGATGCAGGTAACCAGTCAGCAGGCTGCTATTTGCATCGCTAAGGGCTTAGCTAAAGGTAAGCATCATATCGATTTCCCCTCCAGTTTTACCTTCTTAATGAAACTATTGGCTTGTTTACCTTTTAGTGTTTGGCGTCGACTCGCCATAAGGATGTAGTGTCTGATGAAAAATATTGCCGTTATTGGTTCTGGAATATCGGGACTAACCAGTGCTTACCTTTTAGATAAAAGCCATAAAATCACTGTATTTGAAAAGAATGATTATGTTGGTGGGCACACCGCGACCGTCGATATAGAGCATAGTGGTAAAAACTACGCCATAGATACTGGTTTTATCGTATTTAATGATAGAACTTATCCGCGTTTTAATAAGCTGTTACGCCGTTTAGGTGTTGAAAGACAAGAGACTGAGATGAGCTTTAGTGTGCATGACAGAAGCACAGGTTTTGAGTATAACGGCCATGGTATCAACTCACTATTTGCCCAGCGCCGAAACATCTTCAGACCTAGATTCTGGCGATTAATTGCCGATATCATCAAATTCAATAATCGTTGCAGGGCACTGCATGAATCAGACTCTATTCCACAAGGACTTACACTCGGTGAGTTCTTAGCTGAACAGCAATTTTCCACCACTTTTAGCCAGCACTACATCTTACCAATGGGGGCGGCAATTTGGTCAACAAGTTTGGCAAAGATGCAGACCTTCGAGCTTTCCTTCTTTATTCAATTTTTTTATCACCATGGCTTGCTAAATATTGTCGATAGACCCCAATGGTATGTGGTGCCTAGCGGTTCTCGCTCCTATGTCGACAAGTTAACTGAGCAGTTAACGCAGCCAGTTGTGCTTAACGCTAACCTCATTGGAGTGACTCGTAAAGAGGAGCGGGTACAGCTCTATTTTAATGACGGGCGAGTGGAGGTGTTTGATGAAGTGATTTTTAGCTGTCATTCAGATCAAGCACTGTCACTACTGATGGACCCATCTGAGAAAGAGACTCAGGTGTTATCAGGGATACCTTATCAGAGTAATGAAGTAGTACTGCACACCGATGAGTCTTTATTGCCTAAACGAAAGCTGGCATGGGCAAGCTGGAACTATATGCTTGATGGTCAAAAAGACTCTTTAGCTAATGTGACCTACAACATGAATATATTGCAGGGAATTGAATCGAAAAGTGCATTTTGTGTGACCTTAAATCAAACCGCTTACATTAACCCAGAGAAGATTCTTAGACGCTTTGAATATGATCATCCGGTGCTAGACAGCAATACGGTTAACGCTCAAAAGCGAAGAAGAGAGATCTGCGGTAAGCATAATACCCATTTTGTTGGTGCATATTGGTATAACGGTTTCCATGAAGACGGCGTTCACAGTGCGGTAGACGTGACTGAACGTTTTGGACTTACTTTATGAAAAGTGGCATCTACCAAGGGCTGGTGTATCACCGTAGGCAGGGAACGTTTGAACATGAATTCACTTACTCTATCTACATGATGGCTATCGATATTGATGAGCAGGAACAGGTATTTCATCAAAGTTATATCTTAGGGCTAAATTGGTTTAACCCTATCCGTTTTCGTGAAAAAGATTACCTCCAAAGTGAACCAGGAGAGCTTAAAGAACGTATTGCTAATAAAGTTGAACAGTTAGGCGGTAAACCGATAGATGGTCGAGTATTGATGCTAGTTCAGTGTCGCTGTTTCGGTATCTATTTTAGCCCCATAAACTTTTACTTTTGTTACGACAAAAACGATGTTTGTCAGTATATGCTTGCTGAAGTGAGTAATACTCCTTGGAACCAATGCCATTACTACCTTATTGATATGAAAGGGGATATGGTGATTGATAAAGCATTTCATGTGTCGCCGTTTATGGAGATGGATATGCGTTATCACTGGCGAGTTATTCCGCCTTCAGATAAAGCGTTTGTACGGATTGAAAATCATAAAGAGGGCAAGCAGTTTGAAGCCAGTTTGGCGTTGAATAAGCGGGAGATTAGCCGACGTCACCTGTTTAAAACTTGGTTAAGCCTGCCTGTTATGAGTGTCAATATTGTATTCGGGATCTATTGGCAAGCGTTAAAACTGTTTTTGAAAAAAGTTCCTTTTATTGCTCACCCTGAAGGGTAAGTCACACTTTAACATATTGAATGTACTATCGAGGTTAACAATGGAAAGTACGCAAAAACAGATATCCCTAGTTAAGTCCTCTTGGTTAATTGACCGGTATCGACTGCTACTGCATAAGGTACTATCTCGACTTCAAGGTGGCTATGTTGAGATTGATGAAGCGGGTTGTACTTTGGGGTTTGGCGATATTCACTCAGAGCTGAAAAGTAAAATAGTGGTATTAGACAGTGAGTTTTACCGTGCTCTTATTCAAAATGGGAGTATCGGCGGCGCTGAAAGCTACATTGCTCAGCAGTGGACCTGCAGTAACTTAACCACCTTGATTCAGATAATGGCAAGAAATCAGTCTCAACTGGATGAGTTAGATAGTAAGACTCAGTGGTTGAGTAAATTAAAGAATCAGTTTCTACGCTTTCAAAATGCCAATACTGAGAAGGGCTCAAAGCAAAATATTCTTGCTCACTATGATATCGGCAATGATCTATATAAGCACTTTCTTGACCCTGAAATGCTCTACTCTTGTGCCATTTACAGTGACAAAGCTCAGGATTTAGACAGTGCTCAACTCAATAAAATGGATGAGATATGCCAGAAATTGGAACTGAATCCATCAGATCATCTTATTGAAATAGGGACAGGTTGGGGCGGTTTGGCAATACATGCAGCTACTCATTACGGCTGCAAAGTAACGACTACTACGATATCCGATGAACAATATCTCTATGCTAAACGCCGAATAGAGGTTCTGGGTCTGAGTGAGCAGATAACCTTGCTTAAGTCTGACTATCGCAAGCTTGAAGGGCAATACAGCAAACTTGTGTCAATAGAGATGATAGAAGCGGTAGGGCATGAGTATCTAAAAGGCTTCTTTAGTATCTGTAGTGGTTTGTTAAAGCCTGATGGCAAGATGTTGATCCAAGCGATTACTATCGCTGATCAACGTTATGATAAATATCGCTGTAGTGTTGATTTTATTCAGAAATACATCTTTCCTGGTGGTTGTTTACCCTCAGTTAATATCATGGCGCATCATATAGCCAGTGATACGGATATGGTGATTGATGCAATGGATGATATTGGTGTTCACTATGCCAGAACATTGAATGATTGGAGAGAGAGGTTCGAGCAGGAGTGGCATTATCTTGCCTCAACAGGCTATGACGAAGAGTTTAAGCGCTTGTGGTTATTTTATTTTGCTTATTGTGAAGGGGCTTTTCTTGAACGAGTGATCAGTACTCATCATGTCGTGGCTCGAAAGCCTGAGCATATAGGTTATAAAAATGAAACGATTTTGGCTTATTAATCTTGTTTTGTTTCAGGCGACTTGGTTTGTATCGGCAATATACACCGATACAGCGTGGCCCTATTTGATAGCCATTTTTTTACTGCACCTCTTATTATCGCCAACTGTAAAAGAAGATATTCGGCTGCTTATTTTACTGCCAATCGGTGTGGCAGTAGATAAAGTGTTGATAGATTTAGGGGTATTTCATACCTCTGCTGAGGTCTTCCCACTTTGGTTAATACTGATTTGGGTCATGTTTATTATCAGTTTCAACCACAGTCTAAAGTGGTTGATGGCTATGCCACTTGTTCTTAGTGCACTAATCGGCGCGATTGCTGGTCCACTAAGCTATCGATTGGGTGCAGAGCTTGGTGCACTAGAGTGGGGAGTGGCTGAGCTTAATGGGTTACTGATTTTAGCCGCAGTTTGGGCAGGCCTATTACCCTCATTAGTGATTGGGTATCGGCACTTGAGACTTGATTTTGCACTGGATAAAAAGGGGGCATGATGAAAATACTGTATCTTGTTTTATCGATATTTTCATTGAGTGTTAGTGCTTCACCATTTCCTCAACTGATTAAATCTGGTGAAGGCGAGATGGATTATCTTTTTTGGACCATCTATCGAGCAGAGCTTTATGTTGAATCACTTCCTTACCAAGAGGAGTCGTTTCCCAAAGCATTGAAGATAGAGTACTACAGAGATATTGATAGCGATGATTTAATTGATGCGACAAAAGATCAATGGCTCCACCTTGGGATCAATCAGGCGCTAATAAATCAGTGGACTGCAGAGTTACCCACTATCTGGCCGGATATCAGCAAAGGTGATGAGCTGATTATTTATGTTAGTAAAGACGGTGAGAGTACGTTTTATTCGGGGCAAGAGGGTCAAACGGTCAAAAGGCTGGGACAGGTAGATGATAATCAGTTTGGCAGAGCATTTTTAGATATCTGGCTATCAGAGAAGACCACAAAGCCTAAATTAAGGGCGAAGTTAATGGGGAACGTAGAGTGAGTATATTGTTTAAAAGGTATCTATTGACAGTGTTTGCTCTGTGTCTGGCCGCTTGTAGTACGCCTAGCTTAGAGGATTATAAGGAAACCACTCCAGAGCTTCATTTGAATGAGTTTTTCAATGGCAAGCTAGTGGCTTACGGAATAGTACTAGATCGTTCAGGTAAGTTGCTGCGCCGCTTTAAAGCCGATATTGATGCTAATTGGCAGGGAGATAAGGGTGAGATTAAAGAGTGGTTTGAGTTTGATGATGGCGAGAGTTCTACTCGGGTTTGGCAGCTGACTAAAGAGGGGGAGAGTCTCTATGTTGGTGAAGCTGGTGACGTGGTAGGTAGGGCGTATGGGGAAACTCGAGGCTCTGCACTCTTTTGGCAATATGATCTGCAGATAGAGGTAGATGGAGAGAGTTTGCAAGTAACACTTGATGATTGGATGTTTCTGTTTGATGAGCAGCGTCTATTCAATAAAACTGAGATGACAAAGTTTGGTTTTAAGGTTGGGGAAGTGATCCTTTATATCGAGAAAATAGAGTAAGTCAGTGTTGAACTGTCGATAAAGGTGAGCCGTTGGCTCACCTTTTTTGTGTCTCTACTCCGAGCTTATGATTGCTCTGAAGCAATCACCTCTTTAATGCCGTGGGGGTGAACCTTGATGCAGATATTGCCCTTTTTAAAGGCGATGGTTGGATTGGCAAGGCGTTCATACTCCCCTGATGGTGAGCTTAATTTAACCTTTGTCTCCGTTTTATTATCAATCACATCGGCTAAATGGGGCACTCTTTCAACTAACGCTTGGGTTAATTGCTCACAGTTATTCGCCTGACATGGCAATACTAATTCGATATGTTCCCAACCTTCGATAGGGTACTGTTTACTCCCAGGATAGGGGAGTTCAATACAGTCAATGGTGAGGTTAGTTAGTTGCAGTGGTGTATTGAGCTCGATAATGAGTATTGGGCGACCATTAATCATATTGTTTGAGATCACCACTCCATCGTTGCACAGTGCGTTACTGAGCTCATCGGCAACTGAAGTGCTATTTACCCTGAGTGCTGCATGATCACATTCAAGGCTTAATTGGTCTAAGCCTAGCTCCTCTAAAAAGAGATTAATGTTGTGAGTAAAGTCAGGCCAACTGCTATGTAAATCAGCAAGAGTAAGAGAGTTATTCATTAATGAGTTCTTTCATTTCCAGTGTATTGATTGGTTTTTCTGAGTGTTTGGATACTTATTGTTTTTGACTAAGGCCAGATCTCAATGGGAGTACCAGGTTCAATTGAGCCCCATAACTCATCCATCTGTCGATTAGTGATGGCGATACAGCCATCGGTCCAGTTAAATTTCTGCGCTTCTTCAGGTGTCAGAGATGAGTTGGGGTTTTGCCCATGGATCATGATCTGTCCCCCAGGGCTAATGCCCAGAGCTTTGGCTCTGAGCTTATCCTCATCATTGGGGTATGAGATATGGATTGCGCGGTAATAAGCACTATCGGACTTTTTGTAATCTAAGATATAACGGCCTTCTGGAGTGCGCTGATCTCCCTCTTTAAGCTTGTGGCCTTTGGGTCTATCGCCCATGGCGATCCGGTATTGACGCATCACTTTTCCGTTACGCATTAACACCATTTTTGCTTCTGACTTTGTTACAACGACAAGATCTACTTTTCCTAAGCTTGAGGTTGATGAACTATCGGGGGAGTGCTGTTTTGAGCTGGCAGCCATGCTTGGTTGTAGAGCACAGAGTAAAAATAGAGAGGTGAGCAGTAAAAGAGTTCTGTACATGTATTGTGAAGCTCAATAATCGAATTAACGTATTTTAGTATAGTAACCTAAGTGTGCTGCTTAAATCGAATTTTCTGTCACAGGTGCTGCCATTGGTATTATGGGTTAATAGTGGCAAAATACTTGATTCCAATGGTGGGGAATAGGTTTCATGGAACAAGATACGCAAATAAATCAAGAAGACACGATAAAGCTTAAGTTAAGAAGAGTGATATTTGGTACAGATACGAGACTCGGTCGCTATTTCGATATCAGTTTAATCATCTGCATTATTTTGAGTGTGACCTTAGTATTTCTCGATACTGTTGCCTCGATAAATAGCCAGTATGGCCAACTAATTAGTGTATTAGAGTGGTTTTTTACCATTGTTTTTACCATCGAGTATCTGTTGAGACTCTACTGCTCTGCTCAACCAGTGCAATATGTGAGGAGTTTCTATGGGGTTGTCGATCTGCTCTCTATTTTGCCGAGTTATCTGGCACTGCTCTTCCCTGGAGCAAACTTTACGTTAGTCATTCGTATTCTGAGGTTGTTCAGGATCTTCCGAGTGCTGAAATTGTTACGATATCTTAGTGAAGGCAATGTATTGCTCAGAGCTATGTTACAGTCTGGTCGCAAAGTGTTTATTTTCTTTTTCTCTGTCAGTCTGATCGTGATGGTGCTCAGTGCAATAATGTATGTGGTTGAAGGGCCTGGAAATGGGTTTACTTCAATCCCTAAGTCTATCTATTGGACCATAGTGACCATCACCACGGTGGGGTATGGCGATATCACTCCTGGTACTAACCTAGGTCAAGCCATCGCTGCATTTACCATGCTGCTTGGCTATTCGATTATTGCGATCCCGACAGGTATTTTAACGGCAGAGATCTCCCAAGAGATGGGAAAAAGTAAAGATCTTCGTCGCTGTAGTAACTGTCTTAAAACAGGTCATGAGAGTGATGCCTGCTACTGCGATCATTGCGGTAGTGAGTTGGAAGCGGAAATATAGCACCAAATATTAATAATATAAGTTCAAGGATAGAGATGACTACAGCTAAATTTGTTCAAGGTTCGATAATGCGTCACATCTTAGTGATGAGTTCGACTTCAGCGGTGGGGATATCCGCGCTATTTGTGGTCGATTTAATCGATATTTTCTTCTTGAGCTTACTCGGTGAGCAGGAGCTTGCTGCTGCGGTCGGTTATGCCGGAACTATCTCTTTCTTTACCACCTCCATAGGTATTGGTTTATCCATAGCACTTGGTGCACTGGTATCCCGTGCTATCGGTGCCAAACAGATGGAGGCAGCTAAGCGCTTACTACTCAATTGCGCCGTTGTGACACTCTTGATGTCACTGTTAGTCTCGGCTGTGGTGACCTATTTTATTCCAGAATTGCTCTCTTTAGTTGGAGCGACAGGACATACCGCAGAGCTTGCTGCTGGCTATCTCTATATCTTAGTGCCCTCACTGCCACTTATCTGCCTTGCTATGGCACTGGGCGCTGCACTTCGAGCTGTGGGAGATGCCAAGCTCTCTATGATGTCAACGCTTGGTGGTGGAGGGATCAATTTGGTGTTTGATCCCATCTTTATCTTTGCATTGGGGATGGGGATAGAGGGGGCGGCGGTTGCTTCTGTCTTGGCTAGGGCGGGGGTGCTGTTTATCGCTGCGCGCGGTGTTATCGTCAAGCACAAACTGTTTGGGCAGTTTGATTTTGGGAGTTTTAAGACAGATCTTAGCGCTATTTTCGCAATTGCAGCGCCGGCCATGCTAACCAATATCGCCACGCCCATAGGTAATGCTGTAGTGACCCGAGCGATTGCAGATTTTGGTGATGGCTATGTTGCTGGCTGGGCGGTATTAGGGCGTTTAGTTCCTGTCTGCTTTGGAATGATATTCGCTTTATCGGGAGCCGTTGGCCCTATTGTAGGACAGAATTATGGTGCTCATGAATTTGATCGAGTGAGAGAGAGCTTAACCAAAGCCCTGCAGTTTTGTGCCATGTACGTTGTTGGCGTCTCTTTGATCTTAATGCTGTTACAGGATCAGATTATCTCTGTATTTGATATGCAGGGAGACAGTGCGGAAATTATTCGGTTCTTTTGTACTTATATTGCCGTTTTCTTTGTTTTTTCTGGTGCGTTATTTGTGGCTAATGCCTCTTTTAATAATCTAGGTAAAGCAAAGTACTCCACCTTTTTTAATGTGGGTAAAGCGACCATAGGTACTATCCCATTTGTCTATTTTGGCGCTCAGTGGGGAGGGGTTTATGGTGTGTTGGTGGGGCAAGTTATCGGGGCGATAATTTTCGCAATATTAGGTGTTTATACTGCTTTTCGATTAGTGGACAAGGTAAGAGCTGATGCATCGAAAGAGCTCGCATCCACTGTGAGTGATGAGCAAGATGAGTTTGATACCGAGTTAAGCCCGAGTAGTACTAATGCATTATCGTCCTCATGTGCGCTGATGGCGCAGATAACAGAGGAGCAAGATGCAGAAGCTGGGAGCGAAGTGAGAGAGTTTATAAAGCCGACAGGTGATAAAGCCAGTTGACGCCTCAGTGACACGCATAAAAATGGGAGCTACTAAGCTCCCTTTTTTATTTGTAATGGGATCTTCTAGTTTGTTTCAGGCGTATCAGTTTGCTGCTCTTGCTCTGCTTCTGTAGTGCTTTGCACCTCTTCAGCAGTTTGCTTACCTGATAGTGCAGCTTCTGCCTGCTCTTGAGCTAGGGCTTTTGCGCGATCGCCTTTAGAGACATATTTTTTGATTGTAGGAGCTGTATGCTTATTTTTACGGGCCTTGGCACGTTTAGCCGTAAGTTTGATCATTTTCTGTTTTTTGTTCATAGCTCTCTACCAATATGCTGCTATCTCTCCAGCCAGCTTAGCTTCTGTGGCTGGATTGTAAATCCGGGAGCGGATTTTAACTTAATCTGCTCCATCAAGCCACAAATATGCGCGGCTACATTATTATGAGGAGAATTTTTGCTTATCGGCTTCTGTTGCTCCTTCATTACACTCACCACGGATCTCAGCTCTGCCTACCTCAATAATACGACTTAGCTCCATAAATCCCTCTCGGCAGTAACCTGTCATGGCTAAGGTTTTAGAGAGGCCTAGCTCTATCTGTTGAGTCCAATCGCTGAGGTCGGGTTGCTTATAACGTTTACCAGATTGTGCTCGGCTCTTCCTCTTTACCTGCTCAATTCGTTCATTATGAGGTAAAGGAAAATCAGGTTCTGCAAGGTTGGCAAGCTGGGCCTTGTAGGTAAATAGCTTAATACCGTCACCCTTTATATTGGTACTAAACCTGTCTTTGACGCTGAGCTTAAAATCCTCAGGATCGGTTTTTTTACTCGCACAAGCCGTGAGCAGAGTAAGTGAAAGCATAAGGGCAATTTTATTATTAAGCATATCTGTTCTTATTATTTTAGTGTCGACATCTGTTTGACTGAGGTTGCTATTGCAGGGAATGTACAGTCCGTGTCCCACCATCAGTCTCAATTAACTTTATGCAGCATAACTCAATTTTCAACAAGTTTGCATCATACTGACAATCTTTTACCTTTAACCCTCCTAACTTGAATTGAAGGGGATAAACTTGATTTCGCTCAAGTAATAGGCAAATCGTACTGGTTAATTCTTGCTATTTACGACTCAAATGGCACACTGAAATGAGTCATATTCAGAGGAAGGTAGGACCTGAAATACAGGCTTTAACGCCATATTTACCTTAGGTTTTGCTCGATGACTTTTAGCTTAATTTAGATTTGCTTACTTAAGTTTTATCTAAGTTAAACAGCCACATGGAGTGTTAATGGCCGCTATTTTCAAACTGCTGCAATCTTTGCTGTCAAGTTTTAAGGATCTTGTTCCCATCATTTTGGTGGTGAGCTTCTTTGAAATTTTTATTCTGCAACAAGCCCCCACTGATCTGTTCTCTATCATGATAGGCCTTGTGTTTATTGTCTTTGGGTTGACCTTTTTTGTTTTTGGACTGGAGATGGGGCTGTTTCCCATTGGTGAGTCCTTGGCGCAAGCTCTTGCCCGTAAGGGGAGCGTTTTCTGGTTAGTCCTGTTCTCATTTTCCTTGGGGTTTGGCACAACACTGGCTGAACCTGCCTTGACAGCTGTTGCAAATGAAGCGGCACAAGTGGCGGCAGAGGCGGGGGCAATTAATGAAGATAAAGCGTCGATGGACAGTTATGCGATGGGGTTGAGGCTTACAGTCGCTATCTCAGTTGGCTTAGCTATTTTGCTTGGTGTGGTGCGTATCTTAAAAGGTTGGCCAATTCATTACCTGATTATAGGCGGTTACGTTACCGTCATGGTACTGACTGGCTTTGCACCTGAAAGTATTATTGGAGTCGCCTATGACTCTGGAGGGGTGACCACCTCAACCATTACCGTGCCTTTAGTGACTGCTCTAGGGGTGGGGCTCGCCAGTGTGATTAAGGGGAGGAACCCGATGTTAGATGGGTTTGGCTTGATCGCATTTGCGAGTTTGACGCCAATGATCTTTGTACTTATCTACGGCATGGTGGTGTTTTGATGGAGATGCTTAAAGGCTTACTGGACACCTTGCTATTGACCGCCAGAGATGTGATCCCAATTGCGGTAATTTTGTTTGGCTTTCAGCTTGGTGTATTAAAACGTCCTATTGCAAACTGGCATAAAGTCGTGCTGGGTTTTTTCTATGTAATTGTCGGCTTAACCCTATTTCTAGTGGGGCTTGAATTGGCACTTTTTCCCATTGGCGAAACCATGGCTGAGCAGTTAACTAGCGTCGAGTTCATCCACCCCAACTTAGGACCGGATGAAGCGATAATTTGGCAGGATTATCTGTGGGTATATATATTTGCGGCTGCAATAGGCTTTAGTACTACGATAGCTGAACCGTCATTAATCGCTGTGGCAATAAAGGCCAATGAGGTCTCAGCGGGGGCTATTGGGGTTCAAGGGCTGCGGATCTCTGTCGCGATAGGGGTCTCCTTTGGCATAGCTTTGGGCTGTTTTAGGATTGTGGTTGGAGACCCTATTCACTACTACATTATGGCGGGCTATATCATAGTGGTTATCCAGACCTTTTATGCCCCCAAAATGATCATTCCACTGGCCTATGATTCAGGTGGCGTGACGACATCAACAGTTACAGTGCCTCTCGTTGCTGCGCTGGGTTTAGGTTTAGCAACAAACGTAGAGGGGCGTAATCCGTTAATCGATGGGTTTGGTTTGATTGCATTTGCGAGCCTCTTTCCTATGATAAGTGTGATGGGCTATGCACAAATTGTTGAACTCTTAGATAAAAGACGCTCAGTGAAGGAGCAAAACAATACGCCTTAGTCTGATTGATAATCGGATTTAAGCAGCGTTGATTTGCAAACAACTGAATAGTTAATAAAAGAGATTATTGGGAGTTAAAGATGCGTTTTAAACTCATTATTGCCTTTATCGATGATAGTACCACTAACCGTATCCTTGATGCGGCGAGAGAAGCGGGGGCGACAGGGGCAACCGTTATCAATCATGCTAGAGGTGAGGGGTTGGAGAAGAAGAAAACCTTTATGGGACTCACATTGGATGTACAACGAGATGTGGTGCTCTTTTTGGTGGAGGAGCATAAGAGTCGTGTGATACTCGAAACCATTAATCGTGTCGGCGAGTTTGACACTAATCCCGGACAGGGGATTGCGATACAGATAGATGTTGAAGACGCTGTGGGCGTTGCCCATCAAGTGAGAGAGATAAGCAAAGATATTGAGGACCAGATATGAGTCAGCGTAAAGTCGTTCGAAACTCAGATGTGATGACAAACAAGTATGTCATGGTCGATGGTCTTCATACCGTCGCTGATGCTGTCAAACATGCTATTGAGCAGGATGTAAAAGTTCTGTTTGTTAATAAACGCCATGAAAATGATGAGTTTGGTATTGTGTTGATGAGTGATATTGCTAAGCAAGTTTTGGCAAAAGATAAGGCTCCTGAGCGGGTCAATATCTATGAGATCATGCTAAAACCCGTTTTTTCAGTGAATGCTGAGATGGATGTACGTTACTGTGCGCGTTTGTTTGAACGCTTTGGGATCTCTAAGGCACCAGTGGTTGAAAATGGTGAGATTTTAGGTTTAGTGAGTTACCAAGATCTGGTGCTTAAAGGTATGATGGCGGGGCTATAAAATTATTAGCTTAAAAACAAAAGCGACCTGTATGGGTCGCTTTTTAGTTTTGTCTATTACGCGAATCGTTTATCCAGATAGTTGATGATATCTGAAGACTCATACATCCAACGTATCTCTCCATTCTCTTCGATACGAAGGCAGGGGACCTTTGCTTGTCCACCCTCGCTGACTAAGGTGCTTTTATGAGGATCTTGTTTTGCATCTAAGGTTGCAATGTTTAAGCTTTGTCTACGCATTGCACGACGTACTTTTACGCAAAAGGGACAGGCTTTATATTGATATAGGGCTAACTGCTCAGTCGCTGCATCTATCATGGTTTGCTCATCCTGAGGACGTTTACGCTTCTTCGGTGTGAAGATAAAGTTGAGCAGTAAGATAATGCGACCTAAAAACCAACGAACAATAAACATGGGTTACCTCTGATAGAATCGAAATCGGCCAGAGTGTAACCCATGCAAGCTTAAGATTAAATACTCATGTTGTTGGGATCACTCTGCCCCTAAGGTTAATATTGCTTCCTGAGCACCTTGATTAGTATCAATGCGGCTATCGAGAAGGAATATCCGTGATGGTTCCAATTTATTGATATCCACTAAGTGTGCCTTGACCGCAAGGGCTCGTTCGGTGGCTAGATCCCCTAACATAAGCTCATCGACCTCTTGATGATTCAAGACTAAATTATACAGGGCGATATGCCATTGGATATTGAGCTCTTCATCACTTAATTGAGTTTCATCTTGTTCATTTTTTGCCATTATCTGTGCTTTTATCTCATCAGCTTTACTGCCAACTTCACTCTCATAGAGGGAGATAAGCGCATCTGATAGAGGGCCTTGAGTTGGAAACTGGCTTGCTGACAGTTTACGTGGCATGACATCGGGAGTAATTTTTCCGATTTGAGCCAATTTTTGAGTGAGCATATGCATTTTAAGCTCTTGGCTATCTGCAATTGGGTCAATGGCACCTTCAACACTTAAGGTCAGCTTAGGACGTTCTGTTAGTGCTTTGGTTAAGGTTTCAAGTTTGTCAGCTTCGCTGTCGCTAATCTTGGCTAAACCGGAGCCAAAGGCGATACTATCTAACGCGTCACTGTCGCCAAAGATCCCAGAAAGCAGGCTAAAGGGGGCGGTTACGGCTTTAGTGATCACATTGGTAAATGCGGTCAAAATAATGCCACCGAAACTGAACTCTGGCGAGTCCAGATCGCCTGAGACATCAAGACCAAGGTCGATAACACCGTGTCTGTCTTGTAGTAGTGCAATCGCAAGGGTGACAGGCAGGCTAGTGGCTAAACTACTGTCACTTCGCTCTCCTAAGGTCAGTTGGTCGACCACCATATGGTTGCTGCCTTGCAGTTTGTTCTCCTCTAACTGGTAGTTTAGATCTAAAGAAAGCTGACCTTTATCGATATAGTAGCCTGCGTAGGTGCCTGAGTAGGGATTGACAGAGGTTAATTCGACATTTGCAAATTTTAGGGCAAGATCCAGATAGGGCATCTCAAGTAGTGGGTTTATCTCTCCTTTGAGTGTAACAGGCGCATATTTATCAATTTTTCCTTTGATATCAACTTTAGCAGGTGATGTTGATGTTGAAGATAACTGACTCACTTGCCCCTCTAGTTGTTCAATACTGGCTGCAAAGTTGGGAGTGAGTGAATTATCGGCGAAGAAGGTCGAGCCTTGAGTAAACCCAAGCTTTCCAATCAGAATTTTCAGCTTATCTTGCTTTGACTTCGCTAGCCTCTCTTGATTTGCTTCATCGCTAGCCTGAGCAATTACCAATCCGCCAATATTAGTGGATTTATCCTCTGCAATGATGAGTCGACTGTAAGGTTTGACAAAATCTATCGCATCGATGGATAAGAGGTGTTTACTTTGATTTAAACTCAGCTGACTGAGAGTCATAGATTGCCATTTTAATAGCGCTTTGTTTTGTATCGTATCTTTGACGAATAGATCATTAATCGCCGCATCACCACTGAAGACTAGATCATCGATAGAGCTGGCTTTAACAACGCCATGTGCATCTAACCTACCTTGCTCTAACTGTATGTTGAGGTAAGGAGAGAGATAAGCCTGAAGCTGGGGAAGTGAGAAATCTTCAAGAGATATTTTACTCTCTATACGTTGCAGTTTGAGATTTAACTCCCCACTAGCATTGAACTGTCCTGCGCTATTAATGGCTAAATCTAGTTGATATTGCACCGGAGATCTAAGGTCAGAATAGATCTTACCTGTTGTGAGGTTTAGGGGAGAAACCTGCCATTGAGTGTTATCTGACGCAAGGTTTTCTGTTACCTTGATATCGAACTCTTTGAGTTCGACTTTGTCAATTATCGCGGACCAAGTAGACGCCGTTTCGACGCTAGGCTCATCGATGACAGCTAACTTCGGTAAAGGTGTAGATGTTTCAGTGTTTACCTCTGCAGCTTGTGTGTCGCCAGGCTCTTTTGTCTTAGTCGAGATAAAATTAGGCATAAACAGTGGCACAAGGTCTAGACCTGCAGCAGAGACATGACCATCTAAAGTCAATTTCTCACTATAGAGCCGTGAGATCTGCAGTTGCTGCTGACTTAGATTTAGTGCGATATTTTCTGCTGCAAAAAGTGGCAGAGAGATAAGTGGACGATTTTCATGAGTAAATAGGATATCTTTTAGTGCAAACTGTCCCTGACTTGTTGTCAGGATTAGTGGCTGCTCAACCGAAGTCTCACTCATTGACAGGGCAAAATCTGTGCTGAAATTAAACTTGCCTGTGTCTAAGTGAGCCTGAAACTCTTCTGAGATAAATGACCAAAACTCAGGTAAAGCTATCTCCTTAAGCTGTAGTGATCCCGTGATATTTAGGGGGGAGAGCTGAAGTTGGCCTTGAGTGGCTATCTCACCACCATTTTTACCCTGTAAACGAATTGAAAACCTATTGGCGGCATTTTGTTGGTTACTTATCTCAGTTAATGTATCGAACCCCTTGATATCAAGGTTAATATCTGGGTAACTTAACTGGCTATCAGTAAGGGTATCTATAAAGTTAAGGTTTCCACTGACAATCGCTAATCTCTCCACCATGATATGGGGAAGTGTTGCGGGATTCTCTTCGCTGGGTGCGCTTGTTGTGGTGTTAGTCATCTCAGTGATGATATCAGAGAAGTTAAATTCAGCCCCCTCAGTCTGGCTTAAACGTTCAGCGAGCAGGTAAGGGCCTGTTAATGTCACATCTTTGATGCTTATGGCGCCATTTATCAGTGAGTGCCAAAAGCTTAGTTCGAAATTGAGTGCAGCAAAGCCAGTAAACTTGGTGTTGTCCTCTTCGAAAATGTGCAGCTCTGTGAGTGATACATGAAGATTAAAGGGGTTGATTGAAACATCTTTTAAGCTAACGGGTCGTTTTAATGTCTCGCTTAGCTGAATAGGAAGCTGCTGCTCGGCTATCGAAGGGATAAGTAGGCCAAGCAAGGTAACGAATGATAAGTAGAGTGCTAATACCAGAACTAAAAGTTTTTGGTAACGGGGGAGTTGACGATAGATTTGTTTTAAATTTATCGCTTTTTTGGGTTTAGCAGACATACTTACCTTTATCGTATAGAGATATTTAAAGAGAGAGTATTTTACCTAACTTGATAGAATATAAACACTCATTATCAACTAGATAGACTCGTCTTTTTCTCTGTTTCTGCAAATATATGTAACAAATCATTTGGTTGGGTGAAGTGAAAATGACTCGATTTTATTTTGATGAACAAAGTGTTGAATCTCTGGAGGGCGAAACCGTTCTCGATGCGCTGATCCGCCAAGGTCACTCTTTGAACTACTCATGTAGGAAAGGGGCGTGTAAAACCTGTTTGGTACAGCATACCGGTGGAGATATTCCCTCTGGCGCCCAAAGAGGGCTGACCAGTGAGCTTAAATCCGATGCGTATATCTGCGCATGCCAATGTAAACCGACACAGGACCTTAAGCTTAAATCCATTTTAGTACAAAATTTGTTTATTACAGCCCATATACATGAGAAGCAATACCTCTCTGACTCTGTGGTTAAGATCCTCGTTGAACCCAGCGAAGAGGTGAGTCACAGTGCGGGTCAATATATTAACTTGCGTCGTTTTGATGGTCTGACCCGTAGTTATTCCATAACCAACGACCCTGACTCCAAACTGATAGAGCTGCATATTCGCAGAAAGTACAATGGTCAGTTCAGTGATTGGTTATTTAATCATGCCAGTGTCGGTGAAAGCTTGCTTATTCAAGGCCCTTGGGGGGATTGTTGCTATAGGAGCGAGTATAAAAATGACACCTTGATATTAATTGGTACCGGAACGGGACTTGGACCTGTTTACGGAATAATAAGAGATGCGCTTTCCCAAGGGCACAAAGGGGAGATCTACCTCTACCACGGGGCTAAGAATGAAGCGGATCTTTATCACCATAGTAAGTTATTAAAGCTAATGTTAGAGCACCGAAATATGACCTATCTAGCTTGTGTGGAGCAGATGGGAAGCGGTAAGAGCTCGACAAGGGTACAGACAGGGGATCCATTTGAGGTGGCGATGAGCTTTCATCAGTTTGATAGCCAGACACTGTCTGACTCCCCACAACGTGTATTTCTTTGTGGAGAGCCTAACTTTGTTAATAAAGGACAGGAGCTTGTTTTCTTAAATGGAACGCCGCTTGATAGGATACATGCGCTCTCTTATGAATATAAAGATCTGAGAAAGGTTCCCCGTGATGGTAACTAGTACGCATTCTCAATCATCTGTTTTTTCATAGGTAATTGCTGCAATGATGGCGCCTTGGGGATCTTTTATCCAACAAAGCCTACCCACTTCAGGAATGTCTTCAGGTCCATAGAGCAGTTCTCCACCTAAAGACTTTGCTTTTATTGCAACTTCATCAACATCATCGACCGTGATATATCCCGTCCAATGACTCTCCTGCTGCGGACAGGGGTTTGGTGCGATTCCCCCTATGCCGACACCTTCATTTTCAATTATATGGTAAGGGCCATGAGACATCTGCATGGTTTTAAATGTCCAGCCAAAAACTTTGCCATAGAAGCCAAATGCATCCTCACAAGAGTTAGAGGTTAATTCATGCCAGCCTAAAGCTCCTGGGGTACTATATGGTGACTGCATATCTATCTCCTTAACGACAAATAGTGTGAATGGGCTATAGCGTTACGGTAAATGCTTTCGTTACAGCTCAGCGGAGTTGTGATTTCAATCTGAGCTCTTAGGCCTTTCATTGACTCCAATCTAATACTGGGTTGTTTTTAGACTTAAGTTCGATGTTGATGGCCTCTGCCTGAGTTAAAGTGTAGTCCAGCTTTGAAGAATTAAAATAGCATCCTTGATAGATTTATTTTGATGATAGTAAAAATAAATCTAAGTTAAGGTTTTGTAACTCATAGAAAAGTTGTTACTATCCCTCCTATAACTGTTTGAACTTTATAATCGTTGCTAAAACGGAAAATTGATTTCAAGGAATGAAAATGTACATAAGAATAGCAATAGATGATGACCTGAACGCACTAGCCACTCTATTTGATGAGTATCGCATGTGTTTGGGGAGGGAGAGTAATCTTAAGGATTGCAAAGCCTTCATCCAAGCTAGGCTTTTTGAGAATGATTCAGTGATCTTTTTAGCATTTAAATCCGATGTTCCTGTCGGTTTTATTCAGTTATTTCCTTCATATTCAACAATTTTACTTAAACCTCTATGGTATTTTGATGATCTTTTTGTGCTTGAAGATTATCGAGGAAGTGGGATCGCGACAGCTTTAGTGGCTAAAGCAAAAGAGTTGGCCGATGAAGCTCAGGTGGTTGCCGTAAGACGTGATAACATCGAAGGCGAAGGCTTCCTGCTTATTTAATATCCTCTTTACTTATTCTCTTTCTCCTCCTCCTCCAGTATTGATGAAAGATGAGATCCTTATGATATCATGCGCTGTTTTCAGTTTTTAATGTTGGAGTAAGAGATTGAATAAGAGCGTTATTACTAATCTTATAGCGGCCATTTTGGTCGTATCTGGGTATCTGTTGGCACAGCCGATCATTTTTAGTGTTGGCTTATTTGCCCTCTCAGGTGCAGTGACTAACTGGTTAGCAGTACATATGCTGTTTGAGAAAATACCTGGCTTGTATGGCTCAGGTGTGATCCCGACACGCTTCGAAGAGTTTAAGACTGGGATCGCTAACTTAATGATGAAGCAGTTTTTTACCGATGAGAATATTGATCGCTTTTTATCAGCTGAAGGTGTTGAGTCGCATATTAACCTGCAACCTGTTATTGAAAAGATCGATCTGGCCCCGGCGTTTGATGCGCTGGTAACCACTGTTGAGCAATCCTCATTAGGCGGTATGTTGGCCATGTTTGGTGGTAGTGAGGCGATTACGCCATTAAGAGAACCTTTTATTGAAAAGATGAAGCTCTCTTTAGTGGATATATCACAGAGTGAAGATTTTATTAACTTGGTTAAGAGTGAGCTTGAACGCCCCGATGTTCTTGACGATATGCGTACTAAAGTCAATGAAATAGTCACACAAAGATTAGATGAGCTCACGCCTGAATTGGTGAAGGACATTATTCAAGAGATGATCCGTGAACACTTAGGTTGGTTAGTGGTGTGGGGCGGGGTATTTGGTGGTGTGATTGGTTTAATTGCAGCCATGTTAAATATTTAATGTTAAGTGCCTAAAAAGGAGTATAGGCTCCTTTTTTGTTTTCAGCCCTAAACCACCTACTTCAGTAGGTGGTTATCATCAATTAGGCTTTGCCTGAATATCTACTCATGTTAATTGAACTCTAACTTTTAGCGAAGTAATAGAGGATAAAAAACATGAGTAGATATGAGAAAGCATCGCATGTGTATTGGCGATGTCAATATCACATAGTTTGGACACCTAAGTATAGGTTTAGGATTTTAAAGAATAAGTTAGGAAAAGATGTTTACCGATGTATTCATGTCTATAGTGAGCAGTTAGGGTGTGTGGTTGTAGAGTTGAATGTACAAATAGACCATGTACATCTGGTTATCAAAGTTCCTCCGAAGCTATCGATTTCAAAGTTGATGGGTGCTTTAAAAGGTAAAATTGCTTTGAAAATGTTTAGCAAGTATCCGTATCTTCGGAAAAATAAGCTATGGGGAAATCACTTTTGGCAAAGAGGTTACTTTGTTGACACAGTGGGGATTAATGAGGAAGTGATTCGAAGATATGTAAAGCATCAAGAAAAGGTTGAAAAACAGGAGCAGCCGCAATTAGATTTGAAGTAGATAACGCCCCCTTTTAGGGGGCTAATACAAAGCCACCTTCTTCAGAAGGTGGATTCTTTACTTATCTTGGTATAAAATGAAACTCATTGGAGGCGTCGCTTGGGAAGGTAAAGCAGTTTGGTGGGATTACCTCTAAACTCGTCTTTCATATCTAGGACGACGCTTTCATTTTACCGCTCCAAATCGCAACGAGTAAAGTAGGGTTAAAGGCCTTACTGTCCTCCTTTAACATCAATTTACCTCTTATCTTATCTATTAAATCCACCTAGTTATCTACTGGGATATGTAAACTTCACTTTATCGTCACTCGCTTATCTGAGTAAGCGATAACCTACTTAGCGACTATACTTTTTATATATTGTACCTCTCTTGCGATTTTTTTTGGGTTAAGGGTTGGATGTTGGTTGTACTCCTTGCCTATTAAAGAGGTGTTTTACTTATTAAAACAGGGGCTAATGTTATGATGGGCATGGTTTTCACAGGGTTAATGGAGTTGATTGAAGATGAGTTCGGATATGAAACCTTAGATACTTTACTTGAGTCATGTGAGTTACAAAGTGAAGGGATATATACATCTGTTGGCAGTTATGATCACCAAGAGTTACTTCAGTTAGTGGTTAAGCTCAGTGAGGTTTCATCGGTACCTGTGACAGAGCTTGTTAGGTTATTTGGCAAAAAACTGTTTGTGGAGTTGATTGAGGGGCACCCTGAAATTGCTAATGAGATGAAAGACTCTTTCGATCTGCTTTCTAAAATAGACAGCTTTATTCATGTGGAGGTTTATAAGCTTTATCCTCAAGCCGAATTACCCAAATTTACCTGTGATCGTTTAGGCGATAATGACATTAGACTGCATTATCAATCTAAAAGGCCATTTGCATCGTTTGCTGAAGGCTTGCTCGATGGCTGTGCAGAGTATTTTAAAGAGGACTTTACTATTAGCCGGACACCGGAAACTCAAGATTCCGAGACCGACGTTATTTTTAATATTACACGAGCGCCTCGTTAGTTATGAGTGCACTTGAGGACAGAGAACAAGTTTTTCTGCGAAGAATAGACAGAGAGAAGCGTGCTCGGCAGCAAGCGGAGCAGATCCTTAATGAAAAAAGTAAGGAGTTATGGAACACCAATCAGAAATTACAGCAGATCAATGAGCAACTTGATCAGATGGTTAAAACCCGTACTAGTGAACTTGAGATTGCCAAGACTAATGCAGAGCTTGAGAGCTTAGCGCATAAGAATGCTAAGGAGAGGTTTCAGTTGGCCATGCGGGCGACCAGTGCTGGCGTCTGGGAAAGGAATATTGACGAGGATGCTTGGTATTTTAGTGATCGTTTAATCGCACTATTTGGCTACAGCAGGGAGGAGTTGCTATTTGGTTTTAAAAACCTCTCTTTTATCCATAATGAAGACAAAAAGCCACTACTCCATGTATTGAAAAATCACTTTAGAAATGGCAAAGCTTTTGATTTTGAATGCCGGGTGCTGACCAGTGAAGGGCGCTATAAATGGTTTTGGATTGTCGGCCAAGCGGTATGGAACGACAAGGGCGAAGTAGTTCGTATTGCAGGTTCTTTCAGTGACATCGACGAGCGAGTTGAGAACTCCAAGTTGGTTGAGAAGATGGCTCATTATGATCATCTGACTATGGTGCCGAATCGTGTTTTATACAATCAAAAGCTGGATATTGCACTCTCTCTTGCCGATAAAGAACAGAGCCATCTAGCGGTTATTTTGATTGATCTTAATGACTTTAAACAGGTCAATGATACTTTAGGTCACAGCGCTGGTGATCATCTGCTGCAACATATTGCTAATCAATTTAAGTTGAATATCAGCGAGAGCGACATCGTTGCCAGGTTGGGGGGAGATGAGTTCTCTATTGTGTTAACTAATATAGCTAATCGCCAAGCTGTGGTGACAAAATGTGAGCAAGTACTCGAAATCATCTCCAGACCTTTCTATTACCAGAAAAATTTAATTATCCCGAAAATAAGCATGGGTATCGCACTCTACCCTGAGTACGGCATGACACGTGATGAGTTGATGGTTAATGCCGATCTCGCTATGTATAAAGCTAAGGGGGAGAAACACATGGGCAGTGGCTTTCAGTTTTGTGAGCAGGAGCATATTAATAAAAATATGGAGCGAACAGAACTAAGCTCTGAACTGTGTGAAGCGATCACTGAAAACGAGTTTTTTATGCACTTTCAACCTATCATCGATCTGTCAAATGGTGAAGTGACCTTTGCTGAAGCCTTGATCCGTTGGAAGCACACAAATAAAGGGGTACTGCTTCCTGAAAAGTTCATTTCGATAGCTGAGGATAGTGGGTTAATTACTCGGTTAGGCAAGCTCTCTATTGAACTGGTGGCTAAGCAGATTGACCGAATGATGGCAGCAAAACGATTACAAAAATTGACAATAAACATCTCTCCATCGCACTTCCTATCACAAAGTTTCATGGAAGATTTAAAAGAGATCTTAAGTGTTTACCCCAAAATGTCATCGTTTATCACGATTGAGATCACTGAAGTGGTATTTTTACTCAATATGGAGGTGGCGAAAAAAACGGTGATTGAGCTCCATGATATGGGGATCACAATTAGTCTGGATGATTTTGGTACTGGTTATTCAAGTTTTAAATATCTACAGCAGCTCCCGATTGATGTGATTAAACTTGATTGTTCCTTTATTGCCGAATTAGACATTGACCCATCCCATAGAAACATAGCGTCGACGATTATCGAGCTTGCTCATTCGCTTGAGATTAAGGTGATTGCGGAGGGGGTTGAAACCAATAGTCAATTGGTTTTCCTGCAAGATCATCATTGTGATTTTGCTCAAGGTAGCTATTTTTTCAAGCCTCTAAGTGTTATTGATTTCCTGCATATGCAGCGCTGTATCTCTTTACCCGCTAAATAATCGCATTCACTATGATTCTTAAACTCAACAAGCAGCGATAATCTAGCCCTCTAGGATTAAGATCATCACTGCTTATTATTGAGTGATTATTTAATAGGCACTCTCATGAACAGATTGAACTGCGCGGCCCGATGGGTCAATAATGCCCTGCAGACTTTCATCCCAAGCGAGTGCTTCTGGAGTCGAGCACGCTACCGATTTTCCGCCAGGCACTGTCTCTGCTGCACTGGCGAGTGGGAAGTGTTCCTCAAAAAAGCAGCGATAATAGTAAGCTTCCTTTGTCTCTGGCGTGTTGTAGGGGAACCTGAACTTGGCATTGGCGAGTTTGAGATCGTCAACTTTATCAGCAGCTAAGTCTTTCAAGCCATCTATCCAAGAGTAGCCAACTCCATCACTGAACTGCTCTTTCTGACGCCATGCAACCTCTTGAGGCAACTTATGCTCAAACGCTTGGCGCAGAATATGTTTCTCAATCTTGCCATCTTTAGACATCTTAGCTTCAGGGTTAATGCGCATCGCAACATCCATAAACTCTTTGTCGAGAAAAGGAACACGGGCTTCTAATCCCCAGGCGGCCATCGCCTTATTGGCGCGAAGGCAATCGAACAGATGTAACTTATCGAGTTTTCGGACCAGCTCTTCGTGAAACGCTTGTGCATTTGGTGCTTTATGGAAATAGAGGTAGCCGCCAAATAGCTCATCGGCTCCCTCTCCAGATAGCACCATTTTTATGCCCATGGCCTTAATCTTTCTTGCCATTAGGTACATAGGTGTGGCTGCACGAATAGTCGTTACGTCATAGGTTTCAAGGTGATAAATCACATCTTTGATGGCATCGATGCCATCTTGGAAGGTAAAAGTGATCTCATGGTGGATGGTGCCTATTGCATCGGCTACCTTTTGTGCTGCGATAAGATCTGGTGCGCCTTCAAGGCCAACAGCAAAGGAGTGAAGCTGTGGCCACCAAGCGCCGCTTTCATCATCATCTTCGATACGACGTTTTGCAAATGTCTGAGTGATCGCAGAGATAACCGAAGAGTCCAATCCGCCAGAGAGTAGTACACCATAGGGTACATCGGACATTAGTTGACGTTTAACTGACGCTTCCAGTGCTTCTCTTAGCTCATCGACACTGGCAGGGTTATCTTTTACTGCGTCGAACTCTTTCCAATCGCGTTGGTAATAGTGAGTATAGACGCCAGACTCACCTTCGCTGCTGCTAATGTAGTGACCAGGTTTGAACTCTTCAATGGTTTTACAAACGGGCATCAAGGCTTTCATCTCAGAAGCAATATAGAAGTTCCCCTCAGTATCAAGACCTGAGTAAAGTGGGATGATCCCCATATGATCACGACCAATCAGGTAGCTATCTTTATTTTTATCATAGAGAACGAATGCAAAAATCCCGTTTAGCTTGTCTAGAAATTCAGTACCGTACTCTTGGTATAAAGCTAAGATAACTTCACAATCAGAGTTGGTTTGATAGCTGTATTTATCGCCGAGTTCAGCCTTGAGATCCTTGTGGTTATAAATCTCACCATTGACCGCCAGTATGATGCTCTCATCTTCACTTAGCAGAGGTTGGGCACCATGTTCTATGTCTACGATAGCTAAACGTTCATGGGCAAGGATTGCTCTGTCGCAGCTGTAAATTCCAGACCAGTCTGGACCGCGATGGCGCATTAGCTTAGACATCTCCAGAGCAACTTGGCGCAGTGGGCTTGAGTCGGATTTAATATCTAAAATGGCGAAAATTGAACACATAGGCTTGCTCCGCAAAAAAGTGTAACGCTTAATTGAGTATTACTGTGCCACTAAATCCCATGAATACCAAATCTGTTTTTATTGAAATATCCGTTTTTTAGCTATTTTTTAATTGATAATTCATTTTTTTGATGTGTCTGTTTTTAATGTTTATGTATTTCATGTCTGATTGTTGAATTATCTTTACTTTGGGTGCGCATTTTAGCCTATCCATTGTGGTATTCGTAATCAGCTGTATTTTTTTGACCAAGTGTCGAAAAGGTATTAATTAAGCAGTTGATAGTTACACAGTTCAAACTTTTATAGTAAAAAATTTGACCTGATAGAGATTACGGATAAAGTGTAAATTTGTTATGGTTGCCTGTTGATTTTTGTAAACTTAAACAACTGGTTATAACTGATTGGTAGCTGCATGAGATAAGAATTTTTAATCTCTCATTTTTGAAGAAGTCATCTATGCGTAATGGTAAGTTAGTTGTATATCTTCTGATAATATGGGCTTGGCAAATGCCATTGATAGCTCAAAGTACGGAGTTTACTCCTTTTGTTAATATTGCCACACTGAGTAATGGCAAAAAAATATTGCAACTCCTTGATAGTCAAGATATCGATTCGAAAATTAAACTGCAAAAACTCAATCAATATATCTTGGCAGAGCAATTTCAACAATCTCCCTATTACGCATTCGCATACTTTCGTATCTTACATGATATTGAGATATCCCGTGGACAACCTAAAAAGGCCAAGCAAGCGATAGAGAGTATGCTTTCGATTGGAAAAGAGCTGCAACAGACTTGGTTGGAAGCTGAAGCCTATATGTGGCTTGCAACATTTGCGGCTAAAGAGGGTAATTTCGATAATGGACTTAATCTAGTAGAGCGAGCAATCCGCTTATCGAAATCGGTTCAGTTTCATCATTTAACGGCAAGGTCATATAACACCAAAGCCGCCTTATATTATTTCCAGGATCAATATTACCTCGCACTTGAGCTCTACTTGAGTGCACTTGAGATCTTTATGATTGATCCTGAAGATCCCTATGTCAGCAAGGTGTTATCTAATATTTCAATTATTTACTTAGATCTTGAGGAGTGGGATAAGGCGTGGGAGTCAAATTATGATGCACTACAACATCTTGAAAAGTATGGTGGCAGTAATGAGCAGTATACGGCCTTTAACAATAATGCGGCATTTATCTTAGAGCAGCTAGGTAGGGTAGAGGAGAGTGAACCCTATTTGATTAATGCACAAAAGTACAGTGAGCGCACCGGAGATATACGGATAAAGCTCAACAACCTTTTAGCTTGGGCTCACTATTATATTTCGATCAAGCAATATCCACGTGCAATTACCTTTGCCGAGCAATGCCTCAACAATGCTCAGGTTGAGAGTTATCCTGTTATTTATAGTGATTGTAATCGGTTACTGGCGAAGGCTTTGCACCATTTAGGGCAGCATAAAGAAGCCATAGAGGTGTTGAACTTGAGTCACAGCTTGTATAAGGAGATGGAGAGTCAGGCCAATTTGGCCGATGTTTATGCTTTATATTCTCTTGCTTTTGAAGCGCAAGGTGATTTTCAAACAGCCTTAATTTATCAACGTCAGGCGAATATAGAAGATAAAGCTTTGCTGTTTGATAGACGAGCAAAGATGATTTTTAATTTAAGCGAGCAGTATAAAGATAAATATCGCCAACAACAGTTAGCACTGTTGGAGGCTGAAAATGCATTACAGACCGCTAAGTTAGCAGAGCAGGGAACCCGTGAGAAGTTGATGTTTTTTCTAATCCTTGTCGGGGTATTTTTAATTTTTATTTTGGTTAAAAAGCGCTATTGGCTTGAAAGTCATAACAAGAGTTTGCAGGATTCAAATGATGAGCTTTACAAGCAATCCCATATCGATAGTTTGACTGGCTTATATAACCGAAGGTACTTTCTTGATTATTTAAATCAACTTACGCAACTGTCGCAGAGGCAGGCATCACAGGCTTGTATCGCCATTGTCGATATCGACCATTTCAAGGCTGTTAATGACACTTATGGCCATGATATGGGGGATGAAGTGCTAATACAGATAAGTAAAGCACTGCACGCAAATATTCGCGATAGCGATCTCGTTGTTCGTTGGGGAGGTGAGGAGTTTGTTATCTTGCTTTGTTGGCCGCAAAATTACACGTCTATCGGCTCAGAAGAGCTATTGGCTAAGTTTGAACGTATACGTTTAGCTGTATGCAATAAACCACTAGTGATGGATAAACTGACTATTCCTATTACTGTTTCTATTGGTATAAGCCAGCCTCTAGACGCCAAAGAGCTAACACTTGAATGGCACAGCGCCCTGGAGCATGCTGATAAAGCACTGTATCAAGCCAAAGGCCTTGGACGTAATTGCGTCATTATGGCTAAAAATTAATTTTTGAACAACTGACTGATAGTGGAGTGCCAAGAGAATCTCTCCTGGCACTTTTATGGATATATCGCTGCTATCAAAGATGATAGGTAAAGCAGCACTTTAAGCATGGCTTAGACTTTATTCAGATTTTGCTGCGCGGAGCGAGTGGAACTCTGTGCCTTGATAATAACCGGGCCAATCATCGCTGTTAGCTAGTGAATGTGCGGCATTGTAATAGATTGAGATATCCTCAAGTGCACCGCTGAGATCCCAATCCTCACGGTATTCATCACAGGTGTTGTGGTAACACCCTTTCATCATCTGCTTCATCTTATCTTTATATTGGCTGGTGGCCTCATCCACAGGTTGGCTTCCGCCACCAGCGAATACCGCAGGGATCCCTTTTTGTGCAAAACTGAAGTGATCTGAGCGGAAAAAACCACCAGACTCAGGATGTTTTTCCGCTCTAGCGGTACGTTGTAATGGCTCAAGTGCTTCTATAAGGTACTCTTCAAGTTCAGATTTTCCTTTACCCACGATAGTGTAATCACTGGTTCTGCCATAGATATTGGTGCTGTCTAGGTTGAACACGGCAACGGATTTATCGATTGGATAAAGTGGATTAGCTGCGTAGTAACGTGATCCCAGTAATCCTTGCTCCTCACCTGTTGTGGCGATAAATGTGATTGAGCGTTCTGATGCTTGGCCATCTCTAGCTTGTTGAGCGAATTGACGCGCAATCTCTAAAATACCTGCGGTGCCGGATGCGTTGTCTAGGGCGCCATTATAGATTTGATCGCCATCTTTATTTGTATCAACGCCGATATGATCCCAATGAGCGGAGAAAAGAATATGCTCATCGGGCACTTTTTTACCAGGTAGGGTGGCGACTACATTGTAGCTATTGGCGTACTCGGCTTGGTTAGCAAATTGAATGTCTGCCTGTTGCTCTAAAGGCAAATTGAGTGGGCCGTTAGCGGCTTGCTTCATCAGTTTAGGCAGGGATTGACCTGATTTGGCAAAGAGTTCTGTTGCTGCATCTAAGGTTATCCAGCCTTCAACTTGTACCCGCTTTGCTTGCTCCTCCTTGCTTTGAACTAAGTCTTGCTGGGCACCTGTCCAGCTATTTTCGACCACGGACCAAGGATAGGAAGCAGGTGCAGTATCATGAATGATGATAGCCCCTAAAGCACCGCGATCACTGGCCTCTTTAAACTTGTAATCCCAGCGACCGTAGTAGGTCATGGCTTTACCGTTAAACAGTCCTGATGCAGGTTTTGCAAAGCCAGGATCGTTAACTAAGACCACGGCAATCTTCCCCGTCATATCAATGTCTTGGTAGTCATTCCAATCATACTCTGGTGCTGAAATCCCATAGCCGACAAAGACTAAGGGGGCATGTTTAATATTGACGCCACCGTTATCGTGACGGCTACCTAATACCACATCTTTACGGTGAGTGAGCTTGTTACCTGCCAAGTTGATGCTTTGATCCTCTGCAGCGGTGTAACTTACCATCGGTACTGCTTGCAAAAAGTCGCCCTTATTCGCACCCTGTAATCCCATCTCTTTGAAAGCGGATGTCAGGTAATCCAAGGTAAGCTTTTCACCTTGAGTGGTGGGGGCTCGACCCTCAAACTTATCGGAAGAGAGGATCTTTATATCCTCTCTAAAACGTGCTTCATTAAACTCTACTTGAGTGTGAGTTTGCTGTGATTGAGTTTGCGATTGATTGTGTGAGGTCTCAGGTGCTTGTTGGCTACAAGCACTAAGCAGTGCAATGGTCGACACTGAAAGCAGTGAACGCATGGGAGATCCTATTATTCTTGTTATTGGCTTACTTTTACCAAAGGTAAAGTTTGAGTGATTGGGTATATTGTTATAAGCAAAGTGCATAATGAATGCAAATGACCCACTTTGACAAGTGGGTCAGAAGGTTTAATTGAGATAAATATGTTTCTTAATATTGCAATGGGTGGGCTGTTTAGACAACGTCAATGTCACCGGCGCAGGGGAAGATATGGTTCGGTCTGAATGGTTCAAGCTCCACATCGTTAAGTTGACTAACACCGCTTGTGACCAATACTGTCTCTAGACCTGCCTGAAACCCCGCTAAAATATCCGTTTTCATATTATCACCGATAATAATGGTGTTATCTGAGTGACCATCAATGTGATTTAGTGCTGAACGTATGATCCAGGAGCTAGGCTTTCCAACATAAAATGGTAATCGACCACTAATACGTTCAATTGGAGCACACAGTGCACCACAAGCTGGGCTGTGGGAGGGGCCATGAGTATCCGGATTTGTGGCGATAAATCGTGCACCTTCGGCAACAAATTTAGCCGCCTTGTGGATCATCTCCCAGTTATAGGAGCGGGTCTCTCCGACGATAACAAAGTCGGGATTGATATCTGTGATGGTAAAGCCTGCTTTATAGAGCTCATGGGTGAGGGCACCTTCACCAATGACATAGGCTTTACTGCCCGTTTGGTGTTTTAAGAAGTCAGCGGTGGCCATGGCAGAGGTGTAGAAGCACTCTTCTGGGATCTTTATACCTGCAGCCCCGAGTCTATTTTGCAGATCCTTTCCCGTCTGTACTGGATAATTGGTGAGCACAACCAAAGGATTACCTTGTTCAAGCACGCGGTGAATAAATTTGTCACTACCGGGAATAAGCTGGTTGTTATGCAGTAAAACGCCGTCGATGTCGCAAATAATATTTTTCATTCATGGCTCTCATTTTGCGGTTCAGTATGGGGAAATGACTATGAAAACGTACTGTTTATTTAATTTTTGAGGGTACTTTATATAAAACCAATTTTGGCGAGAGCACAAGGGCTGACTGGTATAAAACTTATGGGCAATATGATTTGGAAGCAATAAAAAGGCTAAGAGTTCCCTCTTAGCCTTTTTTATTCAAAAGATTTGAAGCGCTAGATTGTAATTTAATCTATGGCGTAACCTGCAGCATCAAGCTCTACACCATCGAGTACCGCTTTACCGTTTGTCATTGCCAGCCTGTTTTGGCTGTACCATTTGACGACAAGCGGGTAGATAGCATGCTCTTGCTCGTGGACACGAAGTGCAAGAGTATCTGCAGTATCCTCTTCATACACAGGTACTTTAGCTTGAAGAATGACTGGGCCTGAATCGAGCTCAGGGGTGACAAAGTGAACGCTTACGCCATGCTCTTCATCTTTTGCATCAATCGCACGCTGATGAGTATGCAGTCCTGTGTACTTAGGTAAGAGCGAAGGGTGAATGTTGATCATCTTGCCTTCAAAGCCTTGTACAAACTCGTCGCTTAGAATGCGCATAAAGCCTGCCAATACGATAAGGTCTGGTTGGTATCTATCGATGGCAACTTTTAACCTAGCATCATATTCGACACGAGTTTCACCTTTATGAGCAATCACACAACTGGTATCGATCTCACTTTGATGTGCACGGATCAAGCCATAAGCGTCAGGTTTATTACTGATAACACCTATTACTTCGGCCTGAAGATTATCATCACATCCATCGATAATAGCTTGTAGATTACTGCCATTACCTGAGATCAAGACTAATACGCGACAGCTAACAGACATTACAGGATCTCCACTTGCTCTTCGCTATCATCACGTTTAGCAATTTCACCGATTAACCAGGCTTTCTCACCTTCAGCATTAAGCAGTGTCAGTGCAGCTTCAACTTTGTCGCTTGGTAAGGCAACAACCATACCTACGCCACAGTTAAATGTGCGGTACATTTCAAATTCTGCGATGTTGCCGTTTTCCATTAACCAGTTGAAGATCGATGGCCACTGCCATGAGTCACCTTGGATAACCGCTTTACAATCATCAGGAAGAACACGTGGGATATTCTCCCAGAATCCACCGCCTGTGATGTGCGCCATTGCATGGACTTCAGTTTGTTCTAGTAGCTTAAGTAGCGACTTAACATAAATTTTTGTAGGCTCAAGTAGGTGGTCAATTAATGCCTTACCTTCAAGTTCCTGCTCTGGGTTGGCGCCACTGACTTCCAGTACTTTACGGATCAAAGAGAAACCGTTTGAGTGTGGACCGCTCGCCCCTAGTGCGATAAGAGAGTCACCAGCAACAACCTTAGTGCCATCGATAATCTCTTCTTTTTCAACGACGCCAACACAGAAACCAGCCAAGTCGTAGTCATCGCCTTCATACATGCCTGGCATTTCAGCAGTTTCACCACCGATTAATGCACAGCCTGATTGCACACACCCCTCGGCAATGCCCTTAACGACAGCTGTCGCAGCATCGACATCTAACTTGCCAGTGGCATAGTAATCGAGGAAGAAAAGTGGCTCAGCACCAGAGACAATAAGATCGTTAGAACACATGGCAACAAGGTCGATACCTACTGTGTCATGCTTTTTATAGTCAATGGCCAATCTTAACTTAGTACCAACACCATCGGTGCCAGAAACCAGAACTGGGTGTTTGTACTTAGTTGGCAGCTCACATAGAGCACCAAATCCACCTAGGTTGCCCATAACTTCTGGACGGTGGGTACGTTTCACTGCAGTCTTAATATTATCAACAAGTGCATTTCCGGCGTCGATATCAACACCTGCATCTTTATAGCTCAGCTGGGTAGGAGTGCTCACGAAGATCCTCTCGGGTACAGAATAGTTATTGGATTTTATGCGGCGCCATTCTAACAGCTTGTGTCATCACTCGAAAGGGGGAGTTTGCAGATATAAGAGCTGATATAGGTCACGATTTATTGGGTTTTTAAAACTTTATGTTTTCCATTGCGGACAAATAAACTAAAATCTTCTGAATTTGCTTGTTGAAATGCCAAAAATCAGGAGAAGAAGATGAAAGTTGTCGAAGTTAAGCATCCTTTAGTTCGTCATAAAATCGGGTTAATGCGTGAAGGTGATATCAGCACTAAACGTTTTCGTGAACTAGCAGCAGAGGTGGGTAGTCTTTTAACTTATGAAGCAACCGCTGATTTTGAAACTGAAGCTGTGACCATTGAAGGTTGGAACGGTCCTGTTGAAGTTGAGCAGATCAAAGGTAAGAAAGTAACAGTTGTCCCAATTCTTCGTGCCGGTCTTGGCATGATGGATGGCGTTCTTGAGCATATTCCAAGTGCACGTATCTCAGTTGTCGGTATGTACCGTGATGAAGAGACACTTGAGCCTGTTCCCTATTTTGAAAAGCTAGCCAGTGATATGCCTTCTCGTATCGCACTCGTCGTTGACCCTATGTTGGCAACAGGTGGCTCAATGATTTCAACTATCGACCTGTTAAAAGAGCGTGGTTGCACTTCAATTAAAGCACTCGTGCTAGTGGCCGCACCAGAAGGTGTTGCTGCCCTTGAGAAAGCACACCCAGATATTGAGCTTTATACCGCTTCTATTGATGATTGCCTAAATGATCAAGGTTATATTCTTCCTGGCCTTGGTGATGCAGGTGATAAGATTTTCGGTACTAAATAATCGTTATTTTTAACGAGAAAAAAGGAGCCAATTGGCTCCTTTTTTGTGTCCTATTTTTAGGTTTGTTAATTAAAGTACCATAGCGGCAATCCATCCAAACACTAATAACGGGATGTTGTAGTGGATAAAGGTCGGGATAACACTGTCTTTCATATGGTCGTGTTGCCCATCGGCATTAAGACCCGCAGTAGGACCTAAGGTTGACTCTGATGCAGGAGAACCTGCATCGCCTAGTGCGGCTGCAGTACCAACTAAGGCAATCGTTGCTTCAACAGAGAAGCCAAAACTCATCGCCAAAGGAACATAAATAGCGGCAATAATAGGGATGGTCGAAAATGATGAACCGATCCCCATGGTGATAAGCAAACCGACAAGTAACATTAAGAAGGCGGCTAAGGCCTTATTATCACCAATGGCTGTGTTCATTACTTCCACCAAGCTAGCAACATCGCCAGTTTCCTTGATCACAGCTGCAAAGCCTGCTGCCGAGATCATGATAAAACCGATATTGGCCATCATACGCACACCTTGGTTGAAAATATCTTGATCGGCTACATGCTTAAGTGCGCCGGAGAAGCTGAATACGATGAAGCCGACCAGTGCACCGAAAATCATTGAACCTGTGTAGAGTTGAACCATTAAGGTGGCGATAACAGCGATAAGCGCAATGGCTATATTACGTGGCTTAACCCCTTCTTCAGGCTCCGTTGCCAAAATGAGCTGTTCTTTATATTCTCGAGGTTTACGGTAGCTGATAAATATAGCGACCAATAAGCCTGCAAACATACCCAAAGCGGGGATCATCATCGCGGGAGCAACTTGCTCTCTTATTGCGAGTAGGTTGTTACTATTTAGGTTTGTGAGTAAAATATCGTAAAGAAAAATGCCACCAAATCCGACAGGTAACACCATATAAGTGGTCACAAGTCCGAAGGTGAGAACACAGGCAACTAAACGACGATCCATTTTTAGCTTAGACATTACATGTAAAAGCGGAGGGATTAGAATAGGGATAAAGGCAATATGAATAGGTAAAATATTCTGTGAGGCAATTGCCATTGATAGGATCGCCAATAGTAATACCCAACGAACTCGTTTGTTGTTAGTACTATTTTGTTCTTTGCCTAATAAACTGATGACCTTACTTGAAATGAGGGTCGTAAGACCTGAATGCGACAATGCGACCGCAAAAGCGCCGAGCAGGGCATAGCTTAAGGCAATCTGTGCACCTCCACCAAGACCTGTGTTAAAGGCTTCAACCGTTTGATGAAGATCTAAGCCACCAATAAGTCCTGCAACTAATGCAGAGATGGTGAGTGCGACGACGACATTAACCCTAGCTAAACTAAGGCCTAGCATCAGGCATACTGCGATAACGACAGCGTTCATATCTATATTTTCTTTTGTACTCGTTAGATTGGCGGTTATTTTTGCTTAGCTAACGTAGCCTTGTCCAGTAAAGAGGCCTTTTTTCTTCCTAAATCCATTACTTGTTAACTGGCTGTGGGGATATGTAGGTAAAAAGTGTAAATAACAGCACTAAATTAAAGGTTATTAAGGCTACAAAAGCACCGTAAACAGGAATATTCGTGAAAAGGTGTGTTATTGACTTGTGCAGGAATAAACTGTGCCTATAATGCGATAAGATTTAAAACAAAAACGATTTTTCAATCCATAGATGGAGATATAAAATGAGCGTATTAGTAGGCCGTCCGGCACCTGACTTCACTGCTGCAGCTGTTCTGGGTAACGGCGAAATCGTTGATAGCTTTAACCTAGCTGAAGCTATTAAAGGTAAGCCAACGGTAGTTTTTTTCTATCCACTTGATTTTACTTTCGTATGCCCATCTGAGCTGATTGCTTTCGATCACCGTATCGAAGAGTTCAAGAAGCGTGGCGTTGAAGTGATTGGTGTTTCTATCGATTCACAGTTCACTCACAATGCATGGCGTAACACGCCTGTTGCTGAAGGCGGAATTGGTCCAGTTCAGTACACACTTGTTGCTGATGTTAAGCATGAGATCTGTAAAGCGTACGATGTTGAGCATCCAGAAGCTGGTGTTGCTTTCCGTGGTTCTTTCCTTATCGACAAAGAAGGTCAAGTTCGTCACCAAGTTGTGAACGATCTTCCACTAGGCCGTAATGTTGATGAGATGCTACGTATGATCGATGCGCTTCAATTCCATGAAGAGCACGGTGATGTTTGCCCAGCAGGTTGGGAAAAAGGCGATAAAGGTATGGACGCGAGCCCAGAAGGTGTTGCTTCTTACCTAAATGATAATGCTGATACTCTATAAATTATAGATTCATTAGCTGTGATCACTAAAAGCTGCGTTTATCGCAGCTTTTTTGTTTCTGTTTTTTGATTTAGTATTATAAGCGGTCTCATTTGATATTAAACAAGGAACGAACATGAACCCAATGGAGTTTACTATCCCTGAAGAGGATAAACTTCCCTTTACTGACTATTATAAAAAATATATTGCGCCTAAGTGTCAAAGCTATGAGTTAGAGCGGCTCTCTGCAGTGGCAAAGCAGACTAAACGGAGGAAGGTGAGTCAACCTCTGACCTATTTAGGCATGGCCATTTTTTTTGCTTCATTTGCATTTTGTTTTTATGCTCTAGCCATATTAGATGATGGTGGATTGTTCTTTACTGGTTTAGTGGCGGCCATTTTTGTCATGGTCTGTGTTGCTATTATTAATATATGGGCCAATGGTGAAGCCTCTAAATTAAGGGGTAACATCTTCCGTGATATTTACCCTATTGTAATTGGATATTTTGGTAAGAGTTTTGAGCTAAACCCTTCCCAGCTACCTGAGCTGGATACTTATAAAAGTTATGGTATTTTACCCGATTATGATCGAAGCCATTTCGACGATAGTTTTAAAGGGACATATAAAGATGTGCCCTTTGTGCTTCGCGAAGTTGTGTTAGAGGAATCTGACGGATACAAAGACAATAAAAAGCAATATAAAACCATTTTTGATGGCATATTAGTTGAGTTTTCTATCCCTAAACGTTTCTCTGGAACGACGGTGATTAGTCAAGATAAAGGCTTTTTTGCTAATCGTTTAACAGACTTCATGAGCAAACTTTCACGAGTCAAACTTGAAGATGTTGCTTTTGAACAACATTTTGAGGTTTACAGCAGTGACCAAGTCGAAGCAAGATATCTATTAAATACTGCGGCCATGGAACGTTTTCTCTCTTTGGCTCAATTTTATCGAGCAGGGCTTGAGGCTTCCTTTAATGATCAGAAACTTCTTATTAAGCTGTCGAGTAAACATAATTACTTTGAGCCTCAGTTAGATATTAGTAAGCCATTAAGCTTTAGAGGGGATATTGAGCAGCTTTTTAAAGAGTTAACTGAAATATTTTCTTTTATCGATGCACTGAATTTAGACGCAAAGACAGGACTGTAATATAGTTTGAAAATGTGGCAAAAGAGGTTTTTTGCCACATTAAGACTTTGTCTAAATCTGTTGATATCTGGTTGATTAACCCAGCTACTCCTGCTCCTCTTTACTCTCCTCATCTATGGCTATTGGCCATCCACCTAATGCTTTCCAGCGGTTTACAATCAAACAGAATAGTTCAGCTGTACGCTCTGTGTCATAAAGTGCTGAATGCGCCTCGCTGTTATCAAAGGGGATCCCTGCAATAGCACAAGCTTTCGCTAGAACAGTATGACCTAAGGCTAGTCCAGAGAGGGCTGCGGTATCAAAGGTGGCAAAAGGGTGGAAAGGGGTTCGCTTTAGCGCACATCGCTCAATGGCCTGGGAGACAAAACCATGATCAAAAGCTGCATTATGGGCAACAATAATGCTTCGATGGCAACCGGCTGCCTTTTGAGCCTTTTTGACCTCTTTAAAGATCTCAAGAAATGCTTCTTTTTCACTGACAGCGCCGCGTAAAGGGTTAGTTGGATCTATCCCTGTAAAAGCCAGAGCTTCTGGTTCAAGGTTAGCACCTTCGAAAGGTTCAATGTGAAAATGCAAAGTTTTGTCTAAACTTAGGATACCTTCATCATCCATTTTGAGCATGGTGACTGCGATCTCTAGCAACGCATCTGTTTGGGCATTGAAGCCCGCTGTTTCAACATCTATGACAACGGGGAAGTAGCCTCGAAAACGGTGACTTAATTTATTGGCGTCGCAAATATCGCTCATTAACATATCCAAATAGTTAGCAGGTCGCTATTATGCGATAAGAGGTTAGTGCTGTCATGTTTGAATGGTTACTTTATAAGCTAAAGGTATGTAAAAGTGTGCCGATAGCTTAAAGTAATAGAATAAATAAGAGTACTTTGTATGTGGCTAAGAGTATTACTGGCGTTAACGTTATTTCTGCCTCTGACTGGGAGTGCGGAATTACGCCACTATGTTGCCTCTTTGGATCAGTCTGAGTGGAAGTTAAGTGGCAACACGCCGATAATGTGTCGTCTTGAGCATGATATTCCTGCATACGGAAAAGCAGTATTCACCAGCACTGCGGGTAAAGATCATAATCTCAACTTCAGTTTAGATATGTGGGTGAAACCAGATCAGGTGACTCAAGCTAAATTGATGAGCCTTGCGCCAGCATGGAGGCCCGGTGTTATCTCTAAAGAGATCACAGAGCTGACTTATCAAAAATACTTTAGCGGTGAAGTTCCCCGCAATGCAGCTTGGTCGATGTTATCTGAGCTTGAACAGGGTATGCAGCCAACCTTCTATTACGCTGACTGGTATAATCAAAGTAATAAAATTGCTGTGGGCTTATCGGCAGTTAACTTTAATCGTAAATACAGTGAGTTTAAGTCCTGTTTAGCGAGCCTACTACCATATAGCTTCGATGATATCGCCTTTACTGTGCTGACTTATGAGTTTGGAGGCAAAGAGCTGACGCGATACGCAAAGGCGCAGATAGCCAAAGTCCAGGAGTATCTCTCCTATGATCCAGAGGTTGAACTGGTACTTATTGATGCCTATACCGACAGTTATGGCGGACGCTCTATCAATCAGAAGATATCTGAAGAGCGAGCTGACTCGGTGAAAGAGTTCTTTATCTCAGCAGGCATAACTCAGGAGCGGATCCACACAGTTGGACATGGTGAGCGGCACCATGTGGCGTCAAATGCGACTATCGATGAGCGAGCAAGAAACAGACGTGTTGTCATTCGGATAACTAAGCCTATGTAGCTAGACTTAATACATTGCTAAGTGTCGATGAGCCCTGCATTTATGTGGGGCTTTTTGTTTTCAGCCCTAAACCACCTACTTCAGTAGGTGGTTATCATCAATTAGGCTTTGCCTGAATATCTACTCATGTTAATTGAACTCTAACTTTTAGCGAAGTAATAGAGGATAAAAAACATGAGTAGATATGAGAAAGCATCGCATGTGTATTGGCGATGTCAATATCACATAGTTTGGACACCTAAGTATAGGTTTAGGATTTTAAAGAATAAGTTAGGAAAAGATGTTTACCGATGTATTCATGTCTATAGTGAGCAGTTAGGGTGTGTGGTTGTAGAGTTGAATGTACAAATAGACCATGTACATCTGGTTATCAAAGTTCCTCCGAAGCTATCGATTTCAAAGTTGATGGGTGCTTTAAAAGGTAAAATTGCTTTGAAAATGTTTAGCAAGTATCCGTATCTTCGGAAAAATAAGCTATGGGGAAATCACTTTTGGCAAAGAGGTTACTTTGTTGACACAGTGGGGATTAATGAGGAAGTGATTCGAAGATATGTAAGGCATCAAGAAAAGGTTGAAAAACAGGAGCAGCCGCAATTAGATTTGAAGTAGATAACGCCCCCTTTTAGGGGGCTAATACAAAGCCACCTTCTTCAGAAGGTGGATTCTTTACTGGAAAAGAGAAATACTGGAAATTTAGATAAAAAAAGCCCGCTTAATTCCTTAAGCGGGCCGCAAAAAATAAATTGCAATCAACAAATTGAAGGAAGGAAGTCAAGCTTAAGAACCAGGGATTAAACTCACGTGTTAGACACGGGAATTAAGAGTTCTTGTTTCCATATCTGCCTAGCAGACACTTCCTGAAAACGAGACGAATTGTAGGCATAGCCGGCGCTGTCGGCAAGCGAGAAAAATTGCCTTTATTCATTAGTTTATCTAATCATCAATAGTGTGATCTAGGTTGGGTAATTCACTTGTAGTGGCTCTTTGTGCTTGAGTAAGCAGATTTTTTGCATAATGTGATGCTTTGTTATGTTACAGATATATTAATCTTAGCCAGTGTCTCCTTGTGTGGGCTTTTACTTTCTTTTATTGCCATGTTTTTATTTGATTGTATAGTAGCTGCGAAAAGATCAATTAAGTACAGGGGTTTACCTCTAAATAATAAATATAACTAAATGTTTACAATGGCAGTAGGGTGGAAGGATGGAATTGAAATCTATATTGGCTAAGCAGCACCTGTTAGTGGCAGGGTTTACTGCATTAGTGATGGGTTGCCAAACACAAACTGTAAAAGAGGACTCCTCTTCTGTAGCGTTGGCTGGGAATACCGTTGAGACAATTCACGGTGTGGAAGTTGCTGATCCATATCGTTTCTTAGAAGTCGAGTCTAAAGAGACCAAAAAGTGGGTTAAGGCGCAGCAGTTATCAGGACAAGAATATTTATCGGGCATTAAAAATAAGAGTGCAGTTGTCGAACGAATTACGCAGCTGTGGAACTATGAGAAAATCTCTGCGCCATTTGAGCACGGAGATAATACCTTTTTTTACCGTAATGATGGTTTGCAGGCGCAATCTGTTCTATTTGTAAAAAATGAGCAGGGTACAGAGAAGGTTGTTTTAGACCCAAATACTTTATCAACAGATGGTACGGTTGCACTATCAAGTGTCTCAGTGAGTGGTGACGGCAAGACATTAGCCTACGGCACATCAAATTCCGGTTCTGATTGGCAGCAATGGCAGTTTGTTGATGTTGAAACTGGCGCTAAATTAAAAGATGAGCTTAAGTGGATTAAGTTCTCTAGTGCCGTTTGGGATCATAATAATGAAGGTGTTTTCTACGCACGTTATGACGCACCTGCTGGCGGAAATTTACTTGCTGATGTGAACTTTAATCAGAAAGTTTATTATCACAAGATAGGAACTGAGCAGAGTCAGGATGTTTTAGTGTATGAACGTCCACAAAATAAGGATTGGGGTTTTGGTATTGGAGTGTCAGAGAAAGGAGATTACCTTCTACTGTCTATCTCACAAGGTACTGATAGTCGTAACCGCTTCTTCTACAAGTCACTAGAACAAGATTCAGATGTAGTTGAATTGATTATTGACTTGGAAGCTGAGTATCTTTTCTTAGGGAATGATAAGTCCGTTTTTTACTTTAAAACTGATCTGGATGCACCTAACGGTAGGGTGATCGCTGTCGATGTCAATAACAGTGATAAACAAAACTGGAAAACCATCATTCCTGAGAGTAAGGATCCTATTAGCAGTATTGCCATTGTTAATGACCATCTAGTCGTGAGTTACCTTCACGACGTGCTTGGAAAGCTATCTATTTTCAGCATGAATGGTGATTTGAGACAAGATGTTGCACTTCCTGGTAAAGGCAAAGTTGCTGGTCCCTATGGTAAGCGCAGCAAAGACTATTTTTACTACGTCTTTAATAGCTATATTCAACCTAAAACTACCTATAAATTTGATTTTAAAACAGGTGAATCAAGCTTGTTTGTAGAGCCGAAGATCTCTTTTAATCCAGATGATTATGTATCTGAACAGGTATTTTATAAGAGTAAAGATGGTACGCGCGTACCTATGATGCTCTCTTATAAAAAAGGATTAAAGAAAGATGGTGCTAATCCGACACTTCTTTATGCCTATGGTGGTTTTGCTATCTCGTTAACGCCTAAGTTTAGCCCTGCTAATATCGCTTGGATGGATCTTGGTGGCATCTATGCGGTACCAAACCTAAGAGGTGGAGCTGAATACGGAGAGAGCTGGCATCAGGCAGGAATGTTAGATAAGAAGCAAAATGTGTTTGATGATTATTACGCGGCTGCAGAGTACCTAATTAGTGAAAACTATACTAATACCAGTAAGCTTGGTGCTTATGGTCGTAGTAATGGTGGCTTGCTTATGGGGGCGGTTTTGACTCAGAGACCTGAACTGTTTGCAGCTGTGCTGCCTGCTGTTGGTGTACTGGACATGTTGCGATTCCATAAGTTCACCATCGGATGGGCTTGGGCCAGTGAATACGGCAGTGCGGATGTGGCTGAGCAGTTTCCTGCACTGTTAGCATACTCGCCCTACCATAATGTCACTGCACGTGAATACCCGGCCACTATGGTAATGACAGCAGATCACGATGATCGCGTTGTGCCACTGCATAGCTTTAAATTTGGTGCCATGATGCAAGAGAAGCAGCAGGGTGAAGAGCCCATTATTATGCGAATAGAATCAAAAGCTGGACATGGAGCTGGTAAGCCAACTTCAATGAAGATTGATGAATTTGCCGATATTTATACCTTTTTGTTTGAAAGCTTTGGTTTAGCTATCCCTGCAAAAATTAATTAATCTTAAAGTGAAAAGTTTAATTGATTGTAGAGAGGCGCATTAGCGCCTCTTTTTTATGAACAAATATTTATGTTTAATAGTGTTCCCATGATGCTGGCAAGCATTCACAATTGCACTCTCTCTAGGTATAGTAGGCCTCTTTTATCTCAATGATTGGCACCTGAATTCTATGTTTCGTTGGCCCATTTCTGTCTATTACGAAGATACCGATGCTGGTGGCGTCGTTTATCATTCAAATTATCTTAATTTTTTTGAACGTGCCCGCACTGAGTGGTTGAAGGCGATTGGCGTTAAGCAGACTGTGCTATTAGCAGAAGATATTGCATTTGTTGTCAAACGCGCTGAACTCGACTTTTGCCGTGCAGCTCGTTTTGAACAGGACCTTTTTGTAGAAACGCTTGTCATAGAGATGAAGAGGGCGTCGCTAACATTCCAGCAACGCTTAGTTGATCAACAAGGTGTCGTGTATTGTGAAGGCAAGATTAACGTGGCTTGCATTACCTTATCACGTATGAAACCAAGAGCTATTCCCCAAAATATTGTTCAGGAGTTAAAAAGTGGAAGCTGATATTTCATTTATTGGATTATTTTTACAGGCCAGTTTATTAGTTAAGTTTGTCATGCTGACGTTGTTGGCTCTCTCAGTGGTTTCATGGGCTGTGATAATTCAGCGTCGCCGGTTATTGACTGCGGCGAGACAGAGCTCGCTTAAATTCGAAGATAAGTTTTGGTCAGGTGTAGATCTGAATAAACTCTATAAAGAGTTATCGGCAAGACAAGATAGTAACGCGGGATTAGAAGCACTATTTCACTCAGGTTTTAAAGAGTATGCCAGACTCAGTAAGTTGAATAATAAGGTTCCTGAGGCTGTTATGGATGGCAGTTACCGAGCGATGCGCGTTTCACTCTCTAGAGAGATGGAAAAATTAGAAACTCATCTACCTCTGTTGGCTACAATCGGCTCGACAAGCCCTTATATTGGTCTGTTTGGGACGGTATGGGGGATCATGAACTCATTTATCGCCTTAGGTGCTGTAGAAAATGCAACGTTAGCTATGGTTGCCCCCGGTATTGCTGAGGCGTTAATTGCGACAGCAATGGGTCTATTTGCAGCTATTCCTGCCGTTATCGCCTATAACCGCTTTTCGACGCAAGTGGATAAGATTGAGATGTCATATGCGAACTTTATGGAGGAGTTCTCAAGTATTTTACACCGCCAAGCCTACAGCGAAAAGGATGAAGCATAATGATGCAACAGGGTTATCAGCGAAAACGCCGGCGTCCGGTTGCTGAGATCAATGTTGTACCCTATATCGACGTTATGTTGGTACTGCTTATTATCTTTATGGTAACGGCACCTATTGTAACGCAAGGGGTCAAGGTTGATCTTCCACAAGCTTCATCAGAAGCATTAGCCGCAGACAGTAAACCACCAGTGGTGGCGTCTATTGATGCTGATGGTGATTACTTTCTTGATGTGGGCAGTTCAAGTTCACGTGAAACATTAGATCTTGAAGAGATCGCGATACGAGTTGGGGCCATTGTTCAGTTAGAACCTGAACGTCCTGTGGTTGTAAAAGCTGACAGAAGTATCGCCTATGAGAAAGTTATCCAACTGATGGTGACATTGCAAGGCGCGGGTGTTCCTTCTGTTGGTTTGATGACTGATTCACCTGAGGAGTAATTGGTGGCGATGAGATCGGATATTACAATTCCTTTAATTATTTCAGCTGGCATTCATATTGGCGTGATAGTTATTGTCGCCATGGGTGTCGACTTTTCAGAAAAACCTAAGCCTCAGGTTCAAGCCAGTGCCCCCGCTGTTCAGGCGGTTGTTGTCGATCAAAGTAAGGTTGCGCAACATGTTGAGCGTTTAAAAGCTGAAAAAAAAGAAGCTGAGCGTAAAGAGAAAGCCAGGCAAGATGAGGCAAATAGACAGGTACGTGAAGCACGAAAAGAGCGTGAGCGCGAGCAAGCTCGAATTAAGCAACTTGAGCAAGAGCGTAAACAGAAAGAGGTTGAAACTAAAAATGCCGCTGACGCTGCGAAGGCTGCACAGTTAAAACAGAAGCAAGAGAAAGAGAAAGCGGCAAAAGCGGAAGCTGATCGTAAGCAGAAAGAGAAGGAGCGTAAAGCCTCTGAAGAAGCGGCAAGAAAAGCGGCAGAAAAACGCAAAGCTGAAGAAGCTGCTGCTAAAAAGGCTGAGGAGGAGCGTAAGCGCAAAGCAGAGGCTGAGCGTAAACGTAAGGCTGAAGAGGAAGCTCGCAGGCAGCAAGAGCAGATGATGCAAGATGCGTTGGCAGCTGAACAAGCGTCACTCTCACAGACCCGAAATAAACAAGTTACTTCGGAGGTAAGTCGCTATACCAGTATGATCGTAGCTACGATATCTCGAAATGTTCAACAAGAAGAGTCCATGCGTGGAAAGAGCTGCACGGTTTGGGTAAGACTTGCTAAAGATGGGTTTGTTACATCTAGCCGAATTGTGGAGGGAGATCCTGTTTTGTGTCGCGCAACTCAATCTGCAATACAAAAGGTTCAGCGATTACCCGTATCTAGTGAACCTGATGTTTATGACAAATTGAAAGAATTAAATATAATCTACAGGCCTAAATTTAATTAAAAAGGAGTCCTATGAAGACTTTGGGGAAATGGCTCTTGCTAGGGCTGGTTGTAATGAGTATGCCAGCTAGGGCTGCATTAGATATTGTGATCACTGAAGGGGTTGATGCTGCGCGTCCTATCGCTGTTATCCCTTTTGTTTGGCAGGGACAAGGACCTGCGCCGCAGCAGATTTCCGATGTTGTGATGTCTGACTTGGCACGCAGTGGTACATTTAACCCGATAGATGAGCTTGGTTTACCCCAACGTAATATCGCCAAGGTGTCACAGTTTGTGGCTAAAGAGTGGTCCAATGTTGCTGCTGAGGCAGTGGTCATGGGCTCAGTTAAACCTATGGGACCTGATCAATTTTTAGTTAATTTTGAACTGGTGGATTTAGTTAAAGCTCAAATGCAAGCGGGCAATGGCCCACAATCAAGCAGTGAGTACCTTATTGATAGCAGTGAAGTGGTTATCAGCGCTGAGCAGTTTCGTCAATATGGTCATAGGATCAGTGATATTGTTTATGAGAAGCTGACCGGTATTCGTGGTGCTTTCTTAACTCGTATTGCCTATGTAGTGGTTAAGCATGGTGAAAAATCGCCTTATCATCTAATGATCTCTGATTATGATGGCCACAATGAAAAGATGTTGCTTCGCTCTCCTGAGCCATTAATGTCGCCTTCTTGGTCTCCAGATGGAAGTAAATTGGCTTATGTTAGTTTTGAGAACAAAAAAGCGGAAGTTTTTGTGCAGAATATTTATACACAAGCTCGCGCTAAAATCACCAGTTATGATGGTATTAATGGGGCACCTGTTTTTTCTCCAGATGGGAAAAAGTTGGCTCTGACTCTATCAAGAGATGGTCAGCCTGAGATCTATGTTGTCGATATTGATACCAAAGCATTGAAGCGTGTCACTAATCATTATGCTATTGATACTGAAGCGTCATGGTTTCCAGATGGCAAGTCGCTTATCTTTACCTCTGAACGCGGCGGACGCCCACAAATTTACAAGGTGACATTAGCATCTGGAAAAGTTCAGAGAATGACATTTGAAGGGGAGTGGAACTTAGGTGGTTCAATCTCACCCGATGGCCGCAGTATGATATTTGTTAATCGTACTAATGGTAAGTTTAATATTGCCCGTATGGATCTCGAAACACGTTTTGTGCAGGTATTAACATCTACCCGTCTCGATGAGTCGCCAAGTGTCGCACCAAATGGCACTATGGTTATCTACGGGACGACTTATCAAGGAAAGCAGGTTTTAGCAGCAGTTTCAACGGATGGACGTTTTAAGGCCAGACTGCCAGCAGGTCAGGGGGAAGTTAAGTCTCCCTCTTGGTCACCATTTCTATAACTATTTTAACGATAAAGAAAATTAAGGACTTAATAATGGATCTCAATAAGCTGTTTAAAGCAATGTTGGTTGCAATTCCGATGATGGCCATCAGTGCTTGTAGCTCGACTTCTGACTCAGAAACTGATGCGACTAGCTCAAACTCAAGTTCTGGAAGTGAACTGACTACTGGTGGTGTAGAGACAGGTGGAGTTGCACCTGTGCTGACGCCTCAAGAACAGCAACGTTTAAAATACCAAGAGTTAAGAAAAGAGCATATTATCTATTTTGATTTTGACCGTAGCTCTGTATCAGCACAGTTTGCTGAAGTCTTACAAGCACATGGTGAATACCTTATTGAACATCCAAATGTTCGAGTGATGATTGAAGGTCATGCCGATGAGCGTGGAACACCTGAGTACAACATTGCTCTTGGTGAGAGACGTGCTAAAGCTGTGGCTAAGTACCTACAGGGAATGGGTGTACTGCCTAGCCAGATGAGCATCGTGAGTTATGGTGAAGAGAAGCCATTGGATATGTCACGTACTGACGATGGTTTTGCTGTTAACCGTAGAGCCGTACTGGTTTACTAATCATTTTAAGTTAAGAGTGTAGGTAAAGATTGATGATGAAAAATGCCGTATTGAGTGCGGCAATTCTTCTCAGTATCGGTGCAGCAACTGCTGCACCAGCCCCGGTTGCAGATATTAGTAGTGGTTCAACCGATGAGAGAGTTGCACGTTTAGAAAGGATATTAAAAGCCAAGCAGCAATCTGAATTTCAGACGCAGCAACGCCTTGACACTTTACAACAAGAAGTTTTGGATCTTAGAGGTTTAACTGAGCAACAAAACTATCAGATAGAGCAGATGTTGCAACGCCAGCGTCAGCTTTATGATGATATTGCGAATTTGTCGACGAAGTTGGTTCAAACTCCGGTAGCATCCTCTGCATCTGTTTCGAGTTCAGGCTCTTCATCGACCTTGAGTGAAACAGCAAGCTATGAGCAAGCACTTAATCTAGTTCTTAAACAAAAAAGATATGATGAGGCGATTCCTGCTTTTAGTGCGTTTACTAAGAATTACCCAAATTCAACTTATTCGGCTAATGCAAACTATTGGTTAGGCCAGCTTTTATATAATAAAGGTGAGTTTACATCAGCTAAAGAAGCGTTCAGTACAGTAGTGGATCGCTTCAAAGAGTCTAATAAGCGTGGAGACAGTTTAGTTAAACTAGGAATGATCGCTGAGAAGACGGGAGTTCCATCATCTGCGAAATCATATTATCAAAGAGTGCTAAAAGAGTACGCTAATAGTGCTGCTGCAAGGATTGCTCAGCAGCAGTTGAATGCTCTTTAATCTGATTTGAAACGAAAAACATACTCCTAGTCTGTTTTTCATTCAAACAGCAAGAAATAGATAAAATGCACTTGCATGAGAAGATGAAAAAGGTATTATAGGCGCCCTCAGAGCGGCACAGTCGCTTGAGGCGCTAGCTAAGCTTCTTAGGAAACATGCTAGAGCATTGCTTTTAGAAGCAAAGATGGGTCGTTAGCTCAGTCGGTAGAGCAGTTGGCTTTTAACCAATTGGTCGAAGGTTCGAATCCTTCACGACCCACCACTTTATCTATTAGTGGCTAAACAAGTAGAAAGTAATACTCGATGGGTCGTTAGCTCAGTCGGTAGAGCAGTTGGCTTTTAACCAATTGGTCGAAGGTTCGAATCCTTCACGACCCACCACTTTTCTGCCAGTGGTTAAACAAGTAGAAAGCAATACTAGATGGGTCGTTAGCTCAGTCGGTAGAGCAGTTGGCTTTTAACCAATTGGTCGAAGGTTCGAATCCTTCACGACCCACCACTTTATCTATTAGTGGCTAAACAAGTAGAAAGTAATACTCGATGGGTCGTTAGCTCAGTCGGTAGAGCAGTTGGCTTTTAACCAATTGGTCGAAGGTTCGAATCCTTCACGACCCACCACTTTATCTATTAGTGGTTAAACAAGTAGAAAGTTATACTCGATGGGTCGTTAGCTCAGTCGATTCTTTATGAAGGATAGGGCAGTTGGCTTTTAACCAATCAGTCGAATGGTTAGAACCTTCACGAACCACCACTTTATCTATTAGTGGCTAAACAAGTAGAAAGTAATACTCGATGGGTCGTTAGCTCAGTCGGTAGAGCAGTTGGCTTTTAACCAATTGGTCGAAGGTTCGAATCCTTCACGACCCACCACTTTTCTGCCAGTGGTTAAAGAAGTAGAAGCAATACCTGATGGGTCGTTAGCTCAGTCGATTCTTTATGAAGGATAGGGCAGTTGGCTTTTAACCAATCAGTCGAATGGTTAGAACCTTCACGAACCACCACTTTATCTATTAGTGGTTAAACAAGTAGAAAGTAATACTCGATGGGTCGTTAGCTCAGTCGGTAGAGCAGTTGGCTTTTAACCAATTGGTCGAAGGTTCGAATCCTTCACGACCCACCACTTTATCTATTAGTGGTTAAAGAAGTAGAAAGCAATACTAGATGGGTCGTTAGCTCAGTCGATTCTTTATGAAGGATAGGGCAGTTGGCTTTTAACCAATCAGTCGAATGGTTAGAACCTTAACGAACCACCACTTTATCTATTAGTGGTTAAACAAGTAGGAAGTAACACTCGATGGGTCGTTAGCTCAGTCGGTAGAGCAGTTGGCTTTTAACCAATTGGTCGAAGGTTCGAATCCTTCACGACCCACCACTTTTCTGCCAGTGGTTAAACAAGTAGAAAGTAATACTAGATGGGTCGTTAGCTCAGTCGATTCTTTATGAAGGATAGGGCAGTTGGCTTATAACCAATCAGTCGAATGGTTAGAACCTTCACGAACCACCACTTTATCTATTAGTGGCTAAACAAGTAGAAAGTAATACTCGATGGGTCGTTAGCTCAGTCGGTAGAGCAGTTGGCTTTTAACCAATTGGTCGAAGGTTCGAATCCTTCACGACCCACCACTTTATCTATTAGTGGTTAAAGAAGTAGAAGCAATACCAGATGGGTCGTTAGCTCAGTCGGTAGAGCAGTTGGCTTTTAACCAATTGGTCGAAGGTTCGAATCCTTCACGACCCACCACTTCCTTTAAGTGATAAAAGATAAAGGAGGTAGTCATTAATAGCTCAGTCGATGCTTTTTTGTAAAAGCGCAGTTGGCTTACTCTTAACTACCACATTGGTAGAAGGTTCGAATCCTTCACGACTCACCACTTCTTTTTAGTCTTATATCCCCTCTATTATTATTTCAATAAGCTCATGAATTCAAACTCCACTCATCAATTAGGATGATAGTTTGTTACTCTTAAATCTCATACTTTTCTATTCTCAAGTGTATTCGCAGCGGCTCAAAATATGAGCTAGCCTAATGCTTTACTAAAGCCTCCCTTTTTAATTAGTTACCACTGTTATACTTTTGTCTGATAGACGTATTGCTAATGTTGTTCGCATGTTAACTCCTTCATATTTAATGGTGATATAAAAATAAATATTCGGGAGAGTGAGATGAAACAAGCAAAGTTAAGCCTTATAGCAATGGCGACGATGTTGGCTGCAAGTTCTGCCGCTGCTGGTGATACAGAGTTTAAATTTGGCGGTTATGTAAAAGCTGATGTCATGTTTAGTGATTATAGTAACGGGGCACCTGATTCAGGAAGTTTATCCAGACAGTTTTATGTACCTGGCACCATATACGGTGTAGAGGGAAACGGTGAGCAGGTCGTTGACTTTCAAGCACGTGAATCTCGATTTAATTTTAAAACTTCAACAGATTTAGGTGGCCATAAGTTAAGTGGTTTTATTGAGCTTGATTTCATGACACATGCTGACGGTAATGAACGTGTTTCAAATAGTTACTCACCGCGTATTCGACATGCAATTGTGAGTTTTGACAACTGGACGGTAGGTCAAACTTGGACAACTTTTCAAAACCCTGGTGCACTACCTGAAAATTTAGATTTTGTTGGTGCAGCTGAGGGAACACCATTCGTTCGTCAAAGCATGGTGAGATACACCAATGGCGGATTCCAGTTTGCAGTTGAGAACCCTGAAACTACTTTAACGCCAAATGGCGGTGGTGGAAGGATCACTAGCGGTAGCGGAATGGTGCCTGACTTCGTGGCACGCTACAACTTCAAAACTGAGGGCGGTGCTAAGTTTACCGTTGCAGGTTTAGCTAGGCAGCTTAATATAGAGAAAGATGGCTTGGATGCACAAACCTTAGGTTACGGTGTCAGCTTTACTGGTGTAGTCCCCGTAGGTGATGATGATTTTAAAGTCTCAGCAACTGTGGGTGACGGTATGGGTCGCTATATGGCTCTTAACTATGCCAATGCAGGTGTGATTGATAACAATGGTGATATTGAAACCATTAGTTCATATGGCGGTTTTGCATCTTACCGTCACTGGTGGAATGATAAGTGGCGCTCAAGCTTTACTCTTTCAGGTTTTAAAGCTGATAACACTGAATCACTAACAGGGCTTGGCGTAAACAAGGAGTCCTACTCTGGGTATGTGAACTTACTCTACTCACCAATTAAGCCGATGACTGTGGGTGTTGAGTATATGTATGCCGAAAACACCAAAGAGAGTGGTGATAAAGGTGAGCTAAATAGAGTGATTTTCTCAGTGAAATATGTACTTTAAATGTTAGTTCGCTCAATGCTTTGAGTGAGCTGAAGCAATAAAAAAGGAGGCGTTAGCCTCCTTTTTTATTGCTTTGCAGATTAACAGTATAATTAAACTGCTGTCGCTAATAACTGATTATCTCTGACGTACTGTTCAAACTCAGTACATCCACCAACATGTTCTTTATCAACAAAAATTTGAGGTACGGTTTCAACAGGCTTACCTACAGTCTTCTCTAAGTCGGCCTTTGAGATCCCCTCTGCATGAATATCAACATATTTAAATTTAAAGTCACTGCGGGCTTCGGTAAGTTGCTCTGACAGTTGAACAGCTCTAACACAGTACGGACAGCCTGGACGGCCAAAAATTACAACAAACATAGTGACTCCTGAAAAATTGATTCGATACTTTATACCATAAGAGTATTAAGCTTGCATATTCCCTATTGAATAAACTTATTCTCAGTTTGATAACGCCCACGGTAATCAAAAAAGGTTTCAACTAAATCCCAACCTTTTTTGTCTTTCTTTAATAACAGAAGATCTGGCATTCTAAACTTGTCTCTGGCTTGAATAACTTGCTCTGCACTTTTGTATTGTTGATGCTTTAATCCCGGAGTTCGAGTGTGAGATATGACAAATACCGCATAGAAGGCTCGTCGTTGGCCCTCTGTTTTAAAGTTGAAGTAACGACAATAGTCATTACCATCTTGATCAATATATTGAACCTTTAGTCGCTCGCCATCTTTCACAAAGAGCATTGTTTGGCATTTAAACAGGTGGTGATGTTTCTGCTGTAATACCTCTTTAAGTCGTTTGTCGGGGTCAATTAACATTGAGTCGCAGTGATGACAAATTTTGGCCGCAATATCATTTTCTTCACCACAATTAGGGCAAGATTTAGAACGGAAACGAAAGTCACACTGGGCTTTATCTCCATCTCGCTGAATCAATGCTTGGCATCGCCGACCAAAGTGTTCGATGATATCACCATCATTATCTACTAATCCCCAGAATATATTGGCAAAATTACATACAGGGCAGTGCACCTGAACTGGGACACTCTTGCTATTGGGTTTATGTTGACCGACTTCAGGGAAGTAAAGATCGTAACCATTGGCGGCATAGTCGATGACTAGGCACTCATCTTTACCTTCACAGATCCTAAGTCCTCGGCCCACCATCTGCTGAAATAGGCTCACTGATGCTGTGGGCCTTAAGATGGCGATCAGATCCACGTGAGGAGCATCGAAGCCTGTGGTGAGTACGGCAACATTTACCAGATATTTGATCTCACGAGCCTTAAATGAGGTGATGATGTTATCTCTATCTTCTGTACTGGTCTTTGCGGTGATAAGTGCAGCCTTCTCATCACATAATCGCTTCATAATCTCTTCAGCATGGCGCACTGTGGCTGCGAAGATGATGACCCCTTGTCTACCTGAGCCTATCTCAATAAGTTGCTTAATAATCGCTGTGGTTGCGCGTCCGCAATGACTAAGTAGATCATTAACCTCTTTCTCTTGATAATCACCGTTTACAGATTGCTGTAACGCACTAAAGTCATATTGAACAGAGAGTCCATCAAACATCTTAGGGACGCTTAGATAACCACGTTTAATTAGGGGCCGCATAGGGAGCTCAAATATACACTGCTGAAATACAGGTTTATCTGGATTGCCCATCTTGCCGTGGTAGTGCTGGTGATAGATCCAGCCAAGATCTAAACGGTAGGGTGTTGCAGTGAGCCCGAGTAGCTTTATTTTGGAATTCTTTTGTTTAAGATGGCTTAATAGCTTCTGATATTGGCTTGTTTCCTCAGAAGTGACCCTGTGGCACTCATCGATGATCACTAAAGAGAAAGGCTCATTAAACTGCTCTGGTGCTCTAACAGCTGATTGAATACTTGCTACCACTGTTTTGTTTTTGGTTGATTTTTGTTTAAGTCCTGCGGAGTAGATACTTGCTGCTGTGGTCAATATCCCGACTTTCTCAGCATTTTGAGCAACTAACTCTTTTACATGGGTGAGTACCAGCACGCGGCCGTTGGCGATTCGGGCAAGTTCGGCAATGACAATACTTTTACCTGCTCCCGTAGGAAGCACCAGTACCGCGGAGTCACTACTGGATCTGAAATGTTTTACTGCGGCATCTACAGCTTGCTGTTGGTAGTCTCTTAATTGCACAAAAATTTAATCACGTTAGTGTTTTAAAATGAAGAATAACAAGTGAGGGGAACTTGGTGAAGAAAAAAAAGCCCCTCGTTAGAGGGGCTAGGGAGAGTCTTAAGCAGTTTGTACGTGTTAATTACTCGCTACGGTTTAAGCGAGATTCAATTAGTGTATCGATAACAGCAGGATCTGCCAGTGTCGATGAATCGCCTAAGTTAGTCACTTCATTGGCAGCTATCTTACGTAGGAAGCGGCGCATAATTTTTCCAGAGCGAGTTTTTGGTAGACCACCCGCCCACTGGATAAGATCTGGCGTTGCTAAAGCACCAATCTCTTTACGTACCCACTTTCGGAGATCTTGACGTAACTCCTCAGTCTCTGTCGTTCCCTTGGTTAAGGTGACATAGGCATAGATACCTTGGCCCTTAATATCATGAGGATAGCCAACCACAGCCGCTTCAGCGACGCTCTCATGAGATACTAATGCGCTTTCAACTTCAGCAGTTCCAAGTCTGTGACCTGAAACGTTAATGACGTCATCAACACGACCCGTGATCCAGTAGTAGCCATCTTCATCACGTCTTGCGCCATCACCGGTGAAGTACATGCCGCGGAATGTCTTGAAGTAAGTTAGTGCAAAACGCTCATGATCGCCAAACACGGTTCTCATCTGTCCAGGCCATGAATCAAGCATCACCAAGTTACCTTCAGTGGCGCCTTCGATGATGTTACCCATGTTATCGACAAGCGCAGGTTGCACGCCGAAGAAAGGACGAGTCGCTGAGCCAGGTTTTGTGTCAGTAGCACCAGGGAGTGGGCTAATTAAGATACCGCCCGTTTCTGTTTGCCACCAAGTATCGACAATAGGGCACTGCTCATGGCCGATGACTTCGTTATACCAGCGCCATGCCTCTGGATTTATTGGCTCACCAACGGAACCCATAATACGCAGAGAACTGCCGTCAAAGTCAGCAAACTGCTCCTTGCCTTCCGCCATAAGGGCACGAATTAATGTTGGTGCAGTGTAGAGAATGTTCACTTTGTGGCGATCAACCATTTCACCAAGGCGAGATGGGGTAGGGTAATTAGGTACGCCTTCATGAATAAGGATTGTTGCTCCATTTGCCAATGGACCATACACCATATAGGAGTGGCCAGTGATCCAACCGACATCCGCGGTACACCAGTAAACCTCACCATCTTTGTAATCAAAGACATATTCATGGGTCATTGCTGCATAAACCATGTAGCCACCGGTAGTATGCAAAACGCCCTTTGGATTGCCTGTTGAGCCAGAGGTGTAGAGTAGGAAAAGCGGATCTTCCGCGCCCATCTCCTCAGCTTCACAGTGCTCAGAGGCGGTATCCATTAACGCATTCCACTTGATGTCGCGACCTTCTACCCAGTTTACATCGCCGCCAGTGCGCTCATAAACGATAACTTTTTCGACGCAATCAACATCAGGATGAGATAAGGCTTCATCGATATTGGCTTTTAGAGGAATGATACGGCCAGCACGCACACCTTCATCGGCTGTAATAACGACTTTTGATTTTCCATCAATCACGCGTGAGGCGATAGAGTCAGGTGAGAAACCACCAAATACCACTGAGTGGACAGCACCGATGCGAGCACAGGCAAGCATCACCACGGCCGCTTCAGGAACCATAGGCATATAAACTGTAACAACATCACCACGTCTTACGCCTTGGCTACGTAGTGCGTTGGCAAACTTACAAACATCTTTGTGAAGCTCACCATAAGTAATCGTTCGTTGATCTTTTGCATCATCGCCTTCCCAGATGATAGCGACTTTATCAGCACTTTTTTCAAGGTGGCGATCTAAGCAGTTGGCTGACGCGTTTAACGTGCCGTCATAAAACCAGTTAATCGACAGATTATGATCGTCGAACGAGGTCTTTTTAATCTTGGTATATGGCTTAATCCAATCAATACGTTGACCGTGCTCTCTCCAGAAACCTTCAGGATTCACAATCGACTCTTGGTACATCTTTTTATACTGTTCTTCATTTACATGTGCGTTTTCAGCGATTTCGCTTGAAACTTTGTAGAGAGACTGCGTGCTCATTGGGCTTCCCTTAATCTAATAATGCGTGGCTCAAGTATGGAGTCATATAACCTTATAGCACTATTAGACCTTGGTCTAGTGTAATAATCTCCTTTGTTTTTAGGGCGTTGAGAGGTGTTAGTGAACTAGATTTAATCAGATAATTAACGCACAATAGAGGAAAAAATGAGAGCTTTATGAACTTAACCATTTTCGTAGGCGTGATTGCCGTCCTTTATGTCTTTTTGCTGTTTCTCTTAGCTTGGGGGGCTGAACGCTGGTTCAGTCAATTTACTAAGCGAATTCAAGTGTGGGTGTACGGCCTCAGTTTGGCTGTTTACTGCTCATCATGGAGCTTTTTAGGGACAGTGGGGCAATCGGCTCAAGATCTTTGGTCATTCCTGCCTATTTTTGTCGGACCTATTCTTATTTTTACCTTTGGTTTTGGGTTACTACGTAAGATGGTGCTGGTCTCTAAGGCCCATAACATCACCTCCGTTGCGGATTTTATCGCTGCGCGATATGGCAAGTCACAGCTTCTTGCTGCTATCGTCACTCTTATTGCACTGTTTGGTATCATGCCCTATATCGCTTTGCAGCTTAAAGCGATGGTATTTAGTCTTAATTTATTCCAGCCTGAAGACTCACCTTTCGATGGAGCTAAGGTCTCGCTTATTATCACAGCCATTTTGGCTATGTTTGCCATCTTGTTTGGTACTCGCAAGCTTGATGCTACGGAGCATAACCCAGGGATGATGCTGGCGATCGCGTTTGAGTCCCTTGTTAAACTCGCAGCCTTTTTGATTGTAGGCATAGTAATAAGTTTTGGTTATTTCGATGGTTTTGGTGATATCTGGCAACAAGCTGAGCAAAAAAATCTTATCAGCGCCCCTGAGTTAAGTATTAGCGCCTTGATGCCACAACTTTTAGTTGGGATGGCGGCGTTTTTATGTATGCCACGACAGTTTCACGTCATGATGGTGGAGTGTAGTAACGAAAAGACCTTGCTTAAAGCGCGTTGGTTATTTCCTCTTTATCTGCTGCTTTTTGGATTGTTTGTCGCCCCTTTAGCTTTGGCTGGTAAGCTGATTTTAGGCGATAGCGTTGCAGCCGATACCTATGTCATCAATATGCCTTTGGCACTCGATCAGCCTATAGTTGCGGTGATCGCTCTGCTTGGGACCTTGTCTGCTGCGACGGGGATGGTGATTGTGGCGGTGGTAACCATTAGTGTCATGGTCAGTAATGAGTGGTTGGTTCCTATGATGCTGAGAACTGGCAAAATCAGGCAGAAAAATTTCAGTCAATTCTCTCAGTTTCTACTTAATGCACGACGACTCTCTATCATTATCATTTTAGGATTAGGTTACTTTAGTTACCTGTCATTTATCGACAGCGACTCTCTGTCGGGTCTTGGTATGCTCTCCTTTGGCGCCTTTGCCCAGTTAGCACCAGCTCTGATTGGTGGTATGTATTGGAAGCATGGTAATCGTTCGGGGGTCTTAATGGGCCTTATCGTTGGTTTTGGGCTTTGGTGTTATATCTTGCTAAAAGGTGCCAGCGATGTATCAGGTGTCTTTAATAATGATTTTGGCTTATTGGACTCGATCAACCCTAATGTTCGCGATATTTTAACGGCACTGCTGGCAAACTGTGCCTGCTATATGTTGGGCTCAATCTGGTTTAGAGCCGGTGTTGTTGAGCGGATACAGGCCAGTGAGTTTGTTTCACCCGGAAATTTGAAAAGCAATAGTACGCGTAAAGCTGCTGCCGTTTCTCAGCAAGATCTATTGATCTTAGCCAGCCGATTTGTCAGTCCAACGCGTGCCTATGAGAGTTTTTCTCGCTTTTCTGAGGAGGCGGTAAAGAGTGATAGTTGGCATAAATCCGCGCCTCCAGAGTTGATTGCCCATACCGAGCATATGTTAGCGGGTGTCCTCGGTGGCTCTAGTGCTTCATTGGTCATGGATTCAGTGCAGCAAGGACGAGATCTCGCCCTCGATGAGGTGTTTAGTTTAGTCGATGAAGCGTCATCCAAAATTATTTTAAGTCAAGATATGCTCAGAGGGGCGATTGAACACGCTTATGAGGGGATGAGTGTGGTCGATAAAGACCTTAATCTGGTGGCTTGGAACTATAAATATGCTGAATTGTATCAATATCCAGCTTCGTTTTTACAGGAGGGGATGCCGATAAGCGATGTGGTGCGCTTTAATGCCAGCAGAGGCTTTTGTGGTGAAGGCGACATTGAAGAGAAGGTCAATACACGGGTTCAGCACATGCGTGATGGGACTGCCCATGTCTCTGAGCGCAGACGCAAAGATGGCAAGGTGATCAAAATTCAGGGTAACCCTATGCCTGGTGGTGGCTTTGTGATGACCTTTACCGACATTACTCAGTATCGGGAGCATGCTAAAGCGCTCCAAGAGATGAATGACACGTTAGAGGCTAGAGTAAAGGAGCGGACTTACGAGTTGGCGATGCTAAACAGTCAACTACTTGAGGCTAAAGCTCAAGAGGAGATGGCAAACGCGTCTAAGAGTAAGTTTCTTGCCGCTGTGGGTCATGATTTGATGCAACCGTTAAATGCGGCGCGGCTGTTTACCGCTTCCTTGTCTCAATACCCTAACTTAGATCAAGAGGGCAGAACGACCCTGTCTCATGTCAATAGCTCACTTAAAATAGCGGGGGAGCTGCTTACCGATCTGCTTGATATCTCCAAACTAGACTCTGGAATGATTGAGGTTAACCGTCGTGATTTTTCCGTCTCTGAGTTGATCGATGGACTGGGAGTCGAGTTTGCAGCCATGGCTAATGATAATCAGATTAAATTCAAAATGGTCTCCTCTAGTACCAGTATCAATTCAGATCTCAATCTATTGAGGCGGGTGTTACAGAACTTTCTCACCAATGCTTATCGATATGCCAGAGGGAGTAAGGTGCTATTTGGTTGTAGGCATAGAGGAGATGAGCTCGAGATCCAAGTGCTTGATACCGGTTGCGGTATAGATGAAGCCGAGACTAAAGAGATCTTTAAAGAGTTTAAACGACTCGATAATCCTACCAGCAACAGCGTGAGTGGTTTAGGGTTAGGCCTAGCGATTGCCGACAGAATAAGCCGAGTCTTAAATCATAAAATAGATGTTTCATCTGTGTTAGGTCGGGGCTCAGTATTCTCGATTCGGGTGCCACTAGGTAAAGCTATCAGTGAGCCGCAACCTAAGAAGATCCCAAGCCTGTTGCAACCTTTAGCTGGCGTTAAAGTACTCTGTATCGATAATGAAGAAGCTATTTTAGCCGGATTGGAAAGCTTGCTTAGTCGCTGGAAGTGTGAGGTTATTAGCGCTAAAGATCTGGCTGATGCGCGTATTAAACTTGGCCTTAAAGGTGTTGCTCCTGATATTGTCTTGGCGGATTACCACCTAGACGACGGGCAAAATGGCGTCGATGCCCTCAACGGTATACGTGCTCTGTATGGAAGTCATCTCCCTGGCATATTGATCACAGCTAACACCAGTAAACGTTTGATTGATGATGTGCATAGTCAAGGGTATCACTACATGGCCAAGATGGTTAAACCTGCAGCATTGAGGGCGTTGATTTCGAGTTTAGTTAAGTAGTGTCATTTAGGTTTTTAGAAGCAGGAGTTGTTGTGAATACAGTGTGTGTCGATGGTAAAAATTTTAGCCCTTCCAAAATTATCTGTGTAGGACGAAATTATGTGGAGCATATTCGTGAGTTAAACAATGAGGTCCCTGATGAGCTTCTGTTATTTGTTAAACCAAATTCAGCCATTTCAACAGAGTTAACCAGTTTTCATCAAGAAGCGTTGCACTATGAGGCTGAACTTAGCTTTTTATATGAGAATGGCAGGTTTAGTGCTGTCGGGCTCGGATTGGACTTGACCAAACGAGCACTGCAGAGCGAGTTGAAAGCCAAAGGTTTACCTTGGGAGAGAGCAAAAGCGTTTGACGGCTCTGGGTTATTTTCATCTTTCGTTTATATCGAGAAGATAAGTAGTGAGCTCAATTTTAAATTAACTATCAATGGTAACTTAGCCCAGAGTGGTCATATTAAGTTGATGATGAACTCTCCTGAGCGAATTTTGACTGAAATAAGCTCATTTATGCGCTTAGAGGATGGTGATATTGTGATGACGGGGACTCCAAAAGGTGTCGGCGAGATCCATCTAGGTGATCGCTTCGAGTTAACTCTATTTGACGAAGAGGTTGAATTGACTAAGGCAGCATGGAAAGCTAAGTAAGGGAGTGGGTCATTAGCCTGGCCCGCTTTCAGATCTCTTTTTAAGGCTATTTTGTAAAATATAAATTACTTATTACTCTACTTGTAAGATACACCTCGCTTCTCTCTCACCCAGCATAATTTCTTATTTGAAATAACAGAGCAATAGGATTGACGAATATAATTCGTTCTATATACTCGAATCAACAGTGTAAAAAATATAAAACACAAGATTTGTTTTAACAAACGGAGAGCTTGCATGCCAGAGCCAAGGTGTAACTCATATTATAATGCGACGATTAATGATGAGACTCAATATCCTAGATTGGAGGGCGAGCATCGGGTTGATGTGGTGATTGTTGGCGGTGGCTTTACAGGCGTTGCTAGTGCAGTTGAGCTTGCTGAGCGAGGTTATAAGGTCGCTATTGTGGAAGCGAATAAAATTGGCTGGGGAGCGACGGGACGAAATGGCGGTCAGGTAACAGGCAGTTTGTCTGGTGATCAAGCTATGACCAAGCAGTTAAGCAACAGGTTAGGCTGTGAGGCTGAAAAGTTTGTGTGGGATCTGCGTTGGCGTGGTCATGAGATCATTAAATCTCGTGTTGAGAAATATAACATTGAGTGTGATCTTAAGTTTGGTCATCTGCATACCGCTTATAAACCTGCTCATATGGCTGAGATGCAAGCAACTTATGATGAGGCTGTAAAACGAGGCATGGGTGATGAGGTCTCTTTGCTCTCTAAGAAAGATATTCCCCAATATCTGGAAACACCACTTTATCATGGTGGTTTGCTCAACAAGCGTAATATGCACCTGCATTCAGTCAATCTGTGTATTGGTGAAGCTAGAGCAGCTGAGTATCATGGAGCGCTAATTTTCGAAAACTCTCCTGTTATCGATATTACAGATGGTACCTTGCCAGTTGTGACTACGGCACATGGCTCGATAACGGCCAATAGTGTTTTGTTAGCGGGTAATGCCTACCATAAACTGGCGAGAAAGCGTTTAGCTGGTATGTTATTTCCCGCCTCACTGGGCAACTGCGCAACAGTGAATCTCACACCAGAAATAGCGCAGGCGATTAATCCCCATGATATTGCTGTATATGACAGTCGTTTTGTGTTGGATTATTTTCGAATGACGGCTGATCATAGGCTTATGTTTGGCGGAGGAACTAACTACTCAGGTCGTGATTCTAAAGATCTGGCTAAAGAGTTACGCCCTGGTATCGAGCGTACTTTTCCTCGCTTGAAAGGTGTTGAAATTGAGTTTGAATGGACAGGTATGGCTGGGATTGTGGTAAACAGAATTCCACAGTTAGGTAAGGTATCCAAAAATGTTTTTTATTGCCAAGGTTACTCGGGACATGGAGTCGCCACGAGTCACATTATGGGAGAGATCATGGCCAATGCCATCATTGGGGAGCTGACTGAGTTTGATCTTTTTGCTGGTATGAAACATATACGCTTACCGGTGGGTGAGTGGTTAGGTAATCAAGGGATGGCATTAGGCATGCTCTATTATCGTATGATGGAAAACTTCCGTTAACTTGAAATAAAAAGCCGATCAGATGATCGGCTTTTTAATGGAAACTGGTGTTTGATATTTACAGTTCGACTTTTTCCATCTCAAGCTGTTGCAGTGATATCACGGCCTGAGTTCGATTTCGTACACCGAGTTTACGAAATATTGCGGTGGCATGAGCCTTGATGGTGGCTTCTGACACACCTAAGTCATAAGCGATCTGTTTATTAAGCAGTCCTTCGGCAAACATCTGCAGCACCTTGTATTGCTGTGGAGTGAGATCCGATAACTTACTGGCTATCAGCGCCGTCGCATCCTCCTCAATGTCTTGTAGCTCTACATCTTGTGGTAACCAAATATCTCCATAGAGTACAGAGGTTAAGGCTTCAGCAAGAGAGTCCATGGATGAAGATTTAGGAATAAAACCAGCACTGCCGTAGTGTACCGCTCGGCTTATGGTGATGTTGTCTTCGTGGGCCGAAATGACGACAACAGGCAGCTCCGGGTAGTGGGTGCGTAGGTGAATTAATGTTGAGTAGCCGTGTGAGCCTGGCATCTGAAGATCCAGTAAGACAAGATCGTATTCAACATCAGATTTTTCAAGCAGAGTTTGAAGCGCTTCTGCACTATCAGCCTCAAACCAATGAGTATCTGCAAATGGGCCGCTCAGCGCCTGACGAAGTGCATTGCGAAATAACGGGTGATCATCTGCGATGATTATATTTAAATTTTCTAGCTTCATGGCTTTTATAGTTGTGTTAGTTGCTCGTGAAGATTAAGCCAATGTAACAGAAAAATGACATTCGATCCTATTGGTTTATTGGTTATTAGAGAAAAAATTGTGTTTAAATTCGGTTTGTTAGACTTAAGTCTAATAATTAATGACTAAAAAACAACCACCAAAAGTGTGGTGGTTGACCAGATAAAGACAAAGTACGCAGTCGTTTAGCAACTGCGGTTTATTATAAATTGTCTGTCCAGACTTTAGTGGCCTTTCGGTTTTCATCTACAGCAACAAAAGTGAATACACCTCTGATGGCATGTTCACGCACATCTTGATACATATCCTCAACAAAAATATTCACCTCAACCTTAAGGGAGGTGTTACCTACGTGTATGACGTTGGCGATGATCTCGGCCAAGCTTCCAGCAGGGATCGCTTTTTTAAAGTCGATTCTGTCTGAACTGACAGTGACTAAAGGCTTACGACAGAATCGAGTTGCTGCGATAAAAGCTGTTTCATCCATCCAAGACAGTGCCTCACCACCAAATAGTGTGTTGTGGTGGTTAGTAATAGAGGGAAAAATGGCTTTTATCACTCTTGCTTCAGAGTTTTGAACTCGTTTATTCATGGCATCTGAGCGAGTTTCAGGGGGGTGAGTCAATGGCATACGGCAACCTAAGGTTATGCGGTTTAAACAGCCCCAAATTATATCATTTTGTGGCTTTAAAGGAATACTTGATAAGGTGATTAATAATGCGTCTGAATAATAGATTGCTGCTAATTTAATATTCTTATGTGTGAGGAAAAACAATAATTAGTAAGCTCTATCTGAGTTTAAAATTAATATTTTTGAATAATTAGTAAAATACAGGGTGATCATTAATTGTTGATAAATAAGGTTAAATTTAAAAGTGTTATAAGCTAGGTCAGTATTAATATAATAAAATAATAACCAAGCTCTTGTTTTATGTGTAGATTAATATAACCGATGCTGTTGCCTCTGTGGTTATGTTGTGAGTGAGTTGTCTCTATATTTAGGTTGTTCGGTAAAACTAAATAATAATAGGAATAATACCATGAGTAACAAAACTGCATATTTGAGCAGGCGTCACCGCTTAGCTCTGTTAATAAGCACGGCCTTGATGAGTCAAGGGGTGATTAATCAGGCTTACGCTGTCGATTGCCAAGGGGTCGCACCTTGGTCAGCTGATACCGTATACGCCACAACGACACAAGTCACACAATCAAATGGCCTTTATCAGAATAAGTGGTGGACAACAAATGAGTCTCCATCTGAGGCTGGACAATGGGGAGTTTGGGAAACCTTAGGTCAATGTGATGGCATATCAAATCAACCCCCTGTGGTTAATATTCTCTCTCCTTTAGCCGATGCACGCGTGCTTTTAAATGATTCCGTTATTCTTGATGCTGAGGTGACTGACAGTGATGGAACTTTAACTTCTCAGGTGTGGACGGCTAATGGAGCTGTGGTTACTTCCCCTTGGATTGCTCAAGAGCAAGGTAGTGTGGTTCTGACACTAACCGCTACCGACAATGACGGTGCCAGCACAGAGCAGAGCGTAACAGTTACTGTTATTAATGGGCAAAATCAACTTCCTGTCACTTCGATTATTTCGCCTACAAATGACAGCGTTGTCACCTATGGTGATGATCTTGTAATCTCTGCAACGGCTTCCGATCCAGATGTGGGTGATAGCATCGCTAAGCTTGAATTGCTTGTAGATGGCGTGGTTTCAGGCACAGATCTTACTTCTCCTTATGAGTTCAACTGGACAGCCTCATCGGAAGGGGGTCATACATTACAAACTCGTGCTTTTGATCTACAAAATGACAGCGCTGTCTCTGAGTTGGTAAATATCAATGTAAGCGCAGCTAACCAGTTACCCAGTGTTGTTCTATCTGCACCAAATGCCAACTTTTCTTTACCTATCAATGGTGAACTCACTATTAGTGCTGATGCCCAAGATGTTGATGGTGAGGTGGTAAGTGTGAGTTTTTACGCAAATGGTCTACTTATTGAAACCGATACAGTAGCACCGTTTACGGCACTCTACACTGGAATAGAGGCTGGCGATCTCTCCATTACAGCGCAGGCGACAGATAACTTAGGTGCAAATACGTTCTCATCTGCCGTAATGGGTTATGTCGGTGACAGACCCACTAGCCATGAAGTTTGTCGTCCAGATGGTTTAGAGGGGGACTCAGTTTATTGTGATATTTATGATGAGCAGGGTCGCGAGAAGATGGGAGCTGATCATGCACGACGTGTGATTGGTTACTTTACCTCTTGGCGAAATGGCACTAATGGTCAACCCAGCTATCTGGTAAATGATATTCCATGGGATAAGATCACTCACATCAACTACGCCTTTGCTCATGTTAATAGTGACAATAAAGTCTCTGTCGGCAATCCAAACAGCGTCGATAATCCTGCAACAGGCATGACATGGTCGGGTGTTGCGGGTGCTGAGATGGATCCTGAATACAGTTATCAGGGCCACTTTAATCTACTTAATAAATACAAGAAGCTACACCCTCAAGTGAAAACGCTCATCTCCATTGGTGGTTGGGCTGAGACTGGCGGGTATTTTGATGAGAATGGCGTGAGAGTTGCTAGTGGTGGCTTCTACGAGATGACCAAGACGCAGGCTGGGATAAACACTTTTGCAGATTCTGTGGTGGATTTCTTACGGACCTATGGCTTCGATGGTGCAGATATCGATTATGAATACGCAACCTCTATGGCTAAGTCGGGTAACCCTGATGATTTTGCTATTGCAGATCCCCTAAGGGCTACCTTGTTTGCCCAATATGATTTGCTGATGAAAACATTGCGGGAGAAGTTGGATATTGCCAGTAAGCAAGATGGTAAACATTACATGTTAACTGTTGCGGCGCCAGCTTCTGGTTACTTGTTGCGTGGTATGGAAGCGTATCAAATGTCACGCTTTCTCGATTACGTTAACATCATGAGTTATGACCTTCATGGTGCTTGGAATGATTTTGTAGGCCACAATGCTGCGCTTTTCGATACTGGTGAAGATGCCGAATTGGCATTTTGGGATGTGTACTCAACCGCGCAATATGGCGGGATAGGTTACTTAAATACTGACTGGGCTTACCACTACTTCCGTGGCGCCATGCCTGCTGGGCGTATCAACATAGGTTTGCCTTACTATACTCGCGGTTGGCAGGGAGTCACAGGCGGTGTTAATGGTCTGTGGGGTAAAGCTGCACTGCCAGATCAAGCAACTTGCCCAGATGGAACGGGTGAAGGTGATAACAACTGTGGCTATGGTGCACAGGGAATAGACAACCTTTGGCATGATCTTGATAAAGCGGGTAATGAGATGTTTGCCGGCTCTAACCCTATGTGGCATGCGAAGAATTTAGAGCAGGGGATTGCTGGTAGCTATCTGCCCGTTTATGGACTCGATCCTGTGAACGATCCTGCCGATCAACTGACGGGAATCTATGAGCGTCATTACGATAATGTGGCTCAATCATCATGGCTTTGGAACCCTGCCAAAAAGGTCTACTTGTCTACTGAAGATGAGCAAGCGATGAACGCTAAGGTTCAGTATGTCGTAGACAAAGGGATCGGTGGTGTGATGTTCTGGGAACTTGCTGGTGATTTTGATTGGTATCCAGAGCGTAACGGTGGTCAAGGTGAGTACTTTATCGGTGAGACAATGACAACCATTGCCTACGACAAATTTGCTGCTGCAACGCCATATGGCAATAAGGTGAGTAACTCTCCAGCCTTGGCTAATACCATAGCGATGAGTGCGAGCTTATCAGGCTATAAAGTGGGTGACAGTAACTACCCAATTACGCCAACTTTGACTATCACCAACAACAGCCAAAGCACTATCCCTGGTGGCGCTGTATTTGAGTTTGATATTTCAACCTCTACCTCGTCTCAAATTAGTGACCAATCTGGTATGAATTTGACTGTTATATCTGATGGGTCAAATGTGGGAGCTGGTAACGTAGGAGGCTTAGAAAATGACTTCCATCGTGTGCAGTTTACTCTGCCAAGTTACAAATCCATTGCACCAGGTGCCGACTTTGGTGGCACGATTAAGTATTACCTGCCTGTATCCATGCCGTCGAACTTCACTGTTACATTTGATGGGGTGACCTATGACTTTGGTCAAGTTGGTGACACTGTGCCAGATGAATGTGAGCTTGATCCAACAGCGCCTGGTTGTGGAGACACAACACCACCAACATCAGATCTGTGCAGTGCTGCCAATGTGAATCCGGCAACTATTCCTGCATACCCTAACTTTCCTCAAACTGACTGGGCCGGTAACCCAAGTCACGCTATTGGTGGAGATAGGATGAAAGATGAAGCTGCAGTATTTGTTGCACTTTGGTGGACGAATGCCAAACCGAGTGCTGCAAGTGGTGATTGGGATTTTGTCTGCAACATCGATTAATCCTATCTAGATAAGAGAGCGGCACGTGCTGAATATGTCGCTTTCAAGATTTTTGCCTCTTATTGCAAGAGGTATCTTCCTATTCAATGAGAGCTCATTTTCTGATGAGCTTCTCTAATTTTATTAACATCGAGAAATTTATGAAACAGATAACATGTTTATCCTCTCTACTTGGTGTCTTGCTTATTAGTAGCGTGTTAACTCAAGAGTTGCATGCCCACGGCTATATGGATTCACCAAAAGCTCGTCAACAGTTCTGTGTTGATGATGGCGGCTATTGGTGGCCAGATGATGGCTCCGCAATCCCTAACTTGGCTTGTAGGGCGGCCTTTTTAGAGACTGGAACTAAGCAGTTGGTTCAAAACAATGAATTTTCTGAAAATGTGGTTGATTATCATAATCTCGCAGCAGTAAAACAGGCGATCCCAAACGGTCAATTGTGCGCGGGTGGAGATAGTGAAAAGTCCGGTATGGATACGCCTTCTATGCATTGGCAACGAACAGATGTAACTCCTGATAACAATGGACAAGTCTCCATTATATTTGATGCTCACACGCCCCATAACCCGAGTTTCTGGGAGTTTTATCTGTCTGATGAGACCTTTGATGTTGCAAATGAGGTGCTCAGCTGGGAGAAGCTGGAGCTAATAACTCAGGTAGGCAATGTTGGAGTCAGTGAGGTCAATGGGAAAAAGGTATACCAGATAATGATCTCTCTTCCTTTGGGTAGAGTAGGGCCCGCAACTCTGTATACCCGTTGGCAGCGTGAAGATGCTGCTGGTGAAGGTTTTTACAACTGCAGTGACATCAACATCATTAATGATTCTCAGCCTCAGGAGTGGGTAGTATTAGAGCAATATATTGCTAATGGGTTAACCGCTAATAAGGGGGATGAGGTCTGGTTTCGTCTCTTTAGTGCACAAGGTGATGAGCTAGTGTTTGATAAGTTGCAGGTGACAGCGGCTAACTTACAGACAGAGTTGTGGGCTCGTCAGCTAGCCGAGTCTGTGATGTCACAACATGGTGAATTAGTGCAGGTTGGTGTTAAGGGAGCCGGTGGTGAGCTGGTTTACTCTGATGACTTAGCGCTAAATAAAGTCTGGAGTAAACAGTTAGGTATCACCTTTAGGCTCGATGTGAAAACCATCAGTGAGCCACCGAGTTGTCAGTTAATGCCATGGGATGTGGCTACTGTTTATAACACAGGTGGAGAGGTCGTCTATGACTCTATTCGTTACCAAGCACAGTGGTGGACGAAAGGGGATGTGCCATCAAGCTCAGGTGAATGGGGCGTGTGGAAAAATTTAGGTCCTTGCCTCTAGTTGGTTGTACATTCTAATGGTATAGAAAAAGGCTTCACAGTTGACACTGGGAAGCCTTTTTTAAATATAAAATTATACTGATTGGTATTACTTGTTAAGCAAGTTAATCCTGTCTCTTGATGCTTTTGCCAGTGCACGAAGTAGTGTTTCAGAGTCTTCCCAATGCAGACAGGCATCAGTGATGCTCTTACCATAGACAAGAGGCTCACCAGTAACGACTTTTTGGTTGCCCTCCTCAATAAAACTTTCAGCCATAATACCTGCGATAGCGGTTGAACCTTGGCGCATCTGCTCCATAATACTATCGGCTACATTCAACTGCTGAGCGTGTTTCTTCTGACTATTACCGTGGCTGAAATCCACGACCATACGATGAGAAACCCCAACATCACTTAACTGCTCTGCTGCCGCATTGATATCTTCTGCATGGTAATTTGGCTGTTTACCGCCACGTAGAATGATGTGGCCATAAGGGTTACCGCTGGTGCGATACACTGCCATGGCGCCATCTTTATCTGGTGAGTAGAAAATATGTGGCTCTTTAGCTGCGCGCACCGCATCGATAGCGATATTAATATTGCCATCGGTACCATTCTTAAAACCGACAGGGCAGGAGAGGGCCGATGCCATTTCGCGGTGGATCTGGCTCTCAGTAGTACGGGCTCCCACTGCGCCCCAAGTGATGAGGTCAGCAATATATTGACCGTTCACCATATCGAGAAATTCAGTGGCGATAGGCAGTTTAAGTTCAGTGATCTCTTGTAATAATTGACGTGCTAAACGTAAGCCTTTGTTGGCATTAAAGCTGCCATCGAGATCCGGATCTGAAATTAAACCTTTCCAGCCGACAGTCGTTCTAGGCTTCTCAAAGTAAACACGCATTAAAATGCATAGATCATCCTTTAACTCTTGATGCAGTGCAGCAAGACGCTTTGCATAATCTATTGCAGCTGTCGTGTCATGGATTGAGCATGGGCCGATGATCACTAATAGTCGTTGATCATCGCCTTTTAAAATGGCTTCTACTTCACGGCGTTGCTGTACTAAGTAATCGGCAGCATCTTGTGTTAACGGAAACTCAGAGGCTAACTTAGCAGGAGAGATAGCTTTACATAATAAAGTGGTGCGTAGTTCATCTGTTTTAATGGTCATTCATTATACCGAGCGTTCGTATGGGCATTTTGCCTGATTGCATCGGATTATAACGAATCGTGACAGGATGCACAGTGCCTAACTCGGGAAAAATTGGAGTATTTATGGTGCACCGTGCATATTAATTGCCAAAAAGGGACTGTTCTGCCTATATCGGTCGAATGGCTGAGCCAATATTGCATCTTATATAGGCAGTGTTTATACCAATCAGTATAAGAAGTTGATCTACTCAGAGTGTTCTTTGGCAAACTAATTCAAGGCGAATGGATGATAGAATGTTTGTTCCCTTGTGAGTTCATTCAACGCAGAAGTAGGCAGCCAAAAACACTCCTTACAAGCGAGTTTTAGCGGTTCTGATACTGCGTTAACGAGCTTAACCGTAGAACAACTATGCTCTTCACTCGTTGCAAGCCACATGGATGTGGTGAATGTCATTAATGCAGGAGCAATTAAAGACCTTGCCTCAGGACCGCTAAACTCTCGCTGAGCGAGCAAATCTTTATACTGATTGGTATTAGAACATATGGCGTTCGAGTCCTGTCATTGCCAAAATTTTTGTGGCGATCTCCTCAACAGAGTGGTTGGTCGTATTAACAAAAGGGATCCTTTCGCGCTTGTACATCATTTCGACCTCTTTCACCTCGATACGACACTGCCTTAATGATGAGTATCGGCTGTTCTCCATTCGACTTTGACGTATCTCATGCAGACGCACGGGATCGATAGTTAGACCGAATAGTTTGCTCTTATTCTTTTTTAATGCATCGGGTAGCTTAAGGTTATCCATGTCATCTTCGACAAAAGGATAATTAGCGGCTTTTATACCAAACTGCATCGAAAGGTAGAGACTACTTGGTGTTTTGCCACAACGAGAGACACCAAGTAGTACTAAATCGGCCTTATCGATATGTTTTAAGGTCTGTCCATCATCGTTATCCATCGCATAATTTATTGCATCGATACGCGCTTCATAGCTCTCATTCATGTTTCCATGAGTACGATGAACGACCGGAGTCGCAGAAATACCTAATTGTTGCTCTAGTGGTGCCACAAAAGTGTTCAAAAAGTCGTAATCAAGGCCTTCACTGCTATAGATGATGTCTCTGATCTCCGCTTTAACGATGGAGTGGAAGACTAAAGGGCGCTCACCTGTTGTAATAAAACAATCATTGATTTGAGCCTTTACTTCATTTGCTTTAGATTCTGTCTCAACAAATGGAATAGTAAGTGCTTCAAACTCAACAGGAAACTGAGACAAAACCGCATGTCCAAACACCTCTGCTGTGATCGCTGTCCCGTCTGAGATATAAAATACTTTACGTAACATTTTGACCTCTTGTAGTAATAAAATTACAAATAAAATTATAGATTTACGTGCGTTGTGCTGGAGTGTAAAATGCCGCTGCCCTCCTGTGAAGGGGCCACACTGAAATAAACTTGCGGAGATAGAACTGTGCAACAATATGTACTCTGGTATCAAGAATTAAGCATGGGTGACGTCAACAAGGTAGGCGGTAAAAACGCTTCTCTTGGAGAGATGATTAGCAATTTATCTAACGCAGGTGTTCAAGTGCCTGGCGGTTTTGCAACCACCTCTCACGCGTTCAATGAGTTTCTTGAACAAAGTGGACTTAACCAGAAGATATACGACACTCTAGATGTTTTAGATGTAGATGACGTGAACGCACTCGCTACAGCCGGTGCACAGATCAGACAATGGGTGATCGATACCCCATTCCATAGCGAATTTGAGCAAGTTGTTCGTGATTCATACGATAAGCTCTCCTCTGAAACTAAAGATGCCTCATTTGCGGTTCGCTCCTCTGCGACTGCTGAAGATATGCCTGATGCATCATTCGCTGGCCAACAAGAAACATTCCTGAACGTTAAAGGTTATGATTCTGTTTTGGTCGCAATTAAGCATGTTTTTGCTTCTTTGTTTAACGACAGAGCTATTTCATACCGTGTTCACCAAGGTTATGACCATAAAGGTGTTGCCTTATCTGCCGGTGTTCAGCGTATGGTTCGCTCTGATACCGCCGCTTCTGGTGTTATGTTCACCATGGACACTGAGTCTGGTAACAATGATGTGGTATTTATTACCTCTTCATTTGGTCTAGGCGAAATGGTTGTTCAAGGTGCAGTTAACCCAGATGAATTTTATGTGCATAAGCCAAGCTTAACTGCAGGCAATAAAGCGGTTGTACGCCGTAATATTGGTAGCAAGTTGATACAGATGGTTTATTCAGATGATCTTGAACATGGCAAACAGGTTAAGATTGAAGATGTACCAGCCGATCTACGTCGCCAATTCTCAGTGAATGACGATGAAGTGATGGAGTTGGCTAAGCAGGCTATGATCATCGAGAAACACTACGGTCGTCCAATGGATATCGAGTGGGCTAAAGATGGTAATGATGGCAAGCTTTATATCGTTCAAGCTCGTCCAGAGACAGTCCGTTCTCGTGAAGATGTGCAGTTGATTGAACGTTATCATCTACAGACTAAGAGCGATGTTATCTGTGAAGGCCGCGCAATCGGTCATAAGATAGGTAGCGGTGTTGCTAAAGTGCTGTCTTCAATCGATGATATGGACCAGATCCAAGACGGTGATGTTCTTGTTACTGACATGACTGATCCAGATTGGGAGCCAATTATGAAGCGCGCTAGCGCGATTGTCACCAACCGTGGCGGACGTACTTGTCATGCAGCGATTATCGCTCGTGAGCTTGGGGTTCCAGCTGTTGTAGGTTGTGGTGATGTGACTGAGCGTATTAAGAACGGTCAGGAAGTGACTGTTTCTTGTGCCGAAGGTGATACTGGCTTTATCTACGAAGGTGTTCAAGAGTTTGATGTTGTTCGCTCTCGTGTCGATTCAATGCCTGAGTTGCCGATGAAGATAATGATGAACGTGGGTAACCCTGACAGAGCATTCGATTTTGCTCGTCTTCCTAATGAAGGTGTTGGTCTAGCGCGTCTTGAGTTTATCATTAACCGCATGATCGGTATTCACCCTAAAGCTCTTCTTGAATTTAACCAACAAGATGCTGCGCTACAGGCTGAAATAAATGAGATGATTGCAGGTTACGATTCTCCTGTTGAGTATTATGTTGCGCGTTTGGTTGAAGGGATTGCGACGATAGCTTCAGCTTTCCATCCAAAGAAAGTGATTGTTCGTATGTCTGATTTTAAGTCAAACGAATACGCTAACTTGGTGGGTGGCGATAGGTATGAGCCAGAGGAAGAGAACCCAATGTTGGGCTTCCGTGGTGCTAGCCGTTATATCTCTGAGTCCTTCCGTGATTGTTTTGCACTTGAGTGTGAAGCGATTAAACGTGTTCGTAATGAGATGGGCTTAAAGAACGTTGAGATTATGATCCCATTTGTTCGTACAGTCAGTGAAGCATCACAGGTGATCGAGCTGCTGAAAGAGCAAGGTCTTGAGCGTGGTAAAGATGGACTTCGTGTCATCATGATGTGTGAGCTTCCATCTAACGCCCTGTTAGCTGATCAGTTCTTAGAGCATTTCGATGGCTTCTCTATCGGCTCAAACGATTTGACTCAGCTGACATTAGGTCTAGATCGTGACTCAGGTATCATCAGCCATCTATTTGATGAGCGTAACGATGCAGTGAAGGCATTGTTAGCAATGGCAATTAAAGCGGCTAAAGCTAAGGGCGCTTACGTTGGTATTTGTGGTCAAGGTCCTTCAGATCATGCAGATTTTGCGGCTTGGTTGGTTGAGCAGGGGATTGATACTGTGTCACTAAACCCAGATACCGTTATCGATACTTGGTTGTACCTAGGTAAAGAGCACGCTTAATTATTCTTAAAATAGAATAAGCTAATCACAAAAGCCGCTATTGAGCGGCTTTTTTTTTGTTTATACTGTTTAGCCAACTAATAAAAAAATATAGATAGAAACTAATATGTCGCCGAACGTGAGCTTGCCTAAATTATCCCATGAACAAACGCTTGAACCTGTATACCTCTCCTTTCTTGGTGCGTTAGCCCAGAGTGAGTTCAGTGGTGATATTGATAAACGTTATAGTGCTCGTTTAGCCCAAGCCACGGATAATTCGGTCTATCAGTTTTTACCACAAGCGGTTATCTACCCTAAAAATCAACAAGATGTCAGCATTGCTCTGACATTAGCGGCAAAAAGTGAGTTTGATAAAGTGGTGTTTAGTGCCAGAGGTGGCGGCACGGGAACCAATGGCCAATCACTTACCCACGGATTAATTTTAGACTTGTCGCGTTACCTTAATAAAGTGGTTGAAATCAATGCTGAGGAGGGCTGGGTCAAGGTTCAGGCTGGTGTGGTGAAAGATGCACTTAATGATGCGCTGCGCCCTCATGGTTTCTTCTTTAGTCCAGATCTCTCTACATCCAATCGAGCCACCATAGGTGGCATGGTTAATACCGATGCATCTGGTGCTGGCTCCTTAGTGTATGGGAAAACATCAGATCATGTGCTTGGGTTATCGAGTGTGCTTTATGATGGCAGCGTACTTGAGACCACCACTGTCTCTAATGATGAATTGGCTCGTATAGACGATGTTACGCAGAATGCTTTGGGGCAAAAGTTAACCGAAGAGGTAGCTTCAATTTGTCGTAATAACCGCGCTGAAATTGAAGCTCGCTTTCCTAAATTAAACCGCTTTCTGACAGGTTATGATCTGAAAAATGTGTGGAATGATGAGCTCAGTGAGTTCAATCTATCTCGGATCTTAACAGGATCTGAGGGAACCCTTGCGGTTATCACCGAAGCTAAGCTTAATATCACACCACTGCCAAGTGTGCGCATGATGGTCAATATCAAGTATGACTCGTTTGAGTCGGCATTGAGGCACGCGCCAGACTTAGTCAAAGCTAAAGCGACGGTAGTTGAAACGGTCGACTCTAAAGTGCTCAACCTTGCCCAGCAAGACATTATCTGGCATTCGGTTTCAGATTTGATAAAAGAGGTGCCTGGTAGTGTTATCGACGGTCTCAATATGGTTGAGTTTGCTGGAGATAAAGAGGAGGTTGAAGCCAAAGTTGCTGAACTTGAATCTGTTCTTGAGCAACAGATAAACGCCTCTGCTGGTGGATTACTTGGGTATCAGGTTACCAGCGATAAACCCAGCATTAATATGATCTATGCGATGCGAAAAAAAGCGGTAGGCCTGCTTGGCGCAACAAAAGGGAGACGTAAGCCACTGGCATTTGCTGAGGACACTGCCGTACCACCAGAAAAGCTCGCCGATTTCATTATGGAGTTTAGAGCGCTACTTGATAGCCATCAGTTGCAATATGGCATGTTTGGCCATGTCGATGCAGGTGTTTTACACGTTAGGCCTGCACTGGATATGTGTGATATCAATGATGAAAGACTGCTTAAGACTGTGTCGGATCAGGTTGCTGACTTGACCCTCAAGTATGGCGGCTTAATGTGGGGAGAGCATGGTAAAGGGGTACGTGGTGAATACGGCCCTGCTGTTTTTGGTGATGAGCTCTATGGTTTACTTGAGGAGGTAAAAGGCCTTTTCGACCCCCATAACAAGCTCAATCCAGGTAAGCTTGTTGCTCCTAAAGGTGCGGGTGCGCTTATCTACAATGTTGACAGTGCTAAGCGTGGTAGCTTTGACAGACAGATCCCAATTAAGACCCGTGATGCTTTCCCTGATGTGATGAACTGTAACGGCAATGGTTTATGTTTTAACTACAGCCATTATTCGCCCATGTGTCCCTCATTTAAAGTGACTGGTGACAGAGTACAGTCACCGAAAGGCCGAGCGGGTTTAATGCGTGAATGGCTTCGCCTACTTGAGAGTGAAGGGGTAGATCTTGATGCTTTAGCCAAAGCAAAACCATTAGGACTGCTTCAAAGAGCACAAAATAGTTTAAAGATAGAGAGTGAATACGACTACTCCCATGAAGTGATGGAATCGCTAAAGGGCTGCCTAGCCTGTAAGGCATGTTCATCTCAATGTCCGGTTAAGGTCGATGTGCCTAAGTTCAGGGCTCAGTTTTTTAATATCTACTATCAGAGGTATCTGCGTCCAACAAAGGATTACTTGGTTGCGGGCATAGAAGATGCGCTTCCAGTCATGGCCAGTATGCCAAAGCTAACGAATGCCGTTTCTCAGAACCCTGTTAGCCAGTGGGTGATAAAACGAGCACTGGGGTATGTTGATGCACCAGCATTGTCGGTACCAACCCTTAAACAGCGTCTGGATGGCCATGGTAGCAGGGGATACGATCTTGAAGCGTTAGCTGCAATCCCTGACGATGAACGCTGTGAATATGTGTTGGTAGTGCAAGATCCATTTAACAGTTATTACGAGGCAGGAACGGTTTACCGTTTTATTAAGCTGATTGAAAAAATGGGCTTAAAACCTGTTCTGCTTCCATTTAAGCCAAATGGAAAGCCTATTCACATTAAAGGTTTCTTAGATAAATTTGCTAAAACGGCCAAGTCGTCGGCAGATTTTTTAGCTCAGGTGCATAAACTTAACATCCCTATGGTAGGCGTCGATCCTGCTATGGTGCTCTGTTATCGTGATGAATACCGAGAAGTACTTGGTGATGAGTGCGGTGATTTTGAAGTAAAGCTTGCAAACGAGTGGTTACTAGAGGCGATAAAGTCTCACAGTGTCAGTAGGCCAAGCTCTGAGTTAAAGCCAGAATTAAAGCCAGAGTTCACCTGGTTTAGCCACTGTACAGAGTCAACGGCTAAACCTAATACAGCAAAAGAGTGGCAGTTGATATTTGCACACTTTGGTGCAGAGCTTAAAACGGCCAATATGGGCTGCTGCGGTATGGCGGGAACTTATGGTCATGAATTGGAGAATCAGCAACGTTCCCGCGAACTCTTCAGTATGTCTTGGGAGCAGGCATTAAAGGAGTTACCTCAAGAGCAGATATTAGTTTCAGGTTACTCCTGTCGTAGTCAGGTTAAACGTTTCGGTGGCTTTAAGCCTAAACACCCTCTTGAAGCGCTGCTTAGCTTAATATAATTCAATCTCAACCGGTGATGAGGCAAGTTTATTCTGGCCTCATGGAGGTAGTATGAGTGATAAGCGTATCTGCGCAGAGCAAACTCTGACTCAACTGACAAAAGAGACAGAGCTGTGCACTCAAGCAGTATTGTTTAAGATAGATGGTAAAGGGGATTGGTTCTATCTTGAGGAACCATTACCCAGTAAATTTGCGCGCCTGTTCTCGTCCATTCTTTATCAAGTTGACGGTGAATACTTTCTTATTACTCCTGCTGAGAAACTCAAAGTTGAAGTGGTTGATCACCCCTTGGTTATTGTGGATTACCAGCGATGCAATGAGGCGGGGATGGATGTCGTGACCTCACTGGGTATTGTGCATAAAATCTCAGGAATTCAAGATTTTGATATCAAGGATGAAGAGATCACGCTCACACTTGAAAGAGAGAACACTGCCAAACTAGGGCGTGCATGCTACTACCGTTTTATTAATGAGTATATATTAGTAGATAATTAATCTATTTTAAAAACAATGCATTATACTTTAAATGTGAATTTGTTTCCGCTATCGCTAGTTTCTTGCCAACTAAGTGGTAATATTAAATCAGGTGCTCATATTGTGGAGGTGCTGCTTGAAACAGTCAGAAAGTTTAGGCTATCTGGTTTCTCATTTGAATGTTGATCTGCAAAATGCATTGGATCAAAAGCTTAAACGTTACCAGTTGGATATTAAGTTGTGGCCGGTTCTTTTTGCCCTGTGGCAAGAGGAGGGGATCACTCAGACTGAACTCTCTAAACGTTGTGATGTAGCCAACTATACGATGACACGTATTTTGGACCAGCTGCAGACTCAGGGGCTTGTTACTCGTCATCAAGAAGCCGATAATCGTCGGGCTTTCCAAATACTCCTCACAGACTCAGGCAAAGCGTTAGAGCAAGATCTTATTGTTGAAGCAGAGCGAGTCAACGAACATTTTTTAGAGAACTTATCAATGGATGAGCGTCTCGCGTTTGTGAGCCTACTCAATAAAATTAACCGCTTTCCCCCAGACCAAGCCTAATTGTTTTCAACTTGTTAGATCGTAGTTTTTGTTTATCCCTTTATTGCTTACACAGTTGTGGTTATCCGATGTGGTATTAGTTTATAGAGGGAGAGTTATTTAATGGAAATGCCTGTGTGAGTCATCAGGCTAAAAAGGATAGGGCAGGCTTGGTAGTCCTGCCCTTTTTTAATTTAACAGTAATAACAATAAGCTAGAGAGTGTGAAGAATATTGCCCAGTTTTGCAGTGACCTTCTGCTCTGACTCAGGTTCTCCTTACCCTGCTTTATACTGGCAACAAGATTGTTTTTCCTGTAGATCCTGCATACCATCTGCTCAGACGATGGGTCAATAAGTAGTTGAAATTTACAAGGATTTCCATCATGAAGTTTAACTTCATGTTCACTGTGTTGTCCAAAGTTTAATTTTCTCGAGACTCGTTTCCCGTTAATGTATACCTGTTCAAGCCCACACCAATTGCTTGCTTGAAGTTCAACAATATCTTGATTGAGATCATACTTGAAAGTAACCATATTGTTTTCCTAAGCGAGGTAACGAGCCTCTAAGTCAAGCAGACAAATATGACAATATCCAGTTCATAATGATTAATTTTCTGTGCTGTTTAACTATCTCTTTGGTAGGCTTGCGAAAATAAATTTTGGCATAAAAAAAAGGGATAGAATTGATATTCCACCCCTTGGTTGTTTTATGATCATTCGGTCATATTTTTACAAAATTAAGTCACTATTTAGCGGCTTCAATGATGGCGCGAGCAAGATCATCGGCAACCGATGACGTGGTGCGATCTTGCTTATCTGCCTGCACAAAAATACGTGTCAGCGTGTTATAGATCTCTTCAACTTTTTGAGTTGCTAATGTCGCGTCGTAATCTTTCTCAAACGAGACATTAATGATCCCACCCGCATTAATGACATAATCAGGAGCGTACAAGACGCCAAGCTCTTTTAGCTTCTCACCATGTCTGGCTTCTGCCAACTGGTTGTTTGCACATCCAGCAACGATAGTAGCCTTAAGCAGCGGAATTGTGGTGTCATTAATCGTCGCGCCCAGGGCACACGGTGCATAAATATCGACATCCTGATGGTAGATATCTTGAGGAGCCACAACGGTCGCACCAAACTCTGTCGCAACCCTATCCAAAGAGGATTGGTTGATATCGGTAACGATAAGTTCAGCGCCTTCTTGATGCAGGTGACGGCATAAGTAGTAACCTACATGGCCAACACCTTGAACGGAAATCTTAAGCCCTTTAAGGCTATCAATACCACGTTGATGCTTAACGGCAGCCTTGATCCCTAAGTAGGTACCTAAAGCGGTAAAAGGTGAAGGATCGCCACTTTTTCCTTCAAGTCCAGCCATATAAGGAGTTTCTTCGTGAGCGATCATAATGTCGGCAGTCGACACACCCACATCTTCAGCTGAATAATACTTACCACCTAATCCATCAATGCAGCGGCCAAAGGCGCGAAATAGAGCTTCTCTGTCTTGGGTCTTTGGATCAGCAATAATGACAGACTTTCCGCCCCCCATCTCCAAACCTGCAAGGGCATTTTTATATGTCATACCGCGTGATAAACGAAGCACATCGTTGAGTGCCTCATCGTCAGACTCGTAATTCCACATTCTACAGCCGCCAACAGCTGGGCCTAAATTAGTATTATGGACAGCAACGATGGCTCTTAAGCCGCTCTCCTTATCTTGACAAAAAACGACCTGTTCATGTTCGTCAAAAGAGATATGATTGAATACAGCCACGTAACGGTTCTCCCCTAGGGATTTAAACACAAGCACTTAATAAAGAGTTTATTCGGTGCCTTATTAAAATTATTGCAGAACGATAGCATTTAGGGATACTCTCAACAAAGTAAAGGTTTGGATTAATTGTGATCTGTGTGGCAATTTTGCTTTCCACTTTACGTTAACGTCAATCTGAGTGGTGTTTATCACGATTCAGTCACGTTATTTTTGGGAAAGCGGTTACAGGTTTACATATAACAATAAGATAGGATGCAGATATGACTGAACAAGTAGACACTCAGGCGCCAGAGTTAAATGCAGAGCAACAAGAAGCTTTGAGGCAGGAGTGGATTAGAGAGCACTTTCAAAAAGCGAATCGATTTCTGGCTGAAAAGGGCGTGATACCAAGTAAAGTGATTGCTGATGATAGCCGCTATTTAGCCCCTTATGTCGCGGTTTGGAAGATGGAATCTAAGCAACCCACTAAGCAAACTTTTTGGGTTATGTCTGGTGATCTCCCCAGTGATTATGTTGATGTTAAGGTTGCAGAAACGGCTCGTGATGCGCTGCGTCACTTTTCGATGATGTGGCAGATGAAGGCGGAAAACCTGATTAAATCAGGGGCAACTCAAGATCCAACTCAAGCTAAGTTTGCTCAACTTTTGGTTTCCCGTGCTGAGAGCCTTTATCAGATCCAAGGTGATGAAAAACTGTGGGGCTAGTCAGGTAAAACCTCTACTGTTTTAAACAAGTAGCAGATAAAAATGGCACCTAATATAGGTGCCATTTTAGTTTAATGCTCATATATTGATAGGTATTAGGCTAAGTAATAGTAGCCTCTATTCAGTAACGCTAAAATGAGCTCTTTAATTTTACTTGATTGACACAGGGCTGTTGCTTGCTGGTTATCGAGAGCAAATCTGTCAGCTAACTTTGTAATATCACTCTGCTCGAGTTGCTCGCAGCTAAACACCTCTCCATTAATAAAGAGTCTATTGCTGTCACCTTCGAGTTGTAGCACCTTTAAACCACCCACTCTGTGGACTTCAGCACCTTCAGACAGGGCATGCATCAAATCGTCAAGATTGTAGGGGGTATCGGGAGTCGATAAATCAAGCTCAAATCGATTCTGGCTTAGCAGTTGTCCTAACGCTGTTTGGTAAAACTCAGGCTGACTAAACAGCTCATTTATCTGGTTTAACATCCCTTGTTGATGCTCAAAGGGGACTGTTGACGCCGATGTGGGTTCACTCGATGAAGTAAAGCGTTTTAAGCCAGTATTGGTATCAAGCAGGTGGTCGGCAATACTACTAAATAGCTCCTGCTGGCTTGGGGCTCGAAATCCAATAGAGTAACTTAATGCGGTAGTGAGGGTTTCTGCGCAATGGGGATATCCTGGCGGTATATAAAGCATATCCCCAGCTTCGAGAACCACATCAATAATGGGCTCAAAATCGTCAATCAGTGCGGTATTGGTATCGCCGCCCCTCGGCGTATAATCCCCTTTAGCACCAACTCGCCAGCGTCTAGTGCCTTCACCTTGAAGCAGAAAGACATCATAGTTGTCGATATGGGGACCGACTCCGCCACCTTGAGTGGCGAAGGAGACCATGAGATCATCAAAGCGCCAGTCGGGAATAAACCTAAAAGCATCAATAAGCGGAGCCGTATCTGGGTACCAGTGGTTCACGGCTTGAACCAGTAATTGCCAGTTCTTTTCACCAAACTGATTATAATCTTCGATAGGACCTTGAATGATCTCCCAGTCGCGCTCTTTTGTTAGCACGATTCGAGATGAAATCTCCTCTTCGCATGCAAGCCCTGCAAGCTCATCGGCACCAATTGGGTCGATAAAGCCAGTAAAGGCTCCTTTAATGACAAGGGGCTTCTTTTGCCAGTATTGAGTTAAAAACTCAGCCACATTCAGATTTAGTTTATACATATACTTAATTCGGTTATGTGTTTATCTATAAAAAAAGCGGTAAGTGTTAGCTTACCGCTTTTTATCGATACTATTAGTGCATTAATCTAAATGCAGATCACTTCATTTCGTCTACAAAAGATTCTGCACGACCGATGTAGTTAGCCGGCGTCATCTTCTTAAGCTCAACTTTAACCTCTTGAGGTAGCGCTAAGCCGTCGATAAACTGAGCTAGCTGCTCACCATCGATACGCTTACCACGTGTTAACTCTTTGAGTTTTTCATATGGCTTTTCGATGCCGTAACGGCGCATTACGGTTTGTACAGGTTCAGCCAATACTTCCCAGTTTTTGTCTAATTCTGCACGAAGTTGCTCTTCGTTTACTTCAAGCTTGCTGATCCCTTTTAGGGTTGATTGGTATGCAATCAAAGCATGAGCCATACCAACACCTAAGTTACGTAGCACTGTAGAGTCAGTCAAGTCACGCTGCCAGCGTGAAACAGGAAGTTTAGCCGCTAAGTGTTGCATTAGCGCGTTAGCGATGCCTAAGTTACCTTCTGAATTTTCAAAGTCGATAGGGTTAACTTTATGAGGCATGGTTGAAGAACCGATCTCACCAGCAATAGTCTTCTGCTTGAAGTGACCCAATGCGATATAACCCCAGATATCACGATCAAAGTCGATCAAGATAGTGTTGAAACGGGCTACGGCATCAAACAACTCAGCAATATAATCGTGTGGTTCGATTTGAGTTGTGTATGGGTTCCAGTTAAGGCCAAGGCTAGTGACAAAACGCTCAGAAACGGCGTGCCAATCAACCTCTGGGTATGCTGATAGGTGCGCGTTGTAGTTACCAACAGCACCATTGATTTTACCCATCACTTCAACACTTTCGATCTGCTTAAGTTGACGCTCAAGACGAATGGCAACGTTCGCCATCTCTTTACCTAAAGTCGATGGAGATGCTGGTTGTCCGTGAGTACGTGACATTAATGGCACTGAGCGGTGCTCTCTTGCTAGGCCTTTAATCGCATCGACTATCTGTTGACAGTATGGAACAAGCACCTGCTCACGGGCTTCAAGAAGCATTAAACCATGAGAAAGGTTATTAATATCTTCTGAAGTACAGGCAAAGTGAACAAACTCATCGATGGCAACAAGCTCGGCATTATCTGCTATCTGCTCCTTGATGAAGTATTCAACGGCTTTAACATCATGGTTTGTTGTTGCTTCAATGGTTTTAATACGCAGGGCATCAGCTTCATTAAAGTTATCTTTAATGCTATCAAGTAGCGCCAAAGCGGTTTCGCTAAATGGAGGAACTTCCTCAATCTCTGGGCAGCTAGAGAGTAGCTTTAACCAGTTAATTTCGACTTGAACACGGTACTTGGTCAGGCCGTACTCGCTGAAGATCCCTCTCAATGAGGCGGTTTTACTACCATAACGACCGTCTACAGGAGAGATAGCAGTTAGTGCGGATAGTTCCATTATGAAGCTCCTTAATGAACTTAACTTATTATAGGGTAAGACTTTTATTAGCAATATCTAGAATGGACTTTCTGGCGAAGACTAGATGTCTACGCTTGCCACCTAGTTGACGCCACAAAACTGCACTGCGCATGGCCGATAACAGTAATGCTCGAATTTTTTCTTGAACCTGATTCTGTTTCAGAAACTCAGGATTACCTGATATCTGAATTTTAGGACCAAGTGTGCTGATCACATCACTGTAGATCCCTGCAAAGTTTGCGATCACTTGTTCATCTGTGATGCTAAAGTGATGCAGTTGGCGGTGAACCTGATTGATCCTTTCCGCTAAGAGACCCATGGCATTACCGCGAGATAACTTACGTTCAAGGGCTAAGATCCCAACTAAGTAGCGGGTGATCTCAACATCTTTATCTTTACTATCACCAAGCTGATTGACGATAAGCTGATAGCCTTTGTTCAATGCTGTCTTATCAGCGTATACATCTGAGGTGGAGTCTGGATTGGTAACTAGTACAGTATTCAGACTCGCCGCTAGACTGTCATTGTCTGAATTACCGTGTCTGGCAATATGCTGAACCTGGCCAATAGCCTGTAAGATCCCTGCAAATGCCATCGTGCGTTCATCTAAAAGCTCGCTCACGTCTTATTCTCTGATTAGTGAATCGATGATACCGCCGCCTAAGCATACTTCGGCATCATAAAAAACGGCTGATTGGCCTGGTGTCACTGCTGCAACAGGTTCATCAAAGAGTACTTTTACCCTGTCTTCGCCATCGTAATGTAAGCTGCAGGCTACGTCTCTTTGACGGTAACGAGTCTTAACTGTAATTTTTGCGCCATTGTCAGGACCAATACGGTCAACCCAGTGAAGTTGGTCAGCATAAAAACCCGTCGACATAAGGCGAGGGTGGTTACCACCTTGACCCACAACTAATACATTGCGGTCCATCTCTTTATCAACCACATACCAAGGATCATCGTTACTGTTTTTCATTCCACCGATCCCTAGACCTTTACGCTGTCCAAGGGTGTGATACATCAAGCCTTGATGGGTTCCAATGACTTCACCTTCAGCAGTCTCAATATTACCAGGCTGTGCAGGCAGGAAGGTGCTGAGGAAGTCAGTGAACTTACGCTCACCGATAAAACAGATCCCAGTACTATCTTTTTTATCATGGGTGATAAGTCCCATCTCTTTGGCAATCTCCCTGACTTCACTTTTTTCAAGCTCACCGACAGGAAATAGTGAGCGGGAAACTTGCTCATGGCTCAGTGTATAGAGAAAATAGCTTTGATCTTTATTGCCGTCGATACCTCGTAGCATCTGGCTTTGACCGCTGTCATCACTACGGCGAACATAGTGCCCCATGGCGATGTAGTCAGCGTCTAAAATATCATCTGCAAACTCAAGAAATGCCTTAAATTTTATCTCTTTATTACAGATAATATCTGGATTTGGCGTTCTGCCTGCCTTGTACTCTGCTAGAAAGTATTCGAAAACATTGTCCCAATATTCAGAGGCAAAGTTTACTGTGTGCAGTTTTATGCCCAGCTTATCGCATACCGCTTGCGCGTCTTTAAGGTCATCTGCAGCAGCACAATATTCATCGGTGTCATCTTCTTCCCAGTTTTTCATGAAAAGACCTTCGACTTGATAGCCCTGTTTAAGTAACAAGTAAGCCGAAACTGATGAGTCAACACCGCCGGACATGCCGACAATGACTTTTTTATTAGCAGTGGGTTCGATTAATGCCGCAGTTGGTTCGATTATCGCCATAGTTCCTAAAACCGTTGAATATACCTAGATAGCTTGAAAGAGAGATGAGTCGTGATATTTAGCCTTGAGTTAAACCCATGTGAGGCTAGGTCAGTCATGTAGAAGTCATCTAAAAAAGAAGCTATATTTTCGGGGGCGTATTCTATCACGCATTCTGGCTTGGAGCTAACCTGAGATACTGGCTATTGAGCAGTTCTAGCGGATAGTGTGTTTTATTTCTGGCGTCATCGAGACTGGTGAGTACTAATGGGCTTCTTAATTTAGCCGCTAGCGCCTGAATTTCATCAAAAGTTAACCAGTGTGCAGCTTGAATATCTGTATCTTGAGGCGTAGCATTTACACAGCTTGAAAGTTGAGCAAAGAAGGTAAACCTAAGAAAGGCTAGCGTGTCATCAGGATTGAATTGATAGATCCCAACTAGCTCCTGAACTTTAAGCTTGATCCCTGTTTCCTCAAATACCTCTCGCTCGCAAGCTTGAGTGATTGATTCACCTTTCTCTAAGTGTCCTGCGGGCTGATTGTAACGAGTTTGCCCATCGATGAGCTCCTCAACCATAAGATACTTATCTTGACACTGCACAATACAAGCTACAGTCACATTGGGTCTGTACCTTGGCTTCATGGTGTGCTCCTTATTACTGACATACGGCTTTATTTTTCATATCAATACTCTGGTATTGACCTGGACTGAGATCATCAAGACTCCATTGACCTATTTTATAGCGAATGAGTCTGAGCGTTGGAAAACCGATATGGGCAGTCATTCTTCTTACTTGACGGTTACGCCCTTCACAGATCTGGATCTCTAACCAAGTGGTTGGGATAGCTTTACGCTCTCGGATCGGTGGAACACGTTCCCAAACAGTAGGTTGCGACATGATGCTGATTTTTGCAGGTAGCGTCATGCCATCTTTTAGTTCGACGCCCTTACGTAACAGATCTAATTGAGCTTCATCTGGTGCGCCTTCAACTTGCGCCCAATAGGTTTTGAATGTCTTTTTTTTAGGCTCAGTGAGTTTAGATTGAAGTTTACCGTCATTGGTAAGCAGTAACAGTCCTTCACTGTCCCTGTCGAGTCTTCCTGCTGCATATACGCCGGGAATAGGGATAAAGTCTTTTAATGTTTGACGTCCCTGTTCATCGGTAAACTGGCACAGCACGTCAAAGGGCTTATTAAAAAGAACGATAACAGGTTCAACAGTTTTGCCTTTACCAGTACGCATTTGAGGAGCTTTAGATTTTGGCTGATTTTTGTTAAACCAAGAAGCTCGCTTCTGATCGCCTCTTTTGGAGGTTGTGGTCGCTCTTTTTGATTGAGACTTTTGTTTAATTGTGTGACTCACGCTAACTTATCTTCTGTCAGAAAATGACTTAATGTTTACAGTGTACTTTGCATTCGCCATTAGTGGAATTTGAATATTGCGAAGAATGTTTTATGATGTGCGCGACAAAAGTGTGATCTAAGCCAAGTTGTCACAGTATTTTGAGAAGTTCAGCTTAAGCGGCATTACGTGATATGAAGGTTTAGACTGTGTCTATTTTGTGGGGAATAGCCCCACTCAATAAGGCACCTTATCCTTTCTTCAATGCCTCTGATACCTAAATTGGGTATAACAAGATTATCGGGTCTGGGCATGACCAAGACCTCAATAAAAGTGCTAATTAAAAGCACAGATCCAACTGCAGTTTATAAAATAAGCAGTGTAAAAATAAAATATTTTAAATTCTCTATTTTACAATAATGTAGGACGAAAAATGACCGACAATTCAACCATTATCTATACTGAAACAGATGAAGCACCGGCACTCGCCACCCTATCTTTACTGCCTATCATTAAAACTTTTACTCAAGCGGCAGGCGTGAATGTAGAAACCCGTGATATCTCTCTTTCGGGTCGAGTTATTGCAAACTTTCCTGAGAAACTATCAGACAGTCAGAAAATAGGTGATGCCCTTGCTGAGCTGGGTGTTCTAGCTGGTAAGCCTGAAGCGAATATCATTAAGCTACCGAATATCAGTGCCTCTATTCCTCAACTCAAAGCGTGTATTTTAGAATTACAAAACAAAGGCTACGATATTCCTTCATATCCAGATGAGCCTGCAAATGATGCAGAGCGTGAAATAAAAGCGCGTTTTGATAAGATCAAAGGAAGCGCAGTAAACCCAGTTCTTCGTGAAGGTAACTCAGATCGTCGTGCACCAGGTTCTGTAAAGAAATATGCACAGAAAAATCCTCATTCAATGGGTGCATGGAGCACAGACTCTAAAAGCCACGTTGCACATATGAGTGAAGGTGATTTTTACGGCAGTGAAAAGTCCTTAACCTTAGAGGCCGATCAACAGGTCAACATAGTGCTGGCTAAGGCTGACGGTACTGAGCAGATCCTGAAGTCGTCGTTGGGATTATTAGCTGGTGAGGTAGTTGATGCTGCTGTGATGAGTAAAAAAGCGCTTATCAGCTACTTTGAGCGTGAGATTGATGAGGCAAAAAACCAAGGTGTGCTGCTTTCACTTCACTTAAAAGCCACCATGATGAAGGTCTCCGATCCAATTTTGTTCGGTCATGCGGTTAAAGTTTATTATAAAGAACTGTTTGCAAAGCATGGAGAGTTATTTGAAGAGCTAGGTGTCGATGTTAATAACGGTGTTGGTGATGTTTACGCCAAGATAGCTCAACTTCCAGCTGAGCAAAAAGCCGCGATTGAAGCGGACATTGCTGCTATATATGAAAGCCGTCCTGAGCTTGCGATGGTTGATTCAGATAAGGGGATCACTAATTTACACGTACCAAGTGATGTGATTATTGATGCTTCAATGCCTGCCGCAATTCGTACATCAGGCATGATGTGGGGCGTGGATGGTCAGCCAAAAGATACCAAAGCGATGATCCCTGATCGTTGTTACGCGGGTGTTTATCAAGAGACTATCTCTTTTTGTAAAGAGCATGGCGCATTTAATCCAACGACCATGGGTAGTGTACCAAACGTTGGTTTGATGGCCCAAAAGGCGGAAGAGTACGGTAGCCACGATAAAACATTTGAGATCCCAGCAGCAGGTACCGTTAAGGTGGTTAATGGTCAAGGAGAAGTGCTTCTTTCCCATGACGTTGAAGCTGGTGATATCTGGAGAATGTGTCAGGTAAAAGATGCACCTATCCGTGACTGGGTTAAACTTGCAGTTAAGCGTTCACGCCTATCTTCAACACCAGCGGTATTCTGGTTAGATGTAAACCGTAGTCATGATGCAGAGATCATTAAAAAGGTTAATCAATATCTTCCTGAGCATGATACTGAAGGGCTAGATATCCGTATTATGTCTCCGGTTGAAGCGACACGTTTTACCTTGGCACGTACTAAAGATGGGCTCGACACTATCTCTGTCACTGGTAACGTATTGCGTGATTACCTAACAGATCTGTTCCCAATTTTAGAGCTTGGTACGAGTGCTAAAATGCTCTCTATCGTACCGCTAATGAATGGCGGTGGATTATTTGAAACTGGTGCTGGTGGTAGTGCACCTAAGCATGTTCAGCAAGTTGAAAAAGAGGGTCACTTGCGTTGGGATTCACTAGGTGAGTTTTTGGCATTAGCAGCGTCTCTTGAGCACCTAAGCCAAACGACCAATAATCCTAAAGCTCAGGTGCTAGCAGATACATTGGACGCCGCTATCGGTCAGTTCCTAGATCAAAACAAGTCGCCTTCACGTCGCGTTGGTCAACTGGATAATCGTGGCAGTCATTTCTATCTTGCTATGTACTGGGCTCAGGAAGTCGCTAAGCAGACTCAAGATGCGGAGCTTAAAGCGCACTTTGCTTCACTGGCAGAATCTTTGACTAACAATGAAGCTAAGATTGTTGATGAGCTGAACTCTGCGCAAGGTGCAGCAGCAGATCTTGGTGGCTATTACCGTTTAGATGCTGCTAAAGCGTCAACTGAGATGCGTCCAAGTGCGACATTAAATGGATTGTTTACTGCATAAGTTGGTCACTGCGAAGAGGGATCCCTCTTCGCATTAATTGTGAACTATTTTTTGTGAGAAATAAAAAAGGCAGGGAAAACCCTGCCTTTTTTTACTTTTTACATCGCCAAAACTAATTGGTTGGCGAAATAGCTGACGCGTGCATACCTTTAGGACCCGCTTCCACTTCAAATTGGACTGGTTGGCCTGCTTTTAGCGTTCGATAGCCTTCCATTTCAATGGTAGAATAGTGTGCAAAAACGTCTTCACCACCAGCTTCAGGGCAGATAAACCCGAATCCTTTGGCGTTGTTGAACCATTTAACAGTTCCGTTTGCCATACTTCCACTTCCTTCTGTTGTCTACTTGCCAGTAAGATAGTAAAACTAAATAAGCGGGGACAATTCACCGCCTGTTGAACAGAATGAAAGCAGTGAGTTTGTATGTCAAGAGTATTTTAGCAAAAAGTCAACATTTGTGTGTAAAATTTGTATCAATTGATGAACTTGATAGAAGATTGTAGAGGAAGAGTTTTTACTGAATAATCTCTTTAATTGGTACAAGTGATGACTAGAGGCTAATATTGAACCATGGGTAAAGCAGGAAATATTGAACACGTTGAAGAGCGTGTCGAATCGGAAGTCATGCCGCCTTCGATGTACAAGGTGATTTTAAACAATGATGATTATACTCCGATGGACTTTGTGATTGAGGTGTTACAGCTCTTTTTCAAAAAAACCGAGGAGCAAGCCACAGATATCATGCTTGCAATCCATCATCAGGGAAAAGGAATTTGTGGAATTTTTCCCTTTGGAATTGCAGAAACTAAGGTTGCACAAGTAAATCAATTTGCAAGACAAAACCAACATCCGTTACTGTGTTCATTAGAGAAAGCCTGAATTGGGTTATTTTAGTTGTAAATTTAGGGGGTGCTTATGCTAAATAAAGATCTTGAAGTCACCTTAAATCTGGCATTTCAGCAAGCCAGAGATGCACGTCATGAATATATGACGGTGGAACACCTGCTGCTCGCCTTAATAGATAATCCAGCTGCTCAAGAAGCCCTAGTGGCTTGCGGAGCAAATCTTGATAAATTGAGAGAGGATGTATCTAATTTTATTCAGCAAACAACGCCAATTATTGCTGATCCAGAAGATGAGAGGGAAACTCAGCCAACATTAGGTTTTCAGCGAGTTTTGCAAAGAGCGGTTTTTCATGTTCAGTCCTCAGGTCGTAACGAAGTTACTGGGGCAAATGTTTTGGTCGCTATCTTTAGCGAGCAGGAGTCACAAGCGGTATATCTGTTGCGTAATGGTGAAGTTACCCGCTTAGATGTGGTGAATTTTATCTCTCATGGTGTGTCAAAAGATGAGATAGAGCACAGCTCTCAACAGGAGCGAATAGAAGATCAAACCGAGGGTGAAGAGGAGAAGAGTAAACTGTCTCAGTTTGCGTCTAACCTCAATGAATTGGCGATGCAGGGAAGTATTGATCCTCTGATTGGTCGTAGTGATGAGATTGAGCGCTCGATTCAGATCTTATGTAGAAGAAGAAAGAATAATCCATTATTAGTCGGTGAAGCTGGGGTGGGTAAAACAGCCATTGCCGAGGGATTAGCGTACCGAATAGTTAAAAATGAAGTGCCAGAGGTGATGAGTACGGCAACGGTTTACTCACTTGATCTCGGTGCTTTGTTAGCAGGAACCAAGTATCGCGGTGATTTTGAAAAACGCTTTAAAAGTTTGCTTAAAGAGCTTGAAAGCGATGAACATGCGATTTTATTTATTGATGAGATCCACACCATCATCGGTGCTGGTGCGGCTTCCGGTGGGGTGATGGATGCATCTAACCTGCTTAAGCCGTTACTGTCTGGCGGCAAATTAAGGTGTATGGGCTCAACAACTTTCCAGGAATATCAAAGTATTTTTGAGAAAGATAGAGCACTGGCTAGACGTTTTCAGAAAGTGGATATTAATGAGCCTTCAGTTGCTGAGACCACTAAGATCCTACAGGGACTTAAATCTAAATATGAGGAGCACCATGGCGTAAGATACACCATGGCCGCCTTGAGCATTGCAGCCCGTTTATCAGACAAGCACATCAACGATCGTCATCTGCCCGATAAGGCAATCGATGTTATCGATGAAGCCGGCGCACGCATGGCGATGCAGCCTGCGAGCAAGCGTAAGAAGACCATCGGTCAGAATGAGATTGAAGCGATTATCGCTAAGATGGCTCGTATTCCTGAGAAGTCCGTATCGGCGACTGACAAGGATATGCTCAAAAACCTTGACCGTAACCTTAAGATGGTTGTGTTTGGGCAAGATAAAGCGATAGAGAGCCTTAGCTCAGCTATTCGCTTATCTCGTAGTGGCTTAAGTGGCGAGCATAAACCTGTTGGTAGCTTTCTATTTGCAGGTCCAACTGGGGTGGGTAAAACTGAGGTCACCAGTCAGTTGGCTAAATGCCTCGGCCTCAACTTAGTACGTTTTGATATGTCTGAGTATATGGAGAGTCATACGGTTTCTCGCCTGATTGGTGCGCCACCTGGCTATGTTGGGTATGATCAAGGCGGCTTATTAACTGACGCCGTGATTAAGAATCCTCATTGTGTTGTGTTATTGGATGAGATTGAGAAAGCACATCCAGATGTATACAACTTACTTCTGCAGGTGATGGATCACGGTATCTTAACCGATAACAATGGACGCAAAGCCGATTTTAGGCATGTGACCTTGGTTATGACGACAAATGCTGGTGTACAGGAGACGGTAAGAAAGTCTATCGGCTTTAAACAGCAAGATCATAGCCAAGACGCCCTGTCTGAAATCAATAAGGTATTCTCACCAGAATTTAGAAACCGTCTGGATGAGATCATCTGGTTTAATCACCTTGATCTTACCGTTATTGCTAAAGTGGTCGATAAGTTCCTCGTTGAACTGCAAGCTCAGCTTGATGAGAAAGGGGTGACCTTGGATGTCAGCGATGAGGCGAGAACCTTGCTGGCTGAAAAAGGTTACGATAAAGCGATGGGGGCGAGACCGATGTCACGTGTGGTCACTGAGTTGATTAAACGTCCATTGGCTGATGAGATCTTATTCGGTAAGCTTGAGAAAGGTGGCGTGGCTCATGTGGATATAAGCAAAGATGAGATAACTATCTCTGTTGAGTCGCTTGAAAAAGTAAGTCACTGATCCATTTAGTTTTAGATATAAAAAAAGGCTGCGATTGCAGCCTTTTTTAATTCGATACTTTATTAAAAAGTAAAAAAACCGGCACAGCCGGCTTTTAAAATCTGTACTAGCTAACTTAGCGTGAACGGAAGACGATGCGACCTTTGCTCAAATCGTAAGGGGTCAGCTGAACCGTAACTTTGTCACCGGTCAGAATTCGAATGTAGTTTTTACGCATTTTACCTGAGATGTGTGCGATCACAACGTGACCATTCTCTAGCTCTACACGAAACATTGTGTTCGGCAAGGTTTCAAGGATCGTGCCTTGCATCTCAATGTTGTCTTCTTTCGCCATTAATCAGTTATCCTGTTAGCCTTCAAGTATTAAATCGGGCATATCATGCCGTAAATTCCCCTTGCTGTAAAGGGAATGTAGTCGTAAGAGTGATATTTCATTTTTGATTGAAAATTATCCATAAACTGAAATATCAGTTATTCATCAGCTATTTGCTTCCATCCGCTTGGCGTTAATATCTGATAGGGTAGGTAGCTTCGTTTGTAGTTCATCTTTCTCGATTCGTCGATTTGATAACCAAGGTAGGCAAAATCTTTATCCATGAGTTTGGCAAGCCGACACTGAATAAGAATGAGTAGTGATCCTAATGAGCGTTTGTGCTCATTGGGACAGAAGAAGCTGTAGATAGCGGAGAGACTATTGGGCATTACGTCTGTGACTGCAACGCCAATTAGCCTTTGTTCGTGCCAAAGCTCGATAAAGCTAGGCTCAATCCAGCCTGAGTTAATAAAATGCTCATACTGCTCTCTAGAGGCGGGATACATAGGGCCGTCTTGATGCCGCTCATTGATATAGCGCTCATAGAGTGTGTAATGATACTCCTGCTGTTTATCGATAACTTTCCAGACAATATCTTTATTGTTTTTTAATGTCCGTTTCTGACGCCTTGAGGGCATGAACTCTTTTGCTGGGATCCTAATCGGCATACAAGCGTTACAACTAGGGCATTGTGGCTTGTATATTGTGCCGCCACTGCGTCTAAAGCCTAAGGCTAATAATTGTTCAAACAACTCCAGGTTAATGGTTTCTTCTTGCAAGACAAGGAGTTGCTCTAATTCATCTTCAAGGTAGCTACAGGTAAAGGCTTGTGTTACGCCAACGGCGATAGGGTGTGATTTAAAGCTCAAGTGATACCTCGGATCTGGCCCAAGCATCTGCTGCTACGGGTAAATCTCTAAAACGTTTAAGTAGGTTTATGAAGTCTTTTCTTCTCAATGCTGTAGCCCCTAATGACGCGAGATGTGGATTCATTACCTGAGCGTCGATTAGTTTAAAACCTTGTTTCAATAAGTGCTGGTGTAACAAAAGCATAGCAGCTTTAGAGGCGTTTGTTTGTGTGTGGAACATGGACTCACCACAAAAAACCTGTCCAGTGGCTAAACCATACAAACCTCCAATTAGTTCATCTTGGTGCCAGACTTCGATAGAGTGGGCTTTACCCAGTTCATGGAGTTTAAGGTAGGCATCTTGGATCTCTGGAGTTATCCAGGTTCCATCTTGTGAACTTCTTGGGGCTGCACAACCTTCAATGACTTGAGAAAAAGCATGGTTGATGCTGTAACGCCAAGGTTGCTTTTTAAGGTGCTTAAGCAGTGAGCGACTGGTTTTCATGTTCCCGGGTACAAAAACGGCTCTTGGATCCGGTGACCACCAAAGAATAGGATCATCGATATTAAACCAAGGAAATATCCCTTCATAATAGGCATTCAGCAATCGCTTAGGTTGCAAGTCTCCACCTACGGCAAGAAGACCATTGGGATCGGTGAGCGCAAATTCCGGTGAGGGGAACTGCTCGAGTTCATGATTTAAATAAGACAGTGAGTTCACAATTGAGTAAGATTATCTTAATTCGACTTTATTATAAGTTAGCGGAAAAATGATTATGTTGAAACCTTGGATCACCTGCTTAGCTATCGTTTGCCTGTTTATTGGTGTAATTAGCCCAATTGAAGCTGGATATAAACGAAATCAAGCAGTCGCTGTAGAGCAAGTGCAATATGGCAGTGTTGTATCGGTGAGGAATATTACTCAAAAGCAGCTTGTTGAAGATCGAAACCAAGGGTGGAAAACGTTTGGTGGAGCTCTAATTGGTGGCGTGGTTGGTCATCAATTTGGTGGCGGTAGTGGTCAAGATGTGGCAACTGTTCTTGGTGCATTAATTGGTGCAGGTGTTGGTAATCGATACGGTGACAACAGCTATTATCAGGAGCTAAGTTTGGTCGAATTGATGATTAAGCAAGAAGACGGTAAGCAGGTGATGATCATACAAGACTTGGATCCGGGTATGATCTTTAATGCCGGAGATGAGGTCAGGGTGGTCTACCTTCAGGGCAGTGTTAGAGTAGACATTGCGATGTAAACAATAAAAAAGGAGCCGAAAGGCTCCTTTTAGTTTTCTAATTACTCATTAGAAACCGCGAGGCAGTTGACCTTTTCCGGCCAATTTTTCACGCCATAGCTCTTTAGGTGTCTTGCCACCTTTATTACTGGCTGGAGCGGCTTTCTTAGCTACTGGTGCTTTTTTAGCGGCAGCTTTAGGTTTCGCGGCTGGTGCAGCTTTTTTTTCTACCGCTTTTGGAGCTGGCGTATCACCGGATAGTTCGGCAAGCATAGCTTCCAGTTCGCTAAAGCGAAGTGACTTACCGCCATCGATTTTGTACCAGCTGCCTTTCTGCTCAATCGTTACAGCACTACCTTGTTTCGTTGCAAGGGCAGACTCTAACGCGCTGATCACCTCTTCTTTGGTCAGTTTTGACATAGTTATAACCTATTTTTTTTAATGTTTACTCGAAGGTTTGGGGGGATTTTATAGGTGAAACTGGTAAAAAGTCCAATTTTCACTGTAAATCTGCTGTTTTTATCGATTTTATGACCATATTGGGACTAATATCGTTAAATTGTGCAAGGCTTTGATTAGCACTACATGTGATCAGTATAGTTAAAAAATATTGCTTGATGGGTTACACTGCCACCAAAATACTAAAGGGTCGCTTCATGACACGTTCAGAGTTAAGTCAGTATCTTAGTGAATTTTTACAAGTCGCCAAATATAAAGATTACGCACCAAATGGATTACAGGTTGAAGGTCGTGAGCAGATTGCAACAATAGTGACAGGTGTGAGCGCATGTCAGGCATTGATCGATAAGGCCATTGAGTTAAATGCCGATGCTATCTTAGTTCACCATGGCTTTTTCTGGAAAGGTGAGCCACAAGTGATAACAGGCATGAAGCAGAGAAGAATTAAGGCTCTATTAAGTCAAGATATTAATCTATATGGTTACCACCTTCCGCTAGATGGACACCCTAAGTTAGGCAATAATGCAGAACTTGCCCGTAGACTCGATATTACTGGTGCAGAATCGCTTGAAGGGGTTGCACAAGGGTTAGTGTGGCAGGGCAGACTTGATAAGCCGATGAGTGCTAAAGCTTTCTCTGCGAGATTAGCGCAAGTGTTAAATCGTGAAGCACTGCATATTGGTGATGAAGAGGGTGAGATCCAAACATTAGCCTGGTGCAGTGGAGGGGCACAAGATTACATCGATATTGCCTCTGAGCTAGGTGTCGATGCCTTTATCAGCGGTGAGGTATCCGAGCGAACCTATCACAGTGCTATTGAACTGGGTGTTCATTATTTTGCAGCAGGACATCATGCGACTGAGCGTTATGGTATTCAGGCATTAGGTGAGCATTTAGCTAGTGAGTTTGGTTTAACCCATCACTTTGTCGATATCGATAATCCGGTATAGATTCTGGCTATATAGATAGCGTTATCGACACAATAAAAACGCCCAATTGGGCGTTTTTTATTTTCAGCCCTAAACCACCTACTTCAGTAGGTGGTTATCATCAATTAGGCTTTGCCTGAATATCTACTCATGTTAATTGAACTCTAACTTTTAGCGAAGTAATAGAGGATAAAAAACATGAGTAGATATGAGAAAGCATCGCATGTGTATTGGCGATGTCAATATCACATAGTTTGGACACCTAAGTATAGGTTTAGGATTTTAAAGAATAAGTTAGGAAAAGATGTTTACCGATGTATTCATGTCTATAGTGAGCAGTTAGGGTGTGTGGTTGTAGAGTTGAATGTACAAATAGACCATGTACATCTGGTTATCAAAGTTCCTCCGAAGCTATCGATTTCAAAGTTGATGGGTGCTTTAAAAGGTAAAATTGCTTTGAAAATGTTTAGCAAGTATCCGTATCTTCGGAAAAATAAGCTATGGGGAAATCACTTTTGGCAAAGAGGTTACTTTGTTGACACAGTGGGGATTAATGAGGAAGTGATTCGAAGATATGTAAGGCATCAAGAAAAGGTTGAAAAACAGGAGCAGCCGCAATTAGATTTGAAGTAGATAACGCCCCCTTTTAGGGGGCTAATACAAAGCCACCTTCTTCAGAAGGTGGATTCTTTACTGTTAATACCAATCAGTATCAGATGTTCGAATCTTAACGGGTTTTGCTTAATGCTGGAATGGCAAAAACAGCCAGTGCGATTAAATATGCCGTAAACGCGCCTATCATCCATTGACCCATAGTGATCCCAAACATCTCCCAAGGGATATCATTGCACATACCGGTAGGCATAAACAGTGATGGGATCCATTCATGAAGTGGCATCCAAGTCGGAAACTCGGGTAGGAATGAACAGGTAGAGAAAGGGGATGGATTAGTCTGCATATCAACTAACTCAAGTGCCAACTTTAATCCCCATGCGGCACTGACTGACCAGCCTAAAATGGCTATCAGACGCATAAAACGATTTTTATGCCCTATAATGCCGATTAAGCCTGCAGCCAAAATTCCAAATATCGCGAGACGTTGATAGATACACATCACACAGGGATCGAGCTTCATCACGTATTGAAAGAAGAGTGCACACAGTTCAAGGCCCAGAGCGGTACCGGCCAAAATAAGCCAAGCAAGACGAGATTGTGCAAATTGAGTGACTGGGTTCAAGACTAAATTCTCCCTAATTCATTAATAAAAAACGCCCTATGAGGGCGTTTTTAAGACTTTTCTAACCTGATAAAGTTCAGTTTACACTGAATTTACTCTCGACGTTAGTGTGAAGACACTGCAGATTCAACCACATCTTTTATCGAGTGATGGGTAATAATCTGATTATCGTAAAAGTACTGTGTCATCTGTTCTAATCCACCAAGCTCAATTGCAAGCACACCAACGATAGAGAGTACGATAGTGTATGGCAGTGCCATCCACACCATACGCCCATAGGAGAGGCGAATAAGCGGAGCGATGGCTGAGGTTAACAAGAACAGGAAGGCGGCTTGACCATTAGGGGTAGCTACTGAAGGCAAGTTAGTCCCTGTGTTAATGGCTACAGCCAACAGGTCAAACTGATCACGAGTGATTTGACCAGACAGGAGTGCAGCTTTAACTTCATTGATGTAGACAGTGCCAACAAATACGTTGTCGCTGACCATAGAGAGCAAGCCATTGGCGATATAGAAGATCACTAATTGAGTGTTACCTTCATAGCTCAGAGCCCATTGGATCACAGGAGCAAACAGTTGCTGATCGATAATCACGGCAACAACCGCAAAGAAAACGGCTAACAATGCAGTAAAAGGTAGCGCTTCTTCAAATGCCTTACCCAGCGCATGTTCATTGGTTACACCATTAAAAGCTGTTGCTAGGATAATAACGGACAGACCGATAAGACCTACAGATGCTAAGTGAAGGGCTAAACCTACAATCAACCAAATTCCGATAAATGCCTGTACAACCAGCTTCATCTTGTCATGATTGGTGCGTCTAGCATCTTCATGAGCTTCATAGTCAGATAAAATCTTGTGTACGGCTTCTGGTAGCTGTAGCCCATAGCCAAATATTTTAAATTTCTCCACAAGGAAACAGGTAAAAATACCGGCAAAGAACACAGGGACTGTTACAGGGGACATGCGTATTGCAAATTCGGCAAACTGCCAATTAGCTTGCGCAGCAATGATCAAGTTTTGTGGCTCACCGACCATAGTGCATACACCGCCTAATGCGGTACCGACACCAGCATGCATCAGTAGGTTACGCAGGAAGCCACGAAATGCTTCTAGCTCCTCTTCGCATAATTGTTTTTGTCCATCAGAAGTGTGGTCGTGATCGTCATTGAAAGTTTTACCCGATGCCACCTTATGGTAGATAGAGTAGAAACCAACTGCGACGGCGATAATCACAGCTATAACCGTTAATGCATCTAGGAAAGCCGATAGAAATGCTGAAGCAGTACAGAACATCAAGGAAACAACTATTTTAGACCTTACTTTGGTGATCATCTTAGTGAAGCCAAACAGAAGTAGCTGCTTCATAAAGTAGATACCAGCAACCATGAAGACTAATAGTAACAATACTTCTAAGTTTGCTTCTATTTCATGGAAAACTTGGCTGGGGGAGGTCATGCCTATCGCTACTGCTTGAATAGCAAGTAGTCCGCCAGGTTGGAGTGGGTAGCATTTTAATGCCATGGCCAAAGTGAAAATAAATTCAATGACCAATAACCATCCCGCTACAAACGGATTGATATAAAACACAATCGGATTAATGATTAAAAATGATAAAATTGCGATTTTGAACCACTTAGGCGAATTACCTAAGAAGTTATCAATAAACGCCTGACTCATAGTCACAGGCATGTCACCCTCTCAAAATTGATAGATATTATGGTTAGTAGTTTGAGACCACCATTTTTTAAGCCGGACAAGTCTAGCCTAAAGAGGCTAGTGTTTAATAGCCTACTAACATCTAATACCTTAAAAAAATCTTAAATTGTCGAATTCAGCAGGAAAAAATTCTCTCCATGAATGAATTGCGTCTTATTTTCCGGTGTTTTGAGAGTTTAATCTTTGATCTTAACCTGTTTTGATCTAGAAAGGTTTCCATTTATCCTCTCTCTGGTATGATCAGTGGATAACATAATGTGAATCAAATTTGGAAAACGACCCTGATGACGATAGTCCAAAAAGCTCCGACCGTGGCAAAAAACAAAGATATTATCGAAGCCAAGGGACCTGCGAGTTTTGCTGAGAAGTATATTGTCCGTTCTATCTGGGAGGAGAAGTTTCCGCCAGGTTCAATATTACCGGCTGAGAGAGAGTTATCTGAGCTGATAGGCGTGACGCGAACCACACTACGTGAAGTGCTACAGCGTTTAGCGCGTGACGGTTGGTTGACGATTCAACACGGTAAACCCACTAAAGTGAACGACATTTGGGAAACCTCAGGGTTAAATGTACTGGAGACGATTGCAGATTTAAATCCTGCTGGTGAGCCTGTTTTATTAGAGCAGTTGCTTTCTGCCCGAACCAATATCAGTGCTATCTATTTTAAAGGCGCAGTACGTCATAATCCTGAAAAAGTGTTAGAGGCGTTAAAAGAGATCACCCAGCTTGATAACGATCCTAAAGCTTATGTAGAGTTCGACTACCAGTTACACCACACTTTAGCCTATAACTCTGGAAATCCACTTTATGTGTTGATTTTGAATGGCTTTAAAGGTCTTTATAGTCGTGTTGGTCAAGATTATTTTGCTATTGATAAAGCCCGTGAGCTGGCCTATGAGTTTTATGAAGCGCTGCAACAGCTTGCTGAAGAGAAAAACCATAATGCGATACCAGCATTGATGCGCAGCTATGGTATTAATAGTGGCAAGGTATGGCAAAGATTTAAGAGTAGTCAGGCTCAACTGACTGATTGATCCCAATTAGTGATTGAAAGAAAAACCGCTTCTAAGCGGTTTTTTTTATGTCTGGCCATAAATGCTCCCTTCATTTATTGGCATTTCCACCATCCTTGGCGGTCAGAACATCTGTGCAGATTTGCCAAGGATGGCAGTAAATTTGCTTATATCTGTTTGCCTTAGTCAATATCGAAGTTGTAGTAGATATCCAGAGATTGTTCAACGGTACCAGATACTGTCTCGAGATAGAGTTGTGATAGTAGGTAATACCTTACTGTCACCTCATAACCAGGATTAAACACACCAACACCGTATTTAACCATTAAGTCTTCACCGATAAATCCACTGATCGCCACTCGACCATCATCATTGGCATCAAGCTGCACGTTTGAAAAGCCCATCTTCTCAATAAGCGTTGTTGCTGAGTTACCGATATTATTCACTGCTCCGCCGCCCAATTGATTACTTAAAGTTAGTGCTGCGCCCATCATTAGACTGCTATTTTGATCGCTGTCATTGCTGTGAAAACCAGTTCCTTTGATGATGTAGGAGAGGATCTCAGCTTGCTCTTTGGTTGGCGATGAGAATAGCGTTACGATCGGTTTTATTGGAGTTCCTGTGATCCTAACCCCGGCAACCACGTCCTCCTCTTTGATCTCTCTGACCGCCTCAATATTTAGATTTGGAATAGAGAGTGGGCCGATAAACTGCACTTCACCGGCTTTTATTTCTAATGTTTGCCCCATAAATTTGTAGTTACCGTCGACGACTCGAATGTCACCGTAGAGCTGAGCTGGCCTAAACGCTTCCTGTTTCAGATCCAGTGTACCTGTGAGTTTTCCTCTTAAGCCCATACCATCAATTTTGAGCTTATCAGCCACATTAATCTGAATATTTGAGGTGATGGCTAACGGTGTCTGCTCCTTTTCGCCTGAGGAGATGCTGTCTTCAAATACCACATCGCTGGATTCAGCTACGCCGCCCTCAGGGAGCTGAACTACCTTGATATTTCCTGAAGGAATATCGATACCCCCCTGAATATCTAAGCTCTGTTTCTTAAACTGTATTTTTAGATTGGGTGATACATTGAGTAAGGCTAGAGGCGGTTGAATTATCGCCAGGTTGTTACCGTCAAATGAGATATCACCATTTAGTTCATCCCCACCCCAATCGATAACACCATCGAGTGTCGCCTTACCGTCCCCCATAAGCCAGTTCCCATCAACATTAGCTTTCTGTCCTGAGAGTTTAAGGGAGAGGTCGATATCTTCAAGTTGCGTAGGGTTAGCTGTGATAAGTAGCTCGCCTTGTTTTAGTGCTATCTCGCCAGAAATATCGGGTTTGCTCAAGGTGCCACCTATGGTGAGTTCACTGGAGATCTTGCCCGCGAGACGCTCAAGTTGCGGCATAAACTCCGATAAAGCTTCTAGGTTGATTTGATGCAGTTTTGTGTAACCTGAAAGTGTTCTGTCAGGGGTCACATTAATATCAAGTTGCCCCTCTAAACTGGCAATATCATGGGAGTCAAAGCTGACTTGAGTCGACAGTTTTTTCTCATCAAGAGCTGCTTGTAGGTTTAACAGTTTGTAGCCTATATCTAATTGACGATTATTGCTGTTAAGACTGATATGTCCTGGGTCAAAGTTAAGGGTCAATAAACCTGTGGGTTTACCTTTTGCTTGCCACGCAAGTTGTGTGTTGAGTTTAGCTGGCGCTTCCCAGGCGAAATTATCGGGTAGGAAGGGGGTAAGTACAGAGCCTAAGTCACCGCTGAAGCTAATATTGGCGTCGCCTTTAACCCCGAGTTCTGCGGGATCATTAAGGCATAAGTTGCCCTCTTTATGTTGCCAGCAAAAGGGTTGTACTAGGCCCGATTGTTCACGGTTTTGCCACGTGATGTCGAAGGGAGATTCAAGCGACCAAGGACCCATTATGGAGTTAACACTAAAGGTATTTATCTCTGCGGTCAGTTTCTCTGTTTTAGAGTCGAAACGTGAATAGATTTTTGAGTCAACTTGTAACTCTCCGAAACTTTGTAAGCCTAGTTTTTGCTCCCTTTCATTACCTTTTGCCCCTAAGGTGACCGAGTCGATATCGATATCATCCCAAGTGAGTTTTTTGGCGTTCATTGAGAGCGCAAACTCATGGGTATCGAGCGGTCGATAGTTGCCTTTGATTTGAGCATGTTCAAGCTCGAACTGGTCAAATTGCAGATCTAATGCATCAGCAATGATCCCTATTTGCGGGTGACTGCTCTGTCCAGAAACCTTAATGTTTGATTTAATACTTCCTGAAGCATCCTGATGCCAAAGGCCTAGATCAGGAATATCTAGCAAGGCATTGACGGCCCAGGTATCTTTTACCGCACCTGAGAGATGTAAAGCCGATTGCAGAGCATTAAGTGTTAGGCTGTTTGCACTGAGACTTAACTTACTATTGATGGTGACATCGCCTAGGAGCTCGAATGGGTAACCTTGTATTTCACCGTGCAGATCTGATTGGGCTATCCCTACCTGCCACTGCTTACTGTCCAATGTGCCTTGAGTATGCAGCTGACCACTGATAGAGCTTGCTGGTAGTGGTTTTTCCAGCTCCAAAACCAACTGCTCCATCTTAAATTGATTGAGCTTAATATCAGCGTCCCAGCCAATTTTATCTCCATAGCTGGCACTGCCTGAAGCGATAAGTTCACCAATACTCCCTTTGGCATTAAGGTGGGCTATCTCTATTTGCTGAGCTGTATGTTCAAACGCAGTATCGATATCTAGTTGAGGCTGATAGGGCGTATTGATAAGGCTTGTGAGCGTGATTGACTGATGACTCAGATTGCCTTGGCTCGATAAGTTAATCGATTCACCTATATAGAGGGGATTATCGAGTGGCCAAGTTAATCGCTCACTCTTAAGTTTCAGGTGGTAGGGCAGTGTTGGCGATGAAAGTGCAATATCGCCATCGAGCGACAGATCAATGTGGCCGGAGCCTGTTGCCGTAATATTGAGTTTATCAAAGCCACCTTCTGCATTTATCGTGAGCTTTTGGGCTTTGAGCTCTGGCAATTCAGCGATGTGCTGAGCATCAAGTACAGCAGAGAGTGCCATTGGGTAGTCTGCTTTAAGGGAGATTTCACCTGCCAGACTCGCGTTACCATAGGTGTGTTCAACCTCAAGCAGCTCAACATGAACGAGAAAACTGTGATAGCTGGCTTGTAGATTTATCTGTTTGAACTTGTCCTGTCGTTGTCCCAGTTTAAGTAAGCTGTCAGTGAACTTGGCATCGGAAACAAATACCGGAATTGGCATAAACACTTCCGGTAGATGAGCCATGGCCCATTCGCTCTCCTCTTGCTCTACTGTGGAAACCTCTGTGTCTTTGCTCTCCAAGGGGATAGAGACTAGTAGACCTTGACTATTAAGCTGGTTAACTCTTATTCCCGTTTGTTGCCATTGAGCCTGTGTTTGTAGGTTCTCGGCATTAAACTGCATGTCATCGACTCTAACCTTAACTCCTGCTAGTGAGGCATGTTGAAGATCGATCCCAAAAGGAAGTTGGATCTCCACATTATCTTCATCCTCGGTTTGGAGGTTGTTAGGGGAGGGAGTGTCTGTGGGGTCACTTTGTGCAAGTTTATCAGTGTCAATTTCGACCTGAATATTTGATGCAACAAGCTCATCAACACATAGCTGTTTTCTCAATAGACACATGGGCAGCCATGTCAGTTGTAGCGAATTTACATCGACGGTAATACCGTCCATTCCCCAGTGAGTATCTTTCACCTCCAGGCGATTATTGATGGTGCCGCTCACATAGGTGATGTTGAGGTCGGGGACGAATGCATCTGCCAGAAATACCGTGATCCTGCTGCCGAAATCGGTACCAATTAAGATGGCGATTAAGATTAACAAGCCAAGCGGAAGGTAAATGAGGAGCCTACATAGCCCCTTAAAGCTTCGCCAGCAGTGAGTTAACACTCCTGCTTTGTGTTCTGTTGAGGCTTGGGCTGGTAACGGCTCTTGGCTAACTACTTTTGCTAACTGCTCTGGAGTCTGGCTCATAACTCTGACCCCATGGTTAAGTGGATACGCCATGGGCGTGAAACTGTGTCAGTTTCAGTCCCTTTAAGGCCGACACCGACATCAAGCTTGATGGGACCGATAGGGGTGATCCAGTGAATACCTCCACCAACAGAGATAATAGGATCAATTTGATCCACATCGAAGGCATTACCTGCATCGACAAAAGTTGCCACACGCCAAGATGGAGTCAGATAATACTGATACTCTAGACTGCCTACCATTAGGTAGCGTCCACCGATCACCTGCCTTATTAGCTTATCGTCACTGCTGGTGTATTCAAAATAGGGCCCTAGCTCTTGATAACTATAACCACGGATACTCTGATCGCCACCGGCAAAGTAGCGCAGTGAAGGGGGGATAAATGGCAGATCTTCATCAGCTGCCAAATTGACTCCTAAATCGAGTCTAGATACGATTCTGTGTTTTTCGAAGAAAGTATCGATCCACTTATATTTAGTTTGGAGCCGAGCAAGGCGCACCGTAGAGCCTAATGACGGATCGGCATATTCAATGCTGTAGTGCTGAAAGAAACCTGATTTAGGATCTAAACTGCTGTCTCCTCGTATGGTCTTGGAGATGCTACTGCCAAACAGGACAAAGGTGGGATCGTAGTCGATTTCAGATTGAGTGTAATACTCACGGATCGCCTCAACTGAGTAGCTAAATAACCATTGGCTCTCTAGTTTTTGTTGGCGAATGATCCCGAATAGACGTTTATTACCCTCAAGCTCCCCAGTATTCCTAAAGGTGTTATCTTCAGGGTCAAAGACCTGAGTGACACCGTATTTATCCCTTAACATCCCCACTCTTATTTTTAATTGATCATTGAGAGGGTGAGTAAGCGGTATGGTGTAGGTGCTTAAAAATTTAGGTTTATCGGGAGCCCACTCTAAGCTGGTCTCCTGAGAATGTCCGTAACGGTTTATCTGCGGGGTTCGCCAGGTGACTCTGACTCTAGGTTCGAACTCCTTCTCTGTGGTGTTACCGATATCGACACCTAAACCGAGCTCTATTGAGTGGCTTGGTCTGGGAGAGAGCTCAACTTTAATCGGAACATTCAAGTCGACTGCTTTATCCACCTGAGGGAGCACTTTAATGTTGGAGAAGTACCCAGTGTTCAGCAGCTCTCTATTTAGTGCTCCAAGGTTTGCTGTACTGTATGGACTGTCAGTCTTGAACGGCACTAAACCATTCATCAGATCATCATTGAGTGTCTGTCCCTCGAAGTTGACCGTACCGATACGGTAACGTTGACCAGAGTCATAGTGGAGCGTGATACGAGCGGTGTTGAGATCGCGATTGATTGTGATAGCCGATTTTATGTATTTACCATCAAAGTAACCACGGGCGAGTGCCAGCGTGACAAGCTGAGATTTTACCTGTTCATAAACACCGTGATTAAGGGTATCACCCGGCTTAATGCTCAGTCCATTGAGCCAATCGCTAATGATAGGGTCATTGAGGATCTCTCCATCGAGATCAATATCTACCCATTCGATTAATGTGGGAGCCCCAGGCGTTACAATAAGGCTTAATGTCCAGGCTCCCTTCTTGGGTGATAATACTTTCTGTTCCACTTTGCCATGGTAGTAACCGAGGGAGTGAAGTGCGGCCGAGGTGTTATCCTCTGCGTTAAAGATAAAGGCACGCCGCTGCACGTTTGAGTTTGGTAATTGGCCTAAGTGAGCTTTGATATTTCTATCTAATTCCCCTGAAACGCCACTAATGTCTAATTTAAGCCAATCTTCTGCCTGTGCTGAGAGAGGGCACAGTAAACTGATGATTAAGATAAGGCTAAATGGCCATGATGCTAATGTACGTATATGCAAAAAGAGGTAACTCTAATCAGTAACTGAAATGCTGTGACCATTGTCGCTAGATTATTGAATGCAGGCAAGTTGATGATTGTAATTAAGTCTATAAATGGTTACAAAGAGTGCAAATAAAAATAATGGACACGCTAATGGATCACAAGATTAAAATTACTGGCCTACTGTTGGCTATTTTATCGTCATCAACTCAAGTTGTTGCCGATGAAAAGCCTTTCTCTATTGCGATACATGGTGGAGCGGGCACCATCTCAAAGGCTAGCTTGACGCCAGAGCAGGAGCAAGCTTATCGGGACAAGCTTTCACAAGCTGTCAATGCTGGTTACAGCATATTAGAAAAGGGTGGAGATAGTCTTGTGGCCATTAAGGCTGCAATTAATGTGCTCGAGGACAGTCCACTCTTCAATGCTGGTGTTGGCGCTGTGTATACCTTCGATGGTCAACATGAGATGGATGCTTCCATTATGGATGGTAAGACCATGAATGCGGGCGCGGTTGCTGGGGTTAAACATATTAAAAACCCGATCAATTTGGCCGATGCGGTGATGAATAAGTCGCCTCATGTCATGTTATCTGGTGCTGGGGCTGAGGAGTTCGCACTCACGCAAGGGTTCCAGTTAGTTCCTGTGGCTCACTTTGATACTGACAAGCGTTATAATCAACTTATCGATGCCAAAGAGAAGATAAAAACTGCTGAGACGGCAAAAGATTACCAAGCCGCTAACCACTTGATGGGACGTGATTATCTGGATCTGGATTATAAATTCGGTACTGTTGGCGCGGTAGCCTTAGATCAAAGTGGCAATCTGGCCGCTGGCACCTCGACAGGGGGGATGACGGCCAAACGTTTTGGCCGTATCGGTGATTCGCCTGTGATAGGCGCTGGTACCTACGCAGAAAATGGTGTGTGCGCTGTATCAGCCACTGGTCATGGTGAGTATTTTATTCGCTATCATGTGGCGGGAGATATCTGCGCTAAGGTCAAGTATCAGCAAAAGTCTATTATCCAAGCCGCCGATGAAGTGATTAACCAGCGTCTTATTACCGCTGGTGGCACGGGTGGTGTGATTGCACTTGATCAAAGGGGCAATATTGCTACGCCGTTTAATACTGAGGGGATGTACCGTGCGACCCGTAAAAATGGCGAACCTGTACAAGTGATGATTTGGCGAGATAAGTAGGTATTAAATATTTGTAAGTTATCCAGTTTTTTACCTTTATACTTTTGAGTCTGAGGCTTGCGGTAATTTAGATTAGAGCTATCGGTTGTTTTGTGTTCATATATTGAATAGGTTAGGTAGACTGGGTTTATTATTTTCATAGGGGAAGATCATGGATTCTATAAAAATTACCGAACATATGGATCGTCAACCAGTACTACTCACCGCAGATATGAACTTAGCGACTGCTGTTGATGCGCTATTAGACAGAAATAAGCTTGGAGCGCCAGTGGTGGATGATACCGGGCACTTAATCGGCTTTCTCTCTCAGCAAGATTGTATGTCTGTAATGCTTAAGAGTAGTTACCACTGTGACCTTGTGGCAACGGTGAGTGACTGCATGCGAAGTGACGTACTGTGGGTTTCGCCTGAAGACAGTATCCTAAAACTGGCTGAGCAGATGCTTGGACCTAAACCTAAGGTTTACCCTGTGGTCGAAGAGGGGAAGGTTGTTGGGACGATTAACCGCACCAATGTGCTTAATGCGATCAATATCTATATGCAGCAGTGTTATCTGGCGCCAGTATAAATAAGGGATCTCTTTTCAGAAGATGAAAGTGAATTTGGCACTTTAAATGCTTGTCATTAGGCTAAGCTCACTTTACTTCTGACACTCTTGGACTAAGCTTTTCTTCTATGAAACAAAGAGAAGTGATACGTCTTAATGAAGCATTAATTGTACAATCCAACGCTGAAATAGTGAAGGGATTTGGCTGGTTTGTGCACTTTTCATGTATCTTCTTTCTCTTTATCGCCGTTATTAGCCTATTGAAGGTCGACACCAATGCCAACAGGGATTACCTGCAGATAGTCTTTGGTGTGAGTGGCGCCGTTTTTGTTATTTCCTATCTTCGCATCGCCATCAAAAAGTTTAACTATGACGATCTAAAACTGGCTTACATCAATCTGTTTTTTATCTTATTTGCTTGGCTACTGCTAATGCTGGGTTTAATTGCGGTTGGTGATGAGTTTTGGCCATATGTCGATTTTATTGCTTTTACCTTGTTGATCTCCCTACTGACCTGTTTCTATCCCAATAGCCGATTTTTCTACAGTGGCTTACTATTTATCTGCTTGTCCATGGTTACCATGCACCTCTATATTCGAAATGAAGATATCTTGATGTTTCTTGGGAGCTACCTGATCGTAAGCTTTGTGCTAAATTGTTGTCGAGTTTCGTTCGCCCAACATTTTTACGATGGATTAGCTAGCCAACATGAGAATACATTACTGCTGTCAAAGTTAGAGAATCTAGCTATGCGAGATGGCCTGACTGGGATCAATAATCGCAAATATCTCGATGACAGGCTCAATATTGAGATTAAGCGGGCTAAACGGTGTGGTAAGCCTTTGAGCATGATCTTATTGGATGTGGATCATTTTAAACGTTATAACCAGAGTGTAGGCCATCAAGCTGGAGATCTGTGCTTAATTGATATTGCTAACCTTATACAGGGCTGCATTCAACGGCCCGATGATATGCTTGCCAGATACGGTGGTGAAGAGTTTGCGATATTGCTACCGGACACAGGATTAGAGTCGGCGGTTAGAATTGCTAAAAAAGTACAAACAAAACTCAAAGAGGCTAAAATATTGCATCCAGACTCCCCCTTAAGTGGGTGGACGACGCTGTCGCAGGGGATCACAGTGTGGGAGCAAGGGATGAGTGCCAATATTTTTTTAAAGCAGGTTGATAAGGCACTCTCTGATGCTAAACTTGCTGGGCGAAACTGTTACGTTGTCTACTCTTGAGCCACTGAGTTTCATCTGTTCTCATTTTTACCTCTAGGTTAATTTTCCATACCATTAGTGCCCGTTCCTTGTTAGGATCGCTTTTTTGATTTTAGAAGTGGGATCTGGTCTTGAGTTCGCAACAACATCCTCTATCAAACGCTTACCTTAATCTTTGCTATCAAGCAGATGCCTCCAGAATTAAGCGTCGTCTCTATAGGCTAAATAAAGAGGTCGATTCTGATAAGAAGCGTGCAAATCTTGAAAAGCTTGAGTCACAAGCCGTTGAAGCATTTGAGAAGGTAGAGAAGCGCCGTCAAGCTCGCCCTGAGATCAGTTATCCTGAAGGTCTGCCAATTTCGCAAAAACGCGAAGAGATAGCCCGCGCCATTGCGGGTAATCAGGTGGTGATCATCGCTGGGGAAACGGGATCGGGTAAAACCACTCAGTTACCAAAAATCTGTCTCGAACTAGGTTTAGGCTGCCGTGGCCTTATTGGTCATACTCAGCCTCGACGACTCGCAGCAAGAAGTGTTGCCACCCGTGTTGCTGATGAACTTAATAGCCCTTTAGGTGAAGCCGTTGGTTTTAAAGTAAGATTTGCTGACGCCATTAATAATGATTCCTACATCAAGTTAATGACTGACGGTATTTTGTTGGCTGAGCTGTCAAATGATAAGTTTCTAGATCAATACGACACCATCATTATCGATGAAGCCCACGAACGAAGTCTAAATATCGACTTTATTTTAGGTTATCTTAAAAGTGTCCTGAAGCGTCGTCCCGATCTTAAGGTGATTATCACCTCAGCGACAATCGATCTTGATAAGTTTTCACAGCATTTTGGTGATGCACCTATTATCGAGGTGTCCGGTCGAACCTATCCGGTTGAGACTCGTTTTCGCCCCTTAGTGCGCGATAGCGATGAAGATCTTGACCTCACCGAGGGGATTTTTGAAGCGGTTGATGAGCTGACTAAAGAGGGTCCTGGGGACATTCTTATTTTTATGAACGGTGAGCGAGAGATCCGCGACGTTGCCGACCAGCTTAATCGACGTCAATACCGTGACACTGAAATTTTACCTCTCTATGCGCGCCTCTCCTATGGAGAACAGTCAAAGGTGTTTAAGAGCCACGTTGGCCGCCGAATAGTGTTAGCCACCAATGTCGCAGAAACGTCGTTAACTGTCCCTGGGATACGTTATGTTATCGATCCAGGTACAGCGCGTATCAGTCGATATAGTTATCGAACTAAGGTGCAACGTCTGCCGATTGAGCCTATCTCTCAAGCTAGTGCGAATCAAAGACAGGGTCGATGTGGCCGTGTTGCGCCCGGGATCTGTATACGTCTCTATGGGGAAGATGATTTTATTAATCGCCCTGAATTTACCGATCCTGAGATTTTACGTACTAATTTAGCGTCAGTTATCTTGAAGATGCTATCGATTGGTTTAGGTGATATTGGCTCTTTCCCTTTTATTCAGCCACCAGATCAGCGCTATATTCAAGATGGCACTCTCCTGCTTGAGGAGCTTGAGGCTGTGACTAAGAGTAAAGGACGTTTGGCGTTAACCGGCTTGGGACGCCAATTGGCCACGATCCCAGTGGATCCTCGCTTAGCACGTATGGTTATTCAGGCAAATCAAAATGGCTGTTTGCATGAAGCACTCGTCATTACCTCGGCCCTTTCTATCCAAGATCCCCGTGAGCGCCCAATGGATAAGAAGCAAGCCAGCGATGAAGCTCACAAGAAGCACAGTGATAAAGATTCAGATTTTGTCTCCTATGTGAATCTGTGGGATCACATCAAGTCACTGCAGAAACAGCACTCATCCAGTCAGTTTAGAAAACAGTGTAAGAAGGAGTTTCTTGCCTACTTGAGAGTGCGAGAGTGGCAAGACCTTTATACTCAGTTAAAGCAGGCTGTGCATGATCTAAAATGGCGTCTTAACAGTGAGCCTGCCGATTATGAACTGCTGCATAAATCACTGCTGACAGGGCTTTTAAGTCATGTTGGTTTTAAAGATAAAGACAATGAGTATTTAGGTGCTCGTAATCGAAAGTTCTTTGTGTTTCCAGGTTCCCCTTTGGCCAAGAAAGGGCCTAAGTGGATTATGGCGGCGGAGCTTACTGAGACATCCCGTCTGTTTGCCCGTTGCTGCGCCAAAATTCAGCCTGAGTGGATTGAGCCTTTAGCGGGCCATTTGATCAAGAAAAACTACCTAGAACCTCACTTTGAAGCAAAGCAGGGCAGTGTCGTTGCGTTAGAAAATCAATTGCTATATGGCTTGATGATAGTCAACAGACGTAAAACCCAATATGGCCCCGTTAACCCTGTTGAAGCGCGCGAGATATTTATTCGCAGTGCCCTTGCAGAAGGGGAGTTGCGGACAAATGAGTCGTTCTTTATTAAAAATCGCAACTTATTGCAGGAAGTTGAAGCATTAGAGCATAAGTCTCGTCGCCGTGACATCTTAGTCGATGAGCAGGCGTTGGTGGACTTCTATGAGCCTAAAATACCTGAAGGTATCTACAACGCGCCTAAGTTCTTTAGCTGGTGGAAGCGTGAGCGTAAACAGAATCCAGATCTGCTGGATTTTGAACGTGAACAGTTGATGCAGCGCGGAGATTCACATATCTCAGCTTTGGATTTCCCCGATTTTTGGCATCAAGGGAACCTAAAGCTATCGGTCAGCTACCATTTTGAACCCTCTGCTGACGATGATGGTGTTGCCATCCATGTGCCTGTAGCCCTATTAAATCAGATAGAGGATGTGGATTTTGACTGGCAGGTACCAGGTCTTAGGGAGGAGAAATGCATTGCACTTATCAAATCCTTGCCTAAATCTATCAGACGTAACTTTGTCCCTGCGCCCGATTACGCCAAAGCTTGTTTACAAGCGATGAAGCCGTTTGAGATGAGTTTAGTTGAAGCCATGTGTAAACAGCTTCTGCGCATGAGTGGAACTCGGGTTAATCCAGAGGATTTCGATCAGAGCCAGCTTACTAAACATCTTCTGATGAACTTTAAAGTAGAAGGTGACAAGGGGAAGTTAGTTGCTCAAGGCCGTGACATTGAGGTGTTAAAAGCAAGTTTACAGGGGCAAGTTTCCCAAGCTATCCGTAAAGTGGCTGATTCTGGTATCGAAAAATCTGAATTAACCCAGTGGTCCTTCGGTAACCTGCCAAGCCAGTTCCAACAAAAGAAAGGTAACTTCGAGGTTAAGGCATTTCCTGCGTTGGTTGACGATAAAGAGAGTGTTTCGATCAAATTATTTGATGATGAAAATGAAGCGCTTCGCTCCCATCGTAATGGCTTGCAACGTCTGCTGCTGATCAATATGCCATCACCGGTTAAGCACCTTCAAAAGACTTTGCCTAACAAGGCTAAACTTGCGATGTACTTTAATCCATTTGGTCAGGTGCAGATCTTAATTGATGACATACTTGCTGCTGCGGTTCAGCAACTGTTGGATGAAAAGGCATTGAATGTGCGCAATGAAGCTGACTTTGAAGTCGCCAAAGAGTGGGTTAGGCAGGAGCTTAATCCAACTGCTGCAAAATTAGCACTCAAGGTTGAAGAGATTTTAACCCTGTATCAGAAGATAAAGAAGCGACTCAAGGGCAAGATAAGTTTAGATATCGCCTTTGCCATGAGTGATATTCAGACCCAATTGGATAAGCTGGTTTATAAGGGCTTTGTTGAAGGTTGTGGTTGGCGAAGGCTGGCTGATATGGCCCGTTACCTAAAAGCGGTGGACAACCGTTTGGATAAATTGCCTATCGATCCAAACCGAGATCGTTTGCATATGCATAGCATCAATAATGTTCAAAATGCACTTGAGGAGCAACTGGGCAAGGTACCACGTTCAGCTGCAATACCTGAAGCCCTGCTAGATGCGAGATGGATGATAGAGGAGTATCGAGTCTCCTGTTTTGCCCAAGTGTTAGGCACTGCATACCCTATCTCAGAAAAACGGATATTGAACCGTATTAAAGAGAGTTAACTTTATCTAATTACTGTTCGGTATTAGGTTCATATATTGTTTAAAGCGCAGCTTGGTCTGCGCTTTTTTATTACTCGTCCCTTTATTCATCTCATCTGTCACTTATTGAAGCCTATATTTCATCTCTAACACTTATTTGATGCTTTTTTGTACAGGTGTGGTTCAGCGATAACTAACCATTTAGCTGTATATTTACAGTCGCTTAACTTTTTGTTAGGGAGCCTTACTGCTGGTAAATTCGATAAAACTTGTCTTAGATCATAGATATTACTTGGATGTTTGATTTTTAAGCTAAGATATGAAGGTGCATTTGTTGATCTATGTAGTGTTTTGTGTCGAAATGGTGACAGAGATCAAACTGTATCGGCTTTACCAAGTTAGAGGTATACAGCTTGAGCTCTTATAAACGTTACTATTTTAAATAAGTTAACAGCTTGATCAATACACAAGAAATTAACCGTCAAATAATGAGTTTGATCTATATAACTCACCATGTGCCGGGTTATTAACCCCACGTTGGAGGACTTATGAGTTCCACTGCTTCAGAAGAGAAAAGTGTAGAGTTAAAAGTCTTTATCTTTCTTACCGTTTTTCTTGCTCCTTTACTATCAGTCATTTTGGTTTCCGGGTTAGGTTTTGCCATCTGGTTTACTCAAATCATTGCTGGTCCACCGGGTGCTGGATAGAAAATCAAAAGTTCAAATAAACAATAAAAATGAGTGATATTTAATGAGCAATGAACTTCACGTAACAAGCCTGGTACTACAGGTTCAACCTGATCATATGACAGCCGTAAGAGAGCGCATTATTGAGATGAATAATGCTGAACTGTCGGTCAACAACGAGGTGAAGCTGGTTGTTGTACTTGAAGGTGACTCTCAGAAATCATTGATGACAGATATTGAAACCATTAATGCCATTCCTGGTGTGTTATCAGCTGCCATGGTGTATCACCAAAGTGAAGTGCTTGAAGAGGGCGAAAAATGAAGATGAACAGACGTGAGTTTATGAAAGCCAATGCAGCGATAACCGCTGCAAGCGTTGCTGGATTAGCTTTGCCTGCTACTGCAAGCAACCTAATTACCAGCTCGGCTGAAACGAAACTTGAATGGAATAAGGCACCCTGTCGTTTTTGTGGTACTGGTTGTTCGGTTATTGTGGCAACTCGTGACGGTAAAGTCGTTGCAACACATGGTGATGCAGAGAGTGAAGTGAATAAGGGCCTAAACTGCATTAAAGGCTATTTCCTATCCAAAATCATGTACGGACGTGACCGTCTTCAAACGCCAATGTTGCGTATGACAGATGGCAAGTATGACAAGAATGGTGAGTTTACCCCCATCTCTTGGGATACGGCATTCGACACTATGGCTCAAAAGTGGAAAAAAACCATTAAAGAGAAGGGACCGACTGCCATCGGCATGTTTGGTTCGGGCCAATGGACAGTGTGGGAAGGCTATGCGGCCTCTAAATTAATGAAGGCTGGTTTTGCTTCAAATAATATCGACCCTAATGCTCGCCACTGTATGGCATCAGCAGTAGGTGGCTTTATGCGTACCTTTGGTATCGATGAGCCGATGGGCTGTTATGATGATATGGAAGCGGCTGATGCTTTTGTGCTGTGGGGCTCTAACATGGCTGAGATGCACCCGATCCTCTGGAGTCGAGTGACAGACCGCCGTTTAAGTGCACCACATGTCAATGTTGCTGTTTTGTCTACCTATGAACATAGATCCTTTGATCTGGCTGATCTAGGGATGATTTTTACACCAAATACCGATCTGGCAATGCTTAACTTTATCGCCAACTACATCATTCAAAATGACGCGGTAAATTGGGATTTCGTTAACAAGCACATCAATTTCCGTCAGGGGGAAACAGACATAGGTTACGGCCTTCGTCCTACACACCCACTACAGATGAAAGCTAAGAATGTTAAGACGGCGGGTAAATCTACGCCAATTGATTTTGAAGCATTTAAGAAGTTCGTTGCTGACTATGATGTTGAGTCTGTCAGCAAACTCTCAGGTGTGCCTGAAGATAAGTTGATTGAGCTTGCTAAGATGTATGCTGATCCTGATACTAAAGTGACCTCTTTCTGGACCATGGGTGTCAATCAACATACGCGTGGTGTGTGGTGTAATAACCTCATTTATAACATTCACCTGTTAACTGGTAAGATCTCGACGCCAGGTAACAGCCCGTTCTCATTAACGGGTCAGCCTTCAGCGTGTGGTACCGCACGTGAAGTGGGTACTTTCTCACACCGTCTACCTGCCGATATGGTTGTTGCAAATCCTAAACATAGAGCGATTGCAGAGAAGATTTGGAAAATTCCAGAAGGCGTTATTCCACCAAAGCCTGGTTACCACGCTGTTGAGCAGAATCGCCGCCTAAAAGATGGTGATATCAACGCTTACTGGGTGCAGGTGAACAACAATATGCAGGCGGGTCCTAACATCAATGAAGAGGGACTACCTGGTTACCGTAACCCTGAAAACTTCATCGTTGTATCCGATGCTTACCCAACTGTCACCACACAAGCTGCGGATCTTATTTTACCGACAGCCATGTGGGTGGAAAAAGAGGGAGCTTATGGTAATGCTGAGCGCCGTACACAGTTCTGGCATCAGATGGTGAAAGCACCAGGTGAGTCTCGTTCTGATCTGTGGCAGTTGATGGAGTTCTCTAAACGTTTTACTACCGATGAAGTGTGGCCAAAAGATGTATTAGCGGCTAACCCTGAATTTAAAGGTAAAACACTATTTGAAGTGCTTTATCAAAATGGCAATGTAGATAAGTTCCCGCTTGAGCAAACCGACCCTAAGTTTATGAACGAAGAAGCTCAGCACTTTGGCTATTATGTTCAAAAAGGCTTGTTTGAAGAGTATGCCACTTTTGGCCGTGGTCATGCCCATGACCTTGCTCCATTTGAAACTTATCATGAGGTTCACGGTCTGCGTTGGCCTGTGGTTAATGGTAAAGAGACTAAGTGGCGTTTCCGTGAGGGTTCTGATCCTTACGTGAAACCAGGGAAAGGCTTTGAATTCTACGGTAAGCCAGATGGCCGTGCTGTGATCTTCGCTCTACCCTATGAAGCACCGCCTGAGTCTCCAGATGAAGAGTACGATATCTGGTTATCTACGGGCCGGGTACTTGAGCATTGGCATTCAGGCTCTATGACCCAACGTGTTCCTGAGCTGTATAAAGCCTTCCCTGACGCAGTCTGCTTTATGCATCCAGATGATGCTAAAAAGCGTGGGTTGCGACGCGGTGATGAGGTTAAGGTTATCTCTCGCCGTGGTGAGATTAAGACAAGAGTCGAGACCCGTGGTCGTAATAAGCCACCTGTTGGCCTAGTGTTCGTTCCTTGGTTCGATGCGAGCCAGCTCATTAATAAAGTTACCCTTGATGCGACAGATCCATTGTCAAAGCAGACCGACTTTAAGAAATGTGCCGTTAAAATCGTTAAAGCGTAAGGAGCCATACCATGAAAACAGTAAAATTAGTCTCTATCGCCGCTTTAATGAGTTGCTCATTTGCTATCTTCACAGGCTCTGCGGCGGCAGCCGATGCTGTCTCTGATGTGAAGATCGCGACGCTTCGTGAAGCTCCCTTGGATGTTGAACCTACACCGCCTGCAATGCAGAAGGTGAGCAATACTGACGTTAAACAGTCAAGAAACTACCCGATGCAGCCACCGGTGATCCCTCATAAAATTGATGGTTACCAAGTGGATCTGAAGGTAAACAAGTGCATGGCATGTCATGATCGTAAACAAACCACAGATTCTCAAGCGCCTATGGTGAGTGTGACTCACTATATGGACAGAGAGAATAACTTCTTGGCGACCTTGTCACCACGCCGTTATTTCTGTACCCAGTGTCACGTCCCGCAGCTTGAAGCTAAGTTGTTGGTTGAAAATGACTTTGTTGATATGGATCATTTGATTGAAGCTGACTCTACTAAGAAAGCTAAGCACTAGGAGCAGATATGATAGCTAAACTACTCTCTATCCTGAAAACGGGTTGGACGGTGCTCAGAAAGCCAAGTGTGCATTACAGCTTAGGATTTCTGACCTTAGGTGGCTTCGTCGCTGGTGTGATCTTCTGGGGGGGATTTAACACCGCCCTTGAAGTGACCAACCAAGAAGCTTTCTGTATCGGTTGTCATGAGATGGAAAATAATGTTTATGAGGAGCTCAAAACAACTATCCATTTCACTAACCGAAGTGGTGTAAGAGCGACTTGCCCAGATTGTCACGTACCACATAACTGGACCGATAAGATTGCTCGTAAGATGCAAGCATCGAAAGAGGTGTGGGGTAAGATATTTGGTACCATTAATACCCGTGATAAGTTTGAGGCTAAGCGTCGAGAGCTCGCTGAACATGAGTGGGCACGATTGAAAGCCAATGACTCCCTTGAGTGCCGAAATTGTCATAACTTCGACTACATGGACTTTACTCGTCAGTCGAGCCGTGCAGCTAAGATGCACTCAACATCGCTGGCAAGTGGTGAAAAGACCTGTATCGATTGTCACAAGGGGATTGCACATCACCTTCCTGACATGAAAGGTGTACCTGGCTTCTAAAACAGTTGCTCGGTATCACAGACTAAAAAGCCAACAGCATGCTGTTGGCTTTTTTAATGGGTTAACTCAATAGATTAACTTAATGGGCTAACTCAATAGATTGGCCTGATGATAGGCAATTGTGCGAGTAGCTATCAACTCCCTTAACCAGGAATGACTAAGATCGAAGTTAAAGTGTTTATGCCAAAATAGTACGTAAGCACCTGGGATTAGATCTGTTGGTACGGTTAATGTGGTGAGGGCGTAATTCTGGCTCATCTGAGATGCATATTTTGCCGGACAGCACAGAAGCAATTCACTCTGCTCACACAGCTGCATTGCACTAGTAAAGTCACTCATATTCACTGCGATATCACGGTCAAGATGAGATAACTTCAGTACATCATCCAAAAGCCAGTGTTCGATGCCGCCAAAGGTGACCTGCAGGTGGCGATATTTTAAAAATGTGTCTAAGTTCCATGGCTCCTTGAGCAGTGGGTGATGATTACTCACTAAGCAGATTGGGTGATCTCGAAGTAGCTCAACATACTCCAACTCATCGGGTATATTCTTGATATGCATTAGCGATCGATTATCCCATTCTCGGCATGCAATCCCTAAATCGACCTCACAACGCAGTAGCATCTCCATACTGTTATGGTGCCAGGTTTGGCTATCTAATTTAATTTTTGGGGCTTGCTGCAGTAGCTCCGGCATAAAATAGGGATAAGTGAGCGAGTAAGCGGTCTCTACCATATGGATACGGAACTTTCTCTGACTCAGCTCAGGTTCAAAATCACTGGGACGGGTAAGTTGGGAGACTTGATTGAGTACCTGACGCAACTCTGGGGCCAATGCTAATGCTTTAGGTGTGGGCCTTAATCCATGTGATGTACGTTCAAACAGCTTATCATCGAAGGTGTCTCGTAATCTGGCTAGCTGTTTACTGACGGCTGACTGGCTTAAGTGCAAACGCGCCGCTGCTGAGGTGACACTTTTCTCTTCAAGCAGAACTTCGAGTACAGTAAGCAAGTTAAAATCAAAGTTTTTCAAGGTATAAGGCTCCTTAAATTAAACTCAGCCACCAAGGGGCCTCTCTTTTGCTGCTGATAGTAAGGTGCTGCGGGTTTGATAGCAAGAGTCCTGCACAATGGCTGTTGATTTAACTCTTTTTAGCAATAATGTGATCTAATTTAGGAGATCACATTATTGATGGCTAAGCTAGGTGGTAGAATGGTTTTTTTATGCTGGGAGTCCATCTCTGTGATACAACATCGTGCCAGTCAAATGATTGTTTTCCATACGCTGGTGATGACAGGCAGCTTTACCTTAGCCGCTAAGCAGTTAAACACATCAACCTCCTATGTGAGTAAGCAGCTTGGTGCGCTCGAAGCTGAGCTTAACTTGCAGCTTGTGCAGCGAACCACGCGAACCTTAACCTTTACCGATGCTGGCAAACGCTTCGCTCTGTATTGTGAGCAGATGTTCGATCTGATGCATGATGCTGGTGCCAATATGCTCGATGCCAGAGACGATATTTCCGGCACTGTTAAACTCGGTTTACCACAATCTTTTGGTACCTTGCATATTATTCCTGCGCTGGAACTGCTTCAGCAAGAGTATCCTGAACTCATATTTGAGTTAACTCTGTTTGATCATGCAACCGATATGGTGAAGGAATCCTTAGATATCTGGATAACTAATCAGGAGAAGATCCATGATGGCTATGTTGCCCAGCGACTCGCGCATACTGGTTTTGTATTAGTCGCATCCCCAGAATATCTGCTGAGTCATGGCGTTCCTGAGCATCCGCAAGATCTGGTTGAGCATAACTGTGTTATCTACCATAGTAAGAGCCGCAGCTATGATAACTGGACGTTTACTCAGGGAGATGAGGTCGTTGATGTGCAGGTCAATGGTAATTTTCGTATCGATCTCTCCGAAGCGGTTCGGGACAGAGTGATCTCTGGTCATGGAATAGGGCATCTTGCTACTTATCTGCTTACCGACGAATTTCAGCAGGGGAAATTGATCCCACTATTGCCAAAGTGGCAGACTGAGCAGAAATTGCCTGTTTATGCGGTTTACCCTAAACGTAAACACCTTCCTGCTAAGTTCAGAGTCATTATAGAGTTTCTTCGTAGCCATTTTGGTCAACCCGCTTATTGGGACCGCGACTTAAAGCCTTGGCTAAAACACCGTTAACGGGGGAGTGATTTTTTCCTGATAATAAAAGATTATTTCCAAGGGGAAATAATCTTTATCTCTTATGATTAAATCGCTAATTTAACAACAGCTTATTTCACTGTTTATGTTTTAATCGTTATATCTCACAACTCCTTAACTAACCCAACTTGCGCTTCAACCTTTTCTGCCTACAATGCGCGGCTTCTCCCTTTGTTTGATAGAAATAGGCCCGTTATGACCGCCTTATTAGGTATTGTTAGTATTTTACTTTTCGCTTGGTTGCTGTCCGTAGACAGAAAGAGCATTCCCTACCGCACAGTGTTTTTAGCCTTAGGTTTACAGATATTCTTTGCGCTGTTAGTCCTCTATATCCCTGCGGGCAAATCAGCTCTTGAAGCGGTAACAGGAGTGGTATCGGGTGTGATTGAGTATGGTAATGTGGGGATCAACTTCCTATTTGGCGATCTTGCCAGTGGTAAGTTAGGTTTTGTTTTTGCCATTAATGTATTGGGAATTATTATCTTTTTCTCAGCCATGATCTCGGCGCTTTACCATATCGGTTTCATGCCGATGGTGATCAATTTTATTGGTGGTGGACTTCAACGTCTGCTAGGGACTGGCCGCGCTGAGTCACTATCCGCCACGGCGAATATCTTTGTTGGCATGGTGGAAGCGCCATTAGTGATTAAACCATACCTCAAAGGAATGAGTGATTCACAGTTCTTTGCCGTTATGTGTTGTGGCTTAGCATCAGTTGCTGGTGGAACCTTAGTGGGTTATGCATCCCTTGGGGTTGAATTGAGCTACCTTATCGCTGCCGCTTTCATGTCCGCGCCAGCAGGACTTCTGATGGCCAAAATCTTGATGCCACCTTCTAAAGATAGCCATCAAGCCGATGAGATCACCTCTGTTGAACTGCCTAGAGCAACAAATGTCATTGAGGCGTTAGCTGATGGCGCTATGTCAGGCCTGCGTATTGCCGTTGCCATTGGTGCGACTCTATTGGCATTTGTCAGTGTAATAGCACTGCTTAATGGCATGTTAGGTTCTGTTGGTGCTTGGTTTGGTTATGAGCTGAGTTTTGAGCTTATTTTAGGCTATATGCTTTCACCTATGGCATGGCTATTAGGGATCCCACGGAGTGAGGCTATTACTGCGGGCTCTTTGATTGGTCAGAAAATTGTTGTGAATGAGTTTGTCGCGTTTATTAATTTGATGAGTATTGAAGATCAATTAAGTGCTCACTCTAAAGCTGTGATCACCTTTGCACTTTGTGGTTTTGCGAATATCGGCACAATGGCCGTACTGATTGGTGGTCTCGGTAGCATCGTGCCTGAGCGTCGAGAGTTTATTGCTAAACATGGCTTTAGAGCTATTGCGGCTGGGGTCTTTGCAAACCTAATGAGCGCGGCTATTGCCAGTGTGATCCTGTCAATTTAGTGGGTAAAGCCAGAGGAACTCTGGCTTTTCTTATCTAGCTCTACGCTGATACGAGCTGTGACTTTATGTTCGAGTAGAGGTAATGGGTAAAGTCATCACCATGATTTTGCAGCATCTTAGGGAACATTGAGATAGGCGTTAGCCCAGGAAAGGTATTGATCTCATTGAGTAAAATTTCATTATCTTCTGTTAAAAAGAAGTCTATACGTGAAAGATGGCTCAACTTCATCCCTTTAAACACTTTAATGGCATAGGCCTGGATCTGCTGGGCTACCTCTTCACTGACATCCGCCTCTACTTTAGTTTCAGCTTTGCTGTTAGCAGCGTATTTCTCATCGAAACTGTAGAAGGTGTTACTAGCGCAGATGATCTCACCAGGTTTGGTTGCCACTATCTCACCATTTAACTCATAAGCTGCGACTTCGAGCTCTCGGGCGTTAATGGTTTTTTCAACAATAACATAGGGAGAGAAGCTGAATGCTTGCTCTAAACTTGAGACAAGTTCATCTTGGCTGTCGACTCGGTAACAACCAACAGATGAACCCTGTGATGCAGCCTTAATAAAGATTGAGCCCCAGTTTTCCAGTGCTTGTTTAGTTTGTGCGATAGACTCTTGATTCAACTCATTGAGGAAGATGTAGGGAGTATTCGGCACTCCAAGGGCACTGAACCACATCTTTGCTGTCACCTTATTGAAGCAGTTACTACTTGATTCAGAGTCACAACCAAAGAAGGGTAGTTTGATTAAGTCGAAATAAGATTGAATATCACCAGTTTCACCAGGGAAGCCGTGAATACAGGGGATCACATAATCGACGGGCCAGGGCGCTTGCTCCTCAGCAGCAAAACGGATCTCTTTGCGGTTGGTGAGCTCACAGCTTCTGCCATCTTGGGTTCGGTAGTGTCCCTGACCGTCCAGTTCTACTCTTAATAGATTTATCTCAGGCTCTTTAGCCAATGAGGTTTCGAGGAAGTCTGCAGACATAAGCGAAATCGCATGCTCGTCTCCACCACCGCCGCACAATAAGAGTAGGTTAATTTGGCTCATGTTCTCTTGGTCTCCAGAGATAATATTCAGTTGCTGGCTCACTATGGCGTAATCGCCATTTTTTGCAACCATTCTAACGTGATGTTAATCCAGTTTTGGTTTAAGTGGTGAATATATCTTCATAAAGTCACTGGTGTGTGATGAGCCACTCTTGCTTTAAATTGCCATTGAGAGTTGATCGCTTGTAAGAGGAGGAAGTGAACCCCTTTTAGATAGAGGTTCACTGAGAGCTATCTATCGGATTAGATTAAACCAACATCTGTGATTATCTCAAGCAGTGCAGGACCGTCGTGAGACATCACAGTCTTCATGGCCTCCTCAAGGGCTTCATTTTCTGTGACACGTATGCCCAGAGCGCCACAGGAGTTAGCGTATTGTGAGAAGTTAGGATTAACTAAATCTGTGGCCCAGACATCGAACTCTCCGGCTCTCTGCTCCTTGGATATTTTGCCAAGTTCACTGTTGTTTAAGATAATCGCCTTAATAGGCATTTTGTATTTTACCGCTGTAGTTAGCTCTGCTAAATATTGACAGAAACCGCCGTCACCAGCGACCGCGATAATGGGTCTTTGACTACCAACCGCTGCCCATGCGCCCATGGCTGCAGGAAAGGCGAAGCCGATAGAGCCGAGATAGCCTGACATCAGAAATGTTTGTTGCTTACTTTCAAAATATCGACCCAGTGAATAGGCGTTGTTACCTACATCGACACACACAACGGCATTCTCTGGTGTGAGTTTTGATAGTGCATCGAAGACAGATATGGAGCTGATCCCTTTACCTCGGTCTTCGGTGAGGCGTTTAGCTTTCTCTGCCGCCCAAATATCACTGCGTTTCTTGATATCCTCTATTCGATTAATTTTATTGTCGAAACTGGTCATTTTTGCGGCTAGAATTTTCACTGTAACCGATATCTCACCCCAGACAGCAGCATCAATTTTGTGGAACTTGCTTAACGCAAGAGGATCGAAATCTATCTGTATAGTGGGCTTTTTAGGTGTGATCCCGCTGTGGTTTGAAAACGAGGCACCAATAACCAGTAGTAGATCGGCTTCATTCATAAACCATGATGCGATAGGTGTTCCGCTTCGTCCTAATACACCACAACCTAATGGATGGCTATCTGAGATCTGACCTTTGGCTTTAAAAGTGGTCATCACTGGGCAGTTCAACTTCTCAGCAAAGTCGAGGATCTCCTTCATGTGAAATCTGGCCCCGTGGCCGACGATAATAGCTGGTTTGGCCGATTGATTGAGCATGTTGAGCGCTTTATCAACGCTCTCTTGAGGTGGCGCTATGGTAAAGGAGGTGATCCGCTCCTCATCGGTCTGTGCGCGCTCATTGTTCTCAAGGGGTAACTCTTGTACTTCATCAGGGAAGGTGAGGTGGGAGACATCGCGCTTAATGATGGCGGTTTTGATAGCCAAGCTCATCAGTTCACTGTGTTTACTCTTATGCTCGACCCTATGGTTGAACTCGGCCACAGAGTTAAACGCATTAATCAGATCAACCTCTTGAAAGTTACCCGTACCGACCACTTGAGTCGCCACTTGGCCTGTTAATGCCAATATGGGCGCTCGGTCAACTTTAGCATCCCAAAGTCCTGTAAACATATTGGTAGAGCCTGGCCCTGCAATGGCGAAACAGGCGGCGGGTTTTCCAGTTAACTTACCATAAGCTGAGGCGGCAAATGAGGCGGCACCTTCATGGCGTATGCCAATAAATTTAAGATTACCTTGCTCCTCTTGACGCCTGAGAGCATCGGCCATGCCGAGGTTTGAGTGACCAACCATGCCAAATACTCGGTTAACGCCCCAGTTGACCATGGTTTCCACCATCACATCTGAGATGGTGGCTTGATGTTCCTCCTCCTCTTCGATGGCGACAAGGATGTTGTCACCTTCAACTTTGACTTCAAAAGTTTGAATACCATCGTTAAAACCGCCTGGCGGTATACCAGAGCAGGGGTGAAACTCCCAACCATGCCAAGGACAACGAAGTAACCCTTTCTCTATCGAGCCTTCACCCAGTGGGCCACCTTGATGGGGACAACGGTTATCTAAGGCGGAATACTTTCCCTCAAAATGGCTTAAACAGAGGACTTGATGTCCAGCTGTGACTGACATTACACGGCCTTCTAGAAGCTCATTCTTATTCTCAAGAACTTTGTACCACACTCTTTTTCTAGTCATTTCACGTCCCTTAGATCCGTTATATTGGTATTATTCTAGTTGGGGTTGCAGTAAATCTCGTTACTCATTTAGATGAGTTATATGCTCCCAGTCCGATCGCAAGGGAACGAGCTGTCGGCTTATTATCTGACACTGATAGGAATTAAGATGTTGTAAATAACGCTCTCTGTCAATACTCTGGTTGTTTGTGCTTATCTGTTGCTGCTTTTAGGTTTAATGTATTATTTTGGTGTTCGGCGTTAACGCCTAAATATGGGGGAGAAGATGGAGCAGGGTGTTGAGGATAAGTTTCAGCAGTATCCAGAAAATGTAAAAGTCATTTTGTTATTAATTCGGCAGTGGATACTCGATATTTTCGAGCAAGAGCGGTTGGGGGAGCTAGAGGAGACCTTAAAATGGGGTCAACCTAGTTATCTAGTGAAAAACGGCAGTACCATACGTATGGATTGGAGCGCTAAAGATCCTGATGAGATCCATATTTTCTTTATCTGTAATACTAAGTTGGTGGATACATTTCGTGAGTTATATTCCGATACGTTTATTTTTCAGGGAAATAGGGCAATAGTGTTACCTCTTGATAAATCGCTACCCAAAGAAAAGTTACGCCACTGTTTACTCTTGGCACTTAATTATCACAGGCTTAAAACCTTACCGTTATTGGGTGCTTAATCTACTTGGCTGTGGTTGTAATACTCATTTTCGACTTGCTGGACTTTTTGTGTAGATCTGATTAAATGCTATGACTTTAGCAGCTTTTGCTAATGTAAATAATTGATTGAGGCTATCACTGTTAAACTCTAAAACTGACTTACCAAGATTTACCGAACCACTTTCGATAGGCGTCGCCAGGAAGGCAGGGAGGAGAGTGCATTCAAACATGACACTGGTGATTTTACTGGTGGTGTTTTTATGTCAGGTATTAACGTTAGGTGAGGCGTTTTCGGTACAATATCCACATAGCTATCATCCCATAGGCCCAGCTGTTAGCCATCATCACCTTCACGGAAGCAGTGCTACTCAAGGCCATCATCATGGACCATCCCTGAGCGAATACACAGAGTCAGTTATCCTGTTTGACGGCGAAGTGGAGTCTGCTGTGGGTGACCATGAACATGCCAACCATTCACATATGCCATCTCATCCTCCTGTCGAGTCTCAATTAACATGCTGCTTTTTTCTGTATGGCACCTTGAGTCATGATGATCTCACTTATTTAAACATAGGTTACGCGCCGCCACTTCCACCTCCATTCTATTCATCTTTTTATTCTCTTTTCTAGTTCTAAAGCTAGACAGTTAGTTATGTAAAACAAAGGTTTGTTGGCTTACTGCTATGGTGTGCTTATCTCTGTTTTACTGATATACATTAAACGAATGGAGTGTGTCTAATGAGCCAGATTTTGGCTAACACCTTAAAGATGTTGATGGGATTATTGCTGGCAATATTGGGGTTGTCAGTGTCATTTACGTTATCGGCCCACGGGGTGGATGAGGCAACTAAACAGTTTTTAATCCTTAATGAAGGGATCTCAATCTTGCCCTTTATCTATATTGGCGCCAAGCACATGGTGACGGGTTACGATCATCTGTTGTTTTTAGTCGGAGTGATTTTTTTCCTCTTTAGAGGTAAAGATGTCTTGCTCTATGTGAGTCTATTTACCTTAGGTCATAGCATCACCTTACTGTTTGGCGTGCTCAACGATATTGAGGTGAACCCCTATCTTATCGATGCCATTATCGGCTTTTCAATTGTCTATAAAGGCTTTGATAACTTGGGAGGGTTTAAGCGAGTATTTGGCTTTCAACCCAATACTAAAGTTGCGGTGATGATTTTTGGCTTGTTTCATGGTTTTGGCTTAGCGACAAAAATTCAGGAGTTTAAGCTGCCGCAAGATGGTCTAGTGCCCAATATTTTGGCGTTTAATTTAGGCGTCGAAATTGGCCAGTTCTTAGTCTTAGGCGCCGTGCTCATTTTGATGAGTTTTTGGCGAAGACATAGAAGTTACTTTCAGTTTTCAACTGCGACAAATACCCTGTTGATGAGTGGCGGCTTGATGTTAGTCGGCTTTCAATTGACGGGTTATTTTACTAGCTAACGTTTTGTGAACGTTCAGATAAAGATCAGGAAAAATAATGACAAATCAAAAAAATAGCAATGAGATCAGTGTTGAGATCCCAGTTCACTCAACCGCGACGCTAGTTAAAGCCAGTATTGCCGCATCTATGATTGCCGCAGTTGTTCTGCTTATCGCCATTTTGCCTGCCGAGTATAATATCGACCCGACAGGTCTAGGCAAATCACTAGGGCTTACTCAACTGTCGCAAAATGGTTTGCTTGAGAGTGAGAAGGTTAGTGGCAGTAGTGACCCTAAGGCTACACTCCCTGTTAGTGAGACCGGTTTTCAAGCTGTGGCTGATGCGCCATCGTTGGAGCAAATAGCTCAGAGACGACAAACTCCAGGCGTTAGAAGCGATCTGGTTAATATCGATATTCCAGCAGGAAAAGGACTTGAGTATAAATTGCTGATGGACGCACATACACACTTGGAGTATGAGTGGAGCACAGATGGAGAGCCACTTTACTTTGATTTTCATGGCGAGCCTAAAGGGGATAAAACGGGTTACTTTGAGAGTTTTTCAATCACCACATCGGATAAGATGAAGGGCTCATTGACCACGCCTTTTGCCGGCTCCCATGGCTGGTACTGGAAAAACCAAACCGATTCGGTGATCACTGTGACGCTGTCGACTAAGGGCGATTATCAGATTAAAGGCTAAGTGGAAGCTAAGTGCAAACTAAGGGGGGCTAGGTTACCAGTTTGGCTGCCCTTGAACGTAACAGTTCACGTAGCTTGAATCACTGACATATAAGAAAAAGGTTTTTAGATGTTTTCTTCATACATAGCTGGCTTTACATTGGGTTTGTCACTCATATTAGCCATAGGCGCTCAAAATGCATTTGTGTTAAAGCAGGGGCTAAAGAAACACCATGTATTTGCGGTCTGTTTTATCTGTGCGCTATCCGATGCGATATTAATCTCATTTGGGGTTGCTGGGTTTGGCGTTATTGTCAGCGAGTTTCCGCTGATTGAGGTGATCTCTCGTTATGCGGGAGCCGTTTTTTTGCTGGTTTATGGGCTAAAAAGTCTCTATAGCGCTTTTAAAACCTCTCATCAGTTAGATGCTGAAGGTGAGTTGCCGGCAAGTTTGTTGAAAACGGTACTTGTTTGCTTAGCATTTACCTGACTTAACCCCCATGTTTATCTGGATACTGTGGTTCTACTTGGCTCTATCTCCACCCAATATGAGGGGACTAAAGAGTGGTTTACTCTAGGGGCTGTTTCAGGCTCTTTTGTGTTCTTTTTCTCACTAGGTTATGGCGCTAGGATACTTATTCCTATCTTTAAGAAGCCTGTTTCATGGAAAGTATTGGAGTTTGTGATCGCATTTATCATGTTTGCTATTGCCGCAAGCCTACTCCTTGGTTAGTTTTACGTTTGAGCTGTGAAAAAGATAGGGAGTATGAAGCCTGTCACTGTTCATTACATGAGCTGCTATACCTAAAGTCGCCTGTTGTAACAGATTCAAGCACGAAAAGTACCTGTTAGTTTGAGTTTTTGTAAGCTATTGATTAATTGTTTTTATATTTTTATCTCTCCCGAAATTGTCTGGCGATTTCCTATTTTGCCCATGAAGTTAGCGGTAAAAAAAATCTAAGTTTGTTATCTCTTTTGTGGCCAGAGGCAATCCTGAGTTTGTCTTTGGCCTTCATCAAACTACAAAAGGAATGACAGACGATGAAACTTAAATCTTATTATCTTTTGGCTTCAACTTTAGCCATGGTCGCAAGTAACCCAACTCTCGCAGATGAAAGCAAAGGAGCGGTATCATCTAACTTCAAGGTGAGTGAGGAGCAGAGGCCTGAGGCTGAGCTTAAGATGTTTAAACTCTCCCTTGACGATAACTGGCTAGGGGAAAGCTCTGCCCACCGAGGAGTGTTATCAGGCAAAGCGTTATCACAAGAGGAGGTAATGGAACTGCTTCAGCGTGAAGGACGCCTGCACCCATCAAAAATGACCGTTGCATTAGATGATGGAGAGGCCAGAGACATTGGGCGTTTCCAGTCAGAGCTGACGGCGGATGGAGTGATGCTATCAGAGATTAACCAGCAACTTCAGCGGGCAAAATACCAATGGGAAGCCTGTTTGGAGACTGAGCTTGCTGAGGGCGCATTTACCTTTTGTATTAGCTCACCTTTAATTCCTAATCGCTATCTAATTCAGTTAGATAGGCGTATCGATACTAAAGAGTTGGCCAATGTTGCCAGTGAATTAACTAGCAGCGTCAACGGTAGGTTAGATTATCTTTATGACTCTGTATTTCATGGGTTCTCAGGCGTGATAGATAAAGAGGGCTTAGCCCGTTTAGAAAATGAGTCTATGGTGATCGATATCCAGCGAGATAATCTCGTGCATCTTCATACGATCCAAAACCCGGTACCTTCTTGGGGGATGGATCGAATCGACGAGAGACCACTTAACCTAGATAGCCGATTTACCTACCAGGAAAACGGTGCCGGCGTGGATGTTTATGTGATTGACTCAGGTCTTCGTGCCTCCCATCTTGATTTTTCTGGTCGAGTGGGCACAGGAGCGAGTTTTGTCGGTGGTAGCCCAAATACAGATTGTATCGGTCATGGTACCCATGTGGCGGGTACCACGTTAGGAACGCGCCATGGTTTAGCTAAGGGAGCAACGGTCCACCCAGTACGTGTATTTGGCTGTACCGGAAGCTCGACAACGGCCACCATAGTGGCGGGTGTGAACTGGGTAACGGCGAATGCTGGTGGAACAGGTGTCGCAAACATGAGTTTAGGGGGAGGGGGGAGTACGGCTATAGATAGCGCCGTTCAAACCTCAATTAACTCAGGGGTCACTTACGTGGTTTCAGCGGGAAACAGTAATGCTAACGCTTGTGGTTTCTCTCCGGCCAGAGTGAATGATGCGATAACCGTAGGCTCTACCACTGATCAAGATAAGCGCTCATCTTTTTCCAATAAAGGGAGCTGTGTGGATATTTTTGCACCAGGTTCTGATATCACCTCAGCCTGGATAGGCTCGAATACGGCCACTAATACCATCAGCGGCACCTCAATGTCCGCGCCCCATGTCACAGGTATTGCGGCGCTTCTTTTAGCTCAAAATCCAGCTGCGACACCTGCAGATATCATGTCACAGGTGATAGGCGATGCTACATCTGGAGTGCTTTCTAGCATAGGTAGTGGTTCGCCAGATCTATTAGCCTTTTGGAAGCAGCCCTGTACCGATCCTGTGATTGCCCATGATGGCAGTGTTATTACCCCTTGGTTTGATAGCCAGAATTGTTATGTAACTCCCGTTCCAAGTGGACATAATGCATTTATCTGGTCAGGTAAATATTATGTTGAGCCAAGCTTTACAGATTGTCCTCTGGGCAGTTACGACGGCGCAAACTGCTACGTGATGACTAAACCTTCAACAGGCTTTATCTACGCCAATAACTTTTATCATCAATATGATGCTTGCTCAGTCGGCAGTGATGATTCTGCAAACTGCTATATCGCTTCAGCTGCAGGCGGAACAACGGCTTTCGAGTGGGGCGGGAACTTTTATACCACACCACTGCCAGGTAATGTGTGCCCAATTGGAAGCTTTGATGGTGCTAACTGTTATGTGATGACTAAGCCTGCGACAGGTTTTATCTACGCCAATAATTTCTACTCTGAATATAATGCTTGCTCTATTGGTAGTGATGATTCAGCTAACTGCTATATTGCATCAGCGCCCGCGGGGACAACAGCCTTTATCTATGCAGGTAACTTCTATACCACGCCAACGGGAGTGGCATCTTGCCCATCAAACAGTGTTTATGATGGTGCTAACTGCTTTATCGCGACAGCGCCAAATGGTTCAAGCCCCTTTATCTGGGGAGGAAACTTCTATTACGCAGACTAATTAATTTGAGGTTTTACGTTAGGCTGAGAGCACGTGAAGTACTCTCAGCTTTTTTATAAGCGATTGTTTTACAGGTTTAAGTTGTTACCTATAGATAACTTCGCCCTGTTTTTACCCTCTGTTTTGATTACTTTTCAATGCTGAAAGGATTAGCTTGGTATCAAAATAAAGACCGACTTATTATCAAGGGAATGGAAATATGAAAAAGAGTATTATGGCACTGCTAGTTGCCACAAATATGATGTTACCTGCCGCGGTATTAGCCCACGAAGAGCCTATAGAGGGTCAGTGGTGTCAAAATGGAAATGTTGTAATACTGGGTGAGTTTAAATTAACTCCTTTGCATTTGGCTCGTTTTGGGCGCTTTGCTGAAGATGAATGCCCAAGTTTTGGTAGTGAGGTAGGCACTAAAAGTTGTGGCCAGTTTGATGATGAGTATGGATTAACAAGAGCGGCAACCGATCATCTGTGCAACTCTATCGCGTATGAGTTAAGAGATGACAGCCGTGAGGGAGATGGAGGAACGGTTCGACCGATCTTTTATGGGCCTGAAAGCTTAAAGAATAGTGATAAAAATCATCATGAGGTGTACTCAATTGTACAGGGAGTACAATTTGCCTGCGGTCTTTGTGATATGGAGACTGAAAGGCGAGAGCGTAAATTACTTGCCAAGTAGTTTTCGTTCAATGTCAAAGAGTGACAGGGTAGAGTAACTAGACTAAGGCATTAGCCCTGCTTTTAGAGCAGGGCGCTTTTTATATCTGCTACAACAGCTACTATAACAGGGCTTTGGTGTGCAGATGTTGGTTGAGCGCAGTGAGCTTTAAGTTGATGGTGTTCTCCTGCTCTGTATCTAGCTTACACTCTGCAATAACATAGTGCGCTGTTCTCAGCACCTCTCTCCACCTAGGTTTTTTAGGTAGCTGTTGCACCGAAAGATAGCGGTCAAGAGAGCGCGTTCTTAATCTGCCATCATCTATTGATACACGCCAGATCCCACTCTTTTCCGCCAGTTCAATACGTGTTGATTGTGTGGTGGTCTCCCAAAATTCAACGCAGTAGAACATCAGATCTACAAGTTTGTGTTGAAAGTCTTGCTCGGTAAGGAGAGAGTTTATCGGCTTTTGCGCCGTTGACTCGCCATGTTTAACCATATTGATCACAGCAATGGGTTCGCCTCGTGAGATGTTAGTTAGCCAGATATCCAATACTTGTTCTGGATCTTGTGAGTTGAGCCTAACATCGGTGACTAAGGCGTTTTCCAGCTCTGAATCACTGTCCCACTGCTCCCAAAAGTTTAATGTTGTACGAGGAAAGATGTTTTCCAGACGTTGCCCCACAAGCTGAGCTTCATCTTGTTTAAGCAGTTCACAGCCACTTTGATTGATATAGACTATCTCTTCACTATTGCCCACCACTAAAAGGGCTTGTGGAAGCTGACCAAATGCCGCTTTTAATGCCGAATGAGATACCCCTAGCTGCTTTACTCTTCTCCTGTGCCAATTAATCTGTGACTCAAGTTTTTTCTGCTCTGCGATTCTATGCTGTTTCTGTCGATAATAGAGGGCGTACATGGCTGCGGCCATGATGATAATTAACAATATTAAAACCAGTATCTGTGTATTTCTACTTTGAATGAGTAGATCACTTATCTTACTTTTTTTATCCAGTAGCTCTATGGCTTGTTGTTGGCGTTCATACTCAAATTGTACTCGAGTGTTAGCTAATGACTCGTCAAATTTAAGCTGAAACCCTTTAAGTTGGTGCTCTTTTAACTTGGTTTCAAAAATAAAAGCTTGCTCCCAACGGAGAAATTTAACTGCATTATCAATTAATGCCTGATAAAAGCGTGTTGTGATCCGACTATCTCTGTTTTCTAACGAAAGTGCTAAACCCGTTTTTAATATTGATTCCGCTTGTTGATAGAGCCCTTGTTGAATGAATAGTTTTCCTAAGTTGAGTTGCAGTGGAAGTGTTAAAGCATTATTTCCAAGCTTAGATTCTATTTTTTGTGCTAGATCAAGATGCTCTTCGGCTTTTGCTAATTGCTGCTGAAGAAGGTTTAGCTCTGCCAAGTTAATATGCAACCTGAGTTGAGCGACCTCTTGTTTTATTTCAATAAAGAAATTGAGTGATTGTTTAAATCCTTGGGATGCCTGTTTATATTTCCCCTGCTTCATCTGAACTACGGCAATATTCTCTAAACTGTGGGCTTCACTCGCTTTATTTCCCTCATTGATATAGATAGTTAACGCTTGTGAGTAATAGCGTTCAGCTTGCGGCCAGTCCTCCATTTTAAGGTAGACTGAGCCTAGATTATTTAATGTGATAGCGATACTTCTTTGAGAGGCAAGTTGCTGTTTTAATAGTAGACTTTGATGAAAAGCTGAAATTGCCTCTTTATGATTTGCCATGGCCATATTGGCGGTACCGATATCACTCAGTGCTTTCGCCTCTAATAAAGTTTGCTTATCTGTTTTTGCCAGTTGATAAGCTTGTTCAAATATCAATAGAGCTTGAGGATAGAGTCCTTGTCGATATTTTAATATGCCTCGGTGTCGCAGATATTTGAACTGCTTATCAAGAGAGTAATTCGTTAAGTTAAGGGCTGATATCGCCATATCGGTTTGATTTGCGAGAGAGTATGATCCTTGAGAGGTATACAAGATCAGTAGTTGTAACTGTAGATCTAAATAATCAGAGTGATTTTTTTTCAGAGGGGAAAGGCTATTTTCACATGCGGCTATCTGCTCAACTTTATCACCTTTAGATTTAAAACAAGTATCAATATCGCTTGCTAAGATACTGGTATGTCCAAAAAAGAGTAGCAACAATAACCAATGAACTTTTTGTTTATCTAACATCTTCCACCACGGTTTACATTTACTTATGTAGCTAAACCTATCATGGAAAGTAGAATTATCTCAATTTAACATTAAATTTGTATTTTTATATTAGTAAAGAATAACTAGATAGATAAAAAGGCCCCTAAGGGCCTATTTATTATGGGGTTACTTTCTCTCTTGTTCTTCACTCAGACGCCAATACTCTTGCATGGCTTCTAACTTCTCATAGGGAACCACTTCAATGCCTGTTTCTGGATTAGTGGGCTCAAATCTAGCAACTTCTTTATGCTCCATTAATGGCGGAATGGTGTAGCATTTATCCAGTTTAAATTTAACCCCTTGGCTGGTGTAGTAGTAACCAGGACCGACCATATTGGTCAAGGTGTAAGGGGCGTAATGAATAACCCTCACTTGACCTGAGCCAGGTACACTGAAACCACCAAATCCACCGCCACCGCCTGCAAATGTATTCGCGTAATTGTTGGTTGAGTGGTAAGTGGTGTAGACCTCTGTGTCAGCTACGCCACCTGGAATGCTGCCAGTAAAGTTAGCCATGATCTGTGCTTGATTCCACGTGACGTCAGCAATTTGAACTATCGTCCCTCTGTGACACCAAGGCACTGCTTGAGCGATACTGCTGATCCCTAAGCAGGTTAAAACGGCTAATGCTGTGGCGGCTTTAATATATTTTGGTGATTTTCTAGTTTTTATATTCATGGTGCTAATCTCTTCGTTAGTTGATTCATAATTCGAAAGTGTTGAACACAGAACAACTATGTAATTCTTAAAGAGTTAAGACCAGAAATTGGCAGGGCAAAGGTGGGGAGGAGTTAACTTCTCCCGACTTTTACCCAAATGATTAACTTAAGTATTGAGGTAGGTGATGAGTTAACTCACTCATCTTAAATATGAAGATTATGATATTAGTCTCTGTATCAAAACTTAACCTTAACCCCACCGATATAGGTTCTTGGGGCGCCGGGCCCTACGAATCTGGCATCGTCAAATCCGGGGTAGATATTATCGAGCACTTCATCGGACTCACCGTAGGCGCCAAAGGTTTCATATTCAGTATCAAACAGATTGTCGATGCGGGCATAGACAGAGATATGATCGTTAATCTGATATATCGCATTGAGATCGACCAAGGTAAAACCCGATATCATCTCATTTTCATTGGCTTCATCGCCCCGATAAAACTGGCCGCTTTGATACTTTATATCACTGCCTAGGGTTAGATCGCCGATATACCACTCAAGACCTGCTTTCGCATTATGTTTAGGCAGACCTGGTATCGCATCCCCTGAGGTGACCAGCCTATCTCCACCCAAAGGGTTATTGGGGCTGAACGAGATATAATCAGACTGGAAGGTGGCATCTAGGTAGCTGTAAGAGAAAGCCAACTGCCAATCTTGCCACTGCTGTTTATAGAAAACCTCCCCTCCTTGACGTTGAGTATCGCCTACATTGTCGAAGAAGCCCTCTGATGGAAGTCCCGATGCCTGTTGAAAGATGATGTCATCCTGATTTCGGGCATGGAACAGGGTTAGTCCCAATGAAAGGCCATTACTGCTGTACTCTGCACCTATCTCAAATGTATCTGTGATCACCTGCTCTAATGGTGGATCGGATACAAAACCATTGGGGAGTTTACAGGGGGCTTCAGGGTCAGCGCAGCTTAGTTCTACCGGAGTAGGTGCTCTGCCAGAGCGACCGTAAGAAGCAAACAGTGCAGTTTCGGCACTTGATGTCCAGTGAATACCAACGGAGGGGCTAAGATTACTGAAATCATGATCGCCATCTAAGGTTTTGCCATCATCACCTGGCGCTAAATCTGTCATATGGACATTGGTTGCGTCATATCTAAGTGCAGAATTTAGGGTTAAATCCTCCCGTAACTGTAAACTGGCGGCCATAAAAGCGTAATAGTGACGGCGCTTACTGTCGAGCCTGACCACCGAGTCAGCATCAAACAAGCCGATGGCCTTGGTTGCACGGGGAGAGCTGGCAGTATCATTGAGCAGTTCTGCAAACTCTGTATCTGATTGGAAATCAATATCAGCATAATCGATACCCGCTCCCAAGAGCCACTGCACACTCATCTGGCTGAGTTGCGAGTCAATTGTCAACTGGGCGGCCGCTCCCATCGCTTGTTGATCTGTCTTTGAGGTGTTATTAAGCCCGTCGATTGAGTCTGCATCTAAGCCTAGCTCCTCTAAACTTCCTAGGTATGCAGTACCGTCTTGATTGAGAAATTGAACTGGCGCATCATCCTCATCACAAAGGGTCTCTTCACCCAAGTACATACACTCCTCAAAGTCACTGTCATCTCCGTTGAGTGAGTCGGTTTGACCGTTACGGTAGTAGAGGTTCAGATCAACGGCCATATTATCGTTGAGTTTGAGGTTACCCGATAGAGAAGCGAAGCTGTGATCAGTCTCTGTCTTATCAGGGTGAGTATATACCGCATCTCTGCCCTCTAAGGCCATTAAGTCGAAGGGAACGGCGCCATTACCGATAAGATCACTCTGGCTGAAAGCGGTGAGTAGATCCCAGCGGGATCTATCGGAGGCTTTCCAACTGAGCCGGCCAAGAAACTGTGTTACTTCGGTGGGGGAAAATTGACGCCAACCGTCTTCTTGATAACGACTGATAGTTGCGTAATAACCCAGCTCACCATTATTGCCACCAGTCTCTAGGGTTTGTTGATCCATGCCATGGCTCCCACCTCTGAGCTCTAGCGAAGTGCCTTGGAATGTAAAGCCATCTTTGAGATCCAGTACTAAGGCACCGCCTAGGGTATTTTGTCCAAAAAGCGGGTTTGAACCTGAGTAGAGGCTAACTTGATTGAGTGCTGATAGTGGGATTAACTCCCAGTTGATGGTATCGCCGAAAGGCTCATTAAAGCGTACGCCATTGACATAGACCGACATGCCTTGGGGTAAGCCGAGCAGAGGTGAAAGGGTAAAACCACGATACTGCAGATCCATCTGAAAAGGATTATTTTGTACATCATTAACACTGACGCCTGCAAACTTGTCTCTAAGAAAGTGACCGATGTTGGTATCTAGGCTTCGCTCAATCTGCTCCATATCCGCATGTTGCTGGGCGCCAGGATAAGTTAGTGTTTCATGATCAATGGCTTGACCGAGAACGGTGATCACTTCTGGTGAGTGTGAGTCGTCTGCTGCTGCATCCGTTGCAGTGAATAGTAATGGAAGGCTGAGAGTATAAATCAGACCGCTGGTTCCACTTATTATTCCAAATGATTGTTTTATCAAAAGTTCCTCTTTTATATTTTGAGCTTCTTTAGCTAGCCTATAACAGAGGCTAATACTCCTTCTATTGATGCTTATGTGGATTTACCTCCTACTTTAGGAGGATAGCGATTTGGTTAGTTATTGCCTCATAGGTGAGATTACGGCACACTGTTAAAAGGTGTTATAAAAACTATAATTAAAACAAAAACTTTATGCGCTATTTACTCAATGATATAGAGATAGATCTTAAGCTAGGATATGTGATTAAACTAGGTGTGAAGCACTCTGTTCGAGCTAAGACCTTACAGGTTCTCGCTTACCTGATTGAACACGACCAAGAGGTGGTAACAAAGCAAAGTTTGCTCGATACGATCTGGCACGATGTGGTGGTGCAAGAGCAAGTATTAGTACAATCAATTAAAGAGATCCGTGATCTGCTGGGAGCAGAGGTGATCAAAACTTATCCTCGCCAAGGTTACTGCTGGGTTGCTGACACTACGCCGTTAACTCGCTTAAACTCACTGTTCCTGTTTAAACAATCAAGAGTTGTGAAATACCTGTCATGGGTTAGTGTTGTTTTTTCTATCATTTTTATCTGCATATTGGCTTGGCGTTATCAACTCTTAGATAAAGCTAATTTAAGTGTTGCCTTTTTACCTGTTGAAAATGCCATGCCTGATAACCAGCATCAATGGGTGCCGCTACAGGGAATGGACTATCTCACTCAAGCATTATCAAAACAAAGTTCATTAACTGTGATCGATAGCGATCACCTGCTTTATGGCTTTGAGCGACTTTCACAGAGCAGTACGCTTATGCTTAGTGAAGGGGAGATTGTTCCCTTGAGACAAAAGGTGGGGGCTGAATTAATAGTACAGACTCGATTAACAGGATTCCCTCAGGATTTTCAACTACATTACACGCTATTTTTTCCCCACGGAGTTGAAAGGGGAGTGGAGTTAGCAAGTTCAGTAACAGGAGCTTATGACAAACTCGTTGAGCGGATCGCCACTCGTTATGGCGAGTTTCAACCGAACAGAAGAGTCAATTATCACAGTGACTTTAGTAATGAAGCTTTCGTTACTGGCGTTGAGCATTACCTGAAACAGGATTACGCCAGTGCGATCCCTCTCTTGATGACAGCGTTAAACATTGAGCCTGAACTATTAGCAGCAAGACGCTATTTAGCGGCAAGTTATGCCAATACAAACGAGTTAGGCAGTGCATTTTCGCTGTTACAGCAAAATATTATTGAAGCGGAAAAGGTCAGTGATAATCGTGAAGCGTTGCGGGCCTATTTGATGGTAGGGTACTTAAAAATTAATTGGCCAGTGAGTTCCGATAGAGAGCAAGAGTTGCTAAGTGCAGAGCAGCATATTAATCAAGCTCAGCAACTGGCTCGTAAAGTCGTCGATAAGCTGTTTATTGCTTACTCCTATGAGGAGCTTGGAAAGATCAAACGCTTACAAGGTCGCTACAGCGAAGCAAGTCGATTACTTAACTTGGCATTAGAGTACCATCAAGAGTTTCATGGCAGCTATGGACAAACAGCCGCTCTTATTGAACTTGCCAAGGTTGCAGCTGAGCAGAAAGAGGAGGATGAAAGCCAAAGGTACCTTGCTCATGCATTGAATATTGCTGAGACAAATGATGCTCCGGCTAATCAGATCTGGGTTTTACTGGCTAAGGCAGAGCTTGCCCGTAGACAGCACAATGAATTATTGGCTAAACGTTGGGCCCGCCAAGCGATGGAGGTTGCAGAGCACAATGACAACCCCCATCTCATTACACGGGTCAATGCTTGGTTTGAGCATAAACCTGTCTATACTGTCAATTAATCGCTAAAAGAGCTCTTCTATACTGATTAGTATTACAAGCTACAGTAATCTTCATGTTTCGGTGACCAATCCGGTACTGTGTCTCTTTGTGCCACCTTATTTTCACGTAATACTGCAACTTTTTTTGTTACCTGCTGAGTATTAAGTACCGTGTCTTTTGAAAAGTAGACCCAATCAATATCTTGAAAGTATTGGCGCATTTCAGGGTGTTGCACTGTTTGTTCAGGAATAAACCAAAGGTTAAAGTTTATCGACATGGCAACCTCGGGATAGACCTCACTGCCATGCTCTGCAAAGAGTTCACCGTTGATGAAGTAGCGCAGCTTATTGTCACTCACTTGCAGCACTAAAGTGTTCCAGCCTTGCAAGCTATTGCGCGTCGCATCATAGGCGTTGACTGGGGTCCAAGGTTTAAGTTGAAAAGTTTCCCAGGAGGTGGCAAAGAGAGCATGGTCACCTTCACCCCAACCTCCATTAGCAAGATACTCAAAATCCATCTCACTGTAAGCAGGATCCAGTGGTGATGCTAATGGGCTAATAGCGTAGAAGGTTTCAACAATACCATCACCATCGGGCCCATATTGGGGTTTATCATTAAAATATACTCGAGCTGCATAGGTTCCCTCATGGTATTTTCGCTTATGGCACACTTGAGTTTGACGAGTGTTTGCTGGAGTACCATCTGTTTTGGAGCTTATTCGCATTACTTGATTACTATAATTTAATGGGTCGGGGTGAAAGCTAACTCCCTCTGACCACCAAGTTGCTCCCTTTATCCCCGGGTGACCTGTTTCTGTGCGGGCCATCCAGCCATTCTCTTCTGCTTGCGCTAAATTTATGTAATTAAAATCATCGAACATTATCTGTTCGCTGGCATAGGTGACACTACTACTTAACATACATACAGCGACAGATGCTTTGACAATCGCTGAGAAAGGTTGGGCTAGAATAGGTGCTTTAAACTGTGGTAACAATTGACTCGACATGGTTTCTCTTCCTTGTTGTGTTATCTCACTACTAGTAAATACGGGGAGTAACTGGATGAGTCCAATTAAAGCTTATTAAAATCCTAATATTCATTATTAAAAAATATTAAATTTACAAACTATCAATTACTTATGTTGTTACTTGTCGATATGGAAATCATTGCCTCTCCTATGCTAAATTCGCCTGATAAGGTGAATTTTAGCTGCCAAATTCTGTGTTGATAAACTCATAAGGGAATAAGCATGATTCACCCATTGACCTTGAATCAAATTTGCTAGAAGACACTCTGGCTTGATCCACTTTTTATGTTAATTGTATAAAGTATTGTTAATTTACTATGAATTTAGCAAATTTATCACACAGTAATAGCCACATTATAAGCCTATGTTTTACAGTGATAATTAGAGTTTTGTAATGCTGATTTGTTAACGGGTTTGGCCTTTTCCTTGTTTTCTTTGTGTGATTATTGTTCACAAACATTTCTGTTTGTGTCAGAATATTGACGCTTAAATATTATGTTATCTGACTTAACCACCTATAAAATTAACCACGTTCGAAATAATGAACTGGTAATGGGGAATAATAATAAATGAAAAAACTAAATGTACTTGTGGCACTTTTTACTGCTGGTTTGGCATTATTTGTTGCCTCGTCAGCACAGGCAACTTGGATCCCGAATCACCAAGTGGTGGTGGATGCTCACATATCAGGTAGTGAACTAACTGAAGCCAATAATGGCAAGATAAAAGTGGTTGAATACAATACGGCTACTATCAATTTTAATACTTCGTTTGATACCAATTCACATATATTTACCGCGCCAGCAACAGGTTTATATAATGTTGATGCTCGTTATGCGCAGCTCAAATGCGGTAGTCGTTACCTGTTGCGTATCGGGATCTCTATTCCAAATGCAACCCCACCAGGCGGTAATGCTTCACTAGGCCCAGTTACTTTTGCTGAAATTCCTAATTTTGGTTGCGCGATCCCAGGTATTGCAGCGGTCAATGGCGTGATGCATCTAGAAGAGGGCGATACCCTGTTTATCCAAGGGCGTTATCAGCAAGCCATCTATGATATTTCACGCTGGAGTTACAAGAATGAATATCAAAACCGCCTAGTCATTACCTACCTTGGTGTACCAACTTTATTTTAACTTACTCTTAGATTTCATCGCTCCACTGCAACTTTAATGATGTAAGTGGTTTGAAAAGGAAACCATCAATACTTAACTAGTGTTGATGGTTTCCTTTTCAGCTCTCTAGGTTAATCTCGATTCTATTTGTGTAAACGTGGCTGATTTTTAATGCTAAAGAGTTGGGAAGTTACTGCATTAATGGATTTTTGATTGGCTTTCCTATTTCTGGTAGAGGTCGCTCGTCACTGTCACCGTAACCAATTTTAAAACGAACGCGATTGATGCAAACTTTATCGATATCGGGCGTAAGCAGGTTAAATTGCGTGAATCTATCTGACAGTTGAGGGTGCTGTGCTTGATAAGTGTTAATGACCTGTTTAAGTAATCGATAAAATTGTATTTCGCTTAGTCCCAAAGCGGCAATTTTAGGCGAAATAAATCGCAGTACCGTGACAAAATGACCAGTCAATAGATCATGAATCAAGTAGTTTGCAGGGAGCCGAGTTAGTGCGTCTCTTATCTCAGCAGGGAGAGAGTCTAGTTCTGCAAAGTCTTGATCAACAATTCTTAGATCGCCGTGAAAGTCTTTGATAATGCAACCGACAGGTTGGTGATTCTCTAACACAAGAGTAATGTTTTGACCATGCGCCACAAGTCCAACTCCGTATTGGCACATTAGATGATAAACAGGTATGACAACATGGAAAAACAACTTTTCTAGCCAAGGTTCGATATCAATAGTCGATTTTTTTATCAAAGCGCCAATGAGCGGATCTCCATGTAAATCGGTTTGCATTAGCGCCGCCATTGTTATCGGTCGTTGGTTTACGCTTAATACGTGCTCGGCACGTTCTCGCCAAATACACCCTAGCATCTCTTGATATCGATAAGGACCTTGCTCTATCTGAGATTGGTAAGGGTGCGGGCAGTAGAAACCAGCAATTTCTTGCTGAACATGCAAGCCGCAAGCTCTTAATGTCGAGTCCTCATTGGCTAGTTGTTTTAGCCAAGCTGATAACTTTGGTCCTTGAACGATAAACTTTCCAGGGATCCCACGATAGCAAGATGTATTTAAAATACTGAGTGCAGTTTTTGCATCAAACCTTACCTCTTGCGATGCTGAGCTTAATGTTCGAATTGACTGCTGTGCATACCAAGCAGATCCTAGCTCACCAAGGTCTACAATGGTTTTATTTGCAAACAGACTTGCATATTGTCCGGTTAAAAAACGTTGATACTGCCATGGATGAACCGCGACCAACCAATACTTATCGGAGTCTTCTCCTAATTTACTGGTTAGAGAGCGCACTTCAGACTCCCCTAAAACATTATTGAGTATTTGAAGGTAATTAATCTCTTCACTGATCCCTGACTTGCAGTATGACTTATCAATGGCTAACCAATGAAGCTGAAAGGAGCTTCCTGACTCAGGAGAGTAGTTTTTTAGCGATGCTTCTCCCCAACCTAGTCGGCCTTTGTTTGCAATAGCTTTAGGGTGTGCATCAATATAACGTTGGCGCTCTGTTTCATCCATAGTGACTAGATCTGAAGCTGTCACTCCTTGGAGCTTAGATAGCCGAACTGTATCGCTATATAGCGTTTGCTGAATCTCTTCTAAAAGGTTTGCAAGGTTAATGTCAGAGATTTTTAGCATCTCTTGTGTATCCAATAATAATTGGCACGCTTGCGGTGCCAGATTGTCGGAGCACGTCATGGAGTAGGGCTCAATCTCAAGCATTCCCCAAACCGTCACTTTGGCTTTAAACTCCCAGTTTCTGTGTGGGGTATTTAATTGCCAGTAATCCCCTTTATCAGTGGGATAAAGTCGCTCCTCGTAGTGAAGCTCTGAAATAATTTTTGCGCATAGAGAAGTGTTTATCTTTTGCCAATCTTCACTGTTTATCATGTAAAGCCCGTTATCCGATCAATTAAGTTAAAAAAAGTAACAAAAACAACAGTAGGTGATTTTTGTTTCATAAAAATAAACTAATTTAGCAATACTGTTGACACGATGTTACATTAGCAGTAATCATAATGGCAATGATTATCATTCTTATTTAAAAGGTGCGGTTTACCATGAAGTATGCCTTGTTCTTGGCATTGATATCTCTGGGTATTAACCAAACGCTGGTCGTTGCAGCTATTCCGACCTTAATGACATGGAGTGAGCAGACTCCAAATTCACCATCTTTAGGTGTATTAGTTCTTGCGGTTAATTTGAATCTAGTGAGCTATTGGTTTGGGGCGAGTCGTTGGGGAAGTGTTGCAAAAAAGTTGGGCGTTACTCGTACATTACATATAGCAGCTTTAGGTTTTATTAGTGCTAACTTGTTATTTGTTGCCACTTTTTACAGTGAAAGCCCACATATCTGGCAAATAGGTGTTTGTCGAATTTTGGTCGGTGCATTTAGCTGTGCATTTCTTCCTATGGCACAAATGCTGTTGGCTGCAAACAATGATGCGACATCTGCAGCATTATCTCGTTTAAGCAGTGCCTTAACTTTGGGGCGATTAATTGGCCCGAGTCTTTTATTTCTTCCAGTTTCCTTTGAATATTTACTGCTGCTCCCAGTGGTGATGATCCTACCGGTATTATTCAGCCGTTTTGACATTGAGTTTGTTCAAACTCCCTTAGGCACTGAACAAGAGTTAGTGACTATTAGAGATCGTCAATATTTCATTTATGCCTCTGCCATCATGACTACGGCAATCGTAGCTGTGTTTCAGTTTTATGCGTTGGAGTTCTTAAACTTGAAGGGGTATCGTGGAGAGCAAGGCTCTGATATGTATGCCTCTTTAATGTTGGCGACAAGCGTTCTTCTTATCCTTTATCAAGTGCGAGTTATTCCACTTCTAAGTCAACGGCGTCCTGAACTATTTCTCCCGATATTACTGTTTGCATTGATGTGCGGCAGTACCACACTTTTAGTGTTTGGCGAGTTTTGGTGGGGGTTAGGGTTATCATTACTCGGGCTTATATTTGCGATTTCAGGTTTACCCGCATGGTACACCGCTCGTTTGTTAGCAAGTGAAGAGAACACAGTAAAACAAGCCAAACTCAGTGGATACTTAACGCGAGCCCATACCACTGGACATATCATTGGCACAGGTGGAGCCTCCCTATTTTTACATCAACAGTGGACGCTCACTTTTCTAATCGCGGCTTTTTCCATTGCACTTCTTTTTTGTGCAAGCCGTCTACACTTGCTAACGAATGAGCCTGAGCAAATTAAAACCTATTAGGTTTTAGCGTTATTTTGCGGGCTTACACCAATTGGCCTTAGTGCTAAATAGAGTAGGGGACCGATGGAGACAAAAATCAATTTTTTAGGCATACTGGCGAGTTATCACTAAGCATATTGCGATGAGTGAACTGTTTATTGATGCCCGAATTAACCAGTGATGTTCACGGTATGAAATACCAAGCCTCTTTGTTGCCAAAACGATAAAGCCCATTAAGGAAAACCAGGGGGTAAAGAAGGTGGTTAACTTCCACTTTACTAGAGTTATCGCCAAATCGTGCAATGCGCCACTGACTGCAAAAGTCATGATAATTGCTAGCCAGATAGGAAATAGTTGGCTTAATGGCTTCATTACCTTGCGAGAAAGATAATAACCCCATATTGGGTTCCAATGCTGCCAAAACAGATAAAACGAACTTGCACCTAGCGAACGTTTGAGCATATTTGTCATTGAACCTGATGCACCAAGAGCGACACCATTACGCTTTTTTACGTACTCTGATAGTGTGATCGTTTTATGCATGCTGACCTTGTATCTCTAACGTCATTAATAAATAGGCTCATAAATGTTTACTAAAATGCTAAACAAAGAGGAACCGAGCAAGCAGTAAGCAGTCCCGCTTTATTTGCCTTGTTATGTGTTTAGGTGCCCACAAGCAAAGCATCTTTTTCCTGCTTTGTATAACTTACGGAAGAAGAATGAAAAAGTTAACCAAAAAATAAAAATAAGCCACGATATTGGTGCAGTTAAAAATAAAACTAATGAAAGAATAAAAGACATTAAATGAATAAACATTAGAAGTATATTTCGCTTGGTTAGTGGCAATACCCAAGATACTTCAAAGCGACCGCAGTTTTCACATTCGTATTGCTCTTCCATGACCCAAATCCATTAACTTACTTTAAAGGGGAACACATTACACCCCGCTAATGAGTGACCTGTCCTGGCAAGCGATTTGCTCAGCATATGGCGTGACTGCCTTGGTGAATCTGGATTTAGCAGCGTGTTAGGTATCCTTACGCTATATACCTACCCATGACTAAAATCGGCAACCATATTGAACTTGACACAAATAGTGAGCTTGTTATTACGAATGTTAAAGAAAATGCAAAATAATGACCTGCAAACACTCGTGCATCACTTACTGGGTGCTGCTTTACAGCAAGGATCATCATACGGCTGAACTCTTTAATTTTAACTATCTGGCACTCAATCCAAAGTTTCATGGGCTTAATCATAATGAGGAGGCATGTAAAGGCTACTTCTACACCAGCAACATCCATAAACAAGAGTAATTCAGGTGCAAATGGAGTAAGAGCTAATATAACTAGTAGCATCAAAACTTTTTTGCTTTTAGGGCTAAATTTAAAACTATCCACAATATTTCCTTCCTTGGTTACCTAACGAGACTGTAGAATTACTCGTTTTTTATGAATTACCCAACAAAATAGGGGTAACAAATGCATTACCTATATAGAGTTAACGGTCTACAGCGCGATACAGGAGCTCAAAAAATTAGTCGTTTTGACTAATTTAGTTATTCTACAGCCTCAACGCCTTGCTAAGAGGCGCAAAACGCTTGGCTATAATTAGCGAAAAATGAGCGCAAGCCAAGCTTTTTGCGTCCTTTCTTGAGCAACTTGTGTACGCCCAGCATGGGCATGAACTAATGAGGTGAAAGTCCTCTGTAGGAAGGTCACCGTTTAAATAATATACTGTTATTAAACGTTAACTACTAGCGAATGGCAAGGGCTTATCCGCGAGTATTGGTCTGGAGGAAGCCGCTAGCAAATTTGCGAGCTGATGAACAAGAACATCATATGAGGCGTAGGCAGATTTATAGAGCGGCAGATTTATAGAGCCGGCAGATTTATAGAGCCACCCACAATTAATAGCACATTTTGATACCTCTTACTAAACTTTACTTATCGGCAGATTTATAGAGCCACCCACAATTAATAGCACATTTTGATACCTCTTACTAAACTTTACTTATGAGCTGAAATGAGAGGTGGTTATGCCCCGTCCAAGAAGAAGTCAAATTAGTTTAGAAGATACACCTATGTATCATTGCTGTAGTCGTGTCACGAGAAGGGCATTTCTATTTGGCGATGATGCGCTTACTGGTAAGAACTATGACCACAGACGTGATTGGGTTGAATCTCAGTTACTGAAATTAGCAGCGGTCTTTGCTATTGATATAGCGGCCTATGCGGTAATGTCCAATCACTTACACTTGGTGTTGAGAGTCGATATCTATGAAGCTAACGCTTGGAGTGATAGAGAGGTGGTTGAACATTGGCATAACTTGTTTAAAGGCACTGATATCACTCAAAAGTTTGCTAAAGGTGAAGTGATAGAAAGCTTTGAAGTTAATAGTTTAAAGCACTCTATCGCGCAATATCGAAGTCGGTTATGCGATATTTCTTGGTTTATGAGATGCTTAAATGAGCCAATTGCACGTATGGCGAACAAAGAAGACAAGTGCACGGGGCGGTTTTGGGAGGGACGATTTAAATCTCAAGCTCTGCTTGATGATGCGGCCATATTGGCTTGCATGGCCTATGTTGACCTTAACCCCATCAGAGCTAAGATGGCGACAACTCCAGAACGCTCAAACTTCACCAGTATACAGCGACGTATAGAAGCGGCATTAGATGGCGAGCAGCCAACATCGTTACTGCCATTTGTGGGTAATGAGCGCAAGGAGATGCCAAAAGGACTCATGTTCAGCGCTAAAGATTACCTACAACTCGTTGATGATACAGGGCGTATTATTAGAGAGGATAAACGTGGTGCCATTAGCCAAGCTTCACAGCGGATACTCGATAGACTCAATATTCCTCAAGAGAACTGGTTGAAACTCACGACTGACTTTGGCGATTTATTTAAAGGAGCAGTTGGAACACTTCAAGAGTTAGATGTCTTTTGTGAACATCAAGAGAAAAAGCGCAGGCAAGGCGCTGCAAATTGTCATCGGTGGCTAGACAGCAGTTAGCTACTACAACATATCTCACTTGTTTTAGATAAAATAGTACGCTTTACCAATCAGGTTATCAGCTTGATGTTCTTGTTGCCTACTCTTCAGTAATTTGACCTATATTCCCTCTTTTTAATCAATTTCTCTGAGCACTCAGTGAAGCTTTTGGCTTAAGGGAATAAAGAGAGTTTTATTCTAGCTAAGCAAAAGAGGATTGATTTCTTGTTAGAATTAAAATGGGTGTCTTAATAATATCGTTAGAATTAAAATGGGTGTCTTAATAATATCAATACCACGCATCAAATGGGGTTAGGTCGAGTTTATTTTCGACAATGTAACTTAGTGCATATTCAAATGTTCCTGGAAGGATTTGCGCTGAAAAGTTGATAGGGATGAATTTACTTTGGCAGGATAAATCTGGCTTATAGTTGGCCATAATAAATTTACCAAATGTGGAATAATATCTATTAGATCACAGCAAGAAGGGGTGTTCAAGCACAAAAAGCAAGCAGCAGAGAACTAGTTACTTGAATCTAGCAATAGCTCTATAAAATGAATAATTCTACAGCCTCAACGCCCTGTTAAGGTGTGAGCAACGCAATACAGAAGCTCCCACAAACCACCTTAAACACAAAATGCAACACATAGCAAAAATGCCAAGCGTTGCGAATCACTCTTAAACAGATGTTAGGCATTTTTTAGTGTGAGAAGCACTGCCTTGTTACTGTACCCCACTTATGGTCTTCATATACATCTTCAACATAGTGCCCTGAGGTATAATCACCTACAACGTCTCGCCAAAAACTGATGGCATGTTCCGCCCCTGCCACTTGCTTAATTTCCCATGAGCCTCCAAGTCGCTCAAACAAACTTGAAATAAAACGCTTCCCTACTTTGTTTTTACGAAAACAGGGTAATACATAAAAATCGCAAATTTCATACGCCTTTGGAGATTTCTCATCTATCGCCGTTAGTGCAGCAGGAGTGCCGTCTATATAAAGCAAGTAACCAGTTACAGAACCTGTTAACTGAGGATAGATCTCAAACAAACCATTTTCATTTGGCTTATCATCAATAATTCTAGAAAACTCTGCTCCATAGCCTTGGTAAAGATTGGCGTAAACATGAGCATTACTGTCGTCTACTTTAACTATATTCATCATGAGTTCTCCATGATTATTGGACTTCGCCTATCATACTATCGCTTCTTAGATTTCGAGAGAATAACCATATCCTAGAGTGAACCTCGTACTGATGCCAACGCCATGTTAAGGTGTGACAACCGTGTGCCATAATGGTGAGCGAAGCGAAACCGGCACGCGTTTGGAATCACTCTTAAACGTTTTGTTAGCTGTGGATTTACAATTACTTGTTTTTACCGCGTTTCTTCTTTGTTTTAGATTGCTTTATGGCTTTTTGTTCGTTTATTTGCTTCTCGATTGATTGCTCGAACTGCTGCTGTCCTCGCCTAACAATGAGAAAAAACATTGAAGTAATCATACCTAAGCATAAGTACCCTACAACTGATTGCGTAGCAGCTACTAAGCGCACTTCAGGGCTAGGTAAAAAGTCACCGTAGCCTAGTGTAGTAAAAGTAACAATACTGAAATAAAGGCAATCCTTGAAATCCTGAGTTGGCAGTCCATCTGGGGCTTTAATAGAGTAAAAACTATAATAAAAAGCATAAATGAGAAGCATATTAAATATGATCAAGCAGGAAAGCATAATAGCTTGATTCGTATCATATTTGTACTTTGAAAGAGCTTCAGCCTTACTAGCAGTTTGAAAAAGAGCATAAAGGGAGAAAAGTATACTAACTGTTAATCCAAGTGTCAGAGCAGGTTTATATGGCGTTAAATAATTTAGAAGATAAAACAAACCAAAATTTGACCATTGTAGTGTGGCTGTTATCGCCATCATTAATAAGCCTCTAAGCTTGTATTTCTGTTGTGCTGTTAACTCCAAAAAATCCATGTTTACTTCCGTTGTTTATAAAATAGTACACTGCCACATTGAACAGCTAACGCCTAAATCAGGTGCGCCGTAGGCGTCACCTGGATTTACTTGTTAGGTGTCTTCGCTCAATTTCCAACCTGGTTTATCTGATAGCCACTCTGGCAATGGTGAATCAGCCACTTTATATAACGCATTAATTGAGTCACATAAAATCATGGGTAATTTATCAATTAACTCTATATCTAACAGCGTATCTAGTCTTGAAGTTGATTTACCATTTAAGACTTTTACTCTCTTATATCCTGGTTTGAAATGGATCATTTCATTCCTTACAGATATCAACTTGTTTAGGAATTGAAATGGAGATTTTGATATGTCGAAGTCATCGGGTTTTCCGCTCAAATAAAAAACTGTCTTGTATTTTTCATTGAGAGATAACTTTTCAACGCCACTCCATATTTCTTTGTGTTTAGTATCTCCGACTTCATTTACTACTGCTTCAAGACAAGCTGCTGCCATAATAATAGCCTCTGCTCTCTCTTGATGTATTTCATCCAAAATATGTATCGAATATTTTTCATTAGGGCTTTGAAGCTTCTTAGCTTGCAATCTGTGCTTAAGAGCGGAGCGATAGAATATCGGTGCCATAGAAGCTTTTGTTGATATCTCACCATCTTCAATTTTCATTGTCTCAAAGTGGGAAAGCAATGGTGGCGGATAATCTACTACCTTCTTTTTACTGGTACGATCAGACATTTTAAACTCATTATGTATCTCTAGTAATTGCTTAAATACGCCCAACCTTAAAGACTGAATTTTTTCTATGTAGCACCTAGCTCTTTCAACATATTCTTCGGGATTGTTTTTTGTTTGCTGTTTGAGAAAACATAGCTCTTGAAATTCATCGTGGTCTTCATCGAATGCAGATAGATCAACATAGTCAGAAACCCAGCGACCATAGTGCCTATCTTTGACACCTTCAAACCTAGCTATTTCCCATTGATATAGTATTCCCTCGTCTAAAACTTGTATATGTGAGTTAAATGTTTCAAGTGGATCACAAACGTCAATAGGATTTACAAGGTTGGGAAAATGAATTTTTGAAACAATACCGTTTGGAATTATTGCTGCAGAATCCCCCTCAACAATAGGCTTGGTTACACCACCTAGTAACCCTAGCATTCTCTTCTGCTGAAAAGTTCTAGGGTCAACATTATGTATAACCGTACCATAAGAAACAATCTTGTATTTGTTAATCGCTTCCTCAAGCTGTTCTTTCGTTACCAAGCTAAAGTCAAATTGTGATAAGCGATCACCTTTTAAATAATCTCTACAAGGTAAATACTCAATAGCTATTGCTTGCTTCCACCAGTTAGGAATATTTTCTTCCTTCAATTTCTACTACCTCTAAATTTGATGTCTGAACTCAGGGACACCTAACGCCTCAATATGGGGCGCATAAATGCATGGCTAAACTTAGCGACGAAGGAGCGCAAGCCATGCGTTTTGCGTCCTTTCCATTATTGATTTGTTAGTGTTCTGAGGTTCCGTAATTATACCGAACAAATATTTCCATTAATGCCACAATAGCAAAAACACTCCCAATAATAATTGGATCTTTAGAAAAGATCACAACAGGTGATGAAAACAAATATAGAAACCAAAACACGTTAATAAATTTTGGAACCTGTTCAATACTTTTCACTTTGAAATACGCTCTAATTTCTTTTTGTTTAGATTCCCTTAAAAAATACGTCTTTGTAAATCTATAAACCCCATACCATAAAGGGATAAGAATGAATGTAACAGGTGAAAAAAAGTTGAATTTACTTGGTTCTACATACTTTTGTGGCCAATAACTATTTACTTTGTCCATAAGTCCTAGCTGCATCAAAGTAAGCCATGTAACGAAACAAAGAAAAAATGCCAAAGGAAAATTTAACTGCTTTAACGCCAAACGATATGGGTTTTCCTCTGGTGCGTAATGCTTAGCTCTTATAAATGAGCACAAAAAAGCGAAATCTAAACTCTTCATTTAAGGACACTAACGCCTGTATTTGCGGCGGTTTTGTAGCGAGGCACGAGCGGAAAAACCGTCCAAGCCACGCAGTGGCTGATGCAACATGCACTTGTTACATGTTGGTGAGCGATGAGTCATGCCATACATCCTCATAATCATCAGCGATTAAAAATCTATACCCTGGGGGCAATGCTAAATACTGCTCTATTTCAGGTAAGTATTCTTTTATATGGCTCACGTGCAGCGGTTTAAAAAAATCAGTTTCTTGGCTCAGTTCTTCACCGCACCAAATATACCAGCCACATGTTCCATTTTCCGCTTTATGACGCAGACCATTTATTGGAAGTTTACCTATTGTCTCTATAGCAAGGCCAAGCTTCTCTACATCAGAGCAAGGTATAAAGTCGGCCTTAAATTTTTCGCATACTTCCTTTTGACTAACCACGATATTCCTTAGGACATGTAACAGCTTATTGATTAGCAGCAGGATAATGTTCTAGTCTGCTTGGTTGTTTTTTGTTAACTTAACACTGGTAACTCACTGTTGTAAATGGATTACTTTTAGTAGAAGTTAGAAAACATACCATAAATTACCCGATAAAAAGATGCGTGGGTGTTTATGAGGTCCGCATAACACTTTTGGCACTCTCTCAATACTTTGATATTAAATAGAATAAAAATATTTACTTGAGTTATCGATGCGTCACCCCCCCATTTTGTGCATCTTTTTTAGGCAAGTTATCTCGATATCAGTTATAACTGTATAAATGGCTCTTCGCTGTTAATGGTGGAACTCCATATCCAACTTCCCAAAGTGGAACAGTATTGCTCGCTTAAATCGCTCTGTATTTCTATACCCCATGGCTTTTACTCTCAGCAGCCTTATTTGACTATTGATAGCTTCTGCTAGACCATTTGAAACACCAAAACGCATCGCATTAAGTATGCCCCATAATTTAGACTCAACTGTTTCAGCTACGGACATTAAAGGCTTGATATTAGTTGCCTTAATTAAAGCTATCCATTCTAGCCATCTCTGTTTAGTGCCCCGAACGCTGTTGCTATACCAAATGTCACGAGCTTGCTCTTTAAAGTACCAAGCAAGGGCTGTATCCATTAATGAAGGCACTAATTTATTAAGTCTCTCTTGGCTATGGGCAGGTAAGTTGTGCCTTCGTTTAAGCCAAAAGAAACGTGTGCGATGAGCCTCTTGTCTCATTGAGGGAGACAGCCTGTATATTTCATCTCTTCGTATGGCATTGACAGCTTCAGTCAGTAATTTAGCAATATGGAAATGGTCAAATGCAATCCGCTTTTCAGCGTCAGGAAATGCTGCTTTTGCTGCTGAAATATAAGCAGGGCTCATGTCCATACAGATGGTCTTGGTTAGCGAAGTCGTGTATGAAGGTAATTGCTCAAAGCAAGCGTTAAAACTGGCCTTAGAACGACCATCTGCAACGGCTAATACTTGGCCTTGAGAGTTGGATAGAACAGTGACATAGTCACGCCCTTTTTTAATCGCTGTTTCATCAATTAACAATGCTTCAGTTGAGTAAGTTGTACGATGTGCGAGCCCTCTCGCGACCGCTCGTTCCATTATTCGGTCAATGGCTCCCCAACTGAGTTTAAAGAATTTACTCACAGCATTTAACGTACTCATTGCTAGCATCTTCAGTACCCTCATTTCTAGCAATTCAGTGTACCGACTACTTTCATGTGCCCAAGGGACTTGTAGTGTCTGATAGCCATGTTCAGGGCAGTGAACTCGAGGCACTTTTGAGTGGATTAGGGTTTCAAATTGACAAGTATCTAAATGACGCCAAGTTCGAGGACGAGAATCATAATGTCGGCCAGCTTGCTGGCAGACAGGACAAACGAGATCACCGTTATGAACATAGTCCACAACAACGGTAATACGTTGAAGTTCTTCATCAAGTTGAACATTAGAGACTAACCAAGGGACTTCTAAACCTAATACCTTTTGGTATAAAAGCGTATCGCTCATGACGGTGGTAAAAAGTGGAATTGTATTGAGGAGTTTATATTAAAAGTTACGTCTTCCACCACTTTCGACGAAGAGCCATATAAATACAGTATTCGGGAGGGCGCTACTATGGGGCAAGCAACATACATTGAGGCTATACGTGCTGAGATAAGGGTACGTCATTATAGCTATCAAACAGAAAAGTCTTATCTTTATTGGAATCGATACTTTATAAGACATTGCAATATTCGTCATGGTGATGATATTACGCCAGCTTTGATTGAACATTTTCTGTGTTTTTTAGCTGTACAATGCAAAGTGTCGGCTAGCACTCAGAAACAAGCTTTGTGCGCGATTATATTTGCTTGTCGCCACGTATTGAAAATAGAGACTAAAGAGCTGCAATTTCCCTATGCAAAAACTCCGCAACGGATACCACAGGTACTTTCTAGCGATGAAGCAAAACTGATTATCAGTTTCTTATCAAATTATCATCATCTAATCGGTTCTATACTATTTGGAGCGGGATTAAGGCTAAAAGAGGCATTAAGACTCAGAATAAAAGATATTGATTTAAGCACGAAGTCTATCTTTGTCTACCAAGGAAAAGGGCAAAAAGATCGAGTTTGTATGCTACCTAATGGCTTGGTCGATGAGTTAACATTACAAATGTCACATGTTAAAAAGATACATGATAGGGATCTTGTTGAAGGTTTTGGTTTAGCTTCTTTGCCCATATCTCTTATCAAAAAGTATCGTAGCAGTGCCGCTAAATTTCACTGGCAGTATATCTTCCCTGCGAGTCGCCGCTGTATACATCCAAGCGATGAATATACGTGCCGACATCATATTCATCCTACTGCATTTTCAAGAGAATTGAGAAAAGCGACTACCAAGAGTAATACCAATAAGCGCGTTACTGCGCACACTTTTCGTCATTCATTTGCTACATCATTATTACTTAAAGGTCATGATATTCGTACTATTCAAGAACTATTAGGTCATAGTGATGTCAAGACTACCCAAATATACACTCATGTTATTGGCGGGCATCATACTGGTGTGATAAGTCCTCTAGACAATTTATAACAACGGTAGAATATTCGTAGCGAACGAACAAGGGCTAAGTATATGAAAAAATAAATACCAAACTGTAGAATGAACATGACTACACATCATTGATTATATCCTGATAACTAGCTTGCCAGTTCTGGTAATCAACTTGTATTGGCCTAACTTGGTTATCATGCACAAGCACTAATGAGGGGAATCCTTGAATGGGAAGCTGGCGCGTGCTGGCTATCTCACTCATTAGCTTTTGATTGAGCTTCTCATTGTGCATCTGTTTAATAAATTCGGTACTGCCTAAACCAATTGAAATCGCTATGTCGGTTAAGGTTTCAAGATCTGACGGGTTCTTGGCTTCAAGATAATAGGCGGTTTGAATACCTTGAAGCATCGCTTGTTCGAGGTTGTGCTCTCGGGCTATTAGTGCAGCGCGACAAGCGGGGTAGGTTGAACGTCTTGGCTGGCACTGTTGCCAAAAATCGTAGTTAAATACTGTGCCGAGTTGAGCACTGATTTTGTGCCAAGTCTGTTCAAGAAAAACCTGCATCTCTTCTGGCATAGGCTCGTCACTGTCTGGTGCTAAACCGCCGAGTTTATATTTGACGGTGATTCCTGACTCCTCTAGCGCGTTTTTTAGTTTATGCCAGGTTGGAGCATAGCCCCAACACCAGCTGCACATAGGATCGTAGATGTAATAGAGCTTTGGCTTGCTATTCATTTTTGATGTCATCTGCTTAATACCCTATCTCTATAGCCACAAACGCCTAGCAAGTCCTGATGAGCGCTGTGTGGCTTGCAGACTGGCGTGCTCGAAGACGGTTTGTGAGCCTAGGCATGTGAAGTGTTGCTTGGCTCGGGTGATGGCTGTGTATACGAGTTCTTTGGTTAACAGCTGCTTTTGAGCAAGGCTGGGCCACAATGGCAGGACTAAGCCTACGTTGGCAAATTCACTACCTTGGCTCTTGTGTACTGTCATGGCAAAACAGGTATCGTGGCTGGGTAGACGGGCTGGGAGGACTTTTAAGATGCTACCATCTGCTTGGATAAAGTGGGCCATCAGCCTTGGTACCGATCCGTTCTGCGCAGACTTTTCATTATCTAGTAGTATCAAGCCAATATCACCATTAAACAGGCCTAAGTTATAGTCGTTACTTTGGATTATTACTGGGCGGCCTTGGTAAAACTCGACATCAGTGGTGATGAGTTTTGCCTGTTTTAGTGCATTAGTGACACTTAAGTTGATGCCATCGACGCCATATTCACCAGCGCGCATGGCGCATAAAATGCGAAACTCGTTATAGGAGTCGATGATATCGGTGGCTGTGGCAGTATTATCTTTGGCCAGTTCAAGGTAGCGTTTGTAATGAGACACGGCGAGGGAGAGCAGTTGATCTAAACCTGTGTTGCCTGACTGTGTCTTTTGATGCTCAATCCAGAGTAGCTCCTCATAACCCCTCTGCCAAACCTGCATGATACCTGCTTTATCGGAGTTATTGACCGCAGCGGCCAGTTGGCCAATGCCTGCATCGCCTTTAAATCTGTGGCTGTGCATCAACATGCAGAGACTATCACCAATTTTTGGTGATTCACTGGTAAAGAGGCTGAGATCAAAGCTGGTCAATGTTGACAGTGTTTGTGCATAACCTGCTGAATAGCGCATCTGCCACTTGCTTTGTGCATCACTTCGGGCTTTTAAGCCCGCACAGATATCAGCAAGTACGGCGCCAGCCTCGACCGATGCAAGCTGGTCTTGATCGCCAAGCAGTATCAGTCTGGCGTGGCTTGGCAGTGCCGATAACACCTTATGCATCATGGGCAGATCGACCATAGAGGCCTCATCGACAACCAGCAGATCTAGCCTGAGCGGGTTGTCCTTATGGTGGCGAAATTTGTGTGAATTGGGGATAACCCCTAACAATCTGTGTAGGGTAGAGGCCTCTTCGGGGACTCGAGTTAAGCTATCGAGATTAATCTGGTGTGCGTAGGGAGCCAGCTCCAGCTTCAAGCGCTGCTTGGACGCCTTAATAGATTCACTTAACCTTGCGGCTGCTTTACCTGTTGGCGCGACCAGTCTAATGGTCATTGGCGATTCTTGGGTTAGCAAAAATAGCAGTTTAGTGACGGTTGTGGTTTTACCTGTTCCAGGGCCGCCGGTGATAACTGCCAGCTTTTTGCTAAATGCCGTGGCGGTAGCGATTTTTTGCCAGTCAAATACAGTGACATCATCAGGTGCAGGAAAGAGGATGTCTAAGCTTGCTTTTGTGGCTGGTGAAACTTGAGAGCCTGGCTCTTTTGATAGTTGAATGAGCGTGTCGCTGACTTGGGTCTCAAATTGATAATAGCGTTGCAGGTAGAGATCGCCGCAATCTAATACTATCGGGGTTGCAGCCGCCGCGACTTGTTCTACCTGTGACTCTGGGCTGACCAAGCCGATACAAGCAAACTGCGCTAAAAGCGAGGTTAACTCATCATGGCTACAGGTGATCTGACAGTTAGAGACTTGCTCCACCATAGGGTTATCTAGCACTATCTGTTTGATGGGCAAACAGGTGTGTTGTTGTGATAGTTGTTTGCTGAGCAGGGCGCAGGTCAGTAAAAAGAGTTCGCTGTAGGAGTCCTCTTTGTACAAGCTTTGTGTGCATGAGTTATCACTGCTATGCGACTTATCTAGAGCGGTAAGCTGTTGTTGGTGAACGAGTGCGAGCTCCAGTGCAAAGTGTCTGTCTAGTGGCGTGATTAAACGCTCAACTTCCCAGACTTTAAGCAGATCTTTAATGGGCTGTGTGGATTGGATCATAGCTTAAGCTCCATCTGATCTGTCTGTGAAGGCTGTGCTGTCTGGGTTGATTGAGCTGTTGCTATGATCTGCTCCTTAGGCTCATTTAGATCTATATCGAACAGTGTATCGAGGGATTCGATAAGTGCTCTAGGCGGTTTGTCATAGAAAACACCTGATAGTGGTGCTGCGGTAGACATACCCCGCAGGAAAAGGTAAAAACTGCCGCCGATATGTTGATCGTAATTATAATTTGGCATTCTCAATCGCAGATACCGATGCAGCGCTAAGGTATAGATGATGTACTGCAGATCGTATCTATGGCTACGGATAGCCCCTTTCATGGCATCAAAGCCATAATGGCTAACATCATCACCCAAATGGTTAGATTTGTAATCGGCAATGTAGAACTGACCTTGGTGCTCGAAAGTGAGATCGATAAAACCTTTGAGCATCCCCTTTAGGGATTCAAAGTTCAAACCTGCGCTGTAACCATGGGTTTCGAGTAAAGTATTAAGCTTAACTGCGATCAGTTGATTAATTGGCAGGTAAAACTCCATCTCCACCAACTTTTGCGCGTGAGCTAATTGAGCCAGTTTTAGCGAGCCATCTGCAACCAATGGCGATGCTAGAAGATCTCGATACCAAATGTTTAGTACCTCATACCAGCTCTCATCTATGCCATACTTTTCCATGGCGATCGGCAGGTGAATGGGCAATTCAGTTTCAGCTTGGGGAAAATCAATCAATTCCAGTACTAAGTGCATAAAGCTACCAGCATTGGCGCCACGTTCAAACGTGAATCTAGAGGGAGTTGGGTCGACCTCATCTTGAATGATTTCAAGCTCTGGAAAAGCTTCATCATCGGCGCCAGGGGCAATATGTTCATGGGGCAGATCTTTCACCAGCCCAGAGTAACTGCCCACACGCCAAGGTGTGTATAGCTTTCGTTTGAGCTCTTTAGGGGCTAATTTGAGCTCAATATCTGAAATATTATCCAGAGGTTGAGTTGAGGCGTCATCGCCCATCTGTATGACGCTAATGGCTTGCTCCATCAGCTTTTGCGCCTGAGATTGAATACGCGAAAACTCGCAGGCTTTATCTTCAATGCCCAGTAGGTAACCAATACCAGTTTCATGGAGCTGGCTGGTGATCCCCGCTTTTTTGGTAAAGCGACTGTGGTTAGCCACATAGAGATAACATTGATACACAGGTCGGGTCATGGCGACATAGAGTAGGCGCAGATCTTCGGCTAAGTTTTCACGTTTATGCCGCTCCCAGCCCTCATCACTTTGCGCGATATCCCACACTAACTTGTTATTTTCATGGTAAAGCATTGGCGCAGGCTTGCGACGGTTGTCTCTGGCTAAGCTAACAAAGGGGATAAAACAGACCGGATACTCGAGTCCCTTACTCTTATGTATGGTGACGATTTGAACTAGGTTCTGCTCACTTTCGAGTCTTAGTTGTGCTTCTTCATTGGCATTATTTTCGATGAGCGCTTGCTCATACCAGTTCACCAGCGCGCTAATACCATCAAGCTCTGTGGCTTTTTGTTGCAATAACTCGGCCAAGTGCCTGAAATCTGTTAACCGTCGTTCGCCATCTTCATCTTGAAGTAGGCGCTCAATCAGTTTAGTTTCGTTAGCCAGATTCAGCAGTGCTGGCATGACTCCACGCCTTAACCAGTTCTTATGTAGCTCATCAAACTGTTCAAGCAGGGTCTGTCTGACCATCTCATCTTGGTTAAAACTGTGGATCGATAGCGCATCAAAGCCAAGCAGTGAAGTGGCTAAAGCCGATCTCAGTGCTCGCTCATCTTTTGGCGTCGCAAGGGCGTGAAGCACCAAGGCCATTTCGCGGGCTTCTAAGGTGTTAAATACGCTGTCACGACTTAAAAATACGGCGCCAATCTGCCTGTCTGACAAAGACTGCTTAATCACAGCTGCTTCATTTCTGTCACGCACCAGTACGGCAATATCTTTGGCTTTTAGTGGTTGACCGCTAATGCTGCATTCGCCAGCTTGTGATTGTGTGAGCAGCCTGCAGATCTCAGCGGCGGCATCTTCCGCTAAGCGTTTTCTGGCGGTGGTTTTATTCAACCCCTTTTCAGGATCTTCACTAAGCAGTTTAATTTTGAGCGCTGAATCATCGCCTCCACTTTCGATAAACACCTTTTTATCGGCAAAAGGTGAGGGGTGCACAGGCTCAAACGGGATCGCTTGGCTGATAAAGGGATCGTCTCGATTCTCAAACAGGGCGTTAACACCCACAATCATATTGCGGCTAGAGCGATAGTTGGTATCGAGATTATAGTGATCTTGAGTTTGTGTTCTGGCCTGAATATAAGTGTGAATATCCGCGCCCCTAAAAGCATAGATAGCCTGTTTCGGATCGCCAATCATCAACAGGCTTAAGTTACCTGCACCTGCCTTTGCTGGAATGTTAGCTTGCATCTGGTAGATGCGGCTAAAGATTGCGAATTGCAGTGGATCGGTATCTTGAAACTCATCAATCAGTGCCACTGGAAAACGTTTGGCAATGGTTGCGGCCAATTGAGCTGTGTTAGCCAAGGTGGACTCGCCGTGCTCATTGGGGCGCAGTGCTTGCTCTAAGGTAGTCAGTAGATCATCTGGGGTTAACAGGTTACGCTCAGATTTTTGTTGGATAAATCGGCGTGAGATCCCCTCTCTGGCACAATAGAGAAAACTTGGGATAAAGTCGTTAATAAGCGAGCATAAACGCTCGATATGATCCAGCACAGGGGCTTGCTCAGGTGTTGGTATTTCACCACCCTTATTGAGCTTAAGCTCACTCAGTGACAGAGACTCCATCACCTTCATAGGTGGCAGACTGTCACTGAACTTGCACCAGTTGTCCATGGCATCGAGCATAACGGCAAGTTTAGGGTAACCATCGGGCTTCTTACCAAATCGAACACCATTTAATGGGAGTGCATGGAGTAAAGCTTCGATATTTTCACGCTCACGTGGCCAGATAAGTTTCAGACGACTTAAGCTTTGAGTTAAGGTCTGCTGCAGTTTCTCAAAGGGCTGAGGTGTCGGCTGGGCTGTGGCCTGACTCGCGCCAAGTAGCGGCCTGAGCTGCTTAGATAGGGCGTCAGGGTCGCTAAATTTCTTCTGTATGATCTCAGCAAGATAGATAGGCAGCGGATAGCACTGCTCACGCCAGAAATCACGCACCGCATGGTGCAAAAACTCGCTGTCATCTAAGGTAAATTCTGACTCAAACAGCAGGGAGGACTCAAAAGCCATGTCGGCCAAGATCCGCTGACAGAAACCGTGAATGGTAAAGATAGAGGCTTCATCTAAAGATTTAAGCGCCAAGTCGAGTCGCTTTAGTGCCAGTGGGCGCTCAGATTCAGGAGTGAGTCGATAGAGAGACTCAATCAACTCATCACCGGTATCTAAACCGATAAAGCAGCGGTAGGCCAGCTGTATCTTGCGGCGAATACGATCCCTAAGCTCGCCCGTTGCCGCATTGGTAAAAGTGACCACTAATATCTGCTCGCAGGTCAGTGGCGTTGGGATCTCGTGACCGAGCAAAAGGCGCACATAAAGCCCTGCGATGGTGAAGGTTTTGCCTGTACCAGCACTGGCCTCAATCAAACGACTGCCACCAAAGGGCAAGGTGAGGGTGTTTAACGGGACAGAGCCTGTCTGATTCACTGTATTATTACTCGTCATTACTGTGCTCCCCCTTCGACAAAAGCAGTGAGTTCACTCAGCCTGTCTTTGTGATAAAGGCTGAGCATGGGAGAGAGGAGCGTCATGGCAGTGAGTCCAAATTGTACTTCTGTAAAGTCTTCAGGAAAACTAAAGAGCCGCTGATAGTGAGGCTCAAACCCTTCACCTAATTGACTCTGCTCATCTATCCACTGACTTTGAGCCTCGATAAGTTTATCTGCATGTTCCCCTTCGGCTTCAACGTAGGCGAGGGCGGTTCTGGGCATAAACATTAATGGATGCAGTTGTCCTGATTGAAACAGACTTAACCAAAGGCTTAGCTGCGCCCGTGCTTGCTCTGGGGTGACGCCGTGAAATGCATGGAAGTGGCCGATATCCAGTAGATAGCTGGTATGCTGTTTATTCTCTCCCATGGCGCAGATACACAAATGCCTTAGGTAGACGCGAATTAAATCACGGCCGTTGGCGGTACCGGGTCGGTAGTTCACTAAGCCCTTAGCACAGAGGTCGTCAATGCGTCCGACCAGTGTGATGGCTTCATTGAGGCCATCTTGGGCAGTAAAGGCAAGGTCGATATCCAGTGATTTTTGATTCTCTCCCTGCAGATATAGAGCGCGGCCAATTAAGGGCTTAATGTCGTGCAGATAATTGCCCAGAAGTAGGTCGTCAAAGGGGGCGAGTGGCAGCTCACCACCGGCTTTGAGTCGCTGTAATAGCGTTTCGTCTGGGGCTTCCAGTTTTTGCTCAATCGCGTTATCGAGTAGATTAGCTTGTAGCTTATAACGCTCTAAGGCATTGAGATTAAAGGGCTCATCGTTATCGTCAGCTTGAATATTAAGCCCCAAGTCGACCTTAAGAGTGCGATTGAAAAAGTATTGGGCTGGATTTCTGAAAAAACGGATAAGCGCCGAGATCTCTAGCTCCTGGCTATCTAGACTGTCGGCCAGTTCTGTAGCTTGGGTGATAGTAACCCCATTATCAATAAACCGTGGAGTACGTTCGAGACCATCTGCTGATTGGCCTGCAGCTTTGGTCGGGCACCACTGGGCCGAGTAGCTCTGTTTGAGTTGAATTGCGCCGTCAATCTCTGAGGCCGGACTTACATAAAGGCGCTCATCGAAAGGTTGCAGTGGCTGCTCAATTAACAACTGCTGGTGAACTGCCTTTTCAATAGCAGGGATCACCTTGATAACGGTTTCAGCATCACTCGAGTCGAGTTTGTTGAATGTCTCTGGCAGGTAACAGAGCTGGCAATACTCAACCAGTTCAGAGACCAGCATTGAGGGGATCCGCTCGGAGTTATCGCGCTCACTGTGGCCAATATAGCTGATATAAAGTTGCTCACGGGCTGAGAGTATCGCTTCTAAAAATAGGTATCTGTCATCTAAACGGCGTGAACGGTCGCCTTTGCGTGGGCCAAACTGCGCCACCAGATCAAAGCCTACTGGGTGCTGAACCCTAGGATAGATACCATCGTTCATGCCAACTAAACACACCACCTTAAAAGGAATGGATCGCATCGGCATTAAGGTGCAGAAGTTAACGCTACCGGCCAGATATCGTTGGCCGACACGAGACTCACTCAGGGTGCTGTTAAACCAGTTTTGCAGTACTTGCGTGTTTAGCGGCGTGATTTGACCTGCATCAGACAGCTCAGTTTTTAATTTGCTGATCGCTTCACGTATAGCTTGTAGCTGCATGCGCTCTTCATCATCCACCTCATAAAAATCATCCAGTAGCTGATTGAGCTGGGCCATACGCACTTCAATTTCACATGTTTGGCCAAGTTGTAGACGGTATTCATCTAAGGCTTCGATGAAGTTGAGTAGCTTGCCTAATGCTTGAGCCGACTGCCCCTCGATCCCCATAACGGTTAAGGTGTCGTGATAGAGCGGCGCATCATCGCTAAATGCGTAGCCTAAAATGAGACGTTTAATGCCAAATGCCCAGGAGTTTTTATCGAATGCTGGCAGAGACTGTGCCGCTCTGCTGGTTTCATCTCGTCCCCAACGCACGCCAGCTTGCTCTAGCCACTGGCGTATCATCATCAAGTCATCATCATCGAGCTCGAATCGCCTGAGTACTGCAGGTACCTCTAAAATCCCTAAGATGTCAGTGAGGGCGAAGCGGCTCTGGTTGATGGCGAGGATATTAAGAAAGCTGTTGATCAGCGGTGATTCCTGCGCTGCACCTCGGTCGGCAATGGCGTAGGGGATATAGTGAGCGCCCTGTTTGGCCGAGAAAACAGCGTCGATATAGGGGGCGTAGGCTGCTACATCTGGCAGCATGATAACGATATCTTTGGCAAGCAAAGGATCATTGGGATCGACAGGTTCCCGTGAGAGCATCTCCAGCAGATGATCGTGCAGAGTTTCAATCTCTCGTAGTGGACTATGACAGCTTCTTAACGTCAGCGAGTCATCATCGATTGTCAGTGGACGGCGTCCATCGAGGGTTAGATACAGTGAGGCATCAGGGCCTAAGCTTCTGCCTCTGGTTTCAAGCTCAAGAATGTCTCGCTGTACACCTTGAAGTAGGTTTTTAACCCCTGGGTCTTGATAACATTCGAAGTTAAAGTTGGTGTGCTCCTCGGGGAGTTCTAAAATCAGATCCAGCAGTTCACGTCCCATCTTGCCATTATTGGCAAGCAGGGGATTACCCACTTCAAGTTTATCTTCCCACTGGGCTTCGAGTTTATGTTTATTGGCGTACTCCAGCGCCATACGAGCACGCAGGCGTGGATCGATAATATCGCCCCAGTAGTGTTGACAGGGACTTAAATTCAACATGATCACATCGATGCGCTTGGCCAGATGATAGAGCACATCTAAGGTTTGTGGCGCCATGGAGGAGATCCCAAATACGAATAAGCGTCTTGGTAAGCCTTCAAGGGAGGTGTTGGGATCATCAAGGGCATCAAACAGAGATTGGTGTAGGTTGGCTCTGTGGTAGCGGCTCTTGTTCAATCGCTCGTTATTAAACTTGATAAGCGCGCGCCACAATATAGGTTGCCAAGCTTGAGCTGGCGCGAGTTTTTCACCTTTTGGTGGTAATGTGGGCTCGCTGGCCTCCCAAGCAGCTATCCAGTCGGGGCGATATACCAAGTATTGATCGAAGATATCCGCTATCTGGCCGCAAAGCTGAAACAGCTTGAGTGGCTCTTCAGGCCTCTCATCTAGCTCATTATCAGAGCTCTGCTCAGAAACTGAGTTTAGGTTGGGATTGAGATAGTTTTTAAGGGGAGCAAACTCTTCAATATCGAGCAGCTCGGGTAGCAACTCCATCAATTTCCAGGTCATCGAAGGTTTGGTGAAGGCGTTTTCCTTAGGTACATCGGGCAGTAAAATGTGGCAAAGTTGCCAAATAAAGCTCGAAGGCAGAGGAAACTCCAATGCGGCAGCTATCTTGTTCTTGCTGGCGATCTCAAGCCTTAACCAAGTGGACATCCCTGGGCTCTGTACCAATATCTGCTCCGGCATCAGTAATGGCATACCGGGAATGGGGGTTTGTAACTCCTGCGCCAGTTGAGCAGAAAGGGCTTCCATTCGATTCGATTGAACAAGATAGAGCATGAATATTCCTAAGGAAATTGAATCAGTATCTTGGTGAGTTAGCGTGTCAACTTATACTGATTGGTATTAGCTATCCATTCTATGTGTTTAACTTAGTAAGTCTACCTAATCTCTTGGTATTTGGGCTCAATAGAGGGCGTTCGGACAATATCAAAGCAATACGCAGTTGGTACTTTTTATCCTGGGTTTGTTTGCTAAAAATTGATGTAGGACATCAAAACCTGCTTATGTTAATAAATCTGGTTGGTTTTTAAGTGAAGTTAATTATTATGTAATTGTTGCGTGTTTTTCAATCAGGCATTAAACACAGTATTCAATTTTAGGATCTTTATGGATAATCAACAGCGCCGCGCTTATTTAGCCTTAACTTTAGCTACGCTGGCATTTGCTGCCTGTTTCTCTGTCTGGACCTTGTACTCTATAATCGGCATCGAGCTTAAAGAGCGATTAGCGCTAAGTGCAACTGAATTCGGGTTTCTATTGGCAGCGCCCATTTTTACAGGGGCTATCTTTCGGGTACCCATAGGATTTCTTGCTGAGAAGTTTTCCTGTCGGAACCTATTTTTCTGGCAGATGTTGCTGGCGGTGCCCCCCCTGTTTTATCTGCCACAAATTGAAACTTATTCAGGCTATATCTGGATAGGTTTTGTGCTGGGCTTAACTGGCGTTTCATTTACCATAGGGATCCGTTATGTGACCGATTGGTTTGAGACTAAACGCCAAGGGTTTGCGCTAGGGGTATTTGGCGCAGGAAACGCGGGGGCTGCTATCACACTGGTGTTGGTTCCCATTATTGTCGATACCTTTGGCTGGCAGCAGATTGGGTACGCCTATGGGATCGGCATGATCTTTATGGCGATTCTTTTTAGACTTTTTGCTCCTGAGGTTAACCGCTACTACCGAAAGCAGAGAGACAGCCATGATCTGGCTTTTCACCTTGCACCTTTGAAAGATCTGCAGGTGTGGCGATTTGGTCTCTATTACTACTTTGTGTTTGGCAGTTTCCTCGCGTTGATCCTCTGGTTACCTCATTATTATGTATCCGCCTATGGCCTGTCTTTGACCCAGTCCATGGCGTTAACGCTACTTTTTGTGACTAGTTCCAGCATGATAAGGGCGGTTGGTGGATGGTTTGCCGATACTTACGGTGCCAAGGCGGTTAACTGGACTGCATTTTGGATCTGTATGGTGTGCCTGTTCTTCTTGAGTTATCCGCCAACCACTATGATTATCCATGGGGTGGAGAAAAACGTTGAGGTTTCGTTTGAGGTCAATGTGTGGCTGTTTACCTTGCTTATTTTTGTGATTGGTATCGCCCAAGGTTTTGGACGAGCAAGCGTGTATAAAACTATCTACGATCACTACCCACATCATATGGGCAGTGTCGGAGGAATAGTGGCTGCAATTGGCGCTTTGGGGGGCTGTACTCTGCCAATCCTATTCGGTTTTGCTGTGGATATTATTGGTGTATACAGTGCCTGCTTTATGTTGCTCTATGGCGTATTAGCGGCATGTATGGTGGTGATGTACTTAGCGTTAAGGGCTGAGCGGCATCAAAAGTTGCTTCGTGATGCGATCGCCAATAACTTTTTAGAGCAGGATTGATTCTGAGCGCCGCCATTTTGAATATATTTATTGTAAAAACCTATCCTCTTCGTTGATTTCACAACGCTCGACCTCTGTTAGTCTATTGTTTCTGTCTGTTTCCCAGCACTCATTATAAATAGAGCAGTAACAGATATTTATTGTAAGGTAATCATCCATTCTCAAGATGCTATCAATTTCTGCTCTCTTTTTATAATTAAACATTATAGGTTTTATTTTTTGCTGTGAAGGTAAAATACGGCTACTTAAATGGGACTGAATGAAATTTGGGATATTACCTAAGTCTTTCCATTGATGAATAACGCTATCCTTAAATGTTACCTCTGCATGTTTAATTATTGCTGGGCCTGTGCCTGAGTTTGTAACCCAAAGCTCAAACGATTGCTCATTATAGCTTCTCGCGATCTCTATTCTTGGCCAAACTGAAGCTCTTGCATAAGATCTATCAACGTATGCTGAATATATTCCAACTATTGTGGTCACAACACTAATGAATAGTGCTGAAAACGCAACGATCATTTCTGGTTTTTTGTACCATTTACTATCATCCATATTGAAATTTATACTCCTATATAATTTATATTCTACTTCGAGTTTCTCTTTTTTAATCATACTTAGTAGCCACTAAGCCAAAACGAGTGAAAACACGCTTAACCATATTAACTGAAAGCCATAGGAGATGCGTTGATAGATGCCTGCATTGGCTTGTGCTTTCACCGCTTTAGCCATTGCTAAGAGGTAATAAACAGCCCCTATAACAGATACCATCGAGAATAGGCGAAAGGCAAGCGGGACTGCGCTGCTAGTTGGGCTGATAGCGATCAAGATGGGGGCGATAACCAGTGACAGCAACATAATAAATCCAGCCCACGAGTGTACCTTACAATTAAATGTTGGGTTTTTAGTGAATGGGTCTGCATCCATTGGAAAATAGCCAGCAACCCAAGTGCCCACACCATGAATTATGACTAACCAACCAGTAATATTGACTAAGATTGAAACATTTGTCATCTGTGCCAAATACCAGCCAAACAAACAAAATAAAGCGCCTAAAGGGTAATTATTAATAAGCGGAGATAACTTCTCTGTGGGACTGCCGGTTGCGCCTAGCTCACTGCAAAACTGTCTAGAATGATCATAGCCAGCATAAAACTGGCTTGCGATATATACCCCGATAGTGATCCAGGTTGTGGCAATTAACCCTGAATAGATTGAAAAAGTTTCAAACACCAATGAACTCCTTTTGGTAGATTAAAGCTATAAATATTCTTTCATTAGATGGCTTTTTAGTGGCCAATCTTATGCTCTACCGCCCATACAGCTGCTTCGACGCGACTCTTTAAGCCTAATTTTTTCAGCAGGTTTTTCACGTGTACTTTTACTGTAGTTTCTGCAATCCCTAAGGTGTTGGCGATATCTTTATTGCTCTTACCTGAGGCGATTAACTTTAGGTTCTGCAGCTCTCTCTGAGTCAGGTTTTCAAGGGGAGAGGAGGCTTTACTTTCGGGCCTGAGAGATCTGGCTAAAATTTTGGTAAGTGGAGCGCTGATCACAAACTCCCCTTGAATCGCCAGATTGATTTTCTCGATAAGCTCTTCGGGTTCGGAATCTTTTAGCAGGTAACCGTCAGTGTTGAACTTGATAGCTTGAAGCACGTCGCTCTCACTGTCGGATACGGTGAAGATGACGATTTTGCTGTCTATCTCTGCACGTTTTAGTGCAATTAAGGTGTCGATGCCACTTAAGCCCTTCATATTCAGATCCAGTAAAATCAGATCCGGTGCGTGTTTAATGGCGAGGCTGATGGCTTCATCTCCTGAGCCTGCTTGGGCGATGACATCTAGGTTATCTTCAAGTGAGATAAGTTGAGCTAGTCCTTGCCTGAGGGTAGGGTGATCATCAACCAGTAGTATTTGTGCTCTTGTCATAGTGCTCCTCATCATTTTGTTGCAGGTGGATTAATGGATGAATTCAAGTGTGATCTGAGTACCTGTGGGGGAGTTTGCTTGCACATGTAATTGTGCATTAAGTGACTTTGCCCGCTCCCTCATGATCCCTAAGCCAAAGTGGCCCTGCTGCTCAAGATTATCCGAGATCCCTTTACCATTATCCCAAATATCGATATGTATCTTGTTATTGTCCTTAAATAGTCGAACACCTGCTGCTGTCGCCTGTGCATGTCGATGAACATTGGAGAGACTTTCTCGAATGATCTGTAGCACATGCACCTCTTGGCTGGCTGACAGGTAGTTTTGTGGAAGTTCAAATTTGAGTTCAATGTCATGTTGGCACTTTTCAATAAACTCTGCCACAGTGCCTTGCAGGGCATTTTCCAGTGATGGATCATCGAGTTTAAGTCTAAAGGTGGTGAGTAACTCTCTGAGTTGTAAGTAGGCGTTATTAAGCCCCTGCTTGATATCATCTATGGTTTCGTTTACTTGCTCTTCGGGCAGTCCTTTTTGCATTTTTCGGGTTAACAAGCTCATCTGCACTTTTAAAAATGAGAGTGACTGAGCCAGTGAGTCATGGAGCTCTCTTGCTATCACTGCACGCTCTTCGGCAATGAGTAGTCGATTTTCACTGTTCTTTTTTCGCTCAAGATCAATAGAGGTCGCCACAATATCTGCCATGGCTTGAAGTAACTGTCGCTGCCATGCTTCAGGGTTTTTATCTTTTGGGATCTGCCAGACAATATCGCCGAAAAAGTGGCCCTGTTTTTCCAGTACGAATTGATGAATCTCTCTGTTTTTATGATCTATGATATTAGTGTTGGCTTTATAGATGATGAGTTCATTGATGCTGGTTTCGCTAAGCACAATTGACACTTTTCCAAACTCAAGTACCTGTTCAAGTTCTTGAATTATCTCCTGATCGATTTGATGATATTCACTATTGGATAGGCTTCTGGCGGCGAGATAGAGCACTTCAAGAGATTGATTACTTTGGGTTAACTCTTGGGTCTTTTGGGCCACACGATCTTCAAACTCTTGATAGGTGGTTTTTAACTGCTTCGACATTCTGTGAATTGTACGGGAGAGTACGCCCAGCTCATTATCTGCAATGTAGTCGACGCGAGTGTCGAAATTTCCCTTACCCGCTTCAGAAGCGACGCGCACTAGCTGTTTTAGGGGGGAGATCACGGTGCGGTTGAGACGAACCAATACGAAGGAGGTGACAATGAGAGTTGAGAGCAGGGTGATCCCCTGAATCAATCTGAGTAGGGTTAATTTTTTCTCAGACTCCATCTGGAGCAGACTGACAAGCTTGTCGATGACTAAGGTAAATTGATCAAAATCTTCAGCTGTACTCGATTCAATATTGGCTTTTATACTTTGCCAAAGGGCGACAATCTTTTTATGTTGGGCCAGTATTTGTGGGTTGTCGATTGTACTGGTAATGCCACCGAAAAAAAGCTGAGAAAGTTTGTCCTCAAAAATCTGCATCTCTTTGGTGACAAGGGGCTTAGAGTCATCTTGAACTAGCAAATTAGCTCTGGATACACGTATTGCTTGCATACGCAGGGCACCAGCCTGATTTATCTGCTCGGCATCACCACTGAGACTCTCAGTGACTAGGATGGAGGAGATCATACTGATAAGGCCCAAGGTGATGATCACCGCCATAAATTGTCCCGCTCTGGCAACCAGAGAGGAGCTACTTAATTGATCGTCAATAGAGCCAATCTTATCGTTAAATTGCTGTCTTATCATATGACCAACTTCACCATTAATCCTCGATAAATACCAGCCAAATGTTTTGTTTTTGTTACTACTACTTAATAGTTTTGGAAAAGTATTTTATTTTATAGTTGATGTTGAAAGTAAATTTATTTGTTTTAAAACAATGCATTACAAAATATCCTTAACTAGTGCTTTAGTAGTAGTTTGCTGTGATCTGCTGCAAATTTGCTGACCTAAACATGATCTGGATCAACTGACATTTCTTCTCTGATGATATTTTCCTCACCAGAATAAATTTAAATATCTGTTAACAAGTTGCTAAAGGTCGACAGATTCAATACCGATGGTAAATCGCCTCTAAGGCAGATTTTAATCAAATACTCTGGTGTTCAGTTGGAGAACGAAATGTCTGATATCAAAAAATGGGACGTAGAAGATCCCAAGTTTTGGGATAGTGAAGGGAAGAAGATTGCTAATCGTAATCTTTGGATCTCTATTCCAAGTTTGTTATGTGGTTTCGCCGTGTGGCTATATTGGGGGATCATTACGATTCAAATGCTCAACCTTGGCTTTCCGTTTGCGAAGTCTGAGCTTTTCACTCTGATGGCGGTTGCGGGATTGACCGGCGCAACCTTACGTATTCCCAGTAGCTTCTTTATTCGTCTTTGTGGCGGCCGTAACACCATAGTGTTTACCACGGCGCTTTTGATGATCCCTGCAATCGGGGCGGGTATCGCCCTACAAGATAAAAATACGCCGCTGTGGGTGTTTCAGATCTTAGCTTTATTATCTGGTTTCGGCGGCGGTAATTTCGCTTCCTCTATGTCCAATATTAGTTTCTTTTTTCCTAAGAAACAGCAGGGCTTAGCTCTAGGGTTAAATGCAGGGCTGGGTAACTTTGGTGTTACTACTATGCAGATCTTAGTGCCACTGTTTATGACCTTTGGGATCTTTGGCGGTGAGCCGATGGAGCTGGTTAACACATCAGGGACCTTAATAGGAAAAATCCCCGCAGGCTCTGATGCTTGGATCCATAATGCAGGCTATATCTGGTTACTGTTTTTAATTCCATTGGCTATCGTCGGCTGGATGGGGATGAACAACATTAAGGCATCTCATGTGACGCCTGAGTTGCCAAGCCCGATGGGATCATTTGGCATTATATCAGGCATGTTAGCGATTGGATTTGTGACCTCTATTTTTGGCCTCTGGTTGATGCTACCGGAAAATGTTGGCGGCTCAGGCTTTGGGGTGAGTAAATGGATAGTCCTGCCGATAGTCATTGCGCTGACGGTTTTTCTTCTAAAACTGATCCCAGGTCAAGTTAACGAGAACCTCTCTCGTCAATATAAGATTTTTAATAATAAACATACTTGGGTGATGAGCATCATCTACACCATGACTTTCGGCTCATTTATCGGTTTTGCTGCAGGCTTTGGTTTGTCGATAAAAGTGATATTTGGTTATCAGCATGTGATGGTCGACGGTGTGATGAACCATGATATCGCCAATCCTAATGGACCGAGTGCATTGATGTACGCCTGGATGGGGCCCTTTATTGGTGCGCTTATTCGCCCAGTTGGTGGCTGGATAGCAGACAAGATGGGCGGCGCAAAAGTGACCCAGATCTGCGCAGTTGTCATGGTAGCCAGTGCCATTGGTGTTGCTTACTTTATGCAGGCCGCTTACGCATCGCCGACACCGCAAGAGTATTTTGTTCCTTTCCTAGTGTTGTTCCTTATCTTGTTTGCCGCGACTGGGATCGGTAACGGTTCAACATTTAGAACCATCTCTATGGTGTTTGATAAAGAGCAGGCTGGCCCCGTTTTAGGTTGGACATCAGCTGTAGCCGCTTATGGCGCATTCATTATTCCTAAGGTTTTGGGTGAGCAGATTAAGTTAACCACACCTGAGAATGCTCTCTACGGCTTTGCCATCTTCTACGCACTGTGTATCGCCATTAACTGGTGGTTTTATCTAAGACCAGGAGCTGAGCACCACAATCCTTAATCACTCAGTGTTGCGCTTTTTGTTAGCGCAACAAGCGTTAATTCCGGGTGAGGCGCTTGGAACGTTCACTCTGGGTTGAGCAACATTTACATAATAAAAAATTGCTGACAGGCAGCCGAGCTATTAGATGATTTTGGTTGTTGTCTTAGGTCAATGGAGTAAAAAGATGAGTAATTTTCTTGATCGCTTACAGTTCTTAAAGAAGAAAACGGGCGAGTTTAGCGATGGTCACGGTGAAACCACCAATGAGAGTCGTGAGTGGGAAAACAGTTATCGCCAACGCTGGCAACACGACAAGGTAGTGCGCTCTACTCATGGAGTGAACTGTACTGGTTCCTGCTCATGGAAGATCTACGTTAAAAATGGACTTGTTACCTGGGAAACCCAGCAAACAGATTACCCGAGAACCCGTCCAGATCTACCAAACCATGAGCCCCGCGGCTGTCCTCGCGGCGCCAGCTACTCTTGGTATCTCTACAGTGCTAACCGTCTAAAGTATCCTAAGGTTCGTAAACCTTTATTGAAGTTATGGCGCCAAGCAAGAGCAAACCAAGATCCTGTCAATGCTTGGGCATCGATTGTAGAGGATAAGGCGAAAGCTGATTCATACAAGTCAAAGCGCGGCATGGGGGGATTCGTTCGCTCTAGCTGGGATGAAGTTAATGAAATTATTGCAGCAGCCAACGTCTATACCACAAAGACATTTGGTCCAGATCGCGTTATTGGTTTCTCGCCAATTCCTGCTATGTCTATGGTCTCATATGCTGCTGGTGCTCGTTATCTTTCTCTTATCGGTGGTGTGTGTTTAAGTTTCTATGATTGGTATTGTGACTTGCCGCCATCATCACCTATGACATGGGGTGAGCAGACCGATGTGCCAGAGTCTGCCGATTGGTATAACTCCAACTACATTATCGCTTGGGGCTCGAACGTGCCTCAAACCCGTACTCCCGATGCTCATTTCTTTACTGAGGTGCGTTATAAAGGGGCTAAAACGGTTTCAATTACCCCTGATTATGCTGAGGTTTCTAAGCTGACCGATGAGTGGCTTAATCCTAAGCAGGGATCTGATGCAGCCTTAGGCATGGCTTTTGGCCACGTGATCTTAAGAGAGTTTCACTTGGATAATCCGAGTGAGTACTTCACCAACTATGTGCGTCAGTACACTGACTTTCCTATGCTGGTGGTTCTTGAGAAGCATGATGACAACTCGCTTAAATCAACGCGATTTTTGCGTGCATCAGATTTAGGCGAAAACTTAGGTCAAGAAAATAACCCTGAGTGGAAAACTATCGGTATCGATGAAAACTCAGATGAATTTGTCTCGCCAACTGGCTCTATCGGTTATCGCTGGGGGGAGAAGGGCAAGTGGAACATCAAGGAGCGGGAAGGTAAAGAGGGCAAGGAGACAAAACTCCAGTTATCGCTGATTGGTGGTGATGTCTCAGCGGTCTCTTTCCCGCACTTTGCGGCTGATGACACTAATAAACATTGGGTCTCCTGTGAGCATGATGATGTTCAGGTGAGAAATGTTCCAAGTCGTAAAGTGATGGCCGCAAACGGTGAAGAGTTAACTGTTGCCACCGTTTATGATTTGATGATGGCCAACTATGGTCTTGATCGTGGATTGGGTGGTGGCGGTGTGGCCAGCAGTTACGATCAGGATATTCCCGGTACGCCAGCTTGGCAGGAGAAGATCACTGGAGTTTCTCGTGACAAGGTGATTAAAGTTGCCCGTGAGTTTGCTGATACTGCAGATAAGACAAAGGGTAAGGCGATGATCATCGTCGGCGCAGCCATGAATCACTGGTATCACATGGACATGAACTACCGTGGCCTTATTAACATGGTGATGATGTGTGGCTGTGTGGGTCAATCTGGTGGCGGTTGGTCTCACTATGTTGGACAGGAAAAGCTGCGTCCGCAAACAGGTTGGCAGCCATTGGCATTTGGTTTGGACTGGTCACGTCCGCCACGTCAGATGAACGGTACCTCCTTCTTCTACAACCACTCTTCGCAATGGCGCCATGAGAAGGTCAGTATCCATGAGGTGTTATCGCCCTTGGCTGACAAGTCTGAGTTTTCAGAGCATATGCTTGATTACAACATTAAAGCTGAGCGTATGGGCTGGTTGCCTTCCGCCCCACAACTGAATATGAATCCGCTACATCTGGCTAAGCAAGCTAAAGAAGCGGGAATGGACCCCAAAGATTATGCGGTTCAGCAGTTAAAATCAGGTGAGTTGAAGTTTGCTTCTGAAGCGCCAGACTCTCCAGAAAACTTCCCTCGAAACATGTTTATCTGGCGCTCTAATCTGCTCGGCTCTTCAGGTAAAGGTCATGAATATATGCTCAAGTACCTATTGGGCGCTAAAAATGGCGTAATGAATGATGATTTAGGTAAACGAGGAGGATTTAAGCCTGAAGAGGTGGAGTGGGTCGATGAGGGAGCTACTGGTAAGTTAGATCTGGTGACAACACTGGATTTTCGTATGTCCTCTACCTGTATGTTCTCAGACATCATTCTGCCGACCGCTTGTTGGTATGAAAAAGATGATTTGAATACATCGGACATGCACCCCTTTATCCATCCGTTATCGACTGCGGTCGACCCCGCTTGGGAAGCCAAGTCTGACTTTGAGATCTATAAGGGGATAGCCAAAGCGTTCTCTGAGGTCAGTGTCGGGCATTTAGGCAAGGAGACGGATTTAGTCACCGTGCCGATGTTACATGATACCCCTGGCGAATTGGCTCAGCCCTTTGATGTTAAAGATTGGAAAAAAGGTGAGTGTGAGCTTATTCCTGGTTTAACCGCCCCTAACATGGTGGTGGTCGAGCGTGATTACCCAAATACCTATAAGAAGTTCACCTCCTTTGGCCCTGCATTAGACAAGCTAGGTAATGGTGGTAAAGGGATTAACTGGAATACTGATGATGAGATCTTGCTGCTCGGAGATCTTAACCACCGCAATACCGATGAGGGGATTAGTGAGGGACGTCCTATCATTGAAACGGCAATTGATGCAGCGGAAACCATTCTCACACTGGCACCTGAGACAAACGGAGCCGTGGCGGTAAAAGCCTGGGCGGCATTGAGTGAGTTTACCGGACTTGATCATACCCATCTGGCTAAGCCTAAGCAGGAGGAGAAGATACGTTTTCGCGATGTTCAGGCTCAACCTCGTAAGATCATCTCATCACCAACCTGGTCAGGGCTAGAGGATGAGCACGTAAGTTACACCGCAGGTTACACCAATGTCCATGAGCAGATCCCGTGGCGAACCATCACAGGGCGTCAGCAGTTCTATCAAGATCATAAGTGGATGCAGGCCTTTGGTGAGCAGTTTGTCTCCTATCGACCTCCTATCAATACGAAAACCGTGGATCTGGTTAAAGGCACTAAATCAAACGGCAATAAAGAGGTGGTACTTAACTGGATCACGCCACATCAGAAGTGGGGTATTCACAGTACCTATTCAGATAATCTCTTGATGCTGACTTTGTCACGTGGCGGTCCAATAATCTGGATGAGTGAGATAGATGCCAAAGATGCTGGTATCGAAGATAACGACTGGATCGAGGTGTTCAATGCCAACGGTGCTATCGCATGTCGTGCGGTAGTTTCACAACGTGTAAATCAAGGCATGGTGATGATGTATCACGCACAGGAGCGAATCGTGAATGTGCCGGGCAGTGAGATGACGGGCACTCGAGGTGGTCACCATAACTCAGTGACCCGAGTGGTGATGAAACCGACGCATATGATTGGTGGTTATGCTCAACAGTCTTGGGGCTTCAACTATTACGGCACTGTGGGTTGTAACCGTGATGAGTTTGTTGTGGTCAGAAAAATGGACAAGGTCGACTGGCTAGAAGGGTCCGATAGCGATGATCTACCACGTCCTTTACCCACTAACCCAGATGAAGCTTAAGAGGAGCCGATCATGAAAATACGTTCTCAAATCGGTATGGTGTTAAACCTTGATAAGTGTATCGGGTGCCATACATGTTCAATTACCTGTAAAAATGTCTGGACCTCACGTGAGGGGGTTGAGTACGCCTGGTTCAACAATGTAGAGACCAAGCCTGGGATCGGTTATCCCAAAGAGTGGGAAAATCAAGATAAGTGGAATGGGGGTTGGGAGAGACGACCAAACGGTGAGATCCAGCCAAAGATTGGTGGTAAATATCGGGTATTAGCCAATATTTTTGCTAATCCAAACATGCCTGAGATCGATGATTATTATGAGCCGTTTGATTTCGATTATCAGCACCTGCATACCGCACCTATTGTAGAGCATCAACCTACCGCACGTCCGCGCTCGGTTATCTCTGGCAAACGTATGGAGAAGATTGAGTGGGGGCCAAACTGGGAGGAGATCTTAGGCACTGAGTTTGAAAAGCGCAGTAAGGATAAGAACTTCGACAACATGCAAAAAGAGATGTATGGCGAGTTTGAAAATACCTTCATGATGTATCTGCCACGACTTTGTGAGCACTGTCTTAACCCTGCTTGTGTGGCTTCCTGTCCATCTGGCGCTATCTATAAACGCGAAGAGGATGGCATTGTACTGATAGACCAGGAGAAGTGTCGTGGCTGGCGCATGTGCATCAGTGGTTGCCCCTATAAGAAGATTTACTACAACTGGAAGTCAGGCAAATCAGAGAAGTGCATCTTCTGCTATCCCCGAATCGAAGCGGGTATGCCGACGGTCTGCTCTGAAACCTGTGTGGGCCGTATTCGCTATCTCGGCGTACTCCTTTATGACGCAGATAAGATCAAAGAGGTGGCATCGACTGCATCGGAAAAAGATCTTTATGAGAAGCAACTTGAGGTGTTCCTTGACCCGTTCGACCCAGCTGTTATCGCCCAAGCGCGCAAAGATGGTATCGCAGATTCTGTGATTGAGTCAGCCCAGAAATCGCCAGTGTATAAGATGGCGATGGACTGGAAGCTAGCGCTACCGCTACATCCTGAGTATCGCACCTTACCTATGGTCTGGTATATCCCAGCTCTTAGTCCAATTCAGAGTGCAGTTGAGAGCGGCACCTTAGGTAAAGCGGGTGTGATCCCTGATGTTCGCTCTCTTCGTATTCCTGTTAAGTATCTGGCCAATCTGCTGACAGCAGGGGATGAGGAGCCAGTTATTCGTGCCCTAGAACGTATGTTAGCGATGCGCGCCTATAAACGTGCTGAGAATGTCGAGGGCGTCGAAGATCTTGAGGTACTTGAGCAGGCGGGACTGACCAAGAAACAAGCTGATGAGATGTACCGTTATCTTGCTATCGCCAACTATGAAGACAGGTATGTGATCCCAAGTGGTCACCGTGAGATGAACGTCCCAGAAGCTTACGGTGAGAAGAGTGGCTGTGGTTTCACCTTTGGCAATGGCTGCAGCGATGGAAAAAATGGTGTAAACCTGTTTGGTGGCAAAAAGATATCCAAGCGTAATGTGATTAAAACTGTACAGGTAGGGGATTAATTATGCTGCTACTTAAGGTTATTTCACATCTGTTGGACTATCCAACACTGGCGCTTTTTGATGCTAAAGAGGAGCTGATATCTGGTGTGGAGCAGTCGGGTATTAGTGCTAAAACCCGAGCTGAACTTACCGGCTTTATCTGTGAGCTTACTCAGCGAGATCTCTTTGATGCCCAGGAGAGCTATGATCTGCTGTTTGATAGGGGCAGAGCACTTTCGCTGCTGCTATTTGAACATGTACACGGTGAATCACGGGATCGCGGTCAAGCCATGGTGGATTTGATGAATGTGTATAAAACCCATGGTTTTGAGGTCGACTCCTCTCAGTTACCTGACTATATCCCGCTCTATCTTGAGTTTCTCAGCCAGCAACCTTCTGAGTTTATTCAGGAGTGGCTGGGGGATATCAGTCATATATTAACCATGCTCTCAGAGCGACTTAAAGAGCGTGACTGCTATTACAAGGTGCTGCTAGACACGCTTATTGAGGTGTCTGGTGTTGAGGTTGAGCGCGAGGAGATTGCACAAGCGGTGAGCAAAGAGGTGCGTGATGACACCGTTGAAGCGATAGATAAGGAGTGGGAAGACAGGGAGATCCGTTTCGATGATCCCGCTGTTGGTCAGTGCCCCAGTGCGGGCATGCAACACTCACAAAACGCTTTGGATCCTAATACGGTTCATCAGGTACCCATCAAGTGGCACGAGGCAGATGCTGCGCAAGTGTCTGGATTGTAGGAGATAATCATGTCAAATTTCAATTTTTTTCTGTTTGGGATCTATCCCTTTATTGCCCTGTCGGTGTTCTTTATTGGTTGTTGGATACGCTATGATCGTGAGCCATACAGCTGGAAAGCGGATTCGAGTCAGCTACTGGATCAAAAGGGATTTCGCCTAGCGAGTAATCTGTTCCATATAGGGATTATATTTATTCTCGGGGGACACTTTGTCGGCTTGCTTACCCCAGAGTCTATCTATCATCACTTTATCTCAAGTCCCGATAAGCAGTTGTTGGCTATGGTCAGTGGTGGTTTCTTTGGCATTGTCTGTTTAGTCGGGTTAGTGATGCTGATAAAGCGTCGCCTGAATAACCCAAGAGTGAGGGCCACTTCGAGACGATCTGACATTGTGGTGTTATTTATGCTCTTGATTCAACTAGTGTTAGGCCTCTTGACAGTTGTTGTCTCTATGGGGCATCTGGACGGCTCTGTGATGATCTTGCTGGCGACCTGGACACAAAGTATTGCAACTTTACAAGGTGTACAGGCTGCTGAGGCGATTGAATCGGTGAACTTTATCTATAAGCTGCATATTTTGGTTGGATTAACCTTGATTATGATCTTTCCGTTTACTCGTTTAGTTCATGTTATCAGTGTGCCAGTTAAATATTTTGCTAGAAGCTACCAAGTGGTTCGTCAGCGTTAATTACAGAGTGAGTGCTACGTTTTAAATTAATAGGGATAGGTAGATGTTTTACTTATCTCTATTTGACTCTCTATATTGGATTGCCTGATGAATATTTATTGGGGATGAAAATTTAAGTAATAAATCGTTGTTCACTCTTATTTTAGTTTTTAAATGTTGTCGCTGTTAATCGATGGCCCTATATAAAGTTATTGGTTTTTATATGCAGTGTTCTATTTAATCAGCAATTGCCAAAAGAGTCTTAATTATGAGTTTATGTGGAACAAATCCGTCAACAACCCCGTCAAAAGAGAGGTTGCCCGTTATCTCTGTTAATGGAGTTTTGATAGAGGAGACGCAGCTCGCAAATGAGCTTCAGTATCACCCCCACGGAGAGTTTGATGTCGTCGTTCAACGGGCTGGACAGGCCTTAGTTATTCAGCAGTTATTACTGGAGCAAGCGGTAAAGGAGGGGATAGATGTCTCGGGGGAGAGTGAAGAGGCTGGAGTTCAACTCTTGCTGCAGACTCAAGTTAAATACGATGATCCAGATGAAGATGATTGTTTGCGTTACTTTAAGAATAATCGAGATAAGTTTACTACTGCGCCCTTGATGGAGGTTGATCATATCTTGTTGGCGGCTGCCAATGACGATCTGGATGCAAGAGATGATGCTAAGAGTGATGCAATGGACATTATTTCGACCTTAAAAAACGATCTTAAACTGTTTGGAGAATTAGCTAAACATCACTCGGTATGCCCTTCGAAAGAGACTGGAGGCTCTCTTGGTCAGATAAGCAATGGTCAAACCGTGCCAGAGTTTGAGCGCCAGTTGATGATGTTACCAGAAGGACTGGCAGAAAAGCCGCTTGAGTCTCGATATGGTTTGCATGTGGTTAATGTTGCGCGAAAAGTGGAGGGGAAGGCACTAGATTACTCTTTGGTGCAGGATAAGGTACGAGGTTATCTAGTTCATCGCGCTTCTCATTTGGCCATTCAGGCCTATATTCATGGCTTAGTGCAAAAGGCAGATATTCAAGGCGTAGAGGTTAAGTTTTCTGAGGATAATGTGCATGTGTGATAAGTGAATATTGTGCTGTTAAGGAGAGCAAATTGCTCTCCTTTTTGTGGGCAATAAATAACTGTTTGATTAATCAATGACAAATGGGTTTTTCTCCCTGAAGGTTGCGACTGCCATGGCGATAGAGAGTAAAATGATGGCATTAAAAAAAACTGGGATAATAATAAAGTAGTAACCCAGTTCATGGACGTTAGCGCCGCCAATCACAGCCGTGACTACGGTTGCTCCTCCTGGTGGGTGCATACAGCCAGTGCTATGCATCAGTAGCATGGCAACACCGATGGCAACGGATGAGGCCAGTATTGGATTTGGAATAAGAGAATAGGCACTGATCCCGATAAAGGCAGAAATAAGGTGGCCGCCTACTAAAGGCCAAGGTTGGGAGACTGGACTGTGAGGTATACCGAAAATTAGCATAGCTGATGCACCTGTGGAGGCTAAGATCATCGGCATATTATCGGCTTCAAGAATACTATTACTGAAAAATGAGGCGCACAAGGTCGCAAAAAAAGCACCTATGATGGAGGCGAAAACTTCCCTGTTCGACATTGATTTCATTGGCATAAGCGGATAAGTTATTATCTGTTTAAAATATCAGCATAGCTGTCTTTATTAGAAACAGAATAGAGCTAAAAAACATAGGTTTACAAGTTAATGACTGATATGTATGGCCTTTTATCCATGGGACTCTAACTGTATTGGATTTTCATCTCTGTCAAAAATGACATAACGGCCGACTCCATTTCCTGTCTCAATATCATTTGCCATCTTGTTTAAAAATGGTTCTGCCTCCTGCGTTGTTGGGGCAACACCATTATCACCACTTAAACTGGCCACAAAGACAAAGTTCCACTGTTTTGCGATTGAATCTGCTTCTTTGACTAATGCATCAAAAGAGCTCAACTCTGAGGGGAGTTTATCGACACACATAACAGGAGAGATGGTGCCCCTTTGATGTTGCTTACTTTTTTTAGGGTTTGTTGCTTCTGCATCTGCAAATAAAAAAAGTAGGCGTTGAGGAGCCGATTGTTCGGATGTCATCTGTAATAACTCTTTAAACATTTTAATCATGAAATACTCACTGTTACTTTTGTTTATTATGTAAGGCCTAAAATATAATTAATGACTACCACTTATTATATATATGAATATATCATCCTTGATGTCTCTGTTTATTATAGTCAACAGATAGGCTTGTTTATTGATCGAAACAGGGTTAAAGCTAGATAAATTAACTTTTTAACTGTTATGATATTTAAATTCGTTATTATTAGCCTTGTTTAAACATGGCAATCACCAAGATCAGCATTAATATCCAAAATCCTGAGAGAAGCTGCCAAAATAGAACCTGACTCTTATTCTTTTTAGCCTTAGGATCGTCCCTTAAAAAAATAGGGTTTGGGTTTCTTAAATCCGTTAAGAAATCATCGATAACTTCATAGCGCTCCTCTAAGTCGAAGGCGACTCCTCGTTGGAGCGTTCTATCAAACCAGATGGGGATAATGGGGTTCACGTCACTGGCTGAGATATAACGAAGTCGGTCATACTCGAAGGCCGTTTGGCACTCCTCTATCTTGTCGCCATAGGGGAGTTTTCCACAAAAAAGTTCGTAACAGATGGTCGCTAGGGCGTAGAGATCTCCCTGTATTCCCGTGTTTTTTCCCAGTAGATACTTAGGATCTGAGTAAGTGGCTGTGCCAAGGACGCCTTCATGATCCAGTGGTACAAAAATCTCAGCGACGCCGGCAACAAAAACGGAACCAAAATCGACAATTTTTATCTCATTATCTTGATTAATGAGTATATTGGCAGGTTTTAAGTCTTGATGGATGGTCTCCATCTTATGGAACTCACTTAATCCTTTTGCGACCTTTTCGATAATGGATATGGCAATTTTAGGTTTAGGAAAGTGATTTAGTTTCATCCACTTATCCAAAGAAACACCATGGACATACTCCATTAAATAGTAGAGACAGGTTCTGGGGCGTTTCTGCTCAATGATCTTAACGACGTACTCACTGTGTATTCGTTTTCCTATCCACTCCTCTTGAATAAATCTATCGATATACCCTGTGTCCTCCTCAAAGGTGACAGAGGGGGTTTTCATGACGACTCTTGTTCCAGTTTCGCTATCTTCGACCAGGTAGAGTTGGCTACGACTACTGGCAAACAGCTCCTCTATAACCTGATAGCCATCGAGCATCACGCCGGGATCGAGAGGAGGAGGAAAGGGAAGGCGTGTGAGTTTTGTGTTGTAGTCATTAAGGCTTTCATTCGGCAAGCCAGTGATATGAGCAATGACGCCGCTGATGTTATCGTCACTGCCACCGTCTAAGGCAAGTGTTGCAAGTTTATCTATCTTCTCCTGCTCTGTAAGCTGACAAGAGAGTACCTCGACTAAAGTGGCTTCATCAACAAAGTCATGTATGCCATCAGATGTGGCTAATAGTATGTCCCCAGTTTCGAGATCGACAGAGCCATAATCTATCTGCAGACAGTTATCCATGCCGACAGCGCGGGCGAGAAAGGTTCTGCCTGTACCAATACTGGCAACATGATCTCGGGTCAGTTGGGTTAACTCTCCTTCTCGCAGCAGATAAGCACGGCTGTCACCCACATGGAAGAAGTGGCAGGTTCTAGATTTTATTACCATGCCAGTAAAGGTGGTTAGGTAACCTTTCTCCTCATTGGCAAACTCGTGGCTGCGTTTAAAGAGGGTGATATTGATGCTCGATAGTAGCTTTTGACCAGCGTGTTTAACCGACCAAGTCTCAGGTGTAGGGTAGTAGTCATTGATAAAGCGTGTCACGGCGGTGGCGCTGGCATCTTTGCCAGCCTCTGCGCTACTGACACCATCGGCAACGGCTAGCAAGACGCCTTTATTGTCGAGCAGCCTTGTCTCATTGGGCACAAAAAAACCAACAGCATCCTCATTTATCTCTTTTAGGCCTTGTTGAGTATGGCTGGCAAGATCAATATGTAAGCCGTTGGTTATTTGCATATTTTGCTCATTTTTAGTTTAGGCAAAGAGTAAACACATTATCAGCTCAACTAAAAAGCTGGCAAGCTGCTTAAATTAATTCACATCAATAAGTTCTACCGTGCCATCTTCGTTCACCTCTGCCATATGTCCCTTAGGTTCATTGAGGAACATAGTTGCAATAAAGATAAACAGAGCTGAGCCTGATATGACCAAGAAGAAGGTGCTGTAATCCACAAAAGATAAAACCGTTAGGTAGGTTACCGCACCAACATTGCCGTAGGCACCTGCCATACCAGCAATCTGGCCTGTCATGCGACGCTTGACCAGTGGCACTATGGCAAAAACAGCACCTTCGCCTGCTTGAACGAAAAAGGAGCAGACCATGGTTGCCATGACCGCAAGGGGGATAAACCAGCTGCCATCGACTTGACTGAGTATGGCATAACCAGCTGCTAAGCCACCGACTAAGATCATCAAGCTCTTACGTCGTCCAAACTTATCACTAAACCAGCCACCAGTAGGGCGAGCGACCAAGTTCATAAAGGCAAAGCCTGAGGCCAATAAACCTGCTTTTACTGGATCTAGCCCGTCAAATGTTTCTAAGAAAAACAGAGGTAGCATGGAGACTACCGCAAGCTCTGAGCCGAAGGTAACAAAGTAGGCGACATCGAGAATAGCAACTTGTTTAAACTCATACTTCTCAATGTTAGGAACGCCATGGGTCAGGTTCTCCTTATTGACTCGCCAGATAGAGTTAACCTGAATAAAAAATAACACTAAGAGTGACAACCACATGATGTACATGGTTTCAGTGGTAAACAGGTTCACCCCTGTAGGTGATAATTTCCAAGCCAGCACGGCGAGGGCGATATACATGGGGATATTCATAAACAGATAAAAGTAGAAGTCTTTCCAACTTGTGACCTCCAAACCACCAGACTTTTTTGGCTTAAAGTAGGTGGAGCCTTTTGGCGTATTTCGGGCTGCAATGTAGAAGAATATGCCGTATAGACCCGCTAAAATCCCAGTGCACGCTAAGGCGTAGCGCCATCCATCATCACCACCAAATGCATAAGCTAACGTTGGCAGTGACATTGCCGCAGCGGCAGAGCCGAAGTTTCCCCAGCCGCCATAGATCCCTTCGGCAATGCCGACCTGTTTTGCTGGGAACCACTCACCAACGAGTCGAATTCCAATCACGAAGCCTGCGCCCACAAAGCCTAAGAGAAACCTGAATAGGGCTAGTTGCTCAAAGCTTTGGGCCATAGCAAAGCCGAGACAGATAAATGAAGAGATGATAAGCAAACTACTGTAAATAATTCTGGGGCCATATTTATCAACTAAGATCCCGATCACAATGCGAGCAGGTATGGTAAGCGCAACGTTTAAGATGAGTAAGGCTTTTACCTGCGCGCTCGTTAGGTCAAACGCTTCTTTAATAAATACCATCAAGGGGGCGTGACTAAACCAGACGACAAAAGACAAGAAAAAAGCGAACCATGTTACATGAAGCATTTTTATTTTTGGATCTGCAAAATTGAGCAGATTCATTTTTCCTTCGTTTGACATTTTATTAGCTCCAACATCTGATGTTGCGAAAATATAGGTGATTTGTGAATTCGCTTAGTGTGCTCTTATGGCGGGAACTCTTTATTGACTTGTATCAAAAATGGTCAGTTTTTTTGACCTAGGTAGGTTTTTTACCGTTAACTTACGGCTGAATATGGGGCTACTTTGATCTAGATCATCTTAATTTTTGGACGGTATTGAAAAGAGAAATGGTTTTTTTGCGGAGAAAATGACACACGGCTTCATTTATTACCTCTTTAGGTATACCTCATGATAGGTAGTTTGTGTAACCTTGAAACCTGCTCTGTATCTGGATTTAAAGTTTTTTCCTGATCTGTTTAAAGAGACGTAAAAACAGTTTAGAAATCTTTTTTTGACCCTGTTTGGTAAGAGGTTGGTATTTTAGTGCAATGTAATATTGGGTGAAGAGTGCAAACTCATTAGCAAGAGCGGGCATGGCTAATTCAACCCTTTTACCATAATCAAGCGGCCCTTCATCTAGCCTTCTCTCTAGGCCTTTATTATTTAGCTTGTTGCATATCTGTGTGTATTTTGTTGCGTATTGCTCGCCACGTTTACGAAAGGTGAGTAGACCAGCACTATAAGCAATGGTGAGACCGATGAGTGATATTGCTATCAACATAAACAGGGACATCTTCTGTTTAGTCACCCCTCCTAGCAGCTTTTGAAGCACACGTTGCTGTTTATTGGCATCGAAACCGAGCACCCAAACGCTCCAGTAGTAATCCATGCTGGCTAAAGAGAGTCTTAGTTTATTAAGTAGAGGAAACTCTCTTAACCTTAATGGACTAAAGGGGCTGTCCAACAGATAACTTGATTCAGGTTCAAAGATGGCATCGAACCCCTCTAATACACGCTGAGGTGCGATCATCGCGGTAGGATCAAACCTAACCCAGCCTTTACCCTCTAGCCAAACCTCCGTCCAAGCGTGAGCCATATACTGATAAACACTCAGGTAGCCTGCCTGCTGGTTCCACTCTCCGCCCTGATAGCCTGTGACGAGTCTGGCAGGAATGCCAGTTTTTCTGGCTATAAAGGTAAAAGCACTGGCGTAATGAACACAAAAACCAGCTTTGTTTTCAAAAAGAAAATCGTCAATCTGTTGTGGTCCGACTCGAGGAGGTGAGAGGGTGTAAAAGTAATCCTCCTGGTTGAAGTAGTTCATTAGTGCATTTAGTCTCTGAAGCGGATCTGGGTACTTCAACAGCAATTGATTAGCAAAGGCCTGGGTTTTCAAGTTGCTTGCTTCTGGTAGTGAAAGGTTTATCCGCTTAACCTTATTGTCAAGAACTGGACTCATAGGGGATTTGAGGTAGGATTGAACTCGGTAGCGGTATTGCTGATCAACAGAGCGTTTTGCATAGAGGCGGTAATCGGGCAGATTACTGATGTTACTGTCATCACTAAAGGCGACATCGAGTCCATATAACCAGTTTTGATAGCTAGGCTCTGCGATAACGCTATAATTGGTGGGATTTCCTGAAGGACGAACTCTGCCTGAAACGGTAAATTGAACATCTTTTTCTATATGTTTGATACTCTTATGTTGAGTCCAAATTTTGCCATCATAATCTTCCATAACCAGCGCACGCCAATACAGAAGATGATTGGCGGGAGGAGACCTATCAAACTCGGCGCGAAATGCCAGAGCTGCTGAACGAGTGAGCTTCTCAATATCCCCAAAACTGACTTCATCTGATAACCCGGTTGTTGCGGAGCCGTTTTGTGGCACCATCCACAGGGGAGGGAGTTTAGGGAGCACAATAAAAAGTAGGGCGGCCAGAGGTAGGCTTTGTATGATAAGTTTACTTCCCATTAAAGCCGTTTCTTTTAGCTTATTGCCCTCATGGTACAGACTAACCAGCACACAAGTGTTGATGGTGGTAACAAGACCCAAGATTAACGTGTAGATGATGGATTGCTGATTGATAAAGGTAAGGGCAATAAGAAAATAGCCTACCAAGACAACCGTTCTCACATCTCGTCTTTTCCTCATCTCTATGTATTTCAGCGCATAGCCTAAAACAAGTAGATTGATTAGCCCGTTCAATAAACCTATGCTACTGATAATTAAAGCGAGGGTGATGGCTGAGCCTAAGGCTAAGAAGGTGACTAAATAGCGTGGCGGTTTGGCGACTTTACCGATAAATATGCCCAGTCGCCATAGTAGACAGATCCCGCATATGGCCATTGTCCATGGGGTGAGTTTCTCATACAGAGGAACCAGTATTGCTACATTTGCCAGTAGCAACCATAACAAGCTGTGCCGAGATATGATCTCGCTGTGCTCATTGCTCATGTTGGTGTCTCAGGTTGGGCTGGTACCAGTGCAAGTGCTTGAAGGCAACTTATCCTGTGAGCTTCCCCATCTGCAGGTTGGATGGTTCTCTCCCCAAGTTGTAGACCGAAGATCTGTCCCTTCTCACTTAACCTATCTACTGAGTGTGTCAATTGGCTCAATCTATTCTCGAGAGAGGCCGGAGAAAAGTCGGTTAACGACAGCCATTGTGGCTCTCCCTGTGGTTGTTGAAACTCCTTGGTTAACATTCCTCTGCCTTGAGCGAGCTGCTTCCAAGCCACCTGTTTAAGAGACTCACCTGGGATATGTTGTCTTAAGCCTTTAAATTCATCCACGCCAGGGATATGGCCACCTTGGTTATCGGCAACATAATCTTGCTCACTGTCAATGTGAGAGAGTTGCTCATTCGCCTCTAATGGCGTTGCATAGACAATGTGTTCATTGTCTAGATCAACATGTGACCAAGCCTTGCATAATCCAAGTGGGTAGCGGGATTCAATTTTAAGTCTTCCTGGCGATACTCTTCCCCTACGTTCATTGATAAAGGGGATAAGTGAAGTACTGGCTTCATTGGTGACTTTTTTAATGACCTTAATTTGATTGTTTGGGTAATTGAGTAGGACTTCATATTGAGTTTGATTGGCGTATAAACGAACTGGAAAAACCAAAGTGTCTCCAGCATAGGCTTGAGGGGACAAGGTTGAGGAGATAGTCATGCCTGCCAAGTTTCGGTAGCTGTAGATGATGCAGGTATTAAAGACGCTTAGTAGCAGTAGGCTTAGCCCTATGACTAAGTTGTTTTGATAGTTGGTGCCAAAAAGGAAAAGCAACAAGACTAAAGTTAGCCATAAGAGTCCAAATCCTGAAGGTAGAATAAAGACACTTCTATGGGCCAAGGTCACTTTCGTCGCAGCAGGAAGTCGACTGTTTAGCCATTGGTTAAACCACTGCTTTATCTTTCCCGGTTTTCTGCGATTACTTACCATAATGTCAATGAAATAAAATTAAAGTATAGGATTGATACTACTGAGGATCTTCTGCGATATCGCTTCACCTTGTTGTTGGCTGCTACTGCGGATCCTGTGCTCTGCAACCGATGAAAATACCGCTTGGACATCTTCGGGAACCAGATAAGTTCGACCTTGAATGAAAGCCCAAGCTTTGGCTGCTTGCAGTAGCGCTTTACTGGCTCTTGGCGAAAGGCCAAAGCCCTCTTTTTGGACTCGTGATGCATCAATTAGCGCCAGTATATAGCCAAGTAGGGCGTCGGAAGCACTGACTTTGTCTACCATCTGCTGCAGCTCAATCAGTTCAAGTTGGGTGATACATTGAGGCAGAGTTGTGCTCTGTGGCGATTGTACGTGATTCTTCAGCATCTCAAGTTCTGCATCTGCAGAGGGGTATCCAATGGAGAGCCTCATCATAAAGCGATCGAGTTGTGATTCAGGCAGGGGAAAGGTCCCTGATTGCTCACTTGGGTTTTGAGTTGCGATAACAAAGAAGGGGTTAGGCAGCGGGTGAGTTACTCCATCAACGGTGATCTGATGCTCTGCCATGGCTTCAAGAAGCGCACTTTGGGTTTTTGGGCTTGCACGGTTAATCTCATCGGCTAAGATCATCTGCTTGAAAATGGGCCCTGGGTGGAAAACAAATTGTGATTGTTCGCTGTCGAATATGGAGACACCTAAAATGTCAGCCGGTAGCATATCACTGGTGAATTGAACCCTTTGATAGCTTAGCCCTAGCGTTTGCGCGATACCGTGAGAGAGGCTGGTTTTTCCCATTCCTGGGAGATCTTCAATAAGCAGGTGCCCTTTTGCCAGAATGCAGGTAAGGGCCAGTTTTATCTGATCGGGCTTGCCCAAGAGTACGATTTCGAGTTGTTTGATGATCTGGGATAGATTTTGCTGTGTCATCTGATTCCTTACAGCGGTTATCATTTATTAACTGTCTGATAAATCTACTATGAGCCAAAGTTTAACTAGGATCCAGTTTAGTTTAATTTATCTTCTTTCATCCCTTTATCTCCTCCTTTTCTGCTGATAATTGCGGGATTAATTTGACAGAAGTCGGAGTTTTGACGAATTGTTCTTTGAATAGAAAGCCCTGAACGAGATCTATCTGCAGTCGACGGGCAAGCTCCAGTTGCTCCTCTGTTTCTATCCCTTCCAAAACAGTTAACTTATTGCTGTTTTTTGCAAACTGAATCAGGGCTTTTATCAGATTAAGTTCATTTTGTGATGTTTTATTAAACCAGTCGATATCAAACTTAAGCGTATTGACCTGACTTAAAAGATCAAGAGAGATCATTGAGTGTGGTGCGCCTATGTCATCGAGTGCGACTTTAATCTGTTTCGCTTTAAGCTGAGATAGTAATTTACTCGATAGCCTTGCATCGTTAATGCAAGTGTTTTCAATCAGCTCAACTGTGATCTCTTCACGAGATGTAAGTAATAGGAGTAGCTCATCAAAGTTATGTTCAGCCGCATGGGGATCTAGGTTGATAAAGAGGGGATGGGCTAAATTGGAATGACGGATCTGGAATGCTTTAGCCTTGTACTCAATGACAGAAAGTAGCTGCTCTTCTTTATGGAGTTGCTCAAAGACAATATTAGGTGGTGTGCTGTTGCCGTGATCATCATGAAAGCGTGACAGCGCTTCATACCCAAAAACATTTAAGCTCTTACTGTCTATCAGAGGCTGGTATTCAGCACTTAAGTAGAGTCTATCGAGTGGGATCATAAATATGAGATACTCTTAAACGAAATCATTATTATTCACATTCTAGTTTAAGAATCTAAAACTTTTACCTTAATAGGGTCTGATAGCTATATTTTTCAACAATTATTAGAAGTTAGGCCAATGAAAGGGATCATTTTCCATTCATTAGCCTATCGTGAGATTGTGATAGTCAGTAGTCAGTAGTCAGTAGTCAGTATTTGTAATTGAGCTCTTCAGCTGAAAACAGTTCAGGAATTTTGTTTTGCTTAATCTGATAGATCACCCGGTAACTTAATACTGCTTGCACATATTCACGAGTTTCGGTGAAGGGAAGTGACTCGATAAACGCGATAACATCTAATTGACCATCGGACTTTTTAAGCCAACGTTTTACTCTGTGTGGACCTGCGTTATAGGCTGCGGTCGCAAGCACTCGATTATTGTTAAACTGCTTGAGCAGTGAAGAGTAATAGGCACTGCCAAGGGGGATATTTGTATCTGGGTGATACAAGCTTCGTGTTCCTTTGTACTTGAGTTTATACCTCTTTGCTGTCTCTTTTGCTGTTGCTGGCATTAGCTGCATCAGGCCTCGAGCACCAACACCTGAGGTAGCGTAAGGATAAAAAGCGCTCTCTCGTCTGGCGATAGCTCTTATCTCATCGATATCGACCTTATATCGCTTGCTGGCTTTAATAAACTCACTGTCTGCTGCATAGGGAAAACGGATTGTCATATCGTTCCACAACTTCCCTTGAATACTGGCTTGTACGCCCAAAGAGTGCCACTGGTTTTTTAATGCTAACACTGCGTACTCTTTCTGCATGGCTTTGTCATGCCTGCCGAGCATTAGTACCCATTCAGCTCTGGCATCAATATTTTTATCCAGCGCAAGGAGTTCAATCACTCTCGCGAGCCCTTTATCAAGGTTGAGTTCTTGATGATGTGTGGGGTCACTGACAGATAAGGTATCTTGCAACTGATACTCTGAGTCCAATTTATCGGCTGCTGAAAAGCCGTAGAAGTTGCGCTGTTGGCTTAGGTTTTCTAGATTTGCCGGATCAAGATTGCCTTTTCTGTCCGCATCTCTGGCTAGCCAATATTGCCACCTTGATTTAGCCTGTTTTTGCGCACTAAGCTGAGGTAAGTAGCTGCTTATAGCTTGCTGATCATTTTCACGAATGGCCCATCTGAGTCTGAGTTCAACCAGATCATCACTATCTAGCAGAGGCAGCATGGTATCGACAAAGCTCTTTAATCCATCATCTTGACGGATCACGGCTCGTCTAACCAAGTAACGGCTCAGTTTTCTACCCTGATAATCACTGAATCTATCGGCTTTTTGGTAACTGGCGTACAATTTTACTGCTTGCTTTAGATCTTTTCTCGCCAACTTACGCAGGCCAGCATCGACAATATCTGCATAGATCTTTGCCGATGATGAGAAGGTGCGAGTATGGCGTAGACTTCTGGGATCTTTATAGACGCTCAGCAGCCTTTTGGCGGCTTTTTTCTGAGTCGTGATCTTACGTGATAGATAAGTTAATAAGCCATATTGATTCGCATTAAAGCTTAATAACATACGTGACCAGATTAACTCTTGGGTGATCTCGCCAGTCTTTCCCCAGGCTTTAAACAGTGGGTCACACTCTTTAGGCCGTGATTTTCCATATAACCAAAGTGACTTTGCGCCCTTGTATGCAGCTGCTTTATCGCCTTGTGAGAGCTGAGCACGATAGAAATAACATTGTAAGGTAACGCTTTTAGGTGAGGTTGGACTGACGACTAAAAAGTCACTCCAGCGCTTTTGAGCGCCGGCGCGATTGAGGTAGCGGTATCTGGCAGTATTATAAAGAGGGGTATCCTTAAACTGCTTGATGGATTGCTCGGCCTGTTTGCCTTTAAGGGTTAAGATGCTATTGATATCGGCATGAAAATCGAGATAGACATTTAGGGGGTAATCATCGAGTTTTGCCCTTAAACGGGTGTAGGTTTCGGTTTGACGTTTATCTAATGCCTTACGTGCATCAAGGTAAGTTTGCTGCTCCTGGGTAAGTGGTGCGCTGTGAGCTAAATTTATGACCGCTAAACATAAAATCGCAGATTGTAGCGCTGGTAAACGCAACGCATTAGATAAAACCTGCTTGAAAGTGTTAATTAACCGCATCTACATCTTCCTTAAAATATCCATATTCTTTGACGGTCAAGCGAGTGTATTAGTTCAACGGCTTGTCATCTAATTGATAGTCAGATAGGGCTTGGTCTAGCATACGTTGATCAATTTTTTTACTGGTATCAACACCTAGTTGCTGCATCTGATGTGCCTGCTTGATTAAGTTTCCTTTACCGCTGGAAAGCTTATTCATGGCATTTGAGTAGCTTTTTTCGGCTCCCTCAATGGCCCTACCTAACTTTTCCATGTCTTCGATATAGCCACAAAGTTTATCGTATATCTTGCCTGCTTGCTTGGCGATCTGCTGTGCGTTTTGGTTTTGGTATTCATAACGCCAGATATTATTGATTGTTCTCAGTGCTACGAGCAAGTTTGTCGGACTGACGATCATGATATTTTGCTCTAATGCATAGTTAACTAAACTTGGGTCGTGCTCAAGCGCTAGAAGGAATGCAGGCTCTAGAGGAATAAACATGAGTACATAGTCAAGACTGGTTAGTCCGTGGAGCTTTTGGTAATCCTTGTTACTTAAACCTTTTATATGGCCACGAACCGAAATTACATGCTCTTTAAGAGCCTGTTTTCGCACATCTTCCTCATCACTGTTAAAGTAACGCTCGTAGGCGACTAGGGACATTTTGGCATCAATAACCACATCTTTATTTTCAGGCAGATGAACAATCACATCGGGCTTAAAGCGTTTGCCGTCATCGTTTTTAAGGTCGGTTTGCGTATCGTATTCGTGTCCCTCTCGCAGGCCACTCTCCTGTAAAACACGCTCTAAAATGACCTCTCCCCAGTTCCCTTGTTGTTTATTATCGCCTTTTAATGCATTGGTTAGGTTAACGGCATCACGGCTCATCTGCAGATTGAGTGCTTTTAATGACTCAAGTTGGTGGTTAAATGCACTTCGTTGTGATTGTTCATTGGTATAGGATTCGTTGACCTGCTTTCTAAAGCCCTCGAGTTGTTGCTTAAAGGGGGCAAGTACTGAGTCGAGTTGATTTGTGTTTTGATGCTGGAACTTTTCCGAGCGCTCCTCAAATATTTTGTTCGCAAGGTTTTCAAACTGGGTATTTAACCTCACTTCAGCACTTTCTAGCAGCGCGAGTTTATCTTCTAGCGCTTGCTGCTCTGCTTCAAATTTGACCCTAAGGGTTTGCTGCATGGCGTTAGATTTAGATAATGCAAGCTGGGCTTCCATCAGTTTACGCTGATTTTCTTTGAGCTGAAGTTCTAAACCACTGCAGCGCTCAGCATCTGCTTGTGCCTTTCCTAAGGCGGATAATTGCTGTTCAAGCTTGAATTGCAGCTGTTCCTGTTGCTGCTCTTTTTCACACAAAATGGATTCTTTATGTTGTAGGTCTTGCTGATACTGCTCTATCTCCTGTTGATGGATATTGTTCAGGTGTTCTTTAGATAGCTCCCAGCGGCGTCGGGTCAGCTTTTGGTTTAATAGCGCACCAATTAAAAGTGAGAGGAAAGCGATTGCGATAAGTGCGGCAATTTGGGGAGCTGTAAGAGTAATATCTATGGGCATGGAAAGATGGCCTTGGTCAGAAAGAGGGTTAAGATTCGCATTTCGGCACAGCTTCTTCAAGTCGGATGAGCGTAAATGAATAACTCTTAATCGTATGTTGTTATTGTGTTATGTAAAGGAGCTGTTTATTACTAATAAATGAGTGTTGTTGGGAGCTATAATTAAAGGCAGGATAGTTTCTGCAATACTTGAGTTATTAGTTTAAGCGTCAACTAATTTGAAATTGATTTGTTGTTCAAACGGTCTTTTCATAAAAACTAGAAGGGGTATTCAATGCATTTTATAAAAAGACCATCTTGGGACACAGTTAAGAGTTCAGATATCACCCCTGAATCTGTGTTTAATGATAGACGAAATATAATCAAAGCCTTAGGTTTGGGGGCTATAGGAGCGAGTATTCCTGGGCAGGTGCAGGCTGGTATTTTTGACCTGTTCGGTAAGAGCCAACCCAGTACACCTTTTATTACTAGCCCGTTGGCATTTACTGTCAATAAAGGTTTTGAGTCGAGTGAGGCTAAAACCCCATTTTCAAAGGTTTCGACCCATAATAACTTTTACGAATTTGGTACGAGTAAGTCTGATCCCGTGGAAAATGCACAGGGGTTTAAGGTGGATCCTTGGTCTCTGGTGATCGATGGCGAGGTTGATAACCCCATAACATTAGGCTTTGAAGATCTCACCAAGATGATGGCGCTGGAAGAACGCACTTACCGTTTACGCTGTGTCGAGGCCTGGTCTATGGTTGTTCCTTGGGTGGGTTTTCCTTTGGCTGCATTGCTAAAAAAAGCGGGAGTTAACAGCAGAGCAAAATATGTTGCTTTTGAGACTCTGTTTGATCCGGATCAGATGCCTGGACAGAAAAGCCGTTTAATGGGAGGGGGGATCCATTATCCCTATGTTGAAGGTTTAACCTTAGCTGAAGCGATGAATGATCTATCTTTCTTAGCAGTCGGTTTATATGGAAAAAGCTTACCACCTCAAAATGGGGCGCCCATTAGATTAGTGGTTCCTTGGAAATATGGCTTTAAAAGCATTAAATCTTTAGTTCGGATCCGAGTCATGGATAAGCGTCCACCAACAAGTTGGAATCAACTTGCTCCACAAGAGTATGGTTTTTATGCCAATGTTAATCCCGATGTTGATCATCCGCGTTGGTCTCAAGCAACTGAAAGACGAATTGGTGAAGGAGGTTTATTCTCTGCAACACGAATTAAAACTCGTCCATTTAATGGTTATCAAGAACAGGTCGCAGATCTTTATCGAGATTTAGATTTAAGAAGAAACTATTAATACTCACTTAGCTTGCTTTGTCGCTCAAAGCAAGCTTCTCCTCGTTTTGGAGTGATAAATGCGCTTAACAATGAAGCATCTATTTTGGTTAAAGCTGGCTATTCACCTATTGGCCATTTTACCTGTCGCTTATTTAATCCTATTAATTCTCACGGATAAAGCGGGTGGTGATCCTGTTCAATATATCATCCACTATACAGGCATAGGAGCGTTAAATACTTTAGTTATACTTTTATGTATCTCACCAATAGCACGAAAGTTTAAGCAAGGTGTCTTGATCCAGACTCGTCGAGTCATTGGACTTTATGTATTTGCTTATGCAAATTTGCACATTTTTGCATTTATTAGTTTAGATCTATTATTTGCATGGTCATTACTATTTGAAGAGGTAGTAAAAAGGCCATATATATTAGTCGGGGCAATTTCATATATTATTTTGTTTTTATTATCTATTACTTCGTTTAAAGCTTTGAGACGGAAGATGGGAAAACGTTGGCAGCAGTTACATAACCTTGTATACCTTTTGGCAATGCTTGTTCCAATTCATTTTTACTGGTCTGTAAAATCTGAAGTGATAGAGCCTGGGATCTATATTGTTCTGACTAGCTTACTGCTTTTGATAAGGTCGCCACTCCCTAAACAATTTTCAGTATTTTGTTTGCGATTAAAAAATAAACTAGGTAGTTTTACCTCAAGCTAATTGAGATTTGAAACTCTTATTTTAATCATTAGCTCTTTTTGCTGGCTTGAGGATATTTTAAGAAATCGTGCTTATTGGAAGTGAAGTTTCTCTGTTCAGTAAAAATGACTATTGTAGGCTAATTTAAACAGTAAGTTGTTTTGACAAATAGCGAATTTTGCCCATCATTAATGTAGGGTTATTAACAAGCAATCAGAGCTGAAGGTTGAACTATGGATTCGATTAATCAACTGTTTAGAAAGATAAAAATATCTAAGCGTCTTTTATTGATGCTAGTCTTGTCTATCGTAGCGACCTTGTTAATGTTTCTATTTGCGTTGAATAATATCGATAACTTGTTGTTTAAAGAGAAAGAGGGCAAGTTAAGTTCATTGGCGGATGTGGGCGTAAAGGTCGTTGAGAGGTATTATCAAAGTGCTCAAAATGGTCTTATGACGGAAAGTGAAGCGAAGGAGGCGGCAATCATCGCTTTAGATGCATTGCGCTATGCGGGTAAAGAGTATTACTGGACAATAGATACTCAAGGGATCATGGTTCAGCATGCATTTGCTAAAAAGCTTGTGGGAACAAATGTGCTGGGTATGAAAGATCCCAATGGAGTTCAACTCTTTCAGTTAATGGTCACGGGGACTGAGCAGAGTGAGTCTACCCGAGTTGAGTATATGTGGAATCGTCCCGATGCCACCGAGCCAAGTCCGAAAATGAGCGTTGTCAAAAGATTCAAACCTTGGGGCTGGATTGTTGGGACTGGAATATATGTTGATGATATAAAAGCACAGCAAGCCATTTTTGCCTGGCAATATCTGTTAATTGGAGCCTTGGTTTGGTTACCAGTTATCTTAATTCTACTGATTATCTCCCAAAGTATCTCCAAACCTTTAAGACAGACGATTTTAGCGCTGGAAAATATCTCTAAGGGCGAGGGGGATTTGACCTTAAGGTTAGAGGAGTCAGGTAATGATGAGCTTAAAGAGGTAGCAACAAACTTTAATGTGTTCGTGATTAAGATACAGGCTGTTGTTGAGTCTGTTTTGAGCTCCGTGACCCATAGTCAGCAGTTAGCTTCTGGACTTTCTACCATATCTAGCGAAGCCAATACGGTGACGGCAAATATGCAGACAGAAACTGAAAGTGTTGCGACAGCAATCAATGAGATGTCAATGGTTGCGACAGAGGTAGCGTTGAATGCAAAAAATGCGGCTGAAAGTGCATCGGGCGCCGACGCGGAAGCCAATAAGACTACTATGGTGGTCGATAGTGCAGTAAATAAAATAAACGAGTTGTCCAAAGAGTTAGAGGTGACCTCCAGTGGTGCTGAAGGGCTGAGAGTCAGCTCAGGAAAAATAGGTCAAATCCTTGATGTCATAGTTGGGATAGCAGAGCAGACTAACCTACTTGCACTAAATGCGGCGATTGAGGCTGCAAGAGCTGGTGAGGCTGGGCGTGGTTTTGCTGTTGTTGCCGATGAAGTTAGAAGTTTAGCCAGTAAGACACAGGAATCAACTCAAGAGATTAATGGCATTATTGATGCGATACGTGAGGCCATTATCTGTGTTAATGATTCTGTGGACAGGGCTAAAAACTGTTCAAGTCAAACGGTTGATGAGACTAAGCAGGTTGTTGACGCACTGGAGATGATTAAAGCCTCTATTGGACAAATATCAGATATGAATGTGCAGATAGCTACCGCAACTGAAGAGCAAAGCTCAGTGATTGCAGAGCTCAACATGAATGTTACACGTATCAATGATATTTCATTAGACAATCAACACAAGAGTGTTCAAATTGGGCAAACCAGCGAGCAGATATTGCAAGGTTCTTCCGAATTGAATGGGTTAGTTTCAAACTTTAAAGTCTAAATTGAGATTTTAAATGATGTGAACACTAAGTGAAGACTCAAAAATTTAGCGTACTTGGTTTGTTTGCTCTTGCATTATTTGTAAGACTTCATCATAAGAGATATTAAACTGTCTAGATAAGTTAATAACTTTAGTTTTGTAAGTTTGAATATTCTCTTGTTGTGCAATTAAGTGCTTCTTCTTAGCAACAAGTTCATTAACGGTTTCTTGTAATATTAATAAACGTCGAAGGTTATAATCTAGCGACTCAATATATTTGCTCATCTGTTGTTTATTACGAGCTTGAGTTAGATCACTGGACTGCTTCTTGTCATATCCATACTCATCTAATGCTGCTATTGCACTTTGTAAATCAAAATTGTTATTCATTATTAATCACTTTTTAATGAGATGTTACGGTTTGTTCAAAGGCCTGAATCGACCAATGTATGATTATAGACTTTTAAGCAAGCTACTTAAAGAGGTTCATATTGTTATTGGTAAATAAATTTGTATTAAAGCATGTCAACCAAGAAGATCTTTCTTTTTGTTGTATGATGGAGTGAAGAGCAAGTTTGTTAAATGGATTTAGGAGATTAATATGTACGACCTTTTACCCGATCTTTATGATAATTATCCAAATGAACTTTCATTATTATCTATTAACTTTAAACAGTATGGGGAGAGGAAAATATTCTGGGGGGAGATTGCCACAGTCAAATGTTTTGAAGACAACTCGAAAGTAAAGCAGATCCTAAGTACGGATGGTAAGGGGAAAGTGCTATTTGTTGATGGTGGTGCTTCACTTAATAGAGCTTTACTTGGTGACATGATTGCCATGAATGCTGTTGAAAATGGCTGGGAGGGGATTATCATTAACGGGTGTGTGAGAGATGTGGGTGTTTTGAGTCAATTAGATATTGGTATCAAAGCCTTGGGAGCTAACCCTATTAAGACTGAGAAACTGGATGTTGGAGAGATAAACCCCGAACTTAATGTCTCAAACATTATAATTGTGCCAGGTATGATGGTATATTCAGATGATAATGGTGTGGCTATTTCGGATGAGAAGCTCGATCTATCAGTCATACTTTAATCAAGTAATTAATTCAGACGGAACCTGTTATGAAAATTTTGAAATGGTTTTTTATCGTGTTTTTGCTCCTTTTTACCTCTCTTATTGCGTATCTAACGCTTATTTTCGATCCAAACGATTTTAAACCTGAATTGGTCGACGCTGTAAAAGAGAAGACTGGGCGTGATCTGGTTATTGAAAATGATCTTAGTTGGACTTTTTTCCCCTCTATAGGGATTGAGTTATCTCAGATATCACTTTCAAACCCAACTGGCTTTGATGCTGCCTCGATGTTGAAAGTGAATAATGTGGTGGCTGAAGTCGCGTTAATGCCACTATTTAGTAAAGAGGTTGAGATTGCCCAATTAAATCTTGATGGCCTAACGGTCAATCTAGAGACTCGCAAAGATGGACAAACGAGTTTTGACGGCTTAGATGGTGGTGCCTCCCAAACTAAAGCGGCAGACACAGATACAAAAGCTGGTGGAGCTCAACTTGCTAGCTTGGATATTGGTGGTATTGCAATTACCAACACGACAATCACAATGACTGATGCGATTGCGGGAACTGAGCAAGTTTTCACCATGGATAAACTAACATTAGGTGAATTTAGTTTAGGTAAATTTGCGCCACTTGCCTATGAGTTAACAGCTGAACTACCTGATATGACTTTGACCAGCCAAGGTGAGGGAATGATTAAGATTGCTCCGTCGATGCAGGCTGTTGAATTAAAAGATCTGAAAATTGAGAGCTCAGTTATAGGCGAGGGGATCCCTAATCAAAAACTAGATACTCAGTTACTTGCACAGATCCAACTACTCTTGGATAAGAAATTACTTGAAGTGAGCCTAGATGAACTTGCAGTGGCAGATATTAAAGGCTCTGGTGAGGTGAAAGTCGCTTATGGTAGTAAAGTGCCTAATATACATGGTCAATTGGATCTTGGTGATATCAATTTAGACACTTTTATGCCAGCTGATAAAGCGACTGAAGAGAAATCGAACTCACCGCAAGCTAGCTCAAATAAGGAGCCTGATCTCTCTGCGCTTAAGTTAGTCAACTTTGATCTCGCTATGACGGTAAAGTCGATAAAAGCGGCCAATATGCTGACGAGTAACTGGGTGATGAAGACTAAGCTAAACAATGGTGTTTTGAACATGAGCCAGTTAACTGCCGACCTTTATCAAGGTAAGTTATCAGCAAGTGCACAGCTCGATGGACGTCAAAAAATAGCTAGCTATAGCTTCGATAAATCTGTGAAAGGCGTGCAAATTCTTGATTTAATGAAAGATGCTGCTGAAATTGATCTTATAGCTGGTACCGCTAACTTTAATGTTAAAGGTAAAGGGAGAAGTTTAGTTGTTGATAATATAAAGAAAAACTTAGCCGCGAACGGTAAGTTTGAGATTGCTGATGGTGCACTTTATGGGGTCAATATTCCTCAGATGATCCGCGATGCTAAGGCGAAACTCAGTGGCGATCTTTCCAGTTCAGCGACTGCGGAACAAAAAACCGACTTTACTAGTTTAACTGGTTCATTCAACGTAGTTAATGGCGTCGTCTCTAATCCTGATCTATTGATGGCTTCTCCCCTCATACGACTTGCAGGCGCTGGAACCGCGAATATTGTCAGTGAGGCATTAGATTACTCTCTAACTACCTCTGTTGTTGGCTCGCTTGAAGGGCAAGGAGGAGGCGATCGCGATGCGCTTCATGGTATAGAGATACCATTTGCTATCACTGGTACATTCTCTGAGCCTAAATTTGCATTAGACACTGAAGCTTTGTTTGATGCTAAGTTGAAGCAGGAGACCGATAAGGTCAAAGATAAAGTGAAAGACAGTATCTTGAAGAAGTTAGGGGGCTTTTAATGAATAATCATATGTTGTTAGCATCCCTTGCTATTGTTAGTTTGACCGCTTGTTCTCAAAGTAATCTTGATAATAAGCTGGATTCGGTTGCTAAAACTCAGCCTGTGGAGGCTGATATGCCTAAAGAGCAAAAGGTTAAGGTTGTTGTTTTAGCAAAAGATGACGTGGATATTACAAAGTTACAAAAACAACACGCGGAGGGGAAGATGACCAAAGGCCTCTTAACTGGCGAACTTGATGCTACTCTCGATAATGGCTTATTGGTTTCACTTAAGATACTTAATAATCAACCTTATGGTGTGCCAATTCAATATCGCTCAGGGATGACAGCAGATCTGCAACTTCTAGATCCTATGGGAGACAAAGTTTGGGCATGGTCGAATGAGATGATGTTTACTCAAGCCATTAGAGATACCGTGATCCCATCTGGGAAAGAGATGACGGTTAAATTTAAGATCCCCCAAACCGTGATGAGTCAGCTAAAGGGGAAAGGCTATACCATTAAGGCCATCTATGCGGGCCAGGCGATAGAGTCAAAAGAGTTGGCGATGGGCGATATTAGCTTGTCACTTAACGACATTTTGAATTAAGTTATCGGCATAAAAAAGCCAGTGTTTGTCATTGACATCCACTGGCTTTTTTTCGTTCTAAAATAGGTATTAGGCTCGAACTTTACTCATATCGACAAAGAGTTTGAGTTTCTGACCTGGCTGGATATATTTGCTTTTTTCTAGTGCATTCCAACGAACAAGATCGTTCACACTCACCTTAAACTTAGTCGCAATACGAGCTAAGGAATCACCGTTTCTTACTGTGTAGTTAACAGTGCGGGTGATTGAGGAGGTTTTCTGTTTTCCACCAGTCCAGATAGTCAGTTTTTTACCAATTCTCAATCCATCTTTTGGAGCCATATTGTTCCAGCTTGTCAGCTGAGATACTGACACTTTATGTGCCTTGGCTATTTTCCAAAATGAATCACCTGCTTGGACGGTATAGCTAACTTTATTGCCAGATTTTCCTTTTTGCTTAGCCAGTAACCTTTGGTTTGCCGAATAAGCGTACTGCTCAGGTGATTTAGCGGCTACAGGGATCAGCAGATGCTTACCTATAACAATAGTATTGCCCTTTATATCATTAACCGCTCGTAGAGCTGGGACTGTAGTGTGGTATCTTTTCGCTATCACGCCTAAACTGTCACCGGATTTTATTTGATACCTTTCCCAGTTTAATCGCTCATCTGGATTTGTTTCAGCCAATGCAAGGTTAAACTCTTTTGCTTTATCGACTGGAAGCACAAGCTTATGTGGTCCATCAGGGGCTGTTGCCCATTGATTATAGCCAGGGTTAAGCTTATGCAGTTCAGAGGTGGTCATACCGGCCATCCCTGCAGCTAATGCGAGATCTATCTGACCACCAATATCCACAACTTGGATCTGAGGTTGGTTTTTAATTGGCATAAGTTTAATGCCATATTTATCTGCATTTTTTATGACCTCTGCCAAAGCCAACATTTGAGGTACATAACGCTCCGTCTCTCTTGGCAGGTCCAAAGACCAGAAGTCAGTGGCTTTACCCTGTCTTTTATTGCGCTTGACGGCATTGAGAACGCGGCCCTCTCCTGTGTTATAGGCAGCGGTTGCGTAGAGCCAATTACCGTGTGTTTTTTTATAGAGGTATTCGAGCATATCCAAAGCTGCAATGGTGGCAGCGGGCACATCACGGCGTCCGTCATACCACCAGTTCATCTCTAGTCCGAAATGTTTGGCCATAGGGGCGGTAAATTGCCATAAACCCGAAGCTGCACCATGGGAGTATGCAAAGGGGTCAAAGGCGCTCTCGACAATTGGAAGTAAGGCTAACTCAATGGGTAGATCCCGTTTCTCTATCTCTTCAACAATGAGATAAAGAAAGGGCTCGGCTCTTTGTGATACCCGCTCTAGGTGCTGTGGGTGTTTGATATACCAATCGCGATATTGATTAACCAGCTTTTGATCGGGAACAGGAAGGCTTAGTCCTAAACGTATCCGTTGCCAAACATCGCTGATCTCGATGGCCTCCTCAATCGGTGCTTTTTCGATAGCTGGGGGCAATAATGCAGCTTGTTGAACCAGTGGCTGAGCTTGTTCTGTGGTGTCTCTTGTCGTTTGATTGAAAGACTGACAACCAGATAGCAGGGCAATTCCCCCCGCTATTACAAATACTTGTATGCGCATTTAACAATTAATTCCTCAATGTAGTCCCTCTACTTTTTGGTGTATAGCTGAAAAAGGGGACTTATTAGCGCATTATTGTAATTTATTTCTTAAGCCTTGTCTTTCCATTGCCTAAGAAGCCCAAAAGTTGTAACAGTATCAACAGGTTTTTGATTGAAATGTTGATTAACTGCATTAACAATTTCATGGATGTGACAACGTAAAAAAGGGTTTATCTCTTTTTCGGTTTTAATCGTTGAGGGTAAGGTTATCTTTTTGTTAGCTCGTAAAGTTTGGCAATCTTGATAGTAGTGCGCTAATTGGCTGTTATTGGGCTCGACCCGAATAGCAAACTTAAGGTTTGATAAGGTGTATTCATGGGCACAGTATACGCGAGTGTGTTGTTCTAGCGATGCCAGCAACTCTAGGGAGTGGTGTAGCTGACTTGCTGTTCCTTCAAATAAACGACCACATCCTCCACTAAATAGCGTATCACCACAAAACAGTTCATCTTGAATGTGGTAGGCAATATGCCCAAGGGTGTGACCGGGTAATTGATAAACCCTTGCGGTTAACTCTAATGCTTGCAGCTTGATATGGGGTTGAGTCGAAATGGGATTATTAATATCTGCAATGTTCTCACTCGATGGTCCGTATATTTCAAGGTCAGTTGCACTGTACTCTATCAGTGACTTAATGCCGCCTGTATGATCACTATGGTGATGTGTTATCAATATTCCTGCTAGTGTGAGCTGGTTCGTTTCAAGGTAATGTATAACAACATTAGCATCACCGGGATCGACCACATAAACCAAAGGTGAGCTAGATTTAGAGATAACCCATATGTAGTTATCATTAAATGCTTGAATGGGGGTGATGGTTAAATCAGTTTCACTAGGCATATCTATTTCCAATTAAAATTCCATCCGAAGAGGAGAGTGTTGTGATAACGTATCTAAATTAAGTGATAGATTATCATATTACTTTTTAACGTTATGACTTGTTTAGCGCTGCTTCAAATTAATGTCTCGAAATGGCTGTTAAAATACAGTTCAAGCAAGGTGTGAGACATTACAAACTTGAGTAATATGAATCTTGTTATCATATGTTAATTTGCTAGGGAGTAAGCTGTGCCGGACAATGCTCAACCTTTATCGCCGCAACTGTGGTCACAACTTCCCAGTGGTGATCAGATTAAAAGCCTAATAGAGCACATATTGACGCCTTGGTGGCCTAAGGTGTTTGGTTATCATATGCTTAATCTTGGGGCGCTCAGTGCAGAACTCGATATGCCTGACCTGCCTATTGGCCGCCGCTTTTCGTTGTTCGATGGTAAGGGAGCCTCGATTCGCGCAGAGTTTACTGCGTTACCCATCCAAAATAGTGTGATCGATGCAGTCGTGATGAATATGCTTTTGGAGTTTGAACCCGATCCCTATAAGCTACTTCGTGAAACAGACAGGGTACTGATATCTGGTGGCTATCTTTTTATCATAGGTTTTAACCCTTTAAGTCCTGCATTTATTGGTAAATTACTGCCTAAATATCAGCAACAACAACCTTGGAATGGCCGCTTTTTTATGCCCTCTAGGGTAAAGGATTGGTTGGGGTTATTAGGCTATCAGGTGATATCTGATGAGCGTTTTCTCTATCACCATCTGCTAAGTGATATTAAGAGTGAGAGTATATGGCAAGATGCATTACAAGCTTGGCTTCCAAGTAGTGGCAGCTTGTACTTGATTGTGGCGAGAAAACTTGAGTCGCCTTTGACCCCTATTCATGAAAAAAGGAAAGTGAGACAAACTCAATGGACTACGGCGCCCACAGCGGGTCGAAGCGAACACTTTAATCAAAAACATAAAACTGATAACTCCTAACTCAAGTGTTTGGAGTCTCGATTAATTTTCACATCATAGATCTAACATCATGCGAATTACATTGAAACAGCTGACTATTTTCGAGGCGGTAGCCCGAAGTGGTCAGGTAGCTAGAGCGGCTGAAATGGTTAATCTATCAGCACCAGCAACCTCGATGGCACTGGCTGAATTGGAAAAACAGCTTGATGCCCGTCTATTTGAAAGAGTGGGCAATCGATTAAGTTTGAACTCACAGGGGAGTTTACTGCTGCCTTTAGCAACAGAAGCTTTGCAGAAGTTTGATCAGATAGAACACCTTTTTTCATCTCCCGAAGCGGAGTACAGCGGCACGCTCAATGTCAGTGCCAGCTCCACCATTGGTAACTTTATGTTAGCGAAAAGTGCCGTGGCCTTTTGTCAGCAATATACTCAGGCGCAAGTGGATCTTGATATTGATAATACTCAAGCTGTGATTAAATCTGTCTTAGAGTTCAGAAGTGAGATAGGTTTTATTGAAGGTCAATGTTTAGATAGTCGTATTAAAGTTGAGGCTTGGCATAAAGACCGTTTGCTCGTTTTTTGTCATCCAGCTCATCCTCTAGCAGGTCAACATGTCACCCCGCAGGCACTAAGAGGGCAACCATGGGTGATGCGAGAGGAGGGCTCTGGTACCCGAGATTACTTTATTAATGCTGCAAATGCGTTAGATATGCAGCCGGTGGAGAAGTTTGTTTTTAGAACACCTGATGCAATCAAGCAAGCGGTAAAACAGGGAGCAGGCTTAGCGGTATTATCTGAGCTGACCTTAGAGAAAGAGGTCAGCCGTAAAGAGTTAGCGATAATAGAGGTTGAAGGGCTCTTTTTGGAGCGGCAGTTTTATCGTATTCACCATAAAAGCCGTAAGTCGACACCACTTTGTGATCGGTTTGTCGGCTTCTGTACAACGCTGTTAAATGTGGAACCGGTTTAGCTACTTGAGACGGAGGGCTGGTAGCCCAGATCTTCCTGTGTAGGCTTAGCTTCTGCGGCGACTCTAGCTAAGGTATCGCAGCGCTCGTTTTCAACATGACCAGCGTGGCCTTTTACCCAGTGCCAGTCAATCTCATGGGACTGAGTTGCTGCATCTAAGCGTTTCCACAGGTCGACATTTTTTACTGGTTGTTTGGTGGAGGTTATCCAGTTTTTCTTTTTCCAACCGTGGATCCATTGAGTGATCCCTTGGCGCATATACTGACTATCGCTGGTGAGTATAATTTTACAGGGTACTTTTAGGGCTTCTAATGCAATAATAGGGGCGAGTAACTCCATACGATTGTTGGTCGTTAATGCAAAACCATCGGAAAGCTCTTTAGTGTGTGCCTTGTATTTCATTACGACGCCATAACCGCCAGGTCCTGGGTTTCCCAAACAGGAACCATCGGTAAAGATAGAGAGTTGTTTCAGTACAGACATCAAGTTGTTACCATAGTCAAATCATTGGGCGAGTATACCCAAAAACATATGAAGTGCTATTAATCTTATGAATATCGTATCAAGTTCAAAACGCCAGATCATTCTCGATACCGAAACCACAGGTATGAACCAAGGAGCCGGTGCCATCTTTTTGGGACACCGCATCATTGAGATTGGTTGTGTCGAGGTGATTAATCGACGCCTTACTGGGCGTCATTATCATGAATATATTAACCCTCAGCAGATCATTGATGAAGAAGCGATAGAGGTCCACGGTATTACCAACGAATTTGTTGCCCATAAGCCAAAGTTCGCCGAGGTAGCCCAAAGTTTTATCGAATTTATTGATGGTGCAGAGATTGTGGCTCATAACGCTAACTTCGATGTTAGCTTTATGGATCATGAGTTCTCTCTTCTTCAACCTGTTGGGCCTAAGACTGCCGACATCTGCCCCATTCTGGATACCCTGGAGATCGCTAAGTTTCTGCATCCCGGTCAGAAAAATAACCTAGATGCTCTGTGTAAGCGTTATGGCATTGACAATTCACGTCGTGATCTTCACGGCGCTTTACTCGATGCGGAGATATTAGCTGACGTTTACCTGATGATGACAGGTGGGCAAACCAAGTTTAATCTTTCAAGTGAGAAAGAGGGGAGTGAAAGTGGTGGGATCAGGCGTTTAAGTCAAAGTCGTAATAAACTTAAAGTGATCACGGCTACGGCCGATGAATTAGCTATGCATGAAGAAAGATTAAATTTGGTTGCAAAATCAGGACAATGTATTTGGCGAGGATAGACGTCACTTTATGACATTTCTAAGATTCCGGGAGCTTATACTCGGGTTAATTGCTGTCGTTTGCTTACAATCTAGCGCTATTGTATCGGCTGATATAGTGCCTTCTGAGCGTGCAAGTGAATTAAGAAATCGCTTTCGTATCGATCATATGGTCGACAGCATGACATTAATTGTACAACGCCAGTTTGGTAGCGGCCCTGTTGTCATCGTCTTGCCCGATGGCAGTAAGTGGTACGCCGAACGTCACCCTGAAAATGTACAGTGGGCAGAGGGGCTAAGCGGTGACATTATCACCATTAAAAACCCTCTTCCAGGTCCTTGGCAGTTAATTGGACGTGTGGTCAAAGGTTCAAGTATTAAGAAAGTCTCAGAGTTAAATATCTGGGTAGAGGAGTTTCCACAGCCTCTTTTTCAAGGGGAGCGTCTAAAGGTTACTTCACACCTTCTTGCTGACAGTAAAATGCTTAGGATGCCAGGTTTAGACTATTTGGTTAACTGGACCGTTAGGTTTAGCAGTGCTCAGCAGGCAGGTGAAGAGAATTTTGCTGCGGGTACCCGAGTTGTTGGCTCATATAAAGATAATGGTGAAGATCTGGATGAACGTCCAGATGACGGTACTTTTACTGGAGACATCACCTTTAATCAACCTTGGGGAAGTTATTATTTAGAGGTGATAGCCAAGAATAATGTGTTTAGTCGAGAGGCGAGCTATGAGTTTGAACTATCTCCATCTCCTGTCGATATAGAAGTTATTGAACCTGCCGAACCTTTAAAAGAGCGTTGGAAGTTACTTATTGAGGCTGACTCTGAGCAACTTCAACTCAGTGAAACTCATCTCGATCTTGAGTTAGTTGGGCCAGCTGGTCTGCAGTTACCACTGATTATCAATGGGCTTACCGAAAGTGAAACTGAGCTTATCCTACCGGAAGTGACTGATTATGGTAGTTACCGGATTAAAGGCAGCGCAGTGAGTACAACGGTATCGGGGAGGGAGGTTGTGCTTGCTTTACCTGAGCGCTTTTTTAATTTGATAGAGCCGCCTAAGCCACCTCCTACAGCTGAAGAGTTGGCTGCAGTGGCTGCGAAAAAAGCAGCTATTGAGGAGGAGAAGGCAAAAGATCAAGCGATATTCTGGATCATTACCGTCAATGTCTGTTTGTTAATCTTTGGCAGTTTAGCTCTGTTAATCTGGCGCAAACGCCGAAACTTAAAAGAGGCACTTGCTGCGACTCAGCTTCGTTTAGACCAAGAGAAAGAGAAGGAGCAAGATGTCAGTACTGCTTTAGATGAGATAGATCTGACAATGCCAGAAGATCCGCCTAATTAACGGACTGTCATCTTCTAGTGGCTTAGTCAGCACAGGTTGATTTTTCATGAATAAAAGCAGCAATTTCCTTCCGGTTGCTGCTTTTTTGACTGAACAGTAATAAGGCGAAAAATTTCTGTTGACGGGAGCTGCTCTCATCCGTATGATTCTTCGCAACTTGATGTGGAGCGGTAGTTCAGTTGGTTAGAATACCGGCCTGTCACGCCGGGGGTCGCGGGTTCGAGTCCCGTCCGCTCCGCCAATCAAGTTACTAAATTTAGTTTAATTGTTAGTGACATAACCATTAAACAGCTGTAAAGCGATAAGTTTAGGAGCCGTAGTCAGTTGGTTAGGGCTATTTGCAAAGAAGGGCGGCCTGTCATGCCCTTGGTCGCGGGTTCGAGTCCCGTTACTAGAGATAAAAACAGAAGATTTTGGAGCGGTAGTTCAGTTGGTTAGAATACCGGCCTGTCACGCCGGGGGTCGCGGGTTCGAGTCCCGTCCGCTCCGCCAGCATAAAGATGAAAGCCTCTACAGCAATGTAGAGGCTTTTTTCGTTTCTGTGTCTTGTCCTGAAATGTGTTTACACATTTAGGACTTTATTATGACAACTCAAATCCCCACTCGCGTTAAGCGAACACAATGAAGCCCTTGTCGAAAGATGAGGGCTTTTTTGTCTTAGTAAGTCATAATATTTTTAGCTTTTAATTTGTGGAAAAGCCATATTTCTCAGTATCTTTGAGTTAATATATGCTTTTAATTAGATTAATATGCTAAGTATGTCATTATTTGTCATCAAATGCTTGAGGTGATGCGAACTACGGAATACGCCATAGTGGCATATACTCAAAACTGCAGTTAGACATTGAGAAATATTAAGGACAATTTTATGGTTGAGCAGATCACTGCGATGCTAGGTTTATTGGGCGTTTTATCTTTGCTGTGTCAATGGATTGGTTGGAAATTAAGACTCCCTGCAATTCTTCCTCTTTTGCTATGTGGTCTCATTATTGGACCCGGTTTTGGCTTTCTTAAACCCGATGAGATATTCGGGGATCTTCTGTTTCCTATAATCTCATTAGGTGTGGCGGTGATTCTATTTGAGGGAGCATTAACGCTTAATTTTAAAGAGATAAAAGATCATGGTCGTATGGTGACTAATCTTGTCTCCATCGGAACCTTGATCACTTGGGCATGTATCGGTGTTGCCACCCATCTTCTACTTGGATTTAGCTGGGAAATGGCGATGCTATTCGGTGCTTTGGTGGTGGTGACGGGGCCAACTGTTATCGTTCCTATGTTGCGCAGCATTAAGCCAAAATCTGAACTGGCCAGCATTCTTAGGTGGGAGGGGATAGTTATAGATCCTATCGGTGCGCTGTTAGCCGTACTTGTGTTTGAATATATTGCGGTGGTAGCGGATCCTACGGCACATGTGCTGCACGCGCTTGGTTATATGTTGGGTGTTGGATTGGGTGTTGGTGCTGCCAGTGGCTTCTTTGTTGGCTATATTCTCAGAAATAACCTACTGCCTCACTATCTTAAAAATACCGCTGTGTTAACCATCATGTTAGGGGTTTTTGTTGCGTCAAATTTAGCCCAGGAGGAGTCAGGTCTGTTAACGGTGACTGTGATGGGGATATTTTTGGCTAATATGCGTGATGTGGATATCTCGGATATCATCGAGTTTAAGGAAACCCTCACGGTGTTGCTGATCTCAGCTCTATTCATTCTGTTAGCGGCCCGACTTGATTCTGATGCATTGCTGAGCTTAGGTTGGGAGGGCATTGCAGTGTTAGGGGTTGTGATGTTCATCGCTAGACCTCTGAGTGTCTGGTGTTGCGGAATGAGAACCTCACTAAGCCGTGCTGATAAGTGGTTTTTAAGTTGGATGGCGCCTCGAGGAATTGTTGCGGCGGCGGTTTCATCTTTATTTGCTATTAAGCTTGAAAGCTTAGGTGTTGAAGGTGCTGGATTAATTGTCCCTTTAGTGTTTCTCATCATTATAGGCACTGTGGTAATTCAGAGCTTAACTGCTGGTCCTTGGGCGCGTTTTCTAGAGGTTAATGCTGGTAAGGCTCAAGGTTTATTGATCTTTGGCGCAGCGAGCTTCTCACGTGAGCTGGCGAAAGTGCTTAAGTCTAAAAATGTTACTGTGACTTTGGCAGATAACAACTGGGATAATATTCGTTTGGCAAGAATGGACAATTTGCCAGTCTATTTTGGTAACCCAACCTCAGAACATGCGGCTAACTTTCTCGATATGAAGGGAATAGGTCGATTACTGGTGATCTCCCCCTACCGTCAACTTAACCCACTGGTGAGTTTTCACTATCAAGATCTTTTTGGTAGCAATAAAGTCTATGGTTTGACACACAATGAAGAGGCCAGTGCTCGCCATCGGTTATCTGAGTCTTACCAGAAGAGCCTTTGCTTATTTGGTGAGTCGGTGACTTACGCAAAGCTTGCAAGTTTAATGGCGAAGGGGGCTTTGATAAAGAGCACGAACATCACTGAGAACTTTAGCTTTAAAGACTTTAGAGAGAGATATGGTGAGTGCGCGATGCCTTTGATCTATCTTGAAGAGGGCAAGGTTAAGATATTTACAGCCTCTGATAGTGAACTTAACAGTGGTATAGAGCTGATTAGTTTACTTCCTGTAGAGTCCCAAGAGTTAGCGAAGGCACAAGATGAGAAGATAGAGAAAGAGCGCACTCTTGTTGCTGAGCAGGCAACTTTAGCTAATGAAGATTCTGAGCAGAGTGAGTCTGAAGAGTCGAAGATGATAAGTAAAGAGACGTAGAAGTAACAAGTATAAAAAAGGAGGCGTTAGCCTCCTTTTTTATTAACAACTTAAAACGTTACGCTGCTTGTTCATGCTTAGTTTTTGCGACAACCATGGCTTTAAGTTCATCAGGGTCAAAATCATCAACGTTAATTGATTTCATGCGCCCAATCTCTGTACGTTCAAGTAAGCTTATCTCATCTTCACTTAAAATCCCAAGCGCCTTACCTTCTGCTGCTACTTTATCTAACCAGATAAAGGGAAGGCGTTTGCCCGCTGCTTTACACACTTTATCGTGTAGAGGCTCACAAGCAATAATGTCTTTAAAGGTTTGCTCTTGAATACCGACAGGGTTGTTTTCACATGCGGTTAAGAACTGACCTTTTGCTAGTCGGTCTCGGCTAGCACAAGGAGTTTGCATTATCTTAGCCACTTTATGATCTAGTATGTCACTTGGACGCTTAAGAGGGCGACCAAACGGGAACATAATAACGCGAAGCACGCGGCCTAAGCCCATAGGGAAGTTATCGAGTAAGTCATCTAACGAGTCTTGTAACTTGTACAATGAATCTTCAACAGCCCATTGTACTAGAGCAAGATCCTCTGTTTGACGGCCTTCATCTTGATAACGTTTTAGCGTGGCAGATGAGAGGTATAGCTGACTTAGTAGATCACCTAATCGAGCCGAGATACGCTCTTTTCGTTTGAGATCTCCACCCAGAGTCGCCATTGCTAAGTCTGATAGCAGTGCTAGATTGGCACTAAAGCGATTCATGTGTTGATAATAACGCTTTGTTTTATCTGAGTATGGGGCGTTAGAGAAACGGCTAGAGGTAAGCCCTAACCAGAAGCTGCGCACTAGGTTACTGGCGGTGAATCCAATATGACCGAATATCGCAGCATCAAAATCGTTTAATCCTTTCTCTGCATCAGTATCGAATGCTGATTCCATCTCTGCAAGTACATATGGATGACAGCGGATAGCACCTTGGCCATAGATGATCATCGAGCGGGTCAGAATATTCGCGCCTTCAACTGTAATAGCAATAGGTGCAGCCTGATAGCCTCTACCTAAGTAGTTATTCGGGCCAAGACAAACGCCTTTGCCGCCGTGGATGTCCATGGCATCGATAACACATTTTTGCATTCTGTCGGTAAGATGGAATTTAACGATAGCTGAGATAACTGAAGGTTTTTCACCCAGATCGATACCCGTGGTCGTTAAACTGGTGACCGCTTCCATTAGGTAAGCATTACCACCAATTCTTGCCATAGGCTCTTCGATGCCTTCAAGCTTGCCGATAGGGAGCTTAAATTGACGACGAATACGTGCGTAAGCGCCGGTAGCCACTGCGGCTGTTTTAATTCCACCTGCAGAGTTTGACGGTAAGGTGATGCCGCGTCCAACAGATAAACACTCAACCAGCATACGCCAGCCTTGGCCAGCCATTTCTGGTCCACCTATGATAAAGCTTAGCGGTACGAATACCTCATTGCCTCGTGTGGGGCCATTTTGGAACATACAGTTAAGAGGGAAGTGACGACGACCGGTTTCAACCCCATCAATATCAGTTGGTATTAGGGCACAGGTGATCCCCAGCTCCTCTTTATCACCCAACAGCTTATCGGGATCTTGTAGCTTGAATGCAAGGCCAAGCACTGTTGCAACAGGCGCAAGCGTGATATAACGCTTGTTCCAGGTCAGTTTCATCCCTAGCACCTCTTCGCCTTCCCACTGGCCTTTACACACGATACCAAAGTCAGGAATAGCGCCTGCATCTGAGCCCGCTTCTGGGCTTGTGAGTGCAAAACAGGGAACCTCTAAACCTTTTGCTAGTCTAGGGAGATAGTGGTCTTGTTGGGCTGGAGTACCGTAATGTTGCAGTAGCTCTCCAGGGCCTAAAGAGTTAGGAACACCGACAGTTGATGCAAGCTCGCTGCTAACGCCCGCAAGCTTCTGTAATACGCGAGATTGAGCATAGGCTGAATATTCAAGTCCGCCATATTTCTTTTTAATGATCATGGCAAAGAAGCCGTGATCTTTTAGATACTGCCAGATCTCCTGCGGTAGATCTCCCAGTTCATGGGATACTTGATGTTGATTAAGCATCTTACAGACCTCTTCGACTGGTCCGTCAAGGAATGCTTGCTCTTCAGCTGTTAAGCGCGCTGCTGGATAGTTATGCAGCTTTTGCCAGTCAGGTTTGCCTGCAAAAATGTCGGCATCCCACCAAGTTGTCCCCGCTTCGATGGCTTCCTTTTCGGTCGATGACATCTCAGGCATGATGCCACGATACATCTTGAGCATCGGCTTAGTGAGGAAGTTTTTACGAAATGAGCTGATGTTAAGTGGCAACGCGATAACTAAAAAGATAATCCAAGTTAAGGGACTAACAGCTTCAGCTGCTGTTCCGATCGTCAGGACGATTGCGGCGATGAAACTAGATGTAAGCAGAGATACTCTGAGGTAGGTTAAAGCACCTAACACAAAAAGCATCGCAAGAGTCCAAAGTAGGGTAGTCACTGTTATTCTCCTTAATAAGGCGGCCTATCGATTGGCTGTTAGCCAATTATTTATATTGATCGATATCACAATTATAGGTTGTGGTCAGACCTGTGTCGCATAAAATTTAAACCTATGTGTTATTTAATACAAGCATTATTTAAAACAAACGTTTAAATATTTTGTTTTTGTACAAGATTCCACTTTCTGCTTCAAATAGTTAGAATACAAAAAGGAAGTAAAAATAAAATAGGTTAATTTGATGTGTGAACTACTGGCAATGAGCGCAAATGTGCCGACAGATATTGTATTCAGTTTTACCGGCTTAGCGCAAAGAGGCGGTGTCACAGGGCCCCATGTTGATGGTTGGGGGATCACTTTCTATGAAGGTAAAGGTAGTCGAACGTTTAAAGACGCCTGTCCTAGTAGCGAATCTCATATTGCAAAGTTGATCCAATCCTACCCGATTAAAAGTGAAGTGGTTGTGAGTCATATTAGACAAGCCAATCGAGGTTGTGTTTCTCTAGAGAACACCCATCCTTTTACCCGTGAGCTTTGGGGGCGCTACTGGACCTATGCTCACAATGGGCAGCTTTCTGACTATGAAGATAAATTCATCGTGTCTCGTTTTCAACCAGTGGGAGATACCGATAGCGAGCAGGCATTTTGTTGGATTTTAGAGGAGGTCGTAAAGAAGTTTGGTGAACAGGAGCCTAAAGAGCTTAAACCCGTATTTACTTTTATTGCAGGTTTAGCGGACGAGATCCGAGCCCTTGGTGTGTTCAATATGATCTTAAGTGACGGCGACCACCTGATGAGTTATTGCAGCAATAACCTCTGTTATATCACCAGAAAGGCACCGTTTGGTCAGGCAAAACTTATCGATACTGATGTGGTTATCGATTTTAAAAAAGAGACCACGCCAAATGATATCGTCACTGTGATTGCAACACGACCGTTAACCAATAATGAAGAGTGGAATATATTGGGTGCTGGCGATTGGGAGCTTTTCTGTAAGGGAGAGAAGGTTTAAATCGATTTACCTCTTACCATTAGGAGTGGAAAATGAGTCGCTAAGTGTGATTAGTTTTCTTTATTAGAAATTTTTTCTAAAGGGCTTTTTAAAGTATAAATATTTAGGAAGCCTTTTCAATGTTAACTTTATACTATCTATTATAGTCATCATTGTTTATTAATGGATGATGCATAATAATTATTATTTCTTTCTGAATTGTAAGATGTAAACGTATGGCGTATTATAAAGTTGATATGTGTTAAAGTTCATTGTAAACGCAAGTTTGAAATAGTTCTTATATTGTCTTTATAAATACAGTCCCCATTGAGAATCCTGTTAAATAACTACTTTCTTAAATGATATTTTAAATTTAAATTAAAAATTACAAATATTTGATTAAATAGGTAAATACAGATTCATGCTGTTGTAACTCATTGTTATTACATGATATCAGTATGTTGTACTGAATAAGAAACCTTGTATCTTATGATTTGGTTAGTTAGGTTTAACTCATGTTAGGTGGGGTTTTGGCCAAAAAATTACTCTCGTTGGCACTCATAACTTTAAATTATTAAAGTAGGTTAATAGCTTTGCTGAAGTTTAAGCTACTCTATTTATTTTCTTATTTACAATATTTGATATTGTAATTTTAACAATAAGATCTATTTGATAAAAATGAAAGAGTTGAAAATGAAAAAAATAAAAAACTTTACGCTATTGTTTTTTCTGTCTTTGTGTCTAATTTCTTGTGGGGGGAGTGATAATGATGAGTCTAAACCTGATGTTACTTATATCCAGTATTATAATGCCTCTCCTGATAGTACGAGTACCTATCTTTCATTAACTAAGAAAAAGTATTCAAAAGTAAATTTTGGGTACGCCAATTCAAGAGTTGCTGTTACTACAGGGAGTAATAAACTTACTATTGTAGGTACCGATGCTAAAAACAAGGAGGTTAAATTTCATCAAAAGGATATAGACTTTGAGGCTCAATCATATCACCTCTTTGTTTTAACGGGGAAGTATGCTGACAGTGGCTTTCTAGATCTAAAATATAGTCAAGATAAGTTAATTAAAGAGAATGAAGAAAATAAAGAGAAAAAGATAACCAAAATGCAGGTTATTGCAGCCCATGTTAGCCAAGGTGTACAAGATTTCGATATTTATGTGGGTAAAAAAGAAGATGGATTTTCCTCTGCAAAGTATCTTGGAAAACTCAAATATCTCGGGGTTTCCTCACCGGAGATTTTAGTCAATGGTAAGTATGTTGTTTATCTCGCTAAAGCGGGAGGTAACGAGCCAATATTTACGACTAAGGAGATAGATTTAAAGTTACAGACTACATACAAATTAATGATAAGGCCTGGTTTTGGACAATCTAAGTATGGTGTGAAGTTAGATGTTGTTTCATCGTCAAAAACTGTTAGTTCATATCCAGATATCAACGAAAGCGTTCAGTTTAGGGTTTATGACGGCTTTGAGCATAGCGCACAGTTGCAAGTCATGCTTAAAGGAAAAGATGGTGAAGAGAAGAAACAAGATGTAACTAGATGGCAAGTTTCAGCTTTTACTCCTACAAAGTTTGGCGATTATGATGTAAGCGTTAGTGACCCGGTTACTGGCGAACAATTATTAGACAACTTATTAGTCACTTATAATCAAAGTGATTCAAAGACTATCTTATTTTACCCTACTAAAGAGAAGAAACTTAAAGCATCTGTTATTGAACATAATTTGACTCCGAGAAGCTACGAATATCAAGCTAAATTAGTGAATTTAGCGACTGATAAAAATGGGTTGGAAGTATATTTTGTTAGGAATAATGAAACTGTCGAAACAGCTAAACACTTCATAAAAAAGTGGAACTTTCTCAAAACGAAGTCTTTAACCCTACCAAGGGATAAGTACACAGTCACTTTAGTTGAGAAGAAAACTGATGGTACGTTAAATCTATTACACCGACAGACTTTAGAGTTAAAAGATAACTTGGACTACACACTTGTTTTAACACCCGATGCAAGTGAACAATGGGGGTATAGGTTGACTGCTTTTCAATAGAGTTGGTATGCATTGCCCATGAGCGACAACATTTTTGTGCCGTCGCTCATGCATTTATGATAGTGCTAGCTGTTTTTATGGATGTGTTGTGGGCTGTGGCTTAGAAGATACAGATGTGAGGTCTTGTTGTGGTTCGGAGAATCGATAGCTTAATAGTTTAATATCTAACTGTTTGCTGCCCTTTTCAAAGTGAGTAAGACGTACAGGAAGATAGGCTAGATCCGGTGCCATCCAGAAAAATGTTTGACGTTTTTTGCTGTCTCTTACCACTTCAATCTTGATGGTTTCGTAGCTGCCACTGTCAATGTTCATGCGCTCTTTGCCGACAACGCGGAAATCATATTCATCTATTTCCCCCTCTTTTACCATGGCGTAGTGGAGCTCTTTTTTTCCTTTAACCATATCGAGTCGGAATTGAAGTTGCGCCATGAGGGGATCATATAACACTTCTGTGTAGGGGAGTTTAGCTCGCTCATCTTTATAGCGACTGTGAACTACTGACTGCCCCTTGGCGAAGGCGGTTTGCTCCTGAAAACTTGGACCAGTACCTTTACGGTTATGGGTATAACGCATAGGCGTGAGTTGATCACCATCTAAGGTAAATTCACTGCGCACATTCCTCCTGTCAGAAAGGACAAGTAGGCTTACATCGCTGTCAAAACGATATTGATAGACATTGTCTTCGGCGACAGGAAGCTGATAGCGGGCTTTACCAAGTTCGATGTTGCCATAATTAACTTGATACTCAGCCGTTTGTGGTGTTAAAGGTGTTGGGGCAGCCGCAAGGGTGAAGCTGGCGCTTAGAAGATGTGCTGCGACGATTAGACGTTTACTTACAGACAAAAGCGATCTCCTCGACTCTGTTATTTAATGTGTACTTTACTGCGTTTTGCTCGTTACAGTCGTAAGAGGTGCATGGATGACAGATTAATTTGAGTGACAACAGGTTTATTAATCTTGCTCTTCTAACTGCCTTATAGCAAGTTTGTTGAGGAGGGCGATTAAAAAGGGATCTCGAACATAAGCGTAGCAAGATCTGGTTTCCACTCATATTGAGACAATAAAATCTTGCCTCGGTTCACTTCAACCCCATCAAGTCTTAATCGCTCCATCTGGTTTTGGTAGGCCTGGGTATTGCTCTCAAAAGAGATCTTTCCTTGGCTGTTAACTACTCTGTGCCAAGGCAATGTCATCTCTTTTGGTGCACGTTTCAATGCTGTAGAGACATATCGTGCTCTGCCTGGAAGACCTGCCAAATCAGCGACTTTTCCATATGAGCACACATAACCTTTAGGGATGAGGTTAACGATAAACCAAATTTTTTCGATTGGGCTAACAGTTACTTGTTTTGACATAGGCACTTTCTAAATAGGTACTTCTTAAATTGTTTCTCATAAATAGGTAGTCTCTAAAACAGATACCTTACTCACTTACTCATGTTTTTATCATAACCAGATATTGGGGGGGTGACTAGCTATATGCTACATAAACGCTTGAAGTTGATACATTCATTTGAATCATTGGTGAGCTGTGATTTATAGGTTACTTCATTGTAATATATGGTAAAAATCGTTGATGCTGTATATTTTAAACGTGATAATAGGATTTTTTCACGGTGTGACCAATGCCAAACCTTATTCGAGTGACTCTGCCATTAATGGCCGCTCTTCTCTCCACTGTTTCTCTCTCCGCTCAGGCTCAGCTAAACCGTCATATAGCGGATCCGCTTAATCTAAAAACATCCCTAGGTATTGGCTTTGATGCTGATGTGTTTAAGGTGGGTGGACGATTAGGGGGAGAGTCACAAAAGATCGAGTTACATACCAATATGGGAGGAGATAAATGGACACTATCTTATCTGTATGCGCCAGTATCTTCTGGCAATCGTTTAAATATCAGTGCCAAGGTTAATCATGGTAAAACAGACACTGAGATAGGTCGTCTGAGCCACTATCAGTATCAATTCGGGGTTATAAGTGAATATGTCGGTTGGTATGAGACATTGGTCTTTACTGAGCTTGCTGCAAATTATCTTAGTATTGATGAGCACTCAAGCAGTAACAGCTTTGCGGCAAATGCCAGCTTCTCTGTACTCAAGCCTTGGAGCGACCGATGGTATAATCAACTGACTACTCAAGCGAGTGCAGCCATTGATGGTCGTGAGCGCTTTGAGAGCGAAGCTTGGTTGTCACTGGGTTATCGCTTAAGCGAGCAATGGTCATGGGAGGTGAGGTATCGCTATGAAGCTCATCGTATTGATGAGATTGAGCATGAAGATACTCAATGGGTATTTGCACTGCAGTCTCAGTTTTAATTGAGTATTTAGTTCACAACAGAAGTTTAGGCGCATGGGATTAAGCGACATGCGCCCTTTAGAATCATTCTATACCCTTGCTTCCTCAACAGGTGATTGAGTTATCTGCTGCTCTACGAGCTTGCTGGCACTGAACTTATTGAAAAGTACTAGTCCAATGGCGGTGAGAAGCCCAAATCCTCCAATGATAAACCACATTAGATCTGGTCGACCTGCCTGCTTTGCAACTTCAGAGTAGAGATAACCCGAGAGCGGGCCGGCAAGTAGAAAGCCGATAGCCGATGATACGAAGTAGTAACCCATAAACATGGCTTTCTTATCTTGTGGGGCAAAACTGGCGACATATTCCTGACTTTTCGGTGATGCGACCATCTCACCAATGGAGAATACGAGGATGGAGGTCAAAACCATGATGCCGCCCATGATCATGCCGTGAGCAATCCCGCCTAGGGCCGTTCCAAGAGCCAAGATCACAGTTCCCCCCACAAGTACTGGCAATGCTTGAAAACGTTCGATGAAACGGCTAACAATGATCTGCAGCAGAACGATAGAGAGGAAGTTAAGCCCAATTAAGTATTCTGGGTTGACCTGTCTATGCTGATTGCCCCAGCTTTGGGCCAATTCGCTGGCTTTAGCGGGATCGATAGAAATGCTGGTGAGACCTTGAGCTAATTCATTTATAGGTACCATTACCTTTAGGTGAACCAGTTCGAAGTAGGCGTGTTTTACATTAATCTCTCCATTAGAAACAGCCTGGGATAGCCTTAATAACTCTGTTTGCAGCGCATTTAACTCGACGTGGGCAAAAAACTTCAGCAGCTGTGGATATTGCGCCAATATCGCGACGAGATCTGATGTATCGACAAAGTCGCGAATATAGATAGGTAAGGTGATAAATATTTGCTGATAGACCATCCAGAAGCCGGATAAGATCAAAAGATAGATGACGAAGGGTTTGTTTCCTACAGTGATTTTCTGTCTGTACCAAGGTCTATTTTTCTGCGTGTTGGCACTTAGATCCCAGAGATAGTGGCCCACAAACCAGCCAAGGTAGATGAGCAGTGTTTCATTGCCTGTTAGCCACTTAGCTCCATAAGCCATTAAGATCACTAATGAACCAAAAAAGAGGATAGCAAATCGTAGATTTCCGAGTACCTCTTGAATATCAGATAACACAGCTTTTAGTGGTTTTCCCTTTTGCTTAGCTTGATCTGTTGGCTCTTGATAAAAAAGTAGGGCAGGGATGAAGTTCACGGCGATCCAGAATGAGGACATAATAAAGACCCAATCCCAACTGATCGCACGCACATATCCGGCGATAAACGGACCAAGAAAGCCACCGATATTGACCATCATATAAAAAATGCCGAAACCTAGGCCTCGATTGGTTTCATCTGTTGTTCTAGCCACAGTGCCTGTTACCACGGGTTTAAAACAGGCTGCACCTAATGCAACTCCCATAAAGGCAATAAAGAAACCTGCAAAAGAGTCAACCTGACCAAGTAAGAAGTAGCAGGGACTCATGATGGCGTATGCAAGTAGGAACATTTTCCGGTATCCATATCTATCGGCCAGTGCGCCAGTAAGTACCGGGACCAGGTAGAGGAAGAAGGGGATCATCCCTTGTAATAGGCCTCGTTCCTGCTCACTAAACCCTAGTCCTCCCTGAAGTATTGGCGAGGTCATATAGAGTGATGACAGGGTAAAGAAGCCATACCAAGCCAAACGCTCAAAAATCTCCATGGTATTTGCTACAAAAAAGGTCTTTGGTAACGGAGTTCGTGCAACTTTAGTCATTTTTATTATTTTCGTATATTTTATACATTTTGTTATGCTAGCGATAACAAAAGGGTAATACAAGCGAGAAAGCCTGTTATTTATCGATAAAAATGCACGTTGCAAGCCTATGAAATTGAATATTTCGATTAGAACAATCTATTGTTAAAGTTGCCTTTAGAAAAAAATAAGTCATAATGACGCCAAATTTTTCTCTGAAATGTGATCTAAATGGCTGTACTCGATATTCTCACCATCCCTGATGAACGATTAAAAAGAAAAGCTAAACCGGTAACTGATATCAGCGCGGTGCAGGGTTTTATTGATGATCTATTAGAAACCATGTACCACACCGATGATGGAATTGGTTTAGCTGCAACACAAGTTGGCAGTGAACATGCGATATTGGTTATCGATCTGTCACCTGAAAGAGATCAACCTCAAGTCTTGATCAATCCTGAGATAGTCGCTGCAGAAGGCGAGTTTGTCGGTGAAGAGGGATGTTTATCGATCCCAGGTTACCGAGCTAAAGTGGCCAGAAATGAGAAGGTGAAAGTGACAGCCCTTGATAGAGAGGGAACACCTTTTGAAATTGAAACTGATACCTTTTTAGCGATAGTGCTTCAACATGAGATGGATCATCTCAATGGCGTCGTGTTTACCGATCACCTTTCTAAGTTAAAGCAACAAATAGCACTCAGAAAAGTGAGCAAATACGCTTAAAGTAAGCTGTGTATTTCAATTAAAAAGCCCATTATCTTTAGGTAATGGGCTTTTTAACGATATGAGCCGCGTTAACCGTTAACCGCTAACTGGGAAGATGTAAACTAATTTTTAAGCCGCCTTTATCTACATTTTCGGCAACAGCTTCGCCTCCTAACAGTTTCATGCTCTGTTTTACTATCGCTAATCCTAAGCCATAACCCCCTTGACTTGAATGCCTTGCATCATCCATACGAGTGAAAGGGTTAAATACGGTCTCTAACTCTGAGTGCTCAATCCCTGGGCCATCATCCATAATGGTAAGAACAACGCCGTTAGGGCTCTTAATGTAGCTCACTTCTATGGTGCAGCACTCTCCCGCATACTTAAGTGCATTTCTGAGTACGTTGTCTATGGCACGAGTCAATAGGCCTACATCAGTGATCAGAGTGACAGTGTCTGGCTGAGAGTGCCAGATAATGGTTTGTCCCGCTTTCGCCTCGAATTCAATATCGTTAAGTGATCTACTGCGGATCTCATTGATTGGAACTGCTTGTATGTTGAGATCAATATAAGCGTTGTTAAGTCGACTGAAGTTAAGCATGGTATTGATCAATGCTGACATCTCTGCATTTTCATGTTCAAGTCTATGTAACAGAGTAAGATGTGAGTCATTAAGTTGTTTGCTTAAAAGGTGAAGTGCCAGCTCTTGTCTAGCTAACGGGGTACGCAGCTCATGTGAAACATCCCTTAATAATCTTTGTTGGTTAAGCATCGACTGCTGAACTTGCTCAGCCATATGGTCAAACTCTGTGGCTAACTTATAAAACTCAGGCTCTTTGGTGGAGAAGTGCTGAGCAATACGGGTATTAAGATCTCCACTTGCTAATGCTTGTGTGCCAGCTTGCAGGTGTGTGAGCGGAGTGATTAAGTATTTGCTTAGGATGGAGCTAAACATCACGAGTACAGCAAAACCGACAAGTGTGCGGATTACCCATAAGCTACTACTTAGCTGTTGTGCTGGATGAAGTGCAGCATTGAGCTGCACCACTAACGTTAACTCTTGCCTTTTATTATTGATAAGGTGCTTACCCAAAGGAACAGCGATTAAGGGCTTTTGAACACGATCCCCCATCGGTTGTTTAAGCTGCTTTAAATACTTAAGCTTAAAAACAAAATGAGGATGCATCTCTCGCTTAGTGAGCGCTTGAAGATCGTTATTGAGAATAAAAAGCGTGAATACCTGCTGTTTTTCCCATTGAGTTAACCCCTCTATATCGCTGTTTCTAATAAAAACTTTTGCTTCACTGGCAAGTTCTGTGAGCTGCTCCTGTGTGGTTGAAGGTAAAGTGAGCAATTTATTTAATACCAAGCTTTCAATGGCGGTTGCTATCAGTAAAATAGCTAAAAGTGAGATGGCAAAATAGCTGAATAATTTAAACTGCAGATGTGAAAAAAGGCCTGATATTGGTAGAAGCATAGTAGATGGCTTACTTAAAGCGCCATGTAATGATAATTGTTCGCAATTATAACTGGGTCATAGCTTATCTGCTAGTAGAGAGTGCGAAGAGGAATATATTTAATGTTGGACCTAGATAGATGAAGGTTATTTTGTTAACCCATGAGAGAGAGGTTACGCGTTTAACCAATACAGGGGGCAAAGCGCTAGAGTTATTTCCACACTGGTGCTCACGCGTGATCTGGTCAAGAGTTGAAGCGGATGATGGGATAGTACATCTACTATCTAGTAACAAGGCGGCAGTGCTTTTTCCAAAACCTGTTTTGTCCAAAGAGACCGGTGATTCAATGCTTCAAACCCCAATGGAGGAGTTAAGCCTGTATTTGAATGAGATACCTGAAACTATCATTATTTTAGATGCAACCTGGCAAGAGGCGAGAAAGATGATAAGGCAGAGTCCCTATCTTGCCACTGCGAGCAAATATGCATTAACACAGGGAGGAGACTCTCAGTTTAACTTGAGGCGCAATCAGATCCCTGGAGGATTATGCACCTTAGAGTGTATTATCCAACTGTGTCATTCAGCCAAGATGACTGAAGAAGCATTGGAGTTGGAAGCTGCCTATATCGCATTAAATCAAAGATAATACAGCTTTAAAGCAAGGTGAGGTAGACACAGAGGAAGTGACTGATGGCGCCCGCGAGTACAAATAGATGCCAAATAGCATGATTATAGGGGATCCGTTTACCCACATAAAACACCACCCCTAGGCTGTAAAAAAGACCGCCAGCTAATAGAAGTTGAAACCCTAATGGCGACATTGCCGCTATCATATCACTCATTACGGTGACGCATAGCCAACCCATGGCGAGGTAAAGCATCACACTGAATTTTTTAAAACGATGAATAAACAGGGTTTTAAATAACACTCCCGCCACAGCCAAAGACCAGATCGCAATTAAAATAACAGTGGCTTGCTCACCTTTAAGTGCGATTAACATTAATGGTGTATAGGTTCCAGCAATAAGGAAATAGATAGCGCAATGATCGGCTATTTTCAGCCTATGTTTCCACTTTGGGTTTGAGACGCTGTGGTATGCCGTCGAGCAAGAAAAGAGTAAAATAATACTGCTACAGTAGATCACAACACCTAGCATCTGCACAGAAGTTAGCGTGTCTTGTCCTTTGATAACAGAGAAAATAAGCCCAATGATACCTGCGATAATCCCTAGGGCATGGCTGACGCTGTTTGCTAGCTCTTCATGAAGCGTATAGCCACTTGAATTAAGCACTTGCTCAGCAGGGGCTTGATGGCATATTTCCTGTGATGACATAGAGTAAATCAACTTCTGGTTAGACCTTTTTAACGAGTCTAACAGCAATAACTAGCTAACACTAGCATTGAGCGTACACGTGTAAGCTTATTTTTATTTATATGAATGAAGTTTTCACCTTTATCCTTTTTATGTGAGTTGACTAAGCAAAGGAAAATTATTCAATTCAAGGTTGAAGGAACTTTATATCCATATCTTTATCTTAATAGCAATTGGTATAGAGATATGTTCACTGTTTATCGGGTTGAGATAGGTGTCAATAAGCTCGATATAAATCGCCTTGATATAAATGGAATTGATATAACAAGAGATGGAAAGTAATCAACACAATAAACACTTGGTAAACGACCAAACTCCCCAAGATGACATCATCAAGAACTTAACGAAGAACTCAATTAAGAGTGATTTGAACTCTGTAGATGAGACTCATCTGTTGCCTTTTACAGCTAAACGTCAAGGTTCAACTGAGGATGAGTTGTTTCACTTAATCGATGACAGACTAGTGGGGGCAAGTTCTGAAGAGGAGCAATCTTCAGCTACTAGCTTTAGTACTAGTGGTATAAGTGTTAGGGATACAGAGATTGGTCAGCTACAGGCCTCTCAATTTATGCCCCACTATAGACAACTAACTCTTGTATTACTCCTCGTTTTTATTGGCCATTTTGTGTTGATTGGTATGTTGCATCATGTTTGGCAACCACAGACGTTAAAGCTTCCCGAGCATCAAGCGCCTAAACTGAACGCCTATATCTATTATGAGCCTAAAATTGAACCTAAAGTGATAAAAGAGGTTGTGGAGACTATTAAAGATACCGTGAAAGAGAACGAAAATGTTAGCCCTGATCCACTAGATAAATCTCTAGTCAAAGAGAGTGACCTCCCTCAAATCAGCAAAGATCAGGAGGAGGTTAGCGTTAAAGCACAACAGAATAAGCAACTAGATGTTGTCGCAGGTAAAGAGACTGATAATAGTAACGACATGGTAAGTGCGAAACCCGCGGGAAGTTTAAGTCAATCAACCCGCAGCTATTTTCAGCGCCAGAGAGAGCAAGCGCTTGATGAGCTTGTGATATCGCAGTCAGATAGATACACCAGAAAACGTTCGTTAAGTGAGATGGATGGCGATATGATCATCTTGTCACTTCCTGAGCATAATATTTGGGAAGAGACAAAAACCTTAGACAGTGAGTTGGATCCCAATCGAATCGTCAAACAAGGTTCTACCTGTTACCGGATAGTTAAAACTCCAAACCCACTTAACCCCCATGCAGAGAATTTAGGTTATCCATTTCGATGTGATGGGAAGTCATTGGTGTCAGATCTGCAAAAAGCGATTGCCAAGCAGGCAGAAAAGATGGGAATAAAACGCTAATCTTTTTATGAAATATTTTCACTCTAAATGTATAGAGTTAAATTCAATTCTGAATTTATATATTTTAATTAATTTTTATCAATAGGTTAGTTTTGATTAAAAGTTTTCACCGATGAATCATTTTGTTTGGTTTTATTGGCTTGTTTAGCTAACAGTTTTACGTTTATACTCTTTGGCATCTTGTCGGAGTGCCTAAAGGCTGAGACCGTTAATTCGGGATCCGTTGAACCTGATCGGGTTAATACCCGCGAAGGAAACAAGCATGATAAAAACAATTAATTCGAATGTGATATGAGCCATTAAATCATCATTCGATCTATTATTTTATCTGATGCATCTTCATTTTTTGTTGATGTACCTGCTATTCAACATCTCCTGGCAAGCAACTTCATTTCTTTTTTTAAGTGAGATTGCTTATGTCAAATCGTCGTCAAACCCGAGCTCAAGCTCAACAATTTATTGATACTTTAACACCACTTCAACACCCTAATTCAGAGAAGGTTTATCTGACTGGGAGTCGCGAAGACCTGCGTGTTGGTATGCGTCAAATTTTGCAATCCGATACTTTAGTCGGCGGCACCGAAGCCGATCCCATTCTTGAGTCTAACCCACCTTTAAAAGTTTATGATTGTGCAGGGCCATATTCGGATCCTGATGCAGAGATAAATGTACGCGCAGGCTTGAATAAATTTAGACAAAGCTGGATTGAGGAGCGAGCTGACACAGAGCAACTTGCTGGTGTTAGCTCAGGCTTTACCCAGCAACGTTTAGCTGATGATGGCTTGGATCATCTCAGGTTTGATTCACTGCTTCCTCCACGCAGAGCTCAATCAGGCAAGCGTGTGACTCAACTCCACTATGCAAGGAATGGAATTATCACTCCTGAGATGGAGTACATCGCCATCCGTGAAAATATGGAGCAGGCTGGGATCACCGATCCAGTTTTAAGGCAAAAAGCCAAAGGAGAAAGCTTTGGTGCCTCTATCGAGCAAGTGATCACCCCTGAGTTTGTGCGTCAAGAAGTGGCCCGCGGTCGTGCAATTATTCCTTTGAACATCAATCATCCTGAAGCTGAGCCTATGATCATTGGCCGTAACTTCTTGGTAAAGGTGAATGCCAATATCGGAAACTCTGCCGTGACTTCATCCATTGAGGAGGAGGTTGAGAAACTGGTTTGGTCAACCCGCTGGGGCGCAGATACCGTGATGGATCTCTCCACTGGCCGCTACATTCATGAAACCCGTGAGTGGATAATACGTAACTCTCCAGTGCCGATAGGAACCGTACCCATCTATCAAGCATTAGAGAAGGTCAATGGTGTTGCTGAAGATCTTAGCTGGGAGGTGTTTAGAGATACCTTGGTTGAGCAGGCAGAGCAAGGCGTTGATTACTTTACGATTCACGCAGGGGTTCTACTTCGCTATGTACCCATGACGGCAAAACGGGTGACAGGTATTGTGTCTCGTGGTGGCTCGATCATGGCTAAGTGGTGTTTGTCTCATCATAGTGAAAACTTCCTTTATGAACACTTCACAGAGATCTGTGAACTGTGCGCCGCCTACGATGTCTCGCTTTCATTGGGTGATGGCATGCGTCCAGGCTCTATCGCAGATGCCAACGATGAGGCTCAGTTTAGTGAGTTAGAGACCTTAGGAGAGCTGGTTAAAATAGCGTGGGAGTATGATGTTCAAACCATTATCGAAGGCCCTGGCCATATCCCGATGAACTTAATCAAGGAGAACATGGATAAGCAGCTAGCACTCTGTGATGAGGCGCCGTTTTACACTTTAGGGCCACAAACCACCGATATCGCGCCTGGCTATGATCATTTTACATCGGGGATCGGTGCGGCAATGATCGCATGGTACGGCTGCGCCATGCTCTGTTATGTTACCCCCAAAGAACACCTTGGTCTGCCCAATAAAGAAGATGTTAAGCAAGGGCTTATCGCATACAAAATTGCCGCTCATGCTGGTGATGTGGCTAAAGGGCATCCAACGGCACAGATCCGTGACAACGCGCTCTCTAAGGCAAGGTTTGAGTTCCGCTGGGAAGATCAATATAACTTAGGACTCGACCCTGAGACAGCTCGCGCTTATCACGATGAGTCTCTGCCTCAAGAGTCGGCAAAAGTGGCTCACTTCTGCTCCATGTGTGGGCCTAAATTCTGCTCTATGAAGATTAGCCAAGAGGTACGTGATTACGCCGCATCTCAAGAGGTTGAGCTGCAATCTCATGCCAGTTATCAGGCTAAAAGTGCCTCAGAAATAGAAACTGGAATGGCGCAAATGTCTGCAGAGTTCAAGGCTAAAGGCGCAGAGCTTTACCATGAAACGGCTGTCGTTGATGAAGAACTCGCGGACGCAGAGGCTTAATCGATGGCAAACTCAACACTGAGTTCTTCAGTTAATAGGCCTGTAGTGTGGACGATTGCAGGCTCCGATAGTGGTGGCGGGGCAGGCATACAAGCTGATTTATTAACCATGAACGATCTAGGATGTCATTCTTGTAGTGTCATCTCCTGTGTTACTGCGCAATCTTCTGTGGCCGTTAATTTGGTTGAGGCTGTTTCCCCTCAAATGTTTCAGTCACAGCTTGATACCTTGCTACATGATCTGCCACCTGTTGCGATAAAAATTGGGCTGTTGGCAAATCAAAGTCAGGTTTTGATGTTAGCGAGCTGGCTAAGGGAAACGTTAGCCGAGTACTGTAAGCAAGCAGGTGTTGAGGTTAGTGTGATCCTCGACCCTGTGATGTTTGCTACCTGTGGCGATAATCTAAATTCAAGTTTAGATTTTTCGCCATTTAAAAATTTACTCACCTTAATTACGCCCAATATTACCGAGCTAGCCGCGCTGGTGGAGATAAAGGCTAAGCCTGATCCTGCAATGAGTGAAGCAGAGTCATTTTTAGTCGATCAAGCTGATTGTGTATTGGCGGCTGAGCAATTATCAGAGCAACTTAACTGCCATGTATTAGCAAAAGGAGGCGATCTCGGACCTACTTGGCTTAGGGATTGTGCTCAAGATATTTTTGTCTGTAGAGAGGCGAAAGGAAGCTCTATTTTTCATCAAGGAAGAACCTTTCTGCTATCTGGTCCACGTATAAACAGTGACAATACCCATGGCAGTGGTTGCACTTTAAGCTCAGCTATTGCCAGTGTGATGGGACAAGGTTATGTGCTTCATGATGCGATCGTGGTAGCAAAAGCCTATGTTACAGCTGGGATCGCAGCGAGTTTTCAACCAGGAAGTGGGGCTGGAACGCTCGCTCGTACTTCTTGGCCATCAGATCTGACACTCTACCCAAGTATCTCTGCATTGGACTCCGGCCCATCGCTGCCAGATAGAATCAAATTTAAGCCAATTGTTGAGCGCTTGGGTCTTTACCCTGTTGTTGCTGATTTGAGGTTATTACACTCCTTACTTGAAACGGGGGCTAAAACCATTCAGCTCAGGATAAAAGAGGGATTGGCTGATGATATTGAACAGCAGATCTGCTCGGCGATTCAGTTAGGTCGAGATTATAAAGCCAAGCTGTTTATCAACGATCATTGGCAACTTGCACTTAAGCATGGGGCTTATGGAGTACACCTTGGGCAGGAAGATCTTTACACGGCAGATTTGACCAAGATAGCGAGTGCGGGTATCGCGTTAGGTGTGTCGAGTCATAGTTATTTTGAACTGCTACTTGCTCATCAGATTGCTCCATCATATATCGCTCTAGGACATATATTTCCGACTACTACAAAGGTGATGCCATCTAAACCTCAGGGTCTTAATAAACTCAGTCGATATGTTGAGCTGCTAGGCTCTCATTACCCTTTGGTCGCCATAGGTGGCATTGATGAGTCGAAACTTGAAGCGGTAAAGCACACGAGAGTTCATGACATTGCTGTGGTGAGGGCGATCACTCAAGCTGGAGATCCAGCTGGTGCATTTAGGATGCTTGCTCAAAAGTGGGAGGTGTGTAATGCCACTGTGTGACAGTGATTTTATGCGCTACTCGAGACAGGTCTTGTTACCTGAAGTGGGTGAGCATGGTCAGCTTGCTCTTAAAAGTGCCAAGGTGTTACTGGTTGGTGTTGGTGGTTTAGGTCAGCTTGCGGCTCAGTATTTAGCAGCTTGTGGTGTGGGAAAGCTTATTTTAGCTGACGATGATCGGGTTGAAGTTTCCAACTTGCCAAGACAACTTCTCTTTGATGATGATGATATCGGTGAGTATAAATCTAAATGCGCGAGTTTGAAGTTGATGCAAAGGAAGCCGACATGTGAGGTTCAAAGCATCACGCAGCGGTTATCAACTAAGAATATCAACAGATACATAGAAGGGGTCAACCTAGTGCTCGATTGCAGTGATAACTTGCCAACGCGGCACACTGTAAACCAAGCCTGCATTGAGACTCATACGCCATTGGTCACGGCATCCGTAAGCCATTTCAGTGGTTTTCTCTTTGCGGTTGATATGCAAAGAGCGTCTGAGGCGGGTTGTTATCACTGCCTGTTTCCCCATGACACACAAGTCACTCAAAACTGCAGCACAGCAGGAGTACTGGGTCCTATGGTAGGGACGCTAGCTTCTATGCAGAGCCTTATGGCGATGAATATTCTGCTGGGAGTGGGCAAGCCATTTGGGAAGCTGCTTAGATTTGATGGGCTCAAGTTTTCTTGGTATGAAGCACAGCTTAGTCAAGACCCTGCTTGTCCCGTGTGTCGAAACCATATTCAGACGCGGCAGTATAACGCTCGTTGCTTAGAGGAAAACTGATGGAAAGCGTGAATATCTATATAAACGATGAGCCCTTAACAATCTCAAGTAGCCAAAGTTTTAAGGCGCTCGTTGATGGTCAAGGGGTAAAGATTAAATCTGTGGCTCTGGTGTGTAACTCAGTGCTCGTTCCGAGAGCAGCTTGGCAGGAGAGATGCTGTAAAGAAGGCGATAAAATAGAGATCTTCTCTGTAGTAGCAGGAGGCTAATATGTTGAAAATAGCGGAACATGAGTTTCATTCAAGATTGTTTACAGGCACGGGAAAGTTTTCATCCTCTAAGACGATGTTAGCGGCGATTAGAGGTTCTGAGTCTGAACTGGTCACCATGGCGATGAAAAGGCTAGATCTTAAAACTGGCAGTGATGATATCTTATCGCCTCTTTTACATAGTGGCGTTAAGCTTTTGCCCAATACTGCCGGCGCAAGAAACGCAAAAGAGGCGATATTTGTCGCTGAACTTGCTCGAGAAGTGCTTAATACCAATTGGATTAAGTTAGAGATACACCCTGATCCTAAATATTTAATGCCTGATCCTATTGAAACATTAGAGGCGGCGAGGGAGTTATGCGAAAAGGGGTATGTGGTTCTGCCCTATATTCATGCCGACCCTGTGTTGTGTCGACGTTTAGAGGAGGTTGGGTGTGCGGCTGTGATGCCTCTGGGGAGCCCTATTGGCTCTAATCAGGGGCTAGCTACTGAGCCATTTCTTAAGATCATCATCGAGCAGGCGAATGTTCCTGTGATTGTTGATGCGGGGATCGGTGCACCGTCTCAAGCGCTCAGAGCGATGGAGTTAGGTGCTGATGCAGTGTTGGTCAATACAGCGATAGCAAGTAGCGCCGACCCAATAGCCATGGGGCAATGCTTCGCTCAGGCTGTGCAGACTGGCAGGGCTGCATACCTTGCAGGGCTGGGGCAGGTGAGTCAGCAGGCTATCAATACCAGTCCACTAACGGGGTTTTTAAATGATCAGTAAGCCTCAAGTATTCTTTAAATTAACGACGGCATTTAAATGAGCTTTCTTAGTTATTTACAAGGGCTATCACGTGAAAAGTTATCTCTAAAACTTTACTCATGCACGGGGAAAGATGTTGAGCAGGCGTTGCAGCATCCGGAAGGTTCCTTAGAGAGCCTACTGGCGCTTTTATCTCCAGCTGCAGAGCCTTATCTGGAACAGATGGCGCAAACCTCCGCACGTCTCACTCGCCAACGTTTTGGGGCGAATATTGGTATGTATTTGCCGCTATACCTCTCTAACCTGTGTGCGAATGAGTGTGATTATTGTGGCTTTAGCATGAGCAATCGCATTAAGCGTAAGACCTTGAGTCTAGATGAGTTAAATGCTGAGATGCGAGTGGTAAAAGCGATGGATTATGACTCAATATTGCTGGTTTCAGGTGAACATGAAACTAAAGTTGGCATTGATTACTTTAGCTCAGTTCTGCCAAGCGTTAAAAGTCAGTTCAGTTATGTGGCGATGGAGGTTCAACCACTCAAAGAGGCTGAATATTCCCAGTTGGCAGGACTTGGGCTCGATGCCGTGATGATCTATCAGGAAACTTACAACCCGCAAACCTATGCCGAGCACCACACACGAGGAAATAAACAAAATTTTGAGTATCGTCTCGAGACTCCTGAAAGGGTGGCTAGAGCAGGTGTCGATAAAATTGGTTTAGGTGTACTGCTTGGTTTAGATGACTGGCGTTTGGATGCACTGTTATTGGGCCACCATTTAACTTATCTTGAGTCTCATTTTTGGCGAAGCCGCTACAGTGTATCGTTACCGAGATTACGCCCCTGCACAGGGGGGATATCACCTAAAGTAGAGCTAACTGATAGAGGGTTGGTACAACTAATTTGCGCATTTCGACTCTTTAATCATCAGCTTGAGATCAGTCTATCGACTAGAGAGTCGGCTGAGTTACGTAATAATTTGTTCGGTTTAGGGGTGACTCAGTTAAGCGCAGGCAGTTCAACACAGCCCGGTGGCTACTTATTGCCTGATACTCAGCTTGATCAGTTTGAGATAAGTGATGAGCGTACACCTGTTGAAGTTTGCGTGGCAATGAGAGATAGGGGGTTTAATCCTGTTTGGAAAGACTGGGAATCAGCTTGGGTATAGCAAGTGTTATAGCTATGGACAGGCATAAAAACAGCGTTAACACTGTACTTTTTAGTTGGGGTGGTCAATAATTAACCTTGAGGCTGCAATGCCTCAGAGCTTAATGTTAGAGCTGATTTTAATATTTATTTGAAGCTGACTTGGAGCCAAAGCTATGCAAATACCACCCAGTTTTTCATCCGGTCAAGTCGGGTTGCAGAGTGCGCAGACTGGTTTAACACAAGCCACAGTTGATGTTGCCTCTCCAACACCACCTGCTCAACCGACCCAAAGTGCAGAGACGCAAGAAGCTAGACCCGTTGAAAATGTAGATAAAACAGAAGCGTTAGTGTCAGCCGTTGAGGCACAAAATCAAGGTGAAGCCGCTGCTGAAGTGCTAGAAACCTCATCAGAAACTTTGGGTACAATTATTAATATTGAGGTCTAGTTTCCATGCTAGGCGTTAATGTTTCATCTGCTTTGTCGGGGGGAAGTGATAACCTTTCGCCCACAAAGCGCTTGTCTGGAATATCCTACTCGACATCTGTTTCGACTGTAACGGTATCGCCAAACTCTACATCCCCAAGCTCGTTATCGACTAAGCCAACCCTAAAAGGCACTTTATCTTCAAACCATGCACCACCGACTGTTGAAGTTAATAATGCTTCACTTAATGCCAATACAGCAGCGGATTTAAGTGTTCAAATAGGAGCAGAGTTAGGAGCTGAGTCGACCTTAACCGCGGAATTGCCACCCGTAAGTTCCTCTTTACCCCCTAGCAGCTTTAGTTTAACTCAAGGTGCCTTATCTATTAATGGTTTGGTGAGTACAAGTACAAATATAAGTAGCTCTGCATTACAACAGGGCGGTGAACTACCCGCTAGCCAGATAACAGGTGTTAAGGAGCCCCAACTTGAACCTGATACAAGTTTTAGCCCTGTAACTGGTGCAGATGCATCTCCTGTATTTTCAGGGCAAGAGTCAGCATCCAAGCCTTCACTCGAACCTAGTCAGGAAAGACCTGAACATATTGATGAAGGAAGTAAACCAGTTTTTAATCCTTTTGAATCAACACAAGAGGAAGATAAAGCTTCAGAAGAGAGCAGTGCCAAAGCGTTAGTATTAGAGCAAAAGATCTTAGCTGAACTAGCGAAGAGAGATGCGGAGGTTCGCTCTCATGAACAAGCGCATGCAACTGTAGGTGGCGTACATGCTCAGAGTCCACAGCTAAGTTATGAGCAGGGCAGTGATGGTAGACGTTATGCTGTCGACGGAGAGGTCTCAATTGATATCTCTACTGTGCCAGGTAACCCTTTAGCGACAATCAACAAGATGAGGCAAGTGTACGCTGCTGCGATGGCACCAACCGATCCCTCTATGGCTGATATTCGAGTGGCAGCAGAGGCGATGAGAAAGTTAAATCAAGCTAGAGCTGAGTTGGCGGAGCAAAGAGTTAACGACGCGCCCTCTATTGAGGAGATGGCTCCACTGCTTGGTGCACAATCGAGTATTGATCAGACCCCTATTTTTGACCCTCCTAAGTTTACAACGGCTGGTGATGTGGATGAAACTGGCGCCATTACTAAGCCTCAGCTTGATGAGGTTAATCCTGTGTCTGACTCAGTTGATAAGATAAATAGTCAGCTCAGTGCCCAATCAATGACTTTGGAGACGGACTCCCATCACTATTTAACAGAGACTGTTTCAGAGCGCTATGAGCCCAGATCCAGTGTCGCTAGCTCTTTAAGTTTTTCTGTTTAATCAATATCTTTCTTATGTTCTCTTAAAATTAGCGACTCCAAATGTTCACTTGCTGGTCCCTGTAGATCGCGATTTGGGATCACCAAGTGCAATAGCGCTTTTTTGTGGGTGTTTCCTTTTAAGCGTAACTTCTTAAGTCTACCCGCTTGGATTAAGTTACAAACCAGATATTCAGGTACCCAACAAAAACCAATATTTTGTTCAAGGATCTCTATCGCTTCATGAAAATTTGATACAGTCCATCTTTGCTCCGCTTTTAACCAGCCTGCTTCAGTGCTAATGGATTGACCTGTGTCCTTAATGACTATCTGTAGATGTTGAGCCAAGATAAGATCATCTTCAATAACTGTTTCAGAGCACAGTGGGTGATTGGGGTGACACACCAGTAAGAAGTTTATGTGGCACAAGGGTTCTGCAATAAACCCCTTTGGTGGCACTCCGCCACATATTGCTATATCTACCTCACCGTCGCGGATTAACTCTTGAGTCCCATTGATCACTGAATCTAAAATCGTGACTCTTGTACCTCGGCTATCTGGTTGGAATCGTTTTAATGCGTTAACAAGTGTGGGCATGGGGTAGATAATCTCTCTGGCGATTGTCAGGTTTGGCTCCCAACCTTTCTCTAAATTATTTGCCAGTTGTTCAAGCTCATTAACAGAGTTTGTGATGTGCCTAGAGCGTCTCAGCAGTACCTCTCCCTGAGCCGTTAAGTAGGCTTTTCGTCCTTTGACTTCAAGTAGTTGTACACCAAGCTGATCTTGCAGTTTTGCAACCGCATGATTCAAGGAGGATTGGCTTTTATTTAGTTGTTTGGCAGCTTGAGAGTAGCCGCTATGATCGACTACAGCTTGAAGGATCCGCCATTGTTCAAGGGTTGATTTTGCTCTGTCCATGTTCGATCCCATTGTGGTCGATAACATTGCCCGTTGGCTTGAGCACTGCTCAAGCCAACGGGGTTAAAACTATTGTTTTATCTCGACGAGCTTAGGGAGGTATTTCTTCGTCGCTTTAATTTTATGGAAGTAGGGACCTTGATGAAGCTCCTTTGGCCAGTCAAGTAACATCATGGCTAACACGTTTCTATGCTCACCCATTGCCATATCTGGATTTCCCATCGGGGATAAAATAAACTGCTCTTTAGGATCATAGGCATTGATAATGTGGTTTTGTGTAAGTGATACCACTTTGTTATCTGATAGCCCAGCTAGATGAAAACTTATCCCTACTTCAGCGATAATATCGTCAGTTGCATCTTTAAGTATCCGCTCGATGTTGTTTTCAAAGTATTTCAATATCCAGTCAAACTCTTTGGCATCGACTTGGTGTTGGTAATACTCACTGGCAGCAAAAATAAAGTGTGTCATGCCATAGAGTTTGTTTCTAAACTGCTTTTTACTTAATTTATGATCGTTCTCATTGGGGTAAACTTCAATAAATGCTTGTTTATAAGATGAAAGGTAATCCCCAACTCCGAGCTGCTTTGCCCAATATACATAGTTAATTAGTTGGGCTGCCCATGATTTGATCATCGCCTTATCGGTTAATCCCTGTTCTAGGTTAGCTTTCTTCAGCGTTGAGATAAGCTTGTCATTACAGGGGCCAGTTAATCCAAACTCATCGATACGGCTAGAGAAGCGCAACAATACATCGGTATAAAAAAGAAACTCTGGAAATGGTTTAAGGGCTTTTTTACGTGCTTTGGCTCTCGGTCCTTTACCGAGCACTGATATCGCTTTCTTAGCTTCTGTATCAATGAAGCCAGGTTTATCTAGTTGGCATGCGTAGAAGGCTTGAGACTCTGTTACTGCATAGAGATCAACAAGGGCTGCGTTCGCATAAATATCATTGCCAGTCATTCGGTATTGTCTAATCCCATAATGCCCTTGGACTCTGGGAGGTAGCTGATAAAGGTGATCTTCAAGATTACTTTTTATGCCATCATAAACCTGTTGGTGAGTAGGGGTATCTAGTTCTAGATCACTCTTAGCGGCAATGGCTGGCGTGATTGCTGTGATACTAAAGAGTGCAAGAGAGAGCAGACTTGTCTTTAGAGTAGGAGACATCTTCTATCCTTTTAATGAGTGAAATGGGATCAACAGGCTCACCTAGCAAGGTGGTTAAGACTTGGCTAAGGCTGAGTGAATCTTCATTGATCAACAACTGCGCCAATACTTTTTGTTGGTTTATACAGCCCTTAGTGCTTTGGAATATTAAATCGGCTAATGCTTCTTGCCAAATATCCTGATAATAGAGTGGACCGAGATCTGCAAGCGCAAAGAAGCTATAGGGGTAACTATCTGTTTCTGACCAAGTTTGACCAAAGGCATGACTAAATTCAGCTGCGAGATCGTGGTAAGTTTTCGTGTCCTTGTTCTGATAAAAATTTAAAGCCACTTTGGCGCGAAATACTTTTAGTTGTGTGGAATATTTACTGGCTATCTCCTCTCTGCTTCCAGGTTGTTTAACTTCCAGTATGTCTTCAGAGAGAAACTCAGTTAACCAGAGTTGGCCTAAAAGATAGCTGTCAGAGGTCTCACCTAAGGTGTTGACGAGATAGTAATGACTACTACTAGAGAGCTCGGATATTGCTGTGGCCATTGCCGACACGAGCTGTTGTTTATCACGTAAGCTTGAGAGCTCTGGCTTCATATTGAGCTGTATCTGGGCAAACTGAAACCCCAGAATGGGAGCTCTTAACCTGTAAACGCCTGCGCGCTTGCTTGTATTGAGATAGATCTCTCCTAACAGTCTATTTTGATGCCATATGCGATGAATATGCTCGGTTACTACCTCAAATTTAAATCCAAGTTTTTTGGCTTTACCATAGATCTGTTGAATAAAGGTTGCTGAGCTGACTTGTTTGACTAGCGTCTTATCTGCAGCAGCTAATCTCTGTCCTATCTCCCACGGTGGAGTATTGAATAAGGCTGTTTCTATATCGAGAAAAGCTCCCACCAGTTCTGTTGAGGAGAGAAACTGGTTTGATAATGCATGGGAGCTATGGTCTTTAAATCCGGCTTTTATTGCTTCACGATGCTTGAGGTTGGCAATACGGGTTAACGCCGGAGTGCTTTTATCTTTCGCTCGTCCTTGGTATGCCTGCCAGACAAGTTTTTGACAAGATTTGTCATCCTGCTCAAGTAAGTAGGAAGCAATAGATTGATGAAAGTTATCCTGAGTGCTATTTACTTCAAGACTATTAACGGGAAGCTGGCATGATGTGCCGGAAAACGTTAAGGTCAGATCTTTACTTCTCAGCCCCTGCCTGATGCTGGCCAATGCAGTATAGAGTTGAGACTTAAAGGTTTGCGCTTTATTTTCGTTAATTAATCTTTTGACTCGTATGCCCAGTTGGCTTAACTCTGGATCACCACTTTTTAGTAAGGAGGAGGCAAGTTGATGGATCTGAGGCAGGTTAAGGGTGTCATCAACCATATCCGAAAGACGGAGCTGGCACTGGAGCAGCCCCTCTTTGTATAGAGGCTTGAGTGGGAAAGTTTTGTAATAGGCTAGGCGGTCTTTAATGTTAAACAAGCTCAGTAAAGTTAGCTCTAACTGATGACTCTGGGTGCGCGTATTTTGTTGTGTATGTCGCTCAGTGTCAGATTGAGAGAGCTGTTTTGCAGGTGAGGGGAGTTGTAGACACTGATCTATGAGTATGGGCAGTGGTGAAACGGCGGCCTGAGCCGCCGTTGTAACTGTTAGTAAAAAACTAACTTTCAGCGTTATGGCTAAAATGCTTTTTAGCATATTCAACACGTTTACTTACTGTCATATTATGGTTGCCTAACGAATCGACATGATTTAGATAGGGAAGAATTCCCCTTCCATTTGCGATCTGAATGGCGAGTCCTGGTCTGGCGTTAAGCTCAAGCAGAAGTGGCCCTTTCACTTTATCAAGTACCATATCTGTGCCCAGATAACCCATTTCGCACATCTCATAGGCTTTTGAGGCGGTATTAAGTAAAAAATCCCACTGAGGTACCTGAATGTCGGTTAATTTTTTATTGGTATCAGGGTGCAGATCAACTGGAGTGTCAAATTGCACCGCATGTAGCCCTTTACCTGTACCAATATCGACACCAACACCAACCGCGCCCTGGTGTAAGTTCGCTTTACCGTCAGATGCTGCTGTCGAAAGTCTTAGCATCCCCATAACAGGGAAGCCCTTGTAGACGATTAATCTGATATCCGGTACACCTTCATAGGAGTATCCATCGAATACAGGATCGAATTGGATCAAGCCCTCGACGATACCTACATCTGGGGCACCACCAAGCGAGAATAGGCCACTTAAGATGTTGGATACATGGCGATAGATTTCACTGTGTGTGACCTCCTGGCCATTAGGCTTAAAGTAGCGATCACCTTCGACTTTAGTGATTACCAAGATCCCTTTACCGCCAGAGCCCTTCGAAGGTTTGATAACAAACCCTGATTCGCCCTCGACCATAGCTGGGATCTCTTCAATCTCATGTTGTTCACGTACAACACCAATGAGTGCAGGGACGGCAATATCATTGGCTATCGCTAGCTGTTTTGTGGTGAGTTTATCATCGACACGCTTATAAAACTTACGCGGATTATAACGACCAATATAGTCAATATTGCGCTTGTTCATGCCCAAGACGCCACTCTTGTGCAGCGAAGAAGGCATGGCAAATTCGAATCTCATTACTTATCCCCTGCCAATGGCTTAAAGCGTCTAAGTTCGAGTAAACGGTAACCTGTATACTGTCCCATCAGTAAGACAATCGCCAATATCACAAGATGAATACCAAGGAAGTTAAACACCCAGTGCTGAACCCAAGTTGCGCTCATGGCCAGATAGGCTAGTGTTGCGACAAATAAGCTTCCTCCGCCTTGTAAAAGTACCTCTTTAGGACCTTCCTCCTCCCACAAGATAGACATTCTCTCAATGGTCCAAGCTAAGATTATCATCGGGAAGAAGGTGATGGTTAAGCCTTCGCTCAAACCAAACTTGTAGGACAGGAGAGTAAATATGCCTATGATGCCTATAACAACAATGATCACTGCCGATATTCGTGAAATAAGCAGTAAGTTGAGCTGTGACAAGTAGGAGCGGATCATCAAGCCACAGGCTACGATAAGAATGAAACCAATTAAACCTGTGAGCAGTGTTGTTTGAATAAATGCGAGGGCAATAAGCACTGGCATGAAAGTGCCAGAGGTTTTAAGTCCAACGATAACACGTAGAAAAACGACCATAAGCACGCCAATAGGGATCAATAATATCCCTTTAAATAGGCTTTGCTCTTCAAGTGGAAGTTGATACAAGGAGAAATCTAATGCTCCTTGATTTTTCATGACATCCAAAGAGGTGGCAAGGGCTGAGCGTGTGTCTTGTAGCATGGAGAAGTTAACTTGTGAGTTAACGCCGCCGGTAACATCTAAGGTTGATTTCCCTGAGCGATCCCAAAGTAGTAAGTTGTCTTTTCGGCCTTGAGTACCGTTTGATGGATCGAACAGTATCCACTCACCATCATTGTAAACTTCAACAAAGCTACTTAATTGTTGTCTACGGCGCTGATCTTCAAGGTATAAGCCACTGACCTCCTGCGCTGGAACCCCTTTACTGTGAAGCATATGCAGGAAGAGCTTTGTTGGGGTATTGCTGCTTAATAGCAGCTCTACGTTTTGAGTTCTTTCCGCAGCATTTAATGCCTTATTGAGTTGTTGGGCAAAGGTTAAGTTAGTCGCACTTTTAGCCCAAACTTTACTAATCACCTGCTCAGCTGCATCTTTCTCTGTTGCTGGCCAGATGAAGTCTTTAGGTGCAGTAGGCTCCTGCTCTGCTATCACTTGTGTTGTCCCTGTTGGGATCAGTGTGACTTTGTAGTAAAGGTTTTGCAGTCCAGTTGCCGAGCGTACAGACCAAAGTGCGCGGCGTTCTTGGTCCTGGTTATCTTGGCTTATTGTCAGGCCATATCCAGGTGAAGATGCATTCTCAACAAGCACTTCAAATGCAGGATCGTTAGGAAGAGAGAAGGAGACCTCTGCAGGCTCACCTATACCTTGAAAGCTAACTTTAGCATCGACAGCCCAGCTTTGGACCTGTTTGCCAGGTAGGAAAGGGACATTATGCTCGATACCGCGAAATACACTTGCGGCTATGCCTGATATAAATAGCAGGGCAACCAGTATGTAAAAAGGTTTTTTAGAGTGCATTTACAAATTCCTATTTAGCTGATTCTACAGCTGGCTTCTTTTTGCCATGAATATAGGTCTGTCCTACATCAACGACAGCGATATCTTGCATAAATTTACGACCGAGTAGAAGCGGGAAATCTAAGTGACTGCGATCGACTAAGTTAAGATCCGTCTCAGCCGAGTATTGGCCAATCTTCAGATGCGCGTGAATAACAGGTCGGCGATCGGTTTTTTCATCTGAATCTTGCTTAATTCTGACAAAGCGTTCTACTTTTGATTCAAAGGTTTGTGCTGGTGCATCTTCGCCTAATGTAAATACATCAAATCTAACCCATTGCTTTCCATCACGTTCAAATAGAATGATGTTACGGGCATCAAGGGATGATGACTCTGCACCAGTATCAATACGAGTATTGAAACTGGCTTTTACCTCCTCAACAAAGACATTTTCAATAGCACCAAGAAGAAACTTACCGGCTAGAGGTGAGGGAGGACAATCGAGCGCGACTGGGACAACTTTTTCTTCAGGTGATAGTTTAAGTGTTGAAAGCTTCTTCTCTAAAGAGACAATCTGTTTTGATAGTCCTGAAATTGCAGCTGATTGAGCGGTGTTACTGTCATCCATGATCTGAATCAAATCTGCTTGTTGTCGCGCTAAACTTGTGTCTAACACAGTAACATCTACTGGTTTAGGTAAGTTTGCGTTTTCCTGAGATGTCGCTGCACAACCGGTTAGTCCCGCTGCTATCGCAATACAGATTATCTGTTTAAACATAGTGCTTCCCATTTACTTATGTATTTGTTCTGTAAAAATAACTTCTTTAGCCATATTTATCACTTTGACTCTAGCCAAAGTGGATAAGCTAGCTTGTTAGATCAGATCTTTATTGGGTTGATTTTTAGTTGCGATAAACGTTGCACGTTTAGGCGCAGGGTACCCCTCTACTGTCAGATCAATATTGCTTGGATCAAGGTAGTCGACCAGCGACTCATTTGGCATCCAATCAGTGCTTCTTTGCTCTGCAAGTGATGTCACATCGATATCAACGCATCTAATATCTACAAAGTCAGCTTTCTTTAGCCAAAGTGCCAATGCCGCAGCAGAGGGAAGAAACCATACATTATTCATTTTGCCATATCTATCTTCTGGCACCAGAACCGTATTTTCGTCACCGTCGATAACTAATGTTTCTAAAACCAGTTCACCACCTGTTCGCAATTGATCCCTAAGTTGTAACAAATGATCAATGGGAGAACGTCTGTGATACAAAACACCCATAGAGAATACGGTGTCAAAAGCATCTAACGGTGGCAATTCTTCTATGCCTAAGGGTAAGAGGTGGATGGGCTGCTCTTCACCCGCTAAACGTTTAATGGCTTCAAATTGGCAAAGAAATAGGGTTGATGGGTCAATGCCGACAACATGATTCGCCCCTTCTCCTAACATGCGCCACATGTGATAACCACTACCACACCCTACATCTAATACGGTTCGATTGTTAAGAGGGGAAAGGTGAGGAAGAATACGCTCCCACTTCCAGTCTGAACGCCACTCTGTATCTATGTTAATACCATGAACCGAGAAAGGCCCTTTGCGCCAAGGTTGAAAAATTCTCAGCAAGTTTTCCAGCTTCTGCTGCTCCCCAGAGGTGAGTTGCTGACCGCTGCCTATGGTTACTGAGTCTTTTAGTTCTAATGTGTCAGGATTAGGGTAATGGAGTTTGTTTAGTACTTTCTCCCATTTAGGCAAGGTGCCGTGTTTATGTTCACGTTGCCACTGGCCTAAGATAGCAGGCAGTGTTTCAAGCCAATGTTGAAGGCTCGAATCCGCAATTTTTTTATAAAATGAGCTAAAACTGATCACTTAATGCCACCTTTTAAAGGAGTATGAGAATAAAGCATAGATGTTAAGGAGAGCTTAGTTGGCTCTCCTTGTATTAATGGGTGAACAGGTATCACTTGATTGCAACCATAGAGGCAAAGTTGAAGCATTGAAACCACAAGTTGAAGTGGGTAAAGCCTTGGGCTTTTAATCGCATTTCGTGTTGCGCTAAGGTATCTGGTTTCATGACATGCTCTAGTGAACTACGCTTTTGACTTATTTCTAATTCACTGTAACCATTGGCTCTTTTAAAGTCGAGGTGAAGATCATCAAGTAGACTTTGGACTGAACTGTCCTCAAAGTTTAACTTCTCAGATAGTACTAGAATACCGCCAGGTTTTAAGCCTTTGTATATCTTATTGACTAATGCATCTCTGTCGTTAGGTGCTAAAAACTGCATGGTAAAGTTAAGCACGACCATAGAAGCATTCTCAATCTTGATATCTCGTATGTCGCCACAGACAAGATCAACAGGGGTGTCACTGACATAAGCCCCCAAATTTTCCTGACAACGCTCAATCATTGACTGGCTATTATCGACGGCAATGATGGTACAGTTACGTGAACCTATTTTGCGACGAATGCTTAATGTTGCTGCGCCGAGTGAACAACCTAAGTCGTAGACATGGCTGTCTGGCGTAACATATTTATGGGCCAGTTCCCCAAGTGTTTGAATGATTTGACCGTAACCTGGTACGGAGCGACGGATCATGTCATTAAACACACCAGCGACTTTTTCGTCGAACTGAAAGTCACTAATGTTTTCACATGCTTGTGCGTAGATAGTATCTTGAGAAGAGTTCATTCGATTTAAATGTGTAAATTCAACGTGTCATTCTAACGAAACATAGCTGTTAGCAGCAAGTCTGCTACTGGAAATTTTCCATAAAATTTTGTCTAATAGCGTAAAAGCAACATCGCATTTACAGTTTTGTGACCTTTCGGGAATTGGATTTGAAATTATTTATTAGATGTTTGAGCGTTTTCTTTTTTCTTTTATTCACATCTGTACTCGCCGCTAATGATAAAAAGCCACTAGTCATTGTGATGGGCGCCGACAGTTACCCTTACCAGTTTATTGGAGAGACGGGAGAGTCCGAAGGCTTACTGGTTGATCTATGGAGAGCGTGGTCACAGCAAGTCGGTGAGGAAGTCGTCTTCGTTGCCCGGCATTGGAAAGAGGGGCTTGAACAGCTCGACTCAGGTCAAGCCAGTGTACATATTGGCATGGCAGTAACAGATAAGCGTCTGCAACGCTTCGATTTTGCAACGCCAATTTCAACAGTTAATACTCATCTGTATCTGCATAAGACGCTAAATAAAAAGCACAACATAGAAGAGCTTCAGCCTTATCATGTGGGCATAGTCTCAGGCTCTTCCCATGAGGCTTCGTTATTGGCACTTTCACCGAAGCTGACATTTAAGTATTACAAAAACCGCAATGCGTTGTTACAGGCTGCGCTTATTGGTGAAGTGTTGGTATTTGCTGGGATGGAAGGGCAGATAAAAAGCAGTAAGACCAGTCGTCAGATTGCAGAGCTATTTCCTAATAGGAGTCGTTTACTGATAAAACAGGTGGGGTTAAGTCCCGCGGTTAAACATGGAGAGACTCAACTATTAGCTAAGATCAATTCAGGTTTTTCTCTGCTAGATAACGCGCGTATTAGAGAGATTGAGGCGCACTGGCTAGGCATTGCTCAGGAGCAAGAGGGAGTAAGAATTGCAGCAACGTTAAATATCGAACCTTATGTCAATTTAGGTGTTGATGGCAGACCACATGGTTTATATGTTGATATCTGGGATTTATGGTCTGAGAAAACTGGGATCCCAGTCAGCTACGCCACTGGTGATATGAATAGTTCACTGGATTTTGTCCGCAAAGGTAAAGCAGATGTTCATATTGGTTATCCCGAAAGTGATGCCCTTAATACTGGTTTACAAAGGTTGCAGCTTCTGTATCAAGTGAAAAGCCGTTTATTTAGTGTCGGTGCGCCTATTGATACCTTGTCAGCGATAAACCACACCCGTATAGGTGCGGTACCTACAGCGCCTTACTTAGATAAATTAAAGCAGACATTTCCAGAAGCCGAATTGAAACTGTATGACTCTGTCGATGCCATGATAGAAGCTGCTCAAGCAGGGAACATTTCAAGCTTTGTTGCTTCTTCTGCATGGACTCAGCACTACTTAGTTCAAAAGGGGGTTGGGCCTGATTTCTATCAGTTTATGGACTTAGAGTTTAATACCGATATCTTTGTTCTCTCCCAAGTAGGAAACAGTGGACTATCAAAGCGGATTAAGCAGGGGTTTGCATTAATCAGCCAAGAAGAGTTTGCAGAAATAGAGCAAAAATGGGTATTAGACAGTAACAATCGGATCTATACCGATAAGGTACATCTACTTGAAATATCTGAGCAGGATAAGGCGTATCTTGCGAATATGCCCCCTTTGAAGGTCGGTTATCTGGCTAACTGGAAACCGATGGAATTTACTAATCAAGCTGGCATTTTTTCTGGTGTAAACAGCGAACTTGTAGAGCTCTTACAAGATAAATTAGCAATCGAAGTTGAAGCCGTTGAGTATCCAAATTGGCAGAGCTTGATCTCTGCACTACTCAAAGGTGAGGTCGAACTTGCAGGGAGTGTAGCTAAAACTCAAGACCGCTCAAGGCAGCTACTATTCAGTGAACCTTATTGGCCATCGCCGTGGGCCTTAGCGACGGGAATTGATAAAGAATCTGTCTTTAATATTCAACAGTTATCGGGTCAAAGGGTGGCAATTGTTGAGGGTTACCAGCTGATCAACGAGCTGTTAGGGTCCGAATATGGCATAGAGTTAGTGTTAGTTGCAGATACTGAAGCGGGATTGAAAGCTGTCTCTGATGGTCTCGCTGATGCCTTTATTGAAAAAGTCATTAATATGGCCGCTCAATTGAAGCTTCAGCAGGTTAACCAGCTGAAAATGTCGGTTTTGGCCGATTTCTCTGAACAGCATAGTCATTTTGGAGTTCACCCAGATAGAGCAAGACTAGTGCCCTTGATTAATCAGGTATTGAGCGGTGTTAATCAACCAATGCGTCAAGACATCTACCGAAATTGGGTGTCAAAAACCGCTGCTGAGCCTTCAAGAGTAGGTTATTGGGCGTGTATGATTATCTGTGTTTTCCTGATAATTTTTGTCACTCTCTTTATCTTCGTGAAATTTTTACTCTCTAAAGAGGTAAAAAAGCGAAAAGAGCTAGAAGAGAAGCTTTTGCACCTGACAAATTATGATACCTTAACTCTTCTGCCGAATCGTTCACTGTTGGATGATAGGCTAGAACAGGCGATTTTACTCCATGCTCGCGAGCTTGGTATGTTTGCTGTGCTATTTATAGATTTTAGCGGAGTAAAATCTGTTAATACCGAATTAGGCCATCAGGTGGGCGATCAGCTGATGAAAAAGTTGGCTCAAGGGTTAAGGCAATCGGTGCGTCGCTCAGATACCGTGGCACGCTTTTCCAGTGATGAGTTTGTGGTGATTTTAAATCGCACTAAAGACTTAGATATTGTGTGTCAGGTTGCTGAAACCATCATCAGTAACCTTTCAAAATCTTTCGAAATTGAACAGATTGATGTGAATGTGATCACCAATATTGGTATTGCCATGTACCCAGCTGATGGTGATGTGGCTGTCGAGTTATTGAAAACCGCGGATGAATTAATGTCTAGGGCGAAAAAAAGTGGTGGAAATTGTTATAAATCATCATGATAATAGTGCAATAAATGCATCCTGTGAGTGTGTTTAGTCAAACAATTGAGTGATACTTAGCCGACTAACGGTGAAGTTGTTTTTTAATCGGCAATATTTAACTATAATGCCGCTTTTGTGTTGTTTAGAATATTCCTCAGCCATCGGTTTGCGGATAAAGGAAAGAGTTAGATGCGCAGTCAATATTGTGGAGACGTTAATAAGTCTCACGTTGGACAAGAAGTAACCTTAGTAGGTTGGGTAAACCGTAGTCGTGATTTAGGCGGGGTTGTTTTTCTTGATCTACGTGATAGAGAAGGCATAGTTCAGGTTGTTTATGATCCTGACTTACCTGAGGTGTTCGATGTCGCAAGTACACTACGCAGTGAATTTTGTGTTCAGGTAACCGGTTTAGTTCGTGCGCGTCCAGATAGTCAAGTTAATCAGGATATGCGTACCGGTGGGATTGAGATCTTAGGTAAAGGCTTAACTATTCTAAACAGCTCAGCGCCTTTGCCGATTAACATGGATAAGAATCAGCACAACACTGAAGAGCAAAGATTAAAATACCGTTATTTAGATCTACGCCGCCCTGAGATGGCTGATCGTATTGTATTTCGCTCTAAAGTGACCAGTGCAGTTCGTCGTTTCCTTGATGACAGTGGCTTCCTAGATATCGAAACCCCTATTTTGACTAAGGCGACACCTGAAGGTGCCCGTGACTATCTAGTGCCTAGCCGCACATATAAAGGTCAATTTTTTGCGTTGCCACAGTCACCACAACTCTTTAAGCAGTTGTTGATGATGTCAGGCTTTGATCGTTACTATCAGATTGTTAAGTGTTTCCGTGATGAAGACTTACGTGCTGACCGTCAACCTGAATTTACTCAGATAGATATCGAAACTTCATTTATGTCATCTGAGCAAGTGATGGCTAAAACTGAAGAGATGGTTCGCGGTCTCTTTAATGACCTATTAAATGTCGACTTAGGCGAATTCCCTAAGATGACTTTTGCAGAAGCGATGCGTCGTTTTGGCTCAGACAAGCCTGATTTACGTAACCCGCTAGAGCTGATTGATATCGCAGATATCGTTAAAGAGGTTGAGTTTGCAGTATTTAATGGCCCTGCAAACGATCCAGAAGGTCGCGTTGCAGTACTAAGCATTCCTGGTGGCGCTAAACTGTCACGTAAGCAGTTAGATGAATACGCTAAGTATGTGACTATTTACGGTGCCAAAGGTCTGGCTTGGATGAAGGTTAATGATCTTGACCAAGGCATGGAAGGCATTCAGTCTCCAGTACTAAAGTTCCTAAGCGAAGACGTGGTTAAAGCGTTACTTGATCGTACTGGCGCACAAACAGGCGATCTAATCCTATTTGGCGCAGATAAAGCGAACATAGTTGCAGAAGCTATGGGCGCACTTCGTCTTAAAGCTGGCGAAGACTTTGACTTACTACAAGGCGAGTGGAAACCACTTTGGGTTGTTGATTTCCCTATGTTTGAAAGAACATCTGATGGCGGCTTACATGCAATGCATCACCCGTTCACTGCGCCAACAGGCATCAGCCCTGAGCAACTTGAAGCGGATCCAACTGCTGCTATCTCTGATGCTTATGACATGGTCCTAAATGGCTGTGAGCTAGGTGGTGGTTCTGTGCGTATTCACAATAGTGAGATGCAATCGGCAGTATTTCGTATCTTAGGTATCGAAGAGGAGGAAGCAAATGAGAAGTTTGGTTTCCTACTTGAAGCGCTACGTTATGGTACGCCTCCTCATGCGGGACTTGCTTTCGGGTTAGATCGCATCATCATGTTGATGACTGGGGCAAGCTCTATTCGTGATGTGATGGCATTTCCTAAGACCACCACAGCAGCGTGTCCGCTTACCAATGCGCCGGGGTTTGCAAATCCCGCACAACTCATTGAACTTGGTATTGAGGTTATCGAAAACCAAGAGAGTAAAGAAGAGCAAGCATAAAGCAAAAAAGCCGAGTTTATCTCGGCTTTTTTAAGCGTATTTTAGCTAGAATTAGAGACAGTTTCGATAAGGGGAATGAAGTATGGCAGGTCATAGTAAATGGGCCAACATCAAACACCGTAAAGCCGCTCAAGATGCAAAACGTGGCAAGTTGTTTACCAAATTTATTCGTGAGCTAACTGTTGCCGCTCGTGAAGGCGGTTCAGATGCTGATGCCAATCCACGCCTGCGCGCAGCGATCGATAAAGCCTTATCTAACAATATGACCCGTGACACGGTTGAGCGTGCAATTAAGCGTGGCGCTGGTGAACTTGATGGTCAAGTACTTGAAACCATCATGTATGAAGGTTATGGACCTGGTGGCACTGCTGTGATGGTTGAGACCATGACAGATAATAAAAACCGCACGGTTTCCGGCGTTCGTAATGCTTTTAGTAAGTCAGGCGGCAATTTAGGGACAGATGGTTCAGTCTCATACCTTTTTGATAAGCGTGGAGTGATCTCTTACGGTGAAGGGATTGATGAAGATACTATTATGGACGCCGCGCTTGAAGCGGGAGCTGATGATGTCGTGACCCATGATGATGGTTCAATTGATGTCTTTACTACACCAGAAGACTTTGGTGGTGTTAAAGATGCACTCGATAGTGCAGGGTTTGAATCCGTCAATGCTGAAGTGACCATGATCCCGTCGACTAAAGCCGATCTTGATGCCAGTACTGCACCTAAATTTATGCGGTTGATTGATAATCTTGAAGATCATGATGATGTTCAAGAGGTTTATCATAATGCAGAGATCTCAGATGAGATCATGGAATCGTTAGAATAAAATATGGCAATAATTCTTGGTATCGATCCCGGTTCAAGGATCACAGGCTATGGTGTGATCCAGTGTAATGGTCGAAGCCAAATCTATTTAGGAAGTGGTTGTATTCGTACCGCTTCCGATGATTTTCCTTATCGACTAAAGCAGATTTTTGATGGCGTTTCTGAGATTATCCGTCAATATCAACCCAATTTTTTCGCCATAGAGCGAGTCTTTTTAGCCAAAAATGCCGACTCAGCACTTAAATTAGGCCAAGCACGCGGCGCTGCAATTGTTGCCGCGACGAATGCCGATCTTCCTGTTGCAGAGTATTCTGCAACCCAGATAAAAAGTGCTGTTGTTGGAACAGGAAAGGCTGAAAAAACGCAAGTACAACACATGGTTCAACAGATCCTGAAACTCCCCGCGGCTCCACAAGCCGATGCTGCTGATGCATTAGGCGTCGCCATCTGCCATTTTCACACGAGCCAGAGCCTTGTCTCTTTGGGGGGAAGAGCTAATACCCGAACATATGGACGTTATAGATGATAGGTCGTTTACGCGGTGTGCTTGTTGAGAAACAAGCACCAGAGATATTGCTTGAAGTGGCTGGTTTAGGATATGAAGTTCAGATGCCACTGACCAGTTTTTATGAGCTACCAGATCTCAATCAGGAAGCACAGATATATACCCATTTTGTGGTGCGTGAAGATGCACAACTGTTATACGGCTTTATCACTAAGCAGGAGAGAGCACTCTTTCGTCTGTTGATAAAAACCAATGGTGTTGGCCCCAAATTAGGCTTGACTATTTTATCAGGGATGACGGCGGGTGAGTTTGTCGCTTGTGTTGAGCGAGATGATATTGCGACCTTAGTAAAATTGCCTGGTGTTGGGAAGAAAACCGCAGAAAGGTTATTGGTTGAGATGCGTGATAAGCTTAAAAGCTTACTGGAGACCTCGGCGGGCAGTGAACGTGAGTTTATGCTTAAAAGCAACTATACACCTGCGCCTGTGGTTAATACCGCCGAAGAGGATGCTATTGCTGCACTGTTATCGTTAGGCTATAAACCGGCGCAAGCGAGCAAGGCTGTTTCTGCGGCATTCAAAGAGGGCATGAGCTCTGAAGACTTGATTAAGTCGTCACTTAAGTCAATGTTATAATTATCAATAGAGATAGAGATGATAGAAGCAGATCGTTTAATTCACGCTGAGCCTCAAGGCATAGAGGAGCGTGATGAGCAGATTGATAGGGCGATGCGCCCTAAGATGCTTGATGAGTATACTGGTCAAGATGACAGCCGTGCTCAATTAAAAATATTTATTCAAGCGGCTCAAAACCGTGATGAAGCGCTTGATCATATGCTGATTTATGGTCCGCCAGGTTTAGGTAAAACTACCTTGGCCATGATTGTAGCTAATGAGATGGGGGTTAATATAAAATCAACCTCCGGTCCTGTACTGGAAAAAGCAGGGGATTTGGCAGCCTTGCTGACTAACCTCGAACCTGGCGATGTGCTGTTTATTGATGAAATACACCGTCTGAGTTCTGTGGTTGAAGAGATCCTCTATCCTGCCATGGAGGATTATCAGCTTGATATTATGATAGGTGAAGGTCCTGCTGCACGTTCAATAAAATTAGATCTGCCTCCATTTACGTTAATTGGCGCAACAACGCGAGCTGGGGCGTTAACGTCCCCATTAAGAGCAAGATTTGGGATCCCACTGCGATTAGAGTTTTACAATGTCAAAGACTTGAGTTCAATTGTGACCCGTTCAGCAAATGTACTTGAGCTACCTATTGATGAAGCTGGTGCCATTGAGTTAGCAAGGCGTTCACGTGGTACTCCAAGGATCGCTAACCGTTTATTAAGACGTGTACGTGACTTTGCTGAGGTAAAACATGATGGAGAGATAACCAAGCAGGTTGCCGAACTTGCTTTGGATATGCTTGATATTGATTCAGAAGGGTTTGATTATATGGATCGTAAACTCCTTCTTGCCATCATAGATAAATTTATGGGTGGACCAGTAGGCTTAGATAATCTGGCTGCTGCGATTGGTGAAGAGCGTGAAACGATTGAAGATGTTTTAGAGCCTTTTTTGATCCAGCAGGGCTTTATTCAACGAACACCAAGGGGAAGGATTGCTACCGATCGTGCCTATCGGCATTTTGATATCATTCAACCAGAAAAATAGTGATTAATTAATGGTATTTGCAGAGCAGGGAGCTTGCCTAAGGCTCACTGCTCTTCAATTCGTAGGATGTATTGAGGCGACTTCATACCTGGAGTTGCATTTTTTCCCGCCACAACCTTAGCACCAATATCAATATACTCACCCTCTAAACCAGGGCTCGCTAATCCGCTTGCAGGAAATGACTTCAATGTCTGATTTTTGTATCTGACGCGTAAACTCTTCAAATTAATCTTGTATTCATTAGCCAACTGGAAAAAATCGATGGATATTGGGGCTGTACTATCAGAGGTAATAAGGTATCGACCCTGATGGTAGTCATTATCAAGTAGGGTAGTATTCGTCGCTTTCCCCAGTTTTCCTTTCCAGTTAACGACAACAATTGAACTCTTACTGCTATTTTTTATAGCACTGGGATACTTAAGAGGTTGTATCTCTGTAATCGTGATAGCGGCAGTAGCATGAAATGGGAAGCTAATTATCAATAGGGTAATGAGTTTGCTAACTCGTGTTTTATAGACTGCTTTGACTGCTCTGTGAGCAATTTTAGTCAGATTTAACTTGGGTGAAAAATATACAACTACAAACCGCTGAACTTCTTTTTTAGGAGTATTTTTATCTCGGTATGTAAATAGGGATTTATACATGTTATTCCATTATTTTATTGTGGTCTTATATGAGGCTAAACTAAATAGCTTGTGGTAATACATGAATACATTTTATTTAATATACAATTTGTCATTGTGATACTCTCTCAAAACAAATTGCCTATAAAATACGAGTTAAATATATCCATAATATATTTATGGGTAAAATAATGTTATCCATAAATATACTTCGGAGAAATAATATTTTTTATCTCATTGTAAATATTGTGGTTTTGTTTTGTTCGCCAAATATGGTTACGATTTGAGTTCATTATTTGTTTGAGTCTTCGGCTATATTATATTATTTTTCTAAGATTGTAACGAAGATGTTGCAAAATGTTTCTTGTTTGATATCTTATGCTCTTAAGGTGCTAGCTTAACTAGCATTTTTACATTAGCTTGTGCTTTTAATTTGAGCTATTTACAACAGTGAAAATTATTTTAGGCATAGGGTACAAAATAATATAAAAATATTTGGGATTTAAATAATGAAGAATAATATTCTACTTTCTACTCTGATTGCGTCTACTTTTTTTATCTCAGCTCAAGCTGACGCTGCTCAAGCGACAGGTACGGCAAATTTCAATCTGGTTTACCCAATTTCTGTCACTGAAACTGCTGTGATGGAGTTTGGTGATGTGAGTATTCTTGCTGACGGTAACTGTACTTTAGGCTATGCAGATAACACTTCAGGTACAGCTTGTGTTGCTGGTGGTAATGCCGCTTTATCTGGTGAGTTTACCATCGCTGCTGATAACACAACGGTCAATATTGCCCTTTCTGCGGCCGATTCAGCCAGTGTTCCTGGTGTAACTTTTACTCCCAGTGTGTCAAGTAACACATTAACAGTCACTGGCAATAGTGCTGTGTTAAAAGTAGGTGGTAGTTTAGATATCGTTGCGGCAAGTGCGACAGCAGGTGCTAAAAACCTGACTTATACTGTCGATGTAACGTACTAAAAGTACCTGTATAAACCGCTAAGTATCTCTTTAAATATTTAGCGGTTAAAAAGAGACCATGCTCGTAGTACAAGCTAACCAATAATAAATATTGAGATTCAGTCTCATATAAATTAGCTGGGCGATAATAATGAAAAAATTTTTTTTGAGCTATTTTATAGCTTCACTTTTTAGTTCTGCGGCTTATGCCAACCTTCTTGTGACGCCAACTCGTGTAGAGTTAGATAATAAAGCGCAGCGTAGTGCTGTATTTTCGTTAGTTAACAAAGGCAAGCAAGACGCCAGATATAATATCTACTTTGAAGATAAAAAGTTACTTCCAACAGGGGATTATGTCTCTTTGGAAAACTCATCTACCTCTTTAGCTAAATTTGTTCGTTACTCTCCTAGGCGCGTGAGTTTGGCCCCTGAGGAGGGGACGAGAGTCAGGATGGCTTTAAGGTTACCTAAAGGTACCCCAGAAGGTGAGTACCGAAGTTATATTGTCTTTCATCAGATCCCATTAGCACCAACAGCTATCGATAATGAACAAAAAAATACCAGCAATACCTTGAGTTTATCGGTAACAGCTTATATGCGGATCTCTATTCCAGTGATCTTAAGGCTTGGCGCTCTCTCATCTGAAGTCTTTATCGATGCTGATTTAGATAGGAAAACTCAATCCAGTGTTGAGGTTACTCTAGTGCGTGAAGGGCTAAGAAGTAGTTATGGCGATATTGAACTATTTTTGGTATCAAGTGGTCAGGAGTTAGAAAACGTAGGTAGTTATAAAAATGCAGCTGTATACACAGAGTTAACAGCGCGCACCTTTGCTATTGAGTTATCTAAGCCAGTTGAGAGAGGTCGTGAACTCATTGTGCGTTATCGGGAGAGTGAGAGCTTATCCGATGCAAAAGTAGTTGAGACTCGAATCGTTCTTTAAAAATTCTATTTGTGTCTAAAGACGAATCACATCATATAGTGTCAAAGCATAAGTCATCATGGCCTATGCTTTTTCTACTTTCTATCACATTACTTTTACTCTTCTTTATCTATCTCTATTTAGAAGAGGTGTCTCCTTATCCTACTACCAGCATTGAACGGGAAGAACTAGAAGCTAACCAATATACTAAAGGTGATACTAAGCAAGGTACTGATCAAAATATTTTACAGAACAATAAAGCTAAGGGTCGGAGTCTAAAAGGGTTTGAAAGAGTTGCCGATGCTACTGACTCAACTCAATCTTTAAGCGATGCATTGTTTGAGAAAGAGTTTAAATATAGCAAGGAGCAAGTAGTCGTTGCTTCTGATGAGGTCGAGGTGTTCGTCTCTGAGCGGCGCCGTTTAGAGCAAAAAACGACGGGCAACAGGTCAATGAGGCCAGTAAATCTTAACCCTAATGCTGAGCTATCTAGTCCCAGCTCTTCTCAACAGCAGGTGAAGATGATTCAAGGGGAGAAGATCCCACTACAAGCCACTATAAAAGAACCTATATTGGTAAAAGAGCAAAGGTTACTGCCCAAAAAAAAATTAGCAAGTGACACCAATATTTTTACAACGAGAGTAAATAGCTCTGAGTGTGGGCACACAGTGTATTACGCTTATGAAAGCTCACCAACTTCAGATGAACTTTTTATTATCAGTCAGCTGAAGTATGGCGATCAGGTATTAAGTGATGAGATGTTTGCTTACCAGCAAGGTGGCGTCCAATATTTGCCTATTCAACTACTTGCAGAACTGCTCTTGCTGCCAGTACAACTTGATTCCGAGTCCCTATCGTTATCAGGTTGGTTTATATCTCCTGAACGAAAAATAGAGCTGAGCAATGGTCTACTAAGTTATTGGAATAATAAAGGAGCATGCGGGTTTCCTGATGGAGAGGTTTTCTTTGATGACTGGGATCTTTATTTAGATAAAGGGCTGATAGAGCATATGTTTGGTTTGAATATTCGTTTCGATGCTTCAAGGCAAAGGTTTACGATACAAGCTTCCAACGATATTCCTCTTTCACAACTCTTAGCAAGAGAACAAAAGTTTAAAGCGTTTGAAGCGGAGCAGAAAAAGCTTGCATCACAACAGATTATGGTTGTAGAAAGCCTTAATGCCAATATCGGCGATCTCGCTGGGCATATTGATCTTGGGATCGTCTCTCAGCAATTAGGTGATGTAAAGAGAACGAGTGATGAGGGCTTTATACAGGGGCGAAGTGATCTTGGTGGACATAATGCTTATCTGGGTTATTCCTGGTCTGATTCTGGAAAATATATCAACGGCTATATTGAAAAATTTTTAAGCGATCAATGGGTAAAACATTACCGAGTCGGCAGTGTTGACTCTCACTCCTTGCCATTAGTGTCAGAGTCCAGTTCAGGCTTAGGCGTCATTATTACGGCTGGTGATGGCTATACAAATGACTTTAGGCATATTGTGATTGAAGGAGAAATTGAACCTGATTGGGATGTGGAACTCTATAGAAACAATAGCCTAATCGCGATTCAGCGGGTGGGAGTTGATGCAAGATACCGTTTTACAGAGGTGCCTTACTATATAGGAACAAACCAATATCAGTTAAGGTTCTTCGGACCCAGTGGCGAGAGTCGCAGTGAATCATTTAGTAAAGTGTTGGATCAGTCAGTACTTGAACAGGGAAGTGTAGGAGTCAGTGCAGGTGCCATGGTCAGAGATCAAGATCACCTGAAGCAGTACTATTTGCATACTAACTGGGCAGTAACAGAAAATATCACCGCAGGCTTGTCCCTCATCAATCAGGAGCGCGCTGACGGAGATTGGCAGTTTCTTCCTAAATTGAGCATGAATTTACTCGGTGGGGAGAACCTTTTTCAGCTCAATTTAGCTCATAGTGGAGACGGTTATGCCTTAGGAGCTGCTCTGCAAGGGAGCAGTGATAATTTTGATTGGAATGCAGATTGGCAGTTTTTTGACAATTTTAACTCTTGGGAAAGTGCTCAAACTGAGTTAGTACAGGAGGCTAACCTTAGTCTTAACACCAATATTGAAGACTCTTCACTTAGCTTAGCGTTATCAGCTAATTGGAAAGAGTATATGCAGATTGATGATTTTATTCAGATAAATGCTCAACTAGCTGGTCAGTTTAACCGCCTCTCATACAGCAATAACATACGTTGGCAGTCCAATGGATCGCAAGAGCTTGTGAACGATCGCATTGCAATCTCTGGAAAGCTATTTAGTTGGTATCTTCGAAGTTATCTCGATATTGATATTTTACCTGAGCTTGAGCTTAACCAATGGGTCGTTAATGCGAATACCGCGTTAAGTGATGATGTTAACTACCAAGTTGAGATGAGTTATCAGGCTCAAGAGCAGAATGCTCACAGTATAAGAAATTCCATCTCATACCTTTTTGATCAAAGCTCGCTTCGATTAGTTTTAGAAAATTTTTCTGATGGAGACTGGTTTGCACAACTAAAATGGAGCAGCTCCTTTTTGTGGCAACCCAGCTCAGGCCTATTGCTACAAGACAGTGCGAGTTATTTAAATACTGGGGCCATTATTATAAAAGCATTTCAGGATGATAATGCAAATGGTGAGCTAGATGATGGGGAGCTCCCAGTTAGGGGACTGTCATTTTCAGGCCATAGCAGAGGCGGGGAGAAGACGGATAACAATGGTGAGTTGCTTATTACTCACCTGCAAACTACCCAAGCTCAACGACTAAAACTGAATGAGGCCAGCCTGCCAGATCCCTTCCTTATTCCGCTAGCAAGTGTGATTAGTGTTAAACCGCATCCTGGGCACATTGAGAAAGTACCATTTCCTATTCTATATACCGCTGAGATGGAGGGGCAGTTGTTTACAACATCTGGCTCTGTGGCAAAGGGAGTGCCAATTAAACTGCAAAGTCATACAGCTGAAAATGAATATGCAGTCAGGGTTGAGTTTGATGGTGTTTTTATTTTTGAACGTATTCTGCCTGGCCGCTATAAGCTCATTGTTGGAGATAAGTTTCACGACAATGTGGACCTAAAGCCAGGTGAGTACCTTGATTTAGGCGTAATAGCGCTTACCGGAGAGGGAAACGTGATCCATTAGCCTGTTTTATTATCATTTCTGACTATAATTGATTGAAACTCAATGTGATTGGTCAAGCATATGCTAAGTGCCGTGCTATTTGTCAGTTTAGTTGGTCAAGTTGGTTTTAACTTAATAGATCCTTTGCAGATCACTGAAACCAAGTCGGTCCATTTTGGTGATATTTTAAATCAGGCTAATGTATCCTGTCGAATGACACTAGGCTCACGTACTGGAGATGCCTGTATCCAGTCGCCATCGACACTTGGAATGTTTCGTATCAATAGTGCAGGGAATGCCGATGTTCAGATCCGAGTCTACTCTGCGGATTCTCAAGATATCGATTTTACTCCCCTACTTGAGAATGAGACATCAGAGCAAAATTACCAGTTAACCAAGGATGAGTTTGAGTTTAATGTAGGTGGTGAGTTGATGATAAAAAGAGCCATGGAGAAGGGACAACATCAAATTACATATACGGTTGAAGTGAACTATTTTTGAGCAATATTTCTATAATTTAAAATATGTAGTTCAGATTTTACGCGGATAACAAATAAAATAACATCCTACCTTGTGCATATAATTTAATCTGGCTTAACTCTATTATTAATATATCGGTGATGAGTATATATTGATTATTTGTTGCAATACAAAATCCGTATAACTTACGCAAATAACTTGTATCTATATGTAACTATGGTTAGGTGTTAAATATTCTTTAATTCCTATCTTACTAGCAAGTATATAGCTGAATATTTGCTGTACAGCGTTAAAAAACTACAGATGTTCTGTTGAACTCTTTAAATTCTACCCATGAAATTGAGCCTGAATGAGCATGGTTATAGCTAGTTCTGTGACCTGTGTCACAAAATTTGTATTTTCGAAGGTTACGCTAGTGTTAACGCTCTCTCGAAGTTAATCCCTACTTTTTTAGTGAATATTAGCGCCAAACACTACCAATTTCGATGTTTTATAGCGCGCAAACCATTGTCTATTTGTCCTGTTTACCTATTAGCTTATTTTATTTAACTTTGCTGTATCAGTCGTTAATAAAATAGCTGATTGACTGTATTAAGGTGAAACTTCAGTATCGAATGCAACGCCATAATTATTCATTTTCGAAACAAGAAAAGGCGCAATAATAATAAACAAGTGAGGGAGTAAACCTTAATGATAAGAACATCACAGCATTCACGTAATAAATTAGCGACAGCAATTAAACTAGGTTTAATTGCATCAGTATCAAGTACTACATTTACAGTATCAAATACTGCTTTTGCAGAAGAAGCGGGTGCAGACGTTGAACGCATTGCAGTTACAGGCTCCCGCATCCAGCGCCAAGACATGGAAACTGCATCGCCAGTAACCGTAATTGGTGCTGACGAAATTCGTGCCGAAGGTTTTACTACCGTTGACGAATTGCTACAAGCTCAAACATCTATGGGCGGTAAAGCAGTAGGTTCAAGCACTAACAACGGCGCAGACGGTGTAGCTCAAGTAGACCTTCGCGGAATGGGCTCACAGCGTACACTTGTATTGCTAAATGGCCGCCGTATGGTGAACTCAGGTTCAGGTGCAAACAGCTCTGTTGACCTTAACTCTATCCCTGTAGCAATGATTGCACGTGTTGAAATCTTAAAAGATGGCGCATCAGCTGTTTATGGCTCAGACGCTATTGCTGGTGTAGTAAACATTATCACTAAGAAAGACTTCGAAGGTTTCCAAGTTGACGTTCAAGGTGGCATGACCGATAAGAGCGATGGCGAAAATGGTGAGATCAGCGCCCTTTATGGCTTTAACACAGATACCGGAAACTACACATTTGGTGCCGCATATTCAGAGCGTAAAGGTGTAATTCAGTCTGATCGCGACTGGACAGATCCAGGTAATAGTTCATTTATTCCAAACGGCTCTTTGGGCGGTAAAGTGAAAGATGAAAATGGTAACTGGGTAGACCGCTCAGAAGGCTACGACTTTACACAAGACAGCTTCTACCAGACACCAAGCAAGCGTTACAGCCTATTTGCTAACATGACTCAAGAGCTAGGTGATGACATCGTAATGACCGGTGACATTCTATATACCAAGCGTAAGTCAAACCAGCAGCTAGCACCACAGCCTGCCAACATCATGCTAGATGTTTGTGCCCCTGGTGATGACCCTATGACTTGCCTAGAGCTTGATCAAGATATGATTGATGCAGGCATTAGCCCAGACAAGAACGGTCAGGTTAACTACAGAAAACGTATGAATGACGTGGGTCCACGTATTTATAATCAGGACACTGATACATGGCGTATCTCTGCAGGCCTTGAAGGTTCGTTAGATATCAATACAGGTATGAACTGGGATGCTTCGTACACTTACGGTAATAACAAAGCAAAAACTGGCGTAGAGAACTCTATTAACGCTAACTTGATGGCCGATGCTATCTATGCTGACCAAGATCCTTGGTTAACTGGCAAGCCAATGACTGATCAAGATGTACTCAATAGTGTTTCTTATGATGAAGAAGCTGACGGTGGTAACGAGCAGCATGTATTCTCAGCAGGCCTTAACGGTGAACTGTTTGACCTAGATGCAGGTGCCGTTGCATTCGCTATCGGTGCTGAGTATCGCTACGAGAGCGGATACTACAATCCAGATCCAATTGTTGTAGCGGGTGAAAGTACTGCAGCGCAGCAAGATCCAACAGATGGTAGTTACAATGTTATCTCGGTATTCCAAGAAGTGAGCGTGCCGTTTACTGATAAACTAACCGGTGAATTCGCACTACGTTTTGATGACTACTCAACATTTGGTAATGCATCTACTTGGAAGATTGGTCTTACTTATGAAGCAACTGATGACTTAATGCTCCGTACAGTAGCGGCTACAGGCTTCCGTGCACCAAGCGTTAGTGAACTATACGGTGGTAACTCAGGTTCTTACGACTACTTGGTTGATCCATGGGGTAACGAGAAAGACCCACAGATCTTAGTCAACCGTACTTCAGATGAAGATCTTAAGCCTGAAGAGTCAGAGTCTTATACTGCTGGTTTAGTTTACTCGCCAAGCTATGTTGACGGTCTATCGTTAACTGTTGACTACTGGCGCTTTAAAGTTGAAAACGCCATTACGCGTCTCGACACACAAGCTGGTATCGATGCTTGTTATGGGGGAGATGCATCAGCATGTGAAACCTTTAATATTGGTGCAGACGGTGATTTGTCTAACTTGACTAACTCACTAACTAACGTTGGTTTCCAAGATACAAGCGGTGTTGACTTTAACTTAGCCTACAACTTTGAAGCATTAAACCTTGATTGGGTTGTAAGCAACGATACCACCTACTTGTTGAATTTCGAGCAAGACGGTAAAGAGTACACTGGCACAATCGATGGTAACTTCGGTGCATATGCAGAAGTTCGTAACAACTTCAGCATTAAAGCTGGCCAAGACGATTGGAGCGTTATGTACTTCAACCGTTATATCGGTGAAATGGATGATTTAGCGACAGGTGATACTGTAGATTCAGTTCTGTACCACAACCTGTCAGCTACATACTTCATCAACGATGACTGGATGTTAAGCGCTGGTGTTAAGAACTTTACTGATGAAGATCCATCAAAAGTATCTAACGGTAGTGACGGTGGAACAGTACCAGAAGTTTATGACGTTATTGGTCGTACATACTTTGCTGGTGTAACAATGAAGTTCTAAATAGCTAAGGCTATCGACTTAAATAAAAAGCGCCGAAAGGCGCTTTTTTGTTTTCAGCCCTAAACCACCTACTTCAGTAGGTGGTTATCATCAATTAGGCTTTGCCTGAATATCTACTCATGTTAATTGAACTCTAACTTTTAGCGAAGTAATAGAGGATAAAAAACATGAGTAGATATGAGAAAGCATCGCATGTGTATTGGCGATGTCAATATCACATAGTTTGGACACCTAAGTATAGGTTTAGGATTTTAAAGAATAAGTTAGGAAAAGATGTTTACCGATGTATTCATGTCTATAGTGAGCAGTTAGGGTGTGTGGTTGTAGAGTTGAATGTACAAATAGACCATGTACATCTGGTTATCAAAGTTCCTCCGAAGCTATCGATTTCAAAGTTGATGGGTGCTTTAAAAGGTAAAATTGCTTTGAAAATGTTTAGCAAGTATCCGTATCTTCGGAAAAATAAGCTATGGGGAAATCACTTTTGGCAAAGAGGTTACTTTGTTGACACAGTGGGGATTAATGAGGAAGTGATTCGAAGATATGTAAGGCATCAAGAAAAGGTTGAAAAACAGGAGCAGCCGCAATTAGATTTGAAGTAGATAACGCCCCCTTTTAGGGGGCTAATACAAAGCCACCTTCTTCAGAAGGTGGATTCTTTACTTTGATTGGTACTAGCCTAATCCTTTCTGCGCTGAACTCATTTGAATAAATTCAATTTTGTAGCCATCAGGATCTTCAACAAATGCAATCTCAGTGCTTCCACCTGCGACAGGCCCTGGTGCTCTGATTATCTTGCCTCCGGCAGCCTCTATGGCTTTACAGCGAGCGTAAATATCCTCTTCACCAATTGCTAGGTGACCAAAAGCATTACCGTGATCATAGCTGTCAGTATCCCAGTTATAGGTAAGTTCGATAACGGCACTGCCGCTTGCTTCATCACTGAAGCCGACAAATGCTAAGGTGTATCTGTATTCACTGTTTTCAGATTTCCGCAGCAGTTTCATGCCCAACACCTGTGTATAGAATTCAATGCTGGCTTCAAGGTTGGTGACGCGGATCATGGTATGGAGCAGTTGTGACATGCTTGCCTCTTAAGTGTAAAAGTTGGGGGAGAGAGTAGGCTGGAATATATCATTAAGCTTGCTTAACTTCACAGTTTTAATAGACAAGAGTTTGAAGTCGCTTCATAAATTCCGATAATAGCTTAAATGTAATTTTGGAGTTTAACATGAACATAGAATTAAAAATGGCTTTGGCGACAACCGCAATTATCGGTGCATTCCTCTCTATCTTCTTTGTCTGTTTATATTAATAGAGTCATAAAAAAAGCCGCATTGCGGCTTTTTTTATGGAAATGTAAGCTATAGCAATTGTGTTATCATCACTCAGGATAGACCTTCTCTTTAAACTCGCACAGCTCTTCGATTAGACAGCTGCCACAACGAGGTTTGCGGGCAACGCAGGTATAGCGGCCATGGAGAATAAACCAGTGGTGTACATCAACCTTAAACTCCGCAGGAACGACTTTTAACATCTTCTCTTCAACCTGATCGACATTTTTCCCCATGGCAAATTTTGTGCGGTTGGCGACACGAAAAATATGGGTATCAATAGCGATAGTTGGCCAGCCAAAAGCTGTGTTTAGTACAACATTTGCGGTTTTACGACCAACACCAGGAAGGGACTCTAATGCCTCACGATCTTCAGGTACTTCACCATTATACTTCTCGATTAATATCTCACATGCCTTGATGACATTAATTGCTTTATTATTGTATAAGCCAATGGTCTTTATATACTCTTTGAGTCCATCAACCCCTAACGCGTAGATAGATTGGGCAGTATTTGCGATGGGAAAGAGCTTATCTGTTGCTTTGTTAACGCTAACATCGGTAGCCTGAGCTGACAGAGTCACAGCGACAAGTAGCTCAAAGGGGCTCGAAAAATTTAGCTCAGTTTCAGGGTGAGGGTTATTTTCTCTGAGGATCGATAAGATCGCTTGTCGTTTCTCTTTATTCATCTCTTTTAGTCGCTCATTTTCTAATTGTTCTTTTTAGGTTTGACTACCACTGATTAACTTACTTTAGTGACGCGGGCACGGGTAACAACTTCTACGGTATCGGGTGTCGGTGCTCTGTCGGCCAACTTCTTATCGATAATATTTTTGAAAGCAATTAAAAAGCCCATGGCAATAAAAGCGCCTGGCGGCAACATGGCTAATAAGAAGCTGGTATCTAACTGCCAAAAATGGATAGTGAGGTCAGCAGCCCAATCACCAAGCAGAAGATCAGCCCCCGCAAATAGTGTACCTTGACTTAATATTTCACGGCTTGCGCCCAATACTGATAGTACGAGTAAAAAACCTAGGCCCATCATAAAACCGTCAAAAGCAGATTTTACAACTGAATTGCGTGAAGCAAAGGCTTCAGCTCTACCTATAATCACACAGTTGGTCACAATCAAAGGCAGGAATATCCCCAAAGAGAGATATAATCCATAAGCGTAAGCATTAACCAGCAGCTGTACGCATGTTACTAAGGCTGCGATGATCATGACAAAGATCGGGATACGGATCTCTTTTGGAACAAGGCTCTTCACTAATGACACGAGAACATTTGAGCCAATCAATACCAGCATAGTGGCTAAGCCTAAACCCAAAGCATTGGTCAAGGTTGCAGTTACTGCGAGCAGAGGGCAAAGCCCGAGCAGTTGCACAAGTCCTGGATTATTCTTCCAAAGGCCCTGTAATGCTATCTGTTTATATTCATTCATTGATAGTTAACCTCGCAATTAGCCGGTCTGGCTAATAATCTATCTTTATTAGCATTAAAATAGACGAGTGCACGTTTAATGGCCTTAACATAAGCTCTTGGGGTAATGGTTGCACCGGTAAATTGGTCAATCTCTCCGCCATCTTTCTTAACGTTCCATCGAGCATCATCTTCAGACAATAGGAACATACCATTAAAACCGAGTACCCAATCGGACTTTCTCAGTTCTATCTTATCGCCTAGTCCTGGAGTCTCAGCATGAGAGAGGGTTCTGACACCGAGAACTTCACCTTCAGTGCTAATGCCTATAATTAGCCGTATATTACCGCTGTAGCCATCTGGTGCTACAGTTTCCATGGCGATCGCGACAGGTACCTCTTTCATACTGGCGATATAGGAGGGCAGTGGGCTATCAATACCTAATACCTCTTCATCGTGTATTAAGATGCAGTGCTCAATGAGTTCATTATCATGGAGCGTATCTGGAATAATTTGGTGCAATACACGTTTAAGCTCTAGCTGTTGCTGCTCTTTGATCTTATCGAAGGTTTGTCTATCGACCAAAGCGACAAGTGCTGTACAGAAAAATGCAAATATCGCTAATATCAAACCGTTTCTTAACATAGATTTTTTCACGTTATACTCCGGTTTGCTTAACTTCTTGATCTGTGACCATAGGTTCGGGGCTTAATGTAGTGATCGATAAACGGTGCACAAAGATTGGCTAATAAGATAGCGAATGCAAATGCGTCTGGATAGCCACCATAGGTTCGGATCACGTAAACGAGAACCCCTATTAATGCGCCAAATAGCAAACGTCCCCTAACACTGGTTGCAGCAGTGACGGGATCGGTTGCAATAAAGAAGGCCGCCAACATAGTTGCACCACTGAAGAGGTGAAGCAAGGGGCCAACATGCGTATCTGGGTTGAGCAGGTATCCTACACTGGCACAGATAAACAAACTTGCCAGTACTCCCACGGGAATATGCCAACGTATGAGGTTAAGCTTTATCATCGCCAAACCACCTGCCAAGTAAGCCATGTTGACCCAGAACCAACCTACGCCAAAGCCGTCATTGAAGATGGATTTGGTTAGGCTCTCTATGCTAGTGAGTCCCATGGAAAGATCTGTCTTGATGGTATCAAGCGGGGTCGCCATAGCAACGCCGTCAAAGCCCAATTTATAGGCTTCTATCTCACTGGCTGAAGGGTTAAGAAATATCAGTTGCAACGAACCTAATAGATCAACTGGTTGGCTGGCCAACATCATTGGCGCAACCCAGCTCGTCATCTGAACAGGGAATGAGATAAGTAGCATCACATATCCTGCCATCGCAGGGTTGAAAATGTTATGTCCAAGCCCTCCATAGAGATGTTTTACGATCACTATAGCGAAAAGCACACCCATGACAGTCAACCACCAAGGAGCAAGTGGCGGGATAGCTATGCCTAAAAGCAATGCGGTAAGCAGGGCGCTGTTATCTTTTAATGTGTCCGTTACTGGACGCTTTCTCAGTTGAAGTACAATGGCTTCACTGATTAGGGCTACAGTGATAGCTAGCGCTACCTGTATCAATACGCCCCAGCCAAAGAAATAACATTGGGTGGCCACACCTGGAAGCGTACAGAGTATTACGCGTTGCATTAACGTGCTGGTTTGAAAGTTTCGGCTCAAGTGAGGCGAAGAGGCAATTTTAAATGCCATCAGTTAGTCCTTCCCATTATCTAATTTTGCTTGCTTGGCTAATTTATTAGCCTTTGCTTTTGCCACAGCAGCGGCTATCTTGGCCTTTTTGTCATCAACATCAGCTATTGGGGCATCGGTTGCAGGCTCTGAAGTTGCTGAATCGTTTTGCGGATCAATAGCGTTAAGTGCCGCTTTCTTGGCCTTAGCTTTAGCTACAGCAGCTGCAATTTTTGCTTTCTTGTCGTCGACTTCTACAACTGGAGTATCGGGTACAGACTCTGATGCTTCGGCATCATTTTGGTGCTTAATGCTTGTATCTGCTGCTTTAAGCGCTGCTTTTTTTGCTTTTGCACGGGCAACAGCAGCCGCTATCTTGGCTTTTTTGTCATCGATTTGAGCTACTGAAGTATCCGGTATTACCTCTGATGTTTCTGAATCACTTTGCGGCTCAGTAGCACTTGCATCAGCTGCCTTAAGTGCTGCTTTCTTGGCTTTAGCACGGGCCACAGCAGCTGCTATCTTGGCTTTTTTGTCATCGACATCGATAACAGGCGCATCGATTGCTGGCTCTGATGTTGCTATATCGGTTTTTGGCTCAATAGTACTAGCATCTGCCGATTTAAGTGCTGCTTTTTTGCCTTTAGCCCGGGCGACTGCTGCCGCTACCTTGGCTTTTTTATCGTCGACTGGTTCCTCTGTTGTTGAGGATTCAAGCTTCTCAGTGGATGTTTGAGCTGCTTTTTTCGCTTTTGCTCGTGCAACTGCAGCTGCGACAGCATCGCGTTTATCTGCTGGTGCTGAGGTTGTCACTTCACTGTTTGCTTCAGCCTCTTTTTTGGCTTTAATTCTGGCCATAGCCTGAGCGACGGCATCTTTATCCGTGCCAGACATATTGGCTTTACGTCTATCAGCAGCCTCTTTTTGCTTAGCTTCACGGGCGAGCTTCTCATCTTCAAGGCGCTGTGTGCGTAGCTCAAACCTCTGTTTAGCTAGCTCTGCTTGCTTCTTCTCTTCAATTTCATTTTTGACCGCAGACTTGGCGACGCGGTAATACTCGACTAAAGGAATATTACTTGGACAAACATAGCTACAGCAGCCGCATTCAATACAGTCATTGAGGTTATAACTCACCGCTTTATCATACTCTTGTGCTTTTGAATGCCAGAAGAGTTGTTGAGGTAAAAGTTGAGCTGGGCAGACTACGGCACATTCACCACAACGAATACAGGGGAGTTCCTTCTGCTCTGGGGCCATCTCATTAGCATTAGGCAGCAGGATACAGTTAGTGCCTTTAAGTGTAGGGGCGCTATCATTGTAAAGTGCATAACCCATCATAGGGCCACCGATGATCACCTTGTCCGTATCCAAGCCTTTAAAATCAGTTTGAGACAGAAGGTGAGAGATAGGAGTACCAATTGGAAGCCAATAGTTGCCAGGTTTAGCCACATTATTGCCTGTAATGGTCACCACGCGTTCAATGAGAGGGTAGTTTCGCAAAACGGCATCTTGAATTGCGTAACAGGTGGCGACATTTTGAACTAAAATACCGAGCTGAGCAGGAATGGCGCCAGAAGGCACCTCCTGTCCAGTTAAGATCTGAATAAGCTGTTTCTCACCACCAGAGGGGTAGAGGGTTGGTAGGGTTGTGATCCTAACTCCATCCTCTGGCAATACGCTGCGGCTTAAGGCTTGCTGCATTATCGAGATGGCTTGAGGTTTATTATCTTCTATAGCGATGATAAGTCGTTTAGGCTTTAACAGCCTATGGACAATAGCGATACCTTGCATTATGGCATCGCTTTGCTCTCTCATTATCATGTCATCAGAGGTGATATAAGGCTCACACTCTATCGCATTAATGATCAGTAACTCGATATCACTGGCTGGGTTGAGCTTAATATGACTTGGGAAAGCTGCTCCACCTAAGCCCGCGATACCCGCTTGTTGTATCTTACTCAATATCTCTTGGTTCGATAAGTGCTCAATATCAGTAAGTGCAAGCTTAGGGTGAACCTTATCACTTAAGGTGTCTAGTCCATCAGGCTTTATTACACAACTAAGTACTGGCAGGCCAGATGCGTGGTTACTTGGGCGTTGCTCAATATGGCTAATATGGCCAGATGTGGGGGCATGAACTGGCAGGTAGCCAAAATGGCTGCCATTGGTTAATACTTCACCTTTAGTCACATAATCACCGACAGAGACCGACAATGTCGCATTATCACCCACTTGAGGTATGGGGATCACATACTCATCAGCAATAGGTAAAGATGCTATGTTTGTGGTGTTTGAGAGCACTTTTTGCTCAGGTGGATGAATACCACCAATGGCGCGCCAAAGTGTCCCTTTATCAATCTGTTCCAATAAAGTTAGCACTTGGTGTCCTCTTCAAGCATCTGTACTGGGATGGCGTTTAATTTCCAATCCCAGTTTTTAACTGTTGGTGTAATAGGTAGCATATCGATGCAATCGACTGGGCAGGGGGCAACACATAAATCGCAACCAGTGCAGTAATCAGTGATCACTGTGTGCATCTGTTTGCCTGTGCCTAAAATGGCATCAACAGGGCAAGCTTGGATACACTTAGTGCAACCTATACATTCATCTTCGCGAATGTAGGCCACTTTTTTGACTTGAACCTCTTCACTTACCGTCAGAGGCTCAGGCTCTACACCTGCCATATCGGCGAGCTTTTCCATGGTTGCTGTGCCGCCTGGAGGGCATTTATTGACCTTTTCTCCGCCAGCGATCGCTTCTGCGTAGGGTCTGCAACCTGGGTAGCCGCATTGGCCACATTGTGTTTGCGGTAAGAGGGCTTCAAGTTGGTCGACAAGTGGATCACCTTCAACTTTGAATTTTTCTGCCGCAAAGCCCAGTAAGACACCAAAGAATAGGGCTAAGATCGTCAATAAAACGATCGCAATTAAAATACCTGACATAGTTAATTAACCAACCCAGTAAAGCCCATAAATGCCAGAGACATGAGTCCTGCTGTGATCATTGCGATTGCGCCGCCTTTAAACGGAAGGGGAACATCGGCAGCAGCCAGTCGTTCGCGCATGGCTGAAAATAAAATAAGAACAAGAGAGAAACCGACTGCAGCGCCAAAACCATAAATGGCAGACTCAACAAAACCATGTTTTTCATTGATATTAAGCAGTGCAACACCTAATACAGCACAGTTAGTGGTGATCAAAGGTAGGTAGATACCTAATGCGCGGTACAGAGAAGCACTGGTTTTCTGTACGACCATCTCTGTAAATTGAACGACGACGGCGATCACCAAAATGAAGCTCATTGTTCTTAGGTAACCGAGTTCAAAGGGTAAAAGCAGGTATTGGTTTACCAGATAGCTCAAGATTGAGGCTAAAGTGAGAACAAAAGTCGTGGCCATAGACATGCCGATGGCTGACTCAAGCTTGCTGGATACCCCCATAAAAGGGCAAAGACCAAGGAATTTTACTAATACAAAATTATTGACAAGCACAGTGCTTACCAATAATAGGAGATATTCACTCATCTCAATTCATTATTTATAACAGTTATACCTGTTATTATCGGCTTTTATGAGCCTATTAACAACACATAGAATACAAGGTTTTGCACAAAGCGCTCAACTTCTAGTCTATTTTAGGATATTGCTTTGTTTTGAAGGGCTTGAGGCTCGGCTACATAGTAACCTTGTAGCCCATCAACCAGTAACTTTTCCAGTACAAACTTCTCCTCCTGACGTTCGACACTAGTGGAGATCACTTGGATGTTTAATCTACGTGCGATATTGATAATCATCTTAACAAAAAATTGATTATTGGTGTCTGTATCTATGTTGTTTGAATAAGTGCCGTCGAGTTTAATAAAGTCGGGTCGGACCTGTTTAAAGAACTTGAATGAGGTAAAGCCCATGCCGAAATGTTCAACAGACACTTTTGCGCCAACGCTATGAATGGTTTGCACGAACTTGTAGCTGGCCACCAGATTAGTTTGCATACCTGATTCATTGACCTCAAAAACAAGTCTGGCAGCAATATGCCGTTGCTTGACTAACAGCGCTTTAAGCCAGGCAATAAAGGTTTCCTGCATTATTGATGAGGAGCTAATATTTATGCCGTAGGAGCCTGTTAATGCAGGGTTTTCAATTAACATCTTTAGTGTTGTGATAACAATAAGTTTGTCGAGATCGACGACCATATCATGACGTTCCGCCATGGCTATCACGGTTGCAGTGGGTAAAAATTTCCCCTCACTGTTATAGAATCTGGAAAATAGCTCATTGTAGATCTTGGCATCTTTTCGGCAGGGTAATATCGCCTGCTGGTAAAATTTTATCGCCCGTCTATTAATAAGGTCCCCGATAGACTCTTTCCATTTTGTGTCTCCATAGAGATCATCATTTTTACCTTTTTCGTGAAGGTAAAAACAATTAGGCCCCAAAGTTTGAGCGATACTGACAGCGGTATCACCTTGTGACAGAAGCTTGCCTGGTTCACTATCATGTTCATAGGGAACCAATCCAGTATGGGCTATCGATTCGTTGTTGATTGTTTGCTGGTATTCGTCAAACTGTGCTTTCAAGTTTTCGACAAAGGGGAGTCCATCTTTAATGACTAGGCCTGGAATGAAGACAGCAAAGTCTGCAGTTGAAATTCTGTAGCAATCTGAATTTGGGTATTTTGTCATCGAGTGGCGAATACAGTTGGCAATTTTTGCTAGATATTCATCTCCAGCGGATCTGCCTAAACTGTCATTAATGATACCTAACTCAGAAGCTTTAATTAACGCCATTAAACCAATTTGGCTTTTTCCTTCCGCAGATAAAGACTCTAACTTCTGTGTAAAGCGTGTACGGGTTGCAAACCCTGTTATCTGATCTTCAAAAGCGGCTTTATTAAGTCGCTCATGTTCTTTTGCAAACTCTTCATCTCTTTTTTTCAATTCACTACGACAATGCTCTAATGCACTGGCTAATGGCTTAAACTCAGCCTTTAGTTTAGAGCTTTCTAATGCATTGTACTTATGACTGGATAGATCATTGACGTAACTGCTTGCATAAATGATGGTACGTTTATTTTTCATCATCAATAGAACAAAGACGACGGTTATGGTCAGATAGATAGCCCAGATGAATGCACAAAATTGTTGGAATTGGGTGAGTGCATTGAGGGTTAAATCATCGGTTGCGAGTTTTAGCTGCAGCCTACCATCTTCTAGTGTCCGAGTATCAGGTAGCTCTTGTTGAAATAAGGGAGATAAAGGGTGATCTGATACGAAGTTGAGCTCACCTTTGGTTAAGTTTGCACTGCTGTCTGTAGAATGAATGAATTGAAAAAATTGCAGTTTGGCCTGGGACTCTATCTGTGAGTAGAGTTGCGGACCGTCACTTGGCCAAGTGCGGGGTAAATTCATATAAGATTGAAAATCAGATAGCCGTTGATCCGCTTTTTCTGTTAATTGCTGGGTTAGCTCGACGTAAACAAGGAGAGTCAGCCCTGTAAAAAGTAAAAAAAGAAAACTATGAAAAAGTTTTGAAACGCTCATAAAGAACCCATTCGTATAACTACAGTAGTCGACGATGTTATAATTTTAGTTAATTCTGAGAGTTATTCTATCGGAAAAGTGACCAAAGCGGAATTTTAAAGCGTTATGTTTATTGGCTTTTGCTAAATTAACAGGAAACTTTGTTTGATGATGTGGTCTTAATAAGAAGGGATAGTGGCTCCCCAGACTGGACTTGAACCAGTGACATACGGATTAACAGTCCGCCGTTCTACCAACTGAACTACAGGGGAATTGATTTACTTTTACTATCTTAAATTGGCTCCCCAGACTGGACTTGAACCAGTGACATACGGATTAACAGTCCGCCGTTCTACCAACTGAACTACAGGGGAATCGATTTATCTTTTACTATCTTAAATTGGCTCCCCAGACTGGACTTGAACCAGTGACATACGGATTAACAGTCCGCCGTTCTACCAACTGAACTACAGGGGAATCGATTTATCTTTTACTATCTTAAATTGGCTCCCCAGACTGGACTTGAACCAGTGACATACGGATTAACAGTCCGCCGTTCTACCAACTGAACTACAGGGGAATCGATTTATCTTTTACTATCTTAAATTGGCTCCCCAGACTGGACTTGAACCAGTGACATACGGATTAACAGTCCGCCGTTCTACCAACTGAACTACAGGGGAATCGCTTTAACTTTTACTATCTTAAATTGGCTCCCCAGACTGGACTTGAACCAGTGACATACGGATTAACAGTCCGCCGTTCTACCAACTGAACTACAGGGGAATCGCTTTAACTTTTACTATTTAAATTGGCTCCCCAGACTGGACTCGAACCAGTGACATACGGATTAACAGTCCGCCGTTCTACCAACTGAACTACAGGGGAATCGATTTAATTTTTACTTTGTCTATAAAGCTTGGCTCCCCAGACTGGACTCGAACCAGTGACATACGGATTAACAGTCCGCCGTTCTACCAACTGAACTACAGGGGATTTGACTTTATATACTAGGTTAACACCTATCTGCCTTTAATCTTAAATAACTTTGGCTCCCCAGACTGGACTTGAACCAGTGACATACGGATTAACAGTCCGCCGTTCTACCAACTGAACTACAGGGGAATCGAATAAAGCTATTCATCGTTGAAGACGGAGCGCATATTAAATCGCTCTTCATGATGAGTCAACTCGACGGACAAAAAAAAGTGTATTTAAGTAGTTAAGTGCTCATCAAACGCCCATCATGGCGTAGATTCCATCGTTATGAAGCGAGACTGGCCACTTTTAAGTTTTATATAACTGTAATAAATCACACGCTTAGTCGGTATTCAATGATCAAGTTTTTTATTTGGGCTTGGTTGTGGCTGAGTATCAGCTTGTTTCGTGACTGCAATATCTTTGCTTCCTGTTATATAGCAGAGAATTGCGAGGATAACTCGATCTTTTGAGTATATGTGTGAGGAGGCTATTTAGGACAGCGTTTTACTGACCCTATATAGTCAATTAATGAGTCATATGCAATTTTTAGAGATAGAGGATTTGCAAAAAATATTCTTCTCGACATCCAAATGTAGCAAAATTACACCGTTTCTATTTTTAAGTGCTGGATTAGAGAATAGGGGTTAAAGTCCCGTGCTATAAGGGGTAGCTTGAGTTATCCACTAAATCTGTGGATAAGCCTGTGGGTTAAGCCCGAAAAAGTGTTTCAAAGCCTTGAGAATAGCGGCTTGAGGTTAAAATGCACATTTTAATTGGTAATATTTTATTGTTTTAATAAACAACTAGTTGTTAAAATCAAGGGCTAAATTTTTTAATGTTTGCATCTGTTGTTAAAATGTAACGGTTTAAATGTGCGAACTTGTGCATTAGTTTGCCATATTATTCAGGTTTTAGGCGTTTTCATGGACAAAACATAACTATTTTTCCTCTGTTCTAAAATTTCATATCTATCTTTACGCTATGGGTCTTGTTAAAGAGCGGCTAGATCGATTAATCGTGTATGTGTCATTTGATATCGAAAAATTTATTGACACTAGGTTGAGATTCCACTGGTATTTAGTCATTACAGGATTAGAATATAAGCACAATCACCTAGGAAGAGTCGTTAGTGGCAGAATCATCTTTTCAACTTGAATCACAATATGTACCCGCTGGCGATCAGCCTAAAGCGATTAAGAAACTAGTAGATGGCATTGAGTCTGGTTTAGCCTGTCAAACTCTGTTGGGTGTGACCGGGTCGGGTAAAACATTCACTATTGCTAATGTGATAAAGGAGATGTCTAGGCCCACGATTATCATGGCGCCTAATAAAACCTTGGCGGCACAGCTTTATGGGGAGATGAAGGAGTTTTTCCCCCATAACGCGGTCGAGTACTTTGTCTCCTACTATGACTATTACCAGCCTGAAGCGTACGTTCCTTCCACGAATACCTTTATTGAGAAAGATGCATCGGTCAATGCCCATATTGAGCAGATGCGTCTGTCAGCGACTAAAGCTTTGTTAGAGAGAAAAGATGTTGTGCTGATAGCTTCAGTGTCAGCTATCTATGGTCTAGGCGACCCAGACTCATATATGAAGATGTTATTGCACCTAAGGCAGGGCGATACTATGGGTCAGAGGGATATATTACATCGGCTTAGTGAGCTGCAATATACCCGTAATGATATTGAACTCAAACGAGGCACTTACCGTGTTAGAGGGGAAGTGATTGATATTTTCGCTGCTGACTCAGATAGCAATGCGATCCGTGTTGAGCTGTTTGATGATGAGATTGAAAGGTTAAGCTTATTTGACCCTTTAACTGGTCATATTTTGCAGCGGATCGCACGCACGACTGTTTACCCTAAGAGCCACTACGTAACCCCAAGAGAGAAAATATTAGCGGCCAGCGAAGAGATTAAAGAGGAGCTTAGGGAGCGGAAGAAGCAACTACTCGATAACAACAAATTGATTGAGGAGCAGCGGATCACCGAGCGGGTACAATATGATATTGAGATGATGGTAGAGCTTGGTTACTGCTCTGGCATCGAAAACTACTCAAGATACCTCTCTGGGCGTGAAGAGGGAGCTGGGCCGCCAACTCTGCTTGATTATCTACCTGATGACGGTTTGCTTATCATTGATGAGTCCCATGTGACCGTGCCACAAATTGGGGCTATGTATAAAGGTGATCGCTCCAGAAAGATGAACTTGGTTGAGTATGGTTTTCGCTTGCCCTCTGCGTTGGACAATAGACCCCTTAAATTTGAAGAGTTTGAAAGTCTGATGCCCCAAACTATCTTTGTCTCTGCTACGCCAGCAAATTATGAGATAGAGAAGAGTGATGGTGAGATTGCTGAACAGGTGATTAGGCCGACTGGTTTGCTAGACCCTGAGCTTGAAGTCCGTCCCGTGGCGATTCAGGTTGATGATCTATTATCTGAGGTTAGGAAGAGAGTTAAGGTTCAAGAGCGTGTGTTGGTGACGACCTTAACTAAGCGCATGTCAGAGGATCTCACTGAATACTTAGATGAGCATGGGGTTAAAGTAAGGTATCTACACTCAGATATCGATACTGTCGAGCGAGTGGAGATCATCCGCGATCTCAGATTAGGTGTTTTTGATGTACTTGTTGGTATTAACTTGCTTAGAGAGGGACTTGATCTGCCTGAGGTCTCGTTAGTCTGTATTCTTGATGCGGATAAAGAGGGTTTTTTACGTTCAGAGCGCTCATTAATACAGACCATAGGTCGTGCGGCTCGTAATATGAATGGTAAAGTTATTCTTTACGCCGATAAGATCACAGATTCGATGGCAAAAGCGATGGGTGAAACTGAACGTAGGCGTAAGTTGCAACATCAGTTCAATCTCGATAATGGTTTAGTACCAAAAGGCGTTTCTAAGAAGATCACCGACGTGATGGATGTGGGTGAGAAAGAGTATGTGCAAAATGATCTTGCTTCGATAAGAGATATTGCCGAATCCAAAGGCGACTACAAAGTGAATGATGTGGCGAGCATTAGCCATCAGATCGATACGTTAGAGAAAAAGATGCATGAACATGCTAAAAACCTGGAGTTTGAGCAAGCAGCCGCAGTTCGAGATCAGGTCAGGCGTCTTCATGATGAGTTGATTAAAGCGTAAAGAAGATTTGAAGCGGAGTTTTACTCCGCTTTTTCCTTTGGTTTGTTTGTAAAATACTTTTGGTAAATCGCGACTACAGCAAAAAGTAATATGCCAGTGACAACCCCGATCAAATGAGCTTCTGTCGCGACTCGTGCACCGATCATCTCAGTTACCTGCTCACTTGCACCAAACCACTGTTCATAAGCGACTTTGACTATAACACCGATCAGTAACAGGTAACCTGATCGCATACCGACACTGATATCTTTGAGTGCGCCATAGGCGAATAAGCCGTGCAACATACCGCTTAAGCCTACGTAACCAAGCAAGCCTGGATAGAAGAGGTATAAGCCTATTCCCTGTAACCAACACAGTAAGATGAAGATCAGCGCGAAGCCTAATGAGCGGTAGTACTGTTGATGTAATAAGATGATCACCCAAAGGCCAGCTAAGTTCATCATAAGGTGCCAGCCATTAGTGTGGAGCAGATTGCCGCTAAAAAGACGCCAATACTCTCCCGCCGTTATTTCGCTGCGTCTATATGCCAGCTCATTATCAAAACCCGCGTAATAAAAGCCAATAGCACAGAGTGTAAAGAGCACCAATACTGGAAAGCTTTTACCGAAAAGCGATGTTAACTTTGACACTTAGTGTTCAGCTCTTGTTGTACCTGCTCTTTATTGTTGCAGTAGTCATCTAAGCCTTTCTGTCTAAGTAGACAAGCGGGGCAGGTGCCACAACCAGTACCAACAATGCCGTTATAACAGGTCAGCGTTTCATCTCTGACTAAATCAAGACTGTGGTATTTATCAGCAAGTGCCCAGGTTTCTGCTTTATTTAGCCACATCAATGGAGTTGATAGTGTGAGCTTTCTATCCATACCTTGTTCAAGTGCTGACTGCATCGCTTTAACAAAATCGTTGCGACAATCGGGGTAACCAGAAAAGTCAGTTTCACAGACTCCGGTTATCACAGTATCGGCGCCCAGTTGATAAGCAAAAATACCCGCAAGGGTTAAAAAGAGAATATTACGGCCAGGGACGAAGGTGTTGGGTAAGCCGTTATCCATTAACTCATTAGAGACCTGAATCGAATCTCTTGTCAGTGCAGAGATGGCGAGCTCATTGAGCATGGACACATCAAGAGTCTTGTGGCTCTTTAGTCCAAGTTGTTGACCTAAAGTCTCGGCAACTTCTATCTCTTGGCGATGACGTTGACCGTAATCAAATGTGATCCCATGAACTTCATCATACTGAGTAAGAGCTTGAATAAGACAAGTGGTTGAGTCTTGGCCGCCGCTGAATACGACAACTGCCTTGGATACCGCTTTTGACATAATGATCACTGATTGAAATAAACAGCGTTCATTTTAACGGACAGAGGTAAGCTTGCAAATGATAAACGCAAAAAAGTGAATCAAATGAGTAGGGTCTAATTACTCAAAAGCTAGTATATCTGGTTCTGAGTACGTTAGAGCAAATGGAGATTGTATATATTGGGCTTGCCTGTAAAGGGAAAATCAACTATAAATGCCGACCAATCTTTTTGAGGTTAAACATGAAGTATCCGGTTAATGAAGTATTTGAGACGATTCAAGGCGAAGGTTTTTACACTGGAGTGCCCGCTATTTTTGTACGTCTTCAGGGGTGCCCAGTAGGGTGCAGCTGGTGTGATACTAAACATACTTGGGAATTACTTGATGTGAACAAGGTTCAACCTGAGATGGTGATCCAGGTTGATGGTACTATCGGTCGCTGGTCAGAGTTAACGACATCAGAATTAATTAGCTTTTTAAAACAAAAAGAGTTTACGGCATCCCATGTTGTAATTACAGGGGGAGAGCCTTGTTTACATGACCTAACGGCCATGACTGAAGAGTTCAATGATGCAGGTTATTCAACTCAGATTGAAACCAGTGGCACATTTGAGGTTCACTGCTCAGAGAAAACCTGGGTAACCGTTTCACCTAAGTTAAAGATGAAAGCGGGACTTGCAGTACTGCCACAAGCATTAAAGCGTGCTAATGAGATTAAACACCCGGTAGCGACAGCGTCTCACATTGATGATCTTGATGAGTTGCTAAATGGGGTTGATCTAAAAGGTAAAACAATCTGTTTGCAGCCCATTAGTCAGAAAACCAGAGCGACGGAGCTAGCGATGCGTGTCTGTATCGAGCGAAACTGGCGCCTCTCAATACAGACCCATAAATATTTAGATATCGATTAATCTGGTCTTTATCAGTTTAAGCTAGCTGTGAGGTTAAATTGAGCCAATTTAGCCTCATACTCTGTAAGTTCTCCAATGTTATCGTTAACCCAATCAGGGTTGTAATAGCTGTCTAGGTATCGCTCCCCTGAGTCACACAAAAGGGTAACGATAGAGCCCTGTTGACCTTTTGCTAGCATGTCACATGCGATATTAAGAGCGCCATACAAGTTGGTGCCAGTTGAAGGGCCTGCTTTTCTACCGATTAATTTCTCAAGCCAGTAGATGGTTGCCACTGAAGCAGCATCTGGTATTTTCTCCATATGATCAATGACACCCGGAATGAAAGAGGGCTCTGCTCTTGGTCTTCCTATCCCCTCTATTTTGCTTCCATGGCACGAAGTTAAGCTTTTATCACCGGTTGTGAAGTAGTCATAAAATACTGAGTGTTCAGGGTCAACCACACAAAGTTGTGTGTCGAGTTGCTGATAACGAATATAGCGACCGATCGTTGCCGATGTTCCTCCTGTTCCTGGACTCATGACAATCCACTTGGGGATAGGGTGGGGCTCAAGTGTCATCTGTTCGAAAATTGAATTGGCAATATTATTATTTCCACGCCAATCCGTTGCTCGCTCTGCATAGGTAAATTGATCCATATAATGGCCATTTAGTTGCGTGGCTAACTGCTCTGATGCTGCATAGATCTCGCTGGAGTGATTAACGAAATGGCAAGTCCCACCATAAAACTCTATCTGTTGAATTTTTCTCTTAGCGGTACTCTTAGGCATAACAGCAATAAAGGGCAAACCAAGCATGCGGGCAAAATAAGCTTCAGATACGGCGGTACTACCGGAAGAAGACTCGATGATTGTCGTGCCTTCCTTGATCCACCCGTTACAGAGTCCATAGAGAAATAGCGAACGAGCAAGCCTGTGCTTCAAACTACCTGTTGGGTGGGTACTCTCATCTTTTAAGTAGATATCGATCCCCGTTAGTTGAGGAATATCGAGTTTAATTAAATGAGTATCGGCACTACGCTGGTAGTCTGATTCGATCTTCTCGACTGCTGTGTTAACCCATGAGTTTGTCATATTTGCCCTATACCTAGATGGAGTTACCTTGATAGTAATCAATATGAGTTTAGGTAGGAAGTCAAAGTGGAAACTTTACTCTGATGAATTAAATGTGACGAAGGGAGAATAGGTTTGGCTTGATATCGTTAAAGACTAACTAATTTGGATTCGTATTGGGAAAACCGAGAGGAGTTTAGATAGAAGTGGTGGAGGGAGAAGGATTCGAACCTTCGAAGGCTGAGCCGTCAGATTTACAGTCTGATCCCTTTGGCCACTCGGGAACCCCTCCACATGTTTCTATCAATATTGGTGGTATTAAATCGTTATAGCTTTGTAGCGTAAATAAGAGATGGTGGAGGGAGAAGGATTCGAACCTTCGAAGGCTGAGCCGTCAGATTTACAGTCTGATCCCTTTGGCCACTCGGGAACCCCTCCATTTCAACTTATTTTACAGTACCGCTTTAACACTTAATAACCATGACGCAAAAGAGTAAAGATGGTGGAGGGAGAAGGATTCGAACCTTCGAAGGCTGAGCCGTCAGATTTACAGTCTGATCCCTTTGGCCACTCGGGAACCCCTCCACGAATAATCTTTATTGTCATTTTTACCAATTATGCAAATGGTGGAGGGAGAAGGATTCGAACCTTCGAAGGCTGAGCCGTCAGATTTACAGTCTGATCCCTTTGGCCACTCGGGAACCCCTCCTCACTTGCGGCGGCAATAGTAGACACAAACTGTGTATGTGTAAAGGCCATAATTTAAAAAATATCTAAAGTTATGTATTAAGCGGTCGATTAACTATCAACGAGCTGTTTTAGTGATGTTTTTTTATGCGACCAAGTGCTGTTTTAATCAATGAGTCCCAACTTGGGACACGCCTTAATCATGCTATTGATCATGATAGGCGTGGAGAGTTTGCCCTTTTATTGGCACTACTCTCTTGTGATGCTCGGGATATGGCTCAGTTTCAGCTCGATGATGGGGCTCTTGAGCCTGAGCTTGCTTTGCGTAAAAAATTTGAGCTGCCAGAAGCGCAAGCGTTAATTAATGACTTGACGATACAGGACTCTCCCATTGATAACAGCTCTGCTTTCTCTCATGGTGGGGTAAGAGCATTTCAACTTATGCAAGCATTGAAGCCCGAGGCACTTGTTATAAGAGGGGATAAGTCGGCGCAGATGCAGAGAGTGCTGACTAATTGCGATCTACTGACTCGGCAAAAGTTTAATCACAGTGCTAAATCTGAACTTTACCACGCCTTAGATACCCATTTTGTTGATCAATTAGCCCAGCAGAGACAGATGAGTCGAACACTGGCCTGATTTTATCTCACTATCTTGTCAATTTGTGATTTACCTTTTGCTTATTAATGCCAAGGCAATAGGTGATTAGCGTATAATAGGCGGACGTGAATTGATGAGTTATAAACAATGAAAAATATTCAAGAATCCCAATCAGCTTTAGTGAACGATACCTGTAATGATTGTGGCAGTTATGCCGATATCGGAGCTGTGATTGATGAGCATGATACGCAGCTTAGTATCTCGTTTACTGGCGTTGATGCAAAAGTGGAAGCTGAAGCTGTCGCACTTAAGGCAAAAAGTCGATTTGATGGTGTTGAAAGCGAGATAAAGACCGATAGTGATCTGACAAGTTTAGTTATCCATTTTGCTTACAGTGCTGAGAAAATGATATTTCAGCTAGAAAATGGTATTTAAAATTCACTAGTATGTTGCAAATCTGCTACTTGGTCATGTAGTCTGACTAGCTCATTATTATTTTAATACTATCTAGTTTCAAAAATTGGCATATACGATCAGTTAAATGGAACATTGAGTAAGCGGATAAAAGCTTACTCTTTTTAGGGAGCTAAGTGACGAAGCGTAAGTATCAGCACTTATTAGAGTTGATTGTTAACTCTGAAGCTAAACAGATGGGTGATTTTCACAGCACGGCTAAACTGGCTGCTGAATTACTCTGTCAGCAGCTATTAGTGACTCATGTGGGTGTGGCAATCATCTCTTGTGAGAATAATACCATCTTGCCTGTGGCTAATTACGGCCATATTTCACCTGCTGAATTTCTACGTCCAGCCCCAGACTTATGCCCAAAATATATTGCAGAGTTAAGGACAAAGCGCCTTATCGATGCTTTTGATACCCGCAATGACTCCAGACTCTGTGAGCTCTCATCTAATTATTTTACATCTAATGGTGTTAGGTCGACGTTAGATATTGCGATTCGGATCAATGGTCATCTGGAAGGGGTGTTGTTTCTCGAGAGAATGGCGTTTTCCCATTGGTCTGATAGCGAAATACAGATAGCTTCTCAAGTTGCAGACCAATTAGCACTGACACTCGCCACGCGTGATGCTTACGATAAAGAGGAGAAGCTTACGCTGCTATTGAATGCTGCTGAGCATTCAGATCAAGTCACTATGCTGATCAATCTGAAAACAGAAGTAGTTGAATATGTTAATCAAGCGCACGAGACCATTACAGGAAAACCCAAATCCAGTGTGATAGGAAGCTCGCTACAGGAGCTGAGTTTTGTTAGCCAACACCCGGATGAGACCAGAGTTGCACTTACCCAAGTAAAACTTGGTAGTGTGGTTAAAGGCGAAAACAAAATCGTTAAGCAAGATGGCTCTCAAAGTTGGATCCGATACTCTGTTAAACAGTTTATTACCGACAGAGGGAACTGTTTTGCACTGCTTAATGCTGAGGATTGCAGTGAAGAGCACAAGCATAAAATTGAGCTTGAAAAGCTAGCTTGGCGCTGTCGTTTAACTGATTTATATAACCGAACCTATTTTACTAAAGAGCTTGAGAAAGTTAGGAAAGGTTACCTGCTGCTCATCGATCTGCGTGGTTTTAAGCGTTTTAATGACACTTATGGTCATGAGAGTGGCGATCTACTGCTTATTGAGATAGCTAGAAGGCTACGGCATTTCGGTAAGGTTAATCACACTGAGTTACTTGCCAGAGTCGGCAGTGATGAGTTTGCTATTATTTTGCCTGAGATGAATTTGGAGGATCTTGAATACGCCACTTCAAGGTTATATCGCCAGATCACTTTGCCAGTCTCGATTGGCCGTGAGCAGATTGAACCCAAACCTGCACTTGCCATTGTAGAAATTGCTGGCATTGAGGCTAAGTTTCTACCGCTAGCTTGCGCTGATATTGCGCTTCAATATGCGAAAAAGAAGCAGGGTGACGCGATACAGGTATTTAATAACTCGTTGCTGAATACCTTTAAAGCGAATGCGGAGATTGAGCGAGATTTACAAACAGCTCTGAGGGGAAGAGAGTTTGAACTCTACTATCAACCTCTAAAAGATCTGCAAAAAAGAGCCTACATTGGGGCTGAAGCGCTTATTCGATGGCACCATCCCAAAAAAGGAGTGCTGTATCCAGGTGCTTTTATTGATATAGCCGAGCAAACGGGGCATATCAATGCTATCGGTGCTTGGGTGCTTGAGGCTGCTTGCAAGCAGTTGAATCTATGGCAGCATCATAATATTAACCTTTCGATGCACGTCAATGTTGCCGCTAGGCAGTTTTTCAGTGGCAACTTATATGACCAAGTGTGGGCCTTGATCACACGTTATCGTTTAAAGCCAGGCAGCTTAATTTTGGAGATCACCGAAACAGAGTTGATGGAAGATATTAAATATGCGACCAATCTATGTAAAGAGCTCACAGAGCTTGGCGTAGGTTTAGCCATTGATGATTTTGGTACGGGTTACAGTTCGATGCGTTACCTTAAGCAGTTTCCAATCAGTAAACTTAAGATTGACCGCTCCTTTATCTCTGACCTATCAGTTAGCCATGAAAGTCAGGAAATTGTTAGTGCTATTATTGCCATGGCATCTGCGCTAAATATTTCATTAACAGCTGAGGGGGTAGAGACTAAGGAGCAGGAGCTTTTCTTAGCAGATCATCATTGTCATCAAGCCCAAGGGTTCCTCTATAGTCCAGCGCTTAGAGAATCTGAATTTAGCCAATTCTTAGAGAAAGATAGTTTTTTAAATAGCTGTTAAAACTCAATGAGAACCACTTTGGTTTCATTTTAGGCAGCATTGCTTGTATTTTCTGCCACTATTACATAGACAAGTATCGTTTCTCTTTGGATAAATTGCTGGCTTTTGTGTCCCCTGAGTATAAAACCATCTGTTTGCTTCCTGTACAAACTGGGAACATTCATGAATCGCATCAATGTTGTTGCCATCACGGTACCAAGCTTGGAAGCAAACTTCACCCATATCCCCCTTAGTTTGAGTTGATAGCACCTGCAGAGAGAGCCATTGTGGTGTATGTTCGGCTAATACTTCTACAGTAAGATCACCTAAGTAATCGCGGTGATGAGTTTGAATTAAATAGTCGTATTCACCGAGTACAAAGGCGGCATAACGGCTTCTCATTAATTTTTCAGGTGTGCCTGCCGTTTTGATATTTTGGTGGTAGGGGGCGCAACAATCTGTGTAGAGGTGAGGGTGTTCGCGGTCATTTTGACCGCATGGGCATAAAGTTTCTGTTTCAGTCGTCATTCTTTGCTGTAGTTAATGGGGTGAACTGGTGCCCATAATACAGGTTTGGAGTGGGTTTTGCATCGTAGTAAAAAGAGGGTTCTGAACGATTATTGGTATCAACGGTGAGATACCACTTCCCATCTTTTTTCTTTTTAGAGACTGTGACAAATTTACCTGCAAATTCACTGACGGGCTCTTCTGCATCTAATGGTGGATGAAAACGGATGAGGTAATAACCAATGTCTGTTGCATTATTAGCTTCTACCTGTCTATCTAGAACTCTGAAGTCCACTTCGATCCGTGCTTCTTTATGTTTGATCTTGCCAAAAAACTTATTGTAGAGCTCAATAATGTTATCTCGCCCCATGGTGATAGCTTTACTTTGATTTTCAGGAATGTAACAGGCGTCTTCTGCATAGATGTTTTTTACTTTTTGAGCATCTAACGTTTCAAAAGCTTGAGTAAACTGAGTGTAAAATTGATTTAAGGCAGCATTATCATCTGAATTTGCCGAGGCTGAAGACAGTTGCAGGAGAAGGAAAATAGTACAAGTTGCTGTGTATTTAATAAAAGTCATTAATGCGTTCAAATCAATGGTTACTGATGTCACTATAATAGATGGACTATATGAACTAAAGTTTTAGTTATTAACAAAGTGTGTCTATGTTGAAAAACTCGCTGATTTAAACGGCCTTACAGCCCTTATCTATAGTGGGGGCTTATGGCTATATTGTGACTAAGTGTTTTACTTATCGAGTAAACTTTACTTTTAAAAGATAAAAAAATGCTAAGCAACCATTAGCTTAGCATTTTAGCTTTTGTTTACGATTGGGTTTATCTGTGAACATTTACCCGCATAAACACAAATTGATACTTTTACTTACCAACCACATTGTCTATTGGCTTGGCTATTTTGCTCATTTAACCAAGTTTGTAATGGTGCAAAGTAATCAAGTACTGCATTGGCGTCCATCTCTTTACTGCCTGTCACAACGGCTAAGGCTTCTGGCCAAGGTTGACTTTGTCCCATCTCAAGCATGGTATTTAGCTTAGTGCCCGCGTCTTTATTGCCGTAGATACTACAACGGTGTACAGGGCCCTTATCGCCAGCGATGTCACACAAAGCTTTGTGGAACTGGAACTGTAAGATATGAGCTAAGAAGTAGCGTGTATAGGGGACATTTCCTGGTACATGGTATTTAGCTCCAGGATCAAAATCTTTTTCATCACGACTGATTGGTGACTTCACCCCTTGATACTTCTCCCTTAACTCCCACCAAGCCTGGTTGTATTGCTCTGGAGTTATTTCACCACTAAACACTTTCCATCGCCATTGATCTATCATTAAGCCAAATGGCATGAAGGCGACCTTGTCGAGTGCTTGTTTGAGTAACAGACCAATGTCTTTAGAGGCATCAGGCACCTCATCCAACAGACCAATCTGTTTTAAGTAATTGGGTGTGATAGAGAGGGCAACAGTGTCACCTATGGCTTCATGGAAACCATCATTTGCGCTGTTTTTGAAAATAAATGGCTGGTTCTTATAGGCTCTTTGATAATAGTTATGCCCTAGCTCATGATGAATAACAGTGAAGTCCTCTGCCGTTTTCTGGATACACATCTTGATGCGGATATCATCTTTGTCGTCCAGAGCCCAGGCTGATGCATGACACACAACATCTCTGTCTTTAGGTTGGACAAATAAAGAGCGTTCCCAGAAGGTATCTGGAAGTGGCTCAAAACCCAGTGAGCTGAAAAAGCTTTCAGCTTGTTTCACCATCTTGATCTCATCATAACCATGCTGTGCAAGCAGCTCGGTGACATCATAACCGGGATCTGCATCTTCTGGTGCAACTTGGTTGTAGATATTGCCCCAACTTTGGGCCCACATATTGCCCAGTAGATGAGCAGGAATAGGTCCCTGTTTTGATACTACATCATCACCGTACTTCTCATTTAGCTCACCTCTGACATAACAGTGAAGTGAATCGTACAGTGGTTTCACTTGTCCCCAGAGTCTGTCCAGTTCATTAGAGAACTCATCAGGCTCCATATCGTATTGGCTACGCCATAGCTCTGAAAGATCGGCATAGCCTAGATCCCGTGCTCCTTCATTGGCAAGTTCAACTTCTCTCTTAAACAGAGGACGCATAGGTTTGGCTATATCACGCCATCCTTTCCACACCTCTAATAAAAGTGCAGGGTCTTGGGATTCTCCCATAATGGCTGACAGTTCAGGTTGTGTTAGGCAGCGACCATCGTCAAAACAGTACTTTCCTTTACCATAGAGTCCATTGAGTTCTGAACTGATGCTGGCAAGTTCAGCATTTTTCTTTGGATCTAAAGGTGCTGGCAGGACTAGTGCGCTGCGTAGAATGTTGAGCTTACGTAAATTATCGGCACTGAGAGGAAGTTGAGTGTAGTTTGCAGCAACTGTGGCAAGCTTCACAGTCGTCGCGGTGTATTTCTCTCCAACTGAAGCTGATAAGGCAGCGGTATCTTCCGTAATAAAGTTGCTGTAGATCCACTCTGAACGATTAACTTCGATAGAGAGTTCGCTCAAGGCTTGTTCGGATTGTGTTATAAATTGCTCGGCTTCTGCAACGCTGGTTTGTGCTGATACTGTTTCGTCAGACTGCACTTTTTGACAAGCTGTGGCGGCTAATGTTAAGCCGACCAGCAGCGAGATCTTTGAAAGTCTTGCAGTGGAAAGTTTCATGAATTCATATCCCTTGTTATTTTTGTGTTGAGTATTCTAACTCAATGCACAGTTTTTAATAACTGCAGATAGTAAAAGCCGTTTATAGCCATATTTACTAGTGTGGAGATAAATTGACAGTAATTTAGTTTGACAAGAAGGGTGTCAATGTTTAATTTAAACGAGTGTTTTAAATAGAGTTAGGAAGGCAACGGAATGGCAAATCGATCCGATACAAAAACAAGAATACTGGATGCAGCGGAAAAATTATTTGCAGAACGAGGCTTTTCAGAGACCTCATTGCGTTTGATAACCAGTAAGGCTGAGGTGAATCTTGCCTCAGTCAATTATCACTTTGGCTCTAAAAAAGAGTTGATCAGAGCCGTTTTGGCTCGTTATCTTGACGTATTTATGCCTGTAGCATCGGCAAGAATTGTGACATTACAAAGTTCAGAAGAGGGGGCATCGTTAAATGATATTTTCTCATCCCTTGTGGAACCATTACTGGACTTAAATCAATTAAGAGCGGAAGGTACTAGTACATTTCTACAGCTTCTTGGCCGCGGGTATATCGAGAGTCAAGGGCATCTGAGGTGGTTTATTACCACTCATTATGGTGAACATTTGACTCAGTTTGTTAAAGCTGTAGCAGATAGTGCTCCTCATATCCCACCTGCAGAGATGTTTTGGCGCTTACACTTCACCTTAGGTACTGTGGTTTTCACTATGGCATCGGCCGATGCGTTAACAGAGATTGCAGCGGCAGATTTTAACGAACATAATGACATAGAAGCCGTTATTCGAAAAGTTATTCCCTATCTCTCTGCCGGGGTTTCAGTACCGGTTAATTAAGGTGTTTTTTAAAAGGTAAATCCATGACTCTATTTATACTTGCACTACTGGTTGTTATTGTGCTGTTTGGTGTCAAAAGTATTAGGATGCAATTTATTACGCGTCCAATTTTTTCGTTTTTTAAAAAGGTACTTCCTCCGCTTTCAGATACTGAAAAAGAAGCGATGGAAGCGGGTGATGTGTGGTGGGAAGGTGAGTTGTTTAGAGGTAAACCCAATTGGGATACTCTGCATAGCTACGGTAAACCTAAACTAACTGCTGAGGAGCAGGATTTTATTGAAAATCAAGTGATGACAGCTCTCACTTTAATTGATGATTTTGATATTGTACAAAACCGCAAAGATTTGCCACCAGAGCTATGGGATTACTTTAAAAAAGAGGGGTTCTTTGCCCTTATAATACCAAAAGAGTATGGCGGTAAGGCCTTCTCTGCATACGCTAGCTCGACGATAGTTGCCAAGCTCGCTAGCCGAAGTGTTAGTGCGGCTGTGACTGTTATGGTTCCCAACTCTCTAGGACCAGGTGAATTACTGACACATTATGGTACCAAAGAGCAACGTGAATATTGGTTACCAAAACTGGCATCTGGTGAAGCAGTGCCTTGTTTCGCTCTGACAGGTCCTGAAGCGGGCAGTGATGCAGGCGCAATTCCCGATACCGGTGTTGTCTGTAGAGAGACATTTGAAGGTGAAGAGGTATTGGGATTAAGGTTGAACTGGGATAAGCGTTATATCACGTTAGCCCCAGTTTCAACGGTATTGGGTCTGGCATTTCAGATGGAAGATCCAGATGGACTGTTAGGGGATAAGAAGGAGCTCGGAATTACCTGTGCGCTTATCCCAACAGATCATGAAGGAGTGGTCATTGGACAGAGACACAATCCATTAAACATGGCCTTTATGAATGGTACAACTCAAGGTAAGGATGTGTTTATTCCTCTTGATTGGATCATTGGTGGGCCTCAGTATGCAGGACGTGGCTGGCGTATGCTAGTTGAGTGTCTCTCGGCGGGGCGTGGTATCTCACTGCCTGCACTTTCAACCGCATCGGGTCACACTGCGACTAAGACAACAACGGCATACAGTTATGTCCGTCACCAATTTGGCCTATCTATCGGTCATTTTGAAGGTGTTCAGGAGGCCCTTGCTCGGATCATCGCCAATACCTATCAGTTGGAGGCTGCAAGACGCCTAACAACTACGGGGATCGATCTTAAGGTTAAACCCTCTGTAGTGACTGCTATTGCCAAATACCACATGACTGAGATGAGTCGTGATGTGCTTAATGATGCAATGGATATTCAGTCGGGTAAGGGGATCCAACTCGGCCCTAAGAACTATTTAGGTCAGCCCTATATGGCGAACCCCATCTCTATTACTGTCGAGGGAGCTAACATTCTAACTCGCAGCTTGATGATCTTTGGTCAAGGTGCAACACGTTGTCACCCTTATGTGCTCGCTGAGATGGAAACGGCTGCGATGGAGGATACTTGTGCAGCTTTGGAACGTTTTGACTCCTTGCTGCTTGGTCACCTTGGTTATGGAGCAAGAAATGCGTTTAGCTCACTCTTTAGCGCTTTAACTGGAAGTCGCTTTAACCAGTCTCCTGTTAGTGGTGAAACTCAGCAGTACTACCGCGATATGACTCGACTATCATCGGCTTTGGCTTTGATGACCGATCTCTCGATGTTGATCATGGGAGGCGATCTTAAGCGAAAAGAGATGCTTTCAGCGCGTATGGGTGACGTATTGAGTGAGCTATATCTAGCATCGGCTACATTAAAGATGTTCGAAGATAATGGTCGTCAACATGATGATCTGCCCGCGGTACGTTATGTGATGATGACTCGTTTGCAAAATGCAGCTAATGCACTTCAAGGGGCGCTACGTAACTTCCCTAATCGTCCTGTTGCCTGGATGATGAGAGCATTGATCTTCCCGTTAGGTAACCATTTCAATGGACCGAGTGACAAGATGACCACTGAGCTTGTTAAGGGGATGATGCAACCTGGGCCTGCTCGTGACCGTTTAACCTTCCTCTGTCCTGATTTTGAACAGGATAAAGGTGGTATTGCGGAAGTTGAAGCGGCATTTTTGGCGCAATATGAGTGCCGTAACATCTATAAAAAGATAAAAGTGGCTCAGCGTGATGGCACATTGCCGAAGAAGTTAGCTGGCCTTGAGTTATTTGCCTTAGCAGCAGAGCAGTCCATTATCACTCAAGATGAGCTCAACTCATTGCTTAAAGCCGATGAACTGCGTCTTGCGGCAATTAATGTTGATGATTTTAAAAGCTTGTAGTTGCTAAATTGAAAAAGCTAAATGAAAAAAGGACGCCGTAGCGTCCTTTTTTGTTTCTCTGCAAACTGTTAGGCATAAAAAAGGTTCGCCGCGGCGAACCTTTTATCATCACTAGATAAAGATTATGCGACGATCAATACTTTACAAGTATTGGTGCCACCGATAGTCTCCATTGAATCACCTTTAGTCATCAGAACCATATCGCCGCTTTTCAAATCACCAGATTCTGCAAGAGTTTCTAATGCTTTACGTGCGATATCATCTGCGCTTACAGTGGTTGAATCAAAGTGAACTGGCTTAACACCACGGTACAGTGCCATCTTTGCCAATGTCACTTCATGGCGTGATAGAGCAAAGATAGGCAGAGCTGAACTAATACGAGACATTAACTGTGCTGTAGCACCAGACTCAGTGAGTGCCACAATAGCTTTGATACCTTTAAGGTGGTTGGCTGCATACATAGTCGATAAGGCGATTGTCTCTTCAACTGAGTCAAAGCTCTCATCGAGTCTGTGCTTTGATACTTGCACACTTGGGTGAGCTTCAGCACCAAGACAGACGTTCGACATCGCTTTTACTGTCTCTTCAGGGAAGTCACCAGCAGCTGTTTCAGCTGAAAGCATAACCGCATCAGTTCCATCAAGAACCGCATTCGCCACATCCATCACTTCTGCGCGGGTTGGCATAGGGCTAGTGATCATCGACTCCATCATTTGAGTTGCAGTGATCACACTCTTGTTTAGTTGACGAGAGCGGCTGATTAACTTCTTCTGTACAGCGACTAACGCTGGATCGCCAATCTCAACACCTAAGTCACCACGTGCAACCATTACCACATCAGAAGCCAGGATAACATCATCCATCGCTTCATCAGTTGCCACAGCTTCAGCGCGTTCAACTTTAGAGACAATCAGTGCATTACTACCTGCAGCCTGTGCCAATGAGCGAGCATAATTAAGATCTGCACCACTGCGAGGGAAAGAGACGGCAAGGTAGTCAACTTGAATCTCAGCGGCGGTGACAATGTCACGCTTGTCTTTTTCAGTAAGCGCTGCTGCTGATAAACCACCGCCTTGCTTGTTGATCCCTTTATTATTAGATAAAGGACCCGCAACTGTGACTGTGGTGTGAACCTTATTGCCTTCTACTTTTTCAACACGTAGTTGAACGCGACCATCATCAAGCATCAGGATATCGCCGATGTTGACATCATTTGGAAGTTCTTTGTAGTCGATACCAACTTGATGCTCGTCGCCTTCACCTTTTTCAAGATCAGCATCCAAGATGAAGCTATTACCTAAGTCTAGCTGCACCTTTTTGTTGTCTTTGAAAGTTGATACGCGGATCTTTGGACCTTGAAGATCGCCAAGAATAGCAACATGAACACCTAGCTCTTTTGCTATATTGCGTGCATCAGTAGCACGTTTTAGGTGATCTTCAGGTGAACCGTGAGAGAAGTTAAGACGAACGACATTTGCGCCAGCTTTGATAATACGACGTAAATTGTCATCGCGGTCAGTTGCTGGGCCTAGAGTTGTTACGATTTTGGTTCTGCGGAACATGGGATACTCCGGTAAGTTTAAAAAAAATCTGACACTATATTAACAGAGAATTTGTGGTTTTGTAGGAAAATTACAAACAAAATGATCTAGCGCAAGATATAAAATATGTGAAGTTAAGCTAAATTAGGCAAGAATTGTGGCAGTAATAAGAAAGTCGTACTGCCACTTTGGGAAGGAAATTGAGTTACAGTACTGAATCTTTGTCGATCCTAGACTCTTTTAAAACCTCTTTTACACGTTTTAAACTTTCTCTAAAACGTGGTCCACGGCGTAGAGTGAAACCTGTTGCTAGGACATCAACGACCACCAATTGTGCTAAACGTGAGGCCATGGGGAGGTACATATCTGTATCTTCAGGTACTTCCATTGTCACCGGCAGAGTACACTCAGTTGACAAGGGGGAGTAACGGGCCGTAATACCTATGACTGCCGCGCCGTTTTCACGGGCTATTCGGGCAATATCTATCATAGATTTAGTGCGTCCAGTGTGCGAAATGAGTACAATGACATCACCTTCTCCGCTATTGATACAACTCATACGTTGCATCAAAACGTCATCAAAACAGATAACAGGCACGTTAAAACGGAAGAATTTATTTTGAGCGTCATGGGCCACAGAAGCCGATGCGCCTAGGCCAAAAAAGGAGATCTTTTTGGCTTGAGTCAAGATATCAACGGCCTTGTTAATGGCTGCTGTGTCTATGCTTTGCCTTGCAGTATCAAGGGAAGCCATTGATGATTCAAAGATTTTTGTTGTGTATGAGTCAGGACTGTCATCCTCCTCTACATGCCGACTAACATAGGGTGTACCGTTCGCTAAGCTTTGGGCTAAGTGAAGTTTAAAGTCAGGAAAACCTTTAGTGTCTAAGCGGCGGCAGAAACGATTTACAGTAGGCTCACTCACATCAGCCATTTTAGCCAGTGTTGCGATACTAGAGTGGATCGCGGTTTGAGGGGAGGCTAATATAACCTCTGCTACTTTTCGCTCTGATTTACTAAAATGTGTAAGGCTTTTTTGAACCTTTTCTAGGGTATTCATATGCGTATATCCACTCGAAAGTAATGTAATTATATTTTTTCTTTTTTGTCGGTTTCGAAAGTTTCTAAAAGGTAGAAACTTGACCTGTACGACGAATTATAATTAATGAACTGATAAAACTTTCTACTATATATAGTAATTTAATCACAAAAAGCATATCAGATAATTCATAGAAATGCCTAGTTCAGTAAGTGTCGTCTTTTTGCAGAATTTTGATGCAATTCATAAATTCTGTTGTTATATTACAACAAACATGTGAATTCTCATCGATTCGATGGGACACAGCGATGAAAGGAGATTAAGAAGCTATGGGCATAACAACACCAGAAGCCAAAGCTTGTGATTTTGTATTGTTTGGAACTAAAGGTGACTTGGCTCGTCGCAAATTACTGCCTTCTTTATACCAATTGGATAAGGCTGGTTTGCTTAACGAAGATACGAAAGTGATCGGCGTTGCTAAAGATGCTTTTACCCATGAAGAGTTTAATGAGTTAGTTGTCAAAGCGTTAAGAGGCTTTGTAAAAGAGGAACTCTGTGAAGAGACTCTAGCCCGCTTCCTAACTCGTTGTCACTACATCGGCACGAACTTTACAGAGTCAGAAGGTTATCAGGCTTTTCATGAACTGTTAGAACCACACAAACGCGTGATGGTCAGTTATTTCGCCACTCCGCCTGCCATCTTCGGTGATATCTGTCGCTGTCTTCACGAACAAAACCTTATTCAATCTGATTCCCGCGTTGTACTTGAAAAGCCTATTGGCTCAGATCTCGCTTCATCGAAAGTGATCAACGATCAAGTTGCTGCGTTTTATAATGAGGATCAGGTCTACCGAATCGACCACTATTTAGGTAAAGAAACGGTACAAAACCTTATCGCTCTGCGTTTTGCCAACTCTCTGTTTGCCTCTAAGTGGGATAACAGAACCATAGATCATGTACAGATCACCGTTGCTGAAGAGGTTGGTATCGAAGGTCGTTGGGGCTATTTCGATAAAGCGGGTCAGATGAGAGACATGATCCAGAACCACCTTTTGCAAGTATTAACACTTGTTGCGATGGATCCTCCAGTTAACCTTGATGCTGACAGCATTCGTGATGAAAAGGTGAAAGTGCTTAAGTCACTTCGCCCAATTAATCTCGATAACATCTATGAGAATACCGTGCGAGGGCAGTACTCTTCAGGATTCTTAAAAGGTTCGCCAGTTCCAGGTTACTTGGAAGAGGAGGGCGCAAATACCCAATCAAATGCAGAAACTTTTGTTGCTCTGCGTGTCGATATCGACAACTGGCGTTGGGCGGGCGTACCTTTCTATCTTCGAAGTGGTAAACGCATGCCAACTAAGAGCTCTGAGATTGTGGTGTATTTTAAAAATCCACCCCATAATCTCTACCGTTCTAACTACCGTAACTTGCCACCAAATAAGTTGACTATTCGTCTCCAGCCCCATGAAGGTGTTGAGATCCAGATGATGAACAAGGTACCAGGCCTTGAGCAGAAGCAGCGTCTTCAAACCACCAAGCTGGATTTAAGCTTTACCGATACCTTTAAAAATGAGCGTATTGCAGATGCTTATGAGCGTTTGCTGCTTGAGGCAATGTTAGGCAATCAGGCGCTATTTGTTCGTCGTGATGAGGTCGAGCAGGCTTGGACCTGGGTTGATGGAATTATTCAATCTTGGGAAGAGAGTAACGAGAAGCCTAAACCTTATCCAGCGGGTAGCTGGGGACCGGTAGCATCAGTTGCTTTGATAGCCAAAGATGGCCGTTCTTGGGACGAGTAAAGGATTGAGATGATGATTAAAGAAAGTGTATTCAAATCATTTGATAACAAAGAAGCGTTAGAAAATCAGCTTGCTGAGCGCATTGCAAAGCAACTTCAAGAGGCTGTTGACTCCCGCGGAAAGGCAAGCTTAATTGTCTCTGGTGGCTCTACGCCATTGAAACTATTTCAACTTCTCAGTAATAAGCCGATTGAGTGGAGCGATGTGTATATCACCCTAGCGGATGAGCGTTGGGTGGATGGAGACTCTGATGATTCTAATGAGAAACTTGTTAGAGCTCATCTTCTACAAAACAAAGCAGCCAATGCCAAGTTCCGTGGCTTAAAGAACATGTTCTCAACGCCTGAAGAGGGTTGTGACATGGCGATTGAGCAGTTGTCGCACTTTCCACGTCCTTTCGATGTCGTGGTGTTAGGTATGGGCAATGATGGCCATACTTGTTCTTGGTTCCCCTGCTCAAAAGAGATTGAACAAGCACTCTCAACGGATAAACTTTGTATCGCCGTGAATCCAGGTGCTGCACCAAATCCACGACTTTCGCTGTCAAAAACAGCGATCTTAGCCAGTCGCCAAATTTATTTACACATTGTCGGTGAACAAAAGTTAGCTGTTTATCGTCAAGCGCTCGAAAGCCAAGATGCTAATAGCATGCCGATCAGAGCTGTCTTAGATCAACATAAGACACCTGTCGACGTTTATTGGAGCGCTTAAGGAGAAATTATGCACTCAGTAGTCCAGACAGTAACAGATAGAATCATAGCTCGAAGTCAAGCGTCCAGAGCTCAATACCTCGCGGCTCTTGATGAGGCCAAGAACAGTGGCGTTCACCGTAGTTCTCTGAGTTGCGGTAATCTAGCCCATGGTTTTGCAGCTTGTAAACCCGATGAGAAGCAGTCAATCAAGGCGTTAACTAAGGCCAATATCGGCATTGTTACCGCGTTTAATGACATGCTTTCGGCGCACCAACCCTATGAAACTTACCCTGACTTGCTTAAAAAAGCATGTAATGACGTAGGCAGTGTTGCACAAGTCGCTGCAGGTGTCCCTGCTATGTGTGATGGTGTGACCCAAGGTCAACCTGGCATGGAGCTTAGCTTGCTAAGCCGTGAAGTTATTGCCATGTCTACAGCCGTTGGTCTCTCTCACAATATGTTTGATGGTGCTTTACTACTGGGTATTTGCGACAAGATTGTACCAGGTCTGTTGATCGGTGCATTGAGCTTTGGTCATCTACCAATGTTATTTGTACCAGCCGGCCCTATGAAATCAGGGATCCCAAATAAAGAGAAGGCGCGTATACGTCAGCAGTTCGCTCAAGGGAAGGTTGATCGCAATGCGTTACTCGAAGCTGAGTCTGCCTCTTATCACAGTGCTGGTACATGTACCTTCTATGGCACGGCTAACAGTAATCAGTTAATGCTAGAGGTGATGGGTCTGCAACTGCCAGGATCATCATTTGTTAATCCTGACGACCCACTGCGTGAGGAGCTCAATAAAACTGCCGCTAAGCAGGTGTGCCGTTTGACACAAATGGGTACTCAATACACGCCTATTGGTGAAGTGGTCAATGAAAAGTCTATCGTGAACGGCATCGTTGCATTGTTAGCGACAGGTGGCTCTACTAACTTAACCATGCATATCGTGGCTGCGGCTCGCGCTGCTGGCATCATTGTTAACTGGGATGATTTCTCTGAGCTATCGGATGCAGTGCCATTAATTGCACGTGTTTATCCAAATGGCCATGCAGATATCAACCATTTCCACGCTGCTGGTGGCATGGCATTTTTAGTACGAGAGCTGCTTGATGCAGGTCTTTTACATGAAGATGTGAATACCGTTGCAGGTTACGGTTTACGTAAATACACCCAAGAGCCTCGTCTTATTGATGGTGAGCTTACTTGGGTAGATGGCCAAGTCGATAGTTTAGATGCTGAAGTGTTAACTAAAGTCAGTGAGCCTTTCCAAGCAAACGGTGGCCTTAAGCTACTGAAAGGTAACCTTGGCCGAGCAGTGATTAAAGTCTCTGCGGTACAGGAACAGCATCGTATCGTTGAAGCGCCAGCTGTTGTGATTGACGATCAAAATAAGCTTGATGCCATCTTTAAAGCGGGTGAGTTAGATAAAGATTGTGTTGTAGTGGTAAAGGGTCAAGGCCCTAAAGCCGTTGGTATGCCTGAGCTGCATAAACTCACACCGATTTTAGGCACGCTGCAAGATCGCGGCTTTAAAGTCGCACTACTTACTGATGGCCGTATGTCTGGTGCATCGGGCAAGGTACCTGCGGCAATCCACCTCACGCCAGAAGCGTTAGATGGTGGATTAATCGCTAAGGTTCAAAATGGCGATATGATCAGAGTTGATGCTAAAACGGGTGAACTAACACTGCTAGTTTCTGAGCCAGAAATTGCAGCGAGAGAGCCTGAAAAGGTCGACCTTCGCAGTACAAGCTATGGAATGGGCCGAGAGCTATTTGGTGCATTACGTTCAAATTTAAGTAGTCCGGAAACTGGCGCTCGTTGCACCAGTGCCATTGATGAAAACTATTAATTAGGAAAAATACCGCAATGTCTAAGAATAACTGGTCATTACAACCACAAGATATTTTTAATCGTAGCCCGATTGTTCCTGTAATGGTGATCAACAAGATTGAAGACGCTGTACCATTGGCTAAAGCGTTAGTGGCTGGTGGAATAAGCGTATTAGAAGTTACGTTACGTACACCTTGCGCCTTAGAAGCGATCACTAAGATTGCCGAAGAGGTGCCTGATGCATTGGTTGGTGCTGGCACCATCTTAAATGAAGAACAGCTACAGCAAGCGGTTGATGCAGGAGCACAGTTTGTCATTACGCCTGGTGCAACTCCAAGCTTATTGAAGGCGGCGATGGAAGGTACTGTGCCATTAATTCCTGGTGTTGCTAGTATCTCTGAAGTGATGACAGGTATGTCGCTTGGTTACACCAACTTTAAGTTTTTCCCAGCTGAGGCATCTGGTGGTGTGAACGCACTTAAGGCTTTTTCTGGTCCACTTGCTGATATCCGTTTCTGCCCTACTGGTGGTATAACCCCAAGCAGCTATAAAGATTATTTAGCACTTAAAAACGTTGATTGTATTGGTGGAAGTTGGATAGCGCCTACTGATGCGATGGAGCAGGGAGATTGGTCGCGTATCACTCAGCTTTGTAAAGAAGCGATCAGCGGGATCTAATTTAATTGGAACTCGTCTTATAAGAAAAGGCTACCATCTGGTAGCCTTTTTTGTTGGGTATGAAAATTTAATTTACTTTATTTTAGAGACATTGAACTCGCTCTCAACACGCCAGATCCGGTACCTAAGCTCACTTCCTTTTGGTAAGTAGAATACCTTAGGTAAGCGACTGTCATAGTTAACTTTTAAAGAGCCAGGGATAGATAAGAAGGCTTCGGTTTTGGCCTTGTCAAAGCAAGCCATCATGGTGCTCGGTCCTGGGTTAATGCTATCTACTTGATAGTAGTTATAACCCCAACCTTTGACAGTGTTCTCTGTAAGCTCACCAGATAAACCATGCTTGTTGCAATCTACTAATTGTGTTTTCCCTATCTGTATCTCGACCATATAGTCACTTTCGTTATCTAGGGGTAGTAAGGTTAAAATATGCTGCTCCATACCTTCACTTGGCACGGGAAACATCTCAGTTTTCTTTTCGGCTAGATAGTTCGTAGAGTCGAAAGCCGTTGAGGTGATCATGTTTTGATTGAGTCCACTTGGGTGGGCAGGGCTAGTTGCCAATGCATTGAATGAGAGCATTGAGAGTGCCAATGCTGATGCTGTGATAATACGTTTAGCCGAAAAACTGATGCTAGGTGTTGTCATAATGTCTCCGTATGGACTTATATAAAATGTAATTTAACTCTATAAACGCATCGGATACAGAAAAGGGTTAATTATTTTTAAATTAAATATACTTTGATAGTCAAACTATATTAGAATGATTTTAGTTTGATTATCAAAGTATCTATTTCTTAATCAAAAAGTGATAAATCCCATGTACAGGAATATAGAGTAAGTTAGATATGACTGAGAAGCAGCATTCAATAGCACCATGGCAACATCCGCACCAATTCGCACATCTCAATCATGATGGAGAGCGCAATACGCGCTATGTTCTCTATCTGACTGTGATCACAATGATTGTTGAGATCACCGCTGGTACAATATATGGCTCCATGGCGCTACTGGCTGATGGTTGGCACATGGGAACCCACGCCGCTGCTTTTATGATCACACTTTTTGCTTACTATTACGCGAGAAAGCATGCTGACAACCCTGACTTTTCATTTGGTACTGGCAAGGTGAGTGTTTTAGGTGGATTCACCAGTGCTATTGCACTTGGTATGGTTGCGTTAATTATGTTGGTAGAATCTGTTGTTAGGTTTTTTAGCCCTCACCAGATCCAATTTAGTGAGGCGATATTTGTCGCCATTATCGGTTTAACAGTCAACCTTATTAGTGCTGTACTGTTAAAAGATCACCATGGACATAGCCATGCTCATGGTCACCATCATAATGAGCATGAGCATGAGCATGAGCATGAGCATGAGCATGAAGGTCATGATCACAATCTACGTGCTGCTTATATGCATGTTCTTGCAGATGCTTTGACCTCTATTTTGGCAATTGTTGCTCTACTGTTTGGTAAGTGGTATGGCTTAACCTGGTTAGATCCCCTAATGGGAGTTGTTGGCTCTATCATTATTACTCGTTGGGCGTGGCAACTTTTAGGTCAAACTTCACCAATATTATTGGATCGGAGTATCGAAGATCGCTATCGGCTTAAGATAACTGAGTTGATTGAAGCGGAGAGTGATCACCAAGTTGCCGATCTGCATATTTGGAAAGTTAGCGCTGATCATTACGCTGCAGCTATATCTATCGTGAGCCACAACCCAAAAGATGTGGAGTATTTTAAAGCAAAACTTAGCGATTTTACTCAAGTTAGTCATTTGACCATTGAACTGAATACTTGCCGTCAGGCAGAATGCTTATCATCAACAGCCCACATATGAAGAGTTATTGCAATGAAGTCAACTGAAGATAAACTCAACCATGCCATGGTTGAGTTTTATGAAAAACTCTCATCCTGGGAGCAAGCCGTGGTTAAAGGGAAGGAAGTTTCATTACCTCAAGTTCATACGGTTGAGATTTTAGGGGGTAATGGCCCCATGAGGATGAAAGAGCTTGCTGACAAAATTGGCGTTACGACAGGCACATTGACAGTACAGATAGATAAAATGGTTAAGTCTGGTCTAGTGATCAGAAAACCTAATGAGTTAGACAAACGCTCAATACTCGTCGAGCTGACAGAGAAAGGGCGGGAGATGTTTGAGGAGCATGATGAACTACATCATCAACTCACTAGTGAGCTAACCGTTAAATTTACCCAAGAAGAGAGAGAGCTGCTACTCAATTTTCTTGAACGTGTTAACGCTGAGTTTTAATACCAATCAGTATAAGAAGTTGATCTACTCAGAGTGTCTTTTGGCAAACTAATTCAAGGCGAATGAATGATAGAATGGTTGTTCCCTTGTGAGTTCATTCAACGCAGAAGTAGGCAGCCAAAAACACTCCTTACAGGCGAGTTTTAGCAGTTCTTATACTGCGTTAACGAGCTAAACCGTAGAATAACGATGCTCTTCACTCGTTGCAAACCACATGGATGTGGTGAATGTCATTAATGCACGACTGAATGGATTCAGGAGGTAGAGTAACGCAGGAGCAGTTACCGAGGAGCAATTAAAGACCTTGCCTCAGGACCGCTAAACTCTCGCTGAGCGATCAAATCTTTATACTGATTGGTATAACCCCTCCATAGGAACAATTTCTATATTCTGGGTTAAGGTTATGGATAAAACTATTAATCATGACCTCACTGAACTCCCCACTTTTTTCAATGTCATAGCAATGAACTAGAGCGAAACATCTCATATCCACAGTCATATTGGTAATATTTGTTGCGGAAGTGTAAGGGGGTGAGCGTGCCTTTGTTGCTATGCTTAATAAGTGTTAAAAGATGAATTGATGACTTTATGTCACGTTGCTATTATGGTGCGCATTCATCTAACCTTAGATGTTTTGCTTGTATATCTTACTTGTTTATCAACAGTTTGTGAGTGAATGAAGTGCTAGCTCGTATTAAAATACTTACCATAAACCAATTTACCCTGACTATTGCCATATTCTATGTGTGCATCTTTAATGTCCCTTTCTTCCATATTGTTCAGAAGGGAGTGGAGAAGCAAGCTGAAGTCGATCCGTTTTTTATCGCCAGTATTCCCCTTTTTCTGACTTTTGTACTGAGCTTTATCTTTTCACTTTTCAGCGTTAAATACCTATTGAAACCCATTTTTATCTCGATGACGCTACTTTCATCGAGTGTGTTCTTTGCGGCGTTGCAATATGGGGTCGTATTTGATACCGGTATGATTGAGAACACACTGCAGACAAATCAAGCAGAAGCTTTTACCTACATCAACTTCTCATCAGTGTTCAATTTTGTTCTAACAGGTTTAATACCCGCTTTTCTGATCTTGAAGGTAAAAATTGCATATAAACCCGCTATGAAAGAGGCGATCCATAAACTGGGTTTTATGTTGCTAATGTTGATAGGTGTTGGGGTAATAGGCTTCTTTTATTATCAGAGTTATGTTGCTTTTGGTCGAAACAATGATGAGCTTAAACGCTTTATCGTTCCGACCTATGTCATTGCTTCAATAGCAAAATATACAAATCAACATTATTTTCAAACTCCGCTAGATTATAAGCAGCAAGGCTTAGATGCTGTAAACATACACACTAACACTACCGGCAAGCCTAACCTTATGGTGCTTGTGGTTGGTGAAACTGCGAGAGCTAAGAACTATGAATATTATGGCTATGATAAACCGACTAACTCCCATACCAAGAAGCATGGCGTTACCGCATTTAACAACATGACATCATGTGGAACAGCAACGGCGGTCTCAGTTCCCTGTATGTTTTCAAATATGAAGCGTGAGAATTATGATGCCAGAAGAGCCCAAGCGCAAGATGGCGTGCTCGATGTGCTTGACCATGCCGATATTCAGCAAATATGGCTTGATAATGATAGCGGCTGTAAAGGTGTCTGCGACAGAATCGCTAATATTACTATTAAACAAGACAGCTCCCCTGAGTTATGTGATGGCCATTCCTGTTATGATCAAGTTCTTCTAGATCAATTAGATAAGGAGCTTACCAAGATAGAACATCGTGATACTTTAATCGTATTGCATATCATGGGTTCCCACGGCCCGACTTATTACCTCAGGTACCCACAAGAGCATAAAAGGTTTGTACCAGATTGCCCTCGCAGTGATATACAAAACTGTAGCGATGAAGCATTAATGAACACCTACGACAATACTATTCTCTATACGGATTACATTATCAGTCGGGTAATAGACAAGCTAAAAGCTGAAAGTGAAAAGTTTAATACTGGCATGATATATATGTCAGATCATGGCGAGTCATTGGGGGAGAAGGGACTATATCTGCATGGCTCTCCTTATGTTGTGGCGCCAGATGAGCAGATAAAGATCCCAATGCTTACCTGGTTTTCACCTTCGTTTGTAACTGAAAATAGATTGGATCAAGTCTGCCTAGGAGAGAAAGCTAAAAAAGGTGGCTTCTCACACGATAACCTTTTTGACTCCCTTTTGGGGATAATGAACGTGAAAACATCTGTTTATGATAAGAAACTTGACCTTTTTAATTCTTGTAGGTTAAAAGCTAGTTAAAAACTTCAAAAAAATGGATGGCAACGATATTTTATTTGGTTATTGTTATAGAATGGTTAAATCTCATACTTATTCATGAGCAGGCGTCAATGATGAATGATCTTTCATTTGAAGACAGATATTATAGAGATGTGGCATTTAACCATTGAAAACACAATAATAATCCATGGCGGTGAAGCATGAACTTAGCTAAACATCTTTCTGATATTGAGGTCTCTGCAAAAATTCTTAGGCATGCTGTACCCAAAATGTCTGAACTGGATATTCCTGTTACTCCAGATAACTACTCAGTTTGGTATGAGTATTTTTTGGGGGTGAATTTAGACTTAAATCGTACCATTGATGAATATATCTCAAAAGGTGTGACTTTTACGGCCGAGATAAACAGTGAGCTGGTAAAAAATTATATTTTAGAGCAATCTCCTGAAGTGATAGAAAATGTCCATGTAGAGACACAATTGGTGATCAATAACCTACTGGAAAAAGTCACTCAGATGAGTAGTGGTACTGCAAACCTAACTGAGACATTAAGTGAGTTTCATCAAGAGCTCAAACAAACTGTTGATGCCGATGTTTTATTGAAGTTGGTAAATACATTAGCCGATGAAATGGGAAGTGTCATTAGTGACAATAAGCAGATGGAGGCAAGTCTCAATACCATGAACGAAGAGGTGAGCTCGCTAAAGTCTGAGATGGAAAACCTGAGTATTGTGGCGCAAACGGATCAGTTAACTTCTCTCTTTAACCGCCGTGCGTTTGAAAAAGAGATAGAATCGCACATGATACATTACAAGCAAGATCACAGCGCAAGCTGTTTGCTTGTGGTCGATATTGATCATTTTAAACTTTTTAATGATACCCATGGGCATTTAATTGGTGACAAGGTGCTCGCCTATGTCGCTTTAGCTCTTAAGAAAACAGTCAAGGGAACGGATTTCGTTGCCAGATATGGTGGAGAAGAGTTTGTTGTCTTACTGCCTAATACTGAGTTAAATGATGCTTTAACGGTGGCAGAACTCGTGCGCCAGAAAATAGCAAATCAAAAACTCAGCATTGGCAAGGAGGATAAACACTCCCTTGGTTCAATTACGGTTTCTGTTGGTGTTTCTACCTTGCATAATTCTGATGACAGAGAAAGCTATTTTATTAGAGCCGATGAGGCACTTTACCGAGCGAAATCCTCTGGCCGTAACTGTATCTGTAGTGAGTTGGCTGAATCTTAGTTGAGATCTGCTAGGAGGTAGGGTTTTAACGGCGACTGTTAAAGACTGTTAAAACCCCAAAGGCAGGTGTTACTTCAGCTGCATATCCATCTTGATTAGGTGCTCCTCCATATCAAAAGTAACAGTGAAGCCCAAGCTTTTAGCTAGGTTTGCCATGCTGCGGTTTTCAAACATGGTAAATCCTGTCAACATTTGTGTATCGTTAGATCGATAGTAACTGATGAGCTTTTCAAGCAATAATCGACCTAAACCTTGTCCCTGATGATCGCTTCGTACAGCCATCGCAAATTCAGCTTCGGTGTTGTCGGGGTCGATAGATGCTCTGATAGCACCTAAGGTCAGGTCTTCTCCGTTTTCGTCCTTACCAATGGCGATAAATGCCATCTCCCGTGCGTAATCTATCTGGGTTAATACCGCCATCTCCTCGTGAGTCATTTTAGACCTAACACCAAAATAGCGTTTATATCTGTCTTCATCGGAGAGTGAGTTGTCGAAAATAAGGTGTTTAGGTTCATCTTCAGGCAAGATGGGCCTTAACATCACATCACGACCATTTTTCAATGTGGTTTTCTGTTCTAGCTCTTTTGGGTAAGGGGAGATAGCAAGTCTTGAAGCGTTATCTATCTGCACTTGATGCAGTTGAATATTCACATCAAGCAGGGTGATATTTTCACCTGCGCACAGTACTGGATTAAGATCTAGACGAGCAATTTCAGGGCAGTCGATGACTAAGTGTGAGATCTGTGTCAGCATGACACACAAGGCGTTCATGTCTAGGCCTAATGGCAGGTGCCTATCTTTTAACTTCTGTGTCTTGAGTGCCTGAATCACCATATAACGGGCTAAGGTCATATTTAATGGCGGTAGTGCAACAACAGCATCTCTGGCAGGATCCCATTCAGAGCCTCCTTCTCCCAATAAAATTGCTGGACCGAAAACGGGATCGTCGATAACCGCAACTCGTATCTCCTGTGCACCGGCTGTCAGAGCCATTTTTTGGACGATTAATCCCTCAATCTCTGCATCAGGGTTGATATCATGTACCCGCGTTTTAATCGCTTTCGCTGCGAGGCAAACCTCATCTTGACTGCTTAAATTTAGCATAACGCCATGTACATCAGACTTATGATGAATGTCTGGTGATTGCACCTTAATGGCGACAGGATAGCCAATCGTGTTAGCTATTTTTACAGCGTCTTCTGGGGTCTCCGCAACATAGGTGTCGATGGTTTTTAATCCATAAGCTGAGAGAATATCTTTCGACTCATGGGTTTCAAGAATGCGTTTGCCTGCATCATAAGCTTGAGTGAGTAGCGTTCTTGCTAGCTCGACATCTGTAGGTATATTTTCGGGGATAGACTCTGGGACTTCTTGAAGTAGTTTTTGGTTACGACGATACTCTACCATGTGCATAAAGGCACCTACAGCACCCTCTGGTGTTCTATAGGTCGGGATCCCAGCTTTATTAAAGTGCTTTCGGGCCAAATAAGCTGAGTCCTCACCGCTCCAGTTTGTAAGAACGTTAACTTTGTTGCGTTTAGGATGGGTTGAGATCATCTCTGCGAGGGAGCTTGCTATCTCTACACTATCACCGAGTGCAGAGGGGGAGTGCAGCACCAAAATGGCATCAGCTGTCCCACTATCCATCATAATTTTAACGGTTTGTGTATAGCGCTTGGCGTCTGAGTCGCCACCGATATCCACTGGATTTTGTCTTGACCAGGTAGAGGGAAGTAGTTCATCTAACTGTTTAAAAGTATCGATATCCAGTGCGGTACTTTTCCCGCCTCCCAAGATCAACTGATCTAAGGCTAAGACTGCAGGGCCGCCGCCATTACTGACAATGGCTAATCGCTCACCCAGTAGGGGAGATGAGTGAGCTAAAGTCTCTACAGCGGCAAAAAGTTCAATTAGATCATTGACCCGCAACATACCTGCCCGCCGAAAAGCGGCTTCATAAACGGCGTCATTTCCCGTTAACCCCCCTGTGTGTAACTTGGCTGCATTAGAGCCTTCAAAACTTCGGCCAGATTTGATCACTAAAATAGGTTTGTTTCTTGCCGCTGCTCTTGCTGCAGAAAGAAAGTGGCGCTTTTTATTGATGGAGTCAACATAGAGTAAGATGGCGCTTGTGCGAGAATCTCGTCCAAGGTAGTCGAGCAATTCATCGAAATCGATATCGGTCGCATCACCTAAAGAGATAAAGGAGGAGAAGCCAATTCCTTTATTGTTTGCCCAATCTAGCACTGTGGTGCAGATTGCAGCAGATTGAGATACGAAAGCAATTTTGCCTGGTAGGGCGCTGGTATGGGCTAAGCTGGCATTAAGTCCTAGGTTAGGTAACATCATACCTAAGCTGTTTGGACCCAAAATGCGCATCCCATAACGTTGAGCGTTCTGTTTTGTCTCCTCTAATAAGCTCTGTCCATCTTCATTATTTTGATCGGCCATACCTGAAGCCATAATGATCGCCACTTTACAGCCAAATTGTGCCAAGGTCTCCGCTATTGCAGGTACGCGAAATGCTGCTGTACAGATAATGGCAAGATCGGGAATTAATGGCAGTGCTTCAATATTGGGGTAAGCCAATACCCCCATTACTGCTTCATATTTAGGGGTAACAGGCATGATTGGTCCAGAGAAGCCCCCCGCAAGCAGGTTCTTTATCACTACATTGCCCGCACGCTTTTCAGTATTAGAAGCTCCAATAATTGCGATGGACTTAGGTTTGAAAAGGGTATGAAGTGTTCGCTGGCTCATAGACGTTCTCTCTATACGGTTATCTCTTGAGTCTACCCTAAAACATCAAAAAACTTAACGGCTTAGTCAATTTTAAAGGTGGAAAAGAGTTCTTTACACTTTTAGAGGGTGATTATTGATTAGCAATGGGCTGTATATTAAATGACCTTTGAAAAATAATCTTATTAATACTTTTGAACAGATTGATTGCGTATTGAAGGTTAATTAATGAACAGTTATGATTGAAATATAATATAAAGTGATTAGTATTTTAATCTGTAAACGATTTATCAGGACAAAACTGATTCCGTTACAATTAGTAGCAAACATAATTTGTAAATTATTTGTTCTTTTTTAAATGTGAAATATATAAAAGTCATAAGTGAATAAGCTTATTAATTTAAAGTAGCATCATTCTTTAGACTTACTCTTTTTTGCTGTTTAATTTATATCGCTAATTTACGTTTAAGTGTATTGACTATTATGAAGTCTCGATTTTGAGACGGTTTTAATAAGGGTGAAAATTATAGAGTTAACTCTGCCTCTGTTTTTTGTTGGGTTTTTGTTAACTAAAATAGTGCGAGAAATATAAAGATATAATACTTTACTACTAATTTGGTTTGTTTACTTACTTTTAACATTTCTGTGCGGCCGTCAATATTTTTTCACTTGCCTTTATCATTTCTCTGGATAAAATGACTTTTATGATCTACTTAATTGGTATTTTGTACTGTCTTGTAGGTCAGGGCGATGTACTAAGTTTAAAGTTGATAACAAGATAACTTATTACATTTAGGCTATAGCCTAATTTAAATTGGAATAGGGTATTCCCTATAAGCCGTATATGGAGATATTAAAATGGCAAAAGATGGCACAGTTGCGCCTAAAGAACGTATTAATATTAAATATGTTCCCTCTACAGGTGATCAACAGGCGGAAATGGAACTTCCACTCAAGATGTTGATTGTGGGTGATTTTAAAGGTCACGCAGAAGATACACAGCTTGAAGAAAGACAATCAGTATCTGTAAATAAAACAAACTTCGAATCAATAATGAAAGAAAGCGGCCTATCTGTTAATACAACGGTTGCGAATAAATTAACTGACAATGAATCTGACGAGTTAAATGTAGAATTAAACTTCAGTTCCATGAAAGATTTCTCTCCTGATGCCATCGCTACACAAGTCCCTGAAATAAACAAACTCATTGAGCTAAGAGAAGCCCTTGTCGCTTTAAAAGGCCCATTAGGTAATATCCCATCATTTAGAACCAAGCTGCAGGAATTGATTGAGACCGAGGATTCTCGTGAACAACTTTTAGCAGAACTTCAAACTCTAGATAACTAGTACGAAAGTACAGGTCTCATTGAATATGGAAGAATGACGTGGACAGTGTACCCACTAATTTTGAAGGTTCATTTAAGGAATATAATTTCATGGAATCAATGGAAACAGCGCAGGAAAGTAGTCAGGTATTAAATGGTAATCTTCTAGATGAGATTTTGGCTCAAACCAAGATAACACCTATCGATGAAGGCTATGATGTTGCTAAAAAAGGGGTCGCTGCCTTTATCAGCAATATTCTTGAAACAGAATCTAACAGCGAGCCTATCAATAAAGCGCTTGTTGATAAAATGCTGGTCGAGTTAGATAAAAAGATTAGTAGTCAGATGGATCAAATTCTTCATGATGAATCTGTTCAACAGATGGAGTCATCGTGGAGAAATTTAAAGTTATTAGTTGATAGAACTGACTTTAGAGAAAATATAAAGATTGAAGTTCTCCATGTAACAAAAAGTGAGTTACTTGACGATTTTGAGTTTGCACCGGAAACGGTTCAATCGGGTCTTTACAAGCACGTATACTCTTCGGGTTATGGTCAGTTTGGTGGTGAGCCGATAGGGGCTATTGTGGGTAATTATGCCTTTACGCCATCTTCTCAAGATATGAAGCTGTTGCAGTATGTCTCAGCGGTTGGCGCGATGGCTCATGCACCTTTCTTATCCTCCGTTGGCCCTGAGTTTTTTGGTATTGATTCGTTTGAAGAGTTACCGAATTTAAAAGATCTAAAATCAACATTTGAAAGCCCTAAATACACTAAGTGGCGCTCATTAAGAGAGTCTGAAGATGCAAGGTACTTGGGGCTAACAGCGCCTAGATTCCTACTGCGTGTTCCCTATGATCCTATTGATAACCCAATTGGTTCATTTAACTATCGTGAAAGTGTTCATGCAAGCCACGAAGATTACCTTTGGGGTAACACAGCATTTGCTTTAGCAACACGATTGACCGAAAGCTTCGCTAAGTACCGCTGGTGCCCAAATATTATTGGCCCACAAAGCGGTGGCGCCGTTGACGATCTTCCTGTTCATGTCTTTGAATCGATGGGGGCACTGCAGTCAAAAATTCCGACAGAAGTACTCATCACCGATCGCAAAGAGTTTGAACTTGCTGACGAAGGTTTTATTAGCCTTACCATGCGCAAAGGTAGCGACAATGCAGCGTTTTTCTCAGCTAACTCAATCCAAAAGCCAAAAGTGTTTCCGAATACCAAAGAGGGCAAGGAGGCTGAGACCAACTACAAGTTAGGCACTCAGATCCCTTACATGATGATTATCAATCGTCTAGCTCACTACATTAAGGTATTGCAGCGTGAGCAGATCGGTTCATGGAAAGAGCGTCAAGATCTTGAGCGAGAGCTCAATAGTTGGATTAAACAGTTTGTCGCTGATCAGGAAAATCCACCAGCAGATGTCAGAAGCCGTAGACCACTACGTGCAGCTAAAGTCGAAGTGATGGATGTACAGGGCGATCCAGGATGGTATCAGGTCTCGATGGCGGTTCGACCGCACTTCAAATACATGGGAGCTAACTTCGAACTCTCTTTGGTTGGACGTCTAGACCAGGAGTAAGTCGAGTTGTTTAATCATGACGACACTTTTGGAGTGAGCTTTTTTCAACGCTTAGGTGATGAAAATGAGCACGCTTCAAATGGATCTGAATCCATTGAATATGTCATCGCTTCGATTAAACGCAATATCTCTGGCCTGCTAAATACGCGGGTCGGAGAGTCTCAAAGTTGTCCTGAACTTGGATTGTTTGATTTTAATGACGCCAATTCAGGAAGCTTTGATTTAGGCGTTAGGATCAAAGCAGGCATAAAGACATGCATTGAGCGTTTCGAACCGCGACTCACTCATTTAGATATTCGTGTTTTGCACGATACTAGTTGTCCATTCAGTTTGCGATTTCATATCCACGGAAAAATTAACGTTAAAACGGCTCAGGAAAAGATCGAAATAGATCTCTTTTTGGATAGTAACCGAACGTATAGGGTAAGTTAGCAGTGTCTCAAGACAAATATTTCAGGGATGAATTGTCTTTCCTCAGAGAGCAGGGGAAGCAGTTCTCAGATCTTCATCCACAATTGGCTCGCTACCTACATGGCAACAATACCGATCCAGATGTGGAGCGTTTGTTAGAGGGGTTTGCTTTTCTAACCGGTAGATTACGTGAAAAAATTGACGATGAGTTCCCTGAGTTAACTCACTCAATGATCAATATGTTGTGGCCTAACTATCTTAGGCCAGTACCTAGTACCAGTATTGTGCGCTTCTCTCCTATAGAACGTGGTATTAGTCATAAGCAGACAATTGAGAAGGGCTGCATGTTAGATGCAACCCCTGTCGATGGTGAAGTGTGTCATTTCACAACCTGCAGAGAGGTTAATGTCTATCCCTTAGTGGTGGATCACATCGGCTCATTTCACTCTAGAGAAGCCTCTATTGTTGATATTCACCTGAACAACTTAAGCGATCTTTCACTCAATGATATTGGGCTTGATGATCTAAGGTTTTACTTAGGTGGACAAGATTACAGTGCGCAGATGCTTTACCTCTGGCTCAATCACTATCTTGAAGGGATTGAGATCCATGTCGGTGAGCGGCATTACTCGCTGCCTAAATCCAGTTTTAAATGTGTGGGGTTTGCCAGTGGTGATGGCATTTTACCTTACCCTCAAAATGTCTATGAAGGGTATCGTATTTTACAGGAGTATCTCTCATTTTCTGATGCATTTATGTTCTTTGATATCTGTAATATTTATAAATGCTTACCCAGTGATTTAACCGGTAACTTCTCCATTAAGTTAATGTTTTCTCGCACATTACCAGCAGATGTATTGATTAAGGATGAGTCTTTTCAGCTCTATTGTGTTCCTGTACTCAACCTTTTTTCACATGATGCAGATCCGATCGATCTTACTGGTAAAAAAATAGAGTATCCCATTGCACCATCGAGTCGAAAACCATCACATTTTGAGATATTTAGTGTCGATAAAGTGCAAGGTTGGGTCGATTCAGACGCTGGACGTTTTCGTGGTGAAGAGCGTGTCTATACCCCCTTTGAAAGCTTCCAGCATGAGATTGAGCGGGCTCGTGAGCGTGTGGCACTTTATTACCGTTTAAGAGTAAAAGAGAGTATTCGTGAAGATGGCTTCGACCACTTTATCTCTTTTGTCAGAGGCGATGAGACTCAAAGCTTTGATGTCAGTGAAGCGGTGTCGATTAGTTTAACTTGCACGAATCGTCAGCTACCGACCAAATTAGGCAAAGGTGATATCTGCGTTGCTACCGACAGCTCACCTAATTTTGCCACCTTTAAGAATATTACAGAACCAAATGCATCCCTTCGTCCTGTTCTCGATGGCAGCATGCTATGGACCTTAATCTCTAATTTGTCATTGAACTACCTTTCATTGCTATCTAAAGATGCCTTGTGCTCGATTATTCGAGCCTATGATTTTAAATCTTTGATTGACAGACAAGCTGAGCGGATCACGCAGAAAAGGCTTGATGGGATAGTGAGTATTGAGTCAAAGCCGACAGAGCGAATATTACGTGGTATGCCAGTGCGCGGCTTGATGTCCGAAATCGTGCTTGATCAAAAGTACTTTGGTTCTGAAGGCGATCTATATCTATTTGCCACTGTACTTAGCCGATTTTTTGCACTCTACGCCAGCATCAACTCATTTCACCAGTTAGTAGTGATTAATGCAGCTAATCAAGAAAGGTACACATGGGATATTCAGATAGGTCAACAGCCACTGATTTAATCGATGGCGGTGATGAGCTAATTATTCCTGATGAGATTAGCTCCTATAATTTTTTTCAATTAGTTGAATTGATTCATAAATTAGATGGCAATAATCCTGAGGGACAGGAGTGGGAAAGCCTAGGGAATATGTTTTTCTCTGCTAATCCCAGTTTAGGTTTTCCAGCAAGTGATGTAACAAGAATTGAGCGTCATCCAAAGGAGAGGGTGCAGATTGAAACGACTTTTCTTGGCTTAAATGGTGCGCAATCACCACTGCCCAGCTACATGCTGGAGGAGTTGCTTCATGACGATAGCAATATAAAACGAGATTTTTTAGATTTTTTTAATAACAGATTAATCGCCCTGTTTTACAGAGCTTGGCGTAAATATCGTTATTACATACGTTTTCAAGATAACGCCGTCGATAACTTCTCATCACAAGTGTTTGCGCTTGTGGGCTTGGCAAATGAAGACGTACGAGGTGAGACACCAATTAACTGGTGCAAGATGTTGGCCTATGCAGGCATGTTGGCTGGCAGAAGTCGTTCACCACAGGCTGTAGCTGGTATCGTTGCTCACTGTTTCGATCTGGAAAATGTATCAATTAGAGAGTGGGAGTTTAGGCATGTTGAGATCCCTGAGCCTCAAAGGTGCCAATTAGGAAAATTTAACTCTCAGTTGGGAGTCGATACGGTATTAGGCGAAAAGGTCGGTGATATCACTGGGAAATTTGTGCTCTGTATTAAAGATTTATCGCTTCACCGATTTCAGGATTTTCTTCCTTCAGGAAAGGAGTTTATGCCCCTGTGTAAAGTGATGGAAGTGATCCTTCGAGAGCAGATGGCGTTTGATTTTGAATTGACGCTAAAAACGGATGAGGTTCCCTTGCTTAGGTTAGGGGAGGAGAAAGGCGGTCAGTTAGGTTGGTCTTCCTTTTTGGGGCAAGCTGAGATTGAAAAGCAGCATGTGTTAATACAAATAAGGCAGTAAAGAGGTGAAGCTTGGATAAAACAATATCTCTCAATATCGTAAATTCTCAGATGTTGGAATCAGGGCTAATGCCTTTTGTTAATTTCACTCAGCAAGGCGGGGTCTTAGGCTGCGATATTAATGCAGATTGGCGTTTGAAGGACAGAAGTGGAGGAGTGAAACCTCAACACTGCCGGATCATGTGGGTTGACGATCAGTTCTGCCTAGAAGATCTCTGTGGTGAGGTGTTCGTTAATAACTCCTCTTTGCCTATCGGTCTGGGTCGATTTGCCAGTTTAAATGAGAATGATGAGATAAAAATTGGACCCTATAAAGTTAGGATCTCATTGGGGTTAAGCTCAGATCCTACCGCAAGTATGACTAAGCGTTTTTCTGAGATGTTCAGTGAAAATGACCTGCCGGGCCTAATGAAAGAGCCTGTTTCACAGGTAGCTGAACATAGTGATGACACTTCTATTGACGATCCTATGTTGGCGCTAGATGCATTACAGAATCGCAGCGGGGAAAACATATTGAGTTTTGACTCCAGGAAAGAGAAGAAACTTGATGATATTGACTTAATCGATACAGACATATCGATAAGTGACAGAGAGATAACCATGCAAGCTGATTCGGAATATACACAAGATTCCGCGATTGCATTGAAGAAACATACTGAATTGGATGGATTTACCATGGACGAAAATACCTTAGACTTGTTGGAATCTGAACTACACGCAGGGCTTGATAAACAAGGCGAGCAATTAGGGGAACATATTACCACTGGCCCGTTATTTAGAGGTTTGGGGGTGCAAATTGGCTCATCGCAAAATAGTGAACAGATGCAAGATCTATCAGTGGATCTTGGCGCCGCGCTAAAATCTGCCATTACAGGGCTACTCTCATTGCACCACACAGCAAATCATAGCCGCTATGAGTTAATGAATAAGAATCTTCAACCTATTGAAGATAACCCACTGAGATTAGGGCTAGGTTATGAGGACACGGTGAAAACGCTGTTTGCTCATGATAGAAGTCCAGTTCATCTCTCATCGGCCGCCGCCATTGCGGAGAGCCTTAAGTCTATTGAACATCATAATGAGGCTGTTCAGTCGGCTATCACAGAAGCGTTAGATTACATCTTAGGGGCATTTTCTCCCGCTAAATTATTAAAGCGTTTTGCGCAATATCGTAAGTCCAGCGATCTTAATCTAGATACAGGCGATAAATGGGCTTGGTCTATGTACGAGCAGTATTACGAAGAGTTGACATCTAATCGTCAGAAAGGGTTTGAAAAACTGTTTTGGGAGGTGTTTGAGCAAGCCTACGACCGTAAATTACGTGAACTTCAAAAGGATTTTTGATGAAAACCCTGCGTCTTGCATTTCTCATTCTCTTGATGGGACAGCTGACTGCGTGTGGTTCTGTGTGGGAGGGGACGAAAAAGGTTGGGGCGGTGATCTGGGACCCCTCAATTCCTGTTGGAGAACCTAAAGATCTACCGACACAACTCACTTACAGCATAGTGGCTCAACAGGATGTGAACCAAAACCCTAATGGGGATTCAACCCCTATCGAGTTTCAACTTTTTGAGTTAGAAGATGACTCTAAGTTGCTCGCCGCGGATTATGACTCGCTAACGGCTGACTTTGAGGATGCACTGGGGTCAAATTATATCGACCACAGTGATTTCACTATGTTGCCGGGACAGTTCAAGTTTATCGAGCCGTTCGAGGTCGATGAGGACACACGCTATATAGGGGTCATGGCTCATTTTGGTGATCCAGAAGTTTCACAATGGAAAAAGGTAATAAAGATCAAATCGATTGGTAGGGAGTACCACATTTTGATCTTATTTAAAGAACAGGAAGTCATTCTGGATAAAGTGGAATAAACATGTCGTCAAGAAATAGAGTAATTTGGGCTGAAGGTTTATTCATCAAGCCACAACATTTTCAGCAGCAGCAACGTTATTTTGAGTATGTCACCGATGAGCGTATGACCTCGGTCAACAGCTACCTCTACGGTATATCACAGCTCGAGCTAAACCCTGAGTACCTCGGGTTTGGTCGTATTGCGATTCAACGAGCTAAAGGCGTGATGCCAGATGGAACAGTATTTAATATTCCCCAAGAGGACGTTCTGCCTAGTGCACTGGAAGTTGTTGATGGCTCATTGGCCAACCAGATAGTGTATCTGGCACTGTCACTACGCAGTGATTCGATAACTGAAGTGACGGAGAGTACCTCATCGGGTAATACCCGCTTTGTGACTCATCGCCATGAGGTGCGAGACATTCATAGTGAGCAGGGGGATTTTTCTACCATAGATGTCAGCCCTGTACAGATGAAGCTGATGTTTGAAAAAGAGGATCGCAGTGCCTACTCCTCAGTGGCGATAGCTAAAATCTTAGAAAAACGTCCAGATGGTAGTGTGGTTCTGGATCCTAACTTTATTCCTTGTCATTACAATGTGCTGGGTGTGCCGTTTCTGCATCGATTCATTGGTGAGATGGCAGGGATGATGAGAGAAAGAGCTAAAAATATAGCGGTTAGAATAGGCTCGCCAAGTCAAGGTGGCGTCGCTGATGTGTCAGATTTTATGCTGTTACAAGCATTAAATCGCATGCAACCTGTACTGCAACACCTCTCACAACTGAAAAGCCTGCATCCAGAGCAACTGTATCAGACATTGGTGAGCATTTGTGGAGAGCTATTCTCCTTTACCGATGACAGTCGAATTGCGCCAATATTTAAACCTTACGATCATGATATGCCGATCACCTCCTTTGGCCAATTGATGAATATGCTACGTCAGTCATTAAGTATCGTCCTTGAGCCTAAAGCCGTGTCCTTACAGTTACAGAAACGTAAGTACGGATTGATGGTTGCGCCAGTACAAGATCCTGATTTGATCAAAGAGGCTGATTTCATCTTAGCTGTTCGCGCTAAGTTGCCTTTAGAGGAGCTGAAAAAGCTCTTTATTCAACAAACTAAGATCGCTTCCGTTGAGAAGATCCGCGAGTTGATCTCGTTGCAACTTCCTGGTGTCGGTTTAACTCCGCTACCCGTGGCGCCAAGACAGTTGCCATATCACGCAGGTTACACCTATTTCCAACTTGATAGGACAAGCCCATCTTGGGAGATGTTACAACACTCAACTGGATTTGCCTTCCATGTTGCTGGTGAGTTTCCTGAGCTCGAGTTGCAGTTCTGGGCGATAAGGAGCTAGAAATGAAACCACAAAAACAGCCTCTGACAGAGCAACAACTCGATGATGTTTTGTTTGATGAAGTGAGAAACATAGACGCCGACAAAGAGTATTGGTTTCAATTACGTGGCGACAATATTAATCAACTTATTGATGCTGCAACCCCACTTATGGGGATGGTCTTTAGAGTGCGAAAGTTAGCTGTGTTAGATGATGTGCAAAAGCTCTATCACAATACGGTTGACGACATTATGGCCATCGAAGCTGAACTGACTGAGTCAGGCTTTGGTCGGGCGATTATCTTAGCGTATCGCTACGTGCTCTGCTCATTTATCGATGAAGCGGTGATGAATACTCCTTGGGGAGCCGACAGTGTCTGGGCTGAGCATTCACTGCTGACCCGTTTTCATAATGAAACCTGGGGCGGTGAGAAAGTGTTTAGCATTCTCCAGCGGCTAGAGACTGAACCTGCAAGCTACCGCGAGCTGCTCGAGTTTATCTATCTTTGCCTCTGCTTAGGATTTGAAGGGCGCTATAAGGTGGTGGTTAACGGCCGTGAAGAGTTCGACAAAATCGTGAATCGTCTCTATGAAACCTTAAGGCACCTTAGGGATGAAGAGCCGGAGCTGCTATCCAATGCAACTGATCATGTGGTTAATACCAAGTTTCAAATTGGCAGGCAGATGCCCATCTGGACCATATTTGCTGGTTTTTTTGTGATGCTAGCGGTGATCTTTATCTTCTACTCGGTGTCGCTAGCCAATAAATCAGCAGGTGTGTTGGACCAACTGTTTCAGATCTTAAATTAAGGACGTTTTATGATCCGTATTGAATTAAGTACGCTTATTACTAAGTTAAATCCAATCAGCAAGCTTGCTATGGAAGAGGCGGCTTCTTTGTGTATCGCGAGGCAGAATGAGGAGATAACCCTATCTCATCTGCTGTATAGCTTGTTAGAAAATCCACTGTCCGATGTGAGAGTACTACTTAAGCACGCTGAGTGTGACATTAGTGAGCTAAAAACACTTTTAGGTAATAGTTTACCAACTGGGGATACCTTAGATACCTACCCATCATTTTCTCCACTTTTAGTTGAGTTACTGCAAGATGCTTGGTTGCTGTCCACCACTGAATTACAAGAGGCTGAGCTGAGATCCGGTAGCCTTTTCCTCGCCGCATTAATGCAATCGAGCCGTTACCTCCCTTTTGAGCTTGTTAATTTCTTCGCTGATATTAACCGAGAATCATGGCGTAAAAATTTCGCAAGATTAACAGCTAGCTCTTCAGAATCGAAAGCGCGCGAAGCCTCTACTGGCCGTCAGCCTGTGCAAGATAGTGCCAACAGTGCATTAGATAAATTCACCACTAACTTTACTCAATTTGCAGAGGATGGCGAGTTAGACCCAGTGCTGTGCCGTGACGATGAGATCAACCTGATGATTGATATTCTATGTCGCCGCCGTAAAAACAACCCTATCGTTGTCGGTGATGCCGGTGTGGGTAAAAGCGCTGTGGTAGAGGGACTGGCTTTGCGTATTGTTGCTGGTAATGTGCCTGATTCCTTAAAAGGAGTGCAACTGCTGTCGCTGGATTTAGGCTTACTTCAAGCTGGAGCTTCGGTGAAAGGGGAGTTTGAAAAGCGTTTAAAAGGGGTGATTGATGAAGTTAAAAACTCAGCCATTCCCATTATTCTTTTTATCGATGAAGCACACACCTTAATCGGCGCTGGCAATCAAGAGGGGGGAGGCGATGCCGCCAACTTGCTAAAACCTGCCTTAGCACGGGGTGAGTTACGTACAATTGGTGCAACGACGTGGAAAGAGTACAAGAAATATTTTGAAAAAGATCCCGCGCTCACTCGCCGTTTTCAGTTGGTAAAATTGGATGAACCTAGCGCCGAACAAGCGGTTGTGATACTGCGTGGTCTACATGGTGTGTACGAGTCTGAACATAAAGTGTTGATCCAAGATTGCGCGCTGAAAGCTGCGGCGCATCTATCAAGTCGTTACCTTTCTGGGCGACAACTGCCAGATAAAGCCATCGATGTGCTCGATACTGCATGTGCGCGCATTGCCATTAATCTTACCTCTCCACCTCGATATCTTGCAGAGCTGCAAGGCATTATTCATCAGACAGAAGTGGAGATCTCACTGTTATTGAGACAGAGAACCATAGGCCAGAGTATTGATGAGGAGCATCTTGAGCTATTAAGAGAACGAGTGACGGATGCAATGTCAGAGCATGAATCATTAGAGTCGACTTGGAGGCAGCAGCAGGAGCTAGTCTCTAAAATCATCGAGCTGAGAGGCGCGATATTAGCAGGTGACGCTGATGATGTGCCCCAAGAGTTGTGTATTGAACTCAATGACGTTGAGGAGCAACTTGAGTTACTTAGTGCCAAGAATCGTTTAGTTATTCCCCAGGTGGATGAACAGCAAATTGCGGCTGTGATTGCTGATTGGACCGGTGTGCCAGTTGAGCAGATGAACAGCGATGAGCTGCATAAAATCACCCATCTGCCTCAGCTGCTTGGAGAGTCATTAAAAGGACAAGATATCGCCATCTCTCGTCTGCATCAAAATATGCTGACAGCAAGAGCCGATCTGCGTAAAGCTGGTCGTCCCAAAGGTGCATTTTTGCTCGTTGGTCCAAGTGGTGTGGGTAAAACCGAGACCGTGATTCAAATTGCTGAGCAGCTCTATGGCGGTAAGCAGTTTCTAACGACAATCAATATGTCCGAATACCAAGAGAAGCACACGGTATCTCGATTAATTGGCTCACCTCCAGGATACGTTGGCTTTGGTGAAGGAGGTGTATTAACTGAATCCATTCGTAAAATGCCTTACTCCATTGTACTGCTCGATGAAGTTGAGAAGGCGCACCCCGATGTGTTGAACCTTTTCTATCAAGCATTCGATAAAGGGGAGCTTGCCGATGGTGAGGGGCGTCTTATCGATTGTCAGAATATTCTCTTCTTTTTGACCTCCAACTTAGGCTATCAAACCATCGTTGATAATGCACAAACGCCAGAGCTGATTGAGAACAGTCTCTATCCTGAGCTTTCGGCATTTTTTAAACCTGCTCTGCTTGCTCGTATGGAGGTTGTGCCCTATCTACCACTTGGTGAAAACGTGCTGCGTGAAATTATTGCTGCCAAGTTAGCCGCGCTGACCCAACGACTTGAGCTTAGATATAAAGCACAGGTGAGCTGCGATCAAGCACTTACCGATGAGATCATCAGACGGACAACCCGTACTGAAAATGGTGCGCGTATGTTAGAGGCGATCATCGATGGTCAGATGTTACCTCCTATTGCATTGGCTCTGCTTAATAAATTAGCAGATAAAGAGCCTGTGCAAACCATTCGATTAAGTTGTGTTGATGGTGAGTTTGTCGGAGAGGTGAGTTAGTGAGCACGGCGCAATGGCTACAGCAAACATCGACCTTACTTGAGTGTAAGTTGGTGGATGATTTGATTGAGCAGTTTCTGCAGACTTTAGAGGATGAGTTAGGTCTATTTGACTCTCTCTTGCTAACCCCCTCTGTCGATGGGCGCTATCTGCAGCCGGTAAAACCGACATCAACAGGTCTGCTGAAGGTGGATGGGCAAGTGAGCTGGAACGTCACCGACTTTCAGCACCCATTTGCTCATGTACTGCAAACTGCAAAGCCCATGGTGCTGGACTATTACAGTTTGGCCTATTGGCATGATAACCCTCAGTTTGCAGCTTTTATCTCTGGTATTGAAAAAGATCACAGTTTGTTTCTCTATCCGTTAAAGCAAAACGGCCAACTGTTAGGCGTGCTCTGTTTTGCTCTCGACTCAAGTCGTAGCCTGCTTCAACGGCAGGATTGGCAGCAATATAGTGAGGTCTTTATACGTCACTGGCAGTGGTTAACCTCAGTTGCCGATCAAACTGGCCAAGCCTGTCAATTGACGGACTCGATCGCGGAGATACGTGATGAGATGACACTGCAAACCAACCTTACTCGTTTGTCTAGTGAGCTGGTGGGTGAGTCAAGTGAGATGGACAAACTTCGTAAAGATATCTTACGTGGTGCCGGTACTGTGTTATCTGTGCTTGTACAGGGAGAGACGGGCACCGGCAAAGAGTTAGTGGCCAAAGCGGTTCATGATTACTCCTCTCGTCATAAGGCACCATTTATCGCCATCAACTGTGCGGCTATTCCTGAAAACCTGCTTGAATCTGAGCTCTTTGGTTATGAGAAAGGCGCCTTTTCTGGGGCGAATAGCAAGAAAGTAGGCTTGATCGCCCAAGCTGCCAAGGGGACGCTTTTTCTCGATGAGATAGGGGATATGCCACTGAGTTTGCAATCTAAGTTGCTGCGGGTGCTTGAGTCTGGTCATTTCCGCGCCGTCGGTGGGTCAACAGAACTTCACTCAGATTTTCGCTTAGTTGCCGCGACTCATGTGAACTTAAAAGAGAGGGTGAATGCTGGAGAGTTTAGGCGTGATCTTTACTATCGCTTAAATCAGTTTCCCGTCACTGTGCCAGTGCTTAAGTCAAGGCTTAGCGATCTGCCGCAACTTATCCGCCACTTTATTGGACGTTTTAATCGTCATCATCAAGCACAGATCACAGGTATTCGTTATGAAGCTTTATCAAAGTTAACGACCTACCACTACCCAGGCAATGTACGAGAGCTTAGGAATGTTGTTGAGTATGCCTGCGCACTTACGGCTCATCAGGGGGAGATTGATGTTAGCGATCTGCCCACGTTTGAGGAGCCAAGCTGTGAGTCCTCAAGTGGTAGTGAGCTTGAAGGTCATGAATATGCAGATATTGGAGATTTGAAAGAGGCAGTTGCACAGTTTGAACGTAACGTTATCCGCACTCGAATCAATCGATTTAAGGGGGACCGAACTAAAGCTGCAATGAGTTTAGGTCTACCTAAAAGAACGTTTTCTCATAAATGTTTAAAGCTGGAGATAAATGAATAATGTCACAGGGTAATGGATGGATCCTGTTTGGATTGCTAATGACAGCAGCAAGTTGTTATGCAGCGCCCCAGCAATTGAGCGATCCGAAAGCTTGTGTGCAGATTAAAAGTAAGTTGGAGCGACTTTACTGCTTTGACCAAGCTTTTATGACGCCTATCACTGTTGATGATACTCAAGGTAGCGAGCAAGCCCGCGTTGTTGAGTGGGTTAGGGCGGAGGCTAGTGAAGCTAATCGACAAGACGAAACGCACTTTTTATTAGGGCAACAAGAGGATAATCCTAACAATGTGTGGCTGACAGCAACGGCCATAGGGGCACTTCCTCCAAGGCCTATTCTTATGCTGAGTTGCATTGATGAGATCAGCCGTGTTGAGCTGGTGGTATCTGAAGAGATCGCGCAAGGATCGATATATGTGGCGGTGAACAAGCCAAGCTCTCAAGGTGAGTTATGGGTCAGTGATAACTCGGGTTTAGTGTTTAGATCGGGACGCGGTATTCCAGCTATTCACCTGATGAAGAAGATGCTTTTAGCTCAAGAGTTCACGCTCAGCTCTGATAATGCGAACTTCAATGACTTGCAGTTTGACGCAACGGGTTTAAAGCAAGCCATTAAGCCGCTACAGAAAGCATGCCGCTGGTAACTATATGACACATCAATATATTGAAAAGATAGCGAAACCCATTGCTGGAGATAATCCTGTCGGTGAAAGACTTTTTGACGATGTTTTGTTTGATTTTGTCGAAGGTCAATTGATGAAGGTTGGATCTCTTTCTCATGCAGAGGTTCAGTGGGGAGAGGTGGAAACCGCTGTGGTCTCATTATTGGAGACTCGCACTAAAGATCTAAAGCTCATCATCTATTTGATGCAATGCCTTCAATACCAAGCCAGCCTTGAGCGATTTAGTTTATCCCTTGGTGTTTTAGATATCTTCATGAAGGAGTATTGGCTGACTTGCTACCCTGCACCAGGGGATAGGGGCGTACTACCTAGGCGCAAATATTTCTCTCAGATTGTTCAGCGAACGGTAAAGTCTGGGGAAAGTATCGATACACAATTTTGTGAGCCACAAAGTAAAGAGTTGCTGCTTAAGCGCTTGTCCAGCTTACTCGACTCGGCTGAGAAGTTGGAGCTGCCTACGGAGGTGCTCTCCTCATTAGCAACAAGACTAACCAGACAGTTAGAGCAAAATGAAAACAGAGTATCGGCAACCAAGTCGAACGCGGTCAGTGAACCTGCTGAGGAGGCGGTAAGCAGAAGTGCGCCTAAGTTAGAGATAGACTCGAGCAATGATAAAGCGACCAAACAAACCTTGCTTAAAGTGGCTGATTTTATCTCTGAGTTTGAAACTGGGACAGGACTAAGCTTGCGGATCCGTCGATTTGCTACTTGGTCATCAGTGAGCGGTGTGCCAGAAAATGCCAATGCTGCTGGTGAAACCAGTTTGATGCCGATTGCAGCCGATAGGGTCAGTGAGTATCAAAGTCAGCTAGAGAAAGGGGCGGATATGGCGCTGCTTAGGCGCGTTGAGTTGAGCCTGACGTTAAGCCCTTTTTGGTTAGATGGACACCACTTAAGTGCCCAAATTGCCATGGCGCTTGGGCAGCTAGAGTGGGCTAAGGCGATACATGAAGACACTGCGGCCTTTGTTGAACGTCTGCCTAAGCTACTCATGATGTCATTTAAAGGCGGCATTCCTTTTGCCAATGCCGAGACTCGAACTTGGTTAGATGAAGGTTACGGACGCAACAGTTTTGAAGGGAACGGGCAGGGAGTTGAGCAAAAAAGGGCTGAGGTGGTTGAGCTGGCAGATTCGGGTGGCTTATCGGTCGCTTTTGCCAGTTTGAATGAACATCTACAGCAAGCATCAGAGCCTAGAGATGCATTTTATCTACGTCTGCTGGGTGCAGATCTAAAACAGAGTCATCAATTGTCAGCGATGGCAACGGTGGATTATCAAGTCTTGTATCAACAAGCAAGTCATATGGTCTTAGCTGATTGGGAGCCAACCTTGATGGCTCGATTAAAACAAAAAGCAAATTTGGATTAAGTACAGGGAATAAGTATATGTGGTCTAAGCTCAAATCTTTCTTTATTAAGCTATTACCGGAACTCAAATCGGCTTTGCCTATTTTGTTAGTTGCCATTTTTGTTTTGATCAATGTGGGGATCTGGTGGGCAGGCCCTTGGCTTGTGATTGATGAAAGTAAGCCTCTGTCGAGTGTTAACTCAAGACTGATCGCTACTGTTATCTTCTCCTTGTCCTGTTTTACCATTTGGGGTTGGTTCCAATGGCGAAAGCTAAAGCAATACAATGTCGATAATGAGAAGTCACAGCAGTTAAAAGACGATCCCATCATTGGCATGGTAGAGCGTCAGGAGGTTGAACTTAATGATGTGATGTTGGGGCTTAAGGAGAGCCTTAACACACGAAACTATCTCTATGCGCTTCCTTGGTATCTAGTACTAGGGGTAGAAAATGCGGGTAAAACCAGTTTGATTAACCGTTCTGGTCAAAAGTTTGTCTTCTCCTCTGTGATGAGGGCATCGGGTAAGAAAACCGAGAATCCTTACTCATTTGATTGGTGGATCAGTGATGATGCGGTATTGATCGATCCCGATGGAGAGCTATTGACCCAAAGAACGGAAGAGGGAAGCAACAACGGTGAGATGAGCAAGCGGCTTTGGATGCATTTTGTCGAGTGGCTAGATAAAACACGTAGCCGTCGTCCATTAAATGGGGTTGTTCTGGCACTAGATATGGCAAATATGGTGAGTGCGCCGACATCTGATCGTAAAGCTTATGCCCACCTAATGCGTGCGCGTTTACGTGAGTTGATGGAAACCCTATCGACTCGTCTTCCTGTCTATATCACCTTGACTAAGCTTGATCTTTTGTTGGGATTTGAACCATTTTTCCGTCACTACAATCAGGCTGAGCGTGATGAGATCATGGGATTCACCTTTTCACTAAACTCAGTCAATGATCTTGATAGTTGGCTTGAAGAGTTCAATGAAGATTATACCGACTTTATCAGCCGTATTAATGCCCATCTTCCACGCGCGCTACTTCAATGTCGTGATAAAGAGGAGCGGGCAGCCATCTACAGTTTTGTTAGGCAAGTCGCTGGTGCTCATCAAGTTCTTCAGGAGTTTTTTGCAGATGCACTGGCAAGCGATCAGTTCTCGACCTCTGCACTGGTGCGAGGCGTCTATTTTACCTCTGTGTATCAGCAAGGGGTGCCGACTAATGCTTATGTCGATAGTGCTTCTCGTCGCTATGGACTTAGAGAATCGATAAATAGTGCACAAAAAAGCGATAATTCAACGCCATATTTTATTCATACTCTGTTTCAGAAGATCATCTACCCTGAGGCAGGTTTAGCCTCTGATAATTTTAAAGTCGCAAAGCAGAAAAGGCGGCTTATGTTGCTCTCCTTTGTTGCTTGCTCTATCGCTTCTGTACTGCTGGTGGGCACTTGGCATCGCTACTACTTACAAAACAGCCAGCAAGCCGATGCTGTACTGGATAAGGTGACTGAGTTTAATGAGCTCAACGATCAAACAAGCTTTGATCAACTCGGTAAGAGTATTATTCCGCCGTTAAATACCATACGTACGGCTACGTTAGAGTTTGGTTTTTTCCGTGAAAAACCTAAGTTAATCTCTGACTTTGGGCTGTATCAGGGCCATACCATAGGTCCAAAAGTTGAAGAGACCTATTTAAAGCTGCTCTCTTACCGTTATTTGCCTGCACTGCTAAAGCAGGTGGCAACAGATATGTCTGATGCACCGACCAATAGCAATGAGAAGCTGGCTATGCTCAGAGTGTTTCGAATGATGGTGGACAAAAGCGGACGTCATGATGATTTTGTGAAAGCCTATTTCACCCAAGCATGGCAAACATCCTATGAAGGTGACAGGGTTTTGCAAACTCAGTTGATGGAGCACCTTGAGTACGCACTGCAACATACCGACCTTCAAGCGATGCGAGACGATGGGGCTGTGGAAGCGGAAAATAAGTTACGACCCTATGACCGCTTGATAGCAAAAACTCAAAGAGAATTAAGCAGTCTACCCATAGAGCAGCGGGTTTATCGCCAGCTTAAGCAATCAGCCTCTTCACAACTGGGTAGTGCACTCGACCTTAAGGTTGCAACAGGTCCCGCTTACGAGTTGGTGTTTGAGCAAAGAGTGAGTGATGAAAATGCGCCAAATGCGATGAAGATCCCTCGTTTATTGAGTAAACAAGGTTTCGAGCGTTACTTTATCCCGCAGTCTGATTCCATTGCCGATCTGGCCTTGATTGATAGCTGGGTACTTGGTCAATCTGAGTCAACGGATTTTAGTGATGCAGATAAGATAAGTTTGCGTAATAAGATCATTAACCAATACACGTTAGATTATCAGTCATCTTGGCGAAAGGCGCTAAACGACTTTGAATTAAAGGATTTTACAGACATTAATCACGGGGTATTAGTGATTGATAATTTTGCCATTAGCAATCGTCCTGTGAATCGCATTTTAGACAATTTGACCAGAAATACTGAGCTATTCCCATCGATGCCAGATGATGCCAGTGCTATGGCGGAGATTATTGAGACGCCTCAATATCAGATAGCGGCCAAGATTGATGGTGATTTTACAGATTTAAACCAACTGACTAAGACTGATGGAACTCAACCTGTCTATTTGGATGAGGTGATGGAGTCTGTCGTGCGTTTACATGCTTATCTTAAGTCTATTCAAGATGCCCCCGATGTTGGTAAAGCGGCGCTTAAAGCGGCTCAGGAGCGTCTGACACTTAATGATGCCGATCCTATTTATGCGCTGGAAAGGATCTCAACCAGTTTGCCAAAACCTATGGATACCATGGTTGGCAAACTAGCAAGTGAAAGCTGGAAAGTGGTACTACAAAGTGCCATTAAGCACTTAGAGGTGCGTTGGTATAACGAGGTGTATCAGGATTATCAACAAAACCTAGCTTCGCGTTATCCGTTTAATCCCGCATCGACAAAGCAGGTATCTATCGATGACTTTCAAAGCTTTTTTGGTCCCGAAGGCACGTTAAGTCGTTTTTATAACGATCAGATGAAGATGTTTCTTGAAGAGAACTTTGATGCACTAAACCAATTTAGTAAAGGAGATTCCAATCTAGTACGCCGCGAGGTACTTCAATCGCTTAAGCAGGCACAACAGATCCAGAAAGCCTTCTTTAATCCGAAAGGAAACTTGGATGTGGAGTTCTCGTTAGAGGCGCTGCAGATGAGTCCAAATAAACGTCGAAGTGTGATGAATATTGATGGTCAGTATGTGGAGTACACTCATGGCCCTAAACGAGGTATCGATCTGGTGTGGCCAAATACGTTACGTGACTCTACAGTCAGTAAATTAACCTTGGTGCCAAGTGAGTCAAATGCGTCACCACGCTCGATTGTGTTCGAAGGGCCTTGGGCATTTTTCCGCTTATTAGATAGTGCAAGAATGTCCGGTAGTAGTTCAACCAGTATCGATTACCAGTTCGAAGTCGATAAAGGTGATGTCACCTACCGCCTACGTACGCGAGATAATGTGAATCCATTTACCAGCAAACTACTGAGTAGTTTTGAGATCCCAAAAACCTTGTATTAATTGATGACAGGGGATCTTCCCCTGTTTTTACGTAAATAAAAACAACACTATACGTTGTTGGTGATACTTAAATGGACAACACGAGTCGTAAACTGGACTGCTTTAATCTTGCATCTGAATTAACAGAGCTTAGGAATAGCGCTGCTTATCAACAAATGAGAGTCGAGATCAATCGACGTAACAACCCACTGAGCGGTGGAACCGACTGGGAGAAGGTGTATCAACTCGCCCTGCAAATTTCATCGGGATTGGGGGCCGACCTATTAACCTCTGCATACTTCGTTACGGCTGCATCGAAAACACGAGGGGTGTCAGGTCTTGCCTCAGGCTTAGATTTGATGCTGTCGGTCGTTTCCTTCTCCACGGAGTTAGCTCAACTCCCCAGTGAAAAAGTATCTGAGATCATCAACTGGGCTGTGACTAAGGTGACTCCAGAAATAAAGAAGATGGCGGTCACATCATCGAATGTACGTGACTGGTATCGCTGTGAACATGCTTGTCAGAAGTTATTTGAGTTGATCACTCAAAAGCAGCCTCAACAGGTACCTAATCTAGATGTGTTGGGGTATCTCATTTTCGAAAAGATCGATCTACTTGAAACCAATAAAGTGAGTGTGTTGCCCAGCTCAGCTTCAAATACAGTACCGGTTAAGGTAAAAGCTAGACGTTGGCCCTTATGGGCTCTGAGTAGCTTAATTGTTATTTGTAGTCTGCTAAGCGGTTATCTGGCTGTACTTTACCATCAAGAGGTGAGTGGAAAATTACCGTTATGGCTGTATCAAGCACCAGAAGAAAAGGTCGCCCCTGAGTCATCGATTGCGCAGCGTATTGATAGGGCATTTAGCTTGCCACAGGGCGAGCCTTTAGTTTCTATCTATCCTGAACAAGTGAGCTTACTGGTTGAGTTAGATAAAAATTATCAAAGGTTTGCTAACGCAAGAACCATCATGGCTAATTTAAGCCAGCTTTCACAGGCTTTGCCAGAAAGTAGCAATAAAATGAAGCAAGAAACCCTCTCTATTGCCCAATATGCCAGCAGCTTATCACCTATTTTAGGACGAACTTATTACATTGGGGATCTGTTAGAGGACAAGGAGTATGCCAGGGCAGAAGTTGAACTTAATCAGTTGAATAGCCAGTTAAAGGCTTTGTTGATAAAAAGAACCTTGCTTGCCCAACAGCTCCACAATCAACAGTCTGATGAGTCTGGTACACTGCAACTAGAGCTAAGTTCTCAGCCTAGCAGTGACGTTATATCTCAAGATGGGGAGAGATAATTTCTTTAAATATTTCTACTAAAAGTCCAGCTGGGCCATTTATTGCTCGCTGGGCCATATCTTGCTCAACACTGGGCCATTTATTGCCCAGCCTACAACTAGATATAGCAATGGCCTGTTATATCAATGACTTAAAAGTTGGCACGATACTCGCTATATAGACATTAGGTTTATCACTAAACCAATTCTAATCCACTACTTATTTAAAAGGAATTATCCATGCCAACACCATGTTATATCTCAATCAAAGGACAGACTCAGGGCGATATCACTGCGGGCGCGTTTACTGCTGATTCTGTCGGTGACATTTTTGTCGAAGGCCATGAAGATGAGATGCTGGTTCAAGAGTTTGATCATATCGTGACTGTGCCGACAGACCCTCAATCTGGACAACCATCTGGCCAGCGTGTGCACAAACCATTTAAGTTTACCGTTGCGCTAAACAAAGCAGTGCCATTGATGTACAACTCTTTAGCTTCAGGTGAGAAGATCACTGAAGTTGAACTCAAGTGGTACCGCACTTCAGTTGAAGGTAAGCAGGAGCATTACTTCAGTACTAAGTTAGAGGGCGCGACGATCATCGATATTCAATGTCAGATGCCGCACTGTCAAGATCCTAATAAATCTGATTTTACTCAGCTGGTTACTGTGTCTATGGCTTACCGTAAAATCGACTGGGATCATACCGTTGCTGGTACTTCTGGTTCTGATGACTGGCGTAAGCCGATCGAAGCATAAAATCGGTCGTAAAACTGATAAGCACTGGTTTACGTTAAGTAAGCGGTGCTTAAGGTGAATAAGCGGGGCACTTAGGTGCTCCCGTTTACATAGAAGGCTTAATTGGCACGGTTATGCTTCATATTTTTTCATGACAGTTTAATCAGTAAAGATCATAGGTTAGCGCATTCTTTTAAATGAATGTTGAATGCATGAGTTTTGAATGTTTTAGCCTTTGATTTTTAATCTCATTGGAATAATGAGGTTGCCCCATTTAGATAAGGATATTGGTATGGCGCTTTTAGGCTCCGGATTGCGGTTTCATTTTAAAGCGCAAAGCTTAGCTGATGATAGCTTTGACGTGCTTGATTTCAATTTTATTGAAAGCTTATCGAGTCCTTTTGAAGTTAAGCTCACTCTGCTGAGTCGGCTCGATAATCTGACCCCTGAGGCGATTGTTGATCAAACCGGTTTAATGAGCTGGTCGCAAGGGGAGAGTGTTGAGCGACATGTTCATGGCATCGTCAGTCAGTTCAGTAAAGGTGACAGTGGTCATCATCATACTCAATACAATGTCACTATCGTTCCCGCTTTATCACGCCTGAAATTAAGAAAGAATAGTCGAATATTCCAGCAGCAAAATGTACTTGTCATCATCTCAACCCTGCTAAATGAGATGGGGATAAGTGATTACGCCTTTAGCTGTGATGCACGATTTGAATCTGAAGTACGTGAGTATTGTGTTCAATACAGTGAAACGGATTTCGAGTTTATCAGCCGTTTAGCTGCGGAAGTGGGGCTGTTTTACTATTTTGAGCATACTCAAGATGTTCACACACTTATCTTCTGTGACAGCACAAGTAAATTGAGTGGCTTAAAAAGCCCATTTCCCTATAACGTGCTCAGTGGTGGAGTTGCCGAAAACACCTTTGTTAATCAATTTAGTTACCAACACCAAATTAAGCCCGCTAATATCAGCTTAAAAGATTACAGCTTTAAGAAGCCTCAATATAGTTTTCTGCAAAGCAGTAAGGGCCAAGAGCTCAAGTTTCAAAAGCCTGACTATGAGCATTTTGATTACCCTGGTCGCTATAAAGATGATGCTGCTGGGGTTCCTATTACACAAGTTCGTCAAGAATATCTGCGCCGTGATGCTCAAGTTGCCACAGGGCAGAGTAATATTTTGCAGGCTATCCCAGGTTTTAAGTTCGATCTCATTGAACATAATGACCGAGCGCTTAATCGTGACTGGATATTAACGTCGATTGAACACACTGGTGAGCAGGGGGCGGCAGCTGAAGAGGCAAACACACAAAAGCCCACACGTTACAGTAATCAATTTCATGCAATCCCAGGTAATAACCCTTGGCAGGCTGAGCCAAACAGTAAGCCTTTGGTTACAGGTCCACAAATTGCCATTGTGGTTGGCCCCAAAAATGAAGAGATATTTTGTGATGAGTTTGGCCGAGTAAAAGTCCAGTTCCCATGGGACAGATATGGAGAGAGTAACGAGCACTCCAGCTGCTGGGTTCGAGTCAGTCAAGGTTGGGCTGGGGGGCAATATGGCATGATGGCTGTGCCACGTATTGGTCATGAAGTGATTGTTAGCTTCTTAGAGGGCGATCCCGATCAGCCAATTATTACAGGTAGAGCCTATCACACCACCAATGTAACCCCCTATATCTTGCCTAATCATAAAACCCGAACCGTGATTAAAACCCAGAGTCATAAAGCCGAAGGGTTTAATGAACTGCGTTTTGAAGATGAGGCCAGTCGTGAGCAGATCTATGTTCATGGACAGAAAGATATGGATATGGTGATTAACAATATTCATAGAGAGGAGATTGGCTACGATCAGCATCTGACTGTTGAACATGACAAATTTGAACTGGTTAAGCAGCACCGCCATACAACAATAGGACAAGATGAGATAGCTCAAGTTGGGCGGGATCATCAAGTCCTTGTTGGACGTAACCTTATTCACCGAGTGGTAGGTATGGTTAAGCGTTATATTGGCGGGGGCATCATTACTCAAATTGATGGTGCTAGCCAGACGAGTATTGCAGCCTCGGAAGAGAAGATAATTGGCGCCAATCAACAGATCAAAGTCGATAACGAGAGCTATCTTAAAGCAAGTAAAATCGTCCTCGAAGCTGGTGATGAACTCACTATTAAAGGTCCCGGTGGCTTTATTAAGATTGATAGCGGTGGTGTGACTATCTCTGGCAGTAAAGTGAAGATAAATGAGGGCGGATCCCCTGGAACAGGGACAGCGCCTAAAGCGGTGAAACCAGAAGAGCCCGCTAAACCTTCAATCCCAGAAACTGCTGATAGGCGTTAAGGAAGCGTTATGCCAAAAGCAGCTCGATTAGGGGATAGTTGTGCAGGCCATGGTTGTATGCCTGCAACGCCTATTATCGCAGGCAGTGGTGATGTTAGCATTAACGGCAAGCCCGCTGCGCGTAAAGGTGACACGGTATTGCTGCATGCTTGCCCCTGTCCAAATATGCCCCACGGTATCCATGGTCGCAGTATCTCTGCGGGGTCATCTAATGTTTCTATCAATGGTAAACCTGCTGCTCGTGTTGGTGATGCTGTGGGTTGTGGCGGCTCAGTTGCAGCAGGCAGTGGCGATGTACTTATAGGTGATACCCCCTATAAATCGCCGACGCATAAATGTGGTGAAAATGCAGTTAAAGATAACACGCCGCTGTTAGCGATGGCGCCCATGCCGATTTTAGCGGCCATCAAATGGGGAGAGCCTGCTAATCAGTTCATCACCGCGGATTCTGTCGTTACAACGGTGAAGCAGAGAAAAGCGCGCTATCAGGCACGTAAAAAGTTGGCAAGCTCCACAGCAAATGAAAGTGACCCTAAAATTAAAGCGGCCAGTGAAAGGTTAGATTTTAATAATGACAGTATTTTACGTGCTGAAGCGGCGCAGTATGTCTATAGAGTCGATGAGAACCGACGGGATCCTGCAAAATACCCACTACCTGAAGCACCTGTTGGGCTTGAAGTACTTGATACTAAAACAATTCCCGGGTTAGAAAATGCAGTGGTAATGAGTAAAAAATCTGGATTTGGTGCTGCCATATTTAAATCAGAAATAAATGATGCCACCATGCTGACCTACCGAGGTACCAATAATGGTGTTACTGGGAAAAAAGACTGGAAAACTAATGGTGCTCAAGGTATTGGTAAACAGACAAAGCAGTATGATCAGGCGATGCATTTAGCGCGGCAAGTTAAACGCTCTCTAGGTAAAGAGGTTGAAATTGTAGGCCACTCTTTAGGTGGAGGCTTAGCAGCGAGTGCGGTCGGTGTGACAGGAATTAAGGGTTATAGCTTTAACTCGGCCGGTTTACACGAGAATACTGTTAGCCGTCAGGGAGGGTTAAAGATGGAAAAAATTAAGGGGTTGATACAAAGCCAGTCCGTTGATGGTGAAGTGCTGACTCTACTACAGAGTAATAGAGGTGTGGTTGCCCCATTATTAGCGGGTGTTGGCAGTGCTTTAGGTGGCACAGTGGGCACGGCAATCGGTGGGATATTAGGGGCTGCGATTCTCAATAGCGGCGCCGCGCCAGAAGCTCCGGGTAATATGCGAGAACTTAAAAGTATCGAAGGTGGTAACCCAGTTACCCGTCATGGTATGGATCAAGTGATTGCGGGGATCGAGGCGCAGAAAAAACAAGATATTACTACATTGACGCAATACCACTGGGGACAATAATGAGATTTAAACGAACATTTACCCTTGGGTTATCTCTACTATTGGGCCTTTTTTCGGCTTGCTATTTTTCTGCCATTGCGAGGGAAGACACAAATATGAAAGCAGAACTGTTTTTTGAACCAAATATGGTGCAGCTGTTAAAGAGCATTCAAGCTGATGATATCAGCACCGCAAAACAGCTTATTGCTGAGGGAGTAGAACTCAATATATTGGGTAATGAGGAGATCACGCCGCTACTCTGGTTGATCACCCAAACTAATGATTTAAAGGCCACACAACGTGCTTTGGATTTAGGCGCAGATCCAAATTTTTCCGACGGAGATGGTGATAATGCGGTCACATTAGTTGCGCGTGATTATGCTCCTGAGTGGCTAGAAATGCTGCTTGAAGCGGGAGGTAACCCCAATTCTATCGATAGTGATGGCATGCCTGCTATGTTTGATGCCATTGGAGGCGAGAACTGGGACAACATCAACACCTTATTGGAGTATGGCGCTGACGTGAACCTGAAGGACAGAAGTGGTAGCAATAGTGCTCTGTATCCTACTTATATCATGAAGTATGAGTTTGCCTATTTCTTCCTACTTAAAGGCGCAGATCCCTATATTTACGACGATACTGGCTCAGATCTAGCGTGGAGCGTATATGAACCTATTGAAGATGGGATTATTGCGCCAGATAGTTTCAACTACCCTTGGGTGATGAAAATTAAGCAGCACCTTATTGATCAAGGGGTTAAATTTCCGCCACCAACGCCACAAGAGGTGCGAGCCATGTGGGAGAAAAACGGTAGGCCAGCCAATTAAACAGCTCTCGTAAAGGTTAGGCAGTATCCACCCGTGAGGGTGGCAAGGATTTTAATGGCGGCTAGGAGGCTGCAGTCATGAGTGATAACCGCAGTCTTGCTGAGCATTCTAAGCAATACGATCTCTTTAAGATCTTAAGTGAAGGTTCAAATAGGCAAGTATTTCTGCTTGTTGATCCCAATCATTATGATGATTTTTGGACTTTTTGGTCCAGCTTTCAGCCTAAGGCAAGACAGTTATGGTGCTATCTTTTTCAAGAGTCTTCCTATGAAGCGCTAATGTCTGCCTCCCCTCTGATAGTGGTTATAGAGGAGGGAGGGGCTGGTGAAACCCTCTATTATTGGTTACTTGAGCAGACAAGCTTATTCAATAAAGCCTGTATTTTGCTTGAAAGCCAATGTTCGTTGACTGAGTTACGTCACTTTTGGCACCAAAGGATATCCGCGATTTACCCTAACGGTGAGCAAGAGCTTCTAGCTTGTTATTCCCCTGTTGTGCTTGCAATGCTCTGGCCCAGCTTATCTTCACAAGAGCAGCTCGATTTCTTGGGCGCTAACACACAGTTCTACCTGCCTTGTGAGTCAGTGCCTGATGAAGAGCAAGTTGCTCAAAGTGATGGAAAGGGGGAGGTTCGCTTCTCACTCTTATCAAAGCCTGCTGGTACTGCGGCGGCAACTGAAGTGATATTTAGTCGTGATAATCCCTATAGGCTCAGTGATAGTCAGTATGAGCTGCTTAGCAGAAGCCAACGCCGCCATCGTATGGTTAACGATATCTTTTTGCGGCTTTCACAGTACTTCTCCTTTGAACTCAATATTGACCAACTTAGTTGGCTTTTCTTAAACAGCATCGAAGTAGCAAAAGAGAGTTACCCCGATGAGAGTGAATTTTCATTTGAAACATTCGCTGTGTACCGGTTTGTTTTAGAACATGATTACTTTGAAAAGGAGGCATTTAAAGCGCTGATGCTTAAGCATGACCTTCGAACAAGTATTCAGATGTTTAACCAACTTAATCCACCCATTTATGATGAGATTTTTCGAGCTAAACAGGCATTGTGGCTCGCGGGTGTAGAACAAGGAAGTGATGCGGCATGACTGAGAAAAAGCATTCTAACGTGCAGATAGCAGACATTGATTCTGAGATGTGGTTAAGCACAATTGCTGAAGGTGGCTGCTTTATTCTCGCTGAGTCAGCCATCAATGATGAGGTTCCTTCACTGGCTGAAAATATCAATGGCTTCTCGCTAGAGTACTCTCGCCTTTATTGGGATGAAACGGGTCGAATACACGCTTCTATCTCGCCCTACCTTATCAATGTGACCGAAGATAACTGGCCGATGCTTAAAGAGAAGGTATGCCATCAAGCACATTGGGGAGTAGGCATTCAACTTGAGTGGTATATGAATGCCTATACGCCAGCCCAACAGCTAACAGAGCTATTGAGCCACCTAAGGGAGTGGACCTGGTTAGAGAGTCAAAACGGAGAATCAAGGCTATTACGCTTAAGCGATTGGAAAGTACTGTCGACCTTGATGCAGGCCAGCAGTAACGATGAAGTATCGGCCATTTTTGGCCCCATTGCTCAATTTGTCTCACTTGAGGGAGAAACCTTAAGCGCCATGACTCGTTTAGTGAAGCAAAAATCAGAGATCCCTCAACGCACACCTCAGCAGTTAAGTGAGCAGCAATGGCATGCCCTTGAGCATATGGAGCAAGGCGATCAGTTTGCTGCCTATAAAGATCATCTGAAAACTCACCATAAAGAGACCTTAAGCTGGCCTAAAGAGCGTCTACACAGCTTTGTTGAACAGCAGACAAAAGTGGCGAATGATCAAGGTTTTAGTAATCGACAGGACACGGTGAAGTTTTTAAGTTTATCGCTCATTTTTGGCCAAACATTTGTTAGCCAAGAGTGGGCAAAAAAAGTGTTAAAGGCGAAACAAGAGGGCACAAAAACTAAGATGGAAAAGCTCTATCAAGCTGCCTTAAATGAACTGGATAAGGAAGTTTCAGTATGAGTAACGATCGTAAGGCAGAGTTGATATCTAGTGAGCAAGCGGCTGAACAAAACTTTTCTACCGATAATGTCGTATCAGGTGGATGCACTGAGTGTGGCTGTACCGCTCTGCTCCATTACCACTATGACGATGGTAAGCCTGTCCCTGAAGCGCCTTTTATTCTTACCGACAGTAATAACAAAGAGATCCAAGGCAAGACAGATAAAAAAGGTTTATGTCTTATTAAAGATATGGGCTGTGGTGGTTTCGATATGCTTCTTGATGAGGGGAGTGATGATTTCGAACCGCCCAAAACGGTCATTAATAACCCTGTAATACAAGATAATCCTGAATATGCAGCACTGGCTGGAGAGTATTTTACTCTGTTTACCTTACTGCGTAATAAGGGGTACTTAGAGTATGACGCCAGCGACAGTTCAGACAATGAAGTTGATGTCGATGACACCAGTTTTTTTATGGATGTTGCCGATGAATATGAACCTGCCTACAAACGGTTTTGGGAGCTTAACGATCAGATTAATGATGGCAGTAAATCATTAAAAATTGCGATCAACAAAATTCACACCAGTCTGCCTGCAGAGGTTGTCAGTAAAGCGGGCGATAACAGTGCAGTACTGCTTTTTTGCCAAGTGGCAGTTGGTTTTATCCCTGTTGTGGGCCAAGCGGTTGATATTTATGACTTAGGTGATTGGGGCTGGCAAACTTATCGATATGAGGAAAATCGAAGTGATCCTTGGCATTGGGCTGCGGGTAGCTTAGCAGTTATAGGCTTTATTCCAGGCTTAGGTGATGCCCTTAAAAAATCTGGTAATGCCATTATCAAAGCGATGAAAAAATCTGATTCAAAGTCGATTCAGTTTGCTATAAAGACACTAAGAGGCTTATCAAATGGCAACTTAGTCAAGTTTCTTTCGACCTTCGAGAAGAGCATAAGAGAGAAGGGAAAAGATGCCATTGCCCTGCTCAATAAGATCATCGATGGATTAAGACGTACTATAGCGAATGCGGCTAAATCCAGCTGGATAATTCGTTTGATGAAGGGGGCATTTGAATCCTTAATCGACGTCATGATGAAGCTGTCTAAAAAGATAGATGAGATGATTAGTTGGATCTGCACTAAGGTCTCAGAGTTTATTGGTAAAATCGTTACTAAAGTCAGTGGAACACCTAGGCCTAAAGCAAGCAAAAAACCAAAAGTGCAGGCCAATGCGGGCAAAAATAGCGGTGAGGTAGATAATGCTGGCGCTAAGGCTGAAGTGGGTAAGAAAAATGGAGGAGTATCAAGTAAGGAGGGGGTGTGCACTAAAGGCTGCCCTATTGATATGGCAACCGGCTATGTTGTCGATTGGCGCACCGATTTTACTCTTAACGGTCGCCTCCCTTTAATCCAAAAACGTTTTTATCACTCTGCAGGCTTGATGCTACCTGGTTTATTAGGCTCGCGTTGGCGAAGTATTTGGGATATGAGCCTTGAGCTTGAAGGAAAACAGGCGACTTTCACCGATGAGCAATACACTCAAGCGGTCTATCTTTTGCCAAAAGAGGGGGAGGAGAGCCTTGCTGCTCATCTGCCTGAATGGCGTTTAACACGACAGAATAAGCAGTTGGTGATGCGCCATGTGAGTGGCCTTATATACTGCTTTGATCATGCAATGGGCACGACCTTGCTGCTCACTAAAATAAGTGATGGTAAGGGCAACAGTAATCACTTTCTCTATGATCGCGGCACATTAAAGCAGATTGTGTTAGCCGATGGTCAGCAAATTCAGGTGGATTGTCATCACCACCGCATCAGCAAGCTCACGTTACTTGATAGTGAGCTTAATCCAATCCAGACACTAGCCCGTTATGAGTACGATAGGCATGGACAGATGCTCAGTTGTCGTGCGGCGCCCGGTTGCAGTTTTGATTATCAATACAGTGAAGAGGGGTATCTGCTGCGCTGGTCTGATTTAAGTCAGACCTGGGTTGAGCATGATTATGATGACAAGGGACGTGCTATTGCATCGAGAGGCGCCGAAGGCCGCTTTAGCGATCAAATACGTTTTGATGATGCTAATCGCATCGTTTATTACAAGAGTGCTATTGATGGGATTCAACAGTATTACCACGATGAGCGTAATAATATCGTGCGGATCATCTTTCCTAATGGTGATGAAATACACAATGAGTGGCTTGATAATCAGCTAGTAGCTCAAAGCAATGCCTTAGGGGAGCGAACCGAGTTTAGCTACGATGCGTGGGGGCAGGTAGAGCAGGTTATTGCAGCCGATGGGAGTGTGACATCCTATCAGTATGACGATAACGGCCGATTGATTGGGCATATTAACCCCCTTGGAGCTACTTGGAAGTATGAGTATGACGTCCAAGGTAATTTAACTTGTATGTCGGACCCACTTAATCAGCAGTGGTTTTATCAATATACCAGTTTAGGTCAAGTGGCTTGGGTGATTTCGCCCGAAGGAGCACAGACAGGTTATCAATATAATGATTCTGGTCAATTAACCGAGATCCTTCCGCCTCTTGGTGAGAAGCTGATGCTAGATTATGACGTCTTGGGGCGTTTATCGACTCAAACTCGTGTGTCATCTGAGGCCTCTGTCGGTGAAGGGGTGGCAGCAGAGCGAAAACGAGTACAGCGGTGGCACTATCAGGGGAGTTTGCCTTATCCAAGAGCGATCACCCATGAGGATGGTACTCAAAGTGTTTATGACTATGACATTGAGGGCAATGTTACCCGCTTTACCGACGCACTAGGCCATCAATTCCACTATGAGTATGGCGCCTTCGATAAGATGTTGGCCAGTCTCGATCCCCAAGGTGCTAAGACGCAATATCGTTATAATGGAGAGTGTCAATTTGAAGGTGTGATTAACAGTCAGCAACAAGAGTGGTGTTATCACTACAATACCAGTGGCCAAATTATTGAGGAGCGTCACTACGACGGTCGGATCACCAAATTTACCTATGAAGGTGCAGGTCGTATTAGCAGTAAAACAGCTGCCGATGGTACAAGCCTGCACTATTTTTATGATGCTGTTGGTCGATTAACTCAAAAACAGAGCCGCGATCTAGATGCACGAATAACTGGTAATACCTATTTTGAATATGATGAGGCCTCACAGCTTCTCAAGGCTGAAAATGACCATGCGCTTATCGAGTTTGAGTACGATGAACTAGGAAGGCGCATAACTGAGCAATTAAATGGCCATCGTGTTAGTAGTCAGTATACAAATACTGGCCTACGAAGCCGAATCGAACGTGAGAACACCGAAGGAGAATCTTACCATCCAGCAGCTGATGCGATTGAGTTTAATTGGCAGCTAGGTCAACTGAAAGGTCTGCAGATAGGCGCTTATCATCCGTTAGCGTTTTCCCATAATCAATTAGGTCAAGAAACTAAGCGCAGCAATGGATTAGGTTTTCATTTAGCTCAGCAACATGGACCAGATGGATTACTGTTAAATCAGCAACTTATTCCTTCAGCTCATCATGCTGAGTCATTGATGGGTGAAGGGAGCGAGCCGTTTAATAACGTACATCAAGCTACAGCAAGGGGCAAAGGTGACAGTCGTTATCAGCATCTTCAGCGCAGTTATCAATATAACGCATTAAATCAGATCAGCCAGATTGATGACAGCCACTGGGGTCTCAGTGAGTTTGAGCATAACTCAGTAGGTCAAATTACTCAGCATAAGCAATATGCCCCTGGGGTTGAAAATGGGACTGTAAAAGGGGCTGCAAAAGGCACAGCGCAGACAGGGCAAGCACAACAAACACAGGCATTTAGCTACGACAGTGAGCAAAACCTGACGCAATCGAGCCAAGTGTTATCTGCCGATAACGGTAATGTGATTGATTTTGTACAAAAGCGAGTTGAAAAAGCACTTAAGTATCAACAAGCAGGCCGAGTTGAGACCGTTGGAGATCATACCTACCGTTATGATGCTAATGGTCGAGCGGTTGAGAAATGCACCAGAAAAGCCGGCTTTAGGCCGCAAACTACCTTCTACCAATGGGATGAGGAAGACCAACTCATTCAAGTGCGTCTTGCCAATGGAGATTGCTGGCACTACCAATACGATCCTTTCGGTCGCCGTATTGCTAAGATAAAACAGAGCACTAAGGAGCAAGAGCTGCGAAATACCCCCTCACAGTTTCGTTATCTGTGGGACGGCAATAATCTTGTTGAACAGCAAAAGTGCTATGCCGATGGCACGCTGGCTCACACCACACAGTGGGTCTATGAGCCAAATAGTTTTAGGCCACTCGCTCAATTAACTCAAAATCATGGTCAAAATTCACAGGAAACAGCAGATAACTTAGCCTCAGAGCTGCACTATATAGTGACAGATCAGGCCGGCACACCGCGAGAACTCTGCACAGAAAACGGTGACATAGAGTGGCGTGGTGAGCAAAGCTTATGGGGTGAGCACCATAAGTGGCGTCTCAGTGTCCAAGCAAAAAGTAAGCATAAAAAGTACCTTGAAGATGCGGCAAATGATCCCGTAAACTGTGACCTTAGGTATCAAGGTCAAGTGTTTGATTCCGAAACAGGTCTGTATTACAACCGTCACAGATATTATGACCCTGAAACTTGCCAATACTTAAGCCCAGATCCCATAGGCATGGCGGGTGGACTAAGAACCCAAGCCTATGTACATAACCCCATGGAATGGGTTGATCCGTTTGGGTTAGCAGCTTGCCCGACTGCAGAAGCTCCGCAGACTCACCAAATTAACAGTGCTGTAGACGCACCAGAAGGTGCTGGTACTTATAGCTTTAGAGATAATAGAGGTAATCAATATACTGGTTCAACAAATAATTTTAATTCCAGAATGGCTGATCACATTAGAGATGGCCGATTACCACCGGGAAGAGAAGTTACGTTTACTCAAGTCAATGCACCAGGAAGAACAGAGCAAGGTGCTCGTCGAGTGAGACGTTTTTTTGAGCAGAAACAAATAGGCCTTGACTCTGAAGGGGTTCCACTTCCCAATAAAACTTCTGGTTGGCGTTCGGTTTCTGCAGACAAATGGAGTACATATACTGATGGCAATGGTAATATCGATTTCACAAACCCCTATTTTAATTAAGAGTGCTTATGGATATTCAAATGTTTAGAACGTATATAAAAAGTCGGCAAACAACTTTGGAAGCAATTAATGAAGATCCTCATTCTATAAAGTGGGTGAATTCTGCTCCCACAATTGAAAAGATTAAAGATATTGAAAAGTTGTTTTATGAACAAGTTTTATCAGAGAAAGATTATTCATCATTAATAATGTTACTTCGAGATAAATATTTTACAGAAGGAGCCTTTAATATTAGCTTGGAGCAGGAAAACAGTGTCCAAGATTTATTAAAAAAAAGAAGCGAGCACTTATTAAAAGACAGTTTGATTATTGATGACGATAAAAGTGTAGAATTTGATTTCATTCTGTTAGGTGAGAAACCTGCAAAGCTTGAAATACTCAGGTGTAGAAAGCTTGAGCGGTTATCAATAAATAGACTGTTAGAGGGGTTGGTTGTGATGAATTCACCTAAATTGACAGAACTTTATGTACCAACTGAAAATAATTTGAAATATGTGGATCTATACAAGTGTAATAAATTGTTGGATTTCAGTTTTTTGAGACGATTAGATAGTGTTTTATATCTCTCTGTTGGTGGGAATTCTAATTTGAAAAACCTAGATTCTCTTAATGACAGTAGTAATGTTGTTATTTTAAATTTAAGTGAATCTAAGTTGATAAAAGATAGTTCAACCGTTAATAAGCTAAAGAAATTAAAAAAACTAAAGTATTTAACTACCGCCGCAACGCAAAAAGAATTGGCTTTATTGAGAACTGAGTTACCTAACTGCTTTGTTAATGGTAAGAAGCTAGAAGTTTAAAATCGTCTTAGTGGTTTATTGTTATTTATCATTAAGTTGTATCTTATTTTGTCAATTTAAAGTTCACTTGATAATTAACGGTTAGCTTTTATTTATATAGCTATTTTAAAAGGAAGTAAATTGATGGCCAAAAAGCTGACAAAAGAGCAAGGAAAACGAGCAAGTATATGTTTTGAATGTGGGTGTATACCAAGCAAGGATGTTTGGAGGGAAGCTGTAGCTGAAAAGGGTAAGGATTACGATTCTGTCATGTATATGGCTAAGCAGTTTCCTATTTCTGAATGTGAAGTAATTACAATTGAGGAGCTTCAAAGCATTGAGGAGATCCATGCTGTCGCAGATAACTATAACTGGGATAATAACTGTATTAAAAGCTTATATGCTTTTATAGACCATCCATTATGTGATGCAGGTACTGCATTGCTTCTATTTTGGAAGGGGGCCGGTTATGAACAATTAGGCCATCATCCACGTTTCCCAAATGAGCAAGAGAAGCTATTTTTTCAAGAGTTAGTTTTGAGATTTAAAACCAAGCAATTCAACTCATATAAAATCGCATTCGACCCTTATGATGAATGTTATGTTCCAACATTGGATGATTGTTTACAACGTGGGTACTTAATACCTGGTGAATTATTCTGTCAATACAGCACTATGCATATTGATACTTACCTATAGTGTTTTTTAGATAATACATCCCACGGAGGGGAATATGTCATTAATTATAGGCATAGATCTAGGATCAACAAACAGTTTGGTGTCCTATTGGGATGGTGAGAAAGCGGTCATCATCCCCAATGCATTTGGCGATAATTTAACGCCCTCGGTTGTTGGCTTAGATGATAACAATCAAGTCTTAGTCGGTGCAGTTGCCAAAGAGCGACTTATTACTCACCCCCATAAAACAGCGGCAATTTTTAAGCGTTATATGGGCTCCGATAAAATTTATGATTTTGGTAGCGAGACTCTGTTCCGTCCAGAAGTTCTCTCATCTTTTGTGTTGCGTGAACTTAAGACGGATGCTGAAGTCTTTTTGGGACAACCTATTGCAGAAGCCGTTATAAGTGTTCCTGCCTATTTTAGCGATCAACAGAGAAGAGCCACGCAGGTAGCGGGGGAGTTAGCGGGTCTAAAGGTTGAAAGATTAATTAATGAGCCTACCGCAGCTGCGCTTAGTTATGGATTACACCGTCAAGATGAGGAGTGCAGCTTTCTTATCTTTGATTTAGGTGGCGGGACATTCGATGTCTCTGTTTTGAGCCTAATTGCGGGAATTATGGAGGTCAATGCTACCGCTGGCCATAATGCATTGGGTGGTGAAGACTTTGTAGATTTGATGTTGGAATCATTTATTCAAACTCACCAGCTTGATGTGTTGGCATTAAAAGAGAGAAGTAAGCTTAGGTGGAAGATAGAGCAGCTCAAGCGTGCGTTAACGAATAACAATCAAGCCAGTTTTGAGATTGAGCTAAATCATAGAGAGCTATCTTGGTGTTTAAACCGTGATGAATTTGAACAACTATCAGCACCGTTAATAAACTGCATTCGCCAACCCATTGAACGTGCATTAAACGATGCTGCAATGTCTCCTTCCGATCTTAAAGAGATCATTCTTGTTGGCGGCGCAACGCGTATGCCTATGGTTCGCTCACTAGTGGCCAAGATGTTTGGTCGATTGCCCACAAGTCACCATAATCCTGATGAGGTTGTAGCCCTTGGCGCCGCAGTACAAGCAGGACTCAAGGCGCGCGATGCTACGTTATCTGATGTGGTGCTTACCGATGTGTGCCCCTATTCATTAGGAGTTGAAACGGTGAGAACGACAAGAGATCAGCAATATGAAGCAGGCTTTTATACGCCGATTATTGAACGTAATACGGTGATCCCTGTGAGTAGAGAAGAGGTTTTTTCAACTTGCTTTGATAATCAACCAAGCATGTGCTTGTGTATCTATCAAGGAGAGAGCCGTTTGGTACGGGATAACATTAAGCTTGGAGAGCTTATTATTGATCTCGAACCCGCTCCCACAGGTGAACAACTGGTTACTGTCCGTTATACCTATGACATTAATGGTATTTTAGCTGTGGATACTTGCGTTCAATCAACGGGGAAACGAGAAAATTTAGTGATAAAAAACGATGACTGCCATCTTTCTGATACGGAGGTTAGAGCGCGTTTACTTGAGCTAGAAACACTTAAAATCCACCCTAGGGACAAACTCGACAATCGCATGCTTATAGCCAGAGGTGAGCGTTTATTTGAACAATCATTAGGAGAGACTCGAGAGCTAATTAGTGAGCGACTTTTGCAATTTGAGAGGTTAGTCAATGAGCAAAACCCTAAAGAGATCAAACGGGCATTAGTTAGGATAAATGATGAGTTTTCTCAAATTGAACTTAAAAGGATTTAACGATGAGCTGTTGGGAACGTATTGGGATCTCGCCTACTGTCGATAAGATGTTAATTAAACGGGCTTATGCAAAACAGTTAAGATTACACCATCCAGAAGATGATCCTGAAGGCTTCAAAACCTTAAGAGCTGCGTTAGAAGATGCATTAGCGCAAGCAAAGTGTCTCTCTGTAGGTGAAGTATTTATCTCATCTCAGGAGATAGATTTAACCCCAACAGTTGAAAAATCAATGGAGCAAGATGAGCCTCAGCAGGAGCCTATCACTGTTAATGAGCTAGATTTTGATGAGTCCAAAAGGATTTTTGAGCAGTTGCAGAGAAAGATTATTGAACTCTATGGTCATTTTGATTCGAGAGTACAACTGTCACTATGGAAGCTAGCACTTGACGGGGGTGAGCAATGGAACATCGAGGTTAAACAGAACACTGCATTTTGGCTTTTTAACTTTATTGGCCACTATCCTTTTATTCCTGAAAATATCTTCAACTATCTAGAGAAACGCTTCTCTTGGTATGACAATTACCTTGCATTGAAACGTGAATTTAGTGAAGAGTTCATCGATAGCGTATTTGACCGATTTAGCCGTGCTAAATGGAGCTTAAGTTACCAAGGTGTCGACTTTTCTGATCCAAGCCTGATAAATGATGTTGAGTCATACCTGTCAAAGCGAGAGCATTTAGAGTATCTGGTGCTTAATAAACAAGGAAATGGTGATGAGTTGATCACCGAGCTTAATAAGTTCTGTGTACAAGACTTTGAATTAGATCGCTTATTATTTCTCTATTATCAAAACCTACAAAGCCCTTCACAAGCATCAGCTTACTGCAAGAAGTTAGTGGTAGAACATCCTAATAGGGTGGAGGGTTACTTAAACAAAGGCAATATAGACTATAGACAGAAGCGGTTTAGTGAAGCTGCACATAGCTACAAAGCAGTTTTAGCCCTAGATGAAAGTCATGGTATAGCATTAAAGGGCTTGGCTGGCTGTTATTTAGAACTTAATGATCTTTTTTCTGCGAAGTGTTTGTATGAGCAAGCCTTGTTGCAAGTGCCTTTTGATGTAGAAGCACGTATTCAATTAATTCAGATAAACCAGAAATTGATTAAGCATAGCTTTGATCTACTTGTTGAGCAGCCAAATAGTGCCAAAGCCCATAAACAGATCGCTGAGGGGTATTTAGAAATTGGTGCATACACTGAATGCATTGAGTTTCTTGAGGGGATTATTGATAAAACTAAACCTATATTTGAAAATACCTCTCGTTTAGTCAAAGGTAGCATTTTTTCTGTATTGTTCAGGTGGTTATTTGTCTCTGATATTGAGCAAGTGTTTAATTATCGAAATAGTGAGCTTCACCATATGTTAGGTTTGGCATATGAGGCGACAAAACAGGCTGAAAAAGCAGAAGTCGCTTATATGACAGCGTTAATGAAGGCTGAAGATGAGGGCACTAATGGGTATGACTCTTTAGTTCAATTAGCAGACTTTTACATTGAGCATAAAGAGTATGAAGAAGCACTGTCTCTACTCAAAAAGGCCTGTATGCTAACGCCAGATAGCGCCAGAGTATTTGCTTTATTGGCGGATGCTCAGCGTTATTTGGAGATGCAAGAGGAGGCGCTAAATAGCATTAACCGTGCAATTGCTTTGGATGATAGACCTTGGATCTACTATTCCATTCGTTCGATATTGCTCATTTCAGCTCAAAGCTATAAAGCTGCAGCGGGTGATTTAAACAAGGTGCTACAAGCTGCGCCTAACTTCTCTGGTGCTTTATATCGTCAAGGAGTTTGCCATCGTCATTTAGGGTTATATAAAGAGGCGATGGCATTTTTTAAGTCGGCTGTTGATTATAATACAGGGTTTCGAACATCGGCTTTAGAGTGGTTGAAGTTAGCATGTGAAGTTTCGGATTTAGATAATGCTGAATTGGCAATGAGCGCCTTTTTGAATGCTGATGGAGCCCTTGAAACTGTGGCTGATTATAAATTAGAGATTGAAAAGATGAGCAATCAAAGGAGCGATACTCATGAATAGCTCAGAGCAGAGTGGTTATAACCCTGATAACTTGTCATCGGTAAAGCTATGGGGGTTAGCTGTCAGTGCGTTGCTAACCGAGATGAATGAGTTACGACACGATGTGCTACATCACCACGGTACGAGCGATGAGGATATCAAAGATTTAAAACATATGATGATGCGTGATTGGGGTATTGAAACACGAGAAGAGTACCTCAATATGCTGAAATGGTTACGTGAGGAGGGCCATAACCGCTCCTATATGCAGATGCAAGATCACCTCAACACGTTATCTGAAAGCGCCATTGATGCCTATATTGACGCTCATTCCCATAATGTCGATAGGCAGAGCTGTTTACAACTGGTGAGAAATTATCGACATACACTTAATATTGGCGGAATTGGTGCGTGGGATGATGGTCGCTATGTGTCTATCTGTCGTTGGGGAGCTTCATTAGGTCTGTTTTCTGAGGATGAGTGTTGGGAAAAAATTAAGCAAATTTCTCTAAGGGTTCAACAATCTTACGACAGTTGGCATAGCTTCGCATTAAGTTATATTGCAGGTCGCCAATTTTGGCGTAATGATGCTACTGAGTCCTTTGCTAAGGATGAGATGGACGTAGTTAGAAGGCTGACTGGTGATCCTAAAAGTCCTTGGAATACGCTAGAGTGGAATTTGGACTTAACTGAAAACTGCAATGGCACTGGGTGAGCTAATACTTGGAACTATTTCTTAAGATTGCATGTGGCATTGCTACTTTATTTGGTTGTATAACTTGGTTCGGGTTGATGCTGGCAAGTTTGCCAGGGGCTGAGGTTAGCAAGAGCATTTATGCAAGGACGATTCGAGGCTTATTTTATACACACCCGGTGTTGGTGATAATTATTCTGTGCCTCATCCGTTATTATGTTGACTCTATTCCTCTTGCTTTACTGTTAACTATTCTTCCTCTGCTTCCTTTGGCGGGCGTGTATCTGATTTTTACGTTGTGGGAGAGAAACGGTGCTAGATAGTGGAAGTTAGCTAGCACCTATATTTTTTCGCTCTTTTCCTACTATTCATTGAACACTTGCTGACAATAGGCGAGTCGATGACGAATATCATCTAAGTATTGTGATGCTTGGTTATCAACTAAATACCAAAAGGAAGCCGTTTGCTCCGGTGTTTGGTTAAAGAACATCAGCTCACAGCTCAATAGCTTCTCTTGAGTTGAATGTTGTAACCAAAGCTCAATATGAGTTGTAGATAGGTAACTTAATATATTGAGCATGTCCGCTGATGACGTAAGCTCATTGTGTGCATGTCGATGAACCTGAGTGAGCAGTTCAAAGGGGCATCGATTATAGTCTGTTAGCTCGATTTGATTATCTAATGCTTCTTTGGATAAAGGTTGAGTTAACTGTAATTCCGGCCAGCTAAGATTAGGCACCGATATGGCTAAGGCAATGCGGCGCTCACCAAGCCAGTTGTGAACCATGCAGGGTAAGTGCTCCTCTATTGGCATCTCCATTTCACGTTTAAGACTTGGTAGTAGCGACATACGCTTTACCTCTATCTGTGTAGAGAGCCTACTCATCAGAACTATGGTCACTAGTCCAGTTGATGGCCAACAGTTAAGCTCTTTCTCTAATGATTGCGCGATCTCGATAAGTTGAAGCGTGAGGGATTCGCTATCATGTTCATCTAATGAGCCAGAGATAACAAAAGGGCAGGTTGAGCCAGCAAATGGGCCATTGGAGATATTAATCAGGGTTTCGGCTTTTCCACTTTGGTTATTATCAGGCTTGGTACCGTTAAAAATAAAGGTGGCACCACTTGATGGGATATCTAACTTTCCGTTTGCATTGCCTATAATGGTCACTTTACTTAGTGTGGATAATAGTTCGTTTGAACTGACTGTCTGCATGCTAGCCTTTAACTGGAGTCACTTAGCTGGCCATTATACCCAAACAACTCTTCTCTACTAGTCCCTTCCTATTTAAACGCTTAATTGATTGTCGACAATTTAAGGCTGTTTAATTGACCTTTACTTATAACTTGGCTATATTGTCGACAATCTATTATGTAATGTGAATGTTAGCTACTATGACATTTTTTGATGAAACAGCAGTAACAGCAGCTGATAAGACCTTTTTTCAGTTACGCAAAGATATTGTTGAAGGTGTTGTGTTAGCTGGTTCAAAACTCAGTGAGACTGAGTTGTCGACAAAATACAGTGTCAGTCGTGCGATTATACGTGAAGCGATTAATCGTCTGGAGTCCTGCAACCTTGTTGAGCGCAAAGCCAATGTGGGTGCTCGTGTGGTGGCATTAACACCTGAGGGACTGATTGAACTGTATCAGGTTCGTGAATCCTTAGAGGGGATGGCAGCGCGCTTAGCTGCTAAGAATATGACTTCCCAAGAGATAGATGACCTTAACGCTTTACTTAATACCCACTTTCAAAAAGTCAAAACTGGCGAGTCTTATTACCAGGAAGCTGGCGACGTCGACTTCCACTATCGAATTATTCTAGGCAGTAAAAACAGACACCTTATCACCATGTTGATTGATGGTATTTATCATCTTGTGCGTATGTACCGAGTGCAGCTAGGGATGTCAGGGCCTAGGATCACCACCGCCTTTGATGAGCACCGACATATAGTACAAGCTATATCGAATCGTGATGAGGAGCTCGCAGAGATGCTGATGCGTCGTCATATCATGTATTCACAGAGAAATGTCGAAACCAAATTAGAGCAAAGTTAATAGAACAAAATTAAGCGTAATCGTTGAGATAAAAAGAGGATTTGAAAGATGAGTGCAGGGAAAAAATTTCGTCAGGCATTAGCAGATAACAAGCCACTGCAGATAGTCGGTACCATCAATGCTTACAGCGCAATGATGGCAAAACAGATTGGGCATCAGGCTATCTACCTATCAGGTGGTGGCGTCGCTAATGCATCCTATGGATTGCCAGATCTTGGTATGACATCACTTAACGATGTGATTGTTGATGTTCAGCGCATCACCTCAGCTTGCGATCTTCCTCTGATGGTGGATATTGATACGGGTTGGGGCGGGGCATTCAATATTGCCAAGACTATTCGTGATATGGAGAAAGCTGGTGCAGCTGCTGTTCATATGGAAGATCAGGTTGCTCAAAAACGCTGTGGTCATCGCCCGAATAAAGAGATCGTCTCTACAGAGGAGATGGTAGATCGTATCAAGGCGGCTGTTGATGCCCGTACCGATCCTGACTTCTTTATCATGGCTCGTACCGATTCATTCGCTCAAGAGGGGATCGAGGCTGCCATTGAACGTGCTAAAGCCTATGTGGCTGCAGGCGCAGACGGGATCTTTGCCGAAGCGGTTAAAACCGAGGAGCACTACCGCGCATTTTCAGAAGCGTTAGATGTGCCTATCTTGGCTAACATTACCGAGTTCGGCCAAACTGAGCTGTGGAACAAAGCAGAGTTAGGCGAGTGGGGCGCAGACATGGTGCTCTACCCGTTAAGTGCATTCAGGGCGATGAATAAAGCTGCTGAGATGGTCTATACATCGATACTTGAAAATGGTGACCAAAAAGCGGTAGTTGATTCGATGCAAACTCGCATGGATCTCTATAATTACCTTGGTTACCACGACTATGAGCAGAAATTAGATAGTCTTTTTGCTGAAGGTAAGAATCTGTAATTATTTAAAATTTAATAAATACCCTACAGCCTATGCATCTATAGAAGGTGACCCAAGAGAGTGATCAATGCATAGGTCGATAATGAAAAGGAATAGGAGCAAGTTATGGTAGACAAGAAACTCAGTGGTGCAGGTCTTCGTGGTCAAAGTGCTGGAGAAACATCGCTTTGTACTGTAGGTAAGTCAGGTTCTGGATTAACTTATTGCGGCTATGATGTGGCCGACTTAGCTGACAATGCGACTTTTGAAGAGGTGGCATACCTACTGTTTAATGGTGAGTTACCTAATCGAGCACAGCTTGATGCCTATAAAACAGAGTTAATGGCGATGCGCGACCTACCTCAGGCATTAAAAGAGGTATTACAACGTATCCCTGCCGATGCTCATCCAATGGATGTGATGCGTACTGGTTGCTCATTTCTCGGTAATTTAGAACCTGAAAATGACTTTAGTGAACAAAACCAAGCCGCTAACCGCCTACTTGCCGCTTTCCCTGCAATCATGTGCTATTGGTACAAGTTTTCTCATGATGGAGTTGAGATTAACTGTGTCACAGATGAAGATTCACTCGGTGGCCACTTCCTACACCTGTTAAATGGCAAAACGCCTTCAGAGCAACACAGACGCGTAATGGATGTGTCGCTGATCCTCTACGCTGAGCATGAGTTTAATGCTTCAACCTTTACTGCTCGTGTGTGTGCTTCGACTCTGTCTGACATGTTCTCGTGTATCACAGGTGCTATCGGTACACTTCGTGGCCCTCTGCATGGCGGCGCAAATGAAGCGGCAATGGATATGATCCAGAAGTTTAGCTCCCCAGCAGATGCCAAGACGCAGATGGCCGGTATGCTTGAGCGTAAAGAGAAGATCATGGGCTTTGGTCATGCGATTTACCGTACCTCAGATCCACGTAATGTGATCATTAAGGCGTGGTCTGAAAAACTGGCTCAGGAAAATGGTGATACGTCGTTATACGATATCTCTGTTGCCTGTGAAGAGTTTATGTGGGACACCAAGAAGCTATTTTGTAATGCTGATTTCTTTCACGCATCGGCTTATCATTTTATGGGCATTCCTACTAAGTTGTTCACGCCTATATTTGTCTGCTCGCGTCTTACGGGGTGGGCCGCTCATGTGATGGAGCAGCGCTCTAATAACCGTATTATTCGTCCAAGTGCGGATTACACAGGATCTGAGCCAAGAATGGTTAAGCCTATCGCTGAAAGATAGTAGTAATAGTTATCATATTTTTTGATGGGGTTAGAAATTTCTAACCCCATAAGGATTGAATTTCTATTTATCAACTAATAATAAAGACTTTTTATCTATCAAATAATTTCATCTAACTATCGATATTTGGCCGATAAACAGCATTAAACCAGTATGTGAGCTGGGGATATCTTATGAATACAAGTTACCGTAAATCTTTACCGGATACCGATCTCGATTACTTCGACACTCGTGCCGCCGTTGAGGCTATCAGCCCTGGTGCCTATGATAAGCTGCCGTATACCTCCCGTGTATATGCTGAAAACCTCGTTCGCCGCTGTGAGCCTACAAAATTAACAGATTCATTAAAACAGATTATTAACCGTCAACGTGATCTGGATTTCCCTTGGTATCCAGCACGTGTTGTTTGCCATGACATTTTAGGTCAGACAGCGCTGGTGGATCTTGCTGGATTGCGCGATGCCATTGCTGATAAAGGTGGCGACCCTTCCAAGGTAAATCCTGTTGTACCGACACAGCTGATTGTGGATCACTCATTAGCGGTAGAGCATGCAGGTTTTGAGAAGGACGCGTTCGATAAGAACCGCGCCATTGAAGACAGACGTAATGACGATAGATTTCATTTTATCAACTGGACCAAAACAGCATTTAAGAATATCGATGTGATCCAGCCGGGTAACGGCATTATGCATCAGATAAATCTTGAGAAGATGTCACCTGTGATTCAAGCTCGCGATGGCGTGGCTTTTCCAGACACCTTGGTAGGAACAGACAGTCATACTCCCCATGTGGATGCATTAGGTGTGATAGCAATTGGAGTCGGTGGACTTGAAGCTGAGAGTGTCATGCTTGGCCGTCCCTCGTATATGCGTCTTCCTGATATCGTCGGTGTTGAGCTGGTGGGTAAGCGTCAAAGTGGGATCACTGCAACCGATATCGTACTGGCTATCACAGAGTTTTTACGCAGCGAGAAGGTGGTGTCTACCTATCTTGAATTCTTCGGTGAAGGCGCTTTCGCGCTTACACTTGGAGACCGAGCGACTATCTCAAATATGACGCCTGAGTTTGGCGCTACAGCCGCCATGTTCTACATCGATGATAAAACCATAGACTACCTTAAGTTGACTGGTCGAGATGATGCTCAAGTAAAACTGGTTGAAACCTATGCTAAAGCCAATGGGTTATGGGCTGATAGCCTTAAAAATGCTGAGTATGAGCGGGTGCTCAAGTTTGATTTATCATCGATTGGCCGTAATATTGCGGGACCTTCAAACCCGCACCGCCGTGTTGCTACCAATGAGCTTGCTAAGAGTGGTATCGCAGGTGTGGTAGAGAACGAAGAGGGCTTAATGCCCGACGGCGCTTGTATCATTGCAGCCATTACTAGCTGTACCAACACCTCAAACCCTCGAAATGTGATAGCAGCCGGTCTGCTTGCGCGTAACGCGAATGCCAAAGGTTTAACGCGTAAGCCTTGGGTTAAAACCTCTTTAGCACCAGGATCCAAAGCGGTACAACTCTACCTTGAAGATGCCAAGCTGTTACCTGAGCTCGAAAGTCTTGGTTTTGGTATCGTTGGTTTTGCCTGCACCACTTGTAATGGCATGAGTGGGGCGCTTGACCCTGTTATCCAACAGGAGGTAATCGACAGAGATCTTTACGCCACAGCAGTGCTTTCTGGTAATCGTAATTTCGATGGCCGTATTCATCCCTACGCTAAACAAGCGTTCTTGGCTTCACCACCGTTAGTGGTGGCCTACGCCATTGCAGGGACCATACGCTTCGACATTGAGAGAGACAGCTTAGGCACAGACTCTCAAGGTAATGAGATCACACTTAAAGATATCTGGCCATCGGATGAAGAGATTGATGCGGTCGTCAAGGCGAGCGTAAAACCAGAACAGTTCCGTAAAGTGTATGAGCCTATGTTCGACATTAAAGTAGAGTATGGAGCAAACAATGATCCGCAGTATGATTGGCGACCACAGAGTACCTATATTCGTCGTCCTCCCTATTGGGAAGGAGCACTGGCAGGTGAGAGAAGTATGAAAGGGATGCGTCCCTTAGCAGTACTGGGTGATAACATCACAACAGACCACTTGTCTCCTTCAAATGCGATCATGCTCGACAGTGCTGCTGGTGCGTATTTAGATAAGATGGGTCTACCTGAGGTGGACTTTAACTCCTACGCAACTCACCGCGGTGATCACTTGACTGCACAGCGGGCCACTTTTGCTAATCCTAAACTCTTTAATGAGATGGTCACGACATTGGGCAAAAATGGAGAGACTGAAATTAAGCAGGGATCATTAGCTCGTATTGAGCCTGAGGGTGAAGTCTCACGCATGTGGGAGGCGATTGAAACTTACATGGATCGTAAACAGCCACTGATCATCATTGCTGGTGCTGATTATGGTCAAGGCTCAAGCCGCGACTGGGCCGCTAAAGGTGTTCGTCTTGCTGGCGTTGAAGTGATTGTGGCCGAAGGGTTTGAGCGTATTCATCGAACTAATTTAGTGGGAATGGGCGTGTTACCCCTTGAGTTCACCAATGGCGAAAACCGCCATACGTATCAAATCGATGGTACAGAGACCTATGATGTGGTTGGAGATCGAACTCCTGGTGCAAGGTTAACGCTTATTATCAACCGTAAAAACGGCGAGTCCGTCGAGGTTCCAGTTAAGTGTCGCTTAGATACCGCAGAGGAGGTCTCTATTTATGAAGCTGGCGGTATTTTGCAGCGTTTTGCTCAAGACTTCCTTGAATCTTCATCTGCGGCCTAAGCTCATTTGTCTGCTTGACGACTTGATTGTTAATCATTAGGTATTTATCGTGGCGCACTATTGCGCCACTCTTCATTAAAGGGTGATATTTATGCTTCAGGATGAGAAAGGTAAGACTGTATTTTCTCCTCAGATAAAAGTACCTGCGACCTATATGCGTGGTGGCACAAGTAAAGGAGTCTTCTTTAATCTTGAGGACCTGCCAGCGCAGGCTAAAATTGCGGGTAAGGCCCGTGATGCACTACTACTGAGAGTGATCGGCAGCCCAGATCCTTACGGGAAGCAAACTGACGGTATGGGAGGGGCGACCTCAAGTACAAGTAAAACAGTCATTATCTCTAAAAGTCGTCAGCAAGATCATGATGTTGACTACTTGTTTGGACAGGTTGGCATTGATAAGCCTTTCGTTGACTGGAGTGGTAACTGCGGTAATCTGTCTGCGGCTGTCGGTTCATTTGCTATTAGCAGTGGCTTAGTTGATGCTAGTCGAGTTCCCGATAATGGCATCGCTGTGGTGCGAATTTGGCAAGCAAATATCAGTAAAACCATTATTGCTCATGTTCCCATTACGGATGGTGAAGTGCAGGAAACCGGTGACTTTGAGCTCGATGGCGTCACTTTTCCAGCTGCCGAAGTGCAGGTTGAATTTATGGACCCCGCCGATGGTGATGGCTCCATGTTTCCAACGGGGAACCTAGTGGATGAGTTAGCCCTACCTACCGATGTTATTGCATCAGGTAATGTTAAAGCGACAATGATCAACGCTGGGATCCCGACGATCTTTATCAATGCAAGCGATCTTGGTTATACCGGTGCAGAGCTTCAAGATGACATTAATAGTGATGCCGAGGTCCTTAAGCGCTTTGAAACAATCCGAGCTCATGGCGCCGTTAAAATGGGGCTTATTAGCCATATTGATGAAGCGGCAAGCAGGCAACATACACCTAAGGTGGCCATCGTTGGCAAGGCTTGTGATTACATCTCTTCAAGTGGCAAAAGGGTTCTATCGACTGAGATAGACTTAAATGTTAGGGCGCTATCGATGGGGAAACTGCATCATGCCATGATGGGCACTGCGGCTGTTGCCATTGGAACTGCGGCCGCGATCCCCGGCACGCTAGTGAATATTGCAGCTGGTGGTGGCGAACGTGAGTCTGTTCATTTCGGCCATCCATCAGGTACATTGCGTGTGGGAGCTGAGGCTAGATGTATTGATAATGAGTGGCGCGTAACTAAGGCCGTCATGAGTAGAAGCGCACGCGTATTAATGGAAGGACGGGTGAGGGTGCCTGGTGATACGCTTAGTTAGGTAAAAAGCTTAAGTTAAAGGCCGACTTCTATTACAGGAGTCGGCCTTTTAAATTTTACCTGTTAATACTTTATATATTAGCTCTTTTGGCAAGTACACGCTCAACGGTGTCGACAATGGCTTGGGTTTGACTGTCTATCTCGATATTTAATGTCTCACCAGCTTTGATGATATCAAGGTTTGTGAGTTTCAAGGTTTCTGGAATAAGATGCAGCATAAAGCTAGTCTCTGTGACTTCACCAACTGTTAAACTACAACCATTAACGCCTACGAAACCTTTATAAAGAATGTAGTTCATCCACTTAGGATCGACTTCGAGTTTTATATCAAAATGAGCCTCGGTATGGCTCACTTCTAGAACTCTTGCTTGAGTATGTATATGTCCGGAAAGAATGTGGCCACCAATTTCACTGCCAAAGGTCAATGAGCGTTCAATATTAACCTTAGAACCAAGTTGTAAATTTGAGAGGTTAGTCACACTCAAGGTCTCTTCCATTACATCGAAAAACACCCTATCATCAGCAATTCGTGTAACCGTTAAACAGACACCGTTGTTAGCAACACTTGCGCCTGTTATGAGCCCTTCACGTAAATCGGATTTCATAGCGATCTCTAGCGTATTTAAGCCATCTTTCTTATTTATCGCAACCACTTCGCACGTGGCTTGAACTATACCTGTAAACATATTTTCTCTCGTCAGAATTAAAGGCATTTTAATGAATCATTACGGCTTTCAGGCCAAACGTTTAGTGCAGCTTGCACTTCCCGTTCTTATTGCACAAGTTACTCAAACCATGATGGGATTTATTGATACCGTCATGGCGGGGCGAGTGAGCGCGGTAGATATGGCGGCAGTCGCTATCGGAACCAGCTTGTGGTTACCTGCGCTACTGTTTGTGCAAGGCTTACTGCTTGCATTTACACCGGTATTTGCTCATCACCATGGGGCTAATAACCAAAAGGCTATTCAACCACTTGCTTTTCAAGCAGGTTATATTGCCATAATTGGTAGCCTAGGTGTGATCCTGTTTCTTAGTTTTGCAGAAAACATCTTCACCATGATGGAGTTGGAACCTGAATTGGCCCGTTTGAGTATCGGCTACCTAGAGGGGTTTGCTTGGGGCGTACCTGCTTTTGTTCTTTATCAAGTATTAAGAGGATGCAGCGAGGGTATCTCTTATACCTTACCGACCATGATAATAGGTTTTGTAGGACTTGCTGTGAATATTCCTGCTAACTATATATTTATCTATGGCCATTTTGGTATGCCCGCTATGGGAGGAGCTGGTTGTGGTCTAGCGACTGCATTAGTTTTTTGGGCCATGTTTGTTGCCATGATTGTGTATATGCAGCTACATAAAAAGTTTGCAGAGTTAGCGCCTTTTAAGTCATTTCATAAACCTCATCTCTCTACAATATGGGATATGACTAAACATGGTTTTCCCATCGCAATGGCACTCTTTTTTGAAGTGAGTCTGTTTGCTGTTATTGCACTACTGTTAGCTCCCTTAGGTGCTAATGTGGTTGCGGGCCATCAAATTGCTTTGAATTTCTCATCTATTGTATTTATGTTGCCTTTGTCTATCGGCATTGCGGTATCGATTCGCGTGGGATATTACTTAGGGCAAGATAAAACTGAGATATCGGCTTTGATTGCCAAATTAGGTTTAGGTATCTCCTTTACACTAGCTATGGTGACTGCGGTCATTACTGTTCTGTTTAGAACTGAAATTGCTTATCTATATAACGATAACCCAGAAGTGGTGACACTAGCAGGAAGCTTAATGTTTCTTGCTGCTCTTTATCAATTATCTGATTCGGTGCAAGTTGTCGCGGCCGGGGCGTTAAGAGGATATAAGGACACAAGAAGTGCTTTTTATATCACTTTGTTCTCCTATTGGGCTGTTGGCATGTTGCTAGGCTATATACTAGCAAGAACAGATCTTATCGTGCCAGCTATGGGGGCTCATGGTTTCTGGATAGGATTAATCGCTGGCTTAACAACTGCGGCAGTGCTGTTTGCTTTAAGGTTACGTTATATTCAAAAGCGAGGTTTCTTTAAAGAGGCAATTGTAGATGCCTCAGATGCGTAGTTAAATTGTGTATTTTAAATCGTAAAAAGAAGCCAAATTGGCTTCTTTTTACGTAATATGCACTATAAAAGAGCAAGTTGAGCAGCAAAGCAACACTTAAACTTAAATATGACATTTTTACTTGCAACAAAAACTGTATCCCGTATTATAGCGCTCGTTCCAAGGCAATAGCCGAAAGGACAGTTAGTAACACAGTCGTGGGATTGAGCAGTGTAAAAGCTACTCGGACTCAACTCTTATAAAAACATGGCGAAGGTCGTTGCCAAGCTTTTGTAAAGAGTAATCCAGCTCCCGCAACCAATACAACCGTAGCTCAGTTGGTTAGAGCACTACCTTGACATGGTAGGGGTCGGTGGTTCGAATCCACTCGGTTGTACCAATTCTTTTATAACAGAATCAAAACAGTTATTAGCAGTAAAACAGTCGCGGGATGGAGCAGTTTGGTAGCTCGTCGGGCTCATAACCCGAAGGTCGTTGGTTCAAATCCGGCTCCCGCAACCAATACAACCGTAGCTCAGTTGGTTAGAGCACTACCTTGACATGGTAGGGGTCGGTGGTTCGAATCCACTCGGTTGTACCAATTCTTTTATAACAGAATCAAAACAGTTATTAGCAGTAAAACAGTCGCGGGATGGAGCAGTGTGAAAACTACTCGGACTCAACTCTTATAAAAACATGGCGAAGGTCGTTGCCAAGCTTCTGTAAAGAGTAATCCGGCTCCCGCAGCCAATTCTTTGTAAGTAGAATCAAAATAACTTATAGCGTTATCGGACGCGGGATGGAGCAGTTTGGTAGCTCGTCGGGCTCATAACCCGAAGGTCGTTGGTTCAAATCCGGCTCCCGCAACCAATTCTTTTATAACAGAATTAAAACAGTTATTAGCAGTAAAACAGTCGCGGGATGGAGCAGTGTGAAAACTACTCGGACTCTACTCTTATAAAAACATGGCGAAGGTCGTTGCCAAGCTTTTGTAAAGAGTAATCCGGCTCCCGCAACCAATTCTTTTATAACAGAATCAAAACAGTTATTAGCAGTAAAACAGTCGCGGGATGGAGCAGTTTGGTAGCTCGTCGGGCTCATAACCCGAAGGTCGTTGGTTCAAATCCGGCTCCCGCAACCAATTCTTTTATAACAGAATCAAAACAGTTATTAGCAGTAAAACAGTCGCGGGATGGAGCAGTTTGAAAACTACTCGGACTCAACTCTTATAAAAACATGGCGAAGGTCGTTGCCAAGATTTTGTAAAGAGTAATCCGGCTCCCGCAACCAATTCTTTTATAACAGAATCAAAACAGTTATTAGCAGTAAAACAGTCGCGGGATGGAGCAGTTTGGTAGCTCGTCGGGCTCATAACCCGAAGGTCGTTGGTTCAAATCCGGCTCCCGCAACCAATTCTTTTATAACAGAATCAAAACAGTTATTAGCAGTAAAACAGTCGCGGGATGGAGCAGTGTGAAAACTACTCGGACTCAACTCTTATAAAAACATGGCGAAGGTCGTTGCCAAGCTTATGTAAAGAGTAATCCGGCTCCCGCAGCCAATTCTTTGTAAGTAGAATCAAAATAACTTATAGCGTTATCGAACGCGGGATGGAGCAGTTTGGTAGCTCGTCGGGCTCATAACCCGAAGGTCGTTGGTTCAAATCCGGCTCCCGCAACCAATTCTTTTATAACAGAATTAAAACAGTTATTAGCAGTAAAACAGTCGCGGGATGGAGCAGTTTGGTAGCTCGTCGGGCTCATAACCCGAAGGTCGTTGGTTCAAATCCGGCTCCCGCAACCAATTCTTTTATAACAGAATCAAAACAGTTATTAGCAGTAAAACAGTCGCGGAATGGAGCAGTGTGAAAACAACTCGGACTCAACTCTTATAAAAACATGGCGAAGGTCGTTGCCAAAGATTTTGTAAAGAGCAATCCAGCTCCCGCAACCAATACAACCGTAGCTCAGTTGGTTAGAGCACTACCTTGACATGGTAGGGGTCGGTGGTTCGAATCCACTCGGTTGTACCAATTCTCTTCTAAAGAGTTATCAGTTAGAATAAACTTTATCATTAAAGTTAAGTAGGCCAGCTAAAGCTGGTTTTTTTGTGCCTGTTATTTACCAACATCTAGTAGATCTGTTCATCACCTGCGTCCACATACAACTCTAAGGTGTGTCGGGCTTCATCCAAGTGAATCCTAAGGTGTATTGGATTACAACAGATCCTGCAGTCATCATAGTAATCTTGATCTCCAGAAGTCCCATCCACATCAATGTGTTGATGGTGGCCGCAATGGGGACAACTGATTGTTTGAGTGGTAAACTTCATCGCTATTACCTCACTTCTTACAAACAAGACCTCTACTATGCGCCTATAGAGCAAGTATTACCAGTAGAGAGGTATTACCTTTATGTATCAGTATAGGTGACAGAAAGAAGCTTTATTTACTTTCATAAAACGGTACTAGAAGTGCTTATTTAGCATTTTGTTGGGTGAGTTTTTCCATGGTGGAATGTGTTTCAATTGACAACTCAACCTGACTGGTTAATTCATCATCAATTTTTGCCAACACCAACTCAAATTCGCCATCAAGGTTAGCCATTATCTCCATTGATAGCCGTTGTTCTATATTATCTAAGCTAACAGAGTGTTCCTGAGGCTCCCATGTTTCTATGAAGGCTTTCGTATGCACAGTTTCTAAAGTCGTTTTTGTAACATCATTGCTAACAAGCGTATTGCTTGGAAGCTGAAGTAGAGCGCTTGTAAGCAGTATTAAATTGATCATTTTTACCTCCTTAGTTATTTTCTGGATAGAGTAGAGATTTGATATTAAAGAAACATGACAATAAAATTTTAAAATCATGACATTAGCAAAAGCAGGTTGTGATACTTTTCTATACCATAAATCTTGGTAACCTCTTGCGTAGGACTGCCGTGATCTCGTAGAATTACGCTCTTGTGCTTAAGGTGTATAAGACTCTTGTAATGGCTTATCCCATAAGTGCTTTTCATTTTATTATTTAATTAGCAAGTGGCCCTACGTAGGGGTCACCACTGGATAAGGAATTTTCATGCCTGTTATTACACTTCCTGATGGAAGCAAACGTGAGTTTGCTACCCCTGTTTCTACTTTAGATGTTGCTGCTGATATCGGACCTGGCCTCGCGAAAGCGTGTATTGCCGGTCGAGTTAATGGCGAGCTGAAAGATGCTTGCGATATCATAGACACAGATTCAGAGTTATCTATCATCACAGCAAAAGATGAAGAGGGTGTTGAGATCCTTCGTCACTCATGTGCTCATCTATTAGGCCATGCATTCAAGCAGTTATGGCCGGAAGCGAAAATGGCAATTGGTCCAGTAATCGATAATGGCTTCTATTATGATATCGATCTTGACCACAAGCTGACCCAGGAAGATATCGATGCGCTGGAGAAGCGCATGGTACAACTTGCTAAGACTAACTATATAGTTGAAAAGCGAGTAGGTAGCTGGCAAGTCGCCCGTGATACGTTTGAAGCACGTGGTGAAACATACAAGATGGAAATCTTGGATGAAAATATCAGTAAAGACGATCAACCAGCGCTATATCACCATGAAGAGTATGTTGATATGTGCCGGGGTCCTCATGTTCCAAACATGAAGTTTTGCCAACACTTTAAGTTAATGAGTGTTGCTGGTGCCTATTGGCGCGGTAACTCTGACAACAAGATGCTTCAACGTGTTTATGGTACTGCTTGGGCAGATAAGAAAGCACTTAAAGTCCATCTTAATCGTTTAGAAGAAGCGGCAAAACGCGATCATCGTAAGATAGGTAAACAGCTTGACCTTTATCATATGCAAGAGGAAGCACCTGGTATGGTGTTCTGGCATAACGATGGTTGGAGCCTGTTCCTTGAACTTGAGAAGTTTATTCGTCAAAAGCTAGGTCAATACACCTACCAAGAAGTGAAAGGTCCGTTAATGATGGATCGCGTACTTTGGGAACGCTCTGGACATTGGGATAAATACTCAGAGGCGATGTTCACAACTAACTCTGAAAATCGTGAATATGCGATTAAGCCGATGAACTGCCCAGGTCATGTGCAGATCTTCAATCAAGGTTTGAAGTCTTACCGTGATCTGCCACTTCGTATGGCTGAGTTTGGTTGTTGTCACCGCAATGAGCCATCGGGTTCATTACACGGCTTAATGCGTGTTCGCGGCTTTACTCAAGATGATGCCCATGTTTTCTGTACTGAAGATCAAGTTCAGCAAGAGGTGAGTGCTTGTATTAAGATGGTTTACGATACTTATGAGACCTTTGGCTTCAAAGATATCGTGGTTAAGCTCTCTACACGTCCAGAAAAACGCATCGGTGACGATGATATGTGGGATCGCGCGGAAGAAGCACTTAAACAAGCGCTAACAGCGAATGATATCGCCTATGAAATCTTACCTGGTGAAGGTGCTTTCTATGGTCCTAAAATTGAATTTACACTCCATGACTGTCTAGATCGTGCATGGCAGTGTGGTACGGTTCAGCTAGATTACGCACTACCAGGACGTCTTGGTGCAACTTATGTTGCTGAAGACAATAGTCGCCAAACTCCAGTGATGATCCACCGTGCAATATTAGGCTCATTAGAGCGTTTCTTAGGCATTCTAATCGAAGAGTATGCGGGTAAATTCCCTACTTGGTTAGCGCCTATGCAAGCCGTTGTGATGAATATTACCGACAAACAGTCCGATTATGTCGACGAAGTCGTAAATATTTTAAAAGAAAACGGTATTCGTGCCTCTAAAGACTTGAGGAATGAGAAGATAGGCTTTAAGATACGCGAACACACACTAAGGCGTGTACCTTATTTATTGGTCGTAGGTGATCAAGAGATGGAAAATAAGGAAGTTGCGGTGCGAACCAGAGATGGTGTTGACTTAGGTAAGATTCAAATTTCTGAATTTGCATCTAAGATAAAAGAACAAATTTCGCTCCGTAGTCTCAATTTGTTGGAGGAATAGGTCATAAAGATCAAAAAAACAGCAGGGCGCCAGGCGGCCCCGAACAGAATTAACGAACTCATCACCGGAATTTCAGAAGTACGTCTAAATGGTTTAGATGGTGAGCCTCTAGGGTTAATGACAATCAGAGAAGCACAAGAACTAGCTGATGAAGCCGGTGTGGATCTTGTTGAAATTAGTCCTAACGCTGAGCCGCCGGTTTGCCGTATAATGGACTACGGAAAGTTTCTTTTTGATAAAGCAAAATCTCAAAAAGAACAAAAGAAGAAGCAGAAAATTGTACAGGTGAAGGAAATAAAATTCCGTCCCGGTACAGATGAAAACGATTATCAGGTAAAACTACGCAACCTGAATCGTTTTCTAGATGACGGCGACAAAGCGAAAGTTACGCTGCGTTTCCGTGGTCGTGAGATGGCTCACCAAAGTCTTGGTATGAATCTTTTGAATCGTATTAAAGATGATTTGGCTGAGATAGCAGTAGTTGAGTCCTTCCCGAAAATGGAAGGTCGCCAAGCTGTGATGGTACTCGCGCCGAAAAAGAAATAGTAAGGCCAACCAAAAAGTAGCAGGGGTCTGTTAAGGTCTCTGCTCGCCTTGCGTTTTATTAATGTCCCAATGCGGAGTTTTAGCAATGCCTAAAATGAAAACAGACAAGGGTGTAGCGAAGCGTTTTAAGAAAACCGCCAATGGTTTCAAGCGTAAGCAAGCCCATTTACGTCACATTTTGACCAAGAAGAGCACTAAGCGTAAACGTCACTTACGTGCAAAATGTTTAGTAGCTAAGTCTGATGTGCCAGCAATTGCACGTCAACTACCATACGCTTAATTAAAGGAGCAATGAACAATGCCTAGAGTTAAGCGTGGTGTAACCGCTCGTGCTCGTCACAAGAAAGTACTTAAATTAGCCAAAGGTTATTACGGAGCTCGCTCACGTACTTACCGCGTTGCAGTTCAGGCTGTAACTAAAGCTGGTCAATATGCTTACCGTGACCGTCGTCAGAAGAAACGTCAATTCCGTCAACTTTGGATTGCACGTATCAATGCGGCTTCTCGTCAAAATGGTCTGTCTTACAGCCGTTTCATTAATGGTTTGAAAAAAGCCTCTATTGAAATCGATCGTAAGATCCTGGCTGACATCGCTGTTTTTGATAAAGTTGTATTTACAACTTTAGTTGAGAAAGCAAAAGAAGCTTTAGCTAAGTAATTAGTTGAATCTGCTTTAGAAAGGGACCTTCGGGTCCCTTTTTTAGTTTCCTTTCCTGGTTTTATCCATAGCTACCGATTGTTCACATCACTTTTTGTTGACATTAAACTGATTTAGCCTGCATGTTATCACCATCATATTTTACTTGGAGCGCCTATGTGGATGTTACTGGTAGGTTTGTTACTGTGGTCACTTGTGCACTTTATTCCCTCTGCCACACCTTCTTTAAAGCAGAGTTGGATAGCGAAAACTAGCGATAAAGGTTACATGCTCTCTTTTTCTATTTTAATCATCTCATCACTTTGTTTGATTGTTTTTGGTTGGAGAGCGGCGCCGATTGAGTTTGTCTACACACTCCCTCAAAGCACAAAACCAATTGCTGTGGTTTTGATGTTGATCGCATCAATGTTATTTGCTGCTGCAAAACAGAAAACGAATATCAAAAGAGTCATTAGGCATCCCCAACTGACCAGTGTATTAGTTTGGTCAATCGCCCATTTGATATTAAATGGTGATAGTCGCTCACTCATCTTATTTGGTGGTATGTGTCTATGGTCACTCTGGCAGATCTATTTTATCAACAAAAGAGAGGGGGCTTGGTCTAAACCTGAGCCTGTTTCATGGCGCAATGAGATAAAAGTGCTATTGGTGGGGGGAGTTATATTTGTGATTTTAGCCCTGATCCATCCATATCTTTCTGGTGTGGCTATAGTCTAACTTCTAGTAAATAGAGGTAAAAAAAGCAGGCCTAAAAGCCTGCTAGTAAAATTAATTCTTTAGCCTATGGTTTAGCTGTTTTTAGCATCTAAGTAACGCTCAGCATCTAATGCTGCCATACAACCAGTACCGGCAGAGGTAATGGCTTGACGGTAGTGTTGATCCATCACATCACCAGCAGCAAAAACACCTTCAATGCTTGCTTGGGTTGCGTTGCCATCAAGGCCGCTTTGCACCTTAATATAGCCATTGTTCATCTCTAACTGGCCTTCAAACATCTGGGTGTTTGGTTTATGACCGATAGCCACAAATACTCCCATAACCTCAAGATCTTTAATCGCACCATCTTTAGTGCTTTTCATCTTAAGACCAGTAACACCCATTTGATCACCAACAACTTCATCTAAGGTGTTGTCTAAGTGAAGAGTGATATTGCCATTGGCAACCTTGTCCATAAGACGTTTAGTTAAGATTTTTTCGCTACGGAAAGAATCACGACGATGTATCAAATGAACTTCAGAAGCGATGTTACTTAAGTAAAGTGCTTCTTCAACCGCTGTGTTACCACCGCCAATGACGGCTACTTTTTGATTACGGTAGAAGAAACCATCACAAGTTGCACAAGCTGAAACCCCTTTACCTTTAAACTCCTCTTCAGAGTCAAGACCAAGGTACATGGCTGAAGCGCCTGTTGAGATGATTAAAGCATCACAGGTGAACTCACCGTTATCACCCTTAAGTTTAAAAGGGCGAACCTGAAGATCGACTTCATTGATGTGATCGAAAATAATTTCAGTTTCAAACTTCTCCGCGTGCTTCTGCATACGCTCCATTAATGCTGGACCGGTTAAGTCTTCAGCATCACCTGGCCAGTTTTCAACTTCAGTTGTTGTGGTCAATTGACCACCTTGCTGAATGCCTGTGATCAAAACAGGTTTTAGATTAGCACGAGCTGCGTATACCGCTGCCGTATAGCCTGCTGGGCCTGAGCCCAATATTAGTAGTTCACAGTGTCTAGCTTGACTCATTATTATCTCCGTACCTTATAGCGAATTGCAGGGATTGTAGGGAATTTACGCCAGCGGGTAAAGGCCTCTCTACTTATTCTTTTAGATTGTTCTAATCGAAAAAAGGGAGCCGATGGCTCCCTGAATTTTTACTTGGCTAAAATAGTTTAGCTAAGTAAAATTTTTGGGTCTACGAACTCAAAGTTAAGCGCTTCTGCAACTTCAAGGCACGTGATCTTACCATGCATAACATTAAGACCGTTTAATAGGTGTTTATCATTCAAAAGGGCATCTCTGTAACCAAGATCTGCAAGTTTGATGATATAAGGAAGTGTTGCATTGTTTAGTGCAAATGTTGACGTGCGTGCAACAGCGCCAGGCATGTTAGCAACACAGTAGTGGACTACATCATCAACAATATAGGTTGGATCTTGGTGTGTAGTTGCATGAGAGGTTTCGATACAGCCACCTTGGTCAATAGCAACATCAACAATTGCAGAGCCAGGCTTCATGCTCTTAATGTGCTCTTTAGTCACTAGTTTTGGCGCTGCAGCACCAGGTACTAGGACGCCACCGATCACAAGATCAGCTTCTAACACATGCTTCTCAATAGCATCAGCAGTAGAGTAGATAGCTTTAACCTTATTGTCGAACTGAGCATTCAAACGGCGCAGTGCGTCGATGCTACGATCTAAAATGACAACGTCAGCACCTAGACCAACAGCCATCTGCGCGGCATTGGTTCCCACCATGCCGCCGCCGATGATGACGACTTTAGCTGGTTCAACCCCAGGAACACCACCAAGTAGCATACCGCGACCGCCCATAGACTTTTCAAGCGCCATGGCGCCAGCTTGAATAGACATACGGCCAGCAACTTCTGACATAGGAGCAAGAAGTGGTAATGTACCGCGGTCATCGGTGACGGTTTCATAAGCGATACAAACTGATCCACTTTTGACTAAGTCTTCAGTTTGAGGGAGGTCAGGAGCAAGGTGAAGGTAGGTAAATAGCAGCTGATCTTCACGTAACATCGCACGTTCAACAGCTTGTGGCTCTTTAACTTTAACTATCATATCTGCTGTTGCAAACACTTCAGCTGCAGTGGCTAAAATAGATGCGCCAACGTCGATATAATCTTGATCTGTAAAACCAATTCCTGAACCAGCATTAGTTTCAATAAAGACCTTATGACCTTTAATGGTTAATTCACGTACGCTTGATGGGACCATTCCAACGCGATACTCGTGGTTTTTGATTTCTTTAGGTACACCAATTATCATCTTCGAGCCTCAAATTGCATAAAAACCCATTATATATGGGAATAATTGTGATTTTGTCGTGACCTGAACGTGATTAGTTCAGGGAAATCTAGTATAGTATCAGTTCGGCAGTTTATGCTGCTGAACTTTCGACATACGTAGTGATAAATGTTGTTTTAGTGATAAAGCAAGGTTAATAATATGGTTAATAATAAAAAGAGTCCAATAAAAGACTTAGATCGCATAGATCGAAACATACTTAATGAACTGCAGATGGATGGTCGCATTTCCAATGTGGAGCTATCGAAACGTGTAGGGCTTAGTCCCACTCCTTGCTTAGAGAGAGTTAAAAGACTCGAAAAGCAGGGGTATATCAACGGATATACGGCATTAGTAAACCCCCATTTTTTGGGTGCTTCTTTACTCGTATTCGTTGAAATTACGCTCAATCGTGATAGTTCGGAAGTGTTTGATAAGTTCAATCGTGCCGTACAGTTACTTGACGACATTCAAGAGTGTCATCTAGTTTCAGGCGATTTTGACTATCTGTTGAAGACGCGTGTATCAGACATGTCTGCATACCGACGTTTATTAGGTGAAACTTTACTTAAGTTGCCATCTGTTTCTGACACACGTACCTACGTGGTGATGGAAGAGGTCAAGCAAACTAATAAAGTTGCAATAAATATTACCGCTGAATCTTAGGATTTAAAGGTAGTAATGACAAAGGAGCCAACTATGGCTCCTTTTCTTATTCCGCCATATGATCTTTCGAATGGCGATAAAATCATCGTTTACATTAATTTAGATTCATCTTATTGCCTTTAGATAGGTTTAACCGCTGCAAATTCACCATAATTTTGATATCTTACCTTTACCTGTCTTTATCTTTTTTATGGGTTTTCATTTGTCTAAGGGAAATAGTGTCAAAACGCTCACTGGCGTGCAGCGCCTTCTGGAAGGAGGCCTCATTATATGTTGCATGTTAGCAACTTACGTACTCCTAGCCTTAAGTAGCTTTCATTCTTCAGACCCAGGTTGGAGTCAGTCAAATTTCGAAGGTGAGATCTTAAACCTCACCGGAGCCGTCGGTGCTTGGTGTGCGGATGTGTTGTTCTATTTTTTTGGTTATACCGCTTATCTCATTCCTATCATTATGGCACTAACAGGGTGGTTACTGTTTAAACGCACACATAAGTTGTTGGAAATTGATTACTTTTCAGTTGGACTACGTCTAATAGGCTTCCTGCTTATGGTATTTAGTTTAGCGGCGCTGGCCAGTATGAATGCCAATGATATCTATGAGTTCTCGGCCGGTGGTGTCTCTGGTGATGTGATCAGAGATGCAATGTTGCCTTATTTCAATAAGTTAGGTACTACTTTACTGCTACTTTGCTTCGTAGGGGCAGGCTTTACACTGCTAACGGGCATTAGTTGGCTCACAATAGTGGATTTAACTGGTTATTACACTATTTACCTCTTTAATGCTCTGCGAGGTCTGCCTGCTCGTTTTGACAGTCGAGCTGAAGAGACAGAAGATACTCGCGGCTTTATGTCTGTGTTTGATAAATTTAAAGAAAAGCGTAATCAGCATCGAGAAGGTGATGTCGATAATGAAGAGGAGTTCGAGGAGCCAGAAAAGCCCAGCTCTAGGTTTAACTTGCTTGACGCCATGCGTAAAGAACCTAAAGATGAGGGGCGCGTCGAACCAAGAACAGAACCAAAGTTTGATCATCAAGAGAGTGAAAATAGTTCAGCCCCAGCTGATATGCCTGAGCTTGAGCCATCATTGTCAATTGATAATACAGAGCATGAAGAGATTGATTTTGATACCAGAACATCGACAGGAGCTGTCACCGCGGCTCAGCGTCAGAAAGTCGAAGAAGCAAAGATTGTTGATGGGATTGTAATACTGCCAGGACAAGAGGAAGAGGAGGCGAAGCTGCCTATTACTCCTCTGCCTTGTATCTCGTTACTTGATGTCCCTAACAGACAAGATAACCCTATTAGTCGTGAAGAGCTAGATCAGGTCGCGGCGCTTGTTGAAGTTAAGCTGGCTGATTTTAATATTGTTGCTAAAGTCATGGGTGTTTTCCCAGGTCCCGTGGTCACTCGCTTTGAGCTTGAATTAGCGCCAGGGGTAAAAGCATCAAAAATCACGAATTTATCAAAAGATTTAGCCCGCTCTTTGCTTGCTGAAAGTGTACGAGTCGTTGAGGTGATCCCTGGTAAGGCTTATGTGGGCCTTGAGCTGCCAAACAAGTTCCGCGAAACGGTGTTCATGAGAGATGTGTTAGACAGTGAAGCCTTCTCAGAGAGTAAATCTCATTTAAGCATGGTACTGGGCCAAGATATTGCAGGTCAGCCTGTTGTGGTGGATCTCGGAAAGATGCCGCACCTCCTGGTTGCGGGTACAACAGGATCGGGTAAGTCTGTTGGGGTCAATGTGATGATCACCAGTCTGCTCTATAAATCAGGCCCCGATGATGTGCGCTTTATTATGATTGACCCAAAGATGCTCGAGCTTTCAGTTTATGAAGGGATCCCGCATCTTCTGTGTGAAGTTGTTACCGACATGAAAGAGGCGGCTAATTCATTGCGCTGGTGTGTTGGTGAGATGGAGCGTCGATATAAGCTTATGTCGGCACTGGGTGTGAGAAACCTTAAAGGCTACAACGCCAAGATAAAAGAGGCGAAGGAGTCTGGTCAGCCTATTTTTGATCCGCTTTGGAAATCATCTGATAGCATGGAGCCAGAAGCGCCTGAGTTAGATAAGCTACCTTCTATTGTGGTTATCGTCGATGAGTTCGCCGATATGATGATGATTGTAGGTAAGAAGGTTGAAGAACTCATCGCACGTATCGCACAAAAGGCTCGAGCTGCAGGTATTCATCTTATTCTCGCAACTCAGCGTCCTTCTGTTGATGTGATCACAGGCTTAATTAAAGCCAACATTCCAACGCGTATGGCGTTTCAGGTATCGAGTCGTATCGATTCCCGTACCATTTTAGATCAACAAGGTGCAGAAACCTTATTGGGTATGGGTGATATGCTTTATCTGCCACCTGGAACATCAGTGCCAAATCGTGTTCATGGTGCCTTTATTGACGATCATGAAGTGCATGCGGTTGTTGCTGATTGGCACCGCCGTGGTAAACCTCAATATATTGATGAAATTTTACAAGGCTCGACCGAAGGAGAGCAGGTGCTGTTGCCGGGAGAGGCCAGTGAATCTGAGGATGATACCGATGCTCTTTATGATGAAGCGGTTGCTTTTGTCACTGAAACACGCCGCGGCTCAATCTCCAGCGTACAGCGTAAATTTAAAATAGGTTATAACCGCGCAGCCCGAATTATTGAGCAGATGGAATCACAAGGTGTGGTGAGTTCACAAGGACATAACGGTAACCGTGAGGTGCTCGCGCCACCGCCACCTAAAATTTATTAATGATAGCCTCAAAACAACAGCCGCTGGCTTTTGATATTTGTGGGACTAGATAGTTTGGGGCAATCCCCTTTGAAAAGAATTCGATGAAGGAATTAAGATGAGAAAAACTTTAACCGCGCTGATGCTAAGCTTGCCGCTATTGACTCCTCATATGGCTTTTGCTGATGAGTCATCAGTGTTAAAAGCAAAATTGACCGAAATAGCCACACTTAAAGCTAAGTTTGAGCAAACGGTTACAGACATCAATAACAAACAGATCCAGAAAGGAAGCGGCATCTTTGCATTGGCTTATCCGAATCAATTTTACTGGCATCTCACTGCGCCAGATGAATCTTTGATTGTTGCAGATGGTACTGATGTATGGATCTATAACCCCTTTGCGGAGGAGGTCTCTGTGATGGACCTCAATCAAGCGATCAGTGCTTCTCCAATTGCACTTTTAGTTCACAGAGATGAGGAGACCTGGTCTCAATACTCGGTAACCAGTGATAATGGCTGTTTCAATATTAAGCCTAAAAGTATCGATGCAGGAGTTGAGTCTGTTAAGGTCTGTTTTGATGACAAGACATTGACCGAGATGGTATTGCAAGATCAGCAGGGCAATGTCAGCCAGTTTACACTCTCTGAGCAAACAGCCATTGATGATGCTGAGCGTGCTATGTTCAAATTTACCGTCCCAGATGATGTTGATATCGATGACCAACGTCTCAATGCGATCAATTAAGAGGCCTTAGTGTCCAGTTTTAGTTTCGATTTTGCCCCAGATTTTAGACCACTCGCCGCACGCATGCGGCCCGAGGAGCTGTCTCAGTATATCGGCCAGTCTCACCTGTTAGGTGAAGGAAAGCCACTTCGTAAAGCACTTGAAGCTGGACGTGCTCACTCAATGATGTTTTGGGGGCCTCCAGGAACGGGGAAAACAACCTTAGCTGAATTAGTCGCGAACTATGCCAATGCACATGTTGAGCGTATCTCTGCAGTCACATCTGGCGTCAAAGAGATACGTACCGCCATTGAGCATGCAAAGAATGTGGCTGAATCTCGAGGGCAGCGCACCTTATTGTTTGTGGATGAGGTGCATAGGTTCAATAAAAGCCAGCAGGATGCTTTTTTGCCTTTTATCGAAGACGGCACCGTCATCTTTATCGGCGCGACCACAGAGAATCCCTCATTTGAGATCAATAATGCACTGCTTTCAAGGGCTCGCGTTTACCTTATCAAGAAATTAACCAACGATGAGATTGTGCTGATTGTTAATCAAGCACTGTTGGATGTTGAACGAGGATTGGGTAAAAGAAAGCTGACTATTCCCGATGCTGTTGCGAATAAACTGGCCAATGTGTGTGATGGTGATGCCCGTAAAGCACTTAATTTAATTGAATTAATGAGCGATATGGTGGCCGATGGTGAAAGTTTCACTGAGGAGATGATTGTCGAAGTCGCTGGTCAGCAGTTAGCTGGTTTCGATAAAAATGGCGATCAATATTACGATCTGATCTCTGCCGTACACAAGTCCATTAGAGGCTCAGCACCTGATGCGGCGCTCTATTGGTTTTGTCGTATGTTAGAGGGGGGCTGCGATCCTCTCTATATTGCGCGTCGTTTATTGGCTATCGCTTCAGAGGATATTGGTAATGCCGACCCTGTGGCCATGACTGTTGCTATCAATGCATGGGAGTGTTTTCATCGTGTTGGGCCTTCTGAAGGAGAGCGCGCAATTGCACAGGCCATTATCTACCTTGCCAGTGCCCCTAAAAGCAATGCCGTGTATACCGCTTTTAAAGCAGCTCGCCAGCTAGCCCGTGAAACTGGCCAAGATGCGGTACCCGAACACTTGAGAAATGCACCGACTCAATTGATGAAGGATATCGGCTTTGGTGAAGGGTATCGATATGCTCATGATGAACCAAACTCCTATGCCAGTGGAGAGTGTTACTTTCCTGAAAGACTCGCTGGAAGCCGTTTTTATTATCCGACGGAACATGGCTTTGAGAAACGAATTAAATCGAAATTAGAGCAATTGACCCAGCTTGATAATGATAGTGAGATAAAACGGTATGAATAATATTCTATTTGTTGCACTCGGGGGATCTATTGGGGCTGTTTTTCGTTATCTGATCTCAATTTTCATGGTACAGCTATTTGGCTCAGCATTTCCTTTTGGTACACTATTAGTCAATATCATAGGCTCGTTTTTGATGGGTGTGATTTACGCTTTAGGTCAGGTGAGTGAAGTTAGTCCTGAAATAAAAGCTTTAGTGGGTGTTGGTCTATTAGGTGCACTTACAACGTTTTCAACTTTTTCCAATGAAACCTTGTTATTGATACAAAGTGGAGCTTGGTTAAAGGCATTTTTAAATATCGCTCTGAACCTATGTCTGTGTATATTCATGGTCTACTTGGGACAGCAGTTGGTTTTTTCTCGCATTTAACTATTAAGAATATAAAACATGTTAGATCCAAAATTTTTGCGTAATGAATTAGAGGCAACGGCGGAAAGCCTAGCCACCCGTGGTTTTATTCTGGATGTAGAGCGTCTGAGTAAGTTAGAGGAAAAGCGTAAGTCACTTCAGGTGGCTACCGAAGAGCTACAGGCTTCCCGTAATGCCATCTCTAAATCTATTGGACAAGCAAAAGCAAAAGGTGAGGATGTTGCGCCTATTATGGCTCAAGTTGGTGACCTTGGCTCGCAACTTGATTCTAAGAAAGCAGAGCTTGCTGAGCTTCTAGAAGAGCTAAACGCAATTGCACTGAGCGTACCTAATCTACCTGATGCATCTGCACCAATCGGCAAAGATGAGAGCGAGAATGTTGAAGTTCGCCGCTGGGGCACAATTAAAGAGTACGGCTTTGAGGTTAAAGACCATGTTGAACTTGGTGAAACTTTAGGCGGCTTAGACTTTAAGTCAGCAGTTAAGATCACGGGTTCTCGTTTCATTATCATGAAAGGCCAAATTGCGCGTATGCACAGAGCATTAGCCCAATTTATGCTAGATCTGCACACGACAGAGCATGGTTATACTGAAACTTATGTTCCTTTATTAGTCAACGAAGATAGCTTGATGGGAACAGGTCAACTACCAAAATTTGGTGAAGACCTTTTCCACACTAAACCTGCAACTGAAGAGGGGCAGGGACTGAGCCTTATTCCGACAGCTGAGGTGCCGCTGACTAATATCGCTCGTGATACCATCATAGATGAAGCTGAGCTGCCTGTTAAGCTCACCGCTCATACGCCTTGCTTCAGAAGTGAAGCGGGATCCTACGGTCGTGATACTCGCGGTCTTATTCGCCAACATCAATTTGATAAGGTTGAGCTTGTCCAGCTAGTGAAGCCTGAAGATTCAATGGCGGCGCTAGATGCGTTAACTGGCCACGCCGAAAAGGTACTTGAGAAACTTGGTCTGCCATACCGCACCGTTATTCTATGTACCGGTGATATGGGTTTTGGTTCAAGTAAAACTTTCGATATTGAAGTGTGGTTGCCAGCGCAAAATACATACAGAGAGATCTCATCTTGCAGTAATATGCAGGACTTCCAGGCTCGCCGTATGCAAGCGCGTTATAAAGCTGCTGATGCTAAGAAACCAGCTTTACTGCATACCTTAAATGGCTCAGGTTTGGCTGTTGGACGTACTTTAGTTGCTGTGCTTGAAAACTATCAGAATGAAGATGGATCAATTACAGTACCAGAGGTTCTTCGCCCATACATGGGTGGATTAGAGAAGATTGGTTAAACCAATCCGTAAGTAGTTAGTAGATCGACGCTTAACAGACAAAACGATTAAATAAGTTAATGTCGTCGATCTATGTGAGAATCATTTTAGGGGATACGCATTATGGATGCTGGAAGGCGCTACTTTCAGTGGCTTACCTATGTTGCTGTGATCTGCTTATTCGGCGCGATTATGTTTGCTACATTTGGCGAGGCCGCAATATTGGTTTTTAAAAATGTCATGGGTTAGTATCTGTTTTGATGCGTTTTGACGCTCATTACATATGCTAGACCTGATACCTATCAGTTTTAAAGTCTTTTATAGGTTCGCTTGTCTGAACTGCTTTAAAAACCTCAACCATTAATCTGGTTGAGGTTTTTTTATATACACTTAGCAGGTTTAGGAAGGCCAGCTATTTTTGTCGCTTGTTTGGCAGGCCCCACAGGGAAAAGGGTGTATAGGTACTTTGAATTCCCTTTGTCTGCGCCAAGCTTTAAACCTATCGCCTTCACGAGTACTCTAATGGCTGGACTGGTCTTAAATTCAAGGTAAAAGTCACGCACAAAATGGATGACCTCCCAATGTGCCTCTGTTAATTGGATCTCCTCTTTTGCAGCGATTACCTCTGCAATACCTTCATTCCAATCATCCACATTTTTCAGGTAACCTTGATGATCTGTCTCTATCTGGGTTTGATTGTATTCGATGCTATTAATTGTGTCTGTCACCAGCTGATCACCTTTTCATGACGTAATGTTTCTTGAACAAATTGCTCGTAGCTAATTGAGGAATATTGGTTAAGCCGTTCATTCAGACCTCTCGCTTCTATATCTTCCTTTAACACTAACACTGTTATTTGAGAAAGCTTCTCTTGCCAACAAGTCAGTAAAAGTGCATTAACGGCATTGCCAGACAACAAGAGAGTGTCTTGTTTATCTATATAGCGTAGGCAAGTCGATAATGCATTATCTTGAGCTGGCGATGTCTGTATCTTGTGTAAAATCATTAGAATACTAAAACCTCATCCGCACTGGCTAGTTGCTCGCGAATAGTTGATGGGGCCACTATGCTAGGTGCTATGGTTAGCTCTGCGTTAGCTAAGCCGTATTCCTGTAATGAGGCTTCGCATGCCAGTATGGTATCGATATCATAAAGGGGGAGGGCACCAAAGGTTGCAATAAAATCTTTTGCACCGACAAGTTCAGGCTGCTGTGTTTTAACTAGATTCAAGACCCCTTCATCGGCAAAGATCAGCGACACCTCTTGCTCAAAGCTTGCACTTAATAGTGCGAGATCTAATGCCTCCCTGCCATGGGGGCTGCCGTGTGGTGCACGGCGAAATATGATAGTTAACTTTTTCATATCCAGTTTCTTAATTCAATTTTTACTCATACTGCATTTAAGCAGTTATTACTTTTTAGACGAGCTGTTTAGAAGCTTACCAGTCTGTCTGTTTTCTCAATCCCGACTACTAGCTCACCAAGGCCACCCATCTCAAAGGGGCTCTGCATATTCCAGTGGGGGAGCTTAGACTCATCGGCTTCGGTTTTCGATATCACACCACGCCTTAGAGCAGCTGATACACAGTTGACTAATCTGACACTGTATTTTTGATTAAGTGAAATCCAGGCTCTAGTCAGATCAAACTCATCGGATGCAGGACTGTTTAATGAGCTGGTATTGAGCACACCATCTTGATAGAAAAACACACAGTTGATCTCATGACCAGCTGCCAATGCTGCTTGGGTAAATTGGTAGGCACTGTAACTGGCAGAACTGCCATAGACCGGGCCGTTAACTTGAATGATGAATTTGCTCATGTATAAACACTGCTGTTAAAAATGAAAAACAGGACAAAAAAATAGCCCCTTTAAGGAGCTATTCTAACGTAAAATACAGACTGAGAAATGTTTATTTACCCTTAGGCAAATGAAGTTCAATAATCCGTATTTAACAGCCTGTGATTAATCATCACCGCCGATACCCATCAGGTGCAATAGTGCGATGAATAGGTTTAGGAAGTCTAGGTATAAAGAGATAGTTGCACGAATGTAATTGGTCTCACCACCATTCACAATACGGCTCGTGTCATACAAGATGAAGCCTGTCATTAGCAGTGCAATACCTGCGTTAAGTGCCATAAATACGACACCACTACCGATAAAGATGTTCGCAATACCTGCAACGATAGCGATAACAATACCAGCCATTAGGAAGCCCCTCATAAATGAGAAGTCTTTCTTAGTTGTAATTGCGTATGCAGATAGAGTCACAAAGACTACAGAAGTCAGGCCAAGCGCCTGCATGATAAGCTGTGGGCCGTTAGCCATACCTGCGTAATGGTTAAGGATATAGCCTAATGAAGCGCCCTGCATCCCCGTAAAGGCAAAGACCCAAAAAAGTCCTGCAGCACTTTCAGCTTTTCTTAATGTCACGAACAGGACAACTAAGCTACCCAGAGACATACCGATAGACAGAAGAGGACCAATTTGCAATGCCATTGCTAAGCCGGCACAAACCGCTGAGAAAGCGAGTGTTAGCGAAAGTAGCATATAGGTATTTTTAAGAAGCTTATTCACTTCCATTGTGGAAGCGCTGGTTGAATACAGTGTCTGTTGTGTCATATCGATCTCCAGTGACCCTTTTTAGCAGATGTTCTTATCATATTACTTCGATTCGCTTCACTCAAAAGAGTTCCGCAAGTCGAGACGTCAGCCTAATTACCGCGTATCTATTACAGTAAGTTATTGAATCATACAGTAGCGAGTCTGAGGGGGAAAGCCACAAAGCGCTTTTCAGTACCTAAAACAGGCTCTTTATCTCCAATATTAACTGAACCTTAAATATGAGTCGTAATATTACCGTTTCTTTCATCATACGCCAGCGCAATAACACTGGCATAGGCGAATTTAGTTTTATGCACAAAGTTTAATGCACTTTATTCTTCCTAGCTTGAGCCTTTGTCCAATATTAATTGTTGGTAATGACTTAAAGAAACCAGTCATTATGTAACTTTTCACTGTCTCCCAAATAGTCCAAGACCCAGGCCATAGCTGGGGACATATTGGCGCCATTCCATGCCAAGCAGCAAGGACTTGGTGCTTTAGGCCGTTCAAGCTCCTTAGATAGCAGGGCACCGGAGCGGATAAAGGGCTCTGCAAAGTGCATCGGCATATAGCCGATCCCTAAGCCTTCTCGGAAACAGTTGATGGCCCTGATCCAATCGGGAACCACTAAGCGACGTTGATTCTCAAGTAACCAGGTCATACGTTTGGGGATCTCTCGGGAGGTGTCTTCAAGACAGATAGAGGGATATTGTCGTAACTCATCGTCTGTTAATGGTCTATCTATCTCTGCAAGGGGGTGTCGCTTACTGATCAGGAAAGCCCACTCAATCTCTCCCATATCACGGAAATGGTAATCACCACCGACAGGTATGGCTGTGGTCGCCCCAATAGCAATATCGCTGCGCCCATTGGCAATGGATTCCCAGACACCATTAAATACCTCAATACGGATGATCAACTCAACATTGGTAAAGTGTCGATAGAAGTCAGCAATGAGCACACTTATCTTATCGGCTCTGACGATATTATCCAGTGCTATTGAGAGCGTTGGCTGCCAACCATTGGCAACGCGCTTGGTATCATCTTTCATCGATTCCATGTTGGTCAAAATAACACGAGCTTGTTTGACGAAATATTCTCCCGCAGGGGTCAGACTAACACTTCGGTGGTGGCGTTCAAATAATGTGGAGCCAAGTTCATCTTCAACCTGTTTTACTGCATAACTGACAGCAGAAGGGACCTTGTGAAGTTTATTGGCTGCGGCGGTGAAACTACCAACACGAGCGACCATGTCGATAAGTTGTAGTGATTGTTCAGAAAGCATACCAGCAGTTCCTTGCTATGAGAAATTTTGAAGGCTAAGGTCAAAAATAAACGCTTCACAAGGATTTAGCAAGTCTTTAGACTGCGCAGCCTTAGCTATTATTCACTTTTACAATATCGAAATTTATATGAATTCTCTCGAAAATACCAAGTACTTTCTATTTCTTAGCTACTTAGCCTTGTTGAGTATGTTAGGTTTTATTGCCACCGATATGTATCTTCCTGCTTTTAAAGCGATTGAGGATACAATGCAGGCAAGCCCAGCCCAAGTAGCCAGTTCATTGACTTGCTTCTTGGCAGGTTTAGCTATTGGACAACTTCTTTATGGGCCTCTGGTTCAGCGAATTGGTAAACGTAACTCTCTGTTATTGGGTTTAGTTATCTTTGCTGTTGCCAGCTTCGCTCTTGCATCAAGTGAAACAGTACTTTCTTTCAATATTGCTCGCTTCTTCCAAGCGTTAGGTGCATGTAGTGCTGGTGTGATCTGGCAAGCTATCGTGATTGAGAAGTACGATTCAATCAAAGCTCAAAATGTATTCTCTAACATTATGCCTTTGGTTGCGCTTTCTCCTGCATTGGCTCCTCTGTTAGGTGCATTTATTCTCGATATCAGTAGCTGGCAAAGTATCTTCTTACTGTTAACTGTTTTAGCTGTGGCCTTAATGCTACTTACACTGGCTTTTGTGCCTAAAGAGAAAGCGGCTCATAGCGATGATGTTGCAGTTGCACCTATCTCATATTTGGGCCTGTTAAAGAATCCTAAGTATCTTGGTAATGTGATCATATTTGGTGCATGTTCAGGAGCCTTTTTTGCTTACCTGACTGTATGGCCGATAGTGATGGAGCAGCATGGTTTTGCGGCTAAAGAGATAGGGTTGAGTTTTATTCCGCAGACTATCATGTTCATTGTTGGTGGTTACGCCAGTAAGATCTTGATCCGTAAAGTTGGCGCAGAGAAAACGCTCACCATTATGCTGGTTTGTTTTGGCTTATGTGTGCTTTCAATTGTATTGAGTTCACTGGTCTTTAAAGCTGACAGTATTCTGCCTCTATTAACGGCGTTTTCGATACTGGCTGCCGCGAATGGCGCTATTTACCCAATTGTGGTGAACTGTGCACTGCAGGAATTTACTAAGAATGCCGCTAAAGCTGCTGGCCTACAGAACTTCTTGCAGATGAGTATCGCTTTTGGTGCATCAAGCTTAGTGGCTTTATGGGCTGCATCGGGCGAAGTTGCAATTGGTTGGGGGATCTTATCTTGTGCAATCTTAGTGTTAGTTGGGTATAAGTTAAGAGTTAATAGCTCTTGGAGTGAGGTTAAAAATCACTTTACTACGCCAGATCCAGCTCGTATTGCTCTAGAGCAAGATAAGCTTAATCGTGATTAAGCGCTGGATTTATCTTCATTTAGCCAGTCAATAGTCGGTGAAATAGTCAGTTAAATGTTTTTTTATTAAAAGTACAGATTAGGACTTTACATAGAAAGCGGGTAGCTATATTATTCGCGGCGTTCGGAGGGATGGCAGAGTGGTCGAATGCACCGGTCTTGAAAACCGGCATGGGTTTATAGCCCATCTAGGGTTCAAATCCCTATCCCTCCGCCATATTTAGATGAAGCCCCAAGTAGAGATACTTGGGGCTTTTTCGTTTCGAGGCAGTAGCTGAACCCTAGGGTTCCTATTGTTTAAATCAGCTATCCCTCCGCCATATTTAGATGAAGTCCTAATAAAAGCGTTAGGTTTTTTACTATTTGTTATTTGTGCTCCATTTAGAAGAGAGATGCCGAAGGTGCAATTCATTTTAATGAGGGGGATTTATAACTTATTGTTACTTATGTTGGATTTTTAACTTTCGAAGAGAGTATCTTTGTTAAATCTGACATGATTGAGTGAGTTTTTCTTGTCATAAACGCTGAACTGGTTCAATCTGCCATTTTTGTCAGGATGACAAGTGCTTGTCCTGACCTTGTTACTAAAAGGATTTTCCTATGCAGTTTAAATTGAAAAAACTTGCCTTACTCTCTTCAGTTCTTATATCTGCTTTTGCATTGCAAGCTTGCGATAGTAAAACGGTTACTCCAAATCAAGATGGCTCAATAGCCGATAAGCAGCTTACAGAAAAGGCCAGCGTGATGAAATCACTGGATGTGAACGTGATCTATTTAGATCGTAGAATGTTGCCGCCTAATGCGGTGCTTGAGGTGGTGCTTGAGGATGTTTCAAAAGCCGATGCGGCTTCAGAGCTTATTGCAAGCCAGACAGTAACTGAGCTTGGTGCGCCTCCCTATACAGTGAGCATTGGGTATGATTCAAGCAATATTTTAGATAAACATAGATACAGTTTACGTGCGACAATTAAAGCTGAAGACAGCTTAGTGTTTACATCGACAACCCATATCGACCCCTTTGCTCAAAATCAAGCATCGCCTATTGAGATAAAATTGGATCGTGTGGTACGAGACAAAGCAGCAGATGTTAACGCTAATGCTGAGTTTAGTCTTACCCATTGGGAATTAATGAGCTTAGCCGAGAGTCCAGTTGCTATGGGTGAGGGAGATAACGCGCTTTTTATTCAATTTAATAGTGACAAAAATGCGGTTAACGGTTTCTCTGGCTGCAATAACTTTATGGGAAGTTTTCAAACCCAAGAGGGAAAGCTGACCATGGGACCTGTAGCTGGTACGCGTAAAATGTGTGCCAAAGGGATGGAGCAAGAGATGGCGTTTCTTACTGCACTGGAAAGCTTTGCAAGTTATCAAGTTCAAGGTGAGATCCTAATCGTTAAGAATAACATGGGGAAGGTTGTAGCAAGGTTTGAATCCCGCGACATGGAGTAGGGTTCAAATTTTAAGTGACCGGGTATCATATGTTGTTTAAATTTAAACAATCCATATAGCTTTGAAAACAGTTCCATCCCTATAAAAAATGCCGCTTCTGTTAAACAGAGCGGCATTTTACTTTTGGCTAATAGCTATTAGATTATTTTATCGGCTCAGGCTGCATATCTAGGTTACCCTCAATACTCACTCGTGACTTACTGCCAACCAGCTTTTTAATATCTTCAATGGCAAGATATAGGCAAGGTATCAACATTAAGGTCACCACTGTGGCAAACAGGACACCAAAGGCGAGGGAGGTAGCCATTGGGATCACCATTTTCGCCTGCATACTGGTCTCAGTCATGATAGGCATCAGACCGATAAAGGTGGTTAAAGAGGTGAGCATGATGGCCCTGAAGCGTCGACAGCCCGCCTCCAGTACAGCTCGCTTCATCTCTATGCCCGCTTCTCTGGATTTATTGATGTAATCAACCATCACCAGTGAATCGTTCACCACGACACCTGCAGCTGCGATGATGCCAAATAGTGATAGGGCGCTTAAGTCGATCCCCATGATCATATGACCCAATACGGAACCTATTACACCGAATGGGATGACTGCCATTATCATAAAGGGCTGTGAGTAAGATTTAAGTGGAATAGCCAGTAAGCTGTAAATGATCAGTAGAGAGATAATAAAATCCCTTAGCTGTGTTTTAGCACTGTCCATCTGCTCTTGGATATTACCGGAGACTTCACTCTTAACCCTAGGGTACTTTTTAAGTAACTCTGGCATAAAGTTATCGCGGATCTCTTCAGCCAGTTTGAAGGGCTCTGCTTGATCGGCATCGACCGAAGCCCAAACATTAATGGTACGGTTACCATTCTCACGGCGTATCCCATTCACACCTTGAGTGACTTTAATCTCGGCAACTTCCGATAGAGGTACTTCGGCGCCTTGAGGAGTTAAAATCATCACTTCAGAGACCTGAGCAATCGAGTTACGCTGCTCCTCTGGGTAGCGAAGCATGACTTTAATCTCTTCACCATTTCGCAATATACGCTGGGCTTCAAGTCCGTAGAAGCTGTTGCCTACTTGAGATGCGATGTTGGCTAAGGTTAAACCGAGTCCATAAGCTTGCGGTTTTAGCTCAAATTGCACCTCTTTAGCGCTAGATTGTCGGCTATCGTTGACATCTCCGACGCCTTTAAGGGTATTGAGTTTGGCCTTGAGCTCCTTGGCTGCGGCAACCAGTTGTGCTTCATCCTTTCCTTCAAGACGGAAGCTGATGTCGCCATCATCTCGGCCTCCACCGAACAGGTTATCCTGTACATCGAAGGATTTCATCCCTGGGATCAGCGGCATCGCTTGTCGCCAAAGTTCGGCAAGCTCAAAGGTATCTAATGGTCTTATTTCAGGATCCACCAGCTTAGTCATCACTTCGGCTGAGGTACGCCCCCTGAGATCAACCTGCATATCAGAGACCATGCCTTGCCCATATTTCTCCTCTAAGCGCTTATCCACGTCATAAATTGCTTTCTCGATAGCTAAAGCTGCTGAGAGTGTTGCTTTCTCTGAAGCATCTACGTTCATCTCGAAGCTGACGCGCGGGAAGTCATGGGGGATCTTAGGTTGACCGACATAACGGATCATCCCACCTGTATAGAGGCCTGCGCAGATTAAAATGAAGCTAATAAACAGCATGATAATGGCGTAGCGATACTTTACAGCAATAGTAAGTGCTGGGCGGTAAACCTCTTTAATAAAATGCTGTAAGCCTCTATCAATCTTACCTTGGATGTAATTGACACCGATTCTCAACCAATCTAAAGGATTGCGAGAGCCAGGTTGTACTACTTTTTTCTGTTTCATTCTCGCCAAGTGAGCAGGCAAAATAAGTTTTGACTCCACTAAAGAGAAGATGAGACATAATATGACAACATAGCCAATCGCTTGTCCGAACGCAGAGGAGGGACCTTCACCAAGTGTGATAGGCAAGAAAGCTGCAATGGTGGTAAATACACCAAAGGTTGCAGGCATAGCAACACGCTTTACGCCTCGTATGACACTCTCTAAGCTTTGACCACTGCGCTCACACTCATCATGGGCGCTCTCTCCCATTACAATGGCATCATCGACGACAATACCTAATACCAAAATAAAGGCGAAGAGACTGATGACATTAACGGTTACGTCTATCATTCCCATTGGCATAAAGAGCAAGGTACCAAGGAAACAGACTGGTAGTCCCATCATGACCCAGAATGCGAGCCTAACGCGTAGGAAGAGGGCAAGCATCAAAAAGACTAAGACTGCGCCCGATTTCATACTGTCGAGCATGAGATCTAAGCGACCCTCTAGGTAGTAGGTCATATCAACCCAGGTTTCTAGTTTAAGGCCTTCAGGTAAAACCTCTTGCTTTTCGGTAACATATTTTTTTACCACATCGGCAACATCGGTCATGCTTTGATCGTTAGCTGCACCGATAAAGAAGGTGACAGAGTTTTTACCGTTGAATTTAGAGTGCTGTATTCCCTCTTCGAAGCCATCAATAACCGTGGCAATATCTCCAAGTAATACCGTTGTACCGTCATCTAAAGTAATGAGTGGCAGATTTTCAAACTCATAGCCCACGTAAGCTTGGTTTTGTACCCTGAGGTTAATGTAGCCATTCTCGGCGCGGATCTGGCCAGCTGACATGTTTCTTGAAAATCCACGCACCGCATTTGCTACGTCGTTAAAACTTAAGCCAAACTCTCTTAATCTGTCTTTACTTACCTCTATGGCGATTTCATAGCCAAGCCCGCTATAGAACTCAGTGATATTCACTAAGGGGAGTTGCATTAACTCATCATGAATGTTTTCACCTAACTCTTTTAGCTGTCTATGTGTCATATCCCCGTAAAGACTCATATAGAGTACCTCTTGACGGAGTTTTATGCGCTCAACCTTTGGTCTCTCCATGCCATCAGGAAAGCTTGAGATTGAATCAATTTCAGATTTAATCTCATCGAGAACGACTTGTGGATCGTATGAATCCTCAATTCGAAAATAACCACTGGCCGAGTTACGATTTGAATAAGTGATCACACGTTTTAGGCCTTGAACACTCTCCAGTGCTTCTTCAACCTTAATGGTGATCCCCTCTTCGACCTCCTGAGGCGCTGCGCCGGGATAGAAAGCATTAAACTCAACCCAGTTTATTTCAACTTGGGGGAAAAACTGTTTACGTATGGTGTCAGCTGTCAGTAATCCACCAAGAATGATGATGATCATGAGTAGGTTGGCGGCGACACTGTTTCTGGCAAACCAGGCAATGATCCCTCTTTCTGTATCTTCATGAGAGGGTGGAGTCGTGCCTTTTTTGTTGGTTACTGTCATGGATTACTCCTTCTCTTCCATGGCAAGTTGAGTATCAGACTCTTCACCTTCACTATTTTGCTGTAGTAACTTATCTTCAGGTAAGGCTAGCTTCATCCCTTCGACAGGATAATCCAACGCAGAGATGATCACCTCCATGTTTTGAGTCAAGCCATCTGATATCACGACCTCTGCGCCAGATTGACGGATCACGTTGACATCTTTATAGCGAAGCTTTTTATCGTCATCGAGTATGGCTATCTGGCCATTGATGACTAAGTGTCTTGGCATAACGACGACATCACCAGCATCAGTACCAGAAATATTAGCTGTTACATAGGTACCATATCTGAGCTCACTCTTATCGGACTGTAAACCGTATGGGTCAATGACTTCGGCAACTAAGTAGGTCATACGACTGCGACTGTCTATAACGCCTTCGCTTCGAACTATCTTTCCTGCCCACTCCTGTTTGCTGCCACCGAGATTGGCAACTAAAGTCACATCGGCATCTTTGCCTTTATTTACCAGATATTGGATCTCTTTATCTGCCAGAGGTAAACGGATCTCTGCTTTATGGGTGCTTAACACTTTTCCAAGTTTTGTTCCCATGCTTACGTAAGAGCCTAAGCCAATATTACGGCTCTCAATGAGTGCATCGTAAGGGGCTTTGATGATGGTTCGCTCTACATTACGTTTTGCGCGCTTAAGACCTGCTTCAGAGGAGTTTAGCTTGGCAAGCTCTTGAGCAAGTTGTGGTTTACGTAAACTCAACTCAGTAGGCACGCCATCTTTAATGCGTTTCCACTCCTCTTCGGCGACTTTACCAAACGCTTTCTCTTGGACTAATGTGGCGCGAGCCGACGCAAGTTTTGCTTCAGCATCAATGAGATCTGCGTCATAATCACTAGAGTCTATTCTGGCAAGGATATCGCCTTTTTTGACAAATCCACCGCGAACAAAGGTATCAGATAGAAAGACAATCTCCCCATTTACCTGAGAGACTAATTCTGTTTCATACTTTGCATTTACAACGCCGTATGAGTTTACCTTAAACGTCATTGGCTCAAGCTTTACCTGCTTTACGGCAACGAGTGGGGTGTTGTCTACTGCTTCTTTCTCTTCTGGCGGCTTTTTCAATGCTGAAATTGCTAAGAAACTTCCAATCCCTATTGAGATAACGGCAATAGGCAAAATAATCTGTTTTTTTGTAGCCACAAACACTTCCTCTTGTTGAAGCCTGTATTTTTTGTTTTACGACAATCTAAATTATTTGAATGACTTAGGTTGCCTATTCTATTAGGTGGATAAATAACTTCCGACGCTCACATGTTAATTGATGTGGGGGAATGTTACATCCGTATTGTGTAAATTTATGTGTCGTTTATATTTTTGACTAGGAGAGTGCTTAAAAGAGTGGCTATTTAATCTGTTATGTCAATGATTGCATGGGATGTAGATTATTAAGCGAAAAGGCTTATGTTATTGATCTGTATCAATCTGAGCCTGAATTGAGCTTGTTTGGTATTTTTTGTGTTATCAGAAACTGGCATGATGACTATACCCAGTCAAGGTTAATTAGAGTAAGGGTTAAGTATTCGAACCGTTATTAGCAGTTCTCGCTTAAGGACGATATATGAATGATTTAGACCATAGGCCCGGCGTTAAAGAGATAAATTTAGTAAGACGAAACCTCAAGTTGGAGGGGGTGACAGAAGATAACAGAGAGGCGATTATCTTAGAGATCGATACTCTAGTAGGGGTTGAGAGTGTCTCTTTTGATGCATCAACGGCGACGATTAATATGGCCTACGATGCGACGCATTGCGATCTCGATGGTATAGAGGCCTTGTTGCAAGCCCATGGCGCGGATACTTCACAGGGATTATGGACCAAAATTAAAGAGGGGTATTACAAATTTGTCGATCAAAACATCAAAGATAACGATGAACATGATCCTCATTGCTGTAATGCCATGCCAAAAGCACTGCCAGGTAGCCGCAAAAAGTAATCTATTTCGACCATGGGCATAAGAAAGAGTCGGTTTAGCACTGAGCTTTTAACTAACATTGAACTTTAGGCAGATCGTTCCAGCATGTGGTGTATTGGGGAGTCAGATATTGCCGTTTCATGCCCCATGTAGGAGAGCTTCCTTGTGCGGCCATAAAGAGAGAGTCTGGGCCATATTTTAGGTTTAGGCTGTCATAGACTTTCATTAAAGCGGGATCGACAGTTGGTGCAAAGAGGTCTTGCTGCAGATGCTTCTCATTGACGAGGTCGATTAAACCCACGCCAATTTTATAGTAGCGTACACCTGAGCGAAACTTTTCTGCAGCCACTTGGTTGGCTACTCGTGTGAGTTCCCCTGTGTCATTGGTGGGATAGGCGAAACGCTGTGTGTGTTTAAAGCTTGATGGTTTAGAGTCAAAAGGGGAGCTGGAGGCAAAAACGAGTAATACTGAGCACAAAGAGCCTTGGGCTCTTGCATTGCTGGTGGCGATGCCAATATGTGTGCTTAGGGCTTGCTGCAAAGCGTTAAGATCGGTGATCCTGTTTCCTACACTTCGAGTGGAGAAGATCTGCTGTTTATCAGCTCTGACTTGATCCCAACCTTTACAGATCTCCCCGTTAAGCTCGCGAACGGTACGCTCAACCTCTGTATTAAACTGCTTTTTCACTAGGCTAGGTGCCATCTGTGATAGCTCATAGGCATTTTTTACTCCCATCATATCAAGCTGTTTAGCCAGACGTCGTCCGATCCCCCATACATCTGAAGGGAGCATCTTAAGTAGGATCTCTTTTTGTTGGAATGGGTTATCCATTACGCAGACACCTTGGTATCCCTCCTGTTTTTTAGCAGCATGATTAGCGGCTTTTGCCAAGGTTAAGGTGGAGCCAATCCCAACGCTAACAGGCAAGCGAGTCTCCTTCCAAACTGCGCGTCTGATCTTATGTCCATGTTCTATTAAACAGGGAATAGCGGGGTAGCTACGCTCAAAAGAGAGAAAGGACTCATCTATGCTGTAGATATGTTGCTCTGGAGCAAATCGTCCAATCACCTCCATTAACCTGACCGAGAGGGAGCCATAGAGCTCGTAGTTTGAGCTCAGTGCAATAACCCCTAAGCGTTCACATTGAGCTTTTATCTTAAAGTAAGGTTCAAACTTGGGGATCCCGGACTCAACGGCTTGACGATTAGCTGCAACGATGCAACCGTCATTATTGGAAAGCACAATAATGGGACGTCCTCTCCACTCTGGCCTGAAAACTTGCTCAGCACTGCAATAAAAGGAGTTGGCATCGACGAGTGCAAACATGGTTATCTCTGTTTCAGTATATGGGCGGGGTTAAAAAAATTCATCATAAGTGGCATCGGTTAGAGCCTCCACCAGTAAACAGTGGACTTGCTCTGTGACAGCGTATTGAGCGGATCACAACTCCCTCTACAGAAAACTGATCATATTCATGTATGGTGACAACTTGATGTTCTTCGTTAGCTGAGAGTAGTAACTTTCTTTTGGTATCAATTATTTTGCAGACAAAAGAGCCATTATAGTTTGCAACAATGATGTCCTGGTTGGTGACGGTGACATGCCTGTCAACAATCAGAATATCTCCATCAAATATTCCAACACCTTGCATTGAGCTTCCGTTAGCCCGAGCGAGAAAGGTGGCGCTAGGGTGCTCAACTAGCAATTCATCTAAACTTAATTCAAGTTGTTTATAGTCTGCTGCTGGGCTTTCGAAACCTGTAATACCTGCGCTGGCAGAGATGGTGATAAGTTTCATAGGTGATAATTTACCGTGAACTGTGTTTTTATACAGTATTAGTTTAGCAGTAATCTTTACACTGGCAATCTTTTTCAGGAATTAGGGATTAATCAAGCGGTAAGATGCGACATTGCGCAGTTCTTTACAGTTAATCGTTTTCAAACCAAATGAATTTGGTAGAATAAAGCTGAATAATAGGAGAGTTATCAATGTCAGTTTATGTTGTGGGCCATAAGATCCCAGATTCAGATTCAATTTGTGGTGCAATTGCACTTGCTTACCTGAAAAATCAGATCGGTGAAGCTGCGATCGCGGCTCGTTTAGGTGAGTTGTCACCTGAAACAGCGTTTATTTTAGAGAAGTTTGGTTTTGAAGCACCAGAGTTTAAAACAAGCTATGCTGGTGAAGAGGTTTATATCGTCGATCACTCTGAGCTAACTCAGGCTCCGGACGATATTGCTGAAGCAACGATTGTTGGTATTGTCGACCATCATAAATTAGGCGACCTGACTACATCCACACCGCTCGAGTGCTGGATCCGTCCTGTAGGTTGCAGTAATACCATTATTAAGATGATGTATGATTTCCACAATGTAGAGATCCCACAAGATATCGCTGGTATCATGATGTGTGCCATCTTAAGCGATACGGTTATCTTCAAATCTCCAACCTGCACAACTGCTGATATTAAGTGTGTTGAAGCACTGGCTGAGATAGCTGGAATTGAAGATTTCAAAGCTGTTGGCATGGAGATGTTCAAGGTGAAATCTGCCGTTGAAGGTACACCAGCACGTGATCTGGTTATGCGTGATTTTAAAGACTTCAATATGAACGGCAATAAGATCGGTATTGGCCAACTTGAAGTCATTGACCTATCTGTGTTTGACGATATTAAAGCTGAGCTTGAAGCCGATATTGCGGCATTGAAAGCAGAAGGTGAGCGTCACAGCGTGATTTTATTGCTGACCGATATCATGAAAGAGGGCTCTGAACTACTTGTGGTGAGTGATGATTCAAACTTAATCGAACGCGCTTACGGTAAAGCATGTGAGAATGACAGAGTTTGGCTCGACGGTGTATTAAGCCGTAAGAAGCAGATCGTTCCTCAATTGCAGGAAGCATTAGCTTAAAGCATAAACCTGCTTAGTTAATGAATGAAAAGCCGAAACATCACTGTTTCGGCTTTTTTGATCTTATACTTTTTGCAATTAACCCTCTAATGTTTACACTCTTCAGGCTGTGAAGGCTTATCAAGCCTAAGTAGGTTTAAGCGAGATTGGGCCAGTCCAAAAATGGAATCGCTGGGGTGCTCAAGCTGACCCATAGTCGTAGTGCCATTGACGCCGCTATGTAAATTGGCGAGACCTGCGCTATATCCTGTTAAGATCTCAATAGCTTGGGTAACATGCTCAATGGCCCAGATATTAAATTGTCCCTTCTTGACCGCATCGACAATATCACTGCGTAACATCAGGTTCTGCACATTTGATTGCGGAATGATCACTCCTTGAGTGGAAGTGCGCCCCTTAATCACACAGACATCGAAGAAACCCTCTATCTTCTCGTTTACACCACCAATAGGCTGAGCTTCACCAAACTGATTCATTGAGCCTGTAATGGCGATATCTTGCCTAATAGGCAGTTCAGAGAAAGCGGAGATAATGGCACAAAGCTCTGCCATACTAGCGCTATCGCCATCTACGCCACCATAGGACTGCTCAAAAGTGATATGGGTTGTGAGTGGGATCTTTGCTGTTTTCCCCAGAATTGATGCCAGATACGCTGAGAGGATCATCACTCCTTTTGAGTGTATGCTGCCACCTAAATCGACCTTGCGTTCAATATCAAATACTTTGCCTTCGCCAAATGCTGTGGTTGCTGTAATGCGGTTAGGTGCACCAAATTGATGATTGGATGTGCTGATCACCGAGAGAGCATTGACCTGTCCTACCACATTATCTTGGGTACTTATCAGCGTTGTTCCGTTAACAAAGCTCTGCATGACGTTGTCTTTGAGGCGACAAACCCTAAGCTCATGATTATGTAGTGCCTGTTCAACATGACCGACTCGGATCATATTGGCATTGGCTGCACGGGCGCAGTAGTTAGACTCCCGCAGCAAGTTTGCAATGTCAGCCGAGTGGAGAGACAACTTATTTTGGTGATCAGCTTGGCGTGAACTAAACTCGATAATCCGCTTTATGGCATTTCTGTCGCAGTGCAGCATCTTATTATCGTGAACGATACTGGAGATAAACTGGGCATATTGAGCTTCAGATTTATCGGTTCTTGGCATCTCGTCCTCAAAGTCTGCAGTAACCCTAAAGAGCTCTCCGAACTCAGGATCATAGTGTTGCAGTAGTTGATAGGTCTGATAATCCCCAAATAGGATTATCTTCACGTCTAAGGGGATTGCTTCAGGATCGAGAGAGATAGTGCCAGAGAGTGTCACTTCACGCTCTAGAGAACTAAGGCTTAGCTTGCGTGAGCGCAGCGCACGTTTTAGGCCATCCCATACATAGGGCTGCTCCAGTACCTTAGCCGCATCTATCATTAAGACACCGCCATTGGCCTTATGCAGGCTGCCAGGACGGATCAGTGAGAAGTCAGAAAATATGGTGCCCTTAAAGGTCGCATTCTCTATATAACCAAAGATGCTGTGGTAGTTAGGCGTCTCTTCGATGACGATCGGCATCTTGCCTTCATCTTGATGGATCAATACATTGATCTGATAGCGGCGGGGCATCTTCTTAGCTAAGGAGGCGTAGGAGAGGGCTAGTTGCTCTTCGTTGTCCTCCAGAAAGAGATCTAAGTTATCTAAGATATCCGTGTGCATATTGGCAAGGTAGCTTTTGATTGACGCTTGGTCGCTATATTTCTCTTTTAGCTCGTCGGTTAAGTGTGATAACACATCTTGAGCAACAACTTCATCCTGCTTTTGCTGCTTATCTGTGTACTCCTCCTCCCAAACAGTGAACTGTCTGACAATCACTCTAAGCTTTGACTCAAGTTCAGTGATATTAGTCTCAAGCTGATTTTGCTCCTTGGGGGTGAGCGCAGCAAAACTCTCTTCGGTATAGGGCTCTTCGCCATTCATCGCCACAAGTTCATAACTGCCCTGAGGAGTGATGGTTAAACTCACATTAGATTCTTTAGCTTCAGTAGTGAGTCCTTGTAGTGCCGCTTCCTGTTTTCCGGCCAATAGACTTTTAAGTTTCTCGGCTCGTGAGTAGTACATTTCATTGTCAAAGGCTAGAGGCAAGGCTTTAACCAGACGCACCATAAGCTTTTCTACATCTTTCTTTAAACTAGTGCCCATACCTGCGGGCACTTTAAGCACTTTGGGCGTACGCGCTTCATCGAAGTTATTGACATAGCACCAATCGTAAAGCGTATGGCCATGACCATTCGGCTCATGACGATTGAGATAGCGCATTACCATAGTGCGCTTCCCTAAGCCATTACGGCCAATTGCATAGATGTTGTAGCCCTTGTCTTTCATTGACATGGCAAACTCAACAGCCTGCTGGGCACGCTCTTGACCCACAATTTCATCGAGTGGCGTTAGGTGTTTTGTTGACTTACATTCAGGCGCAAGGTTATTGAGAGTGGATTGACGGTAAAGCTGGTCACTGCTAAGAGGAGAACTAATCGGGAGTTTAGACATAGGGAGAACCTCGTATATGACTCTTGATGTTTTCAGTGTAGGCATGAAGATTTTAAATTTCAGTAGTTTATTTCAATTGTTAACCAATTTATTCACATTTAGAGTGTGATTGCTTACTTTATAAACAGTAGATGAGGTAAAAATGAAAATATAGAGAGTTTTGAGTCTGGTTTTGATTGTTTAGAGGGCTGTTTTTTCAGAAGTGCTGAGTAATTTGATCCATGAAGCCGATACAGCGCTTTATGAAGCTAAAAACCGTAATAGGAATAATGTCTGTATCTATTAACGTGAGCTATAAGAGTCGGAGTGATTGATAATGACTCGACACTCATTTTAAAGAGAGAAGCTCTTACTGCTTAATCTATCGTTACATTCTAGAGAGTAATCGGCTGTCCATAGAGAACTCTAGTTCAACCATACTGCTTAATAACTGATGGAAGTGAGGGTGGTTGATATTTAGCAGATAGTTATTCTCTCTCGCTACGATACTGGAAGGGACACAGAGCGCGAGACTGCTTTGGCTACAAAGCCACTCATCTCCTAGTTCTGCGGTTTCAGATGGTGCAGGGTCTTCCTGCCAGTTCTCCGGTAGAGCCTGAGTTTCGAGTAAGAGGATATCCTCCTCGCTTAAGGTGACAGAAAACAGAGCATATTGATTTATTTGTTGGGCATTTTCCAGGTGGACTAATACTTCCAGAATCGCCAGAGATTCAGAGCCTGCTAGGTACACACAGGATTGGCCGCGGCTATTCCAGCGTCCGCCATAAAGCCTAGCTCCTTCACCGTCAAAGGCATTGCTTGCCCATTTTTTTTTAACGATCCGGTAGCCGGTTATCACGCAAATACACCGTGTTCTAATCGGCCTATTAGGTTTAATACCGCTTCAGTTTCTGCAGAGGTAGACAGCATCTCAATAGGACGTTTGTTACCGAGACCACGTACCGGACTTTTAAGCCAGTTGGAGGCATCATGATTATTGCCTTCAAATAGATCCAAAGCGGATTTATAAACTTCAGCAAATCGGTATAGACGATCGCTCTCATCTTTATTGAATTTTCCCGCTTTAGCCCGACGCTGCAGTGTTGCGCTGGCGATAACTGTGGCATTAGCGAGTTCAGACTTTTCCAATCCAGATACTTTAGCCAGCTTAGCGTAAACTTCAAAAGGAAGCCCATTGTGCAAAGCTGTGTATAAACTGGCGCCGCGGGCTGGAACCCCGACTAATTGCCAGAAACTCATCACCTTTTTTGCTGAGCTGGTAGGGGTAAACACATTCATTGTTGTCATTGCTATAGCCCTCACTGATAGCGCCCTTATTAACATAAAGGCAAACTTATCCAGATAATTAACGCTTAACGGAAATATCATTTGATAGATTTAGTATATATCATTTGATAAAAAAGTGATACTTAATGACCAGAACATAGTCAATTTAGTGGGAAGGGCTTTGTTAATAGCGAAAGGGCTCATTCAATTGAGGGTGAGCCCTTAGATAAAGGTAAGATTAATAAACCACTATCTTGGTTGAATCGTTAGCGGGGCGAAGTGGGCATTGGCATTTCCGCCTGCACCTGAATGGTTGGTGTAGGTTTCCCCCTCTTGTAGCGTGTAGTACACATCTACATAGTCATCATCATTGGTAAACCAAGCATCGGGCATTGCGGCCAGAATACCATTGGTGATGGTAGCTATAATCGCAAAGCCTTGTACTTCAGGATCGGGAATGGCTTTTAAGATCTGCTCTGCAGCAAGCAGAAGCGCTGAGGCTAGCTCCTTGTAGTTTGTGCCGTCATCATGCTCCATTAACACAAGATCGGCCGCAGCCCAGCGGTAGCGTTCCCAATGTATCATTATCTGATTAGGGTAATATTGCGTGTCTGAATAATCCAGATAGGGCATCTCAATGATATCAAGCACTGGTTCATCACGGCTAGGATTCACTCCAGTCACAATCGCGTATATTTCAGCCTTACCTGAGATCCAAGGCTCCTGATCGTCCTGAAGGCTTATTCGTTTGAGAACCGTGGTTGAGATCGCTTGATCCTCTGAGCTGGTGGATAATGATTTGGATTGACGATGCCTAAGTGTTAATGATTCAGCTTTGCTTGGCCCTGTGCCTGCGGCAAAAGTCTTGCGCATAACTGCTAAACCTTCACTGATCACCGATTGTTTATCGAGGGCAATCACAACAACGGGCCTTTGAGGCAGCTGGTAAACATCGAGAAGATGAATGTTGCCATCGATATCATAGGCTTCAATATTTACCCACTGTTTATCATCCCCATCGGGCTCGAATGCAAAGAGTGGCGACTCTCCCTGTTGCCAAGCCTCTAACATACTGACATCAGCAAGACGAAACTGTACAAGGTTGTTGTCGATATCGCTGGTTCGATAACCAGAGCTAGGTGTATTACTTTTGGTATTGATTGAAAGACCTTTAGCTGTGCGGATCTTAACCTCTGCCTGATGTAACGTTTGGGCGTCAATCTTACTCTGCGTAAACACTTGATCTGCATCCATGGTTAACGAATATTGGTTAATGTTGGACTGAAGTACAGGTGCTATTTGCGTGTATTGTCGGCTGAGTTCAATGGCTATTTCGCGTTTTGCCTCCGCTACGCTATAGCCTTGGTTTATCTGCTGGAGCTCAGATGAGCCACTTAGGCCAAGCGGTTGAGCATTTACAGAGTAAGATGTGGCAGTGAATAAGGGCACCGTTAACATTAGCAAGCTTAAAGAAAGGTTTTTCATATCATTTCCTTATAAAAATCTTTTATGGACAGTATTGAACTGTTTTATGTTTGCTTTTGTCTGGTCCGACTTCATAAGAACACACTTAGAAAAGCATGTAAATGATATTTATTATCAATAAGAGGGTGAATATGCTGTCGGTTGCGTTTTAAAGGAGGGAAAAAGGAGTAAATCACTAAGGTGGGCAAGAGCGAGCTTGCTCTGATAGCGAGACTTAGTTAACCTGCCTATATTCATACTACTTAAATTAAGGTTCTCCATGACTCAATGCATCACTTGTATTAGAGCCAATCGCTGCCCTCCGCGCAGTTAACTCTGATAGGTGAACTAACGTTACTTTGGATTGTATTCGATAAGTCCACACTTATGGTTTCATCGTTAAGCTAGGTTAGTTGCACAACACAAGTTTATTCCTATGACGAAACGTCAGTTATCATCTAACTGGTGAGTGATAGGTGTTGCATAAGTTATTTTGAAGATGTTGATATCGAGAGGTATTAACTAACTTCTAATGGAACTGTTATGAATATAGATACCATTATATTGTTCGCGGGGATCGTTTTCCTCATTGCTATTATTCCTGGGCCTAACGCCTTACTCGTGCTCTTTACTGCATTGACTAAAAGTCGTATGCAGGCATTTAGTAATATAGCAGGCGTCAGCATTGGCTTTGTTGTCCATGCTTTTATCTCTGCACAGGGCTTGAGCTTGTTATTGAGCCAATCTACTTTTGCCTTTACCTTGTTTAAATGGCTTGGAGTCGGTTATCTGCTGTGGCTGGGGATAACAAATATACGTGCAGGTTTGAAAACCAAAATGCTCACTCTCCCTACTATGAAAACTGAGGCAGCAGGTAAGTCGCAAGCAAGGGAAGGGCTTATGGGGAACTTTATTAAGGGTTTTCTAACCAATATGCTTAACCCTAAAATCGTACTTTTCTATCTGTCGATATTCCCGCAATTTGTTTCACCTCAAACCGTGTTGGCTGACAGTATGTTATTGGGGGTAACCCAGGCCATTGTGGTTTCTGCTTGGTTTCTAGTGGTTATTTTACTGGCTGAGCAGTTTAAGGTATTTCTCACCAATGCAAAAACCGCCAAGTGGATGAACTATGCTGCAGGCAGTCTTTTTCTAGGTTTTGGGGCTAAACTCGCTACCGCTAAACTCTAGCTCGAAGAGAAAGTAAGGGAGCCATCTCTAAGGCTCCCTTTTATTATGAATTCGTTCTTTGCTGGTGGTTTTGACCACTGTCGATTTACATGCTTTCGATATTGATCCCCGTAGGGATAAGGTGCAATTGGGTTTGTATGTTAGGCGTAAAATAACTAAAATATTCGCTATTAATTTTTGACAAGATGTAACCGAATGACCACCGAGCTATCTACCCAGGAGTTTGTGACTCCTGAGACTTCATCCCTAGACCTTTATTTTATTTATGATTCTCACTGCCCTTGGAGCTACGCAACTACGCCTTTGGTCAATGCGCTAAGTGAAGCGTTTCCAGATATGAATCTCCACTTGCTGCATTGTGCCCATTTTAATGGCAGTGATGCTGCGGGTCAGGAGCAAGTTGATTCAGTATTAAAGCTAAGTGGTGTTAAGTTTGGCAGGGAGCATATTCGTTATGTTAATAGCCCTAAAAATGCAGTTAAAACGGCAAACTTGATGGCTTGGATGCAGAGTAAGCAACCTAAGAAGCTTCTACCTGTACTGAATGCACTACAGAAGGCTCATTTTGTCGAGGGCAATCCTTTAGATTCTAAGCATGACTTTAACGATATTGTTGAGCAGTTTAAGTTGTCGCCATCGAATAAGGTATTTAAGGATGAACTGAGTAGCGATGCTGAATTTGTGCTTGCTGATATTGCAGAGATTCAGACAATGATTGAAACCAATGCGTTTCCGGTATTGCTGATGATAGCCGATGAGCAGGGGATCTTTATCGATCACTCACAACATCTAGGCGCGCCTTTAGGTGTGGTTGAAGCGGTTAAAAAAGAGCTGTCTGCACTTTAAATTAGCTTGTCAATATTTAGTTTAAAGTCACTTCAAAGCCAGAGTTCAAAACTCTGGCTTTTTGTTATTCACTGCCTTTTGATATTGCTCGTGAGAGCTTGTTCTAGATGAATATTACTATCCCTAAAGTCTGGAACCTAGCCTAAACCTGATTCTACCTGTCTTGATCACGACACTTTATTAGTATAATAATTGACCATCTCAGGGGCTGCCTTACAAAATATCGGTAGTTGGAATTTTTACCGATTAAATTTGTTTACCTGCCTATGAGTCGCTCGATGAATGATCAGGATCTTTTGTCACATAAAAGGAAGTTTATGATGAATTTAAGAATCAAGAGCAGTGGAGAGGAGGTGAAAAGCCTTCAGGAGTTACTCACAGTACTCCATCTAAGCCCTGGACCAATTGATGGTGAATTTGGAGATAAAACGGAGGATGCCGTTTTACAATTTCAGGAACAACAGGGTTTATATGCCGATGGTGTTGTTGGAACTATCACTTGGAATGCGTTAAAAAAAGCGGCTGTGGTGCAGCTAGATGAACAAAACCAACCCTCAGTAGAATCAGATAGACTAATGAGTTGGCAACGGGTTGCAGCAGATCCTTATCAAGACGGCTATAACCGATTTTATCTGCGTGAAGATGCTGCAAAGGCTTACCTTCGCGTCTATGAGAAAGTGAAGCAAGCGGGGGGCTTGTTGACGAGTTCTGGTGCTCGACGCGCGCTTAATGCCGAAGTTAATCCATCACGCAGCGCGACCTCTTTTCATTACACAGGTCGAGCGTTAGATCTCTTTGTCGGCAGCGGAATGAAAAAAACCAAAACCGATCCCTTTATCATCTCCTCTGATGGCGATAGGTTATGGCGTGTGTATGCCCGAGCCGAGGAGGGGGAGCAGATGGATATAGAAGCGATCACTTATGATTCTAGACAGAGAGGAAAGTTAGTGACTGGTCGGTTTGTTGATCTGACATCCCTGTTTAAAGAGGAGGGGTTTGAGCGGATCCGTGCTCGGCGCTCTTTTTTTAAGGGTGGAAGCTGGTTAGGTGCTGAGTGGTGGCACTTTCAATATGAGGAGGGGTTGGAAAAGGGGAAGTCAACGTTTGGTAATGAACTCTTAAAAGTCTACCGTGAACAGACCCTAAATTTGACACCTGTATGGCAATATCGACACTATATTTTTGGAGATAAGTGGAATTAATCCAACGTTTTACTTTATCTTATGGGAATAGATAAGGAGTTCGATATGAGACTGTATAAATACCGCGGTTTTGAAAACCTAGAATTTGCACTGGATATATTTATTAACCAGCGTCTGTTTGCGGCAGATTTTAAGTCTCTTAACGATCCTATGGAGGGGCGTTATATCTATTCCAAAGGGATGTTGTCTAAAGAGGAGATATCAAGGATCCGTGGGCGAAAGTCTGAATTTAAAATTCTCTCCTTGAGCGAAACCGCTGTCAATATGTTGATGTGGTCTTATTACTGCGAGGGTCATAAAGGTTTTGCTGTGGGTGTGGAAGTATTAGATCAAGGTGTCTCTATTGAACCTGTTACTTATGTGGACGATCTAAAACTGGATAAAGAGGAGGGGGGCGATATCGCAAAAGCCATACTCACGAAAAAGTTGAAACTGTGGTCCCATGAGAGAGAACATCGAGTCTTTGCTCAAGGTTCGCCCTTTGTAGCTGTAAAAGTAAAGGAGTTGGTATTTGGTATTAATACCGAATCAAGACAGAGTGAGTTACTCACTGCTATTGCGAAAAAGTTTTGCCCTGGAATTACCATTCGCCAATTAGTGCGTACAGACATTGAAACAGGTGAGTTGGATGAATATGAGATATAACAACAATAATGGATGAATATGATGAGCAGTGAAAAAAAGGAAGCAAAGAGAGAGACAAAGTACAGCCGTTTATGGGGAGTCCTTGTGGTGCTGGTCATCTCGTTTGTGGCTTGGAAAGTTCAGCCTATCAGTTTGAAGATAGAAGATCCCGTTGAAAAGGCTGCATCACTCTTAGGTACATTGATCTTCTTATCACTCTTTGTTGAAAGGGCCATTGAAGTGTTTCTCTCAGCATGGAGAAGTGCGGGCGCCGATGAACTAGACAGAGAGATTGCGATAAGAATGCTCGCAGTGGAGAAATATCTTCAATCACAGCCAGATAAGCTTGCTGCTGAAGAGTCTTCCCAATACAAGAGTTTATCGACAAGTCTTGAGGAGATAGAGAAAGAGAGAGCCGAATACAGAGCGGGTTCACGGTTTATCTCCCAGTGGTTGGGTCTTGGAATGGGAATGATGATCGCCTTTATTGGGATCAGAATTATAGGCACGATTGTTAATGTTGAGCAGGCAAATCTTGAGGGATATCAAGCTGCGCTCTTCTTAATTATCGATATTATCTTTACCGGTGCAGTTTTAGCTGGTGGCTCAGACTCAATCAACAAGATAATGAAGGTCTATAACAGTGTGATGGCCAAGACGGTTAAGCAGGCGAGCTAATACCAATCAGTGTCAGCTGTTAACAAAAAAATAGCTCCATTAAGGAGCTATTTTTTATGTGGCTGTAACCCAATCAGCATAAAGGTGTTAGATCACTGTGAGCACATCTTGCATCGCTAAGCGGGATTTTGGCAGTGCAGCATTGTAATCCTCCTCTGAGTGATGGTAGCCAGCTGCGAGGGCGACTTCACACACAAAGCCATCTAGCTCTGCTTTAAATATCTCACCAATTAGCTCACTGTCAACGCCCTCCATTGGGGTTGAATCAATGCCCAAACGAGCCAATACATGCATGGTGTTACCTAGTGCTAAGTAGGTCTGGGATTTTGTCCATGCAGCGTTGTTACCGTTAGCGTCAGTATTTAGCTCGGCAAAAGCATAACCGCCAAATGCTTGCTCTCGATCTTGTGGTTTAGTACGTCCATCCTCAATCCCTTTATCGACCACATTGGCATAATCATTACGAGTATAACTCGGGTTATGGGCAAACAGTATGATGTGAGAGGCCGCTTTAATATGAGGTTGATTAAACTGATATTTATTTGCGAACGTTTCATGCATTCGCTGCTTGGCCTCAACACTTTCAATCACGATAAACTTCCATGGCTGAGAGTTGATAGATGAAGCTGATAGGCGCATCGCCTCATAGATAATCTCAAGAACGCTCTGTGAGATACGCTTTGAAGCATCGTACTTTTTTGCTGTGTGGCGCTGGTTAAGGTCTTTAATAATAGGGTGAGTCATAACTTTTCCATTCATTTATCATTTCTATGATGAGCTATCTCTTTGACAGCTCTTTCATACTTCATTGGTTGTACTATTGTCTGTTGATTTAAGCTATCTGGGTCATCTCACTGAGAGTAAATTGCTCAACACAATCTTGTGTTTCAGCGATATAGGTCTCTATATGTGCACTGCTCATATGCTGTTGCCATAACTCTCTTGATGTCCAGTTTTCATAGAACATAAAATGAGCAGGGTTTTCATTATCTTGATGAAGGTCGTAATTGACGCAACCCGCTTCAGCGCGAGTGAGTTCAATGAGCTTAAGCAGGGCAGTTTTCACCTGTTGAATCTTGCCAGGTTTTGCGATGATGTTTGCCTGAATGGTTAAGTTTGCCATTGTTTCATCCTCAATAATGGGTGAGAGCGCACACTCTTTGTCGTCGATGCAGAGAGTTTAGGTCTAATGTAGTTAATTAAAAATAGGCTAATAAAAGAATCTTTATCAAAAAAATATTGATAATAATTAAGGCTACTTCTCCCAATAAGGGGTTTCGCCAAAATGCTCACTTAAAAAGTCAATTAACATACGTACCTTCTTGGGCAGGTAACGGTTTTGCGGGTATACAGCATAAGCTTTCATTTGAGCTAGTTGGTAATTTTGCATCACAGATTCAAGTGTCCCGTTAGCAAGCTCTTGCCAAACGATAAAGCGAGGTAGAAAAGCGATCCCATGACCTGAAACCGCCATGGCTTTTAAAAAGTCTCCGTTGTTGGCGATACAGTGACTCTCCATTGGCACGGTGAACTTTTTATTGTCTTTATCGGTAAGCTCGATGCCTGCGAGCGGCATTCGTGAGTAGCGTAGCAGTGAGTGACTTTTTAACTGCTCAGGCGTTGAGGGACTGCCGTTGAGCGCTAAATATTCAGGGCTAGCGCACAAAATGTGACTGATAGGCGCGATGGCGCGAGCGTGCATACTTGAGTCAGCTAAGGTACCGATACGAATGGCAAGATCAAACCCCTCTTCGACGAGATCGATATAGCGGTCTGAAAAATCGAGATCCATCTGCAAACTAGGATGCTGCTTTGCAAATAGCTCTAACGCTTTGACTAAATGTACGACACCAAATGAGAGAGGCACCGCAAGCTTCAAGGCACCATTTAAACTCTGTTGAACAGAGGATATTTGACAATTAAGATCGTCGACCTCCTCTAAGATCAATTTACATTTCTGGTAGTAGGCATTACCCGCTTCAGTGAGGCTAGATTTACGGGTTGTACGGTTAATGAGCTTGACGCTTAGCTGCTTCTCTATCTCTGATAGCCGCTTACTGACTGCCGACTTAGCGAGGTTGAGCTGCTCTGCAGCCTTAGTGATCCCACCGGTCTCAACGACCTTGATAAAGATCTGCATATTTTCTAACTGACCCATAGCTCATCCATTCCTACTTATAGTTTCTCAGTAGACTAGCAAGTTTGTTCTCATACCGCGAACAATCTGTGCACATATTTACTGTTTATTCATTATAGGGGAGTGGTTAATCTGCATAACAACACATTAACTGGGAGTTGAAGATGGGATTATTAGTAGAGGGTAAATGGCAGGACACTTGGTATGACACTCAATCTACCGGTGGCAAGTTTGAACGTAAAGCATCGAGTTTTAGAAACTGGATCACCAAAGATGGCTCAGCGGGACCTTCTGGTATCGGTGGCTTTAAGGCGGAGGCGGATCGTTACCATCTTTATGTGTCTCTGGCCTGTCCTTGGGCTCATCGCACCATTATCTACCGCACACTGAAGGGGCTGGATAAGATGATCTCCATGTCAGTTGTGAATGCGTTTATGGGCGAGGAAGGCTGGAGTTTTGAACCTGGTGAAGGCGTGGTGCCCGATCCGATATTAGGAGCCAAGTATGCCCATCAGCTCTATACAGAGGCGGATCCTAACTATACAGGTAGAGTGACGGTGCCCATTTTATGGGACAAGCACACTCACACTATTGTCAGTAATGAGTCGGCGGAGATCATCCGTATGTTTAATTCGGCCTTTGATGAGGTTGGTGCAACTGCGCTAGATTTTGCTCCCGAGAGCCTGATCAGGGAGATAGATCAGATGAACGATTATATCTATCCCAATATCAACAATGGTGTTTATCGAGCGGGATTTGCCACAACACAACACGCTTATGACGATGCGGTCGATGAAGTCTTCACTGCGCTAGATACCTTAGAGAGCAGACTAGAGAGTCAAAGATACCTGATAGGTGATGAGATCACAGAAGCAGATTGGCGGCTTTTTACTACCTTAGTTCGCTTCGATCCTGTGTATGTGGGCCACTTTAAGTGTAATAAAAAGCGCATTGTCGATTACCCCAATTTGTGGGGATATTTGAGGGATCTCTATCAGCAACCAGGTATTGCCAACACTGTTGATATCCCCTACATCAAGGCGCATTACTACGGAAGTCATGAATCGATAAACCCGACACGAATTGTGCCAAAAGGGCCGTTAGTGGATTTCACCACAGAACATCACAGAGAGAAACTCTCAGAAAAATAGGGCTGAAAGGTATGGGAAAGTTAATAGAGGGGAAGTGGTTTACCGATCCTCAAGTAGAGGCATTTGAGAAGCAGCAATACCAAGAAAACCAAGGACGTTTTGAGCGTGGCAGCGCCAAATTTCGAAACTGGATCACAAAAGATGGCAGTGCGGGGCCAAGTGGAATTGGTGGGTTTAAAGCCGAGGCTGGACGTTACCACCTGTTTGCAGCTTTAAACTGTCCTTGGGCCCACAGGACACTTATCTATCGCAGCATAAAAGGCTTAGAGGAGGTGATCAGCTGCTCACTTGTAAAACCACTTAGGAGCGATCAAGGCTGGGTGTTTGATGGTTCAGGACGCTTTAGCGATGAGTTGTATCACTTGGAGAATATGCACTCACTCTACAGTTTAGCGGCGCCAGACTATACAGGCAGGGTCACAGTGCCTGTTTTGTGGGATAAGCAGCAAAAGAGCATTGTTAGCACTGAGTCTTCTGAGATTATTCGGATGTTTAATCAATCGTTTAATCAAATTACCAACAACAAGGAGGATTACTATCCAGCGCCATTAGCAGTGCAGATTGATGAGCTTAACGAGTTTATCTACAGCAATCTCAACAATGGCGTCTATCAAGCGGGTTTTGCTCGTGAGCAGCAAGCCTATGATGAAGCTGTCACTAAGGTCTTTATGGCTTTAGAGACATTGGAGCAGCGATTAGCACAGGGTCCATACCTCTTAGGAGAGCAAGTGACTGAAGCGGATTGGCGACTGTTGCCGACGCTAGTGCGCTTTGATGTGGGTTATTACAGCGCATTTAAATGCAATATAAAGGCGATACGGGATTATCCAAATCTCTCCCGTTATCTAACAAGGCTAGTTGAGTATCCTGGCGTGGCACACACCATAGATCTGGATGTGTATCGTAAAGGCTATCACTCAAAAAGCCCATTAAGAAACCCTCACGGTATCGTGCCTGTGGGGATGTCATCGACATTTTAGACACTTTTACCTAGCTAGAGACTAGCTAACAGATAAAGAGGCAGTTATGAGAAATATCAATAATAGCATTCAATCATCAGCAGAATTAACTGCTTTTGTTAATCACGAGATGCGACAAGATGGTCGCTATCACCCAAATCTAGGAGGGGTAACACGAAGTGGAATGGCGAATCACTTTCCTATGACGATCATGAGCTTAGCAGCACTTGGAGGCAGTGATACTGATATCAAACGATTTAAAAGTCACTGGCCAGCATCAAGGTATAGAAGCTTGATTGAAGATCTGGGGCTAAGAGATACCGATTCAGTTACCCTGAATAATTGGCCAGATTATTTAGGGAAAGCTGAGTTTTTAATTGAATTTAAACGGGTTTTTTTAGAGGGGCTCACTAATCTAGGCGCTGAGCGATTTATACATCACGCACTTAATATCATGGCTGATTCACTGCCGATGGGCTTGTTTCATCCTTTAATCAAATTAAGTTTCGCCAGGATGCAGGGCGATGATGCCCTGATAGCCGATGCATTGGCCTATTTTGCCATTCGCTATCAAGACCTTTACGGCGAGCTGGGCTCGATGAAAACAGATGAAGCCTCGAGTATTGATGTTAGTGATGTTAGTGATGTTAGTGATGGTCAGGATGCGCTACTTACATCCTGGGGCAGAGCCGCCCTTAAAGTTGAGAGTGGAGAGGTCAAGCTGTCAACTTCAGGGGCGAGTTTACCCGTTAGTGAAACACTATGTGGCTCTAGTACTGTGCATCAGCTGGCTCTTAATCAAGGCTTTTCGATCACTGAAGCAAACTTTTCTTGCCAGATAGCAGAGATCTGTAAAGCAGCCGCTGCACTGTATCTCTATGAACCTGCTCTGACTACGTTGCACGCCGTCACCTCGGCTCAAGCGTTAGTGGATCTGACATTATCGTTACAAAATAGCGATCGTAAATTGGCAGTAAAGTTGTGGCAAAGGTATTGGATCTGGCTAACGGGCCTCTATCTGGAGAAAGGCGCACCTAAGCTTACCTTCTCTGGCGTTTATTCAGCTGCAGATCTGCTACCAGACTGGAACAGTCTTGCTAAAACAGCGGTTAAGATTGATGAGGTTCATGAGATCAAGATGGTATTTTCGTGTAAGTGGCTGGCGCAAAATTTAGAAGATCATGAGATCTATCGTATTGTCGCTAGTCAAGTTTTAGCTGAGTATGAGTAATACAGAGCAAAACACCTGAGCCAAGAGAGTCCCCATTTTTAACTGGAACTTTTTTGGCTTAAGAAAAATAAAGGAGTAAACAATGACCACAAAACTTATAGCAGGCGCTTCTTTTCCCTCTATTGAGTTGCTATCAATAAATGATGGAAAAGTAACCCTAGGTAAGCCCCAAAATGGCGCTGATTGGCAGATGGTAATAGTGTATCGCGGTAAACATTGTCCCTTGTGCACTCGTTACCTTAATGAAGTTGAAAAACTCAAACTTGAGTTTCTTAAACTTGGTGTCGATATTATTGCTGTCTCTGCTGATAGTCTAGAGCAGGCAAGGACTCACATTGAGCAACTAGATGTGAGTTATCCGATAGCTTATGGGCTCACGGTTGCTCAGATGCAGCAGCTTGGATTGTATATCTCTAACCCTCGCTCGGCTCAGGAAACAGATCATCCATTTGCAGAGCCAGGTCTATTCGTAGTCAATGAAAAGGGGCTGGCTCAGGTGATAGATATTTCCAATGGGCCATTTGTCCGTCCTGAGTTAGGTGCGTTGCTTTCTGGACTTGGATTTATTAGAAATCCTGAAAATAATTACCCGATCCGTGGTACTTATTCCTAGGTTAAAACTTTGCTTATCAAGATTAAACGCCAATTTCGATGTTGATAAGTATGATAATTTTTGGAGCTGTTCATACTACTTAACTTTGTATAAAGAAGTTTATAAGCAGAGTGTGATTAGCCTTTAAATTAAGGCTAATCACATTAATAACAGATTGCTTATGTTGATAAAGTTACCACTATCTGTTGTTTGAATCGTCGTAACTACAGGGCTCGCTAGCGACTAGTACTTTATTACTTGTCACTTGACCAGAATTAAACACTGAACCAGTACATTGATTAATTACCTGCTCACCAACAACAGTTGAGCCTGACATGTAAACGTATTCTAGAATCCATTTATCCTGTTTTCCAGCATAGGCAGTGAAAGCGGCACTTAAAGCACCTGTAGTTACTAATGTGGCAATTGCTACTTTCTTGATAAGTTTACTCATGATTTATTTCTTCCTTTAATAAATACTATGGTTTTATAACTACTTAGGGACAGCCTAAATTAGTTATGTTAAATAAGTTATATAAACCGAAAGCCTGTTACATCCTGTATATAACTTTTCAGATTCTAATGATGTGTTGAAAAAATGTATATACTTTTTTTATGGTTCAATAATAAGTACTTTTTTAAGTTACTAAATGATGGTGGCTAGTGAATCTAACTCAAGATGACTTTTTTAGATCTTGGGTAGTCGGTGGGGAATGTATCCCATTTGCTATTGCACAAGGTGAATAATGTGGATGGAATCGACGTTAACCAAGTATGCATAGATTTTTGTGTGCCGAATAAAAGCAGTAATGAAGATTTTCTATGTCATGATTTATTGGATGTTGATTATTTAGCTTTTGAAAAAATTAGTGGCATATGGGGAATCTACACTTTCATCTTACTTATCTAATCCTAAAGGTTCTATACAGCGTTTAAATACTTTAATGGGTGACGACAGTTGGATAGCTTTACTCGATATTTCTTGCTCTATCTCTGGTAGCTTGTCAATTAGTAGCCAGTATTACAACAGAGTAAAGTCATTTGAATTAGCTTCGCACTTTTGCTAGGTGTATAACTTTGATTTTGATTCAAAAATGGAAGGTTTGTTACAGAACTCAGGATTTGAAGTTGTTTATGTTAATAATGATGTAAATGATCCTGAACTTAACTTTTCAAGGGGGCATCAGATGAAATTGTTGAAGCAGGGTCGGCAAGGATGGATTGAAAGGGCTAAGAAATATACATTGGGAATGTGTATTCAGGTTTTTCCAATGAGCTACTTTTAAGCATTTGTACTGATACTCATGACAAAAGAGGCAACGTTAAGTTTGTTATAGCAAAAAGATAACAAATCATTTCAGCAAGTCACCTCTCTAGAGAAATAATCCAAACATATGCATGTGAAGTAAACCGTTTGAGCATTAATTAGTTATTTCTTATTGATTAACCTTTGAGCTAGTAGTAGTTTTAATAGGCTATTAATCAGAAGCATACGTGCGATCTAGATTAAGCCTGTCTAAAACCGAGGAAGATTATGCTTTCAACTGAAACAAAGGTGTTTTCTGAAGTCACTACGCTGTTAGATTGCTACCTCTGCGTTCGCAACGATACCACAGATATTTGTCAGCCATTGACGATAGAAGATCATGCCGTACAACCCAGCGCAGAGGTGAGCCCACCTAAATGGCATCTAGGTCATACGACTTGGTTTTTTGAAGAACTCATTCTAGTTCGTTTTATGCCAGAGTATGAACGTTGGAATGAGCAATATCGTGTGCTGTTTAACTCCTACTATAAGTCGGCGGGTGAACACTGGATACAGGGCGAGCGCGGTAATCTATCAAGGCCTACGGTGGATGAGGTGTTGGCGTACCGTAGTTACGTCGATCATCATATGCGCCTGTTTCTATCGAGTGAATGCCTGCAAGGTAAAGAGAGTGATGCTGAAATGGCATCAGAAGTCGCTGAGATACTTGAGATAGGTTTGCACCATGAGCAGCAACATCAAGAACTGCTCTATATGGATATTAAGTACATTCTTGGCGTGAATCCTATCACAGTGACCTACGATGATACTCAACTACTCAAAGCGGTTCCTGCAACGGGTGAACTCTGGACAGATTTTGATGAGGGAGTATATCAGTTAGGCCACAGTGGCAGTGGCTTTGCTTATGATAATGAATCTCCGCGGCACAAAACCTATATCTATCCTTTCGCTATGGCCAAGCACACTGTCTCTAATGGTGAATATCTCGAATTTATTGAAGCTCAAGGTTATCGTATCGCCAAATATTGGCTAAGTCAGGGCTGGGATTGGGTCACTGAAAACCGGATAAAACATCCGCTGTACTGGCTACAGGAAGATGGCGTTTGGTATGAGTTCACACTAAATGGTAAACATGCGTTAGACCTTAACGCCCCTGTCACACATATCAGTTACTTTGAAGCTGATGCTTTTGCCAGTTGGAAGGGGTGCCGTTTGCCTACAGAACAGGAGTTTGAGATCTACCTGCAACAAAGTACGGCTGAGTACGGTCTTACAAAGACAGCTTGTCATCCTAACGATACAAGTGCTGATGTGGGGCAGGTGTGGTGTTGGACCCGTAGTCAATATTCAGCTTATCCCGGCTTTAAGCCCTATCAAGGTGTGCTAGCGGAGTACAACGGCAAATTTATGTGTAATCAGTTTGTGTTAAAGGGCGGTTGTGTCGCAACGCCACCAGGACACTACCGCCACACTTACCGCAACTTTTACCAACCTCACCAGAGGTGGATGTTTTCTGGGATCCGATTGAGTAAGGATATTGAATGGAGATAACAAAGCTAATTGATGAAGGCTTGTTCGATGAAGAGGCGCAAAAAGAGCAGTTTGCCATTGATGTACTGACGGGCTTATGTGCCAAACCTAAAAAGCTCTCAGCCAAATATTTTTATGATGATGCCGGTAGTGAGATTTTTCAGCAGATCACCCAACATGTCGATTATTACCCAACGCGTACAGAGTTTGAAATTCTTGATGCGATAAAAAACGATATCCCTAAGGTGATTGGCGAAGAGGAGATTGACATCATAGAGTTGGGGGCGGGTGATTGTCATAAGAGCAAGCTTATTCTCGATGGCTTTCTCAATGCTGGGTGTAAAGTTAACTTCTACCCGATAGATATCTCTGAACAAGCGATGATCTTGTTGCAGGATAATATCGCATCACACCCGAATTTGACCGTACACGGCGTGGTTGCAGAATACTTTGATGGTTTACGTCTGGTACGGAAAAAGTCGAGTAACAAACAGCTAGTGCTCTTTTTAGGCTCAAACATAGGCAATTTTGACCGAGTGCAAAACCAAGGTTTTTTAAGACGGCTTTGGATGAGTCTCAACGCTGGTGATTTTGCATTACTTGGTTTCGATCTGAAAAAAGATGTCGGCGTGTTGACCGCCGCCTATAACGACTCAAGTGAGCTAACCAAGGCATTTAACCTTAACTTACTCACACGCATCAATAGAGAGTTAGGTGGCAATTTTGATATTGAAAAGTTTCAGCACTTTGGGGTCTACAGCCCGATTTTAGGGGCCATGGAGAGCTATGTGCTGGCCACTGAAACGCAGGATGTCTATATCTCAGAGCTTAAACGTTCTTTTCATTTTGAAGCTTTTGAGCCAATACACCTTGAGTTTTCCTTTAAGTTTTTAAAGAGTGATATTGAGTACATCTGCCAGAAGAGTGGTTTTACGCCCCTTGAACACTTTACCGATCCTAAGGAATATTTTATGGATTCACTCTGGCAGGTGAAGAAATAGGCCTAAGATGTTACTCAGTGTTGCACCAAATTTCATTTAATTAACCATTTATCTGCAAGGAGTTGATATGTCAAAGCACTTTGATCTTATCTGGATTGGTACAGGCCAAGCCACCATGAGTATTGTTCCTCGACTATTGGCCGCAGGTAAGAAAGTTGCCGTGATAGAGTCCGGTAATTTTGGTGGAACTTGTGTTAATACTGGCTGTACGCCAACTAAAACCTTAGTTGCCGCAGCAAGGGCTATTTTTCAGGCGGGCCGAGGGGATAATTTTGGTTTCAGCGTCGATAATTTACAGATAGATTTTGAGAAGATCATGGCGCCGCAAAAGCGTAATCGAGGCAATGCGACCTCAGGTATTGAGCAGTTTCTGACAAATCATCAACACTGCACAGTGTTTAAAGGGCGCGCTGAATTTGTTGACGATAAAAGCGTTAAAGTTAATGAAGATACCATAAGTGCTGAACATATCGTTATCCACGTGGGAGCCCGTCCTGTTGAGCCAGAGCTTCCAGGTATTGACATCATTGAGTGGCTCGATAATGAGAAGTTACTTAACCTAAGTGAGCTGCCTCATCATCTTGCTATCGTTGGTGGCGGTTATATCGGGCTGGAATTTTCACAGATTTTTCGTCGATTTGGCAGTAAGGTCACTATTTTTGAACGTGGCACCGCCCTGCTAGCAAGAGAAGATGATGATATTGGTGAGATCGCCGAAGATATTTTAGTCTCCGAAGGTGTTGAGATTATCTACAACAGTCAAATAGAGTCGGTCTCAAAAGGTGAAGGCGTAGATAAAATCAATATTCACTACACACAGGCTGGCGAGCCGAAAACCTTAGCCGCTTCGCATACCCTGTTTGCCATTGGCCGTGTACCGAACAGTGACAGTCTAAATTTAGCTGCGGCTGGGATAGACACCGATAATCGCGGATTTATAAAGGTCAATCAAACGGTTCAAACCAATCATCCCCATATCTACGGGGTGGGCGATGTCAATGGGAAAGGCGCATTTACCCATACCTCGGTCAATGATGGTGAGATATTTTGGGATCACTATAGCCGTTTAATGGGCCTGAATGATGAGGCGCCTGAATTGGATCGTACACTTTCAATGCGTGATACCACTTACTCTATGTTTATCGACCCACCGCTGGCGCGAGTTGGGATTAGTGAAAAAGAGGCGCGTCAATCTTCACGGTCTGTACTGATGGCAACACTGCCAATGAGTCGAATCTCTCGGGCCAAAGAGAAGCAGGAAACCAAAGGTGTGGTGAAAATCTTTGTTGATGCAGAGAGTGAGGAGATTTTAGGGGCAACTGTATTTGGTACTGGCGGTGATGAGATCATTGGTGTCTTTGCTCCCTTTATGCAGAGTAAGGCCTCCTATAAAACCTTTCGCCGAGCGGTATTCCCACACCCAACGGTTGGAGAGTTGCTCCCTTGGGCATTAGATGATTTAACCCAACTAAAATGACGGGTTATTAAACTGTGAGGATAAACTCATGAAGGCAAGCTGGAACGGCGCTGTGATAGCGCGATCTGATAAGACGATAGTGGTTGAGGGGAATCATTATTTCCCTCCTGATTCTATTAACAGTGACTATTTTACGCCAAGTGATTTTACAAGCCACTGCCCATGGAAAGGCCACGCACAATACTATTCAGTGGTTGTCGATGGTAAAATTAATCAAGCTGCAGCTTGGTGTTATCCCGAAACATTAGATGCAGCAAAAGAGATAGAAAACTACATCGCTTTTTGGCGTGGTGTTGATGTAGAAGCATCTTGAAGTTCCCCTATGTCAAGATAGGTGTTTAGCAGTTAATCTCAAATCAAAAGAGGTAGATGATGAAGAGTTATGAGAAATCCGCAGCAGCAGTGGCAGCCCTAACTGAAGAGCAGTATAGAGTGACACAAGAAAATGGCACAGAGCGTCCAGGCACTGGTGAGCTGCTAAATAATAAAGAGCCGGGGATCTATGTGGATCTGGTATCGGGAGAGCCTTTATTTGCCTCATCAGATAAATATGAGTCAGGTTGCGGCTGGCCGAGCTTTACCAAGCCGATTGAGAATAACCATGTTAGTGAACTACGTGATAATACCCATGGTATGACTCGAACTGAGGTTCGTTCAACTCACGGTGACAGCCATTTAGGTCATGTTTTTCCCGATGGCCCAGCCGATCGTGGTGGTTTACGTTACTGCATCAACTCAGCTTCTCTGCGCTTTGTCCATCGTGACGATATGACCGCAGAAGGTTATGGGGATTACCTAGATCAAGTTGAAGAGCGTTAAGTAGATAGTTAAACGACTATACTAATATTAGTCAGCCATCATAGTAGTAAGGGCTTGAAATGAGCATTAGTCAAATTAGCGCTAACATGTTTGATGCTGATCGCACCGTTAAAATTCGCACCTTTTGCAGTTCTGACGATAATAGTCGTAAAACCTTGCCCGGCAGTTTGCAATATATTCATCTCTACTCCTCGAAAGCACGCGCAGAGTTTGCAGCAGCAAACAGTAACGTGAGTGATGGTTTCGATCATGGTTTTGTCTATATCGAGTCGCCGGGTAATGCCTATGTAAAATGGCGTAATATCGCAGGAGAGATCCAGTTCTGTGGTAGTGGCGCCTATGCGCTTGCTTGGCATATGTTAAAGGCTGAGACCGTCACTCAAGTATCGCTGCATACCACTCACCGCACACTAATCGCAGACTCTAGTGGAGACTCAGCCGCTATCTCTACCAACCCCTCTATTGAAGAGCCCAATACCGCGAGTTGTTACTTATCGATCCCAAGTTTTCATCCTGTCGAGGTGACTCATTTCAGCACTAAAGCCATTATAGACGGGCTTGAAGAGGCAGGGCACTTGTATGTCGATTGCACCTCTGGCATCTATCTACTGCAACTTAATGATACTGAAACACTGGCAGACACCACTTGGTTAGGGAGTAAAATTGAGCAGCTTTCCAGCCTCGATATACACGGTTTTTGTGCATTTAATTGGGATAGTGAAACCAGCAGCGGCAAGCTCAGATATTTTGTGCCTTGGCACGGCCGTGATGAAGATTATGTCACAGGCTCAATTCAACAGTACCTAACTTCACTGGTGCATGATAAGTACGGCGCACAGACTCAGCATTGGCAGCAGATGTCATCCTCAAGCGGTAGCTTGTTAAGTGAGTATAGAGACAGTCATATTCGATTAAGCGGGCAGTGTGAACAGTACTGACTGATGGCGTATCTCTACTTTGAATAAGGGCTTTAGAGTTTTAGTTAAGTCACTGTATGTCTAGCCCAAGGTAGAACTGCTAACCGCTCGAACCCGATGGGCTCGCCTGTTTGCTCACATAAGCCATAAGTCCCCACCTTTAACCGAGCCATTGCACGTTCAATCTCACTCAGCTGTTGCCGCTGCGACTCTAACACCGAATGTGCCGCCCTTTGAGCTGCTATCTGGCTTGCCAAGTCGACTGCGTCTAAGTGGGAGCATTTAGACGTTGCCTCTGTCTGCGCCTCTAGCTGATCAATATTACCATTGACCTTCCTAAGTTCATCGTTGAGGAGCTTTTGAAGAAAGGCTAACTGTTCATCCGAAAGCTCTGCGCTAGTGTTAATTGCCATCAATTAACTCCATCTTTTTTCCTGAGATTGATTAATTACCCCGTGAAGAGTAGGTTATACCGACGATAGCATAGATATAAAATATCTTAGATATGGATTGTAATTGATAAGGCGAAAAGGATTTTTATCATGGCAAATAAACTACTTTTGGGACCCATTTTAGGCTTGGAGTCTAACACCCTCTACACCATCATTTTTGTGACAGACAGTAAGATGACAACTCCCGAAGTTAACTCACCAACCGGCACCACACTAGCCGTTAAAATCGGTGAAATGGGCGCCGGTACTGTGTGGCGAGCGGAACTGAATACCCCCCTTGGTAATGCAAGAGATATCACATACTCCATTAAATCAAACGGGCAGAGCGTGAACGATGCACGAGGTGAATCCCAGTGGAGCTTCTATGTACCAGCAGAGCATGAGCCGCCTAAAATTGGCTACGCCTCATGCAATGGCTTCTCCGATTATAAACTCATGGCATCAACCGATAACCCCTATCGTTTGTGGGATGAGATGGCAGAGCAGCATCAAGAAGCGCCATTTTCACTACTCTTGATGGGAGGCGATCAGGTTTATGCTGACTCCATCTGGAGCACTGTGCCAACCTTAAAAGCGTGGAATGAGGGATCCCGTAAACAGAAGATTAAATATACGCCGAGCAAGAGAATGATAGATCAGTTAGAGCGATTTTATGTCGACCTCTACCTCGACCGTTGGAATAAACCTGCCATGGCCAAAATGCTCTCATCTATTCCATCGATAATGATGTGGGATGATCATGACATCATAGATGGTTGGGGCAGTTTCCCTGCCGATATACAGAGATGTGATGTCTACAAAGCGATCTTTACCAGTGCTAAAAAGCTGTTCTCCTTGCTACAGGTAAGAGGTGATTTGAATAAGACACTGCTTTGTGATCAAGCACACAGCACGCACTTTAGTAGTTTCGTGAAGTTTAGGCACTTTAATATCCTTACCTTAGATAACCGCTCTGAGCGATCTATCACTGAGGTGATGTGTCATGATCACTGGAAAGATGTACTCACAGCGCTAGATACGCAGTGCACCGATGGTGATCTATTGATCCTAAGCGCTGTACCTGTGGTATATCGTGATTTCTCCTTCGCCGAGAGCGCACTCGATGCGACCCCTTGGGAGGAGGAACTTACGGACGATCTAAAAGATCACTGGCGAGCAAAAGAGCATGAAGGCGAGCGGCTCAAACTAATCATGAGATTGCTCGACAATGCCAACAGGCGTCAAGGCAAAACAGTGATGTTATCCGGTGATGTCCACTTAGGCGGTTTGGGGATCATTCGTGACGAGCGCGGCGGCTCGACAAACAGCATCCATCAGGTGATCTCATCTGGTATCGTGCATCCTGCGCCGACCTACATTCAGTGGCTAGGCATATTAGCCGTGACCAACGATGAGATGGAATACCTTGATGAGACCCGCTTAGTCACAGCCAATATGATAAAACCTCACGGCTCTAACAAATATATCCGTAACCGAAACTTCGTGACCCTGCTCGAAGGCAGTGACAGCAAGCTATGGATTAACTGGATCTGTGAAGGCAAAGATAAACCTTCCTATCCGCTGCAATAACGCGCTGTAAACTAGCAGTCTCAGGAGGCATAGGGTGGTGATGAATAAACTAACGCTTATTTTCAAGCCATCCCTTGGAAATAAGCTTTTAGGCTTTTTTCTACTCGTTTTGATAGCGATAGTCACCCTTGCCACCTTTCAAGACTACCTGCACTCCAAAAGAGGGGGTTATCCCTTCTTCTTTTCTGAGTCTCTACTGTTTAAAACCTTGTGGTTTCTCTTCCCGCCTATTCTTTTACTGATTAAATCTGTGTTTCAACAGCGACGGATAACCACGCCATTTCAAATGGGGTTAGTGGTGTTGGTAGCCACACTTGTTCATTTACTCTTAGTGCCGCTAATCATATGGTGCCTATCTACTATTTTTCGTGAGCAAAGCTATGGTTTTGTCAAAGTACTGACTTTTACATTATCTAACGACCTAGTTAAGATCGTGCTGGTTTATGGTGTGTATCTGTTTTTGCTCAACTATTTAGGGGCTAAAAATAAAAAAACTCAATTAAAAAAGCACAAGATTCCGTCTCAATACCTCAGCGTTAGCAATGGGAAAAATAACACTCGAATTAAACTGAGTGACATCTCTTATATTAAAGCTGCAACGCCCTATATCGCGATTCAAGTAGAGAACAAACAACATCTACATTCTGAAACCTTAAAATCCATAGGAGGTAAGTTAGATCCTCGTTTCGTTAGGGTTCACAAATCAAGTATCGTCAATATAGAACATGTGCTCTCCTATAAATCACGCTTAAATGGTGATTACGATCTGCTACTTGAAGATGGCGCTGAAATCCGCTTAAGCAGAAATTACGTCAATGATTTCAAAAAATGCTTCGAACCCACTCCTCAGCTTACACAATAAACTCATCGTTTCAGATTATTTGGCTTTGACTTCCCCCTAAACAGATCAGACTTTGAACTAAATATTGATGAAACCTTACACCTATAGCTATCTCTTGATCTGAGTCTAGCTGCAGATTGCTAGCAGTCTGCGACACCAATGAGCGCTATGGGCTACATCCTGTTTCAAGGCTATTGAGGAGTGCCAATATGAAATATTCAATAAAACCCATGCAGCTAATGACGTTGGTAAGCTGCTTGATGTTGTTTACGTTAATAGTGAGACAAGGCTGCGCAATTGCTGCTGAAAACATGCAGCAGGGAAAAGTTCAAACGATTCAAATGTCGGTAGAAAGAGCCGCACACCAAGCTACAGGTCTTAAAAACGGTAAGGTATTTGTGTCAGGAGGTTGTGCTCAACGAGGCTGTGAAGGTATTCATCGCTCAACTGAATTATTCGACTCCTCTCACAGGAAGTTCTCACCTGCTGGCGATATGCTTGAACCTAGGGTCAGCCACGCAAGTATCTTACTCAATGACGGTAGAGTGCTTATCGTGGGAGGTTGGACGGGGAAGGGGATAAGCCGAAGTGCAGAGATATATGATGTAAAAACGAATGCATTCACTGCAATAGAAGATATGTCTGTTGCGCGGATCGGCCCAGTTGTTACTCCACTCAAAGATGGCCAAATACTTATCACAGGTGGCGAGCCTAGACCTGGTTTTGGATTAAATAGTAGCGAGCTGTTTGATCCTGTCAGATTAACCTTCTCTCTGTCTGGCAAAATGAACGCGAATCGTGGTGCACATGTCGCCGTCGCCCTTGTTGATGGAAGGGTCTTAGTCACAGGCGGTCACAGTGCAAGGGGGGATATTCTGCGCTCTGCCGAGATATATGATCCTGATACAGGTAAGTTCACTCCCACAGGAGAGATGACAATACCGCGGCACAAACATGGCGGAATACTGCTGGCAGATGGAAGAGTTCTGATTGTGGGTGGTTCAAATAAGCAAGATTTTCGTGGCCGTTATACAAGTAGCGAGCTTTATGATCCTGATACAGGCAAATTTACTTCGGGGCCAACAATGCACTGGCCAAGGTTTAAAATTCGCCATTCACTGGTGTTACTGCCATCAGGAGCCGTACTGGTGGCTGGCGGCGCAGTAAAAAATGAACGGTTTGAACCAGACTCCTTTAAGTTTGTTGAAACTGGTGATGAGTTATCTAAACCACTGATGTTCAATTCAACATCTTTATTGCCATCGGGAGAAGTGCTTGCTGTTGGGGGCTATGATGAACGAATTCAGCCATTAAAGGAAACCTGGTTAATTGAGGAGCGTTAATACTGATCGATAAGAGAAGGGCGCTTATTACTTTCTCTAGCTGTGACTTTAGCCGTGCTCTAGGTAGATTGGATTCTCTAACTAGCTAGAGTGCATTAATAATGTGATTCACTAACCTTTTGGCTAGGGTGTGGCGGCGAGAGGCATCTGGCCAGATGGCGATAAGTGGAAATGACGATAGTTTCCAATTTGGCAAGATATGAACAAGCTTGCCCTCTGCAATCGCTTTTTCACAAAGCGCCACCGGCAAGTTACCTATACCAAGACTATTTTCGGCAGCCGCTTTAGCACCGTAGATGTTATTGGTATTAATCTGACAGATTGTATTATGAACCTCGACCTTTTGCTTGCTACGCGTAAGAGTCAATGTATCCCCAAGGCCGTCCATCGATACATAGGGGAGTTTGGTAAGCTGTAACGGTTCTTGGGGCATCCCGTGGCGACTAATAAAGTTGGGAGAGGCGACCAATATATGTTGGGTTTGAGCTAGCTTTCTGGCAATAAAACTGGAGTCGGGTGGATTGCCTAGCCGAATACATAAATCAAAATTGTCCTCTACTAAGTCAACCAAGGTATCTGAATAGTTCAATGTGATGGAGACATGGGGGTGAAGTTCAATGAAATTTAAGATCGCATTTTCCACTTCTGGCTCAGGGACAAATGCCGGCAGAGATACGTTTAACGCACCTATGGCTTCATCTTGCGCATCCATTATCTGATCAACTGCTTGGGAAGTGCCATCCAACCATTTCTTTGAGGCTTCAAAAAGAATTCGGCCATGTTCTGACAGCGACACCTTACGTGTGGTTCGGTAGATAAGTGTCGTCCCTAGATGTTCTTCTAGTTTAGACACATGGTGACTGACAACAGATGCTTGTACACCGAGTGCATCGGCGGCTTTGTTAAATGCGCCCGCCTCAGCGACAGCGATAAATGTTGCGATACTTTGTAGGTGCTTATACATTATTCTAATTTATCAAACTATTAATTATAAATACACCATATTATCACATCATCACTTGTGGCTTATGATAGTTATCAATATGCAACATGGCCACTAAAGTGATAGTCAACTGATTGAATCTGTATCAGTAATACCAGCGACCAAGTCTGTTAATTGGTTATTTTTCACGCTTGTCACACTTATCTACTAAACCGATGCATCATAAATTTAAAATGGATCAGGAGAAAACCCTATGAAGAAAAGTATCATTGCTGCTGCAAGTGCAGTCATCGCAAGCGCTGCGGTTCTTGCTGACACACCAAAAGGAGTCGCAGTGGCTGAAATGGCATCACTGTTTAAAGATTTCGATAAAGTGCAGGCAGCAGCAACCATGGCGCCAGATCTTATTCAACATAATCAGGCTGTGCCTAATGGTGCAGCTGTACTTATCGATTTGATCCCGACACTGAAAGAGAGTGGAATTAGTGCGACAACACACCGTTTGATCTCTGAAGGTAATATGGTAGTTGCCCATAACGAATACAAAAACGCTAAAGTTTTTGGTGGCGATCATCTTGCTGCATTTGATGTCTTTCGCATTGAAGACGGTAAAGTGGCTGAGCATTGGGATAATCTGACACCAGTAACAGCGCCAAATCCATCGGGTCGCACTCAGTTTGACGGCACCACGGTAGTGACTGATCTCGACAAAACAGCAGAGAATAAAGCTGTGGTGACCAGTTTTGTTTATGACGTTTTGCATGGAAAGGCACCGGATAAAATCACTGATTACGTCTCCACAGAAACATATTTGCAGCACAATAGCGGTGTTGCCGATGGTCTAGATGGCTTAGGCGAAGCAATTAAAGCGATGGCTGATGCGGGTTTATCCATGACTTATAGCGATACTCATATGATTATTGCTGAGGGCAATTTTGTTTTTACGGCCTCTGAAGGTGAGTTTTCTGGCGACCATGTGGCTTTTTATGATCTGTTTCGCGTCGATGGTGGCAAGATTGTTGAGCATTGGGATGTGATACAAACCATCTCTGAAAAATCTGCAAATGACAGCGGTAAATTTTAAATACTTTTTTATATAGCTTTCTGACTGATTTCAACTGACTGTGAGCTGCGATGTTAACGCGTCGCTGCTTTGTTATGGTGCGTATAGCTAGAGGCCACATAAAGTATTTGAAAGGAGAGTTCATGAAACTTAATGACTATGCTGACGATATCCAGTTGTTTAGCGCTTTTTCTAAAGCGGAAAGGGACGTTGTGGATCCACTGCAACAAGCCATTAATGTGATTGCTGCTGATCCTATGTCCGCCTCATTTGTTACGCGTTATCCTGTTCCCCATGCTGTTAAAGAGAAAAGAGGGTGGCTACAAGCTGCATTAACTGTTAGATCTCCCGGTCAACTTCCACCGGAACTTGTCCTCTGTGTGGATAGTATTCTTCAAAAGGAGCAGGTAGAAAAAACAGTTACTGACGCCTCAACTCTAGAGCGTCTAACGGGTGGCTATCCAGCTGCAAGTAAAATTAGCATTTGGAATGGCGATATCACCAGATTAAAAATTGATGCGGTGACGAATGCGGCTAACGCTCAGATGCTAGGATGTTTTCAGCCGTTCCATAGTTGCATCGATAATGCTATTAACTGTGCAGCAGGTCCTCAGCTTCGTGAAGATTGTAACCAACTGATGCAACTACAAGGGAGTGATGAAACAACAGGTTCTGCAAAGATAACCAGAGCTTACAATTTACCGTCCAAGTTTGTTTTACACACCGTAGGGCCAATTATCCAACATGGAGCGGTTCCTTCACCACGCCAAATTGATGAATTAGCCTCTTGTTACGACGCCTGCTTGTCACTTGCCGCTGAAGCGGGGGCACAGTCTGTCGCAGTGTGTGGGATCTCAACCGGTGTATTTGGCTATCCTGCGGAGAAGGCTGCAAATGTTGCATTACAGGCCGTTGCGAATTGGTTTTTGGTAAACCCTGATAAGCTCGATCATCTCGTCTTTAATACCTTCGGCGACAACGCAACTGAGATATACCATAGGGCAATAGGGGAGTGGCAACATGGAGCCATTTGAGCATGCAAGAGAGGCTTTAGCCGATGCAGAGGTAGTTTTTATTGGGGCTGGTGCGGGTCTGTCTGCCTCAGCAGGGCTTGATTACACTGATCAAAAGGCCTTTGCTGAACGTTTTCCTGGGATGTTGCAATATGGCTTTCGTTTTCAATATCAGCTTATGGGTTATCCATTTGATGATGAAGCTTTGAAGTGGGGTTATCTCGCTACTGGCCTTAACCATGTTTATCATTCGCAGCAGACACAGGTTTATCAAGATTTACTCAGCTTAGTCGACGAGCGTGACAGCTTTGTCATCACTTCGAATGTCGATCGTTATTTTCATAAAAATGGGTTTGATACTGCAAATATCTACACACCCCAAGGCGATTATGAACGCTTTCAGTGTATGACGCCTTGCACAGATCTTGTGTGGGATGGTCGTGAGTCAGTTGCATCTATGCTGCCTTATATCAACCCTGAAACCCAGTATGTAGAGAATAGAAGTACATTGCCGGTTTGTCCTAATTGCGGCGGTCCAGTTTTTATGAATGTACGTGGAGGTAGTTGGTTCATTGAGAAGCCATATGAGACTCAAGCAGATGCCATTAGTAACTGGCTCAATGATAATCTCAATCGCAAAATGGCAATTGTGGAGATTGGTGCAGGGTTTAATACGCCAGGTGTTATCCGTTTACCGTTAGAGAACATCGCTAAGCAGTTACCAGATGCAAGGTTAATTCGGATCAGCAAAGAACACGCTGATGGACCAGTAGGAACAATTTCTCTTCAAATGACAGCGGATGAAGCGCTTTCGAAAATGATTTCCGGCTGAGCTTAAACAAATTGGCTATGGTGAGTAAGTTCATTCATGTAGCCGTCGCGAACTAGAGCTGGTAATGACAACAAGTTTATAGAAAACACAAACAGAAGACAGAAGACAATCCAGAAGCTTCAATATTGATTGCCTTACTCACACGAATCTTATTTAACATAATATACATTGTACGCATATCTGTGTGTTTCTATATATGACGAGAGTATGCTGTGTTGCCTATCTCAATTGATTGATTTAAATACTATCACTTAGGTTCTTACACAAGCTTTTATAACTACTTATACATGATCCTCATAAGCACTGTAATCATGCTTACTGCTTTAGCTTGCCGCTCACAATTACTATCTGTGTGACGTCAGTTGATATCAATTCTCTTACTTGGCTTTCATGGCTGCAAACAGATTCTGTTTATCTTTACTCGTTAGAATGAAAGCTTTCTAGCAAATGATAACCGCGCAGTGCCAATAACAGCAGATCGGTTTTGGCAAACCTTGCCTGAATAACCAGACATGTTAGTTAAACGACTTTATCTAGCCTTTACTCAAAATTGATACTGGCTTGCGAGTTTAAAGTAAACATTGAGCGATACGTTCAGCAAATGCGACTTTTCACTCAAAAATATGCGACTCTTATCGTGCGCTACGTGAAATCTGAGCGCCAATACCCCAAGAAGTTTTAAAGCATGCACGTAGCAACGCGTTGAATTAAGGAGGATTATTGGAGTATCTATGTTTTTCCTCTAAACCCTAACTGATTATAGTTAGCCGGTTTATGCCTGGAACATTGCTACTGATAAACATTTCTACTCAAAGTATTGCTGGATATACTGCTAGAACGTCTAGAGCGACTTTAACGGTTTACTCCTTGTTCCTACTTTTTGTTAATGTCGATAACCGCGATATTGCCAAAGCTAACGGGTATTTGCTCATGGACAAGTAAGCTTTCAATTGAGCATAAGTTAGGCTTGCAAAGCACTAAAGCTGATTAACAAGCTCACTAAGAACCAACTAAAATGCTTGTAAGCCACTGAGTATTACCATGGTTAACAACACTGATATGTAATTATCGCTAGTTTCAGATGAGTATGATTAGTACGTTATAACGCTTTCGAATCACTTTAACCCTACATAAATAGCCCTGCATGATAGCCTCATAAGGAGTTAAAAAGAGAGTGATAAAATCTTACCCCAATTGCCGATAATGATACTTATCGGCATTAACCCAACTAAAACTTAGCGGGTTAATTTATGCTAACTATCTGGTTTTAAAATCTATTCATGTCACACGCTTATCAATTTCATGGATGAGGATGAGCTTTATCATTGCCGAGTGCTGACAATGTGAATCGCCATAAGAGTATGGCTGACACAGTAGATCCAAGCTGTTCAAATAGTTCTAACCGTTCTAAATCTATCTTAGTTAATCTGCTTCTGTTTATTGGCTTACCTATCGAGGCTCGATAGCTGAGCTTTGAGGACTCGCCCGTTTCCTCGCTGAATTGACAGTGATCATCTAATAGTGTGTTTGGATAATTAAGTCGCTCATCTCTACAGTGACAAGTCCCCTAACCTCATTTTAATCTCTGACCAGAGCTGGCCAATCGGTGTGACTTGTTTGGAGACTATATTCGTGTGCCCCCTGCGCATCTTCGGAAAATGTAGATCATTGCCGCTAACACCTTGATTATAAAGCGCACCTTGCACGTTGGGATTGGCATCTTTTACAACGTTAACCCGCCCTATCCTATGACACGACGACAAGGTGATTCTTTCGCTCTGATATAGAGCTGGGCTAAAGGTTTACGTGGCCAAGATTGAGTAAATAACAGGCATAAAAAAACCGTACCCGTTAACGGGTACGGTTTGGACTTTTCTTAGAATAGTAGAGTTCAGTTTTAAAGCCTAAGTCTATTTTTATGTCAGTAAGAATTGCTACGGGTTAGATTGCTTTTTTGAGTACTTAGTGTACAAGGTCATTTTTTTAGTTTCTAAAAACTTTAGTATTTGTAGTTTTATATCTGACTTTAATTCTGCAGGTAGTTTTTTTTGTATATTTAAATTCTCTACTTCCATAAGTAATTCACTATCATCATCAAATTCAGGAAAGTGAATTCGAACTAAGCAACTACCTTGATGCTCATTATCATCAAGCTCATATCTTGAAGTAACACTACACAGTTTAATATGCTTTTTAAGTGCATTTTTTTTCAAGTAAACACTTGAATCTAGGTTTTTTCCTTTGAACATAAGGTCATTTACTTTTTTTTCGAAAAGCTCTATCTCTGTAGGGACTACTCCTTTCACATCCTCATCTGGAGACATATGTACTTTTTTCATATCTTTGTAATACAGATATTTTTCATTTGATTTTGCCATTGCGACAAGGAAATCTATTCGATTTTCATTAGTGAAATTTCCGAATAATATTTTTTCAATTGGTTCATTACTTACATAGCCGTTATCTTTCAAATGATTGTGTATACGCCTAGTAACTTTATTGACTAAATTTAAGGTTTCTTTTGAAGAATGCTTTGTTAAAACATTCAAACTCACATTTTTATCATCATCAATTCGAAGCTCTATCGAGCATTGGTGATAAGTAACATCATCACCAAAATTCTTTGTTTTATCATTTCGTTTTAATGTGACTTCAGCTATTAAGTGGTTAGTGTTAGTACCATCCCCTGCAACTGTAAACACTGGCGCATTATCAATAGAAAGAACCCCAAAAGGATCATCTACTAAATTTGAAAAGTCAAAATTGTGAGGAATAGCTTCTATTAGACTATCATCACTTTCCCATTTTAGTTTTCGGCTTTGAACCTTTGGGTTTTCTTCTTTTGTTTGAATGGATTCCTTTAACGATTCAAATTCTTCAGGAGATATTCCGCTTTTAACCAATATTGGTCCCAGTGTTTTTTTCTCATTAGAAGATGAATACACCCCTCTTTTTTTTAATATATCTTTAATGTCAGAAGGTTTTACCATTGAGTTCCCAATGAATTGTCTTAGATAATCACCTGTAGGGATAAAAAATACATTACTCATTAGCTAGACTCCTAAAACTAGGGTTATAATTTGAAACTTTAACATCTAACTCTATATCATGAGCACTAAGCACTTTCCTTGTATCTCCTAAGTTGTCATCGAGAAAATAATCGTGCATTGATATCTCTACATCACTGATGTTATCACTTGTATTATTTCTACAATATGTAACTAGCTTTGAAAAATTATCTTGAGTGAAACTGTCAATGGATGCTAAGAAAAACTTACATGTTTCATGATCACCGATCTTCTTTTTCAAAACAAAAGGTATAAAAGGACTAGTAAGAAATTCAATCTGCATTTGTTTGCTATGCTGGCGAATGTTGATGTCACCAATGTTCATACCTGTTGAAGGGTGGAAAAAGTACCATTCATAATCTGGATAATGACTTTCTATATAATTCAAAACATTTAATATGAATGAAACCTTCCTGTTGTCAATGATATATAGCTCTTTTACATCATCGTAATCATTCATGAATCTCGAGTTTTGTAAATGACTTGTGAAGTCGTAGTGTTCATTGTCTTTACTTGAGATAAAGAAAAGAACAGGTATATCATTTATTGTTCTACATCCTGCATGACTTGATGATATATCACGATAATGTGGTGATCGCTTAAAGCATTGCATAGAATCGACCAGATCACTAATGTACCCTTTAAATTCTTTAGTTGCAGACTTTGGATACTGTCTATCTTTACTATGTTTAACAGAAATTAATAAGTTATTTAAAGTTTCAGATTCTAAAGTTGATTTATACGACACTTGGAAATCGATACCATGCTGATGTTTTTCTCCACCAACAGAGGCTTTTAGTGCATGGTTTTTCTTATTGTAACACGGGTAATATACACCTTTTTGAGGTGATCCCCAGCCAATTTTACTAAAAAAGTTTTCAGCGATGCTTTCACCAATTTCGCCTATACTTTTTGAACGTTCACCAGCCATACCTAACTCCATAAAATATATTTAAAGCACGCTTAAACGTTGATTAAGACATTATGTTAATGTGCAACGAACACCGATCAGTGTTGCCCACCACATCATTTCTAGCCTTATAAAGTGTGTGCAGTCTAACTTGGATAACATGCATCCTACTGTCTAATACACTCTTGCTCAATATCGATATCAAGTAACTGTGCGTAATATCTATGAAATTCAAATTTATTCTATAAAATTTAGGTTGGTTTCTATTCAAGTTACGCTTTTTAATATCCCCCGTAATATCGTTTCTTTCTACATAATCCAGAGGTTTTAACCCTACTAATTCTTCATTTTGGCCACTTAGCAGTTTACCTAACTATTTTCCGTTAATTTTACGGTCATCTATGCGCATTCTTTTTCTGTGTTATTTTCTATTTGGCTTCCTGTTCAACTTTTTGTTAGAGAGTGTGGCGTTACCGATCGCTGTTTTATCAGACTCTGCTGGGCGCTGTGTAAGTGCAAAAATGGGAGATAGGCCACGGGCACGACCTTTCCTTATGAGCTGCCCCCACCAATAAGGCGCTTTACTTGGGATGGTCACATCGGCTGTTTCTTCGGCTTTTTCTTTTGACTACTAGGGCCGCATTACACCAAGGGAATCCGCAGCGAGACCAAAATTCAAACGCCTCTTTACCATCGGAAACAAAACACTCTTAACGCGCCATGGGGATAACGCTTAAACGGTACTTTTATTCGATACCGTGTAAGTGATCTAATGGTTTGTTCTGGGCGCTGTGATGGCGCTCAATTTGTGAAGTATGCAGATATTGTGAGGTGGTATCGATACTCTCATGGCCGGCGTCTGCTTGTACGTGTGACAGTGGCCGCCCATTAATATTGATGTCGTGGGTGATCCCTGTGTGCCTAATATTATGCGCGGTTAACTTTCTCATCTGATACGCATCTTCGAATAATCCATCATTTTCGATGCTTTTAGCTGCATTTTCGATGATCTTATCTATCTCTTCACGAATTTGGCGTATGCCTAGGTTTGCGTTAAGTGTGCCAACTTCCCTGCCCCTACCAGCTGCACGATGGCGTATAAACAGTGGGTGATTTTCGCCAATAACCGGGAAATCTGGAAGCTTCAGAAATCGTCTGTACTCAACTAGCCCTGCTAATAGCCCCTTTGATATTGCGACGGAGCGCTGCTTGCCACCTTTGCTTTGTGGAATATAGAAGCTCCAGATCCCCGTTTGGCTGTTTTGTCTGAACTGCTCCATCACAGGTGTGTAACCCGCCCTTGCACTGACTTCTGAAATTCTCAGGTAGCAGAAATAGATAAGCTTAATTAGAAACAAGCTGCGCTGATGAAGCTCAGGTTGCTCTTTTGCCAGGTGCTCGACGGTTGAGATCACATATGACCATTGCAGCTCAGTAAACGAGAGCATACTGCCCTCTTCATCTTTTATCTGGTACTTCTTCTTTGATGAGAAGCGGCTGTGATTCATCCAAGCTTGTGCTGGATTACGTTCACAAAAGTCCTCGCTCATTAAGTAGCTATAAAAGGAGGAGAGAATCGCGACTTTGGTTTTTAAGGCGTTTTCACTGAGCGTATAGTCCTGCTCTTTGCCCAGCTTCTTTTTACCAACAAAGGGTCGCCAAGCTGGATTCGGCATCCTGTCTCCGCTGGCTTTATCAAGCTTAAACTGGGCGACATTAAAGTAGCCTATTAACGCTTTGGGCGGGTTCTCGCAATAATCAAGATAGCGAGATATCTCTCTCCTCGTGAGCTTTGCTGGTGAAAGTTTGGCGACATCAAAACACCAATGAAAGAAGGTCGTTAATTCACTTCGATAAGCTTTATAGCTATTTTCGTTACTCTTCTGCTCATAAAGGAGTTCAGTTGCATGCTCATAGAGCAGCCCCGCATCATCGACTTGGTTGATACTGATTTGAGTAATGTATTGGTTGATATAGGTATTCCCCTCATGAATATGGATTGAAGATTCAAATAGGGGTAACACTGGGGGCATTAACATAGGCGCTCTATTATAAAGGTAGGAAACACACTTTTGATGCTTCACATCTCTTTGAGAAAATTAACTTATTGATCTTAACGCGTAAATCGTCATATGTCATGAAGTTGTGCGGATTTGATTTATCCTAACGCCCATGGGGATTTTACCGCCTTATTCGTTAAGAATATTCGGCTTATCACGCCGCGAAAATTAAATTATGTTGGTGATTTTGTTACCAGAACTTGTTATTTCGTCAACTTGTTCAATACTTGTATTTGAATCGGGCTGAGTGACAAAGTTGGTCGATTGGCTGCAAGGTGTAGAGCACGGGTTAAGACAACCGACTCTTTTACTGCAACACAATAGACATAGCTGCCATACAGTTTGCTTAGATTCATGATCTAAACACCGAAAATCAGCTGCACATAGCTCACCAGAGTGGATTAATTTGGCGAGTTTATCGGCTGAAATTGACAGATTAACATGGGAAGTGCGCATGGTATTACCTTGTAGAGTAGCGTTAACCAGATATTACACTTAAATGAGAATGGTTATCAACTACGTGTAAACCACTTTGAGCTTGCCGTCTCACTTACTCCTTTTTTTTTTGACTATTTTCCACTGTCCTTGACATTGTTCTACACTCAATGAACAGGGATAAAACTTTTTAACATTGTTGAGGTTGTCTAATGCTGATCGATATAGCAAAGAAGAGCCCACTCTTTTCTGGTAAAAAAAAGGCGCCACAGGCCAATTCCGGGCCTGCATGGAAGATCCTTATCGTTGATGATGAACCTGATGTCCATACTGTCACCAAACTCGCGCTATCAAGATTTAAACTCGATAACCGTACATTGGAATTTATCAATGCATATAGCGGTGAAGAAGCGAAACAGATCTTACTCAAAGAGAAGAATATCGCGATGGCATTCGTTGATGTAGTGATGGAGAGTGATCACGCAGGTTTAGAGCTGGTTAGGTGGATAAGGGAAGATCATGTTAATAAGGCAATCCGCTTAATCTTACGAACTGGCCAACCAGGTCAAGCGCCAGAAGAGGATGTAATTGTTAATTATGATATTAATGATTATAAAGCCAAGGCTGAGCTTGATTCGCGAAAACTCGTTACCAGTGTTTACTCCGCATTAAGATCCTACCGCGATATTATGCAGATAGAGGAAGCTAAAGAGAGCCAGATCAGGCATCGTAAAGGGCTTGAAAGAGTGGTTCAAGCCACCTCAGGTTTGTTCGAGTTGAGAACCCTACATAACTTTGCTGACGGCTTATTAACCCAAGTTGCTACCCTACTTAATTTCGATAGTGAAACCCTTCTTTTCTCCTGCAGCTCTGTCGATGCTATGAGTGAGCAGGTCAGCGCAAATAAACTTAGAGTTCTCGCAGGAACTGGCCAATATTCAAGCCATCATGACAAAGAGATCCCCGAGAATATTAAAGAGAAGCTGCTGCAGGCGTTGAAAGAGAAAAACTGTATCTATGAGAAAGACTGCTTCGTTGGCTATTTCCCCGCTAAGAGTGGCTGGGTGAACCTTATGTATATGGGTGGGATCAATAGTATTGATGATCTCGATAAGAAACTGATTGATATCTTTGCCATCAATGTCGGCGTTGCATTTGAAAACCTGCTGCTCAATAAGGAGTTAGAAGATACTCAGTCGGAGCTTATTCTGCGACTGGGGGATGTGGTAGAGAGTCGCTCTAAAGAGGCGGCAAACCATGTTAAACGTATGGCTGCTTACTGCTTTAAGCTTGCGCTCATTGCTGGTCTTGATGTACAGGATGCCGAGTTGATTAAGCACGCATCTCCCATGCATGACATCGGTAAGATTGCTACACCAGATTCGATTTTGTTAAAGCCTGGGAAGTTAGATGCTGCCGAATGGAGCGTTATGCGCCAGCACCCTCAAGTTGGTCATGATATTTTAGCGAGATCTGAACGGCCTATCTTAAAGGCTGCAAGCATCATCTCACTTCAGCATCACGAGAAGTTTGATGGCTCGGGCTACCCTTCGGGTTTAAAGGGAGAGGATATACACATTTTTGCGAGAATTGTCGCCATTGCCGATGTATTTGATGCGCTTTCACATGCACGCTGCTATAAGCCGGCATGGCCATTAGAGGAGGTGATGAAAGCGATGAAAGAGGGCTCTGGTAGCCACTTCGACCCTGTGTTGTTGGATCTGTTTATTGAAAATATTGAGGTCTTTAACATGTTAAAAGAGAAGTTACACGATTAATTATTACTGCTTTCTCTAGAGAGTGAGTCAATTCCCCTCCTCGGCTCACTCTCTAACTTTACTCTTTCGTCATTACGTCTCTTTAGACTTGGTTATCTGCTAAAAAGTCAAAGATGGCTACTTTTGCCTCTCCTTTTAGCGTAAAACTAACAAACGCTCGCCAAACCATATAATCACTACTACAAGAACCGTATATTAGCTCCCCTTTATATATGTTTTCACCAGCTTTGTTCATATTTACAGGGATAACCCCCATAAACATATCCCTCCCCTCTATTTTAACCTTAAGATCATCAATCTCCTTAGAGCTGATAATACTGATATTCAGTGGCTTTTCACTTGGGGTATCAAAGGGAGTGATTAAGAGTTGTAAGTTGATGTCGGCAACATTTTTGTCACAATAACCCAAATGGAATTGGCAAAGTGTATCATCCTGTACAAAGCCGCTTGTTTCAGGAGACTTTTCTTTAGAGCAACCCATGAGACTTAAGATGATAAGTAGTGGAAAGTAGAGCCTTAATTGAGACAAAAACTTAACAGGTAGCACAAATATTAACCTTTAGTGGTAAAGTCTTTACATTCTATGTAGTAGCTTGATCTAGATCAACTTTTAACACACCTCAATTCCTATCTTTTTTGACATAGCTCAAGTATCATTGCTTTACCTTGCAAATATCACAAAATTGCAGGGCAACACATTGACATGCCCCCATGTGTTCCGTAGGGAATGCATAGTTATGTCATTTTTCACGGGTAAAGTTTTAGTTTACTCACTATAAGTATAAGTAATAAGCAGTGGAAGCAATAAAATGAACCATTCCCAGCCTCAAGGCGCTGATTACAATTACACCGTTGTTCGCCAATTTGCACTCACGACCGTTTTGTGGGGAATTATTGGTATGTCAGTCGGTGTATTGATCGCGGCTCAGTTAATCTGGCCACAACTAAACTTCGATACTCCATGGTTAACTTACAGTCGTCTTAGACCTCTGCATACAAATGCCGTGATTTTCGCGTTTGGTACTTCAGCACTTTTCGCAACATCCTACTACATCGTTCAACGTACCTGTCAAACCAAGTTATTTGCACCTAAAATAGCCGCATTTACCTTCTGGGGTTGGCAAGCCATCATTCTGTCTGCAGTGATCACTCTGCCTCTTGGTATTACAAGTGGTAAAGAATACGCTGAGCTAGAGTGGCCAATTGATATCGCAATTACCTTAGTTTGGGTATGTTACGCTGTAGTCTTCTTCGGCACGATAATCAAGCGTACTACATCCCATATTTATGTAGCGAATTGGTTCTTTGGTGCCTTCATTATCACTGTTGCTGTATTGCACATAGTTAACTCTATGGCTGTACCTGTTAGCCTATGGAAGTCTTACTCTCTATATGCTGGTGCAGTTGATGCTATGGTGCAGTGGTGGTACGGACATAACGCTGTAGGCTTCCTGCTTACTGCTGGTTTCTTAGGTATGATGTACTACTTTGTTCCTAAGCAAGCGGGCCGTCCTGTTTACTCTTACCGTCTCTCTATTGTTCACTTCTGGGCATTGATTGCTTTGTATATTTGGGCTGGTCCTCACCACCTTCACTACACAGCACTTCCAGATTGGACCCAGTCACTTGGTATGGTGATGTCTCTAATCCTATTCGCTCCTTCTTGGGGTGGTATGATTAACGGTATCATGACCCTTTCTGGTGCTTGGCATAAACTAAGAACTGACCCTGTATTACGTTTCCTTGTTGTTTCATTGTCTTTCTACGGTATGTCTACCTTCGAAGGCCCAATGATGGCAATCAAGACAGTAAACGCACTATCTCACTATACTGATTGGACGGTTGGTCACGTTCACTCTGGTGCGCTAGGTTGGGTTGCTATGGTGTCTATTGGTTCTCTTTACCACCTTATCCCGGTTCTATATGGACACGGTCGTATGTACAGCTCAAATTTGGTTAATGTCCATTTCTGGCTGGCAACTATCGGTACTGTTCTATATATCGTTTCTATGTGGATCTCTGGTGTGATGCAAGGTCTGATGTGGCGTGCAGTTAACTCTGACGGTACATTGACTTATAGCTTTGTTGAGAGTATCGAAGCTTCATACCCATTCTACTTTGTACGATTCCTTGGTGGCTGCTTCTTCGTAACCGGTATGTTGATCATGGCATATAACGTGTTCAAGACAGTTAAAGCACCTAAAGAGTCTTTGCCTGCATTAGCAGAAGCATAAGGGGTAGATTTGATGAAATTTAATCATGAGTTAGTCGAGAAAAACATCGGTCTTCTGGGTATCTTTACTGTGATCGCCATTAGTTTTGGTGGTTTAGTGCAGATCACTCCTCTGCTTTTTCAAAAAGACACCACTGAGCCTGTGGATGGATTGATTCCATATACAGCCTTGCAAACTGAAGGTCGTGATATCTATATCCGTGAAGGTTGTTATAACTGTCACAGCCAGATGATCCGTCCACTACGTGCAGAAACTGAGCGCTATGGTCACTACTCTGTTGCTGGTGAGTCTGTATGGGATCACCCATTCCAGTGGGGCTCTAAGCGTACAGGTCCTGATCTTGCCCGTGTTGGCGGTCGCTACAGTGATAAATGGCATGAAGTTCATTTGATTGACCCACGTGCAGTGGTACCACAATCAAATATGCCTGGTTTCCCTTGGTTGGCTGAAAACAAGCTTGATGGCAAGTTAACAGGCCAGAAGATGGAAATTCTACGTAGTCTTCATAAAGGTGGAAACAAAGGCCAAGACCTTTATACCGATGAAGAGATTGCGGGTGCTCAGAAAGCCGTTGAAGGTAAAACTGAGATGGAAGCACTCATCGCCTATCTGCAGTCCTTAGGGCATGCACTGAAATAATTAGGAGGCAATTATATGGATTACGGAACAATACAAGGCATTATTACTATTGTCGTGATGTTTACCTTTATCGGTATATTTGCATGGGCTTACAGCTCTTGTCGTAAAGATCAGTTTGACGAAGCGGCTAACCTTGTTTTTTCAGAAGATGAACTTAACAAGGGTTCAGGAGAACATAAGTGATGGCATTGATGACTGACTTTTGGAGTATATGGATATCTGTACTCACTATTGTGGTAATCGCAGGGTGTTTCATCCTATTAAAACTCGTCTCTAAAAACACCACTGGTGTTGAAGAAGGCGAATCAATGGGCCACAGCTTCGATGGTATCGAAGAGCTAAATAACCCACTACCGAAATGGTGGAGTTATATGTTCTACATCACTATCGTTTTTGGTGTGGTTTATCTTGCCCTCTACCCAGGTCTTGGTAACTACAAAGGCCTTCTTGGCTGGTCGAGTTCAAACCAGAGTATCGGTACTGAAAATGGTATTAAGGCAGACTCAGTAGCAGCAATTGAACTTGCCGCTAAAGAGGGTCGTTGGGTTCAGTATGATCAAGAAGTTAAGCGCGCCGATGAGAAGTTTGGCCCTATCTTCAAGGCGTATGCTGAAACTCCACTTGAGGAGCTAGTTAAGAACGAAGAAGCCCTAAAGGTGGGTGGACGTCTGTTCCTACAAAACTGTTCACAGTGTCACGGTAGTGATGCACGTGGCAGTAAAGGCTTCCCTAACCTGACTGATAATGACTGGTTATATGGTGGTGAACTTGCCACGATTAAGACCTCTATCCTTAATGGCCGTCACGGTATGATGCCTCCTAAGGGCGGACTACCAATCGAAGATAGCGAAGTTAAAGGTTTAGCTGAATATGTCACTAAACTTGCGGGTCGTGATCACGATGAAGCGCTTGCTGCACAGGGTCAAGCTTCCTTTATGAAAGGCTGTTTTGCCTGTCATGGTATGGATGCAACTGGTAATAAGTTTATGGGTGCCCCTAACCTGACTAATAATGTTTGGTTGTATGGTGGTAGCCGTGGCGCTATCGAACAGTCGATTATTAATGGTCGTAGTGGCGTGATGCCTGCTTGGAAAGATGTGTTAGGTGAAGAGAAAGTTCACGTAATCACAGCTTATGTTTATAGCTTGTCAAACAAGTAGTTACATCTAAGTAACAGGAAGGCCTCGATCGTATCGAGGCCTTTTTTTTAGGGTGCTAAATCACACTTTTAACGTTAAGATAGTCGCAATTTTTCTCATAGGTATTTAACATGAAACAACCTCAAGCCTGGTATAAGCAGTTCTGGCCTTGGTTCCTAATTATCTTGCCGCTATGTGCTGTGGTGGCGAGTATCAACCTACTCTTCATCGCCATTGATAATAAAGATGCGCTCGTTTCAGAAGATTATTATAAAGATGGTAAGCGTATTAATATGGATCTGAAGAAGATCAAGTATGCCAAGCAACTTGGTATGCAGTTTGAACTTCAGGTTGACGATAATGAGCTAACTATTATTCAACACGGTGGTGAGGAGTATTTAGCTGCACTGAAAGTTGAGTTCTACCACCCAACAATAGAGAGTCGTGACTTTAAGCTGGTTGTAACGGCCAGTGGCGATAAGGCGTACCGTGTCTCTTTGGATAAGCCTATTACAGGTGCTTGGGAGGTTAGATTAGAAGGGTACGATCAAAGCTGGCGCATTCAAAAGCGTCTGCAAATTGCCGATGACACTGAGTATTGGTTAAACTAACTGGTATCACCTCTAGAGCGGCCCTGCCCGCTCTCTTGCTTGCTGTATAATACAGGTTAAACTAGATCAACTATGAAGCACTGTGATTGTTTCCATTGTGGCGAGCCCGTTCAGACAGGGTCTCAATTTACAACACGTATCAATGATAGCGATGAGCTAATGTGTTGCCCAGGTTGCCAAGCTGTTTCTCAGGCAATTATCGATGCTGGGTTAACAAACTACTATAAATTCCGCACTGAGCCTGGCAGTAAACAAACCGCACTTGTTCCCGATGAATTAAGCACCTTTTCAGCCTTTGACCTACCTGAAATTCAGCAGGACTTTGTCTATAGCAAAAGTGATATCTCAACGGTTTCGCTCTCTATTGATGGGATCACGTGCGCTGCCTGTGCTTGGTTAATTGAGCACAAGCTGAAACATATTGCCGGCATCCAATCTATTGTGGTTAATACGACAACCGAGAGAGCACAGGTCAGTTGGTTAACGGATCAGATTAAGCTCAGTGACATCTTAAATCACATTAGTCAGATTGGTTATCAGGCGGCCCCCTATCAAGTTGATGAGCAGGAGAAGCAGAGCAAAGAGAGTAGTCGTAAGTTTCTATTAAGGCTTGGTCTTGCTGGTTTTGCGACGATGCAGGTGATGATGTTTGCGCTTGCCCTGTATGCTGATTTCTTTACCGATCTGGATATTGAGTATCGTGACTACTTTCGCTGGGTGAGTATGATTTTCGCCGCGCCAGTGGTTTTCTATTCGGCCCAACCTTTCTATTTTAGCGCCATACGCTCCATGTTTAGCGGACGGCTTAATATGGACGTCTCTGTTTCCATCGCCATACTGGGCGCCTATGTCGCCAGTTGTATCGCAACTGTCAATGGAACCGGTGAAGTCTATTTTGAATCCGTCAGCATGTTCACCTTCTTTCTTCTACTGGGCCGTTATTTTGAGCAAAATGCTCGGCAGAAGGCGTCAGTAAGCTCAAGTAACCTGCATAAACTTATTCCAATAACGGCCCAGTTAGTCACTGAGGCAGGGCCTGAAGAGGTGCCGGCAAAGCGCCTGAAGATTGGTGATGTTATCTTGGTTAAGCCAGGTGAAGTGATCGCGGCTGATGGCGTGATCTTAGAGGGAGAAACCTGCGTTAATGAAGCCATGTTAACTGGCGAGCAGATGCCGGTATTGAAAGCATTGAACCAAGAGGTGTTTGCTGGAACCATTAACGTGGATCATCCTGTTAAGGTCGAGGTAACTGCCATTGGACAAGATCAGTTAGTTGCTGAGATTATCCGTTTACAGGAAGCGGCATCGAATAATAAGCCTAAAGTTGCCCTGTATGTTGATACCATCTCAAACTACTTTACCTGGACCATACTGGCGATTGCGCTGATGACTTACATCGTCTGGCGTATCTACTGGCCAGAAGATGCATTTTGGGTCACGCTAGCCGTATTAGTCGCAACTTGCCCTTGTGCTCTAGCCCTTGCTACCCCAACCGCAGTCACATGCGCTACCGGTATTTTTACCCGTATTGGTGTTATCGCTCGTAAGCCAGGCGTATTTGAAAAGTTGACCAATATCGAGCAGGTCGTTTTTGATAAGACGGGCACCCTCACCTGTGGCACGCTCACCGTTGAGGATGTGACCCTCTATAATCAAGCTATTAAGCGAGAGGTTTTATCTATTGCAGCTGCATTAGAGAGTGCTTCATTGCATCCCATAGCCAGGGCATTTGAACCCTTTAGACGCAGTGAGATACAAGCCACCGAGCAGCAAAGTACTGTTGGTGGAGGTTTAAGCGGCGTTATTGGCGGGGTTAAGTATCAGATTGGCAGTGCTGAGTTTGTTGGCGTGGATAACGATCTATCTCAATCAGTTTACCTGACTCAAGAGGGGCTATTACTGGCAAAATTCACGCTTGTAGATGCCATTAGAGAGGATGCGGTTGATACGGTCAAGACGCTTAAGAGTAATGGCTACAAGTTAACCATTGCCAGTGGAGATAGCTCAATTCATGTGGATGAGATTGCCCGTCGAGTGGGAATTGATGAGGTTTATAAAGGTTTAAAACCAAGTGATAAACTCTCCCTTGTGCAAAAGTTACAAACTAAGCGCTCTGTGGTCATGTTTGGTGATGGTATTAATGATGCGCCTGTGCTGGCTGGGGCTAATCTCTCGGTCGCTATGGGTAGTGGCTCGGCAATTACTAAAAACAGCGCCGATCTTATTTTACTTGGCGATCAGCTTTCACGATTTAATGATGCTGTTGATGTTGCTAAGTTGACCAATAGAGTCATTAAACAAAATTTGTATTGGGCGCTTGGCTACAACCTGTTTATAATCCCACTGGCCGTGACCGGTCACGTATTACCTTATATCGCTGCCCTAGGAATGTCAGCCAGTTCTCTCATTGTTGTAGCTAACAGTCTAAGACTCTTAAGGGTTCGTTTATGAGTATTATCTATGTGTTAATCCCCATTGCCATGTTATTTGTGATCATCGCTATCGGGATCTTCTTCTGGGCAGTAAAGTCAGAGCAGTTTGACGATCTTGATAGGCAGAGCGTCTCTATTCTTTTTGATGAGGATGAGTCAACGCCTACTAATAACAAAAAGGTGGATGATAAAACAGAGACTCCATCTTGATTGATTACAACATCACAGGCGCCTTTCTTGTTGGTTTAATGGGCGCTGGTCACTGCATTGGTATGTGTGGTGGCCTAGTCGGTGCATTTTCATCTCAACTTGCCACAACACCGGGACAAAACCTGCTTGCCTCTAAGTTAAAGTTTCTATTGACCTATAACTTAGGCCGTATCTTAAGTTACTCGCTTGCGGGTGCATTAGTAGGTGGCTCCGCGAGTGCATTGGGTATGTTATTTGATATCGATCTTTACCTCATCACCTTAAGAGTCATAGCCGGTGTGATGATGATCATTACCGGTTTGTATATTGCCCAAATATGGTCTGGTGTAGTGCAGATAGAGCGGCTAGGTAAGTTTATCTGGCGTTTTTTATCCCCTTTAGCTAATCGTGTTGTGCCCATTAGAACACTGCGCCAAGCGTTTGTTGGCGGAGTCTTATGGGGTTGGCTTCCCTGTGGTCTGGTTTATAGCACATTAACTTGGGCTGTTGCCTCACATTCGGCCCAGCAAGGCGCCTTGATTATGTTGGCATTTGGGCTAGGAACACTGCCTGCACTACTGAGTGCGGGCGCAGCAGCAAATATGTTAGGACAATGGGTACAGAAAAGAGCTGTGAGAGTGGTTAGCGGCTTAATATTAGTCCTATTTGGTTTACAAACTTTGTACATTGCAATTGCGCAGCTAAACTAGCTCAGCTTATTAAATTAGTTTAACATATGCGTAATAGATAAATTTGAGAGAGACTATGACAGACAACAATAAAAGTCGTCGTGCAGCTGTTCCAGGATGTGCTATTCATTGTCATGATTGCAGTATGGGGACCTTATGTATCCCTTTTACCTTAAATGCTACTGAACTTGATCGTCTTGACGAAATCATTGAAAGAAAGAAGCCTATTCAAAAAGGTGAGCAGATCTTTAAGTCAGGCGATACATTAAAGTCTCTTTTTGCTATTCGCTCAGGTACCATAAAAAGTTTTACAATCACCGAACAGGGTGATGAGCAGATCACAGGTTTTCATCTCGCCGGTGATGTGATTGGTTTTGATGGTATTCATGCCCAAGAACATAAAAGTTTTGCTCAAGCATTAGAAACCTCAATGGTGTGTGAGATCCCCTTCTCTACTCTAGATGATCTCAGCGGCACTATGCCTAAACTCAGACAGCAGATCATGCGATTGATGAGTAACGAGATCCAAAGCGACCAGGAGATGATTCTTCTGCTAAGTAAGAAGAATGCGGAAGAGAGATTAGCAGCATTTATCAGTAATTTAGCTACTCGTTTTGGCAGCCGAGGATTTTCACCAAAAGAGTTTAGGTTAACCATGACTCGTGGCGATATCGGCAACTATTTAGGGCTAACCGTAGAAACTATTAGCCGACTATTAGGTCGCTTTCAAAAAGCTGAGCTAATCGAAGTTAAGGGGAAGTACATTACCATCGTTAATTTCGATGCGTTAAATAAACTTGCCGGTAACAGCGCCATCGCTCGTTAAGCTCTTTCCTAACGTCCAATTTCGGTTTGTTTGAATATCTAAGCGTCAGTACTTTGTATTGACGCTTTTTTATTGCTCTTATCTCTCATCATCTAACAAATCCCCTCACCTCATTTGATTTTCTATATAAAAAATTACAGATTAATACTAAATAGATAAGTAACTTAGCAAAAAAAAATGCTATAACAAGCTATGGAAACGTGAGTACATTTGATCTAAAGCAATGTCTTTTATGCTATGTAGCTCATTATTAAGGTATCGAATGAGAAAGGGGTAAGATATGAAGGAATATAAAAAGCTGTTAGTTGTTGTCGATCCAACCAGTGATACTCAACCAGCTCTTGCAAGGGCTGTTGAGCTTGCTACCCGAAATCAAGCTAGCATAACAGTATTTCTCTCTATTTTTGATTTCTCCTATGAGATGACATCCATCTTATCTGGTCAGGAGCGTGAAGCGATGCGCCAAGGTGTTATTGCCCAGCGCCAAGCTTGGATCGATGAGGTTGTCGAGCACTACTCCACCTCTGAAGTGACAATCGAAAGTGAAGTGATCTGGCACAATCGTCCGTTTGAGAGCATTATTCAGCATGCCATCTCCAGTGAGTTTGATCTGATTGTTAAAGGGACACATGAACACGACAAGTTAAAGTCGGTTATCTTTACGCCTACCGATTGGCACTTGATGCGTAAGTCCCCTGTCCCTGTTTTACTGGTGAAAGAGCATGACTGGCCAGTTGCGGGTAAGATCTTATGTGCCATCAATGTGGGCTCAGAAGATGAAGATCATATCAGCCTAAACAGCAAGATTGTTGAACATGCAAAAGATCTCGCTAAGAAATTCGACGCTCAGGTTCATCTTGTTAATGGCTACCCTGGAACACCAGTGAATTTAGCCATTGAACTGCCAGATTTTGATGCTCACACTTACAGTGAAACGATACGTATGCAGCATGAGGAGAGAGTTTGCGAACTTGCCCTCACCTTAGGAATAAGTACTGATAATTGTCACGTTAAAGAGGGGTTACCTGAAGATGTGATCCCAGATGTGGCTAAAAAGCTCGATGCTGAGCTAGTTATCTTAGGCACGGTAGGACGAACTGGCTTTTCAGCTGCATTAATCGGTAATACGGCTGAACATGTTATCGATAGCATCAATTGCGACCTTCTTGCCATCAAACCTGATGGCTATAAATCGCCATTAGATGAGAGCTGATACTTTGTAACCGAAAAATTTTAATATATACTACGCGCCCGTAATTCAAGTGTTACTAGGCGCGTTTTTTTATGTCTGTCGATCTATCTGCTCAACAAGTTACCCGAATGAAAAAGCTTCAGAAAAAAATCAGAAGCGAAGTCGGTAAAGCCATCTCCGATTACAACATGGTTGAAGAAGGCGATCGGATAATGTGCTGCCTTTCCGGTGGTAAAGATAGTTACGCCATGCTTGATATTCTATTAGACCTTCAACAACGTGCGCCCATTAAGTTTGAGATTGTTGCGGTAAATTTAGATCAGAAACAACCTGGTTTTCCAGAGCATGTTTTGCCAGCCTACCTAGATAGTTTAGGGGTGGCTTATCATATCTTAGAGAAAGACACCTACTCTATTGTCAGAGATAAGATCCCTGAAGGTCAAAAGACCTGCTCTTTGTGTTCACGTCTTCGTCGTGGAACCCTTTATGGTTTCGCACAAAAAATTGGTGCAACTAAGATTGCACTGGGACACCACAGAGACGATATTATTGAGACCTTGTTCCTGAATATGTTTTTTGCTGGAAAGCAGAAGGCGATGCCACCTAAGCTACTTTCCGATGATGGTGCCAATATGGTGATCCGTCCTCTGGCGTACGCTCGCGAAAAAGATATTGCCGAATATGCAGAGCTTAAGGGCTTCCCTATTATTCCGTGTAATCTATGCGGTTCTCAGGAAAACCTAAAACGTGCTTCGGTGAAAGAGATGCTCAATCAGTGGGATGTTGAACATCCTGGTCGCATCGAGTCTATCTTTACCGCAATGCAAAATACCTCACCTTCTCAAGGTGTAGATAGAGAGCAGTTTGATTTTATCTCACTGACTCGCGATGCGAATGCACCGCTAAAAGGGGAAGTGGCTGAGTCTGATCTTCCCGCGTTTGATTTTGTTGATGTTTCAAATAACGGTCATATCGATCTTGACGCAGCAAGCAAGGCGAAACGCGTTAATCCTGAGCACAAAATTAATATCGTGAGTACTTATACGCCTTAATCAAATGGCAAGATTAATCATAAAAAAACCAGCTTTCGCTGGTTTTTATTAATTGCTATAAAGTTCTTGGGCTGATCACCTTAGGTTTTGATGCCAGTTCAAGCGCTTTTAGTTGGCTTATTTGTTCACGACTTAGCTGTAAACTGCCAGTCACTAACTGCTCTACGCCATCAATTTTCACTGATACTTTACTGTCGGGTTCGAAAACAAAGTTGATGCCGGCAATGTCAGAGCTGAAATGGCGCATAGGAAATCCCTGCATCTCATCGAGCAGCGCATCCATCTGCGCTTGTATCTCAAGAAGTTCGCTTTGAGCGTAATTAAGCTTTGTTTGCTTAGCTCGTACTTGCATAGAGATATTGCAGTTTTCAGCCTGCCCTTTAATATTTAAGTTAATCAATGCCCTATCTGATTTTAATTTATCATCAAATGGAAGGAATAGGCGTTGATCTTTAGTTATCGTTAAGGGAAATGACTCTTTCTCTGTTGATATTGTACCGCTTTCTATATGACACTTATCTTTGCCTGGTACAAAAAAGGCAAGCTCAACAAGTGGATAGTGACCCTTATTGACCTGCTTTAATCTTTGATAAAAACCTTGATACTCTAATGATATTGGGGCCGCTTGCACTGAACTACAGGCAACGATTAAACAACTAAACAGAAGGCTTTTCTTCATTATTTCCTACCAAGTACTGCTGGTTATGACGTAACATCTCTAAAAGCTCATCAATATAAGCTTCCTGACGTTCAGAGTAATTTACTAGCCCATAAACAAGTTCATCTGCTGTGGGTTCTTTATCTTGTGCGCGCATATCGGCGCGAATTGAGCGTAAAAGAGAGTAAGCGGCATTGGAGTTCAGGTTGCGCATATAGGAAGCCACAGAGTCTTCTACTGATTTGAAAACAGCAACCTCATGGGACATTCCTGCAGTGCGAGATTGAGGTACCAAACCACAACCTTTTTTGAAGCACCACTGACCAAAGAAGTTAAGTCCCTCTCTGGCGAAGCGTGAACTTCCCCAACCTGTCTCATTGGCAGCTTGAATTAGCACCATAGACTCAGGGATGATATCTGTTCTTACTAACAACTCTTTAAGTGTTTCCGTGTTATAAGCACGCGAAGAGTATTGATACTTATTGGCTATCTCCTCAATTCGATAGTATTCAGCATTTGTGAGCGCTAGACCATCATTAAGGTGCTGCAATGAGCGCTGTAAAAACAAACGTTCATCTTGAATTATGCCATTTTGAAGTCGAACCCAAGGACGTAGGTAATCGAAAAATGCTTGTTTCTTGTCTGTGACAAGAGGAATAGAAGCAAAATCAGGGATTAAACTCAGATGCTGCTGGTTTTCTATTATGGCTCCTAATTGATCGATCTGTTTCTCTTCTGAATCAATAAAATTAAGCTTTAATACAATAAAGGCTAAGATAACAATGCTTACCGATACTGTTAACTTCCCAACTCTTCCTGTTTTCATTCGTGTCTCAAATATGAATTATCGCCTGAGATTATATGCTATATCTCAGATAGACCCAAGTCACTTGGCTCTGTGATAAAACATCAGTTAATCATGGGATTCTAAGGTATAATCCCAGTTGGTTAATTATCTGGGTATTCAGGAAGGAACGACCCGAATGCAATATAATGCGCTAAATAGATTCGACAAAGTGGTTGCCATTGGTGGTGGCCACGGCTTAGGCAGAGTGCTGTCAACACTCTCATTTCTTGGCCCTAAGCTCACAGGTATCGTTGCAACAACAGATAATGGTGGCTCCACAGGCAGGCTTAGACAGCAGCAAGATTGTATCGCTTGGGGCGACCTACGTAACTGTTTATCCCAATTAGCAAGTACGCCCTCTATTGGTTCCTTGTTGTTCGAATACCGTTTTGCTGGTGAGAGTGATCTGTCGGGCCACAATCTGGGTAATCTCATGTTGCTTGCTTTAGATGAGTTATGTGTCAGACCACTTGAAGCAGTGAATATCGTACGCCAGTTTCTCAATATTGAAACTCGCGTTATTCCTATGTCTGAGGAGCCAACACATCTGGTAGCCATCCAGGCGTGCGGTAATAAAATATTTGGTGAGACCAGTGTCGATGAGATGTCAGAACACCCTATGGCATTGTCGTTAGAGCCGGCAGTAGCAGCGACCTGTGAAGCTTGTGATGCGGTGCGAGAGGCAGATCTGGTGATATTAGGCCCTGGTAGCTTTTTGACCAGCATTATGCCACCACTGCTTCTGCCAAAATTTGCTGCAGCATTGGCAGAATCGAATGCTGAGGTGATCTTAATTGATAATCTTACCCGTGAACCCTCCTCCTCTGCTGATTTCTCTTTAACCCAAAGAGTTGATTGGTGTCATCAGGTGTTAGGAGTCAAGATCATAGATAGGATATTAAGTCACTCAGAGGTGAGCTACCAAAGTGGTAATATCCTCTATCGCCCCTTGGTGAGTAAACACCACAAAGGCCTACATGATAGGAAGGCATTGGCACAAGCCCTTGCCAGTATCGTGTCTGACACGATAACCAATTAACTAAAAAGGACAGCTAAGCTGTCCTTTTTAAATACTTTCTTTACAATTAAAGCACGCTAGCGATAGCCTTACAGATCACAGGCATGTTCTCTTTTGTCATGCCTGCAACGCTGATGCGTCCAGAGCCGACAATATAGACGCCGTGTTCATCTTTTAGCTGAGCGACCTGCTCTTTAGTGAGACCAGAGAAGCTAAACATACCATTCTGCCTTGAGATAAAGCTAAAATCCTGTGTGACCCCTTCACTCTTTAATGTTTCAACAAACAGAGTGCGCATTTTTGCGATACGCTCACGCATCTCTTTTAACTCTCTCTCCCATAGAGCCTTCAACTCTGCATCGCCTAAAATGGTACTAACGATTAACGCACCATGGGCTGGCGGGTTTGAGTAGTTGCCGCGAATAGTACTCTTAACTTGGCTAAATGCTTTAACGACAGACTCTTGGGAATCGCCAACTAGAGTGACGGCACCAATACGCTCATTGTAGAGGCCAAAGTTTTTAGAGAAAGAGTTAGCGATGATAAGTTCTGGTACGGTATCAGCGACAACTCTTAAGCCATTTGCATCTTCATCAACGCCGTCACCAAAGCCTTGGTAAGCAAAATCAAACAGAGGAACTAACTCTTGTTTTAAGCATAATTGAGCGATGGTTTTCCATTGAGCCTGAGTTAAATCAATGCCCGTTGGGTTATGACAACATCCATGGAGTAACACGAGATCGCCTGCTTGAGCAGATGAGAGATCTTCAACCATGGCATCGAAGTCTTTATCGTGAGTTTCTGCCTTGTAATAACGGTACTCTTTAATCTCAAGAGAAGCTGATTGAAATATATTCTTGTGGTTGGCCCAAGTTGGGTTACTAACCCAAATAGTTTTAGATTTGGTATTGCGGGCAAGGAACTCTGCAGCAACACGTAGTGACCCTGTGCCGCCAGGAGCTTGTGCCGTTAATGCTCTTTTGTCTTTAACTACTTGATGGCCTGCACCGAAAAGGAGACTCTGTACAGCATCATTGTATGCCTGAACACCTTCAATACCTAAATAGCTTTTACTCTCTTCCGATGCGAGTAATTTGGCTTCAGCTTGCTTCACAGAGGCTAAAATGGGAGTCAGTCCCGCCTCATTTTTATAGATCCCCACGCCTAGGTTTACTTTTCCTGTTCTTTTATCAGCTTTAAATGCATCCGTAAGACCTAAAATGGGATCAGCTGGTGCAAGTTCAACCTGGGTAAATATCATGACTGCTTTCCTAAAGTATTTGAATGTAGGGGATTTCGGGACTCTTTATACCATTGTCAGACAGCAAGAGGTAGAGAGTTTTAGTACTAGTAGAAAAAATAGTTGTTAATTGGGATTACATCCAATTTTCTTGATAATTTTTCGATAAATCTCATTAGAGCTACCTCTTTTATGAGAATAATTAAAACAGCTTATCGTTAAATAAATTGGTGAGCTATTGTCATCTTAATGATAGTACCCGAGGCCGGACCTGAACTGGTCGCGTCTTATGTAAGAGTAGCGAGGGATTTAGCTTTAGATACAAAAAAGCCCCGACTAATGTCGAGGCTTCAACGTCATCTTAATGATGGTTGGGGCGGACACCTGTGCATGTCGTAATCAATTGTTTTATATAGGTATTATGGGTGTTACAAATCAATGTGCCGTCATCAATACCGGCAATGTTTTTTGCTAATTCTGACAATAACGCGCAACAGTCTTTTCATCGGCAGCAAACGCTGCTTCGGTACCAGACGCAACGAAGTTCCACGTAAGCAACACACTGATGAATAGACATCTTAAATAAAGCATCATATTAGCATAGCGCTCTTGAACGTCGTAACAACATCACGCTCTAGTTATATGGTTCATTCTGGCAGTTTACTACTTCGATTATTTGAAGCCTCAAAACGGGCTTGCTCAACATCGGCCTTCGATTTCTCTGTCCACTCTATGTGCTTGCTGATAAAAAAGACCGAAACATCAATATTTAAGATGTCACCCTTTCGATAAATCTGGCCTTCATAGTCTTTATCACGCTCTATCGAATAGAGTGTGACGGACCACTTTCTTCCGTCTTTCTGGAAGTTACTCAACACCTGTGTACCAATAGTTGCTCGTTCTTTATCCGAAAAAAGTATTTTCCCGGTCACAGGGTGACCTAGCGCATTAGTCGTAATGCTGACATATGTACCTTTATGCTGAGTTTCCCATACGCCTGCAACATCAAGAGCATCTCTGCTTGCGAAACTTAAGAAACTAAATAATGACATCAGAATTAAAGCGATATATCTCATTGAAAAACCTTTAAATAATTATTCGTAAAATAACGCTTAAAAAGCGTGGTTTATGTCGATTGAACCCTTAATTCTTTACGTAGAATTTTACCTACAGGGGTTTTAGGCAATTCATCCCTCAGCTCAAATTCACGCGGGAGCTTATAGGCTGTCAAATGCTTCCGACAGTGGTCCATAACTTCATCTCTGTCTAGCTTTCCATCATTGGTTACGAGAAAAAGCTTCACTTTCTCGCCCATTTTTTCACACGGTACGCCTATTGCCGCTACCTCTAATACAGAATCAATCATGGCAACAACTTCTTCAATCTCATTAGGAAATACGTTAAAACCAGACACTAAAATCATGTCTTTTTTCCGATCTACGATATAAATGAATCCATCGTCGTCAACTTTCGCAACGTCTCCGGTCGCCAACCACCCATCCTTGATTACTTCATTGGTTGCTTCAGCGCGATTGTAATAGCCTTCCATCACCTGAGGACCTCTAACCCACATCTCACCGGGTTCGCCAACGCCCAATTCGTTGCCGTCTTCATCAAGGATCTTCACCTCGGTATTACACATTGGCACACCAATCGATCCGTTAAAGGATTTGATGTTAAACGGGTTGGTTGAAACAGCAGGTGAACACTCCGTCAATCCATACCCCTCTAACAAGGGGCCGTTAGTCATTTTTTGCCACCTTTCAGCGACTGGCCTCTGCGTCGCCATACCACCGGCAAATGTCAGCTTCCAAGTACTGAAGTCAATCTTATGAAACTCGGGTTCTTCCATTAGGCTAACAAACAAGGTATTTACACCAGCAAAGAACGTGACCGGATACTTACTGATTGTCTTTGCAAATAGCTTGGGATCCCTCGGATTTGCAATCAGAAGATTGGTGCCGCCTTTTGCCATAAATCCTAAACAGTTACAGCTGAAAGCGAATATGTGATAGAGGGGCAAGGCGGTTACAATCATCTCGTTACCTTTCTCAATGAAAGGTTCCACCATGGCAATCTGTTGAAGCATGTTAGCCACGACGTTACGGTGACTCAGCATAGCCCCTTTTGCAACGCCAGTCGTTCCACCTGTATATTGCAGCATCAACAGGTCACTAGCTTGAGGAGAAACGGTATTCAGCGGTAGTTTCTTACCGCGTTTGAGCGCTGCATTGAATTTAATGGCGTGCGGTAGAGAAAACTCAGGTACCATTTTTTTAACGCGCTTAATCATTGTATTGATTAGCACGCTCTTCATACCATCTAGTAAATCACCAATTTGTGTCGTAATAACATGATTGACAGATGTGTCGTCAATTACCTTGGATAGCACACTAGCAAAGTTTTCGACAACGAGTATCCCCGTGGCTTCAGAATCATTTAACTGATGTTTCAGCTCTTTTGGCGTATACAAAGGATTTACGTTTACAACAACCAAACCTGCTCGAATAGCCCCAAATACGGCAACAGGGTATTGCAGTACATTAGGAAGCATAATCGCGAATCGCTCCCCTCTTTTCATGCCAAGATCATGTTGAAGAAAAGCGGCAAAATCCCGAGTTTTTCTATCTAATTCAGCATAAGTCATTCGCGTATGCATGCTAATATACGCATTATTTTCAGCGTATTGACTGACACTTCTTTCGAAGATTTCTAGCACATTCTCGTATTTACTTACGTCTATCTGCTCAGGTACACCTTCTGGATAGTGTTTTAACCAGACTTTCTCCATAATCAATTACCTTTTCCAAGCACTAATCATTGATTGATCTTATAACTTCGCTTTTTTGGTTAATATTTAGCCTTACATATTGTCATATGTTGTGTCAATATGTATGGTAATTCAAGTTGCTCCGTTTTCGTTGTATATGGGCCTGAAACCAAATAGAGATTGATACCATGTGGAAAAAAATAGCGCTTTATTCCGTTGCTCTTATTGTATTAAGTGCTGCGTTACTGTGGACATTTAGATTCGATGTTTTAGTCACTCTTGCCTCTAAGAAAAGCAAGAAACCTGTAGCTGAGAATCAAGAAATTAATTGGCAAAAAGGACCAGAACAAAAAGACAGCACTAAGACGGATCTGCCAAACATTGTCTTAATCCTTGCTGACGACATGGGCATCAATGACGTATCGACTTTTGGTGGAGGTATGATTGAGACCCCGAATATCGATAAGTTAGCAGCCAAAGGCGCCTTGTTTACTAACGGCTACTCGGGGCACGCAAACTGCGCCCCTTCTCGTGCGGCCCTGCTAACGGGAAGAGATGCCACTCGCACTGGTTACGATACTACCCCGATTCCGGATGGCATGAGTCGTATCATTGCAGCAATTGAGAATAATGAAGACAATGGTCGCCCTGAGATGAGTTACTCTGCAGAAGCAGACGCCACTAACCCTACTTACGATAATCGAGGACTTCCTGGCTCAGAGATTTTAATTCCAGAGATATTAAAAGAATCTGGCTATCACACCATGCACATCGGCAAATGGCACCTTGGCCGTAGTCCTGAAATGATGCCAAATGCACAAGGGTTTGATGAGAGCTTGATGATGGATTCAGGCTTATATTTACCTGTTGATCACCCAGAATCTGTTAATGCGCCTGTAGAATCTTCCGGTTTAGATCGCTTCATCTGGGCGACAATGAGGTATTCCGTTAACTGGAATGGTGGCGAAATATTTAAACCGAACGGTTACCTAACAGATTACTTTACTGAAGAGGCGGAGAAAGCCATCGAAGCCAATGCTAACCGCCCCTTCTTTTTGTACTTAGCGCATTGGGGGCCACATAACCCGGTACAAGCAAAACGTGCTGACTACGAGGCAGTTGGCGACATTCAGCCACATAATAAACGAGTATATGCCGCCATGCTCCGCTCAATTGATCGTTCTGTAGAGCGTGTTATGGCCAAGCTTGAAAAACAAGGCATTGCAGACAATACCATTGTGATCTTAAGTAGTGATAATGGCGGTGCTGATTACGTAGCCATCAATGATCTAAACAAACCCTACCGCGGTTGGAAAAACACCTTCTTTGAAGGCGGTATTCGAGTTCCTTTTTCTGTGACTTGGCCAAACGTTATTGATGAAAGTACTGTCATTGAAGAGCCGGTTAATCATATCGATTTAATGCCGACCATTATTAACATGGCAAATGCGGACTTACCCCAAGATCGAGAAATTGATGGTGTCGACATCGCACCTCTTTGGCAAGGTCAGCCTGAACTAGAACGCCCCCAAAATGCCATGTTCTGGTTTACGGGAGACTACCGTGTGGTACAAAGCAAAGGCTGGAAACTTCAACAAAATCCAAAATCTGGCCAAACGTTTTTGCACAACTTAAATGTCGACCCGACTGAGCAAAAGAACTTAGCTGATTCAGAGTCTGCGAAGTTAGCTGAACTAACAAAACTCATAGATGCGCATTTTGCCAATGCAGTGGATGTCATTGGTGAATCCACTATTGCCGCGCCAATCACTATTGATAAACATTTAGGCGAACGTATGACAGAAGGCGATACTTATGTCATCTGGAATAACTAAGCTGTATGCGTGTTAGTTGTATCGGTTCGTGATCTGATTTATGTCAGTTAAGACGTATAAAGATACACATAGTCAAATGAGTGAAACTTAGAGTGAGAATAGCAATCGCTAGCTCCCTACAATAAGCAATCCCTATTGAAGAAGCGCGAGTAAGATTTGCCGACGCTGAAATTTATATCGCAAGTCATTACTGGCTACTTTGGGGTAATGAAGAATTTAACAGTTTCTTGGCTGCCCGAAGTATTTAAAAAAGAAGTTTAAAGCGTAATTTGCCAACACAGTTAAAACTACTAAAACGGCTACAGATTAAATATGAAAATTTTAAAATATGCGTTGCTCGCAAGCTGGATATTTGGTTTAACGAGCGGATGCTCCGAGAACTTACCTGTAGATAAAGGTGCCAACGCAACGGGCCATACTGCGCCCTCTGCAAGCACTGTCAAAGCAACATGGCTGTACTAGACAAGCGCCCATTCGCAAACATAGGCCTCTATCTTCCCTGAGAAATAAGATATATCCATTTTATAGAGGGTATAACTTTCGGTACTCGCCGTGCTCATGCCTCACCTTGAACAATTAGCCCATACAAAAAATCCCAACCATAATGATTGGGATTCATATAACTTAAGCCTCTAAGATCTATTAAGCTAACTTTTTCTTCTTAAATAAATATTTCTGTTTAGCTCTAATAAACACGACTCCGCAAACCATAACCCACAAATACTCCAGAGGTTTTTTCAGGATTCTACGATAAATAATACATTCAACCGCATGAGCTACCATTAGAAAGATAAACACGCCTTGAAACACAGATGAATAAGCAATACTCTCTGGCAGCAACAAAGCTGCAATGGAGTAAAGCCATACACCCAATGTGATGGCGAGGAGGGGTTTATTTAATCGTATATTTGCTTGCTCCATGAGCTCTCCTATTAATACTCGATACACATCAAGCCAATGCTGCTGTTAGTCCCTGTGGTTTTAAGTTTGGACCAAAGTCCAAATCCAAAAAGTTGTATTGGCCTTGTTCTAAAAGCCAGGCAGCTAAACGATTTTGTTCTTCTTTAGAAAATGCGGATACGATTTTTTGTAGCCTCTGCATACGCCATACCGAGTAGGTAAATGATGCGCGTTTAAACTGCCCATCTCCCATTTTAAACAGGAACCGTTCCGTTGATCTAGGTAGTTCATCCCCGGGTAGTAATCCCTCTTCATTAATCAACAATCTGATTTGTTTTACCGTTAGGTCCATTAATGGCATATATTCATCAAAGATGATTCTAACGATCGGCATAAGCGTGTCAGGAATCTGATCATCAGCCAACAGATCCCCTTTTGCTGGGGCACCACTATGGGTTTTTTCCACCCACTTTTGCAAATGTGGACGTAGATCAATCCACTCACGTTTAGGCCACGGATCACGATTGAGATGGCCTTGCATTAGTCCGAGTAATGCATAGTCAGCAACAGTGGGACGACCACCTAATAAATAGTCGTACTGAGACAAGTGAACGTCTAATAAACCCAGAATATGAGTCGCCCATTTTTCAAGTAAGGGTATTTGATCTGGCGTTACACCCATATTCGGTAGCTTTTCTGACATGGCATCAGATAATGCTTTATCCGCTACTTTATTACGAATAAATTTTGGCATGAAGGGAAGTAGATTCTTACCAGCTTCTTCGCGATTTAGCTTTTCATAATTCTCTGGATAGGACCAACGGGAATGTAAGGCGATTGGAATGCCTACATCATCCATCCAGTTCTGGAATAATTCGGCTACAAACCTTTGAATGGATGTATGAATCTCAATGCTTGGCTGTGGATGGCGTTTTTCCAATTCTTCCATGATTAACGGCGTATCACACAACCATCCGCCATCTTTGCACTTGAGTGCGGGCATCGCCTTTCTACCGGTATTTTTAGGAATAGTTGCTAGAAATTCGAAGAGATTGATTTCTTTGTTAACATAATCAACCCCCTTGAAATTCAAATAACCACGAGTCTTACCCGCAAAATATGATTTTTACCAGCCATAGTACTTATAATCGTGCTTCATTATATTCACCGATACCAATTACTTCTTTAGTCTTTAATCTTGAGAAAGCTAACCAGAGACTTATTGATTAAATATTTTCTGGATACTCACTGGCACGCCATTTAGGGCGGCATTTCCAGACAGTTCATCAACAAAATTATGATCTGTTATGTCATTCACACTCACACCGGGACTGGACTGAGCCACTGACATTTTCATACCTTTTCTATGGTGGCCCCAGCCATGGGGCAGGCTCACCACGTTAGGCATAATCTCGTCGGTAATGGCTACGGTGACTTTTAACGCACCCACCGCACTGGTGATGTGAACCTGTTCGTCAGTTTTAATGCCGTATTCATTGGCTGTTTCAGGATGAACAAATAAATCACAGCGATTTTGGCCTTTGACCAAGCGCTGACTGTTATGCATCCACGAGTTATTGGTTCTTAAATCACGTCGGCTAATCAGCGTTAACGTCCCAGCCTTTGTGGATTCTCTTTCAACATATTGGTTAAGACGTATCAAATCCTCAGCCATCACCTCAGGTATCAGATTGATTTTCTTGTCTTTAGTAAATAACTTTCCTGGCAATCTCGGTTCAAGCGGCCCCAAGTCCAGGCCGTGTTGATGTGTTTTAAGTTTTTTTAAGGTTAAGCCACCGCCAGTGATATAGCTCTTCATGCCATGCCCGTAGCGACCATTTCTAATCATCAAATCGATAGCTCGTTCTACCGTCATGAGCGCTTGAATCTTATGCTTAGCTTTTAATTTAACCCGATCTATAGGTCCTTTCTTACTGGATTTTAGCTCTTCAATACGATGAGTTAGGGTGTTAAAGATGGAGAACTCAGAGCGCATATAGCTTTTCTTTTCGAATAACGCTTCAGAGAATCGACTTACATTTCTAACGGCAAAATTGGTGAAGATAAGATCATACAATGCATGCTCAAACGGGCCGCTTGGGGGAAGAATGATATCTGCATGTTTGGTGGTTTCATTAATATAGAAATCAACGGCAACCATAAAATCTAAATTGGCTAACGCATTTTCTAATCGAACGCCATTAGGGCTGGATATAACAGGGTTACCCGCAGTCACCACAAATGCCTTAATTTGCCCCTCTCCTGGTGTCAGCATTTCATCAGCCATAGTGGCTGTTGGAAACTCTTTATTGACTTCAGGTAAGTTCCGAACACGGCTGCGATACATGTTAAAGCTGCCACGGCCTCCTAAGTCAGTCAAATCAATAGCCGGGGTGGTGAACATCATGCCACCTTCAGTATCTAAACTCCCGGTGATAATGTTCAATATTTGAATTAACCAATGATTTAATGCACCAAACTCTTGAACAGAAATACCCATTCGTCCATAACAAACCGCCTTCTCTGCGGTCGCAAATTCAGTGGCGATACGTTCAATTTTAGTTATGGGAATACAGGTCAACTCCGAAATGGTTTCCATCGAGAAGAATTCAAAGAGTGACTCGAGGGCTTCGATATCACCGTTAATTGGCAATCTTGAATCGATGTTCGTCAAACCTTTATCAAAGATGACCTTGATTAAGCCTACCAAAAACAGAGCATCGCTACCGGGCTTAATAAATTGATGCTCACTGGCGTATAACGCGGTTTCGGACCTGCGTGGATCTACCAACACCAGCTTGCCACCACGCTCTTTGATTTTTTCTAAACGGGCCAGTACATCACCTGCCGTCATTAAGCTACCGTTAGAGGCGGCCGGATTGGCGCCAAGCATTAACATATAATCGGTACGATCAATATCCGGAATAGTAAAGCTCATACCATGCCCATACATCAAATAAGACGTTAACTGGTGAGGCATTTGATCAAGGCTCGAGGCAGAGTAATAGTTCTTTGATTTAAGGGCTTTACGAAACGGGCCAACCGTCAGGTTACATTCAATATTGTGTGAAGATGGATTTCCCCAATATCCTGCTACCGAATCGTTACCATATTTTTCTTGGGTAGCCACTAATCGCTGGGCAACTTCTTCTAAGGCTTCATCCCAATCCATGTCGACCCATTGATCACCAATGCGCTTTTTGGGCGTTTTTATTCGATCAGGGTCGTTGTGTAAATCCTGCAGGGCATAACCTTTCGGACAAATATGTCCAAAGCTATGCTGATCTTTCTCATCCCCAGAGATGGAGACAATTTTTTCCCCTTGATACTCAACCACAATCCCGCACATGGCTTCGCACAAAGTACAAGTACGGTGATGCTTTTTAACTGGCTTACTTGCATCGAATTCTTTGACGATCGGTTCGTCGTATTCGGGCGTCGCTTTGGCGATTAAATTAGCATTGTCTTTTTTAACCTGCTCCATATCTGCTAGATCGACCAGTTTCTGTCTCGTCCGCCCTAGTCGTTCACCATGCTGAATTTCATATGCATCGAGTCCAGCCCAATCGGAGACACTAAAATAATTAACGCCTTTCTCGCTTAAGTATTTCTTTAGAGGTGGTAATGACGCTTGCTCAGATATGCTATCTGTTTGATCTAATATCGAAACAAGTTGATTCACTGTGCCAACTGCACATGATTTATTGGTACCAATGACGCCACTGGCACCACGCTTTATCCAACCCGCAACAAACTCTTTGTCAGACAGCTGCCCATTGCTTAATTTCGCTTGCCCATCTACATTTGAAATCACACCTTTTGAGTCATCAAACGCTAAGCCCTTAATGGCCGTTCCTTTATAGCCTGTAGCGGTGACTACAACGCCGGTTTCTAGCCATTCAGTCTCACCAGTAGCGTTAACCTGTAAGCGATCATCACCGTCCAATGAAACCTGATTAACACCTAGTTTCAGGTGAGTAACCGCTCCGTCCTGACCTTTAAGTTCTTCTGGGTTGCGGTTAAACATGAAGCGTATGGTTTTACTTCCATTTGATTCACGTGTAGCAATACTGCGCAATAATTGAATATTTTCATTTGCCTCTGAATTCTCTGGCAAAGAAAGCGAGGCTTCCATAGCGTCATCTAAAACCAGCTCATTCTCATCAACTTCAATATTAATATCAGGGTGATCGATTAATTGCTGTAGCTCTTTAGGCGTAAACGCAGCTTGAGCTGGCCCCTTACGGGCAATGATATTTACGTGTGTTATGTCACTCGTTAAGAAATCATCGAGCGCATGCTGCGCAACATCTGTACGATGTAATTCATCGTGAGGCAGACAAACAGTACGCGCAATATCCAGCGCAACATTGCCCATTCCGATGATGGATAATACTGAGCTATTCAGGTTAGGTGCTAAGGTCTTTTGCTCAGGATGGCCATTATACCAACCGACAAATTCCGCTGAACCATAGACTCCCGATAACTCGTTACCAGGAATGTTCAATGTTTTGCTACTTGACCCACCCGTGGTATAGATAACGGCATCATAGCTATTCAATAAATAATCACGATCTAGATCTTTACCCACCTCGACATTGCCAAAAAATTTAAGAGACGGCTGGTCTTTCATTAGGTTAGTAAAGTTTTTAGATACGGATTTTATTTTGGGGTGATCTGGTGCCACACCGAATCGCACTAGACCAAAAGGCACTGGCAGCTTTTCAATGATATCGATATTGCCGCCCGGGTATTGTTTTAGTAGCGCTTCACTGGCAAAAAAACCTGATGGCCCTGAGCCGATTACTGCAAATCGTTTATTGGACTGAAAAACATCCGTTTCTTTAACTGGCTGCTTATTAATTCGTTCTGTAATGACTGGGTGCTTTTTGGATTCAATGGCATTAATGTTTATATACTGCAATTGATCTTCTGGAACTGACGCTTCAGGAAAAATGGCTAATGAGGGGCACTCCGTTAAACAGGCATTACAACTAATGCATTCATCCGGATCGATATACAACATCTCTTCGCCTTCGCGAAAAGCATTCACCGGACACACATCAACACAACTGGTATGTTTATCACCTATACACGCCCCAGTTACTACATAAGCCATTTTATTACTCCACTCATACTGAGATATTATTACAGGTTCTTTAAATTTCGATAGTTAATTTCTTGTTTGTTAAACTTAAAAAGTGATTTAAATCTTACAAATGCTCTTAATGCCATAAGAATTAATTTTGGTAGTTTTACCGCTTGCGTTTCAATTAAACGCGAGTCTTCTAAGGCGGCTGTCCTGTGGTGAACCGCTGCTTGATATTCATCCGATGCCACCATTTCAATGAAGGCTTTGCGGGATGGATACTGAACCAGAGCAATCGAATCCCAAGACTCTTCATCTGGGCTAACAAGTGATAGGCGCGGACGTCCGGACCATAATATTTGTCCACCCACGCTCCAAACTAATTTAACAACGGCTTTGCCATACTCAGAGTAAGCTTCTTCACCGGTTAACTTTTTGCCATAGTCGCGGTGGCTAGCATCCAGATGAGAATAATCAGCCTCATCTCTATACTTTAATAAATTAACCATGACGATGGGTTTGCCATCAACTTCACTATTAACAAGTTCATCAACTGATTTTTCACTTGGCATGACCGTTTTCATTTAATTAGTTCCTTGCTAATCATGGTTAGCCCATGAAAATACTTTAATAGTAAAGGCATGCTTTATGTCAATTTATGCCGATATTGTTTGCAATACAGTTTTAAATCAGCCTATATTCGTTGGCTGAGTCTCAATCAGGCGTGAATCATCCAAAGACAGATCTCTATGATGAACAATTTTCTGATAGGCGCCGGACGTCACCATCTTCAAAAATGCTGCTCGTGACGGATATTGAACCAACACCACTTCGTCCCAGGTTTCTTCATCAGGGGCGATAAATGTGAAGCGTGTATTCCCTTGCCATAAGATCTGTCCACCTACTTCCTCAACCATAGGCGTAACAGCTTCGCCATAAATCGCATAGGCTTCTTTACCCGTTATTGTCAAAGCGTGGTCTGGGTGACTGCTAGCTAATTTCGTGTAATCAGCTTGGTCTTTAAATTTCAGCAGATTCACCATCACAATTGGCTCATCATCCACTTTGCCTGATATTAATTCGGCAAAACTTTTCTGACTGGGAGATATTGTTTTCACGTTATTACCTCTATCTAAATATATTTATATATTTTTAAGAACTCTGAGCAACAGACCTATAAGCATCAGAGAATTGACCATACTCTAAGTGTTAAAATCTAAGCGCTTTGTCAATCATCTTGAAGAAGCGTACAGGCATTACTCGCTTGAAATGATACGCAATAGTCGCTTGCTTACCGGCAGGAACGACGAGCTTGCCTGAAGTAATGGCCTTAAGCACTTTTACCGCTAACTCATCCGTTGTGATGGTGCTGCGATCAAACATTTTCTCTATGATTCTTTTTGAACGCGCATTATCCATACGACCAAATAGCATTACTTTGCTACCAATCGGCGTTTTAACAAACTCAGGGCAAACCGTTGTTACACCAACATGACTCGGCGCAACCTCATGAGCAAGGCTCTCACTTAACGCCAATACACCGGCCTTGGTAGAACCGTAAGCTGACATTCCGCCTGTTGCAGTATAAGCCGCAGCTGAGGCGATATTCACGATATGCCTCTCTTGCCCATCACTGCCGCCCTGTTCGATCATATCTGGCAACAAGCTCTTAAGAACAGAGACAAGACCGCGCACATTCACATTATACAAACGATCCCATTCTGCTAGCGGGGTATCCACTAGGAAACCACCACTGACGATACCTGCACTATTAACAATGATATCTGCGCATGGAGCCAACGACCTAACAGTCTCTTTTAGAGAAAGTACGTCTTCTTCCTTGCTTACATCCACGCTAGTTGTGTGTACCTTGACACCCGAGTCGGCAATTAACTTGCTGGAGGCTTCTTTTAACTGCGCCTCATTTCTAGCGACCAACAGTAAATCGAACCCCTTGCTGGCTAGCTCTTTGGCAATGGCATAGCCCAAGCCACTTGAACCACCCGTTATAACAGCGAGCTTACCTTTAGCGTTCGACAACTTCATATAACTTCCATAAATTCTGTAAACCCAAAAAAAGGCCTGACAGCTGCCAGTGCATGGTGTCTAGCTAATTAGTGGCGGCCCAGTCAGGCAATTAAGACGCTAAAAGTAATAGCCCAAACGGAAGGTATAGGCTAACGCAGAATTACCCTCAAACTTCGTGACAACATCGCCTGCGGCCCCCATCGGGATAGTTGTTTCTGCGTCCTCTAAATCAAAATAAGTAACGCCTGTTTCAACCTTAAATCTATCGACTTTAAACTGCGCAATTAGTGCTGCCCCGGTTCGATTGTTCACCGGGCCAAATACATTCGCCTCACCCGTTTGATGAAGTAACGTGGCAAACAAAGCCACTTCTTCTGTCAGTTTGCGGCCATAGCCCAAGGTATATGCTTCAACATCTTTAAAATCTGTAAGCGACTCAAAGCCAGCCAGATTAGTTTCTATGTTTGCTTGGGACCAACCAGATTTTCGGTAAGAAGCAATAAGCGCGGATTTATCACTTAGTGGCTGCTTAATTGCAACTTGAAAATGGTCCGGCGTATTTATATAAACCTCACCTTCGTAATCCGTAGCGATTACACCATCAGCAACCGGCCCACTTCCAGAAATCGGAGTCGCATCCATCGTGTGCTTGATGTCTGAGGTATAACTAACGAGTACTTGTGTATGAAGGTCAGGGTTTTTATACCCAGCTCCAACCATATAGCCAACTTCGGTCGTCCCCTGGTAGTGGAACTCACCATTCAAATCATTAGCAAATCCGCCGCTAGAGTTTTGTTGAATACGCGGACCACCAAAAACACTAAATACGTCGTTAACTTGATACTTCAAAAGCAGATCCAAGGAAGTTATTTCAGTCTCTACATACACACCAAATATTTCGTCAGGATAAGCAATATCGAGTCCAGCCGGCTGAGTCACTTGTAAGCCAATAGTGAAATCATCATTAATCGTTTTCTTCAGAGAAATACCCTTACGCTCATAGTCCCCAGGCAAATTACCTGTTTCTTGCCCAACTGCAGGAGCCTTACTCGCTAGATACGTCACTTGAGCGGCTTGCTGCTGTAACGCCAAATTGCCTGGATTTGCTGCAGCTTGACCCTGCAAAAAGGAGGCTTGTGCCTCTAAAGTCGCTTTTGGTGACGCAACAATCTTGCCCCTTACGTCAGGCTTAACAACAGCAAGAGACACTTGGACAATATCATCTTTTTCATACAAAAAGTCTGGAGGTACAACACCACGATCAAACCCGCTAGCTAAACCGACACTCGGCACAGCAGCAACTAAAGCACCTAAAGCACCTAATATTAATTTTTTACTTTGGACTAAAGACACATCGCTCTCCTGTTGTTTTAAGGTTGTGTAACATACATTATGTAATGACATATATTATGTCAATATAATTATGGCACAATATGTGTCACATAATTCAGCATGTCTAAACATCCTCTTGATTATCCCAATAACGCAAGTGGATAAAGATTAATAAGCATGTATTGACACACTCACTGCCAATACATTACATTAAAATTACAAATATCACTGCAATTAAATACCAAGTAATGGATGACTTACGGCAGCACAGCTGTTTTGTATGTGCGCCTTAAGGGATTGCTTTTTATTGAAATCAATCAACGAGAAGGTCTGATGAAGCTAAGATTAATCACTCTCCTGCTTACAACCTTGCTTTCGAGCTATGCACTAGCTGAAATGACAGAAGCAAAAGAAACACGCCCAAACATTCTCTTGGTTGTTTTTGACGACATCGGCTTTATGGGTCTAGGGGCCTACGGCAGTGATGCAAAGACCCCTAACATCGACACCATTGCCGAAAAAGGAGCGCAATTTTCCAGCTTTCATACCGCATCCATGTGTGGCCCAAGCCGTGCCATGCTCATGACTGGGCAAGATAGTCACCATGTCGGTATGTCGACCCTTGTTGAAGTACTGTCCCCCGAGATGGAATCTCACCCTAGTTACAGCATGGAGTGGAAAGAGGGTCAAAAAACACTTGCTGGCCGACTAAAAGAAGTGGGCTACCAAACCTTTGTTTCAGGGAAATGGGGCATAGGCAGAACTGGAAAGAACCTACCACATAAATTTGGTTTTGATCGCTCTTACGTATTAGATGCAACGGGTGCAAGTAACTACCGCGAAGCACCCTACATGCCTCTTTATAAAACCGTATCATGGTTTGAAGACGGTGAACCAGTTTCCTTGCCAGACGATTTTTATTCGTCCCGCGACCTAGTAAACAAAATGATTAGCTACGTTGATGAAGCAACCCCAAACAAACCATTCTTTGGATTCCTGTCTCTACAAGCAGTTCATATTCCAGTACAAGTACCCAAAGAGTACACAGATAAATACAACGGTGTATTTGATCGCGGCTGGGATGAAATGCGCAAAGAACGCCTTCCGAAGGCCATTGAGCTAGGCCTTGTTCCAGAGTCCACAAAGCTGGCAGATGTCCATGAAAGCCACCGAGAGTGGGATGAATTGAATGATCAAGAAAAAGCCTATTGGGCGCGCATGATGCAGGTTAATGCCGGCATGACAGAAGCCGCTGATTACCATATTGGCCGTTTATTCAAACATCTGGAAAGCAAAGGCATGATGGAAAGTACCATTGTGATCGTGACTTCTGACAATGGCGCTGATTCGAGTACAGTTGGTCTGCAAACCGGGGCCGCTAAACCCATTCATGTAGCAGCAGCTAAATTCTGGATGAAAACTGAAAACTGGGACTTAGACTACGAAAATCTGGGTCAACCAGGTAGCCTTGCCGCCATCGGTCCAGAATGGGCATCTGTCTCAGCTGCGCCATTAAATCGCTACAAATTTAACAGTTCAGAAGGCGGACAACGCGTTCCACTTATGATCTCTGGACCAGGTGTCACCGATACAGGCATCTTATCTGGCCGAGCCCATGTTTCCGATCTAGTCCCTACTTTACTGCAGTACGCAAATGTACAGTACAGTCCCGACGAATTTTATGGCCGGAGTCTACACCCTATGCTGACGGGTGAACGGCAAGACGTTTGGGGACAAGACAGTTATGGCTTTGAGGCCAGTGGAAATTCTGCTCTGTACAAAGGCAAATGGAAAATCGTTCGTGTTAAAAAGCCTTATGGTGACGAACAATGGCACTTATATGACTTATCCCTTGATCCAGGTGAAACAACCAATCTTGTTGCACAGAACACGGTTACCTTTCAAGAGATGCTAAATGAATACCAATCCTATTCGAAGCGAGTTGGCATCATAGAATTAAAAGTTGGTGAAAACCTCATGCGTCAACTCGTTATTAATAGCGTAAAAAAATGGCCGGCAGATAACTGGCCCAAACTGTTGGGATTAGTTTTATTGATCGCCGGCATTGTTTACGGCATTAAGCGTCTTAGACGACGCGCTTAAACACCTATATCACCCCCCCAGAATTACAACATATTAGAAGAGAGAGAAAAACATGAAGAAGCATTGGCCTAAGTACCTACTAATTGGCTTACCGGTTTTCATATTGGTTATTTATCTCGGCTTACCCAAATTTTTAACCCTATTGGGCCTTCATCCTCATTACGATATTCCAGCTTACGACTTGCCTGGTAAACGCGCATTAATCGTCACTACCAGTCACGGAACATTAGGTGATACAGGTAAAGCCACCGGTGTATTTGGATCTGAAATGACTGTCCCCTACTACGCTTTCCAAGATACAGGCATGGATGTAGATATTGCCTCCATTAAAGGTGGTGAAATCCCGGTTGAACCTCGCTCCATGGGCTGGCCTCTTGCGACTGAAGATGACCTGCGTTTTAAAGAAGACTCTGTGGCAATGGCTAAAATGACAAACTCCATCCCCATTAAAGACATTGATCCAGCTAAATATGATGTGATCTTCATGGCTGGTGGTTGGGGAGCTGCATATGACTTTGCGCAATCAGAAGCATTGGCCAGCATCATCACCAAGGCAAATACTAATGACACTTTACTGGGTGCTATTTGTCACGGTGTATTAGGGCTTGTTAATGCAAAGGATAAAGATGGGTCTTCATTGATCGAAGGTCGAAGAGCTACTGGCGTAACAGATCTTCAGATTAAACAGCTAGGCATAGACATTACGCCTAAGCATCCTGAAACTGAGCTCCGTAAAGCCGGTGCCATCTATGAAGCAAATACTGCGTTCAGAGACATGATGGCTACTCATGTGGTTGTTGATGGCAATATCATCACTGGTCAAAATCAAAACAGTGGCTATGAAACCGCTCATCGTATTTTAGAAAAACTGGCGCAGAAAAAATAATAAATATACTGGCTGATAGAGGTCTTCATGCAAGAGCAAAATAATACAACTTTGATAGAAAAGGATTTGCACGAAAAAAGCAAAGTTTTGCTCTCTGAGCAAGAGGATCATTATCGAATTTTTCAAACGCAAATGTCCCCTTATAGTCATAAAGTCATGACCTATATGAACTATAAGGGCATCCCTTACAAACGCGTGCATGCCAATCAAATGGATATATCGTGGGCCATTAATAATGTTGGCCAGTCTATTGTACCTGTTCTGATCACCCCTGATGATCAAATCATGCAAGACTCCACTCCCATACTTGAGTACTTAGAAAAGCAATATCCCCAGCCTGCGGCTATTCCAAATAGCCCGTTGCTTTCATTTTTAATGTGGCTGTTAGAGGATTTTGCAGACGAATATTTGCAACGTTTGCAAATGCACACCCGCTGGGGAAATAACCTCAATATACAAACGGCCTCCCATAAAATTTCCAGAAACTTCGCCTATGGTGTGCCTAAGTTGGATATTAAAAGTCTGGCTCCTGTTATCCAAGCGCGACAAAAAAAGAACGACTCGCTGTTAGGTTTAGAAGGGGATAAACAAAGACAGAATCTAGATCAACAGGTTTTAGATCTCTTGTGCATTTTAGATGCGCGCCTGGAAGAATCTCAGTTTTTATTGGGGAATCGTCCATCCATGGCCGACTTTGCTTTTTACGGGCCATTAATGATTCACCTTTATAACGATCCACAATCAAATCATATTTTAGAAACTAACGCCCCTCGAGTGTGTAACTGGCTCTTTACCATTCAAGAGCTAGGAGATACCCGAGGCTGCGTTGGGCAAACGGAATTGGGTGAATGGATAGATAGTGAAACAGACCTCCCCCCCTCTTTACTCGAATTGCTTAAGTTTGTATCACAAACCTATATCCCATTGGGAAGAGCAACTGCTAAAGCATCAGTGCTACGAGAAAAACATTTTGAGGCAAGCGTTTACGGTATTAAGACAACCTTTGGCGCCAGTCATTATAAAGCGTGGGCATTTGAGCAAACCCAATTGAGATATCGGGCGTTAACGAATGATACTAAAACCAAAATCGATGGCATTTTGCTAGAGACCGGCATCTTACCGGGATTATTGGAAGATGGTGTATTGCATAATGGCTTGTACGATGGCTTCTCTCCACCCTTCGTTAAAGATGGCATTCCCGACGCACGCATAAAGCATTTAAAGGAAAAACAACAGCAAAAGAAGGTGGTGTAGGCTTTAGAGCGAGTTTAGAAAGAAGACGTAGCGCTTCTTTCTAAACAAAAGGAATCTAATAAATAGATATTATTTGAGCTCAGCTTCAAACACAGACGATAAATGAGCAATAATCAGCTTTTTACATACCGCCAGAGATAATCCTTGATCCATATGCAATCGCTCAAAAAAGGCAAAGGAGGCCATACCAACTACTAACTCCGTAGTGACACTATCGCACTTTTTCAATTCAGGCAGCATAGAGAGAACATAAAGCCGTAACATTTTTTGATTGTAATCATAGGTGGCTTGAAGAACGGGTGATCGCCACTTTAAAACGGTTGTGACTTTCGATAAATGGTAGCCACCAGAAAAACCATTAACAACCGCATTGGCTAATCGTTTAATTCGAGTTTGTAAATCACCCTTAAAGTCTTGCTTAAAATAAGAAATATATAATGGTTTAACCACATCGTCTATTTCCCGATATAGTAATTCCATTTCAGTGAAATGGCGAAACACCGTACGGATAGACACACCAGAGGTATCAGCCACCTGTTGAGCGGTAGGCATGTAATTACCCCGATTCACCAAATTAATCATGGCATCAATAATTAACTGACGATTCGCCTCACTGCGCTTCAGCCTGCCATCGACTTTATCTTTGATTGTCATATTCTCTGTTATTTAATTTCGATTCGATACAGTCAGTATACACGTAGCAAGCACATATTGGCACACAATATGCCAATTTTGTAGCCTCTGAGCTAAGCATAAAATGATCTTCCAGAGTCGTCACACTTGATCAAGTAAAGTATTTATCACGGGTATGGTCTGAAGCTTACTACCGATTTTTTACTTTTCTTTTCCAGGAAAGAACATGGCTTTGACTTCTATAACTGGTCATGTGTCACCAGTATTTTGGGCTACCCCCCAGAAGCAATTGACCTATTATGTAAGGGCGCTTTGGTGTGTTTTCTGTTGCAGGAGTAGCGCGATGGTAATGTCTACTTATGGCACTTTTACGACTAAACTGAACTAGGCTTATGTAGTGCCCGACAGCTGTCTTAATATACTCTTCCACAAGGGTAACTCTCTAAGCGCATTTATTAGTGTTTGATAAGAAATAAGTTTTCAACTGATCAATTTTGTTCGATTATCACTGCATCATTTCGCGACGCTCATCTAAATATTCAGCATGATTATACGCAGCGCGAATTTTATTCTTCTCATAATGAGCTAACTGACGCCCGAGCAATTATTTCAAAGGTTTTTAGGCTTTCCTGAGTATTTCTAGATTTACTCATTGCCTCTTGTTACGAGGGGTATACGGTATCAGTCAAAGGAATTTGGAAATATACCGTCAATGAAGCCTAGAGGAGGTTTCAGGAGTAAAATCCGTCATACCGGACTGATATCATTAGATTTAAGCTGATCTAAAACAACCAAATGGAGAGTCTAGGAGTTAGGAAGAATAAAGAGATGGTACCCGAATCCTGACTTGAACCGGTCGCGTCTTATTAAGAGTAGCGAGGGATTTAGCTTTAGATACAAGAAAGCCCCAACTAATGTCGAGGCTTCAATGTCATCTTAATGATGGTACCCGAGGCCGGACTTGAACCGGTCGCGTCTTATTAAGAGTAGCGAGGGATTTAGCCTTAGATACAAGAAAGCCCCAACTAATGTCGAGGCTTCAATGTCATCTTAATGATGGTACCCGAGGCCGGACTTGAACCGGTCGCGTCTTATTAAGAGTAGCGAGGGATTTAGCTTTAGATACAAGAAAGCCCCAACTAATGTCGAGGCTTCAATGTCATCTTAATGATAGTCCCGAGGCCGGACTTGAACTGGTCGCGTCTTATTAAAAGTAGCGAGGGATTTAGCTTTAGATACAAGAAAGCCCCAACTAATGTCGAGGCTTCAATGTCATCTTAATGATGGTACCCGAGGCCGGACTTGAACCGGCACGCTTATTCAGCGAGGGATTTTAAATCCCTTGTGTCTACCGATTCCACCACTCGGGCAAACTCGTTGATTTTGACGATACGTATTATCGGTAGTTAATACTGCTTGGTTATAGTAAAAATTACTCAACCAAACTCATCAATATCTCAATATGGAGGCGCGACCCGGAGTCGAACCGAGATCGACGGATTTGCAATCCGCAGCATAGCCATTCTGCCATCGCGCCAATATTTCTATCTTCTTTAAAGATAAATTAGCAAATCTTTGTAAGATTGGAGCGACATATCGGGTTCGAACCGATGACCTATACCTTGGCAAGGTATCGCTCTACCAACTGAGCTAATGTCGCACTTTTACATCTTACTTTAGAACCAGGTTAGGTTTGATTAACAAGCTTTCCCCTGACTGCGGAATGGCATTCTACCGATCTGAGCCGTAGAGTCAATCATGTAAATCAGATAAAAATGGGTTTTCAAGCTGACTGTTGTTAAATTAGCCCAAAGCCATATTTTTTGTACAAAAAATTATATCAGTTCCTGTTTGTCGATATAAAAAAGCCCCATACCGTTAAGCGTGGGGCTTATTTCATTCTACTGTCTTATCCTGAAATGTGTTTACACATTTAGGGCTTTATTATGAAAGCTTAGCCATGAGGCAGTGATTGGTAATTAAGACCAAGCATCTTCTGCATCACACCAACAACCTGACAGCTGTAGCCAAACTCATTGTCATACCATACATATAAAATTGTACGCTTGCCGTCAGCAATGGTTGCTTGAGAATCAACAACGCCTGCGTAACGCGAGCCGACAAGATCAGATGAAACAATTTCAGTTGATTCAGTAAAATCAACTTGGTTCTGAAGATCTGAGTTAAGTGCGATATTACGCAGGTAATCGTTGATCTCCTCTTTATTGGTTTCACCATTTAAGTTCAAGCTGATAATAGCCATAGAGACGTTTGGCGTAGGAACGCGAATAGCGTTACCAGTTAACTTACCTTCAAGCACAGGTAGTGCTTTTGATACTGCTTTGGCAGCGCCAGTTTCAGTGATAACCATATTAAGTGGTGCACTGCGTCCACGGCGATCTGCACTGTGGTAGTTATCGATTAAGTTCTGGTCATTAGTATAGGAGTGAATCGTTTCAACGTGACCATTTTCAATGCCATACTTATCGTTGATCGCTTTAAGAACTGGCGTGATGGCATTGGTAGTACAACTGGCTGCCGATACAATGGTATCTTCGGCTAAAATATCTGATTCGTTAACACCGTAAACGATGTTTTTGATGCTGCCTTTAGCAGGAGCCGTTAGCAGAACTTTTGTTGCGCCTTTAGATTTCAGATGCAGACCGAGTCCATCTTCATCTTTCCAGATACCTGTGTTATCAACCACTAGTGCATCATTGATATCGAAACTTGTGTAATCTATCGCATCTGGTGAGTTCGCATAGATAACCTGAATGTAGGTACCGTTAGCGATAATAGCGTTGTTCTCTTCATCGACTTCAACAGAGCCGTTGAATGGACCGTGAACTGAGTCTCTGCGTAATAAGCTTGCACGCTTCTCTAGATCACCTTTGCGGCCACCACGTAGTACTATGGCACGTAAGCGAAGTTTGTTACTCACACCGGTTCTTTCAATCAATAGACGTGCGAGTAAGCGACCAATTCGACCGAAGCCATAAAGCACAACATCTCTTGGCTTCTCTTGATCATCATGATCAATGGCGGTAGCAAGCTCTTGACTCATGTAAGCTTCAATACCGCTTGCATCGTCATTTTCACGCCAGTATTTGATCGCTAGCTTACCAATATCCACTTTACACTGTTTTACCGCTAATTTACTTAGGGCTTCAACAAACGGGAAACTTTCACGCAGTCTTAGTTTATAACCAACATGCTTACGTACTAAGCGATGAGATTTGATGATCTCTATGGTAGAAGCATTAAGGAGTGGCTTACCGTATAAAACGACTTCGACACCCTGATTGCGATATAATTTTCCTAGAAGAGGTTGCATCGCCTCTGCCATTTCGAAACGTTCTTGCCAGCTTTGTAGGTGTTTATCAGCGCTCATTTACAGATCCTTTATCTCATTATTCCACTTTATTTAGCAGAAATGATTGAGTAACAAAAAAAAAAGACCAATACTCTAATTATAATCGGGTAAAACCCTTTATGGTCGGCGCTATTGTAATGAAAAGCAGGCTCTCAAGCCAGCAAGATATTTAATGTAACATTGTAATTTTATTAGCATAAAGTACGAGTTGGAGCCTGTTTTGAGTAGAAGTGTCGTAATATTTACATCATTTTTTAGCATTATCGTTTTTTCGGCACTTTTAGGCTGTGATAATGTCGGGAATAACAACACTATTTGTAAAAATAATCCTGAACTTTGTGCCGATTTGCATAAAGATAGTTGGTGTCGGTATGAGAAATCAGACCTACTGAAGAGTCGTCTCAGGTTAAAACACGAACAATCCCCTCCAGGTAAAGATCTTTATCATCATCTGATACATCTAGAGAAGTACAATAAGTGCATTGAGCTTGCCTCTGGTGTGCAACACATCCTACATCCAGAAAGAACCAATGATAGAACTCGAGCGTTTGGATTAAGTGCACAGAGTCTGGCTGAGCTTCAAGTTTCCACTAAAGAGAGTAATGACCCTTACTTAGTTTATTATCACTGGACCCGTTTTAATGATCAGGTGGCACAAGCTAAGATACTTCGTGCAGAGCGACTTAACCTTATCGATGACATTGAGATTTTGGCTGGGATAGCTTCCTATTATCAAAAATATGACCCTGCTAAAGCGCGACAAGTATACTTGGCAGTATTTAATAAGAGTAATGAGGAGAACTTTAACCCAGAATGGTTATTGGGCTTAGCCAACACCTATCAAAAGCTCAATGACTTGGAGATGACCTACCTTCTCTCAAGAGCCAATATCTTGATGAGTGAGAATCAAGTTTCTGAAAAAAGCATGTTGATGCTAATCAATGGTGATTCAGAGCTTAAGATATTTCTTGATGAGCATGCAGAGGAGTTAGTCGATTCACTTCAATCGGGAAGTTATCATTCCAGCAAAATTAGGCGTATCTTAGAGAAGGAGTAGGCGTTAGATAGTTAATTTTCCGCCCTGCTCTTCGGTGGCAAAAAATCTGCCAATAGGAAAATTATTTACCAAAACACAGCCTATTTTTGTAAAAAATATGATCGTTGTAAAAGAAATGCCGAAATTGTTACTGAAAATTGGGCGATAAAACGGATATTACTTGACGGTGGCTGTCAGTTTGGTAATTTTACTACCAGATAATTTTTTTACATTCACCAGAGGGATATCAGATGACTATCCGCGTAGCAATTAACGGTTATGGCCGTATCGGTAGAAACGTTTTACGTGCACTTTATGAAAGCGAAAAGGATTACCCAATCCAGATTGTTGCTCTTAATGATCTAGGTGATGCTTCGATCAATGCACACTTGACTAAGTATGATTCTGTTCATGGCCGTTTTAACGCTAAAGTCGATCATGATGCAGAAGCTATCTATGTTAATGATGACAAAATCCTCACATTCTCTGAAAGAGACCCAGCTAAACTTCCTTGGGCAGAGCTAAATGTTGATGTGGTCTTTGAATGTACTGGTATTTTCACTTCTAAGGAAGCAGTACAACCACACCTCACTGCAGGTGCCAAGAAAGTACTTATCTCAGCCCCTGGTAAGAATGTGGACGCAACCGTAGTCTACGGTGTGAACAACAACGAAATTACTGCTGATATGACAGTGATCTCTAATGCTTCATGTACCACTAACTGCCTTGCACCATTCGCTAAGCCACTAAATGATGAGATTGGTATTGAATCTGGCTTAATGACAACGATTCACGCGTACACAAATGATCAGCGTCTATCTGATGTTTACCATACAGATCTTCGTCGTGCTCGTGCTGCTGCAATGTCGATGATCCCAACTAAGACTGGCGCAGCAGCTGCTGTTGGTCTTGTTGTTCCGGAACTTGCTGGTAAGTTTGATGGTTTAGCTGTTCGTGTTCCTACTGTGAACGTGTCACTGGTTGATCTATCTTTTATTGCAGCGCGTGATACGACCGTAGAAGAGGTTAATGCCATCATTGAAAGTGCAGCGTCACTTTCTCCAATGAATGAAGTGTTAGCGGTTAACAAGGAGCCTTTGGTCTCTATTGACTTTAACCATAACCCATTCTCATCAAACTTTGATGCGACTCAAACACGCGTTAATGGTCGTTTAGTTAAAGTAATGGCTTGGTATGACAATGAGTGGGGCTTCAGTAATCGTATGCTCGATAACGCTGTTGCACTAATGACTGCTAAGTAATTTTAAGTCATTAAAAAGCCAACCTTAATGGTTGGCTTTTTTGTACCTATTATTTTGTTATAACATGCCAGCGCTTTAATTTAATACAACATAGCCTCGGTTTGTCATGCAGTTCTTAATAATTAAGGTTTGCTCCTGCTCATAACTTTGTTGATTCTGTCGTTTACTACGACTCTTCCCAAGAAAGCCCCCTACTACACCAACAGCGGCGCCTGTTTTCGCACCGTCAGAGCCTGAACCTCCAGAAATAGCACCTGCTGCGGCTCCCAGAGCGGCTCCTTTTGCTGCACCAGAGACAACTCCACCATCTGCAGCTTGTTTCTCAACTTGCTGTGAATATTCAGTACACTGGTGAAGATCGTAGATATAATCTTTCTCATCTACCCCAGATTTATCAACAATGATCTTAGCCGACACAGAGGTGTTCATAAGTATTAGTCCAATGAGTAACATTGTCTTTTTCATCTTAGTTCCTATCGCTATAAATAATGCACTTTCAAATGACTAGGTCACTTAAGGAATAAAATAATGTTACTAAATGATAGCTGAATGAAGGCTTAATGTGGCTAAAACGGTCACTGAGATTGACAAAATCACTAGAGCAAACTCATCCATGAGTTATTCTATATGCTGTTAGAAACGTTTGATTCTGACGACTTTCATGACTTCTATTTCGAAACCTGCCACTTTTTCTTGTTCAGGGTAATAGGTCATATTTACCCTGTTTCCTTTTAAGCACTTGAATTTTTTAGGGCGTCTAAATTTAAAAGGCGCATCACACCCTTCAATCATCACAGTATGTTGAACCCACTCTTCAACTTCTCGTTGGGTATGAGAAACGATCTTAACCCCTTCTGAGTGAACAAGCTTGTTATGGCTAGCAAGCATTTTATCCAGATTTGATTTCATTACTTCCCCCTTTTTAAGCAGCTGTTAAGAATAGCAAGGGACGGAAGATTTAGCACGTTTCTATCTATATTACAGAGCATGAAGAGTTAGGCTAAACTTTGTATGTGCAGTTCTTATCACTAAATTGAGCTTAAGTTCTTCTTTTATAGAACTGGCCGGTGTAAAAGCAGATGAAAAAGTATATTGGTTTCTCCTTAATTATCGCTATTAGCTCTCTTCTAGTTAGTCCTTTCTCTATCTCTGATCAAAGTAGTGAAGCTCAAGTGTTAAGAGTGTTAACTTGGGAGGGGTATGTAACCGACAGCGACCTCTCTCATGTTAACCAGTTACTACTTGAACAAGGTTATGATTATCGCGTTGAAGTGATCTCTCCTTATGCTGAGGGGGCTGAGCAGATGTATAACTTGATCAGAGGCAAAGAGTGCGACATCACTTTCTTAACCCTCTTTTTTATTAAGATGAAAAAGGAGCAAACGGCTAAGCTACTGCAACCTGTCAATATAGACTCTCCCAGATTGACTAATTATCAGCACCTCTATCCAAACTTAGCCAGGTTAAAAATGGGGATAGATAGAGATGGACTGCCGCTTTATATACCATGGGGCGGGGGGATTTATGGGTTCTATATCGATAATGACAGAGTTCCTGTGTCCCTTAGGCCCTACTCAGTAAAAGCGTTATGGCAGCCAGAGTGGAGGCATAAATTCTCGTTGAATGGCGCCCAAGAGTGGTACAACATAGGCCTGACATTAATGAGCCAAGGCGAGTCCCCCTTCTATCTTTATGAAGAGTTTCAAAAAGAAAACAGAAGTGGCGTCATGGTTAAATCTGCACCAGATGGGGCTTTTCAAACTCAACTAACAGCACTATATGATGCCGCAGGCAGCTTCTGGACTGATGCACCAACGTTTAATGATGAGTTATTGATTGTCAGTAGTTGGGGGCCAGAGATACATGCGGAAAATATGAGAGGTGGGAATTGGGAGCTTATCGATTTTGAAGAGGGTCATATGGCTTGGCTTGATACGATAAATTTTGTAAAAGGGTTATCAGGTAGGAAGCTCGAGGCAGCAGAGATTTTCGCCAATTACTTTATCGGTAAAGAGGTTCAAAACCGTATATCAAATGAGCTCTCCATGGTGCCAGCCTCTAAAACAGTCCCAGTTAACACTATTTTGGGGGATCCCGATAAAATATTAAATGAAAACATGTTTGTCCCCCCCTATGATCAAAGAAGCTATGGATTAATGAAAAAGATGCTTGAAAGGGCTAAAGAGCAGAGACAACCTTAACCATACTTGTCTCTCATCCAAGCATAATGATAATAACCCCACTGTCCTACTCGTCTCATTCGTGCAAATGGAAATGGGGGTAAGGGTTGACGGTAGAGTGGCAGATCGGGTGTTTTGATACCTACTAAGGTTTGAGCCAATCGGTAGGCAGCTTGCGCACTAAAAGAGACTCCTGAGCCACAATAACCTAAGCTGTAGCCCACTCCACCTTTTTGATAAACGTGGGGCATATCATCTATAGCAGCCGCTATCCAGCCAGTCCAGTTATAATCGATAGCTTTGTTGGCAAGAACAGGAAAACATTGGGCGAGCGCATACTTTAATCTTTGTGCATAAATGGGATCCTGTGCATCTTTACCTGTAATGGCTCCTCGTCCTCCCAAAAGTAATCGGTTATCGGGTAATAGGCGGTAATAATATTTAAGTAAGCGGGTATCCATAGTGACTTGGTGGGTTTTGAGTCCCGCTTCTTGTAATTCGGCATCCGTCAGTGGCTCTGTAACAATGACATTACTTAAGATAGGTAGGTACTTATCATCAACACGACGGTTAAATGTTTTTGGTGTGTATGCGTTACCGGCGCAGATAACTCTATTGGCTGTGATCTCGCCACCCGATGTGACTAATCTATGCTTCCCCCCCTCTTCAAACCAGTGATGAATACAGGTATTTTCAAAAATAGATACTTTAGTATTTTGAACTAACGACTTGTAACCTAGAACTAACTTTAACGGGTTAATACCAAACCCATCATCTAACCTTAAGGCGCCATAGGCTTGGTGGTTATGCATGTAATTTTCAGTTAGCTGCTCTAGTGAAAGTAGTTCAGCTTGCCCACCTAACTCAGTAGTAATGAAATTAGAAGCGAGTGTAAGCTGCTTCATCGCTTTTGGATTATGAGCAACTTTTAAGTACCCCTTTTCTTGGGGGTCACAGGCTATTTGGTTCGAAGTTATTAATGAGTCGACACGCTCTACCGCTTCACTAAACTCCTGATAGATGCCCTTTGCGACATCGAGATCCCACTTTTTTGCTATTTGAGTGTAACCTAGACGACCTGAGCCCTTTAATACGAAGCCTGCATTGCGTCCACTGGCACCAAACCCAACAGCATTCGCCTCTACTACACATACATCGATATTAAACTCTTCGGCAAGATAATAAGCGGTTAGTAGCCCTGTATAACCACCACCTATCACGACAACATCTGTCTGGATATTTCTCTGAAGGGATGGGGACTCTTGCTGCGCTTGAACGGTACTTGCCCAATAGGAGTTTGGCCAGTTTTGTGATGCGGGGGTTGTAGATATTAAAGGATCGTATTGTTTTAAGGTCATCTCTATGGGCTTTATGTTTGGCTTATCATGTTTAGATGGGGACAATTACTTAAAGATTAAGATCATCTCACAAGCTGTGCAGTGACACTCAGATCCACATAATATGCAGATATAATCGGGGTGCTCTTTCGTATCATTCCATCTATTAGGGTACTCTTTAATCAATACCCCCCCTGCTTTGGTAAAGTAGTTAACCGCAGAATTATTAGGACTATCTTTCCAGAGATGACTTATACCCGCTTTTGCGCCTTGATATTTTGTTGCAGCAATTGATGCTTGTAAAAGCTTTCCGCCAATGCCAACGCCTCTATGCTCCTTTGCAACGGTATTACATTTAAAATAGCAGACTTTATCGGGTTCCACTCCCCATGCATCAGGTAAGCACCAATTGTCGGGCTGCCAATTACCAGGTGCATAGGTCAATCTAAAACCAACTAATTCATTATTGAGAAGAGCCACAAAATTGGCATTTATCTCATTCTTTATTCCTTTTTTGTAAAGGGATTGCATTAATTGGAGATCAAGGTAGCCATCGCCATGGACTTTATTGCCTAAGGCTATTACATCTTCAAAATGTTCTGGGGCTAATGCTTCTATCATCACTTTGTCCTTTTTTTGATTAAGCTAAACAAAATAGAGATAGATGTATAGTGATTTGTTAATCCACTTTAACACCTTAACCATAAAATAGATGGAGCATATGTTAATAACACGTTACCATTTGAGCTTTGTGTTAATTGAAGGAATAAGCCAATGGAGCAACTCCCTAAAGAGGAGACTGGTGTCCGTTTTCAAAAAATAATCAATTCGCCAATCAATCTATTGCTTGGTAGCTTCCTGTCACTGCGCAGCTACTATCAAAAAATGGTAAGTTTACTTAAACGGTTAACACTTGCTCAGAAACTCTATCTGTTTGCGCTATTGCTATTAATGTCACCTGATTACCTTGGATTAGTGGTCATTATTACCGTAGTGGCACTGACGTTAGAGTTTTGGCCACTGTTCGAACGTGTCTGGCATAGCTTGTCAGGTAAAGCTGTGTTGTTGCTTTTTTATGCCGTAATCGCAAACTTTGCAATAGCCGGAGCGGCCTCTGTTGTTAATGAAGTTGTAGGCGTTTCAACTACTCACTTCTCATATACACATAATTTTGCCATTTTGCTTTATCTACCGGCTTGGGTAATTGCAATGACGGCATTGGCGATACTCTTACTCCAAATTGCTGTTCCCATTTATCTTGTCTTTTTACTTATGCTGAAACCTTTTGGGGTTAAAGGGCTTAGGTTAACCAACCATAACCATTTTCGGTTTTCAACCATGCTAGTACGTGTGATATTAGCTTCAATTGTTCTTTATCATTTAGTCTTACTCGTTAATTTAGATAATGAACTCAGTGATGAAGTCGCCTTTACCGAAGAGAGTGATGCAGTTGCTGTTGCTGTTGCTGAAAATGTTCACAATCAATTAATAGAATCTTTTAATCAAACAGAGGGATTACCCGTCGAATTGAGCTCAATGAGTGATAACTTGTCCATTGGTTTATCTCTTTCTTCAGAAGAGACTAAAAAATCAAATGAAGAACTATATGAAAATGTACGTTCTGACTATGAAAAAGTAGTGCGTAATCTTATCGCTATATTCGCTTTTCATCTAGAGTCTGATACGAAATCACGGTGTGAAATGGAACAAGATACCAACGTGGTGGAGCTCAATGATTATGAGATCTTAGAGATAAAAGAGGACCTTGAAGCTGATTATGGTTACAGTTTTGTGGTAAAAAAATGCATATCTCCCGCATTTCCAGCAGTGAACTAGGAGGCTCACTGCTCATAAGCCTGGATCACCAAGGGATCTTATTACCTAGATAATCAAAAAAGCCACCGTTATCAGTACTGCTTAACTCACTGATCACTTGCTTTAAACCCGCTGCTGACTCATTGGTATCTATGAGTCCATTTGGGCCACCCATCTCTGTTCTAACCCAGCCAGGATGTAGCGCAACAACCTTAACGCCGTATGATTTAAGGTCTAGCGAAAGGCTCTTTACAACACTGTTTAACGCTGCTTTCGATGAACGGTAGATATAGGCTCCGCCGCTGCTATTATCTGACATGCTTCCCATTTTAGACGAGATGGCCACATAAGCTGCATCTTGTGCCTGTGTTAAATGAGGTAAAAAAGCTTCGGCTATTTTTAAAGGCGCAATGGTATTTATCTCTATCACTCTGCGCCACTCTTCGACATCGGTGTCGCCAAAACTTACCCCTTTCGGACCATAGTAACCCGCGTTATTGATCAAAAGATCGATGGGAATATCGGCAAGAGAGTCAGCTAACAGTTTAACTGCATGATAATCAGTAACATCGAGTTTTGAGAGTGTTAATGACTCGTACTTGGCTTGTAATTGTATTAACTCATCGGCTTTTTCAGGCTGACGACAACACGCATTGACTGCCCAACCATCTTTCAAATATTGCTCTACCAGTGTTAGTCCTATGCCACGATTTGCACCTGTGATCAAAAGGTGTTTTTGCATTACACTATCCTTCAGTTAGCGTTAATTGGCGAAAAACAATTCGCTTAATTTTGCTTGGCCTTATTATTCGCCAGAAACTCATTAATTAGAGTTGAAAGCTTATCATGAAAATGTTCTTCAAATTCATCTAGTTCACATTTAAAATGAGCTAAATATTGAGAGGCTTTATCACGAGATAGCAGCTTACTGTCAACAGAGTATTCCATCTCAGCTAAGGACTTATCGTAACGTGGAAGAGGTAACCATTTGATAAAATCGGAGTCGATTTTTTTTAGTTCTTGGTGAGAAAAGCGGCAAAAAGATTCAATATGATCTAAGCCATCAGGCCCAAGGCAACCAGGTTCAACTCTGCATAAAACGGTCAGTTTTTTCTCTTTTGGTAACTCAGTTGACATCTATTGTATTAACTCATTACTCAGGTTTGATCATAATTATAACCTGTTTTAACAAAAAATAACCTAAAAGCAGCCTTTGTTTACAGGCTTAAAGATTATAAAGGTAGGCTCCGGCATTGAATACCCAATCAGAAATTATTGAGTACATACAAGAACAGTTTTCCTGTAGCAAAGTCATTAAGTTAGAGAAAATTCAGACGCTCTGGAGCGGTTATGGTGAGATCTCAAGATACCAAGTAATGGTGCAAGATGGTGCTAAAAACATCATAGTAAAATCAATTGTACCACCTAACGTTCCTACGCACCCAAAGGGCTGGCAGGGAGATGTTTCTCATCTGAGGAAGATAAAATCATACCAAGTAGAAGCAAATTGGTATCAAGACTATGCCTCAACTTTAAGTAGAGCTAGCCAGGTTCCACACTGTTTTGGGGTAAAATCCTTTGCTATTGATCACCCAAGACATGAATCGAGCATCATACTGTTAAGCGATCTTGACGCTTCTGGCTTTAGTGTGCGTAAACAGCATCTATCTGTTGATGAAAGTAAGGTTTGTATAAAATGGTTAGCCATTTTTCATGCCAATAACCTTCAAGATAATCATCTAGCTAGTTGGCCTAAAGGTCTATGGGCTACAGGCTCCTACTGGTATTTAGCGACTCGTCAGAATGAGTATCATGCCATGCAAGAGTCAAATGTAAAATCTGCAGCATATAAATTGGATGACAAACTTAATCGCTGCCGATTTAAGACGATAATCCATGGAGATGCAAAAGTTGCTAACTTCTGTTTTTCAGCTGATCTTAGCAAGGTTGCGGCTGTTGATTTTCAGTATGTTGGGGCGGGCTGCGGCATGAAAGACTTAGTGTATTTTATGGGAAGTTGTTTAAGTGAACATGATTGCCAAGAAAGTTACGAAGAACTGTTGGAGTACTATTTTTCACAGCTTAGCGCTGCTCTTCAAAGTAGACTTGACTCCTGTGAAATTATTGAAGAGTGGCGCCCTCTCTTTTTTGTGGCTTGGGCGGACTTTCAACGCTTTCTGTTAGGTTGGTCTCCTGAACATCATAAAATAAATGATTTTAGCTCAGCGATAACACAAAGAGGGATCAGTTTAGTTAACTAGTTCAAACTTGCAGCTTTTCTTATTGAATAGGCGTTACAGCTAAGTTTTAACACTGAATTTTTCCAGAATTGTTACACAACCAAGTAACGAGCCGTGTGATAGTAAGCTAAACTAGATTTAGAAGAGAGTTATCAGATGAACGCAAACAGGCCTTACGCCACAAGTGTTAACTAACACAGTTTTGCAGGATCATAGCTCTCTTTTTTATTTGAAATTGATAGTCAGTTGACGAGTTATGACTACTCTTCCCTTTCTGTATTTTTAAATTTTGCTTCAGCGATTAAGTTATCAATAGCTTGATCGAAACTTTCAAACTTCTCATCTTCCATATAGATCTTTAGCTTAGCAATAATATCTTTACTCAACTCGATGTGAGATTTTTTCTGCCGCTTCTTTATCTGAGATAACTCTTTACGAACCATACGCCAACCATGATCGCTAAAATACTCATTTAGGTTGTTATTAAGCTCCTTTAGTGAAGCTAATAACGGCTCTGAATTTTTTCTTAACTGGGTGACTTTTTGGAGTAATGGTATCAGGGCAATATATTTTAAATTCCTGTTTGCATCATCTTCAGCAATACTACTTAAAAACCATTCTGTTTTTTTCATTACCTCCTCAGGATGAACTAAACGAAATATAAGTGGTAAAGCGATGGTCAACTCATTTGGCTCCAACAGTAAAAGCTTTCTTCCTGCTTTAGGTGCATCACCTTGATATATCCACGCTTGCTTATGATCCATTATGTTCTCGCTATATGTTAATTGATAGGATCATAATTCATAACCCTATTTCCTATCTGACTCTATAGCTTCAATATTACTTAAACCTATATTATGGTGCAACCATTTAATTGTCATCTGTCTCAGCTAAATATTCAGTATAGAAAAGCTGAATAATATCTTGATGTTCTATCGACTCTCCATTCTCACTTACCATATAAAATGGTGTAACCATAGATTTAAAGTAAATATTTACCAGCATGGGAATACATCAGAACAGAATCTGAGTAGCCCGATAAATAGACAGATATATATCCATCAACAGAAAATAAAAGTTATATACATTCTGGCTGTTCATTTTATATACCGATAATGATGACCGGGTATATTAGTTTGTTTATATCTAATACTGGCCTAATTAATGGAAAAGCCTAATTGAGAGTTTATCCAGAAAAGCATGCTTATCATTACTGCTCTTTAAAGTATCAATTTGTTGTTTTTTTATTTAATCGATACTCTACCAGTGATAATGACGATTATCACTGGTAGGTATTAAGTAATTAAAGGTATAATTTAAGGTGATTACCACTAATATTTTAGGGAGCCATCTCTTTACCGTTTGTTTTTTAGGCGGATAAGTTTGTATCATGCATGAATAAAATGACCCCCTTTCAAACAGGTTCCCTGTTAAGTCGGCCGGCTAATACAGAAGAAAAGCAGTTTTATGAGGAGCGGGAGCTGCCGCTCTCAATCTTAGACGATTACAAAAGTGCTGCGAGTGAAACCGAGTACGAGATCTCTGCAAATACACGTAGAGCCTACACCTCCAGTTTTTCGCTATTTTCAAATTATTGTAGCGAGCATAGGTTAAATACCTTACCAGCAGATCCCAGAACAGTTATCTCATTTATTGGTTATCAAAAAGAGTTGATCCAATCACGAAGTGGAGCACAACTTTCTCGGCAAACCTTAACTAGTCGCTTAGCTGCTATTCGTTATTTTCATATTCAAGCTGGATATCATTCTCCAACAGAACACCCGCTTGTCATCAGAGTGATGCGTGGCTTAAGTCGAAATAAACAGCGAACAGTATCTGATTACGATCAACAACCTATTATGTATGATGAGCTTGAGATGTTACTCAATGTGATTGAACTGCAGCCACATGCGATCACGAGAGCACGAGATAAAGCAATTATTCAATTAGGGTTTCAAGGTGGATTTCGTCGTTCAGAATTGGCAGACATTCGGGTGAATCATTTGAGTTTTTTAAGGGATAAGTTAAAAGTTAGACTCCCCTACTCCAAGAGCAATCAACAGGGACAAAGAGAGTGGAAGAATCTTCCTCAATCTGAGCCTTTTGCTGCTTTTGATGCCGTTAAACATTGGTTAACTGTTTCAAAAATTCAAGATGGACATCTGTTTAGATCGCTAACCAGAGACGGCAGGCAGGTGAGAGATTATAGTGTTGCAACTCAAGGTATAGAGAGTAAAAAGAGAAACTCCGGATTTCTTCGTGGAGATGATATTTACCAGATGATCAGAAAATACTGCACTAAAGCGGGACTTAGCCACGAATTTTATGGTGCTCATAGTTTACGAAGTGGCTGCGTAACTCAGCTTCATGAAAATGATAAAGATCACCTCTATATTATGGCAAGAACTGGTCATACAGATCCACGTTCGCTCAAGCATTATCTCAAACCAAAAGACTAGCTTTGTCTAAAAACTATTGCCCTTTTACTGAGAAAATATTTGATTCATTTTCATCCCGATAAAATGGTGCAACCATTATATCTTGGTTTAAATTCTTTTTACCTTGGTCACACAAGTAGAAGATAGCGAATAATCTAAATGATTAAAAATAAAACAATTGTAGAAGAAAAAAGCGAAGCTTGATCAGCTTCGCTTATATTGCTAATCATTAACCAGCTATAAAAAGCTAATGTTTCTGCAAGTACTGATCAACACTCGCCTGTTCTCGATTTTTCAACTGTACACAGTTTTTTACCTTCTCATTCAACTTGGCCAAGCTGCGTGTAAACTCGGGAGAATCTTTAAGTTTTGGTTGAAAGAATAGGTTGGTTTTATCGAGTGCGACTAAATCACAACCATCGCCTGCATAGTTCGGCAGTTTTGCAACGGAAAATGGAGGTAACTTATTTTTTACTGCAGCATAGTTGTTATATAACCAAGTTCTAAAAATCTCTTTTCTTGCTTGAGTATAGCTCTGACCATACATAATATAGCCAAGATCAGGAGAGTTTAACTTGTTTGTTAAACTATAATCCAGTATCTGTTTTTGCTGCTTCTCTTCGGCAACAAATCCCAGTGCATACATTAATTGTGTTCTCTTTTGTGGATTCTTAGTCGTTTCAAAGACTGTTTTAAACTTTTGTATTAATTCATTATCTCCATAATACACAGCTATTTGTAATTGAGTTCCAATGAGATAAGCATCAAATGACTTACTACCATCAAGGTAATCTAGACTGGCTTTTTTGGCTGCTGCGATAATCGTTTTGTTCTTACCTTCAAAGGCTAAAATTGAGATAAGACTAGGACGCAACTTGCTGATTGCTATGCTCTCTCCTTCAATTGCCACTTCGCCATATTTATTAATCGCACTGCGAGCTTTTGTGCTAATAAACTTAGCCCAATTAGCTTCGTTTGATTGATCAACAAAAGTAGCTTTCTGGATCTGCAGGTAACTTAATGCTGATGAAACAACCTGCGGATGTGCATCGTCAACAAATTCACCAAGAATGGAGAGTAACTCACCGGCTGTAATGAATCCGCCTGCAAGTAGTGCGTCTGCTGAAGATATTAACGCTTTACGCTCCCTGTCGGTGAGCACATTTTTTGCGTTTTTTAGTAAGTTATTTAGTTGCTTATCACCTAATAACCATCGGTAGTAACCCATTCCATCCGCATCTGGATATACCCAATCTGGAGTAAATTGAAGCTTTATCTGTTTGTTTTTACTATCAAGTAGTACTGTTTCAGTGATCTGTTTATCCCCTTTCCCATATTTGATTGAGACAGGTACTACCCACTCCTGGCTTGATGCTTGACTGCCAGCAAATACAAAACGTTCCTGAGAAAGATTCAAGTTATTACCACTGACCTTGACCATAATAAGCGGGTATGATGCTTGTTCTATAAATGTACTTAGTACTTGAGCAACATCTTTACCTGAAGCCTTAGATAAGGCATTCCAAAGATCATCTGCACTGGTATTTTTAAAAGCATGATCTTTAATATATTGACGGATCCCTTGTTTAAAATCCTCCTCACCAATCCAGTTCTCAACCATAGATAGTACTGCAGATCCTTTGCTATAAGCTAAGCCCAACCCGTCCATAATATCGGCTTCAGTGTTAATAGGCTTACGGATCGGTTTAGTAGAGAGTCGCGCATCCATACTCATGACTCTGTTTTTAGATAGGTTTAAATGCGACTCAAACTCAGGGTGTAACTCGTGAGTAACTTTAGCGGCCATCCAACTTGCAAATGCTTCATTTAACCAAAGATCGTTCCACCATTTCATGGTAACAAGGTTACCATACCATTGGTGTGCCAGCTCATGGGCGATAACAGATATAGATGAACGTTTAGTATTTTGATTTGCCACAGCTTCGTCTAGAAGCAGGATATCTTCACGGTAAGTGACAAGCCCTGCATTTTCCATAGCACCGAAAGGAAATTCAGGTAAAGCAACAGAGTCTAGCTTCTGATAAGGGTAATCAACACCAAAGTAGTTCTCTAAACGCGCTAAAATGGCAGGCATCTCTTTAACGGCATACTTTGCAAGCTCTACTTTTCCTTGTGTGGTGATCACATTACCGGGGATCTTCATCCCTTCAACAGGAATGGACTCAAACTTACCCACAGCGTAAGCGATTAAATAAGAAGATAATGGCTTAGTCTGCGCAAAATGATGAGTTTTTTGGCTCCCATTAATCTTAGTGCTAACCAAGGGAGTATTGCTGTAAACTTTCTCATCATATGGCGCTGTTATGCTAATCTGGAATGGGATTTTATATTCTGGTTCGTCGAAAACCGGAAAACTTCTACGAGCATCACTCATCTCAAATTGCGTAAAAAGGTAAGGCACGCCGGCATCAATGGTTTTGTATAGACCCACTGATTGACGATTATAAGGTGCGGTAAAATCGAGACGTAGCTGATAATCACCAGGGTAAATGTCTGTATCACAAATAAGATTGACGATGCCGGTATCTAACATCTTAGCGGACATATCACAGTGGCTATCGCCTGTTAATTTAATGTTTTTTGTCGTGTAATCAACACCGTTTATCTGGATTATTTTAGTTTTTTTAAGTACTTGTATTTGTATATTTGTACTGCCTGAAAAATCATCTTTATGGGGATCTAGGACTAAACTTACCGCCTGAGAAATAGGTTTCGCGTGTTTATTGAGCACAAACTGCTCTGCATGCAGTTGGCTACAGCTAAGTAATGCTGCTGTGATTAGGCTTGTGGCCATAACTCGATACATATCTATTCCTTTATTCTTTTATTCTTTTATTGAACATTTTTAATGTTAAACAGCCAAGAGCACACCATCTGGTTAGACAATTGAGCCCAGAAATAATTTGGAATACAAGTGTGTTTGCTTAACAAGTCGCGGATGATTTTAACAAGTCACACATAACCATTGCTATAGTCTTTGGGGCTATTTACTCTTGATTGTCTATCGTTGGCAGCCTTGCTATTCAGAACTAGAAAGTGAAGTAAATAAGAGTATGTATCAAACATTTGATAATTAAAGGTTTAATTGTTAATTATCATGTTTCTGTTCCCCTGTTCTATTTGAAGATTAAAATGGCCTGTTACACTTTATTGTCATCGTTTTAGTGCTAACGGGATGCTCAAAAGTAAGTAGAGATGCATGTAACATTAGACGACTGGTCATAAAAAATGCTTCGTCGGTGGCATAGAGGTCACAGCCCAATATAGGATGGCCTAAGTGTTTGCTATGGAGTCTAAGTTGATGAGTTCGCCCAGTTATTGGCTCAAACTCAACCAGTGAAACAGCTCTTTCCCCTGCCCTGTGATCATCTACATAGAAGCTATCTTGTGCAGTTTGAGTGAACCTTGATAACACTTCATATTGAGATTTTGCTGGTTTGCCTGTCCGATTACACAGTCTCATTAATGGAAAGTTTTCCGTATCCTTTGCTATGCCAATATCCACGATTCCTGAGTCGTTCTCTACAGTTCCCTGTAGTAATGCTGTGTAACGCTTGCTGACTCGACGCTCGCTAAACTGCTTACATAGTAATGCGTTAATCACCTTATTCCTAGCCAAAACCATAATACCTGAGGTACCAAAGTCTAGTCGGTGTATCAGGGTGCACCCGGGATAGATCTTAGCTAAACGATGGTGAACAGAATCAATATTTAACGGGTGCTTACCCGATAGACTCAGCAAACCACTAGGCTTATTGATCACCAAGATATGCTCATCTTCAAAAAGTATCTGGATCTCATCTAGACATAGAGGGACGATAAAGGGATCTGCTTGTGGTTGCATAGGTAAGCTTATAGTGACTTTAAGGGCTTAATCATATAGAAAAATCACTGTCGAAAATAGTGTAAAGCTTCAGCTCTATCACTCGTTAACATTGATAATTTTCTATAGAAGGTATTTTAAACGAATGGCTTTTTGTTGCTGTACTATAATGATCTAAACATCTATTTTCATCAGTTATTATATAGATAGGTATAAAGGAACTCGAAAATATTAACATTGTATCCTTCAACGTAGGAAATATATGCAGATTATAAAACGAGTGTTGTTTGTACTCTTGTTACTCTCAATCTGGCCTATTGCAAATGCAGAGGTTGAGTCGAATATAACCCTCTCCGCAGATGATATTAGCCCGAGTGATGTATATGTTAGAGCAAGGGTGATTGAGCAGCAGCTTTTGACATTTGATCCTGAAGGAACACGTTTTACAAAGACCCAAACTCCCCCTGCTTATTCGGTTGAAAATGCTCAGCCTAGGGAGGTTTTTTTTCTTGCTAAATCTCTGAATTTTAGTGCCAAAAAACTTAGCCTTAACCATACAAACAAAAAACTTGGACGAAGTTTCGCCATCCATGTATATCGCAATCAACCACTTCATGTTTATCGAGTGTTAAATGAGGCTCTAAAATCGATTCAAGCCACACAAAATACGCTTTCAATAGTTGAATTTAAAGAGAATATCCCGAAGGTACAATCATCGCCTACCCAAGTATATAATAAGATACTAAGAAACAATCGGCTTTTGTCTATATTAAATCAAGATAAAATTCAGCCCCAAGACGTGATTAAGGTCGTCGATCATTGCTATGTTTTAAGTCAGTTATTATTTGAAAAACCGTCTGCAACTCAAGCTAGTGCAATTGCTGAAGATATACCCCAATATAAAACTCCAACGGATGTATTTGCCCATCTCGTGAAAACGTTAAAAATGCTAAAAAGGTACACTGAGTCAAATTTTGGTTTGCTGAGTATGGAGATAACGGCATCAAAGATAGAAAGAGAGATTGAACCTTCTGATGTACTAGACCTTGCTATGACACTCAACGCGCAACTCACCTACCTTGCCTACCAACAGAAAATAAAAGTACCAATCACAAACATCGATCGACAAGGTGTTAGCCCCAGCCTTGTATTTCATATTGTTAGTAAAATACAAAGGACACTTGAGCAGGAACAGCCTTGAATCTACGGGATAAATTGTTGCTTTAGACAACTTGAGTAAGTATTTAGATACAATAGCCTTTCATCTCCCTGATCAACTTTATCATCTGACCTATACTCAAGAATACTCGGTGATTATTTATTGATAAATACAGGGGATCCCATGAAAACAGCCATTGCTTGTTTAGGCCTACTCCTCTCATCTACTTTAGATGCCATTGAAGTAGAGTATTCTGATCATGTTTTTGTCCCTGGCCATCAAAGCTTACAGTACTGGCTGCTTCCCTCTCCTGTTCCGACACCCGCAGATAACCCACAAACAAGTGAGAAAATAGCACTCGGAAAAATGCTCTTTTTTGACCCAAGATTGAGTGGTGACAGTAACATGTCCTGTGCAACTTGCCATAACCCCATGTTAGCTTGGTCTGATAGCCAAAGTGTGGCATTAGGATATAGAAGCCAAAAATTAACACGCGCAACCCCACCGATTATCAATGTTGCCTACAATCATCTGCAGATGTGGGATGGCCGACTACGTACCCTTGAAGAGCAAGCTCTAGCTCCTATGGAGGCACAACTTGAGATGCATGCAAATCTCGATGAAAAAATAGCACTTTTGCAAAGTATTGAAGGCTATGTTGAAGCATTTAGCCTTGCCTTTCCTGATGAAGCCATTAGTAAACAAACTATGGCAAAGGCGATAGCCAGTTTTGAGCGCACAGTGATCAGTGACAGTTCAAACTTCGATGCTTGGGTGAAAGGAGATAAAAATGCACTAACAAGAGTTGAGATTGAAGGGTTTAAACTGTTCATTAATCCACAAAAAGGCAACTGCTCTGTCTGTCACAGTGCGCCCAACTTTACTGATGATGGATTTCATAACATAGGGCTGGCTTCATTTGGTGATAAACACCCCGATCTAGGTCGATACAAGCAAAGGCCACTGAACTTAATGAAGGGCGCCTTTAAAACGCCAACTTTAAGAGATGTCGCACTCTCTGCCCCCTTCTTTCATGACGGCTCTGCTGCAACATTAACCCAAGTCGTTAAGCACTACAGTGACGGTGGTGTAGTTAAAACGAATCTATCCCCTAATTTCAAAGCGAATCAACTCTCAGAAGATGAGATCAGCGCTATTGTTGCTTTTCTAAATGCACTCACAAGCCCACACGAACCTATACAACTACCTAAACTGCCTCAATAATCGGAGATAGTAATGAGACGAATAACTCTACCTATTCTACTTTTAAGCATGACGTCACACATAAGTCTGGCTGAAGAGTATGTGGTATCACAAAAAAACAAATCATTTAGCGAAGATAAGATATCAATCAATGTAGGAGATACTGTTCACTTTTTGAATGAAGATCCCTTTTTTCACAACATTTTTAGCTTATCAGATGAGCAGTTCTTCGATCTTGGCTCCTACCCAAAGGATGAGAGTCGGTCAGTTGTTTTTGATACTCCTGGCGTCATTGAAGTCGAATGTGCCATCCATTCAAAAATGTTTCTATTGATTGAGGTAAAGAAAAGTGAAAATAAGTAACGTATTTATATTAATAGCTTACCTATTATTGACCTCATCGATGACCATTGAAGCTAAAAACTTAGACAGTGGGGCTGAGATATACTCTGACAGGTGCGTACTTTGCCATGGAAATAAAGGGATGGGGGATGGTTATATTCCCATGAGGCTTAAGGGATATCCTCAAACCAGTCTATTTGAATCGCCTAAAGCAACCGACAAAACCGCTTTGGTTAAAGTTATCAGCAAAGGTGTACTCATCGACACCGTAAATGAATATATGCCTCCATGGGAGAGTGAGCTAACTGAGGAGCAGATATCAGACTTGGCTGACTTTGTGAGCTATTTAAGGTCGGATACAGAAAATGCGTTAATTATGCTCGAAAAACACACCAGAAAACTGGATAAAACGGTTAGAGATGGCAGGGTCATATTTGAGACTCGATGTGCCCTATGTCATGGAAAGCTAGGTCTCGGAGATGGACGTATGGCAAGGATCATAAAAAATCCACCACCAGCTGATTTAACAAAAAGCATTTTAACACCCCACCAAATGGGGCTTATTATCAAACTTGGAGGACAAGAGGTTGGTCGCTCTCCTAAAATGCCCCCTTGGGGAGATTTTATGACTGACAACGAAGTGAACGCGGTTGTGGACTTTATCGATACCCTAAAAGATTAGCCATAATGCAACTTCTCAAAGGAATTTACCTGTTTACCTTTAAGAACAAAGTTGTTTTAGCTTCAAGTATTACCCTTCTATCTTTTATTGTTATCGGCGCTTTTACTACCTACTCTCTTCTTAAACTTAAGCAGGAGTTTGAAACACTCTTCACCATCTCTGAATTACGAACTCGGGTGATTTTCCAAGCCCACAATTCAGTGTTAAATATGGAGTCTGAGCTTATAAAGCTGGTTATCGCAGATGAAAAAAAGCAGATCAGAAAGTCATCAGTCGCTTCTATTCGCGCAACAGCTCTATTAGATGAGTCATTACAACAACTACAACTTGAGTTACCCAACAACCAAACCGTCAATACACTTTCTAGAAACTTAAATGAAATAAAACCTTTTAGAATGAAGATTATTGGCTTAGCCAAATCAAATCGAGATCAAGAAGCCCTAAAAATCATCGATGATATCGCCCCTATCACTGCTCTCATAGGTGAAGATCTAAATAAAATTATCATACAAGATAGGAAGGAGTTGAATCTATTATTCAATGACTATAAAAATTCAGAGATAACTATTCTTTTAATTTTTAGCATCATTATCGCCCTTGCCGTCATATTATTAATCGTCGCCAATGCTAACTTACAAAAGACGAAAATGGCGTTAAATAAACTAAATCACCAACTAGAGCATAAGGTGAAATCGAGAACGGAACAGCTAGAGCGCTCCTACAATGAGATAGAAAATACGTTAGAACAGTTGAAGATAACCCAAAGCCAACTTATTGAATCGGAGAAGATGGCATCTTTAGGTGGATTAGTCTCAGGCATATCTCATGAGCTCAATACCCCTATTGGAGTCTGTATTACATCGGGATCATTTCTCATTGATTCTACCTCTATCTTTGAAAAAAGGTTTCTTGAGGGGCTGATAGATGAAACAGATTGCCAAGAGTATATCGAAGTTAACAAAGAGAGTATGGCGCTTATTTTATCAAATCTGAATAAATGCTCTGAACTGATCCAGTATTTCAAAAAGATCTCTACTCAACAAACATCTGAAGAACCTGAGCTATTTTATATTAAGCAATATATTGATGAGACGGTACTCTATACCAGAACGCACTTTAAAGAGACTCATAGTAACATCAAGGTAAATTGCTCAGATACACTTCAAGTGAAGCTCGTTATTGGTGTGCTCAACGAGATCATCATGAACCTAGTGATGAACTCACTACAACATGGCTATGACAAAATATTGGATGAACCCGTTGAAGTGAATATTGAGGTCACTAAAAGTGACAATAGGGTCAAGATACGCTATTGGGACTCGGGTAAAGGGATAAACAAAGCTGACATAGATAAAGCATTTGAGCCCTTTTATACAACCAAAAGAGGCGAAGGTCGAAATGGTTTAGGGCTCACCATTGTGTACAACTTAGTTAGGCACTCACTTAATGGCAAAATTGAATGCCTGTATAATGAAAACAATCAGATGCAATTCGTCATAGAGTTTCCTGACAATATCTAGCTAGCTTATTTGTGGCTTAATCTCTTTTTGATAATACACCAGTTCACAATCGCCTAAAGGATCGTGATGCATCGCTTTTTTAAGAAATTTCATCCCAAGTTTTTCCATAATTTTAATAGAGCTGATGTTCTCCTCAAGTGCGATAGCTGAAATATACTGAACATGCTCAGAATTCGTTACCACCTCCATCACTGCTTGTGCAGCTTCAGTAGCGATACCTTTCCCCCAGGCTAATTGCTTAAATCGCCAACCTAATTCCAGATTATTCCATTGTGGTGACTCACTGAAAAACTCCAGTGGCCTGACTAAGATCCAACCAAGAAATTGCTCAGACGCAGATAACTGCTCTGCACTATTACTGTTCGGCTTGATAGAGACTTTCCACATCCCCCAGCCCTTAGAGATATCAGCATAACTTTCGAGTCGAGGAATAAAAATTTCTCTGATCTCTTGCATCGAAGTCAGTTCTCCCCCATTGATATGGCGCATCACTTCACTGTCTTGATCAAGTTCAAAGAGAAGCTGTGCATCATTAGCGGTCATAAAGTCATAGGTGAGTCTTGCCGAATCTGAGATATTCATGAGTTATCCAAGTCATTTAAGATAAACCTGAAGCTTCAGGCTAAAGATGAGTCTTTTATACTAAATGAATAAGGCTATCTGTCCACCAGCAATATAATTGTCATCATAAGTAGCTAAACAAACGCTTATGATTAGTGTTGAGAAATGTATTCACTGAATATGCAGGGTTTATTCATATTGAAAAGTATAACCCCGAGATATTTTTAACCAAAATGAATAATCAAGAATAATTAGTCAGTTAAAATATAAAAAAGCAGAGCCATAGGCTCTGCTTATAGGGAGATCGAGAATATTTAGTAGCTTGCAGTCAGCTGCAATCCGCTATACGCCGAATAACCTCTTAACATCACATGGTAGGTGCCTGCTTGAGATACATTGATTGAACAAGTCTCATTGTTGCCATTTCGATAAGGGCGACAATCATAACTGCCAGTCGTAGGCGCACTACCCGCTTTAACATAAAGATCAGCATCACCACTACCACCGCTAGTGGTCACAGTAAGCTGAGAGTTAGCCGGAACATCTATGGTGTAAAACGTCTCAGAAAGCCTTGCTCCACTGAGGTTAGTCTCAGGTACGCCATTTTCTAAACAAGCGCCACTTGTACATCCGCCTCCACCAGTTGAGAAGCTTGCAGTGAGTGTTGCGTTGCTATAGCTAGAGTAACCACGAACCATGACATACCATTTACCCGCTGCTGGAGCCGAGAAATCACAAGACTCATTGTTACCGTTCTTGTATGGACGACATTGATATTGAGTTTGTGTTGGTTGAGTTCCCTGCTGAACATAGATATCTGCATCACCTGAGCCACCGGCAAGGTTGACAGAAAGGCTGGTCGCTCCCGCTGGAACATCAATGAAGAACATGGTCTCAGAACCTGTTCCACCATTAACTGTTACTCCTTGATTGTTGGTCAGCTCAGTGTCGCCACCTGGACAATCGTTACCACACCCGCCACCATCGCCAGCAAGCGAGTAAACAAGCTTATTTGGTGAACCCGATCTTGCATCAGATATCTTGCCACTTGATGAGCGTGATGAGAGCAAAGATTCAATTTGAGTTGGCGTCGAACTTGGAGACTCATCAAGGTAAAGTGCTGCAACACCTGCGACATGAGGCGATGCCATTGACGTTCCACTAATGGTATTGGTCGCTGAGTTTGAATTGTACCAAGCTGACTTGATACTAGAACCTGGTGCATAGATATCTAAACAACTACCATAGTTAGAAAAACTTGAACGTGAATCACTACTTGTCGTTGAACCGACAGTGATTGCATCTGCAGCTCTTGCAGGCGAGTAGTTACAAGCGTTGCTGTTATCGTTACCCGCAGCAACCACAAAGGTGATCCCAGCGGCCACAGCTGAATTAACGGCATCATCGGTAGCCTGTGATGCACCACCACCTAAACTCATATTAGCAACCGAAGGACCTTGAGCATTATTCTTAACCCAGTTAATACCCGCAATCACGCCAGAGTTACTACCTGAGCCTGAACAACCTAACACTCGAACGCCAACCACGTTCACATTCTTTGCCACACCATATGTTGAACCACCTATAGTGCCAGCAACATGGGTACCATGTCCGTTACAGTCAGTTGCATCATTATCATTGTCAACAAAGTCATAGCCACTTGACGCTCGGCCACCAAACTCATTATGGGTGTTTAATACACCTGTATCGACAACATATGCGGTCACTCCGCTGCCATCAAAATCATAATGGTAATTACTATTTAACGGTAGATCTCGCTGATCGACTCTATCTAAACCCCAAGTTGCACCACTTTGATCACCGGCAATATCGACCATAGGGTTAATAGACATGATTTGATCTTGCTCTATGTATTTCACATTTGGATCTTGTTGCAATGCTTTTAACTGCTCTTTATTCGCTTGCACCAAAACACCATTAAGTGAATTACCAAAGTTTCTTTTTACATTTACGTTATACCGATTCTCTAATGAATTACCTTGCTGAATAGCAAAACTCTCCACAGACAAACTATCGGATAAGTTTAAAACGCTAGGGGTATTAAATACGACGATATAATTATCTTTAATAGCTCGTGATTGTTCGACCTCAATCATTTGAGCTTGATAAGCATCAGCATTTACAGCACTTGATGAAATTACTGCAGCAATCGCTACTGCTATCAATTGTTTCTTATGCATGTGTTACTCCATTTATTATAATTTTGCCTTAAGGCACAATTAACCTAGAGCATTATTTAATCATTGTGAACAAGAAGAGAACAAATAAAACCTGCCGCGTTATCAAAGTGTAAAATCATATTTACAAATAACACTTTATTACTTTAGTAAAATAACCGAAATGCTTACCTAATATGTCAATATTTCTACCACTGTCATTTTTTTGAAGGGGAAAATATAACTATAAAATAATTCATGTAACTACTTGTAATTAGATGAATTAATATTTCAGCACAAAGTAATACATAGTGATTTAATACAAGTTTTATAATCAAAAAATATAATTTACATGTAAATTATTTGGCGTAACCTGTAAAACTTAAGTATTAAACTTGATGTTTTATATGATCAATGAGCAAGTAAATAGTTTGTTATATCAATATTCAGTAAGGGAATAATATATGTATGTATTGACTGTGATCAAGTAGTCAATATTACTTATGAGTATAACGGTGGGACAAATTAAAACACATTATGACAAAGTCATGTTGGTAGTTTCTTGCTTATATCATCACTTCTGGTGGTTATTAAATCTGTCATAAATGGGAAAAAAATTAACCGTGATGGTAGCACTATTAAAGAAGTAATAGGAATGTGGAATAAAACCCTTGAGTAAAATTATCCTGCAATAAAAATTGCTTTATTGCAGGATAATGAATGAGTCAATATAGACTGTAAAACACGTTAGTTTTACTTACCCCAAGGGTTTTTAGGATCTTGGGAAGGCTTAGGTCGATTATCGTTAGTTCGGGTTTTATACGCCCCATCATAAACCTTCTTGCCATAACCTTTGCTCTTGTTTGCTTTCATCGCTTCATAATCGGCAGTCGCTTTAGCACGCATTTGCTCAATAAGCTCTATCGTTAATGTTTCTGGTTTACGTGGCACAATACCATCGGCAAAACCTCTTTCCCGCGGCTTAAGTTCAAACTGCGCACTACTTCCCTTTGGCATACGCTTAAAACGATAAAGATAAAAGCTTTCAACTCGTTCACGTGCCCACTCCGTTTTTTTTAGAAACTTAAGGCAAGCTTCATGTGAAGGGTTGATGTTAAAGCACTCTAACCGTAAGGCTGCATATAAGATCTTCCAGTCATAAAAATCGACTAGTTCAGTAAGCATTACTTCGAGTTTAAGTCCGTGCAGTGGATTATTCTTTTGCTCTTCAATCATGAGATAGGTATTGGAAGCTGGAGTGTAAAATGCATTTTATACTAAGCCGCTTTGAACTTACATCAATAAGATTTGAATATGCAGATTTGGGTTTGTTGTCTCAGTCATGTAATGTCTACCTACTAACCGCCTTAAGGACTGGTTTAGGTGGTTGGTTAATCAGTTTTGGATAATCAGCTAAGGAATCAGCTATGACCAAACAACTAAAAGCGGTCACCTACAGGATGACCAACACAAGCCCCTACCCTGAAACGACGTTAGCGAGCTTTATTACTCGGAGCAAAAATAAAGAGGTAGGTATCACCTTCTCTGGTGGAGGCACGCGCAGTGCTTGTTGCACATTAGGCCAACTTAAAGCACTCCATGACTCCGGTCTAATCAACAAAGTTAAGTATATCTCAAGCGTATCTGGTGGGGCGTGGGCAGCTATCCCCTATACCTTTATCAGTGAAATGCAACTTGAGCGATTTTGGGGTGAAATCTTACCACCTGAAGATATCACCTTAGAAAAAATTGAGTCACCGGCACCTATGCACAGCCTGCAATACAGTATCACTCACTCAGCCGTTGTTGGCCGACTCATTAAAGCAGGTTTTAAAGGCTATGGTGATGAGAGCTTTGCCCATGTATTAAGCCAAGTGTTTTTAAAACCATTTAAGTTAGATAGCGCAGATCAGAGCTTTAGTTTTGATAATGCCTCAGTTGAGAGTGCTTGTGCCATTAACCCTCAAACACTCACACCTGAAGATTTTGTTACCTCAAGGGAAGACTCCCCTTTTCTCATTGTAGGTGCGACACTACAAAGCCCAGATGGAGTTAACTTCAATCAAAGTTATCCAGTGGAGTACACACCTTTGTACAGCGGCATCAAACAACACTTTCTTGATGATGACTGGTTCAGTGCTGATGATAACTTTGGCGGCGGTTATATCGACTCCTATGGTTATGACTGTATTGGCCCCTATAAGATAGTGACTCAAGGGGGTAAAACCATTTTCAGTGTTAAGCGTGCCCCAAAAAAAGGACTCGACTTTACCAATGAACGTGCATTTTCATTGGCAGATATTATGGCCAGCACTGGCGCAGCGCCACAAGAGGTTACTGAGTTTCTAGGCTTAAAATCTTTAGGTTTCCCTGAGTTTAATCATATCCCGATACACACAGCAGAAGGAACCGAGCGTTTGGGTGAGGAGTATAGTCACTCAGATGGTGGGCACAGTGAAAACTTAGGTATCATGCCATTGCTGGCCCGTGGCGTTAAACGTATCTTTGTATTTATCAATACCAAGAAAGCCTTTATGCCTGATAAGAAGTTGTCTAAACCCGATAGAGCTGCAAGTAAGAAAATTGACAAAACAGATCTCAATCGCTCAGTTAAAGCCCTGTTTGTTCCCCTCAGAAATTGGCACAGACTGTCTAAGTTTTCCGATAACTTGGTATTTAAAGGCGGAGAAGCGCCACTGTTGGAATTGATCGAGTTATTGGCAGAGAAAGTAGACAGCAAGGCTAATGGCAATCCAGCAAAGCAGGCCCTGTTTGCGACTCAAAAGTTAACCACGATAGAAAATCATAAGTTCGGGGTTAAAGCTGATCAAGAAGTTGAGATCACTTGGATTTATAACCAGCGTTCCCAAGAATTCGAAAATGCCCTCAAAGATAAGAGATTAAAGGAGCACCTTAAAGAGCAAGATCAAGACGATTGGGATCCCCATGGCCTTGATAACTTCCCTCACTATGACACCTTTATGGAAAATAGTGGCGTCATAAAACTCACACCATTACAGACAAACTTGCTTGTGTCTCACTCACATTGGGTAGCAAGTAAAGCCATCGCATCAAATTAACGTATGCCATGCCGCCCATATTGATGGGCGGCATGTATTAATCGTCAGTCAAGGCTCGACATACCCGCTAGTTGATCTGTATAATCCGCGACCTGATTAATTACGCAAATTTGCACGTCTTATTTGGCATCACTCTCTTTATTCGAGCTTAAGTCAATAATTAACCTGCTTAACTTTACCTGGGAATACCTCTTTGATCTCTACCGCGAACATCACAATGCAGTTTGGTGCTGAGCCTCTGTTTGAAAACATTTCAGCTAAATTTGGTCACGGCAACCGCTACGGTTTAATCGGTGCAAACGGTTGTGGCAAGTCCACCTTTATGAAGATCCTCAGTGGTGCCCTTGCGCCAAGTTCAGGTAATGTCTCGATCACTCCAGGCTTAAAGGTCGGTACCTTGAGTCAAGATCAGTTCGCATTTGAACAATACAGCGTTATCGATACTGTGATCATGGGCGATGCTGAACTTTGGAAGGTAAAGCAGGAGCGTGAGCGAATCTATTCACTACCAGAGATGACCGAAGAGGACGGCATGAAAGTCGCTGAACTTGAAAGTATCTTTGCTGAGATGGACGGTTACAGTGCCGAGAGTCGCGCCGGTGAGATTTTACTCGATGCAGGTATTGAGGAGGAGTTTCATTTCGGCTTGATGCAGCAAGTTGCACCAGGTTGGAAACTTAGGGTTCTACTGGCGCAGGCTCTGTTCGCAAACCCTGATATTCTGTTACTCGATGAGCCAACCAACAACCTGGATATTCATACCATATCTTGGTTAGAGGAGGAGCTTAATCAACGTAAATGCACCATGATAATCATCTCGCACGACAGACACTTCCTTAATTCTGTCTGTACCCATATGGCAGATATCGATTACGGTGAGCTGCGTATCTACCCAGGCAACTACGAGTATTTCCTAGAAGCGTCGGGTCTTATTCAGGAACAGTTATTGGCAGGTAATGCCAAGAAAAGTGCCGAAATGGCTGAGTTACAGGACTTTGTTAACCGTTTTGGGGCTAATGCATCAAAAGCAAAACAGGCAAGCTCACGGGCTAAGAAACTTGAGAAGATAAGCCTAGATGAGGTTAAGTCAACTAGCCGTATGACACCATCACTGCGCTTTGATGAAAGTAAAAAGCTGCACCGTCAGGCGCTTGTTATCGAAGAACTTGGTCATGGTTTTGAAGATGGACTGCTATTTGAAAGCGGTAACCTCATCCTCGAAGCAGGTGCTAAACTGGCTGTCATTGGCGAGAACGGTGTGGGCAAAACAACTCTACTTCGCTGTTTAGTTAATGAACTGTCTAACACACAAGGAGTGATTAAATGGTCAGAGAATGCCGCTATCGGTTACTGTCCACAGGACAGCAGCAAAGATTTCGATAACGACCTCACCCTCTTTGACTGGATGTCACAGTGGCGCACACCTAAGCATAACGATCTTATGGTTCGTGGTATGTTAGGTCGTCTACTCTTTACAGAGGATGACGCCAACAAAAAAGCACGTAACTGCTCAGGTGGAGAGAAAAACCGCCTACTGTTTGGCAAACTAATGATGCAAGATATCAATGTATTAGTGATGGATGAACCAACTAACCACATGGATATGGAAGCCATTGAAGCCTTGAACAATGCGCTGAAGCTGTTTGAAGGCACCCTACTGTTTGTCAGTCACGACCGCGAATTTGTGTCATCTCTTGCAACGCACATTATCGATGTTAAAGATAAGCAACTGGTGAACTTCCACGGTACTTTCGACGAGTATCTAGCAAGCAAGGCTGAAGCGGAAGCAAAAAAAGTCGCTTAACTGCAGCCTAAGGCCAAAGTCACTCATTCTTAAAGAGCGAGTACTTTGGCCTTTTTATTTTAGTCACAACCACTTTCTTATCACACTAGCCTTGAAACGGTAAACAAGTGTCTCCATTACTATTGTATAAAGAGAAAACAGCAGTTTTCCCTAAATGGGACATAACCATTATCAAAACTAAGGAAGTGTTATGACACAGATAAGCATTGAAGAGCTACAAGACAATTTTACCCATTTCGATACCGACAGCGATGGCACTATTGAGTTGTCAGAATTTAACCGCTTACTCGTTGCGCTTGATGCTTTAGCACCTGGGGAGAGCGACCCTATCGGCTTCGATGCCATCGACACAGACGGCAATGGCCGTATTGATTTTAAGGAGTTCTCAGATTGGTTTAATAACCGTAACTGAATACTTCCCAGCTATATCCCCCACTCCGAGCTTTTCAAGCTCGGATAGCTTCAGTATTTCACCTACACTCTTCAAAATTGATAATCTCTTCATTCTACCTTTAACTTAGATAACAAAAATCTAACCTGTTAGCGTATGATAATCTCAAACAATGAAGTGTGGACTGTATAAATATGGAAGCGAGTATGAAAACCACTGAGAAAATAAGAAAGATCATCATCAAACGGTTCCCTAAGAGATTGGCTATCACTGCATTACTCAGCTTAGGTATTCACATGCCGCTTTTTGCACAAGATACCTTATTGATTGCCGATGGGTATATTGATGTAGTTAAAGGAAAAACTGTCAAAGATGTGGTGATTGTTGTAAGTGGAAATAAGATAATTAAAGTCACAGAACAAGATAAACTCACCGACAGAACTGCTTATAAAATCATTGACCTTAGTGGTAAAACTTTAGTCCCAGGTGTCATGGATATGCACGTGCACCTTGCAGGCGATGCTGAAGATGACTTCTTGGCTGCACAAAACTACTCGATTCCTCGACAAACAGTTAAAGCGGTTAAAAATGCCAAGCTAACATTATTAGCAGGTTTTACTACAGTTCGCGATCTCGGCGCATCAGGCTATACGGTTATCGCGACTCGTGATGGTATCAATGCCGGTGAAATTCCTGGTCCAAGAGTTTGGGCTGTCGGCAATCCAATCAGTATCACAGGTGGTCACTGTGACGATAACTTCTCAGCCCCTGAGAAGTTATCGATCGCTGGTGGTGTCGCCGATGGACCTTGGGCTGTTAGAGCTAAAGTGCGTGAAAACATAAAATATGGCGCCAATGCCATTAAGGTCTGTGCAACTGGCGGTGTCTTTTCCAAAGGTACTAAAGTAGGCGTGCAGCAACTCACCTATGAGGAGATAAAGGCGGCAGTTGATGAGGCGCATATGCGTGGTTTAACTATTGCAGCTCACGCTCACGGCACCAGTGGAATAAAAGCATCGATAAAAGCTGGAATAGACAGTATTGAACACTGCAGCTTTATGGATAAAGAAGCGATCAAAATGGCCATCAAGGCTGGTACCTATCTCTCTTGTGATATCTACAATACCGAGTATACCCTTGCTTTTGGCGCTGAAAATGGCGTTCCTGAGGAGAATATCAATAAAGAGAAACAGGTCTCTAAAGCCCAGAGAGAGAGCTTTAGACAAGCGGTTAAAGCGGGAGCTAACATGGTGTTTGGTTCAGATGCTGCTATCTATCCCCATGGTGACAATGGCAAGCAGTTCTCTCGTATGGTCACCTTTGGTATGACCCCCATTCAAGCTCTTCAAGCGGCAACGATCAATAGTGCTGCCCTCCTTAAACAAGATAATTTGGGTCAGATAAAACCAGGGTTTATGGCTGATATCATCGCAGTCGATGGTGATCCGCTAAAAAATATCAGTTTAATGGAAAACGTCACCTTTGTGATGAAAGATGGTCAAGTCTATAAACAGCAGTAGTATCAATTAGCATTAACACCAACACCAACAATGCCAGTCATCTCGACTGGCATTTTGGTCTATTTACTGCCCTTCCCCACGACTCTTAGCAAACCTTCGCTTGAGGAGATCACAAATCTGTTGACTTGGAGCAGAATGAATCGCTTCGATGCTATAGTACTCACCCAACTGATACTCACGAGCCCTAAGGTGCAGATCTGCAAGTACAGCACTCCATAGATAATTTGAGGCTAGCCAACTTGGTGGAGTGTTAGCTTGTAAAACCTCTAATCCAGCCTGTGGTCCCTTCCACTCTGCTATGGCTATTGCGCGATTTAACTGATGAAGGGCCGAGGGCGCAGATTGCTCGAGTAACAGGTAACAATCAACGATTCGCTCCCAATTGGTTTTCTTATAAGAGGAAGCTAGACAGTGCTCTGCAGCGACGCCAGCTTCAGCATGATAGCGAGAGAAATGCTGCCCATCAGCTGATTTTGCTAACCAGTAGAGACCATGTTCAATACAACCCCTGTCCCATAGTTCCCTGTTCTGCTCTTCTAATAGAAGTAAAGCGCCAGACATATCCTCTCTGGCACTCATTCTCGATAGATTGAGGAACATTAAAGAGAGTAATGCATGGCACTCAGGATTATCTCCAACAGAGTGATTAACTAAGATCAGAGTTAGCCGTATCGCTTCTTCACAAAGATCTTTTCGAATTGCAAAATCAACATTAGAGGACAGGTGCCCCTCAGTAAACATCAGGTAGAGTATGCGGGTTACTGAAGGTAAGCGCTTTATGTAGTCACTATTTGATAACTCAAAAGATGGAGGAGAAATCTTTTTAAGTGTATTACGTGCTCGGCTCAAACGTTTATAAATATTCGCTTCACTTGAAAATAACCGAATAGCTATTTCACTTATGCTAAATCCGCATAATGATTTCAGTGCAAAAATCAGCTGTGACTCGATTGGAACTTTATGATCGCAACAGATAAACAGCATACGTAACATCTCATCTTCAAGTTCATTAGGTAGATGAAACTGTGATGGTTCTGCCGCCCTTCTACTCAGCTGTTCAAGGTTATCTTGCAACAACTCATTATGCCTAGTCTCACTTCTCAATTCGCTAACGAGCTTATTACTCGCAACCCTGAAAAGCCATGCACTGGGGTTTTTAGGTATTTGCTCTCTTATCCAGTTATCCAATGCCGTGGTTAACGCAAACTGCACGGCATCTTCGATCATCTCAATATGTCGCATCCCAACTCGATGCGACAGTAGTGAGACCAACTTTCCATACTCATGACGAAACAGGTGATCAACCAGCTCGTTGTTAATCAAGGTTTATGTATCTCTCTTATTTCAACACTAGAGCCTGGCATTGCGACACCGGGACTTGCTTGCACTATCTCTGTAGCAAACTCTAAGCTGTCGGCAGAGACTATCATAAAGCCTCCTATAATCTCTTTAGACTCAATAAATGGACCATCATGGGCACTGTCTTGCTTAACGACTTTACCATCAGCATTGAGTTTCCCCCCCATATCGACAATATGTTCACTATATTTTTCTTTCCAAGCATTAAATTTGGCATACATCGCCTCCATTTGTGACGGAGATGGTGAAGGTGCAGACTCACAGGGACCAGACTGGCTGCGTTGGATACAGAGAAACTGTTTAGACATAGTATTTCCTTAATTTTTGAGAAGATATAAAGTGTTATCGACTTTGGCACTCAACTATTTTTAAATCGATACCTCTATAACGCATGAGCATTGCATTGTTGGACACTTAAATAGAAATAATTCTGAATTTTGCCAAAAAGAGTATAGATAGACCCAAAACTATCCATATAAATGATGCTTAAATCAAAGCTAAGCCAATAGTGCAAGATAATCCAGTCGTATATCTGCCGACTTCTGTGATCTTAAATAAGCCTCGGCTGTAAGGGATGGTGACAGATCTTAACAACACAAATTACTGTGATTGACTTAAGTAAAGCATAGAGACAGAGGTAATGTTTGGGAGTAAAGTGGTCGCTGGTTATTGATCCCATTTTATGGATACTGAACATGAAAAAAACACTGATTGCCATCTTACTAACCTCTATCTCACTCCCCCAAGCCAGTGCTTGTACTGGTATATCACTTACTTCAACGAACCATGATTACATTCAAGCTCGTACTATTGAGTGGGGCCACAGCGACCTTAACAGTAAGCTCATTATCTCTCCGCGAGACTATCGCTACACCTCGACCATGCCAGATCAACAAACGGGGTTAAGCTGGAAAAGTCGATATGGTTTTACTGGGATATCAGTCAGTGATGATCGTTATATCGCTGAAGGGATAAACGAGAAAGGTTTAAGTGCAGGACTATTTTACTTTAAGGGTTACGGCTCTTTGGCTGATTTTGATCCTAAAAAAGTAGACAACAATATTGTCGATATGGATTTTGTTCGTTGGATGTTAACCCAATTTAAAACTGTGGATGAGGTAACGAAGGCGCTTGAAAGCATCAAGCTTGTCACTGTATTTATTGATGAGAAAGGACAGCCCTCACCGACAGCCCATTGGCGAGTAGCCGATAAACAGGGCAATGCAATTGTGGTTGAAATCATGAATAAAGGAGAGGTCCACATTCATAAAAACAGTGCCAAGGTTCTTACCAACTCGCCAGACTACCCATGGCAAGTAACAAACCTTAATAACTATATTCATCTTCAGCCAGGAAGCAGTGCTCCTCAAAAAATCAATGGTGTTGATGCTTTCTCCTTTGGTGTTGGTTCAAGCTTTATTGGCTTACCAGGAGATATCTCACCTCCCTCTCGGTTCGTGCGCGCGGCATTCTACGTCAACTCTGCACCTGAGATGTCCAATTCAGATCAAGCTGTTTCGCAGGCATTTCATATTCTGAATAATTTCGATATCCCTATTGGCAGCGAATTTAGTCCACAATATAAGGCGCACATTCCGAATTTACCCAGTGCAACCCAGTGGACCTCTGTGATTGATCAAACCAATGGATATCTTTTTTATAAAACGATGAATGACAGTCGTATTAAACGTGTCGATCTCAATAAACTTGATTTTAGTGGCGATAAAGAGATAAAACGCCAGCTAGATGATGGTAAGTTTACATTTGAAGATGTGATCCACTAAAGTTCATAAGTAATGCTTTTCGCATTAAACATCTATGGTGCGAAAAGCAAACTCTTAACCTTTACTCTCCCCCACTACTTGATTAAATATCTCAACCCAGTAGGGATCAAACTGGGTACCGGAGAAGTTATTTATCTCATTCATAGTGCGAACTAGAGGCCTTTTTAATAAAGTGTGATGTGCCCTTTCGTGGGACCTTGCATCAAAAGTATCAGCGATAGCGATGATTTTGGCACCATCGCAGATTTTGTCACCAGTAAGGTGATTTGGGTAACCAGCACCATCTACCTGCTCATGGTGCTGCAAAACAATCTGTGCAGCTTCACCCCAATTTTCAAACTCGCTCAACAAAAGGGAGCTGGTACCAGGGTGACGATGTAGAGCAACTATTTCAGTTTCACTAAATGCGCCAGTATTAGTCAGCGAGGAGCGGGAAAGAAATGACATACCCAAATCGTGCATCATAACCGCGACAGCGAGTTGAGAAGAGTTTACCCTGTCACCAGAGCACTTATTCATTGCAAGGGATAAGATCAGTAAACGCAGTGTGCGACCTTTCCAATAAAACGATCGGCTCTCTAGAGGGGTACTAAGGTTTTTGAAGAAATATATATCTTCATCAATTTCGACACCGTATTTTTTTAGTACATCATCAAACTCTTTATGTTTTACTGACTCATTGCTTATTAAATAATCGGTATTTATCTTTAGTTCTCTACTATTGAGTAACTCTTCACTCCCAGTATTAGGTATCACTTTATCCGTAGAACTACTGAATTGATCATTGGCTTCAAGGTGAGAGTCAGGATCTAAAACAAACAAGCAAGCTCTGATATATTCGATTCTATTTTCAGGGGGAACATCGACTATACAGCTAATATTGACACACAAGTTGTCGATATCAGAGTCAGATAACATAAAAACTAAATCCTCTGAATCAGGATCCATTCTCGACAGCACCATGCTTTCAGTTCTATCCAATGTCAGCAAAATCACATCGCAGAGCAGGCTGTCATAGGCGATAGATTTTTTGCGAATTGCATCCAAAAGATCTTCTAAGCTCTGAATTAACGGGGTTAAATCTTTTAAGCCAACATAAATCAGATTGCCCTTGATGGTGTGAATCGATCTAAATAGGGAGTTCAACAAGCTGTCATTTTCAGGGTCATCTTCAAGCTCAATTAATACAGAATCACAGGTTTGATGTGCGGCTTTAAAGTCATCAAAAAAATCGCCCATTACTTCGATATCAACTTGGTTATTGCTACTCTCTTGCAAAGTGCTGTTCAAATCAGCCATGTTACACGCCTCACTTTCAGAACACCTGATATTACTATTGATTAAGTATATACCAAGCCGTTACTTATGCCCTTTTGAGTGCATTAGGCGTTTTTTGTATCAAACGACATTTTTTACTGCTTCGGCTTTAATTATCAGTAGCACTGACTAGGGAGCGCATTAAGTTAGAACAGAGTCGCAACGTAAGCAGACGCAATGGACTCACCTATTCTTGACTTAACCCAAAAAGTATTCGAATAAATGGAGCCATGACAGCTCCAACACTCTATGAAAGAGTTTAACTCTCTTTATTGTCTGCAAGCTTATTCGTCTGATACCAATTCTTCCTTAACCTTTGATAGAAGTCTTGATCTAGCTTGTCTAAGGTGGAGATGATCAGTAAAAATTGACTCTCATCATTTAACTCTACTGTGATCACCGTTTGTTCATCCGTATCATTGCCATATTCAACTTTAAGGTTTTTTACATCGACAAAGTCTGCGGTTTTGATATTAAGCTCGCCCTCCTCATTCCAATAGGAAAAAACGCTAGAGCGAGTAAACCCATTACCATCATCTTCATAACTGATGAGTCCATCACTATAGAACATCAAAATATCTTCATTATCTTTAACGATATTGTTGTCATTCATAAAATCGATATTACGTTGGAATAGTTGCTCACCCATTAAGACCTTTCCAGATGGCAAAATTGCTAAATCTTTGCCGACAGCAAAAAATATCCAAGGGAGAAAAAGCAGGGAAATGACACTGTGGCGTGCTTTCCACTTAGAGTTTGCAATATAAGCGTGAGAGTCTCTGCCATTAAGCCCAATAATATAACTAAGCATCGGAAACAGAAGGATTGGAGAGGCAAGCATCCCGACTAGATACCAGTTATCTGTGTTATAGCTGTAGTTTGCAATAAAAAATAGTATCGCTGCGACAACTCCTATACCCATGGGCATGATGGTATTTTTAGCAAACCGTGCTTTACTGTCAGCAACTAAGTGACTGAATAAGGGGTAATACCAAAAGGCACTAAATATTCCCCTAGCGATTGGCATAATGCCCAACTGCTCAGTCTGTTTTACATACTTCCAGTTTCTATAGATCCAATAACTGGTATAAATCCCACCAGTTGCCAAAGATAAGATGAGCATCTTTCGTCGGGATACCGGATAATACACTTCATCACAATACTCAAGTCGACTACTCGAATCGATTCGCCAGGTTGCAATGGCATAGATCACACCTAAGATATACAGCAGTACAGCGAATAAAATCAACTCATCCTGAGTACTCAGGCCTTCGTTAACTGCAGCTCCTGAGTCACTTGCTTCATTTGCCGTAGACGCGCCATCTCCATAAGTGATGATAGAGTAGTAAAGTGACTCCTCTATCTTTTCAATAGCAGCAATATAGTCCCCTATGTTCATCTCAGGGATAGCTCCTGCTTTCGAGCGGTAATTAAACTTAAGGGTGAGCAATTTAGCGTCATCATTAAAGTTTACAGAGTACTCATAGGAGAAGTATGGGTTATCCTCCACTAATGATTCACTAGGAAAAGTCCAATTACCGTTCGATACCTTTATCTCTATAGTGTGGTCGATCTTATTTGGAAAACTTATCCAATAAGGTGAGCTGCGCTCAGCTTTACTCGGTTTATTTAGTGCATTTCTTATCGAGTGGCTGGTAAACCCAATGTCAAAATTATCGCCTTCTGGTTGCCACGCTTGTTGAATAACATAGTCTTGTTGCGTGTAGAGCACGCCGGTTTGCTTGTCATCACTAATGATAACTTTATCGATTAACTTTATATCGGAAAAAAGCTCCCGATAATAATCTTCATAAAGGGACTGCAGTGCTTTAAAACCGATATCTTCGAGTTGGTAACGTAAATTCTGTGCTCTATCTCCAAGGTACTGGTTCTTAGCTGTTAGTTTTGACTCACCATCCTTACCTGCACTTAGATCATAGATTTCTGTTTTGACCAACATAGATTGTGGATCATGGATCTTAATCTCTGCTAGTTCACTGACACCGGGCTTAATCACTAAACCGTAATCATAATCTGCTTGGTAAATAGCACTCAAAGGCCCTCTTTGATAATTCATGGTTGGATCTAGCCAATAAGTCATACCCAATACTTGAACTTTAGCGATAACATGATTGAAAGCGTTTATCGACACAGGTTGTAAAGGCAGATCTAGGCCCTCTTCGGTATCGACTAATACTGGGTATGCATCAATATCCATGCCTTTAAGCAGCGCGATGAACAAGACGACCTTGTCTTTACAGTCTCCATAACGCCGCTCTAGAGTATCTTCAGCTTTGGACGGCTGGTGCGAGTTAATGCCCATCTCAAGGCCTAAGTAGCGGATCTGATCTTGAACATAGTTAAGTGCCAACATGACTTGCTGATTGGGCACCGAGGTTTTGAGTTTAATCTCATTAATGACCTCTTGAACATTGTTAGCATTTATCTCGGGTTGATGATACAAGGGCTGAGCCCAATCAACTACTCTACCCCAGTGATTAATCTCTGAGAAATACACAGTAACGAACGGGTTATACCAAGTCGGTGTATTGCTTTCAGTTATCAATATTGGGCTATTCGAGCGTGAAATAGCGTATTCAACGTAAGGCTTGTTATCTAAGGTGATATCCTTGTGTGATACAGTATTTGGCGCATTTCTGACATCCACATACAGAGGTTTTGTCTTACCCCACAAAACTCTTACACTCTGTGCATAAAGTGGCACAGACCATTGCAGAGTACGACGGTAGGAGAATATGCCCTGATAAATTGGGTTAGCACCAATAACTGAGTAGCTATAATCAATAACATCACCAACACGCAGATCAGCCAAAATGATATTAGCGGTTAACCGGCCATCATAGAGACCTTGTTCAATTCGTCCCTCCTGTTTTAATACTGAAATATCACTACTAGCAAGTTTATCTATGGTTTGATCGTCACGAATAATAGCAAGAGAGTGAAACACCAAAGATTCATACAAGGGGTCGAAATCCACTTCTATCTGGGAGTTATGCTCTAATCCTCTTTGATTGACCACTAACTGCTGTATACGGTTAAACCTTACCTTAGAACTGGTTTCATCAATCTTTAATTGATTATCCACCAGTAAATAGTAGTTGCCTGACTCAATATCATCTACAGGGATGGTGTCTGGTTTTGAGGTCTGTACCTGCTGTACCCAAACGGGAGCGGGTTTGATTTCGACAGTATATTGCGCTGCAGCGAATGCCATTTGCGGGAATAGAAGTAGCAAAAACGCAAATTTAACACAACCAGCTAGCTGACAAACTGGTGACATTCGTTTTCTAAAAAAAAGAATATAGTTGAAGAGTGACATAGACAAGATCAGAATCCTTTGATGTTGAAAAACGAATTTATTCATTCGCTATATAACATCATACTATCTGAAAACTGATGTTACATTAAAGTAACTTATGGCCACATTTGGTGGTTTTAGCTTGTCCAGGATGGTATGAATTGCTCTAAATAGTGATGTTAACGAATGAAAGGAGCTTCAATATTGCTGATTAACGGCTCCGAGAAGATTACTGGTAGCATAAGCCATGCCCCAACAACTTGTTTATGTTGAATATTTATGAATAAAAAAACACCTAAATTATCTTTTAAAAAAGAGTTAAATCTCATTGGATTTGAAATTTTATCATTAGAGGAATTGTATTCAAGAAAGGCCCCATCATTCTTAACTCGTTCAAAAATATTACAATTTTATATTGTAATATTCATCGTAGAGGGACAGGGAGAGCATTTTATTGATTTCAATGCTCATGATATCAGCAAAGGTAGCATTATCTTTATTGGTAAAAACCAAGCACATGCTTGGCAGAAGTATCGTAGCTGTGAAGGTTTTGCTATTCTATTTACAGATAATTTCCTATATAAAAATCAAGTTGAATTCAATACCTTATCTTATGACTACCCCTTTAACCCAATTCTATATAACCAAGTAATATCAGTATCAGAGCAAGCACAGTTTGAATCGTTTAAATCTTTAATTCGGTTCATCTCAGAAGAATATGCATTATCCAGTTATGCAACTCAACAAAAGGTTTTACAAACACTGTTGAGAACCCTGCTCCTAAAAGTACACTGTCTCTTAGTAAAATCTGACAGCACCACTAAGAAGCAGTCAAAAGAGTTATTTGTTCGACTGCAAAAAATATTAGACCAGAATATCATGCATACTAAAACTGCAAATGACTATATCGCACTACTTGGGGTTTCATATCACCAAGTAAACTCAGTGGTAAAACAATACACGAATAAATCTCTTAAACTGTTTATTGACGATACTCTCATTTTACATGCTAAACGATTGTTATCTAATGACAATAATATAAGTCAAAGCGCAATTGCTTTAGGTTTTGATGAAGCAACAAATTTTACTAAGTTTTTTAAAAAACGCACAGGGCAAACCCCCAAAGAGTTTAAAGAGTTCATTTCAAAATAATTCAATTTAGAACATTTACCATTATTAAGTAAAACTTTAACAAGCTAACCTTTAAACTCTCATTGTCCATAATTACAATATCTATACATCATAAGAGCTAGTAAGAAGGCTTGGGTGTTGAAAATACACAACCTAATTAACCACCTATCACCATGCATCTGTTAACCAATACTGGTTTCTAATTCACATATATGCATTGCTTCGCCAGTTTAAACTTGAAAATAACGCACTGTATTATCGTCATTATTTTTTAGACATAGCGATAAACCCTACAAGTTATTTTAAGCCGAAAAACTTATTAATGGAGAATTCATCATGACTAAAAGTAGAAAATAGCTAATGCAAAAGGCTTATACTTGGAAGGTATTCGAGATGGAAATATGATTGAGGCACTCGATAAGTACACTGGCGAGCGTTACACACAACACTCGACTGGCGTAGGAGATGGTAAAGAGGGCTTTATGGAGTTCTTTGCTCCCTTTCTAGAGCGAAATCCTAAACGAGACATTCAGGTAGTTCGAGCAATTGAAGATGGTCAATATGTATTCGTACATGTCTACCAGAGTCTTAACGATGGTGAAGCTAAATGGGTTACTGCCGATTTATTTGATACCGATGACAATGACCGAATGATCGAACATTGGGATGTGATAGCTGCTTTTGAGGAGAAAACACTCTCAGGCCGTACTATGGTCGATGGCCCCACAGAAGTTGAAGATTTAGATAAAACAGATGAAAACAAAACCATCGTACAAGCATTCTTCGATGATGTTTTGCTAGGTCGTAAATTTGACAAAGCGACAAAGTATATTTCTAGCAAACAATATGACCAACATAACCCAAAAGTTGGCGATGGATTAGTAGGAGTTATTAAGCACTTTGAAACAAAAAAGTGCGAAAAAAATTCACGCTACGTCAAATTACATCACTTGATTGGTCAGGGTAATTTCGTTGTAACTTTCAGTCACACTCTGGTTAGTGGTGAAGATTGGGCCTTTTTTGATATCTTTAGATTAAAAGACAGCATGATTGTTGAGCACTGGGATGTTCAGGAAAAAATCCTTTCGCCAGAGCAATGGAATAACTCAGGAAAGTTTTAATACTTCAATATGATAATCTATGGAACGAACCAAGATAAGTGCTGTAAAACTTTCTGTCATAAGTGATACATATAAGACCATTCTTGGTTGCTCTATGAGCTATAAACTAGGTTTATAGCTCATAGATGCACAATATGAACATATGCTCCATTAAGCGATATTCAGACTGAATCGAACACTGCTGTGTAGGATCCTGAATTCCACTCACAACAATGGAACCTCTCAACTATCTGATTATGCATTCTGCAAACGGACGGCAGCCTTAGCTTTTATGCGCCCAACTATCTCCTTACGAGTAAAAGTCACTAACACAAATCCCACCATTAACGTGCCAACAATTGAGCTAATGATCAGTAAAAGCAGGTACCAAGTTGGCATTCTAGCGCCATCATGTAAAAAGCGGGCACTGTACTTTAACTGATAGGCTAAGCCTTTATCACTGAAGGTCTGCGCAGACTCTAATCGGCCTGTATTTAGATCAATTTTTATCGTATCGGTTTGCAACAAACCTAATAGGTTATCGCCATTAAAGCTCAAAGAGTAGATATAGCCTGTTGCCTCAGCTTTGCGAGGTTTGGAGACTGAAACCAACTCAGAGTTTGGCCATAAAGACTGCGCTGCTAGAATTTGCGCTTGCCAGTTATCAGCCTGAGCGAGTACAGGTTTTTCACGGTTATCATCAAGCGTTGAGTCTCCCCACGAACCATAAGTGATATAAGCACCGCTAATAGACATCACTAATAGTGGAATTGAGAAGAGCAACCCTAACTGAATATGGCTCTTGATTAACGCACTGTTCTTACCGTTTTTAGGTAGCGTTTGCTTCCACCTAAACCCTTTACGAATTAGCCACCATAGATAAAGACCAATAAACATAATCACAGTGGCCAAAATGGCACTCACTGCGTTGACGTGCTTACCCGGATCACTGAGTTGGAAATTACGATGGAACCAAAACATCCAACTTTGCAGTGAATCTTTGTCTTTTACTTGAGTCGCGATCTCATCAAGTTCAGAGGTTAAATAAATGGATTTTTGGCGTGTATAGGCCTCAACATAGGGTAACATCTCAGTCGGCAATTTAACCCCACTCACCTCTGGATAACTGGCCAATACCTGACTGGCAATCTCAGCTTTACGCTCATGGGTTAAAACTTGGTACTGCTGATTTTTATCATCTAAACGTTTTAACAGATCAACGCTGCCTAAGTAGATCCCCGTTGTTAGTACAATTAGCATAACCAGACTGATAATGAAGCCAATCCAGTTATGCAGTGTTTTTAAAATCTTTATCATTTCGATTGTTATTGTTAGCTCTTAATGGCGCAAGGTTATCAGCACCGAAAGCGAATTCAATACTCAAAAAGGAATTTACAAAGTAATGATTGGCTTGTCATTGCCAGCTACTTAATGACTTATAACACCTCAACTTTTAACATACCTCCCATAAAATAGTAAAAGCTCTACTATGGAGTTTTCCTTGCTTTCTTTTTAAATCAGAAAATAGTACCTAAAACTTCCTAAAATTTATAATCATTTCATTTTCTGGTTATACCAATTAACCAAAATCATGTCGCAAAGATATTTTTACACTTAACTTTTTACGAGGTAATTATTAGACTATTATTTTGCGATATCCATACCAAAGCAATCAATGTAACTAGCTGTGTGCGAAGCTATATCTACTTCCTAACTCACTCTTTAACTAGACCTAAAATCTAAATGAATAAGCCCGAAACATCGCGTTCTAAAAATGACAATTAGTGCTATTGATAAACATTCAAAAATAAGGCAGGTTATTTATCGTGTTACAAAATGGTTAACGAACAGCTATTTTGTGTGAGTAACAAAGCAGATTAATTCTGTTTACCTTAAAAATAATAATTTAATACTAATAATAAGTAGGCTGGTTTATGAAATTTAAAATGAAATATCTCGCAGCAAGCATGTTGATTTTAGGTAGTAGCTCAGTTGTAGCAGGCAACTCAGATGGTAAATTAGATGTGATTGTAAAATTAAACTCTGATTTAGCAATTTCAGGTCATCAAGCAAATAAGAGTAATGCGAAGAACTTAGCCGCAGGCATGGGTGTCGGTGCAGTAAAATACGCTTATGGTAGTGCCTTTTTTGGTTTTTCAGCATCAGTAACTCAAGGCCGATTAGATGCACTACGAAATAACCCAAATGTTGCATCTATTGAGTTCGATGGCATTAAGACAATTAATAAAGGTAAACCTGGTGGAGGCAATCCACCTGCGGCTCAAACCATGCCTTGGGGCATTGCACGTACTGGAGCTGACGCTAACTCAAATGAAGGTGCTGGCGTACATGTCTATGTTCTCGATACCGGTTTAGATTCAGATCACCCTGATTTAGCTGCTAACATCAGTAACAGCATGGCATTTGAGCAGTGTAAAGGCAGAAGCTGCAGTCACCCTTGGGATGACGATCATGGTCACGGCACCCATGTTGGTGGCACCATCGGCGCACTAAATAATGATATCGACGTTGTCGGTATGGCTTCACAAGTGACTTTACATGCCGCAAAAATCTGTTCAAGCCGTGGTTCATGCCCGAACTCAAGCACTATTGCTGCACTTGACTGGGTAACCTCTGAGGTACAAGCGCGTGGTGAAGCGGCTGTCGTTAACATGTCTATTGGTGGTAGCGGCAATGTAACTGGTAGCTGTACCAATAGCGGCTTTACAGGTAATGACTCTTACCATGAAGCTATCTGTAACGCACGTAATGCTGGTGTCGTGGTTGTGGTTGCTGCGGGTAATGACAGCGATAACGCGGCAAACTACACGCCTGCAGGATACTCTGACACAGTGATCACTGTCAGCTCAGCCAAAGAGGGAGATGACTGGAATAGCTTCTCTAACTGGGGTGCTCAAAGTGCTAGCTGGACAACAAACAACTCAGCACCTGTGGCCATCGCTGCGCCTGGGGGCAGTGTCTTGTCACTCAGAGCTGGCGGCGGTACTACAACAATGAGCGGAACTTCAATGGCCTCTCCTCATGTTGCAGGCGCTGCGGCCCTATTCTTAGCTTCAAACCCACAGCAAGCGAACGGTACTGCATTTGAAAATACCCGTGCACAGTTACTACAGTCTGCTGAAAGTACTAATAACTTCAGTAACACAACAGGCGATCCGCACTCTGAAGACTTTTTAGATGCTTCGAACCTTTAAAGCTGTAAGTATTAAAGTGGCACTCTAATATCGCATCACCACTAAGAAGGTTTAGCGTTTTGCTAAGCCTTTTCTTTATTTCTTTACTATTTACCCCTCTACTGACCTGTCACCAATGACTCATCTTCACTGTAATAGCCTGTAATATTCCACCGATATTTAACATGGTAATTTACTATAAAAAAATAACCAGTTTTGAATCCCCCCTGACTAACACAGTGAGAGAATAGAGATGTTAAACATAAAAAAACAGCAACAAAACATTATCATTAGTTGATATAGCAGAAGAGAGGAAGTTTCCAATACATAAGTTGTTAAAAGATAATGGCTATAATGTCCATATCACTAGCATTTTCCCTCCTGACAACATAAAGCAATTCCCAGAAACGAAGCTATTAATCATCGATGTAATGAATAAGAACTTACGGACAGTGTTATCCATATTAAAAGCTATATCTACTACCTTTCATGGAGTCGGTATAACCCCTCCCCCAATCCTTGCTATTGAAGATATAGCATCAACAGAGAAACAGAGATTATTTTCCTCAGGGATTCGAGACTATATAAGCATTCCAATAATAAAGGAGGAGTTGCTCTATAGGATCCGTAATGCAATACATCACGTTGAAAGTGTCACTGATGCAAAGGAGCATAAAGTCTCTGCAAATGAGATGTTAGCAATCAGAACTGCTGAATACCTCAAGAGCCATATAGCAAATGAGATAAGCTTGAACACTCTCACTAAAGAGATTGGAACCAATAGGAACAAACTCTCATCAGCATTTAATCAAACCTATGGTATGACCGTCTTTTCTTGGATACGAAAAGAAAGGATGCAATATGCCGCTAACCTGCTAAAAAATACCTCACTAACAATTTTGCAAGTTTCGGAAAGTGTTGGTTACCCTGACTCAAATAACTTTTCAACTGCATTTAGGCGGGCATTTAATCAATCACCAAGAGAATATAGAGCAAATAATAGTATTAATGCATCTAGCAAAGAAATTCATGCATAGATAAAAGGTTTTTAACTCAAATACTCATATTATTTAATCAAAAGAAACGAGAGGGATAACTGATAGATTCTATCATTATCCCCACTATACAAGGAATGTATGATGAATAAAGTTAACGGCCCTACCTGCGTAATCAATTCTCCTGAAAAAATAACACAAATGCATGAACTACAGAAAAGGCCTGATGACTACTTCTTCTGTTGGCCTTCAATATCAGAGCATCTTTACAAATACTGTAGATTCAAGTTAATGCTAAACCATTGGGATGCTGAGGATGTTGTCGCAGACACAATGCTTAAAGCTTATGATAACTTCAAGACAGCTAATCCAAGTTCCAATATACAAGGGTGGTTAACCCTGCTTGCCAGAAACATACACTTCGACCAAATCCGAAGATTTAAGTCTATAAAAAATAACGTTGAAGATGTTTTGAATAATAATAGTAACCTTATTGATGAACCTTTCAACAATAAGGCAGAAATGAATTCTATTAAAGTAGTAAAAGAAGTAATAAACAGACTTAATGATAAAAACAAAACAATTACTTTTGACTTTTTCTTTAATGATAAAAACTACAAAGAGATAAGTCATGAGTACGGTATTCCTGCACACCAAGTCAGACAACGTATCCACCGCTCAAGAGAAAAGATTAAATTAACATTAAACAAAATATAAATGGAACGAAACCCACTTTAAAACGTTTATATAACAAACCAACAATTAACATGAACAAATAAAAGGAGTAATGACATGCTTTGTGATACAAAGATTACCTATATCAATCGTTCACTTAATAAAGATATGCCAAAGATATTTATATTCTCGGCAAATGAGCTCCCCTCCTTTAATGCATTACAAAATGGAATAGCATGGAAAGTCATAGAGTCAATAGGGCAAGACTCCATGAGCACATTTACCTACCCGGTAAAAACAGAGATTTTCGCTACTTGGGAGCAAGGCAGTAACCAGACAAAATCGCTCACTTGTTTACCAGGAAAACGCTACACGGTCACTGAAAAAAGCTCAGGTATCGTATTGATTGAGAATGGTAATGCTGTAAAAGGCGATGAGATAGAGTTAACAAACGAAATAAAAGTTCAAAATGGTGTTAGCGCCTACCTAAGTAAAAATGACAAGGTACTTATTTCTAAAAAAATTGTTGCCTATGGTCAGAAAGCATCCTTTAAATTAAAGCCCAAATTATATTGGGGAATAGCATCAGAGATACAAACTTCTCACGCTATTAGTTCAGCTGTTTTAGATTCAGATTCATTCTTTGAACAAAACCTAGAAAATGTATCTGCGGCAAAGGTGGTATTAACAGGCAATGCAAAAGAGGGATATTCCTTTTTCATTGAAGAACAAGAGTAACTAAGGAAATGTAATGACCACTCACATTAAGTTCATCAACAACTCTACAAATAAAAACCTTCCCAGCATTATTATTACTGCTGAGAACAATATTTCCACATTTAATATGGTAACTGATGGTATTGCTTGGCGAGTGTTAAAAAATATTGGACGTGGTTCTCAATCTTCCTTTAAGTATAACGCTAACTATTCAATAAGAGCTGGGTGGGATAATGGGGAAAATGTAACGAGTCTTCTTGCAGCCCAGCTAGGTAAGAAATATCAAGTCACAAGTAATAACACTGGTATTATTTTACAAAATATTGGGAATACGAATTCAACAGAAGAAATAGAACTAATCAATAACATTAAGGTTAATGATGGCGTACTAGCGCAACTATTTAATGATAACAAGATCATTATGGGAAAGAAAAGCGTTGGTTATGGCCAAAGCGCAGTATTTAAACCCAGTAACAAACTCTATTGGGGGATTGCATCAGAAATTGATGAGGGTAAGGGATTAAGTTCTAAATCTGCAGTATTAAACTCAAACAGTTTTTTTGAGCTCGATCTAGATGGAATATCAGATGCACTAGTCTCCCTCAACGGTAATGCAAAAGATGGCTTTTTCTTCCAAACAGAATATCAGAAATAAGTATTTACTATGGCTTACTTTGAAATTAAAGGTCTTAGGAATGACGAACTAACCCGATTAATTCCGCAAGAAGGTATTTGGATTTACAGAAAGTTAGCAAACGGAAACCTGAGCATCAGTTCAAACCGCTCTGCTCTCTCAAAAAAGAACACTCTTTTGCTAAAAAAAAAGTAGAGCTTCTAGGTGCAGTGCTGATTAACAGCTCACCTTCAATTCACCCACCCACCAACCAAAGGAAAACAAGTATGAGTAGTCAAATTGTCATGGCTTCTAGCTATTCAGTAAAAGATGAGGACAGTTTTAAATCTGCATTAATTAATGCACTTGGATCGGAAAATAGCCTTCAATCAGGAATCCAAAAGCAGCTAAATGAGATTGCTAAAAATGCTGAAAAGTCGAAATTGAAAGATAGCGTTATCTCAATTGAGTCCAGTATTAAGCCACAATCAGGGGATTCTGAAACTGCAATCTCCCTCACCGTTGCCGATGATCTGTCGACATTAACTGTTCCACAAGCTGTCGCAATGGAACTGGAAGTCACAGTCGTTGACACCGTCTCTGCTGATAACAGTGAAACTGGCGTGGCAATGTCTGTTTCAACCACAAAAAGTTATCCGTTAGACAGTAATGCCACCACAGGTATTGCTCAAGTCGTAACCGCACTGGGACTCTTTAATGAGGGAAAACTGTTTGATGCAAAACTCACTTCAGCCACAACAAAGGAGAGTGCATCAAAAGAGAAACCTGCCAGTTAACGCGATCACCAGTAACAAGCATCACCCACACTTACTCACTAAAAAGGAGGACATATGTCTTCAAATGTAGAAATCACTTATATCAATAAATCCATGAATAAAGATCTACCCACTATCTTTGTATTCACTAAAAATGAAACTCCAACTTTTGATGCATTAAAAGAGGGAGTCGCTTGGAGAGTTATTCCAGATATTGGCCGAGCGTCTTCGAGTCAATTTAACTTTCCCATTGAAACCAGTGTCGGAGCGACTTGGCAAGGCGGCCAAAACAAGACCCAGGTTTTAGACTCAACAATCGGTAAACGCTATACGGTTAGCAAAGATGATACCGGCGTGGTGTTAGCAGCAAACGGTAATGCCTCAGACACTAAATCAATTGACGTTAATAATGATGTCAACGTGCCCAATGGCATAAGTGCTGAGCTATACAAAGATGGCAAGCTGATGATGACAAAGAACATTGTTGGTTTTGGTCAAAAAGCAACCTTTGTTTTAAAACCTAGACTGTATTGGGGAGTGGCCTCAGAGATACAGGAGAGCCAACTACTTAACTCTGCCGTGTTAAATACAGACAAGTTCTTTGAACAAGATCTTGAGGGCGTAACCAAAGTAACGGTTTCCTTAAATGGTAACGCAGAAAGCGGTTACAACTTCAAAATTGAAAACCAAGAGTAAATAAAGCTTACAGCATACTCATCAATCATGACTAAATAAGGATTATATATGTCATCTAATATCGAAATTACCTATATCAATAAATCAATGAACAAAGATCTACCAAGTATTTTTGTTTTTACCAAAAATGAAACGCCTACTTTCGATGCGTTAAAAGAGGGAGTCGCCTGGAGAGTCATCCCTGATATCGGAAGATCTTCTTCAAGCACATTTAACTTCCCTATCGAAACCAGTGTTGGCGCAACCTGGATGGATGGGCAAAACACGACTCAAGTCCTATCATCAACCATCGGTAAGCGATACACCGTTGATAAAGATGACACGGGTGTTGTATTGGCAGCCAACGGCAATGCATCTGATACCAAGTCCATTGAAGTCAATAACAATGTCAATGTACCGAACGGGATCAGTGCTCAGCTCTACAAAGATGGCAAGCTGATGCTGGCAAAGAACATCATTGGATATAACCAAAAAGCCACTTTTGTACTCAAACCAAAGCTTTACTGGGGCGTCGCGTCTGAGATCCAAGAGAGCCAGTTGCTAAACTCTGCAGTCCTCAATAGTGATAGCTTTTTTGAGCAAGATTTAGAGGGCGTAACTAAAGCCACTGTCTCACTCAACGGCAATGCTGAAGATGGTTATAGTTTTAAAATAGAAAGTCAGCAGTAACCCCCCCTCTGTACCATCTAGCTAATTAGTTGAGACCTATTTTATAGGTCTCAATCTTATCTGGTTATCTAATTCTACTATCTACTCTAGTTCAGGAACATCAAATGAAAAAGTCAATCTATCTAAGCGCCCTATTGCCCATAATGCTCTCCATTACTCCCGAATCTCTTGCTAACAGCTGTGATATTAATATCCAACAAGGCGGTACTCCAATCACTGCTAACCAATATAACACTTGGAAAAACAGAATCCTTAACTCTAGCAACGCAGATCTTCGTCAAGCCTACATTGATAATCAGTGCACGATTAGGCAAGGCCCTCACGGTGGTGGCTTTATGCCTGCCAACGCTAATAACCCTCATATTACAGTTCGTATCTGGGATGGCGATATTTGCCATGTATTCACAAAAGTAGGTCAGCAACCGACCTTCCCTACAACCTGCATGCAATAACTTAAGCAACTCAATTAAATACAAAAAGGATATTAATCATGGCAACTTTAACAAGGCAATCAGTTCAGCAATGCATTATGGCATCATACGGTCAATACTGTATAAGTGCTCAAGGGGATATAGTCTGCAATACAGCAGATGACGGGAACGTTACCATTCAATGTCAGATTGTTAATACACGATTTAATAGCGGTTTTGCTGGTGACAGGATGAGAGTTGATGAGGTAGACGACTTAAGAGTTTGGTGTCAAACGCATCCAGGACTTGAAAATGGTGTTAATTGGTCCTTTGGCTTCAGAGGTACTGATCACGCTCACCCTGACAGTATTAACGTTACATTGATCGATAGAACTAACTTAATGTTTAACTTTCACATCTACCTAACTGCGTAACAGGAAGTATTAGCTGAAGGTATTTAAGGTGTACTTTAGCTAATACATTTTATCGTATAACTCTGCTTACTATATACAGTGCCAAGCCGCATTACCATTCATAACCTACAATTCACTTTTTAATTAAATAAGATATTTTTATGGATAAAAATAATCAATTTGTAAAAATGCCAATTATGACAGCCAGCGGTACTGTTTTTGGCTATGAAGTGCTACTACGGGAGTTTAACGGTATCTCCCTAGATACTTTTAATCGATATCCTGAACTCTATACCGAATTTTGTTTTGAGATATTAAGCGTAATATCCTCCCTCGATAATTATCATAAGATTAGACAGAAAGGTGAAAGCCTTTTTATCAACCTAACCCTTGACCAGCTATTATCCGATGGCGCACTTACCTTTCTCAATCAGTTCTATAGATCAGACTCTAAAGTCGATGATGTCATTATAGAGATCACTGAAAATGAGATGCTTTATCAAAACACAGCCATGCTTCAGGAGAGGATCTTGCTCTTTAGGGCACTTGGCTATCAATTTGCAATCGACGATTTTGGTGTTGAACACTCAAACTTTCAACGAGTATTCGATATAAGGCCTGACTTTATTAAGCTAGATAGCAAAATGGTCATCACATATTCAGAGCAAGAACAGCTCAACCCAGCTTTTAAGCACCTTATCGATTTCTGCCACCAAATCAATACTCAGGTTATTGCAGAGGGGATCGAAAGTGAAAAAACTTATAAAAGACTCACTTTAGACAAAGTTGATTATTTTCAAGGCTATCTATTTGGTCAGCCACAACGGCTTGATCTTTAGAAAGTGTAATCTTAAGTAATAACCACTCACCAGCCACACAACTATTGTGTTAACTCACATCAAAAATTCAAAGGAGATGAATATGTCACAAATAAAGCAATGGCCTAGGACTGCGATGGTTGGGTATATCGATACTACAGCAATCGGTTCAATGTCAGCCATTACCAAGGAGCAGATACAAAGCTACAACGTTATTATATTTGGTTTTACAGACGCTAATGGTGAGCTACCACCTCAATTGCAGCGGGCGGTAAAGGAAGTTCGCCAACTTGAAGCTCCAGATACCTTAAACCTTATCTCAGTTGGTGGTGCTGGCGGTACATTGTCACTGACGTCGCAAACGATAACTAATCTATTAAGCGGGCTTAAAAGCGAGCAGCTTGACGGTATTGATCTTGATTTAGAAGATCCAAGCATTGATATCGATACGCTCTCAAGTTTTACAGCCGAACTCAGTCTACAACTAGCCGACAACTACTTGCTCACCATAGCGCCTATTTTAGCTGGAACACCCGATCAACCTACTCTGAATATTCCAGGTGGAGCAAGCCTAAAGCCTCTTTATAGTCAGATTCACTTTGATGCGATATTGGTACAAGCCTATAACTCAGGAACTTACTTTAGCTACCCGCTACCGAGTGACAAAAATGTACTCGTTTCAGAATCTTCAGCAAACATCATCTCAGCGGCCTACAACAGCTTACAAAAAGATGGTGAGATATTAAGTACGAGCAAAATAGTGATAGGTATACCAAGCAACGCAGGGGCTGCGCCCACACAGTCAAACCTGTGGGATACAGTCAATTTTGAGGCGATTCCTGTAGAGGTCCTCTCAAACGTAAAAAGCATTCAACTTGGAGAGTATGGGATTGACTCGACACAGTTTGGTGGGCTAATGAGCTGGAGTCTAAATTGCGATGCTCAGCCCTCATCCTATCCTCCCTATTTTGAAGCCCAAAATGCACCAGCTGGTTACTTTGCGGCTAAAGTCGCAAGCAAAGTGGTCTAGATAATCTTGCAATAAGCAGAACGAACAAATAGCGTAATAGCCTTGCAAGAGGTTATTACTGCTATCTGCTTTTTACTTCATTAATACCACAAGCTTTCTACCTAGATAGATCCCAACAAGCATAGAGAATACAGTGCTCACACCTGCCGGAGAGAAAGATGGCAGAGCGAGCAGAAGCTGAGTATCGTTTCCGCCACTGGCAATCGCCGCCCCCACGCCCATCAACACACCCGCACTTAGATGTTTTATGCACTGACTACAGTTTACTGGCAGTAACTGAAATGTTCGGGCTTTAAGCGCCGCAACAAGCATTCCTGTAACTAAAGCCGCAATTAATATAAAACGCTCAGTTGTGGGCCACAGCCCCTTACCTTCCGACCATACAGATTGGCTAATATCTTTTAACAGTGCACTGGGTGTCCAGTGTTGCTCCGTTAAAAATACGATGCTCGCCATTAAACCAATCAACAACATACTCACCCATACTTTACGGTTGTACGAACTCATAGAAAAGAGTAGAAATAGAATCATCACAGAGAGCAAAGCCAACATGCTGTTGTGCCATATCGGTGAGAGGTTGAATATGACCAAATTGATATTCGGCGCCAATTTAGTAAGCAGTACCCAGCCAGCTAACCAACCTCCTACAGTTAGCAACATCGCCAGATGACCTCGGGCCAACCGGCTAATTGTCGAAACACCACAGCCGTTATTTACAGCCGCACCAAATCCAAAAAGAAAGCCACCAAAAAGCGCCCAAAGTGAAAACTCATAGGAGATAAAGGGAGTTTGAATATCAAAGTAGTAGCCAACAAGAATAGATATCCAGGAAAGAACACCACTAAAGAGTATCGCCAACAGAAACATAGGTTTACCGTCGGCAGCTTGATTCACCCCCCGCACCATACACAAGCCTATTGATTGAGCTAGATAGCCAAGTGCTGCAATAAGTACAATGGAGATAAAAAATAAAGTCATAGAGTGGCATCTTCCCCTAGCTTACTGAACAGAAGTTAGTTAACAAACTAAATCAAAAGACTTAGGTGGATAGAAATACTATATATTTAGAGGTAAATAAAGTGTTAATACCACCTAGGTGGTTAAAGTCTAGAATAATCAGCTAGCCTTTGATGCTTGGTACCAATGAGAATATGTATGATGAAAAGCGCTCAAAGCATAACTGATTAGCGTAATACCTTGAGCGGTAGATTGACCGTGAATATACAATTTTGCTATTACAATTTACTAGGTTCAACTAGTCGGTGAAGAGCTCTTCACTCATGTTAGTCTCTGGTTTTCTTTGTAATGCATAGACTGGCAAACCTAATAAAATAAGTAAGAAAGAGTAAAATACAATTTCCTGCCCTGCTCCCAAAATACAAAACAAACTATACACAAAGGTGCCGATACCAAGGACGATAGCACGGTTTCGCGCAGCCGATGGTTTATCCTGTTTTAAAAAGTAAAACTCAGCAATGGCACACAAGGTGTAAGCCATCAAGGTTGCTAATGTTGCCATCATCACTAAAAAAGTGAAGGCACCGATTAAACCTTTGGTGTAATTCATTACCAATAAAACAGAGACAATAGCGCCCGACACAAGCAAACCAAATACTGGCGTACCATTTTTAGATAAACGTTTAAATTGCTTGGGAAATAGCCCATTTGTTGCGATGGCCATCGGCATCTGTCCACACATTAAGGTATTGGCATTTAACGACCCCAGTGTCGACAGTAAAGCGCCAAGTGTTACCACTAATGCGCCTACTGGTCCCATTAACCGTTCTGCAGCTAGCTTAAATGGCGCAGTTGAGTTTTTCAGTTCATTTGCAGGCACTGTGAGGTTCACCGCTAAACTCACCAATATGTACAAGACTAAGATAGTCAGCACTGAAGCAATAATCGCTCTTGGAATTGTCTTTTCAGGTTTGATCACATTTCCAGCTGGAACAGTAGCGGACTCTATCCCTAAAAATGACCACATCACCAACATAGTCGCTGCAGATATAGCAGCAATTGGCGATAACTCCGTCGGATTGTACTCAGGTAGCATTTCCGGCTGCATATTAACTAAGCCTAAGACTGCAAGTACTAACAAGGGCACGATCTTTAAAATGGTCGTGATCACTTGAAATATGCTGCTGCCCTTAATTGAACGAATATTTAAACCGATAATCAGCCAAACTAAGCCTAAACATGCAATTAACCCAGCTTGATTATGCTCCGCCAGTATCGGCACATAAGATGACAGATAACTGATAAAAGCAATGGCAACACTCGCTACAGCGGTTAAACAGGAGATCCAATAGCACCAGCCGACAATAAATCCGGCCATAGAGCCTAAACCTGAGTCAGCGTAAATATACAAACCACCTGTTTTAGGCATTCTGGTTGCTAACCTTGCGAATGTCAGTGCAATCAGCACAGTACCAGCGCCTGCAACTAGCCAGCTACCCAAGCCTAACATGCCATAAGGGGCTAATAACGTCGGCATCATAAAGATCCCGGAGCCAATAGCGCATCCTACTGCAAGCGCCCAAACGCGCCAAAACCCCATGACTCTGTGATCTTGTGGGTGTGAAGTGATGTTCTGTGTCATAGATGCCCTAGCGTTAAGCCGCTTGTTGAAATAATTCAATAATGGCTTTTAGGTCATCATCATTAATATTTAAGTGAGTGACCAAACGCATCTGCTCCCCAGAAGGCAGCAATATATTGTAATTGGCTTCATGCTCAGCAAGGCGTTGTCTCATCGCTTGGCTAACGCTCACATACAACATGTTGGTGTGGGCCTGACCTAGCGGGATACTAACCCCATCGATTTGCCCCAGCGCACTTGCTAATTCGCTTGCTCGGCGGTGATCATCACTTAAGCGATTTATATTGTTTTGTAAGGCATATAAACCTGCCGCAGCGATAATGCCAGCTTGACGCATACCGCCACCTAACATCTTGCGCCAATGCCTCGCTTCATCGATGAACTCATTTGAGCCAACCAGTAACGAGCCAACAGGGGCGCCTAAGCCTTTTGATAAACAGATTGAAACACTGTCAAAATCAGCGGTTAATGCTGCAGCACTTGTATTACCTGCAACAACGGCATTAAATAATCTAGCACCATCTAAATGCATCCCCAGCTTATGGCGCTGGGCTATTGCGTTAACGGCTTGAGTGTAACCGTCAGGCAACGGGACGCCACCATGAGTATTTTCCAAGCATATCAACTTGGTCCTGGCATAGTGAACGTCCTTAGGCTTAATGGCACTTTCCAGCTCCGATAGGTCCATCGTTGCATCACTTTGCAGGTTTAATGGTTGGGGCTGGATACTCCCTAATACCGCTGCACCGCCGCCTTCATATAGATAGGTGTGTGCGGCGCTGCCAACAATGAACTCATCACCTCGGCCACAATGAGACAGTAGCCCCATCAAATTACTTTGGGTCCCTGAGGGACAAAATACCGCGGCTTGTTTATTGAGTAACTCAGCTGCAAAAGATTCAAGCTGTTTAACGCTAGGGTCTTCACCATAAACATCATCACCCGTTTGAGCTTCGACCATTAAGGTACGCATGACTTGACAGGGCTGGGTGACTGTATCGCTGCGTAAATCGATCACTCCTGCCATGGTGTTTTCCCTCTTAAGGTTAACTTTTTGCTGATGTAATCTTCTCGATTCGTGTAGCCGCCAGCAAGATGACGAAAACCGCTAAAAGCGCTGCGCGCATGTAGAACACGCCAATTATCAAACCAGACAGCTCGCCCTGGTTGCAATTGAAAGCTCACCTGAAATTTTGGGTCATTAATTAAACGTTGAAACAGACCATAAGCATGATAAAAAGCCTTTTGCTCACTTGTACTTAACATAAATGGGCTGCGATCAAAGTTGTTAAAACAAATCTGTTCAAACAGGCCATTAATATCTTCCCGCACAACCTCATGCTGGCCTCTTAATTGAATACCAGGTTCAATATAGTGTGCAGGTACCTTAATTCTTTTTAGCGTCTCATAAGCGGCAGGATCTTCACTCTTAATGGTTTGAGCAACTTTAAAACCATCGGCAAATTGATTAAAAGCCCCTTCTCCATCAAAAGCCAAACAATGCAATAACTGCAAGCCTGGCGGGTCAATTGTATAGGTGCTATCAGTGTGTAGCCCTATGCCAACACTGGTATAGGCACTGTCACTATGAGCGCCGTTATTTGAAAAGTCCCATAAACTGCCAAATACGGTATCTCGGATATACCCGACTTGATTGAGCAACTTTTTAGTCGCTTCCATATTTGACGGCATGCCAGAAAATGTCACTAAACCATACTGCTCCATACTTTCTAATACAGGCAAAAAAGCAGCGTCGTTAGCCGTTACCTGTTCAAAATCAAAATCTGGAACTTGCTCTTGTAACTCGCTTGCCCACAACTGATATGGTGGTTCATCAACTGGCGTACAGGCCATATTAAAAAGGAAATGTGCATCAAACTCGCTGACTCGATCGCCGTCCAACCACTGGATCTGTAGTTGAGCTCCGTTATTAATCACTTGGAACTGTTTTAGCCCTGGAACAGCGGGTAAGGAAAAGGTTTCAACATCTCGTTGTAATGTACTGGGGTTAAGGCTGGACGGATCGGTACTGTGATCTCTTAACCAAAACAGACTGAAGTTTGCTTCATTATTATTAGAAAATTGAATCGAAAGACTTTCACCTACACGCTCACATCGGTGAATAAACATAAAATAGGTCCTTAAGTTATACCAATCAGTATAAAGATGTGATCGCTCAGCGAGAATTTAGCGCTTTTGATGAGTGAGGAACATAGCTGAACTAGGTTTAACGTTACACCGCATCGGATGCGCGAAAACTCTGGGTAGCTCACTTGCTTATACCGATTGATATCTAGACAACAGTTAACACTGCAAATAAATAACAATTAACCACCATATCACCAACAAATTGCAACAATCAAGCCATGTACACGCCCACATACAGTGAAGGTATATAGGTGATCTAGATGCAAGTTGTTTCAACTATGTTAACTTAAGTTGTGATTATCTTGTCACAGTGGCTCTCATCAACACACTCTTCCGTTAGGGGCATCAAATGAGATTTATTCGACCAAAGAGCCATAAACACCGCCCTCTTTTAAAGACGCTTTAAAAGTCTAAAAGACACAAATTGATACAGGATTTTTGTCAAAAAGATTAGAAAGATTAGAAAAACCGCTGATGAGGTTTCACAAAATAGATAGCGTTACCGACAGCCTTGTGTACAGGTAAAGGACGGGCTTTGCCCTGCGAGAACGTTCGCGGGCTCACTGCGAGTAAAAGCAGAGATGAACGTCGCTAGCGACTACAGAACGCTTCGCTAACGGAATAGCCTATGGCTACGGGAACACTACGCTGACGGTCAAAACGTAGAAGATCGGACTCTGTCCTGCGAGGTTATGGGCAAAGAAGAGTCTAAGACGGTACTTCGTACCTGCGAGAGCGTTCGCAAGCTCACTGCGAGGAAAAGCTAAGATGAACGTCGCTAGCGACTACAGCACGCTTCGCTCACTGAATAGCCTGTGGCTACGGGAACGCTTCACTGACGGTAAAAGGCTGAGAAGGACAGGATCCATCCTGCGAGAGCGTTCGCAAGCTCACTTCTAGGGCGCTTCGCTTCGAGGTTAAGAGCTAAGATTAACGGAAAAAGCCACTACAAACGAATTACTCCCACTGCCGTCATCCCGGACTTGTGCCAGGGTCCATTGTTTGCTTTATATTTTGATTTTCTCCAAGACCTCCGTGTTCTCCGTAACGATATCCCTATCTAAGTGCCAGTTCGACCTCGTATTTCTCGTTCGCGAGCTTATAACTACCGTTATGCTCACCCTACGTGGTAAATAGCTTTTCTTTCACGATAAACATCAAAAAAGTTTTACCACGGTGAATGCATAACCCTATTTGATAGCTGAGTTAAGCCGTCGTTAAACTAACTGTCGATGGTATACAAAGTATGCTTATAATGATGAACTACTTAGGCATCGATATTTATGGGATCAAGTGCTGACTAAAGGACTATATTTGTGAGAAAAGTTGTTGTTCTAGGAGGTTACGGGAACTTTGGTAAAAGGATCGTTGAAAACCTTGCTGATATAGATGGGATCACTGTGATGATTGCCGGTCGGAGTTCCGATAAGGCTTTAAGCTTAATTGAAAAACTTAAACCAGGTGCCGCCGCTGATCTCAAGCCTTTGGTGATTGATATATTTTCTCAACACTTTAAAGATCAATTAGCTAAGATTTCACCCTACCTTGTTATTCATACCAGTGGGCCTTTTCAAGCTCAAGATCACCGCGTACCTAAAGCATGTTTAGACTGTGGTGCTCATTATATTGACTTAGCCGATGATCGGCGATTTGTTTGTGATATTTCTGAGTTAAATGCCCAAGCCAAAGAGAGGGAGTTACTGGTTGTTAGCGGCGCTAGCTCAGTACCCGGCTTATCTTCTGCAGTTGTCGACCATTACGAGAAGCAATTTAATCTTATTAACTCAATTGAACTTTCTATTGCTCCAGGAAATAAAGCTGAACGGGGTTTAGCAACTATTGAAGGGATACTGTCTTACACGGGGCATGCAATAAAAGTGTTTAAAGATGGCCGATGGCAAGGTGCCTATGGTTGGATGGATTCAAAGGTAAATGATTTTGGTCTATTTGTGGGAAAGCGGCATTTAGCAAATGTAGATGTACCTGATTTAGAATTGTTCCCTCATCGTTATCGTGTATCTAAACAAGTTAGCTTTCAGGCTGGATTGGAGATACCACTATTGCACCTAACTATGGTGGGGATGGCATATTTAGCAAAAATAGGTTTAGTAACAAACTGGGCACCATTATCTAAAATAATCATGAGTACCAGCAACCTATTTATCTCCCTAGGTAGCGACGAAGGGGCAATGCAAGTTTCCATTAACGGTGTAGACAATAATCAGGGCGCAAAACAGATAAAATGGACTTTATACGCCCCGCAAGGAAATGGCCCCCATATTCCCACACTTTCAACCATTATCTTAGCAAGGAAACTTTTGTGTGAAGAGAAGCTTGATCCCGCACAATTTACTGGAGCCAAGCCATGCCTAGGTTTACTTAAACTCACTGAATTTAACTCATACTTTGATGCATTGAATATCTTTTTTGAAGATAAAACATGCTGAGAAAACCTTAATATGCAAGTCTTGGAGACACAGTGGAATATTACTTAGTCGTTAAATACATTCATATTATTGCCGCGGTAGTTGTCACTGGCACGGGGACAGGCATCGCTTTTTTTATGTTCATGGCTAATCGTTCTAACAACCCGCAAGCGATCTATATTACAACTAAACACGTTATCTTAGGCGACTGGTTTTTTACGACTCCTGCAGTCATTACCCAAATAGTAACTGGGATACTATTAATGAATATGCTTGGGTACTCTTATTCATCAGCCTGGTTTTATTGGGTGTTCGGCTTATTTTCTTTTATTGGATTATGCTGGTTGCCTGTTCTGAAAATCCAATACCAGCTTCGCGAATTGGCAAAAATATCAGTCGAATTAAATCAGGTTACCTCCGAGTTTAAATCGCTCATGAAAATATGGACACTACTAGGCATTCCTGCATTTATTGCTATTTTGGGCATCTTCTGGTTAATGGTTTTTAAGCCATTTCCCGTCACTTAAAACAACTGGTTTAATCTAATGACACAACCTTTGCTGCTAAAAGCCGCTATCTATTCACTCGCCTTTTTATGGATTTTTACGGGGTTAACTTCTCTGTTTTTTTCACCTGAAATTGGTTATCAGATATTAACTGAAGCTAATATCTCTGGTTCCTTTGCCGATGTTGCAATCTATTCTGGCGGTTTTTTAGACATTTTAATTGGTATATGGTTATTGATTCCCTTTAAACGTAAATTGTGCTGCATTGCTCAAGTAACAGTCATAGTCACCTATACCTTACTGCTGACCTTTATCGACATAGGGTTTTGGTTACATCCATTTGGACCAGTAACCAAAAATATTCCTATCGTTGTTTTGATTGGTTATGTCTATCTAAGCTGTCTTAACTCAACGTCTGACAATGAAAACAAGATTAATGGGGTCTAAAATGCCATCGATACAAGTTGCTAGGGTAATCATCTCATTTAGTTGGTTATATCATGGAATATTCCCGAAACTTGTACAGATTGCACCTTTAGAAATGGTGATGACAACTAGTTTAGGACTATCGAACGAACTCTCATACCTAGTGATAAAGCTTACTGGTATTATTGAGATCGCATTTGGGATCCTATTCTTCATTTACTACCGTTCTAAAAGAATCATTTTACTCAATATTATCGCGCTTTCATCGCTACTATGTTTCGTTACCTTCATGCAACCTCATTTGCTAATTGAAGCTTTCAATCCTGTCACCACTAACCTCCCCTTGATTGCCCTTAGCTTTATTTTGCTTAATGAAATTAAAAGAGAGAGTCGCTTACTAGAAAAGTAAAGCTGGATCCCGGAACAAGCCCGGGATGACGGCTAACAAGCTAAGATAGAGATAGAGATAGAGATAGAGATAGATAGAAACGGCTCACTTACCACTGTTAAGTAAGCAAGCTTGTTCTTAAAATTGAGTATAGCCAGCAAGTAACTACAAAAATATATTTCAGGATTTAGCCCTTTCGTCATCTTGGCGAAGGCCGGGAGCTTATAACTACCGTTATGCTCACCCTCTGTGGTGAGTAGCTTTTATCTTGGGTTTAACAATGTAGATCAAAAAAGTTCTACCACGGAGCGCTTCGCTACAGCGAATATGGTGAAGCCATAAGCTTATGAGCGAGAGCCAAGGATTGGCGAACTAGCTATTAAACAAGGATGTTGTTGAGACCACGGAGGTAAAGATTAAGAGTTAGATTAGATCTTTTGATTTTCTCCGAAAATAATATCCATCTTTAACAGCCAGTTCGCTATCCCTAGCTCTCGCTCATACCATATGGTTTCACCATATTCGTCGTGGTGAGTAGCTTTTGTTTTTATGAGAGTAAGAGGTAATCCCCCTACTCTTAACTTTTAACCAACTTTGAGATTTCTATCCTCTACTTTGGCAAAATTGACTAGATGAAAACGAATTATTTATGCAGTGCATTAGACATGGCAACGATATCGGCCATTACAGTCTTTTCGCCTAAGTCTGCTAGAAATGTCAGGTGCTCTAATACTTTCACTTTCTGAAGATTTTCGAGCTTAGGTGCACCACCGATAGCAAGTGCAGGCACAAAACCATACATCTCATCAGCTTCTAATGGACCAAGCTTGGCCATAGCACGTTCGAAAAGTGGGTTTTCATCGAGATCTTTTTTATCCAATGAATCTTTGGACATACTAGCAAAGAATAGTTCGATAGAGCGCTCTTCCCCCCTTTTCTTTAATTTTTCAGTGTTATCCGTTGGGAAAATCATTCCAAAATTTACATTAATATCTATGCTTTGACCCGTTTTCTCCCCCCAAACAATTAACTCTCCAAATGCACTACGAGCAATGACATAGTAGTTATCAGCATTTTCAAAGGGAGTATCGCTTAACCAAGTCATTAATATATCAGCATAATCTGCAGGATTCACAACCCAAATAAGGCCTTCTCCCCAACCGCAAAAACCATATTCTTGCCAATATTCTAATAGGCGATTAGGTAATTTATCTTCAAAGAACTCAAGCTCTTCAGCCGTTGGCTGTTTAGATTTAACAGCTGGACCAAAGCCTGCGAAATTATAAAAGTTATCAAAAAACTTATTCATCTATTTACACCTTTCTATTTACATCTATGCAGGTCGACATTCATCTTAGTATTTGGCCCAGACTCTGCTAGTGCTTTTTCTGCCTCAATGTCCATTAGCGCAACACGACTTGACTTTTCGGTACCCTTAGATTTCCATTGAGAACCTATAGATTGGTTCACACTAGAGTTCCCCAAATCAAATACTTCATCTTTGCCACCAGCAATCATATCAGGGTTATGAAGTGCATTAAGGGTCTTCATCTCTTTCATAGCTAAATTAGTTGCTTTCTCCACGGCTTCTTGTCCGAAATACTCACCACTATCAATAAGATCATTTTTATATTCAGAAATTAATTTATCTCTAAACTTTTCCCTTGCTTCTTTTTGAGCAGCCCCAGTCCCTTTGCGACCAATAGCATTATATGCTTTACGGTTATCAAGGTATTGCTGGACTGTCATATCATTTAGGCCATTTTGTTGGCCTTTTAACTGTCTATCATACTCTTCAGCATCACCTTTTTTGTTCTTTTTGAAGCAAGCTACATTATGTCTGGGTGCGACAACAGGTTTTACCTTCTGAACATCCTTATCTTTCCTTGTTGGTTGCCCTTTGCTCAGCGATAGTTCATTGTCTTTCTTGTAGGGCACAATGTCATGCTGATTATTGATTTTTTTCAGAGATTTAGAAATATCAGCGACGATATTGATCGTGCCTTCTAAAGCTTTACCGCCTTTACGGGCTGTGGTGGCGGCAAATAACATACCTGCTGCAACAGGGCCGCCGACGCCGCCGGCTAAAGTACCTACAGCGGCGCCACCCCCAACAACTGCTGTGTCCATTCCCAACTGGGTTGTTTGGTAGGCGGTTAACTCGGCGACTTGATCTTCTGGTAGTGCTGCAATGATTCGTTTGGGTACACTGGCTAACATTTCGCGACTCGTTGGATCGCTTAGAAGCAGTATGAGAGTTTCCATGGTTTTACGAGCTTCATTGAGCCCTTGGCCACCTCTGTCCTTCCATTGCTGTAATTTAGCCTCGAGTGTATCTATGTTGCCTGTGCTAATGGCCTCTATCAGCATGGTGATATCTATATCGGCGGCATCCATCAATGCACCAAAATCACCTAAGTCGGGGATATATTCAGTAAACCCGTTTGATGCCCCCTCTTTTGTTGCCTTGGCAATTTCCCATGTTTGAGAAAGGTAAGAGAGGTTATCAAAAGCTTCACTTTCGGCATTTAACGCTGCAATCTTGTTGTCGACGGCAAGTTTAAAGGATTCAGTTACCTCAATAAGCTGAGTTTGCTTGGCTTTCTCTTTTGCTGCCAGTAGATGATCAACTACCTGCTTAGCTGTGTCATTGAGTGCTTGATCAAGTTGCTTATATTGGTCTTTTAATGCTAATTCAGCGGCGGCTTTTTCTGCTTCATCACCAAATATAACTTTGGCGGGATAATTAGGTCCGCCTTCGACCATGGCCCAGCCTTGGTCGTTAAGCACACCTTTAATAACAGTTTTCCCAGGATCGCTAAAAATCACACTGTAGGGCACATCGCTGGCGTAGGTTTTTTCGCTGTCATCGTAACAAAGCTGAAGTTCAAGCTTAGGTGGAGCCTTGCCAAAGTTATCGCTAATCAGCGCAGGTTTTGACTCCTCTTTAGCCTCTTTGACTTGAGAAGTATCAGCAATATAGTCAAGCGGTGGTGCAGGATCTAGGTTGCCATTGTTTGGAGCGGCTGCTCCTACACGGCCTGCAGATTGAAAACGATTGGTAAGCTGAGAAACTGTCTGCGCACTAATCCCGCCGGCAAACGCTGAGCTTGCCAGTGGAATCCCTTGCTCCATAGAGAATACAGGAGAGGCTGGTGAATCTCTGAGTACCACATATGTGCCCTGCTCAAGTTCACTTTTGACTCTTTCAGGGCTTCGGCCTGAGGGGGTGATCGATTGCCAGTCGCTATCTGTTAAGACTGACAAGTCGGATTCTATGTGTGTAGCATCCTGAATCATTAGAGAATCAACTGAGGCTAATCGTATCGACATTCTGCGTGACTTCCTGTTACGGCATAATTGAGAACGAGGTATTTGGACCTAAATCTTATGATTTATGGCTTTTGAACTATGGCTTAGAGCAAAAAGCGCACCAACACGGAATTTTCAGTGTTTATCTGTGTTTTGTTTATCTTTATGAAGATGCTGGGCAAGATCTGGCCCAGAGTTGAGCAATAAGTTGCCCAGCGAGCAATAAATGGCCCAGAAGATTTGTGGTTTGCTCCGTGGCCTTCTGTGGTGCATAGCTTTTATCTTGGGTTTGACGGTGAAGATGGAACTCGGTTATCAACTCAGTTTGCTATCGAGTTTATCTAAAATCTGCATTAGTGCTTGGTATTCCTGTTTATCTAACGCCTTGAGAAGACTCTCCTCCCATGCAAGTGCTTTGGGGGCGATGGTTTGATATAGAGCAAAGCCTGCTGTGGTAAGGGTGAGTGTAAAAGCGCGCTTGTCGGCTATATGGACTTGCTTAGTGATGTAGCCCTTGTCGAGCATAAGCTTGACGGCGCGGGAGACGGTGGATTTATCCATCGATGCCAATTCTGTTAACTCTTTGGCGCTAATACCTGTTGATTGCTGTCTAACAGACCCATCACTTTTATCACAAAGTGTCTGCTCGGCTAAGTGGACTAATATTCTCCATTCAGGTGTGGTGAGGTTAAACTCTGACTGGTACACCTCGGCAAAGTTTACACTGACCTTTTGAGCTAAATTGACCAGTCTATAGGGTAAAAACTGGTTTAATGAAATCGAAGTTTGAGCCAGTTTAGCTTGTGACATAGGGATCCCTGAGGTCAATACCAGTAGTTACGGCAATCTCTGCAGATAAGCTTAAAACAGCCAGGTTTACACTCTTGCTGCATTTTTCATCTTTTTCTGCGCTGATTAAACCCATTTCCAATCGACTATTTGCCCCTTTGGGATTGAAACTAGTCTCACGTGAGAGTAAATTGTTTTATCTGCTAATACAAGAATGGACGAATAACGATGGCATTAGATCTCGAGTACATGACAGGCTTCGGCAACGAATTTGAAACAGAGGCCCTTCCCGGCGCACTTCCTAAGGGACAATTTAGTCCTCAAAAGGTAAAGTATGATCTCTATGCCGAGCAGTTTAATGTCACGGCCTTTACCGCTCCGCGTAGTGATAACCGCCGCAACTGGTTTTATCGCATTCGTCCATCAGTGGTTCAAGGTGAGTATGAAGCAATAGACAATGGCCTAGTTCGTACAGCCCCTATCACTGAGGTTATCACTCCACCGACCATGTTACGTTGGGATCCGGTAGCAATCCCTGAAACCAAAACTGATTTTATCGACGGCTTAGTCACTATGGCTGCCAATGGTAGTGCTAATGGTCAAACTGGGATAGGTATTCATATCTACGTTGCCAATAGCTCCATGGAGGGGCGTTATTTTTATAATGCCGACGGCGAGATGTTGTTTGTTCCTCAAGATGGCAAAATAGTGCTACATACTGAATGTGGTAAGTTAGCCATTGAAGCGGGTGAAATAGCGGTTATTCCTCGCGGTATTAAGTTCTCTGTAGAACTGTTAACAGAGACAGCTCGTGGTTATATCTGTGAGAACTACGGCCACTCATATGTATTGGCCGAGCGCGGCCCAGTTGGCGCGAACGGATATGCTAACGACAGAGATTTCCAATACCCAGTTGCAGCTTTTGAGGATAAAGAGGGAGATTTTGAGTTAGTCGCCAAGTTTAATGGCAACCTGTTCAGATGTGATATTGGCCACTCTCCTTTTGATGTGGTGGCTTGGACTGGTAATAGCGCGCCCTATAAATACGATCTTGCACGCTTTAATGTGATCAACACAGTTAGTTTCGATCATCCCGATCCCTCTATTTTCACCGTACTCACCTCACCATCAGGCACGCCTGGTGTAGCTAATATTGATTTTGTTGTCTTCCCACCACGTTGGATGGTGGCAGAGAACACCTTCAGACCGCCTTACTACCACAGAAATATCATGAGTGAGTTTATGGGCTTGATTGAGGGGGTCTATGACGCTAAAGAGCACGGGTTTGTACCTGGCGGTTCTAGTCTTCACAACTGCATGTCTCCTCATGGGCCTGAAGCTGAGGTCTTTGAAAAAGCGTCCAACGCTGAATTGGCGCCACAACGTTATGAAAACACCCTGGCCTTTATGTTTGAGTCACGCTACATCATCTCACCGACGAAGTATGCGCTAGAGGGGACTGAGCGTCAGCCAAACTATTCAGCCTGCTGGAAAGGGATTGAAAAGAAGTTTAAGGGTTAGAGCGGAGAAGATTCTAAGGCGGGCTTCGCTGCTAGGTTAAGAGCTGAGAAAGGCGGGCTTCGCCCTGCTAGGACGGCACTTCGTGCCTGCGAGAGCGTTCGCAGGCTCACTGCGAGGAAAAGCAGAGCATTTCTATTACTGCTTTTTTTGACTGTTTGTATATTATCATTTGCTGTAACTTAATTGGGTAGCTTAGCCAGGTTACTTAGTCTAGTGTCATAGCGCCCACTAAGTTTTTACATCTATATATTTGATAGGAATATCACATCAAAACAACAATTAAAATGGGTTAAATCTGTAGGGGATATAGATTTTCTGACACTTTTCACTGTTTGAGACAAAAATTTTCATCGTAAAGATGTTACAAAAAAACGCTCAACAAAGAACAAGCTACAGGAATAATAATGAACTTATTAAAAATAAGTCGTAAATATCATCGATACTTGATGCTCTTTCTCGGTGTTCAATTCGTGATCTGGACGGTATCTGGTGCTTATATGGTGATCATTGATATTGACTATATCCATGGCGATACCCTTGTTCATAACCATCAAACAAAAATCGCTCCTGACGATGTTCATTACTCCTTAGCCCAGTTAACCCAAGCCTATCCAAAAGCTGAGCAGCTTGAGCTCGGCATGTTAATCGATAAACCGGTTTATCGTTTCAAACAAGGCGATCAACTACATATGTTAAATGCTAGCACGGGAGCCATGCTCTCTCCGCTACCTAAAGAGTCGGCACTAGCGATTGCACAACATGAATATACAGGCATGGGCAATATCGCGCTCATTGAACTTATCACAGAAAATCCTCCTTTTGAGTTAAGTGGTCGTCATCTTCCTGCGTGGCGTGTTAATTATGATGATTTTGGCAGCCCTTCACTCTATATCTCTGCACTTAGTGGCAAAGTCGTGACAAAACGCCACGAGTTTTGGCGTACTTTTGATCTAATGTTTAGCCTGCATGTGATGGATTATGAGGAGGAAGATCCCAGTAACTGGTTACTATTTTGGTTTGTCTGCTTTGCCCTACTTGCTAGTTTATTCGGATTGATACTCACCTATTACCAAGTTTTTAAAAATGACACAGTAAAACCGACGGCTCAAGTCTCCTCAAGTCACAACGAGGGAGTGAGTTCATGAATAGCAGTGTAATGGGGAAGATAAAGTTCCTGCACAAGTGGTTATCATTATTGGTTGGTATTCAGCTTCTCCTCTGGATTGGCACAGGGCTCTACTTCAACCTGATGGACAGTCAAAAGGCACGTGGTACGCAATATTTAGCCAAATCGGCAGCCGTGATCGCAGGTGGCACAGAGAAGCCAGCCCAGATAGAGCCTGCAACACTATTAAACAGCTTTAAGCCTGCTGTATCCTTATCGCAAGTGTCGCTTCTTGATAAACCTTACTATTTGCTAACCCATGATAAAGCGCTCTATCCCTACTTTATCAACCACTATTCATTGGTGGATGCTATAACGGGAAAACAGGTATTTATTGATAAAACGATGGCAAAAGCATTGGCCGTTAACTCCTATAACGGCCCCGGCATCATCACCTCAACCACTCAGGTATCACCTCCGTTTGATGACAGATTAAAAGAGAAGAACACCCTCTGGCGTGTCAATTTTGATGATGAGATAAATACCAGCGTCTATATCGATGCGGGCTCTGGCCGCATAATCGGCCACAGTAATGATGATAAGCGTATCGTCGATATCGCCTTTATGCTCCACTTTATGGATTACGCTAATGAGGGCAGTTTTAATAATGTGCAGATTATTGTATTTGCCATCTTCACCCTGTTTTTCGCTTTTACAGGTTTTATCTGGACCATAGAACTGGGGCTAAATGGGCAATATTCGCTAACCCAGTTACTGCCAAAGTGTTTAATCAAAAAGCAGAACAACACGATTCAGGTCATCGACATTGACGGCCAGCAATTACGCCATGTTTCAATTCCTGCCCATGAAAACTTGCTCGACGGTTTGATACACCAGAATATCGCACTGCCTTCAAGTTGTGGCGGTGGTGGAAGTTGTGGACGTTGCCGAGTAAAACTCAAACCCGAGGCTAAAGTTACCGCTTGTGACAATCAGCAATTTACTCAAGATGAGCTGGCTTTAGGTTATCGGCTGGCTTGTCAGCACACAAGTGATGAGATTGACAGCTTAAGTCTGCTTTATATCACACAAGCCGAAAAGCATCAGCTAGAGCTGATTAGCAGTGAGTTTATCAGCCCTTTTATCAAAGAGCTCAGATTTAAAACCGTTTCAGGTAAACCTATCACGTTTAAAGCTGGCGCCTTTATGCGCTTCTTTATTCCTGCAGCTAGCAGTCACAGCTTACCAGTAGCGCTACCAGAGTCTTTGAGCGCACATTGGAAAGAGATAGAGAGTCATCAATTTACCCATGACTCCTGCAGTCGTAACTATTCACTGGCAAACAGCGATAACGCTTTGCCTAACGCTGAAAAAGAGCTGCATTTCACCATTAAACTACAGCAGGCACCAAAATTTGCGACCTCACAGGTTATTAATCCAGGTGTTGGCTCCCACTACATCTGTAATTTACAGCCTGGAGACAGGGTTGAAGCCGCAGGACCATTTGAGGAGTTCTCGGCTCAGCCAATAAGCGAAAGAAGCATGGTGATGATAGGTGCAGGCTCTGGTATGGCGCCATTAAAATCATTAATTGAGGAGCAGATTGTTAAGCTTAAAAGTACCCGCCCTATTCATCTCTTCTTTGGCGCGCGTAATGAAGCAGATCTTATCTATCAGCAGAGGTTCACGGCACTGGCCCTTGAGCATACACACTTTTTCTATTACCCAGTATTATCAAGACCCACTCGTTTATTCAATGGCAGTGAACCTGCCAGCAGCAGTATTACAAACCATGATGGTGCTGACCAATCAAGAGATAATTCGGCACCTACACAAGGCTATGTTCAAGACAGATTAGCGGCTCAATTAGATGAGATATCCAAACAAGCTGATGGACTGGCTAATGTTGAGTTTTACCTCTGCGGCCCAGCATCAATGATGACAACCACTATTGAACAACTCAAAGCCCGTGGGGTAAAAGAGAGCGCGATCGCATTTGACTCATTTGTTTAAAAGAAGGTCGGGCTTTGCCCTGCGAGGTTAAGAGCTAAGGCGAACGTGGTAAAACGACTACAGAACGCTACGCTAACGGAATAGCCTCTGGCTACAGGAGCGCTCCGCTCACGGTCAGAAGCTGAGAAGGTCGGACTCTGTCCTGCTAGGACGTTCGCAGGCTCACTGCTAGAAGCTAGGTTAAGAGCTAGAGCCACTACAAACGAATTATTCCCACTGCCGTCATGCCGGGCTTGTTCCGGGATCCATTCTTTTCTCTATATTTTGATTTTCTCTGAGATCTCTGTAACGATATCCCTATCTAAGTGCCAGTTCGACCTCGTATCTCTCGTTCGCGAGCTTATAACTACCGCTATGATCACCCTCTGTGGTGGATAGTTTTTGTCTTGGGTTTAACGGTGAAGATCAAAAGAGGTTTTACCACGGAGTTAGACAGGGAGATGTTTTATGCCAGGCGGCTGGTGGAGTATGACCAACCAGTGCAGAACTCCCAACCTCGTTCTCGACAAACAAATCCCGCTTGATAGCGGTTGAAAGTGAGCTGTTGACTTGCTGTAGAGACAACAAATTGATTGTTGGCCTGGAGATAAGAAGCTGAAGATACAATAGCCAAAATCATACCGAATACTAAGGTTAACACTATGGCTAACACAACTGCTTTTTGATGATATTTAATCAGTGCTATCATGGCGTGTTCCTTTGAAACAAGCAGATCAGTATTGATAAAAAAATGACCTGCTATCTATTCAATATAGGGAAAGCTTTATCAATACGCAAAGCTTTATCGGTGCTAGTCTATCAATCAAGCATAAATCTTATCCAATTGCTGAATAAACACATCAATATTTAGAGGCTTTTGCATAAAGAACACATCGGGATACTCTTCACTGAAAGGGATCTCTGATTTCTCGTTCGCTGAAAGAATAAAGTAGTGAGTTGTTTTTATCCTCTCTTGAGTAGCCCCATCAGTTTGCAGCTCCATCAGTTCATCAATAAGCGCTAAACCATTAGTCTCTTCGAGGCGATAATCCATCAAGACAATTTCTGGCGTTGTATTCTTGATATGCTCGATAGTCGATGCAGCATCACGGCGAGTTGTCACACTGAAACCCTGCTTCTCCAACATAGACCTACACACCTCTAAATTGAACAGGTTGTCATCAACCAGTAATATAGGCTTTAGTTGATAAAGAGCACTGCTACGTTCTAGCTCCTGTGCCCTCTCCCCCATACTTGAAGAAGTAAGGTTGGCTAAGGCAGGCACTTGGTCTGCTTTCGCTGCTTTACCCCCAATGACACCATCGAGCATCGAGGCTTTTATATCCGAACTCATATACTCGAAAGGAAAGCGAATTATCACTAAGGTTCCCTGCCCTTTACGACTACGTATGGCAATTTTTCCTCCGACTTTCTCAATCACCTGCTTACAGGTGTAGAGGCCAATTCCAATGCCGGACTGTTGTGCTGCACTGTTAGGGAAACCAGCTGTAAAAGGTCGAGATAGCGCTTCCATTGAGGCTTTAGACATCCCTTTACCAAAATCCCTAATAGCCACTCTTAAAAAGGGAGAGTTTTGGTAGCGTTTAAGCGCAATGTGGCAGTTAACTTGCTTACCAGTGCTGTATTTAAACGCGTTGTTGATGATGTTAGTGATCAACTGATAAAGCTTGGTACTGTCAATAGCGATGCTTGGTGGAAGTGGCTTATCAATGAAGAGATTAAGCTTTTTATCTCCAGTCTCACTAAATGCAATATAGTACTCTTTAATATTATTAATAAACTGTGCTAGATCTGTTGCTTGGTTTTCTAACATTAACTTGTCTGCACTTGCCTTACTAAAATTTAGCGTGTTTTCAGCGACACTATGTAATAAGTTCGCCGACCAGATAATCTTATTGATCGTCATATCACCTTGAGGAGCACAGCAGTCAGCGTTTTTAAGCATATGGCTATAACCCAACACTGCGTTGATGGGCGTACGGATCTCGTGATTTATCGCTGATAATACGGCCACTTTCGAATCTGTCTCGATTCTCATCTTATAGAGCATATTTCGCTGCTCTACTTTAAGATACAAAAGAATTGAAAAGCCAACTCCAGTCACGGAAAAGAGAAAAATGATCAACAGTATCTCGTTGATCTCATCTATTGGAGCTGAATACCAGGTTGTTAAGGTGAAATCTTCGCCGCCGAACTCCGAGCCATGATATTGCTCCTCACTTTGATAATAAAACAGTGTTCGTTGGATATCTGAAAGCTGCATTTGGCAATAATGGTTACTAAGTAGTTTACCTGTAACCATAAAAGCGATGCAGATATCCTCCTCACTATTTAGCCTCTCCAATACTTGCCCGTGGGATATGATGTACACCATATAACGTTGCTTGGCCTGGTCGATCGGCATCAGAAAAGAGGAGTACCCAGCCAGCTCAAAGGTTAACTCATCCTTACCGTTAACAGTAAACCTGCCTTGTTTAATCTCATCCTCAAACTCAGGATTGGATATAAAAGCCAGCTTGTTATCCTCCCCGATAGTAAATGCAATCGCAGACTTTATCTTAAGGAGTTCATGAGTAAATTCGGTAAACTCCTTTTTAGTGACCAGCATAGAAGCACTGAAGAAGGAGTGAATTGATCTGGTTATGATCTTGTGCTGCATCAACATATCATGGGCAGACATGGCCGATGCTGCTGACTTTTCATCATGGAACTCAGCGAACTCTCTTTGAGAGTGGCTCCAAAACAACCAATCGATACAAAAGGTAACCGTCAGACCGACGATAAGATAACAAATAGAGTAAGGCTTAAACTTCATCTAGAACAACCACAATTTGATTTTGTAAAACCTGAACAATTAACATAAGTTCAAACTTGCTATCTGGATAGCAAAAAATAGTCTCAATTTGTATCACAAGGTAACAGCAAATTCCCTTAAGTCTATGGCTTAGCCCTGCTATCGCTTCTTTATCAGCCGAATTTACACAAGTGACCGCTTCATTGAGCAAAATTACCTCACCCTGTAGAATTTTTAACAACCTTTTCCTATCATTTTCAGCATGATGTTGGGCTTGGCAATTAACCTAAATAGTAGGTTTGCTCTATCTTTTAATGGGACTCGGTGAGGTAAAAGAGCAGTTTTGTGGTGGGGCGTCATTGTTCTAATCAAAAAATCAATGAATAGATCAATTGCAAAAATTTAGGAGTGCCTCTGTTGACTGCTGAGCACTAACTTAGAAAAAGCAGTACTTAACCCCCTTCAGTAGTTGGAGGCATAAACTGACTAGGTAACTAATTACCTCTAACAACAGGGGTTAAGTATCAAAAAGTGCCCTCTTACTCACTGTCAAGCGAGGTCAAAAAAGCTTCTCTTAACTTAGTTAACGGAGTCAAATCGTGCGTACTTTTACGACTACGGCTAAAGATAGATGATTCGATAAAAAGTTCGAACCATCTATTTAAAGATGCCGCATTATCAGGCTCTCCAGCAGCCCCTAGTGCAAGAGCAGCCACCTCTGCGGTACCGAGCTGAAAGTCACGGCTACCTTTACGTAATCCATACTTGGCAACTGTATCTGGAGTAAAGGAGAGCATTGGAAGGTGATGTAGATAGGGGCTCTTACGAAACATCCTTATTGCTTCTCGCCAGCTACCATCGAGTAAAATAAACAGGGGTTTCTTGCCCCTTGGCAAACTTGACGGCTCGACCTTAGAGAGTACCTGCTGCTCTTCATTCGCGTATTCGCCAGGAAAGATGATAAAAGGCTGATAATTGGGATCTTCAATCAGAGCCATCATTTTACGATTAGCATAGGTGCGTGACCAAATGTAGGCGTGAGTATCTGGGATGAGATCCGCAATAAGCCTTCCACTATTACTCGGCTTTAATACTTCATCATCGTACATTATCAATAAAAAGGCGTTATTTGAAACTAGCTGTCGACGAGATTCACAAGTGCAATACACTTTTGCTAGTAAACAAAGTTCACATCGAACAAGATTTTTCCCACGTGCACCATAGGGTCTAGAGGATATAGCTTTTCGATATTGATAAAGTTTGTGGATTGCGTGTAGTTCGACACTCATACTATTTACTTCTGTAGCTACTTTGCCATTAAAATATTTGATAGCGTTAATTTATCGATTTTAACAGGCATGTTGAGTTGGGGTAAAGCTTGCTTTAGGGGATATGTAACTCACGGCATCAAAAAATATCAAAATAAACTGAAATTGAGCCATTGATTAAATTTGTCGCTCAAGGTAATGAAACATGAGATCTTCGTCAAAAAAATATGTTACCACCTAGATTATAACTCAACATCTACAATACATATCGTAAGTATAGATTTACGCTGTTTACACCCTTAAAAAACTTATCAAAAGATAGACAATAATTTCATTTAAATAAGCAGCTTAAAATTTGTAATTGCAATTTATATGAGTATGATGCGCGCTTCTTACATAACCTCATATTTTATAGTTTCGGAGACGACATGAGCGACTTACAGAAGAAGTCGAACCTTAGCGCACAACACCAAGGCTTCTCTTCACTCATATTTCTAATCGTTATCATAGTGGCATGCGGACAGATGGCTCAAACCATCTTTGTACCTGCATTGCCCGACATTGCAAACAGCTTCAGCATTGACGCGGGTCAGCTGCAAGCAATTATGGCATGTTACCTACTCTCTTATGGCTTATTACAGTTTATCTATGGCCCAGCGTCAGACAGACTTGGACGTAAGCCTGTACTAATATTTGGGATCACGCTCTTTGTTATAGGTGCGTTTATTGCGAGTATTGCAAACAGTTATCAGCTTTTAATCGCCGCTACGCTCTTGCAGGGCGCGGGTACAGCGAGTGCTGGTGCGCTATGTCGCAGTATTCCAAGGGATCACTACTTTGGTGAGCCACTGGTCAAATTCAACAGCTTTGTGTCTATGGCCGTGGTGTTTTCACCGCTTATTGCCCCGTTTGCAGGCAGCTTAATGACCCACTATTTTGGCTGGCAGTCGGTATATAGCTTTTTAGCGCTATTTGGTCTTTTTGTACTGCTATTGATCATCACAAGGTTTAAAGAATCCCTTCCTGCTGATCAGCGCAAGCCTGAACCTGTTACACACTCTTATCGCTTTGTATTGGCTAACAGGAAATTTAAAAACTACCTTGTGTGCCTGGTTGCCACCTTTGCAGGCATTGCAGCCTTTGAAGCTGTTGCTGGAGTACTCTATGGCCAAGTGCTGCAACTCTCGCCATTTTGGGTAAGCTGCTACTTTGTCGCGCCTATTCCTGGTTACCTTGCTGGTGCTTATTATGCGGGTAAGTTAAGTGACAATAGTAAAGGCATGTATCACAGTGTTGCCCTACTTGGCGCTGGTGCACTATTTTTGTTGATCCCTGGGTTATCAAACCTAGTAATAGGTTGGAGCCTACTTGTTGGCTCTGTTCTCTTTTTTACTGGTGCGGGGATCCTGTTTCCAGTATTAACCTCTGCCGCATTGGAACCTTTCCCAAGGCATGCTGGTGTTGCTGGTGCGCTACTTGGTGGCTTACAGAACTTTGGTGCGGGCATTGCCGCGCTAATGATGTCTTTGGTCCCCATGCACGGACAGTTCAGTGTCGGCGCTCTGTGCGCTGTCATGGTGGTCTTGGTTGTACTGGCATTAAACGCTGCCAAGTCCGGCACGGATCTGGATAAAACCGATGTTGCAGTGTTATAAAAGCGAAGAAGGACGGGCTTTGCCCTGCGAGAGCGTTCGCAAGCTTACTGCGAGGAAAAGCAGAGGTGAACCTCGCGAGCGACTACAGCACGCTTCGCTCACTGAATAGCCTATGGCTACGGGAACGCTTCACTGACGGTAAAAGAAAGAGCAAACACATGCAAAATGGAGCATTTGCCACTGCCGTCATCCCGGACTTGTTCCGGGATCCACTCTTTTGGCTTTTCTCCGTGATCTCTGTAACGATATCCCTTTCTAAGTGCCAGTTCGACCTCGTATCTCTCGTTCGCGAGCTTATAACTACCGTTATGCTCACCCTCTGTGGTGGATAGCTTTTGTCTCTGCACTACGATTAACATCAAGAGATATACATAACGATTATCGCTAACCATCCATGGGCAACTCTTTAAAAAATAAAAATCTATAAATGTTCCAGACATAAAAAAGCGAGGATAATCCTCGCATTTTTTCAATAATTGACTTGGAATTGATACCAAGCAGACTAGAGAATTCGTCTTAACAGGAAGTCCGCTTTTAAACGGCGAATACGCGTCATTATTTTACGTACAGGTGCTGGATAACTATTTAAAGTATCAATCTGACTATAGTGATATAGACGATCTGTGTGCTGCAGAATATGACTCTGTTCAGTCTCAAACTGCTCCTGCCAACAGCCAGTTTCATCATGAAGCAGTAAACCGTTTTCAAGATCTAACGACCAAGCTCTCGGGTTTAAGTTACTGCCGGTGAGCAGATGACGCCTGCTGTCAGCACTCATCCCTTTGAGGTGATAGCTGTTGATCCCATCTTTCCACAGATGAATATTCAGTTGGCCATTTTCAATCGCCCACTGCTGTCTCTTAGCAAATTTACGCAGTGATTGCTCATACATATAGGGCAAAGCCCCAATGGTCGAGAAATCTTCCTCAGGGGGAATATAGAAGTCGTTAGCGGTTTTATCTCCGACAACGATATCAATACGCTTACCATCACGAAGGTGTTTCGCAAGTGCTCTGGCTAAGATATAGGGTGGATTAAAATAGGGAGTACAGATAAACAGAGACTCTTTAGATTGTGCCACGAGATCGACAACTAACTTATTAAGCTTGTTTTTCTTACGTCCAAGCCCCACAACAGGGGTGATACGGTTGCCGATACGCGTCTGTTCAAACTCGTAATGCGCTTTACTCAAACGAGTCTTAAGGCTACGGATATCGATTTTATCAGGAAGCTGCTCGCAGTCTTTTTTCTGAGTCAATGAACAAACAGCCACATCTTCGACCAAGTATGTTTGCACCATCTGACGCATAGAGCGCGCAAGCTCTGCTGACTCGATAACATGGTAACGATCAAAACGGTATTTTTCATTCTGATGTAGGTAGATATTATTTAGGCTAGCACCACTGTAGATAACAGTGTCATCGATAACAAAGCCTTTTAGGTGTAGTACGCCCATAAATTCACGAGACTTCACTGGCACGCCTAAGATCTCGATTGGGTGTTCGGCTTCAGCAATCACCTTACGGTACATAAGGTAGTTTCCACTGTCACCTTTGTGACCAATGAGTCCACGACGAGCGCGATGAAAATCGACTAAGACTTTAACATCTAATGCCGGGTTTTCAGCTTTTGCTTTCATCAAGGCGGATAAAATCTCACGCCCCGCTTCATCATCTTCTAAATAGAGTGCTGAAATATAGATAGCCTGTTTGGCTTTAGCTATCGATGTCAGCAACTCAGCCTTTAGGCATTTAGGGGTTAACAACCATCTTATTGACTCAGGTTGTAGCGGTATTCCACCAAGCTTATCCAGCAAGGCCATCTCCTTAAAAATGCTCGCCATTACGGAAGTAAGTGCTGGGGTCTAATGCAATAAAGATCACAGACAGATTTTGTAGTTCCGGATAAACGATCTTTATCGCTTCACGGATAGCACTTTCAACCATTTGGTGAGTGTTTGGATCTTTGGGAAACCAGAGTACTTCAACTTGTGTTGTACTCAGCTCCCTCATGCCGTCACGATAACTGACACTCGAAACCCAGTCTAATGTGAACGCTTGTTGGTTCACATTGCAGATCTTAGCGAGGTCATGGAGTAAGGTGCGACTTAGGTCAATGACCGCTGCTTCAGGCAGCCCGCGTAGACGAATATGAGGCATGTCGATCCTTTTAATGAATCATAAGGGGTAGAAATTACCGATTTAAAGCCATTACAGCAAGTTTTTTCTACCATAACCAGCCCTAACATCTTAACTTTCGTACTATTTTCGAGCAATAAATAACCAGGTTAATAAAAACATCTGCTTTTGAGCATTATCACGGCAATGAAGAGTGGCATCAGATAAACTGGCATTATTGTCTGTTTTGAACGCCTCTTAATGGGGTAAATAACCGCTATGAACTTAAAAATCTTAATGACACTCGCTATTACCCTTCTCGCAGCTTGGGGGATTTTCCATTTTAAAGCAGAACTAGGCTTATTTATTCTCCCACTGTTTATTGGCTTGGTTAGCTTTGTCACTTTACGTCTCTACCGACTGATGGAGAAAGATAACTCAAACGATTAACTTCTCTATATTATCTATATGGAGATAAAACTAGGGGCTGTGCTTTTTAAACCTTAAGACTTTGTGCCAGAATAGCAGTCCAAATGAGCCATGCATTCTGAGTTAGTCAATTATGTGCGTTATTCGACACCTTACGCGAGCAGCCCTGCTCACCTGTTTTATCTCATCCCCCACATTAGCTGAGGGGTATTTCAGTAATTTACTAAGCCTGATTAAACCGCCCCACTCACACACTGCGCTTTATGCCAAGAATCTAGTGACAGATCAGGTGGTATTTGAGGAAAATGCCGATACTTTACTGTTACCCGCCAGTACACAAAAATTACTCACTGCAGTTGCTGCTACTGCGCAACTTGGTGATGACTTTACATTTAACACAGAGCTCTACTCTCGCTACCCAATCAGGGATGGGAAAGTCACTGGCGATCTTTTCCTCACATTCAGTGGCGACCCTACATTGACCACCCAAGATCTTCGCGGTCTATTCAAACAACTTGAAGATCTTGGTGTCAGTAAAATTAACGGCGATCTGTACCTAGTGGGTGACAGTAATGAACAGCTTCAAGCCCCTGGTTGGGTATGGGATGATTTAGGGATCTGTTTTGCTGCGCCAGTGTCTCAGTTTGTGATCAATCAAAACTGCGTTCATGGTCAACTTAAGCCTATGCTTGCCAGTAACAAGAGCCAACTCAGCTTTGCCAGTTACCTGCCAGTTAAATTTTATAATTCAGCCATTTTTGACAAAAATAAGCAGGAGACTTTTTGCGATCTTGAACTGAAACGCTTGGCCAATAATCAGTTTCAGCTCAGTGGTTGCTACCCTGGTAGCAAAAACATCAAACTGGCTGTAGCGATATCAGATCCAGCCCTCTTTGCAAGCGATACCCTAAAGCAGATTATTGCCAGTAGTAAAATCAAACTCACAGGGAGTGTAAAACTCAGCAATGTGAGTCCAAATTATGCAAACATCATCGCTAAACACAGCTCTCAAACGCTTCCTCAGCTGCTTGAAACCATGTTACTGAAATCAGACAACCTAATAGCTGATAGTCTGTTAAAACAGATCGGGCAGTCATACTATAAGAGTGCAGGCAGTTTTAAAAATGGCAGCCGAGCTATGCGTGAGATCCTGACCCAAGCAGGTGTAGACCTTACCCATGCGCAAATTGTTGATGGTTCAGGTTTATCTCGTTACAACCTGCTTAGCGCTAAGCAGTTAAGCCAAGTATTAGGACTTATATACACAGATAAACGTTTTATGGGCTTACTTGACTCCTTACCTTTGTCAGGAGTTAGTGGCACCTTGCAATACAAGTCATATTTTAACCGAAAACCTTTAGTGAATTATGTTTACGCCAAAACTGGCTCTATGCAGGGGGTGGATAATTTGGCGGGGTTTATTAAGAAGCCCTACTTCGATGATACTTTATTTGTGGTATTAGAAAATGGTCAGAGTCCGCTAGAGAAGAAGGAGCAAATCGCCCCCTTCAGTGCCCTATTTTTACAAACTCTGCTGGATTATGAACCGAGTAAGGTAACCAGCTCCCTTTCCCACTAATATACATAAAGGCGAACCTAGGTTCGCCTTTATGTCTGGAACATTTATGTCTATTGCCTACGGATAGATAGCAATAGAGGTGATGTCAGCAGCATCTTAATATTTAAAAAAATGCTTCTGGAATATCCATGATGGCACTCTCGCCTTCACGCACCTGAGTTAAATGGTATTTAGCTCTAGGTAGCATCTTAGTAATATAGAAATCGCTTAGATAACGCTTTTGTGATGCAAAATCACTGTCAACGTCAGCCGACGCAGCATCTGACATCAAGAGCCAGAAATAACCATAAACCACATGACCAAATGCATCGAGGAAATCCACTGCGCAAGCATTGATAATTGCAGGGTTAGATAGTTTTTTATCGTTTACCAGTTGAGCCACCTCAATGAGTTCATCAAATAGGGCTTGTACCTTGGCCTTTTGGTTTTCATCAACTTGGGATAACGAAGCGAGCTTTTCACTGCACTCAGCCACAAACTCAGTTAACGCGGCTAGGTTATCTCCGGTGACTTTACGTCCAAGGAAATCGATAGCCTGAATACCGTTTGTACCTTCATAAATCTGTGCAATACGAGTGTCTCGTACCAGTTGCTCTATGCCGGTCTCACGGATATAACCATGACCACCAAAAACTTGCTGCGCTGTAACGGCTGCATCTAAGCCACGATCACTTAAGAAAGCTTTTGACACAGGCGTCAGTAAACCAACGTAACGATTTGCTTTAGCCTGCGCTTCTCCGTCACCATACTTAGCAATATCAAGTTGCTGGCCAGTCAATACAGACAGAGCACGCCCCGCTTCGGTTAATACGCGAATATTTAGTAGCATACGACGTACATCACCATGAACCAAGATAGGATCACTAGTCGCTCCTGTTGGTGAGCCACCAGCCGCCACTCCTTGAACACGCTCTTTGGCGTAGTCAGAGGCCATCTGATACGCTGCTTGCGACGTTCCTAACCCTTGAATACCGATAGCCAGACGTTCGTAGTTCATCATGGTAAACATACAAACCAGTCCGCGGTTAGGCTTACCAATTAGGTAACCTTGGGCACCATCATAGTTCATGACACAAGTTGCAGAAGCCTTAAGTCCCATCTTGTGCTCAATTGAACCAACTGTTACGCCGTTGGCTTCACCTAGATTGCCCTCATCATCAACTTTAATCTTAGGCACTAGGAAGAGTGAGATCCCACTAGTATCGGGAAGTTTTGCTAAAACAAGGTGGATAACGTTCTCAGTGAGATCATGATCGCCACCAGTAATGAAAATTTTGCTGCCTGTAATGCTATAGCTACCATCATCATTTGGCGTTGCCTTAGTGCGGATATTACGAAGATCTGAGCCCGCTTGAGGCTCAGTCATATCCATAGCCCCAGCCCACTCACCGCTGTACATCATAGGCAAGTATTTCTCTTTTAACGCATCACTTCCGTGGGCATTGATGCATAATGCAGCCCCAGCAGTTAATGAGCCATAGAGGGTAAAAGAGTTACAGGCGCTATAGGCCATCTCATCAACTAAAACCCCCAGCATCTTAGGCATTCCCATGCCGCCAAACTCAGGATCACCACAGAAGCCAACCCAGCCGCCTTCAGCATACTGGCTATAGACCTCTTTAAAGCCATCCGGTGTGATCACCTTAGCATCTTGATGTGTAACCCCTTGCTCATCACCGCTACGGTTAATAGGATGAATAAGCTCACGACTTATTTTGTCTGCTTCATCCATGATCGCAACAGCTGTATCCAGATCGACATTTTCAGCGATTTCAGGTAGTGACGCCCATGTTTGAGGGGCGTCAAAAACCTTCTCTAATAGGAATTTCATTTCAGCTAGCGGAGCTTGGTAAGGATTCATTATTATTTCTCAAACGTAAGATTAAAACAGTTGTTTTAATCTACACCAAAAAATGGGATAAAAGGAAGTATTTTTTACATTTTTGCTAACAAAAACAGAATAAACTGTTCCGCTATTTAAGTTTGCCTCAGTTCTCGGCGTAGAATTTTACCAACGGTTGTTTTTGGCAATGACTCCATAAAGATAATGCGCTTAGGAATTTTGTAGGCGGTTAGCATCTCACGGCAGTAATCAAGCAGGGTTTTCATCTCTATACTTTTGTCTAAAACAGTAACATAAGCACAAACTCGCTCCCCAGACTTACTATCGGGTTCACCAACGACAGCCGCTTCGTTGATGCTAGGATGACTGACTAACACCTCCTCCACCTCATTAGGGTAAACATTGAAGCCTGAAACAATGATCATATCGGTTAGACGATCCACAATTTTAATACAGCCGTTTGGCCTGATCTCACCCACATCGCCAGTGCGATAAAAGCCATCTTTTGCCATCGCTTTGTTAGTCTCATCGGGTAACAGCCAATATCCTTTCATGATCTGAGGTCCCCTAACGACAATCTGACCCTGCTCACCAATAGGCAACACCCTATCGTGCTCATCCCAAATTTCCACCTGCGTACCGATTAAGGGTCTCCCCACAGAGGCAAGCTGTTCATTGCCAGGTTCATTCATGCAAACAACCGGTGAAGCTTCTGTGAGACCATAACCTTCACTTACCGTGCAGCCTGTGAGATTTTGCCAGGTTTGAGCCGCATGCATTGACAGCGCCGATCCCCCAGAAAAAGTCATCTTTAGTGAGCTAAAATCTAATCCTTTAAATCCTGGATGCTGGCATAGACCGACAAATAAGGTGTTAATGCCACTAAATCCAGTGATCTTATGCTCCCCAATGCTCTTCACTAAGGCATCGAGATCCCTAGGATTAGGGATAAGTAAATTTAGGTTTCCCTTACTAAATAACATGATCATATTCACCACAAAAGCGTAGATATGATAAAGGGGTAAGGGACAAACAAAGATCTCTTTTTGCTCTTCAAGTTTTTCATCTATACGCTCAAAGAACTGCCCTACATTACTTAAAATGCTTCGATGAGTTAAGCAAGCCCCTTTGGATAGCCCTGTAGTACCGCCTGTGTACTGGATAACGCAAGTATCATCTAAATTTTTGTTAAATCGAGGCTTAAGCTCATAGGTTTCCCCAAGCGCGATCGCATCCATCATCCCTACTCCCCATTCTGGTGAAGCAAGTTTCTTTGAGATGAGATCTAACGGGTGGGTGACTATAACAGTACCAATCTCTGTGCTCTCTATCACTTCAGACAGCTTACCCAGAAGGTCTTGCAGGATAATGATCCCCTTAGCGCCTGAATTAGTAAACTGATGTAGCATCTCACGCGGGGTATAAAGTGGGTTGGTATTGACCACCACGAGTCCAGCACGTAGCGCTGCAAATACTGCAATGGGGAATTGGTTAATATTAGGCAGTTGTATAATAATTCTGTCACCGGCAACGAGTCCGGAACTATGCTGAAGCCATGCACCTAACGCACCAGATAGACGTTCCAACTCTTCAAAAGTGAGGGTTTGACCAAAACACTCAAAGGCAGGTGCTTTACCATACTTACTCATACTTGACTCAATCAGGCTGGCTAAATCTTCAATCTTACTGTTGAATAACTGACTCATTCTGTTTCCTTTGCCCAAGACTGAGGCGTAAATAATCTGTTTAATGGCGACAAAGTTTAGTTGTTTTAATGCTCAACCAAATAAACAGGGGATGAAAAAGTAGGAAACACCAGTTTGCTAAACTAAAGGTGGAATTGATACGCTAAACGCGCCAAATGCTTGTCATATTTTGATAAACAAGATTGTTAAATAGGAGGGAGTGAAATAGAGTTAATTATTTTAAACTAACTAGTTACGAATATTTCCGTCGGAGATATAGCCTCTTCTGTACTCTCCAGGTGTTAAGTTGGTCCAACGTTTAAATGCACGATTAAAATTACCGACACTGGAGAAGCCAACCAGATAACCAATTTCACTTAAGCTCAGATGTGCTTGCTTAATGTAATCTAGAGTTAATGATTTGCGTGTGTCCTCTAAAATGGTTTTATAGCATGTGTCCTGCTCCTGTAATTTGCGCTGCAGGTTGCGCAAGCTCATCCCCAGCTTATCTGCTATCTCCTGTTGAGACGGTGCTCCTAAGGGTAAGATCTCATAAATTTTATTTTTGATCACGTAGGTCAGATCATGCCTGTCGATACGGCTTAGAAAGTCCGTCAACATCTTTTCATGTATGCCATTGATCATAGGGTTTGCGACACAGAGATACTCTTCAGCATGAACTTTTTCAAAGTATAAATAGGAATCACCATCGCCAAATTCAACATCACACTCAAAAAACTGATTTAAGTACTTGGTGCCATGTTGTGGTTGCTCATAACCAATAATCACTCTTTTAGGATGAAAGTTAACTCCTAACAACTCTCTGGTAAATTGCACCACAATGGCCAAAAATGTTTCAGTGGCTTCTCGGCTTAGGACTTTTCGACCTGTAGTCTCGAATGTACTCACCATCATTTTAAGCACTAAATGCTCTTGGGTTTCATCAAGATCCAGCGTGCAGGCGTTAGATACCACTCTCTTATAGGTGACAATTCGGGCTAAGGCATCTTTGAGTGTATTGGATGTCATCATAGCGTAGCCTAGCGCATGAAACATTCCAGGATGAAAATATTGGCCCACTTGAATAGAGAAGTCATTAACCTCCCTAAGATCGTTGCAGTAATCCAAAAGTTCGACGAACCTTTGCGTGCCTATTCTCGCTTCAGGATCTTTCACCGCACTAGCATCAATTCCACAAACAGAAAATGCCTTGTCGACATCGATATCACAGGCATCCATTGCTCTTGAAAAAGGTATTATCCATCCACTTAATGTTGAGTAGTAGTCTGCCAAAATCAGCCTTCTTTCATCAGTTTATTATGAACTTAGATAGTGGCTTCAAGTTGAAAAGATTAAATAACCGAAGTGAGTTACTTCCCTATCTTGACCTCAACTAGCACAAAGCCGTAGCCACCAGATCAGTCATTGATCTTCATATAAAGCCAGCAACACCGCCCATATTGTGGGGTAGATGATGAGCTCCTTTACTCAAGATGCCACACGCCACAACTAACTACAAGCCGTTAACATTTGTGTCCAAACAGCTATTTGAATTGCAATTTTCAGCAAACAATCTCTAGCTAACTCTAAATATTAAGAAAAAAACATTTTGAGTCATTTGTTAAAAACAAACGACTGATTGAATGATAAGAACTTGGCGCGGATTGATATTTTTTTTGACTAAAAAGCTCGTATGTTGAAAAGGTAAAAATAATAACAAGGTACTAGAAATGAAATTAAAAAAACCTGTACTAATCGCTTTTGCCAGCATGTTTTGTCATCCGGTTTACTCAGCCGATTTCTATTTTGGTGAAGATAAAGATATAGCATTACAGATCAATTCGCAGCTCTCACTGGGTGCCAGCTGGAGAATGACGGGGCAAGATCCTACATTTATTGGCAATCAAAATGGTGGAACAGGCGCCACCATGACCACAGATGATGGCAACCTAAACTTTGAGAAACATGATACCTACTCTCAAATAATCAAAGGGACAAACGAATTCCTGCTTACACGGGATAACTTCGGGGCATTTGTTCGCATAAAATACTGGTATGACACTGAGTTGTCTGATGGTGATCGTCCACATGGTAACTCAGTAAACGGCTACATACCCAATACACCATTGAGTGATGATGGCTTCGCTGATAACGCCAAGTTCTCAGGGATCACCCTACTCGATGCTTATCTGTTTACACAAACAGAGATTGGCGAAATGCCCTTAGATCTTAGATTAGGTCGACAGGTGATTAGTTGGGGCGAAAGTACCTTTATTCAGGGAGGGATCAATTCTGTAAACCCTTTTGATGTCAGTGCATTTCGCCGACCTGGAGCGACATTAAAAGAAGCTTACCTGCCTGTTGGCATGTTTTACGCGTCTCTTGGGGTCACTGAATCACTCTCTGTAGAAGCCTTCTACCAATTTGAGTGGGAGAAGACTCAGATTGATGGTTGTGGAACCTTGTTTTCAAGTGGCGACTTTGTTGCCGACGGCTGTAATGCTGTCACCATTAGTGTTAATGACCGAGCAGCACTTGAGGGAGGCTTCTATGCAAAACGCAGAGATGATGTGGAACCCGATGACATAGGTCAATACGGTTTATCTCTAAAATACTACTCCGAAGCCCTTAATGACACAGAGTTTGGGCTTTATTACCTCAATATCCACTCCCGTGTTCCCATGATTAACGCCGTACGTAGTGCTACTACAACGATCCCTGGTGTCACGGATGTATTTATTCCGAGCTCATTGGATCCTACTGGTGGAAGCATTTCAGCACTGAACCCTGCTTATCAGGTTGAGTTCCCAGAAGATCTACAATTTTTTGGGGCAAGTTTCGCCACCAATATAAAAGGCGTTGCCGTATCAGGTGAGATCTCATACAAGCCAGACTCTCCGGTACAGATTAATGGTGCAGAGATCCTCAATGGCGTACTCAGTGAATCACCCATTTTTCGTTATACACCGCGAGTGCTAGCAACAGAGAAAGGCGGTGTGGCCAAAGGTTACGATGAGTTTGATGTGACTCAAATTCAGTTAACCGGTATTCAGTTTATTGAACAGTTTATGGGGGCATCAAGGTTATCTCTGATAGGCGAGATAGGCTTTGTTCATACCGACGGTGTGGAGGACTCAAACCAAAGGTATGGCCGTAACACTGTTTTTGGTTTAGCCAATTTCGATCTCGGCAATGGAATAAACTGTACTAATTTAGTGGCCGCAGGCGCCATAGGCTCAGATTGTCAGGATGAAGGTTTTACCACTGACACCGCATGGGGTTATCGCTTAAATGCCGTATGGGAATACCCTGATTTAGTCGCTGGGATCTCTTTTAAACCAACACTGTCTTGGTCACATGACGTTGATGGCAACTCACCAGCACCAGGGCAGCAGTTCAATGAAGGAAGCCGAGCAATAGGCATAGCATTAGAAGCCTCATACCTTCAAAAATACGCCACAACTTTAAGCTACAAATCCTTTTCCGGTGGTAGCCATAACACACTACAAGATAAAGATTTCTTAGCTCTTAGCCTAGATATCTCCTACTAATTAATTGGATAAGAGAATATAAGATGAAATATCTCACACTCATACCAGCTCTGCTTACCTTAGTGAGTCTGAACGTAACAGCCAAAGTGACTCCCGAAGAGGCGAGCAAAATAGGTAAAGAACTCACTCCATTAGGCGCAGAGATGGCCGCGAATGAAGCGGGAACCATTCCAGCTTGGACTGGCGGACTAAACAGCCAAAATATGCCCAAAAGCCCCGACTTTGGAAGGCCAGTGAACCCTTTTGCCGATGAAAAGCCGCTATTTACCATTACCGCTAAGAATATGGCTGACTATCAGGATAATCTGACCCAAGGTCAAATAGCCATGTTCAAGAAGTACCCTGACTACCGGATGCCAGTGTATAAAACTCATAGAACGGTTGCTTATCCAGACTCTATCTACCCCCTCATTGAGCAAAATGCCCAAAGTGCATCATTGATTGAGAGTGGCTATGGGCTTGTGGATTTTGATACCACAATCCCCTTTCCCATCCCAAATAATGGGCTGGAAGTAGTCTGGAATCATATCACTCGTTTCAGAGGTGGCTCTGCTGTACGTGTAGCAACTGCCATTCCAGTTCAATCTGGTGGTGCGTTTGTACCCGTTAAGATCACCGACCGATTAGTTTGGCCAGAGTACTTAGAGGGTGGACGTGACGCCGATAAAGATAAGAATGTCCTGTTTTACTACCTGCAGCGGATCACTGCGCCTGCGAGATTAACCGGTACAGCTCTGCTTATACATGAAACCATAGATCAATTTGAAGAAGCCAGGCGCGCTTGGGTTTATAACTCAGGCCAACGCCGTGTAAGACGTGCACCCAATGTGGCATACGATGGACCCGGTGCAGGTACCGATGGCCTAAGAACCACTGATAATTATGATATGTACAATGGCTCACCAGATCGTTATGAGTGGACATTAAAAGGCAAAAAGGAGATCTATATTCCCTATAACGCCTACCCACTTCTCAACACTGAACTGGAGTATGATGAGCTGATTGGTGCCGGCCACCTTAACCCCGACTACCTTCGCTATGAGCTCCATCGAGTATGGGTTGTTGAGGCCAATATCAAGTCAGGCTCTCGCCACATCTACTCAAAGCGAACCCTGTATATCGATGAAGATTCATGGGGAGCATCTGTGATTGACCATTTCGATAATCGCGGTGAACTGTGGAAAGTGTCAGAAGCCCACAACATTCAGTTCTACGATGTAGACACCCCATGGATGGTGGCTGAAACACTCCACGATCTCGATTCAGGTCGTTACCTAGTGACAGGTCTCAGTAATGAAGAGCCTAGCTTTATCAAATGGGGAGGTAAGGCAACAAGAAAGGACTTTACCTCAGCGGCACTAAGACGTGTAGGCCGCTAAACCCAACTAAACCCATCGGACAGTCACAATTACCAAGCTAAATAAGCAACCTTGAGTATCTTGGTCGTGACTGTCCTGCTTTGACATTAAACTCGCTGCTGCGAAGGATGACACTATGAGCATAAAAATAAGAGGTAAACGGAGAACACAAAGCTATCAGAGCGTAAAGAGAGAGCTGGACAATTTTAAGGAACAACTTGAAAACAGGCAACTCTCCTCTGTGGGAACCCGAACGTTTGAACTCCCCCATATGCTCTCAATCTCAAAACCTTGGCCTATTGGTCTTGGAGCAACTCACCGCGAACTTCCAGAGTACCCTTATCCAAGCCTTTATCAAAACGCGGAGCAGTCAAATCAATTAGAGCGTGAGGCAGAACTTGCCACAGCAAAAGAGAACAACTGGTTTGATGCCAGCCGAGTTAATGGTGCGGTCGTCCATGGCAATATACTCTCAGAAGATGTAACTAATAACACTCATTGGGTGCTCAGAGGCACACAAGAGGAGCGAGATACTCGAGCTCAAGAGGATGACTTTGGCGTCAACGACACAGATCCTGGCGATGATGGCACCGACATATTTGAAGCGGTACCTGAGTATGTAGCTAAACACCTATGGGCATTTATACTAAATCCAACAATTTTACTTAACTTTGCCGATTTGCTGAACATTGTTGTACAGAACTTTACCGATAACGATCCTGACAGTTTTAAACTGGAGATCATTGATCCCATTTTAACCCTCTTCCCTCAACGAAAAGCGATCAACATTGAGGAGCTAAACTTCTTTCCAGATAATCAGCAAAGATACCCCAAACAAGCCTATGACAGTGATATCTTCGATGACGATCTCATGGGTTGGCTGCAACTCTCCCCAGCTTCCCCTTACTCTCGCTTAAAACCTTATACTCAGCACCTAAGCAATTTCCCAGTCACAAATACACACTTTAGAAGCACGCCGGCATTTGCAAACGACGATTTAGACACGGCCATGAATGAGGGGCGCGTGTTTATTGTCAATTATGGTGAGTTTCACGATGAGTTTGTTAACTCAAGACCCACTGAGGCCTACGGCGCTCGACTTCATGCCTCAATCGGTTTGTTCGCTGTTCCAAAATCAGGGGGAGCGTTGAAAACTATCGCCATACAGTCAACCCAAGATCAACCTGCTGATTTCGGCGAGTGGTTCTGGTGGAAGTTTCTCAATATCCAAAATCCTGCAAGGCCTTTATCGCAAATCCTAACACCAAACAATGATTACTGGTCATGGCAGATGGCTAAGAGTACGCTTACAACCGCACACTCTATGGCCTCGGTTGTCGACCACCTCTCTACCCATATCTACCTGGGACCGATTCCTATTGCATTTTATCGTACCATTCCCAAACAGCATCCATTAACGGCTCTGCTTGAAACTCATTTTATGTCGCTTATCATGAATAATCATATTGGTGTATTCAGTGATGTTCAGTTCCCATTACAAGATGGCGAGTATGGTAACGGCTACGATGGCTTATTAACCGGTGCAATTGAGCGTTTATCCGGGTTTACAAGTGAAGCTTTTGTAGAAAGTACCTTAAGGCGTGCTAGTGAATACCACTTTATCACTGACTCGACACCAGTAGAGCGTAACCAGCATAGTGAGTTTGATGCCATATCAGATTTTCCCATCCATGATGATAACGGCATGTACCCTATCATTCACGATTGGGTAGAGAGTTACCTGTCACTCTATTATGCTAATGACAGTGACGTGGCTGAAGATATCGAGTTGCAAAATTTCTGTCAGGAAACAGTCAATGAAGCTGGTGTGAATGGTTTCCCCTCGCAAATTCTGTTATTCGACACATTAGTCGATACGGTTACTCGCCTAATCTATTGGATGTCAGTTAATCACGCTCTAGACCGTTTTCCCTCCTTTATTAAGCTGGGGTCATTGGGTTATTACTCGGACAGAACCCCGCGCAATGATGAAGTCAAATCACAGCAAGACTGGTTAAATGTCTGTCCTCCGTTGAATGCTGGTATGGGGCTTTTCGTCTTCTCGCGGATCTTTGTTGATCTTCCTAATAAGTGGCATCGTTCATTAGGAAAGTACCCAAAGGGGCAGTTTATGCACGATCCAGATGTATACCAACACCTGAGTCGTTTCCAAACTCGATTAAAAAATCTCAATACAGGGATTGAAGAGAAGAATAGACAGAGACGATGGGGATATGAGCTGATGATGCCGTCAAGTATCACTGTCAGCCCTTGGAACTAATACTAGGAGAGCCATAATGTTGAATAAAAAAGTCGGAAGACGCAGCGTTATCAAGTCAAGTTTATCTGTTACCGCAATGGCCGCTGTTACCCCTAATATTGCAATTGGGATGGCAACACAATCTGAAGTTCTGAAATCAGAGAGAGAGGCATCGGTTGAGTTTATCGTTCAGGTGCTAACGAAACATACGAAGCGCTCAAAAAACGTTGAGCAGGAGAATATCATTGAGTTTGCACAGGAGTTTGTCGCACTCAATGGCGATCTAAACTATAAAAAGGAGTTTGCAAAAGCAAACGGCGAGTATCGTTTAGTTAAACTATTTATACGCAGTCTTCATGCTTCGCTGTTAGCCTAGAACGGGCTAAAAAGAAAAAGGATATTCAGCAATGAATATCCTTTTTCGTTAATCTTAAATGAGGAAAAGCTTTACCACATTAGATCATCAGGGATCACATAATCAGCATATGGATCATCCTCTTCGACCACTTGGCTTGTATCATCCTGAACCCACAGATAACCGCACCACTCAGGCACCAGTAAATTAACTCGTTCGGCTAACTTATGAGGAACTAAATAACTGCTCTGTTCATGACGGACAATACCAAGCTGACCATTGAGTAGTTGGCTTTGCAATTTATCATCGACATACAGAGAAAAAATCTTATTCTCAAACGTGTAGTTAAACTTAACTTCTGCGTTTTGAGGTGTCTTAATCGCTAAACGTTTAAACTCTGTCACTAAACCACGAACCAAGCCTTTCTCGGATGCTGCTTCAAAACGCTGTTCATTTAACGCTTTATCTTTAGCTGCTTGTGCTTGCTTCTGCTCAGCTATCTGCTGTTTTAGCTCTGCTGAGCCATCATCAACTTTAGCCTTACGGTCACGTCTTTTCTGCGTTTTAGCTTTTTGTACTTTCTGTTTACTGACCAGCCCAGCTTTAAGGAGCTGCTCTTGAAATGGATTTGCCATCGTTAACTCACTTGAATCGATTGATGAATTGCCGTTAGCGCTGCAAGTGGATCAGCAGCTTTTGTAATAGGTCGCCCAATGACTAAGTAATCAGAGCCTGCTGCAATCGCTTGAGGCGGTGTCATAATTCTGTGCTGATCACCCTTATCTGCGCCAACTGGACGTATACCCGGTGTGACTAACTTAAATGAATCACCCAAAGAGGCTTTTAATATCTCAGCTTCATGTGCTGAACATACCACACCGTCGAGGCCGGCTTTTTGCGTTAATTTAGCAAGTCGTTGAACATGCTCAAAAGCTGGCACATCAATCCCGATCAGCTTAAGATCCTCATCACTCATCGAAGTCAGCACAGTAACAGCAATAAGCAATGGCGCATCGTCACCGTATGGAACGAGTGCTTTTTTAGCCGCTTCCATCATGGCAAGACCACCACTAGCATGAATATTTGTCATCCAAACACCTAACTCAGCTGCCGATGAAACGGCTTTCGCTACTGTGTTTGGAATATCATGAAATTTTAGATCAAGAAAGAGATCGAAGCCACGACTGTGAATGTCTTTGACCAGTTGTGGCCCAAAAAGAGTAAACATCTCTTTGCCCACTTTTAAGCGACACATGTTTGGATCGAGCTTATCGACTAATTGCAAAGCAGCGTTTTTATCATCAAAATCTAAGGCGACTAAAATTGGTTTGTTACTCATTATCTCTCCATTTGCTTTGCGGTATATTTTACTTATTGCGTGGGCCCATTAAACCCAGTATTTCTCTATATTTTAAAACGGTGTAATTGATTAGAATCACTCACCATCTAATCCACGAATGCGCTTAATACTGCCCCAGTGTTTACAAGAGGGACAATGCCAATACAGGCTGTGGGAGGGAAAGCCGCATTCACTGCACCGGTAACCAGGTCGATACTTAATCTGCTGTTCAACCAGCTTCTCTAACATGGTTAAACTCGTTTTCGCTTGCCCCTCTTCAGCTTGCTGTACATGCATCTGCATTAAGTGCTGAAAGCTTTTCATCGTCGGATTACGATACAAGCCATCTAAAATTAGTTTCTCAGCTTCTTTGTGTTCGCCCTGCTCAATTAAGTTGTGGGCTAGATTGACCGCCACACTAGCGCCAGCTCCCTCAGAAAGCGCAAGGCGGAGATATTCGCAGTAACCTACTTGATCTCCTTTTTTAATAAAGGCCTGTTTCGCGGTAGATAATGCATCAGGAACTAGGTCAATATCAGCATCGATAAGCTTCGTGAGCATCTCAATACATTTGGCAAATTCACCTAACTCCAGATATTGCCTGGCGAGGGTAAGAAGCGCCCTAGCACAATTTGAGTCCAATTTAATGGCTGATTGTAGTAATTTTACTTGTTCACTACTCTCAGTTTCCTCATCGGCGAGTTCACAGTAAAAATGTGCAGTGTTGTGCTTAAAACACTGCTGACGCTTGCGTTTAAGCGTTTTAATGATGTTGATCGCCTTCTGCCAATCTTTCGTTATCTGGTAGATATCAATCAGATGCTCTTCAGCCACCTCACTGTGATCTTCCTGTTTGACCAGATTAAGAAATATCTCCTCAGCACGATCATAAAAGCCAGCGGCTTGATAATCCTTGCCTAGCTCCATCATGGCAATATCACGTTGCTCATTGCCAAGGCTAGGTCTTGCTATCAGGTTTTGATGAATGCGGATGGAGCGATCGACTTCACCACGTTTTCTGAACAAGGAGCCAAGGGAAAGGTGGGTATCTATGGTGTCATCATCGACATCGAGCATAGAGATAAAGAGATCAACCGCTTTATCAGACTCATTGGAAAGAAGGAAATTTAGACCAGTAAAATAATCCCGACTTAACTTTTTACGATCACTACTCTGCTTATGTCTGACACTTCGACGCCCCATGTACCAACCGTAACCTGCGGCAATGGGAAGTAACAGAAACAGTATTTCTAGCATATTAGGCGTCTACTTCCTGCACTGAAGTGGTATCGCTTGTTTGGCTCTCAAGCTGCTGATTTTTTTTATTCAGCGTACGAAGTGCAAGTTTAAGCTTTGCAATGTGGTACATAGCAAAGATCCAGCTAATAAGGAATCCGGCAAGAAAAACAACAGCCAACACAATAGGTAATCTGAACTCTCCCTGAGCGATGAAATAGCTAATTGTCACCACCTGCTCATTACGAGCACCGAATATGAGAGCCAGAAAGAAAAACAGTGCCACTAACACTGTAATGATAAAAGACTTCACGTTTCGCTCCACACATCCATTGATATCATATGATTATCTAAGAATTTGACTCAACTAGCTAGAGATTACTGAATTATAGGCATAAAAAAGCCTCCATTCGGAGGCTTTTGAAACTATGCTGATTAAACGTTTATCGCATCGACACGTTCGCGCAGTTCTTTACCTGGCTTAAAGTGCGGTACATATTTGCCATCCAGTTCAACTGAGGTTCCAGTTTTTGGATTACGGCCAGTACGCGGTGCACGGAAATGGAGAGAAAAGCTACCAAAGCCACGGATCTCTATGCGATCACCGCCTTCTAATGTTTGAGCCATCTGCTCTAACATCTCTTTAATTGCACTTTCCACTTCTTTAGCCGACAGCTGCGACTGCCTCATGGCGAGTTTTTCGATCAGTTCGGATTTGGTCATCCTATACCCTCTATTATCAAGCCCAACACAGTCACCTAACTGAGGTGCAAGCACCTCAGTACTTCAGGCGAATTACTTACGAGCCGCTTTGAATGCTTCAGCCATAGCTGAGCTCATTACGTCATCTTCTTGCTTGTTCAAGCTAGCCATAGCTTCTTTTTCATCAGCTTCGTCTTTCGCTTTGATAGACAGGCTAATTGTACGGTTCTTACGGTCAACACCCATGAACTTAGATTCAACAGCGTCGCCTACAGAGTAAACTGTAGATGCATCTTCGATACGCTCGCGAGAGATATCAGATACACGTAGGTAACCTTCAACAGTTTCAGCTAGTTCAATAGTAACGCCTTTAGCGTCTACTGCAGTCACTGTACCATTTACAATAGCACCTTTCTTCTTATCTGCAAGATAAGCATTGAACGGATCGTCTTCAGTTTGCTTAACGCCTAGGCTGATACGCTCGCGCTCTGGGTCAACAGAAAGAACAACTGCGTTGATCTCGTCGCCCTTCTTGTATTCAGCAACAGCTTCTTCGCCAGTACCGTTCCAAGAGATGTCAGAAAGGTGAACTAGACCGTCGATGCCGCCGTCTAGACCGATGAAGATACCGAAGTCAGTGATTGACTTGATCTTACCAGTAACCTTGTCGCCTTTAGCGAAACGATCTGCGAAGTCATCCCATGGGTTAACTTTACACTGCTTAAGACCAAGAGAGATACGACGACGCTCTTCATCGATGTCAAGAACTAGAACTTCAACTTCATCACCTAGGTTAACAACCTTAGATGGGTGGATGTTCTTGTTAGTCCAATCCATTTCAGAAACGTGAACAAGACCTTCAACGCCTTCTTCGATTTCAACGAAACAACCGTAGTCAGTTAGGTTAGTTACGCGACCAGTAAGCTTAGTGCTTTCTGGGTAACGCTTGCTGATTTCTAACCATGGATCTTCGCCAAGTTGCTTAAGACCTAGTGAAACACGAGTGCGCTCACGATCGTACTTAAGAACTTTAACGTTGATTTCATCACCAACATTTACGATTTCAGATGGGTGCTTAACGCGCTTCCAAGCCATATCTGTGATATGTAGAAGACCGTCAACGCCACCTAGGTCTACGAATGCACCGTAGTCAGTAAGGTTCTTAACGATACCTTTAACTGATTGACCTTCTTGTAGGTTCTCAAGAAGAGCATCACGCTCTGCACTGCTTTCAGATTCGATAACAGCACGACGAGAAACAACAACGTTGTTGCGCTTCTGGTCTAACTTGATAACTTTGAATTCTAGATCTTTGTTTTCTAGGTGAGCAGTATCGCGAACTGGGCGAACGTCAACTAGAGAACCAGGTAGGAATGCACGGATACCGTTTAATTCAACAGTGAAACCGCCTTTAACCTTACCATTGATGACACCGATTACAGTTTCAGCATCTTCGTACGCTTTTTCTAGAACGATCCAAGCTTCGTGACGCTTAGCTTTTTCGCGAGACAGTTGAGTCTCACCGAAGCCATCTTCAACAGAGTCAAGCGCTACGTCAACAGAATCACCAACAGCGATTTCTAGTTCGCCTTGAGCATTTTTGAACTGCTCAGCTGGGATTGGGCTCTCTGACTTAAGACCAGCGTCAACTAGTACAGTACCGTTTTCGATGCGTACAACGACACCAGTTACGATAGAACCAGGACGGAACTCAAGTTCATTAAGGGATTGTTCAAATAGATCAGCAAAAGATTCAGTCATGTTTAAGTTACTTTCTTTAATAAACCACGGACCATCCTGGACGTGGAGTCAGTAAAATAATTCGTATCTTCCATGTTACGAATAGTATAGCGTCAGCCGAAATTAGCTCACGCCAGATAAATTAGTTTCTATGTGCGCTAATGCAATATTAAGCACTTCTTCTATCCCGATTTGAGAGGTATCGATAACCAATGCATCCTCGGCAGGAACCAAAGGAGCAACGCTGCGGTTCATATCGCGGTCATCACGCTCTTTTATCTCAGTCAAAAGCTGATCGATATTAACATCGAAGCCCTTGTCCTGCAACTGATTATAGCGTCTTTGAGCCCTTTCTTCAGCCGATGCAGTTAAATAAAGTTTCACTGGCGCTTTAGAGAATACAACGGTCCCCATATCACGACCATCGGCAATCAAACCTGGTGCCTCACTAAATGCACGTTGGCGACGCAATAATGCTTCTCTTACTCTCGGGAATGCCGCGACTTTTGACGCAGCATTTGAACACTCTTGGCTGCGGATATCATTAGAGACATCTTCACCTTCTAGTACGACCTTAATACCTTTGCTACCGTTACCCGTAATAAACTGCACATCCAGGTGTGCGGCGAGTAAGGTAAGAGAATCTTCATTGTCCAGCTCTACATTATGATGAATTGCAGCTAAAGCTAAGACACGGTATATCGCACCACTGTCTAATAATTTCCAGCCTAAACGCTCGGCTAGTAGCTGGCTGATAGTACCCTTCCCAGCACCGCTAGGGCCGTCAATAGTGACAACAGGAGCCCGTTCTGACATAAATTTCTCCACAGTAAAATCTGTCTTCCCTAAGATTTTTAAATGAGTTAGCCACCTAAATTCGGTTACATTCGCATAACCGAGAAAATGAGCGCGCGTATTATAAACTATCTGATAACAGAAAGCGGCAAGTATTTATGATTAATACCAATCAGTATAAGAAGTTGATCTACTCAGAGTGTCTTTTGGCAAACTAATTCAAGGCGAATTGATGATAAAATGGTTGTTCCCTTGTGAATTCATTCAACGCAGAAGTAGACAGCCAAAAACACTCCTTACAGGCGAGTTTTAGCAGTGCTGATTCTGCGTTAACGAGCTTAACCGTAGAATCACTATGCTCAGCACTCGTTGCCTTGACTCTGCACCGCTAAACTCTCGCTGAGCGATCAAATCTTTATACTGATTGGTATAGATTAGAAAACAGGAGAGGTAAAAAGTTTCAGGCTAATTGCTATTAGCCTGAAACAGGATAGAGTGTTATGCAAGACTTTGAACTGTGCAGTTAACAGGCTAGTGCTGCAAACTGTTCAAAGTAATCAGGAAACGTCTTTGAGGTGCAGTCAGGATCGTTAATTGTGATACCGCAATCAGCAAAGGCTAGCATAGAGAAACACATGGCCATTCTGTGATCGTTATAAGTATCAATATTGGCAGTATGAGGTTTAGTCGGTGGTGTTACACTAATGTAATCATGTCCCTCATCGACTATCGCCCCTACTTTTCGAAGTTCAGTAGCCATGGCAGCAAGTCTGTCAGTCTCTTTAATGCGCCAGTTGTAGATATTGCGAATATGGGTGGTGCCGGTTGCAAAAAGTGCTGCAGTAGCAATAGTCATGGCAGCGTCGGGAATGTGGTTCATATCCAAGTCGACCGCGTTGAGTTTAGCTACACGGGATATGATGTAATCATCGCCCCACTCAATTTCTGCCCCCATCTTTTCGAGTACATCGGCAAACTTGACATCACCTTGAATACTCAGGCGTCCAACACCAGTCACTTTAACTTCACCGCCTTTAATCGCGCCAGCAGCAAGAAAGTATGATGCCGATGATGCATCACCTTCAACTAATACTTTACCTGGAGAAACGTAGCTTTGGCCTGATTTTATCTCAAAACGCTCATAATCATGATTAATCACTTTAACGCCAAACTGAGCCATCAACGCGAGTGTAATGTCGATATACGGTTTTGAGACTAGCTCACCTTTTATCTTAATGTTCACATCACCTTTAGCCAGTGGTGACACCATTAACAGTGCAGTGAGAAACTGACTAGATAGATCCCCTGCTATTTCAACGTCGCCGGCATTCAACCCCGTTGCATTGATGGTCAATGGTGGAAACCCTTCACTCTTAAGGTAGGTCACCTCAGCGCCTAGTTGGCGTAAGGCATCAACAAGATCGCCAATAGGACGCTCCTCCATACGAGGCTCACCTGTTAATATAAACTCCCCCTCACCTAGGGTTAGCGCTGCGCATAAGGGACGCATCGCCGTTCCAGCATTTCCTAGAAATAGTGTTTGTGCCACGTTTGAGTTGATTGGTGCACCCAATCCATCGAGTTCGCACACCGTTTTGTCCTCTGACAAACGGTAATTCACACCCAGTTGTTTCAGCGATGCCAGCATATAACGTATGTCATCTGAATCTAATAAGTTAGTTAGTGTCGTGGTGCCCTTGGCTAAGGTTGCAAGGAGGAGTGCGCGATTGGAGATACTCTTAGATCCAGGAATATTAACCGTACCCTGTACTTTGTTGATGGTCTCGAGACGTAGCTGCTTCATTAAATAACTTCTTTATTATTGCGGGACAAACAACCCACAGATTAACGATAGATGTTCATGGTAAACAGATTGCAAATATTGATACACAAGCACCATCACGACAAAATGGTGTTCTGCTTAACCGGTGTTTGAACTTCGTAGTATTAAATTTACTGATTGAGCGTCACTATTCAACACTTTTTTATGCTTTTATGGCCTTTATGGCTGTTTTTCTTTCAAAGGGGCCAATTCCACTAAAAAATCTTCAATTTTACCGCTGTAAATTTCTGTTTATTGAATTTAAAAGCAAACTTGCCAAGTTAAGTGGAAGAAAAACATGCCAGTAAAATAGTTTTATCATTTGAGCCGAACAGCTATTACTCTTGCAAGGATTTAAGTTACTCTAAAGTTATGGATAAAGACCAATCAGTCTAAGGCTACGCTAGCCATAAAAACGAGAATAAGGGTAATTAAGCTATGTTCGACACACTCACTGCTATGCCTGCAGATCCCATCTTAGGGTTAATGAATAAGTACCGTGAAGATCCCCGAGCTAATAAGGTCGACTTGGGTGTTGGCGTGTATAAAGATGAATTAGGCCACACCCCAATTTTAACCTGCGTTAAAAAAGCTGAGCAATATCGTATTGATACCGAGGAAACCAAAGTTTACATTGGCCCTACTGGTTCTGCTGACTTTAACACCTTGTTAAGTCAACTCGCGTTCGGCAATGATAACCCAGCATTATTGGCTAACCGAGTCCGCACAGTGTCTACTCCTGGTGGTACTGGTTCACTTCGTGTTGCGGCAGACTTTATCAAGCGAGCGAGTAGCAGTACTAAAAGTGGTGAAGCGGTCATTTGGGTTAGCGATCCAACATGGGCGAACCACACTGGTTTATTTGAAGCTGCTGGTGTCACCGTTAAAACCTACCCCTATTATGACTACGATACAAAAAGCCTGAAATTCGATGAGATGAAGGCAGCGCTATCGAATGTGGGCCCAGATGATGTTGTTCTGCTGCATGCTTGCTGTCATAACCCTAGCGGAATGGATTTGACCAAAGAGCAGTGGGATCAGATTATTGATCTAACGAAAGAGCAAGGCTTTACTCCTCTTATCGATATGGCTTATCAAGGCTTTGGAGATGGTGTTGATGAAGATGCTTATGGTGTACGTAAGATGGCAGCGACAGTCAATAATATGATTTTGTGCAGTTCATGCTCTAAAAACTTCGGCCTCTACCGTGAGCGAATTGGTGCCTGCTCAATCATAGGTAAAGATACAGCCTCGGTGAATATCGCCTTCTCAGTACTACTCTATGTTGTTCGTTGCATATACTCTATGCCGCCAGCACATGGCGCAGCGATTGTAGAAACTATCCTCGGCTCACAGGAACTTAAGCAAGAGTGGTTAGATGAGTTAACGGTAATGCGAGATCGCATCAATGGTAATCGTGCCATGTTAGTTAACAAGCTAAAAGAGAAAGGTGTCACGGACAATTTCGACTTTATTGCCCAGCAGAAAGGGATGTTCTCTTTCCTTGGGGTAAATCCACAGCAGGTTGCTCAGCTTCAGCAAGATTATGGGATCTATATGGTTGACTCCAGTCGTATTAGTATCGCAGGGATCGGCACTGGAAATGTTGACCACTTAGCGGAGTCGATAGCAAAAATACTCTAGAAGTTTGCGATGATAAGTTCCTAGGACCAGATCCTAGGAACTTTTTCAACTTTTAAGCTCTATTCTTGTTAGCAAAATCAGTCATAAACTCAACGAGCTTTTCAACCCCTTCAAGCGGCATCGCATTATAGATACTCGCCCGCATGCCACCTACACTTCGATGACCTTTTAATGCTACAAGACCGACCGCTTTGGCTTGCTTGATAAACTCATCATTAAGCGCTTCATCTTTAAGATAAAAGGTCACATTCATTACCGAGCGATTCTCCACAGCGACTCTATTTTCATAAAAATCACAGCTATCGATAAACTGATACAGAGTGCCTGCTTTGCGCTCATTAGCTTTCTGAACCTCACCCACACCGCCAGAGGATTTTAGCCATTTAAAGACTTCTGCGGCAAGATACCAAGCGAAAGTTGGAGGCGTGTTATACATGGAGCCATGTTTAACACCTAAACGATAATCCATGATTGAGGATTGCGGCAGTTGCGGCAGTTGTAACAGTTCATCTTTAACGATAACGATACTTAACCCAGACGGGCCAATGTTCTTTTGTGCACCGGCGTAGATTAAACCGTAACGACTCACATCTATCTCACGAGACATAATATTTGAGGACATATCCGCCACAATCGGCCAAGGCGAATCTAACTCTTCAAAAATTTCGATACCATCAACAGTCTCATTTGGACAGTAATGCAGATAGCGATAATCTTGATCTAGCTCTTTTAGATTAGGAATAGATACTCGGCTTGTAGCGCCATCTTTTTCAACGATATTGAGCGTATCTATCTGTGTTTCACCAGCAAGCTTTTTTGCCTCATCGACTGCAGCCGATGACCAGCTGCCATCAACCAAATAGAGCGCCTTTCCATTGTTGCCTAAAAAATTATTCACAACAGCAGAAAACTGGCCCCGTCCTCCCCCATGCATAAACAAAACATGGTAGTTAGATGGGATTGACATCAATTCACGCAAATCAATTTCAGCTTGTTCAGTTAAGGCTATAAACTCTTTACTACGGTGACTTATCTCCATCACCGAGGTTCCTAGTCCATTCCAATCAAGCAGCTCACTCTGAGCCTTTTCCATTACAGCTTGGGGTAACATCGCAGGACCTGCACAAAAATTGTATGTCGCGCTCACTTCTTTCTCCTTCAGGCTTATCGAACAATATAATGGTTTGCTCACTTATCGATACTGATTGATATTTGATAATCTCGATACAAGCATATTGTCATAGGGCTTATTAAGTTACCTAGATTATTTTCAAATAACTCAATACTTTTTATCGAACATCACAAATTGATAAGAGAGAAACAAAACGGGCGTCCATTTGGACGCCCGTTAATCTATTCCTTAACGCATGAAATAGTTATTCTGCAGGTTCTGCTTCTGGTGCATCATCTGCGTTAGGAGCTTCACCTTCAGGTGTTGCTTCTACAGCTTCATCTGCCACAGCTGGAATGATTGGGTTACCCTCTTCGTCAAGTTCAGGAGCCGGCTCCTGGATCTCATCGATACGTTGAAGACCAACTACTTTCTCATCTTCAGCGGTGCGGATTATCGTTACACCTTGAGTGTTACGACCAATGCTTGATACTCCTGTTGCAGGTGTACGTACCAAGGTTCCCTTGTTACTGATCAACATGATCTCATCATTTTCGCCAACTTGAACAGCGCCAACCACTGCGCCATTACGCTCACTGACCTTGATAGAAACCACGCCTTTAGTACCACGGCTCTTAGCTGGGTATTCAGCTAAGTCAGTACGCTTACCAAATCCGTTCTCAGTCACAGTTAAGATATCACCTTCGCCTTTAGGCACAATCAGTGAAACAACTTGCTGACCATCTTCTAGCTTGATACCACGTACACCTGTAGCAGTACGGCCCATGGCACGTAGTGCGATCATCTCTTCACCTGTTTCAGGATCTAATTTGACTTCACCAGTCTCAGAGTTACGGGCTTTCTCGTTAAATCTAACGACTTTACCTTCATTAGAGAACAACATGATGTCATTGCTACCATCGGTAATATCAACACCAATGAGCTGATCGCCATCTTTCAGGTTAACTGCAATGATGCCGTTTGCACGTGGGTTGCTGTATGCCGTCAATGCAGTCTTCTTCACGGTACCGTGAGAGGTCGCCATGATGATGTACTTATCTTCTGCATATTCACGTACTGGCAAGATTGCCGTAATACGCTCGCCTTCAGACAGTGGCAGAATATTTACAATTGGGCGACCACGAGCTGTACGGCTAGCTAATGGTAACTGGTAAACTTTCAGCCAGTACATCTTACCAAAATCAGAGAAACACAAAATCGTATCGTGAGTATTGGCAACCAATAGTTTCTCAACGAAATCTTCGTCTTTCACTTTTGTCGCCGCTTTACCCTTACCGCCACGACGTTGGGCTTGGTAATCAGTTAGCGCTTGATACTTGGCATAGCCAAGGTGAGAAAGTGTTACAACCACATCTTCTTCGTTAATTAAGTCTTCAAGACTCATATCAACTTCGTTCGCATTAATAACAGTACGACGTTCATCACCAAAGTTTTCAAGCACTTCTTGTAGCTCTTCGGTGATAACTTCCATCAAACGCACAGAGCTGCGAAGTATGTATAGCAGGGCTGCAATGATCTCAAGTAGCTCTTCATACTCTTTTAAGATCTTCTCATGCTCTAAGCCTGTTAGCTTGTGCAGACGTAGATCCAAAATGGCTTGTGCTTGCTGCTCAGTTAAGTAGTAACGACCATCACGGATCCCGTACTCTGGCTCTAACCACTCAGGACGTGCAGCATCATCACCCGCTTTTTCAAGCATGCTTTGTACATTGCCCAGCTCCCAACCTTCAGCAACAAGCTTAACTTTTGCTTCAGCTGGCGTTGGTGATGCTTTGATCAGGGCGATAATTGGATCAATGTTTGCCAATGCAATCGCAAGCGACTCAAGGATATGCGCACGTTCACGGGCTTTACGTAGCTCGAAAACAGTACGACGAGTGACCACTTCACGACGGTGAAGAATAAAGCACTCAAGCATCTCTTTAAGGTTGAACAACTTAGGCTGACCATTGGTCAATGCCACCATGTTGATACCAAAAGAGCTCTGCATCTGTGTTTGGGCGTATAGATTGTTAAGTACAACCTCACCCACTTCACCGCGCTTAATCTCAACAACAATACGCATACCATCTTTATCAGATTCGTCACGTAAGCCGCTGATACCTTCAATCTTTTTATCTTTAACTAACTCAGCGATCTTTTCAATCAGACGCGCCTTGTTTACCTGGTATGGGATCTCATGGACAATAATACGCTCGCGACCATTGTCTTCAATCTCCACTTCCGCTTTAGCACGCATTACTGCGCGGCCACGTCCAGTATGATATGCATCGATGATCCCTTTACGGCCATTGATAATACCAGCCGTTGGGAAGTCAGGACCTGGAATGTATTCCATTAACTCATTAATGGTTAAATCTGGGTTTTCAATCAGTGCTAAACAGCCCGAAACCACTTCGTTTAAGTTATGTGGCGGAATGTTCGTTGCCATACCAACCGCGATCCCTGAAGAACCATTAACTAATAAGGTTGGGATACGTGTTGGTAAAACAGCTGGAATAAACTCTGTACCATCATAGTTAGGTACATAATCGACCGTCTCTTTCTCGAGATCGGCGAGTAGCTGGTGAGCCACCTTATCCATACGAATTTCGGTATAACGCATCGCAGCTGCAGCGTCACCATCGACAGAACCAAAGTTACCTTGACCGTCGATAAGCGTGTAGCGCATAGAGAAAGGCTGCGCTAAACGTACGATAGTATCGTAAACAGCAGTATCACCATGTGGGTGATATTTACCGATAACGTCGCCGACAACACGAGCCGACTTTTTATAAGGTTTATTCCAATCGTTTTTAAGCTCACTCATCGCAAATAAAACGCGACGGTGTACTGGCTTTAAGCCATCACGAACATCTGGTAATGCTCGGCCTACGATCACGCTCATCGCGTAATCTAGATATGAATTCTTTAATTCGTCTTCAATATTAATTGGAGTTATAGATGAAGCCAGATCAGTCATAAACTGCTCGATCCCTTGAAATTTAGCCGACAACTCAACATCCGAAATGGAAAGCTGAAATCATCGAGCCTGAAAACGTGATTTGGCATTCTAACACAGTTATTTTTTGTCGCCAGACCCTATTTATCATTCCCCCTAAATAAGTATTAATCTACAAATTAGTTGACCAGAATCAAACAATGTTCGCTATTCAATCAATTGGTTAAAATATCACTCAATTCACCCACTATTGGCCTTTGTTTATTACTACCTATGGGTATAATGGCCACAATAACCCATGCCTTTATAGGTGATAGCGTGCAGCAAGATATGCAGAAAGAGATAAATGTTGATCCAAGTGAAATAGCGAAATTTGAAAAGATGGCAGCAACTTGGTGGGATCCTGAGGGTGAATTTAAGCCGCTGCACAGACTTAATCCACTGCGTTTGAACTATATCGATCAAACTTGTGGTGGTGTGTTTGGCAAGCGTGTCCTTGATGTCGGCTGTGGCGGTGGGATCTTATCAGAGAGCATGGCACGTATCGGTGCTAAGGTTGATGGACTCGATATGGGCGCTGAACCATTGGATGTTGCCAGATTACATGCATTAGAGGTGGGCGTTGAGATAAACTATATACAAGATACTGCCGAGTCGCACAGAGAAAGTCATAGAGAGAGTTATGATGTCATCACCTGTATGGAGATGTTAGAGCATGTACCTAGCCCTCGCTCTGTTATACAAGCCTGTGCAGATATGGTGAAACCTGGCGGTTATGTGTTTTTCTCAACGATTAACCGTAATCTGCGAGCCTATGTCGAAACGATACTGGGCGCAGAATATATCCTTAAGATGCTGCCAATCGGCACTCATGATCACAAAAAGTTTATCAAGCCATCGGAGCTTATCTCCCTTGCTGAACATGCTGAGCTATTTTGTGAAGACGCAACCGGTATTACCTTTAACCCATTAACTGATACCTTTAGCTACACAAAAAATGTCGACGTAAACTATATGATAGCGACGAAGAAGAGCGAAAGTTAATGGCCAGTCAGTCACAAGAGAAAAGCGGTTCCTCTATCAAAGCCGTGCTTTTTGATCTCGACGGTACCTTAGTGGATACCGCCCCGGATCTTGTTGCTGCTTTGAACCTGAGTTTAGCCCAGTTCAACTGCCCCCAAGTCAGTTTGGATAAGATGCGCCAAGTCGCTTCCGATGGCAGTTTAGCACTTGTAAAGGCTGCTCAACCTCATCTTAATGAAGATAAGCAGTTTGAGCTACAGCAGGGGCTACTGCGCCATTATACCCAGATAAATGGTCAGCATAGCCAACTGTTTGATGGGATCTCTGCATTACTTGCTTACCTTGATGAACACGCCATTCCCTATGGCATAGTCACCAATAAACCCGCTCGTTTTACTCGCCCACTTCTTGATGTATTAGGGCTTTCGATTTCAATGGGAACGGTTGTCAGCGGTGATAGCACTCTCTTCTCTAAACCTCATATAGCACCCATGTTACTCGCAGCGCAGCAGATAGATTGCCCTGCAGAGCAGATCCTCTACTTAGGAGATGCAGAGCGAGATCTGCTCGCGGCTGACAATGCAGGAATGCTAGGTGGCATTGCCATGTGGGGATACATAGGCTCAGATGCAACACCGCAAAACTGGCCAAGTAATTTTACTTTTCATTCTCCACAAGATGTGGTTGAGCTTCTGGCACAATTATCCAGCTAATCTATTTTTCTCTAGGTGATTTTTTGAGTCTAAGATCCAAAAGATCACCATTTGATCCAGCCAAATTTGTCACGACATCTTGCCGCTCAAAATTAAACCAACCCCTCTCAAAGCCACTAAAAATGGTCTTTAAAGGTAAGCCTTCGCTCACCCTTTTTTTTATCCTCAACTTATCCACAAGATTCCCCCACAAACTAAGCCAAAATCAGACTTGCAAAATTCCAAGAACCTCACTATCTTGTACCTTATAAATTTTAAGACACCATATATAGTGTGTAAGTAACAGTCAGAGACACTAGAGACCTTCTATTTTTTTAGATGAAAATTATCCTATTTTCGATGCTCTATTTGTTTGTTACATGGAATCTTAAGGCCGACTACTCACAGTCACCTACACACATATAAATACCAGGACCTTTCTTTAATGAATAGCAATCTGAAAGTCACCAAACGTAGTGGCGAACGCGAAATCATCGATCTCGATAAAATACACCGTGTGATCACATGGGCAGCCAAAGACCTAAAAAATGTATCGGTATCAGAAGTTGAACTTCGCTCTCACTTACAGTTTTTTGATGGCATACCGACAGAAGCTATTCATGAGACCATTATTAAAGCCGCAGCCGATCTTATCTCTCCAGAGTCACCTGATTACCAGTTTCTTTCGGCTCGTTTAGCTATCTTCCACCTGCGTAAAAAAGCGTTTGGCCAGTTTGAGCCACCTAAGCTTTATGATCACGTAGTTAAACTCGTTGAAATGGGTAAATATGATACCCATATTCTGCAAGACTATACCCGTGAAGAGTTAGATATATTAGATGGTTATATCGATCACTGGCGTGATATGGACTTCTCCTATGCCGCTGTAAAGCAGTTAGAGGGAAAATATCTGGTTCAAAACCGCGTTACCCATGAAATATATGAGAGTGCACAGTTCCTCTATATTTTGGTCGCGGCTTGTCTATTTGCTAAATACCCTCAAGAGACTCGTCTTGACTATATCAAGCGTTTCTATGATGCGGTTTCAACCTTTAAAATATCACTACCAACGCCCATTATGGCTGGCGTTCGTACGCCTACGCGTCAATTTAGCTCATGTGTATTAATTGAGTGTGGTGATAGCCTAGACTCCATTAACGCGACCTCATCTTCTATCGTGAAGTATGTCAGTCAGCGTGCTGGGATCGGTGTCAATGCAGGGCGTATTCGCGCCTTAGGTAGCCCAATCCGTGGTGGTGAAGCTTTCCATACTGGCTGTCTGCCCTTCTTTAAGTACTTCCAAACTGCGGTAAAGTCTTGCTCGCAAGGTGGCGTACGTGGAGGAGCTGCAACTCTCTTCTACCCGATTTGGCATCTTGAAGTCGAGTCTCTGTTAGTACTTAAAAACAACCGAGGGGTTGAAGATAACCGTATTCGTCACTTAGATTACGGCGTACAGATCAACAAGCTAATGTATCAACGTCTCATTCAAGGCGGCGTGATCAGCCTATTTAGTCCATCGGATGTACCGGGCCTTTATGATGCTTTCTTTGAAGACCAAGATGAGTTCGATCGTCTTTACCTACAATATGAAGCAGATGACAGTATTCGTAAAAAGCAAGTTAAGGCCTCTGAACTCTTTGGTTTGATGATGCAAGAGCGTGCCTCTACTGGCCGTATCTATGTACAGAACGTCGATCACTGTAACACTCACAGTCCATTTGATAGTAAAGTTGCACCAATCAGACAGTCTAACTTATGTCTTGAGATCGCACTGCCAACTAAGCCTCTGGATAATGTGAATGATCCAAACGGTGAGATTGCACTTTGTACTCTATCGGCTCTTAACCTTGGGGCGATCAAGAACCTTGCAGAGCTTGAACCACTAGCAGATCTTGCGGTTCGTGCCCTTGACAACCTATTGGATTATCAAGATTACCCGCTGATCGCAGCTCAAAAGTCGTCAATGAATCGTCGAACTCTGGGTATAGGTGTGATTAACTTTGCTAATTATTTGGCTAAAGAGGGAGTGCGTTACTCTGATGGCTCAGCAAACAACATCACCCATAAGACATTTGAAGCGATTCAATATTACCTATTGAAAGCCTCGATGAACTTGGCTAAAGAGCAAGGTGCATGTCCAGCATTCCATGAGACAACCTATTCGAAGGGCGTATTGCCTATCGATACCTATAAACGTGCTCTGGACAATATTTGTGATGAGCCACTGCACATGGATTGGGAGACACTGCGTCAGGATATCGTGACTCACGGCCTGCGTAACTCTACCCTTTCAGCATTGATGCCATCTGAGACATCCTCACAGATCTCCAATGCAACCAATGGTATCGAGCCACCACGTGGACTTATCAGCGTGAAGTCGAGCAAAGATGGTCAACTTAAGCAGGTTGTTCCTGATTTTGAGAAGTACCAGTACAGCTATGAGTTACTTTGGCAGATGCCAAATAACGACGGTTATTTACAACTCGTTGGTCTAATGCAGAAGTTTGTCGATCAGGCCATTTCCGCTAACACAAACTATGATCCATCTCGTTTTGATAATCAGAAAGTGCCAATGCAGGTACTGCTGAAAGATCTGTTAAATGCCTACAAACTTGGCGTGAAAACACTCTACTATCACAACACACGCGATGGCGCGTCAGATAAACACGATGATATGGTCAGCGTTGAGAAAGAAGACGATGACTGTGCTGGCGGCGCGTGTAAGATCTAACAAGGTGTATCAAGACTCAGTGCGTTGGCACTGAGTGTGTTATTAATTTTTAATAGGGGCATGAAGCCCCTGTATTCTGGAAGAAACCATGGCCTATTCTACTTTTTGTCAAACCCCTAATGATGCTCGTTTGGAACCTATGTTTTTAGGACAATCGGTCAACGTGGCACGTTACGATGTACAAAAATATGAAGTATTTGAAAAGCTAATTGAGAAACAACTCTCTTTTTTCTGGCGCCCTGAAGAGGTTGATGTCAGTAAAGATAAGATCGATTATGCCGCCCTTCCAGATCATGAGAAGCATATCTTTATCTCTAACCTGAAATACCAGACACTGCTGGATTCAATTCAGGGTCGCTCGCCAAATGTTGCTTTTCTGCCCCTAGTCTCCTTGCCAGAGTTAGAAACCTGGATTGAAACTTGGTCATTTTCAGAGACTATTCATTCACGCTCTTACACTCACATTATTCGTAATATCGTTAATGATCCATCGATTGTATTTGATGATATTGTTGAAAATGAAGAGATTTTAAAGCGCGCAAGTGACATTGCAGAGTACTACGATACGCTTATCAAGCTCACCCAAGCTTTCCACCTATTAGGCGAAGGCACCCATATGATTGACGGTCGAGAGCTTATTGTCACTAAACGTGAGATCAAAAAAGCCCTCTATCTCTGCATGATGTCAGTCAATGTGCTCGAAGCGATCCGTTTCTACGTCAGTTTCGCCTGCTCTTTTGCATTCGCAGAGCGTAAAGTGATGGAAGGTAACGCGAAAATCATTCGCCTAATTGCACGTGATGAAGCCCTGCACCTCAACAGCACTCAACACATCATCAAGCTGATGCAAGCGGGCAAAGATGATCCTGAGATGGGTGAAATAGCGAAAGAGTGTGAGCAGCAAGCTTACGACATCTTTGTTAAAGCCGCTGAGCAGGAGAAAGAGTGGGCAAGATACCTGTTTAAAGATGGCTCTATGATAGGCCTTAATGAACAGATCTTATGCCAATATGTTGAGTACATCACTAACGAGCGCATGAAGTCAGTCAACTTAGATCTACCTTACGCGCAGATAACCAATCCTCTTCCTTGGATGAAAACCTGGTTAGAGAGTGATTCGGTACAGGTAGCGCCGCAGGAAGTGGAAGTATCATCCTATTTGGTTGGACAAATTGACTCATCAATCGATGAGAGTGAGTTTGAAGACTTTGAACTTTAGTAACTTTAAAAAAGCCCCTATCGTCAGCTTGCAAGGCCAACCTGTGCTGCTATTTACCCAGCAGCACACTAGCCTCTTGATGGCATTGGAGCAAAAAAAAGTTAAACTGTTTTCCGAGTGCCGTAATGGGTATTGTGGCGCTTGTAAAACTAAGATAATCAGTGGCGGTGTGACTTATCATACTGAACCACTGGTTCATCTTGAAAAGGATGAGTGCCTTCCCTGTTGCTGTACGCCAAATTCAGATCTCGATCTGGAGCTGCCAACTCAAGGTGTAACCCTTACACCTAAACGCGAAGAAAATGCTAAGTTAATCCCACAAGAGCAGATAAAAGAGACTCAAACGGTTTGCACTGATAATCGTTAAGCTTTTTCTCTAAAACCTCTTTAATCAAACTTTAGATTAATGAAGTCAATAAAAAAGGAGCGATGAATAATCGGTCCTTTTTTGTATTATCTAAAATAGCATTTGCGACCAAGTTTAAATTTAGTCTTAGGCTTAAAGCTTAATCGCTAACTCAGCCCCTTGACGAATCGCACGCTTGGCATCGAGCTCAGCTGCAACGTCAACGCCGCCGATAAGATGTACAGGTAAACCTGTTGCTTGCATCTCCTCTTGCAAAGTACGATTCGACTCCTGTCCGGCGCAAAGCACGACATTATCCACCGCCAAGATCTCATCTTGTTCACCCACACTGATGTGCAAGCCCTGCTCGTCGAACTTTTGATAACTGACGCCAGTCTTCATCTTAACCTGATGCTTCTTTAACACCAGTCTATGGATCCAACCTGTGGTTTTACCTAATCCTTTACCCATCTTGCTGGTTTTACGTTGCAGCAGATAGATATCACGGTGCTCACTCGCCTCTTGGGGACTAGTCAAACCGCCTCGCTCTGCGTACTCCTTATCGATACCCCACTGCTTTAACCATTTATCAGGTTGCAGTGTTGTCGACTCAGGCTCGCAGAGATAGTGGGCCATATCAAAACCAATACCGCCAGCGCCGATTAATGCAACACGTTCACCTAATGCCACTTCACGGTTAAGCACCTGTTGGTAGTCCACTACTTTCGGGTTATCGAAACCAGGAAGATCTATTTTTCTTGGCACAACACCCGATGACATAACAATCTCATCAAACTGCTCATCCCTGATCACAGAGGCGTCGAGTCGAGTATTTAAACGCAACTCAACCTTGTGCAGCTTCATCTGATTGATAAAGTAACGTATGGTTTCATCGAACTCCTCTTTACCCGGGATCTTACGAGCAAGATTAAACTGACCACCCACCTCTGACTTAGCTTCGAACAGCACCACTTCGTGGCCCCGGCTTGCAGCATAGACAGAAAACGCCATTCCTGCAGGGCCTGCGCCCATCACAGCAATACGTTTCTTGTTCGTCGTTGGAATGAAGTTGATCTCAGTCTCGTAACAGGCTCTAGGGTTCACTAGGCAGGTCGCACGTTTTAGTGAGAAGGTATGGTCTAAACAAGCCTGATTACAACCAATACAGGTGTTGATAAGCTCTGGGGTATTTGCCTCAGCCTTGTTAACAAAGTCGGGGTCGGCTAAGAATGGGCGAGCCATTGACACCATATCCGCTTGGCCTGACTCAATGATATGTTCAGCAATCTCAGGCGTATTGATTCTGTTGGTTGCCACAAGCGGGATATTCATCTCTTTTTTGAGTCGCTCGGTTACCCAAGCAAATCCGCCCCTTGGTACACTGGTTGCAATAGTAGGCACTCTCGCTTCGTGCCAGCCAATGCCGGTATTGATAATGGTGACCCCCGCTTGCTCTAACAGTTTAGCCAGCTCCACCACTTCATCCCAAGTCGAACCATTGTCAACCAGATCTAACATCGAGAGTCTAAAGATGATAATAAAGTTATCGCCGACACGCTTTCTAATACTGCGGACTATCTCCAGTGGGAATTTAATCCGATTTTCGAAACTCCCTCCCCACTCATCATCTCGGACATTGGTACGGGCAGAAACAAACTGGTTAATCAGGTAACCTTCAGAGCCCATCACCTCAACACCATCATATCCAGCCTTTTGGGATAAGGCCGCTGAGGTAGCGTAATCCTTAATGGTGCCACGCACCTGTCTTGCAGACATCGCAGAGGGGGTGAAAGGCGTGATAGGAGACTTTATCTTGCTAGGCGCTTGAGAGAATGGGTGATAGCCATAGCGTCCAGCATGCAAAAGTTGCATGCAGATCTTGCCACCCGCTTCATGAACCGCCTTAGTAACAATTTGATGTTTCCCAACTTGCCATGGAAAACTAAGCTGACAAGCATTAGGTGCCAAACGTCCGCGTAAATTGGGCGAGATCCCACCTGTGACAATTAAGCTAACACCACCAATAGCACGCTCTTTATAAAACTGTGCCAGTTTCTCAAAGCCGCCCTTTTCTTCCTCTAGGCCTGTGTGCATGGAGCCCATAAGCACACGGTTCTTTAATTGAGTAAAGCCAAGATCTAAGGGTTCTAATAAATGCGGAAACGACATTCAAACATCCTTTTAAAACAACTGATTTAAACCAGCATACATCTTGTTATAGCTAAGCTCAACTAGTTGTTCAATTGTAAAGCAACAGATTCCTTTACAATTGATTTTTCCCTAAATCGGAAATTTCAGTTAGCATAGTCTCATTGACGTAATAAAGGATTGGATAATGTCCGATAAACCCTCATTAATAAAAAGAATATTTGTTCTTTTATGGAAGACAATTAACGGTACACGGAAACTGATTTTAAATGTGATCTTTTTCGGTTTCCTGTTGGCGCTGATTGTTGCTATGAATATAGATGATAGTGTGAATATTGAAACTGGGTCAGCATTAGTACTCAACCTTTCAGGTTCTATTGTTGAGCAAAAAAGACAAGTAGACCCATTTGAAGAGGCGATGAAAAGCGGCAAAAACAACGACGGCCAAGGCGAGATATTACTTGCCGATGTGCTTAATGTGATCGACAACGCCGCTCATGACACTCGCATCTCTTCCATCGTGTTAGATATGGGGCATTTAAGATGGACAGGAATAAGCAAGCTGCAATCTATTGGCGATGCCTTAATCCAGTTTAAAGAATCGGGCAAACCTGTTATTGCACAAGCTAATAGCTATGGCCAAAATCAATATTTTCTCGCCAGCTTTGCCGATACCATCTACCTCAACCCACAGGGCGGTGTTGAACTAGAGGGCTTGAGCCGTTATCGCCAGTATTATAAGTCAGCACTTGAGAAGCTTAAAGTGAAGGCGCACATCTTCCGAGTCGGTACCTTTAAATCGGCTGTTGAACCCTACATTCGTGATGATATGTCTCCCGCAGCAAAAGAAGCCAACCTTGCGCTGTTGAATGATATCTGGAGCAGTTATCAAGGCGTTGTTGCCGATAATCGTAATATTGCAGGTGACGACCTTGTACTCAACTCTGAACGCTACCTCGCAGAGCTTGATAAAGCTGAAGGTCAGTCTGCTGAAATGGCACTGAATATGAACTGGGTCGATGAACTCGCAACGTCAGAAAGCTTCAGGCTTAAGATGTTAGACTTGGTTGGACAGGCAAGAGATGGCGATAATTTCAAACAGATAGGCTTTCATGACTACTTAAGTCTCACCGCTAAGCACCCTCTTCTTTATACCAATGATACTGTCGGTATCATTGTTGCCAAAGGTACCATACTCAACGGCAACCAGCCTGCTGGTAATATTGGCGGTGAAAGTACCTCAGAACTCCTTAGAAAGGCGCGCTTTGATGATCAAGTAAAAGCCGTTGTGTTACGAGTCGATAGTCCAGGCGGAAGCGCCTTTGCTTCCGAGCAGATCCGTCAAGAGGTACTTGCACTGAAAACTGCAGGCAAACCCGTTGTCGTCAGTATGGGCAGTTACGCAGCGTCGGGTGGATATTGGATCTCAGCCAGCGCAGATTACATCTACGCCACACCAACAACACTCACAGGTTCAATCGGCATCTTTGGTATGATCACCACTTTTGAAGATTCGCTATCAAGTATAGGGATCCACACTGACGGTGTAGCAACCTCTGAATGGGCTGGCATCTCAGTGGCGAAAGGATTAACCCCAGGTATCAAAGATGTGATCCAACGTCACGTTGAGCGTGGTTATCATGATTTTATCTCTCTTGTGGCCAACGAGCGTGATATGAGCTTAGATGATGTGGATAGCATAGCTCAAGGTCGTGTCTGGTCAGGAAGAAAGGCACTTAGCCTTGGCTTAGTTGATGAGTTAGGCGATCTAAAACAAGCCGTCGCTAAAGCTGCTCAGATGGCAGAACTCGATGACTTTGACAGTGAAATAATTGAGCAAGATCTCACGCCTCAAGAGCAGTTTATTCAAGAGATGTTCGCTTCAGCGTCAGCCTATTTGCCTGAATCTATGAGTCATAGTTCTGTGATTGAGCAGCTACTGTCTCAATGGTCTAGCGCCATTGATGAATTTAGATCCTTTGATGATCCTAAAGGCATGTATCTGTACTGCGATACCTGTAACTTCTAGCGTCGAGTACTTTTTATTGCCACGATAATCCACTGGATTAATTGACTAAGCCCGCAGAGCTTCCGCTCAGCGGGCTTTTTTTATGCTGATCGTAACAATTATGAGTTTAAATGGCTCAATAGCATTGGGCTGAAGGCTTCAAGCAAGTATACTGCTGCCCATTAGTGGCCAATAGAAGTTCATCATGACAAAGCGTACAATCTACGTTGCCTACACAGGCGGCACCATAGGCATGCAAAAAACAGCTCAAGGGTTTGCCCCCGTTGCTGGTTTTCTTACAAACTGTGTGAAATCCATGCCTGAGTTTTACTATGATGATATGCCGGACTTTGTCATACATGAATACAGTCCGTTAATGGACTCCTCTGATATGGCTCCGACCGATTGGCAGCGACTCGCTAACGATATCAAAGCTAACTATGATAAATATGATGGCTTTGTGATCCTACATGGCACAGATACCATGGCGTTTACCGCATCAGCCCTCTCCTTTATGCTGCAAGGCCTATCAAAACCCGTCATCGTTACTGGCTCACAGATCCCATTAGGACAACTACGATCGGACGGACAAACCAACCTGCTTAACTCCCTGTACATTGCCGCAAACTATCCTATAGCAGAGGTGTGTCTCTTCTTTAACAATAAGCTGTTTAGAGGCAATAGAACCACTAAGGCACATGCTGACGGTTTCGGCGCTTTTGCATCACCAAATTTCCCACTGCTTCTTGAGGCGGGGATTAAGATCCGAGTCAAAGCCGGTAAGATCGCAACCGATGACAGTAAAAAGTTGGAGGTTGCAACCATCAGCCCACAGCCAATTGGTGTTGTCACCCTGTACCCTGGGATCACCACCGACGTCATTAGGAACTTACTTCAGCAACCCGTGAAGGCCCTAATCATCCTAACCTATGGTGTGGGTAATGCTCCTCAAAATACCAGCTTACTAAAGGTACTTTCTGAAGCATCGGCTCGAGGTATTATTCTCGTCAACTTGACGCAATGTTTGCAGGGGAAAGTGAACATGAAAGGTTATGCCACTGGACATGCTTTAGAAGCGGCTGGGGTGATAAGTGGCTCGGATATGACTACAGAAGCTGCACTGGCAAAACTGCACTACCTGCTGTCGACCTCTCTAACCCCCAATGAAATTCGCACCGCTATGCAGCAAAACTTGGTTGGTGAGCTAAGCGAAGATTAAAAGGACTCACATAACTGTTGCGTAAATGAGCAGCCATAGTGCTGCTCGATGCGCTTAATAAGACAAATTTATAACTCTTTCTCTTTAAACTCGGCGATACTCTCACCCTTGAACTGCTTTTTTAGCTCAGCTTTAGAGAGTTCGTTTATGGTGCCTTCACGACTAATGGTGAAATGATCAGTTTGATTAAGTCTTCTGGCCTGATAGAGCATCACCAGTTGCATAGTTGACTCACGCTGGGCATCAGATAAACGCGTGCCATCTTCCCATTTACCTAGCTCTACACCTGTTCTTAGGCGCTCATAAACCTCTTGGGGCATCTCATCGATGACCTTATTTATCTCATCACTCATACTTTCTTCCGTTCATGTAACACTATCTGTAATCGGGTAACTAGGTAACCAACGAAGCCAAGTACAAAACAAGCGCCACCAATATAGGAACGTAACCCTTCAGCTGGCTCCCCTCCCCAAAACCATACCACGACACCTGCGATAAACAGAGACATGGATAGTAGGCCTTGGTTCACAAGTTGCGCTGAGCGTTTAATATGGCTGATTTTGCTTAGTACCTGATTATCTCCAGATAGCTGACTTCCACAATGCTGGCACTCTGTCGCCTTACTTGAGATCCGTTTATTACAGCTAGGACATTCAATCAATGCCATCGTATTACCTCAAAAGCTGTGTGACTAATCCACACTAGTTCAAAACTAGCCTAAGTTAGTCACACACCGTTATTATCGTAAGTTATTCACTACCGCTAACATTGCGATTAAAGATGCCTCACCTAGATAGATAGAGCGCTCTGGAGACCAGCCTGACATAGGATCTGGCATATTGTCATTATCTTTAAACGGCATCTCAAGAGTATTAGAGAGGCAGGTAAATGTTTCAGCGACCCAGTTAGAGGCAACCGTTAGGTTTGCTTTGCCTGGCTCATCTTTATCATAACCAAACTCAGACTGGAAATCGGCACTGACCAGTGTTAGTGCGTCAACAAACTTTTGCTGCAGTTTGGCCATGCGCTCATCATGTGAAGGTACGCCTTCACAGCCAGCAAGAAAGACATAAGGTAAACCTTCGTCACCGTGGACATCATAGAAGAGATCCACGCCAGTCTCTTTCATCTTATTGGTGACGTAGAAGACCTCTGGACTCTTCTCAAGCGAAGGGGTCTGCCATTCACGATTTAAATTAACACCCAGTGCATTGGTTCTCAAATGACCACGTGCACTTCCGTCTGGATTCATATTAGGAACAATATAGAAATTTGCTTTGTCTAGTAGCGCCTGAGCATTGACGTTGTCACTATCGAGCAAGCTGTTAAAGAAGCCTTCGACTAACCACTCAGCCATCGTCTCACCTGGATGTTGACGCGCTGTGATCCAGATATTTGCTTTAGATTCATCACCATCACCCACTTTCACCAGTGTCATATCTCGGCCATCTAAGGTTAAACCTAAGTGCTCGAGACTGACTAATGGGTGGACTTGGACTGAAGCGAGAAGATCTTGGTGGCGTTCATAACTGTAGGGAGCGAAATAAGCTATTTGGATTGAGTCACAATCAAGGTCAACTTGAATGGTTAATTTACCATCTTTGTACTCAGTTGGAAGGCGAAACCACTGCTGCCTGTCATAGGTCGCTACGGCTTGGTAATTTTCCCAACCTTTAGGGTATGAAGCTGAACCAGCATTCATAATATTAAGTAGGTACTGGCTTCCTACTTCGCCTTCTAAACGAAAATTGAACCACTGATAAAACTCGTCACCAACATCGGGACGAATAGCCAGTTGCACATCTTTAATATTATCTTGATTGATGACTTCAATATTTCCACCATCAAAATTGGCGCTGATCCGCATAACGTTTCCTTTATGTTATCAATTAAGACAGGCTAACACGGCCTATCTGATACGCTATAGGATAAACGAAAAAACGCCATAGAGCAGCTTGAAAAGTAAAAAATATACAGTAATCTTCACGGTTTATCGGTATCTCGTTACCATTAGGTAGCGAAACTGTACCCTTGCCCTCTAACGGTATTAATTAAGGTTTTAGGCAGCTCTGTATTGGCAAGCTTTCTGCGGGTATTACTGATATGCATATCTAAGTTACGATCAAACTTCCCCAGCTCTTTTTGCAGCACACTTCGCTGAAGCTCCTGCTTAGTAATGACCTCTCCTTTCCGTTCAAACAGATACTTAAATAGCTTAAATTCAGTTTGAGTCAACAACACCCTTTTAGATGCGATAGAAACACAATATTGCAGATCATCAAACTCGACTTCATCTTTAATCTGTTCAATAGAGCAGATTCGCTCAGAACGAACCAGATCCACTCGACGTTGTAGTGCAGCCATACGTACAAGTAACTCCTTTACACTAAAAGGTTTACTGAGGAAATCATCAGCACCTAACTCGTAACCTTTAATCCTATCACTCTCACAATCGATGGCAGAGATGATAATCACAGGGATCTGCTCCTTACGAGCAGCTAATAAACCAAAGCCATCTAGTTTTGGCATCATAATGTCTAGCAATATGATATCTGGGCTCTCTATTTCCAATATAGAGAGTGCAGCGACTCCATCTTCAGCGCAGATAACACGATAACCCTCTTCAGCAAGCGCTTGCTCTAATAGCTCCCTAAAAACCAGATCATCATCAACTAAGAGTACTTTGCTCATCTCAACCTTTAATGCAAATGCGAACAATTATCAACAACATTACTATATTCAAATGTGATCTACTAGTTATTTTTCATTATAAATATTAATTTTGTTAGTTAGATCGTCTAGTTGTCTGTAACAAACATAAAAATCAGAGATAAAAAAGCCAGAACGAGTCTGGCTTTAGTGAAAGTGACTGACAAAGTGTCAGAAGATATGGCTCAACATTACTTCTCTAACATAAGTTGACGTACATACTTAACCGGCGCGCTGCCATAGCTTAGGAACTGCTCGTGGAAAGTTTTAAGATCAAAATTATCACCTTCAATCCCCTTCAACTCCTCTCTGAAATCATAGATCTCACGATAGCCTGAATAGTAGCTAGTAAGCTGAACTTGGCTCAATGTTGCTCTACGCCACTTGCCTTCAGCTTCTGCCTGTTGTTGAAACGCTTCATTCACCATCAGGTCTAACGCTTGCTCTTCAGTCATCCCTTTAACCTGAATGCTGTAATCAAGTAGCGTATTGGCAATAACTCTCAGGTTCCACTTGTAATACATTAACCACATTTCAGGCTCAAAATCACCGTAGCCCTCTTCAAGCATCATACGTTCTGTATAGACTGCCCAGCCTTCAATCATAGCGCCATTACCAAACAAGCTCTTGATCATGCTCGGTGATTCATTTGAGTAAACGAGCTGCGTGTAGTGCCCAGGAATGGCTTCATGGATATTAAGCACTTGTAAGATCCAGTGATTGTACTCACGAAGGTAACTTTCAGCAGACTCCGCATCCATGGCATCGAGGGGAGTTACATTGTAGTAAGTGTTACTCGACTTCTCATAAGGTCCTGGCGCACTGATTGATGCACCAGCAAAGCCTCGCATATAAGCCGGAGTTTCCCGTACGACCAATGGTTTCTCAGGGTTAAGTGTGACCAAGTTTTTCTCATTAACGAACTTAACCAACTCAGGTATTTGGGCTCTCACCTCATCGACAAAATCTTCGCGTTTAACATGTTTGGCAGAAAGTTTATCTATCAGTTGACGGGTTGCTTTATTCTGATCTTTTGGCTGTGGAGTATCGAAGTATTTCGACCAAAGTTGAGTGGTGATTTTAGCCATCTCAGTTTGCACACGCAGCTTATCTGCTAAGGCTTTCTCATAGAGAGCTTTACCACTCATGCCCGCTTGAATATCGAAAGCAAACTTCTCTTCATAGCGCTCTTCACCAATTCTGAAACTACGCGCGCCCTCTTTTTCAAGTTTTGCCGCCAGCGCTGCTAACCAGTCAATGTGAGCTTTTATCGCTTTTGTTGATGCATTAAACCGCTGTTCAAACAGTTTTTTCTCTGCAGTTGTTAGCCCTGAGTTTTTGGCGCTATCTAATAGATCTTCAGAGAACACCGAGAAAGCTCCCTGATTTTGCATCTGAGCTAATTGAGTATGCTCTAAGGTTGGATTATGGATATTGTGGCGCGCTGCTTCATAAAAGGCTGGAACATTTTCCATACGTGCCAAGACTGAACGAAGACGGGCATCAAATGGGGCAAAGTCCTCATTAATCAGCTGTGCAAAACCACCGGCGACATTGTAAGCGCTTGGATTCCACTGCCAAGACTTAAAGGTCGTGATCTCCCATAGGTTACGCTTAAGCAAATTCTCAATTAAACGGTAATCTATGAGCTCGTTTGCAGAGAGTTTATCTGTATCAAACTGGGCCAATTTTGCCAGTTGTTGTTCATTAAAGAGTATCGATGCCTGACGATTCTCTTTATTTGGGATCTTTAAGATACCATCATACTTGTGATATCCACTGTAGAGCGCCCACGTGGGAGACTCTTTCCAGAAGTCACTCACAAACTGTTGAGAAAATTGGTTAAAGCTCATCTGCTGTTGAGTCACACTTTTTACATCTGTTTGCTGAGTACTTTCCTGAGTCTGGCACCCAGTCAACCCCGTAAGCGCTAATCCAACCACCAGTGATAATGTTGCTTTTTTCATATCTAATTCCAGTTCATTGTTTTTATTTTTTATTAGTTTTGATTCTTTTTCGCGGCCTAGTTAACCACGTCTTATAAAATTTTTCAGCATCTGCAGCGAGTCAGAAACATAGCGTTACATCTATTTTAGCCCTTGGGTTACCCATAGCTTTACATCAGAAAATCGGTATCGCTCAAACTGAGCATAGCCTTTAGCAGATCTAAGCTTTAACTTGGTAAACAAGGGGGTAGTGAGCCCACAAAGGAAGCGTGCCACCAAAACAGGTGTACATGCAGTACCAAGCTTAGCGACAACATCAGCGCAAACTTGGTTAAAGTCATGCTCTTCAAGCGGTGTTAAGTAAGGAGGTGGAGGAAGTATTGCCCGCTCGCCACGACAAGCGGTGCAGACACCACAATCTTGTGTCATTTGATCATCTGAAAAATAATGAGCAAGTTGGCGACTCAAGCAGTTTGGCGAAGTAAACAGCTCAACCAGATGATTGATCCTCGCCACTTCACTGGCTTCTTTGTTTAAAAAGCGCTTAGATAATTTCGCAGTTAGCTCCTTGAGTTCAAACTCACTATTAACAATCTGATAAACCTGAGTCATCTGCTTTGATTGCAACTCAATCATCCCTTTTTCATCAAGGTAATTGATCGCTTTTAAAACTCTTTGTCTGTCGCTGGCATAAGTTTGATTCAGTGAATCAAAGTTCACACTCGACCAAATTTTTGCCCTGTCCGCAGTGGTAAAAATAGCGCGAATAAAGTCTCGTCTCTCAGCGGTAAAATACTCAATCACTTCTGCTTCAGGAAGAAGAAACTTAAATTTATACTCGGCAAAGTAGCTATAGGTAGGCTTGATGACATTAAGAAGCTCCAGATACACCAGCAAGGTTTTAAGGGATAACGGGCGAATATTGGATTGATTAGAGAGACTATTTAACACCAGCTCCCATTGAGGTAATTGCGAGCTCCTATGCTCAAAAGCAGCTTTTTTTATCTCATTAAGGACTATCCCAATCCCTGACGGTTCTGGGGTGTCTCCATAGACAAAGTTCTCTAATGTACTGAGATTATCCCCGTTGGCCAGCACCAAACACTCAGAGTCTCCACCGTCACGCCCAGCCCTACCAATCTCCTGTGCGTAGTTTTCAATAGATTTTGGCAGATCATAATGCACCACAAAACGAATATCGCTTTTATCTATCCCCATACCAAAGGCGATTGTAGCGACAATAATGCCCTGCTCTCCTGACATAAACTGATGCTGAATAGCATGACGCACCTCAGATGTCATGCCTGCATGATAGGCTTTTGCCGATATACCTCTTGCTTTTAGTTGCTCAGCAACCTTCTCGGCAGTCTGCTGCAGCGTGACATAGATGATCCCAGAGCTTAACTGCCGTGTTTGTAACCAAGTGGAGAGATAATCAAGTTTATCTGTACTGCTCAGTCCTTTAACTCCTAAGTGTAAGTTAGGTCGGTAGAAACCCGTTAAGGTGATATGCTCAGGTTTAATGCCAAACTTACTTCCCATATCCTCTATGACTTTGGAGGTTGCCGTGGCTGTTAACAGTAAGGTTTGCGGGATGTTCAATGCTTGCTGATAACTGGGCAACTTTAGGTAATCTGGACGAAAGTTATGTCCCCACTCAGAGATACAGTGGGCTTCATCGACCACTAATAGCGAAATGGGTACTCCGGCAATAAACTGTCTAAAGCGTTCGTTATTGAGCCGCTCAACAGAGATCATTAAGATCTTTATCACACCAGCTCTAACACCTGCCATCACCTCATTGGTTTCCTCTCGACTTTGGGTCGAATCGATACTCGCTGCAGCGATACCTTTGCTATTGAGAAAGCTTATCTGATCTTGTATCAAGGCAAGCAGTGGCGACACAACGATGGTCAAATGAGGTAAACACAGGGCGGGCAGTTGATAGCAGAGTGATTTACCCGAACCCGTTGGAAATATAGCGGCAGCGCTATGGCCATCGAGTATGGCACGAACGACCTGTTCTTGACCGGGTCTAAACTCACTGAAACCGAAATGGGATTGCAATAACTGCTGCATGAATAAACCTACCTTAAATGGCGACAATGGATAATGATATTAAGAGAGTTGATACAGGGTTAAACACGCTTTTCAATCAAGGTAAAGCTTGCTTGTATCGGATTATGATCTGAGGCCTCAGTCGTATTGGAGTGAGCCTTTTGTAACTTAAGACCTCGATAATAAAGGTGATCCAGTGCCTTACCAAATACGCGGTTACGGTTATCTGTCTCATAGCTTGCTTCTTGTAATCCTAATTTTGTCGCAAACTCGCCAACCACATCTAAGCGGCCTTGTCGCCATGTATTAAAGTCACCAGCCATGATTACTGGACCCGTGTGTACACTTATTTGCTCAGCTAACAGTGCAAATTGAGAACGATAAGCTTTTAAGCGCCAATCAAAATTGATCCCATGCAGATTCACTACCATCAAGTTTTCGCCATTGGATAATAGGTATTGTGAAACCAACGCAGATTTGGCAAAGCGGATCCAAGGCTCAGTTGCATGATAAGCACAAGCAGACTCTGCTTGCACATTGGCCAAGTTCATCACGCCGATTGGTGTTTTGAAAACCTTAAAGGCTTTGGCCATCAATACCTGCTGGCTATTGTTTATTATAAATTGAGCTAAGTTCTTTGATAACTTAGCCTCTTGCAACAACACGAGCTCGTTACTAGATACAAGTTCAGTTAACACAGAGTCCCAGCCAGATTTTTGCTGTTTATAGAGATTCCAAACCGCCACGTTGAGCCTTCCCTCCAGATCTAATGGAGTACTCACAGACTTCTCAACACATTGGGATAGAAACAAGGGTAAACTTGCACTGTTCATGATCTGACTCTCTCCATTCGCCTCATTAACAACATAAACATAAGTCACGGCGCTAAATGACAAACCCATGACTAAGGCAAGTATCGTTTTAACACTTAATTTCAATATAGTTACCCATTTATATAACTTTAGACTGAGCTTATTGCGCTAGCAATATAACAAAGCATTAGCCATGCTGAATTAGTTCAAGTCTAGTGACAATATCTACCTGTATTAATATCGAAAAACAATGCACACTAGACGCTTAATTTCATCGTGGTTTAAATACTAACCTCAAGCAGAGAATATGGAAGATTTTTATCAAATTTTAACCTTAGTGGGTTTATTTGCATACTGGTTAATTGCCGCTGGTGTGGTGATTAGAGTTATTATCAAACGCCGCAGCATTGGCGTATCGTTGGCGTGGATGATGGTTATCTATTTCGTGCCTTTCTTTGGCGTATTAGGTTACCTACTTATTGGGGAACAGAACTGGGGAAAAGCTCGAGAAAATAGAGCTAAATTGATGTATGCCCCCTACAGGAAATGGTTCGCTGATCTCTACCAATTTCGCCAATACCGACCTAAAGAGTTAACCGAGTATGGCCACTCCATTAGTTCGTTGTGTGAACAAAGGTTAGGGATCCCCTCTTTAGGCAATAATCAACTGGAACTTCAATCCAGTCCACAACAGATCTTACATTCGTTAATCGCTGATATCGAGGGAGCTCAAAGCTCAATTAATCTCGAATTTTATATCTGGCACCCTGGCGGTTTAGCTGACAAAGTAGCACAAGCCTTGATTGATGCGGCAAAGCGAGGCGTTGAGATTAAGCTATTACTGGACGCAGCAGGAAGTCGGCAGTTCTTTAAGAGCCATTGGCCAAAACAGTTTAAACAAAGTGGTATAGAGGTGACAGAGGCTCTGGTTGTATCCCCGCTTAGAATGTTCTTCAGACGTTTAGACCTTAGGATGCACCGTAAAATTGTCATCATTGATAATCAAATAGGCTATACAGGCTCAATGAACTTGGTCGATCCAGCCTTTTTCAAACAAAATGCCCATGTTGGACAGTGGGTCGATGTGATGGTGCGAATTACAGGCTCGAACGTGCCTGTGCTCAACACGATTAATAGCTGGGACTGGGAAGTCGAAACCAATCACAGGCAGCTGCCAGAAGCCCCAGAGTGCATCAAGTTAAATGCTGATCACCCTATTGATATGCTGCAGGTGATCCCTTCGGGACCTGGGATGCCCTCAGAGATTATTCATCAGGTGTTGCTACTAAGTATCTATCAGGCAAAATCAAAAATCGTTATCACGACCCCCTACTTTGTTCCCAGTGAAAATCTCATGTTTGCATTAACATCAGCAGCTCAGCGCGGCGTCATTGTCGAGCTCATCATTCCAGAGAGAAATGACTCAACCATGGTTAAATGGGCCAGCCGCTCCTTCTTCGGTGAACTGCTCAGTGCAGGGGTTAAGATCTACCGCTTTAAAGGTGGACTCTTACACACTAAATCAGTTGTTATCGATCAAAACCACTGTCTGATAGGCACTGTTAACCTAGATATGCGCAGTCTATGGCTAAATAACGAAGTCACTTTGGCGGTAGACGATCTGGCTTTTACTCAGAAGCTAAGTCAACTTCAACAGAGCTATATAGATGACTCGACACAGCTCGAACATGAAAGGTGGCGTAAAAGACCCGTTTATAAGAGGATCATTGAGCAGTTTTTCTATATGTTTAGCCCCCTCTTGTAAAATACACTGCTAAAGCGTTTTAAATAAACGCTATTTGACTATCTAATACGCAAACGATTGAAATGTCAGTTTTATCGCTTGACCATCTTCAGGCTTTTGCGTAAAGTACGGCTCCGTTAACAGGGAAAGCCAGTCAGCATAGTTTAATGATTTGTTAGCGATTTCCAAACTTATCTCTATGTTATATAGAGATAAAGCAGTTTTAACGTGAAACTAACACGTAATAATAGTGATAAAATTGGTGAGTTGTCTGAGTGGCTGAAGGAGCACGCCTGGAAAGTGTGTATGGGTTTATAGCCCATCTAGGGTTCGAATCCCTAACTCACCGCCATATTTAGATTAAGGCCTAGCAGAGATGTTAGGCCTTTTTCGTTTCAGCAATAGCTAAGAGTGGTTAATGAGTTTGTAGCCTATCAATTTTGCTCTCCCTCCTTAACGTAAAGAGTCTAACCACCACACTCTCACCAAAAAAGCACCTTGGGTAACGCCCCATTTATGTAAAAACTTTTAGTTGTTTACTTCATTGTGGTTTTCGTTGCAAAAGAATCCCTCACATAAACTGATAAACTTCTCAGACATGGGGGATCGCTGCCTTTTACTCAGTTCAATGACAGATAAATCTATTTCCATTTCTTTGACTGATAGTTCAATTCTAGTTAATTGCTTCTCTTTTATTTCTCGTTCAAAGATTGGTGTTGGCGCTATAAGCCAAGCATTCGAACTTAACACTATATTTTTCAATGCTTGATAGTCGGAGCACATGACCGATGGTAGTGAAGGGGTTTTATTAGTGAGCTTTTCAAACAACTTATACAAGGGATTAGAGGTAGAAAGCTTCGTTGCACCGATAATTGGGTAAGGAAGCAAATCCTGCCAAGTAACAGTTGGTAGTTTATTAACAGGATGTTCGTTATTCACAATAATTGACAAGGAAATCGATTTTAGTCGAGAAACTTTTATCTGCTCAACATTGGCGTAACTACCAAAACCCGCAATGATAAAATCGAATTCGCGTTGTTGTAATCGTAGAGTAAGTTCTTCAGGGGTTCCTTCAATAATTGAAACTTGTACTTTAGGGTAAGCCGCAACAAATTTTGGCAGAATATTCTGGCAAATCAGACCTGTGCTAGCTCTACCGACCCCTATTTTTAACTCCCCTTCTTCTAATCCCCTATAAATATTGGCATTGTGCTTAATGTCATCTAATTCGTACAGAACTTGCTGGCACTGTTCAATGATTGAGTTGCAAAATGGTGTCGGTATTACCCCAGTTTTGTACCGTTCAAATAGTACAACCCCTAAGCTGTCCTCTAAATTCATTAGGCTTCTTGTATGGATAATAAACTCACCTAATTTACAAATACTTCCCTGTTTCGGGTAATGTGAGACCCAGGCTTTAGCTGCAACTAAAGCTTTCCTTGTCGTAGTTCGATTGAGCGATGGCTCCTCTATTGAGAGACCGATAACAAGAAAGAACGCGACAAAGGACTCCAAGCAAAACACTCGAATAGTCTACTGGGTCTCGAACCCGCATTTGCAAGCAAGAGTTAGCTTATTATGAATTCAAAAACTAATCAAAACATTAGCGTAGGTGTCGATACTGGCAAGTTTCAGCTCGACATTTATATTCGGCCACTCGATATCTTTTTCACCGTTAAAAACGATGAGAAAGGGATTAAGGATGCGGTAAACAGCATTAAACAATACACACCAAAACGTATTGTTATTGAAGCGACAGGTCGCCTAGAAATGCCATTTATCATGGCCTGTGCTGAAGCCAATCTACCCTTCGTTATCGCCAACCCTATACACATAAAACGTTTTGCTGGCGCGATTGGTCAACGCGCAAAAACAGACAAATTAGACGCTAAACTTATCGCTCATTATGGTGAAGCAATTAAACCTAAGCTATCTACTTTAAAGCCCAGCATCATGCAGGCTATGAGCGATTTGGTTTCAAGGCGTAACCAAATTTTGGCAATGCAAACTATGGAGAAAAACCGCCTTCAAATTCTGCCTAAAGACCTAGCAATGACAATAAAACCTATCTTAACAGCCTTTAAAAATCAGATAGAAAAGATTGAAGCTAAAATCATTAAACTCATCGAGTCATGCCCTGACTATCAAGCCAAAAACATCATTCTACAAAGCATGAAAGGGATAGGTAAAATAGCCGCAGCTTCTATTATTAGTAATCTCCCTGAACTCGGATATATCAATAACAAAGAAGCAAGTTCACTGGTTGGTGTTGCACCAATGAATAAGGAAAGTGGCCGTTTCAAAGGCCAAAGAAAAATTCAAGGAGGAAGGCATCAAGTCAGAACAGTTTTATACATGGCTATGATGTCTGCAATTCAGTCTAACCCAGTTTTCAAACAAACTTATCAGCGATTAGTCGCTGCTGGAAAACCGAAAAAAGTGGCGATAATTGCCTGTATCAGGAAGATGGTTGTAACGTTAAACTCGATGCTAAGAGATGGTGTTATGTGGGAAGCGCCAAAAGCTCAAATTTAGCTATTGACGCCATAGTCTCTTGTTAACGCTGATTGGCTGATACAGGCCAATTCCGTCGCAGCCTGAATAGAACCCGCTTTTTTAATCGCAATAACATGTTGTAGTTGTTTTACGGTTAGCATAGGGCGTTCTCAGATATTCGTATTATGCATAGATAGTTCAATATAACTCATTATATGTCATCATGAAAAGAGGCTATGTTGATGATTATTAATCATTCTGATTGGAGAAAATAATAATAATGCATAAAATCAAACCAATTTTTGCGGTAACCTCATTAGCTATGGCTGCTTCTTTTTCGCCAGTTATCGCACAAGAAAAAACAGAAGATGAAACCGTCAATAACTCAGAAATTGAAGTAATTTCTGTTATGGCAACGAAACGTGCACAATCTATTCAAGAAGTGCCTATTTCTGTAGTCGCCTTCAGTGGTGAAGACATGGTTAAATCAGGTATCGAAGAGGTGGCTGACCTTAGCGCGTTTACCCCTAATTTATATGTATCAAAATCAAGTATGCAAGTTAGCCAGACTATCGGTATTCGTGGTGTTGGCACCTCTTCTAACGCCGCTTTAGAGCCAAGTGTCGCCACGTACATTGATGGTGTATATATGCCAAGACCAGGTGCTTTACTGGGCTCATTTACAGATATTGAAATGGTTGAAGTATTACGTGGCCCGCAAGGGACATTGTTCGGTCGTAATGCTTCGATCGGTGTGGTGAATATACGAAGTAAATCCCCAGAGCTTGGTGAAAATTATACTGATATCTCCATGGGCGTAGGTAACTTTGGCGCACTAGATACCGCTATTACGGCCAATGCTAGCTTAACCAATAATTTAGCCGTGCGAGCTAACTTAAACTATAGCGCTGATGACGGTTTCGGAGAAAACTTATACGATGGTAACGACAAGTTAGGTGAGAATGACAGTAGCCTAGCAAGATTATCTTTCCTTTATCAAGCGTCAGATGATTTTAATGCCTTAGTAAAATTTGATTATCAAAAACTTAACGGTACAGGGTCACCGATAGAAGTTTTACCTGAATCAGCAACACCAGAAAGGCTTCAAGTGCTCAATTACTTAGGTGCTGTGCCTGATTTATCGGGGATAGATGGGGTTGTTAATCAAGTCCATGACGATAATATGGAAAGTTCCCAGTGGGGCACCATGTTGGAAATGAATTGGAACAACCTGCTTACATATTATTCTATTAAATCAATAACTTCATATAGAGATTGGAGTAACAATACCCTCGAAGGTGATATAACAAGGCTACCACTTGATTTAGCCGCCAGACAATCAGATTATTCTAGCCGTTCATTTAGCCAAGAGTTACAGTTTATTTCGCCAATTGGTGAAACATAAGACTACATTACCGGTGTGTATTTTAGCAAAGAGAGTTATAGCATTGATCAAACCTTTCATTTAGGTGCGGCTTTCTGTCCTGTTGGCGTTGGCGCATCGCTTGCTGGAATGCCACCCGCTCTTATCCAAGCGACAATCACTGCTTGTTTAGCAATGCCGCAAGAAAATGCAACCCCTGCAGCTTTCTCACAAACAACAGAATCCTTGGCGGCTTTCTACCAAGGTACTTGGCACTTGAATGATAAACTAGATATTACTGCAGGTATTCGATACACCGACGATAGTAAAAGTGCTGATATGCTGGTCGCACCAACAAACCTTGTCGCTGGCGCTCTTTTAGCAGGAGCAGAAGATCATCAGCTTAGCTTTGATGACTCACAAGTGACTTGGTTATTAAACAGTAAATACCAGTTTGACCAAGACTTAATGATGTTTGCAACCGTTTCAACTGGTTTCAAATCGGGTGGCTTTAATTCTGTTATGACACAAGGCGGACTGACGGCCGATGAGCGAACAATAGACTCAGAAGAAGTAATTAATTATGAAATTGGGGCAAGATCTACCTTATTTGAAGGGGTCATGACAACTAATGCTACATTGTACCGAACCGAAATAGATAACTTTCAAGACCGCTCTTTTAAAGGCTTAAACTTTATTACCAGTAATGTTGGTAAATTAAGGCAGCAAGGGTTAGAGCTCGAAATGAACGTTTATCCCACCGATGAATTAACCTTGAGAGCTTCATATGCTTATTTAGACTCAGCATTTCTTGATTACAAAGACGCAACCAACCTCCCGGGTATACCCGGTCCACAAGATTTAACAGGAACACCGAATAATCGTTCCCCTAAAAATCAATTGAGTGCCTTTGCTGAATATGCGGATACGTTTTCAAGTGCGAATTTAGGTTGGTATGCACGTATTGAATCAAATTGGCAAGATGATGCTAATGTTGGCTCAACGACAAATAATAATCCTCAGGATATTCAAGAAGCTTTTGCTTTAACCAATATCAGACTTGGGCTTTTAGGCAGCAATGAGGATTGGAGTGTGCAACTTTATGCTGAAAATGTGACTAATGAATCTTATTGCCAAAATACCTTTAACCAACCTTTTGGTGATCAGTTTGGTACGGTAAGCAATGGTGGCACACTTATTCGATGTGTCATGGGAACACCAAGGACCTTTGGTCTTCGCGCTAGCTACCACTTTGAATAAGTTTTTTCGTTCATCACTTGGGCGTTAGGGGTACTTAGTACCCCATTTTTTCTATCATTTAAGGGGGTTTGTGAGCAAAACTAAACCCGCTGTTAAAGTCGACTCAGACACTTTATTGAGATTAACTAATCACATGACGACTATTTCGTATCAACTAAAAAAAGAGCCATAGAATGAAAAAAGCACTTCTTAGCATTGTAGTTTTCCTTATCTGCGTAACGCTCACTCTCTTTCTATCTCGTGGAGCAATAAAGGACTATCTTTCATACCGCTTTATTGGCCCAGCCAGTTATTTTGACTTGGATGAAATCAAGGACCAATCCACGTTAGATGTGGAGATCAAGCAAGATAAAATAGTTGATAGTCAGTCACGTCCCGGCGAGAAGGTCAGAGTCATTAAGCTCTCTTTTACCAGTCAGAAATGGCACGGCTCTACTTGGAGGCACCCTGCAACTATCTATGTTCCTGCTAATTACCAAGGTGAGGGGAATGTCGGCATCATTGCCACCAATCGTGCTTTCAAAGGTCAACATGAAACAGAGAGTACAGCAGGGGGTCATCAAAATCAGCTTGTAGAATCTAATGTCGTGCCTGAACACTTACGTCACCTTTTTGACCGTCAAAAAATACCGGGTACCGAATTAAATACTGAGGCCGAATACGCTGAAGTAACCGCGATAGACTTGCATACACCGATCATGATATTTCCAAACCCTGCCACGTTAATTTTTGATAAGGACGAAAGTAATTTGATGGGTTATGGCTTACAAATGGCGATAGACACATTTGATTTGAGCTGGATTGGTTATGCGCCTATTGCCACAAGTTATTTAAAAGCCATTACCTTGCTTGAGTCGATTGAAGGGATAGCAGCAAAAAAGGCCGTCATTATGGGCTGCTCTAAACGTGGTTTTGCCTCGTCAATCGCCTTAGGAGCTGGTGATGATCGCTTAGCCGGTGTTATGGCAACCTGTTATTACGGCGGTAATGTGCTTTACGACATTATGAGAAAGTTTGAATCGTTTGGCACTGATGTTGGTGGTCCTGCTGTTGAAAGAGACGGGCCGGCATTTCAACCAGCTGATAAGCTCTTAGCAAAAATGAATGGACCTGCGGGGAACTTGGCTACCATGGCTTTTGACCCTTATCTCTGGAAGAAAAAGATTAACACACCTTATTTTGTCGCTCTGGGTACCAATGATGAGTTCTTTGGACTAGGTGCACCCAACGGTATGATGAGTGAGCTTAAAGGCGACAAAGCGTTTTTATATGTAGATAACCTACGTCATTCATGGGTTTCAAAGAAACACTTACATTCATGGCGCACTTGGCTAGCTCATGTATTTTATGACCGCAAACTGCCTACAGTCGAAGTTGAATCACAAGTCGAAGGGGCGAAAGTCAATGTGATTGCAGATGTTGCATCTTCAAATACCTTGAAGCATGTCCGCTTGTACTACTCCGTTAACCGCTCATTAGACTGGCGCGAAGCTAAATGGGAATTTAAAGCCATGAAAATGGTCAATGGTAAATTTCAGTCACAGCTTGAAAAAATTGACGGTAAAAACCTAGCTTACTATGTTGAGGTTGAAGACTTCCATGATAAAGGTGGTATCGGCTACTTAAGTTCTTTGGTAGAGATAAACCGAGCGAACTAATAGATAAATCCAGGTTTAATTTCAAACCTGAATGATATTGCGGGCTAAAGTCCATGCCCGTTGTATCCCTGCCTGATATTTCGAACCATTAGCAATCCCAAAACAGAAGCCGTTACAGTGTTTCGGGTCATTTCTGGTTCACCAGTTAATAACGCACCTCTAGTAAAGGTTAAATAATGAAAAAACAATTACTGCTAACCGTGTCCGTACTCTCTATTGGCTTGGTCGTTTATCTAGGATTGCTGTATCCCTTTGCCATGCTTGAAGCAAGAACCCCCGTAGGTGAAACCCAGTCTATGATTTTGGCCAATGGCAATCGTATGGCATGGCACGTATCTGGTACTGGGCCGCGTATAACGCTTGTTGCAAGTCTTGGGCGTGAAGCAAGTGACTTTAATGAACTGGTTTTAAGCCTAAACAAAGCGGGGTACCGTACCCTTGCCGTTGAAGCGCCAGGTATTGGAGGTAGTGAGCTGCTTGAAAAGCCGATCAGCCTGTATAGACTAGCTGATGACGTCGCACAGATTGTCCATCACGACATCGCAGAAACTGGAAATGCTGAGACGGTTTTATTAATCGGTCATGCTTTTGGCAATAGGGTAATGCGCGCGACAGCAAGCAAGTATCCCGATATTGCAAAAGGCGTTGTGTTAATTGCCGCAGGTGGTCAGCGCGAGGTAGAGCCAAAGGCCAGGCAGGCGTTACGTAATTCAATCACGCCGTATCTGACTGCATCCCACCGTGAAGAGGCTATTCGCTATGCATTCTTTGCTGAAGACAATGAGGTGCCGGACTATTGGTTGCGAGGCTGGTATCTGCAAACAGCTCTGCTTCAGGTCTCTGCAGTGGAGCATACCGCTGACAAACTCTGGCAGCAGGCTGGTGGCTTGCCTATGATGATTCTGCAAGCGGAAAGGGACACTATCGCCCCAATCAAAGATGCTGCAGACTTGCTAAAGGTACAACTTGGTGATCAGCTAAGTGTTGAGATAATAGAAAATACTGGCCACGCCTTACTGCCTGAAGCCCCTACAGACATAGCTCGAGCAGTATTGATATTTGCTAAAGGCCTACAATAGTTTGAAGAGATCTTTTGGAACTTTCCATGGAAAGGAAGAAATGTCTTATTTTGTATGGAACAAAATAGACTATATAGTCGTGCATTAATGACATTCACCACATCTGACTAGGGTCTTAAGCGTTCCACACGCTTTAAAGACATTTCCCATATCCCTATGGGTCAGTGGAGGAAATGTCTTATGTATGTCAGGAACATACAAGACCCTATGGTTTGCAACGAGTGAAGAGCATTGTTTTTCTACGGTTAAGCTCGTTAACGCAGTATCTGAATTGCTAAAGCTCGCCTGTAAGGGCTTTGGCTGCCTACTTCTGCGTTGAATGAACTCACAAGCCTATCAGATATTCAGCGCTACTTAGCTTGAATAAAGTCTGTAAAGGCCTCATTTCCATCACAAACCCTTTGAAGTTCAAGATCCCGCTCGGCCCAATCGATAAACACTTCCTGTTCTAGCTCTGATCCATTAATCACCTGCAGTACCTTTTGTAAGGATTTAAGTGCGCAGCTTACTTTTAGCAAGTTCAGATGGGTAAACTTGCGTTTGGGATCGGCATGCTTTGCTTGCTCAAGCGTATGATAAGCTTCCTCTAGGTTCCCTAACCTAAATTCTGCATAACCCTTAAACTCGAGTGTTTTAGGGTTATTAGGTTGGTGTTCTAATGATACCTCATACTCATTTATCGCCTCTTGAAACTGTTTGCTCTGTCTTTTCCCAACACCAGATAACAGGGCTTCCTTCCCCAAATACTCCCTCTCTTTGATGTCTAATAACCTAAGGTATATCTTTGCGGTCTTACTATTACTGGCTATCTCTTGATTGAAATAACTCCGTGAAACTTCAAAATCATTTTGCAGATAATGTAAGATCCCCAAATTATTATTGGCTCTTAACTTAATATGTGTATAGCCGCCATCAGTCGCACCGACTAAAGAGCTTTCTAAATACTTATTTGCTTCCTCGTACTCTTTGGCTTGTACTAAGGTCCAACCTATTGCACCTTGTAGCTCTGCTCTCTTTTTCGGTTCAGATGTTTCATTTAGCCTCTCTTTTAAAGTATTAACGACTTCTAAGCTCCTTCCCTCTTCGATGAGTGCTTTTACATCCTTAAGTTCCATTGTTTCTGCTATCCCAAACAATGGAACAGAAAAAAGGATCGGTAACACGAGGTAACCATAATGCTTGATTAAGCTGACCATGCTGCTCTCCTGGTTAAAAGTCACCGAAACCTGAATCATTAGTATTATCTGATAGTTGCTGGATTAAGGCATTTTCAGATGTAGTGCTGGCCGATAACTTTGCCTCAAGCTTTGAAAGCTTTGAAAAAACGGTTGAATTATCAATATTCAATGCATGCTCATCTTTTAAGACTATTAAACCTTTGCCATTTTCATCTAAGGTGATTTTTCTATTTTGAATATAGAGAATGGTAGGATGTTCTGCCTCTACCGGAGTCAAGCTCAATACAACTTCGGCTTCAGGTCGATGTATTAAAATGGCGAGACCTGCCATTAAAAAAAGCAGGGTAAACCCTAAAAAGATCCGTGTATTATTAAGTTGCTTGCCTGCCATCTCCTCCCAAATTTTAAGTTTTTCAGGCTCAAAGTCTAAAAGGCTGGTGTCTAAAATCTTATTTTGTACATCGGATGTCAGTTTATATCCGATGAATAACATTAAAAATGAGAAACCAGTTGCACCGGTTCCAAGTATTGCAACCACATCTAAATTATCCATAATGACTCCTGCTTCCCTAATGCCATTAACTGTTTATAATCAATATATTGAAATATATAATTAAATCTAGAACATTAATCCATATCCTTATGTTTGGGCTGTAATAATCAGCTATTACCAGAGTCTGCTTAACGAATAAAGAAAAACTGGTTAATTTAGGAGTAAAGGAGTAGTTACAAAGGATAGTAATACTGCGCTAACAAAAAGCCCCGCTTTTATGCAGGGCTTGTTGGTAGATCTATGACGGGATAACTTAGCTAATTTTAAATTTACTGACCTCTTGAGACATCATATTCGCATCGGCTAACAAGCCTTCGTTAAGGGCACTGAGCTCATCGGCAATAGCTTGAGTATTTTGATAAATCTCACTTATCTTAAGAGCGTTACGATTTACCTCTTCCGATACTGCTGATTGTTCATGAGTCGCCGCGGCAATCTGCTCGTTCATCGCATCGATAATACCGACTTCAGCTACAATTTTATCCAGATCCTGCCCTGCTTTCTCTGACTCCTTAACGCTCAGCTCCGCCTTTGCCTTGCCTTTTTCCATGGCAAGTACAGCAATTGCCGCCCCTTTCTCAAGCCGCTCTGTCATATCTCGAATATCCTCTGTTGAGGTTTGGGCACGTTGAGCAAGACTTCTTACTTCATCGGCGACCACGGCAAATCCTCTTCCCATCTCACCCGCTCGTGCAGCTTCAATGGCTGCATTAAGCGCTAGAAGATTTGTCTGCTCAGCAATACCGCTAATCACCCCAAGAACACTGACAATGCCTTGAATATCATTATCCAACTCATTGATCGCTTTAGAAGCATCACCAATCTCTTCAGCTAACTCGTGGATACTTTCAGCCGTTTTATCAACTTCAATATTGCCCTCTTTGGCTTCTATATTGGCAGCTGTCGAAGCTTCAGAAGCTTTGACAGCATTAAGTGCTATCTCCTGTACTGTACAGCTCATCTCTGTCATTGCAGAGGCTACTTGTTCAGTCTCACTATGGCCAATAGCCACATCTCTTTGCATCACATTAGCGCAAGACTCCATCTTTTCAGAAGCTTTAAGCAGGCTATCAGTGTTGGTTCTAACGCGGTGGATCACCTTCTCAAAATCACTCATCATTTGATTGAACGCGTTACCTAACTGACCCAGTTCATCATTCGTATTCCCTCCAATTCGTATGTTTAAATCAAAGTTCTTCTGGGCTTTTGTAACGCTATCATGAAGGTAATGTAATCGGGTATGCATGTATCTAGCGACAGTGACTGAGATATAGAGGACTAAGGAACCTGTCAGCAGCATCAGCACTATGATGCTATACATAAGCGATGTAGAACCACTCAGTTGCTGATCTGTTTGTGAGATCAGAGACTTAGATAGTGACTTTTCAAACTGCCTAACGAGCTCAATTCGAGCAGAAGATTTGGCAAACCACTGCTCAGCACTTTGAGCACTCAGTTCATCGGCATTACCACTGAACGCTAGCTCACGTAGGGTGTGTACATCCTTTACTGCTCGCGTTTGAGTTAATTGTCGAAACTGCTCTTGAACCTCTGGTGTGGCCAATGCAAGAAATCGCTCCTCATAGCTGTGCTGTTCAGACACTAAAGTGGCAAACTTCAAAAACATACCAGGTTTAAACTCACGATTACCAAACGTCGAGCTCAGTACCGCGCGCTCAATACCTGCACGCTCTTTCATCTGCAGATAAGCGCTAAAAGAAGCCGCCTGAATAGCGATAGCCTGGCTGTCACCCTCTTTTGCTGTATGATCCACTATCCCAAGTAAACCTTTATTGAGCTGGGAATAAAAAGCCACCTCCTCTTTTACTGACACGGTTAAACTATCAATACTTTTACGCATCGAGTTAAGCTGTGAGAGATCGCGATTTAATTGACTTAGTTGACTCGAAAATGATTCAGGTAGGGAGGTGTTAGAGACAAAATGCTTAAAACTGTTCAACTGTTTATCTGTTGCTGCTCTTTGAGCTGGCAATGTATTCGCAAAAGCTTGGCCTCTCGATCCTATAAACCCTGCGCTCATGCCCCGCTCTTTTTGCAATTCATGAACCAGATCGCTATTGACGACAGCTAGTTCACTTAGCACTTTTACTTGCTCTAAACCTGTTGAGAGGCGGTACTGATTATAAACAATGGCACAACCAAAAACGATACATCCTAAGATAGGGGGGAGAATAACTAAGAGCAGTTTGTTAGTGATTGTTAAATTTCCAACCCAACGAAAGTTCATAAGTAACGTCCTTGTATTCCAACATGTTTTTTAAGGTTATTAGTTTAGCCCATTCCCGTTAAATAAAGTAAATAAAATAGTAAAAAGCCCTCATTTTGAGGGCTTTTTAATCTAGATCAATTTTTACAGCTTAAAATCACAGCAAGCACGTTCAATAACTAGGCATTACCCTTCACTTTCATGTTTAGTGTTTGGGCAAAATTCAACATACGATCAAGCGGTATCAAAGCCCCCTTTCGCAACTCATCATCGACGAAAATTTCATGTTCTTGGGTATCTTTAGCCGTTAATGAAGCTTCAATCGCTTGTAAACCATTCATCGCCATCCAAGGACAGTGAGCACAACTTCGACACGTTGCCCCATTACCACCGGTTGGTGCCTCAATTAATGTTTTTCCTGGTGCCGCCTGCTGCATCTTATAGAAGATCCCCTTATCTGTAGCCACGATAAAGGTGTCATTTTCCATGGTTTGAGCAGCTTTAATAAGCTGACTTGTTGAGCCCACTGCATCTGCAAGTTCAACCACGCTAGCTGGAGACTCAGGGTGAACCAAAATAGCGGCATCAGGGTGCTGTATTTTAAGCTCTCGCAATGCATTTGCTTTAAACTCATCATGAACAATGCACTCTCCCTGCCACATTAGCATTTCAGCGCCAGTCTCTTTAGCAATATAGCTACCCAGATGACGATCTGGGCCCCAGATAATTTTCTTATCTTCACTGTCTAAGTGCTCAACAATCTCAAGGGCAATACTTGAGGTTACCACCCAATCGGCACGCGCTTTAACAGCAGCTGAAGTATTGGCGTACACAACAACAGTATGATCTGGGTGCGCATCGCAAAACTCGCTAAAGGTTTCAATTGGGCAACCAATGTCCAATGAACAGGTCGCCTCGAGTGTTGGCATCAATACTGTTTTCTCTGGACTTAAAATTTTAGAGGTCTCCCCCATAAATTTAACGCCAGCAACAATTAAGGTTTTCGCTGGATGATCACGACCAAATCGCGCCATTTCAAGTGAATCAGAAACACAACCACCCGTCTCTTCCGCTAACGCCTGGATCTCAGGATCTGTGTAGTAGTGAGCCACTAAAACTGCGTCTCTGTCTATCAGGAGTTGTTTGATCTTTGCCTTGTATTCTGACTTTTCATGTTCAGATAAAGGAAGTGGTTTTGGTGGAAAAGGGTATTGAATTGGTTCAACTTTTGGGGCTAACTGACTCATTTTACAACCAGGACGAAATTCTTATTAGCGGGATTATACGTAAATATGACCGAAAAATTAACCTCTATTCAGGATGCGACAGAAAAAAATCAATTTTTAATATAAAAAGAGCGCCGAAGCGCTCTTTTTATCACTAACTTTATCTGTTACTGCATAGCCAATAACATCTCCTGGGGCTCCTCTAGATAGCACTTCCAGAGATTGCAAAAACGGGCAATGGTTCCGCCATCAATCACTCGATGATCGCCAGACCAGCTAACCTGCATGATCTTCCTAGCTTCCACTTCACCCTTTTCATTAAACCTTGGTAGCTCTTGCAGCTTACCTAGCGCGACGATGGCAACCTCAGGCTTATTGATGATAGGTGTCGCTACCGTTCCGCCTAATGCACCGATATTTGAGATAGAAACACTGCCACCTTTTAGATCGTCAGGGCTAACACGGCCACTTCGGGCTGCGGTTGTCAGACGCGTAATCTCAGCTGCGATCTCTAAAATAGATTTATCCTGTACCCCTTTAACATTAGGCACCAATAGCCCCACTTTTGAGTCTACTGCCATGCCGATATTATGCTGCGCAAGATAAGTCAGCTCAGTGCAATCTTCATTTACGCGACTGTTGATCACTGGGAACTGCTTTAATGCCAGTGACATCGACTTCATGAAAAATGGCATCATAGTGAGTTTAAGCTCATCTGTTGAGTATTTTTTCTTCATACTCTCTCTAAGCTTAACTAGTTCAGTGAGATCTATCTCTTCACAATAGGTAAAGTGTGGGATTGTGGTCACTGACTCGGTCATCATCTTAGCCATAACGGCCTGAACACCACGAATAGGCTCAACACGATCCTGCAAACTAGCGGTATGTTGAAGTGCTTGAGGCGCTGATATCATTTCACTCTGAGCTTGAGAAGTTGTCACTGCCGCACCAGACTGATGACGACTAACATCTTCTTTATACACACGACCATTTTTACCTGTACCGGAAACACTGGCAATATCGATACCTAAACTGCGAGCTAGACGCCTAACAGCTGGACTGGCAAGTGCTTTTCCTTGAGCGACTAGCTCTTGAGAAACAACTGGCTCGTTAACCACTTCAGCCTCAGAGATAACAGCTGCTTCAACACCAGCTTCTACTGCCACTTCTACCGAAAATAGAGGCTCGTGGACTTTAGCCAGTTGGCCTTTTCGGTAGTGTAACTTAGCAATCTTTCCTGTTTTGATGGCAGGGATCTGAACTAAAGCTTTATCTGTCATTACATCGGCAATGGGTTGATCTTCAACAACAAGATCGCCCTCTTTCACCAGCCACTCGACCAGTTCACACTCAACAATTCCTTCGCCAATATCAGGTAAAAGAAACTCCTCTATTTGAACAGAGCTTAGTGATGAAGTATTTTCAACTGAGGTTACAACCTCTTGCTTATCAATCTCACTTTTTGATTCAAAAGCTTGGGTCTCAGCGATATCAGAAGATGTAAGTTCCCCTGAAATATCAACAGAGTATAAAGGTGCATGAACTTTTGCTATCTCACCTTTAGCGTAATGAAGTTTTTTAATCACACCAGCATGAGGTGCCGGAATTTGCACCAAAGCCTTATCGGTCATCACATCGGCAATGGGCTGATCTTCAACAACAACATCCCCTTCGCTGACTAACCATTCGACAAGCTCACACTCGACGACACCCTCTCCAATATCAGGCAGAATAAACTCTTTAATCATCGCCAAGCTCCTAAAATGTTACCGATGCTTTAATGGCTTCAAATGTCTTGAGCGCATCAGGCATATACTCTTTTTCATGAATTAAAGGATAAGGAGTATCTAACCCACAGACCCGGCTGATTGGAGATTCAAGATATAGGAAACACTCCTCTTGAATCGTTGCGGCAATTTCACCGGCGAAGCCACCCGTTAATGGTGCTTCATGGTTTATCAGCAGACGCCCTGTCTTTTTGACTGATGTAGCCACTGTTTCAACATCCCAAGGTGCTAAAGTACGAAGATCAAGGATTTCACAGGAGATCCCCTCTTTTGCAGCCATATCGGCAGCTTTTTCTATGATCTCCATCTGAGCGCCCCAAGCAAGTAAGGTGATATCCTTACCTTCACGGACAACTTCAGCCTTACCTAACTCAATCTCATAATCCCCATCAGGGACTTCACCAATATTGGCACGATACAGACGCTTAGGCTCAAAGAAGATAACTGGGTTTTTATCACGGATCGATGCCAGCAACAGCCCTTTAGCTTGATAAGCATTACGCGGAACCACAACCTTAAGGCCGGCTGTTTGAGTAAAATACGCTTCTGGAGATTGCGAGTGGTAATGCCCACCTGCAATGCCGCCGCCATAGGGCGTTCTGAAAGTGACACCGCCGACATTAAACTCATTACCACTACGGTATCTAAATTTGGCGGTTTCATTCACAATTTGGTCTATCGCTGGAAAGATATAATCAGCAAACTGGATCTCAGCAATTGCGGTCATGCCGTTTGAGGCCAAACCATTAGCAAATCCAGCGATACCCTGTTCAGTTAATGGGGTATTGAAACAACGATCACGACCATATTTATCTTGTAAACCAGAAGTCGCTCTGAATACGCCACCGAAATGGCCTACATCTTCACCGAAGAGTATCGTCTTGTCATCGGTTTCCATCGCCATAGAGAGTGCATCATTGATGGCTTGTAACATGTTAATTTCGGCCACGGCTTATACACTCCCTTCGCTATTTGGATATGATTTCGGGTACTTTTTAATATGTGTTTTCAGCGTCTCTAGCTGCTGCTTTAATCGCGGCGTTGGCGTGTCGTAAACATCTTCAATCAAGGTATCAACACTAGACATAGGAAGCTTCTCTGCCACCTTCACCTCAGCTAGCACTTCGCTACGGTATTTTTCAAACAACTCAGAGTCTTGTTTCTCGGTTAACCAACCTTTGTTGATCATCCATAGCTTAAAACGTTTAACTGGATCGTGTTGTTGCCATTTAGCTTCCTCATCTTTTGAGCGATACCCTGAAGGGTCGTCCGAAGATGAGTGTGCACCGAGTCGATAAGTCATGGCTTCTATAAGTACTGGCGCATTGTTTTCAACAGCATAGGCTCTCGCCTGTTGAGTTGCAGCAAGTACGGCAAGCATGTCATTACCGTCAACACGTATCGTGTGCATACCATAACCAGGGCCACGACTTGCAATACCGTTACCCATAAACTGCTCACTGGTTGGTGTTGAGATCGCATAACCATTATTACGGCAAAAGAAAATAGTCGGAGATTTAAGCACTGCGGCCATATTTAGACCAGCATGAAAATCACCTTCAGATGCGGCACCCTCTCCAAAGTAGCAGATCGCAATATTACGCTTTCCCTGCATCTTTAGGCTATAACCTACGCCAGTTGCTTGGGGGATCTGGGTCGCAAGTGGTGATGAGATAGTTTGGTAGTTCAGCTCAGAAGAGCCGTAATGGATCGGCATCTGTCTGCCTTTACCCAAATCCTTCTCATTACTGAACAGCTGATTCATAAACTGCTCAGTGGTAAACCCACGGTATCTCAGCGCCGCATGTTCACGATATTGCGCTAAGATAACATCATCATTATCAAGTGATGCTGCACTGCCGATAATAGAGGCTTCTTCACCTGTACAGGTCATATAGAAGCTGATCCGGCCCTGACGCTGTGCGCCCAACATGCGCTCATCTAATACCCGAGTAAATACACAAGTATCGTAAATCTTATGTGCTAGGGCTTCATCAATAGCTGGTAATACCGCGTTTTCATACACGGTACCATCGGCTTGCAAGATTTTTAAAATAGGAATGTTTACTGAATCCCTATCGAGAAAACTGACACGATGGACAGTTTCATTCTGGCTTGTTGCGTTGCTCATACTATTCTCTTATCAGCTGAGTGCTTTGTTATTGAGTCCTCTTCCCATGAGAAGAGTTAATTCTTGTTATACGCGTTGCAGAACATTACGTTAACGTAAACTACCTATCAACCATTCATTCTATCTTAGCAAAAACTAACGGTGGGCCTGCCCGTATGTTTAGCTTTACATTCAAGAGCAAACCCACAGCAGGCACCGTTAATCTTAATCGTTAAAGCAAATACTTAACCGTCTATATTCTCAGTAGAGGCAGGCTTTAAACATAAAACCGTTCGTTGGCCCACTGGTACCTTGGCATTAGGGAAGACGATGGCTTCAACCTCATGTTCAACCTTGATGTTCTCCCCGCCCTCTTTGGCTAAAATATAGCCCTTAGGGAATGAGGTAAAATTTTCTACATCATTGGCGAAAGTAAACTCAAAATCATCAAAGCCTTTATTAATTGCTCGACACACTTGATACAGATTCACCGTTTTAGCATTAAAATCTGGCAGTTCTAAGGACTTATTGCCGATTAAGCGGCTAAGCATCTCGTTGAGCGCGATAAAGCGCGTCATATCATTTTGACCCATTGGAAGCACTTTGCCTAACTCAATGGTAAATGCATCGGCTTGATAATTAAGGGATGAAAAGTAGCTAAATGTTGTGGTGGGCTCATGATGAAATAACACAGTATCGATACCGCATGCTTCAAGAAACATGATCTGCTCACCACTGTACTTACGACCTGGTCTGTATGGGTAGATAGCGAATTTTTCGTGTTTAGAACCACGGATAGCGGTGTGAAGATCGTAATGAATTTTATGGCTGTTATCTTTTGATGAACTAAAAAACTTATCAACGTAAAACTCAAGTTTCTTTGCTCTAATACGTTCAGGGTTAACTAACCCTTCACCCACAGAGTGAGCTCCGTTAAACAGGCGATTAAGGTTTTCATCAATAAAGCGGGTGCCATTGATGATGGCTGGCGGATTACCAAAAAGAAAAAGTACCCTTTGCTCCGCAATTAACCTCTCTTCAAGCAGTGACTTTATCAGTCCGTTACATAACTCTATAGGCGCGGTTTCATTACCGTGTACAGCACATGAGAGTACAATGTCTTTCCCCCGAGCGACCTTAGGTTCAAACACAATAACTCCAGTATCCCATACTTCCACTTGAGTATGAGAGCCAAGCATAAATGTGAATGTTTCATCGAAATGTTGTGGTTGGGCGAGTGTAAGTTGTAAAAAGTCTTTAGACTCTTTTAGTGCTTGTAACACGAGGTACTCCTTATTGTCCTACATAAACACCGCAACAAAGGGCTATTTAAGCAAGATCCTTTTTTGTTATGAAAACTCGGATTTAGCATAGTAACATTTTACTCCCACATCAGCCATTTATCAGCATTTCAAAGCTAGCATATTCCAAAAAATTTACCTTTTTTCCATTTACTGTTTGCATTTTGTCTATGAGTAAAACAGAATAAAGACATCCGGACGGCTAAACGGCCAAGGCTAGTTGTTAGACATCATTAAACTTTAGGCATTAAAGAGGTATTTATGGCAGTAGCAACATTTGGAGCAGGATGTTTCTGGGGCGTCGAGCATTTTTTTAAACAAGTCCCAGGTGTGCTCAAAGCAACATGTGGCTATATGGGCGGTAAAGACTCTACAAACTGTTATGAAGAGGTAAAAACAGGAGAAACTGGCCACGCAGAGGTAGTTCAAGTCGAATTTGATGAGTTGCAGGTGACTTTTGAAGATATTTTGGATGTTTTCTGGAAAAATCATAATCCCACCAGTCTAAATCGACAAGGTGGAGACATAGGTAGCCAATATCGAAGTACGATTTTCTTCCACGACAAAGCGCAAAAAGCTGCAGCTGAGCTTTCTAAATTATCATTAGCACGAAGTGGTAAATGGGGTGCCCGCCATATCGTGACAGAGATAGTTCCCCTGCTCACTTTTCACCGAGCTGAAGAGTACCATCAGAATTATCTAGAGAAAAATGAACTTCCTAGCTGCCATATCGCCTATTAAGCTTTTATGTATTCTCCAACAAAAAGCCCCTGTAACAATACAGGGGCTCGATAAAATATGTAAACCGATATGGTTATTAACTTAACATCGTCTCTATCATGGCTTGTGCTTGAGCAATCACCTCATCAAGATGCTTTTGGCTAACAAAGCTTTCGCCATATATCTTAAATAGGGCTTCTGTACCTGATGGTCTAGCAGCAAACCAAGCATTGTTAGTCACAACTTTAATGCCGCCAATTTTGGCTTGATTACCTGGCGCCTTTGTCAGTACGCTTGTGATCGCTTCACCTGCTAACCTAGTGTCACCTAATACCTTAGTATCCACATTTTCTGCAATAATCTTGGCAAACTTGGCTTTTTTCTCGGCTGTAACAGGGCTATCTACGCGGGTATAAAAGCTCTCACCATGAAGTTCAACCAGCTCATCATAACGCTCTGCAGGTGTTTTACCGGTGACTGCCAACATTTCTGCGGCCAGTAAGGCTAAAATAAAGCCATCTTTATCGGTACACCAAGTGGTGCCATCACGTCGTAAAAAAGCCGCACCAGCACTCTCTTCGCCACCAAAAGCAAAGGTCGACTGCGCTAAACCATCAACAAACCACTTAAACCCAACAGGAACTTCACTCATCACACGTTGATGTTGTTCACACACCTTATCTATCATGGCACTAGAAACTAACGTTTTACCAATCACTAAGGATTTAGACCACTGAGGTCTATGGGTTACCAGATAGTCAATGGCCACCGCTAAGAAGTGATTTGGATTCATTAGGCCAGAGCCTGGGCAAACGATGCCATGGCGATCGTAGTCAGGATCATTACCTACACATAGGTCAAAATTGTCTTTGTGCTTTAATAAAACAGACATCGCGTAGGGAGATGAGCAATCCATGCGGATCTTGCCATCTTTATCCAGCGGCATAAATCCAAAACTTGGATCAATACTCTTGTTCACTAACGTAATGTCAAGGTCGTAGCGTTTAGCGATTTCTGCCCAATAATGGATCCCTGAGCCTCCAAGTGGATCAACGCCCAATCTCACTTTTGCTTTCTTGATGGAATCCATATCAATAACATTAATTAGATCATCAACATAAGGTGCGATTAAATCCACCTCTTGAACTAAATGACTCTGCATAGATTGGGTGTAATCAAGGCGATTAACCCCTGCTAAATTCTGTGCAAGATAATGATTGGCTCTATCTTCAATCCACTGGGTGATCTCACCCTCTGCTGGACCACCATGAGGGGGGTTATACTTAATACCGCCATCTTGTGGTGGATTGTGTGATGGTGTAATAATTAACCCATCAGCAAGTATTTCACTGTGCTTATTAGCCGTAATGATCCCATGGGAGACAACAGGGGTCGGTGTAAAGCCATCATCTTTATGAACAATGACCTGCACATGATTAGCCACCAGTACTTCAATCGCCGTAATAAATGCAGCTTGAGATAACGCGTGTGTGTCTATGCCTAGATAAAGGGCTCCTGTGATCCCTGCACCTGAACGGTAATCGACAACGGCTTGCACGATTGCAAGAATGTGTTGCTCATTAAAACTTCGCGATAAGGCGCAGCCTCTGTGCCCTGATGTACCAAAAGTGACTTTTTGAGTGTCTATCTTGCTATCTGGCGTTAACCGATAATAGTGACTCATCAACTTTGGAATATTCACCAAATCCTTTTGTAAAGCTACCTGCCCTGCACGTTCATGAATGGCCAACACTGTCCCCTTTCTCTCAACTAAAAAATAACACTCTAAATCTTGCTGTATCTAATTACCGCTTAAATATTGCGAGTGATTGACTCAATTTGCGCCTCTACAGTGCCGTATTGGTGCAAAACTTCTGTCAAAATCGTACGCTTTTTAGCGGTGTTATTATTTGTCGTTACCCAGTAACCACTTTGGCCAATCTCTTTTGGATTTGCTGATTTACTGGCTTTTAACAGAGATTGTTTTGATGTGGCAAAATAGAGTCTGTCACGACCTTTAATCTTAAGTACTTGTGCAAACTGCTCAGGCGAAGCCAAATAGACAGCTTCAAGGATAAACAGGAAACGTCCAACGGCACCTTTTGCCGCCGCTAACTCCTCTTTATTGATGCTTGAATGAAGGTCGATAAATCTTGGCTTATCTTCAACATCTGCCGTCTCTTCTAAACCGGGTTGGCTAATCACCTCGGGCTCATCTTTCTCTTGCGTTGCCGATGCTTCCACTTCCAAACCAAGGAGTCGACGTAAGATTTCAGAAGCACTCTCGCCGATCCTTTCAGTCTTACTGGCAATAAGGCGATATAACTCTTCATCAACCTCTATATATTTCATGCGTTCATCTTCCTTACTAGAAATGTTTGCCCCAAACCATAAACTCACTTTATGGAAAGAAATAGTAATTCGATCATTTTTATTGTCATCCGATCGTTTCACAAGTGTATGCCATCTTTAGCCTTATAATAAAGACCCTTTCTCTCAATTTTGAAATACTTGCTCATTAGATAGAAGAAAAGACACTGTTTGTCTAAAATCAAAACAGTAAAGAGAGCTGACGACTTTCAATCTTGATGTCAATGACTGAGATGAGGCACAATATCTGACCTCCTTACGCTTTAATAGGTTTACATGAACTACACCTCAACAGGTCAAGGTCCCGCAGTGATCTTAATCCACGGCCTATTTGGCAATTTAGACAACTTAAAAAACTTAAGTAATAGCCTAGAGTCGCACAATCAGGTTATTCGTGTTGATGTGCCAAATCATGGCCTGAGTCCCCATTGGCCTACGATGAATTACCCAGCATTAGCTAAGGCCATGATAGAGTTGATGGATGAGCTTTCAATAGAGAAAGCACACCTTGTCGGTCACTCCATGGGCGGGAAAATTGCCATGGCTACAGCACTTTCATATCCAGATAGGATCGCCAGTTTAATCGCTGCCGATATTGCCCCTGTCAGCTACCAAAACCGACACAGTGATGTATTTGATGCATTGCAAAATGTTGACCTAAGCCAACTTGAAAGTCGCGCTCAAGCACTTAACTCTCTGACTGCATCGGGGATCGATGCAGGAACAGCGCAGTTCCTACTAAAAAATCTCACCCGTGATGAAACGAGCTTTAAGTGGAAGATGAACCTGTCAGGCTTGCTCGATTGTTACCCTGATATGATCGCTTGGTACAACAACACTATTCCGGCAAAAGAGCGTTACACAGGTCCTAGCTTATTTATACGTGGCGGTGACTCTGACTATGTTACCGCTTCGCATAGAGCAGCCATAATGGCCCAATTTCCGAACGTACAAGCTAAAACGATTGAGGGAGCTGGTCACTGGCTACACGCTCAAAAACCCGTCATTTTCAATCGGATCGTGTCTGAGTTCATTCAAAAACATGAAAGTAAATAATCAAGTTTTAGACATTTTAGGATATAGCAGACACGTGTCATCTATGATATATTCGCGCCTCTTTTAAGCCAGAAGAAGCTTGAATTGTTATCTCTGAGTATGTAGGTGGCACTGAGCATAAAGCTCCCCAACTATAAATCACGATACTTTTTGAGCCTAAAGATGCTTGAAATGTTATCTCGGCATATAGGGCAGAACCCAGCATTAGCTCTCGCACTATATACCTCGACACTTTTTGGCCTGAGGAGCGCAGATGTTATCTCAGTATATGGAACAGATCGAAGCGTTAGGTCTAAACCTATTTTTCGCAGCGATCTTTTTCTTTATCGGTATGGCCATACGAGATGTGCTAAAACAGGGCAATGTCCCTAAATTTGGCCGTAACATCGTTTGGCTTGTGTTATTTCTCGGCTGTGCCGGGTTTATTGCAAAGGGATTAATACAGATGTTCTGGGAAGGCTCAGGCATTGGTTAAACATTGATTAAATGGCTAAAGAAACATCAGACAGAACCACAATTGATCTGTTCGCAACAGAGAAACGACGTGGTCGTCCTAGAAGTAATCCGCTACCTAGAGACCAGCAATTAAAGGTCAATAAGCGAAATCAGATCCAACGTGATAAAGCTAACGGATTAAAACGAATAGAGTTAAAGGTGTCACAAGATTTGTATGACGCCTTGAATGAAAAGGCTTTGGCCAGTAAAATTAGTCGAAGCCAATTAATCGAATTGATATTGCAGAATCAGGTTAACTCTTAACCCTTCTGATAACGATAACAAACACTGCTAATTAGATATAGGAAAGACAATGGCAACTGTAGGTCTTTTTTTCGGTAGCGATACAGGTAATACTGAAGCCGTCGCCAAGATGATCCAGAAAAAACTGGGCAAAAAGATGATCGATGTTAAAGACATCGCGAAGAGTACAAAAGAACAGATACAAGAGTATGACCTTCTTCTTTTTGGTATCCCTACCTGGTATTACGGTGAAGCTCAGTGTGACTGGGATGACTTTTTCCCTGAGCTTGAACAGATCAACTTTGAAGATAAGCTCGTCGCCATTTTTGGTTGCGGCGATCAAGAAGACTACGCCGAGTACTTCCTTGATGCTATGGGCATGGTTAATGAGATAGTTGAAGCCCGTGGCGGTATTGTTATCGGTCATTGGCCAACTGAAGGCTATGATTTCGAAGCATCTAAAGGCCTTGTGGATGACAAGCACTTTGTGGGCTTAGGTATTGATGAAGATCGTCAACCAGAGCTAACTGAAGAGCGTGTTGACGCTTGGGTTAAACAGATCCATGAAGAGATGTGCCTAGCTGAACTTGAAGATTAATCTTCTTTAGAAGCACGGATAATCACAAAAAAGCGGCTTAATGCCGCTTTTTTGTGTCTGGAACACTTATGTAAATTTACCATGGATGGATATAAATTTACTTTGTGTCAGGTCTTAGATGCTCCAGACATCTTGAAGACATTTCCTCCAGTGACCCATAGGGAAATGGGGAATGTCTATAAGCGTATGGAACGCTTTAGACCATGGAGGTCAGAGCACTTATGTTAATTTAGTATTTAGCCAATAGATAAAGCACTGGACGTTAATGAGCACTGAAACTGACAATAAACATTGGGATATCTTCTGCGCTGTCGTCGACAATTACGGTGACATTGGTGTTACCTGGCGCTTAGCTAAACAGCTGGCCCATGAATACGAGCTTAAGATAAAACTCTGGGTTGATGATCTACATAGTTTTTCCCATATTTTACCTGAACTTGATCCATCACTGACCAGCCAACAATTTTGCGGTGTTGATATACTTAGGTGGAGTTCGCCTTTAGATATCACTTTCGACCCTGGTAGTGTCATCATTGAAGCCTTTGCCTGTGAACTTCCCTTGGAGGTAACTGAGTCCTTGATAGCCCTGAAAAAGGACACTAAAGCAACACCACCGTTATGGTTAAATCTGGAATACCTCAGCGCAGAAGCTTGGGTCGATGGCTGTCATGCCCTTCCCTCATTACAAAAAAGTGGTTTGAAAAAGTTTTTCTTTTTCCCTGGCTTTACCGATAAAACAGGTGGACTTATCTGCGAAAAGTCACTGTTTACCGAGCGTGAGCAGTGGCAAGCAACACCCAAAAACAAGCTGGCGCTATTTGAGCATTTAGGACTCCAAGGTATCGATAAGGATGATCAGTGCATCAGTGTATTCAGTTATGAGACTGAAGCATTAGCAGCGCTGTGTGAGTTATGGCAACACGCGCAAAAAAAAGTGCACCTGCTTATCCCTAAAGGGCGTAGTTTACATAGCCTATCTCATCTGCTCCCTATCCAATACGAATTAATACAACCAGGACAGCGCTATGAGTACAAGCAGCTAACCATTCATATCTTACCTATGACAGACCAACAGGGGTTTGATAAGTTACTCTGGAGCTGTGATGTTAATATTGTCAGAGGCGAAGATTCATTTTTAAGGGCCCAATGGGCTGCTAGACCTTTCATTTGGCACATATATCCTCAAGAAGATGATTACCATCTCGTAAAATTAGAAGCTTTTATGCAAGTTTACTGCGATAATCTTGCTCCTAAAATTGCCGAGTACTGGTCAGCATTAAATTTAGCCTTTAACCAAGGGGCACAAAACAGGGTTAAAACCCAGTGGCAACACCTAGATTCAGTTAATAGACCGTTACTGCAACATGCACGAGAATGGCCTGTTAACGCATTAAATGACGCAGATCTTGCTTCTCGACTGGTTCAATTCGTCAAAAATAGCTAAGATGCTGCTCTAAAACAGAAAGTCCAAAAATAGGAAATAGTGTAATGAAAACTGCTCATGAAATCCGTCCAGGTAACGTGATCATGTTAGATGGCAGCCCATGGGTTGTACAAAAAACTGAAACAACTCGTTCTGGCCGTAACGCTGCTATTGTAAAAATGAAGCTAAAGAACGTATTACTTGATTCAAGTACTGAAACCACCTTTAAAGGTGAAGACAAGATGGATGATATCATTCTGGAACGTCTTGATTGTACTTACTCATACTTCGCTGATCCTATGTATGTATTTATGGATGCAGAGTACAACCAATACGATGTAGAAGCAGGTAACCTAGGTGATGCATCGGCATATATCGTCGACGGCATGGAAGAGGTTTGTCAGGTAACTTTCTACGAAGGTAAAGCTATCTCTGTTGAACTACCTACCACTATCGTTCGTGAAGTGACTTACACGGAGCCATCTGCTCGCGGTGATACTTCTGGTAAAGTGATGAAGCCAGCCACAGTTTCTGGTGGTGCGACTCTGAGCGTTGCAGATTTCGTTAAAACCGGTGATATGATTGAGATCGATACTCGCACCGGTGAATTCAAAAAGCGTGTTTAAAGAATTTAATTAAATTCAGTTTAAAAGCCAGTGGACACCACTGGCTTTTTTATACCCTAGCCCACACCGAATCAGAACATAAACCCGCAAAATAACCGCAAAAAAGCATATTTAACCACAAAGCTTTTATTGATAGCTAAGTTATAGAGAGATAATCTAAAGATATTGTCGGATTAATCAGTAATAAACACAGTAAAGCACTTCTCAATTACACCATAATTAGCTATTGTCCCTCTACATAAGTAATACCTAAGTGCGGCTGGAATTTTACCTTGAACCGACTTAGCATTTTAGAGGTTGTGGATGCGTCCAATTATCAAATCAAATAAATTAGATTCAGTCTGTTATGACATCCGAGGCCCAGTGCACAAGGAAGCACGTCGCCTTGAAGATGAAGGCCACCGTATCCTAAAACTCAATATTGGTAACCCTGCACCTTTCGGTTTTGAAGCGCCAGAGGAGATTGTACGTGATGTTATCCTCAATTTACCTAGTGCTCAGGGCTATTGTGAATCAAAAGGATTATTCTCTGCCCGTAAGGCCATAGTGCAGCATTATCAATCTCAAGGTATCTTCGGAGTTGATATTGAAGATGTCTATATTGGCAATGGCGTATCTGAGCTGATTGTCATGGCGATGCAAGGGCTGCTCAATACAGACGATGAGGTACTGATCCCCTCACCCGATTACCCACTATGGACCGCAGCCGTTAATCTTTCTGGCGGTAAAGCACAACATTACCGTTGTGATGAAGAAGCCGATTGGTTTCCCGATCTAGATGATATTCGAGCTAAAATCACTCCAAGAACCCGTGCTCTTGTACTGATTAACCCCAATAACCCCACAGGAGCTGTTTACTCAAGAGAGCTGCTCCTTGAGGCGATCGAGATCTGTAGAGAGCATCACCTTATCCTATTTGCCGATGAGATCTACGACAAAATATTATATGACGAAGCACAGCATGTGCCAGCAGCCAGTCTCTCTGATGATATCTTAACGGTCACCTTTAATGGCTTATCAAAATCTTACCGCGCAGCTGGTTTTCGTGTCGGTTGGATGATGTTGTCAGGAAACCTTAAAGCGGCTAAGAGCTACATTGAAGGCTTAGAAATGTTAGCATCAATGCGTTTATGCGCTAACGTGCCAAATCAACATGCCATTCAAACTGCACTGGGTGGATATCAGAGTATCAATGAGCTAGTGATCAATGAGGGACGTTTGAAAGTCCAACGTGACACCTGTGTTGAATTGCTCAACTCTATCCCTGGGATCAGCGTTAAATGCCCTAAGGGGGCCATGTATGCGTTTCCAAAGTTAGATAAGCGCTTTAATATACGTGATGATGAACGTTTAGTTCTGGATCTACTCAAAGAGAAAAAAATACTCTTGGTTCATGGCACCGCCTTTAATTGGCCAGAACCGGATCATCTACGAGTGGTCTTCCTGCCTCATAAAGAAGATCTTGAAAAAGCACTCACCGAATTTGGTGACTTTATGGATGGTTACAGACAGTAATATCAATTACTACTCTATACTCTTCAAAAAAGCGACCTCAGCAGCTAAGCAGGTCGCTTTTTAATCTTCTATAAACTACTTCAACAGATGGCACATAAGCAGTTTATGCACGATAGACTCAGCTTTAGCCTGAGAGCAGTTGATTGTAAAACCGTACTGAAATGCTTCATCATCATGCTCGATAGGCAAAATATTCTTAATGGTAATTGGCACAAGTTCAGTGTCCAGTTGTGATGACAATTCAACCTTCAACAGGTAAGACTCCTCACACAAAATAATATTAAGCCCTGAGCTGATAAAAGCCCCTCCTTTTATAGAGATATCCTTTAATGCCCCCAAGGCTAGTGGCTTATCCTTTTGACTGTTTTCTTTATCTTTTGCAGGAACGATTGCAGAGCTAAGGCTAATGGGAAGCCGAGACTGATGTCTCAATGCAACTTTCTGCAGCTCTTCTGGGTAATCTATTAAGAGCCAGTACCCAAGATTCCTCTCCACCCTCTGGATCTTACTTTTAAAGGCTAGTACATTAGCCTTAGGCTCATTACTCCTGATAATTCGAACAATAACTTCCTGGCCAATAAATAGAAAATTCTGCGCCTTCTGCCATTGAGCATCGCCCCCTAACTCAAGAATTATCATACGTTTGGGATCAACACCGATAAAACGCGAGTGAAGACGAAGCACCTGATCTGGTTCCAAGATCTGGATATTCACCTCAGTGTTGCAGGACATATGGTCCAAAAGACTAAACTCATATGTTGGCGAATGTATCACAATCTTCTCCATTGACAATTCCTGAAAGAGTGAACCTAATTTTTCTCGGTAGCGATTGAGTTTATCGATGCTAATGAGAAAGTTAACTTCATTTAAATTTTAGACAGTAAGCAGAAGCTGTGCCAGTAAGCAACTATCAAGTTCGACAAACTATAAAGCTCAATAATCAAACTTACAGATATATCTGTCACTGCATTTTACTAACTCTGCAATTAATACTTGCTCTATATGGGATACCCTATGCTAATGTAACGCCACAAGTTTGTTTCAATAGAGTTGCCCACTATGAGTCATCTATTCGCCCATCTTGCAAGAATGAAATTAATTCAACGCTGGCCACTTATGTATAACGTTCGTAGTGAAAATGTCCAGGAGCATTCGCTACAAGTCGCTATGGTAGCCCATGCGCTAGCAATAATTAGCAATCAAAAATTTGGAACCAAGCTAAGTCCTGACAGAGCTGCAACCGTAGCAATCTTTCATGATGCCAGCGAGATTTTAACTGGTGACCTACCCACGCCGGTGAAATATTTTAATAAAGAGATTGAGGCTGAATACAAAAAGATTGAAGCAATTGCTGAGCATAGACTCCTCGAGATGGTTCCCGAAGAATTCCAGCAGGAGTACCAACCACTCCTGTCAAGCGAACATGCCGATAGCGAATATAAGTTGTTGGTAAAATCTGCCGATACTATCTGCGCCTTCCTGAAATGTCTCGAAGAACTTAGAGCAGGCAATAATGAATTTAATACTGCAAGAAAACGTTTAATTGAATCATTAGATAAGAACCCTGATCCTGCAGTTAAATATTTTGTCGACTGCTATGTGCCTAGTTTCAAACTAAGCTTAGATGATATCAATAAGTTACTTTAATAAATTTATCATAAACTTGCAGTTCAATAACCTTAGCCATATAGCAAAGGTCAATCATTCATAGTGAGTAAGGAGAAGCATGATCGCATCCCCATGGCATGAAAGACGTCTTAATGAAGATAAAAAAAGGCGTAATGATCATCGCAGCCCCTTTCAAAGAGATCGTGCTCGAATACTGCACTCGGCGGCGTTTAGAAGATTACAGGCTAAGACTCAGGTCTTAGGTGTCGGAATGAATGACTTCTACCGTACTCGGCTTACTCACTCCCTTGAAGTATCTCAGATTGGTACAGGTATTCGAGCTCAACTCAAATTAAAGCAACCACAACATCTACCGCTGTTTGACTCAATGAGCCTAATTGAATCCCTCTGCTTGGCACACGATATAGGCCACCCTCCCTTCGGACACGGTGGTGAGGTCGCATTAAACTATATGATGCGCAATCATGGTGGCTTCGAAGGGAACGGGCAGACCTTTAGAATACTTACCGGACTTGAGCCCTACACAGAGTGTTTTGGCATGAACCTCTGCCGTCGAACGCTGCTTGGAGTACTTAAGTACCCAGGACTCTACTCATCACTCCACCACAATAGCCAACAGGCAGAGGTTAATAACATCCGTCAACTAAAACCCGCAGACTGGCCACCAGTCAAAGGTGTTTTTGATGATGATAAAGCTATTTTGGACTGGGTACTGGCTCCCTTAATTGACTCCGACAGAGAGCGATTTTTACAAACCCATACAGCAGCAACAGGTAAGCACAAGCGTACGCGATATAAATCCTTAGATTGCTCCATTATGGAACTGGCCGACGACATCGCTTACGCAGTCCACGATCTTGAGGATGCCATTGTGATGGGAATTGTGAGCAGCTTTCAATGGCACAGCGATGTGACAGAAACCTTAAAAAATAGTAAAGATAGTTGGATACGCGAGGAGTTTGCCACCATAGGAGATAAACTTTTCTCTCACCATCATCACCAGAGAAAAGATGCCATTGGTACCTTAGTCAATGGCTTCGTTACCGCCATAGATCTTAAAGAGGATTTAGCGTTTACTGAACCTCTCTTACGTTTCAATGCCGCACTAGATGATGAGTTTGATTCTGCTTTAGAGGTATTAAAACAATTTGTCTATAAATTCGTCATCAGAAAGCCTGAAATTCAGATGTTAGAGTACAAAGGGCAACAAACAGTAATGGAGCTTTTTGAGGCATTTGAGTCGGATCCTGAACGCCTATTACCAACCCATACTCAAGAAAGGTGGCGAGAAAGCCACAACAAAGGGCTAAACTGCCATAGAGTCATTGCCGACTATATCTCAGGCATGACAGATGAGTTCGCAGCAAGACTACATCAGCAACTATTCAGTCCCAAACTTGGCTCCATGATTGAGCTCAGTCATGAACTCTAAATAAGCTTAGTTAACAGAAAACCTGTCTAATCATTCAATAGAGGTGACTAAATAATCATCTAACTCTCTCAGTTTATCGTTTTAACTGGGAGAGTATATTTACTATTCAGCGACCAAATTTTATTCAGAGATAAATATCCACTGCCGAAAAAGTTAATAAACTGTTTTAGTGACTATGATTTACACTCCCTCTCAACCTGCTCGGTTTTACCTCATTTTTACATCTATTTAATATCTACACCTTATTTATCAGTGACTTATGCATTTTGTCGAATTTGACTAGCCAGACCTAATTGTTAGCATGCTGTTACACCCAATAGATGTTTGCATAACAAACTTGTTTAGATGTTATGTCCTACAACTAATCTGTTCAATCTTACAGAGTTGAGTGTTTTGTTTATACCGGGGATTAATGACCATACTGAATAAATTGTCCATAAGCATTGAACAGAGACACAGTTGGCAGAAAAACAGATAACAAAAAATATAAGGATGGAGAGATGAATAAAAAGCTGATCACCATAGCAATACAAACCGCCATCATGGGGGGCGCATTAAGCTTAGCGCCACAAGTATATGCTGCCGATGACACAGAGATTGCAAAACCCAAACTTGAAGCCACTGCAGATGAACAGGGAAAAGAGCCAGAGATTCAAGAAAAAATTACTGTAACAGGTTCACGTCTGCGTCGAGATAGTTTTAGTATAACAACACCTCTAGCAGTGTTAGGCAGAGATGACATCGAAGATACAGGTTTAGGCTCTCTGGCAGAGATTTTAGTTGAGGAGCTTCCTCAAATATCAGAAGGTAGCAGTAACAGTAACTCACAATCCAGTGTACAAAATACCGGCCTATCTACAATTGATCTTCGTGAGCTAGGAACCAACCGGACATTAACCTTAATTGATGGACGACGAGTCGTGTCTAATAGTTACTCAGGTAACTATGTCAGCCTATCAACTATCCCTTCAGGTATGGTTGAAAGAGTCGAAGTCATTACAGGTGGCGCATCAGCAGCTTATGGCTCAGATGCTATTGCAGGTGTAGTAAATATCATCACTCAGCAAGATAAAGAGGGCTTCTCTTTTAAAGCTCGTGGCGGCGAGAGTACAGAGGGCGGTGCTAAAGAGTTCACCTTAGACTTAGATTATGGTACTGAATTTGCTGATGATCGTGGCTATCTCTTCTTTAGCTCAACTTACGATAAACAATATGGTCTATCTTATTGGGATCGTGACCGTGCGCAACAGCAAGAATCTTGGCGATACAATACGGCAGAGATGTGCAATGCCATGTACAGTGAAGATAACACCTCAAGCAAGGGAACTTGTATGAGAGACATGACACAAGCAGATTGGCGTAATCTAAGTGACTCCATTGCAGGTGGTGTGTTTGATGAAAAAAGTAGTTATAAGCCGGACTCTGGTTTTTGGTACGATGAAAACGGTCTACGAGATGACTGGCATGAAGAGAAATATGGTCGTGACTTCAATCAGTTTGTGATGTTAAAAGTCCCAGATGAAGCTATCTCGGCTGCAATTAAAGTTGACTTTGAGCTAACTGACGACATCCAAAGCTATTTTCAAGTTCAGTACAGTGAAAACCGCTCTATTAACCAAAAATCACCTGAAAGCGAAGATGAGTTCGATGGCATCGTTGTTATTGACCCTGTAACAGGGGAAAGCAGCCAGATTGGAGCTGGACGAATCCCGAAAAATAACCCTTATATGCCACAAGAGATCTACGATCAAGCTAGCAGTAAGGGCGTAAAGTGGGATAGAGGTTTCGATGAAGTTGGCAATATCATCAATGATAATACCCGTAAAACCATTCGTTCATGGGCTGGGCTTCAAGGTACAATATTTGATGGAAACTGGGACTGGGACCTATCAGTTGGCTATGGTAAATTTACCCAAGAGCAGACCCGTTATAATGAGCTATACATAGCAAATCTTACTCATGCTTTAAACGCAGAAAAGCTCGATGACGGCACAATACAGTGCGCTGATGCCGATGCTCGTGCTGCAGGTTGTGTGCCTATTAATCTGTTTGGCGAAGGTTCTATCACACCCGAAGCAGCCGATTATATACGCGCAACCCCCACCATTTCGACAGATGTACAACAAACAACTGTACTTGGTTATATTGCTGGTGACCTTTTTGAGATGCCAGCAGGGCCAGTTGCTTCAGCTTTCGGTTTTGAATATCGCAAAGATGAACAAAGTGTGGATACGAATGTGCCATTAGGTGGCGTTTCATTCAACTATGTACCGACTTTCTCTGGCGATGTCAGCGTTTATGAGGTGTTTGGTGAAGCAGCCTTTCCACTACTTAAAGATGTAGCAGGAGCTAAGAGCCTGACAGCAGAAGTATCGGCACGTCTAGCCGATTATAGCTGGTCTGGTACGGGACTAATTCAGAGCTATAAAACAGGGGTGACTTGGCAACCAGTCGAAGGTTATGCAATACGTGCTAACTGGGCAAGAGCTCAGCGCGCACCAAGTATTACTGAACTACTATCACCTCCGCGTGGCGACTATGATAGTTTCGATGATATCTGTGAAGGCACAACATTGACTTCTACCGATGCAGGCCATGACAACTGTCGCTTAGAGCCTGGTATAGCTGCGGTTATCGCGGATGGCAGTGAGTTCGAAGATGATAATAACGGTTACTCCCCTAATGTTGGTAACTCAGAGCTAAAAGAGGAAACAGCAGATACTTACACTCTAGGTATCACATTAGCACCTGAGTTTGCCGAGGGATTACGTATTGCAGTTGACTATTACGACATCACGATAAGCGATGCGATATCTTCTTTCTCGAATGAAGATATTATTGATTACTGCTATAACTCTTCACTTGATTTTGGTGACGATAATAATTTCTGTAATGATATTCAACGTGATGCAGAGGGGCAAATAACTACTGTTAATCAACGTGTTTATAATGTTGATGAGATCAAAACTAATGGTTTTGATTTCGCCGCAGAGTACAGGTATGAACTCGATAAATATGGCTCATTGAAGTTTAAAGCTGATTGGACACATGTCATTGGTTACGAGCAAACAGTGCAAAGCCCTGAAGGCCCAGCAACAACTAATTATGAAGGGGATCTTTCACAAGATATCTTTGAAGATAAGGTAACTGCATCACTTTCATGGTACTACGACGATGCTTGGCGAGTTCGTTGGAGCACACGCTTTAAGAGTGCTGTTGTTGCAAGCCGTTCAGTATACGATGATTGGGAGAAAGCAATCACCAAAAATAATGAATACTGTGCAGATGGAAGTGATAAGTGCGTACTGGAGCCAGAGGCATTAGATGACTCATTCTATAACTTACCTTCATACATCACCCACAATCTGTCAGTATCCTATACGTTAGATCTAGCTAATGATGGCGAGCTTCGCTTCTTCGGTGGTGTGAATAACATCTTCGATGACAGAGGTCCATTCATGGCTATTGGCGGAAGAGGTAATTTCGACAGCAACTATGGTGGTGGTAAAGGTCGCTTCGCTTATGCAGGCGCAGAGTTTAAGTTCTAACTTCTTCATGTATTAGATAGTTTTAGTAAATTAAACACTAGCAAATAGAAAAAGCGCGTCTCACATTGAGTCGCGCTTTTTGTTTGCTAAACCAGTCTTTTAATACATACCAATTAAAGCGAGTTTGCACTCAAATCACTGCCAACACTATCCGTTAACTCCACCAGCGCATCGACCATACTCGCCTCTCCTGCTGAGTGCCCAGCTAAAGGCAATACAGTCAGACGCGCTTCTGGCCAAGCTTTTGACAGCGTCCAAGCTTGTCTGAGAGGACACACCATGTCATAGCGGCCATGAACGATATAAGTAGGAATTTGTCTTATTTTATCAATACTGGACAATATAGGTTTATGTTCAATAAAGCACAGTTTCAGGCTGTAGTAGAGCTGAATAATAGCTGCGGCGCCTTCGTAGGGCTCGCTAATCATCACTTCTGGGAGGGTTTCAGCAAGTACTTCAGTTAAGCTAAAACTCTCCTCTCTTAGGGTCACTATCTGTTGCTCCCACTGGTTAAACGCCTGCAACACCTGTGAGCGGCGAATATAATCAGTACCAACAAGTAAGGCATACAAGCTCTTTAGTGGCATAAGTTGCTCATCATCTGTTAACACTGACATAAGCTGTTTCCAAGCCTCTGGAAACACGTTAGCGGCGCCACCGTCGCTATACACCCAGTCAATGTCTTGCTGCCGGCCTAAAAACACGCCACGTAGAATCATCGCCAGAACACGCTCTGGGTAATGTTCTGCATAAACTAAGGCTAACGTTGCTCCCCAGGAGCCACCAAACACCACCCACTTATCGATATTAAGCCTATCTCTTATCTGCTCCAGATCATCAATTAAATAGTCTGTGTTGTTGTTTTCAAGGCAAGCGTAGGGCTTTGAACGTCCACACCCACGTTGATCGAGCAAGATGATCCGGTAAAGTTCTGGGTTAAAATAACACCGATGTGAAGCCCGGCAGCCAGAACCTGGGCCACCGTGGAGGAAAACAATAGGCACTCCCTCTGGATTACCACACTCCTCCACATAAAGCTGGTGTACCACCTCCCCTTTTTTGGCAGGCATAGAGAGCAGGTGATCTGCATAAGGCTCAATATCTGGATACAGTAATCGCATCTTACCCTCTGAAAGTACGCTTAGGTGCGAAGTTAAACATAGCCAATACCGAAACTAGAATCGTGGCCAGAAAAACCACTAAAAAAGCGCTAATATTTAACTCTTGATAAAGCGCGAACCTTAATAACTCAACACAATAACTAAATGGATTATAGTTACAAATCCAATATAACCAAAGACTTGCTTCTTTCATCTTCCACAATGGATACAGCGCGCTTGAAAGAAAGAACATAGGGAAAATGACAAAGTTCATTACACCAGCAAAATTCTCTAACTGTTTGATTAAGTTTGAAAGTAGTAAACCCAGCGCCCCGAGAAAAAACGCAATTAAAAAGATAGCCGGTATCGCAGTAACATAACCCCAAACAGGGGTATCGACATCCACAAACTGAGCTATCAATAGGAAGATACAGACCTGAATCAGTGACAATATCGCGGTGGCTATCAGCTTACAAAGCAATAAAAATGGTCTTGGCAGCGGACTGATCAATAAAAGCTTCATGCTCCCCATCTCTCTGTCATACACCATAGAGAGTGAGCTCTGCATGCCATTAAACAGGACAATCATGCAACACAGTCCAGGGGTGATATATTGCTGATAAGTGATATAGGTGCCATAGGGTTCCATTATCGATACCCCTAAGGCCGCCCGAAAACCTGCCGCAAACACGACTAGCCAAAGTAAGGGACGAATAAGCGCACTTAGTAAGCGGGTGCGCTGCTGTACAAAACGTAGAAATTCACGCTTAATGATGCCAACTAAGCAGTAGTAATAGGGCATCATATTCACATTAACTCCACTTGCTGAGTCAACTTCCGATATAGCTCAAACAGATCGTTAACTCCATGCTTTGTATAAAGCTTCTGACATTGCCCTGCAGCGCATATTTGACCTCTGTCCAGCAGCAGAAGTTCATCATCGCTATTAGCTTCATCCATTAAGTGTGTCGCCCACAAAACACAGATATCCATCTCTTTCGCTAATCGTCTAACGTGTTCAATAATCAGTAGTCGACTGTCTGTATCTAAACCAACGGTGGGCTCATCGAGCAGAATCACTTTAGGTCGATGCATCAAGGCTCGGGCGATCTCTAACCGTCGTTTGTGGCCGCCATTCAACACTCTGACACGCTCGTTCAGTCTCTGTGATAGCTCCAGTTTTTCAAGGATTGGTGTAACACGGTTGAGGGAATCCATTGCCGAGAGTCCGTGCAGCGATCCTTGATAGATCAAATTCTGTTTCACGCTCAGATCGAGATCTAACGTGCTCTGTTGAAACACCACGCCAAGTTTCGACAGTGCCGCCCTTCTGTGCTGAACTAAATCTAGCCCACAAAGCTCAATCTCACCCTGCCCTCGATTAAACAAGCCAGTTAGCAGCGAAAAAAGTGTACTCTTTCCAGCTCCGTTAGGACCCAGTAGTAGATTAAAGCCAGTACCTAAAGAGAAATTTAGCTGTTTAAGCACCTCTTTATTGCCATATCCGTAGGAGAGATCTCTCACCACGATACTCATTGAACCTCCTTAATCATCACTCCCCATGGATAACGCCCCACCTTGATAGATTTGGTTACTTTCAGGTTTTCTACATCGACTACAGAGACATCTCCGCTAACGCCATTAGTCGTCAGAAGTAAACTTTGATCTTGGTTAAAGGCAAGTTGCCATACCCGCCTTCCTACCAACAGGTATTTTTCAATAGTTAAGGTTTTTCTGTCTATCACAGCCAGATGATTTGCAGGACCCAATGCCACAAAGGCGTAACGGCCATCTCTGCTCAGCTCAATTCCCACTGGCTGCACCCTATCGCTGTGGATCCCATTAACCTCAAACGTGAATGTTTTTACAATCTTCCTTGTAGCAACATCAATCACCACCAGTTCACCACCAATTTCAGAGCTAACCCAAAGATGTTTATTGTCTTGAGTAAACATGGCAGATCTTGGGCGCGCAGCCACTAAGGTATTATCGAAATTCTCATAGGTTTCGGTATTGATCCAATGAACCATATTGGTGGTTTCAGAGGTAACCACGACAATTTTGCCATCAGGACTGACTGCTAACCCTTCTGGCTCAACCCCCACATCTATTTGAGTCTTTACTGTACGAGTTGCAATATCGATAACGGTTAGTAGCGCATCATCCTCATTGGAGGTGTAGATAGTTTTCCCGTCAGGGTGCAGCGCAATGGTCTCAGGATCTTCACCAGAGGGAAGCTCGCCAATCACCTCCTCTGTGGCGAGATCTAAGATCTGAATCGTATCTGAATCACTGGCGCAGATATAAGCTAGAGATTTATCATGATTAAAGATTATTCCTCTCGGTCTTTGACCTACGGGAATACGTTTAATCACTTTTTGGCTAGCTAAATCAATCACAGAGATATCATCATCTTTCTCATTGGTGACATAAGCCAGCTCTGCGGCAGGTAACGAAAGTGCGAACAGACAACTTATCCCAACGAGTGGATTAGCTATAATTGCTAGCTTCATATTGACTCCTTTTGACCAGCACATTGCGACTCCTGACGATCAAACCCTAAGGTATCAAGCTCGGTCACTGGATGAAGTACCCCAGCTTGGGGAGAGAGCGAAACCACACCATGGGGCTGAACAAGGGCTATAGGCATCCTCAATTGACCGCTCCAGTGGCGGTAGCTAAGCTTTCTGCCTTTATAGGCAGCCAACTGAAAATCATCTGACTTTATGTAGTTAATAATCTTTATGGGGCTTGCTGTTTTTTGTTGATGGACCGCCTCGGCAATACTTCTCACCGCAAGGTAGGCACTAAAATCGAGCTCATTCATGTTGCGCTCAGCCAGCGCATTAAAGCGATTTTGTAACTGGGCGGCCCCCCACTGCTCTATGGTGAAATGCCAGGATAAAGCTTCTAAACCAGCGGAGCCCACAACAGGGCGTGGTAAATAGGTATTAAAGGGAAGGTATTCGGCAAAGTCTTTGGTTCTATCAGCCACATAGACCACATCATAATCATCACGAGTTTGGGTAAACAATGGTACCTCCTGCTGCGCACTTCGCCTTAAATCAGTATCAAAACGCCACTGTTTCTCATCCAATATCTTGATGCCAAAGCGTTTAGCTGCACGTTTAAAAGAATTATTTAGTGCCATATCTTGCTTATTTTTACCGCTAACCAGCAACACCTTGTTAAAACGTCGGCTGAGTAACCATTGAGCGATGGCATCGGATCTCATTGCATCACTAGGAACGGTGTGAAGGGTTGAGCTTAAACACTGTTTCTCTCTGAGAAGATCCGATGTCTCATTGACATTAAAGATCAGTAACTGCTTATCTTCAGCCCATTCATCTGCTTTGCTCAAAAGCTCAGCAGGCACATCTAAAATAAAATATGACTGACCAGCGTTAACCTCAGCGGAAAAGTGTGCCAATAGGACTTTGGCTGAATCAAACTCTACATAGTTCAGTTCAAAATTCTGTTTAAGAAACTTACCTGTGGTATTTGAGTCATTAACCGCCAGCTCAGCGCCTCGTTCTCCGCTATCGCGCGCCATATCAATCACATTTGAAAGCGCCGGAGACTTAGCTTGATTCAGCTTTAAATAGTTAATGTTTATCTCAATAACACTGTTATCACTCGCCGCCAGTAATGGGGATAGATAAAAGAGTGATAAAAAACAGCAGCACTTCAATCTGATATTGGTTTTTCTCACCCTTACCTCTCCAGCCCTATTCCCAAAATTATCTCTTGTTAACCAGCATATAGAAGAAACCTCGAACTACAAAACCTGGACGCAACAAAGCCACAACAATGTAACCAACTGTAAAATATTAATTTTATTGGCAACAACAGGTTTTCGCTATCATTTCTCCTACTAAAGGAGGAGAACGAATTAGGCCAAAGTGTAATTCGGAATGGCATATTTGCTGGTTAGTATTTATGCATGAAATCAGAAATTACGATGATAAAGGTGGATTTGAGATGAAAATAGTTAGCGTAAAAAGAAAGTTCCTATTGGCAAGTATATTTATTGTCGGCGCTTTCAATGTTTCCGCCCATGGACCTGTTACGCCACAATCCATTGATACAACATCGCTGCCACAACTTGGTGAAGAGTGGCTAGAGGAGAACCCATACCGAGATCAAAATAGCGATAAACAGAGTGATATTTTGCGGATCGGAGCCTCGGCCTATAACCAAAACTGCGCACGTTGTCATGGCTTAGAGGGGATCTCTGGCGGAATAGCACCAGATCTTAGACAACTGGCTCCCGATCTCGATGGCGATGAATGGTACGGATATCGAGTTCAAAATGGCGCAGTACGTAATGGCGCTGTCTACATGCCCAAGATGACAGAGCATCTTACTCAAGAAGCGCTTTGGGCTATCCGGACCTGGTTAGAGTCTGTCAGTGAAGAGAATTAACTCACTGGCTCTGGGACTTTGCCTACTCACTTGCGTACTCACAGCCCCGAGCTTAGTAGCTAGATCATTTGATGACATTATAGAGAGCCAATACATCACTGTGGCTGTCTATCGTGATTTTGCCCCCTTCTCCTATCAAATTGATGACGCAGCTTACGGGATCGATATTGATCTCGCTCATCAAATAGCTAAGGAGTTGGGACTTGAGCTACGCCTAAGGTGGATGACAGCCGATGAGAATGTAGAGGATGATTTAAGAAACAACCTCTGGAAAGGCCACTTTCTAAAACGAAGTGTTGCCGATCTAATGCTGCGAGTCCCCTATGACAAAGCCTACTCCTTGATGCGTGATGATATCGGTGAGCTTGTCCATGAACAGGTACATATGTTTGCCCCCTACCATACTGAATCGTGGCAGATCATCTATAACTCAACACAGATAGAATCCGTCTCCACCATTGCCGTGTTTCAATACCATGATATCGGTGTCGAAGTTGACTCAATCCCCCAATTTTATCTGACATCAGCCTTTGGTGGTCGAATGCGTGAGCGAGCCAAGCACTTCTCATCCATCCCCTTAGCTATCGATGCAATGCGACAAGGCGAAGTGGATGCCGCCATGGGACTTAGAAGCCAAATAAGCCATTTTCAGCAGGAGATTGACACCACAAAATACCCATTAGCGCAAAATGCTTTTCCTATGATGGGGCGGCAACAGTGGGATATTGGCATGGCTATCAAGAGTCAATACAGGCAGCTAGGCTATGCCATTGGCGATATCGTTGAAAGCATGATCAAGCAAGGTGAGATGGAGAAGATATTTTCCAAGTATCACGCTATCTACCAAACTCCTGAGCTCTACCTTCCGGCTAAAACTCATCCTTAGTTGTCCTACTAAGTGATGATACAAATCCCTATGGGGTGCAATAGGCGAGCAGATAGATACGTTTTACGCTGTATAACCAAGCTACCACAAACTGCTCGTTTCAGAGCTTCCGTAGGATAGCTGAACTAGTTAGTGATTAAGGCAAGATTACGGCTTTGCCAAATTGCTAACAATATATAACACGCTACACCTAAGGTTAACTGGACACGATCCCGTGAGGAAATACAATGATAAAAACACGCAAAAATAATAAGTTATCATTATCTCTTTGTATTACATTAGCACTCTGTGGTACTGCGAGTGCTAATGTAACCAATAAGGATATCGCTAACGACCAGATGACAACAGATGATGTTGTCTCTTATGGAATGGGACTACAAGGTCAAAGATATAGCCCTCTTACTAAGATTAATACCAGTACAGTTAAAGAGATGCGACCCGCTTGGGCTTTCTCCTTAGGGGGCGAGAAACAACGTGGTCAAGAATCACAGCCAATGATCAAAGATGGCGTCATGTATATTACTGGCTCCTATTCGCGTGTATACGCCATCGACGCCAGAACAGGCGAAGAGTTGTGGCAATATGACGCTAGATTACCCGATGGGATCATGCCCTGCTGTGATGTGATCAACCGTGGTGTAGCCCTCTATGATGACCTTGTAATTTTTGGCACCTTAGACGCTAAGCTCGTTGCACTAAATAAAGATACTGGCAAAGTCGTATGGAAGAAGAAAGTTGAAGACTACAAAGCCGGCTACTCAATCACTGCAGCACCAATTGTCGTCAAAGGCAAGATTATAACCGGTGTCTCTGGTGGTGAGTTCGGCATAGTCGGTAAAGTCAGAGCCTATGATGCTAAAAATGGTCAAATCGTATGGGAGCGCCCTACGGTCGAAGGCCATATGGGCTATATCTGGAAAAATGGCAAAAAGGTCGATAATGGGATCTCCGGAGGCAAACCCGGTCAAACTTGGCCTGGGGATCTGTGGAAATCTGGCGGCGCAGCGCCATGGCTTGGAGGAACTTATGATGCCGATGTGGATCTCCTCTTCTTCGGTACAGGTAACCCTGCGCCATGGAACTCACACCTGCGTCCAGGTGACAACTACTTCTCAGCGTCACGCTTAGCTATCGATCCCGACACAGGAAAGATTGTCTGGCATTTTCAGACCACGCCACATGATGGCTGGGATTATGATGGAGTCAATGAGCTGATCCCATTTGATTACAAAGAGAAAGGTAAAACCATTAAAGCGGCAGCAACCGCCGACCGTAATGGCTTTTTCTACGTACTCAACCGTGAAAATGGCGACTTTATCCGCGGCTTCCCTTTCTCCGATAAGATCTCATGGGCTTCAGGCTTAGATGAAAACGGCCGACCTATTTTTGTTGATGCCAATCGCCCGGGTAATCCTATGGATTCAGCGGATGGTAAACAGGGTAAAACCGTTGTTGCAGCTCCCTCCTTCCTAGGAGGAAAAAACTGGATGCCGATGGCCTATAGCCAAGATACAGAGCTCTTCTATGTCCCCTCAAATGAGTGGGAGATGGACATCTGGAATGAACCAACCGCCTATAAAAAAGGCGCTGCCTATTTAGGTGCTGGCTTTACGATTAAAGCGATTAATGATGACTATATTGGTGTACTTAAAGCGATAGATCCTAAAACAGGTAAAGAGGTCTGGCGTTACAAAAACTACTCCCCTCTTTGGGGAGGTGTACTAACTACAGCTGGTAACCTCGTCTTTATGGGTAACCCTGAAGGATATCTGCTGGCTTTTAATGCCAAGACAGGTGAGCTTAAATACAAGTTCAATACTGGTTCTGGCATCGTTGGATCTCCTGTTACCTGGGACATGGATGGTGAGCAGTATGTTTCAGTCCTCTCAGGTTGGGGCGGCGCAGTACCTCTTTGGGGAGGCGATGTGGCCAAGCGTATTAAGCATCTAAATCAAGGCGGTAGTGTCTGGACCTTTAAGCTACCTAAAAGCTAAAAGCTGTCCATAGCAAGTCATACCTGTAAAAGGGCTGTCACTGACAGCCCTTTCTATTTTTGCATCAATGCCCAATGCCCTTAATGTATGTCAGGTTTTATCGCTATAAATCATGGCTTTTTAACATTTCATCATACTAACTTCCTTCTAAAGTATGAGTTTTTTTGTGCCAAGGGATCATGTTTTGTCTTGCAGCGCAGGACTACTATGAATCATCAAGAAGCTTTGGATTACCCCAGAGCAAACAAAAACAAGACCATGGAAAAGAGGCAAACTCTGGCAGGTCTAGATTCGAGGTGAAATATGATTTATGCATATCCGGGTAGCGACAATTCAATAGTTTCTTTTAAAGCGCAATATGAAAACTTTATCGGTGGTAAGTGGGTACCGCCAGTAAAAGGCGTCTATTTTAGCAATACGACCCCAGTTACCGGTGAAGAGTTTTGTAAAATACCTCGCTCATGCGCACAAGATATTGAGCTTGCATTAGATGCTGCTCACAGCGCTAAAGAAGCATGGGGCAACACCTCAGTACAAGAGCGCTCAAACATCTTATTAAAGATTGCCGATCGCATCGATGAAAATCTAGAGGCTTTGGCCGTCGCTGAGACGTGGGATAACGGTAAAGCCGTACGTGAAACCTTAGCTGCAGATCTGCCATTAAGCTCAGATCATTTCCGCTACTATGCAGGATGTATCCGTGCTCAAGAAGGCACCCTGTCAGAGATAGACAAAGACACAGTAGCTTACCACTTCCATGAGCCACTAGGGGTTGTCGGTCAGATTATCCCCTGGAACTTCCCACTACTGATGGCAGCATGGAAGCTAGCTCCAGCATTGGCTGCAGGAAACTGCATTGTGCTTAAACCTGCTGAGCAAACCCCTGCGAGTATTTTGCTGCTAATGGAGTTAATTGAAGATCTACTACCTGCTGGGGTACTGAACGTAGTCAATGGCTATGGTAGAGAGGCCGGGGAAGCACTGGCCACCAGCACTCGTATCGCTAAAATCGCCTTTACAGGCTCTACGGCAGTAGGTGGACACATCTTAAAATGTGCAGCTGAGAACTTAATCCCCTCTACGGTCGAGTTAGGCGGTAAGTCACCTAACATCTATTTTGGTGATGTGACTCAGCATGAAGATGATTATCTTGATAAGTGCGCCGAAGGTTTTGTATTAGGCTTCTTTAACCAAGGTGAGGTCTGTACCTGTCCATCTCGCGCATTAGTGCAGGAAGATATCTTCGATGAGTTTATGGCTAAAGTGCTACAAAAAACCAAAGAGATCATACGTGGCAACCCACTCGACACCACCACTATGGTTGGTGCTCAAGCATCCCAAGAGCAGTTTGATAAGATCATGGGTTACTTGAAAATAGGCAATCAAGAGGGAGCAAAAGTATTAACTGGCGGCGATCAGGAAAACTTAGAAGACTCGCTTGGAAATGGTTTCTATGTACAACCGACTATTCTCCAAGGAGATAACTCCATGAGAATCTTCCAAGAGGAGATCTTTGGCCCTGTGATAGCGGTAACCACCTTTAAAGATGAGGCTGAAGCGCTAGCCATCGCAAACGATTCAGCTTACGGTTTAGGTGCTGGTGTTTGGACACGTGATACTAACCTTGCCTACCGAATGGGACGAGGCCTACAAGCAGGACGTGTATGGACAAACTGTTACCATCTCTATCCCGCTCATGCCGCATTCGGTGGTTATAAGAAATCCGGTATTGGTCGTGAGACACATAAGATGATGCTAGATCATTATCAGCAAACTAAGAACCTGCTCGTGAGCTACAGTACTAGCCCACTCGGTTTCTTCTAGTCGCTTTTATTTCAACACCAAGGCAAACGGCCCACACATAAAATGTGTGGGCCAAAAATAGTAAAGCTTTCGGGGCGTTAACATGGCACTTTTAAGGTGGATAAGACTCGGTCACTTTCCCAACTTCAGCCTCCTTTTGATGTTAACGCTCCCTTTTCTCACCTCTATAAGTTTAGCCAATAGTGATGTCACAGAGATCCCAGCAGAGATAACCCAACTTTTTCCAACTGCAACAAGAATCGGTTTGCAAGATAAAGTATTACCAGTCACCCCAGTCTATCAACTCAATCAACTCTTAGGTTATGTATTTGAAACCGATGAGCTCACTGACTTTATCGGCTTTTCTGGCGAGTCTATTAACCTGCTCATCGGACTCGATACCAAAGGCGTCATGTCAGGACTTCAGGTCATTAAACATCATGAACCGATATTTTTACATGGATTAGGTGAGTCATCCATGTTCAGCTTCGTAGAGCAATACAAGGGACATTCGGTCAAAGAGCGCTTTATCATTAATAGTCAGGATAAAACCTCTCAACAAGCCACCTACTTTGACGGTGTCACTCGCGCAACAGTGTCAGTGATGGTGATCAATGACACCATTTTAGCCTCGGCGCTCAAAGTGGCTAGAGCTAAGCTTGAGGGCTTTGTAGCAGCCTCTCCCTATATCATAAAACCAGATTACTTTACCCCTATGGGCTTTGATGAATTACTTGAATCTGGTTACCTTCAACACTGGCAATCATCCCAAATAGAACTCAGCGCTCTACCCCGTGAACTTATCAATGAGATTGAGCGACTGACAGAAGAAAGTGAGTTAGCAGGAAAGGCCCCTTTTATCGATCTCTATTTTGGTTTTGTAAATATACCTATCATAGGAAAGAATCTTTTAGGTGAGCGAGAATATCAGCGCCTATTAGAGAATCTAAAACCAGGTGAATACGCCTTGATGCTATTAAATTGTGGCCAATACTCATTTATCAGCGAGGAATTTATCCCCCAAACAGTCTCTAATCGATTAAGCGCCGAGCAAAATGGATTTCCAGTGGATCTACGCGATATCGATTTTTACAGCTTCAGCGAACCTCTATTTAATACAGATATGCCTGAGTTTACTGATCTCAAGGTATTTAGAATAAAGTCTCAATCTGGCTTTGAGCTACACAGTCAGTTTGAATTAGGCCTGTCTGTGTTCTATAACCAATCTTTTTTAAGCCAAAAGCAGCACAAATTCCTCAACAAAATTCAACTACCTGAGCAACTATTTGCAAAGCAGATATCGCCAGACACTTTAATCCCACAAACTCCACTCTGGCTAACCATTTGGCAAAGTAGACAGATAGAGATAGCGGTGTTCTCACTCTATCTGTTTCTGCTAACACTCATCTTCATAAAGCAGCAATCGCTTGCTTCTAATGCCAAGCTCACCCACTCAATTCGAAACCTTGCTTTGCTATTCGTGGTCGGCTTTATCGGTTACTACAGCCAAGGGCAACTCTCGGTGGTAAACATCTATACCTTGCTGCTCTCTATCGCTAATGGCTTTCAGTTGGAGGTTTTTCTATTCGATCCCATTATCTTTATTCTATGGGTATTTGTGTTTGTGACTCTCTTCCTCTGGGGAAGAGGCCTCTTTTGTGGCTGGCTATGCCCTTTTGGTGCCCTGCAGGAGTTTATGGCCCTGCTGGCTCAAAAATTAAACATCAAGCAGATACAGGTCAACCCAAAGGCTGACAAGTATGGACGAATGCTCAAATATCTTATCCTATTCACTTTAGTCGCAACGGCGTTTTACTCCCTCACACTGGCAGAGCAACTGGCAGAAGTGGAGCCCTTTAAAACCAGTATTACCTTAAACTTTATTCGTTACTGGCCGTTTACACTCTATGCCGTCGTGCTACTTCTGCTTAGTTTGAAGATCCATAAGTTCTACTGCCGTTATCTTTGTCCACTGGGCGCAGGTCTTGCTCTGCTAGGACGTTACCCTCTGTTTAAGTGGTTAACTAGGCGAAAAGAGTGCGGCGCACCTTGTCATCTGTGCCAGCGAAAAAAGTGCGGTATAGAGGCGATTAACAATAATGGAACTATCAATTACAGTGAATGTATTCAATGCCTTGAATGTTTAGTGACCATAGAGAGTCCTAAATTATGTGTAGTAGAACGATATGGTCAAAAAGGCAGTAAACCTTCTCGAGTAAAACCAGTAAGTGATAATAAGGGTGTGATTTATTGTTCAAAAAGTGAAGTTTAGGGGCATTTTCGTCCTTTTTTCCGCCCAAAGTATAATGTTTTATTTTTTTAGCAGCTTTTATATTGGAATACAGTAATACATAAAATAACCGTGGAGGAGCAAGCGATGTGGACCAAACCAAAATTTGAAGATATGCGTCTAGGTTTTGAAGTTACTCTTTATATCAGTAACCGTTAAACAAAAATCCCCATAACCTTAGGTTGTGGGGATTTTTTTATAAAAATAATAACAATAAAAGAGGACACTTGCTCTATGCAGATACTCATTCTTGGTTCAGCAGCGGGTGGCGGATTCCCGCAATGGAACTGTCATTGCGATAATTGTGAAGGAGTACGTAGTGGGCGCATAAAAGCCCAAGCAAGGACCCAATCCTCAATAGCGGTCAGTCCAGACGGCGAAAACTGGGTACTGATCAATGCCTCTCCAGATATACGTCAACAGATCAATCAATCACCACAACTCTGGCCCGATGAAGGTCAAAGAGGCACAAAGATAAGAGCTGCAGTGCTCTCTGATAGCCAAATCGATCACACCACAGGTCTACTGACCCTTAGAGAGGGACTCCCTCTTCCTGTTTACTGCACTGATGTTGTTCATGAAGACTTATCTGGAGCTTATCCACTTTTTAACCTACTGAGTCATTGGCATGGCGGACTGACACATCGAGCCATAGGAACAGATCCTCAAACTCCCTTTACTGTTGAACAGGTATCAGGCTTGGTGTTTTATCCCGTCCCATTAGAATCGAATGCACCACCCTACTCTCCCTACCGTGATGACATCGTACCCGGCAATAATATTGGCCTCAAAATTCTTGATAGCAATACTGGAAAGTATCTCTTTTATGCACCAGGCATCGTCAAATCAAACTCGCTTGTAGAAGCCATGTTAGCTGACGCCGAATGCGCCTTAATCGATGGTACGCTTTGGTTAGACGATGAAATGATAGCCAAAGGCTTTAGTAATAAGCTAGGTTCAGACATGGGACATATGCCAGTAAATGGTGAGTTTGGCACTGTAGCACTGCTGAAAAAATTTGATATTAAACACAAAATACTGATCCATATTAACAATACAAACCCTATTTTAAATGAAGAGTCTGCAGAGCACAGTTATGTGATTAATAACGGTGTTGAGATCGCGACCGACGGTATGGAAATATTCATATAGAGGTAACAATGCAAGCCTGGACTAAAGAAGAATTCGAACAAAAACTCAAAGATAAAGGGTCGCTTTACCATATACACCATCCCTACCATAAGATGATGCATAAAGGTGAGTGCAGCGTTGAACAGATCAGAGGTTGGGTTGCCAACCGCTTCTATTATCAGATCAATATTCCCGTTAAAGATGCAGCCATACTGGCAAACTGTCGCGATGTAAAAACTCGCCGCATGTGGATCCAACGTATAGTGGATCATGATGGTTCAATTGAAGATAACACCTTAGGTGGTATCGAGGCTTGGCTAAAACTCGGTGAAGCGGTGGGACTGAATAGACAAGATATGCTAGATGAAAAGTATATCCTGCCAGGGGTTCGGTTCGCGGTCGATGCCTATGTGAATTTTGCCAGACGAGCCTCATGGCAAGAGGCGGCCTGCTCATCACTTACCGAGATGTTTGCGCCAGAGATACACCAAAGTCGCCTTAATACCTGGCCAGAAAACTACCCTTGGATAAAATCCGAAGGATTAAGCTACTTTCAGATGCGACTCTCTCAAGCAAGGCGAGATGTTAATCATGGCTTAGCGATCACTTTGGCACATTTTACGACCCGAGAGCAGCAGGAGCATGCACTGAATATTTTGCAGTTTAAACTCGATATTCTTTGGTCCATGTTAGATGCAATGACATTAGCTTATCAGTATGAGCGTGCGCCCTATTCACAGCTTATTGATGCGCCTGTCTATCATAAAGGGATCTTCTGATGACACTGACGGTACCAAAGATGAATCCACTGTTTAGATTACAGTTTGAAAAAGCCCAAGGCTGCTTTGTCCTTCTCTACCCCGAAGGCATGGTTAAGCTCAACGAAAGTGCTGCTGAGATATTGCAACTTGTTGACGGCAGCGCCTCTGTTGATGAGATACATAAACAGCTGCAACACAAGTTTCCACAGGCTGGTGACATTCGCCATGATATCGAAGAGTTTTTACTGGTTGCACAAGAAAAAAGATGGATAAGCTATGTCTGAGAATACCAGCGTTGGCCCACCACTCTGGCTTTTAGCTGAGCTAACCTACGAGTGCCCTCTCCATTGTGCTTACTGCTCTAACCCTACGGACTTAGGCAAAAGAGAGGATGAGTTAACCACTGAAGCTTGGCTTGATGTACTCAGTCAAGCAAGAGAGCTTGGTTCTGTTCAGCTTGGGTTTTCAGGAGGAGAACCTCTACTTCGAAAAGATCTGGAGATCTTAGTCGAACATGGTCGCAAGCTAGGTTTTTATACCAACCTAATCACCTCTGGGATTGGGCTGACAGAGAAACGGATCAAACAGTTAAAACTAGCGGGGCTGGATCATATTCAAATAAGCTTTCAAGCGGCAGATCCTCAGCTCAATGATGCAATAGCTGGACGGGGGAAAGCGTTTGAGCAGAAACTAAAGATGGCCGAGGTGGTGAAATCAGAAGGTTACCCTATGGTGCTAAACTTCGTGATCTCTAAACAGAACATCGCGCAGATCCCGCAAATCTTAGCCTTAAGTTGTCAGCTAGATGCCGATTATGTTGAGTTGGCAACAGCGCAATACTACGGTTGGGCATATGATAATCGCGATCACTTGCTTCCCTCTCAAGCCCAGCTTCGCCAAGCCGAAGAGACCGTCAATCAATTTCGTGCTCAACAAGATAATAAAGGGCCTCAGTTTATCTTTGTTACTCCTGATTATTATGAGGATCGCCCAAAGGCTTGTATGAATGGTTGGGGAAGTACATTTCTTACCATAACCCCAGATGGCAGTGCACTCCCTTGCCACAGCGCCAAGATACTCCCGCTCACTTTTCCTAATGTAATGGATAAAACAGTCACAGAGATCTGGCAAAACGATTTCTCTTTTAACCATTTCAGGGGGGAGAGTTGGATGCCTAAGCCCTGTAAGGATTGTGATGAAAAAGAGAAAGACTTTGGAGGATGCCGCTGCCAAGCATTTATGTTGACCGGCGATATGAACCGAACCGATCCTGTTTGCAGTAAATCGGAAGACCACCACCTCATCGCTCAGGCCATCGAACAAGCGAGCGCACCGAAAAATGCCATCAAACACCGTAAACGAGTCGCGGATATCGCTTTAGTTAAATTATGAGCAACCAATTTCAACAAGAGGAGGTATTGAGCTTTCATGAATATACAGCAACTAGATACCGACACAGCTCAGGCCTTCTCCATCTGGATATAAAACAGCAAGAGGAGCTTAACCCCTTAAGCTCACAAACAGCGCCTCAATCTGCACCTGAGTCCAAAAAGATAAGTACAGCATATAACGCAGTTTTTTTTATCAAGACACCAAGTTATGACGACTCCGGCTTAACTCATGCGCTAGAACATCTAGTCTTTAGACGCAGCATAGATTTCCCCCACCTAAGTACCCTGTTTCAGCTTACCTCACTGACAAGTGCTAGCATCAACGCGTCGACCTTAGATGAATACACCTGCTTTCACTGCACCAGTGATAACAGATATGATTTTGAGCTTGCTCTGGAATATTTAATCCATGGCATATTATCTCCTGTTATCACTCAAGATGATCTCACTAAAGAGGTTTATGATGGCAACCAGTGCGGGGTTATCTTTCAAGAGTTGAAGGGTTGTGAGCGCAAGCCTGCCCACCTTGAGCAGATGCAGATCCTCAGAGGCGATACAGCCCCACAGCGGATCCACTGCTATGGTGGAGTCAGTAACACACTTGGGCAGTTAACACTGGGCTCTATCATCGAATATCACCAGACACATTATCAAGCAAGTAAAATTGAGCTGTTTACCGTATTACCAGATAACTATGAGATAGCCCAGCTACATGGGCTTCTAGACAAGGCCCTGACACGATTAAGTCAATCAAAGCTAAGTGCGAAAGCCGATTTAAGTACTTCAGTTGCTAAATCAGATGCTTCCGCCCATACATCTTCAAAGAAAGGAGAAGCTCAAACATACCAAGAGTCTCCAGAAAAAATCTATACTTGGTGGCTAGATTCGGGCTATCTCAACCTTATTCTTGCCCAGTTCGATGAGTTAGTGGCTTTAGTCGATAAGGCTGGTACAAAAATACTAGCCATCTCCACAGACTTTAATAATCTGCAACAGTTTGCGCTTCGCGTTATCAGTCGACCCAATCAAATTCAGCAAACTCAAGAAAGTCTTCTACACTATCTATCGACTCAAAACCTTGAGCCCACAATCCCTGACAGGCGTAACCCTAGGTATCCAGAGCAGATCAATAACATTATTCAATTTCATACCTTACGTAATACTCATTTTAAAGTTAAACAGTGTAACTTGCTTGAGCAGCTTAAACAGCCTCCATTAAGCAGCCTTTTGGCTCACATTCAATCTAATAGGAAGCAAAAGCAGGAGCACAATGAAGCCCCAACTCTCAACGCTTCTCTCAAAAAAGTATTCAGCTCAGTCCATGAACCTTTAGCAATACCATCAGCTATTTGTCAGGGGCAACTAAAACACTATGAATCTAAAACGAGCTCTGCAGTAAACGGTTATTGCAAACAGAGTAAGCTCCCTCAACCTCTTCACACTCTCTACCTAAAGCTTAATCAATCAAAAGAAAACGAGCACTCGCCTGCATTTAACGTTAATGTAACAAAAGCGTCCCAAGCCAAGAGTGAGGAGCATTGGATCTGCTCTGTCCCTATTAATGACGTTAATCAGTTAACAGCTTGGCTGACAAGTTTTGTATTGGGGGCTTCATCGCTGTTTTTGCAGCCAAGGTTAAACGGGGAGTGTTATAGCATCGCCAGTTTATACCGTGATGATACTAAAGAGTTAATCCTCTATAGCGCGTTCGATATTAACACGAGCTCTCGAGGGGAAACCGTCAGCAGTTCGCTCCAAGGTATTGCGGAAGAAACGACGTTTATCGCTGATGCATTAACCTTAGCTAAGCGAAAATTACAGATGTTACATCTTGCTTTTGACAGCGATAAACAAAAGGAACTTAAAAGGAGTTTAAGTCAAATAACAGACAGAAACTTAGTCGACTTTATAAGAGAACTACAGCGCTTAACCACTCGATAATGACACTTTTGACCACTAGAAATGACATTACAACTTTGATAACAAAAATAAGATGTCAGTCAGTAACAGGGTAGAAAATGACTAGAATAAAAACAAAATATGCAGTCAGTAGAGATGATAATCCACAACAGGCGAGTCTGGAGATATTTGAACAACTTGGTCAACCTCAAGATGGCTTTGTGCTGTTTTACTGCTCAGTGGTTTACCCACTCGACACGCTGGCTAAAGCGATGAGTAAACAGTTTAACAGTGTAGAGCTTGCTGGCTGCACCACGGCCGGAGAGTTAACCTGCGAAGGTTACGAGCAGCACTCTATCGTCGCAATCTGGTTCTCTCCGGACTATTTTGCCGTCAGTGCAGAGCTAATTGATTCTATCGAGACTTTCAGCCTGATCACCGCGCAAACTAAAGTCAACCGACTACTGGAAACCTGTAGTTCAAAGCAGCTTACAGAGATAAAAAACAACACCTTTATGTTAACCTTAATTGATGGACTGTCTACCAAAGAGGAGCAGTTACTCAGTATCTTGAACTCGGCCGCTAACGGTATTCCCCACTTTGGCGGCTCTGCGGGCGATGACATTAACCTTGCCAATACCCATGTGTATCACCAAGGAAAGTTTGTTCAACAAGCAGCCATTGTCATTATGGTTAATACCCTATGTCAGTTCGAAGTGTTCAACTGCAACCACATTAAATCCTCGATTGAGAAACTTGTGGTTACCGCAGCAGATGCCAAGAGCCGTACTGTTTATGAACTTAACTCAGAGCCTGCGGCACTGGAGTATGCCCGTTTCTTAGGGGTCGATATCAACGATCTCAGTCCTGAAATTTTCTCACTCCACCCATTAGCGGTCAAAATTGGTGGCAATTACTATATCCGCTCCATACAAAAAGTGAATAAAACCGATCTCAGCCTCACTTTCTATTGCGCCGTGGATGAAGGCATCGTCCTTAGTGCTGTCGAGATGAGTAACATTATTACTTCCCTGTCGGGGAAATTAGAGACACTCGAACAGAGGTTTGATAAACCTGAACTGGTACTCGCCTGTGACTGCTTTCTCAGGCGACTTGAGATTGAACAACGCGCTCTCAATGACGAGATAAAACAGTTACAAAAGCAGTACCGCATTTTTGGCTTTAATACCTATGGCGAGCACATCAACGGCATGCATCTGAACCAAACTTTTACCGGTGTTTATATCTCTGGAGAGCTTAATGAGTGAGCAAAGCTTAGCCGAAGAGGTCGCTAGACTTAAACTTCAAAACAGCAAGTTAGAGAAGATAAATCAGGTCCTGATGAAACGTGTTGAGGAGGGAGGCGGCAATCAAGACGAGCCCTATGCCGCCTTTGAACACTCAGTGCAGCTCGCTGAGCAAGTTAAGGAGAAAACCCAAGCTCTCAATGATACCTTAGCGCAACTCGAGCGCAGTAACCGAGCACTAAAACAAGCTAACGATCAGGCCAATATATTTAAACAACGCTTTATTGATGCCATTGAGAGTATCTCAGATGCCTTTGTACTACTCGATAACGATGGACGGATCATTCTGCAAAACAGCCACTTCGTTAATTTCTGGCAAAAATCTGGTCTTAAAATTGAGGAAGGCGTCAACCTTAATGACTTTAAAGCTCTCGCAAAAACGCGCGGTATTATCTCCCAAGCTTATCCAGGAGATGCCGACAATAGCCCCGTCTATAAACTCTCAGATAATCGCTGGTTCCAACTGAGTGAACGCCGAACCCGTGAAGGCGGCTGGGTGATGCTATACACAGACATTACAGCACTGAAAGTCGCAGAGAGCGAGCGTTATGAAAAAGCGATGGCCCAAAAATCGAAACTACTGCAAAATCTAGTCGATAATCTCTCCCAAGGGGTTGTACTGATCAGCAGCCATGATCAAGTTGAGGTGTGGAACAAACGCTTTGTTGAGATGAGCAAACTCTCCACACAAAAGTTACGCTCTATGCCCTACTTCACTAATCTGCAAAACTCTACCGAGCTGGAGCTTGAGCCCAAATCAAATACACAAGACGATCACTATGTTCAGACCCTCTCTAACGGCTCTGTGATTGAGATCCGAGATCATCGCTTAAAAAATGGCAAACTGATCAAAACCTTTACCGATATCACCACTCGCCATCGATATGCTGAGTCTTTGAAGAAGAGTGAGAGCTGGTTAAGGCTAATTACTGATAACGTGCCTGCTATGATCGCCTATGTGGGCTCAGATCTAAAATTCCAATTTACTAACCAGGTCTATGTTGATTGGTATGGCTGGGCGAAAGGTGAGCTCTATGGTCTTGAACTAGAGCAAAGCCGTATCCATGGGGACTTTATACAACTGCAACCCTATGTGGATCGCGCCTTAAAAGGGGAAAGTGTCAGTTTTGAAATTGAGGAGTTAAATAGTGCAGGCCAGCCTGCTCACCTGCTTAAATCCTATGTACCAAACAGAGATAACACAGGTGCAGTGCTGGGTTTCTTTGTGCTAGTAAGAGACATTACAGCAAGAAGAAATAACGCCTTAGCACTGCAAAAAGCCCATGACCAACTGGAGCTTAGAGTAAAAGAGCGTACCTCCCAACTGCAAAATTTAAACGATGTACTTCAAGTTGAAGTTGAGGAGCGACGTCAAGCTCAACTGAATTTAACCGCAGCAAAAAGTGAAGCGGAAATAGCCAATATCTCAAAGACCAAGTTTCTCGCTGCCGTTAGCCACGACCTGTTACAACCCCTTAATGCTGCACAGCTTTTTACCAGCTCACTCGCCGAGCAAGTATCAGACATAAAATCATTTTCACTATTAGGGTCCATCTCAAGCTCCTTAGACGATCTGGAGAACCTTATTAGTACACTCGTTGATATCTCTAAGCTTGATGCCGGTGTGGTAAAAGCCGATAAAAGCGCATTTAACCTTGGCGAACTCCTTAATAATCTCGCTAATGAGTATCAACAGATCACTGACCAATTTGGTGTTGAGCTACGCCATGTCTCATCTAACGCCGTAGTTCACACTGACAGCGTTTTACTGGCGCGAATACTGCGTAACTTTCTCTCTAACGCCTTTAGGTATACAGATAAAGGCAAAGTCCTGCTGGGTTGTAGACGCCAAGGTAACACGATAGTAATTCAGGTATGGGATAATGGTGCCGGGATTGCTAAAAACCAGCTAACTGAAATTTTTGAAGAGTTTAAACGATTAAAGTCATCACAAACGGCCTTCAGTAATGGTTTAGGTTTAGGTTTGGCCATCGTCGATAAGATCTCCAAGGTTTTAGGCCACCCTATCCAAGTACACTCAACACAAGGAAAAGGCTCAGTATTCTCTGTAACAGTCCCGATTGGAGAGGTGATCAGTAACCACAGAGCCGATGATAAACTTAGCCGAGTATTAGCCAATACCGATCTTGCCGAGCGCAAAATCTGGCTTATCGATAACGACGCCAGTATATGTGATGCCATGTCTCAACTGCTCAATGGGTGGCAGTGTCAGGTTATTACTGCAACCAGTCTGGAGAGTCTCAAAGAGAAAGTAGATATCACGTCTGACAGCGCAGATATTTTGATTGTCGATTATCACTTAGATGATGATATTAATGGTTTAGATGTCGCTATCGAGATCAATCAAAACCGAGAGTTTGATCTCCCAATATTAATGATCACCGCCAACTACAGCGAGGAGCTAAAAGCCAAGGCGAAAAAAAGAGGGATCTTACTGCTAAATAAGCCAGTAAAACCGATGAAGTTAAAAACATCTATCTTATATTTGCTGAAATAAAGCTGTAGAAAGTTGAGAGTATTAACGTTTGAGATATTGATTAAAATCGATATCACTGCAGCCTACAACGGCCTGCACACGGTTTGACACCCCTAATTTTTTCAAGATAGATGACACATGGGACTTAACCGTGGTTTCCGACACATTTAAGTTGTATGCGATCTGCTTGTTCGCCTCCCCTTTAGTCATGCACTTCAACACCATAAGTTGACGACGGGTGAGTGATGAGAGCATCTCAGGCAGCAGCTGATACTCTTTCTTTGAGCTGGGGCTAGATTTGGTACGAATGATATCCGCTGGCAGGTAAATATTACCCTCAAAAACCGTCTCTATCGCTTCTGCGATAGTCTCTTTCGATGAGGATTTAGCGATAAATCCTACTGCGCCATACGCAATCGTCTGTAGAATAACTTGTTTCTTATTTTCTGCTGAAACCACCACAACAGGTGTTGTTGGGCACTCATTACTTAAATCTAATAATCCATTGAGTCCAGACATACCAGGCATGTTGAGATCGAGCAAAATAAGGTCGATATCATCGTGCTCTTTTGCAAAGGCTAACGTCGATGCAATATCTTCAGTTTCATAGGTGGTGCTGTCGGGAAACTTACTCCCAAAAATGTGCACGATTGCATCTCTAAATAGTGGATGATCATCTGCGATCAAGACCTTGTACATGACACTGCCTCTATATTATTTGAGCTATATCACAATTTAACCTACTGAGCGCTGAATACAATAGCCAGACTTCATCCATTAGTAGTAGACAGAGGTCTATTTAGTGCCGTATACCCATCAGTAAAAAGATGTGATTGCTCTGTAAGAAGTGACTTAGAAGAGCGGAGCAGGAAACAGTTAAGCCTCCCACTCCAGGGAGAATTTTAAATAAATTGATGCCTAGAATGTGAACACTGCGCCGATAGAGAGTGTATTGTTCTCTTCGCCAACTAAGGAGTTAGCCACATCCGCTTCGGTCTGGTTATATTCAACAACCGCAGTGAGTCCTGGGCGTATGGTTCTGAAATAAGCGATACCGATATTAGAGTGCTTAGCATCAAGAATACTGTCAGTGTTCTCGACTTCTGACTCACCATAGGTCAAAACAAACCGGTTACTATCGAGCGTATAAGCAGCCTGTAGCAGATAGCCATCAGACTTTATTGACTCATCACCCACTAGGTGATCGAGTCCAGCAATGTGCCCTAACCCTTTAGTTTGAAACCCTGATGCCGTGAAGGAGAAGCCGGAAAACTTGACATTGGCACCATAGCCCACGCCCGATTGGTTCTGCTTCACATCATCCACTTCACTGGACTGAGTCGCACCACTGACCCAAGCTTTCAAGTTTACCTTATCCATCTCAGTGCTATATATGAGTTCGGCTTCAGCTCGAGGTAGCTCTTCAGAGGAATCCGCAGCGACCTTGTTGGGATCCATCAGTCCAACGGCAATTTTAAACCCATTTAGATCCGGCGATCGATAGGTTATTTGCGACTTAGGAAAGGGATAGGTATAACCTGTGCTGATATTACCAAATGAGACATTGCCGCCATCAACAAGGCCAAAAAAGTCAGAAGTTTGGCCAAAGCCCAACAGGAGTTCGTCACCTAAAATATTCGCTCGGTTAAGTAAACCAAAATCCTTACCGACTAATAACTCTCCCCAATCGCCACTAACAGTGCCATAGAACTGACGGATATCGATCAAAGATCCTGTTCCAAGATCCGCTGGAGATGCATCACGATGGTTATCAGCATCACTTATCGACACCCAGAAAGAGGAGCGCATGCCAATTTTCATATCAGAGAGTTGATTAGAGAAGTTAAAGCCTATGTTATTGGGTAAAAAGCCCGTTCTGACGCGAGATTGGTCACGTTCTGATGTCGCCCCCTCTGCGTCAGTTTTCTCAATAGAGCTGTTAGCATAGAAAGCATTGACTAAGCCATCGGCACTAAAAGACATGCCATCATTTTCATAGATCTCTAATGCAGCACTTGCATTAAATGTCGTCATACAGATAGCGACACTCAGTAAACTCAATTTAGCTTGTGTATTCATCATCTCACACCTTCTTCATTATTAGTTCAGCTATGATATGAGTAGTTAACCCATGACTAATATTGCCCAATCGCTTGAAATATTTATTATTTAGTAGCAATCGAAAGTGCTAAGGCTAAAGCATGAAGAGAAAATGACAGGGATGAGATAACAGGATGAGCACTAAGGGATACCATCATTAACTAGGAGGTAAAACCCACGAATTTCACATAAAAAATGACCCGTTAAGGTCATTACCGATAGAAAATGTTAACAACAAACAGAACAGGCTATAGCGGCCGCTCAGGCTCTTTTCTGATATAGCCCATGGCGAACCTAAGTAGCCACCATGCAAAGAATAGAAACACAGGCACTGCAACTCCTTTAAACATCAGCTTATTAAACTGATACCCATTGGCATTAAGTGCGCTGAGAATATACTCTAAAAGTCCCATTAAATAATACGCCATGGCGGCTACTGATACCCCTTCAACCATCTGCTGTAATCTAAGTTGAATCTTGCCTCTCTGATTTATTGCATGTAGTAGCTGCTGGTTTTGCTGCTCAATACTTAGATCAACCCGAGTTCTGAGCAAACTGCTTGCTCTGGCGATACGACGGGTAAGATCTTCCAACCTTTGAGTTAAGGCCTGGCAAGTTCTGATCCCTGGGTTCAACCTTCGAGTCACAAACTCATTAATACGTTCAACTCCGGTGATATCTTGCTCCTTTAACTGCTCAAGTCGAGCGCAAACAAGGGCATAATAGGCATTCGTTGCGCTAAATCGATAGCTGATATCTGCAATCAGCTGCTCAGTTTGTCCGGCGAGGTTAGAGAGTTTATCTAACATCTCACTGTCATCGTGTTGTGACAAGTTGGCCATCTGTTGATTTAACGCGACAAGCTCACTCTCCATCTGTGACACCTTAGGTGACAACTCCCGTGCTATCGGCAAACTAAGCAGTGCCAACATCTGATAAGTCTCTATCTCTAATGTTCTCTGGATAAGTCTCCCCGCCTGATAGCTGTTAAGCTGCTCACTCTGTATGATGGTTCGGCTAAACCCATCACTGTGCAATCTAAAGGAGGAGTAGACTCGGGCGCGCCCATCAGCGACAAGACTACCTATCACTTGCTGCCCCTCAAAAGCCTGATATATTTCCCGCTCAGAGAGCTCATCTTTACTGAAAGTGAGATTTATCGCGCAAATAAGTTCACCAACCAACTCATCAAACCAATCTTGAGGCACTCGCTCTGTACTGTAACCATCGAACAGTTGCATACCTTGACCTTTGCGAATAAAGCTATAGGTAGAAAACTCAAGATGCCGCTCCCATCTCAGCTCAAAACCGCCAAAGTCCTGAAAAAAACAGCCAGCGTCAATACAGGGCGGATTGACACTGTATCGATGACAAAAAGCGCTTAGATGTTGATACTCTCTCTGACGCTGTTCCAAGTTGACTCGAATGGCTAGATGACTAACGCAAGTGGGAATACCTACTTTTGGTGAGGGTCTATTATGTAGCTCTAAGGAGATCTGTTGACGAAGTGGGGAAACAGGTATGGATCTTTGCTCAAAACGAGCCTCGCACGCCTCTTCATTATTCAGGCACTCCGATACCAAACTCTCTGGTGCTATAACAGACTCTTTAATAGCTTGATTCACATCGACCTCCAGTTAATGCCCTCTTATTCACAATCCCAGACAGATAGAGGATGATTTAGCCTAGTTTATTCTGATTAAGCCTCCTCCTCTTTCCTTCTTTAGTCGGAGTCCTGTCATTCTTTAAGGCTTATGCTGAGGTGAAAGTCGTAGCAAAGCGGAGATTAGAGAGAAATGAGAGATGGTGGAGGTAGAAAGCAAAACCGCACTGCGATGCAATGCGGTTAATATAGATGAGTTTAGAAGCCTAGCCCATTAAGCTTGGAAACAGCCCCTTAAAACCTGCGGCTATGACCTCAATACCAATCGATAACATCAATAGACCCATCAAACGTGTGATGACGTTAATCCCAGTTTTACCTAATAGCTTAAAGATCACTGGCGCCATTCTAAACAGGATGAAACTGGTTAAGCCAAATAAAATAACAGTCACCGACATGCCAATATGGTTCATTAAGGTATTGTTTTCAGCAGCGGAGACAATAACCGAACTGATCGCACCTGGGCCTGCCATCAATGGAAGTGCTAATGGAACAACAGCAACAGACTCCATACCCGACGCTTCCCTATCCTCCTCCTGATTACGCTTAACCTCACCGAGTTTACCTTGAAGCATCGACATCGCGATAATCGCAATCAAAGATCCACCAGCAATGCGAAACGCAGACAGTGAGATACTGAACATATTCAGAATATGTTGACCAGCAAAAATAGTCACCAATAAGATAACCACCACGGCAAAGTTGGCCACTTTACCCGTTTGATTGCGCTCAACCTCTGTTTGGTGACTGGTTAAACTCACAAAAACCGGCAACAAGCCAACCGGGTTTATAATAGCGACTAATCCCAGAAAAAATTTAACATACAGTGTTAAATCCAATTCCATATCCTCAAAGTAATAATACCATTTAGTATAAAGATGTTGTCACTCAGCGAGAACTTAGCGCTTTTGAGACAAGGCAGCGAGTGAAGGGCATAGTTGCTCTACGCTCAAGCTCGTTGACGTAGTATTCAGAAGCGCTAAGACTCGCCTTTTAGGAGCGTTTTAGGCTGCCTACTTCTTCGTTGAATAACTTCCCAAGGGAGCCACCATTACTTCAGTTATCCGCCTCGAACTAGTTTGCCTAAAACCGCTCTGAGCTGACGACTTTCTTATACTAATTGGTATAAATAGTAAAAGTTATCGTATCGACACTACGAAAGGCGCTACTTTACCCTATGAATGACCCGTGGAAAAATGAGATTTTTTAGCCTATTTCACACTTTCAGATAATTTATATTTATCCGATGGCCACAAACAACAAAAAAGAGAGATATTCTACGATTAAACTCAAAACAGCATAAATGTAAACGGCAATATCATGGCTTCTAAGCGAGGATCCTAATAAAAATCTGGTTAACAAAAACAGGCGCCTGGCCACACGCCCAGCCTCAATAAGCGCAACAAAGCTGTCACACAAGGCTTTAATATTCCACGCTGGTGGTCTTAAACTAACGACTGCTCATCTAATATGCAAACAAGCATTAACAACGTTATTTAATTACATTTACAGGTGGAAATGTGGTTAAGATCACGGTTAACATGCCCCATTCGGTGTAACTTTCCTTCATAGAGAATGTTTAGCCAAAATAATTAACCAAATGACTTTGCCTAAATTTTTTCGAGGATACTCATTATGACTGTGTCAAACGAACAAGAGTTAGACCTTCTTGTCCAGAGAGTTGCTGATGCCCAGGCTGAGTTTGCCAGCTTCAGTCAAGAACAGGTTGATAAGATATTCAGAGCCGCCGCACTGGCCGCTGCTGATGCGCGGATCTCGCTCGCTAAGATGGCTGCTAATGAAACAGGCATGGGTGTGATAGAAGATAAAGTGATCAAAAACCACTTTGCTTCCGAGTATATCTACAACAAGTATAAAGATGAGAAAACCTGTGGGATCTTAAGTGAAGATCACACCTTCGGGACAATCACCATCGCCGAGCCTGTCGGCATTATCTGCGGTATCGTTCCAACCACCAACCCGACCTCTACCGCTATCTTTAAAGCATTAATCAGTCTCAAGACTCGAAACGGTATCATATTCTCTCCACATCCACGTGCCAAAGAATCAACCACTACCGCTGCGCGAATAGTACTCAATGCAGCGATTGAGGCGGGTGCTCCAAAAGATATTATCGGTTGGATTGACCAACCAAGTGTAGCCCTATCAAACCAGTTAATGACCCACGAGAAGATAAACCTTATCTTAGCAACCGGTGGGCCTGGTATGGTTAAAGCCGCCTACTCCTCAGGTAAGCCAGCCATTGGTGTTGGCGCGGGCAATACACCCATAGTTATCGATGAAACCGCCGATATTAAACGCGCCGTCAGTTCAATCTTGATGTCAAAAACCTTCGATAACGGTGTTGTTTGTGCGTCTGAACAAGCAGTCGTTGTTGTTGATGAGATCTATGAATCAGTCAAGGAGCGTTTTGCAACCCACGGCGGCTATATATTAAGCACAGATGAAGCCGCAGCAATGCAGAATGTCATCTTAAAAAATGGTGGTCTAAACGCCGATATCGTAGGACAAAGCGCGGTAACCATCGCAGCCATGGCCGATATTACAGTGCCAAAATGGACTAAAGTGCTTATTGGTGAGGCTGAAGATATCTCTGATGCCGAAGCCTTTGCCCATGAAAAGCTCTCTCCACTGCTTGCTATGTACCGCGCCAGTGATTTTGAAGACGCCCTAGACAAGGCAGAAGCTTTAGTTACCCTTGGTGGTATCGGTCACACATCTGGATTATATACAGATCAAGACACCCAGACTGAACGTGTGATGGCGTTTGGTTTTAGAATGAAAACAGCCCGTATTCTGATCAATACGCCTGCTTCACAGGGCGGAATTGGTGACCTGTATAACTTCAAACTGGCACCATCCCTAACCTTAGGTTGTGGTTCATGGGGTGGTAACTCTATTTCTGAAAACGTAGGGCCAAGTCACCTTATCAATAAAAAAATGGTCGCTAAGAGGGCTGAAAACATGTTGTGGCATAAGCTTCCTTCATCTATCTATTTCCGTCGCGGTAGTCTACCTATTGCACTTGAAGAGTTAAGTGATAAGAAACGTGCCCTTATCGTTACAGATAAATACCTGTTCAATAACGGCTACTGTGATGAGACCCTTAAGATTCTTAAGGCTCAAGGCCTAGAAACGGAAGTTTTCTATGAAGTTGAAGCCGATCCCACCTTAGCCATTGTCCAGCAAGGTGCAAAAGTGGCTCAAAGCTTCCAGCCAGATGTGATCATCGCTCTTGGTGGTGGCTCACCAATGGATGCCGCCAAGATAATCTGGGTACTCTATGAACACCCTGCTGTGGACTTTGCCGATCTAGCGCTGCGTTTTATGGATATCCGCAAACGTATCTACAAATTCCCTAAGTTGGGCGTAAAAGCGCAGATGGTAGCGATACCAACCACTTCTGGTACGGGTTCAGAGGTCACGCCTTTTGCGGTGGTAACCGATGAGAAAACAGGCATGAAATACCCTATTGCCGATTACCAGCTCACACCCAATATCGCCATTGTCGATCCAAACTTAGTCATGGATATGCCTAAGTCTCTTACAGCCTTCGGGGGGATTGATGCCGTTACTCATGCGCTTGAAGCTTATGTGAGTGTGATGGCCAACGAATTCAGTGATGGTCAAGCGCTACAAGCACTCGATCTGCTATTTAAGTATCTACCTGACTCCTACACATTAGGTGCGGCGGCCCCCGTTGCGAGAGAGAAGGTACATAATGGTGCAACGATAGCAGGTATCGCCTTTGCAAACGCCTTCTTGGGGATCTGTCACTCTATGGCCCATAAACTTGGCGCCGAGTTCCATCTTGCCCACGGCCTTGCCAATGCACTATTAATCAGCAATGTTATCCGCTTTAATGCGACTGACATGCCTACGAAACAGGCAGCCTTTAGTCAATACGATCGCCCTAAAGCACTATGCCGTTACGCTAAAATTGCGGAACATTTAAACTTAGCTGGAAATACAGATGAAGAGAAAGTCGAAGCACTACTCGAAGCAATTGATCAACTCAAGGCGACGATTGGCATTCCGGCTTCAATTCAAGAGGCTGGCGTCAACGAAGCCGACTTCCTCGCCAAGCTTGATGAGTTAGCCGAAGATGCATTCGATGATCAATGTACAGGGGCTAACCCAAGGTATCCGCTCATTGCTGAGCTAAAACAGGTGCTACTCGATAGTTTCTACGGCAACAAATACAGTGATAAATGATATAGGCATGAGAGTGCTTTAAAACAAACTGCCGAGCAATTGCTCGGCAGTTTCATTTTAATGGGCTAGAAAGCCACATTAGGAGTGGCCTAGTATTAGGGGAAGCCTTGGGAAAGTTGGAGTTAACGCTGGGGGATGTGATTATCAGCCATAGTAAATATTAAATAAACGGACCACTAGACATAATTCGAAGAGTCGTTGATCGTCATTTTGAGCCAGACCGACTGCCACCGTTCAAGCTTATCTTTTGGCATCAATAATTTAGGAGATACTTGAGTCGCACTTTGAAGTTGCTGATGATGGGAGAGCAAACTAGAGTTCAATGCACCTATCAGCTTACCTTCTAACTTAACGCTGACAGCAATCACAGTGTGGCAAGTTGCACATGTGAGAAAATCTGCTTGATTGGAGCCCTGTCGCTGTATCTCTATAGGTTCAATGCAATCAATATCTAAACTACCTCTTGGATCAGAAAGATAAGCGATCCCTCTAGCAATACAAAAATCACAATCACAGGCTCGTGGGCTATATTGCTCTATTGGATCTGGAAGCCTTATCCTTACCTTTACCCCTGCACAGGAACATGCTCCATGACTTGTAAACATAATTTAATCCCTTAAAAATATAACCAACTTTACAATTTACAGCGTGTAATACTGTTCGTGTTTTAGTTTTCCTAGCTCAAACTCCATGGTGTGTCTTAACTCCCCACTAGGAAAATACTCTTTAATTGATTTAGCCCTACCCTTTTGATCATAATGTGTCTCAGACTCCAACGCACCTGAATCATAAAAGCTCTGACTTAGCTCTATTAATTTGCCGTGGTCAAACATCTTTCTACTCCACAGCACACCGTTATCATGATAAAGCAGTGACTCGCCATGGGTTAAGCCATCAGCATCAAATCTCATTTGAGACATTTTCTGACCATTTTTATAATAGTGGCACCATGGGCCGACTTTAACGCCGTTAATACATTCACCTTCACCGTAAAGCCCCCCATTAGTCTCTTTAAGGCTCGCCATACCAGTAAAGAGCTGCATCGACTTAAGCGTTCCTGTGTAAACCACCTCACGATCTCTTTTTATGGTCCATTTTAATCTCATGCCAGCTCCTATTTATTCAGCTCCCCAATCTTTTACCCACTCGCCGTTCTTTCTGCGAAACATAGATAGTCCATGTTTTAAGTCATTTCCACGACTATCCTTACGAAAGCCAGTATCTTTACCTAAGCTATAAGCAAATGCATCGAGCAGTAAAACTGCACCATCAAAAAACCACCATATACCAAGACCACCAAGTGTAATTGCCTTAAGGATACCTAAGCCTATAAAGCCAAGGTAAAACCTATCTAAACCTAATAAACCAAATGGTGGAAAAGTAAGTAGTAATGCGATCAAACGGCTCTTATTTTTAACTTCCATATTATCCTTATGATTCCAATAGATGGCACGTCAAAAGCAACGGACCAAAGAGAATAATATCAAAACGCACACCCCAAACCAAACTAATGACTAGCTTAAAAGTAAAGAATCCACCTTCTGAAGAAGGTGGCTTTGTATTAGCCCCCTAAAAGGGGGCGTTATCTACTTCAAATCTAATTGCGGCTGCTCCTGTTTTTCAACCTTTTCTTGATGCCTTACATATCTTCGAATCACTTCCTCATTAATCCCCACTGTGTCAACAAAGTAACCTCTTTGCCAAAAGTGATTTCCCCATAGCTTATTTTTCCGAAGATACGGATACTTGCTAAACATTTTCAAAGCAATTTTACCTTTTAAAGCACCCATCAACTTTGAAATCGATAGCTTCGGAGGAACTTTGATAACCAGATGTACATGGTCTATTTGTACATTCAACTCTACAACCACACACCCTAACTGCTCACTATAGACATGAATACATCGGTAAACATCTTTTCCTAACTTATTCTTTAAAATCCTAAACCTATACTTAGGTGTCCAAACTATGTGATATTGACATCGCCAATACACATGCGATGCTTTCTCATATCTACTCATGTTTTTTATCCTCTATTACTTCGCTAAAAGTTAGAGTTCAATTAACATGAGTAGATATTCAGGCAAAGCCTAATTGATGATAACCACCTACTGAAGTAGGTGGTTTAGGGCTGAAAACAAAAAAGAGCCATGACGTACGCCACAGCTCTCAGTGTCGATAGTCGTTAACTTAGCTCGCTTTAGCCTCGATTCGGTATGCGTGTAGCAAAGGCTCTGTATAGCCAGATGGCTGCTCCTTACCTTCAAAAATCAGATCACAAGCCGCTTTAAAGGCGATGCCATCGAATTGTGGTGCCATAGCTTGATATTCATTATCAGCACTATTTTGACCATCAACCACAACAGCCATTCGCTTAAGTGAGGCAAGCACTTGCTCCTTTGTACAGATCTTATGCTCAAGCCAGTTAGTAATATATTGGGAGGAGATCCGCAGTGTCGCCCTATCCTCCATCAATCCAACATTATTAATATCTGGCACTTTAGAGCAGCCCACACCTTGATCTATCCAGCGCACCACATAACCTAAAATACCTTGAGCATTGTTATCTAGCTCTTTCTCAACCTCCTCATGGGTGAGCGAAGCTGGATTTTCAAGTAAGGGGATCGTTAATATATCATCCAAACTTGCCCGCTCTCTTTGAGCTAGCTCTTTTTGTCGCTCAAGCACATTGACTCTATGGTAATGAATTGAGTGCAAACTTGCGCCATTTGGCGATGGAACCCAAGCAGTGTTAGCGCCGGCGTTAGGGTGCCCAATCTTCTGCTCAAGCATTTTGGCCATCTCATCTGGCATGGCCCACATACCTTTGCCTATCTGAGCACGTCCAGGCAAGCCACATGCTAAGCCAATATCGACATTCCAATCTTCATAAGCATTGATCCAAGCTTGCTGCTTCATCATAGATTTAGGCACAAATGGCCCTGCCAGCATCGAGGTGTGGATCTCATCGCCAGTTCTATCGAGAAAACCTGTGTTGATAAATACCACACGATCTTTGGCAACTCGGATACACTCTTTAAGGTTCACGGTAGTACGACGCTCCTCATCCATGATCCCAAGCTTAATGGTATCTCGAGACAACTTAAGGGCATCCTCAATACGGGTAAACAGCTCACAAGTAAATGCGACCTCTTCAGGCCCGTGCATCTTAGGTTTCACAATATTGACAGAGCCTACACGGCTATTTGAACGACCATTATTATGACCTTGAAGATCATGTATGGCGGCAAGCACTGTTACCATGCCATCTAAAATCCCCTCTGGGATCTCTTTGCCATCTTTGTCTAGTATCGCGTTGTTTGTCATCAGGTGACCCACATTACGAACAAACAGTAAGCTACGTCCGGGCAGGGTCAACTTGCCCCCTAAAGGTGCTTGGTAATCTCTGTCTTGACTCAGCTCACGGGTAATCGTTTTACCGCCTTTGTTTAGCTCAGCATTGAGGTTACCTTGCATTAGGCCGAGCCAGTTTTCATACACTTCACACTTATCTTCAGCATCGACCGCAGCGACAGAGTCTTCACAATCCATAATGGTGGTTACAGCCGCTTCCACCAGCAGGTCTTTAACATTGGCAGAGTCCTGTTTACCAATACGATGATCTTTATCTATCTGGATCTCCACATGCAGACCATTATTTTTCAGCAGAACAGCCGATGGGCAGATCTTGTCACCTTGGAAACCGACGAACTTCTCAGGCTCCTGCAGGCCAGTATCGCAGCCATCGAGTAAAGTCACAAGTAACTTCCCCCCAGCCACTTGATAATGACGGGCTTCACTATGGCTACCTATGGAAAGTGGCGCTAATTGATCTAAATGTTGCTTTGCAAATGCAATAACTTTATCACCACGAACAGGGTTATAACTTGAACCTAGCTCAGCCCCGCCCTCTTCACTGATAGCATCAGTGCCATAAAGTGCATCATACAAACTTCCCCAACGTGCATTAGCTGCATTAAGGGCAAATCTGGCATTTTTAACAGGCACAACTAACTGAGGACCAGCTTGTTCTGCTATTTCAGTATCAACATTCTCTGTCTCTATTGAAAAGTCTGGACCAACTTTCACTAGATAACCTATTTCAGTTAAAAACTCTTTATAGCTATTAAGATCGAACTGCTGCTGGTTTGAGTGTTGATTTAGATGCCACTCATCTATCTTAGCTTGTAGCTCATCACGCTTTTGAAGTAGCGCTCTATTTTTAGGCGTAAGATCACTCACTATCGCTTCTAACTGACTCCAAAAGCGCTCCGCGGTGATCTCCGTTCCTGGAAGGATCTTGTCATTGACCAGATCAAATAGCACTTGTGCCACCTGTAAACTGCCAACCTGCACTCGTGATGTCATAGCCGAACTCCCTTCTGATATTTAGTCTCTGACTGCTAAAATAAAATCTCTACACTCAGTCTATCCCACCTAGTTCTATTACTAAAATTTATCGTATTTATGATTGGCATTCACAAGAGTAATAATGCTGTTTAACAATTTAAAAACGGTCAATGATACGGGCTGCCTCTGTGATGAGTTCATGCATCCACTTATGGGTGGGCTTCTGTTATAGAGAGTGCTGCAACAGCATAATCCCTGTTCAACTTAAAAACGGTCAATGATACGGGCTGTTTCTGTGATGAGTTCACGCATCCACTTATGGGCAGGGTTATGTTGTAGTAGCGGACTCCAAGCCATAGTAAGCTCAATGGGCGGGATATCAAAAGGCGGCGGTATAATCGACACTCTACTGTTATCTTGTTGTAATCTAGCCATTTTACTAGGCACTGTTGCGATCAGATCTTGTCTCTCAGCCAATGAACTTGCAGCCTGATAGTGGCGAGTAAATACAGTGATCCTGCGTTTTGCCCCTATTTTAGCTAATGCTTCATCAACCCAACCGAGACGCTGAACATCATCAGGATCCATCCCCACGCCAATCCCCATACCGGTTTTACTCACCCAAACATGGTGAGCATTTAGGTAGTTTTCTAGGTTAAAGTTTTTCAATACATCGTGATTACGATTAATTAAGCAGCTAAAACTGTCTTTCCAGAGTACTTTTTGATGAAAAGAGAGTGGAATACTATCAAAACGGTTAATCACCATATCCACCCGTCCCTGCTCCACATCGGGAAAGTTAACATCACTAGGCGTCATAATATCTAAAATCACTTTGGGAGCTTCATTGCGTAACCTAGCGATTAATAAAGGTATTAATGTTGCCTCTGCATAATCTGAGGCCATCATACGAAACACCTGTTCACTTTCGCGGGGATTAAACTTGGCTTTGGGCTCTACAGCTTTCTCTAAACCTACTAATAGCTCACGGATCACAGGTTTTAGTTCAGATGCACGCTCTGTGGGCGTCATCCCTTTACTAGTACGAATAAGCAGAGGGTCATCAAACAGGACACGTAGCCTTTTAAGGCCATTACTCATTGCAGGCTGACTTATTCCTAATTGATCTGCTGCTCGCGTGACATTTAACTCTCTTAGCAAAACATCAAAATACACCAACAGATTGAGGTCGACTCTAGATATATTCATAAAACAAATACCGAAGATAATAAGTATAAATTAGACTAATTATGGCCAGTATTACTATTATTTTTAACGGAAGCAATCATTGTTAAACATTTTTAGTTTGGAAGGGACTTACCATGTCAAATTACAGAGCAGATATCGACAGCGCTACAACATTAGTTGAGAAAGAAGGTAGCGCATGGAATGCAATTAATCCTGAGTCAGTAGCTCGTATGCGAGCTCAGAACCAGTTTAAGACGGGTTTAGACATAGCTAAGTACACTGCTAAAATCATGCGTGAAGATATGGCAAATTATGATGCCGATAGCTCGCAATACACTCAGTCTTTAGGTTGCTGGCATGGCTTTATCGGCCAGCAAAAGATGATCTCTATTAAGAAGCATCTGTTAACCACTAAGCGCCGTTATCTTTATCTATCAGGTTGGATGGTTGCTGCACTGCGTAGTGAGTTTGGACCGCTACCTGATCAGTCTATGCATGAGAAGACATCGGTTGCCAGTTTAATCGCCGAACTATATACCTTCCTACGCCAAGCTGACGCCCGTGAGCTAGGTGGCCTGTTCCGCGAGCTTGATAAAGCTCAAGGCGCAGAGAAAGATGCAGTACAAGCTAAGATAGATAACTTCGAAACACATGTCGTACCAATTATTGCCGATATCGATGCAGGTTTCGGTAACGAAGAAGCCACCTATTTAATGGCTAAACAGATGATTGAAGCTGGTGCATGTTGTATTCAACTTGAAAACCAGGTTTCTGATGTTAAGCAGTGTGGTCACCAAGATGGTAAAGTGACTGTTCCACATGTTGAGTTTTTAGCTAAAATCAATGCAGTTCGTTATGCCTTCCTTGAGCTAGGTATCGATGATGGTGTTATCGTTGCCCGTACTGACTCACTAGGTGCAGGACTTACACAGAAAATTGCAGTAACTGCTGAGCCAGGTGATTTAGGTGATAAGTACAACTCTTTCCTTGAAGTTGAAGAGGTGGCTACTGATAACCTTAACAATGGTGATGTTGTCTTTAAGCGCGGTGACAAGTTAGTTAAACCATCACGCCTTCCAAACGGCCTATTCAAGTTCAGAGCTGGTACAGGTGAAGAGCGCTGTGTATTAGATTGTATCACTAGCTTACAAAATGGTGCCGATCTGCTTTGGATTGAAACAGAGAAGCCACATGTTGCCCAGATTGGCGGTATGGTTAACGCTATTCGTAAAGTTATCCCGAATGCTAAGCTTGTGTACAACAACTCTCCATCGTTCAACTGGACACTTAACTTCCGTCAGCAGATCTTCGATGCAATGAGTGAAGCAGGCCAAGATGTATCAGCCTATAACCGTGCTGATTTGATGAATATCGATTACGATGGTACTGAGCTGGCTGTTCAAGCTGACGAGAAGATCCGTACTTTCCAAGCCGATGCTGCACGTGAGGCGGGGATTTTCCATCACCTAATCACACTGCCGACATACCACACGGCTGCGCTGTCTACCGATAACTTAGCTAAAGAGTACTTCGGTGATCAAGGCATGCTAGGTTATGTTGCTAATGTTCAACGTAAGGAGATCCGTCAAGGTATCGCCTGTGTTAAGCACCAAAACATGGCAGGTTCTGATATGGGTGATGACCACAAGGAGTACTTCTCTGGAGATCAAGCGCTTAAAGCTTCTGGTAAAGACAACACAATGAACCAATTTGGCTAAAACTGCCACAGGAACAAAACAAAACCGGAATAGCAATATTCCGGTTTTTTTATTTTCAATAAGTGAAATCTCTCAATAAATTAAATCATTGTATTGACACACACCACTTCAACCTAGAGTATATGAAGTTCATATTTTAAACGGCTAATATTCAACAAATGAACTCCACTTTTTCTCAAAATTGTCCACTGCAAACCAATATGGTTCGACTACTCGTCGATACTGTATGGCAAAAGCTGCCGCGGATAAAATGGAAGTCATAACTCTGTAAATATCACCATTTTAAACCGCATGAGTCAGCAATGCGGTTGTCTATCCCCTCTTCTCGCATCGCCCTCAAGCACTATTTCCCTATATTATAACGAGGAGCGAGATCAACATGTCAGAGCCTGCATCACTAAAAAAGCAAGATAACACTATCGCCTCATCTGGCTTGTCAAAAATGGTGCCCGTTGCATTTCTAGCCGTTGTGATCATTTGGTCCACAACGCCACTGGGGATAGTCTGGAGCAGTGAGTCTGTTCACCCAAGCATGGCCGTGTTGCTGCGAATGATCATCGCTTTGCTGCTTGGTAGCTTCATTCTTCTTATCGCCAGAATTCGTTTACCTCTGTCTAAAGCTGCGCTAAAACTCTATGGCGTCTCATCCATCGGTATTGTTGGCGGAATGCTACTGAGTTACTTTGCAGCTAAATACTTAGCTTCAGGCACCATGTCATTAATTTTTGGACTCTCACCGTTACTCTCAGGGCTGCTAGCCCAGAAGATCCTCAATGAGCCTAAATTTGGTCCCATGCGATCCATCTCTCTGGTGGTCGCTTTTATTGGGTTAGGAATTGTCTGCTCTTCAAAAATATCGTTAACTTCTGATAGTTGGATTGGCTTAGCTTTGGTGTTAGCCGCTGTATCTCTCTTTAGCTTAAGCGGAGTGTTAATCAAGACCGTTAAGATCAATATTCATCCCATCGCCAGTACAGTGGGAGCCTTGATGATATCAACCCCTATGTTTGCACTGGCTTGGATACTGTTTGATGGCACCCTACCCATTGACAGTTGGAGTGAGAGATCTCTCTATGCCATTCTTTACCTTGGTGTCTTTGGCTCTTTGATAGGATTTATCGCTTATTTCTATATTTTGCAAAACCTCAGCGCCAGTACCGTTGCCTTAGTGACACTCATCACGCCGGCTTTTGCCATGATGCTAGGGGCAAGACTTAATGGTGAGATCATCACCTCTGCATTAATCTTAGGCGCAATTTGTGTTTTACTCGGCCTCACCTTGTATCAATTTGGCGATAAACTATTAAATAGATATAGACCGAGTTATCAAGTAGATAGAACTGAAGAGGGTTAGTAGCCTATGCAGCCTTCTGTAGAAGGCTAGTTAACTTAATAGTAACCTATGCAGCTCTGTCAAAGATTTAACTTCATAGTGGGGCGTGATCCCATCTGGCCTCTCCTGCTCTGTTGCATTGAGCCAGCAAGTATCTAACCCAGCATTCAAGCCACCTAAAATGTCTGAATGCGGGTTATCCCCAACCATTAATACTTGGCTTCGCTCCGGATTATTCATCCGTGTTAGCGCATGATCGAAGATACCAACATCTGGTTTCGCAATTCCCACCTCTTCAGAAATAATGACGTGATGAAATGCGTTCAGCAGGCCTGTTTTCTCTAAACGTACTGTTTGCAACTCAGTAAAACCATTAGTGATAATGCCTAGGCTCGCTTTACCGGCTAAATCCTCAATCAAGGTTTTTGCCCCAGGTAGCAGATCGCATATCTCCGCCATCGCCTTTAGAAATTCACTATTGAGGTGTTGAGCCGTCACGCCTATCTTCTCCCCCCACTCAATAAACCTTTTTGTCTGTAGCTCGGCTGCGCTAATCACCCCATCTTGATAATCCACCCAAAGTGGTTTATTCACCCTTTGATAGATCTCAAAATCAGTTAATGTAAAATCGATATCGAAACCGCTAAACATCAGTTTAAGGCCCGCAAATGCATCGAAATGAAACAGGGTTTCATCGGCATCGAATAGAATCCATTGGTATTGCATCTAAGGTACTTCTTATTGATTGAAAAAAATTAACCTAACTGTTAATCAACCCCGACTATACATTTTCTATTAGTCGGGTTTTCTTACCTGTATAGCGGCCAAAAAAAGCATTATGGCTTAAGTGAGAAAACTCATCCTCTCGATGATAATACTGACTTATCCACTCAAGTAACATAACCAAGTTGGCATCTTGGGCATCTTTGCTCTCATATTTATGGGGCTCCCAGGGACGAGATCTCGCATTAGCAATACACTTGTCCACATCCAAGTCCATAAATATCAACTCTGTCGCTCTATCACTGACTAAGGCCACCAAATCAATGTAACAGCCCTCGATAACCCATGAGTCCTTCTCGGCAATAAACCGCTCTAACTCTTGCTTAGAGTTATGCAGTGGCATTCGCAGCGGAGCCTGATCATCTCCCATTGGTTGCCAAGCCAAGGTATCAAGATCCAGATGAGCCAATCCCTCACTCTCACATAATTGCTTCGCTAAGGTTGATTTTCCAGAGCCTGAATTTCCAAAAATTATCACTCGCCTCACTTTGCCTCCTCAATCATCGGGATACTCATCACATGATTTTGCAATACATATAAAACCTACAGCTCTAGCTTTACCAGATCCAGAGATAAAGACCTCGACTTGGGCAGTACCCGTACCTTGCATCTCTTTTTCTACCGCCAACGCTTTCTCTTTTGGCATAAAGAAAGCTTCAATGCCGTAATCGATGCTGAGCACTTCACCATAGTGACTCCGAACACGGCCGCGAATAAAATCCCCTTCACTAGGCATATCACGTGTTACCTCTTTGGCTTGCCACAAGCCAGAGTTCTCCTCAAGAGTAAGATAAACCACACTGCCTAATTTAAAGGCTTCGGCATCTTTACGCTCAACCCTGCTGATATCATAATTAAGTCGCACATAGTTACCTCGAAACAAACTTCTGGGATCCACAGGCTGAGTTTTTAATACCACCGCCTTGCCAGTCCAAATTGGCCAAACAGCACCTAAATACTCCACGCACAACACTGAAAGCTGAAACAAAATAGTCAAGAACAAGCCAATCTGGACAAACCTTTTGCTTGGGCTGCCTTTTCTTAATAATGGCGTCACTAAACTCTCCATTACTCGCCCTCCCTAACTTGTGTATCATCGACTTTCGTAACTAACTTTAGGTGATATTTCCAATACTTAGCTGCAGCCATCAAGATAGCTGCTGCGACCATAAAGAGAATTGCCCCACCTATATAGTCACCAATAAGATCAAAGTAACGGAAAAAAGCAGTCAACAAGAGAGTAACGACACCGGTATAAAAGTAGTGGGTTTGTGTCTGATCTATCCCTCTGCGGATCAATAGGATCCCCATAACAACTAACATTAAGTTTGTTGCAATTGCGGTGATCAGCTCCATATTATCGAACGCTCCCACTAAGGCGAAACACAAGACAAAATAGAACGTCATTAAGATAGCTGGCGTTGAGGCATATAAACCACTTTTTCTCGATAATCCCCAAGATAAACAACCAAAAAGAAGCAAAGTGGTAATACCTAACAGAGACAGCCAGTCAAACCCCATCGGGTAATCTTGCCATACTCCCTCAAAGCTCAGAACTAGCAGTGTAATAATGGATCCTCTTAGCAGCCAGATATGAGTCACTAGCCCATACTCCTGCCAATCATGATCTTTAGATCTCATTAACCACCAAGCCAGACCGTTAAGCAATATACCGATCGCAATAGAGAGTGGCAGCTGCTCTTCAAAAAGTTCGAAATAACCTGCACCACCCATCGCCCAAGCCAATGCTAAATTAAACCAGGTAACCAGAGCTGCAATGCTGCCAACAAACAGTAACCGAGATGTTTTTTTGAACAGGGTTAACCAGAGAGTCACCACTGCAAATATAGGATAGAGTGCGGGGAAAAAATCCTCCCCTGTTTCTACCATGGCCCAAATAGTGGCTAGTGTGAAAGAGAGTAAGGCTAATAGCCTACTCTGAGTGAAAATGACCAGAGGTAAGATACCCGCAGCCCACCAGAATATACCATCGGGAAAATGTTCACCTAAGTGATATATTTGAGCGACCAGCATGATACTGGTACCGTAACTGATCCCGCCAAAAAACAGCCAGATTTTACCAGCCTGCTCTCGGCCTGACAGAAAAAGTTTGCTACCAATGACACCACAACTGAAGGTCAATAACAGCAAGCCTGTGGTGCGTATGACTCTTGGGATCTCCTCCCAGTTATGGGACACAATAAGGATCAAGGCTAACCCTAAAAACAGCGCACCAAGTGACATTAATAGGTAGTAACCGAAGGAGTTTTTATTGGGATCTTCATCTAATGATTCACCATAGCGGGCTAAAATAGCACTCGCCTGAGCATCGGACACTAGCTCATCGCGCACCCAATCTCGAGCTTCATGGGCAAGTTCCTTTTTAAAGAGGTTGATCAGCCTCATTGTTTATTCCTTATCACATTTAGTTTCATCAAGATTCAAATTCAAGATGACATTTACCCACAAAAAAGGCCAGCATTTAGCTGACCTTTTGTTTAAAGCTAATTATCCCCAAGCTACCTCACGATGTTTGAGTATATGCTTATTTTTTCTCAGTCCAGCGATCCATCCAGCCCAGAACATTGGCATACCACTGCTCAAGATTATCTGGGTTTAAGATCCAATGATTCTCCTCTGGATAGATAAGCAGTTCAGACGGAATGCCTTTGCGCTGCATAAAGCTAAACGCCGCTAAACCTTGGCCATAAGGAACGCGGAAGTCCTTCTCACCATGGATAACTAACATAGGCGTTTTCCAGTTCTCTACATAGTTAACTGGGTTGAACTTTTCATATAGCGCTTTGTTATCTTCGTAGGTGCCACCAAACTCATACTCAGGGAACCATAGCTCCTCAGTGACATAGTACATAGAGCGCATATCAAATAGGCCAGCGTGATTAACTAGACAGTTAAAGCCGTCACTCCAGTTCCCCTGGAACCAGTTCATCATATAGCCGCCATAGGAACCACCTAAGGCACAAGCGCGATCGCCATCTAACCATTTCTGCTGTTTAGTGACTGCCGCTAAGCCTTTTTGAAGATCTTCAAGTGGCTTTCCTCCCCAATCTTTTGAGATTGAATCAGTAAATGCTTGGCCATATCCGGTAGAACCATGGAAGTCGATCATCACCACGCCATAACCAGCGCCAGCCCATAGCTGTGCATTCCAGCGACTGCTGAATGAGTTACCAAACGAGCCTTGCGGTCCACCGTGAACGAGAAAAGCTATTGGGTATTTCTTACCCGCTTTATAATCGGTCGGCTTAATCCAGTAACCGTGAACCTCTTCGTTATTCCAGCCCTTAAAGCTAAACTGTTCGAACTCACCAAACTTTATCTTAGCTAGGTTCTCTTTATTCACATCGGTAAGACGTTTAAGGCCCTGCCCATCAAAACTGATAGAGTGGAGGTCTCCAGGCTGAACCAAGCTTTTATGATTGAAGATGATCTTGTCATTGTTGACGCCAACGATGCTGTTACTGCCATCATTAAAGACTGTTTTTACGTCACCAAACTGCGTATTAACCTCAAAAATGCTAACTTGGCCGACATCTTGTGCAGTCACGTACAAGGTACGATTATCTTTGCCAAAAGAGAGTGAGCTAGGGCTCCTGTCCCACAATGGGGCAACCTCTTTCTCCTGGCCTGTCACAGTGTCACGTAACATAATTCGGTAACGGTCGGCTTCAAAACCTGGTTTTGTCATTGCTAAGTAAGCTAAGTAACGTCCATCGGCTGAGTAAGTTGGATGTGAATCCCACGCCTTATTCGCTTCAGTTAAATTAACCGTCTTGCCGCCAGTCACAGGTACCTGCCATAGATCATAATTAGTGATCCAAGCTTGATCTTTACTTGGCGCTTTTGCACTGTAAACCACATACTTACCATCTGGCGTGAAAGTCACCTCCTCCATACCTGAAAATGGCTTTGGCGGTGTTTCGGTGTCCAAACCTGCGGTGACATCAACAGCGGTCGAGATCTTCTTACCGTTAAGGTTGGCAACAAACAGGTGACTGCGAGAGTGATCGCTCCAGGTGTCCCAATGTCTGACCATTAACTGCTTATATTCACGTCCCGTTGATTTACGCTCCGCTTCGGCCTCAAACTTGTCTTTTGAGCAAGCAAGATCTTTACACTCAGGGAAGACACGCATGTTCAGTACAACTTGCTTACTGTCCTGTGAGAGTTTAAAGCCTTCAATATCCAGTGGCAGATCAGAGATCTGAATCGCTTCGCCACCGGAGAGTGATAGAGAGTAGAGTTGGCTTGAGCCATCACGTCCAGCTAAAAAATACAGGGTTTTATCGTCAGCCGAAAAAGCAAGGTTGTGCTCAGTACCCGCCGCTGAAGTAAGTTGTTTAGCTTTACTGTCTGGGTTTGTTAGATCTTGAATGTAGAGATCAGAGCTGGCTTCACCTTCACTATCAAATTTTTTGACAGCATAAGCTAATTTATTGCCATCATTGGAGAGTGTTGCAGAATGAAGCTTGTTGATTTTGACTAAGTGCTGAACCGTAAAGTCCTCAGTTTTAGAGGCTTGAACAGTACTTACTACCCCTGCGCCTGCCAGCGCAAGTATGAGTGCAGATTTTTTCATTATTATTATCGTCTTTGTTGATTTTAGTTTAATTTATAAGCGACTTAATCACACTAAGTCACTTCTTGCTTATAAAGAAAATCGGAAAAATAACCCGCTAAAAAGCTTATCGATTTCCCTAACAATCCTCAGTTTTGGGCAGTAATACCCTTAACTAATCGTACTTTTGATAATCAAGAAGCACATTATCCAAATAGCAAGGCTTAGGCAAGGCACCTAAGCCAAGTTTATCTTGCGCCTTTGTAAACTAGTTCAGTTTAATTTTCCAGATAGCTGGGCCCGTCTCATGGGCATTCACGCCATCTGAATCAACTGCAACAGTGACAGGCATATCCTTCACATCAAACTCATAGATAGCTTCCATGCCTAGATCGGCAAAAGCGACAACACGAGAGGTTTTAATCGCTTTCGACACTAAATAAGCAGCGCCACCGACAGCCATCAGGTAAACAGCTTTATTTTTCTTAATAGAAGCGACAGTAGCAGGCCCACGCTCAGCTTTACCTATCATGCCCATCAATCCAGTCTTCTCTAGCATCAGATCGGTAAACTTATCCATACGAGTCGCCGTTGTTGGGCCAGCAGGTCCTACAACTTCACTGCCAACAGGATCAACAGGACCAACGTAATAGATAAATTTACCTTTAAAGTCGACCCCCTCTGGCAAACCTTCACCTGACTCAATCAGGCTTTGAATACGCTTATGCGCCGCATCTCGACCCGTGAGCATCTTGCCATTTAACAGCAACGTATCACCGCTCTTCCACTGCTCTATCTCAGCTTGAGTGACAGTGTTTAGATCAACACGGCGCGTGTTTTCTCCCGCTTCACGGGTGATCACAGGCCAATCTTCCAGTGATGGCGGAGTCAGTACAGCAGGGCCGCTGCCATCAAGATGAAAATGTACATGACGCGTAGCAGCACAGTTTGGGATCATCACCACAGGCTTAGATGCCGCATGAGTTGGCGCCGTTTTAATTTTAATATCGAGCACAGTGGTTAATCCACCCAAGCCCTGCGCTCCAATACCAAGTTTATTAGAGCGCTCAAAGATATCTAAACGCATCTTCTCTTCTGTGGTTTCTGCGCCTCTAGCTTGAAGCTCATGGATATCAACAGGATCCATTAGTGACTCTTTTGCCATCACAGCGGCTTTTTCAGCGGTACCGCCAATGCCAATGCCTAGCATTCCCGGTGGGCACCAGCCAGCACCCATGGTGGGTAATGTTTTCTCAACCCAAGCAGCCACATCATCCGATGGATTTAACATTGCCATCTTAGATTTATTTTCAGAACCGCCACCTTTAGCCGCAATGGCTACTTCAACATGATCGCCAGGTACCATATCGATATGGACAACTGATGGCGTATTGTCTTTGGTGTTTTTGCGGCTGCCAGCTGGATCGGCAACAATGGATGCACGAAGTGGGTTATCTGGATTATTGTAAGCTTGTCTGACGCCCTCATCGACCATCTGTTGAACGGTCATGTCCGTCTTGTCCCACTTAACGCCCATTCCTACTTTTACAAAACAGGTCACAATCCCCGTATCTTGGCATAAAGGACGTTTGCCTTCGGCCGACATACGTGAGTTGATCAGGATCTGTGCAATTGCATCTTTGGCCGCTGCGCTCTCTTCACGCTCATAGGCCTCAGACATAGCATCAACGAAATCTTTGGGGTGGTAATATGAGATATATTGTAGGGAATCGGCAACGCTCTCAATAAGATCGGCTTGCTTAATGATGACTTCTTTACTCACAGACTCTTCCTTTTTATATAGGGTGCATACCAATAGTTTCATTGGCTTACATACTTCTTATAATTTATTGGCCCATGATACCTTCCTCAGACTCTTAGGGAAACATCACACACCAGCTTGTATATAGTTTTTTTAATTCTAGCCTATGGTTATGGTACCCTACCTAGGTATTTCAAAGGGATCTTCCCATTTTATTAAGGTTTTTTGATGAGTTGTTCGGCGTCGCATCAACTTGCAGTTCGCAAGTTGACTTGGGATCATACTTCTACAGCACTTTTTTCACATTTTTCAGATCAGCCTTGGGCCATGCTATTAGATTCAGCCAACGCCCCTCACGCAGACGCTAAACACGACATCATAGTGTGTGAGCCTGTGGCAACAATCGTGACTGAGTCTGGATTAAGTAAAGTTAGCCATTATGAAGGCAATCGCGTTACCAGAGTCGATACTTTAACGCTTGATCCCTTCAAGGTTATCAAGCAAAGCCTCAATGATTACTTCCCCACTCCTTTAACAAGTCAGCTTCCATTCTCTGGCGGCGCTCTGGGCAGTTTTAGTTACGATCTAGGTCGGCAGATTGAAAAGCTACCAGATATTGCTCAACGGGATATAGGTTTAGCAGAGCTCAATATAGGACTCTATATGTGGGCCCTAATCTATGACTATCAATCAGCGTGCTGGCTTTTAGTTCATTACCAAGGAGAGGAAGCGCTACAAAAACAATTAATTAAGCTTGAATCTCTGCTTAACAAGAATAACAATGAAAATAATCAAACATTTACCCTCACCAGTGGTTGGCATAATCAAATCAGCCAAGAGCAATACAAAGAGAAATTTGCTCAAGTGCAACGTTACCTGCATAGCGGTGATTGCTATCAGATAAATTTGACTCATAGGTTCGAAGCCGATTATCAAGGTGATGAGTGGCAGGCATATACTGAGCTGAGTAAAACCAACAAGGCCCCCTTCTCTGCATTTATCAGACTAGAGAACGCAGCCATATTATCTATTTCACCAGAGCGCTTTGTGCAGTTGGTGGATAGAGATATACAAACCAAGCCGATTAAGGGAACCCGTCCAAGATTCAGCTGCCCTGTACAGGATAGTGAGTCTGCTATAGCACTTTCACTGGCCACAAAAGATCGAGCGGAAAATCTGATGATTGTCGATCTGCTGCGCAATGATATCGGTAAGGTGGCACAAGCAGGCTCGGTGAATGTCCCTCACCTGTTTAGTATTGAAAGCTTTCCCGCTGTACATCACCTTGTGAGCACAGTCACAGCAAAGTTAGCGCCTCAATATCAGGCAAGTGATCTGCTTAAAGCTACTTTCCCTGGAGGCTCAATCACAGGAGCTCCTAAAATTCGTGCTATGGAGATCATTGAGGAACTTGAACCTTCAAGGCGTAGCCTATACTGTGGTTCTATCGGCTATATAAGCCAAGATGGCCAAATGGATACCAGTATCACCATTAGAACCTTGGTAGCCCAATCAAATCGGATCTACTGCTGGGCCGGTGGTGGCATTGTTGCCGACTCAGTGGCAGATGAAGAGTACCAAGAAACCTATGACAAGGTGAGTAAAATACTGCCGATTCTGGAGAAGATGTAAGCAGTATTTGATTAGCGCAATAAAGGGGGGATGATTTGAATTTAGCAGAGTTAAGAGTGAGGTATAACTTCCAAGCTTTAACGGATCTTATCAGTCCCCCAATATCAAGTGAACTTCGTCAAGCTGCAGTGTTAATCGCATTTACTCAAGTAGATAACGACACGCACCTTATTTTAACCCGTCGCCCTATGCACCTGCGTAGTCACCCAGGGCAGATAAGCTTTCCAGGTGGTAAAGTAGAAAAGTCAGATATTAATGACATCGCAACCGCATTAAGGGAAGCTGAAGAGGAGATCGCTTTAAAGATCTCAAATGTTGACGTCTTAGGACAACATCCTAAGTATAAAACCTTTACAGGCTTTGAGATCACGCCTGTATTTGGGATTGTTAAACAAAGTTTTGTTCCAGAGCTGGATCCCGGAGAGGTTGACTATCTGTTTACCATCCCACTTACCTTCCTACTGGATAAACGTAACCGTAAACATTATCTCTACCGTAGACATGGCACTCAACACACAGTGCACTTTATTCAGTACAAACATCATATGATCTGGGGGGCTACAGCAGCCATCATTGAGCAGTTATGCCAGCAGATCACCCAATGATTTAGCCCCTACACCACGAAACGCACATAAAGACCCGCTGCCAACGAAGCGGTCAATAGCAGTGGAATATTAAACCAGTATCCCATCTTACTGTGATGAGCAAAGTAGTAATTAAAGGCTAAGCTGATAAAACTTATCGCAGCGCAGGTCCAGATAACATACTCAAGTTCAATGGTATGAGTTTGATCCCAACCTAGTCGAACCGAAGAACCTTTACTCAAATAATATCCAACCGCCCTATCAGGTCTCGCTTTATCAAACACTATCAGTGCGTAAACAGCCAAAGACCAGCCACAAACCGATAAAAATGACAATAGGAGTTGAAATATCTTAACTTTCTTCATACAGCCTCCTTAGTAACTGCCCTATAGAAAGTATAACAATATGATATTGAGACGCATCTTTCAGCAACTTATTACATTTTTTCTGCTCAAGCATGGAGTTTTAACCCCTTAACACCTCTATTTGGACTGATATATAAACTTTTCTATCATTATTTTTCCAACAAGCCACGAATATGCCTATTTACACTTGAGAAAAGCCGTCAGCAAGGTAATATGAACATCCGATTTTTTTATATAACGTTTCGTTGGAGAACTAAGCAACAATGAGCATTACATCTGTCGCTTCTGTATTTAAAGGTGATTTTGCGATCGGTTCGCAAGTTACTGTTCGCGGTTGGGTAAGATCCCGTCGAGATTCCAAGGCTGGGATCTCTTTTCTTGCCGTTTATGATGGTTCCTGCTTTGACCCTATTCAGGGTGTAGTGCCAAATAGCTTAGCTAATTATAATGACGAAATCTTAAAGCTAACAGCTGGTTGCTCTGTTGTTATGACTGGTGAAGTTGTCGACTCTCCAGGTAAAGGTCAAGCTTTTGAACTTCAAGTCACTCAGGTTGAGGTCGCAGGCTGGGTTGAAGATCCTGATACCTACCCAATGGCAGCTAAGCGTCACTCTATAGAGCACCTAAGAGAGCTAGCTCACTTGCGCCCTCGTACCAATATTATTGGTGCTGTTGCCCGCGTAAGAAACAGCTTATCTCAGGCTATTCACCGCTTTTACAATGAAGAGGGCTTTATCTGGGTATCTACGCCACTCATCACTGCATCAGACTGTGAAGGTGCTGGAGAGATGTTCCGTGTTTCAACACTTGATATGGAAAACCTGCCACGTACTGATGAGGGGAAAGTCGATTACAGTGAAGACTTCTTCGGTAAAGAGTCTTTCTTAACCGTATCTGGCCAACTTAACGCAGAGACTTATGCAAGTGCACTGTCTAAGGTTTATACCTTCGGTCCCACTTTTCGTGCAGAAAACTCTAATACCAGTCGTCACCTAGCTGAATTCTGGATGGTTGAGCCTGAAGTTGCATTCGCAGATCTTGACGATGTAGCAGGCCTAGCTGAGCAGATGCTTAAATTCTGCTTTAAAGCAGTACTTGAAGAGCGTCGCGACGATCTTGAGTTTTTCGCACAACGTGTTGATAAAACAGTTATCGAACGTTTAGAGTCATTTGTTAACAGTGATTTTGCTCAGGTCGACTACACTGATGCGGTTGAGATTTTAAAGAACTGCGGCAAAAAGTTTGAATACGATGTTGAGTGGGGAATTGATTTACAATCAGAGCATGAACGCTACCTTGCTGAAGAGCATTTTAAAGCGCCTGTTGTGGTTAAGAACTACCCGAAAGACATTAAAGCTTTCTATATGCGACTCAATGAAGATGGTAAAACCGTTGCAGCAATGGACGTACTTGCTCCAGGCATTGGTGAAATTATCGGTGGTGCCCAACGTGAAGAGCGTTTAGAGGTTCTTGATGCTCGTCTCGAAGAGATGAATCTAAGCAAAGAGGATTACTGGTGGTACAGAGACATGCGCCGTTACGGCACAGTACCACATTCAGGATTCGGCCTAGGTTTCGAGCGCTTGGTATCTTATGTGACGGGTGTATCCAACATCCGTGATGTGATCCCTTTCCCTCGCGCACCAAAGTCAGCAAGCTTCTAAGCCCTAAATCTGAAAGAAAAACGCCCTATATGGGCGTTTTTTTATTCTCTCTAAATAAAACGACTAGATAACCAACTTCCCAAGCCCTTCAACTGACTTCATTACTTGCATGGATCACCCACGAGAAGCCTAGCCGATCTAATATTCGATAAATATTTGATATTTCATAATTTACCTCAAATTGTTCGGAGATATATTCTTGAATATCACAGCCATGTAACGTTTCTGTTGTGGGATTTTCTGTATGTGATTTTATATATATCGACAACTGCTCCAACTGCTTCTCACTCAAGGCTGCTGGCCTTCCCGTATGCTTCTTTTCCTTTAAACCATCTAAACCAAACGACAGATAATTAGCAATCCACTTATTGACACTAGTACGGCTGACTTTTAGATATTCAGCAATTTGATATCTTGATTTCCCCTCTTGGAAATGAAGTAAGGCGAGCAGCTTTAATCTCATTCTAGCATTGGTTTCTTTTCGAATAAGTTGCATTAAATCTTCAGGCTCACGCATGTTAGCTGCCATCTTCTTATACTCCTTAGTAACCTCACTCCAACTTAATATGTAGTACATTACCCGCTCAGAAACAAACACAAATAACTGAAAATAGAGAAAATCATATCAATATTGGAAAAAGTTAAGCAAAAGGAGCCATTGAACGTTTAAAATGCGAAACCAATCTGAGCAATAACGGCATTAACCTGCTCATATAAACCTAAATGAGCGAGCTGACCCACTCGCTCATCACCATTATCCTGGGGTCTATGCTGATAAAGCTCTAACCGATAAGAAAACTTTGTTCCCCCCTGGAGTTTATGACCAAATTTAATGCCAAATGTATAGGCTGTTAATTTCCCTAACCTGCTATCTGCACTGCCGTATTCTGGCAATTCATCCAGTTCTGGCAAGAAGGCATGATAAAAGTCGACCGCTGATTGTCGATAATAACGTAGATGGATCTGACCATAGAGTGAAGCAGTAAATTGATAACGATAGTGTGTTTCAACCGTATGGGAATCTATGCCCCAGTCATCTGCACTGTATCGGTAGGAGAGGTCAACAACTCCAGTTTCTAGTGCGCCTTTGGTTAACAAGAATACACTCTGTTTATATCGTGTATCTGGCCTATTCTCATAGAGGTAGCCCTGAGCCGTCCCCCGTTCATCAATCTGGCTAATTATTTTGTAGGGGTCGGTCATGTACCCATCAAGATAGGAAAAACTATAATTGCCTTGGACTAGCCAGTATCGATTCAGAAGTTGCGTAAAACCAACACTTAAATCAAAAGTTTGCTTAATGGAGCTCGATAGATCCCTTGTTTTGTCAAATGCTTGCTTAAACTCTGACTGAGATGAAAAATCATCTCTAAATAACATAGGCGCCCAAGAAACAGGCCTTCCCCCAACAGGATCTATGATGTCGTAGTAATAGCCAAATGCAAGATTCACAGCGCTATTTCCCCTGTTAAATGACCGCTCGGCGCCACTGTTCACCCCAAGGGAGGTATAGTCATACTCACGAGATAGATGAAATCCAAGATTAACTTTATCGGTATTAGAGAGGGTTTCAGTCCAGTTACCATTTAGCTGTAAACGGGTATCTTTAAAGGTATCATCCAGAGGTGTTTCACCATTTTTGGCATAATAAACACCGTTGCCAGAGGGTCGCGTAAAGGTTTGTTGTTGCTGTTGAGGAGCTGCGCCGTTGGGAGATGCACCAGTTAAGGTATCGAGGAGGAGTTTTCCCTCAAGTTCACTCTTATCTCCATAACTGGCTTGAAGATTAAAAATGCCTTCTGCAGCTGTTACCCTATCAGGTTCTTGATAATAGAGCAGCGCTGTTTCTATTTTTGTTACTTCAAGTTTCTTTTCGCTCGCTATCGTGGGGAGACTAATACTGGTTTTATCAGCCTCCTCCATATCTTTAGAGTCATCTATCTCTGTAGCCATAACAGGCGCTGAAAATAACGCAAAGCTGGCTATAGTCAGGCTTTTATTGATATTTCTATAGCGCTTGCACTGGTGTTTATCTGATGCCCCTGAGGCGAGTTCAAATGCTGAACTTCTTTGTGTTGAGCTCTTTTGGGTAGAACTCTCTTGTATTGAGCTGCGCTTTTTTCTCATCGCGGTTAGTTGCACCCACAACCTCCACCACCTTGTGTGCGGCCCCCACTCGTCCCCTCTTTACTGAAATAGATATGATCGTTCAACATAAGATCTAACTTCTCATTATCAAGCGCCATATCTTCTCGAGCGAACTGATCCCGCTCCCACGGCTGAACACCTAACGTGGAACAGCCACCGCAAAGCAAAACAAATAAAAACAAAAACTTAGCCTTAACCCACTTTCCACAGATAGCCATCATTTGCTCTCATTTAGCAGTTTAACAATTTCAGTTTCATATTCCATTAAATTTTCCCCATAAAATCCGACATGAGTGTTCACAAGTTCCCCCTTTCGATTAAAGAGGTAACTAGATGGCATACCGAGGATTTCAAACTCTTTTGCGACCTTATGCTCAACGTCATAAGCGATGGTAAATTGTGCAGGGAGCTGCTGTAAAAACTGATCAGCAAGCGTACTATCAAAATCAAGGTTGACTGCGACAATTTTCAAACCTTTATCTGCATATTTATTGTGCATCTCATCCATCCAAGGAAAAGATTTGCGACAGGGCCCACACCATGATGCCCAGAAATCGATATATACCACCTGCCCACGCAACTCAGAAAGAGAATAAGTTTGGCCATCTCCTCCTTTCACTTCAATATCCAGCCTTGGCTCGGCCCAAACCATATTCATTGGCAACAGAGATATTGCTACAACAAAAATAATCGATGTGAGCTTATCGTAATGATAATTTAGTCTTTTTACCATGTTAGCTGACTTATTAATAACTAATGATGACTCATTTATACACTGACAAGCAGATAAGTTACAGCGCTGTACTCAAGAATAACCTATGAGTAAAAATGATAACTGAAACTAAGCCAGTTCATTTGATTAGCATCAAAAATCAATATTGTCGTTCAATGCTACTATTGAAGGTAATAACTAGCATAAAATATGGTGCAATCATCAATCCATTTGAAACTCAGTTAAATTCCATTTTTGCTAACTACTGATGAGCTAACCGGTGTTTACAACCGTAAACGCCTAATATAAACATTAACCCGTCGACCTCAAGAGAACACAGTAAACGGCATTCAATCCTCAATACTCTTGCTCTGTCTCGATCATTTCAAAAAAGTTAATGATAAATTTGGTCACCTTATTGGAGGCGAACTCTTACGCAAAACAGCTTAAGCTTTAAAAGTGCCCCCCCCCAGATGATTCAGAAGTGATTCGTTATGGCGCTGAAGAGTTTCTTATCGTATTGACTGGTTTGGATGCTAATCAGGCCCCTTTAATTGCACAGACGTTAATAGAACAGTGGCTTGCCGATTGTGATAAAGCCCTTTATCAGGCAAAATCAGATGGCAGAGACAGATACACCAAGCCATCTCAAGAGCCTGAATCCTGCATTTTGAAGGGGGTTGGATGTAAATCCTAGCCCAAGAATTTAGGCTTACTCATCACTCAAATAAGAAGCATTATGTGGATACAAAAAGAGTTCAACCTAACCAGTAAACCACGAGGTTTTCACCTCATTACTGATGAGATCTTAAATGCTATCGAAGAGATAGCTTCATTACAGATAGGTGTTTTACACATTTTTATTCAACACACTTCTGCAGCCTTAACCCTTAATGAGAACGCAGACCCTAGCGTTAGAGTGGACTTTGAACGCTATTTCAATAGGCTCGCCCCAGAGAATGAGGCTTACTATACTCACACCTATGAAGGTCCAGACGATATGCCTGCTCACCTAAAATCTAGCCTGTTAGGCGCATCACTTACCATTCCAATCACCAATGGCACGTTAAACTTGGGAACCTGGCAAGGTATCTACCTGTGTGAAGCAAGAGACAGAGCAAGCTCCCGTCATCTCATTGCCACCATACAGGGTGAATAGTCCTACAATCACTTTCGACTAAATATACCTATCCGCTCTAACCTTCTATTTCTTGCTCCTATTTGCACTAAACAAAGGACTAAGGGCGGTTGTTTTTTGAGTGATACAGAGAAATAATTAAGTATCGATAGAGGTATTTGGAGGCAAAGATGAAACTGCCTACCACACAAGCAAGTAATCTGAGTCACCTTGAACGTCAACAGGAGGAGAGAAAGAAGCTACAAGAAAAGCTTGCGACAGGTCTTAAGATAAACCAAGCAGCGGATGCACCTGCAGGTTCGCAAATAGCAAACAGATTAACCTCAAGCATCAATGCCGCAGATAATCGAACCAGCAATGCCAGAGATCAACAAAGCATCATCAATACCCAAGCTGGCCAATATGCTTCAATCACAGATAACCTATTACGCGCTAGAGAACTAACCATACAAGCTGGTAATCCTGTTAATGATAAGCAAGCGATTCAAGCTGAACTTGATCAGCTTACCGAAGAGATTAATGTTATTGCTGAGCAAGTATTGGGACAGAGCAATTTTATTCCCTCTTTAGATGCAAGTAACCCAAGTGCAGCACAAAGTGATATTGAAACTGCCAGTACAACTATAGATGCAAACGCCAGTGCAGGCGGTGTACAAAGCCGTGGACTAGATAGCCAGATTAATCTTTATCAGATAAGCAGTACCAATAACCAAGCTGCTCGCTCAAGAATTCAGGATACTGATTATGCACAATCGGCATCAGACCTTCTCAGAACCGAACTTCAATTGAAAATCGCAGTCATATTAAAGAGGGATGAAGAGGAGCGTAAAGGACTACTCCTCAATAAGTTTATTTAATTGAAAATAGACTAAGTTAAGGCTCCTGCTTGTCAATAAATAACCAAGTTAGATTTATCATTATTCATCAATGGCTAAAGGCTTTAACAGCTCAAGCCAATCATCCCCTGTCATCTCTGTTAGATGCTGTGTTTCACTGTCATAGATACTTTGAGCCAGATTATACTTGCTCTCTTGCAACCTCTGAATCCGCTCTTCAACCGTATCTTTACAGATAAGCTTATACACAAACACAGATTTATCCTGCCCAATTCGGTAAGCTCTATCGCTTGCTTGTTGCTCTGCGGCAGGGTTCCACCAAGGATCGGTATGAATAACCACGTCGGCGGCAGTCAGGTTCAATCCCGCTCCCCCTGCTTTTAGGCTAATTAGAAAAACTGGAACCTCACAATTTTGAAAGCGGTTAACTAAATTCGCCCGATCTCGGCTTTTACCTGTAAGTTCAACATGGGGAATACTTAAACTCTCAAGTAGCTCGGAGATTAAAGTTAACATACTGGTAAAGGAGGAGAAGATAAGTATACGTCTTCCATCTTCAAGCATGCCAGGAAGTTTATCTGCAAGCCAATTTAGCTTACCAGAGTGTGTCACACCTGTGCTATTAGGCGATTGGTTCTCCATCTTAGCGACAAGCTTCTGCCTTACATTCATCGAAGAATTAGCCACTAAATGCTCAACTCTTTGCCCCTCTTTATCAGTTCTGTCTGCAATTTGGGTTATCTTAAGCAGATCGGGATGACAACATACCTGACGTAACTTCAGTAAAGCATTACTGATAGCTAGACGATTACGCTTCATACCTGAGAGTGAAACAGCCTTTCTTAGCTCCTCAGACATGGTTAATCGGATCGTTTCATAGAGATCCCCCTGTACCTGAGTCAAGCTAATATACTCATTAATAACTGTCTTCTCAGGAAGTTCTTTTGCAACATCCGCTTTCATTCTTCTTAATAGGAAGGGGTTAATTCTCCGTACTAAAGCGCCACGAACCTCTTCATCTTCCTCCTTCTCTATTGGCGTTTGATATAAGCGATTAAACTGAGCTGCACTGCCCAAAAAACCTGGCATTAAAAAGTTAAACTGAGACCATAGCTCACCTAAATGGTTTTCAAGTGGAGTCCCCGTCAAACACAGTTTATGGGACGATGACAAACTGCCCACGACTCTGGCTATGCGGCTGCGGGCATTTTTAATATTCTGAGCCTCATCCAGTACCACAAGATGAAAGTGCGTATCGGCCCAAAATAGTGCATCTTGCTGAAGAGTGCCGTAACTCGTGATCACAATATCGGCTTGATCTATCTGCTCAGCGTTTTTATGCCGCTTGGTCCCTGACCATAAAAGCACGGCTAAATCTGGTACAAAGCTCTGAGCTTCATGCAGCCAGTTGGCGAGTAAACTGGTTGGCGCTACGATAAAACAAGGCTTAGTTAATCGACCTGACTCTTTTTCAATCAGTATACTGGCCAAAGTTTGAATTGTTTTTCCTAGCCCCATATCATCGGCTAAAATACCAGAAAAGCCTTGTTTCATCAGAAACTGTAGCCAATTAACTCCCTCTTGCTGATACTCTCTCAGCTGGGCATTAAGCCCTTTAGGTGGCTTAGTAAAATGAGCTTTAGTGCCACTCTTGTCCAGATAGGCATAGATTTTTTCAGCTTTCTTTCTGAGTGAGTCACTACCTAACCACTCAAACTCACCACCCACTTTAATGGAGGATAACTCTGCTACTCTAGTTAACTGATGCAATGGCAAACTTACCGTATCATCAAGAGATAGAGGCTTTTTATCATATAGCTCGACCAATACGGTTAAGATTTTTTTAATCCTTGCTGCAGGTAATGCAAGGCGCTCCCCACTATCAAGATCCATCAAGAATAGGGATTGACTATCAAGCTCTTCAACTCCCCCCTGACGAATAGCTTTAACTAAGTAGGGCAACAGATTCACTTTCTCACCGTTAACCTCGACGCCTATCTCTAAATCAAACCAACTTTTATCATCTCCCCTACTCTGTACATCCCCATACCAACGCTCTGCATGTATCAATTCAAAGCGATTTTTAAGCCCATAATTTATCTGCCATCCCGCAAGAGATAACCGGCGAAGTAAGATCATCTGCTCACTTAACTGTGGAGGTAATATCCGGGTACCAATAGGAAACAAATCCCATACAGGTGATTCAAAAGCTGAGGTTAGTAGCGGAAAGTCAGCAAGTTGCACATTAAGCTCAGCCGTTTGCTTCATCACATCAGGAGCATCATAGGCGCAGGAAAATATCTCATCTAAACTGATGCTCTGCTCTGCGTGGACTAGCGAGAAATTTGCGACCTCTACTGCAAGCTCAGCCTGCTCAGACCATGAAAATTCAATTTGATGTCGACGAATCGTCAAGCTAGGTGACCAGTCAATATCGTTATTAACTACAGGCTTATCAAGCCCCTCTGTAGGGAGTAAAACTAAGCTCATGCTTGCTAGATCTAGGTAGGCTCGCTCATCAATTGCGATAAAGGCGTCGGGATCAAAAAAATCGTACGGATATTGAGTCTCTATTGTTAAAGGAACCTGCTCACAATCCATCCAAAAGCAGCGCTGAGTCGCACATAATGTTTTAATGAATGTCAGCGTGCTAAGCGCTTGGATATCAAGTGAAATAGCCTCCTGTTGAGCTGCTTTTTGCTGTTCATCCAAAGTTAAAGATAAAGCTTTAAGCTCTGCCAACAGGTAAAGATCGGCTTGGGTGATATATTTAGGTTGTGCAGATTTAGCTGAAAACGCAAAGCCCATATCCCGTTTGATGGAGTATCTGCCTTTCTTACTGATATAACCTTTATGGGCTGTAAGATGTAAAACGCCCTCATTGCTTAAGGAGAGCAGGTAAACAATACGGTGACGCGCCATATTAGGATAGGGATCGAAGCGCTGGTTAAACTCAGTTTTAAGCAAACGAATCGCAGTATCAGCACGCTTTTTCTCGCTTGGGTAGGGCGTTATCGCATCTTGTTTAGCGATATAGTCAATGGCTAATGCCGCAAGATGTTCACAGGGAGTTTGTTGCACACATGAGCAGCGACTATGTTCAGAACCAACTATCGGGCCAGCAGTCCAATCAAGCTGAGTATCAATCAACTCAATACACTTGCCACTTTCTAGCCCGTCATGCTTATTGTCAAATTTAAACTCGCCGGACAGTAGCCATGAGGAGTGATCAACATGGACTAGCTGCTCAGCTAACAGAAGCTGCATGCCATTAAAGATTGTTGCTTGACTAAAATACGCTTCTAGCTTGACCAATGAGTTTGCCTTTCGTTCTCGTTGTTTACCTATCTTATGTCGCCCTAGAGCGACAAAAGAATTAAACCCAAAGCGAGAACTATAGCACTCTTGCACCATGACATCAGTTCTTTTAATCCAGTTATAAATCAAAAAATAGTCAAGTAGGTCAAACAGCTAACTGATGGCTTATTTTAAGAACAATCACATGTAGATGAGTACAAATTTAGTACACGCATTACAAGGCATTAAACAACAGACTTCTTATTGATCGCCTCAACCTAAGTTAAGTATCACTGTCTTTAGCTTTGCCAACAATCCGCTTTTTACCTGAGAACATGGCAGAGATTATACCCGCTTGATGCTTTCTCTCAGCGTATATCACTGCAATAACGTGAATGAAGATTAATAGAATTAAAAAATAGGCTCCGTAAAGGTGGATCTTACCCGCGATACTTTTATATGGCTTAATCTCATCTAACTTAGCTTTATCGACGCCAGTTTCATCATAAGGTTTAATACTGGCAGCATCCACACCATCCTGTGCGATATATTCAGAAATTGTACCGCCAAATGGGGGATAGTAGATATCTGTCCCAGCTCGAAATAACCCCGTTGCGAGAAGCACGACTAACATCAGCATGATAACCATGACAGCTAATTTCCCCATGGGGTTGTGACCGATATACTGTGGGTTCTCTCCACGATCTAACGCTGACTTATACTCCTTGATAGCTTTAAGGCTCGGTATATTGTGACTAAACCGAGCAAAATGACTGCCAATGAAACCCCACAGGATCCTAAAGATAAGATTACCAGCAAAAAGATAGCCAATAACGACATGCAGCTCTTTTAACTTAATTTTGGCTTCCAGTGCATTAATGCCTAAATCTTTACGAAACAGCATCAACAAGCCAACAAATATCAGGCTAACGACCAGAAATAGATTAACCCAATGAAATATCCGACTTGGCCTATCCCAAACTCGATAGGTTTTCAGTTCTTCACCTTGCTCATTAGTTAACTTCATTTTGCTCACCCCGCATACAGAAGTAATTTAATGATTAAGATATTACGCCTTTTTCTCCTTTTTACAGTTAAAAATGCTTCATAAAATATAATTTAACGTTTATTGAGTAACTCAATCAGCGACGATTTAGTCATAGGTCGATAAAAATAGTAGCCTTGAACTGCTTCTATTCCCGCATTCTTAACGAACTGAAGCTCCTCTTTGGTTTCAACACCTTCAGCTATCACATGCAGCTCCAATGCATGACTAAGTGTCGTAATAGCTTCAACTAACGCTTGTTGTTTTTTTGATATACCAGAGTCTTGGATAAAGCTTTTGTCTATTTTGATCTGATCTATTGGAAAATGACTTAAATAGGATAAAGATGAATAACCAGTGCCGAAATCGTCAACTGCGATTTTTATCCCCATCTCCCTAAGCTTATTAAGAGAATCAATAAGGTGAGTATGCTGCTTCATTAAAAGAGATTCTGTGATCTCTATGGTGACCATCTCAAAGGGGAAAGCATCACAGCTCAACTCTTTGGCAATATGTTGAATCGAATTCACAAGGTTATCTTGTAGAGAGTGTGACCAAAACTCATACATTGATACGTTGATCGACAAACCAATATCTGGAGCAATATTTTGCAGTTCAATCAGAAATGACATCGCCTCTTGACGAACCCAATGTCCAATATCTACGATTAAACCACTACTTTCAGCCAGTGCAATAAACTCATCTGTAGGTATAAACTGCCCTTCATCCTGCCACCTTAATAACACCTCTGCACGCACAATTTGATGAGTATCAAGGCAGAGAATAGGCTGAAAATATAGCTCGAATGCATTTGACTCTAGTGCTAACTTAAGCGATGTATGCATTTTTGCCGTGTATTCAGCGTTTTGCTGCATCTGTTCAGTAAAGAAATGAAAACAATTCCTGCCCTCATCTTTTGAGATATACATGGCTTGATCAGCACAGTTTAATACTTGCTCCAAACTCATCGCATCTTCAGGAAAGCGAGCGATACCTATGCTAATACTGGTTAAAACTTGTTTGTCTCCTCCTAAAATATAGGGAACTGATACGGCTTCATTAATCTCATTAGCTAATAGCTGTAGTTCGCACTCTTTCACCATATCGGGCAACAAAAGCGCGAACTCATCACCACCTAGCCTAGCTAGTAACGCACTCTCTTTAATACAAGCCTGAATACGTTTACACACAGCTTGCAGGAGTTGATCACCTTTATCATGTCCTAAAGTATCATTAACTTGCTTAAAGTTATCCAGATCCATCAACATAAAACCAAAGCCTGGATTGAGCCTATCGGACTCAATTTCAGCATTCATGGCTTTAAACAGGTGGTTACGGTTCGCTAAGTGAGTTAAAGAATCGTAATTAGCCTGAAAATCAATAATTTCACTCGCTTTTTTTCGCTCACTGATATCACTAAAGAGCCATGAATAAAGGCGCTCATCAGAGGCTGGGTCTTTAAACACACTGACAGTCAGATCAAGATGAAAATGCTCACCATCGAGCCTGCAGCCAAGTAGTTCACCCTGCCAACTCTCTTTCAGTTTTAACTGGGCTAACATAGAGTTGAGCTTATGACCTGATGATTTAAAAAAGATCTCAGGTTCAAAATGATGATATTTATCAGGGCAGGCATTTAACATCTGATAAAATGTGGGGTTGGCATCGAGTATTGAGCCCAACTGATTGGTTATCACCATCGCCATCGGTAAGTGATTAAATATATTTGCAGTTAGGCGTTGAAACTGCAGCGCTCTACTGCGCTCAATCGCTAAACTGGCAAGCCTAGCAGCCTCACGGATCAAAACAAGATCCATCTCTGTGGGAGACTTTTCAGTGTCATAGTACATCGCAAAAGTGCCAAGTACCCTGTTTTCGTTATTCTTGATGGGCTCAGACCAACATGCTTGTAGTCCTGCTGCTAATGGAAGCGCCTTGAAAGGCTCCCAATAGGGATGGCTACTAATGTCTTCAACAATAACCCGCTCACCGCGAAAAGCGGCGGTTCCACACGACCCAACCCCCTCACCGATTTCAATCCCATGGATAGCCTCATTATAACTATCGGGTAGATTGGGGGCTGCACCAGTTAACAAACGCTGTCCGTCATCGCTAAGTAGCAAGATGGAGCCTATCGTTCCAAGCTTCTCCTCCTCTATTAGTAAGACTAAGGAGTCTAAGATATCTTTTAAGGGCGAGGCATCAAGCAACATGGCTAAAATCGAACCATAACGCCTAACACTGACACTGGAATTAGTCATACTGGGTAGTTCAGGAATACTGTAGTCGCGCTTTATATTCATTGCTCTCCGCATCTACAAGATAAGGTTCTACAATAATTCTAACTTAATTTAAACATAAATGCTTACAAATGCTGACCAAGAAATACAAGCATAAACGGTTTATTACCTGCAAAAAAAACGAGGCTATTAGCCTCGTTTATTAACAGTTGATTGAAATATAGGCAACAAACCTCTACTCAGCAATCCGCTCAAGCCTTGCCATATAAAAGCCATCAAAACCTGAGTCAGCGACACTGATGGTTTCATCTTCTAAAAATGTAAAGTGTTCATTTTCAGCCAAAAACGCGTCGACTTGGTCGCGGTTTTCCTCTGGCATAATTGAGCAGGTCGCATAGATTAAGATCCCGCCCACTTTCACCATACGACTATAACTTTGTAAAATATGCTTTTGCAGCTCAACCAAAACAGGGAGACGATCTGGCGTGTCACGCCATTTAGCATCAGGGTTACGCTTAAGAACGCCTAAACCTGAACAAGGAACATCAAGTAACAATCTATCGGCGCTCAATTTCAAACGCTTTATTGTTTTGCTGCTGGCGATAATACGAGTTTCAACATTACTAGCATTTGCACGGCGAGCACGCTGTTTAAGATTATCGAGTTTCCACTGCTCAACATCCATCGCCAGTAAACGACCTTTCCCTTTCATCTGAGCTGCAATTGAAAGGGTTTTTCCACCCGCACCAGCACATGCGTCAATCACGCGCATACCAGGTTTGGCATCGACCGCTGCTGCCACCAACTGAGAGCCAGCGTCTTGCTGCTCAAACCAACCTTTTTTGAAACTCTCTGTACGAAATAGTGCAGAATCAGACACCACCTCTAAGGCGGTATCGACACCATCAACCTCAGTTGTTTGCACTTGCTCATTGCGCAACTTCTTTGCAAGCTCTTCACGGGTACATTTTAAAATATTGGTACGAATAAAACGCTTAGGCTGAGTATTCAATGCCGCACGCTCTTTTGCCCATGCCTCTCCTAATTGAGCTTGTCCCATGGTATCTAACCATTCAGGACAACCATCCCAGAGCGCTGGTTGAAGCTTAGCTTCTTCAAGACGGGCAAAATATTCAGCTTCAGCAAGAGGCAAGGAGTATTGAAGTTTTGGTAATTCAAGCTCGTGAAACAGGTGCCAAGCATTCATCAAACGCGATCCCAAACGAGAGATCTCCTCAGGCTTCACGTCAGATAGAAAACAGTACAGATTCAAACGACGTAAAATATCTCCGACGACCTTAGTTATACGGGCCTGCTCCGACGGTATAAGTTGAAGACCAGAGAAGTGAACAGAATAAGCTCTATCTAAAGGTTTACCTTCAGATAACACCATATCTAAAATACTGATAACTAATTCTGTTGAGCTAGGGGAAAGCGGAGAGTTAAGCATGATATTGCCTATTGTAGATGCATAAGGGAAAACGTGAGGATAATAAGAGTTAAGCCTGCAATACGCAAGATATCTCTCCTCCAAAGCGCGATTATATACTCAGGACTTGCTCTGACAAATTCAAAAGCGGCCAACGGGCCGCTAATACCAATCGGCAACGGCTAAATACGAGAACCTTTAACACCATAAAATAGGATGAAAGCATAACAGAGGATAGGTAGGAAAAAGGCCTGCTGGATCCCGATAGCATCAGCCGTTATCCCCTGCAGTAATGGCAAGATTGCTCCACCAACAATAGCCAAACAGAGAACTCCTGAGCCTTGTGATGTATGTGGTCCTAGATCCCTCAATGCCAAGCTAAAGATAGTAGGAAACATAATTGAGTTAAATAAACCCACAGCCAAGATTGCCCACATCGCAATGTTACCGCTACTGAGCATGGCCACAGCAACCAAAATAGCTGCCATAGCCGCATTAAAGGCCAATACTTTTCCCGCTGCCACTTTTTGCATCACCGCAGAACCAATAAAGCGCCCTACCATCGCCCCGCCCCAATAGTATGTAATAAGCTGGGCTGCTTCAGACTCTTTCAATCCACCAATATGAGACTCGCCTAGGAAGTTAACCAGAAAACTGCCAATCGACACCTCTGCGCCCACATAAACAAAAATACCCACTGCACCTAATACCAAGTGTGTCGATTGCAGCGCACCTGTTCTCCCTTTGTACGTGACTGTTTCACCGCTATTTAAATCGATATGAGATTGAATAACAGGTAGCTTAAGCTTGGCAAATACCAAAGCTAGCACGGCCAACATGCCTGATAACAAAAGATAAGGGAGCTTAACTACCTCAGCTTCTGCTGAGTGCGCTAAAGCCGATGTGGCTTCCGTGGCTACCGATAAAATAAGCACAGCCCCGAAATAGGGAGCCACTGTCGTCCCCAATGCATTAAACGCTTGGGTTAAATTTAAACGGCTAGATGCCGTCTCACTACTACCTAACGCATTGACATAGGGGTTAGCAGCCACCTGCAGTATTGTAATTCCAGACGCTAACACAAATAGAGCGCCGAGGAATAAGCCATAGGTTTCAAACTCAGCTGCGGGGTAAAACAGGGCGCAACCTAAACTAGCAATAATCAACCCAGTGACTATCCCCTTCTGATACCCAAGCTTTTTAACTAATCGGCCTGCTGGAATAGACACTAAAAAATAAGCGCCAAAGAAACAAAACTGGATTAACATCGCCTGGGTATAATTTAGGGAAAAGACGGCCTTAAGATGAGGAATAAGGATATCGTTTAAGCAGGTAATAAAGCCCCACATAAAAAACAGAGACGTTAGAGACACCAAAGCAAACCGATAACTCCCTTCAGTACCTGCTTTATTGGAGCCAGAGTTATCAAGTTGTGAGTTGTTATAGAGTGAGGCCATTATTATCTTCCAATTTTATTATCAATTTATTTCACGTTAATACGCCATAAAAACTTGAGTAAGCAGGTAACGCAAGGCCACCGTCTATCAATCGACCAGTCACTAGCCCATGACCACTGAGAACATCAAGCTTCTTCGCATCGACTTCACCACTTAAGCTGAATCTATATTCAGTGCACTTATCGCTAAGGTTGAAACAGATAAAATAGCGAATACCTTCAGCTTCACGAATAAAAGCGAGAATGGACTCCGGTGCATCAATAAATTTGATCTCACCTTGAATAAGTGGCGTATGTTCACGTCGCCACTGCAGAAACTGTCGATATGCATTGAGTACTGAATCCTGATTAGATTCCTGCCCTGCTACTGATGCAGACAAGTGCTCTTTAGCGACAGGAAGCCAAGGTGCCCCATCACTAAAGCCCGCCCCCTTATCACTGTTGGTCCAAGGTAGTGGAGTGCGGCATCCATCTCTCCCCTTAAACTTGGGCCAGAAAGCGATACCAAAGGGGTCTTGCAACTGCTCAAAATCGATCGAAGCCTCTGTGAGTCCCAACTCCTCTCCTTGGTAAGTACAAACACTGCCACGTAGAGAGCACAGCATGGCAGTTAACATCTTCACCATATTGGGATCACTACAGTTTCGACCCCAACGCGTTGCCACACGCTGCACATCATGATTTCCAATGGCCCAACAAGGCCATCCATCGCCAATGCTAGCCTCTAATTCTTCCACCGTTTGTCTTATGTAGGCTGCGCTAAAATCTTCGGTCAGTAGCTCAAAACTATAGGCCATATGCAATCGCCCCTCACCTTGGGTGTATTGAGCCATCGTAGAGAGTGAATCTTCTGATGAGACCTCACCTAAGGTCATAGCACCTGGATACCTATCCACTAATGCTCTTAGCTCCTCAATAAACCCTAAGGTTTGTGGGCGGGTATTATTGAAGTAGTGATATTGGTATGCGTAAGGGTTGTCTTCACTAAAGCCGCGGCCTTGGCGCTTATCCTTTGGCTTAGGCGGGTTGTCTCTAAGCAGTTCATCATGATAACAAAAAGTGATCGCATCTAACCGAAAACCGTCAACTCCCTTTTTAAGCCAAAACTCAACATTATCGAGTACCGCTTGCCTTACCTCTGGATGATGAAAATTAAGATCAGGCTGACTCGTTAAAAAATTATGCAGGTAATACTGCTGACGCCTAGGTTCCCACTCCCAAGCACAACCGCCAAAAATAGCTAACCAGTTATTGGGCGCCGTCCCATCTTCTTTTGGCTCAGCCCATACATACCAATCACTTTTAGCATTCGTCTTACTTTCACGACTATCGATAAACCACTGATGCTGATCTGATGTATGACTTAGCACTTGATCGATCACCACCTTAATACCTAACGCGTGCGCCTTAACAATCAGCTTATCGAAATCATTCATCGTGCCGAACATGGGGTCAACATCACGATAGTCACTGATGTCATAACCAAAATCTTTCATTGGTGACTTAAAAAATGGAGAGATCCAAATAGCATCCACATTCAGGCTAGCGATATAATCAAGCTTTTGAATAATGCCCTGTAGATCACCAACACCGTCTCCGTTGGTATCAAGCAGACTACGTGGATAGATCTGATAGATCACCGCACCGCGCCACCAAGAAAGCTGAGTCGAAACCTGAGTCATTGCCGCCCCTAAAAAAATTAATAACCAACTTGAGAACAAAAACTCTAGCCAGTTGCACCCTTGTTGTTTTTTTGTAAAGCACAAAAGTGATTGCTCGAATGAGTTGAGCATACGTGATCCGGGAAATAGGGTTCAATATCTCTGCATACGTATGCATAACTACCAAGCTAAACAAGGCTAGTGAGATGAGGCAGTAAAACCATTTAAAAACAAAGGCAAACACCTCTTTTCGCCTAACTTTAACTGGGCTAGATATGGGTAAAAAACACCCATAACGCCTCTTGCATATCTTTTGAATACGTATGCATAATATTGTCGTCTCCATTATCCCGAGAGTAGTATCGTCACTGAAATGCAACAAACCAAAAACAGATGCAACAATCAAGCAGCTCTAATTCACAACGATTCATTAAAACCTGTGTATTGCCGTGACTGCTCACAATAAAAATAAGATAAGTAATCGAGTGAAATAAGGGGATAGATGGATGATTCAATTTAAACCTAGCCTACTGACTTTAGCCTTAATGGCCGCAGGTGCAAGTACGCAAACCTACGCAGCAGAACCACTTTCGCAAACAGACCAAAATGCAGAAGAAGCGATCGAAGTGATTGAAGTGACGGGGATCAGACGCAGCCTCAAAGAGTCACAATCACTAAAGATGTCATCCTCATCCATTGTTGAAGCGATATCTGCTGAAGATATAGGCAAGCTGCCAGATGTCAGTATTGCTGAATCATTAGCTAGACTTCCAGGCGTTGCCGCCCAGCGACTCGATGGCCGTGCCAATGTGATCTCAATTCGTGGACTGGGACCAGACTTCACAACCGCAACCTTGAACGGACGTGAACAGGCCTCTGTTAATGACAATCGTGGTGTAGAGTTCGATCAATACCCTTCAGAGCTATTAAATCGCGTGGTGGTGTATAAGACACCCGATGCCTCTGTTATGGCTCAGGCCATTGGTGGCACAGTTGATATGCAAACCATCAGTCCACTAATTCATGGTGAGCAGACTATCGCCGTGTCTCTGCGCGGTGAGTGGAACGACCTTGGCGCACTTAACAGTGACTCCACCGACAAAGGCTACCGCGGTAGTATCTCCTATGTGGATCAATTTGCCGATGACACCTTTGGGATCGCCTTAGGTTATGCACGCATGCAATCACCTAATCAGGAGGAGCGCTGGCAAGCTTGGGGTTACCCAGAGCTTGACTATAACCCAGACAATCCAAAAGTATTGGGTGGGGCAAAACCTTTTGTGCGTTCAAGTGAGCTTGAGCGTGATGGTGTTTTAGCCGTATTTGAATACCAGCCAAATGAGACTTTTCACTCTGTACTCGACATCTACTACACAAAATTCAATGATGAGCAGCGCCTTCGTGGCATTGAGATCCCAGGCCAATGGGGTGCTGGATGGGGAAATGCTGGCATAACAGCCATAGAAAATAGCGATGGACTCGTGACAAATGGCACCATTAATGATGCCGCTGTAATTGTTCGAAACGATATTAATATTCGAGATGCCGACTCGTTATCCATTGGCTGGAACAATCAGTTTATGCTCAATGAAAACTGGAGTGTCACAGCCGATGTCTCTATGTCCCGTGCAAACAGAACAGACATTGGCATGGAGAGCTACAGTGGAACAGGCCGTGGAAATGGTAATGGGGTCACCGACACCTTAGGCTTTGCTTATAATGGCGAAGGAAGTTATAACTTTGCCCACAATTTGGATTACTCCAACCCTGATCTTATCAAACTAGGCGGACCATTTAGCTGGGGAAACCCTATCGGTCCTGATAGCCAAGATGGCTTTATTAACAAACCAGAGATTGAGGATGAACTAAAATCCCTGCGATTAAGCGCGGAGTATATCTTCGATGATGGCTTTATCAGCAGTATTGAATTTGGCGTTAACCGCACCGATCGTGATAAGAGTAAGCGGGACAACGGCTTCTACCTAACCTTAAAGCAGTACCCAGATATGGTACGCGTACCTGATCAGTATCTGCTTTCACCCACCTCTCTCGAGTTTTTCGGCATGGGTGACATGCTAAGTTATGACTCGCTGGCTTTCTATAACGACGGCAACTACATAGAAACCAATGCTGACACAGTTGATCTCAGCCGTGCAACCAACTCTTGGGATGTCTCAGAGGAGGTCACAACCCTTTTTGTGATGGCGAATCTTGAGACAGAGCTGTTTGGTCTACCAGTTGTCGGTAATCTTGGTTTGCAATCGGTGCATACTGATCAAAGTTCAGAGGGAACAGTCGCCACAGTGGACAGTGGTGAGGTGGTGAAAACACCAAATTCTGCCGGTGATACCTATACCGAATGGCTACCTAGTATGAACTTAAGTTTCGAAGTGGCGGAAGATCAGGTTCTTCGTGTTGCAGCAGCCAGAACCTTAACCCGTGCACGTATGGACAAGATGAATGCTAACGTCAACTTTAGCTATAATGCGTCACCAACTGATGGCGTCAACTGGACTGGTGGCGCAGGTAACCCTTACCTCAAACCTTGGTTGGCACGCCAGTATGATATTAGCTATGAGAACTATTTCAGCGATCAAGGCTACTTTGCCTTAGCTGTGTTCTACAAAGATCTAGAAAACTTTGTTTATGATCAGCACTCAAACTTTAATTTTGGTGAGATATTCCCAGATCAACCAGGCAACCCTATCGGTAACGTGACTCAACCTCAAAACGGCGAAGGTGGATACGTGCAAGGGATTGAGGCATCGCTCTCTATCGACTTTGGAATGTTTGCCAATGCGCTTGAAGGTTTTGGTACTATCTTAAGCGGCAGCTATACCGACAGCGAAGTGAAGGAAACACCAGACAGTGAACCAACCACCCTACCGGGTTTATCTGAGAAAACCTTTAATGCGACGGTTTATTATGAAACTCGTGGTTTTGAAGCACGCATCAGCTCTCGCTACCGCTCAGACTTCCTTGGAGAGGTTACAAAGATCAGTTTGCAACGTGAAAACGTGAATATTAAGGCTGAAACTGTCGTAGATGCTCAAATTGGCTATGACTTCTCTGAAAGTGGCATCGATGCGCTTTATGGACTGTCGGTTCAATTGCAGGTGAATAACTTAACCAATGAGCCTTTCACCTCCTATTTTGGTGATGACAAACGTGAGGTGCGTGATTTCCAGAACTATGGTCGTAACTACATGTTAGGCCTTAATTACAAGTTCTAATCTCCCCTAAATCCTCTGTGACTAATCGTTCAAGCTCAAGTGTCTATATACCCATGAGCATAAACGGTTAGTCACAGAGGGATCATTAAGGAGCTATGATGCACTCACCCATAAAAAAGATAGTCATTGTCGGAGGTGGAACTGCAGGTTGGATGGCTGCGGCCATGCTAGTGAGATTTTTAGGGAAACAGCTTACAATCACTCAAATTGAATCCGATAAGGTAGGAACGGTAGGTGTTGGTGAAGCCAGCATCCCTCCCCTCAAAATGTTCAACCAAGCACTGGACATCGATGAACATGAATTTCTCAAAGCAACAAATGGGACTTACAAACTTGGAATAGAGTTCGATAACTGGGCCCAAGAGGGCGACAGCTACATGCATGCCTTCGGACCATTAGGCAAAGATCTCGCACTTACCCCTTTTCATCACTATTACCTTAATCACTACCTAAAAAGCGAGCATCAAATATCAAAGCAGTTAGGCAAATACTCGCTTAACTACCTTAGCGCTAAAAAAAACAACTTCCAGCCTTTAGACGCTATCGCTGGAACCGGTTTACCAGGGCTTACTTACGCCTATCATTTTGATGCTTCACTCTATGCTAAATACCTCAAAAGCTATAGTAAACAAGCTGGTGTAGACTCTATTGAAGGCCTTGTTATAAGAACAAACCTCAACTCAAGCAATGGCGCTATTGACTCTGTCACCTTAGCGAGCGGACAGACTATCGAAGGCGATCTATTTATTGACTGTTCTGGATTTAAAGGCTTACTTATTGAGCAAGCACTCAATAGCGGCTATGAAGATTGGCGTCACTGGCTCCCCTGCGATTCGGCCCTTGCTGTTGCAAGTGAGGTAAAAAAGCCTATCAGTCCCTATACCCGTTCAACTGCAAATGAAGCCGGCTGGCAATGGCGCATTCCTCTACAGAGCAGAACAGGGAACGGCATTGTCTACAGCAGCCAATTTATCAATGATGAGCAAGCCGAAAAGCTATTGTTTAAACAGTTAGATGGCAAACCACTAACCCTGCCTCAAAAAGTCAATTTTGTCACAGGAAGACGTAAACATCAGTGGCTAAAAAACTGTATTTCACTTGGCCTTGCGAGTGGTTTTGTAGAGCCATTAGAGTCCACCAGCCTACACTTAGTTCAGTCCGGTATTATCAGGCTACTCAAACTCTTTCCAAGCCAAGAGATGGAACAAGCGAACATTGACCAATACAACCAACAATCTAAGCAAGAATTTGAACAGATCCGTGATTTTATCATTTTGCACTATCGGTTAAGTGGTCAAAAGCAGACACCTTTCTGGCAATACTGCCGCGAAATGCCAATTCCAAACTCACTGCAACAGAAACTGGACCTATTCAAAGCCTCTGGTGTCGTCTCTCGATATCAAGATGAACTGTTTACCGAAAATGCTTGGGTACAGGTGATGCTAGGACAAAGGTTCACGCCAAATACCTACTCAACACTGACAGAGAACATCAATACAACTCAGAATATTCAGTTTCTGAATGATCTACATAAAATCTTCGACACGACAAGCTCAAAGCTAATGAGCCACGACAGTTATCTGACTCAATATTGCGGCTTAAAGTAACTTATCTATCTTGCTAAAAAGGATCATTAAATGCTTAACAAGCTGACATTTGGCATATTTTTTACCGCCTCCTTGCTATTAACCTCTGGGGCAGATGCCGTATCACTTCAGTCCCACTTAAAAATTGAGCCTATTTCATGGTGGGCAGGCATGCACAACCCTAGATTGCAGTTGATGCTCCATGGAGACAAGATTGGCTCGTTAAAGGTAGATATTGAGGGAGATGACGTCACAATATTGGAGACAAAGCGCACTGACAATCCAAATTATCTTTTTATTACCCTGAACTTAGCTGATGCAAAGGCCCAAACATTAGCGTTAAGCCTCTTAGATGACCAGAAGGTTAAATACAGGTTTAACTACTCATTGCATGAGCGAGCCAAGGGTTCTGCCATGCGTCAGGGCTTTAGCAATAAGGATGTGATCTACCTGATCACTCCAGACAGATTCGTCAATGGCGATCTAAGTAATGACAATCAAATTGAGATGCTTGAACAGATAGATCGAAATGATAAAGATGGCCGCCATGGCGGTGATATTCAAGGCATTGAGAACAGTTTAGATTACTTGGAAAAGTTAGGTGTTACTCAACTGTGGATCAATCCACTGCTTGAAAATAATCAGCAAAAATACTCCTATCACGGTTACTCAACCACAGATCACTACCGCATCGATCCTAGGTTTGGCAGTAATGAAACATACAAAGAGCTGGTCAAAAAGGCCAATGACAAAGGCATAGGGATCATTCAAGATATTATCGTCAACCATATCGGCTCAAACCATTGGTGGATGCAAGATCTCCCCAGTTCAACCTGGATAAACGGTATCCATACAAGCCAAGATAAGCAGCCAATAAACTATACCAGCCACAGACGAACCACAGTGCAAGACCCCTACGCTGTAAGCGAAGACCATAGCGAGTTTGTCGATGGCTGGTTTGTCGATACGATGCCTGATCTCAATCAAACTGACCCTTTACTTGCCACTTACCTTATCCAGAACAGTATATGGTGGGTTGAATATGCCAACTTAAGCGGTATACGTGAAGACACTTACTCTTATGCCGATAAAGCATTTTTAAGTGATTGGTCCAAGGCTATCATGACTGAATATCCTAACTTTAATATCGTTGGCGAAGAGTGGACTGCTAACCCCATTACAGTCTCCTACTGGCAAGCGGGTAAAGTTAATCGAGACGGCTACATCTCTTATCTTCCGAGTTTAATGGATTTCCCTCTCTACGAGGTGATGCTTAAAGCGCTGACACAAGCCGAAAGTTGGGACAAAGGCTTTATCTCCCTCTACGAGATGATGGCTAATGATGTGATTTATGCCAACCCAAGCAATTTAGTTCTTTTTGAGGGCAACCATGATACCAATCGACTCTATAGCTTAATGAATGAAGATCTTAATCTCTTTAAGATGGCCATGACCTACACACTCACCTCAAACCGTATACCTCAACTCTTTTATGGCACAGAGGTGTTAATGACCAGCCCTAAAGAGGGACGTCATGATGGTGAAGTCCGTAGTGACTTTCCCGGTGGTTGGCCAACAGACAAAATCAATGCATTAACAGGTAGAGGGCTAACAGAGAAACAGCGTGAAGCTCAAGGTTTTGTTAAAACCCTACTGAACTTTCGAAAAAACTCTGCTGCGATCCATAAAGGTTCACTTAAACACTACGTGCCAATAGACGGGGTTTATGTCTATTTCCGCTCCTTTAACGATGAAACTCTCATGGTTGTCATGAACAAAAATGACAAACCAGTGCAACTGACAAGCAAACGATTTAAAGCCCAGTTAGATGGGTTTAACAGAGCAACTGAAATACTGACAGACACCCAGATAGCGATTAGCTCAGCAGAGGGGGCCAGCATCACAGTCCCCACGCGCGGCGTACTGTTACTATCACTCACAGATTAATCAGGGCCAAAGCGTGGAATTAATATCAAAAAAAGAGAGTCAAGCATTAACACTGGACGCGATAAAGACACCTGCCATTGTGTTAGCGCTTTTACTGCTTGTAATGCACCACTCCTCTTTTGCGAGCGTGCCACTGACGACTACTCTGACAAAGCCCAAACAGCTCCATGACTCTTTTGTTAATAAGCAGGCTGTTAATAAGCCAGTTGTTTATCAAGTATTCACCCGCTTATTTGGCAATAAAAACAGCACCAATAAGCCTTGGGGAACACTTGAGGAAAACGGTGTTGGTAAATTTGCAGATTTTGACAGCGCCGCCCTAAAGAGCATTAAATCTTTAGGTGTCACTCATATTTGGTATACGGGAGTTCCCCATCACGCCTTAGTTAATGACTACAGTGAGTTGGGGATAAGTATGGATGATCCTGACGTCGTCAAAGGGCGAGCCGGCTCCCCTTATGCGGTAAAAGATTACTATAACGTCAACCCAGATCTTGCTATCGATCCCGCCAACAGGCTAGATGAATTTATCGCGCTCATTGAACGAACCCACAAGCATGGGATGAAGGTGATCATCGATATCGTGCCAAACCATGTGGCAAGAAACTATCACTCCATTTCAAAGCCTGATGGCGTCACTGACTTTGGACTACATGACAATACCCAGCTTGAATATGCCAGAAATAACAACTTCTATTATGTCGTTAATACGCCGTTTAACGTGCCTGATGTCGATATCAAAATACCATTAGGGGGGGAGTTCCATCCACTGAGCGATGGCAAATTTAATGAGCTTCCCGCCAAATGGACAGGCAACGGCTCCCGCTTGGCCACGCCCAATGGCCATGACTGGTATGAAACCGTGAAGATAAATTACGGTATTAAACCTGATGGTAGCCACGACTTCCCCACTCTACCAAATCATCTTGCCCAACAAGATACCACTGCTCATTTCGCCTTCTGGCAAGGGGTAGATAAGCAACGGCTCCCCAACTCTTGGATTAAGTTCAAACAGATCACTGAATTTTGGCTTAGTCTCGGCGTTGATGGCTTTCGCTATGATATGGCAGAGATGGTGCCTGTCGCATTTTGGAGCTACCTGAACAGTAACATTAAACAGATTAATCCTGATGCGTTCCTGCTCGCAGAGGTTTACGACCCAAACCTTTATCGTGATTATATTCATCTTGGCAAGATGGATCATCTCTATGACAAAGTAGGACTCTATGACACCTTAAAAGCAATTATTCATAGTAAAGAGTCAACCTCTGCCATCGAGATAGATAGGTTAAATGTGGCGGATATCGACAGTCACATGGTGAATTTTTTAGAGAACCATGATGAGCAACGTATCGCCAGCCCCGACTTTGCAGGTGATCCCATTAAAGCCTTGCCCGCCATGGTGGTTTCAACCACAATTAATCGTTCAGCAACACTTATCTATTTCGGGCAGGAGCTTGGTGAAGATGGCAGTGAGAGCGCTGGATTTGGCTCTCCAACACGTACCAGTATTTTTGACTACATCGGCGTTCCCGCACATCAAGCTTACATGAACGGTGGCAAGTTTGATGGTGGACAATCTACAGATGATGAACTCAAACTACGTGGTTTTTATGCTCAGCTGTTAAATTTAAGTCATAGTGCTCCAGCACTTTTGGGGGAATATGCCCCAATCACGACCAAGAATAATGCCCTATTTGCCTTTGCCCGTTACAGCCCATCTCAGCAGCTACTTGTTGTCGTTAACTTCTCAGACAAACCCCAAGATATAGCTCTTGTCATTCCAGCGCATCTAACTAAGCAATGGCATTTAACACAAGCTAGCTATCAGTTAAGTGATCTGCTCAGTGAAGGGCCCCCTCTAGCTAGTGAACAGCTCACTATTAAAGGCAATAAAGCTGAGCTATCTCTGAAGTTACCGCCTTTTGGCTCAAAAGTGTTGTCGATACAACACAGGGCCAACCAAGGTACTATTAGTCAAGATACTGTTAAACAAGATAAAGCTAACCAAGACCACTAGAAACGTAAAAGGCTCAGGTAATGACAACCTGAGCCTTCGCTATTCTACTTCGTTGACTCTTATCGGTATAAATACTATCTCTTACCGTCTGTCCAAGGATTAAAGCCTGCTTGAGTGTTACTTTTTGAAGACTCAGTACTTTTTCCATCTCCTAAGCGGTTCGATGGTTTACTGCTTTTCGCTTTTGATCTAACAGCCCCTGATTTAGCACTTTTCTCAGATTTAATCCGCTTTCCATCTTCATCACGTTGTGATTTAGGCACATAGTTTAATACCGAAACGGGCACCTCTTTTCTCGGTGAAAACCCCTCTATAACACGGCGTTCAAGCAGATGGTTTAATCGGCTCTCAATCATGCACAGATTTTTAAAGTCATCTTTTGAGACCAAAGAGATCGCTTCACCAGCTGAACCTGCACGGCCCGTACGCCCAATGCGATGAACATACTCATCGGCTGGAAAGGGTAAATCGTAGTTAATCACCAAAGGTAACTCATCGATATCGATACCACGAGCTGAGATCCCAGTGGAGATCAGATACCTTATCTTGCCAGATTTAAAATCTGCCAAGATCTGCTCACGAATGGCCTGTGTACGCCCACTATGAATACACTCAGCTTCGATGCCACGCTTTTCAAGCTGACTCACCAATTTGGCTGCACCATGTTTAGTTTCAATAAAGATCAGTGCCTGTGGCCAGTTTTGTTCATTAATTAAATGACTGAGCAGTGCTGATTTCTTATCTTTATCGACTGTGGTGATCCACTGTTCGATATTTGGCTTAGCCTCATTCTCTTTATTAAATGAGAGTTGAATAGCATCGCAAACAGTCTCTTTAGCAAGCTCCCTCACCTGTCTGGAGAGTGTTGCTGAAAATAACAAACTCTGCCTCTGCTCGGGCAATGTATCGATAATCTTAGTGATATCTTCGATAAACCCCATATCCAACATCCTATCGGCTTCATCAAGCACGAGCAGTGTTGTCTCATCGAAATGAATTGCACGTTGAGTATAGAGGTCTCGCAAACGTCCCGGCGTTGCCACAACAATATCGACACCATCAATTAACGCCTGTTTTTGTGGCGCATAATCGACGCCACCATAGATGGCTATAGCGTTAAGATTTAGATGCTTGCCGTAAAGCTCAATACTCTTACACACTTGAACTGCCAACTCTCTTGTTGGCGTTAAAACCAGAGCACGGGCACGTTTTTTACGTTGAGTCTCGCCAGCAGATAACAGCTCAAGAATAGGTAACACAAAAGAAGCGGTTTTCCCGCTACCAGTTTGTGCTGCTGCAATTAGATTTTTACCTTTAAGGGCTAGCGGGATCGCCTCAGCCTGAATGGGCGTCGGTGTGGTGTAACCCAATTCAGTTACGGCATTTAAAATAGGTTCACTTAATCCAAGTTTGGAAAATGGCATGGGAGATCTCAGGTAAAATTAAAGTAATCACACTGTTTGGCTGAAAGCAAAAACAGAAACGCTAAAAGTTAAGCAGGTAGATTATAACAGCAAACAGGGATTCTTTGTCTAACCACAAAGGTGAGCCGACCCTTTTTATTGGCTTAGTGATCCCCTATCAACCACTAATCGCTGACAAATTAATTATCTCACCCTTTGACACCCTCAACTCCACCATTTGTCTCATGGAAGGTTTATCACTCATCGCTTGTAGGGGTCCCCTTTCATTGTAAGTTACAGTTATGCTGTATGGTGAATCGAAAGGTTCCGATGGCTCGATATGCTTTATCTCAACTCTATCCCCCACAAACTCACTATCAATATGTGAGAGCCTATTAGTTTGATAATCGATATTAAACAGGCCTAGATACCAGAACACTCCAGAGCCCTGTGTTGTGACAGCAAATGGAGCAACAAAAGTAAAAAGCGCTTTGTCATTATCTGAATGCATTGAGCTAGTCGTGCTCGATCCTTCAGGGAAGTTTAATGGCGTGATTTTGTAGTAATCAAGCAACACACTCCCCCTTACCTCGCCATGCTGGTAACTCCCAGCAGCAAGCTCGCTATTATCTTGACTTTCATGTTCATCACCACCGAGAAAATGGGTCAGAGCAACAAGGCTATTAGAATCAGGGAGCATGATATTAAACGGGGTGGTTGTTTGAAGGCTAAACAGTTTACGCATCACAAGAGAAGACTCTTGAGTATCAGCAGTAAATATCCCCTCTCTTAATGCTGCACTTTTCTCCTCATTCTTGGTCTTCTTTTCAAGAATTACCGCCTCATCATAAGGCAAAACAGTTCCGTCAGACATCTCGATATAGATATCGTCATCAGTCAAATTAAAACGGTATACTCCCGCTAAGATCACGCTAGCAAATACAATGCTCAAACTAAACGTCACCAACTTTAACACTTTCATCATCTTTCCTTCTGAGTACTGCAAATATCATGAGCAGTTTCCTTCGCTAAATGATGTTGCAGTATTACAGAGTCGTAAACAAAAGTGAGTAGCAGCGCAGTAGATTAAACGCAAAACCAACCGTTTTTTTACTTTTTGTCAGCTTAAGTTCAGGTTAGCTTAACTTTGTGCAGTGATTACTGCTGCGACAAAACTAATTTCAACCAAGTAACTTGGATCCGCCAACTCAACTTTTACGCAAGCCCTACTCGGTGCACAACCTTGGGGCAACCAAGCCTCCCACTCCTCATTAAGTTGCTGCATATGGGAAAAGTCAGTGACATAAATAGTGGCCGATAAAATACGCGACTTATTACTATTGACTTGGGATAGGGTCGATTCAGCTTGAGCAAATATCTGTTTAACCTGCTCTCTAACATCTGCACTTGTATCATTGGCAATCTCAACAAAGTGCGCCATGTGATTAAATACAGTGGCATCAGACCAACGTGGAGTTGGGTTTAAACGTTGAATATCCATTTGTCTCTCTCAAAAATAAAAAGGGATAATACAAGTATTCCTAAATGTGAAAAGCGAAAGATGCGCAAAGCAGGCAAGATTTACCATTTTTGTGAATTCTGCCAACGTTTTCAACCTAGCAATTTATCAGCTACAACTCTCGAATCAACCAAGTAATAACAGTTTAGCCCTTTTGCTAAGTTGATTTAAAAATGGATAACTGAGTAGTCAAAGTCAGGGCGACAATATCTCACCGACTAAAAATTTACATAAATTTCAATAAAATACTATTCTAAACCATCGACACAAGGTTGCTAGTACGCTATCAACTTGTTAACAAGCAGCCATGAATACGTATGCAAGAAGTTGTACCGAGTCCGCCACCAAGGTTAAATGCAAAAGCACTTAAATTAAGCTCTATCACTGCACATATGAAAAAGGTTGCAACCTATACTAGATATTGAAAAATCACTTTATACCAATAGATTTGGCGCTTTATCTAAACACGTTAACAAAACGGCACCTTAAGCGCTCTGTGATAAATATTAAGTGACATTCGTGTGTACCAATTTTTAATTGTCCTATGACACAACGAGCATAAAAACAGAATAAAAAGCGAGAAATTGGATGTCAGAAAACTCAAGCCTTGCCAATACGGCTCAACAGTCAGAGCGACATGAGCAGCTAAAGACTTTGCAATCTAGCAGAAACGACCTTGCTAATAGGCAAAAGCCTGAGCTCAGTTTTTGGCAAATCTTCAATATGTGCTTTGGTTTCCTTGGGATCCAATTTGGCTTTGCCCTTCAAAATGCTAATGTGAGTCGCATTTTTCAAACATTAGGTGCATCAATCGATGAGATCCCAATTCTGTGGATCGCAGCACCGCTAACAGGTCTATTAGTTCAGCCAATTATCGGCTACATGAGTGACAATACCTGGGGAAAGCTAGGCAGACGTCGGCCCTACTTTCTTATTGGAGCCATATTAACCACCCTAGCTATCGTTATCATGCCACACTCCCCCACTCTGTGGATTGCCGCTGGCATGCTGTGGATCATGGATGCCTCTATCAACATCGCCATGGAGCCCTTCAGAGCCTTTGTTGGAGATAACCTGCCTAACCGTCAACGTACTTTAGGCTTTGCCATGCAGAGTTTTTTTATCGGTGTCGGCGCAGTCGTTGCTTCCGCACTCCCCTATATACTGACTAACCTCTTTGATGTGCCCAATACTGCGCCTGCTGGCGAGATTGCAGCCTCAGTCCGCTATGCCTTCTATTTTGGCGGGGCCGTGCTGCTTATCGCCGTGTTATGGACCGTTGTCTCAACAAAAGAGTACTCACCAGAAGAGCTAAAGGCATTTGAGCAATACAGTAGTGAAAGTCTCAAAACAGATAAACCTCATACACGTACCGAGCAGCACTATCGCTTTGCATCCATAATATGGACTGCAACAGGGCTTATTCTCACCCTGATTATTTGGATACAAGCGCTTGATAAACAACTGCTGATTTTAAGCTTAGGAGTATTCTCTTTTGGTCCACTTCAGCTCTACTGCGCCTTAAAGCTGAAACGACTTAGTCAGCAAAACAACCAACTGAACAATCAGCAAGACAAGAAGCAATCACGTGCTCAACTAGGCATGGTGTTTAGCCTGGTAGATGATCTATTCAATATGCCAAAAGCGATGCACCAACTGGCTCTTGTTCAGTTCTTCTCTTGGTTTGCTCTATTTTCCATGTGGATCTACACCACGGCAGCCGTCACTGATTATCATTACGGTACTCAAGATGTACTCTCAAAAGCCTATAATGACGGCGCTGATTGGGTAGGTATTTTGTTTGCTTCCTATAATGGTTTCTCAGCATTAGCCGCCATCTTAATCCCTTTTGTAGTGATGACGTTAGGTTTAAAAAGAGCCCATATGCTCAACCTTTTTTGTGGTGGTTTTGGCCTAATAAGCTTCTATTTTATCGAAGATCCAAACTTGCTTTGGCTTCCAATGATTGGCGTCGGAATAGCATGGGCATCGATACTTTCAATCCCCTATGCCCTACTGTCAAATATGCTTCCAGCAGAAAAAATGGGGGTATATATGGGCATTTTTAACTTCTTTATTGTGATACCTCAACTGCTCGCAGCCAGTGTACTCGGCGTCATTCTTAATCTCGTATTTGAGGGACAACCTATTTTTGCCCTCATTATTGCCGGCAGCTTAATGATGATCGCTGGAGTCAGTGTCTTGTTTGTCAAAACACCTGCCACTGAGGTAACGGCTAAATAACAGAATCATACCTTATCAATCAAAATCCAGTACCGACCTAAAACAAGAACAATTGGAGTTTCAACAAGATGATTTTCAGACCGAGCAACCTACCAGTCCAATTTAGCAAAACGATACTCACCATCGCTGTCACAGGGTTTCTATCAGCCTGCTCACCATCATCAACACAAACCGAACCAGCTAAGCCAATTGCGAGCAACATAGCCACTGGAGCCCCAGGTAACGAGCCTACTTGGGCTTTTGCGGGTAAAACGGGGATCGGCACCTCTTATCAAGCTTATGATAAAGAGGAACTTGAAAAGAGCCCCAATAGCCGAGTCTGGTTTTCCATTGCACAAGGTGTGTTAACAGAAACCATGTATGGATTGATCCACAATGCTCAGCTTAAAGAGATGCAGTTCATCATCACAGGCGAAGGTTTTGTCGATACAGAAAAAGATAACACCACCAGCACAATAGATTATCTGCATAAAGACAAAATGGGACGCCCTCTCTCTTTGGCTTATAAAGTAGTTAATAGAGATATTGAAGGTAAATATGAAATAGAGAAGCATATTTTTACCGACCCTAAGCGTGATAGTTTAATGATGCGGGTCATTTTTACCGCTTTTGAAGATGGCATTACTCCCTATGTGTATCTCAACCCTCACATTGACAATAGTGGCGCTAATGACATTGCTAAGGTGATTAATGAACCAAATAAACAACAACTTCAAGCATACACTGGAGCGAGTCAATCTAGTGTGTTGACCTTAAGATCGGATCTTGTTTTCACCAAAGCCAGCGCAGGCTTTGTTGGCAGATCAGATGGGCTTACAGATCTTAAACAAGACGGTAAGATGGATTGGCAGTTTACCTCTACCAGCGAAGAGAAAAACCACAATAAACAGCCATCTCAGAACTTAGGCAATGTGGCATTGACAGCTCAACTTCCAACACCACAAAGAAGCACAGATGAAAAGGACAGCAGTCTTGATTTCAATCTTGTCCTTGGTTTTGGTCAAAGTAAAACAGAGAGTCTAGCCAATGCTGATGCAACATTAGCAGACGGTAATAATACTGTACTCGATACATACAATGGCAAGGGAGATGCCCTAGGTTGGCAAGATTATCTAGCTTCTCTAACCCAGCTTTCGCCAATGTCAGCCAATACCACAGACAATGGCAAACTGCTGTACGCCAGTGCACTTGTTCTCAAGGCTCAAGAGGACAAAACTCACCCTGGCGCCCTTATCGCTTCTCTGTCCAACCCTTGGGGAGACACAATACCAGCAACGAAAGCCAGCACAGGTTATAAAGCCGTCTGGCCCAGAGATTTCTATCAGTGCGCTATGGCATTTCTGGCCATGGGCGATACACAAACCGCTAAAGTTGCCTTTGAATATCTAAAGAAAGTACAAGCCACCAAAGACACCCCAGGTTTTAGTGGAACTCCAGGTTGGTTCTTACAAAAAACCCAGGTTGACGGTGAAATAGAGTGGGTCGCCGTTCAACTGGATCAAACTGCCATGCCCATCATGTTAGCTTGGAAACTGTGGCAAGCAGGTGTACTTACCGACAGTGATATCGCTCATTGGTACGCCCAGATGCTAAAACCAGCTGCTGAGTTTTTAGTCACTGGTGGCGAAGTTAATTTAGGCTGGAACCACTCAGAGATCACACCGCTCAAAACACAACAAGAGCGCTGGGAGGAGCAGATTGGTTACTCTCCCTCTACCTCAGCCGCCGTAATTTCTGGCTTAATTGCAGCCAGTGAAATAGCCAAAGTAGCAGACGATAACCAAGGTGCAGAGCGTTATTTAATCACAGCGAAAACCATGAATAACAAGCTCAGCAAGCTCCTTATCACAGATAATGGTTTGCTCAGTGCCACCTCGCCAGTCCCCTTGACAGGCAAGCAGGCTCCCGCCCCTTACTACCTTAGGCTGGCTCCAAATGGCACCCCCAACACAGATGACCGTCTGGGTGATAACAATGGGCGTCCAGGGCTAGATCAGCGACTCGTACTCGACGGTGGTTTCTTAGAACTCGTTCGTTACGGCGTTCGTCCAGCACAAGATCCTGTGATCGAACAAACACTTGCTTTAATCGATAACACCCAACTAGAGGATCAACTCAGAGTTAAATATCTGTTTACCGCTAAAGATGGCACCCAATTTCCAGGCTTTAGACGTTACGGTAATGATGGTTATGGTGAAGATACTCAAACTGGAGACAACTACGCCGAAAAAGGCAGTAATAGCCTAGGGCAACGTGGTCGAGTTTGGCCATTCTTTACTGGTGAACGTGGGCATTATGAACTAGCTAAAGCCATCCAATCAGATCAGTTAACGAAAGAGAAACAAAGCGAGCTGATTAATACCTATGTTCAGGGAATGGAAGCATTCGCAAATGATGGATTGATGCTACCAGAGCAAGCTTGGGACGGCGTAGGTCATGCCACTCGATACCAGTATCAACTTGGGCAGGGAACAAACTCTGCCACCCCACTGGCGTGGACACATGCCGAATACATCAAGTTAGTCCGCTCAATGACAGATAAGCAGGTATGGGATCACTATGAGCTTGTCTCAAAAACATTAAATGAATAGTCAGAATCATTTTCAACAGTGTAATCAATAAGAATGCCACGAACCAGAAGCCAGTCAATCGACTGGCTTCTTTGTACAACGAGTCAAATCGACACAAAAATATTAACCACCATTAATGATAGTGATAAGGCGGTGAATAAAGCGTTTTACAGCCTCACGATCAGTAAATTTAAACCCAAGTCCGTAGTGAATGCCGTTTAAGCTCTTCTGTACACGCTTAGGAAAACGAGTCATCTCATTGTTATGAAAATACCCCTCTTTGTATGTGACTCCCTCAAGTTCAGCAAGATCTGCAAGAAATACCTCATAGGCGGGTCTAATCACCAGCTGACAATCTTTATCTGCCCCATGAAGATAGATAGGCTCTTTGAGCTTAGGCAACATATATTCGGTGATCTTCTTGATGGTAAAGTTAGTACGACAATCTAAAGAGGCTAATTCTGCCATCAACTCGCTGTGTTCAATCGCCACAATAAAGCTCCTAATTTAATCACTTACATCACATTTTCGCTCGAGAGTAACAAAAATGGAGCCATAAGGCTCCATTTAATCAATCCGTTAAAAGAATATTAATCCTCTTCAAAATACCAGAAACCCGCGTTGACCCACAAAGTCAGTTGCTCGATGAACTCACGGCTATCTAGCCAAGGAGCTATACACGAATAGCTCAATTGCTGCTGATCACATAAAAACGGGATAGCGTCACTGAGCGCTGATGATAACTGATACTCCTCACCATTAATGTAAAACAGACCTTGCTTAACAGAGGCATCGAAATAAAGCACTCGCAAGCCACCAAGGCGGATAAGTGTCTGCGCTTTTAACATCTCCAAAATATCTGTCGATTGAAAACCTAAACTCTGCTCAGGCAGATCTAACTCACACTTAGATGCTGTCAGGTATCTCCCCGAGAATTCACTGATCAATCTATCATCTAATTTGGCCAGAAGTTGCGCCTTAATTCTTGCTAAGTCGCTTTCATCTACGCGTCCACTTTGCAAACTGATTACTCTGTCTGGATCTTCAATCTGTTCACAACCCAGTTCATTATCAATTAAGTGGTCAGCCAATGCACTTACCATATCTTTTGCCGAAGCTGTACGATAGCCAACAGAGAAGCTCATCGACTCTTCAAGCGTCACCCCATCATGAGGGTAACCAGGTGGCAGGTACAAAATATCTCCTGGTAGCAATTCCACATCAATAATAGGCTCAAATGCTTCAGTGTGAAGCAGAGCTGGGTGAGCAGCAAACTCTCTATGCTCTCCTCTGTCACCCACACGCCAGCGACGACGACCAGAGCCTTGGCAGATAAACACATCATAGAGATCAATATGCGGTCCAACACCTCCGCCAGGTGTCGCATAACTCACCATGACATCATCAAAACGCCAGCGAGGGATGAAATCAAAGCACTGGATCAATTGTTCTGCACCCGGAAGCCAGTTGTTCAACGCTTGAACCACCAAAGTCCAACCTGACTCACCAAGATGTTCATAGCTATCGAATGGGCCAAACTCAGCTTGCCATTCCCCCTGCTCTTTATAGATACGGCGAGACTCAACCATCTCATCACAAGCTAAACCAGCCATCTCTTCAGGTGAGAGTAAGTCTCTGAAGTTAGAGAAACCTTTTCGGATAACTAACGGTTTTTTTTGCCAATACTCTTTCAAGAATTGTTCAGGGGTTAACTCACCGAGTTCAAGTTGCATCATGGTTCTACCGATAAAAAATTTCGGCGATGCTAGCAACAAACCAATGTCAAAACGCTCGATGAGATCATAAAATAGTGATACAGCTCCCTATAAGAGTGGATGAAAGAAGAAATAGTACTGTTGTGAAGTCACATTTGGGAAAAATGATATAAGTAAAAAAGAACACTGGTGGTTTCTACCTGATCAGCCCGAAAACCAGAAGTAGCAAGGGTTACAGAACGCTCTACGTGGCAGAAGATAGACTTTCCCTTCGGTTATTTAACCGAAAATGCAGGATTTTAATAAAAATCTATAAAACAATTTCAAAAGTATTGATATACTTCCCCCCGAATTTTAGAACGTAACTCCAATAGAGTAGAAAAATGACTGATTTATCAAAGTACAGAAACATTGGTATCTTTGCTCACGTTGACGCGGGTAAGACCACCACAACAGAGCGTATTCTTAAGCTAACCGGTAAGATCCATAAGATAGGTGAAGTTCATGATGGTGAATCTACAACTGACTTCATGGAACAGGAAGCTGAGCGTGGTATTACCATTCAGTCTGCTGCTGTAAGTTGCTTCTGGAACGACCACCGTTTTAACGTTATCGACACCCCTGGCCACGTTGACTTCACAGTTGAAGTATACCGTTCTCTTAAAGTTCTTGATGGCGGCATCGGTGTATTCTGTGGTAGCGGTGGTGTTGAGCCACAGTCTGAGACTAACTGGCGCTATGCGAACGAATCAGAAGTTGCTCGTATCATCTTCGTAAACAAGTTAGACCGTATGGGTGCTGACTTCCTACGTGTTGTTAAGCAAACACAAGATGTACTAGCGGCTAACCCACTAGTTATGGTTCTTCCAATCGGTATCGAAGACGAATTTACTGGTGTTGTTGACCTACTTACTCGTAAAGCGTGGGTTTGGGATGACACTGGTGAAGCTGAAAACTACAAGATCGAAGATGTCCCAGCTGACATGGTTGAGCTTGTTGAAGAATATCGTGAAATGCTAATCGAGTCTGCAGTTGAAATGGACGACGACCTAATGGAATCTTACATGGAAGGCGAAGAGCCATCTATGGAAGACATTAAGCGTTGTATCCGTGCTGGTACTCGTGACATGACTTTCTTCCCAACTTACTGTGGTTCTGCTTTCAAGAACAAAGGTATGCAGCTTCTTCTTGACGCTGTTGTTGATTACCTACCAGATCCAGTTGAAGTTGATCCACAACCTCTTACTGATGAAGAAGGTAACGAAACTGGCGAATTCGCTCTAGTTTCTATCGATGAGCCATTAAAAGCACTAGCATTCAAAATCATGGATGACCGTTTTGGTGCACTAACCTTCGTACGTATCTACTCAGGTAAGATCAACAAAGGTGACACCATCCTTAACTCGTTCACAGGTAAAACTGAGCGTGTTGGTCGTATGGTTGAGATGCAAGCTGATGAGCGTAACGAACTTGATTACGCACAAGCTGGTGACATCATCGCTATCGTTGGTATGAAGAACGTGCAAACTGGTCACACTCTATGTGATGTTAAGCACCCTTGTACTCTTGAAGCAATGGTATTCCCAGAGCCAGTTATCTCTATCGCAGTAGCGCCAAAAGATAAAGGCGGCAGCGAGAAGATGGGTATCGCTATCGGTAAGATGATTGCAGAAGATCCATCATTCCGCGTTGAGACTGACGAAGATTCAGGTGAAACTATCCTTAAAGGTATGGGTGAGCTTCACCTAGACATTAAGGTAGATATCCTTAAGCGTACTTACGGCGTTGACCTAATTGTTGGTGAGCCACAAGTAGCTTACCGTGAAACTATCACTCAGGTAACTGAAGATAGCTACACACACAAGAAGCAGTCTGGTGGTTCAGGTCAGTTCGGTAAGATCGACTATGTTATCCGTCCTGGTGAGCAAAACTCTGGCTTCACATTTAAGTCTTCTGTTGTTGGTGGTAACGTTCCTAAGGAATTCTGGCCAGCAGTTGAGAAAGGCTTCGCAAGCATGATGAACACAGGTACTGTTGCTGGATTCCCAGTACTTGACGTTGAGCTTGAGCTTATGGATGGTGCTTTCCACGCAGTTGACTCGTCAGCTATCGCGTTCGAAATCGCTGCTAAAGGTGCTTTCCGTCAATCAATGCCAAAAGCCGGTGCACAACTTCTTGAGCCTATCATGAACGTTGATGTATTCAGCCCAGAAGACAACGTTGGTGACGTAATTGGTGACCTTAACCGTCGTCGCGGTATGATCAAAGATCAGAACGCTGGTGTTACAGGTGTTCGTATTAAAGCTGACGTACCGTTATCAGAAATGTTCGGTTACATCGGTTCACTACGTACTATGACATCTGGTCGTGGTCAATTCTCTATGGAATTTGCTCACTACTCACCATGTCCAAACAGTGTTTCTGAGAAAGTTATCGCTGAAGTTAAAGAGAGAAACGCTAAGAAGTAATATTACTTTTTAAGTTTCCTTAAAAAGCCCGCGACTTACCTCGCGGGCTTTTTTGTCTTAGATGCACCCAACTCTGTCAAACATATAGTGAATGAACTAAGGTCAAAATATGCTAAACCCAGCATCCAACTCAGCTATTGTGCTCGATTTTGAAACCACAGGCCTCTCCCCCAACCAAGGAGATCGTGCCATTGAAATTGGTGCTGTAAAATTAGAAGATGGCGTGGTTGTCGATACGTTTCAAGCGTTAATGAATCCAGGATTTCGGATCACCAGCTTTATTGAAAGTTACACAGGGATAACCAATCAGATGCTAAGCACTGCCGCACCTTGTGAAGTCGTGATGGATCGTTTCGCTGATTTTATTCATGGCAGTAATCTTGTCGCCCACAATGCCTCATTCGATCAACGTTTTCTCGATGCTGAGCTCAGCTTAATAAACCGTCACTACACAGGTGAATTTGCCTGCTCCATGTTAATCGCTAGGCGCATCTATCAAGAAGCGCCAAATCATAAACTCGGTGGTTTAGTCGCATTTAGGCAGATTGAAAACGATGGCGTATTTCACCGCGCATTAGCCGACTCAGAGATGACGGCAAAGCTTTGGCTGACAATGATTGAAGATATTCAAACTCGTTACTCTATTACCACTCCTAGCTTTAAGCTGATGCAAAAGATAGCAAAAAAACCTAAATCAAGTGTCAATGCTTTTTTATGTACGCAATAAACATCTGAATATTTATGCTAATTAGATGGATGAGGAGCCTCTGATAACCAGAGATGTTGGGATCAACTGTCCACTAACCTCCTCCCCCTTAATTAGCTTAAGCAGACTCTCAACCAAAATCTCACCCGCTAATTGGGTATTTTGCTTAACTGTTGTCAGAGGTGGATTGGCAAAACTCGCCACCGGAATATCATCATAACCCACGACAGCAACATCCTCAGGCACCTGTAAACCCTGCTCATTCAGGGCGCGAATCGCTCCGATAGCGATAAGATCGCTCGCAGCAAAGATAGCATCGAAGCTTTGTCCTGAAGCGAGCAGCTCTTTGGTCGCATCAAAGCCCGACTCTTCGGTACTGATCGCACTAAATTGCCGTTTCTTACTGTGAGATAGTCCTGCTTGCTTAATTGCTTTAGTATGGCCTAAATAACGATCGCGAAACTCAGGACTGTGGCTCGATGCTCCGCCTAAAAAAGCAAACTGTTTTCTCCCCTGCTCTATTAGGTGCTCCGTGGCTATCATGCCGCCTTGGACATTATCACAGCCGATAGATAACACGGCATTATTGTTATGCTCAGCCCCCCAAATCACAAAGTGAGTATTTTGCGACAGCAGTTTATCTAGTTTACTTTCGTAATCAAGGTAATCCCCATAACCTAATAAAATGATACCATCGGCCTTATTACTGTCCTCGTAATCCCCATGCCAATCACTGCTTAACTGTTGAAAAGAGACTAATAGATCATAACCTTGCTGGGCTGTTGCACGGGTAATCGATCCCAACATGGAGAGAAAAAAAGGATTAATCAGTGAATCATCATTGGTTGGGTCTTCACATAAAAGCAGGGCTAGAGTCAGACTGTTTTGCGTTCTCAAGTTACTGGCGTTTTTATCCACCTTGTAGTTGAGCTCTTTGGCTATCTCATGGATCTTCTGTCGTGTCTCTAGATTGACTAAAGGGCTATTTCTTAATGCTCTGGATACCGTAGATTGAGAAACGCCAGCACGATAGGCGATATCTATCGATGTTGCTTTAGATGCCATACAGCCACCCTGTGATTATTATTATCTTTAGATAGTGCCATAATAAAACGCTTAACTCATGCTTAATGCCAATTCTTCCCATAAAAAACGACGCACAAGGCGCCGTTAATCTGACATTAAGCGTTAATCTAAATTAGATCCCAAGCTCATTGAGGAGATCGTCAGCTTCATCCGTTGCACTCTCCTTACTCGCCGCTTTAGCCCAAGGAGATACAGGCTCTTTCTCCTCTTTATTGCTATGTTCGGCTAGGAGGTCATCAGGGTCGAACTCTCCATCTTCATCGAACTCATCAAGTTGAATAAATTCAGTTTTATCCATTGCAAATTCAAGATAGAAGATATGGTTATTCTGCGTGCGAAATGACACTCTACGCGCAACGGCATCATCAAGGTTGGTATCAACAGAGATGGTCAACTGCTTATTAATGGTCAGCATCTTTGGTTGGCTTTGATTAATAGAGGTCTGCAGCTGCTTACTAACCTTACTGATAAAGTCCCCTAAAATTTGGTTCATCAGCTCCCCCATCACATCCCCAACCTCATCTGAAGTATGAGAGATAGCGAATTCAGTTTCAGGCATACCCATATGAGTCATGTAACCGCGGTACACCTCAAGAGCAGCATCAGCTGAAAAGTTGATCACAACTAAGCCAGAGAAACCACCATCAAAAATTGAAAAACAGCCTAAATCCGGCTTCAAGCTGGTGCGAGTAATACTCTGCACCATGGCAGCATGGGAAACCTGACTGTCGGTGGTTTGAGACAATACATTGGCTACTGAGCCGCATAATTTTAATAAAATATCGTCTGACTTAACTATTTTAGATGTTTTATTCATGGTTAAAACCGAAAAGAGATAATAGTTAATTCTGCGCGTAATAGTGAAATAAATCAAAGCGAAAGCAATATTTTCAACCATTATTATAACAAAAAAACATAAACATCACGTAAGGTGTTGAAAATACGTTAAATTAACAATCAAAATAATCACAAGCTAACACTTCGTTAAAAATGCCTAGCATCACCAACTAAAACTTTAGTAAATATTGTGATTAATTCTACATAGAGTGAGGTAGATCTAGCTTTTACTCATACACTTGCTTAAACAGCGTTAAATCATTCAATTAGCTTCTCTGTCAGCGTATATTTAGACCCATATTCACCCTTATCCTCTGGGAGACCTATGATAGCTTTATTACGTCGCTTCACCATACTTCAACGATTGATATTAATGCTTGTTCTTGCTGCAATCGGTACGCTTTGTTTCGCCAGCTTTTCCATTAATGAGCAACGTAATAATTTGATAAAGCAAAAGTGGGTGCAAAATGACGCCCAGTTAGTCACAGTACTGAGTATTATTGACGCTCACCGAAAGCAGGTATCACAGGGGAAAATAACTCTTAAAGATGCAAAGGCTGAAGCCACTCAACTAATCAATGAAATTGGGTTTGGCAAAGATGGTTACTTTATCCTTATCGATGAAAACAGCAGTATAATCTCCCATGGTACCTCCCCTAACCTCATCGGCCAACACGCTAATAAGATCCACTCTCAAAACAGCCAACTCTCCCTTGCAGATATGGTCAGTGAAGCACAAACAGCGACGGTATCAAAACAAACATTTTTCATTGTTAACCCTCAGACCAGAGCTATTGAGGAGAAATTAGTAGAAGCAAGATATTACCCTGCCTGGGACTGGACCTTAGTGACAGGCTCTTACATGAGTGATATTAATGAAGCAACCTATGAGGTCGTACTAAATTACCTCATTATCATGGTACTGATTTCGGCGCCCATCTTTGGTTTTTTCCTCATACTTAACCATTCCATCAGCGTTCCACTGAAAGAAGCGATAGCGGCGATGGAAGATATTGCCAAAGGTGAAGGTGATCTCACTAAACGCTTACCCACAGTAGGCAAAGATGAAGTGGTCGATCTTGCCATCGCTTTTAACCTTTTTGTTGAAAAAATCAACTTAATGGTCGGCCACCTCAAACCATTAGGTGACAGTTTAAATCAAGATGCCAACCGACTCCTCACCGCTGTTGAAGAGTCAAATGCCTGTGTTGACCATCTGCATCAAGAGACAAGCAGCGTAGCAACAGCCATCAATGAGATGCTATCTACGACTCATGAGATGGCAAGCAATACTCAGCAAGCAGCCGATGCAGCCAATGGAGTTCAAACCCAGGCTCAACAAAGTAAATCGATGATGGATCAAACGTTAATCCATACAGAAAAGTTAGTAGACGAACTCAAAAACTCTGAGGTAATCACTCACAATTTGGGCCAATCCTCTGATCAGATAGGCAGTATATTAGATGTCATACGTGGCATTGCAGAGCAGACTAACCTGCTCGCACTTAACGCTGCCATTGAAGCGGCAAGAGCTGGCGCCCATGGTCGCGGTTTTGCCGTGGTTGCCGATGAGGTCCGTGCATTAGCGACTCGCACACAGGAGTCGACTAATGAGATCCAAAAGATCATCTCAGATATCCAATCAGGTGTCGCCTCGGTGATGACCAGTAACTCAGATACACAAAGCAGATCTGTACAGCTTCAAAACCAAACAAAAGAGGTAGGTAGCTCACTCGAGGACATTCTAGGTTTAATTGCTCATATCAGTGATATGAATACCCAGCTTGCCAGTGCCACTGAGGAGCAATCATTAGTCACAGAGGAGATAAATCGAAACGTCTGTAGCATCACTGAGCTAACAGAGGTTAGCGTTAAAGCCAATGAGAGCAATAAGTCTGCGGCTATCTCTTTGCAAGATCTAAGTGAGGACACTGCCAAGACTTTAGCTCAATTTAAAGTTTAACCATTATGGAGAAAATTCATTCATTACACTGAGTTTTGGTATAAACTAAGGGGGCTAATTGCTCCCTTTTTAGTTATAGGATTTATGTTAATATGCTGGAATATGAATTTAAAACTACATTAGGTAAATTATAACCATGTCAAGAATGACTCTTGCCGTTCATTCTCAACTTTATAGCATTCACAGCTTTAGCCCTGATGCTAAGATCCCCCCTGCCATATTTACTCAAGAGATGTTTTTTGTCGGTAAGACCAAAGATGAACTCTCTGTTGTGGTCCCGGCGGAGCTCAAGCTTGAAAGCCTCGAAGAGGAGAGTAACTGGCGCTGCTTAGAAGTTGTCGGTCCCCTTGGATTCTCAATGACAGGTATCCTATCGAGTGTGTCAGGTGCATTAGCAGGAGCTGGGATCAGCATTTTTGCTATCTCAACCTTCGACACTGATTATATCCTCGTCAAAAAAGACAAGCTTAATGAAGCTGTCAGTGCACTAAAAAAGAAGCAATTTCAGATCACCGAATATTGATTGCGCCTCACTCCCAAATGAGTTTATCTTATGTATGAAAAATCTGTCACTATCACAGCTAAACATGGCATTCACACTCGCCCTGCTGCGCTGCTGGTAAAAGAAGCAAAGACCTATGATTGTGATGTCTTAGTTGAATGTAACGGTAAACAAGCCAGTGCAAAAAGCTTATTTAAATTACAAACCTTAGGCCTTTACCATGGGATAACCGTGAAAGTGTTTGCAGAAGGTCCACAAGCTGAGCAAGCCGTGGAAAAAGTATCAGAACTCTTAATCACGCTAAGCTAATTTCATCTAACTTTTTATTACATTGTTTAAGTATTCAACCAATAGGAAGCAAGTATGTCTACTCCGGGTATAGTGGTTTCATCAGGAATAGCCTTTGGTCAAGCCAGAATACTTAAACAGCACGATAATGATCTAGACTATCGTCTGCTTCCGATTAATGAGATACCTTCCGAACAAGCCAAACTCAAAGATGCCATACACCAACTAGTACAACATCTTAATGCTGGCTTAGATAAGCTTGATCCAGATAGTGAACATTACCTCTTAATCGAAGCCGATATCATGTTCCTTGAAGATGAGGAGCTCATCAAGCAACTTCTTAACACCATTGAAGCGCAACAGTTTGCAGCCTGCGTCGCTGTTGAGCGTGTGTTTGCTCAGCAAGTTAACTTACTAAAAGCGATGGAGGATCCGTACCTAGCGAATCGTGCCCAAGATGTTCACTGCCTGAGTAATCGGTTAATCAGTGCAATTCATGGGTCTATCACTCATGATCTTGAGAACTTAACTAAACCCACTATTTTATTAGCCAATGACCTCACTCCTGCTGAATTTGCGCTCCTTCCCTTAGAAAACATTGTCGGTATCGTGCTCAAAACCGGCGGACTCACCAGTCATACAGCTATCCTAGCGCGAAGCGCGGGGATCCCAGCTCTCCTTAGCTGTGATTTCGACAACGCCATACAGAACAACCAAGCGCTGGCCCTCGATGCCCTATCTGGCCAGCTACATATTAATCCTAGAGAGTCCGAGCTTAAGGCGTTAAAGAAACTAAAAGCCGATGATCTAGCGCATAAGCAGAAACTGCAAAGATTTAAAAAGCTGCCATGCGAAACCCTTGATAATCACCCGATCCAACTGATGGCAAATGTGGGTAGCTTGAGTGATTTCACCCACTTAAGTGAAGTTGGCGCTGATGGTGTCGGGCTATTTCGTACCGAATTTATGTTGATGAATGTCAGTACTATGCCAACGGAAGATGTTCAGTATGGTCTCTACTGCGATGCAGCTCAGCTACTTAATGGCAAGACTCTCACCATAAGAACCTTAGATATCGGCGCCGATAAAGAGCTTCCCTGTTTATCTTTACCCAGTGAGGATAACCCTGCCTTAGGCGTGCGTGGCACTCGCTACTTTCTACAGCATCCACACCTGCTAAAAACACAGTTGAAGGCGGTGCTCCGCGCCGCAAACCATGGCAACATCAGATTAATGTTTCCCATGATCAATCAGGTCGAAGAGCTAGACCAACTCTTTAACCTCATCAGCGAGTGTCAACAAGAGTTGGATAATGAGGAGCGCGGTTTTGGTGAGCTTAGCTACGGCATCGTAGTTGAGACCCCTGCTGCGGTGATGAACCTTGCCTCTATGCTTCCAAGGTTACAATTTGTCAGTATCGGCACAAACGATCTCACTCAATATGCAATGGCGGCCGACAGAACAAATCCAAGCTTAACTAAGCTTTTTCCCTCTCTGTCACCTGCGATTTTAACATTAATCAAAATGACCTTAGATGAATCTAAAAAACACAACATCCCAGTATCTGTATGTGGAGAGTTAGCCAGTAACCCTAATGTCGCCCCCATATTAATTGGGATGGGAATTGATGAACTGAGCATCAACGTTAACTCACTACTTGAGCTTAAATCAGCACTTTCTAAACAAGATCTATCGACTTATCAAAGATGGGGTGTAGAAGCACTCAAATTACAACGTATAGAAGCGTTAAATCATTACGTATCACACTGTTCCTAAGTCAAATAATTCAGTATGCTACGCAAGAGTGACATCATAAAAATGAAAAATATATGTTTACTAGGGGATGATAAATGGGATTTTTAAGCCGAATAAGACGTTTAATGTCAGGACAAGCCAATCCCGTTGGTGGTATTGAAATTTATGCCCCTGTGTCAGGTGAGATCTTAGCGATTGAAAAGGTACCTGATGTCGTTTTTGCCGAAAAAATAGTCGGGGACGGTATCGCGATTAACCCGAAAGGTAGTCAGATTTTTGCTCCAATAGATGGCACTATCGGAAAAATATTTGAAACTAACCATGCGTTTAGCATCGAATCTCACCAAGGGTTAGAGCTCTTTGTCCACTTTGGTGTCGGCACAGTAGAGCTTAGAGGTAATGGTTTTAATCGACTTGCTGAAGAGGGCCAAGTGGTCAAAAAAGGTGATCCTATTCTCGAGTTTGACCTCAGCTACCTTAAAGAACATGCAGAGAGCCTACTGACCCCTGTAGTACTGGCCAACATGGAAGATGTGAGATCGCTAAATAAATCTCACGGTCATGTTGAGGCAGGCAAAGATGTGATTTTTACCGTCGATCTTTAACTTGCTCCAGCATATTTTAGAAACTGTCAGCCCTTACAGACTCTCTCCTGAATATTATTCATCCTTAATCGCCAACTTATCTTGAGAGAAACCAAGGGCAATGACACAATGCCCATAAAAATCGACTAATTGGATAATGCCAATCAATATAATAAGTCGCAGTCAATAACAACATCAACGGAGAAACCATCTTGACTCTTTTCGGAATAAAAAATTGTGACACAGTCAAAAAGGCGCGAAAGTGGACAGAAGCTAATGGTCTGAATATCCCCTTTCATGATTTTCGCGTCGATGGACTCACCAAGGAGCAACTCGAGTCTTGGGTAGAAACTTTAGGCTGGGAGCCGCTATTTAACAAGCGCAGCACAAGCTTTAGAAATCTTAGCGACGAAGAGAAGTCAGACATTGATCAAGCCAAAGCCATTGAGCTGATGTTAACGCACCCAACGCTGATTAAAAGACCAGTTTTAGCCGCTGATGGTAAAGCCCTTGTTGGCTTTAAAGAAGCTGAGTATAAAGCGTGGTTCAACCTATGAGCCAAGAAGTCTTAACCTTAGCTCAGGATCTTATCTCTCGCCCCTCTGTCACTCCTCTTGATGAAGGGTGTCAGACACTCATGGCTGAAAGGTTAGCAGCCCAAGGCTTTGAGATAGAATCTATGGTATTTGAAGATACCACCAATATGTGGGCACGCCGAGGCAAAGAGGGACCACTTTTTTGTTTTGCAGGGCACACAGATGTCGTTCCAGTCGGAGACCTTAATCGTTGGCACACGCCCCCCTTTGACCCGGTAGTCATCGATGGTTACCTTCATGGTCGCGGCGCAGCTGACATGAAAGGTTCACTTGCCGCCATGGTGGTTGCCACTGAGCGCTTTGTAGAGAAACACCCCGATCATAATGGTTCTATCGCTTTTCTCATCACCAGTGATGAAGAGGGTCCATTCATTAACGGGACAACCCGTGTTATCGATACCTTAGAAGCACGCAATGAGAAAATAACTTGGTCTCTTGTCGGTGAACCATCTTCGACCCATAAGTTGGGTGATATCGTTAAAAATGGTCGACGAGGCAGCTTAACTGGAAATCTAACCATCAATGGTATTCAAGGACATGTTGCCTACCCTCACCTTGCGGATAATCCAATCCACAAAGCGGCGCCCGCTTTGGATGAACTGGCACGGATGAAATGGGATAATGGTAATGAGTTTTTCCCACCGACCAGTTTTCAAATTGCCAATATAAATGGCGGTACCGGTGCATCGAATGTGATCCCTGGTGCCCTTGAGGTGATGTTTAATTTTCGTTACTCCACTGAGGTAACCGCAGAGATCTTAATCCAGCGAGTGCTTAATATCTTAGATGCGCACGGATTAGATTACGATATCAGCTGGATTTTTAACGGCCTGCCATTTTTAACTGGTGACGGCCCACTACTGGATGCAACCCGCGAAGCGATTAAACAGGTTACAGGCTCCGATACAGATCCCCAGACCTCAGGTGGCACATCTGATGGACGCTTTATTGCGCCAACTGGTGCCCATGTGATTGAGCTAGGTCCAGTCAACGCGACCATACATAAGGTCAACGAATGCGTTAAGGTTTCAGATCTTGAACTGCTAACCCAATGTTATGAAGTGATCCTGGAAAAGCTACTTTGCTAATCTCACCAGATGCCCTCTACGGCCTTGATAGCGAGCACCTTGTGGACTATCAAGGTCATAGGCTCGAGCCAAAAACGGCTCAAGCCTTGGCAAGTATGACTATAGCTGCAAAACATCAAGGCATCGATATTGCTGTCTGTTCAGGCCATAGGCATTTTAACAAGCAGCTGCAGATCTGGAACGCAAAAGCCCAAGGAAAACGTACACTGCTAGATATTGACTCTCACCCCGTCTCGATAGCGAATAAAAGCCAACAAGAGATAGTTGAATTGATACTCTTATGGTCTGCACTACCGGGCACATCGAGACACCATTGGGGTACGGATGTAGATCTCTATGACGCCAGTGCTATCACTAGCGGTGAGTTACGACTTGTCTCCTGCGAGTATGAAGACAACGGCCCCTGCGCACCTCTGCACCGTTGGCTGGTCAAGCACAGTCATGAATTTGGCTTCTATTTTCCATTTCAGGCGGGTCTTAGTGGGGTCAGCCCAGAGCCTTGGCACTTAAGCTATTTTCCCGTAGCCAATGAGCTACTCAAAGGCTTTGATACCGGTAGAATCAATGCCATTTTAAACGATGCCGATATTGAGCTAAAGAGTGCCATAATCCCTAAACTCACCCATATTATTAATGAATATGTACAAAGAGTGGCGCCAGCTCCTTCAGCAACAAACACTTTTTAATTTAGATAAGATTGATGACAGTAGGCAATATGAAGTTTACCTCCTATAAAAACAGATTAACCATCGAAGACAAAACATTAAGTTATATCGATATTGGTACAGGGCCTGTGCTGCTTCTTGGCCACAGCTACCTTTGGGATGCTCAGATGTGGGCCCCTCAGATTGAAGCATTAAGTCAACAATATCGCTGTATCGTTCCTGATCTTTGGGGACACGGTGACTCAGACCCTCTCCCAGATAACTGTCGCTCACTGCAGCATATCGCCGATCATATGTTAAAGCTGATGGATCAACTCGACATTCAAGAGTTCTCTATCATAGGTTTGTCTGTTGGGGGCATGTGGGGGGCAGAACTTGCACTGAAAGTACCTAAGCGAGTAAAGTCGCTCGCAATGCTCGGATGTTTCGTCGGCTTTGAACCAGAGGTAGCGCGAGCCAAATATTACACTATGCTCGATGCCATTAAAGAAGCTCAAGCAGTACCCGAAGCGTTAGTCGAGCAGATCGCTCCTCTCTTTTTCGCTCATAACACAGAGGCTAATAACCCTGAGCTTTTTAACGGCTTTAAAGAGTCCTTAAGACAGGTAAAGCCTGAACAGATTGATACCATCTGCCGTTTAGGAAAAATCATCTTTGGCAGACGAGATACCCTAGAGGAGATCGAATCTTTAAATGCCCCCTGTTTAATCATGACAGGTGTCGAGGATACCGTTCGCCCCGTACTTGAGGGATACTTGATGCATGATGCCATCAAGGGCAGTGAATTTATCCATATCCCACAAGCAGGGCATATCTCCACTCTGGAACAGGCTGAGTTTGTTAATCAACATCTCTGTGCTTTCCTAAGTCAGCACAATTAGACTTAATCCCTAATGAGTATTAATAATTACTATATCAATCAACAGAAAAAGAGAGCAAACCAGGTAGTCATTAACATGACTGAATAGACCAGATAGATAAACGCTAGCTGTTAGAATGCATGTTCATAAGAACGAGATACATTCCCTAAATATTGTTGAGAACCATGAAAATACTAAAACCGCTCTTTGATAATAACCGCCGCTGGGCAGAACGTATCGTTCAGGAAAAACCACATTTTTTTGAGCAGTTGGCCACCCAACAAAACCCTGAGTATCTCTGGATCGGTTGCTCCGATAGCCGTGTACCTTCAAATCAGATCATTGATCTGATGCCTGGCGAAGTCTTCGTTCATCGTAATATTGCCAACATGGTCATCCACACAGATCTTAACTGTTTGTCTGTGCTTCAATATGCCGTAGAAGTTCTTAAAGTTAAACATATCATGGTAGTCGGCCACTATGGCTGCGGTGGCGTTAAAGCGTCTATGGGCACTGAGCGTCTAGGTTTAATCGATAACTGGTTAGGTCATATAAGGGATATCCACCGCCTACACAGTGATGAACTTGATAAACTTGAAGGGGAAGAGAAGTTCGACAGACTTTGTGAACTCAATGTGATTGAGCAAGTTGGTAATGTCAGTAGCACCAACATCGTTCAAGATGCTTGGGCTCGCGGCCAAAATGTCTCGGTACATGGCTGGATCTACGGTATCGATAATGGTTTGTTGTCGGATCTAGATGTCACTGTCGATAATGAACAGTTTAAAGAAAAGTAACAACCCAAGCTTCTCCGTGCGCCTCAAAATATGATGCTGAGGCGCACGCAAAAATGCACTCCTCCATCGCTTGAGTGTCTATCTATCCCCCTATTACAGCTTTTTTTCTCTTTTTTAGCGAAATATCGCTTAATAAACATCGCAGTTTGCCTTCTAACCCAGTTATAATCCTTCAGTTATGATCTATTTCAGCGCATTTTAAGCGCAGCGAATTCTAAGGAAATTTCCATGCCCGGTTTTGAATTATTTGGTCCTGAAGAGAAGCAAGAAGTTGCAGATGTAATGGAGAACGGTTTTACTTTCCGTTATAACTTCGATCATATGCGCAATGACCGTTGGAAGACACGTGAGATGGAGCAGCTACTTTGTGAAAAGATGGGCGTAAAACATGCTCACCTGCTCTCTAGTGGTACTGCGGCTCTTCAAACGGCACTTGCGGCTGCAGGCATTGGCGCTGGTGATGAAGTTATTGTCCCACCATTTACCTTTGTTGCATCTGTTGAAGCCGTATTTATGGCTGGCGCAGTCCCTATTTTTGCAGAGATTGATGAAACTCTATGTTTGTCTCCTGAGGGCATTGAAGCTGCCATCACACCACGCACTAAAGCGGTTAACTTAGTTCATATGTGTGGTTCAATGGGCAAGTTAGATGAGATTAAAGCCATCTGTGAAAAGCATGATCTAGTCCTACTTGAAGATGCTTGTCAGGCTATTGGTGGTACTTACAAAGGTCAAGCCCTAGGCACTATCGGTGATGTAGGCTGCTACTCATTTGATTCAGTGAAAACCATTACCTGTGGTGAGGGTGGCGCGGTGATCACCAACAGCGAAACCATCTACAAAAACTCACACATGTTCTCAGACCACGGTCACGACCATGTGGGTAACGATCGTGGTGCAGAAGGCCACCCTATTATGGGCTTGAACTTCCGTATCTCTGAGATGAACTCGGCGATGGGTCTTGCTCAGCTACGTAAACTCGATACCATTATCGATATCCAACGTAAAAACAAGAACACCATCAAGTCAGCCATTGCAGATATCGCCGATATCTCTTTCCGCGAACTACCAGATGTTAAAGGTGACTCAGCAGGCTTCTTGACCTTTATGATGCCAACCGAAGAGCGCACCATAGAGATCAACAAAAAGTTAGCTGAAAATGGCGTAGATGGCTGCTTCTACTGGTACGTGAACAACTGGCACTACCTAAGTAACTGGAAGCATATTCAAGAGCTTAAGTCTTGCTCTGCCCTACCGATCACATTAATTGAAGATCGTCCTGATTATACTCAAGTTTCAGTGCCTAAGTCTGATGCCATCATGAGCCGTACTATCTCTATGCTAATCAAACTGTCATGGACAGAAGATGAGATCGCACAGCGTATTGAAAACATCAAGCGTGCTTTCGCTTAATACACCTGATACTTATGTCGCACCTTAAGCTCTTAACGTGCGACATCACTTCTTACAGTAAAAATCTCAACGGAGAGTGTTGTAATGAGTTTTAAAAATTTCAAATGCGTCCCAAAAATGATCTTTGGCCGCGGTTCGTTCGCTCAACTTGACGCTGTATTAGCAGAAGAGCGTCAGTCTGACGATGATTTCGTGGTATTTCTTGTCGATGATGTACATCAAAGTAAACCTCTTGCTGAGCGCGTGCCAGCCAAAGCCCATGATCTACTAATCTACGTTAACGTCGATGATGAACCAACGACTAAGCAAGTTGATGCATTAACAGAACAAGTACAAGCATTTAATAGCAAGCAGCCAGTCAGTGTTATTGGCCTAGGTGGCGGCTCAACACTGGACTTGGCCAAAGCAGTATCACTGATGCTAACCAATCCAGGTGGCAGTGCCATGTATCAAGGATGGGATCTGATTAAGAACCCAGCCATTCACCACATCGGTATTCCAACAGTGTCTGGTACAGGTGCTGAAGCATCTCGTACAGCTGTACTTTGTGGGCCTGTGCGTAAATTAGGTCTTAACTCCGATTACACTGTTTTTGATCAGATCATCATGGATTCCGAGCTCATTGCTGGCGTACCAACTGACCAGTGGTTCTACACAGGTATGGATTGTTATATCCACTGTGTTGAGTCACTCGAAGGTACTTACCTAAATGAGTTTGCCAAGGCCTTTGCAGAGAAATCGATGGATCTTTGCCGTGAAGTCTTCATCGATGATCATGCAGAGAAAGATGATAAGCTGATGATGGCATCTTACATGGGTGGGATGAGTATCGCTTATAGCCAAGTTGGTGCATGTCATGCAGTCTCTTACGGTTTGGGCTATGTGCTAGGTTACCACCACGGGATCGGTAACTGTTTAGCTTTTGACGTACTGGAAGAGTTCTACCCTGAAGGGGTTGCCGAATTCCGTCAGATGATGGATAAGCACAACATCAAACTGCCAAAAAATATCTGTAAAGATCTTCCAGATGAGACTATCGCTAAGATGGTTGCCGTGACTAAGAGCATGGGACCACTTTGGGATAACGTCTACGGCGAAGGCTGGGAAGAGAAAGTGACTGACGAGATGCTAACTAAGCTATTCCGTCGTATCTAGTCGCACAATTTGATCAGGGCTCTTTGAGCCCTTTTCTCTTAATCAATACTTTAGATTAGTAAAGCATAGGTATAAACCAATGAACGTAACTCTGTTAATCCCAGCTCGCTATGGCTCAAGCCGTTTTCCTGGCAAGCCTTTGGCGCCGATTAACGGTAAGCCGATGATCCAACACGTCTATGAGCGTGCTTCTTTGGCTAAGGGCTTAACTGCAATTTATGTTGCAACCGATGATGATCGCATCAAAGAAGCTGTTGAAGCTTTTGGTGGCAAAGTGGTGATGACAGATCCACAAGCCGCTTCTGGTACTGACCGAATTGAAGATGCCATCACACAATTGGGTTTGAAAGATGATGATCTAATCGTCAATCTGCAGGGAGATCAGCCGCTGATCGACCCAATCTCAATTGAGCAAGTAATCACACTGTTCGAACGTCACCCTGGTGAGTTCAGCATGGCAACACTTGGGGTTGAGATAACAGAAAAAGCAGAACTTGACGATCCTAAACACGTTAAAATGGTGTTTGATAATAACTTTAATGCCCTGTATTTCTCACGTGCACGCATTCCATTTGGTCGTGACACTAACGATTACCCAGTGTATAAGCATTTAGGGATCTATGCTTATACACGCAGCTTCATCTCTACTTTTGCCAAACTACCTTTAGGCCGACTAGAAGATTTAGAGAAGCTTGAGCAACTCAGAGCCCTTGAGCATGGTCATAAGATAAAAGTAGCTATCAGTGCTTTTGACTCTCCAGAGGTTGATACACCGGAAGATATCCGCATCTGTGAAGCACGTTTGGCCGTTGATTAATCATTAAAAACGTTGGCCTAACTATGGTGAGATTATTGAAAATTAAGGACTGCCTATGACAGACTTAGAAACTTGGCTCATCATTATTTTGGTTGTTGGGGTCATCGCAAGTAATCTTGCGGTTCTCAAATACAGTGCAAAATTTAAGATGACGCAGTTTGGTAAAGACCATAAGAAAAGCGCGAATAGTCATGATGATGCTCAGGGTAAACAATCGAATGATAGCCAGCAAGACAAGCAGACAGACCCAGAGAAAAAACAGTCAAACACAGAGTCAAAAAAGGATGATGATAAAGATTCAGATGGATTCTGGTAAGCTGTAACTGATAAAACTTCTCGTCATAAAAAAGCCCAAAAGAATCACTTTTGGGCTTTTTATTTCAATTATTTCAGCATCTTCCTACTGCTTAAGTTCTCTCTCCAATGCCTGTGCAACCGCATCAGGTGAACCGGAATGTTTAGCAAACATGGAGTAAGCCACTGGGATAATAAAGATGGTAAACAGGGTTGCCAATACAATACCAGATAGCACAACAACTCCTATCACAAAGCGGGTTTCAGCACCTGCCCCTTGAGCAAGCACCAAAGGTACCGCGCCAGCTGCGGTGGTGATCCCAGTCATCAAAATCGGTCTTAAACGCTGAGATGATGCTTGAATAATTGCATGTTCAAACTCAATCCCTTTATCCCTGAGCTGGTTAGCAAACTCCACGATCAATATGCCATTTTTAGCCGCTAAGCCCACCAGCATGATGATCCCTATCTGACTATAGATGTTCAAACTTTGGCCCGTCAACCAGAGGCCAACTAGCGCTCCTAAGGTCGCCAATGGCACGGTTAGCATGATCACGATAGGATGCACGTAACTCTCAAATTGCGCAGCAAGCACTAAGAAGACGATACCCAGTGCGAGTACAAACACGAAATACATTGAACTACCCGACTCCTGATAATCCAAAGATTGCCCTTTATAGCTGATCACCGCTTCAGCGGGAAGATAGGTTTGTGTCAGTTCATTAAGGTAGGTCAACGCCTCACCCAAACTATACCCATCAGCTAAGTTCGCCTCTAAGGTGATAGCGCGCATTCGGTTGTAGCGATTGAGCTGACTTGCATCGGCAAACTCCTCTACATGCACTAAGTTTGTCAATGGGATAAGTGCTTGACTCCTATCGGAGCGAACATAGATATTTTCCAGATCTGATGCTGTATTTTGGTTATCTCTGTTTCCTTCGATAATCACATCATACTCTTCACCATCACGCATAAACGTCGTCACTAATCTTGAACCCAACATCGACTCTAACGTTCGGCCGATGTGCGAGATTGACACCCCAAGATCTGCCGCCCTGTCTTTATCAATAATGACCCTAAGTTGTGGTTTAGTCTCTTTATAATCGTGATCGAGTCCGACCAGGTTTGGATTTTCTTTTGCCTTTTCTAAAATAATATCACGCCATTTGGCCAGCTCTTCATAGCTAGGTCCGCCAAGTACAAACTGTACCGGTTTACCCACGCCGCGGCCAAATGCCTGCCTCATGACAGGAAACGCTCTCACCCCCGCAAGATCCCCTAACCTTCTACGAATATCTCCGGTGATCTCATTAGCGCTTCGTCTCACTGACCAATCTTCCAGTACGATAATAGCCATACCGTTAGAGAAGTTAGCCACACTACCAAACCCTCTTGGCGCGCGAATTAATAGCCGTTTGATCTCACCAGCTTCCACCAAGGGCATTAAGCGTGTTTCAATCTCATCCATATAGGACTCGATATACTCAAAACTAGCCCCCTGAGGACCATTGACGATGAGGAACATAGAGCCTCTATCCTCTTTTGGTGCAAACTCTTGCGGTACCTCTTTAACTAGCAGCGCACTGCAAGCCAAAGCAACAACCACCAGTGAGCCTATAAGGTATGGATGAGCCATGGCTTTAGTGAGTATGCGCTTGTAATGCTCGGTCACAAAGTTCATTCCAGCATCGACTTGTCTTACCAACCATGGATCCTCTCCTGCTGGTTTGAGAAGCTTTGAGCACATCATTGGACTTAGAGTCAGTGCTACGATACTCGAGAAGATCACCGCAGCACTCATGGCCACCGCAAACTCCTTAAACAGTTTACCTAAATCTCCCTCAAGGAAAGTAATCGGCATAAATACAGCAACTAAAACTAAAGTCGTTGCCACCACAGCAAAGGCAACTTCACGGGCACCGAGATAAGCCGCTTTTAGAGGAGTGTCTCCCTCCTCAATCCGCCTGTGAATATTTTCCAGCACCACAATCGCATCATCCACCACCATGCCAATGGCTAAAATCATGGCTAACAAGGTTAGCAAGTTAATCGTATAACCTAAGAGGTAAAGAATAATAAAGGTGGCCATCAAGGAAACAGGCACTGTGATGGCAGGGATCAACATGGCACGAACACTACCGAGGAAAAGGTAGATAACGATAATCACTAAGGTCATCGCAATAAACAATGTTTGGTACACCTCCTTCACCGAGGCTTCAATAAACACTGAGCTGTCATAGGAGCGCTTTATCTCCATACCGGCAGGCAAGGTTGGATTAATCACGTCAACTAGAGCATTAGCAGCCCTTGCCACCTCTAAGGTATTCGCGGTCGACTGCTTAGTGATCCCTAGGCCTATCATGGCTTCCCGGTTGCCTCTAAAGGTGATCCTCTCCTCCTCAGCGCCAACACTCACCTTAGCAACATCACCCAACTTTATCAGGTAGCCATCCTCCCCCTGTGAGAGTACGAGGTTGGCAAAATCATCGGGGTTTCGAAAACTACGCTCAACCCGAACGGTGAAATGTCGCTCTTTAGACTCAACTGAACCTGCTGGAAGCTCAACATTTTCAGATCTCAGCACCTTCTCAATATCTGCGACGGTTAAATTTCTAGCGGCTAAAGCTTGTCTATCGATCCAGACACGCATGGCATAAACCTTACCGCCACCGATACGAATGTTAGCCACACCATCAATAACTGACAGACGATCAGTCAGGTATCGTCTGGCGTAATCGGTCAGCTGCAAAGTGGTCATCTGATCGGATACCAGATTCAGCCACATGATCACTTCATCGCCGCCATTGGCTTTTTGTACCTCTGGGGGCTCAGCCTCCTCAGGCAAGTTGTTGAGCAAACCTGAAACCCTATCTCTCACATCGTTGGCTGCCGCTTCGATATCCCTGCCAACGTCAAACTCTAAGGTCACTGTAGAACGGCCATCGCTGCTAGAGGAGTTAATATGGCGGATCCCCTCTACACCACTGATCCTATCCTCCACCAGCTGAGTGATACGACTCTCCACCACAGAAGCACTCGCCCCTCGGTAGTTAGTTTGAATCGACACCACTGGCGGATCAATATTGGGATACTCTCTCAAGGGCAATTTATCAAAAGCCACCAGACCAAAAAGAATTAACAGTATGCTGATAACCGAAGCAAATACGGGTCGCTTTACCGATACATCAGTTAATATCATACAGTTGGCCCAACCTTAGCATTTTCTAAAAAGCTAAATTTTTCGCTGAATTGGACTTTAACTTTATCACCGGGTCTCACTTTCAATATCCCGCGGATCACCACCTGCTCACCTAAGTTGATCCCATCAAGAATTTCTACCCAGCCGCGTTTACGTAATCCTAGGTGCACCTCTCTTTTCACAACCTTGTCATCCCCATCGACTAAATAAACATAGTGTCTATCCTGTATAGGAATAATGGCTGACTCAGGCAAAATGAGTGCATCTCTGCTCTCTTTAATCAATTTAACCTTCATCAACATACCAGGCAGTAGTCTGTGTTTAGGATTAGGAAGTTCAGCACGCACAATCACTGCTCGTGTGGTTGGATTAACGCGGCTATCGATAGAGATAACTTTCCCGCTAAACAGTTCATCGGGAAACGCCATGGCGGTGGCTTCAACATTTTTACCGACAGCAAGTGAAGGCAAAAAACGCTCAGGAACAGAGAAATCCAGCTTAATCACTGAGATATCATCCAATGTTGTGATCACTGTTCCTGGAGAGAGTAAGCTACCAACACTTATCTGTCGCAGACCTAAGCGCCCCTCAAAAGGTGCACTGATCTGCCTGTCATTGAGGGCTGAACTTGCCTGAGCCAACTCAGCTTTTGCAGTATCAATTAAAGTCTGTAATCTGTCTCGCTCCAACTCAGCGATAGTTTGGTTGGTCACAAGAGAGCGTATTCTATCTAGCTCGCGCATATGCTCATTTACACGCACTTTAGCTGCTGTAACACGTGCAAGCTGCTCTCTATCTTGAAGCTGGACTAACTGCTGCCCCTTTTTAACCACGTCACCATCATCAAAAAAGAGCGCTGTTGCCACCTCAGTCACCTTAGGCGTCACTGTCACGGATTCATTTGCTTTGCTGGTACCTAGCGCCTCGACCTCATCCCTTATCGGCTCAATTGCGGCCTTGGCAACCACCACATTGGCGATGGGTCTTGGCTTTTTCACTAAGGTTTCATTAGCTGGGTATAGCTTTTGATAAGCCAGAAAGGCAAGGGAGATTAGGATTAACGTTATTATTATTTTTTTCATTAACTTTCCGTCGATTACATCGTTTATAGATCAATGGCGTATATTTTATGTCATACAGTTTACCTAGCAAAAACATTGCTTCAAGGGCTTTTACGCTTACTTACAAATTACACATAAATTTAACATTCAAAGCTAAATCCCAGGCACAAAAAAGGAGGCTATAAGCCTCCTTTAATTATCGAACCCTTGAGCTGATTATCGAACCTTACGGTCCTCTCTCATCAACTCAGCTAAACCTTCATACACAGCTTCAACAACCGCATTATCTAGAGGTTGATCATCTGCACTGTGCAGATAAAGTTCGGTGCTCTCACCGCTCTCTTTGAGAATTAGACGATAAGATCCCTCATCAATAGGCAGATCTTTCTCATTCCACAGAGAACTCCAGAAACCAGAGTCATCATTGACATTGACGTAGTAAAGACCTTTACCAATATCCATATCAATAATTTCAAAGCCTAGTTCAGGCAAAACGATACGAAGACGTTCCCAGGTTCGCTTAAACGGTGCATCGGCAAGCCAATATGATTGAACAAACTCTTCAGCTTCAACATCAGGCTCAGAACCTTTAACCACAGCAACATCAATACCTAAACTCTCTTTAATGCGCTTAGCTTTAATAGATTGAGCACGTTTAACACTCATGTAAGCAACGGCATTATTGAGCATGTCTATGGTGTAACGACGCTTATCTTCACCACTTAACACGATATCTTGCTGCTCACCATCAAAGCTCTCTTCATGATCAATTAGATCGATGGAGATATTACCACTGCGGCCATGGGGACGAACATCGACATGAAATTGATAACGTTGACGAAGCAAGTAAACTTCATCACTCCCCCACAGGTTAGAGTCGATCACCTCTTTGCTTTCCAGCCAATCGGTCTCTATCAAGCCATTATCGTAATCTTCACTTAACACAGCAATAGAGCGACTCGCTAAATAAGACTGCAAAACGTCATACAGCTCTTTTTTAAGGTCGATATCGTTATCAATAGACTCAACAACAATCTTAATATTGTCACTGCCCTCTTCAACATGTGTTCCTTCAGCCATAGGTAATACTTGCAATGGAGGACGAATATCCAACATCTTACCGACTAATTTCACATCACTTTTGCTGCCGATGGAGGGGATCTCATACTCCTTACTGTACACAGGAGTGTTTAATCCATCTGGAATAATAAGCGCAGGCTCAACAACAGCATTAATGTATTCGTCGCCATCATTGGCTTGTCTTCGATCCACTGGTGAGCTACAAGCGGTAACTGCAGCGATCAAGACTAAAGGAGTCACTTGCTTTAACATCTATTAATTAACCTCTATTCGGGCATTTTTCATTGCATCTAATAACAGACCATGGAACTCATCAGAAAGTTCCGTTAAAGGTAGACGAATATCTCCGTGAGTTATCAAGCCCATACGGTGAGCGGCCCATTTAACAGGGATCGGATTCGCCTCGCAAAATAGTGCTGAGAACAGCCCTTTAATGGTATCTTCTGCTCCCTGCGCAGCGGCTAAATTACCCGACAATGCAGCATCACACATCGCTTTAAACTGCTTAGGTACGATATTATTGGCAACCGAGATAACACCATCACCACCAAGGGTTAAAAACTCTCTGGCCGTGGCATCATCACCACTATAAAGCAGAAAATCATTACCACATAGCTCACGTAAACGTTTCACGCGGCTTAAGTCACCCGTCGCCTCTTTGACACCTATAATATTTGGTACATCAACGAGTTCAGCAATGGTTTCCGGTAACATATCCACTGCGGTACGTCCGGGAACATTGTAAAGAATTTGCGGGACATCAGTACTCGCAGCCACTGCTTTATAGTGGGCGATGATCCCTTTAGGACTAGGTTTGTTGTAATAGGGGGTAACGCCTAACATGGCTGCGACACCAAGTTTAGATTGTGCTTTGGTTAACTCTATCGCCTCAGCAGTCGCGTTTCCGCCATTACCACCAATAACAGGTAATCGACCTGCAGCGAACTTAACCGTTTGTGACACAACTTCGATATGCTCTGGAATTGGCAGAGTTGCAGACTCACCTGTGGTGCCTACTGCTACGATGGCATCTGTACCTTCAGTAACGTGGTACTCAACTAACTGTTCAAGACTTTTGTAATCTACTGAGCCATCACTATTCATTGGTGTGATTAAGGCTACGATGCTTCCGTTTATCATGTGACTTTCCCCAGAATTCAGGACTCGCTATGGTACTGATGCTAAGCAGTAAAAACAAGCGTTTCAGTGTTTCAGCTTCTTCTTGATGAATACTATTCATTTATCATGCTTACAGATATAAGTTAACGACTCCGATTTATAGCAAGCAAATATCGAAAAATCGTCATTTTTTAGGCGGTTTATGTCGTCAGTAACAAGCAAAACAACCTCAGTATTGAAACTAACATTTTGCAATAACATAGGTACAAGACAAAGATCGCATATTAAGTAACTTGTGGTAGCATTACGCCACTGAAAAAACGTACAGGGTGTTTTTACGTTTTGATTTATTGTTTAGATTAAAAAGGAGAGTTCATGTCCAACCATCTTGTTGTTACTGCTATGGGAGCTGACCGCCCAGGAATTGTCAGTAAATTTGCAAGACTTGCAAGTGAATGTGACTGCGATATTGTCGACAGTCGAATGGCTTTATTTGGCAATGAGTTCACTTTAATCATGATGCTTTCAGGCTCTTGGGCCTCCATCACTAAGATGGAGTCTACCCTACCCGGTTTGAGTGTTGAACTTGAGCTAATGACAGTAATGAAACGCACCTCTAAGCATACGGCTCAACATTATGTCTCTCGTCTTGAGGTGACCTTTAATGGTAAAGATCAGCGCGGCACGATGAGAAAGATAACTCAGTTTCTTGCAGAACGCTCACTGGATCTTGCCGCAGTAAGATCTCATGCCGAAGAGGATGAAAATGGCAATCCAACTCAAGCGGTTTTTTTAACCATCAATGTGCCTGAAAAGGTTGAGTTAGAAAAGTTGGAGATCAGCATCAATGAACTCGCTCAAGAGATGTCATTAGATTGCACCATCGAACGTATGCGTGAGTTAACAACAGCATAAAAATAATTAGATAGGATCTGAAAATGAAAACATTAACCTCAGGTGAGCTCGCCCCTATGTTCACACTGAAAAACCAGCAAGATGAGTCAATCTCGTTGGAAGCTTGCCTAGCTCAAGGACCTGTACTGGTCTATTTTTACCCCAAAGCTTCTACCCCTGGCTGTACTGTCCAAGCCTGTGGCTTAAGAGACAGCCGTGAAGATTTGTCTGAGCTTAACGTTACTGTATTAGGTATTAGCCCTGACCCTGTGGCTAAACTCGCCCGCTTCTCAGATAAACAATCACTCAACTTCTCCCTGCTCAGCGATGAAGATCATGCCATCGCCGATGCATTTGGTGTTTGGGGAGAGAAGAAGTTTATGGGTAAAATTTACGATGGGATCCACAGATTAAGCTTCCTCATCGGCCAAGATGGTAAAGTCGCTCATGTATTTAATAAATTTAAGACTAAAGATCATCATGAGGTGGTATTAAAACATCTCAAAGAGGGCTAATAAAAAAGCTCAGTTTATACCCCAAAATGCCCGCAATAGCGGGCATTTTTATCTCTAAGATTTTACCTCTAAAACAGGTAGGGCCAAATTAACACTCCAGCGATGGTCCACATGGTCGCACAGATAAACCTATCGAGATAACACCAAGCCTTAGGCTTTTGAAACAGTGGGCTTAAATAACGAGCTCCAAAACTTAAGCTAAAGAACCATACAAAAGATGCCAATACAGCCCCAGCACCAAACATAGGACGGTCGCTGCCCTCAAACTGTGCACTGATACTGCCCAGAAGCACCACAGTGTCCAAATAGAGATGTGGGTTAAGTAGGCTGATCCCTAAGGTGGTTAATACCGCCGCCTTCAATGTATCAGTCCCCTTACTTGTTTCATCACCTAGGCTGTGCGGGATAAAGGATGATTGCAGCGCTTTAGCCCCATACACCAACAAAAATATGGCTCCACCGATACTGGCTATATCTTTAATAAGTGGAAAGGCCAAAATCAAATGACCTAATCCGGCAACACCTGCCGTGATCATCAAGGCATCGATTAAGGAGCATAAACCTGCAATTGGCAGCGAATGAGAGCGTTTTAACCCCTGCTTCAACACAAACGCATTTTGTGCGCCAACAGCCATGATTAAGCTTCCCCCTATTCCCACACCTTGAATAAATGCTTGCATCTTCTTAACCTTTTACATCGACAATAATATGAATTGACACTAAGTTTATCCCTATCAAAAAAATAAATATAACTAATGTTTTTTATGCTGTATAAGTAATACTTATATTCAAGTTTTCTGTTTATTAGGAATGGATTTATGCTCGATTATGCGCATCTGCACGCGCTTGCCGTGGTGATCTCCGAAGGGGGATTTGAACGCGCATCTAAGATATTGTGTATATCACAACCTGCTGTATCACAAAGAATTAAACAGTTAGAGGAGCGTGTCGGTCAGGCCCTAGTGATCCGCAGTACGCCCGTAGAAGCCACGCCGACAGGAAAACGCTTATTACGCCACTACTCTCAAGTTCAACTGCTAGAGAGTGAACTGAGTGTAGAGATGGATGCCGATGATCCTAAGCTCCCCACCATAGTCAAAATTGCCGTTAATGCTGACAGTTTAGCGACCTGGTTTCTTCCAGCCTTATCAGAGATATTTAAACGTCACCAATGGCTCTTAGAACTGATTGTCGATGATGAATCCTATACTCACAATCTATTGAAAAATGGCGAAGCCGTTGGCTGCGTCACCACAACCAAAGAACCTCTTGCGGGATGCAGCAGCGAATATCTGGGAGAGATGGAATACCTATGCGTTGCAACTCCTGAATTTATCCAGCAGTATTTTCCGATTAATATCACTCCAACTTCCCTAGAAAGAGCACCGGCCGTGGTCTTCTCGACCAAAGATAAACTCCATGAAAAATATCTTAAAAAATATTTTAAGATGAAAACTGGGAGTTGGCGGGAACATAAGATCCCCTCATCAGAGAGCTTTCTTGAGGCTATCATTCAGGGAATGGGCTATGGCTTAGTGGGTCATCTACAAGCTGAGCCATTAATAGAGAGAGGCATCTTAATCGAGATCACCCCCGACAAACGTAAGCGTGTGCCACTTTACTGGCAGCATTGGAATATAAAAGCAAAACAAACGACCATCGTCTATCGCTCGTTGGCCGTAACGGCCAAGCAATCACTGTGTCAGAGTTAGTGGTACACAGATAGTAAAGAATCCACCTTCTGAAGAAGGTGGCTTTGTATTAGCCCCCTAAAAGGGGGCGTTGTCTACTTCAAATCTAATTGCGGCTGCTCCTGTTTTTCAACCTTTTCTTGATGCCTTACATATCTTCGAATCACTTCCTCATTAATCCCCACTGTGTCAACAAAGTAACCTCTTTGCCAAAAGTGATTTCCCCATAGCTTATTTTTCCGAAGATACGGATACTTGCTAAACATTTTCAAAGCAATTTTACCTTTTAAAGCACCCATCAACTTTGAAATCGATAGCTTCGGAGGAACTTTGATAACCAGATGTACATGGTCTATTTGTACATTCAACTCTACAACCACACACCCTAACTGCTCACTATAGACATGAATACATCAGTAAACATCTTTTCCTAACTTATTCTTTAAAATCCTAAACCTATACTTAGGTGTCCAAACTATGTGATATTGACATCGCCAATACACATGCGATGCTTTCTCATATCTACTCATGTTTTTTATCCTCTATTACTTCGCTAAAAGTTAGAGTTCAATTAACATGAGTAGATATTCAGGCAAAGCCTAATTGATGATAACCACCTACTGAAGTAGGTGGTTTAGGGCTGAAAACAAAATGGGGCTTGCGCCCCATTCTATATTAATTGCTATTAGTGCTTTAAAATTAGTGTTTTAAAAAGAGTTAGTGGCTAACTTTTCTCTGCTGACTGCTCATCGACTGACGCCCCATCACTCAATGAGTTTGGTGTCGGCCATGCATTGATAACCGCTTTTACTAACGATGCTAAAGGGATAGCGAAGAAAACGCCCCACACTCCCCATAATCCACCAAAAATCAGCACGGCAGCAATGATAAATACTGGATGGAGATCAACCGCATCAGAAAACAGTAGCGGCACTAAAAGGTTACCATCGAGCGCTTGGATAATACCGTAACCTAACATTAAATAGCCAAATTCAGGGCTGAACCCCCACTGGAAAAATGCAACTAAGGCGATGGGCAGGGTCACTAATGTCGCCCCCACATAAGGGATCAAAACAGAGAATCCAGTTAAGACCCCTAATAATGCTGCATAACGCATATCCATGATTGCAAAAAAGAGATAGCTCACAACCCCAATGATCACAATCTCAATCACCTTGCCTCGTATGTAGTTAAAGATCTGCTGATCCATCTCGAACCATACTTTACGTGCAAGCTCACGATTAGTGGGGATAAAACGCTTACTCCCCTTGATCAATTGATCTTTGTCTTTCAAAAAGAAGAAAACCAGCAATGGAACAAGGATCGCATACACCATCAAGACTAACAATGAGGCAGAGTAGCCTAATATCTGCTTACCGATATCGAGTAGATGTTGGGTATCTAACATCTTCTTTAACTCAGCAACCATGCTGTCTAACTGTTCTGGACTGACAAATTGCGGGTATTGATTAACATAAGTTTGAGCCGTCAACAGGCCCTTATCTAACATGGTGGGCAGATCGGTAATTAGCGCGACCCCTTGCTTCCAAATACTTGGCACCAAACCAAGTGTTATTAATAGCATCACCCCTATAAACACCACTAAAACCAGTGAGGCAGCAGTGGTTCGATTAATGCCAATTTTAAGCATCTGCGCAACAGGCCACTCCAATAAAAATGCCAATATAAGTGCAACAATTAACGGGGCTAACAAACCACCGGCGAAGTAGATAGCCAGTGCTATTCCCAATAAAATAAAAACCAGTGTGACAGCTTGTGGATCGCTAAATCTCTCTTTGTACCAATTTGTCAATAAAGCTAACATTCGTTATTCCTGAAGTTATTTTTTCTCTTTTAATGTCTGATGAAATCGAATTAATACTAACCTAAGCGTCGAATTTTAAGTGTTAAAATATCTTCATCATTTGTGAGCTCTGAAAAGTCATAGCCGACTTTTTTTAAGAATCGGGGAACATCTTGTCTGGAACCAGTGTCTGATAGTGAGATACAGAGCTCTTCACCCTCTTGTAACGCTTTTAACGCAAGTTTGACCTTCACGAGTGCCAAAGGGCAACGAAACGGCGTTAAATCAATAAAATCCATAATAGTCTTGCTATAAACAAACGTTGACTATTATCCTAAGTGACAAGAAGGTCACACGCAATGTTGTCACCATTTTGATGTCTAAAAAAATGACATAGAGTGAAAGTATCTTTTTGTAATTTGGCTTTTAGCATCTCGAACTAGGGTATACAATCAATAACCTACAGCAAAAGCTTAGCCGTCGAACCAAAAGCGAATAAAATTGTCTATTGATGGTGACGTACTTTATTAAGGATCAATTTGAGTAAATTTACATCAACAAAATCGCTTTTAGCTGGTGCATTGTCACTCATATTCTGTGCTACAGCCCCACTCAGCTTCGCCAATAACGATCTACCAGATCTGGGCACCGCAGCAGTTAATACCTTCAGCTTAGAGAAGGAGACTGTCTTTGGTGATGCCTATATGCGGGTTATTCGCTCATCGGCTCCCATGTTAAATGATCCTGTGCTGAGCCAATATCTCACGGAGCTGGGCAATAAACTCGTGGCGCATGCTACTGGCGTCAAAACCCCTTTTTACTTTTTCCTGCTAAGAAATGATGAGATCAATGCTTTTGCATTTTTCGGTGGCCACGTTGGTGTCCATACTGGTTTATTCCTCAATGCCGACAATGAGAGCCAGATTGCATCGGTACTCGGCCACGAAATAACTCACGTAACTCAGCGTCACTTAGCCCGTTCTTTAGAAGCACAAAACAAGAGCTCAACCGCCACCATGGTTGGCATGTTAGGAGCAATACTCTTAACCATCGCCGCACCTCAAGCGGGAATGGCAGCCTTAGCAACGACGCAAGCACTATCGACTCAAGCAAAAATTAATTATACCCGTCTTCATGAAAAAGAAGCCGATCGCATCGGCATGCAAATTTTGGTTGACGCTGGATTCGATCCAAATGGCGCATCAGATTTTTTTGCGAAGTTAGCCACCCGTTACCGCTTTACCTCTAAGCCGCCACAGATGTTGCTGACTCACCCTTTACCCGAATCGCGAATCACAGATGCAAGAAACAGAGCCGCACAATATCCACACCGATATGTTCCCGATAATATCGATTTTCAGCTCGCCAAAGCCAGAATACAAGTTCGCTTTTCAAGCTACAGTGATGAAGCGGCGCTTTCACTCTTTGAAACACAATTAGCGAAGAAGACATACGCATTTAAAAACGCCGCACTGTATGGCAAAGCACTTGCTCTGTTTAAGACCGAACGCTTTAAAGAGTCTGAAACCATTATCGATAGTTTGTTAAAAGAGGATAAGAATAACCTCTTTTATCTAGATACTAAGACAGATCTTTTACTACAAAGGGAAGCAAACTCCGAAGCAATCGCTCTGCTTGAGACACAAAAACGTCTTAAGCCGACATCTCAAGTGATCAATATCAACTTGGCCAATGCCTATATTGAGTCCAATCAAGCAGAGAAAGCGATCCCATTATTAGAAGATCAGATATTTCTAGATAAACAGAATCAACTCCCCTTCTTCCTACTTAGCGATGCGTATAAGAAAACCGGCAACCAAGCGATGGAGCATTTTGTGAAAGCAGAATCTATGGCTCTGGGCGCTGATTACAAAGGTGCAGTTGACCAGCTCAATTTTGCTTATCGTCTTACTGAAGACAACCCATTGCAACTTGCCCGTATCGAGGCAAGAATAAGACAGTTTAAACAATCTGAAAAAGCACTAGATGAACTAAAATAGCAGCTCATCCCCTGCCACATTACAGCAATATAGTTAAGGTGTGGTAGGGGAATGAAAAGTATTCATCTAAGTAATAGAAATGAATAGCTTACAGTTTATAATTCTAAATTTTTGCTAATTAATTACACTCTATCCTTGTGACTTCGCTCACCTTTTCACGTATGATATCGTCAAATTTCAAAGACAAGACTTAATTACGATGACTCAAGTTACTATCATTCATAACCCTCGCTGCTCAAAAAGCCGTCAAACCCTTGCGCTACTTGAGGAGAACAAGTGTGATATTCAAGTTGTTGAATACCTGAAAAGCCCATTAGTTAAGAGTGAAATAGAGGGTTTACTCGAGAAGTTGAACCTAACAGCTAGAGAGATCATGCGCACCAAAGAGACTGAGTATAAAGAGCAAGGTTTAGGTGAGTTAAACCTCACTGAAGAGCAGCTTATTCGTGCAATCGTCAAAACACCTAAACTACTTGAACGCCCTATTGTACTGGCAAATAACAAAGCTGCTATTGGTCGTCCTCCTGAAAATGTACTCTCTATCTTATAAATAAAGGTCTTTCATGAGCACTGATATGCTATTTAAGCTATGCCGGGCTGGTTACCTGCTGCTCGTTCTTCTTTTAGCTGGCTGGTTTGTCAACAAAGGGGTGACCGGGGAATATTCACTCCCATTTGCCCTTCTCTGGATAATCCCTATCCTGCTTCCTCTTAAAGGCGTTATTCAAGGAAAGCCCTATACCTATGCATGGGGTAGTTTTATCATCTGCCTCTATATGCTTCATGGGCTAACTTTGCTCTATGTCACTGAAGAGTATTTTGCTTTCGCTCTCATTGAAGTACTTCTTTTAGGCGCTTTACTAATTGGATTTCCATTTTATGCTAGGCTACGTGGCCGCGAATTAGGCTTAGGATTAAAGAAGAATAAAAAATAATGCGCTATGCCCTGAGTATAAAGCGATAAACTAGAAGCGCCCAAGGGCGCTTTTTATTTTCAGCCCTAAACCACCTACTTCAGTAGGTGGTTATCATCAATTAGGCTTTGCCTGAATATCTACTCATGTTAATTGAACTCTAACTTTTAGCGAAGTAATAGAGGATAAAAAACATGAGTAGATATGAGAAAGCATCGCATGTGTATTGGCGATGTCAATATCACATAGTTTGGACACCTAAGTATAGGTTTAGGATTTTAAAGAATAAGTTAGGAAAAGATGTTTACTGATGTATTCATGTCTATAGTGAGCAGTTAGGGTGTGTGGTTGTAGAGTTGAATGTACAAATAGACCATGTACATCTGGTTATCAAAGTTCCTCCGAAGCTATCGATTTCAAAGTTGATGGGTGCTTTAAAAGGTAAAATTGCTTTGAAAATGTTTAGCAAGTATCCGTATCTTCGGAAAAATAAGCTATGGGGAAATCACTTTTGGCAAAGAGGTTACTTTGTTGACACAGTGGGGATTAATGAGGAAGTGATTCGAAGATATGTAAGGCATCAAGAAAAGGTTGAAAAACAGGAGCAGCCGCAATTAGATTTGAAGTAGACAACGCCCCCTTTTAGGGGGCTAATACAAAGCCACCTTCTTCAGAAGGTGGATTCTTTACTTTGCTAAAAACGCCCCCTACCTGAAGCCGACTCTCCGTGTTATATTTTGGTTAAATAATGTCTCCCCCTTTGAGGATCCGTCTATGTGGAAATACAGCCCATTTGTAATAGCCACTCTCCTATTAACAGCTTGTGGCGGTGGCAGCTCTGATGAAGAGACTACACCTGTTACACCACCGACACCACCGACACCACCGACACCACCGAGCCTAACCTTTTGTGATCAAGCCACAGAGCTAAATGTCATCACCACATCATCAAGACTTGAGTTTGTTGTAGAGCAAAACTATTTTGCGCAACAAACAGCTGCCATTATCGCTAGAGTAAAAGACAGAGACAGTGCAGGACTTAATTTTACATGGCAACAATTAAGCGGCCCATCTTTAATCTTAAAGTCGGTAAAAAGCCCAGTGCTTGCCTTCGAATTCTTAGAGGCTGGTAGCTACTCTTTCTCAGTCAATGTTAAATCAACTAGCCTAAACCTGACCGAGACAATTGACCTCACAGTGGATGACGCTTCAGCCTCAAGGCTCAAAGTTCGCAGCGATCATCAAGTGGTAGAAGGTAATAATGCCAGTTTCAGAATTGATAGAGTTGGGGCGAATAATGACCAACAGCCTTCAGATATTAGCTGGTGTATCGCCTCTGGCCCTGAGCTCAACTTGGATACCCAAACCCCTGAGCGACCACAATTTAAAGCGCCTAATGTCACTAGTGATACCATCTCAATACTTCGCGTCACTGGCACTGTTTCAGGAGAAACCATCAATGAAGAGGTTCTGTCACTGATAACGAATGAGTCAGCAATCACCTCTCAGTATTTTGATGAGCCAGTTGCTAGGACATTTGCCTACAAGGAAAACTCACCATACGCCAGTGCATTGGAGAGCTGTATCTACTCAAATCAGCTCACCTCTCCTTGCTCAACAAACACACTACCTCTACTAGGGCAAATTCCAGGCTCGACAGATAAAGAGAAGATCATGGATAGACTCTTGGTTTCTCACCAGTGGATGGGGGAAAACTTTGAAACCTTTATTGAGCAGATGGATCCCAATAGTGATTTTGCCACCTTGCTACAATCAGTCACGGCCGTGGTCATTAGTTATGATGTTCGCCCCTCATTTTATTGGGTTGTGACTGGCGCTATCTACCTTGATCCCAGCGATCTTTGGTTACTTGCTCAGGAGCGTGATGTGATCAATGAAGCCCCTGATTTTCGCAGTAGCTTCGGTAATGAGCTGGGCTTTATTATGCCTTGGCGCTACATTAAAAATAATGACTATGTTTCTTACATAACAGCACGTGCTACCAGAACAGATCGCAGCCTAGCAGAGCTGTCTCCAGATCTCTCCTCCCTGCTCTATCATGAACTGGCCCACGCCAATGATTTCTTCCCCAGTTCAACTCATTCAAGTCTTGGGATAGATAATCAAACACTACTCGACCATTTTGAACAAAGATCTGAAAATAAAGAGTTAATTTCAGATAAAGTCACCTCTAGATTTCCACTTACCAGTGGTGAAATGTCCAGTTTAGCGACTGTCAGCTTTAGGGGTGAGACAGCTAGTAGCACTCAGAAAAGCTACCTACCTTCAGATATTACTCTATTCTTCTCTAACGATATCGCCAGTGACTATTACGCCTACTCAAGTACTCGAGAGGATACGGCCATGCTGTTTGAGGAGGCGATGATGAGCCATCGATATGGTATTTTACGTGACGTAGGTATAACAGATCGTCCTGAAAACATCACAGCAGCAACAATCACAGTTGATTGGGGTCAACGTGGGCGTATTGGTCAAAGCTCACTGCAAAGCAGAGCCGCCTTTGTCATTAACAATATTTTCCCAAATATGGATGGCACAAACCTGATCAGTAACCTTCCAGAGCCTATTGCCATGACACAGGGAGATTCCTGGTTAGAAAACCTGACTATTTCGACATTAAGCAGTGCTCAGAAAAGAGCGGCTACGCAACAGAACAGCTCAACAACACCATTACGAATACCTGAACTGAGAGTCAGTGGAGATAGGCATAAGCTCATAGATTAGTTTACAAAAAATAGATTGGAATGAACCTATCGATACAAAAAGCGCGGAACTTATTATACCAATCGGTATAAGAAAGTGATCTACTCAGAGTTTTTTTGGCAAGCTAATTCAAGGCGAATGAATGACAGAATGGTTATTCCCTTGTGAGTTCATTCAACGCAGAAGTAGGCAGCCAAAAACACTCCTTACAGGCGAGTTTTAGCGGTTCTGATTCTGCGTTAACGAGCTTAAACGTAGAACAACTATGTTCCTCACTCGTTGCCTTGCCTCAGAAGCGCTAAACTCTCGCTGAGCGATCACATCTTTATACCGATTGGTATTAAGGTTCCACGCTTTTTATAACCTGAGCATCTCTTTAACAAAAGGGATGGTTAGCTTACGTTGATGAACCAGTGATGCTTTATCAAGCCTATCTAATACGTCAAACAGGGTTCGCAGATCACGCGCCAAGCGATTAAGTAGAAAACGGCCTACATCTTCGGGTAGTTGTAGACCTCTCATGGCAGCGCGACGCTGAAGAGCAGCCAACTTCTCTTCATCAGCCATGGGCTGTAACTGATAGTTTAATCCCCACTGCATCCGAGAGATAAGATCTGGCAAGGTAAAACCTGAATCGTTCGGCGATACACTGGCACTCACGATAAGGGAGCAGTTCTTATGCTCAGAGACTCGATTATAGAGGTCGAAAATGGCTTCTTCCCAGAGTGGATGTCCAGCAATGGCATCGACATCATCGATACAGATAAGATCTAAACTCTCCAAGCCTTCAAGTAGAGCGGTTGAGATGCTGGCATGAATGCCAAGCGGTAGATAGAAACTGCTTCGCTGCAGATCATTTGCATGGGCACATGCAGCATGCATTAGGTGGGTTCTGCCTGACTTCACCGGCCCCCACAAATAAACAGAACGTTCAGAGCTTCCCTCAGCGCAAGCTTGTAAGCTCTGAATTAGCTCATCATTTCCGGCTGCGGGATAATAACTGTTAAAGGTTTCATCGTCAGGCAGATGAACTGGTAATGATAGCTGTATAGGTGAGTTAGATTTCACTCAAGTACTTCTCAATTTCACACGATGTAACTTAGATACCCATTTTAACATGGGTACCCACCAATTTGAATGACTAGCCGCGCCAGCGATATTCAAGCTCATTAACTAAGGCTGGATCTAAACTATTGAGGTTATCATCACGACCAATATCACCTTGATATCCACCACTAGCCTCTATAATCCGTGGGTCAAGAGCCATTAAACGATGAAGGTCATCAAGAGTACCAAATAGTTCTAACGCATATTTAACGCTGGTTCCCTGCAGTTGCGAGATATGAACCGCTTTTACAGCGCTGAGTTGTTTAAGGTACTTTTCAATTGCAACCAGTTGTTTCATTTCAGTAATATCGACAAATGTAACTGAACTAGTCAGTTGCTCACCACTATCTGCAATAGCATATCGACTAACGTAATACTCACTCACAGTAGAGATAATGCCGTTTACGGCAGCTTCTGTATCCGATACCTGTTGTTGCTTACTCACTAGAGGCGTTGTTCCACCTTGCTCTGCTCCCTTAGAAAACAGAGAAACACTATACTCAACGCCATCGGCATTTGGGGTCATCGACGCCACAACAAAGTAATCGGCTTGATAGCGTTGTGAGGCCAGCTCAATCTGATTAACAAACATTCCCCTCACATCACTGACGGAGATCTGCATATTGTCATCAAGATCCATCAGCGGAAACAGCAGCGGTACCCCTTTGGCTTCGGCATCTTTTTGAAACAATGTTCGACTCTCTACAGGCGAAGCGTCATTCAAAATTTTCCGCTCTCCACTACTCTCTTCAACCAACCACACTAAAGTTAAGGGGCGTTGCTTTCCCCACACGGGCAGTTGAGCCTCACGGAGTAGTTCTAGTATGCGCTTGTGATCAAAGTTAACTTTGAGCAGTAGCTCTCCATCCACTTCATCATAGCCAAACTGCCTAATAAGAGAGTTGGGCGATTTGACCTTAGCCTTGACACTTGGATTACTCAATGCAGCAGCAGAGCCTGAGTTTTTTAATATCACGTGTTGAAGACCTAAAGAGATGGCTTTATTTCGCTCAGCGGCCGAACGGGTTTCAACTGGAACCAAGCTTTGATCCAGCTGGGTCACTTCGGCGGCATTTAAAGAGTTAAATTGAATAAACAAACAACTCGTGTATAAAAGTGAGGCTTTAAATAGGGTTTTGAGCATCTTCTACAGTTCTAAAAGTCGATATGCCAAAATTGTATCACAACTTTTCTTCCACTTCTGATTTCACTTCATGATTCTAAAAAACATCACTTAAGATAATAATTTTCAACTAAAAAAAATTATCTCTATTAAAGTAAAATAATGCTGTTAATATTTGAGGGTTTACCTCATGTAAAGAGAATAAAAATGAAAAATGTTTCGCTCGCACTTCAGGGAGCTCAGATGCTCTTTGTTGCCTTTGGTGCACTGGTATTAATGCCGCTATTAACAGGTTTAGATACTAACGTCGCCCTATTTACTGCTGGTATAGGCACACTCATCTTCCAGCTTATCACTAAACGTCAAATCCCAATTTTTCTAGCATCATCTTTCGCCTTCATTGCCCCGATTATGTATGGTGTTCAAACTTGGGGGATCCCATCGACCATGGGCGGTTTGATGGCGGCTGGTTGTGTCTATCTCATTCTGGCAAGTTTAGTTAAAGTTAGAGGGGATGGCTTTATCAAACGTTTACTTCCTCCTGTTGTAGTCGGCCCCGTTATCATAGTGATCGGTCTCGGTCTTGCACCTGTTGCAGTTAATATGGCTTTAGGCAAGAGTGGAGATGGCTCCTTAGTTCTGGTTGAACAAAGCACCGCCCTTATCATCTCTCTATCTGCCCTATTAAGCACGGTCGCTGTCGCCATCTTTGCCAAAGGGCTATTAAAACTGATGCCAATTTTGGCAGGGATCCTGGTTGGTTATGGCTTAAGTCTCACCTTCGGCATTGTCGACTTTACCCCCGTCATAGCGGCAAGCTGGATAGCCATGCCCAATTTTGTTGCCCCTGAGTTCAACTGGCATGCCATTGCCTTTATGATCCCAGTCGCCATTGCACCAGCTGTCGAGCATATCGGTGATATTCTTGCCATCTCCAATGTCACAGGTAAGGATTACCTTAAAAAGCCTGGATTACATCGCACCTTAGCTGGAGACGGCGTGGCAACCATTGCAGCATCGGCGTTTGGTGGTCCACCTAATACCACATACTCAGAGGTGACTGGCGCGGTCACACTCACCAAAAACTTCAACCCAGTGATCATGACTTGGACAGCCATTACTGCCATTGTGCTGGCTTTTGTCGGTAAGCTTGGGGCCATCATGCAAACCATTCCTGTTCCAGTCATGGGAGGGATCATGTGTTTACTGTTCGGTTCTATTGCCGCGGTGGGCTTAAACTCATTAATCAAGAATCAAGTTGACCTGACAGAACCTAGAAACCTCTGTATTGTGGGGATCACGTTAGTCTTTGGGATCGGTGGGATGGCATTTGGTATCGGCTCATTTAGCCTAACAGGCATCAGCTTGTGCGGAATCGTCGCCATTACAATGAATTTGCTATTACCTATGCCGAAAACATCTAACTCAGAAGAGATAGAAACCTCAGTTAAATAGTGACAATACAATCAAATACAAAAAAGCCTTTCAGATGAAAGGCTTTTTTATTCAATCTGTCTTGTCCTGAAATGTGTTTACACATTTAGGACTTTATTATGACAACTCAAATCCCCACCCACGTTAAGCGAACACAACGAGATTATTCGTTAGGCTTTAAATTACAAGTTGTAGCAGCCGTTGAAAAAGGCGACATGACTTATAAGCAAGCTCAAAGCATTTATGGTATCCAAGGTCGTTCAACCGTACTTACTTGGCTCAGAAAGCACGGTAAGATGGATTGGACTCAACCAGTGAGAATAACCATGCCTAAGACCACCAAAGCTAAAGAAACGCCAGCTCAAAAAATAAAGCGCCTTGAAAAAGAGCTTGAGGATGAACATTTACGTAATCTATTACTCAATGAAGCCGTTGATATCATTGATGCTGAGTATGGCGCAGGCCTAAGAAAAAAGTACTTAGCCAGGGAGCGAGAAGTCTTCAAAAACAGAAAGTAACAAGCTTAAATCGTGCTTGCGAGCTTCTTGGCATAACAAGACAAGCTATCTACCAAAGAGAAACGAGAGAACTCTGCCGAGCTATAGAACTGGCCCCAGTAAAAGCAATGGTGCTTGATATCCGTCGCTTTATGCCACGTGTGGGTGGCAGGAAACTCTACTTTTTACTGAAACCCAAGTTCATCGAGAAAGGAATTAAACTTGGGCGAGATAACTTCTTTAGTTACTTGAAACGTGAAGGGTTATTGGTAAAACCTAAGCATAACTATACCAAGACAACCCACAGTAAACACTGGATGAAGAAACACCCGAATTTACTCAAAGAGTTTACGCCTTTATCGCCTGAAGAGGTCTTTGTGAGTGACATAACTTATGTTCAATCAGAGCAAGGTGTTCACTACTTGTCACTGGTGACGGATGCGTTTAGTCGTAAGATTATGGGTTATGAACTTAGTGATGAGATGAAAGCAACTGATGTAGTTAAAGCCTTAAAAATGACAGTGAATAATCGCCAATATCAAGGCCATGCAGTTCATCATTCAGACAGAGGGTTACAGTATTGTTCAGCAGTCTATCAGTCAGCATTACAGAAAAATGGTATCCGAGCATCAATGACGGATGGGTATGATTGCTATCAAAACGCATTAGCGGAGCGAGTAAATGGTATTTTGAAGCAAGAGTTTTTGTTATATCCGTGCAGCAATCTTGATGAGTTAAAGCGACTCGTTGAAGAGTCAGTTTTTATATACAATGAAATGAGGCCGCACTTGAGTTTAGGTATGAGAACACCAAATCAAGTGCATAAAAAAGACCAGCAGCAAGAGCAACTGGTCTAATTAAAACCGTCAACCTATTTCAGGATGGGACATCTGATTCATAACGAATTAAGAGGGGTTCTCTTCAGATTGGTATTTTGCTGCAGTCTCTGTGATTAATGTCTGAAGTTCACCCTTTTGGTACATCTCAGTCAGAATATCACAACCACCAATCAACTCACCTTCTACCCACAGTTGTGGGAATGTCGGCCAATTAGCGTACTTAGGCAGCTCACTGCGGATATCTGGATGTTGCAGGATATCAACAAACGCAAATTGTGCATTACAGTTAATCATGATCTGAGCTACTTGAGATGAAAAACCACAGCTCGGTAATTTTGGTGAACCTTTCATATACACTATGATAGGGTTTTCAGCGATCTGTTGCTTGATCTTCTCTACTGTTTCGTTTGTTTCCATTTTTATTTCCTAACTCACACATGCGTTAACTAACAAATTAGTACTATTGTACTTCAGGTCACCCCAGAACTAAAACCTACTTTTTATAGGGCTTTAACGAACTCATTTATCGATTGCAATAATCTTATATTTGCACATACTGTTTGTGATTTTTCGAGTAGAATCATTCTAACAAGTACTATAAATCAATTTTTTGTTGAGTGGAGAAACGCAATGGCTTTTGAATTACCAGCACTACCTTACGCTAAAGATGCTCTTGAACCCCATATTTCTCAAGAAACCATCGAATACCATTATGGTAAGCATCATAACACTTATGTTGTAAAGCTTAATGGTCTAGTAGAAGGTACAGAGTTAGCTGAAAAGAGCCTAGAAGAGATCATTAAAACCTCTTCTGGTGGAATTTTTAATAATGCAGCCCAAATATGGAATCACACTTTTTACTGGAACTGTCTATCACCAAATGGCGGTGGTGCAGCAACAGGCGCAGTAGCCAAAGCAATTGATGATGCATTTGGATCTTTTGAAGCCTTTAAAGCGCAATTTACTGATGCCGCAGTGAACAACTTTGGAAGTGCTTGGACTTGGCTTGTAAAAAATGCCGATGGTTCGGTTGCAATCGTCAACACAAGCAATGCTGCCACTCCACTAACTGATAGCAGTGTTACACCTATCATGACTGTGGATGTGTGGGAGCATGCTTACTATATCGATTACCGCAATGTGAGACCTGATTACCTTGCTCACTACTGGGAGTTGGTAAACTGGGATTTCGTGAATCAAAATTTCGCTTAAAATCTTGTGAAATTTCCAACGAGTAACCCTACTCGTTAGTCAAAATAAAAGGAGCTTTTTATAGCTCCTTTTTTGTTCTTACTCCCTGTCATTTTCTATAAAATTTTCCCAACCACATCTGCAACTGTTGCATTTGCAACTGTTGCATTTGCAACTGTTTGTTATTGTTTTATTTGACTTTTTTAATGCTTACTTGGCTTATTAGGTCTAATATTAATAGCAGGAGACTGATTTTCAGTTATCGCTTTGAACCTATTTGGGCGTTTCAGGGGGTGAAATATGAGTATATTTGAGCATTACCAACAGCGCTATGAAAAAAAACTAGACGAAGAATATTCATTACAGGAGTTTTTAACGATCTGTAAAGAGGACCGGAACTCTTATGCTTCTGCAGCAGAAAGATTGCTGCTAGCAATTGGAGAACCAGAGGTTGTCGATACATCAAAAGATCCTGTTCTTAGTCGTATTTTCTCAAACCGATTAATCTCACGTTATCCGGAATTTAAAGACTTCTACGGCATGGAGGAGTCTATTCAACAGATAGTCGCTTACCTTAAGCACTCCGCACAGGGGCTGGAAGAGTCGAAGCAGATTCTTTATCTACTTGGCCCAGTTGGTGGCGGTAAATCTTCACTTGCAGAAAAACTAAAATCTTTGATGCAGAAGATACCTATCTACATTTTAAGTGCAGACGGTGTCAGAAGTCCGGTTAATGATCACCCTTTCTGCCTGTTCAACCCAGAGGAGGATGCCGAGTTACTCGAAAATGAGTACAACATCCCCCATAGATACCTAAAATGCATCATGTCTCCATGGGCTGTTAAGCGGTTACATGAGTTTGGCGGTGATATCTCTAAGTTTAGGGTCGTTAAGGTATATCCAGCCATTTTAGATCAGATGGCCATTGCCAAAACAGAGCCTGGGGATGAGAACAACCAAGATATCTCCTCTCTCGTTGGTAAGGTGGATATAAGACAACTGGAGCATTTTGCCCAAAACGATGCCGATGCCTACTCTTACTCAGGCGCACTGTGCCGAGCAAACCAAGGTTTGATGGAGTTTGTAGAGATGTTTAAAGCGCCCATCAAGGTTCTGCATCCTCTACTTACTGCGACTCAAGAGGGAAACTATAACGGAACGGAGGGATTGTCCGCCCTTCCTTACAATGGCATGATCCTCGCTCACTCCAATGAATCTGAGTGGACCACCTTTAGAAATAACAAAACCAATGAAGCTTTCTTAGACAGGGTATACATAGTTAAGGTCCCCTATTGCCTCAGGGTCACTGAGGAGATACAGATCTATAACAAGTTGCTATGTCATTCAGAGTTAGCGAAAGCGCCCTGTGCACCAGGTACCTTGGAGACACTTGCACAATTTAGTGTACTCTCAAGAATGGTAGCACCGGAAAACTCCTCCATCTATTCAAAGATGCGAGTTTATGATGGGGAAAGCCTCAAAGATACCGATCCAAAGGCGAAATCCTATCAAGAGTATCGTGACTATGCTGGTGTCGATGAAGGGATGCATGGGCTATCAACCCGTTTCTCTTTCAAGATCCTCTCTAAGGTCTTTAACTTTGATCATAGTGAGATTGCAGCTAATCCAGTACACCTTTTCTATGTACTCGAAAGGCAGATCGAGCAGGAGCAGTTCCCATCCGATATGGCCGAGCGCTACCTTGAGTTCCTAAAAGGTTACTTAATCCCTAAATATGTTGAATTTATTGGTAAAGAGATCCAAACAGCTTATCTCGAGTCCTACTCGGAATATGGACAAAACATTTTCGACAGGTATGTCACCTACGCTGATTTTTGGATCCAAGATCAGGAGTATCGAGATCCGGAAACAGGACAGTTATTCGATCGCTCAGCACTCAATGCCGAGCTTGAGAAAATAGAGAAGCCAGCAGGAATAAGCAATCCAAAGGATTTCCGTAACGAGATAGTTAACTTTGTGCTCAGAGCTAGAGCTAACAATGAAGGTTCAAACCCACTTTGGACCAGCTATGAGAAACTCCGCACTGTCATTGAGAAGAAGATGTTCTCAAATACAGAAGATCTATTACCTGTCATCTCATTTAATGCTAAAACCTCAACGGATGACCAACGTAAACACGACGACTTCATCGATCGTATGATGGAAAAAGGCTATACCAAAAAACAAGTCAGACTGCTATCAGAGTGGTATCTGAGAGTACGTAAGTCTTCTTAACTTAGGGACTGGTAGGGAGCTTGCTCCCTGCTATGACTTGGGAGGTGCGCATGGCGAATTTTATCGATAGACGGCTTAATGCTAAAGGAAAAAGCACTGTCAACCGTCAACGTTTCATCAATAGATATAAACAGCAGATAAAAAAATCTGTTAGCGATGCCGTGACCAGACGAAGTGTCACAGACGTCGATAAAGGTGAAAAGATTGGCATACCAACAAAAGATATCTCTGAGCCCTCGTTTCATCAGGGCCAAGGTGGCGTTCGAGAACGCGTCCACCCTGGTAATGATCAATTTACCCGAGGCGACAAAATTGAGCGTCCACCATCAGGTGGCGGTCAAGGAGCGGGACAAGGAGAAGCTTCAGACTCAGGTGAAGGGCAAGACGACTTTGTATTTCAGATCTCGAAAGATGAGTATTTAGAGTTACTTTTTGAAGATCTGGAGCTACCCAACTTACAAAATAATCGACTCAATAAGCTCGTTGAATATCAAACCTATAGAGCAGGGTTTACCAATGATGGTGTACCGGCCAATATCAACATTGTCCGTTCACTACGCTCATCCCTTGCCCGCCGAATTGCGATGTCTTCATCGAAAAAGAAGGCACTAAAAGAGCTTATTAATGAACTTGAGGAACTTGAAAACACCCCAGGTGCAGAAGCTGAAAGAATTCTATTTTTAAAACAAGAGATTGAGGAGTTAAAACAGAAAATTGCTAAAGTACCTTTTATCGACACCTTTGATCTTAGGTATAACAACTTCGCTAAAAAGGAGATCCCCTCCAGTCAAGCTGTCATGTTCTGCATCATGGATGTCTCAGGTTCGATGGATCAAGCAACGAAGGACATGGCGAAACGTTTTTACATATTGCTCTATCTATTTCTTACCCGAACCTATAAAAACTTAGATGTTGTCTATATCCGCCATCATACCCAAGCTAAAGAGGTGGATGAACATGAATTCTTCTATTCACAAGAAACCGGTGGAACCATTGTCTCCAGTGCATTAAAGCTGATGCATCAAATACAGAAAGAGCGTTATCCAGAAAGTGAGTGGAACATCTATGCAGCGCAAGCTTCTGATGGCGACAACTGGGCTGACGACTCCCCAGGATGTAAGACACTGCTTGAGAAAAAGCTGCTCCCAGTAGTGCGCTATTTTAGCTACATAGAGATCACTAACCGCGCTCATCAAACACTTTGGCGAGAATATGAAAGCTTACAAAAAAGCTTTGATAACATAGCTGTACAACATATAAAGCAAGCCGAAGATATCTACCCTGTATTTAGAGAACTCTTTAAAAAGCAAGCTGTTTAGGGGGCGTTATGGATAACAAGAAAAAAAGAACACCGCTAGACGATGGGCCAGATTGGACCTTCGATCTTCTTCAAACCTACTTAACCGAAATTGAAAAAGTAGCGGCTCATTACAAACTAGACTCCTATCCTAATCAAATAGAGGTGATAACCGCTGAACAGATGATGGATGCCTACGCAGGGATAGGTATGCCAATTGGCTATACCCACTGGTCATTTGGTAAAAAGTTCATTGAAACAGAGCAGAGCTATAAGCGTGGTCAAATGGGCCTTGCTTATGAAATAGTGATTAATTCAGATCCCTGTATCGCCTATCTGATGGAGGAGAATACCATCACAATGCAGGCACTTGTGATGGCTCATGCCAGTTTTGGCCATAATAGCTTCTTTAAAAATAACTATCTTTTCAAAACATGGACAGATGCCAGCTCCATCATTGACTACCTTGTATTCGCTAAAAAGTACATCAGTCAATGCGAAGAGGCTCACGGTGCTGAAAAGGTGGAGCTTATTATCGACTCCTGTCACGCATTGATGAATTACGGTGTGGACAGGTACAAACGTCCCAGTGAGATCTCTTTTAAAGAGGAGCAACTAAGACAGAAAGACCGTGAAGAGTATCTACAAAGTCAAGTCAACGACCTCTGGCGCACTATCCCTTTAAACCAAAGTGATGCAAAAGAGAAACCCAGATCTCATTTTCCCGAAGAGCCTCAGGAGAATATTCTCTACTTTATTGAGAAGCACGCACCACTGTTAAAACCTTGGGAGAGAGAGATTGTTCGAATAGTACGAAAGATGGGGCAATATTTCTATCCACAAAAACAGACTCAGGTGATGAACGAAGGCTGGGCAACCTTTTGGCACTACACCATACTTAACCACCTTTATGATGATGGTTTAGTCACAGATCGTTTTATGATGGAGTTTTTGCAGAACCACACCAATGTGGTCGCACAGCCAAGCTACAATAGCCCCTACTATAGCGGCATTAACCCCTATGCCTTAGGTTTTAATATGTTTGTCGATATCAGGCGAATATGTGAGAACCCTACAGAGGAGGACAAACGTTGGTTCCCGGATATTGCAGGCAGTGATTGGCTTGAAACCCTGCATTTTGCTATGCAGAACTTTAAAGATGAGAGCTTTATCAGCCAATACCTATCACCAAATATTATTCGCCAATTTAAACTCTTTGGTGTACTAGATGATGATAAGAAAAACTACCTGTCTGTATCGGCTATTCATGATGATCAAGGCTATAAAGATATACGTCAAATGCTATCGCAGCAGTATAACCTGTCCAACTTAGAGCCTAACATTCAAGTGCAGAGTGTTGAAGTGAAAGGAGATAGGTCCCTAACCTTAAGGTATATTCCAACAAATCGCGTACCTCTGGCAAAAAGCCGCCATGAAGTTGTAAAGCATCTGCATCGGCTCTGGGGCTTTGACGTGAGGTTAGAGGAGTTAAATCTAGACGGTGAGCGTACAGTAATAGCCGCCTGCCCCGATCAGGAAGATGAAGAGGAATCTTAAAAAACTTAGAAATGAAACATAAAAAAAGCGCCATTAGGCGCTTTTTTTATGTGATAACACAATACAATTAAGCGTATGTGAAATCTACGTGCTCGATAAGAGGCTTGAATGCGTGACGTTGCATAGCTTTTACACTCACTTTAACATCAGAACCGTCTAGGTTGATTGTTAATGTGCTTGTGTAAAAATCTTCATTCTCTTGAATGTTGATGATATCTTTATGGTCAAAAACAATAGCAACTGGCTCTTTACCTGGACCATAGATAACTGCAGGAACTTTGTCAGCATGACGTAGGCGGCGGCTCGAACCTTTCCCGATTTCAGTACGGACTTGTGCAGCGATAGTGTAAGACATGTTTTTCTCACTTAATTAAATTAGTTTCAGTTTGTCTTCATTTTCGACCAATGAAGACGCATTTATTGCGGGCGAATACTACCACACACTGTTAGGCCTAACCAACTATTAATACCAATTATTATAAAGATTTGATCGCTCAGCGAGAGTTTAGCGGTCCTGAGGCAAGATCCTTAATTGCTCCTCGGCTCTAGCATCCTGCTTCGCCCTACCTCCTATATCTGACTTCCATGGAAAGGAAGAAATGTCTTATTTTGTATGGAACAAAATAAGACCATATAATCGTGCATTAATGACATTCACCACATCTGACCTCCACGGTCTTAAGCGTTCCATACGCTTTAAAGACATTTCCCATATCCCTATGGGTCAGTGGAGGAAATGTCTTATGTATGTCAGGAACATACAAGACCATGTGGTTTGCAACGAGTGAAGAGCATAGTGAAACTAGGGTTAAGCTCCCTCTTTGTTTATAAAAAGTCACAGCATCAGGACCGCTAAAACTCGCCTGTAAGGAGTGTTTTTGGCTGTCTACTTCTGCGTTGAATGAACTCATAAGGGTATAACCATTGTGTCATCCATTCGCCTTGAATTAGTTTGCCAAAAAACACTCTGAGTAGATCAACTTCTTATACTAATTGGTATAAGTCGCTAAAAATGGGATATTCTTCTCGTTACCAAGTTCGAACAGGCCCAGTGTCGACGTGAATAAAACCTGAGCGTGGGTAATAACCTACGCCACCGAGCTTTAGCTCTATCGCTGCATCACGTAGGTCGCTCAAATTAACATTAGGAAGTGCAATATCCATCGCCATCCCCTTCATATGATAGCTTTTTTTAGCAACACCATTATTTTTAGATGCTAACATCGCATTTGTCTGTGGAGAGCGATACCCTGATATCACGTTGAAATCCTCCTCCACGTTGAGCGACAGTTTTAACTTAAATAGAAGATCATATAAACGCTTATCCATTGGAGCAGACTCATTGCGTCTATGATCTCTCAATGTATGACTAAATTCGGATAAGGTTTTCTCTTGATAGTTTCCATCAATCCAATAGCTACCGAAACCTCGTTCGCCAGTATGAAGATTATTAAAGCCTAAGCTACGTACACCTGTTGTTGAACGACTTGCTTGTACTTTGGAAGGAATAACGGAAAACATTGCAACACCACTAAGGCCAAGCAACAACTGCCTACGAGCAGGACAAACTAAAGACACACTACCACCACTGACTACTTTTTAAACACGAGTGCGGACAAAGTAAACTGAAAGAATAGGGAAATCAAGTTAACCTTAATAAAGATTTGACGTATCAAAAAAGCTTCAAAAATTAATTCTGTATTGAGGCAAGCTTAGGCATTGAATTCTGGTGATAAATATCATTACGAAATTGTGCAAGTCCAGATTCATCTACCCATGCGGTCCAATAGACCAGATGAACAGCGAGGAAGTTATCGAACGCAAACCACTGGGTTTTGTCTCTTTCAGTTTGAAGATCTACCCATGTTTGTTTATCACTCACCAAATTAGAAGCCAACCAATTTGCTAATGACTCAACCTTTTCAACCCTAATACAGCCAGAAGAGAGCGCTCTGTTACTCTCCTCGAATAGCGCTTTGTCATAGGTATCATGAAGGTAGACATTATATTCATTTTTAAAGTAAAACTTATAACGCCCTAAAGTGTTATCTTTTCCAGGCTTTTGTACTAAGCGGTATGGAAACCTTCCTCCCGCTAACGTTTGCCACTCTTCAGGTGACTTTACAATCTCATCACCCGCAGAGTTAAAGACATCAAAGTTATGTTCACTGATATAGGCTCCATCTTTGCGCACTTTAGGTAACAGATCCCGCCTTAGCAACGTTCTCGGTACCCGCCAACTAGGATTAAGCACCATATTAGAGATATAACTGCTTAACCTAGGAGTTTGACGATATGGTTTCCCCACAATCACTCTTGACTCTAATTGGACTTGTCCCTTATCCACTAAAACCATCTCAAAAGCCGGGATATTCACTAACAGGAACCTTGGCCCAATAGTCGAGAGATAACTTGACTTACTGATAAAATTTTCAGCGAGTAAAGCGGCCCTTTTTTTGGGCGTTAAATTAATCCATCTTAGTGTTTCAGGCCCAATCACCCCATCCTGCTTTAGCCCGTGACGACGTTGAAAGTTCAAGACCCCTCTAACAAGCTCTGACGTCATTACGCTATTGTCTGGATCTAAAAAGTTGAGATCTCCTAGCCAGTTTAATCTACGGCTTATCACCTTCACAGCTGGATTAATATCCCCCTCTTTCAGCCAAATATCTAGCACTAATGGTTGCCAGCTTTCAGTTTGTTCAACCCAAAGCAGATAGCGAATACGGTTGCTAATAGGAAGGTAGTCAGAAGAGCTAGGTTCCAAGGAGATCACATTACGATATAGATCATCACTTCCCCCCTCCCCACGGCTCTGGATTTTGACAGAGCGCCAGAAGTTGGCAACTTCGAGTTGAATATCATTGGTAAGATCAAGCTGCTCCTCTTCAAGGTCCTGAGTAAGCAACTGATTATATTTAGAGAAAGATGGGTCAATTAAACTAATGAGCTGAACTTGATATCTAAGTGCATTAATTGCAGCAGAATTTTTGTCTAGCGCCAATACACAGGGAGTAGCACACAGTTGAATGAATAGTGCCATAATGACATACCCAACCCTATTCCCTTTATGCATAGTACAGCCTCCCCATGTTACCTATTACACTAGAGAGGTGAATAAATATTTTCACATCTAATGCATGGGCGTAAATAAAGTTTACCCTCGGAAGGTAAATAATGCCAAAGCTCTATTTTAGCTAAAGTACTCAAAACCGCACCTTCACCGACTCAGTCAGTCGTACTCATAGCTATCTCAAAAAAAGAAATGATGTTTTTTCGGATACTTAACATCCCCTAAGCATGTAGCGATACCTCAATAAAACTTCTATCAGCCACTCATTTACAAATCAAACGTTATAAACAAAAATAGCGAGGGATTTAGTTTTATATACAAGAAAACCCCGACTAATGCCGAGGCTTCGATGTCATCTTAATGATGGTACCCGAGGCCGAACTTGAACCGGTCGCGTTTTATTAAAGAGTAGCGAGGGATTTAGGCTGTTCCATAAAAGCTTGATACAAAAAAGCCCCGACTAATGTCGAGGCTTCAATGTCATCTTAATGATGGTACCCGAGGCCGGACTTGAACCGGTCGCGTCTTATTAAGAGTAGCGAGGGATTTAGGCTGTTCCATAAAAGCTTGGTACAAAAAAGCCCCGACTAATGCCGAGGCTTCAATGTCATCTTAATGATGGTACCCGAGGCCGGACTTGAACCGGTCGCGTCTTATTAAGAGTAGCGAGGGATTTAGCTTTAGATACAAGAAAGCCCCGACTAATGCCGAGGCTTCAATGTCATCTTAATGATGGTACCCGAGGCCGGACTTGAACCGGCACGCTTATTCAGCGAGGGATTTTAAATCCCTTGTGTCTACCGATTCCACCACTCGGGCAAACTCGTTGATGTTGACGATACGTATTATCGGTAGTTAATACTGTTTGGAATAGTAAAGTTACTGAGCCAAACTCATCAATATCTTAATATGGAGGCGCGACCCGGAGTCGAACCGAGATCGACGGATTTGCAATCCGCAGCATAGCCATTCTGCCATCGCGCCAAAAAAACCTCTTCAAACAATCAAGCAAATCGATGTCGTCTTCAGAAGATGTGGCTACTTTAACTGATTTGAAAAATGAGTCAACACTAAGGTTTATCTTTCTTATTCATATGGTTAAAAACCGATCCGCGCAGTTTACTTTACATTCACAATGCTTACTAGTTAAGCAAAGCTCTCTTTAGGCAACAATCACGAGAATATGGGCTCCACCGTATTTTCATTTTCTTTTGCGCACAAAAAAGCCCCGACTAATGCCGAGGCTTCAATGTCATCTTAATGATGGTACCCGAGGCCGGACTTGAACCGGTCGCGTCTTATTAAGAGTAGCGAGGGATTTAGGCTGTTCCATAAAAGCTTGATACAAAAAAGCCTCGACTAATGTCGAGGCTTCAATGTCATCTTAATGATGGCACCCGAGGCCGAACTTGAATCGGTCGCGTTTTATTAAAGAGTAGCGAGGGATTTAGGCTGTTCCATAAAAGCTTGGTACAAAAAAGCCCCGACTAATGTCGAGGCTTCAATGTCATCTTAATGATGGTACCCGAGGCCGGACTTGAACCGGTCGCGTCTTATTAAGAGTAGCGAGGGATTTAGGCTTTTCCATAAAAGTTTGATACAAAAAAGCCCCGACTAATGTCGAGGCTTCAATGTCATCTTAATGATGGTACCCGAGGCCGGACTTGAACCGGCACGCTTATTCAGCGAGGGATTTTAAATCCCTTGTGTCTACCGATTCCACCACTCGGGCAAACTCGTTGATGTTGACGATACGTATTATCGGTAGTTAATACTGTTTGGAATAGTAAAGTTACTGAGCCAAACTCATCAATATCTTAATATGGAGGCGCGACCCGGAGTCGAACCGAGATCGACGGATTTGCAATCCGCAGCATAGCCATTCTGCCATCGCGCCAATATTTATAAAATCGGAGCGAACCTTCTCTAATAAAGAGTGGTTCGAACCGCCTCTTCATTTAAACAAGAAGCAATCTCCTACCAAAACCTTATCTCTTTAATAAAGTTTTGGAGCGACATATCGGGTTCGAAAAAAATTACCGATATCCTATAGCTAGGTATCGCGCACTTGACTTTAATAAAGAGTCAACTGAGCTAATGTCGCAAATCTTTGTAAGATTGGAGCGACATATCGGGTTCGAACCGATGACCTATACCTTGGCAAGGTATCGCTCTACCAACTGAGCTAATGTCGCAAATCTTAACTATCAATCAGAACTGTTTAACAAGCTTTCCCCTGACTGCGGAATGGCATTCTACCGATTTAATACCAAGAGTCAATTGCATATTTCACAATAAATGACTGCTTGAACACTAAATGGGCTTTTTGCATTTTAATTATTCGATTCAGCAGTTAAATCACTCCAAGCCGCCATGATATAACTCATCATTGACCAGAAAGTCAGTACGGCAGCAACATAAAACAGGGCATAAGCTGCATAAGTGATTAAGTCATTAGGATGCCAAATTAACCCAGTAATGGCGGTCATCTGAGCGGCAGTTTTGTATTTGCCGATCCAAGAGACAGCCACCGAACCACGCTTACCAATTTCAGCCATCCACTCTCTTAGTGCAGAGATCACGATCTCTCTACCAATCATAAACAGAGCAGGAAGTGTCATCCAAATACTGTTGTACTCGGCAACTAAAAGCACCAACGCCGTAGTGACCATAATTTTATCGGCAACTGGATCGAGAAAAGCACCAAAGCGAGTCGACTGCTTTAACTTTCTGGCGGCATAACCATCGAGAGCATCTGTCACTGCTGCCAACCAAAATACGAATGCCGCAAAAAATGGCGACCAAGAATAGGGCAGGTAAAAAATAACAACAAACACAGGCAATAAGAACAACCTGAACAAAGTTAACGCGATAGGTATATTAAACGGCATGAGAAAACCAAAAATTTTAAAAGCAGCGCCAATCTTGCCTTAATTTTATGACCCCCGCAATGAATCATGTATCGTTTGTGCCATTTCTACGCTAATACCGGGTACTTTTGCTAATTCAGACACACTGGCACCTTTTACTTCCTGAATTCCACCTAAATATTGCAGTAGTGCTTTACGGCGTTTAGGGCCGACACCAGCGATGGATTCTAACGTTGAGGTATTACGCGTTTTTTGGCGTTTATTACGATGGCCGGTTATGGCAAACCGATGAGATTCATCTCGAATGTGTTGAATAAGATGTAGCGCACCTGAATCTGCTGGCAGAGTAAAGGATTGCTCATTTTCACCATAGATAAGTGTTTCTAAACCAGGTTTTCTGCCCTCTCCCTTCGCAACACCTATGAGCAGGGGCGCAACATCTAAATTGGCAAACTTTTCGTCAACCACTTTCTGAGCAATTCTGAGCTGCCCTGTTCCACCATCGATAAATAAGATATCAGGCACCTTGCCACTCTTTTCAATATTATCGAACCGCCTAGTCAATGCTTGCTTCATTGCCGCATAATCATCACCAGGGGTTATTCCACTGATGTTGTATCTACGATACTCAGCTTTATTCGGGCCTTCTCGGTTAAAAACAACACAAGAAGCGACCGTGCTCTCCCCCATAGTATGGCTAATATCAAAACACTCCATTCGAGTGACCGCTTTACTGACCTCTATCGCCTCCTCCAACAGAAGGAAGCGCTGCTCAACAGTACTCTTATGTGATAGACGCGTGTTCACTGCATTTGTCGCATTGGTTAATGCGAGTTTTAAAAACTTAGCGCGTTCACTTCTTACTTTGGTTTTAATCTCAACTTTTTTATCAAGTGCACTCTGTATCGCATCGACTAAAACAGGCAGATCTGCGAAATCATGACTTAAGAGAATCTCTTTAGGTACGGTTCTTTGACTGTCAGCATTAAGATAAAACTGCAACATAAATGAGCTTAGCACTTCATCAAGCTCTGTTTGTGCAGGCACTTTAGGGTAGTAACTTCGACTCCCAAAAATTTTTCCGTCGCGAATAAAGAGCAGATGGAAACAGGCCACACCCGAAGCATAATAAGCACCAATAACATCCATATCTCCAGAGGTATGTGACACTTCCTGCTGCTCAGCAACCCTTCTTAGCGCAGAGATTTGATCTCTAAAACGCGCCGCTTGCTCATACTCTAACATGTGAGCAGCAGTCTCCATTTTTAACACCAACTCAGACATCACCTGCTGATCCCGCCCTTTAAGAAATAAGCTTGCAAGTTTGACCTGAGCCGCGTACTCCTCATCATTAATCTTAGCTACACAAGGGGCACTGCAACGGCCAATTTGGTATTGCAAGCAGGGTCTAGACCTCGCTTTATAATACACATCTTCACACTGCCTGATCGGAAAGATTTTCTGCATCAAGTGCAAACTCTCCCTAACCGCTCCTCCATTAGGATAGGGACCAAAATAACTCCCTTTATGGCGTTTAGGGCCTCTATGATAGGCAAGCCTTGGGTGTTTATGATGGCTAAGCAAGATATAAGGGTAGGACTTGTCATCTCGAAGTAACACATTATATCTGGGCATATACTGCTTGATATAATCATTTTCAAGCAACAAGGCATCGGTTTCACTGTGTGTTACCGTCACATCGATATTGGCAATATGTGATACCAGCGCATGGGTTTTTACATTAGGCAGGTTTTTTCTGAAATAGGAGGTGAGCCGCTTCTTTAGATCTTTAGCCTTACCAACGTAGATAACCGTCTCTTCACTGTCGTACATTCTGTACACGCCAGGCGATGAAGAGACGCTTTGTAAAAATGCTTTTGAATCAAACTGAGACAAGATAGGTTCCAAATAAGCAGGGAGTTAAAACTGACCTGTGTCTAACATTTTGTAACGGATGGCCAAACGAGTAAGCTCAACGTCACCACTTATTCCAAGCTTGGCAAATAAGCGATAGCGATAGCGATAACTATTCACGGTTTTAGGACTTAAATTAAGTTGCTCGGAGATATCATTCACTTTCTCACCATTGGTGATCATCATCATGATCTGCAACTCACGTTCGGAAAGAGTCTTAAAAGGGTTATCCTCTGTCTGATTAAACTGGCTCAGCGCCATCTGCTGCGCAATCTCAGGAGATAAATACCGTTGTCCGTGTGCGACTTGCCTAATGGCTTGTAACACTTCTGGCGGTGTCGCGCCTTTCGTCAGATAGCCAGATGCCCCGGCTTGCATCACCTTAGTTGGGAAAGGATCTTCAGTATGAATGGTCAACACAATGATTTTTGCATGGGACTGGTAACGAAGAATTTTTCTTGTGGCTTCCAAACCACCAATTCCCGGCATATTCATATCCATCAAAATAACATCGGCTTCATTATTTCGACTCCACTGAACAGCGGTTTCTCCATCTCCAGCCTCACCTACGACTTTAATGCCACGCTCATCTTCAAGAAGGCGCCGTATTCCGGTTCTAACTAATTCATGATCATCGACTAAATATACAGAAATCAAATCTAACCTACCCTAGATGTAATGCGATGAACCTAACCGATCCAACATCGTATTTAAAGGTAATTTAGCCCATAAAGGAGCAATAGGAAAGCGCTATTTACCATAAGCTAACGTAATGAATTATAAGTAAACAACTTATTAGTTCTTCACGATCACGACTTTGACAAACCACATGAAAGTAATGAATAAAGTATGCAGAACTCAAGACTGCAATCTTTCCCATATTAAAGAGATCAAGATATAGGCCCCCTAATCAAGCAAAGACTCAAACCTGAAATGACACCAGAATTAAAAACATTAAAAAGAGGAGCCCTAATATTAAACTATAAACCCTAGATGTGAAAAAACGCTAACATTGCTACTAGCGGTTCTATCTAAATATGGCAAAGGGATAGCTGATTTTAAACAATAGGAACCCTAGGGTTCAACTAACTATCTTGAAACGAAAAAGCCCCAAGTATCTCTACTTGGGGCTTCATCTAAATATGGCAAAGGGATAGCTAATTTTAAACAATAGGAACCCTAGGGTTCATCCCTTTCAAAAGCAAAAAGCCTGACATCTTTCGATATCAGGCCTCTTTTAGTATGCCGGAGGGATAGCTGATTTTAAACAATAGGAACCCTAGGGTTCAACTAACTATCTTGAAACGAAAAAGCCCCAAGTATCTCTACTTGGGGCTTCATCTAAATATGGCGGAGGGATAGGGATTTGAACCCTAGATGGGCTATAAACCCATGCCGGTTTTCAAGACCGGTGCATTCGACCACTCTGCCATCCCTCCGAACGAGCGATATAATAGCCCCAGTTTTTTAGGCTGTAAACTACTATCTGATGATCCTCGTTTTGTATGTTTATTTGATAATCAATTTCACTCAGTGAAAACTTAGACGGTACAGGACAAAAAATCGATATTTTTAACGACAACTCTGTTGTCTTGAATATGGCGGAGGGATAGGCGGAGGGATAGCTGATTTAAATAATAGGAACCCTAGAGTTCATCCCTTTCAAAAGCAAAAAGCCTGACATCTTTCGATATCAGGCTTCTCTGAATATGGCGAAGGGATAGCTAATTTTAAACAATAGGAACCCTAGGGTTCAACTAACTATCTTGAAACGAAAAAAGGCCACTCTTTCGAGTAGCCTTTCGTCTTGAATATGGCGGAGGGATAGGGATTTGAACCCTAGATGGGCTATAAACCCATGCCGGTTTTCAAGACCGGTGCATTCGACCACTCTGCCATCCCTCCGAACGATGCGAATAATATAAGTATCCTTGGACCTTGTAAACCACTTTCCACAATAATGCAGCGAAACGATTAATCTTAGCGCACATAATCTGATTGAACTCAATAAATTGAATTTGGCCATCAAACAAGCTGTGCTAATATCTGCTTACTATTAAACAAACAATCATTAAGTAGCACCAGCTATATGAATTCAAACGCCATACCTGTTTCAGCGCTGTCTCCGCAATACAAGCTCCCAACCATCTCTGAGCTTACACATAGCAATCAAACTTTACTGCTGGGTCAAGAGAGAGTATCAAACGCATTCGAGCTGCTAACGATGACAGCACATCAACATATGTACCTAGCTGACTATGCAGGCGTTGATAGACTTGAATTCATTAAAAGCCTTGTTGGTATTCAAGAGAAACAAAGTTACCAATACCTTTCTGGTAATATAAAACGCTCAGATCTGTTAGGTCAATTTAACGAACGTGAACAGAACTCAATGGCTGAAAACCCAATACCAGGTGCACTTGCCAATAATCACTACCTGTTTATTTGTGCGGAATCATTATGGAAAAGAGAGGGACTTTGGGATCTGCTTTTAGATATCTTATCTAAACGAGAGTATAAAGTTCACTCATCACTTGCAGCCACTCCCCTTGACTGTAAAGTCATTCTCGTTGGAAGCAGTATGCAGTACAGCGTCAATTGGGTTGAAGAGAGCAGATTCCCGCACCTGTTTCCAATTTTAGGTGAGATGGTCAATGAGCTCGACCTAAATCACTCATCAGAGTCTGAATATGCAACCTGGCTAAAAGCAGTTGCAGCCACAGTTGATGCAGAACTTGAGCAATCTGCCCTCGCCCCACTGTTTCAATACTGTGCGCGACTTGCCGATCATCAACAAAGGTTCTCATTGCTGTCGGCTCAAATAGGGCAAATGCTTGCACAAGCTAAGGCATACGGCCACTCAAAACTAATCTCAGCTCAGAGTTTCCAATACGCATTAAAACAGTACCAGCAGCGTCACAACGCCTCAGAAATGCTATCAGCTCAAAACTTCGATGATAAGTTTATTAGCCTGCCAACTGATGACTATATGGTAGGGCAAATTAACGGCTTAACAGTATTAGATACGGTTGAGTATTGCTACGGTGAACCTGCCAGAATCACAGCTTCTGTCCACTATGGTGACGGTGAAGTCGCCGATATTGAGCGAAAGTCAGAGCTGGCAGGTAATATTCATGCTAAAGGCATGATGATACTATCTTCATGTCTTTACCGCATTTTTGGTAAAGACGCCCCACTCCACCTCAATGCCAACATTGTGTTTGAACAATCCTATCAAGAGATAGACGGTGACAGTGCCTCATTAGCAGAGTATTGCAGTTTAATCTCTGCCATCACAGAGAAGCCTATTGACCAAGGTATTGCCGTTACTGGAGCACTAGATCAATTCGGTCATGTTCAGGCTATTGGTGGCGTTAATGAGAAGATTGAAGGCTTTTATAATCTGTGTGAACGCCGCGGTTTAACAGGAAGACAAGGCGTCATTATTCCGAGCTCAAACACACAACAACTTAATCTCAATCACAATATTATCGAAGCGATAAAGGCAGGTAAATTTCATCTTTATGGTATTGAGCATATTGATGAAGCGGTTGAGTTATTAATGAACATGAAGGCCGGTGTACCTGACGAGAGTAATAACTTTCCTGACGACTCTCTTTACGGTCTAGTACAAGATAGATTGGCTCGTTTGGCTGGCTATCAAGAAGAGGAGAGTGGATTTTTCGCCAAACTCCTCGAAAAAATGAAATTTTCCAGCTGATCGGAGTTGTTTAGCTTACACGTGTTCGCTAATCTTGGCTCCTAAAATTGCTGGAGTAAAGTATAACAATGAGTAAAGCAAACAGTTTCAATAAAGAAGACCTCATCGCCTGTGGCCATGGTGAACTATTTGGAGAGCACTCTCCTCGCCTCCCTATAGATAATATGTTGATGATAGATCGTATCACTAAGATTAATGCTGATGGCGGAGAGTTTGGTAAAGGTGAAATTGTAGCTGAACTCGATATAAACCCCGAGCTATGGTTTTTTAAATGTCACTTCGATGGGGATCCGGTTATGCCTGGTTGCCTTGGCTTAGACGCATTGTGGCAACTTGTTGGCTTCTTCTTAGGTTGGGAAGGTGCTGAAGGTAAAGGACGAGCGCTGGGAGTTGGAGAGGTTAAGTTTACGGGTCAAGTACTACCTGATGCCAAAAAAGTGACTTACAAACTTACCGTTAAGCGCAAAGTCTACCGTAAATTAGTCATGGGTATTGCCGATGCCGTCATGGAAGTCGATGGTCGAGAGATATACAGTGCAACCGATCTTAAGGTGGGAATATTTAAAGATACATCCAGTTTTTAACGCGATTCTTTAAAGAAAACTCATAAAAATGCCCTCAAGGCTCTGCTCTAGCTATCTCTGTATAGAGAGCAAAGAGTTGCGAGGGCAATCACCACTCTATTTGTTAAATAGACCACTCAGTCGGCCGTCGACCCCCTCTCGCCAACCTCCTAGCCAATGTGACTTAGAGTCAAGTGTTGAATAAGGACAATTTTCCTTTGAGCGGCCGCCAACTCCAGCTTGGAATCCCTTCGAAAAAGCTCTATCTAAACGATCTCTTTTTTGTCTCTTCATGCAAAAATCCTCTGATCTAGGTACAAAGAAGCAATGGCTTCACATACTATGAATAGAACTTTTCTAGACCAAAATCAATCAAAAAATAGTCGATTTTTGCGGTTATTTTTTAAGCCATTGAGTTTTTAAATAAAAAAAATCGAGGCAAATGCCTCGATTTTTTTTAACATTGAAAACTACTTAAAACGTCTGCGAAGCCAAAGTAGTGGTAAGGCAAATAACCAGGCAAAACTGGCTGCGCCTTTGCGCTCATAATTTTCACCTTCACCGTTATCATCGATACAGTTGTTCGCCGCTAACCATGCTTCATCAGCAGTACCAGAGCCTGGTTGTAACACGACCATTCGAGGAAGGAATGAGGTTAATGGGTCGCCATTACCATCAACTGCAAAGATTGGAAGCCCATTATCACCAATAACCAAGTTACCATTAATATCATATTGATATTGAGGCTTACGAACAAAAGCGGTACCCACAATCACACCATCTTCATTGATGCTATTGCCTTCGACCACTTTGATATCTTGGTTATAAGAGAGAGTAACACCTGTTCCATCTTGAACTTCAACTTTATTTCGAACCCAAGCTCCGTCAGCGTTCTTAGCAAAGCCTTTTGATTCGCAAGTCAAAATCTTATTGAGATCATTAAACTCTGTTGCTTCTTTGTCAAACAGGAAACCCGCTTTAGGGCGTGGCTTATCTTTCTCATGAGTCGTCTCAATAAATCCAACTACCTGACCTTTGTTGTTAACAGATTTTGGCTTGCTACCTAGATCGGATAGAGCATTATAAAAATCGTTAGGAACGACAACCTCACCCTCTGGGTTTTGAGTATCGAAATAGAAGAACTTATCACGAACATAACCCTCAATGTACTGACGGAAGCTACCGACTAACATACCGCTATCATTGATATCATAAGCGATAGATTGAAACCTATCTTCAATGAGCGGCACCCAATGAGGTTGATAAGCACCATCTGTACCATCTGGAGTCCAGAAAAACGCATCAAAGGAGACATTGTCATAACCTGGACGTTTGTGGTGTGAACGCCCTGCAACAACCCCTGATGCATTTAGACCAAGACCTTGAGCGATATACACAGTATCTGAGGTTGTCTCAAAACCTAGAGGCAGAAGTTTACTGTCAGTAACAGAGCTACCTGCTTCATCGAGCTGCCATACATAAGCACGGCGCTGATATATGATACGTCGGTTACCATTTGTATCGGGATACTGCTCTATCTGAACACACACATCCGTTGGATAGGTTTCCCCTTCAACACAGGCATCAATACGGTTTTCTGAATCATTAGAGAGCTCAGTACCGACATAACCAGTCACAAGGTTAGCGCTGTTAATGGCAGCAGCAACAGAGTAACCACCGATATTTACTTTGTTATCACCAGCCGTGTTGTTACAAGTCGCGTCTTTCTCATACATGGTACAAGGCGGCAGCAACTGAACTTCAGTTCCTGCAGCATTTTTAGCAAAGCCGCGCTCTTCAAACTCGCGATAGTACCAAAACTCCTGATCTTCATTTGTACCTGTATAAGGAGCAGTCTGCTCCTTCGACGTCATGGAGCCCACTTTCACGCCAGCGTCATTGATCCCATAGTAATACACATCAACTGAGTTGATAGTTTCTGGTTTTTCAGAGTCGGTTTCGCTAGGATCCGTCGTACCATTTACAGAATCGAAAACCGGTAACCAAGGTTTAGCGGTATCAAACTCACTGGCAATAAAAGAGAAATTGTTCGCGATAATGGGCTTATCGATGGAAAAAGTGATCTTCTCTTCGGGTGCAATACCATCTTCAATGTCGATAACTCCGTCATCGTCATCTTCAGATGTAGAAAGCTTTTTCTTTCCCTTAGCAACCGCAACAGACTTCCCATCTGCATTAACGGCCATACCATAGCCATTTCGCGTTCTTTTAAGCGTACCGATAAGTTCAGCCGAATCAGATTCAGACTGATAAACCTCACTTAAATTTTTAATCTCGTAAACAGGGGCTGCTTGCACCCCCTGAAGTGCACCAATTACACCTACGGCAACTAATGATAGGGCTTTATCCAATGTAAACTTCATTAACGCTATTCCCTTACTATTTCTAGTTATGTATTTTATTTAAGCGACTCTAGCTCTTCCCATCGCTCAAAACAAACTTCCAACTCTTGTTCTTTATCTGCAAGCTGTTGGAGCTGGAGATTTATTTTTTCTTGATCCTGAGTGTAAAACTCTGGCGCACTTATCACTTCCTGTAACGCTTCAACCTCTTGCTCTAACTGCTCCATTTGTGCTGGTAACTGTTCGAGTTCGCGTTGCAATTTATAGGAAAGTTTCTTTTCCGGCTTAGCTTTTGGCTCAGATTTAACCTCAAGCGTTTCAACCTTAGCAGGTTGGACAGTGTTAATCGCCTGAGGTTCCTCAGAATAAAAACGAGCCCCTTGAGAGACCGCATCCTGATAACCACCAACGTATTCACTCCACCCACCATTACCGGTAAACCACCAGCTGCTGGTCACGGTATTATCGATAAATGCCCTGTCATGGCTCACGATTAATAAAGTTCCTGGATACTCAGTCAACAAAGACTCTAATAACTCCAGAGTTTCAATATCCAGATCGTTGGTTGGCTCATCGAGAATAATTAAGTTCGCAGGTCTTAACAAGAGACGAGCCAGCAAAAGTCTATTTTTCTCACCGCCAGACAAAGCCTTAACCGGAGTTCTTGCTCGCATTGGCGAAAAGAGAAAATCTTGTAGGTAACTTAGAATATGCCTGTCTTGACCATTAATGGTGATCGTCTTCTTGCCATCTCCGACGTTCTCTTCCACGGTTTTTTCAGGATCGAGAGCTTCACGGTATTGATCAAAGTAAGCGATTTCAAGCTTAGTGCCCACTTTAACGCTACCAGATTGAGCTTCAAGCTGACCTATTAAAAGTTTCACTAAGGTAGATTTACCACAACCGTTTGGACCAATAAGTGCAATTCGGTCACCGCGCATTACCGCTGAGGTAAAGTTTTTCACCAAATTTTTATCTGGCAAGTTGTAGTTCAAATCTTCAATATCAAAGACAAGTTTTCCAGAGCGGTCCGTATCTGCAACGGCCATTTTAGCACCGCCTTGACGATTTAATCTGGCCATACGCTCAACCCTTAAGGCTTTTAGCGCACGTACTCTTCCCTCATTACGTGTACGTCTCGCTTTAACTCCTTGACGGATCCAAGCTTCCTCTTCGGCCAACTTCTTATCAAAATGGGCATTTTGCTCAGCTTCAACCCTTAACCATTCAGCCTTGCCATCCAAATATGCCTGATAATTTCCCGGCCATGAGGTCACAACACCGCGGTCAAGATCCACGATTCTCGTGGCCATTCGTGAAATAAAGCCCCTATCATGACTCACAAAAACAATGGCGCCTTTGTAACTCATAAGGAACTGCTCTAACCACTCAATCGTATCAATATCCAGATGGTTAGTCGGCTCATCTAAAAGCAACAGATCAGGCTCACTCACAAGCGAACGGGCCAGTGCAACTTTACGTTGCCAACCACCCGATAGCTCACACAGTGGGCTGTCGGGATCTAACCCCAGCAACTCACAGTTTTGATTGATTCGGTTATCCAGTTGCCAACCATTTAAGTGATCGATATCCTCTTGCAGACGCTCCATCTGCTTAAGCATGCGCTCCATCTGCTCAGGCTCGGCACTTCCCACATCATGTGCTAACTGATGATAACGCTCTAGTTTCTCACCAACCTCTTGCAAACCCGCAGAGATATAGGAGTAGACAGAGCCTTTCTCTGCTTTAGGTGGATCTTGCTGTAAACGACTGACTTTAACATCGGTCGCTATATTGAATTCACCTTCGTCGAGTAGTACATCACCACTTAAGACTTTCATTAAGCTCGATTTGCCAGCACCATTACGGCCAACAATACAGACACGTTCACCCGCTTCAATGGTGAAATCCGCTTTTTGCAATAGTGGTGTATAGCCATAGGCTAATGAACCATTATTAATACGAACTAAACTCAAGTTATGCTCCTAAAAATTCATTCAATGCATCGATATCAAAGGGCCAATTTAGCTCTCTATTGGTATCGATCTGCTTTAATACTGGAATACGAGTGCCATATTGCTCAACTAAGGTTTCATCATCGCAAATATCTTGGCTCTCAAATTTTACTGCGCTCTGCATAAGCAATTCAGCAGCAAGCTCACACAGATGGCAAACATCTGTGTGGAACAAAATGTAGTTTGAACGGCTATCCGCCATGGGTAAGCAACCAGGTATTGTGGATCTGCGGGTTACGTTTAAAGTCCAGAGGAAGTGTCTGGTTATCTATGTTCTTAACGGTAAAGTTCAAGGCTTCTAATGCTTCGATTTCCATCTTAAACTTGCGCTTATTATTTGAGAAAATAATCTCACCATTAGGGTTTAATAGCTTAATTAGACTCGATAAAAGAGGCACATGATCACGTAGCACATCAAAAGAGTCCTCCATTCTCTTAGAGTTAGAGAATGTCGGTGGATCGATAAAAATCAGGTCAAACTTATCGTGAGTGGTTTTAATCCACTGCATACAGTTAGCTTGAACAAACTGATACTTATCATCATTTAAACCGTTTAAAGCAAAGTTTTCTTTAGCCCAGTTTGTATAGGTATTAGACATGTCGACAGTCTTTACCGACTTAGCCCCACCTAGAGCGGCATGGACAGAGGCTGTTCCTGTGTATGCAAACAGGTTCAATACATCACGATCTTTGGATTTTTCACCCACTAATTTACGCGTTAGGCGGTGATCTAAGAAAAGACCTGTATCTAAATACTCTTTAAGGTTTAACTTAAATTTAGCGCCATACTCAGTGGTAATAAGCTCAAGCTTGTTTGCTTGGATCTTCTCGTACTGGTTAGTGCCTTTCTGCTTCTCACGGGTTTTTAAAATAATATTATTGGGATCGATACCGATCGCCCCCGGTAGAGTGATAAGTACATCTGTTAATCGACGTTTAGTGACAGACTCAGGGATATCGACAGGTGCAGTATATTCTTGGATCACAACGTAATCTAAGTACTTATCAATGGCAACTTTGTAATCGGGTAGATCAGCATCATAGATACGATAGCTATCAATCCCCTCTTTCTTAGCCCATTTTTGTAGCTGCTTAATATTCTTTTTTACCCGGTTCACAAAAGGCACTGCAATATCACTCACATCACCTTCACGATTGATATTACTTGGATCAACACGTCGCGTATTTGTAGCATGAACAGTATAGAGATTAAAGGCGCACTCTAGCGCACCATTATTCATCTTCATCTGTTTATCTGCTTTTAACTTTAACGCAGACAATAGCTCTACATCGCTGTTCAAAACAGCAAGATTCCAGCCACCAAATTCAGCTTTAAACTTATCACCAAGCTGATAATACAACTGCAGTAATGCTGTCACTGTGCCTAATCGTTCACCATAAGGTGGATTGGTAATGAGATAGCCAGTCTCTTCAGGTACTTTCACGTTTAATGCGTTAGTAACACTAAAATCGATTAACTCCAAGACACCAGCATTTGCGGCATTCTTTTTTGCAAGTGCCACAATACGTGAGTCGATATCCGAGCCATAAAATTTAGTTTTACAGCGTGTAATACCTATCGATGCCCTCGCCTTTGCTTCGTCCAGCAGCTCTTGCCAGTATTTATCATTGTGTCTCAGCCAATGTTCAAAACCGAAACGCTCCCGATGAAGACCAGGGGCCATATCGCAGGCCATCATGGCGGCTTCAATTAAAATCGTACCACTACCGCAGAATGGATCTAACAAGGAAACTGGATTTTTCTGCCATCCACTTCGCATCAACATATTAGCGGCGAGGTTTTCTTTAAGTGGTGCTTCACCCGTTATGTCACGGTAACCACGTTTGTGCAGTGCAGGGCCTGAAAAGTTCAAACCAATGGTGATTTGACCGCGGCGATAGTGTGCATCAATTCTAAAATCCGCATCGACACGAGCTACGTCTGGTCTTGGGCAATCATCATCACGGAAGCGATCAACGATGGCATCCTTAATTTTAAGTGCACCAAACATGGTGTTATTAATAAAGCCACCCATACCGTGAAAATCGATACTAAATGTGCTGCGGTGGTTGAACTCCATCTGCCAATCAATGCCATATGCGGCATTGTAAAGCTGCTCAGGCGATTCACATGGTCCTTTATGGATAACAAAAATTATCCGACTAGCAATTCTTGACCAAAGGGTAATTCGATATCCCAACTCGAGCGAAGCTGAAAAGTAAACACCAGCAACACTCTCTTTAATGTCAGACGCACCGAGGTCCGCTAACTCAAGTGATAACGCATATTCATAGCCCCTAGGAGCCGCAGCAAAGAAATTTAACATCAATAAATAGGTACGCAGTAAAAATTAATCACGCATTATACCTTGTAGAACGGATAAATGATAAAAAGTTATTGGCTTAGCTCATGATTTATTCAATCACTGCCTCGCAGTTTTATCGAAGAGCGGTTGAATTATACCAATCAGTATAAGAAGTTGATCTACTCAGAGTGTCTTTTGGCAAACTAATTCAAGGCAGAGCAGACAGTCAAAAACGCTACTTGATGATACAAGTAGCGAGGCAGGTATAAATAGAATAACTCGAACAAAGATAAAGCGAGATATGAACTAGCTGTTATGCAGCTGCAATAGCCCTGCTCACCTTCAATGGGTGCAATCTATCATGCATCACTTTAATACATTCAAACTGCATTAATGATTTATTATCATTAAGTGGCAACTCGTTAGAAAGCAACATAACCAAAGAGGCTTGAATACTTGTTTCCACAACAAGCACCTGTGCAATCGCACCTCGGCACTTAAGCTGAAACACTTTTCCTAACTCACTATAAACGCACATGCTACTGGTATCGAAAAACCATGACTTAGGCATTTGAGGCTTTAATAGGAAGTGGGCTGCTGTACCATTAAGCGCTAATTGCACTTTCATAGCATCAGAGATGGTTAATGATTTTGAAAGGAGTTCAATAAAATCAATATAAAATTTGGCGTGCTCAACACTAAACTCTAATTCCGATAACGCATCAGGAATTAAAGATTTAGATTTATAAGGAGTCAAAAATTCCATTTCGGAACCTAATGAAACGCTTAATACACCATACGTATCACTATATCTCCATTGCCAATCCTTTTTTGGCATTAATAGCATAATCTCTACCATTTATATTGAATACAACACGATGATAGTAGATATTTTGTTCAATATCAAAGTATATTTTAAAAAATTAAATTTATTTAACAAGGTGTTACGTAAGATCGCGCGATCTTTAAAACGATCGCACGATCTATAAAAAGATCAAATATTCGATCCTTTTATTTACGAACTCTACAAGCTTCGATGATATCTTTAATTAACTTAGGACCCTGATAGATAAAGCCTGAATAGATCTGAACCATACTTGCTCCAGCATCGAGTTTATCGATTGCATCAGCAGCAGAGTTAATTCCACCGACTCCAATAATCGGGATCTGACCATTTAAGCAGCTAGACAGTTTTTTGATGACTGATGTAGACAGCAAATTCAAAGGTTTACCGCTCAATCCGCCAGTTTCATTGGCATTCATCAGTCCACTCACACCGTCACGACTTAATGTTGTATTAGTGGCAATTGCACCATCAAACTGGTTCTTTATTAGAGAGTCAGCAATTTTTTGAATCTCCTCATCAGAGAGATCCGGTGCAATTTTTAATGCTATAGGTACGTACTTTCCATGCTTCTGTGCAAGATCTTTCTGCTTGGCTTTTAGCGATCCTAATAGATCATCTAAAAGATCCCCATACTGCAGACTGCGCAAACCTGGAGTGTTTGGCGATGAGATGTTAACCGCAATATAAGCTGCATATTCATACACTTTATCCATACAGATAAGGTAATCATCTTTTCCTTGCTCAACTGGTGTGTCTTTATTTTTACCGATATTGACACCAATCAAGGCTCCTGATTTAGCCGCTTTTAGATTGGCTATCAGGTTATCTACCCCTTTATTGTTAAAACCCATTCTATTGATAATGCCCTTTGCAGGCTTTAAACGAAATAGACGTGGTAGATCATTACCAGGTTGCGGCCGCGGGGTTACTGTGCCAACTTCAATATGACCAAAACCCATAGCATGAAAACCATCGATGCACTCACCATCTTTATCCATGCCAGCAGCTAATCCCACAGGATTTGGAAAAGTCACTCCCATAAACTCTACTGGGCTTGGCGCAATCTTCTGAGCATAGAAACAATCTAATGGTGTATTAGCCGTTGCCATTAAGCTGTTTAATGCAAAGTGATGAGCCTTTTCAGGATCCATCTGAAACATGACTTTCTGAGCGAGTTTGTAAAACATGTTTTCTCCTAGACCGAAAAAAGCCCCGGCAATTGCCAGGGCTATTTAATTATTATTGTTTACTTTTGACCTTCACAATGAAGAATCAAGAGGTTTAGCTCTCTTAATGCAACCGAGAACTTGGCAAACTCATGACTTTGAGATGTCTTAAAGTCTGCTAGCATGTGGAACCATCTCTCCAATAAGCCCTGATTGGAGTCAATCCACTGAGCAATGATGGAGTTAGCATCACAAGTTTCAGTACAAGTACGAAGTACTACTGAACTCAATGAACGCTGTTGCCAATCTAACTCCTCTCTAAATGCTGCCCTTGCTAGTGCCTGCCAATGGTTCGCAACTGGCTGAGCACTTATCTGATCTAAGAACCAGTGTAGGTCAACCTGCGCACCGAGTTTAAAGTAAGTTTGTGCAACCAATGCAACAGGCTTACTTTCTAGCTCAGCAATTTGTGCAATATCTAAAGCGGAGAACAGGGTACTCATGTTTACAACGTTCGTTGCAACTTCCTCTGTGACTCCCTCTTTAATGAGCGCTGCAATTTCAAGACGAATTCCTTCGACTTCATCCTCAACCATATAACCGTGAACATTCGCTTTAAGATCTGCAAATACAGGTGCAAAAAACTCAACTGTTTGCTGAATACTCTGACCACGATTTCTGTGACGTAGGAACCAACGACAAGCACGACGTATATTACGGCGAAGTTGATGCAACATCTCACCCTGTACAACTGCAGGGATAATACCATTTAGCGATGTAATGTTTTTAGTTAAACCAGCTAAACCAAATACTTCACGAGCCATAGTATAACAAATGGCAGCTTCAGCAACTGAGGCACCAGTCTCATCTTGCATACGTTGTACAAAATTAAGACCTAAGTCATTCACCAGCTCATTTGCCAATGAAGTAGCGATAATTTCAGCCCTAAGAGGGTGAGCAACCATACGATCACTGTACTTTTCTTGCAGCTGTTGAGGGAAATACTCAATCAATAGCTGACTCAAGAAAGGATCATCTGTGATTTCAGGCGTCAGCAACTGCTCTTTGAGTACCATCTTCGCATAAGCGACAAGTACAGAAAGTTCAGGTCTGGTTAACGGCTTACCGTTAGCTAAACGCTCTGCAAGTTCATCTTCAGACGGCAGGAACTCAAGTGCGCGATCTAACTTACCCTCTTTTTCAAGGTAGTGAATAAAGCGGATCTGCTCTTTAAGTTGCTCTGCACCACGTACCTGAGTCACGGAGATAGTACGGGTCTGATCTTTACAGTCCTGCAATACAATCCGGCTCACTTCATCAGTCATATCGACTAACAAGCGATTACGCTGCTTTAAGGTCATCTCACCATCTGCAACCAGTGCATTAAGCAAAATTTTGATATTCACTTCGTTATCAGAGCAATCCACGCCACCAACGTTATCAACGAAGTCGGTATTCATGCGGCCACCATTTGCAGCATACTCAATACGACCAAGCTGAGTACAACCTAAGTTGCCACCTTCACCAATAATTCTGGCCTGAACCTCATTACCATTAACACGCAAAGTATCGTTGGCACGGTCACCAACTTCAGCGTGGGTCTCGCTACTGGCTTTAACGTAAGTTCCGATACCACCGTTCCAGATCAGATCGACTTTCATCTTCAGAAGCTCTTTTAGCAGCTCCGTCGGCGTCATAGATGCTTTCTTAGTCTCAAGCATCTTCTTAATTTCTGGTGTTAAGGTGATCGACTTGGCTGAGCGCATAAAGATGCCGCCGCCTTTTGAGATCAACTCTTTATTGTAATCTTCCCAGCTCGAACGAGGCAGCTCAAACAAGCGAGCACGCTCTTTATAACTTGACTCAGCATCCGGAGTTGGGTCGATAAAGATATGCATATGGTTAAATGCAACCACAAGACGTGTATGTTCAGACAGCAACATACCATTACCGAATACATCACCCGCCATGTCACCTACCGCTAAGCAGGTAAAGTCTGTGGTCTGACAATCGATACCAATTTCACGGAAGTGACGCTTAACAGACTCCCAAGCACCACGGGCTGTGATCCCCATCTTTTTATGGTCATAACCGTTACTTCCGCCTGATGCAAACGCATCTCCCAACCAGAAGTTGTACTCTTCAGAGATGGCATTGGCGATATCCGAGAAAGTTGCAGTTCCTTTATCCGCCGCAACAACCAAGTAAGGGTCATCTTCATCGTGTCGAACAACATTAACAGGAGGAACAACTTCACCATTAATAATATTGTCTGAGACATCCAAAAGTGCACGAATAAAGATGCGGTAACACTCCTGCCCCTCAGTAAAGAAGGCTTCACGCCCCCCCTCTGTTGGCAGCTGTTTACAGACAAAACCACCTTTAGCACCCACTGGAACAATAACCGTGTTTTTAACTTGCTGTGCTTTAACTAAGCCAAGCACCTCAGTACGGAAATCTTCACGACGGTCTGACCAACGTAGACCACCACGGGCCACTTTACCGCCACGTAGATGAACACCTTCGACTCTTGGGGAGTACACGAAAATCTCAAACTTAGGCAATGGACGAGGCATCTCAGGAATAAGCTCTGGCGAGAACTTAAATGAAACATACTCTTTGTCACTACCGTCGGCTGCAACTTGGTAGAAGTTGGTTCTTAATGTTGCATTAATCAAGTCGAGGTAACGACGAATAATACGGTCATCATCCAAACTAGAGACGTCCTCTAAACAGAGGTCAATCTGCTCAACAAACTTGTTCAGTGTGCGAGTCTTAAGCTTAGGATTAAACTTACGAATAAACATCTTCACAAGTAGCTCAGCTATCTGAGGGTAACGAGTAAAGGTCTCTTCGATATAAGCTTGGCTGAAGGTTGCATCAATTTGACGCATATATTTAGCGTAAGCACGTAATATTGAAACTTCACGGCCACTCAACGTTGTCTCTAAAAGTAGGCGGTTAAAACCATCATCTTCAAGCTGCTTATCCCACACATCAGCCAGTGCTGTTTGGAATCGTACCTGACTGTCGGCAATACTTTGAGTCGAGCTCCCCTGCACTGTCATTAAGAAATCTAAAATCCAGTAAGTGTCGTTCTCTGAAGTTTTTAACTCATAAGGTCTTTCATTTATCACGCGAAGACCAAAGTTCTCCAGCATAGGCAGGACGTCAGAAAGATGGATCGGCTCATCTTTATGGAACAGCTTTAATCGAACTTTACTGTTATTTAGCGCCGTTTCCTGCGGTTGGTAGAAGAGCATGCCCAGCTTATGGCTGTCATCTAACGCTTCTAAATGCTGAATATCAACAACTGCAGAGCTTGGTAGTACATCCTCTTTATAACTGCGAGGAAACGCATGTATATAACGTTTAGTCAGACCCGTTCCAGACTCTTCACCCTGTGTGCTGCTTAGCGCATCATTGAGTTTATCTTCCCAAGAACGTGCAGCTTCTGATAAATTATTTTCAATGGCGGCCACATCTACATCCATATTATTGTTATCGACTTTAACTATGTAATGCGTACGCGCAAGCGTAGATTCTGAGAAGTAGGTCGTAAATTCAACATCGGCGTTAGTTTTAAAGTGTTGAGCCAGAATACGTTGAGTATCTTCACGTAGCTTAGTGTTATATCTGTCTTTAGAGACATAAACTAGACATGAGAAGAAGCGCCCAAAACCATCTTTACGGACAAACAGCTTCAATTTGTCACGATCTTGCATCTCTAGAACGCCATGGGCGACCTGAGCAAGCTCTTGAACATTACCTTGAATTAACTCATCACGAGGAAGCGTCTCTAAAATATGCATCAAAGCTTTGTAATCATGAGAGCGCGGGGTTAACCCTGAACGGTCTAACACACGTTGCACTTTCTCTGATAGAAGCGGGATCTCACGTGGGCTTCTGTTATATAGATTCGAAGCATATAAACCTAAGAACCTATCTTCGCCGATAACATTTCCTTGCTCATCAAATCGCTTAACACCGACATAATCAACATACGCTGGACGATGTACACGACTCTTCTCACTACTCTTAGTTAGAACCAGTAAGCTGTTATCTAGCGCTTCTCTACGAGCACTTTCAGAAAAATTAGAGAGTAATAAGCCAGTTTCAGGCTGTGGTTTACCCGGAATATTCATTAAGCCTAAGCTACTTGAAGTGTCAGGTACCAACTCTAAATCACCAGCAACCTTGCGCAGATCGTATCGGCGATAACCAAGAAGCGTAAAATGGTGATTACTTAGGTAATTAAGGAAGTTTGTAGCCTCTTCCAGCTCCTGCTTATGACCAGGGTAAGGGCGAGTTGCAAGCTCAGAGATTGTTGAGCTTAACTTACCAGACATCGCTTTCCAGTCATGCACAGATGCCGCGACATCGCCCAATACAGACTCAATCTCTTTCTCTAGCTGTTTTATATCTTTATTGGTGCTTTGCCTATCAATTTCGATAAGAAAAACCGCAACTTTTTCAAACTTATCATCGGCATCATCACAATACCTAACCTGAGAAATACTCCCTTTTGTTCTTTTTATTGAGAGTGGGGTGTGCAAAATCATGTGGGATGTGATCCCGACACGATTTAATGCCATGCTGATGGAGTCCACCAAGAAAGGCATATCAGGTTGGATAACTTCGATGATTGAATGAGTAGATTGCCAGCCATGCTTAGACTGACTTGGGTTGAAAACCCGAATATGAGACTCACCTTTTTCAGTGAGATTTGCCGCATTCCACAAGCTTAACACTGCCCCATAAAGATCACTGTCATTTCGGGCTTTTAGATCATCTTTAGACATGTGAGCGTAGAGACAATTGGCAAATTGTTCTACCTGTTTTGCTTGTGCGTTAGGAACTTTAGAGTGAATAAGGTTTACTACATTTTCAAGTAGTACCGAAGGCATTGCATCTTTCAAGGCCATGTTGCTGTTTCCTTAGGGTCTATGGCAGCGCTTTTATATTTTTTTGGGATGCTTGTACAAATGACCAGTTCGAATAGTGTGACCTAGGTCATGGGCGAAGTTTATTACTAAATCTCTCGCTTTTCGAGTCTTATTTTAGTGGTAGATCCTCTATAAAACCAGTTGTAGCAATATTTTAGCAATTTAGATGAACAAACAATCGACATTTAAGCTTAACTATTCACATTATAAAAAGTAAAAAGGGAGCCGAAGCTCCCTGTTTACTGGTCTCTATCTGGGTTTTCGCCAGAAAAATGCCCCGATAGCGGGTAAAATAATTATGGCACCCAACATATTTACTAAAAACATAAATGTGAGCAAGATCCCCATGTCCATCTGGAACTTCAAGGCAGAGAAAAACCAAGTACTCACACCAATAGCTAAGGTCAGACCAGTAAATATCACTGCGCTTCCTCGCTCAACGAGTGCTTCGAAATATGCTTCTTGAACCGGCATACCGTCCCTTAACCTCACCGCCATTGTAGACAAGATATAGATGCCGTAATCAACACCAATTCCCACCCCCAATGCAATAACAGGCAAAGTACTCACCGCCAGGCCAATATCGAGCTGAGTCATTAGAGCCTGAGCCAACGTTGAAACGACATAAAGAGGCAAGATAACTGAGATTGTTGCTCTTAACGATCTAAAGCTAATCAAACAAAGGACAAAAACCGCACCATAAACATAAAGCATCATTGGGAACTGTGCTTCAGCCACCGCTTCATTGGTTGCAGCCATCACCCCTACAGGGCCTGATGCGAGCTTAAATTGGATCTTATCATTGTCCATCTCAGCAGAGAGCGCTTTAACTCGCTCAATAACTAACTCAATAGTTTCTGCTTTATGATCTTTCAAAAACAGATAAACAGGCATCACAGAGCAATTACTGTTTAACAGTCCTGAAGTTGTAGGCACTCGGCCAACCGCTTGAACTAAGCTAGCTGTTGTTCTAGGTAATACCTGCCACTTAGGATTACCCTCATTAAACCCAGCATTCACCCTTTTGGCCACTGACGCTAAACTCGCCGTTGACTCAACCCCAGGTGTGTTACCAATGATCCATTCAAACTCATCAATTTGATTAAGCACTGAGTGATAGGTACAGGCTTCGGGAAACGCCTCTACAATCACAGTCATGACATCTGTGGTTATTGAGAATTTATCGGTAATGTAAAAGGTATCTTGGTTGTACCTTGAATCAAAGTGCAGTGCAGGTGCCCCGCCTTGTAGATCGCCCACCTTCATCAAACTCGCTTGCTGAACACCTACCCCATAAAGTACAGCGGTAATTATCAACACCCAAGTTGCATACTTAGGCGTAGCAAAAAGAGAGAGTTTTCTCCAGAGCTGATTAATTTTACTTTCAGCTGGATCTTTAGAGGTGTTAGCCACTGATACTTTAGTAAATGAGATAACTAAAGGTAGTAAGATCAAGTTAGTCAGGATAATCACCCCGACGCCCAATGACGCTGAGATAGCTAGCTCACGAATAATACCAATATCAATAGCCAGTAAGGTTAAGAAACCCACTGTATCTGAGAGTAAAGCGATACCACCTGGAATGAGTAGGCTACGAAAAGCGGAAGCTGATGCTGCTTTAGTTGACTCACCATCGGCTACCCTTCTCCTCACCGCATTGATCATCTGCACACTGTGGCTCACGCCAATGGCAAACACCAGGAAAGGGATCAAGATGGACATTGGGTCTAAGCCAAAGCCCACAACCGTTAGCAAACCTAATTGCCAAATTACCGCAATTAAACTACAAGCCAAAGGTAAAAAAGTCAGTACTAATGATTTTGAAAACAGGTACACCATTACCGCGGTAACTAAGATGGCAATAAGGAAGAAAAGCATAACGCCTTTGGCACCTTCAGCCACATCACCCGCCATCTTGGCAAAACCAATAATATGGATTTTTATCTCATCATTTTCAAACTGAGTTCTTAGCTCCTGCTCTAACTGTTCTGCAAACGCGAGTGTATCTAGAGGCTCCCCTGTTTGAGGGTCAAAATCCATCAACTGTGCTGACACCATCGCTGCGGAATAATCTTCAGCAATTAAACGTCCAACAATGCCCGCTTTCTCAATATTCCCTCTAACCACAGACAGTCCCAGCTCTGTGGTTGAGAAATCTGCGGGGATCACTGGACCACCGGCAAATCCATCTTCCACCACTTCGGTAAAGCGTGTTGAGGGGGAGAAAAGAGATTTAACCTGCGCCCTATCCACTCCGGGGATAAAGAAAAGTTGATCGTGAACATTTTTCAACGCATCGAAAAATGTCTCGTTGAAGATATCACCGCTGGTGTCCTCTACCGCCACCATAATGCTGTTGGCGCCACCAAACTGCTTCTGGTGTTTTAAATAGGTCTGCATATAACTATGATTTAGCGGAATATTCTTAATAAACGCCGCATCCATCTTTAAGTTACTTGCTTGAAACCCCAAAAATAGGGTGGTCAGCATAAACAGGAGTATGACAAAAATCCTGTGCCGAAATAGGAAGGATTCAAATCCATTGACTATTTTATCTAACATCTTAAGGATCCCATTATTATTTTAATTCGAAAAGGCCTTTAGTACCTGCAACCCAGATATGGCCCTGAGGATCTCGCGCAATAGAAACCAGATTCTCACCTTGACGCTGAGTCACCAGCTCTCCCTTACCATTAGCGGTAATATCTAATATAACCCCAGCATTACCGACAACACGTAAACCTCCATCTTTTGCCAATATGGCACCATTAATGGTCGATTTTGTCGGTAACATCACTTGATCCCATCGGTTTAAATCAAGACCAGTCTGAAAAATGTTTCCTCTAAGTCCCATGACATAAAAACCGTTATCGGACTCGATAACATTAAACAGTGAACCTTCATAGACAAAATCTAGTTTTTGCCAATTAACACCGCTATCATCAGAAACAGACACTAAACCTAACTCGCCAACCATAATTAAACAGCCATCATTAGTGGCAATAATGCGATTAAAATGAGGAAGAAGTGTGCTTCGCTCACTTAAATAAAGGGCTTCATCTTCCGCTTTTAACTCGGCCAAATAAGCTATATCTTCCTCAAACAATAACTCTTCATGGTACTCTGGAGTCCAATTTTTACCGCCATTATCAGTTCGATAAAACAGACCATAAGCCCCAATCGCTACACCATTGTCAGTGTCAAAAAAGAGCACATCCATCAAAGGTTTTTCAATCTCAGGTGAACTCATCTGAACCTGCCAGGTCAGTCCTGCATCCTGAGTATGGATAATCGTTGCATCATGGCCAACAGCCCAGCCAAGTGACGGAGTGGTAAAAAAGACCTTAGTTAAATGAGAAGATGTAGGTGACGGCACCTGACGCCATTTTGGGGTACTTTTCTCATCAAAAATAAAAATATGACCGCGCTCACCAACAGCCACCATAGTCTCATCTTTAACTGCTATATCTAAAATGATGGACTTAATAGCTAGAGGTTGAATTTGATTACTTAAACTTAACGAGTCGCTGCTGGCGATAGCAATTGATGGAGATAAAGTCACAGCGAACAGAAAGATTGAGATAAATCGAAGCATGCTAGACAACATACAGACTTCCTTAAAGATAGAGGGGCACATAGTTGTGCCCCTATTGTATCGGAGAGTTAACGAATACCTGCACGTCTCAATGCTGCTGGAGTGAAGTTAGCCTCACTCAACTTAGCATCAAAGTTATACATACGACCTTCATTATCTAAGCCCATAGCAAGGTAGCGACGAGACTGAAGATCATGGAAAACTTCCAAAGTACTCCAGTGTGTCGGCACTTCGTAATAGTTAATGCCATGTGCAAACGCCACACGATATAGCTCATCACGGTTATCATACATATCGGCTAGCGATACCTGCCAAGAATCTTCATCTATATAGAAAGTACGTGTCTTATAGATATGACGCATTCCCTCTTTTAGCTGAGCTTTAACCACCCAAACACGATGCTTTTCCCAACGAACAAATTCAGGGTTGATATGACCAGGTTGAATAATTTGGTCGTACTTCAACTTATCTGAATGAAGTTTGTAATCGTTATATGGAATGTATACCTCTTGCTTACCAACAAGCTCCCAGTTATAACGCACAGGAGAGCCGTTAAACATATCAAAGTCATCGGTTGTTCTTAAGCCATCAGAAACTGAACCTGGTGTATCAAAAGCAACATTTGGAGCTTTACGAACTCGGCGCTGACCTGTGTTGTAGGTCCAAGCCTGACGAGGTAAAGCTTCTTGATCCATCGTCTCTTTAACCAGTAGTGCAGTCCCCGCTAAACGTGCAGGTTGGGTCACGACTTGCTTGAAGTAAAACAGAGTATTAGAAGCATTTAGCTTGTCTAATGTCATCTCAGGGCGAGAGTATTGAAAACGGATCTCTTCCGCTGTTTCAACCAAGGTATAACCGCCACCTGCTGTGGGTGCGACTTGGCTACGGGCCGTTTCAACATCGACACCACGAAAACGCAATACGTGGTTCCAGATAACCTCAAGACCGTTTTGAGGAATTGGGAAAGGCACACCAATCGATGCCCCCTTAATACCATTGCCATCAGAGACCAGCTCTGCACGAGTTGCATTGGCTTTCGTTGCATCATAGACAAATTGAGGAACTGAAGCCGTACGTCGTGTCTGATATACGTTCATCTTAAACGTATCAGGATAAAGCTCAAACAACTTCATTTGACCTTCAGTTAGATTCGCTTTGTACTTATCTTTATTCCCATTGGTGATGGTAAATTCAATTTTATCCTGCGGGAAAGGGTCTGGATGATGCATCCCCTTCTCATATCCCGCGATTGCAGATGTAATACCACCATCCCAAGCTGGAATAGAGCCATCGGCATTTGCTGCTTTGACTCCACCCATAGGGGTTAACTCTGTGCCCAGCTTTGCAGCTTCAGCGTCGGTAACTTTTGCTATGGCACTCGGTGCACTCAGTGCAACCATCACAGCAGCCGACAATATCCCAAGTTTCTTCATTATTATTGTCCTTGTGATTTAGATTGAATACTTGATGTTAAATGATACGTAGTCACGATCAGACATCTGGTTCGTTGTTCCTACACCGCCGAAGAAGCTGTTGTAAGAAAAATCTGCTCCCCAGCGACTCTGGTAATCAAAGTTGACACCAACAGATACTGACTTCTTACCTTCAGTAAACAGGAACATGGGATCTGGAGTGATACCATCAACATCATGAGAGAAGATAATACGCGGAGACATGTTTACACCAGCAAACAGGTTGTTGTAATCCGCTTTAGCCACTAAACGGTATCCCCAAGCAAAATCTGTTGGGAATGGGTTAGTTTCAACACCATCTTGCAATGCCTGAATAATACCAGGCATGTCAGGGTTACCACCTGAGCGGCCAGTACCTGGGCCATTTAGACGCAATACATCTTGATCTGGCATATCGTGGATCCAAACACCACCCACCTCAGCAAGCATCACTAAGTTGCTCATCCCCCAAGTAGGACCAAACAGGTGCGTTAAGGTAAACTGCGCCTGTGTAGTATCACTTAAGACATAACCCTCTGCGGTTTCACCAGGAGCAATCACATCCATCTGTGAGATGCCATCAAGATCTGGACGCAAACCAGCATTAGCTAGCTGTTGTGGCATAGCGGCAAATAACAACTCAACATCATCAATCTGTAACGGTTCATCTTTGCGGTGAGCGATTTCACCAGCAACAGACGTATCTCCAACTAAGGTATTGAAGCTAAAGCCGTAAAGTCGAATATCTTCTGGATAAACAATTTGTGCTTTAGAGAAGGTCTCTAAACCTAACATGGTTTCACGGTCAACCGTTCCGCCGCTGGCAGCGACAGCTCCAAGGGTTGCAAGATCTTTTCCGATGGCTTCTTGAGTAAAGTTAGCCACAGTACCACTGATAAGCGGACGACGACTGTGGTAGTTCATGTAGTAGAGGCCAAACTCAGTCTCACCCAATTCAGGTGCATAGTAGCCAATCTTTAAACCAAACTGACCTGAATCACTGGCACTGGCCTGATCTTCAATCAAGGTGGTCTTAGTCGGATAAGCCAACGCAAGTTCACCAAGCTGAGCTGGAGTAAACTGGTTTGAGGCTATCATTGCGGCTAATTTATTATACTCTTGCTCTAAAAAAGCCAAGTTAATATCAGGGTTAGCATTAAAACCTAATTGTGCATTTTGGCCATAACCGCCATATCCAGCAAAATCATTGGTTGCGAAATATGAACCAGGAGTTGGCACCCAAACAGGCTCCCAATCATATTGATAGAAAGCTTCGACAGACATCTCATCGGTCAAGCCCAATGATGCCCAAATCATACCTTGAGGTCTAAAGGCTTCTTTTAGCTCAGCACCTGGTGCATTCAAGATATTAAGATCAACCGGGTTAATCACACCAATACCGTGAGGAATTAACGTGCTCTCACCCCAAGAGACAACTTGGTTACCGATACGAACAGTTAGTGGGTTAGCACCATCATTAAAATCAAAATCACCATAAACAAATGCATCTAAAAGTCGAATGTCTTTACATTGAACTTCTGATGCTTTTGAATCCGCACAGGGATCATACTCTTGGCCAGTAATAGGATCTGTATATCCGTAACTACCGTTATTGGCTTTTTGATCGAAAAAATACATACCTCGTGCAAACATACCGAAGTTTTTATATTTTAAAGAGAGTTCATGCAGACCTTTAAATACAACTGCAGTGGTGTCTCCTTGAGAGTAAAGCAAGTTACTCAAGTCACCATTACTTGAATAGGAACCTGGTTGGGCCCAGATCTCTGTTGAGGTGTATTTAGTATTATTAAATGCGGAATAATTAGACCAATCGAATCTTGGGTGATTCACCTTACCGATATGGCTCTCCCAGTCTCGCCCTTCAACGCGCCAGCTTGCCCCTGCTGACAAAGTCGTATCGAACGTACCTTCAACTTCTCCCCAATTGAAAGATATAGCATTGACACTGGATGTTACTCCCATACTCAATGCCGCTACGATCCCTAAAGCAAGCGTCGACTTATTAAAGCCGTTAATAACCTTTTTCATTTTAGCTCTTCTCCGTAACCTGCTGGATTCTTTTGTTATAGGAATGACAACCAACATTTCGTTAGCCGACAGGTAACACCATTGTTACAGCATTTACATCTGATGAGCAAGGTTGAATAGGAGAAAATCTTCTGAAGTTTTAGTGAGTTTCATCAATAATAAAACAATAATTTAAACGCTTGATTTAAAAAGTAACCAACTCAGAGAGAAAAGAAGTAAGAAGAATGAGGAAAGCCGATAAATAACAATAAGATATAATCAGCACGACTGAGTAATTGCAGGGCAACAATATAATCAGTCGTTTGAAGTAATTACTCTAATAAATATTTTCTAAATTTTAAAAAGTGACAGGAGCTCGCCACTTTGACTTAACTCCATTTTAAACTGACCCTGAACCCCAGTTCTTGTTAGAAATGGGCGAAAGTGTCTGCCATGGATCCATAGGATCCTGCCTTCATTATCACGTACCTCAACTTTATCAGCGTGGCCTTGATAATACCGTTCAAACTCTTGATAATTCACGTTAATCGAGAAGTAAAAAATCATTATATACATTCTTATCAGAAAATAACGCCAATGATTGTGGCATCATTGGCGTTTATAACAGTAAAAAACTTGTTAAAAAAGCAGCTTATCAATCAAGTGCTTTTGATACTTTTTCATAGAGATCTTTAGAAAGATCTGGCAGTGCTAAAATCTTCTCCAATGATGCTTTCATTAGTTTTTGTCTATCAAGATCAAACTTCTTAAACTGAATCAATGGTGTGATAAGCCTTGCTGCAACTTGTGGGTTTAACTTGTTTAGTTTAATGATTGTTTCAGTCAAAAAATCATAGCCTTTACCATCAAGTCGATGAAATTGAACTAAGTTAGCAGCGGCGAAAGCCCCCACTAAAGAGCGAACTCTATTTGGGTTTGAGAAAGAGAATGAGCTGTGCTCAGTAAGCTTCTCTAATCTCTCTAAACAGGTTTCAGAACCTAAGGTTGCCTGCAAAGTTAACCACTTATCCATAACAAGTGGTGTCTCTAGCCAGCGCTTTTCATAGTCGGCCATCAAGCTATCTCTCAGGGAAGACTCCTCACCGTTAAGTGCTTGTAAAGCCCCTAAGCTATCAGTCATGTTCAGTGCATGCTCATATTGTGATTGGGCATGTTGCTGGTGCAGATCTGACACTTTTTGTAAAAGTAATAGGCAAGCGTTCTTAAGCGATCGAGCCCCTGCTTTATCAATCTCAGCTTGCTCGCGGTAACGAGTTAATAACTCATCCTCACAGGCGGACGCCAACTCCCCAATAACAAAGTCACGAGCGAGCACTAAAGCATCAAGATCAACACTATTTACCTGTTCAATGAGAGCTGAAACACTAGGTAGAGTAAATACTTCTGCCACCAGTGAAGCATCTAAAGAATCAGACAATATTACGCCACGATAGGCATCACTCACTCTTAGATCTAGATGCATCGCCTTTTTAGCCGCAAGATTCGCAACATTATCCCAGATTGACTGACTGATAAGGGCAACGGATGCTTCCCAACGAGCGACTTCACTGGATGCAAAACGCATCAAATGAACCAATTGATCAACCGAGTAATCAAAATGCAGTTTAACTGGTGCGGAGAAGTTCTGTAACAATGACGGAGTCGGCTTATGATCTAAACCGCTAAACACAAACTCCTGATGAGATGACTTAACATCCAAGACTTCACTTAACATGGAGTCGCCATCTGGTGAGATAAGCTCAAGGTCAAAAGGAATATGCATCGCAGCTTTTGCTGTTTGCTCGACAGTGGCAGGAGTTTGCTGCTCAATCACTAGTTTGTACTCCCCTTTCGCCTCATCGAAACTCTCAGTTACACTCACAACAGGGGTACCTGACTGGCTATACCACAAGGTGAATTGACTTAAATCAACTCCACTTGCATCTTGCATGGCCGTAGTGAAATCATCACAAGTCACAGCTTGTCCATCATGACGCTCAAAATAGAGCTTCATACCAGCTTGGAATCCTACTTCTCCTAGCAAGGTATGCATCATACGTATTACTTCCGCACCCTTGTTATAAACCGTTACTGTATAGAAATTATTCATTTCAATGACAGATTCAGGTCGAATAGGATGCGCCATCGGGCCGGAATCTTCTGCGAACTGTTGATTCTTAATCACCTTAATAGCATGAATACGATTAACGGCACGAGAACCTAGATCTGAGCTGAACTCTTGATCTCTAAAAACGGTTAAGCCCTCTTTAAGGCTTAACTGGAACCAATCACGGCATGTCACCCTGTTTCCAGTCCAATTGTGGAAATACTCATGACCCACAACAGACTCGATACCATGGTAATCATCATCGGTCGCTGAGCTAGTGTCTGCCAATACATACTTAGTATTGAAAACATTCAACCCTTTATTTTCCATCGCTCCCATGTTGAAGAAATCGACAGCAACGATCATGTAGATATCAAGGTCATACTCGAGATCGAATCTGGACTCGTCCCAAGCCATGGACTTTTTCAATGATGCCATCGCATGATGTGACTTATGCAAATTTCCTTTATCAACGAATACCTGAAGCTTAACAGGGCGTTGACTACGAGTAATAAACTCATCTTCTAACAGATCGAAATCACCCGCAACAAGCGCAAACAGGTAGGCAGGTTTAGGAAATGGGTCTTGCCATTGAACAAAGTGTCGGCCGCCCTCAAGCGTCCCTTGCTCAATTAAATTTCCGTTACTCAGCAGATAAGGGAATGCACTTTTATCAGCTTCAACTCGCACGGTGTAGATAGCCAATACATCAGGTCTATCGAGGAAGTAAGTGATGCGCCTAAAGCCTTCTGCTTCACATTGAGTACAATATGCACCATCTGACATATATAGACCTTCTAGGCTTGAGTTTGCCTCGGGATCGAGCTGCGTTACTATCTCTAACTCAAATTCAGAAAAGTCGGCTTCAATAGTTAAACTTGTTTCATCTTGAACATAGTCGATCGCTTCACCATTAAGCTTAACCGACAGTATCTTCATCTTATCGCCATCGAGCACGAGTTTTGTCTGCGACGAATCCCTTCTAACAAGTTGACTCTTAGCGAGCACGCGGGTCTGTTCACCCGCTAAATTAAAATCAAGATCAATATGGGTGATCGTATATGCCGGTGGTAGGTAATCTTTAAGGTACTTTGCTTTCATCTGTGTCATATGCCAGCCTTCAATCATCTATTTACCCGCTAAAGCGGATTTAATATAAAAAAACGCGCTTATAGCGCGTTTTTATCTGAATCTTTAACTCTATTTAACTTGGTTTTTCGCTACTCGCTCGATATCAACTAAGTCTAAAGTGATGTAAACGGTCTCATCAAGGAATGCATCTGGTGTTTCGACCTCTTCCTCTGTTTCTGAGTCAGTTTCCGTCTCATCATCACCGTCTAAACTTTTAACCATGGCCAAACCTTGGCTAACACGGCGCTCATTTAAACGATCCAATTGCTTTTTGTCGTTAGCTTCACGCTCACTGATCCGCTCACTTTCTACCAAAGAAACTGTTTTCTCATCGTGGTGCTTTTTAAACTCAGCAATATCTTGATAGATATAGCCAAACTCGACATCTTTGCCGATACGAGTTTGATGCTTAACATCCAAGTTAGAGATTAAATTTGGGTTTATATCACCCAAAGTGCCGTACTGAGCAACAGGCACCTTATCCCAAGGCAATGCATTCTCCTCTTCCGCTTCTCCATATTCACCAGGCTCTAATGCGCTAGGGAAAGAGATATCAGGAGTCACACCTTTAAGCTGAGTGCTGCCACCATTGATTCGGTAAAATTTCGCGATCGTGTACTGAACATGGCCAATCGGCTTTTCATACATATCATAAATTCGACCAAGACTCTTGTGCTGCTGCACCGTGCCTTTACCAAATGTAGATTCACCGACAATCAAGGCTCTATCATAATCCTGAAGTGCTGCAGCAAAAATTTCTGATGCCGACGCGCTATAGCGGTCAACCATCACGCTCAATGGACCTGAGTAGGTGACTTTGCCGTCATTATCACGATTCTGAGACACTTTGCCGTTGGCATCTCTGATTTGAACCACAGGTCCCTGCTCAATAAACAGCCCAGTTAATAGGGTTGCTTCAGTTAACGCACCACCACCGTTACCTCTCAGGTCAATGATAATACCTTCAACTTGCGCTTCTTTTAGCTTAACAAGCTCTTTAGAAACATCTTTAGAGAGATCCATGTAGAAACCCGGGATCTGAATAACACCGACCTTACGATTAGCGTACATGCCCTCTTCAGGCTCAATCACCTCAGATGTTGCGGCGCGATCTTCTAATCTGATTTTGTCTCTGACGATAACGACTTCAAATGGCTTAGCTGAAGAACCGCCCTTCTTAGGTAGAATTTGCAGCACAACTTTGCTGCCTTTAGGCCCTTTAATCAATTCAACTACATCATCAAGACGCCAGCCAATGACATCGACAATCTCTTTGCCATCTTGACCAACACCAACAATTTTATCTTCAGGAGAAAGCTTCTCACTAGTTGCAGCAGGTCCGCCGGCAACAAGGCTTTTGATCACTGTATAGTCATCATCCATCTGTAACACAGCACCTATGCCTTCAAGGCTTAGGTTCATCTCCATCTGGAAACGTTCAGCATTACGTGGAGAAAGGTAACTTGTGTGAGGTTCTACCGTGCGAGAAAAAGCATTCATCACACCTTGGAAAACATCTTCACTTTTTGTCTGGCTCAGTCGCTTGATAGCATTGTTATAGCGCTTCTCAAGGACAGGAACGATCTCTTCCCATGTTTTACCCGTCAGTTTCAGGTTCAACGCGTCATATTTAACACGCTGACGCCATAACTCATTAATCTCAGCTTCATCTTTCGGCCATGCGGCATCTTCGCGATCATACTGATATTTATCATTAGGGACGGTAAAATCGATCTCTTTATCGAGAAGAGACAAGGCGTAAGCAAAACGCTCATAGCGACGCTTCTGCACCAGATCAAACATCTTATAGGCAGGGGTCAGATCTCCACTCTTTAACATGTCATCGAACTGCTTTGAATATAAGCCAAAACTATCGAGATCACTCTGCAGCATCACGTTACGGCGATAATCTAACTGCTTAAGGTAACGTTTAAACACCTGCTCAGAGAAAGTGTCGTCAAGATCGAATCTATGGTAATGGGAACGAGTGAAGAGACCTGTAACACGTTTGCTTGCAACTTTATGTTGCGGCTCCTGTGTTAAAGCGGGTAACTCGCTGAATGGAATTGATGGGGTTAACGCCCACGCCGAGAATCCTACAAAAATACTGGCGATTGAAACAACCAAGGGTATTTTTCGCATCAACAAGTTACTCCTTTTACTTTAAGATTATTACAGCATTATGTGCTCAACACGTACTTTAACTGTTAAACCTGAGTCTAACTGTACTTGAACATCTTCTTTCTTAATGTCAACAATCACACCGGCAACAGGTGACTTACCTAGTTTGACATTAACACGCTGGTTTTGTTTCAGCTCATTTAGTACTGCAGGCGTTAAATTAACAGCTGGTGCCGCTTCTTTAACTGGCTTAGGTGCAGGTTTTGTACGCTTAGGTGCGACTTTCTTAGCAGGCTTCTTACTTGCCTTTTCGCTAGCCTTAGCGGCTGTTGCTTTAGCAATACGCTTCGCTTTAGCTTTTTCCTGGCTCTCTTTAAGAGTCAACTGAGCATGTTCAATATGCTCCTGCTCTAATTCACCACACGCTTGACCGTCTAAATCGATACGTTGTGCACCCGCTTTTACGCCTTTTAGGTAACGCCAGCTACTAGTATAGCGTCTTAAAGCAATTCTCAATTGGGTTTTACTTACTTTAGAATCATCAGCCAACCTTTCAGCCAAATCCTGAAACAATCCAATCTTTAATGGCTTAGTTTCACCTTCGGCGATAAAGCACAAAGGAAATGTTTCATATAAATACGCAAGTATTGCGTTGGTGTCGGTCAACTTCTCTGTTGATTCCATCATTACTTCCACAGTTAAAAAAAGGGACTCTATCCAAACATATCAGCATAATATGTCATCAAGGGTCGTTTATATTCGTCAGGCTCAGCTGTATTCGAGCTCCAGTCTATGACTAAACATTGGGCAAGAGTACAAACGCAGCAGACATACCTTAGCAATTACAATTAACAAACGCCAAGCATTCATTCTAAGAATGAGAAACGCTTAACGCCCTTATCATTCGAATCGCCTATTATAAGCGTGACGGCCGCGATTGCGACCATCAATTGCGCAAAATTGGTTGTAGTTTAACCAAATAACGCACTTTCGAAGCTCTTAACTAAGTTTTCCAGGCCAATTTGATCTGTTTTAGTGAATCGGTTCAAAATTGGGCTGTCTATATCGAGTACACCGATAAGCCTATTATTATCGAAAACAGGAATGACAATCTCAGAGTTACTGGCTGAATCACAAGCAATATGACCATCAAATTGATGGACATCATCAACTCGCATCGTCTTTTTTTCTGCTGCTGAAGTTCCACATACACCTTTACCAAGCGGGATACGACTGCATGCCACTTTTCCTTGAAAAGGACCTAAAACAAGTTGCTCATCTTTTAGGAGGTAAAAACCAACCCAATTAAGTTGCTCAACAGCATCATTAATCAAGGCTGAAAAGTTTGCCATCGCAGCAACCAGATCATCTTCTCCCGAGAGCAGTGCCTGAGCCTGACGATTTAAGGAGTCATAACATTCCAGATCCATACAAATTTCCTAACACTTTATTTTTTAGTTTCTGCCTTTTTAGGCGATTTTTTAGCGGTTTTTGCTGCAGAAGGTGCCACACCTTTTAGTAAACTGAATAACTCATCTTTATTTTGTGCCATATAGAAAGCTAACTTTTCGCAGACATTATCATCCAGCTCAAGTTCAGAATTCGCCACAAAAGGCGTCAATTGATCAGCGATATCAAGCATCTTGTCGTAAGCATCAGCTTCCTTCTTAGATGTGAATGTCATCTTCTCAACCCCTTCTCTGACCACGACAAATTTAGTAATTACCGCCATACCTGCCCTCATACTGTTTTTATATACAGTTACAGAGTCTCACAAAAATAACTTCTTATGCAAGTATTCTGAGAAATCTGATATAATCCAGCTGATTATCAACAGTTACTGATGTTGTATATTTAAGAATGGTTTAAGGTTCATCACTATACTAAAGCCGCGTTTTAGTCTGGTGGGATAGCTTACCCGCTCAAATGTCCATGTAAAACAGGATACCAATAAGGGATTTGAAGCTAGAGATGGAACGAGATTGTATTGATGATTGCGTGACCTTATGCCGCTCCTGTGATTTAGTGGTAACCAAGCGAGCACTTCCTTCGGGAGTTAGGGCCTTGTGTCCGCGTTGTCATACCGCCCTTTACGATACGCCATACTGTTCCATTAACGGTATGTTAGCGCTTTGCATCACTGCACTGATCTTTTTCACGCCTGCTAATTTTCTTCCCATTTTAGAGTTACATTTTTTAGGCAGTGTAAGAACAGCAACAATTGCAGAAGGAGCCATAGCCGTTGCGCACCAAGGTTACTGGATCGTGGGAATATCGGTCATGCTCACGGCGGTGATCGCACCAGGAGTACTAATATTATCAATCTTGTCGCAGATCCTAATCATTAAATACCGTCTGCACTCGCCTTTTTTTAGAGACGTGCTTAAACGCCTGTTGAAATATCAAGATATTCTGTCGCAGCTAACCATGCTTGAGATCTACCTCATCAGTATCTTAGTGTCTGTGTTCAATTTATCTGATTTTGCCGATATCTTCTTAGGCATGGGAACATTTTGCTTCTCTATGCTTTTTATCGTCACTCTATTTCTACAGCGTGAATATAATTTAGAGCATATGTGGAGCATGCTTGATGAGTAACATCGATGAAAATGCTCAAGGCAAGGAGATGGGATTAACCACTTGCCCCTCCTGTAATAAACTAAATGAGCAGAAACAGACTCACTGTACTCGCTGTGATAGCCCATTAATGGTACGAGATACCACTAGCTTGCAAAAAAGCTGGGCGTTACTTATCACCGCAGCCATCTTGTTAATTCCGGCAAATATCTATCCAATCACCATGTTGACCGATCGTGGGCGTATTCGCCATGACACCATCTTTACCGGGATCACACACCTAGTACAATCCGACATGTTTCCTATCGCGATTATACTGTTTACCGCCAGTATTTTAGTCCCTCTACTTAAAATAGTCGGCTTAACGATTTACCTAACCGCCATCAGTTTTCGTTTGCCCATCTCCAAGAAGATGCTAATGGTAGGTTTCCATATCATTGAATGGATAGGACGTTGGTCCATGTTGGACCTATTTGTCATATCCATCACTGTCGCACTGGTTAATATGGGGCAGCTCTTGGATGCCAAGCCCGCCCCAGCCGCCACTGCATTTGCATTAGTGATTTTGCTGACTCAGATGGCAGCAAAAGTACTGGACACTCGTTTACTCTGGGATCGACTGGAATCGAAAGATGACAAAAATAGAAGCACCAAAAGTCGTTAAAAAGAAACTCTTCTCTCCAATCTGGCTTCTGCCACTAGTGGCGCTGGCATTAGGCGCTTGGTTAGGCGTAAAGAGTATTAAAGAAGCGGGTATCGAAGTGCGGATCCACTTCCCTAGCGCTACTGGTATTGATGTAGGAAAAACATTAGTCCGCTACCAAGGTTTAACAGTCGGTAAAGTGGTCGATATCAGTATTGATGACGAGCTAAAAGGCGTTAATGTTGACCTAAAAATGGATTATCGAGCCGATCCTTTTCTTAATAAAGGCACTAAATTCTGGCTAGTTGCCCCAAAAGCGTCAATTACAGGTGTTGAGGGGTTAGATACCCTATTTTCTGGCAACTATATTGCTATTCAACCCGGAGATGGCGAATCCCAGTCTTTCTTTGAAGCAGAAGAGAATGCACCTGCAATTTTGCCTAACGAAGATGGATTAGTGATAGAGCTGACGAGTGAAACTTTGGGCTCTTTAGATGTTGGTTCTCAGCTCTTTTATCGCCAGATCCCCGTTGGACAGGTGATAAGCTATAAACTCAAAGGAGCAAGTGAGATCTCACTCACCGCCTTTATTAAGAAACAATATGCTCACCTAGTCAAAAAAGACTCACAATTTTGGAATGTATCAGGCCTTAAAATAGATGCCTCACTCTCTGGCATAAAGATAAAAACCGAAAGCTTATCCACTATTTTGGCTGGCGGGTTAAGCTTCAGCTCCTCTGAAAACTCAGAAATGGCAGAAAAAGGCCAGCAATATAAGATTTATGACAATGAAGAACTCGCTCTAGGCGGGATAGAGTTTACCTTGACCGCTGATAAAGCTGAGTCAGCAACCATAGGTACTCCAATTGTATTTAGAGGCATCAACATTGGCCGCATCACCGACTCTAAACTCACCAACTCAGGGGTTGAGTTTACCGCTAAGCTCAATACTGAGCATGCAGAACTACTTTCCGCAAGCTCCCAATTTTGGTTAGAGGGGGCAGATCTATCACTTTCAGGCGTTAAACATGCAGAGCGGTTACTCACAGGAAGCGTAATTAACTTTTCACCGGGCTCAGGTGAACCAGCATCACAATACCCTCTTCTAGCTGAGCAACCTGATAAGCTAGCGACATCAAAGCTCACGCTCACCTTAACTTCAGAGAGTAACCAAGGTATCGCAGAGGGCGCAGAGGTCAGATATAAACAGATCGCTATCGGCAAAGTTAACTCTGTAAAGCTAAATAACAGTTTGTCCGGCATAGAGTACCAGATTGAGATCTGGCCTGAATTTACTAGGCTTATGACCCAAGACAGTTACTTTGTACCTGAAAGCGCACTCTCTATTGACGCATCCCTTGAGGGAGTTTCGGTTAAAACCCGTGACTTCACCACGCTCACCCAAGGAGCTATAAGCCTAATTCAAGGTAGCAGTAAGTCACAGGTAAAAAAAGGCGCTACGTTAACCCTATTTGCCTCACGCCAAACAGCCGCAGAGCATTTTCAAAATCTGAACTTAATCAAGCTCACATTAAGCAGTCCAGATGGTGCAGACCTCTCTCCTGGCGCCCCCGTCTATTACCAAAAGATGCAGATAGGTGAGGTCGATAAAGTCAACTGGCAAACTGGCGAGCAGAGTTTCGCTGTTAACTTAAGCATTCAAGAGCAGTTCTCAGAGTTACTGAAATCAAATACTGTATTTTGGCGAAATAGTGCCCTGTCAGTTAACGCTGCACTTACAGGTATTGAGATAGATGTCGCTCCTCTTCAAGGTGCATTGAAAGGTAGTATCACTTTGGGCTTGCTCGATGAAACTGAACATGGAGATCAAGAACATCTCTACGCCTCTAAATCTTTAGCTTTAGCTCAAGCTAAGCCAATCAGCCTAAGCTTTCCTGCGGATGTTAAACTCAGTGCAAAAGCGCCTATTCGTTATCATGGCCATCAAGTCGGTGAAGTTGAATCTGTAAAACTGGACAAAACTCTTGATAGCGTTACCGCTAAAGCCTATTTATATGGCAACTACGCTAAACAATTTACACAAACAGACGCCAGCTATTTTATTGTTGATGCGCAGATCTCACTGTCAGGTATCACTTCTCCAGAAACCTTGATAACAGGGCCATATATCGGTGTCACTCCGGGAAAGAGTGACATCAGGAGTGAAAACTTCGTTGCTAACGACACGCCATCTAAACAACGTAAAACCGGAGAGCTCTATTTCACACTCGAGGACAGCAACCTTGGCTCTATCAAGTCAGGTACTCCTATCTTCTTTCGAGGCATGAAAATAGGCCAAGTAGATAGCTATGATTTATCTGCAACTGGCAACTCTGTGCTTATGCATTCTCATATAGACAGTCAGTTTAGCCACTTGGTCAATCAAAGCAGTCAATTTTGGAACCTGTCTGGCGTCAAAGTCGACATCGGTCTGTTTTCTGGCGCAAAAATAGAAACTGGGACATTAGAGACAATTCTGGCCGGTGGCATTGGCGTTGTTACACAATCTAAAACCTCAGATTCAAACCAGCTAGCAGCTGATAGTCAGTTTCCACTGCAAAAGCAGCTGGATCCTGAATGGCTAAATTGGGCCCCTGAGCAAAAAGCCCCATAACCTTAACTAATAAAAAATAATTTAATAAAACCAGAACAAAAGTTCTGGTTTTATTTTTTATACCTGCTAGCTTCCTCAATGCTGTTTAACTATTATTTCATATACAGCAAGATTTTTGCCCAGTTCACTTCAAACGTAAAACTTAACTCATGTGAAGTGCCTTAGGGAGTTCCCTCATATTTAGGTGCCTTATTAATGTCCAAAGAACTTATGCAAGTCGCTGCACTCAATTTAAAAAAAGCGGTCCCTTTGATGCTCAAACATCAAATTCCCACAACACCGACTAACTATGCGCTCTGGTACGCCTATGTAGGTGAACAGCAACCTCAGCTTAATGAACAACTCGATACGATTATTAATGAGCACAGCACCTGCCCTCCCTCAAACTCAACACTGCTCTATCGTGAATTTGTTGCCGATCCGGTTGAACTAGATGTCATTGATATGAGACAAAACCTTGAAGCGATGGCCACCGAGCTTTCTCAGTCTCTAAAAGATACCAACACAGACGCCACACACTTCCAAAAACGGATTGACAGTAACTTTGATAAACTCAACCGCATTGAGGAGGAGGGAGTCAGTCTTGAGAAAGTATTGGGTGTGGTGCGAAACCTAGTGAAGGAATCCGATGAAATACGTTCGAGCACTGAGTACTTTACTGGTCATCTTAAACGGGCCCAACAAGAGATTGATGCATTAAAGGCGCAATTAAAGAAATCAGAAAAAGATGTCCTATTCGATGCTTTAACTGGCGTGTTGAACCGAAGAGCTTTTGATTCAGATCTAAAGGGTTCCCTAAGCCAATCGCCAGATGGACTCTGTTTGATTCTTATCGATATCGACCATTTCAAAGCATTCAACGACAACTATGGCCACCAGTTAGGGGATCAAGTACTAAAAGCCGTTGCTAAACGTCTGGGGGAATCTTGTAGAGAGGGAACCAAGCTGTACCGCTACGGAGGAGAAGAGTTTGCCGTTATCACAGCCAATAGCCAGTTAAGAAAAGCCAGGCACTTGGCAGAAGCGATGCGCAGAGCCCTTGAGAAGGTCTCACTAAAAGACAGACGAAAAGATGCCATGATCAACAATATCACGGCCTCTTTTGGTGTTGCACAATGGGATCCTTCGCTCTCTGCCACCCAGCTAATAGAGCAATCGGATAAACTACTCTACGAAGCTAAGCGGTTGGGCAGAAACCGAGTAATGCCTATTGCCAGCTAACCGATCACTTCAGCATAGACAATAAAGCGGAGCGGGCCGCCAGTTGTTAGAGAATGGAACGGATAACAAGTGATCAAAGTGAGTCGTTTATCTGAATCAGAATTAAGCACTTGGGTATCAGACTCATGCACAACTTGGGTTCCCACCACCTGGTAGATCACTTCAGTTCCGTCCCTCTCCTGCAGCTTAATCTGTTTGCCCTGCTTCACCCCCTCCAAAATGGAAAAATGGGTGTCATTGTGACCAGCAATAATCCGACTCTCGCCGCGCCAGCTCTCCCTACCATCTTGAAGCTGTGCTGGACCGAAAGCCAAATTTCTACCCGATGCCCCTTCTAGAACATACATCGAGTCTCCAGTAAGCAGCCCCTCTTTATCTCCTTGCTCATCGATAAATGTCATCTGGGCAACAGGATAAGTATCAGCCCAGCTCCATGGTTTATGTGGCTGTTGATCCACCAATGTTCGCTTCCATGCCTGTTCAATAAGGTATTGGGCAAAATGTGCTTTCGCTTGCATATAGACTCCCTGACCAAGAAATATTCCCGCAAGAGCAAGTAACATGAATATGATTGCTCGGTGAAAATGCACAGACTTAAGCATCTCTCCTCTCCTGAGGACTGAACACTAAGCCAAATGCACGGTAATAACTTAGAAGGTAGATCCCCAGCAAACTCAATAATAGACCACCAATCAAGATAAACAGTCGACTCGCAGTTCCTGTTTGAGGTAGCGTTGCAGGCGGCACCCAACCAAATGGAATAGCAGATAACAACTCAACACTCTTACTCGTGATACCACTGGCTCTTACTGGAGTCATCTCAACCGCCACTAAACTTGTATGAGCACTAACCAAGTGATAGTCCAGAGCCAAGGCGGTGATCTGCTGTTTTACTCTCTGTTCATTCACCCCGTTCTTACTCAACTCAAGAGCTGCGATCTGTTTCCTTGCCCAGATAAGATCTAAACCTAACTCTGGCTTTCTCTCCTTCAGTGATACACTTTCCTGCCAGTATTGCCCCCCAATGGTGCCAGATACGATAAGTTCAGTAGGAGATGATACATGCTGCGTCGAGTTCATCTTTATTGCGACTAACAAAGGTTCTTCAGCATAGAGATCAGGGATCATGGCAGGCCAATAATCCGGCACTCTATTATCGGCATACCTCAGTTTAATATCAGTCAATTGAGGACGCTCTATCTGGTAAAGCAGTGACTCAATTTTACTCTGTACCTCATCCAACTTACCTATGTAAGTGAACGTGCCGCGTCCAAACTCAGCCGCTCTGCGCATAAAGTGTGAATTTGGCGCTGAGCCAATGCCTAAGGTGAACAATCGGCTTTCACCTATCTTCTGCTTAATAAGGTGGAACAGGGATTGCTCATCTCCAACGGAGCCATCAGTCATAAATAGCACCTGACGTAATCTTTCACTACCCAGCGCTTCAGTCTCAGTACCTTTGTCTAACGCAGCATTGAGTGCCAATTGCATCTCAGTACCGCCATTGGCCTTAAGTGAACGCACATACTGATTAGCCAAGCCTATATTTTTCGCTGTAGCGGGTAGAGAGTAAGGAGATAGCGAACCAACGTTAGAGTTAAACTCAATCACATTAAAAGTATCCTTGGCTTTTAACCCCGCAAGGGCATAATTAAGGGCACGTTTTGCCTGTGCAATCGATGCTCCAGACATAGAGCCAGAGGTGTCTATCACTAAGATAAGCTCTCTTGAAATAGATACATCTTGCTTCTGATCTGATGGTGGCAACAACATCAGCAAAGCATAATCATCCTCCACAGCTTTGTTGCTGTCTGCCTTTGTGCTCGCATTAGAGTCCGTTGGTTCAACTTGTGCCTTAGAAGATAGTGAGTGTGTTTTACCCTGCTGAGAGAAAACAGCAGCAACAGGCTTAGTGTCAAGCTGTGGTCGCCAGTTCAATACAAAATCTCGATCAGCCTTTACCCCCGTGAGTGACACTCGATAGTGAGAGCCACTTAGCTGAGTGTGACTTACCTTATGATAGGGGCTCGATATCAGACCTAACTCTACTCCAGCATCTAGCTCAACCTCGATGCTCACTTTGGCGGCAGCATCTATTCCAATATGGTCATTGAACGCCGTGCCATTTTCAATTGTAGCTAAGGTGTTTGCGAAGCTAACACTGCGGCTCTTTTGTTCCTGCATTGATAAAGGAGAGAAGTATCGTGGATTGACTACCATAGGAAATCTAAGGCTAAACTCCCCTTTTTTATAGGACACCAACTCTTGATAACTGATCTCCACCACCAAGGCTTCACCAGGTCCTAAGTTGGCTACTGAGGTAGTGAAGATATTGGGAGTAGATTGAGAGACTAAACTGGCACGTTTACCTGCTTTTTTTGCCATTTCAAACTGCTTTTTTGCTTTGAGCTTCTCCTTAATCTGCCCCTCTATGACCTTACTGCCGACTTCTAAGCGCATATGATCCACCGCTGCTTCATCGGGCAGTGGGAATTGATAACGGCCATTGAGCCAGTGTTGAGTGTCGTTGCGAAATACCTGTCTAAAATTGACCCGGTTTGTCCAGCCCGACACCTTCATCTCAACTTGTGTCGTAAGTGGTAAGCTCACATGTTCCTCACCATCACCGGAGTGATAGATCAAGCTTGCTTGATCACTCTCAATCCTCTCTTGGGCATAACTGAACAAACTCAAACAAGATAGCAGTCCGATAGTAAGTATATTAATGACAGCCGCCCCCCTAAAGGGGGCAAGCATGGTGAGTAAATAAGGAGCCAAACTAAATGCCAAGAAGCCGCGATTATCCGTTTTCATCACAATAATCCTTTATTATCTGGCTGATTATTGGTTTGCAGCGAGTGCAGATCCATTTGAGATGAGCTTTATATTCACCCTTCGGTCAAAAAAGTCATTTTCGAAGCTCTGATCTTCAGTCAAGGGCGCGCTGGCACCAAATGCCTTATAGGATAAACGACTCTCATCGACACCTTGGGAGACAAGGTAGGATTTGACTTCCGCTACCCGCTGCTCTGACAGGGCTTGGTTATAGGTTGAATCACCTCTTCTGTCCGCGTAGCCGGTCATATCTAATCTCAACTCAGGAGAGATAGTGATAGCATAGGCCAGATCATCGAGTTGACGCTTAATGTGAGGAGCAAGTTCAGAGGAACCCGTTTTGAACTGGATATTAAGTCCCATAGCAAGCTCAGTTAATTTCTGATCTTGAGCCAGCTTTAACTCAGCTAACTGCTGCTGCGCTTCATCATATTGATCCGCAATAACCAGCAAGGATTGCTTATCACTACTCAACGCGGCAATCTTGGCATGCTGGGCGTCAATTTCAGAATCATCCCCAACCGATTTACCCAATAGTGCTCCAGTAAATGCACCAATAATGGCACCTACAGGGCCACCAACAACCGCGCCAAGCACTATGCCTGACGTCAGTCCAACAAGCTCCTCATTATGCTCTCTCTCATCAAGCTGCTCCTGTGCATGTGTCGCATTTGAGAGGGTTAGGCTGCTCATCACTAAAAGGGCAATTATCTTCTTATTCATTTTTCTATTCCTATCATTGGAGATTAACGATTGAACCAGTGAACTATCACCGCTCAATATCAGTTTCGATAGGTCAATTAAACAGGAGATAAATGGCTACTACAGGGAGGAAAAATGACATTACGGGTATCAATTGTGGCAACAAAATGGCAATCGTTATCAGCATCTTTAATCCGTAAAAATTTCCTGTATAGTCACTGACAAAGGTCATTTAGATACAGATTAAGTGCAATAGGCTCAGTGTTCATTCATAAATGTTCACGCCTTTAGCCATCGACAACAGTAGAAGGTAGAGATTGATGAAACGCATCGCCATTGTGGAAGATGAAGCAGCCATACGAGAAAATTATAAAGAGGTACTACAGCAGCAAGGCTATAGCGTTCAGGCATACGCAAATCGTCCCAGTGCCATGCAGGCATTTTCCACCCGTTTACCCGACTTGGCCATTATTGATATCGGTTTGGAGGATGAGATTGATGGCGGCTTTACCCTTTGCCAATCCCTTAGAGCCATGTCTAGCAACCTACCCATTATCTTTTTAACCGCCAGAGACAGCGACTTTGATACCGTCTGTGGCCTACGTTTAGGAGCCGATGACTACCTGAGTAAAGATGTGAGCTTTCCTCACTTAATCGCCCGACTAGCCGCGCTGTTCAGGCGAGCCGAACTGCAGGGAAAATCACTCGAAGTCGAAAACCTACTCGAAAGAGGCGCCCTAACCATTGACGCGAATCGTATGCAAGTTTTTTGGAATCAAGTGCCAATAGAGCTCACTGTCACTGAATTTTGGATGGTACATTCACTGGCAAAGCGACCAGGACATGTTAAAAACCGCCAAGACTTGATGCAGGAGGCTAAGATATTTGTCGACGACAGCACCATCACCTCCCATGTAAAAAGAATAAGGAAAAAATTCATCGCCCAAGATGCTGAATTTGATTGCATAGATACGGTTTATGGCATGGGATATCGATGGGAGCCTCAAGTCAATTAATGAGATATTATCGCTTCTATACTCCCTTAATCTCGGTAGCTTTATCTATCCATAAACAGAGAAACTGGCATGTTTAACCTTCCTATTGGCCTAAGAACAAAAGTTGCCATACTCTCTCTGTTTCTGCTCTGCCTCCCCTGGCTCGGCTACCAATATGTCTGGGAGATGGAAAAGTACCTGCGCCATGGTCAAGAGAAGACCTTAGAGGGCACGACTCAAGCCCTTGCTACCGCCCTGCATGAGAGGCCTAAACTATTTGATAGTCAAGCCAGCTTTCTGACTCAAGTACAGCAAGGCAGAGATCTCTACGCCTACCCACTCTCAGGTCCTATTCAATTAGATGGAAAGCTGGCTGATTGGGCACCTTATAGACATAAGAGTATAAATTACGGCGACAATCATCAGATATTCAAAGCCGATCCCGATGCCCCCTTAAGCGTCAACTTTACCCATATGGTTGGTAAATACGCAGGTTACCTCTATGGCTTCTTTGAAGTCACGGATCCCAATGTAGTGTACCGTGGCAAAAATACCCTTAATATCGATCGAAATGACCATCTAGCTATCGCGACCTTGGCACCCGATGGAAAATTCAGACGTTACATCGTCGCTACGACAAAAGATGGTTGGATCAGCGCATTTGAGCTGCCTGAAGATCCTGCCCTTTCTACCCCTGTCACCCCTGAAATTAAAATCCAGGGAAAATGGAAAAAAACAGAGCAAGGATATAATGTTGAGCTGCGTATCCCACTGGAGATGGTGGGTAGCAAGCTGGGCTTTGCCATCTATGATGTTAACGACAGCAAAACGGGCGAACTTGAAGCAATTGTGGGCACCTCAGCCATTGATGATGTGAATAAACTGGGCACAGTGCTTGTCCCCTCACCAGAGATAGAGAGCATCATTAAAGGAATGAGTCATAACAGCTCACGGATCTGGGTGGTCGATAAACATGGCCGCGTGCTTGCAAAATCAGGGGATATTCGCACCAGTAACAGTGTCTGGACTCGCACAGTTAAAGAGCCGACAAACCCAGGGTTTTGGGAACAATTTAAGCAAAAATACCTGCATCCGCTCTACTACCGGATCTTAACCACGCCACCTAAAGATTTTATCGACTCTTTACAGGACTCCACCGTCCTAGGCGGTAGCCATATTAAACAAGCATTATCGGGAAAACAGGGATCGACTTGGCGATTAACCCCCGACAATAAAGCAGTGATTTTAGCTGCTGCCAGTCCTATCTGGATAGACGATAAGGTGATGGGAGCCGTGATCTCAGAAGAGACAACCCACGGGATCAGAACCTTACGCAATAAAGCGTTAGAGAAACTCTTTAATGTCATCATTACCATCATGAGCATGGGGACATTAGCGCTGTTTTTCTTTGCATCAAGTATCTCAAGCCGGATCCGAAAACTCAGAGATGAAGCTGAAGAGGCCATCGATAGCCAAGGACGAATCAAGCAACACATAAAGGGCTCTAAAGTCCGTGATGAGATAGGTGATCTCTCCAGAAGTTTTGCCAATATTGTTGGCCGTTTAGGGCAATACACTCACTACCTTGAAAACATGAGCTCACGGCTTTCACATGAGTTAAGAACCCCCGTCGCCGTGGTTCGCTCTTCACTGGAGCATCTTGGATTGCAATCACTCGATCCTGACAGCCGTAAATATGTTGATCGGGCACAAGAAGGGGTAAGTAGACTCAATATGATCTTAAATAATATGAGTGAAGCTACCCGACTGGAGGAGAGTTTATCTAAAGCCGAGCTTGATACTTTCCCTCTCTCAAAAGTGATTAGTGGTTGCGTTCAAGGTTATCAGCTCACCTACCCCAATAAAGAGTTCATCACAGAGATCTCAGATGAGGATTTGATGATGACAGGGGTACCTGAATATATAGCCCAGCTAATGGATAAACTCATCGCCAACGCCCTAGAGTTCAGTTTAGAGAATACCCAAATCTCGGTTTCACTCTCGGCAAAAAATCGCTTAGCTCAGCTCTCTATCCGTAATCTAGGTCCAGAGTTACCAGAAAATATGGCAGAGCAAATATTTGAATCTATGGTCTCTGTCAGGCAACAGAAGGCTCAAGAGAAACCACACCTTGGCTTAGGCCTCTACATTGCAAGGCTAGTCACCGACTTTCACCATGGAAAGATCATCGCCAAAAACCTCCCTGTAGATGAAAATGATAAATCAATCACAGGTGTGGAGATACGGGTGAGTTTGCCCCTTGATTAGTGGGTAAACCTGTTACCTATAAATCTTCACTTTCATTTAGCCGTTTAGATGTTAAGATGGCTAAAACCACATTCTTTAGTTGTAAAAAAGAGCTGCCCTATGAAAAAAGATACCCAGATAGTCAGTGTCGGACGTGATAAAAAATGGACTAAAGGGGTGATAAACCCGCCTGTTTTTAGAGCATCAACCATGGTATTCGATACCATGGAGGAGATGCGTTTTGCGACTAAAAATAGAGCCAAAGGAGAGATGTTTTACGGCAGACGTGGCGGCCCAACTCATTTTGCTTTTCAAGCAGCTATTGCAGAGCTTGAAGGCGGAGTAGGCACTGCCCTCTATCCATCTGGTTCTGCGGCGATTAGCGGTGCCCTGCTCTCATTTCTAAAGGCTGGCGATCACCTTCTGATGGTCGACAGCGCTTATGAACCGACGCGGGATCTCTGTAATAAACTGCTGGCAGGTTTTGGCATAGAAACCACCTATTATGATCCTATGATAGGTGCAGGAATCGAAGCCCTGATTAAGCCCAACACTAAGGTGCTATTTCTCGAATCCCCCGGCTCCATCACCATGGAGATCCAAGATGTCCCCACCTTAGCAAAGGTCGCGCACCAACATGGATTAACAGTGATGTTAGACAACACTTGGGCATCTCCTATCAACTCTCGTCCATTCGAGATGGGAGTGGATATCTCTATTCAAGCAGCCACTAAATACATTGTTGGCCACTCAGATGTAATGATGGGTACAGCAACCTCTAACGAGGCCCATTGGGATCAACTAAGAGAAAATAGCTATTTAATGGGACAATGCACCTCACCTGATGATGTCTACCTTGCCAGTCGAGGTCTGAGAACATTAGGCGTGCGTATGCAGCAACATGAGCGTAATGCGCTTAAAGTGGCAAATTGGTTACAATCTCGCCCAGAGGTTGACCACATAAGGCATCCAGCTTTCGACACTTGCCCAGGACATGAGTTTTTTGAGCGTGATTTTAGCGGCTCCAACGGTCTGTTCTCTTTTGTATTAAAAGAGGGTTCTCTAAATTCAGTCACCGCACTGGTTGAGAATATGGCTCATTTTAAGATGGGATTCTCTTGGGGAGGATTTGAGAGCCTAATTTTGGGCGTATTTGGTATCGACAGGCTTCGCACCGCAACCCATTGGGACAGCAGCAAACCGCTTATCCGTCTTCATGTTGGTCTTGAAGATCCTGATGATCTGATTGCCGATCTCGAAGCGGGTTTCGAGCGATTTAACCAAGCATTGAAATAAATAACTCAGGATTAAACCTAGGGGATTTTAACTCCCTAGGTTTAATCCGCGATTCCTACAAATTAGCACTCAACACAGCTTGTCCAAAGAAGCGGTGAACCCAGCTCCTCTAGCTCTCCATCGATAAGAACCAGTGCACTATTATCCTGACACAGATAGAGAGACTCAAACAACGCCTCATCAAACTCAACATCTTTGCGCTGCAGCTCTGCAATAAAATCCACTGGAGTTGATAATTCGCTAGGCAGATGCGGCATAAAGTGAAATGGCACTAACTCTAAAGCCGATAAATCCTTGAGCTCAACATCATTACTATCACCACACAAAAAAGCACTCTCAATTGATGGTGTCATGATCATAGCACCAGCGCTCACACCAACTAACGCCCCACCCGCTTCGACATACTGCCTTAATTTAGGCAGCAGCCCTCTTCGCTTTAACCCTTTTAAAAACCGGAAGGTATCCCCACCTGCGAGGTGGATAACGTCGCAACCAAATAGCTCTGGCAAAATATCGTCATCAAACTCCGACTCAAGCTCGACAAAAAGTGGCATCTGAGCGCCTAACTCCTCATAAAGCGTTTGGGTCTGACTAAAATACCTTCTATCGGGCTCAGGACCAGAGGCGATATAAGCAAGCTTACATACCTTCTTTTTCTGAACAGCTAATATCTGCTTTATCGCATCGATACCATTTGAAGAGGTAGGAGAGCTGAGTAATGCCAGTTTCATATTTCTCAAGTGATTGAATACAAGATGAAACCAGATTACCCAGAGGTGAGAATTGTGACAAGTTTTTTAACAAAAAAGAGACTGTAAGGCGATTAAATCACCGCGCATCTACTGTTTTATTCACATTTATTTGTTAGCCTAGCTTACTGGGTTAAGCCACTTCACGATATATTCAGCCCTGCATTTTGAAGTGGCTTGATAACAGTTGCAGCGCTTGTACTTACAAGCCCTCTTAAGCTGCACATTTTTGATGTTCATTTGGAGCTATAATTTTTATGCTTTTTAAGTCGCGACAACTTTTCCCTTTCGGGCTTGCCTGTTTATTGCTTTCAACTCAAGCAATAGCAAAATCTGATTACCAAGCGCTAAGCGATAACTTTAAACAAGAGTTTCATAAACAACTAAAGAAAAATGGCGTGCCAGGCGGCGCTTTTGTCATCATTGAAGATGATAAAATCTTAAAAATGAGCTCATACGGAAAACGTAAAAAAGGCGGCTCACTCAATATAAACAGCAACACGGTATTCAGATTAGCATCGGTGTCGAAAACATTTGCAGGCACCTTAGCAACCATGCTGGTTCATGAGAAAAAATTCAGTTGGGAGGATTCACTTATCCACTATATGCCTGAATTTAAACTTGCAGACTCCTCAGCAACAAAAGAGATCAATTTGGGTCATGTGATTGGACAAAGCACAGGGTTAATGCCTAACAGCTACGACAATATTCTCAATGCCAACGGTAAACTAAAGAAAATAATCCCTCAGTTTTCTAAGCTTACTCCCATGTGCTCCCCCGGTGTCTGCTACAGCTATCAAAATATCGCCTTCTCATTTATCCAACCTGTGATTGAGCAGCAAACCGGCAGCAGCTATGCAAACTTAGTCGAAAAGCGGATCTTCTCCCCCCTTAAAATGAGCACAGCTTCCATTGGTATGGACGCCTTTCTAGCAAGCAATAATCGCGCAAGTCCCCATATAAAAACCCGTTCGGGCTTTAAAAAGGTCAAGGTAAAACCTAACTACTATCAAGTAGAGCCGGCAGCTGGCGTCAATGCCAGCATCACAGATATCTCTAAATGGTTGATTGCCAATTTAGGGAATAACCCTAAGGTACTAAGCCCGCAGCTACTCGAAGATATTAAGGAGCCAGGAGTGCGCACACGTAAGGAGCTTAGACGTCGTGAATGGCGAACTCATCTCAATGATGCCCATTACGGTAAAGGGTGGAGAGTCTACGATTTTGAAGGCGAAGAGCTGGTGTACCACGCGGGATGGGTAGCAGGCTATGTAGCAGAAATTGCTTACTCCCCACGTCTGAAAATAGGTATGGCCATGTTACTAAACGGTGAATCCCGAGTTATTGCAGAGCTAGGCTCAGAGTTTTGGAGTAAGGTGATAACACAAGAAAAGCGCTTAGCCAGTAAAACAAAAGCGGCAAAATAGCACTCAAAATCTATCTGGACTATTCACAATGTCTGTATTAGTCCAGATCTCTCATCGGCCACAACACGATATGGTCTTCGATATATCTCACCTTTGTCTCACACTTCACTTTATTTTGTGTCGACATACCAGCCTCGTGCATCGCTGCTTTCGAGCCTGTGATCAAAGGGTGCCAAGAGGGTAACTCTCGCCCAAGATACAAGCGCCTATATGCACAACTATCGGGAAGCCAAGTCAACTGGGCAACGTTATCAACCGTCACTTGAGTGCAAGATGGCACAAAGGTGAAGCGTTCCTGATAATGAACGCAGTGACCATCTTGATGATCTAATAGTTTACAGGCTGCATTGGTGTAATAGAGCTCTTCGGTTTCATCATCGATTAACTTATTTAAACAGCACTTACCGCACCCATCACACAATGATTCCCACTCTTGGGTATCAAGCTGCGCTAAGGATTTTTCTTTCCAAAATGACATGATTTTTAATCTACAAAAAAGCCCGTTCTCACGGGCTATTTTACACTAGTCATCAGCGATAATGAAACCTGATATTATCACCCAGGTAACCACACTTGTGACTGCTGTTGAGCTATCTAATGCGCTCTGAAAGATAGGTCACCGACAAAGCTTGATAGTCGGAGTCCATTCGTTTGATTAAAGTACGATAGTTATCGTAAACCAGATAGGCTCGCCCCTTTGCACCGTCAGGCATAATGAGTGAAACCAACATATCATCTCGATTTGGAAGCGCCTTACCGTTATAGCGGCTTATCCCTAGTTCCCCCCATTGAGAAAACGTTTTGGAGATCCCATTAGATGAGTCGTTGACATCAAAGTTCTCTGGTAACAATACCTGTCGTCCCCAAGTCTGCTCACCTTTCCAACCAACTTGCTTTAAATAATTAGCAAGAGATGCAAAGATATCTTGAGGATTGCCCCATAGATCAATCTTTCCGTCGCCATCCCCATCTTGTGCATAAAGAAGGTATTGACTGGGCAAAAATAGAGGCTGACCCACTAACCCTTTAGATGAGCTTTTAAGTTCACTAACTTGCAAGGACTCCTGCTCAAGGATCTGCAAAGTCGCAAAAACCTCCTCTTGGTAGTCGACACGTTCTGGTTTATCAAAAGCTTTTGAGGCGGTAACTGACAGCAGTGGGTACTGACTTATCGCTTCACCAAAATCAGACTCCAGTGCCCAAAGCGCAACGAGAAATCTGGGCTGAACACCGTACTTATCGCCAATAGCCTTAAGCTCTGTCTTGTATTGAAGGAACTGAGCTCTGGCCTTATCCACTTTCCACTCAGGAACGCGCTCAGGAATATAGGTCTCTAAGGTGGTCATCGACTTTTCAGCTGTTTTACTGCTGTCTTGCGCAGCTCTAAACAACTTGATATTGGAAAAACTCGATTCTAACGTCTGCTCAGCTATCCCCTTCTCTCTTGCTTCCTGCTTAAGGTTAGAAAGGAATTGCTGAAAACTGGATGTGGGTTTAACGTCTTGGGCAAAAACGTTATGCTGTAACCCTATTGCGATCACAAAAGTAGCACTAATGGCTCCGAGATTTATCCCTGTCATTTTGTATCCCTAATTAAGCTAATCGTTAATCTCAATTAATCTCTACTGTAGCCTATTTCACGCTTATGCTCTTCAAGCAGGTTAACCACAGGCGGAGGTAATTGAAGATAAAAGCCTTTATCGGCCAATTCACTCTTCACTTTTTCAATATCAGCAAAGCCTAAATGATCACGCTTCATTAAAGGTAGCATCATCACAAGTTCTGGAGGGCCAAACATCTCGAGCAGTGCTTCGGGGACACGTTCAAATTCATTACGTTTTTCAACGAAAAGATAACTATCGGCTTTACGCCGACTCTTATATACCGCACAGATCATATACTGTCTACTTTCCTACTATTCAACTTGCCACTGACTGAGTCACACTATAACATGGACAGCTATTAATATAATGCAAATCAGCGCCAAGTCTGATTATTTTATAAAGAGCTAAGGTCACAATGCAGACACCCAGCCTAGAGTTAAAAGGCTCATCATTTACACTCTCTGTACTCCACATTAACCAGCTTGATCTGGAAAAAGTGACAATTGAGTTAGACGGCAAATTAGCTATTGCTCCGCAATTTTTTCTCGGTGCGCCACTTGTGGTTAATTTAAGTCGCATCAAGGCCCCCGACTATAACTTAGCGGCACTAAAAGACCTGCTCATATCAAGGCAGTTAGTCATTGTTGGGATCACCGAAGCGATTGATGAGATAGCCACCCAAGCAAAAGCACTGGGTCTTGCGAACATCAAATCCGGTAAGCAATCAAATACTCAGCCTCAGCTTCCTAAAACCAGTAAAATAGTGAAACAAAATGTGCGTTCTGGGCAGCAGATTTATGCCAAGAATGCCGATTTAGTGATTTTTGGCACTGTGGGTAATGGCGCTGAAGTGATTGCCGATGGCAGCATACATATTTATGGCAATTTACGCGGCAAAGCGATGGCTGGTGCATCTGGCGACAAACACGCCATCATCATCGCTCGCTCCTTGGAGGCCGAACTGGTCTCCATTGCAGGTCAATACTGGCTAGCGGAAAACATTCAACATAATAGTACAACGAAAAGTGGCTGTGTTCGCCTCGAAGGTGAATCTCTTACCATCGAAGCGCTGCCACTTTAAAGACAGCAAAAAGGAAAGAATTAGAAATGACACAAATAATTGTTGTCACCTCAGGTAAAGGCGGCGTGGGTAAAACCACATCCAGTGCGGCTATTGCTACAGGTTTGGCATTAAAGGGACATAAAACTGTCGTTGTTGATTTTGATATCGGACTACGTAACTTAGACCTTATCATGGGGTGTGAGCGCAGAGTCGTCTACGACTTCGTCAATGTGATCAATGGCGAGGCAAACTTGAATCAAGCATTGATCAAAGATAAGCGTTGTCCAAACCTATTTGTTCTACCAGCTTCACAGACCCGTGATAAAGATGCACTTACCAAAGAGGGCGTTGGCAAGGTACTGGATGATTTAGCAAAAGATTTTGAGTTTATCATTTGTGATTCACCTGCAGGCATCGAAACAGGCGCTATGATGGCGCTATACTTTGCAGATGTCGCTGTTGTAACCACGAACCCAGAGGTGAGCTCAGTCAGAGACTCCGACCGAATTCTTGGTATGTTACAGAGTAAATCTAAACGCGCCGAAGAGGGATTAGAGCCAGTTAAAGAGTATCTATTATTAACACGCTACTCCCCTGCACGCGTCACCACAGGTGAGATGTTAAGTGTTGAAGATGTAGAAGAGATCTTAGCAATACCACTCATTGGGGTTATTCCTGAGTCTCAAGCTGTCCTAAAAGCCTCTAATTCAGGTGTACCTGTTATCATGGATCAAGAGAGTGATGCGGGTAAAGCATACAGCGATAGCGTCGATCGCTTATTGGGAGAAGAGCTACCTTTACGTTTTGTCACTGAGCAGAAGAAAGGTTTCTTAAAACGGATATTTGGTAGTTAATTATGTCTTTACTTGATTATTTCAAAAGCAGTAAAAAACCGGCTACAGCGGTTACAGCCAAAGAGCGTTTGCAAATCATCGTTGCCCATCAGCGTGGTGAGCGAGATGCACCGGATTACTTTCCTCAAATGAAGCAAGAGATCATTGAGGTGATAAAAAAGTATGTGCATATCGACCCTGAACAGGTTTCTGTTCAACTCGATAAAAATGATAATAAACTCTCGGTACTTGAGCTTAACGTCACTCTTCCTGAAAAGTCATAAGAGTGTGATATACAAAACCCCGACATGAAGTCGGGGTTTAGTTGTTTGCTTAATAATATGGCCCAAGTTGGACTAAATTAGAGAGACAGTGCCGACAGCGGTGCTGAAACCAAGGTTTCACGCCAGCCAGATAACAGCAGAGGTTTATCTCCAACCTTACCTGCCCACAACCACTCAAGATACTCATGAATATGCCGCTTAGAACCCAAGAGCTCAATAGGTACTTCATGGCGTTCACTGAGCTCACTTAAACACTGCTTAATAGTTTTAAACGAACTCTTATAGCCTGTTTTCAATGCCAATACATCGATAGCGTCGGGCAGGTTATCCAGATCCGCCGTGGCTAATAACCTAATAAGATCTTTGCCATGAACACGCTTCTCCTGCTCTGTCAGCTCAATCATCTTATAGAGTTCACTGCTATTTTTAGGCTGCTTTTTCGCTAAGCCAATTAAGCCGTGATCTTTAACAACAAAACCTACAGCAAGATCCCGTGACAGGGCTTTTGATAAGCGCCATTTTGCTAATACTTTTAAATATGCTAACTGTTTAGGACTCAGTTGAAATGCGTTTTTAACCCTTAAATAAGCCAGCTCAAGATCCGGTGGAGACAGACGACCTTGGGTCATACGCTCACCCTCTTCGAATACCCAACCCAGTCTATTTTGCTCCTCAAGCTTCTCTACAAGTTGTGGATAGAGCTGATAAAGGTAGTAAACATCGTTAGCCGCATAGTTCAGCTGCGCTTCACTTAAGGGACGTTTCATCCAGTCGGTACGAGATTCGCCTTTATCAAGTGGGATGTTCAAGGTTTGCTCAACCAGCTTTGCATAGCCCAAGCCATGGCCGAAACCACATAATGCTGCGGCAATCTGGCTATCGAACAGCTTGACTGGCTGACACTGACCGTTGCGAGCAAAGACCTCTAAATCTTCACTGCATGAGTGTAAAATCGTAGTGATGCTAGGCTCTGTCAACAAGCTCCAGAAACCTGAAAGATCACTGACTGCCACAGGGTCAATCAAGGCCAGGGTTTTACCATCATAAGCTTGTATTAAGCCAAGGCGAGCATAAAAAGTGCGGGTACGAACAAATTCAGTGTCCAATACCAGTAACTGACTCTCTCTGTACTGAGAAACAAGCTTAGCTAAACTTGCATCATCATCTATATATTGAAACGCTAACAAATTGTTCTCCCGGATAATGGCATGCTGTAAAAAATAGAAAAGCCGGCATCAAGGCCGGCTTAGAGGTTTAAATGGCGCGACACTTATTTCACGCCAAACAGGGAAATGTCATTAAGATGACTTAACTTCATCCCTTAACTCTCTACGTAGGATCTTACCCACGTTCGATTTCGGTAGCTCTTCTCTAAATTCTACCAGCTTAGGCACTTTATATCCCGTTAAATGCTTACGACAATGTGTGATGAGATCTTGTTCGCTTAAAGATTTATCATTTTTAACGACAAATACCTTAACTAACTCACCACAAAGCTCATTAGGCACTCCAACCGCAGCGACTTCAATCACTTTTGGATGTAGAGCAACAACCTCCTCCACCTCATTAGGGAAGACATTAAAGCCAGAGACTAGAATCATATCTTTCTTACGATCGACAATGAAGAAGAATCCCTGTTCATCCATATAACCGATATCACCGGTTGCTAGATAACCTTGAGTATCGATAACATTAGCAGTCTCTTCTGGTCTCTGCCAATAACCTTTCATGATCTGAGGCCCTTTAGCAAACAGCTCTCCAATCTCACCTTGGGGCAAGACCTTTCCTTCATCATCACGTACCTGGATATCTGTCATCGCCACAGGAAAGCCGATAGAACCGTTATAGCCTTCAAGGTTATAAGGACAACATGTCACCAAAGGCGCAGCTTCGGTTAAACCGTAGCCCTCAAGCAGTTTAGTCTTAGTGATAGCCTGCCACTTATCCGCAACAGCGCGTTGCACCGCCATACCACCGCCAATCGACAGTTTAAGCTGAGAAAAATCTAAATCTTTAAACTCTTCGGAGTTAACTAAGGCGTTAAAAAGCGTATTAACCCCAGTCAGTGCCGTATATGGATGCTTTTTCAGCTCACCAACAAATGCAGGGAGATCCCTAGGGTTAGTGATCAACAGGTTATTTGCCCCTTTGTGCATAAAGAGCAGACAGTTCACCGTCAAAGCAAAGATGTGATAAAGCGGTAGCGCTGTGACAACAAACTCTTTGCCATCAATCAGCATAGGAGAGTATGCCGCATCTGCCTGTAGCAGATTACTCACCACGTTTGCATGGGTCAACATGGCACCTTTAGAGACCCCAGTTGTCCCGCCGGTATACTGCAGAAAAGCAAGATCATCGTTGACTAACTTAGGTTTCACGTACTGCATGCGTCTGCCTTTACTTAAGGCTTTTCGCATCGAAATCGCATGGGGAAGATTGTACTTAGGCACCATCTTCTTAATGTATTTAACCACGAAGTTAACTAAGGTGCGTTTAGGCGCACTAAGAAGATCCCCAAGTCCTGTTAAAATAACGCTCTCGACACAAGTTTGATCGACAACCTTCTCAAGGGTGTGGGCAAAATTTGATACCACAACAATCGCTTTTGCACCGGAATCATTTAGCTGATGTTTCAGCTCTCGTGGCGTATATAGAGGGTTTACGTTAACGACCACCATGCCCGCACGTAAGATCCCAAAGAGTGCAATGGGGTATTGCAGCAGGTTCGGCATCATGATGGCGACTCTGTCACCCTTTTCCAGCTTAAGATCATTTTGCAGATACGCAGCAAAAGCACGACTGCGCTCTTCAAGTTTACGATAGGTTAATGTCGCGCCCATATTGACGAAAGCTGGTTGATCGGCATATTTAGACACTGAGGTCTCAAACATCTCCACCAGCGAGTTATATCGGTTAACGTCAATCTCGTTAGATACATCATCCGGTAAATTATCTATCCAAATCTGTTCCACAAATCTCTCCTAAAATCCCCACATTCAGCGGATACAGAAACATACTCTCTGTAAAAAGCTTGTTAAAACAACAAGCAAAATCACTGACTTAATTTTTTATTTTATTTACACCGAATTCATACAGGCGTTTTAATTTTGAACATCATCACATAAATAGAGTAAAAAGCCTAGTCCCTTTTTGTAAACCATGCTTTGACTCATGCAGAAAGATCGCCTTATTAAGAAGGTGGGTATAATACCAATCAATATAAGAAGTTGATCTACTCAGAGTGTCTTTTGGCAAACTAATTCAAGGCGAATGGATGATATAATGGTTGTTCCCTTGTAAGTTCATTCAACGCAGAAGTAGGCAGCCAAAAACACTCCTTACAGGCGAGTTTTAGCGGTGCTGATGCTGTGTTAACGAGCTTAACCGTAGAATAACTATGCTCTTCACTCGTTGCCTTGCCTCAGGACCGCTAAACTCTCGCTGAGCGATCAAATCTTTATACTGATTGGTATATTATGACAAAAATTGTGTGATTTGACTGCCTACCCCTTGTGCGTTTTCCATATGTAAATGGTGATCGCCATCAAGTTCTACGCAGATAAGTTGATCAAACCAAGCTTCCGCCTTCACCAGCATCTTATTTATCTGTGAAAAGCCACGGGTTCCCGTTATCAATAGGGTGTTACCGCTATGCTCAGTCATCAGAGCATCCACCTGTTCAAAGGTAAGTCTGAGTGGAGAATCTAGCTTTAGCCTAGGATCGCTTCGCCAACTAAAACCAACAGCTAGGGGCGCTTCACTAGGGTGCATATTTCGCTCAACGAGCAAACGACACCACTTAGCATCGAGTCCTGTCAGCCTCACTCTCGCTTTAACCGCAGGTTCAATAGACTCATATACTGCTGGAGCTTTATGTTTCTTCTTTAGATACAGCGCATGATCTCTGAAACTATTACGTAATCGCTGATTATTCTTAGAGGCAAACTCATAAAGAGGACTTATCGCCTCGATAAGTACCAATTTTCCGACTCTTTCAGGAAAAGCAGCCACGTAGGCAGAGGCAACGATACCTCCTAGAGAGTGACCAATAATGGCAACAGGCTGTTGCTCCTCACTGAGGTGGTCCATCAAAAGCTCAAGATCATACAGATAATCAATCCAATGCAGAGGATATAGACCGGGTCTGTGCTCAGAGCCTCCATGACCTGGCCAGTCGATGGCTAATATTTGATAGTCTGTAAGCTGCTCCGCTAAAGGGGTAAAACTATTGGCATTATCTAACCAGCCATGCAGTGCAAGTAACAGAGGTTTATCTGGCGCCCCCCAAAGCCGACCGGATAGACGAATATGAGGAAGCTGAAACTCAACCTCATTGTCGGGGGCGCAAGATTGACTCATATAGCCTCTTATACTGATTAATATTGGTTATTGTACATTTTTAATAAACTTGAGCGTCATGCGATCGCTCTCGCCAATTGCTAGGTATTTGGCCTTATCGACATCTTCTAAAGCCAGACGCGGTGGTAGAGTCCAAACCCCTTTTGGATAATCTTTGGTATCTTTAGCATTGGCATTCACATCTGACTTCGCCACTAAGGTAAACCCTACCTTCTCAGCTAATGCAATCACTTGTGCTTCATCCATGTAACCAGTTTTTGCATCCATCCCCGCCTTACCTCTATGCTCAACGATACCAAAGGTTCCGCCTGGTTTTAGCACCTTATAGGTCGACTCAAATACAGGCTCTAAATACCCTTTCATCGCCCAGTTATGAAGGTTTCTGAAGGTCAGTACGGTATCGACACTTCCATCACGGCCCAATACATAGTGAGTTGGCGGATCGAAGGTGACTGTGGTCGCTTGGCCAACTTGCGTCTTATGCTTCTTTAGCCAAGCCTCAAACTTTTTCCCTGAGGTGGCACGATAACCTTTACGCTTCTTCTCATCAGCTGGGTTAGTATCAAAATTACCCGCAACATATTGTCCCTCTCCAGCAAGGTAAGGTGCCAACACCTCAGCGTACCATCCCCCTCCTGGCCACAGCTCAATCACGGTATCGCTTGGCTTAATATCGAAAAAGGTCAGTGTCTCTAATGGGTGACGGTACTTGTCACGGCTAACATTCTTATCTTGCCTAAAGTCACTTTTCACTACTTGATCTAAGGTTTTGACTTCATGAGCTTGTTCATGAGCAAAAACACTCGCACTCGATGTGGCTCCCAGTAGTATGCCGGCAATCAATGCTCTTTTTTTCATTACGCATCCCTTATGTTATTGAGTTATACCAAACTAACAGAAAAATACCGTAGATGTATAAAGGGGGGAAGATAGATAAGGGGGGTGATATACCCAAACCACCTCAAGATGCTCGTTTCAGAGCTCCCGTAGGATAGCTGAACAAGGCAGTGATTAAGGATAATGGTTATTCCCTTATTGATATCACTAACACATTGCAGCGATTCTACGGGAACTCCCGAAGGGCATGGCGAGAAGCAACATTTTTCTGTGTTATGAAATATTGAATTAGGATAACTAGTCCTACTATTTCATGCCTTGAACTCTGTCACTTCTCGACATGCTGAATCCTGCATCTTGAAGTGGTTTGAGTATAAACTGGAATTATGTAAGAAAACGTAAATATCTTCTATCAAGTGAAGTAACTTATATTAAATGAAGCAACTTAAGCTCAACGTTTTAACGCGGCCTGATCCACGCGCCGCCAGCAGAGGAAGATCATTAACGCACTGATAACTAACCAGACGAACACCCAGACCCAAGCTGGGATCCAAGTTTGCGATGCCAACATGGATGCATCCCCTTTACCGCTAAGTCCCAATAACACAGTGGGACTTGCCAAAGCATTAAGCATGATCATTAGCGCCATAACCCTCAAGCCACTGTCCATAAAACGATTATTGTTTAATTTCAATGGCAGAAGAAACAGTACAGCTAGACAAGCTAAAATAGAGATAGTTAACAGATCTCGTCCCCACAATAACGTCGTTAATACCACCGCAGAGCCTAAAAATGCAAAGCTAACACGGATCCCTTTTGGCCAAGTTGCCAAGATAAATATCAGATATCCCCAAAGTGCAGCGCCAAAGTAACCACTAAACCCTATAGCAATAGGCCAACCACCTTGAGTAAAACACAAACCAGCACCATTAGGAAAAAGCTGAATATGACTAACACTTCCACCGGTTACTAGGCTTGCAAGACCATGTGAAAGCTCATGGAAGTAACTCTCAAGCCACTTAAAAGGAACACTAATGTAGGGTAAGCGAGTAATGAGGAAAGCAAACATGAGCTCAAAGAAAAATCGACCTCTTGAGGGGGCACCACTGCGCTCTAGTTTTTCTTGTTCAAGGGGGTTAACAGAGGAGTTATGCATAGGTATCTATGCCGACCATCTGCTGGATCTCTTCACGAGCAGCTGCATGCTCATTAGCAAGGTAGTGAGCAACTGCACCTTCGCTGCCCTGTATTGCCCGCTCATATTCGAGTTTGGCCCCTAAACGATTTGATAACTGCTCTGGCGTTGTCTGTTCAAAGAGTTGAACACCGCCCTGAGTATCATGTATATCTTTGCTGGCAGAGTTAGCATCAATCAGGGCCTTTTCCAGACCTTGGCCCTGTTTTACACGTTCAATCTGCTCGGCCGCATCAATAGCTGAATTGGGTTTAACCTGACTTGAGCCATTAGCGCCTGAGACTCCTGAGACTTGAGCCTGAGAGGAGCCAAAATAGTTTGCTTGAACTTGCATCACACCTCCTCCCTTATCATTACTTCTCTCTGCTCAACTTAATTTCAGCTCAAACCTGACTTGTTATGAGCTTGGCTAATGCGCTTTGGATATTATTCCCGACCTGGTAATTTTTTCCAAGTCACCGTATCACGAACATACACAGGCGCCAAATAATCAACCGAAGTTGCTAAACCTTGAGTATAACCCTGTTTTGCCAAACTCAACATAGATTTAGCATCAGGGAATGTCACCTCTTTAGCTAAGGTGATCGAACCTGTTAATTCAAGCAGTTGAGGATAGGTTTCAAATCCGGTGCCACATGCAACAATCGGCAGTTCGGTATTAAGCTCTAATGTGACTAAATCTGGTGCGATAACAGTTTCTGCTCCCACGAGCTTGACCAAACCATTGTCAAAGACAAACTGTCCCCAATATATTTCGCCCATCCTGGCATCAATAGCGGTGATCACCTGCATGGCACTTTGAGAATCAAAGACTGCCTGAGCCATGGTTTGCAACGCTGACAACCCGATAACAGGGATATCTTGTCCCAATGCAAGCCCTTGGGTCATGCTGGTACAGATCCGGATACCAGTAAAACTACCAGGACCTCGCCCATAGGCGATGAGATCCACATCGGCTAACTGGACTTTAGCTTGTGACAACACGCTATCTACCATAGGTAAGATACGCTGACTATGTTCACGAGGGACTATAGCTAGCTCTGAAAAAACCTTGCCTTTAACACTTAAGGCAGCCGAGCAGGATTCAGTACAAGTGTCCAATGAGAGTATGGTGAGCTCATCAGGATTTTTCTGGATTTCAGTCATCTAATACCACAAACAGTAGGGCTAATTTCACGCTTCATAACTCAGAGTTATGAAACAAATCAAAACCATTTTAGCGTTATCGCTTCAAACAGCAGGCAAGATTATATCCTAACTGCTATGGACGCAAAACGTATCTGAGCCTTAAATGATCAAAAACCTGAGGATTGAGTGGAAAACAGACGATATTTACAATGAAAGTCTAGCCAACAAGCTTGACGTGATCGGCCTCAATGCAGGAAGTTCAACATCCAACGTGTCACCAACTTGTCATCAACAGGAAGTGAGAGTGACTCAACACCTGATTCTATCCGCTCTTTTGGGATCCTATCTCTGCGTGCATACATCAGATCTTGTGAGTATTGCTTACTGAACTCTGGGTGGCCTTGTACACCAAGAAAATGATCGTTTACCTGAATCATATAAAAGGGACAAAAATCACTGGCAGCGATGATCTCTGTTCCCTCTGGTAATTCAACCACCTGATCTTGATGGCTCACCACCAAAGATATCTCAGAGGAAAGTCCATTCATCCATGGCTTTTGTTGAGTGACCATAGATGTTGCCACACCGACCCCCCAGCCTTTAGGCGACTTAACCACCTCTCCCCCTAAGGCTTTAACCATCATTTGGTGACCAAAACAGATCCCAATCAACTTCTTCTTACTGGCAAAGAGCTTGGCAATATAGTGTTGGAACTGTACCACCCAAGGCTCATCATCATTCACCCCAAAGCGACTGCCTGTCGTGATATAGGCATCACAATCATCCACCGAGCTGGGGTAGTGTCCATCCATAACACGAAATACTGAAAACTCCAGCTGAGCATCGATATCCTCAAACAAGCGAGTAAACATTTTAGGGTAATTCCCATGTTTAGCTTGCAGTGTTTCAGTGACATCATCACATTGTAAAATACCTATTTTCATCTCACCTCTCCTATGTGAAATTAAGACAAAATTGAGAATCAAACTATCCATAAACTGACTCTCAAATATCAACTCGCTAAAGCGCTCCTTTTACCGCGTCACTAAAGAGTAACGAATATTCCGCATCGGTTAATGTTATAGGGTTACCGCCAGCTGCGGCATCTTTTGCTGCCATCTTTCCCACTAACACCACATCCGCTAAAGTTATCCCAATATCAGCGAGCGTATGGGGAATATTCAACTCAGCTCTTAATGCTAAAATCCAATCCATAAAACCATCAGAATTGGGGTTATCAAGCTCGAGGTATTGAGATAAACGGATGATCTTTTTCTCTATTTGGGCCCGATTTCGCTTAAGCACATAAGGCATCAAAATCGCATTTAGCAATCCATGATGCTTGTCATACAAGGCGCCAAGACTGTGTGCAATGGCGTGCATCGCACCTAAACCTCGCTGAAAACTGGTAGCTCCCATACTCGATGCCACCAGCATCTGAGTTCGCGCCTCAATATCCTCTCCATTGGCCACAGCTCTTGGGAGGTAATCTTTCACCAATCGTATACCCTCAATAGCAATACCCTCAGCCATAGGGTGATAAGACGGCGCACAATAGGCCTCTAGACTATGAGACAGGGCATCTAAACCTGTCGCTGCAGTAATAGGAGGAGGCAAACCCAAAGTGAGCTTTGGGTCGAGTAAAACAGTGGCAGGAAGCATTTTAGGGTGAAATATTATCCTTTTAACATGGTGAGCCCCGTCGGTATCGGTTATCACTGACGCTCGCCCAACCTCTGAGCCTGTGCCAGCAGTTGTCGGCACCGCCACAACGGGCACCATCAGCCTTTCATCGATACGGGTCCAGTTATCACCAACATCTTCAGTGCTCCATAAGGAGAGTGACTGTTTTGCTATCATGGCGATCGCTTTAGCCGCATCTAAACTTGAGCCACCACCGAAAGCAACCACCCCATTAAAGCCACCAGACTTTAAACATATTGCGCCTGCACGGACATTGTCCCCAGTGGGGTTTCCTTGAATATCACTAAACAGCTCAACCATTAAGCCAGCCTGAGTGCAGTAGCCCATGGCTTCTTTGACCATAGGCAGATCAGCTAAGCCCGGATCGGTGATCAACAAGACCTTAGTCATCTTAAGTGCTTTGCACTGCTCCCCGAGCTGACTTAAACAGCCCTCACCCACAGTAATATTCGTGGGGAAATTCCAATTTGCGTGTAAATCCATTAACAACTCCTTTTGGATCTAACTATATTGAGGTTAACCATGTTTAATATGAAATGATTTAGGTCGAGTAAGCTGATCAAAACCTAATTGAGAAAGCGTGCAGCCTCGCCCTGATTGTTTCACCCCTGTCCAGGCCAGTGCTGGATCGAGATAGTCACAACGATTAAGGAAAAAAGTCCCTGTCTGCAACTGCTCACCCAATGTAATACCAAGATCTATATCTTGGGTAAAGATACTCGCGGTTAAACCAAAATCACTGTCATTCATAAGTGCAACCGCTTCATCATCATCCATCACCTTCATGATCCCCACGACAGGTCCAAAGGACTCCTGTGTCATCACTTTCATGGTGTGATCGACCTGAGTCAGAATTTGGGGAGCAAGATAGGGAGTACCCGATTGGCTCATGGGAAATAGCGACTCATCGATATGCGCGATGGCGCCCTGCGCCACAGCATCATCTATCTGCTGACGCACAAAATCTGCCGCCGAAGTTCTCACCAAAGGACCTAAGGTAGTATTTGACTCATCTGAACGTCCCAGCTGATATTGCTCAGTTAACGCCACCGCTTTTGCGACAAATTCGTCATAAATGCTGTGATGAAGATAGATACGCTCAATGCCACAACAGGATTGACCTGAATTGAAAAAAGCACCATCAACTAAGGTTTCTACCGCGCTATCAATATCGGCATCTTCGCGAACATAAGCAGGATCTTTTCCTCCTAACTCTAACCCAACACCGATAAAACGTCCGACAGCCGCTTTCTCAACCATCTCTCCGCCAAAAACAGAACCGGTAAACGCCACATAATTTATCTGCTCATTGGCGATAAGCTTGGCGGTATTGTCATGATCCATATGCAGATATTGAAAAACCCCTTGAGGTAACCCAGCGTCTGTAAATGCTTGGTACAGACGCTCCGCGCACAGAGGTGTCTGAGCAGAGTGTTTAAGAATAACGCAATTCCCTGCAAGTAAAGCGGGAATGATGGCATTGATGGCAGTTAAAAAAGGGTAGTTCCACGGAGCGATAACCAGTACCACGCCCAGAGACTCTCGTTTAATATAGCGAGTAAATCCTGATCGCTCTTCAAGAGTGATATCCGCTAACGCTTTCTCACACACCTCAATCATATAATCGCTACGCTCAGCAACACCAGCAAGCTCGCCTGCGCCATAGCGTATCGGTCGCCCCATCATCCAACTTAGCTCACTAGCTATCTCATCTTTATGACTCAGTAGTTGCTCGATGGCTTTTTTACACAGATCCTTACGTTCGCAGAGCTTAGTCTCTTTCCAACTATTTTCGGGCCCCTTATAAGCTAAAGTCCCCTGTTCAACACAGGCTAATACCTGTTGCTCATCGGCAAGCGGACGGCTGACAAACACACTACCATCTATTGGAGAGACAGTGTCTTGCATCATTTCTTGTGAAGGTAGTTCCATAAATCACTTAACTCCAGTACGACAATTTTAGTCAGTTGTTTATGCTTATACTCTTTAGATAATTTCGAAATACCGCGCCATCTCCCAGTCAGTAACATGTTTTCTAAACTCACGCTCCTCCCACTCACGGCTAATCGCGTAGTGTTCAACGAACGCTTCACCAAAGCAGCTGACCGCGGCAGTTGATTGCTTAAACTTCTGCGCTGCATCCCATAAGGTTGCAGGCAGTGCTAATTGCACATCATGAGTCTGCTCATAGGCATTACCTTTGACTTGAGCTTCTGGCTCTAACTCATGCTCTATGCCATAAAGGCCACTAGCGAGCGCAGCAGCTAATGCAAGATAAGGGTTTGCATCAGCAGCACCTAAACGGTACTCCACTCGTTGCGACTTTGCAGAGCCTGGGATCACTCTCAGAGCTGTAGTGCGGTTTTCAACGCCCCATGTCGCATCAGTGGGCGCCCAAAAACCAGGGATCATACGTGAGTAACTATTAATTGTTGGCGCTATCATGCAGAGAAACTCGGGCATTAATTTTTGCTGACCCGCTAAAAAATGCCGCTGTATTTTACTCATTGAGTGGGTCTGACTGGGGTCATAAAACGCCGATGTGCCATCTTTATTCTGCAGCGAGAGGTGTATATGGCCACTTTGGCCTGGATAATCCCCCGACCATTTCGCCATAAAGGTCGCCATCAAATCTCGCTTCTGCGCCAGTACCTTCATAAAGGTTTTAAATAGTGCACCTTTATCGGCAGCCGTTTCTGCACTGTCGACGGCAATGGCCGCTTCAATCACACCTGGCCCTGTTTCTGAGTGGATCCCTTCGATAGGAAAATCCATGGTTTCAGCCATCGACAGGATATCTTGATAAAGATCTGAATGAGCCGAATTGCGGATCATAGAGTATCCAAACCAATCGGGAGTGATGGTCTCGAGATCGCGAAAGTTTTTCTTACGAATAGAGTGCGGTGTTTCATTAAACAGAAAGAACTCATATTCAAGCGCTGCAAACGCGTTAAAGCCCATACTGTCAGCTTTCTCAATCACGCGTCTTAGGGTGCCTCGTGGACAAACCGCTTCCGCTTCCTCGGCAAACTCAGCAATAAATAACAGCATCCCCTCTTCGCCAATTACATCACGGCAAGTATGGGGTAGTATTCGCACTGGTGCATCAGGGTAGCCCGTATGCCAGCCTGTGTATTTAGCATTGTCATAAAGCTGATCTTTAACATCCCAGCCAAGTACCACATCACAAAAAGCAAACCCCTTCTCTAAGGAAGCGATAAACTTAGCTTTTGACATATACTTGCCGCGCATAACGCCATCATTATCAAACACGCCCACCTTCACATGAGTTAACTCTCGCTCATCTATGATGGCAATGGCATCGGCAATACTCTTTACTTCTCTCGCTTCCATATTCCCACTTCCTTATTGTTGTCCGCCAATTCACGGCTCTACGGACAATCTGCTTATTTAATTATCATTTTAGTAACTGGTCGCGATTTTTGGCTGCTGAAGACAGGATAAACGCGAGTATCCAGCAGCCAATTTCCTAAGCTAATGGGTTTTAATTAAGCTCTGACTCCGCAGACGCTATCATGTCAAACTCCTCCTCTGGCGCTGAAGCAACTAATCTATGGCGGCTATATAGCACAAAGTAGGTCACCATAATCAGATAGAAAAGTGCAGACCACATGGCCGCTTGAAGGCTCACTACGAAGGTTGATGCCAGAGCGACCAGTGAAAGAATTAAGGCGATAGAAGATGTCAGCACACCACCAGGTGTTTTATAGGGGCGTTCAAGCTGGGGCTCTTTCTTGCGAAGTAAAATATGTGACAGACTCATCATGGCATAGGAGATCGTCGCCCCAAATACCGCCATGGTGATCATCAAATCCCCTTCGCCTGTTAGCGACAAAAGAAAGCCTAATATTCCCGGTACGATTAACGCCCAAACAGGTACTTTTCGCTGACCAGACAAGGAGAGAAAACGTGGTAGGTATCCCGCTCGAGAAAGAGCAAAAACTTGACGAGAGTAGGCATAGATAATGGAGAAGAAACTGGCAATTAAACCAAACAGACCGACTAAATTAACAAACTTAGCAGCTAAAGAGTCTAAGCCGTAAACAGACTGCAGTGCGCCAACTAGTGGTGCACCGTGGGTTTTCATCGCCTCAGCACCAGCTCCACCAGGAACCAATAGCAGCACTGCGGCCGCAAAGACAATCAATACCAACATGGAGGCGATAATTCCTTTTGGCATATCTTTCGCTGGATCTGTCGCTTCCTCAGCCGCCAATGGCACCCCCTCTACTGCAAGAAACAGCCACATAGCAAAAGGCAATGCAGCCCAGATCCCCATGTAACCTTCAGGTAGAAAACTACTTGAGCCTGCAACGTCTGGATTAGCTGCGATATCGAACAGGTTCGCGGGATCAAAATGAGGCACCATCCCCACCATAAAAACACCGATGGCGATAACCGCTAGCAAGGTTATCCCCATCATAATTCTTAATGCTTCCCCCGCCCCCCAAAGGTGTAGACCAACAAAAACTAAGTAGAAAGCGGCATACACGATAGGGCCATCTATCCCAACAAGTTCATTCACATACCCGCCAATAAAGATGGCGATGGCAGCTGGAGCAATGGCGTATTCAAGTAAAATAGCCGTTCCCGTTAAAAAGCCTCCCCAGGGACCCATAGCACGGCGAGCAAAGCTGTAGCCGCCCCCCGCTGTTGGCAGTGAGGATGACATCTCCGCCAAGCTTAATACTAAGCAGATATACATTAATCCCATCACCAATGTTGCGATTAACATACCGCCAAAGCCGCCAAGTTCGAGGCCGAAATTCCACCCCGCAAAATCACCGGAGATCACATAAGATATCCCCAAACTCGCCAGTAATACCCAACCAGCTACCCCCTTTTTAAGCTGACGTTGACTCATGTACTCATCGGAAACGGCTTCATACTCGATGCTTTTATTTTTTGTTTTAGGTGCACTTTGTTGCTTTGATTCTTGTGACATGACATTTCCCTTTATCTTTGTTTGCGAAATGGCCCGATGCTCGCTTTGAATTAACACCTCATCGAACCTAATAGCCTCCTTGCTAAACGACAACAACAATCATTTGTCCTAACGCTGTAGTATTAATTTTTTTAATACTAGAAAAACGACTCCTATAAACTCAATAGTGGAACGGTTAACCTATATCGATATCTGCCACTAGCCAGGGAAGATCTTTTTCAAGTTCAGGTAGAAAACACTCGGACATGATCTCACAACTGTCTCTGGCCATCTGCTCTGCCAGATCGCTCAGTTCATGGCGACGAGTGACTAAGGTTAAACGTCGCTTAAAACCATAATTGGCAGGGAGTGGCTGGCACTTGACTTGCGCCAAAGGGATACCACTTTGGTACAAACACAAAGGGGTCGTGATGGTCCAGCCCAGACCAGATGCCACCATAGACAGTACAGCAAAGGTATTATCCAACTGTAATCTCATTGCTGGTTTAATGCCAAGACGTCTTAGGTATCGCTCGATACTGGTACCGATTAAGGAATCGTGGGTATAGCGAACAAAATCCAACTCTTGATGTAAACGGTGAATATCGCTTACTAAACTCCCCTCTTTATGCTCCCAACCCACATTCAAGGGGCTGACTAAAACAAAAGGCTCACTCAATATTGGGTAGCGGCTGAGCTCATCACTGTCTTCAAGTGCATCATCAGAGATAATAATATCGACTTGGCGAGACATTAACGCATCGGCATGCATGTGGGAGCGGCCAGTGGACAATGTCCAGTTCTCTGTTCGCTTTTTCACAGCTTCAATCAAGGGCTTGCCTAACGAAGTTGCCAAGGAGTCAACCATAGCGATACGCACTAAGTGAAGTTGCTCAAAAGCCCCTTGGCTAAACACCTTTTGAGTCTGCTCAGCTTGGGAAAGAAGATGACTGGATTGATCAAAAAAATAGCGCCCTGCAATGGTCAGCCCAAGTGGCCGAACAGTGCGATCGAGCAACTCCACCTTGAGGTTTTTTTCTAACATAGACAAGGTCTGGGATACCGAAGATTGGGTCAAGCCTAAACGTCTGGCAGTTTCTGTCATGCTGCCAGTTTGGGCCGCAATGACAAACACCTGCAAACTTTTCAAATCAAAATCAAATGCTCGCACTAGCCCCCCTTTACCTTATTAAAAACATGAGTAAAACAAAAACATAGCATGAATAACACGGTTCCCCAACAAGTTACTTCATAAGTTATTCATCACTTCAATTTTAAACAGATTGGTGAAGATATGACCATCGCCTTTAAACAACAAACTCACATTAACAGTAAGTCTACACAGAGATTAACTTATCGCTACACTAGCTTAATTCTCCAGCAAGCAGCTCAAATTTAGGTAAATATACTGGTGACATAATCAATAATATCAGCCAGTATAAGTATCTCGTTATGTAGTCCTTTCCTCACTAAAAATTTGAATTAGCAGCTTGCTTACTGTTAACCAGATGTCATGTTGGTTAATTCTAGCTAGCACCCTAACGACGGATCACAAGCAGTCGATCCGTGTGATTTATTTAATTTTACCAACATAAGCATTTTACGGAGCAACAGATGAACGCAGCAGGGCCAAGAATTGTTATCATTGGCGGTGGCGCCGGAGGATTAGAGCTAGCCACTCAGCTAGGACACAAGCTGGGGAGAAAAAACCGTGCTCAGATTATCCTTGTCGATAAAAATCGTACCCACATATGGAAACCCCTGCTTCATGAGGTCGCCACTGGCTCACTGGATTCCGATCTCGATGGCGTTGTCTACTCTGCTCATGCTGCAAAACATGGCTACCAATTTCAGCTTGGAACTTTCTGTGGACTCAATGCTGAAACGAAGCAGATCACCATGGCTCCTATTGCCGATGATGCTGGTCATACTATCTTGCCTGAACGTCAGATCTCATACGATAAATTAGTGATAGCTATCGGCAGTGTCAGCAATGATTTCAACACCCCAGGCGTAAAAGAGAACTGCTTCTTCCTCGACTCCCACCAGCAGGCAAATCGTTTTCACGATGCCCTACTGGACTGCTTTACCCGAGTCCACCAGTCAGAATCTATTAACCAGCTCAACATCGCCATCGTTGGCGGCGGTGCAACAGGAGTTGAGCTTTCAGCAGAGCTTTACCATGTCACCGAGATGTTGAAAATCTATGGCTTAAGCAAGATGACAGCTGAAAAACTCAATATCCACCTTATTGAAGCTGGCCCTCGTATTCTCCCTGCACTGCCTGAGCGTATTGCAGGCTCTGCCAGACGTGAGTTGACTAAGCTGGGTGTCAATGTGATGGAAAACACCCGCATCAGCGAAGCCACAGCTCAAGGGTTTGTCACCTCTGAAGGAGAGGTGATTGAAGCCAACTTGATGCTATGGGCCGCAGGAGTGAAAGCGCCAGACTTTATCAAGTCGATTGAACTGTTTGAGCTAAACCGCGCCAATCAGATCATGGTCAAACCTAGCCTACTTAGCACTGTCGATGAGGCTATCTATGTGATCGGGGATTGTTGTGCTTGCCAACAAGCCGATGGCAGCTTTGTTCCACCACGTGCACAGTCGGCGCACCAAATGGCTGAATGTGTAGAGAAAAACATTATTAACGAGCTCAACGGTGAACCAAGAGAAGCTTACACCTATGTGGATCATGGTTCACTGGTTAATCTCTCACGTTTCAGTACTGTGGGCAGCTTGATGGGTAACTTGACTAAGAACAGCATGTTCATTGAGGGCAGAATTGCTCGTCTAGTTTATATCTCTTTGTACCGCATGCACCAAAGAGCCATACACGGCAGCGTTAAAACCCTCGGACTCTGGTTTGCCGAGAAAGTAATGCGCGTTGTCAGACCGAGAATGAAGCTGCACTAATGCCAAGCTCAATCGTTGAACTCAATAGCGAGTCCAATGAAATAAAAGAGGGCGAGATTATTAATCTCGCCCTCTTTTATTATTTTATCTTTTCTAAAAAATTGACAACCTGGTCCATATCCCGAGTACGTTTCATCGGTGGAAGTGAGTTAAGAAATGCCTGTCCGTAGGGGCGATTAACAATGCGGTTATCACACAAGATTAATACTCCCTTATCCTTTTCATCTCGAATTAAACGGCCAACCCCTTGATTAAGTGAGATCACCGCTTGTGGCAAAGAGAGTGTGGCAAAGGGGTCTTTGCCATCACGGGAGATACTGTCGGCGCGCGCACGGTATAAGCTATCATCCGGTGACACAAATGGCAGTTTGTCGATAATCACGCAGCTTAACAATCTGCCACGCATATCAACCCCCTCCCAAAATGCACCAGTACCAAGCAGTACCGCGTTACCTAATTGACGAAACTTCTTCAGCAGACTCTGCTTACCAGCCTGACCCTGTACCAATAATGGATATTGCACCCTACTGCTCAGTACTGTCGCGACCGCGTTCATCATTCTATGACTGGTAAAGAGAATAAATGTCCGCCCTTGAGCCGCATTAATCGCTTTGGTTGCTACCGCGACGAGATCCCTGACCGCAGCATCATGATAACTGACCCGCGAAAGATGGCGAGGCACACATAAAAGTGCATTATTAAAATAATCAAAGGGACTGTCTAAGATCATCTTTTTCGCACTGTCTATGCCTAAATCTTTAGTAAATAAACTTAAATCACGATTGATCTGTAAGGTTGCAGAGGTAAATATCCACGCCGTTTTAGGGTCAAATAACTGCTCGCACTCACGGGAAACATGAATTGGCGCGATTCTTAATGTCAAATAGCGATGGCCATAATCTATGTTGTATGCCGCTTGTTCATTGTCACAAAGCAAAAATTGATTCAGTTTGTGAATATAACCATTAAGCTTTTCAACCGCGCTGTCCAGATCATCACTGCGCCCAAGATGCCCAATAAGCAGGTTTTCCAAAGCCTTAAATTCAGCGATTAACTCCCAAGAGGAAGCAGCAATCTGCTGCTCTCCCATCAAGCGTCGCCAGTCAGTTTCATCATATTCAAACAGCTGTTGATGCCAATCATTAAAAAAACGAATACAGCGAGAGGTCAGTGTCTCTATCTGGGCAGAATCCCTAAGCTCATTGCGGTAGATATTGATAATCTCATTGAGCAGCTCACTGAAGCTGCGGGTGGAGAGTTGCTGACCGAAATAGGTCACAGCAATATCTGGTAGCAGATGTGCCTCATCGAAAATCACCACATCCGACTCTGGTAATAACTCGGCAAATCCAGTCTCTTTTAATACCCTGTCAGCAAAGAAAAGGTGGTGGTTGACCACAATCACCTTGGCATCCATCGCTTTACTGCGCGCTTTTCGGGTATAACACACCTCATAGTGAGCACACTTTTTACCGGAGCAAACCTCGCGCCGGCTGGCAATTAAGGGCAGCGCATCGGAGGTCTCTGACACAGATGTCAGCCCACCTAAATCCCCATCACTGGTTTGCCCCGCCCACTGATTAATTCTAAGTAGATCATCAAGTACTTTCGTGTCTAGAGAATCACAGGCCTGCAGCTGTTTCTCTAATAGCTCTTGGCACAAATAGTTGTTGCGCCCTTTGAGCAACGCCACCTTAGGGGTCAATTTCAGCAATGAAAGAAGTGTAGGAAGATCTTTATAAAATAGCTGCTCTTGAAGGTTTTTACTGCCAGTACTGACGATGATCTGCTGACCACTAAGTAGCGCAGGAATAAGGTAAGCGAAAGTTTTGCCCACACCAGTGCCCGCTTCCACCACTAAATTGTGCTGCTCAGCTATCGCTTCACACACAGCAGACGCCATCGAAATCTGTACCTCACGAGCACTATAGCCTTGAACATGGCTCGCTAGAGCTCCATCGGCACTAAATGCATCCAGAGTCGCTTTGGTTAATTTTTGCGTTAGGGCCTTCACAGGGAGATCTCAGGTGGGAAATTCATTTGTCATTTCAGGAGTTAATTGAATCAATAAGTTTAGCGCTATTGCATAGAGCACAATAGCAGATCCTGAATGTGGATTCTATTTAATACCCAAATCACTTTAAAGATGCAGGCCTCAACTCTTGAGGTCGTTTAGGTACAGCACTTAGTCCGTTAATCAGTTAATGTGATCGAGTCTAAGATACCTTGACCACTGTGAATACCACCTTCATTCTCTTTGGCAGGTTTACTTCGCACTAGATAGCCTACAAGTCCCTCAGAGCCAGCCACAGGCTTACCATTAAAATAAGCAGTAAACAGCCCTATTTCGCTGATTAAATCATCTATTTTTGTGATCTCTCCATCGCGCACAGCAAGCGTTGGACGCTCTCGTTCATGGGGAAATAACCTTTGCATCAACGCCCAAGCTCCATACTCTTCGGGCTTTAGTTGACTTAAGCGTTCAGTTATCTCTTCACCAAAAACACAGTGACCACCACCCTCTCCTTGATTTTTCAGCACCCAAGCCGTTTTATCTGCACGGCTTGAGAACCAGTCGATAGTCTCTTTGTTCACAGGTAACATCTCAGCCAACACGCTTTTTATTAAGCGCACCTCTTCAAGGGTGAACCCCCAACGAGAAAACTCCTGTTCTGGCATCATGGTCAAGATCATCTGCATGGTTTTGCTGGTTGCAAGTTGCTGACTTATCGTCGCGTTAAGCGCAACATTATGTTGCTCGATAAAAGCACGTGTCTGGCTCAAGGTTTGGCAACAGATATCTTCACCCAGCGCAGGGGCAAAATAATCGATATGCTGGTAGCCTGCACGTAAATAAACCAGATCAATAGCCCCTATACCTTTAAGCATTAATCTTTTGTTTTCCCCTGTGTACAACTCAGAGGCTAGCTGATCAAAGGTTCGTCTTAATGTTCTCACCCCTAAACCTTGCAGCGCCACTTCAAGCAGATGTTGATCGTAAACATTATCCTCTCCTCTTTGCACTACCATCAAGAAAGTCGGCTGGCCGCTTACATCAAACTCAGCCTTTACCTTATGTGCCCCATGAGCAATGCCCTCGGCTAACTGCTCAAGACAAAAGTTATCGGCGACATAGCTTGCGGGATCTTCAACCCAATCAGTATAAACCTCGGGCCACTGGTTTTTCATAAACTGATGCAGCTGAGTAATACGCTGGCCAAATGGCCCCATTCCAGCTGCGATGCCATTAAACTCAATCACTTTGGCTCCCTGCTGACGATCGTCCATGTAATCCGTTCGCATCAATAACAGAGGCTGTCTCGCGGGGAAGGTTTGCTCACCATCAACTCCATGGATCTCTTTATGAATTGCCATCAAGCGTTCAAAAAATTGATCTGCCTTTGCCATTTCGGTTAATGAGGATTGGAGAAATAGATGATCCTCTGAGACTCTAGAGATCAACTTGGTAAGTAGAGGCGTTACTTTCATAATATGTTGAAAAACATTATGTTTCATTGTCATCGGTGCAATACTAAAAGGACAATGTCTTGCGGTTCCATCACTATTTTTAAACGCTACGCCATGCATGATTGACCATTCACAGGCCTCTTCAATGACCTGTTTATCGATAAGCGGTTTATCTGCACTCGACATAATGGTATCTCTATTTTAGTAAAATCAATATTTCGATTAAACCAGAATAATGAAATCATATCAAGAACGAAATCCCCCAAAGCCAGAAGATAGATATAACAAAGCCAGTGAACTTCACTGGCTTATCATTGTGCTGACTATTGTACTGACTAAATAGATTAGCCAGGGATCACATTGGTTGCGCATGGTCCCTTCTGTCCTTCCCCGACATCAAACTCAACCGATTGACCATCATTCAAGGTTGCGTATCCGCCGCCACTTCTGATCTCTGAGTGATGAACAAACAGATCCTTTCCACCATCTTCCGGTGTAATAAACCCGTAACCCTTATCCGCATTGAACCACTTAACTGTACCTTTACTCATACTGTGCTCTTTAGTTTAAAATGTTGATTTATCGCAGTGTCCTGCATTGGCAGTATAGTGCAAAAAAACAACCAAAACCTATTAACTGGAGATTTTGTCTACCCTCCTTTCTCTGCGGACAAAACCATAAAGATAAGCCAATATTGAGGGCTTTATTTGTGTGATCAAATTTCCCGATATAACGCAAACAAGCCCCAAACTCGAATAAAGTGTCCAGCGGTAACCTTCAAGGAAACTTGAGGTGATTAAAGCAACGATGGGCGTGATAAGCAGCAGATAAGCCGCCTGATTCGCACCTAATCTATCCACCAGCATCAGATAAACCGTAAAACCAATCACAGATGCTGGAATGGCAAGATAGGCCAAGCTAACAAGATATCTAGTGCTCGTCTCTACCTCCAAGCTAAATCCTTTAAGAGTGATGATAATCAGCAGCACAACACAGCCATATGCCATGGCATAACTGGTCGCGGTATAGGGCTGGATCTGACTTTGGCTGTTATAGATACTGATCATATTTCCTATCGAGAAACACCAAGTACCCAGTAGGGAAAAAAGTAAACCATAGAGCAGCTCTGGTGACCACTGGGCATCTATTAAATCACCGCCAAACAGTAACAAGATACCACTCAAGCCGACAAAGACTCCTAAACCAAAATTGCGTTTAATAGGCGTGTTGAAGATTAACTTGCCGTGTAGTGCATTAAACAGCGGTGCTGTCGACATCACCACTGCGGTCAAACCGCTGGCAATATAGTGGGTCGCACTGTAAAACGCCATAAAGTTAATACTGAATAAACAGAGTCCTTGAAGGGCAAAAAATAGATGTTGCCTTCTATTCGTTGCTTGCAATTTTTTAAACACAATACCTAACGCAAACATCAAGGCTGCAGCGATAGCAAAGCGGTAAAATATGGAGACCTCAGTGGGTACCTCCCCCTGCTGCCACTTAATCGCAATCCATGAAAATCCCCAAACAAAAATCATCACTCCATACAGAACTGCCGTCACCATTCACTCCCATCTATCAGGTAATAGACTCAGTGTCTCGCACACTGACGCCACTTTCTGTCACGATAGCGGGAGAAATAACACGATATTGCGGTTTAATATTGCCCCTTGATTGAGAGTTACAATTCCAAACGTTACTATTTAACCATGAGCGAAAATCATAACAAGCACATCAGTTTTAATGATTCACACAAAATCTGTTTCCGCCAACATGCGTTAACGGAGTACCTCAGCTGGGCTCATTATCAAAACAGCGAGGAACGTTTGTTCTACATCAATGATAAACAGCACACCTTAAGCATGTATTTGAGTGGGGGTTATGAAACTCACAGAACTGATATTCAAGCAGATTTTGGTGGGCCAGGTCGATTCAGCTTAATGCCTAAAGACAGTGAAAGCCGCTGGCAACTTGGCATACCACAGCAATTTATGCACCTCTACTTTGATGATAACTACCTTAAACAGCTCGCTCTGAAAGTCTTCGATATGGACCCTAGAACCATAGAGGTTCCTGAGCTTACCTTCTTTGAAAACCCAGGCTTGGAATCACTGTTTAGATATCAAATAGCCAATATAGGCTGGCACAGCCAAAGTCACCTTGCTCTGGAGCAGATAACTAACACAGTACTGGTGTCCATGTTGCAGAGCAGCGGGCTGACAAAGTCCTTAAATCGAGTAAAGGGCGGACTTGCTCCCCATATTGCAAGATTAATCAGTGACTACATGCATCAACATTTTCACCGTCAGATCTATCTTTGTGAGCTGGCCGATTTAGCTCAGCTTAGTGAGTATCATTTCTGCCGCATGTTTAAAGAGAGTTTTGCACGCACGCCACAAGAATACTTAACCTATATCCGAATAGAACAGGTTAAACACCGACTTAAAACAAGCGCACAGAGCTTGTCAGATATCGCCCTTGACTGTGGCTTTGCAAATCAGAGCCATATGGGAAGGTACTTCAAAAAACAGTTTGGGATCACGCCCAGAGCATTTCAGAAAAGCCAACTCTAACCCAGACATAGTTCCAAGTAGTTTGTTTCGACAGCAGAACAATTGTGAAACAGACTTAATCATCTAACTTATACTTGAAGAGTATTCATCATTATCAATTAGCTATTGCAATCATTTCTGAAAGTGTTTAGTTTAAATATATCGACTGGCAAAGATACTGTCGCGATTGATTAGATATTCATATAATTTGGATATCCATTTTATAAAAGAGTCACCAGACTCCCTATTTACTCGATGAGATAGAGACAAGATTATGATAAAGCTTCTGAACACTGTGCATCATCACCACCATATGCGGTAGCCTTCGGAAGCTCACTGCCGAAGGAGACTATCCTTCTGGCGGTTGATTCAAGAATATCAAAACCCCTGGAAGGAATTCCGGGGGTTTTTCGTTTTAGCTTATCTGGCTGATAAATAAAGATTTAATATTGGCCAGCAACAAATTTAAACAGATATTTGAATCAACTTATAGGAATAACATCATGTCAGAGTCAAACAGATTACGCATTGCCATTCAGAAATCAGGCCGCCTCTCGAAAGAGTCGATGAAGCTACTAAGAAGTTGTGGCGTTAAATTCAACATCAATGAACAACGACTTATCGCCCACTCTGATAACTTGCCAATCGATCTCTTACGTGTACGTGACGATGATATTCCTGGTTTAGTCATGGACGGTGTGGTCGATCTTGGGATCATAGGTGAAAATGTGCTCGAAGAGGAGCAGATTGAACGCGAACGTCTTGATAAACCAGCAAGTTGCATTAAGTTACGTGAGCTCGACTTCGGTGCATGTCGTCTATCATTAGCGGTACCCAACGAGTTTAATTATGAAGATGCCAGCTCCCTCGAAGGCCTTCGTATCGCCACCTCCTACCCAAACCTGTTGCGTCGCTATATGCAGAGAAAAGGGATCACCTACAATGACTGTATGCTCAAAGGCTCAGTAGAGGTCGCCCCACGTGCAGGACTGGCCGATGGCATTTGTGATCTGGTCTCTACAGGCGCCACGTTAGAGGCCAATGGCCTTTATGAAACTGAAGTCATCTACCGCTCTAATGCCTGTATCATCCAATCCTCTGAAGTTCAGCTACCCGCAAAGCAAGCCCTTATCGAAAAAATCTTGTCTCGTATTAATGGTGTTGTTCGCGCTAAAGAGAGCAAATATATCTTGCTACACGCACCGACAGAGACACTAGAGCAGATTGTAGCCCTGCTCCCTGGCGCTGAAAATCCAACAGTGTTGCCTCTAAACGATGATACCAATCGTGTTGCTATCCACGCTGTCAGCACCGAAGATCTCTTCTGGGATACCATGGAGGAGCTAACAAAACTCGGTGCCAGTTCAATCCTAGTGATGCCGATTGAAAAGATGATGGGGTAGCAGATGGAGATCTTCAACTGGTCACAGCTCACGCAGAGTGAACAACAAGCTGCACTCGCTCGCTCCCCATTAGTTGGCGATGCCGATATGGAACAGAATGTACTCGATATCATCAATCGCGTACAAGCAGATAAAGACGCTGCATTGGCTGACTTTAACCTCAAGTTTGATGGGATAAAGACTCAGAGCTTAAAGCTCTGCGTGGATGAGATAGAAGCAGCGTCATCACGTGTCAGCAGTGAAATTAAGCAGGCTATCACTCAGGCCATCACCAACATTAATGCATTTCACAAGGCGCAAGCATTCACGCCAGTTGAAGTTGAAACTCAAGCAGGGGTTCGCTGCGAATTGCGCTCAGAAGCGATTGAAAAAGTCGGCCTCTATATTCCTGGTGGCAGCGCACCGTTAATATCTACCGTGCTTATGCTCGCTCTTCCAGCACAAATCGCTGGATGCCAGCAGCGAGTATTAGTGTCACCTCCCCCTATAGATGACGCCATTATCTATGCAGCACAAGAGTGTGGGATCACAGATATCTTTCAGGTAGGCGGTGCACAAGCCATTGCAGCAATGGCCTTTGGCACCGAAACTATCCCTGCCGTTGATAAGATTTTTGGCCCAGGAAATCGCTATGTTACCGAAGCAAAGCGACTTGTTTCCCAAGACAGCCGTTGCGTGGTGAGTATTGATATGCCAGCTGGCCCCTCTGAAGTGCTTGTCATTGCCGATAGCGATGCAAACCCAGACTTTATTGCCGCGGATCTACTGTCACAAGCCGAGCACGGCCCAGACTCGCAAGTGATGTTAGTTACCGATTCACTATTATTGTCAGAGCAGGTTAATGCTTCGCTTAAGCAGCAATTAGCACAACTGAGCCGTTGGGAGATAGCCGTCACCGCATTGAGTGCCAGTCGTATCTTACTGGTTAGCAATATGGATGAAGCGGTTCAGGTTTCTAACCGTTATGGGCCTGAGCACTTAATTATTCAGACTCAGGCCCCACGTGAACTACTGAATAAGGTTCGCGCTGCTGGCTCAGTCTTTCTAGGCGCTTACACACCAGAGTCTGTAGGAGATTACGCCAGTGGCACCAACCATGTCTTACCGACCTATGGTTACAGCCGGGCCGTCTCTAGCCTCTCACTTGCAGACTTCTCTCGCCGCTTCACCGTACAGGAGTTAAGCGCTGACGGGCTGCAAGGATTAGGTCAAACGGTCATGACTCTCGCAGCAGCCGAGCAACTCGATGCCCACAAAAATGCCATCGCCATTCGTTTAGCATCATTAGCTGGAGAGAACTTATGAGTAATATCAAACAGCGCCCTCTTGCTCAACGCCTTGCCAGACCTGAACTGCTGGAGCTTGAAGTCTATCAATCGGCAAGGCGGATCGGTGGGCGCGGTGATATCTGGATCAATGCTAACGAGTCTCCTTTTAATAACTCAGAGCTGGCAAGCCTAAATCGCTACCCTGAGTGTCAACCACCTGAGCTTATCTCGGCCTATAGCCGTTACTCAGGAGTGAGTGAACAGAACATCATCACCGGCCGCGGCGCCGATGAAGCCATTGAACTGCTCATTCGTACCTTCTGTATTCCTGGCATCGATTCAATTGCCAGTTTTGGGCCAACCTACGGCATGTATGCCATTAGTGCCAAGACGTTCAATGTTGGTGTAAAAAGCTTAAGTTTGACCGCTGATTATCAACTGCCAAAGGATATCGTTAACCAAACACAAGGTGCAAAACTGGTATTTATCTGCAACCCCAATAACCCCACAGGCACTGTTATTGATGTAGAGAATATCGAGCAAGTACTCACAAAACTGCCCGAAAGTATTGTGGTTGTCGATGAAGCATATATTGAGTTTTGCCCTGAGTATAGCGTTGCTCACCTTATTGAAAAGTATGATAACTTAGTTGTATTAAGAACCCTCTCCAAGGCATTTTCACTCGCAGGTGCACGCTGTGGTTTTTTGATGGCTAACCCATATATTTGCGACATGGTGATGCGGGTTATTGCGCCCTATCCGGTGCCGCTTCCCGTATCACAGTTAGCAACAGCGGCCTTAAGTGATTCAGGTATTAAGCTGATGAGACAGCAGGTCAAGAGTCTAAAAAGCTGCGGCGCACGATTAAGCGATACACTGCAAAGCATTGGCGCCAAGGTACTCCCCGCTAACGGTAACTTTGTCTTAGCCAAGTTTCAAACATCGACGGTGAGCGAGAAACTACACTCCGCGGGGATTGTCGCAAGAGCTTATAACGATCCCAAACTGGCTAACTGCATCCGCTTTAGCTTCAGTAATCAAAGTGATACGGATGCAATAATTAACATATTAAACCAATGAGTTATTGACTAGATACGCTAACAATAATGATAAGTATTAAATAGATTTAAGGGTTAACACATCATGAAGCAAAACATCTTATTTATCGATCGCGATGGCACTATGATTGAAGAGCCTATCACGGATAAACAGGTCGATAGTCTAGCGAAATTGGTTTTCGAGCCACAACTTATTCCTTCACTTTTGAAACTACAAGATGCGGGTTATCGGCTCGTCATGGTCAGCAATCAAGATGGACTGGGCACCCCCTCTTTTCCAAAAGATGACTTTGATGCACCACAAAATATGATGATGCAGATTTTAGAGAGTCAGGGAGTCGTTTTCGATGAAGTGCTGCTCTGTCCTCACTTTGATGATGAAAACTGTAGCTGTCGTAAACCAAAACTTGGACTCGTCAAAGAGTACCTCACCTCAGGTAAGGTCGACTTTACCCGCTCAGCAGTGATTGGCGATCGTCACACTGACATGGGATTGGCCGATGCCATGGGCGTTAAAGGTCTGCAATATAACCGCGAGAGCCTAAACTGGAATACGATTACCGAGCAGCTGTTAACTCGTGAACGTGTTGCCAGCGTGACTCGCACCACCAAAGAAACGGATATACGCGTCACCATAGATCTGGACTCCCAAGATAAAGGTACTATTGAAACTGGCATAGGTTTTTTTGACCACATGTTAGATCAGATAGCGACCCACGGCAGCTTTAAGATGGATGTCACGGTTGATGGCGATCTTGAAATTGATGACCATCACAGCGTTGAAGATACCGCTCTGGCCATTGGTGATGCACTAAGACAAGCGCTGGGAGATAAACGCGGTATTGCCCGTTTTGGTGATGCGTTTGAGCAAGCCATTCCCATGGATGAAGCCAGTGCCTCCTGCTTACTCGACCTATCAGGACGCCCTTTTATTAAATTTAAAGGGGAGTTTGAGCGTGAACTCGTCGGTTCAATGGCCACAGAGATGGTGCCACACTTTTTCCGCTCATTCGCCGATGGCCTTCGTTGTACCTTGCACTTATCCACTGAGGGTGACAACGACCACCACAAGGTTGAAAGCCTATTTAAGGTGCTGGGCCGTACGCTACGTCAGGCAGTAAAAGTTGAAGGCGACAGCTTGCCATCGAGTAAAGGGGTGCTTTAGTCATGGTTAATCAACAGCAAACAATCAGCCTGACTCTAGGGGAGATATCATGAGTCAGACAAATACGACCGTGATTATAGACACGGGCTGCGCCAACTTAAACTCAGTGCGCTATGCGTTCGAGCGATTAACCGATGATGTGTTAGTCACCGACAATCATGAAGCGATTAAAGCCGCAGATAGAGTCGTACTTCCCGGTGTCGGCACTGCCGGCGCTGCAATGGCATCCTTGAAAAATAAGCAACTTATCGAACTAATCCAAGGCCTAACACAACCAGTCCTTGGGGTGTGTTTAGGCATGCAGATGATGGGGAGTCTCTCTAAAGAGCAAGGGGGAAAACTGGTAGATTGCGAATGTTTAGGACTTATTCCAACTGAGGTAACAGAGCTCGATAGTCAGGGGCAACCCTTGCCCCATATGGGCTGGAATCAGATAGAGGTTTCTGACCATCCGCTCTTTGATGGCATTGCATCTGGCAGTTATCTCTATTTTGTTCACAGCTACCGTGCACCTCTGAGCGAGTACACCATTGCCAATAGTCAATATGGTGAAACCTTCAGCGCTGCTATCGCTAAAGATAACTTTATGGGGGTGCAGTTTCACCCCGAAAAAAGTGCAGCGGTAGGCTCAGCCATCTTAAAAAACTTTTTAGCACTGGACAAAGGCTCACTTAACATGAAATTACAGGAGGCAAGTTGATGATCATTCCAGCAATCGATCTTATTGAAGGTCAAGTTGTACGCCTCTATCAAGGTGACTATAAACAGAAGACCACCTTCGATTTAAGCCCGCTTTCTCAGCTTAAATCCTATCAAGACCAAGGCGCTAGTTGGCTACATATTGTGGATCTGACTGGGGCCAAAGACCCTGACAAACGTCAGACAAATTTAATCGCTGATTTGGTCGATGGGCTCGACGCCAATATTCAGGTCGGTGGCGGCATTCGCAGCGAAGCACAAGTGATAGAGCTGCTCGACATTGGTGTAAAGCGTGTGGTTATCGGCTCACTTGCCGTAAAAGAAACAGCGCTAGTACAGAGCTGGTTTGAAAAATATGGCGCCGAGGCTATCTGCTTGGCATTGGATGTCAATATCGATGAGCAAGGCGAAAAAATTGTCGCGGTATCGGGCTGGCAATCTGGCGGCGGTAAAACTCTCGAATCTCTGGTTGAAGCTTTTAAGCCCTATGGACTAAAACACGCTTTGGTGACAGATATTAGCCGAGATGGCACTTTGCAAGGTGCAAACACGCAACTCTATCGCGAAATAGCAAGCAGCTACCCTCAGATAAAGTGGCAAGCATCTGGAGGCATTGCCAGCCTCGATGATGTTGCAGCAGTCAGAGATAGTGGCGCTAATGGCATCATCATAGGCAAAGCGCTATTGATTGAAAACTTTAATGTAGAGCAAGCCATTACCTGCTGGCCAAATAGCTAAAAAATCACTCCAGCTCTATGTAAAATATAGCTGGAGTGAATCAAATCTTAATACTATTTGGTATTAATATAGTTAGGTTACCACCAAGTCACATAGAAGAAAGTGAGAATAATCACGCAACCTATTGCGGCAAGATTAAAACCTCTATCGGTAATAAAGCTCACATCATCTAAACTCACGCTACTATCATGATCTGAAGGTTTATCCATCAAGGAAACAACAAGCGTTACGGCTAGACAGAGCAGAAAAACTAAGCCAATTCTGTCCATAAATGGCAGTGATGGTAGTCCAAACTTCAATGCTACAGAGAAAACCGCTGAGCCTATTGCCGCCGCCAAAGCGCCCCTTGACGTCGCACGCTTCCAAAACATACCAGTAATGAATATCACCACAATTCCTGGAGTGAACAAACCGGTGAACTCCTGAATATATTGAAACGCTTGCTCAAACTGCCCTAGTAATGGTCTTGCCGTTAATAATGCAATCGTTAAAGCAGTTAAAGTCGCAACACGACCTACATTAACGTAATGAGTTTGGCTCTTAGCAGGCTTTAACTTTGCGTAGATATCCATGGTAAAAATAGTAGAAATGGAGTTGGTCATTGAAGCTAAGGATGAAACAATTGCAGCAACCAAAGCTGCAAACACTAGCCCTTTAATCCCAACAGGCATCAGGCTCATCATAGAAGGGTATGCTAAATCAGGTGAGGTCAAGTTAGGAAATAAAACCACGGCGGCGATACCTGGCAAAACCACTATCACCGGCATAAGTAGCTTTAAATATGCAGCAAAAGCGATCCCCTTTTGCGCTTCACCCAAGTTTTTAGCTGCAAGTGCACGCTGAATAATATATTGGTTGAAGCCCCAATAACTAATATTCATCACCCACATACCTCCAATAAGCACTGAAATACCTGGTAAACTCATATAGTTAGCATTATCAGGACTGAGAATCATATCAAAGTGGCTGGGAAGCTCCTCACTTAAGATAGCAAAACCTGCAAACAAACCTTCACCATCAGCGACTTGAGTCAATGCTAAATAACTTAGTAGCAGGCCGCCAAAAACTAACAACACAACTTGCACAATATCGGTATACGCGACCGCTTTTAAACCACCATAGAGTGAGTAAGCAATAGAAAAAATAGATAAGAAAAGCATACCCGTCATGGCATCAACACCCGCGACAGCTTCAATCGCTAACCCACCTAGCCATAACACTGCGGTTAAATTGACAAAGATATAAACAGCTATCCAGAAAATCGCTAAGGTTGTTTTCACTCGGCTATCAAAACGCTGCTCAAGATATTGAGGCATAGTGAATATTTCATTCTTCAAGAAGATCGGTAACAGGTACTTACCCACCAAGATCAAGGTAATTGCCGCCATCCACTCATAGGATGCAATAGCGAGCCCCATTGCATAACCAGAGCCAGACATACCGATGATCTGCTCAGCTGAAATGTTTGAGGCTATTAATGAAGCGCCGATAGCCCACCATGGTAATGCCTTACTGGCTAAGAAGTAATCTTCTGTATTGGTTTCATGGGATTTTTCACCTCGCGATATCCAGATCGCTATGATGACCAAGCCCACCACGTAGGCAATAAAAACATTAATATCGAGGGTATCGAGTGTCATTTTCTTCCTTCCTATCTTTATTATTTTTTAATTTATTATCATCTTCTTCATTTAAATTGAGCACTGTTTGTATAAATGCAGTAAACCCGCTTCAAGCTAACTTGTAAAAACTGAGCCAGCGCCAATTTGTGCGGTACAAACATAGATGGAAGCCCATAAGCCACTTTGCTCATAATATTGCGCCTCTACAGCATTGATAACCTGGTTAACTAATGCATCGGGGACAATAGAAACTACACAACCACCAAAACCACCACCTGTCATACGTACACCGCCGAGCACGCCAACTTCAGACTTGATAATGGCGACTAATGCATCCACTTCAGGTACGGTAATTTCAAAGTCATCTCGCATCGATGCATGAGATTCAGCCATTAACCGCTGCAGTGTCTGCATATCGTTACTGGCCATCGCTTTAGCGGCAGCATAGGTTCGAGCATTTTCAGTGATAATATGTTTTGCACGTTTTGCTATCAAAGTATCAAGCTCAGGCTCTCGGGCATTAAATGTGTCTATATCAACATCACGCAGTGCCTTCACCCCAAAAAATCTCGCTGCAGTTTCACATTGCTTACGGCGAGTATTATATTCACTGTCAACTAAGCCACGTTTTTTGTTGGAGTTAACGATAACAATACTGTTGCCTTTAGGTAGTGCCACTGGCGTTGTTGCTAAATTTCGGCAATCTATCAGCAAGGCATGATCTTTTTTAGCTTCAGCAGAAATCAGTTGATCCATAATTCCACAGTTACACCCCACAAATTGGTTTTCAGCTTCTTGACCGTTTAACGCTATCTCTTGTTGGCTGATATCTAAACGATACAAAGCCTTAAAGGTTTGACCAATTGCCACCTCCAGTGCGGCAGAGGAGCTTAAACCTGCACCTTGAGGCACATCTCCACCGATAGCAATATCGGCGCCGCCAAACTGATAGCCTCTCAACTTCAAGTGCTTAATCACACCGCGAATGTAGTTAGCCCAACTATTTTTGGTAGGAATAATGTCCTCATCAAGTGAGAACTCATCTGTCGCTCCATCGTAGTCAACCGAGATAACTCGTACTAAGTTATCCTCACGAGGACTGGCACAAACAACCGCACAGTAATTAATCGCACAAGGTAAAACATAACCGTCGTTGTAATCTGTGTGTTCCCCAATTAAGTTTACGCGCCCGGGAGCTTGGAGCACGTATTGGGCTTGGTAATGAAAGCCCACTTCAAAAACAGTGCTTACTTTATTGATTAAATCTGACATAAGAATTCTTAATCACACCCTAACTAAAATCACCGAAACTAAATATCAAGTCGCCGCTTTGAACTGACCTGCTGTTCTATAATGCTCATTCGAAGCTAAACGTAATCTTTGAGCTGCTTGTTCTGGGGTTAAATCACGCTGCGCTTCAGCTAACATCTCATAGCCGACCATAAATTTTCGAACCTGAGCCGAACGTAACAAAGGGGGGAAAAATGAAGCATGTAATGTCCATTCAGGATGCTCCTCACCATCAAAAGGAGCCCCATGCCACCCCATAGAATAGGGGAAAGAGGTATTAAACAGATTATCGTAACGAATAGTGATCTGCTGCAATATATCAGCAAGTGAACTCTCTTGCTGACCATTCAAATCCGTCATACGTTGAACAGGAAAACGTGGCAATAACAGGGTTTCAAATGGCCAGGCGGCCCAATAAGGCACCACAACCATCCAATCAGCATTGCTCACAACCACACGCTCACCTTGAATAAGCTCATCAGAAATTTCACGCTTAGCATAATCTTGCAGTAGATTTGTTCCATAGTTATGGGTATATGCATCAAACGCTTTTTGCTTCTTCTGAACTAGTGTGGGTAGGTGGTCTTGAGCCCATATTTGACCATGGGGGTGGGGATTAGAGCAGCCCATCACCGTACCTTTATTTTCAAAAACTTGTACCCATTGATAGCTTTCTGCTAAAGCAGAGGTTTGCGCTTTCCAGGTTTTAACCACGGCGGTGATCTCTGCAACTGAAAGTTGAGGTAAAGTTTTACTGTGATCTGGCGAGAAGCAGATCACACGACTCTCTCCCCTTTCCGTTGCCATAGTAAACAGAGGGTCATCACTGTGGAGCTCAGGAGTATCTTGCTTTAGTGCTGCAAAATCATTTTTAAAAACAAAAGTGTCAGTATACTTTTCGTTAACTTCACCATTGATACGCGTATTGCCGGAGCACAAGAAACAATTTTCATCATAGCTGAGCTTATCCTCCTCATCCAAAGCTTCAACTTGGCCTTGCCATGGACGCTTCGCCCTATGTGGCGATACCAAGACCCATTCATCAATTAATGGGTTATATCGGCGATGTGGGTGTTCAGTAGGATCAAATTCAACAGTCATATTTATAGTATTAATAGATAACGAATAGACAAAATGTAAACGTTTCCATTTTCAATTGCAATAGACAGCATAAATTCAAAGCTTATTAGCTTGATGAATAAAGGGGGATTCAGTTTAAACCTTGAGGCATCAACTTGTGTTCACTGATATTTTAAACAAGTGCCACATACAATAACGAACAAGGTTAAACCCTTTAAATACAGACTATTAATGAGAAAACAAAAAGAGTTACTAACCTATTAACCAAGCTATAGATGAACAAAGAGCTAGACTCTTGTTTAGATTCATTCCTATGTGTATATTAATCAACAAATACGATTTTCAAATAATGTAAACGTTATCTTATGTCCACAATCAAAGACATTGCTCGTGTCGCAGGAGTCTCGGTCGCAACCGTCTCCCGTGTTGTTAATAACGATCCGAAAGTGAAAGAGAAAACCAAGCTGAAAGTCACCAAAGTGATGCTTGATCTCAACTACACACCCAATGCAAATGCACGAGCCTTAGTCACACAAAAGAACACCACTATAGGGGTTATTATCCCTTCATTGACCGATCCCTTTTTTGCTTCATTAGCTAACGGGGTTGAGCAAGTCGCCAGGCAACAAAGTATGCAGCTACTGTTAAGTACTGGTTTGGTGAGTGCAGAATCTGAGAGACAAGCGATAAATCTACTCAGAGAGAGGCGATGTGATGTGATGGTTGTTCACAGTAAAAAACTCACCGATGATGAGTTAATCGCTTTATCCGAGCAAATTCCAGGGCTTGTGTTAATCGATCGACACATAGAACAGATATCACACCGTTGTGTCTGGCTAGATAACCTAGAGGGAGGGAAAATAGCAGCCCGTCACCTACTCGCCTTAAACCACCAAAAATTTGCCTCTATATCTAGTAAATATCAAATTGAAGATCCAGGGCTCAGACTCGAAGGATTCACACGGGAGTTGACCGGTGCCGGATTTGCTATCGACAAGGAGTTAATAGAGTACGGCGAACCCAACCTTCAAGGCGGGGAGATAGCAACGCAACACTTACTCTCTTCAGGAAAAACATTCTCTGCACTCTTTGTTTATAACGATGCTATGGCAATAGGGGCAATATCGACACTGGAGGACAACGGTTATCGAGTTCCCCAAGATATTTCGGTGATTGGCTTTGATGATGTTCTGCTCTCTCGCTATTCAAGGCCAAAGCTATCTACGCTTAACTACCCCATTGAAGAGATGGCACAGCAAGCGGCAAATTTGGCCATCGAATTAACCAAAGAGAGGAAAGCAGCTAAAGATGAGTACAAGGTTGAAAGCAAGACACACAAATACGTCCCTAGACTAGTCAAAAGAGAATCAACAAGTTTATGCAACGAAAACTGAGATATTAAGGTTTTTTCTCGCTTATTTTTAATCAATTAACATCAAGGGTAGAAAAGTCTATTTAATAACTAGGTGTTCTGCTTTTTATGTTAACTGCGGTGTAAAAAACCTGTATATTCGATTTCAAGAATAACTGCATTGTTATGCACCACTATTCATTCGTGTGAAGGTCTATTCATTTTTAATTAGTTGAATGTAAGTGTTATCACCTATGTGTACCCTAGAAAATCTAAAAAACACCACTGTCGTTTTAACAAAACAAAGCATTAGCTCCAAGGTGATATTATGTTAGCTAAACGTATCGTGCCCTGCCTTGATGTCAGAGAGGGGAAAGTCGTTAAAGGCGTGCAGTTCCGCAACCACGAAATTGTCGGTGATATCGTCCCTTTAGCTGCAAGGTATGCCGAAGAAGGAGCGGATGAGTTAGTCTTTTATGACATCACCGCCAGTGCCCATGACAGAGTTATCGATAAAAGCTGGGTGAGCAGAGTTGCTGAGCGTATCGATATCCCCTTTTGTGTAGCCGGTGGCATTAGCAGCATAGAGCAAGCCAGAGAGAAGCTTGCTTTTGGCGCAGATAAGATCTCCGTCAACTCACCCGCCCTCTCCGATCCAAGTTTAATTCAACGCTTACAAGATGAGTTTGGCCGTCAATGTATCGTGATAGGCATCGACTCCTATTATGACGAAGCAAGCGACAGTTACAGAGTGAAACAGTTTACTGGCGATGAGTCCGCAACCAAAGATACCCAATGGTTTACTCAAAACTGGGTTGAAGAGGTGCAAAAACGCGGCTGCGGTGAGATTGTTTTGAATGTGATGAATCAAGATGGCGTACGTCAAGGTTACGATCTAAAGCAGCTCTCCATCATTCGAGAGATCTGCGATGTACCCCTTATTGCCTCAGGCGGTGCGGGAACCATGGAGCACTTTAAAGATGTCTTTGAGATAGCCAAGGTTGATGCTGCACTCGCAGCAAGTGTATTCCATAAAGGGATCATCGACATCAATGAGCTGAAAACCTACTTAGCTCAGCACAAGATCCCCACACGCCGCTAACAACAATGAAGATCAGGCTCAATGCTTAAGCGATAGGAACAGATAATGACCGATTCAGTAAAAGACAAATCAGCACTTTCAAACTCACTAGATTGGGATAAGCAAGATGGACTGATCCCTGCTATCGTACAGAACCATTTAACTGGGAAAGTGCTCATGCTGGGCTACATGGATAAGGCTGCACTGGATAAAACCTTAGAAACAGGCTCAGTAACCTTTTTCAGCAGAAGTAAGCAAGCATTATGGACCAAAGGAGAAACATCGGGCCATACATTAGAGCTAGTCGCCATTGACAAAGATTGCGATAACGACAGTTTATTGATGCAAGTGCTTCCTAACGGCCCTACCTGTCACTTGCAAACTGAGAGCTGCTGGCCAGATGGAAATGCTCACACTTTCCTCGATAATTTGGCCAACTTGATTGCGGATCGTAAAGGCGATGACCCAAAGTCCAGTTATACCGCACATCTGTTTGAAAGTGGCACTAAGCGTATTGCACAGAAAGTCGGTGAAGAGGGATTAGAAGCAGCACTAGCTGCTGCAACACACGACAAGCCTGAACTGATTGATGAAGCATCGGATCTCATCTATCACCTACTAGTGCTACTTGAAGATCAAGAGCTCAGTCTAGCCGATATCACTGATAATTTGCGTAAACGCCATTTAAAAGCGAATTAAAACAGTATTGTACAGTTAGAAATGATAAAGCCTCATTAATGAGGCTTTATCTGTTTAAATCCTAATACATCAGCAGTATAATCGCTTCATATGTAAACATAATGTATAAAATGTGAGGTAAAATTATCAAACTAAGGCATTGGTTTTCCTTATGCGGCTTATTAATTAGTAGTGCATCTCACTCCGCTCTACTAAATGCAAAACCTTTGACCTATTTTGTTATCGCACATCAGGCTGAACCTTTTCAGATAGTTGATGATACTGGACAACATCAAGGAATTATCAGTGACATCATCACCTCCATCCTCAGGGGGTCACGCACAAATCTCATTCACAAAACTTATCCCTTTAAACGCATGCTTTTTATGATGGAGAAAGAGAATCAAAGTCATTGGATAAGTTATGGATCTCCCGCTTGGAAACACAGTGATGGCGTCGAAATACAAAATAACCGTCTCTCCCAGCATCCACTATTTTATGTGTCGCACCAACTCATTACCGACAAAGATACTGATCTTCACTTTTCAAAAATAGAAGATCTGTTTGGTCAAACCCTGATCACATTAAAAGGGTTCTCCTACCCAGGTTTAGACAGTTACCTTATCAAGGGCCAAATCAAGCATATTCAAGTTGGTAGTCATGAACATGCGCTAAAAGCACTGAAAACTGGCAGAGGTGTCGCCTTTGTTGCCATGAAAAACCGAGCGCTTTATACATTAAAAACCTTGGGGCTAGAGATAGATGAGTATGCTTTTATCGACTTCTCATCTGTGATCAGCTCCTATCCGATACACCTTTCCTACAGCGAAGGGTTACCAGAGCCATTGATTAAGCAGATAGAAACTAAGATAGTTGAGCTAAGCAGTAGTGGAAAAATAACTGATATAATCAGGCGCTATCAGATGTAAATCGTAAAAGCTTCAATCAGCCACAGAGTACCCTTGAGGCACCTGATAGCGCTCCAATATCTTCTGATAAGTTCCGTTTTCAACAATCCTCCTTAACCCTAAGTTAAACGTCCGAGTGATCGCCTTTGAGTTTGGGTAGTTGTGCGAGATCATCAGGTGAAAAGCTGCGCTGCTTTCAGGCTTCGAAGCCACCTCATAACTGGCAAGCTCTTTAGGGAAAGATTGACCCACTAACTCCCACCCCACTAGCTCATCTATTAAGGTAAAATCTACCCTTTTTAGCTTTAGCATCTCAATATTCTGTTTATCTGAAGTCACATAATGAATCGTTAAACCTGCTTGTTTAAACTGTTTCTCATACCAGTATCCCCTGACACCTCCTAAAGTGTAACCTTTGAAGTCAGACAACTTCTGCCATTCAAACCCATTGGGGAAGCGAGATTTCAGGTAAAAGAATTTAGGAAAAAAATAGATAAGTGGATCAGAAAAAACAAACTCACCCTGCCGCTCTGCTGTTTTAAGGTAGGGGAAACAGGCAAATACCTTTCCTGCTTTTAATGCATGCTCACCACGGAGCCATGGCTCGAAAATAATATCAGGTGCAAAAACACTACCTTTTAACGCCTCTTCGATAATGTCAGGGATCACTCCACTTGCAACCCCTTTGGTATTGACCACATAGGGCTCATAATTGCTGGTTGAAAACACAATACGTGCAGGTCTCTCTTGTGCGAGTAAACTCATATGAACAAGGAGAAAAATAGTGGCTGCAATCCAATTAAAAGCTCTAAATAGCCCCAAGAATTTCGACCCCACATTGTTTGCGAAAGCGGTAGAAATATATCATCTAACTCACTCCAACCTAAAGTTAACCTCAATCCCTAATCAAGTGTTGACCCCAAGCCACAAACTGTCAATTTGCCCTAGCCCATTCTCTCACTGCAACCCGTTCACCCAAAACTAACGTTTCATTAAGGTGTAATGACACAAACAACATAGACAGTTCCCCTCAAAGTTATCAGTAAATGTATTTATAATTCAGAAGCTCAACATGAATAAAATCGCCATCATTTCTAACCCACTTAACCGTGTTTGCTTGTAAAATGAAAAACACTGTTCGCAACTGCGATTCCCCCGCTAAAAAGCTGTTGCGAATGAGAACTTCTGCTACAATTCCCGCCGAAATCATCCAATATAATAAAAGACCCTATGAATCTCTCTAATAAAGTTCTCGCAGTTAATGATGATCTTCCTATTCGTACAGATAAGGCCGTTCATTCTGGTAAGGTTCGCAGTGTTTACTGGCTTACAGAGCAAGATAGTGCGCGTTTAATTCAACAAAAAGGCTACGACGTTCCTGTCGATACTCCCCTTGCAATTATGGTGATCAGTGATCGCATCTCTGCATTTGACTGCATCTGGCAAGGCGAAGGCGGTCTTAATGGTGTCCCAGGAAAAGGAGCGGCGCTAAACGCTATCTCAAACCACTGGTTTAAACTCTTTAAAGAGAAAGGGTTAGCCGACAGCCATATTCTCGATGTGCCACATCCTTTCGTATGGATTGTTCAAAAAGCACAACCAGTTATGGTTGAAGCCATTGCCAGACAGTACATCACAGGCTCTATGTGGCGCGCATACAGCTCTGGTGAGCGTGAATTTTGCGGCATTAGGCTACCGGAAGGATTAGAGAAAGATCAAAAACTTCCCGAAATTTTAATCACACCATCGACTAAAGGTGTGTTAACAGGCCTTGAAGGCGTACCTGAAGCCGATGATGTAAACGTCTCTCGTGCCGATCTAGAGCGCCACCTTGAAGGGTTTAACTTCCGTAACCTCTCTGATATTGACCTCTACGAAAAACTCCTCAAAGAGGGCTTTGCAGTGATCAGTGACGCTCTTGATGCACAAGATCAGATCTTTATCGACACCAAGTTTGAGTTTGGCTACGTTAAAAATGCAAACGGGCAGGAGAAGCTTATCTATATGGATGAAGTGGGCACACCTGACAGCTCACGGATCTGGGATGGCCCGGCACACCGAGATGGCAAGATAATCGAAAAATCAAAAGAGGGATTCAGACAGTGGTTACTTAATCACTTCCCAGATCCGGATATCTTGCTAAACAAGGAGCGCATGCCTGAGCGTTTCGCACTCGCTGCCGATAACAAGTTACCTCAATCCGTCATGATGGATATCTCAAACACCTATGTCGGTATTGCAGAGAAGGTCATAGGGAAAAAGCTGACTATCAGTGAGGATCCTAAGCAAGAGATCATCGATATTCTACGCAATGAGTATCAGCTCATCACAGATTAATTCAATCTAGCTAGATGATCGAAAGCCGTAATATTTTAAAGTTACGGCTTTTTTATTACCTTTTTTCGTTGTTACAGCTCATTCCATCTTGCTGACACAGATGAACAGCTGCAGCACCTATGTGCCCCAAGAGTAAAAATGGTAAAATGATGTCGGCGCCGACATCTTTATGAAAGATAGCAAATGGCTCAATAAAGGCGATCATCAGCATCCCTAACTCCTCTCTTATCCAGTGCTCAACCACTTCAAACCTAAAAAATCCAGGTAAGTAAACAGCGCCTAGCAGAGGTATATCGACAGCTGTGCCTATGTAGGCCGCGATAGGCATCATGAGCAAGATAAAATACAAGCAATAATGGACTACTCTAGCAGCTAGAACACTCGACTTAGTGACATGCGCTGACCTCTTTAGCATTCGGTAAGTCAGCATAACAACAGTTAGCACTAGCACCAGAATACCAAAGTTGATATGGACAAGCAGAAGGTACCAGTTCGCCACTTCACTCTGAGATGTATACCAATAACGATAATAGGCTGTGATGTATGTCATAAACACACTAAAGACCAAGCACCAGTGCAGTTTTCGGCTCACTCTACTGCATAACAAGCTCTTGGCCACAGGCATTTTATTTGTCATGGCCGTTAAATATCTCCCTGCAAAATGAATACAGATAGTATCTGTTGAAAGGAAGTTTTAACCTATTCATAAAAAACTCCTAAAGAGTTCATACTATAGGGGTTATTAAGTAATTGGAGGATTTGAACTACTCAAAAAAAACACTCATCGTCTCTAAGAATAAAAACACTGAAAACAAGATGTATAAAAATATTTCTTATATAAAAATGAAATACCAATCAGTAAGCATCAACACTTTATTATGCTAAAAAAATATCCCAAAGTAGAATATATCCACTTTACCCTTAAATTATTTAACTCTGTATTCCCTATATATCTCAAAGAACTTAAATAAATATCACGTTTCACTTAGACCAAAGTATAGCGACTTTAGTATAAATATTAATCTATAAGCATGTAGATATAATAAGCACTGAATATTCAGCATTCATATTATTTAATATTTTACAAAGTGGAGAATAAAAGATGCTTAGTAAATTAATAATTTAGAGTCTGGTACACTGCAATATGGAGATATATTCTACCTTTCAGATAATAGGTTTAACCCCATCGTTTTTAATAACTCTCTAGCTAGACATCTAACTCCTCTATTAAAAGAGGAACTTAGTTTCCTATCTAACCTTTTTATAGATATAACCCATTCAATCTTGATGGAGAAAATAATGATATTAATCCATTCAACTTGTACATTGATTTAACACTCGATGATATTAATATCAGTTTCTTCCTTACTTTTTACGCTATAAACTCACTACCGAGTCTAATTAATAATATTACCCCTTAAATAATTTTATATTTTTATATAAAGGATTAAGAGTATGGATATATACCAATCGGTATAAATATACTCTGTCATTGCAATGGAGTGAAAACAATTACGCATAAAACAAACCTTACCCATTATGGCCTCTTTAGCGCTTGTGAGATCACTTGTTACATTTATGTAATTGTTTAAAACGTCACAGTGCGATAGAGTAACCTTGACTGACGGCTGTGGCATTACTGCGAATAACCCGATTAGAAATAACTAGTTAACTTTCTAATCTCAGTATGATGAAAAACTCCCGCCTTTTACTCACTTCTCGATATTTTTAAGGCTCCTTTGTGAACAGTGACGTTTCTCTCAGCAGATTTAGACAGTTCCCACGCCTAATGTGGATCTTTCTATTTGGCTCCTTTATCACCCGCGGTAGCTATTATATGGTCTGGCCGTTTCTAGCGGTGATCTTATATGAGAGGTTTGCCTTATCGGCCACGCAGGTAGGACTTATTTTATCCAGTGCCGCCATTATTTCGGTTTTTACTAGCTTTATCGGTAGCTCTTTATCTGACCGAATTGGTCGGCACCAGCTGATGTACTTAACAGGCATTCTCTACATCATCTCATTTTCGTTGCTGGCGGAGGTTGATACGGTCAGCGGCTATGTGGTGGTGATGACATTGTGCTCGATTGCCACCTCTTTGTGGCGTCCACTCACCTCAGCAGCAATTGGTGACATCATCACAGATCCCAAAACTCGTGAGTTGGCGATGCAGTCGCTCTACTTCATCGTGAATGTAGGCTGCGCTGTGGGTCCTCTATTGGGAGTGTGGTTAGGTCTTACTGGCGAGCAATCGAGTTTCTACATTACCGCAGTGGCCTTTGCCTTACTGCTTGTTCTGCTCTATTGGGGATTTAAAGATCATGCCAGAGATAAGAGTGAAACAGAAAGCAGCGATAGCCAAAAAGCGCAGCACACTGATGTTAAAAAAACCAAAGCGCCAGTGGTTACCCGCAAGATCATGATGACTATTTTACTGGAAGATAAGCTACTTCAATGCCTGATCTTGGCTAATGTACTCTGCATGTTTATCTATGCTCAGATGGACAGTTCATTAATCCAATACTTAACCCGCTCTGAGGCACCAAACCTGCTTGAACTCATCTCCGCGATGATATTCACCAATGCCTTAGTGATAATCTCCACCCAGTTTTTACTGTTAAAAATAATGGCTCGCCATAGCTTAATCAAGCGGATCCAGTTTGGCTTGGTATTACTGATTATCTCGCAAGTCTGGTTAGCGATGAACCCAATTGATCTCTTTTGGGGTTGGATTGGCGCGGTAATAGTGATGAGCTTGGCCGAGACCATTCTATTTCCGACCATGAATGTGCATATCGACCGTTTAGCACCAGACCACCTTCGAGGCGCTTACTTTGGAGCCGCTTCTTTTTATGAATTTGGCTTTGCTTTTGCCCCCCTTGGCGGCGGTATTATACTCGACCACTTCGGGGGTTATTGGTTATTTATGACCGGTGCGGCTCTCTCACTATTCGTCATCTACCTCTATGGTATTTTAGAACGCTTACCTCGACCTGACTTTGAGCAGATAAAAGTGAATTAAAGAGGCGACGAACCTTTGCTGTTACGTCGCAACTCATATTGTTCAATCAAGTTGAACTTATCTGCTTGGCCAGTTTTTGCATCAGCGCTCTCATCAAAGCCACTGAGTGTGAGTAACCATCCTCTTGCATCGTCGCTTCAAAAGAGAAGTTCCGGTGGCCGCCCTGATACTCATAGCTACCAGATAGAATGACTTTAGATTGACTAGTCACATGAAAATAATCAATCGACACACTCAAGTGAGTTTGCTGTGAATCTTGATCTCGTCTTAGTGCAGGCACAAATATCTCTGTATCACTCATGGCATTGAGATCATGTAAAAGCGAATTGAAAATACTATCGGTTAATGGCTCAGCCCACATATGAAACGTAGCATAGTGAATTTTATGCTCATCCATCTGCATCACCAGATAGGGGGAACTCAGATAATCAGCGACTTCCAATGACAGTAACACCCTCTGTTTAGCTTTATCTTTACTGTGCACCGCTTGGGCAACACCAGAGGAGGCTGGGTTATTCAACATATAATAACTGGTCATATCTGACTCAGAACTTGCACTGCATCCGCCTAAAAATGGACTAATAGCGAGAAGCGTGATTGGGATAATATTTTTAATTATCATTGATTAGCCCCTGAATGTTTTTTCGGTTCATAATTTTTTGTACCAGAGTCAAAGATAAGCCCATTTGGCTGGTGTTTTAACTGTTCAAGCAGAGGTTTAAGTTCATACATTACATCGGAGATACTCTTCATCGCCTCCTCTAGCTCCTCGTAACCTTCTGACCCCTCAGAAAAATCTTGTGTCAGTAAGGAGACATTTTCCAGCGTGAGCCTTAACTCCCTAATAAGCTCCTGCTGATCAGCACTGATAAGCAGTTTATCCAAACTCTGATTGGTGCCTTGCAGATCTTTGAGTAACACTGAAGCATTAACCAAAGTACCGTTCGCATTGCCTGCTATCTCGTCCAGTGGTAGCTGATTCAACTTATCGACAAACTGCCCTAACTTACCCGCAATTTGAGAGAACTCATCTTTCACCGTAGGAATAACAGCGTAACCTTCATAGGTTTCAATATGGTCAATGGCGGGCATATCATAGTGCTGTAATTCAACAAACAAGCTGCCTGTCAGTAAGTTTCCCGTTTTTAAACTGGCTCGCAAACCGCTCTTCACCCAGTGCATATTCTGCTCATTCATCAAGTTAATGCCTTGCTCATTATCTGGTAGCCCCACTCGCCCTGGGTGTAAGCTTATTAGCACTGGAATGCGGATCGCTTCGTTATACATCACATTAGGATCTGCCGTGGCTAAATTTACCGAGGCAACTTGGCCGATGAGTACACCACGATATTCAACCGGAGCCCCCACATTTAGCCCTCTGATACTGTCGCTGACAAACACCACATACTGGAGTGAATGCTTATAACGTGCGTTACTGGCACTTTGATAGTCATTAAAAATATCGAAATAATCCCGCTCGGTGATCTTATCACCTAGCGGCATCCCATCTGGAACATCAAAGGTCACGCCATTGGTTAACATGGTTTCCACATTGCCCGTTTTAACCGATATCCCCTCAGCGTTGAGATCCACTGTCAACCCACTCACATCCCAAAAGCGAGTATTGCTTGTCACTAGCTCATGGTAGGGAGATTTGATAAAGGCGTTGTAATAGACAACCCGCTCATCAATATTAAAATAGACATCCTCAATCTGACCTACTGTTAGCCCTTTGTAGATGATCGGGTCTCCCTTAGAGTAGGCAAACTCCTCATCACTATTAAGTGTTATGTGCAATCCTGGTGTCCCAATGGGTGTAATAGGTGCGGAATCTAATGCAGTGAACTCATCCATAGGCTCATCAGATTTCCCTGGTGCAATCTCAATATATACGCCCGAAATCAATGTATCTAAACCTGAAACCCCTGAAAGGGATATTTTGGGTGTCACAATCCAGAAGTTGCTGTCCTCTACCAGCATCTTCTCACTGTTTTTAGCAAGCCTTGCAGTCACCGTCACCCCATCGCCAGCATCATTAAGGGTAATACTTTCCACTTCACCGATATTCACATGCCGAGACTTAATCTTGGTTTTACCCGCTTCCATCCCCTCAGCAGACTCAAAAAAGAGCGTCACTACAGGGCCTTGATTACTCCAGTGGTAATAGACCATCCAACCACCAATGAGCAAGGCAACGATGGGCACAAACCAGATAGCAGAAATGCCTCTTACTTGCTTAACATCTGCATCAACTTGTTGATCTGTTTTCATAAGCACTCTTATAGTTATAAATTAATTTCGGTTCAAAACTCATTGCTGCCAACATGGTTACAACCACAACGCCAGAGAAAGCAAAAGTCGCAGCCCCAGGAACAATACTCATGGTGTTTCCTAACTGGACTAGGCTTGCCAGAATAATCACCACAAAGATATCAATCATGGACCAGCGGCCAACAAACTCAGCGATGCGATAAAGTATGATCCTTTGATGCTCGAGTTTCATCGAATTGGTTTGCACACTGTAATTTAACCAGATAAGCACCAATATCTTGGCTATTGGCACCATGATGCTGGCAACAAAGATCACCATAGCAATAGGATAAGAGCCGTGATGCCACAATAAAATCACTCCTCCAATGATGGTGCTAGGATCGTCTTGCCCTAGTAATCGAGTATTCATGATTGGCAGTGTATTCGCAGGGATATAGAGCAAGATAGAGGTGATAATCAAGGCCCAAGTTTTCTGGATTGACAAACTAGGATCCACATGATGAACAAGACTCTCGTTAACTGCAGGCTCCCCCTGCTTCACTGATGTTGATGCTTTAGTATTCTCTGTATATCTCGAGTCTAAAGCCTGAAATAGATAGCGCCTATCGATATGCAGCAAAGCAGCAGTCATGGAAACCGAGAACAAAATAAAAGCGAAAAATGAGGGGCCTAAGATAATATCCGCAAGTGAGATTATCTTAATTAAGCTCACCAAGGTGCCCACCAAAAATATCTCAACCATATTCCAAGGGATCAATTTGAATATGATCTCCATAAGCCGATGCCCTTTCCGCGGGTAGCGGCCATTAATGAGAAAAGAGAGCAGATAGATCAAGCTAAGTAGTACAAAAGCAGGAATAAAAAATACGGTAACAAGCTCAATAATGGCCAATGCCGTATAACCACTGTCGATCAAAATACCGACACTGTCCAACATCTTAATGTTATTTTCCAAACCACTTGATTTAAAAGAGATAAAGTCAAAGAGTGTTGATGCTAACAAAAATATTAATGCGGTGATTGAGAGCGCTAAAATGCGCTCTAGGGAGTTTGCACGTTTAGCCGATAACAGATAACCACAACGAGGGCAGACTGCTTTTTGATTTACCCTTAAACTTGGAATAACAACATTCAGGTCACACTCATGGCAAACTTCCCTTTCACCCGAAACATTTGATTCTATATTCTTAATTATCATAAAGTTAAATAAACCTAATTAAGATAACTGCTACGCTCACATAATGAATATTAAACTGTGATTGAAACACCTTCATTAAGTAACCAACACCGCAGGCATACGGGAAACTGATAAAGCTTTTGATAAAGCAGAAATATGTAAAGAATGAATTAAGTGAAGTTGAGAATGACAAGTTCACAACTGTTAGTCAACATTTTACTTACACATTCCAGTAGCCATATCCCCCACCTCTAGCTCTATCTAAAGATAATTAATCTGCCAAAAGAGTTAAAACCTATGTTACAACTTTGTTGACAGCAAGGTACTCGTGTCGTACTTTTGTTCGAACTTTTTAAGGGAATAAAAATCATGAAAATAACAAAAATAAAGCTCAGTGCAGCTCGTTTTGTCGCGCTCGCCACTGTACTACTCAGCACTGCATGCTCAACAACTTACAAAGTCGACCCAGCCCTCGTAAGCCAATTCAAACCAGAGACTACCCCAACTCAAGATGAAACCTTTGTCTATGTTGTCAGAGGATCTAAATTTCAAGGCGGTGCACGTGGTGCTTGGCTTGCAGCCAATGACAAAGTTGTGGCAGATCTCGGGAATGGCACCCATACACTACTAAAGTTAAAGTCAGGGATAAACTCCATTCACCTTGTTCAAGGCTTAGCAGGCTTTGCTTATGCTAAAGTCGATAACAAGCCTGCTCAAACCATTTTTATGTCAGTTGATTACACAACAGGAGAGATGAAGGAGCTTGAATATGATCTAGGCGCTTCTATGGTAATGCAGACGAAAAAAGCCAAAGATATCGGAGAGGTAAGAAAGAATGATGCCTACGATAACTTGTTAGCAAACCCTGCATTATTGGGCTTCCCTGTCATGAAACCTGCAATTGATCCCATTACTCCTGATGATGAAACCGCTGTCATTAATTTCTACCGCATGGAAACTTTAATTGGTGAAGTCCCCTTCGATATCTGGTCTGAAGAGGGTTATGTTGGCAGCACACGAAGCGGCACCTACTTTCAAGTTCGAGTAAAGCCAGGTAAGCATACTTTTGTTGCGCTCTCTGAACGTTACTCTGTACTTGAGGCTAATGTAGAAGCAGGTAAAGAATACCTAGCAGAGTTTGATGTCGATATGGGCTGGAATCAGGCACATGTACAGATTTTACCTATCGATCCGCTAAAAGAGGTTAAAATCATCAAAAGGTGGAAGGCAGAAGCAAGGTTAATGACACTGGACAACGATGTCATAAACCAAGCTGAATTTAAGCAACGCGCAGATCAAGCTCGTGAGTATCTATATAAACAATTTAAGAAGATCGATGCAGGTGAAATAAGCACCAGAGAGCTTAATAGTCAGCATATTCTCTAACTTGTATTACTACAGCCCACTTTTATAAGTGGGCTGTTCTGCAAGGAGTGTATTGTCAGTCAACTTCTTATACTGATTCCATCACTGCTCAAAAGAACACCAAACCAACCTAATTGCAACTTTTTCACAACCTTTACTCTTGTTATCACCCCCCAATAGGTTTATCTTCACCCGTCAGTCTTTTGCCTGAAGCTACACTGGGGCAGAAACTGATCAATGTAGAAGGTTTTTCTACTGTTTCAATATAATTAAGCTAGGAAGCTAAAATGAAAAAAACAATCACACACCTCTTGTCTCTCTCTTTAATGATCACTTTTTTAACAGCCTGTGGCGCTGCACACGTTAGAACAGAAAAAAGCTCAAGTGATCTACATCAGTACAAGAATATCTATTTAGGCAAGGTTGATATTCACTCACAGGAGGAAGCGGCAAAAACCAATGAAGAGCTGCAGCTTAAGATGGTTGAATGGGAAGGTTTTGCTCGCACAGAGCTAAAAAACTACGTTGAAAAAAGTGAGTACACTTTAGTCGACACCTTAGACAATAAAGACACCACTTTAGCCGTCGACCTTGATATTGACCTTGTTTACGGTAACAGAGCTGCGCGCTACTTCGGTGGTTTTGGCGCAGGTAAAGGCTCTGTAGACTCAGTGCTTAAAGTTACCGATCCTAAGACCCAAGAGGTAAAATTTCACGCTGTAGCGGAAAGCGATCTCTCAGTCGGAGCCTTCGGTGGCAGCATGGAGAGTGTATTGAAGACCAACATACAGAAGTTGATTGAGCAGTACCCAAGAGCCGCTAAGCAGTAGCAGTTAATGAGTAGGATGGCGCAAAGCAACTCCAGCTAAGCGCCATCAGTTTTCGACTAGAACAGATCAATCACTAACTTAATGAGGAATATAAGCTAAGCCAAATGGATTGCCCTCAACGGTCACTTCAGTGGAGAAGCTAGGTAATGCCACTCCTGGAACAGTTTCAAATACGCTCACCTTATTTTGAGTTGCACCAGAGTGAGTCACATAGATTTTTTTCCCATTAGCAGTCACAGTAATATTGTGCGGCGCACCATAAGGCGCGTTATCCGTGTCGATAATATGCCTTCTTTTGGCATCTATGGTATAGAGTCCTTGTGAACCACCATCTGCAATGTTGGTCACGTAGAGACGGCGCTCTTGAGCAAATATTCCGTGAGCGTTTGGCACATCAAGTTGGTAACGAGTTGCAAGATTTTTGGTGTTTAATGCCAGTACAGTACCGCTCTCTTGAGAAGGCACATAGAGGGTCTTGCGCTTCAATGGAGAGATAAATAGATGCGGATCTCCGCCCACTTTTTTACGGGCAAGCTCACGGTTATGCTTAATCGATAGTTTAATCACATAGTCATCACCACTTCCTCCACCAACTAAACTCACAAAAGCAGATCGGCCATTGTCAGAAACAAACACGTCATGGGGTTTAAAGCCTTGCTCTATAAGATCTGCCGGTAAAGAAAGCGTATTTAAGACGCTTAATGAATTGGTATCAATAACGGTAACAGTTTTATCTATATCATTATTTACAAGCAGCATTTGAGCATTTTTTGCTGCCCACATATGAAATACACCCTGTCCCGTCGAAATGGTACTGAGTAGATTGAAGCCAAAACTGTCATAAACAACAATACGATTATTTGCCCTGTCCCCCACATAAAGACGATTCTCTTTATAAACAACATACATGGGTTCCGGCGTTGCGCTAGAGGCTGGCAACTGTAATGTGCTAACGACGGTATCAGTCTGAGCATTAATGATTGAAACCGTACCTGAAGCGCGATTAGCAACAGCGACTTTTCCCTGCTCTATTTCTGTGTATGATGCACCAGCCACCACACCCACTCCACTGAATAGTACTACTGAGAGTAAAAGAGATTTAACCTTCATATCATTTCCCTATTTCATTTATGTTGATTTGTACTTTGGCCCCAACTCAAACAAAGGAGCACCATCATCAAAATAGGGGGCAGTTATCACGGAAGTGTCACAGATTGATAAAATATCTAGTTAAACTGAAGGTTTACATAAAATATAAACAAAAGAATTAAGACTTAAGGGTTATGCGCTTGAGGTTAGAACACTTTAACGGAAATAAAAAAGGTGAGTCCGCGTTAGCTAAACTCACCTTTTCAGAAAAACCTAGTAAAGAGGTGACTCACCTTCGGGTCGAGTCTTCAACACTTTGAGAAACCACATATACTGTTCAGGGTAGGCTTGAATCACCTGCTCTACCGCCTTATTCAGTGCTATTGCCTCATTCTCTTTTCCCTGCATCTCATCGGGAGAGATAGCAGGCATAACAGTTAACTCATAACGGCGAGATGTTTGATCATAGCCTATCTTTACTGGCAAAACTTGTGCATTACCGGCTTGTGCTAAACGTCCAACAACGGGCAAGGTTGCTTTCACTGTTCCCAAAAATGGCGCAAACACACTTTTATCAGGACCAAGATCTTCATCGGGCAAATAGAAGAAACTATTATCATTTTTAAGTTCTGATAGTAGTGCTCTTATTCCCGCCTCACGCATATAGATATTACCGCCTTGGCTACTTCGCATCCGGTTGTTAAACCAGTTAAATAAGCCATTACGGTGGGCTTTAGCCATACTCACCATAGACAGTTCCAGATTCAGCCTTAAGCCAGCATACTCTATTCCCCAAACATGAGGCATGATAAAGATAACAGGCTGTCCAGCTTCACGGGCACGGGTGACATGTTCGAAACCATGTAGATTTACTCGACGAATAATATTCGCTTTAGAGCGCACTAACAGCTCAGATTGGGCAAGTAAGATCATCACAAAATTTTCGACATTATCTTTAATTAATGCCTCAATTTCATCGCTAGACTTATCTGGAAAACAGGTCGTTAAATTAACACGGGCAACAGATAGTGGTTTTTTTGCTATTTTCATCACCAACTTAGCCAAAAGTCTGGCTAAAGGGTCGCGAAACCAAGCAGGCATAAGACCAAAAATCACTAAGATTAGGATCCCTATCCAGGTTAGCCAATATTTGGGGTGCAGTAAGGAAGCATGAAAACTTCGATTAAAATACTTAGGTTTTCTCGACAAAAAACTAACCTCTGACGATATAAACAAACTGAAAAAGCCACTCCTAGAGTGGCCTTAACATTTAACTAACGTTAGTAGTTCTTACTTAGCGTTAGCCTCTTCGACTCGGCTTTTAAGCTTCTGTCCAGGTCGGAACGTTACTACTCGGCGCGCAGAGATTGGAATATCTTCGCCTGTTTTCGGGTTCCTTCCCGGTCTTTGATTCTTATCTCTAAGGTCAAAGTTGCCAAAGCCAGATAACTTGACCTGCTCACCACTTTCGAGTGCTTGACGAATTTCTTCGAAAAATGCCTCTACCATCTCCTTAGCCACACGCTTGTTAATCCCAAGTGTTTCAAAAAGATGCTCTGCCATTTCGGCTTTGGTAAGTGCCATACTTTTAATCCCTCAACAATGCGTTGAACTCGGTCTTAAGAGCGTCAACAACTGAATCAACCATCTCAGCTATCTCTTTCTCTTCAAGTGTACGAGTGTTGTCTTGTAATGTAAGTGCAATCGCTAGGCTTTTTTGGCCCGGCTCAACACCTTTACCCTGGTATACGTCAAATAAGTTTATGCCAACCAACTGATTTTGGCCAACTTTTCTTATCATTTTTACAACATCACCGGCGAAAACTTCCTCATCAACTAAGATGGCGATGTCTCGACGATTGGCAGGAAACTTAGATACAGTCTGGGCTAGCGGAAGACGTGCATGCAACAAAGCATCTAATTCAAGTTCAAAAACAATTGTTTTACCATTGAGTCCGAAAGGCTTCTCTAAACTAGGATGTACTGCACCAATAACACCGATTACTCTATCATTCCTTAATATTTCAGCACATTGCCCCGGATGTAACGCTGGGTGCGCTGCTGATCTAAAAGTAAATTCTTCGTCGGATACTGTCAAGCCGAGAATTGCCTCAAGATCACCCTTAAGGTCGAAAAAGTCGACAGTTTTTGACTCCATTGACCAATGTTCGTCGTTTTGAGCACCAGAAATAACCGCACCTAACATCGCCTGCTGACGCACGCCAGAATCAGCATTTTCGTCTGGAACAAAGCGTAATCCAGATTCAAAAAGGCGAACACGATTCTGCTGACGACTTTGGTTATACCCTACCGCACTCAACAGACCAGTTAGTGTTGATAGGCGCATTGCCGACATCTCAACTGAGATAGGATTTGGTAAAATCATCGCTTCTTGCTCTGGATGAACCAGTGCCTGCATCTTAGGATCAACGAAGCTGTAGGTGATAGCTTCTTGGAAACCACGAGACACCAACATGCTACGAACTCGCTTTAAGCTGATATCTGATTCTTTATGATCAGGCATGCTCAAAGAAGCAATGGGGGCCGTGTTAGGGATATTGTTATATCCGTAGATACGAGCCACCTCTTCAATCAAATCCTCTTCGATAGCCATATCAAAACGGTAAGTTGCTGTTACCACTTCCCATTGGCCTTCGCTTACCGCGACATTGAAACCTAGGCGTTGAAGAATCTCTGTCACTTCAGCATCGCTGATATGATGGCCTAAAATACGGTCTAACTTGCTGCGGCGCAGTGTGATCCCAACTGGCTTAGGCAGGTTCTCTTCTGACTTAGCTTCACAGACAGGACCCGCTTCACCACCACAGATGTCAAGCACTAGACGCGTGGCACGATCCATCACTTTATGTTGCAACTCTGGGTCAACACCACGCTCAAAACGATGCGATGAGTCAGTATGCAAACCTAAACGGCGAGTCTTACCCAAAATAGCAAGTGGCGCAAAATACGCACATTCCAGCATAATATCTTGAGTTTCAGCACCAACACCAGAGAATTCACCTCCAAACACCCCAGCAAGCGCTAGAGGCTTCTTTTCGTCACTGATGACTAAACTGTCCGCTGGAACCGTGATCTCGTTACCATCGAGCAGTGTGAGCTTCTCAGCGCCATTTCCCATACGTACTTGAATGTCACCCTCAAGTTTTGCAAGATCAAAGGCATGCATCGGCTGACCAAACTCAATCAACACGTAATTGGTAATATCAACGATAGGATCGATAGAGCGAATGCCACTACGACGCAGTTTTTCCTGCATCCAAAGTGGGGTTTGAGCCTTCACATTGATGTTCTTAACAACTCGGCCTAAATAGCGAGCACATGATGCTGGTGCCTGAAGATCTACCTGAACACTGTCATCAATCGAGGGAACAACCGCTTCCCATGTTGGCTCAGTTACCGCTTGGCGATTAAGTACACCCACTTCACGGGCAAGTCCAGCCATACCAAGACAATCGGCACGGTTAGCCGTTAAATCAACGTCGATAACCGCATCATCAAGACTTAGGTACTCACGAAGATCGGTACCAAGAGGAGCATCTGATGGCAACTCTAAAATACCATCACTTTCAATATCGATACCTAACTCACCATAAGAGCAAAGCATGCCAAAAGATGGCTCGCCACGCAGTTTGGCTTTCTTGATCTTAAAATTACCCGGCAGTACAGCACCAACCATAGCCACAGCCACTTTGATGCCAAGACGACAGTTAGATGCACCACAGACAATGTCGATTAACTCATCTTGACCGACATTAATCTTAGTCACGCGTAATTTATCGGCGTCAGGATGTTGACCGCACTCGACAACTTCACCAACGATAACGCCAGAGAACTCACCGGCAACACCATCTACGCCATCGACCTCTAGACCAGCCATCGTAATTTGATGTGACAACTCGTCACGGCTAATGTTTGGATTGACCCACTCACGAAGCCAAGATTCACTAAATTTCATGCTAATACAGCTCCGTTATTTAAATTGCTTGAGAAAACGTAGGTCATTTTCAAAGAATGAACGTAGATCGTTAACGCCATAGCGCAACATAGAGAGACGTTCAACGCCCATACCAAAAGCAAATCCAGAATATTTTTCAGGATCAATACCAACACTACGAAGTACATTAGGGTGAACCATGCCACAACCTAACACTTCTAACCATTTACCATTTTTCCCCATGACATCCACTTCAGCTGATGGCTCAGTAAACGGGAAATATGATGGACGGAAACGCACCTGCAGATCTTCTTCAAAAAAGTTGCGTAGGAAATCGTGCAAGATACCTTTCAGCTCTGCAAAGTTCACGTTTTCAGCAACCAATAGACCTTCAACCTGATGGAACATAGGTGTGTGTGTTTGATCGTAATCGTTACGATACACACGGCCTGGAGAGATAATACGCAATGGCGGTTTTTCATTTTCCATAGTACGGATCTGTACACCAGAAGTTTGGGTACGTAGCATCACCTTAGGGTTAAAATAAAAGGTGTCATGATCGGCACGAGCTGGATGATGCTCTGAAATATTAAGCGCATCGAAGTTATGGAAGTCATCTTCGATCTCCGGTCCCTCTTTGACACTAAAGCCAAGTTCACCGAAAAAAGTTTCAATTCGTTCAATGGTACGTGTCACAGGGTGCAAACCACCATTGTCGATACGACGACCCGGCAGTGTGACATCTATGCTTTCAGCGGCAAGAGTCGCCTGCAGTTCGGCAGCTTTTAGCCCCTCTACACGCTCAGACAGGTGCTTTTGAACAGCCTGTTTTGCCTGATTAACCGCTTGTCCAAACGCTGGTTTTTCGGCAGGACTAAGCTTGCCCATCATCTTCATCATGTCAGTGATTTTACCTTTCTTACCTAGGTAATCGACACGAATTTCATCAAGGGCTTTTAGATCATCCGTCCCTTCAATGGCGGCTAAAGCCTGTTCTACGATCTCTGTTAACTGTGACATCATCTCTTCCAATGCGCGGCCCTCAGGCCATTGCTTTTAGTGCTAGCTAATTTCTTTGTGAAAATAGAAAAAGACTCAAATTTTACGTGACATGGAAGCTTTTGACCAGCGGGAATTTACTGTTTTATTTGCTAAACTGTTATTTTATCAAGATGTTCAATTATTCAACTCTATATAATTGCCAAGTCACTTGTTAACAAGAGGTGTCAAAAAGGTAAAAATCACTCGCGGTATCACTGTCTGCAGCGTAATATCAAATGTAAAACAGCTAAAACAAGCGATTAAAGAACAGTTTAATCCCATTGTTTAAAAATAATTAATAAGCTATTTAAGGATTAACTCTAGCTATGGGTAACTCTAGTCCAACTCACTCCCCCATAAAGGTCCTACGCTGGCGCGACAGTTTACCGATCAAGTTCTCCTTTATTCAATTTATCATCGCATCACTCATCATCATCTCCAGTGTTTGGCTGATTTTTACTATTGAGAAAAGCCATCATCTAGAAACTCAGATAGTACTCAGCCAAAATCAAGGCTTAGCCTTTGTTGCAACCTTAGAGCAGACCACCACGAAAATTGAGAGTTTGGCTAGCTCTATCGCCTCACTCGGTCAGCTCTACAGTAACAATACTCAAGTGTTACAGGACTCAATACCAGCTTTACTTAATACTGACGGTAAACATCAGCTTATCTCTGGCGGCGGACTCTGGCCAGAGCCTGCAGCTTTCAATCAAGAAAAGGAGAGAGACAGTTTTTTTTGGTCCAGAAACAAAAGCTTAGAGTTACAACAAATCGAGGGGTACAATAGTCAAATTGGCCCAGATTATCATCAAGAGAGTTGGTACAAACCCATACGTTTTTACCCCCAAAATACCGTGTTGTGGTCGCAAGCCTATATCGATACCTACACCAAAGAGACCATGTTAACCGCCTCGGTTCCTATGTGGTCAGAACATCAATTTCTTGGTGTTGCGACGATAGATATCACCCTTTCAGGTTTAGCTCACTTCTTTAATGAAGCAGTCAATGAGAAAACTGAAAATAAAAGCTATATTTTTGCTCTAGATCATCTCAATAAGGTTATCGCCTTCCCCGATGAGCATCAATCTCCACAACTTATTGAGCCCAACTCACTATTTAAACCACTCTCCCAATTGGCTAAAGAGAAGCAAAACTTGGCAATCATCAACCAGAAACTACTTGAGGTCGATGAGCAGTTAATTCAGCGCGCCCAACAACACCCAGCGTTTAGTCAGGAGCAACTAAGCTCTCTATTACAGAGCACTCCGGTGAACCAAAGAGATAAGCTTGCAGCCCTGATAAACCTAAACGCCAGTAAAACTCTCAATACTGCAGAGCTTATCACCTCATTCAAGCTCAGCCCAAACGAGCAGAGTAATCAAGCGTCATTAGTATCTATCTTCTTGATGCCCAGTACCTACTGGAAAATCATTTTAGTCACCCCACTGGATTCGATTAATGAGGAGGCCAATAATATTGCAGCAAGGATTGGTTTCTATCTGGTTATAATGCAGCTTTTCGGCCTGCTATTACTCTTTTTGTTGCAACACAGACTCTTTATTCGCCCCATATCAAGTATGGTTTTTGCCTTAAAGGAGAATCAAGTTGCTAAACTCGAACTGGAAGCGGCTAACCGCAAAGATGAAGTTGGACAACTAGCTCAAGCATTTGTGTTTCGCAATCATCAACTTGAAGTCGCATTTGCCAGCTTAGATGCCAGTAACTTAGCCTTAGAGGAACAACTTGCCGTGCAGCAACTGGCTCAAAATGAGCTGAAATTACGCAAGACTCAACTTAATTCATTACTCAATGCTTCTCATAACCTAATATTTGTTAAAGATATTCAAGGCTCATACACTTTAGTCAATGACAGATTTTGTGAAGTTATTGGCATTGAAAGACATGGAATTTTAGGCAAGAAAGATCTGCAGCTTTTTCCTCCCCACATTGCAGAGTTGATACTGAAACACGATAAAATTACTTTAGACACGCAGGAGCCCCAGAGCTTTGAACAAGCCTTCCCCTCCTCCCATGGTGAGACCCTCTATCAGATAACAAAATTTCCCATTGTTAATGATGAAGGCGAGACCATCTCCATGGGTAATATGGCATTCGACATCAGCTCTCAAAAAGTTATCACCCAGGAGCTGCACGACAATAACCTGCAATTGACTAATGAGATCTCAGAATTAAGTGTGCAGATTAAGCAAGCTCAACAGCAAATAGCTCTACAAAAAGAAGTTATTAACCAAATAGAGCATGAAAATTTAGGCGCTCAGCAGCAAAGACACATGGACTCCAGTGTTTATCTACTATTTCCAGCAATGTTCTCAGCCCTTATTAAGAGGCAGATGATAGAGCAAGATCATCTCGTGGCGAAGATGTGTCAAAATGAACAGGAAGCGGAAACCAAACTCGATACTATGCTAGCGCTGCTGACCCACAATACTGACACATTAAGGCATTTTCAGCAGATACTTTTGAGCAAAAACGAAGCTATCAAAGCGATTAATCTATCTCAGTTTCTCAGTCATTTCCTTGCAGTGTTTGAGCCTAAATTAACAGAGGAGAATATTAGCCTTGAGCTAGAGTGCGATGAGCATATTATCGTTAATCTTCCCTCTTGGGATCTGCTACTCCTGCTCTACTCTATTGTTAATAACAGTCTTAGCCATGCTTTTATTGATAAGCGCTCCGATTGCAACATCATCATAAGAGCGACACAGGAGAGCGAAGCGATCACCATTATTGTCGAAGATAACGGCATAGGAGTAAGCCCAGAGAAACTTGCTCAACTCAATGAGCAACTGCTTTCAAATAACAGTCAACGCAGTCTGTCGAGACTTAATGGATGGTTAAAAGCGCAATTTAGTGGTCAGATCATCCTGGAAGCTAAAAGTAATCAGTATATGCGCACTATCTGTCACTTCGCTAAAAAGACCTAACTCAAGTTAACAACACAAATAAAAAAGATGCCGCAGCATCTTTTTTATTTACAAGAAATAATGATTGATGAGTCTTTAAATTGAAACATCCACTAAGTAATGACCTTGAAGCCAGTTACGTCCAATCAGTAACTTGTTACTCATTTTGCTTCTGTCTCTGAGGTTGACCTTAACTTTATATTCCTGGCCTTTCTCACCTATGGTTAACTCCACCATATATCGTACTTCACTCCCCTGAGCATTACGAATAAGGGAGGTTTCAACAATCATAGCATGGACGCGCTTTGCCTCTCCCTTCTCGTTTTCTGTGGTAAAACTAAGTATTTTACCTAGGTTTTTCTCCATATCATCAACGCCGCCCTCAACGTGAAGATCCACAGCATGAAGCGAGTTTTCAACCGCGCCAGTATCGATACGTGTTTTAAACATAAGTCCAGTTTCAACAATACTAATTGGGGCCACAGGACCAATTAACTTTTTATCTGAAACATCGACGATATACTTACCTTTTAACCAGTTACGTCCTATCAACAGCTTATAATCCATATGGCTGCGATCTCTTAGGTTAACTTTCACCTTTCGCTCAAAACCTTTGTCACCTACATGGAGCTCAACCATATAACGTGTCTCACGTCCTTGAGAGTTACTTACTGTTGATGTTTTAACAATCTTTCCCTTTAGACGTTTCTTTTCACCTGCTGCATTTTCAGTGGTGAACATGAGCATTTTGCCCACGTTATCTTTCATCTTCTTAGCGCTGCCACCTTCCACTTCAAGATCATAAGCATGCAGGGAGGTATTTCCAGCGCCAGTATCGATTCTTGCTTCGAAATTTAAGCCCGTTTCAGTAACGAACATATGGGCCGTAGGACCTATAATGGCTTTATCTCCAGCCCACGCAGCTGTCGTCATAAATAAAATACAAAAGCCAATAATTTTAACCATTTCGGTTCCTTCTTTGAATTACGTGCCACCATACTAACAAACAAATAAAAATGCCGACACAGAGTCGGCAGATTAAATTTTCTTTATAAAATTAATATCAATCAGTATTAAGCTGTCATTACTAGGCAAGAATTAAGCGCTTTTAAAGCAAGGTCATTAATGAGTTCTGCGTTGAACGAACTCACAGTGGGATAACCGATTAGGACTCTTTCATCCAATGTGTGGCTTCAGAAGCCTCACTTCGTGCAAAAACTTTCACAGGGCACGGGATCATATAAGCTAAGGTATTGGCCATGCCTGCAACCAACTGACTGTCAGTAATAATTGCAACACGGTAAAAGTCGTTCAGGTGAAATAGACCTATTTTTGCATCATCCCAAAGCGTGCCAACAGTCACTCCCTCAAATTTATCGTCAAACTCATACCACAGCTTGATGCTGGCATGATCTTTTAGCTTATCTTCAATAACAGGCATTAGGTGCTGATCATAATCTTTACCTGTCACGACACCTGTTGCTCTAATGGCAACTGTATCATGGTCAAAACCATTTAACAGTTCAAGCATAGCGCGCTCCTTGCTCAAAAAAATAGTAATCGTGAAATGAGTAGATTAGCGTGGCATCATTTTCACCTCGAGGAGTGGATCTGTTTCCGCTTGGTTTACTAAAAAGCTTAGATGCCATATTGAGTTGACCCAAATCTAATAGCCCAAAAAAGATGGCTACTTACTAAACCAGTAGTTTAGCAATCTCTTGATCAAACAGGTTTTTAATTAAACCTGAAAACTCTGTGATAAATGAAATTTGCTCAGGTGTGACTTTTTGGTGAGCGACACTTGCCAATATCTCTTCAAGATCATAAACGATAGCGTCTACCTCCCTAATCACTTTATTTCTCTGTGCAAAGTTTAAAGATGGATTCTGTCCACACACCATAATGATCTGTGCAGCGAGCTGCTCTTCAAATAGCTCTAAAACAGTATCATCGGTCAATGACTCATCATGCTTGCCTTCAAACAGTGACAAATGCTCAGTGAGAAATTGAATTAGGTGCGTATATCCATCTTTATCGGTAACCATCTTTACCTCTATGCTACTACTCATTAAGAGCATGGTTGAAGCCATGCTCATTAGCCAGTTTAATTGGCCTTTTTTTAACTTTTTAATACCATTTAATGGTTAAGGGCTCAATTTACAACCGAAAAACGCTAACGGGTTAAGTTCAATATAAAAGATACTGGCACTGAATGACCGATAGAGGTTAGCCCAGCAATTTCACGAAGCTTCTCAACTCCACTAGAAAGGCCAAATTGCTCAGCATTAATAATTACAGGCTGGCTACTGAGCACTAGCACCTCTTTTTCACTGAGCTTAACTACACTCACTCTCATCGGCACCGTTTGCTCTTTACCATGGAAAGAGAGTTCGGCATTAAGTTGCATCTCACTGCGGGAGCCAACCGCCATCTTGGCTAATACACCAGGTGAAACTTTCGCCTGGAGCTCCAACTTAGGAAATGCCTCCACCTCGAACAAGATCTCTCTCATGCGGGCATCGCGGATCTCTATATTGGTCCATACGCTTGCCAGTTCAACTGAGAGTGAAAACTCTCCTTTCTCATTTAAACTGCCTGAAAACTGTTTAAACTCATGTACCTCAGAGACATTCACCTTTTTTGTGGTAATAAAGTTAATCTCAGAGCTTTGATTATCGATGGTCCATGGAGCTGCCGACGTCATAAAGCTTACAGTCCCAAGAGCTAGGGCTATCAATGTTCGTTTCATGTCAGATCCTAAATAGATTCAGAAATAGTCAACACAGTATATGAATCAAACACAGTGAATGTAAATAAGAATGAACTATACCAATCAGTATAAGAAGTTGATCTACTCAGAGTGTCTTTTGGCAAACTAATTCAAGGCGAATGGATGATAGAATGGTTATTCCCTTATGAGTTCATTCAACGCAGAAGTAGGCAGCCAAAAACACTCCTTACAGGCGAGTTTTAGCGGTGCTGATGCTGCGACTTTTTATAAACAAAGAGGGAGCTTAAACCTAGTTTCATTATGCTCTTCACTCGTTGCAAGCCACATGGTCTTGTATGTTCCTGACATACATAAGACATTTCCTCCACTGACCCATAGGGATATGGGAAATGTCTTTAAAGCGTATGGAACGCTTAAGACCCTGGAGGTCAGATGTGGTGAATGTCATTAATGCAAGACGATATGGTCTATTTTGTTCCATACAAAATAAGACATTTCTTCCTTTCCATGGAAGTCAGATATAGGAGGTAGGGCGAAGCAGGATGCTAGAGCCGAGGAGCAATTAAGGACCTTGCCTCAGGACCGCTAAACTCTCGCTGAGCGATCAAATCTTTATACTGATTGGTATTAATTGAGTATGTTTTCATCCCAATAAAAAAGGGACTGTATTCACAGTCCCTTTTATACCAATCAATATAAGAAGTTGATCTATTCAGAGTGTTTTTGACAAACTAATTCAAAGTGAATAAATGACATAATAGTTATCCCCTTATGGGTTCATTCAACGCACAAGTAGACAGCCAAAAACTTACGGTGCTAAGCGAGAGATATCCCAGCCAGACTGCCCTTTATCATAGAGAAAGCGATCATGAAGTCTGCGCTCTCCGCCTTGCCAAAACTCAATACTCGAAGGCTTGACGAGATACCCTCCCCAAAATTTAGGCAGCGGTACTTCACCTTTGCTAAACTTCGCCTTCATCTCAGCATATTTAGTTTCAAGCACTTGCCTTGCTGAAATTTTACTCGACTGCTGTGATACCCAAGCGGCTATCTGGCTCTCTTTCGGTCTAGTGATAAAATACTTCATCACATCGGCCGTCGACAAAGCCTCTGCTTCACCAGTTATCGCCACTTGGCGCTCTAAAGAGTGCCAAGGGAACAGTAAGCTCACTTTTGCGTTATGGGCTATCTGCTGCGACTTACGGCTCTCTAAATTAGTGAAAAAAACAAAACCCTCTTCACTAAATCGCTTCAACAACACAATACGTTGAAAAGGTTGTCCACTCTCATCCACAGTTGCAATGGACATAGCGGTAGGATCGCTCAATAACTCAGAGTCCCTCGCCTCCTCCATCCATTTAGAGAATAAGCTCATAGGTTCATCAGGCAAAGCGTCTCTGTGGAGATCACCCAATGAATACTCTCGTCTGATATCACTCAGCTTTGACATCTATCTTTATCCTCTATCCATAGGAGCAACAGCTTATTTATTACGTTTGTTTGATTCAGCCCATACGTGCAGCATCTCAAGTCCTAACGTTGCACCAGCTAATGCTGTAATTTCAGCGTTATCATAAGCAGGCGCAACCTCAACCACATCCATACCCACAACATTGACACCGGCTAGACCACGAATGATTTTCATCGCTTTATCGCTGGTAATACCGCCACAAACAGGGGTGCCTGTACCCGGCGCAAAAGCGGGATCTAAACAGTCAATATCGAACGTGATGTACAGAGGAAGATCGCCAATACGTTCAATAATTTGAGCCACTATCTCATCAGCACTAAGATCATTCGCCGTCGCAGCATCAATGACCTTAAAAGCGTGATCATCTCGATTATATTCAGTACGTATTCCTATCTGAATAGAGTGGTCAGCATCGATAATACCTTCATTAGGCGCATGGAAGAACATGGTACCATGATCATATTTACTTCCTTGGCTGTAAGTATCCGTGTGGGCGTCAAAGTGCAGTAACGCCATCTTGCCGTGAGTCTTATAGTGAGCACGAAGCAGCGGTAAAGTAACAAAGTGGTCGCCACCGAAACTGAGCATCGCCTTACCTGAGGCCAAAATCGCGGTCGCGAAATCTTCAACTCTCTGGGTAAAATCAGCAGAATCACCGCAGTCATAAACCAGATCGCCCGCATCAACAATACTAAGATGATCACTTAGTTTGAAGTTCCAAGGCCAGCGTGTCTCTTCCCAAGCAAGGTTTACCGAAGCCTGACGTATTGCGCCAGGTCCCATACGGCCACCAGAGCGTCCAGTGGTTGCCATATCAAAAGGCAAACCTAAAACCACCACGTCGGCATCACTTTTTAAAGGATTGAAATCTAATGGCTGTCTTAAATAACCAAATGCATTGGAATAAAGAGAGTAATCGGGCTTGTCAGCAATTGTGGTCATAAAACCTCCGTAATATTATAAAGTTAAACTTACAACAGTTCAGGCTGCAACAGCTCACTGTTTAGCTGTTGATACTGGTTGAACTGTACTGTTTCATTGTTATTGATCGGCAGAGCACAACTGGCTACCGATACAAAAGGGGGGAATCCATCCGTTATAACCTGACGGTTGAATCCAATCACATCCCAGCTTTGTGGGTTTAATTTATTCAACAATGCGGAGAATATATTGAACGGATAGAGTTCAAAGTGCAAATTTGTTTCTATGCTCACGTATGAGCTTTGCTCCTGAGGGGTGATATGAATCGTCATATACTTATCCTCCCACAAGCCATTTATCGAGTAACCAAAAGGGGTAAAAAGGTGGTCATCAAAGCAAAAGTCTGGAAACAGATGTTCCAGTGCTAGCAACTCACGGATCCCTTCACAGCTCTGTGCATCGCTCCTAAGATAGTCAGCCACCTCGCCCTTGATATGGTACATCAAAAGTTCACTGTTGGATTTGACCTTCAGTGGCTGAGTTTGAGGATCAGAGGTGAAAATATAGTGATGATGAGTATCTAGATGACCCACCCGGTATGCCGAACCGGACAATTTTGTTCTGAGTCGTGACAGATCTTCCTCAAAACTGCTGGTTTGCAGATGGGAGAGATATTCACTTTTACGTTGGTAACTCACTGAGGCTATCGCAGACTCACCCAGCTTATCAACGAAAAAGATCACCGCATCCACTAAGGTTGTCGTTCCGCAGGTCAACATCAAAAACTTATCATCCCACACGAACAGGCAAGACTCACTAAGCAGGTAAGCATCACAACACTCATTACCCATCTTAGAGAGTACTTCTGCGTCAGCGCAGGCTACCACATCGCTCCAAAACTGCTCATCGAGAAGACGTAAGGAGCGAGTTGTAGGTGATACTAGCACCTCAACTCTTTTTTCTGACCCTTCAAAAAACATCTGTAGGCTTACCCAATATCAGGCCCCTAAGGGCCTGATCTAACTTGATACAAATAAGCTAAGCGTGCATGGCTGCTTATGAGAAATCTTCAAGATAGGTATACCCTTTTAAGCCTAACTGCAGCTCTTCGAGTATATTCGCTCTCTCATCTTCCTGAATATGCTTATTCACTAGCTCCTCGTAGGTACGCATAAATGACACAGCATCTAAGTTAACGTACCTAAGCACATCTGCAACGGTATCACCGGCCAATACTGATTCAATATTAGTTCGGCCATCGTCATCAAGACGGATCACTGCAGAGTTAGTATCACCAAATAGGTTATGCATATCACCTAAGATCTCTTGATATGCGCCCACAAGGAAGAAACCTATCAAATAGGGGCTCTCTGCGCTCCATGCTGGAACTGGCAGTGTTGTTTCAATGCCTTGACCATCAACATATTGATCAATAGTACCGTCTGAGTCACAGGTGATGTCTAACATCACAGCACGGCGCTCTGGCGCTTTATCTAGACCAGAAAGTGGCATGATCGGGAACACCTGATCGATACCCCACGCATCCGGAAGAGATTGGAACAATGAGAAGTTAACGAAGAACTTATCGGCTAACTTTTCTGTCAACTCATCGATGATCGGACGATGGAAGCGGTACTTACTGCTCATGACGCCTTGCAGCTCATGACAAACCCTTAAGTTGACCTGCTCTGCCCATGCTCTGTCAGTCAGTGATAGCTGGCCTAAAGCAAACAGAGAGTGTACCTCAGTCAGATCGCTCTGACAGTCATGGTAGATCTCAATCAATGCTCGTTGATCTGCTCTGCCACTGATCTCATTCCAAGAGTGCCACATGTTATGCAGCAACTGAGGTGCATCTTCAGCTGGCGGCTGGATATCTTCAGGCTTATAAGCTTCAGTACCAATCACATCTGTTATCAACACTGCATGATGCGCAGTCAAATAGCAGCCTGATTCTGAGATAATCCTCGGCATCGGCTGCTCATACTCATTACAGATATCGGTCAAGACACTAACGATATTGTTCGCATATTCCGTTAAGCCGTAATTCATGGAACTTGAGCTCTGGCTACGGGTGCCATCATAATCGACAGCTAAGCCACCACCGACATCAAAACACTTTACGTTCGCGCCGAGCTTTTGCAGCTCACAGTAAAAACGACCCGCTTCACTCACGCCCTGGCGAATATCGCGAATATTGGCAATTTGAGAGCCTAAATGGAAATGCAGCAACTGAAGTGAATCAAGCATCTCTTCACTCTTAAGCGACTCAATTACCGTCAATACCTGAGAGGCTGACAAGCCAAATTTAGACTTCTCACCACCACTGGCTTGCCACTTTCCTTTACCTTGAAACGCAAGGCGTACGCGTAAACCCAGACGTGGTGTCACGCCCAGCTTTTTTGATTCCTCTAATACCGTTTTTAACTCAGATAACTTCTCGAGCACGATATAGACTTTATGACCCAGTTTTTCACCGATCAATGCCAAACGGATATATTCGATATCTTTATAACCGTTACAGATGATCACTGAACTGGCTTTTTGGGCCATGGCCAATACAGCCATTAGCTCAGGCTTACTGCCCGCCTCTAATCCTAATTGAGGCACCTCTTTCTCAACCTGACTGGCCAAGATCTCCTCAACAACCGTTTGCTGCTGATTGACTTTAATCGGGTAAACTAACAGGTAGTCGGCTTGATATTGATACTTCTGTATCGCTTGGTTGAATGCTTGGCACAGACTATTCACCCTGTGGTGTAATATCTGTGGGAAACGTACCAGCACAGGCAGGTTAACCCCTGACTTAACCATATCTTTTGCCAGTTCGTTGAGCCCTATACTGCACTCAGGTCGAGTTGGATCTGGTGATACAGTTGCTTCACCTTCATCGCTGATGCCGTAGAGTCCCTGACTCCAATAATTAACGTTATACCCTGTGCGGGCATCATTAATAGACCAATTACTCATATCATTAAACCTATAGTAGCCATAAGTGTGTGACCAACTTATCAATGATCACATCGATTTAGACCAAGACAAAAATGGTGCCTTTGAGTCTTTTTAAACTCATTTCGTCTCAATTTCAACCTAAGTAATAGGTTGAGGCAACAGTCATTAAACCAATAAAAATGGGGGCGCAATTAAACACCCCAAACGATGATTATGCAAGACTAATTATCACATCTTCAAGGTTAAGTTTTCGATTATCGGAGATAAACATTAACATGTAATTTTTTAAAAGTGGCTGCTAATGCTCTCTTTTTAGTCAAATACCTAAATTAGAGGCAAATCATCGCAAGATTATTACTCCTTTTTCCACTATAATCCGCAATCGAAGATACATTGTCAGCAATTGAGAATCACATGATACAGATAGGCAAAACCAGCAGACTTGAAGTCGTTAAAACCGTTGAGTTTGGTGTTTATTTAGATGGGCAGGAACTTGGCCAAATTTTATTGCCGACTAAGTTTATGCCAAAAGAGTGTAACCTTGGCGACCTAGTTGAGGTATTTATCTATCTGGATTCAGAAGATAAGCTTATTGCGACCACACGTAAGCCTATCGCTCAAGTGGGTGAGTTTGCCTATTTAAAAGCCGTTGCAACGGGGCCCTATGGTGCTTTCTTAGATTGGGGCTTAGAGAAAGATCTATTACTGCCTTTCGGCGAGCAACATAGAGAGATTGAAGAGGGTCGCTCCTATTTAGTCTATATCTATACCAATAGCGCCGATGAGCGCATTGTTGCCTCATCAAAAATCGATAAGTTTCTCGATAAAACACCGCCTCCCTACGATACCGGTGAAGAGGTTAACTTGATTATCGGTGGCACAACAGATCTTGGCTATAAAGCCATTATCAATCACAGCCACTGGGGCGTTATTTTCAAAAATGAGGTGTTTCGCTCCCTCAGCTTTGGTCAGCGAGTTAAAGGCTTTATCAAGCAAGTTCGTGGTGATGACAAGATAGATCTTATTTTGCAAAAAGGGGTTAAAGAGGAGCTTGATAAGCACTCAACCACCATCATGTTTAAGCTTAAACAAGCTGGCGGCTATCTGCCCTTAAATGATAAAACCGATGCCGACACCATTTATGCCAAGCTATCGATGAGCAAAAAGGCGTTTAAAAAGAGCATTGGCGGCTTATATAAGGCAAAACAGATCACTATCTCACCTGATGGAATACGCCTAGTCGATCAAGATTAGTCCTATTTTAAGGGAACAGGCTAGTTATCAAGCAGTAAACTGATATCTTCACACTCCCTCCTTTGATTAGAAGCATGACTCTGTTATAACAAAGTCATGCTTTTTTTATGGATTTCAAAACATGAATTTATCGCTTCACGAAGCTAGGATCATAGGTTGTCTTCTTGAGAAAGAGGTCACCACACCAGATCAATACCCCTTGTCCCTTAACTCTCTCACACTTGCCTGCAATCAAAAATCAAGTCGTGATCCTGTAATGTCAATGACAGAGTCAGAAACACAATCAGCCATCGACTCTTTAATGAAAAAGCGGCTTGTCACTGACCAAACAGGTTTTGGCTCTCGTGTGACTAAATACAAACACAGGTTCTGTAATACGGAGTTTAGCGACCTTCAATTCTCACCAGCACAATTTGCGCTTATTTGCTTATTACTTTTACGAGGTCCGCAAACTCCGGGTGAACTAAAGAGTCGCAGTGGGCGCCTGCATCAGTTTGCCGACCTTAATGAAGTAGAAAATGCACTATTAGCCCTTGCACAAAGAGAGCCTTCTTTGGTACATCAATTACCAAAAGAGCCTGGCAGACGTGACTCCCGTTTCGAAGAGTTAATTTCAGATCAAGTTAAGGGGGAGTCTGTGCCTATATCTGAGCACAGCAGATCACAAAGAGAGGCACCAAGTAAGCGTCAAGATGAGATGGATGAATTAACCCTTAGGGTGTCTCAACTTGAGTTAGAGGTTAAGACGCTCAAAGAGGCACTACAAGATCTTCTCGATTAACAATCCAGTGGAAGCTGGTGAGTTATCGTCATATTAAGTTACGATATGCAACTATTAACCCGCTAGTTTAGGTGTTAGGGTCATCTAGCTTGACTCGCTCTGGCGTTCATTATAATGAAAATAAGGGATCACATTGGAATCACAAACAAGCCCCGGTATGGTGAAAAACAGCCTCATACTGGCAAAATTTGAGCTCAAGAAGCTCCTGTTTAACCCTAGAGGGTTAATCTCACTGTTCGCATTTTCACTAGTGTGGTTACTGATCCTTCTCTATCCAATTCGTAGCGCATCAAGCTTTCTCCTAACAGAGGAGTTCAGACAGCTTATTAGCGCCGTGTTTGGCGAAAACTCAATCAATGAACTCTTTAAGTGGGAAGTCGCTGAGATGGCAGTATTTTGGATAGCTGCGCTCTATCTCTTTCCACTATTTAGTATCTTTGTCTCAGCGGATCAGTTCGCATCAGACAAAAGCAGAGGCACCTTTAGATTTCTCTCATTAAGAACTGGACGTGACAGTATCTTCTTTGGGCGCTTTACTGGCCATATGTTGATCCAGTCTCTTCTGCTCATACTGACAATACTGGCCACGGTAATATTGGCAGCATCGAGAGATATGTCACTGTTGCTACCGGCACTTAGCTCTGGCGCATTAGTTTTCATTAATCTGTTTATCATCTTGCTTCCCTACACCGCCATGATGGCCATTCTCTCTCTATATGCAAATACAGCAAGGCAAGCAACCATATATGCCATTCTGTTTTGGGCTATCAGTGCGATTATTATCGCTATCATCAATAGCCAGCTTCCCTCCCTTGCCGAACTTATACAGTGGGTATTGCCTGGAGCACAACTCAGTATGATGATCAACACTCAAGGGTTTGGTAGCTTTGTTTATGCTCCAATTCCACTGATTCAAGCGGCAGTCCTGCTATTTTTAGGACGAAGTTATATGAATAGGAGTTCGCTATGAGCCTGATTAAATGTGAGCAACTCAGTAAATCCTATGGCAGTAAACTCGCCCTTAATAGCGTCTCTATTGAGCTAAGCTCAGGCTCTCCTATCGCACTTGTTGGACCTAACGGTGCAGGTAAAACGACCTTATTTAGTTTGTTATGTGGTTACCTGTTACCCAGCTCAGGCAGCGTCACGATTCTAGGAGAGAAGCCAAGCAGTAAAGCCCTACTTGGAAAAGTATCCTCTCTACCCCAAGATGCGACCTTAGATCCTAACCTCAATTTAATCACCCAATTTACGCTTTTTGGTACACTGCAGGGATTAACAGCCAAAGCTGCAAAAGATGAAGGACTGAGAGTGCTCTCTCTGGTTGGGCTCAGCGATGTCAGTGAGCAAAAACCGCAATCCTTAAGTCATGGCATGGGAAAACGTGCATCCATAGCTCAAGCCTTAATAGGCTCTCCTCAGTTAGTTTTGCTTGACGAGCCTACAGCGGGCTTAGATCCTGCAAACGCAAAGGTAATTCGCGATCTGGTCAAAACCCTCTCAACAGATATCACCTTCGTGATAAGTTCTCACAACTTAGATGAGTTAGAGAAGCTGTGCGATCAGGTGCTCTACCTTGACCAAGGTCAGTTGGGTCAGTCTGTTTCGATACAGGAAAACTTAACCGATGAGTACATCACAGTATCGATGCAGTCTTGTGATAAAACTCAGCTTATCAGTGAGATTTCTGCCATAAACGGAGTTAACTCAGTGACACAGAAGCAGGAGGATGAGTTTTTAATCCATTACTCTGCTAATGATGTTATTGAACTTGAAGTTCAACTGTTCCAACTCTTTTCACAAAACAACTGGCGATATAGAGCAATACTTAAGGGCAGAAGCTTGGAAGATAAACTGTTCTCGTAAACTACATTTGCATTGATAAAGCATCACTTTATGTGGTGCTTTTTTATGCCCTCAATACATGACAAGAAAGTGGAGGTAAGCAACCACGCTCTATAATACCAATGAGTGTAAGAATGCGAGGTATTGCAATGGCTCATAAGAAGTCGAGGTCTAGGTATTTTTCAGGCAATAAAAAAGAGCTGCGATAAATCGCAGCTCTTAGAAATTCTTTTGGATTAGCTAGAAGCTAATCAAAGGCATAAGCTTAAACGACAGTAACGTTCTCAGCTTGTGGACCTTTCTGACCTTGAGTCACAGTGAATTGAACTTTCTGACCTTCGTCAAGAGTTTTGAAACCGTCAGAGTTGATTGCACGGAAGTGAACAAAAACATCTGGACCAGACTCTTGCTCGATAAATCCAAAACCTTTGTCAGAGTTGAACCACTTAACAACGCCAGTAACTTGAGACATGATATAAATCCTGTAACTTAAATAAAATATAGCCTAAACGGCAGTAGAGCTTGAAAATGCCGGCATTACTTATGTTAACAGGACGAACAAATCGTATTGGAACATGAAATAAATGCAACCTTCGAGCTGCATCCACTATAAATCATTCTGGGGGTATGTCAACAATCAAATCAAGGTAAAATCATCTTTTTATAGAGTTATCTGACGCTTGGTATTAGGATTTTCCGCCATAAAATAATGGAGTAAAAACTCAACAGCGCCAGTTCAATAAATAGACAAAAAAGTTTAAATTGCCTTAAAGACCTCTATTTTAAAGTCTAATTCACATTTAAGCCCCTCTTGCACCAATTGAGATTTCTGCTCATCGGTCAGTTTCCAACTGTATGGCGTCATATTGAGGAAGTGAGTGATATCGCTCTCATCCTCTAAAACCATTAAGGACTCTAAATTTTCCCTATGCAGTAACTCGAACCCTTGGATCTGACTGCTTTCACTCATATGAGGTTTAGGCTCAGCATATATCAACTGCTTTAACGCAAAGTGATGCTGCTCTCCTGCCGATGCAGTGATAAGTATGCCATCAGTCTTAACCACTCGCCTTAACTCCTCATCCAACGAGGGGGCATACACACGTAACATAAGATCGAAACAGTTATCAGCAAAAGGCATCTCAAATGCACTGGCAACGCAAAAATCGATCGCCTTGTAACGTTTAGAGGCATACTTTAGCGCCGATTTAGAGATATCTAGCCCTTTAAGCTTGAACTCATTACTCGTTGACAGACACTCCTGTAAACGATGGCTGTAATAGCCCTCTCCACAACCTATATCTAAACCATTTTTTGCAGCTTTAGCATAGGTTTTAGCAAGCGTATTTATTCTATCGCTTAGGCCTTGATAGTGCCCTTTATTGAGAAACTCTCTGCGAGCAAACATCATCTCTTTGTTGTCACCAGGATCTTTAGAACCTTTGTTCTGTACCGGTAACAAGTTCACATAGCCCTCTTTCGCACAATCAAACCTATGGTTACTTAGACAAGACCAAGTTTTTTCTTGTAACAAAAGGGGTTGTTTACATATGGGGCACAGGTAGTTCATTTTCTCTTCCATCGGGTTAACTACTCTTCATCTTTAATGAGCTGTTGAACCATTTCGTTCGTTGCTGTCGTTGATAGAAGCCTATAATACTCTAACTGTCGCGATTGCAGATCATGTTTTTGGCCATGGTTAGCTGAAGTTTGCCAATTTAATCGCTCCACAGAGTGATGATATTGACGAGATAACCACTGCTTTTTCTTCATCAACTGCGCACTCAGATCTTGCACTTCATCACTCAATCTTGCTTGACCGAGAACAGAGACGCTTTCGCCAAACTTGATAAGCTTACCTCTGACCTTCTCTAATTCACTGATATTGAGCAGTAGCTGCTCACTTGAAAGCTCATAATTAACTCCCCTAGCCACTAAAGCTCTCGCTTCTAATAACGCCTTTGGCCCGTGAAATAGACGATTATCTTTTTCAAGAGGTACCATCTCCCATTGAGATCCCCCCTCAAGGGAGAAATGAACAAACTGATCAAAAGAGAGTGTAATACTGACTCCACGTTTCAACTCTTGGGCACACATGCTCGGTGATACGCCTAAACTTGAAAACAACCTCCAACCTTGTCCGACAGAGCGAGACACAGATTCAGCCCCTACTGGCTCAGATGAGGAGGACTCGACATTAACACAGAGAAACGGGTGCAAACGCACCATAATAGAGAGCTCAGTAGGCGCTACAGAGACAACAATAAACTCGCCAATATGACCATCCATCACTTGGAGCAAGCTAAAATCAGCCGTCGTCTCATGTAAGCTCACTCTAAGCTTACATTGTTTATCGACTTTGATTATCTCTGGTTGAGTTAAGAAAGGCTCAAACATAGTACACCACCTTCAATCGTTGAGGCGAAATTGTACCTTGCTTCTTTTCACAGCACCAGTTTTCTAACTTATTAAAAGTAACTGTAATTTCATCTACGATGCTAGATTGTATCTGATACTCAGAACCCCAAAATTGCTTACATATTCTTCGACTAAACTAGGTCTCTTGAGTCAACAGCTTTTTTCAACTTTACCGCTAAGGACAAACAACTAAATACAATGCTATGATTGCTGACAAATAACCTCTAAAAGCTGTTACTTATGTCTTCAAGCGCGACTTCCACTATCTTCTGGCACGATTATGAAACATTCGGTGCTAACCCGGCTAAAGACAGGCCTTCACAATTTGCCGGGATCCGCACCGACTTTGATCTCAATATTATCGGTGAGCCTGAGACATTTTACTGTAAAGTTGCCAATGATTATCTCCCCTCCCCTGAAGCAATTTTGATCACGGGTATCACCCCGCAACTTGCCAATTTGAAAGGGGTTCCAGAGGCTGAGTTTATGGGTAAAGTTCATGCGCTTTTTTCCCAGCCAAATACTTGTGTAGCGGGTTATAACTCCATTCGATTCGATGATGAGGTGTCCCGTTACGGGTTTTACCGTAATTTTTATGATCCCTACGCCCGTGAATGGCAACAAGGAAACTCACGCTGGGATATTATCGATCTTGTTCGCGCTTGTTATGCATTCAGACCGGAAGGGATTGAGTGGCCACTAAAAGAGGATGGCTCGCCAAGCTTTAAGCTTGAACATCTCACTCAGGCTAATGGGCTAAGTCATGAAAAAGCCCATGATGCGATGTCCGATGTCTACGCCACTATCGATATGGCTAAGCTCATTAAAGAGAAGCAACCTAAGCTATTTGATTACTTCTTTAACTTAAGGAAAAAGCAGGAGGTTTCGAAGTTAATTGATGTCCTTAATATGCAGCCCCTGATCCATGTCAGTTCGAAAATCAGCTCTCTACATGGTTGCGCTAGCATCATCGCACCAGTCGCGCACCACTCAAGTAATAAAAATGCCATCATCTGTGTCAATTTGGCCATGGATATCTCCCCGCTTATTGAACTCGATGTTGAACAGATAAGAGAGCGTATGTACACCAGACGCGCCGATCTGGCACCCGATGAACTGCCTATCAGCGTCAAACAGGTACATATCAATAAATGTCCTTTTATTGCATCAACCAAAATATTAACCGATGAAAATGCGGCCCGCCTTGATATCGATAAAGCGTTTGCAAGAGAGCAGTATAAACGACTTAAGCAACACCCTGAATTGAGAGAGAAACTTGTCTCAGTATTTGATGTTGAATATGAGTCTGACTCAAACGATCCCGATCTACAATTATACAGTGGTGGCTTCTTTAGCTCAGCAGATAAAGCCAAGATGGAGATGATCCGCCATACCTTGCCACAAAATCTTGCCGCCCTTGAACTACACTTCGATGACAGTCGACTTAAAGAGATGTTGTTCAGGTATCGTGGGCGCAACTATCCTGAGTTTTTCGATGATTCAGAATCCATGAAGTGGCGAGAGTTTTGTCAAAGCAGGCTCAACGACCCTGACTATATGTTCAAACTGGAAAACCTAGTTAACGAAACGTCACAAAGTGAAGATAAACAAAAACTTTTGACTGCTTTATGTCATTATCTTAGTAACTTATGAAACTAAATGGGAGAAAGATCCCATTAAGTTTGTAAACCCATTACTAAACTGTACTTCATTAGCTTAACAATGACAGGATCTAGAATATGCAAGATAGATTTATAAAATGCATAGCTCAGTTACCAAAACCGTTATCAGATGCATTGATCCCCCTGCTCAATGCCGATTTTGCCGGACATATCGATGCTCAACAGCTAGGCATGCTAACAACAAAAAGTCAGCTAGAGGAGAGTGAGCTTCTGCTGGCTCTGCTTCCTATTGCAGCCGCCCTTGCTAAGCCTCCCATTAGTGAGTTCTATGTAGGTGCCATCGCCAAGGGTAAGAGTGGTGATATCTATATGGGTGCCAACCTTGAGCTTTCGGGAGAAGCGCTGTTTCATTCAGTGCACGCAGAGCAAAGCGCTATTAGTCATGCTTGGCTCAGTGGTGAAACTCAGATCTTAGATGTGGTGGTAAACTTCTCTCCTTGTGGGCACTGCCGCCAATTTATGAATGAGATGGTAGAGGGACAGAAGGTGGTAATTCATCTACCTGAGCAGAAAGCTCAGCCTCTTGCACATTACCTCCCCTACGCTTTTGGTCCAAGCAATCTTAATATTACCGAGCCTCTGTTATCTAAACAGCAACATGAACTTAGCCTCGATAGCTCAGATCCCATGATCATCGAAGCATTGGATCATGCAAGTTTAAGTTATGCGCCATATTCCAACAGCTATGCAGCCGTTGTTCTTGAAACTAAAGATGGTGCGACCTACTGTGGACGTTATGCAGAAAATGCAGCATTTAACCCCTCGATGCTACCAATGCAGATGGCACTCTCAACGATGACCAGACACAATCGAGAGTTTACAGAGATTAATCGTGCAGTCCTTATCGAATCGGCTCAAGGAAAGATCTCATTAGTCGGTGCGACTATGGATGCGCTGCACGCTGTCGCAGCTGTTGAGTTGGAACATATTGTGATTGACCCAGCCTAACTGATTTTCAAACTAGATGAAGTTCAAACTGAAAAGGACTGCAGATGCAGTCCTTCTTTTTGTCTTTAGCTTTCTATTTTCTATTTTTCTCAAGCTTTGCCAGCAAACTTGAGGTGTCCCAACGATTGCCTCCAATTGCTTGCACTTCTGAGTAAAACTGATCAACCAATGCAGTCAAAGGCAAGTGTGAACCATTTTTACGGGCTTCATTAAGGGCAATATTGAGATCTTTTCTCATCCAATCCACAGCAAAGCCTAAGTTATACTCTCCCTGCCACATGGTTTGATAACGATTCTCCATCTGCCAGGACTGTGCTGCTCCCTTACTTATCACTTCAACCACTTTTTCACCATCAAGACCTGCACTTCGAGCAAAATGAAGCCCTTCTGATAAGCCTTGCACCACGCCAGCAATACAGATCTGGTTAACCATCTTAGTTAGCTGACCCGCGCCAACTTCGCCAAGTAGCTCAACACAGCGCGCATAAGCTTCAATAATCGGCTTAGCCTGTCCAAAATGGGATTCATTGCCACCCGTCATTACCGTTAACACACCATTTTCTGCACCAGCTTGTCCACCAGATACGGGGGCATCGAGAAAGCCTATCTCTTTTGCAGAGGCCAATGCTCCTATCTCTCTAGCGACATCAGCAGAGGCTGTAGTGTGATCAACTAAAACGCTGCCAGCACTCATACCGTTAAGCACTCCTGTTTCCCCTAGTGTCACTTGACGCAGATCATCATCATTTCCCACGCAAACAAAGACAAACTCTTGTCCTTTCGCAGCCTCACAAGGTGTTAACTCGACGCTACCGCCAAACTCTGCTTTCCAAGCATCAGCACGTGTTTGGGTTCGATTATAAACCGTCACTTGATGACCATGCCTAACTAAATGCCCCGCCATGGGATACCCCATCACACCTAGGCCAATAAATGCAACTTTTGCCATCATACTTCCTTTTTAATTAACGCCTTATTAAAAGCATCATACCTAAATCACCAAAACAATAGTATCTGGTTTATCTGAAGAGAGTGTTCATTAAATAAAAAAGTTTCAGGCACAAAAAAAGACGCATAAATGCGTCTTTTAACAGGGTACAACATAGACAAACTATTGAACGTGGGCTTCCATCTCAGCACCTATCTTCTTACGCATCTCCATTAGGCGTATTGCTGAGTCCCTAAGCTCAATATCTTTCTCGTCCACAGGGCACCATTCAGGCACTTCAGATGGATTTCCATCATCATCGACAGCAACCATGATAACAATACAGTGGGTCGTCAGATGCCGCTCAGGGTGCTTAGGGTCTCCCGCACGAACATCAATCCCAAGGTGCATTGAAGTTCGACCTGTGTAGATAACCTTAGCGCTCGTTTCAACGATATTGCCCACATGAATTGGCTTTACAAAGCGTATTCCGCCAGCATAAGCGGTAATGCAATACTTGCCACTCCAAGCGGCAGCACAGGCGTATGCCGCAAGATCGATCCATTTCATCACAGCGCCACCGTGAACTTTGCCACCAAAGTTTACATCAGCTGGCTCTGCAAGAAACCTTAAAGTAACCTGACGTTCTATCCCGGCCATAACTATCTCAAATTCGTTTAGAATAACTCTAATTGTACGTCATAAATCGAATGTGGAGTATAACTTAAGTATTTAACTCACTTTGATTAACCAAAGTGAACAACTAAAGTGCTTGCCAGCAAAATAAAAGGAAGAGCCAGACGATAGATCCACAACTGTGCCTTATCACTGATAAAACGAGAACCTTTTGCAACTGCAGTCAAGCCTAAACCCGCTAAGAAGAGTATCAAGACCTCTATACCAGCTAATGTGCTGTTATTACTGCTTGTATATATGGCAGTGATCAACAGAGCAAACCAAACAACAGCAAAACTTGCCGCTGCCAAAGTAAACGTCTTCATCCCAATTGACATATTTGGATGCAGTTTTGCAGACTCTCCGCGGATTAATTCATTAAGATTTGCAGTCAAGGCGCCAACCAATGGCATTAGTGGAACAACGATTAGGTTTAACATGCGAGCTCTGTCCTAAGGCTACATTTTGAGAGCGTCAGTATCTTCCTAACTCATAAAGCTTCCAAGCGATAATTTTCAATATTAACTAAGCTTAACCCAAACGACATTTGGCGTTAATCTAATACCAATCAGTATAAAATTTGGCACAAAAAAAGCGCCATACAGGCGCTTTATTCCGATGTAACAATAGACTAGTTAAAATTAACTTTAGAGCTTCTTAAACAGAAGAGAGCCGTTAGTACCACCAAACCCAAATGAGTTACACAGTGCATATTCAAACTCATGTTGGCGTGCAGTATGGGGAACAAAGTCTAAATCACAGCCTTCATCGGGATTATCTAAGTTCAATGTTGGTGGGATCACTTGATCCCTTAAAGCCAACAGAGTAATAATCGCTTCCACAGAGCCTGCAGCGCCGAGTAGATGACCAGTCATCGACTTAGTTGAGCTAACAAGTAGCTTATAGGCATGGTCGCCAAACACAGATTTAACAGCAGCAACTTCGGCTTTATCGCCAGCTGGGGTCGAAGTGCCATGGGCATTAATATAACCTACCTGCTCTTTTTCAAGCTTTGCATCTTTAATGGCATTAACCATTGCAGCAGCAGCGCCGGCGCCATCTGCTGGTGGTGACGTCATGTGGAATGCGTCTCCACTCATACCAAAGCCGACCAGTTCACCATAGATGGTAGCCCCACGAGCTTTGGCATGTTCATACTCCTCCATCACCATGACACCAGCGCCATCGCCGATGACAAAGCCATCTCGATCTTTATCCCATGGGCGACTCGCAGCTTGTGGCTCGTCATTACGGGTCGACAGCGCTTTGGCTGAGCCAAAACCGCCAACAGCCAGAGGACAAGTAACATCTTCAGCGCCACCAGCTATCATCACATCCGCATCACCATAGGCGATAGTTCGGGCTGCAAAACCTATATTATGCACACCAGTAGTACACGCCGTCGTCACCGCAAAGTTAGGACCTGTCATACCGTACTTAATAGAGAGGTGGCCCGAGATCATGTTGATAATGGTACTTGGTACAAAAAAGGGAGAGATCTTTCTTGGACCACCTTTCAACAGCGCTGAATGACCCTGTTCAATCAGAGGCATTCCGCCCATACCAGCACCAACAGCAGTTCCGACTCTGGAAGGATCTAGCTTAGCCATATCCAAACCTGAATCCGTCATCGCTTGTATGCCAGCAGCCATACCGTACTGAATGAAGAGATCCATCTTACGAGCATCTTTTTTAGACATGTACTGCTCAACATCAAAATCTTTGACGGAGCCGCTAAAACGAGTCGTAAATTCACTGGCATCAAACTTGGTGATAGGAGCGATACCACTTTGACCAGCAAGTAACGCTTCCCAACTTGAATCTACGGTATTACCAACAGGGGTGACCAGGCCAAGGCCTGTAACAACTACACGACGTTTAGACACGTTTTCACCTTTTATACTGAGTTAAACATAATAGGGATATAATTTGTTTCTAAATGTACCTAAGGGTACTGAAACAGGTTCTGAGCAGTTAGAAATTAAAATACTACTAGTAGAGGGAACACGCAATTTCCAATTGCCAGAAACAAAAACAGGCAGCATAAATGCTGCCTGTTTTCAAGAATTCAGGATTACTGATTCTTTGAAACGTAATCAACCGCTGCTTGAACAGTAGTGATCTTTTCAGCTTCTTCATCAGGGATCTCGGTATCAAACTCTTCTTCTAGAGCCATAACCAACTCAACCGTGTCCAGAGAATCTGCACCCAAGTCGTCAACGAAAGATGCTGCAGACTTAACGTCTTCTTCTTTAACACCTAGTTGCTCAATAATGATTTTCTTTACACGTTCTTCGATGTTGCTCATTAGTTTTCTTTCCTATTCAAATTACGCACTTGCGTAAGATTGCGAGTAGTTTATTCAATTTGACACACAATGCAAGCTTAACTTTCGTGGTCTAACCACGAAAGTGGCCCATATTGACGCTGAACATCAATAAAATAAAGTGCTGTCAGCCTATCACCCTTAAACCATATACATGCCGCCATTCACATGGAGAGTCTCTCCAGTGATGTACGCAGCAGAGTCTGAAGCCAAAAACAGCACAGCATTAGCGATCTCTTGTGCTTGCCCAAGTCTCTCCATCGGCACCTGAGACATGATACCTTGTTGCTGCTCTTCAGTCAGCTCATCGGTCATGTCCGTCTGAATAAATCCAGGAGCAATAGCATTCACTGTTATTTGACGAGATGCAACCTCCTTTGCAAGAGATTTTGTAAATCCTATCAACCCAGCTTTAGCTGCACAATAGTTTGTTTGGCCAGGATTCCCCATAGAGCCTACAACAGAACCGATATTAATGATGCGTCCATGACGTTTTTTCATCATAGGGCGCATAACCGCTTTTGATGTACGAAATATCGATGTCAGGTTCGTATCTATGATATCACCCCATTCATCGTCTTTCATTCTCATCAATAAATTATCTCGAGTAATTCCGGCATTATTTACTAAAATGTTAACATCGCCCTCTTTCTCTTTGATAGCAGCAAAAAGATCGGTAACAGATTGACCATCTGTTACATTTAAAACAAGACCTAGACCATTATCACCGAGGTATTCTTGAATTGCGGCAGCACCACGCTCACTTGTCGCTGTGCCAACAACTCTTGCACCAGCTGCAACCAGTGTTTCAGCAACCGCACGGCCAATACCACGGCTAGCCCCTGTTACTAACGCCACTTTTCCAGCTAAATCTATACTTACACTCATCTAACTCTCCTATTCGGTCAATGCTGCGAGTGATGTTGTGTCGTTAACCGCTTTTGCCGTCAACGAACGATCAATACGTTTTGCAAGGCCTGTCAGTACTTTCCCTGGACCAATCTCAAACAAGTTAGTCACACCCGCTTTTGAAATTGCTGTTACCGTATCAGACCACAACACAGGACAATAAAGCTGTCTGACAAGCGCATCTTTTATCTCTTCCCCTGAACTTGGTGACGCAACATCCACGTTATTAATCACTTGGATTTTTGGCGTTTTAAACTCAATTGACTCAAGGGCAACAGCAAGCTTTTCAGCTGCTGGGCGCATAAGTTCACAATGAGAAGGAACACTAACAGGCAATGCAACAGCCATTTTAGCGCCGGCCTCTTTACAAAGTGCACCAGCACGTTCGACCGCACCTTTACTGCCCGCAATAACCACTTGGCCTGGACTGTTATAATTAACAGGGCTAACCACTTCGCCTTGCGAAGCCTCTTCACACGCTTTAGCAATGGCATCATTATCTAAGCCTATGATGGCAAACATTGCACCGCTGCCAGCAGGAACCGCTTGCTGCATCAACTGTCCACGAAGCTGTACTAATTTAACTGCATCGGTAAAGTCGATGACTCCAGCACATACTAACGCTGAATACTCACCTAGACTGTGGCCCGCAAGTACACTCGGTAAGGCTTTACCGCTAGCCTCAAATGCACGCCAAATCGCGACACTTGCAGTCAATAATGCAGGTTGTGTTTTATCTGTCTCATTGAGGGTTTCGACCGGACCTTGTTGTACAAGTTCCCAAAGATCGTAACCTAAAACATCACTTGCTTGAGAAAAAGTCTGAGCAATAATCTCGTGCTCAGTTGCAAGTTCAGCCAACATTCCAATTGCTTGGGAGCCTTGGCCAGGGAAGATAAAAGCTGAATTATCCATAAACTCTACCTATCACATTCAAGATGAAAATATCATTACCGTTTTAAACAGTAATTAAAAACGAACTAATGCACTGCCCCACGCAAAACCAGCTCCAAATGCTTCTAACATTAGGAGTTGACCGCGCTTTATTCGACCATCACGAACAGCCTCATCAAGGGCTATTGGAACAGAAGCAGCAGAAGTATTACCATGTTTAGCAAGGGTCAGCACCACTTTATCTAAACTCATGCCTAGCTTTTTAGCTGTTGCTTTAATAATGCGGAAGTTGGCTTGATGTGGCACTAACCAATCAATCTCAGACTTATCAATTTGATTAATCCGCAGAGTCTCGGTCACAACATGGGAGAGCTGTGTTACCGCAACCTTAAATACATCATTACCTTTCATGGTCATATAACCAACCGCAGCAGATGATTCACCAGCTCTTGGAGGGAATGAACATTTCAGTAGATCGCCTTGTCTACCGTCGGCATAAATATGAGTAGATAGAATACCTGGCTCATCAGAAGCACCAATTACAGCCGCACCCGCACCATCACCAAATAGAATAATAGTACCGCGATCTTCTGGCTCACAAAGGCGTGATAACACGTCTGCGCCTATCACTAGCACCTTTTTAGCCATACCAGATTTGACATACTGGTCTGCAATCGAGAGTGCATAAACAAAACCTGAGCAAGCTGCTGCGATATCAAAAGCTGGGATCGTGTGGACCCCCAGCATAGCTTGAATCTCGCACGCGGCAGCCGGAAATGCATTACTTGCACTCGTCGTTCCGCACACGATCATATCGAGTTCGCTTGCCTCGATGCCTGCCATCTCAAGGGCTTTCTTCGCAGCTTCAAATCCCATGGTCGATACTGACTCATCGGAAGCGGCAATACGGCGCTCAGAGATACCTGTGCGTTCAACAATCCACTGGTCACTGGTTTCAACCATCTGTTCCAGATCCTGATTGCTACGCACTTGTGCTGGTAAATAACTACCAGTTCCAAGAATTTTTGTATGCATATTAAGGAGGTATCAGTTATTAATATCTAAAAGAATCGACTCAAGACGTTCTTCAATCATCTTTGGGAGTCTACGTTGCGCCTCTGTCACTGCAAGGGTTATCGCTTGCAAATAAGCAGATTCATCGGCACTGCCATGACTTTTTACTACAATTCCGCGCAATCCTATCAAACTTGCACCATTGTAGTGGTCGGGGTTCATCTGTTTAAGAACAGAATTTATGCGGGGAGCGATTAGTTTGGCCATTAATCGCACAAAAAAACCTTTGGTCAGTCCTTTTTCCAACTGATTGACCAACAATTTTGCGATTCCTTCAGAGGTTTTCAATGTGATATTACCAACAAAACCATCACAAACAATGACATCAACATTGCCAGAGTAAAGATCATTACCTTCAATAAAGCCCACATAGTTAATTTGCGGACTTTGTTGTAATAGTTGTCCTGCCTGTTGAACTTGATCGTTACCTTTAATCTCTTCGATGCCAACGTTTAAAAGTGCAACTTTAGGTTGCTCATTCTTATCGACAGCTTCACTGAGCACAGATCCCATTACTGCAAACTGGAATAGTGTTTCGCTGCAACAAGAGACATTAGCGCCAAGATCAAGTAAGTACACAGGCTTTTGATTAACCGCAGGTAAACAACTTACCAAAGCTGGTCTATCAATACCGGGTAATGTCTTAAGTAGCACTTTAGCTATCGCCATCAGTGCACCAGTATTTCCTGCACTTAAGCAAGCTTGAGCTTTACCGTCACGCACCAGTTCAATAGCCAAGCGCATTGAGCTTTGCTTTCTATTTCTAAGTGCATGGACAGGGCGATCTGACATACTGACGACTTCAGTCGTATGAAGGATCTCAATTCTTTGACGAATACTGGATTCAGCCTTAGGAAGAAAATGTTCTATTTCAGGCTGGTTGCCAACAAGGACAACATGTAGAGAGGGATATAAATGAAGTGCCTGCAAAGTTGCAGGCACTGTGACGCGGGGGCCATAATCGCCCCCCATCACATCTAACGCAAGCGTCAGATCTGTCATAAAAGTATCAACAATTACTTGTTAATAACCTTTACGCCGCGGTAAAAACCATCCGCAGTCACGTTGTGACGACGGTGAAGTTCACCACTCGTTGCATCCACAGACAATTGAGCAGTGCTCAATGAATCGTGTGAACGGCGCATTCCACGCTTTGAACGAGATTTTTTATTCTGTTGTACAGCCATTTTACCTGTCTCCTAGGTTACTTGCTCTTCAGTTTTTCTAACACTGCAAACGGATTTGGACGCTCCTCTTGAGAAGGTTCAATCTCGCCTACAACTATGTCTTTATCGCCTTTGCCACAACTTTCGTCAGCGTGCATCGGTATAAGGGGCATAGCGATTATCAATTCATCTTCAATCAATTGATGCAGACGAACTTCGCCTATTTCATTACACTCAATAGGGTCATACGCATCCGGGAGCTCATCGATTTCAGCTTCATTCCCACAGGGAGTGAAATTGAAGTCGACCGTAACCTTTGTGGTATATAGTGTCATGCAACGTTGACAATTCAGAGTGAGCTCCGTCACAGCCTTCCCTTTAAGGTAGACTATCCCCTGTATATCTACGCCACATTCAAACGACACTGCCACATCGGAACAGTCGCCGGCACTTAACTCATTTAATCGCTTTAACTGCTTACCAGGAATCGAACCTTCATAAGAAAGCTGACTCGCAGCAGCGCGTATTGGATCAATTGAAACCGGTATCTTTACTGTTTGCATAAGGCGCGCATATTATAGTTTGAAATCCTTAGAGTCAAAGGAAAATTCGTCTTCTTGCTATAAGAAGAGTCATTTACCACATTTTTGAGCTCTAAAAACATAAATTAATGGATTAGAAATTTTACCCAAGCTCGAAGATTTACTCAAGTCACGCACGCTTAAAATAGAAGCGAACGAACTTTTTTATCTTAGATAAATAAAAAGTGTGGGATTTCCATCATCAAAAAACAGTAAACTTCCTCATAAATCAGCTAAAGAGAAACGGCATAACTAACTATGCATTGCTCTTTTGCTGCAATAATCTATTTGGAGTTTTATTATGTCATCTCGGCTAATCCTTGCATCAACCTCCCCTTTTAGGCAACAACTGCTCACTAAGCTGAACATCCCCTTCGATACCTGTTCGCCCGATATTGATGAAACACCTAAAGAGGGCGAAGCCCCCGATGCTCTGGTTATGCGCCTTGCTCAAAGCAAAGCCATAAAAGGTGCTTCGGGTCATTCCCAAGGATTAATGATCGGTTCAGATCAAGTTGCAGTCATTGATGGACGTATTGTAGGTAAACCTTTAACTCATGAAAAAGCAGTGGAACAACTCACTCAAGCTTCCAACCAGATCATCACTTTTTATACAGGTCTGTCACTACACAATATCAGTACAGGGTTAAGTGACACCCGTATAGAAACCTTTAAAGTACATTTTAGGGAGCTGACACAAGCACAAATTGAGTATTACCTTCAAACAGAGCAGCCGTATTTCTGTGCAGGAAGTTTTAAATGTGAAGGTCTTGGCATTGCACTCTTTACACAATTAGAGGGAAAAGATCCCAACACACTTGTCGGTTTACCTTTAATCACCCTTATCGATATGCTCTCAAAGCAAGGCTACCAAGTGCTTTCAAAGAATTTAGTAGACTAAAAACTCACTATTCGCAAATAAAAACACTAAATTCAGTCACAAAAACTGCGTTTCCCCAATTTGTAACTACAATATATTACAAGGGGCGAAAGACTCGACATTATAACGCCCCACTTCCAATCAAAAATACCTATTAAATCTCTTTGGACACGGATGTCTGAACACTGCTATTTTGGGAATGGTCGATGACAGATATTGAAGAAGCTCTAGCACTACTTGCAGCCCCCTGTACTGACGAACGTTTTTTTCAACGTGCGCTAAAAGCACTTGCACTTGTAACTCAATGCCGTTGGGCTGCCTTTGGCAGGCCATCAGATGTGGCAGGCAAGGCTGAAGTGGTGGCTTTTTGCGATCTAAAACACACTGTGCCTGGATTTGAGTTCGATTTGGAGGGGTCACCTTGTGAGCTCATTTACCGACAGAAATACCCAGACACTCACCTACTGTTTGCCAAAGATCTGCAAACAAAATTTCCAAACTTCCAGTTGATTAAAGATCTGGGCGCCAACAGTTACCAAGCAGAGTTAATTCTAGATGATGGTGGTAACCCCATAGGCCATATTTTAGTCATGGATCCCCTCCCACAAACAGAGACAATGAAATCAAAAGAGTTTTTCAGACTATTGGCTCAAAGAATTGGGGTTGAATATAAACGTCTACTTATCTCTCGTGAACTTGCTCTGCATAAGCAGATGATTGCAGTCACAGAACACTTAATGTCTTTTGTCGATGACTCATACACCTACCATGTTGTCTCTAAAGGCTATGAAAGCTTATTTAACAAATCATCCCGAGAGATTGTCGGCAAGAGCGTCGAACAGGTTCATGGAAAAGAGGTTTTCAACGATGTATTAAAGCCTTTACTAGACCGAACCTTAAAGGGGGAAACCGTACAGACACGAGTTTGGATCCATCCCCCCCATACAACACCTCAATATATGAACATTCTTCATAACCCCTACTTCAATGAGAAGGGAAATATTGTTGGTGTAATTGTCTCTGCTCACAACATAACCGATATGCATGCAGCAAACGAAAAAATACAGCAATTAGCCAACCATGATCCACTAACAGGAATGTTAAACCGAAGGGCACTGTTTGAAGTGATGGAAGGTAAATTAAGAGAGCAGGAACAAGCAAAATTACAGCTCGCCGTACTTTATATAGATCTTGATGGTTTTCAGCAGATCAACGACCGCTATGGTCACCATCAAGGAGACAAGGTACTAAGGTATGTCGCATCAAAGATAAAAGACACAGCAATTGATAGTGAGATAGTCGCACGGATCGGTGGTGACGAGTTTATTGTGTTGGCAAGTTTCCCCCATGGGAATACTTATGAACATTATCAGCTTAAACTCGAAGATCTCTGTGACAGGCTTAATAGTCAACTCTTTATCGATATCGACATCGAAGGGCAAAGTCTGCCGTTATCAGCAAGTATTGGCCACTGTTTAGTTAATGACGCAACAATGGAGCTATCGGCCATTATCAGTAAAGCCGATAAAGATATGTACAGAAACAAACGAAATGAAAGACTAGGGTTAGTCTCAATGGCAACAGGTTTTATCAGGCAAACACCTTCACAATAAAACCATCCCCTCTTGATAGAGAATGAAAAAGGCTAGCATGCGCTAGCCTTTTTCTTTATGAGTCACACATCTACAATTAGTGACCCAAAAAGCCGAGTAGTTCAAGTGGCGAACTGATAATGCCCTTTGGCTTTGATGTCAGCAACTGACTCTCTCCATGGGCACCATAGTTAACAGCCACAGCATCGATTCCAGCGTTATTAGCCATATTAATATCGTGTACCGAGTCCCCTATCATTAGCGCCTTGGCGGGCTCCACATTAAGCTCATTTAATAGTTGAAGAATCATCTCAGGATGCGGTTTACTCACAGCTTCATCGGCGCAGCGGCTGGCGATAAACTGCTGACCTAACCCAGTTTCATTGAGTACGCGATCTAAACCAGCTCTGGCTTTTCCCGTAGCAACGGCCAACTGATAACCTACCTGATTTAGCTGCTGTAAAAGTAATTCAGCCCCATCAAAGAGTGGGCTTGGGGTGGTATCAAGTTCAAGATACTGCTGACGATACACCTGAATCATCTGACGATAAACACTATCACTACCATCAGGATACAAGGTATTTAACGCCTCCTGCATCGACAATCCGATAATATTGCGTACAGCAGATTCTGATGGAGTGGGAAATTCAAGTACCTTGGCCGTTTGCTGCATGCAGGCAACAATTTTGCCTACAGAGTCCATTAAAGTGCCATCCCAATCAAATATGACGAGCTCATACTGCTTCATACTTTTATCAACTTATCTAGTGTCTGGGTCAAAACAGGATCTAACGGAGCTTTCACTATCATCACCTCTTCGTTGCCTGGATGAGTAAAACGCAGTTGAGCCGCATGAAGAAAAAGTCGGTTGAGCCCTAAAGCACGCATACTGTCATCATATTTCTGCTCACTGTATTTTTCATCACAAGCGATGGGGTGACCAGTATATTGGCAATGAACGCGGATCTGGTGAGTACGACCTGTTACAGGACTTGCTTGCACTAAAGTGCTGCCTTGATAACGCTGCAAAATTTTAAAACGAGTTTCGCACTCCTTCCCCTCTTGATTAACACGCACAATTCGCTCACCGGACTTTAAAGTCAGTTTTAATAAAGGCGCTTTAATCGCCTTATCTCTTGCTTGCCAAGTCCCCTTAACCAGTGCCTGATAATCTTTTTGCATCTTCTTAAACCTAAGTTGATCATGAAGATGTCTTAGTGCACTTCGCTTCTTTGCTATAAGCAGTACACCGGAAGTATCTTTATCAAGACGATGAGCTAACTCTAGAAATTTCTGAGTTGGACGCAGTGAGCGCATCGCTTCAATAATCCCGAAGTCGACGCCACTACCGCCATGAACAGCCAGACCAGCGGGTTTATTCAGCACAATAAGGTGCTTATCTTCAAACAGAATACGCTCCTCTAATTGAGATACTTTACTCAAATTAGCCGAAGGACCTGGTCTCTCATCTTTTTCAGATACACGTACAGGAGGCACCCTGACAATATCCCCATCCTGTAACTTATATTCAGGTTTAATTCGCTTTTTATTTACCCTGACTTCGCCCTTACGCACAATCCGGTAGATCATGCTTTTAGGCACACCTTTCAACTTAGTCAGTAGGAAATTATCTATGCGTTGACCAACATGATCTTCATCAATGGTTACCAGTTGGACTTTTATTTTGGGAGATTCGCTATTCATGGTGCGCCTATATGTACATCAAGGCGCGTATTGTACAACAAGTTATAAGAATTTTGTGCCTTTCCATTTGCTGAATTTATTGATTATTGCTATATTTCATCGGCGATTGGGGATAACTAGTGAAAAAAGTGTTCACAAATCCCTCATCGCATGCGTATGAAATAGAGACTAAAAAGCTTTTATATCTGTAGCAAACCATTGATTTGCAAGTCGTTCACATTGAAAATAGACCTAAAACAAGTTTTAACGACTAAACAGAATAATAAGCCCATATTACAAACTGGTTTCTCTAAGAATCGCACCCAAAATTCGAAGATTATTTTTAACTAATCATCAAACGAACTTAATTCGAATTTGGCATTACCGGAAAGTACTGAATAATTTATGGGGTTGGTTGACGTTTTACAACGAATTCCTTGTTTTTGTAAAGATTAAAAAATAAGCCATAAATGGATGCGACACGCAGCGAATGCGTCTTACAGAAATGCGCACCTTGCCTAGACACTAGCCGTGAGGCTCAGTTACGAATGCTAGGCCCGTAATGCAGCGATAAAGTCGTTTGATGACCTTATTTTAGAAGAATGACGTCATAATGAAACGGATGTTAATTAATGCAACTCAATCTGAAGAGTTGCGCGTTGCCCTTGTTGATGGGCAACAACTGTATGATCTAGATATTGAAAGTCCTGGTCATGAACAGAAAAAAGCGAATATTTACAAAGGTAAAATTACCCGAGTAGAACCTTCACTTGAAGCCGCGTTTGTCGATTACGGCGCAGAGCGTCACGGCTTTTTACCCCTAAAAGAGATCGCAAGAGAGTACTTCCCTAAAGGTTATTCTTTCCAAGGCCGCCCCAATATTAAAGAGGTGGTAAAAGAGGGCCAAGAGGTTGTTATTCAAATTGATAAGGAAGAGCGTGGTAATAAAGGTGCTGCACTGACAACCTTTATCAGTCTTGCTGGTTCTTATCTCGTTCTTATGCCTAATAACCCTCGTGCAGGCGGGATCTCTCGTCGTATTGAAGGTGATGAGCGTACAGAGCTAAAAGCAGCACTGTCTGAACTAGAAGTACCTCAAGGTATGGGCTTAATTGTTCGTACTGCTGGTGTAGGCAAAGATTCTGCTGAGCTTAAATGGGATCTTAAGGTGCTAGTCCACCACTGGGCTGCAATTAAAGAAGCTGCTGATAGTCGTCCAGCCCCCTTCTTAATTCACCAAGAGAGCAATGTTATTGTTCGTGCTATTCGTGACTATTTACGTCGTGATGTCGGTGAAGTTCTAATCGATCATCCACGTATTTTTGAAGATGCTAAGCAGCACGTATCACTTGTACGCCCTGATTTTGTTGATCGTATCAAGCAGTATGAAGCAGAAGTTCCTCTGTTCACTCATTACCAGATTGAGACTCAAATTGAATCGGCTTTCCAACGTGAAGTTCGTCTTCCATCTGGCGGTTCAATTGTTATCGATCCAACTGAAGCACTCACCTCAATCGATATCAACTCTGCCCGTGCAACTAAAGGCGGTGATATTGAAGAGACAGCTCTCAATACTAACCTTGAAGCCGCTGATGAGATAGCCCGTCAACTTCGTCTTCGTGATTTAGGTGGCTTGGTGGTTATCGACTTCATCGATATGACCCCTGTACGTCATCAACGTGAAGTCGAAAACAGAATGCGTGACGCCGTTCACCACGACAGAGCTCGCGTTCAATTAGGCCGTATCTCACGCTTTGGCTTAATGGAGATGTCACGTCAACGTCTACGCCCTTCCCTTGAAGAGTCTGCTGCGCACCTATGTCCACGCTGTCATGGCCAAGGCACTATTCGTGGCACTGAATCTTTAGCACTTTCAATTCTGCGTCTTATGGAAGAGGAAGCGATTAAGGAAAACACATCACAAATTGAAGCAGTTGTACCTGTTGATGTTGCCGCCTTCCTGCTAAACGAAAAGCGTAAAGCGATCCGCATAACTGAGCAGCGCCACGATGTCGAAGTGTATGTGATCCCAGATCCAAACATGACTACGCCAGATTACCGCGTATCACGTCATCGTAAAGATGATCAGATCAGTGAATCTAGCTATAAGTTATTAGATAAGCCTGAAGCTAAGCTTTATGAGCCACGTAAACTTGAACGTGCAGCGCCACCTCAGCCTGCATTAAAAGGTTTCTCTGCGCCTAAGAAGTCAATTGAAGCAACACCAAGTGTTGCAGCTAAGCCAGCTGTTAAGGATAGCAACGAGCCTGGACTTATCTCCAAATTCCTCTCTGCTATTGGTGCTCTTTTCAAATCTGAAGAGAAGAAAGAGGAGCCTAAAAAGCCACAGCAGTCTGGACGCAACAATCAAAATAAGAATGCACGACGCAATACTCGTCGCAATGACCGCCGTCCACGTGATGATAAAGAGCAGTCAGGCGAAAAGAGAGAGCGTAACCCTCGTAACAGCCGTAATAAGAATGCTGATTCGAATAAAGAGAATCGTGCAAGCAAAGACAGAGACGAGCAAGCTAAACGTCAACCTCGCAATAGCAAGTCTAATCGTAATCAAAACAGCGAAAACGACACGACTGCAGAACAACCTAAGCAAGAGGTGGCTAGAGAGCGTCGTCAACGTCGTAATATGCGCCGTAAAGTACGCGTTGAAAACGAGCAAACGGAAACAGTTGTTGATTCTGTGACAGCCCCACAAGAGCAGGCACAGCCTAAAGCCAATGAGGAGAAGCAGAGCCGTCCAAAGCGTCAGCCTAGAAAAGCTAAGCCTAAACCTCAAGCGGATGATTCTGTTGCTTCACAAACAGCAGAGCAGGTAGAAGCATCTGATGCAGTTAAATCAGATACTGTTCAAGCTGAAGTCCAAGTTGTAACTGATGCTAAAGCGGTCGAAAGCAAGCCTGTTGAAACCAGTGTTGAATCAAAACAAGCAGTTGAGCCAAGTACAGCAAAGAGTGATGACTCAAGCGATACAGCCAACTCAACTGAAAACTCTGCACCTCAGTCAGCTGAGAATGTAGAGGCTACAGAGGGCAAAGAAGCGTCTGATTCTCGTGATGGTCAACGTCGTAGCCGTCGTAGCCCACGTCATCTTAGAGCCGCTGGTCAACGCCGCCGCAGAGATGAAGAGACAACAGAAACTTCATCTGGTGCAGCTCCTGCTTTCATTCCAAATGAAATTGAAGTTGAAAACCAAGCCAATGAGTCTAAAGCTACTGAAGCGGCTAACGCTGAAGTATCTGAGCCAGCTGTCCAAGCTGACACTCAGGTAGTTGCAGAAACTCTTGATACGGCTAAACCTGAAGTGTCAGTGAAAACTGAAGCCACCGCTGCGCCAGCTAAGTCTGAAGCGCCAGTGAAAGCTGAAGCCACATCTGCGCCGACTAAGCCTGAAACGCCAGTGAAAGCTGAAGCCACATCTGCGCCGACTAAGCCTGAAACGCCAGTGAAAGCTGCAGCCACATCTGCGCCGACTAAGCCTGAAGCGCCTGTGAAAGCTGAAGCCACATCTGCGCCGACTAAGTCTGAAGCGCCAGTAAAAGCTGCAGCCACATCTGCGCCGACTAAGCCTGAAGCGCCAGTGAAAGCTGCAGCCACATCTGCGCCGACTAAGCCTGAAGCGCCAGTGAAAGCTGCAGCCACATCTGCGCCGACTAAGCCTGAAGCGCCAGTGAAAGCTGCAGCCACATCTGCGCCGACTAAGCCTGAAGCACCGGTGAAAGCTGAAGCCTCGACAGCATCAGCAACGCCAGCTAGACCTGAGACGCCAGTTAAGGTTGAAGTTGCAACAACTGTTGAGACTGTTGCAAGTGTTGAGCCTGTAACCCTAGATACAGCTAAGGTTAAACCTACTTCAAGTAGCCGTTTTGGTACTATGGTGACGTCTGATATGACTAAGCCTGTAGTTGAAGTGAGAGAAAATATTGCGACGCCAATGGGTCGTCAATATGACTCAAACGATAACTCGCAGCCAGTCAGGGCAGCAAGAACTGCAAATACAGCAAACTCGGAAATGGTAAAACCATAACTAAGAGTCAATCTGTATAATCAAGAAGCCATGCATTACAGCATGGCTTTTTATTTCATACCGATTGGTATAACGCGGATAATTTGTTAGTATTCGCGACCGCTATCAATCTAAATACTACATACTTATAACAGAGGCTAAATGTTTGATCTAATTCGTCACAAAACTGCCAGTAGCAAAGCTGATCTGCTTTCAGGCTTAACGGTTGCACTCGCACTCGTTCCTGAAGCTGTCGCATTTGCTTTTGTCGCAGGTGTTGAACCTATGGTGGGTTTATACGCCGCATTTATAATGGGGCTAATTACCGCACTGATTGGCGGACGACCAGGCATGATCTCTGGTGCTACAGGGGCAATGGCTGTTGTCATGGTTGCGCTAGTTGCAGAACACGGTGTTCAGTACCTGTTTGCAGCGGTGGTACTTGCGGGACTTATTCAGGTGACATTCGGCTTGCTTAAATTAGGCAAATTTATCCGTATCGTTCCCTACCCAGTAATGATAGGTTTTGTTAACGGTTTGGCCATTGTCATTTTCCTAGCACAGCTAGGACAATTTAAAGCTCCTGATGCTAATGGTGTTTTGAGCTGGCTTCCTATGGAACAACTAGGATTAATGCTTGGGCTTGTGGTATTGACCATGTTCATCATTCAATTCTTGCCTAAGCTAACCTCAGCGATCCCATCGTCACTTGCCGCAATCGTTACCGTGACCCTTTTGGTCTACTTCTTAAATCTCGACACCCGGACTGTGCTGGATTTTCTAAAGTCCATGAGCGGTGATGAGAATGCGACTATCGCTGGTAGCTTACCCACTTTCTCTATTCCGGCAGTCTCATTCACGCTGGAAACCCTGTACATCATACTGCCCTACTCGCTCATACTTGCGGCTGTAGGCTTAATTGAATCTCTGTTGACCTTAACGGTTATCGATGAGATGACAAATAGCCGTGGTAAAGGTAATAAAGAGTGTATCGGACAGGGTGTAGGTAATATCACCAGTGGCTTCTTTGGTGCCATGGGTGGTTGTGCCATGATTGGTCAATCGATGATCAACATTAACTCTGGTGGACGTGGACGCCTATCAGGTATTACTGCTGCACTTGCCCTACTGGCCTTTATTCTATTTGGTTCAGCGCTTATTGAGATGATCCCATTAGCAGCATTAGTTGGTGTGATGTTTATGGTTGTCCTTGGTACGTTTGAATGGGCGAGCTTTAAGGTGATGAGAAAAGTCCCTAAGCATGACGCATTCGTTATCATACTCGTGACTATTGTGACCGTATTTACCGATCTTGCTTTTGCAGTATTTGTTGGTGTTATCGTATCCGCATTAGTATTCGCGTGGGAACATGCTAAACATATCAATGTTGAGATCAGTGAAGATGCAAACGGTTGGAAAGTTTATAAGCTAAACGGTCCACTGTTCTTCGGCTCAGTGGCAGAGTTTTTAGATCTGTTCCAGTCAAACACCGATCCTGCAGATGTGATTGTCGACTTCCAAAACTCTCGTGTTTGCGATCACTCAGCACTCGATGCCATTGATACGTTAGCAGAGCGCTATGGCTCCAGTGGCAAAAGATTACACCTACGTCACCTAAGTAATGACTGTAAAGAGTTACTACATAAAGCGGGAGACTTAGTTGAGGTTAACTTAATTGAAGATCCTCACTATAAGATTGCTGATAACAAATTAGACTAATCTTGTCGCGAAAGAGTGTTCAAGAAAGGCGAGCAACTAGCTCGCCTTTTTTATGCGCTGAACTTAAAATAAATTTATACTGCCTGTTCTTACCTATCTAACTGTTAGTTATGCTAAATCTATCATTTAGCGTGACATCTACCTCACAGACAAACAATCACAAGGTGATTTATCTCACACAGGTTTGCTCCTGCGCTTTGGCCTCGCTAAACTAACCAAGGTTAAATAAAAAGTGAGCAAAAATGAAACTAGAAACCATAGATTATCTAGCACCTAATAGCGCCGAAGAGTTTGTAAAGTCTTTAAGAGAAACCGGCTTTGGTGTACTCAGTAACCACCCTATCGACAAAGCCCTAGTCGAAGCTATCTATATAGAATGGCAAGCATTCTTCAATACTGAGGAGAAACGTGAATACCTCTTTAAACCTGAGACACAAGATGGTTTCTTCCCAGCAGAGATCTCTGAAACAGCCAAAGGCCATAGCGTAAAAGATATTAAAGAATACTATCACGTCTATCCGTGGGGCCGTATTCCAAATAGTTTAAGAGAGAATATCCTCGCCTATTACAATAAAGCCAATGAATTAGCTCAAGAGCTACTAGGCTGGATTGAATCTTATGCCCCAGCTGAAGTTAAAGCTAAATTCTCCATATCTCTGCCACAGATGATAGAGAACAGTCAGAAAACCTTACTTAGGGTTCTGTATTATCCCCCCATGTCAGGCGATGAAGAGATGGGAGCGATCCGCGCTGCTGCCCATGAAGATATCAACTTAATCACAGTACTGCCTGCGGCCAATGAGCCGGGATTACAAGTACAGGTAAAGGATGGTTCTTGGTTAGATGTTCCAAGTGATTTTGGCAACATTATTATCAATATCGGCGATATGCTACAGGAAGCATCTGGTGGTTATTACCCATCAACAAGCCACAGGGTGATAAACCCAGAAGGTGCAGATAAGAGCAAGTCACGTATCTCTCTTCCTCTGTTTCTGCATCCGAATCCAGAGGTGGTGCTCTCAGACAAATATACCGCTGATAGCTACTTAATGGAGCGATTAAGAGAGTTGGGGGTAATTTAACCACCTCTTGATCAATACAATTAGATAAAAGCGCCGAAAGGCGCTTTTTGTTTGTTAAAATTCACCTTAACAAGGTAAAATCCACGCAATTAAGTTTTGAGAGACAGGGCGTTTACATGGCAATTCAGTGGTACCCAGGACATATGCATAAGGCACGTAAAGAGATTGAAGAGGTGATGCCTCAGGTTGATCTCGTGATCGAGGTGTTAGATGCCAGAATCCCTTATAGTAGCGAAAACCCTGTCGTTTCAAGCTTACGTGGCGATAAGCCCTGTATCAAACTACTGAATAAGTCAGATCTCGCCGATCCTGAAACCACTCAACGCTGGATAGAGTACTTAGAGCGCGAACAAGGTGTTAAGGCGATGGCCATCACCACACTGCAAGCGGCCCAAGTGAAAAAAATTCCCGATCTGTGTCGCAAATTTGTACCAAGTCGCGACAAGATAGAGAAAGATATTCGTACCATGATTATGGGAATACCTAACGTAGGTAAGTCTACCATCATCAATACACTGGCAGGCAGAACGATTGCCAAAACAGGGAATGAGCCCGCCGTCACTAAAGTGCAGCAACGAATCAACCTAAGAAACGGTATTGTTCTCTCCGATACCCCAGGGATCTTGTGGCCAAAAGTCGATAATGAGAAAAGCAGCTATCGCTTAGCCATTACAGGTGCGATTAAAGATACAGCCATGGAGTATGAGGACGTGGCCATGTTTGCGGCAGAGTACTTCCTACAAGCCTATCCAGAGGCGATTGCCGAGCGTTACAAGCTTAAAGAGCTGCCCGATACTGATATCGAGCTACTCGAAGCCATTGGCCGTAAAAGAGGCGCGCTACGACCTGGCGGACGAATCGATCTGCATAAGGTATCAGAACTGGTACTTCACGAGTTTCGCTCTGGTAAAATAGGCCAACTTAGCTTAGAAACTCCAGAGATGGCTGAAATTGAGAAAGAGGAAGTGGCTATCTTAATGGCGAAGAAAGAAGCTGAAAAGCAAGCCAAAGAGGAAGCTGAGAAGCTTAAACGATCTGGTAAGCGATACAAGTAGCCGCTTCGATATATACAACTGAAAGCTCAGCCTAGCTCAAGTTAGGCTGAACTTTTTATCTCTAACACTTGATCTGCCTAATTAATTGCTCACAACTCGACTCAAGCAGATCCAATACCCGCTCAAAACCATCTCCTTTACCGTAATAGGGATCTGGCACTTCCAGCACCTGAGCTGATGGCTCCTCCCCTTCTTCACAATGGGAGAGCATTAACTTAATCTTATCTAAATACTGCTCTGGGCAGCGGCTTTGTAGCTCCCGAATATTTTGGACATCCGCGGCTAAAATAAGATCGAAGTGAGCAAAATCCTCATCAATCACCTGCCTTGCTTTCATCCCTTTAAAACTGAAACCTCGCCTTTCCCCTGCTGCTACCGATCGTGGATCCGGAGACTCACCTTGATGATAAGCTAAGGTTCCAGCTGAATCTATCTCCAGTTCTAAACCGCTCTGCTTAGCTTTCATTCTCAATACAGCTTCAGCAGTAGGAGAGCGGCAGATATTGCCCATACAAACGAATAAAACCGAAGAGACTTGCTTCATACTTAATCCTATTGAAGCTCCGATTGACTCGAAGCCTTAACCATATTTATCTTTTCGACAAAATCTAAAAATAACCCAAAAAATAAATGAAAAGATAATCATTTGACGAAATATCGATAATAACATCGCAGCTTCAACACCTTCAGGTGGAATTAGCACTGTCATCATGATCCACACAATTGCAAACAAACCAACTTGCCATCTAGAGCGAATTAAATAGGATGTCACCACCATGAGCAGTAAAAAACCAATCAGTATATGCATAGGAGCAAGTGGACTTCTCAATGTGCCTAGAACAATCAAGGCTAACCATAAGCAGATATGTTGAGCCTTATCTCCCTCTCTCATTCTCATACTTACAAATACCGTAATTGCCAGTAAAAGAACCGAGTACAAAAGTGAGATTATTTTAGCTTCTTGCCAACCAGCATCAATACCAAAAGGCACTAACTTAAATGGAATACCAATTAATGAAAAGTTTGAAGCTAAATTTACAATACTTTCATCCATCATAACAAATGCACTGCCGTCACTGATTTTAGGCAGAATATAATTAAAATACATCAGCCAAGGTTTTGCATCAAAAACCAAAAACACCATTAGGCACATCAACACAGCAAAACCACAAATATATGCGATCTCTTTGTATCGCCTCTGGAAAAGCAGAGGTAGCATCAATAACACAGGCCATAGCTTCATTAGCAGAACAAACGAAAAGAGAAAACTACCTAATACTATTTGCCTTCTCTCCAGGGCAACCAATGCAATTAATAACCCAAAGAACGCCACAATTTGTGAGCCTCCTAACTGAAAGGTAAGCGCTACTGGCATAGCCCCTACAAATATCGGCATGAGTTTAATCAACTGATCTGCTATAGGTCCTTGCAGCCATGAGATGAGCATTGACAGAGATAGCGCTGTTATCAATACAGAAAAGCTAAACCACAACACCCTAAGAAAGCTGAAATCATTAGAGATAGTCGTTAACACTTTAGGTAACAATAGAAATGCAGGCGTGTATAGATATCCATCCAGTGTAAACGGAGCCATATCTGTCGCGTACTCAGGTAGTGGTGTTGTAAATGGGTCTGTTTCAACAATCTTGGTGTCATATATATTTTCACTACTGGCGCTTGCCAAACGTGCAGCATATACATAACCGGTTAAACAGTTATGCCTTTCAAACCACTCAACCCCTGGAATAAGTGAGAAATGTGTTTGCTCTTGATCAACAATGAACACACTTAACCTTGTCACTTGCGATACAGTCATTACAGCAGCAATAACCCACAATGCAGCAAGAAAAGGTCTTACCTTGGCTCGCCCATTAAAGCTACTTGGCACTCTGAGTTTTATGTAATTAAATATTGGAACCGTGTATAGTGCTGCAACAAACAAGGGAATTAGTGCCCACTTGACAAAATATACCTCCAGAGTAAATGCAAAAACAATCGCTGAAACAATCGAGATTAAATAGACGTAGAGAGCTGACTTGATGTACGAGTTAGCAACAATACTAATGATTGAAACCGCACTTGCTGAAAACAATACAGTGGCACTAAAGTCATGACCATCGATCCCTGTTGAGTTAAGTATTAATGCCCAAATCAAACTCGTTATTGCAGGAAAAATTGCCAGCACCCCCATGGCAGCAAACCAAGTTGATTCACGTGACGTTACATTCTTGCTATTTTCGCCGTTAATTGTTTCTATCGCATCTTGATTGATCATAGTTTCACTCCCTGTGTTACTACTGATAATAATCAGCAACATGCCTTTTCACGTGAATAGCGGTAAGTGAATCAGAAGAACAAAGCATGGTATCTATCCCCCCCTCAAACACTATTTCTCCCCCTTTATCCCCACCTTCTGGCCCCACATCAACAATCCAGTGAGACTGACATATCACATCAAGGTTGTGCTCAATCAATAAAACGGTATGCCCGTCAGAAAGAAGTCGATCAAATAGTGCTAAGAGATATCGAATATCAGAAAAATGCAGCCCTCTAGTTGGTTCATCAAAGATAAACAGAGAACTCTGTAATTTTGTTTTTAGCAACTTTGTCGCCAAGTTCAAACGTTGAGCTTCACCACCAGAAAGAGTAGTTGTTGCACTACCAAGTACTAGGTAACCTAGACCGAACTCAGCAAGACAACTTAAGGCTCGATGGATAGATGGGTATGCATCAACACTAAAATGGAGAACCAGTTCATCGACGGTCATATTCAAAACATCGTATATATTCTTATTATGAACTTTGATATCTAATATTTGAGGTTGAAACTTTTTACCGTCACACTCTTCACACAATACCTCTTCATTTTTAAAGATAGACATGTCCAGTTCAATGTAACCTTGTCCCTTACACGCTTCACATCGACCACCAGCGACATTGGAACTAAAGTGTTTGCGCTCATAGCCTGCAGCTATCGCATCATTCGATTCAGCAAACATATCTCTAATATCATCACTAATACCTAGGTAAGTCGCAATTGTGCTTCTACTTGATCGCCCAATAGGCTTTTGTTCAACATAGATAATATCGTTAAACACCTCCACTCCCTGAAGGTTAGATTGAAGCTCTTTTCGTTTAGCCCGTGCGCCAATCAATCTTTGCGCTTCATCATAGATGGAACTAACCAGCGAGCTTTTACCCGATCCTGACACACCAGTGACACAAGTTAATGCGTTAACAGGAAAAGAAACTGTATCTATTTTTAGATTATTTCGATGAAGATCGTTAATAGTAAACCACTCTTTCATCGGAGGGATATGGCTTGAAAGTTTGTCTCGAGATCTAAAAAACTTGGCTGTAGCTGAAGCTTGGCAGTCAATTAACTCCTCATATGAGCCTTGAAATATAACCTCACCACCTTTGGAACCGGCTCCTGGACCAATTTCAATGATCCAGTCTGCTGCACGAATAATCGTCTCATCATGTTCAATTACAACTAATGAATTACCAAGGTCTCGTAGTTGCCGCATAGAGTCGAGTAACTTGAGCGTATCCTCCTCATGCAATCCAATGGTTGGTTCATCAAGTACGTACATAACCCCACTTAAATCACTCGCAACATGTTGAGCCAGTAAAATTCGTTGCAACTCTCCTCCAGAAAGAGAAGCTGACTCACGATTTAAGCACAGATACCCAAGCCCCACATTTACGATATTATGGCCTTGATTGATAATGGCATTCGCCAGTTCATGCACCCCAACTGGTAAAGTACCATCTTGAATCATACTAGATAGCCAATAGGTCATATCACCGATGGCCATACATTGGCAGTCATTGAAGTTCTTGCCCACAACTTTCACCGCAAGTGACTCAGGCCTTAACCTCGCACCGTCACAACCAGGGCAATGCTGCTCACCAATATATCGTTCAAAAGCTTTTTGCCGTGTTACCGACGTTGTTTTTTTATAAGAGTATTCTTGATAACCAATAATCCCAGTAAATACAATATCATTAGTTACCTTTCCAACTTTTATTGTGTACCCCTTATCAGTACCGTATAAAGCTCTTTGTTTAGCCTCATCACTCAAACTAGAGTAAGGGCAATCGATATCTATCCCTTCATCCGCACACATGGCTTCAAAGGCTTTACGTAAATTAGGGAGACTAAACGTGTTGGGCTCTGCATTATCCCAAATCCAGTTGAGTGATTTCGTTTTATCAGGAATGATAAGATCAACACTAAAAGAAGCTAATTTACCTAACCCATTACACTGTAAACACTTTCCCTCTTTTCTATTTGGGCTAAATTGTTTTGCAGATAATGTCTCTCCATACAGCCCGCAGTCATCACAAAATAGCTCACTGTTTAGTTCTTGAAAACAAGCAGGACACGAGGGCTTACCAGCATGAGCAAACAACAATCGAATCAAGCCATCTATACCTGTCACAGTTCCTATTGTAGAGCGAGGATTTGCAAGTCTCTTTACCGATTGTTTCAACGCTACAGGAGGTTGTGTTCCACTCACTCTCTCTACTTGATAGCTTCCCTCCCCCATATCAAAGCTCTTACTGGAAAGAGCACCAATATATAGTGACTTAGAGTATTCAAATAAGGTATCTATTATTAATGAGGATTTTCCAGAACCAGAAACCCCCGTTACCACGACCATTTTATTCTTAGGAATTGAGATATCGATATCTTTGAGGTTATGGGTATTTACCCCTTGCATCGTAATTGCGGTACTCATCATTGATAACGTCCAAATGTTGACAATTTGATTGGCACACGAGTAGAGTCAATAGCGCCTAACACTCACTGAATTACAATGCAGGCATCACTTCCCGTTCTTCAAGTAAATATAACGACTCTAATTGTGACGAAATATATAAAACACGATTAGCATCCTGAAAATACAGATACTTTATCTGCCAAGTTATAAATTTGCAGAATATAATTTGGATTTTAGCGTGCAAAGATTTAAAAAAACACTAACCTAATGGTTAGGTTTTTAAGTTCAAAAAGAGGAAAATATAAAAAGGTACAGTGCTCAAAAATAAAAGTTGTGCTAAAAGAGCTTCCTAACACACCTCCTTCACTCACATATTTGATACAACATAAACACTCCCCCCCATTCCATAATGAAAGACAAGTCGAACTTCAATTTCTCTCTTCTCAATAAACTCTTTGAATGCCCCAGCAACTCCCCTATTTATATCTCCACAGTAGGAAAAATGGTCATCTAAAATAATGTAAGTTCCCTGTTGAATGGTTGTAGAGCAAAATTCAAATGCTTGAGCAGCACTGCTGAAAGTATCACTATCAATAAATATAATTTTAGACTTATCAATACCATAACTCTTAGGACCTGATGTAAGTGAATCTTGAAAGTAACCCTCAACAAGTTTATATTCTGTATTTTTAGCTACGCGTCGTATCCGCTTTTCTACATATTCAATATTTGAGTTGAAATCAACTTGACTATAAAAGGGGTGGTTTTCATCACTTTCCATACTTCCAAATCCAGAAAATGAATCAAACCCATAAAACTTCATTGCGGTGTGCTCACCACAATACTTTTTTTGCATCTGATGAACACGAATCGAGTGGCAAAAAGAGCTACCAGTAAAAACGCCAAACTCCAAATAATCCCCTTCAATATTTTCTATTGCCGTTAAATAGTGCACCTTTTTAAGAATATGATACTTTTCTAAGTTATGAATAATAGCAGGGTTGATCCAGGCACTAATCAAAGATGCAAAATTTTGTAAAAAATTAAACTTTGTTAGCAAGCTGACAGTATCTGACATAATCGCGTCCTATCTAGGTGTAAAACGGCTCTAAAAGCATCGCTATTACAGCCTCATTATCTCGTCTCTAGTCTCTTTAGGAACTTTCTCTAACGCATATCTAACTGTTGACTTTTGCATGCTAGCAATATTCGTTTTTATATAATTTACAACAGCATCATGATGATGTGGTGTAGTCACTTTTAACAGCCACCCTACACTTTTTTGAACAAATTCATCAGGGTCATGGATATGAAGATCGCAATTTGAAAATACAAGTTCAGGGTTAAGCCTGTACACTTGTTTCCCCATTTTTCGATAAATAAATTTAACCCAAACCACGTTACTCGCACGCCGACACCACGAAACCTCTGATCTCGCCCAGAGTTGAGTTTTCTCAATCAAATGGGGTCTAGCATAGAGATAGTTATAAATGGCTTTAATACATAAATCGTCTACTAACGCCCAATTATTTGCATAGTTTTCTAACCAATATTGAAAGCGAACTAACAAGTTATCATCAAAATGCCTTTTAACTAGTTTCTCTATAAGCCTATATGAAATAAGGATCTCTTCATGAAACTCTGCCCTTTCCAAAATATACTCAGCAAGGGATAAGTACCCTTCTGGTAGCATGGCATCATGCTCCCTAATAAACTCAGCAGATATCTGGTTAATATCTTCAGAAATAGCCCCTATACACACTAATCCATTGGGGAAATAGCGGCGCATAGAAGCCGCTTTCTCTTCCGAACTGACGGCTTGCAACTCCTGTTTTAAATACTGATGAAAATCTCTGTAACTATCCATGCATATATCCATATTTATCAATGATGCTTTCGCATTGTTTCTGCAACCGTCAACTTGGAGACCTGTAATGCGGGTAAGCATCCCCCCAAACTTCCAATAATTAATGCCCACTTAAGACCTTCAAACATCGTCTCCTTTGTCACCGAAAAACTAAAAGCAACTTGAGAGAAGCTGAGCATATTGAATGTCGAGACAGCATAATTATTGAGTATCAGATACACCACCACACAACCTAATAGCCCACCCAACAGTGACAGCAAGGCAGATTCAAAAAACACAGATATAGCGATGGACAATTTACTGTACCCAAGAGCACGCAAGATCCCGAACTCCCGCTTTCTTGATGAAACTGAGCCATACATAGTATTCAAAGAGGCAAATATGGCTCCAATAGCCATAATGAACGCTGTTGAATAGCCAATTGACTTGATAAACACTGACAAACTCTCTGATTGATTAGCATAATAATCATCAGCCTTAAACAGGACTAAATCTAATTCAGGGTCATTTTCAACCAGTGTTTGGATCTGCTCTATAGATGCACCTGCACTTACTGAAAGCTTCCCATGTACAGAGGAGTATGTGTTACCTCTTTGAAATGCGTTTTGCACCATAGTAACATCGGCAATTATCTCAGTCTCATGGATACTTCCTTGGCTATCAAAAATACCAACCACCTTCCAGGAGTTTGTACCTGAGCCAATAAGACTACCCACTTGTAGACCTTCAAACTGCTCAGCAGCTCGCTGACCAACGATAACTTCTCGTTTACCTGTTGTTGGAAGCGTACCTTTAAGTAAATGTATGTGATGTAACTTATAGGCTGACTGATCCACACCACGTAAGGAGACATTTGCATCAGCATCTCTCCCTATCATAGGAACACTAATGGCAACGAGCAGTTGAGAGCTAAATTGTGAAACAGTATTTGCCTTTTCTATACCTGAATGCTGCCGAAGTTTTAGTGCACTTCGGCTAGTGATGTTGCTCACCAGTTCCGTCGTCGCACCTCCTTTTAAAATAACAAATAGATTTGATTGATTAGGTGCTTTTAGCGCATCTTCAAATCCTTGAGCCATAGCAAGTACCGTCACAAGAACAGCCACAACTCCAGCCGAGCCAACAATTGCAACGATTGAAGAGCGCAAGCGAGTCGGCAAACTGATTATATTTATCCAAATAACCTTGATTGTTTGTGAGCTCATTAAACCGTATCTCCTATAATGGCCTTTGCTATTTTCTGCTTAAGCGCGATTCGTGCTGGAGGCAACCCCGATACCACAACGATAATGAGTGCAGTCACAATTGAATAGAGCCATACCTCACTAGGCAGTACGATTGTACTGTTGAAAAGAGATTCCAACGGTTTCTCTATTGAGCTCAGCACTCCTTGTGCTAAGAGTAGGCCTGCCAAAGCTCCTAAAAATACCAAAATCAACGTCTCGACTAACACAAGACAAAATATATTAAAATCCGTATAGCCTAAGGTTTTGAGCACGGCAATAACTTGAGTTCGCTCTCGAACAGATTGTGTAATAGCATTATTTGTGACGAGTATAATGGTAAAAATCACCGCAAAAAGGACAACTTTTATTGCTCCCCCGATATCCCCAATCTGTTTCATTGTGGCTTTAGTATATTCCGCCTCACTAGAGGTTTTAGTTTCTGCCACTGAGTTACTGAATAAGCGATCAACACTACTTGAAACTTTATCATTCTGGCTAGCATCCTCCGACTCAATAATATAGTAACCAACTTGACCTTTACTGTGGGACCGAGCGGCATCAAAATAGTCATAGCGGAGTAAAAAACGACTCGTATCGACAGACGCATCTTTCCCATCATAGATACCCACCAGCTCAAATTCCCATGTACTGCCGCCATTTTTTTTGGGCCAAATATCGGCCTCTATATTGATTTTCTGGCCAATCTTCCAACCATATTTATCAGCAATAGTGCGTCCAGCAACCACTCCAATCCGAGTTGAAAGCCAAAGATTGAGGGCATCAGGTTCAAGTAACATCTCTGGATAAATAGTAAGAAAATCCTGCGGCACAACCGCGAATTTAGGAAAGAAGTTCTTTGGAGAGATATATTGCCCTCCAAACCAAGTGGCGTGAGTAACAGACCTTACTCCATCAAGAGCCGCAATCTTATTTCCGTAGTCGACAGGTAACATTTGAATTAGAGATGTTTTATGGGTACTGATGACTCTTTGCGCACCCGCTATATTTACCGTTCCATTGAAATATGAACTGATAGAAAATAGCAGCCCAAACAGTAAAAAGGTGACTAGGATAGAGAAAAAAGTGAGTAAAGTCCTTATCTTAGTATTGAGTAACTGAGCAATAACGAGTCTGATAATCATCATACTGTATCCTCAATGTATCCCTTATCCATATACAATATTCTGTCAGCATAACTCGCAGCTTTTGGATCATGAGTGACCATGATGATTGATTTACCAATACTCGTATTGAGTGTTTTTAAAAGCCCTAAAACCTTGTCGGCCATCTCACGGTCTAAGTCACCCGTGGGCTCATCACAGATCAATATACTGGCATTAGAGACAAGTGCTCGAGCTATCGCTATTCGTTGTTGCTGCCCTCCAGATAACTGCGTTGGTTTATGCTTGGCGCGATCGGCGAGACCAACTAACTCCAAAGCAGCTGCAACACGTTTTTTTTGCTCTTTTCGACTCAGCTTAGTCTTATAAAGGGGTAACCGAACATTCTCTTCTGCAGAGAGAACAGGAATGAGATTATATGATTGAAAAACGATCCCGACATTATCACCACGCCACTTTGTCAGTTCACTATCAGAGCACTCATCAAGCCGTTTTCCCGCGACTAATACCTCCCCCGAATCAGATTTATCAATACCACCAATCACATTTAGTAATGTTGACTTACCAGAACCAGAGGGGCCCATCAAAGCAACAAACTCCCCTTGCTCAATATTGAGTTCAATATCGTGCAGTACTGGGATCTCTTGCTTTTTGAGTTTATAGGATTTACTCAAACCATTGATTGTAATTGCACTCATTATATTGCTTACCTCTCTAGATAATACTCACCCCTAGATGACGATTTCATTGCGATACCATTTATGCCGCAACATCACTCAACTTACTGGTAAGGTGACCTTGTTCTTCCTCTTCATCCGGAGGGAAAAAAGAGACTTCCACCCCCATCTCAGGCAATATTCGAGGGTCATTTTTAATGATATTTAACCAAACCTTTACCGTGGATTTATCTTTATTCGCAGTTGGAACGATTAACGCTACCTCTATATCTACAGGCAAATCTGGATAAGCATTTAATTTCGCCAACGCTCTCTGCCCCACTGCTACGCGGCTGATATATTGCTCACTCACTTCGACTTCTACATGCAAGGAGTTCATGTCAACAATGGTACAAATTCCTGATTGCTCATCGGTGCCAAACGTTGTTAATGATGAAATAACTTCACCAGCTTGAGCCATCACATCCACAACAACGCCCTGCATTGGTGAATACACCTTATATTCCAAAAGCCTTCTCAACTGGGTGTTAATGTTTTCTTTAGCAATTTCCAACTCACGACTTGCAACAGCAACTCTGGCTTCTAATATGTTTGCTTTGGTCTTCATCTCATCAAGCTCAGCAACACTGCCATTACCGCTATCAAATAGACGCTGTATTCTGCGTAAGCTGACTTGATGTCCCGTATATTCAGCTTCACTCTCTTTCAATCTAGCAAGCCCATAACTGTATTGAGATTCAAGCATTTTAAGCTCTGTCTGAGGGATAGAATCATCAAAGGTGGCCAATAGTTCTCCCTGTTTAACTCGCATCCCCTCCTCAATCATGATGCTATTTAATCGTCCTGATACATTTGAAGAGACCGTCATCATTTTTTTGGCCATAATATAGCCGGAAGCCTGCAGCACAACGGTCTCTGTAACTGGTGATGAAACCTGAGCATCAATGATACTCTCCCCCTCAACAGCTCCCTGAGGCGTAATGGGATACTCTTCACTTTTATCCCCCTCGACAGCCAGCTTACTTATCGAAAAGATAATACTTACAACGATTAAGGCAGTAATAGATAACGACTTTAATGTGATAAACTTATTTGATGTAGTATCAACGTCATCACTTGCATCAAGTTGTTTAATCAAGTCTTCTCTACTAGCCATTTAAAATTCCCGTAGTCCTATCCCGACCCAATATTTGGTACATTAAACTGACCCGAAATATCTCTACACCTTGCAGGGCATATTTATTTCAGCTCCTTAATAAGATCTTTTATCTCCTCTTCACAGTTATTCAAATCAGGATAACTTTTACACAGAGCCATTCTCGTTCTCACGATATCGCCACGATTCCATATTTCATAAAGCTCTTGACGAGCACCGAATCGATCACCGATAAGCTCAAATGCCAACCTAAATAGATCTGTCTTAAAGTCCACATCAACCCCCTTACCTTTCATGTACTTTTCAAGATAGGGACGTAGTTCAGGATTAGCTAAATCCTTGGCACTTGGCTGCATAATGATGCCCGAGCCTCCTATATCCCTTAGTATTTCATTGATTCTAGGAGCGATTTGAGAGGCGAAGGAGTCTAACGCTAGCGTTGAGCCTGGTGCTATATTTCCAGCGCTGGAGATTCTTGTTTCAGAGTCGATTCCAACCAGACAACTACGTACTAACTCCACATAGGAGGTGAGCTCACCGACCCGATTCATAATTTCACGAAATCCATCTACACCGATGGATTTAGCAACCAAAGATGTCACACCAAGAAATGTTCGTAGCCTGTGATAGAAACGGATTTGACCAACATATAAAGACCACTTATTTAATTCATGAAAGCCTTTGGCTGCCACTTCGGTATTTTCCAGTAAAAAGACTCTATTCATCGGAATAAAGACATGGTCAAAGAACAGCATCGAATCTTGTTCATCATATGATTGCGAGAAAGCGTGTCTAAACCCATTACTTGTGCCAACGTGTGATTCTCGACATAAAAACTTCAAACCTGGAGCATTCATTGGAACACTAAACCAAGCAACGAATTCAGGCGACTCGCGCATATAAAAAGCAGGAGAGAGATAGATCAAAGCTTCATGACAGTAAGGTGCCAAAGTTGCGAGTTGCTTAGCTCCATGAACGACAATTCCCTCTTTCGTCCTTTTAACCACTCTCAAAGCATGATCTGGATTTTCAACAGGACTAGCTGAACGGTCAATTTGTGGATCTCCCAACGCATGGGTCAAACAGATGTCATGTTCTCTACAATAGTGGTAATAATCCTCTGCATTTTTCTCAAACTGAGGATCAACCTTTCCTAACTCATGACGAAAGTCATACAACCCCACCACTACATTGGCCATAAAGTCGGGAACTCGTGGCAGCTGTCCATAACTTAATTGCATCCACTTATGGCTATTACGCCACTTTTTATCAAGCTCTTCACGAGTAGAAGGTACTATGTAAGAGGCACTTACCTGCAAACTTCCATCATCTAGTTCAGTCAACATATCAGCACTATTGTTCTCAAGCCTCTGCTTATCATAAAGCTCAGCTAGAGCCATAAGCAGCCCCTGAAACGAAGGGTGGCGAGTCACATCTATGACCTCTCCGTCATACCAAACTTGTCTGCCATCTTTGAGGCTTTCGATATATCGAGCACCAGTCCAAGCACCTTTAGCGGCTGAACGACATAACTGAAGTTTGTAATCTAGAGTACAAAAATCATCCATAGCTTCTAATTTGGGAATTGTTTTATTCATGGTTTTCTCACAGGGTGGCTAGACCTGAATGGACAGACATCTTTTTTCTGAACTTCAGGAAACACTTCACGAGTAACATGTCCAGTTAGTTCAATTAACTGACTATCAAGTGACATATCAGCAAGGTGATGTGCCGTTAATAGAGCATCTTGCTCCTGACTGGTAAGCTTTAAATTCATCGCTTCATAAAACAGCTTCAATGAAGGGAATGTATTCGATGCATCTCGCATTTTCTTCACCATATCAAGCCCGTCAGGGATACCAATCATAGATTTGGTTCCCCCGCTACCCAGGCAATTTCTTGGCATATTCAAGTGCTCATGTCGCCATTTTTGAAATGATTGATGTAATTGAATAGCGGTATTGATTAGTGCATAACTTTCACCATTGCTACTGTCACTGTGGCGAGCTAGACATATCTCATTCAACTTACTCTCTAAAGAACCTCCGCCTTTTGTGATCCACAGCTCAAGCTCTTTCCAAAAGCTACAAAATAGATCCCTGAACATATGTTGCCGAATAGCCAGTGAGTGCATTCCACTAGCCGGTCCTAAGTTTTCTCGTAAATAGTGATATTCACCCGTTGCTAAGCAATCAACCATAACGGTTTGTGCTTTAACGAGAGGCTCCATCAATTTGACACTCATTGATAGCTGCTCTTGAGCCAACGAGAGCTCTTCAGATCTTACATACAGTATCGCTCTCTCTGTATGATCATTGACTTCAGCACTAAGAATTTCAGGAATTTGATGGAGTGCAACAAACATTGGATAGTAGGTTTCCGCTTCTAAATTCGCGGTATCGATAGCTGTTTTTAGAAGCTCTGTGGCAACTAGCTCATTATAGGGAGGTAAACCTGGCTCAACCATGACGTCAGTTAAATCCGACTCCCACTTCACAGCATCATGAACCAAGATGCGTAAACTGTGCACAATGGAGTAAACAACATCTTCATGGCTAGTTAAACCAATAGTATTTAGAAGGTTATTTTTTTCTGTTTTTGATAGGAACTTGGCCTCAAATATTGATTCAAATTCAGAGACAACAAACACATACTCCTTGAGTGTGGGAGAATCCTTAATACTGAACCTAGCAGTACGTTGCACACATTGAGCGGGAAAGTAGGTTTGAATATTAAATGCTGCAGAACCTAAACTCTCAAGTAACTGATGAAAGCCTCGGCTCCATTTCACATACTTCATCGCGCTATTTATATCATCTTGAGCTATCTTACAGCTTGCTAATCTAGTTAGTCTTATCAGATTCTGAAGTGCGACCTCTGCGGATTGAAAAATAGCTTTAATTGTTGAGTTGTAAGACCCTAAAGGCAGTTGATAGTAATTTTTTGCTTGTTGAATAACAGATATATTATGAAGTTCATCATAGCTTTCCGCTATTTTTCCCAGAGCATTTCGAAGCTCTTTTTCAGAGTTATGAGTTAATTCCGCAGTTGAATTTTCAACTGGGCAGGCAGACTTTCCAGTGTCAGTGATATCACCATTGTCTGATGTTTGGGATCTAGTTTCCATGATACTCCTACTCATTTTAACTAATGGAATTATTCAATCTCATCGTTAAAAATATCTATACTTTCTGTTGGGCAATACTCAAGTGCTTCAATAACTTGAGCTTCTTCTTCAGCATTTTCTGGTTGCTTTATTACATAGTGGTACTCTTCATCTTCGTTACAGGCAAAGTTCTTCGGAGCAATATCCGCACATAATTGGCAATCGATACATAGGTTCTTAACGAAGTATTTGCCAGGTACATTTTCTGGATATATTTCAAAATCATCATCACTCATTGGCATCTTCATCATCTAACAAAAAGTTATTCATCGTTGGTTTTGCGGCAGTTCTTAAAGCGTGTACAAACTTCTCTTTTGCTATCGATGTAAACTCAACAGAGACCTCGAATCGTCGAAGAATCTCATGCGCGATATTGCTATGAACAGTATCCAGAATGTTGTTGGAAGTTAGCCCTATCAACAATTTGTCACTCTTTGCTTTAAAGCTGAAATAGTATGGTGACGAAGGCAGATGCATCATGATTGCATCTTCTAATTGCAACTGACTGATAGGCTTACTACCAACCATAATCAAATCAGTTGTACGCCCCATATGATTTAACACTCTAAATGGGCTACCACATCGGCATGGCAAGTCATCAATCGTACAAAAATCTCCTGTCCGATAACGTATTAGTGGCATCGCTTCTGAACTGAGTGATGTCACCACTAACTCCCCTTTTTCACCTCGTTCCTGCAAAGAGCCAGTTGTCGGATTAATTACTTCGAAATAGTTACGGTTTTCAATCAAGTGAAGTCTGTTTTCAGTACAGAACATGGCCAAAGTATTTGTTTCCGTCATGCCATACATGGCATACACTTTTGCCCCCCATGTTTCCTCTAACAATCGACGCTTCGCTTTTGATGCCCCTTCACCAGCAAACAGTATTTTGTCTACCTTTAACTCAGACTTGGGACATATCCCTTGCTCCTTGGCAACATCAGCTAAATAGAGAGCTCGCGTTCCTGAACAGATAAGTGTTGTAACCCCAGCAGTTTTTAATATATTGACCATCCGCTCAGGCGGGCAAAACTTCGTTAATGCTCCCAGTGCAACAACAGAGCAATTTAATAACTCTATTGAACGATCTAAATCTTGCCCAATACCTGCTAGTTCGTAGGGAACAGCAAGCGCCACACAGTCTTTAGAAGTCAGAACCGAAGAGAGAAAGTGGGCCACAGTATTGTTATTAGTAAGCCAATCTTTTTGGGTAAAATATGCTGATATGGGTTTGCCATTAGATGTACCAGAGCTCTCATTAAAGCGAACTACTTGCTCCTTTGGCACTGATAATAGCCCTAATGGATATTGATTCATCAAATCATCCCGGGTAGTAAATGGCAGTTTAGAAAAACGGGTCAAATCACCATTTATAAACTCTTGAGCCAGTTGCTTGGGAATATGGTTTTGATAAAAAGGCGAGTGCAAACATGCATGTTTGACGTTATTCAACAGCGCCAGTTCCTGCCACAACTTGAACTCATCACGACTTAAACTGAGCGTGCTCATTACATCATTCGAAATCTCAATTCGACGTTTTAATACTGCAGAGAGCTTATTGATCGTTATACCAACTTGGTCACTCATAGGTAATTGCCTTCAAGCTTTCGAAAAATGAAAAAAAACATCACGTAGTTAAACTGTCTCACCCTGTCCTCCATCTTCTATTGGTAGTTGATGAACCAACTCAATAACTCTATTGCTTTGATTATTCCTAACATGCCCATAGGTATGACCCATCTCATCTTGCTCGGTATACGCGATGACTTGAAGATGATTCTCAATGCGCTCTAAACCTTCAATAAGTGGTTTGACCGCTTCCATTTGAGTAACTTCAAAGGCTAAGTGAGACATCAAATCAACCCTCTCCTTTGAACTCTTATCACGCCATTGGCCAAAGCGATGGCAACAGAATAGCTCGATAACAAAATCATCCTTAAAGACCAAGGAGTACCACCACCCTTGGGTTCCATATTGTTTAGGAGAGATATATGAGGGCCCCATAAGGACTGATGTGATCTCCTCCCCACACTTAGCTTTATTTTGCAAAAAGGAGTACCACTGCAGAACTTGTTCATTGGTGTCATAATCCCCAAGATAAAAAGCAATATGGTTAATCCCATTTATTACCGAAAAATCACACTTAGGTAGGGCGTCATTGCCGCAGAACTCTGTGAGATATCCAATGACATCAGTCTGCTTTAACAATTTCATTTTATTGACAATCTGCAGCCATGCATCTTCAAATATGTAGCCACCAAGGAAAGGTAATTCAACTGATTGACCAATGGTTCCTATATACAAATTGGTGTCTAAAGGGCACTGTGACTTACAAGGTATATCCCCATTATCGGCACCCAAAGTTGAATTAAGCATCACACCGTCCCCTCGTTAACTTACCGTTACAGCTTGTTCTTACTTGAATTTTTACTGTGACTCTTTTGGCCTGACACACATAAAGCCAAAGGCACGTTTTGAATTTTCGCGCCTTCGAGTACCGAACCAGAAAGCATCTTAATGAGCTCATCACGGGTATATGAAGCCTTAACGGAACTCATAAACCCCTTTCGCATATCAGTCGCAATATTCATGCGCATAAAAGAGATCTCCTGCCTGTCAAGATCGCGCCTTAGATCAATGACGCAGTAACGTCCTCCAGGTCGAATGACTCTATCTATCTCTTTAAACACTTCCATGGGCATATTCCATTCATGCAGTGATCCATAGCTAATAACATGGTTAAAACTCTCGTCCTCAAACGGCATTTTCAATGCATCACCCACCTGATATGTGGTGCTTGCTTCAAGGCCATATTCAACGCTATTTCGTCGTGCTACGTTGACCATATCAGCAGCAATATCTAAGCCCGTTACGTGCCCTTTTCTACCCACCATCTTTAGCCATTCAAGCCCTAAGTAGCCAGGTCCCATCCCGACCTCTAATATCTCACCACTCACAACACCTTCATTGATAAGTAACTCCACCTTGTCGTTTAACCATCCATGATCACGAATATCTCTTTGCATCAAGTTATACTGCTCAGCGATATACTCCCCCTGCTGTCCATTGTCTGTCTCAGGGACTCTCGATTCATTGCTCATCAATTGCGTCATAGTGTGTTCACCGATGCTAAAGAACCATTGAGCTCCGATTGAGGCAATGTCTGCTCAACCTTACTCAATGCCACTCTAAAACCACGTAGATTATTGCTTCCCATCTGTCCGTTTACCGCTCCACCATGAGTCAGAGCGTTGACAGATGAACATAATGCTTGCTCAATTGAGGTCTGATTCGGGTACCACCAACACGCATCAACATAGACAACATTCTTTGCCACCTTTTTAGTTAGGTTTACACTGAATATGACCCCATCTAAGTTTTCTGGGGTATACACCTTTACCGTGTCTCCTTGAAAGAGACCTTCCGCTTTTGCAGCATCCACATGCATCGAAATTAACGCGTGCTCTTGATGTTTGGCCAAGCTCTGAAGTTGATGATATTCACTGTTATAGAAGTACCGAGAATGGGCGCTGGTCAGAATATAGGGGTATGCATTGACCATTTGAGGAGTGACATCGACTTGTTGGTACTCGGGAAGAGCTGAGTATCCCATCTGTTTCAAACCATGATGGAATAGATTAACTTTGCCACTTTTTGTCGCGAAGCCTCCCTGCTCATATTTGCGATACTTTTTGCTATTGAGCATCACCCCTTTATCTGAAAAAGAGGCCCAATCAAGAGATAAATTAGCGAGTTTATGATCCAATGCCTGCCCAAGTGTTGGCCAAAAATGCTCAGACACTTCCAGTCGCTCAGCTAAGGCTAAAATAATCTCCTCATCAGACTTGCATTCAGCAACTTGTGCCAATTTTCTTCGAGGTGCGATATAAGCATTAAACTCAACAACTTGATCTCTCTCTAACCAACTGGAAACGGGTAAAATAATGTCAGCCATTTGCGCTGTCGGTGTCATAAACATGTCACATACAACAAGGAAACCAAGCTCCTCTAATGCTTTGTGAACATCTTTCTGATTTGCATAAGAAGTTAATAAATTACTTCCAAATACGATTAAACACTCTGTCTTATAGGGTTCAGCAGTCAAGATAGAGCGCCACAATGCATCCGCAGTTGCCCAGCCGCTCATAGCTAAAATACGATGTTGATCGCTCCCTAATCGATCCCCAGCATTTTCTTCAGGTAATAGATCCGCCCTAGGAAATGAGCGACGACCATCAACATCCATAGGCTCCCAGATCACATCCCCTCCCTCTTTATCAAGGAAGCCACATAGTGCAGACAGCATATAGATAGAGCGAAGCGTATCGAATGAATTGCTGTTCTGAGAAACACCTGTGCCCGTTTCAATCGTCGCCCTAAGAGAGGAGGAGTAAAGTCGTGTTGCCCTGTAGATATCAGCGACTAACAGTCCTGTTTCTTCCGCTAATTCATTAATATCGTGATTTGCAAGTTTGTCAGCGAGCTCTTCAAAACCAAGGGTATAGTCACTCACAAACTCATCATCAAACCATCTCTCTTCGATAATAAGCTTCATCATGGCTAACGCCAAAGCCCCATCGGTACCGGGTTTAATCTGCAGCCAGATCTCTGCTTGTTTAGCCGCAATGGTTTCATAAGGGTCAACAACAATAAGCTGCGCCCCCTGCTTCATCGCTTTCGCAAGTTTAATACCGATGACACCATCAGAGTGGGTTTGTAATTTATTACTCCCCCATACAAGAACAGTATTGGGCTGGCCGTCATAGTCAGAAAATGTGAAGCCACCAAAAGTTAAAATAGACGACATAACCCTTGGATAGAAGCAGACATGAGCAGGACCAACGACATTAGGCGTGCCTATTGCGTTAGCCAGCCTAAATACCCACTCCTGATAATTTCTATCTGTCCCTTGAGCAAATGAAATGGCTTTTGAACCAGATTGAGCTTTCACTTGCGATACTTTCGTCGCAATCTCATCTAGCGCTTCCTCCCAAGATATTCTTTCAAAAGTCACAAGACCATTTTTAACCACTCTTTTCTGTGGAAACATTAATCTATCTGGGTGGTTAACTAGCTCAATTGATGCTTTTCCTTTGGCACAAAAATACCCTTCACTGATAGGGTTGGATGAGTCCCCTCGGATTGCTTTGGGTATACCATTTTCCATGGTAACAATTGCACCGCATCCACCATGGCACATTCTACAAATTGTTTTCTCATCCTTGATGGGTGATACCGCGACCCTAGTTGGTGTATTTTCAACATTTATGAGCTGTAACATTGCTTCATGCTCTAAATTGGCCACCTCATAGAAACTTTGACTGGCTTTCATTAAATCAGCTTCTATTCCACTATTTGAAAATGCCAAGAGATGATCAATTGTTGAATCCCACTGAGCGACGATCAATTCAAATATTGAGTCAGAGTTCTTAATGATGCTACAGTCTAAATAGTCTATGCACTCAGATAAAAATGCTTTATATATCAGACGGAAATTCGCACCACCAGTGCCTGCAAATCTAAGAAAGTTACCTACCGAAGCGACTGATTCTTGAGGGTTATCGAAATGTTGATGCCAGTTCGATATCTCTTTCGCTGTTGTATGTAAGCCTTGAATACCACACAGCGGCCCCCTTTCTTGTAAGAGGTTAGTCGCCACATTCTTAATCGCTTGAGTTAACACTTGGGTAGTTTGAGAGGAGATCACTCCTTCGCTAAATTGAAGAGATAAGTCAGATAGTGAGGCTAAATGTATGGATAGATTTCGAGAAGGCATAAACCCTTTCTGGGAGTCTCTAGCATGAGATAGTGACTCTATTGGTAACTGATTTGCCCCTCCTTGCTGGCACGTATCGACAACATAAGCACGCTCTTTTTCGAGACCATATAACGACAAGTAGTGGGCAGCAAAATGACGGTTAGATGTAAAGTAATCTAAGTAATAGATATCTACTTTTAATCCAGGTACTTGCCCATCATTTAATATTGACTCAATATGTTTAAGTGCAACCGAAGGAGACTCTGTGACTGTCTCATTAAAATCTAGCTCTAAGTGTTTGGAAAGGTTATGAGTAATTCGGCCGGGCTCAACTCTTCCCGAAAGTATAGGAGGAATAGCCGTTGGCTGTTGAGAGACCCAATGCTGAAAGTCTAGCCCCTCTCCTAATCCAAATAACATAGCTTCAGAGAGGTGCGCACCTTCATGAGCCAACATATTTCGAATCGTTGTTGTTTCACAATGCTGGCCACTTTGGGGTGTGAAGTTCAAAAGTTTCATATAAATACTTAACCTAATAACCCTTTCATTATCTATATCAATTATTTAATACATCGTTGTAACCTTGCAGATCCAAAAAACCATTACCGCTAGCTAAAAACACAATCACAGATTCTTTGTTTTCTATGCGTGCTTTTTCCGCAAGATCGATGGCAGCAGCAACCGCATGGGAAGACTCAGGCGCGACTAATATTCCCTCTGTTTTCAGCATTATTTGGCCCGCTTTAAAGGCATTAAATTCATCTAATGCCTCCGCGCGAAGAATACCTTCTCGACAGAGTAGACTGACTAAGGGGGAGCTATTGTGATTTCGTAAACCGCCCACATGAACTGGAGCAGGTATGTAACTCTCTCCCATGGAGTGACTCAGCACTTCTGGCGTATAACCAGCAACATCAGAGCGACAGTACTCATAGGTTCCTTGGGTTAATCGTGGGGAGGCAGTTGACTCCACACCCAACATATCAATTTTGGCTCCACTGTTCTTCTCAGGCAGAAATGGCATCATAAAGCCGCATAAATTACTCCCGCCACTGACACAAGCTACAAGATGATCCACATTAGATTCACCAGCCATCGATAGCTGCTGCTTAACCTCTAAACCAAGCAAGGTTTGATGTAAGTGCACATGATTTACATTGCTTCCAGATAAATAAGCAGATCCCGGCGTGTCTAAAGCATTCTCAATAGCCTCACTAATCGCGCTACCAATACTTCCAGGGTGACCTGGAGTTTGGAGTAGAAGTTCTTTACCACACTCTGTTTTAGTTGACGGTGAAGGATATACTTCACATCCAAGCATTTTCATATAATGTTGCCGATACGGTTTTTGCTCTAATGAACACCTAGCCATAAATATTCGAGCATCAAGGCCAAACATCTGACTCACCAAAGCAACACTCATCCCCCATTGTCCTGCACCGGTTTCCGATATAAGAATCTCTCTACCTTCTTGTTTCGCATAGTATGCTTGTGCAACTGCAGTGGAGAGTTTAAAACTCCCTGTCGCCATGGTGTCTTCCCGCTTAAAGTAGATTCTTGCAGGCGTCTTAAGGTGTTTCTCTAGACTCAATGCTCTGCGCAATGGTGTCGGTCGACCACACATGATCAACTTATTTATCACCTCTTCGGGAATATCTATCCAATTCTCTTTTGGCGCGTTTTGCTCAAGTAATATTTTAGGGCGAATTAACTGGCTAATCTCCAGAGTTGAACGCTTCCCATTGTCCCTTACTGGAGGTAATGGTTTAGGTAGGTGGGGGAAGAAATTAAACCACTGAGTGGGCATATCTTCTAAAGAGAGTTGGTAATCTAATTTATTCACATTATTTGACCTGAGCTTATCCTTCAATTGATCCATTCTTTCGCATGTATGCAGATGCAAAAGCGCATATCCTTCTACTCATAAATATATGCCGTAACTTTGGCAGTGATTAATCAATGTGATTGAACTTAATAACCATCATAGAGGGAATATTATTAATTCAAACTCCCCACCCGGGTAGTTAGATTAATTTTATTAAGATTAAAATAGATGAAAACCAGAAAAACATAAGGTTAAAGAAACAGCTAGCAGATATGACATCAAATAAGCAATAACATATAAAGGAATATAAACCAGACAAAAATATAGATGGTAGTAATAATGATATAGTGAAGCATTAAACTAACGAGATAACGAGGTTTTCAAAGAAAAGCAGCAGATGAGGCCCTCGCCAGTAAATCACAACCTGGCGACTAATATTAACAGATCACATTTTATTAATGACTAAGGAGTGAAGATCCTTCATAGCACTCTTCTCATCCTCAGCAATACGTAACAGAATACTTGATGCTTCTAACAGCAACCTTTTATCCAATAATTCTGCAGTATTTTCTAATAAGTTGGAAACTTGACTCCACGCTTCTCCAATTTCAAAAAATCTTGCACTAATATCATCAAGACCTGGATGAGTAATGATCTGAGAACACTCTTGTAGGTAGGTCGCCCAGAGTTTACGAAATAACCCCCCTCCCGTTCCAGCGTGTTCCATTATATAGGCAATTGAAGCTAAGTTCTCTTTTGGATTTTCAAGGGTTGTTAACCAGTCCTTCATAACTTCACTTGTTTTGCATATCCCTTTAAAAGACATATTTTTAATCGGAGGGTTCAGGTAAGACTCACTATTTTGAGTAATAGCTTTCGGAATGACCTCTTCGAGATCAAACTTAATGTCGTGTTCTGCCAACGTATAAGATAGACTTTTTGAAGACATGGGCCCTTTGAAACTTCTCGCCTTCGAGAGGCTATCTCGACTTGTAGAGTAGCGCTCTTCACTCCCCATACTATCGATCAAATACACCCTCTCATTATCATATCCATAGCAGGTCAGATAATGTGATGGGAAGTGAAAAGTCTCACTACAATACTCAAGAAAGTAACTGTCTAACTTAAGGCCGACTAAGTTTCCCGCATCGATTTCACTGACTAGATTTTGCCAAGCTTTATCGATTGAACCGGTCTCTTTTCTTATAATGGTAATATCCAAATTTTCAGAGAAAAACTCAGTCAACTTATCTGGTTTAACTCTTCCACCGATAAATGGATAAGGCATCAATTTAGATTTCCAATATATATAATCTAAGCCTCTACCAAGCCCAAACACCATAGCCTCACTTATATCAATCCCTCTTTGACTGAGTAAATTTACCATTGTGGTTGATTCACAATGCACTCCACTAAAAGCGGAAACATCTAACATCGTCATTATTATTCCTTAATTATAACATTATAATTGGTTAGACCTAATTCGTCATACCAAGGAGAATCAGTAGTAAGGTAAATTTAATACCATTATATAACTTGCTAAGATATCACAAAGCGATTAATAACCACATCGTTAAACAATGCAATAAAAATAGAAAGGTGCCACACCATTATAAATGTAGAACCCCTGTATTATTTAATCAGCTATAACATTGATTATATTTAACGATAATATAGATATTAAAATAGAGTTCAACCACCCCAAGGGGTAGTAGACGAGTAATGTTCTTGGCTATAGGATTATTCCTAATTTCCACAGTGGAATTCAGATATGGCCCTCGTAAATAATAGTAAAACTAGCTGTAACACCCTTGGCAATCATAGCCATTCTAACGCAGCTTATGGCCAATATACTCAACATCTTCAACTGTTAAACAGTTATCAATCTAACTTTTCAATATCAGATGACTCTATTATCACGCAGTTAAATGATGCGATTAGATATGCAACAAGCTACAGCCCTTTCTATATAGATAACGCCTCTTGGCATGAGGTAGATACTATTGAAGCGTTTCAACACCTTCCTTTTACTTCTAAAGCAGATGTTAAAAGCTGTTACCCATTTAATCTACTCGCTGTGGATTTTTCTAACATTATCCGATATGGGGAAAGTACAGGAACTTCAGGCCAGTACAGCTCTGGGTTTGTCACTAAAAATGACTGGTTGAGCAATAATTTAGAAGTCTGTCTCAGTTGGGGGAAAATTCTATCAAATCAGGATATTTTGGCAGTAGCTGTTCCTTATGAATTAACCTACGTTGGCGCAGACATTGACCGAGTAGCAGAAATATTGAATGTCACTGTTGTGTCTATCGGCACAAATAACATCTTGTGTCCTTGGACGCGATTGGTCAATTTAATTAAAACCTACTCCATAACAACACTATTTTGTTCTCCGACAAGGGCAATTCGCTTAGCTCAACTTGCAACGGAAGCAGGCTTAGACCCTAAGAGCAGTACAGTTAACAAGATCATTTGTGTCGGAGAGCCAAGCTCTAGCGCTAAGCAGAAGTTCATCGCCGAGTCTTGGAATGCTAAAGTCTATAATCACTACGGTATGACTGAGGCATTAGCTGTAGCAACACCCTGCGAAAAGCAAAAATTGCACCTTTGCTCTAATCGGCTATTTTCAGAAACCTTATCCCCTAAAACAGGCAGCCCTGTCCCCTTAGGTGAAATGGGAGAGCTGGTCTTTACCACATTAAATACTGAAGCTATGCCACTAATTAGATACAAAACAGGCGATCTGATCCGATTAGATCATGAGCCTTGCTCTTGTGGTAACCCTCATCCCACTTTTACGCACCTTGGCAGAGAAGACGATATATTCGAGGCTCCTGATGGACTTCATCACTTTTCTGAATTAGATACAGTCTTGTTCAGTATACAAGGTCTTGAGCCCTACTTTTCATACACAGTGACCAACAACCAAACCTTGTCTATTTCCGCTTTTCATACCCAAACAAATACTGAAGATAAATCACTTACCGCCGAACGAATACGAACCGAAATAAGAAAAACATTTGATATTGAAGCCAATGTTAGTGTTTCAAACAATAACGAAATGCTTGAGATAATTGATAACTGTTCCAAACCAGGCACAGCAATACCAAGCTCCCCCTTAATGAGCCAGCAATAATGTCAGGATACTCTGCATGAAAGTCGTCACAATTCAAACAACATGGCAAGATGAGCCCAGACACAATGTCACCAAAGCATTAGAGTTGGTAGAGAGTTGCTGTATGAGTGATTCACCTGACATCATCTGTCTCCCCGAGTTTTTCCTCGGCCCACCTTGGTATATGCCCGGTCAATCAGCATTACAAGGGATCACAGATACCAATATCCCAGGAAAAATCACTGAGCAATTTGGAGCTTTGTCCAAAAAATATGCCGTGTATATCCTGCTAGGATCAATGGTCGAATCTTTGCAAAACGGAAAATACTGTAATACCGCAGTTCTATTAAATAGAGCGGGAGAGATTGCAGGCAAAGCTCACAAGGTTCATATGTTTGCTAATGAAACCGTTGTATGCGAACCGGGTAACTCAATAGAGGTAATTAATACAGAGTTCGGCCCAATTGGAATAGCTGTTTGTTCTGACTTCTGGGTTCCTGAAACCATAAGAATGTTAGCCCTTAAGGGGGCTCATACTATTTTTGTCCCAGGTGGCTCCTTAAAGCAGAATCTGGATGCCATGGTCAATGCCATTCATGCTACGGCATACCTTAATTGCGTCAATATTGTCTATATAAGCACTGTTGGAGAGATCCATGGAGAACGCGGCGGACGGACAATCACAGTCTCTTTCGCAGGGACCAGTATAATCGCGACTCCTGAAGGAATTATAGCAAAAGCACCTGATAATGAAGCCTCTACGCTTGTTGCCCACCTTTCAATTGAAAACATCCTTAAACTAAGGGCGCCAACATATAACGACGACACATGGAAAAACTTGCTATCAAGAGCGCCCTTTAGCTACAAAAAACTGAATGAAGATTACGTTGGGCTCGGTCGAGATTTAGTCGCTGAAACCAAAAAAAGTATTCAGCAAACCCAGCAGATCCCTCCTCCTTAGAATGATAAAGAAAAGTAGCGGCATTACTGCCAAATATTCGAGTAGCTTAAGGAAGGGATAATGAGAATTAAGGTTTTACAAACACAAAGAAAAGCGTCCATACAAGAAGCGCTAAAATATATCGTTAAACTTGTAGCTCAAGCCTGTCAAGAGCCTCAAGACTTTATCGTGCTACCTGAACATGCATTGATTCAGCCAGAATGCGGGTTGGATGAAGATACCGCTATAAAAATACAGGAAACCTTCTCCTCATTAGCACTCAAATACAACACCTATATTTTGACGGGATCATGGCTTGAGGTACAGGGCAGCCATACCGTCAATATTACCCGCCTTCTTGATAGAAAAGGCCACTGTCTAGCAAGTGTAAAGCATGCCTTTGATATGAAAGAAAACACAGAAGAGCGTTACCCAGTCATTGAGACTGATATGGGAAAAGTCGGCATATTACTAGGAAGTGATTTTTGGAATATAGAATCCTCTCGAATTCAAACTCTGCAGGGAGCCGAGTTAGTCTTAGTTTCGGGAAGTTTAACCACTAAAAACTTAAACTCCAAACAGTGCTCTATTTGGGGGATAGCAACATTAAATTGTATTGCCATTGCATATGCATCAACCGGTACATCTGTTGATACTAAAGATGAGAGTGCTGGCGGTAGCATGATCGCATTACCAAGTAACATTCAAGCTAAAGCAGAATGGAATCCAGAAGTCATACAGGCAATGTGGGATGACGGCTTGATGTCAAAAACTCGTGAAGCCGACTTAACATTCAAGAACACTCTCTGGTTTGGCTTATGGGCAAGACGAAAAGAGTTATATGCTCCCCTCTCTATGGCTGAAGATTTATCACATTCATCACCAACAAATGTAGAAGAGTGGTAAATATGCGTAAACACGGCCTCTCTAAATCAGAAGTATATTCCAATATACAGAAGCTACGTCAAACCGATGTACCTTGGGATCGAGTACTGAACTCTATCTGTACTCAGCCTCATGAGGTCGCAGTTAAGGCATTTACTGATGCAATAGATACCAACCTCGGTGATGTTCGTATTTTTCAGGGTACACATCAAATTGAGCAACAGGTTATTCAGTCCATATCTACCTTTTTACATGCAAAAGAACCTGCAGGTAGCCTAGTTTCCGGAGGAACAGAAGCAAACCTATTAGCCCTATACGTTGCCAAAAAGCAGGCAAGAAGCAAGGCAAAGAACAGACATGTCAGTGAAGTTATTTGTGCTGAAACTGTGCATTACTCTATGAAAAAGATCTTTGACTTGTTGGATTTAACAGCGGTGATCTTACCTGTAGATGAAAAATTCCGTATGGATATTTCTCAAATCAACAAACATATTTCAGAAAATACTGTAGCAATAGTCGCAACAGCGGGTAGCAGTGAATTCGGTTCAATCGATCCAATTGAAGAGTTAAGTGATATTGCAGTGGCGCATCAAATCTACCTACATGTCGATGCCGCAACAGGGGGCTTTATCATTCCATTTGCCAAAGCACTGGGATACCAATTACCCAATTTCGACTTTAGTTTACCAGGCGTATCCTCAATAACGATGGACCCTCATAAATATGGTTTAGCCAATATTCCTGCGGGGGGCATATTCTTTCGTGATCAGAGTTTAATTGAACTGATATCTCTTGACTCATTTTTTATTAACACACCTAGCCATAAGACATTTTTAGGCACAAGACCTGGCGGTGCTGCAGTTGCAACCTTTGCGGTTTTAGAGCACTTAGGCTGGGATGGTTATAAAGAGATCACACGTAAGAATTACGCCACTATGGAGTACTTGGTAGAGCAACTAAAGTGGCGAAACTATCAACTCGCCTCACCACCTGAGTTAAATATTGTGATAGTTGACCTACCAAATGCCGAAGAGGTCATGACATTACTGGAGGAGTGGGATTGGATAATTTCAGTATCAAAGCGATTCAGACACTGTCTACGGCTTGTCATTACTGCCCATGTAAACATTGAGATGATTGACAACTTTCTAACTGTGTTAGATGGGGCAGTAAACTGCCTGAGCGATACAGCCTCCTTAGAAAATACACAAGCAAGTCATGGGGCTAAAGGATGAATAATAACCACAGCTCATTCATCAATAGCAAAAGACGCTTTAACGATATTGCAAAATATCTGCATGCTTCCTTTCCTAAGCAAGCTGATCTCATCTTACATACATCGTTAAAGAAGGCAGATGCCTGTCAAATTGAAGCTTTGATTGCAGATATTCAGCCTAAATCAATATTAGAAATAGGTAGTTTTTGTGGCATCTCAACTAGATGGCTATCGAGCTGCAGTCCAACGATGAATATTACTTGTGTGGATCCTTGGATATCAGATGGAACTATCGATAGTGAGGCGATATTCGATCATATCAATGCAATACCAAATACACGCGTCAAAAAAGTTAAGGCTTATTTTGGTAGTCGAAATAACCAATCTTTTTCTGTGCCAACTAAATCTGGCGAAGATACTAAAGCTTTTGCTTATGAGCACCAGCTACCACTCTATTTTCCAAAACAATATTTTGATCTCGTATTTATCGATGGTGACCACCGAACCAGTAGCTCTATTAATGCTTTTATGCTCACTAAAGAGGTTTCAGAAAACATTATTTACCATGATGCAAATCTAAGAACTCACCAAAATGCAATGGAGATTATTGAACAGGAGTGGAGTGGAGAGTGGGCCATAAATAGGTTTCCAAACGGTGAGGATGGCCTTGCCCATTTAACAAAATTAAAGACGTAAAAAATACATAGATAAAACATAAAGATAATTTAGCTTACTTATGCACGTTTTATGTTGTTTATGGACAAAAACAACTTAACCAAAGCCCGAAATTAAGGCTGAACTGAATCTATCATTTTGGTGAATTGACGACAAATAACATGAGTTTATTTAAAGGAAAAGCCACAAACATTGCTGTAATACAGTACCGAATTATGCAGGATGATATGGAAGATAATCTGCAAAAAGTCGCCACACTGATCACAGCAGCAAAAAGTAAAGGCGCAAATTTTATTTGTTTGCCTGCTAACTTTGCGACTGGAATTAACTTTCCAAGTTTACGGCAAAATTCACAATCTTTGCACGACATTCAGTCCTTCTTATCTAAGCAAGCATTGGAACATGAAATACAGATTTGCGCGGGGGTTTTGGAGTGGAATGGCGGTGATATCTATGACAGCGCAATCCTTATCGGAAGTGATGGCCAACTATTAGCAAAATACCGCCGCGCATCTCTGTGGGAAGATGAACGTGACTTTATCTCCCAAGGAAAAGCTTGTGATGTGATCGATACACCACTTGGCCGCATTGGTTTACTGGTCAGCTACGATATACGTTTCCCGGAATCAAGTCGGCATTATTTTCAGCAAGAGGTCGACATTCTTGTATGTGTAGCAAATCTATTTACACGTTACTCCTTTCCTGTCGAAACCTTATGTAGAGCAAGAGCCGCAGATAACGGCTGCTGTGTCGTATTTGCAAGTGGCTTAGGAAACAATCGATTAGCGATGATGGATTACATGGGACGCAGCATGATCGTTGACGGCTTATGTGAAGCTATAAGTGATGATAATCGTTGCGACATACTGGCCCAAGCAGGCCAAGAAGAGTCAACGATAACAGCAATTTGGTACCCACGACAACAACGAAAAGTCAGATTGAAACAGCCTTACCTTCATGACTATATCCGCATGTCATCTATAAAACATGGAGAGGGTTGATGGAAATAGCAAACATAAAATACTGGGCTCGCGATGCATATAATTTGATCTATTTAGATCTACTTCAGTTTTTCAGAAGTAAATTAATCGTTATTTCGTCACTGTTAACCTCAGTAACTATGGTTTTGGCATTTGGATTAGGAGCGGATAATGGACAACCTATAGTCCCTATCGAAGGCAATTATTTTGCCTTTATTCTTCCCGGTATTCTTGCTGTAGGGATCATGTTTAGCAGCACCTATACAATGGGGTACACATTTATTGTAGATTGCCAACGCAGAACGATTGAAGACATAGTGCTCTCTCCGCTTTCATATGTGGGCTTTATAGTCAGTAGAATCATTGGCATGTCATTAAAATGTTCATTGCAATTCTTACTGGTATTAATGATCTCAATGCTGTTTTTTAATGCCACAATTGAATCCTACGTATTGCTATTTTTTGCATTTTTTACCGAATGCATCACCTTTGCAGCATTAGGGATCATCGTTGCCAGCTTCACCAACGAAATATCCTTTTCTAGCTTAATCAATATTATTATCATCCCGTTAAGTTATTTCGGAGGAGTATTTTTTCCACTGGATAATTTCGGTTCATTTTCAAATGTTGTAAGTGCACTCCCCTTAGCTGCTCATATCGAGGTTTTTCGAGATGCTATGGCGGCAACCAGCTCAACAGACCTCTACTTTAATCTCTTACTGACAACCTTTTACTCACTTACTTCAATTTGGGTTGCCATGTATGTCTTTAAATTCCGTATTCAAAGGTTCTAAAGAGGTGATGATGAGCTGCGACAATGAAGTACTCAAAGTAAGCAATTTAGGACTGAAACTCAGCTCTAACTTTGCACTGTCAATGATCAGTTTTAGCCTTAACAGAGGAGAAGCTTTAGCTTTAGTAGCAGCTAATGGCCATGGAAAATCCTCTTTAATACGGTTAATAACTGGCTTAACAAAACCTGATACAGGTTCAGTTACTATTTGTGGTTTATCTGCAAATAACTGGAGCAAAGCGAGTCAACATATTGGGTATATTCAACAATACAAATCCCTTCCTGATGAGTTAATGGTTAAGGAGTACCTCACCCACCAATTCACATTAAGGCGAGTGCCAAAACAACAATATACCGAGCTCATCAAACTCGCCGATCTGGAGATGTACCAAAATACTGCCGTAACAAAATTATCTGGCGGGAATCAAAGAAAACTCCATATTCTAGTCGCAGTCGCGCATAAACCAGATCTACTTATTCTTGATGAACCAACAACAGGTTTAGATGCCACATCAAGAGAGGTCATTTTAAGCTTCATCTCCCATCTAAAACGGACCGGTGTCAGCATCGTCTTTTCAACACACCACTCTGACGAATTAGAACAGCTCGCAGATCAAGTTCTTGTATTAGATCAAGGAAGACAAACCTTACTTTCGACTGTAAATGAATTCATCAGCACCTTAGGTAGCCCTTACCTGAAGCTATCACTGTTAAACCCAAATGTAGACATAGGAAAAACTAAGCACTCTCTAGATGAATGGCAGAAGCAATTTGGCAATTCACTTGAGGTTAAATCCGTAGGGCCACAGTTCCATATTGAGATAGCCGAGCAACAACAAGACATCTTGTCATCTGTCGTTAGCTATCTCTCTTCCGTCGGAATCAGGCTCAAGTCGATACACTGGTGTCACCCCAAACTAGCAGAAATTATGCGTCATTTATCAGGGAAAAATATTAGAGAGGATCATTCATGACATTACCTAATTTACCATTTTGGAAAGAGTACCCAACAAGAGACAGTGAGTGGGTTCGCCAATACCCAACAAGACATCACTCCATCAAAGAGGAAGAGGTATTTGGTAAACAACAGATGGGAATATACGTACACATCCCATTTTGTAATCGGCTATGTTTTAGCTGCCCATACATAAAACATCAAACCGATAAAACGATAACCCGGCGCTATTTAGATGCCCTAAAAACTGAAATATCAAATTACGCGGCGCGTCCATACGTTCAAGATCATGAAATTACACTTGGCTACATAGGTGGAGGCACTCCCACTGCTCTCTCCTCTGCTGAGCTAGAAGAGCTGCTAGGTCACCTTCACTCTGAGCTCAATATGAGTGACGATGTAGAGCTATCCATAGAAACTACGCCAATAGATATAACAAAAAAGAAGGCTGAAACTCTCTATAACAATGGTGTCAAACGCATTAGCTTAGGTGTACAAACATTCGTCCAAGAGGAGCTAGAGAGTATCGGTCGCCCTAGTGACCCAAAAATGTTGGAAAATGCGATCAAAATTTGTCAGGAAGCTGGTTTCACAAATATAAACATAGATCTGATGCATGGATTAAACGGTCAGACAATGGAAAGCTGGGAATATAGCCTAGACAAGGCAATCGAATTAGGCGTGACATGTGTTTCTTTTTACACCTATATGGAGTTTGCTCAGGTCAGTACAAAACGACGCAAATTACCACCGGTGCCCACCACAGACGTTGTTGATGAGATGTTTATGTTCGCGGCCAAAAAGCTCACTGAAAATGGATTTGATGGTTACTTTGGGGATTGTTTTGCCAAACCAGGCTACCAACCAAGATATGGTGAACGCTCATGGAGTGAAAATATTCCCATTATCCCGCTAGGACCAACCGCAACAGGCCATCTAAAAGATCACTGGTACTTTAATGAACCCTCCATCAATAAATATATTGAGGTCGTCAATTCAGGACAGCTCCCGATCTCAATGGGACAATATATCAGCAAAGAGGAAGCCATTCGCCGTGGAATGATTTTAGGTGTTAAGGCCTCAAAAGTTGATAGAAAAATGTTCAAACATCTTTATGGTGTTGATTTTGTAGAAAAGTTCCAAAGTGAGATACAAGATTTAGAAAGTAAAGGATTAGTCGAGTTGACACAAAATGAACTCAAAGTCACCGATCCCAAAGGCTGGTACTACCTAGACAACATCTCTAAGACATTTTATTCCGAGTCGTTCAAAAGGTACCCACAACATTTAGGTTCTGACATCACAGAGTTTCAATCTAGCGTTGCGGAGTGGCAACCAATTGAAATCACAACTCGACCATAACAAGTTAAAAGGAATTTATCGTGAAATCAATGTTTAAGATTCAAGATAGAAAACCAAGGAAAGCCCCTTTTAAAGATATTGACGTCGCAAGAGCCTATGACTTGGGCATGCGAAAATCAGCACTGATGTCTTATCAGAAACCAGCAAACAGGATTTTGGAACAAGCAAAGGATGAGATGTCAGACATCGTTGAAGTCGGTGTCAATACTGGGCTGTTATCGCTATATATTGGAGGTAAATTGCCAGATACCCCAGTGTCAGGTATTGAAGAGAACAAGATATTACTTGAAGTTGCTGAGGAGAATCTAAACCTTGCAGTTTGGTCAAGCAACAAAGGGGATATTGAGTTTGAAGGAGGCAAGTTTCATGCGATGCCCTTCGAAGATGGTTCAGCTGATATTGTTTTCTCTTTCTCCTCACTGCATATGTGGAGGAATCCAATTGCCGTTTTAAAGGAGTGTAAACGGATCTGCAAGCACGACGGAATTGTGATTATTGAAGACCTAAACAGAGCAGCAGAAGAGGGTCACATTACCTTTGTCTTGCAGTTTATCAAAGATGGTGGAAATGAATTTATTGAGGCACTTGGTAGCTCTTACACACCAGCGGAGTCCAGAAAGTTATTAAATGAAGCAGGCTTAGAGGAGTGGAACGTATATCAAGAAGATCTTGGACTAATCATCTCCTCTAAACCAATTGATTCATTGAGCTCTAACTTATATACCGAGGACTCCAATGATAACTGAGCCAATAAAAACCGCTGTTATTCAGCTGGAATGTAAACTAAGCCGCGAGTCCGGCAATATGCGCCGTGCAGAACGATACATCAAAAAAGCCATTAAAGATGGTGCTCAATTAGTCTGCTTACCAGAATCATTTCTAACCAGTGGAAACATTCTTGATGTCACTGATGTAGCGGTAACCATTCCTGGAGAGTGTACCGATAAATTATGCCAGATTGCCAAGGAGGGAGGGATCTACCTTGTCGCAGGCCTGTTTGAAGTTGACGGAGAGAGCTACTTTAGTACCTCTTTTCTCATCTCTCCTACTGGAAATATTATTGGTAAATACCGACGTGTGCACTGTTTTGAAATGGAAAGGAAATACATATCACAGGGGAGTGATTTTCCCGTATTCAATACTGATATAGGTCGGATTGGATTACTCCAAGGCTACGACATAAATTTCCCAATCTCCTGTATGGAACTGTACTGCAAAGAGGTTGATATTATTATCTGTACAGCGCTAATCCCCGAAGCCTTTTTTTACGTAACGAATCAATTATTAACCGCTAGAGCCATTGAGTCTCAGTGTTTTATTGTCTTTGTTTCAGGCATTGGGGCAAACCCTTATGCGGGCTTTAAATACATGGGTCGAAGCTCGGTAGTGACAGATCCTATGTTTTTAGAGAAGGAGTTATTTGATTTTGAAGACGGTGACGAAACCATGCTCATGATGGACATGGATGAAGGTTACAAGTTAATTGAACTGGATATCCATCGTTTACATAAATACCGAGAATCCAACAGTAGGATTGGAGACTTAGTCACATCCTCATACCTTCAAGGCTTATCACTCAATAATATTGAGGAGGAAACGTGAAAGTATTACTCATTTCAACCAATAAAATACGAGTTCCCCGGCCAGCACTCCCTATTGGGATGGCCTATATCTCCTCCGCTTTAAAGCAAGCTGGACATGAAGTACATGTGCTGGATCTATTATGGGAAGCTCGTGAACTCAAAGCCGTACTTGAGAAGCTAAAATCACATGATTTTGACCTCATAGGTATTGCGGTTCGTAATCTCGATAACCTGACATTTATTGACCCCATTTTTTTCGGTCCATTGACTCGAAAAATTGTTCAATGTGTACGCAAATACACCAACGCTAAAGTCGTGATTGGAGGCTCTGGTTTTTCTGTTGAACCAAAACCCTTTTTTGAATATGCAGAACCTGATTTTGGTGTCGCTGGAGAGGGGGAAAAAAGCATAGTAGAGCTGGCTGAATACATAATGAATGGAAAAGGAAAATTGGAGGAGATCTCAGGGCTTTGTTATATACGAGATGGCAAATTTATGCAGAACCCCTCATTTGGAAGCGTAGATGTCAGCACTGTTGAACCAGATAGAAGTATCTACGATCCTCAATACTTTGTTGACACAATATCATCTTCAACGGATCTCACCCGTGATACTCAACCCGCCATTGAAACACTGCAAACAAAACGTGGATGCAAATTGTATTGCTCATACTGCATCATTAAAAAAACTGAAGGCCGGGGAAATAGATTCAAAGAGCCTGCACTAGTTGCCAATGAGATCAAACAGGCAATGCTAAATAATCCTCAGGTCAAAGAATTTGAAATAGTCGATGCCACATTTAATGCTCCACTTGATTACGCAACAGAAGTGTGTGAAGCCATGGTTCGAGCTAAATTAACAACACCTTGGTACTGCCAACTATCCCCAACAGCTATTACTAAAGAGTTTGTCGACCTACTGGCAAGAGCTGGCTGTATAAGAGTTGATTTAGGTACTGATGCATTTTCAGAAGAGGGATTAGAGCATTTAATTAAAGGCTTCGATCAATCTAGAGTTGTTGAGGTGGATAAAATACTCTCGGCAAGCAAGTTGGAACATACCCACTGTGTATTTCTAGGCGCCCCAGGAGAGACACCAAAAGTTTTGAAAGACTCTATTGAATTTTCAATGAAATACCTAAAACCTAATCAGATTTATGCAAACCTTGGCATTAGGATATTTGGTAATACAAAGCTACAACGAATAGCTGTAAAAAAAGGCATTATCCAAAAAAATCACAACATGTTTCTTCCCACTTTCTATGTTGAACCCGAAACATTAGCCTGCGCAGATACACTTAACTATGTAAGAGATACCTACCTTAACCACAAGAACTGGTATCTATGGTGGGGCTTAAAAGGACAGACTCTTGTAGATCGCTCAAAAGAGACAATAAAAATTGTGCAGGATATGCATGAAGAGTACGAATATGAGATGAGAAATGTACCTCGATTTGATGATTGGCAAAATACAGCTCTCATCGGTAATGATGTCGGTCAATGGAACACAAATAAAATAGAAATAAAAAATGTATAACCAAGTGTGATGAATATAAGGAAATTAAAGAGATGAACGATACTCTACTTTCAAGTTCCCAACCATCAGCCCAGATATCAACAAATGTGTATGTCCATGCAACAGGTAAACATTGCGAGTCAACTTGCCAGCGAAATATCTTACTCTCCCTAGGCATAGATATAGAAGAGAATATCATATTTGGATTAGATGCTAGCTTTGGTTTTGCCTATCACACAGTGCAAGGAAACAGTGCTGATATCGTTCTAGGAAAACAAGCAATCTTCCCAATGAATGCAGCCCGCTTAATGGGAATTGATGTAGAAATACATCAATCTGCAGGCCCTAGTGTACTTATAGAGCTTCTCAAAAAATACACGGCGGTCATTACTCGCGTTGACATTTCACTGCTTCCCTATTGGGGGCTTGCAGGTAAAGCGCCCTTTGGCGGGTATTTTATCAATATTATTGATTACGATGAGCAGAGCGATTGGTTTGAGGTGTCGGACTCCTCTTTTACTGACACTCAATGGATAGACTCAAGTGAACTCTGTAAAGCAAGATCATCGACACTTTCTCCTCCCATTAATCCAGCAAATTGGTGCTGTGTATTTAAGTCTGTTAAACGCCAGCCTAATCTGCACACCATTGGACCAATAGCCGCTAAAAACCTTTGTCGAGAAGTACTAAAACCCAATTTCCGTAATTTAGGGATCCCAGGGATCAAGAAACTAGCAAAATCAGCACAGAATTGGCCCAATACTAAGCGAGGCTCTGTAGATGATGTTGATGGAGATGGAAATCCAGTAAGGAGTGATGCACTCACAAGACAGCTTGTATACCTAGGAAGACAAATAGAGCTATTTGGTACAGGTGGTGGTCTATTTCGACTAATGATAAGTGACTTCCTGACACATATAGCCAAAATAAATAACAATGAAACGATATTAAAAGCAGCAGAACTTTTTACAGAAAGTGGCATTTTATGGCAATCAGTCGGGCAAGAGTTATTGGCCTTATCTCCCTTAAGTTCATCTGAGACGACAGACTCTACATTAAAAATGCTTATTCATGAATTAGCAAAAATTGAAGCAATAGAAAAAAGTGCACTTGAAAAACTAGCCTTTATTTAACGACTAAGTGAGTAACGGTTGATGTATCTAATTTTCTACAAGTATTTGTTGAAATCAAATATGTACTGCTCACACGGGTAGTGAATATTTCATTTTCTTTCTTGTATGCTGATTGATAAGTAATCACTTTAATCGATTAAAAAATATGAAACAGTAATCGTTAATTTTTACTTTAATGAATTAATTTTTTGAGTACTGTTTCTTGAAAAGCCAACCATTTAAACCAACTAACATACAGAACTTTTATGGGGCGCAAAAAATATTATGTCAGTACAGGAGTTAGCCCAAATATCCGCCAAATATGGTCGCAATTTGTCGCTGGTTCAGGGAGCAGGAGGAAACACTTCCTACAAATGCTACCAAAGTGACTGTATGTGGATAAAAGCATCTGGTAAATGGTTAGGTAATGCTCTAAATGAGAATATTTTTATTCCTTTGAAGTTATCTGAGCTTAAACGTAGCTTTCTATTAGAGCCAACCAGTTCATTAGATCACCATGTGATGGAACACACTGTAGAGTCTGGTTTACGTCCTTCTATAGAAACAAGTATGCATGCCCTACTCCCACATAAATTTGTCGTTCACCTTCATTCAACATCGGTACTGGCTTGGTTAGTTCAAAAAAATATTGAATCTAACATAGCAGGCAGGCTTACAGGACTTCATTGGTGCCTTATCGATTATGTAAAACCTGGGGCAGCCCTAACGGAATCAATATTAAATACTATCAAACAAGATACAAACATCATTCTCCTTAAAAATCATGGCGTTGTGATTTTAGGAAAGTCTGTTACTGAAATTGAACAGCTAGTTAGAGAGGTGGAATCAAGACTTTATTGTCCAAAACGATCAACTACCCCCTATGCAAATATAGCTAACTTATTAGCACTCTCAGCTGGCAGTGATTATAGACTGCCCTCATATCCAGACATTCACTCTTTAGCACTAAACAAAAACTCCTATCGAACAGCAAAAAAAGGCCCTCTTTTTCCAGATCAAGTTGTGTTTCTCGGTGAGTCAATAAAAACAATAACTAAATCAATAGTTAAAGATAAAAACCCAGTAAATTCCCCTCAGATGCTATTGATGGAAGGAAAAGGAGTACTAATAAATAAACATGTATGTAAAACAGGTGAACAACTGGCTTACGGTTTGTCCTCTGTATTACTAAAACTCCCAGAAAAGCACGTCATACGTTACTTAAGCGATTCAGAGATCATGGAGCTTACCAATTGGGATGCTGAAACATATAGACACTCGATGACGAGCTCAATTTAAGGAATTACCAGTGCAGATTATCATTCCAATGGCTGGCTTTGGCGAGCGGTTTCGAAAAAAGGGCTACACAATCCCTAAGCCTCTTATCGAAATAGAAGGTAAGCCAATGATTGCTCATGTAATAGATCTGTTTCCTGATGAATCAGATATTACTTTTATTTGTAATCGAGAACACCTAGAAACTCCACGTTATAAAATGGAGTCAACGATAAAAAAGTATTGTAAAACGGCAAAAATACTTGCGATTCCCCCTCACAAATTTGGGCCAGTATATTCGGTTATGCAAGTTATCGAAGATATAGATCTAAGCAAACCTACCATAGTTAATTACTGTGACTTCAGCTGTTTATGGGATTGGTATCACTTTAAACAGTTCGTGTTAAAGAGCAAAGTAGATGGAGCTATTCCATGTTATCGAGGTTTTCATCCCCACTCATTAGGCTCAACATACTACGCCTATATTAAAACCTTGAATGACAGTGTAATTGATATTCAAGAAAAACAACCATTTACAGATTCACCTATGAACGAATATGCATCAAGTGGAACCTACTATTTTGCTAGTGGTTCGATACTAAAAAAGTATTTCAATACCATGATTCTTCAAGAACTAAATACCAATCAAGAGTATTACGTCAGTTTGGCATATATCCCCATGTTAGCGGATAACTGTAAGGTAGTCGTTTATGAAATTTCACATTTCATGCAATGGGGTACCCCAGAGGACCTCGCAGAATATAAAATGTGGTCAGCTGCATTTTTGGCATTAATAAGCCCAAGAGTTAGAACCGCTAAACACAAAGGAGCTGTATTTGTTCCCATGGCTGGCCAAGGTCAACGCTTTCTAGACGCCGGTTACCAAACTCCTAAACCACTTATCCCCGTATCAGGGAAAGCAATGGCTATCCAAGCTATAAATGATCTACCTATCACAGATAAACAATATGCAATTTTACGGGCCGACCTCCCATATATTAGTCAATTGATTCTTGAACTTAAAAATAACTTTCCTACCATGAATATCTCAATACTTGATCAAATTACAGATGGTCAGGCGAGAACTTGTATGTCAGCGATGAACAATATAGAGGTAGATCTCCCACTAACAATTGGCGCCTGTGATAATGGTTCAATTTACGATACTACAAAATTTGAAAACCTACTCTCTATGCCTGATACAGATATCATCGTCTGGACCACAAAGGAGCATGCTTTAGCAAAAAGAAAACCTGAGATGTTTGGCTGGATAGAATCTACACCCGAAAATAAGGTGACAAGAGTATCAGTGAAGGCACCACTTAATAACCCATCTGAAGACTCTATCATTATTGGTTGTTTTACATTTAAAAGAGCTGGAGACTTTTCACTTTTATTTGAATCACTTATAAACCGAAAAGGCGAAATGAACGGAGAGTACTACATTGATTCAATGATTGAAGATGCACTTAACATAGGAATGAACGTCTATATTTTCGACGTGGATCATTATTTGGGCTGGGGGGTTCCCGATGACCTAAACATATTCAGTTATTGGCAATCCTGCTTTCACAAATGGAATACGCATCACTACTGCTTAACCCAAGATAATCGAGTCCCAGTTGAAAGCCAGGAGCAGCGTTTTGAAAGTAGCCCCATTCACACTTACCTTGAAAAGTAATCAGATGAACAAAGGGGCAAAACGATGCTAACATCAATTATTATTCCTTGTTATAACGAAGTAGAAAACCTCCCCTTACTAGTAGAGCGATGTAGACAAGCGATCCGCCATTCAAAATTAGAGTTCATTATTGTTGATAATGGCTCCACAGATGATACCTCAAAACAACTTGCAGAATTAATAAGTGCTGATCAATTTATACATTCTTGCCACGTTCAAGTGAACCAAGGATATGGCTTTGGAATATGTGCAGGTCTGAAAATAGCCCAAGGTGATATATTAGGCTGGACCCATGCCGATCTCCAAACTGATCCATACGATACAGTGAATGCAAGCTGTGTATTTGAATGCTCAGATACACCTGAGATACTTTTTGTCAAAGGAACCCGTAAAAAGCGGCCATTGAAAGATAATATTTTTACCATTGGCATGAGTATATGTGAACTTTTCCTGCACCAAACCTGGCTTTGGGATATTAATGCTCAACCTACACTATTTCATCGAAAGTTTTATGAGTCCTGGCAAAGCCCACCCAATGACTTTTCGTTAGACTTGTACGCTTTCTTTCTTGCAAAAAAAAGCCACAAAATAAAACGCATACCGGTCACTTTTAGCGATAGAAAGTATGGCCAATCCAACTGGAATATAAACTGGAGACAGAAACTAAAATTTATAAAACGCACTCTTGATTTCAGCCTCTCACTGAAAAAACGTTAGAGGTTTACTATGATAATCGTCAAACACAGAATAAATACACGAACAATTTTGGCTACAACTCCTCATAATCAAGGAGTCGAAATTGACATACGTACTATAGGTAACAGGTTAATTTTACAGCACGATCCTTTCACTGCAGGAGAAGCTCTTGAACAATGGCTACAGGAATATAAACATAAACTACTTATATTGAATGTCAAAGAAGAAGGATTAGAGCATCAGATCATTGAAATGATGAATCAATATAATATTAGTAACTATTTTTTTCTTGATCAGTCAGTCCCATTTTTAATACGAACTGCCAAGTTAGGTGAAAAACGGTGCGCTGTTCGCGTATCCGAATATGAATCAATAGAAACCGCTCTATCATTACAAGGTCTAGTTGACTGGGTCTGGATAGACTCCTTTAACACTCCCTACATCACCTCCGATATGGTGCATACTCTCAAAAAAGCCAACTATAAAATATGTTTAGTATCCCCTGAACTGCACTCTCTAAATAGGGGTTCAGAGATAATCACAGTCAAGCAACGCATTAAAAATTTCAAACATATGATCGATGCAGTATGTACAAAATATCCACAAAGATGGCTATGAAAAACATAGCCTATTTCAATATTCCATACTTTAAAACAGGTCTATTGATACGGATAGTATTAATAGTTTTCCTAGCCCCAGAAATCCAAACAGACTGGTTTCTGCCATTTATTTCACACTTTATCGACCAGCCCTCCTTTGATCCCTGGAGTGATTTTTTATTAGTTAATGAGAATTATCGAGCATACCCATATGGGTTTACTATGCTATTTTCACATACTCCACTTGTACTTTTAGGCAGTTTCATCGATGATTTTATAAAGCTTAGTTTCTTTGAAAATCTCGGGCTTAAGGCTACGATATTAATCGCTGACTTCATTGTTTTTAGCCTATTAGTAAAACTTTACCCTAACAATAGCGAAGCGATAACAACTCTATATTGGCTATCTCCAATTGTATTGTTTGTTAATTATTGGAATGGGCAAACAGATATAATACCTGTTGCCATTTTGCTCTATGCTATTACTCTCACCAAAAAAAATCACATGATTGCTTCAGGGCTCACACTAGCTTTAGCTGTAACAGCAAAGCATAGTATGTTAATCGTCATTCCTTTTTTTGCTATTTATCTATATAAGAACAAAAGATATAGAAGAGCATTTTTTCCATTTTTATTTTCATTTTTTAGTGCTTTAGTATTACTGGTTATCCCAGCTATTTTTAGCTCAGGCTTCGTAGAAATGGTACTAAACACTCCTGAAACTGAGCGCATATACCACTTTGCAATACCTTTGGGACCAGAAATAAATATTTATGTAACGCCAATAATCTATGTCCTTTTACTGTATTCAATGTGGCGTATTTCATGGATTAGCTTTGACGTATTAATGGCTAGTATTGGTCTAGGCTTTTTCGCATTAATCCTCTTAACCCCCTCTCCTGTTGGCTGGTATCTATGGTTGCTTCCGTTTTTGATCGGGTACTTATTGAAGAAGAATGAGTATTCGAACTTTTTATTCGGAACATTTACATTCCTAATCATCTGCTACCATTCAATGTTCTCATTTGGCGCACAGATAAATTACTTTGAATATGATCTTATTTTCGAATTAGATAAAATGAGTTCATATATGAATATTCATAGTCGCTCTCTCTGGGTCACGTTAATAACAACATTTGGAGGACTGTTAAGTTGGAGGTTACTACGAGAAGAAATACTTAAGAATAAAATATATTTAATAGGTACAAACCCAATAGCTATTGGGATTTCAGGTGATTCAGGTGCAGGTAAGGATACATTTGGAGCATCTTTGGCAGGCCTATTTGGAAAGCACTCTGTCTCCTATGTTTCTGGTGATGATTACCATGTATGGGATCGTTACGGCGGAATGTGGAATGCACTTACCCACTTAAACCCCAGTGCTAACTATATTCATAAATTTTGCAGAGATATCCTAGCTTTATTAGAAAGGAAAAGTATATATTGCAGAACATATGAACATACAACAGGGCTTTTTTCTGAACCTAAGCTTCGCAAAGGCAATAATGTATTAATAGCTTCAGGTCTCCATACACTTTTTTCCAAATCATTATCCGATAAATTCGATGTCAGAGTATTTCTTGAACCCAGCGACCAACTTAGATATTTTTGGAAGTACCAACGAGATGTCAACGCTCGTGGTAGTAACATTGAAAGCGTCAGCGCTTCGTTAAAAAAACGTCAATCTGATGCTCAAAGGTATATTCATCCACAAAAAAAACGTGCAGATATTATTTTTCAACTTATCCCTTTAAATCAAGATAATGTTTCTCCATTCAATCCTGAGCAAAATTTCGATGACGTAAGGCTAAAACTACAGGTAACAATTAAAGGTAGAGTCTACTACGAACGCCTTTCAAAGGTATTGATAGGGTTATGCGGGATATCATTAGAAAAACATTTCACCAATGATAATGATAACGTCACATTGACCATCGAAGGGGATGTATTTGCAGAGGATATGTCATTGGCTATTCAATCATTAAACTTAACATTTACAGAACTACTTGATATCTACCCTGTATGGAAAGATGGCATGCTTGGGTTGATGCAAATCATCACTATTCTGCATTTAGATGAAACGATGAGGGTTAGAAAAAAATGACCTTAGAATTGAGAGATACTAGTATTATCAAAGACTTTCCTAAAGCAGTGATTTTTGATACTGACAATACCTTATACCCATATCATTACTCTCACCAACAAGCTTCACTTGCTGTTCAACAAAAAGCTGAAAAGATACTAGGAATCAAACAAAGTCGATTTTCAGATGCATTAAAAATCAGTAAAAGAGAGATAAAAGAGAGACTTGGTGAAACTGCAAGCTCACATAGCCGACTGCTGTACTTTCAAAGAACAATTGAGTTGCTGGGTCTAAAAACTCAGATTATGACAACACTTGATTTAGAACAAACTTACTGGAGAACCTTTCTCACAAATAGCCAACTATTCCCAGAAATGCATGAATTTCTACATGATTTACGGGCCCATGGGATCCAAAGTGCAGTAGTAACAGATTTAACAGCTCAGATTCAATTTAGAAAACTTGTATATTTTGGTTTGCATGAAGCATTTGATTACATAGTAACAACTGAAGAAGCTGGAGCTGACAAACCAAACCCTCTGCCGTTTCAACTCGCTCGATCAAAACTAGGACTAGAAAAAGGGGATAATTTATGGATGATAGGCGATCATCCAGTTAAAGATATTCAAGGAGCAAAAAAAACTCTTGGAGCAATTACACTCCAAAAAAATCATAAGGATGTGAAAGTACTAAAAGGAAAAGAGGGGCCAGATATCCTATTCGATAAATATTCAGAGCTTAGAGAGCTTCTGGGAGAAATATCTTCGAATAAAGGAAAATAACATTCTATTAGTCGCTCTATAGTACTAAGTCAGTTGGTTGCTTTCAATATATTTACTAAGCTTCCTAAGTCTAAACTATCCAAATCAGAAGCTGTGACAACTTGTACCGCCTGTACACGGTTAGAAACTCCTAATCGCTTGTATATTCCTCTTAAATGAAACTTAACAGTATCAATTGAGATAGAAAGAATAGTTGATATTTCCCAGTTGCTCTTTCCTAGTTTGACCCAATGAAGAATTTCATGTTGCCTCTGTGTTAATTCAATAGTAGATATACACTCTCCTTCATTACTTTGAGGTTCATCACTGGTGGTCTTGTTGAGTAAAACCTCCTTCAATAATTCATTAATGACAACATATTGAATAGCTGGGTACATATCATGATTGCTACTGGTTCTAACACAGTCACAAAGAAGACTCTCAGCTATATATATAACCTTTTCATTATGATGAACTTTAATATAATGCTCAATTTCCGAATGCATTTTTTTTAAAGCTAATTCAATCTCAACTTCTCGAAGTAGGTTTCCTAAAACAGAAGACTCCATTCCCCCTCCCCCTAAGTAGATACCATCTATTGATGAATTATCACACAAAAAAATAACACCTCTCCATTCAATAGATGTATATAACAATAATGTTTGCATGGTCTTTCAGTGTCAATATTTAACTCTCTCTACAGCAGAGCATTGTAATACTTAATCATATCTAGAAAAAATATACACCTACCCGGTTAGGTGGGGGGTAAGATATTACACTGTAAACAGGTAGGGATTATCTAGTCGGCACTTTTGCCAATGCAATCACAAATATAAGTAACAATATAGTTTATACAACTAGGTAATTACTTTTGACAACAAAAAACACATCAGTCTACAACTCTATCACACACTATACCTTACAACTTTAGTACTCATTGTTAACCGAAAGTAATTCTCAAAAAACTTATTCACATTGACAATTTTATAATATAACTATCGATATTTATATTGCATAAAATAATACTAAAATTTCTATGGTATATAACCCTTGGACCACTAAAATCACCATAACAGGTAATCACTGTGTCACTTTACTATTAACCCTTACCCGCAAAAAACTGGCAAACCTAGGTGTCCCTTTCTGGGTAAAACCTAAATACTTATAAGTGATAATATCCCCTAGCTTAGGCGGTTGTCGTCGCTCCTCCAAACTAAACCCGGTGCCTATTTTAAAGCGCACACCTTCTGGAGTTTCAACCAATAATGCCCCAAGTAAGCCACTAAACTGACCTTTCCCAGGAAGATGAGCAATAACGGTCGCTTCCGCATCATAAAATGGCTTAAGCTTTATAAGGTCTCGATTTCGACCTGCTACATAAAGAGCATCCTGCTTATGCAGCATTAACCCCTCTCCTCCTCCGTTAACAACCAAGGCAAGTTTGGCATTAAGTTGTTCTACATTCGGTACTTGAGTTTGCTCTATTACCGATAGGTAGGGTGAAATATCAGCTAAGGCTTTCACATAATACTGATAACGTTGACCAAAAGAGAGTTTGCTCTCGGGAAAATCGAATACCATAAAGGTCACTTTTTTCCACTCACTCTCTAAAGGCGTTTTACGCCTCACTAAGCCTGAAACTTGCTCAAAAGTACCTCTTCCCATCCAAAGTTCACCATCTAGAGGGTAAGTAGGGAAAGAATGTGTAAACCAAGCAGGGGTAACAATTCGAAGTCCTGAGCGAGTATAAAGCTGTTCCCCATCCCAAAATCCTCTTACACCATCGAGTTTTTCACTGATAAGGTACTGTGTTATTTCACCCTCGATCTCTGCATCCGTTGCGAGTTGAATCAACTTTGCATCTTCCCCTCCCGCAACAGAGGATAGCGACATGAACAAGAGGAGAAATAGGACAAGCTCCCCCCACTTTCTATTTAAGGTTTTCATTCAACGCTCCTTCGTAAAATATTCAAGATTAATTCCATTAATCACAATCAGGCTATTAATTAGCTCGATGCCCATGAGTGTAGAACATGAACCAAACTAATTGAAATTGGTCTCATATTTTCACGGTGTTATACTCTTGCAAAAATTAGGCTGTCAGTAATAGACATTGTCATACCACACCGATATAACGCATTCACAAATTTACTTTGGATTAATATGAAACCTGAAAATAACCACGGTATAAAGCGCGTATTTAGAGCGACAGGCTTTTCGATGAAGGGATTAAAAGCGGCTTGGGCACATGAAGCAGCATTCAGACAAGAGGTCGTATTAGCACTGCTAATGTTGCCTATCGCTCTAGTTGCCGACATCACGACCATCGAACGTTTATTATTAGTATTGACGCTATTTATTGTACTGATTGTCGAACTGCTAAACTCAGCAGTTGAGGCCGTTGTCGATCGTATCGGCAGTGAACACCATCAATTAAGCGGTCAAGCGAAAGATATCGCCTCTGCAGCGGTATTTATGAGCCTGACACTATGCGCCATCATCTGGACCGTGATCCTCGGAGCTCGGTACCTATAACTCTTTACCGATAAAAGTTGGAATTAACAAAAAATAAACATAATTCATGTCAGTTACTGATGGGGAGAATCTGCTCCTCAGTAATTGAGCAGTCTCACAGACCTTGAAAACACTCGCCTTCAAGCTGAAGGTGATACCTTTCGAAAAAACAGTATGATTCATTCAACTTATTCTAACATTTCTTGATACAAATCATTCACAAATAGATTCATTCTGATACTATAGTACTAGATTTTACGGTCAAACCAATAAAATCAATAACTTAGAAAAATATAATTATAATAACAATTAATGGAGTCGCCTTTATGCTTGGAAAGATAGGCATTTCCGTATTAGGTCTATTAATAGCATCGCCTTGCTGGGCCCAAGAGCCAATGAGCTCACTTCCTGAGGATGACAGTAAAAGCGTCATTAGAATAGGAGGGTTTTATTCGAACTCAAATTCCAGCATGGATGTTACTAATCCTATTCTTGGTAATGATTTTGAAATTGATTTCGAACAAGATCTTAAGCTCGAAGAGTCACAGTTTTTACCTTTTTTCGAAGTTTTTTATCACTTTAACGATAAACACAGCCTATATATCGACTGGAAACAGCTACATCGCAATGCCGATGTACAGCAGATAACGACGCCTTTTCAGGTAAACCTCGACGATCAGATCTACGATATTCAACTAGGGGCAAAGATTAAAACCACCCTTAATATTGATATAGCTCGCATCGGTTATGGCTATAATTTTTTGCAGGGAAATAATTACAATTTAGGGCTATCCCTCGGGCTCCATGCCATGTTTATTGAAACTGGGTTTGAAGGAAATATAGGTGCATGTATCGATGGCGGTAGCTTAGATACTTGTGGAGCTACACCTACCAATCAAATGGTTGAAGAAAGCGTCACGGCCCCCCTTCCTGATATCGGTGTTTATGGCGATTACGAATTTATGCCAGGCTTTAGATTTACCGCCCATGCGCAATACTTTTATATCAAGCTTGATGACCTTAAAGGAAACTTAGTTGATATTCGAGCTGGAGTTGAAGCTGAGATAACCGAAAATTGGCACATGACAGCAGCGTTTAACTACTATGAGGTCGATGTCGATTATGTGCATAAAGCCACTCAATCTGATCTACATGTCGCCAACTATAACCTACATTACAGTTTTATCGGCCCCATGCTTTCCGTGAGCTATCACTTCTAACACATTAATACTTAGCATAAAAAAGCTGACTTCTTGTCAGCTTTTTTATGTGTATTGTACTAACTCGCTACCCATAAAAGTAATAACAGACACAAATGGCTGCGACTATTCCAGCAAAATCTGCTGTTAAACCACAGGCTAACGCATGTCGTCCATTTTTAATCCCCACCGCGCCAAAATAGACAGCTAAGACGTAAAAAGTGGTTTCAGTACTTCCTTGGAATACTGCGGCTAAACGTCCAGCAAATGAATCGACACCATGGTGCTCCATGGTCTCTAACATCATGGCTCTGGCTCCTGAACCACTAAAAGGTTTCATGATGGCCGTTGGCAACGCATCAACAAAACGCGTATCGCCACCGACAACAGAAACTAGCACAGAGATCAGATTTAGCAGATAATCTAACGCACTTGAGGCGCGCAATAACGCAATGGCCAGCAACATAGCAAGCAGATATGGGATTAGCTTTATTGACTGAGCAAACCCCTCTTTCGCCCCCGTAATAAATTCATCATACACAGCGACTTTACGTAATCCGGCCACCAGTATAAAACTAAACACCAGCAGCAGTAATATCCCATTACCCATCGCTGTCGACAAGGTTCCTATAGCCGTCGTCGTCAAGGTGCCCAGATAAAACACTAATGCCATAATAGAGCCAAATATCACTGCGCCATACCCCATCACCACTGCATTGAATAGTGATATTCGCTGAAACAGCGATACAATGATGACACCCGCTAAGGTCGATGCAGTTGTTGCTAACAAGATAGGTAGAAAGATATCTGCAGGTGCTGCGGCGCCTTGTTGGGCACGGTACAAAAACACGGTCACAGGCACCAGTGTGACGGATGAGGTATTAAGCACTAAAAACAGGATCTGCGCATTGGTGGCCACTGATTTTTCAGGGTTTAAACTCTGCAGATCTTGCATCGCTTTTAACCCAAGAGGTGTCGCGGCATTATCCAAACCCAAAATATTAGCAGTTAGATTCATGGTCACACTGCCGTAAGCTGGATGTCCTCTGGGCACTTCAGGCATTAAACGGGAGAGTAATGGCTCAAACAAGCTAGCAAAGAAACCGACCACGCCCGCTTTCTCTCCCACCCTCATCAGGCCCATCCACAAAGAAAGCACACCAATTAATCCTAATGCGATTTCAGCAGCAAGCTTTGAGCTGTCAAAGAGGGCGTTTACTGAGCTTGATAGCACCTCAATATTGCCATTAAAAAGTTGAATAAAGATGGCAATCATCGCCGTTACAAAGAAAAACAACCACACCCGATTTAACACAAGATCCCCTTAATCTCACTCATTAATCATCACTGAGTAGAGGCGATATGCGCCTACTCCCAAACAGGCAGATGTTACTGCTCTCCTCTTACGCTTACTAAGCCATGCTATGCTATAATCGCGCAAAATAACACGTTGCTCGGTAACAGTTTCTCTCCTATGGTTCAATTAAATCAAGATTTTATCAATAGCATCGCTAAAGATATGCCAGCTCATCTCACTATGGATGATTTTATCAGCTACAGTAGTAAGCCCCTTCGGCCCTCTATTCGTATTAATACGTTAAAGATCTCATCAGACGAGTTTGTCACACTGATGGCAGCTAAAGGTTGGACTCTCGATCCGATCCCTTGGTGCAGTGATGGTTTTTGGGTGGCGTTAGATAATGAGATACAGCTTGGCAATACCATAGAACATATTCAGGGACTTTTTTACATTCAAGAAGCCAGCTCCATGCTGCCCCCTACTGCACTGTTTGACGGTTTGGATAACTCATCTGAATACACCATTCTTGACATGGCCTCAGCACCAGGTTCGAAAACCACTCAGATGGCCAGCTTAATGGATAACAAGGGTCTGTTAGTTGCCAACGAATACTCCTCTAGCCGGGTCAAAGTACTTCACGCCAATGTACAACGCATGGGCGTCTACAACACAGCCTTAACTCATTTCGATGCTCGCGTATTTGGTGAATATCTTTATCATCAGTTTGATGCCATCTTACTCGACGCCCCATGTAGCGGAGAGGGAACGATACGAAAAGATCCGTTAGCACTGCGCAACTGGAGTCTAGAAGAAAATGCCTCGATTATTGAAACACAAAAGGCGCTAATTGAATCAGCATTTCTCGCCCTTAAAACTGGCGGAAGCTTAGTCTATTCAACCTGTGCCCTTAGCCGGAGTGAGAACCAAGAGGTCTGTGAACACTTAATGTCTTGTTTTCCTCAGGCTGTCGAGTTTCAGTCATTGAGCGAGCTATTTCCCGATGCAGACAAGTCTTGTACTTCAGAGGGATTCCTGCACGTTTGGCCACAAATATACGATAGTGAAGGTTTCTTCATCGCTAAGGTCCGTAAAGTAGCCGATGTCGAGCGTCAGAAGCCTCTGCCAAAAGCACAGAGAAACTTCCCATTTACAGCTGCCAATAACAAAACAAAAGATGAGCTTAGCCACTATTTTAAGCACACTTTTGGCATCAGCTTACCTAAAGATGGCTTAATCATGGAGCGGGATCTTGAATACTGGTTATTCCCAGCAAAAATGGCCGATTTTATCGGAAAAATGCGCTTTCAGCGTATTGGGCTTAAGTTAGCTGACGGGCTGAAAAAAGGGTTTAAGGTTCGTCATGAAGCAATTATGGCACTATCGGATAAACACAACGCCATTGAACTCAATGAATCACAAGCAATAGAGTATTTGATGGGACGGGATATTCCGTTGCAAGATGGCGGAAAACCTCAAGGAGAGGTGATTTTAACCTATCATCATTGTGCACTTGGCGTAGCAAAGCACCTAGGGAAACGACTTAAAAACAACTTACCTAGAGAACTAGTACGGGACAAAGTGATCAGTGCTAAAGCAAAAACCGAGCTTTGAATCAACCAAGAAACATTTTGTTACGATATTGTGCAATAAACGTTCGGAATATACGGTGTAAGCGACTTAGGTCAACTACACTATTAGCCAGAGAGTAATTCTCACCAGTAGCGCACGGCTCTTTAAACAGAGCCATTCCCCTGGACCCAAAACAATCGGAATAGTTTTGGGTCTTTTTTTATCTACATAAAAGCTTTAACGCCCAACCAATTTCGCTGCATCGGAAAATAGATTAAAGAAGTTATTGGTCGTATATTCGGCCAACTCCTCATAACTCTCTCCCCTTAGCTCGGCAATAAACTCAGCGACATCCCTTACATAAGCAGGCTGATTCTCTTTTCCTCTGTGAGGCACAGGGGCTAAATAGGGAGAATCTGTCTCCACAAGCAGCCTATCCTTGGGCACTTTGCGCATAACAGTTCGTAACTCACCGGCATTTTTAAAGGTTGCAATGCCTGATACTGAGATATAGAAACCTAAATCGATAGCGGCTTTTGCCATCTCCCAGCTTTCAGTGAAGCAGTGCAGTACGCCACCTACCTTATCGGCGTGGCCATTTTTTAAAAAGTTGATGGTATCTTCACGGGCATCACGGGTGTGAATGATTAACGGTTTGTTCACCTCAACCGCTAACGCAATCTGCTCTTCGAAGCAGCTTTGCTGCAGGGCTTTAGTCTCATTAGCATAAAAGTAATCTAACCCTGTTTCACCTATGGCCACTACTTTAGGATCTTTGACAAACTCATTGAGCTCCACTCTGTTTAGCCCCTCTTGCACGTCAAGTGGATGGACACCGGCGGACAAAAAGACCTGATCAAACTCGGCCATCTTATCCCGCATTGAAGCAAAACCTTGTTGGCGTACATTAACACAGAGAAAATAATCAACACCTCGGCTCTTAGCTTGAGCCAAAATATCTCTAAGACTTTGTTGATCGGGGGCCGCTTTTAAGCGGTCAAGGTGACAGTGGGAATCGATGAGCACGTAGTTATCCAGCAAAAGTGAAGAAAATAAAAGGAGGTGAAGAATACAAGTCTAGCTAAGAGAGGTCAAATAAAGAGGCTACATGGTACAGGTTTGATCCCCAGAAGCTAGCTCCCGTGACAATAGATTCTCAATGTGGTGTTTGTGGGTTTCAGGCTCAGTTATTATCTTCACTCCTATTCCAGCCGGACGTCCACCCGAGGCACCTAAGGGATTTATCCAGACTACAGAGCCTTTAAACTCTAATTTTGTGGTCGAACCTGGCAGTTGATAGGCGATAGTTAACTCTTGACCTAAATAATGACTCTCACTCGTCGACACAAATAGCCCAACAGGTTGAATAAAAGGCATATAAGCACGGTATAGATGATGTAGCGTGTCAAAATTAACAACGAGATCTGTCATAAATCGGTTATCTTTAAGTCAACTTTCTATATTCTAAGATAAACCCTTGAAAAAGCGCCAAATAATTCACGTTCGGCATAACACTTAACCTATGATAAGTGTCCATTACCTTAGCCGCCAGCTCTGAAACTTGTACTCTTAACAAGGCGTCTAATTGGGTCTGCTTTACCAGTTTCTGCCTTAAAATTAAATATAAAACTTTAATTGCATCAGAAACTTGCTTTTCATTGATATTAATTAAATTAGCACACAGGTGACCAGAGGACAAACTTTGCGCCCAGTCTTTTCGTAACTGAAGTAACTGTTCATAGCGTTGATCTTGTAACGCACTGGCCAGCTCCAGTGGCCCTCCCATGACAGGTAAACACCAGGTCACATCAGAACTAAGCTCTCTATCCTGGGATAGCCAAGCTTTAACCTCATCAATATTCGGAGAGTGAAAGTGAACCCGCTGACAGCGACTACTGATGGTTGCCATTAAACGTGATGGAGTATCCGACTGCAAAAGCAGTAAAGTATCTTTCCCCGGCTCCTCTAGGGTTTTCAGTAAGGCATTGGCAGCAGCAAGATTGAGCTTTTCACATTGAGAGAGCACTGCAACCCTCCTTCCGCCCTGCTGAGAGGTCGATGTCAGTTTCTGACAAAGCGCTCTGACTTGGTCGACCTTTATCTGGTTTCCATCCGCCACTAAATGATAGAGATCTGGGTGGTTATTCGCTTCGACTAACTGACATCCTTTACAAAAGCCGCAAGCCCCTTGGTCAGTGACACTGTGACAAAGTGCCGCTTTCGCAAAGTCTAGCGTCAGTTGCTCCCCGCCATAACCTTGATGAACCCCTAACAGATAGGCATGCCCAACATGTTGTTGCTTAAGTTGCTCACTAAAATCTGCGATCACAGGTTTCAGCCAAGGAATATCCTGCATATTACCAATCCTGCGCCTGTAACAAGGCCACAATATCTTTATGAACTTCAGCCATGGTTTGACCAGCATCAATCACTTGAATTGAGTCATCTTGCTGAGCGTAGGAGAGAAAAGTGTGTCTCGCACGCTCAAAAAAGGCTATCTCTTCAACTTCAATTCTATCGAGCTCTCCACGGTTAGCCGCACGAGTCAGACCCAGTTTAGGCTCAATATCAAGGTAGATGGTCAGATCAGGTTTAAAATCACCTAACGTCGCACGACTCACAGACTCAACTAAAGTGCTCAGGCCCCTACCTCCCCCTTGATAGGCCAAAGAGGACAAATTATGCCTGTCGCCTAACACCCACTCACCGCGCCTAAGGGCAGGCTTAATCACATTGGCAACCAACTGGGCCCTAGCGGCATAAAATAACAGGCACTCTGCTTCATCACATAAGGGATCTGTCTCATCGGCAATTTTCACCAGATCGCGAATACGCTCAGCCAGCGGTGTTCCGCCTGGCTCACGGGTACAGACAGGCACTGCACCTGTGTGCTTTTCGATAAAATCACGAACCAATGAGATAGCACTGGACTTACCCGCGCCCTCTAAGCCCTCAATGACAATAAATTTGCTGTTCAATTGCTTACTCATCTGTTTCTCTGATATTTGTTTACGGCACGATTGTGCTCGACTAATGTTCTTGAAAATATATGGCTACCATCATTTTTTGAGACAAAATAAAGGTAGTTGACCTCTGCAGGATGCGCCGCAGCTAACAGGGCTGCACCACTTGGCGCTGCAATTGGAGTCGGTGTTAACCCATTAATTCTGTATGTATTAAATGGCGTCATCTCTCTCAGCGCTTTACGGGTAATGTCCCCTTTATATGACTCCCCCATACCATAAATAACAGTTGGATCGGTTTGCAGGCGCATCCCTTTATTGAGGCGATTAATAAATACCGCCGAGATCCAAGGGCGTTCGCTGGCTTTACCCGTCTCTTTTTCAATAATTGATGCCATGATAAGCAGTTCATAGGGAGACTTCAGTGGCAGATTATCAGCGCGGCCAGCCCAAGCAGCTTCTAGCTCCTGCTGCATCTTGTTATAACTTTGAGTGACTAATAATTTAATATTGTCCCCAGCGCGATAATGATAGGTATCTGGGTAAAACTTTCCTTCGGGCAGAGCTGAATCATCACCTTGCTCACTGAGCACAAGATTAAACACATCTTCGGTGGTTTCAGTGTGCGGCAAGGTATTTAAAATGGCAGTCCACTCTTTAATACTTTGCCCCTCAACTAGAGTAACTGCAAATACCTTCTCTTTACCTTGATTGAGTTTTTCCAGCAAACCCGACACAGTTTCTCCAGGTTTGATTTCATAGAGACCGGTTCGGATCTTAGCCAGTTCAGGATGAAGCTTAACCAAAATCTTCAGTTTCCAACCATCACTGATTAACGCCCTTTGCTCTAATAAGCTCACCAATTGATAAAAAGAGGTTCCCCTTTTTAATTCAATATCTTGTGCTTGTTCAAGCTTAAGTGTCGACTGACTAAAATCTACAACAGTATTGTAGGTCCATAAACTAACACCACCAGCTAACGTTAACAGAGTAAAGATGGCTGCGGTAAAGGCGATAATAAATTTTTTCATAGGGTAAGTTGCAGAGTATTTCTCAATCTGTCTGAAAGTGAATATTTAGAATAGTTGATGGTACCAATACGGTTTACATCCACCAGCCCAAAAAGGCTATTGGTCATAAAACAGTGATCGAACTTGTTAATATCGGCATAGCTTATCTGCTTAATATCAATATGATAACCAGACTCAACTAAAGCAAAAATCAATTGTTCCCTCATCACTCCGGCAACGCCTGAGTGGCTAATCGCTGGGGTAAAAACAGTTTTATTCTTAACAAAAAAGAGGTTAGCCATGGATGATTCAACAACTTGGCTATCACTGTCGAGCACTAGCCAGTCATCAAACGAGCTTGGTAGCGCCGTCGATTTGATCAGCACCTGCTCTAGGCGGTTAAGGTGTTTAATTCCAGCAAGCCTTGGCTGCTTTGCTAATTTAACCTCACTCAAGCTCAGTGATACGCCCTCGCTTTGCCAATGAGCGTAATGTTGCGGCAACTCATAAAGTGAGAGTACCTCATTAATACCGCAAGCATCTGGCGCGGCGTAACCTCGGCCACCAACACCGCGACTGAGCAGCAACTTAACACAGCCGTTAACCTGAGTTAACGCCGATGACTTAAGCAGACTTTGAAGCTCTTGTGAAGCAAACCAAGTAAAACCTAAACGCTTGGCTCCCTGAGTTAATCTGGCAAGGTGCGCCGATAGAAACTGTATCTCTCCAGCAGCAATGCGCATTGTGGCAAACAGACCATCACCGTATGCTATCGCTCTGTCTAACGGGTCGATCTCTTTGGCCAGCACACCATTAACCCACACTTGTGTCATTAACTCTTTAGCTCCTTATCCATCATTGCTTAGAAGTTACCACTTGGTAAGGTACTGCAAACATAAGCGATTATCTAGCAGCCTAACAAGTTAAACGGCTAGATAACACGGCACCTTATGGATTAAGCAATATTATTTTGCGAGTAGATGTTGAATTCTCGCCTTAAGGATATCAGTAGCGATGCGGTTCTTTCCTCCACGAGGCACAATAATGTCCGCATATTGCTTAGAGGGGTCGATAAACTGTAGGAACATAGGACGAACCGTTTCAGTGTATTGCGCCATCACAGACTCCATTGTACGTCCACGTTCTGCAACATCGCGGGCTAAGCGGCGCATAAAACAGATATCCAATGGTGTATCCATAAATACGCTTGCATCCATCAATCCTCTTAACCCAGGATCAGTCAGCAATAAAATCCCCTCTAAGATGATCACCTTCTTCGGCGTCATCTTAATCGTATCGGCCATACGCGTGTGATCGCTATAGCTATAGGTCGGGATCTCTACCGCCTCACCAGTTTTCAGTGCCTGCAGGTGACGGCATAACAACTCATGATCTAACGCTTTTGGATGATCGTAGTTGGTCAGCACCCGCTGCTCCATTGAAAGATGTCCCTGATCTCTGTAATACGCATCTTCAGCGATAACGCCAATTTGATCCGTACCAAGATCGCGGCACAACTCCTCGAATATCGTCTTTGCAATTAAACTTTTACCTGATGCAGATGCACCCGCGATACCGATAATGACACACTGAGAGTTCATGCTGATGTTACCTTATTCGTCATCTGAAATACTGATTGATACAGTGGATTGTACTTTAGTTAGCGCTAATTGCGCGCCTACTTTTCTTGCGATCTCGCGATATAAAGCCGCGACTTCGCTATCGGGATCGGCAACAACAGTCGGTTTACCATTATCGACATCCTCGCGAATATTAAGTTTAAGAGGCAGCTCGCCTAAAAGGGGCACCTGATAACGCTGCGCCATCTTACTGCCGCCATGGCTACCGAAGGGGTGTTCTTTATGACCACACTCGCTGCACATATGAAAACTCATGTTTTCCACTATGCCGAGCACAGGAATATTGACCTTCTGGAACATGCTAATACCCTTCTTGGCATCGGCAAGGGCAATATCTTGAGGAGTGGTAACCACAACCGCACCTGTCACAGGTACTTTTTGAGATAAGGTTAATTGAATATCACCCGTTCCTGGTGGCATATCGATGACTAAGTAATCAAGCTCCGGCCAGAGTGTTTCATTTAACAGCTGAGCCAAGGCACCAGCCGCCATAGGCCCACGCCAAACAGCGGCCTCGTCATCGGCAAGCATAAAACCAATAGATTGAGCAGAGATCCCGTGCGCTGTTGCAGCAGACATCATCTTACCGTCAGCTGAAACAGGTCTAAAATCACTAACACCTAACATGAGTGGAATAGATGGACCATAGATGTCCGCATCCAAGATACCCACCTTTGCCCCTTCTGCCGCTAACGCCAATGCGAGATTGACAGAGGTAGTCGACTTACCCACGCCGCCTTTACCAGAAGCAACAGCAATCACCTGCTTCACATTTGGTATAGGTTCAACTGTTGAGATTGCTGAGATACTGGCTGGTTGAAAATCAATTTCACACTCAACCTCATCGATGGCATCAAGAACTGCAAGTTTCTTAGTAATTGCCATCACAGTATCTCGATACTGAGTCATACAGGGATAGGGGTAACAGAGTCCTAACTGAAGACGTTTACCATCAATTGATAGTTTACTTACACAACCAGCACTGACTAATCCTTGTGCTAAATATGGATCTTGGTAAGCGTCCAAAATGGCCAACACAGGCCCGAGAAGTTCATCGCTAAGACGATAATCCTGAGAAGCTGAAGACAAAAGTGCAACCCTCTATAAATAATTTGCCCAAGTGTACCAGAAAAAGCCCACAATATTCGCGTAGAATTAACTCACTTAGCGCATGTTTTGATGAAACTCTTGAAGGGATCGGTTAGTATCTATGCCAATCTTTTTGGGCCCTTAACTGATTTTGAGACAAGATGGCAAATTCACAACGTAAAATCTTAGTGACAAGCGCACTTCCATACGCAAACGGACCTATCCATTTAGGCCATATGCTGGAATATATTCAAACTGATATTTGGTCACGTTTCCAAAAGCTACGTGGTCATGAATGTCACTATATCTGTGCAGATGATGCCCATGGCACACCGATCATGTTGAAAGCTCAACAGATGGGAATTGAGCCTGAAGAGATGATTGCGCAAGTTAACAGAGAACATCAACAAGATTTTGCTGACTTCAATATCCAATTTGATAACTTCCACAGCACACATAGTGTTGAGAACCGTGAGCTTTCAAGTGACATCTACCTTAAGCTTCGCGATGCAGGTTTCATTAAGACCCGCACTATCTCGCAGCTATTCGATCCTGAAAAGTCGATGTTCCTTCCAGATCGCTTCGTTAAGGGCACCTGCCCTAAGTGTAAGAGTGAAGATCAGTACGGTGATAACTGTGATAACTGCGGCGCGACATACAACCCGACAGATCTGATTAACCCTAAATCAGCCGTCTCTGGTGCCACACCAGTGATGAAAGACTCTGAGCACTTCTTCTTCGATCTGCCAGCTTTTGAAACCATGCTAAGTGAGTGGACTCGCTCGGGCGCGATTCAAGACGAGATAGCTAACAAGCTTGGTGAGTGGTTCGAACAAGGACTACAGCAGTGGGACATTAGCCGTGATGCGCCTTACTTTGGTTTTGAGATCCCTGATGCGCCAGGTAAATACTTCTACGTATGGCTTGATGCCCCTATCGGTTACATGGGCTCGTTCAAAAATCTGTGTGACAGACGTGAAGATCTAAACTTTGACGATTTCTGGGCAAAAGACTCAAGCGCTGAGGTGTACCACTTTATCGGCAAAGATATTGTCAACTTCCACAGCCTATTCTGGCCAGCGATGCTCGAAGGTGCAGGCTTCCGTAAGCCAACTAGCGTTTTCGCTCATGGTTATGTGACTGTAAACGGCGCTAAGATGTCAAAATCCAAAGGTACCTTTATTAAAGCGCGTACCTATCTCGATAACTTAGATCCAGAATACCTTCGTTACTACTATGCGGCTAAATTAAGCGGCCGTATTGATGACCTTGATCTTAACCTTGAAGATTTCGCTCAGCGTGTTAACTCTGATCTTGTCGGTAAACTCGTTAATTTAGCATCAAGAACAGCTGGCTTTATCAGCAAACGTTTCGATGGCAAGTTAGCAAAAGTTGCTGACACTAGCCTTGAGCAAACCTTCCTAGGTAAACAGACTCTTATCGCTGAGTTATATGAAAGCCGTGAATTTGGTAAGGCGATGCGTGAGATCATGGCCTTAGCCGATTTGGCCAACGCTTATGTTGCCGATGCAGCACCTTGGCAGCTAATTAAGGATGAAGCTAAGCAAGAGGAAGCACATCAGGTTTGCTCTAACGCATTAAACCTATTCCGGATCTTAGTGACCTACCTAAAACCTGTACTGCCTAAGCTTGCCGATGATGTTGAAGCCTTCCTGCAGTTCCCACTGACTTGGGATAACTTGAATGCCGACCTCGCAGGTCATGAGATTGCTAAGTTTAAAGCCCTGATGCAACGTGTCGATATGAAGAATATTGAAGCGATCATTGAAGCGTCTAAAGACAACTTGGTTCCAGCAGAAGCGCCAAAGAAAGCAGATAGCAAGAAAGCGACAGATACGCCAGTCGATACTCGCCCTCCCCTTGAAAGCGATCCTATTTCAGAGGAGATAAGTTTTGAAGATTTTGCGAAAATTGATCTTCGTATTGCCCGTATTGCTAAAGCCGAGCATGTACCTGAAGCCAATAAATTACTTAAACTTCAGCTTGATCTAGGTGGTGAAACCAAACAGGTCTTCGCAGGGATTAAGTCAGCCTATGCACCAGAAGATCTTGAAGGCAAGCTCACTGTGATGGTAGCAAACCTTGCACCGCGTAAGATGCGTTTTGGTATGTCTGAAGGCATGGTTCTCGCAGCAGGTCCTGGTAACAAAGATCTGTGGATCTTAGAGCCGCATGAAGGCGCTCAACCAGGTATGCGAGTGAAGTAATCATCGCAACATTCAAAACAAAAGGCCGCATTCAGCGGCCTTTTTATTGTCTGTCATCTGACTTTAACATTATCTAAAAAAGCGTCCACCTGTTTTTGACCGCTTAATTCGATGATATTAATGCCAGGTAGTTCATTTGACGTTAATAAGTTAGCGTATCGAGCACGCTTGGTATGAAAGGTTTTTAACACCCAAAGGATAATTGAATCAAGGCTTAAGAAGCTATGCCTGAATGTTTCAACATTTCCCGCAAACAAGGGTTTCTTAGTCGATGTTCGATAGATTGAACGAGTAACAGCACGGTACAACACAAGCTCGAAAGAGTGATTCAGCCAAATAATGGTGGTCGCACGCGGCCACAATATATCACGAGCCACAGAGTAATTACCGTCAATAACCCAAGACTCAGCAGCACTCACTTTATCCACTAATGCTCTAAACTCAGGATCTGGGCGTTCCGCCCAATCAGGTAACCAATGCAGTTGATCTAACTCTATATATGTCATCGCCAATTTGTCGGCTAATTGTTTGGCAAAGGTAGATTTACCACTACAGCTTGACCCTATGATCACAACTCGCTTCATCGGCTCACCTAACAGATAACACCTAATGGGGAGAAACTGAACACTCATAATGAGTGTTCAATCAAGGTTAATTAACTTGTTCTGCTACAGGGACAGCTGGTTTTACCCAAGCTTGAGTGCCATAGAGAGGAACCGTAGACAGTGCATGTTTATCACTGCCCTTGGTCTCTTTAGTCGAGTAAGAGAGGTAGAGTAAAGTTTGATTCTCTGCATCATATATACGGCGAACCTTTAATGATTTAAACAATATACTCAAAGACTGCTTAAAGACTATTTCGCCGTTTTTACTTTTATCTATACTGGCAATTTCAGCTGGGGTAATAGGGCCTGTTTGACGACAAGAGATACTCATATCAGAGGGATCGGCCATACTCAAATTTGCTTCAACGCGGCTAATATGACAGGTCACACCGGGTATTTTAGGATCATGCTTTGCGTCAATAAGCACATCTTTGGTGGTAAACATGCCTAAACTCACTTTAGCCACGTCGTCACCACAGGCACTAAGTCCACTACACATCACCACCACCAATGAGGCAGTTCTTAACAGCTTAAGGTTTTTCATCTTTAATCCTTAAAAAATCTAACAGTCATCGTTTAAGCTCTTGATTAACCTACACCCCAAAATATGACTAAGCAAACACCTTTTGAGCCCAGCGCGTTAAGCCCGCTGTTACGCTACCAAAATGATCCCCAACAACAATTGGAGTTTCAGGATACATGGCGGCTATTTTATCGTAAATAGCGGGACTTCGCGCCGTTCCACCAGTCACATAGATAACATCAGGCTTAACCCCTGCGATCTCTAATGCTTGCTTCATCAAGGCCTCAATTTTAGCGCTTGGTAGCTCAATCGCCTCTTTAAACAGGGCTTGGCTCACTTCAGCATGTAAATTCGGACAAACATAATCTAAGTTAGCCGTCACACTGTCGGCATCTGACAAACTGATTTTAACCTGCTCAGCACTGCGAACTATGCGGTAACCTAGTTGATCTTTTTGTACCTTCAACAAACGCTGCAGCAACTCTGGACGCTTGGCATCTTTAATCAGCTCCTCGATGGTCTTTCGGGAGTTAAGTGATGAAAAGTCACGCTGCGCACTGATATCATTGACCGCGACAGCATTCCAGAAAGGTTTACTCGGGACAGGTAATCCATTCACCATGTGGCAACCTAAGCCTAGATGTAACATAAATGCCTTCATCGATAGTGCGATATCAAGATCGTTCCCTCCAATGCGTTGACCGCTGTGACCAAGAAAGTCTTGGCTTCTGTCCTTAGCATCGACATGAGAAGGTCCCATCTTAACCACAGAGCAATCAGTAGTACCGCCGCCCACATCAACCACCAACACAAGCTTATCCTCATCAAGGCTTGCTTCGTAATCCATACCTGCGGCTAATGGCTCAAACAAAAAGTCCACATCAACAAAGCCTGCACGTTTGGCGGCGAGTCTTAGTATTGATTCAGCCTGCAGGTTACTCTCCTCTCCACCAATCCCCTGAAAGTTAACGGGACGGCCAATAACAGCATGAGTAATAGCGCCTTTAGCGTTTAAACCGCGAGTGGATTCGGCCTCTTGCTTGATATGCAGCATCATCATAGTGACGATATCTTCAAACAGCGCAACTTGATCCGCTCTCAAGCCAGTTGCCCCTAAAAAAGATTTAGGTGAACGGACATAAAAGCCCTCTTCGGGCATATCTAAATAGGCTTTTACCGCTTGCTCCCCCACAAATACAGCTTGCTCATTGGGCTCTAGATCCAGCTCCCTGCGAGCACTGCGAGCACGGGTTAATTGAGATGCACGGGCTTTAGCATATTCAGCTTTAAGGGAGTCTGGCATCTGTTGATGCACAGCTTCGGCAATCAACTCTCTGTCTAAGGCATAGAGAGTTGAGGTTAAATAGTGTGAACTTTCAGTCAGAGGCAACAGTTTCACCTCACTGTTTTGCATAACACCAACGGCGCAATTGGCACTTCCATAATCAAAACCGACAAACATTTAATTGCCCCTAGGCGACTCGCCTAAACAGATAAAAAGCCGTGAAAAATAGCACACATTGAAATGAGTAAAAAGAGGAATGAGTGACACTGCAATATTTAGCCCAAAAAAAAGCCGTCTAAGACGGCTTTCTTACAACATTGAGGTATTAATCGCCCGATACAGGATTAAAAAGTCTCATATTGCACACTCAGTATAGACTGCATTTTTGAGTCTATCTTACTTATTATATTTTTTATTATTCAACTTAACTTGTGATTTTTTAAGATTTTCTTTGTTATCACGGCGTGATTGTATAACGGCCCCCACATCACTGCCTATATGTGCTTCTCCTCGTTTTGCAGCAAGCTGCATCTGACGCTCTCGCTCTTCGAAACGTTGACGCTGTTTTTCAGAGATATTATCGATACAGTGTGGACAACTTACCCCTTGAACAAATGCCTCACTGGCTTTCTCCAACTCAGTAATTGGCATACGACAAGCGTTACATTGATCGTATTGTCCCTTCTCCAATGCGTGGTTCACAGCAACGCGATTATCAAATACAAAACACTCCCCCTCCCACAAACTCTCCTCCTGCTTAACCTCTTCGAGGTATTTGAGCACGCCACCTTCAAGATGATAGACCTCATCAAAACCTTGCTCTTTGAGATAAGCAGTAGACTTTTCGCAGCGGATCCCACCGGTACAAAACATGGCAACTTTTTTATGCTTAGCAGGATCTAAATGCTCTTTCACATAGGCAGGAAATTCGCGGAATGTATCTGTTTTAGGATCAACAGCATTTTTAAATGTTCCTATCTGTACCTCATATTCATTACGGGTATCAACCAACAACACCTCTGGATCTGAAATCAGCTGGTTCCAATCCTTAGGTTTCACATAAGTGCCAACAACTTTAAGAGGATCTATCCCCTCGACGCCCATAGTGACAATCTCTTTTTTCAATTTAACCTTGGTACGGTAAAAAGGCATCGTCTCATCAAATGACAACTTGTGCACAATACTGTCTAAGCCATCTTGTTTAGCAAGCCACTGAAGTAGGTTATCGATAGCCAGTTGTGAGCCAGCAACAGTCCCGTTGATACCTTCACTGGCCAATAATAGCGTCCCTTTAATTCCAGCACTCTCCATATGGGCTAAAAGCGGCTTTTGGATAGATTCGAAATTAGGGAGAGAAACAAACTTATAAAGCGCGCACACAACAACTTGGGACATAATAACCTCGTCAGCTAGCCGGAGCTTAATCTCCGGTGCATCTTAACTCAATAATAAAGCCGCTCCACAAAAGTGAGCAGGCCCGCAAAAACGCGAAGAATCTTACCTGAGTCACACTCGAACAAACAGAGACAAAATGTAGGGGTATTACCATTTAGCTGAGCCAATAATGCTATGTTCCCAACATCAAGATTGTTTTTTAATATTAAAAGCCACAACATAGGCTCAAACGACCCTATACACAAAGAGATTATGACCTTAGCAACCCTGTACTCTTTTAGACGCTGTCCCTACGCCATGCGAGCCCGATTAGGCATATACCTGTCCGGAAACCAAGTGATGTTAAGGGAGATTATTCTAAAAGATAAGCCTCAAGCCATGTTAGATGTATCCCCAAAAGGAACGGTTCCAGTGCTCATTACCAGCACGCAACAGGTCATTGACGAAAGTCTAGACATAATGCAGTGGGCATTAAGCCAAAACGATCCCCACAATATGCTATTACAAGGTAATCTAGAGCAACAAAAAGTCGCAATGGCGTTAATAAAAACTAATGATGAAAACTTTAAACCTTGGCTAGACAGATACAAGTACGCAGACAGATACCCAGAGTTCAGCGACACCTATTACAGAGAGAAAGGCGAGCAGTTTATCTCCCAACTAGAGAAGCTTTTGACCCAAGGTGACAACCTTCTCGGCCATAATGAATCCATTGCCGATCACGCCATCTATCCATTTGTGCGTCAATTCGCCCATGTCGACAAAGTTTGGTTTGAGCAAGCACCCTACCCAAACTTACACAGGTGGCTAGCTAACCACCTAAACAGTGACGCTTTTACCGCTATCATGAAGAAGTACCCACTGTGGTTAGATAACGAACAAGAGTATCTATTTGGGGCTGGACACTGAAGCTAGTCTTACAGGGAGTTGTGAGATCTGTACTGATTATCCCTATCCCCCTTATGGTAAAATCCGCCTTATTAACCTTATGCGTATCCGGTATAAGACCAACGCGCTATGAAAATATAATTGAGAATATTCATGATTTCAGAATTAATCATTACAGATCTGGAAATTGGTGAGGGTAAAGAGGCGGTTAAAGGTGCACTAATTACTGCCCATTATGTAGGCTGCCTTGAAGACGGCACCCAATTTGACTCCTCATATGCTAAAGGACGTCCTTTCCAGTGTGTCATTGGCACTGGCCGCGTCATCAAAGGCTGGGATCAAGGAATGATGGGGATGAAGGTAGGAGGAAAACGTAAACTGTTTGTTCCCTCCCATCTTGCTTATGGTGAACGTGAAATAGGTGCTCATATAAAACCTAATTCAGATCTACATTTTGAAATTGAGCTACTTGAAGTACTAACAAGAGATGAATAGCTAAGCGACCTCTTTAACGTAAGCGGGTTTATCCACCCGCTTTATTTATAGCAAACAACAGATAACAGCCATCCAGAAACATCTATGGCAACTCATTGACCTCTACCCACTACCTCTGTGTCGAATTTGTGTTAACCTCAACATTAGATGAAAATAATATTTATAATTCCTAAGCCATATTAAGGAAAAGCAATTCTCTTAAAAGGAGTGCTTCATGTTTTGGTTGTCTATATCCATATTAATCCTCATTCTGCTTACTCTATTTACGTTAATCTATTTAACCCCTTCCTATCTTTACTGTCTATTAACTGCGTGTACTCGAACTCTTGCAGGCTTTAAACGTAAAGAGATCTCTATTATGGGAGAACGTATTGTCTATCTGGACAACCAACCGAATAAGCAAGATAACAATAAACCCACACTGGTTATGCTTCATGGTTTTACCGCCAATAAAGATAACTGGCCCATGATGTCGCTTTTCTTGAGAGATAAGTATCGAATCATTGCTTTAGATCTGCTTGGTCATGGCGAGAGTGATGCGCCACTTGAAGCTGACTACAGCATAGAGGCACAAGTGCAACGAATACATCAATTTATTACCGCAATTGAACTCCCTGCTTTTCACCTACTTGGTAACTCAATGGGGGCCCAAATTGCAGCCACCTATGCGGCGCTATTTCCTGACGAACTCATCTCTGTGACCTTATTAGATAGTGCAGGTATCGATACTCCAATCAAAAGTGACATGATAAAAGCCCTTAATGCAGGTCATCCTCATCCACTCATCGATTGCTCCGATCCCATCGAATATTTTGACTATGTATTTGGACAATCAAACCATCTTCCTCTGCCGCTAAAACGAGAACATTTAGCGAGGCAAGCTGATAAACATCAACTGCACCACAAGATATTTAATGATTTTCATAACAGTGATCTATTGCCCTACTTAGATAAAATCAAAATACCTGTATTGATTATATGGGGGGAGAAAGACCGAATATTAGATAAGAGCAGCATAAAAATAATGTGTCCATTACTTAATCAACATAAGGTCTGTATCTTTAATGGCGTAGGCCACCTTCCTATGATTGAAGTGCCTAAAAAGAGTGCGCTTGAATTTAAACAGTTTATTTCGGAGTTTAAACTTTGATAATGGCTCTTTTTTAAATATGCTAAATATCCATAGGGCTGGTAATAAAAATCGATAAAAAGTAATCTAACTAAAAAATAACATCCGGAGTTAATTTGGATAAGTATAAATTAAGTGTAAATACGTTTAACAAATTCGCGCAAAAATACCAAGACAAGTATATGGATCTATCGCTTTATGACGATACTTTCGAGCTTTTTTGCCAGCTAATCAATCAAAAGGTCTGCCCTGAAATCTTTGAGATAGCCTGTGGACCGGGAAATATTAGCCGCTTTCTCATTGAGAGATGTGATGAGATGAAACTACACGGTATAGATCTTGCGCCTAACATGGTCACACTTGCCAAGGAGAACAACCCCAACGGCTATTTTGAAGTGATGGACTGTAGAGATATTTCTCAAATAGATCACCTTTATGATGCCATTATGTGTGGCTTTTGCCTTCCCTATATTTCAAGAGAGGATGCAGAGACTTTAATAAAAAACTCAGCAAAACTATTAAAGAAAGAGGGGGTTATTTACCTTAGTACCATGGAGGGTGAGTATACTAAGTCCAAGCTTGACACCTCAAGCAATGGCGATCAGATGTACACCCATTACCATAGCGCAGAGCATCTGTGTGAGCATTTAGAGAGTAATGGCTTTACCGTTTTAGACATCAAACGAAAAACAATATCAGAGCAAAGTGATACCAGTATTAATGATCTGTTTATTATCGCCAAATGGGGGCTCTCATCTTAGTACTTCAGCTCAAGCATAAGAGCTCGCCTCACTTAGCTGAAATAATCAGCTTTGGCTGAACTGACCTAAACTCAATTAAAACCCCTTAGCTATAGATGAATAACGCCCTCTAAGTACTGTACTGCTTTCCCAGAAATATAGACACGCTCTCCATCAACACGACATAGCAACTCTCCTCCTCTAGCAGAGGCCTGATAAGCTTTTAGCTCATTTTTGTCTAAACGCGCTGACCAGTAGGGCGCCAGCCCTGTATGAATTGAGCCCGTTACAGGGTCTTCACCCCCTCCATTGGCAGGCCAGAAATAACGAGAGATAAAATCGTACTCACCCTCAACATTATTGCCTTTTGCGGTCACTACAACATCAAAGGGTGCCAGTCGTTTAAGTATTTCATCATCTTTCTCAACAGAGATAACATCACAACTATCCCGATAAACCACGACATAGGCTTGCTCATTACGCAATACATCAACGGGCTTTATCGATAGTCCCTCTATTAAGGCTGTGGGAACACTTTTAAGCTTTTGAGGCATACGATTAGGAAATGACATCTGAATATAGCTGTCATAAGATTTCGTGATCACAACTTCCCCCACTGCTTTTGCAGTAAACCTTATCTCCTCAAGCCCTTTATGTTCCTTAAAAATCACAAAAGAGGCCGCTAATGTCGCATGTCCACAGAAGTCTATCTCTGTAATAGGAGAAAACCATCTAATTTGATAATCCTGAGTATTTAAACGTTTCACAAAAGCCGTTTCAGACAAGTTATTCTCAATCGCTATTGATTGCATTAACTCATCAGGCAACCAAGTATCAGTAATAATCACTGCAGCAGAATTACCTTTAAACCTAACATCAGTAAATGCATCAATAATATCTATTTTTATCTTCATCATAGCTCCCAAAAAATATGTTTCTTTACTACAGGTACAATACGTCGTTACTTGACGATTAAGGGGATGGTTAACAATAACAAAAATCCCATTGACCAATTAAAGTGGCTTCGCCGTCTAGCAGAGTTCAATTGACGCCTAATCGTAGACCCCAGCAACACCCAAGTAAACGAGGCCGGAAAGCCAACAAGATTAAACACAATCATCCCCAAAAGGCCGCTCAGCCAATATGCCTCTCCAGTGACGGTAAATGCACTACATAATGTAATCGTTGCCATCCAAGATTTTGGATTAATAAGCTGAAACAGCGCCGCCTCCTTAAGCGTCATTGGCTTGCTCTCTTGGGCAGCTGGATCATCACTAACCGCAGCAGTTGAGATCCGGTAAGCCAAATAAAGTAGATACCCAATCGAAAGCATTTTTAGTACATGGTGAAACATGGGCCAAATATCAAACAAACTTCCGAGCCCTAAAAGGACTGAAATATGTAAACAAGTTTGCCCAGCTCTTATTCCCAAGATATGAGGCAAACTACGCTTTATTCCGTAATTAGCCCCTGATTGAGCCAATAAAATATTATTAGGGCCAGGTGTCATACTCATGGTGGCACAGAAAAACGCGGCAGATAGCATCAAGGTCCAAAGTGTCTCCTGCATTATTCACTCCCATTTTAATATATTTCATCACGATCAAAATTGTACACATACAATAATTGACACAACTTATGTTAAGGTGCATATTATCGATAATAAAATTAGGATCAACAGGTTTATTGTTATGGGTACAATTTGGAGTTTAGATCTCAATGAGTTCAGCGGACCTAAGTATGTAAGGATTGTAACGGCTATTGAACAAGCCATACATTCAGGCGAACTTACACCAAACAGTAAGTTACCACCACAGAGACAATTAGCAGATACAATTGGTGTAACAATAGGTACAATTACTAGAGCTTATGCTCTGGCAGAGCAGAGAGGCTATGTAGAAGCGAGAAGAGGTGATGGCACTTACGTCAAAGCAAAAGTCCAGAATACGGAAAGTAGCAAAGTTAACTTTGCGACCTGTCAGCCTCCCTTGACCAACCAAACGGCAACACTTAGCGATATATTGACCGAAATAGCCAAAGATCCTATCACCTTAAATCAAATTATGGGTTATCAGGCCGATCCTCTGACTCACCAGCAACAAGCTTTTCATCATTGGCTAACCACCCGCGGTATTGAGCAAGATTCAAAACAGCTCATCTTCTGCCATGGTGCACAGCAAGGGTTATTTTCAGTACTAAACGCTCTATTGGGCAAGAGCGATGTTTTGATGCATGAAGAAAATTGCTACCCAGGGATCAGAGTCGCAGCAAATCAACTCGGTCTCGATGCCCATTCGATCCCCCTAACCGATTCAGGCCTAGATCTGATGGCACTGCAAACTTTAGTTGAGCAATATAATCCTAAACTGCTCTACCTAACGCTGAATAACCAAAACCCGACCTGTATTCAGTACAGCATGAGTCAACGTCAAACCCTGTTAAAAATGGCGATTGAACATGACTTCTATATTCTTGAAGACGATGTAAATTATTGTCTTCCTGAGGAGTGGCATCTCCCATTGTGGCAACAAGCGCGAGAACATTCAGTCCAAGCACAATCAAGAGTTATCTATTTATCAAGCCTATCAAAAACATTCTCTGGTGGACTACGTCAAGGCTTTATTCTATTGCCTGAAGCACTTATTGCCCCCGTAAAACTTGCTCTACACAGCCAATGCTGGATGGTATCACCACTGAATATGGAGATTGCAGCTCGCTTAATCAATACACAGGCATTAGTGGGTGAAAGAGACCTGTTAATTCGCGAGCGACAAGCACTGGCTATCTCTATGTGTGATCGTTTAAACCTACAACATCGCTGGCGCGGACTAAATGGCTGGTTAAAGCTCAACTCACCTTTAAAAGCTCACCACGTTGTGACCGCCCTTGCCGCAAAAGGTATACTAGTGCGTAATGGCGATGACTTTGACAACCATGATAATCATATCCGGATCAGTATCGGTGCAGCCCAAAACCTAACTCAATTTATAGAGAGTTTGCAGGAAATTGAAACAACAATACAAACCCTCAGCCAAAGTGCTTATTCGGTCGTTTAAGTCACAACTACTTTGTGGCAACTCCAGTATATGAAGTAAAAAATATACTTTTATTTAGTGAGTTTATTTGATAGCCAAAAACCAAGCCAGCTCATGGGAATATATGCTAAAACGAGATCAAGCGTAATAAACCAAGCTGGTGCAGGCAAAATGACAGAACTTGCTATGCCACCCAATAGAAAAAAGCCCCCAATAAATAAACTAGGGCGATATAACCCAGTAGCGGCAATTTTACCAGCCACAAACGCACCGACCAATGTTCCCAAAGCATGAGCCAGAAATGGAAATAGATAGTGTCTAGGTTCAAATAGATGCATAGATGAAGCAAGGCTTTCCATGTCAGTAACATCAACGCCCTTAGGGGGGTGAACTAGCTCTCCGCCAAGCGTGACTATCCCCATATTGACAAGGCTACCAAGAAATATCCCCACAAGTACTGCTAAGATAGTTTTCATTTCTCACACCTCTTACAAAAACATGCTCAATTATTGAACCACAAATGGTCAACAATTAAAATAAAGAGGTATTAATCAAAAGCTGAGTCAGTGAGCAACTAGGGGGCTAAAAATAGAAAGACTGGAATATCGAATAAATAGCGTTAATAGCTATGCTCTATGGGAAAAGTAATAATCACTTCAGTTCCTTTGCCTAAGGTACTATTACAGATGACTTCGCCTTTAAGTACATGGGTTGCTAAATTAAACACAATATAAAGCCCTAAACCACTCGCGCCAGATCCGCGACGCGTAGTAAAGAAGGGCTCAAAAACCATGGCTAAGGTATCCGCTTCGATACCACAACCATCATCACGAAAAGTAAGACGAACCCTTTCATCAACCTTCTCCACCTTAATCATTACATGACCCTTGATATCCTCTTCAAAGGCGTGAGTAATCGAGTTTAACAACAACTCTTTTAATACTTGTTTTAATGTTTCAGGATAAGTTTCCACCACAATCCCCTTATCTCCCTCAATGGTGATCTGGTGGTGAGTGAGATCCAAAGCAGGTAAGATCTCAATAATAATTTCATCAATATGCGCTATCACATTTAGGTTTGATAGCTCCTCAGTCGACACATCGACCGCCACTAACTTAAACTTCTTGATCAAATTGGTGGCTCTACTGAGGTTAGAGAGCAGCATCTCGGAGCCCTGAATCGATGACTCACAAAAACTAGTTAGATCCTCCGCACTTAAAGATTCATCTTGTAAATGTTCACTGATCCGGCAGGTTTCCTCCTCCAAGAATGAGGCAGCAGTCACGCAAATGCCTATTGGAGTATTAAGCTCATGAGCAACACCTGATACTAAACGCCCTAAAGAGGCCATCTTTTCTACTTTTACTAACTTATCTTGTGTCGTTAATAGATGTTCTATTGAGTGTTGTAACTCCTGAGTCCTTGCTTTAACTATCTCCTCCAAATTTTCCTTATGTACTTTCAGCTCCTCTTCTGCTTTTTTCTTTGTTTTAAAAGCCTTATCTAATCTTAAACGCTCCTTGTAAAGCTCTAAAAACACACCAGCTTTACTCTTTAATATCTCATCGTTGATGGGCTTGACTAAGTAGTCAACGGCGCCATTCATATACCCTTTAAACTCAAAAGTTTCATCACGGGCAAATGCAGTAATAAATATGACAGGAATATGAGAGGTTTTGGGGTGATCTAAAATAAGAGAAGCAGTCTCAAAACCATCCATTCCCGGCATCTGAACATCCATTAAGATCAAGAAAAAATCATGTTTGTGCGCAACAGCTAAAGCTTTAAGTCCCGAACCGGCCTTAACAATATCGAGATTCAGAGGGGCTAAAATCCTCTCATAGACACGCAAATTATTTGGCTCATCATCAACAACAAGAATCTTAGGAAGACGCTCACTCATCTAACTTCTCCCTTACTACCGTTGAATTTTGCTTAAAACGAGCTTGAGTCAAAAAAGCAGCCAACTCCTCTAAAGGAACCACTTTATCCACATCGACTAAGTCTATTGCAGCTCTTGGCATCACATCGACCTCTGCAGTATTAGGTGCTTGAACAATGGCAAATCCACCATAATCCTTAACGAATTTTAAACCTTGACTTCCATCAGAATTAGCTCCAGTAAGTATAAGCCCAACCAGACGATTTTTGTAGCAAGTGGCAGCGGATTGAAACAGAACATCTATTGAAGGGATAGAGAAATTAACCGGTGGATCTATGCTTAAACTTAACGTTTTATCCCTTTCAACTAATAGATGATAGCCAGCTGGTGCTATATACACATGAGCGGGCAATATCGCCTCTCTCAGCTCCGCTTCCTTGACGCAAACAGAGGATAACTCATTGAGATGTTCAGTTAGGAAGTTATCCGAATCCCTATGGCGATGTTGCACTATAAGTATAGCCAGTGGATACCCCTTAGGAAGCTTAGGTAAAATCTCGGTTAGAGCTCGTAACCCACCAGCTGAAACTCCCACAACTAGAGCCTCAAACATGCATTAATCGCCTATATATGCGCTCTTTTTTATTAAATGTTTCGAAATAGGATTTTACTTCACTAAAATCCAATGTCTCCTTATCACCCAGTAATAAAAAACCTCTAGCAATAAGACTATCTTTAAAAAGTGTCAATACTCTATCTTGCAGTTTAGCGTTGAAATAGATAAGAACATTTCGGCATACGATTAGGTGCATCTCAGCAAAAGGTTGATCTTTCATTAAGTTATGATTGGCAAAAGTAATATGTTCTTTTAACGATTCTGCCATCTTTACCGAACCAAACTTCGCCAAGTAATAATCAGCAAAAGAGGCTTTCCCACCAGCAGCAATGTAACTTTCAGTATAGAGTTTCATTTTTTCGACTGGGTAGATCCCCTTTTTAGCGATATCTAAAGAGTGATTATTATAATCGGTGGCATAAATCCTTGTTCGGTCCAGTAACCCCTCCTCCTTAAGCATAATAGCCATGGAATAAACCTCCTCTCCAGTCGCACAGCCAGCATGCCAAATATTGACCCGAGAATAAGTTTTAAGCTGAGTAAATACCTCCTGTCTCAATTTATGAAACACCTTGGGATCACGAAACATCTCAGTAACAGTGACTGACATATCTCGAAGAAACAGTTCAAAAAACTCAGTATCATGCATCACTCTGGGCACCATTTCAGAGATAGAGTTTAGATTAGACTGCTGGACACGATGTAATACTCTTCGCTCTAAGGATGCTTTGGAGTAATCTCTAAAGTCATAACCATAGCGAAAATAGATAGCTTCAAGCAGTAGATCAATTTCAAACTCCTGCATATCTTCTAGCTTCATTCCCAACATGCTCTACTCCTCTACATTAATGCTTAAACAGCCAAATTCGCATAATAGATAGCAGTTTTTCAAAATCAATTGGTTTAGTTAAGTATTCGGAAGCTCCTGACTGTAATGACTTTTCCCTATCTTCAGGCATCGTCTTTGCTGTTAATGCAATAATGGGAACTTGTTTATAATGCTCCATCTCCCTAATACGTTTTGTTGCTTGATAACCATCCATCTCAGGCATCATGGTATCCATCAGCACTAACTCAAAACTTTTATCTTCTGTCAGTTGCTCAACGGCTTCTTTGCCGTTATGGGCCATCTCTACTTCAAAACCATACTCAATCAACTTTTTAGATAGCGCGTAGGTATTTCTCATATCATCATCGACTATCAAAACCTTACGTTCTTGGAACATCGCGTCTTCATCGTGGAGCATATGAATTGTTTTCTGACTGTCAGTTGCGAATCTAGACTCAATGTCGTGTAGAAAGAGTGAGATATCATCTAGCAGCCGTTCACCTGATCCCACACCTTTTAGCACTATGGTCGATGAAAACTTGTTCAGCTCAAGCTGCTCTTGATCCGTAATCTCTTTACCTGTGTAGATAATAACTGGTGGGATCCGCTCTAACTTACTGCTCTCAATCTGTTTTAACACCTCAAAACCACTAATATCTGGTAAACCCAAATCCAAAATAATGCAGTCATATTGCCCGGACAAAATCTCCTCAACCCCCTCAGTACCTTTATCGACGCACTTAATATCGATATCACTCCCCTCCAAAAGCCTAACTATGGAGGTCTGATTTCCAGCGTCATCTTCAATCACCAGCAATCGGCGTAGTTCCGAGGATGAGAATGACTTAATCTCATCAAATACACTTAATAGGGTTTCTTGACTAACAGGCTTTGTTTGCAAGCCAATGGCTCCCTGAACTAATGCAGCATTCTTATCTTCATTATGAGCCGAGATTATCTCTACAGGTATGTGACGAGTCTTGAGGCTAAACTTCAGTTGCTCTAATACCTGATGGCCATCTATATCAGGAAGCATTATGTCGAGAATAATCCCGTTTGGCTGATACTCCTGTGCTAGAAAAATCCCCATTCGTCCATCACCAGCAACCAAAGACTGATAGCCACACTCCCTGGCATGATCACGCAATATTTTGGCAAACACAGGATCATCATCAATGATCAATATAATCGGCTCGCCCTCCTGCAGGCTCTCTCTGTCATCGGGAATAAATTCCGAGTAAGGTTGCAGTACAAGCTCTGTGGGTTCCTCTGTCTTGGAGGATTTTTCTTCCACATCACTTGCTCCCACTACCTCTTGCTTGAATTTAACATCAGAAACAATTGACCCCGCCTCAAGCTTCTCCTCCACGGCATCAGAATCATAAACGTTGGGAAGATAGAGAGTAAACGTGCTTCCCTCATCAAGCACACTCTGTAGCTGGATCTCTCCTCCCAGCAGACGAGTCAACTCTCTCGCTATCGTCAGGCCTAATCCAGTGCCACCATACTTTCTGCTTGTTGAGCCATCCTGCTGCTGAAAAGCCTCGAAAATAGCTTGGATCTTATTTTCTGGAATACCAATACCTGTATCAACAACCGAAAACGAGAGCGCAGTTTCTGCATCTAGACTGCTGTGGGAGAAAAGAGTATTGGGTGCAACATAGCCAATTTTAAGTGTTACAGAGCCTGTTTCTGTAAACTTCAATGCATTAGAGAGTAAGTTTCGTAATATCTGCTCAACTCTATGACCATCACTGCGTACAGTGCTAGGTAATTTATCGTCAACCTCGATATTGAGTACAAGCTCTCTATCCTTAGCTATAGGGTCAAATACTTGCCTTAAATTACGACACAGCACAGCAATACTGACCTCTTCAATATGGATCGACAACTTACCGGCTTCAACTTTAGAAAGATCCATGATGTCATTGATCAAGCAGAGAAGGTTATTGCCCCCATCAAAGATAATCTTGGCATCCTCCACCTCTGTTTCATCCAAGTGTTGACTCTTGTTATCTGCTAATCCCTTAGCTAATAGAAGCAAGCTATTTAGAGGGGTTCTTAATTCATGACTCATATTGGCCAAAAACTCAGATTTATACTTACTGGCCAACGCTAACTCCTCAGCCTTAATCGTAAGATCTGTTTTGGCCGCTTCAATCTCACTCTTCTGACGTTTAAGGAATACCTGTTTCTCTTCTAACTCCTCATTTGACACTTTTAGCTCTTCACTCTGCTGTTTTAGCTCCTCTTCAGAGGTTTTCAACAACTGAGTTTGCTCCAGCAAGCTTTCATTTGAGCTTTTAAGCTCCTCTTGCTGCGCCTGTAACTCCTCTGACTGTCTTTGGGTTTCCAGTAATAGAGTCTGCGTCCTCTCTTGGCTTCTGAGGTTATTGATCACTATGCCTAAATTACTTGATATCAGCTCGATGACTTCAACCTGTTCATCAGTAAAGCCTTCAAAAGAGGCCAGCTCAATCACCCCTATCAACGCCTCTTCAAACAACACTGGAACCACTAACACATTCAAAGGCGAGCTTTGCCCCAGCCCTGAATTTATCTGGATATAATCCGCTGGAACCTGAGATAAGAGTATGGCTTTTCTCTCTTTAGCGCATTGACCTACCAAGCCTTCCCCTATAGAGATAGAGGGAAGTACTGCTTTTCTTTTCTTAAACGCGTAACTTCCAGACAGGCTTAAACCATCATCCTCTTGATCATAGGTATAGATAACCCCGTGACCCGCTTTCATCATCTGTGAGAGTGCAGAAATAATTTCATCAGCCATCGCCATTAGATCTGAAGCGCCTTGAGTCAATTCATTAATCCTAGAGACTTGACTCTTTAACTCGTTTTGCTTCATTAAATCTTCATTGGTTCTTTGCAGATCTGCCTCATACTGCTTCTCTTTAGTGATATCCCGAACAAAACCAGTAAAGATTGTGCCCTCCTCCTGCTCAACCTCACCGATAGTCAAAAAGATTGGGAATGTCGTGCCATCTTTTTTTAAACCAGTAACCTCTCGCCCTTTGCCCATGATCTTCTTAATACCAGTCGTTAAATAATTCTTTAAATATTCATCATGCTCATCGGTGAAAGGGCTAGGCATTAAGATATTGACCTTCTTGCCAATCAACTCCTCACTTTTATATTGAAACAGTAGCTCTGCAGCGTTATTGCAGGCAATAATGACCCCATCGGTCGTTATAGAGAGAATGGCGTCAAGACAGGTGTCAACCATGCCACGATTGAGCGCTTCCCTTCTAATAATGTCCTGCTCAAACTTCTTCTGCTGCGTGATATCACGAATAAAACCGGTATACAGCGTCTCCTCCCCCTGTTTAACCTCCCCAACTGAGAGATAGATAGGATAAGTAGTACCGTCACTCCTAAGGGCCATCACCTCACGACCTTTACCTATAATCTTCTTGTTTCCGGTTGCTTTATACTGACTAAGATATGTGCTGTGCTCCGAATGATAGGGCTCAGGCATTAGGAATTTAATATTTTGTCCGATAAGTGACTCGGCAGAATACTTAAACATCTCCTCTGTGGCGGAGTTAACAGAGAGTATGGTGCCATCATCTTTTATTGAGATAATTCCATCAACAGCGGTATCCACAATCCCTCGATTAAGGTTTAAGCTCAATGATAACGAAGCATTACGCTCCTTGATCTGATTTTTCATCTCATGCAGAGCGATACCTAATCGATCTTTATCACTTTTAAACACCACCTCTTTGCTAAAATCCTCCTTGGCAATGGCATCGGCTTGGTCTGCGACATTATTTAAGTTTTTAAGCATCTCCTTTAACGCTATCCCTAAGGTGTCTTTATCTGATGCCAGCTTAACAACTTGATCTAATTCACCAACAGCGATCCCCTGAGCTAAGCTAGTTTTAGCTTTTAGGGTCAGCATCATCTGCTGCATCTCAGCAAATATTCCTTGAGGCTTGCCCTCATGCTCCAGTTCAATACTCAAATCACCATTTGAGACATTTCGGGCAATCTCAGCAATATAAGCTGGTTCACCACCTAATTGATTAACTATGTATCTAGTTAACCTAAATGCGACCCCAATACCGACAATTATGGCTAAAAGAGTACCAAAGAGGGTCACATTCACTACCAGAGATTCAGTACTTTCAAGAGATGCTTGACGCTTATCCAGTAGAACTAGCTCTCTATCTTTAAATGTCTTTATCTGATCACGAAACTTATCGAAATAGATTTTCCCCTTAGCCTCTCCAACCAAATCTGCCATGTCATCCATGGTTTTAGCATCACCTATCTCTTCGCGCAGACTGATTTGAGGCTCAACCACCTCACTTATCCAAGTGTCTATGAGCTCTCGACTTACGGACAATAATGCAAGTTGATTGGAATGATCCGCTTCTAGCTGAGATAACTCATCCACTAATCGATGAAACGCTTCATTACCTTGTTTATAGGGTTCAAGAAAACGCTCCTGACCAGCCAGCAGAAAGCCACGCATCCCCGTTTCCATATCAACAGCGGCTGCAAGAATATTTTGTGCCATTGTGATCGCCTCATAAGAGCGAACCTCTAGCTTTTCAAGCCGTTTAAGCTCTTTAGCATTGTTACTAAGTTCAAGAGTTCGATGTCGCTGCACAACTAACGCTTGTTCATGTTTTATAAATTCAGCAATTTTCTTCCTAAATTCATCAAAAAGAGCCTTACCTTCAGCTCGTTTTATCACCTCTGCCATGTCATTCATCGACTTGGCATTACCTATTTCAGCCCTTAAAGCAATAACCGGGGTCGTCACCTCTGTATGCCATTCATCTATTGTCTTTTTTATTTCACCTAACAGTGCCACCTGCTCAGGGTTATCATCCACATCGGATGAAAGCTCGGAGATTAATTTATTGAAAACCTTTCTACCCTCTTCATATGGGGCTAAAAAATCATCTTGCCCAGCCAAAAGATAACCTCTCATTCCCGTTTCCATATTGATGGCTGAGGCTTCTATTTTGGAGGCTTTGTCTAAAACGGCATGAGTATGCTCCACCCAGATCAAATCATCCTCTAGTGATTTGACACTAAAAAAGACCACTAAGGCGATCACAAGCATGAATGATAAGATGGTTGCATAACTCAATAACAGTTGAGTTCTGAATTTAAACTCAGTCAACATTTTTCACTCCTAGGCTAGTGCTTAAACAGCCAAATACGCAAAATAGACAGTAACTTTTCAAAATCGATGGGTTTGGTTAGATATTCTGAAGCCCCTGCTTGCAGGGACTTGGCTCTATCTTCCGGCATCGTTTTCGCCGTTAAAGAGATAATGGGAACCAGCTTATAATGCTCCATCTCCCTAATCTGCTTTATCGCCTCATAACCGTCCATCTCTGACATCATGGTATCCATTAGCACCAATTCAAAGCTCTTCTCAACTAATAGGAGATCCACCGCTTCCTTGCCGTCATGGGCCATATCTACCTCAAACCCTACTTCGATTAATTTTTTAGACAGGGCATAGGTGTTTCTCATATCATCGTCAACAATTAACACCTTACGACCTAAAAACATGGCATCTTCATCATGCAGCATCTGAATTGTATTGCGCTCTTCGCTACCAAAGCGCTTTTCGATGTCATGCAGAAACAAAGAGATATCATCCAATAAGCGCTCACCTGAGCCCACGCCCTTTATCACAATTGTCGATGAGAACTTGTTAAGCTCATTTTGCTCCTCATCCGTTATCTCCTTACCCGTATAAATAATCACAGGTGGCACTCGCTCTAACTCACTGGCTTCCACTCGGCTAAGTACCTCAAAACCTGTGATGTCGGGTAAACCTAGATCTAAGATAATGCAGTCATATTGTCCCGACAGGATCTCATCGACGCCATCACTCCCTTTGCCGACACACTTAATATCGATATCACTGCCATCTAATAGCCTGATAATAGAGGTCTGGTTACCTGTATCATCTTCAATGACCAGTAGCCTGCGTAACTCATTACTAGAAAAGGCTTTTATCTCATCAAGTACTGTTAACAAGGCTTCTTGGCTAACAGGTTTAGTGTGTAACCCAACTGCACCTTTGACTAATGCAGTGTTCTTATCTTCACTGTGAGCTGAGATGATCTCCACTGGAATATGACGAGTCTTAAGGCTGAACTTTAATTGTTCGAGCACCTTATGACCGTCGATATCTGGCAGCATAATGTCGAGAATAATCCCACTGGGCTGATACTCTTGTGCTAGATAGATCCCCATACGTCCATCGCCCGCCACCAGACATTGATAACCCGCTTCTCTAGCATGATCCCTTAATATTTTCGCGAAAGTCGGATCATCATCGATAATGAGTAAGCTCAACTCCCCTTCGTGTAGGTTATTTCTATCATCGGGGATAAACTCAAGATAAGGTTCTCTGGGAGGCATTGCTGGGATGGCTTGTTCTATAGGCTCAGCGGGAGATGGGTCTTGGTCTTCGGCTGAAAACTTAATATCAGAGACAATTGATCCGCCATCAGATTTAGCCTCCACCCCATTCACATCGAAGGCATTCGGTAAAAAGAGCGTAAAAGTGCTGCCTTGATTCGGCTCACTTTCTAGCTGTATCTCCCCACCTAACAAACGAGTCAACTCTCTAGCTATGGTTAAACCTAGCCCAGTGCCACCATACTTTCTACTGGTTGAGCCATCTTGCTGTTGAAATGCTTCAAAGATTGCCTGGATCTTATTTTGCGGGATACCGATACCTGTATCGACAACAGCAAACGACAAGGCAGTATTAGGGTCTAAACAACTATGGGAGAAAACAGTGTCAGCTGCGGAGTAACCGATAAATAGCGTAACACTGCCAGCTTCGGTAAATTTTAATGCATTAGAAAGTAGGTTTCTCAGTATCTGCTCAATCCGATGTCCATCGCTACTCACCGTAGCAGGCAGTTTTTCATCGACCTTAATATCAAATTCCAGTTCACGGTTCTTAGCAATAGGGTTAAAGACCTGCCGTAAATTTCGACATAGCGTACTTATATTAACCTCTTCAATATGGATAGAGAGCTTACCCGCTTCGACTTTGGAGAGATCCATAATGTCATTGATTAAACACAGAAGGTTATTACCACCATCAAAGATAACTTGAGCATCTTCAACTTCAGTCTCATTTAAATTTTTACTCTTATTATCAGCCAAGCCTTTAGCGAGTAGAAGAAGGCTATTGAGGGGGGTTCTTAACTCATGACTCATATTGGCCAAGAACTCGGACTTATATTTACTGGCTAAGGCCAGTTCATCCGCTTTCACTGTAAGATCAGCTCTGGCGCTTTCAATCTCATCTCTTTGGCGCTTAAGGAAGGTCTGTTTCTCCTCCAGCTCCTTATTGGATACTTTTAACGCTTCACTCTGATCCTTCAACTCCTCCTCTGAAGCTTTAAGGCGTTGAGTTTGCTCGACTAAACTATCATTTGAGCTCTTAAGCTCCTCCTGCTGCGCCTGTAACTCCTCTGACTGCCTCTGAGTCTCAACTAAAAGTTCCTGAGTGACTTGTTGATTTCGTAGATTATTTACCACAATGCCTAAATTACAGGAGATGAGCTCTATCACTTCGACTTGCTCATCACTGAACTCTCTAAATGAAGCAAGCTCAATAACACCAACCAACTCATCTTCAAATAATACTGGTACCACTAACACGTTGAGAGGAGTACTCTGGCCCAAAGCGGAATTTATTTGAATATAATCGATGGGAACATGAGTTAGAAGTATGGTTTTTTGCTCTTTCGCACATTGACCTGCCAAGCCCTCTCCCATAGCGATAGAGGGGAGTATTGCCTTTCTTTTTTTGAAAGCATAACTTCCTGACAAGGTCAGTCTGGCATCGTCGCGATCATAGGTGTACAACACGCCATTTCCTGCTTTCATCATTTCGGCCAATGCTGAAATAATCTCATCGGACATCGCCATCATATCCGTGGCACCTTGGGTCAAGTCGTTAATTCTAGAGACCTGACTCTTCAACTCATTTTGCTTCAGAAGATCTTCATTGGTTTTCTTAAGCTCTAATTCATACTGTTTCTCTTTGCTAATATCACGCACAAAGCCAGTAAAAATAGTCTCTCCATCTTGCTCGACCTCACCAACGGTCAAATACATTGGGAAGGTCGAGCCATCTCTTTTTAAGCCGACCACCTCTCGCCCTTGCCCTATGACTTTTTTAATACCAGTAGCAAAATACTTTTCAAGATAGCCATCATGCTCCTCTGTAAAGGGACTTGGCATTAAACGGTTTATCTTTTGGCCTATTAGCTCGTCACTTCGATATTGAAACAGAGACTGTGCAGCATGATTACAAGAGACAATCACGCCCTTAACTGAGATAGAGAGAATGGCGTCCAAACAGGTATCGACCATGCCACGATTAAGCGCTTCACTTTTCATCATCTCCTGTTCAAACTTTTTCTCTACTGTGATATCTCTAACAAACCCGGTAAAAATACTCTCCCCCTCTTGTATAACTTCACCTACGGTCAGGTACATTGGAAAAGTGGAGCCATCTCTTTTTAAACCTATAACCTCACGTCCCTGACCAATCACCTTTTTGGTCCCTGTGTTTAGGTAATTACTAAGGTAAGTATCGTGCTCTTCAGTAAAAGGGCTCGGCATCAAGAGGTTTATTTTCTTACCGAGCAAATCATCTCGAGAGTATTGAAATAGAGACTCTGCAGCGCGATTACAGGCAATGATCACACCCTTAGCGGAAATAGAGAGAATGGCATCTAAACAAGTATCAACCATGCCTCGGTTTAAGGCTTCACTCTTAAGCATCTCTTGTTCATACTGTTTTTGCTGACTGATATCTCGAATAAAACCGGTATACAGTGTCTCATCGCCTTGTTGTACCTCTCCAACAGAGAGAAATATGGGAAAGGTACTGCCATCACTGCGCATGGCTTGTACCTCTCTCCCTTTACCTATCACACTTTTAATCCCTGTATTTTTATACTTACTCAGATAGTTATCATGCTCTGAGTGATAGGGCTCAGGCATCAACACTTTAATATTCTTACCAATGAGATCTTCAGCTAAATATTTAAACATTCTCTCTGTTGCTAAGTTAACAGAGAGAATGGTGCCATCATCTTTAATCGAGATAATGCCATCGACAGCAGTACTCACAATCCCTTTGTTGAGGCTTAACGAACGAGACAATGAGGTATTTCTCTCCTTTATCTGTTTTTTCATCTGGATCAAGGCCATGATCAATTGATCATTTTCCCCTTTAACCAAAATATCTTTAGAAAAATCACCACAGGCAAGAGCATTAGCTTGCTCTGCAACCTCTTTCATTGTTCTAATGACTTCATTAATCGACACAGAAAGAGCCCCCACTTCATCACTACTTTTCCAAGAGATGTTGCGAGTCAAATCTCCTTTTATTAATGCATCTGTCACCCGTTTGATATCACTGATGGGTTTAATAATAAGTCGAGCTGTAAACAGTGAGATAGCTAAGCTTATTAGCAGTGCAATCAGAACAAAAACAACAACCGCTTTAATCCCTTGAGTACCATTTTGTTTAGTCGTTAGCAGGTGTTTTTGGATCTGCTCCTCGACCATATCTCGTAAAGTGGCAAGTCTTTGTTCTACCTCCCTGCCTTCTGTTTCAAGCTCTTTAATCATCATGAGGTTGGTGGAGTGATCCCATTCACCAGACTCTACAGAGTTAAAAATATCAAAGGTTTTAGATTCATGTTGGAGATGTAAACGCTTCACCTCCTTAACCCCCTTGAGCAGTAGCTGATGACTATCATCTTCAATCTGTATACTTTGAGTGTTGATAACCCCTTGTATTTCAATGATGCTTTTATCAAGCTCATCTGTGATTCTTGCTGACAACTCTCTAAAAAGTAGGTTGTTTCGATTAAACTCTCTGGTCACGATAATCAGGCTTTTTTCATCGCCAGAGCTTAAATCAAGCTGTATCTCCTCGGCTAAGCGTAATACTTTTTCGAAATAAGTTTGCTGCTCCAAAAGATGCGACTCAGTCAGTGTTAAATGGCTCATCCTCGGCATTTCAATGAATACCGCCTCTTCGATCTCCTCACCAGTTGACAGCATCAAGCTCACTGCATAAGCACCAACTAAACTCATCATCAGTAAGTTAGATATGATAACTAACAGAAGTTTTCTCGCTATGGTGAACTTAATCAGTGCTTGAGATTGCAATTCATCCATCGAATACCCTACCTTGCCAACGACTAATGTTTACTCAAATGCTCCTTGTAAAACTTAAAACGGAGTGATGAGCTTTAGTGCTAACTAAAAGCATAGTTAATAAGAAAAATTCTGGAAGAAAACTGAAGGGGTTTACTGCCTAAACCTAATTTTCAGAATTGATTATCTAAACTCGTTATCGGGAGTATTACTCTCAAGTACTAACACTCACAGCTCAAAATAACGCTTAACAAGCAACCTCATTTAAAGGCTTTGCATTGACTAATGGATCAGCAATGTATTAATCGCTTCTGAAGGGACTCTTGTATTTTTAACACCTTCTCCTTAGAGTAGCCTAGATACAACTCACTGACTTACAGCACTTTAATGTTTAAAAATGCTTAAAAGAGGCTTTTGTGGAAAAACTAACACTGCTTATCGATTTCTTATTCACCCATAAGCTTTTACTTACCTTACTCATTATCGTTTTAATATCAGCGACTAAACGTCTCATCATTTACAAGGTTCGTGGTGATGTCTCTTTTTTGAGTGATACTCAGCGTAAATGGATCTCCAGAACCAAAAACGGCACGTTTACTCTACTGGTCATTTTGCTGTTTATGTTGTGGCAGACAGAGATCAACAAGTTTGCGCTATCGGTAACCGCTATCGCTATCGCCATTGTTGTTGCATCAAAAGAGATTATTCTCTGTTTTACAGGCTCAATCCAACGTGCAAGCTCTCGCTCTTTTGTCATTGGTGACTGGATAGAGGTTGGAAGTTTATGTGGTGAAGTGATTGAACATAACTTAATGGCAACGGTCATTCAGGAGATCGATCTCCACCATGGTCAGTATCACTACACTGGAAAGACAGCCACTTTTCCTAACAGTACGTTTTTTACCTACCCAGTCAAAAACCTGAACTTTATGAAGCGCTATGTTTACCATAACTTCACCATTACTGTGCCTAAGTTCGTTAATCTATACCCACTATTTCCCTCTCTGACAGTGCAGATAGAGCAACATTGCGAAGATTTTCATGAAGTCGCTAAGCGCTATAACAGCATCATAGAGAAACATGCGGGCGTCGACTTACCTGGGTCTGAGCCCCATATTCATGTCAGTAGTGGAGCCACTGGAGAGCAGCATGTCCATATCATGATCTTCTGCCCAACAGAGCGTGCATCTCATCTAGAGCAGTCGATACGAGAAGATTTTATGCTTGCCTATGAGAAAGAGTTTGCCTGTTAACCCATAGAGATAAGAGGGTGGATGGTATAAACAGTTACTCAGTTTTTACTGAGCAACTGTTTCATAAGTTCCAGAGGTAATAAACTGGCCAAATGATTCGCACCACACTACAAGAGTGTTGTAGTGTGAGGGATCAACATCATCAGGAATAGTCACAATAAAATTATCAAAGGTGTTAACCGACCCCACTTGCACCATAGATGGTTTAAGACGATTAAAACCTGATTCTGTATCAACAAACTTAGGTGACAGGTAGAGTCGATAATCGGGACCAGGTGCTAATGAGCCAATAAAAGCTATCGAGTCAGCACTAATTGAGACCTCTCCCTCTCCCCAATGAAGCAGATCACTGTCAGCTCTTTCTCGTGAAAACTGGCCGCTAAACTCACGACTTTCAATTGTAGACTCCAATACTGATAGTTGAGGAGCTGCAGGAGCGGTCATTATCGGCAAGAGGTACATCCCCATAATAAAACCACCACCAGCCACAAACAGATGGGAAAACAGTAAAGCCAAAAGGTAACGTTTCTTCATATCACCACTCTAGAAGTTGTTAAATTAATTCACTCGATCTATCTATAAAAGCATGTAAACCCAATTTATGACAAGCTCATTTGCATTAAGCGAAGCAGATCAATCGTTCGAAGAACCATTTCATTAGCGTGTTTTCAACCAACAATGTAGATAAAAAAGCCACTATAAAGTGGCTTAACCCTGTTATTTGAACTGATAAACAGAGGTCGTCCCGCTGACCTCGTTGCCAATAATCAACAGCGCTTGCCCGTTTGGACTCTTATCTGCTGAGACAAACTTCATTCCCTCGGGGCCTAAGTCGCCAGCAAGCTCAGGCATACCGCTTATATTATCTCCATCTATCTCAAACTCGACACTAAAGTCCCGATTGACCACGTAGTCGATAAAATGAACATCAAATGGGTTGGTAATATCATAAATCATAAATCCTGATGTTCGTTCAAGTCCAATAAAAGCGTACCTTTTATCACCAATCACTCCCAACGCTAATGCTTCAGGTTCGGCTCCTTTATCATCACTACGACTATCTCCTTTACTCTCTTCATTGTGATTATTGAAATCGCTACCTAAAACCGCAGCAGTGATACGAGCAAACTCATTACCACTATCGAACACTATATTTCCCGCTTCATCCCAGATAGAAAAAGAGCGACCGCCATAACCTATTATTTTATCAAAATCACCATCTTGATCTTCATCTCCCATCGAATTTGTCACTTTAAGACGCCCTAGCAGGGTCTTATCTTGTATCGCAGCAACTTGTGGGTGGTTGGCATCTAACAGCAAATCTTGCGCTCTTAGCTCTTCAGAAAAGCCAGCATAATCTCTGGCATCACCTTCATTGGCAGAAACAATAAAATTCCCCCCTTTCCAAGAAAAGCTTGCAATAGTGTCAGGTTGATAAAGACCATAAACGCCTTCATAAGCACGGATATTGATCAGATCATCTTTGTCACTAGCATCAATGCCATTTCGTGCTAACCCGAAATCTTTCAAGCCCAAAGGTAAAATATCCCTAATCGTCAAAGCCGTTAAATCAACCACAGCAATGGCGTTATTTTCCTGCAGACTCACAAAAGCGCTATTATTATCTGTTGAAATAGAGATATATTCGGGCTCTAAATCCTGAGCTACCGATGAGCCTGGGCCATTAATCTTGATCTGCTCGCTCAATTCACTTTCTCGGCTTCCCCCAAGATTAAAGTCGCTAAAGTCTATTATGCTAGCGCTATCAGCGGGTACTCCTTGCACAATCGCAATCACAGCAATACTTCCCTCAGGGTCTAAGGTGTATGCCCCATTAGGCTCTCCTTCATTAGCGACTATCAAGCTATTACCGTCATGGGTAAAAGTGACATTATCAGGTAATGCACCGACCTCAACGGCTTTAATAAAACTAGCGTCACCTGCCTGTGATAAACGATAAAAGGCAACAAACCCATTAGCTTGCTTCTTATTGCCTTGCCCATCTCCCCTTTCGATAGCCACAGCTAACAGATCATCAAAGATACTTAAGCTATTAACCTCCCCTAGTTCTGCCAAGGCGATATCGGCAGCAACGTCGAGCTCTCCAAGTTTTGGCAGATTATTTAAAACCAAAGCACTCTCTGTACTGACTGCTGTGGCATCAACCAAAAGTGATGCGTTAAGCAGATCAACTTTGCCACTGTTTGCATTCACCACAAATATGCTTCTCGATGCCCTATGATAATCAACAATCTCTGCTGCACTTTGCCCAAAGACACCTGAACTATGCCGAGCAATTAACTCCGCTGCCAAGGGCTTAGTGCTCTCTTTACAATTAAGTTGTGTCTGTGCGTCATCAATTTCATCCCCCTCAAGCAGGCCATTACCATTAATATCTAAACCCGTTTGAATTATCTGACCACCAAGTGCACACTGCTCACTTCCCACCTCAAGCTCAGTCACATTGATCAGTGCATTGATGCCGTCCTTGCCATCACTTCCGCAGCCCGCTAGCAAAAAAGAGCTAACTAACATCGACTGAATAACGCTTCGATACTTCGCTATCACCTTTTGCTTAATGTTGACTCTTCTATTTACCGATATAGCTCTGCTTGTTGTTTTCATTGTGCCCGCCATTAAGGTGTATCATCTCTAGAATTTGACCAGATAACCTAATGACATAAAGCGAACAAAAGATGACAACAAGGTGACAAATTTAAGACATTGAGCAAACTCGAGTATTCAATCTGAATAAGCTTAAATAGTTAAAGAGAGCTTAAAAACGAGAGCACTTGGCTCAAGTAAAGTTTCGTTACAAATTGCCCCAGCTAATTCAGTAAAGAGCTCATTTCAACATGGCTTACTCGGGTGATAAGTCGTACAATCATCCATCTCTCAGATATCTGACTCATACCGATCGGTATAAAGATATTTCAAGCACGGCCGTATTAGTTAATTTTCCCTTCACTGCAAGATTTAGTATCAAGAGGTATCAGTGCAAACAGATCCACAGCAATCGCCAGCCACAGTTACACCCGTCGCTATCGTTAACCTTGCCATATTAATCCCCATGCTAGCTGCCATCGTAGCTATCACGCCTTTGGCTATCGATATGTATTTGCCTGCAATGGCAACCTTAGCCAGTAGTTTCCATTCCGATATCACTACAGTGCAGCAATCTTTGAGTATCTATCTGGCAGGTTATGCCGTAGGGATGCTCTGTTTTGGCCCCTTAGCAGATAGGATCGGTAGACGACCTCTTGTACTAATGGGTTTAACAGGTTTTATGTTAGTGAGTCTCTGCTTGGCCTTCGTCAACAATGTTGAACTATTTTTAGCATTAAGATTTGCACAAGCTTTTATTGGTGCTGCCGCTACGGTTGTTGTGCCTGGTTATATCAAAGAGGTCTATGGAGAAAACACAGCTAAGGGAATGTCATATGTAAGCTTAATAATGATGTTAGCGCCTCTGATAGCCCCTAGCATAGGCAGTCTTATCCTAGAGCTTGGAGAGTGGCATCTCATCTTCTTCATTCTTGCAGCTTACGCGTTCATCTTGCTAGCACTAGTGCTGTGGAAGTTGAAGATGCCCAGCGACAGTGATGCAAACAGCCGTAGCCAAAAATCTTTCTTTGGAGCCTATGCCGTGGTCTTCACCAAGCCTGGGACAAAACTGCATATCGCCAGTGGCGTACTGACCTCATTTGCTTTTTTCTGCTACCTGACCGCCTCCCCCTTTGTTTACATGGAGGTTTTTGGCTTAGACAAGTCACTTTTTGCCATACTCTTTAGCACCAATGTTGGCGCACTCATGTTAGCCAATGTTATAAACAGCCGAATTGTTGTGCGTTACGGTTCAAGACTGATGCTAAAAGTTTCAACCTTACTGGCGATGCTTGCAGGCTCAGCGCTGTTACTCGTTAATCTTTTTGGGCTTAGTTATCACTTTACTGTGGCTATGTTGATCCCCTTTATGGGGTTCTTAGGGATCATGTCCGTCAACGCTGATGCTATTGTGCTGATGAAATTTAAAAAAGAGACAGGTACTGCAACCGCAGTGATTGGCACCTTGCGCTTTGGCTGTGGTGCCATGGCAGGCCCGCTGCTTGCCCTATTTTATACAGGTACAGCAGTGCCGTTTTCAGCACTTATGCTAAGTGCCGTCATCTTAGTTGGACTGTGTCAGTTTTTTGCAGCTCACGGCGTTCAGTGTGAAGAGTGAGCCTGATAGACAAACATCTACATAAATCGCCTTAACCAGAGAAATAGCGATAGATGCAGGGAGATTAGACTTTCTCTGCATCTACAGTGAAAAAGCTTTAACTTAACAACACATGGTATTAATCAGCCTCAAACTCGTTTTCCTATTTTCATAAACTATCTCTTTTTTATCTTATCTGCACAAAAATAGTGCTGAATTCCCCTCTAAACACTATTTTTTCTCATCTAAAGAGTTTTTTTACATAAAAGGGTTGAAATACGTGCTCTTTTTTATATGATGAAAATCTGTTCATTTTAAACAGATGTCACACCTTACAAGGTGATGGTTAACATTACACCAGATGCTAACCGACATATCGAGAGTGAGGATCACCGTCCAAACTCATTATATTCAAGCGATTACCGTCGCTGTATCGAGATACTGCATACCGTAGCGGTAACTTATGAGGGTTTACAAATGGAGAAGTTATCCGGCGCCAGTATGATCGTCCGTTCACTTATCGACGAAGGCGTAAAACATATATTCGGCTATCCTGGCGGATCCGTGTTAGATATCTATGATGCCCTACACGAAAAATCCAAAATAGAACATATCTTAGTTCGTCATGAACAAGCTGCCGTGCACATGGCTGACGGCTATGCCCGCGCAACGGGTGAAGTCGGTGTGGTCCTTGTCACATCAGGCCCCGGCGCCACCAACACGATTACTGGTATTGCAACCGCTTATATGGATTCAATTCCTCTGGTGATTGTCTCGGGTCAAGTTCCTAGCAATTTGATCGGTAACGATGCATTCCAAGAGTGTGACATGATCGGTATCTCAAGGCCCGTTGTTAAACACAGCTTTTTGGTCACTGACGCACGAGATATCCCTGAGATCATCAAAAAAGCCTTCTTTATCGCAGCCAGCGGCAGACCAGGCCCTGTCGTTGTCGATGTTCCAAAAGATTGCATGAACCCTGAGATACTCCATGATTATGAGTATCCAAATGACATCAGCATGCGTTCATACAACCCAACGACCTCTGGTCACAAAGGGCAGATCCGCCGCGGAATACAGGCGCTCCTGGCAGCTAAAAAGCCAGTTCTTTACGTCGGTGGCGGCGCAGTTATATCAGAGTGCGACAAGCAAATTTTAGCCCTATCAGAAAAACTAAATATTCCTGTGGTTAGTACCTTAATGGGGCTCGGTGCTTTTCCCGGAACACATCAAAATAGCTTAGGCATGCTGGGCATGCACGGTTGCTATGAAGCCAACATGGCGATGCACAATACCGATTTAATCTTCGGTATTGGGGTGCGCTTTGATGACAGAACCACCAATAATGTCGAAAAATACTGCCCCAACGCCACCATTTTGCATATAGATATAGACCCCTCCTCTATCTCTAAAACCATACGTGTCGATATTCCTATCGTTGGTTCGGCAGATAAAATTCTCGATGTGATGTTAACTCAACTAAATGCATCCAATGATGACAATCGAGATGAAGCTGCCATCGATTTCTGGTGGAGTGAAATTAATCAATGGCGTGAACGTAAGAGTCTTGCCTATGACAAAACCAGTGAAAAAATTAAGCCACAAGAGGTGATTGAAGCCCTGCATAAACTCACCAAAGGTAACGCTTATGTGGCTTCAGATGTAGGCCAGCACCAGATGTTTGCCGCCCTCTATTATCCTTTTGATAAACCACGCCGCTGGATAAACTCAGGCGGGCTCGGCACCATGGGATTTGGCTTGCCAGCAGCCATGGGGGTCAAGTTAGCCAAGCCTGATGAAACAGTGCTTTGTGTGACTGGTGATGGTTCAATACAGATGAATATTCAGGAGTTATCGACAGCGCTTCAATACGATATTCCTGTAAAAATCATTAATCTAAATAATCGTTTTCTTGGCATGGTAAAGCAGTGGCAGGATATGATCTATTCTGGCCGTCACTCTCACTCTTACATGGACTCTGTACCTAACTTTGCCAAAATTGCTGAAGCTTATGGCCATGTGGGGATCACAATCAGTGACTCATCAGAGCTTGAATCTGGACTTGAGAAAGCCCTAGCGATGAAGGATAAGTTGGTGTTTGTCGACATTAATGTCGATCAGACAGAGCACGTTTACCCAATGCTTATTCGCGGCGGGGCAATGAACGAGATGTGGCTAAGCAAAACGGAGAAAAGCTAATGCGTCGTATTATATCTGTATTACTTGAAAACCAACCTGGCGCCCTGTCTCGAGTTGTTGGCCTGTTTTCTCAACGCGGCTATAACATAGAAACACTAACGGTAGCCCCAACCGATGATGCAACGCTATCAAGGCTCAATATCACACTGTTTGCCGATGAAAATGTACTGGAACAGATTGAGAAACAGCTGCACAAGTTAATCGATATTCTAAAAGTCTCTAACATTACAGAATCTGAGCATATCGAGCGAGAACTGGCTCTGGTCAAAGTCAAAGCCAAAGGCAGTATTCGTGAAGAGGTAAAACGCACAGCAGATATATTCCGTGCACAAATTGTCGATATTACCGCTGAGCTTTACACAGTGCAGTTAACTGGGCCGACAGCTAAGCTTGATGCCTTTATCAGCGCCATTGGTGAAGTCACTAAAGTGGTTGAAGTATCTCGCTCTGGCGTCGTTGGGCTTAGCCGCGGTGAAAAGGCGATGCGCGCTTAAGAAGCTAGTATTTGCCGGAGAACAAGCCCTTCCATCGCTTTGAGCTACATGGTCTTAAGCGTTCCATACGCTTTAAAGACATTCCCCATATCCCTATGGGTCAGTGTAGGGAATACCGACAAATGCTGGGAGCATTTCAGGTACCTTGCGATCAGGGATAAGCACATCTGACCTCCACGGATGGAGGAAATGCCGCAAAATGTATGGAACATATCCGGCCATGTGCAAACCCCTTCCATCGCTGTCCTTGCGATCAGGGATAAGCACATCCATGTGCAAAAGGGAGCCCTAGGCTCCCTTTCTATTTTCTGAATGTTAGTTAATTATAGAGTCCAGGCTATAAGAAACTACTCAGAGTCGATCAATCTTGATGTACCGATCTCAATTTTTCTAGGCTTCATCGCCTCTGGGATCTCACGTTGAAGATCAATATTGAGTAAACCGTTCTCAAGGTTAGCCCCCACAACGGTGACATAGTCAGCAAGCTGGAATGTACGCTCAAAGCCGCGCTCTGCTATACCTTGATAAAGGTATTTACGCTCTTTATCTTGTTCTGCCTTGGTACCCTTCACTAATAACTTGTCACCTTCGCTGGTAATATCCAGCTCGTCCATCGTGAAGCCGGCAACAGCCATAGTGATACGGTAACGGGTCTCGTTAAGCAGTTCGATATTATAGGGTGGGTAACCTGAATTGCCTTTGTTCGATGCAGCATGTTCTGCAAGCTGGGCTAAACGATCGAAACCAATGGCACTGCGGTATAGTGGTGTTAAGTCATAATTACGCATAGTTATATCCTTGTCTTAAGCAATATAGTTAATTTAAGTTGGTCAACATCAGCTAAATCGTTAGCTTAGTCGCACCTTTTCACAATCATTTTTCGCTAACAAACATAGACCCCGAAGGCATCACGTTTTCATTAACTAGAGACCTCATTGAGCGCCCCATACTCACTATATGTAGCCAATAATTTTGTTTTCAAGGCTTGGTATTAAAAAAGTGACATTTTTTTCTAGTCTTGAGTTTAATACCAATCAATATAAAAGTTTTCAAAAATAAAAAAGGGTAGCTCGAAAGCTACCCTACTCTTTACACTAAAAAACTTTTAATAAGCTTCTTATTGAGTGCTTAGTACCTGACAACCATCAGTGCTCATAGAGTTCTCATAAACAACATCACCAGTCGGTGCAAATTCACCTGCAGCAATAGAGCCCTTTTCTTTTAAGAAGTCATACATAACGGCTGCATCAACAAAACCTGTCATCACAGGGGTCAATACAGGATAACCGTCACCACCAGCAGCGTTAAAGCTAGGAACGGTAAATGTATAAGTTGCAGCGGCATCATAGCCTTTGCCATTGACATCGCTGATATCGACAGTTTTAGCAACACAATCAACGGTCATTTTTACGCCAGTCAGTTGAGCATAGGCACCTGAGTCAATCTGTAGAGATGCAACAGCGCCTAAGTATTCAGTTAACTCAGCGCCTGTTACTGTACTCTTAGTGATAGAGTTACCAAATGGCTGCACAGTTAATACATCCTTATAAGTGATCTCACCAGGCTCAATAGATGCGCGTACGCCACCTGAGTTCATCACACCAACATCAGCATTTACTTTTGAGGTGTGCGCAGTTGAGATTAAGTGACCTAAGTTAGTCTGCATAAAACGCACAACTGCACGCTCACCTTCAAGCTTCTCTGCCGTTGTCGCAATCACTTCGTTTAGCTGGTCTTGACCTTTCTCTTGATACTGCTTCAGGATCTCTAATACAGTGCCATCTGGTGTGATCTCTTCACCAATCAACACACGCTCTCCCGCATCATTTTTCTTCTTCAAGTTAACCGGGATCAGCTTGTAGCTTGCAAGGTGTAGCTCATCGTTGAAGTATTCGAAATCAGCTTGTCCAACATACTTACCCCACTCATGGGCTTGCATGATATAGGTGCCATTTTGCTTATCAGGCGTACAATCGCCACCAGGCGTAAAGTCTGCGTAATCGTTAGTACCAGGCTCCATACAGACAGGGTTCTGAGAGTGACCACCAATAATCGCATGCAGATCGCCAGCTGTTACTGCACGAGCCATGGCGACATCACCCGGTGCATTACTGCCATTTTGTGCGTCAGCGTAGTGTCCCATATGGGTTGTAGCAAAGATAAGATCCGCTTCATCGGCATCTTTAATATCTTTAATGACTTTCTGGATCTCTGTCGCAGGGTCGGTAAATTCAAGACCACTGATAAATTCAGGGTTACCAATTTTCTTAGTGTCTTCAGTCGTCAATCCTACAACCGCAATACGCAGGCCATTTACATCAAAGACCTTATAAGCATCAAAATAACGCTTACCAGAAGCTTTATCATAGATATTAGCAGCCAGCATTGGGAAGTTTGCCAACTCACGCTGCATCTCAACAGTTGCTAACGGGTTATCAAATTCGTGGTTACCAACAGCCATAGCATCGTAACCAATCAGGTTCATACCAACAAAATCAGGACGTGCATCTTGCAGATCTGACTCAGGTACACCTGTATTGATATCACCGCCTGAGAGCAGAATTGTTTCACTGCCATTGGACTCGACCTCTGCACGGATCTGATCGATCAGAGTCTTACGTGCCGCCATGCCATATTCGCCATGCCTGTTTTCCCAAAAACGGCCATGGTTATCATTCGTATGCAGTACAGTGAAAGTGGTACATGCCTCACCAGCTTCGGCACAGGTAGTCGGTAAAACGGGTGCATCATCATTATCGCTACCACAGCCCGTTAATGCTGCCAGTACAGCAGATGCAACAAGTCCTTTAATTAACAAATTTTTCATTACTATCAACCCCTAGATTTTTATTGAAATAGTTTTAATTATTACCATCATTTTTTAAAAATACGGATTCTATGATCTCGTTGGCGAACATAATAACAAAGAATATATCGAATATGTGTCATTTTAATGAATAAATGTGATGTTAATGTTTCTTAAAAGGGTGATTTGTAGCGAGAATTGTTTTCTTATAAGAACAGTGGCAAATCAACGTCGGCAGCAAAATTAAACTTAGTGCGGCAACATTTTATATTTATCGATTTAGGCTCTATATTTTCAATAGATTAAATACTCAGCTGAACAGATAAAGTTTGACCTGTGTTAAGAACAATGGCAGAAGTATTAGCCTGTTAAATTTTGCCCCTTGATTTAAATATTATCCAAGTATTATCAAGTGTGAAGAACTGATGAAGAGTTTATGACCCTTAATAGAGAGCGTAGCGGGATAATATGGAGAGTAAATACAGGTTTTATTAAATTGCAGATCTGAAATAGAAAATAAAAGCAGCCAATAGGCTGCTTTTATCAAAATAGAGAAGATTATCTTCTTAGGTTACTTAGCACAGCTCTTAACGACAGCACCACCACGGTAGAACACAGGGTGTCCACCTTGGGCAGGATCGTAATCAGCCACTTTGATATTAGGGTTCTTTTCAAAGTATTCGCGAAGAACCGATGCATCGCTACGCTGAGTATCAACATAGTTTACATGCTCTGTGATCTTTGGATAATCGTCACCACCTTTAGCACTGAAGTTGATCAATGAGAAAGTGTAGTTACCCGCCATATCAAACGCACGGCCACCTAACGATGTGATCTGCACGATATCAGCAGAGGTAGCATCTGGATTAACTTCAACAGCATCACAGCTCACGTTCATCTCTAAAGGATAAAGCTGCGCCATTCCACCACCGGTCTTTAGTGCTACATTGGCAAGGTAATCCTGAACTTCTTTACCTGACATCGTCACGAATGACACATCGTTACTAAATGGCTGCACCGTTAACACGTCGCGGTATGACACTGTGCCTGGTGCGATAGAGTCACGGATACCACCTGAGTTCATCACACCGAAATCGACTGTTGGCTCAAAATTAGCCGTGACCCAATCGCCATAAGCGCGAGTTAGTAGCTGGCCTAAGTTGGTTTGTTCTGTGCGAACAACGGCTCTATCACCTTCAAGCTTACCATCTGTACTTGAGATAACCACATCAAGTAGCTCCTGGCCCAGATCTTGGTAATGCTGTAGTGCATCAATCACCAGTTGGTCTTGCTCTATCTCTTCAGTAATGAAAACAAGCTCATCGTTTTCATTTTTCTCTTTCAGGTTAATTGGGATCAGCTTATAGCTAGCCAGCTTCAACTCACCGTCCATGTATTCGAAATCAGCACGGCCAACATACTTGCCCCACTCATGGGCTTGCATAATAAAGGTGCCGTTTTGAACATCAGGTTTACACTCATCACCCGGTTTAAAGTCAGCGTAACCATCACCTTCCATACACACAGGGTTTTGTGAGTGACCACCGATAATCGCCTGTAATTGGCCCTGCTCTAATGAGCGAGCTAGTTTCACATCACCAGCAGCTTCCGTACCGTGCTCACCATTGGCATAATGACCCATATGTGTCAAAGCAAACACCATGTCAACCTTTTCATTGGCTTCGATTTCAGCAAGAACGGTTTGAATTTCATCTTGAGGCTTAGTGAAATGTAGGCTGGCAACGTTATCTGGGCTCACAACTTTAGGAGTATCAACCGTTGTGAAGCCGATAATAGCCACCTTAAGACCGTTAATTTCAAAGACACGGTAAGGTTCAAAATAACGCTCTGAAGTGACCTCTCCATTGCTGTCTTTTTTATAGATGTTAGCAGCTAGCATAGGGAACTGAGCAATCGTTGCCTGCATATCTAATGTGCTTAACGGGTTATCAAACTCATGATTACCTACAGCCATTGCATCATAGCCCAGCATGCTCATACCGATAAAATCAGGTACTGCATCTTGCATATCTGACTCTGGAACACCGGTATTGATGTCACCGCCAGAGAGTAGAATGGTCTCACCACCTGCGTGGTCAACTTCATTACGAATTTGATCGATAACGGTTTTACGTGCCGCCATACCATATTCGCCTTTACTGTTTTGCCAGAAGCGACCATGGTTATCATTAGTATGGATAACGGTGAATTTAGTACATGCATCGCCCGCAGCTTCACATGCTGTTTGTGGAGTATTGTTATCGTCGCTGCTATTACAGCCCGCCAATGCGGCTAAGACAGCCGTTGCGACAACACCTTTTACTAGCTTATTAATCATTACATCAACCCTTTAATTATTTTATTAAATTATTAACATCACGGATTCTCTGATCTCGCTGGCTAACATCATACCAAAGGGTGAGATGAAAACTGTTAAGTTTATTGCAAAAAGGAGAGTAAAATCTTTGTTAAAACATACACTTATTAACATCATTGTTCGAGAGGAAAAACAGGAGCAAAAGAGAAGGAACAATAAAGAGACAAAATAAAAAGGTAAGCTAGCACTTAAGCAAAGCTTACCTTATTTTTTCAATGAGTTATTTAAAGTTAAACTTGATTCATATTCTTCGAAAATCAGAACAGCTAGAAAAAAGTGATATCAAAGCTTAAACAAAACCATTTACAAAGCAAAAACCTACAACAACACACTATTTAACCATTTGGCAATGTCACGTAGTTGTTCAGGTAAAACACTGTGGGGCATCTGATATGTTTTCCACTCAGCCTTATATCCCGCATCATTGAGTAGCTCATTTGCCATCTTACCAGAGCTCACAGGCACAACATCATCTTGCTCACCATGATGCTGTAAAATTGACGTCGAAAGATTCGCTACACTTAAGTTTTCAGGTAGTTTATCGGCTGTAGGTAGGTAACATGATAAAGCCATAATCCCAGCAAGTTTCTCAGGGTATCTAAGGCCTGTAAACAAACTCATTACACCACCTTGACTAAAACCTGCAAGCACAATTCTATCTGCGGGGATACCTGAGTCTATCTGCTCTTGGATTAACGCTTTGACCGACACCTCAGATCCCAATACACCTTGCATATCGGCTCTGTTATGCAGATCCATACTCTTAATATCATACCAAGCTCGCATGATATAGCCTTGGTTAATCGTCACGGCTTGCTCAGGTGCGTGAGGGAAAATAAATCGAATGCTGTGATCTTGTGGCAAGCCCAATGCGGGAACAACAGGCGCAAAACCAGCCCCAGAGTCACCCAAACCATGAAGCCAGATAACACAAGCAGTGGCTTTAGTTTGAGGCTCTATCGTGATCCGCTCTAATGATATTGTTGACATGTTTTCCCTTAGATTCTTATTAATAGATAAAAAATGGCTCGGATTGTTAGCTGAACTCACCGTAGGACGTCAGACGGGAGGAGTAAAAGTGATCCAGATGGTATTTGAGGCTCAAGCAACTCCCAACGTCTCACGGATCATATTAAGTTGTTCAATAGAGTCCAAGCGCAAACTCCATTTTACAGAGCCTGCATCGGCGTTAATAATTAACGCATCATCAATGAAGTTCAGATCCTCGGCCATGGCATACATACCACTGCCTGATGTGGATAATTTAATCTGGATCTCAAAGGGTGTCAGAATAATTTTCCCTTGAGAGAAATCGATGACCATAACCCATTCCTGAAAATAAACATAAAACAAAAAACCAGCAAGATTTTGCTGGTTTCTATCTGCTCAGAACCTCTTTGAGCCTAGTGGTGGTGACCACCTTTACCGTGCGCATGACCATGAGCGATCTCTTCATCACTTGCAGCTCTTGCGTCGATAATCTCAAGGTCAAAAGTTAGCTCGCGACCCGCCAGCGGGTGATTCACATCAACGGTCGCCATAAACTTACCCATTTTGATAATGGTAACCTGACGTTGACCTTGATCGGTATTGATCAATGCGCGCATTCCAGCCTTCCACACTTTCTCACCTTGAAGATGCTTTACTGAAACACGCTGAATAGCTTCTTCGTTACGAACACCGTAAGTGGTTTCTGGCGCTAGGGTAACAGAGAACTTCTCACCAACGGTTTTACCGGCAATGGCATCTTCAACACCAGGCATCATATTGTCGTGACCATGAAGGTATGCAATAGGATCTAACCCCTCATTTGTCTCCAATACTTCTCCCTGTTCATCACGTAATGTGTAGTTAAACTGAACTACCATATCGTTCTTAATGCTCATTAACTGTCCTTAACCATAATACTGACTTAAATTTTGGAGGGAAGCTTACCAAAACTCCCCCACCAGCTCTAGTGTTTATCTAATTCTTATATTGATTGGTATAAGGCTATTGAACGCCTAGTGCATTAAAACTTGCCTCACTTGGAAAGCCATCGGCAACTAAGCCTGCAGAACGCTGGAATTCTCGCAGCCCTGATTTGGAGTTCGCCCCTAATACACCATCAGGTTTACCAACATCGAACCCTTTTTCATTTAACTTTGCTTGAAGTTGCTTAACCCGTGCTCGGCTTAAGTTATCTTGTTTAGGCGGCGCCACTGTTAGGCTAACGCCACCATTGATACGATCAGCAAGGTGACCGACGGCAATCACATAGAAAGTCGAACGGTTCCAGCGCATAATCACATCGAAGTTTTTATAGCCCAAAAAAGCAGGACCTGTATGACCAGCAGGTAAGTAAAGTGCAGCTTTCATGTCCGGTGTCGAGATAGGCTTACCATCATTTTTCATCACGCCTAGCTCAGCCCATTTTACTAAAGCTTGTTCATGGCGCTTACCTAAATACTCATAACTGAAGTTATCAGGTAGGGTAACTTCACGTCCCCAACGCTCATTTCGCTGCCAGCCAAGTTGCTGCAGAAAGTTTGCCGCAGAGGTTAACGCATCAGCCCTACTATTCCATAGATCAGCTTTACCATCACCATCGCCGTCTACCGCATAAGCTGTATATGCAGAGGGCATGAACTGAGTGTGCCCCATGGCTCCCGCCCATGAGCCCACCATCTCACTTGCCTCAAATTGATACTCCTCTTTGAGTTTAAGGGCTTTCATCAACTCACCGGTAAAGTATCCACTTCTTCTAGGATCACAAGCTAACGTCGCTAAAGAGTCTAAAACAGGCATCTTTCCCTTATAGGAGCCGAAATTTGTCTCTAAGCCCCAAAAGGCCATTAAATATTGTGGAGGAACACCATATTTATCTTTCAGTTGATTAAGAAGCTCACGATTCTCAGCGAGTAAACGCCTCCCCTCTTTCACACGCCAATCTGTGACTCGCTTACTGAAGTAGTTATCGAAAGTCTGACTAAACTCTGGCTGCTTTTTATCTAGCTCAATGACCCGAGCCACGTATTTAACCTTACCTAAAGTGTTTTCAATCGTATCGGCCGACAAACCTTGGCTCTTGGCCGTTTTTTGCAGCTCAACCACACAAGAGGGGAAATCAGTCGCAAAGGCCAGTGGTGTACTCAAACTCGAAAACAGTAGCAGAGATGCTAAAGGGACATTTTTAATCATGATGAATACTCCAAAAATGTTGTAAAAAAATAGGCCGACAATAACAGTCTGAAAAAAGGCCTTAAGATACCAAGCTCAAATTGAGCCATAATTACTATACTCACGCAAGATGGAAATAACCTTAATTTTTCAAGTTAAGGATAAAATGCTAAAGATCACTTGGCGAATAGATGCGATGTCGTATAATGACCCCGAAAAATAACTCACTTAAGAGACCTGACATGACAGAAATAAATCCAATATTAGCCAGCTTTATCGAAGATGTTAAACAACACCAAGCTGTCTGGGGACTGCAAGATGAATCTGGAGAAGGTTGGGTCGTATGTGACTCTTCAGAATATGAAGATACCGACGTTATGCCACTATGGTCTACTGAAGCACAAGCTAAGGTGCACTGTAATGATGAGTGGGCTAATTACCAACCTGTTGCTATCGGTTTAACTGATCTACTCGAGTTCTGGATATCAGACCTTAATGAAGATGGCGTTTTGATTGGAACCAACTGGCAGGAAGATCAAGAGTGCTTAGAGATGGATCCAATCATACTCGCTAAGTCTCTGGTCAATGTAGAAGAGGAGTAACCTCTCTACACTCTATCCTTCATAATGAAATGCACACACAATCGCGTCATGCACAGTGATCTGTTATGACGCTAACTATCCCCCTAATCGATATCCCCTTCGAGCTTCGTCATACCTGCTGGTTTTGTGCTGAGCCATGTAACGACTCTTTTCAGTATCATGCTAATAGTCATACACCGCACCCAAGTTTGGCTGTTCCAGCCTGTAAAGAGTGCTTAAAATTAGCTGAAAAGCATAAGCTAACCTCTATCTGGGAGTGTCAGATAGCCGTAAAAGATGAGTTAATGCGGATCTATGCTAAGCACCTTGCCATTGGGATTAATTGGACAGAGCAGGAGTTAATTGACTCTGAATTTTCCTGCAAGGTATTTGAGGGCTTTAAAAAAAGTGGTTGGATGATGTACCTTATCGCCAGAGATAGAGTTAACGCCCATAGCTGGTCTATCTCAATTGATGGTGTACCTCTTGATATCGAAGAGAGGGAAACAAGTTTTGATTTCGATGGTGTAAAATACTCTTCCCTTTCAAAAGCCATTAAACATTACAGCGAAACCTTAGGGCTAGATAAACATTTTCTTCAAGCAATCGTCTCACAAGTGGGCCGAAATCGATTCGCTTATGCGGTTAGACTCTGCAGGATCAATATCGCTTCAAATAAGAGAACTAAACAGGAGGTATTGAAAGACCTAGCCCTTGAACAGGGTGAAGAGTTGAGTGACTCAACTTGGTTTTAACTGGCTTTATACTAATCAGTATTAAAACAATATAAAGCAGCCTAACGCTGCTTTAATGATTAGCACTTATTACTTCTCTTTCTGCTCTCTCAATTTATCTTGTACGACACCAACTAAGAGATCCGGTTGAAACTTAGAAATAAATCGATCACAACCAACCTTCTCGACCATGGCTTCATTAAAACTGCCACTTAATGAGGTGTTCAATGCAATAAACAGATCCGACATACGATTGTCACTTCGTATCTCTGAGGTTAGTTTATATCCATCCATCTCAGGCATCTCAGCATCTGTGATAAGCATTAATATCTCATCGTAGATCGATTTACCTTCGTTACACCAACTTTGTAGTAACTGGAGGGCTTGCAAGCCATCAGACACCTCTAAAATCTCAATTCCTAGTGGCTCAAGCGTCTCTTTAATCTGTCTTCGAGCTGTTGATGAATCATCAGCAATTAATATTCTACGACCAACCATCTCTTTGGCTAACTCTTCATCTAACACACCTTCTGAAAGGCGAATATCGTAATTGATGATCTCCGCTAGCACCTTTTCAACATCGATAATTGACACCATGTTGATCACATCATCGATCTCTAATCGACAGATAGCTGTAAGATAATTTTGCTTACCTGCAGTTTTAGGCGGAGGTAAAATATCACTCCAGGTCATATTAACGATATGTTCAACCTTACCCACCATAAAGCCCTGAATACTACGGTTGTATTCAGTAATAATCAGATTACGCTCTTGATCACTACTCATGGGTGAGAAGCCGATAGCACCTCTAAGATCAATCACCGGAATTGAAGAGCCGCGAATATTCGCAACACCTGAGATATGCGGGTGACTTCCAGGCACAGAGTTTAACGGAGGAAGTTTAACTACCTCTTTGACTTTAAAAACATTGATGGCAAATAGTTGAGTTGCATTAATTCGAAATAATAAAAGTTCTAAGCGGTTTTCACCGACTAATTGGGTACGTTGGTCTACTGAATCTAGTACTTTTGTCATAATACAACTCTCGAAAAAAGAGACACTCAGTCTCTGGTAACATTGCTAATTAATTATAGTCCGTAGAACCATAGCTAAGCCTGATAAAACTCGAATAAATAACATATAGAGCTATCACTTACCCCTATGGATAGTTAAATTTTAGCAGCTATAGGCGCAACAGGAATAATTCTAGAACCATGGGTCTCAACGATATCCATGATCGCCAGATGTAACTCCTGAGCAACTTTCTGATAAGTCGGAAAACTGGTTGTTCCAACATACGCAAAAATATTGACTTGAAGCCCGTGTAATCCAAAACCTTGAAAGGTAACTCGCAAAGGGTCTTCATCTATCAGCTCATGGTTTTCTAGCATTCCAGTAATATCTGAAATAATAGCCTTTAGCTGCTCTGAACGGGTTAAATAATCGAGCCGAATATCAGCTTTAAAGCGAATCTTCTCACGCTCAGAGATATTTTCAATCTCCATCTCAGCTAATTTTGCATTAGGCACATGAATTAAGGTTCTGTCTAATGTACGAATTTGCGTACAACGTAACCCAATCTCCTCAACCGTCCCTTTAATGGAGCCAAACTGACAAATATTGCCCACTTTAATTGGGGCAGCAGAATAAAGAGTGATGGTTCCAATAAAGTTTTCAATTGACTGTTTAGAAGCGAGCGCAATTGCAACACCACCAATGCCCATTCCTGCCACGATTGCACTGGCATTAAATCCTAAAAACTCTAGCCAAACCAAAAAAGCGATGGCAATAAAAATCACTCGAACAAAATTCGTCAAAGGCCCCAATAAAGATGCACCTTGCTGATGCTCTTGAGCGATTAAACGCTGCTTTAAACCTGCACTCATAATACCTAATGAAGACCATACCAACCATATAACCGAGATCAGCAGTAAAAAACCGGTATTAATAGCCTCCAGAGCATGAGGAGAGATACTGCTTTGGGCTATCCAAGCCCTATCAAGCACCACAGCAAGAAAAAAACGCAATGGGCCTGAAGCAATATAGCCAAGCTCCACCTTGAGACTAAGAGTAGACTTTAACAGCACTAACTTAATCAACAAGGTGATTGGAATCACAATAATAAATGCAGCCAGCAAGTATGTGAGCAGTAACGCCCACTCCCACAGATTGATCTTAAACAGTCGCCCTTCTGGAATGGTCTCAACAAACCACTCAACAATAGGTCCATATCCGAGTTGACTATAAAGCTCTGGAATTTTAGCAACAGTGGCATTCGATATCTTCCAAATCGAACGCTTGTCAGAGGGCACTCGTTGAAGTAGTAGCATCACCTCACCACTCTCCACCTTTATTCGGCCAAAGATATCTCTGTATGAGGGCAAACTATCATTAGTTGCCCCTTGAGGTGTATCATCTAATTCCTCAAGGTTGATCCATACATTTCTGTCAATAATCGCCTGCAACATGGTGGCATATTCAGGACCTTTCTCTTGTGACATATTTTCTGGCAGGTAACGCAGATCCAGATACTGTGACGCCAACTCAAAATCCTGCTCATAAGCGGCATTGAAGAACCCCTCTAGTGTTCCTTTCGGCGTATCTCTATTATGCTTATCTTTATATTGAAACTGCTGATGGACACTCAATGCAGTATGAGGTTCTTCCGCTGCATTAGCCCCTGATATTAAGTTTGCAGTATCAGCTAGCGCCAACGAAGGGCCGAGCAAACCTAAAATAAAAAGCATGATAGAGATACAAAAAAAGCGCATTAGCACAACCAAATTAGGACACTATGGTGACAAAATAATATCACTTATTTTATAAAACAACAGTTTATAACGCTAAATATTAGTAGCACAAAGAATGAAAAAGATACTCGATATCTATTGACAAGCCAAAAACTAGGGATATACTGTGCTCTGATTTTGAACACCCTTGTAAAGTAGTTTGCCTTTTGTTTGACTCCTCTCGTCAATACCACGCAAAAATATTAATACACCTGGTTCGCATCTAAAAACTAGTCATATTACTGTCATACCACTATGATTAAATCTGATTAGATCAAAGCTTCAATCTAAACTGTTACAAACACTAACATTTATAGATAACGAACTGCCTTGATTAAGGTGCTAAAGATGGGTAGGCTCAAAACGAATCTTAAATTCGTCTTTCGCAATAATGCTAAGGATATCTTATAGTTATATATTCACTGCTAATAGTGCAGTAAAAAATAAAAGGAGTATGGCATATGTCGTACAATGTAAATGGTCATGAGATCACAGTTAGTTTTCCAGTAAATTCTATCTCTTTAAACAAGTCATCTATCGCATTTACCGATAGCCTTGGAAAGAATAGACAAACATTTTCTAAGCGTACTGAAGCATTAACGTTTATGAAGTGGTTGCTTTCAAGCAACAAGTAAACCGAAAAAGTAATATGAATAATGCAGTTCGATACACTCCTCTCATCAGTATCGATTGTTCTTAAAGAACAGATAGGACCGACTTCATTACGTCGGCTATTAAGCATCTAAGCAACACCTACCTTTGGTCTAGGCTGTATCAATTTCACAGATACTTAGCCTGACCAACTGGTAAAAACCTCCCCCAAATGACATTAACTCGCTAACCAAACTTACGTTTATATCTCGGCAGCATACTGGCATTTCCCAGTAAACCTCCCTGATGAATATAGATGATTGACGTTTGTTCACTAGCACTCTTTAAATACGCTTCAAGCGCTATCCAGCCTACCGGGTCGTATAAAAGCTCAAATCGAATTCCCTGCTTATCGATACGCTGCCACATCTCATAGCACTCACGATAAAGCTTCCCAAAGTGATACTTTTTAGGCAGAGATATAATCTCTGGATAGAACGTTTTAAACTGAGATAGTTGGGTGAATTGCAGATTTAAATACTCATCCCCGCCAACACAAGCGCAGGTTAAGACACGAATATTAGAGCCCGATTCAATAAAATATTTATTAAGAAACAGTGCTGTTGTCCCTGTACCAGAGGGGAGAAACACTTTTAACTGTTCTAGGTTTGCTTGAACAGCCCAATCGACGATCTCTCTGGCGAGTTGCGCAACACCAAACTCAGCATATTCACATCGCCCACCTTCAGGGACAAACAGCGCTTGGGTTTCATCAATCAATGCTTTCTCTTTAATATATTCTTCGCAGCTGCGCCCTTCCCTGTCGTGTCGTTCGCTCAAATCAATGACATTCGCCCCATTCGCACAGGCCTCAACATAATTTCCCTCTGTTTGAGATTTTACTTGTGCAGCGATGTGATCCACATAAAAATCCAACGTCCAGCCCTTAAGCTTAGCCAAAGCAGACATTGAGTAAAGAGAGTTAGCCTGAGGTGAGCCATAGCCGATCAACTTTTTGGCCCCAGGAAAATCATGGGCGAGAAAATAGGCAAACTTTCGTGCTTTATTGCCAGAAAATTCAGGATGAAGCAGATCATCACGCTTAATAAATATCTGCCTATCAAACATCATAAGCGAGTCAACAGGTGTATTACTTAACTTCATTTCTCAATTAGCCTTTAAACCGTACTCATAGAATTTTATCACTTGGTGCAGTTGAGCAAAATAACTAAATACAAGTATTTCTCACTACCCCCTCAAAGAAAGATGGTAGTTAAACCTATAATTTACAACAACATATAAATATGGCACAAAAATAGCTTTATTTAGGTTACGGATCATAACTTCACACTCGTTTGTGATCTTTTAGCATCAGCCTTTATTTAGGAGTCATTAATGGCAGTATTACGTTTAATATTTAACATAGCTTGGTTTGTTCTTGGTGGTTTTGTGATGGGACTGGCTTGGTGGGTCGCCGGTTTACTCTGTTATATCAGTATTATTGGTATCCCCTTCGGACGAGCATGTTTCGTAATTGGCGAGATGACTTTCTGGCCATTTGGCCAAGACCATATGAATCGTCAAAGCCTTACAGGCCGAGAGGATATAGGAACCGGCGCATTCGGGACCATAGGTAATATCATCTGGTTTTTACTTTTCGGGATCTGGTTAGCAATAGGACATATTACTCATGCCTTAGCATGTTTTGTCACCATCATAGGCATTCCATTTGGTATTCAACATCTTAAATTGGCTATTTTAAGTTTAACGCCTATAGGACAAACCGTTGTTGCAAAAGCTTAAACGCTAACAGCTATATCATAATCTAATATACAGCAGTTCAGTCTATCGGTAGCTGAGCTGCACTTCGCTCTAACTGCAGCTTAACCAGCTTACCTAAACTTATAACGGCTTGCTCAATCTCCTGACACCATTTCACAGCTAAGTTAAACCTGATGTAACTAAGGTAGTGCTCATGGGGAGAAAACACATCCCCAGGGAAAAATGCAACTCCACTTTTAATGGCTTGCGTAAACAACTCTCTTGAGTCACAAAGATCAGGAAGTTGCACCCACAGGACATAACCACCATCACAAGAGTTCACCAGTGTCCCTTTAGGGAAGGATTTTTTGATACAGCTTTGCATCAATTTTTGATTTTGATGTAAGGCTATTTTCAGTTTTTTAAGGTGTTTACTATATCCGCCCTGTTTCATCAATTCAGCTATCAACATCTGAATAATCAAAGGTTCGGATACATTCCTAAAAGCTTTTAATTTCATAATCTTGCTATGATACTTTCCACCGCATAACCAGCCCAACCTAAAGCCTGAGCCTAATGATTTAGAAACTGAGGAGCAATAGATCACATTCCCCTTTCTCTCTAATGACTTGATAGCTGGTACAGGTTTATCTTGATAGTTAAGCTCAGAGAAAAGGTCATCTTCAATAAGCGCAATATCATACTCCTCTACTAAGGCTATCACCCTCTTTCTACTCTCTATCGGCATAAGACTCCCGGTAGGGTTACTGAATGAGGGAACAAGCACTATGGCTGATATAGGCCAAGACTGAAGCGCATCTTGTAATGTATCAGGCTTCATCCCTAAGCTCCCCGAGCAAGGAAGTGGCAACGCCTTCATATCAAGTGATTCAATCACTTGTAATAATCCTGGAAAACATGGACTTTCAACAGCGATGACATCACCTGCATTTGCCACTGCACTTAATGCTAATGCGATCGCATCCTGGCAGCCACCAGTAACCAAGATATCATCAGGGTGTACTTCAACATTCACATTGAGCATTCGTTTAGCGAACTCCCTTCTTAAGCGCGGATAACCTGATGAAAACTCAGGCGTGACTAATTCAAGCATATGATCGCGAGTCAGCTTATTCAGGATTTTCTTAATTTGATGAGTGGGAAGCAGTGAGGGTGATACGACCGCGGTACCTAGGTTTATCACCCCCTCTTTATGACAATCATTCAGCACAGATATCATGCGGTTATAAACGGAGATCCCCTGTGGCTTTATTGGCGTTAAGTGCTCGGTATCGGCTAAACGAGAAACAAAGTAACCGGAACTTGGCCTACTTGCCACTAAGCCATTATCTTCAAGGATCTCATACGCCGCTTGTACCGTTGTCATACTGACATGAAACTGTTCACAGCTTGCTCTAACTGAAGGGATTTTCTCTCCAGGTTGAAAATAACCAGTCAAGATCTGCTGGGAAATCGTGTCCGCAACCAGTTGATATTTCTTAATAGGCATAAAACACTCTCATTGTCGGATGGCTGACACGATATCAGTACAAAATAGAAATATAATACTTTTTTACCAATTTAATTGAAAGTGTACCGCTGTTTTTAACCTTGACTGTCTCTTTTTTGTTGAAAAATGACTCTGTAGGCTAACTGTCACAGTCAAACTAACAGGAGAGAACTGATGCCACTCGTTACCCCCCTTCTCGAATCCAACGAAGAAGTTGCCCAGCTTGCTAGATTTTTTAATGAAACATTAGGCTTTTGCCCTAATAGCGTACTGACCATGATGAGAAGGCCTAAAATAGCTAAAGCCTTTATCGAGCTTAATATGGCTGTAATGGACAATCAGGGGAGAGTGACAAGTTTACTCAAGCGACTAATCGCTTATGTTTCCAGTAATGTTACTGGTTGTCGCTATTGCCAAGCACATACTATTAGAGCCGCTGAGCGCTATGGCGCAGAGCAAGCTCAACTTGATAATATATGGGAATATAAAACACACCCTGCATTTACTGATGCAGAGCGCGCCGCATTGGATTTCTCAGTAGCAGCATCAACAGTCCCTAACGGTGTTGATGAGGAACTGAATCAACGTCTACATCAATACTGGGAAGAGGATGAGATTGTAGAAATACTTGGGGTGATCTCGCTGTTTGGTTACCTTAATCGCTGGAATGACTCCATGGCCACCACACTAGAAGAGGGAGCTATCGCTTCAGGAGAGAGCTTACTTGCGTTAAAAGGCTGGGAAGTAGGCAAACATACAAACTAGTTTTGTAGCAGCTAACCTCACTTGTCAAATCATCAATTTGGCAAGTGCCCTCACACTTATTCAACCTGTAGTAAAAGACCTACTTTTTTTCACTGTTTTTTATATAAGCTGAAAGCATTGCATCACTGTCAATTTTAGCCAGGCCTGCATTAACAATATCTCGCCAAAAAAGCCCTTGTGAGTTATTCGCAAATGCAATAGTCAAATCTTTGTTTTCTAAGATATGTTTATTGACTTGTACTTTACTACTCAATGGTTTTAACTTGCTCTGTAGCAGTAAAAACTGCAACACATTAACATCCATAACAGCTGCATCCACTCGCGCCGTTGCCACTTTTGTCAAATTGTGTTCGTCAGAATTCACCACCTCAACCTTTTGAGTTCCCAGTTTGATCATGGCATCAAGCTCACTGGTGTTCACATAGTCTCTCACTACACCTAAAGTATATTGATTAAGATCTGAGGCTTCTAACCAGCTCACAGGGTGTATTCGTCGCTCGACTAATCCCAACGGGCTAGTGCCTAGAACATCTGAAAAAACAAATTTCTCGGTAGGATAAGGATAGGCTGGAAGGTAACCGTCATATTTTGCCCCCTTTCTATTCACTAATCTGACAGCTCGGCTCCAGGGGTAGAAATCAACTTCTAGTTTATGACCCATGGCATTCACAGCCGCTCGAGTGATGGCAATCACCGCTCCCTGCTCAGCTAGCTGACTACTCGAATAGGGTGGCCAATGAAGTGAAGTGAGATGCAAAGTTTCGGCATTTACTTTAGGCGCAAGAAGACTTGCCAATATTCCCAACAGAACACAGAGAGTGGCAAAGGTAGAGTTATTTTTATTACCGCAAACTAAAAAAGTACTGTTATCGATATTGATAACCTCCTTAATAGCAATTCAAAAAACGGTCCATAAATCCCTAGTCATGAAAGCAATTATAGCTTGTTTAGCTCAATAATAAATCAACCTTTGTTACAATTCTTGCCTAGCCAATGAGGAATAAACAGTGAGAAACTAACTAGAATAACAATGATGAGAGGCGCTTATGCTACGAAAGACTGCCATAACAGTACTCGGTGGAGGGCTCACTTTACTCGGCGCCGCTTTACTTATTTTACCTGGGCCTGCTTGGTTACTTCTTCCCATCGGGTTGGCAATTTTAAGCCTTGAATACCCTTGGGCAAAAATCTGGTTGCGTAAAAGTCAGAAACAATTTTCAGCATCTGCTGCTTGGCTCGATAGAAAAATCCTATTAAGAAGAATGAAATCTTAATTTTTCCCCCAATCCTACATGGCATCGACGCGGCTTGGTTCACACTTCTAAATAAAGTTTGAACCAGCGCATAAATACTAGCGAAATATCCCCCTTCTGTCCGAGATCAACCTCACGATTAATTAATCCAAATCTACGATAGTCCCCATCGAAACAAATAGTTATGAAAAAATCTCTTAACTGAATATCATGCCTGCGTCGATAAGCTTATCGATTTAAATATCTTACAGTGAGGTCTGTTATGAAACTATTTTCCCCTATTGCACTTGCCATTTTAGCCGCTATTTGTGCCTCTCCAGCCATGGCCAAAGAGCCCATTGAGATCATCAAGCCAGCAAATATCACTGAACCAGAAAAAGTTGAACTGGGTAAGATGCTTTTCTTCGAACCAAGATTGTCAAAATCTGGCTTTATCTCATGTAACTCTTGCCACAATCTCTCTACAGGTGGTGTTGATGCCCTACCAACCTCAATCGGCCACAACTGGCAAGAGGGTCCGATCAACTCACCCACAGTATTAAACGCTGAATATGGACTAGCGCAGTTTTGGGATGGCCGAGCAAAAGACCTAAAAGAGCAAGCTGGTGGACCGATTGCGAATCCCAAAGAGATGGGTTTTTCCCATGAATTGGCGGTTTCAACAATCGACTCAATGCCCGCTTATAAGACAAGATTTGAAAACGTCTATGGCGACGGTAAGATCACCATCGACAATATCACAGATGCCATTGCCGCATTTGAGAAAACTTTAGTAACACCAAACAGCCCATTTGATCTGTACTTACAAGGTGATAAGTCAGCAATAACAACAGAAGCGACAGCTGGATATCAACTGTTTAAAGACAAGGGATGTGTCAGTTGCCATAACGGCCCTGCGGTTGGCGGCACCATGTATATGAAGATGGGACTCGTCAAGCCATTCCACACCAAGAACCCTGCAGAGGGAAGGATTGCTGTCACAGGCAATGCAGCCGATATGCATGTATTTAAAGTGCCAACATTAAGAAATATTGAACTCACCTACCCCTACTTCCACGACGGTGCCACCTGGACACTTGAGGAAGCGGTTAATGTTATGGCAGATATTCAGCTAGGACAGAGTTTAACTGAGCAGGAAACAAAGGAGATGGTCGCATTCCTAAAATCACTGACCGGCGATCAGCCTCAGATAATTTTGCCTATCTTGCCGCCATCAAACGTCAATACTCCAAGGCCTGTACCATTTGGTAAATAATCATTTGTGTAGAGTGTAAAACTAAAACGCCAGCATATGCTGGCGTTTTTATACTGATTGGTATTATCTATGCTGTAAGTTTTAACGATAAACAGTTAAATCGTTCCATAATCGCCAATAGCACCCCACTTCGACGCATATTATCCATCACTCCTGGACTGAACTGCTCTAAGCGTGTCATGGCGGTAAGCAAGAGTTGGCATTCATGTAAACTGGCATCAGCAATATACTCAGGCCTGTCAACTAAATGGCTGTTGTGATACCAGTCATCCCAATTGAAATCAGTTAAGAGTAAGCTGTTTTCAGCTAGTTCATCAATAAACTCATGCATTTTAAATACAGATAATGCTCTTTCTCCACAGGCTAAGTCACTTACATATTTAGCATAAAGAGCTGAAGTATGGTTGAGTAATAATGGTTCCATCTAATACCCCCTGCAAGCGGGCAGACTTTGCTTGCGTAAATGAAGATTTTTCATCTCATAACAACTTACAAATGGATTTGCATATGCTGTACCAGCATTGGGCAAACCTTCAATGAAACCATCTTAAGGTAAGGTATCTGAACCTAAGCTTAACAGTACGAAGTGTTATTTAAGCTCCGCCTTGCTAGATTCATCCTCAGATACAAGCGTTTAGAATTTAACCAACTCAAGGTTAATGAATCACCCATTTTTAAACTCTACAGTTATTTAACAGAACATTTGATGCTGTTTGTCACTCATGGTTCAAAAGGAGGTTAAGAAATGGATGGCAGTTCTTAATTTGCATCGCAATCTGAGATTCAAGATTCCTAAAGCGAGTATGAGAGTTCAGCTTTAGCAAACTCATCAAGAATGAACTCAGTAAATAGTTGTCCAGCCTTTCCCAGAGGGCGCTCCATTGTCGACACCAGCTTAGGTGTGAAGGTATACCGACTTCCCCCAGTAAAGTCGACTTCAACCATCTCGCCACTTGCCAACTCCTGATGAATAAGAAAATCTGGCATCCACCCAAAGCCAAGCCCCATTTCCAACGCATTTTTCTTCATGATAAAGCCCGAAAGATAAAACACTTTATCACCGCCAAACTGCAACTCATCGTGATAATGAATATCGGATGAAGAATCTTCTATGGTCAACTCAACATGGCTTTGTAACTCAAGCAGTGAAACATCATGAGTGTTCGCCAATGGGTGGCTTGATGAAACAACCAAAATGGTTGTGATATCTGGAAGGGATTGTGGACGGTAATGAGGGCCAGTTCTGTAGTCTTTCACTAACATCAAATCAGCTTGATCGCGCTCGAACCTTGCCTGAACACCAGCCAAAAACTCCACATTCAACTGGATTTTTGTGGGGATATTTTCCAACGTCATCCGTTTCAATGCCTTCATAATGGGCTCCATCGGCAAAGATCCATCGACAATGAGCTCAAGTTTTGGCTCCCACCCATCACTGAACTTGCTGGCTAAATGTTCAATGTTGGCAAGGTATTGCAACAATTTTTGCCCTTCAGCAAGGATAACCCTACCCTCAGGTGTTAATTCAGCACGGTACTGATCCCGACAAAAAAGCTTTACACCTAAGTGATGTTCAAGTTTTTTAACTTGATAACTCACCGCAGACTGAGCCTTATGTAAACGCTCTGCGGCCTTAGCGAAGCTTCCCTCCTCGACTAATATCTCAAGCACTTTGAATGTGTCGACATCTATCCGCATATGACCTCCAAGGGTGTAAACAATACAATACCATCTAATATTTTGTTCAAGATAAGCTAATTATTATTCTTTTTTTTGTTCAAGTCACCAACTAAATTGATACTTAGATCACACATAGAATCAGTACATGATCAATATCAACGCAGATATGTCATTAAACTGGGTGAAGATAGCAAACAAGACGACGCTTAATAGATAAGCACTCATTACCACGACTTTTAGTGAACAGTAAATGCTTCACTCAACAGCCATCGAAGAGTGGCGGCGTGTGATGTTAAATTGAACGAGGATAAGACAATGGCAAGCGAACAAAATCCACTGGGATTACTGGGTATCGAATTTACAGAATTTGCTACACCAGAACATGACTTCATGCATCAGGTTTTTATCGATTTTGGTTTTTCAAAACTAAAAAAGAGCAAAACAAAGGACATTGCCTACTACAAACAAAATGATATTAATTTCCTCTTAAACAACGAACGTAGTGGATTTTCTTCAGAGTTTGCTAAAAGCCACGGACCAGCCATCTGCTCAATGGGCTGGCGTGTAGAGGATGCTAAGTTTGCTTTCGAAGGCGCAGTTGAGCGTGGTGCTAAGCCTGCAGATGAAGCGAGTAAGGATCATCCTTACCCTGCCATCTACGGTATTGGCGACAGCCTTATCTACTTTATCGATATCTTTGGTGAAGAGAATAATATCTACAAGCATGATTTCGTCGATCTAGAAAACCCAGTTGTGACCCAAGAGAAAGGGTTTATTGAAGTCGATCACTTAACCAATAATGTCTACAAGGGCACGATGGAGAAGTGGGCAAACTTCTATAAAGATATTTTTGGTTTTACTGAGGTGCGTTACTTTGACATCAAAGGTTCTCAAACAGCACTGGTTTCCTATGCACTGCGCTCGCCAGATGGCAGCTTCTGTATTCCAATCAATGAAGGTAAAGGCAATGACAAAAACCAAATTGATGAGTACCTAAGAGACTATGATGGCCCAGGTGTTCAGCATTTAGCATTTAGAAGTCGCGATATTGTCGCCTCACTTGATGCGATGGAAGGTTCATCAATTCAGACACTAGATATTATCCCTGAATATTATGAAACTATCTTTGACAAGCTTCCTCAGGTCACTGAAGACAGAGAGCGCATCAAGCACCACCAGATTTTGGTTGATGGTGATGAAGATGGATATCTTTTGCAGATCTTCACTAAGAACCTATTTGGTCCTATATTTATTGAGATCATACAACGTAAAAATAACCTAGGGTTTGGTGAAGGTAACTTTACCGCACTATTCCAATCAATTGAGCGCGATCAACAGCGCCGTGGTGTACTATAAACTTCACGCATATTCAGTCAGTTAGGTTACATTGACTGCTTAACTAGGTTACCTAGATGTAAAACCAGCCCAAGTGGCTGGTTTTTTGTTTTCAGTGGACAAATATAGGGATAAACTTAACCCTTCATTACTTTTAAGATAGCCTATTAACATGCCGGATTTTGCTCTACTTGCGGTTTTTCTGCCCACTTTTTTCTTTGTCTCAATCACTCCGGGAATGTGCATGACACTCGCCATGACATTAGGTATGAGTATTGGTGTTCGCCGTACCTTATGGATGATGATAGGTGAACTTGTCGGTGTCGCTTTAGTCGCCATCGCAGCGGTCATGGGCGTTGCAAGTATCATGCTTAACTACCCACAAATCTTTGAGGTATTGAAATGGGTAGGCGGTATCTATTTAGCCTATATCGGTGTTCAGATGTGGCGTGCTAAAGGTAAGATGGCCAAGCTAGATGAACAATCTGCTAGGATTAGTAATAGCACGCTTATCTCACAAGGTTTTATCACTGCGATTGCCAACCCCAAAGGCTGGGCATTTATGATCTCCCTGCTTCCCCCTTTTATCAATGTCGACAAGGAGCTTGCTCCTCAATTTGTCGCGCTACTCAGCATCATACTCTTCACTGAGCTCATCAGCATGTTAGCCTACGCTGCTGGAGGAAAAAGCTTAAAGATCTTCTTAAGCCGTGGGGATAATATCAAATGGATGAACCGGATAGCAGGCTCACTTATGATAGGTGTTGGCTTCTGGCTAGCCTTAGGTTAATCACTAGACTTAAATGGCAGTGATTGACTCATCTCTTTCATATAGCAGCTTATCTGAGTCCGTTCTTGGTGAGTAAAATGTTCAATCGCATCACGAAAGGCGGGATGAGCAATATCATGATTTGAATAGATAGCTACTGGCTCGAACCCTCGGGGGACCTTATGTTCCCCTTGAGCCCCAGCATCAAAAGTTTGTAATCCCTGTGCAATGCAATACTCAATCCCCTGATAATAACAAACCTCAAAATGTAGCCCTTCAATCGTCTCTAATGCTCCCCAGTAACGTCCATAAAGGTGGGTATCGCTACAAAAATAGAGTGCTGATGCAATAATTCGTTGGCCCTGCTTATCCTCATAATCAGCACCACTGTCACCCTCATTCGTCTCCACTAGCAGTAACTTTATCTGCTGAGGCATATTTTGCGCTAATGATTTAAAAAAAGATAAATTAAGATAACCATAATGGCCCGAACGTTTGGCGTAAGTCATTTGATAACAGTGAGTAAACGCCAGCCACTGCTCATCGGTCACCTCCCCACCATCCACAAAACGCATAGTGAGCCCATGTTGAGCGACTCTGTAACGCTCTTTACGAATATCCTTACGTTTTCGTGAATTCATCGCTGCCAGATAATCTTCAAAGCTTTGATAGCCTTTATTCATCCAATGAAACTGGGTACCAACTCGGCTCAATGCATTTTGCTTTGAAAACATGTCACACTCAGGCTTAGTTAAAAACAGCGCATGCCAACTCGAGTACCCACTCTTTTGCAGCATCTCACTAAAATGCTCAGTAATCTTTGACCACACTAATGCCGCTTCACTCTGAGTTAAGCTCTTAGCCATCCCCACTCTCGGCCCCGTTACTGGCGTAAAAGGGATAGCACAGAGTAATTTAGGATAATAATCGATACTGTTTCGCTCATAGGCCTCGGCCCATGCCCAATCAAAAACATACTCTCCATAGGAGTGAGTCTTTTCATAAAGTGGCATCACCGCCAAGCGTTTCTCACCTTGTAGTACAGTAAGATGCATCGGTGTCCAGCCTGTTTTAGCACAAACGCAACCACTTGACTCCAATGCGGCTAAATACTCATGTCGCACAAAAGGGTTAACGCTCGCTCCTTCATCGGAGCTCGTCACCATTAACTGATTCCACTCCTGAGCAGAGATTAATGAAATTGCTGGGATAAATTCAATCTGGATCTCTGACATCAAAACTCTGGCTCAAAAGTGATTAAAAAACAGATTATTGAGAATAACACAAACGCTCGAAAAATCAGGGACACAAACTCTGGCAAAAAAATGATAACTTGGCTACCACTTGCAATTTGTTTTCTTTAACGTCACATTGCACTGATAATTAATTATAAGTAATAACAAGGAAGCTTATGCGCGCGTTCAAGACCTTACTCGTCGCCATGTCGATAGCAGCCCCGCTCATCACTCTATCCTCAGCCTTTGTTTCACCAGCACAGGCTAAAGAAGCATCTATCTACAGCCATATGGCAACGGCGCAGCCTATCTGGGCTAAGCATGGCATGGTATCTAGTCAGGAAGCCTTAGCCACGCAAGCTGGTGTCGAGATATTAAAGCAAGGTGGCAACGCCGTAGATGCAGCTGTCGCTGTTGGCTTTAGTTTAGCAGTCACCCTACCAAGGGCAGGTAATATTGGCGGTGGTGGATTTATGTTAGTTCATCTGGCAGAGCAAAACAGAACCATAGCAATTGATTACCGTGAAATGGCGCCTTCTAAAGCGCACAAAGATATCTTCCTCAATGAGCAAGGCGACCCAGTTGCCGCGCTCAGTCGAGAGCATGGCTTAGCCGTTGGCGTGCCTGGCACTGTAATGGGGATGGAGCTGGCCTTACAAAAATACGGCACCATGACCATGAAACAGGCCACCAACGCCGCCATTAAGATGGCAAAAAATGGTATTTCTGTGACCCCAGATCTCTCCACATCACTCACAGGTTTAAAGCGCCGTATTGCTCAATGGCCAAGTTCTGCTGAGATCTTTTATAAAGCCGATGGAAGTGACTATCAGGTCGGAGATCTGTTAAAGCAGCCTGAATTAGCTCACTCGCTGTCGCTGATAGCACAAAAGGGCAGTAAAGGTTTTTATCAAGGTGAAACAGCCGAGAAACTGGTGGCTGCAATACAAGATGCTGGTGGGATCATGACATTGGATGATCTCAAAAACTATAAAGTGGTTGAGCGTAAACCTGTTCAAGGTGATTATCGAGGTTATCAAGTTGTCTCTATGCCCCCTCCTTCATCAGGAGGCGTGCATATTATAGAGATGCTTAACATTCTTGAGCAGTTCCCTATCGATAAGCTTGGCCATAATACTGCTGCTACCTTACACTTGATGACTGAATCGATGCGCCGCGCTTATGCCGATCGCAGCGAATATTTAGGCGATCCAGATTTTTATAAAGTGCCAGTACAAGCCCTTATCAATAAAGATTACGCCAAAAAGCTCGCCAGCCAGATAGCCATCAATAAGGCGACACCCAGTAGCGAAGTAAAACCCGGTAACTTAGCCCCCTATGAAAGCAACCAAACGACTCATTACTCGGTTGTTGATAAATGGGGCAATGCTGTCTCCAATACTTACACCCTTAACTTCAGTTATGGCTCAGGTTTAGTGGCTAAAGGCACAGGAATATTACTGAACAACGAGATGGATGACTTCTCCGCTAAACCAGGCACACCAAATGGCTATGGCTTAGTCGGTGGTGATGCAAACGCTGTAGAAGGAAATAAACGCCCATTAAGCTCCATGAGTCCAACCATAGTGATGAAAGATGGCAAGCCCTTTATTGTCACGGGCAGTCCTGGTGGCTCACGTATTATCAATACTACGATGCAGATCATCATGAATGTTATCGATCACGATCTTAATATTGCTGAAGCCACTGCAGCGCCACGTATTCACCATCAATGGCAACCGGATCTGTTACGAGTTGAGCATACTTTAAATCGTGACACCATAGAGCTGCTAAGGGCTAAAGGGCATAAGGTGAAAATCAATAATGCTATGGGCTCTACTCAATCAATTATGGTGACAGAGAAAGGCATCTTTGGCGCATCGGATCCAAGGCGTGCAGGCAGTGAAACCTTAGGCTATTAATGGACTTCATTTAGCCAATTTAAAATACAGAACGAGTCTAGAGTCAATAGTAACAAGAGATCGCCAGTGCCAAACACTGGCGATTTTTTACACCTTACTTCTCAACCGCTAACTCAATAAACGCCGCGGTATACATCTTTAAATTCAACATAAACTGCTTCTGAGTCATAAACTCATTCTCCGTGTGTCCCGTATATGCCTTACCTGGCATGGTGGGACCAAAACTTAACGCATTAGGAAAGAGCTTACTGTTGGTTGAGCCCCCAATAGAAACAGGCTTAGGATCTTTAATCCCTGTGAAGTGTGAGAAAACAGCCAGCAGAGTATCCAGATGAGGCGCGTTTCCCATCACCATAGGCTTACCCCAATAAGTTTCTACATCTTTTAACTTGATATCATGCTTAACCTGCCAAAGCTCGAGTGCCTGTGCAGTTTGAATATCCAAAAGCTCGGGAGTTTTCCCCACAGGACGGCGTAAATTTAGCGTCACCTCAGTGCCCTTTTGTGTTTGCTTCACCACCGTTGGCGCCAATGTCATAGGACCCATAAATCCATCGTTATAGGCGATATCCCCAAACAGTTCAGCCTCAACTCCCAAACCAATTAACTCGTGAATGAAGCTTTGCGTTAATGAAGCCTGAGACTTAGGCCAGTGATGTGCTGACAGAAGTTGGGCTAAATGCGTTACCGCATTCACCCCATCTTTTGGCGAAGAGGAGTGCGCTGCTTTACCGTCAGCAAAAATAGTTAAATGCTCCCCCTTGGACTCAAAACGATAAGCCATCCCCTCCTGCTTGGTTACAATGGTTTTAAGTTTGGCCAATAAAGGGGATGAAACATTAGATAAACTCGCTTTTGCTTGTTGAGGGATCTGACTTGAGAAGTACCCACCTGAAAATGAAAGTAAATTAGCAGAGTGCTTATCATGGGACTTACCTATTAACTCGCCATCAAGATTAGGAATCGTGAAGGTAATTTGACTCCACCCCTTTTCAGCGGTAACCACAGGGTACTCGGCATCAATCGTGATATTAATCTCAGCTGGGGTATAGCCTTTAAGAAATTCCCTGAGAGGATCCCAGTCAGATTCCTCAGCCAAGTAGACCATCAACTCAATACGCTTACTTAATGTAAGTTGCTTATCTTTAATCGATTTCATGGCATACATGGCGGTGACAATGGCGCCTTTATCATCTTCAGTGCCGCGACCAATTAACTTACCTGGCTGAGATTGAGTATCTAACAAAAAAGGATCTTGAGCCCACAACGCCGGATCTGCAGGCTGCACATCACCATGGGTAATAACCCCTAGTTTATCCTCACTATCGCCTAAGCCGATTAACAACACATAACCATGATCTGAATAAGTCAAACCTAGCTCTTGAGTTAATTTCTTTATCTCTTGCTTAAAACCGATAAACTCAGGATTATTTTCGGGTGTCATCCCCTCCTTCGCAACAGTCTTAAATGTCACCAGTTTAGCCAGAGAATCTAACATCGCATCTTCATAGTTTTCGACAGCATAATCAGCCACACTCTCCGATTTAGGACTTAAAGCCTGCACAGAGAAAGCCAGCATCACACCAAGGAGTAAACTCAAGGTTCCAATAAGGGTTTTCATAGGTTATCCAATTGTTATTATTATCAAGAAACTCTGTTAGTTTGCCATATAATTGGTCAGTTAGCGTATAAAAACACACCACTCAAAACATTTGTTACAAACTAAACATAATTTTGATGGATTTATCACCTTCAACCATGATATTTAAAGGCATTAACGAAAAAGATTGATCCAATTTTCTTCGCCAAAATGATCTGACCTCAATGTTGGCGTTTACACAATAAAAGCAACTCAACAAAATAATCGGGGATAAAAATATGAAGGGATTAACCCTCAAACCACTCGTATCAGCCATTGCACTCACGCTCGCTTTAGGTGCATGTAGCAACACTTCAACTACAACAGAAACCAATGTGGCACCCAATGTACTAGCAGCGCAAATAATCGAAAATAATGCTTCTAATCCATTCTTTAAGCCATATGACACCTATTTTGGTATTCCAGATTTCGACAAAATTAAACCCGAACATTACCTGCCCGCATTTAAAGCAGGTATTGCACAACATAAGGCTGAAATTCAGGCCATCATCGATAACCCTGCGGCGCCTACTTTTGCAAATACCATTGAAGCGATGGAGTTTTCTGGAAACTTAACGACTAAAGTTGCCAGTGTTTTCTACAACCTAACTGGTGCAGACACTAATGATGAGCTTCAAGCCATCTCTAAAGAGGTGTCGCCTATGCTTTCAGCTGCCGGTGATGATGTTTTACTCAATGATAAATTATTCAAGAGAGTGAAAGCCGTTTATGAGCAGCGTAAGGGACTAAACCTTAATACAGCCCAAGCCAAACTACTTGAAGATACCTATAAATCATTCACTCGAGGTGGCGCAAACTTAAACGAAGCGGATAAATCAACGCTACGTGCCCTAAATGAGCAGATTGGCAAACTAAGCCTAGAGTTTGGTGATAACTTGTTGGCTGAAACCAACGCATTCGAACTCGTTATCGACAATGAAGCGGATCTGGCAGGACTACCGAGTGATGTTATCAGCACGGCAGCGCAAACCGCTACTAAACGTGGACATGAAGGCAAGTGGGTATTTACCACATCTCGCCCATCAATTACGCCATTTTTAACCTACGCAGATAACCGTCAGCTTCGTGAAAAGCTCTACAAAGGCTACATCGAGCGTGCTAACAATGATAACGCCAATGATAACAAAAAAATATTGGCTAAAATGGCAGCCTTACGTGCGGAGCGTGCTCAGCTACTAGGTTACAAAACACACGCCCATTTAGTACTTGAAGAGCGCACAGCTAAAACACCTGAAAATGTCTATGAGTTGCTAAACAAGGTATGGCCTGCTGCATTGGGTCAAGCTGAAGCTGAAGTTGCCGTTATGCAGGAGCTAATCGATGAGCAAGGTGGAAACTTCAAACTAGCCGCTTGGGACTGGGATTATTATGCCGATAAGATCCGTGTGGCTAAATATAGCTTCAACGAGCAACAAACTCGCCCTTACTTCTCATTAGAAAATACCCTTAAAGGCGTGTTCTACACGGCTAACCGTTTATTTGGTATCACGGTTAAAGAGCGCACTGATCTACCTAAGTACAATAAAGATGTACGCACTTGGGAAGTGTATGACAAAGATGGCTCACTCATGGCGATCTTTTTAGGCGACTACTACGTTCGTGATAGCAAACGTGGTGGCGCTTGGATGAACTCTTACCGCAAACAATACGATATGAATGGTGTCGACTCTATGCCGATCATTGTTAACGTATTGAACTACCCTAGCCCAATCGGTGATGAGCCTTCACTGCTCACCTTCGATGAAGCAAGTACACTCTTCCATGAGTTTGGTCATGCACTTCACGGTATTCTATCTGATGTAAAGTATCGCTCACAGGCTGGTACTTCTGTACCGCGTGATTATGTTGAATTCCCATCACAAGTAATGGAAAACTGGATGACACAACCTGAAGTACTAGCTCAATTTGCTAAACACTACAAAACAGGTGAAGTTATTCCTCAAGAGCTGGTTAAAAAGATCCAAGCCGCGAGTAAATTCAATCAAGGCTTTGCTACTGTTGAATATATGGCAGCAACTAAGCTTGATTTAGATTGGCACACTATCACAGACTTCACGCCAAAAGATGCGGCTAAGTTTGAAGCTGACTCTCTGAATAAGATGGGTTTAATCAGTGAGATCGCGCCACGCTACCGCAGTACATACTTTGCTCATATCTTCTCTGGTGGGTATTCAGCTGGTTACTACAGTTACCTGTGGTCTGATATCTTAGGTGCGGATGCATTTGAAGCCTTTAAAGAGAATGGTATTTTTGATAAAGCCACTGCCGATGCATTCAGAAACACAGTCCTTTCACAAGGTGGAAGTGAAGATCCGATGAAACTCTATAAAGAGTTTCGCGGCAAAGAAGCAGGTATTGATCCACTCCTTCGCAGCCGTGGCTTACTGAATAAGTAAACCAAGAGGCTAATGAAAGTAAAAAGCACGGCTAATGCCGTGCTTTTTTATGCCTGTCTTTTATTTCGATTACCATGGGCCTTTTATTAAACTCGAACAAATTGAGAGCAAAACAAACATAGCACTAACAAATAAAACAACGTGTAAAACACCAAGTTCACATTTTAAGCGAACAAGAGTTAATTCAGAGATATCATCACAACAAGCCTACCTCATGTCACATAAAAGCCATTGGATCTCTATATAATCCATCAAGCTGAGTAACGTTAACAGAGAGTAACCATCAGCTAAATGGAAGAGCATAAAAACGCTCTTCTGGGGTCTAAATATAAAGAGAACGATGGATATGTTTAATAAAAAAGTTTTAGCGGTAGTGATCGCATCCACACTAGGGTTAGTTGCCTGTGGTTCAGATGATAACAACGAACAGGTTGCAGCCGTACAGGTTGACCTTAGAATTCTTGAAACCTCAGATCTACACACTAACATCATGGATTATGACTATTACAAAACAAAGTATGATCCAACCATAGGCTTAGCAAGAACCGCTAGCCTAATCAAACAACAAGGCGCTGAGGTTAACAACTTTGTTTTAGTTGATAATGGTGACCTGCTGCAAGGTAGTCCAATGGGGGATTATGTTGCCGACAATTTCAAACGCGATAACACCATAGGTGGCACACACCCTGCCTATAAAGCGATGAATACCCTAGGCTACTCTGTAGGTAATATTGGTAACCACGAGTTCAACTACGGGCTAGATTTCTTAGAGGAAGCCCTAGCTGGTGCAAACTTCCCCTATATCAATGCTAACGTATTATGTGAAGCTGACTGCTGGGAAGGTAAAGCCAAGGGCGATAACCTCTTCACCCCTTACATCATCGAAGAGAAAACCGTCATCGACAGCAATGGCGATCAACAAACCGTCAAAATTGGTTATATCGGCTTTGTTCCTCCACAAATTCTACTTTGGGATAAACAAAACCTTTCAGGCAAAGTAACTGTACTTGGGATTGTTGAAGCCGCAGAAAAGTTCATCCCTATGATGAAAGCTGAAGGTGCGGATGTGATTGTTGCCATTCCTCACTCAGGTGTCGGCACGCCATCAAATCCGGTTGATGTTAACGATGAAAATGCCACCTATGCACTCTCACTGGTTGAGGGGATTGATGCAATCACCTTTGGCCACAGCCACTCAGTTTTTCCATCAGCTACCTTTGAAGGATTGGAAAACGCTGACCTAGAGAAAGGAACAATCAACGGTGTGGCAGCTGTAATGCCTGGTCGTTGGGGTGATAACTTAGGTATTGTCGATCTTAAACTCGAGATGCAGAACGGCGCTTGGGTTGTCATCGACCGCTCAGCAAAAGCATCACCGATATATGACAAAAATGCAGAACAGCCTGAACTCGTCACTGCCGATAATGGTATTCGTGACGCTGTAGCACTTGAGCATCAAGGCACACTTAGCTACGTAGATCAGCCTATTGGTAAAGCCTCTGCTGATATGTATAGCTTCCTGACCTTAGTGCAGGATGATCCATCAGTGCAGATTGTCTCTGATGCGCAGATAGCTAAAGTCAAAGCTAACCTAACCGACGCATTAAAAGATATTCCGGTGCTTTCTGCGGCTGCTCCATTTAAAGCTGGCGGACGTCACAGCACCGCTGCTGACGCAGACTCTTACGTGCAAGTACCAGCAGGAGATCTGACCTATAAGAATGCCGCCGATCTTTACCTCTATCCAAATACCATGGTTGCCGTTAAGCTTACTGGCGCAGAGCTCAAAGATTGGTTGGAGTGCAGTGCAAACCAGTTTAATCAGATTGATCCAAACATCTCGACACCACAAAACCTAATTAACTGGGACACGCACCGAACTTACAACTTCGATGTTATCGATGGTGTGACTTACAAAATAGATGTCACTCAACCTACTAAGTTCGATGGGGATTGTAAGCTTGTCAATGAAGATGCAAACCGCATTGTTGACTTGGCTTATACCCAAGATGATACGGTATTCACCGGTGACGAATTAGCTAAGAAAGAGTTTATCGTCGCAACCAATAACTACCGCGCATTTGGTGGTAAGTTTGCAGGTACAGGAGCGGACTACGTCATCATGGAGTTGCCAGACAGTAATCGTGAGGCACTAGCTCAGTACATCACAGATGAAACAGAGACCAATGGAGAAGTGGATCCTTCTGCTGACAATAACTGGGACTTTGTGACGATCGATACTGCCACTCAATTAGATATCCGCTTTGAAACCCAAGACAGTGAACTTGCTGATAAATTTGTTATCGATAACCAAGTTCGCCCATTAACTAAACGCACAGATTTAACCGATGAGTTTGGCTTTGCCATCTACAATATTGACCTAACCACACCAGTGACTAAGTAGGTCAACATACTACAAGGCTGTCTCATTTAAGCCTAACCTAGTCGGTTTTGACTAACAGAGACCCTTTTGGCATCAAAAGGGTCTTTTTCTAACCAAACTAGATCATACAATTAAACCAAAAGAGCAATGAATTCACTTTAATATTGAGAAATTCAATAATTTGCGTAAACCCATCTTATGAACTAGCTTAATTAGATGACATTTATTTTAAATGGAGAAGCGCAGATGAATAGAATTAAAGAAGCTCAAGAGCACCTAAAGAATGAGTTTAAACTTTATAATGACGCTAGCAGTAAAAAGCTTCCGGATCTCGAGCTTGAATCCCCCGAAAAGCTTGAAGCACTATTAGAGTCTGTCACGCGAAGAGAGTCATTAAGTCGTGATAAAAAAACGCCTCCCGCAACTAAGCTCAAATCCGCCTTAGCCGACAACCTTCTTCTACTGGATAATTTTGATATTAAGAAAGCCAAAGAAGCAGGAAAAGCTGAAAGTTAGCCATATACATTAGCAAAATGCTCATCTTTTAATGAGTTGGTTTACTTTGAAGGTTTCCCCATTAGTAACCAACTCATGCTTCACCATTAAATTATAATTTTTGTCCTTTCCTGTCCCGATAGAGATTGTTCGCACCATTTATCGCAACAGAGCAGAGAATTAAAATGCTTAAAGTTGTTAATGTAAGCTTCGCCTCAGGATATATATTGTAGAAAAACATAGGTTCAAACTCAGTGTACTTACGGACTAAACGTTCACTCAAAGAGAGTAGATTAACCAAAATTGACGCTAGATACAGTAAAATTAAACAGATCTCATTACTTGTCAGTTTATAATATTGGGCAGAACCTAGTGCAAGTCGACTCAATACTGGAATATTCAGACCAGCAATCCAGGAGGCTGTTTTTTGCCGATTCAGTATCATTGCAATAATAACGACATCATAAAATGAGATAGCAAGGTAATAAAAACCTCCCCACTGTAAAATAATGTCAATAACTAAAACATCAATCGTCTTTAAAACAATCAATGTCCCCGTCAACCAACGGATATTGGCAGATTTGGCACTCACAGCAAAAGCTATGATGATAAGCGCCCATTCAATGCGGTTAAACAGTGAAAAATACTCTAACATAAGTTTGGAAACATCCTATTCCTAACTTCAACCAGTAAAAACACAATTAAAGTAAAAGTGTTAAATACATTAACCTTCACTGCTTAAACCTAACTGAATATCACACATTAACGGATATGGAGGTATGGGCACCTATCGTTTTATCAGCGTCAGAAGAGATAACTCCTGAAGCGCCTCGTGCGTAAGTCACCATCTCATCATTATGGATTTTTGGTGGGGGTTGCAGTGCTCCACCTGTGGTCTTTGGTGTGATCACTGGTCCTTCAGCATGAATTTTTGGTGGTGGTTGAAGTGCCCCTCCAGTTGTGTTTGGTGTGATCACTGGTCCTTCAGCTTGAATTTTTGGTGGTGGCTGAACATCTCCCCCAGTTGTCTTCCGTGTGATCCCTACTTCACTTGAGGATATTGATTTTAGCTGACTACTTTGTGAAATCAGTGGAGGATTGCTGATTATCATCTTGAAACTCCTTGTCTGTGATCTGTGTTTTACTCATTTTTGAAGGTATTTTAGGAAGTAAATTATTTGGATTAAGCCCCACAATCACACATAAATGCAGAAACTGAGACAGTTTAGGTTCTGAGACCCCATCCTCCCAGTTATATATGGTTTGTCGACTGCACCCCATCTTACTTGCCAGTTCAGTGACACTGTATCCTTGTGACAACCGAAGCGATTTGACTATCTCTGGTGTTGTGAACATAAATTCCTTTTTTCCACTGGCCGTTGATAAAAAGATATATAGCTCTGCCCTTTAAAAGGGAGAACATATTTTTAACACTACAGACACTTTTAGTCTAATTTTTTAGACAGATAGTTTGTTAATGTTAACTCTTGAGTTGACTTGTGCAGTGTCTAACCAAAATGTACAAACGTAAGAACGCCTAGGGAGCGAGCACAAGTAGTGGATCTGCCACCAATTATTTTGCTGTTTTTTGAATGTAGAGTCATGAAACTAGCCTAAGAGCTTGTCATCATTTACAACTCAGGTTAGGTCGAGTAGGCCAGTACTCGACTTACTTTTAAATAGTTGACACTTTATCCCCCCGCCCAGCATCAACTTCTTTTCGCTAAAATACGATTTCAGTGACCACCTCTGTTTTTACTGAGTTCGCAATAAAGCACTGTTCATGGGATTGGTGATGCACTTTTTCAAGTTGAGCCAAGCTTGGTTGCTTTTCTCCTGAAAACGTCACTTTGGGCCTAAGCAGTACCTTAGTCATCGCCATTTTCCCATTTTCATCCAGCCCCATTACTCCCACAGCATTATCATGATAAGCATCAACGACCCACCGCCTTTTTGCCGCAATCCCCAAAAAGAACAACATATGACAACTTGAAAGTGAAGCGACAAATGCCTCCTCTGGATCAACATTAGCCTCCACAGAAAACGGCAGAGGAACAATATGAGGTGAAGAGGAAGCTGAAATCTCGACTCCGCCATCAAAAGACCACTGATGACCTCGGCTATATTCATTATCAATAAATGCCTCATCAGCGGCTCTCTTCCAGCTAATATTGGCAAGGTACTCAGACATTAATACTCCTTACATTTCATATCACTAAGATTAAAATTATTTCACCATGTAGAGACAGTTATCAATCGGAATAGCTTCAGGGTACTGGCTCTCAACAAAGCCTAAAGACAGATAGAGATTAAGGGCTGGAAGATTATGATTTAACACAAACAAAGAGACAGAACCAGAGACAAGAGGGAGCTCTAATACCTCACATCCCTGTTCACTTAAGGCCAAGATCAGGTAGTGACTTACTTTCATCGTTTTAGATGGTGCTATCTGACAAGTTTGCCCTCGAAAATGGGGGGCAATAACGAGGCGTCCTAGGTGACATTTACCATTACGGCGATAACACTGACCGAACCCGACAAGCTCACCAGTATCATTGACCAAAGAGAATGAGATTAACGCATCCAGATTAAGATCTTCAATGAAGCTATCATAGGTAAATGGATAACGAAAACCAGGACCTGCCCAGGAATACAGTGAGTCTTTATCATCAAACCAGAGCATCATCTGGCGAATATGCTCCTGAGCTACACTGATAAGTTTCATATCCAGCTCTCCATAAACGCTTAAACTTCCCTTCTTTGAAAAGAAAGAACAAGATACAGTATCAAATTAAGATCTCCTATTCTTTGGGCCTAATAGAATGAACATAAATCAGCTCCCCTTTTCCCAAGCTTGTGAAAACAATAAAGCCCCTATCCTTGATGTGATAAGGCCACTATTTTTAAACTCAACACACCTTTTGGAGATAGGCACAGGTACAGCGCAGCATGCTGTCCACTTTGCACAACATCTGCCGCATCTTATCTGGCAAACCAGTGATCAACAGGGCTATCTTGAAGGCATAGAGATGAGATTAGCCCAAGTACAGCTAATGAATTTACGACAACCATTAGCTCTCGATGTGACCCAAACTTGGCCGCTAGCAAAACAGGCTAATATCGATGCTATGTTCACCGCCAATACGCTCCACATCATGGCCAAAGAGATGGTAAAAGCTTTTTTTAACGGCGTCGGAGAGCATTTACAATCCCAGGGGCAACTCTGTATCTACGGGCCATTTAATTATGAAGGAAACTACACCAGTGAAAGTAATGCCAGATTCGATATCTGGCTAGCAGAGCAAAACCCTCAAAGTGCGATACGCGATATTGAGTGGATTATTCAACTTGCAAAAGAGCAAGGTCTGAAGCTAATGGCTGACCACACTATGCCTGCCAATAATCGCTTGCTTCATTTTATAAAAATGTAGATCTAACTTTGTTGTTCAACCTTAAAGCGTCTTCATATACTGCTTAGGAGTGAGTCCAAACTGCTTAAGGAAACGTTGACCAAAGCGAGTTTCAGACTGATAACCGCAGGCCAATGCCAGCTCCAACTGCTTGTAGGGTCTGGTCTGCATCAAACTGAGCGCATGGAGCATACGAGTCTCACTTAAGAGTTCACGATAACTGGTACTCTCATCAGCTAACCGTCGTGTTAACGTCGATCGACTCTGGCCTAAGTGTGTACAAAGCTCATCAATGGAATGAGCCTTAGCGGGCTCATTACTCAAAAACCGACATACCCTCTCTCGCATTGAAAGATCAGCCCCAGGGAAAAGCAGCTGCAGTAACCCAGCTTCTAACAGTATTTGATAAAAGGCATCAAGGTAGTGTTGCTGAGTCTGCTCGGTAAAGTCCAGCTCTTGCATAGCAAGTAGCTGTTTCAAAGCAAAATCAAGCTTTGTATTAGAGACCACTTTAGGTGATTTGGTTAAACGCCTCCCTCTCTCATCAACCATCGACTCCATAATCGCTGAGGAAGGAGGCGATAAGAAACAAATTTGAATTGAGCGAAATGTAAAATTAGCAGGGTGATTAATAAAAGTAAGCGATTGCTCAGCATGAGCAAACAACCAAGTCCCCCTCTCGAACGTTAACGTATCACTTTGCCAACTCAGCAGTTTAGCCCCCGCTTGTATCACAACAATACTGGGAATATAGATGGGAACGTCTCTTAATGCTTGTGGTTGCGAGCTTTTAAAAGCGTGCACATTGATTAACTTAGCCATCTTATCCCCGAATATCCCAGACTTAACGTACGAACGTTGCTGTCAGTACTGCTTTATCTAAGGCCATACTGTTAAGCGTAAAACCTACAACGGCAGGAGAGATATCGGCAGGAAGATCGACTTTTTCTTGTGGCAACGCCCAAACCGTAAACTGATATCTGTGCATACCATCACCTTCTGGCGGACATGCCCCACCAAAACCTGGTTTACCGAAATCAGTGCGAGTTTCAAGACCTTTAGTGATTTTAGCGCCTCGCTCTAGGTGAGTTGTACTTGCTGGTAAATTCAATACCGTCCAATGCCACCAGCCACTACCGGTTGGCGCGTCGGGATCAAACACTGTAATTGCAAAGCTTTTAGTCCCCTTTGGCGCATTAGACCACGAAAGCTGAGGCGATACATTCCCCCCACTGCAACCCATTCCAGAGAACTCAAATTTAGATCTCATCAGCTGACCTTCATGAATATCTTTACTGCTGATCTCTAATGCCTGACTTGAAAATGATGCCACACCCGCCAAAAGAATGATTAATGTTTTAAGTTTCATATAAGGACTCCTGTTAGTGAACTGACATAATGATAAGAGAAAAATGACCGTTTAAGTTTACATAAAAGTTCAAATAACCAAAATACACTTAATTAATGAGTTTTTAAGTATGAATTTTAAATGGGTTGATGGGGAGAGTTAATGCAATTGACGGTTTAACGGTAAGAGATAAAACAATCTTTAGTATTGATAATCTATACGTTGAAAGAAGTTGATCTGCAGAGGCACAAGATAAACCCCCGCAGATCAATTAGGTAAGATTTCAGACCGAATCTGAACAGCAACAAGAAAGTTAGTCGTTAAAAATCAGCCTCACTAAATTGAGTTAACTGTTCGCTGCTCGCTTCTATCTGTTTACGTAAGCTTCTGGTTTGTACCGCCCAATAGTTCATGTAAAATGTGGCGGTTTTTAGCTTGCCTTGGTAAAACTCAATCTCGGTAGTGCCATTCTCGAGTGCTAAGATTGCCGTTGAAGCGATACGTGCCCACATCCAAGCTAAAGCTGTGATCCCTAATATCTGCATATATGGCATTGAAGCAGCGCCAAGAATGTCTGGGTTCTTCTCTGCATTAGTTGCGATAAACTGAGTGGCTTTCTCGAGATCACCAGAGGCATCCATCAAGCCGGCAATGTAGGGCTTCATCTGATCATTACCCATGTTCTCACCGATAAACTGTTTAACCAGCCCAGACCAACTCATCAGCGCAGCCCCCTTATCTGACAGTATCTTACGGCCAACCAGATCCAGTGCCTGTACGCCATTTGTGCCTTCATAAATCATGGCGATGCGAATATCACGTACAAACTGCTCCATTCCCCACTCATGGATATAACCATGGCCGCCAAAGACCTGTTGAGCATCGACACAGGCATTAAAGCCTCTGTCAGTCACGAAACCTTTCACAATAGGGGTAAACAGTGCGGCTAACTTAGAGGCCTCCTTGGCCTTTTCAGGGTTGCTATGACGCTCTGCTTTATCCAGCCATAACGCTTGCTGACCCATCATGGCTCTCGCTCCCTCGTTGAAGGCTTTTTGAGACATCAACATACGGCGAACATCACCATGGACTAGAATAGGATCCGCCGCCATTTCAGGGGCTTTAACGCCACTTAAGCCGCGCCCTTGGATTCTACCTTTCGCATAAATAAGTGCATTTTGATAGGCGATCTCAGAGACACCTAAACCTTGCACGCCCACTCCTAATCTGGCCTGATTCATCATGGTAAACATGGCACGTAAGCCTTGATGAGGCTCGCCCACTAGCTCACCGAGTGCTCCATCAAAGTTCATCACACAGGTTGAGTTTCCGTGGATCCCCATTTTATGCTCGAGCCCAGTCGCACACAATTTGTTAGCATCACCAATACTGCCATCGTCATTGACGAGATATTTAGGCACTGCAAACAGAGAGATCCCTTTCACCCCTGCCGGTGCATCGGGTAGTCTGGCTAGCACTAGATGTATGATATTTTCGGCTAAATCATGATCACCAGATGAGATAAATATCTTTTCACCTGAAATAGCAAAAAACCCCTCACCTGCATCGACAGCTTTTGTGCGCAGTAGCGCCAGATCTGTACCCGCATGTGACTCTGTCAGGTTCATGGTCCCAGTCCATTCACCTGTCACCAGTTTTTCTAAATATTTCTGCTTTAATGCGTCACTTCCATGTGCATGTATCGCAGCATAAGCGCCATGAGTTAACCCTGGATACATGGCAAACGCCATGTTAGTAGCGGTTTTCATCTCGGTTGCAAACACACCAATAACTTCAGGAAGTCCCTGGCCACCAAACTCAGGATCACAGGTCAAAGTGCCCCAGCCATTATCCACATACTGCTGGTAAGCTTCCTTAAAGCCCTTAGGTGCAATAACATGACCATCAAGCAACTTACAACCTTCGACATCACCACTACTGTTTAGCGGTAGCATGATCTCGGTAGCAAAGTCTGCCACACCTTGAAGAATGGCATCGCCAAGATCTGCATCAATCTCATCGAATCCCTGTAACTCACTCTCTTCATAGATATTAAGTAACTCATTTAATACAAATTGATAATCACGAAGTGGTGCTTGATATGTCGGCATTCCCTAATCCTTTTATTTTTATACGCAGCTAATAAAGTTCAGACCTTTCATACAATGGTTTCAATCATGCGTTTAAATAATGACTTTTACAAGAGGCAGTTTTCGTCCACGCAAGATATTGACCTTAATCTCTCTGAACCGTTACTGAAACCTTTCGCTTTTCTCAGTTTGTTTGCGCACCCGAACAGCGTAACCGTAAATAGAACACAAGTACCTCTTATGAAAAAGTGCAAAACAAGCTAAGCTAGCTGCATTATTATTCCGACTCACTATCAAACATATCCAAACAATCTCGATATTTAGAGCTTGTATCAATATAAGTGAGTCCAGCATTTGGAATGAGGAAACAGAGCATGGGTTCAGTGACAACTAAAAAGCACGCCAACGGATTAGAGTACGTCGATGTTGATACTCCGGCATGTAAAGCCAGAATTTTCTTACAAGGGGCGCAAATTGACTTTTTCCAGCCAACGGGAAAAGCGCCCTTACTTTGGGTCTCATCTGCAGATGATTATCAAGCAGGTAGCGGGATCAGAGGCGGAATACCTGTCTGCTGGCCCTGGTTTGGCATGAACGATAACTCTGACTGGCCACAACATGGCTTTGCCCGTACCCGATTATGGGCACTAGAGTCTGTACAGATGAAAGATTCTGGCGTCGAGCTTAGGTTTACGCTGAAAATTAGTGAGGAAGATAAGCTTTATTGGCCCCACGATACTCGAGTCGAAATGCTATTTATCTTAAATGGCACCTTAACGGTATCCCTTAAAAATACAAACTTGTCTGGTTACCCCATTAGTTTTACGCAGGCACTGCATACCTACTTCCCTATTGGGGATATCTCTCAACTCAAGGCCAAAGGGTTTGAAGGTTCTCAATACATTGAATTTGGAGAAGGCCCGTTCAAGCAACAAGGTGATGAGGTCTCCTTCGACAAAGAGACAGATCGCGTCTATACCAAGCTAAGTGATCTGCAGGAGCTAGTGACACCTGAGGGTGTGATAGAGGTTAATCGTGAAAATAGTCGTTCAGCTGTACTCTGGAACCCTTGGATAGAAAAATCTCAACGCCTTTCTCGATTCAATAGCGACGACTACCTCTCTATGGTCTGCTTAGAAGCAGCTAACGTACTAGATGATGCAGTAACTTTAGCCCCTGATGAATCACACACCTTAACCACTAAGATCCGTTGGAAGAGTTAACTTTGTTGTTAAGCTGATGAGCCGCCAATAGCACTATATAAACGAAAGCCAAGCTAATTCTTATACTGATGAATATTAGCTTGGCTTTTTTATTGCTCTTTATGGAGCTGACCTTAATACCAATCAATATAATCGTCACTTTTCAAATATTTGTTTTTTCATCATACTATACCCAAACAACTTCAAGGTGCAGGATTCAGCATCTTGAGGTCGCTTGGGTATAAACTCAACAAATTACTGGGAAAAACTATATTGATGCTCCGAACCTTATCTCGGATGAAGCGACTTATACTCGCCTTTACACTTCTCTTTATCTGCCTATTCACAGCCTTGTTGATGAGCTATGAGTGGCTGACAGTTAAGTTTGCCAATCAGTATCTAGCCAGTTATGACACTCAGATAACTAAGCTTAGTATCCGCCCTCACTCGATCACTCAATGGCACTTCGCGCATGTGTTCCTTGAGGTAAAAGATAGCGACATCAAGATTAAAGATCTTGAGTTAACCTTGGCCCCCTCTTTTTCTCTTCTCAATTTTTCAACGGATCAGATAGCTAAAATCTCACTGGGACAAGTGGATGTTGCACTCAACCCTTCCGTCCTCACTGATGAGGGGAAAAATGTCGATCAACAGGGCCCCACTGTGGCACTGGATATCGCTCAACTCCCGCAGATAGAGATTGGGCCAACAACACTCACATTGAAAAACGGAACCACTAATCCACTAAACTTGGTTTTAGCTTACCTCACCTTAGATAACCAAGGCGCACTCTCTAGTTTACTCACGCAAAAGGGTGAAACCCTATTATCGATGGATGCTCAATTAAGTGACACAAAATGGGCCTTCTCTACCTCAGTCGTGTTTGAGCAAGTTCAAACACTCCTTAACAATATTGCCAAACAGCCTATTAATAACAAGGCGTTAACTAGTCTGATATTGATAAAACAAAGAGTTGATGAGTTAGGATTACAATTGAGTGGCACACTGAATAGTCAAGCAGAGCTTAATCTCAAAACCGCACAACTGACATCAAACCATGAGCTTATAAACACAGAGCTAAAATTGACACAATTAGCAGATCTTATTATCACTCCTGAAACGTCTCTAACTCAATTTACGATTAATGGCCATATTGCAGATCTATCATTGAGCTTACAGCCCTTCTCGATAGCTGTCGCTCCCGATCACCGGCAACAAGTTGCATTACGATCGCTAATTAAAGATAAATCGCTTCTCAAGATGAGCGAGCTGTTGCATCCAGACAATAAAGCCACCTCTTTTAATCCCTTGAGTATGAAGTTTGAGCTGAACGAGCCACTTAACTACTCATTTGCAGAGCGAAAGCTTCTATCACCTAAGATTCAACTCGCGATTGAGAACGAAATGCTCTCTGCCAAAGCCATATTACAAACCCTAAACCTAACCTTGGAGAGTGAAACTCAAAGGGCTGAGTTAGAGGGGGATTGGTCGCTTAATACTGTAACCAAAAAGAGGCTTGAACTAACCACTATCCTACCTGAGCAGCTCTCCTCTTATGCCCTTGAGCTCGCAAAAACCACTTCAGAGTTAACGGGTAAAGTAAAAGCAAAGAGCAACAAGATAGGAACAGAGCTCAGCCTAAATCTAGATAAAGCGACACTTTTTCATAGTGAAGAGCTGATGTTGCATGAGCCTACGCCACAAAAGCACAGTAATCGAGAAGATGCTATGGCTATGAGTATGAGTATCAAATCACTCTCATTGCGAACTCACTCCCCTCTAAATCTCAATGACTCAAACGAGACCCTTTCAATAACGTTTCCTTCATTTACGTTAGCCTTAGGTCCCGTCAGCTACGACCATAAGCAGCCCTCCTCTAAAACAAAAGAGGTGAGCTTTAACGCTAACAACCTTAGCCTTCATACAGATGCGCCCAGTTATCTCACAGCAACAAAGCACTCTAAGGATAACGAGCCAGAGGTTTTAGCGATTGAGTTTAACGGCTCTATATTTTCATTAAGCTCTGAAGGTATTAACTTCTTAGATAAAAAAATAAGTAAAACTGTGGGACTCGCCCTCCCTTCCATCTCAGTTTCAACCCAGGAAGCAAACTTGCAATCACTGGATAGGATCAAGTTAGAAAAGTCACAACTTGATGATGGCACAACTCAATTGTCACTAGAGATCCCAAGATTTAAGCTCCAACAACTAGCCAATGAACTGCTGCAAACAGGCTCACAAGTGGCTCACGCAAAATCAAAAAATACAGAAACAGCAACGGCTCCTACGCTACTTAATCAGGAGGTAAACATTCAGCTTCCTTCCCTTACGCTAACATTGATGGAGACTGCAAACCTTAAATTGGCTATCGATAAGCATACCAATTTGAACCAACTGCTTAAACAGCAAAGCCTGCAAAACCAAGCCAAGTACCAGATTGAGGGACTCGAGATAAAGCGAAGTTACCGTAAGAACAGACGCCTTAGAACAGAGAAGCTCCTTGAGTTGAGCCAAAGCGAGCTAATACAGAGCTTCAACTGGAATAAGCAAGATTTAAACACCCAAGAGCACTGGTCTTTCGATGGACTAAATCTAGACTCGACGCACACAGCCACACCAGATTTAACTCAACCCAACCTAACTGACTTTACTGTTGAGGGGAAAGCGATACTCGACACTGACATAAGCTCGGTATTAGGTCTGATAAATGCAAATTACTCCCTTCCACCAAGTCTCAATCTCGATGGCCACACTAGGTTAGACCTTAATTACCAATTCACCCAAGAGACGAAAACAACAAAAAATGGCAAATCCCCCCTCTCACAAAGCCACTTTTCCTTAGATTTCACCCCAAAATTAAGTGATCTTAGAGGCAGTATCAACGAGCTCCCATTTGAAGGCGCAATGATGGATGCTAGCTGCCACCTTAAGCTGAATCGTACTGGCCAAGATCAATCTATAGTTTCTCCCAAGGAGCAAAGTACACTCTCCTGCCCCGACATCAATCTGTCAGCGGTTGCATTTAATCCTGGTGTGCTTATCGAAGACTTCAAAGCAAATGCCAACATATCTATATCCAAAGACTCAGAAAAGTTAGATAGCCAGTCAACTAATGTGCCGGCGAATTTAACGAATGCCAATATCCAGATGAATGCGGGCGGTAAATTATTAGGAGGCGAACTTCTTCTACCCGAGTTTGACCTGAACCTGAACGCCCCCTCCCATGGATATTTAGTGCTTCAAGGATTAAGTCTTGCCCAGCTGATAGCGATACAACCGCAAGTGGGACTCTACGCCGATGGGATATTTGATGGTGTACTACCTGTCGATCTTATCGACGGTAAAGTTTCTGTCAGTGGTGGACGGCTGGCAGCTCGTGCGCCAGGTGGACTTATTACCCTCAGCGGTAATCCTGCGGTAGATCAGATGAGAACCTCGCAGCCCTATCTGGACTTTGCTTTTTCAACTTTGGAGCACCTTGAATACTCTGAGCTTGCCAGTACCTTTGATATGGAGCCATCGGGAGATGCCATCTTAAACGTCAATGTGAAAGGTCACACTATAGGGATTGAACGACCAATTCACTTGAACTACTCTCAAGAGGAGAATATGTTACTACTTTTAAAGAGTTTGCAGATAGGTGATAAGCTACAGACTCAAATAGAACAATCGATGAATTAAAGCAGGCGTTCAGCTTATTGTCATCTTAAACCCGTTATAGTTAACGCCTAGACCCAAATAACTTCGAGAAACTGGATAAAAGGAAATAGCCGTGAAAAAGTTGCAAATCCAACGCATTACGTTGAGCGCAATCACCGCTCTCCTGCTACTGACGGGCTGCACGCCCACAGTGAAGATAGAGCCACCAGATAAGCCAATCGTGATCAATCTCAATGTTAAAATTGAACATGAGATACGCATTAAAGTGGATAAAGAGCTTGATGAGCTACTTACCAATGATGAACTATTTTAACGGCTCAGTTAATTAAGGGGGACAGAATGAAAACTAAGTTACTCGTGCTCGCCGCAGGTCTACTGCTGAGCCTAAACGCATTTGCGATCTCGTTACAAGATGCTAAATCACAAGGATTAGTTGGCGAGCAACCTAATGGTTATTTAGGGGTTGTAAAAAGTGACCCTCAAGCTACTGCGGTAGCAAAAGAGGTGAATGCAAAACGTAAAGCTCACTACGAAAAGATTGCGAGAAAAAATGGTATTTCTGCTAGTGAAGTAGCAAAACTCGCTGCCGAGAAAGCGATGAAAGCCACCAAACGTGGGCAATATATCAAAAGCTCAAATGGTAAGTGGGTAAAAAAATAGTCTCTATTTATACCAATCAGTATAAGAAGTTGATCTACTCAGAGTGTCTTTTGGCAAACTAATTCAAGGCGAATGGATGAAAGAATGGTTGTTCCCTTATGAGTTCATTCAACGCAGAAGTAGGCAGCCAAAAACACTCCCTACAGGCGAGTTTTAGCGGTTCTGATGCTGTGTTAACGAGCTAAACCGTAGAATAACTATGCTCTTCACTCGTTGCAAACCACATGGATGTGGTGAATGTCATTAATGCAGGAGCAATTAAGGACCTTGCCTCAGAACCGCTAAACTCTCGCTGAGCGATCAAATCTTTATACTGATTGGTATTAAACAAAAATCACGCCGTAAAAAAGCCCGCTATGCGGGCTTTTTGTTGTTAACTAAAAAGTTAAACTCTTCTCTTTAAAATCTTAATTTAGCACTGTCTTTTAAGCCATCATTGTCTGTTACAACCAGCTTAACTTTAGATGCGCGACTTGCAAACTTAACCGCCACAGGACCGTTAATTTTGCTGCCATCATTAAACTTCCACTTATGGCGAGTAATATAACCATCTTCGTCATAGCTAAGCGATACAAAGATATCGATAAACCAAAGATCGATATGATGGATAACAGCAACTGGCTTCATATTTTCAGGCTCAGTCACCACAGTCACAGTTTGGGAAACACTATGGCTTAAGCCGCCATCATCGGTCACCGTTAGTGTCACAACATAATCACCATCTTGAGCATACTCATGACTTACGGCTTGTCCATCAGCGCCATTACCGTCGCCAAATGTCCACTCATAACTGACCAGATCACCATCTTCGTCGGTAGAGGTACTGGTAAAGTTAGCCACAGCACCTTGCAGATCGAAAGTGAAACTAGCCACTGGAGCGATATTAGCTGCTTCAAGCAGTAAAGAGACGACTACAGGATCATGATCTGATGAGCGATAAGCACTATCACTGTATAAGTTTTCAATCTGAGAAGCTGACTTAAACTCTTCGTTATAGTCGAGTATACGCGGCTCATCGGTATTGATGTGCCACTCAGTAACATCCACTACGCTGTCAATCAGTTCGCTGTTGGCTAAAGCGTGATCTAGCTGACCCGTTTCACCAGAGAACACATAAGAGTATGCACCGACTTTATCTAAGTGATCAAACAGCTCAGTAAACCCAGCATCTTTTAATGCTGTTAATGGATTCTCTTGTGCGTAGGCGTTCAAATCACCAATCAAGAGCACTGGAGCCTGTGGGTATTCAGCCGCTAACCAAGTGCCTACAGCTTGCGCTGCACGGGTACGAGTGACATTACAGTTTCCTTGACCATCATTAAGGTTAGGGTCGCCAAGACTGTCACAATTACTACCTTTTGATTTGAAGTGATTGACTGCAACAACAAATGACTCATCACTATCATTAACAGAGAAGGACTGAGTCAACATAGGACGGTTTTTGCCATCATTAAACAGAGGCGCACCAGCATCGTCTAACGGTGAGTTAGCCGTTGACAGAATTTTAGCCGCACCTTGTGGGCTAACTTTGTCGAGTCGATAGATCATTCCAACAGCAATAGCGTCGGTTCCGATAGAGCTTCCACCCGCATTAACATAACCATAGCGAGTTTCACCGATAGCTGTATTCAGCCCTGAGACCAGATCCGCAATCGCAGAATCACTGCCAAAGCCATCATTTTCAATCTCCATCAAACCAAACAGATCCGCGTCAATACCTACCATAGCACTGATGATCTTCGCTCGTTGACGCTCAAACTCTGTCGCAGTATCAGCGCCACGTGGGGTCGGGAACCCGCCACCAGCACCGTCACCGTTGAAGTAGTTAAGAACGTTAAAACTTGCCACGGTTAGATTACCACCCGCAGCAAGTTCAGGTGCAAGCGTTCTTGCGTTTTCAGCAATGAAATTGACTGTATCAACAGGCATCAAACGGTACTTACCAAATGCATAGTGCATCATGGCATTTAATCCGGTAACTGTATCACCAACACGAACAGTGTTATCGGCACTTAAGCCTGGTGAAGGGTAACGAACCGGATCTGGGTTTTGAGCCGTTAAGCCGTCATCAAGTACAATAGCATCCCTTGCATTCGCAGCAGTAACAGCCAAGGCATCGGCGCCTGGAGCAGCAACTTGCGTACCGATAAAGTGACGCTCACTTCCAAGCAATAGTTCACCATAACGGCCTAAGTTATACACTTCGTTAACGACTAAATTATGAGTGAAGCTCACTCGCATCCCTTCAAACGCTTCAAGATCTGCGATATCAGCAACTGGAAGTGTCACACTTGCTGGGCTTGGGATTGCCTGAGCAGAAGCACACAATGTATGAGATACAAGATCGGTCAGTTCAGTGAGTCCATTAAACTCTTTAACCACAGCTTGCATGCGAACAAGATCGCCAGCTAGGTAACCAGTATCTCCACCAGTATAAACAAAGACACCTTCTGAGGTCAGTGGGTCGGCATCAACTGCATCATCAGGCATCTGGATAAAGAGTCCTTTAAGCCCTGCCTCTTGATTACTGGTTACAACCGCTTCAACTTCAACAGTTTGGCCATTGTATGGGCTCACATCAGTTTGGCCCTGCAGTACATGGATTGTCACAAAAGGATCGTGGCACACAAGATCTACTGGTGGAGGCGGATCAATTGGACCTGAACCGTCAAACATCCCCAGATCAGAGATATCATCCTGAGCAAAACCTAACCAAGTATTTAAGCTCGCTTCATCATCAACCACAGTATCTGCGATCAACATATCTGGATTACGTCTAAGTGTATTATTCTGGGTAGAGAGATCTCCACTTCCCCACTGACTACCAGGATCAAAACCAACCTGACCTAAACTATCGATAACGACGCCACCTGACATGAGTACCAGTGCATCATCGCCATTGTAAAAACTGCTATTACTGACTTGATCGGCAATGGCTAAGATATCAGCACTTGAATCATTATCAGCGACCACATACACCTCTCCAGGTGCCAATGAGCCACTTAAGCTGATTGTTGTACCTGCTTGTGTATTACCGTTAAAGTAGAATTTAACTTCATATTGGCTAAGATCTAGCGCTGCGGTGGTTGGATTGTAGAGCTCGAACGCTTTATTGTTGCTGCTGCCTTCGACATACTCAGAGATGATCAGATTGTCTGCTGCTTGGGCGAACGTGGACACACCACCTATCGCCAAGGCAAGCAAGCTTGCTTTGGTAAACATATTAACCCCTTAAAATAACCCATTTAACCTAGTTTTATTTCAGCATTTGACTCTTCTGTTCAAATTGCTGTTGTTTTTACATCTAAAACCAGCACAAAGTATAAAACAGACTGGTTACAGTTAAGTTACAGGAAGGTGGTAAGAAGGTAAATACAACTTATGAACTCCTTAAGCGATATTTAAGAAAAAGTTCTGATAAAAAACAATCAATAAGCTGATTATTAATGGCGTAAAAGTGACTCAATATGCGATTTTAGGTTAAATCAAAAAACGGGATAATTGTGCGCATGCCCCATTAAAAACTTAGGGCTACGTGAGCAAAATCACAGCTTAAAAAAATAGTCAACTAAGTACCGTTATATAGGGGATAAGGGGAGTAAAATTTAGCGCCTAGGAAAAAGCGGTACCAAAAACAACATAAGCTTCTCCTCAGGCAAATCAATATACCTCTTTTAAATCGGTATATTTTCGCTGAATGTTATTACATTAGGGTTAATTATGGTCGTTGTTGAACTGCTCGTTGTGCTCGCTTTTATCTATCTCGGGGCACGTATCGGTGGAATAGGAATTGGATTAGCTGGCGGCGCTGGTGTCCTCGTTTTATCACTGTTTCTAGGAGTTGATACCGGGCACATACCCATTGATGTCATCTTGATCATTATGTCAGTTATTGCCGCAATTGCTGCAATGCAGGTGGCCGGCGGACTGGAGCTATTGGTCGACCTATCGGAACGTTTTCTTAGAAAACACCCTAAACGTATCACCTTCTACGCACCGATTGTCACCTACTTCATGACCTTACTTGCAGGAACTGGCCATACTGCATTTTCTACTTTACCTGTTATTGCAGAGGTCGCTAAAGAGCAAGGAATTAGACCTTCACGTCCATTAGGGATCTCTGTTGTTGCTTCACAAATTGCCATTACAGCATCACCTATCTCCGCAGCTGTGGTCTTCTTCTCTGGTATTTTAGAGCCTCTGGGCGTGGGCTACTTAACCTTGCTAGCCATCTGTATTCCCACTACTTTTGCAGCCTGTATGATAGGCGCATTTGTCTCTAACTTCCTTGGCTGTGAATTAAAAGATGATCCTGTTTTTCTAGAGCGTCAAGCTAAAGGCCTGATTAAACTTCAGGGGCAAACTCAGCGTAATTTGCTGCCAACAGCAAAAACAGCCACGGCTATTTTTGTCACCGCCATTGTCGGTGTGATTGTCTATGCAACCCTAATTTCAGACACTGTTAATCTCATTCAAGACCCTGCATTGGGCCGTAACGAAGCTATCATGGTATTTATGCTAGCGGCTGCAACCGCTATCGTGACAATTACCAAAATAGACCCTTCAGAGATCTCCAATGCTCCAACGTTTAAATCCGGTATGTGTGCCTGTATCTGTGTGTTAGGTGTTGCTTGGCTGGGAGATACGTTTGTTTCAAGTCATATCACTGAGATTAAGGCGCTGTCTGCAGACATACTCAATCAATACCCTTGGATGTTAGCCGTCACTCTGTTTTTTGCCTCTATGCTACTCTACTCCCAGGGTGCTACTACTACAGCCCTTATGCCTGCCGCACTGGCCATAGGTGTTGCACCAATAACTGCAATCGCCTCTTTCGCTGCGGTAAGTGCCCTGTTTGTTTTGCCCACCTACCCAACCCTGTTAGCAGCCGTAGAGATGGACGATACGGGGTCGACACGAATTGGTAAGATGGTATTTAATCACCCTTTCCTGATCCCTGGACTTGTGACCATCTTTACCTCTGTCGCATTGGGATTTGCATTAGGAAGCTTAGTGCTTTAAGACTATATCAATCGGTATAGATAAGTGAGAAATACAAAAAAGGGATACGACACCTAACGGTATCAGTATCCCTTTTGTCATTTAACCTTTAGCCAATTAAAGCTTAAAACTGGTAGTGCATACCTAGCGCAAAGTTAGAGATATCAGTATCCACATTTTGCTCACTGAATGAATACTCAGAGTCGAGATCGCCTTTAACAATATCATAGCCTAAACGGATGTTAAGGTTCTCAGTAATAGAGGCATTAACACCAACACCATAGACCCAACCAAAGCCAGTAAAGTCTTCATCTATACCTCTATCAGGTCGATACACAACAGCCATAGAAGCGATACCTACTTTGCCATACACAGCAAAGGTGTCATTAATTTGGTAAGTAAATTTGGGGGTAAAAGCAAACGTACCAGCACCTAAATCATAACCATTGCCACCAAGATCTCCTGAAAGATACATGTTGGCTTCTAAACCAAACCAATCATTGAAGTTATAACCACCGTAGGCACCAAAGCCTAAGCCATTATCACTATCCTCTGTTTTTACTTTTAGTTGTCCTAAACTGCCACCCACATAAAAACCACTATGGTCATTGGCTGCAGCCACATTGCTTGATGCAAAAATGGCGAGTAGAGAAGCTGCTGCAATAGTTAATGTTTTCAAAGTAATTCCCCGAACTGATTATTGTTGTTACATCTGTCTTATAAATTGCATGCAGATTAATACAAGTTCGGCACAAAGGTTATCGATTCCAACAAAGAGCAACAAGGCCATTCAGGAAGCATACAGGTTTGGCGAAAAACAGGACAGAAAGCACCAATTCGGAAACATCTTATGATCGGTTCAACAACAAAACACCAACCAAGACGAAACGTACGTAGGTACACATCGGTAAACTTCTAAGCCCTGTTTAAAAACACCTCTGCAAGTAGCTAAAAAAACGATATCAACAATCTAATGCTATTTTAACAGCAGCCTCAGCATGAATAGCGGTGGTGTCATAAAGTGGCACATTGGTGTCTGTTTCTTTGACTAACATAGCTATCTCGGTACAACCTAGTATCACCGCATCAGCGCCATTGTCCCTCAGCTTTTCAATAATCTCCACATAGGCAGATCGGGATTGTGCATTTACCACACCTTGACAAAGCTCATCATAGATAACTCGATGAATGATTGACTGGTCATCATCACTTGGGGTTAGTACCTCTATACCGTATTTTTCCGTCAGCCTTCCCTTATAAAAGGATTCAGCCATGGTAAATTGGGTGCCTAATAACCCCACTTTCTTGATACCATCTTTAACCAATAACTCAGCAGTTGCATCAGCAATGTGCAGTAGCGGGATGTTCACTTTAGCCTGCACCTCATCTGCAACCTTGTGCATAGTATTAGTACAGATCATGAAAAAGTCAGCGTTCGCCGCTTCTAACCCGCTTGCAGCTTCAGATAAGATCGCTGCTGTCTTGTCCCACTCTCCAAGATGCTGAAGCTTCTCAATCTCAGCAAAATCAACACTAACCAGTACTATTTTCGCACTATGTAACCCGCCAAGTTCAGCTTTAACCCCTAGGTTAAGTGCTTGATAATAGCTAAGGGTCGACTCCCAACTCATACCGCCAATCAATCCAATCGTTTTCACCTTGTTCATATTCCTTAAAGTGAGTTTGTTAGAAAGTTCCTCAAACAAAATAATGAGCCCAGTCCTCACAAAAAGCGCAATTTTGTAGCTCAATTGTTAAGTAGATTCTGTACCTTGCCACAAATTACGTATATGTTACCAAAGCAACAAATTTAAGTATTTAAAACTAAAAAAACAAAAGAACACTAGCTAATAACTCGATTTATATTAATTCACTATCAAAAAACAAGCATACTCTAAGGACCGGAACCGAGTTGAAATATAAAATTAATTCATATTTATGCCTATTCGCATTATTAATGACATCGTTAGCGCAAGCTGAAAATTCCATTGTAGAACAATGTCATATAAGTATGAAACAGGAGAGTGCACAGATAAGCAAAACAGTGTGTGAAGAGAAGCTTGAGCAAGTCGATAGAACGCTTAACCCACTCATGACTGCTAAGCTCATGCTCGCCCTTTATGATATCAACCTAGACTTAGGTGACAGCCAAACAGCTGAAGAGTATCTGCAATCAGTTAAGCAAAGCGATGAGTTTAATAGAAGTGATGAGATCCAGTACCTATGGCTTCGTAAAAAAGCCACTCAACATCTATACAGAAAAGAGTATCAAGCAGCGAAAAAATTATTTGAGCAAGCTTTTACTATTGCGAAAACGACAGCATCAGATCTATGGTTAGCTAAAAGCTATAATGATCTAGCTATCATAGAAGAGATGCTTACCAACTACTCTAATGCACTAACATATTACAAAAAAAGCCTAACGATTAAGGAGAGAATTGGCAATAACCTATACCTAGCAATTACCCTGAGAAACTTAGGTTTAATGTACAAAAGCCTTGAAAAATTCCAAGAGGCACAACACTATTTTGAACTATCTCTTGAACATTATATTATTTATACCAGTGCCAACACAGATATTTATGCTATCAACGCCATGTCTCACCTTTACGGTGATCTTGCTGCAATATACGACATCACCAGTGACTATCATAAACGCTACTTTTACAGCAATAAAATCATCAAAGCATACAGCGACACATTAAATCAAATCGATCTCATCTCAACTCTAGTCTCACTTGCAACTATACATATCAACGCCAATGAATTAACACCCGCAAGTGAAGTGATAGAAACGCTATCACAGTATCTAGATTCTAACGAGCACTCCTTCCATGATGATATCTACCTATTGAAATCTCAGCTTGCCAAACATGAAGTTGATGATCTTAAGGCTATTGAATATATCGAAGAGGCCATCAAACACAGTGACTCGAACCAAAACTCACTGCAAAAAATGAAAATCTACCGCTACGCCAGTGATCTCTATTATGACAATGGCCACCCTTACGAAGCCATAGTCTATTTAAAGAGATACCAAGCACTACATGAAACACTCCTCGAAGCCAAATACAGCGAGAACATCAATATTATTCAAAGAGAGATTGAAAATGAGCGCATTCAAAGAGCTCTTGTCGAAGAGCAAGTGATTAATCAAGGTAAAACGCAAAAAATTGATAAGCTGGTTAATCTATCGTTAATCATCACCAGTATCAGTCTGTTTATCGGGTTTATCATCTCTCTCTATATTGTGAAGAAGAGAAAAGCCCAACAACATCTTCTGACTGTGATCGAATCCCATAAACAGCAACTATTTTTACTCTCTAATAATGAAAGTGAACAAACAGTTTCCCCCTCAAGTCAGCCATTATCTGAACTGCTGGTCAGTACCATGATCGATTGTATCGCCCTTTGGGAGAAAGCGACCCAAACCAACAAGGTAGAACTTGCTGATAGAAGTAAAATTTGGAAAATATCGGTGGACTCGGGACGGCTCAGAACCCGATCACTGGACAAATACCTCAGCCTAAAGACGCTACCAGACAATCCAAGGTGGCGTAACGTGGTAAAAACCTGCCACTTTGTCTTGTCTGAATGTGAGCTGTCTAGCCATGATAGAGAGCAACTCACGACTCACCTCAATCAGATAATGTTACAGATAAAAAGTGAATCAATGGAGACATAATAAACTTTAAGCCATACCTGTAAGTAATAAACATTATGTATGCTAGCCTGTTACTTTATTTTACTAGCCGTTCCATACTTTAGCTGCTTAACATCCTTAATGCTTTCTCTTGGCAAGGGATTGGCCACATCAATTGGATGGACACAGCTAAATTTCACCCCTTCACTAAGGGAGTAATCGCTGAGTTCAGCCGTACTAGGGTTTATCCCCTGTAACAAACTAACTGGGGCTGTAAATTTGGGTGTAAGATGGTAAGAAGCCTGCTTAATATTGACACTTGTATAGGCGTTACATATAGACACCGCAACTAGCCCAGCAATATTTACCCGATTAACAACACTGTTTAGCTCCCCTCCTGAACTTCCAGCTACACTGTTTAGTCGGTTAAAAGGATCTACAGTATGATGAATACCACCTTGAGCACTCAAAGTCAGTTCTGGCTGCTCTAGCTGCTTTGTATGCACTCCGTGATGTGCTACTTCTCCATTGGTAAGGTGATCCGCTTTCAATACTAGATTTTTACTCATCATCCATTTTTCAATATCAAAATACTTAGCGCGAAAATGATACTGATTAATGATCTCCTCTTCATTGAGCTCAAATGACACCACTGTTTGCATACGTTTATGACTTGGGGTCAATTTATCAAAAGCTAACTGGTGCGCAGATGCAGTACCTGCGACAATAAACAGTGAAACCAGTGCTAAGTTCCTCTTGATATTCATAAGATGTTCCTTTTATTTTTCAGATAATTCTGAAGCTAAGTTGAATCAATACAATAGGTGCCAACTTATTCACATCCCTCAAGTCCGTCCACTAAAGATTAGGGTCAATTTGGGTAAAAACGAAAGTAGCCCCTTTTTAACCCTCTAACTTTAATGAACTTTTATTTCTTCCTGATAATTTAAAACTTCAGTTCAAGTCGGCTTATAGAACCAGCTAACCGCGTCAATAAAGTTGACAACATGAACATTCAGTAGAGGGAAATACAAGATGAGTATATTAAAGAAAACATTAATCAGTATCTGTTTAATCAGCGCTTCAGGAATCGTAGGCGCAACCACAGTAACAGGTAATGTCGCCGTTGATAACGACTTTATTGTGGTGCACTCACCGGGAAATGGCAGCCCTAATAATGTGGTTTATCGTGGCGTTCATGGCAGTCAGTGGAGAAACATTGAATCATTTAATTTCAATATAAAAAGTGACCCAAGGTCATTAAAAACCTGTTCAGTTAGCGTTATTGCTTGGGGGGATGGCAAAGTATCACAAGGTATGTCAGCCATTTTAAAAGCTGATAATGCAGTTTACTCGGGCTCAGGAAGATTTAAGGCATACCAGTCTAATGTCACTTCATCGGGTTGGGCGCAAAATGGAGGACCTAATGCCTCACAAATTAACACTTTGATATCAGCTTCCTTAGCAAATGGCCAACCCCCCTATAATTTCTCAGGGACTGTGGCTTCAGGTACTTCCCCTTGGGGAACACTCAACTTTCCATTAGTGAACAGTGTTAATAGCAGTAACTTCAGATGGATCTGGTCTACGAGCGATTTACGCAAGAAAACCTATTCAGTCTTTACTACTGCTTGCGATAACTTAGTCAAGCCAAAACCTGTTGCAGTCAATATGCCTGGCGAACACTTTCAATGCTACGGCGTCAAAGAGGGAGATAGATTGCCCAATGAAACTATCATGATTGAGGATCAGTTTGGTAAAACTAGAGCCGTTCTTGGTAAGCCCGTACTCCTGTGTAACCCCTCCTCTAAGCAGCATAAAGATAAGTATTTTAAAATACGCAATAAAGAGCGTCACTTGGTCTGCTACAACTATGTCAAACAAGACAAGGTGAGGAGCCAAGCTTTAGAGATTAATAACCAGTTCGCACCGGATCAGATAGTTAATGGTCAACGAGAGCTGTTTTGTGTCCCTTCAAGTAAAAAGCACCTTTCACGTATTAACCCCGGCAGACCGGTCAAAAAAGAGGTCGGAGTATCAAGGCCCATTAACTTCAAGAAACAGTAACGTGCAGTAAAAACAACTGCGTTTAACTCAACTAATAAGTTAAACGCAGTTTTTATACTGTATAAGTTCAGCCTTGCAATCCATGCCACTGAAAGTGGTTGTTGGCTTTTTTGCTAACAATGCCCTCATTAAAGAGCTGAGTAAAGATAACATCCACCTCATCAGGCTTGAGTTTTAGCTGTGTTATTACTGCACGTTTACTGCACATCACCTGCTGGGTACTCAAGGCCTCTATCACCCTCTCATAAGCAGTTTTATTGGGTTCATTGCAAGCTGTGCCATCAAACTCACTGTTGATTGTGGGTGTGAAGTGGCTCAACATCTCTGGCTCTTTCATCTCACCTGAGGTGAAGCTATCTATGGTAATTGGTTTCATATGACGATATTGATGACGAAAGCGATTCTCCTCACCGATCAAACCAACGAAGAAAGCGGCAAAGAAATCCAACAGTATTGAGAGAAACACCACCAGCCCTAACTGAGCAGTATGGGGCGATGTATGTAAAAAGGATGCCAAACTATCAATCAGTCCAACCACAGAGCCTTGTTCAGCAAGCGGTAGGCTGTCTCTCTGCACCGCTAACTTTTGCTGCTCCTCTCTGAGCCGTTTATTCTCATTCTGTATTCTCACTACACCTGTGGCTATTCGCTCCATCTGAATGTATTTCTCAGCAGCAACATTATTAAGTGCTATCTGCTTATCGATGGCAGCTATCTGCATATCAAATGCATTGACCTTACTCTGATGCAAAGCGACATGACTCTGAGCTTTATTGGTCGCGCTATTAATCCCGCCAACCGAGCCACCAATAGAGATTGCCGCCAATACAGCGTAAAAGCCCAGCGCAAAGATCATACCTGAATAGTTTCGTCTGGCATGGCGCTCACCCACCTCATACCAGGCGAAGAATTTACCCAGTTCAAAGACAATAGCCAACCCTCCAAATAGAAACTGCATCAAAGGATCATCATCAATCGATAAAAATAGCAGGAGTGAAAACACAATGGAGGCAAGAATGGAGGCGCCTGTGAAACTGTAAACGCTCCACATGGCAAAGGGTCCTTTAGGATAGCGTATAGCTAGATTTTGATCGTAAAACATAACAGACTTCTATTTCGAGGGAGTTATACCAATTGCTATAAAACTCATTGCCCAGCAGTTTGCCAGACGAAAAAATGGAGCGTAAGGATACCCTAATTTGCCCCCTCACTCTCAAAAAAAAGCTCTGAAAGCCTCGCTCCCGCTGAATTGTTACCCACTTTTATGATTAACGAGTAAAACATAGTCAGCAGGGTAAAATTAGATAGAAGAAAAGATGCAGCCCACTTCAAAAGTGGGCTGCATAATGATGACTAGTCTCGTTGAAGGGCCACAATAGGATCCAGCTTTGCCGCTTTCTTCGCAGGATAAAGTCCAAAACCGACACCTATGGTCATGCACACTCCTAATGCCAGAATAATCGCAAAAGGAGACCAGGCAACAGGCCAGCCAGCAGCGGTTGATATGACCATGGCCAATAACAAGCCCACACCGATCCCGATGATGCCACCTGTTGCAGAGATGGCGATACTCTCGATGAGAAACTGACGCGCGATATCTTTTCGTCTAGCACCTAATGCACGCAGCAGACCTATCTCTCCTGTGCGCTCCATAATCGTTGCTAACATGATATTCATGATCCCAATCCCGCCCACAAGCAGTGAGATCCCAGCAACACATGCCATCACAATATTAAATATCTGCTGTGTTTTTTGATGCTGTGCCAACAGATCCGCTGGCACCACAATATCGTAATCTTTCTCTCCACCATGACGTCTGTCGATTAAGTGACGTAAGCTTTTCGCCGCTAAAGAGGGCTCAATCCCTTCAGATATTGATACTTTAAACGCATCAAGTTCATCTTCAAGGGGCTTGAAATTAAGCTTTTTCAGAGCGGTAGACAATGGAATAAACACTTGATTGCGCTCCCCGCCTAACTTCACTCCTTGAATCTTAGACTGACCCGTATCGACATCGGTCAAGACACCAACTACTTTGAACCATTGATGATTGACCTTAATTACACAGCCGATCGCTTGTCCTTGTGGAAACAGGCTGCGAGCCGCTTCTGGTCCTAATACTGCCACTTGATTGTAATAACGTTCATCATCAGAATTAAATATCTTACCTTCACTCAGCTTAAGTGCCGTTAATGAGAAGTAGCTAGAGGTGACTCCCTTAACCTGCGCATCACTGCGCCCCTCAAGACTAAATAAGCTGAACGTTTTGACCTGCTTTTCCGCGCTCCACTGCTCAACAAAAGGTAGTGTATCTTTCGCACTTTCAACATCCCTTAGATTTAACCCTAAGCTGTGCTCACGTATCGATTTTAACGCTTCACCATCTGTGGGCCTTGCATTAACCACGAGGTTTCTAACCCCCATGGATTCAATCATCTTAAGTGCTTCTTTCTCTGCACCTTCACCCACGCTTAACATAGCAATCACGGCGCCCACACCAAATATCATGCCTAACAGGGTCAACGCAGTCCTCAGCTTATGATGACGCATCTCATCGAAGGCTTGCTTTACTCCTTCGATATAAACTTTGCTTTCAACTAATAGGTGCCTCATACTCGACTCCTTTTAGGAGGTGTAGTCAGTGCTATCACATCCCCCTCACTCAATCCCTTAGTGATCTCGGTGCGGTTTAGACTTCGGCTGCCCATCTCCACGGTTTGTTTAACAAAACCTTCTGCCGTTTTAAGGTAGACCCAATACTGACCCTCTTTTTGGAAAAGTGCTTGATTGGGAACTGTCAACACGCTATGTAAACTCAACATATGCACTTTTGCCTGAACCTGCCTACCGGGTTGCATAATGCCCACCTCGGTTCTATCTAGGCTAATGGTAAATTGAAAGTAGTTAACAGGACTGTCTTTATCCTTAGGTTTTGCCAAGGCATCTAGTTGAGTGACTTCACCAGTAAAAGGTTTGTCAGGATAGGCATCAAGATAAACGGTTGCCTTTTTTCCTACAGCTAATCCCGCCGCCTCTGACTCCTGAACATATAATTTTGCTTGCATAACTGAGGTATCAGGCAACAAGCCAATGGAGGTGCCAGACCACATCATGTCACCCACGACGGGAAAAGAGCCATCCCAACCCGCTTGGTAAACAAACAGGCCATCATGAGGCGCAATGATCTCCATCTGATTTAGATTACTCTCATACCGACTGATTTTGGCTGAGTGCCCCTTTTGTCTAAGCTTTATTAACTCCTGCTCCGCTTCAGCTTGCGAGCCATGTTGCTCTAACCCCCAATCAAAATAGTGCATCTTGGCCACTAGATAGTCCTGATTTCGCATCTGATCGATGATCTCTATCTTGTTATAAACCCGCTCATCATCACTGAAGTAACGCTCAGCAAGATCTTTCTCCTGACTCGTTATCTGGGTGCCTTCCAGTAAGTTTTGACTAATCGTATTGTCTTTTTCTGTCTGGATCTGACTATCAAAAGCAAGTTTATCGAAATCAAACTGTTCCATCTTAAGTCGATAATTTTCCCGCTCTGGATCCATTCTGGCAACCACATCACCGGCCTCAACTTGAGTAAAGTTGGCTAATATCCAAGCTAAAGATTGTGGACCTCTTAATCCTGAAGGCACAGTTACAGCAGTTGCATTGCTCGCCTCTAGCTCACCCGCTGCGGGTATATCAAAGGTAAAATCCGCTCGCTGAACATCCATTGTTAACACACCATCACTGGCTTGCTGGCTACAGCCTGATAATGCCAACATCGCGATTAACACTGATGACTTCATTAAATTACGGCTCAAATTAAATGCACCATTTACAGACTTAGTGAAAGAGAATTGACACTCACTCATGGCAGTACAACCTCCTGACCTAATGCTAATCCTGATGTGATAGACACTCGCTCTTTACCTATCGCACCTATAGTGACAGCCTGTTTACTGTTACTAAAAGTATCAGGAGTAAACACATATGCCTGTCCAGCGTCGTAATGAACAGCATCGAGAGAGAGAAGTAACTCCTGCTTTTCATTGGCAATATCAATCGATATTTTGGCGGTCATACCTGGGCGCATCAACTCAGTATCCGCTTCATCTATGCTGGCAACAGCATCAAAAACAACTAAAGGAACCTCTTGGTTTTTATTGCGAAATACAGCGCCGAGTTCAATAATATTACCGGTAAAAACCTTATCAGGGTTCGCATCAAGTCTAATCTTAAGCTCTTGACCTATCTTAACCCGTCTCGCCTCAACCTCCGGGATCGTCATATTGACCTGCATATGGGTCAGATCTGGAATACTTAGCACCGCATCCCCCATAAATACTGACTGACCCTCTTTTATCTTATTACCTTGAGAGTCATTGCAATAAACCACCATTCCACTTCGCGGGGCGATAAGCGTTAAGGATTGTATTCCACGTTTAAGTTGCTCAACTTCAGCAGCAAATTTCTGACGGTCCCCCATCAACATCGCCTCCCTCTGTTTAGCCCCTTTCACTTCTAAAACCAGCTTCTGCTCTGTTAAGTTCACCTTATCTCGGGCTATTTCTGCATCTTTTTGATATTTAAACTTTTCAATGGCAGCTACGGTTTCATCTGACAGCCTAAATTTACGCTCCGCTTTCTCAAGGTTCATCTTGTCTTCCGCGAGTCCCAGTCTCAGCTCCTCAAGTTTTTTTGCATTCCTTAACTTGGAAGTTTCAATATCTTGAAGAGTCGCTTCTAACTTGGCTGTTTTAACTGAGAGCTTTTGCGTCAAGGCAGAGGTGTCGAGTTGAGCAACCATATCACCCTGCTGAACCTCTGCTCCCTCTTGAGCTAACTGCTTAACTTGATACTGCCACACACGGCGAATTGAAGGCGGCATTAATGAAACGGTATCAGCCGAAACAAGCTCACCGGATGCTTCGATACTTTGACTTAGGACACCTTGCTCTACCCTGGTCACAGATTCATGATTGCAGGCCGACAACATAGAGGCTGAGGATAATGTAAGCGAAGAGAGTACAAAGCTTTTAATCCATGTCTTCCTTGCTATTGAGTTAACAGTCTTTTTCATAACTTCACCTCCGAGGTCACTAATACGCTCATACCCGGAATAATTTTCACTTTCTCATCGGGGGTAAAACTTATCTCCACTTTAAACCAGTTACTGTTTCCCCAAGCTGCTTGCTTCTGCGCCTGCCTACCGATACTTTTAATTTGACCACTGAAGGTCATATTAGATTGAGAATCCAGCCTTAGTGTGACCCGGCTGCTAGGCTCAATTTTATCGACATCGACCTCATTGACCCAAGCGACAACCTCCAACTCCTCCATTGCTGGTAAGCTTGCAACCTGACGGCCAATCTGTACTGTGTCCCCCACCGCATATTTTTTATCAGACCAAGGTTCGCTACTGTAAAGTAGCGGCCCCTTTATTTCCGCTTTTAGTGTGAGTTGCTCTATTCCATCTAATGCTTGTTGCAGTTCAAGCTGAGCTCGGCTTCTATCAATTGCCAGCTGAGCTTTACTGGCAGATTGTTTATCTAACACCTCTTTTAATGCTTGTTCTGCTTTAATCAACTCACTATTGGCCTGCATCAGCTTAAATTGATTCTCCGCATACTCTTTGGCTGCGATATAGTCCGCAGGCACATCGGCATCAAGCTGACTCTTATCACGCTCTGTTTCCTTCTGTTTCAGATCGAACTTTGCCTGTAAAACACTCGCTTTTAAGTCGATTGATGTGCTCTGCTCCTGCGCTGTCACCCTCAGTAAACTCGCCTCTAGCTGTTCAATCTGATTATCAATTTGAGTTTTATCGAAAATAACGACCACTTGTCCAGGCTCAGCAATCTCCCCCTCCGGCATCATCCACTGTATCTGATAACGCCATGCATCACCGGCCTTTGGTACCATAAATGACTGTGACTTTACCGATGAGACTTTTCCCGTTAATAACAGTGACTCATTAGCAGCGGTGCTTGAAAAATGGATGAACAAAAATGGTAAAAACAGTAGCGAGCATAAACGACGGCAGTTTAGCTTAGGACGGCAATCAAGCGGCATAGGTGCTCCGGTCTTCAATCTCTACAATATGACCGTCCCGCATGCGAATCACTCGCTGTGCATAAGCAGCAACTTCCTCTTCATGGGTGACAAGAATAATCGTCTGTCCCGCTTTGTGCAGGTCGGTAAACAGATCCATGATCTCAACAGATGTTTTACTGTCTAAGGCACCAGTTGGCTCATCAGCGAGTAAAATGGCTGGACGATTAACCAGAGCTCGAGCGATAGCAACCCTTTGTCTCTGACCACCCGACAGTTGATTTGGTCTATGATCTTGCCTTGTCCCTAGACCCACCCGAGTTAATAACTCACTCGCATATTGGCTATCTTGATTTGGAGGGTTAGAGAAACGTAATGGCAACAACACATTTTGCAATGCACTCATTCGCGGTAATAGATGGAAACTTTGAAAGACGAAACCTATCTCTTTGTTGCGAACCGCTGATAATGCATCATCATCTAAACTAGCAACTTCTTGCTCGTTTAACTGATAGCTACCACTAGTAGGTTTATCTAAACACCCTATGATATTCATCAATGTCGATTTACCAGAACCTGATGGTCCCATGATGGCAACAAACTCATTGTGATTAATCGTAAACTCTACCCCTCTTAGTGCAAACACAGAGGTATTGCCCATCTGGTACTCTTTAGTTAATCCATTGACTTTGATCATAATGCTCTCACTCACATTTATATTTATACATAAATGTTTCAATACTTACTACGGAACAAACTGAGTTACATCTTGTTAACTCTTTAAAAACATGAAAGTTGTTACTGATGTACAAGATTCAAAAGTTAGAGTTATAAGATACAGAAAGTTCAATAAATTGACAGAGATCTCAGGTGAATATCTTTCAGAGGTGGGAAAGTAACGGTAAAAAAGAAGTATCTAAGCTAAAGCTGGCCGTGGAGCAATCGATAAAGGGCTAAAAATAGCTCCCCACTAAACTCAAGATAGCGATCCCAGCAAAGGGCATCCATTGAAACAGTCGACGAAATGGCGATGGGATCTCACTATCAAAGGCAAGAAAAAGCTGCCAAATCGCAAATATGCCAAAGTTCAGAGCAATAAATAGCACTAAACCATATCCCTGCATCATTGAGATCAGATCAAAACCACAGGCAGCCAAAATGATCGTAGAGAGTAAAATAAACAGGGATACGAAATGAAAAACGCAGTGAAATACTGCTTTTACAACAGGATCTAACTCGCTCGACAACATAGGAAACAGGTAATGTTTTCTTCCATGATGAATATGGATTATGAGTGTCGACAATGCTAATAATGCAGCGACTAAATAGTAATAATTCATCTATCCCTCGTATCGGTCAATCATGGCTTGAAGTGACATTACTCTCGTACTGATAGCTATTAGACAGGAAGGCTTATCATTTTCTTTCAAAAAAGCCCTAAGACTCTTTATCATACAACTAGCCTTCCGACCATAAAACAGCCGAGTTACATAGTCGCCATTATCCAATAATCCAAGCGTTTTTGTGGCTCAGATAACAATGTCTGGCAAGCCACTTTATACTTACTCATCAATGGGCCTAAACTTTTGCCATTTGGCAGTGTGGCTAACTGCTTCTCTTTGGTAACTGTTAACTGCTTCTCCACCGCATCTTTGCTCTGATATTGCTCAGCTAATGCTATTGCCTTTTTTGAAGAGTTAAGTAAACGCTCCCCCACTGGTTTCATCTGTGGAGCATCCATGTTTACGATCACATTCGAGCTGATTTGATAGTATGACGCACACTCAAGTACCTCTTCATTAAATGCCAGTTCCGCCTCACTCGGCTTATCTGCCGCCATTGCAGAAGCACTTAAAAACAGAGTAACGGGCACAAGCAGCAAACTTTTACCTGTTAGGTGACAAAATGAATTAAATCTTTGACTAACGAAATTCAACATGGGATCCCTATCACAAACTTATCGAAATAATTGACGACTGTTCTACTTTAGTTACCGCTTAATATCAAGTGAATAGGTAAGAAAGTCATTATCAACTTCAAAGCCTAAAGAGGTATAAAGTGAGCGAGCAGGCTGATTAGCCTCTTGTGTCTCTAACACAAGTTTACTTATGCCATGGTCTCTCGCATATTGAATAACCAGCTTCATCAGCTTAACACCTAAGCCGACACACCTTGCGTGTTTTGTTACAAACAGATCATTGAGATTGAGTACAGGCTTAGTACTTATCGAAGAGAAACCCGGATACAGTTGCACAAAGCCTAACCCGAGGTCATGACTATCGATAGCCAAAAAAATAATGGAGGAGTTATCACTAAGGCGTTCAGCAATGAAACTTCTCGCTAAAGGCAGATCATCAGCTTGTCCATAAAACTGACGGTATTCATTAAAGAGTTGCGATATCACATCCACATCCTCTAAGCGTCCCTGTATGATGCGACTATCCATCTTATACTCTCCCTAGTATATGGTATCGATAAAATACGCACCCTAGCCTTAGCACCCTAGCCTTAGGCTGAACCGTGCGTATTTTATTATTCAGATGAATTTAAGTCAGCTTCTACTAGCTGTATTGTGCGACTCTCTTCATCAAGTTATCTTTCACAGTTTCCCACTCCTTATCGATAATAGAGTAGATAACCGTATCTCTAACTGTGCCATCTGCAAGCAGCTGATGATTTCTCAACACGCCATCTTGCTTAGCACCAAGGCGTGTTATCGCCTCTCTTGCAGCTTGATTATGCCAATGAGTTCTAAACTCTACAGCCATCACATCTAAAGTTTCAAAAGCGTAGGTTAACAGCAGTAATTTAGCTTCAGTATTCACACCTGTTCTTTGGGCGCGCTTTGCATACCAGGTATAGCCAATCTCTAATCGCCTATTTGACTGATCCCAGCGGCAGATCCGTGTCGAACCTATCACCTCTCCAGACACTTTATCTCTCACGACAAAGGTTAACGCCTCTCCCGCTTTCTCAGACGCTATCGCAGCCTCTATATACTGTTTCATCTCATCTGGGTGAGGCACATCTGTGTACCAAATATTCCAAAGTTCACCATCTGAAGCCGCTAAAGATAGCGCTGCCGTATGTTCTATGGTCATAGGTTCTAATACAATACATTCCCCCGAAAGGAACTCAGTTTTTATTTCATTAGCCACATCTCTCTCCCTGCTACTATTTTTATTATAATATGCGTGCGATGAACAATTGATGACAACGTATCCTGATTGGTATTACTTTCAAACTCAACGATATGGTAAAAACCTTACCAAATAAAATCAATCCACCTGCAAGTTGTACCGTAAAATATCGCTTCCATCTGACCACTTTTGATGACACTCAAACTGCATACCGAGTTTTTCTAGAACAGCGATAGAAGCATCATTTCCCGGACTGACAACGCCCAAAATATTCGATAGTGCTAATTTTTTTGCATGGGATAAAACCCCCTTTCCAGATTCAAGAGCATAACCTTTCCCCCAAAAATGCGGCAAAAACGCATAACCCAAATCAGGAAATTGAAGATTTTCACGCTTAACAATGCCAGATAAACCGATCCGCTCGCCCGTGCTTTTCAGCTCAACCAGATATAACCCAAAACCATGTTCCTGGTAACTCGCTATCGGGCCCTCAATCAGGTAGGTTTCAGCCTGATAGCGGTCTCTCACACCTCTATCACCAATATTGTCTAAAAAGCCAGGAGTATTAAGCAGTTCTAAAATAAATGCTGCATCTCCTAAGGTTAAATACCTCAGCCTTAACCTATCAGTTTCTAATACAATCAAAATCCCCTCTCAAGCTTTACTCCCTGATTTTTAGACTATACTTTGTTAAGTCTCGCAGAGGAAGCTAACCCTATGTCAAGGAAACGTACTAAAGTCAGTCAGTATTATGTGATAGCCGCAGTCGTAGCCGCCGAGTTAAATCACACATTAACTTACTGTAAGCAGATTAACCTTACCGCTAGTAATGCTCAGGCAGCCTCTTCGAGAGTGGGTAATGCAGCCTTAGGGTTTAAAGCCTTAACAGGTTTTATCGATGATCTTGCCTGTTACACCATGAAAGCAGCAACCGACATTAACCTATTAGCAAACCAAGCCAGCAAAATGGCAACCGAAACCGCAAGAGCAGCCTCCGCACTGAAACATTTTGAAAAAGCAAAGCGTAATTCACATGATGCTAAGTATGCCAAAACGATATTGCCAGCTTTTCAACATACCTCTGATAGATATGCTCAGCTCCAGCGCTCTTTCCAAAAGGTGATTAATCAAATGGAGGTTCAACTTCATGAGCTTAAACGTAATTTGAGAACTGCTAATATACTCGCCTCAATATGCCGAATCGAAGCTTGCCGTGTCGATGTCGCCAATCAAGCCACCTTTAATGATGTTGCCAACCGTGTTGACAATGTCGCCAATAAGATCCGTCAAAGAGTCGATAATGCTATATCTCTTTTTGATACTTCCGCAGAGAAGAAAGCCGCTTAAGCCTTTAAATCACTCAAGTTTGCCAGGGAGCTAGCACTAATGAAAAGTCAACTACTCGTTGAAGCACCAACACATAAATGGATTTATTTTGGTCGAGATCCTGATAAACCTGAAAAAATAATAGATACCAACCAATATATGCTTGTCACAGAACATAAAGCACTCTTAATGGATCCTGGTGGTGTGGAACTGTTCGCTCCTATGCTGGCAAATATTGTTAAACATATTCCCCTTGAACAGCTCACCCACCTTTTTGCATCTCATCAAGATCCTGACATCATCTCCTCCTTAGGGCTATGGGATCAAACCTTACCCGAAGCCAAACTCTACTCCCCTTGGATATGGGAGGGATTTATCAGGCACTTTGGAATGAGCAATATCACCTATGAGGCATTACCAGACGAGGGAAGCCGATTAATATTGGATCAAGCTGAGGTACAGTTCATTCCAGCTCACTACCTGCACGCATCCGGTAACTTTCATGTTTACGATCCGGCAACTAGAGTATTAATGAGCGGTGATGTGGGCGCAGCTCTTGAGGGGCCCAATGTTAGTATTTTTGTCGACGACTTTGAAAGCCATATCAAGAAGATGAGTTTTTTCCATCAAAGATGGATGCCTTCAAATGCCGCCAAGAATGACTGGATAGCCAGAGTCAGAAAACTAGATATTGAGTATATGTGCCCTCAGCACGGAAGAATATTCAAAGGAGAGCAAGTTGGGCAGTTTTTAGATTGGTTTGAACAGCTTGAAGTGGGACAAGCTATCAGCAATAGCTAATTGAATATAAAAAAGCGTCCTACTTGGACGCTTTTACATTAAATAGATTCAATATAGATCACAGATAACGGGTAAATTCACCGCCCTTCTTAGCCGCTTTAATCGGGGCCTTGACCACAGGTGTACCGACATATAAAAAGCCGACAATCTGATCGCCTTGTGTAAGCCCTAAACTTTGATGCACGTTGCGATCAAAAGCATAACTCCCAGTACGCCAGATAGCCCCTAAACCCGATGCAAATGCAGCCTGCTGCATCGCCATCGTTGCACAGCCTGCGGCGATATGCTGCTCAAGCTCAGGTACTTTTGCATGCTCAACAGGTTTAGCCACCACAACTATCACTAAAGGAGCTCGTTGGGGCATTACTAAGGCTTTAGCGAGTGCAGCCTCATCGGCGCCACTGCTCATAGCTGCATCGGCAAATACTTGACCAAGTTTTTTTAACCCTTCACCTTGAGCAATAATAAACTCCCAAGGAGCTAATCCCGCATGATCAGGGACTCTAACACCCGCATCTAAAATAGTATTAAGCTGTGCTTCACTTGGACCAGGCTCTGCAAGGCGTGGGCATGACTGTCTTGTCAGTAATAACTCAATAGCGTCCAAAACTACTCCTATGATACCAATCTTTTTACTGATTGATATTTATCAAATTGGATTTTCAATAAGAGTAACAAAGCTTTGATAGGGATAATAGAAAATCCCACCTAATTGGTGGGATTTACACAACTTATGACATTAAATCTAATTTTATTCAGCTCAACTTATTTATTCATAGCCTTAGCAATATAATAATCTAGGCTAGTGAAACGTCCGCCTCCCATAAATAACAAGGCCAACAGCATAAACAGGTAAGTTATGGCAAATTCAATCCCATTATTCAACACAACAAAGTTTCCAGAGCTTGTCAGCCACTCATAATTGCCGTTCTCTTGGAGCAAGGTTTTTGCGGCGCTCAATTTATCACCAGCTGCAAGCACCTGCTCGTTAGCTAGCCAAGAACTCCCATCGGCAATCGCTAACCAACCATTCTCCCAATGAACGGCAAAGGCAGCCACTAACATGGTCACCATCAAGGGAATAGAAACCAAACGCGTAGCCAACCCTAATACCAATAATCCCCCTCCAATCAACTCAGTTCCAGCAGCCAATGCAACCATCAACTCAGGAAAAGGCAGACCTAACCCCCAGTCAGGGTTACCAAACCAAGCGGCTGAATCGCTAAAGTGAGAAAGTTTATTATAACCAGCCTGCATCAAAACAGGGGCAAGATAAAGCCGAAGTGCAAGGGGGGCTAGTCCCTCAAAGTATTTAAGCAGGTCTACAAATTTTTGATACAGGTTAACTAACATGAACGCTCCTTTTATACCAATCAGTATAAGAAGTTGATCTACTCAGAGTGTTTTTTGGCAAACTAATTCAAGGCGAATGAATAAAAGAATGGTTGTTCCCTTATGAGTTCATTCAACGCAGAAGTAGGCAGCCAAAAACACTCCTTACAGGCGAGTTTTAGCGGTTCTGATGCTGTGTTAACGAGCTTAACCGTAGAATAACTATGCTCTTCACTCGTTGCCTTGCCTCAGGACCGCTAAACTCTCGCTGAGCGATCAAATCTTTATACTGATTGGTATTAATCATTATTGGTTAAATAGACCATCAGAGAGAGAGTTTTATTTCACCCAGTTATCACTTTATAGCATAAAGGCTCAACTCGCTTACAAAAACATGAGCGTCTGTAGTGTTTTACAACAGAGTAAGTTAATCGATTAAAGAGAAAAATTGCTCAAAGCAGTTTAGGTATTCTTGCGCCTGATGTGGATTACTATTACTTAAATTTTTCATATCTGAGTTAGCTGAATTATCCGACGCCATCAAGAGTGACCACGATGCTGCAAAAACCCAATAAATATTTATCGCCGCAGGTAACGCCGCTTTTGCATCAGAGGTCAATTTAGGATGATTTAAGAGATAAGCATCGATCAATCGCTGTCGCTGCGGGGTCGATAATTTATGAGTTGATAACACACTAGCAAGATCAAATAACGGATGTGAACCGCAAGCGTACTCAAAATCAATGCAATACAGAGTGCCATCTTTACAAAGCAGGTTATGAGGATTGAGATCCCTATGGCTATACTGCAACCCTAGCGCGCAATCACTCAACTCATGAAGCCATTGGGATATCTTGCTCTCTAAGCTTGATAACTGCTTAAAGTGAGTACACCATTGTGCATTCTCCCCAGAGCTTGCTTCACTCACAATGCAAGCCTCGATTTCACTTAATCGTTTAAAGTAAAGCCGCCACTGCTCTGGGTTGTCTGTGATATTTTCGGGAGTATCTAGAGATGTAAACCCCTGTAGCAGCAATAAAAGTTGTTTGTCAGCATCAGGCCAAATTGCTGTATCATGGATAACAGGATGAGCTGTTTCAGCGCTAAGCATGTTAGCCCACCGCTTAGTGGGTTCCTCATCAATATACTCACTAAGATAAAAGGAGTGATCAGTGCTAACATAGAGCAATGCAGGTGCGATACCGGCCTCTGCGGCTAAACGCCAGTTTCTCACTTCAGCTCTACGATTGCACAATTGATCACTTGCCGATGAGTTACAACGTAGTACCCATTTATGTTGACCATTATCAATCAAGTAATTTTGATTACTCAGCCCGTGAGTAAGCTTTAGCGCCTCAAGCGTGCTAGAGCCTGCTTTGTCACTTTCATGATTGCTACCAAATATCAGCCCAAGTTGCTCAAGCTCTTTAATCACAATCACAGGTAACCTTTTCATTAACGCTTCAGCTTGATCCATAGAGTTATCAATTTCATTAAGGTTGTTAACTGACTGTCGCCATATCTTGCTCTCTCATGGTGGATCGCCACAGAAAATATCCGCCAATGGCCATCCCCACATACAGAATAAACAGTAAAGAGGTAAGCATTAACCCTTTTTGAAGATAGAGATAGATGGAAACCAGATCGATAACGACCCAGTAAAGCCAGTTCTCAAGCACTTTCTTCGCCACTAAGTAGGTTGTCATAACAGCATAGCAGGTTGTCGCAGCATCTAAGTAAGGGAAAGAAGCACTAGTAAAATTAGCCATCAGATACCCCATCAAAAGTGAGACGCCAGCTGTCACTACAATTATCTTAAGGTGACGGTTAAAGCTCCATGAAATGACACCGCCCGTATCATCACGCTTTCCTTTAGACCACTGCTGAAAACCATATATTGCCATCGCCATGTAGTAGACATTCAACACTGACTCCATTAGCAATGACACCTTCCAAAAAAGTGCCGTGTAGATAGCTGTACTCGCAAAAGCCGCAAACCAGCACCAGATACTGCCCTTCATCGCCAGCAGTAAATAGGCCGCCGCTAAGATAACGGCCACGCCTTCCCAAGCGGTTAACGCATTCGCTTCAGATAAGGCTCCGGTAAAAGTATTTAATAATGCTGACCAAAAGTCTGTCATGACTCTCTCACTCAATGGTAAAACTTAAAAGCTCATATCCACGTCCTGAATATGAGCTCAACTTCAAGCATGCTTCATCACTTAAAAAGCAACTAACTGCCTATCAAAAAATAGCAAACATCTATACTGCTCAGCTACTCGCTATGGGAGAGATTAAGCTCACCACCAATAAACTTACACACAAAGACAGCTTTGCCCCACTTCTTATGGGCTGCCTCCATCTCTGTTGCTAGCATATCCATCACCTCACGATACTCACCACACACCTGAGTCGCCATCGCATTCGTTTTACGCTCGATATTTTTATAGCTATCGACACGGCCAATGAACCAGCGAATAGGATCCAAGTAGTTGTCTTGTAACGGGTAGCAGCTAATTTCAGCGGTTAATTTCATTTTATGACCCCAAGCCGCACTTAATGTACGGCTAAAATTAAATGAGTGAACATTGAACTTTTAAACATTTAGATAATTAAGCCGGAAATTTCCGGCAGTACTTTAACTAGATAAACTTAATACTAAAGGTTAATCCGAGCTGACGAGGATCGCCATAACGGATATATTGTTTATCAGCCCAATCTTGATCGGGCTCATTACCAAAATAGAAGCCTCGTGTACCATATTTCTCATCAAACAGGTTGCGTCCCCAAAGATAAGCAGACCAAAGCTCTGTCTCATAACCCATACGAGCATTGAAGATGGTATAGGCTTCAGATGTAGACTCATTGCTGTCTGAGTAGTAAAACTCACTCTTACCGCTCGTGGTTAAATTTGCAAACCAGCCAGAATCGGTGCGATACGTCGCCCCAGCGCTATAGGTAAACTTAGGTGAGTGAGCCAGTTCTCGGCCACTTAAATCAACCGTGCCGCCATATTTGTCCTGATATGAATAGTCACCATATTCGGTTTCTAACCAGCCAAGGCTTGCATATAACTTCAAGTTATCTGTTGCATACCAAGTGCCATCCAGTTCAGCACCATAGTTACTTGAACTACCTGCATTTTCGGTATAGAGGTAAAAACGTTGACTATCTTCTACGGCTTGCTGAGATGCTGCAACTTGCTGATCTTGTCTATCCATATAGAAAACGGAGAAATTTGTATTGATGTCACCATCAAGCCAGATAGATTTCAACCCAATTTCATAGTTATAGAGAGTCTCAGAGTCATACTCAGTTTTATCCGCTAGTTGCTCAGGCAAAGCCATATTAAAGCCGCCTGCTTTATAGCCACGAGCAATCCTAATGTATGTCTCCTGTGTATTACTGAGCGTCTTACTCAAGGCAATATGACCGCCCCACATAGTCTCATCAGGATTAAAGCTTGAGCTTTTCATCTCCCCATCTACAAGGCGATCTTCATCATATTGCGCCTCTCGCTCTTCGACTCTCAATCCTGTTGAAAATGAATAGCCATTACCTAAATCTGAGTCTATTTGACCAAAAACTGCATAGTTTCTTGCATTAAAATCTGAAATAACATGCTCGTCAGCCCAGCCGTTATAAAAAGAGGTAACTTCATTATTTTCATCGAGATTCATACCATAAACGCCGAGCAACCAATCAGTGCTCCCAGCAAAAATACGCCCGGCTTCTGTGGAGCTGAGTCTAAACTCTTGGCTAACAGTGTTACGCTCTCCTCTCTTATCCCAAGTGTAATCATACTGACAAGGCTCGCCGCCACAATCTAAGCCAGCCCAATAATCTGGGTTGGCCCAGTCACCGTCATAATTATGGTGAGTTTGAGAGCTCGCATAGGAGGTCAAAGAGACTAAATCAAATGCATCAGCCCCTGTATAAGTGAATTTGAGCGAGCTGCCAGAGGTTCGCTGTTTGTCCACACCAGGCGCATCAGTTAACGTATCGAAACCATTATTATCTAAGGTCCAAGCATCATAACCGTTATCAAAATCAGCGTGCAGCAAGGTCAAATCTATCTCTAAATCATCAGTTGCGTACCAGCGCAATTTTGCACGGCCAGTAAATTCATCACGGGCATTGGTATCATCACGCCCAAGATAGAGGTTATCTTGATAACCGTTTTGCTTATGCTGTTGCAGTGACACTCGATACAGGAGTTTGCCAGAGTCTGTTAACGGACCAGAACTAAAGCCACTAAATGTCGTTAATGCATCATCGCCTACAGAGACTTCGGCTCCATGCTCAAACACATCAGTAGGATCATTACTCTTAAGGTAGATAAGTCCCGCAAGTGCATTCGCCCCATAACGTGTCCCTTGCGGCCCACGAAGCACCTCTACTTGCTGCAGGTCGTACATGCTCGATATCATGCCTAAACCCGACATATCAATATCATCAATAATATAACCGACTGAGGAGTTAGGCGCCCCTTGGTACTCCTCCTGCTCTCCAACACCACGTATTTGGAAGTATTTTGGTCTTGAGCTTCCTCCTGACCAGTTGAAGTTTGCGATGGAGTTTAGGATATCTTCGAAATGTTGAGCACCTTCATCTTCGATCTGCTGCTGATCGATAACGGTAATACTCGAAGGCATCTTCTCAAGCTCAGTGCCACGAAAATCGGAAGTGACTACAATCACTTCCATCTCATCACGCGTATCAGGTGTTTGATTTAGCTCAGATGCAACAGCGTAGCCAGATGCTAGCGTGCTCGATACAGCAAGCGCGACAGGTGAAATCTTTTTTAATATAGACAGTTTTGAAACAGACATTAGGACCCCAAATTATTATTTTGAGATCCGGCAATTGGAAAAGCGAGAAAGGATATTGTGTTTGATCTAGTTTAAACGATCAAAATTTGGCCCATTCCTACGCCGGTATAAGCCGGATCAGGTTCAAAGGGTTTGTCATAAGACATCTCAGATGCCGCATTATATGCAGCATCACCCCTTGGCGCCGGCGATTATACATCAATATTACTAACTATTGACAAACTTCTAGCATCAATCGTAATAAAAAATACCAACTCAATGTTGGTATTTTTTATTACGTAACTCCGAATAAGCTTTTAACTAGTTAGAAAAAGCCTTCCTCACATAAAGCTCATACCTAACAGCATCTGTATTTGGCGCAAGGCCTGACACCTGCATCTGCTGTTTACCATGGAGCTTTAATGATTTCCAGGCGCTGCCCTCATCATCTAAGGTATAACCGTTAATATCATACCAAGTAAACTTGTATTGAAGCCGCAGATCCGTTGCAACTTTACTGATGATTAATCCAGATCCCTGTAGGAACCCTCCCTGTTGACGGGACTTAAGTTGCTCAACACTGACCTCACCAGCAAAGGACCCATTGTCGACACGTACCTCTCCCGTGGAGCTTGCCATCACCCCAGCAGTATGAGGGGCACATGCAGTCATCATTAACCCTAACACTAATATAGTTATCAATTTCTTCATTGCACTTATCATCCTTAAAAGTAGAGGAACTCATACTGACAATATGAGTTTATCGCTTAATTAATCAATCAAAAAATGAGCCCTTGCTGTAGCAATCAGCTTTTTACGGTTCGTTTGCCAACAATTGATGCTCACATTGGCCACCCTGCGCCCCTGTCGGGTAATTTTACACTCAGCAAACGTGTCTTTATGATACCCAGCTCTTAAGTAATCAATCGAAAAATCAACTACCTTAGGCACCTTACTTGTGTGCATAAACACCATAAGCTGAACAATTGCCGACATCTCCATAAACCCAGCAATCACGCCACCGTGAATAGCTGGGAGGATAGGGTTACCTATATTGTCATCTTTTGCTGGCAGTCTGAAAACTAGCTCATCACCGAATCGCTCCACAGACATACCAATAAAATCGGTATAGGGAACATGGGATAAGAGGTGGCTAAAGTCATTCAGCTCGGTGGCTTTTTTTACTATCTCTTTTACATCGAGTTGAGGGGCTGTTGCGACAATCGGCTCCTGCACGCACTGCTCGCTGTCTGGTAACGCATCAGATAGAGAAGTGACCTCCTCGCCGATCAAAGCTTGACGAAACTCATCCCCAATCATCTCCGGACTGATACGCATAAAAGAACCGACTGCATGGGCAATGGGATCATCAATTGAATCTTGATAAGCAATCCCACGTGTAAACGCAACACTAGAAGATATTTTATAGCACTCAGCAAAGCCATAAACAGGCTTATTGGGATCGGCAGGTTTCATATAATCAACCCGCAGATCTAAGGTTGGAGAAAGCTCTAACGCCTGATATTTATCAAAGATAGAGCAAACCACTGCGCTGCCACTTGCCGTATCCATCAAGGTTGTGATCACTCCGCCGTGAATCACTCCCGTATCCGGATACCCCACTAATTCATGGGCATAGGGCAGCTCAATCAACACGTGATGTTCACTGGCCTCATGCACCCTAAGGTTTAGACGGCGGCACTGCGCTAGCTGATCAACAAAGCGTGTGGCAAGTTGAGTGAGCGGGAAAAAATCAGGATTAACCTTCATAGGGTAGCACTCACGCCTATTTCTTAGCTGCTAACATTCGGCCTAGAGGCCTACCGCCTACAAGATGCATATGAATATGATAAACCTCCTGTCCCCCATGTTTATTGCAATTCATAATAAGACGGTACCCATCCTCAGCTATTCCCTCCTCCTCCGCCAATTTAGCGGCAACGGTCATCATACGTCCCAGTGCTTTCTCATCTGATGCTTTGACATCATTCACTGTTGGAATAAGATGATTGGGAATGATAAGAATATGGCTCGGCGCCTGGGCATTAATATCACGAAATGCGGTGACTAATTCATCTTGGAATAAGATATCAGCAGGGATCTCTCGACGTATAATTTTACTGAAAATGGTTTCTTCGGCCACTTGCCTGTCCTCTCAATCATGGAATAGTAGGAGTATACCTGTAATTAATCACATTGTGAGTATCTGATAACTCATCTTGAAAAAGAAGACGCCGTTTATCCTAAAAAGTTACAAACATATCTATAAACTCTACCAAAATCATAGTCACGCAAACGACACGTCCCCCCACATTGATTAACAGTTACACAATTGTATATACATTAACATTGACAATAGAGTGTAAGAGCATAGAATCTTAGGCTAATAAAACATTTGAGATAGCAATATGCTAACGGATAAAGAGACTGCACTATTAAACGCGGCAACTGACCTGATAAAAGAGCATGGTATGATCGCTTTGAATATGTCTGATGTTCACAAAAAAGCCGGCTACTCAAGGGCCGCTCAATACCAATCTTTCAGCGATAAAAATTCTCTACTTGCTGCACTGTGTATGAGGGAGCTAGTTCAAAATACCTCAGCAGTTAACGAGCAAAGATACACAGAGATGACCAGTGATTTCACCGTCGTATTAAGACCCGTTGTTTATAACTACTTAAAACTTTCAGATAGACTAATGATAGATTCAGCATTCAACCATATGCTAGATGCCGTTCAATCTCTTCCAGATGTTGAGCAGTTTTCATTCCTGAAACAAGGTTTTAATTTTCTCAATCAAGAGCGAATTAACGCTGCGTAAACTAATCCCCTCTATATGAAGCCTTTTATTTACAATGAAAGGCTTCATATAGCTCCCTGCAACCATTAGGCCTTAACGATATACACAACACCCTCTTTTTCATAAACGTTACTGACTTCATTCCCTTCGCCTAACACAATAACTTGCTGACCCTTTTCAGTGACTACCTCCCCTGCCGCATTAAGCACAACTGCAATTCCCATCGCCGTTAACATAGGAGAGTGAAAAGAGTGATAATGTTTATGGTGCTTAGGTACCACGATCACAGGTGCTACAACTGGAGTACGGACAATACGTTTAGGTGCGACACGTTGACACTTCACCCCACCAGCACGCTCGCAACCTACAGTTGCAGCGCTCACTGTCATTGGTAATGAATACGCCACAACAGCTAGTAATGAGGAGGTATAAATGGTCAAAATAGTCTTCTTTATCATAGTCAACTCCAAAAACATCTAAATAGATTAGTAGCAAACACAGTAGCTACACACATGTATAACTACAGATTTAAACGCAACTATACACATGTGTAGTCATGATATCAAATTTGACTATGACCGATGAATCTACTCCCAACGAATCCGCCCTCCATTAAAAGAGGGTTAATCCATTGAGCAATGGTACAGATAAATCGTGGAATATGATGCTGAGAAGTGTAGATAGGACGCAGTTAATCACATTTGCCATAAAAACTTGGCAAATGTGAATAAATGGATAGAGTTGATTTAATGTTGCACTTCATGCAGGTGTGTCTGTGCCCACGCAATCGCTTGACCACGGCTCGATACACCTATCTTTCTAAAAGCACGGTAAAGGTGAGTCTTTATCGTACTTTCACTAACAAAAAGCTGATTAGCAATATCGACATTAGTACTGCCACTTAGCAGTGCTTGTAAAACCTCACGCTCTCTTATAGTTAAGCTCTCACTTCCCTCAACCTGCGATTGATTATCCTGTTTTTGCTCTGACAGCTCAGCAGGTATAACCGATTGTCCCCTCAAAATATTTCCCAAACCATGGCCAATCGCGTCAAGTGCTGCATCACAGAAAAATACGCCTGCAGTCACAGTCGGATGGATCAGGAAACGAGCATCAATTTGTCGAGGAAAATGAAGGAAGACAACTCTTGCCGATAGCTTTTTTTCAACAAAGCGCTGAATTTGGTAAGCTTTTTGAATATCCACAGTTGATAGATCTATGATAACTAAGGAGAAGTTACCACCAGACACTTCGAGCTCCGCTTTTTCTGGAGGAATTTTAAGTAGTTTTACTAAAAATTCTTGAGGCCAGCGTGTGTCCAATAGATCAGTGAGAAGATTAGAACGAGAAATAACTACCCAGTTTATAACTTTGAACATACTGCTGACTCCATGTCGACAAAACTAATGCGTCTTAAACTGCCCTAGAGCAACAACTTGTAAGTTATACCAAAAAATCTAGTAACCTACACATTATATTTTGTTGATGAACAAAAAAAGAAAAGAATGCCCCAAAAAAATTATCGTGTTGAACGTTAACTTTCATGTGCTATCAACAAGAAAATTTCATAGTCCTGATGAAATATCACTTGTATAAAATGCGTAGCAACTTTTCTTGCAAATAAACCCTGTATAAATTTTCACGGTCCTATATAACCATTATCTCAATATTATGATGGGGATAGATAACAACATCGTCAGCATAAAGTATTAAGCTTGTCATACAAAACTGCTATTTTTACCTTAGACCTAATACTTAACTACTAACCCCTCTGGAATACTCATTCTACCGACTTTGTTTAAGCCAAGTTAATTTAGCCTGATATAGACGTTGAGTGTTAGAAAGATATGTATATTCCAAAGCCGTTTTTAACGATTTTTCAGCAGCATAGGTTTTCCCCAAAGCATGCTGAGCACTGGCTAACTCTATATATGCTTGGTGATAATATGGACTATTTTCTAAAAACTTTTCCAGATAGATAATTGCACTAAAGTAATCTCCCTCCTTAAGCGAACTCCTACCAAGCAGGTACCAGTTATAGGGTGTTGGATCATCGAGAAAAAGTAAGGTTCTCTTTATCTCATTTGCAGAATCAACCTTTCCTTGAGAGGTCAGTAAATGGTGATAATTGCTCAAGAGAGTGATCTTAGATTTAGCCACCTCCATTCCATACAGATAAAACTCCTCAGCGGTCTTTTCATCACCCGCTCTTCGATGTACAACAGCCATCATATTAAGCAGAGGTGCATAATCAGGTGCATAGCTTGCTCCTTGCTTTAACAGTGCAAATGAAAGAGCCAGATCATTATCAAGTAAGGCATCAGCCGCTAAGTTTCGGTAATACATGGCAATAAATTGGCTTTCATCAATAAAAGCTCCACCTCTATCGTAACTATCAGGAAAATAGTCCATTATCGCGTAGTCTCTACCAGAGAGATAAAAACCTTTACTACTGCTTTTATCCTCCTCATAAAGAAACGTTCGCACATGATCTGATGTGACCGCCAAATTAGACCTGATCTCCTGAAGCATAGGCGCCGTATGCATAACTTGAAAAACTACACCGACATTGAGCTCTTTTGCTACAGCATAAGTCAGCAGAGCCAAGGTCATGCAGTTACCTCTCCCTGTCGCCATCGCTTCAGCAGCAGATAAATTTTTCCCTTCATAATTAAAGTTAACTAACTTTTTTGCGACGTATTGATGAGCCTGCTCATTTACCGGAAGTTGGGTAATGTCTTCTTTTTCAACAAATCGATATATATCTTCCACTTGAGATGACGTAAATTGTATTAAACTATCAAAACTAGGAATTGAGGTTGTATCTGAACTAAACAGCAGATCGTTGGTATTTGGGTAACTCGGTTTAGGAGGAGTTACGGCTCTATTACTGCAGCCTAAAAGTAAAATACAGCTCAACACCCAGATAATACAAACAGCGTTCACTCTCATAATAGACCCACTCCTTTGGCGACTTATCACTACATTCTCTATACAAAAATGTTTTCAGAGACTTTGAAAGTAGTAAAAACATTGACTAACCCTACATAAAAATTGCTACGAATAATAGCTGTTCAACTTAAATTAAAGTCTGCTAACTATTACTATTAATTAGAGAAAAAGTAGTAATAACAAAGTAGAAAGTGCAAAAAAAAGTGTTGTCGCCCTCCAAAATATCACTGGGTTTGTTTCCAAAAGTGGCAACTCAAACTCTCGCTTATCCTTTACAACTATGGGTTGTTGTAGCGCATAGATAAACTCTGAGGTATCACCATGTCGATGGTTTGGATCTAGACTCAAGGCCCTTTTCAAGGTTTGATCTATCCAGGTAGGAATTAAAGGATTCAGTTCATAGCAGGGAATGTAGATAAGGTCTTGATAATCAGCTTTTGTCCGGCATCTCGCTAGCCTTCCCTTAAAAGGCAACTCTCCTGTCAACATCTCAAATGCGATTACCGCCAATGAGAAAAGATCCCCACGGTTACTCACCCGATAACCCAGCACACTTTCAGGTGCTGAATAATCAGCTGTTCCCAAAACACTATCTCTTTGCAGCGGAGTCGTTATCTCTGCGACTCCTTTAATGTAACAGGAACCGAAGTCGATAATTTTAATCTGCCCTTCCTGAGTTAGAAGAATATTGTCAGGTTTAAGATCTTGATGGAGGGTCTCTTTACGATGAAAAGCCCGCACACCTGATTCTAACTGCTTTAACAACATCAACACCTCTTGAATTGAAGGGTTCGGGTTTCTGCTTATCCATACACTAAGGGGCATTCCATTGAGATGTTCTGTCACATAATAGAGAGCCGATTTTGGCTGGTCTCTATCGAGTAACTTGACTACATTTGGACTGTGGATCCTATGCCCAATCCAACTTTCAAGCATGAATCGCTCAATATAAGCCGCATCATCAAGGTAGTTAACAGAGGGGGTTTTAAGGCAAACCTGCCTCCCCTCTTGGTTAACCGCAAGGTAGACTTGGCTACGCTGACTCTGATGTAAAACTTGCTTAATCAGATAATTATCTAATTTCATCCCTACTGACAGTGGCGGTGGGAAAGGCTGGCTAGAGAGTTGCTGATAAACATCATTAATATCTTGAGAAGGCAAAGTCTCAATGCCAAGCAGCTGGCAACTGACGTTGTCTTCACTCCCCCTTTCAATCGCAAGCTCACACAGATGACGACAAAAAAGAGCCAAGTCAGCGAGCTCTGATCTGAAGTGCACCTCTCTAGCCTCTTGAGTTTCATTTAACCATAGACTCAAGACTTCACTCAGCTCACTATCGGTAAATAGATCATGGACGCCATCAGTGGTTAACAGGTAATAGTCCTGACTCTGAAGCGCTAACTGACGATAGTCCACATCCAGTTTCACATCTAACCCAAGAGCCCTAGCTAAATAACGCTTATTGGCATTCAGTACGCTAATATGATCACGGCTTATTCGCTCTAGCTCCCCATGTCGAAAACGATAAGCCCGTGAATCACCCACATGTAGTAGATGAGCACTACATGACTTAAAAATAAGTGCGGTGAAGGTGCTCACATAGCCTTTTCTCGCATCACGATAATCTTGCCCTAAGCCAAATAACCAGCGATTTAAGGCCGTTAACACTTGAGAGCTTGCACGCTTGACTCCCCAAGTATCTGGGGTTGAATAGTAATCTGAGATAAAGTTAGTCACACTGATATGACTGGCTTTTTCAGCGGCCTCAGCGGCACTCACTCCATCACAGATCACAGATACTGCTCCCTTGGTGGTAAGCATTAACCCATCGGGAATACGGATCCCTATCGCATCTTCATTTACTTGCTTCACTCCGCGATGAGAATACTGTCCAGCATTGATCTCAAGTTTACCGTTTAAGGGCAAGTCTTGGTGATGCATCTTCTCAAACGCGCTCATTAGTTAACACTTATCATGGTCACTTCACCATCCTCATTCACCTCAGTCATATGACCTTTAGGTTCAGTGAGAAACAACAAGCTAACCAAGCCAAATAGCGCACTCGCGCCAATGACATAAAAAAACAGCTGGGTCGACACCATGGAGTAAACCGTCAGGAAAAATACCGCCCCTACATTGCCGTAAGCCCCTGTCATACCAGCAATTTGGCCGGTTAGCCTACGTTTAATCAAGGGAACAGCAGCAAATACGGCGCCTTCACCACCTTGGACAAAGAAGGAGCAGGTCATCACCATTAACACAGCCAAAGGCAGAGACCACTGATCGTTTATCTGTGCCATCCCAAGATAACCTAAAGCTAAACCAGCGGTTAAGATCATTAAGGTTGGCTTTCTTCCAAATCTATCACTTATCCAGCCTCCTCCAGGACGAGACAGCAGGTTCATAAACGCATAACTCGATGCCAACATCCCCGCTTGGGCTAAGCCCAGCTCGAAGGTTTCTGCAAAAAAGAGAGGTAACATAGAAACAACTGCCAGCTCCGAGCCAAACGTGGAAAAATAGAGCACATTGAGCACTGCTACCTGTTTAAAAGGATATCGCTCAAACTCAGGTACTGGCCCATCGAACAGATGTTTATTAACTTGATAGGTAAGATAAAGATCGATAGCCAGAACGAGTATTAACAGCCCATAGATCAACTCAGTACTACTTTGGCTGAACATCTTGACGCCCTCGGGGGACAACTTCCAGGCCAAGAGTGCTAATGTGGCATACATAGGCAACTTCATCACAACGAGTAACACCAGATCAGCTTTACTTGTCACCTCTAATGCACCCGCTTTTTTAGGCTTAAAATAGGTTGAACCTTTAGGTGTATCGCTCACATTAAGAAAGTAGATAACACCAAAGAGTAAACTCAGTCCCCCTGTAGCACCAATGGCATAGCGCCAACCATCCTCACCGCCAAACACAAGGGCAATCGCAGGCAAGGTAAAAGCTGCAGCGGCAGAACCAAAGTTGCCCCAGCCGCCATAGATCCCCTCTGCGGTACCAAGCTCATTAGCGGGAAACCACTCACTGACCATACGTATTCCAATAACAAAACCCGCACCAATAAAGCCAAGAAGAAAGCGAGCTAAAGCAAGCTGCTCAAAACTGGTTCCTAAGGCAAACATAAAACAGGGGATTGAGCACACAATAAGTAAGGCGGAATAGGTTAACCTTGGACCAAACTTATCCGTCACCATGCCAATAATAATCCGTGCAGGGATGGTGAGAGCGACATTAAGAATAAGCAGGGTTTTTATCTGCTCTTTACTCAGTCCTAGGCTGTCGGCAATGACGCTCATTAACGGAGCTGCGTTAAACCAAACAACAAATGAGATAAAGAATGCCATCCAGCTCATATGCATCATCTTCATCTTGCCTGAAAATGAGAATAGGTTAAATTTTTCCGCCTTCATATCGCACTCCTTAAAACCCTTGGTTCACTTTTTTCACTGGCCGTTTGAAGCCAAACTCTGCCTCCTTCACAGCTGATGGGGTAAAGCTGAACACGTAAGCTTTCATCTTCAATGCATTCACCACTAGTTAAACTGTAGTGCTGCTTATGCAGTGGCGATGCGACCCAAATATCCCCTTCCAATTCACAGATAAGTCCACGGGAGAGTAAACTGACTCCTGTAGCAGGGTCAGTATTGCTCATGGCATAGAGCCCCTGCTCACCTAAATTAAAAATGGCAACAGCGCGGTTTTCACACCATGCAGCAATTCCGCCAAACCTTGGCAGTGCACTCTCATCACAAATATCAACCCATCTCATATTCAATCTCCTTTTCGCATCCTGCCACATAGTTAAACTTCATTTAATTCAGCCAATTGAACATCTTCACTAAGAGGAATATTGATCAAAGGAATTCTGTCAGGTGTGGAAGCAGGGAAACGTTGGCCACGACTGTATCGATACCGCTCTAACTCAAATGCAGGCATCTGTTCAGGATTTACGTATTCACTAAATCGAGATAAAAACTCTGGACTCTCTAGACTGGTTTTCCACTCACATTGATAGCTAGTAACCACTTTCTCCATATGGCTCTCAAGCTCTGATGTCAGACCTAAGCTGTCATCGATAATCACAGATTGAAGATAGGCTAGCCCACCTTCGAGGGATTCAAGCCAAACAGAGGTACGCTGCAAACGTGCAGCTGTTTTGGAATAAAACATCAAGATCCGATCGATAAAGCGCACTAACTCTTTGGTGCTAAGATCGGTTGCAAACAGATCCCCATGTCTTGGCCTCATCCCTCCATTGCCACCAACATAAAGATTCCAGCCTTTATCGCTGGCAATAATGCCAATATCTTTACTCTGCGCTTCTGCACACTCTCGAGTACAACCCGATACCGCAAACTTTAACTTGTGTGGCGATCTCAAGCCTTTATAGCGATTCTCAAGGGCTATCGCTAAACCCACCGAGTCTTGTACACCATATCGGCACCAAGTGCTGCCGACACAGGATTTCACTGTTCGAAGTGACTTGCCGTAAGCATGGCCAGTTTCAAACCCCTGATCCACTAACTCCTGCCAGATCATGGGAAGCTCGGAGAGCTGTGCGCCAAAGAGATCGATACGCTGTCCACCGGTTATCTTAGTATACAAGTCATGCTTTTTGGCTATCTCACCTAGAGCTATCAATTTATCAGGGCTTATCTCTCCCCCAGCAATGCGAGGGACCACAGAATATGAGCCATCTTTTTGTAAATTGCCCAGATAAGCGTCATTAGTGTCTTGCAAGTTGGCATGCTGCTGATTGAGAACATACTCATTCTCAAGGGTGGCAAAAATCGATGCCGCTAGGGGTTTACAGATATCGCATCCAATTCCGAGTTGGCTCGTCCCCACTTTTCCATGACGTTTTATCAAAGAGGAGAAATTAGTAATAGACTCAACTTGGCATAGATGAAACAGTGATTGTCTGTCATGCTCAAAGTGACAACATATCCCTTTAGAGACCTCAAGACCTTGAGACTCCATGGTTTGAGTGATCACCTGCTGGACCAGGGCACTACAGCCTCCACAGCCCGATGCCGCTTTGGTGCAACCTTTAATGGCCGCAAGAGAATGATCCCCCTCTATCACCCTAGCAACTATGTCTGCTTTGGTGACTTGATGGCATGAGCAGATAACGGCATCATCATTGAGCGTTAAAGGGGCATCAGCATCTTGTTGAAACAGTTCAATAGCGGGAGTTGTTAGCGCACTACCTGAAAGATATTGATTGAGGAGAAAGTTGTAATCTGTCACATCACCGACTAGCACAGCCCCTTTTAGGTAGCCTCCTGTTTCATCCAACCAAAGCTTTTTATAGGTGCCTACTTGATTGTCACTAAGCTCAACAAACTTTGCATTATCAAAGCCTCGGCTTTGGCCAATAGATGCGACATCAACCCCTAGCAACTTAAGCTTAGTGCTCATATCTGCGCCACTAAAAGGAGCTGAGTCAGCTCCCTTACTGCTCGATAACAGATGAGAGATAACAGTCCGCGCCATCTGATAGCCCGGCGCCACCAGCCCAAAAACTTGCTGCTGCCAGAGAGCACACTCACCGATGGCATAGATATCTTCATTTGAGGTTAAGCAATAGTCATCAATGGCAATCCCACCACGCTCACCAACCTCAAGGCCACTGACTCTTGCTAGGCTATCTTGAGGACGGATCCCAGCCGAGAAGACGATTAAGTCAGTTTCTAAATGACTACCATCACTGAATGTCATGCGATGAGTTGAGCTCTCCCCCTCAATAATGGCAGTTGTTGCCTTACTGGTATGAACAGATACCCCAAGCGCTTCAATCTTCTGGCAAAGTAGCTCACCGGCCTTGTCATTAAGTTGTACAGGCATTAACTGAGGCGCGAACTCCACAACATGAGTATCTAAACCCAAAGTCAGCAAGGCATTTGCGGCTTCAAGCCCTAAAAGTCCTCCGCCAATCACCACGCCAGAGGTGGCATCTTTAGCCGCATGTTCAATAGCGTGCAGATCATCAATGGTGCGATAAACCATACACTTTTCACGATCTTTTCCCTCAATAGGAGGTACAAAAGGATAAGAGCCTGTTGCCAGCACTAATTTGTCATAACGCCACGTCTCATCACCGGAGGTATATAGATGCCTGCTCTCAATATCCAGACCCACTACCTCTTTGCCAAGATGAAGCGAGACCCCTTTGGTTTGATAGGCATCAACACTTGCCAACATCAAAGAGTCAGCAGATCCTGAGTCAAAATATTTAGAGAGCTGAACCCTGTCATAGGCTGGCAGATTTTCAGCGCCAAATACCTCCACTTGATATCTTTCATTAAGGCCTTGTTCACAAAGCTGCTCTATAAAATGGTGACCCACCATGCCGTTACCCACAACCAGTAACTTGGGCTTTAAGTCATCTTCATCTCGACAAAACCTTGCATCTGGCACTTGAGTCGTTTGTATGCATCCCATGAACCTGTCCCCACTTTTTTCTACTACTTTAAAAAGAAAAAAGCGCCATGCTCCCCAGTGGGAACATGGCGCCATTGCCAATCCATTCTAATTTTCAGTTAACCTATAATTAGGAATGCGAGGCTTATGCCAACAAAAAATAATTCATATCTTATTGATTTTTATTAACTTAAAATAAAGGTAATCATAAATAGGTATAGAGTTTATGCACAAGTTAAGTCCCAGTGCACCACAAGTGAGCAGAAGTTCACCTCATCAAATATCAAAAAAGCAAAGTAATTAAATCGGTGGAGTGGTGAAAAGTATTGAGTAGCTCATTTAAAGAGGCAATTCATTTAAAGGGATAACTCTTTAAAGCAATGGTTCTGTTTTGAGCTGCACTTAAAGAATAAAGGATTAAAGAAACTGCTTTACCAATTGAGCCAATGGGATCCCTTGCTTCATGGCCTCCTTTTGTAGCAGTTGGTGAGCTTGAGACTCAGAGAGTCCTGTAGCCTGAAGCTTAGACTTTACTCTCGCCATCTGCTTCTGCTCTTGTAAACAGCCTTGCAGAGTACTGATCTCTTGAAGTTGCTGCTCTGCGAGTTCGTACCTTAATTTTGCCAACACAAGTAAGTCATTTAAACGGCTCATCTCTAACTGGCCTGGCACGAATGTAACACGGCCGCACGTTAACAAGCTTTTAAGATCGTCTGCTTGCCAACTTTGCGCGTTTATCAGTAGAGGAATAGCCGAAAATGCGATTAACCTTTGCAGAAAAGCCAACTCCCTTTGGGTGAAAGTCGTCACAGATAACAGCAAGACATCATTTTCAATATCTAAGGAGATTCGCTCAAGTTCGCTTAAACTTGAAGATATGAGCAATTCAACCTCACTTTTCAAATAAGATGAAACGTTAGCAAAGTCGAGTTTATTCCCCTCAGAGACAATCAACAATCTCATCTATCTCTCCTCCAGCAGCGGATTTTTAGCAAGCTCTATAAGTTTGTTTTCTCTATCGTTCCAAGCCTTGAGCGCTAATTGAGTTGCAACTTTAGGACACTGACAACGCCCCTTAATCAGGTATATCGCCGACAAAGAACTGAGGACACTCGCAATGGCCAATTGAGTCACTCTCTGAGTGTCCGGTATCAACTCATTATGTGAAATAAGCTCACCCCGCTGCCAAACAGATAGAAACAACTCAGCAATCTGCTCTGTTTCTAATTGAGAAGTAAACTTAGTTATCCCAATCACCCCCTCTAATAACGTTGGGAGTACAAAGCCCTGCTGACTATTACCCGTGACAATAGTGATCTCAGTGGCGATCCTTGGGTTCACTTCAGTCTCCCCCTGCACCCCCTTAAAAATTCCCACTCTCACCGCTTTACTCTCTGGATTAAATAGCGCTACCGATTTAGCCACCTTGGCATGCACTGTATCTAAACCTAGATGAAAGTAACTGCGTAAGCTCACAGGCGCAAAGGCAGGATTGACACAACGTATCGCGGTTTGAAAAAGACTACGTAAACCTAATTCTTGGTGCAGTGAGCGAAATAGCGAAACTAAAGGCGTTAAATGATCGGCATCCAGATAGCAGATCCCAGCGCCGTCCAGCGCCGACTTTGCCTCCTTAGGTGATGAAACAACGGGGATCCCGAGTAAGGCAACATAACGAGCAATATGTAAACGATGGGAAAGTGAGTGGGGATCGCCATGTAACAGTACTCGTTCACCCTCTTTTGCTAACACTTTAGCCGCAAGCAGCAGCCAAGGTAACATGTCACGCTTTCCTGCATAACAGGGCCAATCGATACTGGCACCTATGGTTTTCCACTCAGGGGATATTGTCGACTGGATACCTAAAGTAACCCCAGCAATCTCATCAGTTGTCTCTCCCCTTACCCTCATTAACATCAAGGATGTCGCTAATTGAGATCGGGTACCATAACCATCATAAAAACCAGTTATGAGAAATGTTGACTCCTCAAGCGTTAAGCTACGGGAGCCTTTAGTTCCCCGCCCTAAAGCTTTAACTAAAGCCTGATAGCTCTTTTTCATCATACTTGTATTAGTCATAATGGTGCCGTGCAAAAGATCACCTCACCAAACGTGATGGATTCATTTGATTATCACTATGCTCAGATACTCGCTGTGAACCTCTCTCTTCAATACTCAAAACCAGCTCTGATAGTGTCTGAGCGACATTGACGACCTCTCCGACAATTATCAAGGTGGGCCCCTCAACAACCAGTCTCTGCGCCACCATCGCCATACTCCCTAATTTGGCGTAAACCACATCCTGATCTACTCGAGCGCCATTAGTGATAAATGCCATAGGTAGCTCAATGCTTGCCCCCGCAGCCAATAGCCCCTTCGCAATGTTACCTGCCTGCTCCTTGCCCATATAAAAAACTAAGCTTGTTTCGGCGCAGAGAAGTGCGCTCCAGCTTTGGGCACTGTTATCAAACACACGCCCGGTCACAAAGGTCACAGAGCGTGCCACGCCTCTGTGTGTCAAAGGGATCCCTGCACTGGCTGCGCAGCCAAGTGCCGCCGTCACTCCCGGAACAAACTCGCTCTTAATTCCGCTCTCAGCTAGATAAAGTGCCTCCTCGCAACCACGACCGAAAATATTCGGATCACCTCCTTTCAAGCGAACCACAAAACCGCCCCCCCTTGCACTAGCGACCAATAGCGCATTTATCTCATCTTGCTTAGCACTGGGCTGACCACAACGCTTACCGACAAAATGCATAGCACATCGAGAGGATGCTAATGTTAGGATCTCCTCACACACTAAACTGTCGTAGATAATGACATCGGCTTTTGAGATATATCGAGCCGCTTTTAACGTCAATAGCTCCACCTCGCCACACCCCGCTCCTACAATCGCCACCTTAGGTGGAGTACTGCTATACCGATTTAAATCAAGTTTAATCACATCAGCTGTTTTCACTGAACACTCCCTCTTAGAGTTAAATCCGATAACCCCTTTAGACCAAGACGAATCTTATGGGAAGTTATCGCAACCCTTATGCCAGTAATTAACTAACTGATTAATATTGATGTTTTAAAAATCGATATCTATTTTTGCTAAGTTTGAGCTGCAAGAGTGCAAAGCCTTGCACCAAAAAAGCTCATAAAAAAGACGAGAAAGTTCACAGAGGCATGGAAAACAGAGACTGCAGACACAAAAATGCCAGCAAGTGCTGGCATTTTATTTCAACATAATGGCTCCATCAAAACCACTATTTAAGTGTCGACTCAGATGTACGGCCATCATCATGACAACTATCGCATCCTGGCTTGTCACCAACATTCATGTCATGGGGGGCATGGCAATCGGCGCACGTTAGATTGCCTTCATGGGGTTGATGAACAGCGTCCATCTCAGCCAGTGTTCCGTGACAGCTTTGGCACTGCTCAAACTCATAAGCTCCATCAGCAGATGGCTCGCCATCTGCATGACATGCTTCACAGCCATCCATCTCTGCATGCATCTCAGCAAGCTCTTGTGGTTCAGCCATCACAGCTGGTGATAAAGCTAGTGCAGCTAAACCTACACCAAACAGCGCACTTAATATTTTTTTGCTCACAATAATATCCTCTTTATAGGGCAACATAGTGACGCTTTATCAACTGTCAACGTCATCTTGCAACCCAAAGTAATAGCACGACAATGCATAAAGTAGCTAAATATAAGCAAACTCGCAACTTACTATAGTCGAAACCTTAGCAACTCCAACTCTGATAATATGTGAGATTCATCAAATAAAAATACTTCTAACTATTTGATTAACGAATTAAAGTGACTTACATCACACTTATTTCATACATAAAAGAATGAAACTTTAGTTGCAGTACCCACCCTTTCACTTTTCCTACAACTAAATAATTATGCACTTTTAGAGTTTAAACATAAAAAACGGGAGCCTAGGCTCCCGTTCTATTCAACAATCAACAATATTGCAGCGGTTTTAGCTGTTACGCAGTGCTGCAATACGCTTTTCTAATGGAGGCTGTGCTGACATCATTAGTTCTGATACAAGCTCCACCATTGGCTCTTAGCTGTTTCGCAGTGCCGCAATACGCTTCTCTAATTGAGGCTGTGCTGACATCATTAGTTCTGATACAAGCTCCACCATTGGCTCTTAGCTGTTACGCAGTGCTGCAATACGCTTCTCTAATGGAGGATGGCTCATCATTAGTTCAGACATAGACTTTTTGCCGTTAATGCCTAATGCAGACATTTGGGCAGGCATGGCACCTGTTGCAGGCCCTTGACGTAAACGCTCAAGCGCGGCAATCATCTTCTCTTTACCGGCAAGTTTAGCAGCGCCTTCATCGGCTTTAAACTCACGAATACGAGAGAAGTAAGCCACGATCATAGAAGCGAGAATACCAAATAGCATATCCAGAACAAAGACAACCCCCATGTATGCGAACATGCCTAGGCCTTCACCCTCTTCGTCATTACTCGACACAAAGTTATCGATAATACCGGCAACAACACGGGCCGCGAAGATTACGAAGGTGTTCACTACACCTTGAATAAGGGTTAAGGTCACCATATCACCGTTAGCAACATGGCTTACTTCGTGAGCAAGTACACCCTCAATCTCATCTTGGCTCATGCCATAAAGCAATCCGCTACTGACGGCAACCAGTGCATTATCTTTGCTTGGGCCTGTCGCAAATGCGTTCAGCTCTTCTGACTGGTAGATAGCCACTTCTGGCATCTTAATGCCAGCTTGCTCGGCTTGACGAGCAACGGTTTCAACCAACCAACGCTCAGTGTTATCACGAGGGGCTGTTATCACTTCACAACCCATGGTTTTTTTAGCCATCCACTTTGAGATTGCCAAACTAATAAAGGCGCCACCGAAACCAAAAATCGCGGCGAATACAAGCAGTCCGCCCATGGTTGAAGTGTTAACCCCTAGAAGTGACATCACAATAGAGGCCACAAGTAAGATTGCCATATTGGTAGCAATCAATAAAAAAATACGCATTTAGTTAAGCTCCTGTTGGGTACTGAATACCAGATTTTTGCGTTCTTGAAGACATAATATGTCCTAAAAGCGATAATTCAAGTGAGAAAGTCAAAAATAGTGTCAACTGAACAAGTTCAGCTCACTTAAAATTAGTTGTAAATTAAAGAGAAAGCAGTCTAAAAGCCTTATATTAAGCCAGTCTTAAAAAAAGCAGAGCCCTAGCTTGGCAATAATATAAAGGGCATTAAATTTTGTTAATTAGAGAAGCAAGATTCAGAAGTACTGGACTGTAACACCTGAGAGCTAAGCTAGATTGTCAGGTATTTTGCTGCCTCTTCAGCAGAGCCATTAGACAGATGTGGGACCACACCTAAACAGGGAGATGACATTAGCTGATGAAGACTGGCCAAGTTCTCTTCGATGCATGAGGTGTCTGCATCAACAATGTTGCCAACCCAACCAGCGATCTCTAGACCATCGGCCAGTATTGCCTCCTGAGTCAAAACAGCATGGTTTAAACAGCCTAACTTAACCCCCACGACTAAGATTACCGGAAGCGAGAGTGATTGAACGGCTTGAGAAAGAAATGCTCCCTCTCCCAGAGGCAATCGCCAGCCACCAGCCCCCTCAACCAAACAAAAGTCCGTCTCATTGACTAAGGACAGTGTCGGTGACAGATGCTTAATCACTGTATCAGGAGAGATATCAACACTAGTTTGCATAGCGGCAATATGAGGCGCAATAGCAGGTTTAAAGGAGACAGGATTAACTTGCTCGTAATCTAGCTCGATAGTGGATTGCGCTATTAAACTCAAGGCATCACTGTTTCTCAGCCCCAGCTCAGTCTCCTCGCAACCCGAAGCAATAGGCTTAAGCCCTAAGCTCGCTCGTCCTTGGCTCGCAGCTTTGCAAAGTAGCGCCGATGAGATAAAGGTTTTCCCACAATCAGTATCTGTACCTGTCACAAAATAGATCATCAGTTATCGTCTCTCTACATGGAGCTGCGCAATATGGTAGGTCAAAGGAAGTCCTTTAGCTTGGCGTATGCACTCCGCCCTCGCTAACCGCTCTTTCCAATCTTCTCGGCCGCGAATGCCGTGACTCAAGTTCTGCTCTGAACTTTTCTCATCTGATACTATCGACGCCCCTACCCCTTTAATGGAGTAGAGCAAAGATTTTAAATCATCGAAATAAACCGTAATAGGTTCAAGCTTGGCTGACTTAACTAACCAAAACTCAGGATCAAACTGTGAAACGATATCGGTCATACTTCTGAAGCTATTCACCCTAAAACCCAGCTCGACCAGTTCAGGTAAACTGCCCTCGGCCACAACAGAGAGATAGTAATCACCTCCAGACTTTAATGCCGCCCCAGTACTTTTAAAAGACTGTTGAAGATCGTCACACCACTGCAATGCGAGATTGGAATACACAGTATCAACACTATTCTCAGGCAGAGGGATCGCTTTAGCATCGGCGCAGATAGTTGTATAAGACGGGAAGTTAATGGACAACTGCTCGAGCATGCCTGGCGCGATATCGAGGCTAATAACCTCCACTACGCGTTTAAAATGACTAAAGTCTGTACCCGGTCCACAACCGATATCGAGCAGGACACCGCAAGGACTCATCTCTTTGAGTAAGCCTTGCGCTGAACGCTTTTGCAAACAGTTATGGCGGGAGTATGTTTTTGCTGCAGCAGAGAAACGCTCAGCAACGATATTAGTGTCGCTTATCTTGTTAACCCCATCTATGACTACTTCGGGTTTCATCTTTAATTACACACTCATCTAATAATTAAACTCAGCATTGATTGGATTCTACTCCAGAGCCAATACTAACGCGCTCACTAATTTGTCAATGTCGCTACGGGTATGCAAGGCTGTGATAGTGATCCTTAATCTTGCACTTCCTTTAGGCACTGTGGGTGGCCGAATTGCCCCTACCCACACGCCAGAATTTTTCAAATCTGCCGCCACTTTTAAGGTTCTATCAGCATCACCAATAATCAGAGGTTGGATAGGTGTAACTGATCCACTTAAATTCAGCTGAGCCGTGGCGCAGCTTTGTCTAAAATAGGCAATATTATCAGCCAAGGTCATTGCAGGCTGTATGGACGTTTGGGTTAAATTGACAGCAGCAAGTGCAAGACTTGCCGATGTGGGGGAAAGCGCCGTCGAATAGATATATTCACGAGCATTGGCCACCAAAAAGTCGATAAGTGCTTGGCTACCAAGAATCGCAGCACCTTGACAGCCTAGCGCTTTACCAAAGGTCACAACTTGAATATCAACAAGAGAGGCGTTCACTGCGCAAGCTTTATTAGCCAGCGCGGCATCAATACCAAAACCATGGGCATCATCAACAATCAACCAAGCTTCGTGCTGATGACAAAGCTCTGACAGCGCTTGCAGCGGCGCCCTGTCGCCATCCATACTGAAGATACTTTCTGTCACTAAGGCTTGAGGCTGATACTTCAACAGCAGCCGTTCTGCGCTTTGCAGATCGTTATGTAAAAAACGTTTGAGTCTAGCCTTACTGTCACCCAAACCATCAATAATCGAAGCGTGGATCAGTTTATCCGCCACGACATTATCACTGGCATCGAACAGGGTCTTCATTAAGGCTGTGTTAGCACTAAAGCCTGAACAGAAAAGTAAACCCGCCTCATGGCCTGTGATTTGACAAAGACGCTGCTCAAGCTGTTGGTGCGCTTGACTGTATCCTGTCACTAAGGGGGATGATCCGCTACCCACGCCATAGTCGTTAGCGCTGAGGTTTAACGCCTCAACAAGCTCAGATGATTGAGATAACCCAAGGTAATCGTTACTACTGAAATTAAGATAGTCAACGCCCTCAACAGAAAAAAGCATGGCAGGCTTATCACTGCCACCACGAGTAACACTCAACTTCTCTCTTTGTCTCAGCAGCCCAGCCTCTTTAAGCTGAGCTTGTCTAATCTCGATCTTTTGCGATAAAGAGACGCGATCGCAACTTAATGCATCTAGGGATTTATTCGTCACAAAGTGCCAATCCGTTAAAGCGCTGCGGCATCATAAAAAGCAGAACTTTGTTTATCTTTAATCGCATTAGCTTTAGCCGTTGCCTTCTCAAATACAGCCTTATCATCTTCGATGGTGGCATACTTACCCTGCTCAGGATGCAGACCAAGACGCTTAAACAGGGTCATATCTTCATTCTCTTCAGGGTTATTTGTGGTCAGTAGTTTACACCCATAAAATATCGAGTTAGCCCCAGCGAAGAAACACATCGCTTGCATCTCATCACTCATTTTTTCACGACCTGCCGACAAGCGAACCCTTGAATGGGGCATCAAGATACGTGCGACAGCAATGGTTCTGACAAACACCAATGGGTCGAGATCCTCAAGATTCTCAAATGGCGTCCCAGCCACTTTAACTAGCATGTTAATTGGCACTGAGTCAGGGTGCTGCTCCATATTAGCCAACTGCTGCAGAAGACCTGAGCGGTCGGTGGCCTGCTCGCCCATTCCCACAATCCCACCGGAGCAGACTTTCATGCCAGCAGCGCGTACATTCGACAAGGTATCTAATCTGTCTTGATAGGTACGTGTAGTAATGATGTCACCGTAATATTCAGGTGAAGTATCTAAATTATGGTTGTAGTAATCTAATCCCGCCTCGGCAAGCTCTCCTGCTTGATCGGGTGATAACATGCCTAAGGTCATGCAGGTTTCCATTCCCATGGATTTTACTTCACGCACCATATCTTTAAGGTAAGGCATATCTCGAGCGTGAGGGTTACGCCACGCAGCGCCCATACAGAACCGAGATGCACCAGCCGCTTTAGCACTTCTTGCTTCGGTCAATACCTTCTCAATCTCAATGAGACGCTCTTTCTCAAGGCCAGTATCGTAACGAGCACTCTGAGGGCAATATTTACAATCTTCAGGACAAGCGCCGGTTTTTATCGACAACAAACGACTGATCTGAACTTCGTTTGGATCGTATACCTGACGATGGATTGAATGAGCTTCAAAAAGTAAGTCATTCATAGGCAAAGCAAAAAGTGCTTCAATCTCATCGCGTTTCCAGTCGTGACGCAGCTGTATTTCCGACATTTAACTTACCCTTTCAACTCAATATAATTAGTTTTTATCTTGCTTAGGATACCTGTAGACCGTAATCTGTCAACGCCAACCAGATAAAATGGTTTACTAACGGTTACTTTATGAACAACTATATCAACTCTACAATCACCGCCAATAACAGTTCAATAGACTTTGAATTTGACAAGCAACATATCTGGCATCCTTACACTTCAATGAGTCACGCCCTTCCTGCGTTTGGCGTGATATCGGCAAAAGAGTGTGAGCTGACACTGGATGATGGACGCCAACTTGTCGATGGTACTAGCTCTTGGTGGGCCTGCGTTCATGGTTATAGTCACCCTACAATAGTCAATGCAATGCAGGAGCAGCTACACAAGCTGAGCCATGTCATGTTTGGTGGGATCACCCACCAGCCAGCAATTGAACTGTCAAAAAAGCTGGTGAATATGACCAGCGATAACCTCACGAAAGTATTTTTAGCCGACTCAGGCTCTATTGCTGTTGAGGTCGCGCTTAAGATGTCTTTACAGTATTGGCAAGGGCGTAACCAGCCACAGAAACAGCGCATACTAACAGTAAAATGTGGTTATCACGGTGACACATTTGCCGCCATGAGCGTGTGCGATCCCGAAGGTGGTATGCACACCATGTTTGGTGATTCTGTTACTCAACATGAATTTGTCAGTGCCCCCCAAACTCAATTTGGCCAGCCATTCGATAACAGTGAACTCGATGAGATGCGGGCAAAACTTTCCTCACAGGGCAATGAGATAGCAGCTGTTATCTTAGAGCCAGTTTTACAGGGTGCTGGAGGTATGCGCTTTTATCACCCTCAATATTTAGTGGGTTTACGTCAGCTATGTGATGAGTTTAATGTGCTTTTAATACTCGATGAGATAGCAACAGGCTTTGGACGTACGGGTAAGCTATTTGCCTATGAGCACGCCACCCATGATGGAAAAGCCGTTGAAGCCGACATTCTCTGTTTAGGTAAAGCCCTCACAGGCGGTTATATCTCACTCGCCGCAACTATATGTAGCGACGAGGTTGCTCAGGGGATCAGCGACTCGCCTGCTGGCGTGTTCATGCATGGCCCAACATTTATGGGTAACCCACTGGCCTGCTCTGCCGCTTGCGCCAGCTTAGATCTTCTCTCACGTAATGAGTGGCAAGCCCAAGTCAGTAACATTGAGCGTCAGTTACAAAGTGAACTTGCCGAGGCCATTGAATATCCACAGGTTAAAGATGTGCGTGTATTGGGGGCAATTGGTGTAATAGAGATGAACTCGAGCGTCAATACCGCTGAATTACAGCAGCAGTTTGTCGACCTCGGTGTCTGGATAAGGCCGTTTTCCAACCTTATCTACATCATGCCTCCCTATGTTATCTCTGCAGAGCAGTTAACTAAATTAACCAGTGCAATGAAAATAGTGGCCAAAAGTATCTTAACCTGCGGTGATCAAGCAGAGTTTATTAGCCACGGTTAGTCAGGAGTCATCATGTCAAAATTAGCAATTATCACTGGAGGTAGCCGCGGGATCGGCTATTCCATCGCTGAAAAGTTTGCTCAGATGGGGTTTAGCCTGATCTTAATGGCAAAAACAGCCAGTAATTTAGCCTCGGCTAAGCAGGGACTACTAAAAATAAATGCAAACATCAGCATAGAAACCATTGCTGTCGATTTTAGTGATAGCGCGGCAGTAGAGAGTGTCGCTCAGACGATAACCAAGAAGCATTCGAACATTGATATACTGGTTAATAGCGCAGGCGTCCTTAGTATTGAGTTCGAACACGCTTCAGCTGCCACACTTAGCACACTGTTTTCCGTCAACTGCATCTCTACAATGGTACTCACAAATGCCATTAGCGAGCAGATGAAACAAGCGCGCTCCGGCTATATTATCAATATTGCCTCTTTAGCTGGCAAAAGCCACTTACCTAAAATTGGTGCATACGCAGCGACCAAAGCCGCCCTTATCAGTTACAGTGAAAGTTTGTATAAACACCTGCTTCCCCACAATGTTAAGGTCTCCTGTCTCTGCCCCAGTGTGGTTAATACTGAGATGACTGATGATGGGCGAATTGCAAACCAAGATAAGATACAGACTGATGATTTAGTTAACGCCGTTGCTTATATCCTCTCGTTAGGCAAAGGCGCTCAGCTTCCCCAACTCGATATTGATTGTACCCCCATCGCCTTAGCTAAGCTGTGAGTCTTGTTAGGCATCTGTGTCCGCAGATCTAGACCAGGTGCCGTAATGAATTGCAGAGTTAACATCACGTCTAGGCTGCCAACCTAAGGTTTCTAATTCCGGCTTATCTTTGAAATGGGAAACGTAGCCGACACACAGATAGGCGATGATCTCAATCTCTTCAGGGATGTTAAGTGCATCTCTTAGTACTGAGTCATGAAGAATACTCACCCAACCGACACCTAGATTTTCTGCTCTGGCTGCTAGCCAAAGATTCTGTACAGCACACACACTGCTATATAGATCCATCTCAGCTTTAATTGTACGACCTAAAACAGTTGGGCCATTGCGGTGTCGATCGCAGGTCACACAGATACCCAGCGGCGCTTCAAGTATCCCCTCTAATTTTAGTTGTCGGTATTGAACCGCTTTGTCATCATTAAACTGTTCTGCAGATTCATGATTGGCACTATCAAAGCCAGCCTTTATCTTCTTTTTCGTTTCCAGCTCATTAACCAGTACAAAATCCCAAGGCTGCATAAAACCGACGCTAGGTGCATGATGAGCAGCGGTTAATACTCTATGCAACACATCTTCAGGGATCGGCTCAGAGGAGAATTCGCCACGAACATCTCGTCGAGCAAAAATAGTTTTATAGACAGCATCACGTTCGTTTTCGGTTATTTTCATCACTAAGAAGTAACAAGGAAGAGGTGATGTAGATTATCATACGGGGACAGCAAGAGTGCGAGGACTTTATAATAAAGACTCGATATGATCATTTGGTTGAAATCCGGGGCTAAGAAGTGGTGTTGGTTCATTAGCTCACATGTAGCTGTTCATCTCCACTCTATACCCAAGCGACCTCAAGATGCTCGTTTCAGAGCCCCCGTAGGATAGCTAAACAAGGCAGTGATTGAAGGTAATGGTTACTCCCTTGTTGATATCACTAACGCAGTGTAGGGATTCTACGGGAACTCCCGAAGGGCATGGCGAGAAGCAACATTTTTCTGCGTTATGAAATATTGAATTAGAATAACTAGTCCTACTATTTCATGCCTTGAACTCTGTCACTTCTCGACATGCTGAATCCTGCATCTTGAAGTTGTTTGGGTATATAGCCCCAACAGGCATCAAACAAGCATAGGGTTTTAACTATTCAAACCAGCTTTCCCAATTCTCATTAGCGCTTTTATGAGACAAGATCCCATTATTAAGGGCATTCATAAAGGTATCTGCATCTTCCATGCTAAAGCCCGCTTCTTCAAAATTTAATATCTGTATATTACCGATAAGCTTAAAGGGGCTAGATTGACATCTTTGGTAAAGTTGAACAGGTTGAGCAAGCTCATTTGACCAAGCCTTAATCAGATAAACATCCTGTTTAGTGCCATCCTCAAGCTCTACAACCCCCTCTTGAGCATAAGACCATGCGTCCACAGAGTCTTGTTGCTCCTCAATCGCTTTATGCGCCAGCTCTATCGCTTCTTGCTGAGTGGCAGCTTCAAAATTTTGCACCTCTCTTTTAGCGCCAGACTGTAAGATAAGGTAAGGGACCATCAGCTCACCATTTTGTCCACTACCAATAAAACCAGTATGAGCCAGAGTGAGGCCAACAAAATTTCCGATTAACTCTACGTTCATTCTTTTATCCTTGGCTATTGTTCTTATCAACTAAATGTAGACCCAATTCAGCATATTGTCGTCGACGAATCAATTGATAACAGGTTATAAAGCTTAGATATATTCCAAGATACCTGATTTATTGATATCGATCGAGTGCCAATCAGCAATCTTGTACAACTTAAATGAGTCAATCTGCCAACAATAGTTGAACCAATAGATTCAACGAACATTAATGAGCTAAAGGCGCGACACCGCAAGCTGGATTATCAGCCAGTCCTACATCCCTTGCGTGTTGCTCAAACCCTTTGTTCTTCCAGAAAAAAGCACCAGGCATCGTCGTCGGGATCACGAGATTATAAAATAGCGCCCTGCCGATAACTGCAGTCACAATATTGACTAAACTTAAGCTCAACCAGACTGCAACAGTGATGGGCTCACTCACATCTTGCACCTGAGCAGTCATCAGTAAACCACACCCCATAAAGAGGTTAAAACCTAGCAGATAGTTACGTAGCAGATAGGTTTTACCAAATGTAGTGCATTGGACATAGTGAGCCGCCCCGCCTTCATTTTCACTTCGATTAAGCATCATATTGTGCCCAATCAAGCCAACCGCCTCTATCATTTGTCCCAGCACAAATATTAGCCCAAGTATCTGCAGTGCATCAGAGAAACCTGCCCCCTCAACGTCGATTGAGATGAGTAAAACTGCACCACTGACCATAACGCCTAAAGACAAGCTGTTACCCACAAAGCTTGTTACTGTTTGCCAATGATTCCAGAAGGGTCTGGCCTTAATTTGATAACACTGGTTCATATAATAGAGGCCTGCTAATCCAGCAAGGGTCGCAAATCCCCCAAATCCAAGCACCCAAGGCTTTAAGGTTAATCCTGATACTGACGCAGATAAATCAACCCCAATTAGCTGGTTTATTGAGCTGATAACCCACGCATTGCTTGGTAAAAGTAACAGTGAAGTCACTCCAAGGCCTGCTGAGAACATCGCTAAACCAAAACCTTCGCGGCTCATGGGTGAGTAACGCAGATTATTAAAACCTCGGTAAAAACGAAAAGGTTTGCCTAAGTGAGTCACACTCATAAATAAGCCCAGTGACATCAGCACAATTGAAAGTAACACCAATGGCAGGAAGAAGTTAGAGCCGATAAATACCTCAAACATCTCTATGCCTGCTAGTGCCCCTAAAAATGGAATGATAAATGCCCCCAGTGCAGCTTGCGCCAACAAGGTAAATAGCACCAGAGGGTTTTCTCGACTGTTTAACTTTTGCAGATTCCAATGTTTTTGCTTACCCACCTTTTGATCCACCACAGGCTGATAATGACCTTGGGGATCCTTATGGTATTTAACTGGCATATTGTCAGTGCGAGTCAGCTCATCAGGTAGTGTTTTTGTCTGCTGAAAACGAATATTGGGATGGGTGATCTCAGGAGATGGAAAGCCAGGTATAGCGGTTTTACACTGCTCTCTGTTCTCTGGTGTATTCTCTATCACGCCAAAATCGAGCGCGTTACCCACACACGCCGACACACAAGCAGGCTTAAGTCCAACTTCGAGCCTATCGACACACATATTACATTTAGATACCTGCCCTTTTACTGGATCTAACTGAGGTGCATTGTAGGGGCAAACCCAAGTGCAGTAACCGCAACCAAAACAGGTCTCAGGGTCTTGCAATACAGCGCCATACTCCGCATGTTTGGTGTATGCCCTCGTTGGACACCCTTTTAAACACACCGGATCATCACAATGGTTACAGGCCATGGAGATATTCATCCGTTTATAATCTGGGTATGAGCCCCCCTCCACATACCCTACAGAGCGAAATGCCAAGTGCGCAGGATTATCATTCTTCTCAGAACAGGCTGACTCACAGGCATGACAGCCGATACAGTTATCGGCGGTAAAGAAAAACCCATGCTGTTTATTACGATCTGAATTAGTGCCAACTTGCGGGTTGTCATTAATAAACATGGAGCGACCTACCGGTTTATCGGTCAACTCAACAAGATCAATTCGCTTGCCGTAACGATTTTCAATTTCACTTTCTGTTTTTGGCAAATAAGCATAAGCTTGCTCATCTGTTCTCACTTCCCAGTGATTTGAGCGTCCCTGTTGCTCTTTATTCTCCTCAGCTCTATTTGAGGCCGTCTCTTTTTTTGAACTTGTACTCGTTGCCTGCTCAGGGATATACAGATCGACATCAACTTTCTTGATGCTAGCTGTTATTTTTGGCTCTTCTATGTTTTCTATACTCATCACTATGTCCTTAAATTCACCCTGCGGTTTACAAATCAAAATGCACGTCGCTCGGCATTGATACGGGCGGCTTCAACTTGATCAATCGCCTCAATTCGGGTTGCACACTGTTTAAAGGCTGGCTGACGGGAGTAGGGATCGAGTAAGCCGAGTGTCAGCCTGTTTACGCAATCGTGATAATGAAAAGGGATAAAGACCATATTACGCGGCACTCTCTGTGTTAGCTGCACCATCACAACCGCATCGCCTCGACGGCTGGTTAAACGCACATAGCTTTGATGTTTAACCCCTAATGCATTCGCCGCATCTGGATTCATCTCCATATAGGCGGTTGGGCTGAACTTATTACAGTTACCTATCTTTCCTGTACGGGTACGGGTATGAAAATGCTCAACCACACGGCCACTATTAAGCCAAAAAGGATACTCATCACAGGGCTGCTCATTATTATTGTAAAAATCCACAGGAATAAGGTTCGCCTTGCCCGTTTGCGTGGCAAATACGCCATCGCTATAGAGCCTAGCTCCCCCCTTTAACCCCTCATCCGTTTCTCGAAATGGCCACTGTATCCCTTTAGCGGCGGCAATTTTTGCATAGCTCATCCCCGAAATATCTAGGTTACGCGGTGCGCCGTGTGGCAACTTACCTTTAGACAGGTATTTCATCTCCTCAAATGCCCCCTCTGGCGTCTCAGGAAAATGGATCATCTGACCATTCTCAAAGCGTTTCGCCAGTTGATTAAAGATCCAAAAATCCGGTTTAGAGTTTTTATAGGGAGGTAACACATTGCTAATGAGATTGACTCTGCGCTCGGTATTGGTATGGGTGCCCTCTTTCTCTGCCCACACAGACGCAGGAAGATACACATGGGAATATTGATTGGTTTCAACATCCTGATATACATCTTGAACCACCAAAAAATCTAACTTCTCTAACGCCTTACGTATTCGTGGTGTATTTGGCATTGAGGTCATCGGATTCGTGGCCACAATCCACAAGCCTTTAATCTCGCCAGTTTCTATTGCGGGAAAAATATCGGTCTCGGCCAAACCACGCTTTTCTGGAAAAAAGTCTGGATCAATCCCCCAAAACGCCGCGATCTCATCTCGGTCAGCCCTATTTTCCAAATAACGGTAACCGGGTAGCCCAGAACATGATGACCACTCTCGGGTACCCATGGCGTTACACTGACCGGTTATCGATAAACTAGTGCCGCCTGGCTTGCCTATGTTACCGGTGAGCATATTGAGGTTATTGATGTTCGCGACACCGTCGGAGCCATGGGTTGATTGATTGATCCCCATGGTCCAGATACTCATCGCAGCCGGCGCATTAGCGTACAGCCTCGCCACATTGCGTATGGTGTCTTCATCGATGCCGCAGATATGCTGAGCAATTTCTGGGCTATATGCACCAACAAGCGCTTTGACTGCTTCAAAGCCTTGAGTATGGGCATCAATATAGGTTTGATCTTGCAAACCCTCTTTGATGATCACATGCAGCATGGCATTAATCAGTACACAATCGGTTCCCGGCGTAATAGGCAGGTGAATATCAGCAAACTGCGCCAGCATAGTCACTCTAGGGTCGACAACAATGAGCGGGAAGTGACGCTTCTCTAACGCCTCTTTTAGACGCCAATAGATGATGGGGTGCTGCTCAGGAAGGTTAGAGCCAAAGGCCATTAAACAGTGAGTGTGTTCGAAATCTTCATAGCAACCCGGTGGCCCGTCGGCGCCAAAGGAGCGCTTATAACCACTCACCGCCGATGCCATACACAAAGTCGTGTTGCCATCATAATTATTGGTGCCAATCACGCCACGAGCAAGCTTGCCTAAGGTGTAGAACTCTTCAGTTAATAGCTGACCCGAAGAGACAATGGCAAATGCATCACGTCCATACTCGGCTTGGATCTGCTTTATCTTGCTCGCAGTCGTATCTAAGGCATGATCCCAAGAACTTTCCTCGAACTCCTCGAAATGTTGATTACGAACAAGCGGTGCACTGCCTCGGCCCGGACTTTCAAATAGCTCATGTTCAAGGATCCCCTTAATACATAGCTTACCTCGATTAACATCGGCCCCTGCATGACCACGAGTTGTCACTATCTTATTATGCTCATTCAAGCCTATCTCAATAGAGCAGCCTGTAGAGCAATAATTACACGTAGTGTATTTCCACTTCGCAACTTGCTTACTTGGGATCACAATGGGCTTTCTATTTTTTCGACCAAACAACATCAGCACTCCAGATACAGCTAAGGTTTATTTACCCTTAACTTTGCACTAGTTATGCCAATCATTTAATATATTTAAATCAACCAGATATAAAAAATAGAGTGTAAGAACTTGGACAATAACAGTGCCACTGCCTTGTTTTGGTGCGACTTTGACAATAAAAAGCCACCACTTTATTTACAATTTATTTTCATTACTAGCCACGGTTTTTTTAACGCGTTAAGATAGAAGCGAAAATAATAAAATGATATCTATAATTAGAGGTTCGTAAAATAGATAGCTACAATTTAACGGTGGCGAAGGTTATTCAGGGTTAACCTTTACTTTAAATAAAATCGGACTTTATTTAATTATGAAAGGGAGCAGTTAAATGGCGTATATCATTGATCCGAATTCAAACTCTAAAGTTTACCTTTATGCCCACCACAGTTTTGGACGTTTAGCTTATTCAGTAAATACGCTAATAAGTCATTCAGATATATCAAAAATCCATGCGATAATAGAGTGGAGTGATGGCATCTGGACTATTCGAGATATCAGCACAAATGGCTGCTGGTTAAATAAGATAAAACTCTTTAGTAATAAGCGCTATCCACTGAAAGCGGGAGATAAGATTAATTTTGCCTCCTTAGAACATCAGGAATATTGTTTAGAAAATACCGATGCACCTGCCGACCTTCTTATCCCCTACGCCGTGCCTGGAGAAGATAATCAACACCTTAATGATGCCATTACACTTGAGGAGTACAATCTACTTCCTCACTCAAATCCAGAATTAGCCATATTTCATGACCCAAAGATGGATAACTGGAAAGTCTCATCCATTGACAGTGAAACCGATGACAACTGCATACTCGCAGAGGGGCAAATTATCGAATTTCAAAAACAGAAATGGCAACTGCACCTTAGCCATCTAGAGCCATTAACTCAGGCGTTGCAGGACTCTCGATTAACCCTTGAAGATATCACCTTTGATTTCTATCTAAGCTTAGATGAAGAGGTATCACAGCTAAAAGTACATACTCCAGAATCGATATTAGATCTCCATGTGCGCAGTCACCACTATTTAACATTGAATCTAGCCAGATACCGCTCCTTAAGCGCGGAGCAAGGATTAGATGAATCTGAGCAGGGCTGGGTTTATGCAGAGCAACTCGTCAAAGATTTGGGGATAGAGATCCGCCACCTTAATATCCAGATCCACAGAGCCAGAAAACAGTTCAGCGACAGTGTCAACGTCAATGATGCCGAATACATAATCCAAAGACAGGCTGGAAAAGTACGTTTCGGCAGTGCAAATTTCAATATCTATAAAGGACAAAAGCTCGAGTGTGGTCTTCATCAAAATAGGGAGAGCACTCCAAGCGATAGCCAAACACAGTACGGGCACCACTAGTGGTTTTGACATTCAACCATCATAAAATAGGAACAGAAGTAAATTGAAGCCTATAACTGAGCCCACGCCCCTACAACTACCTGAGTTTATTTCAGATAAATATACGCTGACAGATACTTTAGGTGCAGGAGGCATGGGCAAGGTATACCTCGCCCAAGATACTCGTTTGCATCGAACCGTCGCCATTAAAGTGTTGAATAAAGCATCAGACGGGAGCCAGACACCAAATAAAACACTAGATGAAGCCAGAGCCTTAGCTAAGTTAAACCATCCTAATATTGTGCAGATCTATGATGTGCTGGAACATCAAAGTCAGCTCGTATTAGTCATGGAGTTCATCGAAGGCCAACCGCTTCAGCAGTTTCAGCATGAGCAGCTCCCTAGCCTAATCCAGAAACTAACGATCTTACATCAGATCTGCCTAGGGCTAGCAGCCGCACACCATGTAGGAGTTGTTCATTGCGATCTAAAAGCATCTAATATCATCATTACCTCGGAGACAAATGAAGGCGGTTTCGGCGCTAAAATTGTTGATTTTGGCATTGCGCAAACTCAGCGCTCAGTCCAAGCACTGCAAAATGTCAGCGAAAATGATGAGAGCCTAGTTGCAAGCCAAGGTTGTAAAATAGCCATGTCACCAGAGCAGCTAAATGGATTGCCAATCAACCATTTAAGTGATCTATTCTCTTTCGGCATTTTGGCCTATCGCTTTATCTCTGGTCACCACCCTTTTGGCACAGGCTCAGCAAGTCAGATTGGTGATAACATCATCACAACCCCAGCGCCAGATGCCTTTGAACTTGTGCCACAAATCCCAGCAGCATTAGCGAAATTACTCAATCAACTACTTCAAAAACAACCCGCAGATAGAGTACAAAGCGCAAAGCAAGTGGCAGATAAACTCCAGCAAATTATCATCGCACAAACCCAAGAAGAGATATTACAGCAGCAAACTGTAGCCAATACTCCGCTATACGATAGAGGCACCGAAACAGAGGAGCATCATGCTCCCTCTAAAGACAATACACTTAGAGACAATGCACTTAGAGACAGTGTACTTAAAACGAGCCCTCTCAATACGTTATCGAAAAAAAGTATATTAATAACGGCGGCAGCTCTTTGCCTGTTAACGGCTTTATTGCTGGCAAACTACCCATCACTATTGGCTTTTATGAATCCTGCACCATCTAGCACGGCGATTAAACATCAAGTGGTAGTGATCCCACCAACACTTGAAAGCTCAAGCTTTAACAATCAAAACCCCATCGGCTCCAATCTTTTAGCCAGTGCAGAACCTAGCTTGCTGGTAGCAACCATGGACGATGCTATTAAGCAGTACATAATACAAAACCAATCGATGCAGCTTATCTCAAGCTCAGAGGTTAATGCCATCGAGGGCGATATCAATGCAATCGGCAACTATACTGGCGCGACAGATATCCTCACCAGTGAAATCAACTGCAACATCACCCGCTGCAACATTACTCTTTCACGATTAAATAAAAGCTCAGACTCTCAGCGCTGGACGGTATCAGAGCAGGATCACTGGCCGGTAATATTGGAGAACTTCTACGCCACCCATAATGATACCCAACTGAAGCTGGCTAAGCTATTTTCAGATAGCGTGGCTGGAGAGCAGGTAAATATGCAGGTTAGTGAACAAGACTACCTGAGTTATATTGAGCTTTACTCAATAATGAAGTTACGGGGAGAAGCGACAGAAAACCACTTGATCACGTTAGAGAAAATACTGGTGAATTCACCACACCTATTTTCAGGTTATGGCTTATACAGAGAGTCTGCGCTAAACCTATACGCAGATACAAATGATGAAAAGTACATGGAGGGTATCGTTAATTTGATAAATCAATCTCCTCCTGAGTATCGATACAGTGTCGAACAAGCCATAGATCAGTTCGCCATAGCAATCACCACCAATGAGTTTGAGCAGGCAGAGAAACAACTTACCATAGCCAAGCAGCGTGGGGCTGATGAAACTGTATTAATTGAGCTACAAGCCTACTTATTCTTAGCCAGCAATCAATTAAAGCAGGCCATAAACACCTACCAGAAAGCACTATCTCTGAGGCCAAGTACAAAGTTATTATATAATTTAGCACTCAGTTACTGGTGGCAAAGTGATTCAATACACACTAAAAAAACCTTGAAAACGCTACTTTCAATCAATCCAAAACACTACTTTGCCAATCAACTCTTGGCTGATATTTCACTCATTGAGGGAGACTTAGAGCAAGCAATAGCGCTTTATGTTCCCTTAGTGAAAACAAACAATCAAAGTATTGATATTAGTAACCTTGGACTTAGCTATGCACTCTCCGGGAAATACCAACAAGCACTGAAGATGGCTCAATTGGCGGTAGATAGTAGCCCTAACCACCCAAACTGGGTATTAAATCTGGCCGATATTCAATTAATCTTAGGTAAAACTAGCCAATCTACAACTAATTACCGACAGGTATTGGCCTTAACTCAGGGCCAAAGTGACCGAGTTTCACTGCTACTGTCGGCCCAAGCTTATGCTCATTTAAAGGAGTATAACTCGGCAATTAAAGTCATCAATATGGCAAAAAAGCTGAATCCAGACGATGGAGAAGTATCCCTTGTGGCCGCAATTGTATACACACGAATTGGTGAACATATCTCAGCACTATCTCAAGTCGAAGAGGCATTAAATTCCAATATTGGTGCAGCCTGGTTTAATCTGCCTTGGTTTGACTCACTCTGCGACACACCTAAGTTTAATCAACTCTTGGTAGACGCTGGCAACAATCAACGTTGCCAGCTAGGATGAGTAGTTCTCACTTTATAATTGAGGTCGTCTAACACCAACAAGAGGATCTTGAGAGTAGTGAACAGTAAACTGTCCCTGTGCATCGGTAAATGGAGGGGTCGGTAGATCTTTTGATGCCACATACCTAAAGGAGATAGTATCTCCCCCAACGGGAGTCTCTTTCACCTGCTCAATGGTCAATATAACTTGTAGCCCATTATCCGCCACCTGACTGGTGACACTATAAGCACTGGCATTTTGCTCCTCATCAAACACGATGCCGTTTTCATAAAAACGCCAACCAGCCTCGATAGCTTTATCACTCATCTTGCCGATAAGTACCGCCCGTTGCAGGAGTTGCAGCTCCTCGCTAAGCACTACAGGACTTGTTTCACTTGGTTTATAAGGCTCAAAACTTATGGTTAAGGATGAACATGGACTCGGTGTTAGTGCTAACACCCCATTATCAACTCGATAGATTTCGGTGTTCCAAGGGGAGAGCACATCGGGCGTGATTGAAAAGTAGTTAACATCGGTACTCACGTTCATACTGTTTCCTTCGAACGCGGGTGCAGGAACCACAATTTCAACCCCCTCTGTCACTTTGTCTGTCACTTTGTTTGTCATGTTTTCGGCTATGTTCATCATTAATCTCCCTTCCCTGTCATAGATAATCTTGCGTGATTGGATAAATAAAAACTTGATAGGCTTAATCGTTATTTATATTGACTCAACAATAGAGACTGTGAATAAACAACTCATTAAACAAGCAATAGAACCAATAAAATTAATATATTAATTCAACTTGTTTAAATTCGAAACCTAATTAAACCTTATAAATTAGTACAGCAGATACCCTCCATATTCAAGCCTTTAATTTATCTATACCCCCCCAATTTCACAGTCATAAGTAACAAAATATGAATAGATAGAAATACCAAACCTATGATTAATTTAGAATGCTCGATTTAATTCATAAAGCATGAAGTAATTAGCTGCTTATTACGTGTTATATAGTGTAATACGGATTTTTTGTCATTTTTGATAAGCTTTTATGAAGTAAATAATACAGAGCTAACTAATATGAAACTGTGGAGTCTTAACCGAGTTTTTCACTGGTTAACTGGTAAACCAAGAGATAGCAAACTTATCCAGCAGCTAGATTTCGCTCTATCGGGAGGTTACCACTCCCAAGATTGGTTAATCCGAATCTGGCAAGCAAGTATTAAGCAGTCGAACCATAAAACAGACATACCTGTAACTGACTAACAAATAGGAAACTCATTAACAAATAGAAAAGGCTGGCAAACTTGCAGGTTGCCAGCAGATATAAATATTACCTAGAGTTAATTTGACGATTATAAATCGCCCATTGGACGTCTCACGCCAATCTGTGGGCGAAGATTAAGCGTTGGAGACAATACAGCTTTTATATCTATATCAGCAACGCTCTGAGTATTTCCATTAGAAAGTTGGGTATTAGCTCGCTCAGCAGCCCCGCCCTTATTGGGCTCTACGTTAAGAGTCCCTGCCATTGATGATGTAGAGATAAGTAAGGTGGTCAGCAAAGCTGCACAATATGATTTTTTTAACATAATTATTCCATTAAGTGAGTAGTTAACATATAAAGTGTTACCAATGAAAGGTAATATCCTAGTAGAAACAGCAAGTAGCATTAATTGCCTCAGTGATATGCTTATATGCTTGGACAACCCGCACACGATATCCCTAATCAAACTACTATCTAGCATTTCTGACACTAGCACATGATCCAAATACAATTAACCAATCATAAATAATGATTTAATAAACAATACTTAAGCACCAACATTCAAAGAAAAACTAGTATAAAAGTACAGTTTGCGTTGCTAAGTGCAAACCGTAAATACATGCTCTCTTGATATTGAAACAATCTGGATAAAGCATTAAGTTCCTAAGCAAGCTTTGGTTATTTAGCGAAAGGAGTTCATGTGACACTCGATACAATATTGCAAAGGATAGCGGCAATACACCAACAACATTCAATTAAGTGTTTTATATCAATACAGTATTTAACCAAGGCTCTGGAGTTGTCTGGAGATGAACTAGAAAGGTTAGATGCACTACTTAATAGTGAAGAGCCTGTTTTTACCAATGAGATACTCACATCGCAAACTCTACCTTTTGAGCCTGTAGCCAGAAGAAGAGATTGGGTGTTAAGCCACGGACTTTACCCCTACTCTTATTTCTCCATGGCGCAGTGGTTTCATGAATCTGGCTTCAATGAGATCTTCAATTACTATCTAGATCTCTGTATCAAACACTCACAATACCTCAATCATAATCTCTCTATATTATTAGCCTTTAAAGAGGGCTTTGAGCAGATCACAACGAACTCACAAAAATTCCGATTTATAGAGAGATTTACTGAGTTTGTCACTGCGACTTTCTATCAAAAAGACCCCTTAACTTACCCGCTAGCTAATGATTTTATCCTTAAAAGTGATCTATCCCTTCAAGAAGGGCTAGATGCAGCACTGACTCAGCCAGGTTTTTGGGGGCATAACCTGATCGCACTCTCTTGGCTTATAAAACATAAAGACAATCTAACAAACTCCCAATTCAACCAGCTACTACTCAACGTATATGAGCAGTGTCATTGGACGTTTAGTGATGTTGAAGATAGCCCTGTTATCAATACGCTTTATCAAGGTGAACTGAATACGGCTGTATTACATAAAAATTGTAGGGCATTACTGTTTAATAGCAGTAATAATTTACATCAAATCACGTTGGCAGCATCAGTAATGCATCTTTATGGACAAAATTGGATCAAAGCTCAAGATAAGAGAAGACTCATCAGCATTCTTACCTTCTACAGTGCACTTAAGCGATAAACTAAAACTTTCTCTTACTCGTCATCAGTTTCAAATGATAAATAACAATGCATATGCTATTTAGATACTAAAGTGAATAAACAAAAACTGAAGCTAGTTACATCTAATCAGCAAATACATATCATTTTTAGCAGATTCGCTAGTGAAGTCATCAAAAATAGAATAACCCTATCAATATCCTTGACAGGGTATGGATTATCACTAGAATACGCGCCGTTTGCCTGAATGGCAGTAACACCAAGCAGTTATAATGCGAGGTTACACTTCAGGTAAGCCGCACATTTTATTTATATGATGCAGGGGTAACAGATGGCAGGCGATAATAACTATAGCTTAGGTCCGGTTCCACAATCGGCGCGTAAAGGCATTCTCTCTCACTATGGTGATGCTGGGATTAACCTTCTTTTCAGCAAGTATGTGGACAGGAGGAACACTTGGAACAGGACTCTCCTTTAATGATTTTATTCTCGCGGTTCTCATTGGTAATTTAATTCTCGGTATTTATACTTCATTTCTTGGTTACATCGGCGCTCAATCTGGCCTCTCTACACATCTTCTGGCTCGTTACTCTTTCGGTTTAAAAGGCTCCTGGCTTCCCTCTCTTCTTCTCGGTGGAACACAAGTTGGTTGGTTTGGTGTTGGTGTCGCGATGTTTGCCATCCCAGTACATAAGGCGACAGGAATAGACACCAACCTGCTTATTCTTATCTCTGGTCTACTGATGACCGCCACCGTTTACTTCGGCATTGCCGCCATCATGATCTTATCTGCCATCGCCGTTCCCGCTATTGCCCTCTTCGGTGGTTTCTCAGTACTTCAGGCGGTTGACAGTATGGGTGGCGTCGATGGCTTAGTAGCCTTTACGCCCGAGGAGCCAATGGCCTTCTCTACCGCGCTGGTTCTGGTTGTCGGGTCGTTTATTTCAGCAGGAACACTCACCGCTGATTTTGTTCGATTTGGTAAAAAACCGATGAATGCTGTATTTGTCACTATGTTTGCCTTCTTCATTGGCAATTCGTTGATGTTTATCTTTGGCGCAGCTGGCGCGGCAGCAACAGGCCAAGCGGATATTTCAGAGGTCATGATTGCTCAAGGCTTACTGATCCCAGCAATTATTATCTTAGGGTTAAACATCTGGACCACTAATGATAATGCGCTCTACGCTTCCGGTTTAGGCTTTTCCAATATCACAGGCCTTCCAAGTAAGTACCTGTCGGTATTTAACGGCATCATCGGCACGCTTTGCGCGCTTTGGCTATATAATAACTTCGTGGGATGGCTCACCTTTCTGTCAGCAGCTATCCCCCCAATTGGCGGTATCATCATCGCTGACTTCTTAAGAAACCGTGAAAAGTACAAAGATTTTGCTAATGCAAAATTCGACACAGTTAACTGGGCCGCTATTTTAGGCGTCGCGATAGGTGTTGCTGCAGGCCACTTGCTACCAGGCATAGTGCCAATCAATGCAGTACTGGCTGGTGCACTAAGTTATCTCGTAATAGACACTCTGATTAAACGTAAAACAGTTCCATCAAAATCAACTTGTAAAAATGCAACTAATGCATAAGGAAACCACGATGCCAGCTGCAAATATGCTGATCCAAAACATTACTCTCCAAGGCAAGCAAGGCCTGCATCAGATCCTAATTGAAGGTGGAAAGTTCCAAACTATCGCCCCAATGACTGAGCACTTACACTTCAGCTCTGCAGATATCTCTGGCGAGCACCTTGACGGTGAAGGCGGCATGGCTATCGCCCCTTTTTGTGAACCCCATGTACACCTAGACACCACACAAACAGCAGGAGAGCCAAGCTGGAATATATCTGGAACTCTGTTTGAAGGGATTGAACGTTGGTCTGAGCGTAAATCTATGCTCTCAATCGAAGATGTGAAAAGCCGAGCTAAGCAGACACTGAAATGGCAGATAGCCAACGGTATCCAACATGTTCGCACCCATGTCGATGTCTCCGACCCAACACTTATCGCCCTTAAAGCCATGCTTGAAGTTAAAGAGGAGATGAAGCAATGGGTGGATATTCAGATCGTTGCTTTCCCGCAGGAGGGGATCCTCTCCTACCCCAATGGTAAAGAGTTACTCGAAGAGGCGGTCAAATTAGGTGCTGACGTCATAGGTGCAATTCCTCACTTTGAGTTCACCCGTGAATATGGTGTCGAGTCTCTGCACTTTGTCTTTGAGCTTGCCCGCAAGTATGACCGTCTTATCGACGTTCACTGCGATGAGATCGATGACGAACAATCACGCTTTGTGGAAACGGTTGCCGCTCTGGCCCATAAATACGATATGGGAGAACGAGTCACTGCCAGCCACACAACAGCGATGCACTCATACAATGGTGCCTATGCCTCACGTCTGTTCCGTCTACTTAAGATGTCGGGCATAAATTTTGTCGCCAATCCGCTAGTCAATATTCACCTGCAAGGTCGTTTCGATGATTATCCTAAACGCCGCGGCATCACCCGAGTCAAAGAGATGCTGGCAGCCAACATTAATGTCTGTTTTGGTCATGATGATATCTTCGATCCATGGTATCCATTGGGCACTGCAAATATGCTGCAAGTACTACATATGGGTCTGCATGTATGTCAGATTATGGGTTATGAGCAGATAAATGACTCGCTAGCCCTTATCAGCAGCAAATCAGCACGTACCCTGAATATTCAGAACAGCTATGGGATAGAGATAGGCAAGCCAGGCAGCTTACTGATCCTTCCTGCCGATAATGGTTTTGATGCCGTGCGCCGCCAAGTGCCAGTACGTTACTCTGTACGCCACGGAAAGCTGCTCGCAGAAACTCAAGTTGCAACAACACAAATTCATTTAGAAGCAGCTGAAAACATCACTTTTCGTCGTTAATATTCAACTTTGACACTGTGGTCACTGTAATTTTTTATATAGTGACCCTTTATACCAATCAGTATAAAGATTTGATCGCTCAGCGAGAGTTTAGCGGTACTGAGGCAAGGTCTTTAATTGCTCCTGCATTAATGACATTCACCACATCCATGTGGTTTGCAACGAGTGAAGAGCATAGTGAAACTATGGGTTAAGCTCCCTCTTTGTTTATAAAAAGTCACAGCATCAGAACCGCTAAAACTCGCCTGTAAGGAGTGTTTTTGGCTGCCTAATTCTGCGTTGAATGAACTCACAAGGGAACAACCATTCCATCATCCATTCGCCTTGAATTAGTTTGCCAAAAGACACTCTGAGTAGATCAATTTCTTATACTGATTGGTATTACTTACAGCAGCTCTACTCCAAATCCTCCATCCTGTCATCTCACCCTTTCTCTTGACTATTGCCCTTAAAATAATCAAGTTAGAACGAGTGCTATACCCAAGTGCTCCCCCTCTAATGCCGTGCGAGAAGCTCTGGTATAGCTCAACTAGATAGAGGACCACAATATGCATAAGAGTCGATTAGCCGCCCTAGTGATAGACAGTCAAGTTGATGATATCGAAGTCGCCAATCAGTTTTGGGAAAATGCCCTAGGTTTAATGTGCATCTCCTCTACCGAGGATTGGTCTAATAAGTATGCGCATCTGGAAACCTGTAACAATCAACCCCAAGTGTTGATTCAAAAAGTGAACCACGAAAGCAGAGTTCACCTAGATATCGAGACCGATGACATCAATGCAGAAGTTGCTCGACTTGAAAAACTAGGTGCAGTAGTTGCTGAAAAGTTTCCACGCTGGGTCGTGATGTTAGCACCAACTGGGCATAGATTCTGTGTTGTTAACCCGCAGCGAACAGACTTCACAACCGCTGAAAATGTTAATGAGTGGCCATAAAATCAATCAATAGCAATATCAGCGATTAAATTGAATCAACATCAAACAGATTTAGCCTATCTCCCCTTCACTGGATGATAGCTTCCAATCACTTAATTTTAGTGATAAAACATTCGTAATTGAAATTAACTTTATATACATTAATAAGATAGATATAAACCTAACAGAAGATAAAGGAGCTGAAACAAAAATGGATGTCACAATAAGGCACACTGAACCTAGCGATTTTGAGGGAGTACAATCACTATATACCCAACCTTCCTGCTACTCAGGTACGTTGCAACTCCCCTACCCATCACTATCAAACTGGCAGGCTAGACTCGCTAATATGGGTAAAGATCACTATAACTTAGTTGCCCTTATTGATAACCAGATTGTGGGTCAAATTGGCATGATAATAATGGACAATCCGCGTAGGAAACACGTGGCCAATATTGGTATGTCTGTTAGCCATCAACTGCAGAATCAGGGAATAGGCACACAGTTATTAGAAGCGATACTTGATCTTGCTGACAACTGGCTCGCACTGAAACGCATTGAACTTGAGGTGTATACAGACAATCCCGCAGCCATTGCACTCTATAAAAAAGCAGGCTTCGTGATAGAGGGAACAGCTAAAGCTTATGCTTTCAGAGATGGTGAGTATGTCGATAGCCATCTTATGGCAAGGTTAGCCCAATAATCTTAAAAGGATAAGATGATTAATATTAGAGCCGCCACAATAGCCGATACTTGCAATATTTGGGCATTAAGAACCAAGGCAATCAGTCAAGCTTGCTTAAGCCACTACCCAAAAGAGGTGGTGAAGCAGTGGGCGGCCTCCCCTATGCCAAGTAACTTTGCAGAGATATTGATCAGTTTACACGCCATTGTCGCCGAAGATATCGGTGAGAATAAACAGAGCACTTTGCTTGGCTTTGGCTTTATTGACAAGGAACAAGGCAGACTTGAGTCTCTGTTTGTCGACCCTAAAACATCTAGAAAAGGTGTTGGAAAGTTAATCGCAACAGCGTTAATCTCAAGTGCACAACAGGCTAACTTAACTCAGCTTCAGCTCTCATCCACTCTTAACGCTGTGGCTTTCTATCAATCTTTAGGGTTTGATATTCTTGAAAAAACTCACTGGCAACATCCGTCAGGTTTTGGACTGGCATCGGTATCCATGTCTAAACAGCTCGTTTAACAAGGATAAGAGAGATGAATTTAAACAATCCCCCCGTTGCGTTTACTATCACTCGACTCAATACCAGTCAGGGCATCATCAAAGCAACAGGCGAATGGAATTCAGACTCTTTAACCATGACAGAAAATAAACTGCTGATATTTACTCTGGATATTATGGGCACAGATGGTTGGGTAGCTTTGGACCTAACGCAGTCAAAAACCAAGATGTTACTTGATGAATTAAACGATGAAGTGTTACTTCACTTACAAAAAAGGTGAGAATAGTCAATAGACTAAACTCACCTCACTTTTTAAATTCACATCAAAACTTATGTTATTTAAAACTAGAAATAATAACCAAAGTTGATGTTAACGCGCTTATTTACTTCACCATTGCCCACCATTGAACCACCAATAAATGGCTGGTTTTCAGCAACAACAAAATCAACATAGGTGTAGAGCCCACCAGCTGTGATTGCCATACCAGTGACATTCATAAAGGTATCTTCAAGATCGGCTGACTTGTCTGTCACAAGTGAGTAATCATTGTAGAAAGTTAAGTTTGATATCGGCCCTATGCTCACGGGTAGACTGTAAGCTAGATTACCAATATAAGTGGTTGCTTCAGCAGGGATAGAGTCATAAAAATGATACGCACCTACCACCATCTGCTCAACATCCATACCATCAACATCATATTCATAACCGGTTACCTGCAGTTTCAGGTTCCAGCGATTATAGTTTACGACACCATGTATTGCAGCTGCGAATCGGTCTCCATCTTGAGCCCCAGCGATATCCAACTCACCAGCCTGAGCCGAAGCTCCGAGCTCAACGGCTACATCATTAAATGTTAAGTTATGAACATAACGTGCATTGAAGGTATTAGACTCAGCGGCTTCCAAAGTTGGCACATCATAGATCCCCTCTCCAGGAAGACGGACACCGACGACATCATAGGCGTAACGGTCGCTGCGATCAGATACGTAACCATCTAAACCACCTAATTCATCATTTTTATAAAAGGCTAAATCAAGTCGATTGGCATCGGTTTTATAGGTGTAGTTCAGACCTAGGTCATAGTCATCCTCAAGCCCTAAGTAAAAATTAGAACTGAAGAAGTAGCTATTCGATGCATAGGTCAAAATACCAAATGGGACTTGAGTCACCCCTATTTTACCCTGCTGAGTGTCATCAAAATTATAACCAACCCAAGCATGATGTATCACATTCATATACTGAAACCAGCGATACTGGGCAGAAAAAAGAATGTCTCCGATGTTACCATCGACATCGATACGGAATAGATCGAAATCTAAATCACCACCACGATCTTTGTTACTATCTGAATAATCTTCGTAGCTGTATTGGAAACGTGCGGCTCCACCAAACTTAATAGAGTTATCCTTTTTCTCCTCAACCTCACTCTTAGGAGCTACTTTCTCTGACTCCAGTTGATCGATTCGAGCTTTAAGCGCCGCGATCTCTTCATCAACCGTGGCGCCATTTGCGCTAGCATTTAACATCATTGCGATGCAAGAGGCTAATAGTGTCTTGCGGATCATCATTTATCCTTATTGCTTATCATTGTTTTTAATCTGTTTTAGACTCAGTGACTACTTCATCTTTTTCATCTTTGTAAAAATCTGACAGTACCTCAGCCAGATCTTCTCTTGAAAGGAGGCCTTGTAGGTCTCCATCATCATCCACGACTGGCATTGGAAAATCTGACTTCATCGTGGCAGGAATAATACTTTCCAGCGGTGCATCCGGTGAGAGCACACTCATCTCTTCTACTTTAAACTCATCCATTGGTGCGGCGGCATTATCTTCAGCAGCACTCTCAAGCGCTTTCTCACAGACCACTCCCTGAAAGCCCTCTTCGGTCATGTAGTAGGCGTAGTTGGCTGAATTCTGTCTCATCTCTTTTAGTGCTTCACCTATGGTCTCTGCCGTCAAACGGTAGGCCGGCGGCTTCATCACTGTATCTACTGTTAATGCCCGTGCTCGGTTCACATCTTTAACAAAAGCTTCAACATAGTCATCGGCAGGATTAAGCAGAATGTCGACGGGCTCCCCAAGTTGAATAAGATCGCCATCTTTTAAAATCGCGATACGATCACCAATTCTTAGGGCTTCATCTAAGTCGTGAGTAATGAAGATAATGGTTTTACTTAGCTCTTTTTGCAGCTCAACCAATTGGTCTTGCATCTCACTGCGGATCAAGGGATCGAGCGCGGAAAAAGCCTCATCCATCAACAAGATTTCAGCATCTGTACATAAGGCTCTTGCAAGACCGACACGTTGCTGCTGACCGCCAGAAAGCTGCGATGGGTACTGCTTCTCATAACCAGCAAGTCCCACAGTCTCTAACCACTTGTTTGCTTTATCAACTCTGGTGGCTTTATCAACTCCTTGAACACTTAGCCCATAAGCCACGTTGTCCTGAACGTTTCTATGGGGCATCAAACCAAAGCGTTGAAAAACCATCGCCATCTTTTTACGGCGAAATGTTTCCAGCTCCTTGGTATTTAATTTCATCACATCCGTTCCCTCGACCAATATCTGCCCCTCTGTGGGATCGATAAGGCGATTGAAATGGCGGATTAATGTAGACTTTCCTGAGCCAGACAAGCCCATAATGACGAAAATTTCACCTTTATAAACATCAAGGTTTATCGCTTTTAAACCAACTGTGTGACCCGTTTGAGCCAAGATGTCATCTTTAGATAACCCCTCTCGAACCATGGGCATCACACTCGCTGGCTTTTTTCCAAAAACCTTGTAGAGATCTTTAATCTCAATAAGCGGCTCTATCTTCACTTTGTTAGACATTATGACCATCCTGCAAATGCTTCTGAGAACGCTTAGCGTATGCTTGAGAGGCTCTGTCGAAAATGATAGCTAACGCCACAATGGCTAAACCATTGAAAAGCCCTAAGGTAAAATACTGATTAGTAATAGATTTAAGTACAGGTTGACCTAGTCCCTTTACACCAATCATCGACGCAATCACTACCATCCCCAACGCCATCATAATGGTTTGGTTAATCCCAGCCATAATCGTTGGAGCAGCAAGGGGCAGTTGTACGCCTAACAAGCGCTGCATCTTATTGGCTCCATAGGCCGTCGCAGCTTCAAGTACCTCTTTATCGACAAGTCTGATCCCTAAGTTTGTCAGGCGAATAACCGGTGGAATTGCATAGATAACCACGGCAATTACGCCAGGAACTTTGCCGATCCCAAGCAGCATCACCACAGGGATAAGGTAGACAAACGCGGGCATGGTCTGCATGACATCTAAAATGGGGGTGACAGCAGATTGTGTTCGGTCGCTGCGTGCCATAAAGATCCCTATAGGGACGCCCAATATAATGGCTAAAAGCGTACAAACAGTGATAATACTTAACGTACGCATCGTATCCTCCCACATACCGAAATAACCGATAAGCAAAAACGACACAACCACACCTAAAGATAGTTTCCAGGAACGACTGGCGAGATAAACCATCGCAGTAATAACAATGAGTACCGCCCACCATGGGGATTGTACTAATAGCTTTTCAAACCAGATCAAAAAATCAAGTAAAGGGCTGAAAAAGGACTCTATTTCATCACCATATTCACGGGAAAAATCACGAAAAGCGCCATCTAATGACTTTCGTATCTCCAGCAGATCAGCACGATCCATTTTAGGAAATTTGCTCAGCCAAGAATCGGCCATAAGTACCTCTATTGTTTTTATGTCTATACGAAGGGAGGCTGCGAGATCAGTGATCTCGCATGAACGACTTATCGGTTCTTAATGGCTTGTTTCACTTTGGCAGCAACGTCAGCAGCGACCCACTGGGTCCATATATCTTCATAATTTGTTAGAAAATATTCAGCAGCAATATCGCCATCAGCCTGATTATCTTCCATCCAAGCCAGTAGACCATTCATCTGCTCATTGGTGAAAGCGCGTTTGCTGAGGTAGTCAAACCCCTGAGAGGATTTTTTAGTGAAATCAGATGTAGTGATGGTTTGAACGAGCGCCTTTGGATACATGGTCACTTTAGGATCCGCACATTCAGCTTGCGAGGTACACGCTTTAAAATGCTCAACATCAACACCAGTTCCAAAGTCGACTTTGACCATTTTGTACTTACCTAATACCGCTGTTGGCGCCCAGTAATAACCAAACCAAGGTTTCTCCCGCTCATACGCTCGAGCAATGGAACCCGCCAAACCAGCACCTGAACCAGGATCGATGAGATCAAAGCCTGCATCACTCAAATTAAGTGCACGATAAAGATTTTCTGCTGACAATTGACACCCCCAGCCAGCAGGACAACCATAAAAGGCACCTCGTTCTGGATCTTCAGGGTGTTTAAAAGATTTGACGTTGGCAATAACGCCAGCAATAGTTTGTAAACTAGGATCTTTATCAACCATATACTGAGGAACCCAGAACCCCTCTTCACCACCATCAGAGAGAGATTGTCCCGCAATCACTAAGCGCTTTTCACTTACTGCTTTTTCAATGAGCTCTTTTACACTATTACTCCACATCTCAGGGGCAATATCCGGCTCACCTTTCTCTATCATTGAGGTACTGGTTGGCATAGTGTCGCCGGGAAGCAACTCAGCCTCACAGCCATAACCATGTTCAAGAATGAAGCGATCAACATTAGCAATCAGTGACGCTGAGCTCCAATTCATATCGGCGATGGTAACCTTGCCGCACTCACCTTCAGCCGATACCTGTTGTGTAAAAATGCTACCTAGTAAGCCAGCGGCTAAAATGATATTTCTCATAGAGTTCCCAGTTTAAAGCGGTGAATATGTAACCAACACACTACACAAGTAACCATTAGTGTACAAGTTAGTTTACCAGAGATTAACACTGACATATCATTTTATTCAAAGTATCTATCTAGCATCATTCACAACTCCACAATCATATGCTTTAAGAGGGATTAACCTGAATATCATTCACCTAGATGAAGAATTATGAATTATAGAACAAATTTTATTCACTTAATGAAAATGAAGTTGAGTCTTAAAGAAGCGACAAAAGTGATTAGAGCTCGAATCACTTTGCCGCCATTATTGAGGTGGATTTTTAAGGAGAGATTTAAAGTAGAAGTAGCAAGAAGCTATTTGTCGGACTAAAACTCTTCAAACGAGTTCGCCATCTTTATAATCTGTGATAATGGCACACCATGGCTGTTCCGCTTGGCACACATAACTTGGTGAGCACTATCTTTTGGATCGCCAACTAACACATAACGCACTTGAAAACCTAGTGCTTTAGCCGCGGCCTCATAGGCCATCGACTCCCACCTTGCTAAGTTAGTATTGTCACAAATAACAATAGGCTCCCCAGCAGAAAGTGCTTGGATAAATCCCGTTAAGTTACGCTGGTGAAACTCAGATAAACGTTTTACATCAAACTGATACACGTCATCACGGTAAAACAGACTATCAGTTGAAAAGTAGCCAAATGTAAAAAAACGTTCTCTAACCTCAGCAGCCTGACGAGCAATAAACTCATTCACCCAATGGGATTTTCCACTGCCGGGAAGACCGCGCATTATGATGGCTAAACCTTGTGTGCTATTGGTAACAACAGGTTTAGCCTCATAGGTGTTAACTGGCATCAGTTAGCACTTTTCAGCACTAATGAATCAGTGACATCACAACTCGAGTTACTGATAACTTGCCCTTTGAGTATCTTATCAACCAGCTCAGGTAAAACTTGGCTCGCCTTCCCCTGTAGGTGATACTGAAACTGACTATGCCTGTCCGCTTCAACTAAATTAACCTCTATGGTCTGCGCACCATGATGATTTGCTGTATCGACAAAGCCAGCCGCTGGGTAAACCGTTCCAGATGTTCCGATAGCGATAAACAGATCACAGCTGTCGAGTGCATGTTGAATTCTATCTAGACCTATCGGCATCTCGCCAAACCAAACCACATGGGGGCGAAGTCGTTGAGCGGGAATACAGCAGGTACAGGTATGAGCAGGGCCAAAGGGATCTTTTAGAATAAACGTTTGTCTTGAACGGGGACAACGCCCCTTTGACAGCTCCCCATGCATATGAAGCAAACGACGAGAGCCAGCTCTTTCATGAAGATCATCTATATTCTGTGTTACGACTAAGAGTTCTCCATCAAACTCCTTCTCAAGTTTTGCCAAAGCAAGGTGCCCCTCGTTTGGTTCTACATCTCCATTATGTAACTGGCTCCAGCGAGTATTATAAAACGCCTCAACTAACTCAGGATCTCTGGCATAGCCCTCTGGCGTGGCTACATCTTCTATCTTATGCTCCTCCCAAAGGCCATCTTGATCTCTGAACGTTCTTAGGCCAGATTCTGCGGAAATACCTGCGCCAGTTAAAATCACAATCTGCCGATACATCTTCAGTCCTTCTTTTTATCTTTATTATTTAATTGGTTCCACTATACCCTGCCAAAAATTAAGGGCAATTGCTATTGTGCATTAGTATAACGGCCGAATAACAATACAAAAAGTGTGCTTAAATCGAACCAAATATCATCATTAGTGCCTGAATATTGCGTTTTATTTGCTTATCGTCCTATAAAGCAAGATCAAAGGTTTATGTTTTCTGTTACTGCACATATAATGAATTTCAATATCCACATATGAACCGATAATAGCTTAGGTTCTGCAATCAAGAGATAAGTAATGACAGATGGAAATCAAGCGCTAAAGAAAGCGGGTTTGAAAGTTACCTTACCACGAGTCAAGATCCTAGAACTGATGCAAGGACCAGAAAACCAGCACATCAGTGCCGAAGATCTCTATAAGAGATTGCTCGACTTAGGTGAAGAGATTGGCTTAGCTACTGTCTATCGAGTTTTAAACCAGTTCGATGATGCAGGTATTGTGACACGCCATCATTTCGAAAGCGGGAAGGCAGTATTTGAGTTAGCAACGCAGCACCACCATGACCATCTGGTTTGTCTGTCTTGCGGTAAAGTCATCGAATTTTCTGATGATGTTATTGAAACTCGTCAAGATGAGATCGCGATGAAGCACAACATTAAACTGACCAACCATAGTTTATATCTCTATGGCGTTTGTACCAATGATGAGTGCAACCACGGCGAAGCATAAAACTCAGGCTCCTGCGTAAACAGGTTTATTGAGAATCGCTCAATTAATTTAAAACCAGCATAATGCTGGTTTTTTTATGTCATAAATTTGTTCAATCCTCGGTCTTCTATCCATATTCGTATTAGGTTATGGTAATCAATACCAATCAGTATAAGAAGTTGATCTACTCAGAGTGTCTTTTGGCAAACTAATTCAAGGCGAATGGATGATGGAATGGTTGTTCCCTTGTGAGTTCATTCAACGCAGAAGTAGGCAGCCAAAAACACTCCTTACAGGCGAGTTTTAGCGGTGCTGATGCTGTGTTAACGAGCTTAACCGTAGAATAACTATGCTCTTCACTCGTTGTCTTGCCTCAGAACCGCTAAACTCTCGCTGAGCGATCAAATCTTTATACTGATTGGTATAACACTACGGATATATAGCATTTAATCTTCATCACTTTTAGCTTCCCACAGCGAACGTTCGCCCAAATTAAGGATACTTCATGACTATAATGCAAATGGTTTATTGGCTAGTTGCCACATTAGGTAACCTATCAGCACTCTACATATTAAAGCTTGAGATGAATGTTATCTCTAGTCTGCTATTACTGTTTACCTTAGGTTATACTGCTGTTGGCTTTTACGATATTAAATTCAGCCCACACACCTTAAATCGTCTCTACCCTGTCGTCGCTTACCTGCGTTACTTTCTGGAATCCTATCGCGTTGAGATCCAGCAATACTTTATTGCAAATGACACCGAAGAGAAGCCTTTTAACCGCGAACAGCGTTCTCTTGTTTACCAAAGAGCAAAAAATGCTCGTGACACTATCGCATTTGGCACCCAGCGAGATTTAATGGAGGAGAATTACTTAAGTCTGTGGCACTCCCTCTCTCCTAAAGAGATTAAAGATGATGTAAAACGTGTACGTTTTGGTGGACCTGACTGCACTCAGCCATATGATGCCTCCTACCTAAATATCTCAGCCATGAGCTTTGGCTCGCTCAGTGCTAATGCCATTGAAGCGATGAACTTAGGCGCTAAGTTAGCTGGCTGTTACCATAATACGGGTGAAGGTGGAGCGAGTCCTTACCACCTTAAGCATGGTGGCGATGTAGTGTGGCAGGTTGGCTCAGGCCTCTTTGGTTGCAGGGATGATGAGGGGAACTTTAACCCCGATACATTTAAAGCGATGGCAACTCGGCCTCAAATAAAAATGATTGAGATTAAGCTGAGCCAAGGTGCAAAGCCTGGCCACGGTGGCGTACTTCCTAAAGCTAAAATCACCGAAGAGATTGCAGCGATCAGACACGTTCCCAGAGACAGAGATTGTGTTTCTCCTGCCGTTAACCCTGAATGCACCACTCCAATAGCACTACTGAACTTTGTAAAAAGGTTAAGGGAACTCAGTGGCGGAAAGCCCGTGGGCTTTAAGCTTTGTATTGGCAACCCAGCTGAGTTTCTAGGCATATGTAAAGCGATGCTAGCAACAGGAATAACCCCAGATTTCATCACTGTTGATGGTGCTGAAGGTGGAACAGGTGCAGCCCCCGTGGAGTTTACCAATCGCTTAGGTATGGCATGCTTAGAGGGAGTTTATTTCGTCCATAATGCACTCATAGGTGTTGGATTAAGGGATAAAATTCGTATTATTGCCTCGGGGAAAACCGCATCAAGTTTTGATCTACTGTCTAAAATAGCCTTAGGCGCAGATACGGTTAATGCGGCGCGAACTATGATGATGGCACTTGGGTGTATTCAATCACGCCACTGCAACACTAATCATTGCCCAACAGGTATTGCAACTCAAGACCCTGCCCGTTCAAAAGCCTTAAATGTTCACGATAAGAGCTTAAGGGTTAAGAACTTCCACCATAATACCTTAAAGAGTTTTTTTGAACTTGTTGGCAGCATGGGGTTAAGCGATCCCACCTCTTTGACCCCTCAGATGATAAAACGCCGCTCACCTTACGGACTGCTCATGTCTACGGGAAGCTTAATTGAGCCATTGGAAAATGAAGCATTAATTGAAAATAGATGTGATGATGCATGGTCGAACTGGTGGGAAAGCTGCAGTGCAGAACAGTTTTATGTAGAAGATCATTATATTCTAAAGCCTGCAGAGTTTAAAGTCGCAACACATTAATGACCCTGAAATCTTCATAAGTGTTCCTGACACAAAAAAGGCGCCATAGGCGCCTTTTTTAACTGGAAAATATGATTACCAACCAGTTTTAGTACGTAGTGCTTTACCGATATCAGCAAGAGAGCGGACAGTCGTTACACCAGCAGCTTCTAATGCAGCAAACTTATCTTCAGCAGTACCTTTACCGCCTGCGATAATTGCACCAGCATGGCCCATACGCTTACCTTCAGGTGCAGTAACACCAGCAATGTATGAAACAACAGGCTTAGTCACATTAGCCTTGATGTAATCGGCCGCTTCCTCTTCAGCAGTACCACCAATCTCACCAATCATCACGATTGCTTCAGTCAGTGGATCGTTTTGGAACATCTCCAAAACGTCGATGAAGTTAGTTCCAGGAATTGGGTCACCACCAATACCAACACATGTTGATTGGCCGAAACCTTCATCAGTCGTTTGCTTAACCGCTTCATAGGTAAGTGTACCTGAGCGAGAAACGATACCAACTTTACCTGGCTTATGGATGTGACCAGGCATAATGCCAATCTTACACTCACCCGGAGTGATAACACCTGGGCAGTTAGGACCAATCATACGAACGCCAGTCTCTTCAAGTTTCACTTTAACCTGAAGCATATCCAGTGTAGGAATACCTTCTGTGATACAAACGATAAGCTCAATGCCACCGTCAATCGCTTCAAAGATAGCATCTTTACAAAAAGGAGCTGGTACATAGATAACAGAAGCTGTTGCGCCTGTTTCTGCAACCGCGTCTTTAACAGTGTTAAAAACAGGAAGGTTTAGGTGAACCTGACCGCCTTTTCCTGGTGATACACCACCAACCATCTGAGTACCGTAATCGATAGCTTGCTCAGAGTGGAAAGTACCTTGACCGCCAGTGAAACCTTGACAGATAACTTTAGTATCTTTATTGATTAAGACAGACATTATTTGCCCTCCGCAGCTTTAACAACTTGCTCAGCCGCGTCAGTAAGACTTGTAGCAGCGATAATATCAAGATCAGAGTTAGCAAGAACTTCACGACCAAGATCAGCGTTAGTACCTTCAAGACGTACAACAACAGGAACGGTTACACCGACCTCTTTTACTGCACCGATAATACCTTCAGCAATCATGTCACAACGTACGATTCCACCGAAGATGTTAACCAATACGGCTTTAACGTTGTCATCTGATAAGATGATCTTAAATGCTTCAGCAACACGCTCTTTAGTCGCTCCGCCGCCAACATCAAGGAAGTTAGCAGGCTTGCCACCGTGTAGGTTAACGATATCCATCGTACCCATTGCAAGTCCAGCACCGTTGACCATGCAACCAACGTTTCCGTCTAGTGCAACATAGTTAAGTTCGAACTTAGCAGCGTGGGCTTCACGAGCATCATCTTGTGATGGATCGTGCATTTCACGGATCTTTGGCTGGCGATAAAGTGCATTACCATCGATACCAATCTTACCATCGAGACAGTGAATGTTGCCTTCATCTGTGATAACAAGCGGGTTGATTTCAAGTAGCGCGAAATCATGATCTTCAAACATTTTCGCTAAGCCCATAAAGACTTTAGTGAACTGCTTCAACTGTGTAGGATTTAGACCTAACTTGAAGCCAAGATCGCGTGCCTGATAAGGCTGAGGACCTGCTAGTGGATCAATGATAGCCTTGTGAATAAGCTCTGGCGTCTCTTCGGCCACAGTCTCAATCTCAACACCACCTTCAGTAGATGCCATAAATACAACGCGACGTGAAGCACGGTCAACAACTGCACCTAGGTACAATTCATTAGCGATGTCAGTACAGCTTTCTACTAAAATCTTAGCAACAGGCTGACCTTTCTCATCTGTTTGGTAAGTCACTAAGTTCTTACCTAACCAATGTTCAGCAAATGCTCTGATTTCGTTTTTATCGCCAGTAACTTTTACGCCACCTGCTTTACCACGGCCGCCAGCGTGTACTTGACACTTAACAACCCACATATCACCGCCAATATGACCTGCTGCTTCTACTGCTTCTTGAGCTGTATCACATGCAAAGCCTTCTGACACTGGTAAACCATATTCGGCAAATAGAGATTTCGCCTGATACTCATGCAAATTCATGATGATCTATCCGTATACTTCTTATCAAATCCAACTGACCTCTATGGGGCCAGTAACGAGGGTATTTACCAACCACTCCAAATGAAGCAGCTGGTAAGATGTCGCTGCTAATTATAGATCAAGCAGCAGACGAGTTGGGTCTTCGAGGAAGTCCTTAATGGCAACCAAGTAACCAACTGACTCACGACCATCGATAATACGGTGATCGTAAGATAATGCTAGGTACATCATAGGTAGGATTTCAACCTGCCCATTCACTGCCATTGGGCGATCCTTGATGGCATGCATACCAAGGATTGCACTTTGTGGCAGATTAAGAATTGGGGTGGACATGAGTGAACCAAATACACCGCCATTAGTCACAGTGAAGTTACCGCCAGTCATATCATCAACAGTCAACTTACCGTCACGACCTTTAATTGCAAGTTCACGAACATTACGCTCGATATCTGCAAGGCTCATGGTGTCTGTATCACGAAGAACAGGTGTCACAAGACCACGTGGCGTTGACACCGCAATGCTGATATCAAAGTAGTTGTGATAAACAATATCATCACCATCTATAGAAGCGTTCACTTCAGGGAAACGCTTCAACGCTTCCGTTACCGCTTTAATGTAGAAAGACATAAAACCTAAACGGATCCCATGACGCTTCTCAAAAACCTCTTGATACTGCTTACGGATATCCATGATTGGCTTCATGTTAACTTCATTAAATGTCGTCAACATAGCTGTAGAGTTTTTAGCTTCAAGTAGACGGTTTGCAATTGTCTTACGAAGACGTGACATAGGTACACGCTTCTCGCTACGCTCAGCTAATGGTGCAACATCTACCTGTGCACTAGCCGTCGGTGCAGGAGCTGCTGACTTGCTCTTCACAAACGCTTCAACATCTTCTTTTGTAATTCGACCGCCAGCACCAGTGCCTTTAACTTGACTTGCTTCAAGACCATGTTCACCCAGTAAACGGCGAACAGATGGGCTTAGAGCATCATTGGTGTCATCAGCAGCTTCAGGTGTGGTGGCCTCAGCTTCCGCTTTCGTCACTTCTTGACCAGCAACAGCGCCAGCAGTGAACTTAGCGATGACAGCTTCACCAAGAACAGTGTCGCCTTCGTTTGCTAGAAATTCAGCAATCGATCCATCTTCAGGGGCAACCACTTCAAGTACAACCTTGTCAGTTTCAATATCAACAAGGTTTTGATCACGTGTTACTTGTTCACCAGGCTGAACATGCCAAGTAGCAATAGTTGCATCAGCAACAGATTCTGGTAGTACGGGTACCTTAATTTCGATACTCATGAGGAGCTATCCTTTTTATTTGTCTATTACTACAGTTTTAATGCGCTATTAATCAAAGATTCTTGCTCTTTGGCATGCAGTGATGGATAACCACAAGCGGGTGCAGCTGATGCTTCACGACCGGCATAGGTTAACTTTGCACCCGCTGGAATCGATGTCCAGAAATGGTGTTGACTACAGTACCAAGCACCTTGGTTTTGAGGCTCTTCCTGACACCAAACAAAATCTTTAACATGCTGATATTCAGCTAAAAGAGAGTCCATGTCTTCATGCGGGAATGGGTAAAGCTGCTCCAAACGAACCAGAGCAACGTTAGTGACATTCTCTTTACGTCGCTTTTCAAGCAACTCGAAATACACCTTACCGCTACAGAACACAACTCTGTCAACCTTACTGTTGTCTAAGCTTTCAACTTCAGGGATCACATTTTGGAATGTCCCTTCTGCAAGCTCCTCCATTGACGATACCGCTAATGGATGACGCAAGAGTGATTTAGGAGACATCACAACCAATGGACGTCGCATAGGTCTAACAACCTGACGACGTAGCATGTGGTAAACCTGAGCTGGAGTTGATGGCACACATACCTGCATATTGTGGTTAGCACAAAGCTGTAGGAAGCGCTCTAATCTGGCACTTGAATGCTCTGGTCCCTGTCCTTCATAGCCGTGAGGCAGTAGCATTGTCAGACCACATAAGCGACCCCACTTCTGCTCACCAGAGGAGAGGAACTGATCGATAACCACTTGGGCACAGTTGGCAAAATCACCAAATTGTGCTTCCCATAGAGTCAATCCACCTGGCTCTGCTGTTGCATAGCCATATTCAAATGCTAACACCGACGCTTCAGATAATACTGAATCAGTAATATCAATAGGGCCTTGTTCATCGGCAATGTTACGCAGTGGCATATACGCCGTTGCATCGTTTTGATTATGCAAAACAGCATGACGATGGAAGAAGGTACCACGACCAGAATCTTGACCGGTAATGCGGATACGCTGCTTATCTTCGACAATAGATGCATAGGCTAAGGTTTCAGCAAAACCCCAGTCGAGCAATTTTTCACCACTTGCCATTAAGACACGATCTTTGTAGATCTTAGCCACACGAGATTGCAGTTTATGGTTTTCAGGTACGTAGCTGATCTTCTCAGCTAAGTTCTTGATACGCTCCATAGACATCTGCCCTTCATAGGCATCATCCCACTCTTTATTGATATAGGGAGACCAATCAACAGAGTGCAGTGTCATAGGACGCCACTCTTCAACAACACAATCACCGTGATCAAGCGCGTCACGATAATCATTGATCATCGAAGTAACTTCATCGGCTGCAAGGGTGCTTTCAGCAATCAAACGATCAGCGTAGATTTTACGTGGCGTTGGATGCTTCTTAATTTTTGCATACATCAATGGCTGAGTTGCACTAGGCTCATCGGCTTCGTTATGGCCATGACGGCGATAACACACAAGCTCGATCACCACATCACGTTTAAACTCATTTCGGTAATCAACGGCAAGTTGAGAAACAAAAGCAACTGCTTCAGGATCATCAGCATTCACGTGGAATATCGGTGCCTGAACCATCTTAGCAATATCAGTACAATACTCAGTAGAGCGCACATCTTCTGTGTTTGAAGTGGTGAAACCAACCTGGTTATTGATAACAATTCGAATGCTACCGCCCACTTTAAAACCACGAGTCTGAGACATGTTAAATGTCTCTTGTACGATACCTTGACCAGTAATCGCCGAATCACCATGAATGGTAATAGGCAGAACTTGTAAGCCACTATCACAACCACGGCGGTCTTGACGAGCACGAACTGAGCCCATAACCACAGGGTTAACAATCTCAAGATGAGATGGGTTAAACGCGAGGGCTAAGTGGACGTTACCGCCAGGTGTTTTAAAATCAGATGAGAAACCTTGGTGATACTTAACATCACCAGAGCCATTGATCGCATCGCTGTGTTTACCAGCGAACTCGTCAAACAACTCAGAGGGCTTTTTACCTAGGATATTCACAAGCAAGTTTAAGCGACCACGGTGAGCCATGCCCACCACAACCTCTTTAGTGCCAGCTTCACCTGCGCGATATAAAATCTCTCGCATCATAGGCACTAACGCATCACCACCTTCCAGTGAGAAACGCTTAGCGCCAGGGAACTTAGCCCCTAGGTACTTCTCCATACCTTCAGCGGCATTTAAGCCTGCCAAGATACGAGTTTTAGCGGGTTTATCGTAATTAGCTCTACCTAAAGAAGGCTCTAACCTTTGCTGTATCCAGCGTTTCTCATCGGTATCAGTAATATGCATGTATTCAGAGCCAATTGAACCACAATAGGTGGCCTTCAAGGCTTTAATCAGATCACCAAGCTTCATAGTGTCACCACCATGAGCAAATGAACCGGTATTGAATTCACGCTGCATATCTTCGCTAGTTAAACCGTGGAAGGCTGGGTCCAGCTCAGAAACTTGATCACGCTTCCAAAGCTCCAATGGGTCCAGATTCGCATTCTGGTGACCACGGAAACGGTGGGCGTTAATCATCTGCAGGACTTTAACTTGCTTAGCATCGACTTCAGGATCTGTCACACGGGCTGAGCCCTTCTGACGACCTTCTAACGCTAAACTACGAAAATAATCACGTACTTTAGAGTGGGCTGCTTCCGGAACATCTTTTGATGCACCGTTCGCGTAAGGGAGGTTATCAAACACCGCTTGCCAGTCTGCTGCAACAGACTGAGGGTCTTCTTGATAGGCTTCATACATCTCTTCTACATAGGTCGAATTAGCACCACTTAGATGTGATGATTCGAGCCAGGCTTTCATGATGCCTTGGTGCATTTCTATTCCTTTCAAACTTTATACACGAATTTAGCCAAGTCTTAAGTATGCATTCTTTGTGATAAAAACAAGGAATGCATAATCGTTGCTATCCCGAGAAAATCAGTTTTTCATCATTTCACGGCAAATTGTAGTTCCATTACACAAAAGAGCCACTTTTCAAATGAAAAGTGACTCAATTCGAGCTATATAATTATTGATTTCAGCTCTTGGTCTTGCATTTATACTGCTCTCTTAAGCAACATGGACTTAATATGTCCAATCGCTTTAGTTGGATTCAATCCTTTAGGACAAACATCCACACAGTTCATGATGCTATGGCAACGGAATACGCTATAGGCATCATCAAGTTCAGACAGACGCTCTTCCGTGGCTGTATCACGGCTATCAATTAAGAAACGATAGGCATGAAGTAAGCCACTTGGTCCGATAAACTTATCTGGGTTCCACCAGAATGATGGACAAGCAGTAGAACAACAAGCACACATGATGCATTCATATAAACCATCAAGATGCGCACGCTCTTCAGGTGATTGCAGATGTTCACGCGCAGGCGTTTTCTCATCATTAATCAGATACGGCTTTATCTTCTCATACTGCTTGTAGAATTGAGATAAGTCCACAATAAGATCGCGGACAACAGGCATGCCAGGCAGTGGTCTGATCTCTATCTTCTTACCTTTGAATGTCGACACAGGCGTGATACATGCCAGGCCGTTTTTACCATTCATATTTAGACCGTCACTACCACAAACACCTTCACGGCATGAGCGACGAAATGCTAACGTTGGATCTTGTTCTTTCAAAAGCATCAGTGCATCGAGAACCATCATATCGGTCCCTTCAGCCACTTCCAACGTGTAATCCTTCATATACGGCTTCGCGTCTACATCGGGATTATAGCGATAAATTGCGATATTCAAATTCATCTCAATCTCCTTAGTAAGTACGCTTAATCGGTGGGAAGGCATCACGAAGCTTAGGCTCCATGTTCACATCACGCTTAGTCATCTCTTCGCTAACCGGGTCGAAGACACTGTGACATAACCAGTTATCATCATCACGGTCTAAGAAATCTTCACGTGAATGAGCACCACGACTTTCGGTACGATAGTTTGCAGCATAAGCAGTTGCTATCGCCGTTGCCATCAAGTTATCCAGCTCAAGACACTCAATGCGTTGAGTATTGAACTCTGTCGAGTTATCTGAAAGCTTAGCATTAGCTAAACGTTCACGAATAGCTTTAAGCTCTTTAAGCCCTTCAGCCATCGCATCGCCACTACGGAATACAGAGAAGTTAAGCTGCATACAAAGCTGTAAATCTTTACGGATTTGCGCTGGGTCTTCACCGTCTTTATTGCTTTCCCAACGATTTAAACGTTCAAGAGATTGAGCAATATCAGCTTCAGTTGCATCCTTAGGTGTCGCAGTTTCATCAAGTGCTTTACCTAGATGCTGACCAGCTGCACGACCAAATACCACTAAATCAAGTAGCGAGTTACCACCGAGACGGTTAGCACCGTGTACAGATACACAAGCAATTTCACCGACCGCAAACAAACCAACGACATCTTGCTCTGTTCCATCACCATTTTGACGGATAACCTGTCCACTAACTTTAGCAGGAAGACCACCCATCATGTAATGACACGTTGGTAGTACAGGGATTGGACCATCTGCAGGATCGATATGAGCGAAGGTACGAGACAGCTCACAAACACCAGGAAGACGCGCTTCGAGTGTTTCTTTACCTAAGTGATCAAGCTTAAGTAAACAGTGAGGGCCTAATGGTCCATCTAAACCACGACCTTCACGGATCTCAGTCATCATAGAGCGTGCAACCACATCTCGTGACGCTAAATCTTTCGCATTCGGAGCATAGCGCTCCATAAAGCGTTCGCCATCTTTATTTAACAGGTATCCACCTTCACCACGACAGCCTTCTGTTACCAGAACGCCCGCACCAGCGATACCTGTTGGATGGAACTGCCACATCTCCATATCTTGCATCTGAACGCCAGCGCGCATCGCCATGCCAACACCGTCACCAGTATTAATATGCGCATTAGTGGTCGAAGCGAAAATACGTCCCGCACCACCAGTAGCAAGAATGGTCGCTTTAGCTTTGAAGTAAACAATTTCGCCGCTTTCGATATCGATTGCAGTACAACCAACAATGGCACCGTCTTCATTTTTCACTAAATCAAGAGCGTACCATTCAGAGAAAACTTCGGTCTTATGCTTCACATTTTGCTGGTAAAGACAATGAAGCAGTGCATGACCCGTACGGTCGGCTGCAGCTGCAGTACGTGCCGCCTGCTCGCCACCAAAATTCTTCGATTGACCACCAAATGGACGCTGGTAAATCTTACCGTTTTCGAAACGAGAGAAAGGAAGACCCATCTGCTCTAATTCAATAACAGCTTCAGGACCCGTTTTACACATGAACTCAATCGCTTCTTGATCACCGATAAAGTCGGAACCTTTCACGGTGTCGTACATGTGTTGTTCCCAGTGATCTTCATGGGCATTACCAAGTGCTACGGTAATACCACCCTGTGCTGACACAGTATGGGAACGGGTTGGGAAAACTTTCGATAAAAGCGCACAGCTTTTACCCTCTTTAGAGATCTGTAGTGCTGCTCGCATACCCGCGCCACCGGCGCCAATAACGACTGCATCAAACTCGCGAACTGGAATACTCACTTAAACACCCCACACTATCAAAATGCCCGCAGCCAAATAACTAAAGGCCGCAACGACAAACACAAACTGAAGTACACCACGCAGCATCAATGGCTTAACGTAATCTGTTAGTACCTGCCAGATACCGATCCATGCATGGATCAGAACTGCAACAAGTGCAAGTAGTGTAAAGACCTTCATCGGCAATGCGCTAAATAAGCCATGCCATGCGTCGTAAGTTAGTGGGGAGCTACATGCAATAAATCCAACCAAAAAGATGGTATAGATAGCCAGAACGACTGCACTTGAGCGTATAAGAATAAAGTCATGGACACCGCTTCGGCCAAGACTCGCTGCATTAGTTACCATACCCAAATCCCCACAATGATTGAAAACGCGGCTGACAATGCAAACGCGACTTTTGCTGAAGCTATGCCAGAGGCCAACTCTTCCCAACGCCCGGTATCCATTACCAGATGGCGCAAGCCAACGATAAGGTGATAACCAAGTGCAGTAAGAATTCCCCATATGACGAACTTAACTAGCAAATTATCAAAAAGAGATTGTATGCCCGCGAAACTCTCAGGGGATGCTAAAGATTCATTTAACAACCAAATAAGAATACCGACAGCAAACAGCATGATGACACCGGATACACGGTGAAGAATGGACGCAATCGCTGTTGCAGGGAAGCGAATGGTCTGCAGATCTAAATGGACAGGTCTTTTCTTTTTCACGTTCTGCTCACTCTGCTCAATTGAGCTATATTTTTGTTATACGAACCGCTTTTGATCAAAAATTGAGGCGTGATTTAGATCACAAATCAAGCTTTCACAAAAGAAAAGTTTAAACAAACATTTAACCATTTTAGTAGACACTAATTAAGCACGCAAAAAAGTGTTAACTAAGTGGCAATGTTAGTCGCTCATAAGAGCCGAGGCAAGTATACGCGGGGCAAATGTCAAATACAAACATCACATTATGCAAATTTAGTTTTTTTGGTAAAAAAATCTGCCAAGTTCCTGTTCTGTTATAGGGTTTGGCCAAAATAAGACCATGGTCTAACGAATTTAAACGGTTATTTAAATTGAAATGTGATCTGGATTCACTGTAAAGTATTGGCGATTGATAAGCCGCACTCACATAAGAATGAAGTAAGGAGAAGGGTATGGCTGACAAAATAGCCAAATTGGAACTGCCAGGGAATGAATCGATCGAACTGCCGGTAAAAGAAGGTACCGCAGGGTTCGATGTGATAGACATTAGTAAGCTAGGTAGCAAAGGTCACTTTACTTTCGATCCAGGATTTCTCGCAACAGCTTCCTGTGAATCAGCAATTACCTATATCGATGGTGATCAGGGGATACTGCTTCACCGTGGTTATCCGATAAGCGAATTAGCCGTTGAATCAGATTATTTAGATCTATGTTATCTGCTTCTTTACGGAGAGCTTCCAACTAAGACTCAGTATGAAAAGTTTGTTCATACTGTTAAAAACCACACTATGGTCAACGAGCAACTTGCAGCCTTCTTCCGAGGTTTCAGACGTGACGCTCACCCAATGGCCATGCTATGTGGTGTTACAGGTGCACTTTCTGCATTTTACCAAGACTCTTTAGATGTAAACGATGAGCGTCACCGCGAAATCGCAGCCTTCCGTCTAGTCTCAAAAATGCCGACTATCGCAGCTATGTGCTACAAGTACTCAATTGGTCAGCCTTTTGTTTACCCACGCAATGAGTTGAGTTACGCAGGTAACTTCTTGAGCATGATGTTTGGCGTACCATGTGAAGAGTACCAAGTTAATCCAATTGTAGAGCGTGCGATGGATCGTATCTTCATATTACATGCAGATCATGAACAAAACGCATCAACTTCTACAGTCCGTCTTGCCGGTTCTTCAGGTGCTAACCCATTTGCATGTATTGCAGCGGGTATCGCATCACTATGGGGACCTGCACATGGTGGTGCTAATGAAGCTTGCCTAAACATGCTTGAAGAGATTGGTACAGTTGACCGTATTCCAGAGTTCATTGCTCGTGCAAAGGATAAAGAAGATCCTTTCCGCCTAATGGGCTTCGGCCATCGTGTTTACAAGAACTTTGACCCTCGTGCAAAAGTCATGCGTGAAACTTGTCACGAAGTACTTGGCGAACTCAAAGTCGATGATCCACTACTTGATGTTGCGATGGAACTTGAGCGTATTGCACTTGAAGATGAGTATTTTGTCTCTAAGAAGCTATACCCGAATGTCGATTTCTATTCAGGTATCATCATGAAGGCTATAGGTATTCCAACTAGCATGTTCACCGTTTTGTTCGCATTAGCGCGTACAGTTGGTTGGATTGCACATTGGAAAGAGATGTTGGATCAGCCTGGTCATAAGATTAGCCGTCCACGTCAGCTTTATACTGGTGATGAAGAGCGCACTTTTATCCCTCAAGGTAAACGTGAAGCTTAACTTTTAAGTTAGCTCTGTTATCCAAAAAGGCACTCATTGAGTGCCTTTTTTAATGTCATAAAATAAGCAAATTAAAACAAATTGGTTAAACAATCTTCTCCAGCACATAATTGGTAAGCACCTCTCCTCTCACCTCAACACTTTGCTGTTTCACCAGCGTGAAGCCAAAATGCTCGAAAAAAGGCCTAGCGGTAATACTGACATGCGAGTAGTAACGCGGCACACCTAAGCGCGCTCCTTTCTCCATTAACGCTTTCATTAAGGTTTTACCTACCCCTCTACCTTGGTAGTCCAGATGACAGAAGAAATGATCGATATAGCCGTCGACTTGAAGATCAGCAAAACCGACAACCACGCCATCAACCTCAGCAATGAGAGGGTCCATCTCACTCACCCTCTTTAACCAGCTTTCACGATCAAAACTATCAGGTGCCCAGGCCTTAACTTGCGCTTGCGTATAATCTCTACAATTGACTTTTCTGATAGTATTAAACTTAAGTGTCCACAGCTCATCAATATCGGAGCTTGAACTCTGCGCATTAAACGCCCTTACCTTAATCAAACCACTCTCCTATGAACCTAAATAAGCCTCTGATTTTTTATCATATCTCTCTAGCTACATTTTGTTGCAATTAGACTTAATTCAGTCACCCATTTTATTCAGATTAACCCTATAGTCAAAATCATCATTTTTTAAACATTTTCGCTACAAAGTTTACTAAGCAGTTAATCAAAAGAGAAAAGAATCACTTAAAAGATTGATTAACATAGGATTTAAACTTTGGCACAAGTTGTGCTTAGTTAGTATTAATTGGAATCAAAAAACATAGGTAATCTTACATGGACTCTCTAAATAAACGTGCTAATAACTATTTCAAACTTGCCCTTCCATTAGTTTTAGTCGGCGTATTAAGTGCCTGTGGCGCAGAAGAGGAAATTAAAGAGGAGGAGAAGTACGCCGTACCAGTAGAAACAACCACTGTGATTCAAGGAGACGTCTCCTCATTTTACAGTACAACAGCTACCTTAGAAGCTCCACAAGAAGCCAATGTCGTTACTCGGATCTCAGGTTTAATAGAGAGCATCAATGTTGAAGAGGGAGACAGAGTCACTAAAGGTCAACTACTTGCTGTTATCGATGCCAAAAGACAAAAATATGAACTAGCCCGCTCACAAGCAGAAGTTGAGATTATTGAGCAGGAGCTAAACCGCCTCAAAAAGATGAACAACAAAGAGTTTTTCAGTGCTGACTCAATGGCAAAGCTTGAATACAACTTGCAAGCTGCTATCGCAAAACGAGACTTGGCCGCGCTTCAAGTTGAAGAGAGCATGGTTCGTTCACCCATTGATGGCGTAATAGCAACCCGATTTGTCAAAGCTGGCAACATGGCGAAAGAGTTCGAAGAGTTGTTTTATGTTGTTGATCAAGATGAACTTTATGGCATTGTTCATCTTCCAGAGCAGCAACTTGAAAGTTTAAAACTAGGCCAAGACGCACAAATATTTGCCAATAAGAACACACAAGACACTGTACATGCAAAAGTGCTGCGTATCAGCCCAGTCGTTGATGCACAAAGCGGCACCTTTAAAGTGACACTTTCCGTTCCTAACAGTGACTCAAAATTAAAAGCAGGCATGTTTACCCGAGTTGAGCTGAGGTACGACACCCATAATAACGTGATCACCGTTCCCTATAACGCAGTCGTTAATCAAGATAACGAGTTTGCTTTATATGTTATCGATGGCACAAATGCCAACCGCCGCTCAGTTTCACTAGGCTACCGTGAAGCCGATACGGTTGAAGTGGTTTCAGGAATAGAGCCTGGTGAGCAGATAGTGATCCGCGGTCATCAAAACCTTAAAGACCAGTCTCTGGTTGAGGTCATCAGCTCTCTAGACCTAGCATCAACAAGCAAATAAAGGAACTGGGTCTATGTCTATTATAAAAACATCGGTAAACCGACCTGTCACTGTTTGGATGTTTATGTTTGCTATCATCTTATTTGGTATGGTTGGCTTCTCTAGGCTGGCAGTAAAGTTACTGCCAGATTTAAGCTACCCCACCATTACTATTCGGACACAATACATTGGTGCAGCTCCCGTCGAAGTTGAGCAACTTGTCTCTAAACCCATTGAGGAAGCCGCGGGTATTGTAAAAGGGCTACGTAAAATCAGCTCCATCTCACGTTCAGGTATGTCTGATGTTGTACTTGAATTTGAGTGGGGCACAGATATGGATATGGCGAGTCTCGATGTGAGAGAGAAACTCGACACCATTGAACTCCCTCTTGATGTAAAAAAACCGCTATTACTGCGGTTTAACCCAAACCTTGATCCGATCGTGCGCTTAGCCCTGTCAGTGCCAGATGCCAGCGATAGCGAACTGAAACAGATGAGAACCTATGCCGAGGAGGAGTTAAAACGCCAACTTGAGTCACTAAGTGGAGTAGCCGCAGTCAGGCTATCTGGCGGCCTTGAGCAAGAGGTTCATATTCAGCTTAATCAGCAAAAATTAACCCAACTAAACCTTAATGCAGATCTTATCCGCAACCGTATTGCAGAGGAGAACATTAACCTCTCTGCCGGTAAAGTGATCCAGGGAGAAAAAGAGTATCTTGTTAGAACATTAAATCAGTTCAACTCGCTTGAAGAGTTAGGCCGAATCGTCGTTTACCGAGATGACCAAACGTTAGTTAGACTGTTTGAAGTCGCCAACATTATTGATGCCCATAAAGAGCGTAATGATGTAACCAGAATCGGCGATCAAGAATCGATTGAATTAGCCATATACAAAGAGGGAGACGCCAACACAGTCACAGTAGCACGTAAAGTAACCGCAGAGCTGAATAAACTCAATGAGGACAATAACACTGAGCTAAAAGTGATATATGACCAATCTGAATTTATCGAGAGTGCTGTCAGCGAAGTGACCTCTGCGGCTCTGATAGGTAGCTTGCTTTCTATGTTGGTCATCTATCTGTTTTTAAGGGATATAATTCCAACCTTAATTATCTCAATCTCTATTCCTTTCTCTGTCATTGCCACATTTAACATGATGTACTTTGCCGATATCAGCCTAAACATAATGTCACTTGGGGGGATAGCACTCGCGGTCGGATTGCTCGTCGACAACGCCATTGTTGTGCTGGAAAACATAGATAGATGCCGCTCATTGGGGATGAATAAACTTGATGCCGCTGTTACTGGTACAAAAGAGGTGGCGGGCGCTATTTTCGCATCGACCTTAACCACGTTAGCCGTTTTCGTTCCTCTTGTGTTCGTCGATGGTGTTGCCGGTGCCCTATTCTCAGATCAAGCATTAACTGTCACCTTCGCCCTGCTCGCTTCATTGCTTGTTGCACTTACCACTATCCCGATGTTGGCATCAAGAGAGGGCTTTAAATCCCTGCCACCATTAATGGAAAAGGTAAAGAAACCTAAGCCTGAGACTAAAATCGGTAAGTTGAAATACTACAGTGCCACCGTTTTTTCATTCCCCTTTGTACTGCTGTTCAGCTATCTGCCGAGCGCACTACTGACACTGGCCTTGATGTTAGGCCGCCTTACCTCTTGGCTTACGGGTCTATTTATGAGACCAATCAGCTCAGGTTTTAACTGGATGTATCATAAATTAGAGGTGGTTTATCACGCCCTACTGGCCCTAGCATTAAGACTAAAAGTACTGACTATCGCTATTGCCCTTTTCGTCACCTTAGGCGCCGCATCCCTAATACCAAAACTAGGGATGGAGCTTATCCCCCCAATGAATCAAGGTGAGTTCTATGTAGAGATCTTGCTTCCACCAGGAACAGAGGTATCAGAAACAGATAACGTCCTTCGAAAACTCGCTCTCTCCATTAAAGACAGAGACGATGTTAAACACGCATACAGCCAAGCGGGAAGCGGCGGATTAATGACATCTGATACATCTCGAGGAGGTGAGAACTGGGGACGCCTACAGGTCGTATTAGCCGATCACAGTGCTTTTGATACCGTGGCCAACGTTCTAAGACGCACGGCGATGCGTATTCCTGAACTGGAAGCAAAAATTCAGCACCCTGAACTCTTTAGTTTTAAAACTCCGTTAGAGATTGAGCTGGTCGGTTACGATTTAACTCAGCTAAAAAGTACAGCAGACAACCTAGTCGATGCGCTATCGGATTCAGACCGCTTTGCTGATATCAACACTAGCCTTCGTGACGGTCAACCTGAACTCAGCATACGTTTCGACCATGAGCGTCTCGCTAAGCTGGGAATGGATGCGCCAACTGTGGCTAACCGTATTGCTCAGCGTATCGGTGGCACAATTGCCAGCCAGTACACAGTCAGAGACCGTAAAGTTGATATTTTAGTGCGCAGTGAAGCTGAGGAGCGCGATCAAATCAGTGACATCGACTCCATGATCGTTAATCCAGATAGCAGTCATCCTATTGCACTCAGTGCCGTTGCTGACGTGTCATTAAAGCTAGGCCCATCGGCAATCAACCGCATCAGTCAACAGCGAGTTGCCATTGTCTCTGCAAACCTGGCTTATGGAGATCTCAATGAAGCAGTACTAGAAGCAAGAGAGATTTTAGGTCAGCAGACGCTGCCGACTTCAATTCAGGCAAGGTTTGGTGGACAAAATGAGGAGATGGAGCACTCTTTCCAATCACTACAAATTGCCCTAGTGCTCGCGGTATTCTTGGTTTATCTGGTGATGGCGAGTCAGTTTGAGTCACTGCTTCATCCACTACTGATCCTAATCGCAGTGCCTATGGCGGTGGGAGGCAGTATTTTGGGTCTCTACATAACCCAAACTCACCTCAGTGTTGTTGTATTTATCGGCTTGATTATGCTGGCAGGTATTGTGGTTAACAACGCCATTGTCTTGGTGGATAGAATTAATCAACTGCGTCAAGACGGTCTCGATAAAATCACAGCAATATCTAATGCGGCTAAATCTCGCTTACGTCCGATTATTATGACGACCTTAACCACAGCTTTAGGACTATCTCCTATGGCGCTAGGCTTGGGGGATGGCTCGGAAGTCAGGGCACCAATGGCCATTACCGTGATATTTGGCCTCTGCCTCTCCACCTTGTTAACGCTTGTGGTTATCCCTGTGCTTTATGCCCTATTTGACCGTAAAGAGTTTACACATAAAGAAGTAAAAGAGAGCAACACATTGGTTAATAGCGGAGGTCAGGCATGAACTTAACCCGTTTAGCCATTAAAAGGCCTGTGACAACGAGCATGTTTTTCGTTGCCATACTCCTCTTTGGTCTCGCTTCCAGTCGTCTACTGCCGCTAGAGATGTTCCCAGGGATCGATATACCACAGGTAAATATCGAAGTCCCTTATAAAGGGTCTACACCGGCAGAAGTGGAGCGTGATATCACCCGCGTACTCGAAGAGTCACTGGCGACCATGAGCGGCATTGAGGAGATGCGTTCAAACTCATCACAAAATGGTGCAGAGATTGAGTTGAAAATGAAGTGGGGACAGAATGTTGCCACTAAAAGCTTGGAAGCGAGAGAGAAGATCGACGCCGTAAGACATCTGTTACCCAAGGATGTCGAGCGCGTGTTAATCCGCCAGTTCTCAACCGCCGATATGCCAGTGCTCAATTTAAGAATATCGAGCGATCGTGAACTCTCTGGCGCTTTTGACCTGCTAGATAAGCAGCTTAAACGCCCCCTTGAACGAGTGGAGGGTGTCTCACAAGTCACCCTCTATGGTGTTGAGCAAAAACAGATCGAGATACGTTTAAATGCAGATAAACTCTCTTCAAGCAACATCTCAATACAAGCGTTAAATCGCCGACTGCGACAGGAGAACTTTGTTGTCAATGCAGGCGTCTTACGTACTGGCTCTCAAGTCTATCAAGTCTCGCCAAAAGGTGAGTTTAGGGATCTTGATGACATAAATGCACTCGTGCTTAAACCTGGGGTCACTTTAGGGGATATTGCCACCGTCAATTTCTCCCTGCCAGAGCGTTTAGATGGCCGCCATTTAGATCAGAAGTATGCTGTGGGTCTAGACGTATTTAAAGAATCAGGAGCCAACTTAGTTGATGTTTCTAAACGTGTGATGAAAGTGATTGAAAGCGCCAAGCAAGATCCTCAATTTAATGGGGTAAAATTGTTTGTCATGGAAGATCAAGCCTATGGGGTAACCTCATCATTAGAAGATCTACTAACAGCAGGTCTCATCGGCGCCCTACTCTCATTCGCTGTGCTATATCTGTTTCTACGTAATCTAAAAATGACATTGGTCGTGGTCACCTCTGTACCTATCTCTATCTGCATGACATTAGCGGCGATGTACTTGCTCGGTTACAGCCTAAACATCCTCTCAATGATGGGGCTACTGCTAGCTGTCGGTATGCTTATCGATAATGCCGTTGTGGTCACCGAAAGTGTATTACAGGAGAAACAAGCTCAGAAAAACTCACAGAGTTCGCAGTTAAATGATGGGCAAGCTGAAAGTGATAATGCAATATTAACCGGTGTAAATAAGGTCTCTCTAGCTGTTTTAGCAGGTACCCTGACGACGGCGATTGTGTTTTTACCCAATATTTTTGGCGTGAAGGTCGAGCTAACCATCTTCTTAGAACATGTCGCTATCGCCATCTGTATTTCACTAGCTGCATCACTGTTAGTGGCGAAAACTTTACTACCTCTTATGTTAAGCAAGATGCATTTTGAAATAGAGCCGGAGAAAAAAGACAGCAAACTGCGTATCAACTACCAACGTAGTTTGAACTGGATCTTATCTCATCCTAAAACTTCAGGTGTTATCGCCCTTATCATACTGGCCACGACAGCCCTGCCTATTAGTATGGTAAAACAAGATAAATCCGATGGTGAGGGAAATAATCGACTCTATATTAACTATCAGGTAGAGGGACGTCATAGTTTAGATGTCACCGAAGCGATGATAACCAAGATGGAAACCTACCTTTATGCCAATAAAGAGGCGTTCCAGATAGATTCAGTCTATAGCTACTTCTCTGCCGACCGCGGTCAATCAACACTTATCCTCAATGAAGATACAGAGGTCGACATGAAGGTGCTTAAGAAAACCATACGTGAAGGGTTTCCTAAGTTTTCCATCGCAAAACCTCAGTTTGGTTGGGGTAATGATGATAATGGGCTCAGGGTTTCGCTTACAGGCCGATCCACCAGCGAACTCATCAAACTCAGCGAGCAGGTTATTCCCCAACTCTCCTCTATTGAAGGGTTAACTGATGTACGTTCTGAATTAAGTGGGGCGCAGCAGGAGGTCATTATTCATATCGACCGAGATTTAGCTGCTCGTCTTGACTTAAAGCTTAACGAAATAGCCGCTAATATCTCCATGGCACTGCGTGGAAGCCAGCTGAGATCCTTCCGCCACGACCCTAATGGCGAACTGCGAATTGAGCTCGCCTTTGAGCAGCAATGGCGCCTATCTCTTGAGAAACTCAAGCAGCTACCTATCATACGAATTGATGACCGAGTGTACACGCTAGGGAGTTTAGCCAAGGTTAATATCCAAGCCAGATTCGACACGATAAGACACTATGACAGGCAAACGGCTCTTTCTATTGGTGCTAACCTTGATGACCTTACAATGGAAGAGGCACAGGAGGAGATAACCAAGATTATGGAAGCGGTTAACTTCCCATCGGGTTATGACTACTCCCTAAGAGGCGGTTTTCAGAAACAGGATGAAGATGAAGCCATAATGGCAACCAACATGATCTTAGCGATTGCCATGATCTATATCGTAATGGCCGCTCTGTTTGAATCATTGCTACTACCAACGGCCATTATCACATCCATTCTGTTCTCTATCACAGGGGTATTTTGGGCACTACTGTTTACCGGAACCTCCATGGATATAATGCCCATGATAGGTATTTTGATCTTAATGGGAGTGGTGGTGAATAACGGCATAGTGTTGGTCGATCAGATAAATCAAATGTCACCAGATCTGGATAAGTTATCTGACACCATCAGCCAAGTATGTAACTCACGCTTACGTCCGGTATTGATGACTGTTGGTACCACCGTTCTAGGGCTTATTCCTCTTGCAATGGGTGATACTCAACTAGGTGGCGGCGGTCCCTCCTATTCACCGATGGCTATCGCTATTATTGGCGGGCTGACTTTCTCTACAGTCACCAGTTTATATCTGGTCCCCCTATGCTACCAAGCACTCTATAGAATGCGATTTGGCGCTGCGGTGAAATTGGGACAAGCAGATCGCGTATCAAGGAGACTGCTTCCTTGGGCAAATTAATATAGCAAAAAGCTCTGATTATGTGAAACAAAGGCTGCAAAAGCAGCCTTTGTTGTTACCAAGTGCTGAATTTGTTGTGATAAACCCAACCTAAGGTTATCTTAAGTAACATAATTAATAAAAAAGATGGCCCATATGATGAACACTCGTTTACTGCTCAGTGTAAGCTTAAGTTATCTACTCACAACCTCTGCGTTTGCAAACGATGACAGATTTAAAGATGTGGAGATAACACCTCAGCAACTAACAGAAACCAGTTACATGTTTACAGGCTCAGGTGGCAATATTGGCGTTTCTGCCGGCAGTGACGGTATCCTTATCATAGATAATCAATTTGCACCTCTAGCCGATAAGATCTCTGCGGCTCTATCAAAAATACAAACAGGTAAACCCAAATATGTGGTCAATACCCACTATCACGGGGATCATACTGGGGGCAATAATCTATTTGGCATTGATGGGGTAATTTTAGCCCACCATAATGTGCTCTCTCGTCTCTCTGGCAACACAAGCTACACACCTGAAGGTTTACCTAGCATCACTTACCATGAAGGTATTAACATACATTTTAATGGGGAAAACCTTCAGCTGTTACATATGGGGCCGGGCCACACTGACGGCGACAGTATTGTGCTTTGGCAGGACAAAAGCGTCCTCCATATGGGAGATCTTTTCTTTAAAGATAGGTTTCCCTATATCGATCTCAACGCTGGCGGCTCCGTTAAAGGCTACCGTAACAATGTCGCTGCGATGATCCGCAAAATTGATGATGAAACCAAGGTGATCCCAGGCCATGGATCACTTGCAACTAGAAATGACCTGATCCGATTTAAGCATATGCTTGATGCATCCATCAATTGGATGGAGAGCAAGTTGCAAGCACAGCAGACCCTTGATGAGATCCAAGCTGAAGGTATGCCTGAGAAATGGCAAGCTTGGGAGTGGAGGTTTATTTCAGAGAAAAAATGGATAGACACTCTCTATAACGGGCTAAAAAAATAGTCATAAAAAGGTATAAAAAAGCGGAAACACCCATCGGTGTTTCCGCTTTCTGTTTATCTAACGGATGGCACTACATCACAATATAGATAGGCCAACCTAACAAACCTGTTAGCCCCTCTTTGTACTCTAGTCGCTCCAAACGCTCAGGACTTACCCCTTTTAACAGCTGTTCACGGTAGCCCTTAGCAAAAGTTAAGGTACGCAGTAACCCAGGAGCAAAATACTTACCTAAATCTACACTAATGGTTTCAGCAAGCGCCGGTGGTAACTCACCAAGCGTGTTGTTCATCTCAAGTTCAATATGGTCAAGGGTAAACCAATGTTCTTCGAGTTCAATATGGGCCAAACGTTGCTTAAGGTCTTGCTTAATCTTAACGGGTCCAAAAAACAAGCGATACAAGACCACTTCAGCAAATACACTTTCAAGGCTTAAACAATCTAAAGGGTCGTAACTTGCTTGGGAATAAAACTGCCTGAGTAAACTCACCACAGATTCTTGACGATTAAAATCCGATAATGCCTCTTGATAAGCTTGCCATCCACTCCACTCCTGAGCGTCACTCGGGCAAGAGACCTTTTCAAGTAAGACTTTATCTATATCGCCATAGATTGATTTACCGCTAAGCTTATACTTACTCACGGTTGTGAGCATGCTCCAACCTTTTTGAAATGACTTTACGATACCATCGGCTGTCATCAAAAGGCTAAGTCCACGGTTAAGATCTCGCTCGCTCTGCTCCATCAAGCCTAAACTCACCACCCCGATAACATCAAAGGCAGCATGCTCTAGCAAGTGCATCTTATACTTATTATAAAATTTATCGGCAAGCTTAAGGCTCATCAACACAGCTTTAGCCTTAATTTGAGCAAGCTGCGCTTCATCGAGTAAGGACTCAGCTTGGCCATAAGCTAACACTTTACTTAAAAATGGCCCTTGATCATTATCTCGTAATACTATTTGCATTTTCCGAGCCCTTAATCAAGAAAACTAAACATATCATCAACTTCAGCGTATTCATCAGCCACTTGATTCTTCTCTTTAGCCTGAATAACTAATTCACTAACAAATTTGTTGATGATATTCATCCAGCCTGAGTTTTCACTACGAAGCAGATTTTTAATCGACTTTTCAACATCTGGTGCAATTTCACGGATCAAAGCTAACAGGCTGCGAGGGTCATCAATGCTTAAGCTATGGGCTTCCTCCTCAGCACTACGATCACTAAAACCTATGGTCTCACCGTCATCTTCATCATCATAAGTATCATTGATCTGCACATCAGTATCTGTCGATGGCCCAAGGATCAGCTCAATAAATGGAATAGAGAGGTAGAAAAGACCGGCAGGGTCTTCAGCGATACACTCTAAAATAGCGACCTGCTTAGCTTCGCTATCCTGTATACGGATAAGGTAGGTCAAAAAATCAAAAGTATGCTGACTTAATTCATCGGCATTACTCTTAATCTTCTCCTCCCAATAAAGAGGCTGCTGACAAACAATATCTCGGATCTGCTCAGGACTCATCAACTCAGACATGATCGACGGACAAGAGATATCGTGGTGGCTGTTAATTTGAGTCAAGGTCACAATATCCATATGCTCAATCACTTCAACCAAAACCTCATCGGTCATGGTATTCGCCATCAACTCAAATTTCTTACTCGCCTGTTGAGGCTCTACATCAGCCAACTGCTTAATCTCAGCGGCGGTAATTTCAATCAAATTATTCATGAGTACTCCTCATTGTAATCGTACTGATCGTAATAACCGTCTTCATCATCTTCGATGTCATTGTCATCATCTTGATCGGTCTCTTTACTAGCAGATGGTGTATTATTTTGATTCTCTAACAAAAAGAGCACTGCACAGCTCTCAATCAGAAGTGTCTCAGAGTGACCACGTACAGCCATCACCAATGGGATGTCAGCATTATTAAATGCAACCGTAGTTTTAAAGTCATTCCACTCTGGTTGTATCCCCTCATCTATCCATCCTGACCACTTGAGCTTAGCCTCAGGGGGAAATTTAACTCTGTCATAGAGGGCTATTGGCAGGTATTCAGGTACTGAGTTAAGCAGAGCAGGATCTGCCAGTAATACAGCCTTAATTTGACTAGTAAACTGCGCTAAAGCATTAGGGGTATCAGGGTCGTTGTAAGACTCGATATTACTGTATGCATTCTCTTTTAACTCATCAATGCGTGAGAGATTAAGTGATGTTGCCATGATTGCTCTGAATTTAACTTAAGAATAAAATTGATCCCACAGCTCGCGCATAGCGGCAGCAGGGTCGGTCACAATGACATTATTGAAGTCTTTAACAAAAGCGCTTTTAAGTTTAGGGTTAGACAGCACTTCATAAGCTTGCTTTACTCGCTGAAGTTGTACCTCAGCTTGCTGCTTATCTTCATCGGATGCACCGAGTAGTTTATCCGGATGGAATCGGTTTGCTAAACGTTTGTATGCTTTCTTAATATCATCTTCATTTGCACTTGCCTTAATGCCAAGCACGCTAAAGTGGTTAATCATGTTATTACCTGTGGGCGATTATTCTTCATGTCAAAATATAAATGGATAGATCCAATAGTGAACATTCACCTGCTAACGTTCGTATAAGCCCAATGTTACCAAACCTTAGCCCAACCAAATTTTTGGAGGCGGAAGTTTAACGGCTGGAAGAGTTGAGCACAACACAAAATCCAAAGCATAGCACTCCTAAAAGGAGATAAAAGAGCAGACTAACTCCCTTTTATTAAGCTTTAATGTTTGTGGCTTATACCAATTGCATTAAGTATGTAATCAATTCAGAGTGCCTCAGGGTTTTCTATTCAAGGCGCATTGACTAAGAAATGGTTATTCCCTTTTAAGTCAATGCAAAGCAGAAGAGGAAATCCTGAGACGCTCACATAGTGCGGGTTTCAAAGCACTTTATGCTGCGTTTGGGTCTCTAGATATAGAATAACTATTAGCTTCGATACCCTGCCTTGCCTACAGCGCTTTGAACTCCCGCTGAATGGTCAGATACTTAATGCAACTGGTATTAAGTGTTAACGATAACAATAAAATGCTTTAAGGTTAAGTCCCTAAGACTATCTCATTAATTAACTTGCTTAAAATGCCACAGCAACCAATAGATGGGACGAAGATCTTTGCCTCCAATATCTTTTAACGGATACAAGGCGTAATAGAGAAATTGCCAAGGAGCTATCCAAGCTTTAGCTTCTTGCCAAATATGCTCACCTCCGGCGTCACGATAAGCCTTTATCACCGGCGTTATCATCTCATGGTTAGGGCCTAGGTAGCGGTAAAGGCTATGAATATAAACAAGTATATCCCGCCTCTGTTGATAGGTAATATCTTTGCTGTTCTGACTTGCTTCAAAATCGATAAAACTGATCTTGCCATCGTGCCAGCTAATATCCCTTAATGCTGGTCGACCATGGGCTAGACCTAAGCGGTGAAGTTTAGCTAAAGCTTCACCACTGTCAGTCAAGATTCTCAAGCGCTTTGCCTGATCAACCTCAGGATTTACTATCCACTCACTGAGTGTTTTGCCCACATCGGCAACAACAAGAAAGTTATCATCGAAACAGACAAGCTCGGGAACCTGAGCTCCCTGTTTAGCCAGTTGAGTTAATGTCTCAATTTCAGTTTGAATCGCAGTTTTGGGATTGGCCTTTAAAAAACGCATGGCACCGGTTAACTTTTCCGCTTGCTTTAGCCAATACACCTGCCCAAGATGTTCAAATCGTACAACCCTCTCGCCCTTATTGTCATTCAATACTGTATCAACGAGAGATCTGAAGGTCTGATTAGGCACGCAATTTACTCCGAGAAAATGAGAGGTGATTATGCGTATTTGCTCCAGTTAAAGCAAACCGAAAAAGTAAAATCCACTTTGAGTGCTCAAGCAAGTATCGATAACAGTGAAGATAGAGGGTAAATCAAACAGATCACAAAGAACACAAGGAAAGAGAAACAAAAAAGCGCTTGTAAAAGCGCTTTTGACTACATAGCTAAGATTAGGCTTCTTCCCAACTCTCAGCTTTATTCTCAAGAAGAACAGGGATCCCATCATTTATCGGGTAAGCTAAGCGGTCAAGCTTACAGATCAGTTGCTGTTTCGCTTTATCGTAATCTAATTTCCCTTTACACACAGGGCAAGCGACGATCTCTAATAACTTTTTATCAAACGACATCTCTATTTCCTTGTTTAACAGCGATAACCTGACGAACTTTATCCATCAGTCGCTGATCAAAATTTTCTGCTAGCTTGGCATCTACAGCCAAATACCACCAGTTTTCTTTTGCAAAATCGCGACATTTAACCGCATCTTTTTCAGTCATCAACACAGGAGAGTTTCCGGTAACTTGAGTTATCTGCGTTAAGCTGAATTTTTGATGATCTTCAAACGCCTTGGTTTTTATCACCTCAACACCTGATTGAGCTAAAGTGGTAAAAAACCGCTCAGGATTCCCGATCCCCGCAATAGCGACAACATGCTCAACGGGCTCAAAAACCAACTCAGAACGGGGAGATACAGGTATAAAGCGGGTTGGCTCAAGTATCATCTGGAACTCGCCCTCTTTCGCTTCACCGTTCACTATGGTGAAATCCACTGTTTTTTGTCTGCCTGTCAACTCCCTAAGAGGACCTGCCGGCAACAGCAACTCATTTCCAAAACGTCTCTCACCATCAAGAATAAGTAACTCAACATCCCGCGCCATTTTATAATGCTGAAGGCCATCATCACTAATAATGATATCAACATCAAAACGCTCAATTAAACACTTAGCAGCACTAACGCGATCGCTGCCTATCACCATAGGAACCTGAGTTCTGGCCACTATCATAGCAGGCTCATCACCCACACTATCAGCGCCTAAGTGAGGCTCAACGATTTTAACGCCGTCAATCTTAACCCCATAACCTCGACTGACTACACCTGGATTTAATCCCTGGGCACGCAGGAGTTCAATAAGGTAGATAACGGTAGGCGTTTTACCGCTGCCCCCCACCGTAATATTGCCCACAACAATCACAGGAACAGGAAGAGACACTGCGGCCTTGATACCAAGCTTAAACAGCAGCCTACGAAGGCTACTGACACACCAAAACAACAAACTAAGTGGAGTAAGTAACCACTTTATCCCTCTGTAGCCGATACAATCATCGGCTTTCGGATACCAGAGTCTATTAACAAAATCCTGCATCAATTAGCTGCCAAACTGCATCTGATAAAGGTTAGAGTAGACTCCCTCTTGCTCAAGCAGACTAGCATGGTTACCACGCTCAACAACTTTACCTTGGTCAATCACAAGGATTTGATCCGCCGCCTCAATCGTCGACAATCGATGAGCAATAACGATGGATGTTCTGTTGAGTCTCAAGTTATCTAACCCTTGCTGAATCGCCTTCTCCGATTCAGTGTCTAGGGCAGATGTGGCTTCATCTAAGATAAGTACAGGAGAGTTACGCAGTATCGCTCTGGCTATCGCAATTCTCTGTCTCTGGCCACCGGATAACATCACTCCATTTTCACCAATTTGAGTGTCTAAACCATCGGGGAGTAACTCAATAAACTCCATTGCATGGGCGGAGCGCGCCGCTTCAATAATCTGCTCACGACTCACCTCGCCAGAATAAGCATAAGCGATGTTATTGGCGATGGAATCATTAAATAGTGTCACCTGCTGAGACACCAGAGCCACCTGGCTTCGAAGACACTCTAAGGTGTAATCGTCAATACTGACACCGTCGAGCACTATTTCGCCCTCACTCAAACCGGTATAGAAACGTGTGATTAAACTGGCAATGGTAGACTTGCCTGAACCAGAACGACCCACCAAAGCGATGGTTTGACCCTGCTTGACAGAAAAGTCTATGTTATCGAGTGCAAGGCCTTCCTGCTCAGGATAGCGAAAAGAGACATGATTAAAACTCAAATTCCCCTTCACTCTCTCCACAGTATGTTTGCCTTCATCCTTTTCAGGTTCAATATCCAAAAGTTCAAAAACCGTAGTACAGGCTGCGATACCACGTTGAAATTCAGCATTCACGCGAGTCAGACTTTTAATAGGATTTAGCATCGCCAACATGGCACCTAAAATCGTGGCAAAGGTTCCCGCGGTTAGCTCAGATTGTAAGCTTTCAAAACTGGCTGCATACAGAACAAACGCTAAGGCAAATGAGCCAATCACCATCACTAATGGCTGACTGACTGATTGCGCCATGGCAAGCTTCATGGTTTGGTAACGGTTCTGTTCATTAACGACGCCAAAACGTTGAGACTCAACCTCTTGACCACCAAAAGAGAGCACATTCTTATGCCCTGTGATCATCTGCTCCGTAGCCGCGGTAACACCACCCATTGCGGTTTGAATTCGTTTAGAGACCTTACGAAAACGTCGGCTAACAACCGTAATAATCACACCGATAATAGGACCGATAATCAAGATACACAGGGAGAGTTTCCAAGAGTAGTAAAACATCACGGTCAACATACCCACAACTGTGATGCTATCACGTACCATAGTGATCAAGGCGCTGCCAGTCGCACGGGCAATCTGCTCTGTATCATAGGTTACCCGAGAGATTAAACTGCCGGTATTTTCTCTATCCATGTAACTAACTGGCAACGTAAGATAGTGATCAAACACATGCTGACGCATATCCATAATGAGCCTAGCGCTCATGTACGAAACACAGTAAGTCGACAGGAAATTTGCCAAACCACGCAATGTAAACAGGCCAATAACGACAAAAGGTGCCATCATAAGCACATCGCTTGATGAGTTAAACCCATCAGTTGTACCTAAATCTAATCCATTGGCCGCGGAGGGAATTTGGCTCGCTTGTCCACCAAACCCGCCATCGATAAAGGGCTTAATTACGGCAATAAATGTCATATCGACCAGGCCATAAAGCACTAAGCCTACTACCGCCAGAAAAAACACACCTTTAAGCGGTTTGATATACACCATCAAACGCTTAAATACTGTCCAGACTTCTTGATTGGAAGATGTTGTCATTAACCAAATCTATTCTTAATTCAAAAAACGCATTCTACTCTGGATTATCATTCTGACCAAATTCAAACAATCGGTTGTACCAAAAAGGGGCTAAATTGGCCCGGTATGTTCGAATATCACGCTGTTCTCGATTAAAAATCACACTGATCTGCCCCTGTCGTCCCGAAATAAGGTGCTCTGCTCCATGGTCCTGATAGCGACGTAAGACATCAGGCTTAGGGAAGCCGTAACGATTATTAAACCCTGAAGGGAAGAGCACTAACTGAGGAGAAACCAACCTGATAAACTCAGAGGTTGAGGAGGTTCTGCTACCATGATGTGGCGCCACAAGCAGTTCACTGTTGAGCTTATCGCCTAGGCTCAGTAAGGCGTGCTCTGCCCTACTCTCTATATCACCAGTTAATAAGACTTGATGATACTCATCGCTGACTTTCACGACACAGGAGCCATTATTCCCCTTCTCAACAACACGAGGCGCCAAGATCTCAACTCTTAATCTCTGCCATATAATGGTTTTAGGTCTGCAATTGACGCTGGCATACTCAGGGATGTCTGTCACTAATTCAACCTCTGGAAAAGTAGAGATAAGCGTTGAGGCGCCACCAGCATGATCGTTATCGCTATGACTCAATACAAGATAATCAACCTCAGTAATGCCTCTGGCTCGAATAAAGGGCACCACGACTCTTTCTGCATAGCTAAACGTCCGACCATATCGGGCTCCAGTGTCATAAATTAATCCATGTTGTCCCCTCTCTATAACGACACTGAGACCTTGACCAACATCGAGCAGGTGCACTTGCCAGTGATTCTTTGAGGCCAATCCCCATCTAAACATTAACGAAAGGATAAATGGTAGAAGCAAGAGTGAAGAGATAATCTTCCACTGCACACTTTTCAGCTTTGCCATAAGCCATGATCCGCACAGAAGAAAGAACAGCGCCAACATCATGTGATCTGAAATAGGTAACCAAGCACCAGGTAAAACAACAAACAAATCTAAGGCTTGGGTAACAGGCCATAAAGTTTTATCGACCAATTCAAACAAGACGGACAGATTAAATCCAGCTGTTAAACCTAACCCCCAGATAACGAAAGTGAAAATAGCGGCAGGAATAACCAGCAAACTAAACCAAGGAACAAATATAAAATTAAATAGGATCCCATAAAGAGTCAGACCACCAAAAAGCACTGCCTGCAATAAACCCAGTCCAAGGCTTAATCGCCACTGTATGGCCCAGAAAAGACTTAACTTAAGCCACACTCTCTTGTGCAGGGAGCTAGGCTCATCAGCAACAGGTATGGGACGAGCCTGTAGCGTCAGTAAAATAATTGATAATGCAGAAAATGACAGCCAAAAACCTGCACTTAAACAACTGAAGGGGTCGATAACTAATATCAGAAAAAGCGCAAACAACAAGCGCTCCCAAGAAGATGAATATCGGTTTAACAGCGTCAAAAAAACCAATAACAATAGCATAGTTAAAGCGCGAATCGTTGGTAGTGCAAACCCTGCAAGGTAGGCATAAATACAGCACGCTACAGCAGATGAAGCCGCAGCCAACATCAAATTCCGTCGCCCAACACAAGGAGATATCAGATTAAGAAACTTAGATAAGGTGACAAACACCCAAGCTCCAACAACCGAGAGGTGCAGACCGGAGATTGCCACCAGATGCCCCGCTCCCGTCACTCTGAGGGCGTGCCAACGCTCTGCATCCAACAAGCTCCTATCCCCTAGCAGTAATGCTAAGATAAGATCGCCATTAGCCAATGTTTCTAAGGTGGGTTTGAGTGTTTGTAAGAGCTTGTTACGCAAAGAATCACTTGCCTTAATTCGCTCACCAGATATAACGTTACCTTTGCTGATGATATGACGACTAAGAAGTAATTTCTGTTGATTATACCCACCTTGATTCAACACACTGGTGATAGGCTTTGGCTTAATCACCAGCTCCCAGATCTCACCTTGCGCCAATTTAGGGGCTTTTTTCCAACTCAAACGTATTTTTTTTGGCCAAGAGTTTGTCGAATTATGATCCAACAGCCGAAAATCCATACTAACCCAGTCGCTGTTTTGATTTACTAGTGATATGATTTCGCCAGTTACAGGCTGGCCAAGGTCTATACTTTGATCATCCCAGCTTAATACCAGCTGCGCATAAAACGCACTCCATGCAACAGCCAAGACGACACCTGAGATTAATGGCGCACGCTTTAATATCAGAACCCCTATTACAACTAAAATGGGGGTAAGTTGAGCTGTCGGCAATGAAGGCCACAACATGGCTGAGAGTATTGTGACGCAAAAACCAAACATAAATCGATTCATACTGAACTAGTTAAGACAGCAATAACCATTTATGCCAAAAAAAATCATTGAAAGATTTATGCCTAAGCCTGAAACGCTGCAAAATCATAAGCATTTGCGGATGTTCGGCAAATTATTACATAATCCCAATTTATGGAGTCTTAACAGACGTTCGGCTCCAGCAGCCTTTGCCGTCGGCCTTTTTGTTGCTTGGATCCCCATGCCATTTCAGATGGTACTGGCAGCCGCTCTAGCCATCATTTTTAACTGTAACCTGCCGGTATCTGTCGCATTAGTGTGGATTACGAACCCAATCACTATGCCATTTATGTTTTATGCCGCTTATATGTTAGGGGCTAAGCTCCTTAACCACCCACCGCAAAACTTTGCTTTTGAAGCCACATGGGTGTGGATAGAGTCATCAATATCCACCATAGGCCCACCTTTTCTACTGGGCTGTATTGTAATGGGTGCAATATTTTCAATAGTGGGTTTTTTCTTAATAAGAACCCTATGGAAGTACTCAATTCTACTGAAATGGGATAGACGAAAAAGCTAATTAGCTCAAAACCAGACAAGGTTACCGCTCGATACAATAGGAAACACGCTTGGTGTTTCTTATTGTGGACTTACCTTAGCAAAGTACTCAGATTACGCCTCTCCCTTTCCATCACATCCCTCTCATGCTTTTCAAGTTTAAGCAGTTCATCATCAGAAAGTGGCGTCGTTGCCGCCAAGTAGTGGAACGTGATTTGTGGGAAAATCGTGCTAAACACTAATTTGGCTCGGGGAAGATGAAACTCTGATGTCACTATAACTAGAGAGGTAATTTTATGCTCTTCAATAACCTCTCGAGCCAGTAGTGCATCTTCAAAGGTAAATCGGCTCTCGACAAGGGGAAGAAAATTTATCTGTGGTACCCCTTTACTCATCAAATAATTTTTCAAGTACTGTGCATGGGGAGTTGAAGTGGTATTGAAATGAGCGCCAACCCCACCAGTGCAGATAATTTTGAGGTGGTTTTTTTGAGAAAAATAGGTGTATGCGAGATCGCATCGAGAGAGTGCCATCACAGACAAGTTGCCATCACTATCATTTGGCGCTCCCAAAACAACAATCGCACTACTCACCGCTTCCCTCTCTTAAAAGTATCTAATTAGCGGCCGGCTAATGCGCTTGCAGGCGGTGTTTGACTCGCTTTCCAAGCAGGATAAAGTGTCGCAATTAAACTCATGACCAGCGCTAACAATAACACCACCCCAACGTCAACGAGGTGTAACTCTGATGGGAGGAAGTCGATAAAGTAGATATCAGCAGAGAGCAGTTTAACGCCTAAAGCCCCCTCTATCGCTTTGGCTATCCAACTTAGGTTTTCCGCGATAAGCACACCAAACAAGCCTCCAAGCAGACAGCCCAGCACTCCATTAAGGGCACCTTGTACAATAAAGATTGTCATAATCGCACTGCGCTTCATCCCCATAGTCAGCAAAATTGCGATCTCAGATTGTTTATCCCGTACGGCCATCACTAACGTCGAGACAATATTAAAACAAGCCACGGCTATCACCAAAGCCAGTACTAGATACATCACACTGCGAACAAGTTGTATATCTTGGTAAAGATGCCCCTGAGTACGAGTCCAGTCAGTGATGTACAGGTATTGATCTTGGCTAAAGCCCAGTTCACGAATAAGCCGCGGCGCCTCAAATACTTTATCCGCTTTAATTCTAATACCCGATACCTGCTCACCCATAGCTAAAATAGATGCCGCATACTGCATCGGCACATAGGCAGTAGAGAGATCCAGCTCTCCTCCGAGCTCAAATATCCCTGCCACAGTGAAACGATAACTTTTTGCAGAGCCAATACGCTTCACGGTAGGATCGGCGTTGACATTAGGCATATACATGCTTAATGAGTCACCTAGGTTTAAGCCTAAACTTTTTGCCAAACCTCTACCTAACACTATGTTATTTTTATCAGTCTCAGCTAGCTTTTCCCAGGTTTCTGCTGGCATAAATTGGGCAATATTGGAGACCTTCTGCTCATATTGAGTATCAACTCCTAAAATGGTCAGTCCTTGAAATCCGCCAGGCTTTTGTACGAGTCCCTGTAAACGAATAAAGGGAGCTGATGCCACTATCCCCGGCACCTTCTTGGCGTCCTCAACAATTGCGGGCCAGTTATTAACAGGTTGATTAACTCCGCTCAACTCTCCATGGGAGACAACACCCAACATCCTATTTTCTAATTCACTCTCAAAACCATTCATGGCTGAGAGCACAACAATTAATACCGCGACACCTAAGGCGATACCTGCGGTCGATGCAAATGAGATAAAACTAATCAGGCTATTAGATTGGCGTGCCATGTAGAAACGCCAACCAACCCATATTGATAAAAATGGGTTCATGAAGCCTTTCCTTCAACATCTGTAAGCTGTTCACTCTGAAGGTGGCCATCTTTCATCTTCAGCTGCCTGTCCATTCTTGCTGCTAATTTGGCGTCATGGGTTACAACCACAAATGCCGTGCCTAACTGGTTTGCAAGCTCACGGATCAGCTCATACACAGCCTCGCCACTCGTAGCATCTAAGTTACCCGTTGGCTCATCTGCTAAGACTAGCTTAGGCTTATTAATTAACGCTCTGGCTATCGCAGTACGCTGACGCTCTCCACCTGACATCTCACCTGGGGTATGATCAAATCTATGCCCAAGACCTACTCGCTCCAATAATGCCTTAGCCTCAACTTCAACCTCTTTACGATTTCTTCCCTGAATAAGGGCCGGCATGGCAACATTTTCAAGCGCACTAAACTCTGGCAATAGATGGTGAAATTGATAGATAAAGCCTAAGTCCTGATTTCTCACCTCAGATTGGCGACGCGGCGACAAACCATATAGGTCTTCCCCTAACATAAAGACATGGCCACTGCTTGGCTTATCGAGTGTCCCCATGATATGCAATAAAGTACTTTTACCTGAGCCTGAGGTACCGATAATGGCTAATTGCTCACCTTTAAATACCTGTAGATCCACACTTGTAAGCACTTGAGTATCCACCGTCCCCTCTTGAAAACGTTTACTGACACTCTTCACTTCTAACAATAACTCTGGCATATGCTATTTACTCTTATATTCTTTACTCATCAAACAGGAGAGTGATTGACTCTCTCCCATTTGGACGCTTAACTTTTTAGGCGTAGCTTACTCATATCTCAACGCTGTCGCAGGTTGTACTTTAGCCGCTCTAAATGCTGGATATAGCGTGGCACAGAAGGTAATAACTAAAGTACCAATGACTATCCAGCTCATCTGGCTCCACTCAATTTGCACAGGCAGTGATTGACCCGCCCCTAAGATAGAGATCCCAACCGAATTCATCATGGTATTTAAATTAAGCGTTAACCCAACACCGATAATAAGCCCTAGCACCAGACCAATAATGGCATTGAGCGATCCCTGAAAGATAAATATCCCCATCACATTCGCTGTGCTCAGCCCCTGAGTTTTCAATACTGCAACGTCCGTTGTTTTGTCTACCACCATCATCACCAGTGCAGAGACAATATTAAACGCGGCAACGGCAATAATCAGACTTAACATCAAAGACATCATATTCTTTTCCATCTTCACAGCGCTAAACAGATGACCATATGTGTCTCGCCAGTCAGAGGTGGTGACTTCAATACCTTGTCTCTTAAACAGGTTCGTTACTTCACTACTTAAACTCTCTGCATTAAAGGGATCTGCTAGATATAGCCTCAGATGTTTTATCTCTCCAGGAGGTTGCCGCATTAACCGCTGCGCGTCCTCATAATGAACATAGGCCAAGCTTGCATCAACTTGGGAGCCCATCTCAAAGATACCTGCAACCACAAATTTACGCTGGCTAGGCACGGGTCCAAAAGGGGAGTAAACCACACCTTCTGCGCTGAGCACTCTCACCTTCTCGCCAATGGACACATCTAAACGTCTGGCAAGCTCAGAGCCGAGTATGATCCGATATTTTCCTGGTATAAGCTGACTAAAATGCGCATTTAACACACCTTGCATCTTACCTTCGAGCACTTTTTCATATTCAGGGTAGATACCATACACTTGAATGGCACTAATATTAGAGGGTGACTGGACCATAGCTTGCGTGGCAATACTGGGAGTGGCAGCCAAAACACCTGGTAACGTTTTAAGCTCTGCCACATTAGCATGCCAATGAGTGAGAGCTTGTTCACTGTTGACCGTCAATTGAGGCACTGCCCCAAGAATACGCTGCTTTAATTGTCCCTCTAGACCATTCATAACCGAGCTGACAATAATGAGCGCTGCAACTCCAAGCAAAATACCGGAAACCGCAAAAAAAGTGATAAATGAAGCGAACGCATTGGCCTTTCTTGCACGCCAATAACGAAAGCCAATATGTGCAGATAACGCAAAATTCATAGTTGCCCAACGACTCATTAAATATAGAGCCTTGCTAAATCATTAAGATGCGCACGATAATAGGGGTAATAGCTATATAAAAACAAGAGGAAATCCCTTGATCACTGACTCAAGCCCCTATTTTAGTGTCAAGCACGATTTTAAAGTCTACCTAACAGCTTGGCCAGATAACGCCCCCATTCCAACTGAGGGTGAATTAACGCTGATGCTACCACTTGGTCTGCAGCTTATTAGTGATGTTAAATCTTTAGAAGCCGACTGCTTATTGCAACTAAGGCATTTAGATGATGAAGCTAAAACCGTTGTTGAGTACCTTAAACTGCAGTCGAAGAAGGTCGATCTGGTTCTGCAACATGTACTCGAACGCGAAGCACATGACGGGGAGCTACATCAAGGAAAGTTTTTTGGCGGGAGTGGGATCCGCATAATCGGGGCAACACAATTTGATGTCGGGAAGCAGTTTAAGCTGACGCTTCATATTAAAGAGGAGCTGGTTGCCCTGCTCTGTTTTGCTCAAGTCACGGCTACTCAAGTGATAGAAGCTACGGATGTCGAACCGCAAACAGGTTATTTGACTGAGTTAGAGTTCTCTGTGATCACAGACACTGACGTAGAGCAGCTGGTCAAGGCGAGCTTGAGCGTACAACAAAGGCAATTAAAACAACGCAAGCTTGCGAAAAAAGCGACATAATTTTCACTAGCACATGCGCCTGTATCCCACTACAATGACAGGCATCTTTGTCGCTGATCCCCTGTCATCTCTCAATGAAAGCATTTTCCGTATTAACGCCGCCCCATGTTAAAAGTGCCACCAAAGCACAAACTCTGTTCACATTAGGCGGCGCATCGCAGGCCATCACCTTAGCTAATTTAGTCAAGGATCATGAGGGGCTGACACTGGCAGTCACCAGTGATACCCCAACTGCGCTTCTATTAGAGAGCGAACTAAATTATCTTCTTCAGGACGACACTCTTCCTGTTTGGTTGTTCCCTGATAGAGAAACCTTGCCATACGATAGTTTCTCCCCCCATCAAGATCTGGTTTCACAACGTCTGGAAACTCTGTCACAGATCCCGAATGCTAAACGGGGAGTAGTGATAGTCCCCATCAGTACTCTGATGGTTCTTCTGCCACCAAGATCATTTCTAGCCGGCAACGTATTGATGTTGGCTAAAGGTGATAACTACTGCCTTCAAGATGTTAAACAGCAATTGGTGGATACCGGTTATCACCTCGTTGAACAAGTTTATGAACACGGAGAGTTTGCTGTAAGAGGCTCGATTATCGATCTGTTCCCAATGGGCTCAACTCAGCCCTATCGTATCGAACTGTTTGACGATGAAGTGGAATCGATAAGACATTTTGACCCTGAAACTCAACGTTCCAGTAGTGCCATCGACTCAATTCGTTTATTGCCAGCAAAAGAGTTCCCCACAGACAGTGCGGCTATCGAAGGGTTTAGACAAAGGTACCGACGTCATTTTGAAGTGATAGTCAAAGAGCCAGAATCTGTTTATCAGATGGTGAGCCGCAAAATACTTCCAGCTGGGATTGAGAACTACCTACCACTTTTTTTCGATGAAACGGCAAGCCTATTTGATTACCTGCCCGCTCAGACTCAACTGGTTAACATTGGCGATCTTGAAGCCGCTTCAAGAGCACACCTTACTGAGGTAGAGCTTAGATATGAAGACAGACGCGTCGATCCACTTAGACCTCTGTTACCGCCAAAGTCACTATACCTGCTGACCGAGCAGCTTTTTTCCGCCTTTAAAAAGTTCCCTAGAACTCTGCTTAAAATAGGTGAAAATCAAGACAGTGGCAGTAATGCCAAGCTCGAATCACTGCCAGAGTTAACAGCAAACCATAAACTTAAACAGCCACTGACACTACTTCAAGATTATGCCACTCAGGGCGGCAGGATCCTCTTTAGCGCCGAATCTGAGGGGCGTCGTGAAGCACTGCTTGAGCTATTTGCCAAAATAGACCTTAAGCCACAAGTGTTCGAACATCTAGATGATTTTGTCGACTCAAAAGTCAAGCAAGGCCTTATTGTCTCGCCTTTATCTAAAGGCGCTATTATCGAAAAAGCCAGAGGGGCTAAGTTCAGCATCATCTGTGAAACAGAGTTATTTGGCCACCGTATCTCGCAAACAAGGCGCCGAGATAAACAGAGACAGATAAGCAGTGATGCCCTGATTAAGAACTTGGCAGAGCTCAAGGTGGGCCAACCTATTGTTCACTTAGATCACGGTGTCGCCCATTATCAAGGGCTCGAAACCCTCGACACTGGAGGACTCGTCGCTGAGTACCTTAAACTTGAATATGCTGGTGGAGACAAACTATATGTTCCCGTCTCCTCTTTGCACCTTATCAGTCGCTACAGTGTCGGCCCAGATGAAGAGGCTCAGCTTAATAAACTAGGTAATGAGAGCTGGGCAAAAGCGAAGAAAAAGGCGATTGAAAAGATACGTGATGTCGCAGTGGAACTACTCGATGTTTATGCCAGAAGACAGGCTAGACCTGGCGATGCCTGCCATATTGATCAAGAGGAGTACGCCCTCTTTAGTAACAGTTTCCCATTTGAGGAGACTGTGGATCAAGAAACCTCCATTAATGCCGTATTAACCGATATGAGCTCCCCTATCGCCATGGACAGATTAGTGTGTGGTGATGTCGGTTTTGGTAAAACTGAAGTCGCCATGCGCGCGGCGTTTGTTGCAGTCAATGACGGTAAACAGGTCGCTATTTTAGTTCCAACAACCCTGCTGGCACAGCAGCACTTTGAAAATTTCAAGGATAGGTTTGCCGATTGGCCAGTTAAAATTGAGGTCATGTCGCGCTTTAAAACAGCAAAAGAGCAAAAAGCCGTATTAGAGGATCTGAGTAATGGCAAGGTCGATATCGTTATCGGTACTCATAAGCTACTGCAATCTGAGGCGAAATTTGAAAACTTAGGCCTGCTTGTTATTGATGAAGAGCATAGGTTTGGTGTTCGCCAAAAAGAGAAGATTAAAGCCCTCAGAGCCAATGTTGATATCTTAACCTTAACGGCCACCCCGATCCCACGAACCCTAAACATGGCCATGTCTGGTATGCGTGACCTTTCCATCATTGCGACTCCACCAGCTAAGCGACTTGCAGTCAAAACTTTTGTTAGAGAGTATGACAACGCTGCGATTAGGGAAGCACTGCTGCGTGAGATATTACGTGGGGGCCAAGTTTATTTTCTCCATAACACAGTGGAAACCATCGAGAAACGTGCTGCTGAGATCAGTGAACTGCTACCTGAAGCCCGTGTGATCACCGCCCATGGACAGATGCGAGAGCGTGAATTAGAAAAGGTGATGTCTGATTTTTATCATCAAAGATTCAATGTCTTAGTCTGTACTACTATCATAGAAACTGGTATCGATATTCCATCGGCAAACACCATAGTAATAGAGCGTGCTGACAAATTTGGACTCGCTCAGCTACACCAACTAAGAGGCCGCGTGGGACGCTCACATCATCAAGCGTACGCCTACTTAATGACGCCACATCCTAAGAGCATGACAAAAGATGCAAGGAAGCGTCTCGAAGCCATTGGTGCACTAGAAGATCTCGGTGCAGGCTTTATGTTAGCGACTCAAGATCTCGAGATACGTGGCGCCGGAGAGCTCTTAGGTGACGAGCAGAGCGGCCATATCTCAAAAATTGGTTTTACACTCTACATGGAGATGCTTGAGGATGCCGTTAAATCTTTAAAAGAGGGTAAAGAGCCTTCATTAAGCCAGATGCTAAGGCGTCAGTGTGAAATCGATCTTCGCATTCCTGCACTGCTGCCCGAAGACTTTGTCCACGATGTGAATATCAGACTCTCTCTTTACAAGCGGATAGCTAACTGTGAAACATCGCAAGCGTTGGATGAATTAAAAGTCGAGTTAATCGACCGCTTTGGACTCCTACCTGACTCCACTAAAAACTTGATGGAGTTAACGCTTTACAAGCACCAAGCTACAGCCTTAGGCATCAAAAAAATAGAGATGCATGCCAAAGGTGGTAGCCTAGAGTTCAGCGACGATCATAGTGTCGATCCAGGTTTTATTATCGGTTTACTGCAAAGCCAACCACAAAACTATCGAATGGACGGCCCGAGTAAGTTAAAATTCATCATTCCAGCTGAATCTCACGCAGATAGGTTGGCGCTGGTTAAATTGCTTTTGGGGCAATTATCACAACACCGTCTTGGAGATTAATGTGTTAAAGAAAACGTTACTACCCCTAATGGGACTGCTATCGATAACTCAAGCTTACGCTCAAGATGAACGTTGGTTTGAAGTCGAGGTATACCTGTTTGAACGAGACGCTGGACACAATCAGGAAAAAAGTCCTGATCAGGTCACGTTAATCAACACCAGAAAAGCCGTGGATCTTATCTCCCCACTTTTCAGTACCGATATCACAGGTGCAAGCCTAGGCTTAAAGGGATGCTCATCCAGTGACTGGGCTACCAATGCAGATGAATGTAATCAGCAGTTAGGCTCGGCTCAGGTCAATCACACGACACAGATCCCTGTCAATATCGCTGCCGCAACTGAGCAGTATGGTATTCCAGGTGGCGCTCCGGTTTTGCTTTCAAGTGAGCAAAATCAATTTAAAGATATCATGAGTAAAATAAGCCGAGAGCCTGGCAACAAGAGTTTACTGCACATGACCTGGCAACAATCTATGCTGCCACGGCATAAAGCAAAACCTATGAGGCTCTATTCTGGTCAAGATTTTTCCGACAGATTTGAGGGAAATGGGCAGATGGTTCAAAGCTACCAGTCGGAGCTCACCATCCCACAGTTTGACTTTCTTGATACTAGCTTTGATAGTAAAACTCAAAAGCCCGTGTGGGAACTTGACGGGACACTTAACATCTACCTAAATCATTACCTATATGTAGAAGCTGCGCTGAACCTCAGAGAAGAGGGAACGAAAGAGATTGATACCTCATCCAGCTATCTCAATGAAACTGTAGAGCAAAGCAATAAAGTAACCCCTTTTCTGTATGCTTTCCCTTTGACACAGAATCGTCGAGTACGAAGCGATGAGATCCACTATTTTGATCACCCTAAAATGGGAATGATTCTACAGATCAGAAAGATGGAGCAACCAACAGACAGAATCAAGGATATTGCCAACGAGCTTTAATAAGGAAGAATTGAGAAGTCGAGGTAGATCTCATTCTCCTCATCCTCTTGAACATACACTTTGTCGACTTGGGCTTGTGGTGAGCCCTTGTCGCACCAATCAATCAGATTATCAACTGCTGGGTAGGCTCCCTGAGCTAGAATATTAACCGAGCCATTTTCATTGTTGACTACGTAGCCGGTTATCCCTAACTCGTTAGCTTTAGACTGTGCAAAACGCCTAAAGCACACTCCCTGCACTTTGCCCTGCACATTGATTAATACTCTCTTCATCTGTAAGTCCATTATCGCTAATGCCCTCCCCTGAAGATAACCCAAAGCACACAATTGGGCAAAAAACATGCAAAAAAAAACAGCTAACAAAAAAATAATTAGCTGCATCGGGCGACATACGCAAAATGGTATGGTCAGGTTTAGACCAAATTCTCTTTATGTATCATTGTGTAACAAATTAATCTTGGGCGCTACTTTACACTGCAAAATACAATTTTAAAACAAAAAGTAGACTTTTCAACTAAAAAAAAGACATATATCGATCTTAAGTTCTTACATTCGGATATCAGTCAGTTTCTTATACTATATAATTCATTATTAATGTAATAAGAACTTTTACAATTTAACATAGATGGGAGTTTATTTTTTAAACTATTTTGCAGAAGAAGTATTATTAGGCGGGGGAAATGAGACTAATATTCAATCACTGGAGTTTAAGCGGTAAGCGATATTTGTGCAGAGCGAGCAATTAAAGCGCCGTAATAGTACGGCACTCACTGAATCATCCCTTTTTAAATGCTTGGATCCTTGGCAGTTGGCTCGCTAACACTGGGAATTTATGAGGTTGCTCCTCATCCCAACATATTTCATAAAAGCGGCTTAATTCATCACTCACGACTTGGTTATCAAATGTATCATCATTGCGTGAAAGTATAACTAAAGACTTACCACTGTTCTTTTCTCTAAACTCTGACACACACTTATTTGCAATATCCGAGTATTCTTCCGGTCTATCTATCTTACCCAACATATTATCTTGCGGTGTTAAATTAGGGTTAATCAATACAGATTTTAAACCATTTAAATAACCAATCCGTTCGGCCCAATACCCACCTAAACCGACACCAATAATGATAGGTTCGGAATCATCTGTTAACTTCAGCTGTTTACTCACTTCATTAAGTAGATGCTGCATGTCATGCTTTGGGTGTAAAGTGCTATAACTCAGTAGACGTACGTCTTTATCAATAAACTGCAATTGACGTATTTTCTCATGGTTACCAGGGCTGGTTGCATCGAAGCCATGTAAATAGAGGATCATTGGGTCACCTATAAAAAAATTAGGAGATTAACCTTAACTAAGTTGCACTTTTGGAATATTGAGGTGAATCAATATTCCAAATATTAGTTACAATTAATCTGTTGAAAATCTTGATGCAAGGAGTTTGGCTTGCTGCCACCTTTCATCGTTTTGAAGAGCTTGTGCAACGATTTTACTATCAGGCTTCAATAACTGAGCTGGATATTCAGGCTGACTGGTCGGCCAAACTAACTCTTCAAGTACCTCTGTAGCTCCCTTGGCATCATTGCATATCAAAATCATATTACAACCTGCATCTAATGCGGCTTGAGCTCTGGCTTTATACCCGCCCACAACTCCCGCCCCCTTCATCCCTAGATCATCAGAGAATATCACTCCCCGAAAACTTAACTGTTCACGTAATATATCTTGCAGCCAAAATGATGAAAAACCAGCAGGATTTGGATCAACCTTTGAATAGATCACATGTGCGGGCATCACACCGTGGAGCTGATCTTTGGCTATCAGCGATTTAAAAGGTTGCATATCTAGCTCAAGGATCTCCTCTTTACTACGCTCATCATAAGGCTGAGCAATATGAGAATCAGCAACCACACTGCCATGTCCTGGAAAGTGTTTACCAACAGATGCCATACCAGCTTGATGCATCCCCTCTATAAAGCTTCCAGCAAGCTCAATGACTTCATTGGGTTCAGAGCTAAATGCACGCTTACCTATCACCTCACTGACACGATTAAGATCAAGCACAGGTGCGAAGCTCAAATCAATATCACAAGCCAAAAGCTCCACAGCCATAAGAAAACCTAACTCTACAGCCCATTTTTTAGCAAGTATCATATCGCCGCCAGCAAATGGAAGAATGTCTCCCATAGCCGGTATATGGGTAAAACCATCCCTAAAGCGCTGTACTCTTCCCCCCTCATGATCGACTGCAATAAGAAGATCTGGCCTAACAACACGGAGCGACTCTACTAATGAGACAAGTTGCGGACGATCAGTATAATTTCTACTGAATAAGATCACCCCTCCAACCATAGGGTGTTTCAGCTGAGTAAGCTCCTCTGCAGAAGCTTGGGTAGAAAGCAGATCAAGCATTAAGTAACTCACAACTCCTCCTATAATATAAAAATAATGTGATTAATTGGCTGAGTAGATTTTGCACTACGCCTTATTATTTAGGGGATAAATATCCCCAATGATATAAGCTCATATCACTAAAATGGCTTAGCTTATCTAATCTGAAGTATGAAATTAAAAAAACTCATGCTAAGCCCAATGGAAAAGTGTGGGATAATTTATGAAAACAAAACCACACTATCCGCGTAGATTAACACAGCATGACTTTTTTCCCTTTTTATTTACTGACCTCTGGGAAATTTAATCGCGTAGAGATAGTGCTAATAACGAATAAAACAGAAAAGGTTTTAAGATGATTAGTGTATTTGACATGTTCAAAATAGGAATTGGTCCCTCTAGTTCACATACTGTAGGCCCGATGAAAGCTGGAAACATCTTCATAGAGGATCTCCAGAAAGCAGGCCTATTGGATACAACTGATGAGTTGCGTTCAGAGCTGTTTGGATCGCTCGGTCAAACGGGTAAAGGTCACGGTACAGGTAAAGCCGTGATACTAGGCTTAATGGGAGAAGCACCAGATACCGTAGATACTGACGCAATTGATGGGATCTTAAATGAGGTCAGTCAAAGTGAAGTCCTATTGATGGCCAACGGCACAAAAGTCACCTTTACTCGTGAATTAGGGATAACCTACCATAGACGAAAAAGCCTCCCAGCCCACGCCAATGCGATGACGCTTTATGCATACCGCCAAGGTCAATGCATATTCGAGCGAACTTATTACTCCGTTGGTGGTGGCTTTATCTTAGATCAAGATGAGATTTTAGCCCAAGATGCATCCCCCGCCGCACCGATAAAATCTGCCCCCTATGATTTTAACAGTGCAACTCAGCTCCTCACTCTCTGCACAGATAATGGGTTAAGTATCTCATCGCTGATGATGGAGAACGAACTGAGCATAGCCTCTGAGGCTGAGATAAAGCAGCAGTTATGGATTATCTGGCAAACCATGAAAAACTGTGTCGAGCGCGGATATAAGAAAGAGGGGATCCTCCCAGGAGGCTTAAAACTAAGACGCCGTGCCCCTGCTATGTACCGCCGTTTAAAAGCTGAAGGTAAAAACAGCGTCGATCCGCTAACGGCATTGGATTGGGTAGATCTGTTCGCGCTATCGGTGAATGAGCAAAATGCAGCAGGTGATCGCGTAGTCACCGCACCAACCAACGGGGCCGCAGGCATCATTCCTGCCGTACTTTGCTACTATGATATGTTTGTTCAGGAAGTGGATCTTGAAGTCTGTTGTCGTTACCTGTTAACCGCTGCCGCTATCGGTATCCTTTATAAGAAGAATGCATCTATATCCGGTGCAGAAGTCGGTTGCCAAGGTGAAGTTGGCGTAGCTTGCTCTATGGCTGCAGGAGCCCTAACAGAGATCATGGGCGGTACCATTGAGCATGTTGAAAATGCAGCTGAGATTGGCATGGAGCATAACTTAGGCTTAACCTGCGACCCTGTTGGCGGTCTAGTACAGGTTCCCTGCATAGAGCGTAATGCTATGGGCGCCGTCAAGGCCATTAACGCTTCCAGAATGGCACTGCACGGAGATGGAAACCACAAAGTATCCCTAGATAAAGTGATCAAAACCATGATGGATACAGGCAAGGATATGCGCAGCAAGTATAAAGAAACCGCTAAAGGTGGTTTGGCCGTTAATATCGTAGAGTGTTAATGCATCACTGATAGCACAAACAAAAAACTCGCCAAAAGGCGAGTTTTTTATGTTCGACAAAAATAAAGTTAACGTACTGGCAACTCTATATTGGCGAACATATTTTCAATCAATTGTGGGTCTCTTAAACCTACCGCTTTCTCGACCACCTCTTTTGTGAGATGGGGAGCAAAGTGTTCAATAAACTCATACATGTAAGTTCTTAAGAAGTTTCCTTTTCTGAAACCAATTTTCGTCGTGCTATGGCCAAACAGGTGACTCGCATCGATTGCTACAAGATCTCTATCCATCACTGGATCGATCGCCATAGAAGCGATAACCCCCACACCTAGCCCTAAACGAACATAGGTTTTTAGTACATCTGCACTAGTGGCACTAAACACCACTCTTGGCTCCAACCCTGCACTATTAAAAGATTTCTCAATCTCAGATTCGCGGTCGAAACCAAACACATAAGTCACAAGTGGAAAACGACCTAGATCTTCAATACTGATATTGCTGCGTGAGGCCAAAGGATGATCCCGTTTAACCACGATTGAACGATTCCAGTGATAACAAGGCAGCATGATCAGATCTGAGTACAGGTGCATCCCCTCAGTTGCAATGGCAAAATCGGCATCTCCACGTGCAGCAAGCTCACTAATTTGAGAAGGTGTGCCTTGGTGCATATGAAGGTTGACTTTAGGGTAACGCTCAATAAAACCACGAATGATGTTTGGCAATGCGTATCTAGCTTGGGTGTCTGTCGTTGCAATATTTAACTCACCTTGATCAGGCTTAGTGTACTCTTCAGCCACCTTTTTAATGCTTTCAACTTTGCCAAGGATGTTATTTGCAATACTTATTACCTGCTCACCGGCAGGTGTCACATGAGTTAAATGCTTACCACTACGACCAAAAATCTGGATACCTAGCTCATCTTCAAGCATTCTAACTTGTTTGCTGATCCCTGGTTGCGATGTATAAAGGTTTTCAGCTGTTGCCGACACATTGAGGTTATGATTAACCACTTCGGCAATATATCTGAGTTGCTGTAGCTTCATCTTTTATCCTTCAATTTAACCTCAAGTCATTGCTTAGGTTTTAATCTATACGCTTAATTAATTATAAGAATTAGTTATAGTTCATGCTAAAAATTAAATCAATATGGAATATAACATAGAGTTCACGAGAATCACACGACATTAGCAAAATCCTAAGCTAAGATAACTATGCTAGACTGTTGATTTATAGTAGCATTAAAAGAATTGCTTAATTGATGGTAGACCTATGATATTTACTTTGGTTCTGGTCCTTATTGGTGCTCTCTTATTTCTTGTTATCGGAGTTAATGTTGTACAACAACAAAAAGAGAAGGCGGAAGCTGAGCGCAGAGCTGAATTAGCCAGACAGCGGGCCATTATTGACGAGACCGAGGAGATTCTCTCTCTCACAGGAATGTTTCCCTGCTCTTCTCAAATTGTATTGGTGCTTTATAAACGTGTGCAGGACGCCCTGAAACACGCAAAAAGCATAGCAGGCAACCAAGCACCTGATTATGAACGTCGCCTAAATGATATTAGCTCACAGGTTACCACCATGAGTTCAAACCCCAAAAACTCTCCGCCAATTGAGGGGTTCAGGCTACCGGACAATGACAAACAGATACTAGATTTAGTTAAGGTATTAAAGAAACTTAAGGCTATTTTAAGAGCTGAGCATAATAAAGGGAAAGTCGACACAACAACCTTTTCTGAAGAGGAAGCTAGAATTGATAGCCTTCAGTTACGCATTAACGTCGACTCAATGCTTTCTAGAGCTAGAGCGGCTTGTGCGACTAAACAATATGGCTCAGCAAAACAGATGGTCACTAAGGCACTGTCAACCTTGCATGCTATTAAGGCGCAGACGCCCAACGATCCCTTTATTGGTCGTAAGGTCGATGAAGCAAAAGCCATGTTAGATGAAGTGATGGGCGCGCAAAAAGAAGCTGCACCTGTGGTGCAAAATAATAAAGAGGAGGAGGATATCGACGTCCTGTTCCAGCCCAAGAAGAAGTGGTGATTTCACTTATTTTTAAAACCAGCGTAATCGCTGGTTTTTTTATACCTAATTTTTGTATCCAATAATCACTCATACTTCTTTTCCACCAACCCAAGGCTGCCAAGCAAAATGGTAACCGAACAGAGCGTCACTTTCTCTTGAGGTATAGCAAGTAGCATCCACTCAGAGGTTAGTTGGTATACTAAGGACTGAAGTAAAGGACATAAAAAAGCCCCGAAAACTATCGAGGCTTTATAGGGCTAAAATAGGAGTGTTCCCCCTCTATTAGCTCTTGGCTTTCGCCTTAGCTTTAGGTTTCGCTTTAGGCTTGGCTTTCTTTTTAGATTCAGTCACCCATTTGCCATCAACAAATTTTGATGTCCAGCCAGTCGCTTTTCCATCAACCTCTGTTGCAACGTACTGCTCCTTGGTCTTGCGACTAAAGCGCACCGTAGACTTGTTACCATCATCATCTTCAACCGGAGCATCGGCTAAATAAGCATATTTAGGCCATAATAGCTCACGGTACTTCACTAGTTCTTCAACTAATGGCGGACGAGTCTCACGTGATTTAGGGAAGGTACTTGCAGCCATAAAGATACCGGCAGCACCATCTCTTAATACGAAGTAGCCATCTGACTTAGTACATTTTAACTCAGGAAGATGAATAGGATCTTCCTTTGGCGGCGCAGCTTCACCACTCTTTAGCAGCTTACGAGTATTCTTACATTCAGAGTTAGTACAACCAAAGTACTTACCAAAGCGACCATTTTTCAACTCCATATCATTACTGCAACGATCGCACTCAATGATGGGTCCCTCATAGCCCTTGATCTTAAATTGACCTAACTCAACCTCATAGCCACCACAGATTGGATTATTACCACATACATGAAGCTTACGAGTTTCATCAATTAAATAACTGTCCATGGCTGTACCACAGACGCCACAGCGATGTTTAGCACGTAACGCATCGGTTTCTGCATCTTCACTATTTTCACTGACCGCTTCTTCACCTGCGGTTAGGTTCATGGTGGTTTTGCAGCGCTCTTTAGGCGGCAACGCATAACCTGAACAACCAAGGAACACCCCTGTGGTACCAGTTCGGATCCCCATAGGTCTGCCACAAGTCGGACACTTGATGTCTGTAAGCACCATCTCATTCGGGCGCATTCCGCCCTCTTCCGGTGCAAGCTCTGCTTGATCAAGCTGTTTGGTCAAGTCTTGATAAAAACCATCAAGCACTTTTTTCCACTCGAGCTCACCCTGTGCCACATCATCAAGGGTCTGCTCCATGCTGGCAGTAAAGTCGTAGCTCATCAGCTCTTTAAAGCTGCCAATCAAACTTTCACTGACAATCTCACCCATCTTTTCAGCATAGAAACGGCGATTTTCAACTTTTACATAACCACGGTCTTGTATGGTTGAGATAATCGTTGCGTAGGTAGATGGACGGCCAATACCGCGCTTTTCTAACTCTTTAACTAATGAAGCCTCACTGTATCTAGCAGGCGGCTTAGTAAAGTGCTGCTTAGGCAGTAACTCCTCTAAAGAGAGTACATCACCTTTAGCCACGACTGGCAGGGTATTATCCTCTTCATTTTTCTTTTTAACGGCTGTTTGAACTCGTGTCCAACCATCAAAACGTAGTGTTCGACCCGTTGCTTTAAGCTCATATTCACCCGCTTTGACAGTTAAACGAGTCGCATCATATTTAGCAGGTGTCATCTGGCAAGAAACAAACTGACGCCAGATCAACTCATAAAGTCGCTGCGCGTCACGCTCCATATCTTTCATACCAGCGGCATGAACGGATACATCTGAAGGACGAATAGCTTCGTGTGCCTCTTGCGCTCCCTCTTTGCTTCCGTAACGGATTGGCGCATCAGGCAGATATTTATCGCCGTACTCTTTGCCAATCATTTCACGGACATTGTCTACCGCTTCCTGACTCAAGTTGGTTGAATCTGTACGCATATAGGTAATATGACCCGCCTCATAAAGACGTTGAGCCATCATCATGGTTTTCTTTACACCAAAACCTAAACGGGTACTTGCAGCCTGCTGCAATGTCGATGTGATATAAGGCGCTGAAGGTTTACTAGACGTTGCCCTATCTTCACGAGCTGCAACCACAAAGCTTGACTGTGATAAAGCACTCACAGCCGTTTGAGCTTGCAGCTCATTAACTGGGTTAAACGCTTTTTCCTGGAACTTAACCACTTCCATCTTCAACGCGTCATTTGCAAGCGTTGTTAAATTGGCGTGTATATCCCAAAACTCCTCAGGAACAAAAGCTTTAATCTCACCCTCTTTCTCAACCACTAGACGAGTCGCAACCGACTGAACACGACCAGCCGAAAGTCCTCTCGCCACTTTTTTCCAAAGCAGAGGAGAAACCATAAAACCAACGACACGATCAAGGAAACGGCGCGCTTGTTGCGCATTCACCATATTCGTATCAAGTGTGGCAGGTTTACTAAAAGCATCTTGGATAGCGGATTTAGTGATCTCGTTGAACACGACTCGTTGATAACGAGATGCGTCTCCACCAATCACCTCTTGAAGATGCCAGGCAATAGCCTCTCCCTCTCTATCCAAATCGGTTGCGAGAAAGATATGGTCAGCACTTGCAGCTAATGCTTGCAACTCTTTAACCACTTTCTCTTTACCGGGAAGAGTCTGGTACTTGGCCTTCCAGCCATTTTCAGGATCAACCCCCATACGAGTAACTAGCGCCTGTTTCGCTCTTTTACTCTTATATATAGCTTTCTCTTCAGGAGACATCTTCCTGACTTCAGCAGGCGTTTTAGTCGCCACGTTCGCTTCAGCAGTGGAGGATGTTGGTAGGTCACGAATATGACCCACACTCGATTTCACGATGTAATCTTTGCCGAGATATTTATTAATAGTCTTGGCTTTGGCCGGTGATTCGACAATAACTAGCGATTTACCCATAGAATGATCTGCGCCAAAAAGTCTCAAAAATTTGTAAATTGGCTCCATATATAGAGTGTTGTCTCGATAGTTTCAAGTTAATCCCTCTTTTATTTGTATCGTTAAGCCAATTTTTAAGCATACATAGACAAAATGTAAAATATTTTTTTGCTTATTTAAAAACTAATATTTCATTATTAGTCATCTAGCAAGGATTTCTTGTGAATTTCAATGCAAAAGTCACAATTTCAGCGTTTAGGTACAACTTGTTAACCATGGAAGCTCACGTATACTGAGCCCAACTACTGTAAGCAAACACGCCCCTTTCTCAAATCGAGACGGACGTGAATAAAAAGATAATCAACAAGCAGTAAAGCTTATTGATTCAGATAAATACCCTCTTGCTAGACCATAAGGATAATAAATGAAGCACTTTGAAGCGAACTTTGATGGACTTGTTGGTCCAACACATAATTATGCCGGCCTCTCTTTTGGCAATGTAGCCTCTTTTAGTAACGCTTCAGCGGTATCAGATCCCAAGTCAGCCGCAAAACAGGGATTAAAAAAAGCCAAAGCATTGGCAGATATGGGAATGGTACAAGGTATGTTAGCCCCTCAGGAGCGCCCAGACCTTCATACACTACGTAGAATTGGTTTTTCGGGGACTGATGCTGAAATATTAAATAAAGCCGCTAAAGAGGCTCCTGCTCTCTTACGTGCATGCTGTAGTGCATCAAGTATGTGGACGGCAAATGCAGCAACGGTTTCTCCAAGTGCCGATACCCAAGATGGAAAGCTCCATTTTACCCCAGCAAACTTAGTCGACAAGCTGCACCGTAGCATCGAACCTGTCACAACAGGAAACATTCTAGCAGCCACCTTTAATAACTCGCGCCACTTTAGCCACCATCAACATCTACCTGAGCACTCAAGCTTTGGTGATGAGGGAGCAGCCAATCACACTCGCTTGTGTGAGAATTATGGTAACGCTGGTGTAGAGCTATTTGTTTACGGACAGGAAGCCACGAACCCTAATGCACCTAAGCCGCAAAAGTATCCAGCAAGACAGACTCTAGAGGCGTCACAGGCGATCGCTCGCCTTCATGGATTAAGTGAAGAGAATACCGTTTACCTCTCTCAAAACCCTGATGTGATTGATCAAGGGGTTTTCCACAACGATGTGATTGCTGTTGGCAACCAGAATGTGCTTTTCTATCATCAACAAGCTTTCTTAGATACGCAAAATAAGTTTGATGAGATACAGCAAAAGTTTGGTGACTCAAAAGTTCACTTTATCGAAGTCCCTACGGCGAAAGTCAGTATTGAGGACGCAGTTAAGAGTTACCTGTTTAATACCCAAATCATCACTCTACCTTCTGGTGAGATGGCCATTATCGCCCCAACTAATTGTCAAGAAAACCCAGCGGTATTTGCTTACCTAAATGAGCTAGTCACATTAGGAACGCCGATTAAGCAGGTTAACTATTTTGACGTTAAACAAAGCATGCAAAATGGAGGCGGACCTGCTTGCCTTCGCTTACGAGTTGCCATGAATGATATGGAGTTAGCTGCAGTTAACCAAAATACTCTGATGAATGATGCACTATTTACACGCTTAAACGCTTGGGTTGATAAACACTATCGCGATCGTCTCAGTGTCGATGACTTAGCTGATCCTCAATTAATTATCGAATCAAGAACGGCATTAGATGAGTTAACACAGATAATGAAGCTAGGCAGCGTGTATCAGTTCCAGAAGTAGTCATTTAACAGAACTTAAAAGTTGAACAACTAATAAACTGACAATAAAAAAGGCGCATATGCGCCTTTTTTATCTTTATAACTTAAAACTATAGAATATTAACCGCAATATTCACCACCTCGGTGATAGTGCCATTAGGTGTAGTAACCACTGCACTGAATACGCCTGAATTCGGCTCATCTTCACCTTTAAGGCTAACCTTAAATTGGGTACCTCCATTATAGTTAGAGCTTGGCCATATAATTTCACTTGTGCTGCTTACAGAGCCTGCACTTGATGAAAAGCTAACTTTAGAACCTGCTGGCATCTGCTGGTTATGCAGATCTGAAATAGTAAAAATCACTATCGCAGCTCCTTTTCCCACTATATTAATACTGCCACCAAAATGATCGCCATCTTTATCTCTGATAAAAATGTCATTAGGAAGCGTTCCGACAGCTTTACTACCAGACATCACCATCACTAAGCTTCGTCTTACAAATAATGTTTTAGAGTCTGAAACACCATCAGCACAGCCTGCATGAGCAGGTTCAGAACAAAGTACACCGTTATAAACCCCATCTTTTAAGTCAAATATTGTATTTGAATTGAAATCTACCAACTCTTCTAATGCACCACCTTCAAATCCAATTAGTTGACCATCAGGTTGAGGATTAAATACGCTATCTTCATTGTAATCATTAAAAGCGTCATTCAAGTCAAAAGATTCCCCACTGACATCTTTACCTGTCAAAAACTCATTCATTTCACTGGCATCGAAACGACCATTACCATTCAGATCTGGGAATGATTCCTCACCGATTGCCGTAGCGGTGATCGTCGCTCGACCACCATATTTCTGGTCATAAAAGTTACCATATATCCTTGTTTGCGCATCATTATTAATATCACAAACACCGGAATCAGTCTCATTAATTTTGAGTACATGGCATCGAAGTGCAGCAGTTGGGTTGCGAATTTGTACTCCTTGCTCATTAAATAGCTCTTGCCCCTCAGGCCTTGGTAACTGACTAACCCAAGTTACTGAACAGGCACCATTTATAGTTTGACAAGCATCTTCAATCGCACCGCCTTCAGTTGTAAATGATACTGTAGTTCCATCTGGAACAGGGTTATTAAAGGCATCTGCCATACGAGCAGTGACCTTAACCTCAGTATTTTCAACAACCCACCCCTCAGCATTTAACATTTCTGCTGATAATGAGAAACTATCTTGATCAGGAATACCAGTAGAGATAATTAATTGTTTAGACTGACTTGAAATAACAGGATTAGAACCATCAACCGTTGCTGTCACTCTTACCGATGTAGCCACGGTACCTGTAGTTACAACAGTTTGAACGATACCCTCATTATTTGTTGTCGCTTGAGCAGGAGTTAACGCAACGCCACCTATGATTGTATTTAACTCAAACAACACATTTTGATTGCTAACAGGGTTGCTGTTTTTATCAAGCACTTTAAATTTAACGACTGATGATTCCACACCACCAGTACCTAAAATGCCTATATTCTCAGGCTCTGCAGATACAAAAACAATGCTACCAACATCGGCTTGTAACACATTAATCGTTCCAACGGCAGAAAGACTAATTCCACCGGCATTAGCTGTAACATTAATCTGATCTTCTCCGACACAACCTTGAGCTAGATATGTAGACGTCGCTAAACCATTACTTGATGAAACGGGTGAACTAATTTGTGCTTGAGCAGGTGTTTTCGTCGCACAAGTCGATGAAAAATTCACATCAACGGGCTGCGTAAATGGGTTGCCTTTATCGTCTTGTATTTGAACAGAGATTGTTGCGGTACCGCCAGCAGATAAGTTAGTAGTACTGACCTCAGCGACTCCTTCAGTGAAAGGGGTACCACTTCCCATTACCACATTAGTCGCACCAACCACCACAATTGTTTTACCAACTTCATTAGTTGCTAAACTTGCCGTCACCTCTCCAGCGCCTAATGAACTTCCAGCATATATGTCAACAGTAGCTTTACCTTCAGAATCTGTTACCGCGCTCTTAATTGGTAAGTCTCCAATAGGGCTCTCAAATGTCACAATAACTGACTTATTAATTCCCGTGACTGTTGCTGTTAACTTACCTGGAGATAGTGTACTAATCGTTTGAATTGGAGTACCTGCTGAGTCAGTTAATACCAATGAAACTTGTGCTCCACCGCCAGCTTCACCACCATCACCAACCATAGTGACATTAACAGAAGCGGTCTCTCCCGTCCCTGTCGTCGCAGTAATACTTGCTCCAGTATTGATAGCAGCAGTGTTCAACTTAATTGTTGCAACACCATCAGCATTTGTTGAAACTTCTCCGGTACCAGGATCAAATGTTCCATATGAATCATTATTTAAAGTAAAAGAGACTAAGGTACTGACTGCTGCACCAGTAGAATCCCTCACAGTTGCAGTTAATGTACCAGGCTCTGCGACTGATATTTGGTCATTATCAACTTCTAGTGTGATAGATATAGTTACAGGAGGTGTAGTTCCACCACTTCCTTCATCAGAAATCCCCCCTCCACCACTACATGCAATAATAAAAAAAGACAAAAAGAATGCGGTAAATATTTTATATGCTGACTGCATGTCAGACTCCCTGTTACTCTGAGTGTAATTTTAAGCAAAGCGCCTATTACTTATAGAACAAGATTACATAAAATTCCCGCCACTTTTCCATAACTATCTTGATTTATTTCTCGAAAAACCCAATAAAGTTTAACTTTTTACCCGTATCCTCACAGAATTTTGCATGCTAGGCTTATTACGCAAATTGAAAAGCATAATAATTATACAGGAATCACAATGTCATTAACTCAATCAAAGAAACTCGGCCTCACGAGTAAAATACTTATCGGTATGGGAGCCGGTATAATATTAGGGTTACTTTTAAGGAATTTATTTCCCGATAGCAGTTTTATCAATGAATATATTACTGAGGGCTTTTTACACGTAATTGGTACTGTTTTCGTTTCTGGTCTCAAAATGCTAGTCGTCCCTCTGGTTTTCATCTCTTTGGTTTGTGGAACTTGCTCACTGAGCGATCCATCTAAACTTGGGCGCTTAGGCGGAAAAACCATCGCCTTTTATCTCTTCACTACCGCAATTGCCATCTCTGTTGCGATCTCCATTGCGATACTCGTCCATCCAGGTAATGCCTCCTTGGTGAGTGAAGGACTAAGCTTTAACGCAAAAGAAGCACCAAGCTTGTCTGAAGTGTTAATCAATATTGTCCCAACTAACCCTCTGCAAGCGATGAGTGAAGGCAATATGCTTCAAATCATCCTATTTGCCGTTATTTTCGGTTTTGCAATATCACATATTGGCGAGCGAGGAAAACGCGTTGCAGCGCTTTTTAACGACCTTAATGAAGTGATAATGCGCGTCGTCACACTCATCATGCAACTAGCACCTTATGGTGTATTCGCTTTGATGGCGAAACTGGCTTTAACGCTCGGTCTGGAAACCTTCGGCAGTGTGGTGAAGTACTTCTTCGTTGTGCTAGGTGTGTTACTTATCCACGGATTTATCGTTTACCCCTCTCTTCTCAAACTATTTACCGGACTTAACCCACTTATCTTTATCCGTAAGATGCGTGATGTGCAGCTTTTTGCATTCAGCACGGCGAGTTCCAATGCAACCTTGCCTGTGACTATCGAGGCCGCTGAACACAGATTAGGTGTCGATAACAAAGTCGCCTCCTTCACACTGCCTTTAGGTGCGACAATTAACATGGATGGTACCGCCATCATGCAAGGTGTTGCCACGGTATTTATTGCGCAAGTTTATGGTGTAGATCTGACCATCACCGACTATACAATGGTCGTTGTTACCGCCACTTTAGCCTCAATAGGCACCGCAGGTGTGCCAGGTGTCGGACTTATCATGCTAGCCATGGTATTAAATCAGGTTGGGCTCCCTGTTGAAGGTATTGCACTGATTATCGGTGTCGACAGACTACTAGACATGGTCAGAACTGCGGTCAATGTAACTGGAGATAGTGTGGCAACTGTGATTATCGCAAAGTCTGAAAATGAGTTTGATGAAACAACATTTAATGATACTCAGGCGGGGAAAACTGCAGGTAGCTTTAACGAGCAACTGCACGCTAAATAGATAATTTAAAAGCAGTAAAAAGGCGTCCAATTTGGACGCCTTTTTTATTTAAGCAAAGGTCAAAAATGGGTTTATCTTTCCCAGTATGCCTCTTCTAAACTGTCTTCTCGTTCAGGTAGACCACTTGATAGTCGTGGACTGTGTTGAGCAAGTACTTCATAAGCCACGCGGTTAGCATATTTACACACCTGCGAGAATGAGGAGTAACATAGCCCGTCACGCTTATGTTTACTTGAACCAGGAACATTCGCCTTATGAAAAGTGTTAGACGCTAAGTCATGTAACAGAGCCGCTAATGCGCCATCACCAGCACCATTAGTGTTACGGATCTTTTCAGGGCCTCCCATGTATGGTGAGATATGTGCGTATACTTTAATTGGTGTATTACAATCCGACTTTAGCTTTGGACGAGAAAACTCATAACGGTTAAACTCTGGGATAATACCAGGTAACAGCGTATGAGAGGTTTCACGCTTCTCAGAGTCATCCGTGTAACCCGCCATATATAGACCAAGAGGACCCGCTGTCGTTAACACGAGATCGCACAACTCAAGCGCAGCTTCACTTGCCTGAAGCGGATCTTTAAACCCAGTTAAGGCTTCACCTTCATCTTCATTCATCGCCAGAATTGTCACATTCTCTTCGATAAACGTTTTCCACCATTGAGGATCGCTCTCAATCAAGAACCGGGTACCTAATGTAAGAACCACAGGAACATCCGCTTCTTTAGCATACTCAATCGCTTTTAACGCAGCTTGAGTAATTTGATCACCATCACTAGCTCGCATCAAATATGCAGTTAAGACTAAAGCAGATGCACCTTGAATCACCTCTTTGTTGATAAACTCAGGACTTAGCTTATCCATCGAACCTTTACTAATTGCAAAGGTACGCTCACCACATTCAGAGATAAGTGTAAAGCAGCGCCCAATAGGCCCCTCTACAGGCTGTAGATAGTTAAGGTCGACTTTAGAGGAGGTATTACAAAGGTATCGGTATGCGTAGCTACCCACTTCGATATTCTTGCTCATCACACCAAACAAGACAGATCTATCATCGGCAAGAATAGAGTAATTGTGAACAGTGTTACCAATAGTCCCACCAGCAAACTCATCACTGATTAACGCTTGGCTCTTCAGTTCCGTATAGAGAGCATGAGCTGTTTCATCATCAATTAAGGTCGAATTTCCTTTCGGTAATTCATAGCGCTGTAGCAGTTCGTCAGCAACCTTAGCTTCAATATCAACCAGAGTTTGATCTATGCCGGTAATGTACGTTGGAAATCGCTCCGGCTGCTGCGTCAGTTGCGCCAACAGTGGGTCACGATTCTGTACGGGAAAGTAATGCTTTGACTTTCGTTGACCTGGAAACTTCATGTAATGCTCTCGTTGAATGGTAGCTGTAACTCAAACCCTCAAAAATGCACAACAGACTCCCTTTAGCGAAGCCTAAAGCCTACATTTTCGAAGCGATCTGGAATAAATGCCTAACAGAAAAATATCAGACATTTTGACAATTAACTATTTATATTAGCAATAAGGTGAGTGAGCTAATATAAATGGCGGCAGATACTACCACACACAGCAAAATTCACCAGCTATCAGATCAAATTTTTATCGAATAATCTCAAGCTTACTCCCACAAAAAAGCCCACTAAAGTGGGCTTTATAAAATGAGCCAGTGCTCATTTAGAAATGGTGTAAATAAGCTTAGCTTAAAGCAACAACAATCTCTTCGCTAACCGAAGCAACACTTTGTGTGCCATCAAACTTACTGTATTTAGTCTGACCGTTAGCAGCTACATTACCGTAGTATTCTACCAATGGCTTAGTTTGCTCATGGTAAATATCTAAACGCTTACGTACTGTGCTCTCTTCATCATCAGGACGAATAGCAAGATCTTCACCAGTCACATCATCTTTACCTTCAACTTTAGGCTGGTTGAATACAATGTGGTAAACACGACCAGAACCTGGGTGAACACGGCGTCCACTCATGCGCTTAACGATCTCTTCATCCGGCACATCGATCTCAACAACGTGATCGATAGCAATACCAGCATCAGCCATAGCATCAGCCTGAGGAATAGTACGAGGGAAACCATCTAACAAGAAACCCTTCTCACAATCAGCTTGAGCAACACGCTCTTTAACTAGGCCAATAATTAGCTCATCAGACACTAATTGACCAGCATCCATCACTTTCTTAGCTTCTAAGCCAAGTGGCGTACCCGCTTTAACTGCTGCACGTAACATATCGCCAGTAGAAATTTGCGGGATACCGTATTTTTCCATGATGAACTGTGCCTGAGTACCTTTACCGGCACCTGGGGCACCTAATAACATGATGCGCATCTCGATTGTCCTTTTATTTGACATAGATTTCATTAGGCCGCGATCTTCGCACACTTGGCCACTATTTTGAAGAGGGATAAGTAGGTTTTAAGCCAGATATTCATTAGACTTTGGCCACATATACTAAGGTAGGAAACCAAAGAAATATCACCATTTTCACCTATCTCTATCCCACCTAGTTCTTTTACTCAATTTTAACTCAACATTTAGTATAAGAGACTGTAGAGTTTTCGCCGATATTGATTTGCCAGTGTATTTCCCTGACCTAACGCAGTGAGGATCTCTAAAAACAACTGCTTAACCTCACCATTTTCTACACTAATATCCTTAGATAAAGGCGTAAATAATATCGCTAATGCTTCCTCGTTACGTTTTGCTTGGTGCAGAGCCTTAGCCAGTAACAGTAACTGAGCGATATTCTCCGGCTCACTTTCCACTGCTTTTTGTAGCTCCCTTATCTCAGGGCTGTCCGCAGCATCTAATGCTAAGGCAAGTTTGGCCTTCAAACTCTGATAATAACTGTCTTGATCTGCAAGGCCTATACTGGCTAATAGCTCAGCCGCTGAATCAAAATCATCTAACATTAAACAAGCATCGGCAAAAACCAAAGTAACTTCGGCATTAGGCGACTCAGCGTAAGCTTGCTTCAACAAAGCCAGTGCTGGCGCCGCATCTTGCAAGGCCAGTAAGTTTTTCGCCTCATTAAGCTGTATCTGCCACTGGGCAGGAAGATGTTTATCAAGCATTGCTGCAATCTGCACCTCCTCTTGAAGCCCCGCAAAGCCATCCACAGGCTTACCTTCACTCAAAACAAGTGTGGTCGGCACGTTTTGAATTTGGAAGTAGTTAGCTATCTCCATCTCTTTATCGCAATCGACTTTTGCTAGCACAAAACGACCAGCTTGCTTATGTGCCATCCCGGTTAGGGTTTGAGATAGTGCCACACTTTCTGGACTTTGCTGCGACCAAAAGGCTAAGACGACAACTTGCTTCATCGATGCATCAACCACATCTTGAATATTATCTTTAGTCAGTTCTAAAACAGCTTCCATAACAATCCTAAATTACAAAGTAAAAAAAGAGGCAGACTCTTAACCAAACAAGTCATGCCTCCTATTTCTGTCCAAGTTAACTACAGCTTACTTTAACTGAGCTAAAAGCATCTGGTTCATTAACTTAATGAATGCTGAAGGATCTGCCAAGCTACCCTTTTCTGAAAGCTGCGCTTGCTGAAGCAGTAGATCGCTCCATTGTGCAAACAGCTCCTCATCTTGCTCATCGTTTAAACGTGCAACGAGTGGGTGCTCAGGATTGATCTCAAACCTAGGCTTACTTTCTGGTACAGATTGACCAGCCGCTTCCATCAACTTGATCATCTGTGTCGACATCTCACCTTCACCGGCAACCACACAAGCTGGTGTGTCGGTTAGACGAGTTGTCACTTTAACCTCAGAGACTTTATCACCTAACGCGTCTTTAACGCGCTTAACTAAACCTTCAGACTCAGTCTCAAGCTTCTCTTGTGCCTCTTTCTCACTAGCATCTTCAAGATCGCCAAGCTCAAGATCGCCACGTGTAACAGAGTGAAGCTGCTTACCATCAAACTCAGTTAAGTGGTTAATCAACCATTCATCGATACGCTCTGACATTAAGAGCACTTCGATGCCCTTCTTACGTAGTAACTCAAGGTGCGGACTATTAGCAGCGGCCTCATGACTGTCGGCAACAATGTAGTAGATCTTAGATTGACCTTCTTTCATGCGCTCGATGTAGTCAGCCAGTGATACGTTTGCTGTCGCTTCGCCAGTATCAGTCGATGCAAAACGCAGTAGACCAGCAACACGCTCTTTGTTAGCGAAGTCTTCGGCAGGTCCCTCTTTCAACACTTGACCAAATTCAGCCCAGAATGACTGGTATTTCTCTGCATCATTCTTTGCAAGCTTCTCAAGCATACCCAACACACGCTTAGTCACAGCAGTTCTCAATGCGGTTGTGATCTTGTTGTCTTGTAAAATTTCACGGGAAACGTTTAGCGGAAGATCGTTTGAGTCAATCAAGCCCTGCACAAAACGAAGGTAGCTAGGCATAAACTGCTCAGCATCATCCATTACAAAAACACGTTGTACAAACAGTTTCAGACCATGTTTACGGTCACGGTTCCACATATCCCAAGGTGCTTTTGAAGGTATGTATAGTAAGCTGGTGTACTCCTGCTTACCTTCAACACGGTTGTGGCTCCAAATTAGTGGATCGGTAAAGTCATGGGAGATATGTTTGTAGAACTCCTCATACTCCTCTTTCGAAACATCACTCTTGTTGCGTGTCCAAAGCGCCGTCGCCTTGTTCATCGCCTTCCACTCACCTTCAGTCGCTTCTACCGCTTCTTGCTCTTCGGTTGCTTCCACAGCAGGAGTACCTGGCTCGAACATCTCAACAGGCACAGAGATATGATCTGAGTATTTAGTAATAATTGAACGAAGACGGAAATCATCGGCGAACTCCTTCTCCTCTTCACGCAGGTGAAGCACGATCTCTGTTCCGCGATTCTCTTTAACGATATTTTCAACAGTAAAGTCACCTTCACCTGCTGATTCCCACTGCACGCCCTCTTCACTGCTATGACCTGCTGCGCGAGTACGAACCGTCACCTTATCGGCAACAATAAATGATGAGTAGAAACCAACACCAAATTGACCAATCAGTTGTGAATCCTTCGACTCATCACCAGAGAGGTTTTTAAAGAAGTCTGCGGTACCTGACTTAGCGATAGTTCCTAAATGTTCGATAACACTGTCGCGGGTCATACCGATACCGTTATCTTCAATAGTAACGGTACCTTTCTCTTTATCTGTACTGATACGAACTCTTAGCTCACCGTCACCTTCGTATAGCGCATCGTTAGTTAACGCTTCATAACGTAGCTTGTCAGCTGCATCGGCAGCATTGGATACCAATTCACGCAAGAAAATCTCTTTGTTTGAATACAGAGAGTGGATCATCAAGTTAAGGAGTTGCTTGACTTCAGTTTGAAAGCCGTGAGTTTCTTGTTGAGACATGGATTGTTCCTTTATCTGTTTCACTAAAACGAATTCTTTATGCAGATAGAGATGGGGCTGGAATTTACCTTTTCAAGGGAAAAAGTTTCTGAATATTTCAAATGATTAAAAAAAACCCAGGATCTAGTCGCTAGATACTGGGTTATTTATGATTAAAGCAGTCCCATAACGGAGCCAAAAAATAGTTACAGTGGCAAACGTCCATTAAACGAGAGTGCTAATGTGGTGCTATCCACATACTCAAGTTCGCCGCCAACAGGAACACCGTGGGCGATACGACTGACAGAAACCTGATGACCTTTGGCCATATCGGCAATAAAGTGTGCAGTTGCATCCCCCTCTACCGTCGGGTTGGTCGCAAGAATGAGCTCAGAGACCTCACCGGAAGCCAAATGCGCTTCAAGTAGGGATAAACCAAGCTCTTCAGGCCCCACACCATCGAGTGGTGAGAGATGACCTAATAGCACAAAGTATCGACCTGAAAAGTGTCCCCCAGCCTCTATAGCAAGTACATCAGCGGGCGTTTCAACGACGCAGATAACTTCAGAGTTTCCCCGTTTATGGCTGGCACAAATCGGGCAAAGTGTCTCTTCAGTAAAAGTACGGCAAGCCTGACAGTGTCCCACATCACTCATCGCGCTCGACAACGCAGAAGCCAAAGACTGCCCAGCCTTACGGTCGCGCTCTAACAACTGAAAGGCCATGCGTTGTGCAGATTTCGGCCCAACACCGGGCAAACACTTGAGAGATTGAATGAGTTCATCAACCAAAGGACTAAATTTCATTTTGTGTCCTAGTTAAAATGGCATCTTCATGCCAGGTGGCAGTTGCATTCCACCAGTCACTTCAGCCATTTTATCTTTTTGGTTCTCTTCCACACGACGCGCAGCATCGTTGCAAGCTGCAGCGATAAGATCTTCTAGCATCTCTTTGTCATCTTCCAACAGGCTTGGATCGATATCCACTTTACGTACGCTGTGAGAACCCGTCATGGTGACTTTAACAAGACCAGCACCCGCTTCACCGGTCACTTCCATACGTGCGATCTCTTCCTGCACTTTGGCCATTTTGTCTTGCATCTGTTGGGCCTGTTTCATCAGGTTACCCATACCGCCTTTTCCAAACATAGCTATATCTCTTCAATTAAGGGTCTAATAAAGTTGGCTCATCTTACTTAAAAAATAGTGATAATCAATCAAAGCCGTACAAAGTTATGACTCAGGTAGCGACTTAAAGTTCGACTTATCGATAAGCTCGATGGTATTTCCTTTCAAACTGAGCAATTCTGGACTGTAGCTTAAGCTATCCGTTTCAAACTCAGCATCCATCTCAGCCATCAACCATTGAATATGAGTATCACTCATTAATCCTTGGTGCGCCTGAGACAGTAACTCTCTATGGAAACGCTGACGTATCTCTAAGGGCGTTTCACGGGTGGTGTCACTTCCCACAGAAACCGCAATATTAACCTCTTTATCTAAGGCTCTTCCCAGCGCTTCCTCTAATTGGGTTATCGCAATATCAGCAGCAAGATGCTTCTGATTAGGTTTTAATAAGAGCGCAAGAGGTTCAATGAAATGGTGGCAAACAGAGTTAACCGCCAGTTGGCGTACTCGTCCCCCCACATCCAGTGCCGACATCAAACGATACCATTTAAGATCGACCTCATTGCCGCTCACACTGCCATCATCAGCTAAGCTAATCTCAGCTGCCAGCATCTTATCTTCTGGCTCAGAAACAGATTCCTCAAGCTCAGAAGCTTGAGTTGATTCACTCTCTAGGTCTTCTACGTTAGGCGTTGCATCGCTTAACGTCTCTTCAACAGAAGGAGTTAATGGCTCCTCCCAAGGTGGCCTATCCTCGTTATCAGCGACGTTAACATCAACTTCATTCTCACCAGTTTCATCACCATCACTTTTATCAGCTTGGTGCTCTGCTTGATGAGCAGTTTGATTATCTTCGCTTTGAATTGGCTCTTGAGGCTCTGCTACCGGTGCTTGTCGCTTAGGCGGAACAAACTCTTTTCGCTGGGGATCAGACTTTTTTCCATCACTCTCCTTAGGCTTATCAGCACTAAGTTGAGTCAACAAACTATCTCTCGCCGCTAAAACAGCATCCAGAATATCATCTTCCTCTGGACCATCAGCAGCTGAAATCTCAGCTGAACGGGATTCATGACTCTCAGCACTTGGCTCTGGCGTTGAGTATGCACCTTGCTCGGCAGTGTCTTCTGAATAGGGGTCTGAATAATCCTCATGAAACTGCTCTTGATACTCATTTTGAGCATCGAACTGAGCCGCTTGAGCATAGTACTCATCGGGAACCACATTAGGATCTGAGTCAGATGACTCACTGCTTATTTCAACAGCACTCTCTGTTCGCTCAGGGATAACCTCAGACTGCGATTGAGTTGACTCGGGGACAACTTCAGCTTCTTTTACATCAACAGATGCTTGTAACTCAGTGGAGTCTGTACTCTCTTGCTCCATTCCCTGACTTGCTGCCTGACTTAATATCAAGGTTTGTTCACTGTTTAAGCTCTCAAGATCAGCATCTTGATCATCTGACTCTTCAGGTTCATCGGAGGCGGAAGCTAAAACGGGTACGTTTTCCTTAGCACTATGATCTGCACTATCAGATGTACTACCAAACTCAGTTGCAGGCTCGCTCTCCTTTTGTAGCTTGAGCTCAGGAGACTCAATATCACCTATTCCATCAAGAGACTCTGCAGGTGGTATCGCTGCATTTGTAGTTAAAGGCGTGGAAATTTGAGTAGCCTCAACAGCATGAGCGCTTGGCTTAGCATCATTAACATCAGGCACTGAAATAGTGGCAGGCTTATCGACAATCCAACGCTTAACAGGTACCTCTGGCACAAATGACACCGCTCTGAGTAGTGCCATCTCCAGACCCGATTTAGGATCAGGTGCATGGGGAAGATCTTTCCGGCCTGTTAACAGTAACTGGTAATAGAGTTGCACCTGTTCTGGGCTTAACTGTATTGCAAATGCGCTAATCTGCTCACTATAGATGGATAGCTGAGCCGCAGCGGGGGCAAATTGACTTAAGGTTATCTGATGTAACAGTTCAAGTAAGCTACGCAGCACCTCTTCAGGATCAGCACCAAATGAGAGCACTTGGGAGATCACCTGCATAAGGTGCTCAATATCTCCCTGAGTTATGGCGTTAAAAAGCGTGATAACATGCCTTTCATCAATGCTACCTAGCATAGTCTGCACTTGCTTAAGTCTAACTTCCCCGCCACCAAAAGCGATCGCTTGGTCAGTCAAGCTCAATGCATCTCGCATGCTGCCATTAGCCGCTTTGGCTAATAATGTTAATGCTTGATTTTCAAAGACAAGCGACTCTTGAGTCAACACATGGGATAACTGTTGAATGATCTCATCTTGGGTCAAACTTTTTAAATTAAACTGTAAACAACGCGAAAGAACTGTCACAGGAAGACGCTGGGGATCCGTTGTTGCTAGCAAAAACTTTACATGCTCAGGTGGCTCTTCCAATGTTTTAAGGAGCGCATTAAAGCTACTGCGGGACAGCATATGCACTTCATCGATCAAATAGACTTTAAACCGGCCTCGACTGGGACGGTACTGGACATTATCAAGTAACTCACGCGTGTCATCGACTTTTGTTCTTGAAGCCGCATCCACCTCAATAAGATCCACGAAGCGACCTTCAGAGATCTCAACACAACTGGAACATTGTCCACACGGGGTTGCCGTGACACCTTGTTCACAATTTAATCCTTTTGCGAAGAGTCGGGCTAAACTTGTTTTCCCCACCCCTCGTGTACCAGAAAACAGATATGCATGATGTAATCTCTGCTGAGTTAGTGCGTTGGTTAACGCATGCAAAACATGAGACTGGCCAACCATTTGCTCAAAAGTGGCAGGGCGCCATTTTCTGGCCAACACCTGATAAGACATGGAACTCCCCAAAGCGTTTCTTTATCAATTTCGGGAGCATGCTCCTCGGATTCTCGCACAATAGCATGCCATGCTAAAACTCGCTACCGAGGAACATTTTTACGCTGCTTTATTCGCCTTCAAACTCGCAAAGTGTAACCAGTTCAAGATCCATCTCTTCAAGACGTTTAGCGCCACCTAAGTCAGGTAAAGAGATCACAAAAGCCGCATGTTTCACTTCACCACCTAATTTGCGAATAAGCTTAACCGTTGCTTCAATCGTACCGCCTGTCGCTAGCAGATCATCAACAACTAATACTTTGTCATTTTCATTAATAGCATCAGTATGAAGCTCTAATACATCATGACCATACTCAAGCTCATAACTTTCAGAGATCGTTTCACGTGGCAATTTGCCTGGTTTACGCACTGGGACGAAGCCAACACCAAGCTCTAACGCTAACGGAGCGCCGAATAGAAAACCACGTGCTTCAGTACCGACTATCTTAGTAAAACCATGGTCTTTATAGTGTTGAACTAAAATATCCATGGTTGCTTTATAAGCGGTATGGTCTTCAAGTAGACTGGTCACGTCTCTAAATAGGATCCCGGGTTTTGGATAATCCGGGATAGTTTTAATACTCTGTTTTATTATCGCTAAGCTATCGTTATTCATGCCATCATCTTTTGGTTTTGTCGACAAGTTTAGCTGCCGATGTTTTAAAATCCGGCTAAAGCTTAAGCCGCTTTAGATTCAGTTGCAACAAGCTGGAGTGCTAATTAGGAGTATTTTGACGAGGGGATCTCATAAACTCATAAGCATGCTCCCTTTTACAATGATTTATACACTCGTTAATCCTCTAATTCAGGGATCTGCCTAAGGTACAACCCCAATCCAATCGCAAAACATAAAAGAATCACCTTCACCCAAATTATAGGGACAATAGTAATGCTAACAGCAAAACTTAAGCCACTGACAATGTATGCCTTTCTCTTTAAGCCTTTTCGTATAGCCCGTTTTTCATCCCAGTCATTTAGCGCCTCTGAAAACCAAGGGTGATTCATTAACCATAGATGTAAACGCTCGCTCGAACGTGCAAAACAGAATGCCGCTAACAGGATAAATGGTACGGTTGGCAATATGGGCAGCGGGATCCCCAATAAACCTAAAAATAAGCTACACAAGCCACAAATAAGATAAAAGCCACGCTTTAAAACCATCTCAATCCTCAACAAGATATGCAGCAGCTATTTCCAGATAAAATAGCCTGTTCACAAAAGCCTCTGAGTATAAAAACAAATCCCCTTCATCGCTATCCTTACTATCAGGAATAAGCACTTCCATGTACAAAAAAACCACTCAAAAGAGTGGTTAGTTTATATGAATTTCAATCAATAATTAGAGCAAGCCACTAAATTTTAACCATGACAATGTCGCTGGTAAGGTTGGTATTAACAACACAAGAATAAAACCAATAAAATAGAAAATGTTAAATGCATCTTTAAACGGCTGACTCATGACTTCCTCACAATAATTTACGACGTTTTATTGATCTAGATCAATTTATGTAGTCATTATAGTGTGAAGCTCACAATTTAGGAAGCGAGTTTAATACCTTTGTTTGAATTCAATCCTTAATCATCTCCTACTTAATTAGGGACAAATTGTTGAATAACTCCTTTCGATGCAAGGTCTTCTAACAGCTGCTTCGCACCTTGGGTTAGCATCGTTTTATCCATATCAGTATAGATACCTGCTAGCCAACTGTTTACATCATCAAGAGTCACAGCTTCATATTGAGACAAAAAACCTAAAACCTGTGCAGATAATGGCGTTAACTGCAAAAATATCACCTCATCATCACCGTCTCGATAGAGGCAGAAAAACTGTGGTGACGAGCTAGGCTCTTCAGGGCAGTACTCTTCGCTAATATGTTGAACATCAAATGAGTATTGCAGCACTTTTGCTGTATCGGCCAAACATATAGGAAACTCAGCAATCCCCCCCTTAATTGGCTTATGTTGTGGGTTCTCTTTAGCGACAGCAACAACTAACTCCATATATTCGTAATGTGCCAGTTCGAGCATGAAGACAGGATCGTTCGGCTGAAATTCGTATTCACTTTGTACAAAAGCTAAAAACTCCTGAGCTATCTCAATAAATATGGGGGTTTGACAGTGATGAGTCACAAAGAAAGTCTGTACTAATGCTAGCCAATCCTCATCGCTATACAAGGTCTTTAACACAGGAAAGGCACTTGAGATAAACCCATCTACATTATTAAAAAACAGCTCCCTATACACTTTCATTCTTCGCGCATCAGTTCCACTGGGTAGTGTTGAGGAAGGCTCTTTTATATGGTCAATAAATGACTGTTGGATCTCTAAAAAGTGCATTATGCTCTCCTAGCTAAATTCGCAATCTCTAGCTGTTGATATTGAGCAATTTGATTGATCTCCTCCAACAAAACAGGTGTTTCTGGAATATTAAAGTCTCGCTCTAACAAAGTGGGAAATACACCATGAGTCTGGTAGCACTCAGCCAACAACTCCCAAACTGGTGAGATCACATCCGCGCCATGAGTATCGACAATCAGATCTTTATCTTCCTCATAATGGCCCGCTATATGGAGGTACTCTATCCGCTCTGTTGGCATAGCTCGCAAAAAAACTTTTGCGTCATATTGGTGATTGATGGAATTAACATAGATATTATTCACATCCAAAAGCATCTTACAGTCTGCTTCATCTAATACCGCAGTGACGAACTCAAGCTCCGACATCTGGGCACCAGGCGCTGTATAAAAAGAGACATTTTCGAGAATAAGCGCGCGTTCTAAAATATCTTCAACTTGTTTTACTCGTTTGGCGACGTAGTGCACCGCCTCCTCCGTAAAGGGGATCGGCATTAAATCGTACATATGACCGATACCTGAGCAATAACTTAAATGCTCAGAATAGACAGAGATTTTATGCTCATCCATGAAGGACTTAATATTTTTTACAAACTGAACATCGAGCGCTGCAGGTCCACCAATCGAGAGGGATAACCCATGACAGAAAAATTCATGCTGCTCAGTTAACTGCTTAAACTGCCGCCCATACTTTCCACCTAAGGTCATCCAGTTTTCTGGAGCGACTTCAAAAAAATTGATCTCCTGAGGAGAGCTCTGACAAAATTCATCGAGCATCTCTCGTCTAAGACCGAGTCCTACTTTTGCACGCTCATCCATCCCACTCTCCTGCTGTTTCATCATATCTAACTAAATTGTAATGCCGACATACACTCAGAAACAATTAAGGCCAGATAAACTGGCCTTAAATTAACAATAGCTCTCACCGGATCTATTGTATCGTTCCAGAGCAATGTTTCAGTGACAAATTACTTACTGCCACCACATTTGCCTTCTCCACACTTACCTTCTTTACCTTTCTTTTTATCGCCGCCACACTTGCCTTCACCACATTTACCCTCTTTGGCTTTCTTCATGTCGCCGCCACACTTGCCTTCACCACATTTACCCTCTTTGGCCTTCTTCATGTCGCCGCCACACTTACCTTCGCCACATTTTCCCTCTTTGGCTTTCTTCATGTCGCCGCCACACTTACCTTCGCCACATTTTCCCTCTTTGGCCTTTTTCTTGTCGCCACCACATTTACCTTCGCCACATTTTCCTTCACCGTCAACAAGCTGGTAACCTGACTCCATTTGGCTATAACCAAATGGATTTGCTTGCGCTTCCGCAGCAAAAGCTGAACCGACAACAACAGTACCTAAAGCAGCAGCAACAACTGTTTTTTTAACTAAATTCATAATGATTTCCTTCCGTATTAATTTAAGTCGTTTTTGTTGCCAACGACATTGTTGTCAGCTGGCTTGCATTAATAGACCCGACACACTTCAATTTTATTTCATTTTTTCTATAACGCTCACATTTATGACGCATAATGAGCACATTCGCAACTTTTTATCCCACTATCAGGCCAGAGCATCAAGATAGTTTTTTGTATCTATTCACAGCTTAATGTAAAATATCTCTGGCCTCTAAGAACCTCTAAGCAATAGGTTTAGGCGGATCCCGCGGCATTATTTTTGAATGTTGATAGTATGGCTGCAACAACACCATTTCCAAAAACGCCTCAAAATGACGCTCAATTCAATCGACTCCAAAGTGGGTCCACTTAATGATCTGTAAGGTAAAGAATCAACAATGCGTGTAATACTTGCTCCAATGGAAGGCGTTGCCGATGCTCCAATGCGTTCACTGCTTACTAGCGTTGGCGGTTATGATCTTGTTATTAGCGAATTTATTCGAGTTGTGGATCAGCTATTACCTGAAAAAGTCTTTTATCGCTTATGTGCAGAATTAGCCTATGGTAGTAAAACCAAAGCTGGAACCCCGGTTAGATTACAGCTACTGGGTCAACACCCAAATTGGATGGCTGAAAACGCCATAAGAGCTATCGAGCTTGGCTCACTCGGCGTTGACCTCAATTACGGTTGCCCAGCCCCCATGGTTAACAGAAGCAATGGTGGCGCTGCTTTACTTAAAGAACCTGAAACTATCTATAAAGTCACTAAAGCCGTAAGAGAGGCAGTGCCTTCATCACACCCAGTTTCGGCCAAAATCAGATTAGGCTGGGATGATAAAAGCCGTTGCGTAGAGATAGCTCAAGCTATTGAATCAGCTGGTGCTACCGAACTCACTGTACATGCTAGAACCAAAGAGGAGGGTTACCGCCCTCCGGCCCATTGGGAATATATCAATTTAATAAGGGAAGCGATTGCTATCCCAGTCATCGCTAATGGTGAAGTATGGTGTCATCAAGATTATTTAAAATGTCAGGCTGCCAGTGGATGCGATGACGTCATGATAGGACGGGGGGCGTTAGCGGTTCCCAATTTAGCCCATGTCATCAAAACCAACCAAGTTAAGATGCCCTGGAACCAAGTGATGCAGTTATTAGTGCAATATTCTGAATATGAAATTGTCAGCGTCAAAGAGAAGTATTACCCAGCTAGAATCAAACAGTGGTTGAAATTTATGGTGAAACAATACCCACAGGCCGACACCCTATTTGCACAAGTGCGCGTGATGAAACAAACTCAAGAGATCCTCGCCCTGTTAAGAAGTGAAGCAGAGAATCAATACCTATAGGCTGCCATAAGTAAAAGCCGACAAAATGGCAGTTAAAGATCAAAGCTATCGCTCATTTGACGCTATTTATCCATATAAATAGTGTAAATGTGACTGAGTTTTGATCTTAGTCATAACGCTTCCTCCTCACCTGTTTAGACTTAATGTCCGATAGAAATATAACTTAGGCATATTCCCGTGAGCAGATCCCACATCAGACATGAATTGTCGAAACTAGAAAGTTGTCTCAGGAAGGAGATAGGTGAGCTTGCCAATAAACACCAAATAAAACTAGAAAGTAAGCAGAGTAGCCTCTGTGAGATTATCGAGGTCTTAACTCAAGCAAAGCTATGTGATGAGCCATTATTTTGTAGACTCACAAAACTCGACGCCGCTTTTTGTCAGCTCGATATTGGACTCTATGGGTTATGCGCTGATTGTGAGAATGAGATTGAACCTGAAAGGCTAGCTTGGGATATGCTCGAACAAAGATGTGCAGAATGCGCTGAAAACTATGAGCATCAACATAGGCAAGAGCTAAGGCTTAATCATTAGCCACCTTATAAACTGATACTTAGCCCCTTATGAATATTGAAGAGCTAACTCACATCTTAAAGTTACCACATAAAAAAGTCGGCTATTAAGCCGACTTTTTATTGGAGCACAAACTAGATTATAGCTTTACACTCGCTTGTAAGTAAAAGTAACGTCCCAATGTATCGTAGGTGTAGGGATCCGTATTGGCATCATTGTTACCTGTGTAATAAGGTGCTTCTTCATCAAGTAAGTTATTAACGCCCGCTGAGATTGTCCATCCTTGTGGAAGGAAGTAAGTCGCCGATATATCATGATAGAGGATACTGTCTGTCGATGGCGCATAGCAAGATGATGGCTTAGCTTGACACGCATAACTGTCCATACCAGAGATATATCGAGCCTGATAACTCGCTCCCCAACTATCTCCCTCAACACCTAAATCAAAGTTAGTCTTATATTTTGCAAATCCACCACTTCCAGAAGTGATTAGTCCAGCATAATCAATAGACTCACCTAAGATAATAGATTCATTTTCAAGTAAGATTGTGGTATCCAAACTTGTTTTCCACGCCAACTCAGCAGCATCGAAAGCATAAGCTAAGTTAATATCAACACCAGAGGTGTTTTCCGCACCTATGTTTTGCAGCTGATTATTGAAGATAATGCGATTACCACCACCCATCTTAATATCTGCAGACTGACAGAGACTAGTTCCAGTATTAATCGGGTTACCTTGAGCATCCATACACTGATCAACAATGTACTGTGAATCAACCAAAGCAATCGAGTTAGTGATTGAGATATCGTAATAATCTGCAGTTACCGAGAAACCATCAAACCATGAAGGAGAATAAACAAAACCTGCAGTAAAGGTTTCAGCCTCTTCCGGTGTCAAGTTAGGGTTACCACCTCGTGTGACTTCCGCTTGATCTTGACCGACAGGATGCTCAACCTGATCGAACGAAGGTGATTTACCTGAATACAGCTCATCGACTGACGGTGCTCTAAAAGCTGTTGACGCAACACTACGAAGCATAAAGTCATCAGTCATACGCCAAGTTAAACCAAGCTTCCAAGTGCTGTCACTGCCAAAAGTGCTGTAATCAAAATACCTAACAGCAGCACTCATATCGACCTGCTCAGCTAAAAACATTCCAGATAGAAGTGGGATCGCTAGCTCTAAATATGCTTCAGTAACGTCGTACTCTCCACCCGTTGGCTCGACCTTTGGATCATTAGCCATCCCTTGAGAAGTTAACGAGTCTGGAATAAACCAAGCTTTTTCTGTTCTATGTTCTAAACCAGTAGCAAAACCTAAGTAACCTGCAGGTAACTCTATCGCTTCGCCCGACAGGTTTGCGGATGCAATAAACATCTCACTGCCACCAGAATTTAACTCAGTATACAGATACTCAGACATGTTCTCTTGAGACCAAGAGCTTTGATCTAACGGGTTAAATGTTCCCTCTTCAATGCCAGTATTAACCGATCCCATGTTGATAAGATTAGCTAGACGATCAACTGAGTCATTACGTCCATAGTTAACAGAGGTATCCCAAGACCAACCATTCTCTAAGTAACCATCGAGTCCTACAACAACACGAACCGTATCAACTACTTGAGAAAAACCACGGTTTCCGACATCCGCCATACGACGTCCATAGTCCAACTCATCTCCATACTCATAACCATGCTCTAATAGGCTATCTCCCATCGCCTCTGTATATGTGAAAGTATCTGTCCATATTGGCTGTGGTGCCATCTGTTGTTCAGACCATCGTTTAGAATACATAGCTTCACTGAACAGATTAATCGAATCAGTGAGTTCAAAGTTACCTAGTGCAGTTAAATTAAGGCGTTGCATTGGTGTATATAAGTAGCTTGATGCATTATAATTATACTTGTCATCATCGGTAAATTCATGCCAGCTACCGTCAAGGTTTCCTTGCAAAGAATCACGTCCATCGGGGCCCCAGATGTGTCCACCTGGAGTATATGAGCTACCTCCACAGTAGAGCTCAATTTTACCATCAGCGCCTGTACGTTCAGCATAATCACACTGCGTTGAATCCCGGTCAGCCATACTTGCTTCACCACGATCCATGTACTGTAAGCCCATAACAACATTACCGCGCTCAAAGCTTCCCCCCATGGTCAGATCGAAGCTTGTTTCACTTGCATCTCCCTGACCAGAGATACCAGTTTGTACATTTGCCTCTAAACCTTCGAAATCATCCTTAAGAATAATGTTTACTACACCAGCTACAGCATCTGAACCATATACGGAAGAGGCACCATCTTTAAGCACTTCGATGCGTTTAATCATAGAAACAGGAATAGTATTCAAATCAACTGTTGAAGCAGCGCCAGTTCCAGAGTTCACCATACGACGGTTATTAACTAGAACTAAGGTTCTCTGAGAACCTAGTCCCCTTAAGTTAATAGAGGCGTTACCCTGAGAACCATTGTTAATCCCTGGATTGGTCATTGCACCACCAGTTGCGGTCATCTTTTGCAATACTTCATCAATAGAAGTTGCACCAGCGGCCTTGATTGCACTGGCATCAATGACTGTAACAGGGCTAGCCGTCTCCATGTCAGTTCGTTGAATGCGAGAACCTGTCACTTCAATGCGTTCAACTTTTGCACCTTCTTGCTGCTCTTCGGCAAAAGCTAAGCCGGAAAATGCAACTGAAGATGCAGCAGCGACAATAAAACTACTGCGTACTGCTTTTGCTGTTAAGGACAAAGTATTCATATATTCTCCCTCATCATATTAACCACTTATTTAGTAGAAAATAAATTCGATGATAATTGTTATTGTTATTAATAGTTTCTAAATGAAGTAAAGGTGACAACCTTATGAACCAATAATGTTAAATACATCGAAACAAGTCAACAGAAGACACATTTAAATAACGACGATGTAAACAATTGATACAATTAACAATTTTAAAATATAAATACCATTAAAATTCAAAAACATAGAGAGGTTCAAAATAAAACTAACAATCACAATAAAATTAAATGAGGTGAATTGAAACACCACAAAAGATACAAAAAACACCACATGTTTTATACTTATTAATTAAGTACCAAGATGCAACAACCCAGAAAACAACGTATCAAAATGAAACGGAAATTAAATTAAAAATTAATAGCACTGAATAAAATAAAGGCCATTCATTATTAAAAAGTTGCCCTTTATAAACGAGTAATAATGCGTCGATAGAAAGGAATTCTGAATTATAGAAAGAAAAGATAAGTGTCGAATAGAAGCTAAACGACTGTCATTTACATTACTTACAGATACGCAGTTAGGAGAGGTGAGAATGAGAGCAGGTACAAAAAAGGAGCCTGAGGGCTCCTTTTATTAAGTTACACGTTATATTCAAAATTTAACGAGTACGTGGGCAAAGCTCTTCAGCACTGAAGAAATAAGCAACTTCACGCTCAGCAGAAGCAACAGAATCAGAACCGTGTGCAGCGTTCTCATCAATGCTCTCTGCGAAGTCAGCACGGATAGTACCTGGAGCAGCTTCAGCTGGGTTAGTAGCGCCTAAGATATCACGGTGAGCTAGAACAGCATTCTCGCCTTCAAGCGTTTGAACCATGATAGGACCAGAAGTCATAAATGCAACAAGTGCACCAAAGAAAGGACGCTCACTGTGCTCAGCATAGAAACCTTCAGCTTGCTCTTTGCTTAGGTGAACCATTTTAGATGCGATGATTTTCAGGCCAGCAGTTTCAAAACGGTTATAGATAGCGCCGATGTTATTTTTTGCAACAGCATCAGGCTTAATGATAGAAAAAGTACGTTCGATAGCCATGAAAAGCTTCCTTTTTTATAAACAGGTTTTTGAATTCGCGCGGATTATACGAAATTTCGAGACAAAATCCTACCTTTAAAAGCAAGAGAATGAGATCGCGGTCTAAGAACTAAAATTTGCAGAGTGATAAAGATCACAGAGAATTGACATGGTGGATAAAAAGTCGTTAAAAATTATCCACCTAACTATCTTAATACATATGACAGAGATAGGCTACGCTATATTTCACTTATCCAACAAGCTTGTATCGCTTCAAGTACTCTTTCATTACAATGATTAGGATCGTCATCAAAAGCATCTAGCGCTAATACCCATTCATAAAGATCGGTAAAGCGAACAGACACAGGGTCTACCTCTGGAAACTTTTCAAGCAACTCTATCGCAATATCGAGCGAATCAATCCATTTAAGTGACATAGTAAAGCTCCTATTATCTCCGTGAATACCAATAAATTATAGAAGGCCTACAAAAAAGGCCAGCTATTTAGCTGACCTTTTAAAAAGCTAGACCTAGTGGCCTTCACTCACCATATTGATGGTGTATTTAGGAATATCAACCACAAGATCGGTACTGGGCACTTTTGATTGACATGAAAGTCTACTTTCCGGCTCTAAACCCCACGCCTTGTCTAGCATATCATCTTCAAGTTCATCACTCTCTTCAAGCTCATCGAAGCCTTCTCTTATGATCACATGACATGTTGTACATGCACAGGATTTCTCACAAGCATGCTCAATATGAATGCCATTACGCAAAGCAACATCTAATACTGTTTCACCTTCAGCCGCTTCAACCACTGCACCGTCGGGACATAACTCTTCATGGGGTAGAAATACTATTTGTGGCATCTTATTTACCTATTGATTACCCGTTAAATACTATCAACTGATTGGCCCTTCAGTGCCAACTTGATTGAATTATCCATACGCTTAGCCGCAAAATCTTGCGTACTAGCATCTAAAGCTTCGATCGCTTTCTCTATTGCGTCAGCATCATCTTGGCTGCTGATCTGCGCTAAGCTTGCCATAGCTTGCTCAATATCGCTGCGCTCACTCTCTGTCAAAAGTACCGCATCTTTTTGCAAAGCAGCTGATAAGGTCTCTAATACTCTTGCAGCTTCCACTTTTTGTTCTGCCAACATGCGCCTAGTGATATCTTCTTTGGCATTCGCCATAGAGTCTTTGAGCATGGTACCAATCTCTTCATCAGTTAATCCAAAAGAAGGCTTAACTTGAATGCTAGACTGTACTCCCGTCGATTTCTCCATAGCAGTGACACTTAATAATCCATCTGCGTCAACCTGAAAGGTCACACGTATATGTGCAGCACCAGCAGCTAAAGGCGGGATCCCCTTAAGTGTAAATCTTGCCAAAGAGCGGCAATCGTCAACCAGCTCTCGCTCTCCTTGAACCACATGGAATGCCATTGCTGTTTGGCCATCTTTAAATGTGGTGAACTCCTGAGCCTTAGCAACAGGAATAGTCGTATTGCGTGACACAATCTTCTCGACTAACCCGCCCATGGTCTCTATACCCAATGATAAAGGAAGCACATCGAGAAGCAGAAGGTCTGACTCAGGCTTATTGCCGACTAAAATATCAGCTTGAATCGCTGCGCCAATGGCGACGACTCTGTCAGGGTCAATGGAGGTTAATGGCTCTTTACCAAAAAACTTATCCACCAGCTCGCGCACAAGTGGTACGCGGGTTGACCCCCCCACCATTACTGTTTCTAATACTTCATCATTAGTGACACCAGCATCACGCAAGGCTCGACGGCAGCTGCTAACCGTTTTCTTAACTAAGCTACTGATCAAATCATCAAATGTAGCTTTAGCCACATCATGAGTGAGCTCAGTTCCATCATCGAGTTTAATAGAGGCTGTTACTTGAATATTATCAGTAAGTGCCTCCTTCACCCGTCGAGACTCAATCAGAAGGCGACGACTTAAGGTTGCAGAAGGTGACGCTAGCTGCCATTGATTCAAAAGATGTTGGTATAGAAGATGATCAAAATCATCACCACCTAAAGCGGAATCACCGCCAGTGGCTAATACTTCAAACACCCCTTTATGCAAACGCAATATAGAGATATCAAAAGTTCCGCCACCAAGATCATAGATGGCAATAACGCCCTCTTGTCCAGAATCAAGTCCATAAGCGATTGCCGCTGCGGTAGGCTCATTAAGCAATCTCAGCACTTTTACACCAAGTAAGCCTGCAGCATCTTTAGTACCTTGGCGCTGTGCATCATCGAAATATGCAGGAACCGTAATAACAACACCTTCTAACTCGCCACCTAAGGTTTTTTCAGCACGTGAAACTAAAGGTTTTAAAATTTCAGCAGAAACCTGTATCGGGTTAACTTTGCCCTGCTCCGTTACGAACACAGGTAGACCGTTTTCACTGGTTTCGAGTTGATAGGGTAAATCTTGTACCCCAGAGCGAATATCACTCAAACTGCGTCCCATAAAACGCTTAACTGAAATAATGGTATTTTGTGGATCTTTCGCTGAGTTAGCTTCTGCATCCACTCCAACCTCAACACCCTCTTGAGTGTATCGGACCACCGAAGGCAATGAGTGATGAGACTTGTCATCTGGCAGCGTGTTTGCGACGCCACTGCGAACAGCCGCAACTAACGAGTTTGTGGTACCTAAATCAATACCAACCGCCAGACGATGTTGATGGGGAGCGGCACTCTGTCCGGGCTCAGCGATCTGCAATAGGGCCATAAAATTCCAACCTAAAAATTAGCAAAAGAGAAAAAAGCTAATCAATTAAAAGACGATTAATATTGTGACAATGTAAGCTTACTCAAACAAGGCATCTTCGATACGTTCTAACTCAATCTGCAATTTTGCCATAAATTTAAGCTTACGGATAAGATCAGCAGCTTGAATTAACTCAGCTTCATTGGTACTCGAGAGTAATCCACTTAGCTCTTCAGCAATCTGTTTTGCATAATCACTAAATGACTCATGGAGATCAGAGATAGCCGTATCAGGATCACTACTATCAGAGATATCTTCAAGTGATTCGCGCCACTCCATCTGCTGCATCAAAAAGAGCGTATCTTTAACGGTTGTCGACTCATGTTTTAAATCGATCCCATTCAATGAGAGCATATGTTCAGCTCTCAATATTGGATCCTTTAACGTCGAAAAACCATCATTGACTTGTGCTGTACGCTGTACTGCGATGCGCTTATCTTGCTCACTGGCATTAGCGAACTTGTCGGGATGAACCGCCCTTTGCAGTTCGCGATAGCGCTCTGCAAGTAAGGCGGTGTCGATTTGGTAGGTAGGGGTAAAACTAAACAGCTCAAAATAGTTCATGGTTTAATTCTTTAGACTGTGAAACTTTCACCACAGCCGCACTCCCCTTTAGCGTTGGGATTGTTAAACTGGAAACCTTCATTGAGTCCTTCTTTGACGAAGTCTAACTCGATCCCCTGAAGGTAGATAAAGCTTTTTGCATCGATAATAATTTTCACACCATCGATCTCATATACTTCATCATCAGCGTTCAAATCATCAACAAATTCAATGATGTAAGCCATCCCTGAACACCCTGATGTTTTGAGCCCTAATCGTAAACCAATTCCCTTGCCGCGACTGTCCAGAAAGCTTTTAACGCGTTCGGCAGCCGCAGGAGTCATTGAAATAGCCATCTTAACTCCGGAAATTACTTATCTTGCTTTGACTTATAATCATCAATCGCCGCTTTAATTGCATCTTCGGCCAAAATTGAGCAATGGATCTTCACAGGAGGTAGTGCAAGCTCTTCAGCAATATCAGTATTTTTGATCGCAGCAGCTTCTTCAATCGTCTTACCTTTAACCCACTCGGTCACAAGTGAGCTAGAGGCTATCGCACTGCCACAACCGTAAGTTTTGAACTTGGCATCTTCAATCACGCCATCAGCATCAATTCTAAGTTGAAGCTTCATTACGTCACCACAAGCTGGTGCACCCACCATACCTGTCACAACTGACGGATCATTTTTATCGAAAGAACCTACGTTACGTGGATTCTCATAGTGATCGAGTACTTTTTCGCTATAAGCCATGATACTACTCCAAATTCTATTGATTAGTTATTGTTTAATATTGGATTAATGGTGAGCCCACTGAACCTGTTCAAGGTCAACACCATCTTTAAACATCTCCCAAAGTGGAGACATATCCCGCAAACTATCAATAGATTTATTAATTGTTTCAATTGCGTGGTCGATCTCTTCTTCAGTCGTAAAACGACCGATTGAGAATCGAATTGAGCTATGTGCCATCTCATCATTTAAGCCTAGTGCACGAAGCACATAACTTGGTTCCAAACTTGCGGAAGTACAAGCTGAACCCGATGAAACAGCCAGATCTTTCAGGGCCATCATCAATGACTCACCTTCAACAAAGTTGAAGCTGACATTGAGACTGCCGCAGTAACGTTGTTCAACATCACCGTTAATGTAAGTCTCTTCGATGCCTTTAACACCGTTCCAAAGACGGTCACGTAACCCAGCAATGCGTGCATTATCGGCTTCCATATCAGCTTTCGCGATTGCAGCAGCTTCTCCCATACCAACAATTTGGTGAGTCGCTAACGTACCACTACGCATACCACGCTCGTGTCCACCACCGTGCATAGCCGCCTCTAGACGAATACGTGGCTTACGACGAACATACAATGCACCAATCCCCTTAGGGCCGTACATTTTGTGTGCTGAAATTGAAAGTAGATCGACTTTGGTTTCCTGGACATCAAGCGGTAACTTACCTGCACTTTGCGCAGCATCGACATGGAAGATAATCTTCTTGCTACGGCAAAGTTCGCCAATGGCATTAATGTCGTGGATCACGCCAATCTCATTGTTTACGTGCATGATGCTAACAAGAACAGTGTCTTCACGCATTGCAGACTCAATAGTAGCCAATGGAATAAGGCCGTTAGCTTCTGGTGCAAGGTAAGTCACCTCAAAACCTTCGCGCTCAAGTTGACGACAAGTATCGAGTACCGCTTTGTGCTCAGTCTTACTGGTAATGATGTGCTTGCCTTTCTTCTGGTAGAAGTGAGCCACACCTTTAATTGCTAGGTTGTCAGACTCTGTAGCACCGGATGTAAATACGATCTCACGAGGATCGGCATTAATTAGATCAGCAACTTGGTTACGGGCAATATCGACAGCTTCTTCAGCTTGCCAACCATAACGGTGAGAACGGGATGCCGGGTTACCAAAGATGCCGTCCATAGTCATGCACTGCATCATTTTTTCTGCAACACGGGGATCAACCGGCGTAGTCGCAGCATAATCTAAGTAGATAGGAAGCTTCATTACACACTCCGTACAGCGTAACCTTGAGTAAGGTCGAACAAAGTACAAAAAAAATTATAAAATAACAAAGTTAACTTATAGTGTTACTCTTTGTTCCTGTTGTATTTCATCTTGTTTAATAGAGATAAATTGTACATCTCGTTTCGTCATTAAACCCGCAAGACTAATACCATTTAAAAAATCAGAAATCTGCTTACTCAGATCTCCCCAAAGTGAATGGGTAAGACAGCGAGTTCCGCTTTGACAGTTTCCTTGCCCTTGGCAACGGGTAGCATCGACAGACTCATCGACTGCACGTACCACCATACCAACAGATATCTCTCCTGCATCAGCGCCTAAACGGTAACCACCGCCTGGTCCTCTGACACTAGAAACCAATCCTTGCTTTCTGAGTTTTGCGAAAAGTTGTTCGAGGTAAGAAAGTGATATCCCCTGACGTTCAGAAATATCGGCCAACGGAACAGGTCCAGCGGTTGAATGCATAGCAACATCTAACATGGCTGTAACAGCATACCGACCTTTTGATGTAAGTTTCATAGCGACTACAGCTCCCAAAAATGCTTAAGTGAATTCAAACATACCTGAGTGTTTTAGTCAAGTATTAAACCTAGTAGTTTAGTCAAGTATTAAGCTTGGCATTTGAGCTACATGGTTTTTTCGCCATTAAACAAAAATACCCCTCGAGTTTGGTGGGGTATTTAACCTGTTTTACTCAATTTTTTCAATGAATCTTTACCATAATACTCACGAAATCTCAGATTATGGGATCAAACTCATCAATTGCTTTCTTTCTCTTCTGCGCAGCAGCATGTTCAGCATCACTAAACTCATCCACTTCAAGTTCAGGAAGTTTATCTGTACACACTGAACCTCCCATTGATTGGACTGCCTGACAGACCTCCTGAACCTTTGAATCCATCAAGTGCATATGATCCAGCATCTGCCCAATCGCATTAGCGACGGGATCAGGATTATCCGGTGAAACTGCGTAAGCATCGAAGCCATATTTCTTCGCCATTTCACTACGCCTTTTCGTCTGCTCTTTAGTGACATCATTTGGCGTTGCAACCACCCTGCCGGGGATCCCAACAACTGTGGTGTCTTTGGGAACATCTTTAACCACAACCGAGTTAGAACCAACTCTGGCTCCGTCATGCATAGTAATAGGACCGAGAACCTGTGCTCCAGCACCAATCACAACATTATTCCCTAACGTTGGATGCCGCTTACCCGACTGCCAAGTTGTGCCACCGAGAGTCACACCGTGATAGAGAGTACAGTCATCACCAATTTCGGCTGTTTCGCCAATCACTACCCCCATACCATGATCGATAAAAAAGCGATCACCAATCCGTGCACCGGGATGAATTTCTACCCCCGTTAACCAGCGGGAAAAAGTAGATAAACAACGAGAGAGAAGTCGCCATTGACTAAGCCAAAGTTTATGGCTCACCCTATGGATCCAAATAGCTTGCATGCCTGGGTAATTCAATAATATCTCTAAAGTACCGTGAGCTGCGGGATCGCGATGATAGATTGAGGCTATATCATCTTTAATTCTGGCTATCACTCCCATTGTGATCGACTCCTTATGTTTCGCTCTTATCTTTTGTCGCCACTTTCTTATCGATGGAAGTCAGCATGCCACGAAGAATATTCATCTCTTGCTTTTCAAGTCTTGCCCGACTGAAAAGGCGGCGCAGCTTAGTCATCACTTGTCCTGGATGCTGCTTAACAATAAAGCCTGTATTGAGTAATGTCTTTTCAAGGTGAGTGAAAAAATTCTCACGCTCACTTGCAAAAGGATACTCATTTTCCGGCTCAACATAATCGGCAGGTTTGGCATTTTCAAAATCACGTTGCACCTGAGCTAAGTGAGCCACACGTGCTTCATAACAGATGATCTGCACAGCTTGGGCTAGATTTAATGAGGTATATTCAGGATTGGCAGGAATCGCGACATGATAGTTACACTTCTGTAACTCTTCATTTGTCAGGCCATTATTTTCGCGCCCGAATACGATAGCAACAGGACCTGTTAGTGCAGAGGATACGAGTTTTTCTCCCGCTTCTCTTGGCTCTAACATTGGCCAGTCTAATGTACGACTTCTTGCGCTGGTTGCTATCACTAAACTGCAATCAGCTATCGCCTCGGCAACACTATCAACCGTAACGGCATGTTTAAGAATATCTGATGCACCAGCAGCCAAGGCCACTGAGTGACCATCAGGCTCTACTCTTGGCTCAGCTAAATAAAGTGTGGAGAGGCCCATGGTTTTCATTGCACGAGCGGTGGAACCTATGTTGCCTGGATGAGATGTACCAACGAGAACGACGCGAATATTGCTTAGCATGAAACTACTTAATTTTGATGACGGAACACAGAAAAGAATGTTATCACAGCAGACCATGAAACTTTAATACTTAAATCAGTATTTCATATAATCACTTATCAAACATCTAACGACATCCATGCCGCTAAGCTTGCTTTTGAGTTGGCTTTAGGTATAATGCGCCCCGATTATTTATATCTGTTCTTTAACATCCAGGGGATTGTAATGCATCCGATGCAGACTATTGCTGTGCGCGCTGCCCGCGCTGCCGGCCAAACGATTATACGTGCCTTCGCTGAACTCGATAAGATCGAAGTAACAGCCAAAGGTATCAATGACTACGTTACAAACGTAGACAAAGAAGCTGAAGCTGCCATTACTTATCAGATCCGTAAATCTTACCCTGATCACACCATTGTTGGTGAAGAGAATGGTGAGAACAAAGGCGAGAACAAAGAGTTCGTCTGGATTATTGACCCTCTGGATGGCACTAACAACTTTGTTAGAGGCATTCCTCACTTCGCAGTTTCTATCGCTCTTCAACATAAGGGTAAGACAGAAGTTGCCGTTGTATACGATCCTATCCGTGATGAACTATTTACAGCGACTCGTGGTAAAGGTGCAAAATTTAACGATTTCCGTATGCGCGTTTCTAAGCATAATGAGCTTAATGAAACTATTATCGCTACAGGCTTCCCATTTAAAGCTAAACAGCACACCGAAACTTACATGAAGATCTTTGGTGAACTATTCACCCAGTGTGCCGACGTTCGTCGTGCAGGCTCAGCCGCGCTTGATCTTGCTTATGTAGCTGCAGGTCGTGTTGATGGTTTCTTCGAAATTGGTCTTAAGCCTTGGGATATCGCAGCAGGCGACCTACTAGTGCGTGAAGCTGGCGGTACCGTTACCGATTTCACTGGCAACCATGAGTATATGAATTCTGGCAACATCATCGCTGGTGCCCCTAAAGTAACCTCTGCCATTGTTAAAACCGCACGCCCACTATTAAGTGAAGCGCTTAAGCGTTAATTGACAACAATACAGATGTAAATAGTGCCATAGAAAAGCCATCTTTATAGGTGGCTTTTTTTATGCCTTTCTTTTACTCCTCTTTTCAATCTAATCAAGTCTTGTCTAATGATTCCTATTATTGTGAAAGTCATCACACAGATAAATAAACATGGACTTTGAATCTTGGTACCATTGAAAAAAATTGTTCAGAGGTCCTTATGAGATCAATATACAAACAATATAGTTCAAAAGGTTTAAAAGCTGTTGAGCACTTCGTATTGATTATCATTGCGTTAGCTACAGTTGTTGCAATTGGGCAGGAGGTATTTCATATCTTCGACGTTGGCAGTGTCGCGCTTGCCGATCTACTTCTGCTATTTATTTACCTCGAAGTGCTCGCCATGGTGGCTAACTATATAGAATCTGGCAAGTTGCCTGTTCGAATGCCACTCTATATTGCAATTGTTGCCTTGGCACGCTACTTAATCTTAGATATGAAAGGGATGAGTGACTGGCGAATTATCGCCATCGCAGTTTCAACCTTAATACTGGCTTCCACCGTTATCATTATTCGCTGGGGTCAACTTAAGCTTCCCTACCCTAAGATTCAAGATTAATAGCAATCGCTATCCAGCATTACACTTCACTCAGCCCTACGGGGCTGAGTCACTTCCCTTCCAAATCCTTACCATTATTTTTTGTTTTTAGCTCAAGAAGCATGCTACTTTTATATTACCTATCTTAAGCTCGATTAAAGGAACATTTACATGGAAGAAAGTGAAGATCGCCGCCATTCACTCAGACTTGATATGGAATCCGATAAAATAGAGGTTAGCTGGCAAGGTGAAGATCAGCAATTGCAGTCAACAGATGCCACCTGTGTGGACCTAGCTAGGCACGGAGTACTCTTCGAACATCAAAACAGTTTTAAGTTAGGCGAGCTCATCGAAATTTCATTTAATCCAGATAACGATAAAAGACACACAGTTAAAGGCCAAGTTTGTCGTTGCAAAAATGTGGGCGAGTTTTTCCATACTGCAGTGCAACTGGTCCCTAGCTACTAATATCAATTTCTCACGAGTTTTCAGCAGCATCAAATAGTCTGTTCTATACTTATTCCTACTTAATAACCTTGGGATAATAATGGAAAAGATGATGGAGATGCTTATATGATCATTCTCGTGGGAGGTGAAAAAGGAGGAGCAGGAAAAAGCTGTTTAGCCCAAAATGTGGCCGTTCATATTACGCGAAAATTTCAAGCAAATGTTCTGATGGTAGATTGCGATCCGCAACGAACAACCTCCGATTGGATCCAAGCACGTAATGAAGACCCCGAACTTCCGACTATCAACTGCATTCAACTTTATGGCAAAATTCGTAACGATCTCCTTAGCCAAGATGAGCGATTCGATTACGTCATTGTCGATTGTGGTGGTCAAGATAACCTTGCTATGCGTGCTGCGATGTCGGTTGCCACATACGTCATATTGCCCTTAAGACCTAAACGCCGTGATCTTAAGACCCTTCCCCATATGGAAGATATGCTTAGCACCTGTAAAATGGTCAACCCTAAGATGGTAGCAACCATAGTGATGACACAATGCCCCTCACTTCCCAGTCAATATAAACGTATCCTCGAAGCAAAAGAGGTGGTGCAATCCTTTGGCCTCAGGGTGTTGAACTCGGTTACTTTTAACAGGAATATCTACGATGACAGTGAAGAGCAAGGGGCCTCAGTGATGGAGATAGAGCCAGAAGGTAAAGCCGCGACGGAGATTGTAGCCATCGCCGATGAGATTTTTGCAATAGAACCAGAGAATAGTTATGAGCTTAACTGATCTCAAAAGACGAAAGAAGAAGTCACATCAAGATTGCATCTCTGTCGATGACTTTATTGAAGATGCCAATAGTTACGCATTTGGCAAACCAAGTGCCGTTAGTCGCAATAGAAAAAAATTAAGACAGGCTCAACTCAATGGCTTAGATAAACATTCCACCAAAATATTCAAACATGCCACCTTCTCGCTGACAGAGGATGCCATCACCGTCTTAGATGAGCTAGCCACTCAATCGAAAATAGCGAAATCCCGTTTAATTAGGATCTTAATTCACGACTTTTTTGATCTCAGTGATGAAGAAAGAGAGAATGTTATCGGCAAAGGTGAAGATTAACTCCCACACCAGCACATAGCTACTCTGCTAGTTCAATTTAAACTAATGATTGCAAATCTTTTCTCTTGCTGTTTCAACACCCCGTTCAGAAATGATAAATTTGCCTTTCCTCTCTAGCAGTATAATCAATTCATCAGCACTCATCTCACACGCAGAGCAGGTATGATACTTGGCTGAAGCACCAAACTGCCTCAGCATTAACAGCTTTAACTCCTCTTTGCTGATGGCTTTATTCAGTGCCAACATCAACTCCATTACCTGATGACCATGTATTGATTGAGTCATTTAGTTCTCCAACGTTTTATATTCAAGATAAGAGTAGCGTTTTTAACTCACACAGGCTTTGATCACCACCGCAAAATAATGATTAAGTCGTCTCACTATTTTGTTATTTACCGCCGCTCTGGCAAAATGCCATTATCGCATTCAGGGATCGTTATCGATGTCATTAGTCTTACTTTTAACCCAGCAGATGAGTCTGTATCTGGTCATGGTGTATCTGGTCAGTAAAACACCGCTATTTCAGTTTTTTTCTGAGGCTGCCACTCGCCTACCCCATAAGATATTTATCTATCTCACCTTTTCAAGTTTCTGTGTTATGGCGACCTATTTTGGTGAGCACACAAATGATGCACTCGCCAATACCCGAGCTATGGGCGCCGTACTCGGCGGTTTGCTTGGCGGGCCTGTCACTGGCTTTTTAGTTGGATTAACTGGTGGGCTTCACAGATACAGTATGGGGGGCTTTACCGATCTTGCCTGCGCGATCTCCACCACACTTGAGGGATTATCAGCAGGAATTATCAGTTTGTACCTCAGAAAACAGGGGAAAAGTGAGCTTATCTACGCCCCTTTGTTGGTGTGTTTAGTCACTTTTTCTGCTGAGATGTTGCAGATGGGCGTAATACTGCTCGTCGCTCAGCCGTTTGGAGATGCTTGGTCTCTGGTTAAACAGATAGCCCTACCTATGCTGCTGGTTAACTCGATCGGTGCAGCACTCTTTATGAGCATGGTTCGGGATCAAAAAACCATGTTCGATAAGATGTCATCGGTATTTTCAACCAAAGCACTAAAAATTGCTGAACGCAGTGTCGGTGTGCTCTCCAAGGGGTTCGATCAAAAAAGCAGTGCTAAAGTTGCCAAAATTATACTTGAGGAGACTAATGTTGGCGCCGTTGCGATCACAGATACCGAAAAACTGTTAGCATTTATTGGCGCTGGTGCTGATCACCACATTCCAGGTACCCCTATCTCATCTCAAATCACTCAAGATGCAATAGATAACAACTGTGTCATGTTTGCCGATGGTGTCGATGTTGCTTATGCCTGCTCTATCTCTTCCCAATGTGGATTAGGCTCAAGCTTAGTTATCCCGCTTCGCAGTGAGACTCAAGTGATAGGTACGATTAAACTCTATGAGCCTAAAAATAAGCTTTTTCTCAATATTAATCGCACCCTAGGCGAAGGCATTGGACGATTACTATCCAACCAAATCCTATTTGGCCGATTCGAGCAGCAGCAAAACTTGTTAACTCAGGCTGAGCTAAAACTGTTGCAAGCTCAAGTCAATCCACACTTTCTGTTTAATGCACTAAACACGATAGCTGCGATTATAAAAAGAGACCCACTCAAGGCAAGAAAGCTTATCCAGCAACTAGCTCAGTTTCTGCGAATCAATTTAAAGCGCACCACAGGCTTAGTGACACTTGAAGATGAGCTGGAACATATCGAGTCCTATTTAACCATAGAGAAAGCCCGCTTTATCGATAAGTTAGAGGTAAACATTCATATTGATGAATCACTGCGTCATTACCGGCTTCCCGCTTTTACTCTGCAGCCTATTATTGAAAACGCTGTAAAACATGGTACATCACACATGTTAGATAAAGGGATTATCCAAGTTACCGCCAGCATCACCGATGAACTGTTGCTATTGGAAGTTACCGATAATGCAGGCTTATATCAGCTAAAAGAAAATTCAGAGGGGCTAGGTATGAATCTGGTACATAAACGGCTTCAAAATCAGTTTGGCTCTGAATATGGCCTTAAAGTTGACTCTGAACCGGATAGTTACACTAAAGTAAGTATTCAATTACCCTACTCTGGAGCCACACAGTGATCACCTCAATGATAGTTGACGATGAACTTTTCGCTCGTGAAGAGTTACTTGACCTACTTAGTGAGCATCAAGATATCGATATCGTCGGGCAATGCAGTAATGCCATTGAAGCACTGCAGATGATATCAAAACATAAACCTCAACTGCTTTTTCTCGATATCCAGATGCCGAAGATCACAGGTATGGAGCTGATAGGCATGTTAGACCCTGACACTATGCCCTATGTGGTATTTGTCACCGCCTTCGATGAATATGCCATTAAGGCTTTCGACAATCACGCGTTTGATTATCTATTAAAGCCTATTGATGAAGAGAGACTATCGCAAACTCTTAAGCGAATAAGAAAAGATCTCAGCCCTAAGCCTGTTGAAGTCTTGGCCCCAAAAATACTCACTCACCTTCCCTGTTATACGGGCACAAGACTAAAAGTACTGCCGTTAAGTGAGGTTGAATATATTTTTAGCGATCTTAGTGGTATCCATATCGCAACCAGTAAGGAGTTGGTACACACTCACTTAACCCTGAAAGTGCTCGAAGAGAAAACATCACTTGTAAGATGCCATAGGCAATACCTTATTAAACCTGACGCAGTCTCTGAGATAGAGGTACAAGAGAGTGGCGCCGAGGTGATCACCCTATCTGGAGCTAAGGTGCCAGTATCGAGACGCTATCTAAAACCGCTTAAACAGCTTTTTGGCTTTCAATAACGCAGATACACCTAAGTGGTAGTCAAAGGTGCGCTACCACTTAACTCAAACATAAAACCGCTGACTTGCCCAAAACGACCACTGACCTCTTTTACTCAGATCTTGTCACAACAAATCTTTACAATCGCTGCAACTGAAAATCGGAGATTGTAATTATGATGTGGTTTCTAATGTGTGTCGGCCTATTGATTGGCGGATACTTTATCTACGGTAAGTTTGTCGAGAAAGTATTTGGGATCAATACCCAACGCCAAACACCTGCATTCACCAAAACCGATGGTGTTGACTTCGTCCCGATGTCAAAAGGCAAGGTCTACCTAATCCAACTACTTAATATCGCGGGTGTGGGTCCAATCTTTGGCCCAATACTGGGTGCGCTTTATGGCCCTGCAGCTATGCTGTGGATAGTGTTTGGTTGTATTTTTGCTGGTGCAGTCCATGACTACTTCTCTGGTATGCTATCGGTACGCAATAACGGTCAATCGGTACCAAACCTAGCGGGTAAATACTTAGGCAAAGGTGCAAAGCACTTTATGAACGTATTTGCCATCATCTTACTACTACTTGTTGGTGTGGTATTTATTTCAGCACCTGCAGGTCTGCTTGGTAAGTTAACAGGCTGGGATGTTTCAATCTTTGTTGGCATTATTTTTACTTACTACCTTATTGCAACCATTGTTCCGGTCGACAAGATCATAGGCAGGTTATACCCATTCTTCGGCGCCTTACTACTGTTCATGTCTATTGGACTAACAATTGCTATCGTAGTGTCAAGCGAGCACACACTCTTACCAGGGTTTGAAGCCAAAGACTTCCTAACTAACTTAAATCCTAACGATATGCCACTGTGGCCTGCACTCTTTATCACTATTGCATGTGGCGCCGTATCAGGTTTCCATGCAACGCAATCTCCTTTGATGGCACGCTGCGTTGAGAATGAATCAAATGGCCGCTTTGTATTCTTTGGTGCCATGATAGGTGAAGGTGTTATCGCCCTGATCTGGTGTGCTATTGCCCTGTCATTCTTTGGTGGTGTACAGGGACTCAGTGACGGCATGGGTGGTAATCCAGCTAACGTTGTATACGAAGCATCAACTGGTCTTCTCGGTGCAGTAGGTGGCTTTATGGCTATCTTAGGCGTGATTATTCTGCCAATCACATCAGGTGATACAGCCTTCCGTTCAGCACGCTTAATTCTCTCTGAGTTCTTTAAGATGCCACAAACGGCTCTGCCTAAGCGTCTACTACTGGCAATCCCACTATTTGTGATGGGCGCAATTCTGACTCAAGTCGACTTTGGAGTTATCTGGCGCTACTTTGGTGTTGCGAATCAAACAACAGCAGTCATGATGTTGTGGACTGCATCTGCATACCTGTTACGTCATAACAAACTACATTGGATATGCACTATTCCAGCGATGTTTATGACGACAGTGGTAATAAGCTTCCTATTGAGTTCTGAAACCTTGGGTGCCGGCTTACCTATCACTATTTCAACCATTGCGGGCCTTATTTCAACAGCGATTATCTCAGCACTTATCATCATTAAAACAAAAGGCAAAGGTGATGAGGGGATCATTGAAGAAGCTTAATATTTAATTAGCTCACACCAATAAAAAGCCAGTCATGCGACTGGCTTTTTATTAATTTTTTCAATATTGTGTCGCACTACTCTTTTAAAAGCTCAGGCTCAACTAATACACTGCCGTCATCATTTGAAACCCAGATCTGTCCTTCGCTAATATTGTATTGAAGCGACATACTCCGGCTTACTAGCTCGCCCATCTCTTTCACCGCATTCTCAGGGATATTCCATACTTTCAGATTTTTATAACGGGAGAAGGCTTGCTCATTCTGTTGCCACCATATGGGAACACTACGTCCACCGTAAGCAAATAGCTGAACCTGCTTAGCTCGACCACTGGCTTTACGTAACCACTTCTCATCACTTTGACCAAACTCAATCCAGAGCTCAATGTCACCAACGAGTGTCTTTTCCCATAACTCTGGCTCATCTTCAACACAGAGCCCCTTGCTGAACTCAAGCGTATCACTGGCATTCATGGCGAATGCAAGTAAACGCAGCATCATTCGTGAATCAGTTTCTGAAGGATGTTGAGCTAAGGTCAAATTATGATCTTGGTAATAGCCGCGGTCAATATCGGCTATCTGTAAATTTACTTTATAAACCGTTGCTTTAGGTGCCATAACTACTTTTGTCTTTAGATAATTGACGCTAGTGTACCTTAAAAGTAATTTAAGTATAGCTTCGAGAAACGAAGAAGTAATAAAGAGTAAGTTAAGCGATGAATTGGTGAAAACTGATATTGGCCTTCACTGTGAGAGCCAATATCAAAAAGCTAACAACAATCAGTTTAAAGAGAGCCCGCTTTCAGGTGCTTAGCCATTGGGAAGTGTGCTTTGAGTTGTGAGATCTTATCTCTATCAGCAAAGACAAGACTACGTTTTCCCTTCTCCAGCCGATGGGTTAACTCGCTAATAGCCACCAAGTTTTCTCTAGTCGCATCTCGCCTAACCAGTTCATTCAGCGTAAAAGGCAATTCAATATCGCTAAAGATATGATCTAACCTTTGCATTAACGGCATTGCAGAGATAGGAAGCATTACAATCGACGTACAATCATCAATTAATAGGATCTCACCCTGTGCAGTCAGCCCCTGAAATGAATCCTCATACCGCTGCAGAGTTTTATCATCAAACCTATCGCCATTTGAGCGAAAGAAATGCTCCCAAAAAAGTTTACGCGCCTTGAACTCAGGTAACCTATCCTGCACCTCTTTACGATGCTCTGCCACAAAATCAAATAGATCAGCAAGAGAGGGCGGTAACCATGACTCAATTCGAGAACGGAGCTCTCTAGCAAATACAGGCGCTGCACCAGCCGTGCTTATCGCAACTTGTAACCGACCTCTATCAACAATTGATGGTGTTATGAAGCGGCAGAGTTCAGGACTATCAACGACATTAACCCAGATCCCGCGAGCGGTAGCTAAATCAGCCAAGTGACCATTCAATGCCTCATTGGCTGTCGCTAAATAGATAATATCCACATCGGCAATATCCTCCTCAACCACAGCTCGCTGGATAAGAGTAATACGTTTTTTATCGGCATAACCCTGAACCTCATCAGAGGTTTCGATAGCAATAACCTTAATGCACGCTTCTGTTCTCCCCAGCAGCTCAAGTTTACGACTCGCGACTTCACCTGCGCCAATGAGTAAAACATTCAGTTTTGTGGTATCAACAAATAGAGGAAAATACTGCATCCTAAATGACTCCTAATCTGCCTATCAAGCTTGAACTATTGGAAGTTGACGCTCTATCCAAGCTTTATAACCACCAGTCAGAGATCTCACCTTGCTATACCCCATCAACTGTAGATTCATAGCAGCTAAAGCCGAGCGATAACCGCCACCGCAATAAAGCAAAATAGGCGTTTCTTTATCAGCAAAGCGGGTCTCGATATCACGCTCTATGATCCCACGTCCCAAGTGATGAGCTTTAGGAAGGTGTCCCTTCAACCATTCATGATCTTCCCTAACATCAATAAGTTCCCAATCAGAACTGTTTTGATACTCATCAACCGACATTTCCATTATCTGAGGCAAAATGCTCTCAACCAAAGCTAAAAAAGCAGGATTGTGCTGCACAGGAAAAACTCCAAAATAAACAGAATATAAAAATATGACTAGTTGTGTTGAACACACCTTTCAGCACTGCATTGCCAGCAGAGCTCAAAGCTATCTTCATTCATTTCATGACACTGAACACATTGCCATTGGGGACTTTCGGTATTGAGTGACTCAAGTTGTGCTTTAGCTTTCTCATATTGAGACTCAGGAACCCACAATTCGACATTTTGTAGATCAACTGGAAGCTCACCAATCCCTCCTAGTAATGCTTCACCTTTTAATTGAACCTCTATTCCACACGCCTCCAATAAGCCCTTCCATGTATGAGCCTGTAGAAGGTTTCCACCTGCGACCATTCGATTACGCTCTTCCATCTATTATTCCCCAACATCTATTGCTCTTCTGGCAAATTTATAGGTTTTATCTCAACAAAGAGAATGACTGACAACATCCTACTGCTAAATGGGGAAGCCTGTCGAGAGCTAAAAATCGAGCAAACTTGAATAAACTGACCAAAATCAAGTTAACAACAAATAAACCTATTATTAACAGATGCAAAACAAGCATTTTTGAGTCAACGCCGCTGAATTCGATACTATTAACAGATACGCTCAGATATAAAAAAGCCACCGAAAGGTGGCTCTTCACGCTTAACTCATATTGAAAAATTAAGGCATCAACGCGTCTTGATCCGCGCCTTCTTTTCTATCTCCATAATTGCCATCATAAGTTTCTATGATGGCTAACTACTAGGTTGAGAAAATTATGGCATCAATGCGTCTTGATCCGCGCCCTCTTTTCTATCTCCATAATTGCCATCATAAGTTTCTTTGATGGCTAACTACTAGGTTGAGAAAATTATGGCATCAATGCGTCTTGATCCGCGCCCTCTTTTTCTATCTCTACAGGCATCATATGCTCGCGGTTAATTCCCAGCTTAATCGCTAAGAAACTCGCCACATAGATAGATGAGAAAGTACCGACAAAGATACCCATCAACAATGCGGTCGCAAAGCCGTGGATCATGGTGCCGCCCTTAAGGAACAGTGCAACAACCACGACTAAGGTCGTACCGGTTGTGATGATAGTACGACTCATTGTCTGAGTAATAGAGGTGTTGACCACCTCTTCAGGACTGCTTTTACGCATCTTAAGGAAGTTTTCACGAATACGGTCAAATACAACAATCGTATCGTTAAGCGAGTAACCAACAACCGTTAGTACGCCTGCAAGCACAGTTAAATCAAAGTCCAACTGGAGCAAGGAAAACACGCCCAAGGTAATAATAACATCGTGAGCCAATGCCGCTACAGACCCTAGCGCTAAGCGCCATTCGAATCGGAAAGAGACATAGATAAGAATACAGATAAGCGCAACTAATACCGCTAATCCACCCTGCTCTGCCAGCTCTTTACCTATCTGAGGACCAACAACTTCAACACGCTTTTGGATCACTTGTGGATCCAGTGCCGTTGCCGCTTCCATAACTTGGGCAACCTGAGTGTCAGTTGCAACCCCTTCCTTAACAGGAAGACGAGTCAGTACATCACGACTAGAGCCAAAGTTTTGTACTACAGCGCCATCGGTCTCTACACTGGTTAACTTACCTCGCAGTATCTCCAGATCAATTGGCGATGAAAACTCAAGCTCTACAACTGTACCACCGGTAAAATCCAATCCCCAGTTGATACCTTTAGTTGCCAGTGATGTCAGCGATCCCAACACTAATAGCAGTGAAAGCATGCTGATTGGCAACGCATGACGAAGGAAGTTGATCGTGCCTTTTATTGATAAAATCTGATACATAATCAAGCCTCCTTATATAGATAGTTTCTTAACGCGTTTACCACCCCAAATAGCGTTAACTATTGAGCGAGTACCCACGATAGAAGTGAACATTGACGTCGCAATACCAATCATCAAGGTGACAGCAAAACCTTTAACAGCACCAGTACCCACGGCAAACAGAATCAATGCCGTCATAAAGGTGGTGATGTTCGCATCGGCGATGGTTGAAAACGCGTTGCCATAACCTTCATGGATCGCTTGTTGCACACTGCGGCCGTTACGTAGCTCTTCACGGATACGCTCATAAATTAGAACGTTACCATCTACAGCCATACCCACGGTTAGCACCATACCCGCAATACCTGGTAGGGTCAGCACGGCACCTGGGATCATCGACATAACGCCAACAACCATCACCAAGTTAGCCGTTAGAGCTAAGTTCGCAATAAGACCAAAACCACGGTAGTACACCAACATAAAGATGAGTACTACGGCCATGCCCCAGATCATCGCTTGCATACCGTTTTGAATATTTTCAGCACCTAGGCTTGGGCCAATGGTGCGCTCTTCTACGATTGTCACAGGCGCAATCAAGGCACCAGCACGAAGTAGTAGAGCTAAGCTTTGCGCTTCTGCATGCTCAAGACCTGTGATAACAAAGTTACGACCAAGACGTGCTTGAATAGTGGCAACTGAGATCACCTCTTCAATCTTCTGCATCTTGATGCTGCCGTCAGGATTCTTTTCGCCGTTATCTTTATACTCAATAAACAGGGTCGCCATTGGTTTACCAATGTTGTCCTTAGTCACATTTGAGAAGATAGAACCGCCTTTAGAATCTAAGTTAATACTTACCTGAGGACGGCTGTATTCATCGAAACTTGGCTGTGCGCCCTGAATATGATCACCGGTCAACATAACCGCTTTATGCAGCACAACTTGGCCACCATTACGGCGGTTATACACCTGCGAACTTGGTGAGATGCGGCCACTTGCAGCGGCAGCTGCATCGGCTTTCTCGTCAACCATGTGGAACTCAATTGACGCAGTTGCACCTAAGATATCTTTAGCACGAGCCGTGTCTTGAACACCTGGAAGTTCAACGATAATACGCTCAGCACCTTGACGCTGTACAACAGGCTCGGCTACACCTAGCTCATTCACACGATTACGGATCGTGGTGATGTTTTGCTGCAGTGCTTCCTCTTTCACTTGCTTAACATAAGCTTCGCTAAGATTTGCCAGTAACAGGTAATTACCGCCAGATGAGATATCTCTAAAGACCATGTCATTACCGCGAGTCTTTAGAAAACGTTCAGCTCTGCCTAAGTTTTCCTCATCACGGAACTTAATCTCGATACCTTTAGCGCTATTTCGAATACCTGCATATCGGATTTTTTCACCACGAAGATCGGTTCTAAAATCTGACATCTTGGCTTCAGTCATCTTACGGATCGCTTCGCCCATATCCACTTCCATTAAGAAGTGCACACCACCACGTAGATCCAGACCTAACTTCATTGGACTTCCGCCCATTGATTCTAGCCACTGTGGCGTCTTTGGAGCTAAGTTTAAGGCGACGATGTATTTATCACCTAGAGACTCGATAATCGCTTCTTTTGCTAACAGTTGTTGCTCGCCGTTATTGACACGAACAAGCAATTGTCCATTTTCAAGTTCAGAACGTTTTACCTCGATATTTTTGCTTGCAAGAATATCGTTTACGGTCGACTGAGTCGTTGCAGTAACCTCAGCACCACGGGTAGCGACAACCTGTACAGCGTAGTCTTCCCCGAAGAGATTTGGAATCGCATAGAAAGAACCTACTGCGATGATAATCATCACCATCAGGTTCTTCCACATTGGATATTTATTTAACACACCATCGCCCTCTTGGCTTAAAGTGACTTAATAGAGCCTTTAGGCAATACAGCCGCAATGTAATCCTTCTTGATTGTAATTTCAGTTGTTTCGTTCAGAGACAACAACACGTAGTCATTTTCATCGCTGATTTTAGCGATCTTACCCAGTATGCCACCGCTGGTCAGGACTTCATCCCCTTTACCTAATGAGCTCATTAGGCTCTTATGCTCTTTAACGCGCTTAGATTGTGGACGGAAAATCATGAAATAAAAGATCAGGCCGAATATAACCAGCATGAAAACAAGTTCCATGGTACCACCTGCGCCAGATACAGGAGCATCGGCAGCGTATGCATTTGAAATCAACATAGTGTTCTCTTCTTATTGTCAGTGTAAAAATTAATCGATTAATTCTGGAACTTCAGGTACTTCGCGACCTTGACTGGTATAGAAGTCCTCAACAAAGGCCTCTAATGTACCTGTCTCGATAGCACCGCGCAAACCTTCCATCAATCTTTGGTAATATCTAAGGTTGTGAATGGTGTTAAACGAGCACCTAAAATTTCGTTACAACGATCTAAGTGGTAAAGGTACGCCCGTGAATAGTTCTTACAGGTATAACAATCACACTTATCATCGAGTGTGGAAGTATCATCACGATGACGCGCATTGCGTATCTTAATAACACCTTCACTGGTAAACAGATGACCGTTGCGCGCATTTCGAGTTGGCATAACACAATCGAACATGTCTACACCACGTCTAACACCCTCAACTAAATCTTCTGGCTTACCGACCCCCATCAAGTATCTTGGCTTGTCAGCTGGGATTTGAGGACATACATGCTCAAGAATGCGATGCATATCTTCTTTAGGCTCACCCACTGCCAAACCACCAACGGCATAACCGTCGAAACCAATATTAACTAGCCCTTTTAGGCTCTCATCACGAAGATCTTCATATACGCCACCTTGGATAATACCAAAGAGCGAATTTGGATTTTCGAGTCGGTCAAACTCATCACGTGAACGTTGTGCCCATCGCAGTGACATCTGCATCGACTTACGTGCTTCATCTTCAGTCGCTGGGTAGGGCGTACACTCATCAAAAATCATCACGACATCACTGCCTAATGAGTTTTGGATCTGAATAGATTTCTCAGGATCAAGGAAGATCTTTTCACCATTAATCGGTGAACGGAAATGTACTCCCTCTTCAGTTATCTTTCGGATATCGCCTAAGCTAAACACCTGAAATCCGCCAGAATCGGTAAGAATTGGACGCTGCCAATTCATAAAGTCATGCAGGTCACCATGCTTACGCATGATCTCTTCACCAGGGCGAAGCCATAGGTGGAAAGTGTTACCAAGCAGAATATCAGCGCCCGTTTCACGCACCTCTTCCGGAGTCATCCCTTTTACTGTGCCGTAGGTGCCCACAGGCATAAATGCAGGTGTCTCTACTGTGCCACGATCAAACACCAAACGTCCGCGACGTGCGCGGCCATCGGTTGTATCTAATTCAAATTTCATTCTATATCCTCGCCAGAAAAACAGTCTGACTCATATAAGCTCGCCATAAATGCAGAGCCGAAGTAAACATTAGAAATAGGGGCAAACTATTGCAGATCAACCCTAAATCTAAATTGGGAGCTAAAAAAAACCCACCGCTTTAAGTGGGTGGGTATTTTAAACCAAATTTCGCTATTAGTTCGCTTTTTTAGTCACAAACATGGCATCACCATAGCTAAAGAAGCGGTATTTTTGAGCAATCGCGTGTTGATAGGCGTTTTTTACCTCATCGAAGCCAGCAAAAGCACTCAAAAGCATGATCAAGGTAGATTCAGGAAGATGGAAGTTGGTCACCATGGCATCCACCACTTTAAACTCATAACCGGGATAGATAAAAATATCAGTATCACGGCAAAAAGGCTGAAGCTCATCCTCACTTGCTTTCGCCGCGCTCTCTAGTGAACGAACCGATGTCGTCCCCACCGCGATCACTCGGCCACCATGAGCCTTAGTGTGCGCAATTTTATCGACAACTTCTTGAGAAACTTCCGCCCACTCTGAATGCATCTTATGATCAAGCACATCATCAACTTTCACAGGTTGGAAAGTCCCTGCGCCAACATGAAGCGTCACAAAGGCGGTATCAACCCCCTTCTCTTTCAATCTGTTTAACAGTGCATCATCGAAGTGTAGCCCCGCGGTTGGCGCGGCAACGGCGCCAGGCGCATCGTTATAAACCGTCTGGTAGCGTTCTTTATCCGCATCTTCATCGGGACGGTCAATATAGGGAGGCAGAGGCATATGACCTACTTTCTCAAGCACCTCAAGAATGGTCTTCTCATCATTAAGCTCTAGTTCAAACAGGGCATCATGACGCGCAAGCATGGTCATCTCATAACCACCATCGAGACACACTTTAGTGTTCACTTTGGGAGATTTAGAGCTTCTGACATGGGCAAGAATACGTTTATCGTCTAGCATACGCTCAACTAAGATCTCAAGCTTACCGCCTGTCTCCTTTTGTCCAAACAGTCGTGCTGGTATCACCCGGGTGTTATTAAACACCATTAAATCGCCAGGATTAACCATGTCCAAAATATCGGTAAACTGGTTATCACCAAGCTTGCCACTGTTACCTTCTAAAGAGAGTAGACGAGATGAAGTGCGCTCAGGCATGGGATAACGAGCAATAAGCTCATCGGGAAGTTCAAATGAAAAATCGGTAACGCGCATGGTTAGTCTCTGTTTTAAACATAAATCGGGCGCTAGTTTATTGGCAGAGGCTGACAAGATCAACAATCAGTGGTTGCTTTTATACCAATTAGTATAAGAAAGTAGTCAGCTCAGAGCTGTTTTAGGCAAACTAGTTCAAGGTGGATAACTGAAGTAATTGTGGCTCCCTTGGGAAGTTATTCAACGAAGAAGTAGGCAGCCTAAAACGCTCCTAAAAGGCGAGTTTTAGCGCTTCTGAATACTACGTCATCGAGCTTGAGCGTAGAGCAACTATGCCCTTCACTCGCTTCCTTGTCTCAAAAGCGCTAAGTTCTCGCTGAGTGACCACATCTTTATACTAAATGGTATTATTCTCTTCATCGCAGTGATCGCTCGATTCAATACTAAATTTCTCCTTTCTGCAGTGGTATAACTCGAAAGGGATATCAAACTCGACACGCTGACGTTGCTGTGACTCTTTTATGCCAATAAATTTTGAAAACCAGTTCCACATCATCCTTGATCCTTAAACCGATACTGAATTAGAAAGTTACTAAAAATAGACGCATATCCTTAAGATTAAGCTAAGTCGATAATTAAATCCGTGAAAGCCTATCTAAGCATCGGCGCGCATGATACCGTGAAATAAGCGTTTTCAACAAGAACATTACAACATCGTCATGAACTTTCTCGCACACCTTCATCTAGCCGATAACAGTAATACCAGCCTTGCGGCTAATTTAGCGGGAGACTTCGCTAAAGGAAATATTGCTGACTTTCCTAAACATCTGCAGCAGGGGATCTGGTTACACAGACAGATAGATCAATTAACCGATAGCCATGAAATTACCAAAGAGTTACTGACCAAATTTCCTGTCTCGCTTAGAAGAGCTGCACCGATATTAATCGACCTTGCCTTCGATCATATGTTAGCCAAGTATTGGGATGAGTATCATAGTGCTAGCTTAAAAGCCTTCTCAACTATTGCATATGATGCGATAGATGCCTGTGAGCAACTGCCCGAGCGCTTACAACTCATCGCACCTAAAATCCGCAGCGAAAACTGGCTATTAGCCTATAGAGATCGCAAAGGATTAAATAAAGCCATCGAATCGATGGCAAGACGGGTATCAAAACCTGAAATATTTAACGGGGCCACTAAGGCCGTTAGCGACTTAGATATTGAAATAGAGATAGCCTTTAGAACCTTTTATCCTCAGCTCATGGCTTACAGCCGGATCTGGACAAGAAAAACACCGAGTGAATACCTACACCTCGATTAAAAAGATGTATGACCTAAGCTCTCTAGCCCAGTCATACATCATTTTGAAGGTAAACTTTACTGACTGAACATCTTCTCAGGGTGAACAACGGTGCTTCTGTAGCCAGGCTCATGCTTAGTTAAAGTCTTAACCTTAATTTCAACCTTCACCTCATTAGTCTTAGGATCCACTTCAGTTATCCAGTGTTCAGGGGCTTTCTCACTCTCTAGCAGCCCTGCAGAAGCTGAGGCCATAAACATGGTTTGATGGTCTGCTTGCCACTGGGTTATCGATGTTATCGGACTATACCACTCATAACCTCGCTCTTTGCCGTACTCCCACACCTGTTGTACTGTCATCTTATCCATGTCGACTTTATACTCAACACCGCGAGAATATTTATCGGTAGCAAAAAATGGTTGCTTAAGCCCACGTCCATCACCGTTATCAAACACTGTCACAGTGCCGCGCTCAGGGACTGGCCATGCCGTATGTTGTGTCCAGCTCCAATCAAATTCGCCATCACAGCCCCCTTTATCACACCTAAGCTGCTCACCTTGGCTATCAACAGGGGTTAATACTTTAGCAGCCAAAGCATCGCTCCAACCTTCAGGTGTTCCCAAGATCCACTTAACCTCATCATCCCGTCCAACTTTCACCACAGCTGATTGATGTCGACTGCTGATGATAATGCTGTCATCACTTGCATCATAACCAATGGAGTTAATATGGATCCAATTACGGCCAGTTCCAACACCTGCTACATCGCCAAACGGCTCATTTGCCAGTTGTTCAGCACTTCTAGTCTTCCCAGCTTCTTTAACATCAACATTAAGGCACACAGCTCCCATATCCAGAGATTTAAGAACCGTATCTCGAAGCGGATCTAAGATTTTGTTGAAATCCCACACCTTAACCACATCGCCATTACTATCGACCTCAATCACATGGTCACGCACAGTATCAAGCTTAAGGCCCTCTTTTGTCAGATAATCTTTTTTCCCCACTCGTAATAACAGGTGTCCATTAGGCATCTCTGTTATCTCATGGGATAAACCGATAAAACCACGAGGTAAAGTACGCTTTAAGATGGGCTTACCAATAAAGTCATACTTTGCGTAATAAGCTGAGTTAAAACCTGCATATTGCTCAAACATCACTCCCTGACCAAATATCAATTTTCCATCTGATGTTTGCTTAAATGACATAGAGCCACCTGGACGGTCATAGATCACCCCAGCATTGAGATGCCAACGTACATCACCATTGGTATCTATGATATTTTGGGTAGGCAGCCAATCCCAGTGATCACGTACATTGGGCGGAATCACCTGTCCGTCAACCAGATAGAGCCGATTCTGAAATCCATCAGCAACTGTTACTGCTTCATACTCGTACTGACTACGCTCTTGTCCATCAATATGGATATGTGGCAATGCACTGGTTCTGATCCTATAGGTTTCGTTAACAAAAGCTCCATTGAGCTTATAACGAACATAGACTGTATTTAGCAGATCAGGGTAGAGCCCAAACACAGGTATCCCATCATGGGTATTAAGCTGGTTTTGACTGACTTGATATCGAATATCGACTCCCTTCTTGCCACTCCCTTTCACCTCAACTGACACATCAGATATCTGCTTACCACCTAAATCGATTAAGGCAACTAGAGGACTGAAATGATAGGGGTCAACATACACAAAGCCTAATTGACCTTGGGCAACAGCTGATGAAGAGGTACCAGGAAGATCCCCTCCAGCAATAACAGTATGTGAAACACTCGATAGCAAAGCGCCTGAAACAAGCAAAGTGCAGATAGCTAAAGGTTTTAAATTCATTAAATTTTCCGAGATGCTGGCAAAGTTGAGAAACTGGCTACAGCCAATGTATTAGCAGTTAAAAAGATAGGTGGAAAATACCAGCTCGATAATATCTATGCTTCAATCAAACTCACAAAATAGAGATTGAAATTTAAAAGCTGAAAATAAGTGTGATTAACCGCAATAATTCATCAGCTAATTCCCGATAAACAGTCGCACTTTTGGATATTAATCATATCGGTAATGGGTATAATACCCCCTCGCAACAGGAGAGCACATGCAGATATTCACTTACACCCCGCCGTCAATACCTTGGTTAGATATTCGTTATCAAGACAGAGATATGATTGTGATTAATAAACCTTCGGGGCTTCTTTCCAACCCAGGTAGAGCGGAAAACACTTTTGACTGTGCGCTGACTCGTTTGTTGCAACGCTATCCTGAAACCATTTTGGTTCATCGGCTCGACTGTGCAACCTCAGGCATTATGGTGTTTGCTCTCAATAAAAAAGCAGAGTCAAATATTAAAACGCAATTTCAAAATCGCCTAAGTAAGAAGACCTATATTGCAGAAGTTCAAGGGCATTTAGATAAAACTGAAGGGGTCATAGAGTTAGCTATGAAGGCCGATAGTGAACGTCCACCACTGCAAAAGATAGCTGAAGATGGGAAGCCCTCAAAAACCTATTATAAAGTACTTGAAAAAAGAGAAAACAGCACACTAGTTGAGTTAAACCCGGTTACCGGACGTACCCATCAGCTTAGGCTACATATGCTTGCAATAGGACATCCGATTTTAGGGGATGACTTTTATGGGGAGCAAGAGGTGATCGATGCATCACACAGATTGTGTTTGCATGCCATGACCTTGGCTATTACTCACCCCTATTCAGGAAAACTCATGAGCTTTACCAGTCTACACCCTTTTACAGCTTAGCCAACATTGTGTAGCTAGCGCGTAGAATAATAGCGCTAGCAATCACCCATTTAAGCTACTTTAGCGGTATAAAAACAGCTTGAAGAGTTACAAAACTGCAGAGTTTTTCCATCAGACAATAGAAAATACTCACCAAAAATATTCCCACCCACATCCTCTAGCTTAAGTCCCTCGGGTGTAGGTGTAGCCTCCATCTCATCTAAACTATGGCAGCCATCGTTATACCAAGTTTCAAGATAAATTTTACCATCTTCCCGATAGAGGGTTATCTTATCGCCGACAGAGTCTCTCTCATCTACCCAGCGACCGACAATGTCTCTTTTTTCTGCTTCTTTTGCCTGCCAACCCAAGCGCTGCCTTTTCTCAACAACTGACATTTTAATCACCTTAAGCAGTTCACTACTATCGACTTTAAATGTTTGATCTTGTATGACTGTAGTCACAGATGTCATTGTTATTTTACTCCGCTGATACCACAAATGTTAATTATTTGTAACATTTACAAGCTCTAGCACTTTTGCGCTTGTTTAATCTTAGCTTAATAAGTGTATAAAAACTGTATCCTAATTACAAAATAAAAACGCGATCTAAGTCACTTAATATGCAGCCACACTTTGAGAAATTGACTTTAATTAGCTAACCCATCGGATGAGTAAAAAATGCACTAACTGTAAGGCATAAATTTGATATAACTGTTGTCGAAAAATAATAATCATAAACAGAACAATATCGTTAAGCTTTATTTTTGATAATTGATTCTAAATTACAACAACTTGCTCCTACAGGAAGTCTATGAAAAACTTTAATCGCCGCGCTTTTTTAAAAGCTGCCGGGGCTACAACAGCGGGCCTTGTCACCAGTGGGTTAATCCTCCCAGCCTCCGCTCAGCCCCAAAAAATGCCACCTAAACCTAGTAATGGAAAAAGTGTCATGGGCTTGATATCGCCCAAATTAAGCACAGTCAGGGTAGGTTTTATCGGTGTTGGTCAACGTGGATATGGCCATGTAAAGCATTTTTGTCATCTTGAAGGTGTTGAAATTAAGGCTATCTGTGACACAGATCCAGCTGTATTAGACAGAGCAATAGACTTCGTTGTTGAGCAAGGTTTAGCTAAACCCAATGCCTATACAGGCAGTGAACATACCTATCGAGATATGTTACAGCGAGATGATATCGATATCGCCATTATCTCTACGCCCTGGCAATGGCATGCCCCCATGGCTATCGATACCATGGAAAATGACAAACACGCTTTCGTTGAAGTGCCGCTGGCCATGAGCGTCGAAGAGTGTTGGCAAATTGTCGATACAGCCGAGCGAACACAAAAGAACTGCATGATGATGGAGAACGTCAACTACGGCCGCGATGAGCTGATGGTGCTCAATATGGTTCGTCAAGGAGTATTTGGTGAGCTAATCCATGGTGAAGCGGCCTATATTCATGAACTACGCTGGCAGATGAAAGAGTTAGAGAGTAAAACAGGCTCATGGCGTACTCACTGGCATACCAAGCGCAACGGCAATCTATATCCTACCCATGGTCTAGGTCCTGTTTCACAATATATGAACATCAATCGTGGTGATCGTTTCGATTATCTCACCTCCATGAGCTCGCCCGCCCTTGGACGAGCCCTTTATGCCAAGCGGGAGTTCCCCGCAGATCACGAGCGTAACCAGCTGAACTATATTAATGGCGACATGAGCACCAGCTTAATTAAGACAGTAAAGGGGCGTACCATCATGGTACAACATGATACTACCACCCCAAGACCCTATAGCCGCCATAACCTGATCCAAGGTACTAATGGTGTCTTTGCAGGCTTTCCTAACAGAATTGCATTAGAGCAATCCCCCTTTGAGCGAGATGAAAAAGGTGGTGAAAGCTTCCATCGTTGGGACATGGACATGACCAGATGGTACGACAAATATGATCACCCTCTTTGGCAGCAGATGGGCAAAGAAGCTGAGCGAAATGGTGGCCATGGCGGTATGGACTTCTTGATGCTATGGCGAATGGTGTACTGCTTAAGAAATGCTGAGCCACTCGATCAAGACGTATATGATGGCGCAGCTTGGTCTGTAGTCAATATTCTCAGTGAGGAGTCGGTTAACAACAGAAGTAACTCTGTCACCTTCCCCGATTTTACCCGCGGTGCTTGGAAAACAGGTAAACCACTAGGAATAGTTGGCGCTTAATACCAAGTAATACCAATCGGTATAAGTATAACGGGATAAAAAAATGCCTAATACTCTTCAGTACTAGGCATTTTTATTCACACTAACGATAAAGTTTATGCGCCAGCATTCTCTTTTCTTTCAGCAGCTTCACATGCTGCAGCAGTAAAGATAACGTCAGTTGAACTGTTAAGGCCCGTTTCTGCCGAGTCTTGGATCACACCGATAATAAAGCCAACCGCAACCACTTGCATTGCAATATCATTGGAGATCCCAAATAAACTACAGGCCAATGGAATAAGCAAGAGCGAACCACCTGCCACACCCGACGCGCCACAAGCAGAAATACCTGCAACCACACTGAGCAAGATCGCAGTCAGAATATCAACTTGAACACCCATGGTATTGGCCGCAGCTAATGTCAGGATGGTAATCGTAATTGCTGCACCGCCCATATTAATCGTCGCACCTAACGGGATAGATACAGAATACGTATCTTCGTGTAGCTTAAGCTTTTCACACAAAGCCATATTCACTGGGATATTGGCGGCGCTAGAGCGAGTAAAGAAGGCTGTCACACCACTTTCACGAATACAAGTAAACACCAATGGGTATGGGTTACGGCGTATTTTAAAGTACACAATCGCAGGGTTGATGATCAACGCCATAATCGCCATTGCCCCAAGAAGAACAAGAAGCAGGTGCATATAGCCGGCAATAGCGCTAAAACCTGTACTTGCAAATGTTGATGATACTAAACCAAAAATACCAATCGGAGCTAAGCGAATAATGAAGCGCACCATTTGAGATACACCATGGCTCACATCAGCAAACACTTGCTTAGTTGAATCCGTTGCATGATGCAATGCCAAACCAAGACCCACACCCCAGGCTAAAATACCGATATAGTTACCCGTCATTAACGCATTAACAGGGTTATCAACTAATTTAAAAAGTAGGGTATGAATGACTTCACCGATCCCCTCTGGCGGGCTTGCCTGAGCCGCATCTAAGGTTAATGCGAGTGTGGTCGGAAATGCAAAACTCATCAAGACAGCGGTAACTGCGGCGGCGAAGGTACCAAAAAGATATAAAATCACAATAGGACGCATATTGGTCTTAGCGTTTTTCTTCTGATTTGCAATGGAAGCTGCAACTAAAATAAACACTAATATTGGTGCTATAGCCTTTAATGCACCAACAAACAACTGACCTAAAAATGCGACACTTTGAGCTGCGCTTTCAGAAAGTGTGGCAACAATAATGCCCGCGATAATCCCAACTAGGATCTGCAGCACTAAGCTGCCATTAGCCATTTTGGCTAAAAAAGATTGGTTTTGATTCATGAAGTGGCCTGTTACTTTTATATTTATGATGTTAACAGTCACACCCGCTTAGCGGGGCGATTACGCTAACTGAATAAGTTATTTTTCTTTAATCAGAAGTTGTAACCAAACTGGCCTCAGATGTCTAGTCATACATCACAAATTGGTGACAATATTACCTACACATAGCATTTGGGCATCATGGTACTAACTTTTGGCTTTACTCTCAGCACCACGAAGCATAGCGCTGATAAGCTCATGGGCATCAAACTTCTCCAACGCTTCATTGGCGCCAACTTGTTGAGCTTGACCAATACTTATCTCACTCGACAAAGAGGTGTGTAAAATAATATAAGCTTGCGCTAAGGCGGGGGTATTTTTTACCTCAAATGCCAATTCATAACCGTCTAGGCCTGGCATCTCAATGTCACTGACCAACATATCTATGGGCTCACGCTTTTCTGCAGCGTTCTGCATTATTGACAGTGCATCGTGTCCATCGGAGGTAACTTGGTAAGGGATGTTAATTCTATCGAGAGCATCGGATAACTGTTTACGAGCCACTTTCGAGTCATCGACTAACAGTATCCTTAAGGGCTTAAGTTTTTCTCGCTGTACGTCAGTTAAAATAGCGCGGCTGGTTTCAGGGCTTTCAGGGAAGACTTTAGAGAGCAATAGCTCAACATCGAGAAGTTGTACTAACCCCTCTTCAAAACGTGTCACTCCAGTTAAGTAAGCGTTAGGTCCTAAGTTATTAGGTGGAGATTCGATATCACGCCAATTACATTCAATGATCTTATCAATCCCACGAACTAAGAAGCCAATCACCATACGTTGGCAATCAGTAATAACGATATAGCTCTTAGCATACTCATCCTGTGACAGCCCTTGATAGCCCACAGCAGCAGCCATATCAATGACTGGGATGGTATTTCCCCGGATGGTGGCAGCACCTAAAATGGTTGGATGGGAATGAGGGATCGCATTCAGCGGAGTGTAGGGTACAAGCTCTCGCACTTTTAACGTTCCCACAGCAAACAGCTGCTTGTGGGATAATCTAAAAAGTAATAGCCCTTGTGACTGACTCGCCTTACTCTTCATCATTCTTCCAATTACTCATCACTGTATAATAGGAAGTATAACCTTAAAATAGTTAAAAATATCTCCATTTGAAAAAGAATACATGACTTGTATTAAGTTTTTGACTATATGAACAATTAGCCTAAAAAAACACCTCAAAATTTATCCTATTTTTTCAAAAAAACGATAAACAGAGGTGTTACATTTTAAAAATCTAGAGTCGATAAAACTTACAAGTTAACCAGGCTTAATCTTGCAGTGCATAGAGCACATCAAAAGCAAACTGATCCCAACCTTCAGCACTAAAAGCGATATCCCTAACAGCGCGAACTTGGCTCACTGCATGCAAAGGTGCTGCGCCATTCTCCATTAAATAGTAAGCCATTAAGAGCCCTGTTCTATCCTTTCCAGAGCGACAATGGATCAACACCGGCAAGTCTTTAGCTTCACAGTCCCTAATGAACGCTAATGCTTTAGGCAGTTGCTCAACACAAATACCTAAATCATCTTCTGTCGGAGGAATATTACTCGAAAACGGAATACAAGCATAAGCAAGCTCAGCCTGCTTAATCGCGGCTAAATCACAATCTTCACCACCATTGACTGAAAGTATCGCGCCAATACCAGCGGATTTAATCTCATTCAGATCCCACATATCCTTATTAGGCCCACTGCGTCCAGCAACTTTGTCTTCGACTAACCAAAATAGATGCTGCATTACTTCTACCTATTACAAAATAATTTATCGTTCAAAATATGTGGCCATTATCGACTAAAGATAATGAGTTGATTAACTCTTATACCCAAGCTACCTCAAGATGCTCGTTTCAGAGCCCCCGTAGGATAGCTGAACAAGGCAGTAATTGAGGATAATGGTTATTCCCTTGTTGATATCACTAACGCAATGCAGGGATTCTACGGGAACTCCCGAAGGGCATGGCGAGAAGCAACATTTCTCTGTGTTATGAAATATTGAATTAGAATAACTAGTCCTACTATTTCATGCCTTGAACTCTGTCACTTCTCGACATGCTGAATCCTGCATCTTGAAGTTGTTTGGGTATACTTAAGATTTCTTACCCCATAGTTCAGCATTGACTTTAGGTAGTTTTTTTCTTTTTTTCTTACCCATCCCCTCTGGTGCGGCCATAGGCTTAATCTCTCTTGATGGGCAATCTAATGGCGCTTCTTCATCCGCTTCAAAGCCGACAATCTGCTCACGAACCAACCTAATCTTGTTCTTCTTTTCTATTAACTTGAAATGCTGATATTCATCATGTGATATTAAAGACAGCGCTAATCCAGCTTCACCAGCTCGACCACTACGCCCTATGCGGTGCATGTAATCAGATGGGCTTCTTGGCAATTCATAATTGATAACAACGGGAAGCTTTTCAATGTCGATACCACGGGCTGCAATATCAGTAGCAATCAATACGCTTATCTCGCCACTTTTAAATCCATCTAACACTCGTGTTCTACTGCCTTGAGATTTATCACTATGGAAAACTTGTGCGCTAACCCCCGCTTTCGCCAGTTTTTGCTCCAGACGATTACAGGTATTCTTGGCACTGGCAAACACCAATACCTGACGCCAGTTTCGCTCGTTAATCAGATGAGCTAAAAGAGCGGTTTTACGGTTTTTATTAACGGTATAAACCTGCTGCACTAAGGTGCTCTCCTCCGTGCTTTCTAAATGAAGCTCAACAGGTGAATTAAGCAGACTATCAGTCAGCTCTTTTACTTCTTCAGGAAAAGTTGCAGAAAAGAGTAAGGTTTGCTTGCGTTTAGGCAGGAGAGCTAAAACTTTCTCTAACTCTTCAGCAAAGCCTAAACTTAACATACGATCTGCTTCATCCAGCACCAGATGGGAAGCTTGAGATAGTTTAATGGCATTGCTCGACAGCAAATCTAACAAACGACCAGGGGTTGCAACAAGCACATCTGCGCCCCCACGAAGCGCTAACATCTGAGTGTTAACTGAAACCCCACCAAATACAGCTTCAACTTTCAATTTTGGGGTTAAACCTTGAGCATAACTTTTAAAACTTGCCGCGACCTGCTTAGCTAACTCTCGAGTAGGAACAAGTACTAGCGCCCTTACCATGTTGCCTTTAGCAACAGGTTTATCGCCAACATGTAGATGCTGTAAAATCGGTAAAGCAAAAGCAGCCGTTTTACCTGAACCTGTATTTGCACCGCCAAGAAGATCTTTCCCCTCTAATAGATGAGGGATGCTTTGAGACTGGATCTGTGTAGGAGTTAAATACTCAAGTTCAGCGATCCGTTGAAGAAGTTCAGGAATTAAACCTAATTCGTCAAAGCGTGCAATGTTTGTGGTTTCACAAGGAAGTGAGTGGGCCATAGATTCAGGGGGCTACCATTAAAAAAATATGGGGCGTATTCTACGCTAGTTGCGGCCCCCTTGCGAGGTTTTGCTGATATGTTCAGCCAACCTAAGCCCCATTATGAGTGCTTTCATACTTCAGTCAGCACTCAATAGCACAACTGCTAACTTAAGACCCACTACTTTCGCCTTCTAGGCTTAACAGTTGCTGTTTCATATTCAAGCCGTAAGCATACCCTGTTAACTTGCCATTTTTGCCAATCACACGATGGCAAGGCACGATAATCGCAATGGGGTTAGCTCCATTGGCAGCACCAACCGCCCTCACCGCCTTTGGCCTTTTGATCTTCTCAGCTATATCGCCATAACTGCAGGTACGGCCGTAGCCCAGCTCGGTCAAGGCTTGCCATACTTGAGCTTGAAACTCTGTTCCTTTCGGCGCCAAAGAGACATTAAACTCCTGACGAGTCCCTGAAAAGTACTCCTGCAATTCAACTTCAAGTTGAGAAAGATGCTGCAAAGCCGACTCAAATCGCTCGCCTCCATCCTCCTTGAGTAACTCAACCCCCTCTTTGGCTACTCCAAGGTGACTAATGCCTAATGAGTTTGCCTTTATGTGTAACACGCCAACAGGACTCTTAACCAACCTATCTGCTATTGGAGTAAGTAAGTGCTTGTCCGCCATGTACCTTACCTGTGAACCTGATACTTGAACCTCATGCTTTTGCGCTTTTTTCATTATTCTAAATTCCATAATTGAAAAGTTAAGTAACTCCCCCAAGGAGAGATACTTTGCTCTAATTGCTGCGTGATCGTTTTGTAAGAAATATCTAGATTTGCCTTTAAATCTGTCTCAGAGCTCTGCAACGCCTCATATCGCTTAAGCACCCTTTTCTTAACGATAAGATCTGAACAGAGTAAAATATTAGGATCGCTTAGACCTCTCATTTTCGCATAGGCCACTGTCCATGGTCCTATTCCTTTGATATTAAGCCAGTCATCCACAGGTGCGTCAGGGTGTTGACTAACAAACGTCCCAAAAGCATTAAGGGCTGCTTTTCTGGCGCCCGGCATTTTTAACTCATCTAAACTTGCGTTCGCTATTGCTAGAGGAGTTGGAAATAGAAGAATCTCTCTTCCTGAAATAGTAAGCCGCTCGCCGTTTGCCTCTACTAATCGATTTAGCAATTTAGTGGCCTGAACCACACTCACCTGCTGACCCAGAATCGCCCTACAGCCGGCTTCAAATGCAGACCAGGTACCAGGCAACCTTAGGCCATCTACAATCGAGTTTTTAATAATTCCAATCGAAGAGAGACTCGTTTGGATTTGAAACATATCAGCGTCGAGATCCAATACTCGCTTTATTTGCGCGACCACCTCACTCAATACCGGTAAAGCTTGGGGATCGACTAGATGAATAATGACATTAAATCTATGCTTCACTTCATCATGCTTAGCCTCAAAAAAACCTTTCACATCTCCAAGTTGAAAGCTGCGACTGTAGCCTTCTAAGTCAGCTTCCCACTCCATCCCTTCGACCATTCTTAACCGATAAAAATCCAGCTGCTTTTGCCAATTAAGCGGTGGTCGATAGGAGAACTGCATAGATAATCGTATTTCACTCCCTTCATGGCTCAATTCGCTTTGGCGCGAGCCGCGGCTTTTACGCAGGGCGGAAGGGGTTAAAGCTAATGTTTGCTGAAAAACTTCATTAAAGCGTCTGATACTAGTAAATCCAGCTGCCAGTCCAACTTGTGTCATCGACAGATCTGTCTGATGTAACAGTTGTTTAGCAAACATCAATTGGCGAAACTGTGCATATTTGTTTGGAGATGTCCCCACCTTGTCGGCAAAGAGTTTTCTTAAGTATCGGCTGGTGATCCCTAGCTTCTGCGCCAATGATTCTAATGAACCAGGGCTATCACCAAAAAGAAAGCCGTCATCGATTAATGATAAAGCACGTTCAACCGTCGTATCAGTGCCTTTCCATGCAAAGGAGCCTGGTGCACTGTCAGGCCTGCAACGTAAACAAGGCCTAAGCCCTGCATTGGCAGCCTCTATGGCCGTAGAAAAGTAGCGAACATTCTTCTCCTTTGGCGGTGTTGCCGGGCAAATTGAGCGGCAAAAGATCCCTGTCGTTAGTACGCCAATAAAAAAAACACCATCAAAACGAGGATCTCTCGCCAACCTTGCTCTTCGACAAGACTCATTCGTCAATACTCCCTCGGCTTCAGAACACATGATCACAACACCTTACCCATACAATAATTGAGTTCAGGTATCACTTTACTCACTTTAATCTTGTTGAACTAGCGGAAAACGGAACTGAATTTAAAATAAATAATAACCACAAAAACACAACCGTTTACTATATGCTAACAAATCGTCCACCTATCGCAGAAATACAACACCAATTGAGGATCTAGATGTTCAAACGATTTGAATCATGGATTGATGCCCTGCCCGCCAAAGAGGCTGAACAACCACCAACAGGGATATATGCTTTTTGCCGCTTTTACACGAAAGGGTTTGAGCTTCCACTTATTTTAATGTCGATATTAACGGCAATATTGGCGGTACTTGAGGTCTCTCTATTTGGGTTTATGGGGCAACTTGTTGACCTGTTAATTGCTCACGACCCCGACACTCTATTTGAAAAAGAGGGTAAAAAACTGCTCGGTATGACACTGCTAATATTAGTTGTCATTCCAGCACTCGTATTACTTCATGCACTGATTGTGTATCAAGGTTTGCTAGGCAACTATCCAATGTCTATCAGGTGGTTAGCTCATAGATACTTGCTCAAACAGAGTGTCTCTTTTTATCAAAATGATTTTGCCGGACGTATCGCAACTAAGGTAATGCAGACCTCAATTGCGGTGCGAGATACTGTAACCAAAATCTTAGATGTGCTGGTCTATATCTTAGTCTACTTCATCTCAATGCTTGTCATGATTGCAAATGCAGATCCCCGCCTGATGGCACCTATGTTTATCTGGCTATGTGTCTATATTGGAATACAATTTCTTTTCATTCCTAAGCTTAAAGCCGCCTCAACAGCCCAAGCTGATGCACGTTCTACCATGACAGGAAGAGTCGTTGACAGCTATACCAACATTGCTACCGTCAAACTCTTTGCTCATACCCAAAAAGAGGCTGAATATGCGCAAGGAAGTATGGAAAGCTTTCTTCATACCGTCTACCGCCAGATGCGATTAGTAACGGGCATTAATGTCAGCGTGCAGATCATCAACTACCTGCTTGTTTTTGCGATCGCAGCAATATCAATATACCTATGGAGCCACCACGCTATAACAATTGGCGCCATCACCATAGCGGTCAGTCTTTCACTCAGACTTAATGGCATGTCTCAATGGATCATGTGGGAGATAAGCTCACTGTTTGAAAATATTGGTACTGTCGCTGATGGGGTCAATACATTATCAAAACCCACAGAGATCCAAGATATAGAAAATGCCGAGAAGCTTAAGGTATCACATGGGGCTATCGACTTTAGACAGATAAGTTTTCACTACGGCGAAGATAGCGGCGTCATCGAAAAACTGGATCTCAACATTAAACCTGGAGAAAAAGTAGGTTTAGTTGGCCGCTCTGGCGCAGGGAAATCAACCTTAGTGAACCTGCTAATGCGCTTTTATGATGTAGAAAAAGGGACAATTGAGATTGATGGGCAAGACATTAAGCAGGTACAACAAGACTCACTGCGTGCCAATATAGGTATGGTAACTCAGGATACCTCCCTACTTCACCGCTCAATTCGTGACAATATTCTCTATGGAAATCCAGAGGCTAGCGATGAGGCTCTACAAAGTGCCATCACAAACTCTCAATCATATGACTTTATCCAATCACTAAGCGATCCTGAAGGAAACCAAGGACTCGATGCGCAGGTGGGTGAACGAGGCGTTAAGCTCTCTGGCGGACAGCGCCAGCGTATTGCAATTGCACGGGTTCTTTTAAAGAATGCCCCTATTTTGTTACTCGATGAAGCCACATCAGCGCTGGATTCTGAAGTCGAAGCCGCCATTCAGGAAAGTTTATACAAACTAATGGAGGGAAAAACAGTAATAGCCATAGCACATAGGCTTTCTACTATCGCAGCGATGGATAGGTTAATCGTGTTGGATCAAGGAAATATCGTTGAACAAGGTACCCACTTAGAGTTAATTGCCTCAGGTGGGATCTATGCTCAGCTTTGGGCTCATCAAACTGGTGGTTTCCTAGGTATAGATTAATTATCCAACCTTATCAGCCCACAACAGTCATGGTATGAATATCTGCCAACTACAGTATTTTCAAAGTGAAATACCCTAGTTGGCAGTAGCTCAAGCAATAACAAGGTTTACTAACACATTAGGTATCTAGTTTACGCATCACAATGACATCTCCCTCATGCTCGAAACTTGCGCCAACTAAAGTTTTATCAACCAATGATTGCCAGCAATATACCCGCTGCAACCGCAGAACCGAGTACACCAGCAACATTTGGCCCCATGGCATGCATTAATAGGAAATTATGTGGATTGGCCTCTAATCCAACTCTATTGGCAACCCGCGCCGCCATAGGTACCGCCGACACACCAGCAGCACCGATCAATGGGTTGATTGGCGAGCGAGAAAAACGCCCCATCAACTTCGCCATCATTACCCCTGACGCTGTACCTATACTGAAAGCGATAGCGCCAAGGGCAAGGATCCCTAAAGTTTCAAGATTAAGAAATTTTTCAGCCGATAGCTTTGAGCCAACGGCCAGTCCAAGAAAAATGGTCACAATATTAATCAATTCATTTTGTGCAGTGCTACTAAGACGATCGACGACACCTGACTCTCGCATTATATTTCCAAGACAGAACATCCCAACCAATGGCGTGGCTGCAGGTAAAAACATCACCGTTAGAGCAAGCACCATTAATGGGAAGATTATTTTTTCTATCTTTGACACATCCCGCATCTGTTCCATCACAATTGAACGTTCTTCATGAGTCGTCAACGCTTTCATTATTGGTGGTTGGATTAAGGGCACTAATGCCATGTAAGAATAAGCTGCAACCGCAATAGCACCTAATAAATCTGGTGCCAGTCGCGAGGCCAGAAAAATGGCTGTAGGACCATCTGCTCCGCCAATAATGGCGATAGCTGCAGCATCACTTAAGCTAAATTCAAATCCCGGTACCATATTTAAGGCTATCGCACCGAACAAGGTCGAAAATATCCCAAACTGGGCTGCTGCGCCTAAAAGCAACACTTTGGGATTGGCAATTAGCGCACCAAAATCAGTCAACGCACCAACGCCCATGAAAATAATCAACGGAAATACGCCGGTTTCAATTCCGATATGATAGATATACCAAAGAAGTCCGCCTTCTTCAGTAAACCCAGCCATTGGAATATTAGCCAAAATCGCGCCAAAACCAATGGGCAATAATAGTAATGGCTCATAACGCTTACTTATTGCTAGATACAATAATAACCCGCCAATAAACATCATGATAAGCTGACCAATCTGAAAGTTATATAATCCAGTGTCGTGCCATAGTGTAAGTAATCCTTCCATTACAACCTCTACCCTATTGCCATCAATATATCGCCAACGGTAACGCTGTCACCCTCTTTGATTTGAACCTGACTTACTACACCACTGTTAAGAGCACAAACTTCAACTTCCATTTTCATTGCTTCAATAATGATGACGACATCATTAGTAGCTACATGTTGCCCAGGCTTAACCAGCACTTTGAAGATGTTACCCGCCAGTGGCGCAGCCAATGGTGTTCCAGCAGCTGAAGCAACGGGTGCAGTAGTTGGGGGAACCATCGTAGGTGTTGAGTCAACAACAGGGTCGATATTACTAATTGCTCCACCGGATGAGACTTCAACTTGATAAGTCACCCCATTCACACGAACACTATAATTCTCTGAAACTGCCATAGCTTGACTAGCTGGAGTAGTGGTAGTAACAGTATCATTAGCAACTGCGAGCTTAGCAGCAACAGGGTTATTGCGACATTCTAAGAATTTAAGTCCAATTTGAGGAAATAGAGCATAAGTAAGTACATCCTCTTCGATTGGATCTGATAACGAAAAATGTTTATCTCTAGCAATCTGTTCCAATTCGCTCTTTACCACTTCAAATTCATTATCGATCAGATCCGCAGGACGACAGATGATTTCATCATTGCCATCTAAAACAAGTGCGAGGAGCTCTGCATTCTTAGTTCCTGCCGTCGAACCATATTCACCTTTTAGCACTCCCACCGTTTCTTTGGTTATGGTCTTGTAACGTTCACCAGTTAGTACATTCAAAACCGCCTGAGTAGCAACAATCTGCCATGACGAGCCAACTAAAGGGAGAGAACCTAAATCTTGACGTACCTTAGGGATCTCTTGTAAAACTTCACTCATCATGTGTCTAGCACTATGTTCTTTAAGCTGATTATCAATATCAGTTAACATATATTCTGGTAATTTTGACATTAAAATCCGCACGTCTGTTACACAGCTAGAGCCTTCACATTGTTTATATTTCTGGCTCACTTCACCTAAGTAATTCACAACCTCGTCAAGTAGCTCAAGCTCTAAACTAGTCTCATATTCGGTGCCCTGAGTCATTGCAACAACGGTTTCAGTTGCAGCGCAACCACGATCATTGCCCATTGAAAAACTGGAAGCATTAATTATATCGACTCCAGCTTCTATCACTTTTTGATAAACTGCAGTAGATAAGCCTTCCGTGGCCTGACAATCAATTGAAATGGGTAAGTTAACTGTTTTTTTAAGGCCTAAAACTAACTCATAAGCATCAAACGGATTTAGCAAAGCACCTACATCTTTAATAACTATTGAGTGGCAGCCCATCTCTTCTAAACCTTTAGCCATATCGAGCCATAACTGAAGGTTATGAGCTGGACTACTGGTATAACAGATTGTTCCTTGAGCATGGCCACCTATCTTAACGACAGATTCAACAGCCACTTTTAAATTTCGAACATCATTCATCTCATCAACAAGAGTAAATATGTCAATACCGCAGCGGTGTGCGTGCTCAACAAACTTAATCACAACATCATCGGCATAATGGCGATAACCAAGTAATTTTTGGCCAGATAACGACATTTGTTGACGAGTATTAGGCATCGCTTTTTTAAGCTCACGAATTCGATGCCAAGGATCTTCTCCTAAATAGCGAATACATGAATCAAACGTTGCCTCACTCCATGTTTCTAATGACCAAAATCCAATTTGATCTAACTTCTCAGCGATGGGTAATAACTCTTCTAAACTAAAATGAGTCGTTAATGGTAATTGGTTGATATCCCTTAAAACAACGTCAGTAAGAGCAAGACGCTTAGACATGATAATTCCTTAGTTATATTTATTGTGTGGTATACCACGAGATTTCCGATACTGAAAAATAGCTGTAGCAATTGCCGTAATAACTTCCGTATTATTATTCGTTGTTGCCTTAGGTTCATCTAAAGCAGCTTCATAATTGACCGAATAAAAATACGAAACTGAATTTACTGCTAAAATTAATATTCCAAGAAAAGTAAATACACAGAACATCCCTAGAAACATAATATTTAACGCAGTGAAAATTGCCTGATAAACATCCATAAAACACCTAAAAGAATAATAACGAATTTTAAAATAATGGGCAGCCAAAATAAAAATAACCCACAATTATTTATACTAATTAAAATTAAAACTACATAAACTTAATGTATAAAAGTATCCAGCTGAATATTTAAAATAAACTGTAATACTTCAATCAAAGAAAAATCTATTGAAGATACACCTCCTACCCTGTTCATGTTGTAGGTCAATCAATTTAAAAGTGATGGTGTCCCCAGATCTCTTTTGCGCTAACAAGTTACAATCTAAAGCACTAACACAGCCTATCTTGGGATATCCACCAATCGTTTGCCTATCACGAAGTAATACAATTGGCTGTCCGTCTTGAGGGATTTGCACCGCCCCCATAGAGATCCCTTCAGAAATAATGCCATTACCGTCATACGAAATAGGCTCTCCCTTTAAACGGTAACCCATCCGGTCAATTTGATTAGATATTTCATATGTAGAACTAAAGAAAATATTAATTTGATGCTTAGAAAAACCATCGAATTGATACGATGGTATGACCCCGAGCTCAATTGTCGCTGAGTAGTCAGGAATAAAATGAGAAGAAACAGAACGAAAATATTGATTTGTGTAAGGTGAGTACTTTAGCTTATCACCAGCCTCAAGCTTCACCCCATTTCGTTCAATACCACCAATCCCTTCCCTAACCACAGTTGCAGAACTGCCGAGGTGAGGCTCTACGTGGAATCCACCTTTTACGGCAAGATATGATCGCAAGCCAGTATTAGGTTGATTAAACATAATTGTATCGCCAACTGAAATATTATAGGTTCTCCAAGGTTTTACCGCTTTCTTATTTATATAAGCACCTAAATCTGCACCTGTTATCGCAATCACAGTAGGCTTAGTCGCAAGCAATACTAGTCCACCAAACGTAACTTCAATCTGAGTCGCATTAGCAACATTATCTAATAGTTTATTTGCCCATAAAAAAGCATGTTCATCCATCGGCCCCCCAGAAGTAACACCAATGTGTTGATACCCGTAACGCCCATAATCTTGTAATAGCGACAACATACCGCATTTAATTATGTCAAAACTCATAAAACACCTCCCATTTTCAGATATTCAATCCTATTAATGGGAACAAACTTGACTCGGTTACCAACACTCAAAGGGGTAAGGTTTTCACTGTTAAAGTCAATTAACTCTATCGGAGTTCTAGCTAAAACATGCCAACCTCCTGGAGATTCGGTTGGATATATTGCCGTCTGAGATTCAGCAATAGCGATACTTCCTTTAGGTACTTTAGTTCTTGGAGTCTTTTTTCTTGGTAATGAAATGCCTTTATCAACATTCCCCATATACGCGAAACCGGGAGCGAACCCAATTGCGTATACTTGATATATAACCTGACTGTGGCACTGAATGACCTCATTTATAGAGAGTCCAGACTCTTCAGCAACATTATTAAGATCCAAGCCAACTTCAGTGTCATAATAACTTGGAATTTCAATAACTAAGCCACTGTCAATGGTTACTATATTTCTCTGGCAACTCAACATATTCTGTATATCTGTTCTAATGGAGAGTATATTGAAGCGGCTTATATCAAAGCTTAAATGCAATGAACAATATGATGGTATATAGTCAATCACAATCGAAGATAATTCTTCCAAAATGATGTTACATGCCTGTGATACCAAAGCGCCATTCTCTGGTGTTATCTCATCTCCAAAATAGATAATAAGTGAAGATTCATTTATTATTTTAATATCCACACTCATAGCCCTGCACGGTGAAATTTATCTAGCGCTAAAAAGGAGCTTTCATTATCACCATGTAAGCAGATTGTATCCATTTTCATATCAATAATTTCGCCAGAAATACTGACCACTTGACGGTTTTCTTTCATATTCTTAATATTTAAAAATATTTCATCACTGTCATGCTTAACAGCATTTGGGATATCTCTTCCTGCTAAATTGTTGTGATCCACATAAGAACGATCTGCAAATGCTTCAAAAATCAATTTAACGCCTAAGCTAGATGCCATATCGATATGTTTACAGTATTCAGTCGATGCTTGTACCATTAATGACAGTTCAAAAGGTAAACTGGAAAGAGTTTGTAAAATACATTTCATGACATCCTCATTTTTCATCATTGAATGGTATAAAGCTCCATGTGGCTTTACATAAGATACCTTGGTACCTGAACTGCTGCACATTGCATGCAGTGCCCCAATTTGATAAAGCAGAATACTTCTTAGCTCTAATAAATCACAAGAATATGGTCTACGCCCAAATCCAATAAGATCGGGGTAACCTGGGTGTGCACCAATCTCAACATTATTTTCAATAGCCAGTTTAACCGTATTTTCCATTATTTGAGGATCGCCTGCATGAAAACCACATGCTATATTAGCCTGGTCAATCAGAGGCATAACTAGCTCATCTTGACCTTTACACCAAGAACCAAAGCTTTCACCTAAGTCACAATTAATTTTCATTTTAATTCAACTCTCTGTCACCAATAAAAACGAACTAGTCAATAGATTATTAACATGAAACTTGGATAACAATTAACTAGTTCAATACTATTTTAGTTTAAACCACCCTGTGAAATTTAATTATAAATAAGCTCAGGAAGCCACATTACCATTTCAGGAATAAATACTATCAATACAATCATAGCTAACATCGCCATGAAAAAAGGAATCACACCTAACATAACATCGGATATATCACCTCGCTCTCGAACACCTTGAACCACATATAAGTTCAACCCAATTGGCGGCGATATTAGTGCAGTTTCCAACAACACCATCAACAATATTCCAAACCATATAGGATCATATCCCATACCAATAACTATCGGTGCCATTATTGGTACGGTTGTTATCATCATTGACAATGTTTCCATAAAGCAACCAAGCACTAAGTAGAAAATAATAATAGCTAAAATTGTTTGGGTAGGGCTCCACTCTAATTCAACTATAATTCTATTGATTTCATCAGTTAAACCTATTCCGGCCAATACAAAATTAAGAAAGTAAGCACAAATAATAATGAGCAGAACCATAGATGACGTTTTTACAGTTCCCTCAAGCGCTAACTTTAGCATTGAGAAACTTAGCTTCCCCTGTTTAAAAGCTATCCCCAATGAACCCACAACGCCTAGTGCAGCAGCCTCTGTCGGTGTAGCAAAGCCACCATATATTGCACCAACCACGATAATGAATATAAATAATGGTGGTAACAAGGATGGTAGACTTGATAATTTTCCTGACCATGAATAATGTAAAGACTCTCCTCCAAGTGATTTTTTACAACTACATAGAACAATGATTAATAAAGTAAACAATCCAGCTAACACAATGCCAGGTATAATGCCTGCCATATATAGCTTAGGTACTGATGTATCAGTTAATACGCCATAAATAATCATATTGATAGACGGTGGTATCAATATTCCTAATGTACCTCCTGCGGCTAAAGTACCTAAAAACAGGGATTCATTATATTTTTGTTTTTTTATTTGTGGCAAAGCAACTGTTCCTACAGTTGCGGCAGTAGCAACACTTGAGCCTGATGTCGCAGCAAATAATGCACAGGCACCTATATTCGAATGTAGTAAGCCACCAGGTAACCAAGAGATCCATTTTACCAGACCATCATACATACGTTCTGCGGTTCCAGAACGAAGCATTATTTCTCCTAAAAGGATAAACAAAGGAATTGCTAGTAATAAAAAGTCAGTACTTGATGACCAAGCTATTTCACCAACAGCCTTATATAAAGGTAATGATGAGTACTTTGAATCTAATGAGAATGCCAATATACCAAGTGATGAAGCAATAGGTATACTTAGGGCCAACAACACTAACAAAACTATTAAAGTAAAAGCTAACATAACTACACCTTTCTCGGTTTATCAAGATCAAGATTTTCTGCCATAATTTCATCTTCAACAGTCCGTACACCGCATAGGGTGTTAACTTTGACATCATCTCCTGAAAAAATAGCAATAAGGCTTCGTATCAATAACAATGAAATTGTTGTTTCAAATAATACAAAACCCATTAACCATAGGAACTGTGGAATAATTAATGGTGTTCCTAATGGAGTATTAGCTCTTGATGAAAACTCCCAGGTATCTAACGTGGTCAGCCCTGCATAGTAAACAAGTAGAATACCTATTAAGCCTAAAGATATCAGCGACATTACATTCACAAATGAAGCATAACGGGGAGTCAACATTTGATAAACTGCATCAATGCGTACATTAACACGTTTAATAACGTTGTATGCTAAAGCCCAGGTAATACTAATACCTAATGCATATCCTGACAGTTCATCCGCACCGCCTATCGAAACATTGAATAATTTACGAAGAACAACTTCAGAAAATATAAGGAACACAGAAAAAAGTATCAACACACCTCCCCCAATCGCCATCCACTGAGATATAGCCTCTACTCTAACAATCATAGAGTCTAATAATCTAGTAATGGGATTAAGGTTATTTTTATTAGTATCAAGATTCATTTAATAACATCTCTTATAATTATATTATTTAAAGATTGCGCAAGCTAAGACAATCAATTATATCCTCTAATGTAACTTTCAGTTTCACTATCATCGACAAGTACAATTGAAAGATTTGTTTTCAAAACACTTAGCTTATCACCTCCGTTTTTCTCTATTTTTTTTGCTAAATTTTCACGTTGGTCATTAAAGCAAAGTAAATAATCACAATCATTTAATTCTTGTGTATTAACCATTTTACCACCTCAAATATAACTTATTACCTTACCTAACGTTATTTAGTATCTATGTCTTTCCCTATTGCTTTACCAATCGTTTCATTCCATTTATTTGTACAAGGTTTACCACAACGTTCTGCCCATAACGGTAAAACATGATCACTTAAAATATTATCCAATAACATACTTTCACCCTCGGTATACTCGACTAATATTAGACTTGCAGGTTCACCAGATTGGCATTTACCATGACCAGTATTACAGGCAATTCCTTGTTCAGTTTCCAGTGCTGCGCCTTTCCATATGTCACTTTCTAGGCCATTAATCTCTTGTTCAATATAATCCTTTGTCGCTTTCGGTAACTTATTCCAAGCTTTATTACTCACAGCGTGCATAACATTGGCCCAACCTAATGGTAAGGTATATAAATGGGTTGTTACCTCATGCCACTTTGCGTTATAGCCAGACATTGAGCCCGTAATAGCACAATCAACTACCCCCTTCTGTAAACTCTGTACCACTTCACCAAACGACATCGTTACACCGACCCCTCCCAATGCACCAACAAACTCAGCAAGGGTTCTATTTGATGTACGAATTTTTTTGCCTTTTAAATCCAAAAGTCCTGTTATTGGTACATTACAAAACAGAACCTGAGCTGAATACGGCCATAGTCCCAGTAGCTTAATATCGTATGTTTTATTGTATAACTCGCTAAGCTCAGTCTTATATGCATCGGAAACTATCTTTGCAGTCTCTATATTGGGGCTTAATCCAGCTAAATCTATCGCTTCATTTTTGGGGTTGTCTGCAGCCAAATAACCTAGCACTGTAGAACCAAAATCTATAACACCACTCTTCATCAACCTGACAACTTCACTTCCCTTTAATCCCATCTCATTAAAACCTTTTACATCAGCAATGACGGCACCATTACTATTCTCTGTAATCGTTTCATCCCAAAAAGGGCGCTCAAATTGCTTATACTGAGACAACATACTCCAAGTTCCAACAACCGAAACATTAACATTGTCAATTTGAACATTGCTCGGCGCCTTGTTATTGTCACTAGCAAATATAGCGTTGGTATTGAGTAACAACATACTTGTAAAAAAAATCTTAGATAATACATTCATGATTTCACCTTTATTTTGTTTTTATAGTAGAATTTATTATTAACGCAATTCAGAATATAGCTTATCTGTAATTAACATTTTCCCTGGAGCATGCGTTATGAACATTGGTATTTTTGCGTTACTAATAACTACTTGAGGCGTAACGCCACATCCCCAAAATACTGGAATATGATCTTCATTTATTTCAACAGAGTCACCAAAAGATGGATTACTTAAAGAATTAATGCCTATCATCTCAGGCTTTCCAATATGGATAGGAGCGCCATGTGCCAGAGGAAATTGACTTGTTATCTGAATAGCTTTTATGGCCTGAGCAGGGGTAAACGGTCTCATGGATACAACGACATTACCTTGGAACACTCCAACACTTTTGGTTGGAACATTAGTTTCGTACATTGAAACATTACTATTAGACTCTAAGTTTGCGATAGATAACCCTGCTTGCTGCAACGCATACTCGAAACTAAAAGAACATCCTAATGCAAAAACAACAAAATCATCTTGCCACAAATCTGATATGTCTTTTTTTACTTCAGTTTTAACTCCACCAACAAAAACACAATACTCAGGAATGTCTGTACGAACATCAATATCTTTCCCTAGGCTATTTAATAGAAACTGTCCAGCATCGAAAACGTCAATAAGTGGACATGCTATAGGATTTTTTTGGCAAAAAAGTAAGAAATCATGTGCCCATATTTTAGGTAAAATGACTATATTTGCTTGAACTAAACCTGGCACTAAACCGCTTGTACTATCATCCATCTCGCCAGAACGTATGCTCTTCCTAAGAGACTCCACAGTCCGTAGCAATGACTCTTTAAAATTATTATTTACTGGTTTCTGCATTCTAATCAATCCATAAATATATCCATCCGATGACGAATATTTATCTTACATCGAAGCCAATATGTCTAATTGAAACAATTTAACAGCATTGATAAATTTTAGTTATGAGCGTGTTAAATTAATGATAACCAACATCATTTCCACTACGATATCTGCCAAGTAATTATTCACATTCTTACTTTTTGATTGTGAATAACGGCCATCAACAATAAAGATAAGAAGCCTAGTTCATAGAACTATAAAACTTCATGCCGATAGAAAATATTTATCGACCACAGTAAACATAAATGATTGGACATATTTTTTTAATTGCCTGTACTGTAATTAGGATTAACTAAAGTAGTAATAGAAAACCACAAACGGTTTCGTTAAATCAGTATCGCCAACAATAAGCACCATTACTTACTGTCATTTTATTAAATAAAAATGAACATTAAATTTGGACTATTGAATTAAAAACTCACTTAACAGGCAATAAAAATGAGAAATACAAATATAATAATTACATTTATAGCTGGTTCAGTATTAAGTATATCATCTGCAGAGGCTGCATTACTTAAAACAGAAATTAATGACTGGGATATAAATATTGGAGGATATGTAAAAGTTGATTTAATTGTTGATAATAATCAAGATCAAGGAGACTTGGCTTTTACTGGTGGTTTGAACACGGGAGATATTAAAGAAGAAAGAAGTGTTCGCATTCATGCTAGAGAGAGCAGGCTTAACTTTACGGCAAAAAATGATGGAATAAAAGCTGTAATAGAAACAGACTTTTATGGTAATGGTGGAAACCAAGTCGTATCAAACTCTCATTCTCTACGCTTAAGGCTTGCCTATGTGGAAAGTGACCATTGGATGGTTGGGCAGAACTGGTCAACATTTATGGATTGGATTGCCTACCCAAAGTTTGTTGATTTCTCCAGTAGTCCAGGCGTGTCATTTATTAGGCAATCTCAAATTCGTTATACCAATAATAACTGGTCATTTTCGTTAGAGAACCCTGAACTAAAAACTTATATGGGTCATTCCAACGATATATTACCAGACATGGTTATCAAATATAGAAAGCAAGGAGATCTGTTTAGTTATTATGCTGCAGGGCTTATAAGAGCAGCTGACATAACAAATAACTCTGGTGTAGAAGATACTGTTGTTGCTGCGGCGGCCCACCTAGGACTTGCCGTTAATCTAGGCGCAAAAGATACAATTTCTATTAGCACAATTTTGGGGTCTCCAGGACGTTATAATCAAGAGAAGTGGTACTCAGCAAATGCTTACATTGATAGCAATGGAGATGCACAAGCCGTCTCAAGCTCGAGTGTTGCTGTAGCTTTTAAACATCAACTTGATGATGGTAGCTTCAATGCATCTATTGCACAATTAAAAATCGATCGTGAAGACGGTTTGTTTGTTGATACTTTTGAAAAATCGATCGAATTTCATATTAATCGTTTTTGGAAAATGGATAATGGCATTGAATACTCTGTTGAGTTGCAACACAATCGAAAAGTGGAATTTAATGGTGACGATGCCAACAATACACGCTTACAGTTAGGTGTTAAGTATGCTTTTTGATGCTTCCTAGTTATCAAATATCACTCTAATACTACCAGTTAAACATGTGACCATAATTGATTAAGGGCAGTTAAGGTAATCAGAACAACGACAGCTTAATCGTCATTGTTCTGATTATGTATCAATGTACTGGCAAAACTTGAGCTCAATCAAGGACTGATTCGATAAATCTACAATCCCCCTTAACACCTTCTAGCATTATTTCCCAGACATTACATGGGGTAATTACGGCTTAAAATGATAAGCAATAGATATACAAGAACCAGGATAATGGACTTAGTATTCTTACAGCATAGTAATGCCCATGAGTCTCATTACTAGGATCAAGTAGGTAATAACCACATTACCCTTGCTAATAATAAACTAACCTTAAAGAGCACTTTACAGCTACCTCTAGCAACATAGCTATTAGAGAAGAAGTGATGTAGGTTCACAGAAACATAGCTATCTCTTATTTTGATTGAATGATTCTAGAAGTGAAAGCTGAGGAGCCAAGTTGAAAAGAGTTAAAAATGCACGAAATGCTCAATGGCAATACGGATATTTGACAGGTAAGCGCGTCTCACTTGTTGATGAGATATAAGGTTTTGTTATGAATTTTAAACGTCTTGAAACATTTATGTGGGTTGCTGTTCTAGGAAATTTCCGACTAACAGCCGAAAAAATGAATACAACTCAACCTTCCATATCGGCACGGATTATTGCATTAGAAGAAGAGTTAGGGGTAAAACTGTTTGAACGTGATAACAGCCCAGTATCTTTAACATCGAAAGGGCAAGAAATATTACCGTATGTAAAAAAAATAATGCATATGACGGAGCAATTAAAGGAGGTAGCTGATGAAAACTCACCATTATGTGGATTATTACGACTAGGCGTATCTGAAACTATTGTTCACACATGGTTACCTACATTTTTGAACAAAATTCATAATTTATTTCCTAAATTAGACGTAGAAATAACCGTTGATGTCACTACCAATTTACGAGAAGGACTGCTTTCACAATCATTGGATTTAGCTTTTTTAATGGGCCCGGTATCAGACAGTAAAATTGAAAATGTAGATTTGTGTGAGTTCTCACTGATATGGGTAGCGAACCCAAAATTAGGTATGGCAAAAATGACAACATCAATAGAGCAATTAAGCCAGTGGCCAGTCATTACTTATGCCAGAAATACACGTCCATATGAAGACATAAGCAATAAATTTCGTGAATTAAACATTCCACCACCTAGACTATTTTCATGCAGCTCATTATCTGCATGTTTGCGCATGGTAACTGATGGGATAGGCGTTAGCCCATTACCCAAACAAATGATTAATACTGAATTGGCCAACGGAAAGCTAGAAATAGTGGATACGAACTGGGTGCCTAATAACTTACATTTCACAGCATCTTATCCTAAATCCCCATACAATGGCTTGATAAAAAAAGCCATTGAATTAGCCCTTGCCGTGGGCAAATAATCGCACATTTTCACCGTTATAAGATGATAGAAGTCATATAGTACAGCCAGCTTCATCCTAACTTTGATGTTAACAATTACTCATAAAGACAAACTTGGGTAAAATGTTATAACAAGGAGGCATAACAGAGAATCGATCGCTAGCGCCCTCCTCTACCCTATCTACGCAGAGAATAATAAACAGGGTATGTAAAATTCAGGCATAAAAAAACCACCTTTCGGTGGTTTTTTTATATTACTGAATCAAAGACTACAGCAACAAGTTTAATATGGTGGAGCCTAGCGGGATCGAACCGCTGACCTCAACACTGCCAGTGTTGCGCTCTCCCAGCTGAGCTAAGGCCCCATTTCATGCACTGGAATAAGCATGAAATTTTGAAATAGTGGTATCCCCAAGGGGATTCGAACCCCTGTTACCGCCGTGAAAGGGCGGTGTCCTAGGCCTCTAGACGATGGGGACCCGGACATATTGTTTTACTTCCAATATAACGAAGACCTATAAGTCACACTTTAGAAGGCTATTAAAGTGAAACCGCCGTGCTGATTCTTAATAAAAATAGCGCGGTGTCCTAGGCACTCTCTTCTTGGCGAAGGGGACCCGGACTGCATTAGACTCTGCAAAGAGTGAATACTCATTAAACCCTGTAGGCTAAGGTTTAACGCTTGAACAATCAGACCGAAGTCTAATCGTCATAAATAGTGGTATCCCCAAGGGGATTCGAACCCCTGTTACCGCCGTGAAAGGGCGGTGTCCTAGGCCTCTAGACGATGGGGACCCGGACATATTGTTTTACTTCCAATATAACGAAGACCTATAAGTCACACTTTAGAAGGCTATTAAAGTGAAACCGCCGTGCTGATCTTAATAAAAAATAGCGCGGTGTCCTAGGCACCATCTAGACGATGACTCTTTATAAACAAGAGCTAGGACTCTTTATAAACAAGAGCTAGGACTGCATTAGACTCTGCAAAGAGTGATTACTCATTAAACCCTGTAGGCTAAGGTTTAACGCTTGAACAATCAGACCGAAGTCTAATCGTTATAAAATAGTGGTATCCCCAAGGGGATTCGAACCCCTGTTACCGCCGTGAAAGGGCGGTGTCCTAGGCCTCTAGACGATGGGGACCCGGACTGCATTAGACTCTGCAAAGAGTGAATACTCATTAAACCCTGTAGGCTAAGGTTTAACGCTTGAACAACTAGACCGAAGTCTAATCGTTATAAAATAGTGGTATCCCCAAGGGGATTCGAACCCCTGTTACCGCCGTGAAAGGGCGGTGTCCTAGGCCTCTAGACGATGGGGACCCGGACATATTGTTTTACTTCCAATATAACGAAGACCTATAAGTCACACTTTAGAAGGCTATTAAAGTGAAACTGCCGTGCTGATCTTAATAAAAAATAGCGCGGTGTCCTGGTCACCATCTAGACGATGACTCTCTATAAACAAGAGCTAGGACTGCATTAGACTCTGCAAAGAGTGAATACTCATTAGACCCTGTAGGCTAAGGTTTAACGCTTGAACAACTAGACCGAAGTCTAATCGTTATAAAATAGTGGTATCCCCAAGGGGATTCGAACCCCTGTTACCGCCGTGAAAGGGCGGTGTCCTAGGCCTCTAGACGATGGGGACCCGGACTGCATTAGACTCTGCAAAGAGTGAATACTCATTAAACCCTGTAGGCTAAGGTTTAACGCTTGAACAATCAAACCGAAGTCTAATCGTTATAAATAGTGGTATCCCCAAGGGGATTCGAACCCCTGTTACCGCCGTGAAAGGGCGGTGTCCTAGGCCTCTAGACGATGGGGACCCGGACTGCATTAGACTCTGCAAAGAGTGAATACTCATTAAACCCTGTAGGCTAAGGTTTAACGCTTGAACAATCAGACCGAAGTCTAATCGTCATAAATAGTGGTATCCCCAAGGGGATTCGAACCCCTGTTACCGCCGTGAAAGGGCGGTGTCCTAGGCCTCTAGACGATGGGGACCCGGACTGCATTAGACTCTGCAAAGAGTGAATACTCATTAAGTTCTGTAGGCTAAAACTCAACGCTTGAACAACTAGACCGAAGTCTAATCGTTATAAAATAGTGGTATCCCCAAGGGGATTCGAACCCCTGTTACCGCCGTGAAAGGGCGGTGTCCTAGGCCTCTAGACGATGGGGACCCGGACATATTGTTTTACTTCCAATATAACGAAGACCTATAAGTCACACTTTAGAAGGCTATTAAAGTGAAACCGCCGTGCTGATCTTAATAAAAAATAGCGCGGTGTCCTAGGCACCATCTAGACGATGACTCTTTATAAACAAGAGCTAGGACTGCATTAGACTCTGCAAAGAGTGAATACTCATTAAGTTCTGTAGGCTAAAACTTAACGCTTGAACAACCAGACCTAAGTCTAATCGTTATAAATAGTGGTATCCCCAAGGGGATTCGAACCCCTGTTACCGCCGTGAAAGGGCGGTGTCCTAGGCCTCTAGACGATGGGGACCCGGACTGCATTAGACTCTGCAAAGAGTGAATACTCATTAAACCCTGTAGGCTAAGGTTTAACGCTTGAACAATCAGACCGAAGTCTAATCGTCATAAATAGTGGTATCCCCAAGGGGATTCGAACCCCTGTTACCGCCGTGAAAGGGCGGTGTCCTAGGCCTCTAGACGATGGGGACCCGGACTGCATTAGACTCTGCAAAGAGTGAATACTCATTAAGTTCTGTAGGCTAAAACTCAACGCTTGAACAACCAGACCAAAGTCTAATCGTTATAAATAGTGGTATCCCCAAGGGGATTCGAACCCCTGTTACCGCCGTGAAAGGGCGGTGTCCTAGGCCTCTAGACGATGGGGACCCGGACTGCATTAGACTCTGCAAAGAGTGAATACTCATTAAGTTCTGTAGGCTAAAACTTAACGCTTACATTCAGTTAGTTGGTGGAGCCTAGCGGGATCGAACCGCTGACCTCAACACTGCCAGTGTTGCGCTCTCCCAGCTGAGCTAAGGCCCCTCACTAACTAAATCACTTTTGAGTGCACCGCGAACTATTCGTTGCCTGTGTCTCAACTGCGTGGCGCATTCTATGCAGCGCACCCAAAAGAGTCAACCCGTTTTTTACGAATTTATTCTATTTGCTACAAATTCAATCGCTTTGGAGATTCTTTGCTCTGCACGGACCTTTCCAACCAAGAATATGGTTAAATCGACAGCAGGAGACATACCAGCACCCGTTACGGCCACGCGCAATGGCATGCCCACTTTCCCCATCCCGACTTCTAATTCAGCTGCAGTATCTTCAATTGCTTGATGAATAGCTTCTAAAGTCCACTCATTTAATCCAGCTAATTTGCTCTGGAACAAAGTTAGTGGCTCAAGTGCAACGCCTCTTAGGTGCTTTTTAGCTGCAGTTTCATCAAACTCTGCAAAATCTTCAAAGAAATAGCGACTAGATGCTGCAAGTTCTTTTAAAGTCTTTGCACGCTCAGACAATGCAGAAACCACTTCAGACAGTTTTGGACCATTGCTTGTATCAATGTTTTGATCAGCCATGTGCCACTCAAGGTGAGAAGCTACATATTCTGGATCAAGTTCCTTAATATAGTGCTGGTTTAACCAAATCAGTTTATCGGTATTAAAAGCAGAAGCCGCTTTGTTGATGTCATCAAGGCTGAAGAATTGCTTCATCTCATCAATAGAGAACACTTCTTGATCACCATGAGACCAACCAAGGCGAACCAGGTAGTTAAGTAGTGCTTCAGGCAAATAACCATCATCACGATACTGCATCACCCCTACCGCACCATGACGCTTAGATAGCTTAGCGCCATCATCACCTAAGATCATCGATACGTGAGCATACTCAGGTACTGGTGCGCCTAATGCTTTAAGGATGTTTATCTGGCGTGGTGTATTGTTGATATGGTCTTCACCACGAACAACACAGGTAATCCCCATATCCCAATCATCTACAACAACGCAGAAGTTATAAGTCGGTGTGCCTTCTGTACGTGCGATGATCAAGTCATCTAACGTGCTGTTGGCAAATTCAATGTGGCCACGTACGTGGTCATCGAATACAACGCTACCTTCTGTTGGGTTTTTGAAACGTACAACAAATGGCTCATCAGTATCACGCGGTGCTTTATCGCGGCAACAACCATCATATTTTTGTTGCTCACCTTTCGCAGCTTGCTCTTCACGCATTGTATCAATGCGCTCACGGCTACAGTAACACTTATATGCAGTGCCCTGCTCTAGCATCTGTACAATGATTTCGTTGTAACGATCAAAACGCTTGGTTTGATAGTAAGGACCTTCGTCCCAATTCAGGTTAAGCCATTCCATGCCTTCTAAAATTGCAGCGCATGCTTCAGGGGTCGAACGCTCTAAATCGGTATCTTCGATACGTAAAACAAACTCACCTTGGTTTGCGCGTGCATATAACCATGAATAAAGTGCTGTACGAGCACCACCAACGTGCAAAAAGCCGGTAGGGCTTGGAGCAAAACGCGTCTTAACTGTCATAATGGACATTGACCTATGTAGAAAGTCTAAATAATAGACTGTACTAATGAATGTGGCGCATATTCTAACAGCCAAAAGGGCTAGGGAAAATAGATCTACTACTATATGGCAAATTTTATGGGGAAAATCTGTCTTTCTTCGATTTAGATTTTTATCTATTGTATAAGCAGCGACTCAACCGCCCTACTTTATAAAGCTAATCTAAAAAGCACAACACATAATGATAGAAGCCTTACTTATAATAAAAAAACCGATAAAGCTGTAAAACAAGCTATTGAAGAGGGTCTCTACTGTCGGCAGCTGATTAGTAAGATCTACGGCTCTACTATATCCCATATCTACATGCTAATTTTTAACCTTTTTTTTGATAACGGCTCAGCTCTGATTAACTATGCATCAACACGCGCAAAATTGAACCGTACTCGCTATTTTATCTAAAAAAGCGTTGACAGTAGATCGTTCCTCCCTATAATACGGCCCCACACAGCGAGGTCGATTAGCTCAGCTGGGAGAGCACCTCCCTTACAAGGAGGGGGTCACTGGTTCGAGCCCAGTATCGACCACCAATTCTTTCATAAAGAATTAAAACATTGTGTAAATCCCAGGTCGATTAGCTCAGCTGGGAGAGCACCTCCCTTACAAGGAGGGGGTCACTGGTTCGAGCCCAGTATCGACCACCATTCTTTTCATAAAGAATTCAAACATTATGAAAATCCCAGGTCGATTAGCTCAGCTGGGAGAGCACCTCCCTTACAAGGAGGGGGTCACTGGTTCGAGCCCAGTATCGACCACCATTCTTTTCATAAAGAATTAAAACATTATGAAATCCCAGGTCGATTAGCTCAGCTGGGAGAGCACCTCCCTTACAAGGAGGGGGTCACTGGTTCGAGCCCAGTATCGACCACCATTCTTTTCATAAAGAATTCAAACATTATGAAATCCCAGGTCGATTAGCTCAGCTGGGAGAGCACCTCCCTTACAAGGAGGGGGTCACTGGTTCGAGCCCAGTATCGACCACCATTCTTTTCATAAAGAATTAAAACATTATGAAATCCCAGGTCGATTAGCTCAGCTGGGAGAGCACCTCCCTTACAAGGAGGGGGTCACTGGTTCGAGCCCAGTATCGACCACCATTCTTTTCATAAAGAATTCAAACATTATGAGATCCCAGGTCGATTAGCTCAGCTGGGAGAGCACCTCCCTTACAAGGAGGGGGTCACTGGTTCGAGCCCAGTATCGACCACCATTCTTTTCATAAAGAATTCAAACATTATGAGATCCCAGGTCGATTAGCTCAGCTGGGAGAGCACCTCCCTTACAAGGAGGGGGTCACTGGTTCGAGCCCAGTATCGACCACCATTCTTTTCATAAAGAATTCAAACATTATGAGATCCCAGGTCGATTAGCTCAGCTGGGAGAGCACCTCCCTTACAAGGAGGGGGTCACTGGTTCGAGCCCAGTATCGACCACCATTCTCTTAAAGGTTCTAATTCCTCCAAACTACAACGCTGAAAATTCTCAATCAAGTTTTATCGAATAACAGCGATGAACCATAGAATATTTTCCAATATACCCAGTCAAACCCAACATATTTTCCTTGCTAAACTATTCTTCAATAAGAACCCAAATTGGGAGCAGGACAATGAGCGATGTCAGCCAATCAGCATCTTTAAGCAGCATAGTGGCCTATATAAAGCTTACAAATAACTGCGACCAACAGACTGCACTTATCGAAGCCAAAGAGGTAATGAATAATCTAGTCACCATGAGACAAAAAGGCTTCATTACTGGCTGGTATTTTGATGAATATGGTCATTTAGAGCTGTTACCAAGTGACTCAATTCTTAAACACATTACCCCAAACAAATAGTGCAACTGACAACACTGAACAATATTCTAACCATAACACTCCCCTCTCCGCTCATCGCTCTACCTACTAATTAGCCCCGTATTCGCAGTAAAGCATAGAGATACCCTTTAACGAAGCTTTAATGGGTGTAAACCCACCCATCGCTCCACTTTAAGACTGTGAGATCCCACCCAAAAAAATCTCGTAATGGTGGCCCATTCAAAAAACATTCCCGCAACATACTGACAACTAAGCGATTACCTTTATTTGTTCATAATTGGCTTACTCTTTGCTCTATAAGAGAAAGCCGTAGAGAACACTTAAAAATGGTAAGGGGAAGTTTATCCCCTGTCAGTACTAATCAAACAAGTAAAATAAAGGGAATGAAGATGACTAACCGATACCTACCAGCTCAACTGCAATCACTCGCACGCTCAATAAAAGCCTTTGTTAAGCTCTCAACAATCACAACCATGTTGGTCTCTAGCAGCCAAGTATTCGCAGCACCTGTAGAGATAAAGTTCTCTCATGTCGTGGCAGAAAATACCCCTAAGGGGCAGATGGCTCTCAAATTTAAGGAGTTAGTAGAGCTGAGACTACCGGGTGAATACCAAGTTAACGTCTTTCCAAACTCGCAATTATTTGGCGACAACAACGAAGTGGCCGCCCTATTACTAAACGATGTACAATTTGTCGCTCCCTCTTTGTCTAAGTTTGAACGCTATACCAAGAAATTACAGATCTTCGATCTACCTTTTCTTTTTAGCGATATGGAAGCAGTTAATCGCTTTCAGCAAGGTGAGTCGGGCCAAAAGTTATTGGGTTCGATGAAACGTAAAGGTATTGTCGGACTGGGTTACCTGCATAACGGTATGAAGCAGTTATCGGCAAGCAGTCCGTTAATATTACCCACAGATGCAAGCGGTAAAAAATTCCGAATCATGGCATCTGATGTACTTGCCGCACAATTTCAAGCTATAGACGCCATTCCAGTAAAAAAACCTTTCTCTGAAGTTTTCACCTTACTGCAAACCCGCGCTATCGATGGTCAAGAAAATACCTGGTCAAATATTTACTCTAAAAAGTTTTATGAGGTTCAAAGCTACATTACTGAGAGTAATCATGGCGTACTTGATTACATGGTCGTGACTTCAAATACCTTTTGGAAAAGTCTTCCAGCCGATAAGCGAACCATCATCAAAACAGCCCTAGACGAGGCCGTAGCTTACGGTAATGAGATCGCTGCCGCCAAAGTCAATAAAGATAAAGAGACGATTGTCGCCTCAAAGCGTTCCGAAGTAATTCAACTCTCTCCAGAACAGCGCCAGCAATGGGTTACCTCAATGAAGCCCGTATGGTCACAGTTTGAGGCCAAAATAGGTAAAAACCTTATTCAAGCGGCAGAAGCATCTAACAAACAATAACAATAACAATAACAATAAATAGTTATGAAGCGTAAGTACCCTATTCAAAATAAGATAGAAAACAGACTAGGGTACCTCTCTTCACCGTTTATTTTGAGAGTAAATATCTTGGGGAGTAAGCCGTGATAAATCGATTATATACTCACTTCGAAGAGGGATTACTTAATCTCTTAATCACCTCGATGACAGTTCTGGTTTTTGTTGAAGTGATCGCTCGCTTTTTCTTTAATACCGGCTTTTTATGGATACAGGAGCTAACGCTGACATTATCAGCTTGGTTCGTGTTGTTTGGCATGTCTTACGGCGTAAAAGTCGGAGCACATATTGGTGTCGATGCATTTGTTACAAAATTACCGAAACAGGGCAGAAAAATAGCAGCATTAATGGCCACGACAATCTGTATCGGTTACTGCTTAATGTTTCTCAAAGGCAGCTGGGATTATCTCAGCAAGATGCATGAAATTGGCATCCCCATGGAGGATATCGACTTTCCCCATCTACTCATCAATCAATTAGATCCTGATTTTGCTTGGGAAGCATTACGCATTGATATTGAGGAGCCCGCAGTCCCACTTTGGCTATCTCAAAGCATATTACTTTTCGGCTTCGGCTTACTGCTATTTCGATTTATTGAACTATTCATCGCCATAGCTCGCAATAAAACTCTCGGCTTTACCTTAGCCGATGAAGCTAAAGAGAGCATGCAATTAGCTCAGGAGATCTCCTCAAACAATCATAAGGATGATAAATCATGACCATCGCTACTCTGTTTATCACCTTATTAATCTGCATGATGTTAGGCATGCCGATCGCTATCGCCCTTGGTTTCTCTAGCATGTTAACCATCTTGCTATTTTCAGATGATTCGTTGGCATCAGTTGCGCTCAAGCTCTATGAAGCCACATCTGAGCATTACACACTACTCGCAATCCCCTTCTTCATTCTGTCATCGGCCTTTCTGTCCACTGGCGGCGTTGCTAGGCGAATTATCGACTTTGCTATGGATAGCGTTGGCCATATTCGTGGAGGCCTTGCTATGGCCTCTGTGATGGCTTGTATGCTATTTGCTGCAGTTTCAGGATCCTCTCCTGCAACCGTTGCCGCCATCGGCTCAATCGTTATCGTCGGCATGGTAAGAGCTGGATACCCAGAGAGGTTTGCTGCGGGAGTTATCACCACCTCAGGCACGCTAGGCATTCTCATCCCCCCTTCCATTGTCATGCTGGTCTACTCAGCAGCAACAGAGGTTTCCGCCGCACGCATGTTTATGGCGGGTTTAGTTCCAGGGTTAATGATGGGTCTGCTACTGATGCTAGCTATCTATATCGTTGCCAGAGTAAAAAACCTGCCATCACGACCCTTTCCAGGCTTTAAAGCATTAAGTATTTCCAGCGCCAAAGCTATGGGCGGGTTAGCACTTATTCTCATTGTACTCGGTTCTATCTATGGCGGAGTGGCGAGCCCAACAGAAGCCGCAGCCGTGGCGTGTGTGTACGCTTACTTTATTGCTGTTTTTGGCTACCGAGATATAGGACCGCTGAAAAATGTCCCATGGCAAAAACAGCAAGAGTCATTCGTTACTGCAGGTGTGAGAAATATCGGCTATATGATGCTTGCGCTATTGAAAACTCCAACAGATAAAGAGATCCGTCACGTTGTACGAGATGGGGCTAAAGTCAGTATCATGTTACTGTTTATCATTGCAAATGCGATGTTATTTGCCCATGTACTGACGACTGAACGTATACCTCATATCATCGCTGAAGCCATTGTAGGATTAGGTTTACCAGCATGGGGATTTCTGATCATAGTCAATATCCTACTGCTAGCAGCTGGCAACTTTATGGAGCCATCGGCTATCTTGCTCATTATGGCACCCATTCTATTTCCGATCGCAACTCAGCTAGGCATAGATCCAATACATCTGGGCATCATTATGGTGGTGAATATGGAGATAGGTATGTTAACGCCGCCAGTAGGATTGAACCTCTTCGTCACAGCTGGGATCACAGGGAAAAGCATGGGCTGGGTGATTAAATCCTGTATTCCATGGTTAGGGCTACTATTGATTTTCCTCATCTTGATCACGTATGTACCGCAGATATCGCTATTCTTTCCCGAATATATCGATAAATTAAACGGTTACTAATGGCAACCACAAATACCCATAAACAAAACAAGGGTTTCACAAGTGTCTAACCAATAGTATAGTAATCCTACTGGTTAGACTCGCTATGTTTTCACTGGGATGTGTATAGCTCTATGTCAATAAACACTAAAAAATATCTACTTACAACGTCTCTAATTATCTCAGGGCTGATTCTGACCCTATTTTCGACCCACAGGTACTATCTCAATGAAGGCTACCAAGAGACAGATCACAGCTCTCAGCAGCAGATGAAAGAGTTGATCAACTTCCTTGGCGCATCACTATCAAGGTATGAGAGTATTCCCCATGTACTTTCCACTAACCCCTTACTCAAAAATGTTCTGCTAAACCAGCAAGATGAAAAAAATCTACAAGCACTCAATATCTATTTAGAACAGATACAAAACATCACGGAATCATTAGATATCTATCTAGTCGATGCTCTCGGCGTCGCAATTTCTGCGAGTAACTGGCGAGAAAACTACTCTTTTATTGGTAAAGACTTCTCCTTCAGACCCTATTTTCAAGAGGCGATTGAGGGGAATTTGGGTCGCTATTTTGCTGTTGGCACCACTTCAAATAAACGTGGATATTACTTCTCATACCCCATCTATAGTCAAGCCAGTATATTGGGCGCGATTGTGGTAAAGGTCGATATCACTGATATCGAAAAGCAAAGCACAGGCATTGCTCGAGCTGGCGGTTATGAGTTCGCCGTTGCCGATCCAGATAACATTATCTTTTTATCCAGTATCAACGAGTGGCAGTTAACCTCACTCACTCCCATCGATCAATCTCGTCAATATGCTATTAATGCCTCTAAGCGATATGCTAACCGCGTGATTAATGAATTAACCCTTTACCCACCCTACAAAAATACATCTAACAAAGAACATAAAATCTATCGAATTAATGCCAACACCAAGCAACATGACTATTTGGAAACCCATAAAGCGATGAACAGAGCTGGCTGGACGGTGCATATCATGACCCCACTAGCTCCCATATACCAGTCTTTGCCAGCCATTATGCTGCTTTACGCGACCCTTTACCTTTTGTTAGCACTAGCCGCTCTTTTAGGTTACGAAAAACGTAAAAACCTGCTAAGAATACAGCAGGTTAATGACATGTTAGAGCAGAGAGTTAAAGACAGAACTCAAGATTTAGAGGCAAGCAACCGCATGCTAAGTGAAACCCAAGATGAGCTTATTCAAGCGGCAAAGCTGACCGTTATAGGTAGCCTGTCCGCCAGTATTAATCATGAGATAAACCAACCACTGGCCGCGATTAAAAGCTATGCACAAAATACCCTAACACTGTTATCCAGAAATAAGACTGAGCATGTAAAGGACAATATTCATACCATCATCTCACTCACCAACAGACTTGCGACCATCGTCAGCCAATTTAAAAGCTTCACCCGTAAGAGCCAAGGTGACGATAGTGCGACGAATATTGAGCTGTGTATTCAAGATGCCATGACTATCATTCAGCCAGAGATTGATAAACAAGGTGTGGAGCTAAAGCTGATAACAAGCACCGAGCACTATGAAATATGGGGAGATGACATTCGGCTTCAACAAGTACTCGTCAATTTAATGAGTAACGCCATCCTCGCTATGGAACGCAGTAAAGTAAAACGGATCACCATACGTATTGAAAAGGGTGAGATGCTCTGTATCAAAATTCAGGACAGCGGTCCCGGTGTGCAAGATAGCCAGATGGAAAAGATATTTGAGCCATATTACACCACTAGCGATCGACAAGGGCTAGGCCTGGGCTTATCCATTTCCCGTAGAATTATCGAGTCTATGCAGGGCAGTATTGAGGTCTCTAACGCTGTTGACGGAGGAGCAATATTTGAAATTTGTTTACCCATTTACCACAGTGAAATGAAAAATGAGCCACCTACGCATCGACACCAAGGAGAGCATTTATGAGCCCTGAAAGCCTGGAGCAATATAGAGTCATCATTGTCGATGATGAACCGCTTATCGGTTCGGCACTGGTACAACTGTTTGAACTTGAAGGGATCTCAGCCTTCGCCACCTCTGAGCCCAAATCAATCATTGAACGAATTGATATCAATTGGCCTGGAGTATTAATCTCAGATGTAAATATGCCTGAGCTAAATGGCATCTCTTTGATGCAGAGCCTTATCAAGCAAGATAACGATCTGCCCATCATACTCCTCACCGGATTTGGTGATATAGCCATGGCAGTCAACGCGCTTAAACAGGGCGCCTATGATTTCCTAGAGAAGCCCTTTAACAACGAATATATGCTCGATGTGGTTAAACGAGCCTTAGAAAAACGAGCATTAACCCTTGAAAACCGGAAGTTAAAACAAGAGCTTGAGTCAATTAGCTTTCCCGGTCCCAGAATATTGGGACACAGTCCGGGGATCAAGCAGATGAAACATATTCTCCATCAGGTGTTGGATATGCCTGCCGATGTACTCATAGAGGGAGAAACCGGTACAGGAAAAGAGCTGGTCGCCCGTTACCTTCATGATCATAGTGTACGCAACCAAGCCAACTTTGTTGCTATAAACTGTGGGGCTATCCCCGAAACGATTATTGAGAGTGAGCTCTTCGGCGCCGAAGCTGGGGCCTTCACAGGTGCTGATAAAACACGAATTGGAAAATTTGAATATGCAAACGGTGGCACTCTGTTTCTCGACGAAATAGAGAGCACTCCCCTCTCGCTTCAAGTAAAGTTACTTAGAGTATTAGAGGACAGATGTGTCGAACGACTCGGATCAAACAAAACGGTTCCACTCGATATTCGAATCATAGCCGCCACCAAAGTCGACCTAGATAGCCTGTGTAAAACAGGTGAGTTCAGACAAGATCTGCTCTACCGATTGAACTTAGTCACTGTGTCTATTCCTGCCCTTAGAGAGCGACGAGAAGATATTGGCCTACTGTTTTTACATTTCGCTCGAATAGCCTCCTCTCGGTATCACAAGGCGCTTATCCCATTAACCTCTGAACAAGGTGCCCAACTCACCTCACATGATTGGCCAGGCAATGTCAGAGAGCTAAGAAACCTTGCTGAACGCTATGTTTTGCTCGGTGCAGAAGCAGCCTTTGCGACCTCAATAAATAACCCTGTCAATCTTAATGGCGCCATGTCGTTACAACAGAGAGTCGAGTTTTTCGAACGTCTCTTAATAGAGGAAGCCCTTAGCCACAACAAAGGCAGTATCAAGCTCACCATGGAGCAGCTAGAGCTGCCCCGTAAAACCCTCTATGACAAGATGCAAAAATATGATTTAGACAGGAAACTGTTTATTCAGTAACAAAATCGACCCGAGCTACTTCGTCAGAGCTCGCTTGGGTTAATCTATGTAATACCCAAGCAAGCACAAGTAACACAATACTTGAAGCCGCGACGACCCCACTCCAGCCCCAATGTTGCCAAAACGGTAATAGGTAGGGGCCGCCAAGTGACGCCCCTAAATAATAACAACACAGATACAGCGCAGTTGCCTTAGCTCTATGGACTCGAGCGCGCTGAGCAACCCAAGCATTACAGCCACTATGAAGCAGAAAGAAACCGAACGAGCTCATCAAAAAGCCGATGCAGATAGCTAAAGTCGTATTCAACAAAGTGACAAGACCTCCTAAAAACATGGCTAAAATGGCTAAGTTAAATAATCTAGCTCGCCCAAAACGGCCTATCCAGCGGCTTGAATAGAGAGAAGCTAAGGTACCACTTAGGTAGCAAAGAAATATGAGCGTCACTTGAAAACGTCCCCAATGAAATGGAGACGACATCAAATGGAGTTGAATATAGCTAAATTGGTTTACCATCACCAAAAACGCAAGTCCGCCAACCAGATAGATGCTTCTCAACTTGCTATCCTTTAGATGATGCCAAAAGCCCGTTAGATCGCAATAGAGAGACGAATACCAGGTCGTTGGCTTTGTTGCAGCGAAAAGGTGACTTGGTAAGTGACGGCTCTTACCTTTTGCAGGCAATAAGCAGTGTACTGTTACTACACCAATAAATGAGACCAACAAGATGACACAGATAACCTCCTGCCAAGGAAAATGTAATGACAAAGCGCCACCTATCAAGCGACCAGCAATACCGCCTAAACTATTGGCAGCAATGTAGATGGCGCCAGCCTTCAACATAGCAGCTTTACTCAGCTCATCTTTAAAATAAGCCATAGCTATTGCCGGCACCGCAGCCAATAAAACACCTTGCAACAACCTAAGCGTCACTAATTGAGAAAAGTCAGCCACAAACACCATCAACAGATCAGAGAGAAGCAGCAAATATAAACTGATCAACAGAGGCGTTCTACGCCCAATTCTGTCAGATAAAACGGCATAGAAAAGCAGTGAAAATGCCATTGAGAAACTAGTCACAGAGAGAAGTAAGGTCCCATGGGAGACAGCAACATCAAACCTATTAGCGATCAGGGGCAATATCCCCTGCACTAGATAGAGGTTAATATAAACCACAATAGAGGCGATGGAGAGGCTCCAAATAAGCCTAACTTCGCTTCTATATACCAATGAAGTGTGAGCCTCAGGCTCAATTAGAATGGTTGAATTCATCACTTGGTGAGTATTAGCCGTCATCAGTCCCAGTAACTTAATAAACAAACTCGATGGACATAGGTTAGCACCAGTAATAACATAACAATAATAGATTAAAACAATAGAAGCTATTGATTAATGTTATGGATATAAGGCAGCTTAAACATCTAGATTCACTGGTAAAACATGGCAGCTTCACTAAAGCTGCCGAAAGCCTGAACATGGCACAACCTGCGTTAAGCCAGAGTATTAAACGACTCGAACTTTCACTTGGGGTTACCTTAGTCACCCGCAGCATAAAGAAAGTATCACTAACGGCAGAGGGAAAGGCTCTACATAGCCACGCCTTACTTATCATTAAACAGCTTAAGCAGGCTGAGTCTCATATTAAATCAATGGCTAACCTAACCAAAGGTGAAGTTAACATAGCCGTGCCGGGCATGCTTGGCTCCTTCTACCTGCCAAGCAGGCTAATGGCTTTTAGACATCAATATCCGGATCTTAAACTGTCGCTTTTTGAAGGAGGAACACGAGACTCCTTGAGGATGTTGATACAGGAGGAGGTCGATGTTGCCATCATCACAGCACAAGATCTTAAGCCCGAATTTGAAAGCCAACTGCTGTTAACTGAGCAGATGGTGGTGGCACTTGGCACGGAGCACCCTTTGGCCGAGCAGGAAGATATCAATATTGAGCAGTTTTTTGAGCATGAACTTGTGATGTTTAAACCGGGTTACTTCCATCGGGAGTGGATGTTATCTCAGGCAGACGCATTAGGCCTGCATGCCAACATCGGCTTTGAAACCAATCTAATCAACTTGATCAAACAGATAGTGTCACAGGGCTTTGCTATCACCAGTGTACTCGAGATGGTGATCAGTGAAAAAGATGAAATCTTAGCTAAGCCGTTCACTCCACCAGTTTTTCTCGATCTTCATATCGCTTGGAAAAGACACAAACCTATCAGTGTTGCCGATAGAGCCTTTGTCGACTTCTTGATGAAAAATAGGTGATAAAATTAAATTGATAGCCAAATCAAAAATAAGCTTCTCAACGAATCATGTTCATTGAGAAGCTATTCAGATTTGATTCACTATTACTCTTTAAGCGAATTAACTGGCATCGGCTTGATTCTCGGGAGATGCATCAATAAAAGCATCGAGCTGATTACAATTTTGGGTGATCCTCACAATGTTTGGGTAAGCTTCTAAGCCAACCTTAAAACGGTTAGCATTATAAACCTGAGGAACAAGACACAGGTCAACCAGGGTTACAGAATCACCAAAACAGTAACGGCCTGAATATTTAATAAGTTGCTTCTCAAGTGCAGCAAAGCCTTCATGGATCCAGTGATGATACCAAGCAGACTTAGCATCATCGTCCAAGTTTAATCCTTTAGCCAGATATTGAAGCACCTTAAGATTATTCAGCGGGTGTACTTCACAGGCGATTGACATCGCCATCGAACGAACAAGGGCCCTGTCATACATGCTATCCGGAACGAGTTTGACTTCAGGATATTTCTCATCGAGATACTCAATAATGGCCAGCGATTGAGAAAGAATAAACTCATCCTCATTACCTTCTGCGTCTGTATCAATAAATGCAGGCACTAATTCTTGAGGGTTTAACCTGGCATAATCGGCTTTATGTTGCTCGCCTCCATCTTTAACCAGGTGAACAGACAACTGCTCCGCTTCCAATCCTTTGTGGTTCAGGGCTATCCTAACCCGATAAGCGGCACTTGAGCGCCAATATCCATAAAGTTTCATCATATAATCCTTTTGATACAAAAAAGGCCAACTCATTGAATTGGCCTTTTAAAGAAAACATAAGGTGTTAGCCTTTGTACTCAACGACCTGCTGATCAATTGAACCAAAGATAGTTTCGTTATTATCATCGAGCATCTCGATACGAACTCTGTCACCAAACTTCATAAATGATGTCGCTGGCTTACCATCGGCTATCGTCTCGAGCATACGAGTTTCAGCTAAACAACTTGAGCCCGCACTACGATCATAATTAGAGATAGTTCCTGATCCGATAATCGCACCAGCGCCTAACGGACGAGTCTTAGCCACATGAGATACAAGTTGACTGAAGTTGAACGTCATATCAACACCTGCATTTGGCTGACCAAACAACTCACGGTTCAAGTGGGTTATCAATGGCAGATGCACTTTAGAGTCTTCCCAGCGCTTACCTAGCTCATCCGGTGTTACTGCAACAGGCGAAAAACTGCTCGACGGTTTAGCTTGGTAGAAACCAAAGCCCTTAGCGAGTTCACCAGGGATCAAATTACGCAGTGACACATCGTTGACTAGCATAAGCAGTTTGATATGTTTCTCAGCATTCTCAGTCGATACACCCATAGGTACATCATCAGTGATAACGGCAATTTCTGACTCGAAATCGATGCCCCACTCTTCGTTTGCCAACGGAATATCGGCTTTAGGTGCGATAAAGCAGTCAGAACCACCTTGATACACTAAAGGATCGGTCCAGAAAGTTTCTGGCATCTGAGCACCACGAGCCTTACGTACCAACTCAACATGGTTCACATATGCACTGCCATCGGCCCATTGATATGCTCTTGGAAGAGGAGACAAACACTTAGCCTCATCAAATTCGATGGCGTTATCGATCAAGCCATCATTTAATGCATCATATAACTCGCTCAACTGCGGCTGAAGTAACTGCCAAGCATCTAGCAATTCCTGCATAGTATGGGCTATCGCGGGTACCGCTACTGCTTTGGTGAGATCTTTACTAACTAACATCAACTGGCCATCACGACGACCATTGTTATAACTGGCTAACTTCATACCTGCTCCTGTCCTAAACCCCTCGCTACAAACAAAACTGGCTCTGTCTGCAGAGATGATATTTGACGCAATAATTATTATAGAATGACACTAAGCTAAGGCCGATAGGAATAGCGTGACACAAATCACAATATCCCGACCGACATCCAATTTTGTAAATAAATAATTACAGTTAAAAACTCACCTACTCCCTTGGGCTTTTCACACAAACAGTGATGAAAAACCCAACACTTAAGGTGGCAATCTCTTGTTACATCTACTTCTGTTTACTGATCTTATACTCTCTTAACTTGTTCGCTATCGCAGTGTGCGACACACCTAACTTCTTCGCTAACTGTCTAGTACTTGGGTAGGCAGGATAGAGCCTTCTAAGCAGACTGGCCTCAAATTGCTTCATAGCCTGATCTAGGCTTCCCTCAAATTGATGATCAAAATAACCGAAACCCTCAGCATATGAAGGCAGTTTCAACTGCTCAACCGTAAGCTCAGCAGAGCCATCCCACATAGACACTGCCCTAAAAATAGCATTTTTAAGTTGTCTAACATTACCTGGCCAAGCGTAATTGAGTAAGTGCTCACGGCACTGAGCAGAGATCCGGCGAATAGGGATTGAAAGTTGCTGGCTATAGTGCTCAAGGAACATCTCAGTCAGCGGGATAACATCAATCTTACGTTCACGAAGCGATGGAAGGTGGAAACTCAATACATGGATACGGTAATAAAGATCTTCTCTAAAATCACCTGTCTGACACAGCTCTGCCAAGTTCTTCTGGGTAGAACAGATTATTCTAACATCTGCTCTCACCTCCTGATCTTCACCCAAACGTCTGAACGTTCCATCTTGTAACAGACGCAATAGCTTAACTTGAGCAGATTTAGACATTTCAGCTATCTCATCGAGAAAAACCGTGCCGCCTTTACCCTCTTCAAAGAAGCCTCGCTTAATCACCTCACCGTTTCTCACATAACCAAATAGCTCCTCCTCAGCGGCGCTATCTGGCAAGGCTGCACAGTTTATCGCGATAAACGGATACTCTCTGCGCATACTGGCATCATGACACGCTCGTGCCATTAGCTCTTTACCCGTACCTGTTTCTCCTGTGATTAGCAGTGGCGCATCAAGTTGAGCCATTCGGCGTGCCTGTACAAGCACCTCTTTCATCTTATCGCTGGTCGCCAGTACATTCTCAAAACCAACAGTTTGATTCTGTAGCGCATTGAATTGCTTGCCCACTCTAGCTGGTGATTTAAGTGATACAACGGCGCCCGCAAGAATCGATTTATCATTCTCATCAGGCAGGTAAATTGGGAGCATCTCTGCCAGATATTCATTCTGACCAATATTGACTCGTGTCGCCTGAGCCAATACTAAGCTTTCACTTAACCAACGGCTAAAATTAAACCCTTGTACCCAATGGTTGAGGGACTCATCCAAGATCTCATGCTCTTGCATGCCAATGGTCATAATAGCCGACTCATTCACGATCCGAACTCTTCCCTTCACATCGATAGAGAAAACAGAATCGGGCAAGGTTTTCAGCAAGGTTTTTAACGCATAGTGCTCCTGCTCTGATGGCATAAAAGAGACTGTACGGACATCATGTACCCCCTCAACTTTTCGGATCAAAGGCAGTAGTTCACTGAGGGTATCAAAGTTTACTTCTGCAAACTGTAGATAGAGAAACCCTTGATTACTGGCATCAATGGCGAGTAGGTTAATGCCATAACCTTCTAAAATCATTAAAATATCTTTAGCTAGACCCACTCGGTCCAAACAACATACTTCCAACCGCATTCTGGTATACTTCCCTTTATTAAAAACATCAATTAGTGGGATTAATACTGAGTATCTGTTTAACTTTTGAAGGCAATAGAACTATTGCAAAGGGTAATCACAGCATCTCAGACGCCTATACGTTAGAAGGTTATGATTATTGTGGCAAGTCTTGTTTACAGAACAAAGTGTAACAAAGAGAAAGGACAGCAGGAAAATCTAGACTAACCTGCTGATATTTATATTTTTTAATATTACCCAAGCAACTGGTCAGTCTTGGATGCCATAATGAAATCATTACGGTGTAGGCCTTTAACTGAGTGTGACCACCAAGTGACAGTGACCTTACCCCATTCGGTTAAAATCCCAGGATGATGAAACTCCTCTTCTGCCAGTTCAGCCAACTTATTGGTGAACTCCATAGCCAATTTAAAGTTTTTAAACTTATAAACACGCTCAAGCTGCATGATGCCATCACGAACTTCAACGCCCCAATCAGGGATCAATCGTATCAGTTCTGCCAACTCACTATCGGTTACTTTAGGAGCATCAGCTTGGCAGGCTTCACACTTCATATCTGCTAATTTAGTCATCTTACATCCTTCAAATTATTTGTTTTAGTTATGGTGATTTAACTGGCTTTAGATTTCGGTTCAAACAGAGGCTCAAATAGACCTAGCTTCTTCGCCTCAGCTACAGCTCCCATAATATCCATCTTTACGATCTCATCAAGATACTCAATGCTATCAATTGCATAATACACAGGCTGCATAATATCGATACGATATGGTGTTCTCAATACATCGAGTAGATTGAATGGTCTTATCTCAGGTGTACTTCCCATGGCATAAAGTGTTTCACCTGGCGAGCTTAAAATGCCTCCTCCATAGATCTCCAAAGAGTTATCTCTCTTCTGGATAAGGCCAAACTCAACAGTAAACCAATATAACCTTGCCAAGAAGACACGATCTTCCTTACTTGCAGCTAAGCCTAATTTTCCATAAACATGTGAAAAATGTGCAAATGAGGGGTTAGTTAATAGCGGACAGTGGCCAAATACTTCATGAAAAATATCCGGTTCACGCAGATAATCAAACTCATCTTTGGAACGAATAAAGGTTGCAACAGGAAACTCTTTGTTAGCCAAAAGAGCAAAAAACTTCTCAAATGAAATAAGTGCAGGCACTGCTGCAGTTTTCCAGCCCGTGCTATCTAACAAGACTTTATCGATCTCGGTAAGCTGAGGGATCTTATCATCACAAAGGGCTAGCTTCTTCAAGCCTTGTTGATACTCAGCACAAGCAAACTTAGGTAAGTTATCGAGTTGCCTTTGATAGAGGGCTTGCCAAATATCATGTTCATCTTGTGGAAAATGTAGCTGACCCTTTGCATCAGGCAAACGGGCTACATACTCAGTTTGTTTACTCATCTTCATCTATACACGTTATGGAATCTATCTTCATAGTTGACCAAAGCGCCTTTTTTGTTAACCACTTCACACTTTTTATCTGGTCGACTGAGCCCCCACAATTGTAACCAAAAAGTTACACCTAAAACGCACACCATCACAAGTCACTGAAATTTAAAAACTTAATTCGTATTGAATTATTGCCAAAATTTCCATTCAGATACAAGGCCATGTAAGTTCACTATTAATATGGCTTTTCCCCCACAGTTTATTAAAATAGGTATATCAAGCTATAAGTGCATGAAAGGGAAAGAATGAAACAACATAAAATTTGCAAAGCTGTTATTCCTGTCGCGGGACTTGGAACAAGGATGCTTCCGGCAACGAAAGCGATACCTAAAGAGATGTTACCCGTCGTTGATAAACCGCTTATTCAATATGTTGTCAATGAAGCAATTAACGCTGGGATCAATGAAATCGTACTTGTTACCCATGCCAGTAAAAATCCCATCGAAAACCATTTTGATACCAGTTTTGAACTTGAAGCCCAACTCGAAAGACGAGTAAAACGTCAACTGTTATCCGAGATCCAATCTATCTGCCCTAGGGGTGTCACCGTCATTAGTGTGCGTCAATCACAAGCCAAAGGGTTAGGCCATGCCATTTTATGTGCAAAGTCTGTGGTTGGTGATGCGCCTTTTGCCGTTCTTCTTCCCGATGTCCTAGTGGATGAAGCCAGCTGCGATCTGCGTAACGACAATCTTGCAGAGATGGTTAAGCTCTATGATCAAACTGAAACTGGCCAGATAATGGTTGAGGGAGTACCAATAGATCAGGTTGATCAATACGGCATAGCCGATGTTAAAGGGCATGACCTGCAACCGGGTGAATCTGTCCCCCTAGCTCAATTAGTTGAGAAGCCCAATATTAATGTCGCCCCTTCCAATCTAGCAGTCGTCGGCCGTTATATTTTACCTGCAGATATTTGGCCACTGCTTGCAAAAACTCCAGCAGGAGCCGGTGATGAGATACAGTTAACCGATGCGATTGCCATGCTAATGGAAAAACAAACAGTTAACGCCTACTACATGAAGGGCAAGAGCCATGACTGTGGTAATAAACAAGGTTATATGCAAGCCAGTGTAGAACATGCACTTCGCCACAAAGAGATCGGTCATGATTTCAAGCAATATCTTAAGCAGTTAGTCAACGAATTCGACGAGGAAAAGTAATCATGACGATTTTAGTCACAGGTGGTGCTGGTTATATTGGCAGCCATACCGTTGTAGAACTTTTAAATACCGACCAAGAGGTCGTGATTATTGATAATCTAGTTAACTCAAGTATTGAAGCTTTGCACCGAGTTGAGAGCATTACTGGGAAATCGGTCACTTTTTATCAAGGTGATGTACTCAATAAAGCGTTTTTACAGAAAGTGTTTACCGATCACAAAATCCAAGCAGTTATCCATTTTGCAGGTTTAAAAGCCGTAGGAGAGTCTGTAGCACAACCACTTCGCTATTATGAAACCAATGTTTCTGGCACCTTAGTTTTATGTGAAGTGATGGCTGAAAACGATGTTAAAAATTTAGTGTTTAGCTCGTCAGCTACCGTGTATGGCGATCCAGCAAGCTTACCGATTACTGAAGACTTCCCAACAGGTGCAACTAATCCCTATGGACAATCTAAGTTGATGGTAGAGAACATTCTAGAGGATCTTTATCAGTCAGACCCAAGCTGGAATATTGCACGTCTACGCTACTTTAACCCAGTCGGTGCACACGCCAGTGGTTCAATAGGTGAAGACCCTAATGATATACCGAATAATTTAATGCCATTTATTGCTCAAGTAGCGGTTGGTAAGAGAGACAAACTCAGCGTTTTTGGGGATGATTATAATACCCATGACGGTACTGGGGTTCGCGATTATATTCACGTTGTGGATCTTGCCATCGGGCACCTCAAAGCGTTAGAGAAACTTAACACTCAATCTGGGCTTGTAACCTATAACCTTGGCACAGGGGTTGGCTACAGTGTGATTGACATGGTAAATGCATTTGAAAAAGCCTGTGGAAAGAGCATCAGTTACCAAATCGTAGCTCGCCGACCCGGTGATATTGCAGCCTGTTATGCCGACCCCTTAAAAGCCAAAACAGAGCTAGGTTGGCAGGCGACCCATAGCCTAGAAGATATGGCTAATAGCAGCTGGAAGTGGCAATCTAGCAATCCTAATGGATACGCAAGTAGTTAATCTCATTCACTTATTTAGCAGTTAAGTCGGCAAGCACCTAGTTTGCTGACTTAGAGGACACCTATCTTCAATGAGCAATATCAATCAGAGCCGCCGCCGTCTTTTTAGTCGCCGTAAGTCTAACGCTATCCGCCCACCATGGAGTCGTACAGATATAGAGTTTACCGATATCTGCAGTCGGTGTGACAAATGCATCCTAAGCTGTGAAACAGATATTATCATCAAGGGAGACGGTGGTTTTCCTGAGATAGACTTTAAAATCGATGAGTGTACTTTCTGTAAAAAATGCGCAGAGGTGTGTCCAGAAGCTATTTTTACCGATACCAATGAGCAAGCTTGGCAACTGACCGCAACGGTCAATGATACCTGCCTTGCTCACCATGGGATCTGGTGCCAAAGCTGTAAAGATGCATGCGATCCCAGAGCCATCACATTCAAGCCAGAAATAGGCCAAGCTCCTAGACCAAATATAGACCTTAACGCCTGCACAGGCTGTGGTGCCTGCGTTGCTCCCTGCCCCAATAACTCAATTATATTAGCAGCTTCAGACAACAGAGTATAATACCAATCAGTATAAGAAGTTGATCTACTCAGAGTGTCTTTTGGCAAACTAATTCAAGGCGAATGAATGACAGAATGGTTGTTCCCTTGTGAGTTAATTCAACGCAGAAGTAGGCAGCCAAAAACACTCCTTACAGGCGAGTTTTAGCGGTTCTGATACTGCGTTAACGAGCTTAACCGTAGAATAACTATGCTCTTCACTCGTTGCCTTGCCTCAGGACCGCTAAACTCTCGCTGAGCGATCAAATCTTTATACTGATTGGTATAAAGCCAAAAAAATGACGATAGTGTGCCAAATATTAATGGTTTTGTTAGCGTTAAATTAAGGTTAATATCTTGGTATCCACAAGCCACTTTAAGAAGCTTATGTTTACTAAAAAAAGATCGAATACCGGACTAACTTTTGTTGCACAAGGTACTAAATTATCGGGGGAAAGTCACTTTGCCGGAGAGGCACTAATTGGTGGTGAAGTGTATGGTAAAGTCAGCTCCTCTGGAAAAATCACCATCGAAGTTGATGGGCATATTGATGGAGAACTAAGCTGTAACGAGCTAAAAGTCTCCGGAAGTTTTAAAGGAAAACTCAAGTGTGACAAGCTCAATATCACCAGCACAGGCACTGTCGAAGGTGAAATAGCCTGTGAATCGATGGAGATATTTGAAGGCGGACAGTTTATTGGTATGCGAGTCAGGGAGGAGGTTGCACTACTTAATACAATAGAGCAGCAAGAACTGCTCAATTCTGACGTTGAAGGTGAACTGCAAACCAATTAACTCCAGCTTAACTCAACATTGATCAACAAGGATGTTTCACTCTCCCTATAAATATTAAGCGCTCTCTCTGACTTCTTGCAGGTAATCCCTTAATAGGGTTAAAAACTCTCTAGGTTCTCTGTCTAAACAATCAAAAGGGATATATTGGTGATAGCCTAAATTTCTGTTTAACATCTCACTTCTGTGTCCATACATAGCCAGTACCCCTCTATACCTTTCACCATTAACCAATAAAGGTGTAAATTCAGAGTTAAGGTAGTCCTCTAGTACTTCTAAATTCTCATCTAATGTCACAGCAGACATTAGCAAGGGGCGCTGCTCAGTCAGTAAGCCTGTAGCAAGACGGCCAGGGATCACATCAAGTACTGGGTTGATTTTTTTCAAACGGATCCCGATAAATGGCAATTCAATCGTCTCAAGACCATCTAGACTTTTAGGGATATCAAAGCGTTGAACATTTTCCCACTCAATAAACAAGCTGCCTCGCCTATGGTGATAACTGAGTCCATCAGGTGACAAAGTGATGCTCACCTCAGGCTCCATCTGTTTGGAAACCCCAAGCACTGTTGCGATAATCCCCAAAGCAAAAGCACATAAAGCGGGAGCAAAAAGCACTGAAGAGCTGAGAAATAGAACTAAACCTAAAATAATCCCAACCAGCCCAACAAAGGTGAGCGTAATGGCATTTCGCTTAACACTCGAACGTACTTCCACCAGTTTACTCTGCAAAATTTTTCCTAATTATCACGCTAATAACTCTCTCTTGCCGGTGTAGAGGCATTATTCATTGTGCCATCATTTTCATACTTTATTTTAAACCACAGACGACCAAGGTACTCATGAATGGCTCTTTGAGATGACCATAAGTTTTCCGCATCAAGTCGCCACCAACGTCCTTGACGTGTCATAAAATCCGTAGGAGCCGCTTGAGGAGCTAAACCAATATTTTGAAAAATAGCCATGGAGCGAGGCATATGACTCGCCGATGTGACCAATCTAAATGGGTAATTACCTATCTCCCATTTAAGAAACTCGGCTTCCTCTATGGTATCTCTTGCTAACGGAAACCTGATGATACGCTCGTTATCTATTCCTAACTCTATCGCCGCTTCAGCCATCACTTCAGCATGGGAAAGAGTCCCCTCCCCTCCACTCCAGCCACTGACAACCAGTTTACAATCACTGCCTAGATTGTATTGACGAATACCTTCAGACAGTCTCGCCAGTGCAGTTGAAGAGAGTTTTTGAACTGCTGTACCAGAGATTGACTCATCATGGCCACTGCCCAACACCATCACTAAACACCCTTTAGGGATGGTGTTACTATTAACACTATATTTGTTTTCAAGTGGTGAGCTAAGCAGATTACTACCTGGTGTACTGCTAAGAAAAACCAGCAATACAATAGCAAGGGAAAGTAAGCTACGAACTAATTTCCTATTTCGAAGTAGCACCATCGCAACAAGCAGGAGCAACACTGTCAGGGGCACAGGCATAAACAGCTGAGAAATTATCTTCTTTAACCAAAACATCGTATCCAACATCCATATAAGAGAGCGGCGCTTATTCTAACAAGTTCCCCGTTCAGCTCAAAGCTTTACCATAGCCAAGCTGCGCCTCTCACTCCCGAAGAGCCGCCATACATATTTTGTACAACAGGTGTTCTGCATTCACCGCCAAGTACATATTTAGGTAATACTTCTGGTAACAGAGGATAGATAGCTGCGATGTTAGACACACCTCCGCCTAACACAATCACATCAGGGTCAAGCACATTGATCACGTGGGCTAATGAGCGAGCCAATCTATCGATATAACGCTCAAAGGCCGCTTTGGCCAACTTATCTCCGTTTTCCACTAAACTCGCGATCTCTATTCCGCTATTTGCTTGTCCACCAGCTGCTTTAAAATCCCTGACAAAACCAGTACCGGAAATAAAGGTCTCAATACAATCTCTATTGCCACAGAAACAGGAGGTAGTATTAAACTCATCACTTGTCATCCAAGGCAGCGGATTATGGCCCCATTCACCACCAATGCCATTACCACCTGCATGTACCTTGCCATTGATCGCAAAGCCGGCACCACAGCCAGTGCCAATAATCACACCAAATACAACCCCCTTTCCTGCAGCGGCGCCATCGACAGCTTCAGAAACAGCAAAGCAGTTAGCATCATTGGCAACTCTCACCTCACGATTCAAACGCTCACCTAAATCCACATCTAAAGGGTGACCATTAATCCAAGTCGAATTGGCGTTTTTTACCAGCCCAGAATAGGGAGAAACAACACCAGGGATCCCCACGCCAACAGTTCCAGTTTCTCCCAATGTTGACTCAACCTCATTGACCAGTGCTTCTATTGCATCCAGCGTGGCAGGGTACTCTCTTGGAGTCGGTATACGTTTACGAAAAAGTTCTTTTCCTCCATCATTTAACGCTACAATTTCAATTTTAGTTCCACCAAGGTCGACGCCCATTCGCACCATCTTCTCTACTCCGCAGCTATTTCTGTTTTAAGGCTAACAATATAAGAGTTTTCTATTTATGTAGCGAGAACAAACCTAAATTCGCTTATATTCATTTGCAATACTAAATATTTTCGATTAAAAATCTAAAATACATAAACTAAAAAGAGTTTAAACCTACGCAATATCCTTGCAAAGCTTTTCAATAATGCTGCATTCGTATTCAAACCCTCAGCAAAACAATAAAGCAACACTCACAACTGCAAAATTAAAACCCAAACACCTCAAAACGCCAACACTACAGTTACGTTAAATTGACAATTGGCAATATTTTTACCAAGGGCTAATTCAACACTTTTCCAATAAAAGTGATTCCTCTAGAATGCCGGCATTATCAAAAGGGATCACAATGAAAATCAAATTATTATCAGGGTTTTTACTGCTAGGGTGCAGTTCAGTGCAGGCTGCATGGTGGGTCGAACCTAATGACTTGTCACTGCGCGCGGATATTCAACTGCTTTCAGATACGGGTGTCATTCTCCAACCTATTACCACTTATCCACTGATGTGGGACGGGTTAAAGCAAGATATGGACAAAGCTGAGCAATCGCAGCTAAATGCGAGTCAACTCTCTGCATTTGAACGTGTCATGGCAGCTTACAATGAAGACCATCAAAGTTTTAATACTAAAATTGAACTGGCTACGGCATCAGATCCCACACGTTTTATTGGTTTTGGTCAAGACTATCGTGATAAAGCAGAGACCTCTGTCAGCGCAGAAGTCACTCAAGACTGGTTTAGCGGCCGCCTTTCGGCAAGCTACCACTACGATCCCATAGATGGCAACAGTGCACGCCTTGATAACAGCTTTGCCGCTGTCATGCTCGGTAACTGGATAGTCAGTGCAGGCGCACAACAAAAATACTGGGGGCCGGGTTGGGATACAGGCCTTATTCAGACCACCAATGCGCGCCCTATGCCGGGGATCACATTCAGCCGAAATAACTCACAAGCCTTTGAAACCCCTTGGCTGAACTGGGTCGGGCCTTGGACTTTCACCACCAGCTTTAGTCAGATGGAAAGTGACCGCTATGTACCAGAAACAAAGCATTGGGGCGCTCGCGGTACCCTAAGACCAATTTCAAAGTTAGAAGTGGGCTTCTCATGGACGATGCAGTGGGGCGGCGAAGGTTACGGTAATAGTCTAAGTGACTGGTGGGACGGCCTATTCAACGGTGGCATGAGTGAAAGTGAAATTGAAAATGGCCAAGAAAATATGCTGGCAGGCTATGATTTTCGCTGGTCAGATACCGCATTTGGGATCCCATATGGTATCTACTATGAGCGCATTCATGAAGATTATCATAATGGTAAGAATAAACTGATCAACGCTTCTAATATGGGCGGTGTTGATTTTGTGCTTGCTAGTATTAATACTCGGATCTTTATCGAATATGCCGATACTAAAGCTTCATGTGGCGCCAGCGATAAGATCTATAACTGCATGTATGAACATGGCTTTTATAAAAGTGGCTACCGCTACTATGGTAAAAGTCTAGGTAGCACCTACGACAATGATTCAGAAACCTTAGTCATAGGCGGAATAACTCAGCTTGGTGGCGGTCAAAACATCACCAACAAGTTACGCTGGTTAAGACTGAATACCGATGGTAAAGATACATCGAACCCTCAAGGTGGCAACCCTGTTTCACCGGGAGAGTATGAGCGGGTATACCAAATCGACACCAGTTATCATCGCCCTTTCTATGAAGGAACCTTAAAAGTGGGTGGTACACTAGGCTACAGCCAATATGTTCACAATGGCGGCAACGATTGGGACACCACTATCTATGCAGGGTGGGAAAGACGATTTTAATTTTTTAGAAAGGTTCTAGGTCCTAGGACGCTCCGAGAACGGACTGCGTCCTACTAGGAAAAGCAGCACAGCGTTTCCCCTTGAACCTTTCTAACTCTAACTGTAGCGTGAAGCTAGAGCTATTTTTCCAAGAAAGCTTCAATAATGCCTATCGAATTTAGCTCCTTAGTAGTACAGAGTACTCATCAAGGGAGTCATGCCCTCTTTCAGACAAAAAAGAGAGCAAAGCCTGTGGGCTTCGATTGAGTAGTCTCTCCTCAGGAAACTCTGCTTCACGGATAACTAAAATGGCCTGCTCAAATCCCCCTAAAGAGAAAGAGATATGGGAATCAGATCCCATCACCAGCAAGCCTCCAGCGTCGTGAACTGCACGTGCAATCGCGATACAGTTACCTTCACTGCCTTTGCGCGATGCAAGAAAAGAGGAGTTATTGATCTCCAGAGCCACATTATGTTTTGCTGCCGCTTCTGCAACTTTATCAATATCGATAGGATAAGCTGGATTACCCGGGTGAGTAATAATATCCACATTGCCACTCTCAATCGTCGAGATCATCGCCTGAGTATGTGTTTGACGATCAGAGGGAGGAAATACCGGTTCGTGAAATCCAGCAAGTACGATATCCAACTCTTTAAGATAGTCACCGAAAAAATCAATCTCTCCATCTCGATTTTTTATGTTGGCTTCTATACCTCTTAAAATGCCAATACCATCTACCAATCTGGGCAAGACTCTCATATTAACAAAATGCCAAAAATGAGGGGCATCCGCCATGTCTGGACCGTGATCGGTTACCGCAAAGAGCTTAAGACCTTTCTCTTTTGCCACAGAGATATAATCATGAATTGTGCTATAGGCGTGAGTTGACGCTATGGTATGGGCATGAACATCGACGAGATACTGCATTTGGACTCTCTTATTGGTTCACGCCAAAGCGACAAGCGATTATGGGCTAACCTAAGAGGTTACTTTTTGTTGCTCTTCCCAGCTTTGACGTTTTCGATAGATAGTTGAAGCGCTGATATCTAATAATGCCGCAGCCTTGGGCACATTGCCATCACATTGTTTAATCGCAGCTTCTATTGTATGTTTTTCAGATAACCATAGAGGTATGATCTTATCATCTTCACCCGAACAGCTTAGCGAGGCCTCTGTTTGATATAAACCGGTATCTTCTTTACCATCCTCAGAAGATAGACAAGAAACAACATCCGTTAAACCTCTATTATCCTCAGCCGTTGATTGCACTCCAATTAAAGGCTGAACCAAGCTAGTGCGACTCAACGTCGAGGTCAGTTGTGGTGGTAACATCGAAGCCTCAACAATATCTGATGAGTTTAAAACAACCACCTGCCTTATGATATTTTGTAACTGCCTGACATTGCCAGGCCAATCATAAGACTGCAGTATTTTCTTAGTATCACTGCTTAAACTTTTAAACTGTTTCCCCTCTTCATTATTATATTCTTTCAATAACTTATTGGCTAGCAGGGTAATATCTTTTCCTCTCATTCGAAGAGGCGGCAACTCAATGGGGATCACATGTAAACGATAAAAAAGATCTTCGCGAAAACGTCCATGCTTCACCTCTTCCCAAGGGATCCGATTCGTTGCGCTGACAAAGCGCACATCAACCCTCTCCTCCTTGGTTCCTCCCACTTTTTGAAAAATACCAGTCTGGATAAAACGTAATAACTTACTCTGAAGCTCTAGATCCATTTCACAAATTTCATCAAGAAAAAGTGTTCCACCATCAGCACGGCTCGCCGCACCATCTCGATTAGCCACAGCTCCGGTAAATGCTCCTTTGGTATGACCAAAGATCTCACTCTCTATAAGGTCCTTGGGAATTGAAGCACAGTTAAGTGCCACAAATGCATTGTCTCGTCTATTTCCTGCATGATGGATGGCATGAGCACACACCTCCTTGCCTGTACCGCTTTCTCCTACAATAAACACTGAAGCTTTACTGTTTGCAACGCAATCTATGGTTTTATATACAGCTTGCATCGACAGTGATTCACCAACAAACCCTTTGTAGTTTGCTTTTGGCAAACTCTGTTCATACTTGGCGACTAAATTGACCAGCTGGCGTTGTTTAAGGGCATTACGGACGGTAATAGAGAGGCGTTTAGCATCAAAAGGTTTGACTAAGAAATCAAAAGCACCAGACTTCATCGATTCAACAGCCAGATCAATCGTGCCATGGGCTGTGATCATAATGACAGTAATATCAGTATAGTTAGACTGAACTTTTTGCAAAATATCCATTCCCGACATATCGGGAAGCTTAATATCTAGCACTAAAAGATCAGGTTGCCATCGCTCCATTTCCGCTAACGCATCCTCTCCATGATTAACATGAGTGACCTTAGCTCCTTCAGCCCTCAGATACTCAGTATAAAGTGCGCCTAAAGACATACTATCTTCCACAAGTAAAACCGTAAACGAGTGATCAATTTCCATATATGTCCGCTCCTCCACTTTTCATGTTATTGACGCCAAATATAAAGATAAGCTTTTATCGAAAACAACAGGTCATGAATCAAAGTGACCATTAAGCGATAAATCTGTCTTTAAAAGCCTTTACCGTTTCATCACCAACTTGTTGGACAGCTAAAAAATGAAACTCTATATTGTTCTCATCTTTCTCTCTCGCACTTTTTTCTAGGTTTTTTGCAACCTTGTAGAGAGCTTGGGCACCAAAACTACCTGAGCTACTTTTTAACGTATGGGCTTGATTGTCTATCTCATGATAATTTCGGTTTTTCATTAAGGTTTTTAACACCTCTAAACGTTCAACTGTTTCAGAAAGATAAACTGAGTACATACCCTCTACAGACTCTTGGCCAAGTACATCAAACAGCTCAGAGATAACTCCTTCATCAAACAAGTTATCTTTTAACTTTTCAGCTTCACTTTCCATCTCAGCCATAAGGGGGATAACCTCTGCTCTGTCATCCTTAAAGCTTATGTCCTCATCTGGATGTTCACAACTTTTTAGCTCATTAACTCTCACTTCACTGTCTACAGAATCAATCACCCGCTCTTCATCTGTGATTGCGGGCAACCACTGTTCAATGAGCCTAATTAAATCATTTTTATTGACAGGCTTAGGGACAAAATCCTTCATACCTACCCTTAAACAACTATCCATATCCTCCTGTTGAACATTAGCTGTCATAGCAAGAATAATGGTGTCTGGTTGGCTCAGTAAAATAAGTTGCGCAGCCTCAACACCATCCATCTCCGGCATACGCATATCCATCAAAATCAAGCCATAGTTTTTTTCCGCTGCCATGCTAACCGCTTCAACACCATTATTTGCAAACTCAACTTCATAGCCTGCCTTAGTCAGCATAGCGCCTGCCACAAGTTGGTTTGACATACTGTCTTCAGCTAATAACAACAACTTATTTTTAGGTGTTATATCGGGTAATAGGATATCTGCACTACTCTCTTTTTTATTTAGATAACTCTTACTTAATAAACCAAGTAAAATATCTCTATTTAATGGCTTATATATCACCTGCTCTAAGCCAAGTTTAGATAGCTCCTCAGACATATTTGAACCTAAGCTAGACACCAGTAAAGCGAGTATCCCCTCCTCAAATAAAAAGTCGCGCTTTAGTAAATAAGTCAAACTCTGATCTATCTCAGGCAGGCTTGTTTCATCAATCAAAATTAAATTAAAACGTCCTTTCACCTCAGCACTTCCAACTAGAATTGAAATATTGTCCAGATTGTCACAGTGCACACCATATTGGCAGTACTGCTTACGAGCTAGCTCGACCACCGTTTTATCTGAGTGGATCAACAGCACTCTGGCGTGTTGGGGAAGATGGTAGAAATGATTCAACTCACATGGGTCTTGCTGTAATCGAACATCAAACCGAAAGCAGCTACCGTGGCCTAACCGACTACTAAGCTCAATTTTACCTCCCATCATGGTGATCAATTCGGAGCAAATAGCTAAGCCTAATCCCGTTCCTTTATAACTCGTATTATGTTGATCGTGAACTTGGCTAAACTCTTGAAATAACTTCTCTTGAGCTGAAAGGCTCACCCCAATGCCCTCATCGGTCACCGTACAATAAAGCTGCACCTCCTGATGATGACTATCGGGGATCCACATCTCAACAGAGATGCACCCTGAGTCAGAAAACTTAATCGCATTATCCACCAAGTTATGCAGCACTTGCCTTAACCTTTGAGCATCACCTTTTACTATCTCTGGCACATTTCGATTGATAAATGTGGCAAGGTTTACCCCTTTTTCCGCCGCTTTAGGCGCTAAAATCTGCATCACTTGGGACACTAACTTAGCAGGAGAAAAACTCTCGGTTTCCAAAGCCATTTGACCCGCTTCGATTTTAGAGAAATCCAAGATATCATTGATGGTACTCAGTAGCGCCGTACCAGCTTCTCTGGCGGTCTGCGCATAAAGTCTCTGCTCCTTATTCAACATCGAATCTAACAAGAGTTCTACACTGCCTAACACTGCATTTAATGGAGAGCGGATCTCATGACTCATTGTGGCAAGAAAACGAGATTTTGCCTTACTACCAGACTCAGCCTCCTCTTTCGCATTCTTTAACTGCAACTCATATTCCATGCGTTTGGAGATATCATGGATAAAAGCGGTAAGAAATATATCATCCCCAAGCTGAACAGGTATCATCTTCAGCTCAATTGGCAGCGTACTGCCATCAAGTTTCATCGACATTAATTCAATACTTTTTTTAATGGCTGGTCCATCTCCCGTTTGCCTGAACTCTTCTAAACCTTCCTTAAAACAGGCCTTCTCAATATCAGTAAAGATAACTTCAGCAAGTTGCTCACCAATCACACTCTCTTTGTCATGTCCAAATAGCTGACTGGCGGCTTCATTAAACTCTTGAATTTTACCGGCAATATCAATTGTTATCAGTGCATCTTGACTCGCTTCGAGGGTCGCTAATAAAATCGACTCGGTTCGCTTAGCCTCGATCTCTTTTTGTTTGATATCACTGAGATCTTTGACCAAGCCTAACAGCATGATCTCCTTTTCTATGGTCATCTTAGAAATAGAGAGTTCGATAGGAAAAAGGTTGCCATCTTTATGTAGCGCCATGAACTCTCTTCCATTTCGCTCAACAGCCTCCCGCTTCCCCTCAATAAAACGTTTCAAAAAAGCATTATGTGTATGTCGCTCATAACTCGGCATAAAAATAGAAACATTTTTACCGACAATCTCATCCTCCATATAGCCAAAAAGCCGGCATATCGCAGGATTAACCTGAGTAATGACACCATAAACATCGATAATAATAAAGCCGTCGACAGCAGCAGACAGAATGGTATTTAAACGAGTATTCGCTCCCTCTAACTCCTTTGCTTTTCCCTCCACCTTCTCAATCATTCGGTTAAAAGCGCGCGTGGTCTGTCCTATCTCATCACTGCTAGTCACTGGAATTTGTATTCCGGTTTCACCTTGTAAAATTCGATTTGAGGCTGTTTTCAGCTCACTTAAGTTACTTGTCAGGTAATGGCCTAAAAGCCAAGAAAACAGAGCAACCAACACCATCTCTAGCCCTGCAATAGAGAAAAAACGTGTTGTAGCATCGATTAGAAACTGATCGAACTTATGTACACTAATGCCCAGTTCAACATGACCGAAATGATAGCCTGACTCTAAAATCTCTGCCTGAACAGCTAACACTCCATTGCTCAGTCCAACGATCCTCCCCGGAGGGTTCTCCTCATCTTCCACCTCGAAGCCAACTTCTCCAGATGAGATTTCACCGACCTGAACTAAAAGCGAGTTTCTATCATAGATATTGACGTATAAAACTTGATTACTCTCCAAGAGTTCATTGGCAAGCACTTGCAATGTGGACAGATCGGTACTTATTACAGCATCTTTAGTCGCAGCAGCAAACAGCGTCACTATGGCATCAGCTCGCTTAACTATCTCGGCTTCATTAGAGCTCTTTAGGTAATCAACACTGGTATACACCAGTAGCAGGAGCAATACTCCCTCAATAAAGGCAATTCCAAGCACCGTCTTTAACCTAAAGGACATTATCTATCCTCCATGTTATGTGATGTTCCTTTCCTCTCTTTCGCTTGCTCTAACGGTTTAGAAAAGCTGCCTAAACCCAATGCTCTAACATCATCCCAGTCACCATTGCTTGCCTGCTCAAAGCGACTAAAACCTAAGCGCTCTAGTGCATCTCTACCTTCAATACTTGACGTTAACTCAAGCATTTTAAGCTGCACCTCCTCAATTAAACTCTTCGGAACTCTAGGATGAAAAGCGATAGCGTGCGGGGTATAACCAGGGGTGACCCAAAGAACTCGTAACTGTTCAGTTATCTGTTTATCCATTGTCTTAAAGGTACGCTGAACCCCTCCACCAGCGGCCACAAGACCTTGGGCGACCGCTAAATACACAGAATCATGGGAGCCAACATACTTCACTTTTGTCTCTATATTTTTAAGTTTTAAGTTTGCTCGAGGTAACACACTGGCAGCAAAGGCAGCTGGTGCAGGATAAGCAAGCACCTGACTTTCTAATTCGTCTAATGTTTGAATAGGAGAATCTTCTCTTACCACGATGATCCCTTTTATCTGTTTTCCTTTCTGCTTAACCAAAGCTTGATAACCAACAGAATCATGGAAAACTGTATAGTGATAGGGGTTCATATACGCGATGTCATACTCACCTTGAGCCAATCGCTTTTCAAAAGTGGGGATATCTCTTGCGGTAGCAAAACGCAATTGAAAATTAGCATTTTGCGACATGACCTCAAAAACCGGCGACCACAACCTTGCTAAGGTACTAGCCGCTTGCTGGGGCACAACGCCAAAGGTTAAGGTTACAGGCTCATCTGAATGCAAACTATCATTTTTATTTTCAATAGTTTGAGCGTTAACACTTAAGTTAACACTACAGATAAACGTTAATAAAAAAAGTTGTTTAAACAAGGTTGATATACTCACTTCACACCTCCTTACTAGCGCCATCTTTCAGTAGCTGAGCAAAGCGTATGCCATTAAGAGTGTTTACGCCGTTCCAAGCCTATTGCCAGTATTAAATAAGTCGAAATGATATTTTAAATTAACGTCAAACCTATGATACTTAATATGAAAATTGACTAGTCTCTTCAAGCTTAGTAACAGATACAGGAATTTTCAACATCAAACACCTAAGTGCAATTTGCAACAAGACTAACCCCTGTTCCACAATAATAATGAAGTCAAAATAGATCCCCCCTCGTTAATATTCAAATAGTTATCAAGTCTGCAGTTATTCCATGGCATAAGTATTGCTTTAACCTAGTATCGGTAAGCTCGATGGAACAAGACTATGGTAGATAGCTTATTTAAATTTCAAACCGAAAATCTTAATATTTTGATCGTTGAAGATACCCAAAGTGAGCGTTGTTTTATCGCCCAACTATTACAAAACATGGGACTTCACGTGAATAGTTGTAGCTCTGCTGAGCAAGCAATACTTGAGTATGAAAGGCAAGAGGTGGATATCGTGATTAGCGACTGGAGAATGCCGGGGATCACTGGGCCTGAGCTTTGTGAACATTTAAAATCGCTCCCCTTTCCTCCCTATATCATATTGTTAACTTCCAATAATTTAGCTGAGCATATGATCCAAGGCATAGAATCCGGTGCAGATGATTTTATCTCTAAGCCATTTGTGCCTAACGTGCTAAAGGTCCGCATCTTAGCCGCAGCACGAATTGTGAAACTTCAACGTAAGTTGACCCATAAGAATAGTGAGCTTAATACCGCACTGGCAAACGAACATGAGTGCCTTAAGCAGATACAAAGTGACATGAAAAGTGCAGTAAAACTGCAAAGCTCTCACCTGCCATCATCAAGTCATTTGATCAATCAGTGGCACTTAGCCACTCGATTTAATCCAGCACAGGAGCTCGCAGGTGATATTTTCCAATGCATAGAGATAGACAAGACCCACATTGGATTTTACCTACTTGATGTGACTGGACACGGTATTGCAGCCTCGATGCAGAGCTTTACTTTAGCTCAACAGCTTAGCTGTAATAGCTGTGATTGGGAAAGCTTAGATCCAGCTTTAATAGTCAACAAGCTTAACCAAGATTTTGAAGACCCTGAAAATAAAGGACGATTTGCAACATTAATACTTGGTATTGCAAATAGCTTAACTGGTGAGATTAGAATCACCGTTGCCGGACACCCCCAACCCATATTATTAGACGATACAGGTGCTAGGTTAATGGAGTTAGATTCAGGGCTTCCCTTGGGAATAGACAGACAATTTAGCTACCGATATAGCAAGTTCACATTAAAAAGCCATCAACATTTGATGCTTTACTCAGATGGATTATATGAATCAATGCACCCAAGGTTTGGTGAATTTGGCATCACTCGATTAGTTAAAAGATGTGATCAAGCCCATTCACTCTCTCCCGAATCCCTATTGCATCATCTCAGTCACTCTATAAACCTATGGCAGCAAAAAAAACCACAAGATGATATTTCGATGATGTTGCTATCTGCGCCAAGTCTCTTCAAACAGAGCCCTATGCTAGATAGCACTCCCGTTAAAGAGCTCTACTATTCGCATGTAGAAACCGAAGATCGGACTTTCAAGAATGAGGCAGTTATCAATGAGGTATTGCCTGTACACCCCCTTTCAAAAGCATCAATAACTTCAGCTTCAGACTGTATCTCTCGGAGGATATATGAATAGTCTCAAATTAAATTTATCACAATGCGTTTGGAACAGTAACTTACTGTGCAAAGAGCTTGAGCAGTTTCTGGAGCAAAACAGTGTTCAATCACAACAAAAATTTAAGGTGATCACATGTGTAATGGAAGCACTGTCTAATGTTCTTGAACATACTAATAGTCAAATCGAAGAGGTTATTGTTATTTTACACTGTAATAATGATCGCATTACCGTAGACCTTTTAGACAACTCACCCTATACGCCATTAGACGATCAGATATCTTGCCCTTCACCGCTATCTTTGTCCGGTCGAGGACTTTGGATCATGCAAAACTGGATGGACCAAGTCAGGTATCAGAGCTCAGTCGCAGGTACACACCTAAGACTGAGTCTATTAAGGAGTTAGCTACGAGCTACGCAAATAAAAAGACAATATGAACGCAAGGCAAGAGTGATTTAATAATTTTAAGTTAATCCACTATTTTAACTTTCTCCTCAAGAACCACCTCTTGCCTTTCGCTTTACACATTTCATCTAGTAAATATCGGTCAATACCTTCCAAACTACCACCAATTCTCATGTCGCATTCTGCATCGCAGCAATTTGCATTCTGATAGATATCAGTAAGAAAGTGCCATAAAAATATTTTTTTACCTTTATATTCAATACGATAAAAAATGGCCTAAGTTGTGCAATAACAAAAGTAACCAGATAATAGATACCCTAACACCTTAATACTCAATGTGATTCTCTAAGGAGCTTAATATGAAATTCTCTCCATTAGCACTCAACAATGCATGCCTAGTTACACTTCCTAAAGAGATGGTGATAACCCAAACTCCGACACTTAGAGCCGCCATTACTCATCAGATAGAAACTGGTTCAAATAAACTCGTGTTAGATCTTCATCAAGTTGAATTCATCGACTCAAGTGGGCTATCCGTTTTAGTTTCTGCACTCAAGTTAACTCAGAAAAAAGCAGGAGAGATCATCCTGCTCTCTCCAAGTGCAGGAGTCAGGGCTTTAATAGAGCTAACTCGCTTACATCATGTTTTTGCCATCTATGAAGATAGAACTGCCGCAATTGAGCATATCTGTGAGCAGTAAAACGAGCTTGATACAAGACTATCAACATACCAACGGCATAACTAACAACGGAGTCTCAGTCATGAAAACTACCCGCCTTCTATTTCTGAAAGCACTCCTTGTCGTCGGAGTGATAAGCCTATCAGCTTGTATTACCCCCAACATGTCCCATAGGGATAATGTTTGCCAAAGTGACAAAAAGAAACAGAAACTCAATCAAATGAGTAGCAAACAAAAGGAGAAAACTTGCCACTACTACGGTAATAAAACCCCCTACATGAGAGGGTATATCGCTGAGGTAGCAAGTAAAGATACCCCTGCGACTAAAACCATCACATCAGCTTCAGACTATGCCTCATTTACTAAACTGTTTAACACGCCACTCCTATCTGTGGGCGATAGAGTGAGCATCAAAATATTAAATGGTGATGAGTTTAGTGCAAAAGTCGAAGTTAACGCAGACGGTTTTATCTATCTTCCTTACCTGCCAGCCCTTAAAGCCCACGGGGTATCTATCCCCTCACTGAAAAAGAACATAAAACAGCTGTTAGTCGATGAAAACTTGATGCTTGAAGGCGCGATCAGGTTAAGTATTACCCCCCTAAGATGGGCACCTATTCAAGTCAGTGTATCTGGTGCTGTGTTTGAACCTGGGCTGCACAGTATCAACCGTAAATCAGATACAGAGATCAAAGATGATGATGGTGGGCATTCAGGTGATCAAGCCGCAGGCAGAAGCATCTATATGGCCTTAAAAGCATCTGGCGGTATCAGCCCAAATGCCGACATTAGTCGGATAGTAATCACCCGAGGTCGGCATATCATTGAAGTAGATCTCACAGGGGTAATTAATGGAGACCCTGTACCTCGCCTAACTTTAATGGCCGAAGACCATATCCATGTGCCGCAAAATACTCACTTTGATGATTCACTCGCTAGGCCATCACAGATCACCGCGCCTGGTATTCGTGTTTTCATCTCTAATCTGACTCAACCTGCAAGCAGCAATGCTCAATCTGCCGTTGATACAGAAGCAACTCGATTCCCCTATGGAACACGCTTATTAACAGGTGTTATTGGCGGTAACTGTGTTGGGGGGGCTCAAAGTACCAATGCAAGTAGGCACGTTGTACTTGTAACAAAAAACCCTATTACTCAAGAGGTTGATGTCGTTGAACGCTCTGTTGATGTCCTGATGTCGCAATCTTGGAAATCACACATAAACCCAGTACTGCTTCCTGGTGACGGAATAGCCTGCTATGACTCTGGTGTCACCAATATACGTGAAATAGCACGAACAATAACTGAGATCATTGTTCCTGCCACCTTACTCGGCATACTTTAACTAAGGACAGGGAAGAGAGATGAAAAAACACCATCCCAGTCAGCTGCTCTGGTTAAGGCGAGCAGCAGTAAAAGGAAGCAGCCTTCCTGTTAATGCTCGTCGATGGGTTTATATCAAGACGGCAATTGGAGCTCTGGCTATCATCTGGACCTTAGTGACCTTAGTGTTAGTCATTAGTCCAACTCGTTTTGAGAGTAAATGGACCTTAATCTTACCCGGTGCAGGCGCTGGTGCGCTCGTCAATCTCGACAGCATAGGGCAAGCCACCAGCACGAATAGCTCTCCCTACGCCAGTTCTGCCATCGACCCACGTGAAAACTATAAAGCGCTCTCTATGAGCAGTGTGTTGATAAATGCTGCCGCTAAAACAATCAAAATTCCTAATTATAAAATGGGCAAACCTAAGCTTAAATTGCCAAATCAAACGGGATTGATGCAATTTACCATCAGTGGCCCCAGTGCTGAGGGCGCCCAAGAAAAAGCATGGGCTCACTACCATAGCTTACAAGCTCTACTGTCCAGATTAAGAGACGATGAAACACAACAGAGAGAAAATGGCGTCAAAGTTGGTCTCGACGGCTTTGCAAGTAAAGTCAGCCAGAGTCAAGATAAAATCCTTAGTTTTCAGTCTCAAATCGGACTGGTCTCTCTGGACCAATTTAAGGAGCTTGCGCTTACCATTGAGAGACTCAGACACAATAGAGTCAATATGGTATCAAAACTTCAGGGGGTCATAGCCAGCCAGAAGATGCTTGAGATGCATCTATCACTCAACGCCAAGCAAGCTGCAGATCTACTCAAACTGAAAAATGATCAACTCTATCAACAGCTCTTAGTGATCTATACTCAAGCAACGACAACCTTGGCAGAGTATTCAGGTCGATATGGAAAGAAACACCCACAAGTGATGACTCAAAAGCATCAACAAAACGCACTATTTCAGGCCTTAAAAAAACGCTGCAAAATATTGTTAGGTTACCAAGATGATGTCTTGATGCTTAAGCTCTCTGCAGATGATATCGACGGCCGAGCTCAATTAATGAGACAGCTCATCTCTTTAAACACTGAGGCTGAAGGGTTAAACCAAGAGATAAAAAGTTTAACAACCCAGATTGCCGCATGGGATACCCGACTAGAAGACAGTAACGATGATGCCGCTAAACTCGAAGATCTTCATAGAGAGCATCAACTCGCCACCGCTGTATTCACTTCTGCCATAGCAAAACTTGATATAGGAAAAGCCGATATCTATTCGGCTTACCCACTCATTCAACTGCTCGCGCCACCATCACTGCCAGAAAAGCCAAACAAACTCTCCACCGTTCTAGCACTCCTTGGTGGGATTATATCCTCCATCTTCTGTTTAGCTGGATTAAGTATTCTTTGGGTTAGAAAGCCTATTTTACAAAAGATATTGATGACTTAATTTATCGAAAGGAGTCTCTATGGGGAGCAAACGATTTAACCCAGATCCCACAGCGATGAATACAGATGAGAAGATTATCTGGTACAGCATCACCTATACCTACCTATTCTGGGTTCTGGGCGCCATGTATATCGTCGCCCCAGTTATCGGTTGGATACTCCTGTTGAGAATGGCAAAACGCTATATATTTGAACGAGAAGACTTCGTCCTCACTCCAGCTCAACTCTGCTGGATATTTGGCATGTGTACTATGCTAATCGCACTTGTCATCGCGCATTTCGACTTTGAACTTGGGACCCCTAAATTAATCAAGTCCAGCATAGGTTGGGCAAAGGGTTGGGCCCTGCTCGCTGTTTTTCCACTGCTAGGCTCATTAAAAATAAGGCCAGAACTTATCTATCGAGCCTGCTGTATTGTCTGTAAACACACCCTTATTATCCTGCCTTTCTGTATTCTCGCATGGCTTGTAGGACTACCTAGTACCCTATATGTCTCTCCCTTAAGTATTATTGGTGGCCCAGGCCCTGAGTTTTTCAGCGTTAGCCTTTATGAAATCGACCCAGGCAGTGGCACCCCTAGGTGGCGTCTCTTCACCCCATGGGCACCAGCTTTAGGCATGATGGGAAACCTATTTCTTAACTTTGCCATTCAGGAGAAAGAGCGCCGCTATAAGGTATATGGGGTCTTAGGTAGCTTAGTTATGATCTTAGTTTCTCAGTCACGCTTAGCCATTGTCTGCTACTTTCTTCTACTTGGTTATTTTGCCTTTATCCGATGGCACAGATCTCCTTGGCTCTACTTCTTAGCATCCCCCTCTGTTCTCCTATTAGGATTAGTGGGTATTCAGGTTATTGAAAAGATAGAGCTCAGTATTGCAGCAATTAAATCAGCAAGAGCGGGTTCAACTCGCGTAAGGGAACATCTAGGACAAATTGCACTGCAGCGCTGGTCTAACGAGGCTCTCGTGTGGGGGCATGGTATCGTGGAGCGAGGTCCCCACCTCGTGGAATATATGCCTATCGGTTCTCATCATACTTGGTTTGGTCTGCTATTCGTTAAAGGCTTGGTTGGCGCCATTGCACTAGCGCTCCCTTTGATCTGCAGCCTACTAAGTTTAATTAGCGAAATATCAAAATCCCCAGTCGCGGCTTCAGCAATTGCAGTGCTATTACAGATATTTCTTTACACCTTTGGGGAAAATTTAGAGATCTTAGCTTACCTATTCTGGCCTGGGCTGATTATTGTTGGTATTGCGCATAAACGAAAAGGTCAGTAGATAAAGAGCTAAACTAAAAAGCAATTGCAGATGATTGCAATTTGCAACACAGCTAATGAATATCAATAGCAAGGTGCAACCAACTCATCAAAAAACCACAGTTGGCTAACAAAGCCTCATATTTATCACTTTACTTTCAATGCATTAACAAAACATCAATCCTTGGCATGAAACCTGTATTACTTAACCTAGACCCGGTATCAGCAAGGTTTATGTATGAGCCAAGTACTAAAGCAACAAACAGATCTCACAACAATGCAAGCTAAGAGTCGCTTCTCAAAAAGCCTCTTCTGGTTGGGATCGGCTCAAGTCATGGGACGTGTTGTACGCCTAGCTTCCAGTATTATTTTAGCCCGGATATTTACCCCTGAAGTGTTCGGGCAAGTCGCCATAATACTGACCTGTTTTGAACTCATCTGTACTCCCACTAGAAGGATCACCTCTGCATCACTCATCAAGATGAACGATGATGAGCTGGCTGCATCACTCCCAAATGCAAACAAAATAAATTGGTTTGCATCAATCACCGCATTTGTTGCCATGAGCTTACTCAGTTGGCCTCTCGCATTTTATCACCAAGACACGATCATTATCGCGCCTATGATACTCATGGCAACAAGCTACCTCCTTCTTCCTATCGGTATGCTGCATGCAGCAATTAATCTTAGAGCAAATAAAATGCGCGTTGTTGGCCGCGCAATTTTATGGCAAACCGTAGGTGATGGACTCCTAACCGCCACATTTGCACTCTTGGGATTGGGAATTTGGGCCATTATATTGCCAAAGGTGCTGGTTATACTGATCTGGATAGCCATACACAGGTACCATAACCCACTTCCCAAATCTAATGACCACAGTGTGAGTGGTTTGCCTATTCCTAAAATGTTTAATTTTGGGTCTATGGTTGGTTTGAGCGATCTGAGTATCTCGTTGAGACAAAACATCGACTACCTCTTAATCGGCTACTTTCTTGGTTTAGAGGCTTTGGGGATCTACTTTTTTGCTTTTAACACGAGTTTAGGGATAAGCCTTGGCATTATTCAAAGCTACGGAACGGCGCTATATTCTCACCTTTGTGGCGCAAAAAAAGATCAACAAAAAATCATCGCCTCCCAAGAGCTTAAAGCACGTTACAGTCACTCATTAATATTGATCTTAAAAATTGCCATTCCAGTCATTACACTACAAACCCTTCTCTCTCCAATTTACTTGCCATTAATCTATGGCAGTAAGTGGATAGAAGCCGGTGCTCTACCTGTATTTATCCTTCTCTGCCTAAGTGGTCTAGTAAGGCCCATAGGCGAAGCAGCAAGTCAGCTACTCATTAGCCTGAACAAAAGTCGATTAAATCTCAGCTTTAACCTCGGCTTTACGCTACTGCTAGCCATTACAATCGCAGTCTGCAGTCAATGGGGGCTAGTCGCAGTAGCCCTTGGGATCTTAATTATTCACCTTATCTGCATGCCAGCCCTTAGTTTTTACATTCAACTGTTCATTCTTAATAAGCAGGCTATCTGCACTGAAGAGGAACAGAAAAGCCATTCAAAACGTTTTAATCAGGAGGTTCACCATGACGCCTAGAGTATCTGTAGTAATGCCTATCTATAACGTGCAGCACTTTGTTAAAAGCGCCATAGATTCAGTGCTAAGCCAATCATTTACTAATTTCGAGCTTATTCTGGTTAACGATTGCTCCACAGACCAAAGCCTCGCGATATGTAAAACCGTGCTCGATCACCGGATCCGTATCGTCAATCATGAACAAAATAAGGGCTTAGCCGCAGCTCGTAATAGCGGGATCCGCCATGCTATCGGACGGTATGTCGCCTTTATCGACTCAGATGATATGTGGCATAAAGACAAACTAAAGATGCATGTTGATCACCTAAACGACTCCCCAAGAGTAGGGATCAGCTTTTCACGTTCAAGTTTTATGGATCATAAGGGCAAGAGAACGGAGTTTTATCAGATGCCGCAACTTAAAGGGATCACAGCCGCCGATCTACTGTGTCGTAACCCTGTTGGTAATGGCTCTGCTCCCGTTATTCGCCGTGAAACCCTGAATGATATTCGCTTTCAAGCGCTAAACCATCCTGAACATTACACCTGCTATTTCGATGAAAGGTTTCGCCAATCAGAAGATATTGAGTGTTGGTTAAGAATTGTCGCTACCACTCACTGGAAGATGGAGGGGATCCCAGAGCCATTAACCTATTATCGTCTAAATCAGCAGGGGCTCTCTTCTAATATCATTAAGCAGTTAGCATCTTGGGAGTCGATGATAGATAAGGCTAAACTTTATGCCCCAAAACTCCTTGCAAAGCATGAACATAATGCAAGGGCCTATCAACTCAGGTACCTAGCGCGACAATCTATTAGAAATGGCAGTGGTAAAGCTGCCATCAGCCTAATGAACCGTGCACTTACTGAGTCTCCCTCAATAATGATCAATGAAACAGCCAGAACACTCGTCACTTTTACAGCCGCCTATCTACTCTGGCTACTGCCTTCATCCGCGTATAAAGTTTGTGAGAATGTAGGCCAATCTCTGTTAGGTTTTGTGCAGAGAAATCGCATCAGCAAAGATGGTGTTAAATCATCAATGTTGTCTTAAAGGCTAAAAAGGACAGGCTCGCCCTGCTAGGACGGCACAAGTGCCTACTAGGCTGTAGGTCGCTTCGCTGCTATAAAGACGAACGCCGCCAGCGGCTACGGATAACGGAATGGCCTGTGGTCGCACGGAACGCTGCACTTACGGTAAGAGCAAAATCAAAAGCTGAATCTTTTTTGCTTTATCCGTGAGTGAGGTACGAACGTTCCGTCATCTGCAACCGCAGCGTTCGTTCTCGCTTTTGATTTCCTAGCAGGCCGGAGGCCGTCCTCGAAGCGAAGCGTCCTAGGTCCTAGAACCTAGAACCTTATTTTGAAAGTAGGTCGGCATTTATGCCGTCAGGTTTGTAAACACAATATAAGCTTTTGATGGGCTAAGCCCCAACCTACAGGTCAAAACAAAAGCTAGAGCCCCCCTTCTCAGCCTTTACCCTAGCAAGGAGGTTGCGACTGACCTCGAAACTGACGAAATCGGCGCTCATTCTTTTTCCGTAAGTAAGGCACGAACGTTCCATTATCAATCAGCACTTAGTTCACCATTGCTTTAACTTTTATCCATACAAGCAGCTCGAAACGCTTCCCAAGACTCATTCATATTCCTTCTTTATCTGCATTGCAAACTGCAACATCTCCGGTTACAAGTAATCTAAAACAGACTAAAAGCATGGTAATCACTTGAAAATTAAAGATAAGAATAGTTGGCCTAACCTATGCAATAACTAAGAATATGAACACAACACCAATAGCAGCACGCTTAAGGCAGGCAAAATGACCACTCAGACACAAGTTAAGCAAGCAGCAACAATGCCTAATTTCATTCGAGGGATCGACTTTATCTCAGCTCTGCTCTTAATCTTGGCTGCAAGTCCAGTACTGCTACTCAAATACCTGTACAGAAAATTCAGATATGGTGCAGCTATTGAGCGTGTTTATATCTATGGAGTGGATAACAAGCAACTCAGTCTTTACCAGTTTACTGGTGAAGGGATCTGCTGTCAGTGGCCACAGTTAATCAACCTACTCAAAGGCGATATCTCTCTATTAGGAACAGAAAAGAGTTACATATTTTCCCCTTCACAGAGTAACAAGAGCGATACCGCTAACTCTTATGCTACAACACAAGCCACCTCAATTAAGCCTGGACTAATATCATTCAAATTAATGCATCAACAGATGGGGCTCAGCTTTGAAAACCAAGAGCTTGCCATTATTCAAGCTCATAAAGGTGCGTTCTCTTATCTCCTAGCTCTAGCCCGTACGTCTCTTATCTGGTTATTATCCAGTAAACAAGCTAACCAAAATATCAGTGATATTAATCTGTTCGATATCAAGCTTTCTAATTTAAGCATGACCGAGATGTTAGCGCTGATTATCGAAAATGCTCAAGAACATCATAAAAAACAGCTATCTCATGCTGGTTCATCTACAGCAAAGGTCAATCAGCATTTCAGCCAGTACGCATTTGTTAACGCTGATTGCATGAACATAAGCACACAAAACTCCCAATACCGAGACTGCCTACAGACCTCCTGTGACAGGGTTTTTGCTGACGGCTCAGGTATACGAATTGCCAGCATCTGTAAGGGAGTCGCACCTAAAGATAACCTAAATGGCACAGATATGTTTCCAAGGCTATGTGAGCAAGCAGCCGATGCAGGTCTATCCATTTTTCTACTGGGCGCCGACAAAGGCGTTGCTGCAACTGCCGCTCAGAATATGCAACTTAAGTACCCAAAACTAAAAATTGCAGGTACTCATCATGGCTTCATCAGCGATCCTTTAGTCGAGCAACAAGTGATAGATAAAATCAATCACTCCAAAGCCTCCATACTGCTCGTCGCCATGGGCGCACCAAAACAGGAGTTATGGTTAGCAAAACATAAGCATCAACTCGATGTTGGCGTTGGGATCGGAGTTGGCGGTCTGTTCGACTTCTATGCAGAAAAGGTTAAACGCGCGCCATTATGGGTAAGACAGATGGGAATGGAGTGGATATGCCGTCTAAGTGAAGAGCCTAAAAGAATGTGGAAACGATACATCATAGGTAATCCACTTTTTCTCTATCGCGTTTTTAAAGAGATACAATCTCAGAAACATTTAGCTACCCAACAAAAACATCAAGCTAACCTCTCTGAGTTATCCGCTCCACAGTGCCTAATGGTGGAGACATCTAGGCTAACTAATATGAAAGCAAATAACCTCAGTGCCACTCATCGCTGTACACGTCAAAGACTACAGGGAAAAATCACTGCACTCGTTAAGCGAGGTTTTGACCTGATAGCAGGCTCAATCATCTTATTAAGTTTGATCCCTTTTCTGCTTCTTGTTGCCTTAGTGATCCGCTTGGAATCACCTGGCCCAGTACTCTTTAGCCAGCAAAGGGCTGGGAAAGATAATGCCTCTTTTACCATGTGGAAGTTTAGATCTATGTATCTAGATGCAGAGCAAAGGCTAGCAAAGCTCAAAGCAGACAATGAGATGAAGGGCGGCGTGCTATTTAAGATGAAACGAGACCCCAGAATCACCAATGTCGGCAAACTCATCCGTAAAGCTTCAATTGATGAACTTCCACAGCTATGGAACGTTATTTTAGGCGATATGTCTTTAGTTGGACCACGCCCAGCACTGTTGACCGAAGTAGAGCAATATTCAATGCAAGATAGAAAAAGACTGGCTGTCAAACCGGGAATAACCTGTATTTGGCAGGTCAGTGGCCGCTCAGACATCCCTTTCGAACAACAAGTTAAATTGGATGTGGATTATATCTATCAACAATCATTACTCACCGATATTTGGATTTTAGTTAAGACCATTCCCGCTGTACTGCTCGCTAAGGGCGCTTATTAGAATATGTTCCAAAAAAGTGCCAGTAGATAGAGTTAGTAGATAATAGGAGAAGAGAGATGCAAGCAATTATCTTCGCAAATAGAATAGGTGATGAACTCGCCCCCCTTGATCAGCACTATTGCCCTGCATTACTGCCTGTAGGCAACAAACCTGTCATTGAATATACCTTAGAGGATATCGCCACCTCAGGGATCTCTGAGGTTAAGTTAATCATCTCATCACAAGCTCAAGAGGTTGAGCAACAACTTGGTGATGGAGAGCGATGGGGGATTAGAATTGAATACTTTTTAAGTAAACCACAAGAGAAAACGAAATCAGTACTCAACCGGTTATCTCTACCTTCTAATGAATCAATACTGATCATCAGAGGTGATATTTTCCGCTCCCCCTGTATCGCTAGCTTTATCAACTTCTCTAGACAATTTCCTAACGAATTTGTACAAGCCAAAATGGCCAATGAAAACGCTGGTATGTCAATGCTACCAGCCGCACAGCCCTATCTTGATGGCATTGACTGGCCTCTTATCAATCATGGTGAAAACAACAGTGTCGTCACTCTGGTACTGCATGGCCTTTGCAATATGCTCGATAGTTTCCAGGCATATTTGCAGGTGAATTTAAGTTTAGCCAGAAATGATATTCCAGCCTTGACCCCAATGGAGCGCAGTTTCACATCCGCCAATCCAGAACAAGACTTTTATGTAGGAGCGAAAGCCGATACTCAAGGGCTAGATAAACAGCATGCTTGGGGGATCATTGGTGAAAACAGCAAGGTAGACCCCAGCGTTGAGATGAAGAACACTGTCATCATAGGTAACGATACGCTGATCGACAAAGGCTCGGTGCTAGAGAGTTGTTTAATTCTGCCGCACACTTATGTTGGCGAAGGGCTAGAGGTTAATAACAGCATACTATGTAAAAACTTGCTGATTAATTTAAATACTGACGGCCACATCCTAGTAGACGATCAAGCCTTAATAGGCCCCAGCCAGCTTGAAGCCAATATCATACCTTCGCAAACACACTTTATGACTCGTCTGTTTATCCTTGCTATTTTGCTTATTAGCCTACCATTTTGGCCTCTTCTAGCAACTTATTCCCTTATCAGAGTGCTCCTTCTCAAACTAAAAGCAAAGCCCATTATTCAAGAGATGATTAATGACAACTTAGGCCAAAGTCTCGTTGTTTACTCATTCAATACTCCGACTCGCATTATCTCACTCCTTCCTCAGCTTTGTTTGGTGCTTACAGGTCAATTAGATCTCTTTGGCGCACCGGCTCAAATACGCTATGCAAGTGGACAAAATAAACATCGACTTGGTGTATTCGGCCCCGTCCAGTTACTTCTTGATGAGGATGCTCCAGAGGAGGAGCGATCACTTTTAATGCTAGAATTTGACAATAATTCCAGTAACACCAAATACCTATCTCTACTGAAACAATCACTGTTCATGCCTAAAGCTTTGCACTCACAAGAGAGTGTCAACAAGGCGATCTATTAATGGCCCCCTTTAACTATGACAGGAGAATGAAGATGAAAACGATAATTACCTATGGCACTTTCGATCTCTTTCATTTCGGCCATGTACGTCTTTTCCAGCGACTCAAGGCCATGGGGGACAGGCTCATCGTTTGCGTCTCTACGGATGAGTTTAATGCCAAAAAAGGCAAGGTCGCTTTTTTCAATTACCAGCAAAGAGCGGAGATCATCGCAGCGTGCCGTTATGTGGATTTAGTGCTACCAGAAACAAACTGGGAACAAAAAAGAGAAGATATAGAAAAACTTGATATTGACATCTTTGGCATGGGAAGTGATTGGCAGGGTAAGTTTGACGACCTGTCCAATCAATGCAAAGTCGTTTATCTAGATAGAACGGGCAATATTTCAACCACAGAGATAAAGAGCAGCTTAGGGGCTAACCAGGGGCGTTCGTAGTATAAGCATCCCTTGAAAAAGCGTGAATAAATGACAATAACCTTAGCTAGGACAGCGAAGGACAAAACATAGAGTGAGTATCTATCATGACTTTTTTCACCGCAATAATAAGAAAGATCATCTATCACACAGCAGGTTTGTGTCCTAGGGTCAATAAGGCCGTATTAGGTAGCTATAAAAACCAGTTTTCAGATAACGCCAAGTATCTTTATCTTCATTGGCAGCACACTGGATTAATACGCTCCATTTGGATTAGTGGCGATAATGCGGTAATTAAACGCTTACGAAAAGAGGGATTTGAAGCATATAACAGACGCAGCATTTTAGGCATATTTCACTGTTTAACCGCTAAGTTCTACTTTTACAATAGTTACGTAGGCGATATTAATCAGTATTTTGCTAAAGGTGCGGTCAAGGTAAACCTATGGCATGGCTCACCGCTTAAAAAAATTGAGTTCGACATCACTTCAGGCCCATTGGCTCATACTTACCAATCCGATACCCTTATAGGTGATTGGAAAAATAGATTACATTTCCACCAGCAACATATTAAACCCGATATGATGCTCAGTCCCAGCCCAGTGATAGATAGTCTATTTTCCTCGGCTTTCAGGCTCGCGCCCCATCAACTCATTCGCAGTGGTAACCCTAGAACCGATTACTTCAAACGTTACCCAGAACAAACAAAGTCGATACCAGAACTACTTAATACCCAATATAAAAAGGTCATTTTATATGTACCAACATGGCGAGACAGTGGCATTAACAATAAAAGCGATGGGCAAAATGGAGCCATAGAGAACCCATATGATAAAGGGTTTAACTGGGCTGCACTATCAAAACAGCTAAAGCGTAACAAGCAGCTATTTTTAGTCCGGTTTCATCCTAATGAAGCTCATTTGGGAAAAGATCTAAATCAATACTCAAACATTATCGATATTTCACACTGGGAAGATGTTTACAATATTCTTCAAGGCGTTGATCTGCTTATCACCGACCAATCCTCCCTGTTCATCGATCTGTTACTCCATCAAGTCCCCATTCTATTTTACTCATTCGAGCAAGGTGGGAAACCTGAAAAACTCAGGGAGATATATGATTACGCAGAGTACTTACCCTTAGTTGGGCAAGTAACTAGCAATGAAGCCATTAATAACAGATATCGGGTTTATCAGTTCCAAGCATTAATGGAGCGGTTAGACCGAGATGAAACCTTTCATATCTCCCCCTCAACCATTAATGAATACCAATTACTGCGAAATATCTTCTGGCAACAACAAAAGTGTGATGCATTCGAAAACATCGAGCGCTGCCTGTTCTCCAATGAGAAACAGAACAAAATAAAGGGGACAGAGAAAAGTGGGCTACGCCCAGCTAGATTCTAGGGCGCTGTGCTAATAATAAAAGCGAACGCCGCAAGCGGCTACGGATGACGGAATGGCCTACGGCCTCACGGAACGCTTTGCTTACAGTTCAAGCATTGTTCTATTGTAGGTCGGCATTGATGCCGTCAGTTTTTGTATGCCCTCATGAATTCGGTTATTGAAGATGATGGGCTAAAGCCCAACCTACAGGATATGTAGATAAAGACGATACTTCGTGCCCACAATGTCATAGGGCGCCAACAAGTTGGCTTCGAGAACGGCCTACTAGAATCTATACAATCAAAAGAAAATACTGTGTTAAAAATGATGTCAAGCGCAGAGCTGGATCCTGAAACTAGTTCAGGATGACGGAAGAGAAGCACAAACATTCCAGTATCTGTAAACGGATTTTGATTTTATAGCAGGGCGCAGCCCGCCCTAGGATCCTAGTAAGGAGCTCGCGACTGCCCTAGAAGATGACGAAGTCATCGCCCTTATTTTTAGCTTCACCCACTGTAGCTTAACCATAATAGCTTTCAACTGTTTGAGTAAAACGCGGGATATCAACGCGTGGTAGTTGATTAATACCCGCAGCGGCGGCGCGGCCGCCTCCTGTTGCAAACTGACTGCATATATCACCGGCGCCTTGCTTATTAGATAACGGAGCTCGAAGTGACACAGTAAAGCTTCCATCACTGTTCTCAGTAAAGACGCCATGAGCGCTACCTGTGTCTTGATTAGCAAGCTGATTGCTAAATACACCACTCACTCGTCTAGACCAAGGCGCATCTTCCAACTCAAACAGGGATAAGGTTTCGCTTTGATAGAAAGGCTTTACCGCAAGTGCCCTGTCCATATCGTGGCGATAGGCCTTCTTTAATCGGTGAAAAGGAGAACTTAAATCCGCAATAACATCGAAAGGATCGGGATACTTTAACAGCGCCTTATAAAGCTCTGCGGGGTGAAAGTGTAGATCATCAATATGAGCACCATAACCATTATAGTTAATCAAGGTTCCAAGCTCATTAAGCTGCTTTGCTTGAGATAGAGAAAGGCCCGCTTTAGTACTTAGACCATCAGCTTTGGCAATGAGATTATCACCATAGGCTGCAACGATTGCCCAAAGGTGAAACTCCCCTTGCAGATAATCATCAATAATCAAACTGGTACAGGTGTTAGCATCTAAGTCTATATGAGCATCTAAATTTACAGTTTGTGGGATCTTACCACTACGGTGATGATCGCTATAAAAAACCTTAGCACCAGACTCAAGCGCAAATAGGAGCCCTACTCTATTCTTCTCCATAGAGATATCCAACACAGTCAGGTTATCTTGCGCCGTAAGAGAGTACTTTTTTGTTAATGGCTCAAGTAGTTCAATATCCCGCTTAACGCCAGTGACTAAGGTTGCAGTATGAGGCTGAGCTAAACGCAGCTGTAATAGCGCGATTATCCCATCGGCATCGCCATTAAAAATATCGTAATTCATAACACCCTTAGATAAGTTTTGCTCTTAAGCTACGAGTTAATATACCCGTTCACGATAAGATAATTAACCACTTGCTCTGCACATGCTTTGATGGACTTTTCAGCCGTCTTCACATGGATCTCAGGCAACTTAGGCAGCTCATAAGCTGAATCGATGCCAGTAAAGTTTTTAATCTCCCCTGCCCGTGCTTTTTTATAAAGCCCTTTGGGATCTCGCTCTTCACACACCTCAAGCGGCGTGTCGATAAACACCTCAATAAACTGCTTATCAGCTAGCTGCTTTCTAACCAAGTCACGATCCGCAATAAAGGGAGAGATAAAAGCGGTCGATACAAGTAACCCAGCATCAACAAACAGTTTTGATACCTCACCGATACGGCGAATATTCTCAACTCGATCTTTATCTGAGAAACCTAAATCGCCATTAAGCCCATGACGAACATTATCACCATCAAGCAGATAGGTCTTACACCCTAAATCATAGAGTAATTTATCCACAGCATTAGCCACTGTAGACTTACCCGAGCCACTCAGCCCCGTAAACCAAAGTACAGCAGGCTTGTGCCCCTGCGCCGCAACTCTTTGCTCATGGCTCACACTTGCATTGTGCCAGACAACATCGGAGGATTTATCTTCAACCTCTATTTCCTGATAAGGTGACGCGCTAGTTTTAGATAATGATGACATAAAAATATCCATTAGTTGTTTTAAGCTTCAAGGCTTTCTTAGCTGTATCTTGAGCTCGAAGCTACTGTTAACAGCCCGAGCTAAAACGGAAAAAAGATCGGCACAGCAGTTAACACAATAGCCGCATAAACCAGACTGACAGGTAAACCGATTTTGACAAAATCCATCAGCTTATACTGGCCTGCGTTATACACCATCAAGTTTGTCTGATACCCATAAGGACTGATAAAACTGCCACTCGCCGCAAACGCAACCGTCATGATAAACGGCAATATATCCACGCCAAACCCTAAGGCAATACTGTAAGCAACTGGAAACATCAAAGCAGCTGCCGCATTATTGGTCACAAGCTCAGTGATAAGCCAAGTGGCAAGGTACACCAAAACTAGAGCCATAAACAAATGCTCTTTATCGGCCACTTGATTGACCCACTGAGATAACAGCTCAACCACACCAGTATTCACTAAGGCGTGAGAAAGCAAAATGGCGGTGGAAACAATAAGCCAGATATCCACAGGGAAACGCCTAACGACTTCATTAACGCTAAGACACTGACTAAAAATCAATACTCCTAGGAGTAACATTAACCCTTGGAGCATCTCAATCACTCCGGTTGCCGCTAATCCAATAGTGAGAACAAAGCCACCAATAGAGAGCCAAGCTTTCAGGCCATTATTGCGTGTTTCGGGCTCAACACCACTGATCACAATGAAGTTTTTACTGAGATTTCGTCGTGATTTAAAGTCATCCCCCACGGCTAAAATTAAAAAGTCGCCAGCCTTTATCACCACTTCACCTAACTTACCCGATATCTCCTCGCCATCACGCCTGATAGCAACCACAGCTGCATCAAAAAGCGCTCTAAAACCTGCATCTTTTAAGGTTTTTGAGATAAGCACACTTTCTTGCTTAACCACAACTTCGGTCAGGTTAGAATCCAGCAGACCATTTTTCTCGGCAAACATCTCCAACCCAGAAAACTGACTAAGCTGCATCATTTTCGTGATATCGCCACTGAAAATAAGCCTGTCACCAAGTTGCAGCACCTCGGTCGGTGTAACTGGACTAATCAGACGTTTATTGCGCACAACTTCAACAAGAAACAGAGACTCAAGATGCCTTAATCCATTATTTTCAACCGAGCGGCCAATTAACTCAGACCCCTCAACCACTTCAGCATCGATAAAGTAACCTTTTGAGCAAGACTCTTTATGTTCAATCTCAGGTAACCAGCGAGAAACGACTCTTAACACCAATCCACACGCCAACACCAACATGGCACCGACAGCGGTAAAGGAGAAAAAGCTCAATGACTTTCCCTCTGCATCGATGTAGAGACTATTAATAATCAGGTTGGTTGACGTACCAATCAGTGTCAGCGTTCCCCCCAAAATTGCGGCATAGGAGAGAGGCAAGAGTAATTTACTGGCAAAATGGTGTGGATTATTACGAATTGGAGAGAGCAAAGTGGCTACCACAGCCGTATTATTTAATAGGGCAGAACTAAGTGCCGTCACGCCAAATAGGCGCGCCCAAGTTGAGTTGTAACTGCCCACTATCACCTTAGAGGCTATCACCCGCAGTAAACGGGTTTTCTCAAGGGCAAACGAGCATAGGATTAATAGCACTAAGGTCACTAATCCAGGATTAGACATACTCGACAGAAGCTGCTCACGCGATACAAGATTTAGCCCCACTAAGACAAGTAGAGCTACACCAAATACCAGAGATGGACGACTCTGGAAGCTAATAAGCCCCAAAATCGTCATGCAGAACACCCCTATCGTCAAATAAGCATCTAGTGACATAACATCCTGACTCTCATTGTAGGAGCGGCTTTAGCCGCGATTAATACATATAAAAACATCGGGGCTAAAGCCCCTCCTACGTATAACTTATCCTTTAGAGATATCCTTGGCGCCCCAATGTGGGAAGTGCTTACGCACTAGCGCGTTCATCTCTATCTCAAACTCAGAGTACTCATGGGCTTTGGTTGATTTAACCTCTATCGGATTGCGGATCATGCCAGCACCAACTGTCACATTCGTTAACCTGTCTATGATGATAAAAGAACCTGTGGAGCGGTTAGTATCGTAAGCATCGAACTGTACAGGCTCGGTCACTGCAAAGTGACAGTTACCGATCTCGTTCAAGGCTAATTGCTGAGCAGACTGCTTCTCTAGCGTATTCACATCAACTTTATGGTTAATCGCATCGGCATAACCATAAACAGACTTACTGCCGACTTTTATTGCATACTCACGATCGACACACAGTGGCTCCTCTGTCATCCAAACAACATCGGCCTCAAAGTGGCTAACTGAAAAAGGCTTGTCATGGGGACGAACCAACATATCACCGCGGCTAATATCTATCTCATCCTCAAGGGTCAGTGTCACAGCTTGACCAGCAACCGCTTTTTCAAGCTCACCGTCAAATGTCACAATCGACTTAACTCGGCTCTCTTTATTTGAGGGAAGAGTGGCGACAGTATCTCCAACACGAATTTCACCTGAACCTATGGTGCCGCAAAAACCGCGAAAATCCAGATTAGGTCTATTAACGTACTGCACCTGAAAACGAAATGACTCGCTTCTATCCTGCTCAACTGACACCGTATTAAGCAGCTTTAGCAGTGTCGAGCCTGGATACCAGGTCATATTAGGGCTTTCATTTACAACGTTATCGCCCTTTAGTGCAGAAATAGGCACGAAACGTACATCGCTAAAGGAGAGATCCTCTGCAAACTCGCGATACTCTTTCTTAATTTTTTGATAGGTCGCTTGATCGTAATCAATAGCATCCATCTTATTAATGGCGATGATGACGTGCTTGATCCCAAGCTGAGAACAGATAAAACTGTGACGCCTTGTCTGAACCTGAACACCGTGTCGAGCATCAATCAAAATAATAGCAAGGTCGCAAGTCGACGCACCTGTCGCCATATTTCGAGTGTACTGCTCATGACCAGGGGTATCTGCGATGATAAATTTACGCTGCTCAGTAGTGAAATAGCGATAGGCCACATCGATGGTAATGCCCTGCTCTCGCTCAGATTGCAGTCCATCCACCAGCAGTGCTAGATCAAAGGAATCATCGGTGGTATTAAAACGCTTAGAGTCTTTCTCAATCGCTGCCATCTGATCTTCAAAGATCATCTTACTGTCGAATAACAGGCGACCAATTAACGTTGACTTACCATCATCCACGCTGCCGCAAGTCAGCACTCGCAACATATCTTTGTTTTCATGAACTTTCAGATACTCTTCAATATCTGAAGAAATTAAATTTGAACTGGTAGTCATCTCTGTTCCTTATCTGTGAGCGTTGAACGTCGGAAAACTTACTCACGGTTGAATCAATATACTTTTTAACAAAAGACACTTCTCTACGCTGCTCTCTTAACACAAGAATGCCTTTTCTGGCGCAAGCCAGTCTTACTTTTAAAATCGCTTCTCAACTTTAAAAGTATCCTTCTATTTTTTTCTTTTCCATCGAACCAGCAGAGTCGTTATCAATCACGCGACCTTGGCGTTCAGAAGTCGTACAGAGCAGCATCTCTTGGATAATTTCTGGCAGCGTTTGTGCTTGTGACTCAACCGCGCCAGTCAGTGGATAACAACCTAATGTTCTAAAACGGACCATCTTATTTTGCACATCTTCATCAGCTTCGAGTGGCATACGCTCGTCATCAACCATGATCAAAGTGCCATCACGCTCGACCACAGGTCGCTCAGTTGCCAAGTACAGAGAGGGGATCTCAATCCCTTCTAGGTAGATATATTGCCAAATATCGAGCTCAGTCCAGTTCGATAGCGGGAACACACGAATACTTTCGCCCTTATCCACTTTGCCGTTATAGATGTTCCACAGCTCAGGACGTTGGTTTTTTGGATCCCATCTGTGTTTATTATCGCGGAACGAGTAAACACGCTCCTTAGCACGGGATTTCTCCTCATCACGACGTGCACCACCAAATGCTGCGTCAAAACCATGAGCATCAAGCGCTTGCTTAAGCCCTTCAGTCTTCATGATATCGGTATGCTTAGCGCTGCCATGGGTAAAGGGACTGATATTCATCTCTAAACCACGAGGGTTTTTATGGACGATAAGATCGAAACCGTGCTTCTCAGCCATTTGGTCTCGAAACTCAATCATCTCCTTGAATTTCCAATTAGTATCAACGTGCATCAAAGGAAATGGAATTTTACCTGGGTAGAATGCTTTACGAGCAAGATGCAGTAGAACCGAAGAATCTTTACCAACCGAATAAAGCATCACAGGATTATCAAATTCAGCGGCAACTTCACGCATAATTTGAATCGATTCAGCTTCAAGCTGCTTAAGATGAGTTTGATGTGTCGACATATGGATTTCCGTATGGCCCTTATCTATTCAGTCTGAACAGAGGTAAATTTAAGATTCATCACTTTATGGATTTGATAATAACAGCAGGAAACAATATTAAAAGTTATTAAAGAGAAGAACTCTATACCGAAAAGGAATATAAAATTCTCAATAGAGCTAGGAAGACTAATGCCATGGATATTGATGGGCTAAAGCCCAACCTACAATCTGTGTAGGTCGACATTTATGCCTTCTGATTAAATACATGAATGATAGGTGTGATGGGCTCAAGCCCAACCTACATCCTATGTAGGTCGACATTTATGCCTTCTGATTAAATACATGAATGATAGGTGTGATGGGCTCAAGCCCAACCTACATCCTATGTAGGTCGGCATTTATGCCGTCTGATTAAATACATGAATGATAGGTGTGATGGGCTCAAGCCCAACCTACAATCTGTGTAGGTCGGCATTTATGCCGTCAGCTAAATATATGAATGATAGGTGTGATGGGCTCAAGTCCAATCTACAATCTGTGTAGGTCGGCATTTATGCCGTCAGCTAAAATATAAGGAGCAACTATGTCATGGAATGACTTGCGTAAAGGTCGGTTTTCACAAGAGCAAGGTGAATATTTTATTACTTTCAACACACAGAACAAGCAAACATATTTCAATGATTTCCGCATTGCATCCATATTCTGCTCGCAAATAGCAATGAGTGAACATCAGCATAATTGCATATGGCTAACTTGGGTGTTGATGCCAGATCACTTCCATGGACTATTACATTTGGGTAATGATTCAGAATTATCAAAGATTGTAGGGACACTTAAAGGAGCCAGCAGTTTTGCTATCAATAAAGAGTTAAAATCAAGCTGCAAGCTGTGGCAATCATCATTTTATGACCGAGCTTTACGTTATGATGACGACAGAAAAAGCATTAGCCGATACATAGTGGCTAACCCATTAAGAAAAAATCTAGTCAAAAATATAGGAAATTACCCATATTGGAATTCTGTTTACTTGTAGAAAATTTCATTAAAACCTATGTAGGTCGGCATTTATGCCGTCAGCTAAAATATATAAATGATGAGCTGCGATGGACTCAAGCCCAATCTACGAGGTAGGCTTTAATGCTTTAATAAAATCGGTTAACTCATCTTGCCAAGCTTTACCAGTTAAGATCATTTGTGATGCCGTACAATCTAAAGCGCTAAATGAAGGGCGTTTAGCTAGGCTTGGATAATTAACAGAGAGTATTGGTTTAATTGGGATCTGGTATTGCAATAAACCATGTTTAATACCAAGTTCTTGAATAGCTATGGCAAACTCATACCAAGAGGTAATGCCTAGATCACTCCAATGATAGATAGCTTGCCACTTTTCTAGCTTGATCAAACACCATAAAAAATGAGCTAGCCCCTTTGCATGAGTTGGAGAGCCCAATTGATCGTTAACTATATTTAGCTGCTCTTTCTCTGACATCAAGTTGAGCATCGTTTTTACAAAGTTCTTCCCAAAGCGAGAGTAGAGCCAAGAGGTACGTACAATAGTAAAGTTATCTGAGTGATACTTGGCTATTGCCACCTCTCCAGCTAATTTTGACTGGCCATAGACATTAATAGGATTGGGCTTGTCATCCACTGTATAAGGCCTTTGAGAGCTACCATCAAAAATAAAGTCTGTTGAAATATGGATAAACCTCACCTTCGCATTAAATGCTGCAGAAGCGATGTTATCCACCGCTTTCCCATTTAATGCATATGCATTTTCATAAGATGACTCAGCGGCCTCGACATCGGTAAAACCTGACACATTAATAATGATATTCGGCTTGATAGTTGAGATAACTCGGTTTATGTCTGATGGCTCTGTAAGATCGATTTCAGTTCGACTAAGGCAGGTCAGTTCAACATCAGTAGGCACTGTATCAGCTAACTCTAGAGCCAGCTGACCATGTTTTCCGATTACTAGTACTTTTACGTGTTTTCTACTGTGTAAACGCTTATCAGAGGCTAAATTGACACTGTCCATACTCATATCTCAATCAGCTTCAGATGGCTTATTTTGTGAAAATGGTTTGTTTTGAGGTTTAGATAGAATCGATTGGCACCAGGCTTGATTTTCTAAATACCAGATAACCGTTTTTCTCAAACCTGAATTAAAAGACTCCATTGGCTGCCAATTTAACTCCCGTGCTATTTTCCCAGCATCGATAGCATAACGAGTATCATGACCAGGTCTATCAGTTACATAGGTGATTAAACTCGAAAACCCTCCATCTATTTCATTACTGGAATAGGCGTTAGTTAGAGCCAACTCTTCAAGCAGTTCACAAATAGCGGTAACCACCTCCAAATTAGTTTTTTCATTACACCCGCCAATATTATAAGTCTCACCCACCTCTCCTTTTGTCACAACACAATATAGAGCACGAACATGGTCATCGACATACAGCCAGTCTCTAATCTGCTTACCGTCACCATATATAGGGATAGGCTTGCCACTCAACGCATTCATTATCACTAAGGGGATAAGCTTTTCTGGATACTGATAGGCACCATAGTTATTAGAGCAGTTCGTTAATACAACAGGAAGGTTATAGGTCCGGCTCCATGCTCGCACTAAGTGATCAGATGCAGCCTTACTCGCCGAGTATGGCGAACTGGGCAAGTAAGGACTCTCTTCTGTGAAATACCCTGTATCTCCTAATTCACCATACACCTCATCGGTAGAGATATGATGGAATCGAAAACCATGACGTTTTTCATCTGATAAAGTTAAACAATAGCTTCTTGCCGCTTCCAGCAAGCTAAAGGTTCCTAAGATATTGGTTTCAATAAATGCAGACGGACCCTCTATGGAGCGGTCAACATGACTCTCTGCCGCTAAGTTCATAATAAAGTCAGGTTGAAAATGCTTTAACGTTTGACAGACCAGAGTTTTGTCGCAGATATCACCATGAATAAAATGATAACGCTCATCCCCTTCAATATCTTTAAGTGAAAGCAGGTTACCAGCATAGGTTAGTTTGTCTAAGTTAATAACCCTATTATCAGTTTCATTAATTAAAAAACGAATGAGCGCCGCTCCAATAAAACCAGCCCCACCTGTCACCAATATGGTTTTACTCATCTATTCTCTCATTTCCCCTACACTGAACACTATTTCGCGATAAAAAGAGTAGCAAGCTTTGATTTCAACGCTCTTCTTTGCGCCCCTGTAGGTTGGGCTTCAGCCCATCAACAACTAATCGCAAACATAATAACTGACGGCATAAATACCGACCTACAATACACAGCCCTCTCAGACTTTTGCCAGCTATATCACTCAAAAACAAAAGCATCTTGGAACAATACTCCCTTTCTATCTTTTTCAGAAAGCAGCGGATTACAGTCACTAGCGATTGGCCAATCAATCGCTAGTTCAGGATCATTCCATAGTATGGAACATTCAAATTGTGGCGCATAATAATCGGTGCACTTATATACTAACTCTGCGGACTCAGAAGTTACATAAAACCCGTGAGCAAATCCAATTGGCACCCAAAGTTGATGTTTGTTATTAGCTGAAAGAGTTGTCGAAAAACAGTGACCAAAAGTTGGACTTGAACGCCTCAAATCAACCACTACATCAAACACCTCACCAGAGATAACGCGGATTAGTTTCCCCTGCGTCTGCGCAGTCTGATAATGCAAGCCGCGTAACGTACTCTGTTTAGACGAGCTCTGATTTTCTTGAACAAAGCGAACATCAGCAACATGCTCTATAAACCAATCATCACGAAAGATTTCATGAAAAGAGCCTCGCTCATCAGTAAATACTTGCGGAGCTAATATCTTTACATCGCTGATTGGTGTGGATATAACCTTCATGAAAAAACTCTCTGAGACAGAATACTAATCAGGTACTCACCGTAGCCACTTTTACGTAAAGGCTCTGCTAAAGCCAATAACTGTTTATCATCGATATAACCCATACGATAAGCCATCTCTTCTGGACAATTAACCTTTAACCCCTGGCGTTTATCGATAGTTTCAATAAACTGAGCCGCCTGTAACAGGCTATCGTAAGTGCCTGTATCTAACCAAGCAGTCCCTCTACCCATGATCTCCACATTCAGAAAACCTGCAGCTAAATACTGACCGATCACCTCTGTGATCTCTAACTCCCCTCTGTCTGAAGGAGTAACCTTTTTAGCAAAATCAATGACTTTATTATCAAAAAAATAGATCCCAGGAATCGCATAATTAGACTTAGGCGATTGAGGCTTCTCCTCGATTGAGATAACACGATTTTCATTATCAAACTCGACAACGCCATAATCACAAGGGTTTGAGACATGATAACCAAATACCGTTGCGCCAACTTTGCCCTTGGCAGCACGCTTAAGGGATTTTATCAGATCATGACCATAAAACAGGTTATCACCTAATATAAGTGCCACGCTATCATCACCAATAAAAGACTCACCCAGTAAAAAAGCTTGAGCTAAACCATCAGGGGATACTTGTATCTGATATTCAATACTCACCCCCCAGTCTGAACCTGTCCCCAATAAAGATTTAAAACTCTCTATATCATCAGGGGTCGTAATGATCAAAATATCCCTAATACCCGCACTCATTAAGGTTGCAAGGGGATAATAGATCATCGGCTTATCATAGATAGGCAGTAACTGTTTACTAACTACTTTAGTGAGCGGATACAAACGCGTGCCGGTTCCACCAGCCAAAATAATGCCTTTCATCACGCCTCTAAAATGAAAAATAGTTGAATACTTGGATTCGAAAAGCTACCAAGCAGATGAAGTGGAGCTTACTTCTGTCCAAAGGAGATGATTTTACTCTGACATGCTCTTAAAGAGAAGCACGGACTTCGTCAGCTTCGAGGACTGTCGCAAGCTCTTTGCGATAAAGTCAGATGAGGAGCAATGACTGCGTCATCTTCTAGGGCAGTCGCAGACTCCTTGCTAGGGCGTTCACCAGCTCACTGCGAGAGCGGCCTCCAGCCTACTAGGAAATCAAAAGCTAGAACGAACGCTGCGCTTTCAGATGACGGAACGTTCGTGCCTCACTCACGGTAAAATACAAAGCAGGACCCAGTCCTTCTCTATCTCCCCTGTAGGTTGGGCTTTAGCCCATCAAACTCAATCAACACAACAAACAAGGTCGATGGCATAAATGCCGACCTACAATAGAAACTTGTTTAACCCGTAAGTACAGCACTCAGTACCACCACAGACCTTTCCATCAGCCTTAGCGACTTACCGCTTTTCACTTAGTACAGATTCTTAAATAAAAACAGAAACAGCTCCCTTATAAATAAAAGGGAACCGTTTAGAGTATTTGAATAGAGTTAAGATATTAAGATACTAATGACACAACTTTTGTGCCTTGCTGCTCATTCTTCACTTTCCAAACCAGATCGCAGATGCCATCCGTTGGATTAAAACCTGTAGGCGTTGTTAACAAAATTTCCCGAATAACTTCATGGTTAAATTCATGACATGCCATATCAAGCTTACTCAAAATAACTTCTAGCTCATCCCAAGAAAGATAGGCTTCATTGGCTGTCATGATCCGCTCATGCTCTGTACCGGTAACATCATCACCTATTAGCAACTCTTCATACAGTTTTTCACCAGGCCGCAACCCACTAAACTCAATAGAGATATCACCATCAGGGTTGATAGAGTCTTGAACTTCAAAACCACTTAAACGAATCATCTTAGCCGCTAAGTCTACAATTTTTACAGACTCCCCCATATCCAAAACAAAGACATCTCCACCTTTCCCCATAGCGCCAGCTTGAATAACAAGTTGCGAAGCTTCTGGAATGGTCATAAAAAAGCGAGTAATTTCCGGGTGAGTAACGGTAACAGGCCCGCCAGATGCAATCTGTTTTCTAAACAGAGGTACGACAGAGCCAGATGAACCTAAAACATTACCAAATCGCACCATACAAAAACGAGTAGCATGAGACTCCTTGGCTAAAGCTTGTAAGGATAACTCCGCCATACGCTTTGTTGTTCCCATCACATTTGTTGGACGTACCGCCTTATCCGTTGAGATAAGTACAAATGTTTCGACTTTAGCAGCAATGGCAGCACGAGCAGTATACATGGTACCAAATACGTTATTACGTACGCCTTCGACCACATTATGTTCGACTAAAGGCACATGTTTGTACGCTGCTGCATGATATACAGTCTGAACTTGAAATGACTCCATTACGGCCTGAACACGATTCTCTCTCTGCACAGAGCCAAGCATTGGAAATATCTCAACATCAAGCCCATTCTCTATAGCCGTTGCAGATAGCTCTTTCTCTATTGAGTACAAACCAAACTCTGACAGCTCAAACAGAACAAGTTTACTGGGCCTTTGCTTCAATATCTGACGACAAAGCTCAGAACCAATAGAGCCACCAGCTCCTGTGACCATCACGACTTTGTCTGTAATATTATCTTTGAGTAAGTCTTCTCTTGGGGAAACGGCATCGCGACCCAACAGATCATCTATCTCCACCTCTTTAATGTCGCTATAAAGCTTATTGCCGCTTACCAAATCAGCCATTGCAGGCAGTGTTAAAACTTGGACAGCTAAAGGTTCAAGAGAGAGTAAAATCTCTTTTCTTCTCTGACGAGAGGCACTTGGAATAGCAAGCAGCACCTTAGTCGCCTGCTTTTGCTTTATCAGCTTACGCACTATCGAAGGAGAGTGAACATGCACACCTTGAATAACACTGCCATGGGTTGTCACATCATCATCAACAAAAGCAAAAGGATAGTATTCGTGACTTTGAACTAAAGCAGTGACGAGTTGCCTGCCGCTAACGCCTGCGCCATAGATAATAACTGGTTCACCTTCCCGCTTCATTCCTGAACCAACAGCGGCTCGTATCACCCCTCTTGAGCCCCCAATCAAGACTAAAGCAAAAGCAGCATAAATAACGGGAACTGTACGAGGTAAGCCTAAATTGGCAAAGTATGAGATAAACACCAGACTAACTGTAGATATCAGTACACCTAACAAGATAGCGGTTAATGCTTGAAGACTTAAATACCTAAGTACCGCTCGATATAGACCCAACTTCATAAAAGCAATGATACTAATAGGCCAAACTAAGCCAATAAGAAGCCAGTACCCTTGATTGCCAAAAGCGGTAACTGAATCAGTCCGAACCATTAGCGCCAACCAAAATGAAGCCAGCAAACAAACAGTATCGATTCCAACACTAACTAATCGCTTATAAGTTCGATTTAAAGAGAATAACACCTGAAAAAAATCCATTTTCCGCTCCAGAGTAAAAAAGCTCGACATAATACAACAACTCAAAAATATATAATGATAGAATGCAGTGGCGTTGATTTTAGCACACTTTAACAATACTGCGCCTCAGTTATTAGTCTTAGAGCTTTATAAGAATCAAAGGCCAATTACAAACCACAATTCAGCAACCAATACACAACTACCCCACAACAAAGAACCATCAAAAACCAAGCATTCACACTTCTCCACTAATGCCAAAAGAACACTTTCAATATTAAGCTCTAATGCAATAAAAATATTTCCTATTGAAAAAAGAAAATATCCTCAGGCAGTAAACAAAGGCTGTCTGAGCATGCTTGGATTCGAATGTTAACTTTCTGAGGTGAACTGTTATCGACTATATCTCTAAGTTCAATTTCAAATATTCCCTCATACAGAGCCAATGATTCATCGTTAAAACCTAGCTTTTTATGGGTTGCTTCAGGGTAATTTACCTTGAAGCTTTCTCCCTTCACTTCAACATCCCCTAGGTCAGCCATACTCACTTGAGTAGCAATATATTTCTCACTTGAGGCTGGATTAGCATTAACATGCCAGCCGGGCTCCATATCAAACAGCAGACTTAGCTTTCCCTGTTTTTGCTCTAGGGTTACTTTTCCATGCCCCTTGGCAAATACCGCTTGGTTGACATTAACTTTTTTTACTTTATCAGCCATCAGGGTAACGAAGCTGTATTGAGAGATAATCGATTGTGGCTTAGGGTTAAAGAAACGAGTTAACCTATTAAGCCAAACTTTATACTCCCGCTTACCAATCATCTGCCTTCCATTCGTTATGGCGCCAAACGCTGCTGCATAGGTCGAGGGTAACTCGCCATCTAAAGTTAGATTGGTTAACTTATCTCCCTTCCCACCTTCTACTTTATTCCCAAGTCTATCGAGTAACCAAACAGCTCGCTGAGTAGCGGTTTCTATACTCTTCTCTATGTTTTTTTTGAGGGCTTTTTCTTTGGTTACATTTTCGAACTCTTCATCAGCCCATGCTTGGTAGAAAGAGAGTTTAAGTAGTGCAGTAGCAAACCAAGCATAATCTTCCATTTGCGCAGGAATTGAAGCTCGCCCATGAAACAAAATACGATTGAGTTGATTATCTTTTCTAGCATTAAGCCAAAGTGAATCGAGTAGTAAGTTTGCTCTGTCTAAGAACTTCTTCTCCTGAGTCACCTCATACGCCTCCAGTAATGAGACAGCATAGAGGCTATTCCAACTGACAATCACCTTCTCATCGATCAGAGGTTTTATCCTATTTGCTCGACTCTCATTAAGCTGTTGAAAGGTTTTAGAATCGCGCCAGTCACGTGTCAGGTTATCAATTGATACTAACTGCTCACCAACTTCTTGGCTGCCTGTATCCGCTGCCCTTAGATAATACTTCCCCTCCTCGCCTTCAGATAGCGCAGAGACTGCTGATGAATAACCAAAATCATTTTTAAGCCATGTCTCTACCCAATCTGATGTTTGCTCCATCGCAATACTGTAGTGACCCTTACCTGTTAACCCATAAGCTTTAGCCAACACTCGTATCATATTAGCTTGGGTATAGAGCATTTTTTCAAAGTGGGGAACTTGCCAATCACCATCAACAGCGTATCGATGAAAACCACCTTCAACCATGTCATAGACTGGACTTAACAAAATGATATCGAGGTGTGACTCTACCGTCATTAGAAGCTTTTTATCTCCGCTTCTCAAATATTCATCAAGTAACCCAAGCGCCCAATAAGCACGAAAAAACCTTGGACCAGAACTACCTTGTTCAGCAATCAGTGAGTTATGAATATTCTGGTGCATCTTTGGAAGTAAAGCGCGCCACTCGCTCTTAGATAGTGTTTTCCCCATCGATTGCTCATTACCGATACCTAGTTCAGCTTTCAATTTTTTATCTATACGTGCGGCTAAACTCTTTATTGCCTCTGGCTTGTTATGCCAGCGGTTAGCTAAACCTCTTATGACTTTAGAAAATTTAGCTTTGCTTAGGTAGGAGTCTATCCAGATAACTTGACCTTCAGGCGTTAATATCACATTAAGGGGCCAGCCCGCCTCCCCTTTTAGTAACTCTAAAGCAGATTTAAATCGCTCATCTACCAAAGGCCACTGCTCTCTATCGACTTTAATGTTGATATAGGAGCTATTAAGGTGCTCTGCAATCTCTCGGTCAGCAAAGCTCTCCTCTGCCATGACATGGCACCAGTGACAAGTTGAATAGCCAATTGAGATGAAGATCAATTGGCCGTTACTTTGAAAACCTGACTCAAACTCAGGTTCCCACTCAATCCAGTCTACAGGCTGAAGAGAGTGACTAAGCAAGTAAGGTGAATCGGAGAGAATTAATTGATTGATAAATTGAGGTGATGAGCTATTGCCTTTTATTACCTTCCTATCTTCAAGCCAAGCTGTACGGGCTTGAAAAGCTGCGCTCAACTCGGGCTCAATAGATGTTGATATGTTAACTTCAGTAGCCTCTACTTGAGGATAAAACTGCACAAAAATACAGAAAATAAATAAAATATAAGTTCTAAAAAACATCAAAATCTTTCCATCAAAAGCTGGATCCTGAAACAAGTTCAGGATGACGTTAAACGCGCATTAAATAGCGAGTGTCGAGTGTCGAGTGTCGAAAAGCATATAAGCATCTGGCTAATATTATAAATTAAAGAAGAGCTGGATCCTGAAACGAGTTCAGGATGACGTTTTCGAGTGTCGCCCCTGCTCTTACATCACTTCTCTGGATACTCTATCGTATAACTTTTGTTTGCCTGCACATTATCAAAGCTCTGTCTCTGACCATTTGGCCAGATAATCAACACTCTAGCAGTCGTTGCCTTACCTAAACCTATGTGTTGCTGCTTAGGGTGGACTGACATATAACCTTGGCTGCCACTCACTTGTCGCCAACTGTAGCCATCCTCGCCATAACCCAGAATCACCTGAGCCCCAATTCCATCGAGATTAACACCGTGTTTAGGTGAACCTTTAAGGGTTATCTTTATCCAATTGTTGTTCAGTGTCTGTGCCTGATTTTCAAAAAGCTGTGCCGTGTCATGGTAGTTATTCAGCGCCAAATCTAAATCGCCGTCATTGTCGAAATCAAGATACGCTGCAGAGCGTGAATTGGCGACGATATCCAAACCGCTCATCGCCGACACATTCGAAAGCTTTCCATTGGCATTGAGGAAGAAAACGTTACTGGCCTTAGCGGCATCAGGAAAGTTCACATCTAGGCTTTCACCTGTCATAGGGTCGGTATAATAGGGGTTATCAGTGGAGTAAACGTAATAGTCGTTCATGCCATTTAGAACATAAAGGTCTTCATCACCGTCATTATCGACATCAAAGAAATCAGCATCCCATGCCCAGCCGGTGGATGAAGCCCCTCGACCAATCAGGTCACTGTGTTGATATTGAAGGCTCCCCTTTTCACTTAAGGTTGATAAAAATAGATCGTTACCTTCAACCACTCGCATGTTGGCAAGCTTATCGGGGTTAAATTCAGCGGTAGTGTCTTCACTAGGCAGTACATATTTTTGATCTTTATTCATTGTTACAATGTTGGAGACATAAACATCAGCAACACCATCACGATTGAGATCGCTCAAGCCTAAGCTCATGGTATATGAGGGTTTAGACGTGCCAATCTTTGCCGCATAATCAACAAACTCTTTACCATGCTTATTGATATAATAAGCATTTACGCCAAAGTCATTACCTACAATCAGATCTTGCCAGCCATCCATATTCAAGTCTGTATGAGTGACAGCCTGACCCCAACCAGAGTTATTAGCCCCTAACGCCTCTTTTGCTTGAGCAAATTTAAAATCCCCTTGGTTGATAAAAAGCACATTGACTCCACCATTTTCATTGCGCCTTTTTAACGTAGGTAAATCCCCCTTAAGGTAATTGCCGAAGTACTGAATATAGAGATCTAACAAACCATCATTATTGACATCAAAAGTTGTTGCGGGTCCACCAACTAACCCTTCTCCCCCAAGTTTGGCAATGTCAGTGACTTCAGTAAACTTAAGCTCTCCCTCATTACGGTATACACGGTGAGCTTCATCGACATAGGTGATAATAATGTCTTGATCACCATCATTATCAAAGTCCGCAATTAATGGCTGTCGCGGCTCCCCAGCACTGTCATGACTTCCCTTGCGCTGACTAATGTTACTTAATCCTGACACAGTGGTGATATCTTCAAACTTATCGCCTTTGTTAAGATACAGCTTATTACCCAAGCCACTTAATACCAGCAGATCGATAAGTCCATCACCGTTGATATCTTCAGCAGCAATACCTCCACCACCAAAAGCGGGAGGAATGGTGATAATACCAGTTTGTGCATCTTTACTTAGGTAGCTTCTTAACTGACGGCTTAACCAGTCGGATGATCTGTGTTCAGCCTTAAACGATTTATCCAAGGTGACATTTTTAAAGTAACGGATCTCTGATTTAGCCCCATTGCCGCCAGCAGAGATAATCCCCGTTGTTTTCACAACGTCAGGTTTATAGATTTTATAAGCCTGAACATCTGCCATGATAAGTTCATAGCTTTGAGCCACCAATTGAGCACTTAACTCAGTCTGTTTTAATCGCTTCCCTTCTATGCCAGTGTTCCTTAATAGAAGTACGCCATAGTGAGCGATCGCTTCACTTAATAGCTCAGCGGCAAAAGGGTCGGCCTCAAGTTTGACTAATGACTTTGCATCGACCAAAGCCTCTTTAAGGTATAACCAGTGCAGGCCAGAATCACGAAATGAGTCCATATCATAAGATTCGATACTCACCTGTTTCTCTTTCGGATAGTTTGGATAGAAGATCACATCTTCATATTCATTAACCTTGTGAGGCAAAAGTGACTGCAATGCAGCTGCAACTTCAGCTTCACCAATGGTTATCTCACCTTGCACTCTTGACTGAGCATCCAGATACAGAGTTCCAGAGAAAGCAATCATAGCTTCAGTAAAATATTGTTTGAACTCAGAAGCTTTCGCTGCATCTTTAGGGAGGGCAAGTTTAGCAAAATAGACTTGAAGGTTACGGGCAAACAGAGTTTGATTAACATCATTGTACTCTGAAAATGCTGCAATTTTTTGCTCAATTAATTGCATCAACAAACCTGAAGAGCTGGCAGCCTTTGCACTTTCGCTGCCAGCAACTCGCTGCGAATTAGCGTCTTTAATAAACTGTTTAGGGAAAATTGACTGCCACACCTGTTGAACCTGGCTTGCCGATATTTCATATTCATCGGCAGTTCTGGCTTGCTCATCCGACATTTTAAGCAACATCAGAGTTAACAGATCTACCTTCTGAGTGAGTAACTCTGCGGCAGCATCGCTCAGCTCAGGAAGCTCAGCATCAAAATCAAGTAGCACATCTTGCTGCACAGCTAACATCGCCCTTAGCGTATAGGCGATTGAGCCATAGTGCTCCTGATCTCGATCTGTAATATCAGCATTTAACTTTTCTACAGTTACTCTAGTGGCTGTTTGCGTCCCTAACTCAACATGCTGGGTGTTAAAAAGTGAATCGGCCGCTTTTAGCACAGACTCCTCATCTAAAGGATCCAAATCAGGGTTTTCAGTCGCCGCAAGCTGCCAGATGTCTCTCACAAGTCTTTTCTGAAACTCAGTTTTTATATAGCGAGCATCTTCGGTGAGAGGAGTGCCGTATATTAATCCCTCGAGACGAGTTGCTGTAGCATGACACTTAGGATCTTTAGCTGACTCTAACTTACCCATTAAGCGTAAAATGCCATCATCAAGATGAGGCTTTTGTGGTAACTCATTGGCAAAAACCGATGAAGAAAGGACGCTAATACAAACAGCGCTTAAGGTGAAACGACACAAACTAAAACAACGAGGTATCAAACGATCACTTAAGCTAACAACAGATGTAGATCTATAGCTAAAATCTCGCATTATTCTCTCCCTTGCCGATATTGTCGGCATATTATTCTTTTATTTTTATAATTGAATCTTTACAAAGTTACAGTAAAAAGTTACTGCAATAGAGTTACTGAAAAAGTTGCTACGGTAAATGACCCTAATAGGTATCAGCAATAACGGAGCTCTAGATAACCGCCTGCATATGCATCAATCCCTATAAAGTCAAAAAGCCGACATTACCAAGTAATGTCGGCTACTTACTTTAACTAAATTGACGTCGACGATAAGCTAGCAACATCAATAACCATATCGTACACATGATTGAGGTCGCCCCCGCATCACTGCTCGATGAAGCTGGCTCGGGCAAATTCAACATAACAGTCACCTTATCATTCTCCTCATTGACATCAAATTGAGTAGCAGAAACAAGACCATCAACACTGTACTCACCAGCTGAATTCGCACTCACCCAGACGGTCAACTCAGCTCGCTCGCCGGCAGCTAACCCTCCCACTAGGCACAGCACTTTGTCACCTTCAGCAGAGCAGCCTCTAGCGAGTTGGCTTAAGTTTACGCCGCTAGAAGGGGTGATCACTAACCTAACATCAGTTGCATCACCGCTCGACTGATTGAGGATGCTAAAGGATATAGGACCTGCCTGATCAACTTGTGGGAAGTTAGGAGCTTGAGCAAAAACGGTAAGATCAATCTCTTGCTCACCAAAGCCTCCGGCTAAGTTCATATACCAAAGGGACACTCCCTTCTGTCCATCAAATGTTACTATGTCCAGATCACCATCGTTATCAATATCCATTAAGGCTAACTGACCTAGCTCCTCAGTCACAATAGCAGCGGCATCAACACGAATATCATTAAGCCCATAATAATGCCAGATGCTTACCCCTTGAGGCATAATAAATAAGATCTCGCTAACACCGTCATTATTAAGATCGCTAACAACAATATATTTGGCATCAGGGAGCTGAACATCGCTCGCCATAGCATCAGTTTCAAACACGCTAGTGATTAAGCTCCATCCCTTATCGTTATAGATAAAGGCATCAGCAATATCATCACCATTCACATCAACAAGCTGCATCTTCTCTACAGGCGTTGTAATAGCTGGCACTGTATCGGTTGTCCAATCTCCTAAATTAACCAATATAGGCGCACTAACATCACCAGAGGCAAGGAGGCGAACACCTTCGCTGATTTGAACAACACTCAGTGAAGTCACAGCTGTATCGAGACTCGAATTCGAAGCAGAGACTGAAATTTTGTTGCTATCGATCTCTTTTAGTTCTTGACCATTTTGAGCCGAAGCCACTAATGCATTTGGTTGCGGCAAATTAAAGAGGTTCGATACGGTAATACTCAAACTATCTTGAGTGTCAGTGCCAAAACCTGAATAGATTGCGACATCAGCTTGAGACAAACCAGCAAGCACAACCTCAACAGCTGTATCATTAAGCAGATCGGCTACTAAGATAAAGTCTGCACTAACTGCATCCATCACCACATAAGATGATAACTCTTGCTCACCATTAAGAAGGTAAGCAACACTATCTGCATCACTTCCGCCAGCGGTAAGCAAATCTAATGCACCATCGCCGTTAATATCGGCAACAAGCATAGATTTCACATCTTGAATCATGTCTAAACTCGACGATATAACCAACTGACCGTTGCCATCATTTGTCAGAATCGATGTTTTCATAGCCATGGCATCAAAACTCAACAAATCGACAAAGCTGTCACCATTAATATCAACAGTAAAGCCAACACTTGAAGGCGTACTAATCACTGAGTCCCCAGGAAGCACCGACAATACATTAGCCAGTAGCAGTTGCGCACTCTCTTCAATAACAACTCCGCCTAAATTTGCTCCAGAGATAGACACATCGGCAGAGGTAAACCCAGATTCAACCTCCCCAACTGATAGGGCAACTAAAGTTGTAGTAGCCCCACCAGCCTCAATCTCGATATCAAGTTGACAGGCCAGCTTATTCGACTCGCTCTCAGAACAAGCAGCTGGGATGGTATTGATACTGAGCTCATCACTAATAGCTATCTCAAAAATAACATCCTCAGCTGCAGTTAACCCTGAGTTAGTTATCTCCAACACTAAGCTCACCTCTTGCTGAGCCGTCGCTGGCGCAGGAGTGAAATAGAATCGTGAAGAAAGCTCAGTAACAGAAGGCTCAACAATAGTTAGCAGATACTCTTGCAATACCGGAGATTCAACATCACCATCACTAAGAGCAACAACGATATTGAACTGTTCACCAGCACTCTCTTCAGGAGCTATCCCCTCGAGAGTAAATTCACTATTTATACTCAACCACTCAGGTCCACTCATTAGCTCAAAGCTAATGTGATATGTTGGGTCAATATCAGAGGCAGAGAGTGGGTATGAATATAAGCCTCCAGCAGGTACTTCTAGTACAGGAGAAGATTCAAATACAGGAGCATCATTGGTATTAATCACTTCAAGATTAAATGCAGTCAATGATGCGGATAGAGCTCCATCTGAAACAGAGATAACAATATCTGAAGTCGAGCCAACATCATCATTCGTTGGGGTACCCGCAAGCGTACCGTCTGTTGAGCTAAAGATTGCCCAGCTTGGCTGATTAACAATACTAAAACTTAAACTATCACCCGAATCCACATCCACAACAGTTGGAGTAAAGCTATAACTTACATCTTCATCCACTGAAGCTGCTGGAATACCGGATACGGTAGGAGCATCGTTCGTATTAATCACTTCAAGATTAAATGCAGCCAATGATGCAGATAGAGCCCCATCCGAGACAGAGATAACAATATCTGAAGTTGAGCCGACATCATCATTCGTTGGAGTGCCCGCAAGTGTACCATCTGTTGCGCTAAAGGTTGCCCAGCTTGGCTTATTAACAATGCTAAAACTTAAGCTGTCACCCGTATCCACATCTGATGCAGTAGGCGTAAAGCTGAAGCTAGCATCTTCATTGACCGATGTTGTAGGTGTACCTAGAATCAGAGGTGCATCATTAGTATTGATAACCTCAAGATTAAATGCAGCCAATGATGCAGATAGAGCCCCATCCGAGACAGAGATAACAATATCTGAAGTCGAGCCAACGTCATCATTAGTTGGTGTACCAGCAAGCGTACCATTGACACTACTGAATGTTGCCCAACTCGGTTTATTGACGATACTAAAGGTCAACGTGTCCCCGACATCAGCATCGCTAAATGTGGGAGAAAAGCTATAACTTGAATCTTCATTAACGCTTGTTACTGGCGCCCCAGAAATAATGGGCGCATCATTAAAGTCATATGTAAGCGAAAAGTTTGACGCAGCCAAGTTAGCATTACCAGACAGATCATTAGCAACACTATTAGCAATGTCTAGACTAACATTCGCTTGAACCACTGGCGTAACAAGCACAGAGTAATTTGCTGCATCAATAGTGACAAAGTTACTCAAGCCCGCATTACTGACTGTGATATCCCCAACATCGAAACCTGAAACATGTTCGCTAAAACTTATCGTGGCAGTAAATGCTGTTGCTGTGGTTCCTGATGGTCCACCAATTGTGACTGATGGTTGTACATCGTCATAACTAACATTGAAACTATTTGACTGAGTATTACCATTGCCAGCACTATCAGTTGCGACACCTGCAGCAATATCAATTGAAACACTAGTCTCCCCAGTTACGTCAACTTGAACAGTGTAACTTGCAGCATTAATCGTTTGAAAATCTGAAAGTGTTCCGTTTGAAGCAACAATGTCATCAACCGTAAACCCTGACATATTCTCATCAAAATCAATATTGACGACAAAAGACGAAGTTTGATTACCATTCGGTCCGGTTATAACAACATTAGGCGCCACAGCATCTACAACGACAATATTACTAGGGCCGGCAGCTGGCGCTATATTAGTGCTAAACCTCGCACTTCCTTCAGCAATTGTTATCCCTAAGGAACCCTCGCCACTTAAGTTATCTAAGCTCACAGTAGCTGTGCTCATATCACCGTTGATGATAGTAACATCAGCATTCGCGCTACCCGTTTTATTCAGTGTAATATCACTAGCAGTCAGATTAACCTGCTCAACATCAAGATAACTTACCGTATAAGTCACTGGGCCACTATTAGCAAGCACTGCAGATGGCGCACTTATGCTCAAACTAGGAGTTGGAACTAAGGGTGTAGATTGATAGTCAAAACTAATATCAATTGCAGCTTGATTAGGCACTGTTGCATCATTAGCATCAACAGCGACACCAGAAGCAATCTGGAGTATCACTTCACCGTCAGCTATTGGTGTGACTTCAACACTATAATTTGTTCCACTACCTGAAAAATTAGCCAGTGTTGCATTAACAGCATTGATATCAGTCACATCAAAGCCATTAACTGCATTAGAAAACTCAATGGCATAATTAATAGTCGATTCAGATGTAGGGCTTGATACATCTACACTAGTTACAACAGAAAGCTCATTAATAACTAAACTTGCTACCGCAGGGCTAACCGCAACATTATTACCACCCACAGTTGCTGATAAGCCGCTTGTGTTAGCACCATATGAGCCGGATGTAGCTGAGTTTGGCAAGTTAATGGTTACAGTCAGGATACACTGCTCACCATTTGCAACCTCAACATTACTGACGACTAAAAAACTCCCACCTGATCCACTCGTTGCTGAGCTTGCCCCACAAAATGCACTTTGATCGGCAGAGGTAATTGTTGTACCTGCGACCATTGCATTGTAGCTATCAGTAAACTGAATCACTGTCGCATCATCAGCTCCCGCTTCATTGGTAATTAAATAGTTAATATCAACTTCAGTACCTGTTGCGCCAACTCGTATAGGGTTTGTCGCAAATGCTTTACTAAAATTTAGCCCGCTAATGGTGATATCAGCACTATTTATCTGAGATGTGACAGCATTTCCAGATACGGTCGCGCTTACAACAGAACTCGTGAATGTGTAACCTCCCACTGTGCTAGCAGGAAGCGTTACATCAACAGAAAAGTCGCATGAACTAGATGGGGATAACGAACCTCCTGCGAAGGTAAGAAGTCCTGAACCAGTGAGAGTAGAACCAGCCCCACAAGGCTCGGAAGGCAGATTTGATGCCACTAAACCACTCAGTACTCCGTCTAGATCAAGGGTAAAACTGACTCCTGTCGCATCCGCAGATGATGCAAAAGCATGGCTAAGAGAAAAATCAATACTAGTACTACTACCAGGAAGTAAACTCTCATCATTAAAAGTGAAAACTAATGACGGTGCAGTATCAACAATAAAAGTTTCACTTGCAGAGGGAGTACCAGACTCAACAGCCTGACTATTAATAGTTGCAGAGATTGCACCAGCAGAAACGTTGTATTCACCAGCTGTGATACCTGAAGGTAGAGTCAGCACTAAATCAAATGTACAACTCGCTCCTGGAGCAAGCTCACCAGCAGTCATAGACATGGCAGTAAAAGCATCAAACTTGTACACAGAAGAAAAAGCCGAACCAGAACCACAATCATTTGTGGCTGGTAATGTTTTAATCACAGCGCCTGTTAAATTAACAAAATCAGTCTCAAACTCAATCCCTGTTGCTGTATACGTATTGTCTATATTTGTCACAGTATGACGCAGAGTAACATCGTCACCAGATGTTACCCCACTCTCTAGTACCGTAATCGTTAAGCCTGGAGTATTTGATACAATCAAGGCATTACTTGTATCACTATAATTCGTTGTGCCACCATTAAGTGACGCTGATATTGCAGTTGTGGTTAATGTATATGCGCCTTGAGCCGCGCCATTAGGGACAAGTATTGGGATAGAAAAACTACAGCTTGATGCACTCGATACAGAGCCGCCACTAAAATTGATGGAGCTACCGACAGTAACTGAGGAACCAGCACCACATACATCAACTTGGGTACCGCCTGTCGCAATAAGCCCAGAGAGAGCAGAATCTAAATCTGAGGAAAAAGTAATATCAGTTGCACTGCTACTGCGATCAAAATTAGTCAAAGTAACATCCAGACTGCCACTGGCTCCAGGAATGATGGTTATAGGATTAAAGTTAATATTCGCAAATGGTCTTTGGACCTCAAAGGATGTGCCTAGTTTACCTGAAAAAACTTGGGCAAATGACACTGTACCAAACATATCATCCCAAACCAGATCCATCATACCTGCGCTATTTGCAATCAGATCGACTTCAGCTGTACATGTTGCTTCGGAATTCAACCAGATCCCGTTAATGGTAACAGTACTACTTCCAGAAGGTTCATTAAGTGAGGCAAGTGAGCAGTCAGAGCTAAAATTGGCTATGGGAGCGATCTCTAAACCACTTGGAAGATCGACACTGGTCGTCCCGTTTGTGACCGTTCCCCCTAAATTTGAAAAAGAGAGTGAGAGGCGATTGATAGCACCTAAATTCACCACAGAAGAGCTAAAACTAGCCGATGCAGTAAACAGAGTGTCATCAACCGTCAACGTTGTTGAAATATCACTTCCAGCACCTAAGCTAGAAGTTAGACCTGTTACTAAAGTTGCAGCAGCGCCATTAACAGTAGCAGTGACATTAAACATGAATGAACAACTTTGACCAGCTCCAAGTCGGTAACCTGATGCAGTAGAAATACTGTCACCTCCAACAGCGGCAAATGTACCATCAGAGCAATTCGAAAATGCTTGAGTTTGCTCAGCAATCAAATGACCAGAGGGTAATGTGGCTGTAAATCCAATATCACTTGCAGAAGCTCCCGAGGTATTAGTTAACGTGTAGGTCAAAGTACTAATATGACCAGAAGCAATGGTAGGCGAGCTAAAACTCCCAGACAAAGTTAAGTCAGTACCCGCCGCGAAAGTTTGGCTTCCAAAGAAAGTGGCTCCCATACAAAAAACTAAAGCTGAACAATCCAAAAGAGACTTCAACTTATTGAAGGTGTATTTCATAGCAATTCCTTTTATAAAAACCTAAATCGCGACATTTAACTTATATAAACAACAAGTCGAGAAACATTTATTAAACACAATGATAACACCTGAAATGTATTTTGATATGCCTAATATAAATATATTTTCTATCTAGATTGGTTTTTAGGCAAAAAAGAGCACAATAAACAAATAAAAATAAATTCATTTATTTCAAAAAGTTATATAATGACGCATATTCTAACCAACACAATACAGCTCAGAATTTATATTTATAAATAGGTAGTGAATCTAAATTCTGGTCTTACCTCACTCAAGAATAAAAAGGTTTTTGTTGCCTATTGTTATACTTAAGTTAAAATTAAGGCGTGATAATATAAAACAGGACCGAAATATGAAAAAGCCTTCTGCAACACCTTTATTTCTAGCTGTTCTGTTAAGTATAGCTTTACCTAATACTAGTGTAGCTAAAACAATTGTCGCTAGTAGCTCAGAACTAGATATCAGTACTTTGAGCTCTGAGAAACGATTTGAAACAGCAACGATTACTATCACTGGGCCAAATGGCTTTGAGAAGCAATTCATACTCTCAGGAAATGATACTGAACTGGATCTTGGCCAACTAGGTATTACTCAAGACGGTAACTATAGTTACCAAATAGAGTACGCCCAGCCAGGAAAAGTTGAAACTATTAACGATCCAAGAACAGGTCGCAGCGGTTCAAAGAGAAACTTAGGAAAAGTTGAAACAAAATCTGGTTACTTTAATGTCAAAGACAGTGAGTTTGTCCACGAAGAATATTCAGAAGGGTTAGAAAAAGCAGAAGAGATAGATACAAACAACTTTGAAATAGTCGATGAGAATTTGGGCAAGTAAGACTTGGACGTCTCTAGTCTCATTTTATAAGAGTAAAAGCAAAGGCAACTACAATGAAAAATAAAACGAACATAGCTTTTAAACTACTACCATTGACTCTGGCAATCACCATGTCGATGGCAACTTCAGTACAAGCCGATCAGGTAATACTCGATGATCTCATCGTAGATGGCAGTATCTGTACCGGAATGGATTGCGTCAACGGTGAATCTTTTGGATTTGATACATTAAGATTAAAAGAGAATAATCTCAGAATAAGATTTATGGATACCAGTTCAACTTCCAGCTTCCCAAGTCGAGATTGGCAAATCACAGCCAATGATAGTGCCAATGGCGGGTTAAACAAGTTCTCAATCGATGATATAGACGGTGCAAAAACACCATTCACCATTGAAGCAGGTGCTGGTAGCCACTCTTTATACGTCGATGATGCAAGTAGAATAGGGATAGGAACAAATGCTCCTGTCGTACAAGTACACGTCAAAGACGGTAACACCCCTACCCTACGCCTAGAACAAGACGGCAGCTCAGGCTTCACCCCCCAAACCTGGGATGTCGCCGGTAACGAATCCAACTTCTTTATCCGTGACGCAACTAATGGCAGTAACCTAGTTTTCAGAATACAGCCTAGTGCACCAGCAAATAGTATATTTGTAGCCAATGATGGTGATGTGGGATTAGGTGATGCTACTCCTGATGCGGCTCTAGACATTGAATCTGGCGATCTGATGCTCACTGATGGTCAAGTAACAATTAGAAAAACAAATGACCCCAAGATATTATTCAATGAAAATGATGTAGTTACTGATCAGTGGGAAATGGGAGTAGCAGACGTGTATGGCAATTCAATGACAATTCTGAATAAAGACAACCCACTCATTGGCTACGCTATGTATAACACCGGCGATATCTATATGAATCACGGTGTTGATGCTGCTTCACAAGGAAATAAATACGCATGGCACTTATTGGCTAACGGTAACATTGAGCAAACAGGCGATCTTTGGGTTGGAGGAAATATAACAGCACAAGGAACTATTAGCCCAGGTTCAAGCCGCGCAACCAAAAACAACATAAATTTGATTGATGGAAACAAAATATTAGATATGTTGAGTGATCTAGATATCTTTTCTTGGTCATATATCCGTGATGCAGGAACTGTGACTCATATAGGTCCAATGGCTGAAGAGTTTTATGCCTTATTTAATTATGGTGTGGATAACAAGCATATCTCACCAACAGATACTTCAGGTATATCATTAGCTGCAATTAAAGCATTAATGGATAAAGTTGAATCACAGAGTTCAAAAATAGAGCAACTTGAAAATACCCTTGTTCAGCTACAGAATAAACAACGATGATTCATGCCCAAAAGCGTTCTTGAATGAACGCTTTTGGGCACTGTTCTTATATCTTACCGTAAGCGTCAGCGTTCCGTAATCGGTGAGCGAAGCGTTCATCTGCTCTTCACTAGTTAGCGTCCTTCTCTTTCATCCATCGCTTGCTTTAACGCTTTACTGAACTTAATTGCACCCGGTAAGGCCAAATGGTCATCATCATAAAAAAAATCATTACTCCCGTCAGCCATCTCATCATGAAAGAAATCATGAAAATCATATACGTCTATGTTGGGGTGTTTGGACAGTTCGGCCAATAGCTTATTATGTTCTGAAATCCACTTTTGAATTCTCTCGTCTTCATAGTACTCTACAGTCAGAGGAGGTACGACAAGGATCAATCGTGTTTCGACTTTTCTTAACTTGAATTCGTCTGCCATTCCCGACAAACGGCTAACATTTATACTGGGCATATTTACATCGCTTAAAATTGTAGATTCAATGTGTGAAGAGTGACTTGTAACAGTGTTCGCAGCATAAGAGTCCAAACAATTAGGGAGTAATGTTACGAGCTTATAACCTCCAAGTATAAGAGCATCCTTATCAACCTCTGTTAGTATAGGTTTTAAGCAAGCCCTATTGATGTCAGTTGAAAAGCCATTTAAATTTTTACTTGAAGCCAAACTCAAATCAATTTTCTCTTTAATTTCATTTTTTACTTCAAGAATAGGAAATAAAAATTCTAACAAACTAGGCAACACAATAGATGGTGTAGATAGCAACACATCATAGGAAAGTGGTAGGTTTTTTATTACAACTAACTGTCGATTGATATTATTCCCATAATTCTGAGACATGTGTAAGGTTCCTGGTGAAACTGACACGAATATAGAACCAATATTGACAGCTTGATCCATTATAATACCAGATTTAAACACTACTTCTTCAATATCTCCCCCGCCATCGTAAAAGTTAATACCTTTTTGCCCTAATGAAGGGAAGTGAAACCCTATACTGTGTGAAGTACCTACGGCTAACGCAGTGAACTCATCTTTTCCCTCATGAAATAATTGCAACTTATTTGTCACTTTACGTTCGTCTTGAAAAAAATATAACATTCCATTGATTACCACAGAGATAAGAACAGTTGCCAGTATCGCCTTCAGGGTGAACATAGACAAATACCTAAAATTCAAAATAGATGAATGGCTCATGAACGAAACTCCCTAAAAACAACGTACTAAAGACAATAAACAACATTTCACACCAACGTCTATTAGATGACGACCTAGCTAAATTAACTATGAAATCTTGCTGCTTAAACTCATTGAAAAAACTATATAAAAATAATAAAATAAATCCGAAAAGAGCCTTAATCAACATAACCTTTCCATGAATGCTTGATATTTGAGTAGGTTCAAATAAATCAAATAACAACATATTTTTAAGTATATTAAACAATATTGAAGTATCTTGAATATAAAACATCGGCGCACTAGACATTAAAACAATGGCTAAGAAAAACCTACCAAAGATACTTGAGAAGGCAAAACTGCCTTCGAATAATATACTGATATTTTTAGCTATTGGACTCCATATCACCATAACCATGCCATGAAACAAACCAAAAAGAATAAAATTCCAGCTAGCACTATGCCAAAAACCAATAATAACCAAGGTCATAATCGTTACAACTGAGCGGTGAGGTTGAGTAGGATAACGTCTTAGAAGAGGAATTTGAATATAATCTCCAATCCAACGAGTTAGACTAATATGCCAACGTTGCCAAAAAGATCTAAGGTTAGTTGCGAATAAAGGCCTTCTAAAATTTAACGTAAGTTTAACGCCAAACAGCATCCCTACACCACGTGCGATCTCAGAATAGGCCATAAAGTCACAATAAATTTTTAGCGTTACCAACGCACCTATGAACCAATAAACCCAAAAGGGAAAGTATTCTTTACCAAAGTAAACCGAATTAATGCTAGCACTTAAATTATCAGCAATAACAAGCTTAATAAAAAAGCCCCAGACAATGAGTAGTAAACCATAACGAAATTGATAAAGAGTAGGCAATTCCAAGGATTTCAGTTGGGGTAATAATGTTCTGCTTCGCTCAATTGGACCAGCTACCAATTGAGGAAAAAAGCTGACATACAGGCAAAAAAGACCTAAGTGCCTTTCAGGTTTGATCTTCCCTAAATAAACATCGAAAATATAGCTTAATGTTTGTAATGTGTAGAAAGACAAGCCTAAAGGGAGTAGTAGGTTGTGAAGTTCTAAATTCACACTCAATAAACTACTAAGACTATAACCAAAAAAGTTCCAATATTTAAACACGAATAATATACCTAAATTAACCATTAAGCTTAACCATAGATAAGGCTTTCGCGCTGACTTACTTTCCTTCTCCCCCATTTTTAAGGCACAAAGGTAGTCAATTAATGACGACCCAAACAATAGAGGAATATATCGCCAATCCCAATACGCGTAAAATAAATAACTAGCCAGAAACAACAAGGCCCATCGATAACGTTGAGGAGTGAAAAAATAACAGACAAAAACTAAAGGGATAAAAATCAAAAAGACAAGCGATACGAAAGACAATTGCAATCACCACACAATATTAATTTAAACATCATCACCGTCATTAACAACCAGCAACTAACAATAACAGCTTTACCTTAAAACCGTGTGCTAAATTTTAATCAAATAGTTCAGATCCGATGAGTTTTACCAACTCAGAAAAAATAGGGAATAGAATGGTTGGTAAGCCCCTAGAACTGTAGACACTTCATAGAGTTATAATGAATCAAAAAATATGAGGTGTTACATGCGCGAAAAAAGATATCCCGACGAGTTCAAAATCGAAGCGGTTAAGCAGGTCACTGAACGTGGTCACCAGATTGCAGATGTCGCAGAAAGGTTAGGCGTCACGCCCAAAAGTTTTCACAACTGGATTAACAAGTTTGATAAGCCAGAGAAACAGCACACCACCATCGATAATCAACAAGCCGAAATACGTAAACTTAAAGCAGAACTTCGTCGAGTAACAAAAGAGCGCAATATCTTAAAGGAGGCCACAGTGTACTTTGCAAGCGAGTCAAAGAAAAGTACACGTTCATAAAGTCTAGGCTCAGACAGTACCCCATAAGAACGCTATGCAAAACGCTCGGTGTAAATCGCAGTGACTTCTACTCTTGGTTGAAAGAACCCCATAGCCCTAGGGCTATAGAGGACAAACGACTACTTGGTAAGATAAAGCAATATTGGCTGGAAAGCGGCTGTGTGTACGGCTATATAAATATTACGCTGGACCTTAAAGATGATGGTGAGACTGTTGGAAAAAATCGTGTTTATAGAATCATGAGTCAGGCCAAAATCAAGGCAATTAGGAGCTATAAGCGTAATCCAAGCTTCGGAGGTGGCAATGTTAGCCATACAGCTCCAAACACGCTAAATAGAGGTTTTGACGTCGATAAGCCAAATAAGGTTTGGGTAACGGATTTTACCTTTATTCGCACCCATGAGGGTTGGCTATATCTGACTGTTGTGATTGACCTGTTTTCTCGACAAGTTGTTGGTTGGACGATGAAAAGCTCAGCTAAGGCAGACCTGGTTATCGACGCGTTGCTGATGGCAGTATGGAGGCGTTCGCCATCGGAAAAGGTGCTAATACATTCAGCTCAAGGAGTGCAATATACCAGCTCAAACTGGCGTAGTTTTCTTAAAGAGAACAACCTACAAGCGAGTATGAGCCGACGGGGTAAATGTCATGATAATGCTGTCGCTGAAAGTTTTTTCTCGTTGCTAAAAAAGGACAGAGTTAAGCGCAAGATCTATAGGACTAGAGCTGAAGCAAGGTCTGAGATATTTAACTATATCGAATATTTCTATAATCCAGTGCGACATCATGGTAGTAATAATGGACTGTCTCCGATGAAGTTCGAGAAGCAGTATTATGAGAACTTAGAAAGTTCCTAGGAAACTGGGGGCTTACCACACCGTTAAGTCTTGCTGACTCGTTATGTTGAAGATAGCAGGTTAAATATCGATAACAACCACGCGGAACGTGCCGTGAAACCGTTTGTGATAGGACGTAAAACTGGCTGTTCAATCATAATCACCGTGGTGCAGAAGCCAGTGCCATGTTATACAGCATCATAGAGACGGCCAAAGCCAACGGCCTTATTCCGTTCGATTACATCGAACACTGCTTGGAGAAGTTATCCCATCCCAATTCTGATCTCAACAGCCTCTTACCATGGCTAGTAAAACTCGGCTAGATGTAGATCATCGGACGCTCACACTTTAAGGGGTGACAACGATCCTGACACAGGGGGAAGGGCTGACTTAAGAGATACTGAAAAAGACTATAAAAGACATTGCTAGAAATGTATAAAACAAGGCTCTATTCATTATTAGTATGAATAGAGCCTTAAAACCTGTATTTACTCAGTCAATCTGAAGCTCAAACCTGAGATTTTATACTGAATAAATTCAACGCTACTTCTGAGCCAAAAGCAAGACGCTGCGAATAACTTCACAAGTCTTATCTATCTCGACCTGAGTTAATGTAGGATGTACAAGAAACATTAAACTAGTTTCACCTAACTCAACCGCATTTGGTAACCGCTTGCTTGGTCGCCAAGATGTATTGTCAAACGCTTTTTCTAAATAGACCTCTGAGCAACTACCTTGATATGCAGGAACGCCTTTAGAATTAATTGTTTCAACAATTAAATCGCGTGTCCATCCTTCCTTTAGATACTGAGGGCAAACGAATAAATAATGTTTATATTCAGCATGTTCAATATGCTCGGGTACATCAACGCCCCTAACAACAGCTAAATCACTAACAGCTTCATCGATTGCTTTTCCGTTTGTCTGACGCGCAACGGTCCAGCCCTTCATACGACCTAACTGAATACGACCTAACACGCCCTGCAGTTCAGTCATACGCCAATTGGTACCAAAGCTATCATGCAACCAACGAAAACCTGGTGGGTGTTCACGATTATAAATGGCATCAAAACTTTTACCATGATCTTTATAAGACCACATTTCTTGCCAAAGTGCTTTATCGTTCGTAGTGACCATACCGCCTTCACCACCAGTCGTCATGATCTTGTCTTGACAAAATGACCAAGCACCTATATGACCAATAGAACCAACACTGCGACCTTTATATTTTGCGCCATGCGCCTGTGCACAATCTTCAATCACATAAAAACCATGCTTTGCGGATAATGCCATTATTGCATCCATTTCTGCTGGCATACCAGCAAGATGCACCACAATAACAGCTTTAGTTTTTTCTGTTAGCACGGCCTCGATTGACTCAGCAGTAATAGCTTGACTATTAAGATCAACATCAGCAAACACCGGTGATGCACCTGCAGTAACAATAGATGACGCAGATGCTAAGAAAGTACGAGGCGTAGTAATAACTTCATCACCATCAGCAACATTCAAAGCCTTAAGAGCGAGGTCTAATGCAAGGGTTCCGTTACTCAAAGCAATAGCGTGTTTACAACCAGACCAAGCAGCAAATTCCTTTTCAAATTCACGGCACTCAGAGCCAGTCCAGTAATTGACTTTGTTGGATAGGAGCACGCGACTAATAGCATCGGCCTCTTCTTGAGTGAAAGAAGGCCATGGAGAAAATGGAGTATTTAACATTTTTATTTACCAAGTAATGATGGTTCCGGCCCAAGAATAACCGACACCAAAACCAACAAGCATTATTTTGTCACCAGGATTAAACTTATCAGCTTTAATCGCCTCATTAATTCCTAATGGTATTGTTGAAGACACTGTATTCCCAAAAAACTCATATGAAGTAAGAAATTTTTCGTCATTAAATTTACATTTCTTCCTGAGTTGTTCCAACATAAACTTATTAGCTTGGTGAAAAATAACATGATCTATCTGTTCTCTTTCAAACCCAGCTAGCTCCAACAATGCATCAACACTTTTCGGAACTGTTTTAAGCGTAAAAGTGAAGATTTCCCCACCGTCCATAAATAAGTTTTTGGGTGCCCTATAATTACCACTAGAATCTTGTTCTAATACATCAGAACTGGCGTCAAATGGGTATTTCGCCCCACCGTGTGGGACAATAAGATTATCTTTTCCAGCACCATCTGTACCAAAAACAAAAGGTCCTATTTTATCTTCGTTAGAATTAGAACAAGATATTAGAGTCGCTGTAGCTGCATCGCCAAATAGTGTTCTGACGCTTTTATCCTCTTTAGCTATATATCTAGAATATAATTCTGACGTAACTAATAAAATATTTTTGGCTTGATTAGTCTCAATTAATCCTTTAGCTAAACTCAACCCATAAATGTAGCCGGAACAACCTAAATTAAAATCAAGCGCGCCACATGAGTTCTTTAACCCTAGCCGTTCTTGCACAATGCATGCTGTGGTTGGAAGTTTAAAATCTGGACTTTGAGTACACAATAATACGTAGTCAATATCCGCTCTATTCACTGAGTACTCTTTGAGCAGATTTTCACAAGCCGCTACCGCCATGTCTGAGCACGATTCGGCCTCAGCTGCAATGTGACGTGTGCTTATGCCTGTCTTATCATATATTTTATTCACACTCCACTCAGGATTATCCCGAGCTAACTCTTCATTGGTAAGAATATATTCCGGCAAATAAGAAGAGACTGCAATTATTTTAGACTTCACTATCACTCCTTAGTGAGCACTATATCCACCATCAACAAAAATAGTTGTCCCGGTGATCCAACATGACTTATCACTTGCTAAAAACTCTGCAGCTTGAGCGATATATTCAGGTTTACCAAGGCCAAGTGGATGCTTAAGCAGAATGTTTTCACGTTGCTCAGCTGTAAGCTGTTTACTAAACTCTATCGCCATTTCAGTCCCAACATGACCGGGTGCTATACAATTAACTCGAATATTTTGACGTGCTAGCTCTATAGCTAAAGACTTGGATAACCCCAATAATGCAGCCTTGGAGGCTGAATAACTAGAAATTGCAGGCTCGCCGCACACCGCAGCAACTGAACTGAGTAAAACTAAGCTTGTACCTTGTGAGTTGTACCTGCCTTTTTTACGCAAAAACTTAGCGATAAACTGGGCACTTTTCACATTTGTATTAAAAATATCATCGAAGTGATGTTCTTTCAAAGCTTGTAGTGGCAGGGTCTTTTGAATTCCAGCACAATGAATAACACTATCAAGAGCCCCAACATTAGCAAAAACAGTATCCATCATTGCTTGAGTTGACTCTACTTTTGCCAGATCAGCTATAAAATAAAGGTGGTTAGAACCACTCATGTCCTTTAGCGTTTCGTGTAAACGCTCTTCATTTCGACCGGTTAATACAACCCTAGCTCCGACTGTACTAAAATAAATAGCAATAGCCTTTCCTAATCCAGAAGATGCGCCTGTGACCAAAATGGTTTTTCCAGCTAACTCATTGCTCATTGATTTTTATCTCACTTACAGGTAAAAGCTTAGTTGTACTTAAATCTACCATAACAGCTCCCCAAGAAAGACCGACACCAAAACCAACCAACAGCATTCGATTTCTTGAAATAAGATTTTGAGTACATAGTGTCAGCGGAATAGAGGCACAACTAGTATTACCAAACTCGGTAATACTGACTGGAACTTGCGATGGTTCAAATTTAGACTTTTTTGACAAATGTTTAATCATAAAGTGATTAGCTTGATGATAAACACATGAGTCAATATCTTTACTTGTTAACTCTAAAGCCTCTAAAAATCCATTAACTAATAATGGAACCCGCTTAAGAGTAAAAGTAAATACTTCTCCACCATTCATCTCTAAAAATGCGCAGTTTAAGCCACGAATAGAGTTAACTTGAGGTTGAGGATTTCGAGCAATGATATGCTCCGCGCCGCTTCCATCGCTTCCAAGCTCAAAATGTATAACTGGACCAGTTTCAAACTCTAGCCCTGTTGCGGTACCTGCGTCTCCAAATAATAGCTCCGTACTTCGATCTCCAGGCTTTACCAACTTGCTAATAGTGTCACCAACTAACAATAAAACTCGTTTAATACCCGTTTGAACAAGACTTGACGCTAAAAATAAACCATAGGTATACCCAGAACAACCAAGGTTCACATCATAAGCAATCGAACTGACAGGTAAGCCGAGTCTATTTTGTAAAATACAAGCCGTTGCTGGTAGCTGATATTCCCCAGTCTGACTTACAAATATGATAGCGCCTATTGACTCAGGCTCCCACTCAAGCTCATTAATTAAATTGACTGCGGAGTCATAACAAAGATCCGCAGAAGTAGTATTGGTATCAGCAACCCTTCTAGTATTCACACCAACGCTAGAAATCAACTTTGTAATCTCTTTCTCTCCATAAAGAGCCCCCAAGTCACTATTAGTGACCTTAGATGAAGGAATCGTAGTTGCTATACCTTTTATGCTGACATTACTAATCGAAATCATTCTACAACCAAAACGCCCTTACGGGCGTGGTAAATAATTAAACCAAGTCAATTAACTGTTTAACAGTTTCCGCACCACCGACTAAAGAGGGAGAAACAACAACATCAAAATTAGAATCAACTTCAGAGATAAATGTGACCACAGCTAGAGAATCCCAAGAGTCTTCATCTAATTGTGTATCCAAGTTAACTTCGTTAACTTCTACTTCCAAAATTTCAGCAATAATTTCCAGTAACTTACTTTCTTTAGACATATCTACCTCATTTAATTTTTTTAGCAGGATTACCAAACATGGTTGAGCCAGCCACGACTCTTTTAATTACAACACTTCCAGCACCGATTATAGAGTCTGATTCGATAACGACTTTAGGAATAATGCACGCATGCGAACCAAGAAAAACTCTATCACCAAGCTCTACGCCACCAGTGACATCACAATGACCACTAAGCGTACAGAAATCACCCAAAGATGCATCATGCCCTATAGAGGTATTCACATTAATAGTAGAAAGAAGCCCAATTTGAACATCTGTAGTTATAACAGCATTTGGGCCTAATATAGAACCTTCGCCAATAGTAACATTTCGCCCTACGAAGGATGACGAGTGGCTAAAAGTTATAAATGAAGCCCCCAGACCTCGATAAAAGTTAAATAGGTCTTGCTTTAACTGACAGCTAGCGACCCCCATCAACAATAAGCTATTTGCTTCTATTCTATGGTGCTTTAATGGACCTAAAACTTTATGCACCATATTAAAGCCATTCAGTGCTTCCTGATTATCATCAAGGAACCCCTTTAGTTCATACCCTTCGTAGATAAAATTATTTGTCGCCAAATAAGAGTACAATTCTCGAGCTAGCCCTCCAGCTCCGACAATATACAAACTAGGACTATTCATTATCAGAGCCTTTAAATGCCGTCATTGTAGCTTCACCATCCGCTGAAATACCATCCCTTACAAAGACTTTTCTGATAGTTAACAATAGAATTTTTATGTCTAACCAAAAAGATTGATTTTCTACATACCACACATCGTATTCAAACTTCTGCTCCCAACTAATGGCATTTCGTCCGTTTACTTGTGCCCAACCAGTAATTCCGGGACGTACATTATGGCGTGTTGCTTGTTCTGTATTGTACAGCGGTAGATACTCTACGAGTAACGGTCTTGGACCAACTAAACTCATATCGCCTTTAATTACATTCAATAAACTCGGCAACTCATCTAGACTCGTAGCTCTTAGCGCTTCCCCAAAGCTTGAAAGCCTCTCAGAGTCAGGTAAAGGTATTCCATCCTCATTAACTGCATCTTTCATGCTTCTAAATTTAAACAATTTGAAAATTTTCCCTTTAAGACCAGGTCTGTTTTGTTTAAAAATTACAGGACGGCCAAGCTCAATGGCAACTTTGATACCTACAACAGCTATAACAGGTAACAAAAAGCTTAGTACTAACAATGAAACAATTATATCAAATAGTCTTTTTATCATTAAAGTTCCTCTTGAGACTCATAATATCAAACAAACTTGCATTAATTTTACGAACATCAAATATATCTTCAGCCATACATCTACTTTTTTGACCCATTTCTTGAAGCGACTCTTCGTTATCTATAAACCACCCCACCCTCTCAGCCAGTAAGTCAGCACGCCCGTGCTGAACCAAAAAGCCATTTACGCCAGGAGTAACAGTATCTTTACAACCAGGCACTTCGGTAGTCAAAATTGGGCGAGCCATACTCATCGCTTCTAGCACTGTTCTAGGCATTCCTTCGTGGTAAGAGGGTAAAACAAACACATGACACGCCTCAATGAAAGGTCTTACATCAGAAGATGAACCGAAGTATTCAATATATCTGGACTCTTGCCACTCTAAAACTTCATTTTGAGGAATCCCATCAGGCGACGAATCAATGGGTCCAACTAAGTGAAAAGAAACATTTTGATACCGAGTACGAATTTGTTTAGCAGCTTCTATATACTCACGAACACCTTTTTCGCCGAGCAATCTAGATATCATAAGAAAGGTAATCTTCCCTTTAGGTAAAGGAGTTTGAGCAAAATGCGATAAATTAACTCCTGAGCCAGGAACTACTGTTGAAACCTCCCTGTTAATAAGTCTATTTTTAATAAATACATTCTGATTATCTGAGTTCTGAAATATGACCCCAGATGCACCACTTAATGCAAACTTATATAATCTTTTTACTAGACTACAAAGGATATTACGCTTCAGACTTCCCTTTTGGAAAGAAAACCCCAAACCTGTAATTAACCCATAAAATTTTGTTCGAGAAAATAATTTAGATGCTATCCCGCCCCACACAACAGGCTTTATCGTATAAGCTAAAATAACATCTGGTTTTTCTTGACGAAAAATCATTATGAAATTAAAAAGTAATAGTAAGTCAGCAAGTGGGTTTAAACTAGTTCTTTTTAATTTGCACGGAATAAATTTACAACCAAGCTTCTCTAACTGCTCCACATATTTATGGTCCGTTTCTCCTGAAATACAAACAACGTCATAATTAGCATTCAAGAAAGACTTGATCAAATCACCCCTAAAGTTGATCAAAGATTGAGCCACACCACCAATTATTATAATTTTCATTAAATATACACTTTAACCAAACTAATTAGACAGAAAAATTGGTAACATACAAAGAATTCAGCTAAAGCTTTCTCCAAACAACCCGGTCAACATAATCAGTATAACTAATAATCGTTCGTAACACTTTATCTGATACATTAGGTGCTATGTAGTTTTGTACTTTTTTAATTAGTCGTTCTTCACCACGTGGTTGCTTATTAAGTATTTCGATGGCTTGTAGTATCCGCTCTACATTCATACCAGTAAACATAACAGCTCCCTCTTCAAAACCTTCAGGGCGCTCTTGTGCATCTCTAATATTAATCGCAGGAAAATTTAAGATTGACGACTCTTCAGTTATCGTTCCACTATCACTTAATACCACTTTAGCGTCCATTTGCAATTTTACGTAATCACTAAACCCCAGCGGTTTTAACAATTTAACCAAGGGGTGAAACTCTAATTTAAGTAAGTCAATTTTCTTTCTGGTACGAGGGTGTGTCGATACGATAATAGGGTACTGATATTTTTCGGCAATAACATTTAAAGCGTCCACGTAACTATGAATATTTTTTTCAGAGTCTACATTTTCTTCTCTATGCACGCTTACCACAAAATACTCACCCGATGTTAAACCCAACGTAGTTAAAATTTCGGCATTAGCAATTTTATCTGAATAACGATGAAGCACTTCGTCCATTGGACTGCCGGTTTTAACAATTAGATCGGGCTTTAAGCCTTCGGCTAATAGGTATTCACGCGCAATATCGGTATAAGGCATGTTGACGTCAGCAGTATGATCCACTATTTTACGGTTGATCTCTTCTGGTACTCGCATGTCAAAGCAACGGTTGCCCGCTTCCATATGAAAAATTGGAATTTTTCTACGTTTTGCCGGAATCGCGGCCATTGCACTGTTAGTATCGCCCAATATTAAAATGGCATCTGGTTGTACATCGGCAAACATGGCATCTGCTTTACTTATTACTTGCGCCATGGTTTCGGCAGCTGTAGCGCCGGCACATTCTAAAAATATGTCAGGAGCACGAATGCCTAGGTCTTCGAAGAATATTTGATTTAGTTCGTAATCATAGTTTTGCCCAGTATGCACTAGTACATGTTCACAAAACTCATCTAACTTTGCAATTGTGCATGACAACCTAATAATTTCTGGACGAGTACCTACAACAGTTACAACTTTTAACCTTTTCATGCTTTATACCTTCTTACATAATCTTTATACATATACCCAACAAGTTCGCTCCACTCCGGTGGACTGAACTGAGTTAATTGCCTAAATTTATCTGAATTTAGTGAGCGGTCTATCACTAACTCTTGCGAATCAGTAATAGTGATTTGTTTTTGGTATTGCTCTGCAATCAATTCTAATAAAGTATGTTTGTCAATTGGGTCGACCGACAGATGGAATAATCCTACAATCTCTGGATTAATTAAAATACAGTCCGCTAATAGCTTGGCTATATAACAAGTAGGTAGGCCAGAGAACACGGCTTTAGAAAAACCTCTTGTACTTTCGCCTTGCGATAAAAACCAGTCAACTAAACTTACAGCAGAAGTAAGCTCATGCCCAATAATTGAGGTTCTTAAGGTTAAATGCTTGCCATAGTTAACTTCACCAAGACACTTAGATTTACCGTATAAATCACGTGCATCGGGTAATGATTCTTCGCTATAAAAACCTATATCACCAGTAAAAACACAGTCAGTTGAGAAGTGAATCAGTCTTGCGTCAAACCTATCACAAATATTGGCGAGTTCATGAGGAAGCAATGCATTAATTTTAACAGCGTCTATATGTTGCTTAGAAATACCATGCTGCTTAATTAAACCAACGCAGTTAATGACCACATCAGGCGCCACCGTTTCGATGGCATGCTGAAGTGAGACTATATCGTAGGCATCAACTCCCGTGACTAATTGCTGCTGTACGTTGCTAAAAAACGCCTCTTTCCCGACAATACTCCGCACGGTGCCAAATACAGACAAATGAGCATGCTCATTTAGGTTACTAAACAGACTGTAACCTAGCATGCCTGTAGCACCAACAACTAATATTCTCATACTTAAACACCTTCAGGAACAATGATGTTTCCAGACTCAATTTCACACATAAAATCAAGCTTACGTAGTAGTTGCTTCATACCTTCAACGTCTAAACGTTCAGTATTGTGCGAGTTGTAATCTTCTACCTTAGAGAGGTCTGAATCGCCTTCTTCAAAAAACTTTGAGTAGTTTAAGTCTCTATTATCTGCAGGCACTCTAAAATATTCACCTTGCTCTTGTGCAACAAACATTTCTTCACGACTACATAGAGCTTCAAACAATTTTTCACCGTGGCGGGTACCAATCACGTTTACAACATGCTCTGGTTTTTTAAGCATTTCGAGTAACGCAGTTACTAATACCTCAATCGTTGCTGCCGGCGCTTTTTGCACAAAAATATCTCCATTTTGGCCATTTTTGAAAGCATGTAATACCAAGTCAACGGCATCGTCTAAGGTCATCATAAAACGAGTCATTGTAGGGTCTGTAATCGTGATTGGCTCATTATTAACTATCTGGCGGATAAACAATGGAATAACTGACCCACGTGATGCCATTACGTTACCATAGCGAGTACAACAAATTGTGGTATTGCTATCTTCTAGATTACGGCTTTTAGCAACAATAACTTTTTCCATCATCGCTTTTGAAATACCCATAGCATTAATTGGGTAAACAGCTTTATCTGTACTCAGACACACTACACGCTCAACATTATTAGCGATTGCTGCTTCGAGTACGTTTTCTGTTCCCAACACGTTAGTTTTAACGGCTTCTAACGGATAGAACTCACACGACGGTACCTGCTTCAATGCCGCAGCGTGATAGACATAATCCACCCCCCGCATAGCACTTAAAATACTTTGCAGGTCACGAACATCACCAATATAGAACTTTAATTTATCTGACTGAAAATGCTTTCGCATGTCATCTTGTTTTTTCTCATCACGCGAAAAAATACGGATCTCTCTAATCTCAGTATTTAAAAAACGGCGTAAAACAGCATTTCCGAACGACCCTGTCCCCCCTGTTATCAATAGTGTTTTCCCTCTAAAAATATCTTTACCTGACATTAAACGACCCTTAATTTTTTTAACGAATTTAATAATAACTCATCCCTAAAAAGATAAGAAATTGATATATAAAACAACAAAAACAGACTTGAATAAAGAACCAATCCAAAATCAAAATATGACAAGCAGTAAGAAACAAAAAGTATATTTACAATTCGAAATATGAAAGCCTTAAAAGTAGCCAAAGAAAACCAAAGTCTAAATTTAAAAAGGAAAAAGAAAAGCACAACAACTTGAATGTAAGTTATAATAACAAAATTAAAAACTACGGAAATGGCTCCAAAAAAAGGATATGTAAAGCTATTAACCACAAGACTAACAATAGCTGTAACCAAAGTAATAGTAAGACACTCCGTATCTTTCTTTACTACAAAATACACCCTATTTAGAATATCTTTAAATATAAATGCGGGCAATATTAAAACCATCAACGTGAATATTTTCGTAACATTAATAACATTTTCAATAGAAAAGCTTCCGCGAAAAAAAATTAGTTCTACTATTTCCTTACTATTAATCGCTGCGACAATGACTAATGGCAACAGAAAATAAGAAAGATAATCAAAAGATTTATATAAAACCATCCTTATTTCTAACAAATTTTTTTTTGAAGATAAATTAGGCAGTACATGACTAGTTATTAACAACAAACTGATTGACAATATAAAAAGATTCAATTTGTTAGCATAGGTAAACTCAGATAGCTCACCTGCACTTCCCATAGAAACAAAGTAAACTGGTATAAAATTGGTCAACTGCTCTACAACAACAAACAGAACAACCAAACCAATTGCCGTTGGTTTTAAGCTTTTTTTCCTAATTAAAAGAAAACGATTAATTACTTTTCTAAAGCGAACCTTTTGTTCGAAAAAATTAAAAAGCAATAATACAAACCATCCAACAATCGCCACATATAGTAACAAGTTAAAATCACCACTATCGACTAAATAAATAGTAACACAAAATGCAAAATTATTTACTACAGGTGTAACATAAGTTAACAAAGGCTTGTTTTTGCATAACTGTAAAGAATTCAAGATACCAACGGCAGTTGACAACGGAAAAGTTAATGCCATTAGTTTTAGATAGTCAACAGATTTACGCATAACGTGTTCGTTATTAGCAACTAAAGCCACAATTTCATCCGAGAAAAAATATGTAACGAAAGAAATAAAAATAGACAGTGATAAATACATTAAATAGAGCGAGTACAATTCGATTGCACTCGATTTTCTATTCAAAACATCTTTACACTTAGGTATAATTACAATTGAAATAGAAGAGTAAAGCCCAATATAAATAAGTGTAGAAATGTACGTAGCTAAGAAAAAGGCGTCAGTTTCTTTACTCACACCAAAACTATATGTTATTAAAACATCTTTTAACAACCCTGACGCTTTGCCACCCAAAATAAGAGCAAACAAAGCGATTGAAACCAATGACAAGTTCCTTCCGAATCGATTAAACATAAACCTGCCTAGATTGAAATTTATATATAAAATACATAATAACAAGTGCAAATAAAACAAAAACACCAGAGAGAGAGTGTACTAACTGGTTATTCGAATATACAAAAACAATTCCCACAGAAAGATAAATAAATAACGGACGAGCAAAAGGGTTTGAGTTATTAATCGAAGCAATCCAAACTCTCGCATAACTAAAACTAAAGAAGGCCATAAAGCATAGGGTTCCAGGAAACGTTAAATCTGATGCAAGCCACGAAAAAGCGGAGTGCCACTTATCCAATCCCCACCCTAATTCTTCAGCTCTAAATGGATACGAATGCTGCAAGATCAAGCCTGGCGAAGATATCGCAGTCTCAACAATTTTCGCTAGTGAATATGAATTCCCTAGAAAATAGGTCCACTCAAACGGTAATTGCAATGCTAAATTCAAGCCATAAAGCCCATTGGTGAAATAGCCTAAAAACATACCAATTCCAAATCCAAAAGTGTTACCAAAAATCTTAATAATTATTGATTCACTATCCCAGTAAACATGAGAATTTAAAGCTGTTGCAATATTACTGCCATCGATATCAATAGCCGCATATCTTGATGTTAAAATGTATGAGAAAGAAAAAACCACCACAGAAAACACAAAACAGTAATTTAATATTTTACTTACACTAAACCTTTTGTTTTGAACTGCCGAAAAGATTAAATAAGAATAAACAAAAAAAATAACAATATCACCAAGGTATTTCTGCTTACCAGAAACCAATACATTTATAATCAAATATGTAAAGATCACAAAACAAGCTATTAACTTTTGTTTTTTATTCAGAAAAATGTAATTCGAAAAGATAAACAATAATGAGAGAGTCTGCAGAGAGACCGAAAAGATATTTAATATATAGCTAAAACCAATTGAACTACTACCTCGAACGTAACCATCATAGCCATCGACATAGTTGGTTCCCATGTTCGAGATTGATATACTTTTCCCTGATACAAAAAAGTCCCCCCAGGCAACAATCGATAAAAGTAGACCAGAATACAAAAAAAACTTAAAAAAACTTCCCTCAATGAAATTATTCTTTGACTTCTTATGTTCCCACTTTACTATCCCTTTAGCTCCTGCAATGAAAAAAAAAACAAAAATAAATGTGTTAATTATCAGGAATGAAGCTAAATAAAGAAAGTTCATATTTCTAAACTGGGCTGGCCCAAAGAACAAAGCAAACATTACAAAGAACGTATAAAGCAAAAATATATTTAATGGCAAATACCTATAACTTATGAGTTTCATCTAGTTAAGCTCTTCATTTAACATCAAATATCTTTTTATACGCATCAACTTTATCCTTCCCATATAAGTTCCCAATCTTCAGTGAGTTTCTTTTTGCTTTAGCCAAAAAATCATCTGTAGACTTAATCACCCTAGCTGGGTTACCTGCCACTACACTGTTATTTGGTACGTCTTTAGCTACAACAGCATTTGCACCAACAATACAATTATTGCCTATACTTACACCGGGCAAAACTAAAGCGCCCTTACCTATAAATATATTATCGCCAACATTTATCCTACCAGCTAACTCCAAGTCCGGAATGTTTTTCCTAAAAGGTAGAGTAGAACCATCATGGCAAACGAATGAAGCCCCCACGCTAATAAACACATTATCCCCTAAGGTTACTAAATATGGCTCAGCACTGAACATCTCATAACTGGAACCGTAAATAGTAACTCTACCATTCATTTTAACTCCTATTTTCCTTGCGAAATTTACTGGGAACAATCTTGCCCAAATATAGTTCAATGGAAAAAAAAGTAACCTAATAATTCTATTCATTTTACCCTTATAAAAAATTAACTAAGAAATAACTTAACCTGTTCAAAGTACATTCTGCAATCAAAAAACTTTGAGTTATAAGTTTTTTCTTTTAGCTCATTTAGTTCTAGCTCAGTCATTTTAAGGCACCTTTCTATCATATCTACCTCTTTACCTAATTGAGCCAAATATACTCCGCTTATATCTTGATATTTAGTCAAACTTGCAATATGACTAGATATAACAGGTATACCACAAGATACTGACTCAGCCAGTTTGGAAGGAAACCCAGCCAAGTTAACTAATGTTTCATCCCTAAAGAAAACTGAAAAATCAGATTCTTGGAGCCTCTGTATTACAAAACTGTGATCCATCTTTCCATTAAAAAACACCCTGTCGGAAAGGCCTTTGATTAGATCAATATGTTCGGGATAAACAGTTAAATAATCTTCTTCAGATATTCCGTACACATTGAAAGTAAAAACATAATTATCAGATAGAATACTCAAGGCTTTGATGACTATATCCAGCCTTTCCTTAACGGCACCTTTTGCCTTTGCAGCTCTTTTTACATCAAACGGATTACCAATATAAATTAGGCTAGTTGAAGACTTTTCAAGTGTTTTTGGCGGTGTAGTGAACTTTCGCGTATCATACAATGTAGGTAATTCTAATGTTTCAACATTTTTACTTTTGTAATAATCCGTCATGTATTGACTGGTTGTTATGACTTTTCCTGCTTTTTTAGCTAAATACCTGATTCTAAGCGTTGTATCAAGCCATTTTACAATTGAAAAAATTAAGCCTGCACCTCTAGAACTATGCCACTCTGTAATATCAGATATAACAGTCACATTGCATTGTTTCATTGCGGAATAAATTTTGAAAGAGGCAATTGAAGGATAATTATAAAGTATTACGCACTCAATATCCGTCGCATTTTCCTTTAAGTAATTAACAATTTCATCATGACCTAAAATTGTATTGATCCATTCCCGATTGGTCTTAGGATAGGAGACTGCTTTACTTTCAAATTCGCAACCTGAATAGGATACAGAACAAAGCCCATCGTCGAACGACAAGTTTTTATCTACGCCGATCAATTCGAGAGAGTACCCTAGCATACTAAATATTTTAGAGTTAGCTATAACTCTTTGTGCTGCAGCATTTTTATCAGGTAGCTCAAAGCCACCAATATATATAAGTTTTTTCATCTATTATTTAAAAACCCCAAGTACCATGGCATTGCTTTGGCTATTCCCTGAGAAATATTAAACTCTGGCGAATAACCTAACTTTTGCTTTGCCTTGGAAATATCGGCCTGCGAATGACGAACATCCCCATTTCTAAACGCTCTATAACTAGGAGCAATACTATATATGCTTCCACTTTTGTTTAATGAAGATTGAATATTGGTAAACAAATCATTTAAAGTTGTTCTGTCACCTACGGCAACATTGTAAACTTCATCTTTAGCTATATCCTCGCTTGTTGCCGCTAATAAATTCATTTGAACAGTATTTTCAATAAAGCAGAAATCTCTACTGGTTTCTCCATCTCCATTTATAAAAATTTCATCACCTTGAATCATTGCAGAAGCCCATTTAGGAATTACCGCTGCGTAAGCACCATTTGGATCTTGGCGTTGACCAAATACATTAAAGTAACGTAAACCAATTGTTTTAAAACCATATGTTTTGGCAAACACATTAGCATAGAGTTCATTAACATATTTCGTAACTGCATAAGGAGAAAGAGGGTTACCAATGTTATCTTCAACCTTCGGTAGTGCTGGATGGTCACCGTATGTTGAGCTGCTGGCCGCATAGGTAAAACTTTCTACCTTAGCTGCTTTTGCTACTTGCAGCATATTCAAGAACCCTGTGATATTAGTTGCATTTGATGTAATTGGATCAGCAATCGAACGAGGGACAGAGCCTAGCGCCGCCTGATGTAATACATAGTCCACACCTTTTACAGATTCCTCACAAGTGCTGTAATCGCGGATATCACCTTCTATAAAGGTAAAACGTTCCCATTGTTCTTCAGTAACTAAACTTTTTACTTCATCCAAGTTATGTTGATGACCCGTCGCAAAGTTATCTAACCCTACTACAGTTTGATTTAGTTTAAGCAATTTCTCTAACAGGTTTGAGCCTATAAACCCTGCAACTCCCGTCACTAACCAAGTTTTAGGAGAATCTATAAGTTCTTGTTGAATTTGTTCGTAACGAGACATAAGAAGTCCAGAATTAAGAATTAAGAATTAAGAATTAAGAATTAAGATAAAATAAAGTGATTTAGGATCGAAATAGACCAAGTAGAAACTTGTCCAAATTACAATCCTATTTCACAGTAAAGGAGGTTATAAACGCATATCTACGCTTTCTTTATCGAGTATGTACTTTAGATCGTATAATACGTGTTCAGTTTTACCTAAAACATGAATTTTTTCAGCACCCATTTCTCTAAACTCATTGTGGGCAACAGCCATAATAATCGCATCATAGTTATTCGCTTTTGGCTTTTCACATAACGACAGCCCATACTCATGCTCGGCCTCATCATTTGAACACCAAGGGTCAACTATATCGACATTTATATTGTATTCCTTCAACTCTGATACAATGTCGACCACTTTGGTGTTACGTAAGTCAGGACAATTTTCTTTAAATGTTAACCCCATAACTAGTACATTGGCACCTTCTACATGGAGACGTTTCTTAAGCATTTTCTTAACAAGTTGTGAAACTACGTATTGGCCCATACCATCGTTTAGTCTTCGGCCAGCTAGGATCATTTCAGGATGATATCCAACAGTTTGAGCTTTATGAGTTAGGTAGTAAGGGTCGACACCAATACAGTGTCCACCTACTAGACCTGGGCGGAACGGCAAGAAGTTCCATTTAGTACCCGCAGCTTCAAGCACTTCTAGCGTATCAATATCCAATTTGTTAAAGATAATTGAAAGCTCATTGATCAATGCAATATTGACATCCCGCTGGGTGTTCTCTATCACTTTTGCAGCTTCGGCAACTTTTATAGACGATGCTTTATGTGTTCCGGCAACAATAATGCTTTTATATAGTTGGTCTACAAATTCAGCTACTTCAGGAGTTGAACCACTGGTTACCTTCAATATGTTAGTGACGCGATGCTCTTTATCACCAGGATTGATTCTTTCAGGTGAATAGCCAGCAAAAAAGTTTTGGTTGAATTTCAATCCAGAGACTTTTTCGACTACCGAGATGCACTCTTCTTCAGTCGCACCAGGATATACGGTTGACTCATATATAATGATATCACCTTCACTGACAACAGCACCCAAAGCTTCAGATGCTTTTACTAGTGGAGTCAAATCAGGTTGCTTATGCTCATCTATTGGCGTTGGTACGGTAACAATGTACACATTACATTCTTTTAGGTCTGATAAAGATGCTGTGTAACGAAGACAAGTTGCTTCAGCGAGCTCCTGATGACTGCACTCAAGTGTGCTGTCATGGCCATATGATAACTCTGATATACGCCCTTCATTTATGTCGAAACCTATCGTAGGGCTTTTTTTACCAAACTCAACAGCCAAAGGAAGCCCAACATAGCCTAAACCAATAATACCAATTTTCACATTGTCTAGTGATACAATCATTTTTACTGCCTTTATATAATCGAAAACAAATCTATTTTGAGTAGCTACTGATATTTTGTGGACAGTGAAGTTTGTTTCAAAGAATGAATTCATGCCCTCTTACATCTCAGACCTAAAAGCTAGGCTGAGACACTTTTAATCCATTTTGAGACAATTGCTCTTATTTCTAAGTAAGCGCTATCCCTTGTAAATATTAGGTTTTACTGTTTTTCTATTCTTTTTCTACTCTTTATTTAAATGCAGCAGCCCCAATAAGTAATAAAATCATATTCGATAACAGCCTACAGAACACTACGTTTACGGAACGATCCGCTTACAGTTATACAGAAGAAAGAAGATAAAATTTGTCCAATATAATAACTATTTTAAAAATTAACCTTCTTTTCTGACGAAATGTCTTATTAAAACAATCATCACTGCCAGCATGCCACCAAGCATAGTGCCTAACACAAAAATAAGGGCACGTTTGGGTTTAGCTTTCTCTTCAGGCACTAAGGCTGGATCGATTGTTTTAAATACGTATTCATCACGAACTTCGGCAAACATAATCGTTTTTGCTTGCTCTTCAATTAATTTGTATAGAATTGAACGAATATCCGCGACGTTTGTCAGTGCTATTTGCTTATTAAGAAATTCGCTACTGCGATTAGCTTCAGCTACATCGCGCTCTTTCATCACCTTGTTTATATCTTGGATTAACCAAGCCACCCATTGCTGAGCTACGCTAGGTGACAGATGCTCGACAGAGATAGTAACCATACCAGTATCTTTAGCAGAGTTAACTGAAATGGCTTTACTAAACTCTTTATATGCCTCTTGCATTGAAGGTTTAGGCTTGAACGGCGCTTTAACTTCACGTACCCATTTGTTAGCTGACGCATCATATATCTCACTATCATAGGTAATCGTGTTATCACCCATATTCCACTTTTCTGCCGCCATTAGATCTGGCAAAATATTGTGGTTTTGGATGAACTGACTAGCAAATTGACGTGACTTCATCACCTCGATGGCCATCTGAGTTTTATCGACTCCTCCACCTCCTCCTAGATTTATACCCGCCATACTGGCTAGACCACCAAACTGACCCGCTAATGCACTTAATCCACCACTTTGTTCTTCACTTGCTGGAGCTAATAGAGCTTCAGACTTGTAAACATTTGGCTGTGAAAGTGCAAAAATGACAGAGCCTATGGCGAAAACAGCGGTAATGGCAATAATGAGCCATTTTCCTTGCCAGATGACTTTAAACAATTCCCTCAAATCAATCTCGTCTTCGCTTGTAGTTTGAGGGAACCTTGCATCCTTAAATTCTTGCGGTATATTTTGGTTATTCATCACTTTATCTTTTGATTTGATGGAGTAGAGAGCGCTTTGCTTCTAGATTCTAGGACGCTTCGCGGCTAGTGCGCTTCGCTGCTATAACAGCAATAATTACTTCGTCTGGTAGACTGCTGGTTCTTCTTTAATTTTTGACTCTTTCTTTTTGATCATAGTACCTAGGACTTTTGCGAGTTCTTTGGCTTCTTTTACCATTTCCAATGAGGAATGCTTTTCTAGATAACCGATTTCAATTCCGATATATAACTGGGTAACCAACTCACCAAGTGAGCCTTTTGCATAATACAAAAAGCGTACTTTTTCTTTGTTGGTTTCACGCTCTTCACCTTCTGCAATATTCGAAGGTACTGATAAGCCTGAGCGTGTTATTTGATCTTTAAAACCCCAGTTTTGAACTGTCTCTGTTGCCTTGTATATTTCGCACGACAATCTTGAAGCTCTCTTCCAAACATCCAGTTGTTCAAATCTCATTAGCTACTCCTTAGCTTTGGCAGAGCGCTGCGCTTCTAGTTCGTGACTTTGTCACGACGAGAACGTCGCTTCGCTCCTTCTAGATTCTATAAAAGCAAAAGATAGCACTGACGTAGTATATAACGCTGGCTCTTAAGCTTTTTGCTTTTATAGCAGGGCGAAGCCCGTTCTAGCAGCGAAGCGATCTCGTAACTCGATTCTTCTTACAAGTTCGCGACTGTAGCGAATGCTACTGCTGTGTTGTAGATGATGCTGGTTACCTGCGTCCAGAGTGTTAGGTTATCTTTGTATTCTGTATCAAGCGGTACGATAATCGTATCACCAGGTTGAAGGCTGTCTTCACTGCTGAACCAGATTGAGCGGCTTGGAAGCAGTACAGAACCGTTCGCTTTAATCACATAGGTTCTATCACCATCTGCACGCTCTCTCTCGCCACCAGACATGGCAAGATACTGATCTAGCGTTAAGCCCTTCTTGAATCTATGCGTTGCAGCATGTTGTACTTCGCCCATTACTGCAATGGTTTGCTTAGTGGAGGGGACATATAAGATATCTGAGTCTTCGAGTTGAAGATCTGCTTGTTCAATACCAACTGATATTGCAGATAAATCAACAACTAAGCGCCCGACAGCTTTGATGTTTTCAAGGTCGGTGAGCATCATCTGAGCATCGCTATAATTTACAACATTGCCATCTTTCGATACACCGCGAGTTGCGATATCGCGGCGGAGTTGATTAGCAAGCTTTTTAATCTCAAGCTGTTCTTGTTGGCGTACTGATTCCCGCACAAATACCGCTGATGGTAGGTAAGCAAACTCTGTAAATCCACCAGCGCGATTTAGCACATCTTTAAGTGTCTCGCCGCGACGAATGTTATACATGCCAGGAAATTTAACTTCACCACGGATCTCAACAGATTTATTTTCTTGCCAATCCGGTGTTGTCATCACGGTTAAAATATCGCGACCTTTGAGTTTTGCATTGACAGTCGCATCACCTTGAATAGCTGCTTTCAGATCGATATTTTGATGTTGAATACTTGAGCCTTGGCTGTCTATTAAGGTGCTTGTTAATTCTGCTCTTGCGGTATAGGCACCTTCTTGAAGGCCACCACCCGCTTTTATTAAGTCATCAACTCTTGCATTTACGGCTAGTGGATAGATACCAGAGTGACGAACCTTGCCATTAACAGCGACAACTTTAACCTCTTTGCCTGAACGACCTTGAGTGGTTAATTTCATCACAACAGGGTAAAGCAGCTCACTGCGGTTCATCGCCGAACTAAGCTTTATCAAGTCTTTATCATCAAACAGGTTAATCAACATCTTGTTGACCTCCCCAATAATGGCTTGCTGCTCGTTATCATCAGCCTCTTTTGCGATAACAACACCACCGATCTCACTTCGCTCTGTTAACCCTTTCTGTTGCAGTTGCGCAAAGCCAGCTTTAAAAAGATCGTTACCAACCAATGAGTCACCAGCAAGCTCAGTGACCTTTAAAACGCGTTCTTTAACTAATTTATTTAACTCGTAACGATTTTGACTTTTATCACTAAAGTTGAAGAAGATAACCTTATCACGTGCATTTAATAGTAGGTCATCAGTTGCAACTTTTTGACTGATAGCTTTACCGGGCTCAAATTGATGGACTTCAATATCACCGTACTGATTAACTTCACGAACAATAATGCCATAGTCTAAGTCTGCAGAAGCCGATAGATCGCCCCAAATTGACGGAACCAGATCGCTAATCTTTTGACCTTGATACCATTGATACTTACCTGGCCTTACAACTGCACCAACAACTGTGATGGCGTCTTCAAACTGATTAGAAGCAGATTTTACACGTACAACATCACCCGCTAGAGCCTTAACTTTTTGACCTTGTGCTGAAGTAAGGTCAACATTTTTAACTGTTTTTAAACCATTCGTATTGAAACGCTCTATACTACTACTTCTTGGATAAGCACCCGACTTTAAACCCGCAGCCATGGATAAAACATCAGCCAGTGTTTCACGGTTTTTTAACTCATAGATAGCAGGACGACGAACCTCACCGGTCACACGAACTAAACCACCCACTGATGGGATAAATACCACATCACCAGAGCGGAGCATTAGATCGCTAGATGCATCGCCACGCATAAGCAGATCGTAAAGATCCATGGTGCCGATTAATTTGCCATTACGCTTTAGCTGAATATTACGCAGTGAACCAATCTCATTTACACCACCTGAAACAAACAGTGCTTGAGTTATCGTAGATAAACTTGAAACAGTGTATGAACCAGGCTTGTAGGCATCACCAGCAACAAAAATACGAATAGAGCGCAGCTTACCCATGGTGATGTTAGATTCGATACCTATCATCTGCTCGCTGATACGGGAAGTTAAGATTTTTCGTAGCTCGGCAAAAGTTAATCCGTTAACTGAGATTGGCCCAAGCTCAGGGAATTGAATCTCACCCTCACGGTTAATAACTAAGTCGTATTCTTTGTTATCTTTACCGTAAAGTTGGACTTTAATATTGTCACCAGGACCGACTAAATATTCACTAGGTACAGGAACATCTGAAACTGGCGCAAATGTAGTAGGCTCACCTCTAAAGAGATCATAGCCAAAACGTTTCAGTTCAGTTTTCGCTTTATCTTCATCAAAATCGAGCTCTTCTTTATCTTTATCCTGCTCATAGATAGGTTGACCATTTCGATCAAAGTTTTGTCTCTCATTAACAAGAGTAGGATTTTCTAGCTGCTGCTGTGAGCTAGCCCCGCCACCTAACATTGAAGGGTCGATACCGTACTGTTTAGCAAGTCTTTGCTGTTCTGAAGCAGGCAAGTTCTTAAATTGCTCTATCATCTGCGGAGACGGCATAGCAGCTTGTGCTTGCGTGCCCAACAAAACTAAGGCACTAATGCCTGCAATGATTATTTTTTTGGTTTTGTGTAACACTGATAATCTCCGTTGATAAAGCTATGTATATAAATAAGGTTAAAAAAGTGATGAACGGACTTCGTCCTCACGGCACGTAACTTCGTCACTACAGAACGCTGCTCTTACGGTAACAAGAAAACGATGACTACGTCAGCATCAAGATCGGTCGCAAGCTCTTTGCTAGGACGCAACACTGCGGGAGCTGACGTTGTGCTGCTAATCTATGTAGGTTGGGCTTTGGACCATCAATAAGTGATTGTATATAGCAAACCTGACGGCATAAATGCCGACCTACAATAGAATAAGGCCATCAGCGTTCGCCTTAAAAGAAGCGAAGCGCCCTAGAACCTAGCAGGCACTAGTGCCGTCCTACGCAGGGCGAAGCCCGTCCTTCTTTGCATATGTAGGTTGGGCTTTAGCCCATCAAAAGCGTCGGCATAAATACCGACCTACACAAGAAAAAGGTTCTAGGTGTAATAAGCAGATTCTAGGCTCGAAGACCTAAAAAAATCAAAACTATTGAAGGCAAAAGCTTAATAATGTTTACTGTAATTTCTGCTCTTTCCTAGCAGCAAAGCGCTCTAGCAGTGAGCTTGCGAACGTCCTCGCAGCGAAGCGTCCTAGAATCTTTTTGAATACGCTACCGATCCGCGTGGCGGACGAGACGCCCTTCGGCGTCCACTAAACGAATACTCTTTAATAAACAATAAACAAAGGTTTTCATTCGGCACCCTTTACTCCATACATCCATGTATTTCGCCCAATGGGCCAGCTAAAGCTGTCCAAAATTGTTCCCGACAATTTGTGTCAGGCACGCTACCGACCCGCGTGGCGGCCAGAGGCCTTCGGCTATCACTTAACGAATGAAACTTTTCATTCGATGTCCTTCGGACACGCTACCGCCCATGGATTGCGGCTTCCAAATTGCCCGTCACGAGATGCGACACTCTAATTTTGTTACTCTTTTCTTCACTTTTTAAGCAAAGTGCAAACTTTGAAATAGCTACTACACTCACTAAGATGTCTACAAAGTAAACTCACTCAAGTCGGTTTACCGTCTAACAACACCTAATGCCAAATAGACATTTCAAAGCCATACTCATTTATTCAAGACAAAAAGCCTTAATCATACTTTCTAAAACTGCCTAACCAAAAATTAAACAGTGGCGCATTATACGCTATCCGTTATGTAAATGCTGTTCATTAAAGCCTCGAATGCGTACCACCTCAAAAAGCAATCGTAAAAGAGTGTTTAATATAGGAAGCACAACTAAAACGGCAGTGGATCCCATATTTATATTCCTATAAAAAACCAACATAGTCAGCGAATAGTTAGAACCTTAATCACCATTAAAAATATCGGTTTTTATGTTCCACGCAAAATAAACAGCCATATTTTTGCGAGAATTACGAAGAACAGCAAGCCTAAGCGATACATTTTATGCACTCATTAACAAAGCGAGACTCAAAAACACAAGCCAAGCTAACAAACATAACCAATAGAAAACAAAACACCAACTATGGCAAATATCCTACAAACAAATGAGTAATATACTTAAGCAATAATGTTTACTTTGAAAATATGTAGGATAAAAGCTCTATATTTAGCTTAAACAGGTTTTATACTGTCTCTGGGCACTGAAACTCGCTTCTTCTGCCCCATAATCTCAAAAAGAACATGACAGCGTTTATCACCGCTTTTCTCGGCAAAGATCCCCTCTAAATCAGCAAATGGTCCTTCAGTAAACTTAACCTGATCGCCAGGATTTATCTCTACTGTTGAAGAGCCATCACACTTCTGTGATAACTCACTTGCAGGCAATAACTCAGATAGCAGCTTATGTTCACGTAAGCGAATGCTGTGGATAATTGAATCGTCAATAGAGGTCATTAGCTCATTACATCCAACGATACGACCCACTCCACGGGTTGAGTGAATTCGCGCAACACTGGTCACTTGTGGATCGATATTGATAAAAAGATAGCCAGGGAAAAGTGGGATACGCTTAATACTTACCTCTCCTTTTACTCTCTTCTCTTCGCCTATAGTAGGAAGGTAAGTATCAATATTTTGAAGAGTTAAGTTATGTACAGCTCTGGCTTCGCCACGTGGCTTACAATATAGAAGGTACCAAGCTTTCATGGTCATTTGACTCTTTACGTTTTGCTAAACAAGCACATAGCTTTAAGGGTCTAACTTTTATGACTAACTTTAAAATTTAGCATTGTAAAAATAGACGGATAGAGATGGGAATATAGGAAAAGTCCATAGTCATAACAATCTAAGCTCTCACTTAAGATCCGCGACGTCCCATTCACAAAGGAGATCATATCAAATTGCTATTTTGATGAAAAGAGGGAAAGCTAAGAAGAGCGGGCTTTGCCCTACTAGAACGGCACTTCGTGCCTGCGAGGTTCTAGGTCGCTTTGCTTCTATAAGCGCGAACGCCACCAGTGGCTACGGTTAACGGAATGGCCTGAGGCCGTACGGAACGCTTTGCTTATGGTAAAAATTGAGAAGAGCGGCCTACGGCTTGCTAGAGCGCTTCGCTTCTAGATTCTACACAATCAAATGCGGAACGCCGCAAGCGGCTTCATGTTGACGGAATGAATTTTTCTATTGATAGGTCGGCATTTATGCCGTCAGGTTTAATATGTTTATCATTGTTTGTTGATGGGCTAGAAACAAGGACGGGCTTCGCCCTGCGAGGACGGCACAAGTACCTGCTAGGTTCTAGGGCGCTTCGCTTCTATAAGCGCGACCGCCATAAATGTCTACGGTTGACGGAATGGCCTGTGGCCTCACGGAACGCTCCGCTCACAGTAAGAGCAAAATCAAAAGAGGAGTTCGTCCTTTCTTTTACCGTAAGTGAGGCACGAACGTTCCGTTATCTGTCAGCGAAGCGTTCTGCTTCTCAGGCCAAAGCCCCCCCCCTCGAAGTGAGCCTGCGAACCTCCTAGCAAGGAGTTTACGACTGCCCTAGAAGATGACGAAGTCACCATCTCCGTTAAAATATCTTTCCGTTTATTCTTTATTCTGCTTGTTTAAATAGTCGCCATTCACACGGGCAAAATTGACATCTGTAAGGTGAAAAGGGTATATAAGATGGGTTTCGTAGGATTTATAGCGTCAAATATTAAAATATAACAATAGTCTGTAGCGTGTTTGTTGTTGAGTTGAAAAAATATTACATAACAAATCATAATGTTAGAGTAAAAAACTAACTAAGAGTTCAGCGTTACAAAACTGTAAAATAAAAAAATAACAATTTTTCTGTGGCGACACTTGTCTCACAGGCAATCACAAGCGAAGGTGGAAACTTAATGAGCGTAGCAAAACCCCAAGGGACGATGCTCGGGCATCCGAAGGGATTGTTCCTGTTGTTTACAACAGAGTTATGGGAACGATTCAGCTATTACGCAATGCGTGCCATTTTGGTACTTTATTTGGTAGATAGTGTTCAATCACAAGGTGGTCATGGTTTAGGTTGGACTAGCGCTGACGCCCTCTCTCTTTACGGTACATTCACAGGTTTAGTCTATTTAACACCACTTATCGGTGGCTGGTTAGCTGATACATATTTAGGCCAACGTCGTGCCATTATCATTGGTGGTGCCTTAATGGCCGCAGGCCAATTCATTTTAGGTACACCCCATGCTTGGGTACCAGGAATGGAAACTGAAGTTTTCTACCTAGGTCTTGGTGTACTTATTTTAGGTAATGGTCTATTTAAGCCAAATATCTCAACCATGGTTGGTGATCTTTATGAAGAGGGCGACCACCGTCGTGACGGTGCTTTTACTATCTTCTACATGGGTATCAACGTTGGTGCATTCCTTTCAGGTATTATTGTTGGTTCTGTTGTAGCTTACTTCGACGGTAACTTCCAAGCAGGCTTCATCTGTGCCGGTATTGGTATGGTTCTATCATTAATTATTCAGTTCATGTTTGCTCAAAAGCTACTTGGTGATATTGGTCGTAGACCAGCTGCACAACTTGAAAAAGAGAAAGCTGCTGAAAAAGGTGAAGTACGTAAAGAGCCTCTGACAAAAGTTGAACGTGACCGTATCAAAGTTATTATGATCATGGGTCTATTCACCATCATCTTCTGGGCTGGCTTTGAACAGGCTGGCGGTCTAATGAACCTGTTCACCAATGACTTCACAGACAGAAGCATAGGCAGTTGGGAAGTTCCTACGACTTGGTTCCAATCACTGAATGCGATGTTTATCGTTATTTTTGCACCAGTTGTGGCTTCAATTTGGATCCGCTTAGGTAAGAATGAGCCAAACTCGCCAGTGAAATTTGCTTTAGGTCTTGTTCTGCTGGGTATCGGCTTCCTATTTATGATTGGTGCAGTACTTGAAATGGGCGGCGATGCCAATGCTAAATCAAGCATGTGGTGGTTAGTCGGTGCCTACTTCTTCCATACCATGGGTGAACTTTGTCTATCTCCAATTGGTCTTTCAATGGTGACTAAACTTGCTCCGCTACGTATCGCATCACTAATGATGGGTGCCTGGTTCCTATTCGTTGCTGCAGCGAATAAGATTGGTGGTGTTGTAGGTTCATTTATCGGTCACGGTGGTCCAAAAGAGGAGCAACTTGCCAATGCAATGTCTATCTTCGCAGGTATTGCAATTACCGCAGCAGCTTCTGGTATCCTACTTTACTTTATGGCTGATAAATTAGTCGACTGGATGCACGGTGCTGAAGACGGCCCTGTACACACAGAAGAAGAAGCGCTTGAAGAAGAGATGGCTGTGACTGCAGAGCATGAAGGTATAAAGCACTAAGCTTATATATTCACAGTTCTAGATTCTAGGTTCTAGGTTCTAGGTTCTAGGTTCTAGGTTCTAAAATGATAAAACGCCTTACTAGTAATAGTAAGGCGTTTTTATATTTGTAGGTCTGCATTTATGCCGTCTGGTTTATTCTATACAGAAGGACGGGCTTTGCCCTGCTAGGCTCTAGGACGCTTCGTTGCGATAAAGACGAACGCCGCAAACGGCTAAGGTAGACAGAATGACCTGCGGCCGTACGGAATGCTTCGCTTATGGATAAGACAGATAAGAACATACGTCATGGTAATCGATTGTTGATGGGCTACAACCTACAGTGAAGCGGAGAAGAGCAGGCCTGAGTGAGCGTAGCATTTTTGTACGCTTTAGATTTTACAGCAGGCCGAAGGCCGCTCTCGCAGTGAGCTCGCGAACGTCCTAGCAAGGAATCTACGACTGTCCTCGAAGATGACGAAGTCATTGCCCTTCTTAGCCTTTAAAAAGTGAGTTGTACGTAACCACCGTTTGGCGTTTGTGTATCATAGGTCAAACCACAAAAGTGATCTTTAAGTAACATCTGTTTATGCTCTGGGGCACTGGATGAGATACAAAAGCTCTCTCCTGGCATTAGAGTTCTAAAGTGTGAACTAGGTTGACCCCAGTCTAAAATACCTAACTGGAGAGAGTCAGGTAACGCTAGCGGCATCAGCCCTTCACTATTACGAAGGTAACAGCGTAAACCATGCCCAGCTTGGGCGATTGAAGCGCGAAATTGAGTTAGCTCTACAACCACATAAACGATATCGATAAAGATATCTAAGCCAGACTTAGTCATTCTTTCATTTAGATAACAAAGCATGTTGTATGGCTCGATAATAGCTTGTGTTGAACCGTCACGAAAAAGCTTCAGCTTTTGATTTACAAAGCTCTTTAAAAGAACGCTACCAAATGCAGCTCGATTATCCTGAGGAGTGAAGTGCGCCATATACATAACAAGATGCCGCTCACCCACATTAACGGTATCAATGAAGTATGCACTCACTTCATCGCTTTTAAATAAGCTGTAATCAATTTTAGCGCAAGGGTAGTTAATTTGGGATGGTGGAAATAGCTGCTGCTGGACACTTTTTGCAGCTTCTGCATTTTGCTCTAAAAGCACTAAATTGTCTTGCAACTCTTGGTAAGAAAGCTCTTCCATATCTTCAAGCTGCACATCTTTCATATGCCGCTCATCAAGGCATTGCTTAATAGCGCTTTCGATAAGAAAGAGATCTGCAACAGGTTTTACTAAGTAGTCGCTAGCGCCTATCCTAAGCGCTTCAACGACATCTGCCATCACTTGATTACCAGAAATAACAATTGAGGGGACGCTTGGGTTAATCTCTGACATCTTCTTTAACATGACTAAGCCGCCCATGATAGGCATGCTTAGATCTGCTAATACGATATCAACAGCATACTGCTTAAATCTATCTAAACCTTGTTCACCATCATCAGCTTCAAGCACTGTTGCACCGCGGCTATCCAGAAAAGAAGCCACAATTCGACGAAAAACAGGATCATCTTCAACAAGTAAAACAACAAGCTCTTTTAGCGCCATTCAAGGTCCTTTTATAAAATATACCCAAACGACTTCAAGATGCATAATTCAGCATGACGAGAAGTGACAGAGTTCAAGGCATGAAAATAGTTGGACTAGTTATTCTAATTCACTTTTTCATAACGCAGAAACATGTTGCTTATCGCCGTGCCCTTTGGGAGTTCCCGTAGAATCCCTGCTCTGCGTTAGTGATATCGACAAGGGAGTAACCATTCTCTTCAATCACAGCCTTGTTCAGCAATCCTACGGGAGCTCTGAAATGAGCATCTAGAGGTAGCTTGGGTATATGTGCTTCATTTAGCTTTTATCTTGGCATACAAGCTAATCCTGAAGACCTGAATAAGTTTTTAATCTAGTTCATCAAGATACTCATCCAGAAGCTCATCTTCACTTAAATCTACAGGTACATCTCCATCATACACCTTATAGTCCATATGTTGAAAATAAGCTTCTTTAACGAAAGTATAAGGATCCAGAGCATTATCTACCAATCTCTCTTGATCAATCGCTTCTGCACGTTGGTGAAGACTTTTAAGACCCCACTTAAGTAAAGACTGCCAGATTGTAAACTCAGATAATGGAAAGTATAGGCCATCAACCCAATCCGATGCGAGTTCTCTGGTTACATAAGGCCCTAAAAAAGGAGCCATAAAATAGGGACCATTCGGAACACCGTAGTAACCTAGCACTTCATTAAACTCATCTTGTTTACGTGGCAGCCCCATCATACCTGCAACATCAATCACACCAAGCAAACCCATAGTGGTGTTAATCGTGAACCTTCCTCCAGCATTAGCTGCCCAGCTCCACTTTCCCTGTAGGGTGTTATTAACCAGTGTACTGGGCTCTTCAAGATTAGTCACAAAATTATTTACGCCGGTTTTAACAGGTAATGGAATGTAATCCTTATACCCATGAGAAACGGGGCGATACAGATACCGATCCATTACATGGTAATTAAAATCCCACATAGCCCGGTTAAAGCCTTCTATCGGATCCCTAGGATCATTATATGAGATAGTTACAGTCGGTGAAGTCTCCGGCTCGATGTCAAGATTGACCCCACCATCTAATGATGCTCTCTCTTGATGAACCTCTTCCTTATAAACATGCTTTACTAGGACATCCTGTCCTGATACCGCAATGGGGGAAATGATCAACGATGCTACAATTAGCATTATCCTGTTAAGCTTCATATTTCTCTCTTAGATAATATGACTGAATCCATTTCAGCCACTTTTACTAATCAGCTACTCAACACTAAAGGTTTTCTTCGATTATGACGATAAGAACAGTAACCTAGAATGATGTAGAACTAGACTAGTGAGTATGATTACACTGTAAGTCCGATAAGGATACTCGGCAAAAAAAATAGATCAATTGTTAAATGAATAAATTTGTAAAAACAAATGTAACTTCAGTGGAAAACACTACATGGCTGAACATAACAAAACGATAAACAGTGTAGCCTCGGCCCAAGGCAATACAAGTCGCTCCTCTGTAGCGAGTCAATCGCTCACCTCAAATACTTCAGCTTTGCCATCACAGCTACCCTCTGACCCCCTCAATAAGATGAGTACTGAGCAGTTAAAAGCGATTCAATCTCAATTAATAAAACCAGAGGCGATTGTATTATCCACAGAGCTAAAACAGGTCTTAATCCGAGGAAACCATTATAATATCGACCTTCTAGCAAATCAGGTGAAGCTTAACCACTCTTCAATTGTAGATTATTTAATTAAAGTACCTTCATCATCTCATTCTACAACTAATGAAACTAAGCAGCTCACTGCCACCATCAATAAACTTATTTCACTGGGTCAGTCGATTTCATTGGAGTTGCCTCAAGCACTAAAAGGACTTGTTAAAGAAAGTGGCATAAACCTAAATCAACTTAAATTATTAAGTTCAAGAAAAGGGGGCTACCCCATACCTCCAGCACACCTTTTAAACAGGGCTCTGACCCTGTCGAATGGATTAAAGTTAACACTGCCACATTCCACCACTTTACCGGCCACACAAGCAACAGGCTCAAGTCAGATAGTCGTGTTACCTGAAATTCATTTTGTTAAAAATCAGTGGCTACTTATTTTAAAACCTGTTGTTGCAGAAACTGAGATCAAATTATCGCTAGCTAGTTCAGATAAAAGCTCTATGACATTGGAAGGCGACAAAAACTCTATAATTCAAGCCAAGCCTGAGATAGCAAAACTTTACTCACACCTATTTAAACCACTAAGTAAAATATCAACAGAGCCACTAACCCCCAATCAAGTAACCTCAAACGACGCTACAAGAAGCGAGAAGCTCCCTACACCCCCCCCCATTATGCCAACTGGATCGATTGGGGAGAAAAATATCGCTCTTACTAATAAAAAGAGTGAGCAGCAAACACCCACTGCATCAGATAAACCCCAAATAGCCCAACATAAACCTCTAAACCAAGCAAACATAGACATAAAGCAGCAAGTGACTATAGAAGCAGGAAAAGCCAATGAAACAGCAGCATCTAACACTCAAACAAAACAAGCATTGATGCTAGCAGCCTTAAATAAGGCTTTTGGTAAAGCTGGTAGTCTTCCTGAAAGTGAGTCAACTAAGCCATCACAAAATAACATAGCGAACTTATTAACCAAGCTACTCCCTAATTTAACACCTTCGATGCTATCTTCACTTGCAAGACCAAGCTCCATAAGAGGTGAATTACTCGATCAATTTAAGTTCAATACTCCTTTTGATACGAAAGCAATCAATAATGCCACACTCTCTCATACCAACTCGCTATCACTGCTTTTTCATCTTCTTCTAGGCCTAAAAAGTGAACAGGTAAATAGCGCAGTCAAGATAAGCGCTGCAACACGAGAGTACTTTCAAAAAGCTCAACAAAGGACAGGGATAAGTAACTTACTGCTTACCATGCTAGATAAGGCAGGAACAACTGAATCGCTTGGAAAGCTCATTAGTAACCTGACTCTCTATGCTCAGGCCAGTAATGATAACAATGGACAGAGTAATTGGTACTTCACTCTTCCCTACTCTTTCAACCAACATCAAGATAACCTTGAGGGACATTTCTCTCAGGAAAACAGAGACGATGAGGATAAACAAGCAGACTGGAAGCTTCAACTAAAGTTCAATTTATCTCAAGGCCCTATATTGTTTCAAGCTCATGTCATTGACTCAAAATTAACAATGACCATTAACGCAGAGCATAGTGAGCAGCTAAAGAAAATCGACACACAACTACCATTGTTAATAAAGAAGCTAAGTGACATTGGCCTAACACCAGAGAAGGTCTCTGCACAATACTCGAAGCTTCCAGCCACATTATTACCTGGTGAGCATTTTTTGGTAAAAATTAAAGCATAATAGTACCAATGAATATAAGCAGTCAGTACGACTAAGGATTCTCATGAGCAAACAGGAAAACGAAATAACACAGCAAGCTGTTGCATTGGGGTTCGATGGTAACAATGCACCGAAGGTAACAGCTAAAGGCTCAGGGCTAATTGCAGAAGAGATCATTTCAGTGGCAAAAGAGGCGGGTATCCACATCCATAAAAACGCAGACTTAAGTAACTTCCTGCAAAATCTGGAGCTTGGTGATGAGATCCCAAAAGAACTATACCTACTTATTGCAGAGATAATTGCGTTTGCTTATATGCTAGATGGGAAGTTTCCACAGGAGTGGAATAATATGCACAAAAAAATAATCGAGGAGATATAAATACGAGCTAAGAAGATTGCTGACTACGTCAGCTTCGAGGGCAGTAGCAAGCTCCTTACTAGGACGTTCACGAGTTCACTGCGAGAGCGGCTATTTTTACATCCGCTGTAGGTTGGGCTTTAGTCCATCAAACCCAATAAACCAAAGCGACGGCATAAATGCCGACCTACAATAGAAGAAAGCAATTCCGTCAACTGTTGCCACCAGTGGTGTTCGTCTTTAGTTACTCTCGCCAACTAGTTGTCCCCTAGTACCTAGCAGGGCAAAGCCCGTCCTTCTCTGCTTAACCTTTGCCATGAAGGCGGATTAACAATTCAGCCTCAGCTTTAGGGATCTCACACTCATGTACCAGCTCCTCAATACCAGCGCCTAAATCTACCATCTTCATCGCACGGGTATAGAGCTTAGCTTGAGGGTCTTGTTGGTTCGCTTCATCTAATCTCGCATCATGCTGAGAAGCTCTCTTTTCAAGCTCCAACATACGCCTACCAACACCAATAGTGCCGCTCCTTAGCTCCTGCAGTTCACGCTTAACACTCTCACGTTGGCGATCGCTCTCCTTCACTAAGAGAGTTAACGCATCAACCTTGCTCTTTAACTTTTTTGTTTGGATATGCAGATAAAGTAATAAGCCTAAACAGGCTATTACACACACAAGTGCAGCGATTAAAATTTCATCACCAATCATGTTTATTAAAACTCTTATAAAGCAGAAACGAGAAATCAGTCCCTAATAGCTAGGGACTAACACTCAGGATTAGGTGGCTGTTAGACTTGTGTTAACTCCATCCACTCTTCATCAGACAGTAATTTATCCAGATCAACGAGAATTAATAACTCATTATCTCTATTGCTAACGCCTTGAATAAATTTAGCACTCTCTTCAGTACCGACATTTGGCGCATTGTCAATCTCAGAGCCACGTAAGTAAACGACTTCAGCAACACTATCAACCAAAATGCCGATCACTTGCTTCTCAGCTTCGATAATCACGATTCGAGTAGAATCATCCAGCTCCGAAGATGCCAAACCAAAACGTGATCTCGTATCGATCACTGTAACCACATTGCCTCGCAGATTAATGATCCCCAACACATAGTGAGGAGCACCTGGTACCGGAGCGATTTCGGTATACCTTAGCACTTCTTGAACCTGCATGACATTGATGCCATAGGTTTCATTGTCGAGCCTAAAGGTTACCCATTGCAACACTTCGTCGTCTTTACTTACCGCTACTTGATTTGCGTCTGTCATATTTACCTCAGCCAACAGGATCCTGACTACCTAAACCTGAATTTAATAACTCAATGAGTGAATGCACATGCAATATGCCACACATCTGCTCTTTTACAACTCCTGCCAACCAGGGGCGCTTACCCGACCTGCTTCTCCAGTTGACATCCGATTTCATTATTTTTACCGAATTCACTAAGGATTCACACGTTAATCCCCAGTTACTATCTTCTAATAATACAACATATTGATAGTTTACGGATTCAGCTAATGCATCATCATACTTCTCAGGCATAACCCAAGCACAAGTATCGACTACATTTAACTGCGAATCTCTATGAGTTTGAACCCCTTTATACCACGAAGGCCTTCCCATAATATGGTTGAGCCTATCAAGTTTAACAATCCCACCTAAGCTAACTAACGGCACAGCCAATGTTAACCCTGCCACTTTAAAGAATAGTACTTGAAACTCATCATCGAGAGTTTCAAGTAGATCTTTTGTTACTTTAGGCGGAATTTCTCCCGTTTTTGTCTCAAGCTTTGTTTCTACAGCTTGTTTTTGCTCATCAAGCGCTTGTTCCTGAACTTCAGGCTTAACTTTTTTCGCCTCAGAAGTACTCTTAAGTTTGCTATCTGTTTTAACTACGGCAACATCTTTTACTTTTTCCTGTGTAGCTTCTTTTAATTCAGGCTTAAATAAAGGCTCAAGTAGTTGCTCTAATGCTAACTTATTAAGATGTGGATCTTGCTTTTTTGTATTAACAAAGCTCTCTGCTTTTAATTTAGCTTGTTTCTGAATTTGCAGAGCCTCTTCACAAACACTCTTTTTTAGCGCTTCAAATTTGTCTATATCTGCTAAGTCACTCTTTTCTTCTTGTGCATTGATTTTAACAACGGGACTTTTAATCTCTTTTTGCACAATTTGAACTGGTTTTTGCGATTTAGCCGCTTCAACAGGTAAATCAGTATTTGCTCCGCTCTCATCATCTTCCAATAATAGAGAGAAGTAATCTAAAACCGCATCATCAACTGAGTTTGACATGAGGTGATGCTCCTGCAAGTAGATAATCTAACAGCCTTGCATATGCTTTTACACCACGGCTAGTCGCAGCAAAATGTGATGCAGGAAGATGAGCTAAACTTGCATCTCTAAACTTAGTGTCCACTGGTATTACATCCATCCATAACTGTTCCCCATAATCTTGACTTAATTGCTGTAATGCCGCAGATGAGGCTTTTGTTCGACGATCATACATAGTTGGTACTATGGTATAGCCATATTTGATATTTTTAGAACGCCCCATCAAAATCATGGTTTTAAGCATTCTATCTAACCCCTTAATAGCAAGAAACTCAGTCTGAACGGGGACGATAATATGTTGACTCGCTGCTAAAGCATTCACCATCAGCACACCTAATACTGGTGGACAATCAATTAATGCAATGTCGTAGCTCTCTTCAACCAACAATAGTATTTTTTTGAGTATCAGCCCCATACCACCTTGGTGGCCTAATGAACGGTCAAGTGTCGCTAATGCCATTGTTGATGGGAGTAGATCTATCCCCTCAACTTGAGTAGAAACGATATGCTCTTTTACTAGCTCTGTAGTCAGTTGCTTATGCTCTAAAAAAAGATCGTAAAGAGATGAATTAACATCTTCAGAGTCAATACCAAGGTAATAGCCTAAAGAAGCATGGGGATCGGTATCGATCATCAACACCTTCAAGCCGCGCTTAGCTAAGGTACCAGCTAAACTCGCTACAGTCGTTGTTTTACCAACTCCCCCTTTTTGATTCGCTATTGTCCAGATTTTCAAAGAAATCCCCTCAACTGCTATCCTTAAGTTTTCTGACTAATCATTTTCTCGGGTTGTCACTCTAATTCCACCATGTGGCAAAACGATGACTTTTACACCTTGTTCGTCTTCTGAAATGGTTCTAGGGGCGATAAGCCGACTCTCATCCCCTTCGTCAGTACTTATTGTATCTTCTATCGCTTCTTGAAAGGGTACAACCGCTTCATTAGGCAATACCTCAATCATATCGTCAATCGTATTTTCTGTTCGCTTTGCCTGCGGTAGAACTTCAGAAACAGGTTGAGTTTCATCAACATGCTTGTCACTAACCTCTAGCGCCGCCGTTGTACTATTCTTATCAAAGACAGGAGTATCAACAACTGAATCAACCACTCCTGGCCCAACACTGACTTTCACTTCTTGTTTCGGCTTAGCTTGCTCCAACAAGGCTTTTGTTGCTTCTGGGTTTTCAGACATCCACTTAGCAACAACTTCAGCTTGTTCATCAGGAACCATAAGCAATACTTGACTACTTTCCAGCCGTTGAACCTCTGATACTAAGAGCTCATTTTTATGCCGGATTTCAAGGTACAAGGAGGCGAATACGAATACTGCAACTGAAAGTAGAAAGATGATCAAAATAGAGAAAGTACTAAACTTTCCCTTAGACTTAGCCATTTGATGATTCTCGTAAAATAGCATCTGCCATCTGTTCAAGCCCTATAGACTGACTTGAAAGACCTGCTGCAGTAACTGCTTGCGGCATACCATACACAATACATGAAGCCTCATCTTGCGCCCAAATTGTCGCTCCAGAGCTTTTCAACATACGTGAACCTTCTCTACCATCGGCTCCCATCCCAGTTAAAATAACCGCCAATGTATCTTTACCTAATACTTTAGATACTGAAGCAAAAGTGATATCTACTGATGGCTTGTAATTCATATCTTCACTTCCAGCAACAATCTTCAAGCGGCCATGAGTACCAGCTCGTTCTAGCATCATCTGCATTCCACCTGGGGCTAAATAGGCGTGGCCAGCTTTTAATTGGTCTCCAGAAACAGCTTCCTTTACCTCGATTTGACATAATGCATTCAAGCGAGATGCAAAGGCAGGTGTAAAGGCCGCTGGCATATGTTGGATCAACAAAATGGGATGAGGGTAATTCTGAGGAAATTTAGTCAATATTTTTTGCAGCGCAACAGGCCCACCTGTTGAAGTACCAATCAATAATATTCTATATTTCTTACCAGAGGCTCGATTAATAATACTAGGCTTAGGTGATACTACTGAGCCGCTTACTGCTCTTGGTGACACTGGTGTAGTCACAGGCCTAGAGACAGGTGTAGGAGCTGATTTAGTTACAGAGGGAGTAATAGGTTTGTAAACCCTTCTGCGACCAATGGTTTTAATCCTTTGCTGCAATAACCGTATTGCTTCATCTTTATTGGTTGCAATATCCTCAAAACGCTTTGGCAAAAAATCAAGTGCGCCCGCTTCTAAAGCATCTAATGTTGCTTTTGCTCCATCATGTGTCAGAGAGGAAAACATCAAAATAGGAACAGGGGTATTTGCCATAATCTCCCGCACAGCAGAAATCCCATCCATTACCGGCATCTCTATATCCATGGTAATGACATTAGGCTTTAGCTCTGCAGCCATTTTTACTGCTTCTGCTCCATTAACCGCAGTACCAATGACTTCTAAATCAGGGTCTTTAGAAACAATTTCACTCACCCTTCGACGAAAAAAACTTGAATCGTCAACAACGAGAACTTTAATGCTCATTCAATTTCCTATCCGCATTTAGTTTTATTTTTTTGCGTAATTACTTAATAAACCAGGAATATCAAGAATAAGAGCTATTCCGCCATCGGATGTAATTGTTGCACCAGCCATTCCTGGAGTGCCATGCAACAAGGTACCTAGAGGCTTAATCACCACCTCTTCTTGGCCGATCAAAGAGTCAACCACAAAACCTATCTGTCTGGTACCTAACTGAACAATAACAACATGTCCGTGCTCTTTATCCCCGTGCACCAATGCACTTGGGTCTCGGCTCAACCAGTGTTCTAAATAAAACAGTGGCACCGCTTTTTGCCTAACAATGACGGTCAACTGACCATCAACAATATTTGTTTTAGTTAAATCTAAATGGAAGATCTCACTCACACTCGATAAAGGCAAGGCGAAAACCTGTGTAGCGACCTCAACCATTAATGTAGGCATAATAGCAAGCGTAAGCGGAACCTTGATCTCTAATACCGTGCCTTTCCCTTTCATGGAGTCGATATGAATCGTACCATTAAGTTGGGCAATACGTGTTTTAACCACGTCCATGCCAACGCCACGACCTGAGATATCTGAAATTTCAACCTTGGTAGAAAAACCAGGAGCAAAAATCAAATTATAAGCTTCTGTATCTGACATACGTGATGCAGCATCTTCATCCAACACCCCACGACTGATTGCAATCTCTTTCAGCTTTACGGGGTCCATTCCAGCGCCATCATCCTCAATCTTAAGCAGGATATGATCGCCTTCCTGACTTGCAGATAAGGTAATCGTACCGGTTCTGGATTTTCCAGTCTCCTCTCGCACATCTGGCATCTCAATACCGTGGTCAACAGAGTTTCTCACTAAGTGGACCAATGGATCTGCTAAGGCTTCTACAAGGTTTTTATCTAGATCGGTATCTTCACCGATCATATTAAGATCAATCTCTTTTTTCAGTGTACGAGCCAAGTCTCTGACAACACGAGGGAAGCGGCCAAATACCTTCTTGATTGGCTGCATACGAGTCTTCATGACCGCGCCCTGCAGATCGGCTGTCACCAGGTCGAGATTTGCCAAAGCTTTAGACATCTCCTCATCATCACGGGCGATGCCAAGACTAAGCAATCTATTTCTCACTAACACGAGCTCACCAACCATGTTCATAATCTGATCGAGACGAGCTGTATCAACCCTCACCGTCGTTTCAGCCTGAGGCATATTGGTAGCTGCAGGTTTATTAGCCCCAGCAGCTTTAGGTGCAGCCTTAGCTTTAGGAGCTGGCGCGGCTTTGGGAACTGGAACATCTTTAGGTACAGGCTCTGTGGGTACAACTTTTTCAGGCTTAGCTTTCTTCTCTACCGCAGCAGGAGCTGGCTCACTAACGTTTTTGGGTGAACCGGAACCATGTAATTCATCAAGCAACTTTTCAAATTCATCATCTGAAATGTCATCAGAATCAACTGGAGGTGGCGGAGTTTCCTCCACTTTAGCAGCTTGTTCATTAGCTTTAAATTTGCCAGACCCATGGAGGTTATCTAGTAACGATTCAAATTCATCATCAGTAATATCATCATTTGAACTTGATTCGGTTGCTTGCTCTGCTGAAGATTTATCTGCACCATTTGCACTTCCATGAAGGGCATCAAGCAGTGCTTCAAATTCAGATTCATCAATTTCATCAATACTACTATCATCGCCTGAGGCTGGTTCTTCATCAAATAGATCGATGCCTTGATCAGAATCTACTTCAGGTTCACCTTGAACAGGTTCTTCGACAACCTCGGCTGCAGAGTTATCAGTTTCAGAACTCTCTTCGGCGGCATCAGCCCCACCTTCATTGGGTAGCAACTTACCCGCACTGAGTAGTTTCAAATTAGCAAGAAGATCAGGATCGGCAGAGTCTTGTTCCTCACCAGCCTGCGTTTGAGCAAACATTGAGTTGATGGCATCGACAGCATGCAAAATAATATCCATCAATTCCGCAGAAACATCACGCTTACCTGTACGAAGCAGGTCAAACGTATTTTCAGCTTCATGGCATATATCGACCATAGGGTTCAAACTGAGAAAGCCAGCCCCCCCTTTGACCGTATGAAACCCACGGAAAATGGCATTTAGCAGTTCCGTATCCTCTGGATTATTCTCCAAAGTGACCAACTGTTCTGATAAAAGCTCTAAAATCTCACCCGCTTCTATCAAAAAGTCCTGCAGTATCTCTTCATCAACATCAAATGACATTAATTTGACTCCTAATTAGAAACCTAGACTCGATAGCAGATCATCAACTTCATCTTGACCAGCTACGACATCTTCTCGTTCCTCTGCGTTCACTATCGGTCCTTCAGCTTCAATGCCAGTCTCCGACGTAGGTGAACTATCGACAGAAGACTGCTCACCAAATACGGTCAACATAGAAACTAAATTGTTCTCTACTTCTCGAACTAAATCGATCACCCTGCGGATAATCTGCCCCGTCAAATCTTGAAAATCTTGGGCCAACAATATTTGATTTAATAGCTCTTTGAGGCGTATAGAATCCTGCTCACTCTGCTCAACGAATTGCTCAACATCGTGACATAGTTTTTTAAATTCAGTCAGTTCAATATCTCGCTTCATCAGTTTCGCCCATTTAGGCTTAACCGACTGAATATTTGTAGTTAGCACATCGGCAAGAGGTAAACACTCTTCAACAGCATCCATGGTTTTATTAGCAGCTTGCTCTGTCATATCGATGACATAATTTAAACGCTCTTTAGCATCAGGGATCTCAGTGCTCGCTAAAGTCACCAGTCTGTCATCAACTTGAAAATCAACAATAGCGCTGTGTAGCTGTCGAGTTAGTCTTCCAACCTCATCGAATAGTTCTTTCTGGATAGGTGTTGCAATTTCTCTGACCAAGTCATCGGCTTGCTCCTGCTCACCCTGAGTAAGCAGGTCTACAAGTTTGCTAGCTTGTTCTAGTGAGATTAACCCCGAAGTAGTAGCCTGCATAACACAACCTTGATTAACCGAGTCGTTCGAAAATTTTGTCTAACTTCTCTTTCAATGTTGCAGCTGTAAACGGCTTGACAACATAACCATTAACACCAGCTTGCGCCGCTGCAATGATCTGCTCTCTCTTAGCTTCAGCAGTCACCATTAATACAGGAATATTTTTTAATTCATCGTCAGCACGAATGGCCTTCAATAGATCAATACCTTGCATTCCTGGCATATTCCAATCGGTAACGACAAAATCAAAATCGCCTTTTTGCAGCATAGGTAATGCTGTGGAACCGTCATCAGCTTCCTGAGTGTTGTTAAAACCCAAGTCCCTTAACAAGTTCTTGATGATACGCCTCATTGTTGAGAAGTCGTCAACAACGAGAATCTTCATATTCTTGTCCAAAGTGTCCTCCGCGGAGCTCTAATTATTACTTACGTGATCTTATTATTTGTCCAATGCTTAAGTTTAGCTTTTAGTCTGAGCATTGCCTGACTTAGTATCTGGCTAACTCGGGACTCACTAACTTCAAGAATGGACCCAATTTCTTTTAAATTTAACGCTTCATCATAATAAAGCGATAAAACTAATCCATCTCTTTCTGGTAGAAGCTTGATCGCTTCAACCAAGGCTGTATGAAACTCAACATCTGCAATCGATTCAAAAGTGTCATCCTTTCGCTCCTCTGCTTGACCTACAACATCAAGTGACACACCTAAATCTTCAATTCCAACCACCTTTCCAACTGAAACATCATTAAGAATATGGTGGTACTCATTTAGCGATATATCAAGTCTTTGAGCAATTTCAGTGTCTTTTGCATCTCTTCCAAGCTCTTGTTCTAACTCATCGATAACTTGAGCAACACGTCTCTGGTTTCGATGTACCGACCTTGGAACCCAGTCCCCACGGCGTATCTCATCAAGCATAGAGCCACGGATCCGTATTCCAGCAAAGGTTTCGAACTTTGCGCCTTTACTGCCATCAAAATTCGTAGAAGCTTCGAGCAAACCCATCATTCCAGCCTGTAACAGGTCATCAATTTGAACTGACGCTGGTAAGCGTGCTAAAAGATGGTGAGCAATCTTTTTAACCAATGGAGCATACTGTTCAACGATTGAAGCTTTATTATCTAAACAAGTATACGCAGCGGTTTTACTCACTCGCTCTGTCCTCTTGATACTCAGGCTTCTGCACTAATCGCTCAACAAAGAACTCTAAATGTCCTCCTGGTTGTTGAGGAATAGGCCAGCTAATAATCTTATTTGCTAAGCCATGGTAAGCGATGGTGGCAGGCGACTTTGGAAACGCTTCTACAACCAATTTTTGCTTACGTACAGATTTTCGCAAGTTTTCATCGAAAGGAATTGTAGCGACCAATTCTAATGCGACATCTAAGAAACGATCTGTAACTTTACTAAGCTTAGCAAAGAGTTCCATACCTTCCCGTAAACTTCGCACCATATTTGCAACTATTTTAAAACGAAAGACGCCATGCTCTCGACTTAGTATTTTAATAAGCGCATAGGCATCAGTGATAGAGGTGGGTTCATCGCACACAACGACCAATACATCTTGCGATGCACGGGAGAAGCTCAACACCATATCTGAGATCCCAGCCGCAGTATCGACAATCAAGACATCAAACTGAGTGCGCATCTCACTAAATGCACGAATAAGCCCAGCGTGCTGAGCAGAAGAGAGTTCCACCATTGCTTGGGTACCAGAGGTCGCAGGAATGATTCCAATGCCTTTAGGGCCACGCACAATGATATCATCCAGCTCAACATCGCCGGATAATACATGAGATAAGTTACGCTCAGCACGAAGCCCAAGCATAATATCAACGTTAGCTAGTCCTAAATCCGCATCTAAAACTAAAACCCGCTTACCTTTCTCTGCCAATGCAACAGCCGTGTTAATTGACACACTGGTTTTACCAACGCCACCCTTACCACCAGAAACCGCTATTACTTTTACTTTATCGTTATATGGTTGATTCATCATACGTAAACCACTTGCTTGATCCCGAGTCATCACTTTACTCAAATGCATAGGCCCTTTCTTCAGAGCGCTCACTGTTCTGTTCTATTACTTGTTCTTTCCTGTTTAATACTGACAGCGCTTTGTTTGCTAATGCTAATGTATCAGCAACTTGCATATCTTCAGGAACCCTTTGACCATCAGTAACATAACTTAATGGTAACCCACTTTGTATCAATACGCTTAACGCTGGTGCTAAAGAAACTGACTCATCAAGTTTAGTTAACACGGCACCCGAAAGCGGAATTCGCTTAAATTGTGCGACAGCATCTTCTAATACTCTTCTCTGTCCTGTTGCTGACAGTACCAGATAACTCCTGATAGGTAATCTGCTATTTGCAGCTAAATTATCTAGTTGTTGAAAAAGTCTTAGATCTCTTTGTCCCATGCCCGCCGTATCTATCAATACTAGCTTGCGATTACGGAACTGATAAAGAATTTGTTCCAACTCATTGAGATCATGAGCCTGCTTAACTGGGCACCCCATTATTTTGCCATAGGTTGCCAATTGCTCAAAGGCTCCAATACGATAATGATCTGTTGTTATCAGTGCAACTTGATCTGAACCATGGTGTGCAGCAAATCGAGCAGCTAACTTTGCAACTGTGGTTGTTTTACCGACTCCAGTTGGACCAACAAAAGCAACAACACCACCTTGGCGAACAATATCATCCCCTTGATTATCTAGCATATTTGCTAAACAGCGAGGCAAAGCTTTGACTAATTCAGCTGGCTGATAGTGCTCACTTAAATCTGATAGTTTTGTCGCTACCATTGGAGAGAACTCAGCTTCTAACAGCTTACTTTCTAACATAGCGCCCACAGGGTTTGTGCGGCTTTTCTGCTCAGATAATAGAGAGGTCACTTGATGTGTCAGTAAGTTACGCAGCGACGCCAGCTCTTCACGCATGGCATCCATCTCTTGATTAGACCCAGAGTTAGCTTTCGAATTCCCATGGTTTCTTTGCGCATATTGCTGAGGTTCAACCTCAGGAGCAGCTTTCTTAACCTCAGGAGCTTTTAACCCTTTCGCCCAATCAGGCATCTCCAGCTCAGCACTTTTATTGGTAGCTTGTTGGTTCACTCTACTTTGCTGTCGCTCAAGTAATGCTTGTAAAGAATCGGCAGCGGGAGCAGGATTTGCCTTAGTTTCTGTTCTTACTGGCCTTTTAAAGCCCAGTGATATTTTCTCTTCAGCCAAATCCATGAAACTTGGTGTCGCTGGTGTCTTTGGAGCTTTCTGTAAATTGGGCTTTGGCTCGTCATAATCAACTGCCGCCACAATCTCAATACCACCCGTCACCTTTTTATTTGACATAATGACAGCATCAGAGCCTAGAGTCTCTTTGACTTGAGCTAGGGCTGTGCGCATATCTTTTGCTAAAAATCGTTTAATCTTCACTTACACACCCTCTACTGGCCAACCGCAGACACTATTCTTATCTGCTTTTCATCGGGTACTTCCTGATAGGAGATAACCCTTAGATTCGGGATTGTATGCTTAACAAACCTAGATAGGGTTGAACGTAGCATACCTGAAGTAAGCAATATTGCGGGTTGCCCTATCATCTCTTGTCTTTGGGATGCATCTTCTAATGACTTCTGCATTCGTTCAGCAAGACTCGGTTCGATATTCGGACCTTCCCCCCCTGTCGCTTGCATAGACTGATGCAACATCTGTTCCAACTCTGGCGCCAAAGTTATGACAGGGATTTCAGTTTCTGGCCCGCTGATCTCCTGAACAATCATACGTTTTAACGAAATTCGAACCGCTGCTGTAAGCACTTCTGTATCAGCACTCTTTGGCCCATACTCTAACAAAGTTTGCACTATCGTCTTAAGGTCGCGAATAGAAACACCTTCATTAAGTAGATTCTGCATCACTTTAACCACTGTCCCCAAGGGCATAACATCAGGAATAAATCCATCCACAAGCTTAGGAGAGTGCTTCTTCAGCATATCCATCAACTGTTGAACCTCTTCATACCCCAGTAATTTGGCCGCATTGTTCGTTAGTAGTTGACTTAAATGAGTAGCAACAACCGTGGCAGCATCTACGACGGTATAACCTAATGATTGCGCGTGTTCTCTTAGCTCTGGAGCGATCCAAACGGCCTCTAAGCCAAAAGCGGGATCTGTAGTTTCAACCCCATCAAGTTTTCCGTACACTTGCCCAGGGTTAATCGCTAACTCACAATCATGCCTGATATCAGCTTCACCAGAGGCAACTCCCATCAAAGAGATCCGATAGCTGTTTGGAGAGAGATCTAAATTATCGCGTATATGCACAGCCGGTACTAAGAAGCCCAACTCTTGAGAAAGCTTCTTACGCACACCTTTTATTCGACCAAGCAGCTCACCGCCTTGACCTTTATCAACAAGAGGAATTAAACGATACCCCACCTCTAAACCAATAGTGTCAACATGTTGTACATCATCCCAACTTAACTCTTTTGGTTTAGCATCAGCGGTTTCAGCAGGAGATTTTTGCGCAAGCTCTAATGCATGCGCTCGCTTACTCTCTTGTTTTCGGTAAAGAAAGTAAGCAATAGAAGCCGTGATTATACCGAAAGAGATAAAAGCGAAATGGGGCATGCCCGGGACAATTCCCATGATCAACAACACACCTGATGCGATAGCAATTGATTTAGGACTGTCAAACATCTGGCTCATCATCATCTGGCCCATGTCACCAGACTCGTTTTGACGTGTCACCATCAATGCAGCGGCTATTGATAGAAGTAGGCCAGGGATTTGAGCCACTAGGCCGTCACCAATGGTAAGCAGAGTGTAGATCTCAACCGCAGTTGAAAAATCAAGGTCGTGCTGCACCATACCGATAACAAAACCACCTAGAATATTAATCACTAAGATCATTATCCCCGCTATGGCATCACCTTTTACAAATTTAGAAGCACCATCCATTGCACCATAAAAATCGGCTTCTTTTGTCACTTCAGCACGTCTTATTCTGGCTTGGTCTTGATTGAGCACACCCGCATTTAGATCGGCATCAATGGCCATCTGCTTGCCCGGCATAGCATCCAAGGTAAAGCGAGCACTCACCTCTGAAATTCGACCAGCACCTTTTGTTACAACGGCAAAGTTGATGATAATGAGGATTAAAAATACAACCAGTCCGACGGCGTAGTTACCGCCAATGACCACTGAACCAAAGGCTTCAATCACTTTACCAGCAGCATCGCCACCATTATGCCCTTCAAGTAACACCACTCGAGTCGAAGCCACATTAAGCGCTAACCGCAATAGGGTCGCAACCAACAGAACACTAGGGAAAGCGGCAAAATCTAACGGCCTATCCGTATAGATAGCCACAAGTAAAATAACTAATGCTAATGAGATATTAAAAGAAAACAGGATATCAAGCAGAAATGCAGGTATTGGCAACACAATCATCGCCAAGGCTGCCAGCACAAGTAACGGAGTCCCCACCCCTTTAAAATGAGCAGGTTTAATATTTTTAAACTGACCTAGGCTTGCTTTAACATCCATTAAAAAGAGTCCAAACTTTGACATCTAGCTCTGATACAGCAAGATTTAAGCCAATATACTTCATTAATTAATAGCGGTTGATTTAATTAATATTTTCCAAGTTTGTCACTATACTCTTTAAATCCCGTTAAATGAATGTTCTAGCTTTCTAACTGAACAAATTAACAGCAAAAGTATACTTAATGTTTTAACTCATCAGGAATGGGCTGGTTGACGGGAATGGGAGTCGGCTTTCTGCCACCCTTTTGTTGATATTGGCGAAGCTGAAATACATAGGCTAACACCTGAGCCACAGCAGTAAATAACCCTTCAGGGATCTCTTGCTCTATTTTCGTCGTATGGTAAATCGCACGGGCTAAAGGGGGAGCAGATACAATAGCAATCTCATGTTCTCTTGCTATCTCTCTAATTTTAAATGCGACATCATCAACCCCTTTGGCTAACACATAAGGGGCAGTAGACTTCATTACATCATATTTTACTGCCACAGCGTAATGCTCCGGGTTGACCACGATAACATCGGCGTTCGGCACTTCACTCATCATTCGCCTTTGCGCCATCTCCCTCTGCATCTGTCTTACTTTTCCTTTAACTTCAGGTTTCCCTTCGGTGTCTTTGTACTCATCTTTAATCTCCTGTTTGGTCATTTTAAGCTGCTTATTGTGATTCCAGATCTGAAATGGAACATCGATAACCACAATGAGCAAGGTTGAGGAGCAGAGCAGTATAAACATCCATGCAAGTAAATCTAAAGAGTGATAAACATTACCAGGAAGGTGCTCACGAGAGAGCGCTAGAATATCATCGAAATAGAAGCTGAGCAGAAAGTAAGCCGCTAAGGCAACGACCGAAAACTTAGCAATACCTTTAGTTAATTCAACCAAGGCCTGTACACCAAACATTCTCTTAAACCCCTTGACAGGGCTCATTTTATCAGGTTTAGGCATAAATGCTTTGACCGAAAAAGTGATCCCACCGAGGACAATGTTACCAATAAATGATACTACCGCTAGAAAGGCTATCAAACTTAAGATAGGGAATGCTAATTCAAGCCCAATAAACTTCCATATAAGGAACATCTCATTTGTATCAAATACTTGCGCTCTATCAATGGTAAATAGATTCGTCATAATTGACGCTAATGCTTTTGCAATGCCTGGACCTGCCATGACAAAACCAACAGCTGAAGCGAGGAGAACCGCTGAGGTACCTAACTCTTTTGAACGGGCAACCTGACCTTTTTCTCGCGCTTGCTCCCTGCGCCTGGGAGTTGCCTCTTCGGTTTTCTCTTGGCTACTGTCGTTTTCAGCCATACATTAAAACCTTCCATCGACATTGCATTGAAGTTCAACGATGTCACATAAAAGCAGCTGTGCATCGCGCCATACTGCGCCAAAGTGCTCCATAATAGGTGTTAAGGTTAACCATAGAATAAATAAACCTGTAACCATAGTAACTGGGAAACCGATGGCAAAGATGTTCAGCTGTGGGGATGCCCGTGTCATAACGCCAAATGAGAGGTTAATCATAAGCAGGGCTACAATGGCCGTCATCGACATCGTTAAGGCTGCTCCAAACATATATGCCCCCCACTCCGCTAATAGCTTATAACTTGCAATACTGATCCCTTGGTCGGAAATGGGAATAGTATCAAAGCTAACAACCAACATACGAATTAAGACTAAATGGCCATCGACAGCTAAAAATATCATGGTTGTGAGCAGCAAAAAGAAGTTACCAATCACAGGTGTTTGCTGACCGGATGAGGGATCAACCATGGACGCAAAACCTAAACTTGTCTGCATACCAATTATTTGACCCGTTAGAACAAAAGTTTGCATAACCAATAAAGTCACAAACCCCATTGCCACGCCAATGATTATCTGCTGAAAAATAATAAAGCCTGATGAGAGAGAAAATAGATCAACGTTCTCCATGGGAGGAAGCACTGGGGCGATGGCAAATGTAATTGTCATCGAGAGCAGCAGTCGTATTCGAACCGGAGTTGTATTGGCACCGACAATTGCCATTGCCATCAACATACTGGCGACACGGAATAATGGCCACATATAGGATGCAATAGCATCCATTAAGGTCCCCATTAATATCTCCATGGTTATCGACTCAGACTAACCATGCTCTGCTCTCTAAGCAGACATATATTCAAAAAAAATGCGTGACAGGCACTCATTAGCCAATCACCTGCGGGATCATATTCACCATTTCAAAGAAGAACTCCATCATAGTTTGAATCAATGTATGTCCCAGAAACATAAGCGCAAATAGTGTCGTTAATAGACGAGGTAAAAAACTTAATGTTTGTTCGTTAATAGAGGTTGCAGCCTGAAAAACCGCCACAATAAGACCAATAACTAGGCCAGGTAAGATGATCAACGAAACAATAGTAACGATGACAGATAAGGCTTCACGGAAAATATCAACCAGTGATTCTGGACTCATATAGCCCCCTAAGTCCCAAAACTATTCGCCAAGGTACCCATAACCAAGCTCCAGCCATCGACAAGTACAAACAGCATGATTTTAAAGGGCAAAGAGACAATCATAGGAGAGAGCATCATCATACCCATGGCCATCAAAATACTGGCGACCACAAGGTCGAGCACCAAAAATGGGACAAATAGCATAAATCCGATCTGAAAGGCTGTTTTTAACTCACTGGTGATAAACGCCGGAATGATGACACTCATGGGAGCTTCATCTACTGAATTAATGTTTTGATAACCAGAGATCTCTACGAAGGTTTCCAGATCTGTCACACGAGTTTGTGCCAACATAAACTCTTTAATTGGCTCTTTTCCAACATGAAACGCCTGCTCTATATTCATACTTTCATTCATGTAAGGCTTCACCGCGCTATCATAAACCTTGTCAAAAACCGGTGACATGATGAAAAAAGTAAGAAACATACTCATACCAATCAAGACTTGATTAGAGGGAGTTTGCTGTAAACCAATTGCTTGGCGAAGAATTGATAAAACAATGATAATGCGTGTAAACGATGTCAACATAATGAGCATGGCAGGCAGGAAGCTCAGTGCCGTCATCAACAGCAATATCTGCATTGTGACCGAATATTGAGTATCGCCATCGGCGCCAGTTGAAACTGTCACCGCAGGTAATATGCCATCCTGTGCAAAAATATCAGGAGAAAAAAGCAGTAAAGTGAAGGTAATTAATAGCAACAATCGATTCATAGTTGTTTTGTCTTAGCTTGACGCAGTCGAGTTGCGAAGGAGTCGGGATCTGTTTTGACAGCAGTATCGAGCTTATCGATCAAGTTTACTTGCTGAGCGGTAACCCCTAGCAAGTATTGCTGCCCTTCAACCTCTATCAACACCACTTTCTCTCTCTGTCCAAGTGGTGTTGCCGCCACCATTTTCAACACACCATTACTAGCTGGCACCAAGTTAAGCCGTTTGACGATATAGGCTAATACAAATATCAACACTAGGACTAAAATCAGTCCCCCCATCATATTTAATAACGCGTCCATCCCAGTACCTTTCTCTAGGGGAGTCGCTAACTCAGAGGCGGAAGTAGCACCGCCAACTAGCAATGAGAGCATTTTAGGGCCTTTATTTAAGCTTTTTAATACGCTCCGTTTGACTTATCACATCAGTCAAACGAATACCAAATTTATCGTTAACCACAACCACTTCACCATGAGCGATAAGTGTGCCATTAACCATGACGTCCAAAGGCTCACCAGCAACGCGATCTAACTCGACAACCGAGCCTTGGTTAAGTTGTAGTAAGTTACGGATATTGATAAAGCTACGTCCCACTTCCATAGAGATGGTCACTGGGATATCCATAATTGCATCTAATTTGGCAACATCCTCCTCTGATAGATCCGCTGCTGTGGTATTATCAGTCAGTTCGTCAAGTTCAACAGCTTCGGCTTCTTCCAACGCCTGCTCAGCCATTGCATTTGCCCAATCATCACCAGTATCTTCAGTACTCATCTTTACACCTTAATATTTCATTATCAAACAACGTGTTAAACCATGATATTTATTGGGAAACACGCTATTTAGCATGTTATAACTCTTTCACTTCCCGAACTTTCGCTTTACGGGTAATTAAATGAAGCTCAGATTTGGCTGTTTCAGGTCGAGGAATTTTCTGGATCACTCTAAGCGCGAGATTATCCCGAGCTTTACCTAATTTACACCTAAAGGTTGGTAAGTCTTCAACGCGCAAAATGATATGTTCAGGCAGCTCAACAGGAATAATGTCTCCCTGCTTCAACTCCATCACATCTTTAAGTGTGATCTGATGTTCAACAACAGTTGCATCTAAACCAACATTAACATCCATGATCTCGTCTTTTAATGCCTGAGACCAACGCATATCGGTATCTTGCGTATCACTTTGCACACCGGCATCGAGAAGCTCTCGTATCGGCTCAATCATGGAGTAAGGCATAGTGATGTGAAAGTCACCGCCACCACCATCAACCTCAATATGGAATGAGCTGATAACAACAACTTCTGTTGGGCTTACAATATTGGCCATTGCAGGGTTAACTTCTGAATCCAGATAATCAAACTCCACATCCATGACTGGGGCCCAAGCATCTTTATAATCTTCAAAGATTATCTTCAGCAGCAGTTGCACAATTCGTCTTTCTGTCGGAGTAAACTCACGCCCCTCAATTTTAGCGTGAAAGCGTCCATCACCACCAAAGAAGTTGTCCACCAGAATAAAAACTAACCTTGCTTCCATTGTGATAAGTGCAGTCCCTTTAAGTGGGTTAAAACGCACCATATTTAAGCTGGTTGGAACAAATAACGTATGCACGTACTCGCCAAACTTGAGCATCTGTACACCGTTGATGGAAACCTCGGCTGCACGACGCATCATATTGAACATACTGATACGCAGATGGCGAGCAAAACGCTCATTAACAATCTCAAGCGTAGGCATACGTCCGCGCACAATACGATCTTGGGAGGAGAAGTCATAGGAGCGAGCATCCACTCCCCCCTCTTCAACTTCCTCTTCCTCTACGTCATCTACCCCGTGAAGTAGCGCGTCAATTTCGTCTTGGCTTAATAGATCACTCACAATATTGCCTTATTAAACTAAAAAGGAACGATTCATCATATAAACGTTTTCATACTCATCGCTTTAAGGTAAAAGCTTTTACCAAAAAGTAATGACATCATATAGTGATATCTGAATCGGAAAACTTAATAAACTACAGCCACCAGTTACTGCATCACAAAACCAGTAAACAGTACTTTCTCGACAACTTTTCGCCCTGTAACAGGCTGGAGCGTGTTTTGAACATTTAACAGTGCTAACTGGCGTAATTCATCTTTCCCTGCCAGAGAGCTCATTTTTTGAACATCAGCACTACTAAAAGTAGTCAGCAGTGCATCTTCAATTAACGGGATATGTTTTTTAATTAAGACATCATCGTCACCGCCACGAACCATCAATTGGACTTTAATCTCAACTAATCTTGAACGGGAAGCACCTGGCAAATTAAATAGAAATGGCCTAGGCATACCAACATAAAAAGCCTCTCCGGTATTCACCTCTTCAACCACTTCAGCCGCTTCACCTTCAACAGCAGCCTCATCGCTAGGTTCGCTTGAGCCTAAGAAAAACCAAACTCCCCCACCAATAGCCAGTAATAAAACTAAGCCAATGACACCAAAAATTAGCTTCTTCTTACTTTTCGGTTCACCATTCTCTTCAAGTTCTAATGATTCTTCATCAGCCATTTTATTTCCTTTTTTATAATGCCTCTAGATGCTACTGCTAGATATGCAATGTATTCATAATAAGGATTGTAGCTAAAATTGGCGCGATCCTCACATTGATCTCTATAGGTTACCTGCTTATGCGTAATAATCTATACCCGAACGGTAACTAGTTGCTTGTTTTGAGCTTATTAATGATTCTTCTGCTGAGATTTCATCCAGTTCAGAGGTAAATTGATCTCCATTATCATCGCTTGCCTGCTCACCTTCACCATTGTTCGAGTCTTCTTGAGAAACCTGACTGTCAGTCAACTGCATCCCCTGCTCAGATAAAAGATCTTTCAATCGCGGAATAGCCTGCTCAATCATATCTCGGGTTTGGTGTTGCGCCACCTGAAACTGAACTTGAGTTTGATCGCCTTGCACTTGAATTCTTACCATTAACTGGCCTAACTCAGGTGGATCTAACCTAATCTCAGCATGTTGAACCCCTTGACTCACCATAGTAACTAACTGCTGCTTCATCACTGGAGCAAACCGTTGGATCATATCTTGTAACTGAACCTGCTGCTCGTTGCTTTGTCTTAATGAGAGTTGTATCTGGGCGATATCAGTTCGTTGAGGTTGAGGCGATAACAGGGAGCTTGTTTGTTGCAATTTAGATTCTCCCCCCTGCAATGATTCACTTAATACTAAGGATTGCTCACTTCCTGCCTTAACAGGCTGCAGTTTTACCGTTAGTTCAGCTCCCTTGAGTTGCTGCTCGGCAATAACTTGCCCATCTGTTTTGTTCGCCTTAGATGTAGCTTCAGGTTGAGCTATGGTTTTCTCACCTAAAATGCTACTGAACTTCTCATTATCGACTTTTGGCTTTGACGCTAACTCTTGCCCTTGAAGCTGATTGAGTTTAGGCTCTTCCCCTTTAACTACATGCCCCTCTTTAGCTGTTTCTACTTGTCTTAACTGTTCAGCAGTTAATGACTTTGCCTCATTATTGCTCGATGACCCTTGCCCATTTTTCATCTCTTTCTCAGCAGAGATACCTGCCAAAGTTTGCATATTATGTGACAACTCAGTATCGGAGAGTTTAGCTTCTTGTTCGATTATGGCTGCATCATCGAGCGAGAGCTTATCGCTCTCAATAGCATCTAGTATCGCTTGATGATCACCACCACTCTTAACTAGCACAACGAGCTGGTTCAAGATCTCAGGTGAAAGTGCTTGTAACTCCTCTTTTGTAAGACCACTTTGCTTTTGTAATTCAGCCAACAACTTTTCATCAATAGGTGCTAACGTTTCTGGATCGAAAATATCGAGATCTTGTTCGGCTTCTCCATCAATTTTAACCATTAAGGTTTCAATGGATTGCTCATCAATGAGCATTTCATCAAGCGGCAAACTATCGCCGCTAGCTTTACTCTCTGCTCCTGAGCTACTCTTGCTTAACTCTGATGCTAGGTTGATTTGCGCTAAGACATGGGATACATCAATCAAGTCACCGTCTTGGTCTGCAGTATCTTGTGCAACACCATCTTCGGCTTTAGCTTTAAGTTCAGGGTCTTGAGCATGAGTCTGCTTTATTTCGCTGTTTGAGGTTTCTTTGGATGCAGATTTAACCTGTTGTTTTGCCTCAACACTTGCTTGCTGCAGCGCAGTGGAGAAATCACTATCCTTAGTCGCTTTCCCATCACTTTGGGTGACTTGCTTACTCTCTGTACTTGGCTTACTTTCAGCTTTGTTATTGGCTAAAAGTACATTGGTCATCTTCTGCATAAAGCCTCCAAAAAACACTGCCTGTCAATAATATAAAGGCTCACAGTCAGCGTCAAAATGTCGACCGACTAGGCCGACAAGATCTATATCTATAAGCGAAGCAATTTCAATGCCAAGAAGAGGTTAGAAGAGTGGAAACTTAAAAGGAATGGGTTAACGAGCACGTTTTCGATAAAACAGTTGAGATGCGAACTCATCAGTCATCTTCTGTTCACGCCTTAGTTCAGCTTGTTGAGCTTTATCTGCTTTATGAGAGAGCAGCAGTTCAACAGCTTTCCTTTTTTGTTGCATCTCCTGCCAATATTTCTGTCTGTGCTCTCTCTGGGAGTCAGCCTCCTGAATAGAGGAGATCTGTTTAGTAATCGCTTCATCTATCTGTCTGACAAATTGATGAAATTGATGGTAATAACTGGCACTGATATTTTTACCGTGATGATTTTCCATCTGTTTCATATAATCGAGACGGTAGTTCCTCAGCGCTTCAAGTTGACTCTGGCACTTTTGCAACATCAATTGCGCAGACTTAAGCTGCAAGCCCGCTTGCTCTTCAGCTTCTTTTGCAAGTTTTAACACTGTATCTAACGGATCATGCTTCGCCATTAAACCACCAACTCTTGCTGTTCAAAAACACTTGTCATTAAACCTTACACTGAGCACCTAATTGGCTCAGCATAAGCTCGCTACTATCAAATCGAATGGCTTCCTTCATGGTTTGCCTTAAAAAAGCGTTCATGGCTGGTTGCAAGCGAATAGAGTTATCTATTCTTGGATCACTCCCTTGGGTATAGGCACCGATAGAGATAAGATCCCTGTTCTGCTGATAGAGGGAGTAAACTTGCTTAACTCGGCGCATCGCTTCTAGATGCTCAGGACTAATCACCATAGGTGCAACACGGCTTATTGACGCCTCAATATCGATTGCAGGGTAATGTCCAGAATCCGCCAGTTGCCTCGAGAGGACGATATGCCCATCCAAGATAGCCCTAGCAGCATCAGCAATAGGATCTTGCAGGTCATCGCCCTCAGTTAACACAGTATAAAATGCTGTGATGGAACCTTGTCCTGACCCTCCATTACCCGCCCTTTCAACTAACTTAGGAAGTTTTGCAAATACTGAAGGCGGATAACCTTTGGTTGCAGGAGGCTCACCCACTGCCAGCGCAATCTCCCTTTGTGCCTGTGCGTAGCGGGTCAAACTGTCCATCAATAGAAGCACGTTATAACCTAGGTCTCGAAAATATTCGGCGATACGCGTCGATGTTTCACAAGCGCGCAATCGCATAAGTGGCGATGTATCTGCAGGTGCAGCAACAACAACAGAGCGGGCTCGCCCTTCATCACCCAATATCTCTTCAATAAACTCTTTAACCTCTCGGCCACGCTCACCGACCAAGCCCACCACAATAACATCGGCTGTGGTTCCACGAGTCATCATACCAAGCAAGACACTTTTACCGACACCAGAGCCCGCAAAAAGCCCCATTCTTTGACCTTTACCCACAGTCAACATGGCATTGATGGCCCGCACTCCAACATCTAAAGGTTCAGTGATTGCTCTGCGAGACAGGGGATTAATAGACTGGGCATGTCTTGGAGCCTTTTGATCGGTTTGTAATCGGCCCAGACCATCCAAAGGCAAACCGTTACCGTCAAGTACTCTTCCCAGCAAAGAAAGGCCCACATTCAAGCCGCTCTGCTCGCCAAGAGGGGTAACTTTAGCGCCAGGTAACACGCCTCGAAGTTCCTCAATAGGCATGAGATACAGAAGCTCATCGTCAAAACCTATCACCTCGGCAACAAGCTCTCCCGCTAATGTCTCTATACTGCAAAGACTTCCAATAGGCGCGCGGCAGCCGGTAGCTTCTAGCGTTAAACCAACCACACGTACTAGTTGGCCACTCGCTTCTGCAATGAAAGGATGTACTTTTCCAGACTGTTGCTTGATTCTATTCAGCAGTTGGTTTTGGCGGCTATGCATCTTTGTATTCGCCTTTTGCTCTGAAATAAATACCTAGAATGAGGATCATAAATAGTCAGCTATATAGGGATAAAGAGTTAATCCACTTTATCAGGAGAGTCATCAGGGCTCTGTTCTTTGCTATTTTCAACATGATGAGACTCATCAGTTACTTCACCATCGCTCTCCTGTTGAGTCTCAACATTGAGCTCCTCTTCAGGCAATGTTTCTAGCACTTGACTCGCTTCAGAGGCGATATCTAAGGCCTGTTTTTGATGCTCAACGGTTTGGCTTAAATTCTGCTGATGACTCTCTAACTCCTGCAATACAGTGCTCATTCGACTCTCAAGTCGCATATCGACACTGCTCCGCTGACTAAGAATAATACAATCGCCAGGAGTCAAACTTGGATCGCTCTCTAAATCCCAACGATTTTTCTCTAATTGATTGGCACTGTATAACGAACCAACTAGCTCATGGTCTTCTGGGTGCAAGCGGATCACAACCCCTTGCTCTTTCAAAGGCAATGAGTCAACACCTTGCCTTAACGCAGATAATATATGCTCTGGATGAGTTTTTATTTCATGTCCAATCACTGCGCGAGATAGCTTTAATGTCAATGATACAAGCTCCTGCTCTATCTCATTGTCAAGCAGTTCAAGAGGCTTTTCAAACTGTTCAAGTAAACCTTCAAACCGTTTGATGAGCTCTAGTGCCTTCTCCGCCCCCTCTTGATAACCTTGCTCTTTGCCCTGCTCGAATCCCTCATCATGGCCCTGCTTTAACCCCTCTAAACGTCCAGTTTCGAGGCCAGCTTGATGCCCCTCCTCTTTTCCCTGTGCAAAACCTTCATTTTCAGCTTCCTGCCTAATCTCCTCTATCTGCCCTAAGGTTGGAGGTAAAATTGAATCAGGTTCCTCCGTGACAGGTTTTTGAGCCGCTTTTCGTCCAAAAAGATTAGAGACATCTTCGGGAACTGCTGTTGTTACATCCGGGATATGCCAATGGCTAAACTCAATATCGGCTTCAGGTGGGTGAACTTCGCTCTCACCTTCAGGTTTATTGGACTTCATTATAAGAACTCTTCACCGCCACCACCGCCTAGCATAATCTCACCACTATCACTTAGGCGACGAGCAATGGATAAGATCTCTTTCTGCGCCACTTCAACCTCACTGATCCTAATAGGCCCCATGGCTTCTAGATCATCGGCCAGCAATTCTGCAGCACGTTTAGACATGTTACCCAATATTTTCTCTTTAAGCTGATCATCTGCGCCTTTGAGCGCTTTCATCAAGACATCCTGTTGAACTTCTCGCAACAGTGCCTGAATACCTAAGTCATCAACATCAATAAGGTTTTCAAATACAAACATTAAGTCTTGGATCTGTTGCGCCATCTCTTCATCAGACTCTCGCATCGTCTCCATCAACTGACTTTCAACGCCTGTGTCTAAGTAGTTCATGATGTTAGCCGCAGCTTTCAAGCCACCCATCTTGGCAGCCTGAGCACCACCTTGGCCTGCAAACTGTTTCTCCATAATGTCATTCAGCTCTTGCAAGGCAGCAGGTTGAACCTCTTCCAAATTAGCAATACGCATCATCAAATCCAGACGAGTATTCTCTGGAGATTGTGCAAAAATTTCAGCTGCTTGATCGGGTTCTAAGTAGGAGAGAACAATGGTTTGGATCTGTGGGTGCTCGTTTTGAATAATCGTCGCAACTTGGCGAGAATCCATCCATTTTAGCGACTCCAACCCTTTCGCACCGCTGCCCATAATAATCTGTTCGATCAGATTACCGGCTTTATCTTCACCTAATGCCGCGGTCAGAGCTTTACGCACAAACTCCTCACTGTTAAAGCCTATTGAGGAGTATTTTTGTACTTCATCAAGAAACAACTGATGTACAGCGATAACTTTTTCCTGGCCAAAATCTTCCATGGCCGCCATCACCATACCCACTTTCTGTACCTGCTTTGGCTCTAGATGTTTAAGGATCGATGCGGCATCGGCTTCACTTAAACTTAGCAGTAAGATCGCTGTTTTTTCTACACCTGTAAGGTCATCGATTACCGATGAACCTTTGCCCCCGGCCTCAGCCACTTCTGTATTATTGCTCATTGTCTTGTAACCAACCCTTAACGACCTGTGTAGACAGTTCCGGCTCATTAGCCACGAGTGCCCTAATCGCCTTAATCATATCATCATCTTTATGCAGATCTGGTATCAAAATGGAGCCATCATCATTATAGCTGTACTCAGCATCAGGACGATTTAACATGCCCAAAGTATCCGATGCATATTGATCTTCAATTTCTGCTAACTCATCACCAAATTTTGGCTCATCAGGTAGGTTACTGCTATCTGGATAGATAAGTTTCTTCAACATAGGTCGGACGATAAACAGGATCAGCGCCAGAATAACTAAGCCACCCATGGCAAGTTTAATGGCACGCCAGAACCAAGGTTGCTCCCATAATTCAGGTGCTGGAGCTTCATCGATCAATTGATCCATAAAGGGAACAGTTACCACCTCAATAACATCCCCACGCTGGGTACTAAAACCAACAGCCCCTTCAAGTAGACGACGAATATTAGCCATCTCTTGATCTGTTCTTGGTACTCGATTGACCTGTCCATCTTCACCAGCGGGACCAGGCTTAAAATCGACAGCCACAGAGACGCTCACACGTCTAACAACACCTATCTGTTGTCTGGTATGGCTGATGGTGGTGTCTAATTCAAAATTACGAGTTGCTTCTTTATGAGAGGATCCAGGGTTCTTATTTGCTTCACTCTGTTCACCGTCTAATGCATTTTGAGGAATGTTCGCTTCCATTGGAGGCTGATTACTCAAAGCACCAGGTATGCCGCCTATCGCACCTGAGTTAGAACTATTCTCTACCGTCATCTCACTGCGAAGCGCTGGTAAATCTGGATTAAAGCGTTTTGCGGTTTGCTCAACAGCGGTAAAATCCATGCTCACATCAACTTGAGAGGTAAAGTTTTCAGGGCCAAGGATCGGCATTAATATGGATTCAACTTTATTGCGGTATTCTGACTCTTTCTGTTGAACCAACTCAAGCTCTCTTCTAGCTCGAGCCGATACACCATCTTGACTGCCTGAGTTTAGCAAACGACCATTAGAATCGGTAACCGTAACACGTGTTGGCTCTAACCCCTGTACAGCAGAAGCAACGATATCGACTATCGAATCGACCTCCTCCTGACCTAAACCTGCACGGCGTGCACTAATCACTACAGTGGCACTAGGTTTTGAGCGATTTCTGGCAAACACATTCTCTTTTGGAATAGCCAAAATCACTTTTGCACGAGTGACACTTCGTAGCTCTTCAATCGCTCTAGCTAAATTTAGCTCTTGGCTGTGTTTAAGCCTTGCTTGTTCCATTCGTTGACTTACACCAAAGCCACTATCTTGGCTCAGGTAGTCAGTGCTGTTTGACGCGCTATCCACCCCTTCACGGCTAAGCATCAATTTGACCTCTTGATACTTCTCCTCAGGCACTTTAACAACATCGCCCTCTATTTTATAAGCAACCTTGTTCTTATCCAACACATCGAGTACTTGGATCATATCTTCGGTCGCCATTTTACCCAATGGTCGAAACTCTGGCTCTTGGGCCCACAACATGACAAAAACAGCCACAGCAAGACAGATAGCAAGTGCAAGCACCATTGTCACTTGGCGTAACATATCAACACCACCAAATGAGCCAAGTCCACCAGACTTATTCTCTTCCTGAACACCACCGGCAATATCATCACTTGCCAATGTGGAATTTGTACCTACAACCATATCTGTACTCAAAATAGATCCCTGCTTGTCTATTAATCATTGTGGTCAAAATACCAACTAAAAATAGATAAAACCTAAGTAATGCAACGTATTATACAGGCATACTCATGATTTCTTTATAGGCTTCCACCAGTTTATTTCTCACTTGAACTGTTGCTTCAAATGCTACGCTAGCTTTCTCACGCGCGATAACAGTGTCAGACAAGGTAACCCTTGTGTCTCCCATGTCGAGTCTAGAAGATAGCTCCCCAGAGTTAGCTTGTAACTCACCGACACTGGTAACAGCCTGTGATAACAACTCACCAAAATCGCTACCTGAAGTACTTCTTACCTGCTGCGTTATCTGGGGAGTGATACTGCCTGTAGGGATCTCTCCACTCAGTGACTTCATCTCTTGCAATAAAGAGTTTGCTCCGATTTGCATAGGTTTCTCCCAAACAGTCGACTAACAGTAGAAATGACGGATAGTTGACGAAAATGATTCTTGGTAAGAACTAATGCAATTTGTTTGCCACAAAGATGAGTTGTGCTGAAATACAAAAAAGAGAGAGATAAAATTGTGCATGGAGGGGAATAAATACTAAAAAGGCACTAAAGTTAGTGCCTTTTATAAACATAGCTAAGCTAAATCAAAAGATCGGTTTATGCAGGGATCTGAATACCAGCATCTCTCATCTTGGCCATTTTATACCTAAGAGTTCTGGCGCTAATACCTAGCTTCTCAGCAACGAGCTTACGACTACCTTGACACTGGGTCAAAGTTTCTAGAATGATCACGTGTTCTTGAGCTTTTAGCTCATCTCCGAGTGCATCCAACTCCAGCGAGCTCTCTTGAGTGCTAGTATGACACTTCACATCCTGAGTAAGCATCACTTCGTCCGCATCGATTATGATCTCATTGGCGGTTATATTCCCGCCAGTGAAGAGAATTAAGGCTCTCTGAATCACATTATCTAACTCTCGGACATTACCAGGCCATCGGTGAGTCAGCAGGCGACGAGAAGCGCTCTCTTCAAAATCAGGGATCTCCGACATCCCTGATGTCGTTGCATGCCTAAGCAGCAGATGACGAGCCAGTGGTAGTATATCTGCTGGCCTTTGATTTAACGAAGGCCAGACTAAAGGAAACACATTTATTCTGTAATAGAGATCTTCTCTAAAGTCACCTGATGCTGCCATAGATTTAAGATCGCGGTTTGAGGTTGCCAATACCCTCACATCTAACTTGATATTCTTGCGGCCGCCAATTCGCTCCACCTCTCTCTCTTGAAGTACCCTTAGTAACTTAGCCTGTAGGCCTAGCTCCATTTCAGAGATCTCATCAAGTAGCAAGGTTCCTCCCTGCGCCTGTTCAAATTTACCAGGACAGGCCTGATAAGCACCGGTGAAAGCCCCTTTTTCATAGCCAAATAGAGTTGCTTCAAGCATATTTTCAGGAATTGCTGCACAGTTAATCGCGACAAAAGGTTGCTCTGCACGGGGGCTGTTTTGGTGAATAAACCTAGCCAATACCTCTTTACCTGAACCACTTGGCCCCATGATCATCACTGAAGCATCTGAAGCTGCCACTTTCTGTGCTAAAGAGAGTAGCGCTAGACTCTTTTCATCAGCAACAACAGGTTGTGTTTGACACAATTTTGGCTTGAGATAACGAGAGACTTGATTCAACAAAACCTCTGGTGCAAAGGGCTTCGCTAAATAATCGACAGCCCCAAGCTTAATAGCATTTACAGCATTATCTATCGTTGCATATGCTGTCATAAGTAACATAGGTAACTGTGGGTGATGTTGTTGAAGGTAATTTAGTAAGCCTAAACCACCCACTCCCTCCATCTGCACATCACTTATCACCATATCAAATGACTCGTGTTTAAGCTTAACAATGGCATCCTCTGCAGAAGCAACATCCACACAGTCATAATGAGCTATCAAAAGAGTGTCTAATAGGGCTTCACGAAGAGAGTGATCATCTTCGACCAATAATAGTTTACCTTCAGACATATTTAGCTCCTTCATCAACTTCTTTTACCAAGGGTTTATCAAAGGTTTCAGAGTCTTGGCCCAATAATTTTGGGAAAACCAATGAAGCCGTACACCCTTTTGTTTTTTCACATCTAAGTTGCAATTTTCCACTATGATTTGCCACAACAGATTGAACAACCGCTAAACCTAAACCGGTACCTTGTGCTTTAGTGGTAAAAAATGGTTCAAGCACCTTCTGCTGCATCGCCTTGTCTAACCCTTTGCCATTATCAATAATGTCGATATGCAAATTGCTCTGTGTTTCATATCCCTGAATTTTTACCTTTGTCGAGCCAGCTTCAATGCTGTTAACAACCAGATTATTAATTGCTGAGCTTAACGCACTCGAATTAGCCAGAAATGGACTCTTCGAGCTATCTATAAATTCAAGTTCACACCGGTTCTGCTCAGCAATCGGTTCGCAATTGGCGAGTACGCTTTCCATGACCGTTGAGATATGCTCCGCTTCGCCTTGCTCCTGCTGACGGCCTTTAGCCATTAAGAGCATATCATTCACCTGATGCTCTAACTCGTTTAGCCTATCAACTAACTTTCCCTGAAATCTTTTTCTGGAAACATCCGTCAATTTAGGACTTCCTAAGTTGGAAGCATATAGAAGTGCAGCTGTTAATGGCGTTCTAACTTGGTGAGCCAAAGTGGCCACCATTTTACCTAAAGCAGAGAGACGCTGAAGATGCGATAAGTTTTTCTGCAAAATACGCGTTTCTGTCAGATCAGTTAACACTATTAATTGGCCAGATTCAGGTGTTAGTGGAGTGATTGCTAACTTCACTCTGCGGCCATTACGAAGTGATACTTCATGTCCATCATCGTCTTGAGGAGAAAAGGCACGATTAATAACCTGAATCCACTTTAACCCCTCCAAAGGCAAGCCTAATAGCTTCACCGCGACAGGATTTGTGTCCGTAACAACACCATCACCATTTATGATAACAATGCCCGATGGCATAGCTTGCAGAATATGCTCCATTCGATTAGACATATTCGCTGCTGGCGCAATATCCAACCACTTAGGAGAGTGTTGGGATATCGTATCCTGTTGTATTTGAGGACTTACGGACATATTTACTCCGTCAAAAAATTGCTGCTAACAAGCTACATGCAGAATTTACGCCACAAAATAAAAAGGAAAGAAAATAAGGAAGACATTGATTAATAAGCATCAGTTATCTATGCAAAAATAACTGATATTGGTAGTAAGTTTAACGAATGAATATTGACTAAAGATAATGATTTTAGCCCTTATAGCTAACAAGAAGCTTGCATATTTAAGGGCTAAATTTACGGGAGGGTAATCTACTCGGTATTACTCTTTTCCCATTCCATACTTTCTCATCTTTTCAACTAAGGTTGTTCGCCTAATGCCCAACATCTCAGCGGCTCTGGCAACCACATTATCTTGTTGTTCCAATGCCTGTCTAATCATATCAATTTCGAGCTCAGCTAATAGATCTTTAAGATTAACGCCTTCGGGCGGAAGTTCACTAGGGAAACGTGTCTCAGGAATATCGACAGGCTCGTCACTGTTGAATATGGAAGCGAGCGCATCACGCTCTTGCTCCTCTTCACTGACCTCTACACAGTATTCAGGCACATCAATATGACGATACTTTACTGGCAGATCATTAACATCAACCAACCCACCTGGGTAAAGAATCGTTAAACGCTCAACCAAGTTAGACAGCTCACGGACATTACCTGACCAAGCATGCTCTTTTAATGACTCGATTGCTCTTTGAGTAAAACGAACTTTGCCACGCCCTTCGTTATACACTCGGCTAACAAGTTCTTGCAAAAGCAGCGGGATATCATCTTTACGCTCGCATAAAGCTGGCATTTCGATAGGAAAGACATTCAAACGATAATAGAGATCTTCCCTAAACTCTCCCTCTAAAATCATTGACTCTAGTTGACGGTGCGTTGCCGCGACAACACGTACATCAGTAGTAATCGATTTAGAACCACCGACTCTTTCAAACACTTTTTCCTGAAGAACTCGAAGCAATTTCACCTGCATCTGCAGAGGCATATCACCAATTTCATCTAAGAAAAGTGTTCCTTTCTCTGCAAGTTCAAAGCGCCCTTTTCGTGCACTTATCGCTCCAGTAAAGGATCCCTTTTCATGACCAAAAAGTTCACTTTCAAGAAGCTCAGGAGGGATTGCACCACAGTTAACGGGTATAAAGGGCCCATCACGGCGATCTGAAATATAGTGGATGTTCCTCGCCACCACCTCTTTACCTGTACCGGATTGGCCAAGGACAAGCACTGTCGCATCTGAGGGAGCAACTTGGTTGATCAAATGACGAACCTGGGCAATGCCATCACTTCTGCCAACCATGCTTCTGAACAGTTTGGTTTGGTTTACACTAGTAGGAATATCTGGACGTTTAGCTTGCCCAAAAACCTGACAGAAGTGAAGAAGCTCTGTCAGCTGAGGATAATTTAGAGGCTCCTCAATATGGCCGAGTATATTAGACGCAACAGCGCCATCCATCTCGCCAAGCAATAATATCGGCTGCCAAGGCAAGGTAGCTGCAAGAGTTTGTAGTAACTCTTTAGACTGTATGTCGGATGAGATGATTAAAGCTCGAAATCGAGTGTTATGAACTCGCAGTTCGAGTTTATCGACTGCGACTAACTCAACTTGTTCACCTAAAAACTCAAATACACAAGATAAGCGATTCATTCGCTCAGACTGGTTACCGACAAGTAGAATTCGTTGATCTGTTTGCATCATTCAAAAAGCCGTAAAGCGCTGGTTATTATTCGCATTAATTATTAGTGTTTGTTGCTGTAAAAGCGGAGTAGCATTTCCATAATAGTATGTAAGAAATCACTACCATGAGGAATAGTGTATTATCAGCAGGCTATTAGCAAGTACCTGATGCATTTAATGCTCCACTGAATTGATTTTAGCAGAACTAATTTTTTTTTTGATGAAATAGTCAACAAATTAGGGTATCAATGTCAACTTTTTGACTAGTGTCGACTTTATTTGGAATGAACAAGGGGCTGATTAGCCCCTTGAAGATATACACGCAGATAGGATTACATCGCTTCTGAATGAGATGCCATATGATGCTTCTCAGGCGGAATCGCATCCCAGCCCTCTTTAATTGTTTTCAAGATATCACTGACATCATCAATTGCCTGTATGTCATTATTCATATTGGCTTCTGAAATGCGTCGTAACATAAAATCGTAGAGATCTGAAAGGTTACTTGCGATATCACCACCAGCATCCATATTAAGGCTGTTGTTTAAACCTGTGATAAGGCCCACAGCTTTACCAATATAGATGCCTTTATTAGCAATATCATTGTTTTCTATTGCGTAACGGCTTTGTGCCAAACGCTGTAAAGCACCTTCAAACATCATCTGTATAATTCTGTGCGGTGAAGCAACTGAGATCTCACTCTCAACAGATACTTTACGATATGATTGCAGTGACTTTCTCATATATACCTACCTATTTAGCACCGATTGACTTGTAAAAGTTTATTTGCCGTTTACTTTTACTGCTCAGATGCATCAACTCTTGTCTATGCCGCATTATAACTTTAGCTTGTTGCTCAAAACGTTGAGTCAGCTCTAATTGTTTGAGCCACATAGTTTTATCTTCTAGCTTAATTGCTGCAAGTAAATCATTAAGCAAAAGTTGACGCTTACCAACCAGTACCTGCAATTCTGATACCAACTCATCAGCAAGTTCACTTTCAGCAGGTTCTTTATCCAGTTTTGCGAGTAACAGTTCAAGAGCTTGATTTAGCTCCTCCAACGCCTGAAAGTTTTGCACCATTTACTCCAGTTACAAATTTGGTTTAACTTTGGGATTTAACAACACCAGGGAGTGAGTTAAGTCCACTGATAATGCCGCCAGCTTGTTGGTTAAGATTTCCAACCACAAGATCCATGGCATTAAACTGCTTAAACAATCGAGCCTGCAGTTGTTCCATCTTTAATGAAAATGCTTCTCGCTGATCATCTAATCTCTGCTTATCACTGGTGTAAGCATTATTGCGAGAATCGATTAGACCACCGGTCTTAACATAGCCCTCAACAAGCTCATCCAATTGAACTGCTATACCGGTAGTATCCGTAGCAAACAGTCCTTCGATGCTACCAATATCTTCATCGATCACTTTATCAAGTTTAGTGCTATCAACAGACAACTTACCATAGCGATCTGCCGATATCCCAATGTCATAAAGGGCAACAGTCTCACCATCAACCGTGACTCTTGAACTGATTAGGTTACGTGCCTGAGACTCTATCGAACGGATCATTGAGTCCCCTTGAAGCGCCGCAGCCGTTTTCTTCTCTGTATCATAAGCACTAAGCTTATCAATGGACTCAATAAGGCTGTTATAAGCATCAACAAAGTCGGTAATATTCTCTTTAATCCCTTCTTTATCCAACTCAATTTTAACAGTACTGCTCGTATTAATATCCGCATCAGTTAGATTAAGAGTAACGCCAGTGATAGCCCCTTTAACTTCGTTAGTTTGAGAGGTTATCTTTTGACCATCGACATGGATTATTGAAGGCTTCGCTTCTTGAAGTTCGGTGAGGTTAACTCCACCAAACATATCGTTCAAACCGGTACCAACCGTATCAGTCGCAGCTACCGTTATCTGGCTATCGGGCCCTTCGACATCAGAACTAAGGACCAACCGACTGCCTGCATCACTGGTAATAATCGTTGCAGTGACACCAACATTATCTGTGGCATCATTGATGCTTTTAGCAATATCTTCTAGGGAATCACCAGCCCCAACATCAACAGAAAAGCTATTTCCATTAACTGTTAAGTCTAAACTCCCCTCACCGACTGCTGCAGCGGGATCAGCAACATTAATACCAGCCACTTTATGAGCTGTGGCTAACTGCTCAACCTTAATGTTGTAGCTTCCAGTTTGTGCGGTTTTATCGGCTGTTGCCGTTAAAAACTGGCTGTCACCAGTCGAAACTGATTTTTGATTAATGTTATTGCCATCTTTTAGTTTTTCAAGCGCATCTTGAAACGTCGACAAGGCACTTTTCAGTGTACCTATGGCCGACACTTTCGCATCGATGGTCTTCTCTGTTTTATCAAAGATAGCTTCTTTGGGGACTTTCTCAGCATCAACTAAAACACCGACAATAGTGTTAATATCTAGCCCAGAACCTATTCCCGTCGCTGTTAATGCCATAAAAACCTCATAAAACTATAATGTTAAAACTAAATATAAAACTGACAATTTAAGCTTCAGTCTTCATCAAGAGACCTGTCACTTCAGACAGCTTTTGCGCTAATTTTAGCGCCTCTTCATTAGGTATTTGTCTAATAATGTCACCCGAATCAACATCCATGACACTGACAATATTCTTACCTGAACTTTCATCGATCTTAAAGGCTAAGCCTTTACGCATAACCGACATCATATCAGATAGGTCTTCAACGAGCTGTTGCATCTCAGCTTGACTGGTTTTTGACTGAACTTCAGTTTCTTTTTCAGTCTCTTCTACTGCTTGAATTGTTGCACGACGTTCAAGTTCTGAACTCTCTGCTGCAGTTGATTTAACTGGCGTAGTACTGATCTCAATTTTAGCAGTTGCTGTGCTGGATGAGTTTGTAAAATTGATATCCATAACTGTACTCTCCTCCCACTATATAACTTCACAATCTTAGAACCAACAAAGGGAGATCCGTGACCGAACCTCCCTTTCAACTATATCATCTATCAACTAACCTTTAGTTGATATTATAGTAGTGATAGAGCAACTTGAGGTAGCTGGTTAGCCTGAGCTAGCATCGCTGAACCTGTTTGTTGAAGTACCTGGTTCTTAGTCATTGCTGATGTTTCTTTCGCAAAATCCACATCTACGATACGACTCTTAGCATCGGCAACGTTTGCCTGAGTGTTCGCACTGTTACTAATGTTGTGAGAAAGACGGTTTTGAATCGCACCTAAATCAGCTCTTTGCGTATCAATAGTCTTAATCGCTTTATCGATAGCACCTAATGCTGACGCGCGGTTTGCAGAGGTAGCTAAAGCTAATGAACCAACAGAAAGAGATGTTTTATCTGTTTTCTTTACAGTAACTTTAACATCTTCACCCTCTTGGTGACCCACTTGGAAGGTCTTACCTGCAGAGAAGCCACCAGTCATCAGTTTAGTATTACCAAATGCCGTACTAGTACCAATCGCATCAATTTCAGTTGCTAATTGATCCATCTCAGCTTTAAGTGCTGCAATATCATCAGCACTGTTTGCACCGTTTTCCGCTTGAACAGTCAAATCACGCATACGTTGTAGCATGTTAGTCTGCTCTTGCATTGCACCTTCTGCTATTTGAGCAATAGAGATAGCATCGTTTGCGTTACGCATACCGACTTCAAGGCCACGAACCTGGCTGTTAAGACGGTTTGAAATCGCTAGACCTGCCGCATCATCTTTTGCGCTATTAATACGCAAACCACTTGATAGACGCTCCATAGAGGTAGCTAGATTACCACTTGAATTATTCAGGTTTTTCTGAGCCTTCAATGATGTTACGTTCGTATTTACTGTAATAGCCATAATTTGTTTCCTCTTTAATACCTGGCTTGAAACTTTGCCTGTCTTCTTAGCCAGGCGGAGCATATCGGTTACAGTATATTTAACGGCAGAGGATTTTTTATCTTTAACCTTTTTTTTCAAAAAAACTTAAAGACAAATAAATATCATAAAAAACAATAAGAAATAAACACGATAGAGCAGATAGCTAAAAGCGACTCCACACAAAATGTGCATGAGTCGCTTTCTGGCATAACCATTTTTACCCTAGAAGAGATAGCGCAACTTGTGGCAATTGGTTTGCCTGAGCCAGCATTGCCGAGCCTGTTTGTTGCAATACCTGATTCTTAGTCATGGTCGCAGTCTCTTTGGCAAAATCCACATCCACAATACGACTCTTCGCATCAGCAACGTTAGCTTGGGTATTAGCACTGTTACTGATATTGTGAGCAAGACGATTCTGAACCGCACCGAGATCAGCCCTTTGTGTATCGATAGTTTTAATCGCTTTATCGATAGCTGCTAATGACGATGCTCTATTTGCAGAAGTTGCATTATTCAACGCGGCAACAGATAAAGAAGTTTTGTCCGTTTTCTTAACAACAACCTTGACATCCTCACCCTCTTGGTGACCAACCTGGAAAATCTTACCAGCTGAAAAACCGCCTTGTAGCAACTTAGTATTACCAAACGCCGTACTAGTACCAATATTATCAATTTCTGTAGCAAGTTGATCCATCTCAGCTTTTAACGCAGCTAAATCTTCAGTGCTGTTTGCACCGTTTTCAGACTGAATGGTCAAATCACGCATACGCTGAAGCATGTTTGTTTGCTCCTGCATCGCACCTTCTGCGATTTGTGCAATCGATATCGCATCATTAGCATTTCGCATGCCCACTTCCAAACCACGAACTTGTGAGTTCAGGCGGTTTGAGATAGCAAGACCAGCCGCATCATCTTTTGCACTGTTAATCTTTAAACCACTCGATAACCGCTCCATGGAGGTGGCTAGATTACCACTAGATGTGTTCAGGTTTTTCTGCGCTTTCAACGATGTCACGTTAGTATTAACTGTAATAGCCATTTTGACTTCCTCTTTCTTAGTACAAGGCCAAGATTGCGACCTTGGCTAAAATTAGATTGATTTTTTACTCAAACAGGGTCTATATGTAATCGAACAGTGAAACAGACCCTACCTTGCTAAATACACTTGAAACCGCATTTAATGCTAACTGCTGCTTCTCAAACTCTGTAATTGCCGATGCATAATCAAGATCTTCCAACATAGATAGAGTTGAACTATTCACTAACTTCTCATCTACATGGTGAGTACTGTAGCTTTCGATGCTTTTAAGGCTGTTGCCTGTTTCACTTCGAGCAATACTGATTTGATTGACACCACTATCAATATTATTCAATATCTGTGCCAATTCAGAAACACCTTGTGGGGTGTTCACCTTATTAGGATCTTCGAGTAGAGAAATTGCTTGATTAATTGTGTCGAAAATACTGACCTCTGACTGAGGAGTAATTGAGAAGCTGTCGCCTGCAGTAGGCATACCGTCTAGCTTGACCTCCATCCCGTTAAAAGAGATAGGGTTAGTGGGATCAAAACCGACCTCTGTTGTCACTAATGTGGCACTTGAATCTCTAACCTCAAGATTCGCTCCCACCATAGTAAAAGTGTAGGTATCTTCAACATATGTACCAGGGTTCGTTATTTTGGCACTATCAACAGAGAACTCACCAACTTGACTCGCCAGATAATTGGCGCTGTAATCACCTAAGCCACTAGGAGCATTCATAAAAGCGTTGTCACCAGGGATATTAGTGGCAATCGTAACACCCGAGGCGATAACCGCTTCTCGCGCTCCGTTATCACCGCTATATATCATGTTTCCAGCACTATCAAAGGCAAAAGGCTGCTTACCAGTTTCAAAGCCTGCGAAGATATAGTTGCCCGATTCATCCTTAGTATTTGCAACCGCAACGAGTTCCTCTAACGTTCCTTTAAGCTCATCGGCAATCATTTGCCGCTCAGACTCTGACAGGCCACCATTTATTGCACGGATCACTTGCTCTCGCGTTGAAGCAACTAACGTTTCAGCCGTGCCAAGCTTACTTTCACTCAAACCAAGGCGGTTTTTGGCATAGTCAATATTCTTCATAAACTGATCAACAAGGGCATTTTGTTGATTTAAATTATCAATGCCTACTGATGCTACTGGATCATCACCCGCAGTATTGACCTTCTTGCCACTCGATAGTTGATCTAATATTTTGCTAGTAGCAGTCTGTTTATCCAGAACACTGTTGATGCTTTGATTAAACATCTGCGAAGTAGAAATCCTCATATTCGCTTCCCCTATCGAACAGAACTAAATAAGGTGTCAAAGATCTCTGAAGCCGTTGTCATAATCCTTGCGGACGCTTGATAGGCTTGTTGAAATCGAATTAAGTTACCGGCTTCTTCATCTAGGTTTACCCCTGATTCACTCTGAACTCGGTTATAGGCTTGGGTGAAAACCGCTTCGGCTGAGCCAACAGCAACGGATGCAGCTTTGGCCTTACCGCCAACAACTAACTTAGTGCCTTCATAGACGTCGGTTAATGTAGAGCCTCCACTGTTCATCAACTTAGCTTCGCTAAGCTGTGCCATCGAAACAGCATTACTGTTATCGCCCTCAGCAAAGGTAAAATCGAAAGTAAAACTCTCTGTCGATGTAGATGTCGTATTCACATCAAAACTGAAACCATTGCTGGTAATGGTAGGCGGCGTATATGGAGCGGCGGCACTCACTAACGTTCCCGATGCATCAAAGACAGTGAAGGTATTTGCAACAGGATCTATCTGATAAGTCAGTTCAGATCCCGTTAAAGGTAGGTTCACATTGTTTCTATCTATGCTAAGGATCTCAATTTCGGTATTACCGGAATTAGCCGTCCCCGCTGTAATTTTCGGCCCCGCTGCTGCAATTCCCTTGGGATCGGTCATCTCAACTTTAATACCTGCTGCAGCGCCAGCTGATGGGCGGATCTCAAATTTGTCACCGTCAACAAATGCGCCAGAATCAATATGAATAGAGAAGCCATCTCCACCATCAAGTTGAGAGCCATTTAAGGTCAAAGGAGTAACCACTCCGGTATTGATGTCCGTTAGCTCATAAGTACCGGGGGCTGTGAAGGTTAAATCATAGCTTCCACCAGTTAAGGCAGAAGTATCATCAATGTTGACTCTTAAATTAGCATTACCAGTATTAGTACCAAACCCACCAACCCGGCCTACTGCCATGTCAGGATCATTAATATCAGTAAAAATATTCTGTCCCAGTGCACCTGAGAGATCGAAGCCTTGTGATTGAGCCTGATTAAAAGCATCTGCAACACCCAATGCAAGCTGCCCAACTTCCAACTGAGCTTGAACTAAGGTTTCATTGCGAAACTCATATAGAGCACCAAGTTGGCCTCCCATCTGTGACGGATCGATAATCAACGTTTGAGCCCCAGCAGAGCTAGTCACTCTCGATTCATTCGGGAATGGGTCACCAGCAGTTGTGCCTATTGCCATAGACACTTCGCCTGACACCAACATCACTGCACCACCTAACATGATGCTTTTTGCCCCTGTATCTAATGGGATCACATTAACTTGAGAATACTGGCTAAGCTCCTGAATAAGCGCATCTTGCTTATCCAGTAACGACATATCTTCGCCCTGCGACTTCATCAGTTCACGGTTAATATGGCCTAACTCATTACCAATCTCATTAATTCTGTCGGTAATACCAGCGATTTGATCATTGGTCTGCTTCATCTGCCCATCTAGGTGTGCTTGCATCTGATTCAAGCTACTGGCTAGATGTCCTGCAGAACCTAATACATTATTTCTAATTCCGATATCGTCGGGTAGATCGGCTAAGCTGTTCAATCCAGCAAAAAGATCGTTCAGTCCCTGAGGAATGGATTTACCAATTTGAGAAAACAGCTGATCCAGTTCACCCATCTTAATCTGAGTAGCCTGCGCCTCACTGACAGTCGTTTGACCAATCCGGAGCTCTCTTGCCGCGTAATCATTATAGATACGCTTTACATCTGAGATATAAGTACCAGAACCGAAAAAGTTACCGCCCAGACGCTGGTTATCCAAACTCGATTGCTCAGCGACCTGTCTGTGGTAGCCTTGAGTATTGGCATTGGCAATATTATTACTAGTAACCGCCAGTTGTGACTGAGAGGCCAAAACACCTGTTCTTGCAATATTAAGAAGATCCATACCCATTACCAGGCACTCCTAAATTGTTCGATACTGATAAGCAGATAGCTCATTACTTATCTCCCGGTATAACTGTCTGAAGCTCAGATGAGAGTGACTTCATTACCTTAATCACCTTGTTGGCGTATTCAGGATCGGTTGCATAACCAGCATCTTGTAAGGCTTTAATAAACTCATTCGGATTAGCCGCTTTCTTCATCGCTTCTTGGTACCTTGGTCCATCGGAAATGAAGCTGACAAAATCATCAAAGCTCTGCTTAATCCCATCATAAACTCGAAAATCAGCTCTTTGCTGCACTGCAACACCCTGTTCAAACTCGAGGGTTTTCACTGCAGCTTTATCCCCTTGCCAACGATTATCCGCCTTGATATTAAATAGATTGTTACTCGAGTCGCCCCCCTGGCGCTTAATCATCTTCTGTCCCCATCCGGTTTCTAGCGCGGACTGGGCAATCAAGACCTCAGGTTGTGTACCTAAGCTGTCAGCCGCTTTTTTAGCATGGGGGTAGAGCTTGGCAATAAAATCATTTCGATCTGCAAAAGTCATATTTGAGCTAGTTGCCTCAGACGGCAATTGCTTGCCAGACAACACAGCTTTTAGCGGTTCCATTGCCGCTTCGGTGTCTAGCGCTGGTTGAGAAGCATGCTGCGTAATGGCTCCTCCCCGAGTGGCACGGCTCATCACCATCGCCTGCTCGACACCTTCGCCTAAATTGGCATTGCCTCTAAGTACAGACGCGGGGGTAACATTACTTGTTTCTGGCGAGAGCTGCTGCACCATAAGATCCGCAAGGCCCAACATCCCTTTGTCAGAAAGGTTTACAGACATCTGCTGATCGTGCATCTGCTCATAAAACTTGGTGTATTGGCTATTCATCGGGCTATCAGACTCAAAAGCAGCATTGGCATCACGCATACTCTTCATTAGCATCTGAACAAAAATACCTTCAAACTGCTGAGCAACCTCTTTTAAAGCCGCTTTATCATCTTTTTTGGCCTGAGCCCTAAGTGAATCTAGGCCTCCTAGATCCAAAAAATGAGATGAGTTTGAGAGCTTTTCCATAGAGTGTTCCAACAGTAGCGACAATAATCAGACGTTGATGCCTATTTGCTGCAAATGGCGTACCAAATATACTTATTAGCATAAGAAGTTGAATGCATTTGTGATTTGCTATTTGAATTGAAAAAGGCCTAGCTGTTTAGCTAAGCCTTTCTTATTGATAGGCGCAGGTGTGAAAAACTAAATAATGATAAGTTCACCGTGCAGTGCGCCAGCCATCTTTAATGCTTCAAGAATAGCCAGCACATCTGATGGTGCTGCGCCAACAAGGTTAACAGCCCTAACTAACTCATCCAATGTCGTTCCTGGGTTAAACAGAAACATACGGCTATCCTCCTCCGCCACATCAATCGTGGTATCGGCCGTCACTACGGTTTGACCACCAGCAAGAGGGTTAGGTTGTGAAACCTGCGTTGCTTCCGCAATTGTTACCGTTAAACCACCGTGGGTCACTGCAGCAGGAAGCAAGCGCACTTCTCTTCCAACAACAATGGTGCCGGTTCGAGAGTTAACGATCACCTTAGCTGACTCTGACGCTGGTTCTACCTGAATATTTTCAAGTGTCGCCAAGAAAGAGACACGTTGAGAAACATCCCTAGGCGCACTCACCTGCACCGATGCAGCATCGAGCGGTCTTGCCATCCCAGGGCCAAGCAGCTCATTGATCGCATCCGCGAGTCGTTTAGCTGTCGAGAAGTCGGCTCGGCGTAAGTTAAAGGTTAAGTGATCGCCAGTTGAAAACGGGGTTGTCACCGTTCTTTCAACAATACCGCCATTTGGGATACGTCCCACTGTCGGTGTATTTTGGATAACTTTAGAGCCATCAAGCCCCTCAGCGCTAAAGCCACTGACCACCATACTTCCTTGCGCAATCGCATACACATTACCATCGACCCCTTTCAGAAAAGTCTGTAGTAAGGTGCCACCACGTAAACTTTTTGCCTCACCTAAGCTTGAAACCGTCACGTCAAGAGTTTGACCTGGTTTTATAAATGCTGGCATTTCAGCATGTACGGCAACCACAGCAACGTTTTTAATCTTAGGCCTTAAGTTATCAGGCAAGTTGATACCAAAGTTTTTCAACATGGTTTTGAATGTTTGTTCGGTATAGGTGGTCTTCTCACCAGTGCCAGGCAAACCAACAACCAAACCATAGCCAATTAGTTGGTTACTTCGCACACCTTGCACATTGGCGATATCTTTGATCCTCTGAGCCTGACTAGATCCTGAAACTAACAGCAAAACGGATAGAAGAAATAGTTTAAGTTTCATGTTTACCTCCTTAGAAAGGCCACCAGCTGCCCATAAAGAATGAGCTTAACCACCCCACCTTTTGCACATCAGCAAAAGTACCTGTACCACTGTATTGGATCCTTGCATTCGCCACACGTGGAGAGTCAATCGTGTTGTCAGGACGAATATCTTGAGAGCGAACAATGCCCGTCAAACGAACAAACTCATCACCATTATTGATACTGATCCACTTTTCACCACGGATAACCAAGTTGCCGTTATTTAGCACCTGCATCACGTTTGCAGAGATACTCCCTGATAAGCTATTGCTTTGATCGGCTCCAGACTCACGTTTGGTATTCATACTGTCTGAATACCTGAGATCGATAGGTTGACCTCCAATACTGATATTGCCGCCGCCAGCATAAATAGGGTCCAAGGACAGATCCGTGCCTTTTTTAATCTCATTATTAGCGCTTTTCTTGGCTTGCGTCTGCTCCATCAAGATAACAGTAATAATATCACCAACTTTCAAAGCCTTAATATCAGAATAGAGACTAGAAGCTTGGCTGTCTTGATACATGGATCCCGTTGCCGCGATTTTAGTCGGTGGCGCTTCAGGGTACACCGGTGCGTAGTAAGGATCGTCAGCAATCGGTTTACCACCTGTTGAAGCACAACCTGCTAATACCGGTAGCAGCACCAAGCTTGATACTGTCCATAACCAATATTTATTCATGGCGAGACCTCTATAGATTCTGGTTCACGTATGACAACATCTGATCGACAGCCGAGATAACTTTAGAGTTCATCTCATAAATACGCTGACTCTCAATCAAGTTCACCAACTCTTCGGTTACATTCACATTTGATGTTTCCAAAGCGCCCTGACGTACAGCGCCCATGCCATCAAGAGATGCAGTGCCCTGAATTGGGGTACCACTGGCGCCGGTTTCCGTATATAAATTCTGTCCCATGGGGTCTAACCCGCTTGGATTGATAAAGTCTGACATGGTTAACTGACCAACCACCTGACTCTCAGCTGTGCCGGCTGTTTTTACCGACACTTCGCCTTCAGCGGAAACTGTAATGCCTGTGGCATTCTCAGGAATAGTGATAGCAGGCTGAACCACATACCCAGAGCCTGATGTCACAATTTGCCCAGTGTCATCTAGTGTAAATTGACCATTTCGGGTATAAGCAGCGGTGCCGTCTGGCAACTGAATTTCAAAAAAACCTGGGCCTTCAACCATCAGATCCAATGAATTATCTGTGGTCAGCATGTTGCCTTGAGTAAATACCTTTTGAGTGGCAACCACTTTCGTTCCCGCACCAACATTTAATCCATTGGGTAGTTTAGTGTTTGATGCACTCACACCACCCGCTTGATTGACAGTCTGATACAGAAGGTCTTCAAAAACTGCGCGACTCTTTTTGTAACCAACGGTGCTGGCATTAGCCACATTATTGGAGATAACTGAAATATCGGTTTGCTGAGCATCTAACCCAGTCTTACTTATCCATAACGCCGGATGCATAATATAATCTCCTAGCTAATACGCATTAATGAAGATGATGCTTGATCCATCTCTTCTGCGGTTTTCATCATCTTGACCTGCATCTCAAACTGACGTTGTATATCAATCAAAGACACCATCTCATCGACAGCATTCACATTACTGCCCTCCACTGCACCACTTTCAACGGCAACACGTGGATCAGCAGGAGCAATTTCACCTGACATCTGTCTAAACAAACCATCAGCTCCTCGCATCATATTTCCATCGCCAGGATTCACTAACTTAATCCTGCCTACCTCTTCAATCACTTCCGCTGTCGCCCCTAAAGGACGCACTGAGATAATGCCATCTTGAGCTATCTCAACTTTCTCTATCGGCAATGGTAAAACGATAGGACCGGAATCACCCATAATTGGGTTTCCTCTGTCATTACGCAGTAAACCTGAAGTATCGAAACTTAAGCTCCCAGAGCGAGTATAAGCTTCGCCACCATCAGCCCCTTGAACCGCTATCCATCCACTGCCATTAATCGCAATATCCAGATCTCGTCCAGTTGTCTTAATAGGACCTGAGGAGAAATTTGCCGATGGATTTTCAGTCATTGCAAATACGCGTGTCGGCAAACCTTCGCCAAAAGCCTGCATAGAACGCGCTTGTTCCATGTCCGCTTTAAAACCATCGGTATTAGCATTGGCTAAGTTATTCGCACGTACCGCCAGAGCATTCATATTCTGCTTAGCGCCACTCATTGCGACGTAGAGTAATTTGTCCACCAGCTCCTCCGTCAATCTTTCGCATAAAACTATATATGAATAATATGCAGCAAGTTACATGCCACAATAGGAACAAATTATTGGCGGTGATAAAAATAGGGCTGTAAAAATATAAGGGGGAGTAGCAAGAAGATTTAGAGAAGATAAGAGGAGCGATGTAGGCCGCTCCTCTATTTTAGGGAAACTATCGGATCTGAAGTACCGTTTGCTGCAGGGTATTGTTCACTTCCAAAGTTCTTGAGTTTGCTTGGAAGTTTCTTTGAGCAGAGATAAGGTCGACTAACTCTGTCGTCAAATCAACATTCGACTGTTCAAGAGCCGATGAACGAATACTACCAAACGTCCCACTGTTTGCTTCACCAGCAAGGGCAAGCCCTGAGTCTAAACTGGCTTTCCATGAAGTATTACCAACTTGAGTCAAACCTTGTTCATTGGCAAAACGAGCCAAGGCGACTCTCGCCAACGGAACCGTCGAACCGTTACTGTAGCTGGCATTAATTAGGCCGTCGGCTCCCACTTCAACATTGGTTAAACGACCAACCGTCGTACCATCTTGCGTGAGTTCAGTGACCTCAAATGTTGAAGCATATTGAGTTGGATTATTATATTTAACCGCCAAAGTTTGGGTTCCATCGGCGCCAGGACCGAGTACCCCGGCACCATTAACACCCAGCTCCTCTGTGGTCACAACCGCAGGATCACTACCAACATATGCCCCCGTATCGTTATAGGTCAGTACCGAGCCTTTCCAGCCACCAGCTGTTGTCGCAGAGCCACTACTATCGGCATTACCATCACCTGTAGTATCTGTTTGATAAGTACCAGCTGGACCTGCTAAGTCAACTTGCTTTCCATCGACAGCGTAGAAAGCGACCCAATTACTCGCACCTGTATATGCCGCTTGAGGTGGACGAACAAAATAGGTGGTCATAATATGAGGTTCACCTAATGAATCATATAAGGTTACCGCAGTTGAGTTGTTATAGGTATCACGATCGTTTGGATCAAATGCGGCAGGATCTAAGGTGTCATCACCCGCATTTAGATTCATCTGTATCCCAATTTCATCTGTCATCTTTGGGCTACCTGCGGTATCTGGAATGATAACTGGGCTGGTCGTCGTTAAGCTCACCGAGGTTGAGTTACCATCTTTATCGACACCAAATGTCTGTAGGAAGTTACCTTGCGAGTCAACCAAGTAGTTATTTGAATCGACTTTAAACGCCCCAGCTCTTGTGAAGGTGTGATCTTGTGAATCTAAGCTGCTTGATGTAACGAAAAAGCCACCACCATTAATCGCCATATCTAGGGCATTGTTGGTGAACTGTAAGCTACCTTGATGGAACTGCTGAGCAACTTGACTTGTTGTCGCACCACCACCCACCGCTGTCTTACTGTTCGCAAAAATGGAGTTTGCGTACACATCGGCGAATTCAGCTCGAGATTCCTTAAAGCCAATGCTGTTAACGTTAGCGATGTTATTCGCTGTGGTATTTAGATCTTTCTGGGCAGCGGAAATACCACTCAATGCAATGTTAAACGACATAATTCACCTCGATTTCGATTCATTTCTGAATGATGACAATCCAGCCATCACTTCATTGTTTGAACTGAGTATCCAGCAACCTAAGGTTCTGGATAATTTATTACTTAAACTCACCCACTATGCAGACAAGTTTGTTATTTGAATTAGCTTTCAGCGACAGCTAATACATCTCCAATCTTAATACCACCAACGCCACGTAAGTTAAGAATGGCACCCGTGCTTGCCGTACCGAGTGAAACACTGGTCACGTGGGCATAGGTAGATACGGCTAGCTCTTCACTCTTACCATCAACTTTGCCTGACGCCTTGATGGAGTAGTTACCGTCGGCAACTGGCTCGCCATTTTTATCAAGTCCATCCCATGCCACATCCACGTTGCCGCCAGCACTGCCATCAACCGTAAACGATTTAACTAACTGTCCTTTGTCATCTTCAACACGTACCGTGATACTTTCGATAGCTTCAGGGGTACTGATGATCCCTTTAAGCTCTCGGCCTTCGGCTGAAACATGCCCAGTATCAGATGGGATCAACACCTTCTGCCCAACTAAGCCTGATGCCTGCAGCGCTTGGCTCGAGGTCATCACAGTATTAAGGTTAACAATCTCATCATTAAGGTTATTAATGCCGTCTACCGTAGAAAATGATGCCATCTGAGCGATCATCTGATCATTATCAACAGGCTTGAACGGATCTTGCATCGACAACTGCTGACTTAATAGCGAGAAGAAATCTTCTTGGGTCAACTCCTGATTATTGGGCTCAGGTATCGATGATTCGTCCGGTAAGCGAATCGCATCAATAAATGGATTTCCCGTTGTCGACGTCTGCTCAGTATTTTGCGTAGCAGCTTGTGCTGCCGAAGCTGTTTGCTGCGCTGGTGCCACAGATTGATTCGATGTCTGGGAAGCACCGCCCACATTTTGGGCACTATTTAGCGGATTAATGAGGCTCACTGCTTAGCTCCTCTATTTGCCAATTCTTAAGGTTTGCTGAAGCATAGACTTTGCCGCTTCAGCAACCTGCACATTCATCTGATATGAGCGAGACGCCGAGATCATATCCGCCATCTCCTCCATCACGTTCACATTCGGTTTATAGATAAAGCCATCTGTATCAGCCATTGGATGATTAGGAGAGTACTCCTTCTGCAAAGGCGCATCACTCTCAACTATGCCCTTAACGGCAACAGATTGTGATGATTGCTGCTGATGACTAGCTTTAGCCATCTCAGCTTCAAAAATGGGATGCCTTGCACGGTATGTCTCATCAATGCTACTGGAGACTGAATCGGCATTGGCAATATTACTGGCAGTGGTGTTCAATCTTACCGATTGAGCCGACATACCTGAGCCTGAAACGTTAAAAATATTGAATAAACTCATCATTAATTTCCTTTCAGTGCTTTCTTAAGTCCAGAGAACTTACTGTCTAAAAAACCCAGTGACATCTGATATTCAAGGGCATTTTGCATAAACTCTGATTGCTCTTGCTGGATATCAACGGTATTACCATCACCGGTATCTGGCTGATTAGGCACTCTATAACCATAATGTTGCTCAGAGAGGGCTGCTAAATCGAAATGTTTACTGTCACTGCCAGTCATCGCCAGCCCACGCTGTTGACTTGTTGCAGCTTGCAGTGCTTTATCAAAATCGATATCACGCGCTTTATAGTGAGGAGTATCTGCATTGGCAATGTTCGAAGAGATAACCTCTGCACGTTGGGAGCGGATCCCTAGTGTGTATTGGTGAACTCCTAACGCCTTATCAAAACTAATCGCCATAAAACTGCCTCCTAAACTCAATGTCAATAACAAAGCAATTGTCATGCCAAAAAATACAATATCAAGAGCTATATGAGGAGGTTTGACCTTGAGCACGTTAAAGGTAAGTAAGAAAAGAGTGAAACGCTTAATAAACGGGCTTAATTAGAATGGCTTAACGAAGAGATAACAGAGGATATATAAGGCTAAATGCTCTATCAGAGTATGAAACTAACCGCAGAAGTCACAGGCACTTAGTTTCAAGCTCGATATAGACGATAGGTTAGATAATCATTTAGATTTTCTTTTGATAATAGATACCTGGATTACAGCGGATCATATCAAACTCCTCTGTTAATCCGGCAATTGACTCAGATGCGCCAAGAAAGAGTATCCCTTTCGGGTTCAAAGCGGCAGCAAATTGCCGCAGGATTTTGGCCTTTGCCTCTGGAGAGAAATAGATAAGCACATTACGACAAAATATAATGTCAAACTTACCTAGCAAGGTATAGCTTTCAAGTAGATTATGGGCTCTAAAGTTAACTAGACGTTTAACATTGTCCTTGATCACCATAGTGCCGTCATTGGTCGCTGTAAAAAACTGACGCTTACGCTCCTCAGACAAGCCTCTGCCTAATGCCAAATTGTCATACTCAGCATTTTTACACCTTTCAAGCATAGACGGAGATAGATCCGTTGCTAGAATTGAGGCATTACCTGGCAAGGTTCCTGGCTTTTTCTGTTGATACTCCAAAATAGTCATGGCAAGTGAATAGGGTTCTTGACCTGAGGAACAGGCCGCCGACCATATTTTAAGTGGTCTACCAAGCTTGCTGTATTCAGGCAATAACTTATTAGATAGCAACTCAAAGGGGTACCGATCTCTAAACCATAAAGTTTCATTCGTGGTCATCGCATCGATAACAGATGCTCTCAGCTGCCGCTCAGTTGGCTTCATGGAGTGTTTGACCACTTCAGACAAGGATGGAAGATTATACTGTCCCATCAAAGGTGCTAAGCGACTGCGTACTAAATACTGCTTATTATCACCCAGCACAATACCACTGTGTTGTTCCAGAAATAATCTAAATTGTGTGTATTCAGCTTCAGCAAGTGATTTATTTGGCACCTAGATATCCTAATATCAGTAAAACAGGCTATAACAACATCATATTGTATAGAGCGCTGGGTTATACATTAGCAAGTATAAAGAAACAAGCATAATATAAAAACCGCAGCCCTCAATCTTCTATCATTCTAGACTCAAATGCTTATTCACTGCCGCAGCAAGCTCATCGGGATTAAATTTAGCAATAAAGTCATTCGCCCCAACTTTCTCCACCATGGCCTGATTAAATACTCCACTTAAGGAGGTGTGCAGCACAATTTTAATATCTTTCAGCTTTGGATTATCTCTAATCTCTGCTGTTAGCGTATAGCCGTCCATCTCTGGCATTTCGATATCTGAGATAATAAGCGGGATCTCCTTGGAGACATTATCCATCTCTTCAGCCATTTTGGTGAGTTTATTTAATGCATCTTTACCGTCAATGGCCGTATCGATCTGCAATCCCAATGCTTCAAGAGCACGAATGATCTGCTTTCTTGCCACTGCAGAATCATCGATAACCATGATATGAAAATTATCATCTTCATCTATGGTTAGCTGCTCACTTAACTCTTGGCTAATTTCAGTTTTAACTGGAGATATCTCATCAAGAATTTTCTCGACATCAAGGATCTCAACTAACTCACCCTCTATCTCAGTCACAGCAGTCAGATAAGAGTAGCGTCCAGACCCCTGTGGAGGCGGCATAATCGCCTCCCAATTCATATTAATTATCCGCTCTACTGACTTTACCAAAAATCCCTGAATACTTCGGTTGTATTCAGAAATAATGATAAAACAACCGTCGATATCCTCAATTGGACGGCCACCTGTTGCCGCACTGAGATCAATCACAGATATCGTCGCACCACGAATGTGTGCAACCCCTTTAACAAAGGAACTTAATTTAGGCAAACTGGTTAAGGGTGGGCATTGTAGTACCTCCTTAACTTTGAACACGTTGATTCCGAACCTTTGACGGCCGTTAAGCTTAAAAAGTAAAAGCTCTAAACGGTTCGCCCCAACTAGCTGGGTTCGTTTGTTAACTGACTCAAGAATACTTGACATAATACGCTTGCCTTGTCGTCTTTAGGATGCTGACCTACATTTCATAACTTAACTGAGTATAGGCATATTAATTGCTTGAATAGATATATCTCACAACCAGAACATGAATTAGTCAAGTTTATGACTCCTTCTCTTAGATTTGAGAAGTGCAAAATCACGTTCTTTACGAAAGTATAGGTGTAATCTAGCGATTCAAGCTAGTCTATTCATTATGAAAGTAAAAAATGTACTCATTTTATTCACATTATTATTCTCGACACACGCCTTAAGTGCTACTCAGGCTAGTGTGCCCTCTTTATCGACCATATCAAATTTAGCTATAGAGACCATAGAAAAAAAAATAGATGTCTCAGGTGACGCTAAAGTAAAGATCACCCCTCAAAGCCTAGATACGCGAATTACACCACCAGCATGCTTCCCCCCCGTAAAGGCAGAGCTTGCGACAAATAGAGCCATTAAACGAACCAATACGGTAAAAATAAGTTGTGATAGCCCACAACTGGATTACCCTTGGCAAATTTTTCTCTCAGTGCGCGTAGACATACTCTATCCAGTTGTCGTTGCAAGAGAGACATTAGGCCCAGGTGACTTACTTTCCAACGATGATGTCATAATCGAGTACGTTGATAGAACAAACCTCAGAGGTCAGCAATTTGACGACATTAAGCAGGTCGTCGGCACTCGAGTTAAGAGGCGAATTCCCCCTAATCAACCTATATTTAGTAGTAATCTTTGCTTTGTGTGTAAAGGCGATACTGTCTCAATATACGCCCGTTCGGCAAATGTCGTGATAAAAACTGTCGGTGAAGCGCTGCGAGATGGAAATTTAGGTGATAGAATCCGAATTAAGAATACACATTCCAATAAAAGTCTGCATGCTACCGTCACGGGTGTAGGTGAAGTTGAAGTTAGAATGTAAAAAACGTAAAAATATACTAAAGCTCTACTTATCCTTGCCGATACACGAGTATGTTCTTCTTTTTTTTACTGCTGGAGCCTGATGATGGCTATTGATATTAAACAAGTAAACTCCGCTGCTAACGCCCATGTAAACAAGGCATCAGCGAACAAAACCAACACTCAAACGAGTCAAGCTGGTAATAATGCTAGTTCAATTAGCACGCCTCCTAAAAGTGACTCAGTGTCGATCACTTCTCAAGCTCAACAACTGCAGAGCATCCAAGCAAAGTTGAGTGACATTCCTGAAGTGAATAAGCAGAAAGTTGCTGAAATTAAACTTGCGATCGCTGAGGGACGCTATAAAGTCGATCCTGAAAAGCTTGCTAGCAACATCGCTATGTTTGAAAATGAACTCAAGGATCTCAATTAGTCTGTATGAGCCAATTATCCAGCATCATTGAAAAGCAACATCAGCTATTACAAGAGCTGAAAGTAACAATATCTGAAGAAAAGAGCGCATTGATTGATCAAGATGCCGAGCTTTTACTTACACTGGCTTCCAGCAAAGCTAAGTTACTTGACGCCTTAAAGGCCAATGATGGTGTTTTATCCGCTCAACCCGACATAGCAGCGCTTTCTACTGAGCCAGCTCTCGTCAATCAAGTGAAGATTGCCAAAGAGCAGCTTGCAGAATGTCAGCAGCTTAATATGGAAAATGCCAGCTTAATTGAGCTCAACTTGGCCAGTGTCAATCGTTTCGCCCAAGCTCTTCAGGCCAGTAGAAATGCATCAAGCCTCACTTACAATGGCAAAGGTAAGACATCGACAATATCGACCTTAGGAAATAACTTAAAAGCTTAATCAGCAGCTAAGTCTGCTAATCGCCTCTAAACTTGCCCCCAGCTCCCTCAGTTCACAGCACAATTGTATCCGTACCTTTATCAGCTAATCAGTACAGCTCCCTCCCCCTCATCGTTAATGACTCTAACACTAGAATTCAATCGTTAGGGTGCAATAAGAGTGCCCAATAAAAGGAAGCTATCTGTTCTGCTAGGGGAATTAAAATAATCATGATAGAAATAGGACATTAAAAAGTTGAGGGATAATCCTCAACTTCTTACTTGTTACTTCTTAAAAGTTAAAAATAGGTCACACTCTTAATTGTTTGCGGCCTATTGTTTTGTTGATAAAGCGCCCAAACTTGTGAGAAATCCAGTTCCAGCTCAGTGACATAGTGCTCTCCCGCTGGATAACTCTTGACCACTTTAGCCCCTCTAATAATGCCTGTAACAGAAGCTTGTATCGCATCATCAGTTAACATCCAATCGTTAACCTTACTGGTCGCAGAGAGCTCTTGGCCATAAACCTGCTCAGCAAGTTCACGATAAGCAGCAATTTTAGAGGCTTGCATCGCCATCAAAACCTGCTGAGACTTACTCTTCGAGGGTTGGGCATCTAAAGTTGCATAGCCAATAGCGGTCAGCTTTGGAAAGCTCTCAGGTTTTTGCGTCTCCCACTCTATGTATCGATCTTGGGATGCACATCCAGATAGTAAGAATACTATCAAGATTAAATACTTATTCATTTCAAACCTCCAATCACTCTCACCTCTTTCTCTCCCATGCCACTGTCTCGGTAAAGTAATCCATCTTGAGAGACCACCTGTTCTGACGCCCTTAAATATCCTGGTAACTGCTCAAGTCCAAAACTCGCTTGTGAGGCTGAGACAACACGATTATTGGTAATATTAACGACTCTGGCATTAATCACCATCCCTTCGCTGCTCATGCTCATGGTCGACACCAATACATGCTCAACAGCAATACCGGTTGGCAGTTGCTTCCAGTTTCGCGTCAATAAAAAATCCCCCTGAGGGGTGACACGAATATTCTCGCCCACATTGATATCGACCAAACTAAATTGATGATCGTGCATTGCTGCAGTTAACCCCTCCTGGAGCTGAAGCCCTACAGCATTGGTCTGATTTAAATCAGCGAGTAAAACAGGTGTAGCAACCAGCAAAGGTTGATTAGCACGTAAAGCATCATTTTGCCTTACCAACTCGTTCGCAATCTGCTGTGAAACATGATTAATGGCCGACGTTGACGGCAACCGATTGCCGTCGGCAAGCGGTGACTTGGTAGTGTGTACCTGCTGAGCACACCCGCTAAGGAGTAATGTAAATAAAACAAGCTGTAGGGTACGCATGGCTAAACCTTAAATTAAACAAACAATTCAATGAATCGACAGAGCTAATATAAAAATAAACATCCCAAATGGGCAAACTAACACTGACAAGCTCACTTAATAATCTTATACCCAAACGACTTCAAGATGCAGAGTTCAGCATGTCGAGAAGTGACAGAGTTCAAGGCATGAAATAGTAGGACTAGTTGTTCTAATTCAATATTTCATAACACAGAAAAATGTTGCTTCCCGCCTTGCCCTTCGGGAGTTCCCGTAGAATTCCTGCACTGCGTTAGTGATATCAACAAGGGAGTAACCATTATCCTCAATCACTGCCTTGTTCAGCTATCCTACGGGAGCTCTGAAACGAGCATCTTGAGGTAGCTTGGGTATATATAGAGAAAGCAAGTATCAAGCCAAAAGGACTTTAACTACACAGTAATACACGCACTCTCTGAGCTAATACAGCTCTACTAGCCACTACATCGGCCTTTTTGCACATAACTTTAATCTATTTATCTAACGCTGCCTTAGAGGCACACTAATTGCTTTAGTCAGCAAAGAAGAACGTAAACCGCCATAACTATGGCACTTTTTCGTTTTAAGTTATTAAAGATCTGGAGCTAACATTATGCAAAAAACAGGATTTACACCTTATAGTCATCAAGGCGATAGCTCCTTTTGGCGTACTGGTGTTGCTGATATTGAACTTGGACACGAGATATTTCCCAAACTTCATAACATTCATTTAAATCAGCATACACCTAGGATCTCATCCATAGGATCCTGCTTTGCACAGCATGTTGGTAAGTGGCTAAACGCAGGTAGTTATCTATTTAATCAAAGTAAGCTTGAATCCAACCAAGTTTCCAGTTTTGCATTTGGTAACCTCTATACACCAAGGGGCTTTCTGCAATGGTTTGATATTGAGGACAGGGGCAGCCAACTTGATATTAATTGCGCTACTTATTGTAAGGACAACAGGTATTACGATCTATTAAGGCCCAACTTTAATCCTGCAGGTTTTGACTCACTAGCTGATTTAGTGACAGCTCGCAGCGAGGCCTCGGCAGAAATGCGCGCAACAATCACAACCACAGATGTACTGGTTTTTACCTTAGGGTTGACTGAGGCCTGGAGAGATAATGAAGATGTATTCTATCCCAGTTGCCCAGGGATCATCTCTGGCAAATTTGATGATTCTATTTATCAGTTCCATAACTTCAGTTATGAAGAGTTATGTGCAGATCTTAAAGCGATTTCTGCAAGACTCAAATCCATCAACCCGACGATTCAGATCATTTTAACGGTATCACCAGTACCTTTAACAGCTACCATGACTGACAAACATATCTTAGTTGCCAATCAAGGTTCAAAATCATTATTGCGGACCGTTGCAGGCTTCATGAGCGATCATTATTCCGAATTTTCTTACTTCCCCTCATACGAACTAATAACCGTTCCCAATGCTGGCGACTTTAGATTTGAGAGCAACCTAAGATCTGTCACTCCACAAGCTGTCAACTATGTTATGCAGCATTTCAAAACTGTGATTGATAAACAGAGTTCCCCTAAAACAGTTCATGATGAAACAGCTCAAACCACTATAGAGCAGCCGGATACTAATGAAGTCGTTTGCGAAGATGAGTTACTCGAAGCCACAAAAAAACTTCAAGAGAGCCAACAACAAACTCAAAAGGTGAACCTCACCCTTTTTGGTGACAGCCATATGGGTAAACTATCACGCTCACTAAACCAAATGGATATCCCCCATTGTGGCGGTATGGTTATGAACGGTTCAGGCTTCTCACAAAAGAAGTTTGCCATGTGTGATGCCGAGTATTTTGTTCCCCTCGAGAGCGCCATTTCGAGGAAGCTTTGGTCTGAGATACTAGTAAACTTAAATACTCATCAGCAAGATAAAACCTTAGCGAATTCCACCATCATCACTAACCTAGGAATGCAGACACATCAGAATATCTCACGATTTTCCAAATGGTTAGAGCAAACCTACCCAGAAGGCGTTGATGAAATCACTACAAAAGAGTTTGTCGACTATTTTAATGATGATCTCACCGATCAACTCTCTATCTTGTTGAAGCTTCACAATCAGGGACACACAGTGATAGTGGTATCCGATCCACCATTTTGTCAGTACTTTAAAGAGTCTAAATCGATGACAAACCTCATCTACTCATATTTCTATGCAGTGGAATATGTATGGAGTCAATTTGGTCTTACCTTCTTTAATGCAGCGACGACATTCGATCAAGAGGTCACAGATCCTGAAACTTATCTGTCCGAGATACAATACGCTGACGGTAATCATGATTGGATCCACGGCAATGATAAATACTACAGCTGGCTCGCAAACAAACTCATCCCATTAATCCAACAAAAATAACTCCAGAACGGAGAGTCATCTCGCGCTAACCTGATGGTTATGGGCTAAGCCCATAACCACGATTTATCAAAACATTCAAACTAAGCATGACCAATATAGACTTACCCTGCAGCTAAAACACTAATAAGCTCTGCTATTAAGATAGAGGCATGATAATTGCTTTACCATAAACATATGGCTGACAGTCGCTGTTACTGTCATTTTTATGTCGATAGCGCCACTCATCACTGATATCGACGGCAATAGATGGATATAAAATGAAATTTGTAACCTTGCTTCTGCTTACCTTAATATCGCTCTACTCCCACTTAGCTGTGGCTGCTTGGGTCGTCGTCAAAGGGGAGTCTAATATTGTTGATGGCAATGTCACCAAAGCTCGCGAAGATGCCATTCATCAAGCCCTAACCTATGCCACACTTCAAAATGGCGCCAGCTTTACCAGTACTCAAACGGTTAATAATGGTCAATTAACCCAAGACAGTTTTTCACTACAAAAACAGTCCCAAGCCGCTAAAGTTGAGCTTATCAACGAGCTAATAGAGGGCAATAAACTCACTGTCATGGTAAAAGTTGATGTTATCGGAGCCAGCGCTCACCAAGCCCAATGTGACAGCCAGTCACTAAAAGCGGCAATATTAGTGCCCCAGTCGATGATAAGAGACAGAGCACAACTGCGTTACGGCAATATCGGCGCCTTTGAAAAAGCCCTCTCTGTTCGCATTGGTAATGCACTAACCCAGTCCTCAAATAGCAGTTTCTCCCATATTCACGCCAATGAGCGACTCGATATAGAACAAGCCTTAGTGGATATCAGAGGTTACAGACTACCTAGCTGGCTCAGCGAAATAACCGACAGCCAATATGTGCTGCTTCCAGAGATCATCGATATCTCCACCAACCCTGCCGAGAGCAACATGTTAGGACTCTGGAGCAGCGATCCCATTCGCCAATTTCAACTCAGGCTCTCCCTTTACCACGGGATCAGTGGCGAGCAGATCTGGAGTCAAGATTTCACCTCATCGGCGCCCTGGGAGTTTGAACGTCAGGAGACAGTTCCCTCGAATCAAAATCGATTCTGGAACTCAGCCTACGGAAAAGATATCGACAAGGTGCTAGCCCAAGCAGTACAAGAGATTGATACCAGTTTAACCTGCCGCCCCATTCTTGGTCAGGTGGTCGCTAAGCAACATGACAGAGTGATCATTAATCTAGGTCGCCGCCATGGGATCCGCGTCGGAGACACGTTCCAGCTAGTCCTTCAAGAAAACATGCCTGATCGTTTTGACAAGATGCGCGCCGTAGCCAGTGAGAGTAAAGCGACCATTAAGATAGACCAAGTCACTCAAGACACTGCCACAGCAATGTTAGTGAACCAAAAAGCCGCCTACAATGTGCAGATTAACGACATCGCGATAAAGATGTGAGCTATGAAGAGTATAAGAAATAAGCAACTAAATTAATTAGCTTTTCATCCCCTCTTTTCATTAGGGAGAAAACCAGTATAATCACTCCCGTCTCCCTATAGCTCAACAGGATAGAGCAGTCGCCTCCTAAGCGATCGATCGGGGTTCGAGTCCCTGTGGGGAGACCAAACTTTTCCAAGTGCCGACTGGTACTTGATGGGCAGTTCCATCTTAGTTAGCTCTGATACATCAACTTTCATTGTTATCTGTTTCGTTTTTTCAGTTCAACTAAGTTCAGCGTTATCTATTGCTTGCCGCAGGCTGATGTGAAGCTACTTCTGTGACACGCAACAAGTACGTCCCTGTAAGCTCGACGACAGCATCCATGCTGTCAACGGCCACAGCCGCATCTGCACCTTTATCTGAAACAAGTTCGTCTCTTCGATTTTGATAAAGGGGTCGGAGCAAATTAGGGCTTTCGGATTAACTCAGATGCTTATCCTCATCTGAATTTCGAAATTAATGAGAGCTGTTGTATCTACTTTTTACACGAACACTGACACAATCTGTAACCTATCCACTTTAGACTCTTTCACAATCACAGTCACATTCCCCCATCAGTTCTACCGTGGTGCTCCCAAGCTCGCCCTTTCCTGTGAAATAGCCAATTTCTTGTCAGAGGTTACTGAAAGTCAGCTCATTATGGTACCTAGAAAGGGGATGTTAGTGATTTGGTTCATTTTTTGCATTAATTCTCGGTGTATTAAAAATATTTTTAGTAAAAAATAAGATAGACTTTAGTTATCACTAGATCCACTTGTAATAGCTGACTTATCTATAAGTTGAATGCATCAAACCATCGGTAGCACAATGACAAACACCTTAAAGCTAATTGGAAGAGAGAAAGAACTGTTTACTCAAGATATTGGGCATTACAAGGCTCAGTTAATCGATGAGGTTAGTCAGTCTCGTTTTCTCGTTCTAGGTGGTGCAGGCTCTATTGGTCAGGCTGTGGTAAAAGAGATTTTTAAGCGTGTTCCATTAAAGTTACATGTCGTCGATATCAGCGAGAATAACTTAGCTGAGCTAGTCAGAGATATACGCAGCTCTTTTGGGTACATCAATGGGGACTTTCAAACCTTCGCGCTCGATATCGACTCGATAGAATATGACGCGTTTATAGCTCAAGATGGTCAGTATGATTATGTACTCAATCTATCTGCACTTAAGCATGTCAGAAGCGAAAAAGATCCCTTCACCTTAATGCGCATGATAAATATCAATATTTTCAACACCGATAAGACAATTGAGCAATCGATAGCCTCTGGTGTGAAGAAGTACTTCTGTGTATCAACCGATAAAGCCGCCAACCCAGTCAATATGATGGGTGCCTCTAAACGTATCATGGAGATGTTCCTGATGCGTCGCAGTGAAGAGATGACAATATCAACCGCACGTTTTGCCAATGTGGCGTTCTCTGATGGATCATTGCTACATAGTTTTAATCAGCGCATGTTAAAGCAACAACCTATTGTTGCCCCGACAGATATTAAACGTTACTTTGTCACCGCTCAAGAATCTGGCGAACTCTGTTTAATGTCTTGTATTTTTGGTGAAAATCGAGATATTTTCTTTCCCAAACTTGATGAAGAGCAACATCTTATTTCCTTTGCTGACATCGCCGTAAGGTATCTTTCATCTAGAGGCTATCAAGCCCATATTTGTCAAAGTGAAGATGAGGCACGGCAATTGGCTGCCACACTGCCAGCTAAAGGCATTTGGCCATGCTACTTCACCGTCAGTGATACAACTGGTGAGAAGGAGGTTGAGGAGTTTTTTACCGCACAAGAAACCCTGGATATGGCTAGATTTTCGGAGCTGGGGATCATCAAGAATAGACTAAAATACGACCCAAAACTACTCGAGTTATTCGTACAAGAGATCGAATCAATGAAGTTAGCCAAGTCATGGAGTAAAGAGCAAGTAGTCCAGCTTTTTCATCTTATGCTGCCTGAGTTCGGCCATAAAGAAACAGGAAGGTCTCTTGATGAAAAAATGTAAACGAATCACGCTAAAAGGACTTCATTGCTATGTCGTCATTAGTTAAGTTTATTCGAGAAACCTATCAAACCAATGAGTTTATTCCTTTGCATGCTCCAACGTTTGCAGGCAACGAACAGGCTTATGTTGCAGAGACAATAACCAGTACTTTTGTGTCTAGTGTTGGCAAGTTTGTCACTGATTTCGAGCAAAAAATTGAAGCTTTTACTCAGTCTCCTAAAGCCATTGCCACTTCGAGCGGTTCCAGTGCCTTGCACACCGCTTTATACATGGCAGGGGTACAAAGTGGCGATCTGGTGATCACTCAATCCCTGACTTTTGTTGCCACTTGCAATGCCTTATATCACATGGGCGCAGCACCTATTTTTGTCGATATTTCTACCGTGAGCTTAGGGTTAAGCCCACAAGCTGTGCAAACTTACCTCGAAGAGTATGGGCTTCTTAATGAAGAGGGCTTATGTATTCACAAAGAGACGAAGCAAACCATCAAAGCTGTGATGCCTATGCATACCTTTGGTCACCCCGTTGAACTGGATGAATTAGTGCTCATTTGCCAGCAATGGAATCTTGTTTTAATTGAAGATGCCGCCGAAAGTTTAGGCTCACGCTATAAAGAAAAACATACGGGGACAATAGGTGAATTTGCCGCACTTAGTTTCAACGGCAATAAGATAATCACCACCGGTGGCGGTGGAGTGTTGCTCACGAATAACCAAGCCAATGGCATACGAGCAAAACACATAACAACAACCGCAAAGGTGCCCCACCCTTACGAGTTTTATCATGATGAAGCCGGCTTTAATTACCGAATGCCTAACTTAAATGCTGCACTTGGTTGTGCTCAAATGGAGAGTCTACCTCTGTTTATCGAACAAAAACGCGCTCTAGCAATGCATTACAACAGCTTCTTTGATGGCGGCGAATTGCTTTTTGTCCAAGAGCCGAGTTACGCAAAATCGAACTATTGGCTCAATGCGGTTATTTGTCCCAATCTTCATAGTCGTGACAAACTGCTCAAGTTAACCAACGATAGTGGGGTGATGACTCGGCCAGTCTGGCAACTGATGCATCGCCTTCCCATGTTTAAAGATGCGTTGCGTGGTTCACTTCAGCACTCAGAATGGTTTGAAGAGCGTCTGGTAAATTTACCAAGTAGTCCAATCAACACGAGAATATAACTTTATGAGGATGGGAGTTTTAGATACTCAACTGAGAATGAAAGAAAGAGAAACCCTATTTGCTCAAGTGGTTTGTGTGTGCGGGCATTTTGAACGAAAAATAAAGGCTGAGTTTTATGAACATTCTTGATGAAATTTCATTTATTGATATAGAGAATACTTCACAGTTACTAATGCACTATGATGGTATTGCAGCACTTTTTCTTGAATCCTTTGATAAGGAGCTAAATTGCGATTTATGGAAGTGGGCTTATCTTGATAACCCCTTTGGTGAGCCATTAGTATCCATTGCAATTCATGATAATAAAATAATTGGACACTATGCAGTCATACCCATGAACCTTGAAAACAGTTCGAGCTCTATGCTCGGATTTTTATCGATGACAACTATGGTCGCTGTAGATTATAGAAAGCATAGACTTTTTCAGCTACTCGCTGAGCGAGTTTATAAAAAAATAGAGAGCTTAAATGAACCCGCCATTGTTTTTGGCTTCCCCAATGACAACTCCGTACCAGGTTTCAAAAAACGTTTAGGTTGGACAGTTTCAGAAGAATACAAGGTCATCACCTTGCAAGCTGATATGATTGATTTAGCTGTAATACAACTAAATCAACACATAGATTCGAGTAGTTTTACTCTAAACCTTAGTCAAGAAAAAGTTTGTAACTGGAGAACAAGTAAGCCAAATCAAACATGGAGTTACGATAAAAACATTGGACTCAAAGCATTGGATGATGGATTTGATGTCATGCACCTCTCGACGGCTCCATCTTTAAATTTAGCCAAATCGATGAGCTCTATCAATTTAATTTTACCTGTTTCAGAGGAGTTTTTGGCTAATTCCGGTTGCGAAGTCGCTTTTGCATACCGATTTGGTTACAGGACTTTTAACACAAGTTCAGAGCCAAAAATATTTGTACAAATGTCAATGTCGGATATCTTTTAGTGAAAATTTTAGCGATAACCTCAATCAGATCAGATTATGATTTGTTAAGTCCATTATTTTTTAAATTACAGCAAGATACTAGTTTTGTACTCAAACTATTGGTCGGTGGAGCACATAACTCAACGTCTTTCGGTCATACAGTTAACGATATAAAGAATGATGGTTTTGATATTTTAATGGAAATAGAGAGCTTACTAGACTCTAACAGTTCAGCAGGTAGATTAAAAAGCGCATCAATATTGCTTATATCCGCTATTGATGTCGTAAAATCATTTAATCCAGATCTAATTATCTATGCTGGCGACCGTGAAGAAGTCATGGTTGGGGCACTATTAGGTGGTTATTTATCAATACCTACGATTCACTTTTATGGAGGGGATCATGCTGCAGATGGGCATATTGACAACCCCATTCGACATGCCGTATCTAAACTATCGACTTGCCATTTCGTAAGCACAGATGAACATGTGCGAAGACTACTGTCTTTAGGGGAGCCCCCCCAACGTATATTTAACATTGGCAGTATTGCATTAGATAAATTTAACAATGTTAAGCCTATTCCAAATATTAAAGACTTAATCGCAAATAAAACTGTAACCAAGCCAGCAGCAATATTAATTTATCATCCTATAGATGAAGAAAAGAGAATATCAACTCAACTCATTGACACAATGGTCGAATCTCTTAATTCTGCTGGGTATCATTGTTTTCTTGGTTTACCGAACTCAGACCCTGGTAATGCTGAAATACGTTCAGCTTTAAAGCATGCAGCTAAAAAATATGAGGATGTGACATTATATGGAAACTTGTCACGTGAACAATTTGTAAACTTATTTAAGCAATCCTCTTTGATTGTCGGAAACTCTTCTGCAGGACTACTCGAAGCTGCAAGCATTCCTGTACCTTGCGTCAATGTTGGAGCAAGGCAGAGGGACCGTTATTGCACAGATAACGTCCTATTTGTTGATGCCACATTAAAAGCTATCAAACAAGGTATCAAACAAGCTTCCTCACCTGAGTTCACTAAAAAATTAGCTCAAATCTCTAATCCTTATGGAAATGGCAACTCAGCCAAACTTGCTTATTCTCTGATTAAAGAGAATAACTTTGCATTAATAGTCGGTAAGACAGAGGATCCTTTAAAAAATGAAGACTAAAAAGGTACTTGTTATTGCTCCACATGCTGATGACGAGTCATTAGGTTGCGGTGGGACCATTCTAAAACATATCGACATAGGCGATGAGGTGCATTGGTTGATTGTCACAGGTATGTCTCTCGATTCAGGCTTCAGCGAGGAGCAAATTAACATAAGGAAAGATGAAATAGCCAAAGTTGGACTTCTGTATAAATTTAAACAGGTTCATGAACTTTTTCTTCCACCCGCATCGTTAGACTGTTTGCCAAAAAAGAACATCATTTCAGCTATCTCTTCAGTTATTCAAAGCGTGGAGCCTGAACTGATCTACACAGCGTATAGAAATGACGCCCACAGTGATCACGAAGTTGTTTTTGATGCCATCACGGCTTCTTCTAAAACCTTTCGATATCCATCGATAAAGCGGATATTAGCTTACGAAACTCTATCAGAAACAGACTTTGGACTTAAACCTGAAGATGGAGGCTTTAAACCTAATGTCTTTGTCGATATCTCAGATTTTTTAGAGCAAAAACTAAATATTCTCGATCATTTTGAATCTGAGATGAGTCACTTTCCCTTTCCTAGAAGTCGAAAAGCAATCTCATCCTTAAGCTTTGTTAGAGGAGTACAGGCTGGTTGTGAATCAGCCGAAGCGTTTATGTTACTGAAGGAGATTATTAGGTGAGTAAGACATTTGTTATTGCCGAAGCGGGCGTTAATCATAATGGCGATGAGAATTTAGCCATCGAACTCATCAATGTCGCCCATAAAGCAGGAGCTGATGCCGTTAAATTTCAAACTTTTAATGCTAAAAGTTTAGTGACAGCCACAGCCAAGCAAGCTGATTATCAGATAAGCAACACAAAAAAAGTCGAATCTCAACTTACAATGTTAAGCCGCTTGGAGCTGTCACACGACGCTCATCAACGCCTAATTAATTACTGCAACAAACTTGGTATACAGTTTCTTTCTACGGCGTTTGACTCTGAAAGTTTATATTTTTTAGTTCACACACTTCAGCTCAAGACATTAAAAATTGCCTCAGGTGAGATCACCAATGCTCCCTTTATACTTGAACATGCTCGTACAGGCTGCGATCTCATTCTATCTACAGGTATGTCGACCTTAGCCGAGATTGAATCAGCACTAGGGGTTATCGCATTCGGTCTAACAACATCAAACGATTCAACGCCAAGTATAGAGGCGTTTACAGCAGCTTATATGTCGCTAGAGGGGCAAAAAGCCCTAAAAGAAAAGGTCAGCTTATTGCACTGCACTACCGAATACCCTGCACCGTTTAATGAGATAAACCTCAAGGCAATGGATACCTTAGCATCGGTTTTTTCACTACAGGTAGGTTATTCAGATCATAGTCAAGGGATCACCATCCCCATCGCTGCAGCAGCTCGCGGAGCCAGCATCATTGAAAAGCACTTTACCTTAGATAACGAGATGTCAGGTCCAGATCATAAGGCATCACTGGAACCTGATGAACTAACGGCCATGGTTACAGCGATTCGCACTGTAGAGGCGGCAATGGGAGATGGGGTTAAAACGCCTCAAGTCAGTGAATTAAAAAATATTAACGTTGCCAGAAAAAGCTTAGTGACAGTTAACCCCATTCGAAAAGGTGACATTTTCTCAACTGAGAACCTAGCAGTTAAGCGACCCGGTACTGGCGCAAGCCCCTACCTATATTGGCAACGGCTCGGCACTAAAGCGGATAAAGATTACGCTATCGGAGAGGTGATTTTTGACTAAACCTGTCATTTTACTCGGCTCAGGAGGTCATGCGAGTGTACTCGCTGATATCTTATTGCAAAATAATCATACAATTTTAGCGGTGATCAGCCACAGTAAAAGTGCTCGCTCGGTCTTTAATGAGATACAACACTTTGATTCAGATAAAGATGTTTTACAATTCTCCCCTGATAAGGTTAAATTAGTAAATGGCTTGGGCTCCTTACCTGGCCAAAGTTTACGTCATGAGATCTTTGACTACTTTACGCAATCTAACTATCAATTTGAAACTGTGATATCCCAAAATGCAATGTTATCACCCTATTCCACGATTGGCGCAGGCTCGCAAATTTTCATGGGCGCGATCATACAAACTGGCGCAGTGATTGGTGAGAGTACAATCATTAATTCAGGAGCGATTATTGAGCATGATTGCCATATCGGCATGCACTGTCATATTGCCCCTGGAGCAACAATCTGCGGAGACGTTCGCATTGGTGAACACACTCATGTAGCCACTGGTGCGAATATCATACAAGGCGTCTCGATTGGAAAACACTGCATCGTTGCTGCAGGTGCTACGGTTACTAAAGATATGCCTGATAATTCGATCGCTTATGGTTATCGCAGTCAGATAGAGAAAAGGTCATAATATGAGCCCAATATTGAGTAAAGTAACAATATCCCCAGATAAGACGCTCCGCGATGCTTTAGAGCTCATCAACTCTCAAGCGCTACAGGTAGCGTTAGTCATAGATCATAATCAACACCTTTTAGGCGTGATCACTGATGGTGATATTCGTCGTGGTTTACTCAATAATTTATCACTCGATGCTATCGTCACCCAAGTGATGAATACGAACCCTAGAACAGCAGCTCCTTCGACATCGAAGAAAAAACTGCTTCAACTTATGCAGCAACACAGCATTTTATCAATCCCATTAGTCAAAGATAATATCCTCGTGGGATTAGAGACCTTAAAGAGTGCACAACAGCAGACTCATTATGCCAATCCGGTACTGATAATGGCAGGCGGTTTTGGTACGCGCCTAAAACCTCTTACAGATAGATGCCCTAAACCTATGTTAAAAGTAGGAGACAAACCCCTACTTGAGATAGCCCTGTTCAATTTTATTCAAGCAGGCTTCACCAATTTCTATATTTCAACTCATTACATGCCTGAACAAATCCAACAGCATTTTGGCGATGGTAGTCAGTGGAACATCAACATCACTTATGTTCATGAAGATACGCCATTAGGAACAGGGGGAGCCGTTGGCCTATTGCCTAAGAGTATTCCTCAGTTACCCACTATTGTTATGAATGGTGACATTCTAACCAAAGTGGATTTTCAACTGCTGCTCAAGTTTCATGATGACAATAACGCTGACGCCACTATGTGTGTCAGAGAGTATGACTATCAAATACCTTACGGTGTGATAAGTGGTACCGGAAGTCGCATTACAGGTATGATCGAAAAACCGATACAACGCTTTTTTGTGAATGCTGGTATTTATGTCATTAATCAAGAGATCATAAAGAGTGTTGCAGCTAATACATATATCGATATGCCGACGCTGCTAGAGCAAAAAATTGCTGATGAGGGGCATGTTCTTATGTTCCCAATCCATGAATATTGGCTCGACATTGGCCAAATGGATGACTTCAAACAAGCTCAGGCAGATATCTGCGCAATTGGTTTTGAACAATGAAAACCATCGCGGTCATCGGCCTTGGTAACATAGCTAAGCGTCATAGACAAAACCTGAAATTCATCTATCCAGATGCAAAAGTTATTGCTCTTTCTGCCAGTGGCAGAATCGCTGACGAAGAGATAGAGTTTGCCGATCTTCAGCTCTCAAGTATTGAAATGCTCATCGACAGCCAACCTGAATTGGTGATTGTCGCTTCACCTAGCCCTTTCCATGAGGCCCACGCAAGTGCGTTAATCCAACATGACATCCCTGTTTTGATTGAAAAACCTTTGGCTTCAGAGCCAGAAAGCGCCGACCGTATTCTAGGGCTAACTCAACAACACTCAGGGCAAGTGATAGTCGGGTACTGCCTGAGATATCTTAGCTCTGCCATCGAGGTTAAACGCCTTTTATCTCATAATGTTATCGGTGATATATATAACTGTCAGGCTAGCGTGGGACAATATTTGCCTGATTGGCGACCTAATAAGCATTACACGCATTCAGTTTCCGCGAACAGATCGCTTGGCGGAGGTGCCCTCCTTGAATTAAGCCATGAACTGGATTACTTACATTGGTTACTCGGTCCTTTAACGCTAAGCTATGCACAACTTAGAAGCACCAAGGAGTTGGCATTAGACGTTGAGGAGATTGCTGACCTAGTATTAACAAATGACACTGGATGCGTTTGCTCGCTTCATATGGATTTTGTTCAGAAACAAGCACAACGAGAGTGTACTTTTATCGGCTCAACAGGTCGGCTGCATTGGGACTTATTAACTAATACTATCACTCTTCACAATCATGAAGGCGCACAAGTACTCTACTCAGTTCCTCAGTGGGATAAGAACCAAATGTACATCAACATGGTCACTGACTTTATCAACAATATTCAACGCGGTGAGTGTACAACAGCATCCTTAGAAGATGCCTGTCATACAGTCAACTTGATTGCTCAAATTAAACAGCAGGCGACGTGGGGAGTCACCCAATGAAACAATACGCCTTTATTTTTGCACGTGGAGGGTCAAAAGGACTCCCGAGAAAGAACGTCAAAAATTTACTCGGCAAACCGCTTATCGTCTATTCCATCGAAACCGCACTCAATGTCACCGACATAGATAAGGTGTTTATCTCAACAGATGATGATGAAATTGCCACTATTGGTTTAGCATCTGGTGCAGAAATAATCCCAAGACCTGCCCACTTAGCTACCGATAACTCTCCAGAATGGCTCTCTTGGCAACATGCGGTGAACTGGGTTACGAGTGAATATGGTGAATTTGAACGGTTTATTAGTTTACCCGCTACCAGCCCACTAAGAAGTGTTGAAGATGTTGAATCAGCTATGCATAAGCTTCAAACAAGCAATGCAGATATCTGTATATCCACAACACCGGCTAATCGAAGTCCCTATTTTAACATGATAAAAGAGACTGGGTCTGGCCATGTTGAACTGGTAAATGCCAACTCAAAAGAGGTATGCCGGCGTCAAGATGCACCTATTGTTTACGACATTACTACCGTAGTATACGTATCAACACCTCGATATATTCTCAATGAAACAGGCCTTTTTGCAGGAAAAGTTGCTCACACTGTAATACCTAAAGAGAGAGCTGTTGATATTGACGATATCTATGATTTCAAATTCGCTGAAGCTATTTTAAGCAGTAAAGGACAGGTATGCTAAAAGGGAAAACAATCCTTATCACTGGTGCAGCAGGCTTACTAGGCTCACAAGTAACCTGCGCCATACTCGATCAAGGCGCAACCGTGATAGCCACAGACTTATCAATTTCTGCAATGACTTCAAGACTTAGCGAAATCAGGACAATTGAGTCTGATTCATTAACTTTGGTAGAGCTTGACTCAAATAATGAAGAGGCAGTAAAAAAATTTTTCTCAAATCAGGTCGAGATTTCTGGCGCCGTTAATTGTACTTACCCACGCAATAAACAGTATGGCACCTCATTTTTAGATGTATCTTTAGCAAGCTTTAATGAAAACCTGTCTTTGCATTTAGGCTCATCGTTTCTCTTTATACAGCAATGTGCGGCACAATTTATTAAGCAACAAGCCCCAATGTCCGTCGTTAATATTTCTTCTATTTATGGCGTAGTCGCCCCTGATTTCTCCATCTATAATGGTACAGCGATGACTATGCCTGTCGAATATGCAGCCATAAAATCAGCCCTACTCCACCTTAATAAATATGTGACAAGTTTTGTAAAAGACAGTCGATTTAGAGTCAATAGTGTCAGCCCTGGTGGTATTTTAGATAACCAGCCCACTGCGTTTCTTAACGCATACAAAAATTCAACTAACGGCCATGGGATGCTTTCACCCGAAGACTTAACGGGCTCGATCATCTTTTTACTTTCGCAACAATCGAAGTATATAACAGGCCAAAACATAATCATTGATGATGGATTTACACTATAAATTATGTTCAAGAAACTAAGCTATTGGTTCAAGGTTAAGCGAATTGGTCCAGACATACCTCTAACTCACCTCCTGTTGCACTCCAAACGGCTTGGTGCTTGGTTATGTCGGAAAAAATTTGCTAAATTTGGCCACAACAGTGCGATGAGACCAGGAAGCTATGCTATCTGTTGTGACCACATTAGTATTGGTAACGATGTCGTCATTAGGCCAGGAACTATGTTATTTGGATCAGAGCATGGTGATAAATCTATAAATATTACTATCGAGGACTTAGTCTTAATCGGCTCAGGAGTTCATATCTATACCGCAAACCATGAGTTTAGCGATCCTCAGAAGCCTATTTTCTCTCAAGGACATCAAGCCCCCCAAGCTGTGAACGTATGCAAAGGCGCTTGGATAGGCGCTAATGCCATCATTTTACCCGGTGTCACCCTTGGTCAAAACAGTGTCATTGGCGCTGGCAGTGTGGTGACTAAAGATGTCCCTCCCTTCTGCGTTGTAGCTGGCCAACCTGCAAAAATAATAAAACAGCTAAAATAGTCATATTATCCTGCTTCGCATTAAAATTGGCCTAAGACTAGCATATAAATATGTATAGTCTGAAAACTGTCGTACACACCACTTTATTGACATTAACCTGCAAAGTTTAAAAGGAATCAAATGTATTTAGCTGAATCAAACATAAAGAATACTTTTTCAATCAGTCCATTTGATGAATATTACTTACCGAGTGTCAATAGAAAGATGTTTGATACCATCGACTCTAAAACTCAATATGACAAAAAATTTAAGAAAGATTTTGCTAAAGAAGATATGTTACAGATTATCGTTGGCATGGATTCAGGGCTGTTAGTCAACTACCTACTAGAGCAAGGCATTCCTGATGGAAGTGTATTTATCTTTATTGAGCTCAACCCTGTACTGAGCTTATTGAACATTGATATCCCAAAAGAGTTAATCGATAAACTATATATTTATAGTTTGGAGGATTTCCAATCTAATTTTCCATCAACATCTTATGGTATCTACTTACTTAAAAATAACTTCAAGCATTATAGGAGTTTAGCAGCAACATCTAGCCATCTCCCAGAATACAGCATACTTAATACTCAAGTAGTAAAAATGTTAGAAGCTGAACATTTGGAACAGATGCTCAGTTCATCCCAAAAAAAATACTTTGAGCAACAGTTTAAGAATGTCTCTGAAAATATGCTGCCAGCTTCTCTATTGGCTAATCAGTTTAATGGTAAAAGCTGTTTAGTTGTGGCTGGAGGTCCATCATTAGATGAAAATCTCAATTGGATAAAATCTAATCATCAAAAACTATTCATTATTGCAGTCTCTCGAGTAGCTGGAAAATTAGCTTCAGAGGGGATTACCCCCCACGTTATTGTGTCAGTAGACCCCTATGATTTTAGCTTCGAAGTCAACAGAGATATGATGGCACTTGCCGAATCTAGCTTATTTGTTAACTCATTCCACGTAAGCTCTAGACTTTTAGGTCAATGGGAGGGGAAAAGTTTATTTATGGACTGTCAATACCCTTGGCAACTTGAAAGTAAAGGTAATATAGAAACATTAGGGCCAACGGTAACGAATGCTTCAGTTCATTTAGCAACTAAAATGGGGTTTTCCCGTATCATCCTGACAGGCGTTGATCTGTGTTTTACAGATGATGGTTTTACTCATACTAAAGGCTCAGTCGAAGCAAAAATTGGTCCCAACTTAGGCATTATGGGTGAATGGATAGAAACCTATGAAGGTAGAAAAGCAGAAACAGTTACACAGCTAAAACTGGCCATGGAATCTTTAGCAAATGAAACATCACAGAACCCCAAAATAGAGTACTTAAACCTATCTCTAAAGGCTGCAAAAGTGAAAGGTATATCCTATAAGGACACCAATGAAATTCAACTTCAGCTTAACAATATAACGCCTTCAGAATTACTAGAGTCGATTCCAAATCTAACTATTCAAGAAAGAAAACAAAATAATTTAACCTCTAAAAAAGAGTTCAGTAGGTTATCTGATACATTGATAGATATCATAGGTTTATCAAAAAAAGCGCTGAAGTTGAATACACAACTTAAAGATGAAAATATCACAGTTAAGCAAGGCTCAGAAAATACTGCTGAAATTGATCTTTTAGATAAAAAAATAAATCAAAGTTATTCAAGTGTCGCAAAGTTAATCAAAACCTACGGTTTAGCGGAGTTCTCAGATTTTCTAACCACAAAAAAAACTGATGAATGGAATAAAAATCATGTACATCAGATGACAGATCACTATTACCAAGCTTTTATTGTAGTTGCTGAACAATTACAGGAACTTGTGAGTGACACTCAAATAAGGCTGGATCATAGAATTGATGAGCTGTCTAGCATACCCGATTTTTCTACACTGACTGAATTTTGGAGAAAAGATCTGCAACATGGTCGTGTTAACATTTGGCTTTCTGCGCACAAGAATTGGCAGCAGGGCGATGAGTATAAAGATAGTGCTGAGTTAGTAGAAAAAAACACTCAACTAATAAAAAATATTACAAATGAGTACATAGAACAATTAGCTATCACGCCTAAAGAGTATATAGAGACTGTCAAAGAGTCAGCATCGATGGAAAATGTTTTTGAGAAAATCATCGTACTCATTAGAGACAATGATCATACAGCCTTAGTTAAAATGGCCAAAAATCTCCAAAAATTATCTGATAATAGTGATGAAGCAAAACGACTATACCACCTTACCTATTGCCATCAATTACAACTTGAAAAAAATGAAACTGAAGCATTGCAGGTTTTGTTAAACTTAGATGAGAAGTTACAAACCGAAATTGAGCTAAAACAGATTAGCTTACTGGCTCTAAAAACAGGCCAAATAGATGTCGCTGAATATGCTTTAACACAGTTAACCAAGTGTTCTGAAGACTATATTCCGCAGCACGCTCACGTTTTAAAACTGCTAGGCAGGTTTGAAGAGTCTATTAATGCTTATTTAGACTATTTAAATAAGTATCCGGAAGATGTAACTACTTGGCTAAAACTTGGACTGTTTATGATTGAAGTCAAAGAGCTAGAAAGTGCGAAAACAGCATTCTACCATGCACTACAAGCTGACCCAAACAACCAGACAGCTCAAAGTTATCTGAAAAAGCTGCAAAACTGAGCTAGCCTTCTTTAAATTCAATTTTACAAGAGACTCGATAAACGCCAGTTAAGCGCTGGCTTTTATTTCAAACAAGCCTACAAGCAAGTATAATACACGCCATAAAGTTACAGAATTTGTAAGCTATCAGTGTTTTCCTACACTACATATATTCCGGAGTCCCCGCTTGTCACATAACTATATCCCGCTTGAGCAGTACAAACGTAAATGGATTTTTAACCATAAAGATCTCCCCGTTACCGATGAAGATAAAGCCTTTATCAAGCCGCTTGATCAGAAGGGGTCAATGGAAGTGTGGAACAAGTGGATCAGCAACCGCAGTAGCAATGCTGAGCAGTTTGGCAAAGGTGATTGGCCCGCAAAGGGGAATGCTTGGCTAGAGACTGATCACTGGCAAAGTGCATGGGACAGTGAAGATCCCGCGCTACCAGAGATGTTTGCTAACTATATTGAATGGAAAGAGGATGAGGTCGTTTATTTCTGTTATGAGAAATATCAAGTAATAGAGACTCGCTGGGATGTGTTTGTGCGTAACTGGAAATGTTTCCTGTTTTTTGATGATGGTCCACTGCTTATCTCCCCCAAGCAGAAGCAAGCGGTATTTATCCACCAAAATGGACAATACCAACTGGGTAACCGCGGCTAACTCGTAGCTCGACAGCAGTATTACTCAATAATATAAACAATTAAGAGGTTTTTGATGTCCCTCACCCACTCTATCACTAAGCTAAGCCTGATTGGCTCACTACTATTCGCTTCGAGTACTTCGGCAATGGAGATCTCCGGCGTTCAGCTACCTGAGCAGATAACCCTTGCTCACACTGAGTTGCAACTCAATGGCGCAGGTGTTCGCAGTAAATTTTTTATTGATCTCTATGTTGGCAGTTTATACCTAACAGCTGCCAACTCAGATCCCGCCCAAATTATCGATGCAGATCAATCGGCCATTCGCCTAAATATCACATCAGGTATGATCACAGCTGACAAAATGCGCGATGCCATTACTGAAGGTTTCGATGATGCAACTGAGGGGAAAACTGCTGCGATCCAGTCTCAAATAGATGCCTTTATGGCACTGTTTAGTGAAGAGATTAAAGAGGGAGACCAGTTTACTCTCGCCACCAGCAAAGCATCTGGTGTCACAGCTTATAAAAACAATATTGCCCAAGCCACTATTGAAGGTGAAGCATTCAGGCAAGCATTATTGAAAATTTGGTTAGGTGATGAGCCAGCTCAAAGCAGCTTGAAAAAAGCGATGTTAGGCAAGTAACACCAGTATAAGAAATCGTAAAGGGGCTAGATAACGATTAGCCCCTCAGTTAAAATCTATATTCAGCAGCAATAGCCAGTGCGCCTTGAGAATCAATGGTCTCAACCTCCACCTGCGGCTTATTCAGCTCCAACTCACCATTAAAGTAATACCCAGCGTAACCTGTTAACGTCACAGATTCTGACACTCGCCAGCCAGCCCGTAAAAAACTGACCCACTCATCCACTTCGACAGTCGTGTCATCATCCTCAAGTAAAAATCTTTGAGTTCGCTTCGATGCACCAAAACCAAAGTCCACACTTGGGCTTAATTGGTAACTCAGTTCTAAACCTGCTGGCCCCGTAAAACCTGCGGCAAAGGGGTTTCCAAGTCGCCATGAGTCATTAATTTGCCAATTAACCGCCAAGAAAGGTACCGTTCTAACTTCCGAGATATCATTTAAATACGCCACTCCTAATCCAAGCAAGTTACCATTACCAAATCGGTACATCCCCGAGGCAACAACACCATAACTAGAGGCGTTACTTGATTTAGCTGTGTCAGCGTAAGCGTATTGCAGTTTAGGCGCCACCATAAACATCCAGTGCTTATTCAAACGGTAGCTTAATGAGACGCCAGCGCTATACCTGTGTACCTGCTGCCAGCCCTGAAGTTGGCGATTTAAAATCGAGCTGCCATCTTGCTTCCAGTCGTAATTTAGGTCGCCATACCCTAAATTGAATCCAAGTGACCACTGCTTATTTAAAGGGAGTTTAGCGTTAGCATCAAACAACCATGAACTTCTTTGTAGGGTATTTTGCCCCTCTCCGATATCCGCTTCAGCCGTATCAATACGGGAAACTGAGACACTAAAAGGGGAGAAAGAGGGTTTACCTGACGCTGACACACTGGGTAGATAAACCACAGATGAGAGCAGTGAAACGACGATTGCTCTTTTCAGGCAAATATTGATAGACCCATTGATCATGCTAGCTCCTTTAGCGGCATTTAAAATAAAATCACTCTTTAATACGTCATCAACACCAAAACAGATCACTTTAACTAGCAATCATTTAAGCTTATAAGCCCTTAAAAACATATCGACGCACTCTTGAATATAGGCCTCACGACCTTCAATAAGCTCCTCAACTCCTAATCCCAACTCCAGTTTCATCCGCATCTCACCAAACATCATCAAGCAAAGACGCACAGAGCAGCTTCTTGTATTTCCAAATTGATAAACACCAGCTTGTTCAACTAAGGTCAAATAGTCTGACATTAGGTTAAGTAGATGCTCTGGACCGGCATTATAGAAGAGCTCAGAGATCTCTGGATGAGTTTCAGCCTGTGCCACACATGCGGTGAAGACCTTGAGCGCTTCGGGACTCACAATCATCTCACTGAAATATTCACCGAAACTTGCCAAGGCTTTTTCTGGATGATGAGGATCGGCAAAAAGCTCTTCTGTTAAATTGTGTACCACACATTTAGATTCAATTGATGCCACAAAAAGGTCGTCTTTACAGCCAAAATGAGAGTAGACAGTTTGCTTAGAGACGCCAGCCTTTTTAGCAACTTCGTCCATACTGGTATTAGGGAAGCCCTGCCCACAAAACAGATCGATTGCAGCTTCAAGAATTTGTACTCGCTTCTGTTCACTGCGGCTTAGATTAGCAGTTGGAGTTGAAGTCATTAACAACACCTCTTAATTAACAAGGTTTTTATAGTTTGGACACATTTAATCACAAACTAGACTGGACAGTCTAGTTCTTTCAAAATAGACTAGACAGTCTAGTTTAACAAGTTTGCTACCCCACATTAACCAGGACAGCGGATCAGGATGAATATTATAACCGATATACTCCAGAACAAAATCATAATGGCTATGCTACTTATCGGCCTTCTGAGCGCTTGTCAGGGAGAAGTGACCACTCACAGTACACAAGCTCAATTACAAACTGTGACAACACAGAGCCTAACGTTATCGAACTCCTATCAACATACACAGGAGTTTACAGGCACAATTAGAGCGGGAAACACAACAGGAATAGGCTTTGAGCTGTCAGGAAAACTAAAATCACTCGCCGTAGACAGTGGCGACAGCGTCGAGAAAGGTCAACTATTGGCACAGCTAGATACACGTTTACTGGAAGCTGAAAGAGCAGAGATTGATGCCAGCTTGTCACAAAATAGCGCTGATCTCACCCTTGCCAGAAATACCTTAAACCGCAGCCTTGAGCTACAAAAACAGGGTTACACGTCAGAGCAGCAGCTTGATGAACTAAAAGGTCAGTTAAACAGCCTATTAGCAGCCCAAAAGAGACTCACCGCTTCAAAGCTTGCCAATGCATTACGAATAGAAAAATCATCACTGCTTGCGCCTTTTAGTGGCGTAATAAGCAAACGAAACAGTAATCTGGGCGAAGTAGTAGCATTAGGAACGCCCATATTTACGCTTGTTCAAAACAGAAACCCTCAAGCCTTTGTGGGCGTCCCCGTCAAACTTGCTCAGCAACTCAACACCAAACAAGGCGTATTACTCAAGGTTGGCAACAACAGTTACACAGCACAAATTGAGGGAAAAGGCGCTGAAGTTAATCCGGTTACACGTACCGTACCGTTAAGGTTATCCCTGCCTATTGATGCTCAGGTGATCAATGGTGAAATCGCCTATTTAATCTATGAGACAGATATCCAACAAAACGGTTACTGGGTGCCTATCTCGGCGCTAACCGATGGAATAAGAGGCTTGTGGAACCTCTATGTTATCACCCCTAATAACGATTTAGAGGCCGATAAAGGCACCTTTAATATCGAACGACGGGATATTGAGATCCTCTATACCAAGGAAGATATGGCTTACATTCAAGGCGCTCTCAAAGTTAATGAAGATTATATCACCCAAGGACTGCATAAACTCGTTGTTGGTCAGCAGGTCAAGCGCAACACTAACGTAGCGGCGAGGTGATCCATGATCAAGGCTTTTGTCGAAAACGGTAGGCTGGCAAGTCTGTTCATTGCCTTGCTGATAGTGGCAGGTTTTGGCGCTATATCTAGTTTGCCTCGCATGGAAGATCCCGATATAACCAACCGCTTCTCATCAGTGATCACTCACTATCCCGGTGCCTCAGCCGAGCGTGTCGAAGCTTTGGTAACCGAAGTACTCGAAAACCAGCTTCGCCGACTCGAAGAGATAAAGCTGGTTCAGTCCACCTCAAGACCTGGTATTTCGGTCATTCAGCTGGAACTTAAAGATGAGGTTATCGATACCGATCCAGTGTGGTCAAGAGCCAGAGATCTGGTTGCAGATGCCAAATCACTCCTACCCTCAGCCGCACTTAGCCCTACTTTAGACGATCAGATAGGCTATGCCAGCACAGCGATTTTAGGACTTGTGTGGCAAGGAGGTGGAGAGGTCCGCACCGACATGCTTAACCGCTACGCCAAGGAGTTACAGAGCCGCTTGCGTTTGGTTAGCGGTACAGATTTCGTGACCCTCTATGGTGCCCCAACAGAAGAGATCTTAGTCGAACTCGATGGCAATAAAGCCAACCAACTCAAGCTTACTCCTGCCGCGATTGCCCAAATCCTTGAAAATGCAGACACTAAAGTTTCCGCAGGAGAGATAAATAACAACAACTTTCGCGCACTTATCGAAGTCTCTGGTGAGCTCGATTCTGTCACCCGCGTTCGTCAAGTGCCATTGAAAGTCGATGAGCTAGGGCAGATCATTCGCTTAGGCGATATTGCAGCCATTAAAAGACAAGCTAAAACTCCGGCCAACTCCATCGCACTCATAGAGCAGGAGCAAGGGGTCATGGTCTCGGCTCGAATGCTAAACAATACCCGTGTTGACCTCTGGCTAGAGAGAGTCAGAGCATCAGTCGATGAGCTACAAACGAGCATTCCTGCCAATATTGAGATCCAGTGGCTATTTGATCAAGAGGGATACACCACTGAGCGACTCGGCGGTTTAGTTGGCAGCCTTTTACTTGGTTTTATCATCATCTTAGTCGTATTAATGTTAACCCTTGGACTACGCAATGCACTGATTGTCTCCCTCTCTCTACCATTAACAGCCCTGTTCACCTTAGCCTGCATGAAATACATCGGCCTACCGATCCATCAGATGTCAGTCACAGGTTTAGTGGTAGCACTGGGGATCATGGTTGATAATGCCATTGTTATCGTCGATGCTATTGCTCAGAGAAGACAGCAAGGCTTATCAAGACTAGAGGCGGTCAGTAAAACACTGCATCACCTCTGGCTTCCCCTTGCAGGTTCAACCATCACCACCATGCTGGCATTTGCACCTATCGTCTTGATGCCAGGCGCTGCTGGAGAGTTTGTTGGCGGTATCGCTATCTCAGTCATGTTTGCACTAGTGGGCTCTTACGTTATCTCCCACACATTAATTGCTGGCCTTGCAGGCCGATTTGGTGTGAGTGGCAGCGAGCAGCAGTGGTATCAAAGAGGGATCTCCCTTCCCTTCGTCAGTCAGTTATTTCATACAACTCTCATCATAGCGCTAAAACGCCCTATTATCTCTGCACTGTTGATTGGTATTATTCCAGTGCTCGGATTTATCGCAGCTGGCAAGATGACAGAGCAGTTCTTTCCCCCTTCAGACAGAGATATGTTTCAGATAGAGGTTTACCTGCCTCCCCACGCCAGTGTAAATAGCACCCGAGCTTATATCGAAAAAATGGACTCCCACCTACGCACAACCGATGGAATTACCCGAATCGACTGGGTTGTTGGCGGTAATACCCCCTCTTTCTACTACAACCTTTTGCAGCGTCAGCAAGGTGCCAGTAATTATGCCCAAGCTATGGTGAAAGTCACTGACTTTGCCACCGCAAATGCGTTGATCCCTAAGCTTCAACAAAACTTAGACTCAAGCTTCCCTGCTGCGCAAGTTTTAGTGCGAAAACTGGAACAAGGCCCACCATTCAACGCCCCTGTAGAATTAAGAGTATTTGGCCCTAACCTAGATCAATTAAGGGTGATAGGCGACGAAGTCAGGCGGGTTTTAAGCAACACTCCGGATGTTATTCACACTCGAGCAACCCTTAGTGCTGGTGCCCCTAAGGTGTGGTTTCAGATCAATGAAGATGCCAGTTTAATGAGCGGGTTAAACCTTACCGATATCGCTAAGCAGATCCAGATGGCGACCACAGGGATCAATGGAGGCAGCTTACTTGAGCAAACAGAGTCTCTTCCCATCAGGGTAAGGTTACAAGACAGCACTCGCGAGCAACAAACCAAGCTGTCAGAGATAAATCTCGTCTCCCCTTCTGGTACAGGTATTCCACTCTCGGCACTGGCCAGTGATAAAATAGAGGTGAGCAGAGGAGCGATTCCACGAAGGGATGGCCAGAGAGTCAACACCATAGAGGCCTACATTGTCAGCGGCGTTCTGCCACAGCAGGTACTGGACGATGCCAAAGTGCGCATTGATGCGATATCACTGCCCGCAGGTTACCGTATTGAGGTCGGTGGTGAAAGTGCCAAGCGCAATGAGGCTGTGGGTAATTTACTGTCAAATGTCGTACTTGTGGTCACGCTGCTTCTGGCAACCGTTGTGCTCTCATTTAATTCGTTCAGGTTAACGGCCATTATTCTCTTTAGCGCCCTTCAATCTGCGGGACTTGGGTTACTCGCCGTCTATCTGTTTGGCTACCCTTTTGGATTTACCGTAATTATCGGCTTACTAGGTCTAATGGGGCTTGCCATTAATGCTGCCATTGTTATCTTGGCGGAGCTTGAAGATCAAGATGACGCAAGAGGAGGAAATATCTCAAACGTGGTCAGTGCGGTTTCAAGTTGTGGCCGTCATATTGGCTCAACCACCATTACCACCATAGGCGGCTTTTTGCCGCTGATCATAGCTGGTGGCGGTTTCTGGCCACCTTTCGCCATCGCGATTGCTGGTGGGACACTGTTAACAACTTTACTCTCTCTTGTTTGGGTTCCCACCATGTATCAACTGTTTATGACACCAAAAAAACGCTGTACCAACCTAACGAAACAGCTCCCCTTAGAGAACTAGTACTAATCAGTGTCAGTATCAATCTCAGCCGAAGCATTGCAGCTATGTGCTTCGGTATTTCCCCGCTTTAACTCCCGCTCCCACCTCTCAAGTTACACTCATTACAAGTGTGAACAAGATCAACATAAAAACAAATAAGAACATAAAACTGCTTAAATAAGTATCGCTTTTAGACCTATATCAATTCATTGAAAGATAATGTGTTTTACATTACCACTTACCATAATAAGAGTGGATCTACCCATGAATTATAAAAACTGGCCAATTGCGAAACAGATAGGCACCTTAGCCCTCATTCTGACCATCATTATCTTCAGTTTGATAGGCAGTATTACCTACTTCAGCTCATCACAGGTACTAGAGGAGAAAGCCGTTGCAGCCATGCAAGCTCAGATGCAGGGAACAGCAGATCTTATCGAAGTGCAATACACTAGCCTATTGATGCTCGCTAGACGCAGCGCTGATGTCCTGCGCGCTATGTACCCAGGTCAGTTTAGAAAACCCGATAAAACGGTCAAAGTATTGGGAAAAGTCACCCCAGCCCTTGCCCATGAGAGAGAGCAGATCAATGCCTCTAAGAGTAAGGTCGATCGTTTCTCTAACCTTACCGGCGGCACCGCAACCCTCTTTGTTCGTGACGGTGATGATTTCCTGCGGATCTCCACTTCACTCAAAAAAGCCAACGGTAAGCGAGCACTAGGTACCTATTTAGGCAAGAGCCATCCAGGCTATACCACCTTGATGAAGGGAGAGATCTATGAAGGCTATGCCAAATTATTTGGCAAAGACTATATGACGGTATACCGTCCTATAATGAGCACAGAGGGCGATATTATCGGGATCTTATACATAGGTTTTGATATCACCGAGTCCTTAGTTCAGCTACAACAAGCGATGAACAAGTTAACAATTGAGGAGTCGGGACACTTCCTTATCATACGTGAGAACGACCAAGCCGTTGTCGCTCATCCAAGCTATGCCGTCGATACTAAATTGGATGCTCAAAAATTAGATGGGCTGAGCGTATCGCAGGCGCTAACGAACAAAGGTTCATGGCGTTATATCAACCGTAACAATGACAAGATGTATGCCTATACGGTCATGATACCTGGATGGAACTGGGCATTAATTGGTATAGCTAAAACCAGTGAATTAAATGAGGAGAGCCTTAAACTCCTGAGCATTAATGCCATCGTCAGTATTCTGGGGATCATAGCCATCACGGTTTTACTCTTTTTTGTCCTGGTCAAAACACTGCGCCCCTTAAAAGAGCTCCAACTACAGCTCGATAAGCTAGGTAAAGGCGATCTGTCACAAGATTTTGATATACCAAATTCGAGCAGCAAAAACGAAGTCGATAGGATCACCATCAGTGCCTCTTCAATGGCTGAAAGCTTACGCCTACTTATTACAGCGCTACAGCAATCGGTCAGCACCTTAGAGGTACAAGCCGCCCATGCTCAAGAGACCGCAAAGCTTAATGGTGAAGAGGCCCTCTCCTTGATGGCACAAACCGATCAAATTGCCACCGCCATTGAGGAGATGTCCACCTCAATACGTGATGTAGCCACCCATGCAAGCGAAGGGGCTCATAAGAGTCAGCAGGTCGATAACGCTTCCAGAGAGGGGCATAATCAACTTAGCTTAGTGGTAAAAGGCTTAGCAGAGCTCAGTGATCAGCTTAACACCAGCCATGTCAGTGTTGAAAACGTCACTAAAGAGAGCCAAGCCATCAGTAAGGTCACAGAAGTGATTAATGGTATCGCTGAGCAAACTAATCTACTTGCGCTCAATGCCGCTATCGAAGCAGCCCGTGCTGGAGAGCAAGGTCGAGGCTTTGCCGTCGTCGCCGATGAGGTGCGAACTTTAGCTCAGCGCACACAAACCTCAATTGCAGAGATTAGCCACACCATAGGGCAGCTACAGTCTCAGGTAAAAAACACAGCCAAACAGATGGGACAGAGCCATCAACTAGGCCAAGCTTCTGCAACCCAAGGTGAACAGGCAAGCACCCAGCTCAATCAGATAACCGAAAGCATAGGTGAGCTCGCTATCGCCTCTAGCAGCATCGCCAGTGCAACGGAGCAACAGAGCGCTGTCGCAGAGGAGATAACCCGTAATCTACATCAGATCACTGAACTTGCCAGAGAGGGAGAGCAGAGAGCTGGAGAGCATGTCGATGTGGCTCAAGGCTTAACAGATTTAGCCCTAGAGATAAAACAGCAGATAAGCGTGTTTAAAGCCTAACTTTTTAACCTAAACTCGGTGAGTTTTTAAGGCAACAGTTTTCACTGTTGCCTTTTTTATGCATAACACTGCCTACCTGTGTTAATTGGTAGGCTTTACCATCCGTAAGCGAAACGTTCCGTGAGTGAGCCTGCGAACATTCCGTAAGCTCGCAGAGCACTATCTTAGCTTTCACCGTCTTAGCTTTTCCTAGCGCCGACTCTTCCTATGACCAGCTCCTTTCCCTTCTTTAAAAACAAAAAGCCCCACACCTTTCTCAAGGGCGGGGCTTTTTTATCGACTTACTTTATCGGTAAGTGACTAATCTTTATTTTCGGTGTCTCTGTCCATGTTTTCGGTATTCTCAAGCCATAACGCGTTGATAATGCCAAATGAACACGCCAGCAATACACCTAGTATCCAAGCAAAGTACCACATAATGTCGGCTCCTTATTAGTATAGTGACGTCTTATTGTTATCAATAAAGCTACGAGACAAGCGACCAAACATCTTCAAATAGGTGTACACAGTGTAGCTCAGTACAATAGGTACAAAGATGATAGCAGCCCAAGTCATCACAGTAAGAGAGACTTCACTCGCTGTCGAATCCCACATGGTCAAACTCACGTTTGGCTCAAGTGAAGATGGCATAACAAATGGGAACATAGCAGCCCCACAAGTTAAGATCACAGCAGCAATCGCTAGTGAGCTAAACAGGAAGGCAAAACCACTGCGATTGAGACGGCTTGAGAACAAGACCAGAATCGGCATCACCAAACCTAAAATAGGGAACAACATAGTGATTGGGTATTTGTCATAGTTTGTTAACCAAGCACCCGCTTCAACTGCTACCGTTTTCAACGTCGGATCTGAAATCCCATAGGTATCAATCGTCGACGTGACAACATAACCATCGATGCCATTAACCAGCCACACACCCGCAGCGGCGAAACAGATAAACAGAACAATCGATAAGATTTGAGATGCATTAGCAGCACGTACTCTTAACTCACCTTCAGTTTTCATCTGTAACCAGGTTGCACCTTGCATCATAAACATACTGACACAGACGATACCCGCAAGCAGACCGAATGGGTTTAGCAGTCCAAAGAAGCCGCCATGGTAGGTTGCGCGCAAGTACTCATCGAAATTAAATGGTACGCCTTGCAGCAAGTTACCAAAAGCAACACCTATGATTAGCGGAGGAACAAACCCACCAACAAATAGCGCCCAATCCCATGACTTACGCCATCTTGGGTCTTCAATTTTAGAGCGGTAATCGAAGCCCACAGGACGTAAAAATAGGGCAAATAGCACTAACATCATGGCGACGTAGAATCCCGAGAAGGAGACGCCATACACCATAGGCCAAGCAGCGAACAGAGCACCACCAGCTGTGATTAACCAAACTTGGTTGCCGTCCCAGTGAGGCGCTATCGAGTTGATCATGATACGGCGCTCAGTGTCATCTTTACCAATAATTGGTAAAAGAGCACCCACACCCATATCGAAACCATCTGTCACAGCGAAACCAATAAAGAGCACGCCAATCAGCGCCCACCAGATCAATCTTAACATTTCATAATCAAACATAATCAGATCTCCCGTTTAGGCATCAAGGTTTTCAAAGTGATAACGACCAGTCTTCAAACTACTTGGGCCCTTACGTGCAAACTTAATCATTAAGTAAGCCTCGATAATCAGCAACACAGTGTAGAACAAAGAGATGGAGATAATACTAAACCAAAGATCACTTGCAGACAGACTCGATGCTGACATGAAGGTCGGCAGCACTTCAGAGATGGTCCAAGGTTGACGGCCATATTCAGCCACAAACCAACCACACTCAATTGCAATCCAAGGCAGTGGCAAGCTGTATAATGCAGCTTTCAATACCCAAGGCTTTTCCTCTATTTGATGACGCGTGCTTTGCCAGAAAGCTGCAGCGAATACAAACAGCATGATAATTCCAGCGCCAACCATGATACGGAATGACCAGAACATAGGCGCTACGCTTGGAATAGAGTCCTTAGCGGCAGCGACAATCTGCTCCTCAGTTGCATCAACCACATTATCGGTATAACGCTTAAGCAGCAGGCCATAACCAAGATCGACCTTAGCTTCTTCAAATGCAGCGCGCAGCTCAGGTGTTTCATTACCCGCACGAAGTTCAGTCAACATAGCATAAGCTTTCATGCCATTACGGATACGAACTTCATGCTCATCAATAAGATCATGAATACCTGTCACTTGCTCATCGAGTGAGCGAGTCGCAATTATCCCCATCGCATATGGGATCTTAATCGCGTAATCAGTTTCCATGGTTTCTTGATTTGGGAAGCCTACCGCAGTAAAGGCTGCCGGTGCAGGCTCTGTGTGCCACTCAGCTTCAATAGCTGCAAGCTTAACGCGTTGCGCCTCACCCACTTTATAACCAGACTCATCACCCAGTACGATAACTGACAGAATTGACGCCATACCAAAACTTGCCGCAATAGCAAATGAACGGCGAGCAAAAGGTAGGTCACGCTTCTTAAGAATGTAGTAAGAGCTGATAGCCAGTACAAACATGGCGCCGGCAACATAACCAGATGCCACAGTATGAACAAACTTAACCTGAGCTACTGGATTAAACAGCACTTCAGCGAAGCTTGTCATCTCCATACGCATGGTTTCGTAGTTGAATACTGAGCCAACTGGATGTTGCATCCAGCCGTTTGCGACTAAGATCCACAAGGCTGACATATTCGAGCCCAATGCCACTAACCAAGTTACAGCAAGATGTTGACGTTTACTGAATCTATCCCATCCGAAGAAGAACATACCAACTAAGGTTGATTCAAGGAAGAAGGCCATTAAACCTTCAATAGCAAGAGGTGCCCCGAAAATATCACCGACATAGTGAGAATAATAGGACCAGTTTGTACCGAACTGAAACTCCATTGCGAGACCAGTGGCCACACCAAGAGCAAAGTTAATACCGAACAACTTACCCCAAAATTTAGTCATGTCTTTGTAGATCTGCTTGTCAGTCATCACATAGAGTGATTCCATAATCGCAAGCAGAAAGGCCAAGCCCAAAGTTAAGGGAACAAACAAGAAGTGATACATAGCCGTCATCGCAAATTGAAAGCGCGATAACTCAACAACCTCTTCTAAAATCATTAGTGACTCCTTAGGTGGTGCATCCATTAACCATGAGTAGATCCCCATCATTCATAGTTAATGCCTATTTAGGAATTAAGTTTTAGCCCTATTTAACACCTTGAGGTGCTATCAATGACTAAACTGCATATTTTTATTTATTTGGCCGAGTTTTCAGACTATCACCTACCGCTCGCCCCATACTTTCCGACCGATCTCACAAAAAAGAAAAAATTGTGACAAATGCACAGAAAAAACAGCAAAAAACTAGCTAGAGGCTTATATTCAGCAACTTAACTCGATTTTACTTAGCTTTCGCCCCTATTTTATACCATTCAAAATTGATTCAAATCAATCAAACACTCCGCAGAAAACGGGTTTTGTGCTTGAGGACACAGTTCAACGTGCAATAACCTTGACTCAAAAAAAGCATCATGTTAGGCAACGTTATAAATAGTGGTCATAGATACTTTTAATCAGTTTACTCCAACCATAACCACCCTCATGGTAAAAAACACAATATAAGCGTTACATGTATCAATTTTACTACCTCATCAAGAATATATAAAAACACCATAAACTACGGTTAAATATATATAAAAACAAATTACCAACAATTTCAAAACATAAATACACACACTAAAGGATTAGTTTTTATAATGGTAAAATACAATTTTTCTCGTTTGAGCAATCCACACTTTAAGCATATTATTCGTCCTGTGTTAAGGAGACGGTTCGTTAATCCGGTGAAGCAGCCCGGCACAACCAAACTCCGCTCACATCATTTAAATTACTGTGTGGAGATAGCCAAATGAAAAACTTATTCGATCGTCTAGTAAACAACTACAAGCGTGTTTTTGTTGAACTTTATACTGCAAGAGAGCTATAAAATAGCTTTTTAGCAACCCTGTTTTACTTGAAGTTTTGTTAGCGCAAAACGGCCACCTTTCTCTTTGAGTTAGGTGGCTTTTTGCTATTTTACATCAAGTAAACTAAATTCCCCCGCATTATTTAGCCATCACTTATATACTATAGCTGCAATTTCATCTCACTTTTTCTCCGCTTTTTACGCTTATCAACGCAATTCTTTCCAAGCGTTCATATATCAATGATTAAGCATCTACTGATGCTTTAATTTTTATATAACACATTGTTAATTAGTAATTTATTTTCCATAATCAAAGCAAAAAAAAAGAGCCTCGAAAAATTCGAAGCCCTTTATTTACTTTTAGCTTTAATGCTGGTTAATCTAAACTCTCTTAACCAAGCTCAACTCGAGCGTTTCTAAACATTCTCATCCAAGGGCTATCTTCGCCCCATTCACCCATTGATCATGGTTAAAGGTTGCCAATGAAGGCATCCTTATTAATTAACCAAGCTCGACTCGGGCGTTTCTGAACATTCTCATCCATGGGCTATCTTCGCCCCATTCATCAGGATGCCAAGAGTTTGCAACGGTTCTAAATACTCGCTCAGGGTGTGGCATCATAATAGTCACACGACCATCACTGCTAGTGATCCCAGAGAGCGCATTAGGCGAGCCATTTGGATTTTGAGGATATTGTGTTGCGATTTCACCTCGTCCATTGACATATCTCAATGCGATGGTCCCTGATGCTTCAGCAGCAACAAGTGCTTCAGGTGAGCTAAACTCAGCACGACCTTCACCATGAGACACAGCAATTGGCATACGTGAGCCTTCCATTCCCTGTAGGAATAGTGATGGGCTCTTCTGCACTTCTACTAAACTAAAGCGCGCTTCAAAACGCTCTGAGCGGTTACGCACAAATCTAGGCCAATGCTCAGTACCAGGAATAATGTCTTTGAGTGTCGATAACATCTGACAACCATTACACACACCCAGAGACAAGCTATCACCACGCTCAAAGAACTGGCTGAACTGCTCACGAGCACGAGCATTAAACAGAATAGACTTAGCCCAGCCCTCACCCGCGCCCAGAACATCACCGTAGGAGAAACCGCCACAAGCCGCTAAGCCTTGGAATCCCTCTAATGTCACTCTCCCACTGAGAATATCACTCATATGGACATCGGTGCTTTCAAAGCCTGCACGATTAAAGGCCGCAGCCATCTCTAAGTGAGAGTTAACACCTTGCTCACGCAAGATAGCCATCTTAGGTGCAGCGCCTTTTAAAATAAATGGTGCTGCAACATCTTCACTAGGGTCAAACTTAAGATCGACCGTTAAACCAAGATCCTTTGCATCTTGTTTTAAAGCAAACTCTTCATTCGCTGACTCAGGATTATCGCGCAGTGACTGCATCTGGTGAGTTGTTTCAGCCCAAATCGTTCTCAATGCGGTGCGAGATTCTGTAAACAGCTCACGTTCACCATCACAGATAGTGATGCAGTCTTCACTTGTCAGGGTACCGATAGTGTGACAAGCAACACCTGCAGCGATAAATTTAGCTTTAATCGCTTCGCTCTGAGCACGGCTTACCTGTAACACGCCACCTAACTCTTCGTTATACAGACGCTCGATATCGCTGCCAGAAACAGATGCAAGATCAATGTTCAATCCAGTATGACCGGCAAATGCCATCTCAACTAGCGTGGTAAATAAGCCGCCATCACTACGGTCATGATATGCGATAACAGCACGCTCATTGACAAGTGGTTGCATCACTTCAAAGAAGCCACGCAGTAAGCTAGCATTTTCAAGATCTGGCGCAGTATCACCCAGCTCCCCGTAGACTTGAGCAAGACATGAACCACCGAGGCGGTTATGACCCGCACTTAGGTCGACAAGTAATAGCTCAGTCTCACCTTTATCAGTGCGAAGCTGTGGCGTTACTGTATTACGAATGTCCTGTACTGAACCAAAGGCTGTGATAACTAAAGACATAGGTGAAGTCACGGCTTTCTCTACACCATTATCTTCCCAAGCTGTCTTCATCGACATCGAGTCTTTACCCACGGGAATGGTCAAGTCCAGTTCAGGACATAACTCTTCACCGATCGCTTTTACCGCTTCATACAGACCAGCATCTTCACCAGGGTGACCTGCAGCAGACATCCAGTTTGCAGAGAGTTTAATACGCTTTAGCGAGCCGATATCGGTCCCCGCAATGTTCATAATGGATTCAGCCACGGCCATACGTGCCGATGCACCAAAGTCCAAAAGAGCTAATGGCGTTCGCTCACCCAGTGACATCGCTTCACCGGTATATGAGTCATAACTTGACGCCGTTACCGCACAATCGGCAACAGGGATCTGCCATGGACCCACCATCTGATCTCGGTTCACAAGACCGGTAACACTTCTATCACCTATGGTGATTAGGAAGGTTTTTTCGGCAACTGTCGGCAGACGCAGAATTCGGTGAGCAGCTTCTTTAATCTCTATCTTCTCTTGATTAAGCTCAGGAGAGAGAGCTTTAGCGGTCACAACATCGCGGCTCATCTTAGGCGCTTTACCTAATAAAACCTCTAGGGGCAGATCGATAGGCTTATCGTTAAAGTGCTCATCGCTCAGAGATAAGTGACGCTCCTCGGTTGCCACACCTACCACAGAGAATGGCGCACGCTCACGTTCACAAATAGCGGTAAACACCTCAAGGTTTTCAGGTGCAACTGACATCACATAGCGCTCTTGTGACTCATTACACCAAATTTCAAGAGGGCTCATGCCAGGCTCATCTGAAGGTACATTTCTTAACTCAAACTTGCCACCACGATCGCCATCGTTAACCAGCTCAGGGAAAGCGTTCGATAGTCCACCCGCTCCCACGTCATGAATAAACTGTATCGGGTTTCTGTCACCCATCTGCCAGCAGCGATCGATCACCTCTTGACAGCGACGCTCCATCTCTGGGTTCTCACGTTGTACAGAAGCAAAGTCGAGATCTTCGCTGGACTCACCTGACGCCATTGAGGAGGCTGCGCCGCCACCAAGGCCGATATTCATCGCAGGACCACCGAGTACAATTAGCTTTGCACCAACAGTGATCTCACCTTTTTGAACATGTTCACCACGGATATTTCCAAGGCCGCCAGCAAGCATGATTGGCTTATGGTAACCACGCACCTCTACGCCATTATGGCTAGAAACCTCCTGCTCATAGGTACGGAAATAACCCAATAGAGCCGGACGACCAAATTCATTATTAAATGCGGCGCCACCTAACGGCCCTTCGGTCATGATATCCAGTGCCGTTACAATGCGCTCTGGCTTACCGTAGTCGGCTTCCCAAGGTTGAACAAATCCAGGGATTTTCAAGTTTGAAACGCTAAAGCCAGTCAGGCCAGCTTTAGGCTTAGAGCCACGTCCAGTTGCGCCTTCATCACGGATCTCACCGCCGGAACCTGTTGCAGCACCAGGGTATGGGCTAATCGCAGTCGGGTGGTTATGGGTCTCAACTTTCATTAAGATATGCATAGGTTCGGTGTGATAACCGTAAACACCGTTATCTTCAGGGAAGAAGCGGCCTGCTTCATAACCTTCCATAACCGCAGCATTATCTTTATAGGCTGACAACACGCCATCAGGCGTCTTCTCAAAGGTATTTTTGATCATTTTGAACAATGACTTTGGCTGCACTTCACCATCGATTGTCCAATCTGCATTAAATATTTTATGACGGCAATGCTCTGAGTTCGCTTGGGCAAACATCATCAGCTCAACATCATTAGGATTACGTCCAAGCTTGATGAAGTTCTCAACAAGGTAATCAATCTCGTCATTGGCTAATGCCAAGCCTAAATCGTTATTCGCTTTCTCCAGTGCTGCACGCCCCTTACCTAAGATATCGACACTCGCCACCTCTTTAGGCTCTGTATGAGCAAATAGGATCTCGGCGTTGTCAAAACTTGGGAGGATCACTTCAACCATGCGATCGTGAATGATACTGTTAAGTGTTTTTTGCTGCTCACTGTTAAGTGCATCTGACTCCACATAGTAAGCTACACCACGCTCTAAACGGTTAACCTTATTAAGGCCACAGTTATGGGCAATATCAGTAGCCTTAGATGACCAAGGAGAGATAGTCCCTGGGCGTGGAGTCACAAAATGAAGTGAACCTTCTGGTGCATGTGCTTCAATAGCAGGACCGTAGGTGAGGAGTTTGGCAAGTTGTTCTGTTTCACTCTTATCAAGAGATTCAGACAAATCGGCTAAATGGATATACTCGGCGTAAATGCCACTAACAGGAAGTGATTCATTATCAAAAGCTTCCATTAGTTTTTGAACTCTAAACGCTGATAAAGCAGGGGCTCCGCGGATGATCTCCATCACGTCATTTCACCTTATAAATTATAATTGCAGGGTCAGATCTGGCGCTATTATAGGGAAATGTTTCCGACAAATCACTCCTAGTATTTTGTCGAAAACAGTGTTTTCTGACAAATACAAACAAACAGGAATATCGGCTCATAAATCGAAGAAATTAAGATAAACGGAGCAAAATTGGTCATTTATCAAACTATCTTTCACTTACCTAAAATAACGCCTTTAAGAAGCGCTGGCTCTATTTTATGAAAAAGTGTAATAATCATAATTCACAGACCTTTTCCGATGAAAAATTGGACCATAATAGAGAAGATGGCTCATCTTGCTCTCCACTTCGCTCTCTTAATTCTGATTGAAAATTTGGTTTAACACGACATATGATATAATCGCCTGCTTGCTTGACGAAAATGTCGCGATAATTGGTATTTATGAATAGAATTTTGCTTACTTTACTGACACTAACACTCCTGGCTGGCTGCCAGAGAGTCGCTGTGGAGGAAACAAAATTAGTACCACCAGCGGTTGAAAAAACGGTACTGAACGTAGGCACCATCTATGGCTCCCAAATCTATGTCACGACAGGTCAAGGGGAAGCAGGTTTCGATTACGAGATGGCCAGCCGCTTTGCAGACCATCTAGAGTTAGAGTTGGCAATGAAGCCCTACTCTAATATTAAAGAGCTTTACCAAGCCCTCAACAGTGGTGAAGTCGACCTGATTGCTGCAGGACTTGCCGACACCCCCACCCGCAGAGAAAACTTCAGGCTTGGCCCGCCTCTATATCGGGTTAATCAGGTGCTGGTTTATAAACAAGGGACACCTCAACCTAAAGATATCTCTCAACTTAAAGATGAGATAACAGTGATCACAGACTCCTCATTCGTAGACACTCTATCTCAGCTACAGAAGATCTACCCCGAACTTGTGTGGGATCAAGAGCAAGATAAAGACAACGAAGAGCTACTAGCCATGATAGCCAGAGGGGAGATCAGCTACACCATCGCTGACTCAACCACCTTTGAGATCAGCCGCCGCTATATGCCGGAGCTAAGAGCTGGTCTGACGCTAAAAGAGAAACAAGCGATTGTTTGGCTACTGCCGGCACAAAACAGCGACAAGCTAATGAGTGAACTGCTCACTTTTTGGCATGGCGAGAAGCTCGACGGTACTTTAGCTCATCTCGATGAGAAATATTTTGCCCACGTCAAACGCTTCGATTATGTCGATACCCGTGCATTTCTCAGAGCTATAGATAATAAACTGCCTAAATATAAGGAACGCTTTCAATATTACGCAGGCGATCTCGATTGGAGAAAGCTCGCCGCTACTGCCTATCAAGAATCACATTGGAACCCCAATGCACGCTCACCGACCGGTGTGAGAGGCTTAATGATGCTAACACTGCCAACGGCCAAACAGATGGGGATTGAAAACCGCCTCGACGCAGAGCAGAGCATTAAAGGGGGAGCGAAATACCTCAGAGGCATTCTTAATCGATTACCTGACTCCATTCCCGACAACCAGCGTATGTGGTTTGCCTTAGCCTCCTACAATATCGGTTACGGTCATGTTGAAGATGCCCGAAAATTAGCAGAGTCGATGGGATTAAATCCAAGTGCTTGGCGTGATCTAAAAGAGGTGCTACCTTTATTACAGAAGCGAAAATATTATAAACAAACACGTTACGGTTATGCTCGCGGAAATGAAGCCGTGCACTATGTTGATAATATCAGGCGCTACTATGATACCTTGGTCTGGATCGACAATCAGAATAAGTTATTGGAAGAGAATCAAGCCTTGATAGAGGAGTCCCAACTTGCCGATCAGATCGGAATTGGAGAGAAAGCGATCACAGGCGCGCAACCAGAATAATACTAAAAGAGGTAGCCGATGAAAAAAAGAACAATCAACAATGTATCCGCACGACGCAGAGCACAACTTAAGTTAAAACATCAAAGAACCTTGAACAGACAAAAGCAGTTTTTTGTATTTCTTCAGCCCTCTAGTTAAAAAGTTAAGCTTAATCTCAAGATTAACTGCACTTCCATGCAGTTGATCTATACCCAAGCCACCTCAAGATGCTCGTTTCAGAGCTCCCGTAGGATAGCTGAACAAGGCAGTGATTGAGGATAATGGTTATTCCCTTATTGATATCACTAACGCAGTGCAGGGATTCTACGGGAACTCCCGAAGGGCATGGCGAGAAGCAACATTTTTCTGTGTTATGAAATATTGAATTAGAATAACTAGTCCTACTATTTCATGCCTTGAACCCTGTCACTTCTCGACATGCTGAATCCTGCATCTTGAAGTTGTTTGGGTATAATATCAATCTGCATAAGCCAAATACCATCAGCCTCACTCGGGGCTAGCACTCAGCTTCTGTTGCTGCTTAAGGGCTTTCTTCTCTTTGCGACGACGTCTGAAAAATTGGCTTAACTGCTCGGCGCATTCTAGCTCTAACACTCCCTGAGTCACCTCAAGTTGATGATTAAATGCAGAGTGTCGCACCAAATCAATCACAGTGCCGGCAGCACCTGTTTTTGCATCACTAGCCCCAAACACTAAACGTGATACTCGGGAATGAACCATAGCGCCAGCACACATAGCACAAGGCTCTAATGTCACATACAAGGTGGTATCTAGTAGCCGATAGTTCTCTATCACCTTCCCCGCCTGACGTAAACATTGCATCTCTGCGTGGGCGGAAGGGTCGTGTGATCCAATACAGAAGTTAAACCCTGCACTTATCACTTCGTCATTCTTTACTAAAATGGCACCAACAGGCACCTCGCCTTTCTCTTCTGCTTTTGCGGCCATATCCATCGCCAACTTCATATAATGGATATCGCGTTCTGTTTGGGACAAACTGCACCTCTAAATACTCTTTATACTGATATGGTTATACTGACGTAGTTATACTGACATAGTTATGCTGACGTAGTTATACTGACATAGTTATGCTGACATAGTTATGCTGATATGGTTGCACTGATTGGCAATAGCCAAAACTCAGTGAATTTTCACAGCTATTATACCTGCTCACAAACAAAAGTATTCGCCTCGTTAACTATAAAGCCATCAACCAGTTCACCCTATCGATGCGCGCGCCAAAAAACTTAGCTCCAGCTAATGTATGATGACCATAATCATAAAACAGTTTTTGATAGTTCTCTGTGATGGCATAACACACCTCTTTAGTTCGATCGCACACATAATCCATTCTATCTAGCACCACTACCTCTTGATATCTGAGTGCAATATCATCAACTTTTTTATTGAGCTGCTTTCTAAACTGAGCTGGCTCTCTGTGCTGAAATTGTTGGAAGTGTTTTTGATTGATTTTATCAATATCACTGAGCGATATATTCTCCGGACCTTCATTTTGCAGCAGTAGATTAAATAGAAAATCAGCATAAGTGCGGTGCCCAAACTCCTCGAACTCGTAGATATTCTTAACTAAAGCCACCCGTTTTCCATCAGTCATGACTCTCTCTATCACAGCTGAAAAACGGTCAATATCCATAGGTTTATATTGAGAAGCGAACATGATCACATCTGCGAGGCGATAGTTTGGAGATGCAAAAAAGTCATCGCCAATATTGTAAATTTCAGTGCCAAAGCGTGCCACCTGATAGTGCTTCATCGTCTGCTGACTGCTCGTTAATACATTGAACATATCTTTAGAGTGAGAATTTCCCACCAACAGTAAGCGCCCTCTGGCATCGAGCTCATCAAACCATAAGCCTCTATCGAATGGGTTTTTATCTACACCATAGTTTTCATCGCCACTAAGTGTCCGCAGCTCACTCCAACTATTGGCGCCTAACTCGCGATTATCAGGCTGGTAGCCCCCCACCATTAAATCGGCATAGATCTCACGAGACTTAAAGCCATCACTCAAATTTAGCACGCTACCCACAACAATAAATACACTGGTAGCTAGGCCTGAGAAGGTAAAAATGAATCGGCGACTATAAGCTGTCTTGTTCCTAAATGGTTTCTCCACAAAGCGCCAACTTAAGTAAGCTAATAGCACAACGGCAAGACACAATCCGGACATCAGCAACGTCGAAGGCTCAGTAAAACTGCGATATTTCACAAATGCAAAAATGGGTTGATGCCAGAGGTAGGCGCTATAACTTATCAAACCGATACCGACAAAGGGTTTAACGCTAAGTAGTCGATTGACCAGAGTCCCCTCTTGAGCAAACACAATAATAAGCAAGGTGCCTAAGGTGGGGACCAATGCATACATGCTGGGAAAGGGCACAGTTTCATCATAAGCAAATGTCGCAAAACAGATTAATGCAAATCCTAATAAACTCAGCAGATTGTTAAGCCAGCGATAGGGAAGCACAGGGGTGTGTCGACTCAAGTAAAAAGCCGCAAAGACACCAAGAAGTAACTCCCAACCTCGAGTTGGCAACAGATAAAAGGAGGCAGTTGGCATATTATAGGCCCCCCAATGACCTAGGGCTAAACTGGCTAAAAAAATCAGAAAAAGTACCGTTACAACCCAGCTTTTGCCCATTTTCCAACCGAACATCAAAAACAGCGGGAAGAAGATATAGTACTGCTCCTCAACCGCTAAGCTCCATGTGTGAAGCAGAGGTTTGAGCTCGGCGGCAGTATCGAAGTAATCACTCTCAAGCCAAAACAGAATATTTGATGAAAAGGTGGAAACCGCCAAAATACTTTGAATAAAATCCTTCATATCCACGGGCATTAAATAGAGCCAAGCAAAAGGAAAGCAGGCTGCCATAACAAAAAAGAGCACTGGCAGAATTCGCCTAGCTCTTCGCTCATAGAAGTTAACTAAGCTAAACCTGCCCTGCTCCATCTCTACCAGAATAATACTGGTGATGAGATAACCACTGATCACAAAAAATACATCAACACCAACAAAGCCACCGCTAAAATGATGGAAACCTGCATGGAACAAGATCACAGGAACCACGGCAAGGGCACGTAAACCATCAATTTCTGGACGATATTTCAAAAGCGCATCCACCCTAATCAGTTGATCTTAAGATAGGTATAAGTATATGAAAGGTTTTAGGCTTTGAAGATTTTTTAGGCTAAAAGAACAAAAAAAGGGCCAACGTATCAAATACGCTGGCCCTTGATTAAATAACTAACAGTGCAACTTCACTTATAGGGTTATTCCCACTCGATCGTCGCAGGTGGCTTGCCTGAAATATCGTAAACAACACGTGAGATACCGTCGATCTCATTGATGATACGGTTAGATACGCGACCTAAGAAGTCATACGGTAGATGTGCCCAGTGTGCAGTCATGAAATCAATTGTCTCAACAGCGCGCAGTGAAACAACCCAATCATATTTACGGCCATCACCCATCACGCCCACAGAGCGTACTGGTAGGAAAACAGTAAATGCCTGACTCACCTTGTTATAAAGGTCAGCTTTGTGCAGCTCTTCGATAAAGATAGCATCGGCTAAACGAAGTAGATCACAGTACTCTTTCTTCACTTCACCCAGAACACGTACACCTAAACCCGGTCCAGGGAAAGGATGACGGTAAAGCATGTCATAAGGAAGACCTAACTCAAGACCTATCTTACGTACTTCATCTTTAAACAGTTCACGAAGCGGCTCAACAAGCCCCATCTCCATATCATCTGGCAGACCGCCAACGTTATGGTGTGATTTAATCACATGGGCTTTGCCTGTTGCGCTACCCGCTGATTCAATCACATCTGGGTAGATAGTGCCCTGCGCTAACCATTTAGCATTCACGCACTTCTTAGACTCTTCATCGAAGATATCAACAAAAACATGACCAATAATTTTACGTTTAGCTTCAGGATCGGCTTCACCCGCCATCGCATCAAGGAAACGGTTTTCAGCGTCAACATGGACAATATTCAATCCAAAGTGATCGCCAAACATATCCATCACTTGCTGCGCTTCATTAAGACGTAGTAAACCGTTATCAACAAACACGCAAGTTAACTTGTCGCCAATTGCGCGGTGAAGCAGCATGGCAACCACTGATGAATCAACACCACCAGAAAGACCTAAGATAACTTCATCATCACCGATCTGCTGCTTCAATCTCTCGATAGCATCTTCGATAATAGACGCTGGCTTCCAGTTAGCATCACACTGACAGATATCCAAAGCAAAATGCTCAAGCATACGCTTACCCTGACGAGTATGTGTCACCTCAGGGTGGAACTGAACACCGTAGAATTTTTTCTCTTCGTTAGCCATCGCGGCATATGGGCAAGTTTCTGTATTAGCAACGGTCACAAAACCTTCTGGGATCTCAGAAACCTTATCGCCATGACTCATCCATACATCTAGCAGAGGCTTACCTGAGTCACTGATCGCATCTTCAATGCTTTTAAACAGTTCAGATTGAGTCTGAAGTTCAACTTGCGCGTAACCAAACTCGCCTTCACCGACGCCTTGAATAACCTTACCACCAAGCTGTTCAGACATGGTCTGCATGCCGTAACAGATCCCAAGTACTGGAACACCAGCAGTGAAAACGTATTCTGGGGCACGAGGTGAATCCTTTGCAGTGACACTTTCAGGGCCGCCCGCTAAGATGATGCCGTTTGGTGCAAACTCTTTAATCTGTTCTTCGGATACATCCCAAGCCCAAAGTTCACAATACACGCCGATCTCACGGATACGACGGGCAATAAGTTGAGTGTACTGAGAGCCAAAATCTAAGATCAGTATCTTATGATCATGAATGTTGTTCATGGGAAACCTTTATCAATTTAATTTGCCGGTATCAAGCCAGATAGCGTCTGGCTTGGCATAACACAGAAGTCGCAGACGGGCAGAGCCCGCCGCAATCACACATCAATCAGTTATGAACCTGAACTGTAGTTCGGTGCTTCTTTGCTGATAGTCACATCGTGAACATGAGATTCACCCATGCCAGCTGAAGTGATTTTCACAAATTCCGCTTTCTCATTAAGCTCTTTAATCGTGCCACAACCAGTCAATCCCATGCATGAACGAAGACCGCCCATGTGCTGATGAATGATCTCTTTAAGCTTACCTTTATAAGCCACGCGACCTTCGATACCTTCAGGCACTAGCTTGTCAGCAGCATTATCACTTTGGAAGTAACGATCTGAAGAGCCTTGGGTTTGCGTCATCGCACCTAATGAGCCCATACCGCGGTATGACTTATAAGCACGACCATTATAAAGTTCAGTTTCGCCTGGCGCTTCATCGGTTCCGGCAAACATAGAGCCTGCCATGATGCATGATGCACCAGCGGCTAAAGCTTTTGCCAAATCGCCAGAGAAGCGGATACCGCCATCGGCGATAACAGGAATATTAAGATGCTTAACCGCTTCAGCGGCATCAGAAACTGCAGTAATTTGCGGTACGCCCACACCAGTAACGATACGAGTAGTACAGATAGAACCAGGGCCAATACCCACTTTAACGGCGTTAACACCAGCATCAACTAGCGCTAATGCGCCTTCTGCTGTTGCCACGTTACCACCAACAATCTGCAGCTCAGGGTATTTAGTGCGAGTGTCACGGATACGCTGTAGTACACCTTCAGAGTGACCGTGTGAAGAGTCGATAAGTAAGATATCAACACCAGCTGCAACAAGTGCGTCAACACGCTCTTCGTTACCAGGGCCTGCTCCAACAGCAGCGCCAACACGTAGACGACCTAACTCATCTTTACACGCATTAGGCTTACGCTCAGCTTTTTGGAAATCTTTTACTGTGATTAGACCTTTTAGCTTGAAGTTAGCATCAACCACTAATACTTTCTCAACACGGTGAGAGTGCATCAAGGTTTGAACTTCATCGAGCTTAGTACCTTCAGGTACGGTGACCAAACGATCTTTAGGGGTCATCACTTTATCGACAGTACGGCTCCAGTCAGTGATAAAACGCACATCACGACCAGTAATAATACCAACAAGCTCATTCGCATCATTGACGACAGGGTAACCGGCAAAACCGTTTTTCTCTGTCAGAACTTTAAGCTCATCAAGTGTCGTTGTCGGCTTTACTGTCACTGGCTGCTGAACAATACCTGCTTCGTAAATTTTAACCTTACGCACTTCTTCGGCCTGCTGCTCAATGGTCATATTCTTATGAATAAAACCTAATCCACCTTCCTGAGCGATGGCGATCGCTAGGCGAGCTTCAGTCACGGTATCCATGGCTGCAGACACGATTGGAGTGTTCAGTTCTATTGTATTAGTCAGACGAGTCTTGAGTACGGCGGTATTAGGGAGAACGGTAGAGTGAGCTGGAACCAGCAACACATCATCAAAAGTTAGGGCTTCTTTTTTTAATCTTAACATGCAACATCTCCCCAAGAGATTAGAAAATAAAGGTGAAAATATTGCGGCGGGATTATACCTTGCATATTAGGTCTGGTAAATGGAAAATAGTAAAAAAGTACCATTAAGCGTGAATTTTCTATGAAAATGCCAAAAAATAATGTTTATACCGTCTCACAGCTCAATGGTGAGGTGCGCCAGCTTCTTGAGGGCGAGCTAGGGAGAGTCTGGCTTAACGCCGAAATATCGAACTTCTCCTCTCCCAGCTCCGGCCATTGGTACCTAACACTTAAAGATCACTTCGCGCAAATTCGCTGCGCCATGTTCAAGGGCAAAAACCGCACAGTCACTTTTAGACCAGCCAACGGTCAGCAGGTACTGGTCAAAGGTTCAATCAGTGTCTATGAACCCAGAGGTGATTATCAGCTCATCATTGAGTCCATGCTACCAGCCGGTGACGGCATGCTAGCTCAGCAGTATGAAGCCTTAAAGATGAAGCTCGCAGCCGAAGGACTTTTTGCTACCGACACTAAACGACCGCTCCCGACGAATATCAATAAAATAGGGGTTATCACTTCAGCAACAGGTGCAGCGCTTAAAGATGTGCTTCATGTGTTAGCAAGGCGCGACCCCTCCATTGAAGTGGTGGTTTATCCCACTCAAGTTCAGGGTGATAACGCGGCCAAACTTATCTGCCGCGCGATCGAGCTTGCCAATGCCAGACAGGAGGTCGATGTGTTACTGCTTACCCGTGGTGGTGGCTCTCTAGAAGATTTATGGTGCTTTAACAGCGAAGACTTAGCCCATTGCATCTACAACAGTGCCCTGCCTGTCGTCTCTGCCGTTGGCCATGAAGTGGATACCAGCATCAGTGACTATGTCGCCGATGTCAGGGCTCCCACACCATCAGCTGGTGCGGAGCTGCTCTCTAAAGATGCTGATGATAAAGCCCACAAGTTAATAGCTGGCCTCTCTCGCTTAAAGCAAAGCTGGCAACATTACCAACTTAAAACGGTTCAGAAAGCGACAGCTCTTGAAAATCGCCTGCAGCGACAAGATCCCAAACGCCGACTTGAGCAGTTTGAGCAGAGCTTCGATGAGATGCAGTTACGCCTTAACGCCGCCCTCAATAGCAGAATTCATAAACTGGCACTAAAGCAGCAAAACTTAAGTCACAGGCTCAGCCAGCAATCCCCTGAGCACAGACTAACCCTAGAAGCTAAGCGTCTAGATTACCTAACCACACGCTTAAACGAGGGGATTAAGGACAAGCTACATGATGTAGAGCTAAGCCTTAAAAACAGTGCCCATCAACTACAAACAGTCAGCCCCTTAGCCACACTTAGTCGCGGCTACAGTATTACCCAAGATGAGTCAGGCAAAGTGCTCCTCAATGCAAAAGATGCAAAAACAGGCGACTTGCTGACCACAAGACTACTTGAGGGGGAACTGCGCTCTAAAGTGGTTTAGTCACTTATCGGATATTAAGTTTCCAAGTATCATGTGGTTTAGTTGCTTATCGGATAATAAGCTCCCAAGTATCATGTGGTTTCATTGGGCAGGCTTAGTGTTTGGTTGGTTTGCTGGATACCATAACTGAGTTGGTGTTTATTGCTTACAGCATGTGCCATACAGGGTCTTGAATGTTCCCTACATTCATAAGACATTTCCCATATCCCTATGGGTCAGATGTATCAATGTCGTGATCACATGGATGTGAATGAACGACCCTTATGTGTGAATACTTCTGCGGGACGCTATAAATATGTCTGACCTCCAGGGATGGAGGAAATGCAGAAAAAATGTCTGGAACATTTTCTGCCCTATACGCTCTACGACATCATCCTTGATGTCAAAGGTCACTGCCGCGTTCACACCAGTTGTTAATCTCTTCGAATTAAAATTTACTTGTAACTCGATTTTGGACAACAATTAGTTAGGGTAAGAGTTCTAAAGGTAGGTAGTCGGATTAGTAAATGTATATTAATCAAATAAAGCCTACACAGACCCCACATATTCGAGTTTGAACTTGGCGTAAAATACGCGAAGCGTATGCCAAGTTTAAACGGAGCTTTGGCATCAGATTGAGTGCTTTGTTATGCATTTTCTAGTTTTTCCGCGAGCTCTTTTGTTAGTATCCAGTGATCACCCGTGTCAAATGCGGCAACCCAACTGGCATTTACTAATAAGCACGTCTTTGTAGAATTTGCAGAACTTAAATGTAAATCCACTTTGGTCAAATTTACTGAAAGCTCCCCTAAAACCGAACCTCGTGTAAACTTAACACCCTCACCTTTTTCACCGACTTTCTTAAAACCAAATTCTTCAAGTTTTGATTCTAAGACGTCTGGGTTATAGGTAACACTTACCAAGCATTTGTATTTTGGAAATACAGCAAGGAACGGCTTACTCTTTCCTAAATCTCTATGTGGAGCAACTTTGTAACCTATAGTGATCACAGCAAGAATTACTATTACACTAATAATTTCAACAACCATAATTTTCCTTCGAAAGTACTTGATGCATAACGAGCCTGTAGAATTTCTCTTCTAGAAAAAATAGGCTCAAAAATGATAAAAATTAAGCCCAAAACACGCAGCAGTGTGAACTGTACTGGTCAACTCACCTAAAACAGTCTAAATTCTCACACCGCACTTACCAAATAATCTATTTAATGGGATCACTCAGACTTGTTCAACAATTGCCATGTTGTTCGCTAAAGCAGGACGCGGCCTACCCTATTTGTTAGCTGTGACTGTTCAATATTGCCCTTTTTGAAACGGTAAAATATAAAGGATCATTCCAGTTCTTATATTCACAAAGACACGTATAGACCAATTTAATAGCGTGCGAATCTTCTGACTTTAGTGCTTTTTCGATGATAGGCGAAAAATTAATGTTTTTTTCAACAGTTGTGATCTCTTTATCTTGATAACGAAGTCCTGTGCTTAAATACGCAACAACAATAGCCTTCCACAACTCTCTGAGAGCTGTTTGCTTATCTTCAAGGTAAGGTAAAACAATTGATAATGCGTGACACCCTGTTACGGTATGCAAAAGAGTGAAGTCGTCACTTAAGTAAAATGACTTTATCGTAAACTCTCTAAGTGTTGATATGTCAATAATATTCGGCTGAGTAATACTACCCTTGTTTTTCAACAATATGCCGATTTCAGACATTCTATCTACTATAAGTCCTGGTGAAAATTTATGATTCTCACCTAATGGCGATAACTGAGTAAGTATACTTTCTAGACTTTCATTTGTAGTTTCTTCATTTAGTTCAAATGACTGATATTCTGCGCTCCAATATGCGAGGGCAATAGCCATTTCGCTTTGGCAATTAGCTTCTATTGCATAAGCTAACCTGATAAGTCCATGAAATGCTGAAGCAGCTACACCAGAGATTAATATAGGTAATGATTTTTTCAGTACAGCTTGTGTACCGCATTGTTCTAACTCGCTTTTGAAATACGTTAAATAGGATCTAAAACTTTCACTATTGCCAAGGTTACTGTCAATACCATTTACCGAGGTAACACCCTCTAAGCTTCCTATTTCCTCAAGCCCTTTTATGCTTTCATCGAATGTATGTTGCAATTTAATGCTCGAGGCATTTAAAAGATCTAAAGCCGTTAATACCATAGGTAAATGTGTTGCTAGACCATCGCCATATAATGGATGATAGTGGCCTGATTTTTCTAATAGTAGATCTAACAATTTTAATTCTTCCATGATATCCCTGTCTCCCCAAAAAGCCGACGAGCCTGTAGAATTACTCGTTATTGTTTAACACAATACGACGACGATATCGAAGTTTCTATGGCTATTCAATTTTTCACTTAAGCTTATTTCTGATAGGGCTTGAGTGGATATGTTAGTTGAGGACAGCCTGAATGTCTTTCTAAGGCTCACCTAAAACAGTCTAAATTCTCACGCCGCACTTACGTAGTAAAGAATCAATTTAAAGGGGTCACTCGGGCTTGTTCAACAATTGCCACGTTGTTCGTTAAAGCAGGCCGCGGCTTCGCGTGGAATATCCTTATTAGTTATGCTTACACTACTCGGAATATAGGTATATCGCAGCTGCTTTACCCATATTTTTATAGTCGTGCCCAACCCCTTGAACTACATGGATATTCCAATTGAATTTAACATTAAGATTAGAAGCTAATTCTTTTGATTTTTTGAAAAAGTGCTTTCCACGACTTAAGCGATAAGTGCCTTGAATATCCAATTGTGGGTTTCTTACAAGATGCCCACGAGTTTCATGCTCATTGTCTAGTTCACCGAGAAAAAGCGTAAGCTTAGATTTAAAAGCTGAGCTTATTTTTTCTCGCGTAGAAACGCCCTTATTAAGACCGTAAGGAAAATTTTCTTTGAAAGTCGGAACTGTATACCAACCAGAATTTGACGCTAAGATTCGATTTGCTTTGTTTTTAAAATCAAATAATGCAAGACGATGTAATATTTGACCACCAGCAGAGTGACCGAACATGTCATACTTTTTTGCTGTTAAGCTAAGTTTAGAAACGGAGTAATCAAAGACCCGATCAAAATCACTAAAAATCCATTCATTGGAATCAGAAACAACTGTATAGCTTTCTATTGCACTTTTAGCTTTATTGATTTTTACATCAGATAGCATTCTTGCAATGTTGTAATTCCAGAACCTCGGATAAAGCTTTTCAGAATAACTAGGAGATAAAATCAATACATTGTGTTTTTCTGAGGCTTCAACCCATGAATCACGATAGCTCCATCCATTTCTTCCTGCTCCAGGAATAACAATAAGTACTTTAGTGTTTTCATCATAGGAATTAGGTAAATGATAATAAATATCAATCTTTTTTTCTGTGTGCCCTTTACCACCTTCAATTGTGAATTTACCAGATCCTAAATTGATATTTTCATTCGCAGCGAATGTACACGAAGAAAATAAAACAATAATTATTGATATAAAAAATTTCAAATCGACTCCTTGATTTAGATTGTAAGCATAACGAGCCTGTAGAATTACTCGTTTTGATTAATTTTTAATACCATACAAGGACAGTATCGAAGTTTCTATCGTGATTCAATTTTTCACTTGGCTTTATTCTTTGATGGGCTTTTAGCGGGGATTTCAGCTTAGGTTAGCCTAAGTGGCCTTTATGGAGCTGTTATAGGCTTTTCGCAGCTGATTTGGATGGCAAAAAGTCTACCTGCCTTTAATGCATCCTACTTTGTAGCTTCTCGATATTATGGACTAAGCAGTACATTTGCCATTGTGCATTGACCTTAATTTGACCTCGCAATAATTTAGCCGCAATAATTTATCAACCCAAGGTAAATCAACAAGATACATCGTCTTCTATATACCCAGTTTCAGACTGGGGAGGGAGTAGGTAAAATCAACTTATAGCGCAGATACTGCCTTTGTTATGAGGTTTTCGGTCTATTTAGTCGTTAAACGTGAGATTGCGTGCAAGGCTGGTCGCCTCTAACTGCTAGGAGGTTTTAATTCAGGTGAAGAGTGTTAATTCAATCGATTTCAGCTATCTTCAAAAAGTTTACAACAGCTTGCAAAGTGTCGCCGATGCTTATCTAAATGCTCACAATAGCGGGTCAGTTCTTGTAAGGTCCCTACAGGACCATGAAACAATTTACCGAAATCAGAGGTAAGTCTAATCCAGTTATCCGCAGGAATATTGAGCTTAGTTAATATCTTAGTTGCGCTTACTGAGATACTTCCTCGTTTGTCATCCCGAATGATTCGGCCTGTTTCATCGACCAGCTCTAAGTAATCTTTCAGCTCAAAGTTGATACCTTTAGTTTGGTTTACTGTTTCATTACCGATAAACGGCAACAGTGAGTGAGATTTATCTCCTCTTATCGCTGCCTTAACACGAGTTTGAATACTGGTATGGTCTGAGGTATCAAGCGTTTGTGACATCTTAGCCCGAATGGGGTTTAGTTCAACATACGCCATACAGGTCAGCACTGCAGCCTCATCAAGCAGAGCCTGACTCTTAAACCTTCCCTCCCAGAAACGGCCTGTACACTTGTCCTCTTTATTAGCCATTCGAGCAATTGGCTCGTTTAAGCACCTCATAAACCAAGATATATCACTCAATCGACTTCTATACTCGGCTATTGAGCGTTTAAGTTGAGCTAAGTGATGTCCCTCAACCAAGTCGCCATTGCCAAATTGTTGTGTTGGCTCTGTACCTTTAAACAGTTGATGCCACTGTAAGACGACTTCTTTGTCTGTCCAACTGTTTGCCTGCTCTATATCTATGCGCAACACCAAATGAAGATGGTTCGACATCACCGCGTAAGCCTCTATATCGATAGCAAATATATCGCCTAGTTCGATTAGCCGAGATTCAACCCATTGCCTGCGATGTTCATAGGACTTACCTGAAAGCTCATCGACCCCTGTCAGCCAGGCTTTGCGGACGAGACGTGATAAAAAGGTGTGTCTTCGATACTGATTTGAGTTCTTCTTGGTTGGGGCATCATCGTCTCCTACTTCAACTTATATCCAAAGTTTAGTCAGAGGTTGGAAATAGCGTTAGTTTACTGTGGGTGTCCTGAGAAGGGAGTCGTTATGCCCGCACTTTTAGCGCACTCTCATAATCCACGATCAACCCTTCACGAAACGATTGGAAGTCTGTCACTGATGAAATGCTCCTCCCTTGTTTTGTCATAACTTGCTCAAATGTAGTAAGAAATGATTTGATAAGCGCAGGCGATAAGTCTCTATTTAGTATGACGTCAACTCCATTGCTTTGTACTTCAATCGCTGTTTTGAGAACTTCTTGAAATGGCTTGTCATTGCTAGCATAAATGAACTCTTGTTGATCAGGTTTGTTCACCCAATTTTCAAAGAATTTATCCAATAAAAACAAGTCCCAAGTCATGTTGATTAAGTGCTTCTTATTTATTTCGGCTGAATGCCTAGGCGCATACTTCATTAACTTAGGTATGCGCTGCTTACCAAATAGTTTGATAGCTAAACAAGTTGCGACTAGCGAAAATAAAAACTCCTCATGGCACCAACGCCAGAAAACCTCTAGCTTGTCTTCATTCGATAAGCCTCTGTCACAAAAGTACAATTCGGTTAGCTTCAGGACTAGAACATAAAGAGTGTCCCACTTTTTTAACCTGCGATATTCTGTTAGTTTTTCATTCAACTGAGAGCGGTCTAAACAAGCTGGATTCGGAAGCTTAATTGAATCAGTTTCACTAAGCACAAACTCAGCTAAATGGTCCATTTCAGCATTGTCAATTTGACGGAACAATATTAAGTCATCAATCAATTCGTCAGGACATTGATTTTTATAGTTTAACTTTTCATAGATTGCGATTGTCGGGTCAAACTTAACGTTTGTAAATTTGGCAAAAACTACAAGAGCTATTGCACTTCTGTGTAATTTGTTCTTTTTCTCTTTCTTAAATGCATTCAGTATATATTGATAGATGTTGAGATCTAAATGGATTGCGTACTCTACCCCGCTCATTTCAGAATTGTATAAATAAGCGGATGGGTTAAAGATCTCCTTCTCATCATTTAGAGAAAATGAATGAATCAGCCAATCTTCCTCTAAAAGGAGATTAATTACTTGTTCCGCATAATCCGGAAATTCATAAACTACGTATTCCATCTTTGCCAATTTTCTCCTTTAGGGCATAACATTTGTATACACGCCTTGCGCGTTTATCAAGTTAGACCAGTAAAAGTGTATGTGCTTAATCGTCTGACTTATAATCATTTACAACGACTAGTCTAAACACACCTTCTGGAAAAACGAGAATGCACACTTTGTTTGCCTCGTATCTCCTGCAAACCGAGCAAGCGCGTTTTTAGTTACTTGAATTTACATCTATTTCTATTCCCACTCAATAACAAACCGTGAACTGATTGCGCAAAATTTAGAGATTTACCGCACAAAACCGATACTACTGTACATAAGTGCAAACACTGATGAACTTAGAGGTTTTGCTAAATGTAACCCATACCTTTCCGACCGATGAGAAAAGTATTGCAAAGAGAACAGTGCTACATAGTACAAATTGCTGCGAATAACACACAAAGGGACAAAAATGATTTACAAAGCCTTACCTAATACAGCTAAATCGAAGAGACAAATAAACAGGTGTAGATGCGGCAGTGACCGTCCGTGACATGGACGTCACGGCCGAGACTATAGGGATATACTCGTGTCGTGTCACTGAAGTAGCTGCACACTCCCCCGCTGGAGGCGATAGACAACCATGAAGGTACTACCTTCGAACACAACACCAAATATCAAACTAGCCAGAAACTAAATATATAAATGCAACTTCCATCATTAGAAGCCCAACAAACTGGATCCCGAGACCAATTCAGCCAAAAGTTAACAGGAAGAAATGTATTCAGCCTTCATTCGAAGGCTAGCTAACTTTAGGGCAAAAATCAGTTGCAAGACTCTAGCTGTCTGCTGGATGATTAACCCCGTCATTGGTGACGACAGCACCTAAGTCAAAAGGATTTACACCTTCTAAACAACCTATATTAAAGCCATATTCCTGCGGATTAGAGCGGCGCTGGTGATGAGTATAGATCCCGCAATTTGAGCAAAAATAATGTTTTGCAGTCCCAGTATTGAATTGGTACAACTTAAGAAACTCCTCGCCTTTCACGATACGGATATCATCAAGATTAACAGAGCCGACAATGGCGCCTTTTCTACGGCAAATGGAGCAATCACAACGCCTAGGGTTCACTATGCCTTGAGGTAGTGATAGTTCCAGCTCAACAGCGCCACAATGACAGCTTGCTCTGTGCTTCACTTGGATCTGCGTTTCTCCAACTTGCTTTAACATATTTCCCCCTAATGGCATAAATAAGACCACATCATGAGGTGTCGTCACAAAATTTACTCTGTATAGCTCAATATAAGATGATCATTATTGCTAATAAACCCAGTGCATAATCCTCGGAGTTCAGAGTCAAACTCTTCCCTATAAACCGCATCCAGTAAGTCTATCAATTCCTGAATTTGCTCCTCACTCAAGGCCCTGCTTTTGCGAAAAGCTAAATATGAAGCCCCCAAACCAATTAACTTATAACCAAACTTCTCATATAAAGTACGGGCAAATACAATGTTTTCAAAAGGGCTAAGATCGTCATCAAAATACCCATTGGGAAAGGCGTATATGGTTTCATAGCTATGTTCAACGGGAACTTTTAGAATATATAGCTCACGATCTAGAAGTGAGGAGGGATCTGTGTTGACCTCCTTAAAGTCACCTTCGTCATCACAATACAAGCCAATACTTTTATCGCACACATCTTCAAAAGTGACACTTGGCAATTTTAGCTCTATATTTCTTCTACGAATATAGAACTCCTCTTTACAACTCAAATATCCCTTATGTTCACCATTGTCTTCAAAGCACTGCGGAGGAAGCCCCTCTAATTCTATTCCATCAATGCTATCCAAATCATGACGTAGTTTCGTGTGCATTGAGGTATAGCAAGCTTGCCCAAGATCGTCCAATGTCACTAAGAAATTATGACCTACATCTTGTTGCTCTAGCTCTTTTATCCCATCACTTAATTGTGTAAAACTCTCACAGCCTACGACCTCATATCTATCACACAAGAAACTCTGGCTACTTGTATTGATTAGTCTTAATTCCATATAAATCCCTCATAAAAAACATACACAAAGTAGCTTAAAATTTCACACAAAAGCAAGTGCATAGATGATTACACTGGTTAGTGTTACCCCACAAGCTGTCCTCAGCAGACTAACAAACACTAAATGAGCCTCCTAAGGTTCAAAGCTCAAAAAGCGCTATTACTTCACAATTTTAATAAAATCATCCTCTGAGTAGGCACCTATTCTCTTCGCTATTTAAGGTTATTCATTTAGTATTCGCCACCCTAAATTTTCTTGGTAACAAACCTTGTCACTCGCTCTTCACGTCACTGCACCTTCAACTGCGTTATATACAGATCTATCGGGCTATTATGATCTCATGTGTGCTGATATCGATTACAAGGCCCAGAGTGACCATATTCGTAGGCTCAATAGACTGTTTGGCAATGGCGCTAGTACTCACCTGGATCTTGCATGTGGCACAGGCCCCCATATTCGTCACTTTATCGACTATGGCTTCCAAAGCTGCGGTTTAGATATCAATCAACCTATGCTCGACTTGGCACAAGTTCGCTGCCCAGAGGCCGAGTTTACTCTGCAGGATATGTGCAGCTTTAGGGTGAATAATCCGGTCGATCTAATCACCTGCTTTCTCTACTCTATCCATTACAACGATGGGATCTGTAAACTCAAGCAGTGTCTCTCTAGCGTCTATAACGCGCTCAGCGAGGGGGGGATATTTTGCTTTAATGCGGTGGAGAAAACCAAGATAGATAACCGCGCCTTTGTCAGACACAGCACTGAGTTTAACGACAGTCAGTTTACCTTCAGCTCGGGCTGGAATTACAGTGGCGCTGGTGAACGCCAATCACTTAAGCTCAGTATCGAGAAAAGTAACGAGCAAGAGAGTCAAGTCTGGCAAGATGAACACCCTATGGTTGCCGTGAGCTTTGATGAACTCGAGCAGCTACTATTACCTCATTTTGAGGTGCATATCTTTGAGCATGACTACGACAAGATAACTCCACTGCAGCCAACTTCTGGCAACGCCATATTTGTCTGCGTAAAACGATAACAATTTATAAAAATATACCAATAAAAAGGCCAGCTAATTAGCTGGCCTTTTTACTCTTAAGACGAACAGTAAACTCTACTTTTTGTCTTTGATATGAGTCATCATACGCTTACGGCGACGCTCTTGGCTCACAGTTAGCTTCTTGGTGTTCATCCCTTCAAATGGGTTGTCGCCATCTTGGAAACGAACCTGGATCGGAGTTCCCATCACTTTCAATGAACGACGGTAGTAGTTCATCATAAAGCGCTTGTATGAATCAGGTAACTTCTTAACTTGGTTACCGTGAACAACCACGATAGGCGGGTTATATCCACCGGCGTGAGCATATTTAAGCTTAACACGGCGACCATTGACCATAGGTGGCTGATGATCGTCCTGAGCCATCTGCATAATACGAGTCAACATCGAAGTGCTCACACGACGGGTAGCACTCTCATAAGCTTCCTGTACCGACTCAAAAAGATGTCCAACACCAGTACCGTGGAGTGCTGAGATAAAGTGAATACGAGCAAAATCGATAAAGCCAAGACGACGGTCAAGCTCGCTCTTTACTCTGTCTTTAATATCCTGATCGATGCCATCCCACTTGTTAACAGCGATCACAAGTGCACGTCCCGCATTAAGCGCAAAGCCTAAAAGACCAAGATCTTGCTCGGCGATACCTTCACGAGCATCGACGATCAATAACACGACGTTACAATCTTCAACCGCTTTCAGTGTCTTAATCACTGAGAACTTCTCAACGGTTTCATTAACTTTACTACGACGACGCACACCAGCGGTGTCGATAAGCACGTATTCACGGCCATCTCGCTCCATCGGGATATAGATACTGTCGCGGGTTGTACCCGGCGCATCATAAACCACCACACGCTCTTCACCTAAGATACGGTTAGTTAACGTCGACTTACCTACGTTTGGCTTACCAATAACGGCAAGTTTAATCGGCAAATCCTGAAGGCGAGTCTGCTCAGCTTCCGCTTCCTCTTCGGTGTACTCACGCTCCTCTTTCTCCTCTTCATCATCACCGTCACGGTTCAGACCCAGAGCTTCAGCGTAAGGTGCTAAGGCATATTCAATCATGTTAGTCACACCACGGCCCTGTGCAGCAGCCATCTGATAAACTTCACCCAGACCTAATGCCCAAAACTCGGCACAGGCAGAATCAGCATCGATACCATCAACCTTGTTTGCTACAACAAAGGTGGTTTTTTCACGGCGTCTTAGGTGCTCAGAGATAGCTTGATCAGCAGCGGTTAAGCCAGCTCTTGCATCTGTTAAAAATAGCACCACATCTGCTTCTTCAATCGCAGCCATAGACTGCTCAGCCATGTGGGTTTCAATCCCCTCTTCAGTGCCATCAATACCGCCAGTATCAACAACAATGAACTCATAGCCTGATAAGTGAGCACGACCATATTTACGATCCCGAGTCAGCCCAGGATAGTCGGCCACCAAAGCGTCACGCGTTCGCGTAAGGCGGTTAAACAGGGTCGACTTTCCGACATTGGGACGACCAACAAGGGCCACTACTGGAATCATTTTTATGCCTCTATCTACAAATTCTTTTAAAATATAAAAAACGAAAAAACTTAAGTTCAGTAAACAAAAAGCCCCCGGAACACGCTTCCAGGGGCTTATTATCGTTTAAACAATAATTTATGGGAGCGTTATTCTAGCAACTTTACCATTTCGTGTTTGAACGTATATGTTATCACCTACAACCAGAGGTTGGCTAAATAAGCCTGAACTGTCGACCTCTACACGGCCAACAATATTACCATTACTCTTGTCGATAAAGTGAAGGTACCCTTCAAAATCACCCACTACGATGTAGTCTTTGAACACGGCTGCAGACGTTAAGTCACGATTTGCCAGCTCAGTATTGCTCCAGTTCTCCAGACCATTACGTCTATCTACTGCGTAGATGCGACTATGATCGTCAACCAAAAACAGGTTAACACCCGAATCGGCTAACTCATGGAAACTTGAATATTTACGGGTCCAGACAACACGACCAGATCTTAGCTCCATCGATACGAGATTACCGTTAAAACTCACTGCGTATAGGTTTTCACCAATAATGAGCGGCATCATATCGACATCGGCCATACGGGTAAACTCATTACCGCCTTTTGGCGTATAAATCGCTTGCTCCCATGCAGCCTGACCATTGTTCTTAATCACAACGGCTATTTTACCATCGGCAGTTCCCACAAAGAAACCACCCGCTTCATAGTTTGCAGAACCTGTACCGCGTAAGGTTAATGTTGGCAGCTTTGACTCATAGATCCACTGCTGCTCACCATCTTCAACGCTGTATGCCTCGAGCGTTCCAGCACTGGTATTGACCACAACAATATCTTCGGCAACAGTTGGCGCAGATAATAGCTCACCACCAGTAACAACCGACCATTCGGTTTCACCGGTTTCAGCATCGAGTGCACCAAGTAGACCACTTTCGCCACCGATAAAGACCTTGTCGCGAGCAGCGGTAACGCCAGCTGCAAGTTTAGCCCCTTTATTTTTGGCTAAGATATTATCTTTAAAAGCTGAGCTGAAGTCTCTCTCCCACGCTCTTTCACCAGTGGCTTCATCAAATGCAACCACCTGACCGTAACGATCGGCAACATACAGTTTGTCATATCGTGCAGCTGGGCGTAGGCGGGAGTAATAAGGTCCCACACCATTACCAACCGAAGCACTCCAGCTTACTGTTGGAAAGACACTTGCCTCGATTTCAGGCAAAGGGCTCACCGGCTCCTCTTCTACGTCACTGGATGAACAGGCTGATAACAGACCTAAGCTCAATCCACATGCGAGCAATGTTTTGCACCAAGACTTCATGGCAGCTTCCTTATGCCTTGTTCAAATTATCTAGCTTCATTTGTAGCGCAGGACTAGCCGTTGCTCCACCGTTATCCACGGCAGCTTGATACGCAGCTTTCGCTTGCTCAGCATCGCCTTTGCGCACTAGGAAGTCGCCTTTAAGCTCATCTCTTTGTGCTGTAAATGCAGGATCTGATACTTGCTCTAACGTGGTAATTGCAGTGGCAATCTGGCCTTGCTCAGCTTGAACACGAGCCAAACGGATAGTGGCAACCATCACTAAGCTAGTATCCGCAGCCGACGCAATCACACTTTTCAGTGTAGTTTCGGCTTTTTCTAAATCACCTGATTCAACTGCCGCTTTAGCAACAATAAGCGATAACAGAGACTGGTAACCTTTTTGGCTGTGCTCTTTAGCAAAAGTCTCTGCAGCAGCTAACATGCCCGCTTCATCTAAAGCTGGAGCGCTCATAGCTTGAAAAGCTTCTGAAGCTGATTCAGCCTGAGTGATCTTATGTTCTGAGTAGTAGTTCCAACCAAAAAGGCCGCCTAAACCGACTACTGCACCAACGACAATCGAAGTTCCATAATCTTTCCAGAACTGTTTGATAGCATCTACTTGTTGTTCTTCTGTGCTATAAATTTCCACGCAATCTTCCTCTTAAATCTGCTTGGCGATATAAGTTGCTAATCCATCACGTGCAACTAATTCTTGTTCTTTTTTCTCGCGGAGATACTTGACTGCAACTTGGTTATTGGCAAGTTCATCTTCACCTATAACCAGTGCGATCTGGGCACCACTTTTATCCGCGCGCTTCATCTGTTTCTTGAAGTTACCGCCGCCACAATGACTCATAACCCTAAGGTTAGGCAACTCACTTCTTAAGGTTTGAGCAATTTTTATCGCTTCAATCTTACTTGTATCGCCCATCGCAGTCACATAAACATCGACAGTTGAAGGGATATCACTGGTTAACTCTAATGTTTCAAGCAGTAAAACGATACGCTCTAATCCCATAGCAAAACCAACAGCAGGTGTATCTTTACCACCGAGTTGCTCAACTAATCCATCATAGCGTCCACCTGCAAGTACGGTTCCTTGTGAACCTAAACTAGAGGTAACCCACTCAAAAACAGTACGATTATAGTAATCTAAACCACGCACTAAGCGAGGGTTGATGACGTATTGGATACCAACAGCGTCTAAGAGTTCACATAAATGTGAAAAATGTGCTCGTGACTCTTCACCGAGGAAGTCCATCAACTCAGGTGCATCGACCAATAACGCCTGAACTTCAGGGTTCTTGGTGTCTAAAACACGCAGTGGGTTGGTGTACATGCGACGTTGGCTCTCTTCATCAAGTTGCTCTTTAAACTGCTCTAAGAACTCGATAAGGGCGCTGCGGTATGTGGCACGCTCAGCTGGGTCACCTAAGGTGTTCAACTCAAGTGTGACATGCTCTTTAATGCCAAGCTTTTCCCATAAACGGGCAGAAAGCATCAGGACTTCGGCGTCGACGTCGGCAGTGCCGATGCCATAAACTTCAACACCAAACTGATTAAATTGACGGTAGCGACCTTTCTGTGGGCGCTCGTGTCTAAACATAGGGCCCATATACCAAAGACGTTGCTCTTGGTTATAGAGCAAACCATGCTCATTGCCGGCACGTACCGTTGACGCTGTTCCCTCTGGGCGAAGTGTTAAGCTGTCACCGTTACGGTCATCAAAGGTGTACATCTCTTTTTCTACGATATCAGTGACTTCACCGATTGAGCGTTTAAAAAGGTCGGTACTCTCAACGATAGGCGTACGGATCTCGCTGTAACCGTAGGCGGCAACAGTCTCTCTTAATACAGTTTCTAGTTTTTGCCATAGAGGACTTTGGGTAGGCAGAATATCATTCATTCCGCGAATTGCTTGGATCTGTTTTGCCACGGTATAGACTCGTCCGATTTAACTTTTAAATTTAACAGCGCGGTGCAGTATATCTCTATACCTAAGCGACCTCAAGGCGCTCTTTATCGAGCGCGAGTAGGATAGCTAAACAGGCTGTGATTAACTCACAAAAAACGCCGAGACAGAGCTCAGCGTTAGTGAATAACTCGTTACTTACTTATTTAGATCTTGTACCGGAATACGTCCATTGATGATTGAGGCTTTCGCCCTTATTTTAGCTTCAAGAGAATCGACGATATTATCGTTATCGAAACGCTCTTTTTGTCTAACGCCATCATCAAAGTAACCGCTCTTACGATTGCCTCCAGTCAAGCCAATATCTGAAACCAAGGCTTCACCAGGGCCATTAACGACGCAACCGATGATAGAGACATCCATAGGTGTGATCACATCTTCGAGACGGCGCTCAAGCTCATTAACCGTATTGATAACATCAAACTCTTGGCGAGAACACGATGGACAGGCGATAAAGTTAATCCCGCGAGAACGGATCCGCAGCGATTTAAGAATATCAAAGCCCACTTTAATCTCTTCAACTGGGTCTGCGGCCAATGAAATACGCAAGGTATCACCAATGCCTTCGGCCAGCAGCATCCCAAGTCCTACGGAAGATTTAACAGAGCCTGAACGTAAACCACCTGCTTCGGTTATGCCTAAATGAAGTGGCTGCACTATCTGTTTTGCTAGCAAACGATACGCTTCAACGGCAAGGAATACATCAGATGCTTTAACGCTCACTTTAAACTGATCAAAATTGAGTCTATCTAGGATATCCACATGACGCATCGCAGATTCAAGCAGCGCCTCTGGCGTAGGCTCTTTGTACTTGTCCATCAGATCTTTTTCTAAAGAGCCACCGTTAATACCTATTCGAATAGGGATATTCTTATCACGGGCACACTCAACCACACTTTTAATGCGAGACTCATTGCCAATGTTACCTGGGTTAATTCGCAGGCAGTCTACGCCATATTCAGCCACTTTAAGTGCAATACGGTAATCGAAATGAATATCGGCGATCAGAGGAATATTGGTCTGCTGCTTAATCAGTTTAAACGCTTCAGCGGCATCCATAGTCGGCACAGAGACACGTACAATATCCGCACCTACGTTTTCCAATGCACGAATTTGAGCAACAGTGGCATCAACATCAGTCGTTAAGGTGTTGGTCATCGATTGGACTGCAATTGGTGCACCATCACCAATAGGAACGTCACCTACATAGATACGGGTTGAAGCACGTCTTTTAATCGGGTTTTCGTTGTACATCTTGTTTACTCTATATGTCTGTTACTTGCTGATGCTGTGTTAACACAGCATCATTATATCTTGATTCAGGCTTGGAGTCTTATTCGGCAAAAGGCAAGCTAAATCTGGCAACGCGCCCATTAGCATAATCAGCTAAACTGATACTCTCTTCGTTTAGCTTAATTGTCACAGCCTGGGGTGCACCTAAGGTCAGTTTAAAAGGTTCACGTCCCTTAACTTCAAGTAAGCTGCCCGCTTTCTTCAGATCATTAATGAGTACTTTGCCATCGGCATCTTTGACGTTGATCCAGCAGTCAGCCACTAAGCTCAAGCTTAATCTTGATGCACCTAAGCTGTCGACAGAGGGGAGATCTTGCACAATCTCGCTTTGCACCGATACTGGTAGCTGCTCAGTAGAAACCACTGTCGTTGCCAAATCACTGCTTTCAACGTTAACCGTTTCAGGAGACAAATCATCAATATCGTTACTGTGGACAACACCGCTATTAATCGCTGAGTTATTGATACTCAGCCCGGTGTCTGAGCTTTCAATTCCAGAGCTCTCTATTCCAGAATCTCGCTCTAGAGTTGGATCGGGTAAGGCTTTTGTCGAAAATGGCTCCTGTATTGACTCTGCCATCTCCTCCATCGTAGGCTTTGAAAAATCGACACTGGCTTGAGTATCAGATTTTTGCACCCACCATAAAACCAGTAGAGCTAATAAAATAAAGGCGATCAGATAGGTGACAAACATCAGGCGTCCATCACGAGCTTGACGTGTTGTTTTACGGGAGAAGCTTTGCATCTCAGGCGCACTGGCCTTGGGGAGTTGAATATCTAGGCAAGCTTGTATCGCTTGTGCATCAGCCTGAACGATTCGGGCATAGTTTTTCACATACCCTTTCACATAGATGGCTGAGGCGATGTCGCCAAAATTGTCAGCTTCTATGTCTTCGACGATACAAGGTCGCAAATGCAACTGCCCCGCAATATCGCCAATACTCGCCCCTTGCTCTTCACGGGCGGCTTTTAACAGGGATCCGAGCGTCATCTGTTCGGATATGTCTGGGGTCTCATTACTGTCTGCTGCATCCTTGAGCATATCGACTTTCTTATTTGTCATCAGTGCATACTGGCTCGATATCGCTTAGCCTCAATAGATGAGGGAAACTTAGCTAAAAGTAATATGCCAAACTCTCTGGCGGCCTCTTCATCGTTTAAGCCCCGCTCAATCTCAACTCCTAAGGTCAAACTTTCGGCAGATTGGGCGATGACACGATGGTAGCGTGCAAGTTGCGCACGTGCATCGAGATAGTTATGTTCCTCAATCTCGATCTCTGTTAATTCAAGTAGAGTGCTTCCACTTCTGGGATTGTATCTAAGTGCGGTACTGAAGTATTTACGCGCTTTCTCTATCTCTCCAGCCTTACGACTACAGATCCCTAAATTTTCATAGCTGTCCCCTGAGCGAGTATAACTGGGCATTTTGACCGCTCTAAGGAACATCTTCTCAGACTCTTTGTATTTCTCTTGTTGACAAAGAAACACACCGAAATTGTTTAACCCGTCGCCACTGGCGTCTCTCGCATTAATGGCTTTACGGTAGGAGTCTTCGGCATTTTCAAGCTCACCGACTGTTTGATAGTAGTAAGCCATTGATATGTGTACATCTTGAATATTCGGGGCAAACTCAACAGCTTTATCTAAATTGTACTTAGCTTGCTGGCTGTTACCTTTGCGCAGGTAGGTTAACCCGAGTTGTGCACGCTTCTGCGCGGCCAAGACATTGTCGAACTCCCTTTCGGTCACAGGAACGTCGGTTCCAGTATAAGTACTTTGTGACACGCAGGCACTCAACATACTCGAAAGAAGTATGGTAAGTGCGATTTTTTGGGGCAGTCCGTGCTTCATTGACAAGCCTATCTATCTACAATTTACAATGAGTTAGTTTATTGTGACCGATATTTGGCTATCTTGCATGCGTTTTTTCGCTAAACGCTTAGTTCTGTCTCTGATATCACCGGCCAATTGACCACAAGCAGCATCAATATCGTCACCACGAGTCTTGCGAACAATCACTGTTAGACCGTACTCCATCAATACTTTGGAGAAACGATCGATACGAGAATTAGAGGAGCGACCATAAGGTGAACCAGGGTAAGGATTAAACGGAATAAGGTTAATCTTACAGGGGGTATCTTTCATTAATTTAGCTAATTCATGGGCTTGGTCTGTGCTGTCATTGATATGATCTAACATGACATACTCAACAGTTACACGTCCTCGGTTAGCGTTCGACTTAGCAATATAACGGCGGATCCCACCTAAAAACTCCTCTAAAGGATACTTTTTATTGACTGGAACCAACACGTCACGCAGTTCGTCATTAGGAGCATGAATACTTACCGCCAAAGCAACATCTAAAGCATCACCTAACTTATCCAATGCTGGTACAACCCCTGAAGTTGATACCGTCACTCGGCGCTTAGAGAGGCTGAAACCAAAATCATCTAACATGATATCCATTGCAGGGATCACGTTCTTTAGGTTCAGTAGTGGCTCACCCATTCCCATCATAACGACGTTAGTAATAGGACGTTCGCCAGTCTCTTTCACAAAACCGATAAAGTCCGCAACACGCCAAACTTGACCAATAATTTCAGAAACCGTTAAGTTACGATTAAAGCCCTGCTGAGCAGTCGAGCAGAAGGTGCACTCTAAAGCACAACCCACTTGTGATGAAACACACAAGGTTGCTCTGTCATCTTCTGGAATGTAAACGGTTTCAACTTCCTGGCCTTGACCAACATTAATAGCAAACTTAATGGTGCCATCTTCAGACTTTTGAAAGCTGGAAATTTCAGGCGCAACAATCTCACAGCGGGCATTAAGCTTCGCACGCAGCGCTTTGTTAATATTATTCATCTCGTCAAAGTCACTGACGCCAAAATGATAAATCCACTTCATCAATTGATCGGCACGAAACGGCTTCTCACCCATTTCAGTGAATAATGCTCTTAACCCTTTACGGTCAAGATCCAATAAATTGATTTTCTTTTCACTCATTTTGACTAACCTCAACACCTAATACACGCCACAGGGCGGCGAATTATACAGAGATACCCCAATTTTAGCTAGCAGTGATAGCGCTGGCCATTATATCTACACCTAAGATACTCCCTTTCTCAACTCTTATCCCATAAAATATGTTTAATGCAGCATATGTAGGAAAGCGGAATGTTTTAATGTTAGAATTAACGTGGACTAATATTGGTCAGCAAATTATAAACCTCTAAATGATCACCCTCATCGTTATAGTATGTGTTGCAATTGGCGTTTCTTTCCTTTGCAGCGTGTTCGAAGCCGTTTTACTCTCTGTCACCCCAAGCTATATTGCAAACTTGGTCCACACTAACCCTAGTGCGGCAGACCGTCTTAGTAAACAGAAAGACAATGTAGAGTCACCTCTGGTCTCTATCCTAACCTTAAACACCATAGCTCACACTGTGGGTGCTGCCGTTGCGGGTGCACAAGCCGCTAAAGTGTTCGGTGATGAGATGTTAGGTGTTTTCTCTGGTATCTTAACCTTCCTTATCCTGTTTTTCTCAGAGATTATCCCTAAGACCATAGGTGCAAACTACTGGCGTACTCTCGCGCCATCAGTATCTATTGCTCTTCTATGGATGGAGAGGATTATGTATCCTCTGATCTGGATGTCTCAGCAGGTGACACAGCTTTTAGGTAAAGGCGATGAAGGTCAATATATTCGTCAAGAGATGAGTGCCATGGCTAAAATTGGCCAAGAGTCTGGCGAACTTGATGAGCAGGAGTCAAAGATTTTGACTCAAATGCTATCGGTAAAAGAGATGCCGGTCAGTGCGATCATGACACCAAGAACGGTTATGTTTAGCTTACCCTCCTCAATGACCCAAGAGGAGTTTGCTAAGAAGCACAAAACATCGCCCTTCTCGCGCATTCCGATCTTCAATGACGATCCTGATGATGTCATTGGTTATATCAACCGCAACGATATCTTGCTATCGGAGCGTAAAACGCCCCAAGCCAGCATAGGTGAGCTAAAACGAAATCTGGTTGTGATACCGGAAACCGCTAAAATTCTTCCTCTGTTTCAGCTGTTGATTAAGCGTAATACCAAGATAGCTATGGTCGTGAATGAATACGGTACTGGTGAAGGTATCGTCTCGTTAGAAGATATTATCGAGTCTTTATTAGGCTTGGAGATTGTCGATAGCAACGACCCTGTCACTGATATGCAGCAACTTGCACGTAAGCAGTGGGAAAAGCGCATGACCGACAAAGGGATCACCTTCTCCGATGACGGTGAGTTTGACTCCTATGTCGAAACGCCAAAGTCAGGCTCATAACCGCTAACGCTTCAATAAGCGCAAGGCTAAAAGGGAAACTTGAGTTTCCCTTTTTTGTTTTCTTAATCCTCCCAAACGACCCCAAGATACTAATGCCTGCGTCTTGAAGTGGCTTGGGTATCGGGTGTACAATCCTCTCCCGATTGACCTAAGAGCCAGACTTTATGCCCATCCGCTATACCCTCAAACTTGCCCATATCAACGATACTCACTCCCACTTTGACAGTAGTAGTGTGAGATTCAATTATGAAGATGAGGGAAAAAGCTACGACATTTATACCCATAGCGGCGGGTATGCTAGGCTCAATTACCAGATCAACCAAGCAAGATCACAGGCTCAAAGCTCTAAGCAAGCCTTTCTGTTTCTTCATGGTGGTGACAGTTTTCAGGGCTCTCTTTACTTTAATCAGTTTAAGGGCGCTGCTAACGCTCACCTCCTTAATCTATTAAAGCCAGATGCCATGGTCATAGGCAATCATGAGGTCGATGCCGGTAGTGCGCCCATTCTCGCTTTCCTAGATAGTATTCAGTTCCCTCTGCTCGCAGGAAATATGGATCTAAGCCTAGAGTGCACAACAAAAAGCAGTGCGCTTAAGGGCCATAAAAACCTCTATGAATACCATAATGAAAAAGGCATAGCTAAAGTGGTTTTCAAGCCACTTCAAGATAAAAAGCTGGCTATTATCGGTATCACTTTAGATCAGATGGCAGAGATTGCTCGCCCCGATCCCGATACCCATTTTATCGATGCGATTAAAACGACTCGAAATACAGTTAACGCACTGAAAGCCGAAGGCATAGATCATATCTTAGTGCTTAGTCATCTCGGGTTTGATCAAGACAAGGTATTAGCTGAGTCTGTCGATGGGATAAGTCTAATTGTTGGTGGGCACTCACATACGCTTCAGGGAGAATTTAAAGAGTTTGGACTCAGCTCGACGCCCTACGGAGTGAGTGTCAACAACACCCCAATATTGCATGCTGGAAAACACGCCGAGACAATTGGCCTTGCAGATATCGAGTTTAATGAATTAGGTATGGTCACCAAGCTCGAAGGTCATAACCTCTTTATGTTGGACAGTCAGTTCATTCTCGAGTCTAAACATGATATTTCTCAAGGTGAATACGATAGGGTTTATGCTCACCTAAAACAGCATCCTGGCATTACTTGGGATGATGAGGACAGCTCAGTTACCCAAGTGATTAACACTCAATATAAACCAGCCATCACAGCCCTTGAACAAACCATTTTAGGCTTTGTACCAAAAAATTTAGTACACACTCGCCTACCCAGTAAAGCACTGCCTCACGGTAGTGAAATCGCCCCTTTGGTTTGTAAGAGCATCTTTCATGAAGCCAAGCATCAACTTCCCAGAGTCGACTTTGCTCTTCATAATGCCGGTGGCGTAAGGCAATCACTCAATAAAGGTGAAGTCACCCTCGCGTACGTTGTTGGACGTTTATTGCCATTCGATCTGCCATTAGTTCACTATGAGATACAGGGTATCTATCTGTTTGCGGCCATCGAATCAGCCATCAACTCAGCCACCAACAATAGCGTCACAGGCACTGGTGCAGGCAGCTTTCCCTACACTTATGGTCTTAAATATTGTTACGATGGCCGTAAAGCGTTAGGCGAAAGGGTTCTCTCCCTAGAAGTTTTGGCTGAGGATGGTCTCACTTGGCTTGCTGTCGATAAAGAGACATATTATTTTGGCGTCTCTTCCGCCTATACCGTATCGGGTAAGGAGGGTTATGGCCCTCTGCTACAAGCTAAAACCCAAGAGCCAATAAACGAGCTTACGCTTCCCCTCGCTTTCACTCGCTATATGGAGCGGCAACAAGGCTCCTTAGAGGATGAGATAGCACCTCAAGTGCATTACACCAGCCACTTGTGATCTTTATTGATAATAGAAGTAGTAGCCGTTACAAAATTGGTTGTGACTAAAGCTGCTTCTTCATCAAGTACCCCATGATCACACGACCACGTTTCTCCTGATAGCTTCGGTGACACAGCTTAAAGCCTTGTGACAGAAACATAGCTTTGGAGAGGCTAGAAGCATCAACCATCAACTCTCGATAGCCTTGCTCTACGCCCCACTGTTCAAGAGTTTGATACAGGGCTTTAGCAATCCCCTTCCCCTGATAGGCAGGATGAACATATAAACTATCGATATAGCCTTGAGTATAAAACCCTGTCTCAATATTGATAAATCCACAGCACTTAGGCTGGCCATCTATGAGCATGCTCTTATCAATCATAAGCCAAGCTTTTGAGCGACTCATTCGCTTATGCCAGTGATAGGCCGATCTCGGCTTTGATGACCAAGCAGATTTATCCTCAAATGAGTAATGCACCTCATCGATAGCATGAATTGCATCGTGAAAAAGTTGGCTCACGCTAGTTGCGTAGCCTGCTTGGTAGGCAATGACTGAAAACATGGATCGCTGGCACATGAAAAAGAGATGGTATTAGTTTGCATGAATAATGGAAGATAAACAAAAATGGTGGCGATAACCAGAGTTATCGAGCCACCATTTTCAACAAGTTTTCAACTAAATCGGCATCCGAATTGGTTGAGTCATCATTACTTCTTATCGATGCGGCCAACAAATAGCAGTTCATCAAAAGTACGGTTTAAGGTTTTGCTAGTGAAATCATTCATCCACATCTGCTCTTGAACAACAACCTTGTCACCTTTACTGATCTCAACTTGTGGACCGGCTGCCCAAAATGTCTTATCAGACTCTTTAATCTGTACGTAAGTGTAACCACCGCCATTCATGGTATCTACCACAGTGCCTTCATGCACGACCCCTTGAGCCCATGCACTAGAGATCCCTAATGTTAGTGTTGCTACAGCAAGCAATTTTACAAGTTTAGCTATCATTATCTGTTCCCTTTCTTTCCACAGTCATTGATATGATGAAATCATTAAAGCACGCAGTCATGAATAAATCTCTATTAAAGAAATCAAATACAGAAGCAATGCCCATCTTTTAGATCAAGATCATAAAACCGAAATCAAAAATCAATTTCTTGGAACTTTAGCTAATAGAGGTTGCAGCATTCCTTCGAGTCCATTGAGCTTAATCTCATACATTAACGCCAACTGCTCACCCAACTTTCCCTCAGGGAAACCTTTAGAGTGAAACCAAACTAAGTAAGGTTCAGGCAGCTCGAGTAGCTTACGGCCTGCATACTTGCCAAAAGGCATCTTTTGATTAATTGCCTCTAGCAATATCTGTTCATTCATATACTCACTTCCAATTACCACTTCTACACATCTTGACTAGTTTAACTTAACAGAAACACAGCTCAAACCGTCCACTGAGGTTAAATCTAGTAAAAAAGTACTATATCCTTTTCTTATACTTACAGCTTATTTAATTTCATTTAGAACTATAAAGTTCATCAGTACTCCTATTGAATGCCCTGTTTGCCTCCACTTTACTTTTCAACAGCTCAACAAAAGCTCTCCATCTTACTGATAACATTGTATTAACCAAGGTAAATTCTTTTTTAGTTTTTCGATGTCAAAAAGGCGTCAAAAACACTGTTCTGTCAATTTTACGACGCAAGCCAAAAACAAAAAAAACGTCAAAAATCAGGTAATTGACCAACATATGATTATTCTCTAAATTGATATTTGAGCAAGAGATAGATATTGACTAACACATGCTATTTACGTGAGGGGAACAGAGATGATCATCTTAGTCGGAGGTGAAAAGGGGGGCAGTGGCAAAAGTTGCATAGCCCAAAATATAGCCGTATTTCTAACAGCAGAGTGTAATGCATCCGTCATTATGGTCGACTGCGATCCTCAAAGAACCACATCAGATTGGATCCAAGCTAGAAATAATAACCCAGAACTCGCCAGCATTAATTGCGTACAACTCTATGGAAAAATCCGTAATGATCTTCTCAGTCTGGAGCAGCATTATGATTTTGTTATTGTCGATTGTGGCGGACAAGATAACTTAGCACTCAGAGCCAGTATGTCTGTCGCCTCTCATGTATTAATGCCGCTCAGACCTAAACGTCGAGACCTAAAAACAGTCAACCACATGGATGATATTGTCGCCACATGCATGATGATTAATCCAAAGATGAAAGCATCATTTGTGATCACCCAATGCCCTAGTTTGCCAAGCCAGGCAAATCGCATTCTTGAAGCAAAAGAGGTCTGTAGGACTTACGACATTAATGTACTTGATGCCATCAACTACAGCCGTAATATCTTTGATGACAGTGAAGAGTCTGGTTTATCGGTCATAGAGATAGAACCAAAGGGCAAAGCTGCAAAAGAGATGAGAAGCATAGCTTGCGAAATGTTAGAAGCTGCTGACGCGACAGAGATAAGAAATCGTATCGCCGCAGCTAAAATGAACAATACCAGAGGTGACTATGGGACTAGCAGATCTCAAGAAAAGCTCTACGCAGTCTAATCGCGGGCAAACTCATGTAAGTCGACATCAACAGGTCAACATTGAAGACTTCATTGATGAAGCGACACATTACGCTGCTGGGTTTAAAAATACAGACCAAGGCATGGCAGAGGTGATCACCCTCGCCTCAATGGTTAACCAGCAGCCTCAACAGCCTTCTTGTAAGGTAAAGGCTCAATCAGCAAAAGCTGTCACACAGATACGTAAAGGCAACGAGCCCTATCGCAAAGCCACATTCACGCTAAGTGAATCCGCCATTTCACATTTAGCTGAATTAGCCAGTGGGTGTGACGTTGCAAAATCAAAATTAATCCGTTTTTTAATCGAGCACCATTTTTCACTTAGTGATGATGAAAGAAAAACAAAAGAGCGCTCAATAATTGTAGATTAACCCCCCATTTCTCCCACCCTTTGACTGGCAGAGAAGCTGTTTCATCGTTAAGTTCCTTTAAGCTGCCAGTTCTTTTTTCCCAATATATTCCTCCATGATAGGAACAAATCTCACATCTTCGTATGACTAGTAAGCCATTTTGAAATATTACCTATACAAATGTGCAACATAATAGTATTAATATAGTCTTACGGGGTGGTAAAATGGAGTAATATCACGTGCCTAAGATGTTAAACAATTTTTTTATCTTTGTATCATTTCTTTACATCCTGGAGAGTCATGCGCAATTTTCACTCGAACAGATCCCCGAAATAGAGAATAAAAAAGCGATCACTTTAGTCGCAGAAACTGGATTTTGGACAGTACATTTAAAAGAGAAGATGCTCCCTAAATTTACGGCTCAAACAGGGATAAAAGTTAATGTCATCACCACCTCTTTGGATCAGATGTATACTCTTCAAACTGAGTCTTTAATCCAAGGAGCAGGTAAGTATGATCTGCTGACTATGGAAGCGGGTTGGGCAAAAGAGTGGGCATCGAAAGGATTAACAGTGCCTCTATCGGAACTTGCATCCCTCTATGATCCCAGTGGTGAAAGGGGCATAAACAGCTATCTTGAGCCATATTACTCATCACTACTCAATATCCTCTCCTACCAAGGTGAGATCCATGCCATACCCTACAACAACTATGTGATGGGCAACCATTACAGAGCCGATCTATTTGAGCATCCTAAAGAGAAGTTTAATTTCCAAGCTAAATATGGCTATACACTGGCTCCTCCCAGTAGCATTCAAGAGTTAAAAGATATCAGCGCTTTTTTCACTAGAGAAGCAGGTGAGAACCTAGGCAGTAACATACTAAAGAAACCCTTTTATGGCTTGGCATTAATGTCAGGAAACCGTCCCCATATTAACGATGAATTCTCCTCCATCCTATGGAGCCTCAATGGTTACTGGATGAAACCAGAATACAATGGTAAAGAGAAGATAAAGCTCTTCCAACTCCCCCGAGAGAATGCGACACTTATTCGCACAGCTAACATTTACCGAGATCTAATGCGTCATGCTTTTCCCGCCCATAAGCAGTTTGCCTTTAAGGAAGCTGCAAACACATTAGCCAACGGTGACGTTGCCATGTGGCCTTTCGCTTATAACAATCTTTGGAGCGCCTCTTTTCAAGTTGAATCAAATATACCAGGAGCCAAGCTTGGCATTGCACAAGTCCCTGGTGGTAAGCCCTACAATGGTGCCTATGCCTTTGCTGTTGCCTATGATAGCGTCAATCCCCAAGCAGCCTATTGGTTACTGAAATATATGGGGTCCTTTGAAGCGCAATATGCCTACGCGCTTGGCGGGGGAAATCCTTGCCGAATTGATGTTGCAACCGCACCAGAGTTTCAAACAGAAGAGTTACGGCACATAGGTGGCGCGTTTAACGTCAGCCATAACGCCAATATTAATTGGTCAGACGAGGTCCTTAAATTGGGCCACTTCACCAGTACTGCAATGGGAGATATCTATCCGGAACTGGCAAAAAGCTGCTTTCAGCTGTCTAACAGTAACGAGGATATAGAATCTGTAACCTCTCAGTTGATTAACAAAATTGAGCAGATCCAAAATCGCTCCGGTGAAGTGCCAGTGGTAAGAAGATGAAACTAAAAAAGCCCTTAAGCAGCTTAAAAGAAAAGTTAAGATTACTTATATATATCATCATTATACTTACGTTAACGATTGGGCTTACGTCGATTGGTTTATCTCAGGAACTGCAGCGTAAGCTAGACCACTTAATCAATCAAGACGTGAGTAAAATAATGTACGCGCTTAAGCTGTCTAACAACAGTCAGGAGTTACAGCTCACCACTGTCAGGCTTTCATCATTTAGCACAAACAGTGAGCGCACAGAACTACTCAATGTGCTAGTGGAGCAGTGGAGTGGATTAGAGAGAGGCTTGCTCTCACTTATTGAACTTGAAACTGACCAAGCACAGCTTGCGAAGCTCAACGCTCATTTAAGCACAATACAGTTAGCGGCTAAGCAGATCCCACTTTTAGCTCAACTCACTGAGAATGCACAAGAAGCTGAGACACAAGCCAGCCGACTTAAACTTAATATGGGACTCATCGAGAAAGGCTTTTCACGAGCAGTTTCAAATGAACTCACTAAATTAGATCAAAAGGCCGACGGGTATTTAAGCCAAAAAAACTATCCCCAACTTCAAAAATCGATTGATGAACATAGAGAGCTCACCGACTTTTTACACTTAGGCATGCAGGTATTCAGACTCGCAGCTGAGGTAGATGATAATGCTGATAATAAAACGAACAATCAGTTGCAACGAGAGGCTATGCGACACTTTTTAGCATTAAAACAGCACCCTAGTTCATCTAAGATTGCTGCTCAATTAAAAGAGGACTGGTTATCACAGATACACCCTAATCTAATCGGCTCCTCAAACTTATTTATTTCAAGCCGAGATTCAGTAAATAGTGGTCGAATAGCGAACACTCACCTTGAGATACAAGCCGATGCAGCCCATCAGATCGCACTCTTCTCCTCAAAACTGGTAGAGCAAGTAAAGAAGCAGGTCGACATTGAAGGACAACATCTAAAAGATGATAGTAACTCCTTTGTATGGCTTATCTTCTTTGCCGGAGTGCTATATACATTTTTCATCTGGTTAACCAACTGGCACTTTATCTCTAAAGGGATAATACAACCCGTTATCGCTACCAGCAATGCGATGCAAGCTATCGCCAATGAGAAACAGAACACTCCGCTGCCTCAGGCCGATAACTTAGAACTTCAGCAGATGGTGAGCTCATTAGAAACATTGAAAAGCTATGCAGCCCAGGTCAAATCTATCTCTGAAATTGATGGATTAACTGGCGCATATAACCGTAGGTTTTTCGATCACAAGCTAAAGCATGAATTAAAATCAACGAGTAAGTTTAACCAACCAATCTCTATCATATTGTTCGATGTCGATAACTTTAAACTGTTTAATGATAGGTATGGTCATGTTATCGGAGATCAATGCCTTAAGCGTATCTCCTATGCGTTAAAAACCTTACCTGAGATGCAAGATAGAATATTTGCCCGTTACGGTGGCGAGGAGTTTATTGTTTTCTTAACCGCAACTGATAATCAAACTGCCAGTGACATCGCAGAGATAATGCGAGAGGAGGTCATCAAGCTCGCCATTCCCCATGCAGACTCCCTGCATAATGAGCTCACTACTATCAGTATAGGCGTCACCACCTCAAACTCTGAGCCAGGTATCACTGCCGAAACCTTAATTCATCAAGCGGATATTGCACTTTACCAAGCAAAGGCATCGGGCAGAAACTGTATTGTCTCTAATCTTGAGTTTAAAGCGGTAAACAATTTACGCTAAACTTGAATTACCTCTTCATCGACCCTATCTCATTTACATTAGTCATTGTGAATGGATAAAACTTCTATGCTGGCAATCGTTATTGTTTCGCTATTGGCACTCTTCTCTATCTTCTGGATAGCTTCGCGCTCATGGCGAATCGCTAGACATAGAGCGAGCGTCACAGCTACGCCCTTCCCAGCTAGTTGGCGAATAATTCTTAAGCAACGTATGCCCTATTTCCGCTCCCTACCAGCAGACCTTCAACTACAACTAAAAGATTTAATACAGGTTTTTATCGATGAAAAGGAGTTTATCGGCTGTGACGGTATTGTGATTGATGATGAGATCCGCGTTACTATAGCCGCACAAGCTTGTTTATTACTGCTTAATCGTAAAACTGATTTTTATCCAAAACTGAAGCAGATATTAGTTTACCCTTCTGTTTTTATTGTGAAGAATCATGAACTCCGCAGCGGTGGAGTCGTAGGAGATAAGAAAAGACTACTCTCTGGGGAGTCTTGGGAAAATGGCAAAGTCGTGCTGTCATGGCAAACAACTCAAGATGATGCTGCAGACCCTCGCGATGGCAGCAACGTGGTGATACATGAATTTGCCCATCAGCTTGATCAAGAGGATGGTAACGCAAATGGTGCACCGATTTTAAGCTCCTTAGATGATTATTCAAGCTGGTCGGAAGTCCTGAGCAGAGAGTTTGAACGACTTCAATACCAAGCAGAGCAGAACACCCCTTCAATTTTCAGTTACTATGGTGCCACGAATCCCGCCGAGTTTTTTGCAGTCATTACAGAGGTGTTTTTCGAACAACCCCAAGAGTTCTACCAATCTCATCGAGAGCTCTATACAGAACTAAGTCATTTCTTTAAGCTGGATCCCATAAATTGGCATTAATACCAAATGACTATCATCGCCAAAAAATACCTACTAACATAATGACAAAAACAGGGTTTACACTATGAGAGCTAACTTTAAACTGAGCGCACTAAAACCGTTCATTTCAGCACTACTCATCATTGCAGCATCAATTAACACGGCAGCGTTTGCCAAATCAACAGATCATAATGCTGAGCAGGTGCTGGATAAACTGCATCAAGCAGCAAGTGATGGTGACTGGGATTGTTATTTCTCGCTTTACCTTCCTGATGCTATCTTCATCGGCACCGATGCCAATGAGCATTGGACAATGGAGAAGTTTCAGCAATACGCTCGCCCAACTAAAGGCTGGACCTACACACTCAAAAGTAGAAAATTAAACACGATGCAAAAGCTGGATAAGGTCATTGTTTTTGATGAGCTTCTAGACAGCCAATCCTACGGTGTAAGTCGAGGAACTGGCACTTTGGTCTTAACTGATATGGGCTGGAAAGTGGCTCAGTACCACCTAAGTTTTCCTATTCCCAATGCGATAGCAAAAGAGATAACAGCCACTATCAAATTACAATGAGACTAAGTTTACAAACTAAAACCATCAATGTCCCAAAGCGGCAGTAAGGCATAGATTAGCAAGATTAGAGAAGTGGGTGAAGTTATCGAATTCTGGCTGGCCTAGGCTACGTGCTGAACTAGCTCTGTCGGCATAGATCATTCCAATCACCTTCTTCTCAACAATTAGTGGAGCCAGCATAAAGCCCTTCGATGAGACTTTACTCTTAAGATCATCATCCATATAAAGACGCCATTTAGCTGAATCAGGCTCATCAACAAACATAGACTGCTTCAACTCAATACTTTCGCTAAATAGGCACTTTTTCTGCTCAAGAGAGATGATGAACTCATTTTTCATCTGCTCTGCCCCATCGCCAAGTACAATTCGAGGCTGTAACTGCTTACGATTGGGTGACAACAGCAACACGCCACAACGGTCAACCCCCACTCCTAAGAGTATTCCCTCCAAAGTAATGGTGATAACTTGGTTAAAGTCGGCTTTAGTCACTGCACAATCAGTTAATGCTCGCAATTTTTTCAATTGTTCAGCCATATTAGGTACTCGAAGCGCAGGTTTATCTTTTTCAACCTCAAGGTCTTTGGTCAATAGCTTTGGGTTGGGGAGATACTCAAGCAATACTTTAGCGCCATAGGCTTCAGCAAGCTTTTTCGTTGCCTTACTGCAGCGTATCATGCGCCCTTTAAGTTCATCCACCTCTATATCTAACATGGTCGCTGTTTGTTGTAGCCTATGCTGTAGCTCGCTGGGTGAAGGAGTAGACTGAGAGAGTATTTCACAAATCTCATTGGCCAGAAAAATACTGCGGATCTCTGGCGTCCTCGCATCTGGGCTGCTAAGAGCTTTTTGTAACACTTCGCCTAACCCCCAGGCTCTAGCAATACCTTGTGAGAGCATATTAAAGGAGGTACCTAGATTTTCACGTATTACAGTCTTCTCCTCTTTAGCATCGCAACATTGAGAGATAGAGGTGTCCAGTGCTATCGCTTCCTCACTACCCGTGCTCCAAAAAGCACTCTCCCCAAGGTGATAGAGTAAAGAGGCGATAAATACCTCCTCCTGTAACTCCTCTTCGTGCTCCCTAAGCATCATCTTAGCTAACATCGCTGCTTGAAACGCACGAGCCATCAGCTTTAATAGGCGTTGATATACATTAGGCGTTAAACCATCTGACTCTAATAAACTACTTAGCAACTTAGCCGTGATGCAAATACTGCGAATATTGTCGAAACCAAGCATCACAGTCGCCCTGCTCACTGTGGTGATCTGACTGTTACCTTTACTGTAGGTCGCACTATTAGCAACTCTGAGTATTCGAGAGGTCAATGCGTTATCATGTATCACGCTCTTTCCTAAGATACTTAATGATGACACATCATCTTTCTCCAGCTTCTCCAAGGTTTTAACAGTGGAGCACAGTGCTGGCATCTCTTGATCGCTAATCCGTTTAGTCCAATAATCGATTCCTTTCGATTTAGGATGAGATAAAGTTTGGTTGGTCGATTTCAAGTTATTCTCTGACAGATAAAAGCAAGCTTAAGTAAATTGATTTAAGTATAGGTATAAAAACACATTACACTAGAGATACATACCTATTTGCTTAAATGTTTAAGATAAAAAAAAGCGACTCACGAGGAGTCGCCAACACAAGCAAACATTGTCGTAGCAATGGTGCACAGTTGAAAGGAAAGAAAAGCCCGCACAGCACGTAAGAATACCGCGCGGGAACAACCGCTGAAATTCAGCAAATTGAAACAAGTACCATCAAGTCCATCTTGCAAACTGGCTTGACAAAAAGTATGTAATTTAATTAAAGCGCATCATTAGGCGGCATTTGACTCGCTATCAGCTCTGATATCCAGCCTAACGTTAGTTGTAATTCCAACGCCTTGTAGCAGCTCTCTTGCACTAATAGGACCATCAACATCACGAGTAATATGAAGTTGGTTGGCCTGTTCTGCTCCAATATATTGATTAAATATCTCCGTGACAGCGTCCACTAACTCTAGATGTTCAACGCAAGTTCCATCATGCCCATTTCTAGCTTCTAGCTCTTTATCGATACGAATTTTTTCGAGTCGTTCTGCACTGATTTCATTCGTTTTAGCCTGAAAATAGGTTGCCACTCCCCCAATCGCTAATGCACCACGCTTATGACACGTCTTGACTAACAGACGAGAGTAGACACTTAAAAACGACTCTCCCACGGTAAACATCTGTTTATCAGTCGATAACTCATCACTATGGTTTCGGCCAGTATTAATGTAACTAAAGTCTGAATCCCAGCGTCCACAATTAAGCGCCACGATATTGGATCTCAGCTCAAATAAGATCTCATCCATCTCAAAAACAGCTGGCAAAGTTTCAATCAAACAAGTGCATTTGATGGTGCCAGGCTGTAAGCAGAAACGCTCCTCAACAAAAGCAAAAACCTTAGCCCACCATTTTGCTTCTAGATGGCTTTCCATTTTAGGCAAATAAAAATAGGGACCACTGCCCTTAGCTAATAACTGTCGATAGTTATTATAAAAGTAGAGAGCAAAATCGAATAAAGCAGCTGGAATAGCGGCTTCATCAAACTCAAGATGATGTTCAACCATATGTAGGCCACGAACTCGGCAGAACAGCACGGCAGGAGCATCATTTAACAGATAATATTTACCAGTCTCTGGTGAGGTGAACTCAATCTCCCCACGCACAGCACCTCGTAAGTTAACTTGCTTCTCAATCAACTCATTCCAGCTCGATGCAGGTGACTCCTCTAAATCAGCCACAAACACGTTTGCATTCGAGTTTAATCCATTAATGAGCATCAATGGATCAACAGAACCGGCAATCTCCACTCTTCTATTAATGAGGTCTGCAGGGATCCCTCTAACTTGCCAATTCCCCTCTCTAACGGCTTTAGTTTGAGGTAAAAAATCCAGAGTGCCGCCTGCATCATACTTGGCTTGTTGGCTTTTTCTATTCTCTAATAACTCAGAAACTTCAGCAGCAAACTGACGACACAAACTAGAGAGCAGGCTCAGTGCCCCCTCGTTTAACACCTTATCCTGACCATCAACAACTTCACCATTAACCTTAAGCCTCTCCTGCGTCTTATTGGTTTCAACTGGAGCACTGATATAACCTGCTTGTAGATGAGCTGCGACATCACAATTTGCATCGAGTCCAAGCTGAGCCACGTCCATAGCTCCCTGCTGTGCATTATGTATCACTTCTTGCGCCATTCGCTCTTCTCCAAAAAATAGGGTTGCTGACCTCTTACGCTTTTCCATTACATATTACATAAGCAATAAGCAAAGCTATAAAAGCCAAAGAAAAGGCCAAAACCTAAACATGTCAGTTTTAGTTCGTTAAACTGTATTTTGAACAAAAGCTACTGACATTTCTTTCTATTTGCAAGCGAGTGAAATGACTTAAGACAGAGAAAAATTAGGTAATAGAATGTAGTAAAATGGTTGCGAACACTCACAAAAATAACAATAAGACAATGATTAAATTGATATTTATTATATAAACCCAAACAAAAACATTACTTAATCAGTAATTTGTCAGACAAATTTACCAAAACAACAATCATGAAAATTATTACGTAATTAAATTAGATAAAGTAAACTTAATGATACACAACTTAAGTCTATTATTCGAATAGGCAATATTCCTTTCCGTTTTGAACTAACCAGTTAGTAAACAGCATAAAAACATAATTTTCAGATGGTTATCTAATTAGCAATACAAGCCGAGTTTAAACAAGCGTTTCAATATTACCTTTACGTAAACTAGAGGAAAAACAAAACAACCCATTAACATATGGCCAGTTGTGTTTGTCGATCAACATAGAAAATTGATTTGGTTTTCTTAAAAAAAATAAAGAAAAATAATAAAAAATGAATTTAGTTTCGATGAAAAGCCACTCTTTCAAAAGTGGCTAATACCTTCAGAGGAGGTGAATGGGTGGAAAGGATGAGGTGCTCATGCTCAATAAACTTCGCTCTTTACTTATTCCGGAGTATAAACAGAGACACGCTCTCTAGCTTGCTGTTTAGATTGATACATGGCGATATCTGCACGTTGCAGTATAGGGTCGAGACTTAAATCTTTTTCTGTACTAGTTGAAATACCGAAACGGGCACTAATGGTAAACTCATGGCCTGAATAGCGAGTATCAATGGCCAAAACCCGTGCTTTACATTTTTCGGCTACCTCTCTTGCTACACTTTCACTGGTGTTTGGCATAAAGATAGCAAACTCTTCACCACCAAAACGGGTAAATATATCACTACTGCGGCACTCTTTATTGACCACTTCACAGACCTTCTTAAGCACCCAGTCTCCCATTGCATGACCATAGTTATTATTCACCCTCTTGAAATCGTCCAGATCAAACAAAATTACACTAAAATCTGTGCCCGACATAGAGTCTTTAATATATCTGTTTTCAGCTAAGTTCTGTCCAGTTCCTCGATTAAAGATGCCAGTTAATACATCAAATTGCGCTAGCCTCATATATTTACGTTTCTGTAGCGTCATATTAATAGCAAACAGGGTCAATACCACTAAGCAGCCACAGATCAGAATAAGCATCATACGTTCGTTATTGCGTTGGGATTCAGCTAGTTCGGCTTTTGCGGTATAAAGCTCACGGTCTTTATTGAGGTAACGTATCTGATGCTCTTTCTCTAGGTAATCAAGCTTTGTCGTCTCAAAAGCAATGACTGCGTTATGGTTTCTGTCTAATATTTTCTCACGGTATTGCTGGTGAAGCTTTAGGTGTACCAAAGCTTTATCTGTCATTCCCAGTTTTTCATTAATCTCAGAAAGTGACTTATAGACTAATAAAATCACCTCCTCTTCCTTTACTTTCAAAGCTGCCTCTAATGCATTATTAATATAGATTAAAGCCAGCTTATTATTGTTTTCAGCTCTCTCTATTTCCGATAATAATATATAAGCTCTTGCGATATCTAGTAAATAAGGGATCTCTGTTGATAGTGTGATCGCTTCATCTATTTTCTTTCTAGCATTATTGAAATCTTTTAAATAAAACAAAATCTTCGCTTGACCTAATAGGGAAGAACTCATGATCATCTTCTCATTAGCGATAGCACAATACCTATAAAGATCGCCATAAAGAGATTGTATTTGTAAAAATCTAGCTTCATCATCACCGTAAGCAACATGAATACTGTCGACATAACTATACAAGGCAAAACACTGGTTTCTTGCCGATTTCATCTTATCAATTTTTGAAAATAGTGCTCGGCTATATTTGAGCGCTTCCTCATGTAGCTCTATTTTCCCAAATATTCCAGCAGCGACAATATATCCATGAACTTTCGCCTCTATGTCATCAACATCGGCTAGAAGAGGCAATAATTGATGTAACGTTTTCAAAGCATCAGCATAATAATCGAAGTGAGAATAAATATTAGTCAGTAAAGTCATCATACTTATACGATATTTTGCATTTTTCTCACTAAATGGCTTTGCTAGCTGTGTAATTAAGGGACCAGAGGCTCCCAAGTAATCTCCAGATAATGCATATGAGTGGGACTGGAGCAGAGTAAAGCGGTATTGCTGCTCCCGGTTCATCACATCAAACTTTGGTGAGAGAGTTAATAACTGATTTGAAACAACCTCAGGAGACTGAGAACGAATTAGCTCTAATGAACTTAGCGACTCATCTATAGTTTCTCTATTGATTTGACTATTATGATGAGCAGTGTGTGTAGAGTAATCAGCCATCACACTAGCTGGACAAACTACCCATACAATCAAACTAAAATTAAAAAGTTTATGAAGATTACGGCCTAAAAAAGCGACTAACAATGGCCAATATTGTCTTACAAACTCCCCTGGCTTTAACCGCATGCTATAACGAAACGAGATATCAAAAGTCATACTATTTTTGAGCACAATATTGGGCATCTAAAGCTCTATTTTTAATCACTTTTCATGAATGATAATCTCAGTTTACAAAGTACATCTATCTGGTAGCTTTCTTTAAGTGTCAATATCATTAGAATTTAATCCCGCTCTCTGCCTTGCTCTTTAGATTGATACATTGCGATATCAGCACGTTGCAATATAGGGTCGAGACTTAAATCTTTCTCTGTACTGGTTGCAACGCCGAAACTGGCACTAATGGTAAACTCATGACCCGAATATCGAGTATCAATCGCCAAAATCCGAGCTTTACACTTTACCGCGACCTCTCTTGCCACACTTTCACTGGTGTTCGGCATAAAGAGAACAAACTCTTCACCACCAAAACGGGTAAATATATCACTACTGCGGCACTCTTTGCTGACCACTTCGCAGACTTTCTTAAGTACCCAGTCTCCCATTGCATGACCGTAGTTATCATTTACACTCTTAAAGCGATCCAGATCAAACAAGACCACACTAAAATCTATCCCCGACATAGAGTCTTTAATATATCTGTTTTCAGCTAAATTCTGTCCAGTCCCTCGATTAAATATGCCAGTTAACGCATCAAATTGGGCTAACCTCATATATTTACGCTTCTGTAGGGTCATATTAATAGCGAACAGGGTCAATACCACTAAGCTGCCACAGATAAGCAGAAACATCATTCGTTCATTATTGCGCTGAGATTCGGTTAGTTCAGCTTTTGCGGTATAAAGCTCACGGTCTTTATTAAGGTAACGGATCTGTCGTTCCTTCTCTAGGTAATCAAGCTTTGTCGTCTCGAAAGCAATGATTTTACTTTGAATTTCGCCTAATATTTTCTCATGATGCTGCTGGTAAAGCTTTAGGTACTCTAATGCTTTCTCACTCTCACCAAGTTCTTCGCTCAATTTAGCAAGTGGCTTATACACTTTAGAAAGCAATTTACTATCACCAAGTGTTAAAGAGATATCTAAAGCTTTTTTAAGTTCTACGAGCCCAGCCTGATACAAGCTTTCTGAAATATCAATTCGAGCTAGCGTCAGATACCCTTCTGCAATATCGTGTGGATAAGGTATTGATATCGACAAATCTAATCCATGCTTAGCCAACTCTCTTGCTTCTAAAAAAGCTCTTCTTTTGATTAGCATATTTGACTGCCCTAAAGCCGACACTGCCATTATCATTTTCTCATTGGCAGTGTTACATAATTCATATGCATTCGCATATAAACTCTCGACTTTGGACCACAAACTGGGTGAAGAACCATAAACTCCCAAAAAGCTCTCCGCATAATTAAATGCCACAAAGCATTTATGTCGTGGAGATACAATTTCATCGAATTTACTATAAAGAACATTCGCATATGACAAAGCTTCATTTCTCATTCTTAATTCACCAAATAGCTCTATTGCCAAACGATAGCCAATAACTTCACTTTCAATATCATTTACTTCACTTAATAAAGGAAGCAGTTGATGAAGAGTTTTTAACGCATCAGAAAAATAATTGTAGTGCGAGTAACTGTTTGCGAGTAAAGATAAAGTACGAGCTTTATAATGTTTAAGATGAATGGGGAATTCATTTTTCAGCTGTTGATTTAAGAGTTGGAATGCATCATTAGGTTTACCAGCAATGCCGTACGAATGCGCTTGAAGAAGAACGTAACGATATCGCTGCTCTAAGCTCATTTTGTTAATTAACTTTTTTATATCTTTTAATGAATCAGATACAAATTGAGGAGATTGCGTCCGCTTTAATTCAAGTGTAACAAGCTTATCATTCAATGATGCTTCATCAAATGATTCCGCCACAACTCCTCCAGAAAAATTAATTACATATAGAAATAAAAAAATTGATTTATTTAATCCAACATGTTTACTTCTAAAGCTTCTCAGCAGCTTGTGAGAAAAAATCAAATTGCATAAAAGAATGGTTTTGGCAACCAAAAATACAAGAGAACCCTCCCCATTTTTCTTATTCATTTTGAACCCACTTAGCTAATAATTAACCAACAAACGACTTTCAAAGCTTCTCCCAGAGCTTTTTAATCGTTATTACTTATTTTTTGGGGACATAATGTGCTTTCTATAAGCTTTTTTGTCTCCAGTCAGATCACTTAGGCTTTTCTCATCACCTAAACGCATCGCTTCCTTCTCCTCTTCACTTAAACCCGCCTCCTCCATCACTTGTTCAGGGTTTTCAAGGTATCTGGCTTTAAGATCGGCATCTGAACTTAGTTTCTCTAAAAAATCATTTAAATTTGACATTAATTACATCCTTTTATGTTGTGACTGTTATGTTTATTGTATTTAATCTAACACCTAGCATTTATCCCTAATCTATATCACTTGTATGCTTAGCCTAAATCCACTTCAGTTATCCCAAGCTTACCCAATATGGCATGATTGACCTCGAGCTTACTAGAGGGGGGGATCAATAAAGTACTAATTGATGTAAGACGTGCAAAAGGTAAGTCTCTTAAGAGCAGCTTATCCACCCTAGCTTGGTGTATCGGTAAAGTTGGCGCTTCATAAATAGTAATTTCATGCTCCAGTGGATACCACTCATTTAACTGCTCGACTAAAATCTGCAAACGATCCGATGAGGTATGGAACTCAGTCAATGTGTGCTCACCAGCTATGCCTATCTGCCAAAGTAACAGGTGGGTCGTCGGATCTGGAGTATGTTTATAAAACATAAATTGGCTAGCTTCGAAACTTTGATGGCCAGACTGACCAGGATCTATGCCTAAATCAGCCCATAAACAAGCTTCAGCAGAGATACCTGGCTCCATTTTAGCGCTATAACCTTCATCAAGTGCTTGTGCAATGGCAAAGTGAGAAACACAGGCAAATACACCAGGATGACCATAAAGGGCACATACGACCCTCTTGCCTGCCCGCACTTGTTCCAAAATAGCCTCCACCATCTGATCGTAAGTATCACGACGATTTTTTATCTCATCTCCCTGAGCATAAAATGGTTGTAGACTGCGAACATCATTATTAAGCGTTTCTAACCAGCGCTGAGCAAAGCCATCAGGCACAAGAGAGAAAACAACATCAGCATTCTCTATATAACTTTTACTCAGCACGCTTATCTGGCCAGCTAGATTTAAGCCGGTACCAACGCAAACTAAGCTTCCATTAACTTCCCTAACCCCAGATGACAAGCAGCTATCCTCAATTGTAATTTTACCAGCTACCATACCCATAGCTAAACTTAAGCTGGGAGTAAATAGCTTTATCTCTTATGTAATAGATGCTTACCTAGCACAAAACTAGAGTAAAGCTTCAGGATTACATTCTCATAACTTTCCAGATACTTTGCAAGCGGTTATTGATTCTGTGACATGAGTGCATTCCAGCAGCAAATTTAAATTTAAATGCTTTAATTCAAATCATTAGTTAAACATTTAAAAGTAAGCTTCCTATCGACTATACTTTTCTCCTACAAAAACCTATTCAAAAATAGGCATTTTGGCTGACACTTTCGCCACATTATCCACCAATAACGAAGTCTATGTGGAAAGTTAAGGAACAAAAAAGGCCTGATACTGTCTCATCTATACTCGAACAGTGACTTAAAAACTAAACTGACAAATAAGCCAGATACGATCCAATTTACTCAAATCAAATACTTTTCGTTAACCAGTGCAAGGATAACCCTTGTCAGCATAGGGACAGCTTGGGTATGATGACCAGCAGATTTTTAGGAAGTAGCGTATTCAATGACAATTAAAAAGAAAAGTCTTACCCTTTTGGGCGCTGCTGCGCTCTCGTTATCCATGACTGGATGTGGTGTATTTGACTGGTTGATCTATAAACCAGATATCCCCCAGGGTAACTATATGGAGACTCAACAGGTAGAAAAACTACGTGTGGAAATGACCAAAGAGCAGGTTGAATATATTCTTGGGCGCCCAGTGCTACGAGATAGCTTCGCCGACGACACTTGGTACTATGTTTACCATTATAAAAGTGGTCGCGATGCCAGTATTACTCATAAAGAGCTGATCATCCATTTTGATAATGACCAGTTAACTAAAGTTGTTGGTGATTATGAATTATCAGAGGAGTTCAATACACCTCTGGAGCAGAGTCGACTCCCTGATGCACCGCTCATCGAAGAGGTAGAACAGATCGACCCTTTAATTCCCGAGCAGCGTCCTGACGCAAAGCCTCTTGTTGAAGAGAATGATCCCGAAGCTCAGGCCAGTAAAAAGTTCGAATAATCGCTAAAAACAGATCTAATAAAAAGGGGCTAATTCCATAGGAATTAGCCCCTTTTTAATTCATTTATTGGTTAAATCTTTGCACCTGTGATCTTGTTGATCCGCCCTTCATCTTTCGCTTTTTCAGCTCGCTTACGACGTACATCTTTAGGGTCGGCTATCAAGGGCCGGTAAATTTCTACTCTCTGTCCAGGAACCAATACTTCCGAATGTTTCACCAAGCGACTAAAAATCCCAAGTTTTACCTTTTCAAGATCAATTTCCGGAAAAAAATTAACCATCTCGCTCAGCTCAACAGCTTCAATACAGGTCGTCCCCGGTGCCACTTTAACCTGAACTCGTTTTTGCTGAGTAGGCAAAGCATAGATCACTTCAACTGAAAAATTCTCTTGCTCTATATTCATTAATACTTCTCTTAAACGCTCTGCAACATGAGCCTATTGCTCACTATAGATAACTTTTGCTCGGCCAGTAAAAGCCGTTACCATAGAGGTCATAAGGTCATTAAATATTTTACCGAAAGCCATATCAACTAAGCTGCTGGAAAATTCGAAATTGAGTTCGAAATCAATTTTACAGGCATCTTCGGTTAACTCAGTAAAGCGCCACTCACCAATAAGATGTTTAAAAGGGCCATTTTCAAGGGCCAACTGAATACTCTTACCAGGCACAATCTGATTTCTAGTGGTAAAGGTTTTGCTGATCCCAGCTTTAGATACATCCACAGATGCAAGCATAGTGCTTCCATCAAACTCTAACACTTTCCCACCTACACAGCCTGGTAAAAACTCTTTGTAGGACTCTACATCGTTGACTATTTCATACATCTGCATTGCACTAAAGCGTACTAACACACTGCGGGATATCTGGGGCATTTGACTCTATTACCTAAACTGTCATCTAGAAATATAGATGCGCTATCACTTTTCATTGATCTTAACACGAACCTAGAAAAACGTATATTTTCGCCCTCTTCGCCCAAACCTTTATACTGTATTGGTATTAAGCTGTTTGAACAAAAAGTCATCAGATCCAGCATTATTCCACAAAAATAAAAAATTAATCGATAACAGGAATTCCAAAAACTCTCTCTCTGAGTATAATAGCCAGCCTATGGCTAAGAAAAATGCAAAAAAATCAAAAAACTCCTCCGCATCTATCGCACGTAATAAACGCGCGACATTCGACTACAAGTTCGAAGAGAAGATGGAAGCAGGTCTATCCCTAATGGGATGGGAAGTTAAGTCTATTCGTATGGGCAAGGTCAACTTGTCTGAAAGCTATGTATTTATGAGAGAGGGCGAAGCCTTCCTTTTCGGATGTACCATAGCCCCACTGAATACCGCGTCCACCCATGTTGTTTGTGATCCTATGCGTTCACGCAAACTACTACTCAAACGCAAAGAGTTAGATAAGCTACAAGGACTGGTTGACCGTAAAGGCTACTCTATTGTCCCTATCTCGATGTATTGGCAAAAAGGTGCATGGGTAAAAATAGAGATAGGTCTTGGTAAAGGTAAGAAAGAGCACGATAAGCGTGATGATACCAAAGACCGAGAGTGGCAGATCGAAAAAGCCCGAACCATGAAAAAAGCGGTTCAGCAGTAGTAAATAACACATATGTATGTAAGAACGTACGTATAACGAACAAACGGTTGCCAATGCGATTTTTATCCTTGTTAAAGCAAGAGTTGTCGCGTTACAATCAAATTGTACTTGGGGGCGATTCTGGATTCGACAAGATTCTCGAAACCCTGGGAGCATGCCGAGGGGCGGTTGGCCTCGTAAAAAGCCGCACAGTTATAGTTGCAAACGACGATAACTACGCTCTAGCAGCTTAGGCTAGCTAGCCATCTTGCTCACGTTTCTCAAATGGGCAGAGTATTAAGATGGTCACCTTTACATTTGATAGCGAGGGAACCACGTTCAGGGGTGAACCGCGAAACAGTACTGAACTCGCCAATTGCAATCCTGTCTTTCGGAGTGTACTTGGTTAACCAAAAGAGAGACTAAGCATGTAGCGCCTTGGATGTAGGTGTTTTGGACGCGGGTTCGAGCCCCGCCGCCTCCACCAATTACAAGAAGGCCCCATCACGAAAGTGTTGGGGCCTTTTTATTGGTTGCGATGTGGGCGAAAAGCCTCGTTAGGGTTTCCCCATAATTCAGTGACCTAATTTAGTCTTAATCGAATATCAAGTTGCTCTATACTGATACCCTCTTTGCGGTATGGCTCCATCGCCTTCGGTGAAATAATAAATTCACCTAAAATTGAATCATCTTCCGTTGTAATAGAAACAGAACTGCCATCGGACAATCTGATATTGATCCCCCAGTCGTAGGTGAGAATCTCATCTGACAAAGTTAAATTGCTAGCTTTATCTCCAACTGCAAATCGGCAGCTAAGACTCAAAACCTCTATGGTTTCGATAACGGCACTGTTATTTTCAGACATTTTTATCTCTGAACACGGGCCGACAGAGTTATTATGTTCACTGTATTCAATTTCACCAGGTTTCTGCAACAATCTAAATTTAGGTAGATGAAAATCATGCCCATCAGGACTGGTATGCCACTCATTACTCATCTCGATAAAACCTGGACTCCCCCTAAAATAGAGAGGAGAGAGACTGCTCCCGCAGCCTTGACTAAGATGTAAGCTTGCAGATTGAGTGATTAAGTTAACTTCTAAACCTACCAACATCTGCAATGTTTCAATGGACTTACCATCTAACTCATATTCGATCTCTGTCATCATATCTTCCCGACTAACGCTTTGAGCTTTTTAGTTTTAGCTGAAACTACAATTTAAATAACATAGCACTGTGACATAGATATGACTTAAAGAGTTCACACAAATCATTATGGTTACAAAAATTAACAACTGCATCAATTGTTTATACATAAATTAATTGTCATTAATGTGATTGACTCGCTTGCTTTGACTGCACTAACTTGATAGTCGATCTTACGTTTGAGGCCTTTCGCCTAACTGCTGATTTTCACGATAATCAACTTACCTCAGACAGACCTAAGAAATGACAACTTCCCTACGCCCTTTGCAGTTTAAGGAATAACAAAAATGAGAAACTTAGAACTTTTTAATACAGCCTCTGTCGATCACCTACTCTGGTCAACCGACAATGACATCACTCAACTCAATTCACCTGCACTCTCTATATTTACTGATTTCGACCACTCCCAGCCTATGGTCATCGACTCTCAAACCAGCGCAGTCAAAACCTCTGAGATCATGGAGAAGACCCATGCTTTTATGCGCCTAGTCGTCGATGGAAAAAATAGGTTCTTAGGGGTGATCACTAAACATCAATTATTGCATCGTAAAATGGTAAAAATGGCCAACAAGTTTAATAGCAATCTGGATGAACTGCTGGTCACAGATATGATGGTGCCAAGAGAAGAGCTGCAATCACTGGACTATGAACAACTAACATCGGCCAAGGTCAGTGATGTTGTCAGATCATTACAGGAGAATGGTCTACACCATATTCTGGTTATTGACCACCAGCAGCACCATATCAGAGGGTTAATCTCGGCAAACGATGTAGCCCGTAAACTTAAAGTACCAATTAATATCGAGCAGCCGCCTTCATTTATGCATATTTTTAAAGCCGCTATTTAACTATTCTCAAGCACAAAAAAACCACCCAATGGTGGTTTTTACACTCTAGTCTTCAAGCAATATAAACATACTACTCAGCTTGAGCCGCACACCTAGAGTGCCCCGCTAGCACAAGTAAACCTGCAAAGATCCCCAAGTTCTTAATGAAGTTTTGCATCTCATGAGCAGCTTCTACTCCCCCATAGTTCCAAAAATCATGCAAAGACACATTAATGACTAACACCAAACCAGCTAGCATCAAGGAAACAATGAAAGTATATCGATTCAATATCAGTGCAATAGCCGCAGATATTTGAAACACACCCGCTATGGCTAACAGCTGTGGGATCATCACCATATTATGCTTGGCCATCAAGGTGATATGCATCTCCCAGCTGACAAACTTCATAATCCCTGGTAACAAAAAGTAGAGCGCCAGTAACACTCTACCACTCGTTAATAACGCAGCGTTTAAGGCTATCTTATCTTTCATATCATCGACCCTCATGACCCATTAGATACTTTTACCATTGAGGGTAAGCACAACATCAATATTACCTTTAACAGCATTTGAGTAAGGACATACTTGATGAGCTGTCTTAACGATCTCTACAGCTTGTGCTTCAAGCAGTTCAAGCGTGATAGATAATGCCGCGGTTAACTCAAACCCTCCCTCCTCTTTAGCACCAATTGCCACTGTAGCGGTAACCGGCGCCTCGGTTAATGGCACTTTTACCTCTCGAGCCACATGTAATATGGCATTAGAGAAACAGGCGCTATAGCCTGCCGCAAATAGCTGCTCAGGATTGGTTGCTTCCCCACTCCCACCCATCTCTTTAGGGTAGCTTAATGCAAGCGACAATAAACCATCATCACTTGATACTTTACCGTTTCTTCCTGCACTGGCAGTCGCATTTGTTTCATATAGTTTCTTCATCTTCAACTCCATATTTTAATTCCTAAGCACAACAATTAAATTGCGCGCAACTTAATTACCACTAGAGTACAAAAAATATTAATTGCGCGCAAGTTAGTTTACATAGGCGAGGAGTCAAAATGATTACTCATCTATCTCGTTTGAGCATCGATGGTACAAAGCGTCACATTTAACAGCTTGTATATTTAGAACTTTGTTAGATAATCTCTGTAAATATCCTAAAACAAATAATACCAATCAGTATAAGAAGTTGATCTACTCAGAGTGTCTTTTGGCAAACTAATTCAAGGCGAATGAATGATAGAATGGTTGTTCCCTTATGAGTTCATTCAACGCAGAAGTAGGCAGCCAAAAACACTCCCTACAGGCGAGTTTTAGCGGTGCTGATGCTGTGTTAACGAGCTAAACCGTAGAATAACTATGCTCTTCACTCGTTGCAAACCACATGGATGTGGTGAATGTCATTAATGCACGACTATATGGATATAGGAGGTAGGGCGGAGCAGGATGCCAGAGCCGAGGAGCAATTAAGGACCTTGCCTCAGGACCGCTAAACTCTCGCTGAGCGATCAAATCTTTATACTGATTGGTATAAGGAGCTAAACTTGATGAATATTTGCCACTTAAGGTCTATTTCGTTATTCAGTTCTCTCCTTCTTTGCTCTCAAGTCTATGGTGGACAATGGCACCTTCAGCTTGATAATGACATTATCTTTGGCAGTGATGGCAACTACACCAATGGCATGATTTTAGGCTGGGAAAGCGCTGCACAAGATAGGAGGAGTGAACTTCCGACTCCTCTCCAATGGCAAAGGCTTTTTCTATTTAACCAACAGGAGGGAGAGATAGCTTGGGGAGCTAAATTTAACCAAAGGATGTGGACGCCAGCGGAGATTGAGGTTGCAACTCCTCAGCCAGATGACCGCCCCTATGCAGGACTGCTGACTATTGAAAGTCATACAGCCCATTATGGAGTGAATTTATCTCAGAAAAACTGGCTCTCTCTTGGTGTTATGGGCCCCTTATCAGGAGCTCAGCAGGTTCAAGAGTTCGTCCACAAGTTCACTGACTCCTCACCTCCCTTGGGCTGGCAATATCAAGTTGAAAACCAAGTAACGATACAGCTAGCCTATGAAGTCGATGCCTTGATGTTAAGAAGAGATGCATTTAATCATGCTCTTACAGGCAAGACACAATGGGAGCTGAGTGGATTTAGTCACACTCAGGCTGGTAATTTTAGAAGTGAAAATGAACTAGGGGTTCTGTTTCGTTGGGGGAATGATCTAGAACACTCTTTTGGCCGCCTAAGCCAACATAGTGGTCATCTGGGCAACCTCACCTCCGTTAAAGGTTTCAGTAATTTCATATTCTATAGTAGAGCTTTTGTAGGCTATAGATTCAATGATTTAAGCTTAGAGGGCTCGCTCCCTTATGATTCCCACCTCATGTTAGAACACCTACAATATGGGGTTAAGAGCGGTATTATTTGGTCACACTCCAACGGTTCCGTATCTTGGAGCTTTAACTCCTACAGTCAGGAGTATCAAAATGATAAACAAAGCTGGCATGGGTATGGTTCACTGACCTTCAGTTGGAACCTGTAGCGAACGACTCCTTACATTGATGTGTGAAAGCAATATTTAGCTTTGCTCACGGGATTCATTAAGCGTATTAAAGAACTTGTACAGGCATTCAAGTATTGCCCCAAGCTCTTTATTAACGAGCTCACCCTGCCCCTGACTAGCTTCCAACTTAGTTGATGTTTCATCGGCAAGCGCAATTAGTTGTTTCTCTTGATCTTCCTCTAATCCTAAGCCAAACAACATCCCCTCAAGCTCAGTTAACATCCCTCTCATCACACCTTGAGAGCTCTCTTCATGAGTGATTAATCGCTCTGATGTCTGTTGGATCTGCTTTTCTGTCATTGAGATAACTTGGGTAAATATCTCCTGCCTCTGCTCCAACATTTTTGCCCGTGCCGCTAAATTAGCTAGCTGCACATTGGCAATATCCATCAATACCGCCAAGTGATCCCTTAATCTGCCACAACGTTTCTCATCATCTAGCGGCATATCTTTAATCAATAATACAATGTGGGGATCTCTAATTATTGTTCTAATACCGATGCTTAATATCCGTTCATTGTGGTATACAAAGCGAGTTAATAGCTCTGCTTCTATACTCTCTTTTTTACAACCGACAAAAACAACATCCCCAGTGTCTACTCGAGAAACCGCATGCATACCAAAATTAAGCAAAATATTGTTCATCGCCAAACCAACGTCTTCTGCACGTTCAATTGACTGCACATCTTTGATAAATTGAACCACTTGACCAAGCTCACTACTTACCGTCATCGCCTCCATCGCAATGGCCATCGCCTCAGATGCAGAGTCTTTTGCATGACTTATTTCAAGATGCTGGCTTAAACATACTCCTACCTTCTCATGTAACTCTTCAGGCTCCGCTGGCTTAGTAATATACTCATCAGCTCCCGCTTCATAGCCAGTCAATCGCTCCTCAACAGTATCCAATCCAGAAACAAATATAATCGGAAGGTGCGCCGTTACAATCTCCCTTCTAAGGGCTACGCAGACTTCAAAACCTGACATTCCCGGCATATCGACATCAAGAAGAACTAAATCAGGAATACTCACATCGATTATCGCAAGGCACTCTTCACCACTCTCAGCTTCAGAAATGTCATATTTATCTTCAAGTATCCCTCTTAGCATCAATCGACTTACAGCAGTGTCATCCACAACCAGTATTCTTGCAGCCTGCTTCATAACCGCCTTCCTCTATAGCTTGAGAGTATTAATACATTGAAATATCGGTTAATAATGAGCATTATCCGAGAGTAATAAGGTTAACCAGCTTCAATCTTCTTTGATATCCAGCTCACTTTTAGCTTGAACAACACAATTTCTGCCTTGCTCTTTTGCTAGATACACGGCCTGATCTGCTCGTGCAAGAAGGTGTTCGAATGTTTCGCCATCAGGATCTAATTCCGCAATACCAAAACTCGCTGTAACAGAGATACCTTCCGGAATAAGTTGCTCTATCAAACTCCTTAACTGCTCGGCTTTATCATCGGCATCCAAGATAGAACAATCATCGAGTAATACGACAAACTCCTCCCCCCCGAATCGCGCCACAACATCCTCTTTACGACTACCGCTAGATAACACGCTCGCAACAGCCCTAAGCACGGTATCTCCAGCTTGATGTCCAAACTTATCATTGACCAACTTGAAGTAATCAATATCAATCATCATCAAGGAGAGTGTTCCCCCATGACGCTTAATTCTCGCAACTTTACTATTGGCAGCTTCAATCAGATAGTGACGATTAAACAAAGAGGTGAGTTGATCATGCAAAGCCATACTTCGCAAAGTATCACTCTGCTGCTTCAATATGACTTGTGTCCCGACTCTAGCAGTTACAATCGCGGGACGAATGGGTTTAGTAATATAATCTACAGCTCCTAACTGTAACCCTAGCTCCTCATCCTCATCACTGTCCTTTCCTGTAACAAACATAATAGGAATATCTTTCGTTGAAGAGTTATCTTTTAGCTGGCGGCAGACGTCGTAACCATCCATATCAGGCATTATCACATCGAGCAGTATTAGATCAGGAACAGGCTCACTTTCAGCCAGCTCTAGACAACGCTTGCCATTCATTGCCACCTTTAAGTTATAGGTTTTTTGCAGACAGCCAGCTAATAACTCAATATTAGTACGAGTATCATCGACTAGCAGAATGGTTGCTTTATCACTCATGAACGAGAGGCCTCCCCTCTGCTGAGTTCGATTTTAGCCAATCGAACTTTTAACTCTTTAAGGGCGGTAATTGCGGCAGGGTAATCATAATCAGTTAGCAGTAATAGAAGGTGATCAAATTCAGACTGTAAAATTTTATCGATACTCGCACTCTCAAGCCCTATGAACTCCTCAATATTGATATAACTCCCTTGCGCCAACAGTTTATCAAGCTGATCTAAGAGCCCATTAACCCGCTCCTGAGATAACAACTCTTTTTTAATGACCTCTGTTTCAGGCTTTTGCTGAAATTCATCGATCACCAGCTTTAACTCTTGGTACGCAACCACAAGCGCTGGATGCTCAGTTTTTGCCTTAGTTAGATCCCCCTCTTTTGCGGCAAATTCAATAATCGCGGCTTGCTCTTTAAGAAGCTCCCCTCCAACATTAGCGGCAACACCTTTCACAGTATGCGAAACCTGTCTTATCGCATCTAAATCTTCAGCCTTAATGGCATGATTAAGCGCCTCCATTCTAGAAGGCATATCTTCATTAAACAGATGAAGTATCGAGTTAAAAAGCGCCTCCTTGCCCATAGCACGCTTCATCAGTCCATCCCTGTCCCATAATCTATTTCTTTCTGTCATCTTATTATCAATTATAGAAGCCGATTGAGTATCATGAGCAGTATTTGACTCTTTCTTAGCTGGGGTTCTCAGATGCCCAGCTCCACGGGAGCTTGAAGTGGTTTTCGCCTCTAAGGCTGGGCTATTGTGTTCACCTGTAGTGTTAAGCCATTGGTTTAATTTAAAGTAGATCTTCTCTGGCTCTATCGGCTTTGCCAAATAGTCATCCATACCCGAATCGAGGCATTTCTCTTTATCTCCCATCATGGCATTCGCCGTCATCGCAATAATGGGGATCTGTTTATACCTGTCACCCGCTTCTCCCCTGCGTATTGCTCTCGACGCTTCATAGCCATCCATTTCTGGCATTTGGCAATCCATCAGAACTAAAGAGTATGGAGGATCCTCTGCATTAAGCAGCATATGAATAGCTTGAACTCCATTGTCTGCAACATCTACTGACACCTTAAAATCTTCTAAAACCCCTGTTGCAACAAGCTGGTTAACATAATTATCTTCTACCAGTAAGATTCGTACTTTTGAGGAAAACTCCTGAGGCCCGGTATCATCGTTATGGACTAATGTCTGCAGATAGTGATGTGTGATCAACGGGTGCGCCTTGAGTAAAGCCTCACCATCTTCGGAGATAACTGAGAGTGCATCAAAAAGATCAGAGGTGGTTGTGGGCTTAGGAAAATAAGCACTAAAACCGAGATCGGCAAAAAATTTCGCATCACCGATTTGAGACATTGAGGTCATCATCACTAGTTTTATTGATTTGAATCTGTCATCAAATTTTAACCGCCGCCCCAACTCAGCCCCATCAATATCTGCCATCTGCATATCTAGAAATGCGACATCAAACTGGGATTGCTCAAGGTTTTCATCTCTATAAGCACAAAGCTCTAACGCTTTAACTGCATTAGATGCACCTTCAACATTTGCCCCCCAAATCAATAGCTGCTCGATAATAACGTCTCTGTTGGTTTCATTATCGTCAACAACGAGTAAGTTCAACTCTTCAATATTCGCACTAGGAACAACCAATTGAGAGTTAATACTTTTACCTAAGTAAATAGTAAACTCAACACGTGTCCCTTTGCCGACTTCACTGGTTATGCTGACATCTCCTCCCATTAACTGACAGATTTTTTGCACAATGGCTAAACCTAAACCTGTACCACCATATTTACGGGTAGTCGATGCATCAACCTGACTAAAGGAGTCAAAAAGAGATGAGATCTTATCAGCAGCAATCCCTATTCCAGTGTCTGTAATCACACACCAAAAACACCATTCGTCACCGCTATCACGAAGTCCAGCTTCAATCAGCACCTCACCTTTACTGGTGAATTTTATCGCATTGCCCACGAGATTTGTCAGTGCTTGACGAAGCCGGCTAGGATCCCCCGTCACCATAGAGTGTTCTATCCCTTTAAGGTCTAATACCAACTCCAGACTCTTATTCTGTGCCTGAAAGGCCATCCCTTCAGCAAACTCACCAAGCATTCCTCGCAAGTTAAAGTCCAAATTTTCCAACTCTAATTTACCAGCATCAATTTTCGAATAATCAAGAATATCGTTGATTAAAGTCAAAAGAGATTTTGCACTGGACTGAGCAATACTGACCCTACGCTTTTGGTAGTCTGTTAACTGGGTATTATTGAGTAAGCCTAGCATCCCCAATACACCATTCATGGGAGTGCGAATTTCATGACTCATACTGGCTAAAAATTCACTCTTTGCTTTAACAGCAAGATCTGCCTCCTCTTTAGCCAAAATGAGCTCATTCTGGGTTTTCATTCGCTTACTGATATCATGGAAACTCCAAACCCTCCCCAACAGCCCCTCATCAGATTTCATAGGCAAAGAAACACGCTCATATATTCTGCCATCAGTTAGTTCTAAGATATCGAAACCTTCAAAGTCGGGTTCACTATAAAGGCTTGCAATCCTCTCAATAACCCCTTGATAGTCTAAAATTTTGTCCCTATTTTTAAGCTCAAACTCTCTATGATCCAACCCCGTTTTCACTTCGATATCCCATAGTGCAGCATAGCTTTCATTAAACTGTAAAATTTTACCGTCCAAACTTGTCACTAAAATACCGTTATCAGTTGATTCAAGCATGGAGTGCATTAAAGAGAGGGCTTCTTTTGTTTTTATCTCTGCAAGCTTTCTGGTGGTAATATCGGTGCGAATAGCGATATAGCTTTCAGGTTTACCTTCAGCATTGGTAAATGGCACTATGGTGGTATCTACCCAATAGTAACTCCCATCCTTAGCCCGATTACAGATCTCTGCATTCCAAACCTCTCCTTTAGAGATCACACTGTACATCTGGATAAAAAACGATCTTGGATGACGCCCAGAGTTCAGCAGGCGATGATTTTTTCCGATCAACTCCTCCTCTTGGTAACCGCTTATCTCAGAGAAGCGACGATTAATATAGGTAATATTTCCTTTCAGATCTGTCACTGCAACAATTGCATGCTGGTCTAAAGCAAATTTTTGATCTTCTAGATTATTTAATGCTGCTTGGGCTTGAGAGTTAGCCAAAAAGAGTGAGTCCTCATAGGAGCTTTTTGTCAGTAACATCTCGTTGAATGCATCAACCAAATGAGAGATCTCATTATTATTATCAATATGAATAGGCTTAACACGTCCACCTTTAGCAACATCAAGGCTAGTTCTAGCTAACTGCTTAATGGGCTCAGTTATCTTTCTAGCAACAAAAATAGCTGATAACACAACAACAAAGGTTGTTAATAAGAGCATTAGTAAGGTCATTTTTGCAAGCCAGCTAATCTCTCCTAATGCCTCATCTCTATCCACTTCGCTGACCAGTAGCCAATCAACATTGGCTAGCTTCACCACCTGGTGTAACCCTATCACCAATTTATTATCAGGCCCCATGTACTCAAATGCAGACAGGTTGATGTTAAATTTCTCATCTGACTCAGAAACAACAGCTGATGATTTTTCAGCTCTATTTGCTAACCAAGCTTTGAACTGCGCCGTATCAATTGACTTGATGGTGACCTCATTCCAGTTATCTCGAATAGGTGAAAGCAGCAAACCATTTTCATCAACAAGGTAATGAGTTAACGAACTGCCCTCCTTTACCGATAAGTTCAAAGATTTCAGAATGCGTTCAAACTGCAGTTGAATTGCAAATATACCAACAGTTTTTCCAAACTCATTAAACATGGATAAGGTGATGAAACTTGAGATGGGGTTGTCTGAGATCTGATAATGCTCAATACTGGAAAAGCTCACTTCTCCCGTGTTTAGCGAGTCCTGAGCACTGGCTGAGAAATGGCTATATCTAAGTGCAGGACTAAAAATATTTTCACCAAGATCAGCATTCTTTTCAACGGAATAGAGTATGTTTCCATCAGTATCGATAAGATAGATATCATTAATATAGTCATACTGTTCAACTAAAGTGACAAGATGCTCTTGGTACCTATCCACCCTCCCTTGCCAATCACTGCTCTTGACATAGTGAGCAAGTGGTTGCTCACTCAAGACTACTCCAGAGCTCAAAGACTGCAGCATTGCTGACATCTGTGTCGATTCTGCTTCCACTTTTAAATCCTGCAGGCGTAAATTAAACCAACTTTGAATAGCCTGAGTCGTAAAACTCGATGATTGAGTTAACTCATCTTCTGCTGCGTTCATCAAACTCTGTTTAGCTTGCTCATAACTAAACCAAGAGACACCAATCAGCGGAATAAGCGAAAGCGCGAGGAACCACAAGGTAAAACTCAAACTGAGTGAGTGATATTTTTTTTTACTGAGATTAACTTGCTTGGCCGAGATCTCATCCATACAGATTCAATACCTAAGATAGTTAGTAACTATAATCGTTCACTCTCAACACGATCTGCATAGTTCACCAAATAGAGATTTGATTCATTAATGAGCTTAGTAGAGGAGTAAAAATTTTCCACATTTCCTCTATTTAACATCTCTTTATCACACACAGATAAGAGCTTAAGCTTAAGGCTTTATGATAGTTCCTTACATTACTCAGCCTTACACCCCCACAAAACAGTCAAAACCACCATTATTTACAACCAACACAGAATAAATAACTAACCAAACTTGCCTTTTAAAAATATATCTGATTAAACTTCACTCGAAACATTTACAAAACACAAAACAAACAAAATAAATACAAATGTAAATAACACCTTGAGGATAAATCAATGAATACAAAAAAAGCATTGAGCGCCATTGCTGTCACAGCAGCACTAATCAGTAGTTCCGCTTATGCCGATGGCATAAATGCAACACTCGAGATGAGCCAGCAGGACTATAAAAGCAGTGATAATGTCGTTGTAAAAGTCACATTAACCAATGAAGAACATATTCCAGTAAAAGTATTAAAGTGGTATACGGCTGCAGATGGCGTAGAGGAAGCACTGTTTAAAGTCACAGCTAATGGTGAAGAGCGAGCATACTTAGGCGCACACTACAAACGTCAAGCACCAACAAAAAATGACTACATCAAGTTAAAATCAGGCGAGAGTATCTCCTATGACGTAGAGTTATCTTCTCTTTATGATATGAGCTCAACAGCAGAGTATGAGATCAGTTACGATGTCAGTTCATTGCAGCTCTTTGCTCCTAATCCAGGGCAAGCTAAAAAACTAGCACGTTTGGGAGTTGAGGGTATACATTCCCAGCCGACAAGTTTCTACCTTGAGGGACGTGAACTAAAACAAGGCACAAAAAAGGGTAAACCGGGTGGAGGAGATGGTGGTGGAGAAGTGGATGGTGTCACCTTTACAGGTCGCTGTAGTAACTCACAAAAAACTGACATTCTGGCAGGTTTAGATGCCGCAAAAGGTATGTCAGCTGATGCCAACCAGCACCTGAACGGTAATAACTCAAGCTCAACGCGCTACAACACTTGGTTTGGTAATTACAGCTCATCTCGCTGGAACACTGTCAGCAATAACTTCAGCAAAATAGACAGTGCGCTTAACAACGAACCATTGACTATTGACTGTAGCTGTAAGAAGAGGTACTTCGCTTATGTCTACCCAACTCAACCCTATAAAATTTATATGTGCCGTGCTTTTTGGTCGGCTCCTACCACAGGAACAGACTCTAAAGGTGGTACAATCATCCATGAGATGAGTCACTTTAATGTAGTCGCCGGCACTGATGATATCGTTTACGGTCAAAGTGGTGCCAAAGCGTTAGCAATAAGCGATCCTGCGCAAGCGATTCAAAATGCAGATAGTCACGAATACTTCGCGGAAAATACACCAAACTTAAATTAAGTTACACTCAAGTTTACTTGTCTTTGGGCAGAGCTTTCTGCCCTTTTTTAACCGCAGAGCCTAATATGAAAAAAGTGATCATTTTAATGCTGGCGGCTTCATCTCTCTACCTGTCACCACTACCAGCCAAAGCAGGAGCGATCATGTTCCCTCAATGCAAGCTCTCACAGCATGGTAATGAGGCAAAGCTCCTCTTTACCCTCCATAATCCAAGCGAGCAACCTTGGAAGTTTCTCCAATGGAAAACACCATTCGACGCTTGGTTCAGTGAGTTTATACACATCACGCATAAAGGAGTTCAAATTCCCTATGAAGGTGCATTGATGAAAAGAGGAGAACCTAACAAAGAGGACTACTTAATTCTCAAAGCAGGAGAGAACGTTCAGGTTGAGCTAGAACTAGCTCAAGCTTTTAGATTGAATAACGGAGAATACACAGTCGAGATATCCCCCATCTTGCTCACTCCTTTAACAAAAAGTCAGCTTGAAAACAGCAGTCTTGAACTCACATGCCCAAAAATACGGATTAACTTAATAAACAGACATGAAAAACACCTATAGCAGATGCATTGATGTCAATCTGCAACTTGGCTTGCAGTATGCGAATGCCCGCATAACCAAAAACAACAAAAAATATAACCACATGTATTTAAAGTAAAAAATTATTGGCACAAACCCTGCTATCCATTAGTCACTTAGGTTAATGGATTAAGGAAGCCCAATGAGAAATATAAAAAATCTGATATTGATCACGAGTGGAATCTTACTTTACCAAGGCAACAGTTGGGCTACGGAGTTTGAGGAGTGTCCCACTCAAGCCTTTATCATACAAACTCCTTCATCAGCCCCCAAAGCATATTCAGTAGAACTATCAACAGGTAGCTATGTAGAATCCTCTGCCGATATGGGAACCACGAAATCCTATAATGGTGTTGGATTTAACTACCATGATAACTATATCTATGGTTGGGATTATCAAAGTGCCACACTAGGAAAAACAGGTAGTGACTACCAAATTAATCCACTATCCGTCACGAAAGATGCTGATGCAGCTGCAGCAGGAAACTTCTTTGTCGGTGATATCGCCATTGATGAGAATGTTTGGTATGGGTATAAGAAAAACAAAGGCTTATTTACCATTCCTCTAGATGATCCCAATAATTACACCATGACCTTAGTCAGTGGCAGTAAAGCCAATGCGAGTTACAATATTACCGACTTTGCGTTCCATCCAACCGATGGTTATATCTATGCTGTCAGTAATGGTTCCAATGGTAATTTACTGCAGATTGATCCAGTCACCGCAGCCTCAACTAACCTAGGCACAGTTCTGGTCTCCTCTGGTTCAAACTTCACCTTTGGGGCGCAGTTTTTTGATCTTAACGGCACACTCTATATCAGTAACAATAGCGACGGTAAAATCTATCGTGTCGACATGAGTGGTGCAGAGCCTAGCGGAGAGCTTTTCGCTTATGGTCCCTCTTCTTCAAGTAACGACGGCGCACGCTGCGCCCTTGCTGATATACCTGTAGGTGATAGTGTCGATTTTGGTGACGCCCCTGACAGCTATAAAACCTTGATGTCCTCAAACGGTGCACGACACTCAATTATCGATGACTTTTATCTTGGCTCCGGTGTCGATAATGAGTCCAGTGGATACCCTACCCCCTTATCCGACGACAGCAGTGATGGCAACGATGATGAAGATGGTGTGAGCTTTCCTACCGGCTTTGAGCTAGGTGAGTCAGCCGTCATTCTAGTAACAGCTACTGGTTCTGGCGGTTATCTCAATGCTTGGTTCGACTGGAATGGTAATGGTGTGTTCGATGATGACGAGCGAGCTATCAGCGGCCAGGCACTTTCCCCAGGCAGTAACACCGTAAATTTAGATGTACCAACTTGGGGTAAAGCGGGACAAACATGGGCTAGATTTCGCTATAGCAGCTTAGCAGATATTGGTCCAACAGGCGGCGTGGGGGATGGTGAGGTTGAAGATTATCCAGTTACCGTCACCGAAGCTCAAGTCACCATAAATTACTATCCCTCATCTTCAGGATACACCTCTGTCGCTTATGAAGATCTCTACCCAGATCAGGAAGATTATGACATGAACGATGTCATCTTTAACCTCAGACTGATTGAGTATATCAAGAGTGGCCAAGTGATCAGGGTGGAGTTTGAGGCTAAGTTAGCCGCAATGGGGGCAGCCTATCATAACGGCTTTGCCATTCAACTTCATGATATCGCCATGGGCAATATAAAAGAGAATGCAATCGAGTGGAGTATCGATGAGGTCGCTCAAAGCACGTCGCCACTTGAATCAGGGCAGACTAATGCCGTGCTCATCTTCACCCAAGATCTCTGGGATCATATTAGCTTAGCGACAGGTTGTAACTACCTGAGAACTGAGGCTGGCTGTGGGACAACCTACCGCACTACATGGAAGATGCGAGTGCCTTTTGAAAATGCTGTGGCAGTTGAGGATATGCCGGAGTTCCCCTACGACCCATTCATCTTTGCAACTCCAGGTACCGATCATGGCTTAGCAGCCAAGAATGTGGTTGGTGAACTGCCCGGACGTAAACTTGAAATTCACCTGAAAAATAAAGCGCCGACCGATAAGTTTTCCACCGCCTACTTTGGTGCAAGAGAAGACAGATCAGATCCAGCTTCTGGGCAGTACTTCCTTAATGAAAATGGGATGAGCTGGGCATTAGAGATCCCTGAAACTTGGCAACACCCAGCAGAGAGGCAAAGGCTAGATGTTACCTACCCAGAGTTTCTCGATTTTGCGGCAGATAGTACAGGCGATACCAATAAAAATTGGTACCAAAATGCCAATTCACAATTGATCTTCCAAGATTAATCCTGAAGGTAAGGAGATAGAAATGACAACATTCAATGATCTTATCAAAGCATTAATATCTTGCATTGAGACTGGCAAAACATGCTTACTCGTCCTGCTATTTGCAAGCATAACAGCATGTGGAGGTGGCGGAGGAGATGAAAGCTCTGCTCCTGCTGCGACAACGGGGACTGTTACACCACCTTCAACCACTCCCCCAACTACAACGCCAACGCCGGATCCAGATCCTGATCCAGCCCCTGAGCCTACGTCTTTAGACGACTTAGTTGTTGCAGCCGATAATGCCATGCAAGCGGTATTTCAACTGATGATCTCCATCGATATTAACTCGAGTAAACGAGCCTATTTTTCACTTTGCGATGACTATAGCGGCAGCAACATGAGCTATGAGGTGAACTTTGAATCTTGCCGTTACCGTGGCTCGCTAATCGACGGTCAACTCGATGCAGACATCAAAGTAGCAAACCACAATGGTCAAATGCTTGCCGTACTTTGGTTTTACGATGGCAGTGCACCCAGTTACCAACTCTGGCAATATGACGCTGAACTCGAGCAGCAACAACTTACGGTAAATTAGCCCAAGTGAACGAAAGCGCGGATTTAATCCGCGCTTTTTACTGATTTGTTACTAGCATATAGTCTGTTTTAAGCCAACTCAGGTTCACTATTCGCTTCGGCAAGAATCGGCGGTGGTGCTTTCTTGTTAAACAGTGAAAAGGCCACTGTGATAGACAAGATAGCAGTACAAGCTAAGCCTATTTGCACACCAACCACACTAAATATGTCTAAACTAAGCAGGTTAACAATCTGATGATGAAAGAGAACAAAATCGCTAAACAGTACCAGTAAAAGTGCTGCACCTGTGCTCACCAAAGAGATAAACAACAGCCTACTTTTATCTAAGATAAACCACGCTAGCGCCATGTAGAGTCCCAATGTAATAACAAAGCTAGCTATCATCACATTCTCACGACCAAGCAAGTCGATAGGCAATAGGCGCTCAAATAAAAACGCCACAGCAGTGGCTAAAATCACTCCCATGGTTGTGCCTAAAGTCATGCTGTTTACCGCTGAGGTCTGCTTGACTGAAAAGTGTCGCTGCTGCATACGTTTCTCAACCCAAAGCAGGTTACCACTCACGATCAGCACACATACTCCCATACCTAATAGAAAGTAGATAAGCTTTAAATCAATACCGGCATAATCCCCAAAATGCAGTGTCGCAAGCACCGTTTGCCCTATCGTTACCATATTGGGAGAGGTCGGAGTTTTGGAAAAAATCATCTCACCATTATCCAGCGCGATAACCTGTTCAACCGGGCCTACAAACTCACCAGAAACATTGCCATAGATCTGAATAAGAGCACTCTTATCACCATAGTTGTAGAGGCGAATGGCTGCGGCATCTTGACCAAAGTCCTGAACATGCTGTGCAAGTAATTTATCTATCTCATCTTGACTATCGAGCGGTTCTCCCTGCCATTCAGGCTTAGGTTGTGTGTAGCCCGCATCCGTTAATAATGCCTCCTGATCTCCCTTATACAACACTAGGGCAAAGGCGACTTGATAGATAATCACTAAGTTAAAAATGAGACCAGTGATCGCATACATCAAGGTAAAAGGCAGAGTCATAACACCTATCAGGTTGTGCATCGTCAGTAACTGATCGTGCTTTCCCTCTCCAGTTCGGTAGAGAAAAAACTGCCTGAAAAGCTTACGTGCATGAATAAAGATACCTGAGACCAAAGCGAAGCAGAAAAACAGAGTTACAAAACCAATAATATAACTACCATAGGGGATATTGAGATTGTAGTGCAGGTGATAGAGAAATTCTGCCAGATAAAAATCATCAATTTTCGCCACTGTCTTCCCAGATACTGGGTCTATCAGTAGTGACACATAATCAATATCAGATGTTGCACCTTCCGGCAACACAATATCCACGTAAACGCTATAAAAAGGAAACGCTAAGGTGGGAGAAACCAAGGTTAAATGCTCTTTTGCATTGAAAGGATAATCTTTTATCGCAAGCTGTATAATCTCACTAGGAGGAAGAGGCTCGCCTTGTGCGGGAGCATGGTGTGGCAATATTGACCAAAACGCTATCTCATTACGAAACAAGCTTATCGAGCCCGTAAAAAAAACAATAAACAGCAAACCAGAGATAATTAATCCCAACCAACTGTGCGCTTCGGTAATTCGTTTTAAAAATTGTTTATTCATAATTATGTTCTAAAGTAAGAAACCTATCGTCTACAAGCTCTTATCTGAGAAAAAACAGAGTATTAATACTAATGGAGACAAGCAGTAAACCACCACAACGACCCCAAGCATGCCAAGCTGAATCACTGCCATAACACCAAATCATGGCTCCAACCCAGAGTGGAAATGAGATCAGTAACCCCACAAACAACCGAATATCGACTGCAAGCGGTAATAGGTAGTTGAGATTTAGCATCAAGGAGATAGAGATAAGACAACCACCAAATAGTGCGGCAAAGGTTTTAGACCACATGCTGCCCCCCCAGCTGAGCGACGGCTAACCAAAAGGCCAAGTTAACGCAACTAAAGGGAGCAAGCTTTAACTTCACATGACCTAGTAACAACACCTGACTGAGCCAGATAGCAAGGGTGAACACCAACACCATCAAGCTGGCGGCCACTAAATTATATTCAGCCATCAGTAACCAGATGCTCAACATAAAAGAGGTAACAAACCCCAAAGTCGACGCCTCTTTGCTCAAAGGCTTTTTTAATAATCGCTGATGCTTACTGCACAGTAGCAAAGCTAAGCAACCCAACCAGAGCACAACCACAGCAGTTCCAATTACAATATTCATTTCTATATACAAATAATTATCATTTACACAACTAGTAAGCCTAACATTTTCTCCCTCAATATCGACTGAATTTACAATCGAATCAAAATGCTTAGCCCTCTTTTAATCGAAAGCAGCTTAATAAGAAGCAACGAAGTAAAAAAAAACTTAACGATGAGCGTACAGGTGTAAGCCAATGAATAAGCGGTAAATATCTTCTATCTTCAAACACTAATTCAAACACTAATTCAAACAATTGTTTAAATTACTTGTTTGGAGCAATTGATCTATTGGTTAAATTGTGGCGTAATCTGGTTATATTTTTGATCGGATGAGCGAAGACAATGAGCATAAGAACAAGATTAAAAAAAGTATTGCCTACAATTTCTACCACTGAACAAGAAGCACTCGACGCCGGCGATGTATGGCTGGAAGGTTCGATTTACCAAGGCGTTCCTGACTTTAATGCCTTAAAAAATATTCCTGTAGCAAAGCTCTCTGTTGATGAACAAGCGTTTCTTGATGGTCCAGTGGCAACACTGTTGGAGATGGTCGATAACTTTGCCATTCAAGGTGCTAAGCACATCCCTGATGATGTACTGACATTTCTCAAAACGAACAAATTCTTCTCACTCATCATCCCCAAAGCTTATGGCGGACTAGAGTTTAGCCCCTATGCCAACTCAACAATTGTGGCAACAATAGCCGCTAAAAGTTCAGCTGTAGCCGTCACCGTCATGGTGCCAAACTCACTAGGTCCAGGTGAACTCTTAATGCATTACGGCACCGATGAGCAGCGAGATTTCTGGTTGCCTCGCTTAGCCAATGGTTTAGAGATCCCCTGCTTTGCTTTAACTAGCCCTGAAGCGGGCTCTGATGCTGGTGGGATCCCCGATATCGGTACCGTCACCTTTGGTGAATATGAAGGAAACCAAGTGCTTGGTCTGTCTGTCACTTGGGATAAACGCTATATCACCTTGGCGCCTATCGCCTCAGTACTTGGACTGGCATTTAAAGTTCAAGATCCTAAAGGCCTACTAGGGGGAGATGAAGATCTGGGGATCACCTGCGCCCTTATTCCTAAAGCTCATCCAGGTGTTCAGTTGGGTAATCGTCACGATCCCATGGGCGTTAACTTCTATAACGGTACAACCCGAGGAGAAGATGTCTTTATCCCTATGGAGTTCATCATAGGTGGACAGAAAAATATTGGCCGTGGTTGGGCCATGTTGGTGGCTTGTCTTGGCGCAGGACGCGGGATCTCACTGCCAGCTTTAGGTGCTTCTGTCAGCCAATGCTCATTCAAATCTTCAGCTGAATACGCCGCGGTTCGTGAGCAGTTTGGTTTGTCCATCGGCAAATTTGAAGGTATTCAGGAAAAACTCGCCGACATTGCAGGTAAAACCTATCTGCAAGAATCAATGCGAGTACTCACAACCGAAGGACTGGGTATTGGCCTTAAACCTTCTGTTGTCACCGCTATCGCGAAATACCATATGACAGAGCTTGGCCGTGACATTCTAAACTCAGCTATGGACATTCAAGCTGGTAAAGCGATTCAACGCGGACCACAAAACACACTCGCATCAGGCTATGTGGCACAACCTATCGCAATAACGGTAGAGGGCGCCAACATACTTACCCGTAACCTGATGATCTTTGGCCAAGGCGTAATGCGCTGTCATCCATATCTACAAAGCATGGTTGAAGCGATCCACAGCGATGACACTAATGCAGATAAAGTGTTTAACAGCATCTTTGCGAAAACTGTCGGCTATAGCGTTAATAACTCACTGCGTGCATTCCGATTAGGTCTGCTACCTTTTACGGCTCAAGCAACCTCGACTCTGCCAGAGGTGATCCCATACGAGAAGTCGGTCAATAAACTTGCCTCAAAACTTGCGGTGTATGCTGACTTCTCACTTTTAGTCTTGGGCGGTAAGCTCAAACAAGCCGAGATGCTCTCGGCTCGCCTAGGTGACGTAATGAGTTATCTATATGCAGCCATGGCATCAATTCGTTATTACGAACAAAAGCTGCCAAAGGAGCAAAGAGAGCAAGCCGCTCCCTACTTCCATTACGCAACTCGTTGGTCACTGTGCAAAGCGGAAGAGGCACTACTGGCTTTCCTTGAAAACTTCCCCTCATCAGCAACTCGTAAACTGATGCGTCTACTGACAGTCACCTACTCGGCTAAAATGCCAAAAGTCAATGATGACCTAGTCAGAGAACTTGCTGAGCAAGCTCAGCTAAACACTGAGTTTAAGCGTAACTTAACCCATCTCATTAAACCTATCCCTGGGGATGGTAACGACATAAACGAGCAAGCTTATCTTGCAAAAATGGACTGTTTACCGCTACTTGCCAAAGTGAAAAAAGGCCTACGTAGTCGCCAGTTCAAGGCGGGAACTCGATTCTCCATCACCTTAGATGCGGCGTTAGAAGCTAAAGTCATTGAACTGTCAGAGCATAAACTTCTACAGGACTACAACCTTAAACGTGAGCGAGCAATTCGTGTTGATGAGTTTGATTTTGATATGAATTTAATCACTGAAAAAGCAGAACTAAAAATAGCTAACTAACTTAATGTTGAATGCTTAATAATAAAAACGCAGCCTATTGGCTGCGTTTTTCATGTTCAACACAGATAAGTAAAATATCTTGTGCAGACAGCGCCTCTTGGGTCAGGCCGCAAAAATAACTCCCATCGTCCCGCTTCTGGTTATGACTGCAAGTTTGACACTGACCAAAACTTTTAAAGCCATTAGCATCTTGAACCTGCCTTAGCATAGTCCGAAGCATCTCAACGGTTTTACCAAGCTCGTCCTCAGAGCTGTTGTGACAGGCAAGTTTAAGCATATTTGCTGGCATCAAGCGCTCAACAAGCAGCTCACCCTGCTGGCTAACCCCTAAGTGCGTCACTCGCTTATCATTTTTATCCGCTTGTTTTAATACAAGCCCCTTAGATTCCAATATCTTTATCGACTGAGAGACCGTTCCCTTAGTTAACCCCAAAAATTCAGTCACCGCTTTTGGTGTATCGGAGTAACGATTACAACTTGCCAGATAGCATAAGGCATCAAACTGAACTGGCTGTAAGCCGAACTCTGCAAGCTGGTGACGTGATTCACTTCGCAGCAAACTGCTAAGTCGCTCTATGAGCTGTTGGATAATTAATGTATTCATACCCTCATGGTATCGAATCGAAACATTGTTGACAAGGTTATTTATCTGTGTAAATCTAAATATAGTTTCGATTCGATACAATAAATCAAGGCAAAACTGACTAAACATTAAACAGACTAGATCTAAGGAATACTGATGAAACTCATACCCATCATTTCAATACTCGTATTTTCAAGCTTATCCATAGGATGCGCTTCAGCTCACCAAGCACACTCTGGAGGCATAAAAGCCAAACAGCAAACCGATGTTATTGCCCCTTTTGACATTATTCATGCGAAAATATCTACCGAAGGAAATACCGCCATATTCCATATCGCAGTATCAGAAAATGCCGGCACCAGTAAGCCAACAAAAACAGGAAAGCTCGCTGGAAGCAGGGCTTTTGCTTATGTTTGGCCAACCAATATCGACAGTTTCGAGGTCGGTTTTGAACATCAAGCAGGGATCTTAGCCTTAGCTGTTGCCACACATCCTGATTTCGATGACACCCCGTTATTTGATGAAAACAGGGATGGCAATACTGGAAATGACGGTAATATCTGGCACAGCCACTGGGTAGTTTTACAACCTAATGAACAGTGTGGCAAAGGAGCGCTTGGTGTGGTTGATATTCCTGAAGGCAGCAAGCCCAGACTACCAAAAACCTGGCCGGGGCTCCCCATCTTGCTCGATAGCCCTGGTTGGCAGCCTACCATTAACGGCGAAACCGTTGAAGTACGCATTCCTTTCGATGATATAGGTGTAGTCAATAGCGCACAGTTTGATGGAGTGACTGCCGGGTTACGTATTAATGTTGATGTACATGCCCCACTATTTTGCGTAGTAGATGTATTTGATATCGCTTCTGGAGATCTAAGCCTTCCAGGAAAGGTGAATCAATAACCGATAAGCCAGCGTTTTCATAGACAGGGACGTCAAACGACATTGACCCATTGATCTCTTAACATAAGCGAGGTGTATATGACCCACTATCAACGAGCCCCAGAACTCCATGTTTCTGAGTGGCTCAACACACCAGAGCCCATCACATTGGCTCAATTAAAGGGAGAGGTTGTGGTATTACACGCCTTTCAGATGTTATGTCCAACTTGTGTAAGCCACGGTTTACCTCAAGCACAGGCATTGCATAAGCTATTTGCCGATGAAAAAGTTAACATTTTGGGGCTGCATACGGTTTTTGAACATCATCAGGTCATGGATAAAGCTGCTCTTAAGGTATTTATCAGTGAATACCGACTCAGTTTTCCTATCGGCATCGACACACCATCGACTCAAGGTGTGATCCCAAAGACAATGCAGGAATATATGCTAAGAGGCACTCCCTCTATTATCGTCATCGATAAACAGGGGCAGATCAGGCTAAGCCATTTTGGCCATATTCCAGACTTGGCTCTTGGCAAGATAGTGGGTCAACTTGTTGCAGAGCCATTTGAAACAGATAAGCACACCTCCCCCTCAAAGGATACTGATATTTTCAAGCCTCAAGAGGAGAGAGCAGAGAAAGGTTGTGATCAAACAGGCTGCTCAATTTAACGCTAATACGATAAAGAGAGATTGGAGCCAACAAAAGTATGGCTCCTCCCCTCTCTAAATAACAAAACACAAGCATTAACATAAAAGCAACAATTAAGAGTGAAACAAGCACTAATAATTTCGCAATCGAGATTAGGTATGACTTTATTAGAAATAAATATGTAAACATAAGGTTAATTACAAAAAACAAAACTAAGTAGCACGAAGTTAAATGCAGACCAATTATTACAAGTATTTAATTGTAAACTTAATTTACAATTAAATATTATAAAAAAATTATTTTAAACAGATTCAAAAAAACAAAGTAAATAATACAACGTACTGAATAAAATAAAAATATACCAAAAACCCAATCAAACAAAGCCATTGAGCAGCATACCGTCCACCACCCCGTTTAATAGTTGTTTCATTTTGTATCACTGCATGTTAAATATTTTACGCGTTAGAAACACTGGTTATTATCAGCCCCTTCTACGTATCAAAAAAATAAATATAAATAGACATGACAAGTTGAAAATTTAAGGAAGATACAATGAAAACAAAATTAGCAGTAGCCATATCCATGGCTTTACTGACTGCCAGTATTGAGGCTCAAACACTTGAAACGGCAAACGGAGAAACCGTTGAACTGAATATTCCAAGTTCATTGATTAAGCAGCAACTCAGAAACAAACTAGATGGTATTCAAGGGGTAAAATTTATTCCTGAACCAGGGCTGGGTGAGCAGGAATATGTGTATATTATTCGATTAAAAGCTCCTGCAGTCGCCAACTACCAAGGAGATATCCCAGGGCTTAAAGCCACCAGCCCACAATTTCTCAAACATAGCCCAGGCAGTAACAAGCTACGAAGTGGCAAGCTTAATATAGCTAAATCAGAAGTCAAAGCTTACCGAAGTTACCTGCAATCAAAACAGAGCCATTTTTTAATGAAGGCTCAAGCCATTACAGGCAACAATATTCAGGCTATTACCCAGTTTAGCTATGCTTTTAACGGCATGTCAGTTCGCATGACACAAGCTCAAGCAATTAAATTAGCCAAACTTCAAGATGTTGCGTTTATTGAACGTGAACGCATGGAGCAACTAGAAACAGATGTAAGTCAGGCGCTTATCGGCTCACCTCAGGTATGGGATGGTTCAGCAACAGGCACCAAAGCCATGGGTGAAGGAGTTATTGTTGGGATCATCGACTCTGGGATTAACTCTGACCATGACTCATTCGCCGACATTGGCCAAGACGGTTACGATCATACCAACCCTTGGGGACAAGGCGTCTATGTCGGTGACTGCAAAACTGATTTCACCGATATGTGTAACGATAAACTAATCGGCATACGCAGCTATTCAGATATCACCGATGACTATGATGATGTAAGCGTGTTCGGCGATAACCCACCTGCTAAAAACGGCGAGGATTATGGTGGTCATGGCTCCCATGTCGCCAGCACAGCCGCGGGTAATATTCTACTAAACGTTCCTCTTGTTGAAGGCGAGGTAGGGAAGCTTGAAAGTGACGGTATAGAGACTGGAGTAGAGTTTGCGCAGATCTCAGGTGTCGCTCCCCACGCAAATATTGTCTCATATCAAATCTGTAGCCCAGGAGACAATGGAGATACCTACTCAGGTTGTTCAAGCACTGCGATATTAAAAGCAATAGACGATACAGTTAAAGATGGAGTAGATATTATTAACTTCTCCATCAGTGGTGGAGGAAACCCTTGGCAAAGCTCGGCTGAGCAAGCTTTTCTTAGCGCAAGAAACGCTGGTATTTTTGTTGCTGTTGCGGCAGGGAATACACGCGCAGGCGGTCCAGAGCAAGTCCCCTACTCAACAAACAAAAATGCCCCTTGGTACACCTCTGTTGCAAACTCAACTCATAATCGAGATATTGCCAGATCAATTGAGTTCAATAATAAGAGCTATGACTTTACCCCTGGCTCTGGCCCAGTTCAAACTGAGGTGATCTCTGCAGAGCCTCTCTATGCAGGTAGCCTCGATGCGACCAACGTTCAAGGCTGTAATGCGTTTGCCGAAAAAGCGTTCGAGAACAAAATCGCACTCATTAAGCGTGGAAGCTGTAATTTTAGTGACAAAGTAAATAACGCTATCGCCGCAGATGCTAAGGCTGTCATCGTTTTCAATAAAGATGGTGAAGCGAATGCCAGGCTGACCATGTCAAGCTTAGAGAAAACCACAATACCAGCCGTTTTTATAGGAAACCTTGATGGATTAGAGATGGTCGCAGCATTGGCTGAAAACCCTAAGCTAGAAGTCACTATCGACCCTAAACCTAAGATTTTAGAGAAAGAGGCCGACGTGCTCTCATCCGGTTCTCTTATCGGACCCAACGCTACCAATGATGTCATCGTCCCCTTTGTTGCAGCGCCAGGCTCAGATATCTATGCAGCCTACTCAGATCAACAGTTTGGCCATGATAAAACAGGCACAAATCCAGCAGACTTTACAGTCATGTCAGGAACCTCAATGGCAAGCCCTCATGTAGCTGGTGCCGGCGCACTCCTGAAATCCGCTCATAAAGATTGGACACCAGATAATATTCGCTCTGCATTAATGTTAACTGCAACCACCGCCCAAGGAATGAAAAAAGCCGATGGGAAAACCATAGCTGATGCATTTGATGTGGGCTCTGGACGTATTCGTGTCGATCTCGCGGCCAAAACGGGGCTTATTATGGATGAGTTAGCCCTAAATTATGAGATTGCCAACCCAGCAACTAATGGCGATCCCCGTAAGTTAAATATTCCCAGCATGGCGGACTCTAAATGTGTTAATACCTGCAGTTGGACTCGTGTTGTCACCGCAACAGGCGATGGTAACTGGAGCGCACAAAGCACCAGTATCACAGAGAACTTGAACCTAACGGTTTCTCCAGCAACATTCAGCCTAAAAACCGGTGAAAGCCAAAGCATTACCGTAACTGCAGATGTAACGAATGCCACACAAGAGTGGGGGTTTGGTCAACTCACACTCACCTCAGAGTCTTACCCTGACGCAAATATGCCGATAGTAGCTAAAATTGCCAAACGCAACTTGCCTACTCTGCTCACCATAGATGCAACCCGTGATGCTGATGAGCGTAACTACACTCAGCTTAAAGCGATCGATCTTCCAGATCTCACCGCTAACGTTACTCACTTAAAGTTAAGCGATAGCTTTGAATCTAAGGTTAAACAGGACTCAAATGTCAGCAGCGCACTGGATGATCTTAAAGATGGGGTACAGGTATTTAAATTCTCGGTGAATGATAATGCGCTCTATTTCAGGAGCTCAATCAGCTACACCACCTCACCTGATCTCGACATGTTTGTCCTGCTAGACAAGAAAGATGGCAGCGATGTAAGCATCATAGCAAACTCCGCTTTCGCAGGCTCCAACGAGAGCGTACTGCTCACAGCACCTCAAGCCGGTGATTATTATGTTGTTGTTCAGAACTACCAAGCCTCGGCAGTTGGCGCTGAGGATGCTTTCGGACTCAAGCAACTCACTCTGTATGATGAAGCATCGGATAATCTATCGCTAAAATTAACCGGTGATATGAAAGACTTTGCCTTAAACATAGCTTGGGATGAACAGATGCTGGCAGGTGATGAAGGCTTAGCTGTCGTCAGGCTTATGAGCTCTGATGATAAGGTGGCTGACGTGACACTACCAATCGTTTTTGAGCGTAAAGGCGATGATGTGGTTATGCCTTTAGAGGAAACGCTATCAGGTGATTTAACCGCGGGAGAGCCAACAAAAGTGCTCAATAAAATTGAAGCCAACAAAACTCAAGAAACCCGCATTTACATGCTAGAAGCTAAGATCCCAGATGGCCATGAAGTGGCTAACATCTCTCATGACGGTAAATTGGTCGACAATGTGATCAATTGGCGTGTCGAGATGACATCAGGCATGGCAAGCCAAGATGTAACATTTGACTTAATTCCACGTAAAGCCAGTACAAAAAACAGCTTAACCCTGTCCAATACTGTGGATAATCCCACCGCGAAGAAACTAGAACAGAACTACAGTTTTGATGTAGCAGAGTTGAAGCCTACAGCTAAAGTTGATGCGCCAAGCTCTATTCTTGAAGGTACAACCTTGGTATTGGATGCCAGTGTATCTTCAGATCCCAATGGTGATGATTTGAGCTATAAGTGGACTCAATTAGGTGGAGCAAGTGTGACATTTAATGACACTGCAGACAAAATCAGCTTTCTCACCCCAACTGTTGATGTCAATGCACAGACACTTTCTTTCCAAGTGGAGGTCAATGACGGCAATGGCAACTCTGACTCAACGCTCGTCTCTGTATCGGTCACCGATACGGTAGAGAGGAAAAGTGGCGGCTCACTAGGCTGGCTAACACTTCTCCTACTCCCCCTAGTGTGGAGGCGCCGTAAACAAGGTTAATTTCAACCAGTACTAACAATAAAGGGCCTATATCTTAGGCCCTTTCATCACACTTAACTTCTTATACTGATTGATATTACCCACACTTCTGCGCGCTGCAACATTCCGCCTGGAGAAAATCAATAACCTCCTGCAAAACCTCATACTGCGGCACACAAAACAGCACCCGACCTTCACGATGCTGCTTAACAAGTCCTGCCGAAATTAAGCTTGAGATATGATGAGAAAGGGTCGAACCTGGAATACTGAGCTCCTCCTGTACCTCCCCTACTGGGATCCCCTGATAACCCGATTTTACCAAACGTTTAAAGATAGCCAAGCGAGTCGGGTGCCCCAACTCTTTCATCGCTTTAGCTGCAAACTCAAGATCCATTCTAGCTCCAGTCATTAACTCAAACACCTCTATATTTCGAGAATAACAGAAATATATTGACAGGGGCAAGCCTTCTCAATTATATTCGCCACATCAATTCGACTATTCCAGAAATATAGTTAAGTAAGTTTATCTCTTTTCTTCTAATAGCTCCTAGCCAGCAATGAAAGAGAAGAGGCACGAGATCTTGAAGAGGTACAATATATGTTGTCACAAAGCACCATCAATATGCTCCAAGAAACATTGAACATGTTTATTTTTCTTGCGGTAGAACTAACCCTGCTGTTCCTAGCCATCAGCTATCTTGTCGGGGTACTGCAGGAGTATATTCCACCGAGTAAAATCCAAAATATTTTAAGTTCAAAAAATGGCAAAGGTTATCTTGTTGCAGGTTTTTTAGGTGCGATCACCCCCTTCTGCTCCTGCTCAACAATCCCATTTTTAAAGGGATTACTCAGAGCAAAGGCAGGATTTGGCACCATGATGGTGTTCCTGTTCGCCAGCCCACTGCTCAATCCAATTATAATTGGACTATTTGCCGTCACCTTCGGACTTAAAGTAACACTCTTCTATTTTGTTATGGCCATGGGCGTTTCGGTGATAGCAGGCTATGCGCTGGAGAGATTAGGATTTGAAAAGTACATTAAAGCCGAAGCTTATGAAGAACCAAAGCCTAGCTGTTGTGGCACAAGCTGTGGCGCTAAACCTGCAGCCATTAGCAAATGGAGAAGAATATGGAACACCACTTGGAAAGACTTTAAGAAGGTACTTCCCTATCTAATAGGCGGTATTGCGGTGGGCTCTATGATCTACGGATTTATGCCAACTGAGTTCGTTGCCAAAGTCGCCAGCGACAGTAACCCCTTTGCCGTACCTATTGCCGCAATCATAGGTATCCCGCTCTACATTCGCGCAGAGGCAGTCATACCACTTAGTGCAGCACTGGCAGCTAAAGGGATGGGATTAGGCGCTGTTATGGCATTGATTATTGGCAGTGCGGGCGCCAGTCTAACAGAGGTGATACTGCTTAAATCTTTGTTCAAAAATCAGTTGATAATTGCCTTTCTCACTGTGATTATCACCATGGCAATCGGTGCTGGTTACCTGTATGGCTTTATCTTTAGTTAAGACCATTCACTAAGAGCATTAGCCCCCCTTTTGGATCTCCTCTTGTAGATCCTTAAGGGCATCTAATATCGTCATAAACTTACTACCAAATGGTGTCACTCGATACTCAACCCGCGGTGGGATCTCTGGATAGGATAGCTTTTCTAAAATCCCAAACTCCACATTGCGCTTCAGGCATTGATTCAACACTTTTGTCGTTAAACCATCAACACAGCGCACCATCTCACCAGGCCGATTAATCTCCTGAGCCAATAGCTGATAGACAGTCAGTGACCATTTGCACCCGACTATGGTCTCAACCATACGCGCACTTTCACTTGGGCCAACAACCCTTTGTTGTAAATCAGAAATTTCTTTCTCTTTTAAAGTCATAAAGATGTACCAAAAAGTACCTAGTAAACCAAATTGTGCTTACTTTTTTTGCCCGTCCATGATCCGTAAGGTTATCACATCAAGCGGCAAATGATGCCAACAAGCAAATTTTTCATAGATTAAATAAGAGGGACTCAAGATGACATTTACACATACAGGTATCGCAATGGTGATCGGTGGTTCAAGTGGAATGGGCTTTGAATCAGCTAAGCAGTTATTACAAGCCAATATTGAAGTGGTGATCATAGGCAATAATATATCCAAACTTGATAAAGCAGTATCAGAGCTCAGTACATTGGGTAAAGTCTCGTCCATTCAAGCCAACCTTTACCAAGAGAGCCAAGTACAGCGAATTGTAGATTTTATTGAACAGCCATCGACTAAAATTAGCTATCTGGTTAATGCAGCAGGATACTTCAATCCTAAGCCCTTTATTGACCATAGCCTGAGCGACTATGAGATCTATATGGGGTTAAATAAAGCCAGCTTTATTCTCTCTCAAGCCGTGGCTAAAAATATGATGAGCAATGGTGGCGGAAATATCGTTAATATCGGCTCAATGTGGGCAAAGCAGGCGATTAAAGCCACCCCCTCTTCAGCCTATTCGATGGCCAAAGCAGGACTTCATGCGCTAACTCAGCATATGGCGATGGAACTTGCTGACTTTAATATCAGGGTTAATGCCATCTCACCTGCAGTGGTCAAGACTCCCATCTATGAGACCTTTATTGATCCGGCTCAAATGGACGATGCATTAGCAGGTTTTAACGGATTTCATCCCATTGGTAGAATAGGCACGCCAAGCGACATAGCTAACAGCATCAGCTTCCTACTCAGCGATGAAAGCAGCTGGGTTACTGGCGCAATATGGGATATCGACGGTGGCGTCATGGCCGGACGTAATTAGAACAAGTACCAGAATCCAAGACCCAAATTTAAGTAACGAATTACAGGTGGCATATGCAGCAGCTCAAATCAAACCTCAATATGGACTTCTCCAAGAAGGTGATGATCGATACCAACCAACTGGAGTGGTTACCAAGCCCGCTTAAGGGAGTGACACGTAAACCATTGGCTAGAGAAGACCTTGAAAGCGGCCATGCTACTAGCATCGTAAAGTACCAAGCTGGTTCCCATTTCAAACGCCACTCTCACCCTCAAGGTGAAGAGATACTGGTATTAGAGGGAGTCTTTTCTGATGAAACCGGAGACTTTGGTCCTGGCACCTACATACGTAACCCGCCAGGAAGCAGTCACCGTCCCTTTAGCACTGACGGCTGCACCCTGTTTGTGAAACTGAACCAGTTTGATAAAAATGACCTACAACAAGTACGAGTGGATACTCACTCAACACCTTGGCAACGGGGAATGGGTGGTCTAGAAGTGATGTCACTCCATGATTTTGAGGGGCAACACACAGCACTGGTAAAATGGCCTGCAGATGAAGTATTCCAACCTCACCGTCATTTCGGCGGCGAGGAGATACTGGTACTCTCAGGTTTGTTTGAAGATGAACATGGACAATACCCTGCAAACACTTGGATACGTAGCCCGCACATGAGCCAACATCACCCTTTTGTTAAAGAGGAGACCATCATCTTAGTTAAAGTGGGACACTTGCCAGTTTAATAAACTGAGCTTAAGAGCACTAATAACCTTTATTACGCAGCTAACTACTGGATAGAAAAATACCCAATGTGACAATAATTTCTACCGGACGCGCTCTCTTGATTTGAATAAATTGTCACAGCTCTACCAGACATCTTTGCTGCCAATATCACAGCAACATATGTCTGGTAATTGCTGTCATTGTCATTCAAATATGCCCATTTATTATCATTGCCGCATAACTTCTTACCCTCTTTTAGAGTAACTCTAAAGCCATAATTATTGCCGCAATCTCACCTGGTCCCCCATGCAGGGCAAAGGTTTGGTATAGATAAGCCTAAAATAAAAATGAGAATACATCGCATGCTCTAGTTACCCTTTTAAACGCTATTTAGTCACAAGAAAGCGGTTAATGTGAGGCGCACAAGCGCGTGTCGTACTTGAAACATTCATTGTCATAGTCTTGTCAGACATAAAAGCCGCCAGCAATGTACTTACCATAACTTCATAGTTAGGATGCGATTTATTGATAGAGAAACGGGTTCCCCCATCACACGTACTTACATCACTATTCCTATACTCAGTAAAGAAAATCAGCCCGTCGGTATATGGGTATACCTTAGTTATTTTTGTATTACTGGACCAAAATTGAGCTTGAGCAAAATTAGCCACAAAACATAGCGTAATGGCAGCAAAAAATTTTATTGTTATTACTTTCATTTAACCTCCTTGTCAGTGAGCGACTCAACAGGTGAATCTAAGTTCTTCTCTACCACTTTGCCAATAACAATATCTACAGCCTGTTGCATCAATAAAACAGATAGCTCGCCATTAGTTTTAATTTCAGCTAATGGATAACTAGGAACTTCATCGCTTTTGTTGCCATTTTCTGTAGCGTTAAAGTCATTAGGGTAATAATATTCAAATTGCTCACCTTTACCTGTTTTAACAATCACGATAAGCTCTGCCGCTGTGGCATCATCGGCCCCACCGGTCGTTTTAAAGCCATAACGCTTTACCTCTATACTTGGCAGCTCATTGCTCACACCAGCACCAGCATAGTTTAAATCAATAACGACAGGGTTCAATTTAGATTGGGAGTGCTTATCTACACTCTTTACAACATATGACGGCATATCAAAACCACTCGCCACTGCCGACTCTCGAATATCTTTTGCTATCCCCTCATCGATGGCGACACCAAGGGCGATACCAACTGGCCCCATAGTCGACATCAAGGCTATTCCAGCACCAGCCCCCTTACCCTGGAACTGGATTCGATTAGGTTCTGAAAAACTATACGATACATCTTGTCGTTCAAATGATTTATTCGCACAACCAAACAGCAAAAACAAACATAAACAATGTATAAAAATTTTCATTTCTAACCGCCTAAAGATATACGTACGATTCTTCGATAAGCATGAGCATTTGCGCCCCAAGCTTCACAATTACCAACGTCGTTATAGGCCAATGTTACACTCCTGCCAGCAGCTTGTGCTGCAAGTAATGTAGAATATAAACGTGCTCTTTGCTCAGGGGTATTGGTACTACTAATGGCAAATGTGCTTGGGCTAGAGCACTCATTAATTTTCGTACCAGCGCTATCTAAATTGACCAAAATAGTATCCTTACCTGCGTACACGCTAATACTTTTAACTTTACCAGTCGTATTTAGCCAAGCAGCACTTGATGAAAAACTCGTAAACATTAAACAGAGCATTATTATTAACTTCATTAAATTATCTCTATGGGTTCATTATATAATTGATGCGACAACGATTTTGAATATCAGTTGAGTGACTATAAACTTGAATACAAACGCTTTCCTTCGCCATTTTAGCCGCTAACGCGATACTAAAAACATAATCCTTATTATTAGCCCCGTGTGGGATATAAAAGCCACCCGGACACTGACTTGGATTTGCTTTGTATTCAACCCAAATGCCATAGGTATCACTACCACCAGCCCACACCCTTAACCGCTGTACCTCCCCACAGTGATTTTCTACAGCTTGAGAGATACTCGAAACAAGCAATAACCCTACCAGCGTTATAATACGGATAAACATAATGATCTCCTTGTTAATTATTTACTCAGCCAGCCAGATTCGATCGGCCTTCATATAACCGCTAAGAGTGCCTCGCATCTGTATTTGGACATTTCGTTGGCTGGCTTGGGCAGCAAGTGCAGTAGAGTAAAACAATTTGGCAAATTCAGGGTTTTGAGTAATGAGTACAGCAGCTGCCACTCCAGAGTTTAGTGACATATTAGCTTCACTTCCTAAAGCGGGGTCCATCGCTTCATCAAAATACAGCAAGATCAAATTACTTGAGTTAACGTAAATTCGGCTCACCTTGCCATCATATTGGCAATAACCGTTATAACTACTATAACAAGCTGGCGCCGATGCTTGTGCACTAAAACTCACCAACAAGGATACGACTAAAAGTATTAATATTTTCACTCCACACTCCTTTGTTTATCAGTATATTTAAGTCAAAAATATTGGGAATTGAAAACATATATTTAATCTTCGACTAACCACCATATTTAACCTCTCCATTACTTTCTAATTTCCACCTTTTAAATATCACTTATACATCCAGACACTTACAATTTTAGGGTGATTATTATTCTGTCCACCACAACCGCTCAGCCAAAACCTAACTGGCTTTTCAGCCATAAACGCAGCTAATAAGGTGGAATGTAAAGTAATATAATTAGCATCGCTGGGTCTAATGGCAAAATAGCTAGCACTGGGGCAGTTATCTGGATTATTAGTAATGGCTGGAACATGAACCATAGTCCAACCATTATTGACATATATATTCTCTATTACACCTGAACCTGTACCTCCACTAGCATCTGAGCGAGGAGAGATGAAACATAAAACAAGAATAAGTAAGAAAGATTTTAATTTTATAGCCATAGGCTTACTCCGTGTGCTCTATCGCATAAAGCTTGCACCAAAAACTAGTACTACCATTCCACTTTTGTTCATCATGCCCATATATGCGAACTTTAGACTTTGAGTGATATGCTGCCAAGATCATGCTTAAATTCGCATCAAAGCCTGCATCACTTTTAGCTATCCAGTAACCATCACAATTGCTACTTGGTTCATTTACCGTAAATACAACATCCCCACCGCCATACTGATTATAAGAAATCAAACGTTTGATGCTCGTCTGTCCTGTAGATTCAATGGCAGCATAGCTATTACTTACACCAAAAAGTGAAAATAAAAAAAGCAAAGTTAGAAGAGTAATTGATTTCATTATTATATTTCCTTAGTAACTATTAATCATGAATATATAACGCGCCTGAACGTGTCATTATGTTATAAGTCACCGCGGTTGTTGAATGCCAAGTTACAGGTGCACAAGTATGTATATAAGGTCTCACCTTTTTACCGGCCATATAAGCAGCCAATACTGTGGCATATATTTTATCGTACTGAGGATGATCGATTTTAACGTAAAACTTATCCCCTTTCGTACAAGTTCCCGCATTGCCAAAAGCACCAACCACTAAAAATCCACCACCACGCTCAATCTCAATATGGGTCGGCACAGCTGGTGTTGCCCAGCCACCAGCATAACTATTGAAGCTCACCAGAGATATAAATAAAGATGCAAAAATTAGCACAAGCCTAGTTTTATTCATCATAAAATCCTTTTCTTAAACCACAACAAACAGATTACTAATTTACTTCCAATAAACCAGTGATAACACAAGTGGTGTGAGTATTGTCTATAACATATCTCAAGCTCTTACCTCTTGCTTTGGCTGAAAGCGCATAGGCATACTGCGCCTTATCAAACTCGGTACCACTCATATTTATTTGACCACGACTGTGCAGGCAGTGTTCAGGAAATTGAGGCGAGGAGATATAAGCCACGCCGTTATTTAGATAGAGTGACCAATCAGTCAAGGTCGTACTTGGCCAATAGCGTTTAGCATCAATACTATTGGCAAAAATTAAACAGCTAAAAGCCACAAGTAAACTAAAACTGCGCATCGAAACTTCCTTTTCTCTAAAACTAAACTAGTTATCAGTTATTGCTAACGTTGTGACATACCCATTCGCATCTTGGGCACCGGCATTATAAGTCACAGTCACCGTGCTTTTGGCATGTTTAGCTGCCAGTAAAAGCGCATAAAACTGATCGAAAGCGATATCGGAAGCCCGTACGGTAAAGTAGCTAATCCCCGCAGGCATAGTATCTAACTTATACAACATGCCCCCTCTCCAACCATTGCCCCAATCACCACCATACAGGTTGATCCGTCCTACTTTACCAGCTTGATTCTCTGCAAATACCTGCTGGCTAAATAGACTCAGCATGAGCAGGCTTAAGACCATCACCTTAGAGCTAAGCATTGATAGTTTCATATTCATTCCTTTGTTTAAATTGTAGCCGAGCGGTAAAAGCTAATAGACTCAGGCATCTTTTATCTAATTACAACAAAGGGGTCAGAGCCCTTAATTACAACAAAGGGGTCAGAGCCCTTTAGCAATTCTCATCTATACTTAGCATCCAAGCCTTACCTTTATCCAAGGAACGGATATGCCAAGAAAACCACGTTTTTATGCCCCTGATATTACCTGCCATATTGTTCAACGAGGCAACAATCGTTCCGCTTGCTTCTTCAATGATGACGACTTTAAAATCTACATTAACGCACTCTCTGATGCGCTAATTCAATATAATGTAAAACTACATGCTTTCGTGCTAATGACTAATCATGTTCACCTGCTTATGACTCCTTCAACAACTGAAGGCATCTCACAAGTAATGCAAAGTATCGGCCGCACTTATGTCAGTACAATAAACCGACTTTACCAGCGTACTGGTACCCTTTGGGAGGGGCGTCATAAAGCCTGCCTTATCGATAGCGAAGCCTACTTCATAGCTTGCCTACGCTACATCGAACTCAATCCAGTAAGAGCCAACATGGTTAAACATCCCAGCGAATACCCTTGGTCAAGCTATCAATTTCATGGTGCAGGAAAACAGATTGCTTGCCTAACACCACATCCACTCTATCAACAACTTGGCTCTACACCAGAGCTTCGACAACATCAATATCGAGAGCTATTCAATACAGAGCTGCCACCAGAACAAGTCCATACCATTAGAAACTGTTTAAATCACAACTTTCCTCTAGGAAGCGATAAATTCAGAGCCGACATTGAAGCTCACCTTAACGTCAGATTCGGCCATCTAGCACCTGGACACCCTAACAAACCTAAGAAAACCTAAGAAAACCTAAAGAGCTAAAAACTAAAGGGCTCTGACCCCTTTATTTTATTTGGCTCTGCCGTATATGACTTGTCCGTCATTCTATACGTATGCGCTTTCGCCCGTTGCGGTAACTAACCACATGACGGATTGTTACTCCAAATATCTGCTGCTAACTGGATGAATTTTCTATCTTGTTCTGATGCTTGAACACTGCCACTGATATGTTCAATGCCACCCATGCATTTGAACACACCGCTTAAAACCGGAGTTTGGGTGCCTAAGCGTGCATCACCCCCCCCCACAGGGCTGACCATAGAACCATGTCTAATATCTCGGTTCATAGAGACAATATCAAAGCCTGTTGGGCACCACTCGGTCGCACGACGTTGCCAGACCTCCTGCAATGCCGACGCAGTTGCCCTGCCATTACCCACATAGGTCAGCACAATACAGCCACTTGGTAGCATAAAATCCTGATAACCCTCTTTCACACCATTAGAGGGCTGATATGCAACAGAGCAGCCAGTCAACAGTGCAGCAAAAAGTGCCAGTTTTGTGACTACATAAAACAGCCGACGCATCTCTTTCGCCTTGAAACCTAACATATTAAAACCATAGTAGACTTAGCCTACCCTTTATCTTATCTAATATTTACTTTTCGTCATTGCCATAAAGTAGCTGCCATAGCCTATGCTGAATTAGCCCCTGCTCGCCATTAGCGCAGTCGAAAGGTTTGTCATAGGCTGTTAAGTGCAGTAGTTCCCCTTGGGTGTTAACCATAAACTCGCTCTCCTCAAGTTGTTGTTTACTCAAGTTAGTTAACTCAAAAAAGCGCGTCCCTAACCACATCTCTGCCGCCACTGCTGCTTCATAACCTTGTCTTCGCTCAAAGCGCCCTGGATTATTAGCAACATCGACGATCTCTTTTCCTATGGGTGGCGGAAAGCCATTGTGCTTTTTCGGCAGATGACTGTGGGCAATGCCCTCTATCTCAAACTGCTGAATACTGGTCATCATCTGCCTACGCTTATATTCAGTATTAGATACTTGCGCGTAGATGAATCCCGGATGTTCAAATATATGGCTCAGCCACTTGGCACGGTGGGCAATTAACTCATCCAAATCACATATCGATACCTTAGCGTAACTAAAATCAGTATGCTGGTTAAAACGCATGTCTGGTCGCACTGACAAGTGCGCATTACCAAACCCAAGCGCAAACGACATTTGATCTTTGGCCGCCCATAAATAACCGCTAATTCCAGTGATCTTCTTGTCAATATACATATCTCGCACAGGTTGTGGGGTAAGCGCTACAATATCAGCATCTAACCTCAAAGCGTCCCACACAGCCCCCGGTTTGAGTAACTGCTCACCGCTTAAAATAATATCTAATTCAAAAGCCATTAACTGCCATACTCCGAAATTTCAATAGTAATACCATGCTTAGCGGCCATGGCCCCTAATTTACTGGTATCAGCTAACCCACCGGGTTGCACCCGAATATCTAAAATTCTATTGCTTGTGGGCACCAGCACACCATCCGACCAAATCCCTCTGTTTGCTAAATCACGCATGTGGTAGTCCATATCTGTTAACCAACTTGTACCATTGGTATTGACCGTTTTTAAGCTCACCACCATGCCGTCAAGCTCAAAGTCAATCAGCGGGAAGTTTTGCGCTACCACTTTTTTAGACTGACCTGTAACTGGGTCAACAATTTCATAGAAATCAGTGTTGCCCCATTGCTGGTACTCCGTTTTGGCGAGTTCTGCTTGAATTTGCCGGCCTCGGTCTACCGGGCGTACTCCTGACGCCCATACATTATCATACTTTAGATAGTCACCAGTATCTCTGGGAGAGCCAACAGATTGCTGGGTGCCATCGCCCTTAATATAATAATAGCTACCCGTTTCCCGCTGGAAGATAACATCACCTTCAGTTGTTTTATAGCCAGAATCTTTTGCAATAGCGCCACCAGTACCACGAATACGGCCATCGGGTAAGACTTCGTAACCAGGAGGCAAATTATCTAGGTTAGGGTTACGGCTAACATTAACTCTATCACTATGGGGAAAGGGGGTGCCATTGGTTTCACTTTGGTGCATATCACTGAGCACATCAGTGATTTTTTTATCATAACCTTTATCTTTGGCATACTCTGTAATACGAGCCAATACTTTGTCGGTAGCAGCATTTTCTAATTTACCAACAGTTAGTTCGTACACGAGCTCTTCACCTAGCATTTTTGCTAGCTGTATCAATATTGCACGTTGCTGCTCTTCATTGCCCTCATGCGCTTTAAATTGTTCATATTTCTCTATGATGTCTTGAGTTGCTTGATAAACCTCTAATGCACTCATGACAAACATGGCTGCTCGAGCTGCTAGTACAACTAAATGGAACCAGTTATGCTGCGCAGCATTTTCTGCTGTATGTGCAGCAATATTCACTTCGGCACCTGCTGCAAATGCAGCTAAGCCCCCCGCTAACTTTGCTAAATCAACGCCTTTTGCCTGTAATGAAAGTAGTTCACTGGGCGTCACCTGCATTGATTGAACAAGTGTATAATATTCAGCTTGTTGAGCAGGGGTTAGTGCCTCAAAATCTCCCTCTGCCATAATGCCTTTAGACTTTAACCAATCTACGACTTCCTTTTGGTTGTCAGTCATCATCGCTTCGGTGTATGCCTGTGCAACGGCCTCACCAATTACGGCACCACCAGCCCCTGAACCACAGCCAACGACAGGATCAGAACTGCCACTGACTTCAGCTGTTGCGGCCCCAAGTGCACACCCTAAACCGGCATGCGAGATATACCTAAGTGCTTCATTGATTTTCGGGGGCTTAGAATCTGCCAAGCCTCCAATCTCATTTGCAACTTTTTGACCAATCTTATTGATGGCAGATAGCTGTAACCCTTGAACCAGAGCCTCACCAAAATCACCTAAATCACCACCATTAATAATGGTCGAGATCCCGGTACTCACCGTCGTTTCAACAACGATTAGTGTGGCTTGATTTCCTAGGTCAATCGCGGTTTGCGCACTAATTAGATCAGCAGAAGCATCTACTCCTGCTGGCATATCAAACAGCTTTACTTCATCTATGGCGCTCAACGCTCCTGCGGTGATCATCGCTGTAGCAACCGCTCTAATAGTGTCACTTGAATGCATTAATTTAACGGTTTCAGATAAGTTATTACCATTGGCAAAACTCATCGCCGTTTGCGTTGCTAAGGCTAATGCCCCTGCTTGCATTACAGGTTGCGCGACGAAGCCCACCGCACCGATGGCACCTTTTGCACCAATAAGCCCTACACCTGCGGGCCCCATTGCCACAGCGACCGCGATAGCAATAATTGCCATAGCTGCTGGGCTTAAACTGCTGGATTTATCGTACTCATGGATTTTAACGAGCTCTTGATAAACTAACTCAATATTACTTGCAAGTTCAGGATCATTGTATGCTTCAGCCATCCACGCAAGATCTTCAGTTTGCTCAAACATGGCAAGAGAGTCTTGCAGAGTGACACCTTCCTCTTGACCAAACTCAAGCGTAACACCGTGAGTTGCTTGAACTTTTATACCACCAATAATGCTATTGTAAACGGCGGTATCTACAGTATCAGTTTGAGTTTCGGTTTTTATGCGCCAGAAACCTTCCTTAACACGATTATAGAAGTAGTGATCTTGCTCCTTCGCCAATAACAAATTGACCTTGCCATTGAGTGCATTAATTTGGGTGCCAGCACCCGATATTATCTCTGTTGCCTGAAGCGTGATATCACCGAAGTTTGATGCAATGAGCACGCCTTTACCCGCTTCTAACGCAGAGCGTATCGCAATGGTTTGAAACTCTTGTTCCTGCAGGGTTACCTTACCAACCTTGCCAGAACGTGATGATTGAAATTCATTAAACTCATTAGCAATATAAACGCCCTGCTCGGCCAATATTTGAATCACACCTTCATCAGCGAACAAGGTAGCGGCATTTAATTCAATAGCGCCTGAAGCCATAAGATAAATATTATCTTTAGCGCTAAGCACGCTTGCTGTGTGCTCAATAATCGATTGTGTTTCATCATAACCACCGACAGCTTGGTTACGCACATAAGTCGTGTATTGAGTCGTTAGCTGAATATTGCCATCGGCATTAAGGATGACGTTATTGCCCGATATGGTGCCACCTTGAACAACAATATCGTTATAGCTTCTAATTGAAACATTGCCATTGACCGCATCGACACTGGCGATCTCGCCTAGACGAGTACCCTGTTCATAACGCGTGGCGTAACGGTGTACGACCGTTTTTTGAAGGTATTGGTTAGCAATAATATTGACATTATCTTCGGCTGATAGGCGGCCAGAAAGGTTTTGCAAGGTGCCACCAACCAACAAGTTTAAGTCACCATCAGCGACAACACTTGCCCCTTCTGAAACGGTGAAATCCCCAGCTGTATTAAGAAATGTGCCTCGACGGGTATAAATAGTACCAGCATTAACGGTAATGGTATTAAACTGCGCCGTTTCACCCGCAAATTCAACAATATGGCCATCGACAAGTAGCTCATCCACACTCGCATCAGTTAGATGAACTATCGGTACTAGTACCGCTTCACCATTCACAGTGCGCAGTTCAGGCCAGATAAAATTATGTCCAAAGGTGTTCACCTGAGCACGCGTTAAACTATCACCAAACTTGGCAGAAGATTTCGCACTGAACTCATAAGCTTTATTGTAAAGCCCATTAATTTGTGCAGCTTCATTAGCATAAGCATCACTAAGTAGATTTCTATTGAGTAGATTAAAGATCTGAGAGCGAATAAATCGAGCTTGAACAAACTGATCACCGATCCGTTTTTCTAACCGATAATGAGGAAAGATAATAGTAATCTCACCATTCATTATTGGGATCATTAATGGCGCAGGTAGTGAGCTCTTTCTAAAATCTAGCAGTTTTTGATGAAACGACTCTACCGTTTGTGTACCAGAACTTGTGATATCCTCGACATAAAATGCTTTTTCAAACTGACGGTCAGTATTATAAACCCTTTCAAACTGAGCATTAGAGTTGACTTCTGATGATATATATACATCAGAAATCAGCTCAACAGCCACTACCGTCGCAGGTAAACAGATCTGCCCAAGTAGGATAAATGACATCAAATAGGCGGTAAACCTTTGCCAAATAGGCTTTTTAACCGCAGGAGTGTTCTTCATTAAATTTTTCATAGATATCCTTTCTACACTCTAGTTTGGCAAATAGGTCATAAGCTCTGTTAACGGGAGTCTAACGGTCACTGTTAGCTGGTATTTATCATCCCCAACTTGTGGCCTGACATAAGTGACATATTCTCTATATGTAATTAAAACATCATCATTATCAGATAGGGTATAAGAACTAAATACATTATTGTGCTCTTTATAAAATGCTGAATACCCTTCAGGATAAGTAATATCTAAGGTTTCGATATAGGCTCGACTAGCAGCAGTAATTTGGTTTGGTGTATAAGCTGTACCGGGATGTGGGTTTTGAGCTGCATCTTCTGCCAATAGACTATCTATGCTTTTTCTAATATTTTTAGTCTCAATTTTCGGAGCTATAGCGTAACCAGGACCAGCAGGAATATAAGATGTAGTATAGCCATCAACTTTTATTGCACTTCCTTCTAAATAACCATCGTTGATTGCCATATTTTTCACGTATCCATAATCGTACTCAGAATTCGTATAAATAAACGGAGCTAAATACGCATCAACTAACTGCTGAACAAGAGCGTTGTATGTGTTGATATTATCAACTACTAGATGACTCTCTGAAGGTAAAGTCGGATCAATGCCATAAAGATTGCCGCGAATTGAAAACAGAGTCTCTGCATCAGCCAACGTTAACATTGTATCCCCAGTACAATTACCAAAATTCAAGCAAGATCTGACCTTCGATACTTCGCTGATAGATAAAGATTGTGCGAGTTCAATCCCTATTGTTTTAATTAACGATTGATGAAAGTGGCTATCCCCGAAAACTTCAAAGTAGGAAAACTCATTCAAGAACTCCTCACTAGTATTGTCATTTGCGTTACCATCACTAAATCTAAATTCACCAAAGGTATATAAACGTGCAGGGGGAGAGTAAGCAATAATTTTAGTTTCTGTTCCCACTTTTGCTACATCATGACTCTGGCTTTGATCATGACTCAACTCTAATTGATTATATGTAAAGTTCTCTACTGCTAATCTATACCTTTCATTACTAAAAATTGGAGTATTAAATACCATAAAACCATTTTGGTTTAGTCCAATGATTGCAGATGAATTTAAAATATAGTTATCAGCTTTTATTTCCAAACGATTTTCAGCCTGCAATGAAACCTGACGTGCTAAAGAATTATTAATACTCACACCAGCACTCCAATCTTCTGAAGCTGCTTTAGTTAAAGAATAAGGATTAATATTCTCTACCGATTTAGCTTGAATATATACCTCATTCCCCAAAATACTCGCACCTTGATTACTCCCCACGGTCCCCGACTCGGTCACTTGATAATATAAACCATGCTCTAAGGCTGTCATATCAGCAGAAATGGTAAGGGAGGTTGGAGTATCTGGATAGTATTTGTATTTAGAACGGGAGCCATTAACAACAGTACCGCTATTCGCTTTTAAAGTAATTTTATTAGCCTTTATATTGCCACCAAAACTGTTATAGATACTTTTTTCTGTTTCTATATTTAACCAAGATGAAGCCATTGCACCATTATTGATAAAGTTCCTCGCAGCAACTTCAATAAGGTTAGCCTGTAACCCGCCAGTAACATTTGTATTATGGCCCGAGATAAGTGATAAATCACCAGCGACAACAACCGCTGAGACATTCAGTTTAGATAATGACTTAATCAGCACTTTATTATCAGAAGATAACTTACCTGCCACAGTTATTTTATGAGTCGTAGAGTCTAAATCACCAGTAGATAAATGCTTACCAGCACCTTGAATAAAGATACCCTCAATTGGTGCATAAAACTGTGAATGTCGAGTGCTAGTTGCAATCACATCAGAGAGAGTACTTAAATCTGCAGTAGAAGCAAACCTTACGTTCTTAGGGCTTAAAACAGCAATGGTTGCTGCGCGAATTTTGCCGTCTACGAGAAACTCTTGATTAACTACAGTGGCAGCAGTGACCTTTAATTCTTCATAATCAATAGTCATTCTTCCTGAATACAAGCTAATACCACCAGAGCCAACTACTTTACTCCCTTCTGGGTGAACAATATGACCACCTTCTGGATGAATATCAGCCTTGAGGTTAATATCAATTATTCCAGCAGTTTTAACGGTATCAGCGATTAACTCCATTGCTTGCAAGCCAGGTGCAAGAAGCCCATTAACTTCAACACTTCCACCACTTGTAGTAACAAGCTCACCAACAATACCTGTGCTTTTAATTAATGACACAGATTTGACCGTTGCAGCAGCAAAAGTCACTCGGCCGACATTGGTAAAGCTACAATTAGTGCATGTTAATTTTTGGTTGCTTGATGTGCCAATAAAAATAATGTCTGCCGGTGCACCGATAATTTCAATATTCTCGGCTAAAGAGATGACTGAGGATTTAATCACTATTACATTTGCAATATCATTGTTAACTATAGAGTCAGAAGAGCGTGAACCATTATAGATAGTTAACTTTCGCTGCGACACAATGAACTGATTAAAGTCATTAACAGATAGCCCATTAACACTAGAAGATGGGATGAATATGTCTGAACTAGCATCACTGTTTTGAACAAGTTTGATATCACTTGTGCCAGAATTCCAATTGAATGAAGAAGCACTAACATTACCAATACCTAATAAAGAAAAGATAAAAGTAGAGGTAACAGAAATAACCATTATCAATTTATATTTTACAAACATCCGTGTATACATATTAAATCCTGAAATACTAATTGAGTTTACTCTCATACAATGAAAGGCTTACATAAGCACTAACGACATACAACCAAAGTAGCAGCATATTACACCAAACAACTAACAACCGAAACAAAATTAACACAGAGAGTCTATTTTGTATCACACAAACACCTACCTTCACTCAAAACCGAGCCTTAATCAATTGATTTTTAAGGGGGGGGTAAATACGAATACCAGGTGCGGGCTAAGGCATTAATTAAACTTGTCTAGATATTATTTATATTGAATAGTGACGAATATTGGCTTGTCGCCAGCTTTCCCAGCTATTACAACTACTGGGAACTTGATCACCATCAAAATACATACTCGTGATCGACTTATCCGTCATTTTTATAGCCAGAAATGTTGAGTACATGGTTTTACATGTCTCAGCTCCTGTAACATAGCTAGTACCTCCCACTTTCCACTCCATATCTGGACTGCAGAAAAAGACAGGTGTATTCATACTGGACAGCTTTAGCATAAATTTATTTGGTGAGTGATATGATAATCTATCAATTTTACCACTACAGACCAGTGTTGCGGCTGTCACACTGTTCATAAAACTTAAAGAGAACAGGAGACCGATTAAAAATATTTTCATTCTCATGATTTATATAAATCCATTTAATTAACTTAAAAAAGATATCTTACTTTTGCTAGGCGCCCTATAACAAACGAACATGGCCAACTGTGGCATAAGAGGTTCCAGTCCATACACCGGTGCAAGCCGCACTAACATAAACATCAACTGGCTTACCTGATATATAAGCCGCAAGAAACATACTCATCCAATTTTTATCTACCGACGGATTAATCCTCACGTCACCACTAGAATTAATTTGGCAGCTATTAGGGTTGCTAAAAGTTGATAGCTTAATCAGAGCGGTCGATTCATTTAGAGTATAGATCCCCGTCACTTCAGCTCTACCAGACCATCCCGCTGCGGCATTGACTAGAAAGGGAAATAGCGTACAAGTAACAGCTATAGTAATCATCACAATACGTAACATTTTAACATCCTTTTTATCGTTAACTTTAAGGTAATGAAGTTACTCAGCACTCATATATGTCTTTTCACATCACCAAGGCATAGTGCCCATTTTAATACCACGTAGGTCTTGTGCATTCCCCCAAGAGTTACAACTCTCAGTAACATACAGATCAACATTGGTTTGGCCAGATATATAAGCTGTCATCGCTAAACTCACCATCTCTTGGTAATTCGGCACATTGCTGTCTATAGCAAACCTCTTAGTCGTAGCGCACTCCTCCATTGAAGACTTATCCCCATTAATGTTTATCAGTAAAATCCCCTTACCACCACTAAGGAACACACCAGCTCCTGTAATTGTTACATTTCTAAATCGGGTAGAAGAAAATGCATCACAAGTGAATATTAATAGAATAGTTACAATGACAACTTTCAATATTAAATTCATATTTATCCTTAAAAGATGATTTAAATTACTCTCGGTTATATGTTCTCACAATATAAGCTGGCTCACTGTAATTTGTCACAGCGCAGTTATAACTGCTGCTTCTATAACCTACCATCACCTTTAGTCCAGCGATTTGAGCAGCTAGAAGGGCTGAATAACGCTCTGCTGTACCAACTTCATCTAAGTTACCTAACCTTCTCCAAGAACTTCCCTCTTGCATATAGAGAATAACACTTCCTTCTATCTGAATATGGAGCACCTTAGCTGCAGGGCAGTCCGTTCTTGCAAACGCAGAACTAGATAAGAGAAAAGCTAAAAACAATAGATATTTAACTATTTTCATTGGATCATCCTTGAGTAAATTACAATCAAATTAATTGTAAAAATAAAAGTACTCTACATTGCACCTTCCATTTTCATTTGGTGCATATCCGACCCCAATTTGAGCCTCAGATGCTCTTGCCATTAAAAGCATGCTCATCCAACCTTTTGCAACTTCACCTGACAGACTAAATTGAAATGGCCAAGTTTGATCACCACAAGCTGGTGTTGGCGTATCAAGTTTTACTAAAACAGTTTTACCATTATTGATATAGAAACCTTTAACTGTGCCCGCATACTGAGGTGCAGCTACAGTTGAAAAACTACAAAAAATAATACAACTCAAAAAAATAAATAATTTCATAAGGAACACTCTTTTAAAAGTACATATTTAAATAGGGACTATAAAAAGCTTTTATCTTCACTACAATCGAATTAATTTGATTGAAGGTCTAGTACCACTACATTCTAGTGCCATCGAGATAGGAGTATCCGACATACGTGCTGCTAAGGCCAAAGAGTAGATAGCCTTGCCATGCTCAGTACTGAGATTCGCTTGATTAAACGCTTGATTGCATGCTGTTGGTATATATTCAGTTGGTACGCCCCCCTTTACAACAATTAGCGCTATCCCATTCTCAATAATTATTGATTGGATTGTCTGATAAGGTGTCCAATGTCCGGGTTGAGCAGAGGCGACAAAACTAATTGCGGTAAATAAAGCTATCACTATCCATCTGTTCACATGTTTCTCCCTAAACACACTATATAATTAGGCCTTGCATCCATAGTGCAGATTATGTGGATGTCTAATTATAAACCCATAAATTATTGATAATAGGGGTCAAGTGAGTGCCGCCCCAAAAAGGGATGATTTCACAGCCAGAAGCATGCAACCCCACCTTTTTGCCTGAAGCAAAAGCCATCATAGCATGAGCAATTAAGTTTTTACTCCCGACTAAATCTGCTCTAATATGCACACGTTCAGTAACGAGACAATTATCGAGATTTGTTACCTCGCCCGTTATATGCAATGTTACTCCACCACCACTATGAGCATGAATTCTATTAATTGTCACACCTGAGCTATAATCAGTAAAGTATTTGGCCTCTGCATTTTGTACAAGAAAAACCAAAGAGATTAGTAGTACTTTTCTTAAAATATCCATATTTAATATCCATCTAATTCACTAACTTACCTGTAGAGCTGTTACAACCTAAGGCAACCAATTATTATTTCTGCTTTACAAAAATACCATATAGCTGTGTACCAATGCACCTTTGCCTTTTGCCTTTTGAATTTCAATCCCTTCTAGTGTTTTAGGTTTATCCATCACGAGTGACCAACTACCTAAGTAACCAGATACTTCTTTGCCCGCCAAATATTGCTACCGACAATAGCTATATTTACTCACTCAACAGATGTAAAAATTGAGCGGTGCAAGTTGTATCGTTATCTAAAAAGTAGAGATTTATTTTCTTACCTGACATTAACGCTGCCATCAGGGTTGAAAAAGCAACCTTATTATTATCCTCTGTTTTGCTCCATTTCAACCAACTACCCGCTGGGCATGAAGCGGTTCCAGCACTCATACTGAAACTAATAGTATTTGGCATATACGTAGGCTCTAGAACTTTCACATAACCTGTAATTCTTTCAAGAGACTCGACACTAAAACTCAGAAGTAACAAGTTGAAAAACGAAGTATATATAATTCGATTCATAATAAATTATCTCTCAAGCATCACATTCGATGGGTTATGTGTTGAGTAATAGGTAGGTAAATTATTACATTGAAATTGACCATCTCTGTCTGAATACATCAACTTCACCTGTTTATCGTTTGTCATGGCTGTTGATATAATGGAGAACCAAAGCGAGCAGGTTACAGTATCGATACCGGTACTCCCTCAGTTGAACAAATTCGAGTATAATCGTTGCGCCAACTACCTTTTATTACCACACTTTTATCAGCAGCTATATAGACGTTTGACACTGTCCCTGTACACCAAATATTTCCAGCAACAGCACATTGTAAAAGCGACATAATGCTACAAAATACGATAGTTAATGTTCTCATATTCCCTCATATAATTTGTTATCTTATAAAGGTGGCATACTAAGTTAACCTTCCATTCTGATATAGTACAGCCCATGACTTTGAGAGCCCAAATTTGTCCAGTTGCCTTTAAAACAGGATGTATTAGTATCATCTCTAAAGTACAAACGAATGTTGCTATCAGACATTTTTGCACTAAGTAATAAACTAAAAGCGACTCTGCATGCCTCTGGCTCATACTCACCTAACTTGGTTTTAGTAGAGCAGATAACATTCCCATTACCTATTCCACTTATATTCGCATGAATATTTCCATTTCCAGCAATATCAAGGTTAACCACTTTCCCTAAGCAGTGGTGAGCAGCAAAAGATGAAAAAGACTGAAGAATCAAAAACAACATTAAAAAATATTTCATAATAAAACCTTATATCATCAACATCTGTTGATGTGTTCAGCGTATATACACAGCTTGGCCGTTGGTATTTTGATTAATTACATTTCCAGGCCAATGAAAACCAACTCCCACACAAGATGATGAATATAGTCTTAGCTCTTTTTGCCCCATGAGTGCAGCTAAGGCCATTGAAAAAACGGAGTCAAACCGAATATCCGAATGGCTTACATAGATAAAGTTTGCCTTACCACAATTGTTTGGATCACCAAATTGGCCATGGATCAAAACTCCTCCACCCACTAGCTCCACATTAGTCGGAACAGCCCAGTTCGAATAGGCTCCAGCATTCGCAAATGTGGAGGAAAACAGTAAACTTAGTAAAGTGACCCGTAATAAACATTTCAAAACCCTAGCCTCGTAATAAATCAGCATCATAGTTAGTCAAAGAGAAAACTGAATTGGATGATAATTAAAAGAACAAAACTCACTCTCTTATTCATTTGTGCAGTATTGGTTCTTACAATTGTATACATGCGTTATTTTTGGGTAGTTCTGCCAGCAACCAGTAAGCTGAAAATGTACTTTCTGACCTGAAGCCTTAGCTGCTAATAGAGCTGAAAACATAGCTTTATTTTTGTCTAATTGAATATCAAGAATATACCAATCATTTCTACCACAAAGCTCTTCGCTCGGCATATTAACTTGCTTCACTCTAGAAAAAGAATCACCAATTGTCATCTGAGTTAATACTTGTGGCTCCGTATATGTCGCAGCCTTCCCAGAAAAAGCTATCGTTACACTAAACAACATAAGCGAAATCAGCTTTAACCTTACAGCTATATGTGTTCTGAAACGAGATAGACATTGCACCATTTTCTTTAGCCTTTAATTAACCGTATAATATATAATTTAATAAACTATCACATGTCCGAACCCAGCAAATGAGGGGCCAACCCAATGTGTTGTTTTACACTCCCCATACAGATAAAAATTAACCTCTTTTCCAGCCATAAATGCCGATAAAATGAGTGTATAAAATGTTTTTTGGGAATTAGTGTCAACTAACACATGACCAGCAGTATTGGGATTACAACCCGTAGCATTGGTGAAATTAGATAACTTAACAATAACTTGGCTCGAGTTTACAGCGTACAGCTGCTCAATTTTAGATTTTCCAGACCATCCTGAGCCTTCAGACATTACATCAAAAGGTGTAAAGCTGATTAATAGTAAAAAAACAAAACTAACTCTATTCATGTTAACTCCCTTAACCTGATAGCAGGTACTTGCACTATATTCTTATAAAATTACTAGCTAAACCGTTCCTTTCATAATAAAAGCATACAGAGTTGCTTCACCTAAACTGCACAACTTTAATATCTTCGCCATCGCCCCAACGTGTACAGCTATCAGTTCCTATTATGGTCACAGTTTTCTGTGCCATATAAGCTGCTAGCAACATACTAAACTGGCTCTTACCATAGGTAGAGTTTTCATCTTTGATCATCCAATAGGTAAAACGCTCACGAGTACACGCTGGCATGACGCCTCGATCTCCAGATAAGGTAAACCAATGCAGACCATCGTCACGCACATTAATATTGGTTACTAAACCTGTTTGACTGCCGGCAAAAACGGGCATTGCGATAGATGCCATTAATATAAATAATATCCTTCGTATATTTTTCATTTTGACTCCAATCGCATAAATTAGTAAATAAATACTGCTCACCTATACTCAGTAATTCTTATATCTATTGAGTAAGCATGCCAATAAAATTAGCTTCTCTACAGCTATCATCTTCATAATTATGAGCACGAATTTTTTTACCTGAAGCTGCTGCAGCTAAAGCTATAGAGAAAGCTTGGTTATAAGATTCTTTTGACTGAGATTTTGATGCTGGGAACAATATTGATTTACCAGCACAAGGACCAGTGCCCCCTGACAAACTTAAATAAAACACATCTTGATTACTGGAACTACTAGCTATTTCAATAATTGTCGCGCCTCTAACCAGTTCACCAGATGTGACTTGTTGGCTAAAAAACAACAATATGATTAAACATATAATCTTATTCATTTATTTAACATCACATAGTTAGGAGAAGGTGCATTTGAATAGTTAGGAATAGTATTACAAGCAGGCACATCAGAATATTGAACAATAACATTACCATTACTTACTTTTGCTGTAACTGCAAGTGAGAACCAAGTTTTACACAACTCCACTGAAACACCTTTCCAAGCAGAGTTAACATTACAAATTTGGGTATAGTCATTACGCCAATTACCAAATATATATACATTCCCAGGCTTGTCTACATAGACCCTCTCAAGCTTACCTTTACACCATTGAGCTGCTGAAAACGAACTAGTTGAAACTAACAATAGAAGAAAACAACAAAGAACTTTCACGTTAATACCTCTTTAAATTGATTTTTTATAACACTATAAATTCGCTATCTCTATAAAACTGGAGCGACAAGCGTTACAAATGAGGCTTTGCAATAATTAGATACTGGTGCTTTTTTGCGTCTTCATACCTTAGCCCAACTTCTTTACCTGCCCATTTAACTATATTACTACTGCTTGTCCAGCGTCACATAGGCGATTTTGCACTCATTTGAGCTTTCGACCGTTCTCACAAATACTTTCTTATTTGAGAGCTGCGCAGCTAATAGCGTAGAGAAAATCATATCACCGCCAGCATCCGTAGATCTGAAGGTGCTATACACATCAGAGACAGCATCGCAAGTCATCAACCTCTCATCCCCAGATGTACCCACGTACACAACTCCAGAGGCATTAACATACAGTTTTTCAACATATACATTTGAGCATCCTCTCTCGAAACATACTGCGCTAACGGAAGAGCTGACAAATAGAAAAACCAGACTAACAAATAATTTTTTTAACGTATCCATACTTCTATATCCAAAGTCGATTTAGCTTATTTAATATAAAACCAGCCCCAATCTTGAGTGTTTTCTAGAAGGGAAGGACTTGACCCTTCACATCCTTTAGGTTTGATTCTAATCTCACAGTAACACAACTTAAAATAGACTTAAGCTCTTTTAGTTGTTACTTAAATATCACCAATATATACAGGAGCGGGAGTGCTACCGTAAGTAGGTAGAGCAGCACAGGTTCCTTCACCACCATAATAAAAAATAGCTTTGCCATTATTCTTTTTTATATTTTGCAACATAGCAGTCCACATGGCACAAGTTGTCACACTAACCCCTTTCCATTCATTGTTTAAGTCACAAATAACGGTAAAATCATTCCTACCAGAATGCCGAATATTTACCGTACCACTACCGTAAATTAATATCCGATTGATATCAGCAGAGCAATGAAATGCGGCATTCGCTGATGTAGAAAAAGTAACTGACAACACCAGAAAGCAAGCCAATATAATTAATTTCATTTTTATTCCTTGATATGCTGAACAGCGTGTATCTTCCATTTGAATTATTATTAGTTTTGCAACACTATAGTTAATGAGATCTAAGGCCTACTCTACAATTAATCACTCTTAATTCAATCCAGATGTGATCTGTATATTGTTGATACGACAAGTGGTGTCATCACCATTAGTGTAAACCGTTACCGTTTTACCGGAGAGTGACATAGCAAGTGCCGTGGCATAAATACGGTTTTTCTCTTCGGCAGTTCCAGCAAAATATAACCATCCATAAGTTCCTCCACTGCATCTATCTGGCGATATATTTCCAGTGAGTCTTATCGCAGGGTTTGTCGCTGATGCCATCAGCGATGTGATCTTACCACTGGCCCAAGTCACTCCAGCCGTTGCTTGAGTGACAAAGCTGAAGTTAAACATTAATAAGAACACTAACGTCAAAAGTGGAGTTTTCATCTTGATTCCTTGATTCCTTGATTCCTTGCAGAATACAGACTGCTAACTGACTTCCATCTATATTGACAACAAAGAGTTACTGCAGATAAACACGATACGCTGTATTACAGTTACCATGTTCCATCAAATCTATTCGAACTCTGTTTTGACTAAGCTTGGCAGCCATCAAGATACTCAGCGCCATTTCTGTTCTAGTGTTTTGAGGGGCGAATCTTATGTAACTACACCCACACTGATTATCATGGGAGGAGAGACTGGCATATATCACTCCCTCCTTAGAATCTAGTCCAGTGAATGTCACAATATTATTGTTCTGCACGCAGCTAGTAGCATAAACCCCTGTACTAAAAAGGGTAGCCATCAGCAAGGTGATCCATTTCAACTTCGCCTTACTAGCAATCAGTAGTTTGTTTAACATATCCATGTTCCTAAAAATTCCAGTGCTTATCAAAATGTCAGATTTGGCCACCTAGCACCTACGCACCAATCAAACCAGAGTAAATCTAAAGACCTAAAAGTTAATGGGCTCTGACCCCTTTATCCGGACATTTCACTTCATTTCACTTCATGTATAAAGCTATATGAAATTTCATCTTCAGATAATTTCTCAATATTCTTATCCATCTGAATTCTGAGATAACAATCCATAAACTTCTTTGCATCCAAATATGAGTCAAACAACCCATTCTTGTTTAATAATTCGAAAAAAGCCTCGAACTCAAACTGCATTGAAGAAGCTATTTTTGAAGCAAACAACTCTTCCTTTATCGGATAATGCCCATTGCAATCTATATCCACTCCTATAAATTCAGCATGTTTCATTGCGGTACTGTCAGGCTTTTTATCTGAGTAAACCTTTAGCAGACTGAAACTAAATTCATCCTCACTATCGTTCACCCAATCTAAAACTGTTTTAGCTTCTTCTATTGAACTAAACAAGCTGTACATCAAGTTTTGAGAGTATGTTTCTTCGGCTTTTGTAGTAAGCTTTTTAACGTTTGCTGGCGCACTATCTGGTAACCAATAATCCCAAGATCTTCCACATCCAGAATACACTTTATTTGAAACTTCCAAACTTTTATTAGATTGCTCACTTGCCAAATAATACATTGGCATGTGCTTTTCGGTCACAATAAGAAAACCTGATATCAATTTAGTTATCCTTTTTTTCTGTTTGTTCAGTAGGGATATGTTTATCTTTCGTTGACCCCTTTATCTTTATCTTTGACCCCTTTATCTTTTGGTAAGGGGCTTTGAGTTCAATGCATTAGAAAAACTACCACTCAGGTAATGCTTCAACCATTCGTCCTCGTGGAATAAACTTTTCAACATTAACATCAGTTGAAAGAACATGACAATACAATCCCAGATCACCAAACCGCCAAATTGTTATGTTGCGACAAAAGCTCAATAGCTTTTTGAGGCTACCAGAATCTAGACAAGCGTTAGCTGCAGAATAAACCTTTTGCAAAAGAGGTTGTTCTTCGGAAAAATCTATTTTCTTCAATTTAGCTTTAAGCTCATTTTTTTTATACATTTTTAGTCGATTTAACTCTTCTAAGAATTGCTCTTCCACAACAGAAAATATCAAACAGGGGCCTCCTGCTTTTTTCCATATTAATGTATCAAATTCTTCACTCATATACGTTGGCTCTTTATCTTTTGGCCCATATATATATGAATCAGGGGTCAATAACTCATACATCACTTCCTTGTTGATATCTTCTTTCTCAAACCCCAGACTTTTATCATTGTTTATGCATGCAATGGTAAGTACTTCTATGCCTTCGATATGTTCTGATAATATCTCATCAACTCTAATGGTTTCATTACTGTAAACAATATCCATAGTTATTCATTCTCATACTCAATGATTATCGAGTCGCCTTTTTTGTTAGTTGCATGTACATGAGGGCTTTCATGATGTGTAGCATTATTATCATTATGACCATCTGGGTGGTCCATCACGCTCGATTTAGAATTAGTATCTCTACGCCCAAGGTTTGTACCACCACTTTCCTTAATTTTATTATAATTCTTACCTCTACTTGAATGGTTTAATTCATTCATAGGTATATCTTCTCCCCCTTTAGACTTTCGAGGAACCTGAGCATGTTGCTGTCCTTTTTTTAATGCGCCTCTTCGATTGTTTGCCTTTATTACATTAACATTTTCCTGAATAAAATCTTTTACTGCTCCTTCAGGTAATATATTAACAAGCGCTTCACCTGCAACTTCTGCAATTTGGTTGTTCTCCCTAGCTTCCTTTGCTTGGTTTCTGAGGCGACGCTTTGATTGACCATTAGGGTCTGTATATTTATAAGGGTTATTTGCAACATAAGAATAGCGATTAAATGTATCGACTTCACCTGTAAATCCAACCGGATCATTCGAATAAAACCTGCCTATCAATGGATCATAGTACCTGGCCTGCATATAGGTCAGACCTAGGTCTTCATCTTGCAGGTGTCCAGTATAACCAATGCCTGTTTTCTCACCGCCAAGGCGCTTACCAAATGGCTCATAGACACTACGGCTTACCACTTGTCCGGCGACATCGGTCTCCATCACAGGTGTGCCCAGCATGTCGGTATGCTGATATGTCACCTTAGAGCTGCGCGACACTGTGCCCGCTAGATACCCCACACCACATTGATGATTGGCATTACAAGCTTGCACCTCTATGGTATTACTCCCCAACGACAAGCCAGCCAAGTCGTAGCTGGTTCCGAATACCTTAATGATGCGTTTTTTACCATCTTCATCGGTGATAATGATTTGGTAATAACTTGCATTCGTCACCGCTGACCAATTGAGGTTATAACTGCCATCAGTCGTGGTGCTGGTCACACTCCCAGTGCTACTTGAAGGCATAATGGGAATGAAGGTGGTGATGTCCCCCACCGCAATGGGGATAAATACCGTTTGCCCTTGGCTTGCCTCTGCTTGAAAAGACAGTGAAGCAACTGACAGGACAAACGCAACAAATGAATTAATGGCAAACCGAGTGAATGTTAATATTTTCATTAGTATTCATCTCCATTGCCTGCATACGCAAATTTAGTCGTAGTGCCACCACTGCTACTACAGGTTAGCTCCGCTCCATAGCCCGCACCTTCATTTTCGAAGTAAATCCCCGTATTGCTGATGCCTGAAAGTGTTGAGTGTAAAGAGCCATTTCTAAAGACCTTACCAGTACAGCTATCGGCATTGCTTGTTGTCCATGACAATGTGTACGCATCAGCTGGGGGAAGAGTCGGTATGGCACTTGCCGATTCACACACAAACCCTTTAGGGCAATCCCCACCACTGCTTCCCCCGCCAGAAAAGATAAGACTAATGCTCGGTTTGGGTGCTGGGGGAGTATAAGTGCCTCTATGCTCAACCTCTGCAATTAACTGCTTACCTAAGTAGAGAGTATCGGTTTTATCACCATTGTCTTTTTGTCGATAAAGTAGCTGACCTGCTTGACTATAAATACTGTATTCATCAGCTTTTTTTGATACTCGGCGATTGTGGCCATCGTAACGGTAAGGGATACCTTTGGCTGTGGTGACTTGATTCGCACGGTTAAAACCTAAGCCATAGCGACCATTGTGAGTCACGTTACCGCGGGTATCGTATGCATAGTTGTAGGCATAAGCTCCACTAAGTTTGTCGAGGCGATTGAGCGTATTGTAGTGGTAAGTAATCGATGAACCACTGATACTGCGGGTTTTGATATTACCTAATCCATCATAAGTGTAATTGCCAGTGCCCCACTTACCATCAGCAGACTTTAAACGGTCTAGGCCGTCATAACTCATGTTGTCGATATCATTGCTGCGGTCAACCCAGTCGATAACACTATGAATGTTATCGTTTAAGTCATAACTTGGATCTAAGTTCAGTTGATAAGCGCTTCCCTTAGCATCAGTGATGGCATCGATACGCCCTGTGGTATCTAAAGCCACATTACGCACCATCCCATTACCATAGGTCAGCTGTTTTAACTGGCCGTTGGGATGGTATTCTATATCACTGGCGTAATTGATAACCCCTTCACTCGCCTTGGTTGGCTGCCCTAAAGCATTCGGGGCAAAACTAATAGGCCTTCCTGAAGGATACGTTAAGGAGTCTACGTTTCCTAAGCTGTTATACTCCCAATCCAACACAAAACTTTTGCCGTCGATGGATAGGGTTTCTTTATCTATCAGGTTAAGTGAGTTGTACAGGTAGCTCCAACTAATGGCGCTGCTACCACTGCCTGAGGTCAGACTTGCAAGATTACCATTCGCATCATAACCATAGGTATTATCAGGTGTGGTGTCGGGGAAGTTTTCAGTTCTTAATTGTCCTAGATTGTCATAACCAATAATCACTTTATGTGATGCAGGCACCGATGATGGCGTGCAGCTAACATGACCTCCATCAGTCCCCTCAGCACGCCAAATAGGCTGGCGCTGTGTGTTGTAACCATAAGCAGTTACTCCCGTTTCAGGACGATAGGTTTTACACAGTTGTTGATAACCATCATATAAGCGCTTTTCGGTCACCTCTCCTTGGGTAATTGTTTTAATCTGACCGAATTTGTTGTAGGCAATGCTGGTATCCTCACTGTCTGGGGCATCTATAAACGTTGGCTTGTCATAACTGGGGCTACCATACGCCAGATAGGTTGTTGTAGTCACATTGCCTTTAGCATCGGTGACTCTTTGTTTGTTACCACTTAAGTATTCGATACTACTAGCGGCATTATCGCTTTGACGCAAGGTCCCAATTACACGACCTAGAGCATCATATGTTGTTACCGTGCCAGTTGTCGCACTTGCATTACTACTTGGGAAGGATTGCAGTGTTGGGCGGTTTTCATGGTCATACTCAGTACGTTGGTAACTGATAGTGTCACTGTTGGCTTTATCTCTTGTTCGCGTGAAGGTTGGGCGTAACAGACCATCATGATAGATTTTCTGCTCAAAATTGCCTTGAGTAATGGTTTGTTTAAGTTGGCCAACTGCGATACCGCTACCGGTGATACCATCATTTGCAGTGGTCACCTGAGCGTATTTGATGATTTTGTCAGACCAGTCACCATTGACATAATCAATCTTAGTTAACCAACCAATTGGGTTATAGCTATAACTGGTTTTATGGCCATTAAAATCAGTCACACTTTTTGTGGTGCCATCACTATTAACTTCTAGCTTAGCAATGACTGTATTAGTGGTGCTGCCATTTGCTGTATTACAACCATTTGTGGTTGCGCAAGGCATAGTGATTTTACGGGCTTTACCGCGATAGTAATCATCAAACTGCTCATAACGGTTTAAGCCACTAAAAGTTGTTTTCTTAAGATTACCGTCAGCGTGATAGGTATTGGTTGAAACTAAACGACCAAATAACTTTTTCTGATAGGGTAACAAGCTATTATTGTATGTTGTTTCTTTATAGGGCTCTCCAAAACTAGAGGTGCTTGATACATATTGTTTAGTGGGTAAATTGAGTACCCAGTTATTTTTATCGTGTTGGTACTCTACTTTCCTGTATTTTTTCTCAGAAAATACCGTTGAGGACTCTGAAGTTATCAAAGGACGACCAAATTTATTAAACTCAACTACATCACTTACGAATACATCGTCATCATAAATAGAGGTCGTTTTAGTTTTGATCCCATTTGCCCGCTTTGAATAATTATTATAAAAATCACTATTCACGGGGTATCCATTGTACTCTGGAGCATCAAATTCATATTGAACTTGCTCTACTAAAGTATTATTTCCATCAAGTTTTTCTACTGCTTCAATTTTCCCCTCTTTCCATGACCAAGAATCCCTATTTACGTAATAAACTATTTTTGATAGGTCGGGGTTTGTAACTGTGGTCGTTCTATGTAAGAGCCTGTCTATATTATTTGGAATATCGCCCTCTAAATCTTGGAATCGCTCTCTAGTTTTCCCTCTATAGTGACCAGAATTTTCAGAGTATGAATACCGCCATACATATTCCTCACTTAAAACATTCAACTTTTTCTTTACTAACGCATAATTGTTAGTACAGGTGTGGTCAGGAAGATCATTGTAATCATAAAGGCTTTTTAGAAACCACCACTTAACATTAGCCCTAAAGAACTCCCTAGCACCAAAGTAGAAAATAGCAGACGAGCCATCAGGGTGAGTGACATTCATCTCCTCCAAAGTAGGGCTTATAGAAGAGCTACAAGAATCTTCTTGATCATCCGGCTCGTCAACATAATGAAGATCGTAATTCCACTTTCTCCCATCAGGCATAGTCACCTCTAAAAGAGAGGTATTTGTAGTGTAAGAGCCTCCAGACACATATTTCCACACTTTGCCTGATGATTTAATTAATTTAACTGAGTTTGATGGTCGTTCAACAGTAACTTCCCTTCCATCATTAGATACAATTTTTATGAGCTCTTTTTTATCATTATATTGATATTCAACAACATTACCAAACCTGTCCTCTACCTTAGAAGCATATAAGGCATGTTTTACTTTACGATATGAACTGGAGCCACCACGACTCGGTAATGAAATCTCAGATGTATTACTATTCAGTTCATATTTATAAAACTTATACTCATCTAAATAGTACTTGACCCCTTCTGGACTTGTCGCTAAAAAGCCTTCATTTCCACCTGTTGTAAAGCAAGATATAACCCAATCATTATTCGTTGAATAGCGTGTACCTTGTGGTAAATCTTCCAATTGATTTGGGCTAGGATACATCAAGATACTAGAGACCTTATTGGGAATGATAAGTCTTAATCCAGAAGAATACCTATCACCACGAAGACGAACATTAGTACTGTTACCATTTTCATCATCATAAGAAGCAGTAATCCCCCGTAAATGTTGTAAGCCAGAACAACGATTGTTACTGTTCGACTTCCATGCTTCAGCAAAATAAAAATCTTCAGCTTGCCCGTAACTTCTTACCATTTGAAATTCAATTCGAGGAAGCTCCTCTTTCCAGCCTGTAATTTCTGGCCTATCAACCGTAAATGAAGTGTTGTACGCGACTTGTAAGCCTGAGTTCCCGGGAATATTTGCATCAGTTCGGTGAAACGTTAACAGACCATTAGCAATATCATATTTCTCCCCCATCAAATCACTGGAGTGAAAACTGAGTCCATAATTCGGGGTCAATTTTTTGATAAAAGAGTCATTCAAAAATTCATTGTTGTTAAGCTCTTCATCGTCCCCATCATTCTCAGATAGTACTGGTAACGAGATAAGCACTAACAAGGCAATAACCATAACTTTTTTTATTATATATATATTGCGAACATTCCACATAATTAACCTCAAAAATAATACTATCCCTGTCTAGCCTTGCGGTATTTAACTATTAAATAAAGGCAACGCACAACTTAAGGTAAACTCCCGGCATTCGTTTAACCTCTAACCCCCTAATTTTTTTTATTAAAAGGTCTCATTTTCTAAATTAAAATTTAAGTAAAAAATTACTCCATATAATATGAAGCCACACTCCTTCACGCTAATGGAAAATACGTAGTTGAATATTGGTTTTACCTGTAACGAAAGTAAAATTTGAAAGGAGATGAGCAGCTACCAGACCATGATTACCAGCACCTATTTCAGCTTCACGACATTGATAGCCTGAATTTGGTCCAGCATAAGCATTATCAAGACATATTAGTGATGATAAAAATAAAGCAAAAATTGAAATCCATTGACTAACCATAATCCCTTACCCAGAAACTCCTTCTGATGAGCGCACCAAAACGATTACACACAACCACCAAAATGTAAACAAATATTACAATTTGCACACTAAAAATAGTTGCACATTCGAGATTTTGTGCTATCGGAAGACGCAAATATTTTTTTAAAATCATAAACAACTAGGTTTTGGGAATATAGAAACTTCTGCTTAGGAGTATTCATACTTTTCATAAAAGTATCCATTCCCTAATGAAAAAGCTCGGATTTTGATGTTAAATGAATGACTACTAAACGCGTAATATCATTCGTCGGATGGGGTTTACTCACAAAGTAGTAATGATAAAAATGCCCAAAGTAAACTTCGAATGTCTGTAGCTGTAACTTTTATTGAGGCATGTATGGACAATACCCAGCAAACACTTGGATACGTAGCCCGCACATGAGCCAACATCACCCTTTTGTTAAAGAGGAGACCATCATCTTAGTTAAAGTAGGACACTTGCCAGTTTAATAAAATATAAAGTTAGCCTGAGTTGGTGAGCCTTTTGACTCGCCCATCAACTTAACAGTTTGATAGCATAATGATTTTATCTTGGAGAGGAGCTCTATGCCTTTACAAGCTTAGCTTTAAGATCTGATGCCACAATCTCGATGGCTGATAGTGCAACTTGGGGATCGATATTATGGCTTTCAAGCAGATAGATAAGATCTACCGCGAGCTTAACTTCATCGCTGGCACTGTCGATTGAGCTTTTAGGAGTATCTGTCGCCATCATTTTTTACCTATTACTGGTCTTTAATTTACTTGAACCAATATTCTAAGGCCAGTTAACAAGAAAAAACAGCTAATAGCTGCTTTAACGCTTATCTCTCGCATTCTACAACCCCTTGGGTATAATGCCGCTATAGCTAAGTTAATCACGAATATTTATGACCACTGAGACTAACAAAATCGACTTTTCAATTATCAATAAGACAACTGCTAAGTCGTTTAATGAACAGAAAAACCTGATAAAGCGCCTGTTTAAAGGCAACACTGTACAGTGTGAGACCTGTAAACAGCCACTGACTTTAATCGTCCCTACCGAAAAAGACACTGAGAAAAAATACGGTGTGTTCTGCAAAAAACACTGCACTGACATTGAGCTAGAGCTTGAATTAGTCCTTTAACGATAACAGCTTAAAAACTCAAGCTGGATCCTGAAACAAGTTCAGGATGACGAATAAAGATTCAAGGCCTAGATTCGTTTTAAACGACTATCTAGGTATCCCCCTTTGCCTTCACTCTGACATTAGATCTTCATATGCGTTTATTAGCCTCAAGCACACACCCAAATATCCAATCACGTGAAGGTAAAAGTTTCACCCGAAAAGCGGCCCGTGGCATCATTCTTGATGGTGAGAACTTATACCAATCAGTATAAGAAGTTGATCTACTCAGAGTGTCTTTTGGCAAACTAATTCAAGGCGAATGGATGATGGAATGGTTGTTCCCTTGTGAGTTCATTCAACGCAGAAGTAGGCAGCCAAAAACACTCCTTACAGGCGAGTTTTAGCGGTGCTGATGCTGTGTTAACAAGCTTAACCGTAGAATAACTATGCTCTTCACTCGTTGTCTTGCCTCAGAACCGCTAAACTCTCGCTGAGCGATCAAATCTTTATATTGATTGGTATTAATGCTCTACACCGAACGTTACCATGATTACAGTCTTCCCGGTGGCGGAGTCGATGAGGGCGAGTCAATAGAGGCGGGGCTCATTCGTGAGCTTGAGGAGGAGACTGGAGCACAGCACATCGAAGTGTTACAGGAGTTCGGGCTTTATGAGGAGTTTCGGCCTTGGTATAAAGGTGATTTCGACATTGTGCATATGGAGTCCTACTGCTTTATCTGTGATATCCACCCAGAGCTCGGGGAAACTAAGTTAGAGGCTCATGAGATCCAAAATGGCATGACTCCAGTGTGGATAAACATCCATGAGGCCATTAAGCATAACGAGCACACTCTCGCCAACAGCGACAAAAAAGGCCTCTCCATTGTACGCGAAACCTTTCTATTAAAACTTATCGTCGCAGAGCTACTCTAACCTTAAAAGTCCACTATCAAACAAAACTGCCCTATCACCAGTTTATACCAATTGCAGTAAGTATCTGACCATTCAGCGGGAGTTCAAAGAGCTGTAGGCAAGGCTGGGTATTGAAGCTAATAGTTATTCTATATCTAGAGACCCAAACGCAGCATAAAGTGTTTTGCCGTTTGCTTTGAACATCAGCCGCACTATGTGAGCGTCTCAGGATTTCCTCTTCTGCTTTGCATTGACTTAAAAGGGAATAACCATTTCCTCGCCAATGCGCCTTGAATAGAAAAACCTGAGGCACTCTGAATTGATTACATACTTAATGCAATTGGTATTACAGTCAGTTTTTCTTAAGGGTCGCATTGAAATAACTCAATGTTACCCCGAGCCATTATGGTCTACTCTGAACTTATACCTAATCAACTTCTGGTTTTGCCAGTGATGGTGATCATGATGAACTACAAGCATATTCTTCTTTCAGTCGCGCTAAATAAAGACAGTGAAAAAATCTTAAGAAAGGCAGCCCAAATAGCGAAACAAAATAATGCCCAACTCAGTTTGATCCACGTGGACTTAGATATACCACACACTTATGAGGGTATGCTTGGAATCGAGTTTCAAGAAAGAGATCAAGCATTAAGACAGGAGTCTATCGCCGCTATGAACCAACTGGCTAACTCACAAGAATATGAGATTAAAGAGCACATCTTTCACAGTGGTTATGTTGATGATGAGATTATCGATAGCGTCGAAAAGTACCACATTGATCTCTTGATTATGGGTCATCACAAATCAAGCTTTATCAGGCAAATGCTACTCTCTCCCAGCGAACCCGTCTTACGTAATATGCCGTGCGACTTGATGTTTATCAAACTTGATGATGAAGAGTAATATTTATATCTGAAACCAAAAAGGAGCCTTAGCTCCTTTTCATCCACACAAAATTAACGACCAAAACGCATTTAAAAGTATGCAAAGAGGTTAATGATCATCGCATTGATAATGTCGATAAAGAAACCACAGACTAAAGGTACGATAATAAAGGCTCTATGCGCTGCACCATATTGTTGAGTAACCGCAGTCATATTCACAATCGCAGTTGCCGTCGAGCCCAAAGTTACCCCACCAAAACCCGAACAGATAACAGCAGCCTCATAATCTTTGCCCATCATTCTAAAGACAATAAACACAGTAAAGATAATCGAAAGCAGCACCTGTAAGCTCATTACCACTGATATATAAAACAGACTACCTTCAAGCTCCCATATTTTCAGGCTCATCAATGCCATGGTTAAAAACATGCCTAGACAGATATCTTGAATTAAAGAAAGTCCTTGAGAAGCATCTTTAAGGTAAGCCTCTCCTTTATCTTTGCTTCGATTAAGCAGAGCTCGCCCACTATTGCCTATGATAATACCAGCCAACAAACACGCCACAAACATGGGCAGTTTAAGCCCTAACTCCTGCAATGCAATATCGATGAAATAACCAATAATCAAGGTCACATTTAGCCAGAGCCAAGCTCTTAACACACCAAAATAGTCCACTCTGATATGCTGAGAGCTAGTTTTATGGCTCGCACCGATATCTAAACTGTCATCTTGATTAGCCTTAATATGATGACGTTTCATCAAGTATGCAGCGATAGGTCCACCAATCACACAAGCAGAAATTAACCCTAATGTATTTGATGCAATCCCAAGCTCATTTGCATTAGCGATACCCAGCTCTTCCACAAACGTAGGCGTCCAAGCCATTGCCGTACCCACGCCACCAATCAACGAAATAGAGCCCGACATTAAACCGGCTTTAGGATCTAATCCAAATAGGGATGCAACGCTGACCCCCATAAAGTTTTGCATAAAGATAAACAGCGTCGACAATGTGATTAAAATAAGTAAGGGTTTGCCACCTTTAATTAAGGTGGCAAAATCAGCTTTCAATCCTATTCCAGCAAAGAAATACAGAAGCAAAATATCTCTTACATCCAAATTAAACTCTATTTGAAGATCAAATCCATAATAGAGAATGCCGACAATAGATGCACAAGCAAAACCACCAACGACGGGCTCTGGAATACTGTACTTTCGCAATAACTCATAGCGAGAGATAATGGCTTTACCGATGAATAGTGCGATGATAGCTAAAGTGAAAGAGACAAAATCTTTAATCTCGAGCAGTTGTGGTTCTAATACTTGGGGATCCATTCTAGTTTTTATCCTTTATAAGCGTGAACTTAGCTTACAAAATAATAACGCTTAGTAAAAGATAAAAACTGATTAAAATAAATAACTTATTAAGATGTAAACAAGGTCAAGCTATCTTAGTGATCACCAAATCACTGGGCTCAAAACGGCTCTTAAAACTAAACGCATAGGGCGACTCTCCATGCTCTCTTAAGTGCTCTAACCTTAACTTTCCCTCCTCGACATCGGGTATATGCCCTTTAGGTACCCACCAAAGCACATAGTTCGCCTGGGTTAACTTCTCAAACCACTCCTTTTTACGCTTCATAAAGCTAATGTGGTGAGTCATGTACATAAACCCCTTAAGCGCATCGGGAGATTGCCATACAGACATATTGACCAGTAACAGAGGATCATCAAAAGCCTGAATAGCAGTCGCATCACCACTTTCATCTTTAAGTCGCCAAATAAAGCCTTCACTGGACTCAGCCATCGCGTTGACAGACTCTAAGTTATCGACAAACTCCTTCATCAAAGGCTCATCCATCTCTCCTCTGGCTTTAGCAATATTTAATTGGGCCAGCTCCATCTCAACATCATGCTTACTCATCACTCGATCCTTGAACCTAAAATATCACGTTAGTCATAGATATAAGCACAAGAGCAAAATTGCATCAAGACTATTACATCAAAGCTATTGCATCAAACCTACTGCATCAAGCTACAGCTCATGACTTTTCCCCTTCAACTGCTAACACATAAAAACAAAACTGTGCGCCAGAACAACGACAGTGCATTGATCTCTATCTAAAATCTGTCGTCGATAAAAAATATGAGAGCGATAATTTAAAAATGGATCCATTTCAATGGGACAAGAACTTTGCCACAGGGATAGATAATGTTGATTTTCAACATAAAAAGTTAGTGGATCTGATAAACCGCTTTGGTCATCAACTCGCCTGTGATGAACTTATCATGGAAGATATCAATCAGGTATTACAGGAGCTATGGCTATACACCCAAGAACATTTTCAGGATGAAGAGCGGTTAATGCATGAAAAGGGAATAGACCCGAGACACCTTACTATGCAAAAGCAGGCTCATCGTTACTTTCTCCATGAAGTACAACTGATGCAGGCAAGCATCTCCATCGATCAGCCAGAAGTCCTTAAATACCTGTTGGATTTTCTGACCCAGTGGCTTGCTTACCATATTTTAGGTGATGACAAAAACATGGCTCGTCAAATTGAAGCGATAGATGCAGGCATGACTCCACAGGAAGCTTTGCAAAGGAGGAGTCACAAGCCGATAATGCCACCGCTCCCCTACTGACTGCGCTCAATGGCCTCTTTAATCAGGTATCTCAACGTAATAAACAGCTCATCGATCTCAATCAAACCTTAGAGGAGAAAGTTCGACTACGAACTCAGGCCCTTAGCGATGCTAACACTCATCTGGAAAAGCTTTCCATTACCGATATGCTTACAGGTTTGGCAAACCGACGTTTTGCCATGGAGAAATTAACTCAGCTTTGGCACAAACCCGGCTCCTCTCTTGGCTGCATTATGATAGATGTCGATCACTTTAAAACCGTAAACGACACCTATGGCCATGATGCTGGCGATCTTGTGTTATGCCGGCTGGCCAAAGTTCTCGAACATGCAGTGCGCACCGATGATTTTGTCTGCCGCTTAGGGGGAGATGAGTTTCTTATTCTCTGCCCCGAAACAGATTTGGCAGGAACACAGCATATCGCCAACCAGCTCCTCACTAAAGTTAACGCCATCTTAGTGACATTTGGCGCCAACAAGAGCAATTTAAATTTAAATGGACACTGGAGAGGCTGTGTGAGTATAGGTTTGGCGGTAAGAACCTCAGATATGATGCAGCAAACAGAGCTTCTTAAACAGGCCGACCAAGCCCTCTACCTTGCCAAAGAGGCGGGGAAAAACTGCATACGGACTGAAACTGCTATTGCCTGCTAGGTTCAAAAGAGTCGTATCTAGGCAACTTGCTATCTAACTCTTCCCAACTCGCTTTCGATGAAACAAAATTGTGGGAGATGGGTCGTTCAGTAATATCTGAGTCCAGGATCCCTAGTCTTAACCTATAGCGGCTAGGATCCTGTTCATTTGAGCTATACACAGGTGAGCCACAATGAGAGCAAAAATGTCTATTTCGACCGGGTTTAAATGAAAATGTGCTTAAGCTTTTTTCGCCTGATATGATCTCAAAATCTGCAGCATTGACGAAACCGTTAGTGGCAAAAGCTGTACCGCTATTTTTTCTGCACAATGAGCAGTGGCAGTGAATAATGTCACTAATCCCGCCATTGATTTTTATCTGTACTTCACCGCACAAACACTTTCCGACATACACCATTTATTGTGACTCCAACTTACTTTACCATCTAGGTTTTATCTTAAAATATCTTGATGATAACATGAGCGGCAAGCAATTTAGCACCAAACGAACTAAACATAAAAAAGCGCCCTAAGGCGCTTTTTTATGACTATATATCAACTGCTATTTTGTATATTCAACCGCAATCTCAGCAGCAAGCTTGGCATTATTAAAAACTAGCTCTATGTTAGCTTTAAGGCTTGAACCTTTGGTCTTTTCAGCCACCTTAGCCAATAGGAATGGCGTCGATGCCTTACCCGAAATACCCTGCTCATCCATCTGAGCTAAGGCATCTAAGATAACCTCATCAATCATAGCGCGATCCAGTTGATGAGCTTGAGGAATTGGGTTTGCTACCACGACGCCACCTTTTAACCCCATAGCCCACTTAGCTTTCAATGCATCAGCAATCTGCTCCGGCGTATCAAGTCTGTAATCCACACCAAAATCACTTTCACGGGTATAAAATGCTGGCAAGGTATCAGTTTGGTGACCGATAACCGGCACACCTTGGGTTTCTAGGTATTCAAGGGTCAGCCCGATATCTAAAATAGATTTAGCCCCGGCACAAACGACAGCAACATCAGTATTGGCCAACTCTTGCAGATCAGCAGAGATATCAAAGGTTTGCTCAGCTCCGCGGTGAACCCCGCCAATACCTCCAGTCGCGAAAACCTTAATACCAGCCATTGCCGCTAAGATCATCGTTGATGCTACAGTTGTTGCGCCATCAACTTGCTTAGCGACGATAAAAGGGATATCACGGCGGCTGGTCTTAATCACATCCAAGCCCGCTTTGCCTAAGTACTCAATCTCATCAGGTGTCATCCCAACTTTTAATCGCCCCTTTAAGATAGCGATCGTCGCAGGAATAGCCCCATTGTCTCTAATAATTTGCTCAACACGCAGCGCCGTCTCAACATTTTGCGGATAAGGCATGCCGTGGGAGATAATGGTCGACTCTAATGCAACAACTGGCTTTCCAGCGGCTAATGCAGCTGCAACTTCAGGGTTAATATCTAGGTACTGCTCTAACATATAGACTCCTTGATAACACGATTGACTGACATTTCAGACATGTTTGGGTTGATGGTCGCAAGATGTGACAAAGCCACTACGGCCGCAGCCATGGCAAATTTTGTTGATTGTTCGATATCCCAATCCTGAAGCCAGCCATGGGCAAGGCCAGCAAGGAAAGCATCACCGGCACCATTGGCATTGACCATAGGGACATCGACAGCGGGAATAAGCGCCTGAGTTTGACCATCACTGTAAAAAACCCCATCGGCTCCTAAGCTTAAGAAGATGCGCTGCACCCCCTGCTCATGAAACCAATGACCTAACTTAGGTAGTTCGCCATAATTCGCGATGCTTATTCCAGAGAGCTGCTCAGCTTCTTTAAGATTGGGCTTTAAGGTGTGAATAGCGCTCAAAAAAGGTTGGATTTTCTTTGCTTTTGCACAGGAGACGGTATCGACAAATATCGGCCTGTCGGAGAAGTTGCTTAGCAGATACTCCAGAGCGGGCGCCGAAAGATTAGCATCTAAAATAAGCAGATCTGCACGTCTTAGCATCTCCTCCTGCGCCTTCAATAACTCGACGCTCAACCTATCTAAAATCGCCATGTCATTGATAGCAACATGCATATCGCTATCACCATCAAGCACTGACAGGTAAGTAGAGGTTGACGCATCCTTTAACTGCAAGCAGGCCTGCATATCGATACCCGCTTGCTGACACTGGTCGATGATAGCCTGTCCATAGGTATCTTTCCCCACCGCACTCAGTAGCCGAGTTTGAGAACCTAAGCGGGCTAAGTTTTCGGCAATATTTCGCCCCACTCCACCAGGAGAGCAGGTCACGCTACCGGGATTTGAATCCCCCACTTGCAACGTATCTAAAGGGCGACCAAGGATATCCATATTGGCCCCCCCAACCACCACGGCATAACGGGATTCAGCCAAAATATAGCCCTTGCCGCGAATAATGCCTTTATGGGTCAGGTTCATAATATGCCCTGCAACAGCGGAGCGACTTATTCCAAGTCGATCGGCAAGGTCTTGTTGTGCAATTAACGGGTTCTGTTTAAGTATTGCCAGTATCTGATGTTCGCGTTCTGTCATTGTTATTATCCAGTTTTAACGACCAAACATTTGTTTGGATACCAAACTTAAGTTTAATATTAAGTTTTAAAATATGCTAAATAAGAATAAAGTTCAAGTAAAACAGATAAAAACCTTGCTAAAACCGTGAACAAGCTCCGATTAAGTCAGTACTTAATTAGTAACAGATAGAGAACAGTGGGGGTTATATATTGGGTAAAACAGAGAGAATTGGACTAATACCTAAAGATATGGCAAAGAAAATGGCACGTAGCGAGTTAAAGATAACTCAAGGAGAGTGGTGAGCAGAATGAAAATAGGAAGTGATAAATCACGAGCTAAAGACTGCTCAAAAAAGCTTGTAACCTTAAACTTGATATCAGTTACGCGTAACCGCCCTAGCCCTTAGCTCTTAAGCTAGTAACCCGTAACTAGAAGCTTAAACTGGCTTATGGTGTTTAGTGACAAAACGGTCTAGCTGATTACCAAAAGCTTGTTTCTCGCTAGCACCAATCGCAGCTGGTCCACCAGTTTGAACGCCACTGGCACGCATGGTATCCATAAAATCACGCATGTTTAAAATCGACTTGATGTTCTGCTCAGTGTAAAGCTCACCACGGGGATTTAATGCGACGCCGCCTTTATCGATCACCTCTGATGCCAGCGGAATATCGGCGGTGATAACCAGATCGCCAGCATCAAGACGCTTAACGATTTCATCATCGGCCACATCAAAGCCTGACGGCACTGTCACCATATTGATATAACGTGAAGGCGGAATACGCATTGAGTGGTTTGCCACTAGGGTAACTTCCACTTTCGCTCTATCTGCCACCCGAAACAGGATCTCTTTTATCACACCTGGGCAGGCATCGGCATCAACCCAAATTTTCATCGACTTCCCTTCTTTTATAAAACACTAATTCTACATATAAAAAACCGCCATGTTCAATAAGAGCATAGCGGTTAATCAGTACAACTTACTAAGTGTTGAGGTTACTCTTCACCAGCGGGTACTTTTTTCACAAAACAGGTCAGGATCACAATACGAGTGCCGTTCACACGACCTTCGATATGCTCTGGATTGTTGGTTAACGAGATCCCACGAACTGTAGTACCGCGCTTGGCCGTAAAGGTGGTTCCTTTAACGTTAAGATCTTTAATGATAACCACGTTATCACCCGCTTCCAAGATTGCGCCATTACTGTCTTTGTGGGGCACAAAATCTTCATCGACCTCTTCAATACCCGCTTCTGCCCATGCTTGCATATGTTCATCAAGGTATAACATGTCTAACAGATCACGAGCCCAAGCTTCTGCGCTTATCTGCTTTAGCATACGGTAAGCCATGATCTGAACAGCCGGAACTTGACTCCACATGCTGTCATTAAGGCAACGCCAGTGATTCATATCGATGCTGCTTGGATCTTGAATTTGACCAGTACAAGTGTCACAAATCATGATACGCGCATCGCCGTAACCTTTTGAGTCAGGAAGCTCAAAAGAGGCTAACTTTGTCTCGCTACCACATAGCTCACACTTACTATCACAACGCTTTAATAGTTCTCTAGTCATATCAATCTTATCTATCTGAAATCAAAAAATTGCACGGCAAAAATACCACTACAATAAGGATAAAATGCTGGCATATTTAGCAAAGGCCAACAATTAATTGGTGCGCATTATAGCATATTTGAAAAGGTCAAAAAAGTGAGCTAAGTAGCCTATAAGCAAACTGTGATTAATAAGGCAAAGGTGCCCATTGTGGATAGATTTTTTGTTATCCATTGAATTTTGAGCATTAGACAACTACACCTTAATAGAGAAACACCAATACTTGTAAGGGAATACATATGCTTATACTCACCAGAAAAGCCAATAGCTCACTCATTCTGACTAATATCTATGATAAAGATGGTCAACCCTTAAAAGATATAGAGGTGCACCTCTACCATGATAATCGGGTTGGTATCGATGCAGCCCCCAGTATCGATATCTACCGCTCGGAGATATTAGATCTAGATAAGTAGCCTGCTATTATCTAAATAGTACTCAGCTAGCATATTTTCACCGCAATACTTAGGCACAAAAAAAAGAGTAATAACCCTAAAAAAATAAAAAACAAAGAGCATTAAACCAGAATAAAAATCAAAACAAGTTTAACCACTAAATTCAAAAGGAGTAACAAAGCAGTTACCCATCAGCACAACCTATGCTAATTTACTAAAGTTAATCATATTAAAGGTGCAAGGATCGGTAACATGCCCGATGAGAGAAAGAAAATTTTAGTGCTATTTGCACACCCTTCCCAAGAGAGATCAGAGGTCAATAAACCACTCTTTACCGAGTGCCAACAACATGGTGATGTCACCTGTATTGATCTCTACCGTGAATACCCCACATTCCATATCGACATAGACAAGGAGCAGCAAAGACTCGTTGAGCATGATGTGATCATCTTTATGTTCCCCCTCTACTGGTACTCCACTCCCGCTATTTTAAAACAGTGGCAAGATCTGGTGCTGGAATATGGCTTTGCTTATGGCACGAATGGCAACGCATTGAAAGGAAAAACCTTTCTGTGCGCCATCTCTGCTGGAGGCTCTGAAGATGCCTATCAAGAAGTCGGCTATAACCATTTTTCCATACGCGAGCTACTTCAACCTCTTGAGCAAACCGCCTCATTAACAGGCATGGAATACTTAGCGCCCTTTGTTCTGTTTGGCTCACGCAGTGCCGTCGAGGAAAATCGCGTCCATGAACATATTAACCAGATGCACCAGCTACTTAATGCACTGTCCAATAATAAACTCGATTTAGCACAAGCTAAGTCACTGCCGCTGTTGAACAAGAATTTGGCAACACTTATCCAAGCATAACAATAACTAAGGAAGACAAAACGCCATGACAGCTTACTTTATTCAAGCCTTTATCTACCTTTGCGCTGCGGTTATTGCCGTGCCTTTGGCTAAACGACTCGGGCTTGGCTCAGTGCTAGGCTATCTGATCGCAGGGGTCATAATTGGACCTGTTATCGGACTGGTTGGCAGTGAAACGAATACGCTGCAACACTTTGCAGAATTTGGTGTCGTGATGATGCTATTTCTCGTTGGTCTCGAACTTGAGCCTAGAATGCTCTGGGATATGCGTAATAAACTTATCGGACTCGGCGGTCTGCAGATAGGACTCACAACATTAGTGATCACCGCAGGTGGGCTCTATTTTGGACTCGTATGGAGTGTCGCACTCACCGTCGGCCTTATCTTTGCGCTCTCATCGACAGCCATTGTGTTACAGACCTTTAGTGAGAAAGATCTCTCAAAAACCGAAGGCGGTAAAAATGCTTTTTCGGTACTACTGTTTCAAGATATCGCTGTTATCCCTATGCTGGCGCTTATCCCACTACTGGCGCTGCCTGAGCTGATAGAAAAAGCGCAATCCATCGCGGGTCAAGCCGCTGAACATCATGAAGAACTCTCCTTAGTGGCAGGACTTCCCGGCTGGGCTTACGGGATCGTATTACTACTTTCTATCGCCATCGTTGTCGTCGGTGGTCACTACTTAAGTCGCCCTCTATTTCGCTATGTGGCTAATTCAGGGCTACGAGAGATCTTCACTGCCACGGCGCTTATGCTAGTTATTGGCATCGCTGCATTGATGAGCCTTGTGGGTCTATCACCTGCGCTAGGAACTTTTCTCGCTGGAGTGGTGTTAGCCAACAGCGAGTTCCGCCATGAACTTGAGTCCAATATTGAGCCCTTTAAAGGATTGTTATTAGGACTGTTCTTTATCACAGTAGGGGCTGGTATCGACTTTAATGTGTTGGCAAGCAATATCGGTCCAGTCCTTGGGTTAACTGCTGGCGTAATGCTCATTAAAGCCTTAGTTTTATTTGCATTAGCCTTTATCTTTAAAATTAAGAATAGCGACCGTTGGCTATTTGCCTTGAGCTTGGCCCAAGCAGGGGAATTTGGCTTCGTACTCCTTAGCTACACAGTACAGAACCACGTGATCCCAAGCGATCTTGCTCAGATGTTATCTCTGGTCGTCGCACTCTCTATGTTCCTCACCCCAGGCCTATTTATCTTCTTCGATAAGGTGATATTGCCAAAATATGAGCATTCAGAAAATGACAGAGAAGCCGATGAGATAACCGAAAAAGGCACTGTTATTATCGCTGGCATCGGCCGCTTCGGTCAGTTGGTAAACCGTTTTTTACGGGCCAATAAGATTGATACTGTGGTGCTAGATCATCAAATATCTCAAGTCGAAAACCTTAAAAAGATCAATGTTAAAAGCTTTTACGGCGATGCCACTAGGCCAGATCTTCTGCACACTGCGGGCATAGAAAACGCCGCTATGATCGTTATTGCCATCGACAATAATGAACGCGCAGTTGAGCTAACAAAGTATGTCAAGCATACCTACCCTAAGGTCAAAATATTTGCCCGAGCCTTCGACCGAGGTCATCACTTTGAACTCAAACATGCAGGCGCCGATTTTATTATCAGTGAGACCTATCACTCGGCCTTAGAGTTAGGCAAGGAAGCATTGATATCGATGGGCGTACACCCCTTTAAAGCTGAGCAGAAAAGGGCCACCCTTCGTGAACTCGAGCTTTGTTATAAGGATTCTCTCTACGAAATGTGGAAGGCAAATAGTGAAGACAGCAAGTACAGTACACACTTTAGAGATCTGTTTATCGAGCTGGAAACCGCCATCGCCAAAGCGATGAAGAGTGAACGCTTTGATGAACAAGCTAAGGTAGAGCGAGGCTGGACTCCACCACCAAAAGGCTATGAGAAACAGTTTAATGACTCAGATGAGGGAGTCTCATGACACTGACAAACTATGGCTTTATTGTGTTGGCAAAAGAGTATCAGCCAACACAGAATAGATCCGTCATTGAGAACGAATACTTTAAAACTCAAGTAGTTGGAGTCAGTACTGTAGAGCAGGCTATCACAGTGTGTCGAGAGCTTATTGAGGAAGGGGTGCAAGTCATTGAGTTATGTGGCGGTTTTGGTGAAGAGAGTGCCAATAAGGTTATCAATAGCTTAGACAGCCAAACACCTATCGGGTTTGTTGGGTTTTCAGTCTCTGAAACCCAAAAGCTGACTAAGCTATTAAGTTAAATTCAAACTTCCACTAAGGCTTATCTCTAGATAGCTACATCAGCCAAGCCTTGTACTTTATACTGCAAGGCTTTTAACGCTGAACTTAGCTCGTTAAAACGTGGACGTATAGGAAGTTGCACCTGCATACAAGCTTGGCTTAACTCAATGAGTTCATTAAATATAGCTTTATCAGCAGTGCGACTGACTTGCTGTGAAACTTGATTTAGCATGTCATCTAACAGACAGCCAAAGGCGCGCACCTCAATGCTCTCCATCGCCTCAGCTTGCAACCTTGGCAATAGATGTAAGTTAGAAGCCGCGCCAAAATCACCAAACAGGGTCTCATCACTTTTAGAAATACTTACCGGATCTGTATTTAGCGCATTTTTATTTAGCATATGTTTATTTAGCATAGTGTTGTGGGCATAAAGATCCCCGTGACTGACGCCATTTTGATGCAGATGTGTCATGGTTTCTGCCATCTGCTTACCCACATTGATAATGGTTGATAGGCCGAACTCAGTACCCGCAGGGAAAGTATCTCGAGTACAACTGATTAATGAGGGAGGCAGACCTAAATTACCAAAACTTGAAGGAATAAGATCCATCACTAATCCAAGTTGACCACCATCATCAATCTGAGCAACCACCTTAATCAGGTTTTGATGCTCACCCGCTTGTAAACAGTTAGCCAACTCATCGCTTGGGTAACCATCGCTGGTCACCTCACCTTTAAAAAGCTTCACCGCAATATCAAGAGACTCACCGTGCAGCCATCTAGGCTGAGCTAACCATCTGGCGCGATAGATAACGCCGGATGCACCCTCGCCGATCTGCTCACCCAACTCGATATCGCTCAAGTTTACATGGCCAACACTCTTGTTTTCAGTCAAACCTGTCTTGTAACCTTCGGCAAAAAGAGGGTTACCCGCAACAGCCAACCAAGAGAGTTTTGGCAGTTGAAATAACCAGTCAGGCAAAGAGGTGAATTGATTGGCCGACAAACGAGCCAACTCCAAGCTGTGACAATTGGCCATAGTATCTGGCAGCGCAGTCAGGCAGTTGCCTGCTAGAGCCAACTTCTGCAGACGATACAGCTCCCCGATGGAGTTTGGCAGGCGCTCTAACTTGTTGTCGGTCAAAATAAGCCAGCGGGTGTGCTTTGGCAGTGAGTCTTCGGCAACCGACACTATCTGGTTGGCTTTAAAACCTATCATCTCAAGCTTTGGACAGTTGGCAATGACCTTTGGAAGCTGGGTAAAACGGTTATTGGAGAGGAATAATATCTTTAGTTTTTTTAAACATCCAAAATCATCAGGCAAACTATCAAGTTGATTATTAGAGAGATCTAACACCTCTAAGCTGTCAGCAAGTTCAAAAATTTCCGTCGGAAACAGTGATAGGTTTTCAGCAAGTTGTAGGCGTGTCGCCCCCTTTAGCTGCCCAGATTTAAGTTGTTCAAGAGTCTGCAAAGTAATTAGCCCTGATAAATCGTTAATGATTTGAAAGCCCGAAGCAGGCTTTCGAGGTCGGGCATCTTAATACATATACTTTATGGCGTCACCACTTCGACAGTGCCACTGCGTTGAACGTTTCCCTTCAAGAGCCTTAAGGTGATCATGATGATTAAGATAGGAATGAGGATGAGATAGAAAGCTGTCTGCCCATCAAAAACGGCAAATACATACCCTGTTAGCATTGAGCCACAGGTGCCACCTAGAGCTGAAAAAAGTACAATTAACCCAGTCATAGCAGCATGCTTATCTTTAGGTAGAGCACTTAAAATTACTGAGTTTATTGCTGGATATATGGGCGCCATAAATAAACCAATACAGGGGAATAACCAAGCGGCAAGAGGAACACTGCTCCAATCATTATTACCAATCGGTTCGAGGTTATTTGTCATAGGCAAGGTCAACAAAACCAGGGCTGCCATTGCAATTAGGCATATATTCAATAACAGATACCAATGAATACGTTTCAAAATAACGCCTGCGCTTAGGCGGCCTAACGCCAAACACGCTGCAAATATGCTGGTAACCTGAATACTCATATCGGTAGGTAAGCGAATAATTTCATTATTAAAGGTTGGCAGCCAAGTCCCTATGCCTTGCTCTATGAGTACATAGAGAAATGCTGAAGTCACAAAAACATACACCATAGGCAGTTTAACCAGATTCAGCATTGCCAAAAACTCTGTGATCGCTGAGTCTTTTCTCTCAGCCTGACGACTTTGCTTAAATGGGGTCGATAAGAGTAGAAGTATATTGAAAGCACACAGTAGAGATAGCCAATAATACACCTGCAGCCACTGTGTTGATTTCGTACTGTCAGGATCGATAAACAGGCTAAATATCCAATATCCTGACAAAACTCCCACCATGAAAAAACCCTCAATAGTATTGAGAAAGGCGGCATGAGACTGCCTATCATGGGTGATTAAACCTACGGTTGCGTATACAGATACTTTTACCAAAGCGAAACTAACGCCTACGGATAGAAACAGTATTTTTGTCATTGCAAAGCTGGGAATTAACGGCATTACAATACAAGCCAAGGTCACGATAACCAGCCCAAGCACAATGGCATTCCTATAGCCAAAGCGAGGAAGGTAGGAGGCAACAAAGAAGGAGACTATTGCGATGGGAAGATCTTTAAAACCTTCAAGAACACTCGCTGAAGACTTGCTTACCTCATAGTTATTAATAACTTGTAATATCACAACGCCAACACTATTGAGCAAAATCGCAAAAACCAAATAGGTTAACAATAACGACAACTTAATACGCCAAGAACTCATAACACCCTCAAACTAATATTATTATAATTCAAACTGATAAGACCAATAGGAAGGTAATTCTATTAACCATTGCCCCTGTAATTATAGGCAATACAAACAAGTTAAAACCCAACATCTCACCATCAATTGATTAACATACTAGCGTAAAAAAATATTTTTGCAATCGTTTGCAAAAATGCAATAGATGAGTATGATTCAGTTATCGCAACATGGATTATGAGATAAATATTGAACACTCTCTCGAACGAAATCGTGCTAAATAAGAGCAAGCAATGGCTTTTATCTTCAGATGAACTTTCCCATTTGGGAGAGGGTGTCGTTGAAACCCTGCTTTCTTTAGGCAATGGCTTTATAGGAACTCGAGGAACTAGCGGTTATAAAAGCCCAATTACCAATGCTGAAATTGAAGGCACTTACATTAATGGAGCCTTTACAAAGGAGGTTATTGAATATGATGAAACGGCTTATGGGTTCGCTAAATTCAATAATAAAATGCTGCAAGTTGAAAACACCAAACAGATTGAAATATCTGATGGTGAGGAGATTTTTCAACCTATCAGCAGAGGTGAAAAAGTCTTAGATATTTACCATGCAACCCTTAAAGAGTCTCTGCTACTTTCCACCAAGCAAGGTAAAACCATTAAGCTCAATATCACCAGAACAGTCTGTCAACATCAGCAAGACTTAATGTTAAACCACTATCAAATAGAACCGGTTAACTTTACTGGAAAGCTCTCAGTCACCTCCTATATTACCGCGGATTATTTAGACTCAAACAGCAATGATGATCCCAGAGTGGGCAATTTATCCAATCAAGAGCAACTGACCTTGATGGGCTCGGCATCAACACTCGATTTTAGTTATCGGATCCACCAACTAGATTCACCAAAAAGCTTAGTGATAGCAGCAGATAGGCATGAGTTTTATCAAAGCCAGCTTATCGAGTCTAGCGCAGTAAACGAGGCAAGTTCACTAGGAACTCGATTTGATTTGATGCTGAACGATACAGGGGCCGAATTTACCAAATACAGTGTATTTCACTGCAATCAAAGACAATGCCACCAGCAAAAATGTTCTGTAATTGAAACCAGTGACCAGATCAAAGAGGCTCTGTCCAGATCAGCTTTACTAGGCTACTTGGAACACCAACAACAGCACCGAGCAATCATGGAGGAGTTTTGGGAAAACAGTGACATTCAGATCACTGGAGAGGCTGAGCATCAAATAGCAATACGATTAAACATGCTTCATTTGAATATGTCTGCAGGTCGAAATGGCAAGAGCAACATAGCAGCGAAAGGCCTAACAGGGCCAGGGTATAATGGTCACTACTTTTGGGACTCAGAGATCTATATCACCCCCTACTTTATCTACACTCAACCTCATATCGCTAAAGGTCTGCTCAGCTATCGATATTCTGGATTAACACAAGCAAAACAAAGAGCCCAAGAGTTAGGTCACTCTAAAGCCGCCCTCTTTCCATGGCGCACCATAGGCGGTGAGGAGTGCTCATCATACTTTCCAGCAGGAACAGCCCAGTACCATATCAACTCAGCCATCGCTTATGCTGTGAAACACTACTTCAGTGCTACCAAAGACTGGGAGTTTATCTGGCAAGAAGGCGCTGAACTTGCTATTGAAACGGCAAGGTTATGGCCTAGTCTTGGACACTTTAACCCTTTAAGAGACAACCAGTTCTGCATTGATACAGTGACAGGACCAGACGAGTACACAGCGCTGGTCAATAACAACTACTACACCAATGCCATGGCCAAAATACATCTAAGTTTTGTCTGTGACTTATTAGCTTTATTACAAGATAAAAATAGTGAGAAATATAGCAGCCTAATGAGTCGCCTAGCTGTAACTAAAGATGAGATAGCACTGTGGAAAAAGATCTCAGAAACTCTCTACCTTCCCCATCAGGCAGAGCTTAATTTAACTCCCCAAGATGACAGTTTTTTCAGTAAAAAAGCATGGGACTTTGCCAATACGCCAAAAGAAAAATATCCATTACTGCTTCACTTCCACCCATTGACCATCTATAGGCACCAGGTGTTAAAGCAAGCTGATGTGATATTGGCCAATTTTCTACAAGACGATCGTGTGGATATTAATCTCAAAAGAAATAACCTGAATTTTTATGAGCCACTTACCACCCATGATTCCACCCTATCAGCTTGTACTCATAGCTTGGCATATAGCGAAACAGGTAATCCTATTGCCGCTTTCGATTACTTCGAAGAGACACTATTAACAGATATAAAAAACCTACATCACAACACTGAGCAAGGGGTGCACACGGCTGCTATGGCTGGTTCATGGATGTGCATAACCCATGGTTTCAGTGGATTACGCTTGCGAGAGGATTATGTCAGCTTCACGCCTCTACTTCCCAAGCAATGGCAGGACTTGTGTTTTAAATTAGCCCTTAGAGGCTGCCAACTTAAGCTTCATATATCCAAGGAGAAAGTGATTTATCAGCTTATTTCTGGCTCAGAACTTACCTTAAAACATTACAGCCAAACATTCAGGCTCGATAACTTACATTCGACAAAAGAGATGCTCATTCCTGAAGTTGCACAGAGTGAATAAGTGGAGTTAAACATGGCATTACAAGCAGCAATATTCGACCTAGATGGTGTGCTCACCGATACCGCGGAGTTTCATTTTATCGCATGGCAATCGATTGCCCAGAGTTTAGGTGTCGACTTTAGCTTAGACGATAATGAAAAATTGAAAGGCGTAGACCGACATAACTCTTTGCAGCATATTCTAAACAAAGGCAATTTGACCATTGATGAGCAGGCATTTAACCAGTTACTTGATAGGAAAAACAAACATTATCTATCATTAATAGCCTCCATCACCCCACAACACCTATTTGAGGGAGTGTTAGCCTGCTTCACATCACTTAAAGCAAGGGGGATAAAAATAGGATTAGCATCAGCAAGCAAGAATGCGACTTTAGTGCTTAATAAACTCGGCATTGAATCCTTATTCGATTTTGTTGGCGATGCGGCCTCAGTCAAAAACAGCAAACCTGCACCAGATATCTTTTTATCTGTCGCCGCAGGTTTAGGTGTTGATGCCCATGATTGCATGGGCATAGAAGACGCAGCAGCTGGGGTTACAGCAATAAAATCAGCAAAAATGTATGCCGTGGGCATTGGAGACAAGAACACGCTCTGTCAAGCAGATCAAATATTTACCACTTTTAACCAGTTAAATTTACACCTTAGCGACTGCTTGACTGCCTTTGAATCATCTCAACATTCAAAAGTTGAGAGTCCACAGGTAGATGGTTAAGTTTATCCAACATAAGCTTGACCAATAACCTTCCCCCTGCCGCCGTGTTTTGTCTAATAGTCGATAGAGACGGCGAGCAGTATTCTGACATAGATATATCATCGAAGCCGATCACTGCAACTTGTTTAGGAATAGTGATATTTTGTTCAAACAAATACTTAGTCGCCCCCAATGCGATTGCATCACTGACCGCAAACACGCCATCGATTGGGACGTCATCATTTAAGCAATGATCGCGTAAACTCTGATAACCATCGACCGAGGTAAAGTCAGTTTTGATCTGTAGCTTATCTTCGACAACTAAGCCCGCTTCTGCAACCGCATCTTGATAGCCTAACCAACGCTGCTCAACTTCCGTATGATTAATGTCACCTAAAAAAGCAATTCGCTGACAACCTTGCTCAATCAGATGGGAGACGGCGAGGTAGCCACCTTTTCGATTGTCACTGCCTACGGTTGTATAGTTTTTCTCATGTATCTCGGTGCCCCATACGATAAATGGCAGATCCGTCGAAATTAATGCTTCGATGCGTTGATCATGTTCGCCTTGACCAATAATAATCAAACCATCCGCACGCTTAGACTCATAATAGTAACTATACCAATCATGGGTGGCAGTCTTGGTCGTGGTTAGCAACATGTCATAACCAAAATGGGTTAGCTCATCCGCTATTGTTCCCAAAATTTCCATCAGAAATGGATCTGAAATTGCCTGACCAGACTTTTGATCAAACATGACAACAACAGCAATGGTGTTGGTTTTTTGAGTCCGAAGATTACTCGCCGTCGCATTCACCTTAAAGTTATGTTTTAGCGCAATCTCCTGCACTAACTCACGGGTGTTTTTATTTATTAACGGATTATTTCTCAGGGCTCTAGATGCTGTTGATTTTGATACATTAGCCAGAAGAGCGATATCGGCTAAAGTCATTACTCTTTTTTTATTCATGCCCAGAATTATTACATAACTCACCACGTTTTAAAACGATAGTCAGCCTTACCTATCCACACCAAATGCAAACGATTGCAAAAAGTAATTGCAATCGTTTGCAAGCCTGTCTATATTGGTTGAAAAGAAACCAGATGATTAACAAGAACAACCCAGAATTAACAACTATAACTAAATAAGCCAATAGTAATGTGATGTATGTTGGCGCTAAAGGAGACCTTAGATGAAGTTCCAACTTAAGCTAACTTACCTTGCCATATTAGCTAGCCTTAGTAGCTATGCTCACACCAGTGTTGCTGCCGATAACAGCGAAACTGAGGCTCAGGGGAACATAGAACAAATTGTTGTAACTGGGTCATTCAGTGGTAAAGCCATTAGAAAAGATGAAGCCAGTTTTGCTATCAGCTCTTTCACCGATGAAGATATTCAAAAGATGTCCCCAAAAAGCACCGCTGACCTTTTTAAAGCGGTACCAGGTGTATGGGCAGAAAGCTCAGGTGGAGTATCTGGGGCTAATGTTTTTGTCCGAGGTTTCCCTGGTGGCGGTGATGCTCCTTTTCTTACGGTCCAACTCCAAGGTGCACCTATTTTTCCCCCTTCAACACTCTCGTTTCTTGAAAACTCAACCCTATTTCGCCTCGATGAAACCGTGGAGTTTATGGAAGCCCTTAGAGGGGGGCCTAACCCCGTTATCTCCAATGGCCAGCCCGGTCTCACCACTAACTTTCTGCTAAAGGAGGGAAGTGATGATACCGAAGGCTTAATCAAATACTCCACTTCAGACTACGGACTGCAGCGGATCGACGGTGTGTTAAGTGGAAGTCTTGCTGAAGATCTTTACTTCATGGTAGGCGGATATTTTAAAAGCTCACCAGGTGTTCGGGATGCTGGTTTCGATGCTGAAGAGGGTCAGCAATTTACTATCAATCTAACCAAAGAACTCGATAACGGTAAGATAAACCTCTATACCCGAATCACAGATGATCATGGTGTCTGGTACCTACCTGCACCGCTGAATGTCGACACTGTTGATAATGAATATGTTCAGATAGGAACCAATAACCGCCAAGCCACTGTTCAATACGGACCTAACAGTACAAGTGAAGCCTTTGACTTTGGCGATGGTAGAGGCTGGAACGGATCTGTCACAGGCGGAAGCATAGATCTAAGTTTTGATAACGGCTGGGATCTCGTCGACCGATTTATCTATACCAAAGGGGATGCCGATACCTATGGTTTAGTTCCTAATGGAGACCCAACACAACTATCTAACGTCGCTGACAGCGGCAGTACTGCGACTGGTGCAGTCACAGGCACGGAATATGCGGGCTCCACTATGGTGCAACAGATTGGCCGCTGGGTTGTTAAGAAGCAGATTGAGTCCTTTACCAATGACTTTATCTTAACCAAAACCTTTGAAGATGTTTCAGTCACAGCAGGCTATTACAACTCAACCTTCAAGGCGAAGGACTGGTGGGCACTGGGTAATCAAGCTTACCACGTGGTTGAATCTGGCGGTGAGATGCTAACAGGTATCGACTGTAATGATAATCAGGACAGTTGCGGCTGGAACTATGATATCAACAGCATAGGTGAAGGTACCACCCAAGCGCTTTATACCGCTATCTCCTACGAAATCTCTGACGATTTAACCATAGATGCAGGCCTTAGAGGGGAGAATCATCAGATAGAGTACACAGTTGATGAAGGCTTAGATGGTAAAATCACTAAAGCCGTCTCCTATGATGAATCCAGCACAGCTTGGACCGTGGGAGCAAACTGGATGTTTGCCGATCAGATGGGCGTATTTGCTCGCATCAACGATGGTAGTAAGATGCCCTATTTTGACGACTTCAGAGATAATTTTGGCGCTTATGAAAGTGGTGAAGATCTGATCAAAGAGGTCAGCCAATATGAGCTAGGTTATAAATTAGTAGATGACGACTTCGAGCTCTTCGCCACCCTATTTATGAATGAAGTGAAAGGCGATACCTTTGTTCGCCAACCCGGCGCCCCGGGTGAGATTCTCACCAATGAAGCCTACGGCATAGAGATCGACTTTAACTACTTCAATGATAACAGTTTCTCAGTCAATTTGAACTCGACCATTCAGGAAACTGAAATCACAGAAAGCCCGACCAACGAAGGTAACGAAGCCCAGAGACAACCAGGTTGGCAGGTTCGCGTCACTCCAAGTTATGACATAGAGTTAGACAACGGGATGTACGCAACCCTATACGGCACGATATCTGCCGTTGGTGAACGTTATGCAAACAATGAAAACACAGTAACTTTGGATGGTTATGAAAAAGTTGACCTAGGAGTACTTTTTAACTTCACTGACGAAGTTCAAGTGCAGTTAGCCGTTAGCAACTTAACCGATGAAGAGGGGTTAACAGAGGGTGATCCTAGAAGCTCTATCTCGTCAAACGGACGCTACATCCTGCCTAGATCCATTGATTTAAGTCTGAGTTATGCATTCTAATCTGCTATAAAATAAAAAAACGCAGCTTTACGCTGCGTTTTTTATAAAGAAAGCCTAAAGCCCTCTGTCCTGAATAATAAAATCCAGACCGCTGGTGATCGCTTCCACTTGAGCAAGAATACAGTTCTCGTCATTAGAATGTGGACTATCCGGATACACCTCAGTAGTCGTGTTGTAGCGGGCATCACTAAAACCAGTACAGAGACTCAGCGCCTTAGTTGCGTAGTTGATCACCCCTTTTTGTGAAAATGGCACACCAATTAATTTGCCATCCTCATCTGGCGGCGCAATATGGGTCACCTTCTCAACCGCTTTGATGATTGCTGTTTGAAACTCATCAACTGGGTTTTCACTGTCACCCACCAGATAGAAACCATCGGGAATGTTCCAGTTATCATGGACGACAGCATCTCTGGCCGCTAAGGCTGGTCTGAATTCTGAGTTATCGGTATCTGTAGTCTCATGGAGATCGATATGTGCCATCAAGCGCTGAGCTGAACTCTCATCCAAGCTCTTATCCAAGCTCTGGCCCAGTGATGCGACCATGGCCATCAAACCAGCAGACTCTTCAGCAGGCGAATCTGTATAGAATGAGCGATTAGGATCCACTGCATTGGGGTTCCAGCGGTTAATAGTCTCATAACCCCAAGGGCTGACACATGGCGCAACGACTAGATTAAACTTGTCACTGTAACCTAGCGCTTTAGTCTCTAAGAAACGCAGCGCACCATGAACCCCACTGGTCTCATAGCCATGTACACCGCCAGAAACCAGTACCGTAGGTTTATTGCTATCCCAATCACGGCTTTTAACCACAAACAGAGGATATTTCTCAACATCATAGGAGAGTGCACCATACTGCTCGACCTCAAAATGGGCCTTAAGTGGCAAAATATTACTCACTACATCATCTTGGTAAGAGCGTTTAACGCTCTGTAAGTTGCGCCACGCTAGTCGCTCTTCAGCCCCCCATTTTTGACCTATTTTACCGATGGAATAAACATCTGACTGACTCATATTCTGAACCCTTTGATTATCATTTTTGTTATTTGAATTGGTATTAGCCAGCAGGATAAACACCAACAGAGGTGAGTGCAACTAAAGTGACTCAAGCAGACTCTAATGAGTAGCTAAAAACTTAAAAGCTCCATTTAAGCTGCACAGAGCCTAAACTTGATGGGGTCTGGCCAAATAAACTACTGCTGCTGCCATCGAATCGCTGCAACACCAGCAAAAGACTCCAGTTGTTCGCCAATGAATGATTCGTGCTTGCACCAACAAAGTAGGAGCCATCGTCATAGTAACTACTGCTGAAAGTGACTCTATTTAATGCTGAGATATCAAAGCTCACATCCAGATAACTGGTCCATTGGCTAAAGCTTAAGGTTCTCGCCGTCAAAGGCAGGTTCAGATACAGCAGTGCACTATCTGACTCTGTAGGATTAGAGATATGCAACATTGAGCCACGCACCATCCAGTTTCTTGCGCTACTAAAGCTATAATCCATCTCAAGTGTGGAGACGCTGGTAGAACTTAATGCTTGCGGGGCTAACATGTTCATCGAAACAGGAGAGCCAACTTGTCCAACATCCATGGCCGTTTTTTCGATAGGCCAACGCTCATATTGAGGATCGAAATAACTAAACTCGCCCCTAAAACCAGCGCCAAACAGCTCACCAGCAAAGCCTGCACCTATCACATGATCAAAACCTGATTTACCAATCAGTCCTTGCAGATCCCAGCCCTGGTAGTTGGAGAGATAACGCATAGCGTAACTGCTCAGTTCACTCTCTGAATTGGGGTTATAGACAAAGTCCAAAGCACTGGCAAATCCAAGCTTGCGACTTACTAATAGAGCATCGACACCGCTACGCTCTTCATAATCGATGTCATAAATAGAGTAGGCATTAAAGATATCATTAGGGTTCCAAAGGGTACTCATGGCCCAGTTAACCCTAAAACGCCCTGCACGAACTTGCCAGTTTCCCCCGTCAAACTCGTTGGGTTTCCAATCAAGATAAGCTCGGTCAAACTGTGTATTTCCCACCAAACCACCGCTATCGAGCCAAGTGGATGTTAGATCCCAGTAACCAGAATCCTCGCCAATCGCATCCCCATAACCGGGTATATCGGCCCTGTCGCCATAGAATACTCGGTTACGCATCGACACGTTAACGCTCAACTTGCGATCAAATCGATACTCAAAATTAAACCTTTGGTGCAGAAGATGATCAAGGCTGTTAGAGACCGAGTCAGGAGAGGTTAGCGCCCCCATATACTTAATGTACCCGTCAAGATCCCACGACTTAGTGGGCTCAAGTCCAGGGATAGGTGCCGCTAACAAGCTAGGCTGCCAAGATATAAGCGCTAAGAGCAACCAAGGTAAAGCAGTCAACAGCCTACTGGCTCGCTTCACTGCTGTTTATCCTCAGTCAACTTACCATCTTCAAATACAATCACCCTTTTGGCTCGCTTTATCACCCTTTGATCATGGGTTGAGAAGATAAAGGTCGTGCCCTCCTTCTCGTTAAGACTCTGCATGATATCTAGCAGTTCAGACGTACTTTTTGCATCCAGATTTGCTGTCGGCTCATCAGCCATCACAAAGCGTGGACGCGGAGCAAGGGCTCTGGCAACAGCCACTCTTTGCTGTTGACCACCAGAGAGTTTAGAGGGCACCTTGTGCATCTGCTCACCCAGTCCCACCATAGTTAATAACTCACTAGCTCGCGCTCGACACTCCTTCTCGCTAAGTCCCTGCAGCTGCATCACAAACTCAACATTTTCCAGTGCTGTTAACACAGGCAGCAAGCTGTAGTCCTGAAAGATAAAGCCCACGTGATCCCGTCTAAAAGCGATCAGCGCCTTGTCATCCAGCTCGCAAATATTCTCACTGTCAATAAGCACACAGCCTGATGTGGGGGTGTCGATACCACCTATCATATTTAGCAAGGTAGTTTTCCCTGAGCCAGATGGCCCCATCACAGCAACGAACTCTCCCTGCTCGATAGTAAGATCAAGCGACTGAACCGCATGCACAGGAAAGTCACTCTCTGGGTTATAGGTTTTACTTAACTGACTTATTTCAATACTCATCAATTAGCTTCTCTGCTGATTATCCAAATTTAAAATAGGTGTCGCTAATGCTTATACGGCTAGTGCTTATGAGACTAGTGTTTATGAAGCTAGTGCTTATGAGACATAGCATCCACTGGCCGCAGCTTTAAAATTTGCCTAGCGGGGTACAAAGAGGCAAGCATACTGGCCACCACCACAGTTAAAAATACCCCTAAATATTCACCTATTTTCAACACAGGATAAAGCGTGGTATCGACGCCAAAAGCCCCTAATCCCTCAGACATACTGCCAAGGGGGATGCCTGTCTGACTTAACAGGGCTATAACAGCAAAACTGCCAAGTAATCCAAGACCTGCTCCTGTCACTCCGAGTAAGCAAGATTCGAGTAAGATAAGAAGAAATACCTTACTCTTAACCATGCCTACCGCCATCAAAACACCGAACTCACGGGTACGCTCAAACACTGACATCAGCATGACATTGATGATGCCAAAGCCCATGGCAGTCACGAAGATAAGTAAGATAACGCCATTACTCACTCCCATTTGTGAAATGATGGTCGCGAGCATAGGCTGAATTTGTTGCCAATCTCGGATCTGATTTTGTGTTGAGCTCACCTTGCGCAGCGCCTGTGCCACCAACTTTGCACCTTGGTTATCAAAGCTATCACCACCTTGGCTATCGTCGAGTAAGACTGCGATTTCATGCACCCCTTCGACGCCAGCAAGTTGACTTAACTCCTGTTGCCTTACATAAAGGTTCGCATCGTCAAAGCTACTTGATGGAGAGCGATAGATCCCTCTGACCCGAAACGCTGCGCCAGTCACATCCTTGTTTACATCACTGAAGGTCAGCACCACTTTAGAGCCTAAAGATAATCGCAGGCGCTCCGCGGTCTTTTGAGAGACCACAACTGGATAGCGTCCAGTTTCTGGTAACCAAGTCCCCTGCTCAATATGGGCTGCGATAGGAGTGACTGCAGCCTCATCAGTAACATTGACGCCATTTATCCGTATGCCCCGATTCGCTCTAGCTGAGGCCACCATACCATCGGCCACTACTCGCGCTGAATAAGCACTCACTTGCGGCAAACGCTCAAGTTCTGAGTAGAGTGCTGCGGGATTAACAATCACCTCATTGATATCAGGGTCCTCAAGGTAGCGTCTGTTTTGCACCTGAACATCACTGGTTTGCCAAGCAATGGCATTGTCTATCATGCTGACGTACATACCTGACAGGAACCCCATCATGGTGACTACACCCATCAAACCAAATACCATAGAAGCAAGCATGATCCCTGTGCGGATTTTATTGCGCCACAAATTACGCCAAGCCAGCTTAACTATCTGAGCTGTCATCGCCTTTTTTCTGACAACTTGGCTGTTATTACCCATAGCTATCTCCTTTTAATGCTGACACCAGATCGATACGGTAAGCACGCCACAGAGGATAGAGCAGGCAGATAAACATCAGACCCAACACGATTTTGACTTGATCTAATATCAAACTAAAAGACAACATCATAGGGATAATGGGCTCCCAGCCCATCTCCAGCATCAACTGCGCGGTCTCACCAGTCAGTTGAATGGGATGGTAATGAAAATAGGTAACCACAGGCAGGGTGATAATTAAGCCTATCAAGACACCAATCAAAGCGATAAATCCAGACTCAATGGCGATTAACCCCAATAACTTGCGTCGTAACAGCCCAGTGGCGAGCATGACGCCAAACTCTCGTTGCCGCTCTAACGTCATCATTAGAATCGTAGCAAACAGACCAAAACCCACCACGCCATAGAGCAGATACATCATAAAAACACCGCCAGCTTTATCCATGGCAATTTGCTGCGCCATCTCAGGGGAGAGTTGTTGCCAATCCCGTACATTCACCTTGCTACCAAAGACCTTAACAAGCTCAGATTTAATCTCAGCCACCGCGTCAAGCGAGTCGGTGTGAAGCACCCAAGAGGTAACCTGTTCTCCGGTTGAATAGAGAGTTTGAGCAAGCTTAATCGGCATATAAACCAATTGATTATCCATGGCGGCCAGTGGAAAGTGGATAATGCCTTTTACCTTATATAAACCTGCAGCAGTCTGACCACGATACCCTTGGCCATAGAGCACTAACTCATCACCGACCTTAATTGATAAAAACTGTGCCAGTCCTTCACCCACCAGTACCTGCTTATCATCGGCGTCGATAAACTCACCAGCAATCAATTTATCGGCAATACCTGAGTAACTGTCTTCACGTTCAGGCTCTACACCAAATACCATCACCCCCTTAGCACGCTCACTGGCAGATGCCAGCGCAAAGGATTCAATTCTTGGCAGATAGTGTGTGATATGGGGGCTGAGCGGAGGAGCGGTAACAGGGGCAATAAAATCAGTTGCCGCTGACAGCAGGTCTTCAATGCTTTGGCTCTCACTAAACTCAGGATTTTGCAGCTGCAGCAAACCCGTTGAAAAGCGGGCACTATTATCAATGTTATTCTCATAACTTCCCTCCTGCATACTGCGCATAAATAGTGACAGGAACAAAGCCAGAGAGAGAGCTAAAGCGGTTAACAAAGTGCGCCTTTTCTGTCGCCAGAGATTACGCCACGCCAACTTGAATAACATAGATTTTCCTTACGCATTTAACTTAGTCACTTCACTTGTTTCTAGGCTCTAGACTCAGTACGCTAGGACGTTCGCAAGCTCACGGCTAGAATGCTTCGCTGCTAGATTCTATAACGTCAAAAGACAGAGCCAGAGCAACGCAGTAAACTCCATTCTTTGTTTTTCCTAGAACCTAGGAGACCGTAAGCCGATCCTAGAAGCGCAGCGCCCTCGAAGTCACCAAGTGACACCCTGCTTTTAATCCCTTAAGGCCCTCATCTGCTGTTGAGAGAAAAAATCATCGCCTAGCTCAAAATCGAACTGGGCTTCATGGGTGATCATCTCGGTTTTATTGCCAGGTTTTTCCGCTGGCACCATGGTCATACGGGTAGCAATTAAACGGCCACCAAGCTGCTTAACATCGAAGGTTTCCATGGTATTTATCAGCGCATCGGCCTCATCATAAAACTCGACTCTTCTTTGCAGGTAACTCTTCGTTGAGATCCACAACCGAACCTTACTCCACACCACGGGCGCATCCTCTTTAGAGAAGGCATCAATCACATAGCTATTGTCACCATCAACCATCTCCTCTTTAACTAAGGTATGGGTATAGTCAACCACGATAGATGACTGATTAATAAGGTCGTCATTAGTAAAGTCAGAGCCCATCCAAGATTGACTGAGCATAGAGGGAGCGATTTTGATGACACGCTCAATGGAGGGGATCCAGTTCCACATCTCTTTCTTACGTTTAAGTGAAGCGCTGCCTTTATCTTTTGCAGGCGCAGTCACCAGTACAAGCGACAAGTCTTGTCCTTTTGTCCAGCTCTTCATACTCATGGAGCGGGTCCAGTCAGGGCGAATAATGTTCATGGTTGCCACGGTATAACTAGACTCACCGCGCATCTGTTTATCAGACAGAGCCACGATCTCTTTGGCTGACCTTGTCTCTAGCTCTGACCCTGCATCTGTCTTTGTCACAGCCGCCACAGAGAGAACAGGCAAAAAAATCGCAAAACTCAGAGTCAGTTTAACGTAGTTCAATAAGCTCATTCTCATCCGTCGCTCCGTCCTGAATTATGAGTAAATAACAATCACTCACCACTATAAACGATTGAGAAAAAAGCGAAACCGTGATTAACAGAGTTTACTCAACAAAAGCTAAAATTCACAAACTAGCCCATTGTTGTTTGAGTCCAAATAGATGCATCAAACCAAGCGCTAGACAGATTATGGAGCTCCAGATCCAAAACTCAGCACTTCTGCCCATAGGGTTATTTATCAATAAAAACCCTGCAACACCTCTTAAAAGATAGATAGAGGTGATAACAACCAATACCGTTTTTATAAAAGGTAAACGTCCGATAACCCCTGCAGCAGAAAAAGCGTAGAGCGACCATATAGCCAACACAGAGGTAATGCCTAAGGTTATCAATGTAGGTCTAAGACTCCCCTGCTCCGCCAGTTGCGCCATCTGCTCCCCAGCCCCAAAAAAGCGATACCAAGGGCCACCAAAGTAGATACAACCAAGATGCAAAAGCCCAGCAATACCACTCAAAGTTCCAGCCAGTAGTAAAAAGATATTCATATATAACCTAATGATTGTTTAGCAAAAGAAAAGTCTATTTAACTCAAGTTCAAATGTAACAAATATGGCATTAAAAACGCCACTCCTAGATAACAAACATCTTTATCACGCCGCCAACTCCGATTTGTGAACTCTTTGGGTAATAAGCGTGACATTTACGTGAATATTTTATGGCATTTTTACGTTTCCGGTGCTGTATCAATAAAGACTACAAACCTAAGCGGCGCCTCAACAGATTGTTTTAGGGAGAGAAAAATGTTTCCAAACTCCAAATTAACCCGATCGATTCGATTGGCTATCTCCGTGAGTCTCGTTACCTCACTTGCAATACCGGTTTTTGCAGAGGAAAACGATGAAAATGGCGATAACATCGAGAAAATTGCAGTTACGGGTTCTCGAATTGCAAAAGCTGAACTCACCCAACCCGCTCCAATTGTTACACTGGACTCAGAAGAGCTAGCCAAATTTGGTAACTCAGATCTAGGCAGCATACTCGCTGAGTTACCCGCCATTGGCGCAACCAACACGATTATTGGCAATAACAACAGCAATGAAAGCGCGGGAATAAGCTCGGCAGATCTACGACGATTAGGCGCAAACAGAACCTTAGTACTCGTAAACGGTAAGCGCCATGTTGCTGGTGAGCCTGGCTCATCGCAGGTAGATCTATCGACCATTCCTGCGAGCCTCATCTCACGGGTTGAAATAGTGACAGGCGGGGCATCGGCAATTTATGGTTCTGACGCTGTATCAGGTGTTATTAACATCATTCTAAAAGACAACTATGAGGGTTTTGAGTTTAATGCTCGTACCGCAGGTTCAACTGAGAGTGTTGGTACACAGGAACACTCATTTGATATTCTTGGCGGAGCCAGCATCGCTGATGGACGCGGTAATATCACCTTCTTTGCAGGTTACGATCGCACTAAAGAGGTGTTATCGACAGATATACGCCAATTTGATGGCTGGGGAACCATCATTAACCCTGATAGTGAAACAGAAACCGACGGGATCCCAGATCGATTAAGGGTGCCTAAGGTCTATTCCGAACTAATCAGCAGTACAGGAATAATTAATGCTTTTGGTGGGCCTGGTGGGCGCTGGGTATTTGATAACGCAGGAAACCCATTGAGACAGGTAGAGCGCGTTGGCACCAATAGCTTTGCTTTTGGCTCATTTCCCGACGGTTGTGACACCTGTTTTGACGGTGAGTCCTATGAAAACTACATTCCCGGCGTAGAAAGAGTCACAGTATCCTCTTCGCTCAATTTTGATCTAAACGATAACATCGAACTGTATAGTGAATTTAAGTTTGTAAGATCAGATATTAAGCAGCAGTTCCAGCCCTCATTTCGCTTCGGCAATGTCAGTGTTAACGTAAATGACAATGCTTTTTTAGATGAAGGCTTAAGAACAACGTTACAAGACGCAGGTCAAGAAACAGCCGTATTTGCTAAGTTTTTTGATGAACTTGGCAACCGCTCAGCCTCGAACACTCGAGAACTATTCCGCTATGTTGGTGGCTTTAAAGGTGGTTTTGACTTAAGTGAAACCACTCTAGATTACGATCTATATTATATCTACGGTGAAACCAGTAACGAACGTAAAACCCTTAATGATCTCATCCCTGATAACTTTGTCGCGGCATTAGATTCTGTCATAGATCCTGCAACAGGTTTAGCAGCTTGCCGAAGCCAAGTACCAAGTGCTCAAGGAGATGATTATACCGATCCAGCTTCGGTCAATGGCAGTGATTGTGTTGCCTATAACCCTTTCGGCTTAGGCCAGTCTTCAGAGGAAGCACGAGACTGGATCTCAGCAGATGTCACCCGTGAAGATAAGATCACTCAACAGGTCATCGGCGGCACAATCTCAGGAGACTCTGAGGAGTTCCTTGAACTACAAGGTGGACCTCTTGCCATGGTTGTCGGCTTCGAATACCGTGAAGAGAGCTCAGCTTCAATTACCGATGAATTCACCAAAGCAGGCTTTTTAACAAACGCAGCAACCCCTGACTCTTTTGGTGAATATGATGTCACAGAGTACTTTGTTGAGGTGAATGTCCCGCTAATAAAAGATCTTGCCTTTGCTCACGAGTTAACTGTAGACGGTGCTTACCGCACAGCTGATTACTCCCATGCAGGTAAAGCTGAGGCTTGGAAAGTAGGCATGTTCTATGCCCCTATTGAACAAGTTAGTGTACGCGGTACCTATGGTTCAGCCGTTCGCGCCCCCAACATATCAGAGGCATTTAGTCCTCGCTCTCCAGGATTTGGTCGTGTAGCAGATCCCTGTGATGCAGACAATATCAACGATGATCCAGATCGCGTAGCAAACTGTGCTGCACTAGGTATTCCATCAGGATTTCAGGCCAATGATAACGTCAGTGTTGATATCATCTCAGGTGGTAATTCAGAATTAAAAGCTGAAACTTCAACTTCATTTACTGGCGGTCTCGTTTGGACACCGACCTTTGTCGATGAGCTATCATTTACGCTTGATTACTATGATATTGAAATTGAAGATGCAATTATTGAGGTAACGGCACAGAGTATTGCCGATAACTGTGTCGATGCCACAGGTGGTCCCGATGATGATTTCTGTTCAGCTGTCGACCGTGACCCAATAACTCACGATGTGAGCCTAGTTCGCTCTGGATTCTTAAATGCTGCTGCCCTCAATACTCGTGGTTTAGAATTTCAAGCCGCTTACAATTTTGATCTGGCAACATTTAACCTTCCTGGAGAGTTAAAGTTTAACTTATTGGGTAACCAGTTACTCGAACTAGAGCGCCTCGAGTTCCAAAACCGTCCAGATGAGATCAATGATGAGAAAGGGGAAGTGGGAGATCCTGAGCTGCAATTTCGTCTAGCTATCGATTACCAGCTTGAAGACTTAAACCTTAGTTGGGCTACACGTTACATCGACAGAGTCGTAACCTATGATGTCTCCGTAAACGGAGGTTCTCCTGAAGATTTAGAGCCAGGTTATATCAGCTCGATGACAACTCATGATCTAACAGCAACGTACCATATCACCGATAACGTGATGATTAATGGCGGAGTGCGTAACCTGTTTGATACCTTACCACCAGGATACACCAATGATGCCCTTTATGACCTTGTTGGCCGTAAAGCCTTTATCGGCATTAAGGTATCCATGTAATACCAATCAGTCTTATGTAAAATAGATGCAGCCTCATAGAGAGGCTGCATTTTTTCTAATATGATTTAATAAGGTTAACCTCTTAAGTCAACAATTGGCTTCTTAATTAATCATCTATTTTGAATGCGCTTCAGCGTAGAGATGGGCACTGAATATTCGCCAGCCTGGCTCCGTTTTATGGACTATGTATAAACACCTAAATTCACTCGACCTATCCGTGAAATAAACTCGCCAACCAACATCTACCATGGCAACCCCTTTACCGAGTTGGCGCTGCTCTGAGAGCACAAACTCAGAATATTGATGGCCTAACTCACCAAGACGATTGCAGTTGCTAGCAAACTTTTCAAGTAAAGCCGAATGCTCATTAAACACTAGAGCACCATCGGCATCGGATATCGCACAAGGAATGGTATATTTACTGGATATAGCCACGGCATCTTTGTCATCAAAGGCTTGGCAATATGATTGAAATAGGGATGTTAACTCTTCCATAAGCACCATTATCAAATAAGTTAGCCTTAGAAACTAACATTTAAGAATCATTGACTTCAAGAGTGCTTAAGATCAGGTGAATCTAGATGGAAATTAGAGGTAACCTCAGCTTAACGATAATTTTAACTTGCTGCGCTAACCCCGTTCACCACCTGATGCTAACTATATCTGCCCCTCCCCCCTTTGCTAAACAGACGTGAGCAATATCAATCAGTATAAGAAGTTGAGCTACTCAGAGTGTTTTAGCGGTGCTGATTAATATAGTTAACGCGCTTGTTAACTTAAAGTGTCGACTTGTATACCTGAGTGTTATTTGACCTTAATGATGTTTTATTCCAGCTGGTAAAAATGAAACATCTATCACACATAAATAAACACGTGTAAGCTCAAACTGGTCGGAAGAGGAATTATTAAGTCCCAGGTGATTGTGTTGTCACTTAAGGTCAGGTAGTCTGCTCAACCATTAGCCAAAAAATACTGATAAATTACGATAAAATGGATATTCTGCAGATATTATCTAGTCATAAAGTCGTAGTAAGTCCCAGTAGATTGTTCATGGATACCCGCTAAACCGATGGCAGAGCAAGATAGTGTGAACAAAAATCCGGAGCAGATAAATTCGGATAAGCGTACGCAGTGCGCAACAGAGACTAGGCACCGAAATGCCACCACTACACCAGAGATGCGTCGATTTATCCAAGGATCGGATCTTACAGTGTCCCAGCTCGCTAAAGTGCTCAACATTAGCGAAGCGACTGTGCGCAAGTGGCGAAAGCGTGATTCAGTAGCCGATACATCCAATACTCCCCATCATCTCAATACCACCCTCACACCACTGCAAGAGTATGTTGTGGTCGGATTGAGATACCAGTTAAAGATCCCTCTAGATAGATTATTGGTGGTCACCCAAAAGTTTATTAACCCCAATGTCTCTAGATCTGGTTTAGCACGCTGCCTCAAACGCTATGGTGTTTCCCGTATCAATGGCATTGAAAGTCCCCATGTACCGCAACGTTACTTTAATCAACTGCCGATCACTCAAGGCAGTGATATCGAAACCTATACACTACACTACGAAACACTCGCCGAGACCTTAGCGCTACCTAACACTGATAGCGACAATGTTGTACAGGTGGTCTCTCTGACCATCCCACCTCAGCTGAGTGACGAAGAATCCTATTCAATCCTGCTCGGTGTCGATCCTGACAGTGACTGGATATATCTAGATATCTACAAAGATGGCAATACTCAAGCCACAAACCGATATATCGCCAATGTATTAAAGCATGGGCCGTTTCATCTGCGTAAGTTGCTCGTTCGCAACTACCACACTTTTTTACAACGCTTTCCTGGCGCCAAGCTTAGTCATGGCACTGTCACAGAAAACGTTGAGACTAACAACAAGACGCCTGAATCTCAGGCACCCAGTGGAGACTCATAATGAGCCAGACCTCTAAACCCTCAAAGCCATTAGCTGATAAAAAATCAGCAAAAGCATCCTCGACAAATACAGCTGAAATGAATCAAGATCCCCAAGCTGATAAGCGTCTTAATAAACGCCTTAAAGATATGCCTATCGCCATCGTCGGCATGGCCAGTATCTTTGCTAACTCCCGCTACCTAAACAAGTTCTGGGATCTTATCAGCGAAAAAATCGATGCGATCACTGAGCTGCCCTCCACTCACTGGCAGCCTGAAGAGTATTATGATGCGAATAAGAGCACCCCAGATAAGAGTTACTGTAAGCGTGGTGGTTTCCTTCCAGATGTTGACTTCAATCCAATGGAGTTTGGCCTGCCGCCAAATATCCTTGAGCTAACCGATTCATCACAGCTGCTATCACTGATCGTGGCAAAAGAGGTCTTGGCCGATGCGAATCTGCCAGAGGGCTATGACAGAGACAAGATAGGCATCACACTGGGTGTGGGTGGTGGTCAGAAGATCAGCCACAGCCTAACCGCGCGCCTGCAGTACCCTGTACTAAAGAAAGTCTTTGCTAACAGCGGCATTAGCGACGAAGACAGCGCGATGCTTATCAAAAAGTTCCAAGATCAATATGTACACTGGGAGGAGAACTCATTCCCAGGTTCACTGGGTAACGTTATTTCGGGTCGTATCGCCAACCGCTTCGATTTAGGTGGTATGAACTGCGTGGTCGATGCAGCCTGTGCAGGCTCTCTTGCTGCGATGCGCATGGCGTTAACCGAGCTGACCGAAGGTCGCTCAGAGATGATGATCACAGGTGGTGTGTGTACCGATAACTCACCGTCCATGTACATGAGTTTCTCAAAGACACCAGCCTTTACCACTAATGAAACTATTCAGCCATTTGATATCGACTCAAAAGGCATGATGATTGGTGAAGGGATCGGCATGATTGCCCTTAAGCGTCTTGAAGATGCCGAGCGCGATGGCGATCGTATCTACTCAGTCATTAAAGGCATAGGCTCATCATCCGATGGTAAGTTTAAGTCCATCTACGCTCCACGTCCTGAAGGTCAAGCTAAAGCGCTCAACCGCGCCTATGATGATGCAGGTTTTGCGCCGCACACATTAGGCTTAATCGAAGCCCATGGTACAGGTACTGCCGCTGGTGATGCAGCCGAGTTTGCAGGCCTTTGTTCTGTATTTGCTAATGGCAACGACACTAAACAGCATATTGCCCTTGGCTCAGTTAAGTCTCAAATTGGTCACACTAAATCAACCGCTGGTACTGCGGGTTTGATTAAAGCCGCCCTTGCACTGCACCATAAGGTTCTGCCGGCAACCATCAATGTCAGTCAGCCTAGCCCTAAACTTGATATTGAAAACTCGCCATTTTATCTCAACACTGAAACACGCCCTTGGTTACCACGTGTTGACGGCACCCCCCGCCGCGCAGGTATCAGCTCCTTTGGTTTCGGTGGCACTAACTTCCACTTCGTGTTGGAAGAGTACAATAATGAACACAGTCGCCTAGATAGCGAAAAAGCTAAATACCGTCAGCGCCAAGTGGCTCAAAGCTTCTTAATCAGTGCATCCTCAAAAGATGCACTTATCGCTGAGTTAAATAAGTTAGCGACTGCAGCAACAACCGATGAGTTTATCATCGCCACTGCTGCACAAGATTACGGTCTACGTGAACTAGATGCCAACGCTCCGCGTATCGGTTTAGTTGCTAATACAGCCGAAGAGCTAGCAACACAGATCAAGCAAGCAATTGCTAAACTTGCTACAGATACTCTTGCCGCTCAAGAAGGCTTCCAGCTTCCAGGTGGCACTAGCTATCGTGCAAACGCTGTAACAGGTAAAGTCGCGGCACTATTTGCTGGTCAAGGTTCTCAATATCTTAATATGGGCCGAGATCTAGCTTGTTACTACCCTGAGATGCGTCAGCAATTTGTAGCCGCCGATAAAGTCTTCGCTGCTAACGATAAAACGCCGCTTTCACAGACACTTTACCCAAAGCCTGTCTTTAATAAAGATGACCTTAAAGCCCAAGAAGCCATTTTGACCAACACCGCTAATGCACAAAGTGCTATCGGTGCCATCTCAATGGGTCAGTACGAGCTGTTCACAGCCGCAGGCTTTAATGCCGATATGGTAGCGGGACACAGCTTTGGTGAACTAAGCGCACTTTGTGCATCTGGCGCTATCTCAACGGATGACTACTACAAGCTAGCCTTTGCCCGTGGTGATGCCATGGCAACCAAAGCTCCGGCTAAAAATGGCGTTGAGGCCGACGCTGGTGCCATGTTCGCCATCATTACCAAATCTGCTGCCGATCTAGAGTCAGTTGAAGCGACTATCGCTAAGTTCGATGGCGTAAAAGTGGCTAACTACAATGCGCCGACACAATCTGTCATTGCAGGCCCAACCTCATCAACTGGCGAAGCCGCTAAAGCCCTTAGTGAACTTGGTTATAAGGCGATCAACTTGCCAGTATCGGGTGCCTTCCATACTGAGCTTGTGGGTCATGCTCAAGCCCCTTTTGCTAAAGCTATCGACGGCGCAAAATTCAGCAAGCCGACTCGCGCACTATATTCAAACGCCACTGGTGAACTTTATGCCAATACAGGCGCTAAGATTAAGGCCTCGTTCAAGAAACATATGCTTCAATCGGTACGCTTTACCGCAGAGTTAGAAGCGATGTACAAAGACGGTGCACGTATCTTTGTTGAGTTTGGACCTAAGAACATATTGCAGAAGTTGGTACAAGGTACACTTGCTGACAGAATGAATGAGCTGTGTGCTATCTCTATCAACCCAAGCCCTAAAGGCGATAGCGATCTTCAACTTAAGCAAGCCGCCGTCCAGTTAGCCGTTGCTGGTATCAAACTCGATAATATCGATCCATACCAAGCTGATATTGCTGCGCCAGAGAAACGCTCTCCAATGAGCATCTCCCTTAATGCGGTTAACCATATCAGCAAATCAACCCGCGCTAAGATGGAAAAATCTCTCCACACTGGTGCAGTCACTAGCTCAACTATCGTTGAAGAGAAGGTTGTTGAAAAAGTAGTCGAAGTTGAAAAGATCGTTGAAGTGGAAAAAATTGTAGAAGTCCCAACAGTCGTTGAGAAAATTGTTGAAGTATCAACAGCTCAAGCAAACCCTGTGATAACCCATTCTGTTCAAGAGAGTCAAGTAGTGTCTCAAAACAAACCAGCCTTTAATACCGAGCCTTCAGCGGTTCTAAATGTTAGCAGCGATGCGCTTACTAGCTTCTTTGCAGCCCAGCAGCAAGCAGCAGAGCTTCATCAACAGTTCCTTGAGATCCCGCAGCAATATGGCGAGACCTTCACGACCTTGATGACAGAGCAGACGAAGCTTGCAGGTTCTGGAGTTGCCATTCCAGAGAGCCTACAACGCTCAATGGAGCAGTTCCACCAGCTTCAAGCTCAAACACTGCAAAGCCACACTCAATTTCTTGAGATGCAAGCTGGTAGCAATATCGCAGCGCTTAATTTACTCAATGGCACGCCAGCACCAGTTCAAGTCGCTCCTATTGCTCAACCAGCTGTCATCCAAGCAGCACCAAGCACCGTGGCTCCTATTGTTAGTGCACCAGTTCAAGCTGCTCCTGCGAAAGTGGCAACTCCAGCTCCAATGGCCGCACCTGTAGTTCAAGTAGCTCCAGCCATAACACCTGTGCAAGCAGTCACTGTTGCTCAAGCAGCAAAAGTAGAAAGCAGAGTTGAGCCTGTCGCTACATCTAATACAAGCGCCGCTGACTCTCCACCTTTAAAAGCCGCTGAAGGCTCACTCTCCGCACAAAAAGTCCAAGCGACCATGCTTGAAGTGGTTGCCGAAAAAACTGGTTATCCAACTGAGATGTTAGAGCTTGAGATGGATATGGAAGCCGACCTTGGTATCGACTCTATCAAGCGTGTTGAGATCTTAGGTACGGTTCAAGATGAACTACCAGATCTGCCAGAGCTAAGCCCTGAAGATCTAGCCGAGTGCCGTACACTGGGTGAAATCGTAAGCTACATGAATTCGAAACTACCATCTGTTGGTTCTCAAGCAACAGCAACAAGCACTACTGACTCTTCAACTTTAAAAGCCGCTGAGGGCTCACTCTCTACAGGTTTAAGTGCGGAAAAAGTACAAAGCACTATGATGTCTGTAGTTGCCGAGAAAACTGGCTACCCAACTGAGATGTTAGAGCTTGAGATGGATATGGAAGCCGACCTTGGTATCGATTCTATCAAGCGTGTTGAGATCTTGGGTACGGTTCAAGATGAGCTACCTGGCCTGCCCGAGCTAAGCCCTGAAGATCTAGCCGAGTGTCGTACACTGGGTGAGATCGTAAGCTACATGAATTCGAAACTACCATCTGTTGGTTCAGCAACAAGCACTACTGACTCTTCACCTTTAAAAGCCGCTGAGGGCTCACTCTCTACAGGTTTAAGTGCAGATCAAGTACAAGGCACTATGATGTCTGTTGTAGCCGAGAAAACTGGTTACCCAACTGAGATGCTAGAGCTTGAGATGGATATGGAAGCCGACCTGGGTATCGACTCTATCAAGCGTGTTGAGATCTTGGGTACAGTTCAAGATGAACTACCTGGTCTACCAGAGCTAAATCCAGAAGATCTTGCTGAGTGTCGTACACTGGGCGAAATCGTGACTTATATGAATAGCAAGTTGCCTTCTGTAGGGACTAATACAAGTGCCGCTGCAGCGCCAGCTACCAGCGGACTCTCTGCGGAAACAACCCTGAGCGCCGAGACAGTACAAAGCACTATGATGTCTGTTGTAGCCGAGAAAACTGGCTACCCTACTGAGATGCTAGAACTTAGCATGGATATGGAAGCAGACCTTGGTATCGACTCTATCAAGCGTGTTGAGATTTTAGGTACTGTTCAAGATGAGCTTCCAGACCTGCCTGAACTAAACCCAGAAGATCTTGCCGAGTGTCGTACTCTGGGTGAAATCGTGACTTATATGAATAGCAAGTTGCCTTCTGTAGGGGCTAATACAAGTGCCGCTGCAGCGCCAGCTACCAGCGGACTCTCTGCGGAAACAGCCCTGAGCGCGGCTCTTTCTGCAGAGAAGGTCCAAGCCACTATGATGTCAGTGGTTGCCGATAAGACTGGCTACCCAACTGAGATGCTAGAACTTAGCATGGATATGGAAGCAGACCTTGGTATCGACTCTATCAAGCGTGTTGAGATTTTAGGTACTGTTCAAGATGAGCTTCCAGGCTTGCCTGAACTAAACCCAGAAGATCTTGCTGAGTGTCGTACACTGGGCGAAATCGTAAGCTACATGAATTCGAAACTACCATCTGTTGGTTCTCAAGCAACAGCAACAAGCACTACTGACTCTTCACCTTTAAAAGCCGCTGAGGGCTCGCTCTCTACTGCGTTAAGTGCAGATCAAGTGCAAGGCACTATGATGTCTGTGGTTGCTGAGAAGACTGGCTACCCAACTGAGATGCTAGAACTTAGCATGGATATGGAAGCAGACCTAGGTATCGACTCAATCAAGCGTGTTGAAATTCTAGGTACTGTTCAAGATGAGCTTCCAGGCCTTCCTGAGCTAAATCCAGAAGATCTTGCTGAGTGTCGTACACTGGGCGAAATCGTAAGCTACATGAACAGCAAACTCTCTACAACAGACGCTGAAGGCTCACGATCTACAGTAGGTGCTGCTGTATCAGGTGCTGTAAAGTCAGTAGCAGAGACAATTACCTCTTCACTAGAACTGCCTCCTCACAGTGAGGTAGCGCTAAAAAAGCTTAAAGCGGCGGATCAAATCAACAACTGTTTCGCCGCAGACGCAACCGTAGTGATTAACGATGATGGTCACAACGCAGGCGTACTCGCAGAGAAACTAACTAAACAAGGCCTTAAGGTTGCCGTTGTGCGTTTACCTAAGGGTGCGGCACAATCACCACTTAACAGTGATGTTGCAAGCTTTCAAGCAACAAGCCTTGATGAAACAGGTATCAGCGCTATTATTGCTCAAATTGAGCAGCAACTAGGTCAAATTGGTGGGTTTATCCATCTACAACCTGAAGCTGATAGCAACAGCGTTAATAACGCAGTCAACCTTAGCGATGACAGCTACACTCATGTTAGCCAAGCCTTCCTTTGGGCTAAGTTGCTACAGCCAAAGTTAACAACATCAAGTGATAAGCGTCGTAGCTTTATCACGGTTAGTCGTATCGACGGTGGTTTTGGTTACTTAGACGCGAGAGCACTAGAAAATGCAGAGCTAAACCAAGCTGCACTTGCAGGTTTAACTAAGACACTGAGCCATGAGTGGCCAAGCGTCTTCTGCCGTGCACTCGACATTGCAACAAGCCTAGATGCAACCCATCTTGCCGATGCTATCACAGCTGAGTTATTCGATAGCGTTACAGGGCTTCCTGAAGTCGGTTTATCTATTGATAACAAGGGCAACGTGAGTCGCTGCACCTTAGTTGCGGGAGAGGCAAGTAACAAAACTGCCAAAGCAGAGCTTAACTCTATTGATAAAATCCTAGTGACGGGTGGTGCAAAAGGTGTGACCTTTGAATGTGCCCTAGCCCTTGCTAAGCGTACTCAGTCACACTTTATCCTAGCAGGTCGTAGTGAACTTCAAGCTATTCCAACTTGGGCAACGGGTAAGCAAATAAGCGAGCTAAAGCCCGCAGCGATTGCGCATATTATCTCTACAGGCAGCAAGCCAACCCCTAAACAGGTTGAAGCGTTAGTTTGGACTGTTAAGAGCTCTATTGAGATCAACACAGCCCTGAATGCTTTTGCAGAGGTTGGCGCAAGTGCTGAATATGTCAGCATGGATGTGACCGACACCGCCGCAATTACAAAAGCATTAAATGGACGCTCAAGCGAGATAACTGGCCTTATCCATGGTGCTGGCGTGCTTGCCGATAAGCATATTCAAGATAAAACAATCGAAGAGCTTGCTCGCGTATACGGCACTAAAGTTAACGGCCTTAAAGCCCTGCTTGCTGCACTTGATTCAAGCAAGGTGAAACTGCTGGCGATGTTCTCATCTGCTGCTGGTTTCTACGGCAACACAGGCCAGAGCGATTACGCTATGTCTAACGACATCCTCAACAAGGCAGCACTGCAGTTCACTGCACGTAACCCACAAGCTAAGGTAATGAGCTTTAACTGGGGCCCTTGGGATGGCGGCATGGTGACAGACGCACTTAAGAAGATGTTTACCGAACGTGGCGTGTACGTTATCCCACTAAAGGCAGGGGCGGAGCTATTTGCCACCCAACTGCTCAGTGAGACCGGCGCTCAGCTGCTTATCGGTACCTCTATGCAAGGTGGCGACGATGCTTCAAAGAAGGACGCTTCTGTAAAAAAGCTTAATGCGGGTGAGGTGTTTTATGCATCACACCCGCTAGCACCAGTCTCTCTAACTAGAGCATTAAACCCTAATGACATGGTCTTCATCCAAGACCACCGCATTAGCGGTAATCCAGTGCTCCCCACAGTATGTGCAATACAGTGGATGCGAGAAGCTGCAAGCAAGGTGCTTGGTGCTCAAGTCAAAGTACTCGACTATAAACTGCTTAAGGGGATCATCTTCGACAGCAGTAATGCTCAAGAGATAACCCTTGAGTTGACGCCTACTGACAACAACCAAATTGCTGCATTAATCAGCAGTCAAGGTCGTCCGCAGTACAAGGCCACACTTGCCGTATCTAATGAGACCTTTGCCACTAAGTCTATCGATTTAACTGGTGAAGCCATTACGGATAGCGCAGAGCTCTACAGCAATGGCACCCTATTCCATGGGCCACGTCTGCAGGGCATAAAGCAGGTCTTTAACTTTGATGATGCGGGGCTGCTGGCTAGTTGTCAGTTACCACAAGTCGATGACAGTGATTGCGGCCAGTTTGTTGCCACGCAGCATATCGGTGGTAGTCAGCCATTTGCAGAAGATCTACTGCTGCAGGCGATGCTGGTATGGGCAAGGATTAAATACGGTGCGGCAAGCTTACCTTCTACTATCGGCGAGTTTGTCTCAAATAAGCCGCTGGCATTTGGTGACAAAGCAGTGCTAACACTTGAAGTTGTCAAAACAAGTGCTCGTTCACTTGAGGCTAATGTCGCGCTATACCATGAAAATGGTGAGCTTAGCGCCATGATGAAAGGGGCGAAAGTCACCATCAGTAAAAACCTCAATAGTGCTTTTTTGAATGAAAACAGCACTGCGAACCGCATTAGTGGAGAAAAGTCTTAATGGACCAGCTGACAGCTAACGCGAGCGTCAGTGAGCAAGTTATCAAGAGTGAGATGCCCCTGCGCATCGCACTCTTGGTGCTGCCTGCCTCACTAGATTTAAGCAAGAGTGTAGATGCTGCATCTGAGCAGGCTGAACAACTTTGTGTGTTAATGCCTGAGCTATACAGCTCAAAATTGCTAGAGACAACAGAGCTTGTCTCTATCAAGGTCGATGATTTTGAAGCGAACTTAACAGCCACTATCGAATCGATAGAGCAAGGTAAGATAGTACAGATCTCAACGCCATCTAGCTCACTGTTGATGATGCATGCACTCAAGGCGGCGCAAAATCGAATTCACCCCCATGCGCAGCTTGCTGCGATGCAGATACAAGAGCACTTAGATCCATCAACCTCTATGGCTAAGGCCCTAAACCAAGCAAAGCGCAAACCTGACAGCGTCAGCAAGCGCTTTGATCTGCCAGAGCTTAATAGCACTGAGCAGTTTGATGCGGTATGTAAGCTCATCCAAGATCTTGCTTCTCGCACACACCATAGAGATCCACAGTCAATCGGTCCTAAACAGGCCAATAGCCACTACTGGTTTACCAGCCACCATCAAGCACGCGTGGTGGCCATTAACCTAACAAATAGCGTCAAGGGGCAAAGCGACAGTGCCCACAGCGATGATAATAGTGCCCACAGCCCAAGCGAATGCGTTAACAATCAGAGCTGCATCAGCTTCGTGCTCTCCCAAGGCACAGGCTTTACCGCACCAAAATCGATTATCAATACTAAGCGGTTACAACTTGTTGTCTCAGCAAATAGCCAAGTGGAACTCATTAATTCACTAGGCGCGCTGAGAACTCAGTTGCTAGCAGCCTCAACTCCTGAATCGCTACTTAATTTGATGCGTGATAACCTGCTTGCCTTCGAAGCAAGCACAAACTACGAACTGGTTATCGCACTACAAGCAACGTCAGTTGAAGCCATGCTTCAAGAGCTTGATGCCATGGCTGAGAAACTACCAAGTGTAATAAGTGAGAATGGTCAGTATCGTACGCCAGCAGGTAGCTACTTTACCGCTAAGCCTTTAGGGGCACCGGCTCAAAATGGCCTTGCCTTTGTCTACCCTGGAGTGAGGACGGTTTATAGCGATATGTTCAGTGAATTGCATGGATACTTCCCGTCACTCTACGCTCAACTTGAGCGTGAGGGAGACTTGAAGTCTATGTTCCAAGCCGACAGCATCTATCACTTAGACCCAAAAGTGGCACCAGCCATGGCCTTAGGTGATCTGGCTATTGCTGGTGTAGGTAGCAGCTACCTACTGACTCAACTGCTGGTTAAAGAGTTTACTATCACACCCAACTTTGCCTTAGGTTACTCCATGGGTGAGGCGTCGATGTGGGCCAGTCTTGGCGTGTGGAAAGAGCCACATACCTTGATTGAAAAAACCAAAACTGACCCGCTATTTACCAGCGCGATCTCAGGCAAACTAACAGCGGTTCGTAAGGCTTGGCAGCTTGATAATAACGATGCAGATATTGTCTGGAACAGCTTTGTTGTTCGATCGCCAGCAGCGCCCATTGAAGCGCTATTACCTGAGTTCCCCCACGCTTACCTCGCCATTATTCAGGGTGATACCTGTGTGATTGCTGGTTGTGAGACTCAGTGTCGAGAGCTGCTCGCTAAGTTGAAAAAACGAGGCATTGCTGCAAACCGCGTCACGGCAATGCACACAGCTCCAGCGATGGAGGAGCATGGCAATGTAGAGCAGTTCTACAATCAGCCTCTGCAAGATTCACTGCCTATTGATATCAAGTTTATCAGTGCAGCATCGGCTGATAGCACTGTATCTAATGCTCAAGGTAAAATAGACTCTCAGGTTGTCGCCCGCTCCATCGCCGATACCTTCTGCAATACCTTAGACTTTACAGCCCTTATTCATAGTGCACAAAAGCAAGGCGCTAAGCTGTTTGTCGAACTTGGCGCAGATAGACAAAACTGCACCCTTATCGACAAAATCGCTAAACAGGATCGTCAATGCGGGAGTGAGTCTACTGACTACCCTTGCAGCACGGTGCCAGTTAATGCCAAAGGCGGTGATGATATCACCACCCTACTTAAGGCATTAGGCCAACTCATCAGTCACCGAGTACCTCTTACTGTCGCGCCTTTGATCAATGGATTAAATCGTGAGATAGCCCTGTCACAACTACAGGCTACACACACGGTTCAGCTCAAGAGTAAACAGATGTCGAATCTAACTTTACAAGGAGAAGTCTAATGTCTTCTTCAAACTCAAACAGCACTAAACAGAGCAAGATTGCCATTGTCGGCCTTGCCACACTCTACCCGGATGCTAAGACACCAGGTGAGTTTTGGCAAAACCTGCTAGATAAACGAGACTCACGAACCACCTTAACCAATAAAAAGCTCGGGGCTAACAGCTGCGACTACCAAGGTGTTCAGGGACAATCTGACCGTTTTTATTGTGATAAAGGCGGCTACATCGAAAACTTCCACTTCGATGCAACAGGCTATCAACTTCCAAGTGAAAGCTTAACAGGGTTAGATGACAGCTTTCTTTGGGCGCTTGATACCAGCCGAAAAGCACTCCAGGATGCGGGCATTAACTTAGGTAGCGCTTCGTTAGCGCGCACAGGTATCATCATGGGAGCGCTGTCGTTTCCTACGACTCGCTCGAACGATCTGTTTCTGCCTATCTATCACAGCGCCGTTGAGAAGGCGTTGCAAGATAAGCTCGGAGCAAGTGCTTTTAAGCTAAACCCAACCAATGCCCACACGAGCCGAGCACAAGGTGAGGCCACCTTAGATAACGCTAACGGCGCCATCGCCCACAACGCTTCAAAAGTGGTGGCAGACGCGCTAGGTTTAGGCGGCGCACAGCTCAGTCTCGATGCAGCTTGTGCAAGCTCAGTCTACTCACTGAAACTTGCTTGTGACTACTTAAGTGCAGGCAAAGCCGATGTGATGCTAGCAGGCGCAGTCTCAGGGGCTGATCCCTTCTTTATTAACATGGGTTTCTCCATCTTTCACGCCTACCCAGATCACGGTATCTCTGTCCCCTTTGATGGTAACAGCAAAGGGCTATTTGCTGGCGAAGGTGCTGGCGTACTCGTGCTAAAGCGTTTAGATGATGCCGAGCGTGATGATGATAATATCTATGCGGTCGTGAGTGGTGTTGGCTTATCTAACGATGGTAAGGGGCAGTTTGTACTAAGCCCTAACCCTAAAGGGCAGGTTAAAGCGTTTGAGCGAGCCTATGCCGCCAGCGACATTGAGCCTAAAGATATCGAGGTCATTGAGTGTCACGCAACGGGGACTCCACTGGGTGATAAAATAGAGCTTACCTCAATGGAGACCTTCTTTGAAGGTAAGCTCGCTGGCAATCAGGCGCCGCTGATAGGCTCAGCTAAATCGAACTTAGGCCACCTGTTAACCGCTGCGGGCATGCCGGGGATCATGAAGATGATTTTCGCCATGAAAGAGGGTGCACTGCCGCCAAGTATCAATATTAGCGATGCGATATCCTCGCCTAATCATCTGTTTGGCTCATCAACCTTGCCAAATCAAGTACAACCTTGGCCAGCTAAAACAGGCAATGCTCAACGTCACGCTGGCGTTTCTGTATTTGGTTTCGGAGGCTGTAACGCTCACCTGTTATTAGAGAGCTATTTACCTCCAAAAGACGCAGCTGGCGCTCAAGCTACAGGCGCAGTCAAGCAGACTCAGCCAACCGTGACACCACAGCCGATGAAGATCACAGGTCTTGCATCTCACTTTGGTCCCCTAAACAGTATTAATCAGCTTAACAGTGCGATTACCTCAAACAGCAATGGCTTTATCACCTTGCCGAAAAAGCGCTGGAAAGGGCTAGAGCAACACTCAGAGCTATTAGCTGAATTTGGTTTAAGCGCGGCTCCCAAAGGAGCCTATGTCGACAGTTTTGAGCTTGATTTCCTACGCTTTAAACTGCCACCAAATGAAGATGACCGTCTCATCTCACAGCAGCTCATGCTGATGAAGGTCACCGATGAAGCGATACGAGATGCCAAACTAGAGCCGGGCCAGAAAGTGGCAGTGTTAGTTGCCATGGAAACCGAGCTTGAACTGCATCAATTCCGCGGCCGCGTTAACCTGCATACTCAACTTAAAGAGAGCCTAGCCGCTGTTGGCGTCACCTTGGATGAAGATGAGTATCAAGCATTAGAAGCTATCACCATGGATAGCGTGCTCGATGCGGCGAAGCTCAACCAGTACACCAGCTTTATCGGCAATATCATGGCTTCGCGAATCGCATCTTTGTGGGACTTCCATGGCCCGGCATTTACCATCTCAGCCGCAGAGCAATCGGTAAGTCGCTGTATCGATGTCGCGCAAAATATGATGGTAAGTGAAGCTTTAGATGCCGTTGTTATTGCAGCAGTGGACCTCTCTGGTAGCTTTGAGCAGGTGATACTGAAAAACAGTGTTGAACCTGTCTCTATCGACGCAACTGCGGCCCAACACTCTACCGCTCAAGAAAGTGGAAGCTGGAATGTTGGTGAAGGTGCAGGTGCAATCGTGCTTGTAGCTAATGATGCTAAACCAGAAAAATCATACGGCACTATCAATTCGCTAGCCTTTGGCAACGCCACACAAGCCAATCTGGTTACCGATAACTTGCTGACTCAAGCTGGCGCAGATATCAACACAGTCAAAGTCGTTGAAACCAGTATTGCACCAGGTAGTCATCGAAATACCCCTGTTACAGATCTGTTCCCTAACGCCATTATCACAAGTGCAGATGAGCGTGTGGGTCATAGCTTTGCCGCAGCAGGAATGGCGAGTCTACTTCATGGCCTGCTTAACCTCTCTACTCAGAATCAGTCCCAGAAGCAGCAAGCTGGTAGCCTTTTGGTCGCCAATAGCAGTGAAGCTCAAATATCGCAGCTGTTAATCAGCCAAACGGCAAGTGAAAACAGTGCCCTTACTAATCGATTAAGTCATGAACTTAAATCGGATGCTAAGCACCAGCTATTGAAGCAGGTCACTTTAGGGGGCCGAGATATCTATCAACATATCCTACAGGCTCCACTAGCAAGCTTAGCCTCGATACAAGATAAGTTAGCCATGAGCAGTACTTCATCTGTGGTGAAATACAAAAAGCCTTTGGTTACACGCACAGCATTACAGCAAGTTACTGAGCCTACGCAGGAAAAAGCCGCCTCAGTGAACCCTACTCCAGTATTAGGTAACCCTATGACGTCTCAAGCTAAAACAATAACAGCACAAGCGCCAAGCAAAACTCTCGATGTTTCTGCGGGTGACTTAAGCGCTTTTCAGCAAAACCAGCAGCTGACCCAACAAGCTCACCAAGCATTTTTAAAGAGTCGCTCAGCCGGCATGAAAGTGGCTGATGCGCTGTTAAAGCAGCAACTTGCTCAAGTCACTGGACAAGAGCAGGTAGCTAGCACAGCAATACCGGCACCAGTTTCATACGCCAATACACTCGCTAAAAAATCGCCTGTGGCTGCTCACTCTTTACCTCAAGAGAGTGAACTCAAACCTGATCACGCTAACGTGCCGCCATACACTGCGCCGACGCCTGAGCTTAAGCCCTGTATCTGGAATTATGCCGATCTCGTTGAATACGCTGAAGGTGATATCGCCAATGTATTTGGCTCAGATTACGCCATCATCGACAGCTACTCACGCCGGGTACGTCTACCGACCACAGATTACCTACTGGTGTCTCGCGTCACTAAGTTAGATGCGACCATGAACGAATTTAAAAAATGCTCAATGACCACTGAGTATGACATCCCTCTGGATGCTCCTTACTTGGTTGATGGCCAGATCCCGTGGGCTGTTGCGGTTGAATCGGGTCAGTGTGACTTGATGCTCATCAGCTATCTAGGTATCGATTTTGAGAACAAGGGCGAGCGCGTTTACCGCCTATTAGATTGTACCCTCACCTTCCTAGGCGATCTGCCACGTGGCGGCGATACACTGCGTTATGATATTAAGATCAACAACTACGCCCGCAACGGCGACACCTTGCTGTTCTTCTTCTCATATGAGTGTTTTGTTGGCGATACCATGATCCTTAAGATGGATGGTGGCTGTGCTGGCTTCTTCACCGATGAGGAGCTTGCCGACGGTAAAGGTGTTATCCGCACCGAAGATGAGATTAAAGCCCGCAGCTTAGCGGTGAAGAAGACCTTTAACCCGATTTTAGATTGCCCTAAAACTAGCTTTAGCTATGGTGACATCCATAAACTGCTAACGGCTGATATCGAAGGCTGTTTCGGTGCAAGTCATGCAGGCCCAGCCCAACCATCACTGTGTTTCGCATCAGAAAAGTTCCTGATGATTGAGCAGGTCAGCAAGGTTGAGCGTAATGGCGGCACATGGGGACTTGGACTAATCGAAGGTCATAAGCAGTTAGAACCAGATCACTGGTACTTCCCATGTCATTTCCAGGGCGACCAAGTGATGGCTGGCTCATTAATGGCTGAAGGCTGTGGCCAGTTGTTGCAGTTCTTTATGTTGCATTTAGGCATGCACACTCAAACCAAAAATGGACGCTTCCAGCCACTTGAAAATGCATCACAGCAGGTCCGTTGTCGCGGACAGGTACTGCCGCAATCAGGCACGCTAACCTACCGTATGGAAGTGACGGAAATAGGCTTTAGCCCACGTCCATACGCTAAGGCAAATATCGATATCATCCTAAATGGCAAGCCAGTAGTGGACTTCCAAAACTTAGGTGTGATGATAAAAGAGGAAGATGAGTGTACTCGCTATCCGCTAGCGTCTCTTAATAAAGAGTCGGCTCACGCAGCGAGCTCTTCTCCTAAAGCTTACCAGCCAGCATCAGCGAACGCGCCATTAATGGCCCAAATTCCAGATCTGACTAAAGCGCCAAACAAGGGCGTGATCCCGATTTCACACGTTGAAGCGCCAATCACACCGGATTACCCGAACCGTGTACCCGATACCGTGCCATTTACGCCGTATCACATGTTTGAGTTTGCTACAGGTAACATCGAAAACTGTTTCGGACCTGAGTTCTCAATCTACCGCGGCATGATCCCACCACGTACTCCCTGTGGCGATCTGCAGGTCACCACACGCGTTATCGAAGTCAACGGCAAGCGCGGCGACTTTAAGAAGCCATCTTCATGTATCGCTGAATATGAAGTGCCAACCGATGCCTGGTACTTTGATAAAAATAGTCACCATGCTGTGATGCCCTACTCTATTTTGATGGAGATATCCCTGCAACCAAACGGTTTCATCTCAGGTTACATGGGGACCACACTTGGCTTCCCAGGTCTTGAGCTGTTCTTCCGTAATTTAGACGGTAGCGGTGAGCTACTACGCGAAGTCGATCTGCGTGGTAAAACTATCAAGAATGACTCACGTCTACTGTCAACCGTTATGGCTGGCACCAACATTATCCAAAGCTTTAGCTTCGAGCTAAGCACAGATGGTGAGCCATTCTATCGAGGCACTGCAGTATTTGGTTACTTCAAAGGTGATGCGCTTAAAGATCAACTTGGCCTTGATAACGGTAAAGTGACACAACCTTGGCACGTCGCTAAAGGAATTGCAGCAGACACTAAAGTTAACCTACTCGATAAGAGTGGTCGTCATTTCACAGCCCCAGCGGGTAAACCACACTACCGTCTTGCAGGTGGTCAACTGAACTTTATCGACTCGGTTGAGATTGTCGATAATGGCGGCACTGAAGGATTAGGCTACCTGTACGCTGAGCGCACTATCGACCCTAGTGACTGGTTCTTCCAGTTCCACTTCCACCAAGATCCGGTAATGCCAGGCTCTTTAGGTGTTGAAGCAATTATCGAAACCATGCAAGCTTACGCCATCAGTAAAGACTTGGGCGCTGGATTTAACAATCCAAAGTTTGGTCAAATATTATCGAACATCAAGTGGAAGTATCGCGGTCAGATCAACCCACTGAATAAGCAGATGTCGATGGATGTCAGCATCACCTCGGTCAAAGATGAAAATGGCAAGAAGGTGATCACAGGTAATGCGAGTCTAAGTAAAGATGGGCTGCGTATTTACGAAGTTTTTGATATCGCAATCTCCATCGAAGAAGCTCTTTAATGGCTGATTAACTTGCTATTGTCGCCACGCTTCGTTGTCGAAGGTGCTCACCTATAGTCATAGGCTGCGCGCCTTCTCCTAGAATCAAGACGAACTAGCAGCGCTCTCAACCATTAAAAGTTTTACTGATATACAAAATTAAGAAAAGAGTGAGTAGCAATTAACGCTACTCACTGAACTAAAAATAACAAAAAAGTTTGAGACTTAAAACCTCTAACTTAAATATCCCCTAAACCATAGGCGTTACAGTGAAGCCGTCAAGTTTGGAGAGACCTGAGTGTATGCTTTATACATGATGGTAACGACAAGCGCCGACAATAAAACTGTAGCGTCTAGGGTGACGGGGAAATAAATTATTAAGGGTCAAGAATGAATCCTACGACAACTAGTGAACAACTCTCTCCATGGCCGTGGGCTGTAGCAGATAGTAAGATTAACTTTGATGTGAATGTGATGGAGCAGCAGCTGAAAGACTTCAGTCGTGGCTGCTTTGTCGTTAACCACAGTGAAAAAGGGATTGGGATAGCTCAAGAAGCCCATGTCGTCTCTGAAGGTTCCTCTACGCAAGCAGCCAACGGTAACCAGCCGGTCAGTGCTTTTGCTCCTGCACTTGGTACCGAAAGTTTAGGTGACAGTAACTTCCGCCGCGTCCACGGTGTTAAGTACGCTTACTACGCAGGTGCAATGGCGAACGGTATCTCATCTGAAGAGCTGGTTATTGCCCTAGGTCAAGCAGGTATTCTTTGCTCATTTGGCGCAGCAGGCCTTATCCCAAGCCGCGTTGAAGCAGCCATAAATCGCATTCAAAAGGCGCTACCAAACGGGCCTTACATGTTCAACCTTATCCATAGCCCAAGTGAGCCAGCGCTAGAACGCGGTAGCGTCGAGCTATTTATTAAACATAAGGTTCGCACCGTTGAAGCATCCGCTTTCTTAGGACTTACCCCCCAAATAGTCTACTACCGAGCAGCGGGCCTAAGCCGTGACGTACAGGGTAATGTGGTTGTCGGTAACAAGGTGATTGCTAAGGTGAGCCGCACCGAAGTGGCTGAAAAGTTCATGATGCCAGCGCCAGTCAAGATGCTACAAAAGCTTGTGGATGATGGCTCTATCACAGCTGAGCAGATGGAACTTGCCCAGCTTGTGCCTATGGCCGACGATATTACAGCCGAGGCAGATTCAGGCGGCCATACCGATAACCGTCCTTTGGTTACTCTACTGCCCACTATTTTGGCTCTCAAAGATGAGATCCAAGCTAAGTACCAGTATGAAACGCCAATACGTGTTGGTTGTGGTGGCGGGGTTGGTACACCTGACGCCGCATTAGCCACATTCAATATGGGCGCAGCCTACATAGTTACAGGCTCTGTCAATCAGGCTTGTGTTGAAGCAGGCGCCAGTGAACATACCCGTAAACTACTGGCAACGACTGAGATGGCCGATGTCACCATGGCTCCAGCAGCAGATATGTTCGAGATGGGCGTAAAACTGCAAGTGGTTAAACGTGGAACCCTGTTTCCGATGCGCGCTAACAAGCTCTATGAGATCTACACCCGCTATGAGTCTATCGAAGCGATCCCGTCTGATGAGCGTGAAAAGCTGGAGAAGCAGGTATTTCGCTCAAGCCTTGATGAGATCTGGGCAGGCACAGTAGCCCACTTTAACGAGCGCGATCCTAAGCAGATTGAGCGCGCCGAGGGCAACCCTAAGCGTAAGATGGCACTGATTTTCCGCTGGTATTTAGGGCTTTCTAGTCGCTGGTCAAACTCAGGTGAAGCGGGTCGAGAGATGGATTACCAGATCTGGGCAGGTCCAGCACTGGGCGCCTTTAATCAGTGGGCTAAAGGTAGCTACTTAGATAACTATCAAGACCGTAATGCCGTCGATGTCGCTAAGCACTTGATGTATGGCGCAGCTTACCTGAACCGTGTTAATACTCTCACTTCCCAAGGGGTTAAACTGCCAACACAGCTACTGCGCTGGAAACCAAGTCAGAGAATGGCTTAAGCTTCTTATAAAGAGACAGCCTTGAGCGGCTTATAGAAAGAGTAGCTTTAAGCTGTCAGCGATAAGTAATAGTGAAAAGAAAGCCACCGCGCGATGTCATCAATCCTGCGGTGTCTTTTGTTTTTAAGCAAAGGTACAAACCAAACCCCCCTTTCTTTTAAATTGGTATCACCTTACAAAATCATCAAGGATCTTCTGCAGTTCACCGCTTCGTCTCATGGCGTAGATAACGGTATTAAATTTTAAGATAAAGTCATCCATGTGAGGAAACTTATCAGCGCCAGTGGCAGTAAAGGCGAGAAAACCTTGCTCAATACTGATGGTTGCGCCCTCCATTAATCTGGCATGCTTACCACCTTCATCATACATCCCATTGGCTTTCAGCTGTTTCAGCTCCCACAGGATTGAGATCCTATCATTCATATAACAATCGGTTCTGCCTAGACCCAACATCATGATATTTTTCTCATTGCCATTGGCTTCATTGACTGTGATCTTGCCATCTTTCACCGCTTCCCAGAATCTATCTCCGCCAGATGAGAAACCAGCATTGTTACCAATCACTAAACCAAAGTAATCATCGGGCCAGATAGGCCTGATAGAGCGGGTTAATACTTCAGCACGGCAAACAACAATCACCCTCTCATCCAAGATGGGAATTGAGTAGGGCCACATATAGGGCCTCTCTTTGGTTCTATGGTAGGGAGGATAGATAGCAAACCCTTTACCATTCTCGATATATGATAAGCCACGCTTCCAAGGTACAGGCTTAATCTTAACCTTATATCCCTCCATCCTTGAGAATGCCTTTTGAAGGATCTCGGTGTAGATCCCCTTAAGCTCACCATTCTCGATATATGAGTAGGGAGGATAGGAATCATCAGCATAGACCTCCACCCCTATTTCAGCAGCTAAGAGCCAAGATGGGATAAAAAGTGAGATAAAAACATAGATAATCAGCTGAATATTTTTCATCGAAAAGTCCAATTTATCAAAATCCTACGTTCGAATAAAAAGTTATCACCTCTAAAAAAAGTGACAGTTCAAGTTTAGTTTAGAAATGAAAAAAGAGCGATAATTATGCTATTTGCTTGTACACCTGATTCAGAATCATCTTAGTTGAAATTGCATTATCAATTAAGGTTTGGCGTGACTTTTGCTCTATTGCAATCTATGGCTACAAATTATTCTGGAGTTTTCGTGGAAACATTAATAATCATGTTGAAGAGTAAAATAAAGAAAATAACTAAGAGTGAAGCAAATATATCCAATGCCATTATGGCGAGTTACTTGTTGACAATATCATATTTAGCCCCAAACAAATCAATACCTTTACTATTACTTGTAAGCACGACTTTATTTTATTGTTTCTGTACCAACAAATTAAGCTCATCACCTCTGTTATCACCGCTCAGCCAGACATTAATAAAAGAGAGTCAAGGATTAGTAATCATCTATATCTTATTCAGGTTAGCAGGAGAGCTTTTAGGAACAGAAGTCGCTTTCTCTTTACTCTTCTACATTGGTTCACTAGTACTATTCATCTTAGCCACAACAAAAACATCAAAGAAATACAAGCAGCTACCCACAAGAGAAAAACTAGCTTTCATTATGACAGTATTTTTATATTTAATGATGTTCATTGAGTATTGCTACGACCAACTCAGCCCCTCCAATCTAATTAAATCAATGTCAGAATGACATACAAGGTATCAAAATAACAAAGTCAACATGACATTAAACACTAAAAAATAAGAAACCCAACAGATAGAAACCTTATTCCAATGCGGGAAAGAAAATAAAAACCATCTGGCACAAATCATGCTCTAGTTATTATTGAATTAAAAATCAAACCAAAATAATTAGGAGTAGAAATGAAAGTATCAAAAATTGCATATGGAATATTTATCTCTTTAGCTTTGTTAAGTAGCTACGCATCTAATGCAAAAGTCATCACAGTTGAGATCCCTGTGATTGAAAAAGAGATGTTAGTCGATAATGCAGGAACTAAACACAATATGTGGACCTACGGTGGCACCATTCCGGGCCCCGTTGTGCGCGTCACTGAGGGCGATATTGTTGACTTTTCATTACTCAATAAAAAGAGCAATAAACAATCCCACTCTATGGACTTTCACGCGGCTATAGTCGATGTGTTAGATGAATTTGAAAGTGTGCGCCCAGGCAAACGAAAAGATTTTAAATTTGAAGCCAAGTACCCTGGGGTATTTATCTACCATTGTGGTTCTGAATCCATGTCAGAGCATATATCTAGAGGAATGTATGGCGTTATTATTGTAGATCCCAAGGAGGGCTACACAGAGGATTTTCCGAAACCTGATCGCGAATATGTCATTGTTGAAGGCGACCTATTTGAAAATAATGCCACTCCAACAGAGATCACCAATAACGAAAAATGGAAAGGTGTGTTAATTAATGGAAAACAGTTTCATTACGACCCTGTACATGACCAAAATGCGACACAAGTACTTGAATCTAAACCTGGTGAACGGGTACGTATCTATTTTGCTAACGCTAAAATAAATGAAAATGCAGCTTTTCATCCTATTGCGGGTATTTGGGATAAAGTCTGGGATAACGGTCACCCGAAAAACATTCGGCATGGTATTCAAACCATTGATGTTGCCCCTGCTCATGCGATTATCGCCGACATCGTTAGCCCTAGCGATCGCCCAACAAATAATGCCCTTGTTGATCATCGAATGAAGTCTGCATTAAATGGCGCAATCACTGTCCTAATGAACAAGCCAGACGCAGATCCTAAAATGGGTAAAGGCACTAATTTAGTCATTAACTAGCCCTTTTCCAGCAGAATAACGACCTCATTACTTGCCACATTTTTAAACTCTATTAATGAATAACTTAATCGTATTCATAGGGCATGTATGCCCTATCGACGTAGAAAAAAACATGAAAATACAGACACTATTTTTAAACACTATTTTGATACTAATACCCTTTTCGTTTAGTACCTTAGTAAGTGCCCAAGAGGAAGGGAAAAACCTTTATGAAGAGGCCTGTGCAGCTTGTCACTCTATCTCAGACAATAGCAATATCACTCTTTCACAACGACTAAAAGAGAGAGCGCCAACACTGTTTTACGCAGGCAATAAGTTTAATCCAGACTGGCTAGAGAATTGGTTAGTTAACCCAAAGCGTCTTCGTCCCGGTGGTCACTTCTTTTTAGACAATGTCATTGTGACTGAAGATGGTGATGCTATCGATGAGAGTAAATTGACTGAGCATATTGCCGTTAATGCAGTTCAAGCAAAACAACTCACTGAATATTTAATGGCTCAGACCCCCAAGTCAGATCTTATCGCACTAGAAAGTGTCACCTTAGGCAAAGCAAATCGGGCACTAGGTGAGAAAGACTTTCACAAATTTAAAGGCTGTGGTTCATGCCATCAGAGTGAAGATGGCTATGGTGGTGTTTCAGCCCCTGAACTATACAGCTCAATGAACCGCCTACAACCGGCCTTCATCTCATCCTACATTCGCTATCCAGAAAAGTGGGATCCTAAAACACTCATGCCTAACCGCCATTTAAATGAGAGTTCTATCGAAAAGTTATTGAACTACCTCAACCTGATAACGGAGCAACCAGAATGAGAACCTTTCACTGTATTTTACTTCTCCTAAGCCTAGCTCTAAGTGGCCAGTTGGCTGCAGAATCAACAAAAGGAGAGCTGTTATATCAAGCATATTGCACTCAATGTCATGGAAAAGAGGGCGACGGTTGGGGAGTCAATGCGGCAACAATGGATGTATTACCTAAAGATCACACTGACACTAAGGAGATGATCTCACGCACCGATGAAGACATCTTTATCGCAATCAAAAAAGGAGGCAAGGCAGTCAGTAAGTCGAATTTAATGCCGAATTGGGATGCCAATATGACGGATGAGGAGATTAATGAGCTTGTGGTTTATGTTAGAACGCTTTGTTGCCAGAAAGAGGAGTTAAGTGATGAGAATTAATTTAATACCCTATAAAGTTTGGATTTTATCTTCATTACTGCTTTTCAGTCAGATTGTCGCTGCACAGACATTAGAGTTTGAGATGACAATTGATGAAATGGTGGCTGAAGTCACTCCCGGATTTTCAAATAAGGTGTGGGCTTTTAATGGCCAAGTTCCAGGTCCATTAATCCGCGCTAAAGAGGGAGATAGGTTAAAAATTACCGTGCATAACAACTCTACATTGGCTCATACTGTCCACTGGCATGGCACATTACAGACCAACAGCTGGAAGATGGATGGTGTTCCCGGTGTGACCCAAAAAGCAATAGAACCAGGGGAATCATTTGTCTATGACTTTATCGTCGATAGGCCCGGTAGTCTCTGGTATCACTGCCATGTGAATGTGCCTGAACATGTCGGTTTAAGAGGAATGTGGGGGCCTATGATTATCGACCCTAAAGATCCAACCGACATTGAAAAAACTGTCACCAAAGAAGCGATCATGATGGTATCTGGTTGGAACTCTGAAGTTGCTATGGAATATGGAAAAGGCGGTCATCCACAAGAGCTCAATGATTATTTCTCAATAAACGGTAAGTCATTTCCTAGCACTCAGCCATTACGAGTAAAAGAGGGAGATGTGCTCAGGATCAGGCTCTATGCCGCTACCATTGAGACAGCTTACCATCTGCATGGTCATGATGTATTAGTGACCCATAAAGATGGCTTACCACTAGACAGTCCCTATTGGGCGGATGTTGTCTATGTCCCCTCTGGTGGACGGGTTGATGTGATAGTAAAAATGAATAACCCAGGTATTTGGATTAATCATGATCATATAGAGCGACATACCTCTAATGCAGGGAAAATGCCTGGTGGGGCAGTGACAATCATCGAATATGAGGGCGTTGAAACCGAAGATTGGTATAAATGGAAAGATAAAAAGTATCAAGCTGACTTCTATATGAGCGAAACCATGAAGAAAGGCTCAGGGCTCCATAACATCAGTATCTTCAAAGCAACTGCACCTAAATCGGATCGCACCAAGAAAAAAAGAAAACGTAAAAAGAGTGCCAGCAAAGAGGAGTAAAAAAGTTAGCTATAATCACTATGTTTTAAGCAGACAGTGGCCCATTTTATTCATACTCTGGTTGAATAAAATGGGCCTGATACAGGTCTATTCCAACAGTGATGCTTATGGAATAAAGATCACTTCTTCATCAAGCAGATCGAAAATCACTTCGATAGCAATCTCTCTATCTACACTGCTTTGAGCAAGCACATTCACCAAATCTGCACCACTAAAACAGGTCGTCTGCTCCGCAAGTAACAAGACTAACTGAGCAAGGATAGGGTCGCTCACATTTTGGCTCTCTCGATGCCTTACCTTGTAGCTGACACTTTCAATCCTTTGAGACTGATTTTGATTGCGCTTTTCGATAGAGAAAGAGGTTTCTGGGTTCACCGCAAAGATACTGGAATCTACCTCGGCTTCTGTTAGCTTAGGCTTGGCAAAATTATCAGCACCACAGATGATAAAATCCAGTTTAGGCACCTCAAACAGACGCTCAATTATCTGATACTGCTCAACATCGCTCAAAGCTTGTAGTCTTTCCAGTAGCTCAGGATCATCAAAGCGCTTCTCTACTGACCAGACATCAGGCTCGACCCAACGCACAAACTTCATATTAGCTTGTTCAATGAGTTGCCATAATGAGGTTATGTCATAACTGACTTCATTAACATTCAAGCAGGTATCAACAAATTCAACATCGGGGTTTCGATAGGTACTTTTCCAGTAGTTATCTTTAAAAATCGTCTCTTCAGCCACCTTCGCAAGCAACCTTCCCATGGGGATTCGGCTCTCAATGGGATCATCTTTAGGGCTGAGAATATCTATCCCTTCGATTAATCGATACAGGGCCTGTCGCCCAAAACTGCCATAAAGCATCAGTGATATAACACCATGGGGAGCAAGAATTTTCGTGAGATTATTCAAACCAATCTGTGGATCTGCCAAGTGATGCAACACCCCTGAGGAGTAGATCACATCAAATCCCCCTTCTGGCACTTCCAGCCCCTCTAATGTCATCAGATCCGCTTGCACGAAATTGATATTGGTCAGCCCCCGCGCTTTTGCATTAGCACTGGCCTCTGCAAGGCCAACCGAGTTGATATCAATAGCGGTAAACATCACATCCGGTTGAAGTGAAGCGGCGCCTATAACGCCAGGGCCACGTCCACACCCTGCATCCAATACCTGTAGAGGCTTATCAGAGGTTCGCTGGTTTGCAACATAACTAAGTAACAGTCTGATATCAAAACCTGGCCTAATTGTCGGGTCCCCTGACGGATAAGGGTACTGCTCATACATGCTCTTCACTTTGCTGGTCGTCTGATCCACTGTCCATCTCCAGTTATAATCAATTAAAATTGAATGTTACTAGCTATTTTTACCATAACATTATGAACTAGAATACAGATATTAACCTCATAACTCGCTGTCAAATAAGTATTAATTAATAAAACCCCAATTAACCAAATGAAAAAGCCATCTAGAGACTCGATGGCTTTAGTTCTATAAGTTAACGTTACTCACCCATGAAAGGCTAAAAGGTAAAGTTAACCTTGGCTGTGTAAGTGATCCCATCGAACCCATATGGCAGCGCCCTTACAGGGTATTGAAATGCCTGATTAGTAATAAAATCGAGTGGCTCATCGGCGCCAAGTTCATCGGGGGTCACATCGAAAATATTATTCACCCCCGCGGAGACACTTAAAGAATCTGTAAAATGATACTCTAAGTTAATGTCCACCAATACCGCGGCTTCTACAGTACTCGTCGGTTTAAATGAACCTGTGGGAGAAAGAAAACCAGGTAAGCCAATATGCTCATTACCAAAGTAGGTCACGTCGGTTTCGCCAAAGTAATTAGCCCTAACCATGGCTTGCCAGTCATTTTTACTGTAATCAAACGTTAAAGTCGCACGCTCTTTTGGCTGACCATCGGTTAGGAAGCTACGTTGTAGGTCATCCAGTGCAACATCCTCAGGGATCCCCTCAGGTGCATTCACACTGTCAATTTTGGTCTCATTAAGGTTCCCCGCAAAGGTAGTATTTAAATCGCCGCCAAATAGCTCAGCCTGATGAGTCACAATCAGATCCACGCCTTGAGTGGTTGAGTTAACCGAATTAGAGAAGTAGTTGGCTTGCTCTGCCCCCGTCGCAGCTAAGGCTGCAACCGCTTCAGAACTAAAATCTACATCTTCAGCAGACAGAAGACTACCTAAGGTAATTCTATCTTCAATCTCAATTCGATAAGCATCTAAGGTCACAGAAAGATCATCGGTGGGATTAAGCACAAAACCTAAACTTAGGTTTTTTGAGGTTTCAAGCTTCAAACTGTCTACCCCAAGTGCAGAAGGAAAATCAGAGCCTGCCGTTGCAGTAAAGGAGCTAGATAGTACACCGCCTGGTCCCAAGTTCGTCGTATAAGCGGTATAAGCACTTTGCTGCAGTGATGGCGCTCTAAAGCCTGTAGAGACTGCGCCACGTATTGCAAATGAATCAGTGACATCGAAACGTGATGACAGCTTACCGACGAGATCATTGCCTGAATCTGAGAAGTCTTCGAAACGAAGCGCAGCGCCTAGCATCCAGTCATCAAGCAAATTAGTTTCAAGATCTAGGTAGAAGGCATAACTGCTTCTGTCAGCCTCACCCGCCGCATCGGGCCTTAAACCTGGGTAAGCCTGAAAACCACAACCAGCAAATACTTCAGGATCCATCACAGAGGGAAAAGAGTTGTTCGCATTTGAGCTACCACAGGAGTAAGAGGCCAGTTCACCGGCCACAATCTCATAGTTTTCACTGCGGTACTCACTACCAAACGCCACATATATCGGCGAGTCCCAACCTGTATCCACAATCCCACTAATATCAACATTTAAAGTGGTTTGGTCGAAGCGGAAACCACCTGAATAGCCAGAAGTTGGCCCTGAGTTAGCGGCTATCTCTGCATCGGTTGCACCAGGATTGTTATAAAGATATTCGGCAGCATAGGAAGCATTGATACTGTTCCTCGAATCAAAATCATAACGGTTCTGACCATAAACAGCAGAGAGATCAAACTGCCAATCATCATTAATATCCCCTCTTAAACCAGCGGCAATTGAGGTATCTTGCGCCTCATTAAAAATACGCGGCAGAAAACCATCGGGATAAACTTGAGGTACAACCTTCGCAGCTTCATCAAAATTACGCCAAAAACCATTGCCTAATGCAGTTCGATTTGAATAGCCACCGAAAGAGTAAAGCTCAAACTCCCCCACCGACATCATGGCATTGTAGAACATCGATTTAAATTCTGAATCAGCATTACCTTGGCTCCAACGTACCTCATCGGAGAGTGCACTCCCGTTAGGTACTGTTGAAGAGCCTCCCATATCCCTTTGAGCACGGTTAGTGCCATCGGCATCACGGTACTCAAAGGAGAGATTAATAAAGCCGCCATCATCACCAAGGTCAAAACCTGTGTTTAAGCCAAGGGAGTAGTTGTCACCATCGCCCTCACCCGTACTCCCACCCTGAATATAACCTGAGGTCACATCAGTGCTGTCTCTAAGAGATAAGTTAATCACACCAGCGATGGCGTCCGATCCATATTGCGCCGCTGCACCGTCACGCAACACCTGTACATCTTTAAGTGCAATCAGCGGAATGGCATTCATATCCGTTCCCGCCGCTCCGGCACCAACAGTCCCATTAAGGCCAAAGATCGCTTGATTATGGCGACGCTTACCATTTATCAATACCAGAGTCTGATCCGGTTGTAGTCCACGCAGTGTGGCGGGACGAAATAGATCTGAGCCATCAGAAACTTGAGTTCGACTGAAATTAAACGAAGGAACACTGGCTTGCAGACTCTGTCCTAGCTCGGTAAAACCTCCACGAGTTAAGCTTTCGGCACTGATAATATCAACGGGAACCGCAGACTCTGTTGCAGTTCGATTCGAGACCCTAGTACCCAATATTGAAATGGTCTCCACCTCTTGCTCAGCTGATGCCTCATCGGCAGCCTGAACAGCCACACTGGTGCTCCCAAGAGCAATACCTATCGCAAGCGTTAATGAATTAGCGCGGAATATTTTCATTATAATAACTCCCTATCACTTTACCTGAGCAACAACTTGCCACAGCCTATTCTGTTTTAGGTTGAAGGCTTAATACTGACAAATGTGAGGTAAATAGTTATGATTTTAAATTCCATTCTCAGTATTAAATAGCGCTAGAGTTTAATAGTGCAGCTATTTAATGCTGATACAACAATGAGCCCATTTAAACAATATAAAAAATACAAATTAAAAAGATAAAACTAATTAAACACTGAATGGTAAAACATCACCAAAATAATCACAGGACAAACAAAACGGACATAACTTGGCCATATTTTCCAAAACAATGAATGCTCAATCTCAGGACAACCCAGCTTCAACTCACTTAATATCGAGTCTCGTCGCCACACCCAGCCTGCAAATAGAGATAAAACTAACCCAAGTAGAGGTTGGCTATATTGAGTGGTAAATGAAATAACCGCTCCAAACAGCAACTCAAAATTAAATACAATACTAGTGCTTATTAACACAATGATGGCACCAATCAGCCAAGTGACCCGACTTCTGGGTTGTGAGCTGTTCTCAACCGTGTAAGCAACAGGCACTTCAAGCATAGAGATGGATGAGGTGACGGCTGCAATCGCCATCAATGAGAAAAAAACAAAAGAGATAACATTGCCAAGATCTCCCATCGCTGTAAATAGCTCTGGGATCACTGTAAATATCAATCTATCACCATTAATTAATTCACCAGCTTCAGTAAAAATAGTCACGCCATTATGTTGTGCCACATACATGGCAGGAATAATTAACATGCCAGCTAATATTGCGATGCCAATATCCACTAAGGTGACTTGAGCCCCTAAGGTCACTATATTCTCTTTTTTACTGACATATGATCCATAAATAAGCATGGTTCCAACCCCCAAAGAGAGTGAGAAGAAAGCCTGCCCTAGAGCACTAATTAATAGATCTGAATGCAATATTTTAGCAAAGTCAGGAATAACATAAACTTCCCAACCCAAAGCAGCGCCATCAAGAGTCGCCACAAAAATAATCAAAGAAATAAGTAAAATTAATAGCAAAGGCATCAATCTAGCCGACCACTTCTCTATTCCATCGCTCACTCCTTTATGAACAATCCCTACTGTTAATAAAGAGAAGATAAAGCAAAATATTAAGTTTCTCGGTGTTGAAAATGCCGTAAGCCAAAGCGATGTTTGTTCTAAGCCTAATAGGTCAGTGATAGACGCTAGTGCATAAGCCAACATCCACCCCGCAACGATGGAGTAAAAACTTAAAATTAAACAAACAACTGTTAGTGCCCAGTAACCAGATAGTTTTCCACTTAATTTACTCACAGGACCTTGAGATATTCCCTGAAGCGCATTAACCATGTTCGACTGAGAATAACGCCCTATTACTAACTCAGCCATTAAGATGGGGTAGGCTAATAAAAACGTTAATATCAAATAGACTAGAACAAAAGCGGCACCACCATTACTAGCAACCTGAGTAGGGAAACCCCAAATGTTCCCCAGTCCCACAGCAGACCCTGCCGCCGCGAGTACAAAACCAAGCTTAGATGAAAACTGTCCACGTACACTCATACTTAACAACCTTATTATAAAGCCATGTAAAATAAAGGCTTATTATTGTTTTGTTATTTTGTATATATACCCAAGCTACCTCAAGATGATCGTTTCAGAGCTCCCGTAGGATAGCTGAACAAGGCAGTGATTGAGGATAATGGTTATTCCCTTGTTGATATCACTAACGCAGTGCAGCAATTCTACGGTAACTCCCGAAGGGCATGGCGAGAAGCAACATTTTTCAGTGTTATGAAATATTGAATTAGAATAACTAGTCCTACTATTTCATGCCTTGAACTCTGTAACTTCTCGACATGCTGAATCCTGCATCTTGAAGTTGTTTGGGTATATTCATCATACGGACAAAAATCGCACTGCCCAGCTTTTTATCTTCAGCAAAACAACAAATGCGTAACAAAGGTGGTCATAATTATCAGACTCAAAAACACTCAAACACTGTCCCCATAAAGCCTGTAAACCTATAGCCTAATCACAAAGCATTCATTTTTTGTATCTAAATAGAAGATTTATAAAATTATGGTTATTTTTTAAAAGCAGATAACCTTAAAAATATATTCAAATCCATATCGACTGCGAATTAAGGGCAAGACAGATGTCTGAGTTACCTATATTAACCAGCTACATTGATGGTCATTTCATTAATAGCGACACTCATTTTGACAATATTAATCCTGTCAATGGTCAAACAATTGCCCATATCAGTGAAGCAACACCAAAGATGATTGAAGATGCGGTAATAAGCGCACGATCCGCTCAACGTTCAACTTGGGGCAAGATGACAGTCAATGAGCGCTGCGCACTGCTACACAAGGTCGCCGATAGGATGGCTGAGCGTGAAGAAGAGTTTATTGCAGCCGAAATTGCCGACACAGGCAAATCCCTTTTTCAAGTCAAGACCATAGACATTCCCCGTGGCACAGCTAACTTCCGGTTTTTTGCCGATCTGGCGAAGTTTAATTCAGGGGAAACCTTTATCACTGACACACCAACGGGAGATAAAGCACTCAACTACAGTGTCAATAAACCTCTAGGCGTGGTTGGGGTTATCTCTCCTTGGAACCTACCTCTACTATTGGCGACCTGGAAAATTGCCCCTGCCATGGCGTGTGGTAATAGCGTGATATTAAAGCCCTCAGAGGAGACCTCATCCACCGCTTTTCTCCTCGCACAAGTGATGGATGAAGTGGGTGTCCCCAAAGGCGCATTCAACCTGATTTTAGGACGAGGTCGTGCCGTAGGCGATGCACTGACCAGCCACCACGGAATCGATGCCATCACCTTCACCGGCGCATCCTCCACAGGTAGACAGATTATGAGGTCAGTTGCTGACCGCGTAAAACCTATCTCATTTGAACTCGGCGGTAAAAACTCAGCCATCGTTTTTGCTGATGCAGATCTTAATAAAGCGATAAAGGGCGTAACTCGCTCTAGCTTTACCAACTGCGGACAGGTTTGTCTCTGCACTGAGAAAGTCTATGTTCATCACTCCCTTTTTGACGCTTTTATCCAAGGTCTTAAGCATGAAGCGGAGCAGATAAAGATCGGCTACCCAAAAGATAAAGATGTATTTATCGGCCCACTGGTCTCTAAAGTCCACCAGCAAAAGGTTCTCTCCTACTATCAACTCGCCAAAGATGAAGGCGCCACATTTGTCACTGGTGGCGGTGTTCCTAAGTTTAATGACGAGCGTGATATGGGCTGCTTTATCGAGCCAACTATCATCACCGGACTCAGTGATGATGCACGAGTGAATCAGGAGGAGATCTTCGGTCCCATCTGCCATGTATCACCCTTTGATGATGAAGATGAGGTGATAGAAAGAGTCAATAACACTGACTATGGCCTCGCCGCTTCGGTATGGAGTGAAAACCTCTCCCGCGCCCACCGCGTCTCCCCCCAGTTAGATGTCGGACTAGTGTGGGTGAATACTTGGTTCCTACGGGATCTTCGTGCTCCTTTCGGCGGCGTAAAATTATCAGGAATTGGTCGTGAAGGAGGAAAGCACTCCCTCGCCTTCTATAGCGAACCGGTCAATATCTGTATCCACATTGATAGTTAATTTAATACTAAAGCCAACGTTGGGTACCACTTCAACTTGGCCATGAAAACGAGAAAAGATACCAATGAAGCCAAACGATAAAACAAGAGCAACACTCGTCGCGGGAAAAGCTAAACCAAGAGGTAGCTTCCCCCACCTTAAACGTGCTGGCGATTTTATCTATGTTTCTGGCACAAGCTCAAGATTGCCAGATAACAGCTTTGCTGGTGTTGAGGTCGATGAGATGGGTGCAACCAATCTAGATATTGAAGTTCAAACTCGCGCAGTGATTGACAATATTCGAGACCTATTGCGATCCGTCGATGCCGATTTAACCGATCTAGTCGAAATCAGCACCTTCCTCGTCAACATGAATGACTTTGCCGGCTACAACCGTGTCTATTCAGAATACTTTGACTACAGCGGGCCAACTCGCACCACAGTTGCAGTACATCAACTGCCACATCCGCACCTTTTGATTGAGTGTAAAGCCGTGGCCTACAAGCCGCTCTAGGTCCTAGTTGCGAGTTGCGAGTTGCGAGTTGCGAGTTGCGAGTTGCGAGTTGCGAGTTGCGAGTTGCGACAAGAATAATAAATTTTAATAGAAGGTAAACAGATGAGTAAATTAGCCGCGTTTAACTTTCAGCAGTGGATAGATGAGCACCAGCACCTACTCAAGCCACCTGTGGGTAACGTACAGATCTGGGAAAATACCGACATGATGGTCACTGTGGTCGGTGGTCCAAATCAGCGTACCGATTTTCATGACGATCCTGTCGAGGAGTTCTTTTATCAACTCAAAGGCGACATGGTGCTCAAGATCATCGAAGAGGGCAAGTGCCACGATCTGTTTATCCGTGAGGGTGATATCTTTTTCCTTCCTCCCCATGTACGTCACTCCCCCCAGCGCCCTATGCCTGGCAGTATTGGTTTAGTGATAGAACCTAAGCGGCCAGAGGGAGCTAAAGATGCTTTCGAGTGGTACTGCTTTAAATGTGATGGCTTAGTTCACAGAGTTGAGGTGTTACTTAAATCGATTGTTCGAGATCTCCCCCCCATCTATCAAGCTTTCTATCAAGATGAGCAAGCCCGAACCTGCCCCCAGTGCGGTGAGCTGCACCCAGGAAAAGAGCCCCCACAAGGCTGGGTGACCCTACTAGAAAATAAAGAGCAGGATAAGTCATGAAGGTTACCGATATTCACTCACACTTTATTCCACGTGAATGGGAAAACTTGCAGAACAAGTTTGGCGGCGATAACTGGCCCTGGATGGCCCATAAAACCGCTGCCGGTGAAAACCTTAATAGTCACACAAGCAGCGCCATGTTAATGCGAGGCAGTCAAGAGTTCAGGCCTGTTTACTCCGCCTGTTGGGATCCACAAATTCGTCTAGATGAGATGGACCGTGACGGGGTCGATAAACAGATCATCTCCGCAACCCCTATTCTCTTTGCCTATGATCGCCCAGTAGCCCAGGCCAGTTATTGTGCCCAGCTCTTTAACGATGCCGCCCTTGAGATCTGCGCTAAGAACAACAAACGTCTGTTCGCCCTCGCTCAGGTTCCCCTACAAGATATCGATGCCTCCTGCATTGAGGTCAGCCGTGCTAAAGCCTGTGGCCATGTAGGTGTGCAAATTGGTAACCATGTAGGCGAGAAAAACATGGACGATAAAGGGATACTCACCTTCCTGCAGCACTGTGCAAGTGAAGATATTCCAGTATTTGTACACCCCTGGGACATGATGGCTGCTGATCGCACCAAAGATTACATGATGGGTTGGACCGTAGGCATGCCGGCGGAAACCCAGCTGTCTATCGTGTCAATGATATTAGGTGGCGGCTTCGATCATGTCAGTGAAAAACTCAAAATCTGTTTCGCCCATGGTGGTGGCTCATTTGCTTTTCTACTTGGCCGCCTTGAGAACGCTTGGATCCACAAGGATATTGCCCGAGGACACTCACAACATCCGCCCAGCCACTATCTCAATCGCTTCTACCTCGACACTGCCGTGTTTGATCACGATGCCTTAGCACTGCTGGTGAAAAAGATGGGGCCAGATAGGCTGATGTTTGGCACCGATTACCCTTTCCCCTTAGGCGAACAGCAGATGGGGCAATTAATCAAAAGTGCTAGCGAACTAGATCAGCAAACCAAGCAGAAGCTGTTATCTGGTAACGCCGAACAATTTTTTAACCTTTAACAGCATTTCGCCGCCGAAAATTAGCGGTTAAAAATCAGAAAAATAACAAGAGATAAACCCTATGCTTATAGATTTAGCCAAAAAACTCGACCAGGCAGCCGCAGATGCAGCCAGCATAGCCCAGCTCTCCTCAACCACTCAGTTATCCCTCGATGATGCCTATAAGGTACAAAAGATCAGTATCGAGCAACGGCTAATTAGAGGTGAGAAGTTGGTCGGTTACAAGATGGGATTTACTAGCAAAGCCAAGATGATTCAGATGGGCGTCGACGACCTAATCTGGGGACGACTCACCGACGCCATGATGATCCAAGATGGCGGCAGCATAGACTTAAGCAAATATGTTCACCCCAGAGCTGAACCTGAGATCGCGTTTCGCCTGAAAAAGCCACTTGCAGGCATAGTGACCAAAGAGGAGGCATATGACGCTATTGATGCAGTTGCGGGGGCAATTGAGGTTATCGATTCCCGCTATCAAAACTTTAAATTCTCCTTAAGTGATGTCATAGCCGATAACTGTTCGAGCACAGGCTTTGTCGTCGGACCTTGGCACAGCCCTGACACCAATATTGACGGTCTGTCTATGATACTCAAAGTCAATGATGCTGAGGTCGAGCGCGGCAGTAGCAAAGATATTTTAGACCATCCGCTTAACTCGCTTATCGAAGCCGCTCGCTGTGTCGCCCAATATGGCGAATCGCTACAAGCGGGGCAGATAATCTTAGCAGGGGCAGCAACCGCTGCCGTTGCCTTAAAGCCAGGACAAACCATCTCCACTGAGATAGAGGGCCTATCGCCCTGCCAGTTCAGTACTTCTAACAACAGCAGCAGCCAAGCTAGCAAATAAGGGATCACCATGATATTTGAAAATACACTCGCATTTGCTCAGCAGCAAGACAGGAATGATCCACTAGCGCACTATAGCGATCAATTTCATCACCCTGTTATTGATGGCAAAGAGGTGCTTTATTTCACAGGTAACTCATTAGGGTTACAACCTAAAACAGCCAAGGAGCATATCAATCAAGAGCTAGAAGATTGGGCTAAGTGGGGTGTTGAGGGACACTTTCACGCTGTCAATCCTTGGGTCAGTTACCATGAGATCTTAACCCCAGCCTCAGCAGAACTAGTCGGTGCCAACGAGTCGGAAGTGGTCTGCATGAACTCGCTCACAACTAACCTGCACCTGCTGTTTGTCTCTTTTTATAAGCCTACAGCCAAACGCTTTAAGATAATCAGTGAAGCCAAGATGTTCCCGTCAGACCGCTACCTGCTGGAAACTCAAGTGCGTCACCATGGACTCGACCCTGATGATGCGATTATTGAGATCTCCCCACGAGAGGGTGAATACCTGATCCGTGAAGAGGATATTATTGCCGCGGTAAATGACAATGCCGATGAGTTGGCACTGCTGTTTTTCGGTGGCGTTAACTACTTCACAGGGCAACTTTTTGATATGCAACGACTCACTAAAGCCGCCCATGGTGTTGGTGCATTAGCGGGCTTTGATCTGGCTCACGCAGTGGGTAACGTCCCGATGCATCTTCACGACTGGGATGTGGATTTTGCCGCTTGGTGTACCTATAAATACCTCAACTCCAGCGCAGGCAACGTAGGCGGCATATTTGTCAACGACCGCCACGGCAACAACACTAAGATAAACCGTTTCGGCGGCTGGTGGGGGCACAATAAAGAGCGACGTTTCTTGATGGAAAATAGCTTTGAGCCGATGACAGGCGCAGAGGGCTGGCAGATAAGTAACGCGCCAGTGATGGGCATGGCGATACTGAAATCCTCACTGGATATCTTCCACGAGGCGGGGATTGAAAACCTCAGAGCCAAAAGCCTTAAACTGACCGCTTACCTTGAGTTTGTCTTCAACGATATCGTTAATCAGTTTACCGATATTAAGCTTGAAATCATCACTCCCACCGACCCTACTCAACGTGGCTGTCAGCTCTCAATCAAGCTAGTGGGCACCAATAAAGAGTTCTTTGAGGCACTCACCAAAGCTGGAGTCATTGCCGACTTTCGTGAGCCAGATGTGATCAGACTGGCACCAACGCCACTTTATAACAGCTTCGAAGATGTCTATCTGTTAGGGCAAACCTTAAAAGTCTTAGCGCAAAACTGGAGGCAACATGGATAAGCAGGTGAAAAATATCACAGTTGCCGGGGCGGGGCCTGTAGGCGCTCTACTCTCGGTCATGTTAGCCAAACAGGGGTACAAGGTCGATCTATTTGAGTCCAGAGTCGATTCACGTAAAGCCAGTATCTATCAAGGTAAGTCGATTAACTTAGCCCTCTCCGATCGCGGCTGGCTAGCACTGCAAGCGGTGGGACTCGACGATAAGATTCGCGAGCACGCCATCCCCATGTATTGCCGTGTGATGCACGACCTAGAGGGAAACCTGACCAAGCAGCCCTACGGCAAGGAGGGTCAAGCTATTTGGTCAGTCTCTCGCGCAGGGATCAATGAACAGCTTATCTCTCTGGCCGAAGAGGAGCCCTTAATTGATGTCCATTTTGAGCATCATCTAACTCAACTCGATTTCGATACTCTAAACAGTGAGTTTTCCAACAAAGAGGAAGACAGAAAGCAACATAAAACAGACCTACTTTTTGGCGCGGACGGAGCTTTCTCTAAGGTCAGGCGCTTAGCCCAAGAGCTGCCGAGACAGAGGATAAGTTACAGCCTTGAATATATGCCACAGAGCTATATTGAGTTGACCATAGCCCCTAACCAAGATGGCAGCCACAAACTGGAAAAGAACGCCCTGCATATCTGGCCAAGAAAAGCCTTTATGCTTATCGCTCTGCCTAACAATGATGGCTCTTTCACTTGCACCCTATTTTTAAATCACGAAGGGGAACTCTCTTTTCAATCACTTGATAGCAAAGAGAAAGTTACTCAATTTTTTGAAGATAACTTTGCTGATGCTCTGCCGCTTCTCGACAATCCAGTCGATGAGTTTATGCAGAAATCAGCCTCTCCTCTATGCCTAGTTCATATCTACCCTTGGGTGGTCAATAACAAGGTGGGACTTATCGGTGATGCAGCCCATGCCATGGTGCCCTTCTATGGACAGGGGATGAACTGCGGCTTTGAAGATTGCCGTATTCTTAATGAGTTAATTCAAACCCATGAACACAATTGGGAACAGATCTTAACCGCCTATCAAGCGGAGAGAAAACCCAATGGCGATGCCATTATCGAGCTTGCAAAACGAAACTTTGTTGAAATGAGTGATTTATCAGGCGATAGTAACTTCCTATTGCGCAAGAAAATTGAAAGTGAATTCAATAGAATGTACCCACAGCTCTGGGTTCCTCTGTATTCGATGGTCACCTTCTCTCCGCATCTATCTTACTCATCTGCACTGACCACAGGTGACATACAAAACGAGATCATGGACGAAATCATGCAACTGGATAATATTCATCAAGAGTGGCAATCCCCCCATGTTTACCAATTACTGCATAAACTTGTATTAGAGAAACTGGAGAGATAACCATGGTATGCCCACATAATAATCCTAAACAAGGCAATACCCGAGAGATGGAAGACTCCATCCATACCGACTTTAACAACGATATGTCCTACGGTGATTACCTCTGTCTTGAGCAGGTACTATCTGCCCAGCATCCACAATCAGAGGTTCACGATGAGATGCTGTTTATTATCATTCATCAAACCAGTGAGTTGTGGCTAAAATTGGCTGGCAACGAGCTAGACACTATGATCCATAATGTTCAACAGGGGGATTTTAGCCACGCCTTTAAGGTGATCTCCCGAGTCAAACAGATCTTAAACCAGCTGACTCAATCCTGGAACATACTGTCGACCTTAACCCCTGTTGACTACCTAAAATTTAGGGATGCATTGGGCCGCTCCTCCGGCTTTCAATCCTACGGTTATCGTAAGATTGAGTTCCTACTGGGCAATAAAAATGCCGATCTTATTCAAGTTCATGAGAGTAATGAACAGGTACACAGTGAACTGCAGGGGATCCTCGAGCGCCCTAGCCTCTATGATGAAGTCATTCGCGTGCTACATAAGCAGGGATTGCCAATTGATGACAGCGCCCTTAATCGTGATTTCACTCAGCCTTATCAAGCCAATGAATCAGTACTCAATGCTTGGCTTAGTGTCTATCGCAACGCCGATGAACATTTTGAGCTTTATGAGCTGGCAGAGAAGTTAATTGATATTGAGGACGCCTTTCAGCAGTGGCGCTTTAAGCATATGTATGCCGTTCAGCGCATCATAGGCAATAAGATGGGCACAGGCGGCTCATCGGGTGTAAGCTTTCTTAAAAAAGCCTTGGATATCAGCTTTTTCCCTGAACTGTTCGAGCTAAGGACACATCTGTAAATGTCTGCTACAGATAGGGATAAGCTTGAGATAGCTCCTTTTGACAAGGCACCTCTCGAAAAAGAGGCTCTTGAAATAGAGTATTCTCCCAGTAGCTGTGTCGATGACATCATGATCTATATTCAGCAGTATATAGATCAAAGCCAAACCGTTATCGAGCAAGCAGTTAGTGAAAACTCAGTCTTAAGAGACCTTAAATACGCTGACAGCGATAACACAGGTAAGGATGAAGTACTCGATCTATTTCTTCCGACTCATCACAGTGCAAGAGGCAAAAAGCTACATGTATACATTCATGGCGGCTACTGGCAGGAGCTCACCAAGGAGGAGTCTGCATTTGCCGCTCGCGCATTTCAGCAAGCGGGCCACTACTTCGCCGTTATCAATTACAGCTTGGCACCTAAGGCGAGTTTAACCGAAATCGTAGAGCAGAACCGCCGCGCCCTTGCGTGGCTCGTATCTCATGCCGATGAACTCGGTTTCGATGCCGATGAGGTATACCTATCGGGCAGCTCAGCCGGCGCTCATCTGTGTTTGATGATGTTACAAACCAATTGGCAAGGCTATTTGACCAGTAACCATCTAAGTAATAATGACTTAGCTAATAGCCCTGTTACATTTGCTCCTGAAAAGCCCTTTATCAAAGGCATCTGCGCCGTCAGTGGCATCTATGATATTGCGCCTCTGCTGCACACAACGATTAATGATCCGCTGCAGCTAACTGAGCAGGAGGTCGAAGCTAACAGTCCTTTGCGCCATGCCACTCAGCATCACTGCCCAGTGATTATCGCCTTTGGTGATAATGAAACCAGTGAGTTTAAGCGCCAAAGTTTGGCCATGTTGGCTCAACTTGAGGATCAAGGGTTTGATATTACCTTTAGCGAAATTGCAGGTCGAAACCATTTCGATGTTATTTTGGATTTAGGTATTGAGGGGAGATGGTTGTTTGAGGAAGTGCTCAAACAGATGGGTTAGCCACCTTTAAATGAAGGTGGTTTTCATTTTATTTTTATATTTGAGCTGAATTGGTGTTTGATGGTTTTTTGAAGGACTCACCTTGATTGGTGTTTATTGCTTGCAGCAGGCCTTTGTGCAGCTACTGCTGAGGGACGCTACAAGTACACTCCCTGTAAGCTCGACGGTGGCATCCTTGCCACCAACGCCCTCAGCCGCACCTACACCTGAGTGTTAATCTCTTCGATTTAGGCTAATTAACACAAATACTTGTTAATTGCTCCCCCCTGATAAGCGAAGACTTTCAATAAGGAACAATTTTGTAGATTTCAACTATACATTGAATGAAGTCCCATATACTTACCTTATTCACATTTATTGAATAATTATGGTTCATCAGGATCGAAAGTATATTCAGGATAATAATTCAATACATTGTACATTTTTGGTTTACCTCTGACGGTCTGAACCTCAACATCAACGATAAAAGCTAATTCTTGCCAAGGTTTACCCAAAGATGGATCTGGGTGCAGCATTTCTTCTTTTAGGGCATTGTTTTCGAAAATAACTTTAAGTGCAGACTTTGAAATATCATCGATAATTGCTTTATTACCAGTATCAGAATTTCGATCAAACTTTGTTTGATACCAGTACATAACCTTTTTTAAATGCCTATTTTCTACTGGTGTATCAATATCTTCAACTAGCCGTCCTATCCGATTTTGTATCGCTGCCGCTTCATTAGAGCTGAGGATAAATTGATTGATAACCTTACCGCCATCAGAAACATTAATGTTCATTTGTGAACCGTTGTCTTTGGCAATTGGTTCAACGATTTTATTCCATTCTTGCAAATCTTGTTTTGTTAAGTTTTTAGGCGAATTATCACTTTTTCCCAAAAGCCAATTACATGTATTTTGAACAACTGATGCCCATTGAGCTAATGAACCACCATCCCAAAGTAACGGCACTATAGGAGCAGATTGAGACACTAGTTCAACGATAATAGAGCCTTTTCGTACTTCTTTGATCAACAACTCGGAACCTATATCCGTCAAAGCATCAGTTTCTGACTCGACAAATTTATGGAATTGTTTATTGAATGACAAAAGAGACAGAGACAAATCTTCTAAACCAACAGGTTGCTTATTATCTATTTTTATCTCTAACCGTTTAGAGAAATCTATTTCTATTACAGTCGACATATTTTCCAAACTATTTAACGCTCGATTAATCATTAAATAAAAACTGGCTGAGAAAATTTTGCGATAAATTTACTCAGTCACCCATTTCTGATTCAAATAAATACATGCTTTTAGGAAATGCTCTTGGAGAGAATCTAGGGGAGAGAGTTGGTGTTTTGATGCCTTAAGCGTCAACACAACGGTTTACTAATTCATCCCTGATTGGCTGCATTCTATTATTCAGTTTTCACTTATATAATAGATACTTGCCAGCATTTCCTTGATTGAGGGTACAATACCTTACTTACAGTATGGTATTCAATATCCAGCAATAAATATCATTCAAAAAGAGTAGTTTGCATCAAGATGTATCAGTTTCAGCAAGATAACTCTCATATTCATAACCTAAGTTAAACCAAATACAGTTGCAGGCTACAACAACTACCCGTTGGAAGTTGCTGAGATACGTAATTAAAAATACCGTAGAACCATCATGGATGATGATTTAGGCTCAGAGTTACATGGACGTAACATTTGAGCCGTTAGGCGATTTTTATTGAAGTATGAAGCCCCTATTCAATGCATGTAACTTCATCGGGGCGTTATGGAGGATGCAAGGAGGATAAGGACGAGCAGTCCTCCTTGCCCTACTCTTTATTGCTAGAAGGGAATGGAATTCCACGACGTTAGCTGTTAGAAGCAGTCTAATAGTCATAAAAAAATATCTGTATACAGTCCGTTGTAGGCGATAGTTCACAATGTAAAATTGAAAATCAATAACCCTTCCAATACCAGATCAGCCAAAAGCTAAAACAGAGAAATGTAGTCATTCTTCATTCGAAGAATCTACGTCTCCGTGGTGGATAGCTCACAACGAAGTTCAGACCATCAACACTCATCCAATACCAAAGAGTCAAATGAACCAAAAACAGAGAATGCCACCACTCTTCATTTCAAGAACTAACTACTTATAATTATTTGATAAAAATCAATGTTTTTCGAGTAAACTCATCAAATTGATTGTGTACTGCCAGCCAGCTGTTATCATCATTCGCAACTTTCGATAGATGACTGTGTACTTAGTCGTATACAGCCCTTGATTCATACAAAAGGAATAAAATGAAAAAGGTATTACTAGGTTTGTTTTTGCTTGCTGCTACAGGTTGCTCAAGCAATGGTTTAACAGAGTTGAAGCAGATGGATTCAAACTTTGATAAAGAGATCGTGATGACAAACGATTCAAAACAGACTGAACAAGTTAGAAATATTGTTACTGGTTGGATGCTTGATAATGGTTATAAAGTCTCTAAGGAAACAGCTAGCCCCACAGCTCAATTAGATGACGATCAAGTGATGTTTGAGTTCAACGCTAACTGGTGGTGGGATATGGCCACTTATATGCGTTACGTCAACTTAGACGTTACTGATAGCAAAGGAACCAAGGTCGCTCACCTTGATTTTGATTCAGTGAGGTACGGTGGCTTTGATAAATTTGGCGATGCCGAAGAGAGACTTAACATCATTATGGAAGTATTCTTCCAAAAAATATCGGTGCAAGATGCTGAGCGTCAATTAGAGCACGGCAAAGATAAAAAGCCTAAAGCAGCAATAACTTGTGCTTATGACTGCGACAAAACAACGAACAAAACTTCACGTTAATTAAGATCATTATAGAAGTGAGTGTGACTTTTCACTCTTTCTCCTCTCAATGGTTGTTAGCTTTAACCTTGTATTCAAATGAAAAAAGCCATCAATAGATATTGATGGCTTTTCTACCCCTAACTCAGTCTCTATCTAACATCGGATAAGTTAACGCTTCTCTCTTTGTTGCTCTGGCTCTTTCAAGTCATCGAGAATATCGCTGTATAACTCTGGATACTTGTCTTGCATATAGGCATCGAGTGTTAATCTTTGCTCAACTAAGCTTCGCTCTTGCTGCCAACGATCCCACACTTGAGAGTCACTGCTAACCAGATATTCTATCAGGGCTTTAGGTTGCACAATATCGACTCGCTGCTCTTCCATCATCAACTTTTGAGCAGTAAAAAGTTCCTGATCATATTGCATCGCTAAATGCTGAAATAGATGTTCATCATAGTAGTGGGACATCATCTGCGCATACTCATGCAATATCGTTTCGCTATAGTCATCGACGATCACCACGGCCATCTTATTGGCTTTACAATCACCTGGTGTGTGGACATTGGTTTCACCTAATTTCAGACCAGTATCGACACCGTCATAAAAAGCATATGACACCACCTTATATTGACGGCATTGCTTTAAACTTCCGAAAGAAAATATTGTTCCTGAAGGGGCTGGAGCAATATCAAGCCATCCGCGGCCATGATCAGAGCTAGTCCATGAGATTGGTGGCTGATCTCTTTTCGAGCAGATAGAGTTCATCGAACTCATATTCCCTAGCTTCTTATAGCAGACTCGAACAAACTCAAATGCCGCTGGATTTGTGTAAGTCACCTCAACATCAATAGATGCCTCGAATTTAGATGCCCCCGGTGCAACATCTACCACAGAGATGCTACTTACCAACACATCGGGCTCAGGCTCTGGAGAGGTTGATTGCTTATAGGTACCTATCTTGCGCCATTTGGCATCTTTCCATTTTCCCCGCCAGTTTCTCTTCTTACAGTAGCACCACACCTTAAACTTATATTCAGTGCCAGAGCTCAATCCCGTCGCGTGATAGCTGTTGGAAGCCTCATAATATGGACCTACACCACAAACATTAACCGTCGGCGTCTTTCGATAACACACTTTATAGTTACTGCCTACGTGATCATAATCACCACTAGGTACGCTCCAGGTTATCGATATTGAGCTATCGTCACTGGCCGTTGCCCATACAGAGCCAATACCGCCCGCTGCATTGGCACCGCCACAAAAAAATAGCAATAATATCGATGAGACGAGTGCAGCCCCCCTTAATTCAATCCATCTTCCTATCAAAATACTGAGTTTTGATACCACAGCCCTTTGCCAACGGTTACGAGTGAACATATCCCTCATGCTATTACTCCTTGCTTATATCTTGCTTCTTAAAATGAAGTTCCAAGGTATATTCATAATGGATAAAGCATGAAGCACTTCTAAGGGAAAAACTGGGGAAGCTGGGTAAAAACAGGGAGAAGTTGTTAAATAGGCCAAGTTACCTTTGTTAACAATAGGTAAATTTAATCTTGTTTTCATTTTCCTCATAGGTAGAATGAATTCATTGTGGTGATGACTTTAAAAAAACAATCCCACTTATACTTCAACCGATTTTCAAATCGGTATATTAATAATAAACATACAAGTATATTGCTAATAGCACTTGTTATTAGGGCTATTTATGAGCCCTAGAAATGTAAAAAGGATATTACATGAACAAGCTTTGGAAACAATGGCTAACCAGCGTCTTGCTGGCTTTAGCACTTGCAGCCTGTGGAGGAGGCGGTGGTTCAAGCACTCCTGAAGAGAAAGTAGAGATAGCACCGCCACCACCACCACCACCACCACCACCACCACCACCACCACCACCACCACCACCACCACCACCACCACCGGAAACAGTGGGAATGTCGGGCAAGGTAATAGATGGTTATGTCTCTGGCGCGACGGTCTGGTTGGATATCAATGGCAATGGCACTTTTGATACAGGTAGTGAGCCTTCTACCCTATCGGGTGCTGCTGGAGACTATGCATTTGAGTTCACTCAAGAGCAAGCCGACTGTGTACCTTACGCCACCTTGTATGTCGATGTGCCTGTTGGGGCTATTGATGAAGACTTAGGTGAGGTAACCGAAGCCTATCAAATGTCGATCCCCCCCTCTATCACACCATTGAACGATGATGATATTAAAAATATCTCCCCTTTGACCACAGTGCTCTGGGAGCAGGTAGCTGAAAAATTAAAAGAAACTAACACCCCCAATTTAAGCTGTGAGAACTTGAAGCAAGATACACAGCTTCGAGCAGAGCTTGTGCAGGAGCTCAGCGAGGTGATGAACAATCTTGTTTATCATTACAACCTCTCTGAGGCGCAAATTTATGCTGACTTTATCGCAGATGCAGATAGTGAAGCCTATGATATTGCTCAGGCCATTGTCACAGGGCTTAAAGCCTCCTACGCCCATAAAGGCAAGTTAGAGGCAGAGTTTCCTGATGCTCGTGAGATCCGTGTGGTTATCTACCAAGATAGCGATAAAGATAACGATTTTAGCTTCGAGCAGGCTTGGTACCGTTCAACATATATCTCTACTGCAACAGGTTACGATTTGGAAGAGGTGAAACTCACTGCAGATCTGTCAGGTATTGATATTGTGCTTACTGACTTAGTCCGTGTTGATGCCCCTTGGGGTGATCAAACATTAGCAGGTCAGTTCAGCACGCGTGAAGATGCCTACTATAATACCGATGGGACTTACCGCTGCTCTTCATTTGAAAAGGTTAGCTTTAAACAAGGCGGCATTACCTTTGAACTGAGCAACACATCATCAAGCAAAGACAACTCTGACACTATCGATGGCTGTGTACATATTGCTAGTACGCCATATTCACGTAATCACAAAATCTCTTTTATAGAAGAGGGGAAGAGCTATTTTGCCCGTTTTTTCTTCAGAGAAGCACAGGCTGAATTTAACTCCCTCCCTGACTGGGTAGACTTCAAAGATAAAGCTGAACAGTTAAACGCTGCCGAGCTTATCGAACATCTGTCCCTACTACCAAGAGGTTGGGATGATGAGGTATTAGTCGATACCGAGCTATGGCGTAAACGCATGTGGTTCGACAATATCCAAGTCGACAAAGACAGTCATGACAACTGGACAAGGGCAACCCTGCAAGAGGATAACACTAGAGTTTATGAATGCAGTACAGATGGTATTAACTGGGAGCCTTGCCCTTCTTAGACGCTACTCTAACTAAGTTTAGCCCTATTTAGTTTAGCGCTTTCTAACTTAACTTTGTCTAGCTAGGCTTTCTAGCTAAACTTTCTAACTAAAAATGGGGCGATTTCATATCGCTCCTTTTTTATAATTATTTCAAGGCGGTACAGTGCAAGTTTATCTATTTGATTGGGGTGATACTCTGATGGTCGACTTCCCACATACTCAAGGAAAAATGTGCGACTGGGAGCAGGTTGAAACCATAGAGGGTGCGCAAGAGACCCTAAGCTATCTCTCCAAACAGAGCCAAATCTATATCGCCACTGGCGCCGATGACTCATCAGAGACTGACATCAGGCAGGCATTTGAACGTGTGGATTTAGCTCAATATATCTCAGGTTATTTTTGTAAGGCAAACTTAGGCATCTCAAAAGACTCAACAGAATTTTATACACGAATCATCAGAAAGTTAGGCCTAACACCATGCCAAGCCATTATGGTTGGCGATACGATTAGTAAGGATGTAATTCCAGCGCAACAAGCCGGATTAAATGCAATCTGGTTTAACCCAAATAGATTAAAAAATGAGAAAAGCTTAAAACAGATCCACTCTCTCAAAGAGTTATACATTCAGGAGCAAGTTTAATGGAATACTTGATCGCTGTGATGCTTTTTGCCATCTCATCTTCAGTGACTCCAGGGCCTAATAACATTTTAGTGATGACCTCAGGGGTAAACTTTGGCATTAAAAAAAGTTTGCCTTTGCTCAGCGGGATCTGTGTTGGTTTTACAGTCATGTTACTCTTGGTTGGCTTTGGGTTTGCACAACTGTTTGAGCTATTTCCACAGCTACACTTCATCATAAGATGCATAGGCACTCTTTATCTGCTCTATTTAGCATGGCTCATTGCAAAGTCAGCTGGGGTAATGGATACCAATACAACCAACTCTCAACCTAAACCACTCTCATTTATGAAAGGCGCACTGTTTCAGTGGGTCAATGCAAAAGCTTGGGTCGTTTCTACAGGGGCTATTGCGGCATTCACCACTCTTGAGTCAAACTTCTATAGTCAAAACTTGACCATAGCGCTGACCTTTCTTTTGGTCTCTTTTCCCTGTGTTGGGATCTGGTTATTGTTTGGCTCTATGCTAAAAAAGCTACTCAAGAGCGAACAAAATATGAGGTGGTTTAACTATTCAATGTCTGGGTTACTGGTTTTGTCTGTGGTACCAGTTATCAACGAAATAATCATTCAACTTAGTTAATCAAAGGGATCTAGACATTTATGAACAGATATACCATCTTACTTAGAGGAGTCAATGTTGGTGGAAAAAACTTACTGCCAATGAAGGAACTTAAGGCGCTTTTGGAAAATAATGGCTTTAATAACGTCACCACCTACATTCAAAGCGGCAATCTACTCTTGACTGGCCATGAGCACCCAGAGAAAAAGATCTGTGAATTAATTCAAACACACTTTGGCTTTACTCCTGAAACCCTTGTTCTTACTAAAGATGAGTTTAAACTTGCTATCTCAAACTGCCCCTTTCAAAAGGGTGAAAATAAGTTTATCCATTTCTACTTTTGTAAAGATAGTCCTAAAGCTGATACGACAAAAATATTAGCTTTAGCATCTCAAACTGAACGCTTTGAACTGCTCGATAAAATCTTCTATCTACATGCCCCTGATGGTATCGGTCGCTCTAAACTGGTTGCCAATATTGAGTCTTGCTTAGGCGTTAGGGCAACAGGGCGAAACCTAAATACAATTAATAAACTCAACGAAATGATGGACAAATAGTAAGCCTGATTGCAAAGCCAGATAAAGCAGTTAACTTAAGCAAGAGCTAAACAACGTTTCCTCTGGAGAGCCCCCATGAAACCCCTTAAGTACGCGCTGTTTTTCTTTTTTGTCGTCGATGTCACTATGTTTATCTTATTCCAAACACACCCCGCGTTACTGCTCAGTGCGCTTCCTCAATTCGATATTGATAGTGCAGGCGGCGCCTATCCCAGACTTGTTGGGATCCTGTTTTAGCTCTAGGGTTGGCACGTCTCTATGGCGGGCTGTTTATGTATCAAAAGGGGGCTTTTGTTGTATCAATGTGGAGTTGGGTAATTGAGCTTATCTATACCATATCTGAGCTTATCCATGGCCAGTTTACTCTAAATGAAAATATGATGGCGTTAATATTAGCACCATTAATGTTCATATGGTCGCTCTTCCATTATCGTAAAACTTTCTCAACAAAGACTGAAGAGATATAAAAAAGGGCTCTAAGAGCCCTTTTATCAAATAGTAACTGGTTATCCCATCGAGTTGCTAGTTACACCTAGTCACTGCAATCGCTTTCTCATGAGCATTATCATCGGCATAAATGTCAGCCTGATTAACAATCCCCTCACCAGCGCTACAGCCTGTCACTTCTGCTTGGAAAGTAAAGTGAGCAGAACCGCCCTGTACCGAGCTCACAGCCAGATCGGCTCCTGGCGCTATACCTGAACCATCACCTGAGAAATAATAAGATGAACCTGTACTGCCATCTTCATTCTCTGCTCCCACAGAAGCATAAGAAAGATCTCCTAACCCACCATAGGTAAACCAGATCCCTCCAGCACTTCCATTTAACACCCATACTTGGAATGTGTACTGCTCAGCGTTACTGCTTCCATAGAGAGGAAGACTGTTCCACTCGTAGACAGTGAACTGATTTGGACCAGCATTGAGGACACCTACATACATGTTACCGCCATCGTTCATATTCAAGTCAGACCAGAAAGGAGCCAACAAGTTATTAGGCGGAGTGGCATTAGGTAGCTTATTAATTGATGCAGAAGCAGCATTACCACTCGCTGAGCCTACCTCCAATGTTCCGTTCACCGACATGGTCATCTGGGTATACATTTGGCCATTATATTGGAACGCTGGCACATTGAAGCTAAAGGCACCATCATCACAATCTGATGGACAGCCTAATGGAGAAATACCTAGATTAGCCAAAGGAAACAATCCAAAAGGTGATGCCGAAGGCGTCACTGCTATTGAGCCAATATCAAGAGTACCCGTCCAACTGGCGCTGTTACCGTTTAAGCTAAAGGCTGAGATACTGGTACCATCAACAATTGTCGCAGTTTCAGAACCCGCTATTGCAGTGACTCCAGCAGGTAGCGAATCGCTTAAGTCAATATTACCACCTAATTGACCATTGGTGATGTTAATACCATAAGTCAAAGTGTCACCATTACTGGCATCGGCTTTATCCACGGTTTTAGTAAACACTGCTGCATCTGTACTCGTAACGGCATTGATCGCAATCGGCATATGCATGTCAGGCCCATCGCCTCGACGAGCAATATCTACCTGACCAAAGTCCCAGCCACTGGCCAAACTACTATCTACGCTGACGGTAAAGCTACCCGTTTTTCCACCCTTAATCTTTAATCTAGAAGGCGACACAGAGTAACTCGCGTCTCCACCACTGGTACTCAAATCAACATGGACCGTATGTTTCGCTGTATTTGTGAAGGTACGAGTCCACTCACAGCTCCCCACACATTTACCATCTTGCATACTTGCGATGTTTAATGTCTTAGGATCGCCACCGGTTTCAGGGTTCGCATTCCAGAAATTAAGTGGTGTTTCATCCAATATCAGATCAACTTCTATTGCGCGAGCAAGGTCAATACGCCCAGCTCCCATGTCAAAAGGATCTGCAGGTGTTACACCATCCTCTTTCAGAACACTGGTATTAACACTTGTCATCATCATGGCAGATCTAACTGCATAGGGTGACCATGCAGGCTGCGCTGCAGAGACAATGGCACCGGCGCCTGCGTTATGCGGGCTAGACATAGAGGTTCCACTTAAGAATCCATACACATCAGGTTGCGATAGATCTGAAGTACTCAATGCCGCCAGAATATCCACTCCAGGGGCGGTAAGATCAGGCTTGATAATATCCAGTGCGGTATTAGGTCCACGTGAACTAAAGCCAGCCATAATATCACCTAAACTGTCATCCAGTACCACCTCATAACCAGAGATGGACGCAACAGTATTGGTGTTTGACGCTAACCAAGCTTTAAGCGTGTCGGCTGCAGTCACACCTAAGTGCAGTGCAGGTAAATAGTGTGCATCACCTGAAACACTCTCTCCATTAGATGCTAGGTTTGCTAATACAAATCCACCTGCGCCACCTGCTAAAACATTTTGACCTTTAGCCGTACGAGCAATAGCGCCTCGATCACACACCACTATCTCGCCATTAAAGTGCCCTGCTGGGAAAGGATCAAGACATTGAGCTGGATTACTATCATTTTGACTGCCATTGGCTGTCGGATGATCGCCAGCATAGACAATCGATGCAGGTCCATAGCCCGCTGTAAAACCAACACTAGAGATATCAGCTAGTGGTCCCTGATCACTGTCCATATCGAGCAGTGTATTCACTAAGCTTCGATTATGAGTACTCGCACCTGTGGTTGATACCCAAGGTGATTGATGACCTAAAGTCGATGCACCTGGGCCACTGTTACCCGCAGATGCTGCAACATAGATACCCGCTGCTGTTGCATTCAAAAAGCCTATCTCAACCGCATCGGTATAGGGGCTGCTTCCACCAGAAATAGAGTAGTTCAATGCATGTATGCCATCGGGAAGATTAGCCGCATCAACCACAACTTGGTTAATTGCTGCCAAAAGTGCAGAGCCAGGACAGCCTGCGGTACATACATCATAAGCGATAATATTAGCATGGGGAGCGACACCAGAAACATTACGAGTTAACGATGTTGTGGGTGCATCAACAGAAGCGATAGGGTTAACATTACCCGCAACTGTACTGGCTGTATGAGAGCCATGTCCGTCGCTATCTTCAGGAACTGGGTAATTACTATCTAAGGGAACAAATGACCAAGCACCTATTAGTTTATCGTTACAGAAACTGGCATCTTGGGTATCACAATAGCTTCCAGGCAAGTAGTTACCAGAGCCCAGCGGGTTAGTATGGTCGTAACCATCGCCGCCAACATCCGAAAATGAAGCGTTACCATGGTTGATCCCGGTATCTAGCACAGCAACGACTATCCCTTCACCTTGAGAGTGAGGAACATTATTCGGCGTGCCACCCCAGATAGAGTCAGCATTAATCCATTTAGGCCCAGAATCTGTATCTGGGGTTTCGATATGCTCCAGATAAACGCGTTTAACATCAGGGTTAGACTCAAGCTCTTTAGCTTCGGCAGCTGACATCTCAAGTGCAACACCATTAAACACATATTGATAGTCAAATTTGACCTTGTTTTGCGCACCTAAATCAGCAACAAATTTCTGCTGATTCTTTTTAAGGTATTTACGGTAAGCCTTACTCTCTTTGCTCTTAGTATTAAGCTTATTTGCACCGGTCATTTTATTACTGGTTGCTTTATAGCCTCTAATACCACCGTTATAGGTTGCTAAAGGGGGAGCGGTAAATTCGACAATATAAACATTATTGCCCGTGGCAGTGCTTGTTTTATTTAACTTTCCTTTACTCGCTAAACTGCTCTTGAGCACAGGTTGATTTTGCGTGTCCACGCTAAGCTCTGCAGCATGCACAGAACCCATCGCCATTGTCACTGATATACAGAGTAATTTCATACGTAGGTGGGACATAGTAAGATTTCCTTTCCTGTATTTATTGTTATAAATATTTTTTATTAACTTTAACTACTCTCCTACCCTGGAGATAAAGTGAACAACCTGTATAAACCATGAGTAACAATTATGCAACAGAGGCTAAAATCTAAACAAAAAGGCCTTGTAAACCAGCTAATCCATCTCTTCTCAAAATTAAGAATCTATTAATGAAAATGAGTTTTAATTAACTGTAAAATAAGAATTTATTTTAATCGGAGTAAGAAGAAATGAATAACCACTTAAACTTGAAGGTTAGTTAACTCTCATTAGCATACTGCTTTAAAATCGTGGTTAGCACCTTAGCAGGTTTAGCTATTTTTCCCTGTTTGAGGTACACAAGGTGCCAGTAAATTTTTAATCCCTGCTCCCCTAACGGCACCGTTCTAATCATGCCATTTTCTAAATAGGGGCTGACCAGATGTTTCGACATAATAGTCACACCTAGGTTGACCTTGGTGAGCTCAAGGATGGCTTCATTAAATCCAACTTGCAGAACCTTTCTTGGCAAAACATTTTCCGGCTGAAAGAAGAGTTCATACTCCCTGTCCTTCTCCGGAATGGTCGAGTTAGTGATATAGGTTTCATCAATAAAATCTTCTGCAACTAGATGATTTCGTTCAGCCTTCTTATGATCTTTTGAGAGACAAGCCATCAGCTCATCTTGCAACAGAAAACTGGACTCGTAGAGGTTCTCATCTAGTGAGAGTTTCTGCTGAGAGCTTGAGATCATAGCGATATCTACATCCCCATTAAACAGCGCATTCAATGGACGTTTCGCAGCAGCAGCGGTGATCTCCAGCTCAATATTTGGCAGCTCCTTAGCAAAGTAACTAGTGACTGCAGGTAACCATTTAAATGAAGCATAATGGGGCAGCCCTATCCTCAACACTTGCTCGACACCATCGGATAATCGCGCGATATCATATTCTGCTCGTCCCAACTCCTCTAAAATTTTCTTAGCAGAATGCAGCAGGCGCTTTCCAGCATTGGAGATAATGAGCTTACGTCCTCTGCGAACAAACAAACTGGTATTAAGGCGGCGTTCGGCTTCTCGAATACGGTTAGTGAGTGCCGGTTGGGTGATAAACAGAGACTCAGCAGCCTCTTTAACCGTCTCAGACTTAGCGATAGTGCATATCATCTTCAGGTGATTGATATTAAGTTGGGTTTTAGTGATATCCATTATGTTCTCGCTGCCTATCTGTCAAAACTAAATCAGTAAAACTTAAGTAAACTCATTCAAAAAATGAATTATTTTAAGAATATTATTCAATTATTGTTATAGAACATAATCAAGTAGAGTGGCTTTATCAAGGTTAAGTTTATTAGCTTAACCTGTAGGTAATCATCTCTCCTTTTCTTACAAAGAGCTAAGATGATACTAATAAAAGATGCCCCCATTGAAGGAAAATAGGATGAAGCCAGCAGAAATAGAGCAGCTAGGATTGGAGTTATACCGGGCATTACGTAATCAAGAGATGTTACCACCGCTCACCGAACGTGAGCCACAACTGACCTTAGATGATGCTTATCAAGTCTCACAGTGTTTTCTACAGCATAGGCTCAATGATGGCGAGCGCGTTGTCGGTAAAAAAATAGGACTCACCAGTAAAGTGGTTCAAGAGATGCTAGGAGTTCATCAACCCGATTTTGGCTTTCTCACCGATGCCATGATGTTTGAGTCAGGCAGTGAGATCCCCTTCAATTCACCTCTCATTCAAGCCAAATCCGAAGGAGAGATCGCCTTTATCTTAAAGGCCGATCTTAAAGGGCCAAATGTGACACCACAAGATGTCATCGATGCCACCGAAAGTGTCGCGGCCTGCTTTGAGATTGTAGATTCTCGAGTCAAAGATTGGAAAATCAAGATAGAAGACACTGTTGCAGATAATGCCTCTTGCGGCATCTTTGTCATGGGTGATGAGCGTGTATCACCTCAGGATGTGGATTTTGAAAACTGCCAAATGGTGATAAAAAACCGAGGAGAGGTGGTCGCCACAGGACAAGGCTCTGCAGCACTAGGCTCTCCATTAAATTGTGTTGCCTGGCTTGCCAACACATTGGGCGATTATGGCATCAGTCTCAATGCAGGCGACATTATCTTATCGGGCTCACTTGCAGCCATGCTCCCCTGTCAGGCGGATGATGATATGAGTGTTGAAATCGAGGGAATTGGCACCGCCAGTTATCGCTTTATCACAACCTAAATAAGACAACCTACTTTGTACCTACAAGATGAGAAATCATAAAATGGTGAATAAAAAAATCAATATCGCCCTGATTGGCTCAGGCAATATCGGCACAGATCTGATGATAAAAGCCCTTAGAAGCAGTACGCTAAATCCAGTCTGGATGGTGGGAATAGATGAAAACTCTGACGGTCTTAAACGCGCTAAGGCGCTCGGGCTAAAAACCACCCACTTAGGTATAGATGAGCTACTAACTCATATTGAAGCAGATAATATTCAGATAGCCTTTGATGCCACCTCAGCTTATGTCCATGAAGAGAATAACCGCAAACTGCAAAGTAAGGGAGTGAAGGTTATCGATCTCACCCCTGCCGCTATTGGTCCCTACTGTATTCCGCCAGTTAATCTCGAGAGCTTACTTTCACAAACCGAGAACCAAACTCAAATAAACGATGGTTCAATATCGGGTAACTTAAATATGGTGACCTGTGGTGGTCAGGCGACCATTCCCATTATCGCTGCCATAAGTCGCGTTCAAAGCGTCGACTACGGTGAAATAGTCGCCACCATAGCTTCAAAATCAGCAGGCCCGGGTACACGCAAAAATATTGATGAGTTTACCCGAACAACTGCTGATGCCATCGAGCAGATAGGCGGGGCTCGCCAAGGTAAAGCCATTATCGTCATGAACCCCGCTGAACCACCACTTATGATGCGCGACACCGTTCACTGCTTGACTCAGGATGAACCTGACGTTGAAGCGATCACTGCATCAGTGCTCTCTATGATTGAACAGGTTCAAGAGTATGTTCCTGGTTATCGACTGAAAAATGGTCCTGTATTTGATGGTAACCGGGTATCGGTATTTCTTGAGGTCGCAGGCCTTGGGGACTATTTACCTGAATACGCGGGTAATCTGGATATTATGACCTCAGCAGCCCTCTGCACAGGTGAGATGTTAGCCCGTAACTTACGCTCAAACATGAGCGTCAAAGATAGCCACCACTAAATAGATATCGAAAAGGATCAAACATGAATATCAGTAATAAAAAAATCATCCTTCACGATATGTGTTTACGGGATGGTATGCATGCAAAGCGTCATCAAATAAGTTTGGCTGAGATGACTCAACTGGCCACAGCCCTTGATGATGCAGGAGTGCCGCTCATAGAGGTCACCCACGGCGATGGTTTGGGCGGTAACTCAGTGAATTATGGATTTGCCGCCCACAGCGATGAAGAGTATCTCTCCACCGTGATCCCTTTAATGAAACAGGCCAAGATATCAGCCCTGCTGCTGCCAGGAATTGGCACTGTCGATCACCTTCGAATGGCTCACGAGTTAGGCGTCAGCACGATACGTGTTGCAGCACAATGCACAGAAGCGGATGTGACTGAGCAACATATTTCACTCTCACGTCAACTGGGTTTAGACACGGTGGGCTTTTTGATGATGGCCCATATGCTTGAACCAAAAGCCCTGCTAGAGCAAGCCAAGTTGATGGAAAGTTACGGTGCAAACTGTATCTACTGTACCGATTCAGCTGGATATATGCTGCAAGATGATGTGTTTGAGCGTATCAGTGTACTGCGTGATGGCTTAAAGCCTGACACTCAAATTGGCTTTCACGGTCACCACAACTTAGCACTGGGTGTGGCTAACTCACTCACCGCAGTCGAAGCAGGTGCTGAACGTATCGATGGTTCGGCAGCGGGGCTCGGTGCAGGAGCAGGCAACACGCCTCTTGAAGTATTTAACGCTGTCGCTACTCGCATGGGCGCAAGCACCGATGTCGATGTGTTTAAATTGATGGCGGCGGCTGAGGAGATAGTGGTCCCCATGATGGATCAAGCGATCCGAGTCGACCGCGACTCCTTAGTACTAGGCTATGCAGGAGTTTACTCCTCCTTCTTGCTTCACGCCAAAAGGGCTGCAGAAAAATATGGTGTTCCCAGTGAAGCTATTTTACTAAAACTGGGGCAGATGAAAACCGTTGGTGGTCAGGAAGATATGATTGAAGATGTGGCCATTAATCTAGCCAAGAGCCGCTAGTAATACCAATCAGTATAAAGATTTGATCGCTCAGCGAGAGTTTAGCGGTCCTGAGGCAAGGCAACGAGTGAAGAGCATAGTTATTCTACGGTTTAGCTCGTTAACACAGCATCAGAACCGCTAAAACTCGCCTGTAGGGAGTGTTTTTGGCTGCCTACTTCTGCGTTGAATGTACTCATAAGGGAACAACCATTCTATCATCCATTCGCCTTGAATTAGTTTGCCAAAAGACACTCTGAGTAGATCAACTTCTTATACTGATTGGTATAAATAAAAGAGCCAGAGGTTAACCTTCTGGCTCTTTTAACTCACGATTAAGCAGTATTACACCAATCAGTATTAAATATCTTCAGGAGTCTCAAACAGTTGAGGCTGTTTTCTTTGCTTCTCATCCATCTCAACCGCAAAGCGTCTTAGATAAAAACTTGCCAGTGCTAACATCACACCAGTTACTGCAGCAATTAAGGCTAATGAGCCAAACCAGAACAGTGCCACCACACCCACCATATGACGATCGACCTCACTGGCATCTTTTTTACCATAAGCGTACATGGCTAGACGATAGACTTGGTTTTGGTTAATCAGGTGACTTATCTGTGTATTTAGCAAACGTTGCTCGTTACGTAACTCGAAGATCTGTTCATCGTATTTAAATACACGTTGAGAGATATCCTCAAGCTCAATACGCTTACCCTCTTCATAGAGCGCCACTTCACCTTTCGCAGTCTCTGTCATACTAAAGAAGTTATTTTTCTCATTTTTAGCGCGGTTAATGATGGCGTTTCTAACCCGAGAATTTTTAGCATAACGATCGCCAATCTCTTTCTTTTTCGCATCAATACGCTCATTTACATCATTGACTCTGCGCTGGTATTTACTGTTCACAAACTCAATCTGCTGACGAAGTTGGTTCTCCATAAGAGACTGTTTCTCAAGAGCGCTTCCACCTAAATAGCCCGTTGTGATCGTGCCTAGTTGACGCTCCTTTTCACTGATAAGTGCACGATACTTCTTCTCAACAGCCGCTTCGGTAAAGAAGTTAGAATCGTCCATTTCAGATTTCATCTCAGCTTTCAATGCATTTAACTCAGCCAATAAGCGAGTACGCTCATCCTTACTGCCAGTCACATTACCAACAATCGTGGCGGTAAACCTATCTTCAATGACGCCTTTCTCTTTAGTCCAGTCTCGATAGTAACCATCACGTATGGCCATCAAGCGATCTATCTCTTGTCTAAGGCCAGCTTCAAAGCCATGATCGATTGAAGCTAACTGCTTATTTTTAGCCAATTCAACTTGAAAAAGGTTTTCTGAAAGTTCAGTATCAAGAAGCTCTGTTTGAGCAGCTAACTCAGCATTCAGCTCCTCCTCAGTAAACTTCTGCACATGATCCCTACGCTTTTCAATCAGCTCTATTTGAGTATCAACATTCACTATCTCATTTTTTCTATTGTCGATGGCTCGACTGAGGTTTGAGAAGTTACGCTCAAAACCATTCAACATGGTTTCAAAGGTGATCAAACTCAGAAAAAACACAAAGAAGAGAAAAATAGAGCGCCAAAGCACGCTTTTCACATTCATAAAGGTAAAAACGAGGGGGATTTTACATAGCTCAACCACAGCAACCAGCAGGAAAGGTAACCCTGCAACAACAATGGATGAGGTACTATCAATCAGATCTGTATTTTCAAAGTTAGAGATAGATTTAAAAGCTGAAACAGCCATTAAAATTGAGATCGTAAAGCCAATTAATACTGCGATAACTTCCACAGTCCAAGCTAAACGGATTAAAAAGCGGGAGTAAAAATGCACATTTTCTCTGTCGTAATACATTATATAACCATTTTAATTTATTGTTATTTTCACATTCTGCTGTTCACAGATGCGGACTACTTGCGTAGAAAATAGTTTCGCTATTGATACCAATGGTAAAACCAGCCAACTACATACTTCGGAAAATAGCGATAAACTCACCTAACTTTGCGAGCCTCGCAGCCAAACCAACACAAGATAATTTGTTAAGACGAGCCAAAATCAACATAACAACTGAAAAGTGCCACCTCCCCAACCCAAGATTTAGAGCATAAAACCAAAAAGACAGTAAAAACCAGTTAAATCAACTGGGCGATAAATATTTTAACATAATTGCAAAAAAAATGAACAAGTGAAATAAATAGCAAAAAAGGCACTAAAGCGGAAGAGGGGAAGAGAGAAAACGAATAGTACTAATATCAGTAAGTATAAATAAAGGGCCCTCTATAGGGCCCTAAAAAGTACAGCAGCTTTTAAGGCATTAAGCAAAAAAGTAAGCTAATCCCTGTAAACAAGCTAAGGAGAAGATGCCAGCAAGCACATCATCTATCATGATCCCAAACCCACCTTTGACCTTGGCATCCAGCCAACGGATCGGCCATGGCTTAATAATGTCAAAAAAGCGGAACAGGGCAAAACCGATAACTAACCAAAGCCAACCGGCAGGAGCTGCAATCATAGTGATCAGCAAACCCGCTACTTCATCCCATACGATGGCACCGTGATCGTGCACTCCCATATCTTTAGCGGCTTTATCACAGATATAGAAACCGGCAATCACACTTAGCAGAGTTAAGCCTAAGTACCACTGAATACTTAGTGGAGCCATTAATAGATAGAGAGGAATAGCCGCCAAGGTACCAAAGGTGCCAGGAGCCTTTGCCATCATGCCAGAGCCAAAGCCTAAGGCTAAGAAATGGATAGGATTAGTCAGGGATAAGCGACTAAGGGCTTCATCTTTAGAAAGAAAGTTCATCAGGAAAAATGTTCAAATCCAATATTAATAGGGGTGTAAGGCTGACCATCACGAAGTAGTTTCAACTTATCACCTGTGCTTATCTGGCCTATCTGAGCAAATGAAACACCGGTATTTGCGAGAGCTATTTCAAGTGCCCCTTTTTGTGCTTCTGGAACACTAAAGAGCAGCTCATAATCTTCCCCCCCCGTTAATGCATAACTCAGTGCTTCCTCCTCTGTTACAGAGTTTTTAAGAGAAGCAGACAGTGGCAAGAGATCCACATCGATAGTGGCTCCAATACCAGACTGTTTTAGTAGATGCTGAATATCGCTCAGTAACCCATCGGAAAGATCGATAGCACTTGAAGCCAGCGTACGAAGGGCTTGACCTGCAAGTACTCGTGGCGTTGGGTAGTAGTGACGATTAATCAAAAAATCTGCATCTTCAGGACTCGACGCCCTGTTACCACGAATAAGATCTAGCCCCAAAGCCGAATCGCCTAGCGTGCCAGTGACGTAGATCCAATCACCAATTCTGGCACCACTTCGTGTTAAACCTGTGCCCGCTTGTACCTGCCCATTAACTGTAATTGTGATGGAGCGCGGCCCAAGAGTTGTGTCACCGCCAACAAGGGCAATATTGTAATACTCAGCAGCTTCAAATAGACCAGCACTGTAACTGGTTAACCACTGCTCATCCACTTCTGGCAATGTCAGCGCTAACGTCATCCAAGCAGGCTCTGCGCCCATAGAAGCAAGATCAGACAGATTAACCGCCAGTGATTTATAACCTAAGGCTTTTGGAGGAATATCGGGATAGAAGTGAACATTCTCGACTAAGGTGTCACAGGAGATTGCGATGGATTTATTGAGTGCGGGTGTCACTAAAGCACAGTCGTCACCAATACCTAGCTCAACGTCACGGCGTGACTGAGCTTGCTTGGCAAAAAAGTGTTCGATTAATTGAAATTCTTTCACAGGAATAAGCTCTCGTTAGCTGGATAATAAAGCTAAAATAAGACCAAGTATAGATGAAATTTGCTGCTACCTGAGTACTGAAATAGAGGAAGAAAGACAAAAAAAACGGCATCCAAAGATGCCGCCTGTTGTATTACTTACGACCTACAATCTTGTCGAGAATACCATTTACGAACTTATGGCCATCTTCGGCACCGAACGCTTTCGCTAGTTCGATAGCCTCATTAATTGCCACTTTATAAGGTACATCCTTACGGAATGTAAGCTCATAAGTTGCCAGTCTTAACACAGCTTTCTCTATAGGAGAGACCTCATCATAAGGACGCTCAATATGAGGTGTGATCAACTCGTCTATTTGAGCCTGTTTTGTCGCTGTTCCCGATAGTAGCTCACGGAAGTAAGTTACATCGATACCATCAATCTTCTGCTCAGTTAGAAACTCATGCTCAACATCAGCAATGTTATTTCCACTTAACTGCCAAGAGTAAATGGCTTGAACGGCTAAACGGCGGGCCTTGCGGCGCTCAGAAGGCTTCATCTCTATTCCTAATCTTGCAACTGCTGTTCTAGTTCTTGCAGCACGTTGACCATTTCAAGCAGACCAAGTGCAGCTTCACCGCCCTTGTTACCCGCTTTAGTACCTGAGCGTTCAATCGCTTGCTCTATGGTATCGGTAGTCAAAACGCCAAATGAAACAGGAAGATCGAACTCAAGTGCAACCTGAGCTAGACCTTTGTTACATTCACCTGCAACAAAATCAAAGTGTGGCGTACCGCCACGGATAACTGCACCTAGTGCAATTATGCCATCAAATTTACCGCTAGCAGCAACACGACGTGCAGCCAAGGGTAACTCTACCGCTCCAGGTACACGTATTACTGTGATGTTCTCATCAGCAACCTGACCAAAGCGTTTCAGTGTATCGACCGCACCTTCAAGTAAACTTTCAACAACAAAGCTGTTAAAACGTGATACTACGATAGCAACCTTTGCATTTTTCGACTCGATATTACCTTGAACTACGTTCATTTATCTTACCTAAATTAGCTAATTTTACCGGCACGGGCACGGAAGAGGCAGTATGATAGCACAGCCTGCCGCTGGTTCCCCATGCAATTATTTATAAATTTATATAATTCTATTCAGAAATGTACTCTGTCACTTCTAAACCGAAACCTGAAAGAGAGTGGTAGCGCTTCGGTGAGCTCAACAGACGCATCTTAGTCACGCCCACACTCGCTAAAATTTGAGAACCCACACCCACTTGGCTAGAGGTTCCTTTCCACTTAGCCGCCGCAACCGCTTGACCTTTATCTTCAAGTTCAAAGGCTTTCACTTTGGCTAGAATATCACTGCTGTGCTCTTGGTGACCAAGAAGTACTAGTACACCACCTTCATCAGCAATACGTTTCATCGCCTTCTCAAGTGGCCAGCTGCGCTCTTGATCACGCTCAGAGTGAAGTAGATCATTAAAGGTGTTTTGCAGATGTACTCGAACTAAGCCATCCTCTTTCACTTCGCCTTTAATCAATACATAGTGAAGTTGGTTATCGATAGTGTCTCTGAAGGTCAACATATCGAACTCACCAAAACGGGTTGGCAACTTACATTGAGCTTCACGAACCACATTGGTCTCTTTGGTATTACGATACTCAATAAGGTCTGCAATCGTGCCCATCTTAAGACCATGCTCTTTAGCGAAGATCTCCAGATCAGGACGACGAGCCATTGTGCCATCATCATTGAGGATCTCAACGATAACCGACGAGGCTTCAAAACCAGCAAGACGGGCTAAATCACAACCCGCTTCAGTGTGACCTGCGCGGATAAGTACCCCGCCCTCTTTCGCCATTAATGGAAAGATGTGACCTGGCTGAACAATATCACTTGGCTTGGCATCTTTACCTACTGCCGCAAGTACTGTCACAGCGCGATCTTGCGCCGAAATACCAGTGGTTACCCCCTCTGCGGCTTCAATAGAAACCGTGAAATTGGTAGAGAACTGCGCATTATTGTCACTCACCATCAAGGGCAGGTTTAACTGCTGACAGCGCGCCTGAGTTAAGGTCTGACAAATTAAACCACGACCAAACTTGGCCATAAAGTTAATCGCTTCAGCGGTAACCATATCTGCCGCCATGATCAGATCGCCTTCATTCTCTCTATCTTCATCGTCCATCAAGATAACCATTTTACCGAGGCGAATATCTTCGATGATCTCTTCTATACTGTGTAACGACATTGTAAGGCCTTAATGTTTAATTCTAATGTAATTTTACTAAAGTAAATCGGTATTAAGTTTACCGCCATCTTCTAGCGTAAAAAACCTGAACGAGCGAGCAGATCCATGGTCACGTTCGACTCAGGTGTTTGTGCTTTATCGCCGGCATAACTCATTAAACGCTCCAGATGACGGGCAATAAGATCAACCTCAAGGTTTACCGTATCACCGGCCTTCATATCCACTAAGGTGGTTTCACCAGCAGTATGGGGCACTATGGTCAATCTAAAGCGGTTATCTTGTACTTCATTGACGGTCAAACTGACCCCATCGATAGTGATAGAGCCTTTATGAGCGATATACCTAGCTAACTCGGCTGGCGCGGTTAACCAGAACTCAATCGCTTTACCGCGAAGCTGTCTGTCATCAACCGATGCGATACCATCGACATGACCGCTGACCATATGTCCACCAAGACGAGTCGTTGGCGTTACCGCTTTCTCAAGGTTAACCTTTCGTCCAACTTGATAGTGAGCAAAACCAGTTAAACTCACCGTTTCAGCTGAGATGTCGGCCACATAGCCATCACTCATGCACTCAACAACGGTCAGACACACGCCATTAGTGGCAATACTGTCACCGAGGCGAACATCACCTAAGTCTAACTTTCCACTGGCTACGGTAAGGCGAATATCATCACCACGACGTTCAATTTTGCGCAGTGTACCTACTGATTCAATGATCCCGGTAAACATGAATTATGACCTTATATCTAAAGTTAAGCGGGTATCAGCCCCGACTTTACGTTCATCGACAAGCTTGATAGCCGGTATCTGTGACATGGCTGTATACTCAGGAAGTGTGATTAGATTACGTCCACTTGAACCTAACATTTTCAGCGCCTGATAAAGCACCAACTCATCACCATGGCCCTTGGCAATAACACTCCCTGCCAAAGTTGCCCCCGCTTCAATAAGCACTGAGTTACACTGCTTTCCTAAATATTTAAACAGCTCATTGAGATCCACACGCCCAGACTCATCACAGTTCAACTTTACCTGCTTAACATGTGACGGCCAGCTTTGCTGCTCTATAGCTGGATAATCATCACAAGAGACCAGAAGAATGGGCGACTCAATCGCAAATAGGGCTAAGTCTGATGTCACCCGAGCACGGCTATCTAATACGACGCGAAGTGGTTGATGTAGATCGCTTTCGCTATGCCTATCGGCTAATGAACCCAACTCGCTATGGCGAACATTAAGTGATGGATTATCAGCCAAGATGGTCTCAACACCTGTCACCAAGGCGCAGTGACGGGCACGAAGTCTTTGTACATCACGGCGAGCCTCTGGACCTGTGATCCATTTTGAAGCGCCATTGGCTAATGCCGTTTTGCCATCTAAGCTCGAAGCCAGTTTAACCGTCACCCAAGGTAGACCAGTCTCCATACGCTTCATAAAGCCGGGATTGATCTTATAGGCTTCATCTTGAAGTAAACCAACATCAACTTGAATACCAGCATCCCTGAGCATGGCAATACCACGTCCACAGACCTGAGGATTGGGATCTTCAACTGCAACGACAACGCGAGCAAGCTTATTGTGAATAAGGGCTTCAGCACAGGGTGGTGTACGACCATAATGGCTGCATGGCTCAAGGGTAACATAGGCTGTTGCGCCTTTGGCCCCTAAATTGGAATCACTATTTGCCATTGCCAGAGCATGCACTTCAGCATGGGGGCCACCCGCTTTGATATGGAAACCTTCGCCGAGGATCTGTCCATCTTTGGTGACCACACAACCCACACACGGGTTTGGCTGCGTGGTATATAAACCTTGGCGCGCCAGTTTGATGGCGCGGCTCATCATCTCAATATCTTCTACAGACCAGTTCATGGAGTAACCTTCAATTGAGCCTGCTATTTCTGTAGTTTAGCGATCGCATCGCCAAACTCTGAAACATCTTCAAAAGCACGATAGACAGAGGCAAAACGGATATAGGCAACCTTATCGAGATTCACCAACTGCTCCATCATCAAGTTACCTATCATCTCTGACTTGATCTCTCGCTCTCCGGTTCCACGCAGCGTTGACTTAATTTTAGTCAAAGCTTGTTCGATTTGATCCATCGAAACCGGACGCTTCTCGACAGCCCTAAGCATGCCGCCACGTAACTTCTCTTCATCGAAAGGCTGACGACTACCATCTTGTTTTACCACCCGAGGCATAACGAGTTCAGCGCCTTCAAAGGTAGTAAATCTTTCATGACACTCAGCACACTCGCGACGACGTCTGACTTGATGACCATCGGCCACCAAACGGGAATCGATCACCTTAGTATCAGTTGCGCTGCAAAATGGACAATGCATTGAGCCTCCAGCGGAAAAATAGAATAAAAACGATCGGTTAGAGTCTAAACTCTAAAGGTAAGTCAGCCAAGACTCAATCACAATCGTCAGATACAAAAATGGCCGCTATAAAAGCGGCCACCGAAGTTTACCTGATTTAACCCTTAAGGTTAACCGTAAACAGGGAACTTAGCGCACAATTCAAGAACCTGGTTCTTAACACGCTCAATTGTTCCTTCGTTAGTAATGTCATCTAGCACATCACACATCCAATTAGTCAGTTCAACCGCTTGCGCTTCTTTAAAGCCACGGCGAGTGATTGCTGGAGAACCGATACGCAGACCTGAGGTCACAAATGGTGAGCGCGGATCGTTTGGTACTGAGTTTTTGTTAACAGTAATGTTAGCAAGACCTAGCGCTGCATCAGCATCTTTACCTGTGATATCTTTGCTGATTAAATCAAGCAAGAACAGATGGTTATCTGTACCGCCCGACACAACATCATAGCCACGTTCGATAAAGGTTTTAGCCATCGCCTGCGCATTAACTACAACCTGCTCTTGGTAAGCGGTGAACTCAGGCTCTAACGCCTCTTTAAATGCAACCGCTTTAGCAGCGATAACATGCATTAAAGGACCACCTTGGCCACCAGGGAAAACGGCAGAGTTCAGCTTCTTGTAGATAGCTTCATCATCAATTGCAGAAAGAATTAGACCACCACGAGGGCCTGCAAGTGTCTTATGAGTTGTGGTTGTCACAACATGGGCATGTGGAAGCGGATTTGGATAGATACCCGCTGCGATTAGACCCGCTACGTGAGCCATATCAACAAACAGGTAAGCACCTACTTTGTCTGCAATCTCACGGAACTTGCCCCAATCAATGATACCTGAGTAAGCACTGAAACCTGCGATAATCATCTTTGGCTTATGCTCAACAGCAAGACGCTCAACTTCAGCGTAATCGATCTTACCTGTTGTTTCGTCAATACCATATTGAACAGAGTTATAAAGCTTACCAGAGAAGCTAACGTGTGAGCCGTGAGTCAGGTGACCACCATGAGCTAGGCTCATGCCTAGTACTGTATCACCGCCTTCAAGCAGCGCCATAAATACAGCTGCGTTTGCTTGTGAACCAGAGTGTGGTTGAACGTTAGCATAGGTAGCACCAAACAGCTCTTTAGCACGAGAAATCGCTAACTCTTCAGCAATATCAACATGCTCACAACCGCCGTAGTAACGCTTACCAGGGTAGCCTTCGGCGTACTTGTTAGTCAGCTGAGAACCTTGAGCTTCCAGAACACGTGGACTGGTGTAATTTTCTGAAGCGATAAGTTCGATGTGCTCTTCTTGACGACGAGTCTCATCTTGAATCGCTTGAAACAGTTGTGGATCAAAGTCCGCGATATTCATATCTTTTTTCAGCATTGCTTACTCCAGCTGTAAATACTTATAGTAGGGTTGCGCGGTATTCTACAGCGCATTTGATCACAATCACAGTATTTGAAAGATGAAATTAGCTACAGTTAATGATGAACATGACTCACATGGTCATCAAATCCAGACTGTCGCTGATATTTAAAGCTGTTTTATCTAGAAAAATCCCTTAAACCGTTAGTTTGATAGCGATTATAGAAAACACTTTTCTCAGTAAAATCACTCCCCCTCTCATGGTAAATAGCGAGACCTCTCACTTCCTATCAAATATCTAAGAGAACTCTGTTTAGCTTCCCCATTTAATCAAGTAGAATCATGCCATTGTTTTGTCATAGAAGATGAAAATCATGGCTCAGTTTGTATACAGCATGCTTAGAGTGGGTAAGATAGTCCCGCCTAAAAAGCAGATCCTTAAAGATATCTCATTAAGCTTTTTCCCAGGCGCAAAAATTGGTGTTTTGGGTCTGAACGGCTCAGGTAAGTCCACCCTACTTCGCATCATGGCCGGTATCGATACCGAAATTGAGGGTGAAGCGCGTCCAATGCAGGACCTTAAGATAGGTTACCTGCCTCAAGAGCCTAAGCTTGATGAGAACCAAACCGTTCGTGAAGCGATTGAAGAAGCAGTATCGGTAGCTAAAAATGCCCTAACTCGTCTCGATGAAGTTTATGCACTTTACGCAGAACCTGACGCTGACTTTGATGCCCTTGCCAAAGAGCAGGGACAACTTGAAGCGATCATTCAGTCACAAGATGCCCATAACCTAGACAACATCCTAGAGCGCGCCGCTAATGCCCTGCGTCTTCCTGATTGGGATGAAAAAATAGCCGTATTATCTGGTGGTGAGCGCCGCCGTGTGGCCATCTGTCGTCTGCTACTCGAAAAGCCTGACATGCTGCTTCTCGATGAGCCTACCAACCACTTGGACGCTGAGTCTGTTGCTTGGCTAGAACGCTTTTTACAAGACTACACTGGCACCGTTGTGGCAATTACCCACGATAGATACTTCCTCGACAACGCCGCGGGTTGGATCTTAGAACTCGACCGTGGTGAAGGTATTCCATGGGAGGGTAACTACTCCTCTTGGCTTGAGCAGAAAGATGCTCGTCTGCAACAGGAATCAGCCACAGAAAGCGCTCGTCAAAAGACTATTGCCAAGGAGCTTGAGTGGGTACGTCAAGGCTCAAAAGGACGTCAGTCTAAAGGTAAAGCGCGTATGGCTCGCTTTGAAGAGCTCAATACAAATGATTACCAAAAGCGTAACGAAACCAATGAGCTGTTCATTCCACCTGGACCACGTTTAGGTGACAAGGTTATCGAGATTAATAACCTGACTAAATCCTATGGCGATCGCGTACTTATCGATGACTTAAGCTTTACTGTCCCTAAAGGGGCTATCGTCGGTATTATCGGTGCCAACGGTGCGGGTAAATCAACCCTGTTCAAGATGATCTCAGGTGCAGAGCAGCCAGATAGCGGCACAGTTGAACTCGGTGAATCTGTACAGATTGCCTCGGTTGAGCAGTTCCGTGATTCGATGAACGATAAGAACACGGTATGGCAGGAGATCTCAGGTGGGCAGGATATTATGCGCATCAACAACACTGAGATCCCATCTCGTGCCTACGTGGGACGTTTTAACTTCCGCGGTGGCGATCAGCAGAAGATCATCGGCACCCTATCGGGCGGTGAGCGTAACCGAGTTCATTTAGCAAAACTGCTGCAAGCTGGCGGTAACGTGTTGCTACTCGATGAGCCAACCAACGACTTGGACGTTGAAACTCTACGTGCACTGGAAGAGGCTCTACTTGAGTTCCCAGGTTGTGCCATGGTTATCTCTCACGATCGTTGGTTCCTCGATAGAATCGCCACCCACATTCTTGACTACCGCGATGAGGGTAAAGTGAACTTCTACGAAGGCAACTACACCGAATACTCAACTTGGTTAAAAGAGACCTATGGTACTGATGTGGTTGAGCCACATCGTCTTAAGTACAAGCGTATGAGCTAGCGAGTAACGAGTAGCTCAGAATAATGACTAGCCACTCTTTATAGGGTGGCTTTTTGTTTTTACCCAAAGGGGGATTACTTGTCGGATAACAAGTTACTTAAATATCTATTTTATTGGGTTCATTGGGCTGGGTATGTATTTGATCAGCTTGTTGGGAACCATAACTTCATTGTTATCCATTGCTTGCAGCATGCCTTACGTGTAAATACTTCTGTGGGACGCTGGCTCTTGATGTCATAAGAGTCCATCCTTGGCCGCTCTGCGGTTTCCAATAACTTCCCTGTTAAACGGCCAGTTCGATATCCCTATCTCTCGTTCGCAGAGTTTCACTATGTGAAACCTCACCTTGAAACCTAAGGTCACAGCCGCCTTCACACCTGATTGTTTATCTCTTCGATTGAAGTTTACTAGTCTTCTCTAAATCGTTTCTGGACAAAAGTGAGCTAGTTATACTCTGCTCAAAAATAGTTAAAGACCAAGCCAAAGCTATTCACCACGGAGAGCACAGAGGACACGAAGAAGAGCGAAATCTAAAGCCCTGTTCTCTAAATCTTAGTATTTTAAATCTTTGAGTTCTAGATCTTTACCTCCGTATTCTCCGTGCAGCGAAGCGCTCCGTGGTAAGAATGCTGTTTGTTTTCGTTAAGCATCAAGACAAAGCTGATCCCCTCGGCGGAGGAAAAAGGCATGAAGCAAGGGGTAGGATGAGGGAAAAGAAATGGTTCCGTTGATTTCTATGGGTGTCCACTTAAGGTGATTTCGGCTTATACAATGATAATACGAGTGTTCTCCAAGCTGACTAAAATAAATCTAGCCAGCCATTATTAATCAATAACATAACGGCTCTACTGCCGATGTTCAATATTCTTACGACACAAAAGCTTCTCTAACTCTACGAAGTAGATTCTTAAGCTGGTATATGACTGAAAATAGTGGTTTTAGTGCTGGAATGATGAATTTAAAATGTGGAGAGTTCATCCATACTATTTGCCATGGACTCTTTAGCAGTTGAGGTTATTCAAATAAATTAATCAGCTTGAAAGTGCAGACAACTTTTTGAGAAATGCCGTCGACGTTTTTGAAGGTGCTCACAATAGCGTGTTAACGATTGTGTTTCCCCTACTGGGCCGTGAAACAGTTTGCCAAACTCTGAGGTCAATTTTATCCAGTTGTCTGATGAAATATTCAATCTTGTCAGTATCTTTGTACTGTTAGCAGAGATAGAACCTCTCTTGTCATCACGGATAATTCTACCCGTTTCATCAACTAACTCTAGGTAATCCTTCAGTGCGAAGTTTATTCCCTTCGGCTGATTGAGCTGCTCATCTCCAATAAAAGGGAGTAGCTTAGTGGGTTGCTCTCCTTTCAACGCAGCATTAACCCTAAGTTGTATACTGGTGTGGTCTGAATTCTCAAGTGTATCAACCATTTTGGCTCGAATAGGGTTGAGTTCAACATAGGCCATACAGGCCAGCACCGCCGCTTCATCAAGCAAGGCTTGACTCTTAAAGCGCCCTTCCCAGAAATGGCCTGTGCAATTATCTTCGATATTCGCTTTTCTTGCTATCGGCTCATTAAGACAGCGCATAAACCAACTAATATCGCACAAGCGTGAGCGGTAAGTGGCAATAAGGTGTTTTAATTTAGCCACTTGATACTCTTCTATCACTTCACCCTTAGCAAACTTTTGTGTGATTTCAGTACCACTAAACAGCTTATGCCATTGCTCAACTACCGTTCTATCTGACCATCTATTCACTGTTTCAAGGTCAACATAAAGCACAACATGTAGGTGATTGCTCATCACGGCATACGCAGCAACATCAATTGCAAACACCCCCGCTAATTTCAGTAACTGGGATTCGACCCAATCACGCCTGTGGTCATAGTTTTTACCTGTGAATTTATCATCCCCTAGCAACATGGCACGTCTAGTCACTCTGGAGCAGCAATGGTACCAAGGCGTGTCTTCAATACTTATCTGGGTTCTTCTGGGACGAGGCATGGTTAACTCCTACTGGTTACCGATAATTAAAGCTTAGTAGGAGGTGCGGAATTTACGCAATTAACTATGCCTGTCCCCATTTATTTTCGCGGTGCTGAGATGCATTTCAAAAAATGCCTATAATTCACTTTACACCTTTGTCACCTAAGGTAATCTGCACCTGCCCCAACCGAGGTCAAATTGGTAACAATCTAGGCATAACCAAAGATGCACGAGATTGGTACGCAGAAGCATACCGACTAAGGAATCAAGGTAAGAACAATACTTAGATTGCTAAGCCTGTCGGTAAATCACACCAAACAATATAACGGTTATTCAATCGATAAGGAGTCACTATGACTATAATTGAAGAATGCCTCCTAACCTTAAAAATAGGCTCACGTAAATGATAATGAAGTTTCTAGACGGGTTCTCAAAAACACCACATCAAGAACCAATTGAACCTGAAGTATGGCTGGATGAATCAACTAATTTAACGTGGGAGTTGAAGACTAAAGAAAACTGGGAGTTGATGTACTACCGCAATGATAGTGCCAAGCAGCAACCTGCAGAACACTTAGTTCAAAATCAAATTAAGATCGATGAAGATTGTTTAACTGCAGATGATTATGCCAATCATTTAAACGAGATTAAACACGGAGGCTATAGTGATTGGCGTTTACCTACGGTCAATGAGCTTCGTTCCTTATACGATAAGTTAACAGAGTCAATGAATCCCGGCGTTTCAGATGTGTCCCGTATAGCATACATGTCGGCGGATCACGATGAAACCAATACTTTGATTTTTGACTACAAGACTGGGAGTGTTGGCAAATATGATATTAACAATTTTCTTTGGATTCGCTGTGTCCGTGGTGAAACTCCTCCCTTCCTTGAACATCACCATGTGGTTGAGAGCTTTACTATGTTTTATGGCGTAGTAAAAGGGTTGAACGAGATTCTGAAAACAAAAGAGAACGCATTACAGTATGCTTACACAAGCGAATACCTCAACAAGTATTACCCTGAACTACCACCCGTTGACGAAGAAATACAGCTACAAGCACGACGTTGGTTTAATGATACCGCTTTCGCTTTTAACTGCTTTCCAGGTACTGCAATGCACAGTCGCTTTGAGAAGAATACCCAACTAGAGCTTATCCAACAATGGGGACTGTGGCGCTCTACCAAGTAGGGTTAACTTTCTTTACTGGCGGTATGCGCACTATCAATAGATCTGATGCGCCAGATTACACTGTCGAACACCTTATCTGTATTAGCCGATTAAAATCTAGCTCAAATTTAAACTGACAGACACCATTCAAAAGTGGAGAACTGTCAGATCAGGTCTGAGCTAGTACATGTACTGTTAATCTAACGGGTCAGGTCAGAGTATCTCACACTCCTGACATTCATTGTAGTAACCAGTTAACCAGTCCAGTCGTGCTTTACCTTTTCCACATATAGGACAAGTTTCAAAGATTCCTAATCGACCACAGATTGTCATGACAGGACTCAAATCTATTACTTCTGTTTTCTTGATTACAGGTGCATCAGGAATCAATCTATAAGATGGTGTTGGTAATCCAACATGCTTAACCAGAATCAGTGTTACGGCTACGGTCAATTGGGTTTTACCCAGATGCTTAAAAACCACATCGCAGAACTGTTTCACCTGTTCGGTCGTTGGCTCTGTCTTTAGCCGACAATTAACAGTTGGTGTGGTTGGTTCAATCATAAGTCTGAACAGGTCATCCAAGGTTTCACCATCTTCACTTGAACAACCTTTCAGTAGGTGAGAGTTACGTAAATGTCTCACCATTGGAATCAGTAACTCATCAATAGGGCAGTAAATTCTGCCCTGTTTAAATGACCATTCAGCGAACCAATCTTCTAACTGGTCTACTGTGTAAATCTCTCTCATCGTGTCTATCTCTTAACTGTTACACAATTGCTCAACATGAACAGTACCACATATTTGGGACACCAGTTAAACGAACCTAACTCGCTTTTGTCCCAAAGCGACTTCCCCAATCGAGATTTGAATACACTTTTACTGTATAAATATCACCGTTCTCACATTAGCTGTATTTGGGCAAATTACGAATGATTGGATACGCTAATTTGTTCGGCGAAGCTAATAATGGGGCAAAAATAAGTTACGAAACCCAACCAAGTAAAGCTAAATCGAAGAGACAAATGAACAGGTGTAGATGCGGCTGCGAGCTTCGGCTTCAGGGATGAAGTCGTAGAGCGTATAGGGATATATTCACAGCGTCTCGCAGAAGTAACTACACATTCCCCCCGCTGGAGGCGATAGATAACAATGAAGGTACAACCTTCAAACACAACACCAAATATCAAACCAGCCAGAATCTAAATAAAAATGTAATCAGCCTTCATTCGAAGGCAAGAAAACTTGACCTTTAAACACTCAACTAATGTGCAATAAAGCCTGCTTTTATGCCTGTTTTTAAAGTGAACTGATCACCAATAGAGCCGACAACCATGTGCTTTCTGTCCGAAGCCAAATGGCCGCGTAGTGTATAGAGGGCATCGATACCGGTGCAGTGTGCGCCAATCATCTGATCGACACCAAAATCTTGTAGTTTCTTGGCCGTCCAAGCTAAGTGTTCATCTGTTGCGGACACTAAATGGAATCCGCCTATGGCTGCTGCGATTTTACTTGGGTGAATGTTAGCGGTAATGTGCTCCATGGTATTAATAATCCCCGCATGGCCGCAGCCAGAGATAAGTACAAAACCTTGATTGGTGTCGATAACCAAGGAGAGATCTTCTGGGATATTATCTTCGACTAAACCTGCTTGTGTGACGATCTGTCCCTTTCCACTCCAGTTTTTCTCAGGATGAACCCGCGGTACTTGGCCTGTAAGCCAAACCCCAGGGAATATTTCAGTGGGCTTCTCATAAACAATAAACTCGCTTCCCAGCTTAATCAGTTGGTCTCGCATCGTTAATATTGAATTTCGGCTATTGGCTCGCTCTGCAAATATCCCCTTGCCCACATGAATACGACTCAGGGCCTTGGGGTTTTGTACACGCAGTGTTTTTCTGAGGGTGAGCAGACCACCTGTGTGGTCGCCATGATTATGGCTTAATATCACATCTTCAACATCAGACAGATCGATACCTAAAGTTTGAGCATTTTGCAGCACTGTCTCAGGACGATTGCCGGTATCAAACAAAATTTTCTTGCCATCAACTTCTATCAGGGCGGAATAACCCCACTCCCCTATTCCACGACTGGCAAGCATGGTCGAAAGCGTAGTCACTTTAAGCGTGCTAGCCTGTGTAAACTCCTTGGCATTGACTCCACTTATCGGGCTAACAATACTGACTAACATCAGCAGTAAATATAGAGATTTAGACATCTATCATCCTTAATCATTTAGTATTCTCTAGCCACTTTACGTTTATCATCAAAAATCAGTCAACCTCGTTTTTACATCGTTTCTATATCTATCCAGCTCTTTGCTCTGGCAGCCCTCTTGCCTGAAGTGCTAGTATTTCGCCGAGCATCAAGGATCACAATAAATAAGAGCCAACGCATTGAAAACGATATTAACATTAAGCGTATTGGGCTTACTTTTCGTAAGTCAGTCAGCATTAGCTTCCGAGCAAAACTCAGTCACTGCTAACAATGAGTCTGGGCAGCTCGATGGACGCTATTTCGATGGCCCCTATCTGTTCTATAAAAAGGGAAGCGAGCAAGAGACCAGAGATAAGCAGCACGCATCTTGGATCTGTGATAGCACTTTGCTGACCACTGAGATTAACGAGCAGCAACTTCATCGCCCCTCAAACTGCGGTGAGTTACCTGAGCCAGTACTGAATCATGACGCTAAGCTAGTTCATCCCGATATCTATACGGGCGTGAAAAAAATCGTCGCGTTAAGTGATGTCCACGGCCAGTATGACGTGCTTATTCATCTGTTAAAAAAGCAGAAGATCATCGACCAAAACAGTGATTGGGCGTTTGGTGATGGACATATGGTGATGACGGGAGATATGTTCGACCGCGGTCATCTGATTAATGAAGTGCTTTGGTTTATGTATAAGCTAGACAGACAAGCATCAAAAGCTGGCGGTAAACTTCACCTGTTAATGGGAAATCATGAACAGATGGTGATGCGTGGTGACCTACGTTATGTCAATGAGCGCTATCAGACTACAGAAAAACTGTTAAACCGCACCTATGATGAGCTGTATGACAACAGCAGTGAGATAGGCCAGTGGCTGCGCAGCAAGAACACACTAGTGAAAATTAATGACTCGCTGTTTCTCCATGGCGGAATTAGCAATGAATGGATAGAGCGTGGGCTCAATCTAAAAAAGGCCAACCGTTTATATCGCGCTAATGTCGACAAGTCAAAAGAGGAGATACGCCAAGACCCACTATTGAACTTCCTCTTTTTTGGCAATGGGCCAACTTGGTTTAGAGGTTATTTCAAACCAGACTTTGATGAGAATGAACTCGATAAGATATTAGCCTACTTTCAGGTCAAGCGAGTGGTAGTTGGGCACACCTCTCAAGAGCAGGTGTTAGGGCTGTTCGATAACAAGGTTTTAGCCATCGACTCCAGTATTAAAAATGGCAATTCAGGGGAGATCCTTCTGATGAAAGAGGGACATTTAATACGCGGTTTATACAATGGCGAACGTATTGGGCTCTAATAAATGGCCACACTTGGTTAAGCTACTGCCAACCTTGTCGCCATAATGAGACATCTTTAAGATCGCGCCAATCAATGGAGTACTCATTCAGGTTAATGACAGCCTGAATGAGGCACTCGATAACTCTATTATCCTCATCTCGTTCAACCTTAGTTATCACAAAATGCTTCTCCCTATTCTCCACATGCTTCTTGGTCCATTTACTATGAAGTAAAGCCTTTGGATTGACACTATTCATCTGTACCTGCACTAATTAAATTGTGATAGTTTTTTTTCAAATGCGGCCAATGACTCTGCCGATGGGCTATCTATGAGGTATTTGCCATGAAAGAGTAGCGTCAATGTGACCTCATTAAATGCCAAATAACAGGTATAACCATCAAAGTCATACCAAGCGCTCATGCCATTGAAAACGCTACGTCCATTGTTCCGCTCTCCATGACTGATGATTTGATTAAAGATCAACAAACTACGTTTTACATCTAGGTTATTTTTCAATTCAAGTACTCTTTATCACTTATCTAAAAATATATACGAGCCTGATAACCGAATCGATCACCGATACAGCGGCTATAAAGAAGTGATCCCTCATCACAGATGCAGCGTATCGTTATCAAAGAATTAAAACCTGTATACGATTTGGAAGTACCGATGAAGACTTGGAAAATACTGGGCTACATGGGGTTGATTCCATTTGTCGCTTGCCTGTATCTAAGTGAGCGTGAAATGGTTTGGGGTATAGCACTAAAGTCCGCTTTTATCGCTTATAGCGCCATTATATTAAGCTTTATTGCTGGCACTATTTGGCGAGTTGATAGGCAACTACAGCAAAGTCATCAACAGATTGTGAGTAATATTTTTAGCATCACAGCATTCGCTTGCTTATTGATACGTCACGATATCGCTTTAGGCATTTTAGCAACAAGCTACTTACTCCTCTTCCTGTATGAAATTAGGTTTGTTAAGCAAAGTAAACTCAAAATTGACTACATTATTATGCGCTTTCGACTAACGTTTGCTGTGATTTTACTGCACATAGTGGCGCTTATTTTATGGTCATAGCACAGTCTATTTCCGCTACAGACAAAATGACTATCACCGGGAGAGAGCATGATAACTCAACAAACTTTAATCATTGGGGCAAGTAGCGATATTGCAGTAGCCATAGCGATTCAGGTAGAGAAAATAGACAGTACAGGATTAGTGTTAGTCACCCGAGACTTTAGCGCTTATTCAGAAATAATTGACGATAATATCAACAAAATATTAATTGAAGATTATCAATCGGCATCGATTGAAGCCGTGATCCGTCAGCTAGCACAATTAGATCATGCTCCTATTACCCAAGTATTCATCTGTCACGGCGTACTGCATACTCAGCAGATTAAGCCTGAAAAACGATTAGAGGATCTAACAGCAGCATCATTTGAACAAGTCATGATGATAAATGCACTCACCCCCATACTGTGGCTGCAAAAATTAACACCACTGTTAACCAGTTCAATCCCCTGCAAGATCACTGTATTTAGTGCTCGAGTTGGCAGCATTAGTGATAATCGTCTAGGTGGGTGGTACAGCTATCGCGCCTCAAAAGCAGCCCTCAATATGATGCTTAAAACTGCCGCAATTGAGCTAGCTCGGCGGGCTAAAAACATCAAAATTATCGCCTTTCACCCAGGAACCACTGATACAGCTCTTTCAAAACCGTTTCAAAAAAATGTACCACCGGGGAAGCTTTTCTCTTGCGAGTTTGTAGCTAAGCAACTGCTAGAAATTGTTGAAAAGTCTGAACTCGATAGCACATTAAGTTATCTTGATTGGCAAGGAAAGGCGATCAGTTGGTGATAAGGCCAAGCCTCCAACCCCATAGAGAAAGTACTTGGAGTCGCAAGTTATAGATGAAGTAAAATCGATCTCTGATCTTTCTTCGTCATCTTGGCAACCACTAAGGAAAATGAGTTGTCTATCATACGTTCAATTTCACCTTGCGGAATTGAGCCGTCGAGAATAACGGTATTCCATAACGCCTTATTCATATGATAACCGGGGATCACAGCAGGAAATATATCCCTCAATATCGCGGCTTCATCAGGATCACATTTGAGGTTCATCCACCAATCTCGATGACCATCTTCATCACCTTTTCCCATCTTACCAATGGCCAAGGTCGCGAACATTTTTCCCTTCACTTTAAATACAGAAACCTCTTTACCGAAGGGAAAATCAAGTATCGTTTCCGGTTTAGATAATAGGTACTGTTTTGCCGTTTCAACGTCCATATTTTCCTACTAAAGCTAACAGCCCATATGATTTAACTTAAGGTTCTTTGTTCAACAGCTCGCGCTTGAGGCTTGTTGAATGATTGCGTCACATTAACACACTCAAGCATACTCTTTATATACAGGGGTTGTGACCCTTTATCACTTGTCATCCGCTTACCGACAAACCTCGCCATATAGAGCTTTGTTTTACTCGGATACCAAGAAAATCGCACCACCTTGTGTCCCTGATTAGTATCAACATAACATTTATAATCCGCCCTCTCCTCCGCAGTAGTGCTAAATGAGAGCCATAGACAGCATAAACTGATAACCCAAAGTAACTTTTTCATTTTATTTTCCTAAGGCTCAATAATCCATAAACTTAATCAGACGTATAGTAATAAATTCTATTAGTACTTAACCCGCCGCCCACACACTTTAAATCACTAGGGTCACACCCTTCAGGTGGGTTACCAGGCAGGGCTGCACCAATACCGATAAGGTACATATTCGGGGGGTTAGCTTCTTCGCCTTCATTAACCACACGTGGAGGAACGATGAGCTGAGGCGTATCAGGCACAAATTCACCCGTTCTTATGTAGGTATGTGTTCGCGTTCCCCGATGAAGATCGAAGTTATAGAGAAAGCCCGCTCCCGCACTAATACATTGATCACTGCTGGAGTTATCACCGGGCGGCACAAATGAGGTGAAGAATACTCGCCCATTAACTATGGTGGCTGGTGACAAATTCTTCTCGCCAGTACGGGAGAAACTGTAATACCAACCTCTTTTCTTACCAAAATTGATCTGCTCCTGCTCATCAGAATCTGAAGGGGGAGTTGAGGTAACATCATAGAGCTCTGATAGGGTCAACGTTGTTGGAATAACCACTCCACTCCCCCCACCTTTAAAGGAGCGACTCACCACATTTCTATCCTGCAGGGTAAAGAACATATCTGAGCGGCTCAAATCTGATGGCATTGCTCTGTGTCCGCTACCTACCACCACGGCATCATAGGGGATGTTAAGCTTGGTTTTTGTTTTGGTTGTTGTTCCACCGTTCTCGACAGTCACCTCGGCAATATTGGTGATGACGGTTTGTGCCACGGCGGGAGCTGAGTAGAAACGTCTGTCAGAAGATTGAACACCACCACCTAAACTGGCAAATTTAAACCCAGACCACTTATTTGTATCTGCAGATGGCATATCCATACGCCATACATTACCGCCTGTATCTGTCGCATAAATACGATCGGTTGCCCCATCAGCATTGGAGTCTAATACAGCAACTGAGCTTGGAATACTGTCTGAGATCCCTGGAAGTTGTGTTCCTCCTGTACTGGCAGAGCCAAACTGATGCACCAATGCACCGGTTTCAGCATCAAGAATAAAGACCCCGCGACCTTTAACATCATCGGCTCCAATACCCGCACCATCTTTACCCGACGGCGAGTAACCCGCACCAAAAATAAGCACGGGACTCTCACTGCTTCGACCTGGAATGGTTGTGACGACAGGAGTAGACCATGACTGACCCAATTCAGACATACCCGGCGAGCTGGCATCCACTTTCCACATAAAGCTTGGATTATCGGGATTACTGATATCAATAGCATAGTAACTACTGCCGCCTCGGCGCATGCCAAAGAAGAGCCATGCCTTCTCTATACCTGAGTCATTACTTTCGGTGTAGGCCACAGGAGAACCGTCAACGCCATAAACAGAGTGAACACCTGTGGGCACATTCGCCCTAAGAGTTTTTAGATTTGGTAGAAGTTCATAAGGAATAAAAGCCCAATTTTCAGTCACGCTGTTACTGCTACTATCATCTTTAAACATATGCAGAAAACCATGGTTAGTCCCCATCACAATACGCACATCAGGCGTCGACTTTGTACCAAAGTTAAGTGCTAGTGGTTTTGAATGAAGGGCATCCCCCATAATGTCATCGCGCCAATTAGTTGCTGGATTAGGAATGCTCTCCAGCCCTTTATTGTTATCGACATCTAAGCCCATTGCCCAACCAAAAAGAGAGGGGAACTGTTCTTCAGCAACGCCTAGGTAGTTAACTAAGTTTTCGGTTCCTCCCGCAGTACTAGTGACATTGTTAACGGTCAGCTCAGTTAATCCAGTGTTTAAATTACTATAGATGGTTCTAGAATCAGCCGCCTGCATCGCAGACAGGGCTCCGCCTTTCTCAACTTCATTACCATCACCACCAGCACTACATACAGCAGAAGGTGTCCAGAAAGAGCAAGCTGTGGACTTAATATTTCCATCAAGACCAATGGCAGGGTTTCCGGCTTTATCGACCACTTCCCCCTTTCCTGTCACTCTGTACTTCTTAAGGTTTCCAAGCCAAGTAGGCCCCTTATTGGGCAAGAATATGGAGTAGTAAGCATACTCAAATGATTGAGTTCGGTTGAAGTTATTACTCGCAACCGCCGGCGAAGTAAAACTAGAGTTAGTATCTAACGCTTCACTGACCACTTGCTGCAGTGAGCCCTGTAACAGGTTAGCATTGGTGGCATCAAAATAGCGTCCTCCGCCTACTTCAGCAGTTTTCTTCAAAAGTGCTGCCGCACTAGCAGCCCCTTTACTAAAACCTATCGTATGAGTGCTAACGGTTTGCTCGCCCGGTTCACTGGTATTAAGATCATACTTATTCATCCAGCTTGACATCGCGCTTAGATAGTTGAGATCTCCTGTCGCTGCACTGCCGTATTTATCAGCTCCTCCGGTTAATGTGTCAATGAAACCATTTGCAGCAGCATCTTTAGTCGGCACACCATCAGTAATAATCACCACGCTGGCGTTATTCTGACACTTTTTAAATGGCGATTCGTAAATGCCACTTTTAGCCACAGAAGCATCCATTTGAGGTTGCTGACTTACGTAATAACCCGCTCCTGGTAGGTCAGTATTTTTGTAGGCGAAGTCGACACTTAATCCAGAAAAATAGCGATAAGCTTCATACAGTGTTTCACAAAGAGGGGTATTCGTTTTACCTTGAATATCGCCAATAACTTCAATCAAGTCTGACTTTACCCCAGAGGTATTCTCCTTTAGACCAGAGATAATCCTCCCGCCATCACGCTCAAACTCATTCCACGCGTTAACATTAAACACCGCTAAGCCAAAATCGACACTCGGTGTGGTTAAAATGATACTTTTAACCGCATTCTTTGCGATCTCTAAACGGCTGATATTCGCCTTCTCTTTAGTACCATGTTGCCAAGTAAGGTAGTCTTGAGTATAGATAGTCAAAGGGCGACCTGTGCCAAATCCAGTCAGCTCAGCTCGTTCGCGCGCCCGCTGCTTAGTTGCTTCAGTAGAGCTCCCATTAGCGTAGGTATAAAATCTCGGTTGAGAGCTAGAGCCACGCCCATCGACAGGTAAACCACTTGTCACTCCCACTGCATTGGCCCATTTTTCATCCTGTATATCTTCAAAACAGTCGATACCAATCACCCCCTCAGTGCCGGTATCATCGAGCTCCTTCCAGGTTCCTTCAGAGCCTGTAAATGAGTAACCTCTGAAATAGCCAGTATAAAAACCATATTCATGCAGTGATTCCCAAGAGCTCTCACAACTATTGATCACTCCAGAAAAGTGACGTGTTTCTGATGTGTTGGAGGGGTTAGGTTGATCTTCTGCGGCCGTGGCCCCCCTGGTGAAGTAGAGCTTGTTTTGCTTGCCTAAGTTATCGCCGCTTATACCACCGGCATTTGATGAATAAGGTTTTTCAGCTCCAACAACCGTTGTATTCATACTGCCGGAGTTATCAAAGATTATCAGCATCTGCGGCCGAGCCCCACTACGTGCAGATGCTTCATGCACATAGAGTTCAGTATCATCGGCTAAGATAGAGTGCGGAAACAGAATATAAATAGCAGAAGAGCTGATCAAAAAAGATGAAAGTCTAAATCGACGATAGGAAAAAGTTGACCGACCAATAGCAGTTAAACGGCTACAAACCTGACCACAAATTGCAGTCAATTCAGGGGCAAAAATGCTCATAGGGATATTTTCTATTATTATATGCGCACGGTAATGATTCCCTTCAGATACAGATGCTTACAACTCCCCTGTCACATCTCTTATTTTTAAATGACATCTAATACAGTAAAAACTGCACTCAAGATTAAACACTAAACAAACCAAGAGAATAATAAGATTAAACCAACTAGACACACAATTACAACACTTTATACCATTTCAAAGTGTAAATAGCCGGCCACATTAAAATACTGATTAAACGAAAATTTCAGAATATAAGTTCGACAAATAAAGAAAAAACTAGTCATTACGCTTTTATTGGCGGACCTTAAAGTGGGGGCAAACAAAGAAGAAAACAGAGAACAACAAAACAGATAAACTAACAATACAAGAAAATAAAGTTGAACATGCTAAACAAGAAGGTGTGGGGACTTAGCGATATTTCAGATTTGTAGCTGTAAAAAAGGGTAAACAGCTCTGTTTACCCTTTATAAATAATTCCTCTCGGTTATAGCTTAATGAATAGAATCACTTTTGTTCAGCAAGCTGTTGAGCTGATATCGCCCTATTAAGCTTAGCTTCCACAAACCCCGGTGAATGAGTTGCCCCCGAAATGAGTCGATACATGGCGGGGATAACAAGTAGAGTCACAAAGGTCGCAAATGCCATACCGAAGAAAACAACAGTTCCCACTGCAATACGACTCTCAGAGCCTGCTCCCGTGGATAAAATAAGTGGAACAGCGCCCACTAAGGTAGTAAATGCCGTCATCAGAATAGGTCGCAGGCGACGAGCCGACGCATCGATAATTGCCTGCTCTAGCTCCAAGCCCCTGTCTCTTAACTGGTTAGCGAACTCGACAATTAAGATGCCGTTCTTAGTCACCATACCGATCAACATTATCATGCCTATCTGACTATAGATATTCAGCCCTTGCCCCGTTAGATAAAGTCCTAAGAATCCGCCAAATACCCCCATAGGTACAGTAAACATCACCACCATAGGGTTAATAAAACTTTCAAACTGGGCTGCCAGCACTAGATAAGCCACTAAAAGTGCTAAACCAAATACGACCAAGACACTGCTTTGGTTCTCTTTAAAATCTTTGGACTCCCCCGTATAGCTCACCGAAATATCACTGGGTAAGATCTCTATCGCCTTTGCATCTAAGAAATCAAGTGCTTCGCCTAAGGTATAACCTTCACCTAAGTTAGCTTTTAAGGTGATCGACTTCTGCTTATTGGTATGACTGAGCTTATTTGCCGACGCCACCTCCTCAATATGGGTAATGGAGTCCAGCGAGACCAGTTCACCTCTAGCAGAACGCATATAGATCTGGCTTAAGTCCGACATACTGTTAAAGCTATTTTCATCACCCCTTAGATAAACATCATACTCCTCACCGCGATCGACAAAGGTGGTTTCACTGCGCCCTCCAAGCATCACCTCTAAAGTCTCTGATACCTCGGCAACACTGATCCCAAGCTCTGCAGCCCGCTCTCTATCGACACTCACCACCAATTCAGGTGTCGTTTCGGCATAGTCGAGATCGGCGCCTTCCAGCATAGGACTATGAATAGCCTCCTCTTGCAGCACCTGCGCCCACTTAAACAGTTCATCATAATCTGAACCACCAATCACAAACTGCACAGGCTCACTCGACTGTCCTCTAAATCCAGGCAGCATAGGACGTACCATCACATCTGGAATACCTTTTAAAGCTTTAGCCACAATACCTAGAGCTTGTTGAGCATTTATGCTTCTATCTTCCCAACTTTCCAGCTGCATAATCACAAAGCCAGTCTGATCGCCTGCGCGGCCGCCGAAAGCGGGGGCTTGCACGCTAAAAGATTTGATCACCCCTTGCCCAAGCAAGGGCATCAACCTCTGCTCAACAATATCCATATTGGCAGTCATCCGGTTATAGCTGGTTCCCTCCGCCCCTTTAACAAAAGCAAATATGACGCCACGATCTTCCTGGGGCGCCAACTGCGAGGGCACGCTTTTCATCAAAAGAGCACTACCAGCGATGCATAAGATGATCACTAAAGGGGCTGCAAAGCGAAAACGAACAGCTTGAGCTACCGTTTTGCGATAACCAAACTCTAATTTATTGAATAACTTGTCTACCCATAGGTTAAATCGATTAGGTTTCACATTGGCTTTTAGCATCTTACTGCCAAGCACTGGCGTTAAGGTCAGCGCCACAATTGAGGAGAAGATAACCGACATAGCAAGCATCACTGAAAACTCAGTAAATAAGCGACCAACCATCCCCTCCATAAAAGATATTGGCAGAAACACCATCACTAAAACGGCCGTTGTCGCCACCACGGCAAAGCCAACTTCACGCGTGCCCTTATAGGCGGCAAGTAGCGGCTCCTCACCCTTTTCAAGGTGATGGAATATATTCTCCACCACCACAATGGCATCATCCACGACTAAACCTATCGAGAGAATAAGCGCCATTAAGGTCAATAAATTGATCGAAAAACCAAAGAAATTTGCCGCAATAAATGCAGAGATCAAAGAGACGGGCACTGTTACAGCGGGAATGAGTGTTGCCCGCACCTGACCAATAAAGATATAGAGCACCAAAACCACCAGTCCCCCAGTGATGAAAAGCGTGTTGTATACCTCTGTAATAGAACGGTCGATAAATACGGTTGAGTCATAGTCGACCACAAGCTCAGTACCCGCAGGCAGGAACTGTTGAATACGCTCCACCTCTTTGTGCGCCGCCTTGGCAACCAGAAGTGGGTTCGCATCTGACTGGGCTATGATGCCTAAACTTAAATTAGGTACACCATCACTTTTAAAGGTAGAGTTTTCATTCTCAGCCCCAATAAACACCGAAGCCACATCTTTCAAATAAACAGGGCTACCATCACTAGCCGTACGCACAACAAGATAATCAAAGTCTTCTGCATGATTATAAAGACGTGCGGTGCGAACAGTCATCACAGTTGTGTCATTACGCACCTCACCACCGGGAGTCTCCACATTCTCCCTTTTCAGGCTAGCAATAATATCAGCGGTAGTGACGTTACGACCCGCCATCAGCTCAGGCTTTAACTGCACGTACATCACCTTGTACAAGCCACCGGAAATACTCACCGAACTCACACCAGTTATCAGACTAAACCTGTCTTCAAGCACACGCTGGGCATAATCGGTAAGCTGAGTTCTGTCCATCACAGATGAGCTTAGATTGATGTAGATAGAGGGCTCACCTGAGCCATTATCTTTAGATACAATTGGATCATTGGCCTCATCGGGTAGACGGCGCTGAGCACGGGCTACGGCATCACGAACATCACTAACCCCTTCGGTCAGATCCCAGTCGAGATCGAAAGTAATCGTGATACGGGACATCCCATTTCGAGTCACTGAGGTTATCTCATCGATACCGCTGATCCCCGTGAGTTCATCCTCCAGAGCCGTGGTGATCTGGCTCTCCATGATGGTTGCCGACGCACCTTCGTAGGTGGTCATTACAGTGACCACTGGACTTTCAACGTCGGGCATTTCACGAATAGCAAGTTTTGAGAAAGAAACCGCTCCAAAAACACACAGTAGCAAGCTTAAAACGATAGCAACAACCGGACGTTTAACTGAGATATCAGAAATTAACATTAACTTCTGTCTCCGCTACTATTCCCACCTTGATCTGCATCGGCAGTCATATGGCTTTTCGGCGCTAACAGCTCATCGACTCTGAGACCATCACGCATATTCACTAAACCCTGAACCACTATTTTCTCGCCAATATCGACGCCTTGAGTGATCACCACTTCATCTTTAATTCGCGCGCCTAATGTCACTTGAGTGCGCTTAGCTAACTTATCTTCACCTACCACATACACGAAACGTTTCGTGCCAGAATACTCAATAGCTTGAACTGGGATAACGGGTTCAGATACCGCAGGAAGGCCTAGATTGGCCGACATTAACATGCCGGGTTTAAGCTTATGACTGGCATTATCGAAACTAACCCTGACCTTTAGACTCAATGTTTCGTGATTAACTCTAGGATCGATAGCCACAACCTGACCACTAAACATCTCTGCTGGCCATGCACGATTAGTCGCATTCACCTTCATGCCAACGCTGAGTAATGAGAGATAGTTTTCTGGCACCTGCAGATCTAACCTCATTAAAGAGAGATCATCGAGGGAGAGCAGCTCACTGCCCGCAGTCACCATCTTACCTAGACTGAAATCGAGCAAACCAGCCGTGCCCGAAAACGGAGCTTTTATGTAGTGAAAATCAAGCTCTGCAAGTGCCGCAGCCAATCGCGCAGCTGCGATATCAACACTGGCTTTCTGAGCATCAATCTCTGTTTGTGTGATGGCGCTTTTCGCGATCAACTTTTGAAACTCTTTAAGCTTACGTTTTTCATCATTAAGGTAAGCATTCGCTTCGGCAACACTCGCCTGAACCCGAGCATCCTCAAGCTGAATTAACACCTGACCCGCTTGGATATCTTGATTAGCAACAACGTTAATCTGCTTAATTTTCCCCGCCACTTCAGGCGCGATAAATACAGATCTATCCGCCTCTAGCTTACCAATTAAAGAGAGTGATTGAGAGAGCATGTGTTGCTCCACACTTCCAGTCACAACAGGAACAACCCTAGGTGCTCGGGCAGTTTTATCTGCTGATTTTTTGGCTTCAGAGAAACCACTGAATGAGGCTATCGCAGTAATCAATAAAACAATGGGGATAATAATCAGGCTTTTTTTCATTTATGAATTTCTTTATCAATTCAAAACATCAGGGGTGAAGCTATTTTAAATAAAATTCAGCCTTTGTAGGGTAAAGCAGTGTAAAGCTAAGCAATTAACCTGCTCTTTTTAATCCAAAACTTGTAACAAACCATGACCTGAAACCTGAGGGAAACCTTAAAGCAACAAGGATTAAACTAAGCAGGTACTTTAGCAACAATCGATACAGGAAAGAGTATAAATAATGCCCATGCTAGCTGGGTATAATTTTGATAAAATCCCTCCATCAACAAATTAACGAGAAACACTTTGCACCTTCACTGGCTCTCCCTTAATAATCGTGCCCAAGTTTATCCATTTTATAAACAGTTTATGCCCTATGCGCGACTCACTAAAAAAGAGCGAATAGCCGTTCTCCTCGAAGAGAAGGGTACCGCTGAAGTGGCAGTAGAGAGTGAAGTTATTGCCGCTGTCAGACTAAGGCCTATTGGTCTCTATACCTTAGTAACAGGCATGCTGATCCATCCACAGCATCGTGGTAAAGGTTTAGGTCATACTTTGATGCGTGGAATAAATAATGAGATGACAGATGAGTATACATTTATCTTTTCACTTCCCCATCTAGTCAGCTTCTATCAACAACATGGATTCGAAAAGTGTCAAACACCACCCAATGATATTGGCCAGCTATTTAACAGATATCACAGTGAAGATAAGCCATTATCTTTATTGGCTTTCAAGCGTAAAACGGTGGAATAAAGGTAAGACTAACCCTTGTGCTAGGGCTGAATGACTGAGCTTAATGACAGGGATTACTAACAAGGGTTAGTGACAAAAATTAGAGCTAAGGTTTGGTAACAGCTCAATGGCTCAAAAAGAGATAGATTAAAGTCAGACTACGTACAAAAAACTCCTCTATGGGCTCAAATGCCACAACTAACAGAGCCGATACACTGACCATAACAGTATGCACAGTCGTTGAAGCGCTTGCCACAGAACGCTTTACTGCGGTTATCAGTGATGATATCGAAGACATTCTATTTACCTTTAGTATGTTACTTTTTATTATTCTCAGAGTTAACCTAGATAATGGGTAATAAACTAACCAGATACCAGACAGCATACCGAATTGGTGAAGCATGAACAATGCACAAGGCTTAATTTACTAATACCAATCAGTATAAAGATTTGATCGCTCAGCGAGAGTTTAGCGGTCCTGAGGCAAGGCAACGAGTGAAGAGCATAGTTATTCTACGGTTTAGCTCGTTAACGCAGTATCAGAACCGCTAAAACTCGCCTGTAAGGAGTGTTTTTGGCTGCCTACTTCTGCGTTGAATGGACTCACAAGGGAACAACCATTCTATCATTCATTCGCCTTGAATTAGTTTGCCAAAAGACACTCTGAGTAGATCAACTTCTTATACTGATTGGTATAACAGGTTTGCATGCTTCACTACTGTCACTTGCTGCTGTATGGTTTGGTGATGTAAATAATCTAGGATTGTGACTTGAAAAAAATTGCCCTTTTTGTCGACGTTCAAAACATCTACTACACCTGCCGTCAAGCCCACGGACGTCAGTTTAACTATCGTAAACTATGGCAACATATCAGCCATGAAGGTGAAATAGTGTCAGCAACCGCTTACGCCATTCATAAGGGCGATGATGGCCAACTCAAATTTCAAGATGCACTCAAACATATAGGGTTTGATGTCAAACTTAAGCCCTTTATTCAGCGAGCAGATGGCAGTGCTAAAGGGGATTGGGATGTAGGGATCACTATCGATATCATGGAAGCGGCCAGCGAAGTCGATAGCATTATCTTACTTTCCGGCGATGGCGACTTTGATCTATTAATGCTCAAAATTTACCAAAAGTATGGAATTGAAACCCAAGTTTATGGTGTGCCAGGCCTTACTGCAAAGTCTCTGATAGATTCAGCAGCTAAGTATCATGAAATAGATGATGCACTACTACTTTGATTCTTATACCTAAGCAGGGAAATAAGCTAGTTTCAAAGAGAAATTTAGTCAAAACGACTATAATTGGTAGGTCATACTGTCTTTATGAGGTTAAATCATGACTATCTCTGTTCGTTTAAATGAGTACTTAAATCAAAATGAGGTGAGCTACGATCTCATCTCCCATCCCCACAGCTCTAGCTCAATTAGCTCAGCAGTTGCCGCCAATATCCCGCCAGCACAAATAGCCAAAGCCGTGATCTTAGAAGATCATGAAGGCCGAAAGATGATGGCAGTGCTATTAGCAGATCATAAGATAAGCTTAGGCTCACTAGGAGAGAAACTAAATCGAGACCTACACCTTATCGATGAAAAATCTGTCTATAAGATGTTTGAAGATTGCGAGAAAGGAGCCATTCCCCCCTTCGGAAATGCCTATAATATGGAAGCGGTTTATGATGACCTCTTGGTCCAATCTAAAGAGCTCTATCTGGAAGCGGGCGATCATAATAGTTTACTTCGTGTCAGCAGAGAGGACTTTGTCCGCCTGATTAAAGACTCTAAGCATATGAGATTCAGCCATCAAACAATCCACTAATCTGCGTTATATACGTCTAGTCAAACATGGAGTTATGACTAGACATTCCGGCATTATGCAGCTGTTTTAACAAGAGTAATTTAAGTTAAAAACGCCAATCTTTAGCAAAATCATATCTAAAGCCAACAGTCCAAGAATCAAAATCATTTAAGTAATCATAATCTTTGGTCAGGTACTCTAGATGAAACCTTAAGTTGTCGTCGGGAAGCCACTCTAAGGTTGTGTTAAAACCATGATATCTTTGGCTCAAAAACGTCTCCCTACCATCATCAAAATCAAAATAACCTAACTTGACTCTAAACTGCTGGCTGATCCGATAAGCAGAAGCGATATCTAAGGTGTGGCCATTTCTATCCTGAGAAATCCCATCTCGTTGATAGTTTTTATCTTGATAAGCTCCCGCTAAGTAGAAGCCATTACCGAACTCTTTAGCTAAAGATACAGCCCAAACTTCATCTTCACCTGTTGTTAAATTCCCATCGATACTGCTCTGCTCTAGATAAGTGACTGCGCCATGAAAACCGTCATTATCGTAACTCAACCCAAGATTAACCAGATCGGCACTATTACTGCCACTGCCACCATCAAATTGCGCTGCGGCTAACCAGCTAAAATTCTCAACACTCAGCCGATAAGTCAGCATATTATTAACGAAAAAAACACTCTCAGGATCATAGGCGAAGGGACTGTTTGCATGATTAAAGATATCAACATATTCAGCAATCAGTAGATATTGTGGTGGCCTTTGCTTACCGATACCGATACGGCCATAGGGACCACCTAAGGCGACATAGGCACGTCTAGCTTTACCAAAATCACCATTATTGGAGAGATCAACGCCCCACTCACCATGAAGCTCAGCTCTCCAACCAGGCATAAATTCATTAGTCGCCTTAAGGCCAATATGAGATAACGCATCTCTCACATCATAGAAAGTTTCACCGCCCTCATCGAAGTAGCCGTATGTGGGTCTCATCGTGGCATAGACCTTAAGGGTGTTATTACCGGTTTCAGACTTAGGCTGGACTTGTTCGGGGGGCTTATCTGCTTGAGAGATCGCTTTCTCTCGTTTTTGTGCCTCTTGCTTCTGAGCCTGCTCCAGCAGCATAACCTGCTTTTGTAGCGCCTCTATTTGTAACTTTAATGACGCCAATGTCACTTTTTGCTCTGCAGCAAGATCGAAGCTGGTAGCCAATAATGTCAAGGTAATAAACTGAGCTATGGGAGAAATTTGCATTCTATCTTATCCAGAAGGCTGGTAAGAAAAAGTATAGACCAAAGTTTCTGTCGCAAAAGGAAAGAACATCTACTCAAGGCCTTCCAGATGAGTAGGTTTAGTTTATTAAACTTCAAAAGCAGGTGTTTACAAGAGGAATGCCCACCTAAGACAGGCAGAAGTAAGGTTAAAGGAAAAAGGGGTTAAATTTCATTACCTCTGTCATATTTATATCAATTTAGTAGTACACGTCTGATTTTGTGATAATCACTGAACTATTCCCATGGCTTTTTAGATACCGATCACACCTTTGCCCAACCAAGATTGGTACTTTAGTTACCAGAAATGATAATAACTTTAAACATTTAAGCATAAAGGTGAATTTATGGCTGCTAAATTTTTTATCCCATCAGTTAATGTGTTAGGACAAAATGCCGTTGATGAAGCTATTGGTGACATTAAAACTCTGGGCTTTAAACATGCATTAATCGTAACCGACAAGCCTTTAGTTGAGATAGGGCTAGTTGGCCAAGTTGCAGAGAAATTGGGGGCAGCAGGAATACTATCTACAGTCTTTGATGGCGTTCAGCCCAACCCAACAGTAGGCAACGTTGAAGCAGGATTGGCGCTACTCAATGCCAACGAATGTGACTTTGTTGTATCACTGGGCGGCGGCTCTCCCCATGACTGTGCTAAAGGTATCGCGCTAGTGGCAACCAATGGTGGCAGCATCAAAGACTATGAGGGCTTAGATGTCTCTACCAAACCTCAGCTTCCCCTTGTTGCAATCAACACCACTGCAGGAACGGCAAGTGAAATGACACGTTTCTGCATCATCACAGATGAAGCCAGACATATTAAAATGGCCATCGTCGATAAACACACCACACCTATTCTATCTGTTAACGATCCAGAGCTAATGCTGGCCAAGCCTGCAGGTTTAACCGCAGCAACGGGAATGGATGCTTTGACTCACGCAGTCGAAGCCTATGTCTCTATCGCAGCAAACCCTATTACTGATGCCTGTGCGATTAAAGCCATTGAGCTTATTAAGGGTAATTTAGTCGAAGCGGTAGATAACGGACAAAATATCGATGCCCGAGATCAGATGGCTTACGCTCAGTTCCTAGCAGGAATGGCATTTAATAATGCTAGCCTAGGATATGTACACGCAATGGCCCATCAGCTTGGTGGCTTCTATGATCTACCACACGGAGTATGTAATGCCCTGTTACTGCCACATGTTCAAGAGTATAACGCGCAAGTCAGCGCGGCTCGTTTAAAAGATGTAGCTAAAGCGATGGGCGTTGAGGTCGCAAGCATGAGTGATGAACAGGGGGCTGCTGCTGCCATAGAAGCAATAAAATCACTCTCTGTTGCAGTTAAGATCCCAGAAAATCTCACTAAGCTAGGGGTTAAGGCGGAAGATATCCCAACCCTTGCAGAAAATGCCCTTAAGGATGCTTGTGGCTTGACCAACCCTAAGCAGGCAAGTCATGAAGAGATCTGTCAGATCTTCACTAACGCACTCTAGCCAAGTAAAGCTGAATCAGTTTTACTTATCGATAAAAACCTAATTTAGCAGTGACTTATGCTTATTTTTACAACGACCAGCAAGATAAACGCTTAAAAATAGGTAAAGAACAGATAAATCACTAGCACAAAATGATACATCTGTTGTAAGCTGGTTTAGTTCGCTTTTTCCCTGCAAAGAATTAGCACACTAAAAAGCCCAAGATTATTTAATAATCTTGGGCTTTTTTTATGTTCAAAAAATTCAGGCACAAAAAAGACCGCCCATGGGCGGTCTTAATTTTATAGTCTAGAGAACTAGATTATAGAGCTACTACGTTAGCAGCTTGAAGGCCTTTTTGACCTTGCTCAACTTCAAAAGATACTTTCTGACCTTCTGCAAGAGTCTTGAAACCATCAGAAGCGATAGCACGGAAGTGAACGAATACGTCAGCGCCGCCATTCTCTTGAGAGATAAAGCCGAAACCTTTCTCTTCGTTAAACCATTTTACAGTACCAGTAGTTGAATTAGACATTTTGTGTCCCTTATATAAATTCATTAAAAAGTATCGCGAAAGTGCGATGTGCTAAGAAGCTGAATTATTAAGTATTACGATGAAGCTAAGGGAAACACACTACCGAGACAAACTTGCGAAGATCTAACTGAGGGTTCTACTTTTACTTAATTCTTATCTTTAATAACTCTTCCAACAGAGCGGTGGTGATAATATCATGAATTTAGAATTTGTAAACACTAATACCAATAAAGAAAGGCTCATCATCTGATGAGCCTTTACGTGTAAGTAAAACAGCTGCTAAAGCTAACTACTCAGCAGCTTTTGCTTTACCTTTAAACTTCTCTCTCATTGTCTGCATCATCACGTAGAATACAGGCACTAGTAGCGTACCTACTATGGTTGCAGCCAACATACCGCCAAACACGGAATAACCCAGTGCACGACGGCTTCCCGCGCCCGCACCTGTGGCAATAACCAAAGGCAACACCCCAAGTAGGAAGGAGAATGCTGTCATCAATACCGCCCGGAAACGTAGTCTTGCCGCCGTTTCACCCGCATCGAGGATACTCTTACCCTCCTCTCTTAATTGCTTAGCAAACTCCACAATCAAGATAGCGTTCTTACAGGCAAGTCCTATCAGCAACACTAAGCCAATCTGGGCATAAAGGTTCAGATCTGAGCCCACCAGCAAGATATTCAAGAAGGCGCCAAGTACCGCTATGGGCACCGCCAGAATAACCGCAAATGGAATTGTCCAGCTCTCATATTGCGCCACCAAAAACAGGTAGGTGAATAGAAGTGCTAAGCCAAAGATCAAGGGTGCTAAGTTACCCGCTTTGATCTCCTGATAGGTTTGTCCCGTCCACTCAAACGTATACCCTGTTGGCAGCGTCTCATTCGCAGCCCTCTCCATCGCAGTGATGGCATCACCTGAACTGAATCCTGGTGCAGGGAAACCGTTAATCGTTGTGGAGTTGAACATATTATAGGAGTTCATCACATCCGGCCCTAGGATAGGCGTGACTTTAACTAAGGTGCTCAGAGGCACCATCTCCCCTGTATTAGAGCGAACATAAAAGCGCGAGATATCTTGATCTGAGTTACGAAACTCTCCTTCTGCCTGTAAAATCACCCTAAACACTTTACCGAAACGGTTAAAGTCATTCACATACATAGAGCCCAACATGGTCTGCATGGTTGTGAAAATCTCATTGAGCGATATACCAAGCGCCTTAGCCTTATCCCTGTCAACATCCACATACATCTGTGGCACATCGGCGCGGAAATTACTGAAGGCCATGGCGATTTCAGGTTGACTATTTGCCTTCATTATCAAGGCGCGCATTACAGATGCCAGCTCTTGTGGTGTTCGCCCTTGAGTGTCTTGTAGTACAAACTCAAAACCACCTACGCTTCCCACTCCAGGGATCGGTGGTAGCGAGAATGCCATCGCCTTCACTGATGGGTTAGCCGCGTATTTCGCCTGCAGCTTAGCAACAATGGCTGACTCCACCATATCTGGAGTATCACGCTCATCCCAAGTAGAAAGGGAAACGATCATCAAACCACCATTTGAAGCAACTGAGCCAGTCAAAATACTAAAGCCACTTGCATGGATCACATTCTCAACACCTGGCTCTGCTAACGTCAGCTCCACCAGCTCTTTCATCACCTCTTCGGTTCGGTTCAATGAAGCGCCATCAGGTAGTTGGATATCCACCATAAAGGCTTTTTTATCCTCCATTGGCACAAACCCTGATGGTAATATCTTCGCCACTCCTCCAGTCACCGCAATCAAACAAGCATACACGACTAAAACCAAAGAGAGCTTACGGGTGAGTGATGAAACCAATCCCATATACTTACCAGTCACACGTTCAAAGTACTTGTTAAACGTGGCGTGGAAGCCTTTAGTATGTTGCTTAGGTGGTCGCAGTAGTGACGCACAAAGCGCTGGGCTCAATGTCAATGCGTTAATAGACGAGATTAGTACAGAGATACAGATAGTCACGGAGAACTGTGCATACATCTGACCTGTTATTCCTGGCATAACCGCTGTAGGAGCAAACACCGCCAGTAACACTAAAGTGGTCGCAATAACGGGACCTGTCACCTCTTTCATCGCTTTAGAGGTCGCTTCTTTTGGTGACAAGCCCTCATCTTGCATTAGGCGTGTTACGTTCTCCACCACCACAATCGCATCATCGACCACAATACCGATAGCCAATATCAACGCAAATAGCGAGACCGTGTTGATGCTCATTCCAAAAGCCAATAGGAAGGCAAACGTACCAATTAGGGAGACAGGAATGGCAATCGCAGGGATCAAAGTAGAGCGGACATCCTGCAGGAAGATAAACACTACAAAGACCACGAGTGCTATCGAGATAAATAGAGTTTGCACCACTTCATTAATCGAAGTTTCAACAAACTCTGTGGTGTCATATAGCACCTCATAGTCGAGATCATTCGGAAAACGCTCAGACAGTTTCGCCATCTCAGCTTTAACCGCTTTACCCACATCCAATGCATTGGCATCTGGAGATTGATAAATAGCGATAATCGCCGACGGCTTATTATTTAGCTTACCCTGAGCATCATACGTTTGTGAGCCCAGCTCTACACGCGCAACATCTCCAACAATCACCTTAGAGCCATCATTGTTAGCGCGGATCATCACATTTCTGAACTCTTTAGGATCTTTCAAGCGACCTTTTGTCTGAAGCGTGTATTGAAACTGCTGATCAGGATCCACAGGTGCAGCACCGATACGTCCAGCGGCAACCTGAATGTTCTGCTCTTGCAGAGCGCCAATCACATCTTTGGCCGTCACCCCAAGACTTGCCATCTTATTCGGGTCTAGCCAGATCCGAATCGCATAGTCGAGAGCACCAATCACCTGCACTTTCGACACACCATTTTGACGTGCTAACGCATCGGTGACATTTAAGCCCGCATAGTTGGTAATAAACAGAGAATCGAAGGTCTCCTTTGGCGAAACCAAGTTCACCACCATCAAGATATTCGCGCTCTGTTTCTCTACGTTAACCCCTTGACGTTTAACCTCTTCAGGCAGCCTTGGCATCGCCTGCTGAACTCGGTTTTGTACTTTTACCTGAGCCATATCAGGATCAGTACCCACCTCAAAGGTCACACTCAAAGAGTAGCTGCCATCATTGGCACTCTTTGACTGCATGTAGAGCATGCCTTCGACACCATTCACCTCAGCCTCTATTGGCTGAGCTATGGTGTCTTTCACTATGTTGGCACTAGCACCAGAGTAGCTAGTAGAGACATTAATCTGCGGCGGTGCGATCTCTGGAAACTCCGCCACCGACAAGATAGGAATAGAGATAAGGCCGACAATCGTCAGCACCGTTGAGATCACAAAGGCAAATTTAGGCCTATTAATAAAAAAGTCACTAATCATGACGATCCCCTGTCACCATTAAATTCAACCTTAAACTCAGACCCAAGCAAATTTAGGTCCAAGCTAATAAAAAAATCACTAATCATGACAATCCCCTGTCACCATTAAATTCAACCTTAAACTCAACTTTCGACTCAAACCTAAGCAAACTTAGGACCGAGCCAATAAAAAAATCATTCATAATGATTAACCTTTTCCTTGAGATATGACTATTTAGGTGCCGTTTGAGACTCTTTAAACGGAATTACTTCCTGCTCAACTGCTTTTACCTGAATACCAGGGCGAATTTTCTGTAGTCCATCAACCACAATCCGTTCACCATCTTTAAGGCCACTCAAGACACGCCAATCGATGCCGAAGCGCTCACCTAACTCAACAATACGTTTCTCAACCTCATCTTTATCGTTAAGCACCATCACAAAGCGACCTTGTTGATCTTCCTGTACCGATGCTTGAGGAATAAGCAGTGCATTCTCTTTCACTGGTGACTCTATGATTAAGGTGACAAACATGCCTGGTAACATCAGCTTGTTTTCATTCTTGAAGGTCGCACGAATAGGTAGAGTACCTGTTGCGGCATCGACACGGTTACTCACAAAGTCCACATAGCCTGTTTCTGAAAACATACTGCCATTTGGCAGGCGTAACCCTATGATGATGTCTGAGATCTCGATCTCTTTCTTCGCCGCCTTAGCAAAGCTCTCACGAGCATTGATCAATGCTCTTTCAGCTACTTGAAAATTAACCCACATAGGCTGCAACTGAACCAAGTTAGCCATTTCAGAGTTAGAGCTGATAATGTCACCAGTGCTGACCTTTGAGTTACTAATACGACCTGAGATGGGAGCATAAATTTTGGTGTAACTTAATTGAAGCTCTGAGCCCTTAACTGCAGCTTCAGCTTGAACCACACCTGCCGCCGTTGTCAGCTTACGGGTGGTCAGCTCATCCATATCCTGAGCACTAATCATGCCGTCCGGCAACAAACGGCTTCCGCGCTCCCAGTTCATTACCGCCACATCACGGGAAGCTAATGCTTGCTTTAACACAGCTTTATGTTGAGCAAGTTCAGCCTCAAAAGTAGAGGGGTCGATCTCAAACAACAGATCCCCTTTATCAATATCATCCCCCTCAATAAAAGTGCGCTTTAGCAACTGCCCCTGAATTTGAGATTTAATTACCACATCTTCAGAAGCATGAGTACGACCGACGATTTCAGTCTTAGATTGAATCTCTTCGGTTTTAGCCGTATTGACGATAACACTCGGCAACATAGCTTGCTTAGGTGCAGGAGCGTCGCCACAGGCCGCTAATTGCAATCCTATAATAAACAGAGTGCACCATTTTAATTTTGAAACGGTTTGAGCAGGCATTTAGGCCTCCGATAGATATTGGTAACATTTGATGATTTCACAAATTATAAGCAGATAAATAAGTTATTAATACCTATTTACATCTTTACCCCATAAAAACAACAGACAGGTATCACCTTTATTAAATGCTTTATTATTTACTAAATAAAACGCATAAATAAACAATATTGATAACTGACAGAACAATCACTTAGATATAAACAATACTTAAGTTACTTCTAAAGAATTAAATTATCCTTAATGATACTAAACAAATAAAATCAGTAAGTATCTGCTTTACTGATAGGTAATAAACCTCAATAAAATCAATTTCCACACAAGGTCCATTAGTTGATGCTTTATTAAGCAAGAGAAAAGCAATTGGACAAAAGTGCGATCTAGCACAAGGTTATCTTTATTTGACTCATGTTAAAAAAGAGTCAGACCAACTCTAAAGAGCAATGACTTAACAGAGTCATTTGTGAAAGATAAGTAAAGCCTAATTAAGAGTTGACCGAACACAAAAGCAGTGCCTATGATGGCATTAGTATCCGCATATAAAGGTAGGTAGCATATGACAGCAATTTCTCATGTTTACAACTATACAGTTCGATGCCCACACATTAAGGATCCCGCTCACCCAACAACTTGGCAGAATCATGTCGAGTTTAATCAATCATGCGAAATCGGTTTAAACAGATTAACTAAATGGCATGGTCGTTCAGGTCACCGTGTATTTGAAATTGATGGGTTTGTTGTTCGTGAAGCTGATACCGAAAGCGCCTACTTCTCTATGCAAACGAACCGCCTCAAGGGTGACGGGCACGCCATTGTGACCTTTAAGATCTTTATGGATGACGACACAAAAGACACCTCTGTAGAGGAGATCATGCAATACCTAATCGAAGATTACGGTAAAAAAATTGCTGACGTTTAATCATGAAGAAACTATTAAATCTAACGATTGCATTCGCTTTTATCATAAATCTTTCAGCCTGCGCTGAATTAAAGGAAACAGGTAGAGCGATTGGTCAGGGTACCAAAGAGGTGACAACTGACATAGGTCACGCAACCCGAGATGCGACTAAAGCGATAGGCCATGCTTCCCGAGATGCTGTCAAATCAGTTAATGACGATCTTAGCAAGAAAGATTGATGCTATACCCAAACAGCTTCAAGGTGCAAGATTCAGCATCTTGAGGTAGCTTGGGTATATAGGCACACCGCTCTCTTACTGCGATATCACCTTTAGTATAAGCTAAGCGGCATTTGCCCTTATACCGTGGGGCTTAGGCAAGCCCTTTTCATCCACATTAACAAATACCATCTGATTGATAGTAACAATGGGAAGGTGTGAAACCTTACTCCTCACTTCACAGCGAACAGTAATAGAGCTACTTCCCGCACTGATTAACTCAAGGCCAAACTCAATCACATCCCCCTGCCTTGCGGGTGTCATAAAGTTGATCTCAGAGATTAATTTGGTCACTAATTGTTGGCTCTTCATCTGGCAGCCAGCAAAAATTGCCGCCTCCTCATCAATCCAACTCAACAACTGCCCACCAAAGAGAAGGTTTGCAGGGTTTAAATGTTCAGGCTTAATAAATCTGCGACTGTAATATTTCATAATTTGTCCCTTTCAATTGAGATATCAGTTAGGTAGCTGCAAAATTAACACAGCAAACCACCTATACTCACAAATAGGTAGCAAGATAAATACCAACTACCAATCCCTTTAAATACAAAAGATTACATAAACCCCAGTAAGTAAGACTGCACCAAAATAGGAGCTTTAGCTTAAAAAAGTGCAAGATTAAACCCCATAAAAGCTCAAGCAAGGCTCAAAACTAAGTTCAAAACAGAAGAGATATTGAATGAAAACTGATATCTGTCGGCTTTCAGTTGAGTTAGACAGCAACTCCAATAGAAAACTTTGATGGGTAATACCTAGAAGTGATAAAATGACTCCGTTAAATTTACCGCGCCTCTACGTAAACTAACCGATAAATTTATGGCACTTTTCGCGTCATAAGCTCTTTTCTGTCAACAGATATGAAATAACCATGAATAAGCTAACATTGACCTCTTGCATGGCGGGCAACGCCGACCCTTTTGTAAAAAAACTAACAGAGTACCTCGCAACTAAGCTGCAACTCCCTATGACATCGACTCTTGATATCAGTTGGCAAGAGAGAGAACAGAAGTTTGATAATGGCGAAATACAGATCTGTTGGATCTGCGGATTACCTTACGCTTGGAAAGCCGACAGTACTGGCAGCGAAATAGAACTACTGGCCACGCCAGTATTAGAAGCCAGCCGTTACCAAAATAAAGCTGTTTACTACTCAGATATTATGGTCCCTGCCGAGAGCGATATTCAAACATTTGACGATCTTCAGGGGGCAAGTTGGGCCTATAATGAACCCAACTCACACTCAGGTAGCTACCTTATGCGAAGCCATCTGGCGGCATTGGGGCTAGACAGTCGCTATTTGGGCAAAGTCATTGAATCTGGCGCCCATCAAGAGTCAATAAAGATGCTTTTAAATCGCGACATAGATGCCTCAGCTATCGACAGCTGGGTGTTTGAACTAGAGCTTGCAAACGATCCATCACTCGCAACAAGACTTCGTGTTATCGAGACTCTCGGCCCAAGCGGCTTCCCGCCGTTTATCATCTCAAAACAGGTTCCCGAGCATCTACGTCAAACATTAAGGTCGGCCATGCTAGCCATGGATAAAGATCCATTAGGCCGTGAGATACTGGACTCAGTAAAGATATCCCACTTCACTCAAAATGGGGATAGAGATTACGACTCCATTCGTGAGATGGCGAAGTTAGCTCAGCAGGTTGAGTGGAGTAAATAAGCGATAGTGCCAAGGTCAATGGCAAGTCGCCTACTCGTCACTATCCACAACCCTTTTATGGTTGAACATCTCTTTGAGTAAAATACAGGTCTGTGCCATTAAAATTAAGGTAAATGGCACAGCCCCTAAAATAGCTATCTGCTTATTCAACTCAATATCGTTTTTCAATAATAGCGCGATTGTGATCGCCACTAAGGTTAAACTCCACATCAATTTAGACCCTAACTGACTGCTACCTGTTAGCATACCACTGACATAGATAGCAGAATCGGCACTGGTGATAACAAAGGTCACCAGTAATAAAATCGCACTGTAGGTTAGTATTTTTCCGTAGGGGATAGCATCGAAAAAGGTAAACAGGCCATAAGTTACATCACTATTGGTCGCCGCAATCACATCGTCCAAAATGCTCATCTCAAATACACTTCCACCAAAAGCACTGAACCAGACGATAGTGGTAAGTGTTGGAACAAATATCGTACACAGCAAATATTGGCGAACCGTACGTCCTTTGCTAATCCTCGCAATAAATGGACCGACAAAGGGTGCCCAGGCAATCCACCAGACAAAATAGATGATACTCCACCCTTCACTCCAAGCCCGAGAACTGGGATCGATAGTAAAGGAGAGCGAGGGAAGCAAACTGATATAACTCACCGTTGAAGTAACCAAGGTTTCAGCAACCGCAAAGGGATCCACAATGCTGACAACGACCAGCAGTATGGCGATAACAAACAGCAAGTTAAACAGACTCATCTGCTTAATCCCCCTATCAAGTCCAAGAGTTGATGAGAGCGTGAAGGCCAATGCGATAGCCATAAGCAGAACTAATCGAAATATCAAACCAGCAATATCCCAAGGCAGAACCTGCTGTAAACCACTTTGCACCAACGCAATGGTGTTAGCTAAAGTTCCCGCGACACCGAAGATAACCGCGATTACAGCTAGAAAGTCAAAAACCTGAAACCTTCCCCCCTTGGCTTTATCGGTAAAACTCGCCGAAATGGTCATAGCTCGCCCACGATTAAAGGCAAACCAAGCCATCACTAAGCCACTGATGGCATAAACTGCCCAAGCATGAACGCCCCAATGGAAGTAGGTCAGTGCCAGAGCAGTATCTTTAGCATCTTCAACATTCGATGTCAGCGGTGTATCCGCCACGAAACTCGGCGGATGCGCAAAATGCACAATAGGCTCAGCCACCCCCCAAAAGATCAAACCAGATCCCATCCCCGCAGCAAATAGCATGGCGGTCCAACTGATAAAACCAAACTCAGGCTTCTCATCCCAGCCCCCTAATCTCACTTTACCAAATGGGGTAAAGGCGATGAGCAGTGACAGAATAACCAAGAGTGAAGGAAATACGATAAAACCCAGCCCATACTCCTTAATTGCATAGTCAGAGATACTGGCGGCAAAAGTCACCGCAGTGCCAGGAAATAGGAGAAAAGTGGCGGCCAAAAGCAGACAGGAGATAAAGCCTATCTTCTCTTTACTAATGCGATGTTTTATAGGAGCTGGTGAGGTGTTCAGGTGCTCAGGTTTTCTATTCATAGGATAATCGAATTCATCTACAAAGAGGTCAAAAAGTAAAGGTGACAGGGCTTGCTCAAGGTTAATTTCGCTTAGTCATGGCAGCGGAGCAAAAATCACTGCGACTCTACCACACTAAAGCGTACTCCTCTTCGTTTTTTGCTCCAAACCACAAAACTCACTGAATCAAGTAAAACAGCTTCAGTCACAAAAACTCAATCTAACTGACCTCTCTTTGTCATATAAATATCCGACTATCATCGCGTTAAATCCAAGCTCAAAAATAGAACTCAATAATATAAGGGTGATGATAGTGATTAATATGAAAATTGTAGCTGCGCTCGTTTCATGCAGTTTAGTAACTATTACGGCCAATGCAGCCGTACTACCTACCAATCAAACTGACAGTGAGTGGTTTAAATCCAGCGCACTCAAGGTCACAGAGAAAACTCAACAGGTGAATAAAGAGAAGGCTAAAAATGTCATTCTTTTTGTGGGTGACGGTATGGGGATCTCAACCTTAACCGCTGCACGCATTTTTCAAGGACAGCAAATAGAGGGCAATATGGGTGGCGAGGAGAACTTCCTCAGCTTCGAGCAGTTCCCTCACACTGCGTTAGTAAAGACTTACAACACTAATCAGCAAACACCTGATTCGGCTGGCACCATGACAGCTATGGTGACAGGGGTGAAATCTAAAGCGGGCGTCTTATCCGTCTCTGACACCAGCCTGCGTGCAAACTGCTTGTCATCAAAGGGGAATGAGCTCACGACCTTGGTGGATTTAGCGAATGCCAAAGGCCTCTCCACCGGCGTTGTCAGCACAGCTCGTATCACACATGCAACCCCAGCAGCCGCTTATTCAAGTACGCCTGAGCGTGGTTGGGAAGCAGACAGTAACCTACCAGCAGAAGCGATCACCAATGAATGTAAAGATATCGCCTATCAACTGGTCATGCGCGATGAGGACAATGCACTCACTGTCGCTCTTGGCGGCGGACGCCGTAACTTTATTCCTGACACCATCACAGATGGCGAAGATAAAAAAGGTCGACGCAGCGATGGAGTTGACCTAACCAAAAGCTGGACAGATAACTTAAGCAATGCAGCTTATGTATGGGATAAAACAGGTTTTGATGCGATAGATACAGCCTCAACAGAACATCTACTTGGCTTATTTAACTCCTCTCATATGGAGTATGAAGCAGACAGAATGGATGACACCGCAGGTGAGCCCTCACTCACCGAGATGACCACTAAATCTATCGATATACTGAAAAAGAACGACCAAGGTTACCTATTAATCGTTGAGTCAGGACGGATAGATCATGGCCACCACGCAGGTAATGCACACCGCGCCTTGATGGATGCGGTAGAGCTCTCAAATGCCGTTCAGGCAGCAATTGACAGTACCGATCCTGAAGAAACTCTCATTATGGTGACCGCTGATCACAGCCATGTGTTTACTATCGCTGGGTACCCTAAGCGCGGTAACCCTATCTTAGGCTTAGTGCACAATGTCGATGGCAACGTAGCCACAGCCAAAGATGGTAAACCTTACACCACACTTGGCTATACCAACGGCCCAGGCGCGGTAGTAGGTCTTCGAGATGATCTCTCATCTGTCGATACTCAAGAGAAAAGCTTTAAACAACAAGCGCTAATTCCAATGGGAAGCGAGACTCATGCTGGCGAAGATATTAGCCTGCACGCCACAGGTCCAGGGTCACACTTAGTTCAAGGTGTCATAGAGCAAAATGTCATTTTTCATATCATCAACCAAGCCCAATCTCTTGGCGGCACTAAATACTAGTCAAACAGTACTCAATTTTGGAGCAAAACAATGAATAAGAAACTACTGGTACTGTCTTTGGCAGCAATCTTAGGTCTAGCTGCATGTGGCAGCGATGGTGATAACGGTGCTAATGGTAACAATGGCACCGACGGAAACGATGGCAGCAATGGAACTGATGGTAAAGACTGGAGCTCTGTCAATGAGTGGTACATTGACGGCCAACGCCGAGTGACTAAAGCGGCGGGATTTTCAGTCAACAACGAAGCAGGAGCTGCCAAAAACATCATACTGTTTGTCGGTGACGGCATGGGCGTATCAACGGTAACAGCCGCGCGCATTCTCGAAGGGCAACTTAAAGGAGAAACTGGCGAGGAGAACTCACTCTCATTTGAAACTCTGCCTCATCTTGGTTTAGCCAAAACCTATAACGTAGATGGACAAACTCCAGACTCAGCCGGCACCATGACGGCCATGGTCACAGGGGTTAAAACCGATGTCGGCGTACTGTCCCAAGCTGAGGGAGTTACCCGAGGTAACTGCGCGTCAACCACAAATCAAAACCTAGTGACCTCCCTTGAATTAGCCGCAATGGCAGGTTTATCTACGGGGGTAGTGTCTACTGCACGTATTACCCATGCAACGCCTGCAGCTACTTACGCCCACTCACCTGAACGTAACTGGGAGAGTGATGCAGACTTGCCCGCTGAAGCGGTAACCAATGGCTGTAGAGATATCGCCAGCCAGTTACTCGACTTCGATTTTGGCAGTGGCATCAATGTGGTAATGGGTGGCGGACGCCGCGCCTTTATTCCAAACACCTTAACCGATGCTGAGGGGAAGAATGGCAAGCGTTTAGATGGACGTAACCTGACCGATGAGTGGACAGCAAAATACACCAACTCAGCTTATGTCGAAGACAGAGATAGCTTTTTAGCCATTAATCCTGCAACCACAGATCATGCCCTTGGCTTGTTCAACTCATCCCATATGGAGTATGACTACGACCGCACAATTCAAGGTGTGACGGGGGAGCCTTCACTGGCAGAGATGACAGCTAAGAGCATCGATATTTTGAAGAAAAATGATAAGGGTTTTGTGCTGATTGTCGAAGCGGGTCGTATCGACCATGCTCACCATGCAGGGAACGCAGCAAGAGCCCTCTATGACACCATAGCCCTCTCTGAAGCTGTCCGTGTCGCCATGGAGAAAACCTCGACGAAAGACACACTGCTTATGGTCACAGCCGATCACAGTCATGTGTTTACCATTGCCGGTTACCCAACGCGAGGCAACCCAATACTTGGCCTAGTGAAGGGCAATGACTCTTCTGGCCTGCCAGGCCCAACTAATGCAACCGACAACAATGGACTGCCATACACCACTGTGGGTTACACCAATGGACGCGGCTATGCCAACCTAAGCACAGGCGGTGATGAGCGTTATGGCTACCCGGTAGAAACTGGACGGGTCGATCTTAACTATATCGATACTCAAAGTGCAGGCTTTCACCAAGAAGCACTTGTTCCGCTATCGAGTGAAACCCATGCAGGTGAAGATGTTGGTATATTTGCAAGTGGTCCAGGCTCTCATCTCATTGAAGGCACTGTTGAGCAAAACCATATCTTCCATGTCATTAATCATGCTGCCAACTTAGTTGTCAAAGCTGAAGCTGCTCAGTAAACCTTAGGTTCTGAAGGTCACTCAAGAGATTGAGTGACCTTTATCCAATTAAAGTGGAGTTTTTATGAAGTACTCTTTACTTAGCACTGCCCTGTTATTTACCGTAAGCCTGAACTGTTTTGCCCATTCAGAGGGTATAGAAGAGGCTGTAAGTAAGAAAAAAGTAAGCAGATTTCAGTGTGATCAATTAGCGCCCACTAACATCAAGCTCGAGTATGATGTGATCGAATCAGACCGTTTTGGTACACCACAGGCTAGCTATTTGATGCGTTTAATTAAAAACCAGCATCAAGTTATCTACCAAACGTCACCACAAACATTCGAAGCTTGGGATAAAAATGGTGAATATATCCGTTATTTTCCCGAGGAGCGTCGCTCAATCACCTACCGTCCAAGCGATCTACGCTCGCTAAATATCAGTTATGATCTGTTACAGCAGTTTCACTTGGTCTCACCTGAATTAAAATCACAGTTACAAAGGGGTGAGAACACACAGGCATCCTGCTTCCGGCTAGAGCAATATTCAGGTCTGCAAGGCGAGCAAAACATTAAACTCAAGTGGATTGAGTCTCTTGCTCTCCCCTATCAATTCTCCATCACCCATGCTCGAGGAAGCGTGCATTATCAACTGCGTGATGCCAGCCCCATGACAAGCGAGAAGGTCAACACCATCACACAAGGTTATAACGATCTCGACTTTGCCGATGTGGGCGACAGTGAGTCCGATCCCTTTATCGCTAAGATGATCACCCAAGGTTTTATTCAGCACGGCAGTTCAGGGTTTTATGACACTGATGGCAACTCTCTGTCAGGTGGAGATCACCACGGCCATGCGCACTAAAAATAAAAAAGTCTGCAGATGCAGACTTTTCTTTATTAAAACCTAATTTTAGTGGCTACTTTAGATGACGTTTAAGCTCAGTAATGAAGGTATCAATATCCTTACGGCTTACATCTGCATGGGTAACTAGGCGAACTGTTGAACTCGGGCTAATGAGTATACCGTTAGCCTTCAACTTAGCAGCAATAGTCTGTACATTCAGCTGAGGCGAAAATTGAACATAAACCATGTTAGTTTGCACTAAGGAGAGGTCAACGCTCACTTCATCCAAAGCCGCTAACTGCTGTGCAAGATAGGCAGCATTATCATGATCAATCGCTAAACGCTCAACTTGCTCAGTAATCGCTAAACTCGCTGCAGCGGCCAAAACTCCAGCTTGGCGCATTCCACCACCAAGCATTTTACGCCAGCGTCTGGCTTTCGCGATGAGGCGCTCATCACCCAATAACAGTGAACCAACTGGCGCACAAAGTCCTTTAGACAAACAGATAGAAACAGAGTCAAAAAATTGAGTTACTTCACTAATCGCAATATTTTGTGCCACGGCAGCATTAGCAACACGGGCTCCATCTAAGTGTATCTTTAACTTATTATCAAATGCTAAGGTTTGCGCTTGCGCTAAATACTCTTGAGGAAGCACTTTACCACCAATAGTATTTTCCAAGCTCAACAAACGTGTCTTAGCGAAATGAATATCGTCTGGCTTTATTGCAGCTTTAACCTCTGAAAGCAAAATAGTGCCGTCAGCTTGGTTAGTCAAAGGTTGTGGTTGAATACTGCCAAGTACTGCTGCTCCGCCTCCCTCAAACTTATAGTTATGGGCCTGTTGGCCACACAGATACTCATCACCACGCTCACAATGGGACATCAGGGCCAATAGATTTGCCTGAGTACCAGAGGAGGTAAAGAGCGCAGCATCGAAACCATACATTTCGGCAGACATCGCCTCTAGACGATTTACCGACGGGTCATCACCATATACATCATCGCCGACTTCGGCATTGGCCATAGCCTTACGCATAGCTGGCGTAGGCATAGTCACTGTATCGCTACGAAAATCTATCATAAGCTCACTTCACAAGAGTTAACATCTACGCATACTAACCTTAGAGTCGTCACTGTACCAGTGTTAAAAGCATCTATTATCACGCCCTTTAAAACTGATTTAAATACGAGTTAACCTCAAAAAAATAGACCAAACAAGCACTTCCAAAAGAAACAAGACCGAAAGATTAGCTAAACTAAAAAGCTAATCATAATTAAGCCATAAAAATAAAGGATAAAAATGAATGCACGACATTAACAAATTAGAAAAACTAATATCAAAATACAAAAAATGTTTGTTTTACTTTTGGCAATTTTAGTGCAAAATCGCCTCTCTTTTTTTCGCTATGGCCTCTCTTGATGTTAGAAGTTAAATTTATCAGTTTACTATGGCTTATCGGTATCATTGCCGAAGCCATGACTGGCGCCCTTGCTGCTGGGAAAAAACAGATGGATCTATTTGGTGTGGTCATCATTGGCTGCGCTACAGCAATTGGCGGTGGTACGCTACGCGATATGCTATTAGGAAACTACCCGCTCATTTGGGTTGAAAATGTGCACTACTTAATTGCTATCGCCTTTGCATCTCTGCTTACAGTCTTGATAGCCCCCGTTATGCGCTATCTCTCTAAAGTATTTCTAGCTATCGATGCACTTGGGCTAGCCGTGTTCTCCATCATAGGTGCCCAAAAAACACTAATGCTAGGCTTCAGTCCAATTGTTGCTGTGGTCATGGGAGTGGTGACTGGTGTGTTCGGTGGTGTGATCCGTGATATTTTGTGCAATCAAGTGCCGCTCATCTTTAAAAAAGAGCTCTACGCCTTGGTTGCTCTGTTAACCGCAGCTCTCTATGTCAGCCTTAAGTCTTTTGCTGTAACAGAGTGGATAAACCTTGCTATCTGCCTCTCCTTTGGCTTCAGTTTCAGAATGTTGGCGATTAAATTTCATTGGGGAATGCCGAAATTTGATTATCAATATGAACATGGCCACGATGGGGCATAATAAACCTTCTCGCTCATGGGATTTGGCATAAATGAAAAGGTCGGCAATTGCCGACCTTTTTTGTGTCTGAAAGTGAATCAGCTATGCAGATTATGCAGCTGGTGTTTCCTTCAGGTATAGATCCATTTGTGGATATGGAATACCGATATTGGCTTCATCCAGTGCGATCTTAATCTGCTCTAGCAGCTCAAAGTGCGCAGGCCAGTAGTCACTGCCTTTAACCCAAGGGCGAACAACAAAGTTAACAGAAGAGTCAGCCAATTCAGCAACTGCAATAGTGTAAGCAGGGTCTTTTAGAACGTACTGATTATTTTCAACTATTTGAGTCAGGATCTTTCTGACATCGGCCAAGTTAGCGTCATAAGAGACACCAATCACCAGATCAACACGACGTGTATCCATCGCAGAATAGTTAATTATCGTCCCATCCATCATGGCTGAGTTAGGCGCGATAATAAGCTTGTTGTCAGGTGTTAGTAACTTAGTTGAGAAGATAGTGATCTCATTAACGGTTCCGGCAATGCCTGCAGCCTCAACATAATCACCAACGCGACAAGGACGGAATAGCACCATTAACACCCCTGAAGCAAAGTTAGAGAGTGAACCTTGAAGTGCAAGACCAACGGCTAAGCCCGCGGCACCTATTACTGCAACCAAAGAAGCTGTTTGTACACCGATCTGCCCAAGCGTTGCCACAATAGTGAACACGAAGACTAGTGCCCATGCCATATTCCCCACAAAAGAGACGACAGTTTCATCTATCTTTCTCTTAAGTAGCAACTTACAGGTTATCTTTTTCGCCAGTCCCGATAAATATTTACCGATAACAAAAATAACAATTGCTAAGAGGATTTTCATTCCATATGTCACGACAAGCTCAGGCACTTGCTCGAACAAACCTTCCAAGTTTTCCATTTATTTACTCCCTAAAATGAACCAAACCAAGTTTGGCTTTATTATTACTAACCCAATAATATTGAAAATTGCTAGGTTAATTCAAAACTAATGTTTATATATTATGTAAAAGCCGTAACTAAGGCTCAACGAACAGCTCAACTCGACGATTCATCGCCCTCCCCTCAGGGAAATCATTGCTAGCCACTGGGTGAGTGTCAGCCATGCCTTTAACTTGGAATCGATCTGGATTAAACCCTAAATCATCAACCAAAATCCGCTTTACATTGAGAGCCCGAAGATGAGATAGCGCCATATTACCAGCTTCTGCACCAACTGAGTCTGTATGCCCAAGTAAACACAACTTAACGTCATGCTCTTGAAGAAAACGCTTAATACGAGTAAACACCTGCCACTGAGCAAACATCACCTCAGCCTGAGCAAACTCGAAGTTCAACACTAAAGGGGTAGCTTGAGTACATGTCCGCGGATAAAACTGCTCATCCAAAGTCGGTAAACAGAGCCTATCAGTATCGACTTGTACGCCACATCCGTTAGAGCGAACTATGACTCCGACTTTGGTTTCAGGGCAGGCATCCTTAGCATCTGGAACCCCATCTCCATCACTATCCGTCCATGTCCATGCCGAAGCAGACAAGCAAAACAGCAACCCAATAGAGAGAATAAAACAGACACCCGCTCGCTTTATCATATTTACCCACCAGCTTAAGCTTCCGCTTAACCTTTTAATTCTATATAAGCCCTATATAGCCCATGGAGGTAAAATAGACAATCCGAAGTGTAACTTTTACAAATTCCAACCATTTTATAACCTTCTACCAATTCAGTAAATAGCCAGAATAAAACACTGCAACATCAGCTTAGGTTGATAGTTCTAAGCTGAGTAACACCACTTACTAACTTATGCTGCCACCATCCTGCTGCGAATATTGTCATAACACCAGTTAAATCCGATAGCATAGAAAAAGAAAAATATCAGAAAGCCAGCTTCCATCAATAGTGCGGCACCTAAACTGATATTTAAAAACCAGGCTACAATTGGCACAGTTATAAAGATAATCCCGCCCTCAAAGCCCAATGTGTGAGCAACTCGCACTGTCACTGTTCTCGAAGCGCGGTCACAACCAAATTTCCTATCGAACCAGATATTGTAAAAATAGTTCCAGATAACAGCATATAAGCTGAGGCCAACACCGACTATCATCAATGATGACGCACCTTTGCTACTAAACATGGCAGCCAGAGGAACAACAATAGCTAATGCCAAAAGTTCAAACATGATTGCGTGAAATACTCTCTCTTTAGTTTGCATATCTTTAAAGCCCAATGGATAACTTGCAGCTATTATCATCTCAATATAAGATACAAAAAAGTTAGCTACCATCACCTTTATTGATATGTCTACTATCGAGCAATTAACCTCTTTCATTACCACTGTTGAATCAGGCTCTTTTTCAGCAGCTGCACGTAAGCTGGGCAAGGTGCAATCAGCCGTAAGTCAAAATATAATGAACATGGAGATAGACACGGGGCTTGTGCTTTTTGACAGAAGTGGCCGCTACCCTGTGCTGACACCTAAAGGCAGGCAACTATTACCACAAGCTAAAGCCGTTATCGCTCAGCATCGCCGCCTGACTCAACAAGTCAGTGCATTAGAGTCTGAGGAGACAAAAAAACTCACCTTAGCTATCGATGAAGGGATCCCCTATGCCCACCTTATCGAACTACTTCCACAACTTGAGCATGCTCACCCCGAGTTGGAGCTGGAGTTTCTTTGCGCTTCAAGTCAGGATGTGATCCAACTGGTCTTAGATAAAAGAGCCACCACGGGCCTGGTATTTAGCGATAACCTATACCCTGAGTCAATTGACTTCGAAACTTTAGGCACTGTAGAGTTCGAGCTTCTGATCAGCCCTAAGCACCCTTTAGCTCAAACAGATTCCCCCCATATGGATATGTTGAAACTTCATCGACAACTTGTCATAAGCTCTAAAGGCTCAAAAACCACTTGGTTCAATCAAGCTCATTCACCGGATGTATGGCACGCTGATAACTATTATGTATTGTTGGAATTAGCTAAATCGGGGTTTGGCTGGACTTTGCTTCCGCTTCACCTAGCAAAAGAGGCATTGGAGGCTAATACCCTTTGTAGGGTACCGGTTCAATTTGAGCAGCTTGGGTGGCAAGCAAATGTGGATGTGATACAGGAAAGCTCAATGATTTCCGAAGCCAACCACACCCTACGAGCTCTTCTACGCAGGCTACTTCAGCAGTAAATCACAGCAATTATCAGTCGCAGCTTTAATGTAAAGCTGCGACTTTCATATAGGCTATTCAGTAAGATTGATTATGAGCTAAGAGACGACGCTTGCGCATACCAGTTTGACCATACCGTCTTTTCCGGTAATTCAGCCTGTGATTGCATCCCTTCAAGAAGGCGAAGCAATAGCTCCCTGTCTTTGGCAACCGAAGAGTAGAAAAGAGGATCGTAAAAACAGCGTCGCTGCACAAGATCCAGCTGAGTATCAAAACCCAGATCGACGCCCTGTATACACAGATCTCTTGCACGTCGATTAAGCTCTGTCACATCGCTGTCGGCCAGCAGGTGAGCAACTGGACCTAAGAGTAAAATCAGCGACATACGACCTGGTGGTGTTTTCTGCCAATCGTTAAGTTTCCCCTGTTTAGCGTCAGTTAATAACGCCTCCCAATGGGATTGAGTTTGGTTCGAAAGGGAACTCCTAATGACACCCTCACCCTTGTTATATTCACTAAACCACTGAGTTATAAATTGCTCCACAAGGTCACCATCTACTTTATTTTTATGTAAATAATTGACCGTGAGAATATCACTCAATGCAAGAAACTAGATGCTCGACTTTAGTCTATACACTGCACAGCTCACACGACTAAGATCAAAAACGAGATCAAAAAAGCGACCATGTTGGTCGCTTTTTAAAAGTTTTAATTTAGCTAGTCACTATTTAGCTTCTGGCTTTGGAGGGTAATTCATTAACATGGCAGCGATTGCTTGATTAACCACCTCAATGCGCTCCTCTGGAGTATTTTTATCACGGATAGTATCGGCAACAGAGCCTCTCCAGATAAGCTTTCCTGACTCCCTATCAACCATATCTAAGATCAATGTACCCACTTCATATTCACGAACTGTAGTTTGGGTATGCATAGAGCCACTCATGCCCCAGCGAGGACCATAATATGGGTTATAACCATAGTTGGTATTGAAAGTATCAACATTTATCTTCTTATCAACTTTAGTGAGGTAGTTAACCAACACATCCGCTGTAGATGGTTCGGTTAACTTAACCCCCTTAAGCGACAATTGACTGTCAACAGCACTACGAACACGCTGATCCATTAACCCATCCAGATGATAACTGCTATCTTGCGTCTTCTTCTCTACCCAAGCATAGGTTTTGACATCACTGAAATTAGCCGCAGGATCATAATCTGAACTTGTTTTCATTGAGCTACACGCGCTAAGCGCACAGAGTGATAGTGCAGCCAAAACTACTTTAACTTGTTTCATATTAACCCCGTCGAATCCTAAAACTTACCGTGTATTATTACTATCAGCTTACATAGCAATTTTATGTTCTACAACCAAATTTTCTGCTTCTAACAGCTTCTATACAGCTTGACTTACTTATCAATACAAATGATAATGATTATCAGTTAAGACCTGAAGGGAATCTATTATGTTATGGTTTGTAGCAGCATTTATTATTGCTAGCGGAATTTTCAAGTTTGCTCCGGCAAACGTCACTAGTCAAACCATTGCAAAATCAAGTCAGGATGGCTTAAGCCACGTCAGTTTATCTGTACTGCCCATAGTTATTTTAACTTGGCTACTCATTACTATTTTTCAGGGAGAGGGTAATAGCTTTGGAGCAGCCTCCTTTGGGTTTATTGTCACAGCTTGCTCTGTTGCACTTCCTAGAATGCACAAATTCATCATTCCCTGCGCACTACTAACAAGTATCTCACTGGCAATAGGCGTTCTACATACTTAAAGATTTTTCTAAGATTTAGAACGCTGTTAAAAAACAGATAACAGCGCGTTTTTCCCTCTTATCTCCCCGTTTTAATGCCTGCATACTAGCGTTTCTGGCGCTTTTTACCTCTATACTTAACGATTAGCTCCCACAAATTTCACCATTTTGTTAAACTCCTTCTATTATCGATAATTGATGACTCTCTTATGAAAAATGATTCAAACGTAACACTTGTCTATAGTACCGATGTGGGCCGTATCGCACCTGAAAAAGAGGTTCAGGAAGCCCCACAAGGTGATGGTATTGTCAGGATCCATAAAGACAGTAAAGGTCGCAAAGGTAAAGGTGTTTCGGTTATTAAAGGCTTAGCTTTAAGCGAAAAAGAGCTTAAAGCACTGGCGCAAAAATTAAAAAAACAGTGTGGCTGTGGCGGTACGGTTAAAGAGTTCACTATCGAAGTTCAAACCGATAATAGAGAGCAGCTTAAAACCTTACTTGAAAAACTTAATTACCAGGTAAAACTTGCCGGTGGTTAAGTTAGCCCTCTGCTAACTTTATTCCCTATGTGGAGCTAAAGATGAACAGTTTACAGAACCATTTGTTAATCGCCATGCCCTCTTTACAGGATACTTTTTTCGAGCGTTCGGTGATCTATCTCTGCGAACATGATGAAAAAGGCGCGATGGGGCTTATGATTAATCGGCCTATCGGTATTGATGTCAACGAACTTCTAAAACAGATGGAACTCGATGAAGAGCCAGATCCCATCACTTCTCTTGGCTCTGCGGTGCTTATCGGTGGACCCGTTAATCAAGAGCGCGGCTTTGTACTGCATACTCCACAAACAAACTGGAATAATAGCCAAAGCCTTACTGATGAAATTATGCTGACCACCTCCCGAGATGTACTGACCTCTCTTGGAACAGATGCGGCTCCAGAAAACTTTATTGTCACTCTCGGTTACGCTGGTTGGAGTAAAGATCAGCTTGAGCAGGAGCTAGCTGAAAATACTTGGCTCTCTATTCCCGCGACTAAGGAGCTACTGTTCGACATAGGTTTTAACGATAGATGGCAGCAAGCTACCGAATCACTTGGTTTTGATATCTGGCAGCTCTCTAATCAGAGTGGCCATGCTTAGCTCCTTATTAAGCACATAAAGTATTGGTATCACCAAAACTATTAATCAAACAGGATATGCATAATCTATGAGTTCACAAACTGTCTTAGGCTTCGACTACGGCACTAAGAGTATAGGTATCGCAATAGGACAATCTCTGACAGGAAGTGCCAACCCACTACTTTCAATAAAGGCTGTGGATGGGATCCCTAAGTGGGAAGAGATAGGTATGTTGATCGAAGAGTGGAGGCCCGATCTCGTCGTTGTGGGTCTACCGCTTAATATGGATGGTTCTGAGCAGGAGATGACTCAAAGAGCAAAAAAGTTTGCCAACAGGATAAGCGGGCGATTCGGTGTTAAAGTGGAGACACAAGATGAGCGCTTAACCACTGCCGATGCTAAAACCAGACTCTTTGAGATGGGTGGTTATAAAGCCCTGACAAAAGGCCAAGTTGATGCCATGTCGGCGGTATTGATTGTCGAAAGTTACTTCGAGAGTTTGTATTAAGTCATAGCGTGAAGCAGGCGTTAAAAAGGGAGCTAGGCTCCCTTCTTTTCTGCTTCATCTTAAAGATAAGGCTTAACTAAATTTGCCATCATCTTGATATGTAACTCGTCATCATTCAATGCGGGAATATAGCGGTACTGTTGACCACCCGCCTCTTCAAATATAAGCCTGTTCTCTTCGGCGATCTCTTCCAGTGTTTCTAAACAATCAGCACTAAATGCCGGGCACACAACTGCGATATCTTTAATATCTTGCCCAGGAAGAGACTCCATAGTTGCATCAGTATAGGGCGTTAGCCATTTTGCTTTGCCAAATCTAGACTGAAAAGTCGCAATATACTGATCCTCATTTAAGCCTAACTGCTCAACCACAAGTTTAGTCGTCTGCATGCAGAAACAGTAGTACGGATCACCAAGGTGCAAGTTTCGCTCCGGCATACCATGGTATGACATCACTAGCTTTTGAGGTTGACCATTGCTAGCAAAATCACGTTTTATCGATTCAACCAAGGCATGAATAAAGTCTGGATGCTGATGATAAGTATTGATAAAGTGCAGTGAAGGAAGGTAGCGCCAGCTAGTTAACTCCTTGGCTATCGCATCAAATACCGAGCCGGTTGTAGGCGCAGCATATTGAGGATAGAGAGGCAGAACCACCATCTTATCCACTCCCTCACTGTGCATCTGCTTTAAGGTTTCTGATACCGAAGGGTTACCGTAACGCATACAAAACTCAACACTGATATCTTGCTCACCTGCTAGCTCGCCAGCATTGTCTTTGAGGTAGCTTGCGAGTTTCTCTGTCTGCTGGCGAGTTATCTCCATCAGTGGAGACCCCTTATCAGTCCAAACCTGCTTATAAAGTGCAGCTGATTTTGCAGGTCTAATACGCAAGATAATGCCATGTAGAATCAACATCCACACTAATTTGGGGATCTCAACAACCCTTGGATCTGACAAGAATTCAGCCAAATAACACCTTACAGCAGAAGCTGTTGGTGCATCGGGTGTGCCAAGGTTAACCAACACAACACCTGTCTTGCCCCGCTTAGTGTGTGCCACGTCTTTCGATAAACCTGAATATTTAGCCAAGTTAGCCTCTTTAAATTTGGTGCAATTACCGAGTATTAAACCATAGTTTGAATCAATATCTTAAGCCATTTGTCGTCAAAAGGTAGACCTAGAACAAACTTCAAAAGATTCCTGTGATTAAGCGCATAAAAAAGGCCCTTGTTTATCACAAGAGCCCTATTGAGCGGCCACGAAAAGATACGTTACAACTAGAGCTTTAGATCACTCTACTTACAGATTAATGGGATTTTTATTTAATCCAGATCTAGCGTCACCCCCTCCATAAAGCCTGAGCCACCAGTTTCTGAACTGCGCAGCTTTATCATCAAACGAAGATCGTTTGGTGAATCGGCATGGTGCAGAGCATCGGCGTAGCTAATCTCGCCTTCTACATAGAGGTTTAACAGCGCCTGATCGAAGGTTTGCATCCCCTGCTCATTGGACTTAGCCATTGTCTCTTTAAGGGAGTGAAGTTCATTTTTAGCAATAAGACTGCTCACCCTTGGCGTGTTGATCAAGATCTCAATTGCCGCACGTCGCCCTAGTCCATCCGCTTTAGGCACAAGTTGCTGTGCCACGATACCACGCAAGTTCAAAGAGAGATCGAACAAAAGCTGCTGATGCTTACTCTCTGGCACTAAGTTCATAATACGATCCAGTGCTTGGTTAGCATTATTGGCGTGAAGTGTTGCCATACACAAATGACCGGTTTCAGCAAAGGCTAGCGCAAATTCCATCGTCTCTTGGGTTCTGATCTCACCAATTAAGATGACATCGGGCGCCTGTCGTAGTGAGCTTTTTAGGGCTGCATCGAACGACTCTGTATCTATGCCCACCTCACGTTGAGTAATGATACTTTTGCGGTGATCATGGACAAACTCGACAGGATCCTCAATGGTCAAAATATGCCCGCGAGCATTGGCATTACGGTAACCAACAAGTGAAGCCAATGAGGTAGACTTACCGGTACCTGTACCACCTACCATTATGATAAGACCGCGCTTACTCATCACCAGATCTTTTAAGATGGGAGGAAGCTTGAGATCGTCAGCATCAGGAATATTTGTTTCGATACGACGCATCACGCAACCAGGAGACTCCCTTTGCCAAAATGCACTAACACGAAATCTTCCTAACTCTTTTGCTGCAAAAGCGAAGTTACACTCACGTGTGTTATGAAACTCCTCCTTCTGCACATCGGTCATTAACGACTCAACAAACTCCAATGACTGCGCCGCAGAGAAAGAGTGCTCACCTAGAGGTCTTAACTCACCATCTATCTTCGCACTGGGGGGGAAGCCTGCCGTAATGAACAGATCCGACGCTTTGCGTTCCACCATAATTTTTAAAAAAGGACGAACGTCCATAATAAAGCCTTATAATACTGATGTGTATTAGAACGTAGTTTGCTTATTGGCACTCTTATGCTGTGCATCTTCACGGGATATCTGGCCACGATTAACCAGATTCTGCAGACACTGATCTAACGTCTGCATACCATGAGCCATACCGGTTTGAATTGCTGAATACATCTGCGCCACTTTATCCTCTCGAATAAGGTTTCGAATCGCGGGAGTTCCCATCATGATCTCGTGAGCCGCCACTCGGCCACCGCCCACCTTCTTAATCAAGGTTTGTGAAATCACCGCCTGAAGAGATTCAGATAACATGGTTCGAACCATCCCCTTCTCCCCTTCAGGGAATACATCAACAACACGGTCAATGGTTTTAGCCGCTGAAGTGGTGTGCAAGGTTCCAAAGACTAAGTGACCGGTTTCCGCCGCTGTCATCGCTAAACGTATGGTTTCTAAATCACGCATCTCACCAACAAGAATGACATCTGGATCTTCACGCAGCGCACTTCTTAGTGCAGCGTTAAAGCTGTGAGTGTGGCGATGCACCTCACGCTGGTTAATCAAACATTGCTTATTTTGATGCACGAATTCTATTGGGTCTTCAATAGTAAGAATGTGCTCATGGCGGTTGTCATTAATATAATCAATCATGGCCGCAAGGGTGGTACTTTTACCTGAACCTGTCGGCCCAGTAACGAGCACTAAGCCACGAGGGAAATCAGATATCTTCTTGAAAATTTCTGGAGCACCAAGTTGCTCAAGGCTTAAGATATCACTGGGAATGGTACGAAATACCGCAGCAGCGCCTCGAGACTGGTTATAGGCGTTAACACGAAAACGAGCAAGATTAGGCACTTCAAAGGAGAAATCTATCTCTAAATGCTCCTCATAATCTTTGCGCTGCTTATCATTCATGATGTCATAAACGAGTCCATGGACCCCTTGATGATCTAACGCAGGTAAATTGATCTTTCTGACTTCACCATCAACACGTATCATAGGAGAAACACCTGCAGAGAGGTGTAGATCTGACGCCTTGTGCTTTACACTAAAGGCAAGTAACTCTGTGATTTCCATAATATGGTATATCCACTCAATCAAAATAATTACATGATGACAACAATAGCAGACAGACTAGCTGACGCCCAGCATCGAATCATACAAGCGGCACAAATTTCATCAAGAAATTCCGATGAAATTCAACTACTCGCAGTGAGTAAAACCAAACCTAATACTGATATTATAGCCGCCTATACAGCTGGGCAGAGACATTTTGGCGAAAATTATGTTCAGGAGGGGGAAGCGAAAGTAAATGCATTGAAATCCTCCTGCCCTGAGATCCATTGGCATTTTATCGGCCCACTTCAATCAAATAAATCTAAGATAGTCGCCAGCCTATTCGACTGGATGCATACCCTAAGCCGAGAAAAAATTGCTCAACGTTTAAATGAGCAAAGACCTGACACTCTGCAGCCTCTCAATGTTTGCATTCAAGTAAACATCAGCCAAGAGTCGAGTAAATCTGGAGCTACTGTGGATGAGGTCCACTCACTGGCTTCGAGCATCAGCAAGTTACCTAAGCTAAAACTACGTGGACTGATGGCTATTCCAACAGCAACTCAGGATGTTTTACTGCAAAAAGCTGAGTTCAAAAAGCTACAGGAACTCTATTTAAATCTACAAGCAACTTACCCTGATATTGATACCCTCTCGATGGGAATGAGTAACGACCTTGAACAAGCTATTGAGCACGGCTCAACTATGGTGCGTATTGGAAGTGCCATTTTTGGAGAACGTGATATATCCGGTAACTAATATTCGCGGCAAAGATATCAGCTACTTTATAAACTTAGCCAAAGTAGTTGTTTTATCCGTAATCGCCCAGATATATGTAATATAGATTTGTCCCTATACTAATCAGCATTAGCTGAAAAAGAGAAGAGATATGCTTGAGAAAAAGTTGTGCTTTATCGGTGCTGGCAATATGACACGCAGCATTGCAAGTGGTTTAGTTAAAAGTGGCTATACATCATCATTGATCCATGCAACCAATCCCAGCGTTGAGAAATTAGATGCACTGAAACGCGATCTTAATATTAAGGTCTCCCATGATAATCTAACGGCTGCTAAAGATGCCGATGTGATTATTTTAAGTGTTAAGCCCCACTTTATGCAGGCTGTATGTGAAGAGCTTAGCGTTCTCGATTTAAGTCAAAAGCTTATCATCACAATTGCAGCAGGGATAACGGCTAACAGATATAAAGATTACTTTGCTCAAGAGATAACACTTATCCGCACTATGCCTAATACACCGACCCAGATAGGAGTTGGAATGACTGGCTTATTTGCCGACGGGGATATCTCCCAAGAACAGAAACTTATCTGTGAGCAGTTAATGAAGAGCGGTGGCGAAGTTCTTTGGGTAGAAACAGAGGAGGAGCTCAATCAGGTTATCGCTCTGGCAGGCAGTTCTCCGGCTTATTTTTTCCTATTTATGGAGTCGATGTTAGCGGCAGCTAAAGATTCAGGTTTAGACGAGACGAAAGCACGCTTACTGGTTCAACAGGCCGCTTTAGGCGCAGCACAGATGGTGATCCAAAACCCAGAACTGACTACCGCGCAATTAAGAGAAAATGTCACCTCTAAGGGAGGCACAACAGCTCAAGCCATAAATGCCTTTGAATCTGGTAATATTAGAGGACTCGTTAAGCAAGCCATGGATGACTGTGTCGCTCGTGCCCAAGAGATGGCCAAACAGTATTAAACTTTCACCATCAAATACCGAACAATATAAATTGAAATTACAACATAGAGAATTCAGATGAATGCATTAAGTTTTTTAGTCAGTACCATTTTCGACCTCTACCTGATGGTTGTCATCTTGCGCATATGGCTTCAATTAGCCAAAGCCGACTTCTACAATCCATTTAGTCAGTTTATAGTAAAGGCCACTCATCCTATCGTCGCCCCGATGCGCAGAGTGCTTCCCTCCATTGGTGCCTTCGATACCGCATCAGTTGTCTTAGCCCTGCTGGTTGTAACGGCAAAATTTGTCGTCTTAAGCCTAATCGCTGGAGCGGCAATCAATATCCCAACGATACTATTGATCGCAGTGGTATCTGTCTTCAAACAGGCTGGTGTGCTACTTTTCTGGATGCTTATTATCAGAGCGATACTAAGTTGGGTAAGCCAAGGCCACAATCCAATAGAGATGGTGATGGGTCAACTCACTGAGCCACTACTTTCACCTATTCGCCGTATTCTTCCTCCAATGGGTGGATTAGATCTCTCACTATTAATCATGATGATTTTGTTAAACTTCATCAACATCTTACTAGCACAATATGTCCCCTTCTGGGCCAATGTTTAATGGCACCAGTTATCAAGCAGCAGGATGATCTGCTGCTTAACCTATATATCCAGCCTAAAGCTAGCCGAGATCAGATAGTCGGTGTTCACGGTGAAGAGCTAAAGATAGCCATAACAGCACCGCCAGTTGATGGCAAAGCAAATGCCCACTTGATCAAATACCTCTCAAAGGCATTTAAAGTTCCTAAAGGAGATATCAACATCCTTAAAGGTGAGCAGGGAAGGCATAAACAGGTAAAGGTTATATCTCCCAGAGTCATACCTGAAAATATAAGTTCACAGCTCTAACTCTAATCGTACTTTAGAGACGTATCGGTATATACTTATAAAATGATCAACAGGAGGCTAATCATGTTAAAAGCCATATTATCAGCACTAATTCTAAGCCTTGCTTTGGTTGGCAATGTTTCAGCAGAGCAAAAACAGAAGATTGGCAATTTTGATATCCACTATGTCGCGTTAAGCAGCACTTTTCTGACGCCTAGCATAGCTAAATCCTATGGAATTAAACGCAGTAGTTACACCGGCATCATCAATATCTCAGTTTTGGACACTAGCCAGGAGGGTAACCCTGCTGTCCCAGTCCAAATTTCAGGTGTTGCTAACAATCTATTAGATGCACGCATCACCCTAAAATTCAGAGAGATCCGTGAAGGTGAAGCTATCTATTATATTGCCGAAGTGCCCTATCGTGATGATCAGGAGATCAACTTCAACATTGCGATACAATACGCAAAGAAGCTTAATACTCAGCTGAAATTTAAACAAAAGTTCTATGTAGAGTAATATCGATATTTAATGCTGGGTCTTCTTTCTGTCCCAGCATCCTCAACTCCCCCCTAATATCTACTATCGTTTCATCTCCTCCTTAGTTATCATTGCGCCCAATTACTCCCTTTCAGTTCAAGGTTACCCATGGATAAGTTCGTACTCGCCAGTGGCAATAAAGGCAAATTAAAAGAGTTTTCAGAGATCTTCTCTGAGTATGGAGTGGAAGTATTTCCCCAGAGCCAGTTTAACGTTGCCGAAGTACCGGAGACTGGCACGACCTTCGTAGAAAACGCCATCATTAAGGCGCGCCACGCGGCTCAAGTGACAGGCATGGCAGCGATTGCTGATGACTCAGGGCTTGAGGTCGACCTGTTAGAGGGAGCGCCAGGAATCTACTCTGCTCGCTACGCTGGCGAAGGTGCAGGTGAAACTGACAACTACATCAAATTACTTGATGCCCTAAAAGATAAGCCCCAAGCGCGTACAGCTCGATTTCAGTGTATTTTGGTCTACATGCGCCATGCTAAAGATCCTACTCCGATAATCTGCCAGGCAGCTTGGGAGGGGAAAATTAGTTTCGAAGCTAAAGGGGATAATGGCCATGGGTATGATCCCATCTTTATTCCAAACGAGCATAGCTGCAGCGCTGCCGAACTTAGCAGCGAAGAGAAGAACCGTTTAAGCCATAGAGGCAAAGCGATGACACTCTTAATCGACGCAATGCGCAGACAAGGGCTACTCGCTTAATGCTTACCCTTCCTCCACTAAGCTTGTACATCCATATACCTCGGCTTTGTATAGTCAAAAGTGCTCTATGTGTTGGAGGTATTCGCTAATGCTTACCCTTCCTCCATTAAGCTTGTACATCCATATTCCATGGTGCGTTCAAAAATGCCCCTATTGTGACTTTAACTCCCATGGTCAAAATGGTGAGCTCCCTCAGCAGGAGTATGTTGACGCGCTCATCAGTGATCTAGCCCATGACTTGCAATATGTTCAGGGTCGAAAGCTACACTCGATCTTTATCGGAGGCGGTACGCCCTCGCTGTTTCATGCTTCACAAATAGAGAAATTGCTAACCCATGTATCTCAAGTTATCCCATTTCAAGATGATATTGAGATCACCATGGAGGCCAACCCTGGCACTTTAGAGCACGATGACTTTGAAGCTTACTACCAAGCAGGTGTTACACGTCTCTCTATTGGGGTGCAAAGCTTCTCCAGTGACAAACTTAATCTACTAGGTAGGATCCATGATGAAGATGAAGCTAAAGTCGCCGCTCAAAAAGCCCTAAGCGCTGGTTACAAGAGCTTTAATCTAGATCTGATGCATGGATTACCCAATCAAAGCTTTGCTGAAGCGATGGCGGATATAGATACAGCTGCGGCTCTCTCTCCCCCACACCTCTCTTGGTATCAGTTAACGATAGAGCAGAACACCCTATTCCATTCAAGGCCACCTCAACTGCCTGATGATGAGGCGCTATGGGAGATATATGAACAGGGGCAAAAAAAGCTTGCAGCACTTGGCTATCAGCAGTATGAGATATCCGCCTATGCAAAACCGGGGTTTCAATGTCGCCATAATATTAACTACTGGCAGTTTGGAGACTACTTAGGCATAGGTTGTGGAGCCCACGGAAAAATCACCATACTCAATGAAAACAAGATAATCCGAACCGTGAAGATTAAACATCCTAAAGGTTATCTTGCTACCGACAGTTACAATTTCGAAACCACTGAGGTAGCGAAAGAAGATCGCGCTCTTGAGTATTTAATGAATCGTTTCAGACTTATGTCGCCCATCCCCAAGAGAGAATTTGAGCAGAGAACAGGCCTATCAAGAGAGGTATTAACCTCTGGTATTCAACGCGCAAAAGAGAAACAGCTTCTCACTGAAAATGATGAATACTGGGAATTGACCAGCAGAGGAAAGCTATTTGTAAACGAGCTACTTTCTCAGTTCTGCTAATTGATAAGCTTTCGCTTGTTCACCTTCTATTCAAGGGGCTAAAACACTAAAATTAGCCTCTTGAAACATTTTCTAACACTAAGATCAAAACATTAACGATTAGCTTCTTTAGGATTAGCAGTTGATTTTCATAAATTCTAATAAATAAGACTCAATCATCATGCCAATAAAAACAAAAATAAGCTTAGTAGCCTTAACATTAACAACACTTATCGGAGGATGCGGCGTATCTTCCACTCCCCCATCTGAGCCTCAATCCATTGAAAACGCAGTAGTAATAATCAGCGAATCAGAGAAAGCCAACGCGCTATTTGAAACCATATTTATGGACAATGTGATGGCAAGCCCCATCTCTCAAACACAGTTAGGCATAAAGAAAGACTACGGGAAATGGGATGAGAGAGGGGAAGTCGCAGATGCTAAAGAGCTTGCCCTCACCCAAGCACATCTCAAACAACTTAAGCAGATAGATGTCAGTAAGCTCGATGATCAAACCAGCCTAAGCTATGGCCTACTCAAACAGAGGCTGGAAAACGAGGTCGCGGATAATAGATGGCGCTATTACAGCTACCCAGTCAATCAGATGTATGGTGGCCACTCGATGCTACCCTCATTTTTAATTAACCAACATCAAGTCGGCACTGTCGAAGATGCTAACGCCTATATCAGCCGCCTAAACGGCATTCCTAAATACCTTAAGCAGCTTGAAGAGTCCTTAGAAGCTCGTGCACAGCACGGAATTATCGCACCTAAGTTTGTGTTTCCACATGTACTCTCTGATAGTAAAAATATCATCACAGGTGCACCTTTCGATTCTGGTAAAGACAGTGCTCTCTGGGCAGATATAAAACGTAAAGTCGATGGGTTAGAGATTGATAACAGCAAAAAAGAGACATTACTAAAAGAAGCTAAACATGCTCTAATCTCTCAAGTGCAACCTGCATATAAGAAGCTTGTCACTTATCTTACTCAGCTTGAGACACAGGCAGATACTCGTGATGGAGTCTGGAAGTTTCCTCAAGGTGAAGAGTTCTACAACAATGCACTTGCTCGAACGACCACCACAGATTTAACCGCAGATCAGATCCATCAGCTAGGTCTAGATGAAGTAGTCCGTATCCATAATGAGATGCGTGTGATCATGAAAAAAGTTGGCTTTAAAGGCGATCTACAGGCTTTCTTTAAATTTATGCGTGAAGATAAACAGTTTTATTACCCTGCAACCGATGAGGGACGTGATGCTTACCTAAAAGATGCCACGGCGCTTATCGATAACATGTCATCTAGGCTTGATGAAGTATTTAATGTCAAACCTAAAGCTCCCATGATAGTTAAGCGAGTGGAAGCCTTTAGAGAGAAGTCAGCAGGAAAAGCCTTCTACAATCAATCATCGCCCGATGGAAGTCGCCCTGGTACCTACTACGCTAACCTATATGACATGGATGCTATGCCAAAATACCAGATGGAAGCACTAGCCTACCATGAAGGAACCCCAGGGCATCATATGCAGATAGCCATAGCACAAGAGCTTGAGGGGATACCTAAGTTCCGTAAGTTTGGTGGTTATACAGCCTATATTGAGGGCTGGGGACTTTACAGTGAATTCTTCCCTAAAGAGATGGGGCTTTACTCTGATCCCTACTCAGATTTTGGTCGCCTTGCGATGGAACTTTGGCGCTCATGTCGCTTAGTCGTAGATACAGGCATACATGCTAAAAAGTGGACCCGTGAGGAGTCTATTAACTACTACGTCAATAATACCCCTAATGCAAAGTCAGATGCGGTGAAGATGGTAGAGCGTCATGTTGTCATGCCCTCACAAGCCACAGCCTATAAAGTGGGAATGTTGAAAATACTCGACCTAAGAGCAAAGGCTAAACAATCACTGGGGGAGAAGTTCGATATCCGCGAGTTTCATACCTTAGTGTTAAAAAACGGTCCGCTTCCTTTAGATGTTCTCGAAGATCAAGTTGATCTCTGGGTTAGTGAGAAAAAGAGGGGTTAGACAATACAATCCTCTAAATAAAAAAGCCACAATTAATGTGGCTTTCTTGTCTCTACTGTTAAGTTCAAACTTTCACTTATACTAGTGAATAGTGAGATTGCAGGGTACAGAGAAACAGGATCCTTGAAGAAAAATACCCCAGTATAAACTGGGGTAAACCAAAACTAGGATGATGGTTTTAAGGCTGACAATTGTTTTAGTTCTACAAACTCAGTCAGCATCAATTCAGGACTGCTATTAAGCGGATCTGTATATATTAAATAAGAGGGGTCATTCTTAGTTAATATATAGGGGTCAAATCATCCTGAACCGATAAAACCAATTGTATTGAATTAAGAACAAAGTACAAGATAAAAAAACCATCACATTAGTAACCCCTTAATAAGTGGCAGTTACCCAAGCAAAAAAGGCAAACACAACACACTGTATTAAAACAAAATAATAACATATAGAACCACTAACGACTTAACTGTCCACAATCTAGAACAATGTTTCCATTTTAACCACTAACCATATCTATTTTCAGAATAACTTATATCCGTGTTCTGTTGGTTTAAGCCACAGAAAGCAGAAACTTATCACTAGGCTCTTTAGACAATAAAAAACGCCTTCAGGAGCTATCCTAAAGGCGTTATTTTGACGTTTAATTGTGCTCGTTTACTTTCGCTTAGCGTAAAGCTCTGCACAAGGTGCATCCCAGTATGGAGGCGAGCCAATATGACCTTTAATAAAGTCGATAAATGCACTTACTTTAGGTGCTAGGTGCTTTCTTCTTGGATAGACAGCTTGCAGAGGAAGATGGTGTGTTAATTGCCAATCTTCAAGAAGAGGAACTAAGGTCCCTTTAGCAATCTCATCTTCAAGCAGGTAACTTGCCAGATAGACAACCCCTAAGCCACTCACGGCCGCTGACTTTAACGCAGGAGCATTATCGACTCTAAAGTTGCCTGAAACACCTATTTCACAGTAATCATCACCCTGCTTAAATTGCCATACGCTATGTTCATGCCACTCGCCTTGATACACCAAACAGTTATGATCCACTAACTGCTCAGGACGATCTGGTTGACCGTGTTTCTCAATATAATCAGGGGAAGCAACTAGCAGGAACTGGCATTTCATCAAAGGACGAGCAACCATGCCTAAAGGCAGCTGTTCAGACATAGTAAGCAGTAGATCTAAGCCTTCACTGACAACATCAACTTTATGATCTAATAAGCTAACTTGTAGTTCGAGCTCAGGATGAGTTGTCATAAACTCTGGTAAAGCGGGGATAATATGCATAGTGCCAAATGACTGGGAGATCCCTACTTTCAACACTCCACGAGTCGCATCATTGAGGTTATGAACGCTGGCAACAGCTTGGTCGGCATCCCTAAGTAACTCTTCACCTTGGGTATAGAGTAACTGACCAGCTTCGGTCAAACTTAAACTGCGAGTTGTTCGTTGAATAAGCTGAACACCCAACTTATGTTCCAGATCTGCAACTTGAGTACTCACTTTAGATTTAGAGATCCCCAATTTTCTTGCTGCGGCACTAAAACTGCCAGCACGAGCAACATGAGTGAAAATTGCGATTGGTTCCAATAGTTCTAACATGTAAATCGCCTTAAGGTGTTTACGACACTATTTAATGCTTTCAATAAGACTTAAAAATAGAAAAAGGTTAATTAAATCAATTAACTTTAAACTAAAATTCAAATTACTGAAGCACACTGAAGTAGAGTCAGACACATGACATAGTCCTGTTGACCTAGTCAGTCTTCTTATTATTTTCATCAGTATACCAAAGATTTGCGCTTTCTAATCGCTATTTTATTCAGCCTGTTTAATCTGACATATACCCAAACGAAAAAACCCCGTATTCATATAAATACGGGGTGGTTGCAAATTGGGGGCAACAGGGAGTCCAAGGAGTAAAGTTGTGCCTTTATGAGTTACTCAAGTAGCTCTTTTTGTGGCGCATCAATTAAAGGGTATTTAGCAAGTTCTGGTACTTCGGCTCTTAACTTCTGCTCTAACTCAACTAAGTATCGAAAACGTTCACACATTTTATCAGCTCTATCCTCTAAGCTTTGGGCTTGAGATTCCATTTGCAGCTCGATATCTTGACCAACATTTTCCATTTTAGTGGCAAACGCTTCCATGCTCTGTTCAAATGATTCACCATCACCAGCAAGCATCTGACTACCTATATTTACCATCATAGAGCCGATAGAGTTCTTAACCAGTTGCTCTAGCTCTTGCTCAAACTCTTCACCAAATGTATCTTCCAATGATGAATGAGTCGCACCAAGATAGAACTTATCTCCATTTTGATAAGCCACTTTCTCAATCCTTTCCTCGAGTCCGTCCATCATCTCATCAAGCTTAGCTCCAGCAGCATCACCCAGTAGCGGTGTTAGTGCCATACTGGCAGCTGAGGAAGCAATACCAACAGCATCATGAACTAAACCAATCACTTCGGGCACTTGGGTGGAGACTTCATCAGAGTATTGAGTTAGCAGTTTTTTCTGCGAGCGATTAAGCGATACAGGCTTACCTTCAACAAACAGTTGATCCATTTCTATTCGATAGACTTCAGCCGAACCCTCTGTCACTGTCAGCTTTTTAGGTTCAACAGCAACATCATAGTTAAGTGTCACTTCACACTCACTGTTATGATCTGAATAGGAGTTAGACTTATGATCTTCATGGGCCTGAACTGAGGTCATGGTAGTCGCAAATATAGCTGCGGTGATCCCTAGTAAAGTTGCAAGTTTTCTCATTGAATTTATCCTTAAATTAACTGTTATTTATTCTCTTGATACGCTTTTTGTTTAAAAGCAGATCTCATAAAATCTTGTATAAGAGATATAAAGCACAAGCTGTGCCAACAATTAAAGTAACTTGTAAACAACAACTTACTAAAAATAAGAAGTAATTAGAGAAAATGAATTAGTGAATAAGACCAGTAGTTGGCAAATTCACTAACTTCTGATGCAGATAGGCAAACGTTAAAAGATTGAACGTCCTAATCGTTGACAAAACTCTTCCAATGCAGCGGTTCCCGCCAATGAGTTACCATTAAGATCAAGCTCAGGTGACCAAACACACACAGACATATCACCTGGGATCACAGCAATAATGCCACCGCCAACACCACTCTTGCCTGGCATACCTACACGGTAAGCAAACTCACCAGCCCCATCATAAAGGCCTGAGGTTGCCAGTAGCGCATTCATCTGCCGAGTCTGCACTGGTGAGATCAGTTGCTGACCACTCAAACTCTTACCTCTATTAGCGAGGTACAACATGGCTTTTGAAAGATCTGCACAGTTCATTCGCATTGCACAATAGTGAAAGTAACTATGAAGAACGGTATCCACATCGTTGTTGAAATTACCAAATGATTTCATCAGATAAGCGATGGCAGCATTTCGAGCACTGTGCTCATACTCAGAAGCCGCAACAACTTTGTCATAGAGGATGCTGGGGTTACCACTTAACTCCCGCACAATTTCAAGCATTCTATGCTTAGGAGCACCTAGCCTAGACTGAATAAGATCCGCGATGATTAATGCACCAGCATTGATAAAGGGGTTTCTTGGGACTCCCCTCTCCAACTCTACCTGGACTAACGAATTAAATGACTGACCAGAGGGTTCTTTTCCAACCCTTGACCAGATCTCGTGCTCCTCATAAAGAGTGAGAGCTAAGGTAAGGCTAAATACTTTTGAGATACTCTGAATCGAGAAAGGCTCAAGGTAATCCCCCGCCCCTATAGTTGTACCATCTATTGTGGTGACAGCGATCCCGAGTTTTTTAGGATTAACGCTTGCCAGTGCGGGAATATAATCTGCAACCTTCCCCTGACCTAAAAGTGGCCGAACTTTATCGACCACCTGTTCCAGTAATGCCTGCTCAGGCATTAACCCCACCAGATATCGTATAGCTCGCTGACAACTAGATCTGACACCTCTTTGCCTTTCCAGAAGTCGCTAACCGCTGTGCGATCTTCCTCAGAGCACTTACCAAGCTCTTGAGTCGCAATAATACCTTCCCACTCTTTATGGCCACCGCCATGGAAACCTAATTTACGTGGCTCGATAACCTCATCAATAAATTGATCAACTAAATTATCAATCTGCTCTTCAGATACTGAGTCATTAAAGGTCCAGTTGATATCAAAACCAAACTCTTGAAACTCATCAACGCGTAATTTCTTACGTAAACGACGGCTACGTGTTGCCATAGTCATTCCCACCTTAAATTAAAATACTTTTTACTAAGAAAAATCAGAGTGATTTAATCTATACGCTCAAACATAATATCCCACACACCGTGACCTAATCTGTGACCGCGGGCCTCAAACTTAGTTAGTGGGCGGTGATCGGGTCTCTCAACAACATCACCGGTTGTCGATTGATTTTTATAACCGGGGGCTGCATTCATCACTTCCAACATATGCTCGCTATAATTTTCCCAATCAGTTGCCAGATGGAACACACCACCAAGCTTTAAAGAGTTGCGTATAGTCTGAGCAAACTCAGGCTGAACAATACGGCGCTTATGATGACGCTTCTTGTGCCAAGGGTCTGGGAAGAACAACTGCACGCGAGCAAGTGAACTAGGAACAATACTGTTCTCTAACACTTCTATGGCGTCGTGGTGAAATACACGTAAATTAGTCACACCAGCTTCAGCTGCAACGCTCAAACAAGCTCCAACACCTGGTTTATGCACTTCTATGCCGATAAAGTTAAGCTCTGGTGATGCTTTAGCCATCTCAACAAGCGATGCGCCCATGCCAAAACCTATCTCTAATACAGTGTCGGCTTCGCGCCCAAAAATTTCTGCCAGATCCAGTGGCTCAGGGGAGTAATCAAGACCCATTAACGGCCATTGCTCCTCCATAGCTGTAGCTTGGCCTTTAGTTAAGCGACCCTCTCTTAATACAAAGCTTCTCACTTTGCGAAGGTACTTACCTTCTTCATTAAACTCGGCCGTTGTTACATCGCTCATTGTTGCCCTCGATCTTGGCATGATAAAATAGAAAAGTAGGGCATTATCCAAAGTTCAACAAACAGTGCAAGCCCTATCCCCCAAATACCTTGGGAATTAATCGGTGAAGTATACCAATTTTCTCCAGCAGTGCGAATCTCCAGCTTTTGAAGAGCAAACACCACTTGTCTATGGAGACTAGGATAGATAGACTGCGCTTACAAAAAACTCTTCTAATATATATGCCCCTTAATATGCCAGTGACTGAACCTATCGAAGCAAACCCTGACACTTTCTCATCACGGATCATCACTTGGTATGACAAGTTCGGCAGAAAGCACCTTCCTTGGCAATTAGAGAAGACACCTTATAAAGTCTGGGTTTCCGAGATCATGCTGCAGCAAACCCAAGTAAGTACTGTTATCCCCTATTACCTAAAATTTATGGAGAGATTTCCAAGTATTGGCGCGCTTGCGGATGCGCCTCAAGATGAGGTCTTGCACTACTGGACTGGTCTAGGTTATTACGCTCGCGCCAGAAACCTACATAAGTCGGCTCAGATCATAAGAGATGAGTTCCAAGGGGAGTTCCCAACCAATTTTGATAATGTACTCGCCCTTCCAGGTATAGGTCGCTCAACTGCAGGAGCAGTACTGTCACTCTCATTAGGTCAACATCATGCAATACTCGACGGTAATGTAAAGCGCGTACTCGCCCGCCATGATGCAATTCAAGGTTGGCCAGGACAAAAAGCCGTTGAAAATCAGCTTTGGTCATTAACAGACAGCTTAACTCCAAAACAAGATGTGCAGAAATACAATCAAGCTATGATGGATATGGGAGCAACTATCTGTACTCGCTCAAAGCCTAGCTGCGATAAATGCCCTGTAGCCATCGACTGTGAAGCTCAACTTATAGGTCGCCAAACTGAGTTTCCTGGCAAGAAACCTAAAAAAGTCACCCCAGAAAAAAGTGCCTGGATGCTAGTCATAGCTAAAGGAGAAGAGGTCATACTCGAAAAACGCCCACCTGCGGGTATTTGGGGGGGCTTATGGTGCTTCCCTCAATTCTCAAGTCGTGAAGAGCTTGATCAATATTTACAGATAAAAGGTATTAAAGTTTCACAAGAGGAGTTACTACTAGGGTTTAGGCATACATTCAGCCATTTTCATTTGGATATTACGCCTGTTGTTGTCAATCTTGATAACCAGAGCGATAACCAGATCATGGAAGATAAGCCATCAGTCTGGTATAACTTACCCAATCCACCTAAAGTTGGTCTGGCTGCAGCAACAGAGCGCATCTTGGCAGGTTTAGGTTCAGTATTAATTAAGGAGTAATCATGGCTCGCACTGTAAATTGCGTCTATCTGAAAAAAGAGGCTGAAGGTTTAGGTTTCCAGCTCTATCCAGGCCCACTTGGTAAGCGTATATTTGATAACGTCAGCAAAGAGGCCTGGGGCCTATGGCAAGCTAAACAAACCATGCTTATTAATGAGAAAAAACTCAACATGATGAATGTTGAAGATAGAGGCTTTTTAGAGACTCAAATGGTGAACTTTCTATTTGAAGGTAAAGACGTTGAAATTGAGGGTTACGTACCTCAAAAAGATGATGATTAATCTACATCTTATCAGTCAAAAGCGCCTTATACCAATCGGTATAAAGATGTGATCGCTCAGCGAGAGTTTAGCGCTTCTGAGGCAAGGCAACGAGTGAGGAACATAGTTGTTCTACGTTTAAGCTCGTTAACGCAGAATCAGAACCGCTAAAACTCGCCTGTAAGGAGTGTTTTTGGCTGCCTACTTCTGCGTTGAATGAACTCACAAGGGAATAACCACTCTGTCATTCATTCGCCTTGAATTAGCTTGCCAAAAAAACTCTGAGTAGATCACCTTCTTATACCGATTGGTATTAATAAGCGCTTTTTGACTTTATAGATGTTCATATATGCTGCTACTGCTTAATTCCTTCAACAACAAGATCTAGCTTAACATGAGACGATGCAGGACCAAGGTCCATCTTTATATCGTAATCTTTGAGGGCAAACTCAGTAGTCCCTGTAAAACCAACACGATAACCGCCCCATGGATCTTGCCCCTCTCCAACCGTAGTGGCAGAGATAGCAAGCGGTTTAGTGACCCCGTTTAACGTAAAGTTACCATTTAGAATAAAATCTCCATTACCTTTATCTTCAACTGAGGTAGAGGTGAATGTCGCTTGTGGGAATTTTGCAGTGTTTAAAAAGTCAGCGCTACGAAGATGCTTATCACGCTCTGCATGGTTAGAGTCGATGCTCGTAGTATTAATCACCATATTGACTTTAGCATCGGCGACTTTATTAGCATCAAAGCTAAAATCACCTTTAAAATCATTAAATCGACCTGCAACATAGCTATAGCCTAGGTGGCTAACTCTAAATTGTATCGATGCATGAGCACCATCTGTATCAACAATATAATCTGCAGCTTGAGCTGCATTACCAAGAAAAAGCGAAGCCGTTAATGCCGTCACCAATAAATGTTTTTTCATTGTATCTATCCTTCAAGTAAGTAAAATTTTCAAATTATTATTCATAAAAATGCAGACATTAATCTTGCTCTTATTAGCTCTTTATCACCTTAATCATTCTTAATAAGGTTGAGTCTTTATCTATTACATGGTGCTTTATGGCCCCCAAGGCATGTATTAATGTTAACCCCATCAAACTATAAGCTGCATATTGATGAATTAGACCTGCAACATCTGCTTGCCCATCGATAAATGAGCCAAAGCCTGGTACTTCAAACCAATCAAACACCCAGATCCCTCGTGCATCGGCTGTTGATATCAAATAACCACTAAACATAATAACGATAAGTAAAAGGTAGATTGCTAAATGGGCTATATGACCAGCTTTTTGCTCCCACCTTTTATGATTAGGATCGGCTTTAGGTTTGGGATTAACCACTTTCCAAACCAGCCTAATTAAGGTTAAAAGCAGCAATAGGAGTCCAAAACTCTTATGTAAATAGGGAGCTGTTTTATACCAGGTGCTGTAATAGGTCAGATCGACCATCCAATAACCTAAAACAAATAGTGAGATAACAGCTAGGGCTGAAACCCAATGAAATAGAATAGAAGCTAGCCCGTAGGAGGCTTCAGTATTACGAAACATAACAAATATCCTGACACAAAGAGCATGATGCTAAGAGCGAATTTACTTTATGCCTATAATACGTTCTATTTTTAAAACTAAAACCTCGAAAAATTGACCTTTAACACCTACTTTTTAGAAAGGTAATGCCAAATAACGAAAAAAGAGCAGTAAAAACGCCAAATAAGCGGGAATTTTAAGCAGATGTATGACTTTTCAACCAGCTTGAACACTAACTAACCGAACAGTAGTTGAATTACAAAAAAGCAGTTGCAGGAGAAATAACATCGCTATATTATACGCGCACTCCAAACGGCACAGATCATTAACGACTAAGTTAATATCTGGTTTAGAGTAGATGACTAACACTTAGTTTAGTTGCCCGAATAGCTCAGTCGGTAGAGCAGAGGATTGAAAATCCTCGTGTCCCTGGTTCGATTCCGGGTTCGGGCACCAATATTTAGCCGGCATAGCTCAGTTGGTAGAGCAACTGACTTGTAATCAGTAGGTCCCGAGTTCGACTCTTGGTGCCGGCACCATATACGATTAGGCCACTCTTTGAGTGGTTTTTTTGTATCTAAAATTTGTATGAAACTAAGAATAATCAGTAGGTCACTATATCAAGGACTTCGACTCTTGGTGCCGGCACCATATACGATTAGGCCACTCTTTGAGTGGCTTTTTTGTATCTAGAATTTATATATAGCTAAGACAATCAATAGGTCGCTATATCAAGGACTTCGACTCTTGGTGTCGGCACCACCTTCTTCTTTGTGAAGAGCATCAAGCCACTTTAATTAGTGGCTTTTTTGTGTCTAGAAATTATATGTAGCTAAAACAATCAGTAGGTCGCAGTAACAGGAGCTTCGACTCTTGGTGCCGGCACCACCTTCTTTGTGAAGAGTAATAGCCCTGAAAATGTCGGGGCTTTTTTATTTCTATTCTAAGCTGGCATAGCACAATTGGTAGAGCAACTGACTTACTTTTTGTAAGAGAAGCAGTAGATCTCCCCCATATGAGCTTCGACTCTTGATGCCGGCACCACATTGTAAAAATACTGCTCCTACTCCTCTTTATTATTTCGCCTGTTAAAGCATCATAAAATGTTCACGTTTAATACAAAGTAGGACTTTTAGTACAGTTTTTGACAAGTTGAACATCTTTGTTTAAAAACTACTTGCACGCCTTAGGGCATCGCTATATTATACGCGCACTCCAAACGGCACAGGTCATTAACAACCAAGTTAATATCTGGTTTAGAGTAGATGACTAACACTTAGTTTAGTTGCCCGAATAGCTCAGTCGGTAGAGCAGAGGATTGAAAATCCTCGTGTCCCTGGTTCGATTCCGGGTTCGGGCACCAATATTTATTAATTGATTAGAAACAGAATCAGTTAAAAAGATAAGCCGGCATAGCTCACTTGTTTGAGTTATGACTGGTAATCAAATAGATTGCTCCCGAGTTCTCCATTTGAAAAAATAAGCCGGCATAGCTCAGTTGGTAGAGCAACTGACTTGTAATCAGTAGGTCCCGAGTTCGACTCTTGGTGCCGGCACCATCTTCTTCTTTGTGAAGAGCATCAAGCCACTTTTATTAGTGGCTTTTTTGTGTCTAGAATTTATATGCAGCTAAGACAATCAGTAGGTCACTATATCAAGGACTTCGACTCTTGGTGCCGGCACCATATACGATTAGGCCACTCTTTGAGTGGCTTTTTTGTATCTAAAATTTGTATGAAACTAAGAATAATCAGCAGGTCACTATATCAAGAACTTCGACTCTTGATGCCAGCACCATCTTCTTCTTTGTGAAGAGCATCAAGCCACTTTAATTAGTGGCTTTTTTGTATCTAGAATTTATATGTAGCTAAGACAATCAGTAGGTCACTATATCAAGAACTTCGAGTTTTGGTGCTGGCATCTTCTTCTTTGTGAAGAGCATTAAGCCACTTTAATTAGTGGCTTTTTTATGTCTAAAGTTTGTATGAAACTAAGAATAATCAGTAGGTCACTATATCAAGGACTTCGACTCTTGGTGCCGGCACGAGCTTATCTCCTCTTAATAAAGAGTTCTAGAGTGATTTAGCCACTCTTAAAGCAAGCAAATAGCTCAGTTCATAAAGCAACTAATAGACTCTATTATAAGCTCTGCCTACCCGAAACTATCGAGTTAAAAACCTAATGTCCAAAATGGGCTACAAGTCCTTGCTAAGAGCTTTACAGCTCTTAGCAATACGGAGAAATAAAAAAGGAGCCTTAAAGGCTCCTTCTTAAACTTTAGCGCAATAGAATTACTTCCAGCTTTTCATCTTATAGCCTTTAACCGCATAGAACAGGATAAATAGGTAACAAGGCAGCATCACCATATACCCGCCCTGTTGTCCTAGCGATGAGACTGAGCTAGTTAATCCCCAAAATAGCGGACCAAACGCACCACCAGCAATACCCATTACCAGAAGTGCCGAACCAGTACTGGTTAATTTACCCATACCTGACAATGCAAGTGGCCACACTGCAGGCCATACGATTGCATTAGCTAAACCTAAGAAAGCGATCATTAGCAAGGTATCAGGCAGCTGAGCACCACCAAAAGGGACTAATAAGGTATTAGCGATTGCGTAGGACTCATTGTCACCGAAGACGATGCCTATAGTGAGAATGAGACCTAAAATAGCTGAGATCATTAGCGCTTTTGGTTGAGAGATAAAACGCGGAATAGTCAAAATACCTAAGGTGTAACCTAGTACCATACAGATCATGGTATATGAGGTCATCACACCATAACTTTCGATGCCTAATGAAAGCGCAAATGTACCTATGGTATCACCCGCGATAACTTCTACAGCCACATAGAAGAATAGCGCTACAACACCAAAAGCAAGGTTAGGGTGAGAGAGCGCCTCTTTAATCTGTCCCTTGTTATTTGTTTGCTCGCCTTCATCTTCATCGGTTAGCTCAGGTAGGGGTGACTTCTTAACCACTAATGCCAATAAACCGATAAATAACGCCATGCCTAAATAGGGAAGTACTAGCCCATTAGCCATCTCATCGATCTGAGCAGATGTTAACTCAGTGCCAACTCTATCTTTAAAACTATTAAGAATAAGCGCACTGAATACTAAAGGAGCAATAACGCCGGCCCCTTTATTCAGAATCCCCATAACACTAACACGTGCAGCGGCAGACTCCTCAGGACCAATTCGAACAACATAAGGGTTAACCGCAGTTTGCAGTAACGTCTGCCCCGCCCCCATCACAAGCTGAGCAAAAAGAAACAGAGCAAATATCTGTGTCTTAGCTGCTGGGATAAATAACAACCCCGCAAGCATCATGACGCCCATGCCTAGTGCCATGCCATTCTTATAACCCACTTTTCTAATCAACCATGCAGATGGAAGCGCAGTAAACGTCACTGCAATGTAAAAGGAGAAGAGGATAAGAGAGGCTTGAAGTGGGGTGAGCTGGAGGATCTGTTTCAGGTATGGCATCAGCGAGCCGTTGAGCCAGGTCGCGAATCCCAATACGAAAAATAGCACAGCCACTATTGTCATAGGGATAATACTGCTGCGCTTATTGTCACTATTTAATGTCATTTCCATAAGCCTACTTCTTATAATATTTTTAAGTTCTGATATCTAACTAATGAGATATCACTTTTTATAGGTTCTGTAGTCAAAAAAAGGCCTTCAAAATACACTATTTTGTGCAAAGCAAACAGACCTTGTTTCATTGATGTTAAAACAATAAAGCAAAAAAGACAACGCTGTCATTTTGTATTTGAAACTAATTTAAGCTAAATGACCGTTATCAATAACGAAAATATAAGATGCCATCTCATTTAGTTTAAACTTTTACGAACACTCCCCGCTTATACATCCAAAAAAGAACTAACCATTGCACGAGCAGCAAGCTAATCGCAGCCATTAGCTCTTGGGCTGAAGATGGAAAAGCACTCACCAAACCTCCAAAGAGACTTTGGGCTGTGTACTTCCAATCTATCAAACTGGACGCAAGGTAGATGATGATAGCATTACAGCCAATCACCACAAATGGGAATGCAGCTTTCTGCCACTTCAAAACATCTACAGCAGCATAAAACACAGCAAGTAAGATCATGCTCCAACCTGTTGTCACTAAAACAAAAGAGCTGGTCCATAGATCTTTATTAACTGGAATAACAAGGTTTAACAGCCAACCACAACCAAGCACTAACGCTCCTGCAATTAACATCGTCACAACCTTATACCACTCCCCTTTTGCATGCTCTTTAACAATAAAGTGGCCAACAAATACGCCAGCCATTGCATTAACTATCGCAGGAAGTGTTGACAGTATCCCTTCAGGGTCTAGAGCTCGATTCTGATAAGCTATTCCAGGGAGAAGATGAGTATCGACATAAGCATTAATTGACCCTTCTGGGCTAAAAATACCAGCCCCATACCCAGGAACAGGGATAAGTAGCTGCGCCAAACCGTAAAGCACTAAAATTCCAAGTGTTACTAAAACCTGAGTACGGAAACTCGTATGCCAAACCAACATGGCGGCAAAAAACCAGGCAAAAGCAATTCTTCCCAAAACGCTGGCATAACGAACCTCATCGATTGCAACTGGTGCACCAGTTCCCCAGCCATGATTATAAAGAACACCAAAGAACAGCAGCAGTAATAGACGCTTCACAGAGTGCTTATACAAAGGCATTCTTTGTGCCATTGGCAACTTATCTAATCGTTTAGGGGATAGGCCCAGAGCAACACCGGAAAGAAAGATAAAAAGCGGGAAAATAAGGTCGTAGAAGGTAAAGCCATGCCATTGACTGTGGTGCATCTGTGCATCTGCCCATTGCCACCCATGCCAACCCGTCCACAGAAGTAAGCCAGCAAAAAGCGCCTCACCACCCAAAATCCAAAACATATCGAAACCTCTAAGAGCATCGAGTGACATCAATCTTCTTTTTGGGGTCTTAGCTTGAGTAGCTTCCATAACCTCTTACCTATTTTATTATTATTTTAGTTTTGTATTTTCTATAGCATAAAGCCCCAACAGCAAGGCCGTTGAGGCTTAAGTATCTATATTATATATAATTAGCGCTAAAAAACACGCGAGCCTGCTATATAAGTTTGATCTACAAAAATATCATTATTGAGTAAAACAAAATCAGCTTTGCTACCAAGCCTTAACTCTCCTTGTTGCTTATCAAGCCCCAGGAACTGTGCAGGATAAAGAGAGGCCATTCTCACCGCTTCATCTAAGCTCAAACCTAACATATTTACAGTATTTCTAACTGCACCAGCCATATCTAATACGCAGCCTGCGAGCTCACCAGTCACCGCATTTAATCTGTCACCTTGGCGGATAACTTGCGTACCAAACAGCTCAAAACTGGCTTCATCATCGAGACCAACTGGTGGCATAGCATCTGTCACCAGCATCATCTTACCTTTAGGCTTTGCATAGATAGCCACCCTAGCAGCAGCGCTATGGACATGATGACCGTCCACAATCAAACCGCACCATGCATCGCGGCTCTCAATTGCAGCACCAACTACTCCCGGCTCACGGGAACCAAAAGGAGACATGGCATTAAATAGATGAGTAAAACCTGTAGCCCCAGCTTCCAGCGCTGCAACAACGGTTTCATAATCTGCATTTGAGTGACCCAAACACACCTTTACATCGGCAGCCACTAACGCTTTTATCACCTCTACAGAAACATTTTCCGGTGCCAGTGTCACTACCTTAGTACCTAAGTCGTTTCGGCAAAAAACCTCCAACTCGGCATCAGAGATACGGCGGATATGAGATTGGGGATGTACCCCTTTTTTGGGGACAGACAGGTGCGGTCCCTCAAAGTGAACACCTAAAACCCCTGCACTTCCTTTATCTAAGGACGCAGCGACGGCATCGGCGGCGCGGCGCATGACATCAATATCATCGGTTATCAAGGTAGGTAAGAAGCCTGTGGTACCAAACTTTGCGTGTGCAGCGCCAATTGTTTCAATACACTCAACTGAAGTATCTGAATTTAACAAAGCCCCACCGCCACCATTGACCTGCACGTCAATAAAACCAGAAACAAGAGTACCGTCGAGCTTAACCTCATTGACTCCTGCTACAGTATCAAAAGCGAGTATATGGCCATCTTCAACAGTGATTGGATGGTTATGATGAAAGTCTTTACCATCGAAAACTTGTTGTGCAATAAACGTTTGTTTCATCTTTTAACTCTCAATTGATTCAGTAACAGCTCTGTATCTATATCACATCTACGTAGGTTGAATTAACTTGCTTTACATCCAAACTGCTGGCGAGCAAAATAGGTAGCTCCCAACTCTGGCGGTGCTAAAGTCGGTGACAACTTGGTCACGACATCTTTATCTAGCCAAGGCGCCAATGGCTCAGCGAGACCACCTATCATAGAAAAACGCGGAGGATTTATCTCAAAGAGTTTACGAGCAAGCTCACTGATATAAGCAGCTCCCTCTTTAACTATCGCCTGCGCAACCTCATCTTGTTGGTTAGCACACTCAAGCACTATTCGAGCTAACTTAGCGTACACACTTGAACTTTTACCCGCTAAATTCTCAACAATACCTAAAGCATCATTGACTTTAAAATGGTTAAGTAATTTTTCAGTTAATATTGTTTTCTCTGCAAAGCCATCTAAGTGAAGTAGGGATTGTTCAGCAGCCTTTAAACCTAGCCAAGCACCACTACCTTTATCACCTAAAGCAAAACCATGGCCACCGAGACTAATAAATTTGCCATCAACATTAGCGTAACCACATGAGCCAGTACCGGTAATGATAACGGCCCCTTCACCACCTTTATGGGCACCAATACAAGCAGTATGAAGATCGCTGGTGACATACATATCTGCAAATGGGTGTTCCCAATTGACGATATCTTGGTAGAGCCTAGGGACATTCACCCCTGCTAAACCAAGCCCGGCAACTAACCCCTTGCTATCACCTATAGCCATACCTGCATCTTTTAATGCAAGTTCAGTAGATAATTGAATTGATTCAAATGTTTGAGATAGACCGTGAAGTGGATTTGCACGCCCAGCTACCCCAGTACCTATTACACCATCTTCCGCAGAGTAAATCGTTGCACGGCACTTGCTGCCGCCACCATCAATACCTATAAACAACGGATTCTCCTTCGTCTGGTTCACTATCATGACAGACCTCATTCACAGTTCTTTTTCAAAACGCACACTACCAGAATGCCGCTCTGCTCACTGACTAAGTTAATCTCATGTTACAATAAAAATGACAGCGTTGTCATTTACTTTTTATATCAAAAAAATTTTGCGCTAAATATTAGATAAACGAGTATTTAAGAGGCTTAACTGAAGTGTGACTTTATCGAACGACAAAGTCACACCTGTTAGGCATATGTTACTTAACCTCTAAAGTTCGTCCCTTCCTCGTGCCGTCAGCAGCAAGAGCCCTTACCTCAACCATCCCTTTAACCGCGACAGGTGACTTGAACGCCTCCCACTTGCCACCGTCTATTCGATACTCAATCTTAAGCCCTGGATAGATGATGTTAGTATGAAGCTCTCCTTCATGAATATGAGCCCCAACTGTAGGCACTCGATAATCGATACCCGCCATATCCAGCTTAATGAGCTCTTTTTGCCCTAAAGTGTTAGCAATAACAGCCCACTGCTTAGCCTGACTGGCACGCATCTCTTGAGTAAAGAACTCAGTAGTTTGATTATAGACAGCACCAGTGTATTGATAAGGCACCTCCCAGCTCGCTTTGTGCCAAGCTTTCTCGGCTAAAATCAGCAATCTTGGAAAGGTCATATACTCAACCAGTTCATCGCTTCTTAAAGTTTCACTCCAGATCTGCCCCTGTAGCCCGGCAAAGCCTTTACCTTGCGCAATAGGACCGCTGATACGCTTTCCACTGTCATCCAGCTTCTCGGTATCATCAACTTCAAACGGCTGCCCCTGAATATCGGTCCACTGCTCCGCATTTGCCGGCAAATTATCAGGCATAAAGCCATATAATTTACGCTCATTGGTATTACGACTCGCCCAGTAGTAGCCATGCTCCTTAGGGTCTGCTTCGTAGGGAAAGTCGAAATAGAGCATTTCTGGTGTACCTAACACCGCATCCCAGCCAAGATTCACCTGTTCATGAGCTCGATTATGTCCGCCGTGGGAGATAACGTCCCAAAGATTAGACTGAGACTTTTTCGGCATTTTATCTGGACGTGTATGGCTCATACCATCACTCCAACCCGCAGGCTCAATTCCTTTGTCATTAAGCGTGTTTGAAACACGCTCAACAAAGTAGGCACCAAGTTCATCAAATGAGGTGACACCCTGCACATTATTGGCTACAAACGCCTTACATTGTGGCGACTCAAGCCAAGCACCCGCAGTTTCGTCGGCGCCAATATGATAGAGAGTGAGGGGTTGACCAGCATCCTTATGAAGCTTGGCAATCTCATCAATGACTTTATCAACAAAGTGGAAAGTCGATTCTAGACAAACATTAAGCGTATTGTCGTCATAATACTGAATAGATGAATAGACAGTTTTATCGTCGGGATCAGTTAACAGGTACTCTTTTGCGGCCGTTTCATTACCCTCTGCCATAAATTTCTTATAGCGAGCATCCATGGATTTAATCGCGGCTCTAGAGTGGCCCGGCATATCCATCGAGGGGATAACTTGGATCTGTCTTGCCGATGCATATTTCAAAATTTCAATATAATCGGCTTTAGAGTAGTAACCACTTACCTGGGTATCAGCTGAAGGCCCACTACCAAGCTGAGGCAGCAAACAGGTGGTTTCACTTATATCATGGCAGCGCTTACTGCCAATATCGGTCAACTCAGGGAGACCATCAATCTCCAGACGCCAACCCTCATCATCGGCCATATGCAGATGCAGCTTATTCAACTTATAAGCCGCCATCTGATCTAGCATATCCAGTATCAGCTGCTTAGAGTGAAAATTACGGGAAACATCAATATGCATGCCACGAAAGTCATACCTTGGTGCATCTTCAACCAACATGGTATTAATCGACAGATCTTGGCTATCAATCAAGCTTGTCAGAGAGGACAAACCATAAGAAAAACCTGCATCATCAGCAGCTGTAAGCTCAATACCTTGCTCTGTGATAGCTAACTGATACGCTCCCGCTTGAGTGGAGTCTTTAAGCGTATTAAGCACAACAGGCAAGCCTTTATCAGACTCAGTCACGCCAAGTCTAGCGAGTCGCTTTAGCGCGGCATCTATAGGGCCCCTAGCTTGAGCGTTAAGTACCAGCTTTATTCCCGCTCCAAGTGAAACAGGCTTATTCTCTGATGTGACCTCAACCTTTAACGGTGTCGGTATGATGGTATTTGTTGCAGCGCCAGTTTGTAACTCTACGCCCTGATTAGCTTGGAACAAAACCTCAGGAGTAGCCCATTTTATTAAATCAGTATCACTGCGCTTATATTGAGTATCAGCATCAGTAAAGTCTGCAACGTAGGGCCTTAACTCCATGCCAGTCTCGGGATCATGGGTAACGGTCGTGCTTTTAATTAATGCGGGAGTTAAATCGCCAGAGATTAAATAATAGTTTGGCATCGCATCAATTTCAGATAGTTGCCACAGCTCTCCCCTAAAATCGATAGTTTTAGTCTGACCTGCTTTTAAACCAGTAAATGCGGCTGTTGGTGTGATTTTATGAAGATCCCCCTTCACCCGTGTTATCTCGAACTCTTCAGATAACACCTTTTGCACAGGCCTCATCTGGCTATAATAGATAGCCCAATCTGCACTTGAGAGATCCACTTTAGAGGTTAAATCTATTTGAGCACTAAAGCATCGGCCGTCGACTCCCTCTGTTGGGCAACCTTCAGGAAAATTGGTCAGCAATCGATACTTAACATCAAGGGTCTCACCCAGTTGATTTAATACCGCTTGAGTCATCGCCTCAGCGCTTTGAGCTTTAGTTTGCGTGACTGGTTTATTATCATTCACCTTACTATTATCGGAGCAGCCACTTGTGGCCAGTACCAGAGTAATGGCGGCTGTCAGTAATTTAAGCTTCATTGTATTCCTCTATTATTATTTTTATCATCCCTGCAAACGGAATGAACCAACCAAAGCCCGCAATCTTTCCCCTTGGTGGAACAAACGCTCGCTCGACTCTGCGAGTTGCTCGCTGTCGAGTGAAGCCGAACCTGAGACTGTGGCCAAATCATTTAAATTTTTTGAAATATCATCTGTGACATAAGTTTGCTCGCCGGCGGCCTCGGCAACTTCCAGATTCATATTACTGATATTAGAGACTAAACTAGTCACATTACTCAATATTAATTTTATCTCTTCTGAGTGACTAACCGCTTCAGCAGATAGAGTTTGACTCGCTTGCATCACAGACACAGTCTCATCAACTCCCGTTTGTACCTGCTGGATCATCTTCTGTATCTCACCTGTAGCTTGCTGCGTTCTGCTTGCTAGTGTCCTCACCTCATCAGCAACAACAGCAAAACCACGTCCCTGCTCGCCGGCTCGTGCCGCTTCAATCGCTGCATTTAGCGCAAGCAAGTTTGTCTGCTCAGCGATGGCATTAATCACCACCACAACTTCATCAATTCTTTGGGTCTCCTGCTGCAGCTCCTGTACAGCAACTACAGAGCGGGAGAGTTCATCGGCAAGTCGATTACTTACCTCTAAACCTAAATCAAACTGCTGTTGACTATTATCTACCTCTTTATCAGCCAAGCCAGTAGCTTCTGCCGTTGAACTGGCATTTTTTGCCACTTCATTGGCACTTGAATTAAGCTGAGTAACGGCTGCAACCGCAGCTTCAGTCTCTTTTAATTGAGATTGAACACGATGATTATTACTTTTAGAAAGATCCCCTAATGAAGATGCATCTTGAAGGATCAGCTCTGATGTTTCATTAACCTTAGAGATGGTGCCATGTATTTTTGCCACAAAACCATTAAAAGCCGTGGCAAGTTGACCAATCTCATCATTACTCTCGACTGGTAACTTATGGCTTAAATCGCCATCACCGGAGGCGATTTCCTCCATTACAGCTGACACATGAACCAATGGAGTGATAACTAACCGCTTTAGAATAATAAAGATAAAGAGTTGACTGAGAAGTAAAATAACTAGAGCTTGAAAGAAATAACTTAGCTTAAGCTGATTCAATGCCTCTGTAATTGGGGCTGAAGAGAAACTCACCGTCAGCTCTCCAGTAGGTTTATCGTTTGTGGTGAATGCCAGTTTATCAGATGTCACCGCTTTAGGATCAACTGGAGTGCTTTGTTTACTGTCACCGAGCATCTTACCCCTATGATCTTTAATCGTTATCTCATATATTTTTTCAGAAGCAAGCATGACAGATAAAACCGCGTCAATCTGCTCAAAGTCATAGTAAAATACAGGCTGAGCCAATGTCACTTCAAGGCTGGCCAAAGTATTACTCTTATACTCATTAAAGTTAGCTTCTAATCGGTTAGCCTCGACCATATAAGCGAGGGAAAAAAGAACACTGACAACAACAAAAAGAGCACCAGCTAGCCCTATCTGTACCTTAATTGACAAACTATTCATCGCCCTTCCCCTCCATATTAAATAGATCAAGCCACAGCTCATCACGAGTTACGGGTGTTAATGAACTCAATCCAGGTGTCTGTAGTCGAATAATCCTACGTTTGCTAAATTGTGCTTGCTCATAGAGCGCATCAATCTCGAGCTCCTTATTGAACAGCTGATCAAAACTGCCATCGGCAATCATGCTCTCTAGTCCTTTCTTTAAGTCTTTAGCAAGTAAAGGTTTTTCTGGGGAGATGAAGAAGTAAGCAGGCGAGCGGTACTGCAGCAAGATGGCACTATCTACCTTCAAATTAGGATCAGGGTTTTTATCTAACTCCTGCCAGATCTCCTGAGCACCAAGAGCTAAATAATCAAAACGCCCTCCCTCTAACATTGGATACAAATTTTTATATTTATAGCTGGTAATTAGAGGTAAGCCATTCTCTTCAAGAATAAGCGCATCAGGCCAATAGCGATTTTGCCCTGCATAAAACTGCAGAAAGTCATCTCTGCTTTTGACATCGATAAAACGCTGCTGCTCATCGCTTCTAATGATCAGTAAACGATTACCCAACAAGCCTTTAAATATCGGGATTCTGACTGGGAGCACAACCGCTTCAAGTTGCTGTGATGTCATGCTCCAAAATATGTCAATGCTTCCAGCTAACGCCTCTTCCACCTTACGTTTTTGATTCATTTCAGTGTCAAGCATTGAGATATCGTATTGAGTTTCCACACGAGATAGGGCTTCTTTCAATAAATTAAGTTGCCAACTTTGCGGAATAGTGGTGACGAGTGTTTCACTATAAGCATTAGGGGTTAAACAGAAAACGGATAATAGAGAGATGAGGAGAAGCTTAATTCGAAGTCGTAGCATGAAGCGCATTTCCTCTTTTTATACGTCTAGATCAGACAAGAGTGTTAGTTAATTTATCTTCCAATGATTCAACCTATCAAACCTACCGCAGGATATAGTCAGCTACCTTAGAAAAAGTAGCTAAGTGTTAAATTCAAAATGATGAAGATAACACTTAGCCAAGACTAGTTTCTGGGGAGAGACTATAGAAATATCAAACACAAACTGATGCTAAAAGTAATTAGCAAATGTTTGCCAAAACATGAATAAGGAGACCTCTTCCTACATCATGCAGACCTTACAAACAGAGTGTCACACAAGCAGATGACAACGCTGTCATTTACAAACATACACAAGAGCAAACAGAATATCTACATTTTTTTGACATTCATTTAGAACTTTTTTTAGCCCATCATGAAAAGCATTAATAAAGAGAAAGGATCAGCACTTAGATGAAAACCAGAGCAAAACACCAAAATATGACAACGCTGTCAATTATTGATAACATTCAAAAGCCCCCTTAATTCGGCTGAATAGGCACCAATAAAAAAACAATAAAGAGAGCCTAAGATGAACCTAAACAAAAACAAAAAGATAACGCTCATCTCAAGACCTCTATTCATCTTTATTGTGCTTGCTACCCTATGGTCAACATGGCTATTGCAATTCCCCCATCCCCTTGAACTATTCGGTGATTACCTTCATTACCTGTTCTTAGGCATAACAGGAGCCATTTTTGCAAACTCTACCGGTGCAGGTGGAGGAGTTATCTTTATCCCAGTCTTTAATAGTCTCAACTTTACCAATGAGCAAAGTATATCGACATCATTTGTCATTCAATGCTTTGGTATGACGGCTGGAGCATTAACCTGGTGGCTGCACTTTACTCATCAAAAACAAGCTCAACAAGGGCGCCTACTTGTTAAACTTATCTTTATCTGTATACCACTCTCTGTCGCTGGGATCTGGACCACTCATATTTTTGAGATACAAGCCCCCGGTTCGCTGGAGCACAGTTTTAGTCTCTTCTCTATTGCTTTAGGCTTGGGAATTATCTATAGCTGTTTTGCACTTAAAAACAGTGACGCCAACCATACCTTGAGTCGCTATGAAGTGCTTCAACTTGGGTTTATTACCTATTTAGGCGGCATAATCACAGCTTGGTTATCTGTGGGGGTTGGTGAGATTATTGTTATCTATCTGCTGCTTAAAAAGGTGACACCAAGTTTAGCTATCGCAGTTGGCGTCATCGTCACCGCTTTCACTGTTTGGTCCGTTAGCCCTATATATCTATCAGAGCAAAGTGATGCCTATTTTAAGGTGATCCTATTCGCAGGACCTGGCGCCATTATGGGAGGAATTTTGGCTAAAAAGCTGGCTTTATACCTTCCAGTTAAGGGATTAAAAATATTTTTCGCCGGATGGATTATTCTATCTGGCGTAACAATGCTAGTGGTGACATAAGAGTTGAAATCAGATACAACATGACTAGGGTGATAGATTCATACCATTAAAAATTAAACAATAACAAATAAATAGTAAACAGAGGCAAAATTAAAATGACAAATATCTCTCCATTGAATTCATCAAAACACCTCAATACCTACATTAAAGAATCTAAAGACTTCAGTCGCTTTGCTGCGCAGAGCTTGATCCCTATTGTAGTGCAAGAGTTTGCAGTACTAGCAACAGAGTTTCCTATTGTCTTTGTAAAAAATGCAGAGAGTGGTCAATTTACCCCTATCGCTATGATGGGAATAAAAAATAACTTCAACCTGTACTGCCAAACGAAAAACTGGGAGGCATCAGTAACGCCAATAGGCTTTAGCAAGGCACCTTTATCTTTAATGCAAACCTCTAAAGAGAGCGACGAGGTGATGGTGTTTATCGATGAAGATAGTGAGCTTGTCACCTCAGATGAAGGTAATAAGCTTTTTGATGATTCCGGGGAGCAGACTGAATACTTGAAAAAACGCTCTAATGCGCTATTGGATCTCGCTAGCTTTACTCAACAAACATCCGCCATTACTCAATACTTTGCTGAGCTAAATCTGCTTGCTCCTAAGCAACTAACAGTCAAACTCAACAGCGATAGCCCAGAGGTTAATATTGATGGTGTGTATATCATCGATGAACAAATCTTGAATGAGCTTAACGATGAAGCGTTCCTCACCTTGAAAAGTAAAGGTTTAATGCCGTTAATTTATGCTCACCTAACCTCACTGCACCAGATAGGTAGATTGATCACTAAACAAAATCAGCTGGATAAAGCCTAGCTTAAACATTGCCCCCAAAGGATAATTTTTGGTCTTTGGGGGAGTCATTGAGCGAAGAACCACTCACCTCAATTCAAGTTCACCATCAGTAGAAACTAAGCTAGCCCTCGCATCTTATACCTGTGTAGTAGATAGTGGCTAAATTAGCCATTAGGGCTCATAGCTGCTTTTAACCCTAATAGCCAACTTTTATGGCTTAACAGTTCATCAGCCGCAGTTTTAACTAGATTATCATTGCTCTGCAGCAACATACTGCAATGCTCTATCTCCTTAGCTGAAATAGAGATTGCTTTAGTTTTAAACTCCATCCCATATAAAACGTATAAGAAGTTTTTATCATTAAATAGATCAAACTTACTAAAAAAATCAGACTGTTTAGGTGTACTGACTTTAAACTTGGTGAGTCGCTGCTTCAACTCATCAGAAAATGTATCCTCTTTTCGGTTATCTAACCAAAACTGTGAGTCTTCTCTATCTGAGATACAGTAATGTAGCTTAATAAAATCAACTACTCTCTCCCAAACGTAGGTCACGACTTTATTATAATGAGGAATCAGCGCCTCAATATCCGAAGTGTTGCGTGGAAAGTTACGAGCTAGCAACTCCGCAGAAAAGTCGGTAACCAAAATAGATGTCGCTTCTAAGGGCTCAACAAAGCCTTGCGCGAGCCCTAATGCAACACAATTTTGACTCCAAAATGCTTCTCTGTAGCCTATCTCCATTGGCAATTTTCGAGGAGAGATAGTCCCTTGTTCGACACCTAAATAGTCAGCATATTCACTTAATGCCTGCTCATCACTCATATGCCTACTGGAGTAGACAAAACCCGTCCCCCTTCTTGTTGTAAGAGGTATATCCCAAATCCACCCAGCACTATGGGCTGTAGCAGTGGTGTAGGGAGGAAGCTCATCTTCATCTTTGAGCGGCACCTGCTGAACAAGCACTGAATCTGTGAGTAGTTCATCGGCCTTACTCACAAAAGGAACCTTTAACTCTTTATCAATTAATATCGATGAAAAACCGCTGCAGTCTACATAGAAATCAAATACTAACTCTGTATCGTCCTTGGTAATAAGATGAGTAATATCACCATTTTCAGCCTTCTTTGCTCCCACAACGGTTGCGAACTGATGAGTCACATTAAAGCGTTTTTGGGCATTCTTGGCTAATAGCTGAGCGAATTTTAATGCATTAAAATGATAGGCATAGGTTAAAGCCCCTTCATACTCCCCAGAGCTCTTTCTCTTAGGCGCTAGCCCTAACTCGCAAATTCTTGCTTGAATGCCCACATCATCAAATGGCCGCTTTCCACCATGTGCAACCCAGTAAGGACTCACGTCGAAGCCACTCGGATAGGGAACATCAAAAGGATGGTAATAGAAGTTGTCACCACGAGATCCGCTATCTAACCAATTAACAAACTTAATCCCTTGTTTAAAGGTCGTATCACAGGAATAGAGCAGTTCAGCCTCTGAGATACCAAACCGCTTTAAGGAGTTCATTATATAGGGAACAGTGCCCTCTCCAACACCTATCGTCGGCACATCTTTTGACTCAATAACTGTGATCTCAACATCTTGATCAGCACTGAGCTCAGAGCCTAAATGATTCGCAGCTAGCCAACCTGCAGTGCCAGCACCAACAATGGCAATTCGTTTAATCTTCATAAATGACTCCTAAAAAAAAACCCAGTCAAGACTGGGTTTTTTACTTTATCAAATATAATTAGAAGCGGAAACTTGCACCTAGCTTGTAGGTTGTTTCACCTTTAAATGACCAAGTTGGGAAGTCATCTTGAAGTGCTGGTTTAACATCTGTTCCGGCAGCAGCTGCACCGTACTGAACATCATCTTCAGCAGTCAAGTTAACAACCTCAAGTTGTAGACCGATGTTTTCTGTAATGTTCCAACCTAATGTCACATCTAAAGTACCGAAGTCATCATGCATACGGTTACCATAGTACTTACCGTATTCACGGATCATGTACTCTGAACGCCAGTTATATGCAGCACGAGCAGAGAAATCATCATTTTCCCAGAAGCCCACTAAGTTAGCAGTGTGCTCAGATGACTCAGTAAATATACCTATGCTGTCAGTATATACTTCAGAAGGCGCTGTACCGTTGGCAAATGTGTAGTTAGCGTTAACACCAAAACCATTGTCCCATGCGTGAATTAACTGAAGCTCGATACCGTCAATCTGACCATCATTGGCATTTTCAAAGTTATTCACGGTCCAATCATCAGCTGGAGTTTCTAGATCATTGTTAATCACGCCAATCTGTTGGTTGTACTTAGTTGTTGCAACGATAAAATCACTGATATCTTTAGTGAAGTAAGTTGCTGAAACTAGGTTACCGTCGCCATAATAGTACTCAAGACTTACATCAACCTGTGAAGACTTCATTGGCTTCAGTCCAGGATTTCCGTAAGTAATCTCTTCGTTACCACGACGATCATCTGGGTAGCCAGAAACACTTGATAGGAACAAGTTATCATAGTTAGGACGTGTAATAGCTTGAGCTGCTGCAAAACGAATGATTACGTCTTGAGTCACATTATAGGAAAGGTTAAAGCTTGGTAAAACATCTGCGTAATCATCACTCTCACTATGAACTTCTTCACTCCAACCAGCATTAACGCCAAGTTTATCAGCAGGAGAGTTATCGATGACATGGCCGCTAGAGGTCACATCAGTACTGATATAGCGCACACCGAAGTTACCGCGGAAATCGTCGCCTTGGAATGAGAACATACCGTAAATAGATAAGTTATCTTCTTCAATTAAACCATAGGCAGCACGGTTATAAACAAACTCATCAACAAGAGAGACAGTTGAGTCTATCATCGCATCTAGGTTTGCTTTAGGGATTGTCCAACCGTCATAACCTAACTTCATCGTACCGCTGTATAGATCAGAAGTATTGAATGAGTTCGCTTTATTTGGATCATAAACTGCTTTGTTCTCAGACTTTTCAAACTCATGCTGAGTATAGCGAATACCTGTTTCAAACTTAGTTAAGATGCCCATATCAATATCAAAGTCGGCATCGAACTGAACATAATTTTCTTCATCACGGTTAGGACCTTGTACACCAGTCCATTGTGACGTTCCTACTGTCGTATCCAGTTGATCTTGAGTGAAGCTCATATCACGACCATTGATGTCGATCTGCTTACCTGTTGCATCAACCGTACCGGCCCATTTTACTTGACCGAAGTTATCACCCCACCAGCCATAACCGAAGTTTGCACTCATTTGAGTACCACCCTCAGCTTTAGTATTACCAGCAACGGCAGATAGTGTATAGCCATCACCTTCATACTCAGCATTAAGCTCGAAAGTATCAGATGTCATCTCACCTTTACGAGCCCAGTTCTGATAGAAAACATCTGTTGGTGCACTTTCAGGAGTGACACTTAACACACAAACACCAGCAGCATTGAACTTCTGACAGTTAGAGTCACCAGCGCCCCAGTTTGTGTCAGTTTCAATGTACATGTTAGCACCAATACTATCGGCACCTAACTGCATAGATAGAATGTGCGCACCAAACTCAAGATTATCAGTCGGTCTAAATTGAATTGTTGCATCTACCGCTGTACGCTCTTGCTCTTGAAGGAAGCTTGAAGGCTGAATTGATGAACGTCCGCCCCAATCTAAGTCGGCTTCAGTCCCTGTACGTAGATACTCACGATCGATATATGAACCCGCAAGAAGGATACCGAATGTTTCTGACTCGTTCTTCCAGCTATATAGACCAGAAAGCTCTGGAGCCCACTCTTCATTAACAGTTCCGTATTCGCCTTTTACGGATCCAAATACTGAGTTGGCTTCCATATCAAGTGGTTTACGTGTTTTTACAATAACAGTACCACCGATACCACCTTCGACAAGGTTAGCTTGGCTCGACTTGTAGACTTCCATCCCGCCAATAAGCTCAGATGGCAGCATTGAATAATTGAAAGAGCGATCAACGTTCATCTGATCATACCAACCAGTTGAAGCGACATTTTGACCGTTCAAAGTAGTCAACGTCATCAAGGGATCAGTACCACGAATTGACACAGAGCTACCTTGACCAAAAGTACGCCCAACACTCACACCAGGGACACGACCCAATGCTTGTCCTACGTCTGAATCAGGAAACTTGCCAATATCTTCTGCAGTTACGGCATCAACAACAGCATTTGAAAAACGTTTCTCATTAATGTTGGCTTTATTTGAAGCACGAAGACCACGCACTTCAATCTTCTCAATATTTTCATCTGCTGTAGGTGCAGAGTCCGCTTCAGCTGCCACAGCAGACATAGAGACTGCCGTACCAAGCATTAAAGCGATATTTGTCGCTAATATACTTTTCTTAAAATTAGATGTTCGCATCTCGTTTCCCTTCCATAACTCTATTTTATTTTTTTTAGTATCCATAACCATTCCCTAATGGAATGACAACGCTGTCATGTTCAGAACAAACATTACACAATTATTAACCCGCGCGCTACAAGAAAATAACCGAGAAAGCCTTTTTTAAGTTTATTTGCACAATTTTCTTACACCAGTATTGTTCTAATCGGGATTTGTAAATCAAGTGTTAATATGGCTTCTAGCCACACAGTAAGAGAAAATAACTTAGATGAATTGTATATAAGAGATTTGAAAATTGAATTTGTCGTTTGCTTATTAGAGTAAAAATTCGCACTATAGTCGTAACAAATTGAAAAACTTTTCTTTGTAAAGCTAAAAGAGCAAGCATATAAACGGCTATTTCACATGCTTAGATTTATGCATAATGCATTGATATTAAAGAGCGTTAAACAAAATGAAAGTAACTATAAACGACGTTGCCAAGTATGCTGGCGTCTCAATAAAGACAGTTTCTAGAGTCACGAATAATGAACCTTCGGTTAAACAAGCGACCGTAGATAAAGTCAATGAAGCGATAAAAGCACTCGACTATCAACCTAACCTAGCCGCTCGAAATTTGGCAGGAACTAAGTCTTATGTGATTGGTTTTATATATGATAACCCAAATGCTTATTACGTTATTGATATGCAAAATGGCATTCTCTCTTCTTGTAAAGATATGGGCTACGAGCTATTGATCCACCCATGTAACGCCAAGTCTGACAGCATTTGTGACGAGCTCACAACCATGGTAAAGCACGCCAGACTAGCGGGGTTAGTGCTCACCCCACCTCTGTCTGAAGACCCTAAAGTGTTAAAAGCATTGGATGAAATAGATGCAAACTATGTCCGAATTATTGCTGGAGATAAGATCAAAGAGGACACAGGATTGGCGGTACTCGTCAATGACAAACATGGCGCGGTGTCAATCACTCAGCACCTTATCGATCTGGGTCATAAGAAAATTGCTTTTCTTAGCGGGGATCAACATCATGAGTCTACAAAAGAGCGCTTGACAGGTTTCACTCAGGCGATGACAAGCAACAAGCTTGACGTAGATGAGAAGGATATTATCGCTGGCCAATACTCCTTTGAATCAGGCGTAGAAGGCGCAAAAGAGCTATTAAGCAGAGATAAAATTGATAGACCAACTGCGATAGTCGCCTGTAACGATGAAATAGCAGCTGGGGCACTTTTTGCAGCTCGCCTTGAGGGGGTAGAGATACCAAACCAGCTCTCAATTGTCGGTTTTGAGGATAGCCCATTCTCCAGGCAAACTTGGCCAAAGCTCACAACCGTACATCAGCCAAATCAAAAAATAGCTCAAATAGCCACTGAGTTACTGATAGCTAAAAGGCGCTCTATAAGTGCTGAACAAGCTAAAATATTCATTCCAGAACCCGTCATTAGAGACTCCAGCTCGGAAGCCTCAAACTAGCTCGACTTGTAAACTGGAATTAAAAATGCCGCAATAGATTTGCGGCATTTTCATATAAAACTCTTATAACAAGAAGAAATTAGACGGCCTCTTCGTTCTCTTCACCAGTACGGATCCGTATCACTCGCTCTATCTCAGTAACAAAGATCTTTCCGTCACCAATTTTACCTGTACGGGCCGTATCGACAATGACCTCTAACGCTTGATCTAACAGTTCATCCTGGATAACTAATTCTATTTTCACTTTAGGCAAAAAATCAACCATATATTCAGCTCCACGATATAACTCTGTGTGGCCCTTTTGACGCCCAAAACCTTTTACCTCTGAAACCGTCATCCCGGTTATACCAATTTCAGCAAGCGATTCCCGCACATCATCTAATTTAAATGGCTTAATAATGGCTTCGACCTTCTTCATCAAACTCTCCTAGTCACTTGCTTAAATGGATAAAAATCATTAATGATTAAGCTTACCATGTGTATCTCTTTTCCCCAAAGGCAAATATCATTTTCCTATTACTGGGTGACTCCACTTTGCAAACAGTATCAAAAACTCATTAGCTTAATTATTAGTCTATAATTGTCAAAAAATCACCTCAAAAATGTTTTTCAAAAATACACTGAATTACTGGATGTAAATCAGCTAATCATCAAGGATGAAATATGAAGACACAACTAGGTTTTACCTTAGTGGAGTGCATCTCTACCTTAGCCGTATCCACCATTCTCATCTCTGTCGGCGTACCACAATTCAATTCTCTGTATGAATATTTTCGCTCTGATACCTCTATACGCCGAATACAGCAATCTCTCCAACTCGCTAGAAATTATGCGATTAACTACTCAATAAGAGTAACGGTCTGCCCTATGGAGGAGGGGCGATGCTCAAAAGATTGGAGGATTGGACTAACAGTATTTACCGACTTAGGTGAGAAGAATCTACTTGATGGAGATGATAGAATAATATTTAAAACAAACCCTTTTAATTCAAGGGATTTTATAACATACAACCGTTCGGCAATTCGCTTCCAGCCAACAGGTTTAGCATCAGGAACAAACGGAACCCTAAAATATTGTCCCTCTAGCATTGATAGTGAACACTCCTCAGCCTTAATTGTAAACCAAGCTGGTCGTGTAAGGTTTTCAAAACAGAAGGTAATAACCTGCGATTAGAGAGCCAAACAAACGTTATCTTTATTTGTGCCAAAAAAACCTTAACTGCCAATATATTGGCTCATTTTTTTATCATTAAAGTGCAGATAAAACATACATTTTCACTTATACTGTAATGAGTAGATGTGAGGATTTATGCAATGTTAACACTAGAAAAGGGTTTCACCTTAGTAGAGCTTATGGTGACACTTGTCATTGGTATGATATTGATCACTGTTGGTGTTCCCTCTTTCACAGAGATGTACCAAGGATATAGAGCTGAGAGTGAAATTAGAAAAGTACAACAATACCTAATGTTTGCCAGAAGCCAAGCAGTCAGCTATGGTGCCAGAGTCACTGTATGTCCCATTTCAGGCACTAGTTGTGGCTCTGATTGGAAGTCAGGTTTCAGCATCTTTATTGATAATGGCGCAGCGGCAACTATAGATTCAACAAATGGCGTAACAGATCCCATCATCAAACAGGTAGATGCATTTAACAGCAAAGACTTTTTTACCTATGCAGGAAGCTCTGTGAGCTTTACACCGGATGGGCTTATTCCAACCAATTCAACAGTCGGTACTTTTTCATACTGCCCGGGCTCTACAACCAGCGAAAACTCACGTGGTGTAGAGGTCAGTTCCTCAGGAAAGGTTCGCTTTTCTGACTCTATTATCAATTGTACTTCTTATTAAGCGGTTATAACTTAATGTAGTGTCACCTTATCAACTTTTTTAGCGTCCGCAGATTCAAAGTTTTCATTGGTGTGCACACACTCTTGTACAGTTTTAATGAAATACTTTTTCCCTCTCTTATTAGTATTTGTACGTCCAACTAATTTTGCCATCTTGAGTTTTAACTCATCAGTTTTCCACCGGTAAAAAACAACTTTATCTCCATCTGTTGAGTTTACAAAACATTTATAATCTTGTTTTTCGCTCGCCACAGTCGTTGCAGATAGACTAAATAAGAAGATGGATATCATAAAACGTTTCATTACCAACACTCCGTAGGTGTTTTTGCACCTGTATCTGTAATTTGAATCGTTGCACAAGCACTATCTCGAGTCGCTTGGACTCCTAGCGCAGTTGCAACTAGAACAAAACTGCCAGTCCCTGTTGAATCAACGCTATAAAGGTTACTTTGTGTCACAAAGGGATCTGCACCTACACCAAGCTCGTTCATATCTTCCGTGTAAGTTCTATTATCTAAATAAAACTGCTCCTGTAGATTTGAGATCCTTAGCAGCGATGTATGTGCCTCTGCTCTAGCCCCCTCGGCAACATATTCAGTATATGAGGGGTAAGCTATTGCTGTTAATATTCCAATAATTGCAATACCAACCATTAACTCTACTAGCGTAAAACCATTTCTCATTTTCATCTTCAATTCTCTACCTACTCATCGATATGATAATAGATCTTATTAACGCCTAAACCCGCCCCTACATTAATGGTTCCTGTTGGCGCTCCATCTTTAATCTCTCCTTTCCCTACACCAATAATATAGATATAGGGGTCTTCACCTGTTTCTGGAGCTGGGACCACTATTTGAGGGGTATCTGGTACACGCTCTCCTAACTCATAATAGACATTCTCATAACTTCGCGTCCCTCTATGAAGATCAAACACATATAATCGACCTTGACCAGAGCTACTACAAATTAGATCTGAAACCTCGTTCACTGACGGTAAGAAAGAGGTAAAGAAAACCTTGCCATCGATAATTAGAGCCGCAGTTAAAGACTTTTCACCAGAACCCGTAAAATCAAAGTACCATCCCCGCTTTGTTCCAAAGGAGATATTTTCAGCCTCGGTAACTGGTGGTGTAGAGGTAACATTGTAGAGTTTACTCATATCTAGCACTTCTGGAACAGGCTCCCCTATCACACTTCGAGTGACGACATTACGATCTTGCAGTACAAAGAACTTGTCTGAAGTCACTACACTCGTAGGGTGGGGACGACTGCCACTACCAATAACAACGGCATCATAGGGAACATTTTGATATGAGGTAGTTGTCGTTGTCGCGCCCTCTCCATCAGTCACTTCAACTTCGGAGATGTTACTGAAAGTCGTTTGAGCCACAGCAGGCTCCGCAAAAAAACGCCTATCATTAATGGCTGTACTTCCACCTAGATCTGCAAACTTATAAGAGCTCCATGTACTCCTTGTTGACTCTGCTAGATCAATCCTCCATACATGACCACCTACATCCGTGGCATAGATTCTATCGGTGTCACCATCATTGTTGCTGTCCAAAATCGCAACAGAGTTTGGAATACTGTCAACAAGTCCATCCATTTTAGTCCCGCCAACTCCAGTATCTGTAAATGCATGCACTAAGGCACCTGTATCGGCATCAACTATATAGATAGCTTTGCCTTTACTCGCAGCAGTACTAGGAACAGTATCAGCATCATAAAGCGGAGCATCATAACCGCCACCAAATATCAGAACAGGACCAGAATGCCCCGGAATAGTCGTCACAATAGGTTCAGACCAAGACTGCCCAAGCTCAGCAAAACCTGAACTATCAGGAGTTATAATCCATTTAACACTAGGCGAATCTGGAGAGGTGACATCTAGTGCATAATAGGAGGAACCACCACGGCGCATCCCCATAAACACCCAAGCTTTATTCACTCTCCCTGACGAGTCAGTCTCAGTGTAAGAAACAGGGGAACCATCCATGCCGTAAATATAATGGCCACCATTAGCCACATTTTGTTTCAACACAGGAACATTGCTTAAGAGTTCTGTAGGGATAAAAGCCCAACTCTCTTCAACTTCATCTCCTGTATCTTTAAACATATGAACTAAGCCTTGATTAGTTCCTAAAACAATACGGATATCAGGGCTCGTCTTTGTGCCAAAGTTCAGCGCTAATGGCTTTGAGTGCAGAGGATCTCCCATAATATCACTGCGATAATCAGTTGCACTTCCACCTGGGTTATCACCATCAACATCATAACCATATAACCACTTAACCGTATCACTGACATCGGCTTCAACTATCCCCATACTGGTTGAGAGAATGGATTCTGAAACTTGAGCAAGATCCGACATAGGGTTAGTCAAATTTGAGTAGATAGTACGAGCACTTATCCCGGTAGAGGGTGTTGCTCTCTGTAGGGCTTCTATTACTCCCCCCTCTAGAACACTTTTGCCATCAGACTTACTTGTGCATAAGCTCCAGAAAGTACATGCGGTGTCTTTAATATCTCCAGCATCACCGATAGCAACACCACCAGACTTATCCACCAGAACACCACCTGAAGTCACTTTAAGCTTTTTAAGGTTACCACTCCATCTAGGGCCTCTCCCTGGTAGAAACATCGCATAATAGGCCGCATCAAAAGTTTGAGTTCTATCAAAGTTATTACTTGCGATACTAGGAGAGGTAAAACTGGCATCAGTCTCCATAATAGATAGGAGTGCATCATTCATGGCGGCAACGAGTCCTAAGCCTCCCGTAGCTTGGAAATAACCGGTATTAACACCATTATCATCGACTTTGTTCCCGCCTCTCCTCGCAGTTTCTTTCAATAGCGCTTCGGCATCCTCAGCACCAGAGCTAAAACCGATAGTAAAGGTTTTAACTGTTTGCATATGCTCTCTTGTAGAGCCATCACTCAAAGTCTCTGGTGAAGTGACTAGATCGTTATGATAAAGATAACTTGCTAACGCTGGGAGATAACTTGGAGAGCTTAAGCCTGGATCAGAGAAAACAGAATAATCTGGAGCAACCACTTTATCATCAGCCTTCTCTGTTACTCCACTAGCTGTGAGTGTTGTTATATCTGTATCAGCGAAGGTGTCTTGAGTTGGCACACCATCAGTAATATAGATAACGTAGGCTATATCAGGGCAAACTCTAAATGGCGAGGAGTAGTTCAGACCAGACTCTGCGCTAGTATCTCTAGGAGGTTTATTACCATCATACCAACTTGAGTAATCAGAATCCTTTTTACCATAAAGCACTGGCTTACCCGAAAAGTACTTATAAGCTTCAAATAAAGTTTCACAAAGAGGGGTGTTTGTATCTGCTGGGATCCCATCTATGGTAGATAAAAGCGCAGTTTTATTTGCCGGAGACATCTTCTGTATCTTAGACACGATTCTCCCGCCATCTCGGTAGCCCTCTGATGGATAGTTCATATTAAACAGAGCTAACCCAAAATCTATCGAGGTATTCGTGTTAATCACTGTCTCAATTGCCGTTTTCGCAATGTCTAAACGAGATTGTGGGCTAGTTGGTAACGCGTCAGCAACAGCAGCCGCATGCCAGCGAAGATAATTGGCCGTATAGAGAGTAACTGCTTCACCTAACCCAAGCTGAGTATCTCCGCCTGTTGTGCTATAGGGCTTAGGGGTATTACCCTGTCTCATTCCATCGACAGGAAAACCGTCACCATGGGCATTACCATCTTTGTCTTTGGCATTGATAGGATCATTTTCCTGAATATCCTCAAGGCAATCTATGGTGTCATAGTTAGCCCCACTGTTATCTCGTAACTCCCCCCAAGAGCCCGTTTTCCCCTTTATTCTATACTCACCAACAAAGCCAGTGAAACGCCCATACCGCTCAATAAGATCCCAGCTTTGATGACAGCCATTGATATCTTTTAAAAAGCGTCTTGAATCAGAGGGGCTTAAGGGAATGTCCATACCAGCATTATCGATACCTATCCCTTTTGTGAAGTAGATCTTATCATCTTGATACGCGTGGGCTGAGCTAATGGGTTCATAGGTGGTGGTGGAATCATAAGCGCCAGGTGCATCCTCCTCAATGGTAGTCATGCTTCCTGAGTTATCAAAAATTATCAATACTTTAGGGTTCGCTCCCGTTCTTACAGAAGACTCTACAACATAGAGATCAGTATCATCAGCAAAGGTTCCTGCCGATATACCAACTAAAACAAATAAAGCTACGCATGCAACATGTTTAACTATCATCTTTTAACTCCCAGTAAGCACTTCTTGCTCTACGCCGCCCACAACCGTTAACCGTCCCATATTGTTTCGACCAAAACTGGAAACACTCGTAATTTCAGAGCGACGGCAACTGATTAAATTCGATGAACTTGCATTTGCACTGCGCTGACAACTGACATCATCAAGTTGTAATGGTGTTATCGTACTTGCCACCCCTAACATAGTGCCCGCATTCATCTCCCCAGTTAAATTGGCGAGTGCAACCCCTTGATTACTATCAATGACACTATCGAGTGCGCCATGTGCTGCAGCCATCGCTTCAACCCGTTCAGACCCAGCTCCAGCCATCCGAATAGACTGGGTAGAATTAACAGCCAGAGCCACACCAATCACCGTCATGATGACAAGTACAATTAGCGAAAAGAATAAGATCATTCCTTCTTGCTTCTTCATCTATTTACTCCAAAACATTTCACATGTGCCGTGAAAATGAATATTGACTATCTGATGAGTACTGGATTTTCAAGTACAACAGTAGTCGACACCACTTTACGCCTAAAATTATCACCTGTAGCAGCAACTGTTTTATCACCTAAAACATAATCGGTATTATTGGTATAACTGTTGTCAGCTTCTACTGCACGAACTAAGACAAATATCCTAAGAGCAACTAGGCGTTGGAACAGTTCGTTATCCCACATTAGGTTTGTCACATTTTGCACTGGCATAAAACTATCAGCGGTATTGTCACCATCATTGTCAAATCCATATAACACTCTGATATTTTCGATACCTTCAACAAGCTGGTCTTCATTGGCCATGCCGTTATTAACACTTAACGTTCTGCGCCTTAATACTGGGATATCACCATCATTAGCTATGTAGTAAACATGATGTTGATACTCCCAAAATCTAGCATTTGCCAAGACAGGAGGGGCGGGGTTTCCCACAAAAAAGATTGCCTGATTAGGCGTTGCAGCCACGTAATATCGCGTATTTAAATTGGGAGTGGTTGTTGCAGGTCCAATTAACCTTTTTATTTGAAGAACATCAGTGCCACTATTAACGCTATTTAAACAAGCAAGTGAATCCCCACTAACTCCACTTTCATAACCCCAAAGACGTCTGAAATGGGAAGGGGTATTGTTGGGTAAACTGGCATTATTCGCGCCAGCACCAACACAATCGTTTGGAACCCCCCCAGCAGGGATCTGTGTATTTGCCCCAAGAACAAAATCAGTCCCTGTCATGTCCCCCATAAAACCAAGTTGACTTATATCTCTCTCAACCAAAGCAAGCGCAATGCGGCCATTTTCTTGCAATTGATTAAACTGACTCGTGGTCGTGACATTGGTTGCCGACATATTAAACATGGAAAACAAACCAGCAGAGAGAAACAGTCCTATGACCATCGCCACCATAAGCTCAACTAGGGAGAAACCCGAAACTTGTATGCCCTTATTTCGCATTAACTGTCTCATCTATATGATCACTGTATTAATTGAATAAACTCGGCGTCTGTCACTACTCGAGCCACACCCTTTAATGAAAGCAGCATTATCACCTGCTGCATTAGCAGTTCCATCTGAGAGCGCTCTAATTCCTCTCCATGTCATCACAACCAGCACCTGCCCATTGGCTTGAGTCCTGATGCAGGCCGTTGGAGTATCTAGCCCTCCAACATCACGTCCACTGAGTTGCTCTGAAGCGCCACCAAAAAGCTGCTCCCACTGGTAAAGATCCCAAAGCCGAGTTTCAACATTAGTGCAGACCACAGCGGGGCCACCCGCAGCAACATCACACGAAGTCCCTGGCTGTGATAATCCACCGCTATAAGTACCGTTATAGTTAATTAATTGAGAGCGATTAAGTTTCATGCGATTGATGATATCGTTAACATAGTAGGAAGCTTGAGTCTGCTGAAATGACTCAAAGCTGCTTCTCTTCGAAACAATATGTAGATTAAAGATGCCAATTAAGCCGATCACTAAAATGACCAGCGACACTAACACCTCAATTAAAGAGAACCCTTTCGTCCCATTATTCATCTGCGTCAATTGTCCTTCATTCGCCATATTATTGACGGTTAAAAATCTTATTTACCCGTTAAAAATCTGAAAGTTAGCAGTAATACCCCACTATATAGGTTAATCATAGTTTAGTCGAATGTTAGCCGCTAGTAATATTAGTGTATAAGAAGTCTCATCATTAGAACCTGAGTGAAAATCAGACATAAAAAAGGAGGCTATGAGCCTCCTTAAACTAAAAATTAAACCAGCAGGATTATCACCTTAACTCGGCAGGAACAGCGAAAACCGTATCCTCTTTACGCCCTTCAACTTCAGTGATCACGCTAGGTGCCAATTGTGCTATTGCATCAATAACCTGCTGAACCAGTACTTCTGGTGCAGATGCACCTGCTGTAACCGCAACTTTTGTAACACCTTCAAACCAACTTGAATCGATATCATCAGAGTTATCGACTAAATAAGATTGTGTGCCTCTCTTCTGTGCAAGTTCACGAAGACGGTTGGAATTAGAGCTATTTTTAGAACCAACAACAATAAATAGATCAACATCGTCAGCGACATTTCTTACCGCATCTTGTCTGTTCTGGGTTGCATAACAGATATCATCTTTACGAGGCCCCTGTATACTTGGGAAGCGAGATTGAAGCGCCTCAATAACATCGGCAGTATCATCCATAGAGAGCGTGGTTTGAGTAACAAAACAGAGGTTATTTGGATCTTTAACCTCTAACGATTCGACATCCGCTGGGGACTCAACTAATAATACTCCCCCCTCAGGGTTATCATATTGCCCCATGGTCCCCTCAACCTCAGGATGACCTGCATGACCAATAAGAATGCACTCAATCCCTTTGCGACTAGCTCTGGTAACCTGTAGGTGAACTTTAGTAACAAGTGGACAGGTCGCATCAAACACCTTCAAACCACGATGTTTAGCCTCTTTCCTTACAGCTTGCGAAACACCATGAGCACTGAAAATCACAATACTGTTATCTGGAACCTGATCTAACTCTTCTACAAAAACCGCACCGCGATCTTTCAAGTTTTGCACCACATAGCGGTTATGAACCACTTCATGGCGAACATAAATAGGTGCAGGAAACAGTTCTAAAGCTCGCTCTACAATACTGATAGCTCTATCCACTCCGGCGCAAAAGCCCCGAGGGTTAGCTAACTTGATCTGAAGATTCTGGGCTACTTGCATACGTTATAATACCTGTACAACTTCAAGCTCAAAGGTGACCACTTGGCCGGCTAGAGGATGGTTTAAATCGACGGTAATGGAGTCTCCAGCCACTTCGCGGATCATGCCTGGAATTTCACTGCCACCCGGTCCACCAAAACTGACTATCACACCAGGTTCAAGGCTCATATCTGCAGGAAACTTGCTTCTGTCCATATGGTGAATTGCATCAGGGTTTGACTCTCCAAACGCATCAACTGCTTGCAGCGTAAAGCTATGCTTATCACCTTGAGCTAAATTCGTTATCTCAGCTTCAAAAGCGGGACTTAAGCTGTCATCACCAATATTGAGTCTGGCAGGCTTACCCGATGCTTTAGTACTATCGGCTGTAGAGCCATCTTCGAGCACGATATTCATATGACATACAATAGAACGTGTATCAGACAAGGTAACTACTCCTTCGCAGTATTATTATTTTCTTGAGCTTTTTTTTTCTTATCATCTCGCTCGGTAATAATGGAGTCAATAATGATCAAAGCGGCACCAACACAAATAGCAGAATCAGCAATATTAAATGCCGGAAAGTGGCTTGTGTTCCAATAAAAATGCAAAAAGTCGACCACATAGCCATGTTGAAGGCGGTCAATCAAATTACCTAACGCGCCACCTATCACTAAGGTGTAAGCCAAATTCAAACGCCACATCTGCCTTGGTTGTTTTCTTAACCAAATGGTCAGTAATGTACTAAAGCCAACTGCCACGAAGGTAAAGAACCATCGTTGCCAGCCCCCTGCATCACTTAAAAAACTAAAAGCAGCCCCATAGTTTCGTAGGTAGGTGAAGTTAAAGAAAGGCAATAACTCCACCGATTCACGCAACTCAAAATTAGCTAATACCCATTGCTTAGATAGCTGATCGGCAATAAACACCAATACAACCATCCAATACCAACGCAAGCCACTGTCTTTCCAGTTAGTTGGCATCTATCGATCCTTTTAAATCTCAATATTGCTTCGCAATCACTTAAAGAAGCGGAACCCTTTAAGCATGCAAATTAGATAGCAGAAAAAACAACGGCTCCTCAAGAGCCGTTGCAATTACCTATTTAAGCGAACTGACGAACTTCGCCATCACCTTCAATGTTGGTTACGCAGCGTGTACATAGCGTTGGATGGGTTGCAACTTGTCCAACATCTTCTCTATGGTGCCAGCAACGCTCACACTTTTCGGTTTCCGCCTTTTTAAGCCCTAGCTTAAGCGAGCTTAACTCTGTTTCTATCGCATCAGCAGGCGCTGCTGACAGGTCAAGAATTTGAGTCTTAGAGGTAAGCAGTACAAATCTCAGCTCATCACCTAAGGTCGCTAAAGCAGTCGACAAGGCATCATCGGCATAGAGAGTTATCTCAGCTTCAAGTGAACCACCGACCTGCTTCTCACGTCGAGCCTGCTCAATCACCTTGTTCACTTCACCGCGCACGGTTAAAAGCTCAGACCAGAAATCATCACTTAAATCAGACTCTAGCGTGACTGACTTAAGCCCTTGGAACCACTCTTGCGTGAAGACATACTTATCACGTTGACCTGGCAATAACTGCCACACTTCATCTGCGGTAAAGCTTAAGATTGGCGCAATCCAACGAACCATAGCTTCAGAGATCAGGTACAAGGCACTTTGACAACTACGACGAGCATGGCTGTCACCTTTAGCAGTGTACTGTCTGTCTTTAATGATATCTAAATAGAAACTACCCAATTCAACAGAGCAGAACTGCATCAATTTCTGTGTCACAACGTGGAAGTTATACTGCTCGTATGCTTCTAGTAGCTCCTCTTGTAGCGCAGCAGCCCGGCGAACAGCCCAGCGATCCAACGCAACCATCTCTTCAACGGCAACCAGATCTGTCTCTGGATTAAAGCCATTGATGTTAGCCAGCAGGAATCGAGCTGTATTACGAATACGGCGATACGCATCTGCGCTACGCTTTAAGATCTCATCAGACACAGTCATCTCGCCACTGTAATCTGTCGCTGCAACCCAAAGACGCAGAATATCGGCACCCAATTTATTGGTCACGGTCTGAGGAGCAATCACATTACCCACAGACTTTGACATCTTGCGACCATTACCATCTACGGTAAAACCATGGGTTAGCACTTGCTTATAAGGTGCTTTACCATTCATCGCAGTTGAGATCATCAAAGATGACATAAACCAGCCACGATGTTGATCGCTACCCTCTAGGTAAAGGTCAATATCATGACCTTGAAACTCAGGACGTGAGGCTACAACTGACGAGAACGATGAACCTGAGTCGTACCACACGTCTAAGGTATCAGTCACTTTACGATACTGATCAGCTTCTTCACCTAAAAGCTCAGCGGCGTCAAGATCCCACCAAGCCTGGATCCCTTCTTGCTCAATCTTATTCGCAACACGCTCCATAAGAGAGCTACTGTCCGGGTGAAGCTCTTCGGTTTCGCGGTGCACAAACAGTGCAATCGGTACTCCCCAAGTACGTTGACGAGAGATACACCAATCAGGACGGTTTTCAACCATCTTCTCGATACGGCTCTGCCCCCAATCAGGGATCCACTGAGTCTGTTCAATCTCATTGAGCGCTTGCTTTCTTAAACCCTTCTGCTCCATAGAGATAAACCACTGAGGCGTTGCTCTAAAGATAATAGGAGTTTTATGGCGCCAGCAATGAGGGTAGCTGTGAAGAATATTCTCAAGCTTGATTAACGCGCCCTTCTCTTCAAGAAGTGCAACAACATTATCATTAGCCTTAAATACATGCTGACCGGCAAAAATTTCAGTATCAGACTTATATACGCCGTTATCGCCAACTGGGTTCGCCACTTCAAGACCATACTTCTGACCCACAACAAAATCGTCTTGACCATGTCCAGGGGCGGTATGAACCACACCGGTACCTGAGTCAACAGTCACATGCTCACCCAAGATAACTGGCACATCGAAGTCATAAAATGGGTGGTTAAATCTTAGTAACTCAAGAGATTGACCGCTTGTTTTACCTAATACATTATGAGAATCAACACCATAACGCTCCATGCATGACTCAACCAAGGTCTCGGCTAAGATAACACTGCTTGTCTTATCGCCTTTAACAAACTCAACAAGGGCATACTCGATATCACCAGCAACAGATAGCGCACGGTTAGCAGGCAGCGTCCAAGGTGTGGTCGTCCAGATAACCATAGAAACTGAGCCACTGCACTCCTCTACACCAAACTTAGCAAGCAGTGTCACTTTATCGGCAGCTGCGAAAGCGACATCGATAGCTGGAGATTTTTTATCTTCGTACTCAACTTCAGCTTCAGCCAAAGCCGAGCCACACTCGGTACACCAGTGAACAGGCTTAACACCTTTGTGCAGGTGACCACTGTCGATAACTTTTGACAAAGAGCGAACAATATTGGCTTCAGTGCTGTAATCCATCGTCAGATATGGGTTGTGCCAGTCACCAAATACGCCTAGACGCATAAAGTCATCACGCTGACCATCAACCTGCTTTGCCGCATATTCACGACACTTCACACGAAACTCGGCAGCGGTAACCTTATGTCCAGGCTTACCCACTTTTTGCTCAACTTTAAGTTCAATAGGCAGACCATGACAATCCCAACCAGGAATATAAGGCGCATCAAAGCCTGACATCGTTTTAGACTTAACAATGATATCTTTTAGAATTTTATTTACTGAGTGACCAATATGAATACTGCCGTTCGCGTAAGGAGGGCCATCATGTAGAATAAAAGGCTTACGGCCAATACGACTATCGCGGATCTGTTGGTACAGATCATCTTCTGCCCACGATTTCAACATCACTGGCTCACGATTAGCCAGATTACCACGCATCGGAAACTCAGTTTCCGGCAAATTCAAAGTAGATTTATAGTCGCTCATTAATCCTATACCATTTATGTTTGCCAAAAGGCTTAACCTGCATCACAGCCAAGCAAGGCTTTGGCTTTGTCTGCATCATTGTTAATTTGTTTTCTCAGCGCTTCCAGAGACTGGAAAGGCTGTTCATCTCGAATTTTTGCTACTAACTCAACCTCAACAGTGCGCCCATACAGGTCACCATCAAAATCGAAAAGGTGTACTTCCAACTGGCACTTTTGCCCATTCACCGTCGGCCTAAACCCAACATTGGCGACACCATCATATACGTCACTATCATCCCAATACAGTTTGACGGCAAACACCCCTCTTACAGGGCTCACTTTACGTTTCAAAGCGATGTTGGCCGTAGGGAATCCTATGGTGCGCCCAATCTCTTCACCATGGGCGACTCGCCCACTCAAGGTAAAAGGGTGTCCCAATAACCGTCTAGCCTGCTCCATCTTCCCCTTAGCGAGTAAGCCCCTAATTTCAGTGGAGCTGACACGTTTATCCCCAAGAAGAAAACTTTGAGTACTGACAACAGCAAACTGATGTTTCTCACCCGAAGTCCTGAGCATATCAAAATTACCCATTCGCTCCTTACCGAAGCAAAAATCATCTCCGACAACAAGGTATTTAACACCAAGGGACTTCACCAACAACTTGTCGATAAAATCTTCGGCGGGCATCTCAGCAAACTTAGTATTGAAGTTAATGCACACTAAGCGATCGATGCCTAACTCTTCAAGCAAGACAATTTTATCCCGCAAAGTACTGAGTCTTGCAGGGGCACTATCTCCCCTAAACATCTCTTGCGGTTGAGGCTCGAACGTCATCAAAGTTGCAGGTACATTCAGTTGTCTCGCTTTTTTTACAAGCTTTGAGATAACTTCAGCGTGACCACGGTGCACTCCATCAAAGTTTCCAATGGTGAGAACACAGCCATGATGTGCTGGTAAAATATTGTTTATACCGCGGATTAGTTCCATTACATTACATAACTAGCAAGCCTAAGTGGGCGGATTATATACCAGCTGACATTGATTATCAGCAATGATCTTACTTGGTATTGCCTCTAGCCGTTATTTACAAACCCGTTTTAATTTTCCAGGGACGAATTCCCAGCACTATCATGCTGATTAAGTAACTCCCTACGCCTGCACCAATCAAGGCTAAAAGTGTTAAGGCTCGCTGTGTGAACACTTGTTGCAACCAAATATCTTGACTGGGTAAAAGTTGAATTAAAACGGTGACCATCACTATACAAGATAGCAGTGCTTTACCAAAAAAGAGCCCTGTTTGTTTGCTGACTTTATAGACATTCGCTTTAGCCAAGCCTCGGTATAGCAAAGTTGCATTGAGCAATGCTGAGAGCGAAGTGGCGATAGCTAAACCAACATAACCAAACGGAATAGCAAAGATCACATTAAATACCATGTTACTCACCATCGCAATAATGCCATAACGCACAGGTGTTTTAGTATCTTGCCTCGAATAATACCCAGGGGCTAATACCTTGATAAGCATGAAACTTAACAGGCCACTGCCATAGGCCATCAAGCTGTAAGAGGCCATTTCAACATCATCGACTGTAAAGGCACCACGCATAAACAGCACCATCAGCATAGGCTTGGCTAACAATATCAGGCCACACATAGCGGGCATGCCGAGTAACAAGATAGCTTTAACGCCCCAATCCATGGTTTTTGCAAACCCGCCCCCCTCATCATTCACATGTTTTTTAGACAATGCAGGAAGGATGACAGTGGCAATCGCAATACCAAACAGACCTAAAGGAAACTCTAATAGTCGATCAGAGTAGTAAAGCCAGCTGATGGAGCCGGTCATTAGATAACTGGCAATAAAAGTATCAAATAGAAGGTTAATTTGTGAAACCGACACCCCAAATATGGCCGGGATCATTAAGGTGCGGATCTTGACCACTCCAGGATAATGCCAACCCCAAGATGGCTTAACTAACGCCCTTTCGTTCAGCAGGAAAGGAATTTGAAACAGAAACTGAATTAAACCACCAAAAAACACCCCAAGCGCGAGTCCCAATTCAGGACTTTCAAGCTTTGGTGAGAGAAAAAGCGCCGCGCAGATAATAGCAATATTCAAAAAGACGGGCGTGAATGCTGACACCGCGAATCGCCCACGAGTATTAAGAATAGAGCCCGCCATGGCTGTAAACGTGATAAACCAAAGATAGGGGAAAGTGATCTTGAGCAGCAAAGACGCTAGTTCAAACTTCTCACCACTAGGCTCATCATTTAACCAGGCGACAAACCAGCCATTGGCAAATAATGCCATCAATAACGGGGAGCCAATTACACCAACTAAGGTGACAACACTCACCAAAATACCTAAGGTACCCGTTACTTTTGAGATCAGTTCACGCACCTCGTCAGGTGAATGTTTCTGCTGGTATTCGGTAAATACGGGAACAAAGGCTTGTGAAAAAGCCCCTTCGGCAAATAAACGTCTTAAAAAGTTAGGGATTTTATTCGCTAAGATAAAAACATCGGCGCCACTTCCGGCTCCCATCAAATTAGCGATAACGACATCTCTGATTAATCCCATGACACGGGAAACTAACGTCATGACACTCACAATGATGCCTGACTTAACTAATTTTTTACTCAAAATATGCCCAGAAATATACCGAGAAGCCCAGAAGAATCGTCTCAATAATTTGATTTTCCCTCTGTCACCTTCTCACAATAGCTGCTAGAATTGCGCTCCATCTTACACGAGTTAGGTTGAAGATAGCCAAGCAGGCTGAATTATTTATCTTTAAGATAAAGATTCAACTATTGTCATTGACAAAGTGACAAAAATGAGGCATATTCCCGACCTTTAAAATATCTAACCCTTTTAGGAGTTGCACCTTGGCTAATAGCAAGTCTGCAAAGAAGCGCGCGCTTCAATCTGAAAAGCGTCGTCAGCATAACGCTAGCCGTCGCTCAATGTTACGTTCATACGTAAAGAAAGTTATCGCAGCTATTCAAGCTGGCGATCACGCTGCGGCGACTGAAGCATTTAATGCTGCACAACCAATCCTTGACCGTATGGCAACTAAAGGCCTTATTCACAAGAATAAAGCTGCCCGTCATAAGGCTCGCCTAAACACAAGAATCAAAGCACTAGCTGCTTAATTCTGAGTTTTGCGATAAAAAACCGGCTTAGGCCGGTTTTTTTATGTCTAAATTTTAATAAGACAGACATAAAAAAACTGACAAAACAGTCAGTTTTGTCAGTTTTTAATACCAATAGGTATTTCCTTCCACTTAATGACAGTAGATGTTATTGAGCAACTTAATGATCTCTGACACCTCTTGACTCTTCAGTGAATAATAAACGGTTTGTGCCTCTTTACGGGTTTCGACTAAATTATCTTTTCTTAACCAAGCTAAATGCTGAGACAGAGCAGATTGACTTAATCCCAATTTCTTATTCATCTCACCAACACACATCTCCCCTTCGCTAAGAAGGTAGCACAGGATAAAGAGACGGCGTTCATTAGCTAAAGCTTTCAACATTACAACGGCGTGGTCAGCACGTTGCTGCATTAATTCGATATTCATTACGAGCAAATTCTCCTAAAACAATCCCCGCCACTAATATAGCCTTGCCTAACGGATATAGTCGGGACATAAAGCACACTTTTTGCTAGATTGTTTTCAAAAATGGGACATAAGTAATAAAAACAAAGGAAACTTATGCAAAACTATCGTCGTACCTTACTCATGGCTTCTCTTTTAGTGCCACTTTTATCCTGCCAACACACACAGCCAAAATCGGAAAACATTCAGATTTCCGAACAGTTACAGCAGCAAGCTCTCGCCTCCTCCCTGGCCTATGATCTTGTCGAATCTCTCACCGTAGAGGTTGGGCCAAGATTAGCAGGCAGTGAAAAAGATCTTATTGCCGTTCAGTGGGCAGAAGATAAATTAACAACACTCGGTTTCGATAAGGTTTATAAGGAGCCAGTAAAAGTCCCTGTATGGGATAGAGGTGATGCCAAAGCGATGGTGGTCGCCCCCTATCCTCAAGGCTTAGTCATCACAGCCCTAGGTGGCAGTGTCGCCACACCAATTGACGGGATCACCGCCCCTATTGTCCGTTTTGATACCCTCGCCGCACTCAAAGCAGCACCAGAGGGAGCATTAACAGGAAAAATAGCCTTCATCGACCATAAAACTGAGCGACACACCACAGGCAAAGGCTATGGCAAAACGGTAGGCGGACGTTCACGGGGCGCAGTGGCAGCCGCTTCCAAAGGCGCCTTGGCCATTGTTATTCGCTCCATAGGCACAGATCATGACCGTATGGCTCACACTGGTGCAATGCGCTATCAAGACGATGTGCCGCGTATTCCTGCCGCCGCATTATCATCACCCGATGCTGACCAACTCAACTTAATGCTAAAACGAGATGAGAATGTAGTGCTGCAGCTTAAGATGTCACCACAAAGTCATGGATACGCTACTTCCTATAATGTTATCGCCGAGGTAACTGGTGCCACAAAGCCCGATGAGATAGTGCTTATAGGCGCACATTTAGACTCGTGGGATGAGGGCACAGGCGCATTGGATGACGGGGCAGGAGTCGGTATCGTGACAGCGGCAGGTAAACTTATTCAAGACTTACCACAAAAACCTGCCAGAACCATTCGAGTCGTACTTTACGCAGCAGAAGAGCTTGGCCTGATTGGCGGTAAAGCTTACGCCAAAGCCCATAAAGATGAACTTGCAAAGCACTATATCGCCGCAGAGTCTGATTTTGGCGCAGGGCTTATCTACCAGATCGACTACCGCGTCTCAGAGCAGGCCTTTAAAGATGTGCTAGCGATTAGCAAACCTATGACAGCAAATGGTGTCGCAATGGGCACCAACACCGCCTCTGGTGGCCCAGATGTCTCTATGCTGCCTAAACAAGGCGTCCCAGTCGCATCATTAAGGCAAGATGGCCGAGACTATTTTGATTATCACCACACCCCTAATGATACGTTAGATAAGGTTAATCCCGAATCGTTACAGCAGAACGTGGCAGCCTACGCACAGTTTGCTTATCTAATGGCTCAATCAGAGATTGATTTACGTCCCTTGGCAACTAAGTAGATATTGCTAAATAGCTGTTTAGCGATCAGCTTTATTTTTGCCTCATCAATTAAGCCACCGTTTATCTATAATGGTGGTTTAATTGCTTCGAATGAAGCTGGATTACATTTTCTTGTTTAGCTTCTGGCTGATTTGCCATTTGGTAATGTGTTTGAAGGTCTTACCTTCATTGCTGCTTATTGCTTCCAGCAGGGTTATGTGCAGATACTTCTGTGACACGACACAAGTATATCCCTATAGTCTCGGCCGTGACATCTGATGTGAATGGATTCACGAATGCCGTGGTGACATGGATGTCATAGAACGGCCATGTCACGGACGGTCACAGCCGCACCTACACTTGGTTATTTTTCTCTTCGATTTGACTTTATTTAGCAGTGTTCGTAACTCACGAATAAGATGGTACGCCCCAACCTGCCCCAAAGTTGGCTAGCCTTCGAATGAAGGCTGATTACATTTTCTTGTTTAGCTTCTGGCTGGTTTGATATTTGATGTTGTGTTTGAAAGTAGTACCTTCATGGTTGTCTATCGCTTCCAGCGGGGGAGTGTGCAGATACTCCTACGAGACGCCGCTAGCACGTCTGACCTACACGGATAGTAGGAAATGCAGAAAAATGTCTGGAACATTTTCTGCCCTGTGGGCTTTACGGCAGCTTCCATGCTGCCAAAACTCGTAGCCGCACCTACACCTGTTCATCTATCTCTTCGATTTGGTTTAACTGGCAGAATTTTGTAAATGGTTTTTGCCCCTTTATTTGCTATTCACAGCAATTCATCCTATGCAGCACAGACCTCTTTTTCAGCACTTCTTTCATCAGTCGGAAAGGTAAGGACTCCGTCTAACGATAACCTCTAAGTTCATCAGTGTTTGCACTTATGTACAGTAGTATCGGTTTTGTGCGGTAAACCTCTAAATGTTGCGCAATCAGTTCACGGTTTGTTATTGAGTGGAAATAGAAATAGATGTAAATTCAAGTAACTAAAAACGCGCTTGCTCGGTTTGCAGGAGATACGAGGCAAACAAAGTGTGCATTCTCGTTTTTCCAGGAGGTGTGTTTAGACTAATCGTTGTAAATGATTATAAATCAGACGATTAAGCACATACACTTTTACTGGTCTAACTTGATAAACGCGCAAGGCGTGTATACAAATGTTATATGCACAAGGAGGTTTCGGTGGAAGAGTTAGCCGAAGGAGCAATAAAAACTATTCTTAGGTTGATCCGTTTTATCCTTATAGAAGCTATTTGTGAGTTTCTTATCTATTGGGTTGGTCGCATATTTTTGTTAGTTGTCACATTGGGTAATTACCCTCGTGGCAAGCAAGCTGAAGAACATGAAGGTCGCATCATTTGTACAGGGATAGTGGTCATCATATTAAGTATTGTTCTAATCAGCATATATGTGTAAATTGGCATATAACAAGCTAATTAATAAGGATAAAAAACAGTTGACTATTTTCGTTCCTCAACATTTTAGCCAACAATTTTTTGCCCATTATTAGGGCGTTACTGCATTGTCGAACACCATAGATTTACTAATCCCACTACTCACCTTTAGAGCCCTAGTTCTAACAAGCTTATGTCCAAAAATGAGCTAGCAACCAGAAGAACCGACATCGAAGAGATAAACAGTCAGGTGTGAATACGGCTGTGGGCTTCGGTTTCAAGGATGAAACCGCAGAGCGGCCAAGGATGGCTTCACAGCGTCCCGCAGAAGTATTTACACATTAGGCATGCTGCAAGCAATAGATGTCAATGAAGCTATGGTACTTAGTAAACCTCCAAATACCATATTAGTAAAATGAACCCAAAAAATGAAATAGGCCTTTATTTGAAGGCCGACAAATTTATTATTCTTCTCGTTTAAAAACCGGTGAAGCAGCCGTAGATTCGGCTTCGCAGTAATAGTACCCAGCCATATCAAACTTGTTTAGCTCTTCAAGGTTACTGACCTTATTATCAAGAATGTACCTCACCATCATGCCCCGAGCTTTCTTGGCAAAGAAGCTTATCACCTTGTATTGACCATTTTTACGATCTTTAAAAACAGGGGTGATGATAGTGCCGTTGACCAGCTTAGGCTTAACCGCTTTGAAGTATTCATTTGATGCTAGATTCACTAAAAGCTCATCCCCCTGCTCCTTCAGCGATGCGTTAACTTCATCTGTTATCACATCTCCCCAAAACTGATAAAGGTTGGTGCCTTTAGCATTGGCTAAGCGTGTACCCATCTCTAAACGATAAGGCTGCATCAAATCCAGCGGCTTTAATAGGCCATATAAGCCCGACAAGATGCGTAACTGACTCTGAGCTCGACTTAGACTGTCCTCTGATAAACTGTCGGCATCTAAGCCTGTGTAGACATCACCGCGAAACGCATACACAGCTTGTTTGGCGTTGCCTGTGGTAAACCTTGGGCTCCAGCTCTCAAAGCGGGCGGCATTTAAGCCAGCAATTTTGTCACTGACCTTCATGAGTGAGGCGATATCAGCTGGGGTGAGCTTACGACACTCCTCGATTAACTGTTCACTGTACTGAGTTAACTTAGGGAGAGTATATTCAGTCGTCGCCGCAGGGTTGTCATAGTCTAAGGTTTTTGCTGGTGAAACTAAAACTAACATCACTAATCCTCATTGAACTTTATTGCTGATTATCATACTGATACCAACATAAAAAAACCACGCTATTAAGCGTGGTTTTTTAGATTGCACTAATTCAGTTAACCAAACAAAGGGCTAAGTAAATTACGCTTAATTCGTTTCTGCAGAACTTTTAGCCGTTTTTTGATTTTTGTTCACCCAGATCCCGCCCTCTAAATTATCGATTTCGGGAAACTTTGTGCTATCAAAAGTTGGTGTTACGCCAGATTTAAGCTGAAGCTCATAGTCTTTAATCACGGAATAGGCCACCTTAGAGAGCATCACAATCGCAGCGATATTAACCAGAGCCATCAATCCCATCGACACATCAGCAAAGTTCCACACTAAGCTTAACGATGCCACAGAGCCCACCATGACCATGGCTAACACTAGGCCGCGGAAGATGAAGAGTACTTTTTTGCTCTTAGTTAAAAACATAACATTGCTTTCTGCGTAGCTGTAGTTAGCAATAATTGAGGAGAAGCAGAAGAGGATAATCGCAAATGCCAAGAAATAAGATGACCAAGCACCTAGCTCATTATTTAACGCTAACTGCAGCAATCCTATCCCCTCTTGTCCATTTGGTGCATCGAGTACACCAGAGAGCATGATGATCGCAGCTGAGGAGCTACAGATAACGATGGTATCAACAAAAACACCGATCATCTGTACAAAGCCCTGAGACGCTGGGTGATTAGGGTTCGGTGTCGCCGATGCCGCAATATTAGCCGCGCTGCCCATACCCGCTTCATTGGAGAATAAACCACGTGCAATACCGGCCATCATAGCGCCCATCGCGCCACCAGCGGCCTCTTCCCAACCTAACGCACTCTTAACGATCAGTGATAGTGCTGCAGGAACCTGCTCGATATTGGTGACAAGTACCAGTAAGGCTATCGCTAAGTAAGCCACCGCCATCACAGGCACAATCAGTTCAGATGCCTTGGCAACCTTCTTTAATCCACCACAAATAATGTAAGCAGAGGCAAGTACAATAACAAGACCAATGAATGTTTTATCGAAACCAAATGCATTATTAAGTGCATCTGTCATGGTGTTGGCTTGCACAGAGTTAAAAGCGAAACCAAAAGCAATAATAAGCAGTATAGAGAAGATAGTCCCCATCCAGCGTTTGCCCAGTCCACGCTCCATATAATAAGCGGGACCACCACGGTACTGACCTTCACTGTCTTTGACTTTGTAGACTTGAGCCAGAGTCGACTCAATAAAGGCCGTTGCCATACCTAGCATAGCAATAAGCCACATCCAAAATATCGCGCCGGCGCCACCTACTGTGATAGCAACAGCCACACCAGCCATATTGCCGGTACCGACTCGCGCCGCCATCGAGGTACAAAACACCTGGAATGAGGAGATCCCGTCAATCTTCTCACGCCCTTGAATAACGAGTTTGACACCATGTCCGAATAAACGAAACTGGATAAAACCTAAGCGTAGTGTAAATAGGACACCTGCTGCGACTAACACATAGATAAGCACACTGCCCCAAAGCAGGCCATTTGTGTAGTTGATCGCAGACTCGATCCACATCATTAATTTTTCAAACATAAGCTAATTTTTATCCCCATGACAAATATCGGTCTGATAGCTTTACCTTACCGTATCTGGCTTGTTATAAGTTTCCTTCCAATTTTGATCAAAGAATACCGGTAAATTTTCTATTTAATTATCCTTTCCTAAGCCAATTAAAGCTAGGCTTACCGAATTCGATGCCGCAAAATAGCATACCATTAAAAATACCTCGCGTGATCACGATCACACTTAACCATTTACATAACACCTAAATCACGGTCGTTCACATTAAAAATCACCTTTCACAACTGATAACACAAAGGTTTTACCACCAAATTAGCAACAATTTACAAAACTTATAACTTTTGCAAAACAAGATATAGAACACATTTTTGTAATAAAATTACAAATATAGTGTTTCCCATGAGGTTTGATTAACTTTTTGCTTACTATAAATGGGGTTATTTATGTCACAACAGCAAGAGATCAGCGCACTAAAGAAATTTGTTCGAGCTACCAACTTTCTAGCCACTTCGCAAATTTACCTCAAGCAGAACGTACTACATAAACGTTCGCTTACTCACTCAGATATTAAACCTAGACTGCTTGGCCACTGGGGCACCTGCCCAGGTATCAACTTTGTTTATGCCAACGTCAACCGCCTTATCGTCAAGAACCAGCGCTCCTTTGTCTATTTAGTCGGCCCTGGCCATGGTTTTCCTGCCGTACAAGCTAACCTGTTTATGGAGGGGTCTCTTAGCCACTTCTACCCAGAAAACATTCCATACAACGAAACTGGCATTGAAGATATCTGTAAAAAGTTCTCCGCCGCTTACGGCTACCCATCCCATGCAAACCCTGAAGCACCAGGCCAAATTTTAGAGGGTGGCGAGCTAGGTTATTCGCTTTCTGTTGCCTGGGGCGCAGTACTGGATAATCCTGATTTAATTGCAGCATGTCTTGTGGGTGATGGTGAATCAGAAACAGGTCCACTCGCAGCATCTTGGTATGCTAACCGCTTAGTTGACCCTGCAACCAATGGCGCCGTACTGCCTATCGTCCATATTAATGGTTATAAGATCTCAGGCCCAACCCGTATGGGACGTATGAGCCACGAAGAGCTAGATCTTGAGTTCCGCGGCCTTGGCTACCATCCAATCATCGTTGACGATGAGCTCGATGAAGATGTCTATGTGCAGATGACGAAAGCCATGGACACCTCCTATGAGATGATAACCGCCATTCAAACCCGTGCACGCAGTGGTGAAGATGTTGTCAAGCCTCGCTGGCCAGTGATTTTGATGCGTACAGCAAAAGGCTGGACAGGTACCTCACAGTATAATGGTAAGAAGCTAGAGGGTAACTGCGAATCTCACCAAGTTATCGTTAATAAGTGCGCCACAGATAAAGGCCACTTAGATGCTCTCGATACTTGGCTTGCAAGCTATAACTTTAATGAGCTCTACTCAATCAACGAACAAGGCCAGCTAATTTTCGATAAAGAGATCCAATCTCTCATTCCACCAGCAGAGCTTTGCTGCGGCCGTCAACACTTAAGCTATGGTGGCGAAGTCGTTCGTGCCCTGTCCAAACCAGACCTTGAAAAGCTCTCTTATGGTCCGGAAACACCAAGAGGACAGCGGGGGCTCTCTATGTATAAGATGGGTGAGTGGATGCGTGATGCATTTAAACTCAACCGTGACCAACGTAACCTACGTATCTTCAGCCCTGATGAGACTTACTCGAATCAACTTCAAGCAGTATTTGAAGAAACAGACCGCGCATGGCAGTGGCCTATCGAGGAGTGGGATGAAGACATGGCCCGTGATGGACGTGTTATCGAGCTACTTTCAGAGAACTTACTCTTCGGTATGATGCATGGCTACACTGTGACAGGTCGCCACGCGATGTTCCCAACTTATGAGTCATTCTCACAAGTTGTCTCATCAATGGCCGATCAGTACTGTAAGTATGTCTATGCCAGCCAAGGGGTACACTTCCGTAAGCCAGTACCTGCCTGTAACGTGGTGCTATCATCGCTCCTTGAGCGTCAAGACCACAACGGTTACTCGCATCAAAACCCGTCATTCCTCGGCGCAATGTTAGAGAAGCACCCTAAGATCATCTCAGCTTACCTACCAGCCGACGGTAACAGCACTTTGGTTTATACAGAGCGTGCATATGAAGACAGAGACAAGCTCAACATCTTAGTTGCGGGTAAGAAAGACTTGCCTCAGTGGCTAACACTTGATGAAGCACGCCAACAAGCAAAAGATGGCGTCATGGTTTGGGATTTTGCCTCCGATGAAAACCCAGATGTTGTACTCGTTGGTTGTGGTGATTACGTCACCCAAGAAGCGATGGCATCACTGGTACTCATACGTGAGTTACTGCCAAGGGTGCGTATTCGCTTTGTTAGCGTCACCGAGCTTACCAGCAGCGGCTTAGGTAGCTTGGATTTCCAAAGCAAGCCTTGGTTAATGGATGAGGTATTTACCGCCGATAAAGGTGTGGTATTTAACTATCACGGTTACCCAAATACCATTAAGAAGTTGGTATTTGATTATAAAGGCAGTGATAGATTCAGAATCAAAGGTTACGAAGAGGAAGGTTCAACAACAACGCCATTTGATATGGGCGTTCGTAACGGTACTTCTCGTTACCACTTGGTTATTGATATGGCTTACAAGTTGTTCCAGCAAGGCGTCATCGACGAAACCCAACACGTGGCCATTACCACAGACATGCTTCAGCGTCTCGTGGACCACAGAAACTATATCAAAGCTAACGGTGTTGACCCTATTAGTCTTGAAAATTGGGTCTGGACTCGCTAAAAAACGCATTCATTAAGTAAAATTAATAAAAAGGTGTATCCCTTCTGGGTACACCTTTTTTTATACAAAAAACTTGTGGTAAATCACTATTTGTACGCAATCAAGTTGGAAATAGTTCACAATTCAATGGATAATAGTGACGCCAACGACAAAAACAAAGGAATCCCCTCCCAAAGGGTTGGCTCTGCATCATCAATCGATAAGCAGTAACGGGGAAGTATTAACAAGAAAAGGATTTGGAAAATGATGAACAATACATTAAAAGCAGTTTTGCTGACATCGATGCTCCCTTTTGCTGCTAATGCAGCTCAAGAGCTGACCCCATGGTATGTGGGTGGCGGTGTTGGTGTTAACGATTATGAACCAAGCTGCGATCTAAAAACCATGAAAGTTTGTGGTAAAGATGATCCTTACGCTTGGGACGTATTTGGCGGTTACCTATTTAACGACTATTTTGGTGTTGAACTAGGTTACCGTGATCTTGGTCGCGGAGAGTGGACAGACTATGCCAACAAGCGTAACGATGTTGGTGCCAAAGGTATGACCCTTGGTCTAGTTGGTTTTATGCCACTTTCACAACGCTGGAGTCTATCGGCTGAAGCTGGTGCGATGAACTACCTGCTATCAAACAACAAGCAGTATGGCACTGAGTACTATAGTGACAGCGGCGTAGCACCTTACTTTGGTGTTGGTGTCGGTTATAACATCACTGAGAATTTGAAGCTACAGGCTAAATACCGCCGCTATGAAAACTTAGAAGATGACAAGTGGAATACACTTGACATGGAAAGCAACTATTGGGGATTAGAGCTTAGTTACCGTTTCGGTCGTACTGCTCCAGCCGCAGTGGTCGCTCCAGTCGTTGCAGCACCAGTCGATTCAGATAATGACGGTGTAACTGACGATATGGACCAATGTCCAAATACACCTTCAACTCATCAAGTTGATGGTAATGGTTGTACTATCTACAAAGAGACAACTGAGCAGCGTGATGTTGGCTCGATTCAGTTTGCTAACAACTCATCAGTGGTTAAGAACGAATCTTACCAGCAGATTGAGAAGCTAGCGAACTACATGAACCAGCACCCTAAATCGACAGTGCTGATCTCAGGTCATGCCTCTGATGTAGGTAAAGCTGAGTACAACATGATGCTATCTGACAAGCGTGCTAACGCCGTTGCTAAGATATTGGTTGAAAAATATGGTATTGCGCAAGATCGCGTAGAAGCGAAAGGCTTCGGTATCACTCAACCTATCATCGAAGGTAGCAGCCCAGCTGCAAACAAGGCTAACCGCCGTATCGAAGCTCACGTCACAGGCGTGAAAAAAGAAGCCCTAATCAAGTAATACGCTTCTTGCTCTTTGGTTAAAAAAGTCGCTGCCTTGGCAGCGACTTTTTTTATCTGTAATGATAGCGAGCTACAAGCTATACTCTCGGATACTCATTTTAAGTGGGTATTTTCAAGCAATCTTATCCTTTAAAAACCTTTTTACTGATATTTTGCAACTTTCCTGTAATTTTTTTTCATTTATGGTTGGATTTATCATCAAGATCGCTTCTAATACCTGCTGCAAATCACAAACCTTAAGCTGCTTCTTAAGAAGGATGTAATTTTATGGCTAATACACTAGAGCAATTCAAATCAATCACCACCATTGTCGCTGATACTGGAGACATTGAAGCCATCAAGCGTTATCAACCAGAAGACGCAACGACTAACCCGTCATTAATTTTAAAAGCAGCCCAGATCCCGGACTATGCACACCTTATCGAAAATGCCATCGAATGGGCTAAAACGCAGAGCTCCCAGATTGACCAGCAAGTAGAAGATGCTGGTGACAAACTTGCTGTTAATATCGGTGTCGAGATATTAAAAATCGTTCCAGGCCGTATCTCTACCGAAGTCGATGCTCGCCTCTCTTTTGATAAAGCAGGCTCTATCGCTAAAGCCCACAAGCTTATCAAGCTCTATCAAGAAGCTGGCATAGATAAATCTCGTATTCTTATCAAGCTTGCTTCTACTTGGGAAGGGATCTGTGCGGCTAAAGAGCTTGAGCAAGAAGGGATTAACTGTAACCTGACACTGCTATTTAGCTTTGCTCAAGCACGAGCATGTGCAGAAGCTGGTGTTTACCTTATCTCTCCTTTTGTTGGTCGTATCTTAGACTGGTACAAGAAAGACACTGGACTTGAATATTCAGCAACCGAAGATCCAGGTGTTGTTTCTGTTACCGAGATCTATAACTACTACAAGCGTCATGGATTTAACACAGTTGTTATGGGCGCAAGCTTCAGAAATACTGGTGAAATAATCGAACTTGCCGGTTGTGATCGCTTAACGATTGGACCAGCTCTTCTTGAAGAGATGGCCAACTCACAGACTGAAGTTGTACGTAAGCTTATTCCGGCAGAAACAACTGTAGAAGCGGGTGAGCCATTAACTGAAGCGCAGTTCCGTTGGGAGTTTAATGAAAATCCTATGGCCGTTGAGAAGCTAGCTGAAGGCATTCGTAACTTCGCAATCGATCAAGGTAAGCTGGAAGTAATGCTTAAAGAGAAACTAACCTCTTAAAAAGGAGTTAAAGAGATGACCAGACTGACCCAGAGCGACACCTGGCAGGCACTAAGCACTCATACGCAGTCACTGCCACATATGAGAGACCTGTTTGAGGGTGATGCTCAACGTTTTAAGACTATGTCAACTTCTGCCTGTGGCCTATTTTTGGATTACTCTAAAAATAGAGCGACAGAAGAGACACTCTCTTTACTTTTTAAACTTGCCGAAGATGCTCAGCTACAATCAAAAATAGCAGGCATGTTCAACGGCGAAATAATCAACACCACAGAGAAGCGCGCTGTTTTACACACCGCCCTTCGTGCTAGCCCAGAGCAAGAGATACTGCTTGATGGCGTCAACATTGTACAGGAAGTGCAGGAAACTCAGCAGAAGATGGCTGAGTTTGTTAACGCTATCACCTCTGGTCAATGGAAAGGCTATACAGGCAAGAGAATAACTGATGTCGTTAGTATCGGCATCGGCGGCTCCTTCCTAGGCCCTAAAATTGTCTCTCAAGCACTCAGACCCTACTGGACTGGTGAGCTAAACTGTCATTTTGTTGCCAATGTTGACGCCACCTCTATCTGTGAAAAGCTAAAGACACTGGATGCTGAGACAACCCTGTTTATCATGTCGTCTAAATCTTTTGGTACCCAAGAGACACTGACAAACACCTTAAGTGCTAAAGATTGGTTCCTCAAGCAAGGCGGAAGCCAGCTTGATGTGGCTAAGCATTTCGTGGCCGTCACCTCTAATGTTCCTAAGGCGACTGAGTTTGGTATTGATGCAGAAAACATCTTCCCGATGTGGGACTGGGTAGGCGGACGCTACTCACTCTGGTCAGCTATTGGACTACCAATTGCACTGTTAATTGGAATGGACAATTTCAAGGCGCTGTTACAAGGTGCTCATGAGATGGACAAGCACTTCTTAGAAGCGCCACTGACTGAAAACATGCCAGTGATTATGGGCCTCTTCTCTCTGCTCTATGGTAACTTCCACGGCGCTCAATCCCATGTGGTACTGACCTATGATCACTATCTACGTGGCTTACCCGCATACTTCCAGCAACTTGATATGGAAAGTAATGGTAAGTCAGTTACCTTAGATGGAACCGATGTGGACTTTAGCACAGGCCCTGTTATCTGGGGCGGAGAAGGCACCAATGGTCAACATGCTTACCACCAGTTAATTCACCAAGGTACTGCGCTTATTCCAGCGGACTTTATTATGCCGCTTCAAAGCCATAACCCTCTCGGTGAACATCATATTCAACTGGCATCTAACTGCTTTGGTCAAACACAAGCTCTGATGCAGGGACGTAACTATGATGAAGCCCTTAATGAGCTTTCAGGTAGCAAGTTATCAGCTGACGAACAAGCACTGATCGCCAAACATAAAGTTATGCCTGGCAATAAGCCAAGTAATACGATCCTAATGGATAAGTTAACACCATCAACACTAGGCTCACTCATTGCACTTTATGAGCACAGAACCTTCGTTCAAGGTGCTATCTGGGATATCAACTCCTTCGATCAATGGGGAGTAGAGTTAGGTAAAAGTTTAGGTAATGATGTACTGGAAAGACTCAGTGCTGACAGTGATGCGACCTCATTAGACAGCTCCAGTAACGGTCTAATAAATATGTTCAGACAAGGCAAAATCTAACGCCGTAGTCGATTTTTAGAAAAAAGCCAGTTTTTACTGGCTTTTTTTATTCTCAAATTTCAGACACTCCATCCTTTTGTATCTTTTACACTTACCTACAACTTTAGTGTTCAAACAACATCAAAAGGTCACATTGAATTAACACAAATGAAACATTTCTCTTGCACACTATTTTAAAAGTGTGGTATTTATTTGTTGAACAGAATAACAACAACAGGAGGTTGCCATGAATCGACTAGATTATGGTAGTGCGCTAGATGCAGTCGTAGAAAGGCCGAGTCGCTCAAGAAGCTCCAATAAGAAGCGTAAATGGCGTGAAATTGAAGCACTGAAAGAGAAGCATCGCTTACTTAAAGAGCTACAAGATATCGATAAAAGTTTCGAATGTGAACTTGATAACCTCCTAATGTAAAATATCAAGATCAAAAAGAGCGCATAATGCGCTCTTTTTTGTGTCTGGAACACTTATGTCAATTTCCCATGTGTCGTCGGTGTTCCAGACACCTCCATGACATTCCCTCCGTCCTAGAGGTCAAGGATAGAAATTGACTTTGTGTCTGGTCTTAGATGTTCCCGACATCTTTAAGACATTTCCTCCACTGACCCATAGGGATATGGGGAATGTCTTAAAACGTATGGAACGCATAAGACCCTGGAGGTCAGAACACTTATGTCAATCAGGAGGGAATAAACCAGCTCTCTGTTTTATTAATCTGTGTCGTCTGAATTAATGTACTCTCTAAGTTCTTCAAACAGAACATTATCATCGTCATTAAACAGAGGGTCATCAATCAACTTAAGGGAGCACTCCTGCTGTATATTTTTCCAATCCTCCTCGTCGGTCATCTTTGACCACAGTGGGAATATGGTGCTGTTCTCATAAACCATATGCTCCTCCTGCTCAGCAACATAGGATTTAAGGTCGATAATCAACTGCTCTCTTGAGACCACCACATCACTTAAAATTAAGTTTAAGTTCGCCATAAGCGAAGCGGAAAACTCGGTCAACTTTTGATGCTCTTTAGCTAGCTTTTCATCACGCGCTTCAGGGGAGTACTTAGCCATATAATAGCTATCAATGATATCCTCTAAAGGATGATGGCTATGCTCTGCATAGCTTTGCATATACTCAACAATATCCCTGATCAGGTTATAGTTAACAGCTTCGCCAACCTCTAGTCTGCTATATTTCACCTTCAGAATATTGAGCAAAATTGCGATATGTTTATGATCATTGTTCAGTCTTGCAAGCATAGTGATCTCCATATTCCGAACACCTTATATGTACAATACTAGTAAATAGATTAAACATTACCCAATATAGCAAAAGCTCCTCTCTCGTTGACGTGACTAAGATCAACTAAAAAGGAGATAATCCCCCCAACATTAAGAGACACTCGATTCAACCACGTTTCTGACCGTTTTAAGGGAGCCCTGTAGGCGATAAAATGCATCCCCCGCCGAACTGGCTTCTTTCAGGTTTCTCTCCACCAAAGATGCAAAGTAATCCTCCTGCTCCTCCGTCATATCTAACACATGAAAACTACTGCGGATCTCTGTGGTTACTCCGGTTAAAGCTGCACTAAATTTTTGGTCATGCTCAACAATTGCACCAGAGATGTTCCCTAAAAGCCCTTGGATCTCTTTAAAAACATGTTCAAGGGTTTTCTGACGACCGATATCCATAACGCGCGCCTCAAGCCCCTCAACAATAACCGCAATCACATCCCGCAATCGCCCATATAGAACTTCATCATCCATCGGCATATTTTTAATCAAAAACGAAACATGCTTATCATTACATATGGTTCGGCTGCCAAAATCATATAGGCGACCATGCTTATCAAGAAGCTCTAAAATATTGGCTTCAATTGGGCTGATCTCTGCATTTTGGGGCGCAAAGTAGTGCACCTCCATATCACGGATCTCTAAACAGGTACTGAGATTAAGCTGCTGCATCAACTCAAAGAAAGCATCGGCTAAACTCTGGTAATCATTACAGAGAAAACACTGTCTAAAGAACTGCAAAACAGCGCCATATTGCGATGACTCAGTCATGGATTGAAACGCCATATTTCTCGACATAGACTCAGCTTGAACCAGAGATTGCTTCTTAGCTTGATATGAAGCAACCGCCTGCACCTTTGCTTGAAGTTCTTTGAGCTCGAAAGGTTTAGCGATAAAGTCAACGGCGCTAACCTCATAAGCCCTCAGTCTCTCCTCGAGAGTATTCATGCCCGACACAAAAATGACTGCCACATCTTTCCCTGAATTCATCAACTCCTGACATAACTCAATACCACTCACATCAGGGAGATTGATATCCATCAGAATAAGCTCAGGTGTCTCTAGCTCCAACGCTGTACGATATGAATTAGCATCATTAAAGAGGGTGACCTGATAATCATCACTCAACACTTCAGATATCAACTCACAATAATCCGGATCATCATCGACAACCCATACTCGTATTTGTGCCATAACCCTCTATCTCCTTATATAAGCTTTAACTGCACACAACCCAAAAATTAAACGCTATTTCACCAGTAGCCACTTGAAACACTTGTACCCAAACAGCTTCAAGATATAGATTGAGACCTACTCACTAGCGCAAGTAAACTCAATCCCCACCTGCTCAAGAGAGTCCACAAGTCCCTCCAGATCAAAGGGCTTATGTAACACCCGATAGGGCATATCTTCATTTTTATTGATACCGATATCACCGATAAAGCCCGATATCAGCAACACGGAAAGCTCAGCATCTGCCGATAGCTCTTTAGCCAGTTCATAACCATTTATCCCACCTGGCATCAACACATCGGTGATCAATAACTTAATATCCCCTAGGCCACTGCTATAGCGTCTTCTCACCTCTAAAGGATCATTACAGGACTCAACTTCCATTCCTAACAATTCACAGTAATCCTTTAATACATTGAGCAGCTCAACTTCATCGTCAACAATCAATACCTTAAGCTTACTCGCGACCACAGGCACCTTTATCCGCTCATCCTTCTTTATCTCTTCGACTATTGCTTGCTTAGTCACAGGAAACCAAAGACAAAACTCGGTTCCCTGCTCATCGGATTTCATCACGCTCATATAACCTTTAGAGCGCTTAACAAAGCCATACACCATAGATAATCCAAGTCCGGTGCCTTTACTCTTATCTTTGGTGGTAAAAAAAGGCTCAAAGATTTTCTCTAAAAGATGGGCGGGGATCCCGCAACCAGAGTCAGTCACAGACACAGTGACATACTGTCCCTCTTCAACCTGAGGGCTCCCTGTTATGCCAGGGAGTAAACCACTCAAATAGGTGATATCTGTTTTAATCAAGATATCTCCCTCTCCACCCATCGCGTCTTTAGCGTTTAACACCAGATTAAGAAGCGCATCTTCTAGATCGCCGCGATCAACATAGATATCTGCAATATCTTTATTCACTTCCGTTTTTAGCTTTATCTGGGTCGTGAGTGATTTACCTAGCAGCTCTTCCATGCCACCAATCACCTCATTAACTTGACAGTGATGCGCGCTAAATTGCTCCTGCCTTGAAAATTGCAGCAAACGCCGAGTAAGATCGGTACCTCTTTGGCACGCTTTAAACGCATTTTTAAGGTAACGCAGTAGCTTCTCCTCTGTGATCTTTAACTCCAATAACTCTAGATTTCCCTTAAGCACACCCAATATGTTATTAAAGTCATGAGCTATACCTCCCACCAACTGCCCCATAGCTTGCATTTTTTGAGTTCTAGCCATGATATGTTGTAACTGCTTTTGCTCGGTGATATCCCGACCAACCAAAGCAAATAAACTGCCATGCCCACTCGTCTCCTCCAGTGCGACTAAGTGCATATGCAGTAAAGCTTCCTCATTATTTGCTGTTGTGCAGACAAGTTCACCATCGAAATCGGTGCGGCAGTTAATCGCTTGCAGTAACTGATTCTCCTCATCACCCTCCAGTCCAGACTCAAATAACATCGTAATAGGCTTACCAATCAACTGGCTTCTGGGGTAGTGACTGACACTGGTCGCTGCAGCGTTAGAGTACATGATGCTAGGTACACCAAAAGGTGACCGACTTGCCACAAGAATAAGATCTTCACTGTTACTTACGATCGATTGGAACATCTCAGTGTCAATTGTTGATGTCACTCGAGCTCTTACACTCTCCCGCTCTTCACCGGATTGTTGAGCCAACATCCCCATGATGATCTCTGACAGCGTTTCATTTGACGATAATAGAAATGACAACCACTCCTCACTTGCTGAGTGGAAAAATATCTGAATATTGACTCTTTTAGCCGGCCAGATAACAAACGATTGCCAGCGATGAACAGTGGGTTCCTGATTCATAAATGGCCATTCCTTGGCCTCTTTCCATAGGGTTAAATAGCGAACAGGATCGCGGCACCAGCAGGTTGTGCACGCTGGCATATCTTCAGAATCGAATCTGTCTTTAGGGAATATTAATACGGCTTGGGATTGGCTGAGCTCAGCTAAGACTCGACAGAGGGGAAGCAGAACATCCTCCCCATTAATAAAATCAGCCTGTAATTTTCCTAACTCAGCCAGTAATCTAGGCCACAAAGGATTAAGATCCGTTTGAGAGAATTCTTTAAACGCTGTAGAGTCCATTCCAATTACCTTTACCCTAGGCCATCTTTTTAATTAACTTTATGTTAATAGCATAGTTAAGGCTTAATATTTCGCGACTTTAATTCCCCCTAAAGTGTGCAACTATTTAAGAAAATTTTGTAAGGAAAACTATTTAAATGAGTTTGAGTCGTTGGGTTGGCGCCCATGTCAGCGCATCAGGTGGGATAGCTAACGCCCCCATTAATGCCAAAAAAATAGGAGCAGATGCATTTGCGCTGTTCACAAAAAACCAAAGGAGATGGCAAGCTGCGCCCCTATGCCCACAACAGGTAATAGATTTTAAGCAAAACTGCCAAGAAGCAAACATCTTAAGTGAAGCTATTTTACCCCATGATAGCTACTTGATTAACCTAGGGCACCCGGATCAAGAGCAACTTGAAAAATCCAGATTGGCATTTTTCGACGAGATGGAACGTTGTGAGCAGATGGGGCTATCACTACTTAACTTCCACCCAGGAAGCCATTTAAGAAAGATAGAGATTGATGAATGCCTATCTAGGATCAGTCAGTCGATAAATATGGCGTTAGACAAAACACAGCATGTCACCGCTGTGATTGAAAATACCGCAGGACAAGGCTCAAACCTAGGTCATAGTTTTGAGCAGCTCGCTCAGATCATCGATGGCGTAGAGGATAAATCTCGCGTTGGGGTTTGCATAGATACCTGCCACATGTTTGCAGCAGGTTACGACATCAGTACCTATCAGGCCTGTGAGGAGAGCTTCGCCCTATTTGACCGAATAGTAGGCGATCGCTACCTAAAAGCCATGCACCTCAATGACAGTAAAACGCCACTAAATAGCCGCGTTGACAGACACGAGTCTTTAGGTCTAGGCCACATTGGAAAAGAGGGGTTTGAATTTATTATGAATCATCCCGCCACTGAGAATATTCCTATGGTACTAGAAACCATCAACTCTGACATTTGGGTAGATGAGATAAATTGGCTACGCAGTTTGACTAAAAAGCACATCGCAGTGGATTAGTACTCGTTAACAGTTACTGCAAACATTTGTAGATGACCGCGACGACTTTTGTTGGATCACCATGATCGGTTTGCAACCAAACAATGTGGGTACCTCCCAACTCTTCGCCATGATTCATGGCGTTGACTTTCGCGTTTCTTAACGCCCTCTCCCCCCTTCCGATGCCAGTTACCATGGCAAAACTATCGCAATGGGTCACTTCAAAATCGTAAGCCTCATTGATCCTATGATACAGCTCTGGTTCATCCATCGAGGAGCATGCTGTCAGCATGAGAGAGATAAGCATGGCAGTCAAAATTTTATACACAATTTGGAACCTATCTGAAAAACTGCGAGGCAAGATATACAAATTGAAAACAAAAAGTTGTGACAGAGATCACACCAATTATTTGAAGCAGGATACGTGGTGATACACAAGTGAACTGGATAGCTCAGTGTAAATTAAGCCTCTAAGATCAAACTTTATATGTAAAAATCAAAGTCGATACCCACAAGTATCATCATTACTTTTAACAAAGGTAATTTTCGGTAGACAATCATTCACTAGCTAATAAAAAAGGAGGGTACGCCCTCCTTTTTATAAATAAGTTCAAACACTAGAGAATCTTGAAAAGGTGTTGTTTGAGTTGCCCAAAATCTGCAGGCAATGTGACAGACAAGATATCCTTCTTCTCCACCGCTGCAAGTTCTTGAGGTAGAGGTAGATTGACCTCAAGCTCTCTATCGACCACATCCTTAAACTTAGCAGGATGCGCTGTCCCTAAGAATATCCCCCTCTCGCCATCAGACTGAGTTAGACTCAGCGCCTGTGCAGCAATGGCAGCATGGGGCTCACAGAGGTAACCTTGACGATTCAGCTCACTCAGCGCCTTTGAAGTATCCTGCTCCGATAAAGCAACACCAGTAATGTCGGCTAGCGACCACCCCATCTTCTCAACTACCGCCTCAACCCTTGGCCAGTTACTTGGCTCAGATACATCCATTGCATTAGACATAGTGGCAACCGTAGCATGTGGCAACCAGTCCCCCTTATCAAGATAGCGAGGCACGGTATCGTTACTATTGGTTGCAGCAACAAATCTTGCTACAGGTAACCCCATCGCCTTAGCAAATAAGCCCGCAGTTAGGTTACCAAAATTACCACTTGGAACCGCGATGACAGGATCTTGCTTGTGCTCGCGCTTAAACTGAGCAACTGCTTCAAAGTAGTAACAGATCTGCGCTAGCAAACGGCTGATGTTAATTGAATTTGCAGAGTTTAAGTGCAAACCATCACGTACATCACTGTCTTCAAATGCTCGCTTAACTAAGTCCTGACAAGCATCAAAATCTGACTCAACCGACACAGTGTGAATATTGTCCCCTAGCGTGGTAAACATCTTCTCCTGAAGAACACTTATCTTACCTTTAGGGTATAACACCACAACTTGGATCTTATCCAGCCCAAAGAAAGCATCTGCAACAGCAGCGCCAGTATCACCGGAGGTGGCCGTCAATATATTAATTTTGTCATCACCCGCAAGCTCATTCAGACACTGGGCCATAAAGCGGGCTCCAAAATCTTTAAAGGCTAAGGTAGGGCCATGAAACAGCTCTAGGCAGTAACGATGCTCATCAGCTTTAGCCAGTTTAAGGTCGAAGTTAAAAGCTTTCTCAACGAGGGAGTCAACTCTCTCCTGCCCTATCTCACTGGCGAGCCAAGCACCTAATACCTTTTTGCTACGCTCGACAAACGGCAGTGCCAATAGCGAGTCCATATCCTCTAATACAGGAATAGATTTAGGAAAAAACAAGCCTCTGTCTTTACCTAGGCCTAACGTGAGCGCTTGGGCAAAATTAACCACTTGTGAGGGGTGTTTTAAGTTATACAGTTCCATAGGTTTAACTACCTTTTTCAATACTTATTAATCTATTGTGCGAGTGCCTAAGGCATCGAGCTTACATATATGAGAGAAGCCAAGCCCTTGCTCAACATAGTTTGAGTCTAACCAGGCCTGCGCTGCTTGCGCCGTCTCTAAGCTATCGGTAACAGAGAAGAGTGTCGGCCCGCTTCCTGAGATCCCCGTCGACAACATGCCTAACTTATCTAACGCGTCTCTGGCTAGCTCATAACCAGGAATGGCCGATGCGCGATAAGGCTCAGCCATGACATCTTTCAATACCGAAATAGCCAGCTCAGCATCTTGTTGATATGAAGCGTGAACAAAAGCACTTAAGTTACGCCCAAAGTCGATAGCAACAGACTTGTCATAATGATCTGGCAAGAGTTCACGCATCTTAGAGGTCGAAAGGGAGATACCAGGATAGGCAACAACCCAGTACCAGTTTTCAAACGAAGGGATGCTGTCACACACTTTCGCTTGTGTATCTAACATCAACTGCATCCCACCTAAATAACAGGGCGCGACATTATCATAATGAACAGAGCCACTTATCTTGCCTTCAAACTCCCCCATCAGTCGCAGTAAAGCTTGCTTATCATAGGGTCTGTCAAAATACTCATTTAACGCATAGAGGGCCGCAACAACCGAACTCGCACTTGATCCTAAGCCACTCCCGACTGGAAGGTTTTTCTCTAAAGTAAGTGCAACCCCATCTTGCTTATTTAGCTGCTCCATAAAAAATAGTGCACATTGATAAACAATATTCTCCTTCGGCTCTGGTGGAAGCTTATCAGCCCAATGGCCCTCCACCTTTAATTGCACTCCAGAAGTAGATGCAGCAATGGAGACTTTATCCCCCAATAAACTGCCATCAATCGGCGCAAGCGCAGCGCCCAAGAGATCGTAACCGACTCCAACATTTCCCATAGAAGCTGGGGCGTAAACCGTTAAACTCATAGAGAACATCCCTTCTTCATACTCATCAGACTGACACCAGTATCTGTGCTTCTCATCAAAAGTTGCTCGCTAAGTATATTCACACTCATGCACTCATCTCCCGAGTCCAGTTTAATGTTCTAAGCAGATCAGCAAATGCACCAGCAGCTGTCACATCGGTACCCGCACCATAGCCGCGAAGTACGAACGGAATTGGTTGATAATAACGGCTATAGAAAGCCAACGCATTTTCACCACCTTTGACGCTATAAAGAGGGTCATCAGCATCCACTTCAGCTATCTTGACGCGGCATCCATCATCGTCAATTTGCCCCAAATAACGCAGTACCTTTCCTTCTGAGCGCGCTTTCTCAACCCACTGTGCAATCTGCTGATCCAGCTTAGGTAAGTTAGCCATAAAGGTCTCTACATCTCCACTGGCATCAAAGTCATCAGGTAACACTGATTCAATAGTGATGTCACTGAGCTCCAGCTCCAATCCTACTTCACGGGCTAAAATCAACACCTTGCGAGCAACGTCCATGCCACTGAGATCGTCTCTAGGATCGGGCTCTGTAAAACATTTATCTCGCGCAATTCCTGTCGCCTCAGAGAGTGTCATCCCCTCATCGAGCATGCCAAAAATATATGACAGAGAACCCGATAATATGCCATTAAACTTAAGCAGCTTATCACCAGCAAACAGTAACTTTTTAAGGTTATCAATAACAGGTAGCCCAGCACCAACAGTGGTTTCATAAAGAAACTGTCTACGCTGCTTAAGGGCGGTTTGGCGCAGTGCACGGTAGTACTCAATATCACGAGTATTTGATTTCTTGTTTGGCGTCACGACATGCAGACCCGCATTCATCACATCCAGATATTTATTGGACACATACTCACTAGAGGTACAATCCACCAGCACAGGGTTAAGTAGCTGCTGCTCTTTGGCCCACTGCAACATAAAGTCGAGATCGCACTCAGTTTGGCTATCACTGAGCAGCCCTTGCCAGCTGTTCAGGTCGACGCCTTCGGCATCAAGAAGCATGTGGCGTGAGTTAGCGATACCACACACGCGAATAGTGATATGCTCCTGCTTTAACATCTGAGTTTGCTGTTTGATCTGCTCAAGCAGACCTGCACCAACATTGCCACACCCCACAAGAAATACGTCTAGGTAGTGCTGTACATCAAAGAAGCTTTGGTGACAGGCTGAGATAGCATGCTTAATCTTACGCTGTTCGATAACGGTCGAGATGGAACGCTCCGAAGATCCCTGTGCTATCGCAACGATGTTCACCGACGCTTGCGCCAATGCTTGAAAAAATTTGCCAGCAACCCCTTTATGGGTGCGCATGCCATCTCCAATCAATGAAACGATAGCTAAGTTATCTCGCATCTCAATCGGCTCTAAGATCTCATTTTTCAGCTCTAACTCGAACTCCAACTCCAATGAAGCTTTTGCTTTATGAGCATCTTGAGTCGCAATACAGAAACTGATGCTGTACTCAGAAGAGCTTTGAGTAATAAGAGAGATTGAGACACCAGCACGGGAGATGGCACCTAGCGTCCGACTCGCCATCCCGACCATGCCTTTCATCCCAGGGCCTGAGATATCAAACATCGTCTGCGCATCAAGGTTAGAGATGGCCTTCACATTCAAGCCGCTTTTATCCGCCTCATTTGAGACTAAGGTGCCTATGGCAGAAGGGTTAAAACTGTTACGGATATAACAAGGGATGTGGTAGCGGGCAATAGGAGAGATAGTCTTAGGGTGAAGTACTTTTGCGCCAAAATAGGAGAGCTCCATCGCCTCTTGGTAACTCAGCTGAGAGAGAAGTTTTGCATCAGCAACAACACGTGGATCAGTATTGTAAACCCCGTCAACATCAGTCCAGATCTCGCAGCAACTGGCATCGATACAGGCTGACAAAACCGCTGCAGAATAATCTGAGCCATTACGCCCAAGAGTCACTATCCTTCCCTCCCGGTCTCCAGCGGTAAAGCCTGGCATCACCCAAACTCGTTTACTCTCCAGCGGCACTTGTTTGAATTTAGCTTTACTTGACTCAATATCAACGACCGACTCGAGTGGCTCGCCATCGGCAACAAACAAGGCTTGAGGTACAAGTAAATCTGAACTTATCTCCTTGGTCAACATCAATTCGACCATCAATGCAGAAGAGAGCTTCTCGCCGCAAACTAAAACTTCAGCGCGAACAAAATCGGGGCACTCATTGAGCAAATTGATACCAAGCAGCTTCTTTTCCCAGAAGCTAAGTTGCTCAGTTAACTTATCCATAAGCAGAGATAGCTGAGAAGGTGACAGTGTGGAGCTAGCATCTTGATACAATGCCGTAAATACGCGCTCAACATTCGCTAGTACCGACTTAAAATCGCCACCTTGAATTGCAAGGTCAACCATCTCCAGCAACCCATTTGTCACTGTTGCTGGTGCCGATAATACCACTGCCACGGACTCATCTTTTGCTGTATCAGCGACAATGGCCGCTGCCGCACTAAATCGTTGCCAATTAGCCAGCGAGGTACCGCCAAACTTCATTACTTTCATACTTTCTCCTTGTACCGCGCCAAATACCTAAGAAACAAAAAAGCCCGCTCCTTGGTGTGGGAGCGGGCTTGTCATATTCAAAAAAATTTAAGTACGTTTAGCCTGCCCCCACGAATGTAATCGTGGTGGTTGTAATAATGGTGGTTACAACTCGATTTAGGCAATGCATCAGAAAATTAAGCTATCCAAATAAACGTGAAAATCTATGGATACAGAATTGCTTTTTTTCTATGGGGCTGTCAAGCCCCAAATATTAAGTTAACTGAAAAAAACCATTAGTTGCTCTTTTTCATCAATAGCATCCACTGGGGGAACTTAGCTGATACTTATACTTGACTTTGAACTAAGAAAACCACAAACCTTACGTTTACGGCAAAGTAATGACGAACAATAAGCAACTAAAAATAAAAGAGATAATAATAAGAGATAATTCGAACACTATATAAACTCCGTAAAACAGCACCTTACATAGAACCTGTAATACTAAGGGGATAAATACACAAAAACACCTCTAAATACTCAGTTTTAACTTATGAATTTATTTTTAAAAAATATGCTTAAATAGTCACAATTTTCATTTAATGGTAAAAATCTGCAAACAACCAATCAGGGCTTACCTTAAAATCATCGGCCAGAAAGCTGAGCTAATCGACATTACCTGATGCAAATCATCGCCAATGAATAAAAAGAGCGCTAGAATGCGCCCACATTCTGAATTGGAGGCGATATGAAAATCACCCAACACTGCGCAGTTAGCATTCACTACCGTTTATCTGATGAACAAGGCCAAGTTATCGAAGATTCATTTGAAGGTGAGCCAATGCTTTATCTTCATGGAGCAGAGAACATGATCCCAGGTCTGGAAACAGAACTTGAGGGTAAAGTTGTCGGCGACAAACTGGATGTTACAGTAAATGCTGATAACGGCTATGGTCCATATCACGATGGTTTGCGCCAAGAAGTCCCATTGAGTGCTTTCGGTGATATTCAGGATATCGTACCTGGTATGCGCTTTATTGCAGAAACAGAGATGGGACAACGTCCTGTCCAAGTTAAAGAGGTTAAAGATGATGTCGTTGTTGTTGACGGAAATCACCCTCTAGCAGGTCAATCACTCAACTTTATCGTTGAGGTGATGGAAGTCCGTGAAGCGACAGCCGAAGAGATTGCCCATGGTCATATCCATGCACATGGAAGCAGTTGCGGATCAGAGCATGAGCATAGCCATGAAGGCGGATGTTGTGGCGGCGGACATGAGCACAATCATGAAGAGGGACGCTGCAGTGACAAGAAAGATGAGCCCGCTAAAGAGGGTTGTGATGGTAACGGCGGCTGCGGTTGCAGACACTAATAGCTATCGATATAACTCGGTAATGAGCTAATTAGTATTAACTCATTACGAATAAATATAAGCCCACTGCATGTTATCCATGCAGTGGGCTTTTTTTCGGCTAGAATATGGATAGAACGAACTGGTGCACCAAACTATTTACAAGCTCAAACAAAGGACTGTTTATGCTTAGCAAACCTCTCTATGAAATTCTGCCTATCACCTATATCGCAACTGGCTCAATAAGCTTACTTGTATTAGATAGTCCCTGGGGACTTATCGCCGCATTTACCATCTTCTATCTAGGCAGCAAAGTCTATAATATGCGCTCACAAAACCGTCGTACTGATCCGGTCAAGAAACGTAAAAAAGGTAGGTTTCCACAAGTTATCTATAACTCACTTCCCTTTGTTTACCTATTACTTGCCATTATCACCTATAAAATATCGACAACAGATCTGAGCTACATCATCAGTTTTAGTTTAATTAGCTACTCGCTCTATATCTTAGCAAAACGGGCATCTAACCGACGACACCAACTCCCATTAAGCCACAGTATGTTTTAACCTAAGATAAGTGTTTTAATCTTCTCTCTCTGCTCGGGAGACATATGTTTTAGATAGTTAGAGCAACGTGTGATAGTAGCAATACTTATCTTATACTCAGCAGCTATCTGACGTTGACTCATCTCACCAAGAAGTAGCACCTGAAACACTTTTAGTCTGCCCGCAATAGCACTTCGCTCCTCTTCAGTTAACAGGAGTTCAAATAGCTCAATTAGCGCGTTGTGATCTTGATGACTCACGACTTTTTCTAATACACAATCCCACTCAGCTCTCATCAACCTTCACTCCACAATCTATAAGCATCTACCTGTTTGATGGTGAAACAGGAGAGCAAACTGTACTGCCTCTCCATTACAATAATACCAATAAGCCCATAAAATCCAAAGCTATCATCCTGCTAAGCCTAAATAACACAAAACTCAGTTACAAATCTTTTCATCTTTACATGTAAACTCTTGAATATTTGGATAGTACCACTCGATAAAAAAAGAATACAATAACGGTGTAATGTCACAAAACAACAAGAAACGTGAGAGCAATATAATGAACAAGAATGCAAAAATGGCCATCTTGGCAGTTGTTACCAGTACAGTACTAGCGACAAGCGTACAGGCAGGTAATTTCAAAAAGACCGATGATGCAATTGAATACCGTCAATCAGCATTTAGCTTACTAGCCTACAATTTTGGTGATATGGGCGCGATGTTAAAAGGCAAGAAACCGTTTGATGCTGAGGTGTTTGCAATGCGAGCAGACAACGTTGCGGCACTTTCAAAGCTTCCTTTAGAGGGCTTTACACCAGGTTCTGATAAAGGTGACACTGAAGCACTGCCTAAAGTCTGGACTGAAAAAGCTGATTTTGATGCCAAGATGCTTCAGCTTCAAAAAGATTCAGCAGCCCTAGCTATTGCAGCAAAAGCTGACGATAAAAAAGCACTGAAGCAAGCCTTTATGGCAACAGCTAAAAATTGTAAAGGTTGTCACGATAGCTACAAGAAAGACTAAGTGACACTGACGACAATAAGCCTGAGTGCACAAGTCATCAGGCTTATTGTTTTTAATGCTACAGCATTCCCACAACAGGTTTAATTAAGTAATTTCCAACCAAGCCCGCTAACAGGGCCACCAGCAAGAAAGCCATCAGAGCAGGTTTAAACTTTAACTCCAATCCGCTTGCTTCAGATACCTGTTTGTAACCGGTGATCATAGGAGTGATTAACTTATCACCTTTAAGGCCATGGTAAACAACAGCCAATACATGGATAGAAGCAAAGCCCAACATCACATAGAAGATTTTTTTATGTAGCCAGCTCATCAAGGAGCCGGTCTCACTCGATACCAAAGAGTACAGTGGGCCTTCAGTAAATATCTCATCAGTTGCAAATAAACCTGTGGTCAGCTGAGCTGAAACAAGCATAATCAAGGCAATCACCATATACCCACCTAATGGGTTATGACCAATACTAGAGGAGACACCTTGCTCCTTAGTCAGCTTCATATAATCCAATACCGCTTTAGGGGGTTTAATAAAATGACTAAAACGCGAAGTATCGCTTCCAACAACGCCCCAGATAAGCCTAAAAACAATAAACACCATTAAAGAATAGGCAAGAACTTGATGCCAATCCATCTCTCCAGCATCAGCCGTCCACCAGAGCCCTCCTAATAAAACAATCATGCCCCAGTGAAAAATCCGTGTAGGAAGATCCCAAACTTTAATTTTATTGTTCATTTATTTACCAGATATGAAAGTAGGAAAAGAAAATTGAATAACGATATAGGTGATATATTGTACAGTGTTGGCGGGTATTATAAAAAAAGAGTCTACACTTATCCATTCAAATATGACCTCCTTGTCCCCCCTTTACAAGCAATTTACACCAGTTATTTTCAATAATTGTCTAAGTGATCAAATAAAAGCCGAACAACACAAAAGAGCTAAGAAAACGTGATCAAGATCACGACTTTCGCTGTGGAGATTGGTAATCTGAATTCAAGGCAATAATAGAAGGTTCAATATATGACAAAGATCACTAGCAAAAACCTTGAAGTTACTCCCCTTATTCGTGAACGCATTCAGGCTCGTTTAGATAAGCTAGCTAGACATGATATTCAGCTAATCAATCCACATGTCATCATTGTTCAAGAGAAGCAGTTATTTAAGATTGAAGCCGCCGTCGGGATCCCAAGTCACAAGCTTTTTGCTCAAGCAAAACATGAAGACCTTTATTCAGCAATTAATGCCATGGGACAGAAGCTAGAAAAACAGCTCAACCGCCTAACCCATAAGCCAGAAGCTCAACGTTACGAAACCCTCAAGAGACAAGAGGAAACTGTAGACCTCAATATTGAAGATGAAATAGATGAGGAGTTTGCCGCTTAACGTCCAAGCGGTGCTAACCTTAATACACAGAGGTATAGTGGCAGTAGTAAGTGATAGTCAGTTTTAGCGATACAGCATTCAGACGATTAATCCGCCTCAATTAGGCCCTAAGCAGATATAGCTAGGAAGCCATAGGCAAATAAGCTTTTATAGCAATAGGTCTGAAAGTATGAAGCAGTATAGGAGATCGAGCTCTTGCTTCCCTTAATCAAGAAGCGCGACGCAACTAGCTAGATCTCAGCACTAAAAAGGAGTGATAGAGAATCACTAACATCATTTGCAGAATTAGTAATTGTAAAACCGGTAGGAACTAGTCAGGCAAACTTAGCCTTAATGGCCCTAAGCTGATACAGCTAGGAAGCCAGAGGCAGATAAGCTTTTATAGCCCATATGCCTGAAAGTGTAACAGCGTGACATGAAACCTAACCCTTGTCTCCCTTAATCAAGAAGTGTGACGCAACCCGTTAGGTTTCAACTTAAACAGGAGCGATAAAAGTATCACTAACTATAGATCGCAACACAGGTCATCGTAACACAGCGAGAAACGAGTCAGGCAAGCTCAGTCTTTATGTCACAACAAGCCTGATTAATGTAAAAGTAAACACGTTTTTAAACCTAAAGTAGTTTCAATGAAAATAGGAGGCACCCTGAGTTTGATTTTTAAATATTTTCATCTAGAGCGCACCTTCATGGTGCGCTTTTTTATGTCGGGAACATTTATGCCACATTCCATGGATGGAAAAATGTGGTAGTTATGTCTGGAACATTTATGCCACACTCCATGGATGGAAAAATGTGGTAGTTATGTCAGGAACATTTATGCCACACTCCATGGACGGAAAAGTGTGGTAGTTATGTCGGGAACATTTATTCCACACTCCATCACAGATCGCTTTAATGTTCTCAATATCTCCCCAGTTCAAGTCTACGGGGGTCTGAAACGAGCACTTCGAAGTAGATTGGGTATATGTAAACCTACGTACGGTTAAATATAAAACGAGTTTTTAATTGACACTCCTGAGCTCGGGCTTTACTTTTATAGGCATGAAACAACTTAACGTTCACTTTTTTACTTTCTTTTTTATTCCCCCCATACAGGGAGGCGGAATTTCGGTGTAAAAACGAAAGTGAAAATTCCAAAGCCTCCCACTAGGGGGGCTTTTTTGTGTCAGGAACACTTATGTAAATTTACCATGGATGGATATAAATTTACGTTGTGTCAGGAACACTTATGTAAATTTACCATGGATGGATATCAATTTACGTTGTGTCAGGAACACTTATGTAAATTTGCCATGGATGGATATAAATTTACCTTGTGTCAGGAACACTTATGTAAATTCACCATGTATCAGAATTAGGAAATTAACTAGAGGACAGCATGAGCAAACCACAGCCACTAAACCATACCCGTGAACAGATCACCTCATTAGATAAAGATCTACTGGCACTATTGGCTAAAAGACGTGAGCTCAGTCTGGACGTAGCCCGTAGCAAAGAGGTCGATATTCGCCCCATACGCGATACACAAAGAGAAAAAGAGTTACTTTCCCGATTAGTTAAGCAGGGGCGAGAGCAGGGATTAGATGCCCACTACGTTATCTCCCTCTATCAAAGCATTATTGAAGACTCAGTACTCAATCAACAAGCCTACCTCCAAAGTCGCGCCAACCCTGATACTCAAAAACAGCAATATAATGTCGCCTACTTAGGTGCAAGAGGCTCATATTCCTACCTCGCCGCCAACCGTTATTGCGAGCGCAGACAAGTCAATATGCAAGACTTAGGCTGCAAGAGCTTCGATGAGATAGTTCAGGCCGTAGAGTCTGGCCATGCCGATTATGGATTTCTCCCCATCGAGAATACCTCTTCAGGCTCTATCAACGAGGTCTATGACGTCTTACAACACACAAGTTTAGCCATTGTTGGCGAAACCACAATTGAGGTTGGTCACTGCTTATTAGCCAAAAATGGCAGTAAGTTAGAGCAGATTAAAACCGTCTATGCCCACCCTCAACCTATCAGTCAATGCAGTCGATATTTAGCTCTTCACCCAGACTATAAACTGGAATACTGCTCAAGCAGCGCCGAAGCGATGGAGCGAGTGATAGAGAGTGATGATCTTAGTGTTGCCGCCATAGGTAGTGCAGAAGGTGGCGCACTCTATCAACTTGAAGCAATAGCACAAGATTTAGCGAATCAGAAAATTAATCAGAGCCGCTTTATCGTTGTTGCAAGAAAGGCCATTGCCGTCCCCGAGCAGCTTCCAGCCAAATCGACCTTAATCATGGCAACAGGCCAAAAACCAGGCGCTCTGGTAGAGGCCCTTTTAGTGCTTAAAGCTCACAACCTAAATATGAGTAAGCTAGAGTCTCGCCCCATCCCAGGCACACCTTGGGAGGAGATGTTTTATCTGGATCTCGACGCAAACCTTGCCAGCGATGCCATGCAGTCAGCCCTGAAAGAGCTAGAACGTATCACCCGCTTTATTAAAGTATTAGGCTGTTACCCTTGTGAAACGGTTAATCCAACTCAGCTCTCTAACAGCCAGCTGATGATTGAACCAGATACCAGCCGAGCTGAGCACTCAGATAAACCCTCAGTGACCCAATCAGCTCTGAGCTGTGAGCAATCGAGATACAGCAAAACTAATCTTGATGATGCCACAGAGGTAACCATAGGCCAGCTGCAGATTGGTGATGGCCAGTTTGGTGCCATTGCGCTTATCTCTTTGCCCCAAGAGAGTGAACTCTACAGCCATAAAGCAAAGTCACTTAAAGAAGCTGGCTTTCAAGGGGTGATTTTGGAGGGCTTATCTCATCAAATCGATATCGGTACTAATATCCTTGAGTTTAAAAAAGCACTGCACCAGTTTGATCTCGAATGCATCATCGCAGTCGAGCATGAGTCAGAGTTAAAGTTTGCCACTGATCACGCCAGTATTTTACTTATCACAGGTAAACAGATGCATAATAAGCCCCTACTAAAACAGGTGGGCTCACTGCATATTCCAGTGATACTTGAACGCAATACCATGGCAAGTGTTGAGGAGTTGCTCAATGCCGCAGAGACTGTATTGACCCAAGGAAATCAACAGCTAATCCTTTGTGAGTCGGGTGTAAGAACATTCAATGACTCTGTGATGCCCTCTCTCGATCTCGCAGCTCTAGTGGATATTAAAACAATAACCCACCTGCCAATTTTGATTAACCCCTGTTACGCATCGAGTCAGCAAACACTCTCCCCCCATGCAAAAGCTGCAAAACAACTTAAGGCGGACGGGTTAATATTGAACTTTTCATCTGAAAATAGTGAGTTTGATGCTGAGCTCGCCAGCCATAGCGAACTGCTAAGAGATCTGTATCAATAAACCTGTATTATTACCCAAAAAAATGAGGACCTAGGTCCTCATTTTTTATCTCAATTTTAGCGACTAAACCTCAACACCCTCAGTCAAACTTAACCAACCTTTGATTATTCGATGGCAAAACCAAAGTGTTGCAACAAGATAGATGCTAACGCTTAACCACAGTGGTGAAAGGAAAAAACCTAACCCAGCTAAGATTGCAAAGCCAATCATTGAGTGTCGCTGCCAGCGCAGGTGTGATTGAACCATAGCACTAGCACCTTGCGGCTTATGGGCAAGATTGATGGCTAGCCCTAACAAGGTAGGTAGAAAAAAAAGAGGAAAAGCTGTCATCAAGCCGTAAAGAAGGTGCGCTAAGCTTGGGTCGTCTATTGCCGCTCCCTCTGTCGCCGTAGATATCATAGATATGCTCCAAAAATGACACGTTGATCTAATAGGTTCACCCCTTAACAATACGTTGTCACTGGCTATTGCGCAAATTCTACTTACTCAACCCTATGAATTAACCACTCAAGGTTAAAGCACTAAGGTGACATCCGACTTTAATTTTGTTGAACAGGCCAACACAAAACCTTGTTCAATCTCATCAGGCGTTAGGCTCATCTGGCTACTGGACTCAGTCTCTCCCTCAACGACCTGACACTTACACGCACCGCACACACCCGAGCGACAAGCAGCAATAATTGGCAAGCCTTCAGCTTCAATCCCTTCAAGTAAACTCTGCTCTGGGCTTAGCGCTCTTTGGCGATCCCCTATGCTTAACATGAAGTTTTTTGTCTCAGGGGTTTGTGCCAAAGTCGCCGTTAAAGTCGTCTGCATAATATCGTCACCAAAGCTCTCTTGGTGATATTGAGACATATCAAAACCCAGCTCACTCAGCACAGCTCGCACTCCTGACATAAAAGGCGCAGGACCACAGACAAATATGGTTCTATCTTGAAAATCGCTCACAAGCTCACTGAGGTATTGCCCATTAATTCGGCCAGCTCTACAACTATACTCAGCAGTCAGTTTTTCGATATCGGATTCTAGGATATAACTTAAATCAAAGCGTGAGTTGTTCTGCGCTATCTTATCTAACGCTTCTTTGAAAATAAGATCCTTCATGCTCTTTGCGCAATGAAGAAAAGCGATATCAGCGCCTACTTGAGTATCGGTTAACCAGCGAGTCATCGAGTACATGGGGGTAATGCCACTACCTGCACTTAAAAATAGGTACTTAGTTGCAGGAATATCGACTAAGTTAAATACTCCGTCAGGACCTGTTGCCATTACAGTGTCACCAACCTGAAGCGATTCGGCCAGATAGTTAGACACTACACCCGCTTCGATGCGCTTAACAGTGACGACGATAGAGTAAGGCCTAGATGGTGAAGATGAGATGGTGTAACTGCGATGAATCACTGCGCCATTAATCTCAAGCATAAATGTCAAAAACTGACCTGGCTTAAACTGAAACTTAACCGGACTTTTCCCCTGAAAACGAAAACTCACCACATCATGGGTTTCATGCCACTTCTCTACACATAACAGCTCAACTTCACCGTGTAGCCAAGTTGGCGAGGTGAGTTGCAGTTCATCCATATCCAGCTTAGAGGGGGTATCTAGGTTCATTTTATTTCCATTCACTAACAGAAAGAGATTTCAATAAAGCAGCTAATACATAGAGCCAATGTAAAAAGTATTAGAGACAATTGACCAAGACTTGAAAGTCTTGGCCAGTCTCGATATAGGCTTAAGCCCTATGCCACATTGAGGATGGTGTTCAAGTCGGCTTCTACCGTTGTGGTATTACGCAATCCAAACTTCTCCTCTAAGATATTAAGCAGATTCTCAGTAAGGAAAGCCGGTGGTGTTGGTCCAGTGCGAATATTTTTAACGCCCAGTGACAACAGAGTAAGTAATACCACAATCGCTTTTTGCTCGAACCATGAGAGTACTAAGCTCAAAGGTAGCTCATTAATCTCACACTCAAATGCTTCTGAAAGCGCGATAGCAAGCTGAATCGCCGAGTAGGAGTCATTACATTGGCCGATATCTAACAGACGTGGAATACCATTAATGTCACCAAACTCCAGCTTGTTAAACTTGTACTTTCCACAACCTAAAGTCAGGATTAATGAGTCATCAGGCGCCTGAGTCGCGATATCGGTGAAGTAGCTTCTATCCGCTTTATCACCATCACAGCCACCAACAAGGAAAAAATGCTTGATAGAGCCGTTCTTCACGTTTTCAATAACAGCAGGAGCTGCTGCCATCAAAGCATTACGAGCAAAACCTATGGTAATTAGGTGGGGGATCTCATCATAAATGAAGCCATCAAGTGCTAAGGCTTTTTCGATAACCTGAGTAAAGTCATCACCAACAAGATGGGTCACACCTGGCCAACCAACGATACTGCGAGTAAAGATACGGTCTGAGTAGTTACCTACGTTTGGATCGATAATACAGTTAGAGGTCATCACCACAGCGCCAGGGAAGTTAGCAAACTCCTTCTGCTGGTTCTGCCAAGCACTGCCATAGTTACCCACTAGGTGTGGATATTTCTTAAACTCAGGGTAAGCCAATGCAGGCAGCATCTCACCATGGGTAAAGACATTAATCCCCTTGCCCTCTGTCTGCTTAAGGATAAGCTCGAGATCCACCATGTCATGACCTGAGACTAAAATCGCTTTGCCCTTCACCGCAACGGTATTAACTTGAGTTGGCTCAGGGTGTCCAAAGGCATTGGTCTCGCCTTCATCTAACATGGCCATCACTTTGTAGTTTAACTGACCTATCTCCATGGATGTGGCAAATAGCTTGTCCACATCAACAGAGTCTTCACCAAGGAAAGCCATGATTTCATGAAAACTCCCCGCCACCTCCGCATCGGTTTGATCCAGCACCCGCGCGTGCTCCATGTAGGCTGCAGCACCTTTTAAACCATATAAACATAACAAACGAAGACCTAATATATCTTCATGCACATCACCGCGATTAGGAGCCGCAAGCGGGGCTTGAGCTAACAGTTCAGGCTTAGCGGTGGCTAACACTAACTGAGCTGGAGCACTCATTTCGGCAACCATGACTCCGTTTGCAGCGCACTGCGCTTCGTAGGCATCTTTTAAGCGAGTACGGTAGGTATTGGCTTGCTCAACATACTCAATCAGTCTCGCATCATCAAAATTCACATTGGTTAATGTTGCAAAAAAAGCTTTAGGAACAAAGGTATCTATCTCAGCATCAATAATATTGAACTCACGAGCCTTTACGGCGTAAGCCGACACACCTTGGAGAATGTAGATAAGAAGATCTTGAAGGTCTGAGGTCTCAGCAAGTTTGCCGCACATACCTTGAGAGTAACTACAGCCATTTCCAGCTGGAGTTCTGATTGTCTGTTCACACTGAATACAAAACATTACTATTGCTCCTAATTTTAATCATGCTTTTTATTTGCATGTTTAAAGCTAGTGTAAAGGTAAGGTTTGCCACTTAGATAGTAGAATTTTGTTTAATCGGTGAAAGTTTGAGACAGATCAAATTCAGCAGTGAGGAGTCAACATATATCACAAAAATCAAAATACTTGTTCATTAACAAGCTTCAGACAGGAACGAAAAAGGGAGCCAAAGCTCCCTTTCATTACATAGCGAATACTAATCAGTATAAACCGCTAAATCAGCCTGTTTTCATGTCATTGACAGACTGCAGCATAGCTCGGCTCTCACGCTGAAATTGAGGTGCAAAATCACCAAACCACTGCGCGACCTCTTTAAACTGCGCCACAAATGCATCCCTGTCCCCTACTTGTAAAAGAGAGAGGGCTTGAGAGTAGTTATCAAGGTAATCACCAATCGCCTGCATACTCTCTTTTTGCGCGAAGATAATATCGGCATAAAGCTCAGGGCTTTGAGCAAACAGACGCCCCACCATGGCCAGCTCTAGCCTATAGATAGGCGAACTAAACTGAAGCAAGCTCTCAATATCCGCCTCCTCCTTATAGAGGTTTAACCCATAGACGAACGAAGAGAAGTGGCGCATCGCTTGAACCAGCTGCATCGCCTTATCGTGTCTCTCAGGCTCTGCTTCAACAATTCTAGCTCCCCATATCTGGATCTGCTCAAGCAACCATTGATACTCAGCGCTCTGGCGGCCATGACACACCACCACAACTTGTTTCGCTAAGCTGCCTACATCTGGGCCAAACATAGGGTGCAGACCGACAACAGGTCCACTGTGGGCCGCTAGCATGGCTTCAACGGGCTCCCCTTTTATGGATGTTAAATCTGCTAGAATACAGCTTTGCGGTAGAGTCGTGAGTTTATCTTTTATCAGATCACAAGTGATGCCAATAGGTACAGTCACTAAGACTAGACCAGCTCCATCAAATATCTCATCTGCTCTCGCCCAGTCATCTTTATCGATGACTTTCACCTGATAACCAGATAGCACTAACATCTGAGAAAACAGACCACCTAGTTTTCCGCTACCACCAACGATAACAACATGACCTAAATCTGGGTTGACCTGCTTAAAACCGATATCTTTCTCGTTGAGGTAGGACTCACGCATTAGGCGTCTTAAAATATCCTCAATGAGCTGTGGCGACACATCCATCTTTTTAGCTTCTTCACGGCGCTTAGCTAACATGGCAGCTTCTCGCTGGGGAGCATAGATCGGTAAGCCAGCTCCATGCTTGACTGCACCCACTTGTGCAACCAGATCTAACCGTTTTCTAAGCAGGTGGATCAACTGCTGATCAACACCATCTATCAGGCCTCTTAAATTCTCAAGTTCAGCCGTCGTTCTCTCATTCATTCGTTATCATTCCATCAAGAAGGCATAAAAACAGGGTCACTTTAGCAGTGATTATTAACCATTAACCACTTTTCGCTGATCGAAACGATTAGGTAACACGCTACTCAGTGATGCGGCTCCAGCTCTCAACAGCTCCTCTGTCGTGGCCCAATCAATACACGCATCCGTGACAGAGACGCCATAAGCCAGCTCACTCATCGGCTTATTACTGCTTTGATTCCCCTCATTAAGGTGGCTCTCAAGCATCACACCAATGATAGATTGATTACCAGATAAAATCTGCTTAAATACATCTTCGCAGACCCCTTTTTGCTTTTTATGATCCTTTGATGAATTGCCGTGACTGCAATCGACAATTAAACGAGCATTTAAGTTCGCACTGTGCAGTTGCTGCTCACAATCTTCAACACTTTTAGCATCGTAGTTAGGGCTCTTACCACCGCGTAGGATAACGTGGCCATCAGGGTTACCTGCAGTTTGAAGCAGTGCCACCTGCCCTTGCTGGTTAATTCCCATAAATCTGTGCCCACTGGCAGCAGACTCCAGAGCATTGATAGCCACCCCTAACTTACCGTCGGTGCCATTTTTAAAACCCACTGGCATAGAAAGGCCTGACGCCATCTCTCTGTGTGTTTGTGACTCTGTGGTTCTTGCACCAATAGCAGACCAAGTGACAAGTTCTGACATATATTGAGGGCTGATAGGATCGAGCGCCTCCGTGGCCACTGGTAAACCTAACTCAGCCAACCAGATCATCAACTCACGGGCCTTTCTTAGACCTTTCTCAACATCAAACGACTCATCCATATCAGGATCATTGATCATCCCCTTCCAGCCTACGGTCGTTCTTGGCTTCTCGAAGTAGACTCTCATCAAAATAAAGAAGTCATCTTTTAGCTCATCATGGAGCGTCTTAAGCTTTAATGCGTACTCTTTCGCAGAGTCGATATCATGGATAGAACAGGGACCGGTGACGATAAGTACGCGGTTATCTCGCTTGTGGACGATATCAGCAACTGTTTTACGGGCATTTAATACATAGTGGTATGCAGGCTCAGACAGGGGAAGCTCAAGCTTTAGCTCTTGAGGTGTCACGAGTACTTTTTCTGAACTGATATGAACATTATTTATTGTATCTTGCTGCATACTAACCACCTGATAATTCCCTAAGTTGTCTGAATTGCTCTGTTCTCTGTGTAATTTTTATCTCAATAAGCTTAAAAATGTAAAGCTGTAATGCTACACCATTACAATCAAGAGCTAACTATGCCTGTGGTTAACCTTAAGATCAAGCACGATCTACCAACTAAAACAAAATTCATGGAAAAGAGTCAGAAAGTACTATTATCAATATCGAAGTTTGATATTTTCCTTACCCCAAGATCACAAAAACCCGCCTATTGGCGGGTTATTGTGCGAACACTGCGTCTTTTTCTTACTGCGAGCTACTAAATTACTTAGTAGAAAGCTTCTCACGGATACGTGCAGACTTACCTGAACGCTCACGTAGATAGTAAAGCTTAGCACGACGAACACGGCCACGACGCTTAACTTCGATATCAGAGATGATTGGGCTGTGCGTTTGGAATGCACGCTCAACACCTTCACCATTAGAGATTTTACGTACAGTGAATGCAGAGTGAACGCCGCGGTTACGCTTAGCGATTACAACACCTTCGAACGCCTGTAGACGCTCTTTACCACCTTCAACAACACGTACTTTAACTACAACTGTGTCACCTGCACCAAATTCTGGTACATCTTTCTTCATTTGCTCTTCGTTGAGCATTTTAATGATGTTATTCATGAAATAAACTCCATACTAGTAATAACTGATCGTAACTATCCACACTCATTTGTTGAATCAACAAACTGAGCTAAAAGCTTCGTTTGTTCGTCAGTCAGAGCTAGATTTTCTAATAATTCTGGTCGCCTTAACAAAGTTCTACCGAGACTTTGTTGTAGACGCCAGCGTCTAATATGTTCGTGGTTACCACTTAACAAGACTGCTGGTACATCTAAACCATCCAAGGTTTCAGGGCGAGTATAGTGGGGACAATCCAATAAACCGTCAGAGAAGGAGTCCTGCTCTGCCGAAGCTTGCTTACCGAGTACGCCCGGTACCAATCTTGATACTGAATCGATAAGAGTCATCGCTGGAAGTTCACCGCCCGAAAGCACGTAATCTCCAATTGACCACTCCTCATCCACTTCAGTTTGAATAATACGCTCATCAACACCTTCGTATCGACCACATACCAAAATCAAACTGTCCGATTTAGCTAACTCTTCGACGCCTTGCTGTGTCAGCTTGCGCCCCTGAGGAGAGAGATAAATCACCTTCGCACTATCGCCAGCTGCCGCTTTCGCAGCATGAATAGCGTCGCGTAAAGGTTGCACCATCATCAACATGCCAGGGCCACCACCATAGGGGCGATCATCCACTGTCTTATGTTTATCATGGGTGAAATCTCTTGGATTCCACGTTTGCAACTCTAACAGGCCCTTGTTAACGGCCCGACCCGTTACTCCAAAGTCTGTGACGGCACGAAACATCTCTGGAAACAGGGTTACAACCCCTAACCACATATGTTGTACCTCGACTTAAAAGTCCGGATCCCAATCCACTAAGATCTGTTTCTCCGTTAAGTTCACCTCTAGGACGAACTGCTCGGTGACAAAGGGGATCATACGTTCCGCTTTGCCGAAGCCATCTTTGGCGTTAGCTTTAACAAGTAGTACATCATTCGATCCTGTTTCCACGATCTCCTGAACCTTACCCATGTTATAGCCTTTGGTATTGGTTACTTCACAACCGATGAGGTCACGCCAGTAGAATTCATCTTCTGGTAGTTCCTGCATCTGCTCTGCAGACACGGCGATCTCACAATTTGTGAGCATCTGTGCCTGATCCCGTGTTTCTACGCCTTCAAGAGAAGCCACTACAGCTTTACCCTGAAAACGCCACTGGGTAACTTTTACTTCGCGCCACTCACCCTGCTCTTTAATCAACCAAGGTGAATAATCAAAAATACCTTCAACAGATTCGGTATAGGTAGTGATCTTCAACCAACCCTTAATGCCATGACTGGAGCCTATTTTACCCAGTACGACAGGTTCTTGTTTACTACTCATCAAACTATACCTTAACGCTATTAAGCAGCAGCTTTACGAGCGTCTTTGATCAACTTTGCAACACGCTCAGATGTTCCAGCACCGTTAGTTACCCAGTGCTCAACACGGTCTAGGTCAAGACGTAGAGTCTCTTCCTGGCCACGAGCCATTGGGTTAAAGAAACCAACACGCTCAATGAAACGACCATCACGGGCATTACGGCTGTCAGCAACTACGATGTTATAAAATGGACGCTTTTTTGCGCCGCCACGAGCTAAACGAATGGTAACCATGCGTCTTCAATCCTCTAATGGTTTGCTTCTAAGAAGCAAAATAAAAACTGGGACTCCGTGTTCGCGAAGTGTCCCAGTGTAGAAAGCCGGACGATTTTACCTTACTCGCCGACGAATGCAATGTTTTTTGACCACTAAAATAAAAGGCTCGGGCTAGGCTAATGCCCAACCCGAGCCTTCAATTTAACTAGATTTTAACGGCCTGGCATCTTCATGCCTGGTGGCAACATACCGCTCATGCCACGCATCATCTTTTTCATGCCGCCTTTACCCGACATCTTTTTCATCATCTTCTGCATCTGAGTAAACTGCTTCAACAAGCGGTTTACGTCCTGAATTTGTGTACCAGAACCCTGAGCGATACGGCGCTTACGCGACCCTTTGATGATATCTGGGCGAGCACGCTCACCTTTAGTCATGGAGTTGATGATCGCTTCCATCTGGTTAGTCATCTTGCCATTTTGAACTTGAGCTAATGCTTCTGGCGGTAATTGACCAACACCAGGAAGCTTTTCAATCATGCCCATCATGCCGCCCATGTTCTTCATCTGCTGAAGCTGTTCACGGAAATCTTCAAGATCGAAACTGCCGCCTTTCTTCACTTTCGAAGCCAGCTTCATCGCCTTGTCTTTATCGACGCCGCGCTCAACCTCTTCAATCAGTGACAGTACATCACCCATGCCTAAGATGCGTGATGCGACGCGATCAGGATAGAATGGCTCCAATGCGTCGGTCTTCTCACCCACACCTAAGAACTTAATCGGCTTACCGGTAATATGACGGATAGATAAAGCAGCACCACCACGTGCATCACCATCGACCTTGGTCAATACCACACCAGTCAAAGGCAGCGCTTCATTGAATGCTTTAGCTGTATTTGCCGCATCTTGACCCGTCATAGCGTCGACAACAAACAGAGTCTCTACTGGATTGACCGCAGCATGAAGTGCCTTGATCTCATCCATCATGCTCTCATCGACATGCAGACGACCTGCGGTATCGACAATGACCACATCGATAAACTTCAATTTGGCATGGGCCATTGCAGCATTAACAATGTCGATAGGCTTTTGACTGACATCCGATGGGAAGAACTCAACTTCAACTTCAGTCGCCAAGGTTTCTAGCTGTTTAATCGCGGCTGGACGATAGACGTCGGCGCTGACAACTAAAACTGATTTCTTTTCACGCTCACGTAGGAACTTAGATAGTTTCGCGACACTGGTAGTTTTACCCGCACCTTGAAGACCGGCCATCATGATCACAGCAGGAGGCTGAGCCGAAAGGTCTAACGCTTCATTGGCTTCACCCATCGCGTTTTCAAGTTCGCTCTGGACTATCTTAATAAATGCTTGGCCTGGACTGAGACTCTTAGAAACTTCCTGCCCTACCGCACGCTCTTTTACGCTGTTAACAAAATCACGTACAACAGGTAGAGCCACATCAGCTTCGAGTAGTGCCATGCGCACTTCTCGTAAGGTTTCCTTAACATTATCTTCTGTTAAGCGACCACGGCCACTAATATTCTTTAGTGAACGTGACAGTCTGTCCGTTAGGTTCTCAAACATTATCGAGTTCTTACCTTTAGAATTGATATTTATAGGGCGGCATTATATACCCAAGCCTACGTAATAAGCTAGTTTCAGCGCCCCTTGATAATAGACTCAATCTCGACTCTCTTTAAAGCGACAATGGACAACAAATGTTCGAAACTTAGGCCTAACGCTCAGAAAGCACTAATTTTTGTGCCTCAAGCTACTGCACAATTAGTTGTCCCTCGTGTTATTCTAGGTATAGTCTTCGCTTATTCGTCACATTCAGGCTTGTCAGCTAAGTGATGAACAAGATACTAGCATCGCAAACAAAAACGATAGGTTAATACTCAATGGTTATATTTTCCGCTTCAGCCATGTTTTTTTACTGCATCGCCTTAGTGCTAGTGGTGAGCCGTCTGTTTCATAGTGACGGTCCTAACCGCCGCCTAGTTGCTGCAGTTGCTGCTATTGCCGTCGTCTTACACGCAGCAGCGCTTTCACAAGCTATGTTCACCGGTGACGGGCAGAACTTCAGCCTAACCAATGTGATCTCACTGGTTAACTGGATTATCGCCTTTAGTTTTACAGTGCTGCTCTTCAGACTCAAGATGATTGTGGTCGTGCCTGTGGTTTACGCCTGCTCTATCATCTCTGTCGCCCTACTTTGGTTAGTACCGCCAGAATATATCACCCATTTTGAGATCCACCCGGATATCTTAGTGCATGTGGTGCTTTCGCTTATGGCCTACAGCGCCTTGATGATCGCGGCATTATATGCCATTCAACTTGCCATCATTCAAAATAAGTTAAAGAGCAAGAAGCTGATTATGAACCCAGCGATGCCACCTTTAATGACCGTTGAGAAACAGCTTTACCACCTAGTGATTGTCGGAGTTATCCTGCTTAGTTTATCGCTCGCCACAGGCTTTATCTTCCTCGACGATATGTTTGAAGAGGGCAAAGGCCATAAAGCGGTACTCTCAATCATCGCTTGGTTTACCTATATTGCCATGCTTGCACAGCAGTATTGGGTGGGCTGTAAAATAAGAACCGCCGTTATCTATACCCTTTCAGGCGCGACACTATTGTCACTTGCCTACTTTGGCGCACGAATCGTCAAAGAGCTGATTTTAGGCTAAACAGCCCCCATCCTATCGCCCTTTTATTTCATAGATTGATGACATTTTAATGAATGAGATAAAAGGGCTGACTTGACACGTTAAAAGAATCGCTGTAATTAGTAGTTTCTATCGCGTGTTTCAGCCGCTTAGTAAATTTGTAATCAAACTAATGGAGCTCCTTTTTGGACGCCATATCAACCAGCATACTTCTTGTCATACTCTTTGTTTTACTGATCATCTCAGCCTACTTCTCAGGCTCAGAAACCGCCATGATGTCCCTCAACCGCTACCGCTTAAAACATCTGGCATCAAGCGGGAATAAGGGAGCGCAACGAGCTGCTAAGATGCTTGAGCGGCCAGATAGATTGATAGGGCTTATTCTTATCGGTAACAACCTGGTGAATATTCTCGCCTCGGCTATCGCAACCATAATAGGGATTAGGCTTTTTGGTGACGTGGGGGTCGCCATCGCCACAGGTGTATTAACCTTAGTCGTGCTGGTTTTCTCGGAGGTCACCCCTAAAACCATTGCCGCGCTCCACCCTGAACGTGTCGCTTTCCCCTCTAGTTTTATCCTCAAATGGTTACTCGTATTTCTCTCCCCTTTGGTCAAAACCGTTAACTTTATCACCTCAGGCGTTCTTCATCTCTTTGGGATCCATTCGGTAAAATCATCGGATGCCCTAAGCCAAGAGGAGCTAAGAACCGTTGTCCATGAAGCTGGCGCCCTTATCCCTACTCGTCACCAAGAGATGTTGCTCTCTATTATGGATCTGGAAAAGGTGACCGTTGACGATATTATGATCCCGCGCTCAGATCTATTTGCCATCAATATTAATGACGACTTTAAGAGTATTACTAAGCAGGTGATCCAGAGCCCACATACTCGGGTGCTCCTATATCGTGACAATATTGATGATGCCGTAGGTTTTGTTCATCTACGTGATGCACTGCGTTTACAATCTAAAAATCAGTTCAGTAAATCTTCACTGCTGCGCGCCGTGAAAGAGCTTTATTTTATCCCCGAAGCAACTCCGCTTAGTGTGCAGCTGAGTAACTTTCAGCGCAATAAAGAGCGCATTGGACTGGTGGTTGACGAATACGGAGATATACAAGGTTTAGTGACCCTTGAAGATATTCTCGAAGAGATAGTCGGCGATTTCACCACCTCACCAGAGCCAACCCCAAGCGAAGAGATCAATAAGCAACAAGATGGCAGTTTTCTAGTTGAAGCCACCATTAATATTCGTGAGCTAAACAAGGAGATGGCTTGGGAGTTTCCCACCGATGGCCCTAAAACCATTAACGGCTTAATTGTTGAGTATTTTGAGGAGATCCCCGCGCCCAATACCAGTATGAGAATTGCTGGCTACCCAATTGAGATAGTTGAAGTGGGAGAGAACAGGGTCAATGTCGTGAGAGTCATGCCGCAGCATTTCCAAACGCCGCATAACTAACTCACTAAATTAATTAACTAGCTAACTAAAAGCGAGCCTAAGTGGCTCGCTTTTTTGATTATCTATTTTCTCACAACCCCACTAGAGCCGCGCAGCCCTGCGTTCATCCTCTAACGCACGGCGTTTATCAACCGCCATCGGCGTTATCTGTTTATCCAGCTCCTTCTCAAGCCCCAGCAGGAAATATACCTCTGCCATAAGGAAAAATGGCCCTATCAATAGCTGATTTAGATCGTCAATAAAAGCGGGCTTAGCTTTCTCATATTGATGGCCAATAAGTTGAAATACCCAACCGATAACAAAAACAGCAAGGGCTATCCAAAGCGCACCTTGAACTTGAGCAACCAGTGATGAGGTATAAAGCACAGGGATAATAAACAGTGCCAATCCCAAGGCTAAGCGAGCATGCAACTTTATATAATAAAGCAGCACACCAATTGCAAATACAGATGCCACATTGATACTGATTGCTGGCGTATCTAATGCAAAGAAAGTCACTGGGATCAGGTTAAGCAGCAAGAACAGTGACCAGATGATCAAGGGGATCCCAACAAAATGGGTCTTAATGTTTTTAGGGTTTAAATGAACACTTTTATAGGTAGATAACTGCTCTTCGGCGGATTTCATCTGCTCTTCTCCAAGGTGACGCTTATTGAATTGCCAGCCAAAGGCAAAACAAACGTTTGTTTAATTTCTACAGTATTAACCTAAATGATTTTAAGGAGGTTTAATAGCGTAAAAACAAAAAACCACCTTGTTAGGTGGCTTTTCTGGAGTCTTGTGAGCAGTAAAATGCTTGGAAAGGAGGGTTATTCATGGGTCCATTTAATCTGGAACTCAATCTCCTCCTCATCCCCTTCCCGCTCATGCTCGATATTGTATTTTGCTCTCACTGGCACATAGATGCGCTCACCCGCTATCTGGATCTCAAACTTGCTACCACTTTCAAGGGAATCTGCTAGCCTGCGTAACTTGGCCACAAACTCCGCCGTTGGATAATCCTTCTCAATATCTCTATCTTCTTTCTTCGACATCTCTATATTCCTTTATATGGTGCTAAAACTAGTCATTAAAACTAATACTGACTAGTCATATTACGCCATTTAACTCTTATCTATCTAGCCCTTATTACTCTTTATCAGCCTCTATTTTTGCTCCCATAGAACCATCATATTTTAAGGTTTCACTGGAGCGGCTATCGGCTTTGATAAGCAGTTTCTTATCACCAATATAGCGGTTACCTTTAAGCTCAACATTTTTGCTGTTAGTGAATTCAAACACAGGTGAGTTGGGATGAAGCGGCGGTTTAGCTCCATCAACAATCTTAGTGATCTTATTGCCTTCTATAATCAGCCCATCAACTCGATCAGCCCAGACAATGCGGTTATCGAAGGTGGTCACACTATTGTTGATAAAGCGAATGTTGCTATCGAAAAATTGTGTGCTGTCAAAGCTCTTACCTAATCTAGGCGTTATATACATCACCGCATGCTCTTTACCTGAATAGGCGCAATTTTCAAAAACATTATTGCGAATGGTGACATCCTCAACCGCGCCAGACTCATACCAATAGAAGCTCTCTCCCCTCATAAAGATACATGACATCATGGAGTAGAGATGATTGTCCTCTATCAGGATCTCCTTAGGCGTTTTCAATACGATGCTTCTGGCCCTGTGGTCACCAATGCTGTTTCCTCGCATGGTAAAATTAGGATTCCAGGTTTTATTCTCCAACAGATCTCCCACTTGCAGCTGACTAGGCAAACTGTCTTTAAAGCTAAGCTCAATAAAGCGCTCATTTATCCTGTTAACGCCAGTCACTTCATTGACTGTTCGTCTATGAACATCAGGTTGATGAACAAACCAGACTTCATCGCCTTTAGCGGCAAACTCAAACCCTTGCTGCTCAAAATGTTTAAGCTCAACCCTAACGCTTTTGTGACTGAGTAAACTCTCTACCATGACATAGGTGCCATGCACATTAACGCCATCATCGAGCATATTCTCAAAACGGCTATTCTCTATCAGAATATCGCCCTTACAGTTAGCAAAGTGAGTGGCATCTGCGGTAGAGGAGATAACGCGGGTGCCGTTTTGCTTATCTTTAAGTAATACACCGCTGTTTAAGATCTCGATATTCTCTGAGCGCTCAAACAGAAAGCCCATCCCCAATGCATGATGCACCTTCACCCCATCAAAGCGGATATTTTTAGAGTTTCGAACCTGAAATGCGGGGGCATATCTGTCATTGTGACGATCACCTTTAGAGTTCAACCAGCTGCCTACTGGCGGGTAATACTTAAGCTTCTCATGGATACGCAATACACCGTCTTCGCGCTTTTGTACTCTGTCAGGTTTGCTCTTAAAGTCCCAAGCCCCATGAACCACCCTCTTTTGAACAGGCTCAAACGCCAAAGATGAGCCTAAATACTCATAATTAAAACCATCAACATTTGGAAATAGGATCTGCCCGTTTTTAACTTGATAACTATTTCCTGGCAAAGGCTTAATATCAATCCAGCCCAGCTCAGAGTTAACAGCCAGAACCTCAGAGGTAAACGTAAAGGGAATATCCCAGTCTATGGAAAGATCACTGACTCGCACCTTGTTGTTGCGGTAGAACTGAAAAGGCGCCAACTGCCCATGAAAAACTAGCTCGGCACCGTTACCTTCAATCTCTACTGAGTCAAAGCCCTCTAATGAGAAGATCACCTTTTTTACCCCATTACCATGGTTGGTGATCACCCGATAACCCGACTTCGCATAATCCGGTTTAAAGTGATAAATCCCTTTATCCAGTACGATTTTAAGCTCACTTTCGGTAACAGATGCTAGTGCCTTAGCCAGTACGGGCGTCATATCTTGCGCCGATGGAGATAGGTGGATCACCTGTGTAGCCTTGCTGAAGCTGGTAAAAAACAGACAAGAGAGTATTACAACTAAAGGGACTATAGACTTCATTATTTTATCTCTTAGTTAACTATCGAAGATTAAATTAATATGTCATATATATAGTACTTTAATAAAAAAGTGAATGCCATTTACCTTTCTTTAACAAGTGTGGAAGTAGGAAGGAGTTAACAGATATAGATGGAGTAAGGGAGCCGAGCGATTATTTAGCCAGTGAAAGACCAATCAATATAGACTCACGACTCAAGAATGACGGTAGCTGTGGCGTAATGTTTCTCATCGGCAATTGAGATATGGGCGCGAGCACCACCAAGAGATGCCAACCTATCTGCCGCTCCACCGTTGAAGCTAATTAATGGCGCACCATTAGTATCATTGCTAATTTCGATATGTTGAAAAGAGACTCCGCGGCCAATACCTGTACCTAACGCTTTAGCCGCAGCTTCTTTAGCGGCAAAGCGTTTCGCCAGATACCGAGCAGGTTGTTTTGAAGCGATAAAGATTGCCATTTCAGGCTCGGTGAGCACGCGTTTAGCTAAACGGCAACTTTCTAAACCCTTAATATCACCTGCAGCAGGCACCTTCTGCTCAATACGTTCAATCTCAGCAATATCGGTACCCAAACCAACAATCATACATATCCTTAAAATCAGAGAAGAGATCAGTTCCTAGAACCTAGGTCCTAGGAACTGAGGAGCCTATTCGCCTCTACGGCCTTCATTCATTAGCTGCTTCATATCTTTAACCGCTGTCGCTAAGCCATCGATGGCAGCACGGGCAATGATCGCATGACCAATATTGAGCTCATACAGCTCAGGAATAGCGGCTATTGGCTTAACATTATGATAATGAAGCCCATGACCTGCATTTACCACTAAGCCTTTGCCATGTGCGTAAGTTGCCATCTCTGTGATACGGGCTAGCTCTTTAGCTTGATCCGCATCATTAGTGGCATCAGCGTAGCAGCCAGTGTGAATTTCGATAACTGGTGCTCCTACAGCGACAGCGGCATCTATTTGGGTTTTATCTGCATCGATAAACAGTGAAACCTTCACACCGATATCAGTAAGACGCTGCACCGCCGATTCAATTTTTCCCATCTGACCGGCAACATCTAAGCCCCCTTCAGTGGTTAACTCTTCACGCTTTTCCGGTACTAAACACACATAAGCGGGTTTAACCTCACAGGCGATATCTAGCATCTCGTCGGTGACAGCCATCTCAAAATTCATGCGGGTTTTTAAAGTTTTAGCCAGCAAATAGATATCTCTATCGACGATATGGCGTCTATCTTCACGCAGGTGAACGGTGATCCCTTCGGCGCCCGCATGCTCAGCGACAGCGGCGGCATGGACAGGATCTGGGTACGATGTCCCACGGGCCTGACGTAATGTTGCTATATGATCGATATTAACGCCTAGTAGGATACGGCTCATGGAATTTCCTTAGATTTAAAGTTATTTGCAGCTATTGTACGAATATAGTAAGGAAATGCTATACCCAAACAACTTCAAAATGCAGGATTCAGCATGTCGAGAAGTGACAGAGTTCAAGGTCGTTAATTGCTCCTGCATTAACGACATTCCCGCCATCCATGGCGGTCTTCATGAAATAGTAGGACTAGTTATTCTCGGCTCTGGCATCCTCGGTAACTGCTCCTGCGTTACCCTACCTCCTGAATCCATTCAGTCGTGCTTCGCCCTACCTTCTGCATCTGACTTCCATGGAAAGGAAGAAATGTCTTATTTTGTATGGAACAAAATAGACCATGCAGTCGTAATTCAATATTTCATAACACAGAAAAATGTTGCTTCTCGCCATGCCCTACGGGAGTTCCCGTAGAATCCCTGCACTGCGTTAGTGATATCAACAAGGGAATAACCATTCTCCTCAATCACTGCCTTGTTCAGCTATCCTACGGGGGCTCTGAAACGAGCATCTTGAGGTCGCTTGGGTATAAATAAATTCATCTTAGTTATTTTGCATATTGAGATTTAGTTTTAAACAGCGCGCGAGACTTAAGGGGCTTATCGCCTAAGCAGGGAGCCAATAGCAGGCGCATCAGATGCTTTGCCTGCTTAAAATGCTCAGCTTGCAGTGTGTGGCTCTCTAGCGACAGCAACATCTCACCGCTGTAGTGTGATGTTTTTGGCCCTAAGGCGTTAACAAATCCCTCATCGGGCAGCAATCTGTAGTAGTAATCCGCCTCTATCGCATCTTGGGCGATATCCACATTGAGTGTTGGCATCAAACCTATCTCTTTAAGCAGACTCAACTCAAAATAGCGAAGCTGGCTCTGACAAAAACCAGCAGCCATTGCCATTAAGGTTTTGTGGTAAACGAAAAAGATCTCCTCAGCGCCATGGTCAACACTGATACAGCGCACCATTAGCTCATTAAGATAAAACCCCGCAAAACTCACCTCACCACTGATAGGCACCGCCGGGCTAGCAGACTCGACTCGGATCAGATTCTTTAAGTTGCTACGGCCAGAGAGTTCAAAAATCAGCGGCTGAAATGGCTGAAGTATACTTTTAATAGACGTTTTACCACTGCCTAAGCGAGCCACACAATCAACGCGGCCCTGACCATCGACAAGCATATTGACCAAGACACTTGAGTCAGTAAAAGGGCGAGTATGAAGCACATATCCACGCAGCATTAGCTAAGGCTCGAAAAAGGGGAAAAAGGAGTATTTATTGGACAAAAAAAATGCCCATCAACCCAGTCATATTCGATGACTAAGCCAAGGGGCACCTTTAATGAGATTAGGTTACTCGTCGCCATAGCCTAAGCTACGCAGTGCGCGCTCATCATCAGCCCAACCAGACTTCACCTTCACCCACATCTCAAGGAAGACTTTATTATCAAATAAAACCTCCATATCCATACGCGCTGCGGAGCTGATCTTCTTAATGCGCTCACCCTTGTTACCGATAACCATACGCTTTTGGGTCTCTCGCTCAACTAGCACTAAGGCATTGATCTGATAGACACCATTTTCCATCATCTTAAACTGTTCAATCTCTACCGTGCAATCATAGGGAAGCTCATCACCTAAGAAGCGCATCAGTTTTTCACGTACGATCTCAGATGCCATAAACTTCTGCGAGCGATCGGTCACATAATCTTCAGGGAAGAAGTGTGGAGATTCTGGCACAGATTCTACCGACATATCTAAGATACGTTGCACATTGGTGCCTTTAGTGGCAGAGATAGGCAAAATTTCATCGAAAGGAAACTTCTTCGATAACTCTTCAAGGTAGGGAAATAGCTCCTCCTTATCCTTGATATTATCAACCTTGTTGACTGCCAAAACCGTTTTACGACCATCGTCACGGCTCTGTAGCTTACGCAACACCATCTCATCATCATCGGTCCAGGTCATGCCATCGACAACAAAGATAACTAAGCTGACCTCCGCTAACGAACTGGCTGCAGCACGGTTCATCAAACGGTTAATGGCACGTTTCTCTTCAATGTGAAGACCTGGTGTGTCGATAAACACCACTTGACGCTCAGCATCGGTATGGATTCCCATGATGCGGTGACGCGTTGTCTGCGGCTTCTTAGAGGTGATACTGATCTTCTGCCCAAGCAGATTGTTCAGTAGTGTCGATTTACCTACGTTAGGACGCCCAACGATAGCTACCATGCCACAGTAAGTTACATCATATTTAGCCGCCGATGACGGGTTATTCATCTGCGCTAACAGATCGTCTAAACTCGGCTCACTCTTACTGTTGCTATCTTTCTTGCTCATCGTTTTATTAACTCCAAAGCCTGTGCAGCGGCAAGCTGCTCGGCTTTTCTTCGGGAACTCGCAACCCCAACAACGGGTTTACGCAACTCTTCAACATAACACTCTATTGTAAAGGTTTGCGCGTGCGCTTCCCCTCTAATATCTGTCACTTTATAGACAGGGAGCGGTTTTTTATAACCCTGCAACAACTCTTGCAACAAGGTTTTCGGATCTTTTTGATTTATAGGTTGAATGGTTTCAAGACGTGTCTTGTACCAGCCAAGCACTAAGCTGCGAGTCACTTCCAGATCGGAATCTAAGTAGACTGCACCAATTATCGCCTCTACGGCGTCGGCAATAATTGACTCACGGCGGAAGCCGCCGCTTTTCAACTCACCAGGGCCAAGCTTTAAGTAGTCGCCTAACTTAAATTCAAAGCCGATCTCAGCCAGCATTTTGCCACACACTAATGTGGCTCGCATACGGCTAAGATCTCCCTCTGTCGCTTTAGGAAACTGATGATAAAGCGCATCAGAGATAATAATAGAGAGTATAGAATCCCCAAGGAACTCTAACCTTTCATTGTGTTTACTCGCCGCGCTGCGGTGTGTCAGCGCATGATCAAGCAGTGCTAATTCACTAAAGTCATAACCTAAGGTTCTACACAGTCTAGGTATGTTCTTAATCGGTTCCATCTTATGTAATACCACCTACACGTTCAAAACGCACACCAGTTGGGATCCAACTTGGCAAGAAGTCAGCTTTAGAGCGTTCAAACTCAAAGCTAATCCAGATCGCGACCGCCTTACCGACTAAGTTCTCTTCAGGCACAAATCCCCAGAAACGACTGTCTGTACTGTTATCACGATTATCACCCATCATCAGGTATTGACCCTCTGGAACGATAAACTCACCCACAGGCAAGTTACCTTCGCGGAAGTAGTAACTGAGCGGCTCAGGGCGACTTGGGTCAATTAAGATATCATGACTGACGTCGCCAAGTTTCTCTGTATAGCGCAACAGAGGCGTACCATTGTGAGTAAATTCGCCTTGATTGACAGACACGCGCGGCACCTGTTTCAACTCAGGACAAGTTTCAGCACCTTCAGCGCAGGCTGGTTGAATATAAAGCTGCTTATTACGATAAACGATACGATCGCCAGGCAAACCTATCACACGCTTAATGTAATCAATTTTAGGATCGACCGGATATTTAAATACCGCCACATCACCACGCTCAGGCTTACCATTATCCACAAGCTGACTGCGCCACACAGGATCTTTTAGGCCGTAAGTAAACTTCTCAACCAGAATAAAATCCCCCACTAACAGGGTTGGCATCATAGAACCCGACGGGATCTGAAACGGCTCATAGATAAATGAGCGTAAAATCAGTACAAAAGCGATCACAGGAAATATTGAACGTGAAGTCTCAACAAGTGCTGGCTCACGGGTGATCTTCTCGGCAATCTCCTCACTAATATTGGCATCAGCTGCTTGCGCCATCGCAAGCTTTTCACGACGCTTAGGTGCAAGTAACAGTGCATCGGCCATCCAAACTAAGCCACTGCACAGGGTCACCAGTACCAGAATGAGGGAAAAATAGGCTGCCATAGATAATTAACTCCTGCCTTAATCTTAAAATTAGTAATCACTAACTAGGTTAGCGGATAGGTACCACATACATCAGTACCACATTTATACTGCACTAACGAAAGCGCCGCAAACTGCGGCGCTGTCTATTAACAATTATTAACGAATTCTATTCTGTAATAATTAATCGTTGAGCTTAAGAACGGCAAGGAAGGCTTCCTGTGGTACTTCAACGTTACCCACAGACTTCATGCGTTTCTTACCCTCTTTCTGCTTATTAAGCAGTTTCTTCTTACGGGAAACGTCACCACCGTAACACTTAGCCGTTACATCTTTACGCATCGCCTTGATGGATGAACGTGCGATGATCTGACTGCCAACAGCTGCCTGAACCGCAATATCAAACATCTGACGCGGAATAAGCTCTTTCATCTTATTCACGAGTGCTAGACCCTTAGTACGGATCAGACCTTTGTGGATAATCATCGCTAACGCATCGACTCTGTCGCCATTGATCAAGATATCTAAGCGCACCATATCGGCAGGCTCAAACCGAACAAAGTTGTACTCAAGTGAAGCATAACCGCGACTGGTTGACTTAAGGCGATCGAAGAAGTCCATGACCACTTCCGCCATTGGCAACTCATAAGTGATCGCTACTTGGTTCCCGTGATACACCATGTTTTTCTGTACGCCACGTTTCTCGACACACAAGGTTATAACGTTACCTAGGTAATCTTTTGGTACCAGAATATTGGTCTCAACAATCGGCTCACGCATCTCAGCAATATTATTAATTGCTGGCAGATCCGATGGGTTATCAACATAGATGGTATCACCACTGGTCTTAACAATCTCATACACTACTGTTGGCGCAGTGGTGATTAAGTCGAGATTATATTCACGCTCAAGACGCTCCTGAATGATCTCCATGTGCAGCAGACCTAAGAAGCCGATGCGGAAACCAAAACCAAGGGCCGATGAGGTCTCTGGCTCGAAAAACAGTGATGCATCATTCAAACTTAGTTTGTTCAAGGCATCACGGAAACTTTCATAATCATCGGTAGAGATAGGGAATACACCAGCATAAACCTGAGGCTTCACCTTTTTAAATCCACCCAGTGGCTTTTCAGCACCATGTTTAGCATGGGTTAAGGTATCACCAACTGGTGCACCGTGGATCTCTTTAATACCCGCAATAACAAACCCTACTTCACCGGTTTTCAGCTCTGCTGTGTCGGTTTGCTTTGGCGTAAAGATACCTACTCGATCGGCGTTATAGGTTTGTCCTGTGGACATCACCTTAAACTTATCGCCTTTCTTCAATATGCCATTTTTAATTCGAACCAATGATACGACGCCTAGATAGCTGTCGAACCAAGAATCGATAATCAAAGCCTGAAGCGGTCCCTCTGTATCACCTTCTGGCGGTGGGATCTGCGCGACAATGACTTCAAGTACATCTTTAATACCAATACCGGTTTTAGCCGAGCAACGAACGGCATCGGCCGCTTCGATACCCACGATATCTTCAATCTCATCCGCTACACGCTCTGGATCGGCCTGTGGTAGGTCAATCTTGTTCAGAACAGGCACTACGTCCATATCCATCTCAAGGGCGGTGTAACAGTTGGCAAGTGTTTGTGCTTCAACACCTTGGCCTGCATCAACAACGAGCAGCGCACCTTCACAAGCAGCCAAAGAGCGAGAAACTTCATAGGAGAAATCGACGTGACCTGGGGTATCAATAAAGTTTAGCTGGTAAGTTTCGCCATCTAACGCTTTATAATCTAAGGTGACGCTCTGGGCTTTAATGGTGATACCACGCTCACGCTCAATGTCCATTGAATCTAGAACTTGGGCTGCCATTTCACGATCAGAAAGACCGCCACATTCTTGAATCAATCGGTCTGAAAGTGTTGATTTGCCGTGATCGATATGGGCAATAATCGAAAAGTTTCTAATGTGCTTCATGATATGGCTAATGAGTACTCAAAGTTAGAATTTTTAAAAGTGCCGAATTGTACCCGATTGAGCAAGTAATACCAATCAATATAAGAGTCATCGACTCAGAATGGCTTGAACAATCGAATTTAAGACGGATAAGAACTAAATGGAGTGGCCTAGATGAGAAATAATCACTGGCTGGGTGTCATCCTCCATGCGCTTGGCCATTTTTTTACCCTTAGCCCAAAACAGCAGAGCGCCGGCGATAGCAAATGGAATGACCACAAAATCGCCAGAGGTTAGATTAAACATAAAGGTAATAAAAGAGGCCACAGCGACACCGAAAAATAGTCCCAGCAAAGGTAACAGATAAACCAATGCCGCCGCTTTTAACAGTACGCTTTCGGGCAGTCCAAGTTTCAACAGTTCGCCAGCTTGATACTGGCGATCCGATGGAATAGAGAAACGTTGCACTTTAGGTGAGAAGGCTTTTGAAACCGCAGAGGTGCCACATGACTCGCTGTTGTCACAATGATTGCAGGCATTTTTAACCTGAACCTCAACTGTTACCCAGCCCTTTCCATCAGACTCGAGCACCTTTGCCATCTCTTCCATCATAATATGATTCTCAACTACTCTATGGTGATGCTTTTAGCGATGCGAGATAGGGTTTCAGCAGGCACTTTACCTACAGCAACCACTTCCGCATTACCGATCCGCTCTGTAGCTAAAGAGAGTCCATTTCTCGTGACTAACTCTTCAGGCATAACGGCATCACCCGCTCTAGCAACATAGACAGAAATATTGGCTATACCATCACTAAGCGCGATATATTCAACCGCTTCGTGGCTGCCCATTAACCTGTGACTGTCTTTGACTAAAACGTTAAACCCTTCAGGTAACCACTTAAACTTCCAGTTATCACCAGCATCTCTGGTGGGTTGAGCAATAACCCCAGGCCAAGGCTGCTTATAAGCTTCGTTCAGTATCGCAGGCACATCATCGAGCACTAACAGCTCAACCACTAAGATCTGCTCAAGTAGCTGCTTATCTTGGGTCAACATGTCGTAACGTAGCGGTAGGAACGTATCCATATCTAACCAGACTTGATAGCCATATCTAAAGCCATCGACAGGAATGATACGCACTAACTGACCCGGACGCCCCGCTAAGCGGCTACGACCACCTAATACAAATTGGTAACCCGATTCCAAAGACGAGATGTCTCCGGCAAAAGCAGGCGGCAAAATGCCTTGAATACGGCTCGCATTGATGCTGTAGGCAGGTTGATCATGTTCGATAAAAGTAACGGTATTTCCAACTCTTACCGCATTTTTAGGTGGACCATTAAGGTGCTCTAGAAACGCAACTTCTTTATCTTCAATCTTGCCATGGATGTAGACTAAAGGACGGATATGATCCGCTTGAAGTTGGATAAGGGAGATTTTGTACTCTTGCTCACGCAAGGCCTGACTCATATTTTCAAGCCAAGCCTTTGCCGACATATCTTCTTGCGCCATCGCAGGAAAATGTAAAACTAACAGTGCTAACAGGAAAAGACGCAAGCTAACTCCTTACGAGTATAACTAAATAGAAAAAGTACCTTTATGAGTACTAGTTACTCACAGGAATGGAATCAACTCCACTATTGTCTTCTATTTTAACCCCATTATTCAATCTCTGTTGCAACATATGATCTTGAATATAAGCATTGATGCGTTGACGCTGCTCTTTCATCTGAACATTACTGAAACCTTGGTTTTGTTGAACTGGACCAGTTTGCAGACTCACAGGCGTAACACTGCCCACAAGTGGACGCGTATTCAGCACAGGTAGTGGTGATGCATCGATAGCTGTCTCTTGGCTATAGTTTTGAACACCAATAACAGCAACTAAGGCAACACTTGCAGCGATGGCATATTGGCCAAACTGCTTAAACATAGGGATCACATTCGACTTCTTAGCCACTTGTGTCTCTTCAAGCTTAGGCTGAGCTGGGGCTAAAATAGCTGGCTCCAGTTCAATTGCGGCAGCGATACTAGCTGAGAGGTCTAAGTTCATTGTCTTAGGTAACTCACCACGCATTGCGTCGCCTATCATATGATAATCACGCCACTGCTCATGTGAATCCTTGTTAGCTGCAAGTTCAGCCAACGCCTGCTCATCGACTTCACCATCGACGGCAGCGGATACCCATTCCTGACCTAATTTATCCATTTTTCACCTGTATATTACGTATTAGTAAAAGATATTACTGCTCTAACAAAGGTTGGAGCTTTTTATCGATCGCCTCACGAGCTCTGAAGATACGCGATCTTACTGTTCCCACTGGACAATCCATTACATTAGCTATCTCTTCGTAACTCATCCCATCGAGTTCACGCAACGAAATCGCCATCTTTAACTCTTCTGGCAAGGTATCTAATGTGTCAAAGACCACTTTCTGGATCTGATCTGACATCATTAAGCGCTCCGGAGATGCAAACTCCTTTAACGCATCGCTACCATCATAATACTCAGCTTCTTCAGCATCGATATCATTTGCAGGAGCGCGTCGCCCCTGTGCCACTAAATGGTTTTTCGCGGTATTAACCGCAATCCGATACAACCAAGTATAGAATGCACTTTCGCCTCTGAAGTTTGGCAGTGCTCTGTAGGCTTTAATAAAAGCTTCCTGAGCGACATCTCCAACATCAGCCTGATTACGTACGTAACGTGAGATCAGGCTCATGACCTTATTTTGATACTTCTGCACTAAGAGGTTAAAGGCGTTCTTATCTCCCTGCTGTACCCGTTCAACTAACTGTTGATCACTTATTTGTCCACTCATCCGAGCCGACTACTCCTAAATCTAAAATGCTGATTTCTCAGTCGCTCGAATCATATTCACATATGTAGACTAGCTTACTTCTAAAAAGTTCTAAAAAAATTGCATAGAGTTGAATTTATTTTTCTGTTACCCAGGAATGTATCCATATTTGCTGACTTGGTTTACCATAGATAACACTCACAGACTTACCATGATACCTGATGAAACAAGTAGTTGAACACCAATCTGACGTTTTGGTTATTGGCAGTGGCGCTGCAGGCCTAACATTAGCGTTGCATCTTGCTGAAAAGTCACAAGTAATATTATTATCAAAGGGTCCTCTGAGTGAAGGCTCGACCTACTATGCCCAGGGCGGCATCGCCTCGGTATTTGATGAAGATGATACGATAGAATCCCACGTTGCCGATACTTTAGTCGCTGGCGCAGGTTTATGTGATGAGTCAGTGGTCACTTTTACCGCAAAAAATGCAAAAAGCTCCATGGAGTGGCTAATAAAGTGTGGCGTTGCTTTTGATAAAGAGGAGAGCTTCGAAGGCGATGCTAGCCAAGCTCCCTACCACCTCACACGGGAGGGCGGACATAGTCATAGACGGATCCTCCATGCCGCCGATGCCACGGGAAAAGAGGTTCAAGTCACTCTGCAAGATAGAGCTAAGGCTCACCCAAATATTCGTGTTCTCGAGCGCTATAACGCCATTGACCTTATTACCTCACGTAAATTAAACCTCTCAGGTAATCGAGTACTCGGTGCTTATATCTGGAACAGAGATGAGGAGCATGTAGAGACAGTTAAGGCTCGTTTTGTTGCACTAGCCACTGGCGGCAGCTCTAAGGTGTATCAATATACCTCCAATCCAGATATCGCCTCTGGTGATGGCATCGCGATGGCATGGCGATCTGGGTGTCGTGTGGCCAATATGGAGTTTAATCAGTTCCATCCCACTTGCCTCTATCATGCAGATGCCAGAAATTTCCTACTGACCGAAGCGTTACGTGGTGAAGGCGCTTTTCTTCGTCGCCCTGACGGTAGCCGCTTTATGCCAGACTTTGATGAGCGTGCAGAGCTGGCCCCCCGAGATATTGTCGCCCGCGCCATCGATTATGAGATGAAACGCTTAGGTTCTGACTGTGTTTACTTAGACATTAGCCATAAACCCGCTGACTTTGTCATTAAGCACTTCCCGACAATTCATAAGCGTTGCCTCGAATTCGGTATTGATATCACCACAGATCCTATCCCTGTTGTGCCTGCTGCTCACTATACTTGTGGCGGCGTGATGACTGATATCCATGGGCAAACCGACCTGAACGGCTTATATGCTATCGGTGAGGTCGCATACACAGGCTTGCACGGTGCCAACCGTTTGGCCAGTAATTCTCTACTTGAGTGCTTAGTATTTGCTCGTGCAGCAGGTGAGGATATTGAAAGCCAACTGCATAAGATCCCTATGCCAGGCCACATTCCCGCTTGGGATGAAAGTCAGGTATCCAACTCAGATGAAGAGGTTGTGATTGCCCATAACTGGCATGAGCTCAGGCTGTTTATGTGGGATTATGTCGGTATTGTACGCTCAGATAAACGTCTTGAACGGGCACTTCGTCGATGCGCCATGTTGCAGCAGGAGATCCAAGAGTATTACAGTAACTTCCGCGTCAGTAATAATCTACTTGAGCTAAGAAACTTAGTTCAGGTAGCAGAGCTTATCATTCGCTGTGCAATGGAACGTAAGGAGAGCCGAGGGCTCCACTACAACATAGATCATCCACAGCAGTTGGATAAACCGACCCCAACCATTTTACAACCTGATTAGCATTTGGTAACGCTAGCTAGAAGGGACTCAGCCTTTACTGGCAAGCAAAAGACGGCACAAGTTTCGGTAACTTGTGTCGTCACACATATCAGACCACACTATCATTAACGTCTGCTTTTCATCAGCTTCAATATAGAACAGGCAAACAAAGGGGGAAACAAACGCCTTTTGCGTTAACTTAAACCTCTCCTCCCCCTGCAAACGTCCCTCCCCAGCCCCATTAAGCACAAATTGAAAACGCCAACTCTTGAGTTGTAAAAACTGATGGATAAAAAACAGCAGCATAATCGAGAAAAACAGCGCTTTAATCAGGTGATATAGGAGTGAATCTAACAGGGGCCACGCAAGAAATGAGGTTAAACATAGACTGGCAAAAACGACCAACGAGAAACGCTGGTCGAATGACGAGGTGAGATTAAAGCTATGCTGCGTCTCTTCCACGGACACGGATCACCATCTTAGCGAGCTCAGGATCAGCGCATTTTTCATGGCCCATAAACCAAGCAAACAATACCGGATCTTCACCCTCTAACAGACGAACAAAAATATGTTTATCTTCAACGGACATCTGCTCGTAATGTTTTTCAACAAATGGTTGGAAGAGAACATCAAGCTCCAACATTCCTCTGCGACAAGCCCATCTAACTCTAGCGATATTCATTGGTTCAGACACAGAAATTATCCCTCTCTTTTATTTGCTGCTAGTGTAGTCTTATCAAGGAGTGACTTCAATATGAACTCAGTTTGATTATAGACGCTGTACTTCGGCATCACGACCTTCAAACAGATCGGTAAAATCGGTTGCCAAGAGACGCTTCACCGCTGGATGTTGAATCATCCTCTCAGCAAACATCACATGGTAGACCTCTTTAATGTCTGTAGTCTCACCAAGTAGATGCATACCATGAGATAAAATATCTTGCTTATAGATTGAGGGAGCAACGAAGATCCCCTGCTTAAAGTAGCCAAATGCCTTCATCATAGCCGCGTCATCAAACTCACCTAAGATATTGACATTGAGTCCGTTGACATCAAACCAGTGGTACAGTTGCTGGCCTAAAGAGGTGCGTTTACCAGGGATCAACAACTTGCCCTGTTCTAAACATTCAGGGAAAGGTTGACTGAACTGTTCAGCGGAGAAAAATGCAACCCCGCACTCCCCCAGTTTCTTGGATAAGATCTCTGGGTATTTCAAAGATTCACCAGCGCAATCAGATAAGATCATATCAAGTTTATGCTCGCGCAGCCGCTCCATTAAACTTTCATGGGTCGACTCAAAGCAGGCCAAATGCATAGAACCATCACTGGGAACAACAGAGAGAAGAACTCGACTCGCAAGCGCCTTAGAGAGCGCATCGGCAATGCCGACTTCAAATAGAATATTCTCATCTTTTTGGTAATTGAGAATATCTAGCATCTCATAACTCAGGCTAAACATCCTATCAGCGTAACGGAACACTAACTCACCAAGCTCAGTGGGCTCAAGAGAACGTCCAGAACGTTTGAATAGACTGCCTTTAAGGCGGGCTTCAAGGACACGGATCTGCCCTGTTACCGTTTGAGGGGCTAAGCATAAAGCCTCGGCAGCTTTCGCCACCGAGCCTTTTTTATGGACCATCCAAAAATAATAGAGATGGTTGTAGTTCAGATGAGACATATCTTCTCAGCTTAATCTAAGTTATTTAACTCTTTGACAATCCATCAAACTGTACATCACTTCATTAAGCATCTCTACACGTTTGATATTTCCCGCCGAAAAAGCTTCACCAAGACCGTTGACGAGTATCTCACGGTCTGGAATACGCCCTTCACAGTAGGTGCGGTTTGCCTCTTGAAAGCGTTTACCGCCGCGATACTTAAGAGCGCGAGACTCATAACTATCTGTCTCAATACGCGCGCCAACCGCATTGGGTTTATACATCAAAGCGCCATCAACAACCCCTTCTAGGTAATGCTGGCATGACTCACTTTGAACCTCTGAATTACACGCGTCTAATTGACTCGCACTTGCAGTAGGAACTATTCCCAGACACAGAGCCGATACTAACATTAAATTTCTCATGCTAATTCTCCTTGTTTGGTTTCCTTACTGTCTGCTGCTTCTGGTAGCACCTTAGATAACCAGAAGTAACCTATTAATGCTGACGATAACGAGCCAACTAAAATACCCAATCTTGCCAGATCACCATATGCTGCAGCATCACCAACAAAGGCCAATGAAGAGATAAACATCGACATAGTGAAACCGATACCACACATCACAGTTACAGGTGCGATATGCTTCCAACCCATACCTTCAGGCAGCACAGCGAGCTTTAATTTCACCGCTATGTAGCTAAATACTAAGATACCTAATGGCTTACCAACCAGCAGACCTAATGCGATACCTACAGGAACTGGCGATAATAGGTCACTAAAGCTCATCGGACTCAAATCCACCCCAGCATTGGCAAATGCAAAGATAGGCAAGATAATGAAAGTGCTCCACGGATGCAGGCTGTGCTCTAAACTCTCAGAGGGAGAACTGCCATCTTTCGCCCTTAATGGAATACAGAAAGCGATAATCACACCCGCTAAGGTAGCATGCACACCAGACTTTAGTACTGCAATCCAGAGGATCAGTCCCAAAACACCATATGGACCAAGCGCAGTCACACCTTTACGATTAAGCCCAACAAGCCCTACTATCGCCACAGCAGCAACGATTAAACTTATAGTTGAAAGATCTGTGCTATAGAACATAGCGATGATCACAACAACACCGAGGTCATCGATAATAGCCAAGGCTAACAAAAATACCTTTAATGAAACAGGCACACGGCTACCCAGCAACGCCATAACACCCAGTGCAAAAGCAATATCGGTTGCAGCGGGGATAGCCCAACCCGATTGAGTGAGCGGATCACTATAGTTAAACATCAGGTAGATGGCAGCTGGCATGACCATACCACCAATTGCTGCAAATGTTGGCAAAGAGGCTTGTGCTGCACTTGATAACGCACCTTCAAGTAGCTCTCGCTTAACTTCCAATCCAATCAACATAAAAAAACAGCGCCATAAGGCCGTCGTTGATCCAGTGAATAAGCGTCTTATCTATATCCAGACTACCCACACGAACTTGCATCTCTGTATCGAGAAAACCTTGATACATACCAGACATTGGCGAGTTCGCCATTAGCATTGCAAATACAACGGCAATCATCAGCAGTATGCCTCCTGCTGATTCTTGACTCATAAAATTCTTAATTGCCCTTTCCATAATACGCTCCAAAAACTTAATGACATGAGTTTAGCCGAAACGCATATACTTGAATATTCGTTTCCATTAGCCATACACATCGGTATTTCCGATGTTTCGAGTCTATAGACAGTTTGAGTATTTATCAAACAAGCTTTTTGCTAACTTTCAAGAAATGTGAACAGAAACAGATATCTGATAAAAAGATGAGAAAATGCGTAAAGGTAAAAGGGTATTTTTATTCATAAATAGTGGGTAACGAACATTCGTTCAACATCCGTTATCCCTAACTATTCAAATATTTAGCAAAACCGCTCTTTCAGTCAATTAAACTGAAAATGGGTATTTTATCGCGTCATGATGCTGGTAACCTGACACCTCAAAGTCATCCATAGTAACCCAAGTTTCCAGATCTTCAAGGGATTTAATATCCGGATTAATGGTTAATGATGCTGGTGCAAACGGCTCTCTTTTTAGCTGTACATCACGCATCAATTCGAGCTGATCTTCATATATGTGGGCATTCACTATCTTATGGTATGCCATTCCCGCTTTTTTCCCAGTGATCTGAGCCACAATAGCCAATAACGCAAATACCTGCACCTGATTAAAGTTTAAGCCTAATGGCACATCACATGAACGCTGAAAACTATTTAAGTAGAGAGTATCACCTAGCATTGAGAAGTTATGGGTATGCATACAGGGACGTAAACAGCCCATATGAAACTCACCTGGGTTATAGAAGCTTAATATCTCGCCTCTATCATCGACACCATTTTTTAGGTTATCGACTATCTTCCTAAGTTGATCCACACTGCCGCCATCAGGTTTACTCCACGCACGCCCCTGAACGCCATAAACACGCCCCATGTCATCTTCACCTTTACGATGAGAGTTGTTTAGCCAAGCTTGATTTTCATTGGCATTCGCATCCCATGTCTTGGCTCCCAGTTTTCTGAAATCAGCAGCATTGTCATAACCCCGTATATAGCCCAACATCTCGGCAATCGCACTCTTCCAAAAGCTCTTTCGAGTCGTAATAAGTGGAAACTCATTGTCAGCAACGTTATAGACAAGGTCGGCATTGATCACTGTTAAACAGCGTTTACCGGTACGCTCATTTTCAATCCAGGTGCCTTCATCGATAATTCTGTTACATAGATCTAGGTACTGTTTCATTGCGACTTATCCTCTGATGGCGCCTTACAAAAATTGGTATTTTTTCTTATACACAGGGCAATTGCCCTCACTGCTGCTATCGACAGTCTCATTAAGTGAGCGCAAGCTTAATGCCTGTGACGATAAGCAAAAGTGCAAAAACTCGCTTTAAAATAGGAGTTGGCCAGTGAGTAGCTGCTCTGACGCCCAACGGAGCCATTAACACTGAAGTGATAACTATCCCTAAAAGAGCAGGCAAATATACATAGCCTAATGTACCCGAAGGCAAGCCAGATACCTGCCAACCAGCAACCACATAACCTAGGCTACCAAACAGTGAGATAAACAGACCGGACGCCGACGAAAAACCTATCGCATTGCGCATCTGTAATCCACACCAACTCAAAAATGGGATCAAGAGTATTCCACCACCAATGCCCATTAAGGCTGCGATGATAGCAATAATGACTGAGGTTAAAAATAGAAACAGTGTCGATGGCAGCGGTTTATTTTCAGCTGCCACACGAAATGGAAATACCATCTGAATCGCCATCAAGATGATAAAGAAGGCAAATATCTGCTGCAGTTGCTCTGCACTTATCATCTTAGCTATAAAGCCTGAGCAAATAGAGCCTAAGATCAACCCCGGCAACATGGTTGTAAAAATAGGCCAAGGGATATTACCCCGTCTATGATGAGCCTGAGCCGATGAAAGAGAGGTTAAGATGATGGCTGCAAGGGAAGTTGCAATCGCCACGTGTGGTAAAATATCTGAAGAAAAACCAATGCTTGGGAGTAAAATAAGCAGCGCAGGTACCGCGATGACTCCACCACCTATGCCCAATAACCCCGCCATAAAGCCAATAAAGGCGCCTAAAGCCAAGCAACTGATAAAAACCAAAACCATGCTATCCAAGGCGGCACCTTCACAGAAAAAAGAGCGCTAGTTTATAACAAAAGGGGCTGTTAGTTAAGCAGAGCACCCAGCTCGCGAGATTCAAAGTAGCTTCTCACCAACTCCCTTACTTGACGGCCATTATTTAATGTCAGTGCCATCTCCAAAAGTTCGCTGAGATCAGAATGAGACACTCGTCTAAGTAGGTAGTTCACCTTAGCTAAACTCCCCTGGTTCATACTTAACTGATCATAACCCATGGCAACCAATAAAATAACACCGATAGGCTCTCCAGCAAGTTCACCACATACGCTGACAGGCAGATGGTATTGCCAACAGTCAAAACGTGCCCGCTTTAAAGCACGAAGTATTCCAGGGTGATAACAATCATAAAGCGTGCTGACCCTTGGGTTATTTCTATCCACAGCTAGCAGGTATTGGGTTAAGTCGTTAGAGCCAACGGAGACAAAATCTACCCGTTTTGCGACCTCTGCAAGTTGGTAAAGTAGTGCAGGTACTTCAAGCATGATCCCAAGTTTTGGTCTGACGATATTAGGGTTCACATCATTTTTCAGCTCAAAATAGGCTTGCTCTAAGTAAGCTTTAGCCTGATCTATCTCATCTAAACTGCTCACCATTGGCAGTAAGATATGCAGCTGCTCCCCTTCGCCCCCAGCTTGGACCATCGCCCTAAGCTGCACAAGAAACAGCTCAGGGTGATCAAGAGAAAGACGAATACCTCGCCAACCAAGAAAAGGGTTTTCTTCATTAATAGGAAAATAGGAGAGTGGTTTATCGCCACCGACATCTAAGGTACGCATCACCACCGGCTTATCACTGGCAGCGTCAAGAACTTCTTTGTACACCTTTACTTGCTCTGACTCGCTAGGGAATCTTTGGTGCAACATAAAAGGGATCTCAGTACGATACAGGCCAACCCCGTCTGAACCATCGGCTATCTCGGAAGCTAAACTGCTTAACAAGCCAGCATTTAAATAAAGATGGATCCGCTTTCCATCAATGGTCTCTGCAGGCAGGTTCAACTCCATCGCATACTGCTTTTGCAGCGCCTTTTCGGCAGAGATAAGGTTGCGATACTCATTAATCAATGTAGGAGTAGGAGAGACTAAGAGTTGGCCGCGGTTAGCATTGATAATAAGCAGCTTATTATCGATACCTGCCGTCAACACTCCCTCGACACCGATAATCGCCGGGACGCCTAAAGCTCGAGCTAAAATAGCCGCATGGGAGTTGACTCCCCCTTGCTCAGTCACAATTCCCACTAGTTTCTGTCTGGGGAACTCAGCTAACATGGTGGCATCGGCTTCTTTAGTGACCAAAATCACTGGGATCTCAGGATCAACCTCCATCCTTTCAGGCTCAATCAAGAGACGTAATACCCGCTGACCTAGATCGCGAATATCACTGGCCCGCTCCTTCAAGTAGAGATCTTGCATCTGAGTAAACTGCTCGATGTAACGCAGAGAAACTCGACTGACAGCTGAAACCGCACACCAGCCATCTCTGACCTCTTTAATGTACTCCCCCCCTAAACTCGCGTGATCAAGCAGAAGTAATAGAGCAGAGAAGATAGAGACCACTTCATTATCCTGCTCTTGATCAAATCGCTGCGACAGAGAGGTTAACGTATCTTTACAGGTACTAATCGCCGTGTGTAACCTTGCCTCCTCGGAGGTAATATCTTGAGCTCTTGACTCTGGCTGTTCCAGATCTATCTGGCCACCAAGTACTAAAGCATGGGCGATGGCGATACCGTTAGCAGCTGAGGTGCCGGTAAAATGCAGTTGGTTAGAGCTGGTTTTCACCTCATCTTTCATTCTCAGGTTTCTGATAGCCATCGCAAGCTGCGCCGCTAAGGTCATCAGAAATGCCTCTTCACCCTCATTAAACTGCCGAGCTTCGATCTGCTGAACAACTAGAACACCTAGAATGCGTTTTTGGTAGATAATAGGGACTGCAAGAAATGCGCGAAAGCTCTCCTCCTCAACTTCAGAGAACTCTTTAAACCTAGGGTGTTGACGGGCATCAGCAAGGTTAACAGCCTCTTCCCGCTCGGCAACTAGCCCAACTAGGCCTTCACTCAATGACATCTTCACCTGACCAACCGCATCAGTAAGCAGACCATCGGTGGCCGATAGAATAAGCTCTCGCCCCTCTAGTATATAGATAGAGCAACACTGGGTTGCCATGGCTGACTTGGTTTGAGACACCAATAGGGCTAATGCAGAGTGGAGATCCTGAGCCGCAGCAACAGCCTGTGTAATATCTCTTAGTGTTTTTAACACTTAGTAAACCTCCGTTTTCACTCTACTCATGCCATATTTTATATTCAGATAAAAGCTCCTTCTATGATAGGAGCCCCTATGTTTTGTTCTTTCGCAGTTTAACGCCGCCGACCTCTTCGATTGTTGCTATGATGCTCCCGCGACTGAAATGGCAGTGCGGTAGGTGCAAACTCCTTCATCACTTTTCTATAAACATCGCGTTTAAAAGAAACCACTTGTCGAACTGGGTACCAGTAACTCACCCAACGCCAATCATCAAACTCAGGATGGCCACAAGCATTAAGGTTGATGGCACTTTCACTGCTTTTAAGTTGTAGCAAAAACCATTTCTGCTTTTGCCCAATACACACAGGCTTACTATCTTGTCTAATTAAGCGTTTGGGTAATCTGTAACGTAACCAAGAACGGGTGGAAGTTAAGATCTGAACATGTTCTGGTCTTAGTCCAACCTCTTCATAAAGTTCTCGATACATTGCTTCCTCAGGAGTCTCGCCATCATCGACGCCACCTTGAGGATATTGCCAGGAATGTTGGCCAAATCTTCTCGCCCACATAACCTGCCCAAAACGATTACAGATAATGATGCCCACATTAGCCCGAAAGCCGTCACTATCAATCACATGGACTCCGTGAATTCACACTTTAATCATTCGATTGTTTCACAAAGCAGTGAGTTCGGCAAATATCCCGTGAGAGAATAACCTTGGATAAATAAATAAAAAAACCAACTTTATCAACAAGGGTTCCATTAAGTCAGTGAGGATATCCACAAAATCTGTGGATATCTCTGTTCTTAACTCATTTGTAACCGTTAAAAACCCAAAATACGTACGAAATTTCTAATGTATAACCTTTTAACCAAATCAAATAAAATCGTTATTTTATCTACACTTAAAAAAACACCCTTGGGTTAATGGTATAACCAATAGATTCACAGCTCACTTTTTAACCAAGCTTTCATTTTTGAATAAGTCTAGGTTTTCAATTATCAGGTTATTCACAAGTAAAGAGGATATTTATCTATTTTTTATAATAACTCCCCTAAATATCTGTTTGACATCTCATAAATTTATAGTTTGGTTTCTAAATATAGAAGTTATCCAACAAAACTGTGGATAACTGTGTTGGAAAAGTTGGGGGAAAGATAGAGCAAGTAAAAAATACTCAACTCAATAACGAAAGTAGGTCAGTCTTAACCATTATTATCAGTAAGTTAGCTTTACCTATAGAAAATGAGTTATCAACACAAGTTGGCTTGAATGCTTTTTGACCACCAATTGCTATCTTTACTATCTTTGGTAAAATCAGCGAATGACCACACCTCACTCCCCCAAAACAATTGATGAATTAATGAGTCGTGCCAACGATATGGCTGGATTAACATTAGGTCAGCTCGCCGACTCCCACGGTTTTATCACCCCCGCTAACCTTAAACGTGACAAAGGCTGGGTTGGACAACTAATAGAACATGAACTCGGCGCACTGGCAGGTTCTAGGCCTGAACCCGATTTTCTACATTTAGGTATCGAACTTAAAACGATCCCAGTAGATAAAAATGGCAAGCCGATAGAGACCACCTATGTAACCGTTGCCCCCTTAATCGATATTCAAGGATTAACTTGGGAGACCAGCGTTGTTTGCCATAAATTACAAACTGTCCTTTGGATCCCGATCCAAGGCGATAGGGATATTCCAGTCTCACAGCGGCAGATAGGCAGCCCTATTTTATGGCGCCCTAATGAGGAGGAGCTTGCCTTGTTAAAGCAAGACTGGGAGGAGATCATGGAGTTTATTGCCCTTGGTCAAGTTAAACAGCTCACAGCCAGACATGGAGAGGTGTTACAACTTAGACCTAAAGGTGCAAATAGTCGCTCAGTAACTCAAAGTATTGGTCCAAACGGCAGCACTCAGATGACTAATCCTAGAGGTTTTTATCTTAAAATCCCTTTTACGCAATCGATCCTCTCCAGAGCATTCGGTATATATACCCAAGCTACCTCAAGATGATCGTTTCAGAGCTCCCGTAGGATAGCTGAACAAGGCAGTGATTGAGGAGAATGGTTATTCCCTTGTTGATATCACTAACGCAGTGCAGCGATTCTACGGAAACTCCCGAAGGGCATGTCGAGAAGCAACATTTTTCTGTGTTATGAAATATTGAATTACGACTGCATGGTCTATTTTGTTCCATACAAAATAAGACATTTCTTCCTTTCCATGGAAGTCAGATGTAGAAGGTAGGGCGAAGCAGGATGCCAGAGCCGAGAATAACTAGTCCTACTATTTCATGAAGACCGCCATGGATGGCGGGAATGTCGTTAATGCAGGAGCAATTAACGACCTTGAACTCTGTCACTTCTCGACATGCTGAATCCTGCATCTTGAAGTTGTTTGGGTATAAGCAACACACCATTAAAATTAACCAGCTAAATTAACTAAAAAACCTCTAAATACTTACCTTTTAATCTAACTTGTCGATACATCCATCTTATTCGTTTAAATTAAAGCCATGAACTGACTTTCATTTGACTAAGATCACAAATACTACTGGAAATGATGGGGGTATTTTCTATAAAATAGCGCCCCTGACCGCCACCCTTAGGATACCCCCTTTACTGTGAGAGCACGTATACAAGCAAAAAAACTTATTTTTGCGATAATCGCCTGGGGCATCGCCATGGCGGCATTTGTGTTCTTTAGATATGCACAAGCACCGGATCTTCCTCAGTGGGCCATCGGCTCTGCGGATCTGGCTACCTTGGCTATCTATATGGGGATCATCTTCGGCAGCTTACACTGGATGTCGAACCTCATTGCCGACTTTAGTGCAATCAATCGCCTTCCATACCTTTTCTCGGTGATCTTTAAGGGACTCTTTCTCCTGCTTGGCGCAACGACTCTGGCTTATATCACCCAGTTCCTCAATATGTGGGCTATCGAAAACCATATGGCCACCTTGAGACAGATGCTAACGGCGCATATTCTCTATAGTCCCTCTTTTCAGGCACTCATTGTCTATCTGGTTGTCGTGCGAGTTGGTTTAGCCTTTATCGAGCAGATGGCACTGCTTGTTGGGCCACGAGTACTGCTTAATATCGGTCTGGGTAAGTACCATAAACCAAGATATGAGCAGAGGTTATTCCTCTACTTGGATATGGTGGCATCAACCACTCACGCCGAGACCTTAGGAGATTATCGCTTTAGCCGACTAATCCAAGATAGCTTTAGTCTGCTATCAGATACGGTTGTGAATAATGAAGCTGAGATCTATCGCTATATGGGCGATGCCGTACTGATACATTGGCCGTTAAAAGATGGTATACAGCAAGACCGCTGCTTCAATATCTATTTTGAATTCAGCCAACAACTCAATTGGCAACGGCAATATTTTGAAGAGCAGTATGGTTTTGTGCCTAAATTTAAGGCTGCCGCTCACTGTGGTCAAGTGGTGGCCGCTGTGGTGGGTGTGCAAAAGCAAGAGATCAGCTTCTTCAGTGATGTGCTTAATACCTTAGCGAGACTTCAAGATCAGTGTAATCCGTTGGGGCAGAGAATGTTAATCTCAGGCTCACTGGAGTCCCGTTTAGATAATGACAGCAGCCAATACACCTTAACCAACTTAGGGCCGGTAAAGCTAAAAGGAAAGCAGCACTCTATTGAAGTCTTTGGTGTCTCTAACGGCTGATCTTATAGCAATCATAACAAAGCCTGAAGCTCGCTCAGGCTTTTATCATTGCATTATCTTAAACAGGCTCTTTAGCTAAGAGCTCCTGTATCGCTAAGCCTAAAGTCCTAAAGGTCAAGATGCGGCTTGAAGTCTGCCTCCACACCAATCCGATATCTCGGTAGGGTGCCTCACCTGGTGGCTGCATCACCTCTAAATCAGTGTCGTTGAGGATACCTGCATCTATCGCCATTTGAGGTAGAAATGTCGTTCCCAACTTGCCGTTAACCATCTGCACTAACGTATGTAAACTCGTTGCTGCAAATGGATTCACCTTAGCACTGTCACCAAGCTGACAAGCACTGACTGCATGCCCAGTGATGCAATGCTCAGCCTGAAGCAAAAATATACTTTCATCGGGCAGAGATTGATAATCCAAAGGTTCATGGATCTCACCAGCTAGGTCGTTATGAACAACCAGTTTAAAGGGATCGATCCCTACCTTCATACTGTGATATCCACTGGTATCCACTGGCAAGGCTAACAATAGAAGATCAAGCTCTCCCTTGCCTAAAGCGTCCAATAGCCTCTCAGTCGTATCCTCTTTTAAAAACATAGTGAGATTCGGATAGGTTTGCTGACACTGTTTAACCACTCGGCTCAACAGAAAAGGAGCAATCGTTGGAATACAGCCTAAGCGAATATCCCCTGTCATTGGCTCGCCTTGGTGCTTAACCAGCTCAACAAGATCATCAACATCGGTGAGTAGCTTGCGCGATCTCAGTACCACCTCTTCACCAATAGCCGTAAAGATAAATGATTTATGATCCCGTTCAATTAGCTGATGGCCAAGCTGCTCCTCTAAGTTTTGTATCCCGCTAGAGAGAGTAGACTGGCTAACATGACACATCTTAGCAGCACGATTAAAATTCTGCTCCTGATAGAGGTTCACGAGATAAAAGAGGTTTTTCAAACTGGGTAAGTGCTTCATAAAATCGATTACCAACTAAGATTTTCATTCAGATATTCAATATCGACAATATCATAGTATTAGCACTAATCGCGTAATATCAGACATTAAAATGTGAGCTATCTCTAAAATTTAATTAGGATTTTATGAACAAAAAAGAGAAAAAGACTAAAAAAAGGAGCGTGATTGGCGATTAATTCCATAAAAAAGCGCTAATAGAGTCAAGCTCCATTAGCGCCATCAGCATAGCAAAATCAAGCTGTTATGCTTTAGCCTCTAGATACTGCTTTAGCTCTGCAAGATCTAGGCTGGCATTATCAACAATAGCTTGTAACCAGGCTTCGTGACCTGCAGCCCATTCGGCGTCTTCACCGTGTTGAAGTAGTTGAGCAAACTGCTGAATACGCTTTAGTCCAACAGAACCCGCGGCACCTTTAAACTTATGAGCTTCAGAACACAATGTGTCTTTATCTTGAGCTTCTTTAGCGTTAACTAAGTTGCCCACATACTCTGGCATCAACTGCTCAAATAAAACAACGCTTTTTAGCAAAGTGCCCGCACCAATTGCACTGCAGTACTGCTCTAGAGTATTAAGATCCAAAATTGATTCTATTTCAGCTGTTGCCATATTAAGGCACCTCTCAAAAATTCTTGACTGTATACAAACTAATTTACAACATAATACCCGCTATAATTACTGGTGCAACTAAATGAGTAATAACAGCGAAAAAACATTCATTTATTAACCATCTTTTAACTAAATTTTAATCAAATCTGCCATTTAACTACTTTCTATATCGCTTTTGAGCTCATTTTTAACTTAGAAATCAAATAGCTCCCCTGCCCACCTTTGGCTTTTAAGTCATCCACGATCGCCACTAACCCATTCCAACGATAAGCACACCAGTCAGGTGCGAGTAAAATCGGTTTTTTCGCATAGGCTGTAACCCTATGAAAAATTATCTCTTTTGGCGTGTAGCGTATCATTTCGCCAACACTATAAGCGTAATCTTCCATTGACAGTAGTGAGATCCGCGAGCTTCGCCACGCTTTTGCCATGGTACTTCCCTCTACAATATGCAATGGATGTAGCTTTAGCCCATCTACACCAGCTTGGAGTACAGCATGTAAACTATTAAGGTAATCCTGATGCTCCTCTCCAGGCAAACCTAAGATCAGGTGTGTACAGACCTTAATTCCCTTAGCTCTAGCGCGGGTCACAGTATCAAGGTAATCGGCTAGAGTATGGCCACGATTGATACGCTTTAGTGTCTTATCACTGGCTGATTGCAAGCCCAGTTCCAGCCAAACATCAATACCGCGGGCCTGATAGCCAGCCAGTAACTCAATAACATCATCGGAAACACAATCAGGTCGAGTCCCCACACACAAGCCCACAATATCCGGGTCGATAATCGCCTCATCATACTTAGCCTTCAACACCTTATATTCATCATAAGTGCTGGTATAAGCCTGAAAATAGGCGATATATTTTGATGTTCGTCCAGCAAACCTCTCTCTGCCTTTATTTAGCTGCTCAGGTATCGACAACTCAGTGCCATGTTCATAGCTGAAAGAAGCCACATTACAATAGGTGCACCCCCCTCTTCCCAATGTACCGTCTCTATTTGGGCAGGTAAATTTTGCATCTATGGTTAACTTTTTAAGTTTCTCACCAAAGCGCTGCTTACAAGCAACACCGAACGTATTGACGTACTGATCTAAACCCATTTTCTACTACTACTAGAATGAATGAGCATATTCTAATTCATCTATTCACTAAAAACGTGGAGCCAAATCAAACTAAGTTCAAACGACAGAGATTAAAGGTGATTTAACAGAAAATAGAGATTCAGCAAAAAAAGGGGGGTAAAAATGTAGTTAACTCATTAGCACTGCATAAATAAGCAAACGTGATATCCGCTTATAATTCATTATATTTGCAATAGAACTCATATTTCTCAAAAAAAATTTACAGTCCACTTTGTTACACTTCATTAACTAAAAAATTTAAGTAAAAATTAAAATTCTTTTTATTCATAGCGTTATACAAATCAACTCACAGTTTACGTTAACGTAATGCTGGTTAAAATTATCGCCAACAGGAGTTAAGCACTCGCTAATTTATGCATTTATTTGGTTTGACCTTTCTTTAATCAAACGTTAATTTGAATGGTTCGGGTGCATAGTTATAACAAGATTTTCCCGACGTAGTATTCAGTTTAAGTTTAGGGAGTTTGTGTATGAGCTTGTATCACCCCAGTTTCGAGAGAGATAATTGTGGTTTTGGCCTGATAGCCCAGATGGATGGTGAGCCTAGTCATCGCATCGTAAGAACTGCAATTCACGGCCTAGACCGTATGAAGCATCGTGGTGGAATCGCAGCAGATGGCCGTACAGGCGACGGCTGTGGATTACTAATGCAGCTTCCCGTTAAGTTTTTTGAAGCCGTAGCAGCAGAAAACGATTGGCACCTTAGTCGTAAGTTTGCCGTTGGTATGCTTTTCCTCAACCAAAACGACCAACTAGCAGAGCAAACTAAACTCCTGTTAGAGCGTGAGCTTGAAAAAGAGACCTTAAGCGTTGCAGGTTGGAGAAAAGTCCCAGTCAATGCCGATGTACTTGGTGATATAGGTAAAGCAAGCCAGCCCCAGATCTATCAAGTGCTAATTAATTCCCCTATTGGATGGCGAGAGAAAGATCTTGAGCGTCGCCTCTATATGGCAAGACGCCGCTTAGAGCAGCAACTTCATCATGATAAAGATTTTTATGTTGCCAGCTTATCAGGCCAAGTCATCGTCTATAAAGGCCTGATGATGCCTGCGGATCTCCCAGAGTTTTACCTTGATCTAGCCGATATCAGACTGCAAAGCTCAATCTGTCTATTTCATCAAAGATTCTCAACCAACACCTCACCTAAATGGCCCCTCGCACAGCCTTTTAGGTACCTTGCCCATAACGGTGAAATTAATACCATTACCTGTAATAGGCAGTGGGCACGTGCTCGTGCTTATAAATTTAATGCTCCGCTATTACCAGATCTGCAACAAGCAGCTCCCTTTGTAAACGAAACAGGCTCTGACTCCTCCTCACTGGATAACATGCTTGAGATGCTTCTTGCTGGCGGCATGGATCTGTACCGCGCGATGCGTTTGTTGATTCCACCAGCATGGCAAAGTAACCCAGAGATGGATGAGGAGTTAAAGGCCTTCTACGACTTCAACTCCATGCATATGGAGCCATGGGATGGGCCTGCGGGTATCGTTATGACCAATGGTCGTCACGCGGCATGTGCCGTAGACCGTAATGGTCTGCGCCCGTCACGCTATGTGATCACCAAAGACAGAATCCTCACCTTGGCATCTGAGGTGGGAATTTGGGATTATGCCCCCGACGAAGTTGTCGAGAAAGGCCGTGTCGGACCCGGTGAGCTATTAGTACTCGATACCCTTAACGGTCAGCTCTACTCATCATTTGAGATTGATAACGATCTTAAACGTCGTCACCCCTATAAAGCATGGATGGCAAAAAACAGTCAAACCTTAACCCCGGCCGAAGAGACCCCGATTGCCGAGCAAGGGATTTGTGAATTTTCACCCGAGCAATTGTTGCAATACCAGAAGCATTTTGGTTACTCACGTGAAGAGCTAGAACAGGTTATTTGGGTGTTGGCCCAAAAGGGCGAAGAGGCAACTGGCTCTATGGGTGATGATACCCCTATGGCTGTGCTCTCTAAAAAATCACGCACTGTCTATGACTACTTCAGGCAGAAGTTTGCTCAAGTCACCAATCCTCCTATCGATCCATTAAGAGAGAAGCATGTTATGTCACTCTCTACCTGTGTCGGTAGAGAGCAGAACCTGTTCAATGAGACCACAGGTCACGCCTACCGAGTGATGTTTAACTCACCAGTGCTGCTATACAGCGACTTTAATCAGTTAATGGCACTGGATTCGACCTACTACCGCGCTAATAGAGTCGATCTGAACTACGACATCACAGAGGGACTCGAACAGGCTATTATTCGGATCTGTGATGAGTCTGAGCGTTTAGCGCGTACAGGTACTACCCTGCTTATCTTGTCAGATCGTGCAACGGACAAATCTAAGCAGATTATCCCAGCTGCCATGGCAGTAGGAGCGGTGCAGAAGATACTGGTTGATAAGAGCCTACGTTGTGATACTAACATCATAGTAGAGACAGGCTCGGCTCGTGATCCACACCACTTCGCCGTTTTACTAGGCTTTGGCGCAACCGCCATATACCCATACCTAGCATACGAGAGTATCTCGGCACTGGCTAAGCTTAATAATGCCCCTAAAAACTATCAGTTGATGCTGAACTTCCGCCAAGGCATAGATAAAGGCTTGAGGAAGATCATGTCGAAGATGGGGATCAGTACGGTCTCCTCATACCGCTGTAGTCAGCAGTTTGAAGCGGTTGGCCTTGCTAGCAAAGTCGTTGTTCTCTGTTTTAATGGGGTAGTAAGCCGCATTGAAGGCGCTAACTTTGGCGAGCTTGAGCAAGATCAGGTTGAGCTGCATAAGCTTGCCTTCCGTGCCCACCAGCCTCTATCTCAGGGGGGATTACTTAAATATGTTGAAGGCGGTGAGTACCACTGTTTTAACCCAGATGTGGTTAATACATTGCAAGCCAGCTTAAAAGATCGTGACTACCCAAGTTATAAGAAGTTTACTGAGCTGGTTGATAACCGCCCGATCGCGACACTGCGCGATCTTATCGCCATTAAAGGTGAACTCGAGGCTGTTGAACTCGATAAGGTAGAATCTGCCGATACTCTCTACCCAAGGTTTGACAGCGCCGCAATGAGTATTGGCGCCCTTAGCCCTGAAGCCCATGAGGCATTAGCGGTAGCGATGAACCGACTCGGTGGTCGTTCAAACTCTGGTGAAGGCGGAGAAGATCCAAGCCGTTTCAACTCAGAGCGCAACTCGAAAATTAAACAGATAGCCTCAGGACGCTTCGGTGTCACGGCTCACTACCTGATGAATGCAGAAGTACTGCAGATCAAGGTCGCACAAGGGGCTAAGCCAGGTGAAGGTGGTCAGCTTCCTGGTCACAAGGTGAGTGTTGAGATAGCAGGCCTGCGTAATGCAAGACCTGGAGTTACCCTGATCTCGCCTCCTCCCCATCATGATATCTACTCGATTGAAGATCTCGCTCAGCTCATTTTTGACCTTAAGCAGATCAATCCAAGCGCCATGGTTTCGGTCAAGCTCGTCTCTGAGCCAGGTGTAGGGACTATCGCAACCGGTGTGGCTAAAGCCTACGCCGATATGATCACCATCTCTGGTTATGATGGCGGCACAGGTGCCAGCCCAATAACCTCGGTCAAATATGCTGGTAGCCCATGGGAGCTAGGCCTTGCTGAAGTGCATCAATCTCTGGTTGAAAATGGTCTTAGACATAAGATACGACTGCAGGTAGATGGCGGACTGAAAACCGGCCAAGATGTACTAAAAGCGGCCCTGCTCGGCGCGGAAAGCTTCGGTTTCGGTACTGTACCTATGATTGCATTAGGGTGTAAATACCTGCGTATCTGCCACCTGAATAACTGCGCAACGGGCGTTGCTACTCAGAATACTAAGTTGAGAAATGAGCACTACCACGGTTTACCTGAGCGTGTCATGACCTACTTTGAGTTTGTCGCAAGAGAGATCCGCGAAGGGATGGCAGCATTAGGGGTTACCCAGTTTGAAGACCTTATCGGTCGCAGCGAGTGGTTAACCACGCTAGAGGGCAAAACATCTAAACAGCAAGGATTAGATCTTAACCCTATCCTCTACACGCCTAAAATACCTGAAGGCAGCGCCAAAACATGGCGTGAGCTCAATCACACTGAAGATAAAGGTCGGTTGAACCAAGTCGTTTTAGACAAGGTCAAAGATGCCGTTATCGCTGGTGAATCGATTCAAGCAAGATTTGATATCAATAATACCGACCGCTCAGTTGGCGCTTCACTCTCAGGATTTATTGCCAAAACAGTGGGTAAAGAGGGCGCTAAACAGCCAATACAGTTAAGGTTTAATGGTAGCGCTGGCCAGAGCTTTGGTGTCTGGAACTCACCAGGATTAGAGCTCACCCTGTGTGGCGACGGTAACGACTATGTAGGCAAAGGGATGTCAGGTGGCAAGATCACCATACACCCACCACTAGGAAGTACGTTCCAGAGTGAACGTTCGGCGATTATCGGTAACACCTGCCTCTATGGCGCCTCTGGTGGTAAGTTGTTTGCAGCTGGAACCGCAGGAGAGCGATTTGCCGTGCGTAACTCAGGCGCGACTGCTGTGGTTGAAGGCTTAGGTGACAATGGTTGTGAATATATGACTGGCGGTATCGTACTTGTTCTAGGAAGAACCGGCGTGAACTTCGCTGCGGGTATGACAGGCGGATTTGCCTATGTGTTCGACAGACTTGGCCGCTTCCACCGCCGAGTGAACACTGAGCTGGTCGACACACAAAAAGTCAGTTCACCGATACATCAGCACCACTTAAGAGGCTTAATAGAGGAGCATTTAGCGGAAACTGGTAGCGAGCATGCCAAGATGCTACTGGCTGACTTTGAAAACTGGATCGAATGCTTCGTCTTAGTGAAACCTAAAAATGTGCCGGTTTCAGATCTATTAAAACTTGAGCAATCACAACCAGAATTAGCTGTAGTAGCGGGGTAACAACTGATGAGTAATGATTTCCAATTTATAGAAGTTGACCGCAAAGATCCGGTTAAGCATCCAGCAAAGAAGCGCGCTACTCAGTTTATCGAGATCTATCAGCCCTTTGCTCAGACTCAAGTCAACGAGCAAGCCGACCGCTGCCTCGATTGTGGTAACCCATATTGCGAGTGGAAATGTCCGCTGCATAACTATATCCCTAACTGGCTTAAACTTGCCCAGCAGGGACGTATATTAGAAGCAGCCGATCTCGTTCATGAGACCAACACCTTGCCTGAAATATGTGGCCGGGTTTGCCCTCAAGACAGATTGTGTGAAGGTGCCTGTACCCTTAATGATGAGTTTGGCGCCGTCACTATCGGCAATGTAGAGAAATACATAACCGATACCGCCATTGCCCAAGGTTGGCGTCCAGATTTAACCAAAGTCACCCCAAGAAAAGAGCGTGTCGCCATTATCGGGGCGGGGCCTGCAGGCCTTGGCTGTGCTGATATCCTTGCCCGCAATGGGGTTCAGTCGGTGGTTTTTGATAAGAATCCACAGATAGGCGGCCTACTCACCTATGGTATTCCCGCCTTTAAGCTGGATAAATCGGTGATGGCCACACGCAGAGAGGTCCTTGAAGGTATGGGGATCGAGTTTAAACTTGGCGTGACTGTAGGCGCTGATATCCCATTCGAAGAGTTAGTAGAGCAATATGATGCTGTCTTCCTTGGCATGGGGACTTACACCGCCATGAAGGCGGGTCTGCCCGGAGAGGACGCTCAAGGTGTACATCAAGCTCTGCCCTACCTCATTGGCAACACACACAATATTATGGGCACCACAGATCCAGACTCTCCTTATCTGAGTTTAAAGGGGAAAAAAGTCGTGGTTCTCGGTGGCGGTGATACAGCGATGGATTGTGTTCGCACCGCAGTTCGCCAAGGGGCAACTGAGGTCACATGTGCCTACCGCCGAGATGAAGAGAATATGCCTGGCTCACGCCGTGAGGTGCAAAACGCCAAAGAGGAGGGAGTGAACTTTCTCTTCAACCGCCAACCTGTCGCCATCGAAACTCAAGATGGTATCGTCACAGGTATCACCTGTGTAGAAACTCAGATGGGAGCTGCTGACAGCAGTGGACGCCGACGTGCAGAAGCCATTGAAGGTAGTGAAGCCTTACTTGACGCAGATGCCATCATCATCGCCTTCGGCTTCCAACCGAGTCCTGCATCTTGGCTCAAGGAGCACAATGTCGACTTAGATGAGTGGGGACGTGTTATCGCGCCAAAAGCGGCCGATAATCCATTCCAAACCACTAACCCTAAGATATTTGCTGGCGGTGATATGGTGCGCGGCTCAGATCTGGTGGTTACCGCTATCGCCGAAGGACGAGATGCAGCGCTAGGTATCCTCAATACTTTCGAAGACTAGCTCTAAACTCTTTTCTGTAATAGAAATAGGTTCAAAAAAAGCACACCGGAAGGTGTGCTTTTTACTGCCCACACCAACATAGGCAGTGATAAACCCTGAGTTTTACAACTCAAACAAAACAATATACCGTAAAGCTGTGCAATCAACGCACAGACATAATAACAATTGTGAGGTATCATTTTGAATATCAACAGAAACAGTTCCCTACTCTTAGGATTCACTCTCTTAGCCACAACTACATTCCCTACTTTAGCGACTGATCGCAACCCTGGGGTCATCTGCGCAGAAAAGCAATTTATCACAGCTATCGACTTCGGGTATGTCACAAACATTAAAGGCGGTCCAGATTGGGCCAACGCCGTAAATGTTCACCTTGCAAACGGTGTAGAGATCCCACTGAACTACAAATACAACGCCAATGATGACGGAGGAAAGTCAATCATTGCAGCACTTAGAATGGCCTTCTCATTCAACAGAGAAGTTACTCTATGGGATCATGACCATAATAACTGTGATGACTTTGATCAGGTAAGAGTACATCCAGCCCTCTATTGATAGTTATTTAGCTAAATAGTCCCCTCCATCTCAAGCAGATGGAGTTGATTAGCCCCTATTGAAGCTTACTTCTACGGTATCCCATTATCATCATTCATAACTCCTACCAAAGGAGAATAGACAAAGACCTATCTTTATTAGATGTTATACCAACCTCCTATGTAGGAAAGCCGAGATGTTTAAAAGACTAGGTTTAGTGATCACTCTTATCTGTTTAAGTTACTCATCTTTTGCTGATAGCCCATTATCTGGCGACAAACATGTCTACCTTATTGATATAAAGGGTAAGGAGTTGATGATAGGTGACATTAAGTTTTCGAACTTAGCTGGCAAGACCCACTATCAACTCCATCTGGATCATAGCCTTTTCAAAGACTACTTCCTCTCCATGAAGGAGATGAAATGTTTAGAGGGCCCTGAACTTTGGTGCCATCTTGCCTACCCCTATTCAAACCCGCGAACGATAAACCAGAATGACTTATCATGGCTCTCCCATGATCTGTTATTTATGTATAAGAAAAAATCTGAGTTTGGTGCCAACTTTTATAACGGCATCTATTATCAACTGAGTCTTAACAAGGGCACCATTGAGGGAACGGCGCAAGCGGTTGATCTCAACCTACTTGCCTCTGCCCCCGATGACTTAACTTTAGCCCCCATCACAGAAGCTGAGCTTGATGAGGTTGAGGTGGCTCAACGCTGGTTAGGGCGGTTAATTATCAAATAGTGGAGTATCCTCAAAGACTACTTGTTCAATCTACGATCCAACTCTCGATACAGACAATTCACATCAGCCACAACTTTCCTTTTATCCTACTGTTACGCTAGGCTTTCCCCATAAATGTACAAAGCCCCTTTTACGACCAACGAGGGGATTTTTCACTAAATCCAGATACGGCATGTTATATTAGCGCCCATTCGATCCAGTATGACAATTTAAGGCTAAAACAATGAAAGTAGGTATCATAGGTGCAATGGAGCCAGAAGTCGCTCATCTAATCGCTTCAATGGACAATGCAGAATCGCAAACCATTGCCGGTATTGAATTTGTTGCAGGCACATTAGACGGAAAAGAGGTGATAGTCACCCGCTCTGGCATAGGTAAAGTTGCGGCCAGTATCGCCACTACGCTACTGATTGAAAAATACACCCCAGACGCTGTGATTAACACAGGTTCTGCAGGCGGTTTTGTGGATACACTGGCAATTGGTGACATTGTTATCTCATCAGAGGTTCGCCACCACGATGTGGACGTAACCGCTTTTGGCTATGAGATAGGTCAGATGGCTCAACAGCCAGCTGCTTTTATGCCCGATGAAAAATTAAAAGCGGCCGCCAACAAAGCCGTTGCCAGTTTAGGTGAAGTAAAAGCCATTGAGGGGCTTATCTGCACCGGCGACAGTTTTATCTGCGATCCTGTTCGCACTAAGACAATGTTGGAACACTTCCCAACGATGGCCGCTTGTGAGATGGAGGGCGCTGCAATCGCCCAAGTTTGTCACCAATTTGCAGTTCCGTTTGTGGTGATCCGCTCGCTCTCTGATAATGCAAACAATGACTCTCCAGTAGATTTTGATTCATACATAGTCAAAGCGGGTCATCACTCTGCATTGATGGTGATGTCACTTCTTAAGCATCTATAATACTTAAGTTACCAAAACAGATAAAAATAAGGCTAATATCATGGTTCCGGAGTTTACGCAGCAGTTGCTCAACGATGCACCTCTGTATCAAGGAACCTTGATCTTATTTATTAGCCTTCTTCTGTCAAAAATTGCTCCACTTCCCCGCGCTGTTCAGCCTCTCGTTGCCTTTAACTATCTTGCCAAAGAGATGGCAAATAAGGTCAATCACAGTAATAGAAGTCACTCTCAGCAGGTTATCGCGGGCGCATTATCGGCCATATTACTGGTAGTGCCATTTTGGGCCATTATCACCTTTCTTTTGCAACTGGCCGCTTTCCCTTGGTTTTTTGAGTTTCTCGTACTCTATATCTGCCTCAACGATGAAAATTTTAATATCGTCGCAGAGGAGGTTAACCGCGCCCTAAACCATAAAGATAAAACCCGAGCTCGCAAAATGTTAACCCCTTGGCTAACACGAGATACACAGGAGCTCAGTGATGTCGGCTTAAGCAAAGCAACCATAGAGAAACTAGTAACAACACCAGTCTATGGCACCGTCGCCAGTGTCCTTTTCTTTATCTTAGGTGGCGCTCCATTAGTCCTTGCTGCTCGTATGCTTAAACAGCTAGAGCTGTGCTGGTTACCTATCAACCCAAAATTTCGCTACTTTTCACGCCCAGTGTACGTGCTGAACACCTTAGTGTTTGCTCTACCAACCTGGCTATGGAACCTGAGTTTAGCCATACAGGGTGGACCTAAAAGCCTAGCTAGACTCTTTAAGCCTGTGAGTCTCAATGGCCGTATCTACCATGAGCTACAAACTTGCTCAATTGCAGCCAGCGTACTGAATATTGAACTCGGCGGCCCCATGAAATTCAATGGTGTAAGGGTTAATACCGCTAAATTAAGTCACGGTCCTCTCCCAGAAAAAGGGTCAATACGCGAGGCGATAAAACTTGCCAGAGTAAGCCACGCTATCTGGGTAGGCTTTGTCATAGTGATCCCCATGATCTGGGCGGGGCTACGATATCTACAAGTTAGCTGATATACCCAAGCTACCTCTATGGACATTATTGTCCCCCTTGGTATCATTCAAGGTTCAGGTAACCACTTATTTCGCAGGCTAAGCAATTGCTAGAAAACATTCATGTATCCTTAACCACTCCGGCTCTGCTATTTCCGGCTATCTCCCTTTTATTACTGGCTTACACCAACCGCTTTTTTTCACTAGCGGCTTTGATCAGAAACCTCAGTAGCTCAGGCAAACCTATTGAGAGTAAACAGCTAAAAAACCTGCGCCAGAGGATCAGTATTATTCGGCGTATGCAGGAGTCAGGCGTAATGAGCTTCGCCCTGTGTGTTCTGTGTATGATCTTTATCTATATTGGCTTTAACAAAGTCGGTTCCTTTATCTTTGGCTGTAGCTTGTTGCTTCTGCTCTACTCGCTACTGCTTTCTGTTATCGAGATCCGTATCTCAGTCGTCGCGCTAAACTACCATCTGGAAGAGATGGATCAATGACCTCTTGGTTCTACTTCTTTGATCTCTGTGGTACTGCAGTTTTTGCGCTCTCTGGAGCCCTTGCAGCAGGAAGGCACCGTATGGACCCTTTTGGTGTCATCGTGCTTGCCTCTGTCACAGCTGTAGGGGGAGGCAGTATTCGTGATGCCCTCTTAGGTACTACACCGGTGTTTTGGATCCGAGATCCAAACTACATCATCGTTATCCTGCTCACCGTATTACTCACTATGCTTATCGTTCGTAAACCTAAACGAGTCCCACAACACACTTTGCCCGTTGCAGATGCCTTAGGTTTAGCCCTGTTCACGGTCATTGGCGCAGAGAAAGCATTGAGTCTTGAATTGGGCGGCATGATAGCCGTAGTGATGGGCTTGATAACTGGCGTGGGAGGGGGCATGATTCGAGACTTGTTGTGCCGTCAGGTTCCCATGATCCTAAGAACTGAGATCTACGCTACCGCTTCTATTTTAGGTGGAATAAGCTATAGTCTGAGTCTGCATTTAGGTGCGCAGGATAAACAAGCCCTAATATTTGCCATGGTCGTCGCCTTAGGAATACGACTCGCGGCAATTAAATGGCATTTGTCTCTGCCGGCGTTCGATCTGAAAACAAACAAACAGAATAAGAAGTGATCATGTTGCGATATCTTTGTCTCATATTGGTATTTATCAGCTTACCCTCCACAGCCAACAATGGCGAAATGCCCCTTGAGCAGCAGTTGGCTGTTAGGTATATCACGGCGCTAACCGATCACGATTACAAAACCTTAATCTCCTTCTATAACCGTGAGAGTGTCTTTAATGACAGGACAGCAGGGAAAAAATACACAGGAAAGCGTCATATTTTAAGCTTCCTCAAACGTGCCCATCAGGGAGTATTGGAGTACGGTTTCAATATCGAGCATATGTTTAACTCAGGCTCTTTAGTGGTCATGATAGGTAACTATCACTACAAGGGGCCCGGAGAGCAGTTTGGCAAACCAGGTAAGATTATCGACTTGGCTATTCCTGGCGTCACCACAGTAAAGCTGGACATGAATACTCACAGAGTGAAAGAGCATGAAGATCTGATGGATTATCAGACCATGGCAGATCAGTTAGCGATCCAATAGAGCTAAAAAATAAACACAAAAAAGCCAGCAACTGCTGGCTTTTTTAGCATCAAATAGAATCAAACAGCTTGATTATACTAGAGTGATCTTAGCAAACTTACGCTTACCAACCTGGAATACTCCGCTCGTTCCCGCAGTTAACTGCAGACGAGTATCGTCAATCTTAGCGCCATCTATTTTAGCCGCGCCCTGCTTAATCATACGCATACCATCTGAGGTTGAATTCACAAGGCCAGCTTCTTTAAGCAAGTTAGCAATCGCAATCCCCTCGCCAACAGCTATCTCAAGCTCTTCGATATCATCAGGAATTGCTCCCTTCTGAAAACGGTTAATGAACTCTTGATGAGCACCTTCAGCAGCCGCTTCATCATGGAAACGAGCAATAATCTCTTTCGCAAGCGCTATCTTGATATCACGAGGGTTAGTGCCCTGCTCAACATCACGCTTAAACTGCTCAATTTCACTTAATGGACGGAACGAGAGAAGCTCAAGGTAGCGCCACATTAGGTCATCAGAGATAGACATGATCTTGCCAAACATCTCACCGGCAGGCTCACTCACACCAATATAGTTGTGAGCAGACTTCGACATCTTCTTCACGCCATCCAATCCCTCTAATAGAGGCATCATGATCACGGTTTGAGGTTTTTGACCTTTAGATTTCTGTAGCTCACGCCCCATCAACAGGTTGAACTTTTGATCTGTTCCACCAAGCTCGACATCAGCTTCTAGCGCAACGGAATCGTAACCTTGTAGTAGTGGGTACATAAACTCATGGATAGCAATTGACTGACCAGAAGCGTAACGCTTCTTAAAGTCATCACGCTCCATCATACGTGCTACGGTTTGCTTAGAGGCAAGACGTATCATGCCTGCCGCACCTAATGGCTCTAACCAGCTTGAGTTAAACTCGATACGAGTTTTAGCTGGATCAAGGATCTTATAAACCTGTTGCTTATAGGTCTCAGCATTAGCAAGCACCTGCTCACGCGTTAGCGGAGGACGAGTGCTGTTTTTACCACTTGGGTCGCCAACCATGCCAGTGAAGTCACCAATAAGAAAGATAACTTCGTGGCCTAACTCTTGGAAAGTACGCATCTTGTTTAAGATAACCGTATGACCAAGGTGAATATCGGGAGCGGTAGGATCGGCTCCAAGCTTAATACGTAAAGGACGTCCCTCTTTCAACTTTTCCAGCAGATCCGCTTCGAGCAAAATCTCATCGGTACCACGTTTAATTTCTGCTAATGCTTGGTCTAAATCAGCCATCTCGCCAGCTACTCCAAAGAGCCTATTAATCAAATAAAGAGGGTCATGTTACTTGTTAGCCAGCACAATTGAAAGCGTGTACACTTAAGGGATAGAGATAAATAAAAAATTGCTACTTAGCTCAATGGGAAAGGTTCGATGGGAAAGGTTATAACATTATTAAAATTGCTTCCAAAAATGCATCAAATATTGCTGACTGTTTTAGTTTCCGTAACCTTAATTATTTTAGTTTTACCAGCAGATGATGCCCAAGCATCTAAAAATGCTAACAGCCAACTCTCTGGCACTATTGAACTTAACCATCTTGATGAGTCGACTACAACAACCTCTGAATTCAATAATCAAGACAAATTAAAAGTCCCGTTAGCTTTTCGTACCCCGACGCCGCCTAGTTCTGCCAGCGTCATTCCCAAAATGAATGATGAAGCTAATCTAGTTAAACCTGAAGTTTCAATTGCTGCTCTGAGGGCGGAAAAAGTTGAACAAGATCATACAGAAACTTTCAAAGTAAAAAGTGGTGACACTTTAGCCGCTCTGTTTAAACGTGCCGACCTTAGCGCACGAGATGTTTATGAGATAACCCTGCTTCCCAAAGCCAAAAAGCATCTGCTTAAGATTATGCCGGGGCAGGAGATAATGATATCCAAGAGCAGCGAGGGTGAATTTACTCAACTTAAATTCCACTTAGATCCAGTGTCTACGTTAGTTATCAACAAAGACGACAAAGGATACGAAGAGAAGGTCGTTAATAAACAGATTGAGAGCCGCACTAAATTTGCTAGTGCCACTATCAGCAGTAATTTTTGGAATGCAGGTGTCGGCGCAGGTTTAACCCCCAACCAGATCATGCAGCTTGCAACTATCTTCGGCTGGGATATCGATTTTGCCTTAGATCTCAGAAAAGATGACAACTTCTCCATTATCTTTGAAGAGGAGTTTGCCGATGGCAAGTTCCTGCGCAATGGCAACATTCTTGCCGCAGAGTTTGTGAATCAAGGCGATCGTTATACGGCGGTACGTTACACAGACGGTAACTACTACTCAGAGGAGGGACGCAGCATGCGTAAAGCCTTCCTTCGCTCCCCAGTTGATTTTAAATATGTCAGCTCTAGTTTTAATCCCAAACGTCTTCACCCTGTCACAGGTCAAGTCAGAGCCCATAGAGGGGTCGATTATGTTGCCGCTGTCGGCACACCAATCAAAGCTGCGGGTAAAGGCAGAGTGATAAAGTCTGCTTACAACAAATACAATGGTAACTACGTATTTATTAAGCATAACGACACCTATACCACTAAGTATCTGCACCTTAAAAAACGTAAGGTTAAACAGGGACAAAGTGTTAAGCAGGGACAGATAATTGGTACTTTAGGGGCAACAGGGCGAGTAACAGGTGCTCACCTACACTACGAGTTTATCGTTAATGGCACCCATAGAAACCCGCGAACCGTAAAACTGCCAAAGTCTCTACCCATCGCAAATAAAGAAAAGCCGGCATTCCTGGCTCTCAGTAAACAGATAATGGCTAAACTTCAACAGAACAAACAGGTACAACTTGCATCGCAATAGACTGCGCCTAGTTTTGAGTTATCTCAAAGCCATAACAGCACCATCCAGACAAGAGTGATTAATATTTAATGAGTAAAGATTATTTTATCGGCTTAATGTCCGGCACCAGCATGGATGGCGTCGATGCAGTATTAGTGCAGTTCAGCCAAGGAGAAGCCACACTTGTTGAGCGGCATAGCCAAGCTATCCCAAAACATACCTTAAGTGGCCTGCAGCGTCTCTGTTTGCCTGGAAGTGATGAGATAACTCGTTTAGGTCAGCTAGATCGCAGTGTTGGGCTACTCTTCGCCTCCGCCGTCAATGCGCTGCTGGAAAAAGCAGGCGTCTCCAAAGAGCAAGTGGTTGCTATTGGCAGCCACGGGCAGACTGTGAGGCATATGCCCAATCTGGACATGGGATTCACACTGCAGATTGGCGATCCTAATACTATCGCTGTTGAGACAGGCATTGACGTGATTGCTGATTTTAGACGTAAAGATATCGCCCTAGGGGGACAGGGAGCTCCCCTAGTTCCTGCTTTTCACCAGCAGATGTTCTCTAAACCTGATACCAACCGCATTATCCTTAATATTGGTGGGATCTCCAATGTGACTTACCTACCTGGTAACTCTCAAGCTGTGGTAGGTTTCGATACGGGACCTGGAAACACGCTCATTGATGCTTGGATACAGCAGGTAAAACATGAAGCCTATGACAAAGATGGCGCTTGGGCAGCCAGTGGTGAAACCGATGAGAAGCTGCTGATGTACCTGCTCTCTCACTCATACTTCTCTATGGGTTTTCCAAAGAGTACCGGCAGAGAGTTATTTAATCAGGCTTGGCTTGAACAACAAACTGCGGCCTTTGGTCACCTAAGTGAAGCCGATATTCAATCAACGCTGCTCGATGTCACCTGCCATAGTATCGCCAAGGATGTATTAACCCTCTCTGCCGATGGAGAGCTGTTTGTCTGTGGTGGGGGAGCATTTAATCGCGAGTTGATGTCTCGACTACATAACTTACTTCCAAGTTACCAGATAGACTCTACCGCCAGTTTAGGTATGAACCCACAATGGGTTGAAGGGATCGCTTTTGCTTGGCTTGCCATGAGGCATAATCAAGGACTCTCGGGTAACCTGCCCGCGGTAACTGGCGCCTCACGAGAAGCAGTTCTCGGCTCACTCTTTCCAGCCGCTTAATCCCTTACCTTTTATCCTATTTTTAGCTACGGGGCGCTCTTCCCCGTAGACTAAAGCTTAAGGCTTAGTGCAATAGCTTATGCTTTAACTTGATCACATCCCTTTTATAGTTTTCAGAGAGAGTGATCAGCAAACTATTGTTATTTGGAATATAGGCCATGGCCCCTGAGCGCGGAATACTGCTAGGTGGCAGCTTCAAAATAGGCGTCACGAGTTCAGTATTGAAACGCCAAAAGTTGATCAACTGATAGCGGCTACCGCTTTCTCTAAAATAAACGCCCTTATCTGTCGCGACCCAGTTATACCCTTCATCAAAATATTTACTTTCAATGATCTGACTAACAGCTTCAGGCTCTGACAGTGACAGCATCCATAGTCCCTTACGGCTATATTGAGTAAATACTAACTTATCTGCATCGATCATCTTACCAAGTCGCATATTGATAGAACTTATGACTTTAGGTAGACGATTATCTAAGTAAAACTCTGTGATCCCATCATCGGTTTTTGCCAATACCATCTCATCTTTCCAGCCCCAGCTTGGGCGATTATGATCAAGATATGGCGTGGCTAATATACTGATATTAGATGTGTTGATATCGAGCACATGGATTTTATTGCCCTCATTCTTATCATCTGGGGCCAAAAAAGCCACTTTAGTGCCGTCATGGGACCAACTTGGGTAGGCGACGCGGCGCTTAAGATCCGTATGTTGTCGCCTTGCCCCGCCATCTAATTCACTCGACCAGATCTCATTAAAACCAGTCTCATTCGACACATAGACAATTCGTTTAGCGGCAGCTGAATAATCAGGGTTACGGTAACTGTATTCCACCTGCAGTAACGGAAAAGTCGCTGTCGGAATAGACTGCTCCAGTGCAAATGAGGCTATCTGATAATCCCGCATGTAATTAGAGTAAACAAGCTCATTACTATTGGGAATTGAGCGAGGATAACTCATCCCTTCAACCTCTAGAGAGTGGATCTCCTTATCATCGATCCCCACAATATAGCCATTTCTTACCCCAGAGTTTTCGGTACTGAAGATAACTCGCTCGTTATCTTGATGCCAACTAAGCCCCCTTATATCCTCTAAGCCGAAGGTTAAACGCGTCTCTTTACCTGTCTCTATGTCACGAATAAAGATATCTTCAGAGATATTACCAAAGCGCCTTGCGATAGCCAGCCAGCGACCATCAGGACTAAACGTCATATCACGATCCCTCGAACCGCAATTTTCAGCACAGGAGAGCCGGACAGGCTCAGCGTCTTTATCTTTCAAGTTAAGTTGATATATCCCAGAGTGATGTCCATTTCCCTCATTCCATATATAGGCCAAACTGCTGCCATCTGGGGAGATATCGATAGCCGCAGTATCGCTATAACAGGCACCCAATTTAGTGGCTTCGTTACTGTCTAAGTTAAGTACTGTAAGAGAACATTTACCTTTCTGCTCAGAGGGATAATAGAGTGCACCAGCATCTGGATGCCACACAGCTCTATACTCTGATGTTTTCGTTGAGGTTAACCGTTTAGGGGTTTCCGTCGGCTTAAGCAGATCTTTAAGGTACAAGCTGGTTCGCTTATTTTTACTGCGACTACCGTAAACTAACCAGCGACCATCTGGCGACACAGCAGGGTAAAGCTCAGCTCCTGCGGCCGATGTCAGCTGTTGCCGCTCTGTTGGCGAATAGCGAATACTGTCTTGATAAAAGTGAAATACACTGAATAAGCAAAAAACAATGAAGGTTATCAAACTGACAGTGACTAACCTGCGATTAAACAATGTAAGGTATTCAACTTTCGCCTGCTCCTGCTGATAAAGATCAGGCTCGTCCACAAGATCGGCTTCATCAAACACAGGTTCAATCAGAAGGCGGTAACCCATTTTACGTACAGTCTCAATTGCCTGCTCTCCTTCGAGAAGAGGATTAAGATGCTTTCTAAGGTGCCAGATAGCATTGGTCAGTGCTTTTGTTCCTACATAAGCATTTCCTTCCCAAATCTTATCTATCAGCTCCTCACGGGGAACGACTCTGGGATACTGGCGAGCCAGATAGCTAAGCAACTCGATAAATTTAGGCTGGACAGAGATTTTACTTGAATTATCTTCGCCATCTCCACAAGCTGAGAAATTAAGACTGTTGTCATTTGGATTAACTTCACACTCCCCAAGCCTGAACACCGCCTCTTTTTTTATCTCTATCATTGAGCTCCCCAACTTGTCTTGAATTCATTTTTATTTTTCTCAAGTCCTAGCATTAGATTTTACATCTATTCAACACATATACAAGCAAGCACTAACCTTTAGGTCAATAGATAAGCAATTGATAAATAATGATATAGATGTTAAATAGATGTATAAACAACAAATAAACGACCCAAGACAGATTGCTGTACTCAACCAAATTCACTACAAGTATAACCAGCTTATAATCGGCTCAAATTTTAACTAAATACAGACGCTACTCACTAAGAAGCAAAACAAAGCAGGCGTCTCAATAGTAGCTAACTTCGACTTACTACTTTCTCATCTTCAGGAGATAAGAATGTTCCATCCCACCTTTGCAAGGTATGCTCTAATCGCATGTTCAACACTGCTTATCTTCACTCCTCCGCTATTCAGTAGTGAATACCAACTTCCCTCAAAACCTCTGCAAGATGTGGTTAAGCAGACAAAAAAAGTCAGTACGCGTTTATCCGACAATGGGCAATGGCTGGCAATTCTTACTCCTAGAACCCACCCATCGATTGAGCATTTAGCACGGAAAGAGCTCAAACTTGCTGGACTCAGATTATCCCCCAAACAGCTTATTCCTAGTCGAGTAAAGTTCAGCTACCTCAACATAGAGCTCGTTAATTTAAAGCAGGTAAACCTAAGTAAAACGGGGTCAGATAACAGTGAGTTAAGCCAAGCACCTATTCACATTGAGATCCCACAAGGAGTTGAGTTAACCAATGTTCAATTTTCACCCGACAGTCGCTATCTAAGCTTTATCGGGCTTTCAGATACAGGTGCCGATCTCTACCTCTATGAGATAGAAACCAAGCTCACCAGAGTCATAAACCCAAAACGACTTAACGCAACACTTGGGCTTAACTACCGCTGGCTAAATAGCAGTAAGGGAGTGATCACTAACCTTGCGAGTAAAGCGCCGAACATTAAAGCTAAGTCCACAAGTATCACCCCTAACATCAGCGAGACTTTAGGTAAAAAAGCCCCCAGAAGGACCTATCAAGATCTGCTTAAAAACCCCAGTGATGAGGCAAGGTTCAGCGCATTAACGACTAGCCAACTAACCCTCATTTCCCTTGATGGCAACACCACCAACATAGGCCAGCCAGGGATAAATATCAGTTATCACCTATCACCCGATGACAACTACTTGCTGGTAAAACGTATTGCACCACCATTTTCCCATATGGTTAAGTATTATGATTTCGCCCAATCGGTAGAGATTTTTCATACATCAGGTAAAAAGCTGTCAACTTTGGCCTTATTAGAGAGCAGTGAATACCGACCGCCAGGAAGCGATTCGGTTAGGAAAGGTCCACGCATGATACATTGGCGCAGTGACAAACCCAGCACCTTAGCCTTTGCCAAAGCTTTGGACAAAGGAGACAGCAGAGTCAAAGCTTCTCACAGAGATCAACTACTGCAGCTCGATGCCCCTTTCAACCTCGCCCCTAAACCTTTAGTTAACACTCCGTGGAGGATCAGCCAGGTAAAATGGGGAGAGCAAAACAGAGCGCTGATCACTGAACGTCATTCAGACAAGAAACAGATGAGAGTGAGCTTTCTCAATACAGAAGCGAGCAGTGAGCCTCAGCTAGTCCTTTGGTATCAAAAAGCCATACGCGATACCTATAAAGACCCCGGAAAACTTTATCGCACTCAAGCCTATAACAAGGGTAAACCTTTAGGTCGTGTATTTCATACGGAAAATAATACCTTACTTCACTATGGACTCGGCGCATCTCCCCAAGGTTATCAGCCATTCTTAAAGTCCCTCACCCTAAAAAACACAGATGAGCAACCCGCTGGCTATCTCTCTAATACCCTATGGCGTTCATCAGATAAGCAGCTTGAAACAGTAAGGTATGTGGTAGATCTTCAGCCCCTCACCTTAGTGCTAAACCGACAATCCAATGACACGCCTTCACATCTGGTTCTGCTCAACGTCGAGTCCGGAAAAGAGAAAGTTTTATACCGTAACCCTCAGTCACTCAATGCGTTTAAAGGGATGAGCAGACAGCTTGTAAAGTACAAGCGTGAGGATGGCGTACCACTCTCTGGAGTGCTTTATCTACCGTCAAACTACAACAAAGAGGATGGTCCATTACCTGTCTTAATGTGGGCCTACCCCCGCGAGTATAAGAATGCCGAAGTGGCGAGCCAGGTTAATTACTCAGAAAATCAGTACACACAGATAAGTCCCAAGGGGCCAGTTCCATTTGTTGCTAACGGATTTGCTGTGTTCGATCGTGTAGCCATGCCCATCATAGGTGAAGGAAAAGATAAGCCCAATGACAGTTTCAGAACTCAACTGGTGAACAATGCCCAAGCCGCTATCGACACACTCGTCACCATGGGCGTTGCCGACAGAGATAGAGTAGCTATTGGTGGTCACTCCTACGGCGCATTTATGGTCGCAAACCTATTAGCTCACTCGGATCTATTTGCCGCAGGCATCGCCAGAAGTGGCGCCTATAATCGCAGTTTAACTCCCTTCGGTTTTCAACATGAAAAACGAAACTACTGGGAAGCACCTAGCCTATATCAGCAGATATCTCCCTTTACCCATGCCGATAAAATTGATGAACCCCTACTACTTATGCACGGAGAGATGGATTCAAATTCTGGCACCTACCCGATGCAATCCGCTCGTTTATTTAAAGCTATCCGTGGACTTGGTGGACAAGCAAGATTGACCACCTTCCCCTATGAAAGCCACAGTTATAAAGCAAAAGAGTCCATTCTCCATATGCTTTGGGAGCAGGAAAGCTGGCTTAAGCAGCACCTACAGCAACCAAAACTAACTGGCGGAAGTGAGCGCTCAAATAATAAAGCCTTAACACCTCAAGTGTCACTCCACTGAGTCTATTCGCCGCTGAAAGTTGATTTAACGCTTTAGGCGGCGAAAAAACGCTTTTAACACTGTGTTTTCTCACACTCTAGAGAGTCTATTTTTCGGGAAGTAATTTATGTTTCATCTCAACAAACGCCTTACTTTATCAGCTATTTGTTGCTCTATTCTTTCAATGCAAGTGTTAGCACAAAGTCCCCAATCCAGTCTTGAAATGGCCACTGTTCAGCTACCGAAAAACATCATCTACCTCATTGGCGATGGTATGGGTCCAGCGTATACATCGGCATACCGTTACTACGCAGATAACCCAGAAACTAAAACGGTCGAGAAAACCATCTTTGATCGCCTCCTAGTGGGCAGCTCCAGCACCTACCCAGATGATGACACCTATGTGACCGACTCCGCCGCCTCAGCCACAGCTTTGGCCACCAGCCATAAGACCTATAACGGGGCTATCTCTGTCGATCATCAACACACACCAATCACAACCTTTTTTGAGATAGCTAAAGCTCAAGGTAAAACAACCGCAGTGGTTGTCACCTCACAGATAAACCATGCTACCCCAGCCAGCTTTTTAGCCCATAACGAAAGCCGACGAAACTACGATGAGATAGCCGACAGCTATCTGGATAACTTAATCAATGGTCAGCCGATAGCCGATTTGATGCTAGGAGGTGGCACAAAATATTTTGTCAGAGAAGATAGAGACTTAACTCAAGAGTTTACCCAGCTTGGTTATCAATATATCGATAAACTTGATGAGTTAGACACGATAGAGTCACTTCCGGCTTTAGGCCTTTTTGCCCCTAAAGGGCTATCTTATGCACTCGGTAGTGATGATCCTTTACGATTAACAACCATGACTCGCAAATCCCTTGATCTGCTTAGCGCTAAAAAATCATCTTTTGTGCTCATGATTGAAGCCAGCCAAATAGATTGGTGTGGGCATAAAAATGATATCGTCTGCGCCATGGGTGAGATGCACGACTTTGCCAATACGCTCGAACTGGTAAAGGCCTTTATTGACGCCAACCCTGATACTTTACTTATTGCAACAGCAGATCACTCAACAGGCGGGTTAACGCTAGGACGCAGCGGCAAATATCAGTGGAAAGGGAAACTGCTTCAGCAAGTCACGACTCTACCCAATGTTATCGCACGCCAGTTAATGGATGATACAAGTGTCCTTGAAAAGAGCGAGTCCTTCTCCACATTTTTAGCTCACCATATTCAGTTCGAGATCGATGCTAGAGCAATGAACTCACTGCGAATAATCCTCAAAGATGGTATCAAACAAGCTAAAGCCCTTAAAGTTATAGAGAAAGAGTTAAAACACTTTATCGATAAAGCCACTTACACAGGTTGGACAACCGGTGGCCATACCGCTATTGATGTGCCCATTTTTGCCTATGGAAAAGGTCAGCAATATTTCAGCGGACATATGGATAATACCGAAATCGCAGCTAAATTAATCGAGATAATGACCCCACAGCGCGTTAATAAGAAGTAGAACAAAACGGCAGTTATTATCACTAAAAACAACACAACAAAAAGCATAAAATATAAATTTTGCTTTCCATTTGTGTAGTAATGCGTACAGTAATAGGGTCTACTTTTTGCACGTTATTCCCCGATAACACATATGATATGGGGAGAGCGACAAAACAAAAGGAATCCTTATATGAATATGACTCAAAAAATGGCTGCTGAATTTATTGGTACCCTTTGGCTTGTTTTAGGTGGGTGTGGCAGTGCCGTTATCGCCGCCGCTTTCCCCGAAGTTGGAATAGGTCTGTTAGGCGTGGCATTTGCCTTCGGCCTAACGGTACTCACTATGGCCTACGCTGTTGGCCATATCTCTGGTTGTCACCTTAACCCAGCCGTCTCTTTTGGCCTATGGGCTGGCGGGCGCTTTCCCGCCAATGAACTTATCCCCTATATTATCGCTCAGGTAGCAGGTGGTATTGCTGGCGCTGGGATCCTATATCTAATCGCATCAGGTAATGCTGATTTCAGCCTAGCCGACGGATTTGCGTCAAATGGTTACGGTGCACATTCACCAGGCGGTTACACCATGACCTCAGCCTTAGTTACTGAGATAGTCATGACGCTATTCTTCCTGCTAATCATTTTAGGTGCTACCGATGCTCGCGCTCCACAAGGCTTTGCTCCTATCGCTATCGGTCTGGGACTCACCTTAATCCACCTTATCAGTATCCCGGTTACTAACACATCTGTGAACCCGGCTCGTAGTACAGGTCCAGCGCTCTTTGTCGGTGATTTGGCTATCTCTCAACTCTGGCTATTTTGGGTTGCTCCTATCGCAGGCGCCATTATTGCAGGCTTCATCTACAAGTTCTTCAACACTAAAGAGAACTAGCCACTAAAAAGTAATACCATTAAACGACGCGCAAGGCGTCGTTTTTTATTTCTCTTTGTAAAAAAACAGGTCCAAACGCGAAATCTTTTAGCTTCCTTCCGGTGAGATGTTATTATCTGCAGCAATTGGCCAGGTGCCCAGCAAATAGATGAGATATCACCATGAGTAAAAGCGCAAAAGATGCAAGTCAAATGACACCCGAAGCCCGTTATGACTACTTTGTCGAGCAGGCAAAGGAGCATAAAACACTTTGGACGCTACAGGACAATGATGGTTGCGTCATGCTAACCACAGATGATGAAGATTGCATCCCTATGTGGCCAAGTGAAGAAGCTGCAAACTCATGGGCTGTTGATGACTGGAAGGATTGTACTGCACTCTCAATCCCGCTGGACGAATGGTTAGAGCGTTGGGTTCCAGGTATGCAAGATGATGATCTCTTTGTTGCTGTTTACCCAGTTCAAGATGATCTTGGTGTGGTTATCGAACCTTATGATGTTGAACAGCGTTTAGCACCTAAAAAGCAGCAGAAGCACTAAATAAACGCAGGAGCACCACGTGGAGCGTCACACCTCAAAACCGGTTGAAGAGGCAGTAACAGAGACAGTCAGCGATACAGGCAATCAAGAGTTGCCTAAGGCAAGCGCAGCTGAGCTTGCCAAAAGCAAGGCTAAACTACCTAAAAGGCTTTTAGCCCTGTGCTTCTTCTTCGCTATTGCTTCCATTAGCGGCATAGTCGCAAAACAGGGGGTTCTGTTTTGCGTCTTAACCTTGATGATGGTCGTTGCCATTCTTGGTCGCCAGAGAACCGCCATGTATATGTTACAGGGCTATACGGTGATACAGCTGGGTCTGGTCAGTATGTTACCTGTTATCCTCTACGATCCCGATAACCTCGTTGTCGGCAACCCTTCGATATTCAGACTAGGCGAGCTTGAAGCGAAAGTGCCAGATTACGTCATCTTCGCCATCTTAATCTTACTCTCCATGCTTCAAGTATGGATAGCCTTTACCCCTAAGGTAAAAGCTTATTTTAACAGTAAGATAAACATGAATATTATGAGCTAGCGCCAGCGTTCGAAACAAAGAGAAGGTGCGGATTACGAGTCACGAGCATAAAATACCAAAGCAGATAGAGATGCAGACACAAAGCCCACAGTGCTCATCCCTGATCTCTGAGCATAAAAAAAGCCAGCTTTAACCTGGCTTTTTAATCTCTATTATACCAATAGGTATTACACAGAGAAGCTCGCACCACAACCACAGGTCGTCGTTGCGTTAGGATTTTTCACGAAGAAACGAGAACCTTCTAGGCCTGAAGTATAATCAACCTCGCCACCCACTAAATACTGTAGGCTCATAGGATCGACAACAAGCTGTACGCCCTGCTTTTCAACAGTAAAGTCACCTTCATTTACTTTCTCGTCAAAAGTGAAACCATACTGAAAACCAGAACAGCCACCACCGGTAACATATACTCGCAGTTTCAGCGCATCATTTTCCTCTTCTTCGAGCAGGGTTTTCACCTTTGATGCTGCTGCATCCGTAAACTGGATTGGCAACTCATCTTGTTCTGTCGCTTGTTCAGCTATCTCTTCAGACATTAGTACCTCTTACATCGATTAACTGGGCGGGATTATCCGATACCTGACCATTTTGTTCAAGTATTATACTTATCTCATTCTATTTCTGTGACTCATTCGCTGACAGACTCACCATTATCTGTTTTCTCACTCGCAGATAATGCCTCAGCAGCAGCGGAGGTCTGGATTGCCCCCTCAGGCTTTGGTGTATTATCCTCCTCCGGCTCTTTAGATTCTAGTGTATTTTTCAACGCTTCTTTAATGTCTGCATCGTCAGCACTCTTGTCGGCTGTCGCCAATTGCGGCAGAAGTTGCTGCGCACTGTATTCAACTTCTGCCTCTGAGCCCTTAGTCCAACGGCTCGAAGGGACGCTAACCTTGGCTTTTACCCGAGAGAGTTCAAACCCTTCAGGCAAGGTGACTTCAGCCTCTAAGATCTGAAAATAGCGAAACTTAAAATCAAACACTTTTTTATCGCCCAGCAGTTCAGCGACATCTAACTCAACAACTTTACCCGCCTGCTGGCCAACCAAGATGATCGATGACTTGCCCTTTAACGACTGCTTACGTTTCTGCAGCTGAGTAAGAATAAGCTGAATGCGGTACTGCCTTGGCAATATACTTGGAGTTAACTCAATGGCCTCAATCGTCACACCGTCGGCACTGCTCTCTGGCGCCATAATGCTACGATAGAAGTTTAGCTCTCGCTCCAACTCACGCTGTTTATGGTGCTGCTCGGCAAACATCTGCTGCATCTTATCGCTAGTTTCCCGCTCCAGCACTAACTCTAAATTCCTAGACGCAAGCACCTGAGCCTGAGCATTAAGCTCTCGAGTCCATTTTTGAATCTCATCTGTGTTACTCTGGGCTTTAGGTTGATTATTATCGAACCAGAGACTCATGCTCAAGCCACCAAGGGCAAACGCGACCAAGACGAGAAATAAGAGGTACACACTCGATGGTCTGATCTTGCGCTCAATCATTTGCATACGATCGACCCAACGATGATAATTTGACATTAACTAACAACCTCTTCTCTTAATAGTTTTAATATCTTATATTAACTCTTGTCTCATTCAATCATGATTGCGACAAAGGATGTACTGGAAGGCGCTTGTGCTCTATAGACTGAAGAAAACCCGAGCCAAATGGCAGATATACCTAAAGTCTGATCTTAAAGATACGCTATCTCAGGCTAAGATAAGCCTGCAGCTCTCTATACTCGCCTTATTGTTCGCCCTGATGGCATCGGCTGTGATCATCCTATTTCGCCTATTGCTGCTGTGGATCAACACCTTTACCGAAACCAGTGAGCTGGATTTTACTGAGATAGTTGACGACTGGCGAGTCTTATTACCCCTAATCGGCTCAGTTTTAATCTGGTTTGTCGCACGAATAAGCTCTAAACGCTACAAACGCATGGGAATAGCTTATGTTTTACACAGGGTAAAGCTCCACTACGGCAAACTCCCTCTGCAATCTGCACCCAGTCAATTTTTTCAGGCGCTATTCGCTTTAGCCACCAACTTCTCAGTCGGTCGAGAGGGGCCCGTCATCCATCTGGGCGCAGTCACAGCCAGTGTATTGGCCGAAAAATTTAAACTGCCGGACAACAGCGTACGCATTATGTGCGCCAGTGGCATCGCCGCAGGTATCGCTGCCACCTTTAATACCCCACTAGCGGCTGTGATTTTTGTATTTGAAGTTGTCCTGCGCGAATATAAAGTTCACTACTTTTTCCCCATTATCATTGCCGCTATCTGTGGCACTGTGACAAACCAGTTGGTGTTCGGCAACATACATGAATATGATCAGATAGGCATAACCCATATCCCCTTCACCCAATACCCAATATTGGCAATCTGTGGGCTAATCTTGGGTTGTATCGCAGCGCTATTTAACTCATCACTTTTAAAGGTCACTCAAACAGGCCAGAACTGGCCATTGATATATCGGGTTCTGCTCGCGGGTATCGTCACAACGATCGTAGGTATCTTCCTGCCTGAAGCGCTTGGCAGTGGTGATCTTGCTATCGACCAAGCGATCAGTGATCACCCAAGTATTCTCTTTTTAAGCGCACTTTTAATTGGCAAAATCATCGCCACTATCGCTGCTATTGGGCTCGGTATTCCTGGTGGGATCATCGGCCCGCTGTTTGGAATAGGCGCTCTGATTGGTGCCATCTTAGCCCTATTCAGTGCTCTGCTATTTCCCTCTATTGCCCCCTATATCGGCCTTTACACCATCATAGGTATGACAGCTATTATGGGGGTGTGTCTCAGTGCGCCATTGGCAGCGCTGGTCGCCCTACTCGAGATGACCAATGACCCCTCGATTATACTGCCAGCCATGTTCGTCAGTATTCCGGCCTTTCTGGTCGCTCATCAGGCCTTCAACACTCAATCTCTCTTTCTCAAACAGTTAGACATTATGGGATTAGACTATCGCGTCTCTGCGGTTGAACAAGCACTACAGAAAATAGGTGTACGAGCCCTAATGGACAAACGTATGGTGATTGTCACCGATAACGATGAACTCCTGCTTGAAGTGCTTAAACGAGCCGAAGGCCGTTCAGTGCTGGTACGCAACGCCCAAGGACAGATGGAGATGCTACAACTTGAGATGCAACTTGCCGATGAGGAGAGCGCACTCACCCGCCACCCTATCGAAGGCTTACCCGATACCGCCACCCTAAATGAGGTTTACGCCATCCTCTCAAAAGAGCGGCGTGGCGAGGTCTACATCTACCAAGAACAAAAAGAGAAAATAGTCGGCGTTATCGGTTGGGGCGCATTGCAAAAAGAGATACGTTCAGGGCAAGTTTAAATAGCAAACTAAATAAGCCTCTTTATAGCCACTTTGATTTAATTATATTGCTATAACTATAATGATTGAGCACATTGTAGTCTTTCACTGTTGATGCTCTCAAAGATAACAGCATTCAGACTAACCAACTACAACTCCTCTGTGATTTTGTCATTACATCTATCTAACCTAATATTTAGATTAAATCGTGGAACTTTATAGCTTGTAGTCTCCGCGGAAACATCAACACTCACATAACCGCCTTGCTCCATATGCTTTAGCAGCAAAGGGGAATGACAAACCCTATGAATAATAAATTGCCCAAACTTTGCTTTTAACTCTCTACTATTAACCTCTTCTCTTTCATTTAAATGTTTAAAAACAAGAAAAAAGCCGTTACCTGATCGGCTTGAATGAATAAAATTTAAATTCTCTTTTTCAAAATACTCTACAAAATATTCATTCTTCCCCTTTCCTTTAAAAAGAAAAGAATCAGCAATGGTATAAACTAAACCAACCAAAAGAATAGTTATGAGAATCTTTACTTCATAACGCTTGTACCACCTTAAGAATTTTAAAGGGTTAAACATATTTCATCCTCAAAAAATGATCCCCTTAAGTATATGGATACTACCTATTTGTAAAATATAGATTGTTTCACTAAATACTTCTGTATTACATTGTTGGAAAACCTAGCTACTAGTACGATAAATCTTTTTAAGCGTTAGTTTCTACAAGGACATTTGAATTAATAGTTATTATATTTTTTGTACCATCTAAATCTTTTACTATTACATAATCACTCAATACTTGCTTCATTCTGTTCCTAGATATAGATAGTTAGGGCTATGACTATCGTCACTGTTGAGAACCTGTACTCTAAACTCCGCTGCAAGTTTAAAACTTGATAGTACCTCTTGGATGCAGGGTAAATTAACAACCTGAGCTTCACGCTTTAAAATACCTACGATATCTGACGTTTTTTCCCACTCACAGGCTAACTGCTTTGCAACCGGCTGGGCTGAACACCAGCCACCTTCGCTAAACTTCGAATAGTCATAATGCGGCCATGCGGCGATATCATCGCGTGCACATTGGTCATCAGAAAAAAGCAATGAGAGTTCAATAGAGCTATGCCATGGAAAAATACCAATATCTAAAATAAGCAGCTCTCTTCCTTGAAACTCCAACGCAGCCCTCTGTAATAGCTCAAGTAATGACTTCTCCATACTCCTTTATCTCCTAACTGCTCATTCAACAACCCCATTTGAGTATCATCAGTTATAACACCAAAGGTTTAAATGAAAAACCCTATCAGTCTCGCTAGTAGATTAAAGATTACGGTTAAAACTAATTTGTACTCAAAATTAATTTATCTCTAGTTATCTCTTAGCAAGACACATTCAAACCCCCGTTTAACTAATTATTAAACAACAACTTAAAAAATACAGCACACCACCATAAAACCAGAAAACAGTTCCGTGACGCACCCCTCAATTTCGGATAAAGCTTGATAGTTACAGCTCTAACCATTAGAGTTGTTATTAATTGAACGTTCAATTAACAATGTGCAGTGCCCAATTCCACACAAAAAATAACAATAATCAAACAGAGGAATTCAGTCTCTATGCCGCGCCCGCCAATGAAAACCGTCCGACAACAACAGCTCATCGACGCCACCTTAGTCTCTGTTGAACGCCACGGTTTACACAACACAACCATCAATACAATAAGTGGGTTGGCAGGGTTATCATCTGGTTTGATTAGCCATTATTTCGGTGGCAAACAGGGGTTGATTGAAGCAACGCAGAAATACCTTTTAGAGCAGCTCAAACAAGCTCTGTTAAGTCGCACATCCGGTAAAACCTTAACACCACTTGAGCGCTTACATGCCATTGTTGAAGCTAACTTTACCGAGCTGCAACGTTCAAGACCCGCAACAAAAACCTGGCTATGCTTCTGGTCACAAGCTATGCATGAACAAGGACTGGCCAGACTGCAACATATCAACAACCAACGCTTGTACAGCAACCTATTGTTCTCTTTTAAAAAACTACTTCCACAAGCAGAGGCCATCACAGCAGCTAAACAGACTGCCGCCATGATTGATGGTTTTTGGCTGCGTAGCGCACTCGACGCCGCACCAGAAAAAGAGTTCGAACAGGCCCAGATTCTATGTAAAGCCTTTATCGAGGCAGTGATCATGTCGTACGGAGAAACCCGATGTCACTAGTTGTTTATCCAAATTATATCCACGGAAAAGCGCTCCATAATGAGAGCGGAGAAACCTTTGAAGTCATTAATCCAGCCAATGGAAAAGTGAACTATTTAGTTGAAGTTGCCGATGAGAAGATCCAACAAGCCGCCATTGAAAGCGCTAAAGAGGGATTCAAAACTTGGTCAAAGATGACTGCCATGGAGCGCAGTCGCGTTCTACTTAACGCTGTAGCACTGCTTCGGGAGCGAAATGACGAGCTTGCAGCCATTGAAGTACAAGACACAGGAAAACCTTGGCAGGAAGCATCCGTTGTCGATGTGGTTACCGGAGCGGATTCAATCGAATTCTTTGCAGGACTAGCCCCCAGTATCGAAGGCAATCAGCAGAGTGTCGGCGATGACTTTTATTATACCCGCCGCGAGCCACTGGGCATCTGTGCAGGTATTGGCGCTTGGAACTACCCACTACAGATAGCTTGCTGGAAATCAGCACCTGCACTGGCATGCGGTAACGTCATGATCTTTAAGCCATCTGAAGAGACACCACTGGGCGCACTTAAGCTTGCAGAGATCTTTACCCAAGCTGGCGTTCCTGATGGGGTATTTAATGTCGTCCAAGGTGATGGTCGTGTCGGTGCTTGGCTAACCAATCATGATGAGATTGCCAAAGTCTCTTTCACTGGTGAAGTTGGCACAGGTAAGAAAGTGATGGCGGCAGCAGCGACTTCGCTCAAAGAGGTCACTATGGAGCTCGGCGGCAAGTCACCGTTAATCATCTTCAATGATGCCGATATAGATAATGCGGTGTCAGCTGCCATGTTAGGTAACTTTTATACCCAAGGTGAGATCTGCACTAACGGAACTCGCGTCTTTGTGCAGCAAGATATCTACCCTAAGTTTATCGAGAAGCTTCTTAAACGTACTCAAGAGAATATCGTGTGTGGCGATCCCATGGATCCTGAGACGAATTTTGGCGCGCTTATCTCTAAAGAGCATCAAAACAAGGTCTTAAATTACATAGAGATTGGTAAATCTGAGGGCGCCGAGCTGCTCGCAGGTGGCCATGCGCTAACCCCTAACAACTGTCCAGGTGGTTACTTTGTTGCCCCAACCATTTTTGGCCAATGCAGTGACGAGATGACCTTGAGCAGAGAGGAGGTCTTTGGTCCTGTGATGTCCGTGCTGCCATTTAACGATGAAGATGAAGTGATCCGCCGTGCTAACGATACCCGTTTAGGGTTAGCTGCTGGCGTGTTCACCCAAGATATCACCCGTGCCCATCGCGTTATTCATCAGATGCAAGCTGGTATTTGCTGGATCAATGCCTATGGCGCCTCACCAGCCGAGATGCCCGTTGGCGGTTACAAGATGTCGGGAATTGGCCGTGAAAATGGCAGTGAAACCCTAAAAGCTTACACCCAGATCAAAGCGGTTTATGTGGGTATGCAGCCCCTTGAAAGTCCATTTTAAGGAGCTGATATGACCCAATCCACAACTGATTATGATTACATTATTGTTGGCGCAGGCAGCGCAGGCTGCGTGTTAGCAAACCGATTATCAAAGGACCCAAGCAACAAGGTATTGCTGCTCGAAACCGGTGGCAGTGATAAGAGCATCTTTATTCAGATGCCAACGGCGCTCTCAATTCCAATGAACACCAAGAAATACGCTTGGCAGTTTGAAACCCAAGCTGAGCCCTATCTTGATAACCGCCGTATGCACTGCCCACGAGGCAAAGTGCTCGGTGGCTCATCATCGATCAACGGCATGGTCTATGTCCGTGGTCATGCCCGTGATTTTGATGAGTGGCAACAAGAGGGAGCCAAAGATTGGGATTATGCCCACTGCCTGCCCTACTTCAAAAAAGCGGAAAGCTGGGCCTTTGGCGAAGATGAATATCGTGGCGTTGATGGTCCATTAGGCGTTAATAACGGCAACAATATGAAAAACCCGCTCTATCAGGCGTTTGTTGATGCAGGTGTTGATGCGGGATATCTAGCGACAAACGACTATAACGGCGCGCAGCAAGAGGGCTTTGGCCCGATGCACATGACAGTTAAAAACGGCGTGCGCTGGTCAAGCTCAAACGCCTATCTAAGACCTGCAATGAAGCGCGACAACCTCACGGTTATCACCCATGCCTTAGTGCACAAGGTACTATTTAGTACCAACGAAGGTGAGGGTAAAAAAGCAGTTGGTGTTCGTTTTGAGCGTAAAGGCCAGCATATTGAAGTAAGCGCCAGTAAAGAGGTTGTGCTATCAGCAGGCTCCATCGGCTCACCACATATATTGCAACTCTCAGGTATCGGTGCAGCTCAAACACTCGCTGATGCAGGCATAGAGCAGGTACACGAGCTGCCGGGCGTAGGTGAGAACTTACAAGACCATCTCGAATTCTATTTTCAGTTTAAGTGCCTTAAGCCCATATCGCTCAACGGCAAGCTTGATCCGTTAAACAAGCTGTTTATCGGCACCCGCTGGATACTCAATAAATCAGGTCTTGGAGCCACCAACCATTTTGAATCCTGTGGCTTTATTCGCTCTAAAGCGGGACTTGAGTGGCCAGATCTTCAGTACCACTTCCTACCAGCGGCGATGCGTTACGATGGCAAAGAGGCCTTTGCAGGCCATGGTTTTCAGGTGCATATCGGCCATAACAAACCTAAGAGTCGCGGCAGTGTAAAAGTGGTGTCAAATGATCCCCACACCCCGCCCAATATTCTCTTTAACTACCTATCACACAGTGATGATATCGAAGGGTTTCGCGCTTGCGTTCGCCTGACACGAGAGATTATCAATCAGCCAGCACTGGATCAGTACCGCGGTGAAGAGATCCAACCGGGCATCAGTGTGCAAACCGATGAAGAGATAGACAGTTTTGTCAGACGCAGCGTAGAGAGTGCCTATCATCCCTCCTGCTCATGCAAGATGGGCGAAGATGCGATGGCAGTGGTTGACTCACAAACGCGAGTGCATGGTCTACAGGGACTTAGAGTGGTTGACTCCTCTATTTTTCCGACCATTCCCAATGGCAACCTTAATTCACCGACCATCATGTTAGCCGAGCGAGCTGCCGATCTGATTTTAGGTAACACACCATTAGCGCCAAGTGCTGCCTCAGTCACCATTAGCAATAACTGGCAGACTCAACAAAGGCATAGCTCAGCAGCAAGATAACACCTTAACTGGGGAATTTTGCCAATTGTCCTAATTGGCAAATTCACCAGTACAGGCATAAGGCCAGCCTAAGCTGAAAGGCTAAATGGCCCTAATCGCCAGATAAAATCTATCAAGCCTTAACTTTCGTGAAAACGATAATTAAGGCTTGAGGGATTCCTGCAGCCAAAATTTGCTGTTCTCTGGCCTAACAAAAATAAAAACTAGGAAATAACCTTATGTTTTGCAAAACAATTAAGCTAGGAGTTCGATAATGACGACTTGGCTTACTATAGGAATACTATTTACTTTCGCGGCCATCGCCTTTGTGATCTATCGCTGGGGCAATGTTGAATGTATCGGTGTCACACCTGTGCGCACCTTTACCTTTATCGCCATCTTATTCACATCTGGATTAGATGTCGGGCTCATCATGTTCCCGCTTACCGAGTTTGCAGGTTATGCCGACTTAAGCGCGAGCCCTGAGTATGGTTTCACTAACCCCTTAGCCATAGAGTTTGGCTTCTGGGCCTTCTTAATCTGGGCATTTTACTTTTTAACTTGCTTCTACTTCTGCGTCATAGAGCCAAGAGTTAAATTCTTTGAGATCCCACTTATCAAGTTTATTAATAACTTAGTGATTATCGGCACCTGTGCCTTTACCGCTTATCTGCTATTAACCAACTTGCCTTGGTATTTACCAGAGATGGGCGACGGTGAGACCATCGTCAGCAGCTTCTACCTTATTGTATTTGTGATTATTGCCGCAGCGGTCTACTCAAGTACCAGCATACGTTATGTACGCATACTCAGCTTAGCCAGTACTTGGTTATTTATGGCGTTGATCCTCATCATGTGGGCAGGCGCTTTCCTCTCTGAAGGTTCAGGTGTCGGTGAGTTCTTCACTACCTTTGCTATGATTGGCGACTACTTCGGCAATATTCATCACTTTGTTCTGCCAATGAATGATTACCATGAGTTCTATCTATTCTGGTGGTTTGCTTGGAGCATCATGATTGGCCAGTTCACCTCGCGCTTTGTTGGCGGCTTAAAAACATACCAAGTGTTGATAGCCATGATGGTATTCCCATCACTGCCAATCGCCGTATGGTTCACCGTGCTTTACTACTATAGCGCCAACGAGATAGCCACCACAGGTTTCTATAACTTGGCTATGGTGGTTGTGGGCATCACCTTTGTGGTGAACTCACTCGACTCATTAATACGACTCTACACAGATAACCTTAACCTAACGGTTGAGCGTTTCGGTAAAACCAAATACATCTTAGGCAACATCGCGCTGATGAGCGGGTTAACTCTGCTGTTTAAACTAGACTTTCTACAGATCCAATGGGTTGGCGCACTAGCCATAGGCCTTATCTTAGCTTGTTTCGGTTATATCCTAGCCACTAAGTACAAGAAGGTTGCAGCCATTGAGCGTTCGCCTAAAGAGAACAAAATTGATTTCAGCAAAATAGAATTAGCTAACTAAAAGAAAGGGAAATGATGAAAAACACCATAAAAAAACTCGCACTAGTCGGCCTAATAGCACTACCAACTACAGCGATAGCAGGCGTTAGCTCAACCGTTACAGCCACATCTGACTACACCTTTAACGGTGTAAGCCAAACAGATAACAAGCCAGCTCTGCAGGCAAGTCTCGATTACGCAGCAGATTCAGGTTGGTATGTGGGGTCATGGGCTTCAAATGTTGATTTTGGCTCAGCTGATGATACTTGGTTAGAGTTAGATTTTTACGTTGGAAAATACTTCCAACTAAACGACCGCGTTTCATTCGATACCGGTATCGCCTATTACACCTACCATGGTGATGATGCTTCAGATGAGTACCAGTACCCAGAGGCTTACGCTAAACTGGGTTACAGCTCATCAATCGGTGAGAGTGAGCTTAACTTCTGGTACACCTGGGATTACTTTGGCACCGATGCAGGTCACTACATCATGATGGCAGCACACACCTTTACCCTTGCCGAAGGTCATGATATCCGTGTCAGTATTGACCGCTCAACATCAAAAGATATCAACAAATTTGCCTGGGAAGGTGATGAGTCTTACAACCACTTCCGCGCAGAATATATGACTAACCTAAAAGGTTTTGACTTCAATCTTGCCGTTGAAGACACCAGCATGGAGATGGATACGGCCGATACCCGTGTTGTACTCTCTATTGCTAGAACCTTTGATTTTTAAGCAAACCTTGCTCAACCACTAAAAAATGCGGTATAACGCTCAGGCATCATGCGTTATACCGCATTTTTATTCGCTCTACACAGAGCAGCGTTGAATCTCACGGCAAAGGAAAGGTTATGGAAAAGTATGAGCAACTATTGATTTCACTACGCCGAGTGATCCGAGCTATCGATATACACTCCCGCCAACTCAATAAGCAATCCGGTTTAACTGGCCCCCAGCTTATGGTGATGCAATGCATTGAACAACTTGAAGCCCCATTGGCCAAAGAGATAGCCAAAGAGGTTGCATTAAGCCCTGCCACCGTCACCACCATTATCGACAGATTAGAGAGCCGTGAACTGGTCATAAGAACCCGCAGTGAAACTGACAAGCGTAAGGTTCACCTCTCCTTAAGTGAAACAGGTAAAGCACTACTCAGTCACTCGCCAAAACCTCTGCAGGAGCACTTTATTACCCGCTACCAAAACCTTGAAGAGTGGGAGCAAAGCCAACTTCTCTCATCGGTCGAGCGTATCGCTGCCATGATGGATGCCAATGAGCTGGATGCTGCACCAGTGTTGTTGGTGGGGCAAATACAAGCTGATTGAACTTGTCGGATAACACGTTTTTAAGTATCTTTTTGCTGGGTTCATTGGGTTGGATTGGTACTTGAAGGGTTGTTGGAGACCAGTGCTGAAGTGTTGTTTATTGCCTGCAGCATGCAGAATGTGTGAATACTTCTGCGGGACGCTGTGAAGCCATCCTTGGCCGCTCTGCGGTTTCATCCTTGAAACCGAAGCCCACAGCCGCATTCACACTGAGTTGTTTACTTCTTCGATTTTTAGCTAATGGGCTACGACCCCTTTGTTTTGTATACTCACTGTTTAGTTTTTCTTTCAACGCCTATAAGCTGCCGTATTCGCCATTTAAAACATCAATGAAGAATGGGTTTAATTTACTAAAATCTGTTTCAGATTTTTGTTGCTCTTGTGCTTTATCCTTAAACCTTTCTAACTCTGAGCTGATAAAGTCACTAATAACATCAATTCTAGGAAGGTATGCACTTTCAAAACCTTTACGCTTATCTTCAAGTAACTTTTGAATTGCAGACTTTAGGGTTTCATCATGCACCAATTCATCTACTAGTACTTCAAATTCCATTGGAACAACACCGCGATCTTGTTCGATCCATTGCATCGCTAGAATAGGTCTAAGGACATAGAAATACTTCTTAATTCTTACTGTTTCACCCTGTAGATATTCTCTGAAATTTCCACTGGCCATATGTGAGTAGTGGTAAAAACAAGAGCGTGGTGAATAGAGAATTGGTATTAACTCTTTAAAAGCCTCTGTAAATTTATCATTTTGCAGATAGACAATTGGCGAATTGAACCATTCAATTAGTGCGGGGTTTGATTTTCTAAGAAGCTTAAGTGCTTTTTTCAAGTCCCAACCACTGATATCTAATAAATCATTAATAGGTTTTTCAACTACGTCTCTACAATATTCATAATCAACTCTAAGGTACCAATCCTTATTTCGAATATATACAAAACGAACATCATAGTCACTGTCAGCTGATGGAAATCCCCACGCTCGACTGCCCGACTCACATGCATACAGTATTTTAATGTTCTCTTTAATTTCTAGAGTTTTAAGATTTTCCAATATCTCAGTACGCACTGTATACTCCTTGGCATTTAACAGTATATCAGGCTGAATTCCGAATAAGAACGGTCTTAATAGGAACAGGTTGCTAGTACTTTAATCACCCAAGACTAACAGTAAAGCAATGTCTCAACAATGAGTTATAGCATAGAAGGTACTCAATCCCAGTTTCTCTGCCTGAGTTAAACAGAGAGCACAGCTAAGTTAACACCTAATACTGGCTTCTACGTGAGTATCTCTTCGAGTTAGCTTTCCAAGATACGATAGACTCATTTTTAGACAAAACCTTCTTAGCAGGTTTCCCCTACTCATGTGTTGGTGCTGGTCTATTTGTCTTCAGTCTGATCCTCTCAACAAAAACCTTTGTTATACATCCATTTTTCAATTAATTTGGCGAGTGTAGTCCTATTCTATTTCCTTCCGAATCATGGAAAATTGCAAAATATCCACTTTCATCAGCATGGGCTGTTTTGGAAACAATGGTTTTTCCGCCATGTTTCACAACTTTGTCCAGAATGACTTGAAGATTGTCTCCACCATTTAGGTAAATAGTCACACCTTCTGCAGAAGGTTGAAAACTTTCTACTTTCACGATGACACCAGTAACCACTTGTTCTTCATAAGGGAATAGGCCCATCTCCATATCTGGCATGTTGATTTTTTCAATACTAATATTCAAGATTGCTTGATAAAATTCGATTGCACGTGAAATATCTGCTGCTGGAATTTCAAAAATTGAAATATAATTTTTCATACCCTCTCCACTTTAAATTATGGTTAAGTCACTCTTCTGTTTTTCTAATTAACTCTACCTGCGCTAAGACAAGCTGTGTGCTAAAAAGTTAACATAGCAAGCGTAAGACAGAATCTAGATACTACTTTGCTCATGTAACCTCATATTGACTAGTTGGAATGCAGAGGCAAGATTAAACAGATATCGGGGAAGGAAATTGTAAAAATGCGACAGAGTCAGTTCATTTGTAGAAAATGGAAGAAAGGGCCATATTTTCATTCCCTAAAAACTCTTTTGGACTGACTCCAGTAAAATCTTTGAAATCTTTAGTAAAATGAGATTGGTCGTAGTAATCATTTTCATATGCAATATTGGTAAGAGTTCCTCCTTCTTCGTTAAGTAACATTTTTAAAGCGCTTTGTAATCGAATCAATTTACCTAACTGTTTCGGACTAACACCCACTTTGTTTACAAACATTCTCTCAAGTTGTCTTCTTTTGGATGGATCGTCTTTAAAAATCTCACTAATCGATGTCCCTCCTTTTGTTGTGAGCAAAGTATCTATTGTTGTTCTAACAATCCTGTCAGCCATCGTATGTTCAGTTAGTTTCTTCAAAAGAAATAATTCGATTATCTCTATTCTTTGTTTTGTGTCAGATGCTTGAATAATCTCTTGTTCTAAATCTTGGGCTACTGTTTTTTCAAACAACATCTCTATTGGTGTTTCTTTGTTTGCCAATGTTTTAATAGGTACATTTACAAAATTGGCAAAGCCATAAGGATAAAAACGGACTGCAAATGTATCGACATACCCTGTCGGCTCAATGTTAAAAGAGGTCGTGTTTTGCCCTAATACCATAGCCCTAGGTTGTATAATGAAATGACTCTCCGAGGTATATCGTTTTATATCGTCCCCCAATATAAACGCCATTTCGATTGTACCGTCAGGAACTATAGTCTGTCTTTGAGTATCCCCTGTTGAAGGAACTTCCAAAGTCCAATAACAGCTAATTAGCGATTCTAAATCTGGATGAGGCTGAAAAGTTTGATAATTCATGAACTATTTATTTTCCTAAGCCATGCGCAGCCTTGAAGGAGCCTCTCATATAAATTGTTTCAGAGTCTGGTGGCTCCCCACAAAAAGATAAGGATGCGACTGCACTCAATCTGCCCTATTAGTTAATCTATCTTTTCGCCATTGGATGCTCTGGGTTTAGTTGCAAAAGATCCCATAAGTTTCCGTATAGATCTTCAAACACCGCAACTGTTCCATAGTCTTGCTCTTTTGGCTCTCGAATGAAGTTAATTCCTATAGATTTCATCCGCTCAAAGTCACGCCAGAAATCATCGGTATTGAGGAAGAGAAATACACGTCCACCAGCTTGGTTACCTATGAAGTCGAATTGCTCAGGCTTTGAAGCTTTAGCTAGTAACAGAGTAACGCCATGGGAGTTTGGTGGAGCTACAACAACCCAACGTTTATCTTGCTCTGGTTGATAGGTGTCTTCAATAAGTTCAAATTTAAGTTTATTCACATAAAAATCAATCGCTTCATCATAGTCTTTTACAACCAGAGCGATATGGACAATATTCTGTTTCATAGCACACCTTATCGGAGGTTTTACTTAACGGTATAAATTCGAGTGAGAGTAAAATATAGGTAGCAAACTCCAATTCTTCTCTGTGAACTCCGTGGAGTGTAGCGCTCTTTGGTGAGAAATTTAACCGTGCCATGCATGACTTCAACAGTTTAATGGATCTATACCAATGTACTTAACATGAATAAATTTAATTTCACCTAAGTCAACTTTATTACCATTAACAATAATACTTGGGAGGTAAACTGAGAAATTTTCTAGCTTTGACTCCATTTTTTGATTCATCGTAGAAAACCACATACCTGTATTAAAGTATCTTTTTTTGCTGAAAGCTATGTCATATGAATTAGTTCTTCCAATTATTTCAGATAATGGTTCCACCTGTATATAACCAGTATCTTGATGTGATTTTTTGATTTCAGCTTGAATCTTTTGACTCAAATTGGGGTATACAACTTCTATAATTGAATCTTCTAAACCAAGATAATTTGCGTTATTCGTGGATAAGTATTCAATGCCTAACCTCCAACTTTTATTCGTAAGGTTATCTTCAATAAGCATCGAATCATTTGCTAGTTGAAATACAACGCCATCAGGAGCAGAAATATCAGTTTGTACATAAAAGTTAACAAACTCATCGTCACTATCAGAACTTGAAGCTCTTACTTTAATCTCTATGCCCTCTTCAAGTTGAATTAATATTGTTGCAGGATCGCCCGCCCCCCCGCACCCCGAAGAAGTAACAGTTCCCTCTTCATAAATTGGCTTATAAAAATCTCTTGGAACAGGAACACAAGAAGACAAAAGAGTCGCAAGTAAATATGCTTTAATAATTAAAATTGACCTATTCAACTACGCCCCTTTGAAATATATAAGATAAATAAACTAGCCATTATTAATCAATAAGATAACCACTGCACGACTGATTATCAATACTCTACCAACCGCTAAACCTTATCGAACCTAATTAGGTGTGATACTAACTTGCTCTAGGGTTGAAAATAGTGATGTTAACGATTAAACCTCTAACGTTTAAAGTAAATGGTTAGTTTTGGTCATTTTCCCCACTTTTTAATCTAAATCTCCCAATGTCTGCTTTGACAGAACAAAACCTTCCTTTTTAATCAGAGACTTATTCACTGGCTTTTTTCTTGCATATTCCCCCAGCTAATAATAAAAATTCAGAATAAAAAGCTAGAAGGGATACTTATGTTGATATTTCATATTACTGCAGGAGCGATTGCGCTTCTCTGCGGAATAACAGCCTTAATTAGCCGTAAAGGCACTAAAGTACACAGAACTGCTGGTAATGGCTTTTTCTTCGCCATGATGACCGTCGCCGCAACTGCTATCTATCTTGATGCGGTGAAGATGGAGTTACCTGTAATGGGGATTTTGACTGGCTATATGGCCTCCACCTCTTGGATGGCAATCAAGAGACCTGAAGGTAGCCTAGGCCTGTTCGACAAACTCGCCTTCGCGACGATCACAACCCTAGCCGCCACTCTATTTATCTTAGGCTCACTTGGGGTCTCACCGGGAACAAACATCCCCTCCGCCTTCTTCTATATTTTCGGTTCTGTCGCCGCGTTTGCCGCAACCTTAGATCTTATCATGCTGCTCAAGGGTGGGGTCTATGGAAAACACAGAGTCGCACGTCATCTATGGCGTATGTGTATCGCCATGATCATGGCCACTATGTCATTTCTAGCTCAAAAAGCTGCTATTCCAGAGGTGTTACATGGATCTTCTCTGTTATGGATGCCAGTACTTTTACTGTTCATTTTTATGTTCTATTGGCTAATTAAGATGATATTTAGCAAGAGATATCAAGTAAGAGTAAATAGAGCCGAGGTCGAACAGCATCAAGGAAAATAGACAGTCAGATAAAGTAATGGAGGACAAGGTGATGAGGCTATCACTATTGAAAAAGTGGCTATTTGGATCAGTGCTATTTTTACCGCTTGCCAGCTTAATCACTTACACTTGGGTCGAATATCAGATGACACAAAGAGCGGGAGCTCATACGCAAATCATAGAGCGTGAGCAGTTCTCCCCCACAAGCGGTCCCATATTAATCGAAAATGTGAACCTGCTTTCTGCTGATGGTTTAACCATGCTCCCAGACCAATCAATCCTGCTTGAGAATGGAAAAATAGCCCATATTAATCCACCTCAGGAGCGCGTAGATAGCCTCTTAAATAACCCCTTAATAGTCGATGGTAGTAACAAATACCTTATTCCGGGGCTCGTCGACTCCCATGTTCACCTAGAGAGGAGCCCTAACGATCTATTACTCTACCTAGCAAACGGCATCACCTATATTCGTGATATGGGCGGCGTCCCTGAATACGTAGCGTGGCGAAAACAGATCAGAGAGGATTTAATCGGTCCCGATATCTTTATCGCCTCAGAGAAGGTCAACAGCCTAAGCGGCATCGAAGCACTCTTTAATAGCTGGACACGAACCCGCATCAATGTCTCAACCCATGAGCAGGTAAACAAGCTCGTTAAATCCTTGGTAGACGACGGCTTTGACGCCATAAAGATAAGCAGCTTTATCAATGAGGAGATCTACCATCAGCTGCTCGATTCAGCCAAAGCAGCTGGACTGCCAACAGTTGGCCACCTCCCCTACTCCATCGGACTTAACGGCTTATGGCATTCGGGGCAAACAGAGCTTGCCCATGTAGAGGAGATAACCAAAGCACTCAGTGAAGACTTTGGCGGCTATCACCATGATCGTGCAGAGCAATACTTAAGTTACGTTGAGATGCGTAGCAATAGAGTGGCGAGAAAACTAAAGGAGAAGCAGATAGCGGTTACCTCATCAATCTGGCTTATGGAGAGCCTGACGAGACAAAAATTTGCACTCACACCTTTATTAAAAGAGATAGCCCTTCCCTACGCCAACCCAGGAATTGTGGAAGGTACAGTGCTAGCCAAAGGTTGGCTACCGGGCCATAACAGCTACCAGCTAAGCCAAGAGACTCTCGGCGATCCTCAAGCCGTTGAGCGTTCAAAGCGATTTTGGCAGACCTACGTAAGCGCGATCCACATTATGACTCAAGCGCTTAATAACAATGATGTACTCTTTATGGCCGGAACTGATGCCAATACCGCCGCTGTGGTTCCGGGGTTCTCACTCCATGATGAACTGAACTCGTTAACTCAAGCGGGACTTAGCAATGCTCAGAGTCTCTACTCTGCAACAGCCGCTCCCGGAGAGTGGATGAGGAGTAACACAGGAAAGATAAAGTCAGGTTACCGGGCAGATCTTGTTTTGCTCGATAGTAACCCACTACTTGATATCAATAACACCCGCAGCATTAACGCCGTATTCAGAGAGGGCAGAATGTTTGACCGCGCTCAGCTAGATGCCATGTTAGCCGAAGTTCTTAGGGTCAATGACAAAGCCCGGCATCAAGGGATTAACCAGTTTAATTAAGCTTCGATAGTCAATCACATCATGGAGTTATAATGAAAAACCTATCTAGAGGCAGTGGAGTACTGTTGATAAAAGTGCTATCGATATTTGCGCTGCTTTACACTACAACATCCCAAGCAGACCAAGCCCCATTAATAGAGACAATGCGTCCTCTTGATACGGCAGTATTTGAGGCTTTTAATCACTGTAAAGACCCGAAAGAGTTAGCCAAACACGCCAGTTACTTCGATGAGGCAGTCGAGTTCTATCACGACAATGGTGGCGTAACTTGGACCCGTGAGGCCATGATTGGCAATACTCAAAAAAATGCCTGTGGGAACTATACCCGCAAGCTTGTTGCTGAATCCTTTAACGCCTATCCCATTAATGACTTTGGCGCGATAACCGAAGGAGTGCACTACTTTTGCAAGCCTGCAACCAAGGAGTGTCATGGCCAAGCCAAATTCGTTATGGTTTGGCACAACAAGAACGGCGAATGGAAAGTCACCCGCGTGTTGAGTTATGGCCATATTGCCAATTAACGACTCAACACAGCTAAACAGGTTTACTCTGCGTAGCTAGGAGTTGCACCTTGAGCTAGCTTTAAACGCGTCCATAAGTTCATATTGATAACAATTGCCGCCAACTCGGCTATCTCTTTTTCGGAAAAAAAGCACTTAGCTTGCTCGTGTATCTCATGAAAATGGGGATCTGTCCCCTGAGTGAGTCTGTCACAATAACTCAAGGCCACTTTTTCCTGCTCGCTATAAAGTTCAGACTCCCAGTAACTGGCCAGATTATCTATTTTAGCGGGCTCGATCCCCACCTCTCTCGCTGTTTTGCTATGCAAAATCAAACAATAGGAGCACTGATTAACTTGCGCCACTCGCAAGCGCACAAGCTGAGCTAGGTTTTTATCAAAATCCAAAGCAGCAGTATAGCCAAAGGCTTTTGCCATCTGTTTAGCATGCTCATGAAAAGGAGTTAAATCGGGGTCGAAACGTGTATTGTTAAAAATTACATCAGTCATCTTCTTTCCTATCGGTTAAGTGAGAGATTAACTTTTCTAATTTATGCCGTCACTACCACTCTATATGACGCAGAAGAGAAATCGATTATTTTACAGCTTGATTACTTATTATAGAGTCTATATTTTAGACTTTTATAGCAACCGCAACCCCTTTAACTTTTTATATTATATAAAAGTATATTTAGTCATTAGTTTATGTGGGATTAATGCCACTTCCTGAGTCATATAATAACAAAATCATCATATAGAAAAGCTAGGGCATTACACCGATAATATCACAGTAAAGGAGTTAATAATGAGCAGGGTTACATTAAGGAAAATATTTGGAAGTGAAATGGCTCAAGAAGACCCTGACTTTCTCTCCTACGCCATGCCCAGGAATGATTACTTACTCCCTTTATCTGATGAAGATAACAAAGCCATAATTCTCAATGCTGCTCGGGGTTCAGGGAAAAGCGGATTACTTATTTCATTATCCGAGCACCTAAAAGGTACTTCGAATACAAAAATAATTTCACTTGATTACCGAGATATGGTTTTTCCCGTTGGGAAAATATCTGTTAATGAATCTATTAACTATTGGAAAAATACCATTCTTTCTAAAGTTGTTGCGGAAATAGGTACAAGCAAAGGCTGGGCTTTTATTGATGATGATATCTGTGCCGTAGAGCTATCAGAAAACTACGGAGTAAAGAGTAAAAACCTACTAACATCCATCCTATCTAGACTTAAATTCAAATCTAGTCCTATCGAACGCTGCCAATTTGACTCAAATATCACGATTAAACAGCTCTCAAGAATCATATCCGCATCCTCAATAAAATATTGGATAATGCTAGATGAGATGGATGATATTTATGATAATGGAGATGAGATAAACCTACTCATCGGCCTGCTTCAAGTTGTCGCCTATTTAGGAGTAAGAATTCCCAATATATGGGTTCGAGTCACGATTCGTCCCCATATTCTGACATTATTAAGAACAACCAATGGAACGATTCAAAAATTAAACGAATATGAACTTAATCTCTCTTGGAGTAAAGAGCAGATAAAGGAGGTACTGGCAAGAAGGTTAGATTTCTATCAAAGAAATAACTCTAACGAAGACCAACTTGAACTAACACTTTCTGAGCCTAATGCCCTAAGTGATAAATCCATAGAAACCTCAAAACTCATTTCAACCTACTTTGAAGATTTTGATATGGGATTTTCGGTTGGTTCAACCTCTAATTATCGAGCTTTCGGTACACTTTGTTTTTACCGCCCTAGATGGCTTATTGAATACTGTAAAGAGGTAAGAAAAATAACAACTGAAAGCAAGAGAAGTAATCTGTATCACTATAAAAGGGCTTTTCTTCCATTTGGAAACAGAAGAATACAGTTTATATCTGGGGAGTTTTCTAAAACAATCCATTATATTCATGCTGCGTTGAACGCCCTAATTGCGCTGGACGTATCAGGATTTGGAACCTCAAAAAAATTTAGATCTGTCATTGTTAATCAGATTATAAAAACTGGGATAGTACAAGCAGAAGAACATGAATATCATAGAGTTGCATTAGATATCGCAAAGAACTTATACATAACTGAATTTGTAAGAGGAAAAGTGCGGGTCGACGGTGCGGGGGGTTATCATCGTTTCTACTACTATAATGATCGACCCGATCTACTCAGCTCCTGGCAGCAGGACAAAAATATCCATTGGGAGATACACCCTACATTTCAAAGAGCATTTGATTTAGAAGATAGCCAAGTGTACAAGATTTCTGAAGATGTCAAAATAATAGGAAATAAGCATCAAGATAAAGAGGGTGCAACCTAAAAGCTCTACTCAGGTATTCTAAATGTTGCTCTGAAAAATTTATCCAGAGCAACACTAAAGTGAACAGCTACCCTTTACAAAATATAACCGCTCTCTTCATGTTCTGATTGATCTAAACCTGTGATCTCTTGCTCGCTACTGACCCTTAAGCCATTAACTAATTTACCGATAATCACAAAGAGTACCCAAGAGACAATCGCGGTATAAGCAAAGGTCGCGACAACACCGATAAGCTGAACCCCAAGTTGATCTAACATGGTCTCATTACCTTCGGCAAACCCATAACCACTAAATACACCTAACTGAGTTGAGCTAAAGACCCCCGCTAACAAGGTACCTAAAATACCGCCAACACCGTGCACTGGAAAAACATCCAATGAATCATCGATCCTTAACTTTTGTTTGATATAAACCGTCGCGTAGAAACATACCATGCCGCCTAAAAGGCCAATGATCAGTGCGCCACCTGGCCCAACATAACCCGAAGCAGGTGTGATAGTGCCTAGACCCGCCACCATACCGGTTACGACTCCTAACGCGCTGGGTTTACCAAACTTTATCCACTCAATGGCCGCCCAAGTCATGGCGCCCATCGACGCTGCAAGGTGTGTAACCAAAATAGCCATAGCCGCACTACCATTCGCGCCAAGTGCACTGCCGCCATTAAAGCCAAACCAGCCAACCCATAACATGCCCGCGCCGGTAACGGTCATCGTCAAGTTGTGAGGCATAATCGCTGAGTTGAGAAAACCTTTACGGGGTCCTAGCACTTTTGCAGCAACCAGAGCGGCAACACCAGCTGTGATATGGACAACCGTTCCCCCAGCAAAATCATATAAGCCTAACTCTGCTAACCAGCCGCCACCCCACACCCAGTGGGTAATAGGAGCGTAAACTAAAAGCAACCAAGCGCCAGAAAACAGCATCACAGCCGAAAACTTCATTCGCTCGGCAAAGCCACCGATAATTAAAGCGGGCGTGATAATGGCGAAAGTCATCTGGAACAACATAAATAGAGGTTCAGGAATATCGCCAGAGAGATCATCTCGGCCCATTCCTGCTAGCATCACCTTGTCCAGTCCCCCAATAAAACCATTACCACTATCAAATGCAAGCGAGTACCCGATCACAAACCAGAGTACCGAGGCTAGCCCCGCAATAGAGAAACACTGCATCAGTACAGAAAGTACATTTTTACTGCGTACTAGCCCGCCATAGAATAGGGCAAGTCCAGGCAAGGTCATCAATAGAACCAGTGCCGATGAGCTTAATACCCACGCAGTATTAGCGCCATTAAATGCACTCTCTTCAGCCAAAGCAGGGAAAGAGAAACAACTAAGGCCAATAAGGAAACTCAATATCATCCATTTCATCTAAATAGCCTCATCGCCTTCTTCTGATGTTCTAATACGAACAACCTGCTCTAGTGGGGAGACAAAAATTTTGCCATCACCTATTTTGCCCGTATTGGCGGCGTTGATGATCGCCTCTATCACCTCATCTTCATGGCCACTGGATATAGCGATCTCTAGTTTAATTTTTGGCAGGAAATCTACAGAATACTCTGCGCCGCGATAGAGTTCAGCGTGACCTTTTTGGCGTCCGAACCCTTTGACTTCTGTGACTGTTAAGCCCTGTACTCCCAATGAAGACAAGGCTTCACGGACATCATCTAATTTAAAAGGCTTTATAATTGCGGTGATCAGTTTCAACGCCCTCTCCCGTTTTATTAACTGCAAATATTAGTTAACGTTAAAGCAGGAATCAGGCCATTGAGTTAAAGTGTTTATTTTCAATAAATTAAAAATATTGCTAGCTAAAGTGACCCATCAACGTGCATCACCATGGTGCATAGAAAATTCCCAGCGCACACAATAGGTGCATAGTTTTGCACCTTTGACGCATAGAGGTGCAAGCTGTGATTAAAATTAGATAAAGGCCCCCTGTTGAACTAGTCGCCAGAAGTCTCCTCTTTTCGCTTAGATTTGACTCTAAGGTTCAGCATCTCCACTGCGATAGAGAAGCCCATAGCGAAGTAGATATATCCCTTGGGAATATGCACGCCAAACCCTTCAGCCAACAATGTAAAGCCTATTAAGGTGAGGAAAGTCAGCGCTAACATCTTCACCGTTGGATGCCGCTCAACAAAGTCACCTACAGACTTGGCCGCAAACATCATCACACCAACAGCGATCACAATCGCAAGTATCATCACCTCAACATCGTCGGCCATACCGACAGCGGTGATCACTGAGTCCAATGAAAATACGATATCGAGGATCGCTATCTGTATTAAAACAAAGAAAAAGCTACTGCCCCTAGCTTTAGGAGCCGTTTCCCCCTCTCCCTCTAAACAGCCATGTATCTCAGAGGTACTCTTATAAATCAGAAAGAGTCCACCAAAGAGTAGGATCAGATCGCGCCCAGACACTCCATGTTCCATCACAGTAATAAAGGGTTCAGTCAGTTTCATCACCCAGGCGATAGAGATAAGCAGAAGAATACGAGTCAGCATCGCAAGGCCGAGTCCTAAAATTCGGGCACGCTCTCGTTGATGCTCTGGTAGTCGTCCCACTAAAATTGAGATAAAGATAATGTTGTCAATGCCAAGGATAATCTCCAACACAGTTAATGTCAGTAGTGCTAGCCAAGCATTGGGATCGAGTAGTAGTTCCATAGAGAACTCCATAGAAAAAACAGACAGTGAATAAGCTTAAGCTTGAATCAATCAGTGCTCAACTCAGTGAGCTAAGTTGAATAATGTAAAATAAAGGAGGATGGATCACTTTACTTTAAGTCAGGCTAAATGAATTAAGAATTAACAGAAGATGTAAGTTTCTTAATCTTCAGAAATAGTTAACTAAGGCTGATAGTACCTGATGTATAGTGCAACACAGGGGTTATCCTGTGCGAGCTATCAACCGGCGCCCCTCTCTCATCGACAGCCCTCTGTCCTGAGCACAGTTTCAACCTTGTGTTAGCTCGATTTAGGAACATTAACTATGCTAGATTCATTTATCTCAGTGCTTACCGCCCTGTGGCAACAAGATTTTGCCCTACTGCAAAGTCCCGGCAGCGCAGCAATGATCTACTTATGTATCTTTTCACTTATCTGGCTTGAAAGCGCGCTTCTACCCGCAGCACCTATGCCCTGTGACAGTGTCGTTATTCTCTCCGGCAGCTTAGCCGCAGCAGGCATCATCAGTTTGCCTTTAACCTTTACCATTTTACTGGTTGCAGCCGCAACTGGCAGTTGGGTTGCATTTCTACAGGGTCGCTGGTTACACAAGCTTCCCAAGATTCAAAAATGGATAGACGCAGTGCCTGAGCACCGCATGAACACTGTAGATAAGTTACTTAATCAACATGGGTTACTGGCACTTTTTACCGCCCGTTTTATCCCTGTAGTCCGTCCGCTATTACCGTTAATGATGGGGTTACACATAAAGAAAGTGACTCATTTCCACTACTTTGCTTGGTTAAGTGCTGGGATCTGGTGCGCCTTACTCATCGGTTTTGGCTACTCTCTCTCCTACCTGCCAGAGAAGATCGCAAAAGTGGTCACCATGGGGCTGATGATAGCGCCAGTGCTTACCTTAGCTATCGCCATCGTCAGCTTCTTAACCGGTTATCTGCTTAAAAAGAGACGTGCTGTTAAGACTCTTAAGCCACTGACCCAACTTGATGATCGATCACAAGTCTAATAAAAAACCGGAGCATCTAGCTCCGGTTTTCAGTTATTAACTACTATAATTTTAGCCTTTAACGGCTGTCGCAAACCGCTGAGCTTTATATTGAGGATTCATCAGGTTCTCAATGGAGAAGATCTCATCGAGCTGCTCCTCTGATAGCAATCCTCGCGCTAACACCACCTCTCGCACGCTTTGGCCCGTTTCGGCACAGATCTTACCGACGATATCCCCTTCATGATGACCAATAAATGGGTTTAAATAGGTGATGATACCGATAGAGTTAAGTACGAAGTCCTGACAGATCTGACGATTTGCCGTGATCCCCTTAATGCACTTATCTTTAAGCGTAAAGCAGGCATTTTCCAGCAGCGACAATGACTCAAACAAACTCTGACCAATAACGGGCTCCATTACATTAAGTTGTAACTGACCCGCTTCAGCCGCCATCGTAATGGTCAAATCGTTACCACATACTTTAAATGCCACCTGATTGACCACCTCAGGGATAACCGGATTAACTTTAGCTGGCATAATTGATGAGCCCGCCTGCATTTGAGGCAGGTTTATCTCATTAAATCCACAGCGAGGACCCGAAGACAACAGACGAAGGTCGTTACATATCTTCGACAGCTTGATGGCAAAACGCTTTAAGGCGCTCGATAACATCACATAGGCGCCACAATCCGATGTCGCTTCAACTAAGTCCTCTGCGGGTACAAAGGCGTGACCTGTGATCTCAGCCAGTTTTTCGATGGCTAATTGAGAATAGCCTTGCGGCGTATTAAGCCCAGTACCAATCGCCGTGGCCCCTAAGTTGACTTCAAGCAGTAACTCCTGACAACGTTGTATGCTTTTCAGCTCCTCCTTCAAGGTAACACCGAAAGCGCGAAACTCCTGCCCAAGAGTCATAGGTACTGCATCTTGCAACTGAGTACGCCCCATCTTTAATACATCATCAAACTCTGCCGACTTAGCCATAAAGGTATCGATAAGGAGAGTCAGAGCGGCTAAAACAGATTCGGTTCGCTCAAACAGCGCAACACGAAACCCAGTAGGGTAGGCATCATTAGTGCTTTGGGACTTATTAACATGATCGTTAGGGTTAATATGCTGATAACTCCCCTTCTCGTGCCCCATCTGAGTCAAAGCGATATTGGCAATAACCTCATTGGTGTTCATATTAACCGAGGTACCCGCTCCACCTTGAAATGCATCGATGGGAAACTGATCATAAAATCGTTCACCGGCTAACAGAGTGTCACAAGCTCTAACAATTGCTGCTGCGATATCTTGAGATATGGTGCCTAGCTCTCCATTTGCTAACGCTGCGGCTTTTTTCGTTTTCACCATACCGCGAACAAACTCAGGACAATCACCAATCTTTTCACTGCTGATATTAAAGTTTTCCATCGCTCTTAGGGTATGAATACCGTAAAACGCCTCTTTCGGGATCGATTTATCCCCTAGCAGATCCGTTTCTAAACGTGTTTCTTCGCTAAGGTTTGCGTACATTACCGTCATGACTGAATTCACTTATGATTGTGATTAATAAAGGTCTGGTATAACGAAAGGGCAGGATATAGCTTGAGGTTTTAAGCTATCTATAACAATGAGGTTTGCCCCTTTAAACGTCATCGGAAATTGCTTTCCGAACTTAGGGTAACATCGGCACAAAATGGCTTAAATACTTTTATGCAGATTAATGTAATTACTTAAAAATGTATCTATTTTAGCGCGATAACATGGGGGTGTTTCTCACTGGAATGCTCGTGGAAAATATCATCCAGATACCCAGCTAGATCTTGCTCTGTCAACTCCGTTGGGATCACCACATCAAACACTCGAGAACGTAAACCTAGGCCCGAATCGATAAAGAGCAACCAAGCCCCCTCTTTTCTTTGTACTAACATGGTTTTTCCGAACACATCAAACTTAAGCAAACTACTTCTCCTATCGTTGAAAAATATGTCAAATCTGACTAAACCAAGCTAACAGTTTTGTATCCGAAGCGACATGGCTTACGCCACTTTTCCTTAAACAAACAAAGAAAACGTCATGCTGTTATCACTCCTACCGCACTAGCGCTCAAATAGCGAGCACAACTATCTGTTGGTATTTTCCTTTAAATACTAATGCTTAAAGTATTTTTTAGAACTTTTTATATTTTTTTACACACGTTTTTTCACCTTTTAAAGGTAACTTCATGAGCTATAGCACAGTCTAGTTAAATACTTTGATCCGGATCAATTCAATCATGATTTTCTTAATTCAATCACAAGTAAGAAATACTAGGCAGCCATCGATAGTGTAAGGAAGGTTATGGGTGTAAATAAAAACAAGAAGAGTAAGGCAATAAAAGCCATATCGCTCTCCATTGGTTTAGCCGTTATGGGAAGTATGAGCGCAGCTTCAGCGGCAGATGATCAAGCGTTACTGAATATGTGCAAAGCCTGCCATGGAAATGATGGAAGCAGTGAGTTTGCCTCAACTCCAAATTTAAAATGGCAAAACACAGCGTACATGGTGAAACAACTAGAGCAGTTTAAAAGTGGTCAACGCCAAGATAAAACCATGACTAAGGTCGCCAAAATACTAAATAAACAGCAGATGGAAGCACTGGCAAGCTACTTTAATAAAGGTAAGGAAGAGTAAGAATGAGTATCGACAGACGTAAATTTTTAAAGGGCGCCGTAGCCACTTCAGTCACCGCAATGTTGCCAATAAACTGGGCGTTTGCACAAAACCGCCCTGCAGGTATGGCACCGCTCGATGTCTCAGCCGTTAAATGGTCTAATGTAGATGATCTTCCTGAACACTTTAAAGTGCTTAACTCCAGCCCGTTAAACGCCTTCCCACCAGAGCATCTACTTGCCCCAGTAAAGACCCCTGCCGATGTGGCCTTTATCCGCTGGAATGGCCAGATGCCAGACTTTGAAAATATCGATCCCGACACGTGGGAGTTCACCGTCGACGGTGAGTCAATCGAAACCCCAAAGACCTACACCATTGCTGAGCTTAAACGTAAATTTAAAACCCATACTCAACAGCTAGTGCTTGAGTGTGGCGGTAACAGTCGCGAAAACTTCTACCCTAACGCTAAGGGAAATCAATGGAGTAATACAGCGGTTTTCTGTGCAGAGTGGACCGGTGTACTGGTCAAAGATGTATTGGCAGATTGTGGTGTTAAAAGTGATGCAGTCTACACGGCGCATTATGGCGCAGATAAACATATCAGTGGCAAAGGCGCTGCGATCTCTCGTGGTGTTCCGATTGAAGCTGCGATGAATGAAAATGCCATGATAGCTTGGGGCATGAATGGCGAGGATATTCCATATATGCACGGTTACCCGCTGCGTATCGTCTTCGGTGGTCGCCCAGGCTCTGTATCACAAAAATGTGCAACAGGCATGGGCGTGCGTGATCGCGTCCATGATGGCAAGAAGATGGAAGCCCCAGCCTATCAGGTACCTAAACATCCAGTTGCACCTGGCGAAAAAGTCGCTAACAAAGACTTTAAGATTATCGAAGAGATGATTGTTAAGTCGCTTATTACCGCACCGCAAACTGGCGGTGAACTAGCGCTAGGCAAATCTTTAGAGGTCAGTGGCCATGCTTGGGCAGGTACGCGAGATGTGGCTAAAGTCGAAGTCAGTTATGACTATGGAACAACGTGGCAGACAGCCTCGTTAACAAAACCTGTTAACCCGATGGCGTGGCAACAGTGGAAGGTCAATCTGAAGCTACCTCAGACAGGTTATTATGAGATCTGGGCCAGAGCTACCGATACTAAAGGCGATAGTCAGCCTATGGTTCAACCTCAATGGAACCCTAAAGGTTACCTATTTAACGGCTGCCACAGAGTCGCTGTAAGGGTCGTATAATGAAAAAACACCTTTATACGGTCGCACTACTGCTCGCTAGCAGCGCTTTTGGCGCTGCTGCCACCGAGCAGTACCCGATTGATAAGGCAACAGGTCTTATCATGGCTCCGGGTTGGGAGATGGTTAAAAATCAGTGCAACGCCTGCCATACCAGCTTGATTATTCCCCAGAACGTGGGCAGTCGAGAGGTGTGGCGTGACACCATTCAGTGGATGATAGACACCCAAGGCCTATGGGATCTTAATGAAACATGGGATCCTGTACTCGACTACCTTGAGACCTATTACAATGAATCGGGTATTGATATGAAGATCTTCAGACGTAAGCCGTTAGAAGCCGCTCAGATGCCCCCCCTTCCTCAAAAGATGGAGATCGAATAATGACGTTAGTCTTAAAAGCGTCACTATTGACGGCGGGGCTCCTACTCTCGAGCAGCACTATCGCAGCAGCTGAGAGCCCAGAAGTTGAGTTTAGTCAGGCTTTAGCCGTCACAGAGCTTAAGCTAGATAAAACGCTATTAGCTCAGAAGTTTGACCTTGCCCAAGGTGAGATGCTGGCAAACACGCGCTGCATTGCTTGTCATGGCAGTGCAATGTTAGGCATGATGCCAACTTACCCAAGCCTAATGGGACAGAAAACTGCCTACCTGTTTAAGCAACTTATCGACTTTAAACAGGGGGACAGAACAGACCCTATCATGCAAGCACAAGCTGGCATGTTATCCCAAGCTGAGATGAAAAACGTCGCTTACTACTATTCACAGCAAGCCCCGTTATCATTGGCTAAATAATCAAAGCCCACTTAAAAATCCGGCAGATACTGCCGGATTTTTTTATTGACCAGATGCTGGATAAGATAAGCAAACATTCTGAGTCAAAACTTCCCCGAAATCCCACAAAATAGATAGCGCAGATATTCCACAAACGCTGTGACTCTGGTATAGTGCCGCCTCAGCCACCCTACATAACTTTTGGCATGATAATCGGGTATACACCTGCTATTCGTGCCCCCAGAAATTGGAAATAAAGGCTGATGACTCAGTTTCAAGGTTCTCATATCCTATCGGTAAACCAGCTCGATCTGGACGCCGTTCAACAGATATTCAATGTTGCTTCCCGCATGACACCCTATGCCCTTAGACAGAAGCGTACTACTGTCTTAGATGGTGCCATCTTAGGCAATCTGTTTTTCGAACCAAGTACACGTACCCGTATCAGCTTCGGTTGTGCATTTAACCTGCTCGGCGGCAAAGTCAACGAAACCGTTGGTATGGCATCATCGTCACTCTCAAAAGGTGAGTCCCTATACGATACAGCCCGAGTGCTCTCAAGCTACTCAGATGTGATTGCGATGCGCCACCCAGAAGCTTTCTCGGTGAAAGAGTTTGCCCAAGGCAGCCGTGTGCCAGTGATTAATGGTGGCGATGGCTCCAACGAGCATCCAACCCAAGCCCTACTTGATCTGTTTACCATACAGAAAGAGCTCGCAACCCAAGGGCAAGATATTAGCGGTATGAATATCGCGATGGTGGGGGATCTTAAATTTGGTCGTACTGTGCACTCTCTCTCTCGTCTGCTGTGCATGTATAAAGATGTGACCTTCACATTGGTTTCACCAAAAGAATTGGCGATGCCTGACTATGTATTAAATGACATAGAAAATGCTGGGCATAAGATCACAATTACCGATCAACTTGAGGGTAATCTGGATCAGGCTGATATACTCTACCTCACACGCATTCAAGAGGAGCGTTTTCCTTCACAGGAAGAGGCCAATAAATACCGTGGTAAGTTCCGACTTAACCACACTATTTATACGAAACACTGCAAATCAAATACAGTGATCATGCACCCGCTGCCTAGAGACTCTCGTGAGCAAGCCAATGAACTGGATAATGACCTTAACAGTCACCCTAATCTGGCTATCTTTAGACAAGCTGATAACGGCCTGCTGATCCGTATGGCACTATTTGCACTGACACTCGGTGTTGACACACAACTAGAAAAACATGAGTGTCCGGTTAACTGGTATTCACGTAAAGCCGAACTATAACCCGGCAACAGACTTTGAAAGGATTGATAATGACCCGTTCCGACGAACTATTTGAACAGGCTAAAAAAACCATCCCAGGCGGTGTTAACTCACCAGTACGTGCTTTTAATGGCGTAGGTGGTTCACCTCGCTTTATTGATAAAGCTGATGGCGCCTATATCTATGATGCTGACGGCAAAGCTTACATCGATTATGTGGGTTCTTGGGGCCCGATGATCTTAGGCCACAACCACCCAAAAATTCGTCAAGCAGTATTAGAAGCCGTTGAAAATGGTCTCTCTTTCGGTGCGCCAACAGAACTTGAAGTCAAGATGGCTGAGAAAGTTATCGAGATGGTTCCTTCAATGGAACAGGTTCGTATGGTGAGTTCAGGAACTGAAGCAACCATGAGCGCTATTCGTCTTGCTCGTGGCTTCACTAACCGTGACAAAATCCTAAAATTTGAAGGTTGCTACCACGGCCACGCTGACTGTCTATTGGTCAAAGCAGGTTCTGGTGCACTGACTTTAGGTCAACCTAGCTCTCCAGGGATCCCTGAAGATTTCGCTAAGCACACGTTAACGGCAACCTATAACGAACTAGAGTCGGTAAAGACCCTGTTTGAACAGTACCCAGAAGAGATCTCTTGTATCATTCTTGAGCCTGTCGCTGGCAACATGAACTGCATTCCACCTGTAGAGGGTTTCCTTGAAGGTCTACGTGCTATCTGTGATCAGTATGGTGCACTGCTTATTATCGATGAGGTAATGACAGGTTTCCGTGTATCTAAGAGCGGCGCTCAAGGTCACTACGGTATTACACCTGACCTAACAACACTAGGTAAAGTCATTGGCGGCGGCATGCCAGTTGGCGCATTTGGCGGACGTAAAGATGTGATGCAGTTCATCGCACCTACCGGCCCTGTTTATCAAGCAGGTACTCTCTCTGGTAACCCAATCGCGATGTCTGCGGGTCTTGCCCAGATGGAAGAGTTATGTGCAGAGGGGTTGTATCAAGAGTTAGCCGCTAAGACTAAACGCATTGCCGAAGGCTTTAAAGCTGCAGCAAACAAGCATGGCATCCCTATGTCTATCAACTATGTAGGCGGCATGTTTGGCTTCTTCTTCACCGAAGAGGAGAAGGTGACACGTTTCGATCAAGTGACCCAGTGTGATGCTGAGAAATTCCCTGAATTCTATCATGGCATGCTAGATGAGGGTGTTTACTTAGCCCCTAGCGCCTATGAAGCAGGCTTCCTCTCTATGGCCCATGGTGAGAAAGAGCTAGAAGAGACATTAGCAGCTGCTGAACGCGTATTCGCTAAAATGGCTAAATAACTGAAAGATCTAATTGTTAGCCATTAAGTTTCAGGCACAAAAAAGGACGCATCAAGCGTCCTTTTTTATGCTCTTAATATTAAAAAGGCCGTCTTTTCTCATGGCCAGACATCCAAGCGGAACGAAGAATGAGCAATGCTATAAAGGTCTGAATTAGCAAAGTTGGGTGATCAATCGCAACAGCAAGATCATCTAGTATCCCAAAACCAACAAACTGCTTTGCGCAGATGACTAACCAAACAAGCGATCCCAGTAACAAAACAGCCCTTAATAAAAATTTCATCCTAAAACCCCCCATTAATCAACGAACGTTATTGGATCTGCTTCAACAGTCAATAATGTATCTGCTTTACTAGAAATATTATGAAACACTTTACTGGATACTTTTTGAGCAGTCAATATTTTGACACTGACAGAAATAGGAGAAAAAATGTGGATTTTGAAGTTACGAAAGCTGTATATAAGATACCCAATTACAAGTCATTATTTACTTTGAATATTTGAACAAACAGATTTCACTAATAAATAAAAAAATAAATTAGCATTTCTTATAGCTTTTTAGAAAAAACTGACTAGCAATCACCATATTCCACTTAAAAAAGCATCATATCTAACTTAACTGTTTGCTGTTACCACTAAAAATCACATGCAGTCAGATAACTTCCAGCTCCAGTTTCATTGACAAAATATTAACCACAAGCACCAAAGTGACCTTTGCCGCAGTTTTCTTGAAAACATGAGCCAGTTAACACTTGTTTTATCCCCCTCTCTATGGCCTAATTCGCACCGCTAAGCACACCAAGATTAATTTAACCTTAAAACTATACCGTTTACTGATACCAAGTAGACTCATAATCAGCTGTAGGAACTGTCGTATGCTCTACATATTCCTTATCTCTCTCGCCATTCTGGCACTGTTAAGTATCATTTTCGAGGAGGTAACCCACCTCAACAAAGCCAAAACCACCCTATTTTTTGGCTGTGTCTCTTGGATTGCACTCTTTATGTCAGCGGGAGATCCTGGCCATGAAAAGTTGATTGCAGCGGAGTTAAATGAAAACCTACTTGAGATAGCTACGCTTTGGTTGTTCTTAATGTCGACCATGACCTTTGTCGCCTACCTGAACGCTAAGGGGATGATCCAGATCTTGGTGCAAAAGTTGTTTCCACAGAAGGTGTCAGTACGGGTTTTAATGCTGCAAGTCGCGCTATTCTCTCTTATTCTTTCGGCTATCTGCGACAATGTCACCGCGACGTTAGTGTCACTGGGATTACTAACCACCTTCAAGCTTGATAATCAGATGAGACGCAGAATGGCAGTGTTGATCATTTTCGCGGTCAACTCAGGGGGCGTATCACTAATCACTGGGGATGTGACCACCTTGATGATCTTCCTTGGAGGTCATGTACAGATGTCTGAACTACTTATCCTCTTTGTACCTGCAGCGGTCAGTGTCATGTTACTTGCGGTATTGTTCTCTCTCAAAGCCGAAGGTCATGTCAGCACCACACCAATCACACGTGAGTACCATAAAGTTGATATTGTTATCGCCATTATCTTCTTCTGTACGATTATCGCGACAATGGCATTGAATATCCTATTTGGGATCCCGCCAGTGCTCACCTTCTTAACCGGTCTCTCAATCCTATTTCTGGTGGGACATAACTTTCGAAGTAAAAAGGAGGAGATGGAGATTCTGGAGTACATTCGACAAGTGGAGTATGACACCCTGCTGTTCTTCCTAGGAATACTGCTACTCGTTGGAATGCTAAAGGAGATAGGTACATTAGATCTATTAACAGAGGTCTATGCCATGTATGACCCAAATATCTCAAACTTTGTTACCGGTATTGGATCAGCCATCTTAGATAACGTGCCACTTACCGCTGCTCTATTGAAAGCGGAACCGGTATTAACCACGGCAGAATGGTTAGGCTTAACCTATTCAGTTGGCGTCGGCGGGTCCCTACTGGTTATAGGCTCAGCATCGGGCATTATCGCCATGAGCAAGGTAAAAGAACTGACCTTTGTCAGCTACCTTAAATATGTTCCTGCGCTACTGCTCTGCTACAGCTTAGGTTATGGTTTAACTCTCTTTATCGCCAATCATCTTCATGGTTAATGACGATAATTGATAGAGACAAAAAAGCCTGTGAATACTGCCTTTAATGGCGCATTCACAGGCTTTTATCAGTTAACCATAACCTTAAATTGCTGGCACCTTAAATTCAGTCCCTTGGATCGCTAGCACCACATCTCGCGGTCTAATCTCCACAATCTCAAGCTTGCCTCCAATAGAGTCCCCCTGCTGCAGTTCAGCGCCATCGACATTAAGCCATCGATTATTTGGATCGCTAGAGTATACATGGGCATTGATATTAAACTCAGGCACCTGCAGTTGCAGCCCTGCGGGCAGTTGGCCATAACTGGGTAGAGTGTCCTGTTTTGGTGTTGGAATAGGATCTAGACTCTTCTCTGTAACAGGCGTTGCCACCGATCTATTCACTTCAACCTCTTTCAGTGCAGCCTCGAACGCCGCTAACAGGTTGCCCTCGCTCTGATAGTTACGGGTTTCCTCCTCAACTTGGGGTTGAGCTTGATTTTGCGCCTGCTCAGGTTGTTGCTGAACTTGACTCTTAGTCATACCTAGATCATGAGCTGCAGAGTCCACCTGATACTTAAGTGAATTGAGTAACTCCTGACCTTTATGGTTTGCATTCGCGCCCAATATAATAGGCTCTCCAGCCGTGTCATCGACTGAAGATGCTGTAAGATTTCGCGAACTACTCTCTCTAACCACTTGCCTTGGCTGATGAGGTTGAGATTGAGCCTGATACCTAACTGGCATTGACTCAGCAATAGGAAGTGCCACCTTACCAGCAAGCTGAATACCGTTTTTAACCGAAGCAGAGCTCTCATCAACCACCGCTATCTCTTGCACTTTTTCAGGTAAAACAGACTCTACTTGTTGAGGCTGATTTTCAATCTTTACCACCTCTGTGCTTTGATCGCGAACCAACCAGACGATCACCACTAACAGGCTCAAAATAACTAAGCTAAGTAGGAGCAATACTCCTCTATTTCTCCCTCTGCTTAGCTGTTCATATTGCGCTCTTGGTGTCAGTACCGGATCTAGGTTTATATCGGCATTTTGCTGTTTAGCCCGAGTAACAGCGTCGAGTAAAATAGACATTAGTAGTGACCCTTAGCTTGCATTAACCTTGGCCCTTGGGCACTCAAGTAGAGATTAAGCTGAACCAATGTCTGACTGCCGGCGATAGCATCGGCTCTCAATCCATGTTTACGCTGGAAGCGCTTTAACTGCTCCTCCAGCTGAATATCGAATCGACTCACTAGGCGAGGAGCTGTGTTATCGATTTTAGCTAAGCTATTTTCCAGCCACTGGATCTGCGCCGGATTTGAGCCTTTGCCTATCTCACGTGGCAGCTCATCTGGCGCCTGCCAGAGTAGCTCGAATGTGCCGCTAAAGTGACGGTTAAACCACTCTCTGTCGACCCAAAGCTGCTGCTCATTAAGCTGGAGAAGTAACTGCTCGCCACTTCTTGATACTACCGTGCCATAAAATGCTTCATCTTGGCCATCGACCAGATACACCACAGCAGGAAAGTTAAGACGGGTTAATGAGTTCCAGTTACCCTGTTGCTGAAAGCATGAAAGCCCCTGTTGTTCGGCAGACTGACAGGCACTTAAGCCTAAATAGGGCACCTTACCCCAAAGACCTAAAATACTGGCATAGGCAGTGTCTATGTTGCGGCTATTCGCAATCGCATCATTTAACACCCGCTGACTTGCATCTAACTTATTTTCGAGATTGGCTTTAACAGGCTCAGTGCTAACTTCAGGCTTAACAACTGGGCTGACTTGGGCCGATGGCGTCGTCACTGCACTCTGCTGCTTTGTGAGTAGCAGATAACCTAACACACAGCTCAAACCCACCGCCGCTGCGATACCCGCTGGCAATAGGTAGTTAGTCTGCTTAATCTCCTCTCCCAGCACTTCAGCTGAAGCTGAGATCACCATCTTTTTATCTACGGGCACTTTTGATTTAGCGTAGCTCGCCATTAACGCGCGTTCGCATAAAAGATTGATTAAACGAGGAATACCACCACTGTATCTGTGTAAGGCTTTAATGGCTCCCGTATTAAACAGTGGCTCATGACGTCCAGCTACTTGCAGCCTATGGTGAACATACAAACCTACCTCTTCAGGCGTCAATGGTAGCAAGTGGTATCTTGCGGTGATCCGCTGCGCCAACTGGCGTAGCTCTTGGCGTTTAAGGAGCTGCTGAAGCTCAGGCTGACCAATTAAAATAACCTGCAGTAGCTTTTTGGTATCGGTTTCAAGGTTGGTTAGCAGACGTAACTGTTCAAGCACTTCGGCTCTTAGATGTTGGGCTTCATCAATAATGAGAACGGTATTGCGTCCCTTTTCATGATTAGCCAGCAGGTATTTACTCAACAGATCCGTTAACTGCTTCAGTGTCGGCTCTTTCTCATACTCAATTGAAAGCTCATCACATAAGGTGGCAAGTAACTCGAGCTCGGTAAGAGAGGGATTGAGAATAAAAGCGGTATCGGTATTCTCCGGCAGTTGATTGAGCAAGCAGCGAGAGACGGTAGTTTTACCTGTTCCGACCTCTCCAGTTAGCAGAACAAAGCCCCCCGTGTCGCCTAAACCATAAGTTAGATGTGCTAATGCTTCACGATGGCGATCGCTGAGAAACAGATAATGGGGGTTGGGTGCGATAGAAAAAGGGTTATCGCTTAATCCAAAAAACGCCTTGTACATGCAGTTATCTATCCTTATAACGACAAAATAGTAAAAAAACAGTTCAAATTAAAGCTAACAGCCTAGCATGTCAAAAAATGGATGAAAAAATGCGTCTGTACGCCGATTCAAGGCATGGTAAGCTTCCTACATCACAGTAAAAGAGGCAGTGGACCCAAAAGTGAAATTTTATCTGGTCGGCGGCGCGGTTCGCGACAATTTACTCAAACTTCCCATTAAAGATCGTGACTACATGGTGGTCGGCGCAGCGCCAGAACAGATGTTTGAGCTGGGCTATAAACAGGTGGGTAAAGATTTTCCCGTTTTTCTGCACCCTAAAACCCAACAAGAATATGCGTTAGCGCGTACAGAGCGAAAAACAGGTAGCGGCTATGGCGGATTTAGCTGTGATGCCAGCCCAGATGTGACCCTAGAAGAGGATCTGCTTCGCCGCGATCTGACCATCAATGCCATCGCGCAAGACGACAAAGGTGAGCTATTCGACCCCTATGGCGGCATCAAAGATATTGAAAGTAAAATGCTTCGCCATGTCTCAGATGCATTCGTAGAAGATCCTTTAAGAGTACTTAGAGTGGCCCGCTTTGCCGCTCGTTTTCACCATCTTGGTTTTACCGTTGCCGATGAAACATTGGCGCTGATGACCAAGATCAGCCAAAGCGGTGAGCTTGAGGCATTAACGTCCGAGCGGGTGTTTCTTGAGCTCGATAAGGCGCTTTCGACTCAAAATCCGCAGATTTTTATTGAAGTTCTTAACCAATGCCAAGCACTTGAGATCCTCTTCCCCGAGATCCATGCCCTCTTTGGCGTCCCTCAACCTGAAAAGTGGCACCCAGAGATAGATACAGGCATACACACACTGATGGTACTAGCTCAGGCCGCTAAACTCTCCGATGAAAACAGCGTGCGATTTGCAGCACTTGTCCACGACTTAGGTAAAGCCTTAAGCCCAAAAGCGACGCTACCGAAACACCATGGTCATGGCCAATCAGGCTTAGCCCTCATAAAAGTGCTCTGCGCCCGAGCCAAGGTACCAAATGAGTACCGAGATTTAGCTCTCCTGGTGAGCGATCAGCATCAGAATGTCCATAATATCCGTGAACTGCGCCCAGAGACCTTAATTAAGATATTTGATAAAGCGGATCTTTGGCGTAAGCCTGACAGACTGGAACAACTTGCTACAGCTTGTGAAGCTGACTCCAAAGGTCGATTAGGATTGGAGAATAGTCCTTACCCCCAAGCAGATTATCTAAGGGAGAGTTTTCAAGTTGCAAACTCAGTCGCAGTAAAACCTATCATAGAAGCGGGCTTTAAAGGTGCAGAGATTAAAGAGCAACTTAAATTAAAGCGTATTGAAATTGTCACAGAGTTTAAAAGAAATTTTAATGAAAGCGCTATAGAGTGAATCCTGTTTACTAACTAAAATGACAACAAGAGTTGATCTAAGACGCGAAACAGTCAAAAAATAGGGCTTCAACTTGCTTTTTTGCCTATATTCATTAAGGTATTCAGACCTTAGGGTGAAAATTCATAGCAAAATACAATAGCTATGACATAATTAACCTGTTCAGTTGTAATGTACAGCTGTGCAAATTTATCCAACCTATTTAAAGGGATTTCCCAATGAACAAAAAAGTACTTATGATTGCTGGCGTAGCAATGACTGCCCTTCTAGGTGGCTGTGCAAACACTACTGCTCTTGAAGAAAGTGTAGCTAACCTTGGCAACAAAGTTGACCAGCTATCTTCTGAAGTAAGCGCGCTTAAGTCAGAGCAAGGCGCTCTTTCTGCAGACGTTAAAGATGCAAAAGCAGCTGCTATGGATGCTCAAGCAGAAGCTCAGCGTGCTAACGCTCGCATCGACAACGTTGCTTCTTCTTACAAGAAGTAATTTGTCTGTATCGGCAACACATCTTGTGTTGCCGATACATCCTTTTTAAAACTCCGCTCCGCCCCTCATCTTCTTCCCTATTTAGTCCTCACCTTCCCTGTATAAGTCCCCAGAGTTAAATCGCCTCAACACAAAATTATGCCGCCTGTTGAAAGCCTAACGCTAAGTTGTGACCATCATATTGGGTGATCGGTATTAATATCGCCGAGCCAATTAACTCCTGCTCAGTCAGTGCCAATTGAAGACGCTTGTCCATGGGATCAAAGCAAACTCCCTCTGGCTTCAGCCCACTGCAAGCTAAATTGACTAAATAAGTCGCAAGCTTATGCAGATTCAAATAAGCTCCTTGAATTTTGGCTTGATAGAGTACGCCAATATCACCACTGAACTTTACTGGTCTTCGCCCTATTGAGGTCGAGTTATCGGCAAATATCATCGCTTGAGAGCGGCTCATGCTCAGAGATACTAAAGAGACTGGCTTTGGCTCAAAAATAGTGGAGTCAGTAGAAATTGACTTAGGGTAACGAACGCCGCGATAGGCTTTTACGGGTTTTTCTGAGATAAAATCACTGAACTCATGGAGTAGATAGGGGATAAGCTCTCTGTCGTTGCTATCGACAAACTCAAGAAAAGCATCCACACCTTGCTGGGTAACCTCTTTCATATTAATTCCCTTTAAAATTGAAAGTTTATATAGTCACTGCCAACATACCAAGAATCCCAGCAAATTCAACTGCTATCGAGACACAAAAAAGCGCTCCTTAGAGCGCTTAATGAAATCGTTATGTCATACCCGCTGCTATTACAAGCTGATATTAATCGGTAATCCATCTTGAGCCAGCAGAGCATCATTGGCTTTAAAGCTATCTACACTCTCTTGACTGATAAACTTAACAATCCCAGCGGTCAAACTTACGACCTTCTCTCTACTGGCATCTAACTCTGACTTTGACAGCGCAGAGTGCACCTCAATGATCTGCTCTCCATCAGGCTCAGAAGAGGTTTTCACTGTCTGGTTGATAATTCTAACTGAGTCGCCATATTTAGCCTGATGGAATAACCACTCAATATCATCTGGGTTTAGACGGATACAACCAGAGCTAACACGCATGCCGATCCCAAAATCTTTATTGGTACCGTGAATAAGGTAGCTGCCATCGCCGTAGGAGAGCTGCATTGCATATTTCCCCAGCGGATTGTCTGGCCCTGCAGGCACAATACGTGGAAGCACTTCACCACGCTCCTCTAGATGATCTTTACGAATACTTGCAGGTGGCGTCCAGCTTGGATTAGGGATCCTAGATTTAATCTTAGTGACCATCTCAGGGGTTTCGCGACCAATACGCCCTATTCCAACAGGGAAAACATGAACCTCTTTACCATTTTTAGGAAAGTAGTAGAGGCGTAGTTCAGGCAGGTTAATCACAATCCCAGTACGTGGAACATCTGGCAACAGCATCTGAGTTGGGATAACAAGCTTAGTGCCTACATCAGGCAGAAATGGATCCACACCAGGGTTGGTTTCCATTAACTCCAAAATGCCTATGTTGTACTGTTTAGCTATCGTTTGAAAGAAGTCACCCTTAACAACAGTATGCATCTGGATCTCGCCAATAAGGCGACTACCATTTTCCGGCAATGTGTACACATTTGCCAACGCAACAGAGGGGATTAAGCTTATAATGAACCACAAGAAAACTCGCATCATAGTTAACTCTACTTCCTAATTTAATACCATAAAACTGGTTTAACGCTTAATAAGGCGATGAACCGACCCATGCATTAATGACTATCTCTTCTTAGACAGAGTAATCATGAAATCTATTTCAAGTTTATCAAATGAACTTGAAGCTAGTTGCTTGCGTACCTTCTCATTCGCTCTCCACGCATAAGGTGTCATCTCCAGCAGAGCCAAAGCCTGAGCACCATCAACACAGAGCGTAAAACTCACCTGCTCAGTGTGCAACAGCTCAAGCTCTGCAGACTTAGGCAAATTAACCGCTTTTTCGGTGAGATCCGGATACACATGAGACTTTATTTGCCAAAGATGACGCGGAGCTGGCGATACCTGAATCAGGTATCCACCGGGCTTTAAAACCCGAATCAACTCTTTGCCCTTAAGCTGCTTATCAATTAAGGTTATCAGCTCAAAGCTCTCATCGACAAAAGGTAACCGCTTTAATGTGCTTACGATAAACGTGCTGTCGTTTTGCTCATCTCCCTCTTCAAGCAAAGAGTTAGCTTCAGCTTGAATCTTCGCCGCCGAAAACAGCGCGTTTTCAGCTTCAGTGATCCCATAAGCACTCATCTGCGAAGCGATGCCTTGCCCTTCGGGGCTCTGAGCAAGCAGCGCTTTAATCGCTCTTAAATAGTAGCCTTCACCACAATCATAATCTAAGTAGCTTATCTCGCCTGTCGCCAAGTCAGCCTTACGGATCATCGCTTCGACATTATCAACCACAGGTTGAAAAATCCCCGACTCTAACAAGAAACGCTTAGCTCTCATCACTTGTCTAGAGTCTATCTGGGGCTTTTTAGCCTGACTGAAGATCCAGTAACCATTTTCATGCTTATCAAGGTGGTGTTTCTTAGCGCAGTGCAAGCCACCAGAGGCCTCATGAATTAACAGAGGCTGATCGCACACAGGACACAGGTAAAGACTTTTCATGATTTCTCTTTTATATACCAATTGGTATTACATAAATATAAAGGCACATAGGAGCGCCCCAAGCGCCAAACGGTAGATAACAAATGGTGTCATCCCCATACGGCTAATGATTTTTAAAAATAGATGAATACAGGTATATGCAGCCACAAATGACACACCTACACCCAATGCCAATGAGGAGTAATCGATGACATGGCCGCTCTCAAACAGATCTTTACTCATCAAAATAGCCGCACCTAAAATAACCGGTATCGACATAAGAAAGGAGAAACGAGCTGCCGCTTCACGATTTAGCCCTAACATAAGCGCGGCTGTAATGGTTGCGCCAGAGCGTGAAGTACCGGGTATGAGTGCCAACGCTTGAGCAAAACCGATTAAAAGGGCTTTCTTCCAGCCAGTCTGATATTCAGTCAATTCACAACGGGACATTCTATCAGCCCACCAAAGTAGCAGACCAAACAAAACCGTCGTGATGGCGATAACCCCAGGGCCTCGCAGATAGACCTCTATCATATCTTTGAGGGCAAAACCTAAGATAACAGCGGGGAGAGTGGCTAAGATAATCCACCAAGCAAGTTTACTGTCATCACTCTTCTGTCCTTTAAAAATACTGGCTAGCCAAGAGGTCAGCAGTGAGACCACCTCTTTACGAAAATAGAGCACCACCGCCAACAAAGAGCCAATATGTACAGCAACATCGAAGGCTAAACCTTGATCTTCCCAGCCTAAAATCTGCGAAGGCAAAATAAGGTGCGCCGAACTCGAAATGGGCAAAAACTCGGTCAAGCCTTGAATAAGCGCTAAAATGATGACCTGAAACGTATCCATGAATATCCTTTAAATTAAAACTTATGTTCCGGAAAATTAAACACTTTGATGTTAACTTGATGCCATCTGCGGACAGGTGAATGGAATGGTCCACAACTTTTGACGCCTTTTATCATACTCATCCCACAGCGACTGATAACTTTGGCCTGTCACAGGGTGGATCAATTGAGGTGCTATCTCAGCCAGCGGCCACAACACAAAGGCGTTGGTTAAAATTTCAGCTCTAGGTAACTCAACAGGCTCTTGGCAAACAAGGTCATCATAAAGCAGCAGATCAAGATCTAAGCTTCTTGCAGAAAACTTCTTCGCACCGGGAATACGGCCATTTTCCTGCTCTATCTTCTTAAACACAGCCACCACCTCAGAGATACTTAACTCCGTATCCGCTGCGACCACCATATTTAAAAAGTTACACCCTTCAAAACCCACCGCTTCACTCTCAAAAACCGATGAGCATAGCAAGTTACTAAAATGATAACTCAGCTCACTTAACGCGGCCTTAATGTAGTGTTCAGGCTCAATATTACTACCTAAGCTGATAAATATTCTTGCGCTCATTAAGCGTGGCCTCGCTCTATCTCTACACCCACAGCCGCAGCTGTTGGAACCGCCCCGGGCTTCATAATGGTCACTTTAACCCAAGGAACATTAAACTCAGTCAACAGGCAGTTTGCTATCATCTCAGCCACGGTTTCAATAAGCTCAATAGGCTTCTGCGTAATCAAAGCAGTTAAGCGGTTAGAAACCGTTTCATAACAGAGCGCATGCTGGTAATCATCGGTAGCCGCTGCCATTTTGTTATCCCAAGCCATATCAAGATCGACCAATAGAGTCTGGTGGATCTGCTTTTCCCACTCATAGATCCCGATAATGGTTTCAATTTTTAACTGCCTGATTAATACCCTATCCATGACAACCTCCATGGTTAATTTCTAAAAAATAACAACAGTTCATAGTATGTCCAATGTGATCTCATCGGCTTTATCTCTAATGAAATCTCAATACTTAAGTGTCATTCACTGAGGTCAGATAAGCTAAATCGGATAAAGAAGATATAATCCCAATCTAATCAGTGATATTGTCTAGCCTCTGCTGAAAGACCTCAATCAGGAAATTTCAACAGAAAAGGGAGAAAATATCCCGCAAATACAATTAATTTCATGTTAGTCCCAATATTTTTAGCGCCTAACTCGCTCACTCTACTCCCTCGGGTAGTGCAAGATAAATGTAGGCTAAAAATATTGTGGCGCGATGATACCTTAAGAAGGATAAGGAAACCAATTTGACCATAACCGCACTTACTTTAGGAATGATTTTGTCCGCTTATCTTGCCGGGTCAATCTCTAGTGCCGTGCTTGTGTGTCGCTTAAGAGGTTTACCCGATCCAAGAACTCAAGGTTCTGGCAATCCAGGGGCCACCAATGTACTGCGTATTGGCGGCGTCAGCTCCGCTGCGCTAGTGCTGTTTTTCGATATGCTAAAAGGTGCCCTACCCGCTTATATCGCTTTCCGGTTGGGATTAGACTCAGTCTCCTTAGGCATCATTGCTATCGCCGCTTGCCTTGGTCATATCTTTCCCATCTTCTTCCACTTTAAAGGCGGTAAAGGTGTTGCTACTGCGTTCGGTGCTATGGCTCCCATCGGCCCTGAACTAGCTCTACTATTAATGGGAAGCTGGGTCTTAATGGTGCTTATCTGCAGATACTCCTCGTTAGCCGCCATTGTCACCGCGCTATTAGCGCCTTTCTATACCTGGTATCTGGACGACAGGTTTGTGCTCCCCGTCGCCATGTTATCGGCCTTGATCATTATCAGGCACAAAGAGAACATTCAAAGGTTACTGAAAGGCGAAGAGTCAAAGTTTTCAAGAAAGAAAACCCCTAAGACCTAGGTTCTAGGTTCTAGGTTCTAGGTTCTAGGTTCTAGGTTCTAGGTTCTAGGTTCTGTATACATAAAAACACCCCGCCTTATAAAAGACGGGGTGTTTTTATTGCTTACAGATTATATCTCGTAGCTTATCGGCATTACACCGGTGGCAGTGTATCCAATGGCCAGCGCGGTATCCCCTTTACGCCAAGATCATCAGTTTGACCCGCCTTTAACCTTTGTAAACCTGCGTAAGCGATCATCGCGCCATTATCGGTACAGAACTCACCTCTAGGGTAATAAACCTTACCGCCAAGAGAGGTCATCATCTCAGCCAATGAGCTACGCAAACGAGTATTAGCACTCACGCCGCCAGCAATCACTAAGTTTTTATAACCGGTCTGCTTTAATGCACGTCGACACTTAATCGACAAGGTATCGACCACAGCTTCTTCAAAGGCTAAAGCGATATTGGCACGGGTCTGCTCATCATCTGACTCAGCAGCAATGGTATTGGCCGCAAAGGTTTTTAATCCAGAGAAGCTGAAGTTCAACCCAGGTTTATCTGTCATAGGACGTGGGAAGCGGTAATGGCCGCTTTCGCCTTTTGCAGCTAACTTAGCCAAACGTGGTCCGCCTGGATAATCTAGCCCCATCAATTTCGCGGTTTTATCAAACGCTTCACCTGCCGCATCATCAACCGACTCGCCGAGGACTTCATATTTACCTATGCCTTCGACAGCAACCAACATGGAGTGACCGCCAGAAACCAGTAGTGCAAGAAATGGAAATGCAGGCACATCATCTTCGAGCATAGGCGCAAGCAGATGCCCCTCCATGTGATGTACGCCAATCGCGGGTTTATCCCAGGAGTAAGCCAGCGCTCTTCCCATACATGCACCGACAAGCAGCGCTCCCACTAAACCAGGCCCCTTGGTATAAGCCACGCCATCGATATCATCTAATGTGCAGTTGGCATCAGCAAGCGCCTGCTTAACGAGCGGAACGATTTTTCTAACGTGATCTCTCGAAGCCAGCTCAGGGACAACACCGCCGTAATCGGCGTGCAGCTTTACCTGACTGTACAATGTATGTGACAACAGGCCCTGCTCATCATCATAAACAGCCACCCCAGTTTCATCGCAAGATGTTTCAATACCTAAAACCCGCATCATATCCCGTCAAGCAGTCAAAATAGGGCGCCAATTCTACCCGCAGTTGCCCCCTTATTCCAATATATTCCCGCCTACGACACACGCGAGAGCGACAAAAGAGCGTTTAACGGCACAAGAAACCATTAATTAAACATAAGATATTGACCCTTAACCCACTAAAAATAGTGCTATTTCAAAGTAGTGAACTAACCCTCAAATCTAGGTTTATTGCGCTTGCTATTTGGACTAGGCTTAAATAAGATCAAAAGTTGGCCGAAAGATCTCTATTTGGATCGCAATATAGGCTTTACAAAGTGGTCGAACTCGGTATAGAATTCCGCACCATTTTTAAATTAACTAGAGTCAAGCAATTGACTCCAACAACTACACCTAAGGGGTGATGGCGTATGCCAATAATTAAAGTACGCGATAACGAACCATTTGACGTAGCTCTACGTCGTTTTAAGCGCTCTTGTGAGAAAGCTGGTATCTTAGCTGATGTTCGTGCTCGTGAGTTTTACGAAAAGCCAACAACTGCACGTAAGCGTGCTAAAGCCGCTGCTGTTAAGCGTCTTGCTAAGAAACTTTCACGCGAAAACGCTCGTCGCGTACGTTTATACTAATCTCTTATGAGCCTAGTTGATCAGCTAAAAGACCAAATGAAACAAGCCATGCGTGCCAAAGAAAAGGTGAGCTTGGGGACGATTCGTATGGCACTGGCCGCCATCAAGCAGATTGAAGTGGATACCCGCGAAACTCTAACTGATGATCAGGCTATAGCGGTCTTAACCAAAATGGTTAAACAGCGTCGCGATTCAATTGCACAATATAGTGCAGCTGGACGTGACGAACTAGCAGCAATTGAAGCAGACGAAATCAAGGTTCTTGAAGACTTTCTGCCTCAACCTCTTTCAGAAGAGGAAATTGCTCAGCTAGTTGATGCAAGCATCACTGAGATGGGTGCATCCTCCATGGCGGATATGGGTAAAGTAATGGGAGCGTTAAAACCTAAGGTCTTAGGCAGAGCGGACATGGCGGCAATTGGCGCTATGATCAGAGCAAAACTTAAGTAACTTATGTTTAATGCGTGAATAAGCCGTGCTCTTGCGCGGCTTGTTTGTTTATATTGTTTATGTTTTTTCTTCGCGAAAGGCGTTATTTACTGACTAATGGCGATACCTCGTGATTTTATCAATGAGCTAGTAGCTCGAATTGACATAGTCGATCTAATCGACGCAAAAGTACCCCTAAAAAAGGCGGGTAAGAACCACTCTGCCTGTTGCCCTTTTCACAGCGAAAAATCCCCCTCTTTTACCGTAAGCCGGGATAAACAGTTCTACCATTGCTTCGGTTGTGGTGCACATGGCAACGTCATTGATTTCGTCATGGAATATGACAGGCTAGACTTTATCGATGCCATTGAAGATCTCGCTGGACAACTTGGTGTAGAAGTCCCAAGAGAGAAAGGAACAGGGCCAAGACGCGACGAAGGATTAAGTCGTGATCTGTATCAATTAATGGAAGAAGCGAGTCTGTACTTTCAGAATCAGCTTAGACAAAATAATGATAAACAAAAGGTTCTTGATTATTTAGCACATCGAGGACTCTCCAATGACGTGGTCGAACACTTCAATATTGGATTTGCACCCGACGGCTGGGACGGTTTACTAAGCCGCTACCGCCAAAGTCAGGATGCACAAGATAAACTTCTCACCGCTGGTATGGTGATAGAGAACGATAACGGCAAACGTTACGATAGATTTAGGGACAGATTAATGTTCCCAATTCGTGACAGAAGAGGCCGAGTTATCGGTTTTGGTGGTCGAGTTTTAGGCGATGGTACGCCAAAGTACTTGAATTCTCCAGAAACGCCCATATTTCATAAGGGCAATGAACTCTATGGTCTCTATGAGCTGAAACAAAAGCACAGAGATCCGCAAAAAGTGCTCATTGTCGAAGGCTATATGGATGTGGTTGCACTGGCTCAATTTGGTGTCGACTACGCCGTGGCATCATTAGGTACATCGACAACCGCTGATCAATTTCAGCTATTGCTACGTAGTGCCAAAGAGGTTGTCTGCTGTTATGACGGCGACAGAGCTGGAACAGAGGCCGCTTGGCGAGCTCTGGAAACAGCACTCCCCCTGCTAAAACCAGGTAATCAGGTGAAGTTTATGTTTCTACCTGAAGGTGAAGACCCTGATACTATGGTCCGTCAGGTGGGAAAAGAGGTATTTGAAAATCAGATTGAAGAAGCCAAACTACTGCCCGAGTTTCTATTTGAAACCTTAGCCGCACAATATGGCTCAGACAAAGGCACGTTAGCTAAACAGGCAATCAAGCTGATTGAAAAGATTCAAGACACGGTCTTACAAAGTTTACTGCTAGAGAACCTAGCTTATAAACTGGGTATGAACAGTGCTGAAGAGCTAAAAAGGAAGCTGGGCTTCTCTAGTAAAGAGCAAGCAAAACCGCTTCAAACAAAAGCATTAAAAGGACGAGGAACCCCATTGCGATTAGCCATCGCCTTGCTAGTACAAAATCCTCTTTTAGGTGAAGGTTTGCCAGAGCAACCAGCACTGAAACACATAAAGATGGCCGGCATAGAGTTGCTGACCCTGTTATTAGACATAACCCGTGTACAGGTAAAAAACAGCGCACAACTACTTGAGCAGTTTAGGGGAGATGAGCAACTCAGCACCCTAAAAAAACTGACCCAATGGGACCATCAAGTGGCGGATGAAAACCTGCAACTCGAGTTTAGAAAAACCCTGATCTGGTTGAACAACCAATATATTGAACAACGATATCAGGAATTGAGTCTAAAACAGAACCATACTAAAGAAGAAAGGATACAGCTGACTAAGCTTATCGCTGTCATAAAAGGGCTGAAATAAGGCATACCCTGCCTCAAAAGTAAGCATTTTGGACTAGCACACTGAAACACACAAGGCTATAATTGACGATTTGCGCGGCAATCAATGCGCATCGTTTTAACTGTTACCCAACTTGGATGATATCTATGGAGCAAACTCCTCAGTCGCAACTTAAATTGTTGCTTGCCAAAGGTAAAGAGCAAGGTTACTTAACCTATGCAGAAGTGAACGATCACTTGCCTGCAGATATGGTCGATGCTGATCAGATCGAAGATATTGTCCAGATGATCAACGACATGGGTATTCGCGTCTATGAACAGGCGCCGGATGCTGATGAGATGATGATGTCTGAAGACAGCACCGATGATGATGCTGCTGAAGAAGCTGCTGCTGCACTTGCAACAGTAGAGGCCGAGCTAGGCCGTACAACTGACCCAGTTCGTATGTATATGCGTGAGATGGGTACTGTTGAACTTCTTACCCGTGAAGGCGAGATTGTTATCGCTAAGCGTATTGAAGAGGGGATCAACACAGTTCAGGCATCGGTTGCTGAATACCCACAAGCGATCGCGATGATCCTTGAGCAGTATGACCGCTACGAAGCTGAAGAGATCCGCCTATCGGACATTATCTCAGGTTTTGTTGACCCAAATGCTGAAGATGTTGCGCCAACAGCTACCCACGTCGGTTCAGAACTTTCAGATGAAGATCTGGACGATGAAGATGATGAAGATAGCGAAGATGATGAAGATGAAGAGGAAGGCCCAAAAGGTCCAGATCCTGAAGAAGCGAAAGAGCGCTTTACTCAACTTCGTGAAGCTCATGAGAACACACTTAGAGTTATCAACCTAAAAGGCCGTGGACACCCAGAGTCTACCTTAGCTCTTTTTGAGATCGGTGAGATTTTCAAAGAGTTCCGCTTAATGCCTAAGCAGTTTGACCGCTTAGTGAAAAGCATGCGCGCCATGATGGACAGAGTGCGTGTTCAAGAACGCCTCATCATGAAGCTGTGTGTTGAACAAGCTAAGATGCCGAAGAAAAACTTCGTTAAAGGTTATACCTCTGACGAAAGCAGCATCGCATGGTTTGATGAAGAACTTGCATCGAAAAAGCCTTATGTTGAAGGTTTAGAGATGGTTGAGCCTGATGTTCGACGTTGTCGTGCAAAGCTTGATGCGATAGAAAAAGAGACTGGACTTGCGATTGCGGCTATCAAAGATATCAACCGTCGTATGTCAATCGGTGAAGCTAAAGCTCGCCGTGCTAAGAAAGAGATGGTTGAAGCTAACTTACGTCTAGTTATCTCAATCGCCAAAAAGTACACCAACCGTGGCCTACAGTTCTTGGATCTTATCCAGGAAGGTAACATTGGTCTAATGAAAGCGGTTGATAAGTTTGAATACCGTCGTGGTTACAAGTTCTCGACCTATGCAACTTGGTGGATCCGTCAGGCGATCACTCGCTCAATTGCTGACCAAGCAAGAACGATCCGTATTCCAGTGCACATGATTGAGACAATCAACAAGCTAAACCGTATCTCTCGTCAAATGCTACAAGAGATGGGTCGTGAGCCCTCTCCTGAAGAGTTGGCAGAACGCATGTTGATGCCTGAAGATAAGATCCGTAAGGTCCTTAAGATTGCTAAAGAGCCAATCTCAATGGAAACCCCTATCGGTGATGATGAAGATTCGCACTTAGGTGATTTCATCGAAGATACTACGCTTGAGCTACCTTTAGACTCAGCAACAGGCGAAAGCTTGAAGAACGCTACTCACGAAGTCTTAGCAGGCCTAACGGCTCGTGAAGCTAAAGTACTGCGTATGCGTTTTGGTATCGACATGAACACTGACCACACGCTTGAAGAGGTAGGTAAGCAGTTTGACGTAACACGTGAGCGTATTCGTCAGATTGAAGCTAAGGCGCTGCGTAAGCTACGTCACCCTTCTCGCTCAGAGATCTTAAAATCTTTCCTAGACGAGTAGTCCTCAGTCTCAGATAGATAAACAGTAAAAACCTGCCCACTCGGCAGGTTTTTTTATATTTAAGCCTCTATTTTAAAACTGATCCTGAACTAGAAAATGGACATATCGTTTAACAGATAAGCAGTTGAGTTCAAAGTTGCAATTTCTTATCAAATCACAGGTGACAAGCAGATTTAAACCTCGTATACTTCTGTTCGCTTTCGGTAGTGACGACTTCCTTAAGTAGGCCCCTTAGCTCAGTTGGTTAGAGCATACGACTCATAATCGTCAGGTCCCCAGTTCGAGTCTGGGAGGGGCCACCAATTTAAAACAAAAAAGCCTACCTTGTGTAGGCTTTTTTGTGTCTGGAACATTTATGCCACACCCCATGGATGGATAAGCCGCTTGAAGAGATTCATAAGGCTTTTGTGTACAGGATGTACTTATCCCGAATGCCATGGATGGCATAAGAGGGATTCATGTCTGGAATTTACTCTAGCCTTCGAATGAAGACTGATTACATTTTCTGGCTTAGCTTCTGGCTGAGTTTGGTGTTGGATCTGATTATTGAAGGTTGAACCTTCATTGCTGTTTATCACCTGCGGTGGGCGTATGTGCAGATACTTCTGTGACACGCTGCAAGTACGTCCCTGTAAGCTCGACGACAGCATCCTTGCTGTCAACGGCCACAGCCGCATCTGCACCTGTTAATGTTCCTCTTCGATTTTACTTTATTTGTGTAAGTTGCTAACACAAGAAATGCATCAAAACTAACTAGCTGGTAAGACCCTAGTTATCTAGACACTAACTTAGACACCCAAAAATATTTCTAGAATCGAAACTCGTAGCTGCATCCACACTGACTGATTTACGAGAAACTTACCTCTCCTCTTTTTCTTCTCTTTTGCCTCTCTCCGAGAACTTCGAGTACTCCGTGGTAAATAGCTTTTTCGTTTGGTTTAAGAAAAGACGGGACACTCATGTATTTTATGATGAACGAACAGAGGTTTGCTGGGTATTACACGGTTAACAACTAACTTAAACACCTAAGATTATTCCTGAAATAGAAGCTCGTAGCCGCATCCACACAGGCTGATTTTCGAGAAAGTTGTTTCTCCGATTTAGCTCCTCTTTTGCTTATCTCCGAGAGCTTCGTGTCCTCCGTGGTAAATAGCTTTTTCGTTTGGTTAAAGAAAAGACGGGACAATCATGTATTTTGTGATGAACGAACAGAGGTTTGCTGGGGATTAAACGGTTAACAACTAACTTAGGCACCCAAAGTTATCTCTAGAATCGAAACTCGTAGCCGCATCCACACAGACTGATTTTCAAGAAATTTACCTCTCCGATTTAGCTCCTCTTTTGCTTCTCTCCGAGAGCTTCGTGTCCTCCGTGGTAAATCGCTTTTTCTGTCTAGGAGCTTGGGGGCTGCTCAATATACTTAAGGAAAATATATCTAGACTTACCTGATGAAGTTTTCATCATTCTGCGTAACTGTACTTTAGTGTTAACTTTCACAATATCTTTAGTCGGCACTCTAACATATACCAACTTATTTTCAGTAGGCACCTCAACGATAAGATAATTTGTATGGCCTTCATCATGAAGTTTAGTATGACGGTTTACTACATGCCCTATTACGTATGTTCCTTTAGTTTCAGCCCTATTGACTATAAAAGAAACAATTACTGCAATAGTTACAAGAGCAAAGAAAAAGTAGATAAACTGTTTAAATTTTTTATTTCTTAATTCTGAATCTAGCTTCTGCTTAATGGTCTCTCTCATATTCGCTGTTCACCTGTAGTGGCACACAAAATTACCACCTGATTAGACTGCCCCATACTCAAGCAGCACCTCTAACGTAAGCCTGAACGCATACCTGTTACTGGGGCTGCGGAAGTTGTTCCCACAATGACCGGCCTTTCTCTAGCCAGCTATCTTGCTGCTCTTCTTCCAATGCCTCCAGACGACGTTGGCCTATTTGTTTATACTGCTCAGGATGAAACGACAGGGCATACCAGATTAGTCCTGCGTAGGTTGGAGAGCCATGTTCATCAACCCGGGTTGAGACCCGTTGTGGTGTGGATGGTGTTAGGTCACCCAAACGCGGTCTTTGCTGTAAGCTGATTTCCAGCTTTTGAATTTGAGTATTCAATATTGCGATGTCCCAGGCTGGGCGGGCATCAAAACTGCCACTTTCAACCGGTAGCGCTTGCCTGAGCGATTCAGGTAATGGAGCGAGTAACCCAAGAATATAGGCTTGTTTCTGAATATCCTTGTCCTGGCGAGGCAGGATAGCAAATCGTTCAATGGCATAATGATCTTGCCAATATAGCTTTGCCAGCCTTTGCGCCAGTTGGCTATCGATTGCCACTCCCGCAACTGTTAACTCCTCAAGTAAGGGGATCGGTGACAATATGCCTTCCTCAACCAATGTCATTCTCGCTTGCAGAACATGGGGGTTAGTAACCTTGAGTTGTTCTCTCAATGGTGCAGATTTTTCAGGATAGTCTTTGACGAGCGTGATGTAGTCAGCTTTTGATATAGTGTTTTCTATCCACCACCCTTGATAAATACCAAGCAGAGGGTTAAGGGTTGTCATTTGACGGTGACTTGTCATTGGCAGGTACTCAAGAAAGTACTGTTTGACCGAGTCGTCCCACCACTCAGCAGATATAAAATGACCAAGTTGAGTCAGCGCCTGCTCCTGCAGGCCTACCAGTCTGTCAATCGATGCCTGTTGCTCGACCGAAAATACATCGGCGCTCTTCACACAATCCAATAGATAACTGGCATTTTCTCCTTGAGTGAGAGGAGATGAATAAACCAGTAAGTTCAACGGAGAGTATTCAGGGCCGACAAGTGTTGGGTAATATTTGGGAAGATCGCACCAGCCAGATGCCAGCGTCATAAATTGTGCTTCAGATAAACTGGATTGGCGCAGTAACTCCAGCGCCATTAGCTGTTGAGTACGTGTAAGGGGGAGGTTCTGCACTGGGTAACTCATGCCAGACAACTCCTTTTTAAACAAGCTCAACTCTTCTGTGGTTTGCAGCTTAGGGAGTTGGGCAATCAACTGTTGGGACAGTTGCACCATGGCCTGTTGATTTGCCCCGATAATGGTTTGTTGTATGAGGGTGCTGGACAACATGCTGATGGTGTCCGACTTGATTCGAACAAGTTGGCCATGAGGTCTGCTGTAAAACATATCTATCTGCCATGCGCCCTGGTGATAAAAGCTCACCTGATCCAGCGTGACCGTATCGGCCGTTAACATATCCAGCAGATAAAATGGTAGGACGATAATGCATGCGGGGGAGTGTCCGCATCCTCCACCGCCACTGCTTTGGTTGAAGCTGCGCTCTTGAATTTTAATTTCCAGCTGTTGGTGTTTGGCGTAGCTCTCTACTGCATCTAAGGTGATGGGGAGTTCATATCGGCTTTGAAATTGCCATTGGCTGCCATCGGCAATGGGTATTGAATGTGTTTGATACTCTTCAAGCTGAATTTGTATCTCGAATTCCGTTGCGGATAATTCAACGCCGGTTAACAAGAACAGCAGAAATGGTAGGGACTTCAGCAATCGATATACCTCAACACGCAATAGTTAGTTAACTAAGGCAGCTAAAATAGCTGCTTTGACTCATATTTTACCTAGTCTCAGTATCGAAAGTAGAACATGAATCATGGGTAAACTATCGACAATTTAAGTGAAAATCAAACAACAGAGAGTACGAACAGCCATAGTTAATTGCTAAATGGAGCAGATAGCATTACCCCTAATAAATACAAAAACCTGCATCATTGCAGGTTTTTGTTTTGATGTGAGTCATCTAGAGGGGGTTAACTATCTCTTCCCCATAACCAGGCTGCGCCTCTAACGCCGGATGAGGCACCATAGAGATTCTTAACCACTGGGGTTTCACACTCTCGACCTAGCACATAGTTGGGAAGCACCGCAGGTAGCTCAGTGTAGATGGCATCGATATTCGATACGCCGCCGCCCAATACGATGACATCAGGGTCAAGTACGTTAATGACATGGGCTAAGGAGCGTGCAAGTCTGTCGATAAAACGCGTAAAAGCTTGGGTAGCCAATGCATCGCCCTGCTCCATCAGCTGGGCTATCTCAATGCCACTAGCGGCTTCCCCACCAGACTCTCGAAAATCACGGACAAACCCTGTGCCTGAGATAAAGGTTTCGATACAGTCTCTATTGCCACAAAAACAGCTAGTTGAGTGGTGTTCATCAGGTGTCATCCATGGAAGCGGGTTATGGCCCCACTCTCCACCTATGCCATTACCACCTGCGTGTACTTGACCATTAATCGCGATACCTGCGCCGCAGCCAGTACCGATAATAACCCCAAACACCACTGCGCTGTTTTTAGCCGCACCATCTACCGCTTCCGATACGGCAAAGCAGTTGGCATCATTCGCCACCTTTACTTTCCGTGCTAACCGCTTACCTAAATCAACATCTAAGGGGTGACCATTAATCCAGGTTGAGTTGGCATTTTTTACCAAGCCAGTAAAGGGAGACACGATTCCAGGGATCCCAACGCCAATACTTGCTTTCTCACCTATCACAAGCTCAGCTTCATTGACCAGTTCAACAATAGCATCCAAGGTTGATGGGTATTGCCTTGGTGTGGGTACTCGCTTACGAAAGCGCTCTTCACCACTAGCATCTAACGCAATTAACTCAATTTTGGTACCACCTAAATCGATGCCAATTCTAAACATGAGCCTCTCTCCAACGATAATAAGTAAATTTAATGATTAGAATTAATGACATGAGACATCTGGCTGACCTTGATAATCAGGGAGCCAATAGATATTCGATAGACTCATGGTAATTTTCGCCTTCGAGGAGAACAGAAATGGGCTTTGAACTTTTGAAAGCTGATCACTGCTTAACTCAAAGCAGGCAAGATCCACCGATATTGTTTGCCACCCCGTGCCCGCGATCTGCTTAAATTTCTCTTCTAGCGCCACTGGGACTCCACAGGCCTTGTCACAAACCATTGATAGTTGTGTGCTCTGCGGGGTGAATTCATCAAGCTTAATATCAAACGAAACCGCTGTATTTCCCTGCTCATATGCACGTAAGTCTCGAGTAAAGTTTGCCCCAAAACGGATAACGCCCTGCTCTTTACCATCTAAGTTAAACTTACGTGCGTCCTCCTGCACCACCCTATCAATGGTTCGCATCACCACAGGACCACTGGTTTGTAAACTGGTGTTAATCAAGTCTTGATCAGCGCTTGTCCCTATGGATAATCGCCAAGGCGCCTTCACGGCATTTTTAAGTATTACTAAGGGGCGTAAAATATCTGAGTCGACAGGCTTAATCTCTGATACTAAGGCTGAGTCACCTTTATCAGCGTAAGATAAACCATGACCATACTTAAACAGAGGTTGGTAATCCTTATCAAAGCGATTTACCACAGCCTGCATAGGCGTTGATGGCCAAGAGAAAGAGAGCTTTCCTGTCATATCATTGACAACTTGACCGTCAGAGGATGAGAACAGAACGTCAGCGACCGCATCACCTTCACTTCCTGGAAGCCAAGCTACCACAAAGGAGTCCGATGCATTGAGTTCTGGATTAACCCATAAAGGACGTCCGGTAATAAAAATCGAAACAACAGGGATCCCTTCACTTTTAAGTCTTTTCAGTAGTGCCAGATCTCTTTTATCACCCCTTTGATACTCTAAGTTATCAATATCACCATTACCTTCGGCGTAGGGCTCCTCACCAAAGACGACAATCGCCACATCGGGTCGGTTTTCCTCGCTATACTGGCCAGCAATATCCAGTGTTGCAGTGCCACCCGCTTTAAGTACGGTCTCTTTTATCCCATCATAGATAGAGCTTGCACCTGGAAAGTCACTATTTTGATTGTCCGTTCCCTGCCAAGTAATACTCCAGCCACCAGACTGTTTACCTATGTTATTTGCACCATCTCCCGCAACCAGTACTCTCATCTTAGGGGAGAGAGGTAGGGTATTATGGCCATTTTTCAACAGCACCAAAGATTCCCTCACCGCTTGCTTGGCAACTTGGCGGTGACTTTCATGACCAATGAGCTCAAGCTTTCCAGATAATGGGCGATTTGCAGGGCTAGGTTTATTAAATAATCCAGCACGCACTTTGACACGTAAGATACGGCTCACCGCATCATCGATCCTCGCTTGAGATATCTGGCCACTTCTCACCTCTGCGATGGTGTTTTCATACAGAGGTTTCCACGCATCAGTGGGCACCATAAACATATCAAGTCCAGCATTGACTGCTTGTGGACAAGTCTCATTTGTACAACCTAACACCTGACCGTGACCGTTCCAGTCTCCCACAACGAAACCATCGAAACCCATTCGAGTTTTAAGAACATCGGTTAGCAGATACTCATTACCGTGGTTTTTTACCCCGTGCCAGCTATTGAACGAGGCCATCACACTTTGCGAGCCAGCGACCAAGCCTCCCACATAACCCTGTCCATGAAGATCAAACAGCCCCTGTTCATCAATCAAGTTATCTCCCTGATCAACGCCCTTTTCAGTACCGCCATCACCGAGAAAATGCTTAACCGTTGAGATTACGTGCTCAGATGAGAGAAATTCATCACCACTGGCCTCGCCTTGTAAACCTTCAACTATTGCGGCAGAGTAAGCCAGTACAATCTCAGGATCTTCAGAGTACCCCTCATAGGTTCGCCCCCACCTGTCATCACGTACAACAGCAACGGTTGGGGCAAACACCCAATCTATCCCTGTCACCATCACCTCTTTTGCGGTAATAGCAGCAACCTCACGGATAAGCTCAGGATTGTTAGCAGCGCCTAGGCCAATATTGTGAGGAAACAGAGTCGCCCCAATCACATTATTGTGTCCGTGTACGGCATCGGTTCCCCACATGGTTGGAATGCTTGACCCATCAAGGCTTGCATCAACCGATGCTTGATACATATTCTCAGCAAGAGCAATCCAATCGGAGGGGAGTGCATGCTTATCATTGTTGGGGTATGCCCCACCACCATTTAGGTAGGAGCCAAAGCCATATTGACGCATATCTTCGACACTAATATCGCGGATCTCAGGCTGGATCATCTGCGCTACTTTTTGCTCTAAAGTCATCCCCGCTAAAATCTCAGCGACCTTACCTTCAACCTCACTGCTATTACGGTGGGGGAGCTCAAGTGCTGGCCAGATATTGATATCCACTGCCTTACCGCCAAAAGCATAGCTTTGGAGGCCCTCTTTAGGCTCTAGATCTTCCTTTTGAGGTGCTACCTCTTTACTGCAACCACTGGTCATGGTTATTGCTAGTATCGTGATGGAAAGTAGCGAACGTTTGTATGCAAGCACACTCATAGTATCAAAACCTTTTAATTATAATGCGTCATTTGAGAGAGTGAAAAACTAGTGTAATGGCCGTTTTGCATCACAGCCTTTCATGCCGTAATAAGCAATAAACCCGTAGCAAAGCAGTGGTAAAGCAAAAGCTAATTGAATACCAAAAATATCAGCTAAGCCTCCTTGAAGCAGAGGAATAATGGCACCACCGACTATCGCTAAACATAAGATACCCGATCCCTGACTGGTGAATTGCCCAAGATCTTGCAGCGCTAAACTAAAAATTGTAGGAAACATGATTGAGTTACACAAACCCACGAGAAGCAGTGCCCACATGGCAAGACTCCCAGTGCTAAAGATTGCAAACACAATCAACACACAGGCTAATACCGCATTGAATGCCAGCACCTTACCAGCTTTAATCTTCTGCATGACCGCCGCACCCAAAAAGCGTCCCACCATAGCGCCACCAAAATAGTAAGCAATATAGTTTGCAGCTTCTGCATGGCTAAGCCCGGCAATCTCCTCCTGACCTAAAAAGCTGATCAGAAAACTACCGATTGACACCTCAGCTCCCACATAGACAAAAATGCCCACGGCGCCAAGAACTAAATGAGGATAATGCCAAGCACTGATACTATGAACACCTGGCTTTTCAGGCAATGATGAGCTTTTCTTCATCCCCAAAAGTGGCAATTTTAAACGTAAAAAGAGTGCCGCTATCAAGATTAATGTACCCGCTAAGATCAGATACGGCACCTGTACCGTACTTGCCTGGTAAGCGGCATCATTCAATACTTCAGAGTTTGTGCCCCCATGCTCTGAGGTCGATAAAATTAACCAGCTACCAAAAAATGGCGCAACTGTCGTCCCCAATGAATTAAAAGCCTGAGTCAGAGTCAATCGAGACGAAGCAGTGTTGGCAGGGCCAAGTACACTCACGTAAGGATTAGCGGCAACTTGCAGTATAGTGATGCCCGAAGCCAACACAAAAAAAGCCACAAGAAACATCCAGTAGGAGGCGAAACTTGCCGATGGATAGAAGAGTAAGCACCCCAAACATGCAATGGCAAGTCCAGTGACAATCCCCTTCTGATAGCCAATTTTTCCCACTAAACTTCCCGCAGGAATAGAGACGATAAAGTAAGCCCCGAAAAAGCAGAACTGAACCAACATCGCTTGGGTGTAGTTAAGATCAAACATGTTTTTCAGGTAAGGGATAAGAATATCATTGAGACAAGTGATAAAACCCCACATAAAAAAGAGTGAGGTTAGCGCCACTAAAGCAAAGCGAAAGTCCCCACTTTGGTGCGCACTCTGTGATTGCTCATTTAATACTGATGTACTCGCCATACACTACCCATCCCAATTGAATTTTTCGTTATCGTTAAGTGACAAATTGAGCCGGACCATAAAATATCCTAATCAATGATTGACCTTTCTCAGAGAAGCCACTAATCTCGATGTAAGCGCTTTCATTGTTAACATCGCGATAACCAAAGTCAACATGTTTTGCGACTATATTTCGACAACTGCGCACAATAACCGTGCTCTCAAAAACCAGAACTTCGAGAACCATGGTCAACAGAGCCAAGCACATTATCAAAAGTGAACACGCTAGCGTCGAACAACAACCCAGAATTAGAATAAGTGATGATTTAATGAAAATATCTTTACCAGAAGCGTCGAGGCTTAACCAAAAAGAGTTTACTTACGGCGTTGCCACCGCTTCGTTTCAAATTGAGGGGGGCTATGACTCCCGACTCCCCTGCATTTGGGATACCTTCTGTTCAACCCAAGGGAAGATCCGTGATGGTTCTGATGGCAAATCAGCCTGTGAGCACCTGAAACTATGGAAAGAAGATATTGAACTGATTGATTCACTGAACGTAGATGCTTACCGACTTTCACTCTCTTGGGGCAGGGTGATCAATCAAGATGGCAGCGTTAATTCTGAAGGAATAGATTTTTATATTCAGCTACTTGATGCCCTCAAACGCAAGAAGATTAAAGCCTTTGTCACTCTCTATCATTGGGATCTACCACAACATATTGAAGACAATGGCGGCTGGCTCAACCGCGAAACCGCCTTCCTGTTTCAAGACTATGCTGATAAAGTCAGCCAAATCCTCGGCGATAGAGTCTACTCTTACGCGACACTCAATGAGCCGTTTTGCAGCTCATACTTAGGTTACGAGGCAGGTATTCATGCTCCGGGGTTGGCACAGGTATCCTATGGCAGACAAGCAGCACATCATCTACTGCTCGCCCATGGACTCGCGATGCAGGTGCTGCAAAAAAACGCCCCACATAGCCTCAATGGTATCGTACTGAACTTTACCCCTTGCTATCCGGTCAGCGATTCTCTGCAAGATAAGAAAGCAGCAGCCCTTGCCGATGAATACTTTAACCAATGGTATATCAAGCCACTTTTCGATGGCCGTTACCCAGATATTATGGGCAGCTTAGAGGATAAGGATAAACCCGTTATTTTGGCGGGAGATATGGATATTCTGACTCAACCTCTCGATTTCTTGGGCGTTAATTTTTATACCCGAAATCGATATCAACACTGTCCAGAGCAAAGATTTAAAGAGATAACCATGCCTGATGTTCCTAGAACAGATATTGGCTGGGAGATCTACCCTCAAGCTTTTACGGACCTACTTATCTCTCTGGATAAATCCTATCAACTGCCTCCTATCTACATCACCGAAAATGGTGCAGCGATGGACGATAAACTGATAGCGCAATCGGTCAATGATCTAGACAGAGTTCAATATTACCAAGGTCACCTTGAAGCATTGGACAAAGCGATAGAAGCGGGCGTCAATATTCAGGGCTACTTCGCATGGAGTTTAATGGATAACTTTGAGTGGGCTGAAGGCTACCTAAAACGCTTCGGATTGGTATATGTTGACTACAATACGCAAGTTCGCACGATAAAAGCCAGTGGACTTGCCTATCGAGACTTTATTACAGCACGTCATACCGATAACTAAAATTTGATAAATAAATAGATAATAACAATAAAAAGGTACTCACCATGGTCAGTGTTAAAGAGAAGATTGCATATGGATTAGGAGATACTGCCAGTAATATCGTATTTCAGACGGTCATGTTGTTTCTAACGTTTTTCTATACTGATATTTTTGGGATCCCTCCCGCCTTTGTCGGTACCATGTTCTTAGCCGTGCGTCTTATAGATGCTATTACCGATCCCTTAATGGGGGCGATGACCGACAGAACCCAAACACGCTATGGAAAATTTAGGCCCTATCTGCTCTGGTTTGCCCTCCCCTTTGGACTCTTCAGTGTCTTGGCTTTTACTACGCCAGACCTCTCTGAGCAGGGAAAGATGATATACGCCTTTGTCACTTACACTGCGTTGATGATGGTTTATACCGCAATTAATATCCCCTACTGCGCATTAGGTGGGGTACTCACCTCCGATCCTAAAGAGCGTGTTTCAGTGCAATCCTACCGCTTCGTATTTGCGATGTTAGGAGGGCTATTAGTCTCGGGACTGACCTTACCTTTGGTTGAGTTTCTCGGTGAGGGAGATCAAGCTAAAGGCTATCAACTCACTATCACTGCCATGAGTATTTTAGGCGTGGCGATGTTTTTAATCTGCTTTTGGAATACTAAAGAGAGGCTCACTCCTTCTCAGCCCCACCAATCAAGCTTTAAGCAAGATGTCGGTTATTTGGTGAAGAATGATCAATGGCGCATCTTATGTATCGCATCAGTATGTCTGCTCTCAGGTATGGTGCTAAAAACTAGCCTAGCCATCTACTATGTAAAATACTTCCTGCAGATGCCGGATAAGATAACTCTTTTCATCACATTGGGTATGGTAGGTAATATTTTTGGTTGCATGTTAGCTCAGCCATTGGCGAAACGCGTCTGTAAAGTCAACGCGTACATCTCACTGCAATTGATTGCGGCGGCCTTATGTATTGCCACCTATTTTGTCCCGAAGGAGCAGGTGGAACTCGCTTTCGCCATGTTTATCCTATGGGGATTTGCGTTCAATATGGCCACACCACTGTTGTGGGCAAAGATGGCGGATACGGTTGATTACGGCCAGTATAAAGATGGGGTTAGGCTCACCGGCATTATCTACTCCTCAATTATTTTCTTTATCAAACTTGGCGTAGCCATAGGCGGAGCAGCAGCTGGCTGGTTACTCTCAGGTTACGGTTACCAGGCAGATGTAGAACAAACACCACAAACCCTAAATGGTATTTTACTCTCTTTCACCGTCTACCCAGCAGTAGGTTCTATTTTAGTTGCCATCGTTATGCGCAAATACACCCTAAAAAACAGCAAAGTTGATGAGATCCATCTCGAATTAAATAGAATGGAAAAATAAAAGCATGCTAATCTGCTAAAAATAGTTTCATCGGGGCAATCAAGGACAATATGGCCACCATCTATGATGTATCAGTATTGGCAGGTGTTTCCCTAGCGACTGTGTCTAGGGTGATGAATAAAAACACCAATGTCAGTGAGAAGACTAAAAAGAAAGTGCAAGATGCGATGGATCAACTGGGTTATCGACCCAGTTCCATAGCCCAATCACTGGCGTCAAACCGCTCTAACAGCATTGGTGTGCTAGTCTCTCAGCTCGATGGTCCGTTTTATGGCCCCATGATGACCGAGATTGAAACTGCGCTTCGCGATGCCAACAAGCATGTCATTATCGCAGCAGGACACAGCAACGAGACTCAAGAGAAAGAGGCTGTAGAGTTTCTCCTTGATAGAGGCTGTGATGCCCTCATCTTAGATGTTGAAGCACTCAGTGATGAGTACATCATTAACTTATGTCAGCAAAGCACGCCTATCGTATTAATTAACCGATTTATCAGCGAAATAGAGGAGAGATGTATCTACCTCAATAACGCTTTAGGTGGATACCTAGCGACAAAACATGTTCTGTCTCAGGGGCACACACAGCTAGCTTACATTGCTGGGCCACAATTTAAGTCCGATGCAAGAGAGCGCTTAGAGGGGCATAAACAGGCCTTAGCTGAATTTGAAGTGACCTTTGATGAGACTCTTTTTTTTGAGGGCAACTTTCGTGAACCCAGTGGGGTAAGCGCTATGGAGTATCTGCTCAAACAGGATAAGCAATTTACCTGCGTGATCAGTGCCAACGACCAGATGGCATCAGGGGCTATCGCCGTCAGCTTAGAGCGCGATATTAGCGTCCCCAAACAGCTGTCATTTATCGGCTATGATAACTCCCCTTTTCCCAAATATATCTCCCCTAAGCTCTCAACCGTCAGTAACCCAATTCAAGAGATGGGCAAAATGGCTGCACTTTGGGTATTAAAGAATGTATACAACAAGCCAGATTTGAGCATAGTAAACACATTTACCCCTCAATTAATTCTGCGAGATTCAGTCAAAAGCTTAAAATAGCGCACTGAAAGATAAAAATTGAAATGAGTGTGGCAGCTTGGCTGCCATCTCATAAACATAAGATAACCCACTATTAACTAATATAAAAACAGTCACTGTGCACCACAAAAAACCGCTTTAAAGCAACAAAAAATCAACTCAAATTAACCTTGGCGCAACCTTTCTGTTGACTGTGTTTAATAATTACTCTACCTTAAATGTAAGCGCTTACAATTGGGTTTATATAAAAAAACAAAAAGTGCTCAGATCAATAATAATCAAAGTAGGCAGAGAAGCAGTCGCCAAGCTTAACTGGGGAGAGTTCGATGGAACGTAAGCATTTTACTAAAACTAAACTGGCTAGCAGCTTGTCCTTAATATTGGGGGTAAGCGGTATCATGCCTGCTATGGCTGCAGATGATACTAGCCAAGATAAAAATATCGAAGTGATTCAGGTTTCAGGTATCCGCGGCAGTTTAATTAAATCAATGGATCTTAAGCGTGGCTCAGAAGGAATTGTCGATGCCATTAACGCCGAGGACATAGGTAAGTTCCCCGACAGTAACTTGGCTGAATCACTACAACGTATCACCGGCGTTTCAATCGATCGTCAAAACGGCGAAGGTAGCCGAGTATCGGTTCGTGGTTTCGGTGCCGATCAAAACTTAGTCCTACTTAATAATCGCCAGATGCCTGTGACCACAGGATCTCGCTCTTTTGATTTTGCCAATATCGCATCAGAGGCCATTAGCGCCGTTGAAGTAGAGAAAACAGCGCAAGCATCAAACCCAACGGGTGGTATTGGTGCCACTATCAATGTATTGACCCACAGACCACTAAGCTCTCCAGGTCTAAAAGCCTCTTTTGGGGCTAAAGCCGTTGATGACTCATCAACAGATAAAGGCTCTGTCACTCCTGAGTTATCAGGCCTGTACTCAAATACCTTTGCCGATGACAAATTCGGGATCTCTATTTCAGGCAGCTATCAGGAACGTGAAAGTGGTAATCAGCAAGCACAAGTTGGAACAGGCTGGCGCAGTTTTCCTGGCATAGTCGACCAAGATTGGGCTGGTTCAAATGCTGAATGGGGCGGCGTACCAAAAGATGCAAATCAGATAAATCGTCCAGGTGACGATGATGTGTATAGCGTACCGCAAACCACAGTCTATCGATTTGAAGAGCAGCAGCGTAAACGTACCAATGGTCAACTCGTGCTGCAATATCAGCCAACAGATTCAATTCGTACCACCCTCGACTACACCTATATGCGCAATGATGTCGATACTCAATTTCACGATGTCTCAGCTTGGTTCAACTTTGTGCCAACACAGGAGAGTACGTGGAGCGATGGCCCTGTCTCCTCGCCACTGGTTTATTCTGAACTTTATGATGCACCAGCGGATCTCTCTATGGCGGCTGGTGACTATGGCACCCGAGATCAAAGTGGTTCATTAGGCTTAAATATCGATTGGGAAGTGAGTGAAAACCTCTCTTTAGCATTGGATTATCATGACTCATACGCAGAGCGTACCCCTAACAGTCCGAACGGTAGTAGCAGCTTATTAAGCACAGCCGCTTTTGTTAGAACCAGTGCAGCGACAGACTTTACTGGTGATGTGCCCGTATTGGCCGTTGGCGGTGGCAATGCCGTTAGACCTGAAGATATGCGCGTGACAGGGTCAGTATTTACCAACGCAATTAACCGCTCAGAGATAGAGCAGTTACAGATTTCAGGAAGCTATGATCTTGAAGAGGCTGGCACTATCGACTTTGGCATAGCCATGACAGATGTGAATAACCACTCTCAATCGGTCAATGTTCAGCGAAACGATTGGGGAGGCGTTGGTTCAGAGGGAGATCTCGATGCAGCTTGGTTCCCACAAGACACAGTATTGGACAAGCTTGATGGCTCACAAGGTGATTTCTCAGACTACCAAGGCTCGGCGGCAACAGATCCACTAAACACCATCTTCCTTTGGGACTTTGAAGCGGTGAGAGCTCGCGCAGCAGAGCTTTATGCATCGAGCGCCGTTGGTGACTGTGGTAATGGGTTCTGCCCCTCAACAGATTATGCCAGTGACACCGATAGATTTACCCAAGAGGAGTCACAATCAGCCTATATTCAATATAATTATGCGGGTGACCTAGGCGATATGCCATTTGATGTGCATGTGGGCTTACGTTATGAAAAGACTGACGTCACCTCAACCTCTGCAGTATCAGCCTACGACACGGCAACTTGGATTGCCGAAACTGAGATTGCGCTATCGAGTTCAGCGGCTGATAACCGAGTATTCCAGACCCAAACCGGTGATTATGATTACCTACTGCCAAGCGTAAACTTCAATATTGAAGTGGTTGAAGATATCTATGTCCGCATGGCGTTTAGTGAAACCATAGGCCGTCCAGACTACACCTCCATTCAAGGTGGTACCACAGTCGGTACTCTTGCCAACAGAGGCGGAGGCAGTGGCGAAGCCGGTAACCCGAGTTTGTTACCGTTAGAGTCAACTAACTATGATATCTCAACGGAGTGGTACTATGATGAAGGCAGCTACGTCTCTGTCGGCTACTTTAGAAAAGATGTCACTAACTTTATTAGCTCAAACCCTGAAAATTCAAACCTCTACAATATTCCAGATCCATCAAATGGTCAGTATGTTCAGGAAGCCATCGCGGCTGGTGCATCAACTGCAATTGAGCAGAGACAATGGATTTTTGATAATTATGGCAGCACAGATCCTAACGTTAGCATCAACCCAGCTAACGGCAATATTGAGATAGCTGGTAATCCTGGCGATCCGGATCTCAACTTCCTCATCACTAAACCAACCAACAGCGATTTAAGCAATGTTATCGACGGTTGGGAGTTTGCCATTCAGCACTTCTTTGGTGAGTCAGGCTTTGGCGTGCAGGCTAACTACACCTTAGTTAATGCAGGTGATAGCTACAATAATGCCAACTTGGGTCGCCCAGGAGATCCGTCGCAAAATGTGATTAATGGTATCAGTGACACCGCTAACCTAGTGGGTATCTATGAAAACTATGGATTTACAGCCCGTATCGCCTACAACTGGCGTGATGAGTTTTTAAACTCTCAAGGACAAGGTACAGGTGCGAATCCACAATACACTGAAGCCTATTCGCAAGTTGATTTTAACATTGGCTATGACGTTCCAATGGTCGAAGGGTTAACAGTCTTTATCGAAGGTCTCAACATCACAGATGAGAATACTCGCGTGCATGGCCGTGCTAATGAGCAGGTCCTAAATTATACACAAACTGGAGCTAGGTACAGTTTAGGCGCACGTTACACCTTCTAACTGAGTTCTGCTAGAGGTCTTGAGGTATAAATTTGTTACCTCATTTTAATGTCATAGTGAATAGAGCCAGTCAATTTTGGCTCTAATGACAAACTTGAATCACAAGGAAGTGATCTCTTTCCTATAATGTGGAAGCAACGCAATAGCGATCAGAATAGATAAAAGTATGTTATACAAAGATAACGTCTTAACGTTACGGGGATAATAAATAGCACATGCACCAAGCGATCAGTAATATCATTATTGTAGGCGGCGGCACCGCTGGCTGGATAACTGCTGGAATACTGGCTGCTGAGCATAATACAGATAATGGCAAACTCCTCACTACCCCCAAACTCAATATCACCTTAATCGAGTCACCAGATATCCCTCCAATCGGTGTGGGTGAAGGTACTTGGCCTTCCATGCGTAACACTTTGACTAAAATTGGGATTAGTGAAACTCAGTTTATCATTGAGTGTGATGCAAGCTTTAAGCAAGGTTCGAGGTTTATTAACTGGCACAGTGAGCTTTCAGCACCCCATACGCCAAACAATGCCAATGATTACCTCCACCCTTTTAGCCTTCCTTTTGCACATCAAGAGATCGACCTAGCACCATTTTGGCTGGCTCACCAAGAGGAGGTCAGCTTTGCCTTAGCGGTATCGAGCCAAGATCAGTTAACTCAACTTGGATTAGCCCCTAAATCCATCTCAACCCCCGAGTATCACTTTCATAATAACTATGGCTACCACCTTGATGCAGGAAAGTTTAGCCAGCTACTAATGAAACACTGCACTGAGAAATTAGGTGTCAACTATATTAGCGACCACGTAGTCGGGATCAATGAACACACCAATGGTGACATTAAAAGTGTGCAGTGCACTCAGTCAGGTTCTGTTAGTGGCGACCTATTCGTTGACTGCTCAGGGCTGAAATCACTACTGCTAGGCAAGCATTATCAAGAGCCATTTCTCTCTCAAAAATCGGTCCTATTTAATGATAGTGCTCTGGCCATACAGATCCCCTATCCTGAAGAAAATAGCCCTATCGCCTCCTGTACTCTGTCCACTGCACAAGAGAGTGGCTGGATATGGGATATAGGCCTGCCCACACGCAAAGGAGTGGGCTATGTCTACTCATCAGAACATGCATCGGATCAAGAAGCAGAGAAAGCACTACTGGACTATATAGGAAAAGATGCCTATAAACGGGCTAAAACAGAGATAAGAAAGCTGGAGATAGCCCCGGGATATCATCAAAAGTGCTGGAGAAATAACTGTATTGCCATTGGGATGGCTGCTGGATTCATTGAGCCTTTAGAAGCTTCGGCATTAGCCCTAGTAGAATGGAGTGCTACGACTCTCGCCCAACAGCTGCCGCCAAATAGAGCATCCATGGAGCTAATAGCAACTCGGGTAAACAACCGCTATGTACAGCACTGGCAACAGATAATCGATTTTTTAAAACTTCATTACGTGCTTAGCAGTCGAAACAACACGCCCTACTGGCGTGATCATCAACAAACAAGCTCCATCCCCGACAGTTTACAATCACAGCTTGAATTCTGGCACTACCAAGTGCCATGCTCGCAAGATATCGATCACAAAGACCCACTATTTCCTGCGGCAAGTTTTCAATACGTACTCTATGGAATGGGGTTTCAGACTCAAAAGCCAACTTGCATCAAACCCTCTATGCTTCAACAAGCACAAACCATGTTCGTTGAGAATCAGAAGCGAACTCGCTCCCTGAGCCAGACCTTACCCAGCAACAGAGAGTTACTCGACAAAGTTAAACAGTTTGGTTTCCCTACTTTATAACAATAAAAATTCGACTCGATCGAACAACCATTAGGACCTATCAAATGAGCAAACATGTACTACTTAATAGCCTAGAGCATAAAGATCTTAAAGTGATAACCGAACGCTCAAAGGAGCTCGGGGACAATATGTGGTACAGCGTGACCTTTCCCGCAGAGTTTCGCAGTATTCAGGCAAGCTACCCTATCTTTTTTCACAAAGATGGCGCTACTGGTCAGTTCTTTTCTGTCGCCCTATTTGGCTTTCAGCACAATGAGAACCTCTTTTTAAATGATGAGGGTTGGCAAGCATCCTACATCCCTTTGTCTGTCAGACGTCAGCCTTTTCTCATTGGACAGCAAACAGTACGTGAAGATGGTATTGAGCAGCAACAAAGGGTAATTCATGTCGACATGGAGAGTCCTAGAGTTTCAGATACCGAAGGGGAAGCTCTATTTCACCCTTTTGGTGGTAATACAGATTTTCTCGATGCCGCCGCAGAGATGCTAGAAACAATCCACTACGGGCTGCAAGACAGTCAACGCTTTATCGATACCTTGATTGAACATCAGCTGCTTGAGTCATTCACCTTAGATATCACCCTCGACAATGGGGAGCAGAAGCAGATGATAGGCTTCTATACCATCAATGAGGAGATACTGGCTGGCCTTGCGCCTGAAGTGTTAACGCAACTGCATAAGACTGGACACCTACAAGCCATCTATATGGCAATGGCATCGCAATCAAAGATCCGCGATCTGTTAACGTTAAAAAATGCAAAACAATAAGTAGGCAAAGCCAATGAACACCGGCAACACTCAAGTTAGAGCAATCACAGTGTCCAACATCGATGAGCTACTGTCTCAGATAGAGACAGCTGATGAGCCGCTTGTTTTTAAAGGGCTGTGCTCAGATTGGCCCTTGGTAAAAGCGGGGCTTGAATCGAATCAGGAAGCGATGAAATACCTAGCCTCCTTCTATCAAGGTATGCCTGTCACCGCCTATCAACTTGCACCGCAGCACAAAGGAAGAGTCTTCTACAACAGTGAGTTCAACGGTTTTAACTACCAAGCAGGACGACTGGATTTAAAGCAGCTCTTCTCACACCTAGTTCAGGAAGCCAATAGGCCAACTCCTGCTGGGATCTACATGGGATCAACAGATATCAACCAATGTCTGCCAGGGTTAGGGGCTGAAAACAGCCTAATGCTTGGAGATATATCCCCTCTGACGAATATCTGGCTTGGCAACCAGACCCATGTTGCCGCTCACTTTGATTTCCCACATAACCTAGCCTGCAATGCGGTTGGACATAGAAGGTTTACCCTCTTTCCACCTGAGCAAGTCAGTAACCTATACATAGGCCCAATGGAGTTCTCCCCTGGCGGTCAAGATATTAGTTTGATTGACTTACAGCAGCCAGATTTAGAAAAATTCCCCAAATTTTCAACAGCATTAGCGGCCTCTCAAACCGCAGAACTCGACCCCGGAGATATACTCTTTATCCCTAGCATGTGGTGGCACCATGTCAGCAGCCTAGATGAATTTAATGTGCTTATAACCCATTGGTGGCGAGATACACCCGCTTACCTTGGACGCCCTAATAACGCATTACTTCACAGCATGTTAAGCCTGCGATCTTTGCCAAAAGCACAACGCCTTGCTTGGAAAGCCCTGTTTGATCACTACATTTTTGAACATGATGATCAGCCACAAGACCATATTCCCCCACACGCACAGGGCTGCCTACATAAACCACTCGATGAGCTTAATGCTCGAAAACTAAGAGCCGATTTAACCAATAAGTTAAAGCGATAGCCCAAACTGAGGAGTGACCCAATGGATAATAAAATCAAAAAAGTCGTCATCGCTGGTGGAGGAACCGCAGGCTGGATGACAGCAGCAGCACTAAGCAAACTCATGGGGAAACACCTTGATATCGTGTTAGTCGAATCAGATGAGATAGGCACAGTCGGGGTAGGTGAAGCCACTATCCCAACACTGCATATATTCCATCGGTTACTGGGATTAAAGGAGCAGGAGGTGATGGCAGCCACCAATGCGACCTTTAAATTAGGGATCTCATTTGAAAACTGGAAAGAACTCAATCAATCCTACCTACACTCATTTGGCTTTCTGGGAAAAGATTGCTGGGCTTGCGGCTTTCAACACTTTTGGTTAAAAGGCAAAAAACAGGGCATTGCCAGTGAGATAGGTGATTACTGCACTGAACATGTCGCCGCTAGAGAGGGACGCTTTGCCATTTTACCAAACCAAGATCAAAACCATGCTTATCATATGGATGCCAGTTTATACGCCAAATACCTCAGAAAGTTTGCCGAACAACATGGCATGAGTCGAATAGAGGGCAAGATAGCCGATGTGCTGCAACACCAAGACTCTAAATCAAACAGTAATGGTCATATCAAAGCGTTAGTTCTTGAAAGTGGTCAAGTTATCAATGGTGACCTCTTTATCGATTGCACCGGTTTCAAAGCGTTGCTGATAGAGCAAACCCTTAACACGGGTTTTGAAGATTGGAGTCACTGGTTGCCCTGTGACAGTGCCATCGCAGTGCAAACAGAGGCCACCAATTCACCTATCCCCTACACTCGTTCTATCGCCCATCAATCGGGTTGGCAGTGGCGGATCCCTCTGCAAAATAGAACCGGTAATGGCATGGTATTTTGCAGTAAATTTATCTCAGATGATGACGCCACACAGCAGCTACTGAGTAACATTGAGGGAGAACCCATTAACAAGCCAAGAGTGATCAAGTTCAAAACAGGCACACGTCGCTTACATTGGCACAAAAACTGTGTTGCTATCGGGCTCTCTAGCGGCTTTCTAGAGCCTTTAGAGTCCACCAGCATTCACCTAATCCAGCGCAGTATTATCAGGCTAATGCAGCTCTTTCCCACCCAAGAGTTTGCTCAGCAAAATACCGATGAGTTTAATGCTCAAACCAAGTTTGAGATGGATAATATTCGCGACTTTATCATTCTCCACTATAAAGCCACCAATCGAGATGACAGCCGCTTTTGGCGCTACTGCAAAGAGATGTCTATCCCCGACTCGCTTCGCCATCGAATTGAGATGTTCAATGAAACAGGCAATATCTATAAGTTTGGCAATGAGCTGTTTGGTGAAAGCTCTTGGATACAGGTAATGATAGGGCAAGGGATCATGCCCAAAGAGTACCATAGCATTGTGGATTCGATGGAAGATGAGGAGCTAACCTCTTTTTTACATCAGATAAAGTCAGCGGCAAAGCGCAAGGTGGAAACCCTGCCGCCCCATTTTGATTTTGTTCAGCATTACTGTAAATCAACGGTAGTCTGAGAGGGGTTATGAATACTCAGACATCACTGATACGCATCTCATCACTCTCCCCTCAAGTAATCAAGATTGGGGAGGAAGCTACCCCCATTATCATTATTGATGATTTTGCTGAAGATCTTGCTCCCCTGCTCTCTTTTGCTCATGAAGCTATCTTTAAACAAGATAATGGTTCCTACTACCCAGGAGTCAGGGCAAGGTTACCTAAGCCCTATGCCATAGAGGTGATTAATCAGGTATTTCAATTAATTTATGATGTGTACCGAATTCCGCACCACTTAAGAATAACGCCCCATATATATAGCTTCTCCTTGATCACCCAAACGCCGGAGTCGTTACAGCCCCTGCAATGCCTGCCGCATTTTGATACTAAGGAGCCCAACTACTTTGCCATACTGCACTACCTCAATAGTGCTCCCCATGGTGCGACCGCTTTTTTTAAACATAAGCCTACGGGATATGAGCGTATTAATAGCGAGAGGATTGATGAATATTTTAACAAGGCCCAGGTGTGTTTAGATGAGATAAAGCGTCAAACTCCGCAATACTTTACTCATAGTAATGAACACTATGAGATCTACCATCAAGTGGAGTATCGCCCAAACCGGCTAATTATCTATCCGGGAAATCTACTCCACTCAACCTTAGTGGATCTCGATACCGATATCGATAGCAAGCCAGAAACAGGCCGGCTCACCAGCAATATTTTTATCAACTTTAAATAGTGATGCTCTCTACTACCTAAAGCTCTCATTGATGGTTTTCAATACATGGCTGCCGGGGCAGAGAGTTTCCTGCTTTAAAGAGTTTAGTGGGGCATCAGATGTGCCGTTTATCTCATGATAATCATCGGCTTCTGGATCGATATACATCAGGCCTGTGAGTATTTTCCCCTCCGACTTTAACTGCTCTATTTTTGTCATCGCCTTGATACGATCATGGGCATCATAATCGGCATCTATTCTCGACAGACGCAAAATGGATCCATCATGAAGGCAGATATCCTCGCTATCTGATTGGCCATTCTCGCAGCGTATCTCCTGCTTAACAGGCACAAAATCTGCCACCGCAGCAGTGGTAATATGATCATGGACATAATCATAGGAGCGATTTGAATCGGGGTTATTATTAAAGGTCACGCAGGGGGAGATGATATCAATAAACGCAAACCCCTTATGGCTAATCGCCGCCTTAATTAAGGGCACCAATTGCGACTTATCACCGGAAAAACTGCGCGCCACAAAGGTCGCGCCAAACTGCAGTGCACTCACACACAGGTCAATATCAGTAAACAGACTCGCCTCACCGGATTTACTCTTCATTCCCTGCTCAGCAGTGGCTGCCAACTGGCCCTTAGTTAAACCATATACGCCGTTATTGGCCACCATATAGAGCATGTTTAAACGGCGCCTGACCACATGGGCAAACTGGCCAAATCCAATGGAGGCACTATCGCCATCACCGGACATTCCAAGATAGATAAGCTCCCGATTGGCCATATTCGCCCCCGTTGCAACCGAAGGCATACGTCCATGTACAGTATTAAAACCATGGGCGTTGTTAAGAAAATAGGTGGGCGCTTTCGAGGAGCAACCTATGCCTGATAACTTAGCTATCTTATGTGGTGGCAGAGAGAGTTCAGCACAAGCCTGCGCAACCGCAGAGGTGATAGAGTCATGCCCACAGCCTGCACATAAGGTGGACAGTGCGCCTTCATAATCTCTGTGGGTTAAGCCAAGATCATTGACCTGCAGTCTTGGGTGCTTAAATTGTGGTTTGATGTAACTCATAGCGCCTCCTTATCCTGCAGCCTGATCGGTTTGAACTGAGAGCTGGGCTTGAACTGACTCAGCAATAAATTGTCCAGTGATAGCCAAGCCATCATAGTGCAATACCGCGCACATGGAGGCAGGGTCAATGGTCAGCTCATTACACAATAGCTTCTTAACCTGCCCATCTCGATTCTGCTCCACCACAAACACACCGTCATGTTCGCTGATAAAACTGGCCACTTGAGGGCTGAAGGGAAAAGCTCTAATCCTTAAGGTATTGACTTTCACTCCCTGCTCACAGAGCAAACTCACCGCCTCAGGAATCGCCTCATCAGTCGAGCCGTAGTAAACAAGCCCAACACGTTTAGCCTTGGTATTGATGGTAATTTCAGGGGCGGGTAATCGCTTAACGCCCATGGCAAACTTATGCTCTAAGCGCTCCATATTTTTGATGTAATCCTCCCCCTTTTCTGTGTAAGCCGCATACTCGTTATGGGAGGTGCCTCGGGTAAAGAAAGCACCTTTATTCGGATGGGTTCCCGGCAGTGTTCGATAACATACGCCATCACCATCAACATCTAAGTAGCGACCGAAGTCACTCGCCTTCTCTAAGTCGTCAGCATCCAATACTTTACCCAGATCGTACTCATGCTTATCATCCCAGCCAAAGGGATCACTCAAGTGAATATTCATCCCCATATCGAGATCTGTCATCACAATGATCGGTGTCTGTAGCCTATCGGCCAGATCAAATGCCTGAGCACTAAAATCAAAACACTCCTTTGGAGTTGATGGGATTAACAATACCTGCTTGCTGTCACCATGAGAGGCATAAGCACAGGTCAACATGTCCGATTGCTGAGTTCGAGTAGGCATCCCCGTTGAAGGCCCAGCCCGTTGCACATTCATCAACACTAGAGGGATTTCAGCAAAATAAGCCAAACCAAGAAACTCTGTCATCAAGGAGATCCCCGGCCCACTGGTGGCAGTAAATGCCCTAGCACCATTCCAGCCACCTCCCATGGCAATACCAATAGCAGACAACTCATCTTCAGCCTGCACGATGGCATAGTTTTTTTGCCCGTTTGCTGGGTCTATTCGTAAGCGCTGGCAGTAGGAGGCAAACTTCTCTATCACAGAGGTAGATGGCGTGATCGGGTACCAGCCAACCACAGTAGCGCCACCATAAACCGCCCCTAAACCAGAAGCGGTATTGCCATCAACTAAGATCCTGTCACCTATCAAGTCACGCCTCTCCACACAGATTGGCAGAGGGCAAGAAAACTGCTTATTGGCGAACTCAAAACCTAGCTCTAAAGCATAGATATTGGGCCGAATTAGCTTATCTTTGCCCTTAAACTGGTCTGAAACGAGATCTTTAAGCACCTGAAAATCGATATCAAGTAGCGCAGCGAGCGCCCCCACATAGATAACATTTTTAAACAGCTGACGTTGACGGGGATCGCTGTACTCTGCGCGGCAGATATCTGAGATAGGCATGCCTAAAAAGTTAATCTCTTTTCGCATCAACCTCTGGGGCAAGATGCGGCTGGAATCATAGAGCAAAAAACCGCCCGGCTGGACAGATTGAATATCCTCCTCAATAGATTGAGCATTCATCGCGACCACCAGCTCAGGTGCACCATCACGACGTCCCAAAAAGCCTTTCTCGCTGATCCTTACCTCAAACCAAGTTGGCATCCCCTGTATGTTAGAGGGGAAGATATTCTTAGCACTTACTGGCAGGCCCATACGCATAATGGCTTTGGCAAACATATTATTCGCACTCGCCGAACCTGTCCCGTTTGTATTCGCAAAACGCACCACAAATTCATTAATCGATTGGAACAGAGTCATAGAATGGTCGCCTTCAGATCTTTTAAGGTGAATTTTTTCATATCCCAAGCCCCGGTCGGGCAACGCTCGGCGCAAAGACCGCAATGAAGACACATATCCTCATCTTTAATCATCAGCTGACCTGTCTTTAACGGTGCGGAGATCAGTATCTCCTGCTGGGGATTGATATCGCTCACTCTGAGCTGACTTAACACGCGCTCATCGCTCACCTGCTCCACCTCATCATCGACCTTAAGAAAGTTGATGCAATCGACTGGGCAGATATCTTCACAGGCGGAGCACTCAATACAGATAGATTCGCTAAACACGGTATGGATATCACAATTAAGACAGCGACTGGCCTCTGCTAGCGCCATCTCCTCGTCATACCCAAGCTCCACTTCGCTGGCTAACTGTTTAATGGCCTGCTTCCTGTCCATATGGGGCACAGCATAACGAACATCTTGCTTTATCTTGTTATGGTAGCTCCACTCATGGATCCCCATCTTCTGACTAACAAGATTAAAGTCACTGACTGGACGCTCTGCAACAGGATCTTTACCCTGACAAAAAAGGTCAATTGAGATAGCCGCTTTATGACCATGAGCAACCGCAGTAATGATATTTTTAGGACCAAAAGCCGCATCGCCACCAAAGAAGAGCTTAGGGATACTGGCTTGAAGGGAGGCCTCCTCTAATACTGGTTGGTCCCATTGATTAAAGTCGATGCCAATATCACGCTCAATCCAAGGAAAAGCTGTGTCTTGGCCGATAGCGATCAAGACCTTGTCACACTCCATCAGCACAGTGTTGCCGGTATCAATCAAGGTGCGCTTACCATCATCGTCATAGTGAGACTGCACCTCCTCAAATAAGACGCCAACAAACTTGCCCTCTCGCATCACAAACTCAAGCGGCTTATGGTTACCGATAAGTTCGACATCCTCAGCCATCGCATCGGTTTTCTCCCAAGGAGAGGCTTTCATCGCCTCTAAACTCGATCGAACCACCACCTTGACCTGTTTGCCGCCTAAACGCCTCGCGGTGCGACAGCAATCCATGGCGGTGTTACCTCCACCAAGGACAATGACCCGCTTCTCAATCTTTTTGGTATGACCGAAGGCCACACTCGAGAGCCAATCTATCCCTATGCTTAGATGATCACCAGCTTCATCTCGGCCCGGTATCTTTAACTCTCGACCAAGGGGAGCACCCGTTCCCACAAAAATGGCGTCGTACTTCTCATCTAGCAGGCTTTTCATGCTACTAATGCCCTCTCCGAAACAGGTCTTCAAACCCATATCGAGGATCAAATCCAGCTCCTCTTCGAGTACCGTTTCCGGTAAACGAAACGCTGGGATCTGAGTGCGCATCATGCCGCCTGCTTTTTCCTCCCTATCAAACAGAGTAATTTTATACCCCATAGGCAGTAGATCTCTGGCCACGGTTAACGAGGCGGGGCCTGCGCCTATCAGGGCAATATGTTTACCATTTTTATCACTAGGGATGATGGGAAGGTAGGACTTAATATCCTCCTTATTGTCCGCCGCCACTCGTTTTAAACGGCAGATAGCAACAGGTTCCTCCTCCACTCGTCCCCGACGACACGCAGGCTCACAGGGACGGTCACAAACACGCCCTAAGATGCCGGGAAAAACATTCGACTCCCAATTGAGCATATAGGATTCAGTGTATTTTCTATCTGAGATAAGGCGAATATATTCTGGAACTGGAGTGTGGGCGGGGCAGGCTTGTTGACAATCAACCACGTTGAGAAAGTATCGGAAATTAGAGGTATCTGTTTTTTTCAACATAACAACCTTAATACTGATGGGTATAATTTTACCTTGTCTATTTAATGTACATTAATTTAAAACAAAATGGGTGATTTTTTGTACTCATCTATAGGCAAGATTATTGGTAACTTTCAATACGATCCAAGATTAAATGAGGCAGAGGCGATAAACAGTGGGATAGAGGATATTGCCACCCTTTTTAGGGGTGGCATTGGCAGAAATAAAAGCAGTTAAACTTGTATAAATGAAGTTATCAGATCCCGAACTTGTCTCTCATGGTGTAATACCAAGCGCCAATTGCACTAAATGGCACCTTAAACATATGACCGCCAGGGAAAGGATAGTGAGGGAGACTCGCAAATGCATCGAAGCGAGTCGCTTGACCCTTTATCGCCTCGGCCAAAATCTTTCCAGCAAGATGAGTGTAAGTCACACCGTGGCCGCTACAACCTTGGGAGTAATAGATATTATCGCCAATACGTCCAACTTGCGGCAAACGCGACAGAGTCAGTAGAAAGTTACCTGTCCAGGTAAAATCTATCTTCACATCGTTAAGCTGTGGAAAGGTTTCTAACATCTTAGGGCGAATAATCGCCTCGATATCAGCGGGATCTCGCGCCCCATAGACCACACCGCCACCATAGATAAGACGCTTATCACCAGACAACCTAAAGTAATCCAACAGATAGTTACAATCTTCAACGCAGTAGTCCTGTGGCAACAAGCTATTGGCCAGTTCATCACTTAATGGCTCAGTGGTTAACACTTGGGTTCCACAAGGCATGGATTTCGCTTGCAGCTCAGGCATCAAACCATTGAGGTAGGCGTTACCTGCCACCACCACAAATTTCGCTTTCACCGAGCCTTTAGCCGTATGGACCAGAGGATTATCACCTTGATCGACGCGGATCACGGCAGAGTCTTCAAATATCTTGCCCCCCAAAGATTCAACTGCAGCCGCCTCTCCTAATGCAAGATTGAGGGGATGAATATGACCACCACTCTTATCAAGTAGGCCGCCAACATAACGCTCAGTGCCTACCACATTGCGGATCCCTTGGCCATCAAGTAACTCAAGGTGTCCCATATGCCCGTGCTTCTCCCATAGAGACTTTTGTGCCTCAAGGTGCCCCATCTGCTTCGGGTTAATGGCAGCAAAAACGCCACCATCTTTTAGGTCACACTGAATTTGGTATTTGTTAATTAGCCCTTTAATGATCTTAGAGCCTTCGAAGGCCATTTCGCCAAACAGTTTGCCATTTTCAACGCCCACGGTTTTTTCGATGGAGTCGATATCGCGGCTAAAGCTGTTAACTATCTGTCCGCCATTGCGGCCAGATGCTCCCCAACCAATTCTGGCGGCTTCAAGTATAGTGACACTAAAACCCAACTCTAACAGATGGATTGCTGTCGATAGGCCCGTGTATCCGGCACCAATAATACAAACATCAGACTCAATATTGTCGGCGAGTAGAGCCCGCTCTACTTTGTCATTAGCCGATGCCGCGTAATAGGAAGCTGCATGAGGTACGCTTGTCATAACCTTCACCTACTGTTAATTGTTCAGTCTGACGTCATAACAAGGGGTTATACATCTTGTTATGACGCTTATTTTTACTCACCATATTCCACATGGAAATATATGTTCACTACATTGCTGGCGGTAAACTCTTCTTTTCGCTGCGCCTTGCAAAATACCAAGAGATAAATGCGATTAAGGAGACAGTCAAAATGATCAAGGTCGCCAGCGCATTAATCTTAGGTGAAACCCCCATACGTACTGACGAGAACACCACCATAGGCAACGTCGTCGCGCCAGGTCCCGAGGCAAAGCTGGCAATCACTAAATCATCCAGTGATAGACTAAATGAGAGTAACCAACCCGCCATCAGTGAGGGCGTTATCATAGGCACTGTGATATAGAAAAAGGTCTTAAGAGGGGTTGCACCTAAATCTTGAGCTGCCTCCTCAATCGACTGGTCAAGCTCACGCAACCTTGCCGATACCACCACTGCCACATACGCAGCGCAGAAAGTGGAGTGGGCTATCCATACCGTTAACATGCCTCGCTCAGCCGGCCAGCCAAATAGATCGGCCATATGCACAAAGAGCAGCAGTAACGACAGACCCGTGATCACTTCAGGCATAACCAGCGGCGCGGTGATCATATTAGACAGGGTCATCTTGCCCCATGAGCGCTTAAATCGCGTCATCACAAAGGCCGCCATGGTGCCCAATATCACCGCCATGGTGGAGGCAAAAAAAGCAACTCGCAAGCTGGTCCATACTGCATCTAATATCTGTTGATCCCGAAACAGCTCACCATACCACTTAGGTGAAAAACCGCCCCAAACGGTGACCAGTTTCGACTCGTTAAATGAGTAGATAACTAAGATAAACATCGGCGCATAGAGAAAAAACATTCCAGCCCAGAGCATGATGGTCGAGAAGCTCATCTTCTTTAATCTGTTACTCATACCTCTTTCTCCATGCTTCTAGATTGGTAACGATGGAATAGAGTGATAGGGATAATCAGCAAACCTAACATCACAATCGCCAGTGCAGAGGCCACAGGCCAATCTCGGTTATTGAAGAACTCCTGCCACAGTACTTTACCTATCATCAGAGAATCTGGACCACCCAGTAACTCAGGGATCACAAACTCACCCACCACAGGGATAAACACCAACATAGAGCCAGCTATCACCCCACCTTTAGAAAGAGGCAGCGTGATTTTCCAGAAGGTATTTAGGGAGCGTGAGCCTAAATCTGATGCAGCCTCAAGCAAGCTGCCATCGAGTTGAGACAAGGTCGCATAGAGAGGTAGAATCATAAACGGCAGGTAACTGTAGATAATCCCGATATAGACGGCAAAATTGGTATTCAGCATCTGGATTGGCTCAGAGATAACACCAGACCAGAGCAGAATATTATTAATGACCCCATTGTTACTCAAGATCCCCATCCAGGCGTACACACGAATAAGAAACGAAGTCCATGAAGGTAGCATCACCAACAGAATCAACAAGGTCTGCTTCTCCTTAGGCGCTCTGGCAATGGCGTAGGCCATCGGATAACCAATCAAGAGGCAGCCTAAGGTGGTGATAAAGGCCATCTTCAATGAGCCTAAGTAAGCGTACAAGTAGAGCGAGTCATCGAAGATCAGCAGATAATTGCCTAAGTTCAGCAAGATCTGCAGCGACTCATCGGCATAGTTAAATAGCGATTCATAAGGTGGAATAGAGATGGCTGCTGTCGACAGACTGATCTTAAGGACAATAGCAAAGGGAAGTGCGAAGAATAACAGTAGCCAGAAATAGGGAACCCCTATGGTCCAGCATTGCCCCTTGGGCAGTTTAAACGTGAGTGGCTTTTTCATACTATGCCCTCCTATGATCTGAGGACCACTCCGCTGGTGGCCTCCCAACTGATGAAGACCTTATCTTCCCATGTAGGAGGATCTGAGCGTCTATCACGGTTAGTCATCACAGATTGGATCACCTGATTATTAGTCAGACGAATGTAATAGACTGAGATCCCACCAAGGTAGGCAATATCTTCAACCACGCCTTGGCACCAGTTGTATTCATTCTCTGGCTGTTCACGACTAATACGCGCTTTCTCAGGTCTCACTGCTAACCAAACTGTCTTATCTTCCACATTGGTCGATACCCCGTGACCAATATAGAACTTAGTTTCAAGATTGGGCGACTGTATGATGGCGTGATCCGCCACATCAACCACTATCTCCCCCTCAAAGAGGTTCACAGAACCAATAAATTCAGCCACCATTCGTGACGAAGGACTCTCATAGATATCCATCGGCGAGCCAGTCTGTGCTATCCAGCCCTCATTCATAATGGAGATACGCTCAGCCATGGTCATCGCCTCCTCCTGATCATGGGTCACCATGACGCAAGTCACGCCGACAGCCTCAAGAATATCGACGACCTCAAGCTGCATCTGAGTTCTCAGTTTTTTATCCAGAGCCCCCATAGGCTCATCGAGTAGCAGTAATTTTGGCCGCTTTGCTAAAGAGCGCGCCAATGCGACACGTTGACGCTGACCGCCAGATAACTGAGCAGGTTTACGCTTAGCGTACTCCTCCATATGCACCAGTTTGAGCATCTCAGCCACGCGAGCGGCGATCTCATCTTTAGGTAACTTATCTTGCTTTAAACCGAAGGCGATATTCTGCTCAACCGACATATGAGGAAACAGCGCATAGGATTGAAACATCATGTTTATCGGTCGCTCGTGTGGCGGCATATCTGTGATATCGACACCGTCGAGATAGATACGTCCCTCAGAGGGTTTCTCAAAACCTGCCAGCATACGCAGCAAGGTAGACTTGCCAGAACCTGAGCCTCCCAGCAGTGCAAAAATCTCCCCTTGATTGATGTCTAGCGACACATCATCGACAGCGCGAACATCATCAAATAACTTACTGACCCGCTCTATTTTAAGCAGGACTTTTCCTGGCGTCTTTGTTGTTGGTTTATTGGTGACGCTTGAGGTGGTAGTCATAATACTTCTCCACTAAAGGCGCCACATATCAGTGGCACCTTCGGCAATTTTTAACGAGAGGTGGAACTTGGGCCAGCAGCGCTGGCCCAATTTAGGTCTATTAGTAACCTGACTTAACTTTGGTCCAAACACGTGTCATCGCACGTTGAGCCTTCATCGGACGAACATCGGCCACATAGAGGCGCTTTAGTACTTCAGGCGTTGGATAGATAGCTGGGTCGCTTAAGATCTCTTTATCTACTAAGGTTTCTGCCGCCGCATTTGGATTCGCGTAAGCAACGTAATCGGTAATAGGTGCGATCACCTCAGGGCGAAGTATGTAGTTAATAAAGGTGTGGGCATTTTTCACATTGGCAGCATCAGCAGGTATCGCCAACATATCGAACCAAAGGTTCGCACCCTCTTTAGGAATTGAGTAGCCAATCACCTGACCATTTTCAGCTTCTTCGGCACGAGCCGCTGCTTGGAACACATCACCTGAGTAACCAAAGGCAACACAGATATCACCATTAGCGAGGTCAGTGATGTAGCGTGATGAGTGGAAGTAAGTGACAAAAGGACGCACCTTGTCTAACACTTCACCCGCTTTCTTGTAATCAGCCTTGCTATTACTATTGGGATCTAACCCTAAGTAAACTAAGGCCATAGGCAGCATCTCATCGGCAGAATCTAGCATTGAGAGACCACACTTTGAGAGCTTTTCAGCATATTTAGGATTAAACAGCAGCTCAAGAGAATCAGTCGGTGCATCTTCACCTAAAATCTCTTTCACCTTACCTTCGTTATAGCCTATACCAGTCGTTCCCCACAGATAAGGCACTGAATACTCATTACCCGGATCTGCCGCTTCCAGCTGCTTCATCAAGTCAGCTTTAAGATTCTTATGATTAGAGAGTTGAGCAACATCTAGCTTTTGAAAAGCCCCTGCTTTTATCTGCTTAGCGAGGAAGTTGTTCGATGGCACCACAAGATCATAACCAGAACGACCCGATAGCAGCTTAGCTTCAACCACCTCATTGCTATCAAACACATCATAGATAACACGAATACCTGTCTCTTTTTCAAAGTTAGCTAAAGTATCTTCGGCAATATAATCGGACCAGTTATAGACCCTAACTACCTCTTCAGCCATCACGTTAGTGCTTGCTAACACACCTGCACCGATTAAGGCTAACGTGGTTATTTTCTTAAAAAACTTCATGCTATCTCCTTGATTTAGCGTAGCAACAGCCTACGACTGTTGTCTGTCATTGTTTACCGGTCAAGCCGGTTTTAGTTCTTATTTTAACCAATGCTACACCCTATATACCCAAACCACTTCAGCAGCTAATTCAGTGTTGCCGCAGCACCGCTGAACATTAAGGTCGCTTGGGTATATCGCATAGGCAGTTTGCACAGCCAACATCTGAATAGAGGTCTATTCAAACGTATTCCCGATCACTTTCTTACTTCATTGACACCTTACTCATACTCAGAGCCATCCCAACATGGCCCTGAGATCACTTTGGGCTAAACCGTCAGCAGCAGATACTCACGCTCCCATGAACTGATCACCCGCTTATAACTGGCCAGATCCGCCTGCTTCACCGCGATATAACCTGTGGTAAATGCCTCACCTAGGTATTCACGACATGCTGTACTTTCAGACATCACGGCCAAAGCTTCCTCGAGTGTTAGCGGTAGACTAATACTCTGGCGAGATTCATTCGCCCTACCCTGTACTGGAGTCGAGGGCTTCACATCATCGACCATGCCGATATAGCCCGCGAGTAAGCTCGCTGCGATAGCTAAATAGCTGTTGGAATCAGCGCCAGCAATACGGTTCTCAATGCGCAGGTTTTGTGGAGAGGATTCAGGGATCCTCAATCCACAGGTTCGATTCTCTTCGCCCCACTCAAGATTAATTGGTGCAGAGGTGCCAGGTAGGAAACGCCTAAATGAGTTCACGTTGGGGGCTAACAGAGGCAGAAATTCAGGGGCATATTTTTGTAAGCCACCGATATAGCTAAAGAAGAGTGGCCCCTTAGTGCCGTCATCTAAAGAGAAGATGTTTTTCCCTGATTTAATGTTCACCACACTTTGATGTAAGTGCATCGCGCTACCTGGCTCATCAGCGACAGGTTTGGCCATAAAGGTGGCACACACATTATGTTTTAATGCCGCTTCACGTAGGGTACGTTTAAACACAAACACCTGATCGGCTAGAGATAGAGCATCGCCGTGACTGAAGTTGATCTCCATCTGGGCCGTACCCTCTTCATGGATCAGGGTATCGATATCTAACCCCTGCTCTTCACACCAGTCATACATATCTTCAAACAGTGGGTCGTACTCATTGGCAGCATCAATAGAGAAAGATTGACGGCCTGACTCTTGGCGGCCACTGCGACCAACAGGTGGGATAAGGGCTTGATCTGGATCTTCATTTCTGCGGGTAAGATAGAACTCCATCTCAGGAGCTACCACAGGTTTCCAGCCCTTATCTTCATAAAGTTTGAGCACTTTTTTCAAGACATTACGAGGTGAAAGCTCAATCGGATTGCCCATCTTGTCATAGGTATCATGGATAACCTGAGCCGTGGCCTCTATTGTCCAAGGCAGCTTGAACACAGCATCTTCATCGGGAACACAGATAAAGTCGATATCCGCTTTATCCAATAGCTCATCGTAGGGCTCATCTTCCACATAATCGCCTGTGACTGTCTGCAGCAGCACACTCTCAGGCATTCTCATCCCTTTCTCATCGATAAACTTATCAACCGGTGCAATCTTGCCACGGGCAATCCCCGTCATATCACTGATCACACACTCAACTTCGGTAATTTTATGTTCTTTTAAATAAGCGGTTAACTTCTTCATTTTATCTCACTCGGTTCATTGCATGGCGCTGGCAAGCATCACTAAACAGTTTGAAAATGGCGGTGTAAAAAGGATGTTCAAGCACCTTCCATTCCGGATGCCACTGGACGCCCAGTGCGAAATTTTTAGCCTCTCTCACAGAGAAAGCTTCGACTAATCCATCTGAGGCAAACGCCTCCGGCCGCAACCCGACACCCAGACGGTCAACGCCTTGGGTATGCACAGAGTTAACCTCTGCAGAGCTACGGCCCCATGCCTCGTGAAGCAACCCTCCAGGTTCTATCTGTACCTCATGGGAGATCCCATACTGCACATCTACTGGCTTAGTTTTATCTTCTCTATGTTCAATATAACCGCCCACTTCATGGAGTTTCTGATGAAGTGTGCCGCCATAAACCACATTCATCTCCTGAAAACCACGGCAGATTGCCAGCACAGGAACCCCTGCATCGATAGCTGCTTTTAATAAAGGAAGTGTGGTCGCGTCTCGCTTAGGATCGTGGTGGGTATCCGCTTCACTGGGTTGCCCTTGAAAGTGATGCGGCTCAATATTTGATGGTGAACCGGTAAATAAAATGCCATCTAACCTAGGTAGAATTGACTCCGCAGGGCAATGCCCAAGAGAAGGGATCACCAATGGCCACGCGTTAGTCGCATCTGCAATGGATAACAGATATTTTTCGCCCACGATATTAAAAGGATGTAAGCCTAACTTCTGATTGCACGCTGTCACCCCAATGACAGCAAGCCCTGCATCCGACATAAATCACCTTTCTCGTTATATTTTCGTTTTTATTATGTTTATAAGAGTACATATGCTGTTCGGTATTAATGAACACGACTTAACCGCATGTTCACTTTATCAAACACTACACTGAAAAAAGCACACAGGCAAGCGCATAAATGAATACAATTTTAAACACTAAACAAAAACAATAAAAACGCGATTAATAACATACAGATAAGCATTAAAGCATTGTCATCACCTTGCAGCTTCCGAGCCATTTAGCAAGATATTCAGTCAAAATCTCGGTGTAATTCAACCTTGACACAGTTCACATAAACACACCCTTCATGACCAATATTATTTACATAGACTGTACAGTAAACAAGCAATCAAATAGCGCCAACAGGCTGTAAGCACTAAGGTATTTCTAAAGAGCAGCATTTCTAACCAGTAGAATTATATAGAGCAGGGTTTTGAAGGGGGGTGAGGAGTTTAGAATTAAGCTCAACAGGCGCTAACAGTAAATAAGATGTTAAAACCAGTAGGTAGATGCACTGAACATGAGTGTTGATGATTGACAGCAAGATTCAGGCACAAAAAAAGGGCCTAGGCCCTTTTAATACGATTAAACATTAGAAACTCGCTGAAAAAAATTAGAAATTAGCTGGCGTGGTGGCGCTCACTATTCGGCAGTCCTCATCGAAAGGGTTTCTAAACCTATGGGGCGTCTCACTATTAAAATAATAGCTATCTCCAGTTTCAAGAATAAACACCTCGTCACCGACCGTAAGCTCAAACTTGCCCTCTATCACGATGGCCGCTTCCTCACCCTCATGCTTAAGCATCTCTTCACCAGTATCAGAACCAGGTGGGTAGGTTTCGCTCATCACAGACATAGCTCGGTTGGGATAGTCCCGACCCACCAGCTTGTAATCTAAATTTCCATCGCCAATATCAAGCAGCTCGTCACTGCGATAAACAACTTTAGCTTCACTTGCAGCCGTGTCCTCCATAGAGAAGAAATCGACTAGCGACATAGGTAATCCAGATAGCACCTTCTTCAAGGAACTTACCGATGGACTGACACTGTTTTTCTCAATCATAGAGATAGTGCTATTGGTGACGCCAGCTCTTTTCGCAAGCTCACGCTGGGATAACCCCTTAATTTTGCGGACAGCCTTGAGACTAGCTCCAATATCCAAATCTATCTCTCCTATCAAAACACGCTACCAAGGCGAAACTCGTCAACCTTTGTATCAAAATCACTCAATCTATTCCCCATACTAATTTGTATCTGACCAAAAAGCATGTTAAATATAATCAACACCCGTGAATTATATAGGACTACCAGCAGATGTATAGCGCTCTAAGTCCCAAAGATTCTTAAAAAACCGTATTTTATAACTAAATTGCGATAACCGATAAGTAAAACCTAATAACTGAAAACGTATATCTAATAACAATAATAAAGTTTGGAGAGATAATGTCCGTCAGCAGCCCAGTTCACAGCGACCAATACCCCGCCTCCTACTATTTCAGTACCGCTAAGGAGCTCCATGAGCACCCTCAGCTGCAGGAGCAGATAAGCGCCGATGTATGCATTGTTGGCGGTGGCTTTAGTGGAATAAACACTGCCATCGAACTGGCTCAAAAAGGGTTCTCAGTAGTGCTTCTGGAAGCTAAGCGCATTGGCTGGGGCGCTTCGGGAAGAAATGGTGGTGAGCTTATTCGTGGTATTGGCCACAACGTCGCTCAATTTAAAAACATCATCGGCAGCGAAGGCGTCGAAGCCATCAATCAGATGGGCTATGAAGCAGTCAACATCGTCAGGCAGCGTGTTGCAGAGCATAATATCGACTGTAACCTGCAGATGGGTTACTGCGACTTGGCTATAAAAACCCGTCATATGGCAGAACTTCAAGAGGATTACGATGACCTTCTGTCTCAAGGGCGAGGCGAAGGTTTTACCCTGTTACAGAAACAGGATATCAAACAGGTTATCGGTTCAGACTGCTATGAAGGCGCCCTTGTGGACATGAATAGCGGCCATCTTCATCCACTCAACCTCGCGCTAGGTGAAGCCAAAGTGGCGAAGGCTTTGGGCGTTAAGATGTTTGAGTACAGCGCAGCAGAGAAGATCATCAAGGGAGATAAGCCCCAAGTCATCACAGCTAAAGGTCAGGTCAACTGCCAATATCTGGTGCTGGCTGGTAACGCCTATATTGGCCATAAACTCGACAGTTACCTAGGTGGGAAAGTGCTCCCGGCTGGCAGTTATTTGCTGGCCACCGAGCCACTCACCGATGAGCAGTGCAAAGAGATTATTCCGCAAAACATGGCTTTTGCAGATCTGCGTATCGACTTAGATTACTTCCACCTCTCAGAAGATAACCGCCTACTCTTTGGTGGTCTTTGTACTTACTCAGGTAAAGATCCTAAAGATATTGAGGCAGCTCTACGCCCAAATCTTGAGAAGGTATTCCCTCAGTTAAAGGGAGTAAGAATCGATTTCGAATGGGGCGGCATGATAGGCATAGGCGCCAACCGCCTGCCACAAATTGGACGACTACCGGATTGTCCCAATATTCTCTACGCCCAAGCCTATGCAGGCCATGGCGTCAACGCCACCCATATGGCAGCGAAATTAATTGCCGAGGCGCTTACCGCACAAGCTGAGCGCTTCGATATTTTTGACAAGGTGCAGCATATGACCTTCCCCGGCGGGCCAGTGTTTCGCTCACCCATGTTGGCAGCAGGAATGTTGTATCATCGGATGAAGGACCTTTTTTAGTCATTGGCTAACTTGTCGGATAACAAATCGGTTTCACTTGTCTGATAACAAGTTTCTAAATATCTTTTTGGGTTGGGTTCATTGGGCAGGTTTGGTATTTAGTTGGTTTATTAGTAACCATAACCTTAATGTAATCTATCGCCTGCAGCGTGCTAAATGTGCAAGTAATCTCTCGGTACGCTGTGAATATATCCCTATACGCTCTACGGTTTCATCCTTGAAACCGAAGCCCTCGATCCTACTTACACCTAATTATTCATCTCTTCGATTTAAGTTTTTACTGGAATCACGAATTGATCTTAAGCATGAGCCAATTGAAGTGAATTCCTATGACGCCTTACCCGCTGTTGCTCTTCTCCGTGGTCTTCGTAATGATGTCCATATCTAAGTGCCAGTTCGACATCGTGTCTCTCGTTCGTGACCTTATAACTATCGTTATACTCTCCCTCCGTGGTGAATTGCTTTATCTTGGAATGAAGATCTTGGACGCCCAAGGGGATGCCTTGGGCGGGCCGAGTGGGCGAATTATAGATACTCTCTAAACCAGTTAACGAGTTCTATGTTGGCTTTCTCTTTATTTTGCATCAAGCCATGATTATCTTCTGGGTATAACACGAGTTTATGGGGGATCTTGTGCTTTGATAAGGCATCAGCAAGATCAATGGAGTGGTTTACTGACACTCTTTTGTCATTAGTGCCATGAAGAAGCAAGATAGGGACATCTGCAGATAACTCATCTACCCAGCTCAGTACTGAACGTTTCTCTAGTTCAGACACCTTATTCTTCTCATAATCAGGAATTCGGTGCTTAAATACTTTTTCCATTTTGGGTCTATAAGTGAGCCCTTTTAACAGATCAGATGGGCCAGCAAGGGTTGCAATAGCCTTTATATTCTTGATTCGCTTGGTCGCTAAGTGTGTCTGCATTCCACCTCTGCTAGCCCCATACATTCCAATACGGTTATGATCTGCACCTTCAATACTTGGAATGTAGTCTAACAGCGCAATAACATCATCGACGTCTTTGCCACCGAACTGATCAAGAGAGTCATCTTTTGTAAATGTACCTCGGTATTGGCTACCGATAATAACGAACCCTTTCTCAGCAATAGGAAATAGGTTTTGTATCATTGCGCCTAAAACAACTCCGCCAAATCCTCCGTTGCCACCGCGGTTATAAATTAACACTGGCAGGTCATTCTTAGCTAATTTGGGCTTAATGACATAACCGTAAACAGCTTGTCCATCAACAGAGTATTCGAAGTTTCTACAAGCTAACTTGTCTTTGAAATAGTTAAATTTTTCTTTACCAAAAATAACGTCAAATTGAGCCAACTTTTGTTCTACCTTAGTATCAGACTTTGCCCTTTTTCTGTATTTTTTCTCTATAAAGCCACGCCATGAATCATAATCAGAAAAGATTTTACTAAAGCAGTCTGTTTGTTTTTTGATTCGTTCATCATTGATTAAGTTGGATGCTTGGGCTCCAAATGATGCAATAACTAAAGTAAAAACCAATATATATCTATTCACATAAACTCCCTGTTAGTGATAATTCGATTCAAAATGGGGGAATCAACCCATTCAGGCATTGCTCATTAATCTATGGCAATGTCCCCTCCCTTAATAATCTGCAATCCAGACTACTTCGAAAGCGATTTCAATGCACTTAAAATGAATATAGCGACTATGTTGATGTCACTGAGCTGGTTTTAACTCGATGAAACTCATCCTTATAACAACGTGAATCACTCGCCATTATGGCGCTACAGCATCACCATAAGTTGCATACCTATTATGCTAGCGCTTATAAGTTAGCCTTATGGCTTGAGCGATTTGGTACTACTGGCTATTTTATAAAAGTGTTGAAATGATTTAGGCTTCAAACTGAAATACTTGTTCTGCTTGTAGAAATTGGCGATGGATCTCTTTGTGCTTCTCACACAAAAAGGCGGCCATATAGGCCGCCTTACATCGATTAAATGAACTATCTTTAACTACTAACTGCCGTTAGCCTTCAACACATCACGAGGAGCTTTGAAATTAGGAGCCTCGGAGTGCACATCAGCTTTGGTACAATCTGTTTTGTCATATTCATTATCACAATCCCAGCCCATAGCCATCTCAACCATAAGGGCACCAAAAGTACTCCCAGCTAAATCCATAGCAGCTAACATCTGCTCATAGCTAAAAGCATCTTTAGGCTCTTTGTCTTCTAGCGATCCAAAAACATTGGTTTGGAAATAAAGTGGTGGTCCATAAGTAGACAATAGATCATAAATGTTCTCATTTATCGCAACTTCATCATCTCGTAAGCTATTGTTACCAAGTATACAGCGGTCACCCAACTTCTCACGACAGTAACTAAATATATCGTGGGTTTTATTGACTACAGTCGTCGCATCACCAGCATCTATTTTACTGCGCTTTTTACCCTGCTCATCGGCAGCATGATTCGCATCTTTTTCTGTCAGATAATACTTTTGGTAAAGGTGGCTACCGAAAATACTCGGTGTGCGCTTCCAGGTGTTCTTGTGGATATCAACTTGTCTTTCTAGGCATGCATAATCCTTAGGGTTAGTGTACACATCACTCCCTAATACTGAGGCATCTGTCATTGCAGCAATATTTACCTGGCGGGGATTTTTACCATCAGCATTGCGGATCTCATTACCGTCTGCATCTTTTTTGCGACCAGTACGATTCCACATAATCTCAGAATGAACTGTCATACACATAGAGGCAGCAACCGCACCGATTAATTCGTTATTATCATATTTGGCCGCCAAACCTCTCATCAATGAAAGATAGCTATCCTGATATTTCTCAGTCCAAAACGCCGGCAGTTTATGTTTTTGCGTATCAGCAAAACTCTTAAAGTACCAGTCAACTTCCTTAGTTCTATTTCTTACCCAATCAGGAGAGTCGACACCTGCTCGGATCCTAAGCAGAACCTTAAATTTATCAGCATCACCTCTGTCATGCTGATCATTGAACGCCTTCGCAGCAGCTAATGCCTCATCAATAAGCTCGAACTGAAACTTACTATCGAGATAGGTATCTTTCTCTGCTGTTGTCGTTAGTGCATCGTATTCTTTCTGGCTGAATCGAGCTCGTTGCAGATCTGACCATAAAATTTGGCAATAACCACCATCTACATTCGTTCCTCTTGCAAGATCGCAATAACTGATACCACTAGGTCCTTTACCTCGCATAACAGCACCGGAGGGAGAGGCTTTCAAATCACTCGCAGCAGACACCGTTGGAATACTTAAAAATGATCCTGTTAAAAGGGTGCATCCCAAAAAACTTAAACTTAATACTTGATTTAGTCTCATTGTTATCCTCTTCTTATTATTAATCTCCTTTGTTAAACAACTGGCTCATCCCTAAGCAATTACTAGTATTATTTATACTACAAATAAAGCATGACAGTAACACTCATAATGATTACCGATCAAGTATTAAAATTAAGCTGTAGCTAATATTATTAAGGAAGGGAACTGTATCTAGCGTAGGTAAGTAACAGAGTAAGGTAGAAGTCATTGATTTACTTCTACCTAGTGGCTAATCCAATAATGCAAGACTAACGTTTAAAAGAGAGGCCCCACATCAGAACCTTGCTACCATTTGTGTAATCATCGGTTGCGGTGGCTGAGATACGAATGCGATCGGCATATACCATACGTGGTAGGTTAAACTCCTGTCTTTGATACGATGGTGCGTATATAGGTGCAAACTCAAAACTGCCTACGGTTTCCCACTCACCATGTTTCCATATATCAAAAGTGAATGTGCGTAATCGAGTGCCTTCACCGTTATTATATGAACCTAGACGAAAAGTTTTCATCCCCATTGGCTTTTCAAAGTCCATGTAAAATGACATGGGCAGATTGCCGTGGAGCACATCAGCCTGAAGAAACAGGCCTTGGCTGGTATCAAAGTGTTCCAGATTGGTAAAGTGAGGCTCTAAACTATCAGAGTCGACAAGAAAGCTTGAATTCAAGCTGTTGTGAGAGTTATTACCACCAAAATTGAACACCTCATCGGCATAATAGGCGATGATATTCTCAAACTGAGGCACCTCTTTGGTCAACAAATCTGTGTACAGTGAGAAGTCGCCCTTCTCACCGTTAGCTCCAAACCAGACACCTTCCCAATATTTGCCATCAACCTGACCAAAATACCAATTTCGAGTCTCACCTTGGTGGATCTCAAACTGGAATCTCGGTTTATCACCTGAGCCAATATACTGGCTATCGGTATTCTCAACTCGACCAGAGATCAGCTCGCCCGCTGCCGTCTTCCCGATAACCGTGTTCCCCGATAGATCAATATTCAACTTAAGCTGTTTTTGATAATCGGTAGCACCGTCCAACACCTCATCATAATGCAGATAAAGCACATCATTACTTGATGAGTAGGCAAAAGGAGAGATTGCACATAGAGTACAAAGTAGAAGTTTTTTCATGGAATATGACCTTAGCTGATAATAATATCGATTAATTATTGGTTTTATTACACTCAGCTCTCAGCAGCTCCCCTCCTCTATTTGAGGCAATAGAGATACACAAAATGAAGTAAACAGGTGAACAGTTTAGACTCTGAGGCTGGTTGACAATCATCATCCTTAACGGCCGATACAATAACCCACTTACCGTATGGCATTCCTATATTGAGATCACAATATGATTCAAATACCGATTGATATTAAAAACCTCTATCCCAATAGGGCTGCTCACCACCTAATCTTTCCAAAATAAAATCAAGAAAAACCCTAACTTTGGCGGGTAGGTGTTGCCGCTCTGGAAACACAGCATAGAATGTCTGCATAGGCAGCTGATAGTCGGTTAACAGTGGAACAAGCTTGCCCTCTGCAATATCTTGGCCGACGATAAATGTGGGGATCTTAGCGATACCTAAGCCAGATAGGATAGCCTTTTGCAGCGCTTCACTGTTATTCACCCGATAGTTACCACTGACCTTCACTTTGAGCGGACCCGTATCCATATGGAAGGTCCATTCACTGCCACCACTAAAATAGGCATAATTGATGCAGTTATGCCTGCTCAAGTCTGTCGGAATTAATGGAGTTCCATACTTTTTAAGGTACTCAGGCGCTGCGCATATCACACTGCGACATGGCGCTAAACGGCGAGCTATCAGGGTTGAGTCCTGCAAACTTCCAGCACGAATAGCCAGATCAAATCCCCCCTCAACCAGATCAACGACCCTATCATCCATCACCATGTTCAGGGTGATATCTGGGTATTTGGCTAAAAAGTCGGCCACAAGTGGCGCAATATGCAAACGGCCAAATGACATGGGGCTATTCACCTTAAGCTCACCTTTAGGGTTTCCCTGCAGTTGAGTCACCGAATCAACACCTTCTGCAGCAGCAATATAGGATTTCAGTGCGTACTCAAAATAGCGCTCTCCCGCCTCAGTCAAACTGAGCTGGCGAGTTGTTCGGTGTAGCAATTGAACCCCAAGTTTATCCTCAAGCTGGCGAACTCTTTTACTGACCGCCGACTTACTGATCCCTAAGCGTGACGCTGCTTGAGAAAAACTGCCGCTCTCTATCACAGCGACAAACACAGGTATTGCCGAAAAAGTGTCCATACTTTTACCATTGTCAACTTAAAGTCAACGATGAGTTTCCGACATACCCGCTAATCAGTCAACCTAAAACCTTATAAAGTAAAGCATGAATAACCACTTGATTTATTAGATTGAATCCAAGCCAAAAGCAGTGAGTTAAGTGTTCACTTATTAAGGAGAAAACCATGGAAGTTTTTCAAGCAATTAAACAGCGCAGAGCCGTAAAACACTATCATGCTGATGCCGAGATGCCTGCAGAGGATTTTGATAAAATTATGTCCGCGGTGATCTTGTCACCAACATCCTACAATATCCAGCACTGGCGTTTTGTTCGCGTTACAGATAAGGAACAACGAAATAAAGTAAAAAGTGCAGCATGGGGACAAGCTCAAGTAGCCGATGCGTCCGAGTTAGTCATTTTATGTGCTGACATTAACGCGTGGAATGATAGGCCAGAGCGCTATGTCATCAACAGCCCTCAGGAAACCCAAGATATGCTGCTGCCCATGATGGATGCCTTTTACAACGGCAAAGAGCAGATACAGCGAGATGAAGCGATGCGCTCTTGTGGCATCGCTGCGCAGACTATGATGTTGGCTGCCAAAGAGCTAGGCTACGATACCTGCCCTATGGTGGGATTTGACAGAGAGGAGTTAGCTCGACTCATTCGCCTGCCACAAGGCTATGTGATTGCCATGATGATTGCCATAGGAACAGCAGAGAAGTCAGCTCACCCTCGCGGTGGACAATTACCATTAAACGAAGTGCTCGCTGAAAACTATTTTTAAAAGAGCGTTAGCTCCCTTAGTTTATCGCCGGTTTCACAACCGGCTTTTTTATCCTTTGACGAATGCACATAAAAAAGGCGGCCTTTGCGGCCGCCTTACGTCTATTCAATAAACTCTCTTAAACTACTAGTTTGTAGCGTTATTCTTAAACACTAGACCAATCATATCTCAATTAGGATAGATGCGATTGGAAAATATAGCTTCTGTATTAAAGTAAGATTACTCAGCTAACTTAAGCAGTTCTTGCTTAACCTCATCTGATGCAAATGATTGCTCAACACTCACCCTGTAAATAGCGAAGTAATCTTCACGACTTAGATTAAACTCCTCCATCACCTTACGCACTTCATCGGTCATCGTGGTATTTGAAACCGTGCGATTGTCTGTGTTGATGGTAATAAGCACGCCACCTTGGTAGAAGGCTTTAATCGGATGATTACTTAATACATCGACCGCTTTAGTCTGAATATTACTGCTTGGACAGGTCTCCAGTGCGACTGACTTTTCTTTAACTAAATCATAGGCACCTTGATGCCCTTTGATATGGATACCATGGCCTACACGCTCAGCGCCTAGCAAAGATACAGCATCAAATACGTTCTGACCCACACCTTGTTCGCCAGCATGGATAGTAATGCGGTAACCTTTTTCAATCGCATAATTCACATATGGGATAAACTCATGGCAGAAACCAGGAAGCTCGGCCCCCGCTAGGTCGAAAGCGACAACACCCTTGTTGAGGTAAGCGGCGCCAGCATCGATAACATCATTGATGTTGCCCTTATCCATAGTTCTCAGAATAGAGAGTATATAGTTGCCTTTAATGTCGTACATGGCTTCTGCTCGCTGCATCCCTTTAACAGCACTACTGATGATCTGATCGAAACTCAGGCCCTGCAACTGATGAAGTTGAGGCCCAAAGCGCACCTCGAAGTATTTCACATTCTCTTTGGCCGCATCTTCAAACAACTCAAAAGAGATCCGCTCAATCCCCTCCTCGGTCTGCATCACAGAGAGAGGTAGCTCGAAACGCATCAGATACTCTTCAAGGTTTTGGCAAGTCTCAGGGGCGATCATCAATGAGCTTATCTCATTAATATCCTGACTTGGGATAGTGACATTTTGCTGATTAGCAAGGTCGATAATTGTTTGAGGGCGAACGCTGCCATCTAAGTGGCAATGTAGATCGATCTTGGGTAATGCTTGATAATTCATAAGTCTCTACCTTTATTGGATAGTACCGGTCTGAAAATGCCAAAGAGGCGCAATCATACAAAGGAGTCAACACTCCTTCGCCAAAGCGCTTCGATAAAACTGCGCAAGGCCTCTTAAACGAACATATTCAGGTCGTTTGGGTATATAAAGCTACAGACTTCATAATCAAGAATTTAAGGCTCTTGGTAGAAACTCCCAAACCATATCATTGGGATTATACGAAGCTTAAGTTTTGTGGAGGCAAAGATTAACATCTGCGCCCACTTTCTGCAATCAGTACACAGACCGATAACTTAACCTACGAACTCATTAACGCGTGAACTCACATTTATCTCATTAGGCATACTCGCAGGGGGAAACATTCATGATAATCTGCCAGCCTACCTGTTAATGGAATCTAACAATGACACGCCCAATTATTCTTGATTGTGACCCCGGCCATGACGATGCTATCGCCATTATTCTTGCCCTAAGCAGCGACGCTTTTTCACCACTTGCCGTGACAACTAGCGCGGGAAACCAAACGCCAGACAAAACACTCAATAACGCTCTCAGAATTCTCACACTCTTGGGCCGCAGTGATATTCCTGTTGCCGGTGGCGCAGTAAAACCTTTGGCTCGTGAGCTTATTATTGCCGATAACGTTCATGGAGAAACCGGGCTAGACGGCCCAGTCCTACCTGATCCTAGCTTTGCTCCACAAGCGATGACGGCTGTTGAGTTAATGGCACTAAAAATTAAGCAGAGCCAGGCACCTGTCACTTTAGTGCCTACCGGGCCACTGACAAATATCGCGCTGTTATTGGCAACACACCCAGAGCTACACTCAAATATAGAGCAGATAGTCTTAATGGGCGGCGCTGCGGGTGTGGGTAACTGGACTCCAGCGGCTGAGTTTAATATTTTTGTTGATCCTGAAGCTGCCGATATGGTGTTTAAAGCGGGGATCCCTATTACCATGTGCGGCCTAGATGTCACCCATCAAGCTCAGGTAATGGATGAAGATATCGCTCGGATCCGAGCCATCGAAAATCCAATAGCACAATGCGTCGCCGATCTACTGGATTTTTTCATTCTCTACCACAGAGATCCTAAATGGGGCTTCACAGGCGCGCCGCTTCATGATCCCTGCACTATCGCCTGGTTACTCAAACCTGAACTTTTTACCGCACAACAAGCTTGGGTCGGTATAGAGACCAAAGGTGAGCACACCCAAGGGATGACAGTCGTTGACCGATATGGGCTGACGGGCAACCAAGCCAATGCCACTGTACTCTTCGATATCGATAGAGCAGGCTTTATTGATCTCTTGGCACAAAGCCTCGAAACCTACTCGCGCTAAAAGGAAGCTAAACAGATGAGTAGAATCGTCATCATCGGCAGTGCCAATGTGGATCACGTAATGTCATTTGACTACCTGCCAAGTCCCGGCCAAACCTTACTCAGTCAGCAGTATCGTATTGAGCATGGTGGCAAAGGCGCTAATCAAGCATTGGCGTGTGCCCGATTAGCAACAGCCCAAAGCCAGATAGATTTTATCTGCCACTTAGGCTGTGATGCCATCGCAGATGAGATGTCAGCCAGCTGGATAAAAGATGGCATCTCTCCCCAAGGAATAAGTAAGCTTGCGGGAGAGCAAACAGGCAGCGCCATGATATTTCTCGGTGAAAAAGGGGCTAATGCTATCGGTGTTGCACTGGGAGCAAACGCCAGCTTAACTCCACAATCGTTGGAAAAACACAGATCTTTGATAACCGATGCTAACTGGCTGCTGATCCAACTCGAGACACCAACAGCCAGCGTGGCCCATGCCCTTAACCTGGCGAAAAGTCATGGTACTCGCACCATACTCAATCCCGCTCCCGCCGCTACACTGAGTCACGACATACTCAGAGCTGTTGATATCATCACCCCTAACGAAACCGAAGCTCAGGCGATTACTGGTATAGAGGTTAGCGATATCGCCACAGCAAAGCTTGCCGCCCAGATGCTGCATCAACTGGGCCCTAGTATTGTGATTATCACCTTAGGGCAACAGGGGGCTTATTTAAGCTGCGATGAGTTTAAAGGCCAGATCACCGCACCAGCGGTTGATGCCGTAGATACGGTGGCAGCGGGTGATACCTTTAATGGCGCCCTTACTATCGCCTTAAGCGAAGGTGGATCCATAGTCGAGGCCGTTAAATTTGCCAATAGAGCTGCAGCCAAAGCCGTCACTAAACCCGGCGCCCAGCGCAGCATCCCCTATCGTTCTGAGCTAGTTTAGCATTGGTAACTCTTCGGCAAGCGCTTTGACTAACTCTCTTAGCCACCTGTGCCTAGGGGAGTGGGTGTAGGCCTGATGCCAAAACTGGTAGATATTGATGTCGTTCAATGAGATTGGCGGAGTTTGTTGAGCCATCTTATCCAGCAGCGAAATACCGACTCTAGAGGGAAGTGTAGTGACAAGCTCACTCCCTCTCATCATTGAGGAAAGTGCTGAGAAGTTTGCCACCTCAAGCTTTATCTCACGCTCAAGTTTAAGTCCTGTCAGCACCTCATCTATCTCTGAACGACCTGAGTAGTTGAATACAACTCTGGCATGGGGCAGCGCCACATATTGGGCTAAATCGATCGGCCCCTTTATCACCTCAGGATCGTAAAAAACCGCATCACAGTCTGAAAATAGCCACTGCTGTTTTAAATCATCCACATTCGCCTCAATACTCGGCGACAGCACCAGATCTATCTCTCCCTGTCTAAGCTGCTCCAATACCGTCTCTTTGGCTCCAGCCGTCAATACCTTAAGGGGCGCATTAGGCGCAAGCAGCCTTAATTTAACCAACAACTGAGGTAGCAATATATCTCGCTCATAATCGTTAGCAGCAATAACAAAGGGTCTGCTCTCATCTTCAGCACGATACTCCTGAGCCTCAACAAACTGCTCAAACTTTGCGAGTAACTCTCTGGCTAAAGGCGCGAGTCTACTCGCTTCCTGAGTCGGAATTATCCCGCGCCCAGAGCGAACGAACAGGGGCTCACCGATAATCCGTCTCAATCTATCCAAGCCGTTACTTACCGTTGACTGATTAAGATCTAATTTGTCGGCAGCACCAGAGACTGAGCCGGTATCAAAAACAGTTAAAAACAGCCTTAATAGGCGGCCATCCAATGCCAAATAATCAGTTTCACCCATATATACTATCGAACCTATCAGATTGATGGATTAATTAGGTTTTTATCATACTGGGGAAAACGTAATCAAGGTAAAGATATGAAACACCCATTAAACTCACTTGCAATCATCACCTCCCAGCTCTTCGCGGCTGGAGCTTCAGCCCATAACATTCATGATATCAAGTTCAAACCTGATGGCGGTTACACCTCAACCGTAGGCGCGAAATATCAAGCGCCAAACAGTCAGGTAAATATCTCTGCTGATGTGAAAATAGATAAGCTGTTTGAACGAAACATGGCTGGAGAGACTCTCGTTCAGCGCATTACAGATAGGGTTTACTGGGTGCAAAATCACTTCTATAACAGCCTTTTCTTTGTCGGTGACAAGGGTGTTATGGTATTAGATCCCCTAGCCTATGGCGCAGGAAGAGCCCTGCTTTCGGCCATAAAACAGGTGACAGATAAACCTGTCACCACCTTGGTCTACTCCCATAATCACGCAGACCATATTGGTGATGCTGAGGTTTTTGTTGCTGAAGCAAAACGCCAAAAAGTGGATCTCACCATCTTGTCCAGTGATGCTACCGCCGACAAAATGAAGCGACTCAATAGCCAACTTCCTCGTCCAACTAAGACTGTCGATTTCAATGATGGTGTCTATCAATTTGAAGATACACGGCTTAAGTTTATCGGCTTTGAACATGCTGCACACACTGACGACTCTGCCGCACTGCTGCTTGTCGATGAAGGGGTGATACACACACCGGATCTTATCAATCCAGATCAACTGCCTTGGCTAGGATTTGGCGGCTCGGAAAACTTCACCTACTACAGGCAGAATTTAGCTAAAGTCTCGGCTCAAAAGTGGCAGTACCTTTCTGGTGGACATGGCAATATAGGCAGTCGAGCCGATCTCGACTTTATGCAGCACTATCTCACCGATCTCAACCTTGCGGCAAACAGAGCCATGAACAGGACTGATTGGGCCGAGTTCACCACAGTGGAGAATAACAACCACGCGGTATTTGGCGCCAAGTGGTTTGAAGCTGCCAGTCAAGATATCACCAATACCTTAAGACCTAAATATGGTCACTATTATGGCTTCGAAGCATCCGTACCTAAACAGGCTGAGCTTGTTCTCGATACCTTACTCTCCTACCAATAGGAGCTCTTCTGCTCAAAAAAACAGTTTATTGGTTAAAGAGTAGGCCAACCCCCTCAACACCTTGGCGAGTAAGCCCGTAGGATTTTTCAGCACAATTAACGATTGGCCGATATCAACAAGCATATCGGCCTTTTTATTATGGCTTTATCATTATTTTAATTATTAATTAAACATTTCTCATCTAAATATCACTTTATCTATATAAATCTCGATTTTCATGCTAACTAGGTGCTATTTCACAGAGTGAAGTGGTGCGCTATGCTAATTTACCGCCACTATCAAATTGCAAACATTGCAGTACCGAGGTAAAAGTGGGAAATCGAGCAAAATCATTAATGGGCAACATAGGCCTACAAGTCATCATCGCCATGATCATAGGTGGCTTAGTTGGCCTGTATATGGGAGAGAGTGCCGCCATATTTGGCCCCTTAGGCGACCTATTTATTAATCTGATCAAGATGTTGGTGATCCCACTTGTTGCAGTATCCATTATTGCAGGTGCCGCAAGCTTAGGTAATAGCCCTTCGGCAGGCAAAATAGGCATGGGCACTTTTGGCTTCTTTATCGCCACCTCTGCTATCGCGGTAACGTTAGCCCTTGTTATGGGCAGTATCTTTAAACCGGGCTCAGGCGTCGACTTTAGTAACCATGGCGATTCATTCACCCAAGTGACAGCCGAGCAAGGCGCACTACCTGGTGCGATGGATACCATCATTGGCATGATCCCAACCAATGTGTTCGAGTCACTGACCTCAGGTAATATCCTGCAGATCTTAGTTTTCTGTATCTTCTTAGGTATCGCACTGACCAAGGTAAAAGGTGACGGTGCAGAGCCGATTGTCAAAGCACTTAACGCCATCGTTGAAGCGTTCGTTTGGATGATCAATAAAGTGATGTTGATTGCACCTATCGGCGTCTTTGGCTTAATGGCTCACTCTGTTGGTACATTTGGCTTCCAAGCCCTTGAAGTGGTGATCAATCTATTTGTGGTCTTTGTCGCCTCTATCCTTATCTACGCCTTTATCTTCTTCCCACTAGTGGTGAAGTTTTTATCTGACGTCCCTGTGCTTAAGTTTATCTCCGCCATGAAAAAGCCTCAGGCGATGGCGATGTCTACCGCCTCCTCCATGGCAACGCTTCCTATCACTATGGATACTTGTGAAAAGGAGCTCAATGTCTCTAAAGCAACATCGGCCTTTGTTCTGCCCTTAGGTGCCACCATCAATATGACAGGTAATGCCATCTATTACGGGCTAGTGGCTATGTTCTTCGCCCAGATGTTTCAGGTGGATCTGACGATGACAGCCTATGCCGCTATCATCTTCACCTCAACTTTAGGTGCCATAGGACAAGCTGGAGTACCAGGCCCCTCGTTTCTTGTGGTAGCCGTGCTTCTTGCGGCGGGCATTCCTATTGATGGTTTACCACTACTCTTCGCACTGGACAGGGTTTTCGATATGATCCGTACTTCAGTGAACATTACAGGTGATGCTGTCTGCGCCGTTGTCATGGACAAGTTCAATCCAGAGCATAAATAATACCAATCAGTATAAAGATTTGATCGCTCAGCGAGAGTTTAGCGGTCCTGAGGCAAGGCAACGAGTGAAGAGCATAGTGATTCTACGGTTTAGCTCGTTAACGCAGTATCAGAACCGCTAAAACTCGCCTGTAAGGAGTGTTTTTGGCTGCCTACTTCTGCGTTGAATGAACTCACAAGGGAACAACCATTCTATCATTCATTCACCTTGAATTAGTTTGCCAAAAGACACTCTGAGTAGATCAACTTCTTATACTGATTGGTATAAGGCAGTCCCCCATACACAAAAGCCCCGAAGATAACTTCGGGGCTTTTGTGTATGGGTACACCTAATAGCTGAAATTACAGTAGGTTCTAGGTTCTAGGTTCTCAGAAACTTTACCTCTAATCTAGCGCTATCCAAGTTGCCTTAATCTCTGTGTACTTATCGAACGCATGCAGTGACTTATCACGGCCATTACCCGACTGTTTATAGCCACCAAATGGTGCTGTCATATCGCCGCCGTCATAATGATTAATCCACACCATACCGCTGCGCAGCGCTTTTGCCGTCTTATGGGCTTTGCTGATATTTGAGGTCCATACGCCAGCCGCAAGACCATAGATACTGTCATTGCCTATGCTGATCGCCTCCTCCATACCGTCGAAGGTGATAACTGAAAGCACTGGACCGAAGATCTCCTCCTTGGCAATCGTCATCCCATTGCTCACATTTGAAAAGATAGTCGGCTCAACATAAGCCCCACCAGTTTCAGCCATCACTTGGCTGCCACCATGGACCAACTCAGCACCTTCGGCAACACCAGCGCGAATATATTTAAGTACATTATCTAGCTGTTGATTATCAACAACAGCGCCGCAAGTGGTGTCAGGATCCAGTGGATGTCCCGGTCTCCAAGCTTGCATCTCTTTGGCAATTAAACTTAGCAACTCATCCTTAACGCCCGCCTCCACCAGCAAACGGGAGCCAGCGGTGCAAACCTCACCTTGGTTAAAGGCGATAGCCGTTGCGGCGGCTTCCGCTGCTTTTTGAAGATCCGGCGCATCATTAAAGACGATATTAGGACTCTTACCCCCCGCCTCTAGCCACACCCGTTTCATATTTGATTCACCCGCATAGATCATCAACTGCTTTGCTATCTTAGTTGAGCCTGTAAACACTATGGTATCTACATCCATATGTAGAGCCAGTGCTTTACCTACTGTGTGTCCAAACCCTGGGAGGACGTTGAGCACACCTTTTGGAATACCCGCCTCTAGTGCAATTTGTGCCATGCGGAGCGCGGTTAACGGTGACTTCTCTGAGGGTTTCAAAATAACGCTATTGCCAGTAGCCAGCGCAGGACCTAGTTTCCAACAGGCCATCAAAATAGGAAAGTTCCAAGGTACGATAGCCGCAACCACACCCACAGGCTCGCGGGTGATCATGCCGATCTCGTTATGGGCCGTTGGTGCTATCTCATCATATATCTTATCGATCGCCTCGCCGGACCAGCTAATCGCACGGGCAGCCCCCATCACATCGACTGCGCCAGAGTAACGAATAGGCTTACCCATATCTAAGGTTTCAAGGAGCGCTAGCTCATCTTTATTCGCTTCAAGCAGCTCAGCAAAACGTATCATAACCTGCTTACGCTTCACCGGTGGCAATTGAGACCATACGCCTGAGTCAAATGCCTCACGCGCACTCTTTACCGCAATATTGGCATCTTCAAGTGAACAGCTCGCAACTTGGCAGAGTACACGGCCATCGATAGGGCTGACACAATCAAACCTCTCCCCCGATACAGCGGGGCGATACTCCCCCTCAATATAGGCATCAGCCTTCACCCCTTGTGCTAGTAAGGTTTCGGCTAAAGTTTGCCACTCTTGATGATTTGTCGGTGTACTCATGATGACCTCTTAACGGGTAATTAATACTTTTCCCACTCACACTCGCCAAACACAGATAAGTGCAACAGCGGGCTGTGGACAGGCTTCAAGATTACGCTGGAAGCAGGCTAGTTTTCAATATTAGTTTCAATATATTTTACAAAAATGTGTATTTTGCTATAAATAAATGCACAAAAAGCTTTCATGTTCATTATTTCTAACATAGCATAGCAAATATCAATCGCTCAGAATAACAACAAATAACTAAATAAACTGGATAGGGTAAGACGATATGACAGATATTCAGACAAGTAAGCATAGTGAAACTCAAACACTTGAAAACTATTGGATGCCCTTTACTGCCAATAGACAGTTCAAAGCGAGCCCAAGAATGCTCGCAGAAGCTGAAGGTATGTATTACAAGGACACGTCTGGCCGCCCCGTTCTCGATGGTACAGCAGGACTTTGGTGTTGCAACGCTGGCCATGGTCGCAAAGAGATCTCTGAAGCCGTAAGCCATCAGATCCACCAAATGGATTACGCTCCCTCTTTTCAGATGGGACACCCCCTTGCATTTGAACTTGCTGAACGCTTAGCCAGTATTAGTCCAGAAGGGCTAAACAAGGTCTTCTTTACTAACTCAGGTTCAGAGTCTGTCGACAGTGCTCTTAAGATTGCCATCAACTATCACAGAGCCAATGGTGAGTCGACTCGTACTCGATTTATCGGCCGCGAGCTTGGTTATCATGGCGTTGGCTTTGGCGGGATCTCAGTCGGTGGCATAGGTGGCAATCGCAAAACCTTTAGCCAACAACTACTGCCTGGCGTCGACCACCTTCCCCACACATTAGATATGCAAGATAACGCCTTTAGCCGTGGCATGCCTAAAACTGGCGCCGAGAAAGCGGAGGTTCTTGAGCAACTTGTCGCACTTCATGGCGCCGAGAATATTGCCGCCGTCATCGTAGAGCCAATGTCCGGCTCAGCGGGCGTGATATTACCTCCTGAAGGTTATCTGCAACGCTTAAGAGAGATCACTAAGAAACATGGGATCTTACTGATTTTTGATGAGGTTATCACAGGCTTTGGCCGTGTCGGTGATGCGTTTGCCAGTCAACGCTGGGGAGTAACACCAGATATGATCACAGCGGCAAAAGCCCTCAATAACGGGGCTATTCCCATGGGCGCAGTGCTGATTGACGACAACATCTATGATGCTTGTATGCAGGGGCCAGCAGGTATTGAACTGTTTCATGGCTATACCTATTCAGGTCATCCAGTTGCAGCAGCGGCGGCCATCGCCAGTTTAAATATCTATGAAAATGAGAAGCTATTTGAGCGCACAAAAGAGCTTGAAAGCTACTTTGAAGATGCCATCCATAGCCTTAAAGGTCTGCCCAATATCATCGACATTCGCAACATAGGCTTAGTAGGTGGAATTCAGTTCTCTCCCAGTGCACAAGGAGTGGGTAAACGCGGCTTCGCTATCTTCGAAGAGTGTTTTGCCAAAGGCACGCTAGTGCGAGCCACTGCAGATATTATCGCAATCTCGCCTCCCCTTATCGTGGATAAGCAGGAGATAGATCAGATAGTAAATACCTTAAGCGATGCGATCAGAGCCGTCGATTAACGGTTAGCAGCAAACTAACTCAATAACTAAACACAATGAATCAAACACAATGAATCTAACTCATCTCCAACCAGCTTGGGGATGAGATTATTAAGACGATAGGATTGAAGGTTATGCAACAGATCAACCACTATATTAATGGCGCTCACACAGATAAGAGTGAACGCTCTAGCCCAGTTTTTGAGCCTGCAACAGGCGAGCCTAAAGCCAAAGTTTCATTGGCCAGTGCAGCTGAAGTGGCTGGTGCTATCGAGCTGGCTAAAAAAGCACACAGCAGTTGGTCACAAGTCTCTCCCCTCAATCGTTCACGGGTTTTGTTTAAATTTAAGGCCTTGGTTGAACAGAATATGGATGAGTTGGCAGAGCTCATTACCCGCGAACATGGCAAGGTTCTCGATGATGCTAAAGGCGAGATCATCCGTGGTCTTGAAGTGGTTGAGTTTGCCTGTGGTATCCCTCACCTATTAAAAGGTGAACATACAGAGCAGGTTGGCGGCGGCGTTGATGCTTGGTGTGTGAATCAATCTCTAGGTGTGGTCGCAGGTATTGCCCCGTTTAACTTTCCGGTAATGGTGCCTATGTGGATGTTCCCTATCGCCATTGCAGCTGGTAACACCTTTATCATGAAGCCTTCAGAGAAAGATCCAAGCTCAGTGATGCGTATGGCTCAGCTGCTCACCGAAGCGGGTCTTCCCGACGGCGTATTTAACGTGGTTAATGGCGATAAAGAAGCGGTTGATACCCTACTGAGCCATCCAGATATTCATGCGGTTAGCTTTGTCGGCTCAACACCGATTGCTGAATATATCTATGAGACCGCCTCTAAGCATGGCAAGCGCGTACAAGCGCTCGGTGGTGCAAAAAATCATATGTTACTGATGCCTGATGCAGATATCAATCAAGCAGTAGGTGCGCTAATGGGCGCGGCATTTGGCTCTGCTGGTGAGCGCTGCATGGCGATCTCAGTGGTACTTGCAGTGGGTGATTCTGGTGATGCGCTCGTCGAGAAACTGCTGCCTCAAATTCAAGCTTTAAGAGTGGGTAACGGAGTGACTCCAGAGATGGATATGGGGCCACTTATCTCAGCTCAACACCTGGCCAAAGTCACCAGTTATGTGGATACAGGCGTTGCCGAAGGAGCAAGTTTATTGGCCGATGGCCGCACACTCAGTGTCGAAGATCATGAGCAGGGTTACTTCTTAGGTGGTTGCCTCTTTGACAATGTCACCCCAGATATGACCATCTACAAGGAGGAGATCTTCGGTCCTGTACTCGCTATCGTGCGAGTAAAAGATTACGCCGAAGCCCTTGAGCTTATCAATGCACATGAGTTCGGTAATGGCACCGCTATCTTTACCCAAAGTGGTGAAGCCGCTCGTCACTTCTGCCATCACGTCCAAGTTGGAATGGTGGGAGTCAATGTTCCTATCCCGGTGCCAATGGCATTTCACAGCTTTGGCGGCTGGAAACGTTCACTCTTTGGTCCACTACATATGCATGGACCAGACGGCGTCCGTTTCTACACTAAACGTAAGGCGATAACCGCTCGCTGGCCAAAATCGAGTGAGGCAAAAGCTGAGTTTGTGATGCCGACAATGAAATAGAAGATATCTCCAATGCGCAGCGAGTCTGCGCATTGTTATTTCATTTACAACCCAAGATATCTAGGAACAGAATTTTGAATATTAATAGCATTGTCGACATATCAAACAACAAGACAGAGAGTGAACATTACCATTTAGATGACGAAAAGCTCATCTCAGGTAATCCTGCTCAAGCAGTAGAGAATCACTTTTCAAGTCCTTGTGACCAGTTTCATTGCGGCGTTTGGGAAAGTGAAAAAGGCAGCTGGAAGGTCAACTATACCGAGAGCGAATACTGCGAGATTTTAGCTGGCAGCAGCGTGATAACCGACGAGAATGGCAACACCATTACCGTGAATGAGGGAAGCCGCTTTGTGATCCCAGCTGGATTCTCTGGCACCTGGGAGGTGTTAGATAGTTGCAAGAAGATCTATGTCATGTTTGAAGCACCCCCCTAAACAATTGAAAAACATAGATAACTAACATAACGAATTGAAACTTAAGTTTCATAACCACCATGAGGTCTCAGCATTGATGCTGTTGTATGGTAACCATAAAACCCCTGTTACAGGGAGTTCATACAATAAAGTAAAATGGAGAAACTACCGTGTATAAAAAATTTAATAAAAAACGGATTGCCCAAGTTACCGGTCTTGTTCTGGCCACAGCGCTAATCTCACCAATCGCCTCAGCCGAAGTATCTGGCGAAGTCAGCTTAACTAACGACTATCGTTTCCGTGGTGTGTCACAAACAGCAAGTAACTTTGCCATTCAAGCAGGCGTTGATTGGAGCCACGACAGTGGTTTCTTCCTTGGAGCTTGGGCGAGTAATGTCGACTTCGATGAACCTGATTATAATGGACCAGATATTGAACTTGATATCTACGCAGGTTACTACGGCGAGCTCAATGATGACTTAAGCTATGATGTCACACTATATCGTTACAACTATCCTGGTGACAGTGATTTAGATTACTTAGAGGCCAGCATAGGTGTTGATTTCAGCGGTTTCCGCTTGGCTTATTGGTACACCAATGATTACGGTGGAAGCGATCTGGATCTGCATTATACCGAAGTTAACTACTCCTACGAATTCTATGAAAACTGGAGCTTAGATCTCCATTACGGCTACAACTTTGGTGATGGTATTGATGATGGTGAAGGCTTCGATAGCTATGCTGATTACTCTATCGGTGTTTCTACTGAGGTTGCTGGTATTGGTTTATCACTTGCTTGGCTAGACACTGACATTAGTGATGATAATCAGGTCACAGATGATCTGTATAATACCGAAGGTACTGTGCTTGCTTCTGTCAGCTACGCTTTCTAAATTAATACTAATAACAGAGCATTAGATCAAAAAACCGCCATCAGGCGGTTTTTTATTGAATTCTATTGCCACTACTTAATATCATTGAGTCTAGGTGATCTCCCTTTACTTACCCGCTCCTCGAGTTGACGCCAACTCAATCCTAAATTGATATGATTATCACGTCGTTCAGGAAAGCTCTCAGATAAGCTCTCAATTAACTCGGCCTGTTGGTGACACAATTTAGCCCAGCGCTCAGCATTCGATACAAACATAGCGTTATCCTTAACAGTTAAGCTCCGTGAGTATAGAAGAGACTTAGATAAACGTGATCTAATCTACTATGAAAATGTTAAATCAAAGCGTATCTTTACATAAAAGGAGGCCTATATGACGCCAGATGTACTAAAAGTAATCTTTATTCTTGTTGGATTGTTTCTTGTTTATAAACTTATATTTAGCGGCAAGAAGGGCCTGACTATTTTCGAAATGCATTTCAAGGACGGACGGCTCATCTCCCATAAAGGTAAGATCCCTGAAAAGTTTCAAAAAGAGTGCCGCGCCATCGCCAAGTCTGAAAAGCTGACCTGTTCAGTAAGATGTGAAAAATCTGGCGCAGTTCGATTGCATGTATCAGCCAATGTCAGCGACGGTGTGACTCAGCGAATTCGTAACGTTTTCCCCTTCGAGTACTATGATAAAAAGAAAGTAGATAATAGTCGTCAAGCGGGTTAACGCTATCAATAAATAAGGTGGCATAAGCCACCTTTTTTCGTTAATTCAAATTGTTATCAGTGAGATAAGCCTTTAACGTCTTTTCGCCACTCATCCTCTCTTCCCTCTTTAATGAGTCGCTCATTATGCTCAATCATAGGGTCTGCCTTTGAATCCAATACATCTTGCTGCGGCTCCTGTTCAACATTGATATCTACAGTGTCATAAACAGATGTGGCGCAGGCCGAGATACCCAATAGCGTAGTGAGCAGGAGTACATTTTTCAGATTCATTTTCTTACCCTTTTTTATCTTGATTAACGTTAGCCATACCGTTTCTTGCAGCAAATAGCTCCAATCCCCAAACAAGCGCAACACCACAAATTAATGCAGCCACAGCCCAGGCGATATGGGCTGGCTGACCTGTGATCTGTTCAAACTGTAATGGAGACAAGTTTTGCTCTAAGAGCGGAACCTGCTGACCTGAAGAGTTTGTGCGCCAAGTGAGAACCTCTTTCCATGGCCATATCTTACCTAAAGTGCCAAGCATTAAGCCGGTCAAAAAGATAAGAGTACCGTCATGGAACTTACGAAGCAGAGCCGATAGGAGATGACTGAAGGTGAGCAGACCAAAGATACAACCCGATGCAAAAATGGCTAAAATTGTAATATCGAAGTTCTTAGCAGCCGCGAGTACTGAAGGGTAAAGTCCTAAAAGTAATAGAATAAAGCTCCCAGAGATACCAGGAAGCAACATGGCGCAGATGGCGATACTGCCACCAATAAAGATATTCAAATAGGTCATTTCAAGTGCGATAGGGCTTAACATGGTGATCCCCCAAGCAAACACAGTACCTAGAGCAAACAGTACAAGCCTGATGAAAGAGAAGCCTTTAACCTGCTTCAACATATGGACAACGGAGATGAGGATCAGTCCAAAAAAGAAGGACCAGACGGGAATTGGGTGAGTTTCTAAGAGGTAAGTAATTAACTTTGATAGAGAAAAAATACTTGTCAGAATGCCACCAAAAACACAGACAAGAAAAGGGCCATTAATATACTCAAACGCCTGCTTAACTCCCTGCTCTCTAATCACAGAGATTAACTTAGGATTGATCCTTCGAATACTCTCAAGCAAGGTATCTAAAATCCCGGTAATAAAAGCGATAGTTCCGCCTGACACACCGGGAACCACATCTGCAGCTCCCATCGCCATTCCTTTTAAATAGGTAAGCAGGTAATTCAATTTGTATCCTTAAAAATGAGCAATTACGAAAAAGGGGATTATACGTTTCAAAGATAGACAAGTGAAAATGAAGTTTGGTTCATTTTAAAAATAGATCGCTAAATTCAATATTTATCCAATCAAAAAGAGATATTGTTAATCCCATGTTATTCAGATAACCTAACTCATCCGACCAGAACAATAAAAATCAGGCGATATCGAGATGACAACACAGAAACCTACTAAGGTGATGGCCCTGTATAACAGAGTAACCCGATTTCCTTTCGGCAATAAGATCTTCTCTATCATGGTGGCACGCATGGCTCCCTACTTTGGCACGATTAAACCTCTTATCACCGAACTTAGGCCCCATAGATGTGAGTGTTTAATTAAGAAACGCCATGCTGTTCACAACCATATTAAAACCGTCCATGTGATCGCCATCTGTAATGGGCTAGAGATGGCAATGGGGGTGATGGCAGAGGCATCTATTCCCCATCACTTAAGATGGATACCTAAAGGAATGAGCTTAGACTATACCGCCAAAGCTGGAAGTGATATTCGCTGCGTTGCCCAGGTAAATCCTGAGCAGTGGGTACCGGGTGATCTTATGGTACCTGTCACGGCCTATGACTCAGAGGGAGTGGTGGTAGTAAAAGGCGAGATAAAACTGTGGATCTCAGAAAAGCCAGCGAAACACTAACACTAACACTAACACTAACACTAACAGATGTAACCTACTGTTTTTTTAGATTAATATTCCGGTCATGCAGGGCCGGAATATTTCATTGTATTAAGCCAATATTATCGCCCTTCAAAGCGTCCGATTAATTTGGTGATCACCTTTAAAGTAATCAACAGCTCCTCCTCAGAAATCCCCTCTACGGCATCATGGCCCCAAGGAATAAGTGACTCAGATAACAATGCAAAAAGCGCTGCGCCTTTTGCCGTTCTAACGATTAATTTGGCTGTCTTATGCTCAGGGTTACTTTCAAAGGTGACAATCTCTAATTTCACCAACTCATTGGCGATACGTTGGACACTCTGCCTTGTCTGCCCCATGGTTCTGGCAATTTGCGATACGGTTTGAGGGGACTTTTCTACCGCTCCTAAAATCTTCCATCTGGCACTTGTCAGTCCTACTGGCTGACTCAAATTATCTCCTTCGGTGACGAGTAACCCATTTAACCTGAAAATGCTCAAAACCAACTGAGTAAAACCTTCATGTTCAGTCATCCTAACCCCCACATATCAGCCCCATAGAAGAGGGGATATACTAGCAAAATGACAACAAACTGTCAAAGTTGACAAGATAATATCAGTCTATATAATGAACAATATCGACAGCATACTGTCACTATAAGAATAATGAATGACACTACGAGAAATTGAAAGGGATAAACATGAAAACCAAACTTCATCTACTCGCTGCCCTGACAGCGACACTCTGTATCGCCACCTTCTTCAGCTTCAGTTTAATAGGTGAAATTTTTGGTACCCACGCCTTTATTATTCAAGTCAAAAGCAACATAGTATTCCCTGGGCTCTTTATCTTGATCCCAGCCATGGCTCTCACTGGAATAACAGGCAATCTGTTGACCAACGGCGTCAAGAGTAAAATAATTAAACAGAAACTTTTTAGAATGAAGATAGCCGCAGCAAACGGCATCTTGATACTGCTTCCAGCGGCACTTCTATTGAATTATTGGGCTCAAGAGGGTCAATTTGATGTTTATTTTTACCTTCTACAGGCTATTGAGCTAATTGCAGGCGCCACTAACCTCTTTCTCCTCAGTAAAAATGCGATAGCAGGTAGACGATTAACGGCGAATAAAAGAGCAAGAAAACTTGAAGCTAATTAATCTCGATAAGAATAGGGTCATCACCATACTCCAAGCTAGGACTGTCTGATAAACTGCTAACACTTAAAGTACCAAGTTAGATTCTCTATGAAATTCAAAGGCAAGCTTGTTCAGTGGGATGACGTAAAAGGGTTTGGTTTCATCCAACCCTTAGGTCAGCAAACTCAGGTTTTTGTTCATATCAAATCCTTCAAATATCAACCAAGACGCCCACAGCTCCAAGACACCGTAACCTTTACTCTCACAAAGGATAAGCAAGGGCGCGAAACGGCTCATCAGGCCAAGATTATCGATGCAAAAGCTAAAGCACACTTATTAAGAAAAACGCCGAGCCAAGGTAAGTTCAGCCTTTTACTGATCCTTTCCTTAGCCGCATCCCTTGCGATGGCTCTATATCACGACCTGCTGCCCAGCTTTTCTCCTCTTATCTACCTTTTGATGAGTACCATCACCTTTATCGCCTACGCCTTGGATAAATCCGCAGCACGCAAAGGCAGGTGGAGAACTAAGGAGAGCACACTGCAGTTAATGGCGCTACTGGGAGGCTGGCCAGGGGCTCTACTCGCTCAGAGTTGGCTTAGGCATAAATCACAGAAAGTCAGCTTCAGAGTCACACTCTGGTGCATGATCGTACTCAATAGTGCTTCCCTATACTGGTTTACCTCCAGTATGGGACAAACTTGGCTACAAGCGCTTTAATCGTCTCCATTACAGTAACCCCCTTGCTTTGGGACTATAGTCATTGCAAAACCTATATTTACCCCTGTTAAGCTATTCGATATCATGGCTGACGAATTTCCCTTAAACGAATATAAATTATGAAAATGCTGTTAGCTGTTGTCGTTATCGCCTGCGTTATCTTTTACTTCTTCACCTCTATGAACAACCAAAAAGCTGCCCAGGAAAATATTAAGATTGGCGCAAGCTTCTTAGCTGAAAACAAAGACAATGAAGGGGTAGTTGAAACCCTTTCAGGACTTCAATACAAGGTGTTAGCGAAAGGGGATGGAACCGTTCATCCTAAAGCCAGCGACACAGTCACCGTCCATTACCACGGCACCTTAATTGACGGAACTGTATTTGACAGTTCAGTGGAGCGAGGCGAGCCTATCGCATTCCCACTCAACCGCGTCATCAAAGGTTGGACCGAAGGTGTTCAGTTAATGGTAACAGGTGAGAAGGTCCGCTTCTTTATCCCAAGTACCTTAGCCTATGGGAATCGCAGCACAGGTAAAATAGTCGGTGGTTCAGTGCTAATTTTTGATGTTGAACTGATCAGTATCGATTAATGGTTACGCCACGCTATCCAAGATGTAAAACGCGCCTCTAAGGCGCGTTTTAATTTTAACAATAAAGACTTAGGCTATCTCGCTATCCAAGCATCTTGCCATGCAACGCCTACTCCGGGTTCATATGCCCATGATGCGCCAGCGCACCAAGCTGTATAGGGATATGGTTTACATTCATAAACTCCACCAGCATGAGAAACTCGCTCTCCCGCCACATAAGCATAACCAGCTTGATAAGGCACTTCCCCATCAGGGGGCGTACCGCCACTGACTGTAACCAGCACATTATGGTTAATCGACGCGCTTAGCCCCGCATCGTCGGTCACCTCAAGAGAGACTGATATGGTTTCTGTGCTGCTAGGGCTTGGTAAAGTTAATAACAATGATGCTTGCTCAACAGAGGGGGCACTTGCACCAATAGGTAAGCTCCAGCGGTAATTGAGCACTCCACCTTCAGGATCGCTAGACTGGGACGCTGACAGAGTGATAACCGCTCCACTTTCTGCTTCACTCACTCCCTGAATATTAGCTGTTGGCGCTTGATTAACCGGATCTGTGGGATCCGTTGGCGTACCAGAATCATCGATGACAACCTCTGGGAAAAAGTGCATCAAACAGCCCTGATAATCACCGGGCTTAAAAGCACTATAACGAGTCTGATACCCCACCAACTTACAGGCATAGCTTTTGCCACCATTGGGATTTCCTGCAATATATGACCAATCTTGCTCCCAATAGATCAACATGGCACCTGCCCCTTGGTTATCAAAAGGCTTCATATCCTTGCAACCTAGCACCTCACTGGCTTCCACTGGAACGCCAAGATATTGCGCATGTGCTTGATAATACTCAATCCGATTCAGCGATTGCGGCTTCTCACTGCCTGAACCACACTCAATGCCACCATTAATAATATGGGTGGTTGCGCCAAATCCAGCTGAGAGTCCATTTTGTGTATCTCGTGCATTGGGCTGCCACGTTCCATCGATAACATGCAACATTGAAGGTTTAGGTGGTTGGGGGTAAGTAAAGAAAAACACTGCACTGGCTAGGTTCAGCCAGGTATCGGCCACCATTTCAGGGTTATTGAGCAAAGTACTGACATCACCAAACATGGCATCAGAGAAAGGCCCATAGTTATAGTTGTAGGAGAGCTGCTTAGCGCCGCGTCCAAAATAGCTCTTATAACTGCCATCAGCAAAGGTGCCGCAAGGCCAAACCTGCCCTTGCCAAGTGTCAGGGCTGCACTCCATATTGTAACCACCGCGCTTGGTTTCATCCCAACCCACTTCACGCACCCAATAAAGGCCCTGTCGCCATTGTGGCTCAGTCATCCACTTATCATGGGCACCGGTTTCCTGTGCAAAATGGGCAAACATGGTAGCTAGGGATTTACGGCAGATAGCATCGGCATCACGATTATCTATGTATGAACCACATAAAGCGGGAAACTTAGCCGCGGCTTGCAACAAACCTTGATAGGTATATTCAGCAGCGCGAACAGGAAAAAGAAACTCAAACTGTGTTTCACTCAACACAGACTCTAGGCGCTTAACATTATCCGGATTGTTAGGGCTCAAGGGGATAATGGCGTCGACAATAGCATTGTCTCTGGTCGCGATAGATGACTTCACCGCTCTCATCAAGGGAAAGTCGGTCAAAGCAGACTCTTTGGCATCAACCTCTGCCAGAGTAAAATGCACAGGCTCTGCGGCAAAAAGCGTTATAGGACTCAAAGTGGTTAAAATAGCTAAGGATAGGTAATGTTTCATGGTGACTCACTTAAAGCACTGCAACCAACGAAAGCGGCTCACAAGATGCGAATTAACACAGCTTAGCCATGAAAGATGAGTGCTTAGGTATATAGTAAGGAAGGAAAATAGGGGGAAGTGATCCCCCTACTTAATGGAAGTGATAACTTAGTTGGCTGTCGCCCCTAAATCATTCCACACAGAGGCAACACCAGGCTCTTCACCTTTTGTCCACCACTTGGCTTGCCAAGTATGTCCATTATGGGTTGTCTGTTCGCCACCGTTATAGGCGACTCCCGCATTCCAGCCCATCTCAACACTACTTTGAAGTGTCCACTGATCAGCTGTCACTGTCGGCTCATTACCTTGAGTCCAATATTTAGCCTTCCAGACTAAACAGTTATGACTCACTGTATCACCGCCGTTATAAACAAGTGTGCTATCCCAAGCTGGGTGATTAACCGCATCAGGATCGCTTGTTTCACAACCGCCACTGGTTGGCGCTTTCACGGTTAATACCGTTTGAGCCGACGCGTCAAGAGAGCCATCGGATACCAGTACACTTAATGTATAAGTGGTATCTTCTATCACAGCAGGCGCAGTCACAACTAGTGTATCACTAGATTGCCCAGTAGCAGTTAAGCCAGCAGGCACTGTCCAGCTATAAGTAAGCGCATCACCATCAGCATCACTGCCACTTGCAACTATGCTCACCTGTTGAGCAGAATCAACCACAACATTGGCATCGAGTGACACCTCTGGTGCACGGTTAGCTTGCGGTGCCATATTGGTAACAGTCGTTGCCGCAGTAGCCGATAAACCTTCAGGGTCGGTCACCGTTAGCGAGAACCCATAGACAACATCTGCATCTGTCGCATTAAGGCTAATGCTGGCTTGGGCCATATCAGCATTAACTAAGCTCACTGCAGGCCCGGAGGTTTGCGACCAGACATAGGTTAATGCCTTAGCTTCAGGATCTCGTGACAGACTGCCATCAAGGATAACATCGCTAGGGCCAGTTACACTTTGCGAGCTGCCTGCATTAGCAATCGGCGCTTTATTTGCAGGTGGATTGGTTCCCTCACCATGACCTAAACCTTCATGCATAGCATTGAGAATATCGCCATTATCTGCATCAATCTCCCATGAGAACAACCCGCCTAACTGGTTTGCAGTAACATATTGTCCCTTAGCTTTAACGGAGCGAGCATCATCAAAAGTGATCAGATCGCCAGTCGAAGCCTTAAAGACGTAAGGCGCTTCAGCAACCTCATCATACTCATATTGCCACTCACCAGACATGTACTCGTTGACTATCTGACGATAATCAACCACTCCATCTTCCCAAGTCCCTTTCACTTTACCCGTCGCAGTGCCAGTAAATGGATTGCCATCTTGGTAGCCGTTCACACCTGTCCAGCCGCGGCCATACATAGCTGCGCCAACGACAATCTTCTCAGGAGTCACACCTTGAGCAAGCAGTGCATTAACACCGATATGAGTGGTATTCTTAGTATCTGGTTTCCAACTAGCCGCATATAGGGCTGTCTGATGGTTTAGATCGGTATTGGACCAGCCGCCGTAGAAGTCGTAGCTCATCAGGAAGATGTTATCCATATATTGCTGAGCGGCCTGATAATCGACCATAGCTATCTTTTCTGCGCCAGCACTGATTGCAGAGGTAAGCTCATAGGTTCTACCTGTTTCGGCACTCAACTCATCAAGCATGGCTCTTAGCTCTTTCATCAAGAGCACATAGGTTTCACCGTCATTGACAGGATCGCCTAAATTCGGATTTGCGCCATTACCACCAGGAAATTCCCAATCAATATCGACACCATCGAAGAACTTCCAGGTCTGCAAAAACTCTTTAACCGAAGCGACAAAACGGTCACGTTTAACTTTATCACCAAGGAAATAGAAAGGATCTGACAGAGTCCAGCCACCTACTGAAGGTAAGATTTTAAGATCTGGTTGTGCTTGTTTTAACGCCATCAACTGGCCAAAGTTACCCTTGTATGGGTCGGCATATTCACTGACACCTGCTTGTGGCATCTGAACTGCTGCCCATGGGTCGTGAATCGCCACTTTGAAATCTTCACGGCCACTACAGGCTCGTTGTAGCGCTTGGAAGCTCCTCTCAATCTCTTTCAAACTGTCGTTGATGCCATCACCGCCACAGATAGGGGTGAAGCCATACAAAATATGCGTTAGGTTTTGCGCTGGCATCTTGTCTACAGGGAATTTACGGCCATATACACCCCACTCAACAAAGTAACTGCCGACCACTTTGCCAGACTTGTTTACATAAGGTCTATTGTTCTCCCCCAGTTGAGTATCAAGGGGTAAAAGATGACTCCCATCGGTATCGGCAACAATGATCTCTTTAGCATCACTGAGTGTACAACCCTGTGCATTACAGAGCTCAATCTGCATCTGGTAGCGACCACCTTGACTGATATTGAATGTGGCAGAACCTGATGCAGTAGAGCTGCCCGACCAGACCTCTACCCCATCAAATAAAACCTTAGCCGTATCGCCCAGCTCCCCTGACCACAAGTTCCAGTTAACCGATACTTCTGCGGCATCTTTAACGGTAACAAGTTGATTGTAAGCGGTAGCTGCTTGATTGACCTCAATAATAGAAAAGTTAGTTTCGCCCCAGCCGATCGTTGGTTTACCGGGTACTGATGCATATGCCGACGAGGCAAATACACTCGCTACGACAAGCGCAGCCGATGAGAGTTTAGTGTTAAACATAGGGTATCCTTATTGCTTTATATTTTTATAAGTATTCAATAAGGCAAACAAAGCATGAACAGGAGAAAACCTATTCTTAATACCATAAACACCCAGTACATAGACCTTTTCGGTTCTTATCGTTACTAGGCTCTTCATGAAGAAACTTCCTGTAACATCCCCGCTATCATAGGTACCAAAATAACGTTAAGAGTGCGACCCTCTCAAACACTATCCCCTTAGACCGGAAGCTTTGCGTCCCAACCTTTCGATTGGTTTGCCTTTGTACATTTACAAGTTACTGCTTTGGATGACAACGCTGTCATCTGTTATTTAGGATAGACTTAATTTAACTACATATGCAACACAATAATTTAACATATTTTAAATTGTTGATTTTAATCGCTTAAAAATACGTATTTTAAGATTAAATGCTGAAAGTGAATTTTAATGAAGAAAAAGAGTAATACTAATCAGTATAAATTTATCGGTATGAAACAAGATAAGGCATCCACTGGATTTAGATGCCTTATCTGCAGGTAAGAATATTCGCTTTACGCTTCGTAACCAAAAGGATCATCAATGGAATGAGCAGGCTGAGTAAACCAAACTGGGCCTGTCTCTGTCATATAGAAATGATCTTCATGACGAACACCAAACTCTCCAGGAACACACAACATAGGTTCATTACTGAAACACATGCCTGCTGCCAGAGGAGTTTGATCGTTAAGCACTAAATAGGGCCATTCATGGATATCTAAGCCGATACCATGACCAGTTCGGTGTGGAAGACCCGGCAGGTTATAACCAGGGCCAAAACCTGCGGCTTCAAGTACATCACGGGCTGCTCTGTCGACACTTGCGCAGGTCGAACCAATTTTAGCGGCATCAAATGCGGCTAACTGCGCATCCTGTTCATATTGCCATAGCTCACGTTGACGAGCGCTTGGCGTGCCAAAAACAAAGGTGCGGGTAATATCGGAGTTATAGCCTTGTAGCTGACACCCTGTATCGATAAGTACAGTATCATTTAACTCAAGTACTTTAGGCGACTTAACCCCGTGTGGATAAGCACTGTCTTCACCAAATAGAACGATGCAGAAGTAAGAACCAGCAGGAGCACCAACTCGCTTGTGGGCCTCATGAATAAAGGCCTCAACCTCACCAACACTTATCCCTTCATGTAAAATACGGGCAACGGCTTTATGTACCTCTAACGTCATATCTTTAGCACGCTGCAATAGGCTAAGTTCAACCTCAGATTTGATCATTCTACAGCCTGCAGTCACAGGTTTTGCGTTCACATATTCAAATTGATTATGAGCTTGACGAACACCATCAAAGATAAAGAAAGCTGCCGACTCATCGATGCCTACCTTGCCACTGTTGACACCCATCTGTATTAGCGCATCACCAAACAGTGAATAGGGGCTCTCATCTTCATGCCAAGTATTCACTTTACCTTTAACAACCATAAAGCCTTCAAGGGTATCAAGCTCAAAAGCTGGAGCGATATATTCAAGTTTACCCTTTGCCGGAATAATGGCTCCCACCATACGCTCGCTCGCGTACCAACGAGTACCAGTAAAGTAGTACAGATTAGTCCCAGCATTGACATAGATAGCCTCGATTCCCTCGGCTGTCATCAAGGCCTGCGCCTTCTCAATACGACGGCTATATTCATCATAACTAATAGGACCAGTGCCCTCTGTCATGTCGGTTAATTTCGCTAACTCTTGCTCTGCGGTTGAACCGCCTACACCTAAGGTCATCTGCTTACCCTTTCTATTTTTTATACTAGGAAACCCTATGGCTTCCAGGCTTGCTCGACAAGTTAGTCAAAACCGATTAACTGTCCAGTCATGAGAGAGGCTCCTTTCTAGCATAAAATATACAAAGTGTCAGCGAATAGTTCATCGTTATGCTCAAGATATCGCGGGTATGTCTGAAAATGTCATAGATAGGTTTAATTACAGCTTCTATCTAACATCACTTTTAGCCCTCGACAAACTATAGTCTCCATGTCGTCGACCCTTGCAACTTTAGCTTGTGAAAGTGGGGCTGTTAGCGCCATCTCATTCAGGGCTGAGATGCAACCTCGATAGTAATCGGCATTATTCATCATGCCACCGGCTAGCCAGATACGATTAGGGTTAAACAGGTTAACGGCCCAAGCCATCCCCATGCCTAAATAACTTCCTGCACGAAATAGATCAGCCTGAGACTTTATCTCACGAGTTTGAATGGAACCGCCACTTGCCAACTGCTCCAGACTAAACTCTCCCGACTCAGTCATTACTCGGCAGTGACCTAACTCTCCCGCCAGACCGTGAGCACCAGTAAATAGCTTGCCATTAATTGAGATAGCCATACCAATCCCAGTACCGCACATCACTAGCAGTTCACAATCATGCCTGCTATCAGTAACGGCCTGCATGCCCGCATCAATATCATTGACGATCAATACTGTTTGAGCTTGAGTGTTGATATCACTCTTAGATAGACCATTTAACCCGATAAGAGATTTACTCGAAAGCAGCTGGTTATCCTGAACTAGACCAGGCAGTGCGATGGCTAAACGGTAATCTTTAAAACCATAATCTGACTCCAACTCCTGAAGTTGTTGGTTGAGACTATCTATATTGAAATGTTCGCCGGTTGGAATTTTATACTGCTCGGTTCGCCCATCAAAATGCATCTCAAAGAGTGCTTTGCTGCCACCGATATCGACCGTTACTGTTTGCATCACTCTCTCCACGACTCTACCTAAAACAGGTAGAGGAAACACGCCAGTTTGAAACAAAATTCTACCATAAATTTACAAAAGAGAGGGATAGCTTTTCACTAAACATTATCTCTAACTATTTGCATTGATTGAATTTGCACTCCAGTGATAAGTGGAGGTAAAGACTTATTCGACAGCGCTGGCTCGACTGTTTTCACTAAAGCGCCACCAAGCCATCAGGAGAAGTTGCAATGCAATAAAGGGGATACAGATATTGAGCAGTAACTGCCAACCTAACTGATGTATTACCCAGCCAGCACTTAATGATGCTAAAGCTTGCGCACCAAAGACCAAGGTGTCATTTAACGCCTGAACCTTAAAGCCCTCGCCTGCACGGTAACACTGAGGCAGAAGCACAGTGCCACCGACAAACAATAGATTCCAACCCAAGCCGAGTAACACCAGAGCCACCCAGTAGTTAAGCAGTTCGCTTCCCGCCAGCGCAATAACTATGGTCACCAGATAAGCAGTTAATCCAATCAACATCATTCTTGTGACTCCCCACTTAGCCACCAAGTACCCAGTAAATAGGGAGGGAAGATACATGGCAATAATATGACTCTGGATCACCCACTTAGTGTCGGCCAAAGAGTAATGTTCATTGTGATGCATATGCAGTGGCGTTGCCGTCATCACAAAGCTCATCATGGCAAAGCCTATCATGGCGCCCGCAATAGCAACCCAGATTTTAGGCTGATTCAAGATGGTACCAAAAGCACGTATCTCACTTTGATCAACATCTTGATGAGCCAGATTAGCTCGATTGGGCTCACGATAAAATGAGAGCGTAAAAGCTGCCAGTAAACAGATGAAGGTGAGGAACATAAAAGCGCCTACATAGGGAATATCAACTAATTCACTACCAAATACTGCCAGCTCAGGTCCTAAAAAGGCGGCAACTAATCCACCCAATAGCACCCTAGATGCGGCTTTAGCCCCCAAATTGGGCTCAACCGCTTCCATCGCAGCAAAACGATATTGCTGCACGATAGCGCCGCTCACCCCAAGCAGAATACCGCTGACGCAGAAAATGACGAAATTTTTCTCATGGGTACCATAGGCGGCAACAAGTCCGGCTATGGCTGACAAAATAGAGCCTGAAATAAAGACAGGTTTACGACCAAAACGTCGCATCAATTGGGTAACTGGCAGGACAGAGATAGCAACTCCTATCACCATCGCCGTGATGGGCAGTGTCGCCAAACCAGGCTCGGGTGCCAACTCGATGCCAATGATCCCCCCAAGCAACATCATCATAGGGGCTGCACTCATGGCAAAAGCTTGGGCTAAGGTCAGTACCCACACATTAAATGGCATTAAACACTCCTATGATACCAATTACATTCAATATTCGTTCAGCGGAATGCTTTAATCTAATAGATCTAAACAGGAAAGTAACAAGTAAAGTGTTTCAAAGTTTACAACTCCGCGCTTAACCTTATAAAAAATCATGCAGGTGAAACTTCCCTAGGCCCTATTGAGCTGCGATAATCGCCGCAAATAATTCCATAACAAAAAATCGGTAAGCATTTAACTCCAACCTTATCGTCAAAAAACGGAGCTCCTATGACACAAACAATCGCCTCACGCCTAGATGCAATACGCAGCGAAATGGCAAAAAATAACCTCGACGCCTTTATCATTCCCCGCGCCGATGAATATTTAGGTGAATATGTGCCAGAGCGTAATGAGCGTCTACAGTGGGTTAGTGAGTTCACCGGCTCAGCTGGTATGGCTATCGTACTTAAAGAGAGCGCAGCGATATTTATCGATGGCCGCTATACAGTACAAGTTAAACTTCAGGTCGATGGCGAGCTTTTTCAGTACTTAAGCCTAACCGATACGCCACAAATTCAATGGCTAGCCGACACCTTAACCGCCAATGCCCGTATCGGATATGATCCACGCTTACACCCTCTAAGCTGGCAGAAAAAAGCCGTAGCTGAACTGACAAAGTCTGATATGCAACTTATCTCAGTTAAGCAAAACCCTGTGGATCTTCACTGGCAAAACAGACCTGCGCCTTCGAGCGCACCCGCTATCTTATTTGATGCGAAAAGCGCCGGAAAAACCAGCCAAGAGAAACGCCTTGAGATAGGAAAAGTAGTGGCAAAATCAGGTGCCGATATGGCGCTTATCACTTCACTCGACTCTTTCTGTTGGCTACTGAATATTCGCGGCAGCGATGTGCCTCGCCTACCGGTTATCTTAGGCTCAGCTCTGCTTCATGCAAACGGCGATCTGGTGCTATTCACTCAGCTCGATAAGCTGCCTAGTGGTATTGAGGCCCATGTTGGTACAGGCGTCACTTTCAGAGCCGAAGATGAGCTTGAAGCAGTCCTAAGTGAACTATCTAACATCAAGCTGTTGGCAGATCCTAACGCTTCCAATGCCTGGTCACAGCTTACAGCAGAACAAGCTGGCGCCACCTTAGTGGCAGGATTAGATCCCGTCGCATTAAGCAAGGCACAGAAAAACAGCAGCGAACTTGCCGGTATGAAAGCTTGTCATATCCGTGATGGCGTCGCGGTCTCTCGCTTTCTGGCTTGGCTGGACAGCGAAGTGGCAGCCGGACACTTTTATGATGAAGGCCAGCTAGCCGATAAACTAGAAACTTATCGTTTAGCAGATCCACAATACCGTGAGCCAAGTTTCGATACCATCTCTGCAGTGGGTGGCAACGCAGCCATGTGTCACTACAACCACAATAATGGCACCCCAGCACTGATGACCAACAACAGCATCTATCTGGTGGATTCAGGGGCACAATACCTTGATGGCACGACTGATGTGACGCGCACTATCGCCATCGGTCAGGTCACAGATGAGCAGAGAAAGATGGTCACCTTAGTCTTAAAGGGCCATATTGCGCTCGATCAAGCGCGCTTTCCCCGCGGCACTTCAGGTCAGCAGCTAGATGCTTTTGCCCGTCAATATCTATGGCGACACGGCTTCGATTATGATCACGGCACAGGCCATGGTGTCGGTCACTTCCTCAATGTCCATGAAGGCCCACAACGTATCGGCAAGAACAGCAACGATGTTGCCCTGCTCCCAGGCATGGTGCTCTCCAATGAGCCTGGCTACTACCGCGCCGATGAGTTTGGGATACGTCTAGAGAATCTGGTTTACGTTCGCCCTTGTGAAGCGTTGGCGGGTATTGAGCGTGAGATGTTTGAGTTTAGCGCCCTGACCATGATCCCAATGGATGCACGCCTTATCGATAAGAGCCTACTAAACGATGCTGAGATAAGCTGGTTTAATGATTACCATAAGTTGGTTTGGAGTAAGCTATCTCCTTTGATGCAAGGTGATGATCTTGTTTGGCTGGAAAATGCCACTAAGGCAATCTAGTCAAGGCTAATCCGGGGGGCTGAAACGACGCAGTCTCCCGGAGTTTTACTGCATTATAAATCCATACTTAACATGCTGGCGTAAGGCTTTCCAGCTGATATCCTCTTAAATTAATTTAACCTTTTCCCCCTTCTGTTTTCCTACAAATGATCTGTTTCTCCTCCAATAGGCTTTGCTGTTAAACTCTGTACAAACTTGCTATACTCCGCCACCGCCATTTTGATGGCCTTGTTTACTCAGTCCAGACAAAATTCGCTGGCATATGAATTGGTTTATTACAGGAAATCCAAGATGAGATTTGAATCTTTTAGTTTTGCTCCCGAGATTTTGCGCGCCATCTCAGAATGTGGTTATCAGAAAATGACACCAGTTCAGCAGCAAGCGATCCCGGCGATTCGCCGTGGCCAAGATGTACTGGCAAGTGCCCAAACTGGCACAGGTAAAACCGCCGCTTTCGCGTTGCCTATCTTACAGAAGATGATCGACAAGCCGAGTGAGACACAACGCTCTAACACTCGCGCACTGATATTAACGCCAACTCGTGAACTAGCGAGTCAGATTGCCGACAATATCAATGATTACAGCAAGCATATGCAGGTCTCTGTTTTGACCATCTACGGCGGTGTAAAGCTGGAGACTCAGGCGCAAAAGATTAAGCGAGGCGTGGACATCATAGTCGCGACTCCAGGGCGTCTACTTGAGCATATTCAAGCCTGTAACCTTAACCTATCAAATGTCGACTTTATGGTGCTCGATGAAGCCGACCGTATGTTAGATATGGGCTTTGTCAGCGATATCCAAAAAGTATTACAAGCGGTGAATAAAAACAGCCAAAAAATGCTGTTTTCAGCCACCTTCTCATCTTCGGTTAAAAAGCTTGCCAACGACTTCTTAGATAAGCCTAAGCTTATCAGCGTCGATAAGCAGAACACCACTGCCGATACCGTTAGCCAAGTGGTCTATCCGGTAGAGCAGCGCCGTAAGCGTGAGCTTGTTTCTGAGCTGATCGGTAAAAAGAACTGGAAACAAGTACTTATCTTTACCGCAACCCGTGATGCTGCCGACAAGCTAGTTAAAGAGCTAAACCTTGATGGTATCCCCTCATCTGTTGTCCATGGTGAGAAAGCCCAAGGTAACCGTCGCCGTGCATTGCGCGAGTTTAAAGAGGGTAAAGTGCGCGTACTAGTCGCCACCGAGGTTGCTGCTCGTGGCCTGGATATTCAAGACTTAGAGTATGTTGTTAACTACGACCTTCCTTTCCTAGCCGAAGATTACGTACACCGTATCGGTCGTACTGGCCGCGCTGGTAAGTCAGGGGTTGCCATCTCACTGGTGAGCCGTGAAGAGGAGCGCACCTTAGCCGATATCGAAAAACTTATCGGTAAAAAACTTCCTCGTATCACCATCGCGGGTTATGAAGTGGGCAGCCGTGATCTACTGATTAAACACCTACAGACCCGCCGCAGCTTCGCCAAGAAGCAAAACCGTCAGGACAATGTCTCTGAACAGGTGATCGGTGAGCGAAATATGCAAGGTCGCCGCGTTAAGGTGAAGAACTCATCTAACGCTAAGATTAAGAAATCTAAGTAAGCCCTTGAGCTAACCTAACCGCTTTACTATCGATGCCGCTCCCCATGAGCGGCATTTTTGTACCTGCTAGCCTGCAACAAAATCATCCCTTCCTCGGTCTGTTCTGCATAACAATTTCAATAGGAAGTAAACCAAGATGTTCACCAAAACACTTAACGTGCTGCTACTTTGCTTAACCAGTCTCTCCCTCATCGCAACCGCGAAACCTATCGCCAGCAATGATCTCAATGTGATGCCATTGATGAATGGTCAGATGCTACCTTCGGCCAAAGTAGCAAACCTCAAGGGAGAAACCCTCGACTTATTGAGCTTAACTCAAGGGAAACCAAGCATTATCTTCTTCTATCGAGGTGGTTGGTGCCCATTTTGTAATTCACAGATGGGACAGCTAAAAGAGATTGAACCTAAGCTCATTGAGATGGGCTTCCAGCTTATCGGTATCTCCCCCGACAGCCCTGAGAAGCTTAATGCCTCTATGATAGATCAAAAGCTCTCCTACACTTTGCTCTCCGATACTAATCTTAACGCCATGCAAGCTTTTGGCCTCGCCTATTACACCAGCGAAAAAACCACAGAGCGCTACATGAAAAAGCTAAAGCTTGATGAGCTACTGAAAGTCACTCCACAAGGTGACAAGCGTTTGGTGTTACCCGTTCCCGCCATCTACATCAGTGATGGTACTGGGCTTATCCATTTCCAATATGTAAACCCTAACTTTAGAGTGCGACCTGCACCTCAATTAATCGAAATGGCGGCAAGTTTAGTGCCTATGTAACCCACATTAAAGTTATCGGCTCTGGTTGCCCGTTGTGGTTATAGTATTCCTAAAATTATCGGTTATAATCGCCGCTTTATTGCATAGGGTAGAGATCCCATGACAGAGCAAACCTATAACCAAGCCCTTTTAGAGCTAGTACAAGCAGGACTTTCAGCACTCAAACAGCGAGCGGCAGGTAGTAACGCCATCAATACCGCAACTGCTGAAAGTCATTTTTTGTGTAGCTGGATGGTTCAAGCCTTAAAAGAGCGCCGTTTTGCCAAACTTGTCGCCCAAGATCTCACTCGCTGGATCCGCGAAGCTAGAAGCAAAGGTGCCGGTGCTCAGCTCCCTTCGCTATTTAAGCGCATTGATAATCAATACAGCGCTGTACTAAACAAGACCCAACTAGGTGATGCGCTACAAGCTATGTTAACTGAGCTTGAAGAGAGTGACTGGTTAGTCATTCTCGATGCCGAAGTGGATACTAAGTTAAAACTCGACAGTGACGGTCGCTGCAGTTTAATCATCTCTGTCGAGCAGTACCAGCAGCGTATTAAAGAGCAGAAAATTGTCAAACCTATCACCCTTTATGTACGCGCAGATGAGCAGTTACTAGCCCAAGCCGCCGCCAAACATGGCTTACTTATTAGCCAAGGAGATAAAAAGGCCAGTTTGATTAAACATCACAAAGCCTATCAAGTTTACCCAGGTAACCGTCAACCTGCTTTGGCGCTGTTACTGGATTAACATTATTACTCCTTCCTGAACTGTATTGGCCTTCGAATGAAGGCTTAGATTAACCTTTTAGATCTATGAGATTAACATTATTTTAAGTAGCTGTTTATGTGAACAAAATCAAAATTCGAAATAGCTCCATGTGCGATTGTGTTCCTTGGTATTAAATAACTAAGGTTCCCCCCATGGAGTTTATAAACAGTGTGCCAGTTATGGTTTTAGTGACCATAAGCACTTTCGCTGTCCCCTGCTTAGTTGCTGCAATTGGGCTCATGATAAAAGCTTTTCATGGTGAGCCTGATAACTTCGAGTAAAGCTTGATGCATCAATAACTCAAAGGTGATTTGATAACCTTATTGATATCAAAGTACTGAGAGCAGCAGAGGTGCTATACAGGCCTCATAAAACCCCACACACCTTTTCTTCTGAACACTTGTGCTGCTCTATATTGTCCTCTATAAAAAGTAATCTATTTACGCCAGTCAATTAGCGGTGATAAGTTAATCAAAAATAGGAAAGCAGGCCGGAACGTTATCGTGCGGCTATTGAATAAGCTGTTAACTGTCTCAATGAAACTAGATCGCACCAAAGAATTGATTCACGGATCAATAAATAAATCAGAGCCTTATGAAGCATTGGTTCACGTACTTGAATCTGCAATTGAGCTTGTGCAAATCCCAGATAATGACTTTTTCTGGTCTTACTGGGAAGATGCAGCGGATGCTACGAAAGAGATTACTAAATTTCTAAACATGGCGAAGTCATACGCTTTGCCAGAAAGGGCTGAGGTGGGTGTTATGTTTGCACCGACAGGACCTCTACAAGAGCTCAGCTTAAGTAGCGGCTGGGCTGAGCCGTTTCTTAAGGTTGCTGAGAAATATGACCAAGTAGAGGGTTTATTATGGCCAAAGTTTTAAAGCTCATGTCAAATGATGATGAGGACAATGTTCATTTTTTCGCTCAGATTGCTATTTCGGGTGTGCCAAGTGGCAACTAGATAACGCATGAACCCCCACTTCGTTAGTTCGGATGCCTTCTCGTTAGCTGGCGCTTAATTCAAGTATAGCCAATAAGTCTCAGCCCTTTATGCGAAGATTTATTTGTAGGAATTTTTTATGAAAACAATACAGAATATTGTCATATTAACATTTATACTATTTGGACAACCTAGTATCGCTGATACCATGTATTGCCTTGTCGTTAGTGATGTTTTAATTAATGATGACGGCAAAATAGTTGATCCTACTATATTTGACAAAAGCTCTATAAAGAGTCCTGAAAATTGGATTGAGTTTAATTTAAAATCCAATACTACATCATATTTTTATAGTGACGACGATGGGACTAAAGGTAACGAAACTGAAAATATCATCAAAATTAACAATCAACTATTCTACGCCCCTGTTAATGACTATACCGGATACACTACATACTTATTCGAGGAAAATATGCGTAATGGAATACTGACTGAAGCCGCCTACGTATCAACTTTTAATTGTGTAGAGAAAAGCCAACAAGAAATTGAAGATATATATGGCATATCATTTAAACCATATTACAAAAAGTAAGCACATAACTAATACGACTTATTTGCAAGCCCCCATCAAAGAATCATGCCAAGTGAAGCATTGAATCGACACAGAAACTTCGATACAGTCATTGTATGATATTAAAAATCAATCAAGAACGAGTAACTCTTCAGGCTCGTTCAATGGCCATCATGAATAAGCTCATCATTCTCGCTTTTGTACTTTTAGGTGTATTTTTTACACTCTTAGCTGGTTATGAAGGTGTGTATATTGGATTGTTCGCCACCGATGAAATACTAAGTGAATACCCATGGGGTACGGAGCTTGGGTGGCCATATATCAATAAGACTAATTACATGCTTTATGGGCTATTCATAGCTTTATTATCATGGCTGCCGTTACTGGCCTATGTACTCACAAAGCACTTACCAAGCAAAGACAATACGACGCGAAAAGACGCGCGGTTGCTTTAAACCTTATGCGCCGGCGAGAGTACCTTCACAATGTTAACTAGATTGATATATTTAATAATCTTTATTGTTGGTATAACTTTAGGAGCTTCAAGTACTTATTTATATTTTCATGATAACTCAGAGCAAAGGCCTGATACCCATGAGTTGATCGAAAAAATATTAAAATACTCAAACATACCCATTTCAGCAGATAATTATGCCTGTGAAGGAAAAGCTGTGAAGACTGTAGGTTCTGTTGTAGCTTCGTTACTCGAGCTTAATAAAATGAATAAAGTAAATATGCTAACTTATGGATGTTTTGGTAATAGTTGTACAGTATCAGTGTCTAGCTGCCAACCATGGCAAGACAGTGAATGCTCTAGTCGCTTTTTGAAGTTTAATGTTGATAGCAGTAATGAAATAAAACCAAACACATTTAGTTGTTTTGATATGCCCTAGGCTCATAAAATAGACTTTAGCGCTTCCCGCACTGTCCCTACCCCTCCCGAAAACCAAGAAACTAACCAATAGAGGTCTGAAATTTCCGTTCTGGCTAGTCAACAATCAATCCTCTTTACGAATCAATTAGTTATAAGCGACTTGAAAAAGGGCATCTTCACCCCATCTATTATAATGACGTAGGTAAATTGGATGACAAAATATATGGATCTACTTAACTATTTAATAAATGAGTTACTGCAATATATTGTTGTCGTCATCCTCTTTCTGACCCTAATTAAAGTGATGTTTAAACTGGTAAAATGGGGGAGAGGCATGTCAAAAGGAGCCTTCCTGTTTTTAGCAATATTTCCTTTAATCTCCTTTTTCCCCATTCCACCGCCTCAATTTAAGAATGTGGAAAAAGCGAAGCAAGAGCAACGTAAAATAAAGGAGGATAGTGGTGACCCACCTGATGAAGGTTTAGATGAAAACAGCTTTAACAAGCTACTAAAAAAGATGCAAAAAGCTTGGTTTTCACTCCAAGGTCGCTAATTTTAATAAAATAAATTCAATGTGATTTTTCAGAGTAACAAAGGTACTAGTAGACTCCATAGAGTGTGGCCTTCGGTTTTAATTATAACAATCTACCTAGATGTATGTTTATCAACTGTTCAGGGAAGAAAATGAAAAACATAAAAAATATATTCCACTCAAACTCAATACCTAAAACCATTACGTTTTGTGTACTTACTTTTGGCATTTATGTCATTTATCAACTGTTCACTCTCACAAGAATAGTTAATGAAAATGTGGTAAATCCAATCCCACAATGGTTCTCGATTTCTGCCATCACGATACATCTCATCTCCTATTTTAGCCTTATTATTTTCTTTGTCGCAAGCGGCAGTCAAGAGCTACTTATTTTCTCAAAGGCTATGCACGTTATCTCTTCTATCTTTCATATTACATGGCTGATAAAAGTAAGAAATAGGATCAATCAAATCATTGGGGCTAAAAAAGGAGGTGATCTCTGGTTAAACCCAATATTAAGTTCCTTTCTCCATGTTATTTACATTCAACACAAAATAAATCAATTTTTACATAAGCCAATTTCAGCTAATTCCCACACTGGCAATGTATAGTGTTAATCTTGATAAACTATTTAAACTGTAAGAGGAGTCGATGAAGATTTTGACAAAGAGAAATATTCCTTTCATCTCTCTACTGATCATGGCTTGTTCATGGGTGTTTTATTACCAGAGCTCAACGCTATTAAATGATTTTGGTAGCACTAAACCTGAGTGGCTTTTAGTGGTAGATGGTTTAATATTTCTACCTATCCTCTGCTTTATCTGCATTAAAGATAGGAAGGAGGCTGCCGTTAAGGCCTTGGCCTATAGCTGCTTAGTTATCCTGCTTGGTAGCTTAGTGATCCCTGAAAACTCGAAGTTAGTTTGGCATTATTTAGAGTCTGGGCGTTACCTTGCCATTGCTGTGTTTGTCACCTTAGAAATCATCACTATTTTTACTGTTATCTTTGCTATCAAAGCGCAATTAAACCAAGGCAAAGATCCTGACTTAGCCATTTCACAACCCATTGAGTCTATTCTAGGTAAAGGCGCCATAAGTGCTCTGCTCTCTTTTGAGGCAAGAGTATGGACCTATGCTTTATTTACAAAAAGAGTTAATCGAAACGACTTTCATGGAGAGAAACATTTTAGCTGTCATATGAAGGATGGTACTCAGAGCAACTTATTAGGTTTCATCCTTATCATTGTGTTTGAACTCCCCATAATGCACTTAGTACTGCACTTTCTATGGTCGCCAATCTCTGCAAATGTTATTTCGATAATGACGCTAATTGGCTTAGTGTTCTTCATCGCCGAATATAGAGCGATTTCGATTAGACCTATCTCCATTACATCCACAAGTATTATTGTGAGGTACGGTGTATGGAACCCGCTCACTATTCCATTTGATGATATTGTTTCAGTACAACTAAACACTAAAACCATACGTAGAGCTCACCACATTAAAAGGTTTAACTTGTCAGGGCAGCCTAATGTAGAGATTAAGCTCGATACGGGCAAACTCATCTATTTGGGTTTAGACTCTCCCAATGAGTTCCTTTCATCTTTAATAAAAAGGTAGGAAAAATGGACAAAACCCTGCAAACAATGATTAACAACATGCCAGAAAAAACAGGGAAAACACTGGAGGAATGGTTTCAAATACTCAAAAAAGAGAAACTAGAAAAGCACTCAATAGCGGTAAAATTTCTGAAGACGGAACATGGCGTAACACATGGTTTTGCCAATACCATAGTCACTTTATCAAAAGAGCAAGATGCACCGAGTGAAGATCTAGTTTCGGCACAATATGATGGTAAAGCCACACTAAAACCACTCTATGACAAACTGATATCCGTCGTATTGAAGTTTGGTAATGATGTCACCCTTAGCCCTAAAAAAGCCAGTGTGAGTGTCATACGCGCAAAACAGTTCGCATTAATTAAGCCCGCTACTAAATCTAGAGTAGATCTGGGCTTAAAACTCAAAGACATTGAAGTGCAAGGACGACTAGAAAATTCAGGTCCATTTGGCACCATGTGCACCCATAGAATACAGTTACACGAGTTATCTGATATCGATGATGAAGTGATCAAATGGTTATCTATCGCCTATGAAAAGTCAGTTTAATTAAAAAGAGATGTGACTAATCATCAAAAAGTGACATCACTTTACCACTAAACAAAAAAAGCGCCCTAAGGCGCTTTTCTACTTGAATGCTAAATTCAAATCCTACCACTTAAGTTAAGATTTAGTTCAGATTTGGGTTCTCTTTCTTATCTAGCCCATCAACTCCCTCAGCACCATCGACTAATGGACCATTACCATTGAGCTTGAGTTTATTAGGGTCTAAAATTGAGAGGGTATCAGATGCCAGCGAGTTGTTACCGCTAAGCAGATCGTTAAGCCCGCCCTTTTCTGCATCCACTAAACCTAACTCACGCAGCATGGCATCAACCACTGGCGCATTAGCACGATAGTTAAGTGCAGCACTGGTCACCTGCTCAGCAATACCGCCTTGTCCAGCTTGAGCCATCACACCTGATTGCGAAGCGCTGCTTCCCGTGGCGCCATAACCTTGCAGTATTTTAATCCCCTCAATATTTTCAAGAGGCTTCACTGACTGCTTAACCACTTCAGGTAGGGCTTCCAGCACAGCTAAGGACTTCTGCAACTCAATCTGCTCATCACTTAGCACATTCTCAGCTTCGTGAAGCGCTTGCTTACCGGCTGCCTCAACCGCATAAACCTTCTCATCCGCTTCAGCTTTAAGCATTTTCGCATCGGCGCTGGCTTTAGCTTCAATCAATATCGCACTGGATTTATCTTCGGCTGCACGCTTCTCAGCTTCCGCCTGAACCGTGATCCCCACCGCTTCACGCTCAGCTTCTTTACGAGCATCAATCACCTCAATCTCTTTACTACGATTTGCCTCAGCAACTTGACGGGTGGTGATAACGGCTTCGAGCTTCTCAACCTTTAACTTCTCAGCTTCAGCAGCCTTAGCCCTAGCCGCTGACTCCTCTTCCGATTTCTGTGCAATTGCGATCTGCTTATCTTGTTCGGCAACTTCGATATCCCTTTGCTGCTGAATACGAGACTGCTCAATCGCTTTACGCTTCTCAATTTCACGGGTTTCGATATCTTTAGTTTTCTCAATCTCAGCACTCTCAATTGCGCGTTCTTTCGCAATTTCAGCCTCACGCTCTTCACGTGTTTTCTGCTCCTGCTGCTTTAAAATCTCAGCCTTCTGCTCTGCACGCTTAAAGTCCAGTGCCTGCTGCTGGATCAATTTCGCTTCCTGCTCAGCTTGTTCAATATCCAATGACTCTTTTTCAGCTTCTAGATTACGCATCTCAATCTTAATGCGGTTCTCCTGCTCGATGTCGTTGGTCTCTTTGCGCTTCTCTTCGATGATTTTTGCCAAGCGAGCACGACCTTCGGCATCAAAAGCATTATTTTCATTAAAGAACTGTAGATCCGTCTGATCAAAGCCAGTCAGTGAGACAGACTCTAACTCCAAACCGTTTTTCTCAAGATCGTTAGCCACATTATTCTGAACTCTCTGCACAAAATCAGATCTTTGTTCATGCATCTCAGTCATGGTCATCTCAGCAGCAACGGCTCGAAGCACGTCAACAAACTTAGACTCCATCAACTTTTTAACCTCTTCAACACGTGTGGTACGCGAACCTAAAGTTTGCGCCGCCATGGAGATCCCTTCGGCACTCGGAGCGACACGAAGATAGAAGTCAGCTCTCACATCCACACGCATTCTATCTTTAGTGATCAATGCATCTTTTTGCATCTTCTCCACTTCGATACGCAGGGTATTCATGTTAACCGCAATGGTTTCATGCAATACAGGCAGTACTATCGCACCACCATCTTTAACTATTTTCTCACCGCCAAAACCAGTTCTAACAAATGCCATCTCTTTCGAAGCACGTCGATACAGCTTGGCAAAAATAAGCCCGATAACTAATATGCCCAACAACACTGCGCCGGCAACAATAAACACGAAGCCTCCGCCTAGCGTTGAGCCAATACCTTGAATTTGGTCCATTTTATTTCCCTTAAAATTTTACTGTTTTGAATTAAGAATCGAATTTAGCCGCTGACCAAACCGTGCCCTCACGCTTTAGCAGTACCACTTGAGTGCCGGTTTGAAACTCCACTCCCGCCACTTCAGGTTCGACCAATACATAGTGTTTCTGTTGGTGCTGATCTTTAACCAAAGCCTCGCTCGGGTTGCCTTTAATCGCGCAACCTAATGTCACAGTCCCAATACTGCCTAATAGCGTATCGATAGAGACAGCTGTGCTCTCATTTTTAGGCAATACCTTAGCAACTGCCGCCCCAACATATCTACACGAAAAAGCTGTCAATATAAGCGCAATAGGTAAGCTGATAATTTGAGGAAGTGGTTGGTCAGTTAATAACAGAGAGAGAAAGTTGCTTGTGTACCCTGTGATAGAGAAACTCACTAACACCAATACAAACCAGATAAGCAGGGGTAATCGATTAAGACACAGCCAACCGGATACTCCGGTAAAACCAGAAGCTGAGCCATCGGCGTCCACATCCAGATCGATAGGAGCCCAATCATCCATCGCTCCCACTAAGCTGTAGCCAAGAACTAAAGAGAGCGCTTCGAATATCCCCAACAGGAGGACAAATGAGAGTGAGATAGAAAAAGGTAAATTAGCTTGGGCGAATAAAAATTCCACCATAGTAGCCTCCATGTACAATACAACATTCCATTTTACTGAAATAAAAGAAAAAATTAACTTTCCCCTCACATTTCAACTTTGAAACTATAGCAAAACAGAGACAGGATAGAAACCACATTTAAAAGCGGACTATTGCATTATGATCTTGGATTAAAAATCAGTACCATAGTCAAATAGGCAATCAAATAAAGAGCTCACATGGCCAACTCAAACAGCAATCCTCACTACAGCAAGCTCAGTCAACATTTTCAAAAAATCTCACATTTTGAACACTTAAGCGCACTTGGCGACTGGGATCAAGCCACCATGATGCCAAGTGGTGGCAGTGAAGCAAGAGGGGCGGCAATGGCCGAACTTGCAGGGCATATTCATGAGTTAAAAACCGCCGACTTTATTGAGGAAACACTAAATCTTGCGGCAGATGAAGTGCTGAATATGGAGCAAGCAGCCAATCTGCGAGAGATGCAGTATCAGTACTTTCAGGCCAATATCGTCCCAGCTTCGCTTGTACAAAGTAAGACTCAGCTCGCCTACCAGTGTGAACATGCATGGCGTGTGCAGCGCAAAAACAATGATTGGCAGGGGTTTAAACCGAACCTAGAAGCCCTTATCACGCTAGTCAGAGAGGAAGCGGCCATCCGCGCACAAGCCCAAAACATCAGCCCCTATGACGCTCTCCTAAACAAATTTGAGCCTGGCATGACAACACGTCGTTTGGAGAAAGTGTTCGGCAGTTTAAAGAGCTGGCTACCACAGATGATCATCCAAGTTCAGGCGAATCAGCTAAATGATTTGAAAGTCGATATTCCCTCGTTCTCAGCCGAAAAACAGGAAGCGCTAGGGCGAGACGTGATGAACTTTCTCGGCTTTGACTTCAACCAAGGTCGTTTAGATACCAGCAGCCACCCTTTTTGCGGCGGTGTCCCTGGGGATATTCGCTTAACTACGCGTTTTGATGAAACTGATTTTACCCAAGGGTTAATGGGAGTTATTCATGAAACAGGCCATGCCAGATATGAGCAAAGTCTGCCTAAACAGTGGCGTGGTCAGCCTGTAGGTGGACACCGTTCTATGGCAATTCATGAAAGCCAAAGCCTCTTCTGTGAGATGCAGCTAGGCCGTGGAGCAGGATTCCTTAGCCAACTTGAGCCACTCATCTCCCAGCATTTAGGCAAGGGGCTCGATACCCAAGCTTTAACTAAGCTCTATACCAGAGTCGAGCCAGGCTTTATCCGAGTCGATGCAGATGAAGTCACCTATCCTTGTCATATTCTACTGCGATTTGAAGCTGAAAAAGGCTTAGTGGATGCCAGTTTAGCGGTAGCCGACCTGCCCGACTTCTGGGCTGAGAATATGCAAAGCCTGTTAGGTGTTGATACCAGTGGGAATTATCAAAATGGCTGTATGCAAGATATACATTGGGCTGTAGGAGAGTTAGGTTACTTCCCAAGTTACACCTTAGGGGCTATGTACGCAGCGCAATTTCGTTACGCGATTGAAAAGAGCTTAGGCTCGGTCGATGCATTAGTGGCCCAAGGTAAAATACAGGTTATATTTGACTGGCTTGAGCAAAACATCTGGTCAAAAGGCTGTTTACTGTCGACCGATGAACTGGTCAAACAGGCCACTGGCGAGCCCCTAAATCCCGAATATTTCAAACGTCACCTAGAGCAAAGGTACCTTAAATAAAGTATTATACGTCTCTTGATAACAAGGCCTGAGGGTTTCATGCAACTACGAAGTATCATATCTGATGACTGGAAGATCATTCTTGATATCCAAGAGGAGTGTTACCCAGGTATTGTCCCCGAGTCTCTGGAGGTGCTACAGAGTAAATGGCAATTATCACCACAAACTTGTTTTGTGATTGAAGATAACCATCAGACCTTAGGTTACTGCCTCGCTCACCCTTGGGAGTTAGGCACACCACCAGCACTTGAGCAAAAAGTTCAAGCTAAAGCACAGCCCAATACCCTTTACCTGCATGATATTGCTCTGTCTGCTAAGGCACAGGGAAAAGGCGCAGGACGCTTAGCGTTTGACAAATTAGTACAAGGTGCTGCTGACGCGGCTCTGAGCAGTATCTCACTGGTGGCAGTACAAGGCGCCGACAGTTACTGGCTTAGACAAGGTTTTATCCGTCAAAAGATTGATAAAAGCCTGGAAAGTTATACTCCTGATGCCTGTTATATGGTGCTGGAGATAAGCTAGCTTGGTCATTTTAAGTTTAGATTTAGATTCATATTTAATAATTAGTTGAGAAAATTATGGCCCGTAGAATTACCTACAAATTTAATAAACAGGCAAAAGAGATTAACTTCGCCTATGACAAATTTAATAATATCCATGAAGCGGTTGCAGCAGCCGAAGGGATAGATCTAACTAGCTACCATATGATGGAGCAGCAGGTTGTTATGACATCTAAAGGAAAATCGGCAGCCCGTGACTTTAGAGATAAAGAGTTTGCCAAGATGGGGTTCAGTGACATCTACTACATCAAAGATGACCCTAAAGAGAGCTAAAGCTCAATTTATATTATTTGATTAACAAGCAATAAGATCTCAATAACCTAGAGAGAGTTAACATGAAAGAGAGCTCGATGCCCAATAGTGAGCATGCAAACTTCCCCCGCGCAGGCTTCTTTCGCCGCTGTGGTGCCATTGTCTATGATCTATTACTGGCCGTTGCCGTCTATATGATTGCCGGTGCCATAGGTTTCGGCGTGTTCACAGGGCTAACTTCCTCAGGCCTTATCGAAATGGGTAACTATGAGCATGTATCAGATCTACTCAACGGTGACTCACTCTATAAAGGGATATACCAGTTTTGGATAGCACTCTGTGTTGGTCTGTTCTATATCTCTTTTTGGAGCTACGGCGGCCAAACTTTGGGTATGCGAGCTTGGAGACTTAAGGTTCAGCACCCTAACGGACAGAGCCTGAGTATGATCACCGCTGCCGCTCGTCTGGTTTGGTCACTTCTAGGGATAGGTAACTTGTGGATATTGATCAATGGAGACAAGTTAGCCCTACAGGATATGATGACACGCTCAGAGGTTGTCCAACTCTCGAAAGAAGCTAACCAGATGCGTAACTGGCACGGCGTTTAGAAGAAGTAACGAGTTCAAGATAAGCTAAAGAAAGCTTCGAGTCGCAGGTTCAAGCTACATCCAAGAAAGTTGCGGGCTAACACTGAGGCAAGCTCTCAATGCTCCGCAACTTTGACTTTAACGGCTCTTAACTCGTAGTCCTTAGATCGTAACTCTCAACCCGTAACTAATAAACTGATTCTATTTCCTAATAAAGTAGATCGCCCCAACACCAAATATCAACGCAGGCATCATGGCGCCAATATAGGCAGGCAGACCATAAACTAAGGTCAATGGACCGAAAATCTCGCTACTGATGTAGAAACTAAACCCAGCAATGACCCCTAAAAGTACCCGCGCCCCCATAGTCACAGTTCTTAAAGGACCAAAGACAAATGAGAGTGCCACCAACATCATAACCGCAACCGTAACTGGCTGCATAAACTTACGCCACAGGGCTAGCTCATAACGTGAAGCGTCTTGGTTATTCACCTCAAGATAGTCTAAATACCCTATTAGCCCCTGTATCGACAGAGACTCAGGTTTGACCGACACCACACTCAGCTTATCTGGCGTTAAGGTCGACTCCCAGCGATAGAGAGTCAAATCTGTTAAGGTCACCCTCTCATCGGTCAGATCTGTCTGTCTGACATCCAGCAGACGCCAATGATCTTTGGAGAAGACACCGCGTTCAGCATGGATAGTACGGGTCAGAGCAAGATCACTGTTAAACTTATAAAGGGTGATATTGCGAAGGTTATTGATATCCTCCACCTCGCCTATATTGACGAACAGATCTCCATCTTTAGCCCAGATCCCGCGACTCGACTTAATCAAGCTACCGCCCGATATCTTAGTCGCCTGCAGTTCATAGGCTTTCTGCTCAGCCGCTGGCGCGCCCCACTCACCTAACGCCATAATAATCAGCATCAAAGGCACAGCAGTTTTCATTGCCGACAGGGTTATTTGCAGTCTCGACAGACCTGCCGATTGCATCACCACTAATTCAGAGTTTGACGCCAACATCCCCATCCCTATCAAGGCGCCCAATAGCACTGCCATAGGGAAAAACATCTCGATATCGCGAGGGATCAAAAACAGTACATAGATACCTGCATCTAGCATGGTGTAGGAGCCACGGCCTACTACTCTTAACTGATCAACCCACTTAATGATGCCCGACAGTCCAGTCAAAATAAGCAAACAAAGCGCCGAAGTGCTTACCAAAGTGCGGGCAATATAGAAGTCTAAAATTCTCATGATGTCACCTGCTTACGCTTAAATAAGCCGGTGATTTTAACGCCGGATGGCCGCTCTTTACCTAAGAGTAATCCCCCTAAGATAAGTGCCGAGAGGTGGATCCACCACATGCCTAAATACCCAGGAATGATACCGTCCTCCAGTGCTTTTCTTCCCGCGATCATCAACCCAAAGTAACCAAGATAGAGCAAAATAGCAGGGAACATCTTAGCAAATTTACCCTGACGAACATTGACTCTAGCCATAGGCACTGCGATGAGAGTCAGCAAGGGAATAGATAGAGGGATAGCTAGTCGCCAATGGAACTCAGCCTTGCTCTCTGGCCCCTCCTGCTTCATTAACTCTTCAATTGGCAAGGCAGAAAGTTTACGGCGGCGCTCGTTCACCTCCTGCTCCTTTATCTGCATCTGATAGCCACCAAACTCAATCACTTGGAAGTCGACCTGTTTAGGCGTTCCTTGATACTGCACACCATCACGTAGTTGTAAGCGTTGACCACCAGTTTCATCTTCGATGACCTTACCGCCTTGGGCCAGTACGATATTACTCTGACCTTGCTCTGCTTCAGGGTCGGGCAACTGGGCAACAAACACTTTATCTAACTCATTGTCACGACCGATACGCTCAACAAAGAGTACGGCTCTGCCATTGGGGCTGGTTTGGAAACGCCCCTGAGTGATCGCAGCTAAACCCGCTTCAGATTGAGCGTGCTCTAAAACCTGATTCTGTCTCTCCTCTGCCCATGGCGTCACGTAAACGGCTAATACTCCAGTGATCAGCATATTGATCACTGCAAGCAATAGTGTCACTCGAGTGATATACCACTCACTGACCCCAACACTGTGCAATATAACCATCTCACTTTCGGCGTACATACGCCCATGAGCCATTAAAATACCAAGGAAAAAACTAAGAGGAAGTACCAGAACTGCAAGGTAAGGTAGGTTGAGTCCAAGTAGGGTCATCACTAATGAAGCGGGAAATTCACCGTCCGACGCATTAGCAAGTACACGAACAAAGTGTTGGCTAATAAAAATAGCTAATAACACGAAAAGTACCGCAATTTGTGCCTTTAAAACTTCACGAATCAGGTATCTAAATACAATCACAGGCAGGATCCAGTCTCTAAACTTATAATTATGCTGGTGTCAGTCAAACTTTCATGTAGACTGTCTACTTTTGGTAGTTTTGTGACCAGCCATAAACTAAAAATGGCAGGGAAACACCTAAAAAAACAAACTATTGGTGCACCAATTTTAGGCCCTTTTTGGGCACAAGCAGACATTATCTAATAAATAATAAAATTTGTCTTTAAGAATCTAGGAGAGCTCATGGAGTTTAGCGTTAAGAGCGGTAGTCCGGAGAAACAACGTTCGGCTTGTATAGTCGTTGGCGTATATGAACCCAGACGCCTATCAGGTATTGCTGAGCAGCTTGATAAAATTAGTGAAGGCTACATCAGCAACTTACTTCGCCGCGGTGATTTGGAAGGAAAACCTGGCCAGATGCTGCTTTTGCATCATGTACCAAACGTGCTCAGTGAGCGAGTTCTACTCGTTGGCTGTGGTAAAGAGCGCGAGTTGGATGAGCGTCAATACAAGCAGATCATCACTAAAACCATCAAGACACTTAATGAAACAGGTTCTATGGAAGCAGTCTGTTTCCTTACCGAGTTACATGTTAAAAGTCGTGATACTTATTGGAAGGTTCGTGAGGCGGTTGAAACAACGCAAAACAGTCTTTACAGTTTCGATGCACTGAAAACCAGCAAAGATGAGACTCGTCGTCCACTGCGTAAACTGGTTTTCAATGTACCGACTCGTCGTGAACTGACTGTTGGTGAGCGCGCTATTGACCATGGTATGGCCGTTTCTGCCGGTATGCAGCTTTGTCGCGATGTGGCAAACATGCCGCCTAACATCTGTAATCCAGCTTACCTTGCCTCACAAGCTCGTCAAATTAGCGAAACCTGCGAAGAGCTAACCGTAACAACGGTGGGCGAAGAGCAGATGGCTAAGCTAGGCATGAACTCATACCTTGCTGTAGGTCGTGGTAGTGATAACGAATCTGTTATGACCGTTATGGAATATAAAGGCGCAGTAGACAGTACTGAAAAGCCGATTGTTCTGGTTGGTAAAGGCCTAACATTTGACTCGGGTGGTATCTCACTCAAACCTGGCGAAGCCATGGATGAGATGAAATACGACATGGGCGGTGCAGCCGGCGTTATCGGTGCAATGAAAGCCCTGTGTGAGATGAAGCTGCCTATCAACGTCATTGGTATTCTTGCAGGTTGTGAAAACATGCCTTCAAGCAACGCATACCGTCCAGGCGATATCCTCACCACTATGTCAGGTCAAACTGTTGAAGTATTAAATACAGATGCTGAAGGCCGACTGGTTTTGTGTGATGTGTTGACCTATGTTGAGCGTTTCGATCCTGAGCTAGTTATCGATACGGCAACCTTAACGGGTGCCTGTGTTATCGCTCTAGGTAAACACGCATCAGGTCTGTTCTCAGGTCATAATCCACTTGCGCATGAGATGCTAAATGCGGGTGAGCAGAGTGGCGATCGCGCATGGCGCATGCCATTGTGGGATGAGTACCAAGAGCACCTTGAAAGCCCGTTTGCAGATATGACTAACTTAGGTGGCCGCGCCGCTGGTTCTATCACAGCCGCTTGCTTCCTTTCACGCTTTACCAAGAAGTACAACTGGGCACATTTAGATGTTGCAGGTACAGCTTGGAACAGCGGTGCTAATAAAGGCTCAACAGGTCGTCCTGTACCTTTATTAACTCAGTTCCTTATCAATCGAGCTGGTGTTGAGCAAGGCGATTAGAGATAAGTAAAACTGTGACTAATAGGTCCCAGTTTTTACATCTTGTATAAAAAAGGTGAAGCTACGGCTTCACCTTTTTTTATGATTTAAGCCTGAGGCTCAGGAATCAGTGAAATATCTGTAACGGGGTGAGCATTGAGGCGTGTGACAAGTAGCTGATCCACCTTGTAAGCATCAACATCCACCACTTCAAACTTAAAGCCTGAATGGGTAACAGAGTCAGTACATTTAGGTATTTTCCTCAGCATATACATCATAAAACCAGCGATAGTTTCATAGTTATGATCTTGAGGGAAATCCTCGATATCCAGTGCACGCATTACATCTGTAATAGGGGTGACACCATCCATCAACCAAGAGTTATCATCACGAGCAATAATCTGCTCCTCACTCTCAGGCAGAGACCAAGCTCCCATCACCGCATCTTGCAGATCTTTAGACGTCACGATACCAACCACTAGCGAGTATTCATTAATCACCACCGCAAAGTCGGCGCGACTATTTTTAAAATACTCCATGGATTCCGACAAACTTAAGGTATCGGGAATGATAAAGCAGCTCTCAACCAGCTCATTATTTTTCAAACTAATACTCTGGCCGTTTATCACGCATATCAATAGCTTCTTAGCATTCACAAAGCCTTTAATCACGTCTAATTGACCATCACACACCAAGAAGTTTGAGTGGGGATCTTCAGATATCTTACGTTTAATCTCCTCTTCACTGTCTTGAAGCAGAAAATAGGAGAGGCTTTCCCTAGCTGTCATGGCTGCCGTTACGGGAATGGTTTGCATCTCAAACACCTTCTCCATCATCAACTGCTCATCTTTATCGAGTACGCCGGCTTCTGCCCCTGCGTCCATCACCGCATAGATATCATCTGAGGTCACCTCATCATTACGAGAGGTTTGGATCTGCAACAGACGAAATAGCATGCTCGCTAAACTATTAAAGAACCACACAAGTGGCTTAAAGACAGTGATACTAACAAGCAAAGGGCCGACTAATATTAGTGCGACTTTTTCCGGGATCGCCATCGCCACACGCTTAGGCATAAGATCGGCCATCAAAATAAACAAGCTAGTCACTAAGACGAAAGAGAGGAAAAAGCTCACCTTACCCAACCAAGGTTCACTCAACCAAGGCGCGAGGAAGGAGTGAATATAGGGCGTAAACGCTGACTCACCCACGATCCCGCCCATAATGGCAACGGCATTGAGTCCAATCTGAACCACAGTAAAAAAGTTACCAGGGTTTGCCTGCAACATCAGGACTTTTTCAGCTCGAAGATCGCCATCGCTGGCCATCTGTCTAAGACGAATTTTGCGTGACGCAGCCAAGGCAATTTCAGACATAGAGAAGAAACAACTTGTTCCGATCAGAAACAAGATAATCACAGCATTATCAAAGAAGCTCATTTAGCACCTACTAAAAACCAATAAACATACTTATCAGGGATGATATCCCTCACTGCCTTTTATCTTACCAAGCTAGAATTATATAAATTTCTTTATTTACAGAAGGTTAAATATTATCTGTGCCAGACTGGCAAAAATGAAGATGCGGAGTATATCTGCTTATTATTTAACTGACCAGATAATAAACTCACTGACTTATTGATTCTTAGAGGCAGATCCTAAAACAGATAGATGTAAGGAAAATAAAAGTTGTTAGAGGTATTATCTTTTGGATAGAACGGACAGAAGCACTAGGTTATTCTTATCTAAATAAGAGGGGCTCTTTCGAGCCCGACTTAAAACATAGACGCTTGTCTTTATTCACTTAAAGCGGGATAAGCTTGGGTATAGATCCAATCAGTTCCCTTAGCTGGAACGTGGCAGGCTAAGCAGTCTTTCTTATAATCGGTTGCCAGGTTTTTACTGGTATTGCCTGGTTTAAATAGGGCCCAACCCCAACCATCTCCCCAAACAGGATTATCGGTAAAACGGTTTTGACTGTCTTTTACCATCACAAACCACTGCTTATACTCGCCATTAGCTGAGTGTACTCCCTCTCCAGTGGTGTAATTATTCGCCTCAGAAACTAACAGCTCTTTTACCAAAACCGCGCCATCGGGGAAAACACCGTTTTTTTGGAAGTACTCGACGCTCTCCATCTCGGTATAGACATGGTGAAAACCACTGGCTCCCCCCGTCGGAACAAACCATGAACCTAAATGCTCCATAGTACTGCGGTAATCGGCTGGGAAACTGATATTTCCACTCTTGTCCACACTGGGAGAGAAGATCTCCTGTGCGAGAACAGGAGTAGCGAGTCCAATTAAAATAAGGGCTGCATAGATAGAGTTAAAACAAGTCGCTTTCATTATTTAGCCCCCGGCTCCACATAACTGTTTTTCAGATCATTTAAATGACCACCCGTAGCATTTTTACCAGTACCTTTTCCTGCGCTCAATACTGGGTAGTATTGTGTAAAGACAAAATCATCGGCCGCAGAAACAAGGTGGCACCCATTACAAGCTGCTGACGGGAAAGCTTTTGCCGTCTTAGTTAAGGTCTTATGGCCTTCGCCAGAAAAACTAAAATACGCCCAATTACCCGGCTCATTAGGAAAATCAGCCTTACTCTTAATCGTCGCTTCTAAACCTATAAACTCCCCCTGGAAATAGCCTTGACCACTTACAGCAGCTTTGGAACCGACACTCACCAGCTCCTTGATTAAAATGGTGCCATCTCTAAATTTTCCTGTCTTTTTCCAGTGCGCCCAGCTTTTAGGATCGATATAGACATTGTGATGCTCAGGAAAAGCCGCCTTGCCATTGTTCATATCATTGGGCGTCACAGGCGTGCCGACATAGACCCACTCACGGTAGCCCGTTGGCCTTGTTAACTCACCATTCTTAAACTCATAAGCTTGCTTAGCTTCAACTGAGCCTGTAAACAGAAGAGGTGCGCAAGTTATTGTCGATAACAGCAACATTTTAATTGTATTCATTTTCATTTCACCCTTGCTTTGTTATGAATAAGTTACAAGTATAGATAATAGACTAGTCATCAAAAACACAGGTATCTGACATGCTCAAAGAAGGTTCTCATCGGCTCAAAAAACAAGATTCAACCTTTGATATTCTCGATGATGTCATTGCAACCTTAAGATTTCGTGGCAGTATCTTTTTCCACTCAGACCTTGCAGCCCCTTGGGGGATCTCACTTCCTCCCCTGCCCACCCCTAGATTTCATATCGCGCTTCATGGCGACTTTGTGATAGGCACAAGTGAAGCGCAACTGCCGATAATGCAGATGGACATAGTCATGCTCCCTAAAGGAGATATGCATTGGATAGCCGATGAAACAAGCAGCGAATTAGTCCCTTGCCAGTTAGCTGGTGATGCCTGCGAGCTAGGTAACCCGCTGTTTCAAGAGGGGGAGATCACAAACCGTATCATGTGTGGCATGGTTGAGTATGATGAAGCTATCTCGCACCCTATTTTGGATGCGCTTCCAAGCATCTTTCACTTTACTCACATTGAAGTCGATAACCCGATCTGGACAACTGTTCGACAGATCGATAGTGAAATTCAACGCACAAACAGTCAAAGAAGCGTGATTATCGATCGTTTAACAGAGGTGCTTTTTTTCCAGTTATTACATAGATATATCGCAGAAAATGAGCATCTTCATGGTTTTCTAGCCGCACTGCGCAACCCACGTCTGGCGAAAGTGCTGCAACTACTCCATGATAATCCTGAAAAGCCTTGGACCTTAGCGACTATCTGTAATGAGGCGGGTATGTCCAGAGCAAGCCTACAACGTAAATTTAAGGCTGAGCTTGACCTCTCACCCATGGCCTACCTTGGCAGTTGGAGGCTAGCTAAAGCTTATCAACTGGTGAAAAATTCAAGTCTAACGCTGGATAATATTGCCGATAGAATAGGATACGCAGATGCCAGAACCTTACGTGCAGCATTCAAGCGCCACTATGGGTTTAGCCCGAGCGCTTTAAGAAAAGGTGATAGCGAAGTTTAAAAAAACAGGAAAGCAGCAAATAGTGCACGCGATTTAGGCAGGTATAGTAATACAAACAGTAAACACAAAAAGTATTAGCATTAACAGCCTGCTCTCCCTAAATCGCAATAGCGCCTAAGGGTTACCCCCATAGGCGCAGGAAAAGCGATTAACCAAAGCTGGTCATCTCAACAGCCGAGTCCCAATCACTACGGGTAAGCATCACCAATGCATCGCCCTTCATCTCAATACCTTGCTCTATCAGGCGAAGAGGACGCGATTTCTGCATAGCTTCCAACATCTGGCGTACCGAGCCAGCATTACCGAATCCTTTACCATAAGCTGCGCGCCACTGACTTATCAGTTCAGGTAACTCACGACTAAACTCCTCTTCAAATTTGTCACCCGCTTTTCCAGCCATAAGCGACAAAATACCCAGCAACTCACCATCAGAGTAATCATCAAAATGAATAAAGCGGGCAAAACGGCGCTTGAGTCCTTCGTTCGCCTGCAGGAAGTCATCCATATCTTTTTGATAACCGGCGGTGATAACAACAAAGTCACCACGTCTATCTTCCATCAGCTTTAACAGCTCATCTATCGCCTCGGAGCCAAAATCATTCTCACCGCCTTTCGCTAAACTATAGGCTTCATCGATAAACAGAACTCCCCCCATGGCACTATCGACCACAGCTCTCACTTTAGGCGCTGTTTGCCCAATATATTGAGCCACTAAATCGCTACGGGTCACCTCAACAACTTTTTTATTCTTTAATACTCCCTTATCAAACAACATCTCAGCAATCAGGCGAGCAATAACGGTTTTACCTGTACCAGGGTTACCAGTAAAGACCATGTGGTACGCCCCCTGCTCCAGCTCTGCTAATCCCTCTTGCTGGCGCTGCTGGTTATAAGTGAGCATGGCATTAAGCCGCCTAACTTCCTCTTTCACCCGCTTTAGACCTATCATGCTATCAAGCACTTGAACTCTCTGCTCCTTCGCGATCTCCTCGTTGGCTCGCTCTTGTTCAACACTCGCGATGTCAGAGAAAAATTCTGCGATGGTCTGTTGCGATAAATTACTGGCATCTTTATTACGAATATATTGGTTGCCACTTATTGATATTTGACTTGGTTTGAAACCAAACTCCAGCGCAGCACGAGTTAGATGCACAATATAGCTCTCAATTAAGCCAAGCTCTTCAGACTCTGGCATAGTAAAGTGTGCAATCTTTGCCTTAGGAGAAAGTTGAAGGAAATCGAAAACATACTGCTCAGCGGTATCTTTATCACAATACTTTGTTCTATCGAAACGCACTGTACCTGTCACAATAGAGCGGCGCATACCAGTAAAGTTATTGATCTTATCTTGGCGCATCTTTGCCCAATCGATTACTGGATCGCTACTTTTAACCTCAACTCCAATCTCCTCCTTTTTCATTGTCGCGAAATAGATAAGGAATCCCGAAGTTACAGCAGGTTTAGCAAGTGCGTAGTAATGAAGGAGAAAAACAGCCAAGGTGGTTGAAATAGCGCTATATAGCTCTCCTCGTCGATAAGAGCTACCAATAGCATTATCCCAACTAAAATACATATCAACCACATGTAAGTGCAATAGAATAGCTTGCCAGATTAGAACAAGAAAAAACGCCCCTAAGTACCAGCGGGAACCATACTCCCACTCCACCTCGCTAAGACGCTCCTTAACAACATCAGAGGTGAGCCGAAGCACTATCCCGACAAGGCAAAGCAAGACTACGGGGATAAGTATTAATACAGGTGGATTGAGAATAAAGCCCACATAAATTTCGTAATTATAAAGTACAAAAGCACCAAGGATTAGCCCAATCAATAAACGATGCTGTTCACCAGAGAAGCTATATCTTCCCCAATCAATACATGAATTAATTAATGGGATACAAGAGAACCTTTTATTTGCTTCACTAGGAAAGCTTTGCATCTAACACCTCAAAGGTAAAATATTATAGCTGCGAGAAAGTAAGCATTAATTTTATACAAAGAGGTATAAAATTAAGCTCACCATCACATTTAAGTATTAAATAAAACAATGGCGCAACACTCATATCAGCCAAGCGTTACAAATCTTTAAATAGGTTAATATAATAAATTATTAGCAGGTGGACGCCAATAAATATTGACCAACAACCAACCACATAAGCAATAAAAGTCAATGAGTTAGGCCGAATACCACAACTGTAATCACAAGGCAAAATCTAAATATCAATAAATTTAGATTCGTCACATTAATATCAAACAGAACCGAGTTTAAATGGATATCGATTATATTTTCTCACTACTTTTATGCATATTAAACTCGAGTAGCTTGTAGAGTTTTACTTTCCGTTACCACTTAAAGTATTAAATTAGTCCTAGTGATTAAAAATGTCTCTCCTATTTTTTATTTTAAAAATAGCCACTCTTAAGCAGCAGGTGCAGATCAAAACGGGCGCTCTGTTAAGTGGCACAGGAGTAAGGCCATGAGCAATAGATTAAGTCGTCATCACTCACAAATGTAAATATCAGCCTAAATCTTCCTCAGTCCTTTACAAACAACCCAAGATCATAAATGATATTAATTCTCATTTGTATTTATACCGATGGAGGAAAAACGTTATGGAAACTTGGCGAAACTTGATCTGCAAAGCGAACCAATCTTTTAGAGCTGGTGACTGGAAGAGTGCAGAAAGCCAATACTTGACCGCCATGGAGCGTATCGATCATCTCTATAAAAACTATAGTGACAATGAACAGATCTTGATGGCTTGGTTAGCCAGTTACCATAATTTATCAGAGCTATACGGTAGGTTAGGGAGAGTCGATGCACAGCTTTCTCATATTATGCAGCCCTATCATCAACTCAAGAACAGGTTGATGACCCAAGCCGATCACGAGCCTATCTATGCAGCAATCCTCCACGGCATAAACTTAAGCTGTAAAGAGCTCTACCTCTATCAAAAACAGCAGCTTGAGATCTCAGGAGGCGTAAACCTCAAATACCAGCAACCGGTATTTCACTGACCAGAAATTCCAGCTTAACGAGACTAATGCAAATTATACCCAAGCTACTTGGAAATGCAGGATTCAGTGGGAATTTAATGCACTTTAGGCAAGGCATTGATTGTAGGTAATGGCTATTCCCTTGGCAAAATCAATAACGCAGAATAAAGAGCATTAAAACCCATCGTAGAAGGCTTTGCGCAAGCCCACTTCGTTGTTGCATTCGCTTAAAAGGGAGTAACCATTCCTACGCAAATGCGTCTAGAATTGAACTCGCGCAACGCCTCTGAAACGAGCATTCTCAGGTAGTTTGGGTATAACACCCTATCCATCAAAACAGACTAAGGTCAAAGCCGAATGAAAAACACAATAGCAACTCGCAGCATGCTCCTCTTGGTAGCGGCACTTACCTCACCATTAGTTGCGGCCCATCCAGGCCATGATCATCAGCACTGGTCAGCTTCGCTTATCCATCTGCTGTGGATCTTACCTGCAGTGATCGCAATAGGTGCACTCGTCCATCTATACCGTCGCAAGCGCACACAATCAGACAAGGGATAGCTCATGCTTTATACACTATTAAATTTACGTGATAAAAACAGACCTTTTACCCGTGTGTCAGCCCACTGCGATATCCCCTGTAAGATCTACGATCCAATCACAGCACAACTTGCCGTGCTTACAATGATCCGTATGGTCGACCTTCTCGAAGAGCTGTCGGCAAAGCCGGAACCAAGCCCCAATGATCATGCTCAGTTCTCACGACTTGTCGCTGAGAAGGAGAGCCATGGCCGCAAAGTCAAAGATGAAATAAATGTGATATGGGGAGACTACATTAAACAACCTCAGCTTGAACTCTTCCCAGAGCTTCATGAACTGACACACAGCATCATGCTCAATGCCTCACAAGCGAAACAACATATCAGTCGCGAAGCTTGCTTAACGTTACTGGAAAAAGTGAACCGATTTGCCGATATATTTTGGCAAACAAAAGGGCTAGAAACCTACCAAGCGACCTGCCCCTATCCACCATCAGAAACCTTAGTCTATCCAAAACTGACCTAACACTTCATCGACAGTTTATAAGTTAACGAATACCAAGGAGTACCTATGTTTGGAGTCAATATTTGCCGCGTTTCAGGAGTCAGTATGCAACCTCGCATCCCTGCGGGAAGTTTTGTCCTCTGCATGGGTGCCCTTCGCACTAAACTTAAACCCGGTGGCATCTATCTTTTTGAACATCCAAGGCTGGGGCAGCTGATCAAAACTCTCTCAAATGTCGACAGCGCCGGCAACCTCTGGTTTAAAGGAGAAAATAGCCACAGTGTTTCAATGCAGGAGATGGGGCCCATCAGACAAAACAGAGTGATAGGAAAAGTGACTTGGGTTATTTCGGCCTAAAATGTTTGGCGATATATACTGACGTCATCAATGCTGAGTAAGATTTAACTCATGTAAAACTAGAAAACACACTCAATAAAAAAGGTTAGCGAGTTATCACTAACCTTTTTAAATAACTGTGGCATTCGAAATTATTTAGCTAATTGAACAGTATCAACATCGATAGTGGTATATGACCATCCACTATCCACTTCACCGTGGATCACTATTTTAGTTTCAGGCGTCACTTCAATGCCATTCCAATCACGGTTATCAATCTCAATAATAATGGTTCCTGTATCATCCTTAAATTGGTACTCCTCCCCACCTAACCCTGAAACAATGTGACCAGTTAATAGAACCTGCGTGTCATCCTTAGCTTCTAAAGCGACTTCCACCGTTTTTACCGCCACTGAGCTAGGGCCAGTAAACCCGCCTTTAGTCTCAGGACTTTGAGCCGCCAATACGCTTGATGATGCAAATAACAATGCACTAATTAATACGATTTTTCTCATATCATGACTCCCTTTTATCAAAAAGCATTTCATTAAACAGTATTAAATTAATATTTACGTCATCACTAAGCACTAATTTTTAGTAACCATAAGATCAGTTGTGTTTTTGAAAAGTGCTAGAACCTAGCAATGACATCAAATATGGTTAGCGTAACTCTACAAGCGTGAAGTAAACGTGAAGGTGGGCCTTCAAATGAAGGCTGATTACATTTTCTATGTGTTAACTTTTATCTGAATTGGTATTGGGAATGTGTCTGAAGGTCGTACCTTCATTGCTGTTTATCGCCTCCAGCAGGGTATGTGCAGATACTTCTGCGAGACGCTGTGAAGCCATCCATGGCCGCTTTACGGTTTCATCCTTGAAACCGAAACTCGCAGCCGTATCTACACCTGTTAATGTTCCTCTTCGATTTGGCTTTACTTGGTAGGGTTTCGTAGCTGATTTTTGCCACAAAATTGGTTAGCCTTCGAATGAAGACTAAGCACATTCGCTTACTTGTTTCATTTGGTTAGTTTGATATTTGATAGGTTATTGAAGGTCATACCTTAACTGGTATCTATTGCCCGCCGCAGGCTTATGTGCAGGTACTTCTACGAGACGCCACAAGCACGTCTGACCTACACGGATAGTAGGAAATGCAGAAAAATGTCTGGAACATTTTCTGCCCTGTGGGCTATACCAAAACATCCCTGTTTTGGAAACTCGCAGCCACACCTACACCTGATAATTTATCTCTTCGATTTTGGCTTAGTAGCTATTCGTAACTGATTTTTGCCCCAAAGTTAGCTAGCCTTCGAATGAAGTCTTATTACATTTCTTGATTAATATTCTGGTGTTTTGTTATTTGGTGGTCTGTTTGAAGGTCGTACCTTAATGGTTACCTATCGCCTCCAGCGGGGGAATGTGTAGTTACTTCTGCGAGACGCTGTGAAGCCATCCATGGCCGCTTTACGGTTTCATCCTTGAAACCGAAACTCGCAGCCGCACCTACACCTGTTCATTTGTCTCTTCGATTTATCTTTACTTGGTAGGGTTTCATAACTGATTTTTGCCCCTTTATGTGTTATCTCCAGTAATTTGTCCTACGCAGCACTGACCTCTTTGTAATACTTTTCCTCATCAGTTAGAAAGGTATGGGTTCCGTCTAGCGACAACCTTTTAGCTAACCAATGTTTGCACTTTTATACAGTAGTATCGGTTTAGTGCGGTAAATCTCTAAGTTTTTGCGCAATCAGTTCACGGTTTGTTGTTGAGTGAAAATAAAAATAGATGTAAATTCAAGTAACTAAAAACGCGCTTGCTCGGTTTGCAGGAGATACGAGGCAAACAAAGTGTGCGACTAAGTTTTGTCCGAATGTGTATTGGATACAATCTTAAGCATAAATGTTTAATAAGCTGTTATTAATTAACTTTTCAGGCATATTGCTGCGCACGCTTTCTCAACATGGCTTGGCAAAACGCGCAAGCCGTATATACAAATGTTATGTAACTAATCATTTAGGCCTCTTGAATATCGAGTTGATTCACCCCACTTTATAATTAAGCAAATGAGTTAAAAGGATTTACTATGATTTTCAATAATATTTCTGCTTTTGAACAAAGAATGATTGTTCAAGGAGTGGATGTAGCGTTTTTTACTATTCAATATCACAATTGTGCAATTGAGACAGCATACTCAAGAATACAAAAGAAATTTTTGTTTGCATTTGTTGACCACAACTTGGGTTTTACTTGCTCTTTAAATGGAGATTATGCAAACGGTTATATCAATCATCGCGATGCAGTTGAACAACTAGCTGCTTGTCGTAATCATGGAGGATTTGATCCTATCCATTTCTACGAATTTCTAGATAATCAGTTACCTCATGTAAATTTCACAGAAGTCACTCCGATTCAATATGCTAGAGTCGTTGGTAAAGCCGTTTCGAATTTTGAAGATAGAATTTATTTCAACCATTGGCGCAGAGCAAATATCTCTGATAAACAAGAAAAGAAAACGATTGAACTTATGGGGCACGAGGTTTTGAAGTTTTGTAAGGATAATGGTCTTACTCCTGTATTTTATCCGCACCCTACAGTTAGAACACTTCAGGCCTTTTCCGATTTTAACCAAGATTATTTGAATCATGGTTTAACTCAATAGGTCCCGTTACATAACACATATGAGCCTCCCGCCAGTCAATAGGCGAGCTTAACTAGTTTGGCTGCTTGTGCAGTCAAATTTAAATCAATCAACAAATTCATCCACTTCGCATGTCGGTGCGCTGTCAAATCATCGTTTACAGCAAACACATATAGAGGCTCTCTTATTACGATCTTATCGCAGCCTGACGCAGTCCAATCCTTTGGAATATCAGGGGCACTAGACAGTTATCGGTTAACCCTAAGATGGCACTATTCAAGTCTCAGGTGCTTATAGCACAGTTAGTTTCAGGCTCATTTAGGGGGTAAACGACTTTGTTGATTGTATTAATTAATGCGCGCCAATAAGGTGTCTAATCAAGTCTATGTAGCTTAAGTCGCACTTGGCATAGTGATGATGGTGAGAAATTATTATTTCATTAGCCACATCATTCACAGTCATGCTCGCTTCTCTTTTTAAGAGTATCTAGTTAGACGTTCAGCTCACCTTATTGCGCGACTTATCCTTTCAAAAATCGTTGTTCATCAAACACCGTTTTGTTTTTCAGCATGAAGTAGACACAACGTCCAAGCTTATGAGCTAGCGCAGATAGTGCTTTGGCTTTGCTCATCCGTTTTTGTAATCGGTTAAGATAGTTACGCGCTTTATCATTACCACGAAGGTAAAGCACTGCCGCTTCAGAGAACGCCCATTTCAAGTGCGCATTACCGATTTTATTGCCGTTGGTGCCGTAGGTTTTACCAGCTGACTCAGCTTTGCATTTCACTAAACGAGAGTATGAGGCAAATTTTTGAACTGATTCAAACCGAGTGACATCACCGATTTCATAAAGGATAGTCAGCGATAAAATCTTACCAATACCTGGAACGGTTTTAAGTAATTCAAGATAAACGGGATTATGGTTTTTGGCTTGTTTCTCAATAAACCATTCAACCTGAGCGAGTTCCTTGGCATAGCAATCGAGAAGTGCCATGTCTAAGTCTATATTTCGCTGTACGATAGGGTCTTTATATTGTTGACGTAATTTTTGTCTTGCGGAAATGTTTTTAAGATTTAACTCTGTCGCAGGTAAGTTGTACTGGCTGTTTGTATTAACAACATGAGCTTTGAGCATGGCACCGTGACGGACTATCTTCATTCTGCGACGTAGTAGGTCGCGGGCAGCACGCATTTCGTTAGGGTAGTTGTAAGCGATTGGGAAGTTACCACCACGAAGTAGCGACGCTATTTTAAAGGAGTCGATTTTATCGTTTTTGGTTTTACCTCCGTGAATAGCCTTCATATACAGGGCATGGCCTAAGACAAAGTCGATGCCAAGTTCAGCACACCAATCAGAGACCCAATACCAGCAGTGCATGCACTCAACGCCGACTATGACATTACCTATATATGGTTCAAGTATGCGCAACAGGTCACCTTTGTCTGCATCAATCTTTTTATGTACAGCAACTTTCCCTTTAGAATCAATAATGCAGACATAAAGTAAGCGCGCATGTAAATCAATTCCACAGTAGTATGGATGTGAGTTATTATAAAATCTCATTGAGCTTTCTCCTGTTGGTTTCGTCACCTTCAGCATACTGCTAATGCGGTTTGCTAGGGAGGAGGCTCAATGATTATCAAGCTGTTAAACAAGGACAAAAAACAGTTGGCTTTTGTTCCTTCGTCACTATTTTAGCCAACAATTTTTTGCCTGTTAACAGGGCGTTAGCTTTCACATCACACTAGGTGCAAAATGGAATTTAAATCTCATAAAGTCATAGTAGATTCAGAAAATCCTTTTAAAAATGACAGATTGAACCGTCAACCTCATGTTGATAATTTTTCAACCTTATTAGAGAACATTAGTTCACCTATCGTTTTATCGGTAAATGCTCCTTGGGGGCAAGGTAAAACTACATTTCTAGAAATGTTACATGCTCAGTTAGCAATTAAGGAGCATAATTCTATTTATTTTAGTGCATGGGAAACTGACTTTGCTAGTGATCCTTTACAGGCTTTTCTTGGTGAAATAAACGAAAGTATAGAAACATTAATTAATGGTGATGAAGAGAAAAATAAAGCATGGGAAACTACAAAAAAAGCAGGTTCTCATATTCTAAGGAAAGGACTACCTGCATTAATAAAAGTAGGTACAGCAGGAATTTTAGATGCTGAAAAAATCATTGAGGATGAGTCATCTAAAGTGATGGAAGGTTTAACTAAAGACTTTTTATCAGAATACACAAAAAATAAAGAAGCAATTTCCCAATTTAAATCTGGCGTATCTAAAGTCCTAAGCAATGAAGGAAGCCCATCTACCCGTTTGTTCATTTTCATTGATGAATTAGATAGGTGTAGACCAACTTATGCAATTGAATTACTTGAAAGGATAAAACACTTACTTGATATTGAAGGTCTGGTTTTCGTTTTAGCTATGGACAAGGTTCAGTTATCTCACAGCGTAAAAGGCATATATGGCGATAAGTTCGAGGCGATAGGTTATTTAAGGCGATTTATTGATATTGAATATACTCTACCGGAAAGTGACCTAGATGCATTTATTGATCAACTTTACATAAACTTTGGGTTTAATGATTTCTTTCAAAAAAGAATGCAATATCAAGAGTTTCAATATGACAAGGATCACCTAAAAGATACTTTTAAATTACTAGCTAATGCTAAAAAATTATCTTTACGTGAAGTTGAACAACTTTTCGCAAAGATAAATTTGGTCATCCAATCAACAGCTGAAAACATATATCTTTACCCTTCATTATTAGCATTTCTAATAATTGCTAAAGAGTACCATTATGATAATTATAATGACTATATCAATAAGGGTGATACTCCAGAAAAGTTAATTAGTGACCTGTACGCCATGATTCCTCTATCAGAATTGCTAGGCTCGCATTCTTGCGCTTTAGTAGAAAGCTATTTAATCGGGGCCAAGTACGATGATTATAATAATACTGTTGGGGATTCTTTGAAACGTCATGAAGATATAGAAAATGATGAAAGTTCTAGTAAAGAGCAAAAGCGTTACTCAGACAAAATAGTTCAAATATCCACTAGTTTTAGTGGGTTCAGAAACTCTATTAGTCTAGATAGCTTAAAACAAAGAATAGAAATGGTAGAAAGCTTTCAGTTTAGTAGTTAAAGAAAGCTAATCGGGTAGCCGGAGGTATCTAGCCTCCAGCCCCCACACCACCCTGCATGCGGCTCCGCACAGGGCGATTCATCTAGAACGCCTAACCTAGACTCTCTGGTTAGGATAATGAACTGCGATCCATCCATCTCTTAGAGAGGATAACTAAGACATCCATAATAATTTGTTGCACTGCAAGGTTAAGTATGGCGTTGAATTTCGCATATTCTATCTCAACTTAAATACCTAAAGCTTTGGTATAAGCACTGCTATCACGGGCTAAACATGATTTATAGATAAACTATCGACAACTGAAGTGAAATTCAAACAACAAAAACGCCAAACATCTGTTTGGTGGCGAGAAGGTGGGCCTTCAAATGAAGGCTGATTACATTTTCTATGTGTTAACTTTTATCTGAATTGGTATTGGGAATGTGTCTGAAGGTCTAACCTTCATTGCTGTTTATTGCTTGCCGCAGGCTTATGTGCAGCTACTTCAGTGACACGACACGAGTATATCCCTATAGTCTCGGCCGTGACGTCCATGTCACGGACGGTCACTGCCGCATCTACACCCCCCTGATTTTAAGCAAGAGTATCTCTTCGATTTGGCTTTACTTGGTTGGGTTTCGTAACTGATTTTTGCCCCGTTATGTGTTACGGGCGATAAACGGCACAGAAGAGTAGTAAGCCAGTTGACCTACTTTTGCTAATCGATAAGTAACTGCTACTGAACATTTTAGATAAGACATCAATATCAATGCTCACTTTTAAAATTTCGTACTCGTTTATCCTACATCACTCTGGTAGAGTGCTTATCAATCAATAACTTTACTTTAGTAAGACTTAAAGAATAGGTTTGTTAAATGTGCATGCGCGTTTTGCCAAGTATACGCACATGCACACTATACAAATGTTAGTGGGCAAGGATGATTATGAACCAAGTGATTCATTTCAGGACATCTCTGTTTGATGTTTCAAAAGAGAGAAAAAACCCTATAAATCCTATTTATGGGCTATCGCTTTTGGAGTGGCTTCGAAAGGAGCTGTCGGACGAGTTGGCCATTTCCGAACCAGATGCAGAAGATTGGGGCTGGTATAGCGAACTGGAATATGAGGGTAACAATTATCTTATTGGTTCTTGTGCTTTCTTCGAGCAAGGTGATGATCCAACAGCTGAGCTAGAGTGGGTATTCCAAGTTGACAAACATCGTAGCTTTAAAGAAAAGCTCTTAGGCAAAAACAAGATGAGCACTTCAGATGGTTGTTTTGTCTACTTTAAAGAGCTGCTTGAGAAGCATCCTGATATTAAAGAGGTTCAAATTGGATAAGCCACTAATCAAGCAACTGCACCGGACAAATTTTCACTGTCACCTTTTGTGCAGAAACACGCACAAAAAGTCGCCAACAAAAATGTGATCGGTGAGTCGGACGTTATGTTTTCTATGCCAAATACGTATTAGAGGTCACTATTAAGTGAGAGTTTACAAATTTCGAGAAAAAGAGGATTACATTTATTATTTGTCCCAAATAATTGCAGATACTGTGAAGTATAAGGCAAGGCTTAAGCGTTACCTTTTAGAAATTAATGACTTAATAGAGTCCGACCCCGACGCTGAAGTAGTGGAGGCAACCGCATATGAGTCCATCAGTGATAAGTCAAAAGCACTTCTATACTATTTATTTAACTTGTTCGGTGATGAATCTAAAAGTGCTGTTTCGTACAGGAAGTTTCGCAAATTACTAGTCAAAGGAGCTTCTTGCTTAGATGTCAGCTTTGAACAGCTAACTAATGAAGAAGCGCAAATTTCAAATAGCTTCAATCAACATCGAAACTGGGGCTTGCATATTCCAGAGTCATTGTTCACTAATCAGAGACAAATTCATGATATTACTGGGACTGTAATTGATAAACACAAAGATACAATTCCTGTTGAAGTATATGAACATTTTGAGATTCAGTATCTAACGTCACTCAAAATGGAGTTAGCAGATGTAGTATCTAATATTGAAGTCCTAGAAAAACGAATGATGCAGGATTACCTAATCCTTGCAGGTACTCATTTTCAAGTCTCATTGTTTCATATAAAAGTCAAACCTTACAAAATTATGGATATAGTTCAAGCGTCGATCAACACACAAACGAAAAAGAACACATAACAAAATCAGGTGGGTTTATAATCCATACAAAGCGTTTAAGGCAGGCTCCCAACGCTTGGCATTTTAGTTCCAATTGAGTTTTGTGTTTACGGTGTAATGGTTTAGGTTAGGTGATAACGTTACTCACTACTTAACACGGCGTTACCGCATTTCAGAACTCTATACTTTCTCTAATAGCAATTGTCACTTCCAGAACTTTAGGTCTAACGTATTATTGTCCAAAAATGAGTTACAGCCCAAAACCTCAATCGAAGAGATCAATAATCAAGTGTGAACGCGGCTATGACCTTCGACAGCATGGACGCTGTCGTAGAGGCTATAGGGATATACTTGCGCCGAGTCATAGAAGTATTTACACATTTGGCCTGCTGCAAGCAATAAACAACCTCGCTGCTGTGGTATCCAGCAAACCAACCAAACATCAAACCAGCCCAATGAACCCAACATAAAGATATTTGAAACTTGCTGTCAGGCAAGCTAAACCCTGATGATAGAGATGAAAGTCAGAGAACAGAAAAAGTGGCTGATCACTGGCTGTATCTAGTGTAAAATCTCCTCTTTCGTCCGCTGAATAAGCCTAACTATGACACAAACCCTATTTTATCTTATGCCAACAGAGCCTCGCAGCTCGGGAACGGCATTGGAGCAGATGTTTCATCTGGCTTGTGAACTGGCTCAGCAGGCATTTATCAAGCAGCAGTTGGTCTATTTTCATTGTCAGGATAGAGAACAGGCTTACGCCATCGATGAACTTTTATGGCAGTTTGAACCACGCTCTTTCGTTCCCCATAACTTAAAAGGGGAAGGACCGACAACCGGAGCTCCGGTTGAGATAGGTTTTGATAACCTCGGCCCCAATAAAAATCGCCACCTTCTGATTAATCTTGCAGACCAAGTACCCTCATTTGCGGTAAACTTTGGCCAGATTATCGATTTCGTTGCCAACGATACTGGACATAAAGCGATCGCCCGCGAGCGCTATAGGCAGTATCGAAGCTTGGGTGTTACATTAAACACTCAGGATTTAGCAAAACAACCACTTAATTTAGTTTGAGAAGCACACGCTCCCATGGAAAAAACATACAATCCGCAGTCTATCGAACAGTCTCTTTACCAAAACTGGGAAGAGAAAGGTTACTTCAAGCCCCATGGCGACGAGTCTAAGGGCAACTATTGCATCATGATCCCGCCACCAAATGTGACGGGTAGTTTGCATATGGGTCATGCTTTCCAAGACACCATTATGGATACTTTGACCCGTTATCAGCGTATGAAGGGCAAAAACACCCTTTGGCAGGTCGGTACCGACCATGCTGGTATCGCAACTCAGATGTTGGTTGAGCGTAAAGTGGCAGCTGAAGAGGGCTTAAATCGTCACGATTTAGGTCGCGATGCGTTTATTGACCGTATCTGGGACTGGAAGAATGAGTCCGGCGGCACCATCACTAAGCAGCTACGCCGTCTTGGCGCTTCGGTTGATTGGGATCGTGAGCGTTTCACTATGGATGAGGGCATGTCTGATGCGGTTCAAGAGGTCTTTGTTCGTCTGTATGAAGATGACCTAATCTACCGTGGTAAGCGCCTAGTAAACTGGGATCCAACACTGCACACCGCTATCTCAGACTTGGAAGTTGAGAACAAAGAGAAGCAAGGTAGCATGTGGCATTTCCGCTATCCACTAGCCGATGGCGCATTGACCGCTGACGGTAAAGATTACCTTGAAGTGGCAACCACCCGTCCTGAAACCATGTTAGGTGACAGCGCCGTGGCGGTTCACCCTGATGATGAGCGTTATGCCTCGCTTATTGGCAAGTTTATTCTTTTGCCAATCGTTAACCGTCTTATCCCGATTGTGGCCGACGACTATGTCGACATGGAGTTCGGTACTGGTTGTGTGAAGATCACCCCAGCTCACGATTTTAACGATTATGAAGTGGGTAAGCGTCATGCGCTACCTATGTACAACATCTTAACCTTCGATGCCGCAATTCGTTCAAGCGCCGAAGTGGTAAACACAGATGGCACAGCAAATAACGAGTTAGATAACACGCTTCCTGAGCGTTATGCAGGTCTTGATCGCTTTAAAGCCCGAACAGCGATTGTTGCCGAATTTGAAACCTTAGGCTTACTTGGAAAAATCGATCCCCACGGATTGAAAGTTCCTTATGGCGATCGCTCTGGTGTGGTCATTGAGCCTTTACTGACAGATCAGTGGTATGTGTCAGTTGCTCCTATGGCAAAAACAGCCATGGAAGCGGTGGATAACGGCGATATCAAGTTTGTGCCACAGCAGTATGAGAACATGTACAACTCTTGGATGCGTGATATTCAAGACTGGTGTATCTCACGTCAGCTTTGGTGGGGTCACCGTATCCCAGCTTGGTACGACGAGGCGGGTAAGGTCTATGTTGGCCGTGATGAAAGCGAAGTTCGTGCTAAGCACAAACTTGACGATTCTATCGTGCTTCGCCAAGACAACGATGTACTCGATACCTGGTTTAGCTCTGCATTATGGACCTTCTCGACCTTAGGTTGGCCAAAAGATACCGCCGAGCTTAAAGCTTTCCACCCAACAGATGTGTTGGTAACAGGTTTTGATATTATTTTCTTCTGGGTTGCTCGCATGATCATGATGACCATGCACTTCATTAAAGATGAAAACGGCAAGCCTCAAGTGCCATTTAAAACAGTTTACGTGACGGGTCTTATCCGTGATGAAGCTGGTAATAAGATGTCGAAGTCTAAGGGTAACGTACTCGATCCATTGGATATGATTGACGGTATCGATCTTGAGTCACTAGTGACGAAACGTACTGGTAACATGATGCAGCCAAAACTGGCCGCTAAGATTGAAAAGAGCACACGCAAAGAGTTTAGTGACGGCATCGAAGCTCACGGTACCGATGCACTGCGCTTTACCTTAGCCTCTATGGCATCGACTGGTCGTGACATTAACTGGGACATGAAGCGCCTCGACGGTTACCGCAGCTTCTGTAACAAGATCTGGAACGCATCACGCTACGTACTGATGAATACTGAAGTACAAGCAGATGATGCAGCAGAGGACTCTATCGGTGAAGCACTCGATTGTGGTCAACATGGCGGTGAAATGGAACTGTCTCTTGCAGATCGCTGGATTATCGGTTTGTTTAATGAAACCGTTAAAGCCTATGACGAGCACATGGAGAACTACCGTTTCGACCTAGCGGCAAACACCATCTATGAGTTCACTTGGAACCAGTTCTGTGACTGGTACTTAGAGCTAACTAAGCCTGTAATGCAAAATGGCACCGAAGCTCAGCTTCGTGGTACACGCCACACCTTAGTGACTGTACTTGAGAAGATGCAACGTCTGATGCACCCGATGATGCCTTACCTGACAGAGACCATCTGGAAGCGTGTGCAGCCATTAGCAGGTGTTGAAGGTGATACCTTGATGTTGGCGAGTTTCCCTGAATATCAAGCTGACAAAGTTGATAGTGAAGCGATGGAAGATCTTGAGTGGGTGAAGCAAGTGATCACTGCGGTACGTAACATCCGCGCTGAGCTGAACATAGCGCCATCTAAGCCGCTTAATGCCCTACTACGTGGTGTGAGCGACAAAGACAAAGCTCGCCTTGAGGCAAATCAGGTGTTCTTCACCACGCTCGCTAAGCTTGAGACCATCACTATCATGTCTGAAGATGATGTCGCACCTATGTCAACCACCCAGTTGATCGGTGATATGGAGCTACTGATCCCGATGGCAGGTCTTATCGACGTGGCTAAAGAGGTTGCCCGTATCGACAAGCTGCTCGAGAAGGCTGCTGGTGAGTTTAAGCGCATCGAAGGTAAGCTCTCTAACCAAGGTTTCGTGGCTAAAGCGCCAGCAGCCGTGATTGAGAAAGAGCGCGCTAAGCAAGCTGAATATCAGCGTGATATCGACAAGTTAACTGAGCAGAAAGCTGAGCTAGCTAAGTTGGAAGGTTAAAATGCGCTATAAGTCTTGAATATTAAGTTCAAGACAGAGCAAAAAAGGCGGCCATTGAGCCGCCTTTTTATTACGCGCATCCCTTTAGCCAATTCTAATCGGGATCCTTCTATGACCAAAGTGGCCCGGTGCCCCATCGAAACGTCCCGAAATGGACTCACCACAATGATGACAATGGCCAGCGCTATCTAAACAGTACTCCCCTAACTTATACCAATCCCGTTCAATGACCCGTTGATGACAACTTGGACAATAACTGCTGCCACCAGCGCTGTCATGCACATTACCGGTATAGACATAATTAAGCCCCTGCTTTAGTGCAATCTCTCTGGCGCGCATCAATGTCGATACAGGGGTTCTGGTTTTTTTCAACATATGAAAGTCTGGATGAAAAGCACTGAAATGCAGTGGTACATTGGGCCCTAGATTGTCCACAATCCACTGAGTTTGCTGCTCTAGTTCTCTAACACTGTCATTTTCATCGGGAATAAGCAAAGTGGTTATCTCAAACCAGACCTGAGTTTCATGCTTAAGGTAAAGCAAGGTGTCGAGCACATCACTGAGATTGCCACTACAGATCTTATGATAAAACTCTTGTGTAAACCCCTTAAGGTCAACATTGGCTGCATCCATAAAGTTAAAAAACTCAACTCTGGGATCGGGGCAGATATATCCGGCCGTAACCGCAACTGAGTTAATACCTATCTCATGGCAAGCTTGGGCTACATCGATAGCATACTCATGAAAGATGACTGGATCGTTATAGGTAAACGCCACACTTTTACAGCCCATTTTTTTAGCCGTAGCGGCCAGTAATTCAGGAGATGCTTGCGAGCCTAATGTATCAAAGTGGCGTGACTTACTAATATCCCAGTTTTGGCAAAACTTACAACACAAGTTACATCCAGCAGTACCAAAAGAGAGCACAGAGCTGCCAGGGTAGAAGTGGTTAAGGGGCTTCTTCTCGATGGGGTCGACGCAGAAACCACTAGAGCGACCATAACTGGTGAGCTTTATCTCACTGTCGATATTCTGCCGTATAAAACAGACACCACGTTTACCCTCTCTGAGCTGGCAATGACGAGGGCAAAGATCGCATTGAATCCGTCCATCATCCAGAGCATGCCAGTAACGAGTATCGACGATGCTTGAGCTATCAGACTGAACCTGAGCCACGCTTTTTTGCGTGACAACATGATTATTACCGCTATCTTTCTTAGGGCTAAACTTCATATAATCACCCCTCAGGACTATACTTTAAACCTAGTGTAAGACCATAAGTTGGGGGCGCCAATGACAAGCTTAACTCGACAAGCAGCGGTCGCTGGTCGCTTCTATCCAGCAGAGCCAACAGCACTAAAACAGATGATAAACACCTACCTGGGACGCTGCGCCTCACTAACAAATGACCCTAAGCTAAAATCCTCACCAACTAAAGTTATCATAGTCCCTCACGCTGGCTACATCTACTCAGGTCAAGTCGCCGCCAGTGCCTTTGCACTTTTAGCTCCTAGGCGAAAACAGATAAAGCGCGTGGTCTTATTGGGACCTGCCCACAGAGTGCACCTAAAAGGCTGCGCCTTACCTAGCTCCGAAAGTTTCGAAACACCTTTGGGCCAACAGGTAATAGACAAGGTGGCCCTTCGTCAATTAAGCGAACATAGTAAGATACTTATCTCAGATCTTCCCCATAATGAAGAGCACAGCCTAGAGGTTGAACTCCCCTTTCTACAGCTCTGTTTGGATAAGTTTGAACTGATCCCTATACTCGTAGGAGATATCTCCCCCCACGCTATGGCCTCAATACTGGAGCAGGTATGGGGAGGAGATGAAACCTTAATCGTTGTAAGTTCAGACCTAAGTCACTATCACTCTTATCAAGAAGCGGCCGAACTGGACAGAGAGACCTGCAGACAGATAATCAATCACAATAGCGCATTAACCCCAGAACAAGCTTGTGGAAGTCGAGCACTTAATGCTATTGCAATACAAGCTGAGTACCATAAGCTACAAACACATCAATTAAGTTATCAAAACTCAGGTGATACTTCAGGTAACAGAAGTCGAGTTGTAGGCTATGCCAGTTTCGCCCTCTATTGAGCTCACCTTTGAGGAAAAATCTCAGTTACTGAGACTTTCAAGGGACACCTTGCAGCAACACTTTGCCCCTCAAACAAACCCAGCAGCTAGCACAGACTTAGTTCATGAGTTAGATCTTCGCGCCAGCTCAATACTAAATAAAACCTTAGGCTGTTTCGTCACCTTAACTTTGCAAGGAGAGTTACGCGGCTGCATAGGCCATATTGAAACGCCACAAAGACTCCATCAAACCATCCCCACATTAACACTACGAAGTGCCCTTCATGATCCCCGTTTCTCACCTTTAACAACAGAGCTGTTAGAGCTGATCACCATAGAGCTTTCTATACTCTCGCCTTTACGCTCTTTAACGGTCAACTGCAGAGAAGATCTGCACCATTACTTAGCACAAAACAGAGTCGGTATCGTACTCACTGAAGACAATAAACGAGGCGTATTCTTGCCACAAGTTTGGCAAAAAATGCCCACCCCTAAACATTTTATAGACGCCCTGCTTATTAAGGGACATTGGCCGAAAAACTACTGGTCCGAAAAGATAAAAATTGCCCAGTTCAGTGTCTGTCACTTCGGTGGAAATAGCGAGCTGTGACACTATTTTCACTGAAATTGCACTTTTTAGGTCAACTTGAAAAATATCGACTATAGTTAAAGATTAACTGCCGATATATAACAGGCAGATCTCAGTCAAAGAAACTTTAAACTTACTTACCCTTTCAATATGTAGTTAACCTCTATTAACTGTGCTTATTTGAGGAGAAGGTATGTTCACAGATTTAAAGATCACCCATAAATTTCCTGTTGTTATGATCTGTTTTGCGCTGCTTTCAGCATTAATCACAGCCTTTATCGCCTTTACCATCGCCAAGAATGAGATGACTAACTCGGCAGAAGACAAACTGAGCTCGCTGTTAGAGTCTAGAGCCTCATCGCTAAATACCTACTTCTCTGTTATCGAAAAAGACCTCTACTTCCACGCTCAAAGTCCCCTTGTTATCTCAGCTATCAAAGAGTTTTCTCAAGCTTGGCTTGCCATGGAGAGCGAGCAAACGAGGCAACTTCAAGATACCTATATTCACATGAACCCCTTCTCGAATGAACAGAAAAGCGCACTGCACCGAGCCGATAACGCTTCGCTCTATGACAAGTACCATAGCGAGTATCACCCAGCATTTAGAAACCTAGTTTCAACTCGGGAGTTTCACGATCTCTTTCTGTTTAATACCCAAGGAGATCTTATCTATAGTGTCAAAAAAGAGGAGGACTTTGCGACCAACCTACTGACAGGTCCTTGGCGGGAAACTCACTTAAGTCACTTAATCAAGGAGCTCAACGCACAACCAAAGATAAGTCAGCACCTTTTTGCAGATTTTTCCCCTTATGAACCAAGTCATCAAGCTCCAGCCAGCTTTATCGCATCACCGGTATTTGATAGTAACCGCCGCTATATCGGCATCATCGCATTTCAGATGCCCCTCGCCCCACTGAACCGAGTCATGCAGGTAACTGCTGGTATGGGAGAGAGCGGTGAGACCTATCTTGTGGGCCCAGATCTCTTGATGCGCAGCGACTCTCGCTTCTTTCAAGGCCGAAGTATACTCCAAACTCAGGTCGACACCCCCTCGGTTCATCGTGCCCTTGCCGGAGAGTCCGGCAGTGCTCGAATAGAGGATTACCGTGGTATCTCTGTATTTTCAGCGTTTGCACCTGTCGACTTTCTGGGAACCAGATGGGCCATTGTCGCCGAGATAGACACTAATGAGATCTTATCTCCTGTCTATACCATGAGCCACTTTCTTATCTTAAGTGGCGTCATTATTGCCATCGTTATCTTCTTTCTCGGTTATCTGTTGGCGGCCGACATCTCACTGCCTATCGTCGCCATGACACATATGATGACCCGCCTGTCTCGTAATGAGCTCAATATCAATATCTCAGTCTCCGAGCGCAAAGATGAAGTGGGTAAGATGGCCAAAGCGATGGAAGTGTTTAAAAACAATGCTATAGAGCGAGATCAACTTCAGAAAAAGCTCAACCATATGGCCCACCATGACACCTTAACGGGTCTACCAACCCGCGAGTATGCAGGTCAACAGATGAAGGAGTACTTAAAAGCAGGACTTAAGAAAGGCAACAAGCTGGTGGTGATGTTTGCCGATCTAGATAACTTCAAGAGCATCAATGACACCTTAGGTCATCAAGCTGGAGATCAACTCTTAAAGGAGGTCGCAGTAAGGCTCTCCGAGGCAGTAAGGGAGGATGACATTATAGCCAGAGTCGGCGGAGATGAGTTTGTCATCATACTCCCCTATGTTAACGATCTCAGTGTCATCGAGCATATCGCAAACAAGATGATCGACTCGCTAGCCATTAACTTCTTACTTCAGGAGCAGTTCTGCCAAATTGGCCTCAGCTTAGGTATAGCTGTTGCCCCTGATGACGGGCTTGACGGCACAGCTTTGATTAATAAAGCTGATAAGGCTATGTATCAAGCAAAACAGAGAGGAAAGAATAACTTCGTCTTCGCCAGTGAGCTTAAAGACCAGTGTCAAACAGGCTAACCCCTATCCGCTTTATCGATTAACACCTTGAACCACTAAGCATAAGATTTATATTAAATTTTATGTTATCCCTCCTGCCGCCAACATTATGACCCTGCCAATTATTTGGCTTACTTATTGTTATTAAAGAATATTTTGCGTTGCAACCATCTTTAGTGCAAAATGCAACAAAATTAAAACATCGGAAGTATTAAGATGAAGCATAAGCTGCTCTCAACCTGTTTATTTATTAGCATAACGGCATGTGGTGGAGGCGGTGACGCCGACAATGACTCAAGTGATAACAATGGTGGCGGCACTCCTCCCCCTACTTTAGCAGCCCCCGATGTTGAACTGGGCCAAGATATTGAGAGCTGGAATCATCTTCCTATTACGCTGTCCGCCGAGGTCAGCTTGCATAATGAAGGCGAAGCCAAATACCAATGGCGAATAGTCAGCGGTCCACAGGTCGCTCTCAGCGGCGACACCAGCTCAAATCTCGTCATCGATGCATCCTCACTTATCGAAGATGCTCAGCTTAAGGTGGCACTGAATGTCACTGACAGTGCAGGTAAGAGCAGCGAAGATCAGCTCAATATCTCACTCAAAGATCAGATCAGTGCAGCCATCAAGCTTGGCGATCCTAAACTAGTGTCAGGACTCGAATCGCAGCTTATCAAGCGCTCACTTAATTTTATCGATCTGTATCGTCAAGATAATGCCCACTTTTTACAGAGCATCTATCAAGGTAACAGTATCCGATATGACTCTGGGCAGCATTCGCAGATGATCCGTCTCAATCAAGCTGCACACTACTACCCTCAAAGCAAAAGTTTTGAGCTTATTAGAGGTAATGGTGGAAGAATTTTTGCTGCTGCCAGCGATAAAAACGGTCAACGAAACGCCGCCTTTGGTACCGATATTATCTCGAGTATGCAGCAAGGGAACAATCTAGATTATCAAGAGAACTTCAAAGGGCTACTTGCTTGGTTACTTGATAAGGAGCTTGCTCAAGCACAAACGCAAGAGGTGCGTCTGTTCCTAATGGGCGGCAGCACAGTTTCACGGATCACGGCTTGGATTGCGACTCAATATTCAAACTGGAACGTCACTCTCTGTGACGATAAAGCGGCTCAATCGAGCTGTCTAAATCAGGCAGATCTGATTATCACTGGCTCAAATGGCGATCTGAGTGAGCGAGATGTTAGTACACTACTGACCTCAGCCCAGCAGCAAAAGACACCACTACTCTATATGCACCTGCATAGCTGGAACAGCGTACCACTGACCCAAACAGTGCTAGGTATGATGGATTTCTCCATGCAAGGCCCTGGTGGACCTGGAAACTTTTTCTCTCCCGACAAAGCCGATTGGTCAAGTTATCAAGCAATGCTCACCGCTAAACCATCTCTCACCGATGAGGCTTTGTGGCTAACCCTTTTAAAGGAGCAATCACCAGACTTTACCTTAGCAAACTGTGCCACCAGCTGTGATGCCAGTCTTAACGAACTGTACAAACCCGCACTCAATAACATCAGGGCTCAGCTTCAATCCTTCGATAGCCAACATCTGGATATGTTTAAGCAAGAGAGTCACCAACTCTACAAATATATCACCCTACTTGGTGACAGCTACCGCAGCCAGTTAAGCTACCCTATGGATGTCGCAACAAGCGATACAATGGATTATCTTCAAGCTATGTTTGCCGACAACACTGTCTACAACTATCGCGAGATAAATCCAGCTCCTGCTGACTTAGGTAACTTTAGTCGCACCGACTTCTCCCATATTACGCCAACAGACAAATCTGTCAGCATCACCAGTAAACAGGGATTTCGCTCTGCAGGTGTTTATGCCTTGCCAGGTCAAACGGTAACAGTCTCAAGAAACGATAGCAGTGATGTAAAAACTTGGGTATTTATCAACACCCAAAGATCTGCTTCAACCCATGAGTATGCAACAAATGGCTATAATCGCCCTAAATACCTGCAATCCACCCATGTGGAGATAAAGCCAGGTGAAACAATAAAGTTTACCTCGCCCTATGGCGGCCCCATGCAGGTGAAGTTTGATAAAGGCGATTTGGCCACTCAGTTTACCTTTAGCAGTGTTGGATTACACCCTTACTGGCGTAACGGTATGGACGGCGCCCAATTTATGCAGCAACTCAACGATTCAGAGTTTGACTGGGCGGAGCTTGCCACTGAACATTTCGAAGTTCACTCACGCCTTGATAAGATGAAGACCACCATGTCCCATGAGCCGCTTTGGGATACACCAGAGAAGATGGGGCAAGCCATTATGACCCATGTTCATAACTACCCGCACCTATTAGCGGGTTTCAAAGGCCCCTACATTGACTCTGTTAGCGAGATAACCGACTTCGCAATAGCACAAGGTTGGGAGCTTGATAATCTCGATACGGTAAAACATATGAATGCGGATCAAGCCACATGTGGAGCCGGCTGCTCAGGTAATCCCTATGACGCAAACTGGTCATTCAGCCCAACAGGACACGGTGATATTCATGAGCTTGGCCACGGTTTAGAGAAGGGGAAACTCAGATTTGATGGTCATGAGGGACACGCCTCGACCAACCCATACTCCTACTACACCAAATCTCGTGGTTTTAAAGAGAGTGGTAAACTTCCCTCATGTCAGGGCTTATCTATTAAGGATGAATTTGAGGTGTTACAGGCCAGCATGAAACAAGCCGACCCGTTTAACTATATGCAAGAGGCTAAACTCACCAGCTGGTCTAATGGCATGGCGACTATGTTACAGATGATGGTCGCCGCACAGAAAAATGGGGCGCTGGAGGATGGATGGCACCTACTCGCCCGTTTGCATATCTTGTTACGTGAATTTGAGCGCGCCAAAACTTCAGAAGCACTCTGGCTACAAAAGCGAGCACAACTGGGCTTTAGTCAATTTAGTTTGGATGCTGCAAAAGGGATCTCAAATAATGATTTCTTAATGGTGGCAATGAGCTACTCAACTCAGCTCGATTACCGTGAGGTCTATCAGATGTGGGGACTCGCGACCAGTCAAGCAGCTAAAGATCAAGTTGCAGGGTTTAACTTCAGCATGATCGCCAAACAGGTTTATGTTTATAACCCAGGTGACTACTGCTTAGGGTTAGATCTGCAATCTGTGCCTGTCGATGGCAATCAGGTATGGCCGCTAGATTAGACAAATCACTGCCAGTAACAGAGTAAAATGAGGGGCTATGCCCCTCATTCTTGTTAACCTCTTAACCTCTTTGCCATTCTGGTAAAATGATGAGACTCATTATCTATTCTGAACATATCTTCCACCTCACCCAACTTCTTAAACCCTGTCGATTCATAGAGACCTATAGCGGGTTTGTTATTAGACAATACCCAGAGGTCAAGCCAAACAAGTTCACTCTCATCAATCGCCCACTGCTCAACGGTTCGAATAAAACGTTTGCCTAACCCTGTCCGCCTAGCTTGAGTATGCACTCCCATCCCCAGCAATGCCCTATGTTGGGTATGATCCTCAGGATGCCCTCGCAGATCGATATGACCCCGAATATTGCCATCACAATCCTTTGCCACCCATATCTGTCGCCAACCAGGCTCTTTGTACTGGGTGACGAGACCTTGTGAGAACCTAAGTTTCATCTCATCGGTCATCCCAGTATGACTTCGTGAAAGAGGCTGAAATAAAGGCACCTCTCCCTGACCACTTTCTGATAACTGTTCATCCAAATAATTGAAAAACGCTTCAAGGCTCTGCTCATTGAGCAAGCTTATCTCAAACCCTTTCCTCACTTGTACTTGCTCCATTAACTCGCCTCCCATTATTTAGCCTTACTTATCCTTCTCTATGCTTATGATAATCGATGCTGAACACAACTCACTTTCAACTAATCGCTTGGTGTTTTTCAACTGAATTAGGTAGAGTATCGGTGCGGTTACAGCCGATTAGCCTTATGGCACATCCAACTAACCTATTTAATCACAAGCAATCAGTACTAATAACATTAAATAATAATAATTAAAGGAAAGGTATGAGCGATTCCAAAGACGCTTACGCGGATAACGATCTGCGGGAAGTGAAGCAGTTAGGCATGTGGGCCTCGATTGCGAGCTTAAGTTATATTTTTTGGATTGTAGGCGGAATGGAGCTCGTTGAGCGTATCGCCTATTACGGAGTAAAAGCCAGTGCAGGCCTCTATGCAAAAGCCCCTGTTTCTGAGGGTGGACTCGGCATCAGCCTTAGCGATTACGGTGTCATTATCGCCATCTGGGCATTTATGCAGACATTTATCCCCGTTTTCACTGGCGGGATTTCAGATCGCGTAGGCTATAAAGAGACCATTTTCGCTTCAACTATCATCAAGATTGCCGGCTACCTCATGATGGCCTTCTTCCCTAGCTTCTATGGTTTCCTGTTTGGCGCCATATTGCTTGCTGCCGGTACAGGTATATTTAAACCTGGGATTCAGGGTACGCTAGTTCTCTCTACAGGCAGACAAAACACCTCCATGGCCTGGGGGATTTTCTATCAAGTGGTTAATATTGGCGGATTCTTAGGTCCGCTTGTTGCCGTACATATGCGTCAGCTCTCATGGGACAATGTGTTTTACGCCTGCGCCGCGATTATCTCCCTTAACTTCCTTTTTCTACTCGCTTATAAGGAGCCTGGAAAAGAGGAGCGTTTAGAGCGTAAACGTAAGATTAAAGCGGGCGAGTTACATCAAGAAGTACTTTGGAAGGATGCTTGGCACGAGCTGAAAAAACCTATCGTCATCTATTACATGTTGGTTTTTGCTGGTTTCTGGTTCCTGTTTAACTCTCTGTTTGACGTACTGCCAATCCATATTGCAGAGTGGGTCGATACTAGCGTAATCGTCACCTCATTATTTGGTCCTGAAGGCACATCAAACGGTATATTACAGTTCTGGCTTGGACTGGATAATACGGGAACTAAGGTGATGCCTGAGGGCATGCTCAACCTCAATGCGGGTATGATCATGACCAGCTGTTTCTTGGTCGCAGCGCTAACGGCCAAATACCGCATAACCACAGCCATGTTAGGTGGCTGTCTAATGAGTATCTTGGCTTTCGTGCTAATTGGTGCCACTAATGCAGCTTGGATGATGGTGTTGGCCATCGCCATGTTCTCGTTCGGTGAGATGATGATCAGCCCTAAAAAGAATGAATTTATGGGTAACATAGCACCTGAAGGTAAGAAAGCCATGTACCTAGGGTTTGTCATGCTACCACAAGGGATTGGCTGGACATTAGAGGGCTATTTTGGTCCGAAACTCTACGAGATGTTTGCATCAAAAGAGATCTTCTCTCTTCAACTGCTAGCTGAGCGTGGCATGAATCAATCCGAGATCGATGCAATTCCTCAAGGTGAAGCCTTTACCACTCTAGTCAGCTATACAGGTGAGTCAGCTCAGTCTCTAACGACCCTACTCTACAACACACATGATATCGGCATGGCTTGGTATATTATCGCTGCGATCGGCACCATCTCTGCCGTAGGTATCTACCTCTATGGTAAGTGGCTACTTAAGCTGCAAAGAAGCTAAGTAACTAAGTAACTAAGTAACTAAGTAACTAAGTAACTAAGTAACTAAGTAACTAAGTAACTAAGTAACTAAGTAACTAAGTTAATTGAAAAGGGGCATAACGCCCCTTTTTACTTAATCGATGTATCTACTTAGTGCTTATCTATCGATTGAGCATACTTTTTAGCTTCCTGCATCGGCATCGCTTTTGCGTATAGCCACCCCTGTATGCAATCAACACCAGCCTGTTTGACAAAATCGGCCTCCTCTTTGGTTTCGACCCCCTCAGCAATCAGATTAAAACCTAAACTTTTACATAACATACAGGTGTGCTTATAGAGAGTTTGCCCCTTAGGATCGACCGTATGCTCGAGAATACTCCTATCTAACTTAACTCCATTGACTCTAATCTTACTGAGTAAGCTAAGACTGGAAAAGCCAGTACCAAAATCATCCAACACAAAGGAGAAGCCATAGCTGCTTAATAGATCAATAGTCTCTTCGACCCGTTTCAGATCTAACATAAAAGCAGATTCCAGCAGTTCGATCTCAACATTGTGAGCCATGGAACCCAGCATATCGATTAGCAAGTTTTGTGTTTGCTTCTCTAAAATATTATTAGGATTTAAGTTAATACTCACTTTTGGGTTAAACCCTTCCGCCTGCCACTTTAAAAGGTCTTCAGATACCGTTTTTATCACAAAGTTATCGATTAAGTTGGCAAATCCAGCATCATCAAACTCCTTGATAAAATAAGGGCCAACAACTTTCCCTGAGTCCACTCTAAGCCTCAACAATGCTTCAAAACCGATAACCTCATCTGTGTCTAAACAAATTTTGGGTTGGTAATGCAGGAGCAACTCTCCGCTTAACACCTCTTGGATAGTTTTCTGTAGTTTATTATCAGCGGCTAACTCTTCCGATTGTTTCTGGACATAATTAAGTTCAGATATTCGAGCAAATTCTGTTTGTAGCTGTATTTTATGTTCTAAAACATTTTCAAACATACTGTTGCCCGTATTGATCACTTCAAAACGTCGTACAAATGGTAAGTAAAGCATCACATTTAAGCCGATCAGCCCAGCCTGAAAAGCGACCACGGTGAAACTTTCACTAGCAATATAGGCATTTAATAAAGGTGGAGTGATCCACGCAACTGAGTGGCCATTAAATGTAAGTAGTCCCCATGAAATAGCAAAATAACCAAGGAGCATATTCATACAAGGCAGTAAAACAAATGGGATGATAAGTTTAGGATTAAACGTAATAGGGAGGCCGTAAATTAAGATTTCATTTATATTAAAAAATGAAAAAGGTAGTGCTATTTTAGCGACATTCAAAGACCCGTTATCTTTTGAGGAGATAAATATCGCAATAATGAGTGCCATTGTCCCCCCGCTTCCACCAAACAAAATAAAAATATCCATAAATTGATCGATAGTTAAGTTTTGAAAAACCTGTTGTAGTCCTTGGTCGCTTCCCATAAATAGGTGAAAGGCAATATCACCATGAACCCCGACGCACCAAAGTAGATGAGTGGTAACCACTCTAAACAACACAAAACCATAGTTTCCTGCTTCTTGAAGGTGAGAAACAATAAAGTCGAATACAAACTCAAAAAAGAAAGATGAAACCAAAATAAGCAGGGTGACAATCAAAAAGCTGATCACCATGGGAGCTAACAGATTCAGGTGCAGTTTTAAGTAGCCATTTAAATTACTTGTTTTAATAAAGTTTAGCGATTTAATAAAAGTCACTTTCTTTAAGGTATAGGCCATAAAAATGGGAATAACGACAGCCCAAGGATCAGTTAACATTTCAGAGAAATGATCAAAGACTTCAATAGTATCAATTGGGTGAACATGAAGAGAGATCAAGGTGCCTATTGAGAGAGAGGCTAATACTACAGGGGATAAATTAAGGTATTTAGCAAAGTGAATAGAGAGAGATAAAAGCACTAAAAATGGGAAAAAAGCATGCAGATTGACACTGAACTGACTAAACCAAATATAATTCTCACTTTGTTGCCACACGGGTTTCCATGCATCAACGAGTGCTAATATCAGTGAGAGAGATGAATTAACAACAATAAATGGGATCAGAGCAACAAAAGACTCTTTTACTGTAATTAAAAAGATACGTTCAGAAGACTGCCACACTCCCAGCATATATAACCCCATCCTTTGGAAATGAAGGGCATTCTGACCGCTAAAGAGTAAAAAAACAACACCAAATAACAGGATAAGCTTAATTAAATCATAATCAAAAACGTTAATACCAAGCTTTTATTAAACAAAATAACCAGAAAGCTTATCTTTAAAAACAAAAAAGCTGGCATTTATGCCAGCTTTTTTAATAGTTTAACACTCAAAATACAATTAGCTTAAGCAGCTTTTAATTGAGTCTCTATTTGAACTGTTTTGCTCTCTTCTACAGCAAGCTCACCAATTGGCAAAATAGTACGGCCATACTCAGCATTTAACACTTGTGCCATTGCAAAATAAATAGCACTTGCACCACAGAGTATGCCTTCAAAGCCAGCAATAGTACCAATCAGAGCACTACCGGTGAAATCTCTTGCTGCTAATAGGAAGAATAAAACGGTAAGAGAGCCAAAGACAACCTGCTTAGCACGTGGATAACGTAAAGAACCTACGAACATAAATGCAGTAAAGATACCCCACATAGTTAGGTACCAACCCATAAAGCCTGCAGGGCTTGCTTCGGTTAGACCCATCTTTGGCATAACCAATAAGCCAACTAAAGTTAACCAAAATAATCCATAAGAGGTGAAAGCTGTGGTACCAAATGTATCACCACGCTTGAAACACATACAGCCAACGATCACTTGGCCTAAACCACCGTAAAATATACCCATGGCTAAAATCATAGAATCAATCGGGAAAAAACCCGCATTATGGATATTTAACAGTATGGTGGTCATACCGAAACCCATCAGCCCTAATGGCGCTGGGTTAGCTAGCTTAGTTGACATCTTTTTTTCCTACAGGAATAACAAATTAAATGTATTTGGAATATACGCAGCATCTTATCTGACTCAAGCAGCCTTTCATTCGATAAATCGCTTGAGTGTAAATCGTGCGCGGCGCATTCTAGTTGAAGAGATTTAACAGATCAAACAAGAGAGGACGGGACACTTAAGATCACAAAACAACCAAAAATGAATCATTCATCACATAAGTGCCCACTCTTATCAGAGTTTAGGTAAGCAAGAATGGTTGAAAATATGAACCAACATGAGAAGAGTCTCAATTATCAAGCAAACAAGACCCTTATCACACAAATAACATTATGTTAGTTTATGCTTAATTTCCTCAGGAGTCAGAGGTCGACTTTGGCCCGATGCCAGCGTTTTATCCAACACTATCTGACCAACAGATATTCTATGCAGACCAACAACGGGATTACGAAAACGGCCAAACATCCGCTTAATCTGATGATAACGCCCCTCGTACAGTGTCACTAGAGCTGTGTGGCTATCGACTATTTCAAGTTCAGCTGGCAAGGTTGTTATATCTTCAAACTCAAAATACATCCCCTTCGCAAAAGCTGAAATATACTCAACAGTCAGTGGGTTTTGCAGCTCTACACGATATAGCTTTCCAACTTTATACTCTGGATCCATCAACTGCTTCGACCAGCGGCCATCATTGGTTAACAGCAACAAACCTGAAGTATTAAGATCTAACCTCCCAACAATATGCAGACTATTCCTATCATCGCACTTTAGAAGTTCTATCACTGTCTTGTGTTTATCATCGACAGTCGCACTCACAACACCAACAGGTTTATGCAGCATAATATAGCTAGCTTGCTTAGCTTGAATCACTTCATCATTGACACAGATATGGGAAAATTCATCCACGATTAGATCGATATCACGAGCAAGTTCCCCATCCACTCTCACTTGACCTTTAGCCAACATTAAACGGACATTTTTACGGTTAATCTTAAGGTGTTGACTAATAAACCTATCTAAACGGGCACGTTTTGATTCCATTATTACTTCTTAATTGGTTGTACTTTGTAGGCACAACGGCGGGCGCCCTCGATAATATGCTCTTCACGACTTACAGAGGCATCCTCTTGCAGTAAGGTTTGGAATTGCTTCAGCTCTGAGCGACAAAAATTCAAACATCTGCTCGCAGCCGCACAGATAGGACAGTGATTCTCCAATAACCAGTAAAAGTCATCTTCTTGCTCAACGCTTGCCATGTAACCTTCTGCTGTACGCAATTCAACCAAGGCGTTGAGTTTACCTAGCAATGTTTTCTCTACACTTAACCTCTCCTGATACATGGCTAACGAGGTCTCCTCTCTATGGGAGATCAATTTATCGAGCCCAGAATCACCGAATACATTAATAACTGAATCTATTAGCTGTACCGATAACTCTTCATGCCGATCAGTAAAATGACTATTGCTCTTAGCTGTGAGTGACCAGACTCGTGTCGGCCGACCACGACTGGCTTTAATATCTTCAAAGCTAACGTCACCTTCATCTTCAAGTACTTGCATATGCTGACGTACTCCCATCGTCGTCAACGACAACTCAGTGGCTAACACTTTAGCGGTTTGCGGTCCTTGAGTCTTAAGGAGTTGAATGATTTTCTCGCTGGTTTTCATAATACCTCTCACCTTGCTTACCTAGCATTATTACCGATCCAGCCATTAAGTAAACTTTTTTATTTACTTTATTTGTGTTCTAACCTTTACATTACTTAGTAAAGCAATTACATTACTAAACATTAAATAAATAAAAAGGTTTACTAAATGAATTTACTCATTGTCAGTGGCAGCCAAAGAACTCAATCTCAAAGTGCCAAAGTCGCAAGCTATTTAGCCCAGATAACAACGGAGTTCTCACAGAGCAGTCATATTGAGCTGTGCACTCATGAGTTACCTTTTTGGGATGGAGAAGCTGAGAGTAAATTAGATAAAGGAAGTCCCTGGCCAATGATCAGCCAAAAAGTAAAACGCGCCGATGCACTGATATTGATCACCCCTGAGTGGGGTGGCATGGCCTCTCCCCTACTAAAGAATTTTTTACTTATGTGTGACAATCAGGACACAGCCCACAAACCAGCATTATTAGTCTCAGTCGTCAGTGGGATCAGCGGCGCCTATCCCATCGCAGAGCTGAGAATGAATGCGCTTAAAAATAACAAATTGGTCGCACTACCAGATCATCTCATCATACGAAATGTTGAAGAGGTGCTTAATGGCAAACCAGAAGCAAATGGCAACCAAGTCGCTAACTCAGCCACGAGAGAATCAGCGCTAGAGGGGCGTATTCAATATAGTTTACATATGCTTTATCAATACGCAGAGGCACTGAGCGGGATTCGAGCAAGACACAGCGCTCAGCCCTATCCTAAACAGCAAGAGTATATCTACGGAATGTAAAACTGGAGAAAAAGATGAACATGAATCAAGTTACATTTCCGGTCAACGATATGCACAAGGCCACAGAGTTTTATCGCCTAATGGGTTTTATTCAGATAGTGGATACTCCCCATTATGCCAGGTTTGAGTGCAGTGATGGCCACGCTAGTTTTTCACTCTCCCTTCAACCAGAAGAGCAAAGAAATTACGGTGTCATCTACTTTGAGCATCAAAATCTTGACCAACTAGTAGCTCAACTGATTGAAAAAGGATTTCACTTTGATCAGATGCCCACTATGGAGAGTTACCTATGGCGAGAAGCCGTACTCCATGATCCTTCTGGAAACAAAATCAAGCTTTACTGGGCAGGCGAAAATCGACTCAATCCACCTTGGAGAGTGCAGAAAGATAAACAAGAGCTATAAAGAATAAAGCAAATAAAGGAGTTAGTTATGATACATCTAGAGCATCTAAATTTAGTCGTCACAGATATTGAGAAAACACTGAAATTTTACCAAGCAGCCTTTCCCCATTGGAAAGTAAGAGGTGGAGGAGAAGCAAGCTGGCACGGCAAAAAGAGAAACTGGGTCCACTTTGGCGATGACTATCAGTATTTAACCTTTAATGATGATGGCGTAGGTGAGAACCGGGACTTAACAGGTCATCAAGTGGGATTGGCACACTTCGCTTTTGTCACATCAGACATTGATAGTGTTATGACTCAATTAGCTGAAGCAGGATTTAACCTTGATAAGGATGGCGCCGTCGATGAATATAGAAAAAACGTCTACTACCTTGATCCTAACGGCTATGAAGTGGAGTTTGTTCAATACCTAAGTGATACTCCATCACTAAGAAATCGATATGAATAATTAAATTAGCTAATCAAAGAGTTGAATCTGATCAACTCAAACTCTTTTTTAGCTTATTGCCAGTAAGTGGCCATCATAAGCGCTATACAAATACTCTCAATATAATGCTCATTATCCAACCCAAATAATAAATGCCAATAGAATTAGATAGAAAAAGAAACCTGATACATAGGCAGAAAAAAAGTCATTCTTTGCCAATCGCTTCTCATTGCTAAAGATTGAAGGCATGAAAAGTGGCTTACGTACTCGACCAAAACTAATAAGCCTAAGTACTATCGCTCCTGTGGTATACAGGATAAATGAGAGTAAAAATTCCCAAAAAAACCAGAAAAACAGTTCAGCTATGCTTCCGATTAACATATCTTCTCCTCGTTTAACCTCCCGTGCCAATGATCTGAGAACAGTTTGCTCAATTAAACTGACTCTCCATCACTAGAACCACTGTCTAGCTAAAAGAACACTTCTCTAACAGGGTTACCCTTGGAATTTAAGAATACTCTAACCACTCCCCCTGTGAATGTCATGTTAAGCTTTGTTAACCGAAAGTTTAACCTCCACTTTAATTCACCACTCAGTAAGTATTATCGACTCTACTCGTTAAATGAGCTGCTCTCATGCCTTCCTACAACATAAAAGTGTATTTAATATAAGCCTTTTGATCTCCATCATGGTTTCTAGGTAATAACCAGAGGATCAGAAGATTTTTCAAATACAGTACTGAGTAACGGCGAACAGGTTGAACGAGTTATCAATATGTTGATCCATCAAGTGGAAGCAGATTGGGGAGGAAGTGATCAGGCAAATCGGACAGAAAAATGCCTTCAGTTAAAATCTCTATTTCGCTCATAAGCCATATTGGTTATAAACATTCCGTTAGCCTGCGGTTCGCTTCTGGCACTATTTATCAGTATTTGAGCGCTCCTCTAATGAGTAGAAGCGGATCTCAAATTTTAGATCATCACTGGCAGGTTCTAACCTGTGAAGGTAATTAGGGTGCGCCATGGCGGTCTCATTCGCTTTAATCACCACCTCTTTATCGGTAACTTGAGTATGACTATTACACCCCAAATACTTTAATACACCACACAAAACATGGATCTGTTCATACACTCCCATTTTTGTATAGTGTGGTTCTAGCAAGATCTTAGGAACATTTTCACAGGTATAAACTTGAGTTGACTCGCAATGAGTGTAACCTTTTGGAGTAAACGACATATACAGCCTTAACTAAAAATCGACACAGTTTCAGTGTAGATGGAGATCAGAGAAAGACAAAAGTTGCTTTGCATACTTCAAAGGTTAAACTAGCGCCATAACTCCACTATATATACCCCAATGAATGCTCCATTTCGCTATACCACATCATACATATTAGATAAAAACTACTTCACTGAGTGCTTCGAAGCATCAGTGACAGAAGATAGAACCCTTCAGTCCTACTATAAGACTATCGGCTTTTTCTTGGTAGGTACGGCGCTGTTACTCACTGGCGTCAACGCCTATGCATCGCTATTTATCGTCGGCCTAGGTGCAATAGAAGGGCTAAGCGTCAGGTTCAAAAAAAGTTGGTGGCTTTGGCGTCAGATGATGAGTAAAGCGGCGAACAATGAAGTGAAGCTCACTATTGATGAATTAGGGATAGATACTCAATCAGACTTTGTGAAAGGACATATCCCTTGGAAAGAGGTGATAGAGCACAAGGTTGGTGATAATGGATACCTAATTAAACATTCGGGTGGAACCAGTTACCTGTCAAAAAAACTGTTGGATACTAACGTCATCGAATTTATCAACTCTAAGCTAAAATAACCGCTGAGCAAAGAGGCTAAAATAGACCATAATTTGGCCTCTTTCCATCCACAACATCACCGTATCCCCTATATCCTTCAGCACTATCAAGCCTAAGCATTAGTTTAAATCAATCTTAGTAGTGGAAGCTGTTTAGCTTCCAGTCAACTAAAGTAGAAAAAGACATTATGAATAATGGGGCTGATTTCATGAGTTCATATCAACATATATTGGGCGTATTCTCTCCATACCTTTCCTCCCAACACGCCTTAATTAAGGCACTAATTCTGGCCGATAAATCAAAATCTAAACTGACATTGATACAGCTAACGACACCCAAATTTAATTTTATGAAAAGTACCAACAACTCCACCGATATGCAGCCCTTAGCCGAAAATGAAGATCTAATTTTCCAATATCAAAACCTAGGGTTAGAGATCGAAATAAAAGAGGTAAAGAGTAACTCAGTCTCAACAGAGGTATTAGCTGAAGTTGAACAAGCTCAATACGATCTTGTTATCGTTAATTACAAACATCACCACCCCATTTTTCACGAGTTTTTCTTCGCCGAGGAGTGGAGCTTGCTGAGACAGAAACAGATCTCAGTCATGCTAGTCGGTGATAAACAGTGGCAGCATGAGGGCAATATTTTAACAGCAATAGAGACGGACGATACCAGCGAACAACACATAAACTTTAATAAAAAATTGCTTGATGATAGTGAGGAGATAGCCAGCTTATTAGACAATAACATTCATCTCATTAACTGCTTTCACAATAACAACTTAAGCATGGAAGTAAGCATTTCCAACTCAACAGTTAACCATCGAGATACTAAAGCACAACACTGGCTTGATTTAATAGACTCAGCTCAAGACTACGATCTAGAGGATGAACAGCTGCACCTGATAGAGGGACTCCCTGATCATATTATTCCAACCATTGCAGAACAATATCATGTCAATATGGTAATAGTTGGCGCAAGTGAACATCAAGGCTGGTTAAGCCAACTCAAAGGCCACACCAGCGAACAAATCATAGATCAACTCCACTGTGACATCTTGGCTATCAAGCCAACACTTTAGCCCCAACCTCATGTGCTAAACAGAGCTAAATAGTGCGTACCTGCTATCCTTATATCTATGGTATAAAGCTTTATAGGTCGAATATGATTATGCCTGCAACTGCATTCTTTTTTATAGACTCCTTTCAATACTCAAATGGTAGGGTAGAGGCTGTTAGGTTTGGTACAAACCTTGCCAACTCTTACCGTTATTTAGCTCGAACTTTCCTCATCCCCCCCCATAGCGAACATTAAGTTATGGATAATCAAAATAAAAAACAGTCAACAAATGTTACGTTCGCAGAGAGTAAGCTGCATCGCTTATCTCATGCGATTTGTGGAGCAGATATTGGCATTTGGGAGTTTACGCCACACACGCAGGAGTGCTACTTCTCACCTAAGCTAAAAAAGTTAATTGGTCTACCTATTGATCACCCTCTCACCTTAAATGAGTTGAGAGAAAGAACGAGTCACACTTATCAGCATCACTTTAATATCTTTGATTCAGAGAATCTCACATTAGGTACTCAATGTAATTTCGATTTTAAGATTAAGATTGCGGAGACTGAACGCTGGTTTGAGTTAAGGAGTGAGGTTTTCCTCAATGAAGAGAATCAATGCACGATAACAGGCTCCTTAACTGACAGAACTCAAGAAAAAGAAGCGCTTACAGCTTTAAATCTTGCCATTGAAGCAAGAGATAATGCTCTAGATGCAGGAGATATTGGAAACTGGCAAGCCGAGCTAAACAGTGAGAATGAATGGATTTGGAGTTGGGACAACCGAGCTAATAAGATGTTTGCTCTACAGCCAGAAGATATCGGCAATATAGATAGATGGGTCCAGCATCTTCATCCAGACGATAAAGAGCCCGCAATTGACGCGATACAACACTGTTTAGTAACAGGTGAGATCTATAATGAACAATATAGATCTGTACTCCCTGATGGAGAGGTTATTTACGTACATGCTAGAGCTAAGATAGGAAGAGATGATCAAAATAGAATATGTCGTATCGATGGAGTCTGCGTCAACCAGACACCATTCTTTAATATTCAAGCCAAACTACAAGAAGCCAATGACCAAGCAGAAGCTAGGGTAAAAGCCCGAACTTTAGAGCTACAACAAGCTAAAGAGAGAGCCGAGCAAGCGAATCAAACAAAGAGTAGCTTTCTCTCGATGATGAGCCATGAATTAAGAACCCCTATGAATGCGGTATTGGGCTCTTTAGATCTACTTTCACTATCAAAGCAGACTCCTGAGTCAAGAGATCTTATCGAAACGGCAACCACTTCGGCAAAAAACCTCATATTTATCTTAAATGATATCTTAGATATCAACAAGATAGAAGCAGGGAAGATGCAGTTAGAGCAGCGAGATTTCTCTATTACTGAGGTAATAGATAATGTGGTCCAAATATATTATCCCCTAGCAAACGGTAAGAGAATAAAGCTAGATGTCACAGAGGATCCCACAATACCTAAGTATCTAGAGGGCGATGCAGTGAAGGTACGCCAGATAATCTTTAACCTATTAGGAAACGCATTAAAGTTCACCTCCACTACAACTGAAAAACAGGGAGAAGTACAGCTAAACATTAATATTGTTGAGCACAATAGCATTATCTATAAAGTTGCATTTTCAATCGTAGATAATGGTATCGGCATAGAAAAAGAGACACAAAAAAAATTATTTACCCCCTTCATTCAGGCTCAACGTTCAACGACACGAGAATATGGGGGGACAGGCTTAGGTTTAGCCATCTGTGGAAACCTAGCACAACTGATGGGAGGGGAGATAGCACTAACAAGTTGCCCTAATGAAGGCTCTACTTTCAAAGTAGAACTGCCATTCTGGCGTTCTAAGCAGCATACCGATGAGCCAATATACCAATTGGAAGGCACCAAAATTGCACTTTTAAATATAGATGAGACTCACAATACTCAAGAGTTAATCATACAGCACCTAGAAAGCGAAGGAGCACGTATAGAGGTACTAGAATCTGAAAAGCAGCTGTCTTCGGCCAAAGAGTATGACACTCTCCTCATCCTTGTCAGCTCCCATCAGCACTTTGCGCAGCTCAAAAACATTCAACATAAGCTTTCAGATAGTAGTCACCTGCTAGTTGCCACTTGTAGAGATGAAATCAGCACATTGCGCCAAATACTTCCTCAGACAGCAATACTGCCACTTCACCCGATGACTCGACTACAACTTATTAACTCAATACATAGATCCATGGACAATGAACTATGCTTAGACTTAGATGACTTAGATGACTTAGATGACTTAGATCTTGAGCAGCTCTCAATTGAGGAAGTAACTCAACCCCTACCCGATAAAGCAGGGATCTTAGTGGTTGAAGACAACCCCCTCAATCAGAAATTGATCCTTAAGCAGCTTTCGACCTTAGGGTATAGCTGTGACCTGGCTCATGATGGACTCGATGGCATAGAACATTGGAAGAGTGCCGATTACAAACTAGTCTTAACAGACTGTCATATGCCAAACCTTGATGGTTATGACATGACAAAAAAAATCAGAGAACTAGAGGAAGAAAGTGGAAAACAAGCAACACCCATAGTGGCAGTCACAGGTGCTGCAATGACTGGAGACGCAGAGCACTGCTTATCAACGGGTATGAACGACTTCGTCAGTAAACCATTAATTTTAGAAGACTTAAAGAAAGTTGTTGAAAAGTGGTATGTGAATGATTGAGCCGAATCTGAAAGTATTAAACAAAGATATTATGTTAGATCTTATTGGTGATGATCCGGTGATGATAAGGCAATTTGGAATTGACTTCCTAAAGCAGGCTAAAGAGTCATTACAAAAGATAATTCTTATGTATAACCAAAACTCCTTCACAGCTGTAAAAGAGGAGGCTCATTACTTAAAAACATCAGCGGCAGCGGTTGGCGCAGAGCAGACATCGCACCTGCTTAAAGCACTGGAAGTTTCAGGGGAAGTTGGAGACAAACAACAATGCAAACATTTGATTTTAGAAATAAAGTCATCATTAAAACAAGTTCATGGAGCCATTATAGATGACAGCTCAACCAACTCCAGCATGCCGCCATCCCAAGGTGATAATGCTCTATGACAATGAAGACGATATTCTAGGAGCTGCAAGCATTATCGCTGAGCAAGTTGATGAGTATCGAACTCTTCTTGTGGACAAGACCATTGGTGCTCAAATAAAAGAGTATCGTCCATCGGTCATCTTACTCGCCTTAAGTAGTGTCCAAAAAAGTATTGAGCTCTACACTGAAATTATTACAGAACAAAGCCTAGACTACCCTCATCATAGTATTTTGCTCTGTAAAAACCGTGAATCAAGTGCTGCATTTCGATGTTGTATAAAAGGGCTATTTGATAACTATTTTGTCTACCAGCCCTTATATGAAAAGTTCCGCCTTAAAATGATTGTTCATAATGGGCTTCTTATTAGTCAGGCAACCAGCCAGTACATAGGATTTCAGGACGAACAGCTCGAAAGTCTTGAGGAAGATCTGGAAACCCTTATTGATGAGGGAGGGGCATGCAAGCACTCACTGCTTAACTCTATTGCAGACTGTAAAAAAAGCTTAGCAACATCAAGCACAGAAGATCCTGCTAACTCAGTTTCAGAGCAGCTACTCCAAAAAATAAATGAAACTCATATTGAACCTCTTCTAGCCGAATTAGAGGGGAACATTAAAGCTGGTCTAGATAATATGATTAACCAGCTACTAGTCAAGCAGGTTGGTATAAAAGAGCTTGAAAACAGAGTCGCTGAGATGAATAAAACAGCCATACCTGATCAACAAAGCATTCTAGAGGCACTCTCAACTACAGCTAGCACGCTAACCAATGAAAAATCTGCAAAAGATAGAATAAAAATTCTGGTGGTTGAGGACAATCAGCTATACCGAGATATGCTAGTCAACATACTAAAAAAGGAAAATTTTGATGTTGATGAAGCTGCTGACGGTTTAAATGCACTACAAAAAATTAAGAGGACACAATACGCGCTTGTTCTAATGGATCTCTTTATGCCTAACTTAGACGGGATAAATACAACAAAACAGATAAAGGCGATAAATGGCAATAAATCACTTCCGGTCATTGCGTTAACGGGTAACAAAAATAAAGATCTCATCAAAACCTGGGCCGAACAAGGGTTAAAAGGTTACATCCTTAAGCCTTCAACTAAGAACGAGATCCTTGAAGCCGTCAATAAAGTACTTAGTTAGCATATTGTAATGTATCGATAATGCCACCGAGCCCAGTTCACTACCGGACAAAAAATGCAATAACCAAGCTAAAGAAACTACAGCTGCTATGATTAGCAATAGGATTGTTTCATGGAGTACAAAAGGATATGTACGAAGACTCATCGATTAACCTTACCCCATTTCCTATCATGGTCTGCAATAAAGATGGATGCATCTTATATGTCAATTCAAATTTCCAAAATGAGTTCGACATAGCCAATAGCAAGCTATCAGGTGCTTTGGCACATACCTGCTTTCAAATCTTTAAAGACAGAGATAACAACAGCCACTCTCAATTTCAACAACAGCTTACCTCCCAATGTAATTTTTTCTCCTTCTTATCTCTTAATGGTAAGAACATTTGCGTCAATGTCTCCATTAATAAAAGCCCTCTTAACCGTGATGACTACTGGCTCATTATTAGTAGATGTCGGGAGTGCAGTGTAAAAAAATATAGAACAAACAATAAACTAGATCGTATAAACCATGCGATTAAGGGTGCGAGCATTGGTCTTTGGGAATTAGAACCTCTCCAAAATCAAAGTTATTTCTCCTCAACCTTTAAACAACTGCTCGGTCTTGGCTTAGAGTTCGAACTCAACTGGTTTTCCTTTCTCAGTATGCTGCCACCACAAGAGCAAAATAAACTTGATACTTTTCAAAATCATAAACTGGATATTGGTGAGAGTTTTGATATAGAGATCCAAATGAAAGTTGGAGAGGATGACAAGTGGTTCAAGCTCAATGGAGAGGTCATTCTCAAACAGAATAATCACACTAGTATTACAGGCTCTCTTATAGATTGTACTCTAGAAAAAGCCCGCCTACTGACACTACAAAAAGCAAACCTCGAGCTAAAATCGAGTGCTAAGCAGCGTTCTTTGGAATTTAAAAGTGCTAAAGAGTTCGCCAAAAAAGCAAGCCAAACTCAAAGTGAGTTTCTCTCAATGATGAATCATGAACTTCGTACTCCAATGAATGCTGTAATAGGCTCACTCGATCTTCTCCGTCTAAGTAAACAATCATCTGAATCGATGGAGTTAATCGAAACGGCCACTAGTTCAGCAACCAATCTCATGAATATTCTCAATGATATTCTGGATATCAATAAGATTGAATCAGGTAAAATGCAACTAGAACATAGCCCCTTTTCCATTAATGAAACAATCGACGGCTTAGTCAAAAGCTTCCTACCTAGCGCACAGAAAAAACAGATACAACTCAATATTAAAGAGAGCTCAATGGTACCAAGCCAAGTTATAGGGGATGAAAAAAAGACTAGGCGAGTTCTATATAATTTAATAAGCAATGCCATCAAGTTTACCGATCTCAAGTGCACACAGGGAAGAGTCAATCTAAACTGTGAAGTATCGCAACAGAGTGAAGAGCTTCTCTATATAAAACTGACTATCGAAGATAACGGTATTGGGATAAATGAATCAGATCAAAGCAAATTATTCGCACCATTTACTCAAGCACAAAAGTCGGTAACCAGAGAATATGGCGGCACGGGCCTAGGGCTGCCCATCTGTAGAAGTCTCGTTCAACAGATGGGGGGAAAGATAACCCTGACAAGTAAAGAGGGGGTAGGATCTACATTCACTGTTGAACTGCCTTTTTCATTAATAGAGACTGAACAAGTCCAACCAAAGCTCAACACCTATAACATAGGAGTGATCACTCAAGGCCAAAATCTAGAATTAGGTAAAACCATCATTAAGCAGTTGGAGAGTGAAGGAGCCCGCGTTAAATCCGTTAATATAGAGGAGTTAGATATAGCCCTTATCAACTATGATCTTTTATTGCTTATTCCTGATTCATTGTCTAATTCACAAACTTTACTTCAGCAGCTTTACCAAAAACAGGAGCAAGCAAGAAAATTCTTGATTGCTATTCCAAGAGGTGAACTTCCTCAGGCTCGCAAACTCATCCCTCACAAACATATACTTCCAGTTGAACCTATGACCAAGATTCAACTCCTTGAGTCAGTAAAATCTGTCATTGAAGAGCAGGAACTAAATTTAGATTTAGAGCTAGAACTTGGATTAAATGAGTTAACTTTTGATGACATCGAAATTGACTTAAAGAGCAATCAAATACCCACCACCTTGGCTGATATTCTTGTTGTCGAAGATAACCCCCTTAACCAAAAATTAATTGTAAAACAGCTCAGTAAGTTAGGTTATCAATGCGACCTTGCCGATGATGGCATTGGTGGTATTGAGAACTGGAAAAATATGGATTACAAGTTAATTTTAACCGATTGTCATATGCCAAACCTTGACGGCTACAGTATGACAAAGCAAATCAGGGAATTAGAGGAGAAAAGTGATAAAAAGAAAGTGCCAATTATCGCCATAACTGGTGCAGCGATGAGCGGCGATGCCGAACGCTGCTACTCTATGGGTATGAACGACTTTGTAAGTAAGCCTATTATTTTAAAAGATTTAAAGAAAGTTATGGATATCTGGTACGAAAAAGCAACCTAAGCGACAAATGATAAATCAGAGGACATGAAACCTTACAGGTCATCAACCAACATGAGCTGATGACCCAGCTAAAATAATCAGAGCCAAGTTTTCAAAGCCCATGTTTAACCAGTTACAACTTGTTGGCGCTGCTGTTCGTTCCCCATGGCCAATAGTTTAGGTGACTCAGATTGAGACAGTGAGAAATCACTCTTCCCCCCCCAGCCAAACCAATCAATATCAATTAATGACTGAGCAATAGGGCCACCTAAGGTATTTCCAGGCCCAAGTACAATCAACTTATCGGGGGCAAACTCCTTAACTGCAACATGTACAGCCTTGGTAAAATCATAAGTTTGAGTCACCTGCGCCCCTAAAGTGTAACTCCTTAATTTTGCAATATCGGTACTTTGAGGAGTCCAGATCCCCCCCTCACCATCAATCAATGGCACTGAGGGCTTACTGAATAATATTTCCCCAAGAGATGCCAAACCACGCATAGATATATCACCCAGAAGCGGAGAGTGAAAAGCGCCATGATTATAGAGTCGCATTGGATAGCGATCATCTATATTAGGAAGAGTTGACTCGAGTCGTTTTAATCCCGCCTCATTACCAGCCAAGACTCGATAACCCCCCAATAGAATTGAGGTATAAACTTGGCATCCAACTTCATCATTAACTTGTTCAATTGCTTTGTCGATTAAATCCCTTTGGGTTTTATCCTGTTTCCACTCCTCATCCATCTCTGGGTAGATAAGCTGGCCACCAATAAGCCCTGCTTGCATCATAGAGCCCATGGTATTTATCACATCAATTGCTCCATCGCTATCTAATGCACCAACGCAAGCGAGTGCTATGTACCAGCCCATGGAGTTTCCTGTCACGGCAACGATTTCATACTTCTCGGTGTCGATATCCATAAAATCGGCCATGGCACAGGCGTAGATTAATGCCGATGCATTTTCACCTGCCGTATGCAGTTTAAACGAATACTTGTCACGTCCATCAAGGGCGTAAATGCTCTCTTGTTGCAGCGGCTTTCTATAGGCATCGATCCCTTCAATAAAGGCTAGTTTGTCGCTGTGAAGAGAATGAAGATACCCCAACTCCTCCTTGTTATAGCAACCTCTTCCTGGTGCAATAACCACAACTCTTTCTCTCTTATTTCCATCAAAACTTGTCTCAACACTCATATCTTCACAGCGCCTCTTTTAGTAGAGCTTGGTTTAGCTCTTTACCTATCAAGTTCATTGCAGCTTCAATGATGCTCTCTTTAGACGGCAGTGGTAGCGTCGCGGCATCAGCCAGTGGAATGAAACAATCATCAGCGGTTAATCTAGCAATTGGCGGACAAGCCTCTCTTAACGCCTCAGCAAAACCAGTCATTAACGCTTCACTGATAGAACCAGTCTTACGACACTCATCAACAATTAAAATATGTTTGCACTCTTTCGCTTGCGCGACTATCCCATCAATATTCAATGGGGCGAGCCAACGAATATCGATAACTCTGACCTTTAACCCAGTTTCCATTAATACCTTTTGCGCCTGACGACTCAAGTAGTAGCCATTGGCATAGCTGATAATACAGAGCTCATCGCCCCTCCCCTCTGTGGTTATATCACCCAGTGCCAGAGGCGTTGAGTCTTGTTCAGGAATATAATCACTCGCCCATAATCCATCCCCTGTTTCATGCAGATCTTTGGTCATATACAGCGCTATAGGCTCGAGAAAAATCACCACCCTTTGCTCTTCATGGGCAAGCCTGACACTCTCTCTTAACATGGCTACCGCATCAGCACCGTTTGATGGGCAGGCGATAATTAACCCTGGAATATCTCTGAAAACAGCGAACGAGTTATCGTTATGAAAATGGCCACCAAACCCCTTTTGATAACCAAGGCCTGCAATACGGATCACCATAGGATTGGTAAACTGTCCATCGGAGAAGAAGGGAAGTGTCGCCGCTTCTCCTCGAATTTGATCTTCGGCGTTATGCACATAAGCAAGAAATTGGATCTCTGGGATAGGCAAGATACCGTTATGAGCCATACCAATGCCTAAACCCAAAATAGAGGTTTCATCCAGCAAGGTATTGATCACTCGGTTAGGCCCAAAGCGTTCCACCAGCCGGGAGGTCACATGATATACCCCCCCTTTTTTACCCACATCTTCACCACAGACCACAATATTGTCTAAGCGCGCCATCAACTCTGTTAGGGCTAAGTTCAATAGCTTGCCCATATGCAGTGGCTTACTTAGAGCCAGTTTATCCGCTTTAAACAGCTCTCCTCGACTGAGCTCATCTAAACAGGGTTTATCGCTAACATTACGCTTTTGGGGAACGATTGAAGCCATCGCCTGCTCAATAGTTTGCAACTTAGGTCTAGTTACGGCCATCTTAGCGATCGCTTCAACGCGCAGCTTCATGGATTCATAGAGGGCAACAATCTGCTTTGAGTTCATCAAACGGGCTTCTATGAGCTGCTGAGCCGTCACAATTAACGGGTCTTGGGCCTCATTTTCAAAAATGTGCTCCTTCTTCATATAGGCTATCTCGGCATCGCTACCCGCATGGCCCATTAAGCGAACGGTTCTAACGTGAAGAAATACCGGCTTTCTATGCACTCTTGCGTAATCAGCCGCTTCCCTGCTCACCTTATAGGTATCTAAAATATCCCTACCGTCACAGTAAAAATATTTAAGGGAGGCACGTTGACTAAAGCTCGCCGCGATCCAACCTTTAGGAGTCCGTGTGGAGATCCCGATGCCATTATCTTCACAAATAAACACCAGCGGCAGTGGAACCTGCTGATATGCAGCCCAACAGGCTGAGTTAATGGCACTCTGTGCACTGGCATGATTGGCGGATGCATCACCAAAATTACATAGCACAACACTGTCTGATGGCATCTCTGAGGCAAGCTCTAACCTCTGAGTCAAAGGAATACTCAAAGCTGCTCCCACCGCTTTGGGTAAATGGGAGGCAATAGTCGATGTTTGTGGTGGAATATTTAGCCGTTTGCTTCCGAGCACCTTATGACGACCACCTGAGGTTGGGTCGTCACTGGAGGCAGCAAAAGATAGCAACATATCGTAGAGAATCGTTTCACCGCTGAGTTGACGACTCCGCTCTATCATAAAGGCGCCACTTCGATAGTGCAGAAAAGCCATATCCGTCGGTCTAAATGTGAGTCCGTAAGCGGCATTACCCTCATGACCAGAACTGCCGATAGTATAGAACCCTTGATTTCTCGCCCGCATCTTACGAGACTCGAGATCAAGTAAGCGACTCTTAAGTTGAGACTCAAACATGCCGATAAAGTCACTATCTGACAGACCCAGTTTTCGATGATCCCAGCCCTCACCGATATCACTAAAATCTTGCTTGTTGACTCGCTCAATAAAACTTCTATCTAACGCGACCGCCCTATCTTCCATAATGCTTATTCACCCCATGACTAACAACGAAGATAGTTAACCAAGAGGCTAATCATCATCAATATTTCAAGTAAAGAATCCACCTTCTGAAGAAGGTGGCTTTGTATTAGCCCCCTAAAAGGGGGCGTTATCTACTTCAAATCTAATTGCGGCTGCTCCTGTTTTTCAACCTTTTCTTGATGCCTTACATATCTTCGAATCACTTCCTCATTAATCCCCACTGTGTCAACAAAGTAACCTCTTTGCCAAAAGTGATTTCCCCATAGCTTATTTTTCCGAAGATACGGATACTTGCTAAACATTTTCAAAGCAATTTTACCTTTTAAAGCACCCATCAACTTTGAAATCGATAGCTTCGGAGGAACTTTGATAACCAGATGTACATGGTCTATTTGTACATTCAACTCTACAACCACACACCCTAACTGCTCACTATAGACATGAATACATCGGTAAACATCTTTTCCTAACTTATTCTTTAAAATCCTAAACCTATACTTAGGTGTCCAAACTATGTGATATTGACATCGCCAATACACATGCGATGCTTTCTCATATCTACTCATGTTTTTTATCCTCTATTACTTCGCTAAAAGTTAGAGTTCAATTAACATGAGTAGATATTCAGGCAAAGCCTAATTGATGATAACCACCTACTGAAGTAGGTGGTTTAGGGCTGAAAACAAAAAAGGAGCCTTAGGCTCCTTAATATTCACGTTAACTAAAAGCCTGAATCCCTGTCTGGGCACGACCTAAAATAAGGGCATGAATATCGTGAGTCCCTTCATAGGTATTCACCGCTTCTAGGTTCATCACATGGCGAATGATATGGAACTCGTCTGAGATACCGTTGCCTCCATGCATATCACGAGACATACGGGCGATATCTAACGCTTTACCGCATGAGTTTCTTTTAATTAATGAGATAGCTTCAACAGGTAGGGCTTCTTGATCCATTAACCGTCCCGCTTGTAAACAGGCAAACAGACCCGTCGTTATTTCAGTTTGCATGTCCGCTAGCTTCTTTTGGATAAGCTGATTGGCAGCCAATGGACGGTTAAATTGAACTCTGTCTAAGGTATACTGACGCGCACCATGCCAGCAAAACTCGGCAGCGCCAAGTGCTCCCCAGGCAATACCATACCTAGCTTTATTTAAACAGCCAAATGGCCCTTGTAACCCCTCAGCATTGGGCATTAATGCTGACTCTGGGACCTCAACATTATCCATCACGATCTCACCGGTCACCGATGCTCGCAGTGAAAACTTACCCTCAATTTTAGGAGCGCTTAACCCTTTCATCCCTTTTTCTAGAATGAAGCCGCGGATCTTACCCTCCAATTTAGCCCAGACAATAAACACATCGGCAATCGGTGAGTTAGTGATCCACATCTTGGCACCATTAAGCCTATAGCCTCCATCGATACGCTCTGCACGAGTCTTCATGCCACCAGGATCTGAGCCCACATCAGGCTCTGTTAGGCCAAAGCAGCCTACCCACTCACCTGTAGCTAACTTAGGCAGGTATTTCACTCTCTGCTCCTCGCTGCCATAGGCATATATCGGGTACATCACCAAAGAGGATTGCACACTCATGGCTGAACGATAACCACTGTCAACACGCTCAATTTCACGCGCTACTAGCCCATAGCTAACATAATTGACATTCGAGCAGCCATATTTTTCAGGCAAGGTCGCACCAAGTAGGCCCATCTCACCAAGCTCATTCATGATCTCCCGATCAAAATGCTCCTCGCGATTAGCCATTAACACCCGACTCATCAGCTTATCCTGAGCATAATCATATACACTGTCGCGTATCATTCTCTCCTCATCAGAGAGTAAAGCGTTTAGCTGTAAAGGGTCTGTCCAGTCAAAATGCACTCGCGCCATGATGTTATCCTTAATTAGGGCAAAATTATTCACAATCGTTATTGGTTACCATAAGCATAAATTAGCTTTAGGAAAAATAGTCTTTTTCTTTATCATCCATAGATTTTGCCTATGGGGTCATCTATTGAGTAAAGCTTGATAAAGCGGTAAATACAACATAAAGACAAAAACCAACACGGTTAAATATCAACCCAAAAACATAATTACAACCAAGCGGCAACACCTTAAAAGCACTAACCTTGCCCATGTATCACTTTGCATCAAAATACACAAAACTTCTGCCTAACACTCTTTGATGATGTTACTCTGTTACTTGATATGTTAATTCTGTAATAAGTATATAAACGGTGTCATGAACAGGCTAAAACTGCTCTTCCTCAGCGCTATTTTTATCCCCTTCCTCTCCTGGGGTGATATAGACGTACCCTGTGAAAATGATCTTGAATGCATTGAGGTTGGTCAATGGGATCTTGGTATTGCATTTGGTTATGGCGAGCGCAGCAATCCCCTGAAAGATTACTCTGACATACCTATCTATTTAGTGCCGACCTTTGCTTATTACGGTGATAGCTGGTTTTTCGATAATGGAAATATAGGGTACACCTTAGTGGAAGAGGAGAGGTATACACTGAACCTTTCCACCAGTTTCAGTACCGACAGCGCTTACTTTCAACGTTGGGATCCGTCGAATATATTTCTAGCTGGCTCCAATAAGTTTGAAGCTAACTCAATCGCAGCAAATGGGCGAACTCTCCTCATGAGTGATGAGCCTGAGCCCGACGTCGGCCCTCTAGAGAAACGTAGGTTTACTTACTTAGGTGGCCTTGATGCATTTATCTATACTCGAGCGGGTATCATCAACTTATCAGTCGCCCACGATATGCTAAATGTGCACCAGGGCACCGAAGCCAGATTAAAATGGCTCTATAATTTTCCTGTTCAAAATTGGAACTTCGAATTTGCACTGAGATTAGACTGGAAAAGTGAAGAGGTCGTAGATTACTATTACGGCGTTAGAGAGAGTGAGAGTCCCTATTGGAATCAAGCTTACCAAGCTAAATCAGCATTAAATGTAGGGATTGAATTGACTACCCATTACGTCATGACTCAGCACTGGGATCTCATATTTTTAGCCCGATACACTCAAATTGCCGATGAAATAGCCAATAGTCCGCTACTAGATCAAGACCATACCAGTACTTTTTATCTTGGTACAAGTTATAGGTTTTAAGGGTGCAAATTACCAAGTTCATAACACTCTTACTCCTGCTCCTCTTCATCGTGGGCAGTAGTCAGATATTTGCAGATGAAGCAGATGAGTTAGGCGCCAAGCTCATGGTTGCACCGGAGTTTTGCATCACTTCAGGTGATCAACTTACCTGTGAGCTCAAGGTACTTCTTGAGTGGCAAAATCAGCAACCAAGAGCTATCTGCATTTTATCTGATTATGAAGGCATGGCTAAGTGGTGCTCAGAAGACGATAAAGTAAATTCGTTAAGTTTGAATGTAAGCACAACTGAAGACATTCAATTTGTAATGATAGATAAAGAAACACATGAAACCCTCGCTGGGGTAAAACTTAAAGTCACACAGACTGCAGAGCCCAAAGTGAGAAGACGCTACCGTAACCCTTGGAGTTTATTCTAATGACAGACCCTCAATCGACCCATAGAGTCTTACTGGTAGAGGACGATATTCGCCTTGCCAACTTGATTGTGGATTATTTAAAGTCCCATGGAATGCACGTTGAAGTTGAGCGTCGCGGTGACACAGTGCTAACTCGCCTGATTAACTATAAACCAGATATTATACTGCTGGATATTATGCTACCAGGAATGGATGGACTCACATTATGTGAGAAATTACCCGACTACTTTGCCGGCCCCATCTTATTGATGAGTGCATTAGGTTCAAACGAAGATCAGATCAAAGGTTTAGAGCTAGGTGCCGACGACTATGTCGTTAAACCTGTCGATCCCGCTCTGCTTATCGCCAGAATTAATAACCTTTTACGCCGTACTGCTAAGCCGCCGAAAGTTGAATCTCACTGCTTGTCATTCGGTAAGCTGAGCATAGACCCTCACACTCAGGCTATTAGACTTGGCGACCTTGAAGTGGATCTAACCAGTCATGAGTTTGAACTACTTTGGCTATTGGCATCTCAAGCAGGACAGGTATTAAGCAGGCAATATATCTACCAATATCTGTTGAATATCGACTTCGATGGTAAAGACAGAAAGATAGATGTCAGAGTCTCAAGACTAAGAAAGAAGCTGGGCGACAACATAGAAACCCCGTTCAGAATTAAAACTGTTTGGGGCCAAGGTTACCTATTTGCACCAGAAGCTTGGACAACCTAACTCAGAATCTCAATTTAACTGCGTATTAATGGAATAATCGATTGAAACGACTTTTTATCAGTCTATACCTGCTTATCAGTTTAAGCATCTTAGGAATTGGCTGGACACTCGATAATATTTGGCAGAACAATGTCGAAGATAGCGGTGCAATGGATGCACCGCTCATTGCGCTGGCACAGCTTCTAGGAAAATTGCCTGAGCAGGAGCGGCTCGATTATTTAAAGCAGATAGATCACTCCCCGAACTACCCCCTTGAACTTGTAGACTCAAGTCAAATAGCTCTGTCAGATCATAGCGCCCTGACCGACAACAGTGTACTTATTACCACAGTAAGCGATCATTTCGAGCTACATTTTATCAAGGTTAATAACCAAATTTTGGTCGCAGGCCCAATTGAGATAGATCCCAGAGCTAGACTACGTAAGCTTTTTACCCTCTTGTTCTACCTCTCTTTAGGGCTTATAGCCCTTATCTGGGTATGGCCACTCTCAAGAGATTTAAAGACGCTGCGTAATGCGACTCAGGAGTTTGGACAAGCAAAGTGGGACACCCAGATAGAGCTATCTCCCAGATCGCAAGTTCTCCCCTTAGCCACAACCTTTAATGAGATGGCGAAGCAGATAAGTAGCCTCATAGAGAGTCAAAAGCACTTATCAAATGCGGTATCCCATGAGATCCGCACCCCTCTTGCTAGACTCAAATTTGCCTTAGCTTTAATGCCGCAGTATTGCCAGCCTGACTCAGATGAGCAACGCAGAACCGAGTTTCTCGAAGAGATGAAACTTGATGTAAAAGAGATGGAGAACCTGCTTCAGGAGCTACTCACCTACGCCAGTCTGGAGTCTCAACAAAAAGAGGTCAACCTTGAACATTGCGATCTCACGGCTTTGACTTTGCAAACAATTAAACGCCTCTCATCACAAAGTACACCACCAATTCATTTCAATAAGGGAGCGCAACCAGCCTATATAATGGGCGATCCCTCACTGATTGAAAGAGCAATACAGAACCTCATTACCAATGCCCAGCGATTTGCCCAAGATGCCATCGATATAAAGATTGAACAAAATAAACAGCTTGTCACTCTTAGTGTCACCAATGATGGACCAGGGATCCCAAAGGAAGATCAAGCTAAAATTTTTGAGCCTTTCTACCGCAGTAAGTCTGTACAAAATGGCAATAAAGGCCATGGTTTAGGTCTCGCCATCATTAAGCGGATAATGGAGCGACATCAAGGAGAGGTTGAGCTTATCAGCTCAGAAGAGAAAACCAGTTTTATTCTAACTTGGCCTAATCCTAAGTAAGACCAAGCAGTATAAATTATTCGAGAGTAAAGTCATCATTCGATAAACTAGGCTCTTCTGGATCGCTTGCTTCAAAATCAAAAGAAGGATTGAGATCCGCACGTTCCTGCAATAACTGGGCTTTTCTCGCCTTCAAAATTGCCAGTTGGCGACGACGTTTTCTCTGCTTACAGAGACGAATCACATCGTATTTTTTCGCATCTGAAAACTCCAGCCAATTAAAACGCTCATCCCGATTACGTAAACATCCTTTGCAATAACCTCGAGCGTCAGTTTGACATACACCGATACAGGGGCTCTGAATTTCAAAAAACTCTAACTGTTCCATCAAATGTTTGCCTCCTGATAAGTATGAAAGATGTTTAACAATAATCATTATCTTAAACATAACTGATTTGTATTGAGCTGGCTAATTGCAATAGCAAGGAAAACACTTGCATCTGACTAGATAACAGATCAAATTGGTATCCTGTCTCCCAGTTTAGGAAACCATGATGAAACCTTTAAAATTCACAGGCCTCCTTTTTTCAGCGCTTCTCCTAACAGCTTGTAGCAGCACACCAAAGAGTGACTATGATATTGATTATGACTTTAGCCAACTCAATACCTTTTTCGAGCAAGCACCAGCTGAGTCTAACGATCCGCTCAGTGCATCAAGGATACAAACCGCAATCACAGGCACACTGTTAGATAAAGGGTTTAGACGAGATGAGGAGCAGGCCGACTTCCATGTCACGTTTGGATACCGAATTGATGATAAGCCCAAAGATTCAGGTCTCTCAATTGGACTTGGAACGGGTACATGGGGCAGTGGCGGCGGAGTTAGTGTCGGCACAAGCGTAGGGGTGCCAATTGGCAGCGACACAGCCAAGATCCAAACGATTCAAATTGATATTCTTGACCCTCTCACCAATCGACTAATTTGGCGAGGAACTGACAGCTTTGACTATGATTCCGGTGGAGAGCAGAAAGCGGCAGCAACCCAAGCCACGGTGAGAAAAATCCTCAATCAATTTCCACCAGAGAAGTAACCTACAAGTCATAACCAAAAAGGGAGATCTCAAGATCTCCCCATCACCACCTAGTCATATGAACTGCCGTATAACACAGCAAGGTCATAAAACTGTCGTCAAACAGCCACAATATAGCATTAGATTAATCCGCTTAATGAAGGTCTAACAGACCATTGCAGTATCACTAAATGGAAACCTCAACATGCGTATCAAACAGATCCGTCTATCCGCCATTCTCATCACATTCACTTGCAGCGCCCTGCTCATAGGGTGTCACGATAATGGTAAAAATGAGCCAAGAGTACCTGCTCAACTTGGCCCCAGACCGCTTTTCTTAGTAAACCAGATGCAAGATAGTGAACTTAAAACCGCTCTTGAACAATGCAGTGGCAACACGTTTTATCGCACCGACTTCTCCATTGGCCACCGCGGCGCAGCCATGCAATTTGCAGAGCATACTAAAGAGTCCTACCAAGCAGCTATCGACTCTGGCGCAGGTATTGTCGAGTGTGACGTGACTTTTACAGCCGACAAAGCATTAGTCTGTCGTCACTCCCAATGCGATCTGGCTACTACGACCAATATCTTATCTATCCCAGAACTGGCAAGCCAATGCTCAGTTCCCTTTACACCTGCCGATCCAACCAATGGTGTACAAGCCAGTGCCAAATGCTGTACAAGCGATATCACCCTCGCTCAATTTAAGACCCTTAAAGGCAAGATGGATGGTGCAAACCCAGACGCAACAACAGTAGAGGAGTATATGGCAGGCACAGCAGATTGGCGTACAGATCTCTATTCTGGTAATGGCACCTTAATGACCCATGCACAGAGCATAGAGATGTTCAAAGCTGCTGGCGTTAAGATGACTCCTGAGCTGAAATCACCAGAAGTTCAGATGCCATTTGATGGCTTCACTCAACTGGAGTACGCCCAAAAAATGCTAGACGAATACATTGCTGCCGATATTCCCCCATCACAGGTATTTCCTCAATCTTTTGAGCTTGAAGATATTCAATATTGGATAGCCAATTCACCGGAATTTGCCAATCAAGCTGTATTTCTCGACGACAGGTACGATGATGTCGGTTTCGATCCCCAAAACCCTGACACATGGTCGCCCTCTATGGATGAGCTAAAAAACCAAGGTGTCGAGTATATCGCTCCACCACTTTGGGTCTTAGTCACGCTAGATAATGAACATAAACTTGTGCCCTCTGAGTACGCCAAAGCAGCAAATATGGCCCAGCTTAATATCATAACTTGGACACTTGAGCGCTCAGGCTTATTGATAAACGGTGGCGGTTGGTACTATCAGAGCATCACTGATGCCATTGACAATGAAGGTGATGCCTTCGAATTATTAGACATGCTAACCAAAGATGTTGGGGTTAAAGGGGTGTTTTCCGACTGGCCAGCAACCGTTACCTACTATGCTAACTGCATGGGGATTTAACCCTTAAAAATAGAGGAGATAGCCAACATAGGCTAACTCCTCGATTCATGCTAACAGCTACTTATGGGCATTGACTGTTCTACCTGATGCCCACTTTCGTAGTGCATCAAGTTTTTCACGCATCACCACCGAGAGCGGCCTTGTTTTCATTAGCTCATCGATTAACAGCCCCTGATCCAGTGTGAGCTCTGATGCTCTGGCAGTATAGATTGCGGAGATTATCGCTTGCTCTATCTCTGCACCGGAGAAGCCTTGACTGGCATTGGAAAGCTCAGCCAGATTAAATTTGCTCAGATCCAGACCACGACGTTTAGCATGAATAAGAAAGATAGCCTTGCGGATCTCATCATCAGGCAGGTCTACAAAGAAGATCTCATCCATTCGTCCCTTACGCATTAATTCTGGCGGCAGCGCCGAGATATCATTGGCTGTCGCCACCATAAACACTTGTGACTTTCGCTCTGCCATCCAAGTCAAAATGGTGCCTAAAATCCGCGTTGATACACCATCGTCACTACTTCCACCACCCAAGCCTTTCTCTATCTCATCAATCCAAAGCACACAGGGAGACATTAAATCCGCAAGCTCTAAGGCATGACGCAAGTTCTTCTCTGTTTCACCTATGTATTTATTATAGAGCGCCGACATATCCAGTCGCAGTAGTGGTCTCTGCCACATCCCTGCAACCGCTTTAGCAGCTAAACTCTTACCGCTTCCCTGTACACCAAGTAATAGGATACCTTTTGGTTGGTCTTCAAGGTTCTGAGTGCATGTTGAAGGAGTTCTGTGTTTCAACCACTGCTTCAAATTATGTAAACCCGCCACCTGGGAGAAGTCACTGGTGTCATATTCAAACTGCAGTATACCTTCCATATCAAGCAGTTCAAATTTCCCCTTATTAACCATATCGATATCTGAGTGAGTAATAGCACCATCGTCAACTATGGCTTTGTGCGCTAGGCGACGAGCATCGTCAAAGGTTAAACCTTTTAGGTTTTCAGCAAGCTTAAGCACTGCCGAGTCATCGACATCAAGCATTACACCTTCAGCCCTAACCTTATCAACTTGCTCATAGATCAAGTTCTGAAGTTGTGCTCCATTGGGCAGAGATAACCTAAAGTGAGCACAGTAACGCTTAATCTCCGGCGGGATCTCAAATGCATGACTAACCAAGACAAGAGTATGCTTGAGCGACTCATACTCAAGAGCTATCTCTTTAAGCAGACGTACATTTTTAGGGGCATTCTCTACAAATGGATGAAAGTCACATAACACATAGATCCCCTGCTGATCTGTGGACTTTATCTGACCTAAGATATCGGCAGGCTCACAGTTAAACTTCTGCACACCCATCGCCCTATCAACCCGAGTTAGCCCTTGAGTAATGCTCCAACTAAAGAGTGGCTGATAAAGCACACTCGATACTTTTTTTAGCAACTCAATGGCGCGGTGCTCCTCATAAGTTTCAATGACAACAATGGGGGTATTTGATCTTAAAACAGAGGTTAAATCTCTGATATCTTGCATCTTCACGCCTTATAAAAACAACGAACTGTAAAAGATAAGGCCACCTTTTTGATGGCCTTAAACAGACTAGTGGAACAGGTAATTTAGCCAGCCCTGCATTCTAAGCAGCACTTTTCTCATTACTGCCACATGGGAGAAGTGATCCGTGTAGATTGCAGCTTGTCCAGAAACACCTGCTGGAAATTTATCGCGGATCTCATGATGATCTATCTCAATCAAAACAATCACTCTTCCACGCTGCATCAAGTTACGTGATGAGATAAGCGCGCCGCTTGACTGGATCTCACCCTCAGCCATTGCTGGTAAGATTTTTGCGACCTTGCCAATAAAGACCTCTCCTGGTGCACCATCGAGTATCACCTCAGCTTCATCCCCCTCTTTTAACCTTAGCAAGGAGTTTTGCCAAAAAGCACCCGCAAAATAACGATCTTCATCGGGAATAAAACTCATTAAAGAGCGCAGTGGCATAGGCACAGCCACAATGCCTGGACGCAACGCCATTTGAGTCACCATGCCATCCGCTGGTGCCCTAACAACGGTCATCTCCAGATCAAACAATGCCTTCTCAAGTTGACCCTGTATTCCAGCAACTTTAGTGTTAACACCATCAACATTGGACTCAAAAGCCAACCTCACTCTTAACTCTTCCGCTTGCGCTACTGTTAACTGAGCTTCAGAAGCCAGATAGAGTTGACGTTTATTATCTAGCTCAAGCTCTGTAAAGGGCGAGTTAGCCCCTCCTCTTTTCTTTCCCTTTGCGTAGCGGTCATAAGCTGACTTTGTTCTGTCTCTATCAGCCTCTGCACGTTCAACATTAGCGAGCGCAGACTGCCAAGCCGCTTCAAGTTGGGGGACCTCCTGCTCAGCCGATACTAGAGCTGCACGCTTCTGTTTTACGATAGCTTCAAACGGAGTGGGATCTAATCGAAATAGCACATCCCCCTTTTTAACAGGGACATTCGGCTCAACCTCTACCGAAGTAACAACACCTCGAACCGCAGGGTTTATCGGCGTAGATACAAAGTACTCCTTAGCAAAAGGCGTATAGGGGTGGTTATAGTTCATCAATAAAATTAAAGCGCCAACAATAAAAACACCACCTAATATCGCTGTTGGTACCGTCCACTTCGTTAGCGGGATTTTAAAGATTTTAAAGATGGCAATACAGATTGCTGTGTAGGTCAGAATGAGTAGAAGATCCATATTACACCTCCTCCTTATTACTGCTCTGAACATCACTAATAACCGGTTCAGACTGAGTCGGCTGACCGTTCAATTCGACCGATTGCAACCTAAGCTCAAGCTTAGCTACGGTTTCATTAAGCTGTTTTACCTCATCTTCAAGGGCAAGTTCACGCTCAACAACCGCATTGAATCCCCAACCACGATCTTCTCGATACAAAGTGGCCCAGATCCAAAGAAACGGCCAAATAGCATGAAGTGTGAACAAACTTACCCAGCCAGCAACATGCAGCGCATCTTGCTGGGGATGATTCCGCTTCTTAGCGATTTCATAGGGGATATCATGAATAACAATCACACCGTAGAAGAGAAAAATGGCGACAAAGAAAATCACACCCAACGCAAAATAATCTAAAAACACAGCTGGCTCCTTAGGATCTATTTATCGCTTTATACTAATAAATAGATCCTTGTTTTTATTAATAAGCTTTGAAGAAAATGCTAAAACATTCTCGCAACAAAACATTATCAATACCAGATATTTATTCTTAGATTAGAGAAGCTGTAGATGTCTGCCAGTGAGAGTAAGTTACTCCACTAAAAAGGGCTTTCCCTTGTTAGGAAAGTCCATTGTTATCAATCCCAGTCCAAGCAGTGCCGCACTAAGCTAATTCACTTGATTATCTGCTTTACCAGCCAAAAAGGCAGCCAAATTATTCACAGCAATATTAAGTAGGTTTTGCCTTGCTTCCAGCGTTGCCCAGGAGTTATGAGGAGTAATACTGATATTGATAGCATTCAGTAGTGGGTTGTTATCTAAAGGAGGCTCAGTTGAGAGTACATCCAATCCAGCAGCGGCGATATCGCCATCGGCTAGTGCCTGACTCAAAGCCACTTCATCGATTAATCCACCACGAGCAGTATTGACTAAAATAGCGGTTTTGCGCATCGATTTGAGTAGCGCCCGATTAACTATCTTATCCGTTTCCAGCGTCAAAGGGCAGTGCAGCGAAAGTATATCCACCTGAGGTAGCATGTCGCTCAATTCACTCCAGATGGCTCCCGTCGGCAAGTCGAGTAGCGGCGTTCTCGTATTCACTAATACCTTCATCCCGAAGGCCAGTGCAATATTGGCCACCTGTTGACCTATGGCTCCATAGCCCATTAAACCTATGGTTTTTCCCTTCAAAGATTGCAGTGGGCTTAGGGTAAAACAAAAATCTGGGCATTGACTCCATGCCCCTTGAACAACCGCTTGATGGTGGGAGGCAACGCCTTGTGTATGATGAAAAATATGGGCAAATACCATTTGAGCCACAGCGTCAGGGGCATAACTGGGAACATTGGTCACTACCATGCCATGGCTAGCAGCTGCGACTAAATCAACTACATTGGTGCCCGTTGCCAACACACCTATATAGGTAAGCTTAGGCAGTTGAGAAAGCACCTGAGCATTAAGAGGCGTCTTATTGGTGAAGATTATCTCTGCATCCTGGGCTCGACTCAGTAGCTCTGACTCTGCGGTCCTCTCATAACAGATAAACTCTCCTTCATCAGCCAATTCACTGAGCCCACACCAGCTTAAATCTCCAGGGTTAAGGGTATGACCGTCGAGTACCACTATTTTCATCTTGTTAATCTCTCATGCTTTTGAACGCTAAAACGTCAATTTCAAACCTAAATTGACCTGCCCCTGCCACATGATGTCAGAGCTGATGGACCAGAGACAGTCTCCCCCATTGCAAAATAGCGTCGAGTCACTACTGATGAAGGTTGCATAACCTCTGGCATCAGCAAAAACAGAGAATGAGGGAGCCACTTGATACGCAACTCCAACGCCAAACCCCATGGAAAAGCGAGTCTCGTTGGCGTATTCACCACTTGGGCGCATACTAGTTAAACCAACACTAGCCGTAACATATGGCTTTACATCGCCCTTGGGGAAATAGAGAGAGCCACCCAGATGCAGATAATCTAGATCCAGATCAGTGATAGGAGAGGGGCTAAAATTATTACCAGTTCTCAGCTCCGTAGACTGATGGCTGTAGAGTAGATAGATATCACCAGGATCTGTCGTGGTAAAACCTAGCATAACGCCATATTGCGCCGACTCAGAGACCTTGAGTTCGCCCTCTTCATCACTCGCAAGGTTACCGACCCCTGAGCTCTTGATATTAAACTCACTGGCACCAAAGCTATATCCTCCGAAAGGAGCGACATAGACCTCAGCAAAAGAGGGAGCAGAAAGCAGAAGAGAAGCGACTGCCAACATAGAGGTGGGAATATTCCCTGCTTTTTTTATATCAGGCATGTCACTTCTCCATTATCAGAACATCAGCCAAAGTAGGCCTAAATTCTGGAAAAAGAATATATACTTATGCCCAAATAATACACGCTTTTAAAAGAGTTCTTCAATAAAAATAGCAGGATAACAAAACCAAGCTTAACTTTATCGCATACCCCGATCAGTTTTCACCCTGTCATAGGCTGCTTGAATATCTTGCGCCTTAGTTTTAGCAAGCTCCATCATCTCTGGAGGCAGACCTTTAGCCACGAGCTTATCTGGATGATGTTCATTCATCAGCTTGCGATAGCTGCGCTTGACCTCTTGATCGGAAGAGGCTTCAGTTAGCCCAAGCAGAGAGTATGCATCTTCAATACTGGTCTGGTTATTATTGCCACCTTGATGAAAATTAAACTCAGCCTGCCAACGCTTTAGCAACTCGTCGAGTTGAATACGGCTAAACCCTAGCTCCTGCGCAATGGTCAACAAGATCTCATGCTCTTTAGGATCAAGCTTGGCATCAGACAGGGCTGTCTGGATCTGGATCTCAAGGAACATCTGCAGCAACTCTTTACGCCCCATAGAGATAAGACGGAAGGTTTTCAAGCAAGCTTTTACATCAAAGTCACTCTCTTTGCCCTCTTTAAAAGCTGCCTGAGCCTCGGCTCTTGCCTCCCCTTTAAGCTGCATCTGATCCATTAACATGGTTGCAATACGGATATCGGTTTCAGTCACTTGTCCAGAAGCTTTAGCAACATGACCCATCACAGAGAACGTTGTCTTAAAAAAAAGTGTCTGACGATTCGCACCGCTACCGATAATCCCACTCAATTGGGCACTTTTCTTATCATATAGATGACCTAACCAGAGACCGATAACCCCGCCGATAATACGGCCGAACATAAACCCGATAGCAAAGCCAAAAAACTTACCCCAAATACGCATCAAAAAACCTTTAATAACCAATTAACGACAATCAAACCAGAAAAAATTACTGGACTAAACCAAGGAGATTAGACTAAATCTCGTTGGCGCTTCTCTAACATATCTAGACGCGCCACAGTCCCCACGTCACACCAAAAACCGGGGAAATGCTCTCCCGAAATAAGTCCTAACGCCATCTTTTCTCTAAGCAAGGGAGCGAGAGGAAAACCAGCATCAGATGTCCCATCAAAAAGAGAGGGATGATAGATCCCCATCCCCGAAAAGGTCAATGTCAGCTCATCACCAATAGCTTTATTCTCTACTAGTCCAGCTTTGAGACTAAAATCCCCCTTAGGGTGCTGACTAGGGTTATCCACCAACCAAAGGTGAGCCAACTTTCCATTGAGCATATGGGTAGCATCTCCCTCCTCCAGCTCGGGAAGCGAGTCTATAAACACATCACCATTAATCACCAGAAATGGTTTGTGGCCCAAAAGAGATAAAGCTTTCTTAATTCCACCACCAGTCTCTAACGCTGTAGCTTCATGACTATACTGAATATTCACGCCCCAACGAGTGCCATCGCCTAAGCTCTCAATCAGCTTCTCACCTAGCCAAGCATGGTTAATCACAATATCCTTAAAGCCAGCTTTAGCAAGACGCTCTATGTGATAAACGATAAGTGGTTTGCCCGCCACACACACCAAGGGCTTAGGCAAGCTATCCGTTAAGGGGCGTAGTCGCTCCCCACGACCGGCGGCTAATATCATCACCTTCATAACTTGGCCTCAACAGCAGGAATAATGGAGTCAGCTATCCAAGCACTAAATATCTCTAGCTCTGGATAACGAGCTGAGATATCCCTAATATACTCAAGAGTCAGAGGAATATCAGCCATATAAGCAGGTTTATCATCTCGATATTTAAGGCGGGAAAAAATACCAGCGGCCTTGATATGTCGCTGCAACCCCATCAAGTCAAACCAACGAGTATAGGTCGCAATGCTCACGCCCCTATCAAGCTGACCACTGGATTTAACTTGCTCAAAATGTTGCGTCATTAGCTGTTCAACCAAAGCATCAGGCCAACGGACATAGCAGTCACGCAGCAGAGAAACTGCATCATAAGTCACAGGCCCAAGCACAGCATCTTGAAAATCGATCACTTTTAACTGCTCATTTTGCAGCATCAGATTTCGACTGTGGTAATCTCGATGCATACCAACTTTAGGCTGAGCTTCTACATTCTCTATCAAAAAGGAAAATGCTGTCTTCAGCATATTTTGAGTCTTTTCATCCAGTTCTATTACAAGATGACGTTTTATCAACCAATCAGAAAAAATATCTAATTCCAGTTGAACAAAAGCGGCATCGTATAAAGGCAATCCACTTTCACCATTGTCGATAACCAGACTCACTTTATCTAAGAGTCTTAGGGCATCACGATAGTAAGCGTATACATTGTCACTATTTAATACCGACAGTAACTGAATATCGCCCAAGTCACTTAACAATAAAAAACCGTCTTCAGCATTAACTTCAATCACTTGTGGAACATCGACACCTTTGTCTGAATAAGCGTTGGCTAAGTTTACAAAGGGGAGAACTTTGATCAATTCAGGGGGAGAGTCCATCACAATATAAGATATATCTTTATGCTGGACACGAAAATATCGCCTAAAGCTGGCATCCCCAGAGATAAGAGTAGGCGTAACATCTGCGTTGAAAATTCGCTTTAGCCATGCATTTAACGCAAGAAATCTAAGATCTGACAAGGGCACCTCATGGCTCTTATGTAAAAATTGCTTTATTATAAAGCAAAATGGAATCAGCTAATAAGCTCATTGTCGATATTTAGCTGAGTTGCCTAAAATGGCAACATTTATCCCCACTTATTATTGTCCAGACTAAGAAATCATATTAAACGACTTAAGATGCAGATCCGTTACTTATTGGCATTAAGCCTACTTCCCCAATTGGTCTTGGCTGAAGAAACCACCACGCCTGATGCAAATATGCAGTGTATTGTCGAGCCTCCAGTTCCTCGCCCTGCTATTTCAGACAGTGATGAAACCGAGATAGCCCTACAGGAGATCCAGATAATCTCCAACCGCTCAGAAGCTGAGATGGGCAAGCAAGCTAGGTTTAATGGCGATGTGTCATTTAGCCAAGGTGGCCGTCATATTGCGGCAGATGAAGCGATTTTAGATCAGGGTGAAGAGCGACTCGATGCCAATGGCAATCTCGTCTTCCAAGATCAAATGATCACCATCACTGCTGACTCTCTCGTCGCTGAGATGCGTAACAATAGTGCATCCCTTTGGGGTGCACAGTATTGGCTGCACGGGCAGCAGATCCATGGTGATGCAGAAAAGTTAGAGATCACCCCAGACAACAACCTGCACCTAACAAAAACCAATTTTACCACTTGCCCTCCCGGCGATACCTCCTGGCTACTTGAAGCTGAAACGATCAAAATTGATAGCACTGAGGAGTGGGGAGAGTTATGGGATGCAAAGTTACGGATCGGTGATGTCCCCGTATTCTATATTCCTTATATGACAATACCGGTATCCGATAAACGTAAATCAGGTTTCCTTTTTCCACTTTTAAGCACCAGCACCACCAATGGTGTCGAGGTCGCAACGCCTTACTACTGGAATATATCGCCGGAGTACGATCTCACCCTAACGCCACACTATATGTCATCGAGGGGATTATTCCTTAAGAGTGATTTTCGCTATTTGGCGGGTGATGCTCAACAGGGTCAGATTAATGTCGAATATCTCGGCAATGATGATATGTTATCGGACTCACAAGATCGCTACCTCTATCACTGGGAACACAGAGGCGCGATTAATGAAAACTGGCGAGTATTAGCCAACTTCACCGATGTGTCAGATAACAACTATTTCAACGATCTTAAATCAGAAGTTCAGCGAGCCACTGATAACCAGATGTCACGAATTGGTGAGATCAGTTATTTTGAACAAAATTGGGACTTCACCGCACGAGTACAAGATATTAAAGTGCTGGGTGAAGAGGAGAAACCCTATCAGGTAATGCCGCAAGTAGGGCTAAATTACCGCGCCCCAGACTTTTGGAACGGTTTAGATTTCTCCTTACTCAGTGAAGTTAGTAATTTTGAACATGATGATAATGAGTACTCCACCGCCACTCGTTTACACATTGAGCCTACCGTCTCATACCCAATACATGGCCCAGCAGGTTCTTTAACCAGTGAAGTAAAGTTGCTTCAAACCTATTATTGGCAAAACGATAATGGATTTGAGGCTAATCAAGAGCTGGCCAGCAGCGTAAGTCGAACCTTACCTCAGGTACGTCTACATGGTCAGATCAACTTTGAGCGCTTCACCAGTTATTTTAATGAGAACTACCGTCAGACCTTAGAGCCTCAGTTCCAATACCTTTATGTAGGCTATGAAGATCAAGATGACATAGGTATCTATGATACAGCTAAGATACAGGAAGACTACTTTGGTCTGTTCCGCGACCGACGCTTTTCCGGTATTGACAGAATTGCCGATGCTAACCAGTTCACTTTAGGATTGACCACTCGCTTATTCGATGATCATAACGTTGAAACATTTAGATTTAGCCTAGGTCAAATCTATTACTTAGAAGACAGTAAAGTTGGGATTAGCGATCCAATTAATCCCATCAATAACTTAACTCAGGAGAACACCTCCAACTCAGTATTGGCTGCGGAGCTTAGTACTAAGTTATACAAAGACTGGTATATGAGTGGCGCTATTCAGTATGATACTAAGCAAAGTGATAATAAGAAGAGTGAAGTCACACTCGACTTTAGGCCAGGTGCCAACAAATTACTTCAATTTAGCTATCGCTATGTCCCAGATCTGTTGAATACCAATACCAATGAGTCAGTCAATATCTCTCAAACAGGTATGCGAGCCGCTTGGCCAATCAACGACAATTGGTACTTAGTGGGTAACTGGTATTATGATCTTAACGAAAGTCGCAGTGTAGAGACCTATACAGGCTTTCAATACGAATCTTGTTGCTGGGCTGTACGTTTAAGTTATCATTACCGAATTAAAACTAATTACGAAGATGACTTTAACCCAGTTCAGGATAACCGCGAACTCTTTGAAAGCGGTCTATATCTGAATTTCGTAATAAAAGGACTCGGTGGTTCAGGTCCGTTAGGCGTATCAGATATGCTTAACGATGGTTTGTTCAATTACCGTAAACCACTTTATTTGAAGAACTAGTGATTTCAATGGGCTTTCTTCCCGCTGGGGCGAAATAAGTTTATTTTTGATGAACCATGCGTTGGTCTTAGAGTCCAACCATGATAATAGAATCAAGTCAGCGCCATTTGGCGCTGCACCTGACATTAATATGCCAAGGATTTTTGTGGATGAAACCGTGTAAACATTTAATTTTTGCTTTTCTTGCTTTGGCTGCGAGCCACACAGTACAAGCGCAAACTGCCCCACTCGATCGTGTATCAGTACAGATTAACGAAGGTATTCTGCTAGAGAGTGAAATCACTGGCATGATAAAAACCGTTAAAGCGAATGCAACAGCAGCAGGTCAAGCGTTACCTTCTGATAGTGCACTGAGAACACAGGTCATTGAGCGCTTAATTATGACCCGTCTGCAGATGCAGATGGCCGACAGAATTGGTCTTCATATTGGCGATCTACAACTGGATCAGACCATAGGCAATATTGCTAAAGAGCAAAACTTAACTGTTGATCAGATGCAGCTAAAGATTGCCGAAGAGGGGATGAGCTGGAACCAATACCGTGAACAACTACGTGAAGAGATCACCTTAGGTGAGATACAACGTATTCAAGTTCAGCGTCGTATCCAAGTCTCTCCACAAGAGATCAACAGCTTAGTTAAGATGATTGAGGAGAAAGGCCTTCAAGAAGTTGAGTTCCAGATTGGTCACATCCTTATCGAGGTACCAAGCAGCCCTAACAGTGAACAACTCGCTAGCGCCAGTAAACGTGCGGAAACCGTACTGAAACGCGTTAAAGATGGTGCAGACTTCCGCCGCACGGCCATTGCAGCATCATCGGGCCCCAAAGCACTAGAAGGTGGTGTTTGGGATTATATGAACGTCAATGAGATGCCAACGCTATTTGCTGAAGTATTAGGCAATGCCAAACCAGGTGACGTGATAGGCCCTATCAGAAGTGGCGCAGGTTTCCACATCATCAAAGTCTTAGACGCCCGTGGTCTCCAGACCAAAGAGATAGATGAAGTACGTTCAAGACATATCTTGATCAAGCCCTCACCTATCCTATCGGAAGAGCGCGCTAAAGCCATGCTAGATAAATTTGTTAAAGAGATCCGCACCGGCGATGCAGACTTCGCAGCACTGGCTCGCCAATACTCTGAAGATCCAGGTTCAGGAGCAAAAGGTGGGGAACTAGGCTGGGCAGACCCAAGCGTCTATGTTCCTGCATTCGCACAAACATTAAATGCACTTGAGCTTAATGAGATCAGTGAGCCCTTCCGTTCAAGTCACGGTTGGCATATAGTGCAACTTGAAGAGCGCCGTAAAACGGACGCAACCGATAAGTTTAATACGAATAGAGCACATCAGCTCATCTTCCGTCGTAAGTTTAATGAAGAGCTACAGAACTGGCTTGACGAGATGAGATCTGAAGCCTACATCGAGGTTTTCGAACCAGACAATAACCGAGGTTAAACAAGTAACGCCTAAAACTGTTACTATTAGCTGCAGAGTTAACTTACGTTCGAACCTTTTTTAATCGAGGCTAAATATATTGACGACTAAACGAATAGCCATCACCCCAGGCGAACCCGCTGGGATTGGTCCAGATTTAGTTATCCAACTCGCTCAGCAGGCTTGGCCTGCTGAGCTTGTTGTTTGTGCGGATCCTGAACTTTTAGCTTCCAGAGCTAAAATGCTTGGCCTTCCGCTGCAACTTAAACCATACCAACCTAGCCTTGAGCCGAAAGCCCAAGAGGCTGGCACCCTGACGCTTGCGCCCTTTTCTCTCAAAACGGAAGCCCAATGCGGCAAACTGGATGAGCAGAACAGTGCCTATGTAGTACAAACTCTTGGCTATGCTGGCGAAAAGAATATGAACGGTGAGTTTGATGCCGTAGTTACAGGGCCAGTCCATAAAGGGATCATCAACCAATCTGGTATCCCCTTTAGCGGACATACTGAGTTTTTTGCCAATCAGGCAAACTGCCAAGATGTGGTCATGATGCTAGCAGCGCCTGGTTTACAGGTTGCATTAGTCACAACCCATATCCCTTTGGCCTATGTATCTAAAGCCATAACTCGGGATCGCCTGCATCAGATAATCAAGATCTTACACACTGATCTTGTCACAAAATTTGCCATCAAACAGCCCAAGATATATGTATGTGGCCTCAACCCACATGCAGGCGAAGATGGACACTTAGGTCGGGAAGAGATAGACACCATTATCCCGGCTTTAGAGGAGTTGCGTGCTGAAGGTATAAGCCTAGTAGGCCCACTACCCGCCGACACCATATTCCAAAGCAAGTACTTAAATGACGCAGATGTCATACTGGCGATGTATCATGATCAAGGACTCCCTGTTCTTAAGTCTCAAGGATTTGGCAGCTCAGTGAACATCACATTGGGCCTTCCTTATATCCGTACTTCAGTGGATCACGGTACAGCCCTTGAACTCGCCGGAACCGGTAAAGCAGACATAGGTAGTTTTGTCTGCGCACTAAATAAAGCCATAGATTTGGCAGCAAAAGCTGAGTAGTAAAAAAAGTAATGAGTAATAAAGTACACTTGGGCCACACGGCCAGAAAACGCTTCGGACAAAACTTCTTGACCGATCACAATGTTATCAACCGTATTGTTGGGGCTATCTCTCCTGACAACGATCATGTGATGGTAGAGATTGGTCCGGGTCTGGCCGCCTTAACTGAGCCGGTAGCCAATGCTATCGATAAGCTTACGGTAGTCGAGCTGGATAAAGATCTGGTTGCACGCCTTCAAGAACACCCAACCCTAAAAGATAAGCTTGATATCCATCAAGGTGACGCACTTCAATTTGACTTTAGTCAGCTAGTTGAAGAGGGACGTCAGATGAAGGTGTTTGGTAACTTACCCTACAACATCTCAACCCCCTTGATGTTTCATCTGTTCGAGTTTGCAGAGCAGATTGAAAATATGCACTTTATGCTGCAAAAAGAGGTAGTACTCAGACTTTCAGCTAGCCCAGGAACTAAAGCTTACGGCCGATTAACTGTCATGGCGCAGTATCACTGCCAAGTGATGCCAGTGCTTGAAGTACCGCCAGGAAGTTTTACTCCACCGCCGAAAGTAGATTCAGCCGTTGTCAGACTGGTTCCCTATAAAGTGAAGCCATGGCCATGTAAAGATGTCGATCAACTTAGACACTTAACAACCACGGCATTTAATATGCGCCGTAAAACACTGCGAAATAACCTTAAACATATGATCTCCGACGAAGAGTTTGCAGAACTAGGAATAGATGCAACACTCAGACCTGAGCAGATAACTGTCGAGCAATACGTTGCTATGGCAAACTTTGTGGTTGATAAGCAGTAACATAATCTGCTATTTGTAGAGTTGAGTAATCACACAAAACAGAGGAGGGCTTGCCCTCCTTTTTTAAAAAAGGAACGCCATGACTGAGCTTGAAACATCAATTAAAATTGACGTGAAAACAGAGTATATCGAAGATCAGTCCTCCCCCAATGATGAAAGGTACCTTTTTCGATACACAATCACCATTATCAATTTAGGGAAAGAGCCCGTCACGCTCAAAACTCGTTACTGGTCGATCACAGATTCAAATCAACACCTTAGTGTCGTTCAAGGCGCAGGCGTAGTCGGCGAAACCCCGACCATTGAACCTGACACTGCCTACCAATATACCAGCGGAACAGTTTTAGAGACTCCATTTGGTGTTATGGAAGGCAACTATGGCATGGTCACAGAAAATGGAGAGATGTTTAAAGCTAAGATCCCACCTTTTCGATTATCAATTCCCGGGTTACTTCACTAACACCACTTTGATGAATCAAAGTCTCAACCTTAGATCATTTTTTATCTTTTTCCCCTGTTCCACTTTCATTTAATTCTCTCGAGAAGTTAGAATTAGAGTATTGATTAAAAGGATAAAAATACATGGCGAACTATTTTGTTGGGGACATTCAGGGCTGTTTCGATGAGTTAACCCTGCTCCTGTCTAAGGTTGATTTTAATCCCTCACAAGATCAATTATGGGCAGTAGGAGACCTAGTTGCCAGAGGCCCTGGCTCACTCCCTACACTGCAATACTTTAAAGCACTCGATGGCGCTGCTAACGTCTCTTTGGGCAATCATGATCTCCATTTAATGGCTGTTCACGGCAAAATTAAAAGAGCCAATCCAAAGGATAAACTGGAAGCCTTACTGGCCTCATCTGACATAGATTCGCTCATCGGCTGGCTTAGACATCAACCTCTCCATCAAGAGCTACCAGAACATAGTTTGGTAATGACTCATGCAGGGGTCCCGCCTCATTGGGACATCAGCACTTTAAGAGGTGAAAGCAAGCGAGTAACTCAGGCACTACAGGCGCCCGACTATCAAGAAGCACTGCTAGAAAAAATGTACACCTCAGGTTCAAACCAATGGCATTCCAACATGGATGAACTAGAGAGAAAGATATATTGCATCAATGCGCTAACACGAATGCGTTTTTTGCATAGCGATAATAGCCTAGATTTCGATTGCAAACTCTCCCCTGCCGAATGTAAAGATCCCGATCTCACTCCCTGGTTTGAGTTAGAGGGCAAAATTAACAAAACACACACATTAGTTTTCGGTCATTGGGCAGCTGTCATGGGCAAAGTCAGCTCATCTAGAATAAAAGCCCTAGATACAGGCTGCTGTTGGGGGGAATATTTAACCCTTTGGCATCTGGAAACCGATGAAAAAATTACCCAAAACAAGTTAAAAAAGAGTTAAACTAACTCGAGCAATGGTCGATAGATAAACAGTTGTTCATAATGTTCAAGCCCTGAATTTAAAATAGTTTATAGCTAGGGAAAATAATAATACTAAAACGGAGCCCCCTATGAAAATGAATGTCGCCACAAGAGTCATTGGCGGATTTAGTGTCGTCACCTTACTCTTGATAGCACTAGGTGGCGCCTCTTTGCTCACCAATAGCGAACTGAAATCAAGCACACAAGTTCTACAAGAGCTTAGCTTACCAGCCCTAGAGTCTAGTAGCCGTTTGATACAGGGGCTTTCTTTGCAGGAGAAGCAGATTTTAGTTTCCTATCATGCGACTAAATCTGAGCAACTTCCCCCACTAAAAGCTCAATTTACCAAGCAGAGTCAATCCTTTAATACTGAGTTAAACACGCTATCTAGGCTTGTTAACTCCCAAGAACAAGCGAATTTCACAGATGTGATAACCTCGGTTAGAACCAGTTATCAAGACTTTGTTGCCGAAGGTAACAAGATGATTATTACTCGTGAAAACTCACTCGTCACACAAGAAAAATTACTCATAAAATTAGAGAATTTAGAGGAAGCGGCCGATGATACAGCTTCTTTACTTCTTGATCTGATTGACCTTGAAACCAGTGAAGACCTGACAGATCAAGAGATAGCCGCAACAGCAGGCAACATAGATAACAGCCTTAGCGGTATCGTGAGTACCAACTATGATCTGGTAAACAGTCAGTCTCAATCACAGTTTGACACCATCTCTAAAGAGCTTGAGTACCTGATCAATGAAGCAAAAAATAAACTCGAGTACGTTAGCCGTCACTGGGAAGGTGTGGTCGATGAAACCTTGATGGCTGATATTAACAGCGAAGCCGATAAAGTCTTTAGCATGCTAAGTGGCAGCGGCTCTATGCAGGCAATGAAGGGGCGTCAGCTCAGCTTTAATGTATCAGCAGATCAGATGCTAAATAAAGTGAACAAAGATGCTGAAAACCTCAATGTAACCATGAATGAGCTGATTAAAAAGGTCGAGACCGTTTCCGCTCAGATCAGTAACAAAGCCATTGACGGTATCGATCAAGCTAGCTTTAACACTATCATCTTAATGGTTATTGTTATCTTTGTAGCCGTAGGCGTGAGCTACGCAGTTATCAGCCCGCTTAGACGTTCGCTGAATAAAGTTAACACAGCACTTAATATCTTAGCCTCGGGTAACTTGACCCACAAACTCGATGATACAGGTCATGATGAGTTTGCAGAACTCTCACGTAACTGTAATCGACTAGTTGATAGTTTACGGGAGCTTATTCAGGGGATCTTAGATCGCTCAAACCAACTGGCAGCAGCGGCAGAAGAAACATCGGCCATCACAACCCAAACCACTGTTAGCATTCAAGAGCAAAAGAGCCAAGTTGACCAAGTTGCAACTGCAACCACCCAATTAAACTCTAGTGCTCAACAGGTCACTACCAGTGCTGATGATGCCCTACAACAGATAAAACAAGCCGATGAAGAAGCGCAACATATGCGCGCTATTGCCGATGAGAATAAGCAGACGATATTGGCTTTAGCCGATGAGGTTGCGAAAGCAGGTCAAGTTATCAATAAAGTTCATACTGATAGCGCCTCAATTGGTTCAATCCTAGATACCATTCGCGGCATCGCTGAACAGACTAATCTGCTGGCATTAAACGCCGCAATTGAAGCAGCAAGAGCCGGCGAGCAGGGACGTGGATTTGCCGTTGTAGCCGATGAGGTTCGAAGCCTAGCCTCAAGAACTCAGGACTCGACTCAAGAGATCCAGCAGATGATCCAAGTACTGCAAGCTGGAACCCAAGAAGCCGTATCTGTTATGGAACTAGGCCGCAGCCAAGCAAGCTCATGTGTCGATAAAACAGAGCTGGCAAACATGGCATTGCAAAGTATCAGTGAAGCTGTTCATCATGCCCATGATTCTGGCACCCACATTGCTCACGCAGCGCAAGAGCAAAGCCAGGTAAGTCAGCAAGTGTCAGAGATGCTTGAACATATTGCCGCAATATCTGAAGAGACGGCCTCAGGAGCCGATCAGACCGCGCAATCAAGTCATCAGGTGGCTCAGCTTGCCGAGGAGTTACAAGCTTCTGTAGGTGAGTTTAAAGTTTAAATAGAGAAAGAGAGGTTTATACCGATTGGTATAAATTTTATCTACCGCTAAAGACATAAAAAAATACCGGACAGATGTCCGGTATTTTTTTACGCTTAATATCAATCGATGCTTAGATACTTAATTATCCGCCAGAGATACGATTTTTAATCGCGGAGTTAATAGCACTAGCACCATGGCCATTAGCATCAGCCCAAGCTGAAATACTAGTACCATCGGCTTCAGCAGCTTGTAGTTCTGAGACTGAAAGGCGTTTAGCCACAAAGGTCCCCACTTTATCTGAGCCACTTTTAAATGCAGTGCGAAGTAAGCTATCGCCATTACATGAGATACTTGAATAGATATTACGTAGTTTGACGCGGTTCTCTTTTAGTTTTTTCCGCAGTCTATTTTTATCATCAGCCTGAACATAGTTACAGATATTTGCAGCTAGCTGATTGTTGGCATGGGCAGGAAGCGTATAGCTTGAGGCTGCAATAATAGCAGCTATCGATATAGGCAACAGGCGCATCAGGTACTCCTTTAATATTTATTAATTATTATGTTTTTAAGCGGAGTACCGGTAGGGCGATGTCCGCACTTGCTATCAGGGAATGTAGCAAGCACTTTAATTTAACATTTTTTCACCAAATTGATAAAGCGATATTCCAAACCTTTATCATTTACGCCAACTTCTTCATCAAGTAACAGCCAGCTTCCGTCATCCCAGCTCGGAAAATGGGTATCCCCGTCGACATCTAAGTTGATTTCAGTGAGGTATAACTTATCCGCCAGCGCTAACGTAGCGCTATAGAGCTGTCCACCACCTATTACAACTAACTCTTCAATATCACCAGCAGCGCTTACAGCAGCATCGAAGGAGCTGACACATGTTACTCCTTCAATCTTTAGCCCCTCTTGACGGCTAATAACAATATTATGACGTCCAGGTAGTGGTCGACCAATTGAATCGAATGTCTTACGTCCCATGACAATAGGCTTGCCTAAGGTCATCGCTTTAAAATGACGAAGATCCTCAGGAAGGTGCCAAGGCATCTGGTTATCTTTTCCTATAACGCGATTGTTAGCCATCGCTGCAATCAAGGCAATTTTCATACTATCTCCAAGAGTTTCTTATTGATTTAGTTGAGAGTAAGACAATTAATTTGTAGAGGTTATATTACGGGTCGAGTTCTAAAATAGAGCAGACTCGGCATCGCCAGCCCCACAGATAACGCGCCTAATATAAATACCGTTTTTAAGCCGTTACTAATAACTGCAGAGGTGAGTTCAGGACTTATCTCTGACTGAGCCGTCAGCTGAACCAAAGCTATGACAGTATTAAATGCATACGTTCCTGGGATCATGGGAATAATTGCAGCAACGGCATACATTAAAGGCGGTGCTAAATGACGCTTAGCAAAACCAATAGTCACCAACCCAACCAAGGCGGCAGCGACAAAAGTTGCCCACTCTATGGGTAAGTTAACGTGTAACAACAAGGTACGACAACTATGACCTAAGGCACCAGCCACTGCACAGTAAGGTAAAAATCGCTTAGGAACATTAAATACCATCGCAAAGCCGACAGCAGGAATAGCTGAAAAGATGGCGTCATTGAGCAGCTTTAATAACAGCTCTATCATAAAAATAGCCCGCCCAATTGCATCGCGACGGTAATCCCGATAACGGAAGAGACTGTTAGTAGCGTCGCATGTCCCCAGCGGGAGATCCCGACATTTAGATGCCCTTTCACCATATCTGAAATAGAGTTAATCATCGGAAAGCCTGGCACTAACATTAGAACACTTGCAGCCATGGGTAATTTAGGAGTCTCAGTCAGTGAAAACTGATAACCAACTTGCGCAATCATGCTAGTCACAAAAGCGGTCACTGCAAAATTAAGCAGTAGGTTAAAGTGATGCTTAGCAATTGATAACCGTACAAACATGCCAATGGAGGAAGCCAAAAAAGTGATCATGCAAGCAGCAAGGTCGCCACCAAACAGATGACAAAAACTGGCACATGATAGCCCTATCATGGGCACTAAATATCGCTTAGGGTAAGTTCTTGGTTCAATTCGAGAGACCCGCTTTCTCACCTCATTAATGCCATATAAGCCCTTCTCAGTGAGTAAGCAGATCCGCTGCAACTCACAGATAATGGTCATATTAATGCCATGTTCACGGGTTCTGCGTGTCGTGGTAATACAGCGACCATGAACCAAGCTAGTTAACACAAGGGAGTTTGAGGAGATGGAGATCTCTACGCTGGCTATGCCTAAAGCATGACCAAGGCGCTGACTTATCTCTTCGACAAGCTCTGATTCAGCGCCATAGGCCAACAGGAGTTGAGCCACTCGGACAACTTGCCGAGTTATATCATTTTGAGTATCGGCGTACACACTAGTCTCAAAAAAAATATCTCAATAATACTGGAAAAGACTGACGTTTCTTACCTTTGATAGATCACTTTTACGTCGTAATCATCATCGTCGAAGTCATCATCGTCATCAAAATCATCTTCAAAATTTTCATTTAATGACTCGTTTGCATTCTCATGGTAGTTATCCCACTTGAACTCAACTTCAGCTTCTTTATCTATCTCTTCCTCTGGTGGTAGAGCCTCAATAAAATCAATAAGCTTAAGACTTAATGCTTCCGTACCTTCGCGGTTATAGGCTGAAATAGTGTAAACATCGCCTTCCCACTCAAGCTCTTTAACGATATTTTCTACGCGCTCTTTAAGCTCATCTTCAAGCATAAGATCGGTCTTGTTAATCACTAACCAGCGAGGCTTGCTTGCAAGCTTAGGTGAGTGTTTTTCAAGCTCAGCAACAATCGCACGAGCCGACTCTACCGGATCAGAGCCATCAATAGGATCGATATCTAAGATATGCAGTAATACGCGACAACGTTCAAGGTGCTTTAGGAACTGAACACCCAGTCCTGCACCATCTGCAGCACCTTCAATCAGACCTGGAATATCAGCAATAACAAAGCTTTGACCATGTCTTGGGTTAACAACACCAAGGTTAGGCACTAATGTAGTAAATGGGTAATCGGCAACCTTTGGCTTGGCTCTTGAAACAGAACGAATAAAGGTAGACTTACCCGCATTAGGCATGCCTAAAAGACCCACATCAGCAAGCAGCATTAACTCAAGTTTTAAGCTGCGTACTTCACCTGGTGTCCCTAAAGTCTTCTGTCTAGGTGCACGGTTAGTACTGCTCTTAAAGCGCGTGTTGCCTAATCCGTGAAAGCCGCCTTTGGCAACTAACATTCTTTGACCATGTTTGGTCAAATCACCTAGAGACTCTTGCGTCTCTTCATCGATAGCACGGGTACCAACAGGCACTGTAAGAATTAGATCTTCGCCACCGTGTCCAGTACAGTCACGACCGCGGCCATTTTTGCCACGCTCTGCACGATGAAAACGTTCAAATTGAAAGTCGATAAGGGTGTTATAACTCTCATCGGCTTGCAGATATACACTGCCACCGTCACCACCGTCGCCGCCATCTGGGCCACCATCGGGTACATATTTCTCACGTCTAAAACTGACGCAACCACTACCACCATCACCAGCTTCGACTCTGATCACAGCTTCATCGACAAACTTCATACCTACTCCGGGCGCCACAGAATAAAAGAATTATACTTCTTTGTGATTCATGTAGCCAAAAAATTTTTACCATAAACAATAAAGCCCCACCAAAGGCGGGGCTTTAATAAGCAATCTTAGCGTTAGCTAAAGATTAGCCTTCGATGCTAATAAACTTACGGTTATTAGGACCTTTAACTTCGAACTTAACTTTACCGTCAGTCAAAGCGAATAGAGTGTGGTCACGACCAACACCTACGTTTACACCAGCGTGGAATTTAGTACCACGTTGACGAACGATGATGTTACCAGCAAGAACTGATTCACCACCAAAACGCTTTACACCAAGACGTTTGCTTTCTGAATCGCGGCCGTTACGAGTAGAACCGCCAGCTTTTTTATGTGCCATGAGTTATATCTCCTAATTAAGCGTTGATAGCTGTAATTTTAACTTCGGTGAACCACTGACGGTGGCCCATTTTCTTGTCGTGGTGCTTACGACGACGGAACTTAACAATAGTTACCTTCTCGTCACGGCCGTGGCTAACAACTTCAGCAACAACCTTACCACCTTCAACTAAAGGTGCACCAACATGTACAGTCTCACCGTCTGCAACCAAAAGAACTTGGTCAAATTCAACAGTTTCGCCTGTAGCGACTTCTAATTTCTCTAAACGAACAGTATGGCCTTCGGCAACACGATGTTGCTTACCACCACTTTGAAAAACAGCGTACATAGCTATTTCACTCCGATATTTCTAACACGCCGGCTCAACTCTGAGGCAGGGGTGTATAAAAGCTTTAATGACAATGGTCGCGGAGTTTACGCTAAGAACACCAAGCTGACAAGCCCTAATTCAATAAGAATAAAAAAAGAACGGAATTACTCCCAGTATCGGCTTCTTATGATGCCTTAGAGTATATTTTTAGGTAGAATCCCATTCATTATAACATTTAAGCCATAAATGGGGTGTCTAATATCTATTACTCCCCACCAACCAGAGCCTATATATGGATTTGAACGCTATTCGTCAGTTAGCCGACAACGACATGCAAAACGTCAACAAGCTAATATACAAACAACTAGAATCTGATGTAGCCCTGATAAATCAGTTAGGCTTCTACATTATTAACGGCGGCGGCAAACGTATGCGCCCCCTACTCTCTATCTTAGCTGCACGTGCAGTTGACTATAATGGTGAAGCTCACCTGAAGCTTGCCGCCATTATTGAATTTATCCACACAGCTTCACTGCTTCATGATGATGTTGTTGATGAGTCTATGTTACGCCGCGGAAGAGAAACTGCTAATGCCCTTTTTGGTAACAGTGCCAGCGTACTAGTCGGAGATTTCCTCTATACCCGCTCATTCCAGATGATGACTGAACTGGGTAGCATGGAGGTGCTTGAAGTGCTTGCCGATGCAACCAATGTGCTCGCCGAAGGTGAAGTACTGCAGTTAATGAACTGCAACGACCCAAATACTACCGAAGAGAGCTACATGCGCGTCATCTACTGTAAAACGGCCAAGCTTTTCGAAGCTGCAACCCGTTTAGCAGGTGTGTTAGCTGACAGCCCTAAAGAGATACAGGTCGCTTTAGCTGACTATGGTAAATACTTAGGCACCGCTTTCCAATTAACAGATGATCTACTTGATTATACTGCTGATACTGAAGAGCTAGGTAAAAACATAGGTGATGATCTTGCTGAGGGGAAACCCACTCTTCCACTTATCTATGCTATCGCCCACGGCTCAGAAACAGAACAGACGCTTATTCGCACAGCAATTGAGAAAGGTGATGGTACAGACAGTATCGACCCCATTTTAGCAGCACTTGATAACTGTGGCGCGCTTGAATACACCTATAAACGTGCTCAGGAGGAAGCTGAAAAGGCCATAGGCGCACTTTCTATCCTTCCAGAGAGTGACTATAAGCAAGCTTTAATTTCACTGGCTAAAATAGCGGTAGCTCGTAACCATTAATTAAATATAGGTTGCCAAAACTAATCCCTGCGATCTGGGATAAGTACATCCATGTACAAACCCCTTCAATCGCTATCCCTGCGATCTGGGATAAGTACATCCATGTACAACCCCCTCAATCGCTATCCCTGCGATCGGGGATAAATACATCCATGTACAAAAAAGGAGCCGTTAGGCTCCTTTTTTATTATCTGATGTATTCAGACAATCATTACTTAACGAACTCAACACCTAGTTTGATGTCAGCATTAAGTGTATCTAACATGGCATCGCGTGCGTTTGCTTCAAACTCACTCACATCACCATAGGCTAGTACTTTCTCTACGCCATTTTTACCAAGTAGTATTGGTTGTGCGAAGAACTCTGCATGCTCACTGCCACCATCGACATAAGCACACTCAACAACGTTGGCTTCGCCTTGAAGACCACGTACAAGTGACAGACCAAAACGACAAGCCGCTTGACCCATTGAAAGTGTTGCACTGCCGCCGCCAGCTTTAGCTTCAACAACTTCAGTACCAGCATTTTGGATACGAGTTGTTAATGCAGCAACCTCTTCATCACTAAAGCTCACGCCTTCAATTTGAGAAAGAAGTGGAAGAATCGTCACACCACTGTGACCACCAATAACATTGACATTCACATCGGCAACGTTAAGACCTTTTGCTTCAGCAACAAAAGTTTCAGAGCGGATCACATCTAAAGTTGTCACACCAAATAAACGATTTTTATCGTATACACCTGCCGCTTTCAACACTTCAGCAGCAATAGCAACTGTTGTGTTTACTGGGTTAGTGATAATACCGATAAGTGCTTTAGGGCAAGTTGCAGCACATTTTTCAACTAGGTTTCTAACGATACCTGCGTTGATGTTAAATAGATCTGAGCGATCCATTCCAGGCTTACGAGCAACACCCGCTGAGATAAGAACAACATCAGCACCTTCAAGTGCAGGCGAAGGATCTTGGCCTGCAAAACCTTTAACTTCTACAGCTGTCGGGATATGACTAAGGTCAACGGCAACACCAGGTGTTACAGGAGCAATATCATATAGTGATAGTTTAGAATCGGCAGGCAATTGTGTTTTAAGTAGTAGGGCAAGAGCTTGTCCAATACCACCTGCGGCACCAAGTACAGCAACTTTCATAGTTATCTCCGTCTTTTCTTAGGTGTTTTGTGATGTAGGTCTACATTCAAGATGTCGGCAACATTACTGGAATCACAAAGAGATTTCAATTATCCCTTAGTCGTGGTTAGGCTTTTATGGTCATTATGATTAATAAATAGTCTAAGAACGTCATATTTCAAGCTTGAAGTGACTTTTTCAGCGTAATATCGCCATTACTAATATAACTTAGGCTGATCTTTAGGCCTCCTTGCTGTACAAAATTGCATTCTTATTCATTAAAGTCGGGTATTTGTTGACAAAATCGACTAATATATTCAAAATACCTCAGTTTTTTGAATATAGAATAATAAAATTATGCAGGCAGCAAAAACTCAAGACGAACTCGTTAAGACCTTTAAAGCAATTTTAAAAGAGGAGCGATTTGGCTCCCAAAGTGAAATTGTTATCGCGCTTCAAGCTGAAGGCTATAACAATATCAACCAATCCAAAGTATCTAGAATGCTAAGTAAGTTTGGCGCTGTTCGTACACGTAACGCCAAGCAAGAGATGGTGTACTGTCTTCCAGCTGAACTAGGCGTGCCTACCGCTGGTAGCCCGCTGAAAAACTTAGTATTAGATGTTGATCATAACCAAGCGATGATAGTTGTAAGAACCAGCCCTGGTGCTGCACAGCTTATTGCTCGTTTGCTTGATTCGATAGGCAAGCCCGAAGGAATACTGGGCACTATTGCTGGCGACGATACCATCTTTATTACGCCATCAAATATCCAAGAGATCGACAAAACATTAATTACTGTCAAATCACTATTTAATTTTACTAATTAATTAGCAAGGTAGAGTATATACCATAAAAAAACGCACCTTTAAGGTGCGTTTTTTTATGGTAGCTATAAAGGATTAATCCGCAGCTTTTTCCATAAAATCCAGTGAAGGAGCAAAGAAAGAGGAACCTGTTAATGCTTGGGTAAAGTGAAGTAAGTGATCATGGTGCCCATGCCCATCTCCCTGAACCATACTTTCAAGCATCTTTTCAAAGTTAACTGAGTTCCCACAGTTTGAGATAAACATAAGCCCCTGCTCTTTAACCGAACCATAAGGCATACTTTGTCTCAAGATCTCCATCGAATTACCCTGCTCGTCTTTGAGATTAACTCGCTTAATGTGGCTTGTTAACGGTTTGTCGGCAGATGCGTACTCAATATTGTCCTGCTTTGTACGGCCAATGATATCCTCCTGCTTCTTTTGCGGGAGCCTATGCCACTTACTTAAATTATGTGCATATTTCTGTACATGAATATAACTGCCAGCTTTGAAAGCCTCATCTTCACTACCTACTAATGCAACCTCTTGGCGATTACGCCCTTTCGGATTTTCAGTGCCATCGACAAAACCTGTGAGATCGCGATTATCCATGAAGCGGAAGCCACGCTCTTCATCAACAAGCTCAACGAGCCCCTCAAGCATTTGGCACACTTCATTAGCAACCAGGTGTAGAATATCGAAACGGTCACAACGAATATGCACAAAAAGATCATACTCAAGTGCTGGCGCATCACGATTATCTGCATTCATCGCAGGAAACGGCTTCAACTGCGCTGGGCGGGCTGATGGATATAAGCTATCCCAATAGTTAGCACCGATAGCAACAAAGCCATTGAATGCGCTATCAGCATATTGATCACTAAGCTCATAGACATACTGAGCTACGTTAGCTAAACAAGGTCGTAACTGAGATTCGACGCCATCATTAGCATTAAACATCAAATACACGCTGTGCAAATTACCTTCAGCACAAACACCCAACTGTTCACGAGGCATAACCTGGTTATCCATCTCTTTAATCACCCTTTAGCACTAATTTATTATCGGCAGCATTATCTACAATTTTAGCTATTAATGATATTAACTAACGCACATTTAATAGGATTACTACCCACCAACAAACTAGCATACATTTTAACTATATTAACACCTAACTCTAAGATTTGAGAGTTCAATACCCCGAAGCTTGTCCATCCTTGCGGCTTTCAGAAGCACCCCGATAAACGCCAGTATCAGGATCAACCGCTATTGCTTGATAACCACCAAACCCACCTAAGTTATCTTTTAAACTATGACCTTTCTTGATTAACTCTCTTCTCGTCTGAACAGAAAAACCAGACTCCAAACTAATATATCCGCCATCAGACATCTTCTCCCCTGTGGGCTGAGATGAACCAGAGTGCAAAATTCTCGGTGCATCTCCCGCTTCCTGTAGGTTCATCTTAAAGTCGAGTAAGTTAATCAAGATCTGTGCATGCATCTGAGGTTGAGTGGCACCACCCATGACGCCAAAACTCAACCAGGGCTTGCCATTTTTAGTAACAAAAGCAGGAATAATGGTATGAAATGGGCGCTTACCTGGAGCGTAGCTATTAAAACGTCCAGGGCTAAGATCAAACAGCTGACCACGGTCTTGCAATACAAAGCCTAAATCTGGCGGCGTCATTCCCGACCCCATCCCTCTAAAGTTACTTTGAATTAACGACACCATATTTCCTTCGCGGTCTGCGGTAGTCAGATACACGGTATCACCATGCATTAATGCAGGATGGCCTGCATCAACAACTCTTTTAGCCTGGTTTGCATCAATAAGCTTGGCCCTTTGGTAGTTATACTCCTCAGAGATAAGCTCAGCCACAGGGATAGCGTTAAAGTCCATATCAGCATAAAACTTGGCTCTATCGGCAAAGGCCAACTTTTTAGCCTCAACAAAATGATGAATATATTCAGTGCTCCCCGGCCCCATTTGCTCGAGATTAAATGGCTCTAAGGTTTTTAAAATCTGTAATGCTGCAATACCTTGTCCATTGGGGGGAAGCTCCCACACATCATAGCCGCGGTAGTTCACTGAAACGGGCTCAACCCACTCACTCTTATGCTCACTTAAATCTTCATAGGAGAGGTATCCGCCCTGATCTTTCATATATCTGACAATGCTCTTAGCAATAACCCCTTGATAAAAAGCCTCTCTCCCACCTGACGCAATTTTTTCATAGGTATTCGCTAACGCTGGATTTTTAAAGATCTCACCACTCTTTGGCATCTTGCCACTAGGCATGTAGGTCTCTTTAAAACCAGGATATTGAGATAATTTAGGTGCGCTTCGTGCTAAGTAGTAAGCGATAAGCTCTGAAACAGGGAAGCCTTGGCGAGCATAATCGATTGCAGGGGCTAAGTTGCTGGCCATTTTAAGCTTACCAAACTTATCATGAAGTTCGAACCAAGCATCCACTGCACCAGGAACTGAAACAGGCAAAGGCCCATAGGGAGGAAGATAGTCTAAATTTAGCTGTTTTAATTTAGCTAAAGTTAAGCTTTTTGGGCTTTTTCCAGAGCCATTGATACCATAAAGGCGCTTATCTTTAGCGCTCCATACAATGGCGAATAGATCGCCACCGATACCAGAGCCCGTCGGTTCTACCAGGCCCAACATCGCATTGGCAGCGATAGCAGCATCAACAGCACTGCCACCTTGTTTAAGGATATCCAGAGCCACTTGGGTTGCAAGGGGCTGGCTGGTAGCAGCCATTCCATTGGTGGCTAGGACCTCAGAACGAGTCGCAAAAGGTTTACCTGTTATTCTGTCTGCAGCATTAGCCCCAAATGTCACTAAGGCGATAAAGACAGCTACTATTTCTATTTTCATAACCCCTCCAATAATAACAAGCTATCATGAGGTGGGGATTGTACCCAAACAACTTCAAGATGCAGGATTCAGCATGTCGAGAAGTGACAGAGTTCAAGGTCGTTAATTGCTCCTGCATTAACGACATTCTCGCCATCCATGGCGGTCTTCATGAAATAGTAGGACTAGTTATTCTCGGCTCTGGCATCCTGCTTCGCCCTACCTTCCGCATCCATGCAGTCGTAATTCAATATTTCATAACACAGAAAAATGTTGCTTCTCGCCGTGCCCTTCGGGAGTTCCCGTAGAATCTCTGCACTGCGTTAGTGATATCAACAAGGGAATAACCATTATCCTCAATCACTGCCTTGTTCAGCTATCCTACGGGGGCTCTGAAACGAGCACCTTGAGGTAGCTTGGGTATGAATCATCAAAACATGACTAAAGAGTGAACAGGGGTTGTCAGGCTAACTCGTTGACCCGGAACTAATTGACTAAGTTGGCTATTCACCTCATAGCTCTGCTCAGCGACGTTAACCTTATAATGGCAAGTATTCCCTAAAAAACGACGCTCTAAGATAACCCCTGTTCCAGCTTCATCAGCTACAATCTCCAGTTGCTGAGGCCTTAACATCAACTCCCCCTTATAATTAAGCTCATGCTTCAACTCAGCGGAACTTTTAAAAGTTCCCAAGGCAGTCTCAACACTGGTGGGGCTGCTAACTGTAGCTTGAAGATAGTTACCTGCCCCCAAAAACTCAGCAACATACCTGTCATCAGGTGAACTATACAGCTCCTCAGCCGTACCATATTGCGCTATTCGTCCTCCATTAAAGAGAGCAAGCTTATCTGCAAACACAAAAGCTTCATCTTTACTGTGAGTCACAAACACCGCACTGACATTACTCTCTTTTAAGATAGCGCGGATCTCCAGCATCATCTCACCACGTACCTTGGCATCAATATTTGAAAAGGGTTCATCGAGGAGTAAAAGCTCAGGTTCATAGGCTAATGCTCGTGCAATAGATACTCGCTGCTGCTGGCCACCAGAAAGCTCATGGGGAAAACGCTGACTTAACCCATCGAGCTTAACTAATGAGAGCATCTCATTAAGACGTCTCTTACGCTGATCTTTCGTCCCCCCTTTTACTCCAAAAAGTATGTTATCAGCCACATTCAGATGAGGAAATAGGGCGTAATCTTGAAAAATCATGCCTACGCCACGCTGTTCACTTGGTACAAATACATTTGGTCCAGAGAGCACTCGCTTATTGATGCATATCTCACCTTGACTGATGGTTTGCAGCCCTGCGATGGCCCTTAAAAGCGTGGTTTTACCACAACCACTAGGGCCTAATAGTGCCGCAATCTCACCCTTTTTAAGGGTAAGATCTAACCCTTTAAGAACCTGTTGTCCTTGGTAATCACTATGAACATCACTGATGGTTAACGTCGACATACAGATCTACTCCGGGATACAAAAAATTTCAAACAACACTGAATCACTTCTGTTGCTCCAATGAACGGTTCAGATAGATAAGCGGAACTAAACCAACCAAAACAATCACGATTGCAGCCAAAGCACCATGCTCTAACTGTTCATCGGAGACAAACTGAAATACATAAGTCGCCAGATTTTCAAAACCTACAGGCCGTAACAACAAGGCTGCAGGCAACTCCTTCATGCACTCGATAAAGACAAGCAACATACCTGCGAATACCCCTTTTCTTAACAGAGGCAAGTGAACTCGCCAAAGTAGTAAGCTAGGCTTTAATCCCATGGTTATGGCAGCCATGTCTAAGGAGGGAGAGATACGCTTATAGCTGTTCTCGACACTGCCAATAGCGATGGCTGAAAAACGAATACAAAAAGCAAAAATAAGTACAAAGACACTGCCGGTAAAGATAAGCCCGGGGCCTTGTTGACCTAAATACTCATAAAGATCATTAACTGCAAAGTCCAGATAAGTCAGAGGAACCAAGATACCAATAGCCAAGACGGTGCCAGGAAGCGCATAGCCAGTTGAGGATAAGCGTGAGGGGAGCAGATCCGCTTTTCTTGGGCTAACGCGGCTGATAAACATCAGCAATATCCCAAGTGTTACTGAGATGACGCTAACAATCGCCGCAATATAGAAGCTATTAAAGCTAAACGCTAAAAACTCAATATGCCAGCTTTCATCAAAATATTGCCATGCATAGTTAAGTAAAATAATAAAAGGTAGTAGGAATGAAACAAGCAGCAGCAGAGTACAGTATCCCGTCGCGAGCAGAGATTTAATCCCCTTTAGAGAGTAAAGCTCACACAGCTCGGCTCCACTTTGCTTTTGAAACAACTGCTGTTTTCTTCGAGCAAACCGCTCAAAACCTATCATTGTGAAAACAACAAGTAACATAATTGCCGATAACTTCGCCGCCGCAGATAAGCTCCCATAACCCAGCCAAGTGTCATACACTGCCGTGGTTAATGTCGGCACAGCAAAATAACTCACAGTGGCGAAATCAGCAGCTGTCTCCATAGCAACTAAAGCAACCCCAACAGCGAGTGCAGGCCTTGCCATAGGTAAACTAAAACGCCAGAAACTCTGCCAAGGACCACACCCCATAACCCGTGTTGCATGCTGTAGGCTCGAAGATTGCTCCATAAATGCAGTTCTTGCCAACAGGTAGATATAGGGAAATAGCACAAATGCTAGCATCATGGACGCGCCGCCTAAGCTGCGCACTTCAGGGAAATAGTAGTCTTGAGGAGAACCCCAACCAAAAAAACCACGCAATGCTGACTGAATAGGTCCAGCATAATCCAACAGATCCGTGTACACATACGCCACCACATATGCCGGCATGGCTAATGGCAACAATAGTGCCCATTGAAATATAGAACGCCCAGGGAAGTGACACTTTGCAACTAGCCAGGCGGCAGGTGTCGCAATCAGGATTGCGCCTAGACAGACCCAAAACATCAATAAAATAGTGTTACTGATGTAAGTGGGCAGCACAGTATCAAAGAGGTGGTCAAATACAGACTCATCAGGAAGCATCGCCTGAATAAGAATTGCCACAAGTGGAAGCGTGATCACTAAGGCGATAAAATAACCTGTCAGCGACCAACGTTTGGATAAACCTAAAATCATCAATATTTCCACTGGAACTTATAGGGATATTATCCACTACAAACCTAAATTAAAACTTAAATAAAAACGATTATTAATTGTAAAAAAATAGCAGGCCCTACAAAGTAAGACCTGCTATTTTAATCTAAAAAAAAGTTATAGGTCGAACTTAACCTCATCTAGCATCTTAACCGCAGCATGATGGAATTCGGCAAGCTTATAGATAGGTAAACTATCCGCTGTGAACTCACCCCAAGATGCAACCAAAGCAGATGGCTCAACATCCGCTTTAACCGGATACTCCATGTTCACTTCAGCATAAGCTTTCTGCGCTTTATCACCCGACAGATATTCCATCAACTTAAGTGCATTATCTTTGTTGCGAGAGTGCTTAGCCAACGCCATACCGGAGACGTTGATATGAGAGCCTGAGTTATCTTGATTTGGGAAATTGATCTCGACCGCTTCAGCCCATGGTACCTGTTTAGGATCTTGCAACATCTTACCTAGATAATAGCTATTCCCTATGGCTAGATCACAAAGTCCCTCTTTAACCGCTTTAACCTGAGCGCGATCATTTCCCTGAGGCTTACGGGCTAAGTTTGCTTTTAATCCAGTCAACCAAGCTTTAGTTTCTGCCTCACCGTGATGGGCAATCATAGAAGCAACCAAAGAGATGTTATAAGGGTGCTTACCACTTCGAGTACAGATTTTTCCTTTGTATTTGGGATCTGCCAGATCTTCATAATTAATATTGAGCTTACCTAGACGCTCTTTAGAGGAGTAGATATTGCGCACTCGCATTGTTAATGCATACCAGGTTTCATCAGGAGAGCGATACTGAGCTGGAATATTGCTGTTTAACAGTTCACTGGAAGCTGGAACCACGAGCTCTTTATCTACTAACTCCATTAGGCGATAAAAGTCTGATGTAAGCACCACATCGGCAGGCGAAAGTCTCCCTTCACGCATCATTCTTTCTGCAATCCCTTTTTTGGAAAAGACCACATCAACATCGATCCCCGTCTCTTTGGTAAAGTCATTTAAGATTGGATCGATTAAAAAAGCTTGTCGGTAGGAGTAAACAGTTAATTTATCTGCGGCATTGGCAACAGAGGCAAAACACACTAAGCCTAGAACTGCCAGATTTTTTATTATTTTCATCTATATACCCTATACAGCACACCAAAGCCAACATGGCGATGATAATAGTTATCAATTGTACTTAGGGTAATAAATCCGCCGTCAATGAGCAAGTTTTGTTATCGAAATTGTTAACTCATACACATACTTTTCCCTTCTATAGGGAAACTCAGAGGGTAGCTGGCGAAGAAGATATCCTTATTCACCTCATTATTCAGGCAGATACATTTTATCGAACTACAATAAAATAAGAGACTCTTATATAAGGAAAATATGCTCATGCTTGGGGGGATCCTTGTTCTGTTGATAATCGCAGTCAGCTTTTATATTTACCATCAACCACATAGAAAACGTAAAAGAGCAGCTAAAGCTGCTCCTACACACATTTCCGAATCGGCTCCCGAGGTGAAAAGCACCCCATTTTGCTCAACCAAACACCCTTATCATTGTGTCACCATTATTCAAGGCGAACCTGCTTGCCAAGCAGTAAAAGAGCTTAATAACACCTACTACCTCTCACATGAAGCACCTCATATCCCACTAAAGGAGTGTGATATCGCTCAATGCAACTGCCACTATCAACACAAGGAGGATAGACGAGGCACTCAGGAAAATAGAAGATTAGAATTTGGCGTAACTAAGGAACTATATGGAGCCTTTGGCGAAAAAAATCGCCGAAAATTATCACGAGGTCGCCGTAAAGAGGATCATGAAGAGGAGTAAGCTTCAAAACTGATAGCTCAGATTAAATTGGCCTAGTACTTTTCATCATTGAGAGGTGTTCAAAGCCAGATAACCAAGTTGCTGTCGCTGGTACCACTTTTCTCCATTGAAGATCTGCGTGCCTAAAGTCGAGATATTCAAGTAAACAGGCTAATCCTATCTGCTGAATCGTCAACTGAGGACTTACCATTACCCCCGATTGCTCTATCTCTTTTAATCCGCGAAGCAGAGCCATCTCGAATCTAGATGTCCAAAAAAGCGAACGCTTTCCCTCTAGCTCTCGCATCTGCTCCTGCCTAAGCGCAACTGCTGAGTCTAATAAGCCATTAATCAATGACAGCTGACACTCATTTTTCCAGTTATAACCATATTCACCAAATAGTCGATTAGCGCCAAACTCATGATCTAAATAGCGTAAAATCACTTCACTGTCATAGAGGGATGAACCATCATTGAGCTGCAAACAGGGAATTTTTCCTAACGGGTTTAACTCAAGCAAGAGCTCACTATTTTCCATAGGATCAACAATACACTCCTCAACGCCAGTAATCTCAAGGTGACGGATCAAGACCCGAACACAGCGAGAATAGGGGGAAGCATCTGAATACAATAGTCTCATTTTATCAATCCCTTGCTCCAAAAGATAAGCGCTACCAATACTTCTCTATCGTGATCTGACCTGGGGCTCGTCGTAGATTCTTACTCAGCCCTTTCTCAAGTAAAATATTATTAGCATCCTTAATCATCTCAGGGTTACCACAAAGCATCACCTGTGAATCTTCAGCGGTAAGCCTAAGTCCAAGACGCTGCTCAATTTCACCCGATGCTAAAGCAGTGGATATTCGGCTCTCTAACGCATTAGGGTATGATTCTCGAGTGACAGAAAAGAGTAGTTTAAATTGGTTAGGGTAACGCTTTTCGAGTGCTAATAGCTTCTCTTTATAAGCAAGATCTTTCGCTTCTCTCACACCATAAACCAGAACAATATGATCAAACCTTGCCCAAGGCTCATCGGTTTCAAGAATGGAGATAAAGGGACCAACCGCAGTACCTGTGGCTAGAAGCCAAAGATCTTGGCCTTGAGGTGGCACCTCATCTAATGTCATAAAGCCTGCCGCTTTACTGGACACCTCAATATGGTCACCGACCTTAAGCTGTTGCAGATTTGGAGATAGCAGCCCATCGAGTACCGACACAGCCAACACTTCAACATATTCAGAGTTAGGGGCATTAACGATAGAGTAAGCTCTGCCGATCCTCTTATCATTAATTATCTGACTTAACTTAATAAACTGACCTGCGATATAAGGTTCGATACTAGCTTTGATCTTTAAAGAGAATAAATTGTCACACCAATCCGTTCGTTCAATAACTTCGCCATCAACCCACATTCATCGCTCCGATAACTATAGTTTTCCTAATTGATATTTAGCATATAAGAGAGGGTAATACCAATCGATATACCGATTGGTATGCAAAACCAGAGTCATATAGTCTAAGAGGCCGTTAAGGAGTCATCCGCGTCATTAAAACTCTCTTTAAATGCTAACAACCCATCCTGAACCAAGGAGTAGGTCTGATCAACACCATCTGCTATATCACCTTCCAAAACTTGTAAGCCGTTTAGAATATCTTTAGCTTCATCAAAGCCTTGATCGATCGCCCCACCAATGATCTCCATAAATGAGGTCAACTGTTCATCGAACGACATATTGGAATTTTGCTCTTGGTATAAGCTAAAAAAGTTGGTGGCAAAACTGACGATCCTGTCAGCGGTTGCCTCAGGCGACGTATCAACCCCATTGTCATAGGCTGTTTGTAGCGCATTCTCACCCATTGAAGGAGCTAACTCTTCATTGATCGCTTCGATTGCTGCACGGTATAGCAGTACAAGCGGCTCATTACTTGAGCTTAAACTGACCTCTTGTTGTGCTGAAATAATGGCTGAATTCATCAACTGTTTACTACTGGCATAAGCCGTTTTATTTGTCGCCACCTCAGAGACTGACTTTCCATGATTCTCGGTTGTCTGAGTATTACTTTTTGCAGCTTGGGATACTTCTGCGCCATGGTTTTTAATTTCCATAACAGCCTCTCAAATGATAACTTTATACAATCATTATCGACCATTTTTTGTGCAACTTTAGTTTTTATTAATTTAATTTGTTATCTTGCTATATTCGAAAAAATAGGTGACTAAATATGCCAAGATTTCTCTTATCCTCCATTATCTTATTACTCTTTTTTACCACGCCTCTTCTTGCCTCAGAACCTAAAGTCTCAGCTATCGAACCAGAAGGTAAGGTCGTTATCTTAGTGAGACATGCAGAGAAGCGACAAAATCAAGGAAAAGATCCAGCCTTGACGCCAGCAGGTGAACAGCGCGCGGATCAACTACGTCTTGCGCTAAAAGAGATGCCACTGAGCGCCTTATACGCCACTCCCTTTAAGCGCACTCAAGAGACACTAAAGCCCATCAGTCAAAGTAGAGATATAGCGATAAAAGTCATGGAACTAGATGGGGGAATAGAAAAACATATAAGAGAGGGAGCTAAAGCTATTAAAGCTGAAACGGGAAATGTGCTCGTCGCCGGCCACTCTAATACGATTTCACTGCTTATTAGTGCATTAGGCGGACCTGAGATCGATAAAATAACTGAAACTGACTACAACAATATATACATTTTATCTATCTCTCCTGAAAACAAGGTTGGCTTAATCCACACAAAATATGATGATTAAACAGGCAGATATTATAACTTAGCAATAGTGGAGTATTAGAAATGAATATTAGCAATTAGTATAATTGTTCAAATAGGATGAGTTACCAATAATGAGTGCTGGTGTTTTATTGAGACATGCTTCACAATCCGCGCCTGTAAAAACCAATACACCTAACAAATTTATGAGGAGTTCGAATTGAGTTCAGAATATGTAAATCAAGTTCCATCAACTAAGGAGCCATCACTTAGCTGTCAAAGCTGTGAACGCTTTACGGTTATTGAGGGAGAGACGATTTGCTATCACCAAGGCGAGATCATCAGCTTACTACCTATGCCAACTGAACCTAAAAATATCAGTCTGTCATGCAAAGGCTGGAAGACCAAATAAGGTTCAGCACAAACCTTCTATCTTTTTAGCTAGAAGACTAAGCTAAGTTAGAAGACCAACGTTAAGCCCATGATTAAGTTCACGCGCGTATCATGCCCACATAATCATTCTCTGAAAACTTAGTTTCACGAATAATCCCATCTAAGGCGATGCTGGGTTTGATTTCGGCTAAGGTTAAGCCTCGAGTTGTCACACGCATTCCCGCCGATAACTCCTGATAGATGGTCGATAATTCACTCTGTGACAGCCCACGTTTTTTTAAGGTTGCCATTATCGCCAACCAATCAGTATCAACAGTACTATCCTGACCTTCAATATTGACTTGCAAAGGGATATTCTTCATCAATTATCTCACCAAGTTGTTATCTTTGAGTATGGCTATTATACAACTGCTTAGCTGAACCTATGCTGAACTCTCATTTCTGATTTTGGATAGTCCACAATTTGGAATATAAACCATTGTTTTTTAATAGGGATGAATGGTCGCCTGTTTCAACAATTTGACCTTGGCTCAACACGATAATCTGATCGGCATCAACCACTGTTGATAACCTATGGGCAATCACCAAGCTTGTATGCCCCTTAGCCACCTCTTTCAATGCGGTTAATATCGCCTGTTCTGAGTGACTATCAAGTGATGATGTCGCCTCATCAAACACCAATAATGGGGAGCCCTTCAAGATCGCTCTTGCAATCGCAACTCGTTGTTTCTCGCCGCCGGAAAGCTTTAACCCTCTCTCTCCCACTTTGGTATCCCAGCCTTCGGGCAAGGAGCTAACAAAGTGAGCAAGGTGTGCCATCTTAATAACCTCAGCAACATCCTCATCACTAGCACCCGGTCTGCCATAACGAATATTCTCTAATAAAGAGTCATTAAACAGCACCGTATCTTGGGGCACTATCGCTATGGATTGTCTAAGTGCATGCTGAGTTAGTGAGTCAATATTGACCCCGTCTAAACTGATGCTTCCGCTATCCACATCATAAAAACGAAACAGAAGCTTCACTATGGTTGATTTGCCAGCACCACTATCGCCAACAATAGCCACTTTCTGACCCGGTAAAATAGAAAAGCTAATTGATGTTAAAATCTGACGAGAGTCATAACTAAAGCTAACATCCTCAAATGTTAACTCACCCGCTCCTATCGCCAGCTTTTTTGCATTCTCTTTATCTTCAATCAGAGGCTTTCTGTCTAATAAACCAAACATACGCTCAATATTGGCTAATGCCCCTCTGATCTCTCGATAGACAAAACCTAAAAAATTAAGTGGAATAAATAACTGCATCATAAAAGCATTTATCAACACAAAATCACCTATCGTCATCGCGCCACTCACTACGTGAGAGCCTGCTAAGGCGAGCATCAAGGTCATTGCCGTTGAGATAATAAACGCTTGACCCGCATTGAGTGCAAAAAGAGATAAGCGATTCTTGCGCTTTGCATGCTCCCACTCCTCCAGTGCCATGTCATACCTTTGAGCTTCATAGGTTTCATTATTGAAATACTTTACCGTCTCATAATTAAGTAAGCTGTCAATTGCACGAGAATTTGAATGTGAGTCGGCTTTTGCCGCTTCCCTCACAAAGCCTGTTCGCCACTCAGTGGCTAACACGGAAAAAGCTACATAGGCCACAACGGCTCCTAGTGTAATCGCCGCAAATGCAACCCCATAGTTGTAAAATAGAATACCTATCACCAGAGCGATCTCTAATATTGTCGGCACAATATTAAACACCATAAACCGCATCAAAAAGTTAACCCCGCTGGTTCCTCGCTCTATGTCTCTGGATAGACCTCCAGTCCTACGCTCTAGGTGAAACTCGAGATCTAATCGATGTAGATGCTCAAAAACAGACAGGCCTAAACGACGTATAGCTCGCTCAGTCACTCGGCCAAAAAGGGTATCTCTAACTTCAGAAATAAGGGTATTTAATAGGCGCAGTGATCCATAAGCGATGACCAAAGAGATAGGCACGCTAATCAACTGCTCAGGTGATGCTTCAGTCAATGTATCAACTAGAGATTTAAGCACAAAGGGTAAAGAAACACTGGCAACTTTAGCGATAATTAAACATAAAAGTGCCAAAGCAACCCGCTTTTTATACTCAAAAAGATAGGGCCAAAGGAGTTTAAGCACATGCCAATTTAGTTTATCTACAGGTCCATCGAAATAGAGAGAGGGGCGCATTTAAGTTCCATTTATAAGTTTATTAATCTAAGAAATCTCATTATGACAGATTAAAGTATATTCAATTTTCATCTTACTAATCCTGTTTAATTAAAATACAAGTAGCACTTTTGACTGACAAAGATAAAAAATAATATAGACTAAGGTGTCGACACGTGTGATTATTTTTTAATATGGCTCGAATGGAGCCAATTGCTGTTATGCAAATGAAAAGAATTTGATACTCTTCGACCCAGAAGCTTACAGCCGCTCAAGGTAAGGAATTACTATTTCTTACTCAGTTATTTTAAGGAAACATACATGCTGGATTCATCAAAAAATCAATATCCCCCATTGCCTCTCATTCAAACCTGGGTATGGATGATGACCCAATCGGGCGACACTGATATCCAGAAAAAAGGTCAAAATAACCTCATTGCTTCATTTGGAAGCCTTGCTAAAGCCAATGAATATATAGTTAAACAGGGCAAAGGTTAATTACTATAAGCCAATGTTTGACAATAAAAAAGGAGGCATTAGCCTCCTTTTTTACATCTATGTTAACTTATATATTATCGCGTCTAACTTTGACACTTTGATTTAGTGTCTCAAGCAGAGATTCAGTATCATTCCATCCGATACAGGCATCGGTAATACTCTGTCCATAACATAAAGGCTCGCCTGGAATATAATCCTGACGCCCCTCAATAAGATTACTTTCAATCATCACACCAAAGATGGCTTTGTCACCTTTGCTTAATTGACCCGCAACATCTTCGCCCACCAATAGCTGACGTTTAAACTGCTTGGCACTATTAGCATGGCTGAAATCGATCATGATATTGAGATCCAGACCTGCTTTATCAAGCTGCTGCTTAATTTCACTCACATGCTCAGCGCTGTAGTTAGGCTCTTTGCCACCACGAAGAATGATATGGCAATCAGCGTTTCCTTTAGTCTCAACAATGGCTGAATGGCCAAACTTGGTCACAGAAAGAAAGTGATGAGGTGCACTGGCAGCTCCAATTGCATCTATAGCAACTTTAATTGTGCCATCAGTACCATTTTTAAAGCCAACAGGACTAGATAGACCCGATGCTAACTCGCGGTGCACTTGAGACTCTGTTGTCCTAGCACCAATCGCTCCCCAACACATAAGATCAGCCACATATTGAGGGGTGATCATATCAAGAAACTCGCCAGCTGTTGGCATCCCCATGTCATTCAGATCCAGCAGCAACTTACGTGCAGTTCGTAAACCATCATTGAGTTTGAAACTGTTATCCATATCAGGATCGTTAATCAAACCTTTCCAACCTACGGTTGTACGAGGCTTCTCAAAGTAAACTCGCATCACTATCTCAAGCTGATCTTTATACTGCTCTCTAAGCTTGACCAGTTTCCGCCCATACTCAAGTGCCGCCACTGGGTCATGAATCGAACAAGGGCCGACAACGACCAGTAAGCGATCATCATTTTTTCTAAGAATGTGATGTATATTGTCACGTGCATTAAAAACCGTTGCCGACGCGTTCTCGGTTGCCGGAAATCGTTCCAGAATCGCAATGGGAGGCAATAGCTCTTTGATCTTATTTATTCGTACATCATCATTTTTATAATACATGGTTATCAACTTACTCCGGCTTACTGTTAAACAAATTTCTCTCGGCAATGCTACTAAGTTCAATTTATCCAGTATTAATCAATAATGCAATTAGGATATAACAAATAAACACAATAAAGATTTTAAGCAAATATTATCAACAACTTAAAATATACACTTCCAATTTTATTATTAAACTAAGGGTGAGTTCATGGCATTTTCATTACAACAACTTTAATAATATATTAGCTTTTAACCAACATAGGAGCTCAAATGCGCATATATAAAACTTTTCAAAATGAGTTATCAAAAGACAATTCCATTAACGAAGCGATGATTAATCAAGCTTTTATCCCATACAAGAAAACAACCCCAAATAGTTCAAAAAACGCTCTACACCACCCAAACAAAAGCAGTACCAACCGCTAATAACGATAGCAAAAACAGACTAATTACACATAAAAACCCCAAAATAAGATGATTATCTCGAGCCAAAAGAATGAAGAAACGAGGCAAAAAAATTTAAAACAGAGCTGCCCTCTATTTATCACCTACAGACACCATCAAATATAGATAGAGAATAAAATTTCAAACGCAAGCCTCAAACCTTTAATTTAAAAGGTACTAATGTACTACTGATTTTACTTGATAGCGCAAAAACTAGCCGTTAGGTTGGGCCAATGAGGTCTGACGTCAGACCTCTTACCCGATTAACAATATAATAAAGAGAAAAGCCAATGAAACATTACTACAAGTTACTACTCTTGGGTCTGTTTGCTGTCAGCCCATTGGCCCAAAGTGCAAGTGGAGTCGCATTTGTACATGGAACCGGAGACCAAAGTGATGCACTTAATGATTACTGGAATCCAAACTTTATCAACACGATTCGTCAAGGTATCTCGCAACCTAATAACTACATGGTCGTTAACTGCGATTTTGATCAATATATGTGGGATGCTGCAGCTTCTGGTTGCCTTGCAACCCAACTCACTCAATTTATCGATAGCAAAAATATCGATGACCTCACCCTAATTACCCACTCTAATGGTGGCAATGTTGTCAGGTGGATACTGTCAAATCCAACCTGGGATAGCCGCTACCCAAATATTATCAATGCGGTTAACCAAGTTGTAGCTATCGCCCCCTCTAGCGGCGGTACTCCTCTGGCCGACGCCGTCAACCAAGGCTCAGTATTTGAAACAACTTTAGGTTGGATACTAGGATATGGCAGTGACGCTGTTAAACAGCAACAAGTAAGCTGGATGAGCTATTACAACAGCACTTGGCTTAATGGCACCCAAGGCAGACCTTCATTAAGTGCTCCCTTTGAAGCCGTTGTTGGCTCTGATGTCGACTCGGCAATTTGGGATGGTGATAGCTACTGTGCTGGATATCAATATCAAGTGGCTTTAGAAACCACTCAAAACTGGCTAGATGATTGCTCCGATGGATTTTTAGAGTGTAGCTCTCAAAGCGCAGCAGGTACTGTCTGGTTCAAAGATAAGCAGCGCACAAGAGGCAGTGAGCCCTTGAGTCACCAACAGAGTCGGCGCGACTGTTTTAATCTGCACACCATTATCCGAGATCATATATAGGAGACCACAGATGAAAAAGTTAACACATTTAGCCACATCCCTAGCCATGGCAAGCTTATTGGTCGCCTGTCAGGATGACGCCCAAACTGAAGAACCACAAGCAGAAGTGACTAAACAGCAAACAAAAAGCTTCACCCTTGCAGCACCTCAAACAGGTGACTTTAGTTCAACTGAGATCAATGAGCCCACGCTTCCCCCCATCAACAGCAGCCCTGAAGCGGTTAGCTTTGTCACAAAAGTTTCATCAGACTTTACGCTCACGCCACCTGTAAGAGCCCGCTCAGTTCAAAGTGATGAGTATTGGACTAAGGTAACTGGCGATGAGCTAAATCGCGGTGTTAAATTAGCAATAAGCCAAGCATCCAGTGTTATTCGTATCTCCCCAAGAGGCGACACAAGCTCAGGAACATTAACCCATAGTAAAGCAATTGAACCTGAAACGATTCAGCTGCTCAAAGAGGGAGCTAAAGAGAGTCAAAGTCGCTCATACATAAAGTCACTGGCAGACTCGCAAGCTCTGGCCACTGCAGGTCTAACAGATGACTCCAGCGCCTTAATACTCTCCTCAGATGCAACCGCAGGCCAATATCGATTGAAAGTAAGCGAGAAGCTCGAACCCGACGCCAGCTATATGGTGAATGTGAAAGAGAAACACTCCCCTTACAAACTAAAACTCACTAGCAAAGATAGCCTTTCTTCAGCTCAAACCTCAATGCCATTTCAACTTGAGCTAAGTAATAATCAAACTCAGTTAAAGCCCAAAGCAAGCCTTAAACACGCAAATGGCCACTATCAAGCACTAGAAGTTGAGCAGGTTAATGGCCAGTGGAGCGCCAAGCTACCTGAACTTGATGCTATGCCTGTCAGCAACTCAGGTCTGAGTGAGATCCAACTCGAAGTGCAAACCGATGTTGCAGGTGAACAGGTGATCAGAACCGTTAAAAAAGCCTTTAAACAGTTTGTGCCATCGGCAAAGATTCAGCCAGAGGTGTCTACAAGTTGGGAGCAAGGAGTACCTAGCTCACTCACAGTAAGTTTAGAGATGAAAAAAGCGGGACGTTTCTCTGTTGCAGGCTTTCTGACTGGGGTCGATACCCAAGGTAATGATAAACCAATCCTAAGAACTGAATCTGCCGATTGGTTAACGCCTGACTCGACTAAACTCACCTTAAAACTAGACACACAGCTCATTGCTCAGTCTGGTTTAAAGCCTCCCTATAAGTTACAAGGGTTAACCCTTAAAGATCAGGGACAGATGGCAAGGCTAAGCTACCAAGCCCATGGAGTGACATTGAACTAATACCAATCAATATAACTGTTCACGACAAACAAAAATGCTCCTTATTTTAAGGAGCATTTTTATCCTATTGGCTAATAAGAGTTAATGACTCTTCATCGCGTGCAGCTTAGATTGATACTTTAATTTGTTATTCTCATCATTTGAAAGATTAAGAGCCTTCTTCATGTTCGCCTGCGCTCGCCGCTCATCACCTGTTTGCCAGTAAGCCCTAGATAAACCGAAATAGAACTCATGGCGATAATCTGCCTTTGCTACCGCGCGTTTATACCAAAGTAGCGCATCTTGATACTCCTTATCAAAATAGGCTTGCTGAGCCATATCATAGTAATAATAGGGGTTATCGATTCGCTCCAACTCTAATCGTTTATGCACGGCCGCCCACTCCTCAAGCCTGTCTTGTGCTCCTAACATCACCGCATAGTTATAAAGAGCATTCATATCATAGTTATCTATCTCCAGTGCCAGCTTGTAGAGTGTTTCAGCCTCTTGGTTTAGCCCCTTGTAGCGATAGAGCACCGCCAGCGTGTTCAGCGCGGGCATATAACTTGGCATCGCTTGCAGGCCTAACTTTAAAAAGCCATAGGCTTTGTCATAGTCCCCCATCACCAGAGATTCAGCGGCGACATTATTGTAAAACATTGCGGTAACTGTCTTTTTGTTAATCCTTTTTTTATCGAATCCTCGAACAGCTCGCTCAGGCAAAAAATCAACCTGAATAGCCCGCTTTAACATATGCACGGTATCACCATGGCTTAATGGCAATAATCTTAAATTAATATGGCCATTCACCAGATAAAAATCCCCCTGCTTATCCCACACAGGTGGCACCTCAATCTCCTGAAACTCCACCTCGACTCCTAACTCTTGGGCTAAGGCCGATGTCAGCAGCACCAGAGATAAACAGTTTCCCGCCCGTTCGCTAAAGGTTTCACTGGCAACACGAGTCATGTTGTCTCGATACTGAAACGCTCCCTCTTCGGCATTGATATATTCAGCCAACCATTCATTGGCCAGCATGTTATTCGACTTAGTTAATTTGGCCCGCTGTAGCTCTGTCCTGAGCTCTCTTATCGCATCATCAGGTAACGAAAAGAGCTCATCAGGCTGTGGAAGACCATCCACCTCAACAAAATGTTCATCATAAAAATACTGCTCAATTTGGCTAACATGAGCGGTGTTAGAGGTAGAGGTACAAGCTTGAAGAGAGATAAGAATCAGACAGATAAACAGAAGACTAGATTTGTAGAGACTAGGCTTAACACAGCAAAAATTAGAGCTAAACGATTTCATGGACACCAACTTTAAACTAGCAAGAGGTTAAATTCAGTGTACATGAATGAGCAAAAAACAGACAAGGCTAATGCGTTACAAAAGGTTAACAAGTAGAAAGAGAGATTACTCTACCAGTTCAGAGGCTGGCATAACATCATCAACCTGAATATATAACTCTTTGTTTTTATATTGATAAGGTCGATAAAAAAGGCCATTACATCGATAATAGATATAAGGACGAGAGTAGGGAGTACAGGCTAAAGGCAGAGCTTGCAGGATCTGAATTTGCTGCTGCATCCTTAAAGCCTCCTTCCATTCATGCTCGAGCAACACTTGATCTCGGACCGCAAAAGCATCAAACGGCTCACTGGATTTACGTACCACAACTTGACCAGCAGCCGCTGCGTGAGCAAAGCCCGCCACAAATAACAGAGCAAGAGTAGACACGATTTTACGCCGACAGATATTCATACTTCCCCCATCAATAGTCACGATTAATTATCGCACGCGAACCAGATACAGCTCAAGTCTGCTCAGCACGCTTAATATCTTCTAAAATTTCATCTTCAATTCTAACCAGTCGATCTTGCCCCCATACTTGGCACTCTTTATAGCTAAAACTTGGCACGCCCCAAAGCCCAAGCGCATACAACTCCTCTAGATTTAGCTTCGCCCAATCACGCCAGACCTCACTGTTAAGCTCTGTTTTCGCCTCCTGCCAATCTAGCCCCGCCATCTGCACTATCTTTTTTAACCCCGACAGACTTTGACTATTAACTCCCAGTGTATTCACCGCTCTAGAGTAAGCTAAAAGGTATTCCACCTCCCTTCCCTGCCTGCAAGCATAATCAAACAGGGCGTAACAATGCTCGACGCCTTTTCCTAAAGGATCGGCCACAAACCCATAACGAATGCCTAGTTTCATTGCTTCACGCTTAGTATCATGAAATATATACAGTTTCTTCTTACTGGGGACAGATAAGCCTCGCATCACCATAGGAAGCACAGGTTTGACGACTAAGTTGACTCCATAGTGCTCACTCACTCGTACGGCTTGCTCTAACCCCAGATGAGAATATGGGCTTCGGATAGAAAAGTAGAGAGTAAGAGGAGACAGATGTTCACAAACCTTAGCTTTTCTCTCTTTAAAATCTTTAAATGCTAAACCACTTTTATCAAATAATGCTTGTATATTAAGACCTTTAAGCTCAATCAAACGCCGTTCAAGGTGCGCTAACCTATCGACTCCCCAATACCACTCTCCAGCATAATAGAGCATCCCCCCCATGTAATGACCACGGCGATTAAGATAATGGTTATTTGTTTTAAGCCTTGCATCAAGCAGTGAATAGCAATCGAGTGAGCCACTATCAAGCTCGGCTTCCTCCTGCCAAAAATGACGAAACACAGCCAAGCAGGCGGTAAGCGAATTCTCAGCTTTAAAAAGTGCGGCCTGCGCGCACCTTACCTCACCATCGGAGCGCATTGGCTCATTTGCAGGAAAATCAAAACCATAGCGCTCTGCCAAATAGCAGGCATCATCAAAAGCGTTAGCCTTCCAAAGCACTAACTCAGGGAATGCTTCGATATCACGGCTATTCACAGGGTAAAAATGAAATACTGATTTAAGATGGCTAAAGTAGTGGGTTCTAAATTCAACCAGTGCCTGTAGGAGCAGATAGGAGTATGGGTCTTGAATATCAATAAAGATCTCAAACCTATGCTCTCGCTTCAATAAGCGGCGCTTGACCTCATGGAGAGTCCTCTTAACGCTTAGCCAGCATTCACTGCTGATCCCACGTGCAAGGTAAGAGATAAGATAAGATTTTATGACCGATATGATTGCTATGCCTCCTTTATGGTGAGCTCAAACTTAACTTAGTGGATTCAGCCCCAATTTGATAGCCATCCACTTTAAAGAGTTCACAGAGTCAGAAACAAAAAAGCCAGCCTTGAAGGCTGGCATTGAAACCTTGCATTTAAAAAGAGGTGTTAAACTTAACGAGCGCTCTTAATCGAGACAAACTCAGGATAGGCATCGATACCACAGTCAGAGGCATCCATTCCTTTATACTCCTCCTCTTCACTCACTCGGATCCCCATGCTCAACTTCAGGGCATACCAAACAGCAAGTGAAGCGCTAAATACCCAAGCAAAGATAACACCTGCACCATAAAGCTGACCTAACACTGTAGCATCTGCATTTGATAACGGCACTAACATCAAGCCTAAGAACCCAGCAACACCATGTACAGATATCGCACCTACTGGATCATCAATTCTAAGTCTATCCAATGCCACAATAGAGAAAATAACCACACCACCAGCCACTAAACCTATCACACCGGCAAAGGCGATAGAGGGGGAAAGAGGATCGGCAGTGATAGCAACAAGTCCTGCTAACGCACCATTTAAGATCATGGTCAGATCCGCCTTGCCCCACACCATTCTACATACCACCAAAGCAGAGACCGCACCAAAGGCCGCTGCCGAGTTAGTGTTAAGGAAGATTTTAGCCACGGCAGTTGCGTTCTCCGCATCTGAAACTAATAACTGCGAACCACCATTAAAGCCGAACCATCCCATCCATAAAATAAACATACCTAAGGTTGCCATAGGCAAGTTAGAACCAGGAATGGGATTAACTTGTCCATTAGGGCCATATTTCCCCTTACGCGCACCAAGTAAAAGAACCCCTGCAATCGCTGCCGCCGCACCGGCCATATGAACAATACCGCTACCAGCAAAATCAACAAACCCAGCCTTGTAGAGAAAACCTTCACCCCATGTCCAATAGCCTTCTACTGGATAGATAAACCCAGTCATCACCACTGAAAACGCTAAGAAGGCCCATAGCTTCATACGCTCAGCCACTGCACCAGATACAATTGACATTGCCGTTGCAACAAAGACAACCTGGAAAAAGAAATCAGACTCAAGAGCATGATCAGCCCCCTCTTCTTGGCTACCTATCAAGGTGCTAATAGAGGGCAGCCAGCCACCCGCAGCGTTATCAACATACATGATGTTGTAACCCACAATCAGAAACATCACACAGGAGATAGAGTACAAACATACGTTTTTAGTTAAGATCTCTGTGGTGTTTTTCGATCTCACCAACCCAGCTTCTAACATGGCAAAACCCGCAGCCATCCACATAACTAGCGCACCGGAGATCAAAAAATAGAAGGTATCTAACGCAAACCTTAATTCAGATACCGTCACACCTAATTTCGCTAACTCGTCCATCATCTATCCCCTTAAAGTGCTTCGTTATCTAGCTCGCCCGTACGAATACGGATGGCTTGTTCTAAATCCGACACAAAAATCTTTCCGTCACCAATTTTTCCAGTTCTAGAAGCATTCACAATCGACTCAATAAGCAACTCAAGATTCTCCGCTTTCGTGGCGATCTCAAGTTTAACTTTTGGTAGGAAATCGACCTGATACTCTGCGCCACGATATAGCTCAGTGTGCCCTTTTTGACGACCAAAACCCTTTACCTCTGTAACCGTCATCCCCTCAATACCGACACCCGCAATCGCTTCACGGACATCATCTAACTTAAACGGCTTAATGATAGCGCTGACCAGTTTCATACCAATCTCCCTAACTTAAATTGTTAATCACTTCTGCTAATGACTAATTCAAGCATTAGGCCAAGTTAACAAACTGATAACTTTTAATGAGTTAGCGATCTTCCTTAAAACCAGCCTAGTGTATTGCGCACCATTAAGGTGCGCATAAAAACTCAATGCACGGAATTAGCGCACTCATGTCATTAAGCAGTTAGACCAAATGCTGATTGGAAATAGGATGATTAGCTGTAGAATAAAACTCACTATCATCAGAGGTGTGTAAAGATGTTGAATCCACAAGAGTGCGTACTGGTTGTTGTCGACGTTCAGGGAAAGTTAGCTCAAGTGATGGACAGCAGTGCAGAGCTACACCAAACACTACTGAACCTCATCAAGGGCACCGCCCTATTTGATATTCCAACATTATGGTTAGAGCAACTACCCGATAAACTGGGCCAAACTAGCCCTCTTCTCTATCAGGAGCTGATAAAGCAAAGCTCTCCCATAGCAAAGCAGCATTTTAGTGGCTGGCAAGCTGAGCAGTTTAAAGATCAACTTACCGCGCTAAACCGTACACAGATACTGCTAGTCGGAATAGAGTCCCATGTGTGCGTATATCAAACCTGCAGCGATCTTCTAGAAAACGACTTTGATGTTCATCTTATCGTCGACGCCATCTCCTCACGCACCGCAGCGAATAAGCAACTAGGTATTGAGATGATGCAACACAAGGGCGCGCAGATAAGCAATATGGAATCACTGCTATTTGAGCTTCAACATGAAGCCGTAGGAGAGAGGTTTAAAGCGTTACTAAAATTTATAAAGTAACTAGCCAAAGGTTGTTTTATTTGCCTGATAACAAGTTTGCTGACTTGCAAGATAGCAAGTTTCAAGTATCTTTTTAGGTTGGATTCATTGGGCTGGTTTGGTATTTGGTTGGTTTGCTGGATACCATGACTTCAATTCAGCTAATTGCTTGCAGCAGGTTGAGCCACATTGTCGGATAACAATGCTTCAAGTCTCTTTTTGATTGGGTTCATTTCGCTAATTTGATGTTTGGTTGGTTTGCTAAGTACCATAGCTAAGTTGGTGTCTATTGCTTGCAGCATGCTGAATGTATGAATACTTCTGCGGGACGCTGTGAAGCCATCCTTGGCCGCTCTGCGGTTTCATCCTTGAAACCGAAGCCCACAGACGCATTCACACCTGACTCAGATTCCTACTTGAGCATCTCTTCGATTTGGGCTAATGAACTACGACCCCTTTATTGTTGATTTTAGATATGGATATCGTTGCAAGTATATCTGACCTCTAGGGATGGAGAAAATGCAGAAAAATGTCTGGAACATTTTCAACCCTGTAGTCTCTGCGATGACATCTGATGTGAATGGATTCACAAATGCCGTGGTGACAGGATGACATAGAACGGCCATGTCATCGAAGCTCACTGACGTACCTACACCTGAGTATTTATCTCTTCGATTGAGGTTTTGGGCTGTAACTCATTTTTGAACAGAAGTGAGTTAGACCCAATTGATTAGAAAAAGTATATCAGCCCCCTATTAGCTCCGGCCCCTTTATCGAAGACAATTGAGTAGTTTTGAATGCTGAAGGTAGCCGATTATAAGTGTGACCTTAAGCTACCTCCAGAGAGAGTTTTATATCGTATATGGACACTTAGGCTTTCCGCCTTTAGCAATGACATCTAACTGCTCAAAAGAAGCTGCACGAGTAAAGTCATTAGCGTAACCTACTATCTCGGTTTTCTCATCCTCAGCGGCTGCGACAACCGATACAATCAAAAGGTGAGAATATCCATTATTCAACATTTTCTTGACTGCATATTCAGTTCCACCATCAATCTTATATTGGTCAACGTGAATAACCTCACCTAAAGTCGTTCCCCCCATCTTCACCAAGCTAGTTTTATAACATTGCGAAAGAAACTCTCCGACTTGGCTGGAAACTAACGATTGGCTTGAGGAGGAGGTGTAAACTTCACTCTTACTTCCTTTTTGCTTAACAGAGTCAATAGTGTTCACAAAAGCACAACCAGAAACTAAAGCTGCAACGGCAATCCATATTATTATTTTCATCATTTTCCATAATTAAAAGAGTTAATTAACGATCATACGATAACAAGTATAATACGATAGAGACACAGATAATAAAGGTCAACGATAGACAAAGCAATCAAGGTTATATGACTAATTAAAATACCAAGAAAAGTGAGAATAACGACCAAAGGCTAATTCGCTACGCCCCTTTATTTTTCGCGATACCTCACCTTAAAACCTAAGCCCACAGCCGCGTTCATACATGACTCTGATTCCTATTTAAGCATCTCTTAGGTGTGAGACTTAGGATTATAAAGTGTTATTCAATGATTAGAGAGGTGCCTACACTATGACCTTGGCGTAGCTATCGCGTTCTATATCAGCAACTTCAACAGAGATTGAGCAATCCGTCATTTGCAACTTTTTTAATTGCGCTAAAACTAATTCGGTTAATCGTGATTTTTGCTCTAGGTTACGCCCCGAAAGTATTTTTAACGTAACATGTACAAACTTTAGCTCCACATTACCCGTTTGATAATTGGCATATGGCAAGGCTCTAACTTTGATATCACTGCCTTCAGCCTCAAACAAATTTGATGCTAAAGCTCCCTGATAGACACTGGCAATCAAGAGATCACCCTCAATGTTCCCTGAATGCTCAATGACACAATGTGGCACTTGAATCTCCTCTAATGCGAACCCTAAATAGTAAACATAAAATTAGTTATTGACGCCATAGTCTCTTGTTAGATTTTATTTATTCTTATAACGTTCAGGACAACCGTTGTCATCGCAGTAATGGTATTTTTGTAATTCATCAAGTCTACTTGATAGTTTCTCATTTCTACAAATATGATACCTTGCCGCATTAGAGGTACCAGATAAAGCTCCTGAAATCATTCTTGAACGACACTCAGATTCAACATAGTTTACCCAGTGCTCCTGACTTTTTAGTACGGATAAAGATCGTTTTTTTACTTTAAATGAAGATTGGATAGTATTTATTAAAGCGGATATTTCTTGTTCTTTTGCTTGGTTCGCCTTCATTTGGCATTGAACCATCTCACTCATTGTTTGCCACAATTCATCACACCCTATAAAGGTCTGTTGACCATACGCCATATTTACAAACATTAAGAAAATAAGTGGGGCTAAGTACTTCTTCATTTTGCTTCAATCCTTGAATAAAATTAACGTCCTACCCATAATTGCCTTATTAGCTTTCTACATATTCAAATGTACAAATATTTTCCAAATTCGAAGTCTTATAACCGCTATTACCAACGATCATTTCATTTGAATATTTAGCAACAAAGAACTTTCGATCAATAAACTCTCCCTTCCCGAAATAGATATCCTTAATACCAACATAATATGTACCTTTATGCCTAAAAGGGATTAGTTCAGCGAACCATACACCAAATTCTCGATAGTTGAATTCTGGACTAACTGAATTAAGGCCTGCCTGTTTATAAAACCCTTGTGCTTCTAAGTCTTTTTTGGACTTTATAGCGTCAGTGTTAAACACAGTATAAACTTCTCCAGGCTGACCACTCATCCAAGTAAAGTGCGAATACACATATTCATTTACACCATCATTATCTATATCAAAGACAGCATAATTTATGTCGTTAAGTAATGAGTCGTAGCCATCAGATAGTTTCCGCTGTTTCCACTCTGGTATTCCCTCTTTCCTTGCAAGTATTTTTGCAGCCTCTCTAAAACTTGAAGTAGCTTTAATTAGTCGAATTGAAAACAGTTTGGAACAAACATCATTTTCAGCCCCTTTCGATAATTCAATATGTGCAGAAAATGAATTACCAGAGAAAACCAAAGCAAAAATGTAAATTATTAGTCGCATCCTACTCCTTGAAAGCTAACGCCTTACTCAGCTGCGTTTTGGTTGGAGTGAAGTTTTGGCGAAGCCACTCCAAAACGAAGCGTAGGCCAAAACATCAGCTGAAGTAACTTGTTAAGCATTTATGTACTCACTTAAATATTGGTTGCTTTTATCAATCGCAGATATATTCAATAAAACAGTATTTTCAATTTCTACAGTGCTATGAAAAGCACAGTGTTTTGAATACCAAAATACTTCAGACAAAGGCTCATCGTTATGCCAGATTGTAATGATAAGGTTCTCTTCAGGAATTTCATTGAAATCAAATTTTTCTAGATTTGCTATATCTACGGACGTGTCCCATGATCCGCATTCTATTCCCCACGCCATCATATAGAGGCACCCGCTTTCGACAAGCCAAGCACTTACTTCTTTTTGTCGCACCTCAGGAACACCTTTCTCTACGACAACAATGCATCGAAAAGGACCCAGTTTTGAAATATCGGGTAAAATTGTGTTTTTAGTTAATTGCACGTATTCCATGATTGATGCTTAACAGTATATTAGACTTAATTCCGAAAAAGAATATACAGCAAAGTTGTTTCATATTGACAAAGTAACTCTTATTCACCTTATATTCAATAACTTAAAAAACGAACAGCACATTCTGTGAGCAACTCTAGTGTTGAAAGCCAGAGTTTAGTTATTTGTGATTTATTTAGCACAATTCAAAATGTAATCAACCTTCATTCGAAGGATGAAAAAAAGCCCTCTTTGGGAAAAGAGGGCTTTATCTATGCAGGTTTTGTTAACTTGTACAGTACAAGTTCAAGCTTATCGCTTAGTAAGTTGCTTCACGCTTTTTAGCTTCAGCATCCCACTTAGGAAGTACAGTCTTCTTGAACTCTTCCTTATCAGCATTCATCTTCTTCATATCCATACCTAGAGCCGCTTGTGCTTTCGCTTTAGTAGAGATATCTGGAAGAGCGATTGGCTGTGGTACACCTTTCTTAGCAAGTAGTTGAGCTAGCTTAACGCGAGCATCAGCCGCTTTATCTACCGCTGTACCTAGTACACGTAGTGCTTCATCAGGAGCGTGAGAGGCAACACCGTGAGAGGCGATTGCATAATCCCAGCGCCATTGAGCATGACGGATATCGGTTAGGATAGGCTTCATTTCAGCTTCGGTAGCACCCGCTTTCCAAGCAGCGCCTGCTTCGAAGTGTGCCTTAACTAGCTGGTTTTCAGCTCTAAGCTGAATCTCTTTCACCTTAGCTTTACGCTCTTTATCTAGGTTAACCATGAACTCTTTGCTTTGATCATGACAATTACCACAGGTCTCTTCGAAACGATCGAATGGGTTACCCACTTTATGATCGGTGAACTTACGACCTTCAGCGTTCTTAACCTTAGGCATGTGACAGTCAGTACAGCTTACGTTGTTCTTACCGTGCATACCTAGCTGCCAAGTTTCATAGCCTGGGTGTTGAGCTTTCAACATTGGTGTTTTAGAGACTTTGTGAGTCCAGTCTGCGAAATCGATAGCATCATAGTATGCTTCCATATCTTCAACAGTGGTGCCCTTGTCCCATGGGAACTTAACAAAACCTTTCTTATCGGCAGTCTTCTCGAAGTAGTACTCTACGTGACACTGGCCACACACCATAGACTGCTTATCTTTACGAGATGCTTTATCAAATGGTGTACCAATCGCTTCCATGCCGCGCTCTGCGAATGGACGAGAGATACGTAGCTTAGACTTACCTTTTTCGTGACAATCACTACAACCGATAGTGTTGACGATCTCTGCTCCGCCTTTGTACCACTTTCCAGAGAAGTAACCATCTTCACCTTGCTCTTCGATCATGCGAGGTACATCTGGACTTTTACAAGACCAACACGCCATAGGCATAGGCCCATCGGTATCTTTCTTAGGTGCACCTGTACGCAGTGTATTGCGTAAATCAGTCACCGCATACATATGACCACGAGCCTTGTTATAGTCTTTAGCAAAACCGTAACCGGCCCAAAGAATAACTAGGTTAGGATCTTGCTCAAGTGCGTCGGTGATCTCTACACTTTCTGAAGTCTCATGCCAGCTATTGTATTGCTTAGAGAACTTATCTTTATATTGCTCATTACGTGGCTCAGTTTTATCACTTGCCATCGCACCAGAAGCCATTAGGCTTGCTGCGACCAATGCACTCAGTGCAAAGGATTTTTTAGTTAATATTCTCACCATCTCATCTCCGTGTTACTTTATAGTAATCTTAATAACCACAACATCTCCAAGGCCAAAGTTAGCCTCTTAGTTAGAGGAAAAATATACCCCTTATGAGGTATCCGAGATAAAGTTTGCGGTAGATCAACATGTAAACGTGTTGTTGCTCACATTTTTGCATTTTTGTTAACTTACTAAAGGGTTAACTAAATTAATCACCTTCAATTTTTAGCTTAATCATTCTAATTTAGTGAGTTTTTATATAATGAAAAACGGTAGTCTAACATCCACCATTTTAGGTCTAATGTTAACGTTAATTTTATTATCCAGTGGTTTAGCAACCTTTGCGATTATCAACCTGACCTATAGCTTAGGCGATGCTCGCGCCATCAACGCATCTGGCTCCTTACGAATGCAAAGTTATCGTTTAATGTTTTACGCTAATTCAGGGAGTGAAGAGTCTGAAGGTAAGATAAAGGAGTTTGAAAATACCCTTTATTCTGAAGCACTAAAGCGCTCTGTTGTCTGGTATAGTCCCCAAGAGTTGGAAGATCAATATCGATTAGTGGTTCAGAAGTGGAAGGTGATGAAATCCTACATTGAAGATGAAAATTCACGCCTTTATGCCGCCTCGCTTAAAGACTTTGTTGATACTATAGATCTCCTGGTGCTTGAAACTGAGCTTCATGCAGCCTTTAAGCTAAAAATTCTAGCTACAAGTCAGATTTTTGGGTTGGGGTTAATGCTATTTATTGCATTTTTAGCCGTTCGCTTTACCAAGAAAAAAGTGGTTACGCCATTGAAGCAGTTAATGGAGTCCGCCAACACCATATCTAAAGGGGACTTTGATGTTCGGATGCCTAAAACTGAGTATATCGAACTCAGCTCATTAAGTGATGCACTCGACAGCACCGCAAAGGAGCTCTCTACCCTTTATCGCAACCTCGAATCCCAAGTAGAGGAGAAGACTCATGCATTAACTCGAGCCAACAATGAACTAACGCTACTTTACGACAATCTAGTCATGTTGCACTCAGGCACCTTAGACATTAAAACCCTGAAAAAAGCGTTAAACCAGCTCAGTAAACATGAACCTCATACCTTCTTACGTCTGGTTATTTCACAAGATCAGGAAAGTAAGCAAGTGATTGAAGCCGATAATGGCTGGCCGCTGGCAAGTGGGAATCAAATTCACTACCCATTGAAGTTTGAAGACTACGAACTGGGCTACCTTGAGGTGATCTCAAGTACGCCAAATCATCCTTTATTTGATAATTTTGCCATTATGCTGGCCCGCTCTATTGTTATCTTTAATGCTGGCGAGCAGAAGCAACAGTTAGCACTAATGGAGGAGCGTGGCGTTATTGCCAGAGAGCTACATGACTCGCTAGGTCAAATTCTCTCATTTTTAAAAATACAGGTAAATCTGCTCTCTAAGGGGTTAGACACCGCATGTAGAAGCCCTCAAGTAGAGGGACAGATTGCAGAGATAAATGAGGGGGTAAACACCGCCTATGTGCAATTAAGAGAGCTTCTTTCTACCTTTAGGCTCACCATTAACGACCCTAACCTGAACCATGCTATTGAGGTGATGTTAGATCAGCTAAGAAGTCAGTCAAAAATATCTATCTCACTGGACTACAAGCTACCGCTGCAACTATTAGGCGCGCATCAGCATATACACGTGTTACAGTTGACCCGAGAAGCGACACTCAATGCGATAAAGCATGCACAGGCTCAACACATAAAGATCAAATGTTTTAAAAGCTCTGATACCCATGTCACCATCTCTATCAGCGATGATGGCGTAGGTATAGAACAACTCAAAGAGCGCGATCAACACTTTGGCATAGGCATTATGCATGAGCGTGCGAGCCGCTTATCAGGTATAGTAGAGTTTGGCAGTAACCCTGATGGAGGAACAACAGTGACGCTCACTTTTCCACCTCAGCAAAAACCTGTTCAATAAATTAAGTCTAAGATGTTTACACCTCAAGGAGTCGGTACAAAAATGGGGAAGCCATATTCAGTTCTCGTTGTCGATGATCATCCACTATTACGCCGTGGGATCTGCCAATTAATTACTTCAGATTCAGATTTTACTCTTTTTGGTGAAGCAGGTAGCGGCCTAGATGCCTTATCAGCCATTGAAGACAATGAGCCAGATATCATTCTGTTAGATCTAAATATGAAAGGGATGACAGGATTAGACACTCTAAATGCATTACGCCAAGAAGGGGTGACATCACGTATCGTGATCTTAACGGTTTCTGATGCCAAACAAGATGTTATTCGTATTATTCGTGCTGGTGCCGATGGTTACCTGTTGAAAGACACGGAGCCAGACTTACTACTTGAAAAGCTCAAAAATGCCATGCAGGGACATAGAGTGATCAGTGAATCTGTTGAGGAGTATCTTTATGAACTTAAAGATGCCGCCGATGAGGATGACTGGCTCAGTAACTTAACTCCTAGAGAGCTACAGATCTTAGAACAGGTTGCCGAAGGGAAGAGCAACAGAATGATCTCTGAGCTACTGCACATTAGCGAAGGGACAGTAAAAGTGCATGTGAAAAATCTATTGAGAAAAGGTCATGCCAAATCAAGAACCGAGATGGCAGTTCGTTACCTAAATCAGTAAATGAAACATAGCACATGGTATAAAGGCAGCGAGTCGCTGCCTTTTTCATTTTATTAATCAGTTAATGAGTTTCAGTTAAGAAAGCATGCCAGCTTTCAAGTGCTGCCTGAAAATCTTCTAGACCGCAGTAGGCTTCTGACTCACCATCATAGAGAGACATGGCATCTTCAAGCTCAAACTCTTCGCCATTTTCCAGCTCATTAGCAAAGATCCTCGCCTGCTCAGCATCTAGCTCCAAAGAGAGAGCTTTACCCACCATACGCCAGTGTATTAGCTGATTTGACTGCAGCTTAGCGGCAACCTGACAGATCTCATTATACTTTTCAGCACACTCCCCTAGCTCCTCAGCAAACCAAAAGCCTAACGCTTCATGATCCATACTGAAATTGGCCATCACAGTGCCCGTTAAGGTATTACGTCGAAATTCATATTCCATAAATTTTTTACCTTATATATCTCTAAGCTAATTTTAACTCAATAGCGGGTGGGATGGGTAACTAAAAGCCGGCGTCAGTAAGTCGTTCAGCAAATAGCTCAGTAAGTCGCTCGGTAAGTAGAATCACGGTTAGGTAGGAGCAATAAAAAGAAACGGATTAAAATCAGATACAAGACCAATTATTGCTGACATGGACCTTTAGAGTGTCCATTAATGAACAGACATAAAAAAGGACGCCTTAGCGTCCTTTAAATTCACACAAATGATGTATTAGTGTGCGTGAGCTTCTGGTGCTGCTTCTGCAGTAGGAGCTGGTGCTTCTTCAATAGAGAGCAGTTCAACCTCAAACACTAGCGTTGAGTTAGCAGGGATAGTACCTGTATCACGATCGCCATAAGCAAGCTCTGCAGGGATAACGAACTTGTACTTAGCACCAACTGGCATCAACTGAACACCTTCAGTCCAACCTGGGATAACACGATTTAGTGGGAACTTAGCTGGCTCGCCACGAGCAACTGAACTATCAAATTCAGTACCGTCAGTTAATGTACCAACATAGTGTACCTGAACAGTATCTTCAGCCTTTGGCTTCTCACCTGTACCTGGAGTCAATACTTCGTACTGAAGGCCAGATTCAGTAGTGACAACACCCTCTTTGGCTTTATTTGTCTCTAGGAATGCAGCGCTATCAGCAGCCGCTTTCTCAGCTAAAGCAGTCGCTTGAGCTTGACGCTTCTCATTTAACTTCTCATCAAGAGTCTGAAGTACAGTCTGCATCTCCTCTTCGGTTAGCTTAAGCTCGTCGTTCAAGCCATTGCTAAAACCTGTGATGATAAGACTACGGTCAACAGGTAAACCTAACTCTTCCTGCTCCTTGATGTGACCTGACATATACTTACCAATAGATGCGCCAACGCTGTAGGCTTGTTTCTGTGCTTCTGTTTTCAATTCAACATTGGCAGCAGTTTCAGTTGTTTTTTGTTCTTGATTACAAGCTGACAGACCAATAACGGCCAACGCAACCAGTGAGATTTTATAAATTGATTTCATTAAAGCTTCCTCAGCATCTTCTTGTAGTTACAATAACCTTACTCTATTAGGCGAACCACTTTATACTAGTTAAATATGATATTCCAATTACATTACTCAAGTTTCATTTTCAGATGATAATGTAATTTCACTTGACCTAGAGACAACAACTTTTGGAGCAAGTTCATGAAAAAAATCTTTTTGGTTATTTTTTACACTTTGCTTCTATCTGCTTGCCAACCACAAGCACTGGATACTCAAGAGTTAATCTTCGAGCCTAGCTATGATGCCAGCCTATCCTCACAAGGGGATCTCGCGCTAGTCAGTACCGCTAATAACGGGCTACAACTTTGGGATCTTCACAAGCAAACACAACTATTTACCTGGCGGCACGGTGAAGCTGGCGCCAGTGTTTTCGATACTGCTATCTCAGAAAATCAAGCCTATGCAGCTTCACTCAGCCGTGACTCTGTCGGCCTATGGCGTATCTCTGATGGCCACTCTCTGGGTTGGTGGTCACTCCCCTCTAGCGGTCAAAGTGTCGATGTAGCCAACAATGGGGCGCTACTTATCGGCTTAAATGATGGCAGCGTGATGTCTCTTAGACCCAATAGCCGCACACTGATTAAATTTCTAGGACACAGCGAGAAGGTCAATAGCGTCTCCCTCTCCTCCGATGGGGGGTTGGCACTAACAGGCTCTAACGATAAGCACGCCATCCTCTGGAACCCATCAAGTGGACAACCAATACAGGATTGGCAACTGGATAACCGGGTGATAAAGGTTAAATTAAATGCCAGTGGCAACTATGCCTTTATCGGTGATAGCACTAAGGTTGCTCAAATTATGGATAACGCAACCGGTGAGGTGATAAGCCAATTAAATATCCACCGAAGGAAGATGAACTTCTCGGCGGCGCGCTTCTCCAGCGATGATAGGCAGCTAATTACAGGCACTCCTGCAAGAGAGTTGATAGTGTGGCAGGTTAAAACAGGGGAAAAACTGGCTAAATGGCAAGTTCAGCGAACCAAACATGCCCAAATTAAGGGAGCCGTTGTATACTCTGTCGCAAACAAAGATCCAGATAGGATCATTAGTATCAGTAGTAACGGCCTTGTGGAAACTTGGCCAGTACCTGTCCATTAGAGGTAAAAATGGAACAATTAGCACAACGAGTCGAAGATCTTGAGATGAAACTGGCTTTTCAGGAGAGCACCATCGATGTCCTTGATCAACAAGTGATCAAGCTCAATGACCTACTTGCAGAGCAGCAGCATCAACTACGCGTTCTTATCAGCAAATTACAAAGTGTAGAACCGAGTAATATGGCGACTCAAGCTGAAGAGACACCACCGCCACACTATTAATACCAATCAGTATAAATAGATACTGCTGACTCAAATTAATTTCACAAAATTGATAAATGAGTCAGCAGATATTCAGCTAAATTATGTTTAGATGCTGCGTTTTAACTTGAATCTATTATACGGATACAATACCCAAACCACGGCAAGGTGCAGCTTCAATGCCTTGAGATAGCTTGGGTTTAAAGGATATAGTGTTCAACACAGTCCATATAAAAGGATATATATGCAGCAGGTAAGTCAAATTGAGGCGACACGATGAAGAAGTGGCTACTTATTCCACTGCTCAGCTTATCGCTAACAGGCTGCGCATTTAACAGTATCTTCATTAATTACCCCTCTCAGATCGCGCCAGTAAAAGCGCAGATAAACAGCAATGATCCGATAAAGGGTGCCGATGAGGTTGCTGATAATATCTCAGGTGCCGATGGCCTGCTCTATGCCCAAGAAGCGGGCAGAGTCGCTCAAATCGCTGGGGATTTTGAAGCCAGTAAAGCCTACTACCAACAAGCTGTTGCTGCTTACCTTGAGTTTGACGACAAAGCGACCCTGAGCGCATCAGATCTAGGTGCCACAGCCAGCAGTCTATTTATCAACGATAACGTCATTCCCTACCGCGGCCCAGGTTATGAAAGAGTGATGCTGCATCAGTATCAGGCACTCAACTACCTGTTAAGTGGTGATAAAGAGGGAGCGTTAGTCGAAGTTAGGCGCAGCAATAACTTACAAAGCTCTGAGCAGCGCAGATACCAAAAATCCAATGAGTCGGTTCAAGCGATTGCCAATGGCACCATTGATGCAGAAGTCAACAAGCTGGGCCAAGCGGCAGGAAGCGTCACCAGCTCATTTTTAAATGCTTACAGCTATTACATCACCGGGGTGCTCCACGAAATATTAGGGGAGCCCAATGACGCCTTTATCGATTACCGTAAAGCAGCTCAAATCGCTCCCAATAATCCCTACGTGCAAAAAGATCTCGTTCGCTTAGCAAAGCAGCTCTCTATGCCTCAAGCCGATGAGTTTGAGAAGCGCTGGGGCAAAGCGGCCAAGCCGAAAAAGGGTGAGGGAGAGGTTATCATCTTGGTTGAACGTGGCTTTGTTGACGAAAAACAGAGCTTAACAGTCCCTTTCCGAGTCCATGGTAGTTGGCAAACCGCGTCTCTGGCGACCTACCCATTTAACTCCCGCCCTGTCGCTAAGGGGCAAATCAAAGGCTTAGATAAGCGTTTAACCGCTGCACCTATCGCTAATATCGATGCGCTAGCCATCACGGCTCTAAAAGAGGAGCTACCTGCCGCTTTGGTCCGTCAAGCAGCGAGGGCCTATGCAAAAGCTGAGATGGCTAGAAGTGTACGCAGTGAATCTAAGGCGCGTAACAATGAAACCGATTTCGGCTCCATCGCCATGCAGATATTCAATGTCGTCACTGAGCAAGCTGATAGACGTAGCTGGCTAACCTTGCCTAAGCAGGCTCAAATAGCACGAACTTACGTTAATCAAGGCCAGTATTCAGTCCAATTGGACAACTCCTCTCCCGCCTCTGTAGAGGTAAAAAGTGGAAGAACAACACTGGTTTGGGTAATCGACACTGGTAATTACACCCGTTTTTATTCAATAATCATTTAAACAACATCTAATGGAACTCACTATGAAACATTTCAAACTAATTTTTCTGCTAGCAGCAGCGATTGGCCTAGCAGGTTGCCAATCTAAAGTTCAGTACGGGGATGCCACAGAAGTGGAAACCGTTAATGAAAACTTTGGTTCAACCGATCTACAAGCTATCACATCTAAGATGGTTGATAGTATGCTGACCTTCCCACCAGTCATGGTAATAACGGCTAACGATCGCCCTATCGTCTTTGTCGACAAGATTAAGAACAAGACCTCTGAGCATATCGATACAGAGTCTGTCACTGACTCTATCAGCAATAAACTACTTCGTTCTGGTAAGTTCCGCTTCATCGACATGACTAAAGTTGATTCAGTACGTAAACAACTGGATTACCAAAATAATGCCGGTATGGTTGACCCTTCTACTGCCATCAACTTTGGCCGTCAAATCGGCGCACAGTACATGCTCTACGGCAACCTTTCTAGCATAGTTAAGCAAGATGGCAGCACCACAGATGTGTACTACAAGATGACCATGCGTCTGATGGATCTTGAAACAGGTCTAATTGAATGGTCTGATGAAAAAGAGATCCGCAAGGTAAGATCTAAGTCTTTCCTTGGTCTATAAGCGAATAAGAACATTAAGATAAGTTTGAAAATGCCAACCTTTGGGTTGGCATTTTTTTAAATATCAACCAACTAAACTGTAGAAGCTAAGCTCATCCCCATCAAAGTTCATGACGCTCAGTCTATTATCTTCAAACAAACCGTAGCTAGGTTTATTCTCTCCTCTCGGGATTGTGACAGAGCCTGGGTTAAAAAGGATTATCTCCCCCTGTTTTTCAGCAACTGGTAGGTGGGTGTGCCCCGATGCGATAATGTCACCTGCACTCAGGTGCGGGCAGTTATCACTGCGATAGAGATGTCCATGAGTTAAAAAGAGTCGACGACCGTCGCCAAGCAACACCCAGTTATAGTCAGCCATCATAGGAAAGCTCAGCAGCATCTGGTCCACTTCACTATCACAGTTACCACGCACAGCAATAATCTTATCAGCATAACAATTAAGTAACTCAACCACTTTCATGGGAGCATACCCCTGAGGTATGGCATTTCTTGGGCCGTGATTGAGAATATCCCCAAGTAGCAGTAGGTGCTGAGCGCCACTTTGTTCAAACGCCTTAATCATCTTCTGGGCGCTTTCAAAGCAGCCATGAATATCCGAGGCAAAAAAAAGTTTCATAAGATAGGCACTATGGTAAAAAAAGGAGCAGTATCATACGCCCTTTTTCATCACATTACCGTTAACTCTGTCCCATGTAGAAAAGAGTGCACACTCATAGTCTCAATTGCCGAAATCGGGTACTCTAAGCCAAATAATAATGATTAGGACCTTAACCTTGGATCTGCTGCGCCTCAGCCTTAGCTCTCTACTCTCTCTCGCCCTCTTTTTTAGTGTTGCCATCTCCCCAAAAGCAGAGACCAAAAGAGCAATAATTGAATCACGAGTCTCAGAGCTCAGCTATCAAGTATCACTCTCACTCATTGATAAACCAGAACTTCATGGGGTGAGTAAAATTAACTTCAAACTCACTGAGAGTGAACAGCCACTCACCTTAGCCCTTAGCCAAGCTCAAGTCAGCAGCTTCATTATCAATGGCCATAAGATCTACCCTAACTATGATGGAGAGCAGTTCACGCTGAGTCCAAGACTATTGGAGAGTGGCAGTAACACCATAGAGATCCACTATCGCGTTGCACTCGACAGTGAGAAGAGCGGCATGAGTCGTGTTATCGACCCGCTAGATCAACATATCTACCTCTACTCCAATTTCGATGAGGAGAGTGTCAGCCAGCTCCTGCCTATTTTCAATCAAGGTAATAAAGCTAGTTTTCAATTCAATATCACGGCGCCAAAAAGCTGGACCGTAATAACGACTCAAGCCGAGACAGAGCTGATTTCGAAGGGCGAATTTAATCTCTGGCAGTTTCCAGCAAGCCCAGAGCTGCTTCCCTATCAGCTCCCTCTTTACGCGGGGCCTTTTCAGATCTGGCACAACACCACAACAGAGCTCCCACTTAGGTTGATCTCCCGCCAATCGGTTAAAGATACAATCGATTCAGAGCTGTGGTTTTCCAGCGCCCACAATGCACTTGCTAAGTTTACTCAACAGTATGGCCAGCCCTATCCAAATAATAAATTTGACCTGATAATCAAGCCCTCCTCTTTAACCATCTCCTCAAAAATTGGGGTAGGTAGCTTCAATGAGCAAGATTTAACTCCAAGTGACGAAGATAAGTTTGCACAACAGAGCCTTACCTCTCAAATCGACTATCAAGTATCTATGCAGTGGTTAAACAAGTTAAATGTTGTTGAGCAATCTGAAGCTGGCGAACTTGCTCGCTCTTCTCTGCGTGAAAGCTTAGCAAGTTATATGGCAATACAGGCGCAAGCTGATGCAGGCGAGTACTCTCCAATTTGGCATCAGTTCTACCTGAAACAGAAGCAAATCGCCTATGAGCAAGATGAGCTCTATGCCCTCTCTCTGGCAGGAAAAACGCCAGCCATGAGCCCGTTTAAGGGAGCTGCGATACTCAAACAGCTTGAGTATCAGTTCACAAGCCGTCATTTTCGACAGACACTCACAGATCTTCTGAGCTCACAAAGCGAGCATCTTACACTAGCCGACTTTATCAACAAGTTAGCCTCAAGTGAAAAGCCCCTCAATTCCCCCCAAGATAAAGCACAGCTTCAAGCTACGGCAGCTCACATAAAAGTCGACTTTAGCTGCGCAGATAAGCGTATCACCTCATTTACTGTACTGCAGAGCTCAGCAAGTGACATGAACAAGGATCTGAGCAATAAGCTAAACACGCAAAGAGTCACTTTAGGTTTATATACTAAGGGACGACGCCAACTACACCGTAACCTAGATGTCGCCATCACGTATCAAGGTGCAAAGACCCAAATTAACCGGCTTATTGGGGTTCGCTGTCCCGATCTCGTCTATCCCAATGATCACGACTGGGGTTACGTGAAAGTTGAGCTGGACCCAAAGTCTATGGATACAGCCAAACTTGAGCTCAGTACTCTCGAAGACCCTCTGCTCAAATCATTGTTATGGCAAACCCTGTGGGAGAGTGTATTAGATGGAAAACTGCCACTGGATCAATTTTTAGGGGCGGTGTTTATTAATCTTCCCCAAGAGCAAAATCCAGAAGTATTAGCTCAAGTATTAGAGCTGCTGATAAAAAGTAAAACCTATCTGGAGCAGATGCAGCCAATGCATCTGAGTTATACCCGTAGTGCACTAAAAGGGATGGCTCAGATGAGTTTGAGAAAAACCATGTTTTACAACCAAAGCCCTGCACTGCAAAAACAATGGTTTAATGCCTATATTCAACTTGCGACCAACACTCAATCCCTTGATCACTTGCAGCAACTCATAGAAGGTTCTACTCACATTAACGGCCTTACCTTAACGCAAGCTATGCGCTGGAGTATCGTCAAACAGATTAACCGCTACGATCATATTAAGGCTAAAAAGCTGCTGTTAGCCGAACAGAAAAATGATAGTTCACAGAGCGGTAAACTCTCCTTTGTTGCAGCTCAAGCATCGCGTCCAGAAGCCAATATCAAACGGCGATGGCTGACTAGAATTCAAAGTGATGAGCGAATTTCCCCTGCTATCATAGAGCAGGTCATTCCCAATCTTTATCCTAAAGAGCAGGCAGAGTTAAGTGCGATGACCGCCGAATTAAGGTTGACTAGATTAAGCGAATTAGACAGCCGCAAAACGCCTGAGTTTATGGATCTGTATGCTAAACATTTAATTCCGGCTCAATGTAGCTACCGCGGCATAGCAACCCTCGAAAAAGCCCTAAAGGAGTATACAAACTTCTCCCTCACCGCGTTGCAAAAGAGAAAGCTCTCGCAAACCAGTCAAGAAGCTCTACTTAGCGCCTACCTAGATGAGGTTCGCTGCGTAAGAATTAAGGAGAGATTACTTCATTAATACCAAGATGGTGAAATTAGCCAGACTCACCATAAAGTAGTGTTAATCACAGAGAAAAGGCTAAGCCTAAATTTAACCTGATGATAAAAATCACTTTTTATTTTGGCATGAGGTTTGTATTAAACAGATCAGCTTGATACATTTTAATACAGCATTGATATTACCCAATTATAAAAAAGAGTAAGGAGTATAGGTTATGGGACCTTTTGAGATTGCAGCTATCGCTATCATCGGCGCTTTTTCGGTGAGTGCTTATAAGGAATACAACAAACGCAAAGGAGATGTGGACTCAGGTGAAGTGGACGCCTTAAAAGCGGAGCTCGTAAAACTTCAGGAAAGAGTTGCAACCTTAGAGACCATAGTGACTGATAAGTCATACCAGCTCGGTGAGCAGATCAACAAGCTCTAACAAAACAAAAAGCCAGCGATTAAGCTGGCTTTTTGTTTTATACCAATCAGTATTAGAAGACTGCGATTAAGCGAACAGCTCTTTAATATTTTTTAGATCGCCCTTACCCTCAGCTAACTCCTGCGGAGTCAAACCCGACACCTCGTGAGGGAAGACTAACCACTCATCAGACTCATGGATAAAGTAATCAGGTTTTAGTGGAACAGCGGTATTTTTAGGCTTGTAGTAAGGGCAAGCGATACGAACATCTTTAGGTAGGTTAAGACGCATCAAATCACTTAAGTTTTCCATAAGGGCATGGATACTACGGCCAGAGTCAAAAACATCATCGACAATCAAAAGCCCATCATCAGCGTTAGCATTCTCGACGATATAGTGCAGACCATGAACCTTAATCTGTTTACTCTGCTTATCTGTGCCTATGCCGTAGTATGAGGAGGTACGCACTGCAATGTGATCGGTTTCTACCTCTTTAAAGTCGAAATACTCCTGAACCGCGATACCTATTGGCGCACCACCGCGCCAAATGCCCACAATAAACTGCGGACGAAAGCCGCTCTCATACACCTGCGCCGCTAAGCGAAAAGAATCTTCAAGTAACTCTTGAGCTGTAATAAACCGTTTATCAGACATCGAACCGTCCCCATCTTGTTATTTATATAATATGGTCAATGTGGTAGGTAAGGCGCCATCCAAAAGATGGAGATACGCGGCTCACTCTGCCCAATTGAGCAAAATTACCGACACCTACCAGATTTTGGAGCGAAATTTTAAACTAAAAATAGGCTTTATGCTCTATTTAAAGTCAAAAGTTGTTACATGAGATAAAAAGCCACCTCAACTGAGGTGGCTTTAGCGAACGAAGGGGTCTGTTACGCAGGCATTATTTTCGCCGAACCTAGCTGGCTAACAGCGCTATAACGTTTATCCATATCTTCACTAAACTCCGTAGATTCGATGGTATCAACAAAGTGCCAGTCACTACGCACCTGCTCTGCTGTGAAAGTCAGAACCATAAAGCCACGGTCGCGCAGGTTAGTGTATTGCAGACCATCGACCATCTGAGTCACGCCAGCTTCTGTTGCAGCTTGCTGATCGGCAGGGATCCCTAAGTAAAACTCTAAGCCTGGTGAGGATACTGAGCTAGTTGCAAACTCAACACCAACGGTATCGCCACCAGCATCACTGAGCTCATTTGCCCAGGCATTATGGGTATCACCAGCAATAACGACAAGATTACTCCCTTTTGATTTAGCCGTGCCTAAGATAACTTCACGCTCATAGGCGTAACCATCCCAAGCATCTAAATTATAAGGAATATTAGGCAATTGCAGTTGCGTCATCACCTCAGGCGTTAACCTATGCTGGTTCGCGATCAAAAAACTATACTCGCTAGCCGTTAAAGTTGGATCATTGGCCTGAGCCCGTGCAGCTATCTGCGCAATCGCTCCCAACTCAGCAAACTCGGCGATACTTAACTGCTGAGTGGCAATTGCTGCCGGAAGCAACATTCTGCCCATCAATACCTGCTGCCCTAACACCTGCCATTTTCCGGTAGCCGTTAATAGGCTCTGCTGTAGCCACTGCAGCTGCTCTTGACCTAGCATGGTACGCTCGGTACTCGTCACATCTGCCATAAACCTCGCACTGTCTATACCTTGTGTTGCTGGATCGATGTAATCGGCATAATCCAATGGTTTATTACGCGCTAAGACGCGTGTATCCATCATATGCAGGTCGACAAGATCACCGAAGCTAAATGAGCGGTAGATTTCTTCATTGTTCCCTTCACTCCAAGGGCGGATCGGTAACCATTCAAAATAGGCCTGAAGAGCAGCAGCTTTTCTGTCATCGAAACTACCCTCACCCTCATTATGGTTTTCAGCACCGTCAGACCAAGTATCGTTTGCGACCTCATGATCATCCCACACTGTGATAAACGGCACCTTGGCATGAAGCTTCTGCAAACTTGCATCACCGCGATATTGGCCATAACGGGTACGGTAATCACTGAGTAAAAACAGCTCGCCCTCTGGTAACACTTCTCTATCAAGTTCTGCAGCATTCTCGCTGGCATATTCACCACGAGCATACTCATAGATATAATCACCAAGATGAATCACTGCATCCAGCTCATCTTGCTGAGCGGCCAGCTCATAAGTATTAAAGTAACCAGCGGGGAAGTTAGCACATGACATCACCGCCAATTTAACGGAGTCAACAGCACCTTCTGGTAAGGTGCGTGTCATGCCCACTTCAGAGGAGAGCTCACCTGAGGTAAAGCGGTAGTAATAAGCTGTGCCCGAGTCTAGGCCGATGGCATCGACCTTCACGGTATAATCACGCTCTGCGGTTGTTACCATTTCGCCATTAGTGACCAGATCGGTAAAGCCTGAATCTGTTGCCACTTCCCAACTTACTTTCACATCACCTTCGCTGCTTGGACTGACACGAGTCCATAAGATCACAGCGCTATGGCTAGGATCGCCACTGGCAATACCATGACTAAAGCTTGCTTGAATCGCACTAGCATCGTCATCATCACTGCTACTACAACCCATCAAGCCATAGGAAACAACAGCAGCACCCACACCTTTAGCCGACATGGCTAAAAAATCTCTACGTGTAAAAGACCGGTTCATTATTATTATTCCTTTATTTTTATCATCTCGTAGTGGTAAGAGGTCTTACGAGTATCTATTTTGCAACACTACTATGACATTTATGAGACAAAACTCAAGGTTATGGATAATTTTGCAGCAGGCGATCTTTTTTATCTTATATAATCAAAGTAATAAGCTAATGAGAAAAGGAGTGGTGCAATGAATGTCAGGGATATAATGAGTACTCAACTGGTTTGTATCAGCGATGAAGCCAATTTAAAAGATGCACACAGCCTAATGCAAAACCGCGGTGTACGACATCTACCAGTGATCTCAGAATCTGATGGCAAACTTGTAGGCATACTGACTCACAAGAAGATGATAAGCACTGTAATGTCTATGATCTACAAATATGGCGCCGATGCGCTAGATAGAAAAGAGCGAAATCAAGGGATCCAGCCCTTGATGGAATCTGACTTTCAACGGTTAGCTCAAGATGAGCCTCTTGCCATCGTAGTTGAATATTTTATCGATAATAAACTAGGTTGCCTGCCCGTTGTCGACTCTGAAGGTAAGATTGAGGGGATTGTGACATCCTCAGATTTTGTGAAACTCTGTGCAGAGCTACTCAAAAGCCAATAATATCAATTAGCATAACTATAAAAACAGTAAAGCTAGGAGCTTCACTCCTAGCTTTGAGATCTATCTTAGCGTGTTGGACAAGCTGTTTCAGAGATACTATTGATCACAATATCCTCAACAGGGACATCGCTAAAGCTATTCCCATCAGGATCTTTAGCGACACCTGTTTTAACGATATCTATCTGATCGATCACATCCTCTAAACCTTCAATAACTTTACCAAAAACTGCGTAGCCCACCCCATCTTGCGCATGCTCCTTATCTAAAAATGTATTATCGACAGCGTTGATAAAGAACTGTGATGTCGCAGAGTTAGGTGCGCTGGTACGTGCCATGGCTAAGGTTCCGCGAGCATTGCTTATGCCAACATCGGATTCGTTAGTAATGGGATCTCGCCCCTCTTTATAGATGAGTCCAGGTGTAAAACCCCCAGTCTGCGCCATAAATTGAGTTATCACTCGATGAAAGATGACACCATCATAGAAGCCTTCGTCCACATACTGCTTAAAGTTATTGCCAGTCACAGGGGTATTGGTCAGATCGATGGCCAACTTCACCTCTCCCATACTGGTATCCATCAGATAACATACGTCAGCGGCCAACTCCGGAGCAGGCTCAGGACTCGGTGGCACGCTAGTGTCTCCTGAATCACTTCCACCACCGCACGCCACTAAGGTAGAACCAAAGACCAAACTCAATATTAACTTCTTCATCGCTATCTCTTCTCTATTAAGCACACATTCAAGGAATGCTGACACTAGACTGCCAAAGGTTGACAAGATGTTATAGTTAAGTTGAAAGCGAAACAATAGTGGATACAAAGTGTTACTATAAGGGAGTGAAAATATTTCAGCGGCTCAATGCCTAAGGTGATCGGGCCGAATCAGTTGGCCCGACAACCAAAAATGGATAAAAAGCTACTTATACCAATCAGTATAAGAAGTTGATCTACTCAGAGTGTCTTTTGGCAAACTAATTCAAGGCGAATGGATGATGGAATGGTTGTTCCCTTGTGAGTTCATTCAACGCAGAAGTAGGCAGCCAAAAACACTCCTTACAGGCGAGTTTTAGCGGTGCTGATGCTGTGACTTTTTATAAACCAAGAGGGAGCTTAACCCTAGTTTCACTATGCTCTACACTCGTTGCAAGCCACATGGATGTGGTGAATGTCATTAATGCAGGAGCAATTAAGGATCTTGCCTCAGGCCCGCTAAACTCTCGCTGAGCGATCAAATCTTTATACTAATTGGTATTACCTCTAATCTTCTGAACCATTGAGATTAACGCCAAAGCTAGTGCACCAGCAACAATGCCAAACAGGGTGTTAAGTAGACTTGGGGTGATAAATGACAGTGTAGGCCCCACCACAGACAGCTCGCCAACCAGTGTTGCCACATGGGTTATATGCTCACTCACCACATGCAGTCCATGGGTAAGTATTCCACCACCCACCATAAACATGGCTACAGTTCCAACGACGGTCAGCCCCTTCATCAAATAAGGCGCGGCGTTGACCAGTCCACCACCAAACCAACGTCCAAAGCGGGTAAAGAGTCCTGGGCCTTCTCGCCTATTTAAATAGAGGCCCAGATCATCAAGTTTCACAATTCCCGCCACTAAACCATAAACCCCTATGGTCATCATTAAAGCAATCGCAGATAGGGTAACAACTTGAGTTGAAAAACTCGCCTCAGCAACCACGCCTAAAGTGATAGCAATAATCTCGGCAGAAAGCACAAAGTCAGTTCGGATAGCCCCTTTGATCTTCTCCTTTTCATAAGCGGCCAGATCATCCACTAACCTAACCGCGCCCTCCTCACCTTCACTGTGCTTTACTCGATGATGAGTATAACTATGGTAGAGCTTCTCAAACCCTTCAAAACAGAGAAACAAGCCGCCAAACATCAGTAAAGGGGTGATGGCTTGGGGAATAAAAGCACTGATAAGTAGTGCGGCAGGGACTAAAATACATTTATTTTTCAATGAACCTATAGCAACAGCCCAAACCACAGGCAGCTCTCTATCGGCACTAACGCCTGAGACCTGCTGCGCATTAAGTGCTAAATCATCACCTAATACACCAGCCGTTTTTTTCGCTGCCACCTTACTCATTAAAGCAACATCATCCAAAATAGCCGCAATATCATCTAGCAATGTCAGTAGGCTAGCTCCAGCCATAATAACTCCCTAAGTTAAACAAACTCTCTAAATAAGATAAAAAGAGAAGAGCGAAACGGATAGCAGCGACTTTCTTCTGAAAATCAGGTTAATCCACCAGTAATATCAAACATAAGATACACACAGCTAATAAAAAATGAAAATTTTGGTGTTTAACCCTATAACTAAAAGTGCGACCCGAGGACTGACACTCCTATCGATGTAAGCGTATAATACGCACAGAATTTTATGAAGCACTCCTCACAGGAAGCCAGTATGACACAAGATGAGATGAAAAAAGCCGCCGGTTGGGCAGCACTAGAATACGTTGAAAAAGACAGTATCGTAGGTGTGGGCACCGGCTCTACTGTTAATCACTTTATCGATGCCTTAGCCACAATGAAGGCTGAAATTGAGGGAGCAGTATCCAGCTCTGAAGCCTCAACCCAGAAGATGAAAGACCTTGGGATACCTGTATTTGATCTTAACTCTGTGGATGAGCTTTCTGTCTATGTTGATGGCGCCGATGAGATCAACGCTCATATGGATATGATAAAAGGTGGCGGAGCCGCTTTAACTCGTGAAAAGATCGTCGCTGCAGTCGCCGATAAGTTTATCTGTATTGTCGATAACACTAAGCAGGTTGATGTTTTAGGTGAATTCCCACTACCCGTTGAAGTTATCCCTATGGCTCGCTCATATGTCGCTCGCCAACTAGTTAAACTCGGTGGTGATCCCGTTTATCGTGAAGGCGTTATCACAGATAATGGCAACATTATTCTGGATGTCTACAACATGAAGATAGTCAATCCAAAAGAGCTTGAGCAGCAGATCAATAAGATAGTTGGTGTTGTAACTAACGGTCTATTTGCAAATCGCGGCGCTGATGTGCTGTTAGTGGGCTCGCCAGATGGTGTTAAAACATTAAAGTAGACCCGTTTACAGGCAAGATTAAAAGGGGTGGAAGCAATTTTAATAGCTAAAGTAAACCTGCTTCCAATGCTTTGCCCCTTAAACACTTATGAAGGTTTACCATGGCTGGTAAACCTTCATTGTTTTAAACGGGGAGATCCTAAGTGGTGCTTACTCCTCTAATGGCTCAATGAGCTCAGTGAGTCCCTGTGCAGGCTTTACCCCGTCCTGCTCCTTTACTGAAGCGACTTGCTCATCATCTAAACCACTTGGGAAGCTCACAATAAACTTCACGCCTTTTTCTCTATTTTTATACTCCACATCTATGCTTCCCCCTAAGCCCTCGGTGATCAAGCTGTGCACAATTGATAAACCAAGGCCGCTCCCCCCAGTTAGCTTGGCCGTGGTGTAAAAAGGATCGAAACACTTTTTCATTGTCTCCTCATCCATACCGTGGCCGTCATCTTCAACTGAGAAAAAAACACTGTCAGCCATCTCGCCAACTTCAATGTTAATAGTGCCTTCGGTCCTATCTTTGAAAGCATGCCTCACGGCATTGAGTACCAGGTTACTCGCAACCTGCCATATATGATTTGGTGTCACGTGAACATAGGTCGATCCCGTACCACTAATATTGAGCTTATGTTTCCCCATTTTAAGCTCATGTTTAATACTCAACATTGACTCTTCAATAAACGAAAGCAACTCGAATGTTGCTCTATCATCAACATGTTGGCCCACTGCCACCTGCTTAAAACTTTTAATCAAATCCCTAGCTCTGGAGAGGTTACTTGAGATTAATGCTTCAGCCATCTTACTCATTTCAAAGAACCTCTCTATCCCCTCATGCTCTAGACGCTCATTATTATAATCGTCCTGAAGCTTTTCAGTCTCCTCGACGAGAGTAGAAGTGGCCGTAACGCAGATGCCTATGGGCGTATTCACCTCATGGGCAACACCAGCAACTAAAGTACCTAACGCAGCCATTTTTTCCGATTGAACTAAAGTTTCTTGAGCTAAATCCAGTTTATTTAATGCTGTTTCTGCAGACATTCTTGATTTCTCAGCCCTTTCCCTCAACAGGTCAAGAGCAGCAACCTGCTTCTCAATTGCACTAAATACTTTGCGAATAAGAAACAGAAAAATAACTCCTCCTATAAAACTTAACGCTAATACCCAGATCCAGGTTGCCGTTAACTCATCAGTAGAGCGCTGATCCATCACTTTTTGTCTATTCTGCTCAAGAAGTACGAAACGACCTAGCTCCTGTTCAATATCAAGCACTAACGCCTCCAACTCCTCCTTAAACAGGTCCTTTTCAATCAGCATGGATAGAAAGTCGCGGCGCAGAGTGTAAAACCCACCTTGGCTAACATGGATGGTCTGGTGCTTCTCATCGATATTATAGTTATCACCAAACAAGGAGACTCTTAACGCTTCCAGTTCTAGCTCACCATTGATATCGCTATTAGAAAATACCGCCTCCATATCTCGCTGAAGACGTACAAGCACTGGTTTTAACTTGTTGTCCTTGATATCCGCTAAAAGGTCATATTGATCAACGCCATCTAACACTTCAACTAGCTGCTGAATGCTGGCAATCTCAATTTGAAGGTTATCTCGGCCTCCACGTAGTTTTTCCAAATATGTCGCAACAATCTCACGGGCAAGCTTATCAGCGGCACTAGCTTTAGCTTTCTGATATTGTCTAATTTGAAGTGAAGAACGTATCCTCTCACGCCCAGCGGAGTCGTTAATTAAGCCATGAAGATCCTGCAAACGATTACGCACTTTATCTAATGATATTTTATCTCTTATATTCTGGTTTAATGACTCATTACGACTTCGCCACAACTGAACTGTCACCAATAAACGGCTGAACTCCTGCCCCTTTCTCTTTAACACTTCCCAGCGAGACAGTTGCTGCTCACTTTCATGTTCGGATGAAGATAAAATTTGAGGAGTCGTAAGAGATTCTATACTACGCTGAAGGTTTACTATTGAGGCTGTACCCGCATCCTCATCCACGGTTTCATCAAGATTAAGTAACTTAATTAACTCAAGTCTTCCTCTTCCCAGCTCAAAACGGACCGTTGACTCATCCTCTGCAAATCTAATCGTTTCATTTGCCAACTCAGCTAACTGATCTCGCTGATTGGTGATCCCCCAGCCCATGGAGAGATTAACCCCGATAGTGATCACGACCGTCAGGCCGATGATGGCCCACAGCATCTTTCCTACACGTTTTGCTTCAATGGATGATTCAGTCATAATTCAGCGCTATTACTGCTCAATAAAAGAGGCGATATCAGACCATTCAAAAGAGACAAACTTGCCTTTCTCTAAACGGGTGGGCCAAACCATATGGCTTGCTTGGTGACTATTCGCGTCAAAGTAGAGCGAATTCCCCACACCAGCATCAAACTTACCTAGGGCCTCCAGTGCATCAATAAGCGACTCTCTCGTTGGTTTACCGCTTATCGTTTTTAATGCTTTTGTCATGATCTTGGCTGCAATATACCCCTCTAAGCTACCAAATGAAGGTAGCGCATCTGGGGCAAAGGCTGTTAATGCATCCTGGTACTCTTTAACAACGGGCAATGAAAGGTTTTCAGGATGCGGCACAACCTGAGTCACAACCACCCCTTTTACACTCTCCCCTAATTGCTTCGCCAAAGGTGCACTTCCCACAAAGGACACATTCAGAAATAACGCATTCACCCCAGACTCTCTGGCAAGTTTAATAAAACGGGCACAAGGGGCATATGCACCAACCATAATAATCGCTTTTGGGGTAACCTCTGCCAAGATGATATCGGCAAGTGCATTATCTACCGAGAGGGTGTTTCGCTCATATCGGCCATGAACAACCTGAGACTTAGACTTCAAACCATTTTTTAGTAAAGCAGTGATACCGCCGATATATCCAGCATCACCATAGCCATCTCTTTGGGTAAAAAAAGCTATCTCTTCAGGTTTAAGGCCCGCATGTTTAATCAAAGCATCAACCATAGTCGATGTCTCTTCTGCATAGCTTGCTCGATAATTTATAATGTAGCGATCAGGTGGTGTCTTACGTAATACACCAGCGCCTGTAAATGGAGCAAACAGTAAAGTCTGCTTTTCATTGGCGATGGGGATAGCTGAAATTGCAGTGGGTGTCCCAACATTACCGATCACAGCAAGCACTTTATCTTGCTCAATCAAGGTCCTCATATTTGGCGCGGTTCGGTTAGGCTCATAACCATCGTCCATTGCAATTAAACGTAGCTGACGTCCGTTAATCCCACCTTGGCTATTCTCCTTTGCAAACTGCATATTCACGCCTAACAACATATTTTTACCTAGCTGCTCAGCGGGCCCGCTCAGTGCGGTGGACATCCCAAGCAAGATCTCCTCTTGGCTCGACTCAACCTCAGAGGCCTGAGCCCACACTCCAGTGGCAATAAAAGTGCTTAAAAATAGAGAGAAAAATAGGAGAGAGGACGGATTAAATAACCTATGGGCTACAGAGGTCCATCTCGTCAAATAATGTCTACCTGAAAAACGGGTCGCTTTTAGCATCTCGATATCTCCTCAAAGAGATCAGTTTGATCGGCGGCATTGCTATCTAATAATGAGTATCTAGTAATTGCTATCTAATAAATGTAGGACATGGATTGCACAAACTCAATTGAGTATGGTCAGCTGAAAAGTTGATACTTTTCATTCATCAAGATAATCAAGACCAAAAAACTCCCGTTTAACTTAGGTTCTCGACAACATACTCGGTATAATCAACACCACGTACATACAGATAAAGAGCCTAAAACATGGCAAGAACCGCTTCCGCCCTCCACATTTTGGTCAAACATAAAGAGCTAGCCGAAGAGATAATTCAAAAGCTCAATAAAGGTGCAAAATTTGACCAATTAGCCAAAAAGCACTCTACCTGTCCATCGGGTAAGAAAGGCGGCAGTTTAGGCGAATTTAAGAAAGGTCAGATGGTTCCCGCTTTCGATAAAGTCTGTTTTACCGGCGAGCTGATCACACCACATCTAGTAAAAACCAAGTTTGGTTGGCATGTGATTAAAGTGCTATATCGCACTTAATGACGATATAGCTAGTTTCTCGCTAAGTTGGCAAGCCTTCGAATGAAGGCTAGTTACATTCTCTAGTTTGTCTACATTCAGCTTAGTATTAGGAGTGGCACCATTAGCATAACTAGGAGTTACCATATTAAAATTATAAGATTAGCGACTTAACCTCATCACATGCCTTTTTAGCATAATCAGTTGCTGTCTCCCCATCTTCATCTTTTATCGTTAAGCTAGCACCTTGCTTGAGTAAGAAACTCACGATTTCAGGCTTGCAGAATTTTAAGCTCAGCATCAAAGGAGTCGCACCTGACATACTGTACTCTCTTTTCGCATCGACAGGCATGCCTTGAGCAATAAAATCCTTTATCTGTTGCAGTTTCCCACGCCCAGCAGCATTCTCATACAACATTATATCCTGCTCACTAAACGATGTCGCAGAAGCCGTCGTTGATAAAAGAAAACCAATAGCAAAGCCCGAAAAAGCAATCATTTTTCTATTCATGATTCATCCTTAAATAGTTCTAATCCATTAAAAATAACATTCAACACTAAACTTAATACTCAAAAAAGAAAACCACAAGTAAAAACTAATAACCTTCCCTTCTAAACCTCTAAAAAATTTAAACAAAATCACTCATAATAAATCATCGATTTGGATTTCAAAAGAGAGATGTCTTGCATTCTACGACCCTCCCCTCATTTTAAAAGTCAGCCCAGCTTAAGATGACCGTTAGTACATTTAAGGATACGTGGGGATTAGTCAGAGTCAGTGTAAATTTTATTTGATTACCAGACACTTCCTAATCCCCCATTTTTAAACCCTAAGCACGAACTCTTTTATGTCCAATTGTTAGTCACAACAAGAGCCTAATTCGAAGAGATAAACAATCAGGTGTGAATGCGGCTGAGGGCGTTGGTGGCATGGCCGTTCTATGACATCCTGTCACCACGGCATTTGTGAATCCATTCACATCAGATGTCATCGTAGAGACTACAGGGCAGAGAATGTTCCAGACATTTTTTCTGCATTTCCTCCACTGACCCATAGGGATATGGGGAATGTCTTTAAAGGGTCTGGAACGCTTAAGACCTTGGAGGTCAGATATACTTGCAACGATATCCATATCTAAAATCAACAATAAAGGGGTCGTAGTTCATTAGCCCAAATTGAAGAGATGCTCAAGTAGGAATCTGAGTCAGGTGTGAATGCGTCTGTGGGCTTCGGTTTCAAGGATGAAACCGCAGAGCGGCCAAGGATGGCTTCACAGCGTCCCGCAGAAGTATTCATACATTCAGCATGCTGCAAGCAATAAACACCAACTTAGCTATGGTACTCAGCAAATAAACCCAATACCAACTCTGCCAAATGAACCCAATCAAAAAGAGACTTGAAGCATTGTTATCCGACAATGTGGCTCAACCTGCTGCAAGCAATTAACTGAATTGAAGTCATGGTATCCAGCAAACCAACCAAACACCAAACCCGCCCAATGAGTCTAACTCAAAAAGATATTTGAAACTTGCTATCAGGCAAGTCATCAAGCTTGTTATCCAACAAGTGACCAAAATCTGTAGTAAAAGTTTTCTACCGAAAACTAGAGAGAAAAATTGGCTATGGTTTTCTGAATGCCAACCACGTCAGTTCCCTTTTTGAGCTCTTTAACCAGAGGCTCTTTTTGACCAGAGATCCAGAGCTTTAGTTCTGAATCCATATCGAAGCGGCCAGCAGTTTCCACCTCAAAGTGGGTGATCGCTTTGTAGGGTATAGAGTGATAACTCACCTTCTTGCCCGTCATCCCCTGCTTATCAATCAAGATCAATCGCTTATTTGTAAATACAAACATGTCACGAATGACTTTATAGGCAAGATGTAACTGCTCGTTATCCCCCATTATCGGGTTTAGCTCCTCGGTTAACTCCTCTAAATTAACCTCTGAAGCGTTGCCCATTAACGAATCTAATAATCCCATGCTATTTCCCTTAATTATTTAAAAAAATAACATAACACGTTATAAGCAAAAGAGCGCCACTACTGGTAAATAGTCGGCGCTCTTGAAGATATTTATAACTGTTAACCTAGCGGGTTAACGAAGGCTAGTTCACGACTTCTCTGCCGTCGCTCTTAACCTGACGGTTGGCACCTACCACTAGCATTTCACACTTAGGGCAATCGAAAACCAACTTCAATACATCTTTACCGATCTCAAGCACCATAGGTTCAGCTTTTATCCCTGGGACCTCTTTAGGGCAGAGATTAAAGTTAAAACGTAAACAGTGTTTAGTGACCATTAGGGGCACCTCCTCTGTTATCCCGTTCTTCTCATAGGTATCTTCAATCTCAATCACACCATGCTGCTGATAAAAATCTTTCGATTTTTGATTTGCCACATTAGCGAGATAACTCAGATGCTTAGTAGGATACATAGCGTCTTGATTATGCTTCCAAGGCTTAGGTCTTTGATACTCATCAACCCGGGCTTTTTCAAGTGCGGCTACGGTATCACGGCGAAGTCCATTGATGACAGATGCTGGTGCAAACCAGATCAGCTCAGTTTCAATACTTACCTTTCTGGCCACAAAATCGGTACTGCCTAGTTTTGCCAGCTGTTTGCGTAACTTACCGCTGGCGGACTCTTGGTCGTTCGCCGGCTGCTTATCCATGACTAAGCTCACCTCACCTTGATGACCATACAGATCGGTCATGGTCATCTTGATGCCATCACTGGTATCAGCAATCACGATATCGACATCAATTGAGCGTTTAGAGGACTCTTTGGCAAGTACTGCCTCAAAGGCTTGGTCACGATTTCGGTAGATAGTCATGCCCACTTCAAGATCGCCAGGCACCGTTAACACATGCAGTTTTAACCCCTCAGCGCGGTTGACTCGCAACCCTTGTAACTTGTCATCAGACTGTTTGGCTTTAGTGTAATTGGCAGGAAAATAACAGAGGCCATCACCGTTATTAAAGGTATGCGTCGACTCCAGTTCAATAAAGTCTTTACCAAGACGTTTGACTGTCGCAACCTCTTCACCAATATATTTAGGAGAGCGGAAATCACTCACACCTTGGCTACGTTCATTCACAAAGTAATCGGTACGGCCACGGTTAAATGTCTTCTCAACATTGGGAGTAAAGGTGTGCAGTGAACGACCATGGGATGACGCCTTAAGCTCTGGGCGACGGGCGATGATCTTATCCAGTTCTTGACGGTAATGCGCGGTGACATTTTTCACATAGTTAATATCTTTCAGGCGCCCTTCAATCTTAAATGAGCGAACCCCCGCATCAATTAAGGCTTCAAGGTTGTCCGTCTGGTTATTATCTTTAAGGGACAACAGATGCTCATTTTCGGCAAGCACTTCACCTTGTCGGGTCTTAAGTTCACCCGGCAAGCGACACATCTGAGAACACTCACCTCGGTTAGCACTGCGATTACTAAAGGCATGACTTAAATTACACAAACCTGAATAGGCCACACAGAGCGCACCATGGATAAAGAACTCAAGCTGCATCTTAGTGTGCGCTGCCACTTCACGGATCTGACTTAAACCCAGCTCACGAGCGAGCACCACCTGAGAGAAGCCCACCTGCTCTAAAAATACCGCTTTCTCTGCAGTGCGGTTATCCATCTGAGTACTGGCATGCAGAGCAATAGGAGGAAGGTCGAGCTGAAGCACGCCCATATCTTGGACAATAAGCGCGTCCGCTCCCGCCTCGTACACTTGCCAGATCAACTTTTCAGCACCAGCAAGTTCGTCATCCATCAAGATGGTATTGATAGCGACAAAAACCTGAGCATGGTATTTATGGGCGAAAGCACAGAGCCGAGCAATATCCTCAACACTGTTCCCCGCGGTTGCGCGTGCACCAAATTCAGGCCCGCCAATGTATACCGCATCGGCACCATGCAGAATCGCTTCCATACCAAACTCAGCATTTTTTGCTGGGGCAAGCAGTTCTAAACGGTTTGATATATGCGACACATCGTCAGGGGTAAAGATGGTAGCTTTGCTCATAAAAATCACTCAAAAAAGTTAATGTGTAAATTTTGGTGGGATATTATAGCAAAAAAGTGAGTGCGATTGGGGTTAGCGAATATAAATTCAGTTTAAACTAAAATGAGCCAGTGGCGGCTCATTGAAGAAAGTTCAGTAATGTATTGCTAGCCATAAAGTTTCTGTCTCTTCACTCGTCCAGCTAACTCTATGTTTGCAATGGGCAGGTATATCAATATAGTCGCCAACCTTAAGGTGAATAGGCTCAACATCTTCAAACTGCAGTTTAGCCTCACCTTTTAATACCATCACCCACTCATTTCTGTCTTGATCGTACCACTGCCCTTTTGGGGTCACATGCGCCTTAGAGACAATTCGTTCGATTAAGACAGTGTCACTGCCGCCAACTTGCTCAAACACCTCATGGGTCAGATCGGCAGGTAAAGATGCAAACAGATTCTGTTTATTCACTCTTCACTCCTGCCGTATATAGGGCGTAAATAAGCCAACTTAGATAAAGGTACAGATATCATCCAATGACTTCTTTTTGGTGGCATGATCTGGAATGGATGCTCCTTCATCGGGGTAACCTGCGATAATCAACATATAGGGACGGTCCACATCGTTATCTCGACCACACACCTTACTCAAAAAAGACATAGGCTTAGGCGTATGTGTCAAAGTGCCAAGACCTGCATTGTGCAAGGCTTGTAGCAGAAAACCTGTTGCGATACCCACTGATTCATGGACATAGTAATTGGTCTTGCTTTCATCATTTTCCATGCCCCCTCGTTTTTGTGAGAAAACAGCAATCAACCAAGGGGCACGTTCAAGATACGACTTATTGGCATCTGTTCCCAAAGGCTTTAATGCATCAAGCCACTCTTCACCAGCTCGCCCCTCATAAAAAGAGCGCTCTAGAGCTTCGGCTTCATGACGGATCTGCGCTTTTACCTTAGGATCACTTATGGCAACAAAATGCCATGGTTGATGATTGGCACCACTTGGAGCTGTTGCTGCCGTTTGGATACACTGGGCAATTATCGCCTCTGGAACGGCTCTATCAGAAAACTGACGAATACTGTGGCGACGTTTAACCTCTTGATAATGGATCTGTGCTCTGGCGAGCATCTCCTCTTCACCATACTCGATAAAGTCAGTTAGGGGATGATGTGCTTCACTCTCTTTCATGGCAATCTCTGCTCCTTGCTCTCTATTATTATATTTTTAACCTAAACAAAAAAACAGAGAAAAACCAGTAACACTTTGTTGTTTAATTAGAAGTACAGATAAAAAAATGGAACCTTAAGGTTCCACTTTCTAATTGGCTAGTAACAGATTTAGATAATCAAATTAAAACTTATATCTGACATTGGCCGTGATTGTTCTACGCTGTCCGTAGAAACAATCACCACGGGCTAAACAGCTGGTAATAACGGTTTCATCAGCCAAGTTATCAATATTCAAACTCAAGTCAAAATCGCTAAACTCATAACCAAGCATCATATCAAACAGGTGGTAAGCCTCTGTGTTTAACGCGTTATGCAGCTGAGTACCATCGGGCATAAAGACATCAACACTGCCATCTGAGGTTTCACCTACATATCGAAAGCCCAAACCCGCCTTAAACCCATGCCAAAATGATTGTGGACGATAGGTCACCCAAGTTGAGAGCATATGCTCCGGCATCGCAGCTAATTTAGCATCGACTTCACCCACTTTATTGGTGTGCTTCTCTGAGTCTGTATAGGCATAGCTAGCGTAGACATCTATTTCATCCCACTCAAGTTGGGCTTCAAGCTCCAACCCCTGGATCTGAACTTCACCCAGCTGAAGCGTCAAATCAGGACCCGCAGACTGTTTACGATTTTTATCTGTGATATCAAAAATAGCCGCAGTAAATAGATGTTCAGAGCCTGAGGGCTGGTATTTTATCCCTAGCTCATACTGCTCGCCTTCTTGGGGCTTAAATGGCGTTCCAACCTGATTTGAACCATAAATAGGCTGAAAAGATTGGGCGTAGCTCACATAAGGGGCGATACCTGAATCAAAGCTATACATCAAACCTAAACGACCCGTTGTCGCACTTTGATCTTGCTTACCATCTTTTGTAGTTCTCGATTCCACCCTGTCATGGCGAAGTGCACCGCTGACAATAAAGTTACCAAACTTAATTGAGTCCTGCAGATAAATACCCAACTGATTATTGCTTTCACCCGGCGTATCTGGAATATCTGCTCCAGTGGGCAGTGAAGCTAAATTAAGACCATATTTCGGATCGTAAAGATCGAGTAAACCACCCGCCCCTGGAATATAGAGTCGGTCGGTGTCGGTATCGACATCTTGGTAATCGATACCAAATGTCAGATTATGCTCCACAGAGCCAGTATCAAACTCAGCTTGCAAGCGTAAATCAGATGTTAGCGCCTGCGCACTTGAATCACTCATGCTAACATTACGCAAAATTGAGCGACCATCATCTTGAAACTTTGGCGGCCAAGCGAACATGGTGCGATAGGTCGCTTTGCTGTCAACATAACGGCTAGTCCAGTGGAGTGACAGATAGTCATTCAGTTCCTGCTCTAGCAAAAGAGTCACCGATTTTTGCTCGGTATCATATTGATCCCAACCAGGCTCACTGACAAAGCGTGAGCTAGATATTTGGCCATTTGGTGCTGGCAATATCGTTCCTTCGTGAGGGAAGAACTGTGTGCTGGAGCCAGACTCATTTTTTTGCAAATTAGCCAGCAGTGTCAGCTTGGTGGTATCTGTCGCATACCAAGTTATTGCCGGCGCAATAAAGTAACTATTGTTATCGACATAATCCGTTTGCGTCTCACTATCGCGGTACAAGCCGGTTAATCGATACTGAACCGATTCATCATCATTGAGTGAGCCCGTTACATCGCCTGCGAGCTGCTTACGATCATAATTACCGACTTGAGCCCAGATCTCGCCTTGCTGTTCGGCCTCTGGTCGTTTAGTTACCATATTGATGATACCGCCAGTTGAACCTTGGCCATAAAGCACTGAGGATGGCCCTTTTAAGATCTCAATCTGCTGCAACATGTAGGGGTTAGTCCGGACATTATTGTAATTACCGAACATCATCTGAAGGCCATCTTGATACTGTAGTGGAGACACGCCACGAATTTGTGCCCAGTCACCACGGGTATCGACGCCATAGGGACCGTTGTATACTCCCGCCACATAGCCGATGGCATCTTGCACATTCTCAGCACCCAGATCGGTAATACGCTTCTCAGTTAGAACAGAGATAGATGAGGGTGTTTCTATAATTGGCATATCTGTTTTTGATGCCGATGCGCTCACGTAGGAGATAAGCCCTTTACCACTGATGGTTATCACCTCCATTTCAGCTTCATCGCCCTGCTCTGCTAAAGCGTGACCTGATAATGACACACTCAGTGCGATGAATAATGCGGGATATCTTAATTTAAAACTCTGGTCCATATTTCTGCCTCTTAACCTGTATTAGGGAGCCCCTTGAGAAATGTGGCGAGACAGTAGATCAATTGATAACGATTATCAATTGTATTTACAATATATTCATAGCTGTAATGAATTCATAGTTGTACTAGGTTCATAGTAATAATAGATTCAACGCTTTTCAGATTAGCGATGATTGATAGGCAGTAGATGGACTAGGATCAGTTTAAGGTTGAGATCTGGTTACGTCCTGAGTTTTTAGCTTGATAAAGCGCCTTATCAGCCGTTTCGAACAGCAGCTCAAAATCTCCTTCTCTGCTGGGTAGCATGCTTGCGACACCTATACTCATAGTGACAATCGAGGCGGTGGAAGAAGCGGCATGGGGAATAGCAAGTGCCGTTAAACCTGCAATATCTCGCTTTAATTGAGGTAAAATTGCCTCTGCAGTTCGGTTGGCAATTATGACAGCAAACTCTTCACCTCCGATTCTAGCGGTTAAGCGCTCCTCCTCTAGGAGTATCTCTTTCCAAAATTCAGCAACCCTTTGCAAACACTCATCACCTGATTGATGGCCGTAAAAGTCATTATATTTTTTAAAGTGATCAATATCCCCAAGTACTAAGGTGACAGGCTCTCCTAACTCAACAGCTCTTGTGTATAAAGCACTCGCATAATCATCATACTTACGCCTGTTCGCCAATCCGGTTAAGTGATCATAATGGGAGAGGTTTATCAGTTTCTGATTATCATCAATGAGCTGTTTTGCAGCCCTCTCCAGCTTATCGAGCTCGAGAGTCAGTCTAACTCGAGATTCAAAAAAGACCGTACTCAAGGCCATTGGCGTATCGACAAAGCGATTCAGTTTATTTTGGTATAGGCAGTAGAAAACAAACAAAGGAACACTAAAAGAGAGAGCCAAAATAAGCTTACCGCTCAGGTTACTTATCATTATCGGCAGTAACTCAGGGGAGACACCAATCGCAATAAGGGGAAATAACACCCCATCAAGACATATGACCAAAATAAACACGAAAGAGTAGAGCATCATCAGCTGCTTAAGATTACTGATCCTATCCTTAACTTTAATAAAGATCTGCATCAAAATTAAAAACTCAGTGGCTATCAAAGCACCACCAAGGAGTAAAACACCTAACGAGGTATCAAATAATTTAGCATCAACATTAAATGGATTTATAACGAGGGCGTTTTCTAAAATGTACAAGATAAAATTAAAGCCAAAAAACACAAATAGGTTGATAAAAACAAGAAGTTTTATCAGGTAGTTAAAGATGAGAACCTTTCGTTCCATGATAAACAGCATAACCGCCGACATCATAAAGGAGCCGTAGGCTAAATTCCCCCCAGACAGGTAGATATTATCTGCCAGTTGAAACGAATATAGGCTGCCTAACACACCACCTATCACCAAAATGACACTCAAGTATGAGTAGAAACCAATTCGGCGCATAACTGGTTGCAGAGTAGACAGAAGCAATGGAAAAGCAGAAAAAAGAACAACATTGATAATAAACGCTACATAAATACTCATAAAAGTATAATCATCGAAGACCCTGCAACAAAACTTACATTTTATGCTATTCGTCTCCGGCATAATACTTTAATCAGCTAGTTTTAAAGCATTTATCCTACTTCTCCATGATCTCTTTTAACGATGCTAGCCCCTGTGACAGGTCTCTCTCTATCATGGTTTCAAAATCCATAAAGACCAACATCAAGTTCATCGGATAATCCATATGTCCCTTAAAGCCCCAAGTGACTTTAGTCGTCTTTTCAGTGATAGGCTCACAGGACATAAATGCTGGTGATACAGCTTCAAAAGGGGAGATAAAACGTAGCTCATAATCAATTCGCTTGCCCTGCTCAATACTGATGATCTCCTGCTCACCGACGCCAACCTCCTCATTGGCACTCTCCCAAGCGGAAACAAATCCGACATTGGCATCAACGCCTCGAAAGCTCTTTGTCATATTGGGATCTAACTTTGCCCAAACACTATAGTTATCCTGATTTTTAAGGTACTTAATATAATCAAAAATCTCTGTCACTGGCTTATCGATGCTAACCGAGGTTATCACCTCATAATCTTGCTTAGTAAACAAAGCTGCAATCAAGGGGATTGCAATGAGTAAAACAATAGTCCCAAGGATCTTTCTTAGCATAAGGCTCACCATAAGTTGATAAGATTTCACTTACCTAAACATTTAATGCTAGTTTTAGCAAAAAAAAAGGACTGCATCAGCAGTCCTTTTTAAGCAGTAGGCTAAATATTTAAGTATTAACTTTTAGCTAATCTAGCCAATAACTTCTGATTTTCAGCTTCAATATGCTTATAGAAATCACGATCTGAAAGTTTAGATGCGGCCGCTTCATCAATCACAAGCACTGCATTCTTGTGAAGTTGTAGCGCTGAAGCTGGACATGAAGCGGTAAGCGCCCCTTCAACTGTCGCAAGAATGGCATCCGCTTTATTTTCACCAGTGGCTAATAAAACCACTTTCTTAGCATCTAAAATCGTGCCTATTCCCATGGTAATGGACAGATGTGGCTGGTACTCATCCTCTTTAAAGAAGCGAGCATTGTCTTCAATGGTCGCTTTAGTCAGAGTCTTAACTCGTGTTCTGGACATCAAGCCAGATGACGGCTCATTAAAACCTATATGACCATTTCGGCCTATACCAAGCAGTTGAATATCGATACCACCAGCAGCTTGGATCTGCTCTTCATAGCCATCACAAGCTTGGATTGGGTTTTCAGCATCTCCAGGGGGGACATGGGTGTTGGCTTTATCGATATCGATATGGTCGAAAAGCTGCTCATTCATAAAGTAGCGATAACTTTGTGGATGCGTTCCCGCCAAGCCTAAATATTCATCTAAATTAAAGCTAGTGACCTCCTTAAATGAGATATCACCAAGCTTATTCGCTTCTATTAAACCTTGATAAAGAGATACGGGTGTCGACCCCGTTGCTAAGCCTAGCACTGAGTCTGGTTTGCTCTGCAACTGTTTTTTAAAAATGTTCGCGCCATATTCGGCAACTTCAGCACTGTTTTTTAAGATGACGATTTGCATTATATAGACTCGCTTTAACTTAGAGCTCTGCTCAATAAGATTGAATAACCTATCATTAGTCAGCTCAATCTCACATTGAGTATAACTATTGCCTACCCCTTACTATCAATTTCAACGAGTGAAAAACAGGTTTAGGTTAATCTAGGTGTTTTGTAACATTACTATAACGCCAAATGACAACGCTGTCATTTATTTATTATTAGGTTTAATAGCCCCCAATAATATCGTGTTCACTTTATGCAGTATAATGCCGGATCTCTTTGACCAAATGATGACACTAAGCCATGTCTGACGATGCCACTCAAGCTAACTCCTCAAATAAAGAGGAGCATCATCACTTCAAAATTTTTAAACCCTACGGTTTTCTCAGTCAATTTGTTCCGGAAACCAGAAAGCGTAAAAAACTCCTCGCAGAGTTAGCTGACTTTCCAAAGGGAACTATGGCTATTGGCAGACTAGATCATGACTCAGAAGGGCTACTCTTACTTACCACCGACGGTATGGTCAGCCATCAGGTGCGAAGTAAAAAAGTTGAGAAAGAGTATTATGTTCAGCTTGATGGCGATATCACCGCTGATGCCATTACTCAGCTTCAAAATGGTGTTGAAATAGGGATCAAAGGAGATAAGTATCTCACTCTACCTTGCAGGGTATTTAAGTTAGCCTCAGAGCCCAATTTGCCTGCAAATGGACGAAAAGTGAGAGATCTTCGCCACGGACCTATGAGCTGGATATCCATCACCATAAGCGAAGGGAAAAACCGACAAATACGCAAGATGACCGCAGCCGCAGGGTTTCCAACCTTAAGGTTAGTCCGAGTTCGCATTGGTAATATCGACATTAATGAGATGCAAGCAGGTGATGTGCTCCCTCTCTCCTTCCCCCTTGACTAAGCTATCAAGCAGAGCTTTGCCACTTCGGAATGAAAAATCCTGTGACACTTCAAAGCTGCCACCTGCTTGTTCAATAGCTCAGCTTCAAGTAGCTTAAGAGAACTCATAACAATGAGTATTAATATCAGGCCTTGGAGTGCAACTTGATGAGATCACTATTAATCCCAATCGCTATCCTCTTTTCCAATATCAGCCATTCGCTCCCTTTAGAGAAGATCACCCTCCCCCCAGATTTTAAGATAGAGCTTTACGCAAAAGGTGTTGATAATGCCCGTCAGATGGCTTTAGGCGATAAAGGCACTCTGTTTGTGGGAAGTCGTAAGGAGGGAAAGGTTTATGCTTTAATAGACAATGATGGGGATTATAAAGCCGATAAGGTTATTGATATCGCAAGTAAGCTCTTTATGCCCTCCGGTATCGCTTATCACCAAGGTGACCTCTATGTGGCAGAAGTCGATAAAATATGGCGCTATTCCAATATAGAGGCCTCACTACCTAGCGTACCGACGCCGGAGCTTGTATATGGTAAGCTTCCTAATAAATCCCACCATGGCTGGAAATTTATCGCATTCGGTCCCGATGGTAAGCTCTATATTCCCGTCGGTGCTCCCTGTAATGTGTGCGAAAGTGAACTCCCTTTTGCCACTATCCTAAAACTAGATACAGTGACAAAAAACAGCAAAATTGTCGCGACAGGTGTCAGAAACAGTGTCGGCTTTGACTTCCATCCTAAAACAGGGGATTTATGGTTTACCGATAATGGCAGAGATATGATGGGAGATGACCTTCCCGATGATGAGCTCAACCATGTGTCGAAAGAGGGACAATTTTTTGGTTTTCCCTATATCCATAATGACGATATTCACGATCCCAAATTTACCTCCCCAGAGAAAGCCAAACACAATCGCAAACCCGCACTAAAGCTAGGTGCCCATGTGGCCGCCTTAGGTATGGAGTTTTACCAAGGAAAACAGTTCCCAGCTGAGTACCAAAACAATATTTTTATCGCCGAACATGGCTCCTGGAATCGAAGTAAAAAGGTAGGTTACCGCATCGTCCGTGTGGTGCTTGAAGGCGACAGAGTCGTTAACTCAGAGGTGTTTGCATCTGGCTGGCTACAGGGAGAGGAGAGTTGGGGGCGCCCCGTCTCTGTGCTCACTTTGCCTGATGGCTCTTTGTTAGTATCAGATGATGCAGCGGATGCTATCTACCGGATTAGCTATGAAAAGTAAGCCATAAAAAAACCAGCCAATTGGCTGGTTTTTTAAATTCAATGCTCGGTTAATACAAAGCCAAGGATTAAGCTTGTGGGCGCATCGCTGGGAACAGGATAACGTCACGGATCGTGTGTGTATTAGTAAACAACATCACTAGACGATCGATACCGATACCTTGACCTGCTGTTGGTGGTAGTCCGTGCTCAAGTGCAGTAATGTAGTCTGCATCGTAGAACATAGCTTCATCATCACCAGCGTCTTTCGCATCAACCTGCGCTTTAAAGCGGTTATCTTGATCTTCTGCATCGTTAAGCTCAGAGAAACCATTCGCCACTTCACGGCCGCCGATAAAGAACTCAAAACGGTCTGTGATGAAATGATTGTCATCATTACGACGTGCAAGCGGAGAGATATCTGCTGGGTAACCAGTAATGAAAGTTGGCTGCATCAATTGAGTTTCAGCAGTTTCACCGAAGATCTCTTCAAGTAACTGACCACAGGTCCAGAACTTCTCGATTGTCATGCCTAAGCTCTTAGCCAAATCACGCATAAACTCAACATCTTTAACCTCTTCATAGGTCATAGACTGAATTGTTGCGTTATCAGGGTTGTACTTCTTGATTGCATCTAACATGCTCAAACGCGCGTATGGGCCGCCAAAATCAACAGTATGCTCACCGTATGGAAGCTGTGGAGAACCACAAAGCTCAGTGGCGATAGAACTTAGCATCTCTTCAGTCAGATCCATTAGATCATTGAAATCCGCATAAGCCATGTAGAATTCCATCATAGTGAATTCTGGGTTATGACGCGGTGATAGACCTTCGTTACGGAAGTTACGGTTGATCTCGAACACACGCTCAAAACCACCTACAACCAAACGCTTCAGGTAAAGCTCAGGTGCGATACGCAGATACATAGCGATATCTAGAGCATTATGGTGAGTTTCGAAAGGACGAGCTGAAGCGCCACCTGGAATGCTGTGCATCATAGGGGTTTCAACTTCCATAAACTCTTTTTTAACCATAAAGTTACGGATAGCAGAAACCACTTTAGAGCGCATAATAAAGGCGTTGCGCGAATCTTCATTCACAATCAAGTCAACATAACGCTGACGGTAGCGAGTCTCCTGGTCAGTCAAACCGTGGAACTTCTCAGGTAGTGGACGCAGTGCTTTAGTCAGCAACTGGTACTCTTCCATGTTCACATACAGATCGCCTTTACCAGATAGGTGAAGTTGACCCGTCACACCGATAATGTCACCAATATCTAAGCCCTGGAATGTAGCCTTAAGATCTTTTTGAACATCTTTACCAGCATAGGCTTGAATACGTCCACTAACATCTTGGATCACCAAAAATGGACCACGTTTTGCCATGATACGACCAGCGATGCTGCGCTGGATCCCCATGCCTTCAAGCTCCTCTTTGGTGTTGTTACCAAATTCAGCCTGAATATCTGCCGCTTTATGTTTACGATCGAAGTTATTTGGGTGACCATTTGCAGGGCAGTTAGCGCGAATGTGCTCAAGCTTGGCACGACGCTCTGCAATTAACTTGTTCTCATCTGGTAGTACTTGTTCAGTCATCTTCTTCTCTCGTAAATGTTACGGATCACACGTTAAAATTAATCGGCTTTATGATTAAAAAGCCTTACAAACCAGATTTTAAGCTGGCTTCAATAAACTTATCCAGATCGCCATCAAGCACGCTCTGGGTATTTCTACTTTCGACGCCGGTGCGCAGATCTTTAATGCGTGCATCATCTAGCACGTATGAACGGATCTGACTACCCCAGCCAATGTCTGACTTGGCATCTTCCGCCTGCTGCTTATCGGCATTTTGCTTAAGCATTTCTAACTCATAGAGTTTTGCTTTAAGCTGCTTCATCGCGGCATCACGGTTTTTATGTTGTGAGCGATCGTTTTGACACTGTACAACGGTATTGGTTGGCACGTGAGTAATACGGATCGCTGATTCTGTTTTGTTGACGTGCTGACCACCAGCCCCTGAGGCGCGATAAGTATCAATCCTCAAATCTGAAGGATTGATATCAATCTCAATCGAATCATCAATCTCTGGATACACAAACACAGAACAGAAAGAGGTATGACGCTTTCCTGAAGAGTCAAAAGGCGATTTACGCACTAAACGGTGTACACCAGTTTCGGTACGCAACGAGCCAAAAGCATATTCCCCAGTAAACTTAATGGTTGCACCTTTAATACCGGCCACATCACCATCGGTCACTTCAATAAGCTCAGGCTTATAATCATGGGCTTCGCCCCAACGAAGGAACATACGCAGCACCATATTAGCCCAATCCTGTGCTTCAGTACCGCCAGAGCCAGATTGAATATCTAAGTAACAGTCAGAGATATCATGAGGGCCAGAGAACATACGACGGAACTCAAGCTCCTCAAGACGCTTCTCTAGCGCATCGAGCTCACTACTGGCATCAGCAAATGTCTCTTCATCTTCCTCTTCGACCGCTAGCTCGACTAACCCTTCGACATCTTCAAGACCTGAGTCCATATCATCGATAGTCTTAACCACTAACTCTAAAGCTGAACGCTCTTTACCTAACGCTTGGGCATTTTCAGGGTTGTTCCAAACCTCACTGCTTTCAAGCTCAGCACTAACCTCTTCTAAACGCTCTTTCTTGGCATCATAGTCAAAGATACCTCCGGAGTAGAAGGGTGCGATCGGCAAGGTCTTTGATTTTAAATTTAACCGGGTTTACTTCAAACATGACTCTTCTACTTAAATTTGGTTAGGCAGCTACTGCAAACCCGCTATTTTAACTCAATTGTTGCACTTCGACTAGATCCCCAACGTGATGAATTGTGGTTATTTCAACCTTATATTTACTTGCACTCGCTTAAGAGAGTCATATCTAAGCTCTCTGTTATTTACCACTTTTATCAAGGAGTAATAAAATTCACAATTTTTAAACCTCATGTCTATACTTTCAGGATGAATGAAAAAACACCCACTTGCTGCTACCACGAAGATGAAGGTTTCTCCTGCACTGAGCCGGCGGAGCCATCTGGCTTATGCTATTGGCATGATCCTAAAATCCTCAAAAACAAACCTGATGATGTGCAGAAGTTAGAGAAGTTTGCACGAGAAGGGGGGATGTTACGTGGCATAGCACTAAAGCGCGCCAAACTTCCGGGAATAGATCTGGTACGCCACCATCAGAAAACAGGTTTTGATATGACTCATGCAGAGTTATACCGAGCCGATCTTCAAGGCGCTCACCTTTTCAACCTTAACCTGCAAAATGCCAGCCTAATGAAGGCCGATTTAAGGGACTCAAATGTCCACTGTGCCAATTTGGTCGGCTCAAATCTGCTTGGTATTAAGTGGAACGGTGCCAAGATTGAAAATATAGTCACAGGAAAAAAAATTAAACAGGAGATATTGGCACATCAAGCCGATCGTGTTGGAGAGCGCGAGATTGCCAACGATTACTTTGAGCAGGCAGAGGAGATCTACAGAGATCTGCGTAAAGCCGCCGAACGCGAAGGCTTGTTTGCGATGTCTGGTGAATATATTCGTAAAGAGCTTACTATGCGGCGCCACCAGATGCCACTGTACAGTTACAAGCGTATGGTTTCGAAAGTCATCGATGTTTTCTGTGGTTACGGCGAAGCGCCGATGCGGGTGATAGGCTTCTCCATGGGGCTTATCATGGTCTGTGCCATGCTCTATTTCTTTACCGGTCTAAGCTATGACTCTCAGTTGCATAAATTTCAGGTAAGCAACGACTTTCAGACTAACTTCTATCTTTTTTTTAACTGTATCTATTACTCAGTGGTCACCTTTACCACCTTAGGCTATGGAGATTTTACCCCTGTGGGGTTATCTAAGGTCATCGCCGCAATAGAGGCATTTACTGGCAGCTTTACCATAGCGCTCTTCGTGGTTGTTTTTGTAAAGAAAATGACTCGATAATCCGTATCTCCCAGATGTGCTTATTCTTTAATAAGCACATCTGTGCCAAGTTCAAATTTCAATATTCCATAAGCCAATATCCAACACAGTCCCCCACCAATTTGTGATGTCCACTGCAAAATCATCTTATAAATAGAGAGGTTAGCCCCTTTCTTAAAACCCCCTTAGTTATACTCGCCATCAAGAAATCGACTAACCCTAAGTCATATTCAGCAAGTCGAGCCTGTCGCTAAAAACACGCTATAAAAACTCGAATAGAAGCCAATGAATAAAGGTAACCCCATGAAAGAACTTACAATAGATGGTAAGTGTCTATCGGCTAATCCAGAAACAACTCTGTTCCACATCGCAAAAGAAGCCGGGATCACTATCCCAAACCTCTGTCAGCAGCATAATGGCCTAAACTTTCCCAATAACGAGAAGAGCCACTGCAATCTGTGTCAGGTGGAAGTGCAAACCTTCGATAACCAGAACCAAGCGAATACAGTCACAGTCAAAGCCTGTGATACTCAGTTAGTATCCCTCTATTCAAATAACACCCAGAAAATTGAAGTTATCACTCAATCAACTCGACTTAGTTTACTCAGACAAGCTGCGCTAAATGAGATCCTTAAAGATCATTTCGCCGACTGTCAGGCTCCCTGCCAGCAAGCCTGCCCAGCAGGTGTCGATGTGCAATCTTACCTCTTTCATATCGCACAAGGAGAGCACACTGAAGCGGTAAAAGTGATAAAGCAAACCCTGCCACTTCCCCTCTCAATAGGACGAGTTTGCCCCGCTTTTTGTGAAACAGAGTGTCGTCGTGGCTTAATCGATGAACCCGTTGCCATTAGGCAACTAAAACGCCATGCAGCCGATCTCGATATTCAGGACGAATTCAGCTACATGCCAGAGAAGTTACCTGCAACAGGTAAAAAGGTCGCAATAATTGGCAGCGGACCTGCAGGGATAACCACAGGTTACTATCTCTCAAACTCAGGCCATGATGTCACTATCTTTGAGGCGATGCCAAAAGCTGGCGGTTGGCTTCGTTATGGTATTCCTGAATATCGACTTCCTAAGGCGATCCTCGACAAAGAGATTGAACAACTGTGTCAAAATGGCTTGAAGATCCTGACCAATACTAAACTTGGTGAACAGATACATCTTAACCAGCTAGTCGAAGACTTCGATGCGGTTTGTCTGGCAATAGGCGCTCAAAAAGCCGTGGCAATGGATTATCCAGGCAGCGATCTGGCAGGCTGCTATTTAGGCGTTGACTACCTAAAAGATCACTGCACAGATAAACATCTCATCACAGGTAAAAAAGTGATGGTAATTGGAGGGGGAAATACCGCTATCGATTGTGCTCGCACTGCTAAACGTGAAGGTGCAGAAGTCACACTGGTCTACCGCCGTACACGGGATGAGATGCCAGCAGAGCTGTATGAGATAGAGGAAGCTGAACATGAAGGGATTAAGTTTCACTACTTAACTAACCCAATTGAGAACCACAGTGACTCTCAAGGGCGTGTTATGAGTGTCACCCTTGAAAAGATGAGATTAGGCGAGCCAGATCCCTCAGGGCGAAGAGCTCCCATCCCTACAGGTGAAACTTTCACTCAAGCATTTGATACCGTGATCCCAGCGGTCTCTCAGACACCAGATATGGCATTTCTATCGGATCCACAAAGTCAGCTCACTACAGGAAAGCTCGCTCTCACTCGCTGGAACACCTTCCAAGGTTGTGAGCAGACCATGTCTGCAGGCCTATCAACCAAGATAGATAAACTCTTTGTACTTGGTGACTCGAGAACGGGTCCTGCTACTGCTGTTGCAGCCGTTGCCGATGGAAGAAAAGCCGCACAAGCGATCGAAAAACTGCTCACCTCAGGCTTAAGCTGCGAACTGGTGCAGCATGAATTTAACTCTACTAAATCAATAAAAACCGCAAATCTTAATGGGGATATTTACCCTAATGCACCTAAACAGCTGAAGGCAAAAATGCCTGAGCTTAGCATTAAAGAGAGAGCTCTCAATTTCAATGAGATTGAGTTAGGCTTTGAGCCCAGCGAGGCGATGAAAGAGGCTGCAAGATGCCTTGAGTGTGCCTGCCAGGCAAATACAGACTGTAAACTTCGAGATTATGCCACCGAATACAAGGTTGATAACTGTACTCAAGATGCCACCCTCTCTCCCAGACAGTTCAGTGTCGATAACTCAAGTCCTTTTATCACCTTCGACGCAAACCGCTGTATAAGCTGCGGTGCATGTGTCGATATCTGTCAGCAACAAAGTGGCCATAAAGCAATCAGCTTCACAGAGGAGCATTACCAAGCACTCCCGACCCAAGAGAAAAACTCAGTACGAAGAGCGCCGCGAGTGGGGTTTGCAGCCACCATGTTAGACAGTAACTGTGTGCAATGTGGTAACTGTATTCAAGTCTGCCCAACTGGCGCCCTTGTCGATGCAAGAGACAAGACTCAAGGCCGCACAAAGCCTAGTGAACAAGCCAGTACCATATGTACATACTGCGGTATCGGTTGCCGCCTCAATGTGCACGTAGACAGAGAGAATAACAAGATAACCCGAGTCAGTGGCGATCCAGACTCAGTGGTCAATCAAGGCATGCTATGTGTTAAAGGCCGCTTTGGTTTCGATTTTATCACTAGCAAGCAGAGACTCACCCAGCCACTACTGCGCAAAGATAAACAACTTGTGCCAGTATCTTGGAGTGAAGCATTAGACTTTATCGGCACTAAACTTAGGCATATTATCAGCTCCCATGGCGGTAATGCCGTTGCTGGGCTCGCCTCAGCCAAAGCTACCAATGAAGATAACTATCTGTTTCAGAAGTTATTCAGGGCAGTTATTGGCACAAATAACATCGATCATTGTGCACGCCTTTGCCACGCCTCAACAGTCACAGCGCTACAAGAGAGCCTTGGAAGCGGTGCCATGACCAATGATATTCCAGGCATTGTAGATTCTGATCTTATCTTTATCATAGGATCTGATACCAGTAACGCGCATCCCATTATCGCATCCCATATAAAATCAGCCATTCGCCAGCATGGCGCAACCTTACTTGTAGCCGATCCCAAAAAAGTCGATATTGCCGATCATGCCAAGCTCTATGTCAGCCATAAGCCTGGCACAGATGTGATGCTACTTAACGCCATCATGCAAGTTATCATCAAAAATGATTGGCACGATCTCGATTATATTCAAGCTAGGGTCGATGACTACAGTTCACTCTATGATGAGGTGATGAAAAGCGACTACCGCCTTGAAAATGCAGCTCTAATAACTGGCGTTCCTGCCAAACAGATAACTGAAATGGCAAACATGATCGGTACAGCAACTAAAACTGCCGTCTACTATGCCATGGGCGTGACCCAACATACCTCAGGTCATAACAATGTTACAGCCATCGCCAATCTGCAGCTACTTTGCGGCAATATCGGCATCAAAGGGGGCGGTATTAACCCTCTTCGGGGACAGAGCAATGTCCAAGGAGCTTGCGACATGGGCGCCCTACCAAACTACTTCAGCGGCTATCAAAAAGTTGACGATCCCTTGGTTCAAGTTCGTTTTCGAGAAGCTTGGGGAATAGAAGATCTGCCCCATCAAATCGGCTTAGCCGCAACCGAAATGATGCAAGCCTTATCCCATGGGGAATTAAAGGCGCTCTATGTAATGGGAGAAAACCCAGTATTGAGCGATCCCGATCAAGCCCATGTTCTGCTGGCGCTCAAAAAAGCAGAGCTGTTAATTGTACAAGATATATTCCTTACAGAGACCGCAGCACTGGCAGATGTCGTGCTTCCCGCAAATGCTTTCGCAGAAAAAAGCGGTCACTTTACCAATACCGAGCGGCGAATTCAGCAGCTACAAACTGTGGTCAAAGCTCCGGGCAGTGCAAGACTCGACTGGCAGATAATTCAAGATATCGCCAATCGACTCGGCGCAGATTGGCACTATAGAGATGAAAAACAGATCTGGCACGAGATCACCTGTGTGACTCCGCAATACAGAGGGGCTAGCTGGCAAGCGATAGATAGCCGTACTCGAAATGGAAAACTGGGGCTCCAATGGCCTTGCCCAGCAGAAAACCACCCAGGGACTCCAATTTTACATACGACTAAGTTTACCCGAGGTCGGGCAAAGATGACGCCGGTAAGTTACAGCTTACCTGCCGAACCCACTTGTAGTGAATACCCACTTACCCTATCGACGGGACGACTGCTGGAGCAGTTCCACACAGGCACATTGACTCGTAAAACACCGGGGTTAGATGAACTTGGTAAACCAAAAGTCATGATATCCGTCTTCGATGCCGACAAACTGGGTATAAACAATGGCGATATGCTGAAGATATCCAGTCGCCGAGGTGAGATAGAGATCTGCGCTTTTGTCACTCGTCGTGCTCAAGTAGGCGTCTTGTTTCTCCCCTTCCACTTCGTTGAAGCGGCCGCCAATAAACTCACCATTAACGCAATCGATCCTATCGCCAAAATTCCTGAATTTAAGATCTGTGCAGTTAAGGTTGAAAAAGTGTCTGTAACAGCAGAGCTGAGTTAATCCTATCAACAGGAGTAAGCAGGAAAAGGTATTTCCAGCTTACTCCGAACCAGCTTAACTAATTACAGCTCCTAAAATGGCAAAGCTAAGCACCAGATAGAAGATATTTGGCTTTAACAGCTTAAACAAGCCAAACCCTACCACCACCAATACCATATCTAAGTTATCTTTGACCGCACTGGTAAAAATAGGATCATAGAGCGCTGCCAACAAAAAGCCGACCACACACGCATTCACACCCGCTATCGCCCCAGTAATTTTCGGTCTGCCACTCATTGCATGCCAGCTTTTAAGTGCCACTAACATCAACAGAAAGCCAGGTAGAAAGATAGCCAGCGTTGCAACCAATGCCCCAAGCAGAGGCTGAGCCACCCAAATTTCAGCACCTAAGTATGCCGCTAAGACAAACATAGGACCGGGGACTGCTTGAGCTAGAGCATAGCCTGTTAAAAACTGATCGCCGCTTATCGCATCACCGACACTGGACTGCAGCAGAGGCAACACAACATGTCCGCCACCGAAAACTAAGCTGCCAACCTGATAAAACTGACTAAATAAACCTAATAAACCTGACTCTTGGGAAGATAGACCTCCAAAGAGCATTATGCTTGAGCCTATAAACAGCAGAGCAAAGAGACTTAACCAGAGGTAGTTAAGCTTAATACTCTGTTTGGGCTCGCCTGAGGTATCAGTTGACGACAGCCACTGCCTCCCAACAACAGCAGCAAGCATTAAGAGTGCAAACTGTATCCAAATTCCTGGGAAGAGTGAGATAACGGCAAAGCTAGTTAGCATAAGCAAAATTGCTATTCTTCGCTGGCAAAACTGCTTAAACATGATCCAAACAGCATCGACCACCACAACCACCGCCAGCAGCTTAAGGCCGTGGATAACTCCTAATGTTATTGGGTAATTCATTAACTGACTGCTAGTTACTGCAAACAGAAAAAGCAAAATAAAGGAGGGAAGCGTAAAACCGACAAAAGCTGCAAGTCCACCTAATAAGCCACCTCTATGGTAACCGATAGCAAAGCCCACTTGGCTTGACCCCGGACCCGGCATAAATTGACTTAAGGCAACCAAGCTGCCGTAGCGCTTATCATCTAACCAGCCCAGCTCTTGAACAAAGGTCTGCCTAAAGTAGCCAATATGTGCGGCGGGGCCGCCGAAAGAGATTAAACCTAATGAGAAAAAACGAATAAAAATTTGTAGCATAAATCCAGAAGGGTGTTAAATAAAAATTTAGCGGATCATAACATTGAAATATGACATTCATATGAATTGTCATCGCTAATAAAGAGGCAGCCTGTCGATATCTGCAATTTCAACTCTTTCACCTAAGCGCTCATGAAGCCAATGGGTCACCTCTTTGGCTGTTGAGCGAAATGTTGTGAGCTTGCCGCCATAAAGAGTGAGAAACCTAGGGTGTGATTCACGAGATTGTAACCAAAGCTCTCGAGAGCGTTCAAACGCTTGCCCTGCTTGCTTAGGTAGCACTCTTACTCCACAAAAAGTGTCATAAATCTTGGCCTCTAACGTCTCTATATCGCCAGATTCAGGGAAATAATGGCGGTAGATCCCCAACAAGTAATAGCTCTCCTCTCTGGTAGGTTGAGGTTTTTCATCTAAGCTTGCTAGGGTCGTTTCCGTGGTTCCCAGCAAGGTTTTCCCCTCCCAAGGCATAACAAATACGACTCTTTCATCGAAGCAGGATTCTAGATACAAGATCCCATCGGGTGAGGGAATATCGAGTAAAAGGTGACTGCCCTGTATCAACTCAACCTCCTCTTTTGCCATTGGAGGAGTGACGCATCCAATAAGTTTATTGACCCAAGGGCCTGTCGCATTAACAACACACGAAGCCGTTACTTTGCAGCGCTCATCTTGATAAAGGTAACTCACTTCACAATGGTCAGGTCTATGTACAAGTGCATCGCACTCAGCACCTTGTAATACTTTAGCCCCTAACTCTACAGCACTTCGCACCACAGATTTTGTCAGCGCTTTATCATCTGTTTGCGCATCCCAGTATTGAAAAACAGCCTCTAAGCCCTGTAATTTTAACCCCTTAATATTCGGCCATTGAACCGCAGGAAGGCTCTTAAACTGACCTAAAGGATCCAACTCACTAAGCAGGGCGTAGGCACTCAACCCTGCGCGTATTGCCCACTGACTTCGCTGGCTATTTTCATAAACAGGGATATAAAAAGGGATAGGTTTGACTAAATTGGGGGCCAGTTTGAGCAATGCGCGACGTTCAGAGAGAGACTTTCTAACCAAAGAGAGCTGACCAGACTCAAGATACCTCAACCCACCATGAATTAACTTACTCGAATTAGCCGATGTTTGTTCAGCAATCTCGCCCTTTTCAAGGAGCAGTACGCTAAATCCTGCCGCAGAGGCGCACTGAGCTATGCCCGCCCCATTGATACCACCACCTATGATAACGAGATCGAATCTATCCATTCTAATCCCTTACTCTTTCTCAGCCTGAGTCAAACTCATATAAGCTTGATCGCATAGCGACTTGAGCTCGGAAAAGACTTCAGGTTTGATATTGAGCTTACAGCGCATCTTCTCTGGCACCTTAGCTGCAAACTGCTTTAACTCGCGCCCTTTCTCTGTGATATGCAGTACTCTCACCCTTTCGTCGACTTCGCTTCTTCCTCTGCTCACTAGCCCTTTGGTTTCCAAACGTTTCAACAGTGGCGTTAACGTACCAGAGTCAAGATGGAGTTGTTCACCTAAGGTCTTTACACTGATCCCCTCATTATCCCAAAGCACCAACATAGCCAAATATTGGGGGTAGGTAAGATCTAGTTCATTAAGTAGAGGTCGATACGCTCTGACCATAGCATTAGTGGCACTGTAGAGAGAGAAACAGACTTGATTGTCCAGTGAGAGAGGATTGCACTTTTGATCTATTGACATATATCCTTGAAGCTCATTTGATTGCGCACAATGCACTTATTGTGCTCCACTCCTCATCGACTTTCAAATAAGAATTTTGTCTGGCAAGCATCGACAGGTAAAACTCCTGACTAAAAAGCTCAGTTATTTGATACAATAATCCGTTGTTTCGACATCTTTCAGATTGATTTTGGCCTTCTATTAGCTTAAATTAGCAGCATAAAGAGCCTGGACCACAAAGATTACACTGATAAATCACCATTTAGGCATGCATTACTTCACAGGGAGCCCATAATGAGAGTGATAACCACCACTTTACTGTTGCTAGCAGCAGGAAGCGCTACTGCACAATGCGACCCCAGCATTCATATGTTTAGCATCCCATACGAGAAAAATAGCTCTTACTTTCCAAGCGCATACTCCTCCAAACTCGACGCTATTAGTGAGGAGCACAAGGGAGAGGATGGCTACTTGCTTTTGGAGTTTCAAGTACAAGAAAAGCAAAGAAGTGATGAGCTAAGAACCTATAACTTATGGCTGGCCCAACGCAGAATCGACAGAGTAAAGAACTACCTTACCGATGCTCATTTTGCCGCTCCCGTTGTTACAAGGATCTTAACCGCTGGCGTCGATAAGCGACGGGATATTAGCGTGAGCTGGTGTCCGTTTGAAAAAACACCTTCACCAGTTCGACTTGCAGAGAGTAAAGAGACCCTAGTTAACGGTAAAGCTAAGCTATAAACTCCTATCAAAAGAAACATTAAGAGTATAAACCCGTCACATTTCCCGGTTATTCGAGATTCAGGTTGCAATTATAGAACCTTTATTTATCAGCTCAGATAAATAAACGTAAAGTAATTAATAACGAATATCTCAAAGATGCTCCAAATAGGAGCGTCCCCGCGGAGGGGAATATGGCCAGAATTATCTTATTACTAATTGCTTTCTGCCTCGGGGCATTTTCAGCCCCAATGACTTTAGCTTCAACAGCAGCCACTTCAACAGTAGAAAACGCACAAAGTTGGCACTATATAGATGAAAAAGGAGAGCTTAAAGTCAAGCTCTACTTTTTCTGGTCTAAAACCTGTCCTCACTGCGCCGAAGCTCATCCATTTATCGACTCCTTACCCGAACGTTACCCTTGGATTGAGCTGTCTTCACATATGATTTCAGCGCCGGGTTCGATGGAAAAATGGCAAGATATTGCATCACAAACAGGTACCAAAGCCAGCTCAGTCCCTTACATGGCCATGTGCGAGAACGCCGTTATTGGTTACAGCAGTGAAGCGGTAACAGGCCAATACCTAGTTAACCAACTAAAGCAGTGCTATCAATCTTTGGGAGGCACACTCGATCCTAATGACACCTTTGTAGCAAGCTCGGCGCAAGGCGGAGATAAACCGCTATTTGGCACCTGCAGTGATGGAACCGCTGAAGATGGCAATGCAGGTACCTGTGACTTAAATACTGAATCTCAACAAACCAATACCAGCTCAGTGCAACCTGTTGAGCTTCCATTTTTAGGTGTTGTTGCACCAGAGCAGCTCTCTCTGCCGTTATTGACAGTTGTGTTAGCTGGTGTGGATGCATTCAACCCCTGCGCCTTCTTCGTACTACTATTCTTGCTCTCAATTATGGTTAATGCGAAAAGCCGAACACGTATGTTGATTGTTGGCGGCATCTTTGTCTTTTTCTCTGGCTTTATCTACTTCCTATTTATGATTGCCTGGCTCAATATTTTTGAGTTACTCGGGGCCGGAAGTGATGGAGGTATGATAATCCTTGGCGCAGGTATTTTGGCCTTAATTGCCGGAGTAATAAATATTAAAGATTACTTCTTTACCAAGGGAGAGGTCACACTCTCCATGTCGGCAGAGAATCGTACAGGGCTGATAAAGCGCATGGGCAAACTCACGAGTGCAAGTAGTATGGCAGCAATGATCGCAGGCACCGTAGTACTGTCAATTCTTGCAAACGCTTATGAGCTCTTATGTACTGCAGGCTTCCCCATGATATACACCAGTGTTTTAGCTATGCATGAACTGCCAGACCTTGAACGTTATATGTACCTGGCCTTCTACAACATAGTGTATGTCATTCCACTGGCTATTATCGTTATCGCCTTTAGTGCCACTTTAGGTAAACGTAAGCTGACAGAGAAAGAGGGACAAACCCTTAAGTTGATGTCAGGTATTATGATGATAGGCTTAGGCGGTACTTTAGCGATGGATCCTACTGCACTGCAAAATGTGGCTCTGGCCATTGGCCTTATTTTGAGCTCCATCCTCTTAACCATCGTCATCACTATTACCAGAAAAGTGTTAGCTAAGAGATCTTAATTTTTACTCGGTTCGATACCATCAACTACACTAAAGTTAATGGTATCTGAGCCGATAGATATTTAATCACTAAGTGCTGAACTTAAAATGAGGTCGCAATGGCAATCACAATTGGAACCGCAAATTTAGAACCAAATTTAAGCAATGGTAATATTGGAGTAAAGGTGGCCCAACTAGCAAAAGAGCAGCAACAGGCTGAAGGTGAGATTGCCCTGCAACTCATACAGGCAACAGAGCCTGCAGCCCCAAGCGGTAATGCTGGCCATAATATCAATATCAAAGTATAGCTAAACGAGCTGAATCAAAAGCGCCCTCTCCAGGGCGCTACTTTAAGCAGCGATAAACCTATCCCTTCCGCTCGATTTAGCTTGATATAGCAAGCTATCAGCACACTCTAATAACTCCTGCGCCTCCATTCCCTCTTTCCAAAGCGTCACACCTTGGGAGATAGTAACCAAAGACCCAATATCGGAATCGGGATGTGGCAATTTAGCGACGGCCAGCTTTCTCTTTAATGCCTCTGCAATTTCAATACAACCTGCTATATCAGTTTCAGGAAGCAATAGGACAAACTCTTCACCACCGTATCTGGCTGCTAAATCTCGAGGACGATTTGCAGTAACAGTTAAAATTTTTGCAATTTCAACTAAGCACTCATCCCCACTTTGATGTCCAGCACTGTCATTGAGACGTTTAAAGTAATCCACATCAATTAACACCAAACCTAAGGGGTGACCAGTACGCTCTGATGCACGGATCTCCTGCAGAAGAATTTCATCGAAGTGTCGACGATTACTGATATCGGTTAGGCTATCAACTAATGCCAAACGCCTAAATTGAGCTAAGAGGTACTGTTTTTCAACATTGCGCAGAATCGCTTTATTAAACCATGATGAAAGCACTTTCTGCCCAGAGACTATAATCGCTAAGAAGCAGAAAAACTTAGTGAGCGGAAACAGATATTGGTCAGGCACCACCAAGACTCTTTCGTAGCAACTAAACACCATTAAGGGCAGAACTCCCATCAGCATTAAGTTTCTATTTGGGAAAAATGCTATCGCAATGGTTAACACCAAAATATCAATGATTGACTCGACACCAGCCAGTGCAGCATAGGATGGGAGTTTATCACTAGAAAAGTGAAATAGGCGCCAAACAAGGTATACCCAGACTATCTCCAATAGAAAAAGATAACTGTACAAGCCCCAAATAGCGATATTCTCTCTCTTGACGAAATAAGCGGCTAAGGCACCAGAGAAGGTTATCATAACAAGGGGGGAGACCATTTGAATGGCTTCGTAAAACACCGATATATCTGAATTTTGCAGATATATATTGAGCAGGATTGCCAGCAACATAAACAGAGAGATAACAGTAGCCCACATCGCTCCTTTAATCAGATAAAGGTGAGTCTCTGTTTTTAATTGCCGCTCAAATGAGGGTAAATTTGCGTTGATACCGATACTAATCACCTTAAAACTTGTGGCAGAAAATTCTAACAAACTTCAAAGCTAATGTGTTTAAAAGTATCAAATAATTATAAAAAAGCAGCCAGTCTGATGACTGGCTGAAAGATGAAAAACGTTGGGGTAGTGAAATTTAAGCTGCAGCTTGTGACTGCTCCGGTGCGCTATGCCTAATGAGGTAATCAAAAGCCCCCAGTGATGCAGTTGCGCCACTGCCCATGGCTATAATGATCTGCTTATAGGCAGAGTTAGTGACATCACCTGCTGCAAATACACCCGGTAGAGATGTTTCACCTTTGCCATCGACAATTATCTCGCCACGTTCAGTTAACGATATAGTCTCTTTTAGCCACTCTGAGTTAGGCATCAAACCTATCTGGACAAATATGCCAGCTAGCTCAAGGTGATGACTTTCTCCTGTCGCTCTATCGGTATAATTAAGTCCGTTTACTCGCTTACCATCACCAACCACTTCTGTGGTCATCGCTTGGGTAATGATCTTGATATTCCCCATAGAAGCAGCTTTACGTTGCAGCACCTCATCGGCTCTTAAATTGGTATCAAACTCCAATACGGTGACATGCTCAACGATGTTGGCTAAGTCAATTGCCGCTTCGATACCTGAATTACCGCCACCAATGACAGCTACGGATTTACCTTTAAATAGCGGCCCATCACAGTGAGGACAGTAAGCCACACCTTTACCGCGATACTCTTGCTCACCGGGGACGTTCATCTCACGCCATCTAGCGCCTGTTGCTAATAGCACGGTTTTACTTCTTAGTTTGGCGCCGCTTTCCAGCTCCAACTCAAAAAGCTCGCCAGACTTAAGTGATAAGGCTCTTTGATTATCCATGATATCAACATCATACTCATGAACATGGGCTTCCAAATTTGCAACCAGCTTAGGACCTTCAGTCGCCTTTACAGAGATAAAATTCTCGATACCAACGGTTTCAGCCACTTGGCCACCAAACTTGTCAGCAACAATACCTGTACGTAACCCTTTACGAGCGGCATAAATAGCAGCTGAAGCACCAGCGGGACCACCACCAACGACAAGTACATCGAACGCTTCTTTCTCTGCGATCACTTCTGCTTGACGAGCTACTGCACCAGTATCCAGCTTATTCAGAATTTCGGTGAGGCTAATTCTACCTTGAGCAAACACCTTGCCATTTAGGTAAACCGAAGGCACAGCTAAAATATCACGCTCAAATACCTCTGTTTGAAACAGTGAGCCATCGATCATGACATTGGTTATATTGGGATTGATCGCCGCCATCATATTCAAGGCCTGCACCACGTCGGGGCAGTTTTGGCAACTAAGAGAAACATAAGTTTCAAAATGATATTCACCTGGCAATGCCTTAATCTGTTCTATCACCTCATCATCAAGCTTCAATGGATGACCACCAGTGTGTAACAGTGCGAGTACAAGTGAAGTAAATTCGTGGCCCATAGGTAGGCCCGCAAAAGTGATATCAGTTTGTGTCTCAACACTCGTCACTTTCATCGAAGGCATACGCTTACCTTCTGCTTCAGTAATGCTCACTAACGGTGACAAACTTTCAATATCTTGAGCTAAAGCTTTAAGCTCTTGAGCTTTAGGGCTTGAATCTGCAGACACGACAAGTTCAACTGGGCGCTTGAGGTTTTGCAGGTAGGTATTCAGTTGATTCTTAAGATTCGTATCTAACATGATAACTCCTAAAATTGACACCTATCTCTGTAAGCATCAATGAAAAAACAGGGGAAAGAATGAGCCCAGACTTACAGGGGGAGCTGAGCTCATTTGGAGATAAAAAGGTCACTGAAGTGCAAATCTATCCCTTCACTTCAGTGGCTAGTAGTTCGGAGATGAAGCCGCTACCAACAGGTTAAATTAAATTTTACCGACTAGGTCAAGTGATGGAGCTAGAGTCTCAGCACCTGGCTGCCATGCAGCTGGACAAACTTCACCGTCATGCTCAGCAACATATTGTGCAGCTTGAATTTTACGAACAAGTTCTGCAGCGCTACGGCCAATACCTAGGTCATGAACCTCTGCAACTTTGATCTCACCTTCTGGGTTAATAACGAAAGTACCACGTAGTGCTAGACCATCTTCCTCAATCATCACACCGAAGTTACGTGTGATAGTACCAGTTGGGTCACCAATCATTGGGTAGTTGATCTTGTTGATGGTGTCTGAAGCATCATGCCAAGCTTTGTGAGTGAAGTGAGTGTCAGTAGATACTGAGTAAACTTCAACACCCATAGATTGTAACTTCTCATAATGGTCAGCCATGTCACCAAGCTCTGTTGGACATACAAACGTGAAATCAGCAGGGTAGAAGAAAACAACAGACCACTTACCTAAAAGGTCTTGCTCAGAAACTGGAACAAACTCGCCCTTGTGGAATGCAGTTGCAGAAAAAGGCTTGATTTCAGTGTTGATGATAGATTGATTCATTTAAAGCTCCGTTAAAATTACTAATTAATTCATTCACCTGACGTTATGTATAACCATCAGTTTGTTTTCGATGTGAAGATAATAGCGAGGAACTTAAATTAAATATAACGGGTAAATTCTATTATTCTAATCGATTTATCCGAACAAGGAAGCTGAAGATAGGAAAAGCTAAGTCAGATAGACAAACTCGTTTGCCTATCTTCAAACTTTTATACCCAGTGGTCAAAGCGAGTCAATGAGCGACTCAAAGTAAAATCCAACTGCAGGGATAAACTGTGTGCTTTAGCTTTCATGCCACTACTGGTGATATCTCGCTTTGTTTTACTGGCAAACACCACCCAGTTTCCTCCTCCGGTTAAACATGCCCTAACCTCAACAAAGTAAGTTTGCAGTAACGACAGCAACTCTCGATTTTGGCTATGCTCTTTCCAACAGTTTAAGACCAGAAAACCATCGGCTTTGATCATCATTGCGGCATTTTTAATGAAAGCATCTGACAACTGGTTTTCATCTACACCATCAGCCCCATAGATATCGGCAAAGATAACATCGGCCTTTTTATGCTCCGCCTGCTCAAGAAACTCCGCAGCATCCTGGTGGATTAATGTCAGCTTTTTGCCTATCGGTAGTTGAAAAAAACGTTTAGCTATCTCTATCACTTGAGCTCTTAGCTCTACCGCAGTTATTTTAATTCCTGCATCATAATGACGTAGCGCATGAATCAATCCACCTCCACCTAAACCCAGTATGACTACCCGCTTAGGTTTAATAAATAACAGAACCAATAACATAGCCTGTACATAAGTATGTTGAGGTAGAAAAGGTTGTAGCTTTAATAGCTTACTCTGCTCATCATTATCACCAAATGAGAGCACACGCATGTGCTTATCTTCCAGTACTAATAGAGGACCGTACTCATCTTCGCTCTGATATAGTGTCTCAAGTTCTGTCATCGATACCTCCCCCTCTTAAATAATACCAATCAGTATAAGAAGTTGATCTACTCAGAGTGTCTTTTGGCAAACTAATTCAAGGCGAATGGATGACACAATGGTTGTTCCCTTATGAGTTCATTCAACGCAGAAGTAGGCAGCCAAAAACACTCCTTACAAGCGAGTTTTAGCGGTTCTGATGCTGTGTTAACGAGCTTGACCGTAGAACAACTATGCTCTTCACTCGTTGCAAACCACATGGATGTGGTGAATGTCATTAATGCAGGAGCAATTAAGGACCTTGCCTCAGGACCGCTAAACTCTCGCTGAGCGATCAAATCTTTATACTGATTGGTATAAGCGGCGTAGTATGCGCTAAAACCGTAAAATAGCACACCCAAAAATCCTCTGACCATCTTGATCAGCCGATACAAGAGCTGTTATTGCTAAAGATACGAGGGTTAATCACAAAATGGTTAACGATGAATATATGCACACTTTAAATCATAGTAAGAACAACTGCTCCCGATGGATAACATCTAGATCGAATTAGCTAGCATTACCAACCAAAACTCAACCAAGATTTGTGATTAGGATCTCCAACAATAAATATCTAATCATTACAATCTGCTCGCTTTCCCACCAACGAAGATAATCATGAAAAAGACATTAATCTCTATAACACTTGCCACACTATTAAGTACCCAGCTCACAGGTTGTATGGGACAGATGGGACTGAGTGCTATGGTAACTAAAGGCAACTTAAGCGTTGTTGATAACCGTTTTGGTCGCGCAGGCTTATTTATGTTATTAAGCCCTGTCTATGGCTTAACAGCTACAGCAGATCTCTTTATATTCAATAGCATTGAGTTTTGGACTGGTACTAACCCAATAACCAAACGTTCACCGGCAGTCGTAGACATGCCAGTTGAAGCTATCTTTAAGGTTAATCCTCATCTGAATAAAGAGCTTACAAAAGCACCTTTACCAGAGATTAAGCTTACCAATGCCACCATGGAAGCGACCAGTGAAGATACTTTAGTCATGACACTCAATTTCGATGACGGTAGTCAGCAGCTGATGTCAGGCAAAAAGAGCGGAGAACAGGTAGATTTCTATCTTGATAATGAATTTATCGCTCGCGTTAGCATTGAAGATCTGGCCAACTACAGCAAGCAAAGCTAAGTAATTTGCAGTAAGAGTCATATATCATGACTCTTACTGCAACAATTCATCAGTGATCAACGTAAGATTCGGTGAAAAAAAGCGACAGCCTGTAGGTACATCTGAATGGCTAAAGCAGGATCATAACGACTTTCACCATCGCGCATAAAGGCATGTTGCGCATTGACTTCCAACCAGGTAAACCTTCTCTGCGTACTCTCTAATTGCTCATACACACGTTTACGTCCCTCGGTTGAAACATGGGGATCTTGCTTGCCCCACACCATCACAAGCTCACCCTGAATATCTGCAGTTTTGGAAAGAGAGTCATTGCCCTCTTCACTGGGCAAGGTGCTTGAGTGGATATCGGTTGCGTATAAACAAAACGCCGCTGATATATCAGGGTTAATAGCTGCACGATAAGCTAAATGACCACCAATACACACTCCCATACTGCCAACCTGACTAGTACAAAAAGGCTGACTTCTGGCAAATTGGACGAGTGCCTCTGTATCTGAGTCATGGCTCTCTAGAGGTTTAGCAAACTTATCTTCATTGCCTTTATCTTTACCAGCATCATCATAGGCAAGCACAGTTCCTATTTGGTTAAGCTCATGAAATACTTCAGGAACTAGCACCACAAAACCATGGCCAGCCATAATTGTCGCGGCTCTTGCTATAGGTTCTGTTTGCTGAAAAATCTCGGAATAAAATAAAATGGTAGGGAATGGCCCCTCTTCATCAGGGCGATAAAGATAGGTTCGCATCACTCCAGTGGCGGTTGGAATATCGTGAACTTCATGGGTGACCATCATAATGTTAAAACTCTGGTTGAAATTGAGCCTTTAATCTATCAGCCAGGTATTGATTTGTCAGTTGTTATCACTCAACTGATACAAAAAGAGGATTTGGATATTTTAATCTCCTCATTTTTTGTAAGCTTATGATTTTAATTCATTAGGGCAAGTTACACCTTCAAGTAGTTGCTGCACATTTAGTAAACTCGTTGACGCTATGGCCTCTAAAGCCTCAGCAGTCAAAAATGCTTGATGACCTGTGAAAATAACGTTATGACAAGCAGATAACCGCCTGAATACATCATCTTGAATAATCTCATTCGACTTGTCTTCAAAAAAGAGAGATTTCTCATTTTCATACACATCCAAACCTAATGAGCCCAATTGACCTTTTTTAAGGGCCTCCATCGCATCCATTGCGTTTAACAAGCCGCCTCGACTGGTATTAATCACCATCACCCCAGGCTTCATTTTATCAAAGGTTTCAGCACTTAAAAGGTGATGATTCGCTGGAGTCAGTGGACAATGCAAAGTGATGATATCGGATACTGAATAGAGCTCATCAAGAGGCTGATACTCAATTCCAAGGTTTACCACCTGTGGATTTGGATAGGGATCGTGAGCAATCACCTTGCAACCAAAACCTTGAAGTATTTTGATGGTTGCGACGCCTATTTTTCCCGTACCGATAACACCGACAGTACGGCCATGCATGTTGAAACCTACTAATCCCTCCAAAGAGAAATTTGCATCACGAGTTCGTTGGTAGGCTTTATGGACCTTTCTGTTTAGGGTCAACATTAGGGCCACCGTATGCTCTGCAACAGACTCAGGTGAATATGCCGGCACATTAACGACTCGTAGACCTAAACGTTTAGCAGCGACAAGGTCGACATTATTAAACCCTGCACAACGCATAGCGATTATCTTAGTTCCGTTTCTCGCAAGCTCAACTAACACCTCTTCACATAGAGAGTCGTTCACAAAAGCACAAATGGCCTCAAACCCATGAGCCAGCCGCACAGACTTCATGCATAAGCGATAGTCAAAATACTCAATTTCGGCGCCAAAAGTCTTATTGGAACGGTCAAAGTGTTCCATGTCATAGTGCTTTGCACTAAAGAAGCCTATTTTCATTATCTTCCCTATATCTAGCTCTATATTGCTTAGGTTTAAGAGTCTAATAGAAACCTCTGTTTAATTCACCAACTCCACGATACAAAACGCCATGATAAGACCCCCATCTATACAATTTTTGCCCGCGACTCTTCACAGCATAGAAATTCCTGATAAGCTGGCAGCAACTTAACGAACCATCCTTTGAACATGGCAAAAAGCAAACTCTCTGAAAAACAATTTTGGTTGCAAAGGCTAAGTAAAACCAGCCTAAGAGCCCTTCATATTCTCGGAGTAACTGGTGCCGGTGGTGGCATACTCTTAGGTGTTCCACAAGAGAAGTGGATCTACTACTGGTGCATAGCCATGACAACTGGCTTGTTGATGATGATATGGGAAGTTGTAAGAGACTGGCGTTGGTTAATACAGCTTAAAGGTGTGCTCACACTGGTAAAGCTTGGTTTACTCCTCCTCTTTATTCCCTTAGCGCAATATAAACCAGAGCTTGTGGTCACCACACTACTGCTATCTGTAGTCGTATCTCATGGACCTGCAGGCTTGCGTCACTTTTCAGTTATTCACGGGCGAAGAATCGATGGAAGAAAAGAAGTTAAAGGTTGAAGTTTCAAAGTTAATTACTGACTTCGAAGAGTTAAACCTTAAAAACAATAAGAAAGTACTCGATCTCGCCTGTGGTAGTGGTAGAAATGGCCTCTGGTTTGTAGAACGCGGCGATAACGTGACCTTTATCGATAGGTCGTTAGCAGGTCTAGATAAAAGGCCTAACGGTCATCGCTACCTTGAATGGGATTTAGAGGTGGGCACAGCGCCAAACCTTCCTGTTGAAGAGTATGATGTAGTACTGGTTTTTAATTATCTACACAGACCTCTTTTTCCACAAATTAAGGCGGCAATTAAACCCGGAGGGCTTATCATCTATGAAACCTTTATCGAAAAACAAGCTGAAATAGGTCGCCCCAGAAATCCTAACTTCCTATTAAAACAGCATGAGCTCAAATCAGAGTTTGATCATTGGAGCTGTCTACATTACTTTGAGGGAAAGGTGTTTAACTCATCAACCGTGAGTCATAAAGCACAACTTATTGCTAGAAAGCCTCTTTAAACCACCATATGCTAATAATAAAAAGCTAAAGTAGGAGTTATATGTTCCCCTATCCAGAACAATATCGACAAGCAGCTCCTCCAATTCTCACCGCTTTTATGGTTTTTTGGTCCCTTCTCAGTCGTTTAATACTCGGTGGCAGCAGCTCAATCGCCTTCTATCCCCTCTTCGGTTTATTCCCACTGGTAATATTGCTGCACGGTCAGCTTATATGGCAGGCCAAAGGAATGGAGAGGCTAGATCAAGGAGTTTACGCTTTTATCCATATCGCACTATCATTTGTGGTTTGGACCTTCTCACTGATGCACGTAAACGGTAACGGTTTTTCATAGCACCTATCTTGGTTTCAGAGACTAGTCACAAGACTTCCCTTCACTCAGCAGCAATTGGTTTGATACTAATCACCTAAGCAGAGAATCTTTCAAGTCGAAGGATATATAAGAGGATATGGCATAAAAAAGCCAAAAAAAAGGAGTGCTCAAATGAAGCACCCCTATGTCTAAAGGGAGATGAATATTCCTAACAACTTTATGATGTAAACTTGGCTTAGCCGTAGTGAAAACTAAGTAAGTTCAACTACATAAAAGTAAATCTAACAATCATAATTAAACATAAACGCTAGCAGTACATCTTAAATTGACAAATTTTACTTCAGTTTTCGGTTGAAAAGAAAATAGGGAGACAGGTTAATCTGTAATCAGATTAGGCGTACACAATTAATGAACCACCTTCCTCTACAGAAATATAACAATACTAAAAGCTATCACGCTAATACTTATAGTTCAGTGACTTGTTTAGACCTAACTCAAGATCTAAGTCGCCAATCCTAACTATCTGTACTATCCAGTTATCTCAATTGTGGACCAGACAATGAAATATATGATGCTCAAAAATACTGCATACTTCCTTTTGTTGTAGAGAACCGGTGGTGAAACCCAGGGTAAAGTTTAGATTAAAAGCAAACCTAAAGACTGATACTTACCGAGTTAACCTGTCTGACTACAAAACTACATCCGATAACAACATTGAGTCATAACAGTAAGATGATGAAAAGATGATATCGTTAATACTCAACAGCTTAAAGAAAAATTAAATTATATAGCTTAATAGATTTCTACATAATTGATAAAGACATTCGGTTAAAAAGTCGCTTTAGTTGTTGTAACAAGGTGGGGTAATGTCGTTCATTACTAGAACCTAAGTCTATAAGTGAGCTTTGATAAAATAAGTTACAGTAGAAAAACTTATGTCCCGAACATAAGAGTTAAATAGAAAAGCAGATAGACTAAATTTAGCATTGGGTGCAGACGATTTTAAGCTAAGGTTGGATAGAAAAGGAGGCAGAAGCTGTTTAGCTGTTTAGCTGTTTAGCTGTTTAGCTGTTTAGAGTTAAAAACAAAAAATGGTTGTGCACCTCTTGATACACAACCATTTTTTGTTAACCATTATAGTTATTTACTTGATAATCTGCTCCCCAGGACAAGGCTCCATAGGGCACCCTTGTGTAGGTATAATCACCACCTTATCCTTGGTTTTATCCTTGTTTAATTCAAAGATACTCTGCCCCACATTAAGAGTCATTTCACCTTCGCTTTGTGCAATCGCAACACTCATTCCTGATGTGCAGACAGCACCAATTAGCGCAGCCTTAAAGAACGTCATCATTTTACCATTTTTCATATCTGGCCCTCTCAAGTCACCACTAAATCTTTACTAAAGCTTACTAAATAAGTCTTTTTGCTTTTTTAATAGCCATACGAGCTGGCTAAACAACCACTAATGTCTATCTTAAGGAAAACTACAACTTAAGGCTAAAAAATACATAATCAAAACATTACAAAAAAGTGACCTTTTATCTTTCAACGACTTATCTCTAGCCGCTAATAATCAAGTTTAATGATGTTAGTATTGCTCTCGTTATAATCTCCAAGGTAAATACTTCCTTCTCTGTCAACAGCAATTGCTTGGGCTAGAGGAGCATCAGCAAATTTCATAATCACATGCTCTCCTGTATTAAGATCAATTCTATCGATATCAATACGTCCCTCTCGGTAAGCCAAGTTGTAAACAAATTGATCGACTATAGTCCAAGACATATCTAGCATTACATTAAAGTCTTTATGAATAAGCTTTGTTTCGCCGTTCTCAATCGTCCATAAGCCATCTTTCGCCCTTTTAATAAAATAGAGCTGACCGGTATTTGAAAACTGACCAAACTCAACCTCTTCAGCCAGAACATCAGAAATTTGGCCAGACTTGATATCCACCAACCTAAGTGACGATCTCCCTAAAATATCAAATGACGCTATAATGGTTTTTTTATCCGGCCCCCAAGCTACATTGAAGAGTTCATGCTCACCTTGAATATCGATAAAATGTACAGTATTAGTCGTTAGATCATAGATAAAAGCTTGGTGATTGTTTCGCCCTAAAATCTTAGTGCCATCACCAGAGAAGCTAATATGCCTTATAAAATTAATATCTTTAAAATATGTTAACTGTCTCTCAGTTCCATCTTGTGACTTTAACCAGATTTGCGACTCACCCGTTCTGGTTGAAACGAAAGCTAATTTTTTACCATCTAAACTAACAGAGGGGCGCGAATCACTGCCGTTAGATGTTATATAATGTTTGTCAACAGGTTTACTGTTCACGAACAGTGAGCTATCACGAGGCTCATCAAAAGAATCATTTAACTTCCTAATTTCACCATCAAAAAGTTTACCTAATACAGCAACAATATCCCCATTAGGATTAGAGATAGGTGAGAGAATTGGCTGTAGAATGTTGGTGATTTGAATATGTTCCCCTAGTTCAATGTTATAGCGCATCAAATGATTTCCCTTACCGCGATAGATAATTGACTCGCTATCTCCGCTCCAAGCAACTGAATGTAAAGCAAGCTCTAAAGGAAACAGCTTTTGCCAATTCCCGGTCTCCAATGACAGCAACATAATCTGAACTTTATACCAATGAACATCCCTGACTACGGCAAGATAGCGTCCGTTTGGAGAGAGACTAATCGAATAATCTCCCCCACCAATGGAGTAAGGTTGACTTAGTTGTTTTTTATTCTTCCCTGTTATGTCGATAGAGAAAATCATCTTCTCACTAAGGAACTCTTTTTGATGATCTTCATCGGTATAATAGATACTTTTGCCTGATGGGTGCCAGGCAATACTCGTACTCCGAATGATACTTTTGCAATCGGTTATCTTACTTATCTCTCCAAACTCTCCCTCACTCACCTCCACCACATTGATCTGACAGCCACCTCCACGATTAAATGAAAGGTAAGCTATCTTACTTCCATCTGGGCTAAAAGCAGGGTAGCTTTGGCTATCGAACGGATCATCAAGAAAGTAAGTTTTACGGTTACCCAGTGTCATTAAGCCTACCCGCCAATTTTTCTCTCCAAGTTTTCGCTTGGCGAAAGTCAGGTACTTCCCATCACTCGAGAGCATAGGTGACAACTCTTGACCATCTAAATAGGTCAAACGCTTAAGCTCTGTTTTAATATATTGGGGACTTTCACTGCTCTCGTTATGGCTAATTTGATAAACCGAGAAGAGTAGCAGGGACAGAAGCCCTGCCATTAGAATCGACATCTTGCCAGCATGTTGATAAAGAGTCGCAAACAGGCTTCGCTTAAATACCAGCCTTTTACTCTCCTCAACTTCAAGCTCTGCACCCGCTATGACCTCTGTCGCAAACTTCTCATGCTTAGTCACCTCTTTGACCAGAGTAATAGGCGCAATTAAGACATAGCCCACCTTAGGCAGGGTTTTGATGAACTCGGGCGACTTAGCATTGTCTCCAAGCTGATTTCTTAGTATCCCTATAATACGATTAATCGCATTATCAGAAACCTCACCACCAGACCAGACCTCATCGAGCAGCATATCTCGGCTGACAGGTTCACCAGCATGGTTTATTAGGCACAGTAGTACCTGCATGGCCCTTAGCTCAACCTTGAGTAAGTTGCCATCACTTAAGATGGTACATTGCGCTGGATCGACTACCTTATCAGCCAATCGATACCGAGTTCGCTTTAACATGTATAACCCGTTTTATTAGCTTGAAAATAGAAATAAAAACATGAAATTCTAAAGAGTACAGATAAGAGTCTTAAATTAGACCAAGATAAACAAATGAAATCAATGCTATTAACATTAAATCCTCCCACTAAAGCCAAAAGAGAGGCTAGCTGGCGCTATTTTTACTTGCCTCAACTAACCCCAAACAGGTATCTTTGCAGCGCATTTATACTTAGGTTTTTTTATGTCTGACTTTATCTACTCCCCTCCAACAACCCCATGGCTTGAGATTATCTACCAAGACAAAGACATTTTGGTTGTTAACAAACCGTCAGGACTACTCTCTGTCCCAGGGCGCGACCCTGCCCATAGAGACAGTATCTATGCCCGGGTTTTAGCCGAATACCCAAATGCTCAAGTTGTACACAGGCTCGATATGGCTACATCTGGCATTATCGTCCTTGCATTAAGACGAAATGCAGAAAAAGAGTTGAAAAGACAGTTTAGAGAGAGAGAAACGAAGAAAACCTACTACGCGCGTGTTGCAGGGCATATAAGATCGGACAGCGGCAAAGTCGAGCTTCCCCTTATCTGTGATTGGCCAAATCGGCCAAAGCAAAAGGTAGATCATAAAGTGGGTAAGCCATCACTAACCCACTATGAAGTGATAAGTAGGGCTAAACGCTCAACTCTAGTCAAGCTAACCCCCATTACAGGTCGTTCACACCAGCTACGGGTACATATGCTTGCTATAGGGCATCCAATACTTGGTGATAACTTCTATGCAGATCCGTTAGCAAAATCTTTGGCTAGCCGACTACTATTGCATGCTCAGGAGCTGACTATCAAACAGCCTTACTCAGGAGAAACGTTAACTTTTACCTGTGAAGTGCCCTTTTTAGAGCCTGAGACAGAGCAGTGAAGTAGAACTAAAAATTGAAATAACCTCTCTACCTCACTCTACAACTAAATAAAATTACAACAAAAATCGCTTTTTAATAGCCATATAACACAAAAAGACGTAGATTAGTTAGCATTCATCATATTAATAAGCTACCTACAATGGATACCTCATTTCAAAGAGATCAACTCGACAACCAGATTTTATCAGCACTGATGGAGGAGGCGAGAACCCCCTTTGCTGAGCTTGCCAAACGATTTGGTGTCAGTGCGGGAACAATCCATGTCCGTGTAGAGAAGATGAAGCAGGCTGGTATTATCACAGGTGCACAAATCACAGTAGATCCTAAAGCCCTTGGTTATGATGTGTGCTGTTTTATCGGTATTAACCTCAAAAGTGCTGGCGATTATCCAGCAGCAATATCTAAGCTCAATGCTTTGGAAGAGGTGGTCGAAGCTTACTATACAACCGGTAACTACAGTGTGTTCGTTAAAGTCATGTGCCAATCCATAGATGGGCTACAGCATGTCTTGATCAACCGCATTCAATCAATCGATGAGATCCAATCAACCGAAACACTGATCAGTTTACAAAACCCGATCGTTAGAGCTGTTAAACCTTAATTGAGTAGATCAACTTCTTATACTGATTGTTATTAGCCCCCTCACATAACGTGAGAGGGGTTTGTCATAAGTTTTTTGACTAATTAACGGATACCTGAAACCAGATAATCGATAATCGAGAGTGGTTGAGGCGGCTTTAATTGCAACTCAAACAATGAAACAGGTTTTACCAACAAGTTTCGCCCCACCATCTCATTAACTGTAGGCAGGTCTAACAAGCCTGTTTTGCCCACTAATAGATTATCAAGCTTAGTCGTTTTGCCTAAAGTATAGATATCTCTAAACCCTTTCAGGTATAAGTAATCTTTAGTAAAACCACCACCACGATACACACGAGTTGTCAGAGTAAACGCTTGCTCACAGCTTACACCGTAATCCTTAACCAATGCCTGATAAGTCACAGGGAAATCTCTGTGCTGCAGCATTAAATTAACGGCAACCACCCTAAGCGCTAAGGTTTTCAATCGGCTTAGTGTTAAATTGCCAGAGCAATATTCGCTGTAGATGGCAAGCCCCTCTTGAGTCTGGGTATTGCCGCTCAAACCTAGAGAAAATACTTTCAGTTTCTGACGCTTAGCATTCACAGTTGTCAACATATGCACACCTAACTCGTGGTAAGCAAATGCAACTAACTCCTTGGATGTAAATGAGGCCTCTTTATTGATCAATAAGCAGGCTTTATCATTATCGACCATCGCCTTGGCAACAATTCGAGATGACTTCTCAATCTTGCATTTAAGGCCCCACTCCTTGGCTTTTTCTTTAAATAACTCAACTGCTACATCGGCTGAATGAAGTTCGGGTTCATCATCGCCTTCGATTTCAGGCGCCCTTAAAATAAACTCAGCATTAGCCAGATCGTTCTTGTCAGGCTGACCATAATATTTCAGCGAGTTGTAAACAAAATCATCACTGCCAATGGAAGATATCAGGTCTATTTTAGTTGCCATATTATCGATAACATGGCGATATAGTTGTTGAATATCAGCGTCCATCACCTGTTCGACAGGGAGTTTATACAACTGCTCTCTAAATTGGTAAGGATTAATATTCAACTGTTTATAACTAAAATCAGGCGTAATTAAGGCTTTTTTACCAAAAAAATTCTTGCGCTCACTGGCAATATTTACTGGATTAATAAACCTGAGTGTCTCAACGCTTCTACACAGTCCATAGAGCTGCTTGTCTAGTTCAACCAGCTCCGGTGACAGAGATGATGAGAGTAGTTCGGCATTACTAACGGTTTTGCGTTTTCCAAAACGGCGCATAAAGTGAGCCGCTGTTTCAGAGATAGCGTGTTTCACGCCAGCTTTTAGCTCTTCGAGTACCAGAGGATAAACCTCCCCACTCGTCTCATCCATAAAGACTTTTTTAACCTCAACCGGTAACACTAAGGTGTTGTCAAAGTGAGCGTTAATGTGAGCGATAAGGTAGCCTCGCCCCTGAAAGACCTCATCTGTGGCCGCCCTCACATCGAGATTTGGCAGGGCTATCTTATTCAGCTCTCGCTCAAAATAGTGACTGATGCTCCCCCAACGCTCGACATCAATCTGACCTGAACCAATATTAAACGTTGGCGTGTCTTTCGCGATCCTTTGATGATTATAAGAGTGCATGTCAAAGACGATGCTATTTTTAAATAGCATCTCTAATCGAGCAATGATGGCTTCAAGTACATTGTAGAATGACTCATGCTTAGCATGACTAAAGGCTCTTTGTTTAGTCGACAGCGGCTTTTCCCAAACCTGCTTATTCCAAGCTGTTTTATAGTAAGTCGACAAAGTTTTAGCCCGATTCAAGTCATATTCAAAGCGAGAATCATTACCAATCAAGACAATCGGAAATGAGGAGATCAACTCATCCGTATAGGGATCTTCCTCATAAAATCGCTCCTCTTTACTCAGTAAAAAGGATTTTTTAAGATCATCTCGCAATCTGTGGCCATTATGAATAGCAGTACAGACCATAGGTGAGTAATCATCAATTTTTACAATGAAAGCGCCATCTTCAACCTCAGCTTGAAAACACTCGCCCCTGTTAATGAGTGCAATACACTCCTTCTCAGATAACGTGAGCATCTTCAATCGCCTTTCTAAATTCAGTTTTACGTTGACTCAAGACCTCTTTGGCATTCACCACACCCTCTACGAAGTCGATAACCTTTTTTTGCAGCTTAACGTTATTAAGTTTATTTATACGCATTATCCCGCCTGGACTTTGCACATTCACTTCAATCAACTTTTCGTTGATCACATCAATACCAACAAAAAACAACCCATCTCTCACCAATTTAGGACCTATGTGTTTACACAACTCCTTCTCTTTTTTGGTTAGAACATGTTTAACCACGCTGCCACCAGCATGGATATTTGAGCGCACCTCATTTTGAGCTGGAATACGCTTCATCGCACCGATAGGCTCACCATTCAACATTAAAATACGCACATCTCCAGCGTCAGCGCCTTCAACATACTCTTGCAAGATAACGTAGTTGCCGCCTTTGCCACTGTTGATATAAAACTCAAGTAGAGAGTGGAAGCTCTTTTGCGCATGCTTCTCCACTAAGATAACCCCTTGGCCACCATAACCATCAAGTGGCTTCATGATCATCTTATCGGTTGTCGACTCCCTTAACACCTCCTCTAAATACTCAGGAGTTTTAGATACATGAGTTACAGGAATAAACTTATTTGTTGGATCATCAAATGAGGCGGTGTACAGCTTATTATTAGCAATACGTAAACCATCGATATCATTCATGATAAACACATCATCACGAACCGAATCTAAGAAGTTCAGTGCAATTGGATCCAAGGGTGGGTTCGCACGCATGATAATCGTATCAAAGCCTGCTAATGGCAAACGAGCCTTTTTAAACACAGCCTTTTTATAAAAAGAGACGATGTTGTTCGATACAGGCTCCTCTTTACTGAAAATTTGGCAAAAGGCACTTGCTTCAGATGATCTCATGGTCAAATTATGTGGCGTAGTAAGCGCAACGGTATGCCCCCTAGCGACACACTCATGGATCATTCTTAATGTTGAATCAGTTTCAGGCTCAACACTGCTCCATGGATACATAAGAAATAAGATGTTCATTGATAATACCTTCAATAGGGAACGCTCTAACGGTCTTGGCCACTTAAAGGCTTAATGATGAATAGAGGATTCAAAAATGCAAAAAATGGTAGAGCTCAACAAATAGATCTCTAACCAATCAAACAACAATTTGGGTTGCTCAAAGACTGAGCAAAAAGGATGCGTAATCTACACCAAATGCCCTAACTAGAACAATGATATATCTAGCTTTTTTACGAGAAAAAAACACAATGAAAAATCACAGCGCAAGATATTGTATTTAAAGTAAAATAACCAGTTAACTTATAGGTAACATAGATTAATTTTTGGATATGTATATCTAAAATATAAGTAATGAGAATGATTCAAACCTTGCTCTCTTTACATAGGCTCAAAGTCTACACCGCTCAAATTGAATTTTAGGGGGCAAAAGGGTAAAATCGCGCAACTTTCGCACCAATGACTACCGTCCATATAGCTTAGCGCTGTTATGGCTAAAGACTATATCATGCACTCCCCTGAAAACTGCTTCACCCTCTTTACCGGTTCAGCTCAAGCATTAGCACTACCTGAGCGATTTACCTATCCATTTTACTATGAGCCTCACCCACTATGTTTGCTTGCAGCAAAGGAACTTCAGGCATATCTCGACAGCCAAACTCAGTGGCAACACAATTTTGGTCACCAAGGTGTTCAAGAGGGAGCGATCGGTAAAATGTTCGGTGTATTAGTGGTCCACAATGCTCAAGGAGAACTCGGTTATCTATCAGCATTTTCAGGTAAAGTTGCCGACCAAAACCTACTGCCCAACTTCGTGCCTCCGGTATTTGACATGCTCACAGAGGGAGGTTTTTTCCTCACAGAGCAAACACGTATTAATCAACTCAGTGAACAATTAAGCAAGCTGAACACTAACCCTAAGATTAGTGAATACAGTAACTTCTTAGCTGATGAAATCGATGCAAGTAAACAGCAGCTTGAAGCACAAAGACAACATATTATTGAGGGGCGAAAAACACGCAAAGCCCATAGAACGAAAGCTGAGCTCGAACTTAATGAAACCGACTTTATCAAACTTCAAGCCAAGCTAGCTAAAGAGAGTGTTCACCATAAAAACCAGCTTAAAGCCCTAAATCTCTATTGGGATGAGCGAGTAGATGCTGCAAAACAGCAACTCAACCAATTAACCGATGAAATAGACCAGCTTAAGCAGGAGCGTAAAAGCTCATCAGCCAAACTACAGAAAAAGCTATTTGAACATTATCGATTTTTAAATATCAAGGGTGAGCATAGAGACTTAGGCAACATTTTCAAAGATACCGTACATCAAACACCACCAGCAGGCTCCGGTGAATGTGCTGCACCTAAACTGCTTCATTACGCCTTTAAATGGGGCATGAAACCACTGGCGATGGCCGAATTTTGGTGGGGAAGCTCGCCTAAATCAGAGATAAGACAACATAAGAACTTTTATGGTGCTTGTCAGGGAAAGTGTAAACCTATCTTAGGCCATATGCTCGATGGGATGGAGTTGGATAAAAACCCATTACTCAACAATCCTGCTGTAGGTAAAGCCATAGATATCATCTATCAAGATGAAGAGATGGCTATCATCAATAAGCCTGCTGAATTTCTCTCTGTGCCAGGAAAAAGCATTCAAGACTCAGTATATCTTCGTATGAAGACTCAGTTTCCAGATGCAACAGGGCCACTTATTGTTCATCGACTCGACATGTCGACCTCTGGATTAATGGTAATAGCACTGACCAAAGAGGCTAATAAAAGCCTGCAGGCGCAATTTATCGCCCGCACGGTGAAGAAGCGCTATACCGCATTGCTCACAGGTGAGCTTAGAGAAGACGAAGGGAGCATTAGCCTACCGATGAGAGGTGACTTCGATGACAGGCCAAGACAATTAGTTTGCTTTGATCATGGAAAACCCGCCGAAACTAAGTGGCAGGTAATTGAACGTAAGGATGGCAAAACTAAGGTTCACTTATACCCTAAAACAGGGCGTACTCATCAGTTAAGAGTTCATAGCGCCCATGCTCAAGGACTAAATATGCCGATAGTCGGTGACGATCTCTACGGCACTAAGGCTGATAGATTACACCTACACGCAGAGCTGTTAGAGCTTAATCATCCAAGTACCAAGGAATTTATGAGTTTCTGCATCGAAGCTGAATTTTAATGGCTACTTAACCATAGCTGTTTGCAATACGCCTATCAGACAATGACGCCGCCCTGAAAAAATCAGCGTTAGGTGGATATGGTATCGCCATGTTCCTCGGTGTTTGGTCTATCACGCTCCAATGAAGGGAGATTTAATAGATACCATGCCCAACCGTGTCGCTAAAAAGCGAGGTATCTATGCGGTCTACCCATTCACTTCTCAGCCACCAAAAAAGTACGTCTATTGATAGAACATATACCGCAATATTTCCTCTCTGTGAGTGAGTATTTTTAAAAAGGAAACCTTTTCTTACATATGAAGCCGCTTCAATCGGCTTCATCACAGGTCAAAAGCTTGTTTACAATCCCTCTATGGCCTTAACATGTGTACCACTATGCCAAATTGAGATTATTACCTACTACAAAGGCATATATGCTCTTAGAGGGGCAAACAGCAGACTAAAAGGAAAAAAAATGAATAAAGCACTCGTCGGGGGACTTTGTGCCTCACTCATATTGGGCCTCACTGCCTGCAATAATGAAGAAGCCGAAGTAAAGGCTCCAGAAACCGCTAAAACAGATACCGCTGTCGCCGTTGAAAAAGCCTTAAGTTCAGGAATAGACTTCAAAAATTTCGACAAATCAATTCGCCCACAAGATGACTTCTACAGCTATGTAAATGGGACTTGGCTTAAAAACACTGTGATCCCAGGTGACAGAACCAGCACAGGTGCTTTCTACGATCTACGAGAAAAGTCTCGTGATGATGTCAAAGCCATTATCGAAGAGGTTGCAGCCACACCAAACCTAGTTGCAGGTAGTGATGAGCAAAAAGTAGCCGACCTTTACCGTTCATTTATGGACACAGAGACACTGAATAAGCTTGGTACAAAACCGATCCAGAGTGAGTTAGATAAGATTGCAGCACTGAAAACCAAAGGCGATCTGGTTAACTACTTCGCTCATAGCCAGATCATTGGTGGCGGCACCCCACTGGCTTTCTACATAGGTGTTGACGCTAAAGACTCTAGCCGTTACGCAACCCATATTTGGCAGTACGGCTTGAGCTTGCCAGAGAAAGATTACTACTTCAATGAAGGCGAACGCTTCGTTAATATCCGTAAAGCCTATGTTGAGCATATCGAGAAGATGTTCACTTTAGCAGGTTTTGACAAGCCTAAAGCCAGTGCAGAGCAGATTTTAGCCCTTGAAACAGCCATCGCTGGTAAACATTGGGACGTTGTTGAAACACGTGACAGCACTAAGACCTATAACAAGATGACGATAGAAGAGCTTTCAGCTATGGCTCCTGATATCGACTGGAACGGTTACCTAACTACATTAGGCGTTGCAAAACAGCCTGATATCATCATCAATCAGCCAAGCTTTATTGAAGGCTTCAACGAAGTGTTAAAAGCTAACGACCTCGCGGCGTGGCAAACCTACATGAAATGGCAGCTTCTAACTCACTTTGCAGGAGAGATGACCGCTGAACTGGATAATGAGAACTTTGAGTTCTTCTCTAAGACCCTTAATGGTCAAGAGGAGCAGCAACCTCGCTGGAAGCGTGGCGTAAGCACTGTTAACAGTGTATTAGGCGAAGTGGTAGGCAAGGTTTATGTTAAACGTCACTTTACGCCTGAAGCTAAAACTCGCATGCAAGCTCTGGTTGAAAACCTTCGTGGCGCATACGGTGAGAGCATAGATGGTCTGACTTGGATGAGTGCAGATACTAAAGTTGCCGCCAGAGATAAACTCGCTAAGTTCGATCCGAAAATCGGCTATCCAGACAGATGGGAAGATTATGACAAACTGACCATTAAAGCTGACGATCTGATCGGTAACAATATCCGTGCAAATGAACTCGGCCATGAAAAAGAGCTTGAAAAACTAGCGGGTCCAATCCGTAAGTGGGAGTGGCATATGACGCCACAAACCGTGAACGCTTACTACAACCCAACCATGAATGAAATTGTGTTCCCAGCTGCAATCTTACAACCTCCTTTCTTCAATATGGAAGCGGATGATGCGGTAAACTATGGTGGCATTGGCGCGGTAATTGGACATGAGATGGGCCATGGGTTTGATGACCAAGGTGCTAAGTTTGATGGCGAAGGTAATATGCGCGATTGGTGGACTGAGAATGACCTCACAGAGTTTGCCGCTCGTGGTAAAGCACTGGTTGAGCAGTACAACGGTTATGCGGTATTTGATGACCTGCATGTGAATGGCGAACTCACGCTAGGTGAAAACATTGGTGATCTATCTGGTGTGACTATCGCTTATAAAGCTTACCAGCACTCACTCAATGGCAAAGAAGCCCCAGTGATCGATGGTTTAACCGGTGATGAGCGTTTCTTCATCGGCTTCACACAAATTTGGCGCGCTAAGATGAAAGAGGAGTCTATGCGTAACCGTGTGGCCACCGATCCACATTCACCCGCTAAGTTCCGCTCGCTAGGCGCCCTGTCAAACATGCCTCAGTTCTACAGCACCTATGATGTAAAAGAGGGGGATGCCATGTACATAGCTCCCGAAAAACGCGTCAAGATCTGGTAATAGATATTTTCTTTTAAAAGAGCGCTATAGGCGCTCTTTTTTTGCCTGTAACTTAAGGTAATCTCTCCATGAACAAACTTTAATTATCCGTTCAGCCGCGATTAAGGGGGGCACCTATAGATTGGTATATATACCCAAACAACTTCAAGATGCAGGACTCAGCATGTCGAGAAGTGACAGAGTTCAAGGCATGAAATAGTAGGACTAGTTATTCTAATTCAATATTTCATAACACAGAAAAATGTTGCCTCTCGCCTTGCCCTTCGGGAGTTCCCGTAGAATCCCTGCTCTGCGTTAGTGATATCAACAAGGGAATAACCATTATCCTCAATCACTGCCTTGTTCAGCTATCCTACGGGAGCTCTGAAACGAGCATCTTGAGGTGGCTTGGGTATAAAATAGTTAATGACCATTTGCATTCTTAACGAGTTTTGAGGTCCATCGTATGTTTATGAACAGTATGAACAAGTTATTTAGAACATTTTTCATCTTTCTGCTTCTCCTCTCTACCCGCACAGGCTTCGCGGCAACCCATGAATTCCAAAGCCAGATTAAAGAGAAGAGTGATAACTATGCCGTCAGGCAATCACTGCCAAAAAACCTCACTGGTCTGTATTCAATCTCCAGCCACCAGCAGCATACTCCCAGACAAACTAGCAGCGATCTTGATAGCTTATATTCGACAGCCCAACCAGCACAGAATGAACTCAACCACATCATCAATACCATCACTCAACAGGGCTCACTCAACGCATCCCTTCCCCCAATAAAAACCTATGAGAGAGCACTAAATAAGGTCACAACTAAGTTCGATGGTGATGCCAGTCAGCTCACCGATTTAGCTAGAGCCAGCATACTGGCCAATAATATTCACGACCTTATGCAAGCATACCAAACACTCAGTGAGCAGACTCAAGTACTACAAGTGAAAAACCGCTTTTCCTCCCCAAAAGAGTCAGGCTACCGAGATCTCAATACCCTGATCAAACTCCCTCAAACAGGCATGATTGTTGAAGTTCAGCTCCACCTCAATGAGATAGCTAAGATAAAAAGTGGTCCCGAACATAAGGCCTATGAAGAGATTCAGGAGATTGAAGCCTTAGCAAATGTAGAGAACAGACCATTATTTAACAGTGAAACAGCAAGGATCACCGAGCTGCGTCAAAGCTCTCACAAGCAGTACCATAAAGCTTGGCTGAATTATAAACGCATCGACAGTGCAGGTGTGCTCCCAATGGCGGCCTAGTCTCCCCTAGTCGAAAGCCTAAAGCACCTCAGGCTTTCGACCATTTATCCAACTAACAAATTTCACCAATTCAAGATATACTCCCCCTTTACTGATAGCTAAACTAGCGAAGAGACAATGCACGACATCATAGAGCAACTACAGGAAATGAGTGAAACCGTTCCTATTCCTTTAGAACTCCCAACATTTGATCAGCTCGTTATGGCCGAGGAGGAGATCTTGATGCCCCTTCCTGGCGAATTAAAGCAGTACCTACTCTACGCCAGTGATGTCATCTATGGCTCCCTAGAGCCTGTTACCGTGAGCGATCCTAACTCCCATACTTTCCTACCGGAAGTTACAGCTTATGCCTGGTCTATCGGCATGCCTCGTGAATACGTCGCCGTTTGTCAACAGGGCAACAGCTTCTATTGTATCGACCAAGAGGGGCAAATGCTGCTTTGGAACGAAGATGGCAGTGAGAGTGAGTACTGGGAATCCTTGTGGGAATGGGTAGAGCAAGTCTGGATGAAGAGCTAATTTCTTAGCAAGATAAACAGCAGGTTCTAGGTTCTAGGTTCTAGGTTCTAGGTTCTAGGTTCTAGGTTCTAGGTTCTAGGTTCTAGGTTCTAGGTTCTAGGTTCTAGGTTCTAGGTTCTAGGTTCTAGGTTCTAGGTTCTAGTAGATGATAAGTTTATCTATTCGCTTCAAGCTAGCGAAAAATCTAAATATTGGAAATACAATGTCAAAGAATATGGGCTTAAATGCCATTGAAATTAAATACCTGCGCTTATCTTTAGGCCTCACCACTGCACAAGTTGGAGAACTGAGCAAAGCAAGCGAAGAGGATGTGATCGCTTGGGAAGCAGGTGAGAAGCCAGTTTCAGGTTTAGCAGAGAAAAAGCTTATCGAAATTGATGAGACCATCGAGATGCAGGTGCTTAACACCTGTGATGGTATCGAAGAGCTCTTTAAAAAGGAGCCAAAGCGCCAACTTAGCTTTGTGGTCTACCCAACTCAGGCACTATACGCTCAGTATAATCCAGAGTTCTTAGGCGCCCTACCTCTTACCGAGCTCTATAACACCTCAGCTTGGCGCATTAAGAAAGAGTGTAAACTGATACTCGAGGTCGATGTCACTCTAGTGGCGTTAGAGGTGGAGAGTTATAAAGCTTACCGCGAAAAAGAGGGCTTAAAAGAGAGTCGAGAAAGTCGCGCTAAATGGGCTGCGACTCAGATCTAGTTTCGAGTTTCGAGTTTCGAGTTTCGAGTTTCGAGTTTCGAGTTTCGAGTTTCGAAAAGTATATAAGCGATACCAAAATGACAAATAAAAAAGCATCTTTCATCGATGCTTTTTTCGTTTCTAATAGATTAAGGTATGAGCGAGGAGCGTTACTCAGCCCCTGCGACCTCTTTTTCGAGGGCTTTGACCATCGTGGGTCTCGCTGTAACGCGATCGCGATATGCCGCTAACTTAGGCGGAATATCCTGCTCAAAACGTGTCGCCCACAACAGAGTATGCCCTAGTAAAATATCTGCCGCCGACAACTTATCTCCCAATAAGAAGTCACTGTCAGGTAACCAGTTTTCAGCAATGGCCGCAGCCTTATCAAACTCCCATTTTGCCACGGCAAACATACTCTGCTGACGTATCTCCTCTGGCAGCGCAAACTTATGTTTACCTATGGTCCAGAGCGGCTGTTCAAGCTCACAGATAATAAAACTCACCCACTGGTGATGCAGCGCACTGGCATCGCTTCCAAGAGTTGGTAATAGCTTTCTGTCACCATACTTTTCAGCCAAGTGCAGCACAATTGCTGCAGACTCTGTTACCACCAGATCATTATCCACTAAAGCAGGCACTTTTCCGCAAGGGTTTACCGCAAGGAAAGATTCACTACGGCTATCCCCCTTGGCAAAATTGATAAAATGGTACTGCCAATCCAGCCCCAGCTCCTCAAGCGTCCAAGATACACGCAGTGAACGGCTACGAGGTACACCATATAACTTAATCATTCTCACTCCTTCGACAATTAGTTTTCTATAAGCCTGTTGCCATTAAAACAAAAAAAGCGGCCCATGTGGGGCCGCTTAGTATTTAGTTACAGATTAAACATTAAACACGTTTAAAAGCTGTAGCTCGCCTGTAGATAAACAAATCTCCCTTGACCACTGTGTACTGAGGTCACATACCCCATAAAGTCGTGATAGGAGAAAGGTGGCTCTTCATCAAGTAGATTGGTCGCCCCCAATGTCAGCACAGTATCGGGTAACCCATAGTAGTTAACCGATGCATCAACCGTCATCATGGCATCAATATCAGGCATCCCGTCTTTTTGGACCGCTTCTTTCTGCTTAAACTCACCAATATAATTTAGACCTAGGTAAGATCTAAAATCAGTAATTGTCCAATCGACACCGGCAGTCCAACGTGCTTCAGGCTGCTCAAAATCTCCCTCTACAATATTGATCCTCTGTCCACCATCCGAGTCAGGACGCTTATCTTCATATTTCAGCATATAGTTCAATGCATAGCTAAACTTAAATTCGCCAGCACCGGTTTCAAGCAGGAAATTGGCATCCAGATCTAAACCAGTGGTCACTAAGTCGCCAATATTCTGGAATGAATCATAGATGGTCACCACCTCACCAGGATCATTTGGGATCGCTGATGGCAGACGCTCAACAACATTAGGATCATCACCAAAGTTACTGAAAACAAACTGAGTATCTGAATCGATAATATTTTCAATATCATAACTATAATAATCTAATGAGAAATTTAAATTATCGGTAATGTTATAGATAACCCCTAAGTTATAACTTGTGGACTCTTCCGGTCCTAAGTCCGGATTCCCCTCAAACACTGCTGTATATTCTTGAACTTCACAGGCTTTATTAATGTTTCCCACTGCATCACATCGCACGGTATCAACAAGTGATGGAGACTCATCCGTCCTCCCTAAGCCTAATTGAGCCAAAGAGGGCGCCCTAAATGCCGTACCCCATGAGCCCCTAAAAGAGAGATCTTCCAGTGGTGACCAAAGAAACGACACCTTAGGGTCGGTTGTTGTACCAAAGTCACTGTAATCCTCATGACGAAGGGCTAACTGTAGCTCCAGTGATTCAAATACCGGCACACCTAACTCGGCATAAAACGCGGTATTATCACGCTCTCCATTCGCTTGGGTCGCCTCGGTTCCAAATACCTCACCGCGCAAGAACTGATCATCGGGATTGTCACTGATAGTCTCTTCACGATACTCAATACCAAACGCCACCATAAGCTCACCCGCAGGCATCTCAAGCAGAGGGCCTGACAATTTTGCATCGAGTGAACGGTTGGTCGACTCGCCTACACGATTGGTAGTGGTCTCGATAAAATCTAACGCCTCTTGCGTATTTGTAGAAGGTTCAAACGGATTCCAACTGCCGTTATCAATCGCTTCCTGGGCGCGACGAGAGTTAGGGAAGCCATCAATACCGCGCTCCACCGATTTACTGTTGATATAACTAAACGCTGTCTCCCAATCCCACTCACCAAACTGGCCATTAAGGCCAATAACCGTACGATAATAATCAGATTCGACCTCTTTTAAGCGATTGCCAATATCTACCATACGTCGGCGCATGGTTAAATCTTGATTATAAAACTCATGGGTTGGCATATCAGCAAATGGGTGATTTGGATTATCGGCAGACATAAACAGCTCATTAAAGCTTGGGCTACCGGCACCTTTTACCGTCGTTTTTGAGCTTTGTCCGTTAAACTCAAGGAAACCACTAACATTATCGGTAATATCATATTTACCCATATAGTTAACGCTAAAACGCTTATTCTCTGGAACCATGGTCATAACAGGAGCATAATCATATCGGCATATGTTATCCACAGAGTCTATATCTTCAGGTGCACAAACATCATTCCCAAAGGTGTCTGGTAAACGAAAAACTTTTTCTGGATCTTCTGGACGTACAGCTAATTCAATTGTTCCAGGTATCCCAGAAGAACTCCGGAAACTTTTAGCAAAAGGATCATTTGGCCTTAATGCCGACTGATTGGCCGATTTGGAGTAATCTCGATCTCCATAAAGCAGCTCCTCACGATTAAAATAATCTAGAATAAAGGTGTGACTGCTCTTTTCTGTATGGCTTCCCCAAACTAGACTCGCACTCTCCTCTTTACCACCTCCTGCAGAGGTATCACCTATTCTTGCGGTTATTTCAGCGCCATCAATATCATCCCTTAGAATAATATTAATCACGCCCGCAATGGCATCAGAACCATAAGTTGCTGAAGCGCCATCTTTTAAAATATCAACACGTTTAATGGCCGAGACTGGAATATTATTAATATCAACAAAAGCGGTATCGATCCCTTTTGCAAATGGACTAACAGATACTCGTCTTCCATTAACAAGTATCAATGTGGAATCAGCGCCTAATCCGCGTAATGAAACACTTGAGCCACCATTGGCGGTGTCATCACTGCTATTTGCTTGTGTTGAGAAAGTACCTTGGCCTGAAATAGGAAGTTTAGAGAAAAGCCCGATTAAATCCGTGGCACCAGAGTTACTAATATCCTCTTCAGAAATAGAGGTAACCGGTGATGGCCCCTCCATATCTGTACGTTTAATATGTGAACCTGTTACCTCTATTCGTTCAACTTCTTCATCGGCTGCCATTATATTTGGAGCGTAAACGGCTGACACAGCCACTGCGCATAGACTTGGCAATGCTTGTAGTAATTTCATAATCATCCTCTGATTTAAGTTTTATATTTTTAGATTTATTATTTATGGTGATCTGACTACTACAAATTTCAGTCACATTACTCAAAGATCACAAAACCCAACCTAATGGCTAAATTAGTAAAGTCAAATAAATCAAAAGAGAGAAAATGTAAAATTTAATTAAGATGTACACTATGAATATTTATACAACCTCACTTCAAAAGACAAATTAATACTTTTGAATTAATCTTTTCTGCCTATATAGCTCTATATATTTTTGAAACAGGATATTTCAGAAATATATACATTGAAGATCTTGCGAAACATAAAAAAGAGTTCATAAATAGATAAATAGCCCCTTTAATCTTAATGAGAAGCGTGTCATATTCTGTGCCATTGACTCGACAGAGAACCTAAAGGCCCAATGGAAAAGTTGTATAGTCCAAACAGTAATCTCAATGCATCACTATTAACACGTTCTCGATATTTTTTGGCCGCGCTGGGGCCAGGGTTATTAATGGCAGCCGCTGCGATTGGCGCGTCACACTTAGTCTCATCAACGCGAGCAGGTGCAGAGTTTGGCTGGCAACTAGCTTGGGTTATTCTTGCTGTTAATCTACTTAAATACCCATTTTTTGCAGCAGGAGCTCGCTATACTGCCGCAACTGGAGAGAGCCTGCTTCATGGTTACTTAAAACAGGGGCGCGGTTATTTACTGCTCTTTAGTGGACTCAATACACTCGCTGCTATTGCCAGTACTGCAGGAGTCACTATGCTTACGGCGGCTATGTTGACGCTATTTATCCCCCTGTCTATCGATCTACTCGCCTTTATCGTATTGATTGCCAGTTTGACCATTCTGATCTTAGGCCACTATACCCTGCTCGATAAATTGACCAAGATAATCATGCTAGCGTTAACGGTTTCTACTTTGGCTGCTGTCGCCCTGGCTTTTAATATCCCTCCAGTGATTAATCCTGACTTTATCTCTCAATCCCCTTGGCAGTGGGCCAATATCGGCTTTTTAGTCGCCATGATGGGCTGGATGCCAGCCCCTATTGAGGTGAGTGTTTGGAACTCACTCTGGTTACTGGAGAAACAAAAGTCACAACTAATATCCAAAGAGCAGGCGATTTTTGATTTTAACTTTGGCTATCTGATCACAGCACTATTAGCCGTCACCTTCTTGGCCTTAGGCTCGCTTGTAATGCATGGTAGTGGTGAGCAGTTTTCACCATCTGGGGTTAAGTTTGCCAGCCAACTTATCACCTTATATAGCCAAGTGCTTGGTGAACAGACCCGCTACCTTATTGGTGCTGTCGCGCTTCTGTGTATCTTTAGCACCACAGTCACTGTTATAGACGGTTACAGTCGAACCTTAAACATGAGCTGGCAACTTCTGCGCAACCAGCAGTACTCAAACAGGCGCTTAACGATAATTATGCTCATGATCAGCGCTTTGGGACTCGCTATCGTATTGTTCTTTAAAGGTGCCCTACTGCCTTTACTTGAGATCGTAATGACACTGGCATTTATGACCACAATTGTATTTGCTTGGCTCAATTACAAGCTGATGACCAGTGATAAACTGCCTGAGCAAGATAGGTACGGAAAGAAAATGAAAGGCCTCTCTGCCTTAGGTATGTTTTATTTACTCAGTTTTGTCTGCTTGTTTATCTATTCGATAATCATTCAATAACCCAGCTTATCCGATAGGAATATTTGACTTAATGAACACGATTAAACTCACTGTGCTCTCAATGATACTGACGTTTTGTATAAACCATCATGTTTTTGCTCATGTTGAAAATGCTGACAAACGCAAAAAGCTCAATCCAACTGTAACCCAAAAAGTAGATTATCAATCGCTTATTGAATCCATGATAACAGACAGCCCGCAGCCATTTAGTGGAACTGTTTTATTGATGCAAAAGGGCAAAAAGCTTGTCTCTCTTTCTAAAGGAGATGGGATCACACAAGATTCAAGCTTTGTTTTGGCTTCACTGTCTAAGCAGATCACAGCAACACTGATCATGCAGGCTGTCGAGAGTGGTCGATTAACCTTAGATAGTCATCTCAACCAATATCTCAGCAATGACGATGAGCCCAAGCATTCATTAGATAACAAATTACCCCTCTCACAGGGTTATCATGAGGGGATCACTATCGCGCAGTTACTCACTCACACTTCTGGTATTAATACCCAAGGAAAACCCAACCTATTTGAGCCAGGAACTCGGTTTCAGTACTCAAACTTAGGTTACACTCTTTTAGGTCAAGTGCTGGAAAAAGTGAACAAGCTCAGCTTTTCAGAGCAGATATCTCAGTTCAACAAAAAATACAAACTCAGTGGCCTAGATGCCAAAACTGGTAGCATCGATAATATCCGCCAACATCTGCCCACTCTCTCACTAGGGTTAACTGAAACAGCAAAGGGGTTAAGTCAATCGGACCTGACAATCAACACCTCTTTAATTCCAGCTGGCGGAATAATCTCAACCACAAGGGCTTTCTCAGATTTTCAGCAAAAACTACATTCTGGACAATTGATCAGCCCGAAAAGCTATCAGTTAATGACAACACCTCACACTGAGATAACATTTCTCTGGCCAAATATGCACTACGGCTACGGTCTGCGTTTAAACTTTGATGATAACCTCACGGAATACAGCCATACTGGATATTTATCTGGCTATATGTCTATGACACTCTATTACCCACAATACAACTTAAGCTTAGTGATGCTAGAAAACCTCTCATTAAACCTTAACTATCTTGACCGAGTTTTTGAGCTGCATAATCAAATAAGAGCGGCCATTAGGCAGTCCCTTATCAACAGAAATAGTAAAGTGTGAAACCTTAAACACTCAAATACTGAATAGAGTTATCAAATAAATGCCAGAATAAAGTCAATTGTTCGCTATAATAGCCGCCAATGATGATTGCGCAGCCGCGCAATCGCGTAGAGAAAGAATGAAGACTTATGATTAACAATGATATTTTACGCCGTATTCGCTTCGTGTTTGATTACCAAAATGCAAAAATGATTAAAATTTTCGCTAAGGTAAAGCATGAAGTGTCTCAAGAACTTCTGATCGACATGCTCAAGAAAGAGTCAGAAGAGGGCTACCAACCATGTAACGACAAGACCATGTGTCTATTCTTAGATGGATTAATCATTGAAAAGCGTGGCCTAAGAGAGGGAGCAGAGATCCCTGAACCAGTCTCTCAAATCAACAACAACCTTATCTTTAAAAAGTTAAGAGTGGCACTTGAGATGCGCGAAGATGACATTATTAACACCTTAGCTTTAGCTGAGTTTAATATGTCTAAATCAGAGCTTGGTGCGCTATTTAGAAAGCCAGGCCACAAGCACTTTAAAGAGTGTGGCGATCAAGTTTTGCGTAACTTCCTTGCGGGGTTATCGCTAAAATATCGCGGTAAGTAACATATAAAGTAATACTTAAAAACACAGCCTAGGCTGTGTTTTTTTATCTCTATAAATTGTGGCGTTTAAAACAGATAGCTGAATAAAAAACATAAATAAATCACCTTCGAAAGGAGATCAAAGATCACATTTCATGCTAATCTTGCAGTACAAACAGCATCCTAAAAAACTAAAACATTATAAAGGTCACCAATGGACGATCATAAACGCCCGCTCTACCTTCCATTCGCTGGTCCCGCGATTCTCGAAGCTCCCCTCATTAACAAGGGCAGTGCATTTACCGATGAAGAGCGTGTATTTTTCAATCTTGAAGGCCTGCTTCCCCATGTCATTGAAACCATCGAAGAGCAAGCGTCCCGTGCCTATGATCAATACACCAACTTCACCAACGATCTCGACAGGCATATCTACCTAAGAAACATCCAAGATACCAACGAGACCCTCTATTACCGTTTAGTTCAAAATCACATTACAGAGATGATGCCGATCATCTACACGCCAACCGTAGGGATGGCCTGTGAGCGTTTCTCAAAGAACTATCGACGTAACCGTGGCTTGTTTATCTCATATCCTCATAAAGACCGTATCGAAGATATCCTGAATAACTCGACCCGTCAGAAGGTCAAAATTATTGTGGTCACCGACGGTGAGCGGATCTTAGGTCTAGGCGATCAAGGCATTGGCGGCATGGGGATCCCAATCGGTAAACTCTCACTTTACACTAGCTGTGGCGGTATAAGTCCAGCTTACACACTCCCTATCACTTTAGATGTGGGTACTGATAACCCTCACCTACTTGAAGATCCTATGTATATGGGCTGGCGTAACCAGCGTATAGGCGGAGAAGAGTATAAAGAGTTTGTTGAAGCCTTTATGCAGGCGGTTAATCGTCGCTGGCCTGATGCCCTTATTCAGTTTGAAGATTTCGCTCAGAAAAATGCAATGCCACTGCTTGAGCGCTATAAAGATCAGTACTGCTGCTTTAACGATGATATTCAGGGCACCGCCGCTGTAACCGTAGGCTCACTGCTTGCCGCTTGTAAAGCCGCAAAAAGCCAACTTTGTGAACAGCGAATCGCCTTTCTTGGTGCAGGCTCTGCTGGCTGTGGGATTGCAGAAGCAATTGTAGCGCAGATGGTATCGGAAGGGATTGATGAAGCTCAGGCACGCAGCCAAGTATTTATGGTTGACCGTTGGGGACTGTTGCAAGACAACATGCCTAACCTGCTCAACTTCCAAGAGAAGTTAGCCCAAAAAACGCAAGCCGTTAAAGACTGGACAATCGAGAACGGCAATATCAGCCTACTCGATGTAATGAACAATGCTAAGCCAACCGTACTTATCGGTGTATCTGGCGCGCCAGGACTCTTTAGTGAAGAGATCATCAAAGCGATGCATCAACACTGCCCTCGCCCAATTGTCTTCCCGCTGTCTAATCCAACAAGTCGCGTTGAAGCCACACCAAAAGATGTACTGCACTGGACAAACGGCCAAGCTTTAGTTGCCACAGGTAGCCCGTTCGAGCCTGTCGCGCTTAATGGCGAGACCTTCGAAATCGCCCAGTGTAATAACAGTTACATCTTCCCAGGTATAGGCCTAGGTGTGCTGTCAGCTGGTGCAAAACGTGTCAGTGATGAGATGCTAATGGCATCAAGCCGCGCCTTAGCCGAATGCTCACCACTTGCTCTAAATGGTGAAGGCCCGCTACTGCCGCCACTCGAAGAGATCCACCAAGTCAGTAAGCATATCGCTTTTGCCGTCGCTAAAGTTGCAGTCGAACAGGGACACGCTCTCCCCTGTACCGATGAGTTACTCGCACAATCAATCGAGAACAACTTCTGGACAGCAGAGTATCGACGTTACAAGAGAACCTCTTTCTAACGAGAGCGCTAACTCGCCATCCTGAACTTGTTTCAGGACTCAAGTTTCGAGTTTCGAGTTTCGAGTTTCGAGTTTCGAGTTTCGAAAAATAATAAAGCGACCACTTTAAACTGGTCGCTTTTTTTCGCCTTCGAATGAAGGCTGATTACATTTTCTATGTGTTAACTTCTATCTGAATTGGTATTTGGAGGGAGGTTCTAAATCGATCCTTCATTCTGATCTATCGCTGGCAGCGTGCTTATGTGTAGATACTTCTACGAGACGCCACTAGAACATCCCTGTGGGCTTTACGGCAGCTTCCATGCTGCCAAAACTCGTAGCCGCACCTACACCTGCTGACTTTAAGCAAGAGTATCTCTTCGATTTTGACTTATTCTGAGTAAATCGCACCACATCACAAATATGCAAATTCTGACTTTTATTATCAGCGGAGTCAGGAAATACTTCATAACGCATTGAGCAAGCAAGAATTTTAGGTTACTTTTCTAGTGTAAAATTTACTCGGCTAACTGTTCTTATTCGGAGTTCAGCCTAATACGCTGTTAAGGAGATAGATGTGAATCATAATACAATGACACTAATCGGTATTCAGCAAATAATCCTTGACGAGTGTCTTCGTGCATTATTTTACACAAGGAAGTATCAAACCCTAGATAAAACTGACTTCAATAAAACTTGTAACGCGTGTTTTACCAAAACACTAATAATTCAATGGTGCCAAATATTTGGAAGCAGAAAAGAACAAGTTCACTGGTCTAAGCTACAGTTACCAACTGGTTATCCAAAATTTGGACAAGAAATTATTCTAAGCTCTAATGGACTATCTGCTGCTGAATGGAAGAGTTATCATAATAAAATGACAACTATCAGGAATAAGTTCTTTGCACACTTCGATTTAGACCAGTTGCGTGGGAATATCCCATGTTTCGAGCCTGCATTGAGCGTATTATTAGCATATCGACAATACTTAATTGATATCATTGAGCATTCTAATAAACAAGGTCAGATGGTTAATAGAAACTTCTTTGATAATGATGTATTGATAGAAAAGATTAAGGAGGAGTTGGCTTGGTAAATTTCCTTAACAAAAATAATCAGGCTGCTTATTTCACTCGCCGGACTGGCCTATGGTCAGCCCGCTGTTACTGCCGTTAGTGTTCAAGGAATGAATTTTGGCAACAAGTTTTATAAGTGAGCATTCTGCTGAGTTTATACTGGTTCCCGCCATGAAAGCTCTCTTAGAAAAGAAATTCTCAGTTGTAGTGCCAATATTTCCATGGCTTTCAAGAGAATTTGGTAATCGTGCAAAATCCACACATGGATTTTCAGGTTTTAATGTACTAGCTCTTTTTCCTAGAAGGCCAAAAATATCTGATAATGATGAGGTGCTGGTAACTGTAAATGGTGAATTATCTGTTTATAAAGAAATTGGCCTTGAACACGGTATAACTGTTATTGCTGGATGCCCTGTAGCTACAAATCTTTGGGAGTTTGCTTCATGCAATGAATTTGCTTGGCTCGATATAGATGACGCTTATGGGTATTTAGAGAGTATTGATTCATTGGCTGGCAAGCGATTAACGGACGAAGAAATTCTTGCTACTGTTTCAAAAAGCGAAGTTCACTCAATGGATACTTTAGAGGCGTTTATTCGAGATACCCGATATGTGTTGCCAGCAGGCTTCTTTGGCACAAGATATAAGCCTGTATACTTTCTCGTAGCACAACACTAACAAGTTTATCAAATGTTGTTACGGCCACAAAAACACGTAGCCTCCACTGGACGCACAAAAAGCTGCGTGCCGTTTATAAAAGCGTTAGTTTTATATCTAAATTATTTAGGCTCTAAATGTACAATATGCAAAAACCTTACTCGATAGAAGAGTTAAAAGAAAAAATAGAAACGTATCAAGGGTATGCTGATTATTTTTCAGATCCTGTATTTTCTACCCATAAAGAATGGAACGGTGTTGATTTTCATCTTTTTGTAAAAAATGCCCTTGAAGATGCTAAAGAATACATCTCTGACAAAGGGTTGAATTTAGGCCACAAAGGAGCACCTCTAGGAAGAGTCTCTGATATTCTTAACTCCTATGAACAATATTCGGAAGTCGTAATGCTTGGGTTGAAAGGTAAGAGGTCTTCAGCTTATAAGGTTTTTGATAAAAATATAGCTCCCAAGTTAACCTTTGCTTTTAAAACATTCAGAAATATGCCTGGAGATCCAAGGTTTGATAGAGAAAGTATATCTCATGGCTATAGAATAAGAACAGGTGAAGATAGTTATAACGCGAATTATTCTCGTAAGGACTTGTTTCACATTCCATTTGAGTTAAATCATTTGATTGGTAATAATAGGTTCAGCCTTTCAGGCTTCCCATGTCTTTATATGGCAAATTCAGTTTATGGCGCTTGGGAAGAGCTTAATAGACCCAATATAGATAAATGTTTCGTATCAAAATTTGACCTGACAAAACTAAGTTTTATTGACCTGTCAATGGTGCCTTCTGAAATCACTTCTAGATTAAAGAACCATATAACTTTTTTGAAGAAGCAAACGAAACCACTACCAGCAGAGTATGTTGAAACATTCGAACATCTCCTAGTTGACTACTTATATATTTGGCCTGCAATTCTATGTTGTTCTTTCAAAGTAAAAAATGATTCAACATTTAAACCTGAATATATATTTCCTCAACTTTTTTTAGAGTGGCTCGTTTCTACCGAGTATAGCCTCTATGATGGTATAAGATTTCTATCAACCAAGTCATTAGCACTAGATAGCCACATCGATATTAATGCTCAAAGCTTAGCCAAAAACTATGTGATCCCTGCAAGGCAGTATAATAGTTCAGGGTTTTGTAGTGAGTATGTGAACAAAATAATGCTTACTGAGCCAGTTAATTATGCATTTCATACTTTGTTTGGCAACAAAGGAAAAGAAAAATCATCTGAGTCGGAATCTAAGTACACTGATACGGTATTTGGTGAACTGGAAGAGATACTTGCAGACAAAGAACTATGTAAAGTGGATGCATAAAACTAACATATAAGGACGCGGCTGCGCGGGCCTATCCTTATACGTTAGGTATTTTAGTGAGAACCAAAAGCTCAATTATGTATTACCCAAAAGTTATCATTAATAAAAATAACTAAGACGCCCACAATTGAGAGCCGTTTGGGGTCAGAGTAAAATAAGCAAAGTTATCTATATTGTCTTGTTATTAAATATAGAAGTCAACTGAGCTCAGCCCCTTAAGCACTACTGGAATGTTGAATGAACTAAGGTACTTTATCTAATCAATGTTAGGTTTACTTGGGTGATTACTCTAGCTTATTTTAGTCCAAAATCAGTTACAACAAAGCCTAATTCGAAGAGATAAACACTCAGGTGTAGATGCGGCAGTGAGCTTCGATGACAAGGCGAGGTATCGCAAAGTGATACTCTTTGAGCGAGAGATAGGGATATCGAACTGGCCGTTAAACATGGATGTTGTTTGTCACGGCAGAGCCCACAGGGCAGAAAATGTTCCAGACATTTTTTCTGCATTTCCTCCATCCTTGGAGGTCAGATATACTCGCGTCGTCTCACTGAAGTATCTGCGCGAAAGCCTGCTGCAAGCAATAGAAATCAATATAGGCAAGGTATTCGGAGTATTGCCAAACACTAACCCCGCCAAATGAACCCAATACAAAAGATATTTGAAACTTGCTATCAGGCAAGTCAGCAAGTTTTTGTCCAAAAATGTGTTTAACCACTAGATCTCAAATCGAAGAGGTTAACAATCAGGTGTGAATGCGGCTGTGGGCGTTGGTGGCAAGGATGCCACCGTCGAGCTTATAGGGACATATTTATGGCGTCCCGCAGAAGTATTCACACATAAGGCATGCTGCAAGCAATAGATTGCAATTGTGGCTATGGTTGACAATCAACCATCAAATACTAATTCCGCTCAATGAACCCAACCCAAAAGATATTTGAAACTTGCTATCTGGCAAGTCATCAAACTTGCTGCAAAAGCAAACCACTGTTAGCTTGGGGGAATAATTAACAACAGGATTAGATTGATGGGCTTGAAAGGTGTAGCGCTAATAATAACCTCTATATTTATGTTCATAAGCTCAGCACTTCAAGCTGAGGAGAAAAGCCCATATCTATACATTCTTGGGGTAGCGCAAGATGCGGGGTATCCACAGACTGGTTGTTATGCAGAGCACTGTATGCCGGGGTGGAATGACCTCTCACTCAGACGAGGTGCGGTCTCTCTAGGCCTTATTGATCCCACCTCCAATAAGAAATATATGTTTGAAGCAACGCCCAATTTTCCAGAACAGTTGTATCAACTGGAAAAAGAAGCACCTAATGAGCAATTTGAGTTAGATGGGGTGTTTATCACCCACGCCCATATCGGCCACTACTCTGGACTGATGTTTTTAGGACGTGAAGCGATGGGCGCTGATAATACACCCGTTTATGTGATGCCTAAGATGGGGCAGTTTTTACAAAATAATGGACCTTGGAACCAGCTCATTAAATATAACAACATTGAATTACAGCCACTTAAAAACAATCACTCTCAAAAGCTAGGATCGGTAAAGGTTACCCCTTTTATTGTGCCCCATCGTGATGAGTACTCTGAAACTGTCGGCTATCGAATTGAGGGACCAAGCAAAACAGCCCTGTTTATTCCCGATATCGATAAGTGGTCTGAATGGGAGACTAACATTGTAGATGCGATCAATACCGTTGATTATGCACTGATTGATGCAACCTTTTTTGCCGATGGCGAGCTACCGGGCCGCGATATGTCCAAAATCCCCCACCCTTTTGTCTCAGAAAGCATGGCGCTATTTCAAGCGCTCTCATCTCAGCAAAAACAGAAGGTATGGTTTATTCACTTCAACCACTCCAATCCGCTTATTAACCCTGACAGTAAAGAGAGTAAACAGGTCAAGGCTAGCGGCTTTAATATTGCCAAGGAGGGGATACGCCTAGTGCTTTAACTAGGCCCATGATGGTAAGCCTAAAGCTACATTGCCTCTATTTGATCTACCATCAACTGCAATGTTTGATTACCCCTAAACTCGTTAACATCGAGCTTATACACAACACGAGCATGCTCAATGGTGGCATCCGGCCAAGTGGTCATATCGACGTTAAAGGCGATACCGTCAAGCATAAGCTTGCCACACTCGGTTTCCAGTACAAGCTTGAGGTGCTTCTCACCAACGATACGCTGCTGCACCACTTTAAAATAACCATCAAACAGAGGCTCAGGGAACTCTTGGCCCCATGGGCCTGCATTCCTTAGCTCCCAAGCCATAGGTAAGGTCATCTCATCGGGTGTCAGCTCGCCATCGGTGGTCATCTCACCGGTTAACTGCTCAGGCTTTAGCAGCTCTCTTACCCCTTCATCATAAGCCTGTTCAAACTTATAAAAGTCTTTCTCTAACAGGGAGAGGCCAGCTGCCATGGCATGACCACCAAACTTAAGGATCATCCCAGGGTGTCTGCTATTAATCAGCTCTAACAGATCCCGCATATGCAGACCTTTAATCGAACGTGCAGAGCCCTTTATCTCTCCATTGCCCGCATCGGCAAACGCAATAACAGGTCGATGATACCTGTCCTTAATGCGCGAGGCTAAAATTCCTATGACTCCTTGGTGCCAATCCTCCTTAAACAGGGCTATCCCCCAAGGAAGCTCAGCTTCATTAAGCTCTAATTTCTCTAAACTCTTTAAAGCTTCCTGCTGCATATCAGCTTCAAGATCCCGTCGCTCAGCGTTCAGGCCATCTAGCTCTGACGCCATACGTCTGGCAGTCATCATGTCATCACATAATAGGGTTTCGACCCCCAATGACATCTCATCGAGTCGGCCCGCCGCATTTAACCTAGGCCCAACCGCAAAGCCAAAATCAGAAGCCACGATTCTAGATGGATTACGCTTAGCCACCTCTAACAATGCCGTGATCCCAGGTCGACACCTTCCTGCGCGAACCCGTTGCAACCCAGCTTCGACTAAGATTCGGTTATTGCCATCTAATGCAACCACATCAGCCACTGTACCTAAGGCAACAATATCCAGTAACTGAGCTAAATTTGGCTCAGCGATCCCCTGCTCTTGATACCAGTTACGCGATCTTAACTCTGCTCTTAACGCGGACATAAGATAGAAGGCAACCCCAACCCCTGCAATTGATTTACTAGCAAAGCTGCAATCGACTTGGTTTGGGTTGACGATAGCATCGGCGTTGGGAATGGTTTTCCCAGGAAGGTGATGGTCGGTGATAACCACTTGCATCCCCAGAGATTTCGCCGCTTCTACCCCCTCAATTGAGGAGATGCCATTATCGACGGTGATCAGTAACTCGGCGCCCTTATCCTGTGCTACAGCGACTATCTCGGGACTTAAGCCGTAACCAAAATCAAATCGATTTGGGATCAGGTAGTCGACCCGCGTCGCCCCCATCATCTTAAGTGCAAGTAAACACACACAAGTGGAAGTTGCACCATCGGCATCAAAATCCCCCATGATCAGAATAGAGCGCTGAGCCATAATGGCATCCGCAATGATCTCTGCCGCACGAGGCAATCCCATCATGGTATCGGGGCGAAGTAACCGCTTTAGGGCCAAATCACAATCTGCCGCCGTGCTGCCACGACTGGCATATATCTGCTTTAGGAGTGGAGAGAGGGTTTCGGGAAGGTGAGTATCATCGACTCTAGGGCGGCGAACAATCTTATGGATCACTTCATTACAGCCTTTTGCATCAAAACAGGGAAGCTCAGCTTATCAAAGGAGCTAAGTGATGACACATTAAAAAATACGATTGAATTAAAGCAAAAAGCCAGTAGTACCTAAGATACTACTGGCTTAATCTAGCAACTGATTAGTTAGTCGCTTCAAGCACTTTAAGCAGTGCAGCTGGTGGTTGGTAGCCAGGGATCATGCTGCCATCTTCTAGCACAATTGCAGGGGTACCATTAACACCAAAGCTTTGGCCTAGGTTGTACTGCTCCGCAATTTTCGCATCGCACTTCTCCTGTTTGACGCTCTTACCGCCTTTTGCATCTGTCATGGCTTGAAGTGGATCGGCAGCACACCATATTGATTCCATCTCATCGGCATTTGCCGAAGGTATGCCACGACGAGGGAAAGCGAGATAACGAATAGTAATACCTAGATCATTATACTCCTGCATCTCGTTATGTAGCTTACGGCAGTAACCACAGGTGGTATCGGTGAACACTGTAACCACGTGCTTCTCGTTTTTAGCCTTGTAGACCAACATATTATCTTCAAGAGGCTTCATCATCTCAATTCGAGGGCCCGCCATCGCCGCCTCAGTCAGGTTCTTCATCCCTTTATCGAGATCGTAAAGATTACCGTGAAACAGTTTAGAGCCATCTTTGGAGATATAAAGCACACCGCGATCGGTTAATGCTTCATATAAACCAGGGATTGGAGACTCCTGAAGAGAGTGAACTTTTACACTTAACGTATCAGCTAGCTTCTCTTTTAAAGCCTTGCTATCGTCTGTCGGTGTATTGGGGGCAGCAATCGCAGATTGAGCCAACAATACAGCAAAAATCAGGGTGCATACTCGGGTAAAAATCATGGGGTATCCTGTTATTATTTGGGTCATACATGGTCAAAAATAGATAAACTAATGAGTCATGAAAGATTAGACCCTAATTAGTCCTGAAAAGTTACAGTTTCAGTGGGATTAAAGCAAATATTAACTGTAACTAGATCCATCAAATCCTGCCTATTGCGTGAAAATATACCAATTAGTATTAGAGCAGCACTAACCTCTTGGGTGGTGTTCGCTATGCAGCTGACTCAATCTCGCCTTAGCCACATGGGTATAGATCTGTGTGGTAGAGAGATCGCTATGGCCCAAAAGTAACTGCACCACTCGCAGATCTGCCCCATGATTGAGTAGGTGCGTCGCAAACGCATGCCTTAAGGTATGTGGTGAAAGGTCAGTACTTATTCCCGCCCTCAATGCATAGTGCTTAATTCGATGCCAGAAGGTTTGCCGCGTCATCATGCTGCCCCGCTTTGACGGAAACAGCACATCACTCATCTTCTGTTTAAGCAGCTCACCTCTAGCGGCTACTAAGTAACTCTCTACCTCTGAGATAGCCATCTCACCTAAGGGAACAAGTCGCTCCTTGCCCCCTTTACCAACCACTCTAACTACTCCCTGGCGTAGGCTTATCTGCTCCATGGTCAGGCTCACAAGTTCAGTAACCCTAAGTCCTGTGGCATACAAAAGCTCAAGCATCGCTTTATCGCGGCACTCTATTGGGTCGTCAAGATTGGGCTCGCTCAGTAAGCTATCCACATCCGCTTCACTCAGAGAGTCTGGAAGTTTACGGGCTAGCTGCGGCGATTTAATCTGAGCAGTGGGGTCTACCTCGATTCGATTCTGAATCACTAAGAAGCCATAGAAACGTCTTAGACTACTGATAAGTCGTGCGCTACTCGTGCGTGCAAAGCCTTTCTCGAAACGAACATCCAGATAATCCCTAATCGTTCCCTGCGTCGCATCACACAAGGCGATCCCAGACTTGATAAGATAATGCTCAAAATGACAGAGATCGGTACGATAAGCACTCAAGGTATTACTACTTAGCCCACGGCTGGACCAGAGGTCATCAAGAAAGAGTTCAATCAAGGGATCGCTCTTATGCTGAACTGGCACGATATTGTTATCAGATTGACTCAAGTTATCTCTCCAACATAAAAAACGCAGAAATTAATAGGGCGTAAACATTAAATGTCTACGCCCTATTTTATGTCAGCTTAACTTACATGCCTAACAAAGAGTGGCTATCAGGAGTTCAATAACGGATCAGTCTTAGGCTTTTTTACCAATAAACAAGCAATTATCGTTAAACCTGTAGGTAATAACCAAGCCATCCCCTCACTGTGTAATGGCATAAAGTTAAATAAATCCATATTAACACCAGCCGCTTTCAATCCATCAATCACACCAAATACCAGTGCAACACTTAACACGATACGGTGAGAGAACTCAGGCATTGAAAACTTCTCAGTCAGGAAAGTCACAGCAACCAATGCGATAGCAACTGGATAGATGGTATAGAGCACAGGAACGCTGATGCTGATCAGCTGAGATAAACCAACATTAGCAACCGTTGCACAGATAAGGCTGATAATAATCACAAATGTACGGTATGAGAGGCTTGGAATGAGCTCATTAAAGAACTCAGCACACGCTGTCACTAAGCCAATCACTGTGGTTAAACAAGCTAGAGTCACCACAGCCGCTAAGAGTATCTTGCCAAACTCACCAAACTCACGGTTCACATAATTAGTAAGAATCACGCCACCATTATCGGCGCCAGCAGCAATATCACCGCCCGTTGCCCCTAAATAGAAGAGTGAAATGTAGACAAATGCTAAGCCAGCAGCCGCGATAAAGGCAGCTTGAATCAGGTATTTAGTTTGAGCTTTGCTATCACTTACCCCTTTTCGGCGTAGAATATCGATAATCAACATACCAAAGATGAGTGAAGCCAGTGTATCCATCGTATTGTATCCCTCAAGGATACCTTTGGTTAACGGGTTACTCTGATAATCCCCTACTGCATGGCTAATTTCAGCACCAGGAGTCATAAATACCGAGGCTGCAAGAGCCACCAGAAGCGCTAACATGATTGGCGTAAGGATTTTCCCAACGCTATCTAGCAGTTTACCTGGGTAAAGTGCCAACAGCATGGCGCCACCAAAAAAGATAACTGAGTAGATAAGCTGAGAGATATTAAGTGTAATTCCCGCCAACATAAAGGTAGCACTGCTGTCGGCTAAGAAAGGTTTAAACCCCATCTCATAGGCAACGAGACCAGCACGAGGCGCAGCGAAAGCTGGACCAATAACGATGTAGATGGCAACAGCGAATACGGTTGCAGCCAGCGGCGGAAGTAACCCCATGATCTTGCCGTTTGCCTTAGCAACGGCTATCAAGGTGATCAAAGGCAGTGTCACCGCAGTGATGAGGAAACCAAGCATAGCTAGGTTCATATTCTCACCAGAGAGAAATCCCGCAAGTGGCGGGAAAATTAAGTTTCCTGCACCTAAGAAAAAAGCAAAGGTCATAAAACCCAAGCCCAAGGTGTCAGCTATAGTCATTTGTTTATCTTGCACTTTTCGCCCCATCATTATTTTGTTTTTATCATTCTCAAGTCATCACGCCGAATACATTCTCAGTGTAAACTTTAGATTACACAGCTCCATGGTAAATTCGGCCAATACTTGGCGAGTTATTAAACAGAAGCATAAAACACTAGTGCTAAAATTGTTTAAAACTGGTTTACCTGCCCCTAAATACCGTATAAAAACGTCTCGAGGGGGCATACTATTATCAAACTCACTGAATATTGACAAGGATGCACATCACCTCAACAATAATTAACACCAAGAAGGCAACATAACAAAAACCATAGATTAACAGCCGTTACTTAACCCAAGCATAAACCGCTATCAAAAGACGGAAGAAACAAAAATCCAACATAAATTTGGCTATTTTATCCCGCTATTTTTTTGTTCTCTACAGCGAATAATTCAATACATAACACTAGCTCACTCATTCAACTCCGGCTTATCTCCCCCCTATTGATATTCGCGATATCCATTTAGTTAGCGTACAATTCGCGCCAACCTAAATTAGTCAAACTCCCCTCAATGGCCTTTACCTTTAAACAATTTCATATCGATGATCATGGCTGCGGTATGCCCGTCAGCACAGATGGAGTACTGCTCGGTGCCTGGGCGCCGCTGTCAAAGGCAGAAAATCTGTTAGATATAGGCGCAGGGAGTGGATTGCTCAGTTTGATGGCAGCCCAACGAAGTGAAGCTCAGATCACTGCTGTCGAACTGGATGACACGGCATTTCATGCCTGCAATAAGAACTTCATCGCCTCTAAATGGCAAAGCAGATTGAATTTGGTATATGCCAGCGTACAGGAGTTTTGTAATCAGCATACAGACGGTAATAACGCTCAATTTGATCACATTATCTGTAACCCTCCCTACTTCAAAGGAGGAACACAATCCAGTAACAGACTCAGGGCTCAGGCAAGGCATACTGACAGCTTAACTTTCCACGCTCTTCTTGAAGTGATAACCAAGCTACTTGCTGCAACAGGGACGGCTAGTTTGATCTTGCCAAGCCAAAGCATGACCCCTTTTATTGAAGAGGTTGAGAAAAGTGAGCTATGGATGAACCAGCTAACCAACATTAGCGACTCAAGGTTTAAGGCACCTCATCGTCATCTTTTCACCCTTAAGCACAAGGCAACTAAGTTAGCTGAAGATGACACAGTGATCACAAACAATCTTTGCATCAAAGAGCCTGATGCAAGCTATACCCCAGAGATGATAGCGCTAATCACTGGCTTCTATCTCAAGTATTAAAGTGACTAAACAAAAGCATCATTTAAACGCTATTTTCTGACGCCAACGACCACTTACCCCATTTTGTTGTTTTCTTTAATGGGGATTTTCAATACTAATGATTTAAGTTAGCCCGATTAACCTTTATAATGTGCCGCTATTATTTATTGAGACGCTGCACATGCTATTTGAAGACCTCCTGCTTGACCCTATTTTATTAGAGTCATTAAAAGCCATGGGCCACCACAAGCCCACCACCATACAGCAACAAACGATCCCCTTGGCCATGGATCAGCGGGACATTCTTGCGCGTGCACCGACTGGAACAGGCAAAACAGCCAGCTTCCTACTCCCGGCTCTACAGCATATTATCGATTTCCCGCGTCGATTCTCAGGTCAGGCACGTGTTGTCATTCTCACGCCTACCCGTGAACTGGCAAGTCAGATCCACAGATATGCCTCTCACCTTGCCTATGAGCTAGACCTTAATACTGTCATCATCACAGGTGGTGTCCCTTATGCGCCTCAAGAGGAAGCATTAAAAGGGAATGTTGATATATTAGTGGCAACCCCAGGCCGTCTGATGGAGTACCTAGATAAGGGACTCTTTAATGCTGAAGAGGTGGAGATCTTAGTGATCGATGAAGCCGACAGAATGTTAGATATGGGTTTCTCAGCCGTTGTCGAAACCATTGCCATTGAGTCTGTTGGCCGTAAACAGACTATGCTGTTTTCTGCCACACTAGAGGGCAGCGATGTCGGCCGCTTCTCCCACCAACTGCTTACCGATCCGGTAAAGGTTGAAGCCGAAGCGCCTCGCAGTGAGAAAGCGAAAATTCATCAGTGGATCCATATTGCCGATGATAAAGAGCACAAGTTTAAACTCTTGTGTAGCATACTTCAGCAAGAAGAGACCCAAAGAGCCATTGTATTCGTTAAAACCCGCGAAGCCGTTGCCAGCTTAGAGGGGATGCTGCAGCGTGTAGGCATACCTTGCAGCTATATGCGCGGTGATATGGAGCAAAAGCAAAGATTCCAAGCACTGGGTCGTTTCACTAAAGGTGAAGTGAATGTCTTGCTTGCCACCGATGTTGCCGCACGAGGGATCGATGTTGAAGATATCACCCATGTGATCAACTTCGATATGCCACGCTCTGCCGATACCTATGTTCACCGTATCGGTCGTACAGGCCGTGCAGGTGCAAAGGGAACGGCAATCTCCCTAGTCGAAGCACATGATATCCGTGTTGTTGGTAAGATTGAACGTTATATGGATCAGCCACTAAAACGTCGCTTCATTAAAGATCTTAGACCTAAGAACAAAGAGGCTAAACCACCAGGGAAAAACAAGGTTAAGCCTAGTGAGAAAAGCTTCAGTAAGAAGAATAAAAAGAAGAAAAAGAAATAAACCTAACATTTAGGTAAACTTTAGGAGCCGCAATCGCGGCTCCCTCTTCAATCAACATAGCCGAATAACACACTACAAAAAGCTCAATAATTAAACAATAAAACCTGTTTAGCCTAGTACTTCAGTATTAACCCCCTCTTCCAGCAGCATTTAATCTACATTTGATACAGTTTATTTACAAAAACCGTTTTGTCACATCTCTAGACTCTGGTAGATTTAACCAAGTATAGGAATGTCAGCATGGAACAGCGGGATAATAATGATAAAAATAATACGAAGATTAACCCCTCTCTTCATACTTTTTTTCTTTGGCATGGCCGCTTGGCTACTTATTAATACCAAAGAAAGCCCTGAGCAGAAAGAGGAAGAAAAACCAGCCCAAATAGTGGATGTGGTAAAAGTTGAACAGCAAACCGTTTCCCTGAACTTACCTTCATATGGTGTTGTCACCCCTAAGAATAAAACTCAGCTAGTCACTGAGGTAAAAGGACGTCTACTTAGTATCTCCCCCAACTTTGTTGCTGGTGGAGTGGTTAAAAAAGGGGAGCAGCTCGCCATGATTGAGCCATCGGATTATGAAGCCGATCTGAGTCAAGCTCAGGCTAGCCTTGCCCAAGCACAGGCCGCATTAGAGGAGGAGATTGCTCGTGGTGAGGTCGCTAAGAACGACTGGAAAGGCTACGATGGTGGGCTTCCGCCAGAGTTAGGCCTCAGGCTGCCTCAACTAAAAAAAGAGCAAGCCAATGTTAAGTTTGCTCAAGCTGCTATGGCCCGCGCCGAGCGAAACCTAGAGAGAACGATCATCCGCGCCCCCTTTGAAGGGATCATCAAAACAAGAATGGTCGATCTAGGCCAATATGTCACCCTAGGAACCAATCTGGGTGAGCTTTATGATACCCGCATTGCTGAGATCCGCCTGCCACTTGCCAACAATGATCTTGCTTACCTAGAGTCTGTTGATAAACCTGATACACAAGTCACGCTCAGTGCATCACTTGTAGGCAAAGAAGTAAGCTGGACAGGAGATATCGTCCGCAGTGAAGGCGTTATTGATGCCGATAACCGCATGGTATATCTGGTCGCCGAGATAAAAGATCCCTACCTAAGAGAATCAAAACATCAAGGGCAGTTACCACTTAAATATGGCAGTTTTGTTACCGCTATCATTAAAGGGCGTACCGTTGAGGGCATTGTAAAACTGCCTCGTCATATCGTTCGCAATAATCAAGTAGCCGTAGTTTCTAGTGATAATATAGTTGAGGTTCGCGACGTTAATATTGTTCGCACCGATGTCGACAGTGTCTACATTAAAGACAGCCTTTTAGATGGCGAACGTATCTCCTTAACTAAACTCTCCAGCATGCGCTCTGGCCAATCAGTCAAAATCTTAGGTGAAGCGGATAATAGTGGCAGCAAGTCGCCACAAACAGATGAAGATAAAGAGCAACATTTAGCAGCAAAAGGTGAGCAATAATGGAGCCACAAAAAGGAATCATAGCTTGGTTCGCTAAAAATATTGTTGCTGCAAACCTATTGATGTTTTTCCTTATTATGGGCGGCCTAGCAAGCAGTATATTTGTCATCAATAAAGAGGTGATGCCCACTTTTGAGGCGAACTACCTGCAGATTTCTGTAGCCTACCCAGGCGCGGCTCCTCAAGAGATTGAAGAGGGGATCAACATAAAGATAGAGGAGTCACTCCAAGATATTATTGGGATCAAAAAAGTCACCTCTGTTGCGAGCGAAGGTGTAGGCTCAGTATCCATTGAGGTTCAAGAGGGTTATGACCCACAAGATATACTCGATGAAGCCAAACTCAGGCTCGATGCTATCTCTACCTTTCCCGATAATATCGAAAAACCCGATATCTACCGTATGAAGCCAGAAAACTATGTGATCTGGGTCTCAGTCTATGGTGATATCGACCTGCATGAGATGAAGGAGATAGCTAAAAGTATACGAGAGGATATCACTTCCCTCCCCTCGGTAACCCGGGCAAAAGTGACAGGAGTCAGGGATTACGAGGTGAGCATTGAGCTATCGGAAGATAAACTCAGAGAGTACGGTCTTAGCTTTGCTCAAGTCGCACAGGCGGTTCAAAGCTCCTCTATCGATCTTCCAGGCGGTGCTATTCGAGCTCAAGATGGTGACATTCTCTTAAGAACTAAAGGGCAAGCCTATACTGGCGAAGACTTTTCTAACATCTTAGTATCCACTCGTGCCGATGGCAGCCGAATCATGCTATCTCAAGTCGCCATCATTAAGGATGATTTTGAGGAGCGACAGGAGTACACACGTTTTAACGGTAAACCTGCCGCCATCATCGAAGTCACCAGCATTGATGATCAAAATGCTCTGAAAATTTCAGAGGAGGTCAAAACCTATATTGCTAAACGTAGTGAAACCTTGCCCGCCTCTGTCAAGGTCGATACCTGGGGAGACATGACGCACTACCTCAAAGGCCGCCTAAACATGATGCTATCTAACATGTTTTACGGCGCTATATTAGTGTTTCTTATTCTCGCGCTTTTCCTTGAGCTTAAGCTCGCCTTCTGGGTCATGATGGGGCTTCCCGTCTGCTTCTTAGGCACTGCACTCTTGATGCCTATCGAACCCTTCTCCATGTCAATTAACCTATTGACCCTGTTTGCCTTTATTCTGGTGCTCGGTATTGTCGTCGACGATGCCATCGTCATAGGAGAGAGTGCTTACTCTGAAACACAGTTACATGGTCACTCCTTAGATAATGTCGTCAAGGGAGCAAAAAGGGTGGCCATGCCAGCTACATTTGGCGTACTAACCACCATAGCGGCCTTTATTCCCATGTTAATGGTATCTGGACCCCAGGGGGTAATTTGGAAGTCCATTGGCATGATCGTCATTCTTTGTTTAGTTTTCTCGTTAGTGGAGTCCAAGCTGATCCTGCCAGCTCACCTTGCCCATATGAAGCCGAAAAAACCAAACCTAAACCCCAACGCCTTTGTGCGCTTTAAACTAGCCCTAAATAGTAAGCTTCAACACTTTATTCACCACAAATACCGCTACTTTTTAGAGCGCTGTATAAAGAATAGATACAGTGTCGTCTCCCTGTTTATCGGCGTACTTATCCTCTCTATCGCTCTGGTCGTAAGTGGCACGGTACGTTGGGTATTCTTCCCCGATCTTCCATCTGACTTTATGCAGGTGCAACTAGAGATGGAACCAGGTAGCTCAGAGGAGAATACACTTCAGGTCGTCAAACAAGTTGAAGATGCCCTCTATGCCATGGATCAAGAGATGGAGGAGAAGTTTGGATACCCAGTGGTAAAACACAGCTATATCAATATGGGATCTCGTACCTCAGCCTTTATCTTTGCAGAACTCACTAAAGGGGAAGACCGTGAGGTTGACGGTGTCACTATCTCCAATGCTTGGCGTGACAAGCTGCCTGAATTACTTTCAGTTAAGAAGCTCAGTATCGCTGCCAGTACTGGTGGCGGAGGCAGTGATATCTCATTTAGACTCTCCTCAGGCAACTTGGAGCAGCTCGCACAGGCTTCAGCCGAGTTAAAACAGAAACTCAAAACCTATGAGGGTATCTATGATATCTCCGATAATAACTCATCGGGAAGCCACGAAATCCTCCTTGATATAAAACCTGAAGCGGAAGCTCAAGGCTTAACTCTGTCGGATCTAGCCAGTCAAGTTCGTTATGGTTTTTACGGCTTCGAAGCTCAGAGAATATTGAGAAACAAGGAGGAGGTCAAAGTCATGGTGCGCTATCCTTTGGAGCAGCGCCGAACCATAGGTCATCTGGAAAATATGATGATCCGTACTCCCTCAGGAAATTCGGTTCCCTTCTCCACTGTTGCAGAGGTTGAGCTAGGAGACTCCTACTCATCAATCACTCGTGTCGACGGCCGCCGCGCCATCACTATTATTGCCAATGCTGACAAAGAGAAGGTGGAGCCCTCTAAGGTAGTCACTGAGATACAGAGTGAATTTCTCCCCTACTTGGAGGGGAAATACCCACATATTTCGACAAGCTTAGATGGTGGCAGTGCCGATGAACAAAGTGCACTCATTAGTTTAGTTTTAGGCTTTTTAGTCGCGCTATTCGCCATCTATGCACTAATGGCGATACCACTAAAATCATACAGTCAGCCATTGATCATTATGGCGGTGATCCCCTTTGGGGTCATTGGCGCCCTCTTTGGTCACCTGCTCTTGGGCTTAACACTCAATATTCTTAGTCTATGTGGCATAGTTGCACTAGCAGGTGTTGTGGTGAATGACTCGCTTATCTTGGTTGATTTTGTCAATAAGGCACGTGCTGAGGGTCAATCGATAACCCAAGCCGCTATAGATTCAGGTTGTTACCGCTTTCGGGCAATCATCCTGACATCATTAACCACCTTTGTGGGACTGGTTCCTATTCTTTTAGAGACAAGCCTACAGGCTAAGATTGTGATCCCCATGGCAACCTCACTTGCCTTTGGTATCCTCTTCTCTACCTTAGTGACGCTTATTCTGATCCCACTGCTCTACATCATGTTAGATGATCTTAAGCGGCTGTTAACACGATTTAGTGGTGGATTACGCCGCTTCTATATCTGGTGGTGGCAGCCTAAGTCTGCACAGGATGATTTGACTTAACATTACGAAGACAAAAGGGAGGCTAAGCCTCCCTTTTTCGATCTAAACAACATTTTCTCTCAGTCGTTTGAGATAACATTGCAAAAACTCACTCCAGATCCCATCTTATGAGCAACGCAACTCTCATCTACGATATCCGCAACAGCCGTTACCTTAATATCACGGGTCGTTGCACCCTTCGCTGTCGGTTTTGCCCTAAACATAATGGTAGTAAGCAGGTGCACGAATATCAGCTTGCTCTGGATCATCAGCCAAAGGCTGAAGAGATCATTAAGCAGCTAGGCAATGTGGCGCAATTTGATGAATATGTGTTCTGCGGGTATGGTGAGCCGACGCTGAATCTACCGACGCTACTTGCCGTAGCTCAAGTCATTAAGCAAAAAGGCGGCAGAGTAAGAGTCAATACCGATGGTTTAGGGAACCTGGTACATAGGCGTAATATTTTACCAGAGTTAGCACCATGGATAGACACGCTATCTATCTCACTGAATGCCGACACGGAGCAAGCTTACCAAACTCATTGCCAACCTAAACTTAAAAACAGCTATCAAGCGGTAAAAGAGTTTATCTTACTGGCACCTCACTATATCAATTCTGTTCAAGTATCGGCTATCGATGGGCTCGAGGGCGTCGATATCCAAGCCTGTCAAACATTTGTAGAAAGTTGTGGAGCAAGTTTCAAACATAGAGTACTCGATATCGTTGGATAATCCATAGCAAAGCGATTAGTCACAAAAATTCACAGAATAAAGAGCAAGTTTCAATAATCTGACAGAGTGTAACAGGCACTGTTTGGATGATAGTTTTGTGCTAATATATTGTTCCATAAAACTAACGACTATTAAATTCTGATGCTGACGCGAAAACAACCTCTTCTAATCGCAGCCCAAGGGATCCATTGGTCCCACCAACGTTTGCTAGCCGTCGCAGCTCAGCTTTGCTTACTCATCATAAGTGTCACCCTGTTAAGCAATGTGATTATTACACTAGGTGAGCGTCGTCTTCAGGAAGATTGGGCCACTCAGAGATACAGTGAACTTCAAGCTGTTGGAACAGTCATTGCCGACAAAGTCGCTTTTCAACAATTTCGTACTCAAATGTTCGCCAAATCAGAGCTGCTAAAGCGCTATCTTGATCTTCCCAGCAAGGAGAGAGAGGAGAAGCTCAAACAAAACTGGAACATTATACGAGACAACATTCCTGAACTGCTTGATATGGCTCTGTTCGATCCACAAGGTAAATTTAAATTTGCCACCAGTGATGACTTTGGTCATGAACCAATACCTGCAGCGCTGCTTGGATCATCGAGCAATATGGGAGGTAATGAGATCTATACCTCTCCACTCGAATTTAGCCCGATAAATGGCAAACTAGAACCCTACATGTATCAACTTGCCTGGCTTGAAAACCCAGATCAAAGCATTAGAGGATACCTAGTAACCTACAACTCCATGGCGCAGATGTTAAAGAGTATCAAACCTGCATACTCAAGCAGCCAGTCACCTCTGTTGATGTTAGATACCCAAGGCTTGCTGTACGCAGGAGCCGAGTCTAGCCCTTCTCTACAGCGAATACCTGATACTATGGGAGGTAGTTTAAGACAGAGCTATCCCGCCCTTTGGCGTAAAATGGCAACCAGCAACTTTGGTCAGTTTCATGGAGACAATGCCACATTTGTCTATCTAAAAGTCGAGCTCACCACCCAATATGAAACCCGTAGAGAGTATTTCCTTGTTTCATATGTACGCAACGATGATATTGCAGCGAAATTCACCGAGTGGCGTAGCTTACTGATAATAGGTGCATCAGTGCTGACAATCCTTGCTTCAATACTCATATTCCTCAGCCACCTTTATCGCCTTGAGCAAGCATCGCGGATGTACAGTATCGAACTATCAAGCCGCCTATTTCATCGTGATGTCGGTTGCATTATTGTCAATGATAATAGCCGTGTTATCTCAGCCAATAACCGAGCTGCCGATCAATTGGGACTACCCAAAGATGAGTTACTCGACCGCAGCCTGCAGCGGTTATTGCATCTCGAAGATGATGAATACACAGAGATCATGCTTCATGTTCAACAACATGGAGAGTGGAAAGGTGAGTTCGATTCAGGCGCTGAGACTCAAGCTCAACTGATTGCTCATATTAAAACCCAGCATGACTCAGTGAAAACTAAAGCCTATCTTTTGATCACATTTGAAGATGTCAGTGAGCTTTACAGCGCTAAAAATGATGCGTATATCAATCAGATGCTTAATGATAGCTCAGTTGCAACCGCGTTAATTCAAGCCGATGGCCACTTAGTCCGCACGAATCACGCCTTTGATCAGCAGATGCAAATACAGCAAAGCCCCACTAAAAACCTGACTGAGCTGCTCAATCCCGATATAGGAAGTAAATGGTCACAGATACTTCAGCAGATAATTCTTCAGGGTAGCTGGAAAGGACAGGTACTCTGTACCCAAAGCCATATGCTCAGCGATTGCCTTCAAGCGACCTTAAAGGGGCATTTGGACTCCTCGGGAGAGATTGAATATATCGTATGTACCTTTGAACAAGCTATCCAAAAAGAGTCCCGCTCAGATCGCGGTGAACTAGTTCCACATAGAACCACAGTCTTAGTCAACCTAAGGGATCTAGAGAGCTATTTTAAGTCACTCCCTTCGAATAAGAGAGAGAGTTCAAGCTTGATACTGATGGATATCACCGCAGAGAGCATGCTCAGCCATATGAGTGATATCGGCCAGCTAGAGAACAGGCAGAAAGAGGTCGAGTTGAAGATCCTTAGGGAGCTACCTGCGGGTTATCAGATGTCCCATTGGCAACTTGGAAAGCTCATCATCATTTTGCCAGATACCGATGCCGATAAAGCGCACCATTTCGCCATAAAATCCATGAGTAACTTAAGTGATATTGGGCTAAGTGAAGGGATATGTATGGGGATTGCCGCCTACCAAAGCGGCCAATCATTGGAGCAATATCTAAGTAATGCAGAGGTGGCACTTAAACGCGCTAAGCAAACAGGCGAGCAGATGATCTGTCAGGCATTTACCAGGGTAATATAGCTCGTAGAGCTGCATTTTGAAACGCCTTACTCCATTAAAGGGATCCCCTCAGGGATGTCGCTTTGGCTGATATCAATAATCGTTGAGCGGTTCATGGTGACCTTATACCTAGCGTATTCGGTCTCCCCTTTTCCGTTTTTTAAGGCGAGGATCATATTGATCTGATAACGCCGCTCCACTGAATCATTACTTATCTTGCCATCTGACTCTTTATAGATCTTTGCCTTACCTCGCTCCAGATAACGGGCGAAAGGCACTAAGCTAAAGTTAACCTGCTCTTGAATCGAAGTATAGCCAGTCAAAAACTCCTTCTGAGTGACCCGAGTATGTATGCCATAGTGCAGTACTTCAGCATCGAGCTTATTCTGGGAGTGGCGTCTTTTTAGAATATCCGTGATGGGATCTGGCAGCTCAGATGTCTTCATAAAATCAAGCCATACCAGCTGTTTCGCAATAGCCGTTTGGCTGGTTGTATCCCGTAAAATTCGGCTCCACTTAGGTCGCCCCTTCTGAATGAAACGCCACAGTGCGTTACGGATATCCTCTTTAAAGATCTCGCGAAAGCCATAGATCACCGCGAGGGTGAGCACTAATGCGATGGTAAGCCCACTAAATACTCCCTGAGCTTTAATGATTAAGGCGGAAACCACTAACATCACCATGGCCGTAGCAAAGCCAGTGGTCATCTTCTTCAGGCCAGTTCCTAAGGTTTTCAGCTCATCTTTCAGCACAACCCCTTGCTGAATAAGGCGCCTTAATAGCAACATTTTATTCGAGATACGGTTAGGATCATCTTGGGTTTGTTGTGAGTTATAGCGTCTAGCATCTCTGTGTTGGCGCTCTGCTCGGCATTGAGTAACAACCGTCTCTATCATCTCACTGTACTCACTACCTCTGGGGGCTCTGGACAAGAGCTTTAACAGCTGTTGCTCGCAAAACCAGGAGAGGTAGTTATCAGCGTTTTCAAAATAGGGCTTTCTCTTTGGATCGCTTGGCTCATTACGGCGAAACTTTTTCAGCAGCTGCGCCACTAACTCACTCAGATCCCTTAACGCAGTAAAGAACTCCTCAGGCTCCTCAATCTGTCTCAGCTCTTTACTGTCAGTCTCAATGGCCACGGCAAATTGATAAGCAAATAGATTAAGATAAAGCCTAAACTCCTCTACAGTTCGCTTCTTCTGACTGGCAAATCGACTTTGTACGAGTGGCAGATGTAAGCCTGTGGAGTAATAGGAGCGTCGCCCTGTGATAGCGGAGTGGTAATACTCCTCCTCATTTAAACTGTGAGGGCCTATTCCCATCTCTTTAGGCAGGAAAAAGTAAAGATCCAGACGTCGGTTATCCCCCACCTTCATCTGATGGATAAACTTGATAGAGAGAGATTCTTCCTGCTTAACGCGAACTTTAGACACTGAGCCCCTAAATATTTACGAAATTAAATCAGATAGTTATTTTTAATTTATTCCTAATTATAGCGTAAAAGTCGATTATTGAACCAAACGGCAACCGCAAACTGTGTTACTTGGTTGAAAAAGCACCACCGCATAATCATTCTGCTCATTGAGATCTAACATCTCAACACTTAAATTATGCATCCCCTTTTTATCCAAATTAAAAGAGCTTACATAGGAGAGATAACTCATATGTTCAGGTATCTCATCTCCGTCTAATCCAGACTCCTCCTTGGTCTTGACCGAAAAAGAGTATCTCTGCGCACTATTATCGACCCCAACCACACTGCCTTTCATTCTGATATTACCAGCAGAACTACCATCATGGTTAAAATAGCGATAGTTAAACTGTGCTAGCTCTCCTTTAGCGAACAGATCAACCAATAGATAATGACGGCTTTTACTTTCCCTCTCGTTACTGGGATCGAAAAGCTCAGAGCTACAACTCATCATTAACTCCTGAGAAGGATTAAGCTGACGGTAGCTAAAAGTCACACTCATTATCAGTATGAATAAGATTAACCCATTGATCCCCCACAATAGTTTTCTATTCACAAAGCGCGACCTCATCTAACCAAGTTTGGGAGATAAACTGTTTCTGCTGTCTAAAGTCAGATAGTTTCAAGTTTCTGATCACCGACTGACCTAATTTATCTCCCTTCATTGTTATATTAAATACTTGTTTATCATGGGAAAGAGATAAGTAAACCTGTTGCCAACTCGTTGATATACACTGCTTAAACCCCATTTCAAGTTGTTCTATGAGGAGTAATAACGACTCATTATTTGTTTTTGACTTACTGTAACTAATCAAGCTCAGCTTTTGTCCAGAAGGAAGAGAAAGTGCCACAGTTTTTAAGGGAGCCGTAGGCCCATTACCGGCATAATTTTCACTAAAATGGAGCGCAGTTAATACGATAAAAGGCAGTAAAATAACGAGCACTAGCCAAGGCTTACCCCAAGTTAGCGTTAACCACTTATCTCTTCTACGACGGGTTTCACAACGTAAACGGTAACCTCGCCCCTTTACCGTTTCGATGAGGTGTTCATGTTCGGCTCCAAGGAATGAGCGCAGCATAAATACCGCTCGTGTCACAGAAGAATCGGTCAAAGCAGGATGTTCATCATCGGCAGCACCGAGTTTATGCTTCTCTACTACTGAGCCTCGACTGGCTAACAATAACTTCAATACCTGAAGCTCAGCTCTCGGTAGCAGCCATTCATCACCAGTAGTAAGGTTCTTTAGTTGAGCCCGGTGGGCATCGAACTGACAAGTACCCAAAATCATAATACGCCCCATCACCAATATCGAAGCGATAATATGTAAATTAAACTAACATTTCTGTGATCGCGGTTATCTCCTCTAAAAGCCCATGTTAAAAGCTGCACTAAGTGTGTAAATAGCTTATTAGTTTGCGAAGAGGATCACATTGATAAATATATAAATACCTCAATTAAGAGAGCTTCAAATTTGATAAATTCAGATGAAGATTATAAATAACATGATCCAGCTCACCATTTGAGCTAAACCTTGGATCTTGTGAATTAATTTACTCCCCCGCCCCTCAGATTTAACCACTGAATACTTACCCTTCATCGAGCTTGTGATAGTTCAATATTTATCCATACAAGATCACACTATTTGCGCTATTCAAGTTAGACACTTACCCCAAGCAAACCGGCCAGTTAGAACCTGCTCGGTGTACCAGATAGCAATGACAACAACTTAAGCTAAGTAAGGGATAGTGATGACAATTAACAGACGCCAGGCATTAACAAGAATAATCGGAATAAGTACTGCTGCAGCGGGAGTAAGCTTAGTAGGCACATCAGCCTTTGCTGCAACAGATGATCAGGGAAACTTCCACCTCGAGCTAGGAGACAAGCTTAAATATGTGCCACTGGATCCCATGGCCACCGCAAAGCTTGCTTATGAAACTGGTGGTGGGTGTATGCATCAGGTTTTCCACTCCCTTGTCACCATGTTAGGTAACTCATCAAGCGCAGATGCTGCCAAGTTTAAAACCATACCAACAGCGTTAGCAGGTTTCGGTTTTGCAGGTGTTGTTGGCCAAGGAACCATATGTGGAAACCTTAACGCTGCAGGCATGCTGATCAATATTCTTGATGACATTAACAAACAAAACTCAGCCGTTATTGGTGCCGCATTCCGTTACTACGAAAACACTGAACTGCCTTTCTCATCACCAGAATTTGTTAGCGGTATCGGCTCAACAGATGAGAAAACAGCATTGGTAGGCAGCTCCTCTACGGCAAATAGTATTCTATGCCACTCCTCAATCAGTAACTGGTCTAAAGCTTCAGGTAAAACTTTTAGTCAGAAAGGTGAGCGCTGCTACCGTCTGTCCGCTTCTATCGCTTTTCATCTGGTGGAACTACTCAATCGCGCATACCACGGAGAGGATATTGCTGCACTTCCTGAATCTAAGCCCTCCAGTGATGCACAAAGCTGTCAGAGCTGTCATGGCGTTAGCGATACCATGAGCTCAGCAGCCAGTGTCAAGACCGACATGGAATGCACAACATGTCATACCGGCCACTTTAACTAAAGGAGTAGATGATGAACAATAAACGGCTCACTTCACTCCTTGCCTGTACCCTTTTGGCCACAGCGTGCGGTAGTGATAGCAATGACAGTAATGATGGCGGCGAGATAGCTCCACCACCCGTTGCCACAACAATCGATATAGATAAAGCCACTAGCATACAAATTGAACTTACAAGCTTTGAAGGAGCATCAGGCGCACTGAGTTTTAATTTAAGTGATAATGAGAAACAAGCGATCACACAGGCTAAAGATTACAAGATCATCTACTTCGGCTTTCCTGAACAAAACAGCAAGATCAATAACCCTAAGGGATGGCAGCGTTGGCACCTAACAAACAGCTATAGCTGTAACAGCCAAGAGAAGGAGTGTGAAGGGATACTCACTGAATTAGAGACGAAAGGAAGCTACACCTTCGAAGCCCCAGATCTTGACTGGAGCCGAGGGGACTCTGATGAAGTCGTAAAAAGATACAAGGTCGCCATTGAGATCAAAGGCGCGTTAAGTTCAAACGAGCTAGAAATTTTACCTCCACAGTGATCTGTGATAAAGGAGAGCCCCGCTCTCCTTTCCCCTTTAAAAAGCCAATTTATGCAGCTTAAGATGACAGCCCCACAAGCCATCATCTGGTAAGAATTGAATAATCGCGTAATTATCTTTCTCATCCAATTCAACCAAATTTATACCAAGCGATAAAGGCGTTCCATTGGTAATAGCCAATCGACTCGCATCGATAATTGTCTTCATATGTTTAGAGAGCCTAGCTTGTGCTAAGTTAGACACAACTTGACCATTATCTAGCTCTAACTTTAACGACATAGAGCTCAGATCAAGCTTACTCACCTTACCACTTAAAATCATAGAGCTCTTCTCTAATCCTGATTCGAAGAAGCGATACTGAAGCGTAACCAGCTCTCCCCTCGCCTCAATCTCTAAACCAACATCCAGATCTCGGTTAATATCTTCACTATATAGAGCGGCGCGGCAACTTAACGACACATTTTCTTCAGGTACAAAAAAGTAATGCAACCCTATGCACAGACCTACAATCACTAGCAGAGCGAAAACTAGAAACCATACTCTTTTGCCAAAACAAAAAAACTGCTGAGATTTATTCACTACAAACCCCAACCTTAATTAACCACTCTTGAGTGATGAATTGCCACCCCTCATCTAAAGGCGCTACTTTTAAGTTTTTCATCTCGACTCCGGCATCAAGCTGCCTTTTTAGCACCATACTGATCAAGTTATTCTCTGTTGAAACAGAGAGGAAAAGGTCTTGCCAAGGCACCTTAGTGCAATCCTTTAGGCTTTGAGTCAAAAACTCAGTCTGTGGCTGATATTCACGTTTAAGCTTTTCAGAACTAAAAACAGGGTAAAGGGAGAGTTTAGAGGAATGACTAGTGATCACTTGTTCTGTGACAGAGTTTATCTTCATAGACGGAGCAAACAGGCTGTTAATTAAACAAAGTAGGCCCAATAACAGTACGATAAAAATAAAGTAATCTTTAGCCGAAATACTGCCAAACGGTACTGATGATGTACTTCTTGCTTTTGATTTAACAGCACAATGGAGTAGATAACCCTGCTTATCAACGGTCTCTAATAACTCAGCGTACTCAACGCCTAAATAAAACTTAACCCGCTCAATAGCCAATATTAATTGAGCTTGCTCTTGTTTATCCTCGGGCATACTCGATAACAGCTCCTCCCTAGATAACACCTGACCGCGCTGCAGCACTAGGGCTTCAAGAACTGAAAATTCGGTAGCCGGCATCTTCCAACTGGTATCATTGGTGAGATTAGATAATGTCTTACTATTTATATCGAACCAGCATGAGCCTATCTGCATATATCAGCCTCAACTAACTAAATAGCAAATTATTGTAGCCTCTCCTAACATGCTGTTCTGTGATCACAAGTCGTTATTTTCAGCGAGAAGCAAGAAGCGTGATTTAGCGCTCATATTTATTAAATATCAACAAGATAGATTAAGTTAATAAGTTAGATTTGTTATGGAAAAGTAGTCTTTTCAAGAGATGTATAACTAAAAAGGGATGAAAGCCAATAAAAAATGCTTTCATCCCTATACTGAGACGGAATAAAAATCTATTTAGTCAAGATTAAAACGCGTACAGTAACGTCATATTGGTTTCAGTATCAGTGCTTTCTTTATTGTCCAATGGTTCACTGTTGTAACGAACCACAACGGCAAACTTCATCGCAAGAGCACCAATAATACTTGCTGTAATTGATGTCTCTGAACGTCCCTCTAGGCTCTCGCCATAGTCGGCAACAAACATCTGCTTAAACGTAGAGCTATCTGTAATTTCAGTTTCAAAGTTCACCACGCCGTGTGCAACCCAGCTGTCTTCCGTATCATAACCCGCTTCTAGAGCGCTCTCATTGTCTAAGCGCTTATACTGGTAACCAGGACCCACTTCAACATTAAACAGGGTTTTACCTGTATCGATAAATTTATGGCCATAACCTGAAGAGATAGTAGATTTAGAATCAAAACCTGTAAAAGGATCAACCTCGTGGTTAGCATTGATAAACAGGTAGCTCACCTCATCAAACTTATAATCAGCTTGGAATAGACCATAGTAACGCTTACCCGTTACTTCGCCTGTATCCTCTTTATAAAGGGCTTCCAATAGATATTGGTTTTCCCAGTTACCTAACTCATGCTTCATATCCAAACGACCCTTTAATGAGGTCGTCTCGGTATTACCAGTGGTGATGGTGGCACCCAGCTCAGCGTCACCACCAAAGGTCTTATCGCCTTCAACAAAATCAGCACCGGCTTGAGCAGCAAAAGGTGCCGCCATTAAAATAGCTGATGCAATAAGCAGTTTCTTCATTTTTATAATACTCCGAAAGATCATTTCCCTTAAAATTTGCGCAATTTTAACACTCAAAAAACAGAATTGAAAATAGTGATACAGATTAATAAATTCTGATAAATAAACAAAAAAAAGATGAAGACACTGTGATTTAAAGGATTAAGCATAAAAACAGCTAATTAAAGCGATAAATACAAAAATGCCCGCAGGTTGCGGGCATTTTTAAACAATAAGTAAAACGGCTATTTACTTAACCTGTGGATCTAGCTCACCAGATTGATAAGCTTTATACATAGCTTGCAGCGACTTAGGCTTAATCTTAGAGCCCATTCCTGCACAACCAAACGCTTCATAACGAGTCGTACAGATATCAGCCATCGCTTCCATAGATGCTTTCAGGAATTTACGTGGATCAAACTCTGTTGGGTTTTCAGCTAGGAACTTACGTACAGCACCAGTAGAAGCTAGGCGAAGATCGGTATCGATATTGACCTTACGCACACCATGTTTGATACCTTCAACGATCTCCTCAAGAGGCACACCGTAAGTTTCAGGGATCGCACCACCGTACTGATTGATCACCTCTAACCACTCTTGAGGCACTGAAGATGAACCGTGCATCACAAGGTGAGTATTAGGAATACGCGCGTGGATCTCTTTGATACGGTCAATTCGTAGCACGTCACCGGTAGGCTTACGGCTAAACTTGTACGCGCCGTGGCTGGTACCGATTGCGATAGCCAGAGCATCAACATGGGTATCGGCAACAAAACGAGCAGCCTCTTCAGGCGTTGTTAGCATCTGATCCATGCTAAGAATACCAGCAGCACCGATACCATCCTCTTCACCAGCTTCGCCAGTTTCAAGGCTTCCAAGACAGCCAATCTCACCTTCAACAGACACACCACAAGCGTGGGCAAACGCTACCGTCTTACGGGTGACATCTACGTTGTACTCATAAGAAGCTGGCGTCTTACCGTCGGCCATCAAAGAACCATCCATCATGACAGAGGACATGCCAAGCTGAATAGAGCGCTGACAGATATCAGGATCGGTACCATGATCTTGATGAATACAAACAGGGATATCTGGATACTGCTCAAGTGCTGCGGCCATCAAGTACTTAAGGAACTGAGGACGTGCATATTTACGTGCACCAGCTGATGCCTGAACGATCACAGGACTATCAGTTGCTTCAGCAGCCTGCATAATCGCACGCATCTGCTCAAGGTTGTTCACGTTAAAAGCTGGGACGCCGTAACCATGTTCTGCAGCATGATCAAGCATTTGACGTAGGGAAATTAAAGCCATTTTTTACTCCAATAATAGGCTGGTTCACACCAGCGAGGTCGCTATCGTTTGGATTGATTTTTATGTCTCGATTCAAGTTCATTCATTAATCATAGACAATGAAAGCACCTGAATCGAAACACGGTTTCTTTTATATGTCGCACTAGCGCCTATTTATCATTATATTTTCAATTATTAGGCGCTAAATCGACTGATGTTCATTATTTTCCGCGAGATTCTAACATAGCTACCGCAGGAAGTTCCTTACCTTCTAAAAATTCAAGGAAAGCACCGCCTCCCGTAGAGATATAAGAGACCTTGTCAGCGATACCATATTTATCCACTGCCGCTAAAGTGTCTCCACCGCCGGCGATAGAAAATGCGCTTGAGTCTGCAATGGCCGCCGCGATACGTTTAGTGCCTTCACCGAACTGATCAAACTCAAATACACCGACAGGACCGTTCCATACAATCGTACCTGCATTTTTTAAGATCTCGGCTAGCGCCTCACTGCTGTCAGGTCCAATATCAAAAATCATCTCATCAGCAGACACCTGACTCACCCCTTTAAGGGTAGCAGCTGCAGTTGGGCTAAACTCACCAGCAACCACAACATCAGTCGGCACAGGGATATCACCACCGCGGCTCTGGGCGTTTGCCGCAAGACGCTTAGCTTCATCAATTAGGTCAGCTTCATAAAGTGACTTACCCACTTCGTGGCCAGCAGCCGCGATAAAGGTGTTAGCGATACCACCACCGACAACCAGCTGATCAACAATCTTAGAGAGAGACTCTAATACCGTCAGTTTAGTCGATACTTTTGAGCCACCCACAATCGCCACAAGTGGACGTGCAGGGTTATCCATCGCCTTACCTAAAGCCTCAAGTTCACCAGCAAGTAGGGGACCTGCACAGGCGATAGGCGCATGTAAACCAACACCATGGGTTGAAGCTTGTGCACGGTGAGCCGTACCAAAAGCATCCATCACATAGACATCACAAAGCGCCGCTAATTTCTTCGCTAGCGCTTCATCATTTTTCTTTTCACCGACATTAAAACGGACGTTTTCGAAAACCACGACTTCACCGACGTTAGCTTCAACACCGTCGAGGTAATCTTTAGCTAAACGCACAGGGCAAGAGAGGGCTTTAGTCAGGTAATCAACCACTGGCTGAAGTGAAAACTCAGAGTTAAATTCACCTTCTGTTGGACGCCCTAAATGTGACATCACCATCACGGCAGCACCCTTCTCTAGTGCTAGCTTGATGGATGGCAAAGCTGCACGTAGACGCGCATCACTGGTCACAACCCCTTCACTCACAGGCACATTGAGATCTTCACGAATAAGCACGCGCTTACCCTGTAGATCCAACTCTGACATATTAATAATAGCCATATTACGTTTCCTTAAATGCTTAAAATTAAAGTTAAAAATAAAGTAAACGGTTACCTGAACGCTGGGACACAACACCAAGCCATCAGGTTTAAAAATTTAGCTCGAAGCTTTGTGAGCTTATTATGCCCTTCTTGCTCTAATCATCTCTAAGCTAGTATCTAACATACGGTTGGCAAAGCCCCACTCGTTATCACACCATAAAAGTAGCTTCACTAGGTGTCCATCACTGACACGGGTCTGGGTGCCGTCGACTATGCTAGATCTGGGATCATGATTAAAATCACAGGAGACTAATGGCTCGTTAGTATACCCTAAAACACCTTTATAAAGTCCCTTAGAAGCATCACAAAGCACTTGATTTACTAAGGCGATATCAACTTTTGAGTCAATCGTCACAGAGACATCGATTGCCGTCACATTGATGGTCGGCACGCGCACAGAGATAGCTTCAAACTTATCTTTCATCTGAGGTAGGATACGCTCTATCCCCCGCGCTAATTTAGTATCCACCGGAATAATAGATTGGCCAGCGGCTCGGGTACGACGAAGATCATCATGATAAGCATCAATCACTTGCTGGTCATTCATCGCCGAATGTATCGTGGTAATGGCCCCACTTTTCACCTTAAAGTGTTTATCTAACACTTCGATGACAGGCACAATACAGTTAGTTGTACAGGAAGCATTTGAAACCACAGTATGGTCGGCTTCAAGCAGGTGATGATTGACGCCATACACTATGGTAGCGTCTACATCACTGGAGGATGGGTGGCTGATCAGTACCTGCTTAGCCCCCGCTTGGATATGAGCTTCACAGCTTTCCCTGTCAGACAAGACTCCGGTAGCCTCATAGACAATATCGATATCCATCTCATGCCAAGGAAGCTTACTGGCATCGCTTTCATGCAGTAAGGTAATGGCATCATCACCAATCAAGAGCTTCTTGCCGTCAGTATCTAACTCAGCCTGAGATTGAAAGCGACCATGGGTAGTATCGTACTGAGTGAGATGAAGCATGGCTTCAGGTTTGGCAAGCTCGTTAATAGCAACGATCTGAATTTGGGCACGTTTACCTGTTTCGTAAACAGCACGAAGAATTGAGCGACCGATACGGCCATATCCATTGATGGCAACTCTGATCATTAAGCTTTCTATTCCCTTTAACAGCTCATTTATTGATACAACAACGGCCTACCTTATTAGGTAAGCCGTTGTATCATAAATGCTTAAAGCAAAAAACACTTAAACAATTATTTTGCATCATAGAGCAACCAATTGATGCGCTAGCTAAACAAAACCATTGATAGAATAACCAATGACTTTTTAAAGAGCGTTAACTGTAGCAACGACGTTTTCAACAGTGAAACCGAAGTGCTTCATCAAATCACCACCTGGTGCTGATTCGCCGAAGGTTGTCATACCAACAACCGCGCCGTCGAAACCAACATACTTGTGCCAGAAATCAACGTGAGCCGCTTCGATTGCAACGCGCTTAGTAACGCTACGTGGCAGTACAGACTCTTTATAAGCTGCATCTTGCTTGTCGAACTCGTTAGTTGACGGCATAGAGACAACGCGAACCTGCTTACCTTGCTCTGTCAGTGCAGCAGCAGAATCAAGAGCCAGTTGCACTTCAGAGCCTGTAGCAATAAGGATTAGCTCTGGCGTACCAGCGCAATCACTCAGTACATAACCACCTTTAGCCACATTTGCTAACTGCTCAGCGGTGCGCGCTTGTGCTTTCAAACCTTGACGGCTAAAGATAAGCGAAGTTGGCGCAGTACGGCGCTCGATTGCACTCTTCCAAGATACAGCAGTTTCCGCCGCATCACATGGACGCCATACAGTCATGTTTGGTGTCATACGTAGGTTAGCAAGCTGCTCTACTGGCTGGTGAGTTGGACCATCTTCACCTTGACCGATTGAATCATGGGTGTAAACGAAGATATTTTGGATACCCATCAATGCAGACATACGTACTGCGTTACGTGCGTACTCCATAAACATCATGAACGTTGCACCATAATTGATGAAACCACCGTGAAGTGATGCACCGTTCATGATACCGCTCATGCCGAATTCACGTACACCGTAGTAGATGTAGTTACCAGCAGGATCGTCTTGAATACCTTTAGAGCCAGACCAAAGCGTTAGGTTAGAACCAGCAAGGTCTGCTGAGCCACCTAGCATTTCAGGTAGAATTGCACCAAATGCACCAATCGCATTTTGTGATGCTTTACGGCTAGCAATGCCTTCCGCTTTATCTTGAGACTCTTGAATGAAAGCCTGTGCCTTCTCTTCAAAGTCAGCTGGTAGTTCGCCCGTGATCACACGACGCTTATATTCAGCTGCTAGCTCAGGGAAAGCCGCTTCATATGCCGCGAACTTATCGTTCCAGTTTGACTCATTCGCTTGGCCCGCTTCTTTAGCGTCCCAACCTGCGTATACGTTTTCTGGGATCTCGAATGCATCGTGGTTCCAACCAAGGAATTCACGTGCAGCAGCAATCTCAGCATCACCTAATGGTGCGCCGTGACAATCATGGCTGCCAGACTTGTTTGGTGAACCAAAACCGATAGTGGTTTTGCAGCAGATCATTGTTGGCTTGTCTGTCACAGACTTAGCTTCTTCGATAGCAGCACGGATAGCATCGCTATCATGGCCATCAACGTTAGCAATTACATGCCAGCCGTATGATTCGAAACGCTTAGGTGTATCGTCGGTGAACCAACCTTCTACATGGCCATCGATAGAGATACCGTTGTCATCCCAGAACGCCACTAGCTTACCAAGACCTAAGGTCCCTGCTAGTGAACATGCTTCATGAGAGATACCTTCCATCAAACAACCATCGCCTAGGAAGCAGTATGTGAAGTGGTCAACGATATCGTGGCCAGGCTGGTTAAACTGAGCAGCCAATGTCTTTTCAGCAATCGCCATACCCACAGCATTACTGATACCAGCGCCTAATGGACCTGTCGTAGTTTCAACACCTGGCGTGTAACCATATTCAGGGTGACCCGGTGTTTTTGAGTGCAGTTGACGGAAGTTTTTAAGCTCTTCGATAGGCAGTGCATAGCCAGTCAAATGAAGCAAAGAGTAGATAAGCATAGAGCCATGGCCGTTTGATAGGATAAAACGGTCACGATCAACCCACTCAGGGTTATTCGGGTTATGCTTAAGGAAATCATTCCAAAGCACTTCAGCGATGTCAGCCATCCCCATTGGTGCACCTGGGTGACCTGAATTGGCTTTTTGAACGGCATCCATGGTTAACGCACGGATAGCGTTTGCGAGTTCTTTACGAGATGACATGCTCTCTCCTGCTTGATTTTTTGAGGTCTAGAGCAACGAGCACTATATCGATCAGCACTTATTTAACCATCGATGCTCTACGGCAAATTTGGGAGCCATATTTTCACCTACATAGCACCTTGACGCAAATGTTTATTGCCCTAATGGGCATTTTACTGCCTCATCAGCAAAATAGCCGCCAACAACTCATGGCCCATCAATCGACATTTACACTTAACAACAAAATTTTTTCCAAAGATAGAAAGCAAAACAAAAATATATAACCACATAATAATAAAAGATAAAGTAACAGCAGGTCGGATAGGGGAATAGACTTAATGTCACAATTTCGAGGAATAATTCATCATCGGGGGTGATAAGAGGGCAATAATGGATTATTATAGCCGTCTAGATGTAAATACTTCTATACCCAAGCGGCTTCATGATGCTGAGTTCTATTCTAAGCAGATGATCTGTTCGCCCCCGATGTATGTGGCTTGAGAGCTTGGGTATGCATTCAAATAGTTCAACGACGAGATTTCCCACCATGGCAAAGCACTTGTTCACCTCTGAGTCAGTATCAGAAGGTCATCCAGATAAAATAGCCGATCAGATTTCTGATGCGGTATTAGACGCAATACTTGAGCAAGATCCAAAAGCTCGTGTTGCGTGTGAAACTTACGTTAAGACCGGCATGGTCATGGTAGGTGGTGAAGTCACAACATCTGCTTGGGTTGATATCGAAGAGATCACCCGTAATACAGTTCGCGAAATTGGTTACACACACTCAGATATGGGCTTTGATGCAGACTCTTGCGCCATACTAAACGTTATTGGTAAGCAATCTCCTGATATCAACCAAGGTGTTGATCGCGCAGATCCTAAAGAGCAAGGCGCTGGTGACCAAGGTCTAATGTTTGGTTACGCCAACAATGAAACCGATGTATTCATGCCTGCACCTATCACTTACTCGCACATGCTGGTTAAGCGTCAATCTGAAGTACGTAAAGACAAGACACTTCCTTGGTTACGTCCAGATGCAAAGAGTCAGGTGACTTTTGCTTATAACAGTGATGGCAGTATTGCCGGTATCGACGCGGTTGTTCTCTCTACACAGCACAGTGAAGATGTGACTCAAGCAGACCTTATTGAAGGTGTAATGGAGTCAATCATCAAGCCAGTATTACCGGCTAAGTGGTTATCTAAAGAGACTAAATACTTCATCAACCCAACTGGCCGTTTCGTTATCGGTGGTCCAGTAGGTGACTGTGGTCTAACGGGTCGTAAGATCATCGTTGACACATACGGCGGTATGGCACGTCACGGTGGTGGTGCTTTCTCTGGTAAAGATCCATCAAAAGTTGACCGTAGTGCGGCATACGCAGCACGTTACGTGGCTAAGAACATAGTTGCAGCAGGTCTAGCTGATCGCTGTGAGCTTCAAGTCTCTTACGCGATTGGTGTGGCGGAGCCAACGTCAATCAGTATCGAAACATTTGGTACTGCTAAAGTTGCTGAAGAATTACTGATTGATCTGGTACGTCGCCACTTCGATCTACGCCCATATGGCTTAACAGAGATGTTGAACCTAGCTCGCCCAATCTACAAGTCCACAGCGGCTTACGGTCACTTTGGTCGTGAAGAGTTCCCATGGGAAGCGACTGACAAAGTTGAAGCTCTGCGCGCAGACGCTGGTCTTTAATCTTCGCCGCTTAAAGCCTTACGCTTTAGCCCACAAAAAACCGCCTTCTGGCGGTTTTTTTATACCTATCACCATGTCGATTACGATAATCCAATTGCCTAATTGCTTTCACAGAAAAGACATAAAGCCAGATAAAAAAATCACAAAACATCAAAATAAAAGCACAAAAAAATGAAAAAGCCACAATCTGAACTATAATCACATACCAAACCAGATATTTACTCAGTTATTAATTATTTGCTAACGAAAGTAAGTAACACAGTGCTACTAGGCCCCTCCTTTTAACAATAAAAAATCAGAGTTAACTATACTAATAAAGACCCTGTAAACCGTAATGTTTAATAGCAAAGCAGATGAACAAAACTTAAGTTCAGTTAAATAGCGGGAATTGTCATGAATATTCAAAATACAGCTCTACTCTTAATCGGCTATCAAAATGACTATTTTGCCAAAGACGGTATTCTTCACAGTGCTCTGGAAAACTCAGATCAAGTCGGCACAATATTATCTAATTCACTGAAGTTAATTAAAACTTTACTTCCGACTGATGCCGTCATCGCCGCCACGCCTATCATATTCACTCCCGATTATTCCGAACTCAACGATCCCATAGGTATCTTAAAAATAATCAAAGATAACGGTGCATTCAGATCCAATACCGTAGGTGCTGCAACAATTGACGAAGTAGAGTCTATGTCAGCCGATATAATCACCTTACCGGGTAAACGGGGATTAAGCTGTTTCTCCAATACTGAGCTACATAAGGTGTTGCAGGAGAATAAGATAACAGATGTCATTATCGCAGGTGCTGTCACCTCTCTGTGCATTGATACTGCGGGTCGAGAAGCAGCTGACCTTGGCTATCGCGTTACCATAATATCCGACTGTACGGTGGCAAGAACCACCTTCGAGCAGGAGTACTACCTCAATGAAATCATGCCTCTTTACGCTAACGTGATGTCATCAAAAGATATTGAAAAATCCTTAGGACTATAGATGCCTGATGGTTTGAAAGGACCCAGCTCAAGCGAACTCCTATCGCAGGCACAAAACAGGTTGATTGAGCATCTGCAAGCATCAGAGAAACGCTACGAAGATTTAGTGGGACATCTACGTGATGTAGTCTTTCATCTCGACTTAGCACTCAAGTGGACATTTCTCAATCAGGCATGGCATGGTATGTCTGGTTACTCCATAGAAAACTCCTTAGGCAAATATTTTGCTGAAAACCTCTCCTCTCAAGACACTCAAAAATGCACCGCGGGGTTTCAAGCACTTCTCACCAAGCAGTTAACCGAGATGAGTGAAGAGATAACCTTTAATACTGCCGATAATGATAAACGAATATTTGAGCTCTCCTGCAGGGCGGTCAAAGATGAAACGGGTCAGTTTGCTGGTTTTGCAGGCATAATCACAGATATCACTGAACGGATTGTAGCCGAAAATAAGATCACTTTTATGGCATATCATGATGCCTTAACTGGAGTAGCAAATAGACGCCTTCTGATGGAGCACTTAGCTCAAGAGCTGACAAAACCCTGCGGGCACTGCTCAGCCCTACTCTATATCGACCTAGATAATTTTAAACAGGTTAACGATCATTATGGGCATACGGTAGGCGACCTTCTCCTATGTGAGGTCAGTGATGTACTCAGCGAGTATGCCCAGGATGAGGAAGATCTTGTTGCACGAATGGGCGGTGATGAATTTATTCTCTTTCTATCAAACTTAGGAGAAAACTCCGCTTTAGTGACTCAAAAGCTAGTGCAGATAACCGAGAAGATTCGGGTACAACTGAGCGAACCTGTACTGCTTGGTAAATTGAAAATTCAGATAACCAGCAGCATAGGTGTCGTTACTTTAGATCACGCCACCATGAGCCACAGTGACATCTTTAAATACGCCGATGCCGCGCTATATCACTCAAAAAATACAGGGAAAAACCAAGTCCGTTTCTATGATGAGGAGCTAGAGCAAAGTGAACGACGTCGTCACCAACTAGAAGATGAACTAAGCCAAGCTATAACAAATGAAGAGTTCCTACTCTACTATCAACCTCAAGTCGATGCCGAGGGCACAACTATACTAAAGGCCGAAGTACTGCTTCGCTGGCAACACCCTAGACATGGAATCGTCAACCCCGATGAATTTATCCCTCATCTCGAAGAGTACGGCCTAATTATTCCCGTCGGCAAGTGGATTTTAGAGGAGAGCTGCCGCCAACTAAAGGTATGGCATAATGCAGGAAAACATGAGTTATGTTTATCGATTAATGTCAGTGCTAACCAATTTAAACACCCTGACTTTATTGAGTTTATTGAGATATGTTTAATCAAACATCAGATAAGCGGGGAACAGATAGAGCTTGAATTAACCGAAGGCGTCGCCATTCATGATATCCCCTCAACGATAAAAAAAATGGATAGACTTCAAGAGCTAGGTATTCGCATCGCCCTAGATGACTTCGGCACAGGCTACTCCTCACTCTCCTACCTCAAACACCTACCAATCAACACACTTAAAATTGATCAATCCTTTGTCCAGGGTCTGCCCCATGATGGCTACGATGCCGCCATTGTTGAAACCACCATGGTGATGGCTCACCATTTGGGTTTAACCGTTGTCGCTGAGGGGGTAGAAAATAGAGTACAACTCGCCTTTCTTAAAAAGCAGCAATGTCATCTTTATCAAGGTTTTTTGTTTAGCCAGCCACTCAATGTCGATCGCTTTAGCGAACTGATCTTGTAAGATTCAATGTGTGGGATGGAATCCCACGACGTTAGTTGTTAGACGCAGTCTAACTTAAAGTTCAGGCGCAGCCTGATAGATTTATCAAACGAAGTTTGATTACTTTCCGCTGTAAAGCGAACCGTCAGCCGCAACCTGACACAACCTTACTGATTGGCCAAAACCTCTTCCAACTTAAGCCCAGTTAAATCACGAATAGTGCGCCATAAATAATAAAAAATCCCCATCATCATCACCATCGACGGCAAGGCTATCATCAGGTAACTGTATAAGGTCAATTCACCCAACTCTGCATTGAACTCAGGGGTACCTGTTGGGCTGGTCACTAGCCATTTAGCCAACACATAATTCATGGTGGCGGAGAACGCAAACGAGCCTGCAACCAAATAGGTAGCCGTCATGAGTCGCTGCTCAAACGCCGCCATACAATTGTTCTGTTGTAAGCGCTTCATGATCTTATCTACGTCCATCACCGCTGGATTAAAGACTAGGGCTTTGATTAGTGGCTTAGAAGTAAAGGTCGAAATAAGCACTGCAATGCCGATCGCGGCTGGGATCGCGGCTTCTTTAATTGCCAACCATTTAAGGTCAAGCTCCAGTAAACCAATGCCGCCAGTTAACATCACATTAGCTAAGCCAAGTAAGGCGATAAAATTAAACTTCCTGTATTTTATCAGCTCAAATATGCCCCATCCCAGCGGAAAACTTAACGCCAACATTAATCCACCACTCGCCCCTAGCTGATCATCACCACTTAGCTTCATTAGAATAAAAGCGGGGATGACGATACTCACTAACAGGTCAACCATAGGCCGAGGTTTATGTGTCGATGTACTACTCATATGTTGTTTTCCAGGCGAAGCATGAAGCTTCGAAAAAATTTAAAGATAAAAACCAAGGCTCTGATGCTAGATTAGTGTTTCTATGGTGCCAGTATTAATACTGAATCACCATTGCTTGCAGAAATCGAATCAATAGCGGTACTCACAAAAAATGCTAATTCCCCATCTTAGTTGCCAAAGTAAGTTGAAACTATTTTTAACCGAAGTCGCGTGATGCCCATACGGACGTGAGTATACCTAACAGTGGTCGAAATGGGCATTTTCCATACACATAAATGAGACCTGTTGCATAGACAAGACTGGTGGCTGCAACACCTTAATCGACATAGGATTAATATCATCTAAATTGAGTACTTCATCTATCGAACTCCCATAGGAGTTAGTACGGCCACAAAAGATAAAGTGCTTTTTCCAGCGCACCAAATAGGCATTTTGCTGCTCATTATCGAAACAGAGTTCAGCCTCCAATCCATGACACTCTTCACCCTGCGCAGTTAATACGGCAACAACCAACTTCAGATTATCAAAAGCAGGTAAATTAAGCCCTAAATAGGGAGCAAAGATTGAAGCAAGGGATTTAGATAACATAGATATCCTTAGCAAGGGTGTTATTGAGTTGGCAAAACTAACAGGTAGTAATCCCTGTCATCGAAAGTAAAAAAGTCCAACACCTGCATCGATGCTTTATTCGTATGAGCGGAGAAGGAGATCATATTATCTTCGGCGATAAAAGTGATCATAAACGGATATTTAGCTCTGACATGCTCCTTCAAAGTACTTACCAAGAGTTCAAAAGTGCCCTGCCCGCGATACTCTGGGTGGATCCAGATTGGCCCATATTGGCACGAATTAGTTTTAGTTAACTTAGCACTACCAAATTCAACTCTTTGTAGACGCGCTAGTATATGCCTGTAAACAGGCCCAGTTTCAAAAAGTGGCCAAGGGCCGGCAATCACATAACCAAGAATAACTTGCTTCTCTTCGGCGACAACAATCCACCCCTTCTCAATCAAATTCCTAAGATCTTTTGAGCCAAATACCTGACCATCAAAGCCACCAGCTTGTGAAGCATCACCAAGCTCATCATTTTGATAAAGTCGCTCAAGCTTTTCTAACTCCTCAACATCACCACTAAGGGCAAGCCTAGTTTTCATTGTAAAACTCGTTTCAGATCCATATTTTTGATAGTTAGTATTATACAGACATACTCAAATCCATTGAAATATCCCCTAAAATATTAGCTTTGATTGTGCAAAAATTTGCCAAAAACCAATATGACAACCACAATTAGTGTCAATAATATTAGTCTTTCCTAGGTTACTATGCTTCCTGAAAATATTGATACCAGTATCAGTCTGCTCGAAAGTGATAATACTCAGTTAAACTTAGTTCGATGGATGCATCAATGTGAATTAATGCATCGCTACTATGAGTCAGATGTGGTGTTTGTCATTCAGCAAACAGGTCAAGGGTTTGAGATTATAGTAAGCTCGATTAGTGAAGCTAGGTGTTTTACCACTGGAACCCTATTCGAAAAAGAGACCCCTGTTTTTCAACGTTTAGTCCATACACCACCGGAAGGGTTATATATCGATCTAACCAGTCAAAAGTCACAAGACTTACCTAAAGACTTTAACGAAGCAAACAGCATGTTAACCCGCCCCATATTGTGGCCTGACGGCACCCATTTCGGCTGTATCTGTGTTTTAAACTCCAGAACAACTAAAAGCGAAACGGATGCATTTATGCTTGAACCATTTCAGGTGCTACTGCAACAGGAGCTCTCACTCTACTGCCAGACCCAACGCATTGAGTCTCTGTCCATGAGAGACAAGGATACAGGCATGCTAAATGAGTATGGGTTTATCATGATGGCACCCAGACAATTGAGCCTAGGAAGACGATTTGGTGCTCATGCAGGGATTATTTTCTTTGAATTACTGCCTGATCCGTTAATCAAGCAAATTCAAGAACATCACAACCGATTATTAGGCAAGATAATTCAAGATACCATACGCACAGCAGATATTGCGGCTCACTACGATGAGTCACAATTTGTGGTGCTAGTATTTATCGATTCAGAGCGCGACCTTCTTCATATATCTCAACGTGTTGAGAAACTTCTCTATCAACAGAATGAAAGCCTCAAAATTGATGTTAGCTGTAACTTCTTTACACCCGATTCATCACTAAAGCTCTCCCCCATGATTGAAGAGTCTAAAAAAGGGTTAAAATCGGAACAGGAAAAGCAAGAAGCTCAGCTCGCAATATTGGAGCAGGAAACCAGAGATGAGGCCAGCAACACGCTTTCATAGAGCTCTCAAACTCAGTCTCCATTAGCAGCTACTTTTTAACCTCAAAAGTGAAACTCTCTATTCTCTCTCTGATAGCATAATTACATTTAGATAACCTAAAAAAACAAGTATGATTACAAATAGTAAGGTACTAAATTTAAGTACACGACTGTTTAAATGACTCTATAAATCCAACATTAAGTGAGACATGAATTATGCTAGCCCAAAGTCAACACCATCTTCTTTGGCTAAGAGAGCAAGACCACCCTGCTATTAGCTGGCCTAAATGGCAGCAACAACTGTCTCTACTTGGCGAATGTTATCAAGCAGAAACTTGCCTCATTGTGCAGTTCATCAATAACTCATTTCAGATTGTTTGTGCCCGTAAAGGTAAGAAGTATCAGTTGATTGGTGGCACCCATTTTGAAGATGCGGGTTTACAGTCCATCATAGAGGAGCATAACGGTTACACGGCAACAATCTCAGACGGCAGAGATCTATCCTCCTCTTTGAATCAATTTAAACACCTGCTGACCCAACCTATTTTTTGGCCTGACGGGGAGCTGTTTGGCTCTATTCTAATCTGCGACCCAGATCTGAATAAACAGACGGGACCACTATCCTCCCTAATTGAAAACAGTAAATCTTTTATTCAAGCTGAGCTAAAGCACCTATTTTTAATGCAGCAAATTAAGATGCTCTCGGTACAAGATGATCAAACCTGCATGCTAAACCCCTATGGGTTTAGCTTAATGGCTCCTAGGCAGTTAAGCCTAAGTCGTCGCTTTGGCTCCCATGCAGGAATTATTCTAATTGAAGAAAATATTGAGGAGAACATTGAGGAGAGTAATAGCTCAGCCTTAACCTGCGATTCTCAAGCTCAAAAACGACGACTTCTAGCCCGCATTATCCATGACAATATGAGAGATGCTGATGTTTCTGCAAGGATCAGCCATAACCAATTTATTATTCTCTGTTTTATCGACCATAAAGCCAATTTAGACTCATTAGTTTCAAGATTGAAAAAGCAGATAGCAAAAGAAGCCCCAGGACTGACCATCAATACAGGTCAAAGCTTCTTCACCCCAGATACTCAAATAAGCCTCGAGCCGATGAAAAAACAAGCAAATGACAATCTAAATCTAAATAAGCTGGGAAGCGCGAACAACTTTTAACACTTTCATCCCACTTTCTCGCTTTTTGACAGATTTAATACTGTTTATCTTGCATTATAATTGTCACAATATGGCCATTATATTATTTCAGGGCTCTCTCATGTCTATTAAATCTCTCATTATCTCCGCAGCCTTAATCAGCTTAACGGCTTGCCAAAGTACAAGCGCTCCCCAAACTCAAGATATCGAACTGCTTGGTACATGGAACATAGAGGTCGTTGCCGACAAACCTGTTATCGACTATAGCCCAGCCCAGCTTATTTTCGCTGATGGAGGGGAACTATCTGGTAACAACAGCTGCAATAATTTCTTCGGAAGTTACTCTATCGATGGAGATAATGTGCGTCTTATGCCTGCTGGTAACACCATGAAAGCTTGCGTTGATGCACTTATGGCTCAAGAGCAAAGAGTAATGTCTTCAATGCCTACTATCACCAATGCCGTACTTGCAAAAGGCAAGTTACTCTTAAAAGATGAAGCGGGTAAGACTCAAATCGTATTAAGCAGGCAATAGATTTATGCCAATAAAAAAACCGCCTTTTGGCGGTTTTTTATTGGTATATGCCTAAGCATCGAAGTATCCCCTCTTCAGTTCAGCATCAACCTTCATCTTATGCAGTGCTGCTGGTGGCTGCTCTCGCTCAATCAAGTAGCTCCAATAAGCATCATCAAAGCCCCTAAAAAGTTGATCAGCCTTGCCTTCGGATTTTAAAATTAACCACCACCAGACCAACCCCCAAAGACCGAAAGTAACCAGTGTCAGCAAAAAGTGGATCAACTTATGCTGCTCAGCCGGCTCCTGACTAACAGCCTTACTCGCTGATAATCTACGTACACGAAATTTATGATGAGTCATCGCCATAGACACCTCCACCTTTACTATTAAAAAGTTTAGCAGAGTTAGACTTTAGTCGAATATTTAATTTGAATAATATTTCAGCCAAAGGCAGTTGTAACATGCTAGAGTACCCTCAAAAAAGGAGTCTAGAATGCACATTAGAAAAGGCCAGAAATCAGACCTTAATGCTTTGATTCAATTTAACTTAGCCATGGCGAAGGAGACTGAGGATCTTGCCTTAGATGAATCAGTCCTCACCCAAGGAGTCAATACCCTACTCTCTAACCCAGAAAAAGGCTTCTACCTTGTAGCCGAAGTCGATGGAGAGATCGCTGGCTCCTTAATGGTGACCTTTGAATGGAGCGATTGGCGCGCTAAAGATTACTACTGGATCCAGAGTGTTTATATCCGCCCACAAAACCGCAGACAAGGGATCTACGCAAAACTTTATCACGAGGTTAAACAGATAGCGGAGCAAAATGGGGGCGCTGCAAGTTTCAGGCTCTATGTAGAGCAAGATAACGCCAAAGCGCAAAGCACCTATTCAGCGCTGGGGATGGAAAAAAGCTACTACCAGATGTATGAAGAGAAATAGCGAGAGCGAACACTTCGAGGGCGTTCGCAGGCTCACTACGAGTACGGGAACACGTTCCCTGCTAGAGCGCTTCGCGGCGAGAAAAAGCTAAGAAGCAAGCAGTAACTTATCGCTTGTGACTTAGCTTTTTCTCCAAGGCCGCTGGCCGCCCTCGCAGTGACAAAGTCACGCTCTCGAAGGCGCTTTCAGCCGCTCTCAAAGACCGAAGGTCGCCCTCCAAACTATCTTTACGCGCAGATACTGGTCACTTTAATCGCTAAACCGCCTTGGCTGGTTTCACGGTACTTAACGTGCATATCTTTACCAGTTTCATACATGGTCTCGATAACTTTATCTAAACTCACTGTAGGCTCACTGCTGCGACGCATCGCCATGCGCGATGAGTTAATCGCTTTAACAGACGCAATAGCATTACGCTCGATACATGGCACTTGAACTTGGCCTGCAACCGGGTCACAAGTCAGTCCTAAGTTATGCTCCATACCGATCTCAGCCGCAATACAGACTTGAGATGGTGTAGCCCCCATAATCTCGGCTAAACCAGCTGCCGCCATAGAGCAAGCCACGCCGACCTCCCCTTGACAACCAACCTCGGCACCAGAGATAGACGCGTTGCGCTTATACAGATTACCAATCGCAGACGCTGCCATGTAAAAACGGGTGTACTCAGACTGAGTCATTGGCTGAATGAACTTATCGTAATAAGCCATCACAGCAGGAATAATGCCCGCAGCACCGTTAGTTGGTGACGTCACCACGCGTCCGCCAGCAGCATTCTCTTCGCTTACCGCTAAGGCAAACATATTGACCCAGTCTAAAATAGCCATAGGATCAGATGAGTGACGCTCACCAGTAACAAGTTGGCGGTACAGTGCAGGAGCGCGGCGCGGCACACGTAGTGGACCGGCAAGGATCCCCTCAGTCTGACAGCCTCTCTCGATACCTGACTTCATGGTGTCCCAGATCGCACCTAAACGCTCATAGATCACCGCTTCGCTATTAAAAGCCTTCTCATTGGCCAACATAACAGCACTGATACTCATGCCAGTCTCTTTGCAGATAGCAAGCAGATCGTCAGCAAAGGCAAACGGATATGGAACCATCACCTCATTAGCCGCTTCTAAACCAAAATGCTCCTCATCAACAATAAAACCACCACCGGTTGAGTAGTAAGTTTTAGAGAATAAGCTAGTGTCACCATCCCAAGCATGGATAGACATACCGTTTTCATGTAGCGGTAGTGCGTAAGCATGAAAGGTCACGGAACCTGTAGGAAACGCAACACTTTTGGCCTCTTTTCCTAATGGTAAGGTTTCAGTGGTTTCAATCTGACGGATAAACTCAGGAATCGCCTCGATATCAACACTCTCAGGCAGGTTTCCACCTAATCCCATTAAGATAGCTGTATCTGTGTGGTGACCTTTACCAGTGAGTGAAAGTGAACCATAAATATCAACACTAACACGGGTTACTTTTGTCATATCTCCACGTTGACGTAACTCATCAACAAACTCTTTGGCGGCCTTCATCGGCCCGACAGTGTGCGAGCTGGATGGACCCACACCTATCTTAAAAATATCAAATGCGCTAAACATATTAATTACCTCAAAAGCAGAAAGGACCAGCACCAATTCAGTGCTGATCCCCTTATCAATCTTAAAACGGTGTTGCTTAAGACATCATACCGAACAGGATAGCAGTCATCGCTAACAAGCCGGCAATAATCACAAAGATGTTGCTGATACGACCGCGGTATGCCTTAAGAGCTGGCACTTTATAAACGGCGTACATTGGCATCAGGTAAAGAATCGCAGCGATGATTGGACCACCTAACGCTTCAATCATACCTAAGATGCTTGGGTTAATAATCGCAACCCCCCAAATGGTGAAGAACATAAAGCCAAGAATAAACTTATTAATTTTCTTGTCAGATACTTCTTTATTGCTGCTACGTAACTGCTTAGTAATAATTCCCTTCAGACCTTCAGTCGCACCTAAGTAGTGACCGAAGAAAGAAGATACAATGGCAATCACAGCAATGATAGGACCAAAGTAACTAACGAAACCACTGGCGTGTACGTTCGCTAAGTAAGAAAGAATTGGCAAGTTTTGCGCTTTAGATTCTGCAAGTTGCGCTGGGCTTAATGAAAGCACGCAAGAGAATACAAACAGCATAACAAAACCAACTAACATCATAGATGTATTACGAAGAATAACATCCGCCTTCTTAGCCGCATTAACACCGTGCTCACGCTTCAATGAAACTGAGAACTGTGAAATCGCTGGTGAGTGGTTAAAAGCAAATACCAATACTGGAATGGTTAACCAAACAGTACCTAAAAACTCACCTGTTGTAGGAATTTGAGTCAGTGCATCCATCTTCCAGCTTGGAATAAGGTATAGAGACATAAATGCCAAAATAGCCACAAGCGGGTAAACCAGGAACTGAGTCACCTTCAACATTAGCTTCTCACCCGATACCATTACAGACATCATGGCAAGAATAAGTACACCAGATAGCAACCAACGTGGTGGCGATGCCATGCCAAGCTGATTAACAATGAAGCTATCGATAGTGTTTGTGATACCAACACCATAGATCAATACAATCGGGTAGATAGCAAAGAAGTAGAGCAATGTAATTGCCTTACCAGCGCCAACACCAAAATACTCCTCAACCACGTGAGTAATATCGCTGCTCTGCTTCTGTGAAGAGCACACGAATCGAGATAAACCGCGATGGGCTAAATAGGTCATAGGACCGATAATTATCGCCATCATTACAAGTGGCCAGAAACCACCCATCCCTGCGTTGATAGGTAGGAAAAGAATACCGGCACCGACCGCTGTACCAAATAAACTTAACATCCAAGTTGTATCCTGACGTGTCCAACCTTGACGGCTAGATGATTCTACTTGGGTATTCATCACTTCTTCTTGCATAAAGTTACCTTAGAGGTGCTAATGACACCTTTGGTTTTCGAGGTATAAGCATTGACTGTGTCGTTATGGGTAAGCCCCGCAGTCAGAGCAAAATTCGAGGTCAGAATATAGAATTAGTACATTGAAAAGTTGATCTAGCGCGGGGTTTTGAAATCGAATTTCAGAACAAGCCAGCAATGTGATCCACCTCTCAGTTATTATGTAATAAGTTTTCATAAAACCACCACGAGAATAACGAGATCGAACCAAAGCCCAACATTATAATCACATAAATTACCAAACGCTGATATTTAAAATCACGCGGTAATTTCGCCCAAAACGATTAACGTCACAAAAATACGCACTAACGAGACATTAACTTACAAGCCAAAGCAAAAACTTGAACCATGTCACAGTCAATTAAACTGTGTATCCAGCCTCTTTCGGCAAAACACACTAAATTTATTCACAACTCACTTTTTAGCCGCGCGACTTTTTGAGAGGAAAAGAGAAGAAAAACAGAGGGGGATTTAACATTTAACCATAGTAAACAATGGTTAACCCCACAACATCAATAATTTTTATATCTACCCTCCTCATTGGATTGCAACCTAAATGCAAACGAGCCACACTGTTTAAAATAAAATGCAGTGAAAAAGTAAAAAAGCGAAAAACAGATGTCAAAGATTAGCCAATTAGCAAAAATCCGAGTCATTATCGGCTCCAAGAACCCAGTAAAAGTTCAAGCCGCTCAGCATGCGCTCAATCAACTGCTTCCTAATACCGAAATAGAGTGCCTTGGCTGTCATGCCCCTTCAGGTGTGGCAGAGCAACCTATGACGGCAGATGAAACCCTTAAAGGAGCAATTAACAGGGTTGAACATTGCCAGTCAGCGCCAGATACCAGCGAAGCGGATCTGTTTATTGCCATCGAGGGTGGTGTCGATAACTTCAGCTATGGTCCAGCCACGTTTGCCTACATAGTGATCTCAGATAAACAGCAGCGTTTAGTGGGCCGCAGTGCCATACTCCCACTGCCGCCAGTGGTTTATAAAGCATTAAGTGACGGTGAGGAGCTAGGCGATGTGATGGACAGGCTGTTCAACACCGATAATATCAAACAAAAAGGCGGCGCGATCGGGCTATTAACTCAAGGCGTGGCGACAAGAGAGAGTATCTACACCCAAGCCCTAATCTTAACCATGGCCCCGCTACTCAATGAGGAGCTTTACCAGCGTTAATACAGCTTCTGTGCCCTCTGCCCCACTTGCAATTTATCTAAAACCGCTCTAGGTTATACTTTGCGATTTAGAATATCGATGTTAGTCGCATCAAAAACCTTAACAGAGGGCATAAGATTGACATCGTTTAGTAATAGTGTGACAGATTTGGATAGTGAGCCTTGCCCTAGAGTTAGAGCAAGGGCAGGATTAAGAGCAGTCTCACGCCACATTGTCAGACAACTAGGCATGCTCAACTCCGCCTTTGGCGAACTGCCACTCTCGCCAGTTCAGGCCCATGCACTCATTGAGCTCAGTAACGAAGCGGTGTCCATCAAGCAACTGGCCCAGCGGCTCAATATCGATAAATCCAATGCCAGCCGCGCTGTCACCCATCTCACAGAAAAAGGGTTTGCCTACACGCAATGTAACCCTAAAGATACTCGAAGCCTGCTGGCCCATTTAACGCCTCAAGGGAAGAAACTACTGCAAAAGCTCCATCAACAACAAAACACCATGTTCGACCAGATCCTATCTCAACTCTCAACCGAAGAGGCGACCACTATCGAGTCAGCCATGGCCACGTACAATAAAGCCATCAGCCGCACTCAAGCCCAACAAGGCTATACCATCAGAGAGGTAACACATGAGGATGATCTGGCTATCGCCAAGCTGATAAGAGAGGTATCGGCAGAGTATGGACTCAGCGCCGATAAAGGCTTTAGCGTCGCCGATCCCAGCTTAGATAACACCAGCGAGCAGTATCAAGCTACAGGCGCATGTTACTGGGTTATCGAACTCGACGGTGAACTGCTCGGTGGCGTAGGTATCGCCCCATTAAGTGGCGAAAAGGGAGTGTGTGAACTGCAGAAGATGTACTTTAGCAAACAGCTCAGAGGCAAAGGATTTGCAAAGCGTATGGCTTATCTGGCGCTGGATTACGCTTGCGAACAGAAATACCAAACCTGTTACCTTGAAACCACCGCCTGCCTTACTGAAGCTATCTCATTGTATGAATCCCTCGGTTTTGAGCACATCTCACAACATTTAGGTGATACAGGACATGATGCCTGCGAAATGCCGATGCTGTTAGCACTTAAATAAGCTCTAGGTCCCCAATAAATCTAGTTTTTCCTATAAAAGCTTGCTAGCCTCAAAGATAGGAAAGGCATTCCTTAACACACAGTGGAGATCTTATGGAATATCGTCGACTACCACATTCCAACCTTGAAGTGAGCGAACTCTGTTTAGGCACCATGACTTGGGGTGAGCAGAACACCCAATCAGAAGCATTTTCCCAGCTTGACTACGCCATCGGCCAAGGCATCAATTTTATTGATACTGCCGAGATGTATCCAGTCCCACCAAAAGCTGAAACACAAGGCGCCACCGAGCGCATCTTAGGTAACTACCTCAAAAAAGCAGGCAATCGCGATAACTTAGTCATCGCCACTAAAGTCGCTGCACCAGGGGGAAAGGGTGACTATATACGCCCCAATATGGCCCTAGACTGGCGTAACCTCCATGAAGCGGTCGACTCCTCACTTGAGCGCTTACAGATAGATACCATCGATCTCTATCAGGTACATTGGCCCGACAGAAACACCAACTTTTTCGGCGAGCTCTCCTACCAGCAGATTGATGAGAACGAGAAACTCACTCCCATCATAGATACATTGGAAGCCCTAGCCGCATTGCAAAAAGAGGGCAAGATCCGCTATATCGGTGTCTCGAACGAAACGCCTTGGGGCCTAATGAAATACCTGCAACTTGCAGAGAAGCATAACCTCCCCCGCGTAGTCTCAGTACAGAATCCCTATAACTTGCTCAATCGCAGCTTTGAAGTGGGAATGGCCGAGATAAGCCACCGTGAAGAGGTGCCGCTACTTGCCTACTCACCATTAGCATTCGGTGCTCTCAGTGGTAAGTATTTAGATGACCAATGGCCAGAAGGGGCGCGTCTCACCCTCTTTAAACGCTTTGCTCGTTATACTGGCTCACAAGTCGCTCTCGATGCCACCAAAGCCTATGTCGAGCTGGCCCGCGAGTTCAAGCTCAGTCCAGCGCAGATGTCATTGGCTTTTGTCAATTCTCGTAAATTTGTGGGTTCAAACATCATAGGGGCCACCAACCTTGAACAGCTCAAGGAGAATATCGACAGCATCAACACCAGCATCTCACCTGAGTTGATGGCGCGACTCGATGAGTTAGCCCAGGTTTACCGCCTGCCCTGCCCATAAACTCAATTCTAAGTTAAGGGTAAAAGCTCCTTGCATTAGGCGATAAGATCTTTGATGATCTCATCGCCTTTTCTATTTTCAGCCAAATATCGGACCCAAACCATGGATTTTCACCACCTGCGCGCTCAATTCCCCACCTTAGAGCAGACTTTAGCTGGTTACCCACTGTGCTACCTAGATACCGCAGCCACCAGTCAAAAGCCTAAGCAAGTGCTCAACGCCATGGCCCGATACTATGAAAACGATAACGCGAACGTCCACCGTGCAGCGCATCAGCTATCATCCCGCGCAACCAGTAATTACGAGACAGTGCGCGATAAGGTGTGCCATTTTATCAAGGCTAAACAGCGTGAAGAGATCATCTTTACCCACGGCACCACAGAGTCGATAAACTTAGTCGCCTACGGCTTAACTGGGCAGATAAAATCAGGAGACCTCATCCTTATCGACACCGCAGCCCATCACGCCAATATCGTCCCTTGGCAGGAGCTGGCCAAACGCACTGGTGCCATCATTAAGCCAATCCCCTTAGACAGTGAGTGCCGTCTCGATGAGACCGCCTATGAGCATCTACTGCAAGAAAACCCTTTCATTGTTGCCCTGAGCCATGTATCCAACGCCTTAGGTACGCTTAATCCCGTTAACCGGCTCGTTGCGCTTGCAAAGCAGGTTGGCGCCATCACCTTAGTCGATGGCGCTCAAGCTATCGCGCATCTAGATGTCGATGTCCAAGCAATAGGCTGTGATTTTTATGTCTTCTCCGGCCATAAAATGTATGGCCCCACAGGCGTAGGCGTGCTTTACGGGCGCTTCGATATTCTGGACAGCTTAATGCCACTGATGACAGGTGGAGAGATGATAAAGACCGTAAGTTTCGAAGCCACCGAATTTAACCAGCTGCCAAACCGGCTCGAACCGGGCACGCCGCCTATTGCAGAGGTGATAGGCTTAGGCGCCGCTATCGATTTTCTTAGTGCACTCCCAAGAGAGGTCATTGCCAAGCAGGAAGCTGAGCTACTTAGCTACCTTCAAACTCAGCTGAAACAGCTGGGCGACATCACACTCTATGGTGCCAACACCAGCAATATCGGCGCAGTGGCGTTTAATCTTGCCGATGAGCATCATCAAGATGTGGGAATACTGCTCGACCAGCAAGGCATTGCCGTTCGCTGCGGCCATCACTGCGCTATGCCGTTAATGCAAAGTTTGGGACTCAAGGGCTGCTGTCGCGCCTCACTCGGTGTATATACCAGTAAAGAGGATATCGACCGTTTTATCGAAGCGATGGCATCGGTGAAAGAGATGTTGTTGTAAAAGAAGGTTCTAGGTTCTAGGTTCTAGGTTCTAGGTAAAGAAGGTCCTAGGAAAAGAAGGTACTAGGAAGGGCTAAGCCGAAAAAAATAGATTTTGTAGGTCGGCATTTATGCCGTCACAGGTTTGAAAGAAGATCCTAGGGAAAGCAGGTGCTAGGTGCTAGGTGCTAGAAAAGGCTAAGACAACAAAGCTAAAAAGCGCGGTTTTATTTTTAATAGAGTAAGCATTCAAATTAGGTCGAGTATGAGTCAAGTATCACAACCCTCACAGGAAACATTTTTAGCCCTTAAGCTCGACAGCAGTGAGATATTGCCGTTGTTTGAGCAAGCCAGTAACTGGCAGGAGCGCTATCGTCAAATCATGTTGCTCGGCAAAGCGCTACCAAAGCTTGATGAGGCCTTTCGGGTCGAATCAGCGCAGGTCAGAGGCTGCGAGAGCAGTGCTTGGCTCTATCACAGTGTAATCGAGGATAAACACTACTTTGTCGCCGATAGCGATGCACGCATTGTGAAGGGACTGATTGGCCTGTTATTGACCGCCTGTCAGGGTAAAACCTCAGCTGAGATTGCAAGGTTTGATATAGAGGGTTATTTCGATATGTTAGGGCTAACGGGGCAGCTGAGTCCCTCACGCACTAATGGTTTGTTTGCCTTGGCTAAGGCTATAAAGGCTTTTTCTGTTTAGTTTGCGCTGACTTGTTGAATAACAAGTTTCAAATATTTTTGATTGGGTCATTGGGAAGGTTAAATGGGCAATTATGCCCAATGTGATTTGGGGCTTGGGTAGTGCTTTCCAAACTTCGTTTGGATTAAGGTCGTGGTTTTTTATAGCCTTAGTCGGTATTTGAAGTAGCAATGAAGGCATGGCTCTTCTGTCTTTTTCAACCCTGAATAACCTGACCCTTCCCATTTAGGTAAGCTACGTCGGCAGGCAGATGAGATACCTGTTTTGATTCTTTATTGGCAGCAGGTGTTTTTGTATCTATTGCTTGCCGCAGGCTTATGCACTGTTACCTCAGTAGGACGCCATCAACTCATCCCTGAGGGCTCGACGATGGCATCCGTGCCATCAACGCATACTGTTGCAACAGTGCTCGGAATTTACCAAGCTTCATTGAACTCAAAGTATTGTGATTATCTCTGCAAACCATCTTTTGCTTTGAAAAAGAGAGGAGCTCAAAAGGCAGAAGGTGTGATTGTCCTGTCTTTTGTCTGTCTTTTGCTTTTTTCGGCTTCTCCTCATTTTATGGTGATGGATGAAGTGCTTGGCTAGAAGCTTTGCCTTTGCACCATTTCCCACTCTGATGTTTCTTTTTAAATTTACACATTGCATCCCAACGGCCACTAACTCCGCTGTATTGACGACGAAACTCTCGTGTTGAGGTTAACCAGGCAGCTGATGAAATGCCTAATTCACTAAGTAACTTAGGGCGGCTTGAATCAATAGAACCTTTCTTATCATACCTAATCGCTCTGCCAGTCCAATCAATGAGTTGTAGGTAATCAGAGAAGTGAAATGGGATGCCTAGTTGAGTTACCTGGTGAGTAGCTCCATCAAATTCAGCAAGGGGCTTTAACGGCGTAACAGTCTTGAACACTGTTTTCTTATCTACTATTTTTAGTACTTTTTCTTGAGTATTCTCAGCTGTATTTAGCTCAGAAATGCGCTCTTGAATTGAGGTGAAATCGGAAGATTGTAGCGAGTCTGCAATCCCTGCTCTAATGGGGTTTAAGTCCACATACATCATACATGCAAGAAGTGCTTGCTCATCAAGTAATGCTTGTGACTTAAAACGTCCCTCCCAGAAAGCACCTTTACACTCATCTTCGCGATTGGCCTTTCGTGCAACCTCCTCATTAAGGCAACGCATAAACCAACTAATACTAGCTAAACGTTCCTGCCACTCAGCAATCAGTCCATCAAGTAGTATCTGCTCTCCCTCAATGAGTTCCTCACCTTTCATGTATTTAGTGGCAACCTCATGACCATGAAACAACTGCTGCCAGCGACTAATTACATCTCGATGACTTAATGCATTAACTTCATTCAAGTCAATTTTTAACACTAGATGATAGTGGTTACTCATCACCGCATAAGCACAAACATCAATACAAAATATGGAAGAAAGAACCTTGATTTTATCGACAATCCAGCCACGTCGATGTTCAAAACTCTTACCTGTCAGCTCATCACTACCGCAGAGGTAAGCCCTTCTCACACAACGATTAATTACGTGGTAGAAAGGCGTTGTTTCTGCATCAATCAATGTCCGGCGAGCTAAAGTCATAAATACTCCCCCATAAAAAACTAAGTCAAGATAACTAAAAGCTTAGTAAGGGATCACCGAGAAGACAAAAAGATATGGCTGTCCTGTCTTTCTATATAAATCTCCTTTTAAAATAACTTATTAAAGCTCCGTAATAAAAAAACCAAAAAAAAGATATGGCTGTCCTGTCTTTATCACAGCTGAGATAGCAAGGTTTGATATAGAGGGTTATTTCGATATGTTAGGGCTAACAGGGCAACTGAGTCCCTCACGGACTAATGGGTTGTTTGCCTTGGCTAAGGCTATAAAGGCTTTTGCTGTTTAGTTTACGCTGACTTGTTGAATAACAAGTTTCAAATATTCTTTAATTCATCAAGCTTCGCTTGAATCTTCATTGTTAGACTACGTCTAACAACTAACGTCGTGGAATTCCATTCCACACCAGGGCAATAAGGGGATCAACAGCAATTCCCCTCTTGCATCTCCCCTTGCCGCCCCGACGAAGTTGTATTCCTCATACTTAAACAAAAATAGCCTAACAGCTCAGATGGGACATCCATGTCCCACCGAGCCTTAGCCATCATCCATTATGGCTATACGGCATTTTTGTCACGTATTTCGGCAACTTCCAACGGGGAGTTATTGTAGCTTTAGGCTAAGTTTTAAGTTGTTGAGGTTATATTTACTCTGACCTAAATATTATTCCTTTCTCTTAACTCAACAAAGCATTTAATTTTTTATACATAGTAGTTTGAGAGAACTCTTCATTTGAATAGCCAATTCTGAAAGAAGATTCAAGTTTTTCACGAGCAACTTCTCCTGAATTATTCGTTCCCCAAACTTTTTTTAGAGCTAAACCTAGAAGCTCAACTACATCATGCCCACTGCATATATTTTTAGCATCACAAAGTGTCGTGGGCAGCTTGGCTGAAAGAATTGTATTTAATAAATCAGAGTTGATTTTATTTTCACTTTTAGCATTAATTTGGTTTATTAATTTACTCTCATCTAACTCTAATGTTTTTTGGTCAATAAACTTCGAAAAATCTAATTTTTTTATTGGATAGTTATACCCCTCCTTTAGACTAAAATACCTCAACCTTCCCATTTTAGATGCTATAGAATAAATTTTTACTTTAATTTCATCTAAATCTACCTCTTCATTTGAATCTAAAGGAAGCTTGAATTTTGAGCCATATTCAACAATTAACCGATGTAAAGATGATGATTCAAAAAGAGATATTTCTAAGTCACGAAAATCGGTCGTAACAATATAGCTTTCATCAACAACAACACCTAACTCCTCTCTATAGTCACGGTCAATGAACCCAAAAACGGCCTTAGTTATTGATTCCTCGATAACTTGAGATATAACACCAACGACATTTTCCCAACCTAGCGCGACAATTGTATTTGGTGATTTATGAAGTCTTTTAGTTGAAAAGAACACTCCATCAGAATCTCCCTCAACAACTAGCCAAGGATTTTTTGACTCTGACATTGAAATTTCTGTAACAATCTCTTCAGCACTTTGACTTAAACAACTAGTCATTCAAAATGCCTCCATCAAGTGAAACAGCAAGATCTCTTCTAGTCCCAATAATTTGTGGTGAGTGCGTTGCTACTAAAAAAGAGTGCTGCCCTAAGCTAGCTATTTTTGAAATATCAGATAAGAATTGTCTTTGCCAATCTATGTGTAACGATATTTCAGGTTCATCAATTAAGAAAAAAGAGTTATCACTTGTTTTAAATATCAACTCATAAAACAGAACAATCTCGTGTTGCTCGCCTGAAGATAGCTGAGTTGGTTTCAATACTTGTTTTTCACCTTGAATTGTTTCAATAAAAAAGCCATCCTGCTGACTCACTTTGAAACTCTTATTTCTAAGCTTTTTAGTTATTATGCTTAAAAAGGTTTCTATCCTCAGTAACAAATCATCAAAAACAGCTAGTTTTTCATTTATATCTTGCAAGTAGAGTGTTAATACTTTCTTCTCTGTTGCTTCAAAAGCCTTGCTAGGTAAAGCAAGATTTTTCTCTTGTTGAATCAACCCAGCCTCCATCAACTTCTCAATTTTGACTTCAGTTTCGTCGTAATCTTTCCTTATTTTGTCTTCTGAGAGCGCTTCTATTGAATACATAGAGAGCAACCTTTGTGGAAATGACCTGTCTTTTGATTGAGAGACTGCAGATGACTCAGCCAATAATCTTGAGATCTTGTTTTTTATTTCATCTGAATAAATTTCAATTACATTGGTAACATTTTTCTCTGTTCTGTGAGCTCTATTCTCAATATTGACCTTCAATAACCTTTGAGTTTGTACAAAGTGTAACTTGGCATTTTCTTGAAGGGATTGCAGCCATTCTGGCCTCTTCTTTCTGCCAGTGAATGGAAGTCTATGTGAAAACCTTTCGATTACCTCATGGTATGAAAGAACCTCATCCGTTCTTCCATCGACCCACCGTCTAGGTCCTATCTGATGTAGAAATGGTAAGTATTCATCTAATTGTGATGGAGGTATTCTAATTTCTTTAGGATTTCGGTGAAACTCGTATAGTTCAATATTTTCATTATTCTTAAATAGTCTAAAAATAAAGTTAGGAGTTTTTACTTCTTCATTTTCAAACTTCTTTACTTTTATAGTTTTCTCTATTGTGATTTTCTTTTCATCTTGAAATTCAATACACATCTGTTCAAAATTAGTATCATTTAGATTAGCTATATCCCACTCAAAAAAACTTGCTATTAATTTCAGAAAAGTTGTTTTACCACAACCATTAGGTCCATGAATGAATGTGACGCCTTCTTCTTTTATTTCTACTTTATGGTTTAAAAAGCCAAAAAGTTTATCAACTGAGATAACACTTATTCTATTTTCCAAAGTTCAATCTCCTTATTTATTTTCAGGTTCAGGTATCACTACACAGAATGAAACCTAACAGCTTAAAAACCATCCCAAATGGGATAATGCCCCCTCACTTCGTCGCTTTATCTCCACAACGTAAGATTAGGACTTCATATAACCGACTAAAATACTGAGTTTTTAGTCATTCCAGCCAGAGCTAGAAGCTTTGTCATGAGTGCAGTGCTCCGTAAGCGCAGCATTCTGTGAGTGAAGCGTTCCGTTAACCGTGAGCGCAGCGTTCACCTAGCTCTATTGCTTTAAAACTAACAACAAGGAAGGTACAGCTGATAAGGGAGGTAGTAGTGATTGGTATCAAGGTGCTGTGGTGTTAACACATAATATTGATACATCGTCCCTGATGTAGGTGTCTGCTAATGCTCTGTTGCTAATGGTGCGATATCGGCACTGCCTGCATTAGGCTTCATCCTTGTTATTTGTGAGGCAATATATCGTTCCGTATACAATATGTCTATCAGCAATTTCACTGATTAAGCTTAATTATCATAAGGTTAAGAGAACCCTAAACTAGCTATCAGTTTCAATTTAGGTAGGGTTTGTGGTGTTAGGAGCTTTTAAATAGAGCTAAGCAGAGTCATTAACAGCGATTTCCCATCAAAAAGTAGAGATTACTACCTCCTCATTTTCTCGCTTCTTTAAATCCACAAAATAAAAGCGATTCACCACGGAGGACACAGAGGGCCACGGAGAAAATCAAAAGCCATAATCTCTTCCTCCAGCTTTACCTCCGTGTAGCGCAGCGCTCCGTGGTGAGAACATCTTTTGTTTTTGTCTTAAGTCTTTGTTTTTGACTCGCAGCGCCCTCGCAGTGAGCTTGCAAACGTCCTAGCAGGGCAAAGCCCTTCTCAGCTTCAAACAATGGATCCCGGAACAAGCCCGGGATGACGGCAATGCCAAACTCTCAGTTTGCTTTTACTGTCAGCGAAGCGTTCCTGTAGCCGCAGGCTATTCCGTGAGCAGCGCGTTCTGTACTCAAATGAGTCGCAAGCGACATTCATCTCAGCTTTTTCTAGCAGCGAAGCGATCTCGCAGTGAGCTTGCGAACGCTCTAGCAGGCACGCAGTGCCGCCCTAGCAGGGCGAAGCCCGCCCTTCTTAGCTTCACCGCCCTTCTCAGCTTCACCTAATATGAAATCATGTTAATTTAGAATATGATGAGGCCATGAAAAAATGAAAAAGTTCACTAAATAGTGAGCATTTACCATAGAGAAAACTTACCAAGAGAGAGTCCATTGAAAACCTTAACTCATAGCAGTAAATTACCGCACCTTGGCACTAGTATTTTTACCACTATGACTGGGCTAGCCAATGAGTACAATGCCATTAACCTCTCTCAAGGCTTCCCTGAATTTGACGCTCCAGAACGGTTAAAACAAGGCTTAGCCAAATACTGCAATCAAGGCTTTAATCAGTATGCGCCCTCAAGTGGGATCGCGCCTCTTCAAGCTCAAATAGCCGCTCTCACAGAGCGAACATATGGCACGAATATCAATCCACTCGACACAGTTACAGTAACATCTGGTGCGACTGAAGCACTGTTTGTCGCCATACAAACCATTACCCATCCTGGCGATGAGATTATCATCTTCGACCCAGCTTATGACTCCTATAAACCAGCGATTGAATTGGCTGGAGGCCATGCGGTACATATCGCCATGCAGGCTCCTGATTATGCCATCGACTGGCAGCACGTCGCAGCAGCGATAACAGATAGAACCCGCGGGATCATTATTAATACGCCCCATAACCCCAGCGCAAAAACCTTAAAACAGGCTGAGTTTGATGAATTAAAAAAGCTGGTGAGCAAACACCAATTATTGCTGATAAGTGATGAAGTCTACGAGCATATCGCCTTTGAAGGCACACCACATATCAGCGTATTAAGCGATCCTGAGCTTTTCTCCCGCGCTTTTGTTATCGCCAGCTTTGGTAAAACCTTCCACTGTACAGGTTGGAAGATGGGTTACTGCATCGCGCCCGAGGCACTGACGCAAGAGTTTAGAAAAATTCACCAATATGTCACCTTTTCAAGCTTCACTCCTGCGCAACTGGCATTAACCGATATGCTGGCCGAAGAGAGTGAACATATCACCGCACTCGCCCCCTTTTATCAGCACAAGCGAGATCTGCTAGTGAGTGCCCTACAAGAAAGCCGCTTTACTATTCTCCCCAGCGAAGGCACCTACTTTTTACTACTCGATTATTCAGAGATCTCGCCGCTAGATGACATGGCATTTTGTGAGTATCTGATTAAAGAGGTGGGCGTAGCCGCCATTCCTTTGAGCGTGTTTTACCAAAGCGCTCCCAATGATAAAGTCATCCGCTTATGCTTCGCCAAAGAGGATGATACCTTGCTACAAGCAGCCCAGATGTTAACAACTCTCTAGTTAACCAATGCTTCATTGGCGATTATTGCCTGCAGCAGGCTCACATGTAGATATGGCCGTGGGCCTCTGTAAATAGCCTTCACCGTTGATTCAGCTTTGCAGTTCCCTTAGTTAAGGGATTCAACACACTTTTCTAATCAAACCACCCAAAAAGAGGCATCACCATGTTCGTTTTCAGTATTCCTATCAAAGCACTTGCCAGCTTCCAATATGACGACATCATGACTCAAATTTGAAATCCATTCTGCCGACACTGGCACTCATCATTTGGCAGGGCTATGTAATGAAAGGAAAGCACATAATAGGATTCACACGCCTTCAGCATGGCTGTTTTTCTTCGCCCGCTTTCTCTGCTTCTGTTCGTGAGGCGTTAACATTGCCTCGTAATCAAACTCAAAGGGCGAGAGATCTTCGCCGTTTGCTAAGCGCTCGATGTACATAGCCATTTCATTAGAGCGTCGGTCAATTTGTGCTTTTGTCATTCTTTTCCAATACTTGGCTGGGCGTCCAACCATCTCGTCGTAAGCTTTCGTTGTGGGGTCAAGGTGCCTAACCGTCTCGAAGACAGGAGAATCAGGTAAAGGTTGTTCGACATCCATGTAGCGCTGCAAGAAATCCCAGAATGCCAAGGCATCTCCGCGACTTTTAGGGTTGGCCATTCCTATAGCACCGAAACTGATGCGTCGTGAATCTTTATGGGCGAGAAAGACATTCCATCCAGCGCCAGTTCCTGTTGGTGTGACAAGGTGATGCAGGTAGGGAATAAACTCAGAGAAAGGTTTAATAATGGTTTTACGTTTAATACCCAAGATGGGGATATATCGCCAAATCGTTACCAAGCCCGTTTGACGGCTCACTTGAATATGAGGGACAACATCACCAAAAAAAATTTTTACAATAGGATCTGGCATGAATTGAATGCAAAATAAAAACAATCCTAATATTGCTAACAACGGAAACTGCAGGATTTCCATTGTTAATTCAATCGAATTATCAGAGAAATAAAGGCGAACTAATCTGGCCGCAAACATCATTACGCCAAATAGACATAAGCAAAACCCACCTAATGAAAATAATAATGGTATTGCAAAGCTTCTAGAAAACGTAACTATCCTGATGACTCTCGAATTAAATTCAAATGATTCTAAGCAGTGTTCATTATTTAAGTCATCCTCACTGCTATGTATGACATCATACATATCTTCAGTGTAGGTTGAAGGATTAACATTACGATAGTCGCAATGAGGCAAGTGAGTCATCCCTGAGAATGTATGTGGATGATACTGGGATTGTTCTTCCCATAGACTGCCTCTATACACGGTTTTCGCATATGTGTTTGAACCCTCTTCCATAAAAATTTTAAACCTTTTTATCAGATACTTACAATGTGATCTTTTCGATGTACCAAAATGCCTGATTCTTATCAGAGAAGTTGGCTCCAACGTCTGATTCAGAAAACTTTCTGTCAAGCTTTGTGAGAGGAAAACAAAAGAGATGGCTGCCCAGCCTTCTTCCTACCGCTAGCATTTAATAGTTTTCTTTTACAAATCGTTCGACTTTCTTATGCCAATGAGAACTATTTAGCTGTTTAGAGGACTCAAAAAGTATGTTTGAGTTCGCCCCACCAGAAAACTGCACACTGAAAAATGAGTCAGAAGAAAACTCGGGGGGTGATGCCATCCCTTGAGAGGTTAATTCAGCGAGTGAGGTAATGATTGTATTTAGGATTTCAGTTTGAATAACCTTTTGCTCATAACCAGCATCGTAAAGTTGATCTAGATTTGACTCGACTATGGCATTGGTTTTGGAGAAACAATCAATTTTGTTAATGTGCAGCCATTCATCTGCACAGATTTGAAAAGATAAATCACTTTCGCTTGATACTGAATTGCTAAACATCGCTTCTAAATCATCGTGACCTTTAAGTGCGGCTAAAAAGTTTAAATCAAAACTTTCTGTAGCCGCGACATCACCTTCTTCACGTACTGCATAGCCAATACTCCTAAACCCTCCAGCACTATAAATGCAGAGTGCTTCGACTGGCCTGAGGTTAACATGTTTGATGGTATCAATTAGTTCAAGTAGCTCTTCCTGAAAAGAGACATTAAACCTATCGAAGAATTGTTGAAGGGTAATACCCTTCTGCTGCAAAATTATTGATGTAAACCGACTCATTCGTATCGTCCCTTTACCTCATCTAGAATATTCAACATGACTGATTTGGAAATTATATTTGAGTCGTTGAAGGCATATTTCCAATCCATATCACTGTCTATTTCAACTATCAATAGGTCAATACTCATCATGTCAAAAAGTAAAAATATTTTTCTAATATTTTTCAGTAATATAATTGTTATCATTTAAAAAAGCACTTCACTGAATAACACCCCATTTTGCCTTTGGATAGACAAGTCTTTGCTGTAAATAGCGATATTCCAAGTAATTTATGGAGGAATTTAGTCGCGTCTAAATTGTTCACGGGATTAGCAACAGAAATCGAAATTCTTGACATTGAGTACCTACTACGACAGGTGTGTAATCGGTCCTTTTTATGCGTAATAGTCTTCCAGAGTAAGAAACTTAACACAAATTATAGCCAGACAAGCATATCTTTATCTCCCCAGCCATTTAATTTGCCTCCATTTTCCTACCTAGTCAAAATATCTTTGTTTTTTACAAGGGGTAGTGGATCCTGGAGTTCCGTAGACATTTCTCTTTTCTTAAGGCTTTTAACTCGCAGTGAGCTTGCGAAGCCCGCCCTTCTTCGCTTACCAAGATAAAAGCGATTCGCCACTGAGAACACAGAGGACCACGGAGAACATCAAAGGAAAATGGATCACGGAACAAACCCGGGATGACGGCAATGCAAATACTCAGTTTAGCTTTTACTGTCAGCGCAGCGTTCCTGTAGCCGCAGGCTATTCCGTGAGCAACGCGTTCTGTACTCAAATGAGTCGTCAGCAGGCGATATTCATCTCAGCTTTTTCTAGCAGCGCAGCGATCTAGCAGGCACGCAGTGCCGCCCTAGCAGAGCGAAGCCCGCTCTTCTTCGCTTACCAAGATAAAAGCGATTCACCACTGAGAACACAGAGGACCACGGAGAACATCAAAGGAGAATGGATCCCGGAACAAGCCCGGGATGACGGCAATGATAAATACTCAGTTTAGCTTTACTGTCAGCGTAGCGTTCCTGTAGCCGCAGGCTATTCCGTGAGCAACGCGTTCTGTACTCAAATGAGTCGTCAGCAGGCGATATTCATCCAAGCTTCTAGCAGCGTAGCAATCTAGCAGGCACGCAGTGCCGCCCTAGCAGAGCGAAGCCCGCTCTTCTTCGCTTACCAAGATAAAAGCGATTCACCACTGAGAACACGAAGACCACGGAGAACATCAAAGGAGAATGGATCCCGGAACAAGCCCGGGATGACGGCAATGCAAACACTCAGTTTAGCTTTACTGTCAGCGAAGCGTTCCTGTAGCCGCAGGCTATTCCGTGAGCAACGCGTTCTGTACTCAAATGAGTCACAAGCGACATTCGTCTCAGCTTTTACTAGCAGCGCAGCGATCTAGCAGGCGCGCAGTGCCGCCCTAGCAGGGCGAAGCCCGCCCTTCTCAGATTTACGATCAATTGTTCAAGCCTGCCTGCCCTTGAAGGTTGTGCATGATTATTTCGGCTGTATCTTTGTTCCCTCCGTGCAGTTTAGAGAATAACTCTCCCAAAACCACTGCCGAAAAATAGTCGTAATTAGCCAGTTCTGGGTTAGTGCTCACCAGCTCGGAGCTGGCGGCTTGAACATGCTTTTCTATTACGGACTCAATTTCCTTCAACATCTTCCCCTGATATTGCTCCAGAATTTCACCTATGTTGATGAGTTCAGCCTCTGTTAAATCTTGCTCTTGCTTCATTATCCAAATTCCTCCTAACTAACTTCACTTGCCATAATTGGCTGGATGCAATGTGTTATCTATACACCCCATAAAAATAAATCGATAACATCATAATTAGGTATGGGAACCACAGTGAAAGCTCTCATGTTTAATCCGCATAAATTTGAAAGCCATAATCTCTTCCTCCATCTTTACCTCCGTGAAGCGCAGCGCTCAGTGGTAAAAGGTGCTCTTGCCTTTGCTCTTGCCTTTGCTCTTTCCTTTGCTCTTTCCTTAACTCGAAGCGAAGCGCCCTAGAACCTAGCAGGGCAAAGCCCGTCCTTTTACACTTTCCAAGATAAAAGCCATTCACCACTGAGAACACAGAGGGCCACGGAGAAAACCAAAAGCCATAATCTCTTCCTCCATCTTTACCTCCGTGTAGCGCAGCGCTCCGTGGTGAGAACATCTTTTGCTCTTTCCTTAAACATCACAAGATAAAGGCGATTCACCACAGAGGACACGGAGACCACGGAGAAGCTCAACAACGTCTATCTCTTGAATTTATCGAAGCGCAGCGCTCTCGCAGTGAGCTTGCGAACGCCCTAGCAGGGCAAAGCCCGCCCTTCTTAGCTTGACCTCCCTTTCCACTGCACTGCGATCAAACCCGCTAACAGTAATATTCCAATAGCCCCAGCCCCAAATGGATTAAGCAAAATAAGCGGCACTGTCATAAAGGCCACGCCTCGCTCAATATTCGATAAACGCCTCAACAGGTAGCCCTCGATAGAGACTGCAATCGCGATAATAATTGCTGCTGTTTGGGCGATGGCAAAGGCAAACTCGAACGCACTGGCCTCCGGATTAAGCAGGTCGGTGTAAGCCATCATGATGGGGATAATAAACAGGCCACCAGCGAGTTTGAACGCTTCTATTGAAGATCTCATCGGGTTAGCGTTAGCAACCCCCGCCCCAGCAAATGCCGCAAGGGCAATGGGTGGCGTGACATTGGAGGTTTGCGACAGCCAGAACACAATAAGATGAGCGGTTAATAGCGGCAGTCCAAAATCACCCAGCATGGGCACCGCCATCACAGCAAGCACAATATAGGCCGCGGTAACGGGTAATCCCATCCCCAATATCAGCGCCACAATACTGATAAGCCCCAGCGCTACTAGCATGTAGCCACCGGAAAACTCCATCACAAACTGGGTGAACTGCAAACCTATGCCAGTTTGCCCTACCACACCGACAATAATCCCCGCCGCGCCACAAGCCACCGAGATAGGCAGCGCCATCAGCGCGCCATTTTTCATCCCAAGCATAAACTTAGTGAGCCCAATACGGCTGTGTTTACGCAGCGCTGCCGTCACTATGATAGCTGCGCAGCCAGCAACCCCAACAAGGAGTGGCGAGTAGGCCATCATCAATAGTGTTGTGATTAACGCCAGCGGAATTAAGTGGTGAGCGCCCTGTTTCATCACAGCCAAAACGGCTTCGGTGCGACTCACCGCTTGCAAATTCAACTTGCACGCCATCAAGTGCACGTAAAGTAAGGTACAGAAAAAGTAGAGGATCGCTGGTGCGATAGAGGCCAGCATGATCTCGCTATAGGGAACGCCGGTAAACTGCGCCATCACAAACGCACCTGCGCCCATAATAGGCGGCATGATCTGCCCGCCTGTCGATGCCGACGCTTCAATCCCCGCCGCTTGCTCAGGTTTATAGCCTAACGTCTTCATCATGGGGATGGTCACAGAGCCTGTGGTCACCGTATTGGCAATGGCAGAGCCTGAGATAGAGCCAAGCCCAGCCGAGGCTAACACTGACGCTTTAGCCGGCCCGCCGCGATATTTACCCGCAATGGAAAACGCTAAATCGATAAAGAACTTACCCGCCCCTGTCACCTCTAAAAAGGCGCCGAATAGCACAAAGATAAACACGGTCGTTGCCGCGATCCCTAAGGCTGAACCAAATACGCCATTGGCTGAATAGATCTGGAACTGGATCAACTCCTGTAGCGAATAGGACTTAGTTGCAAAGCCACTAGGCAGCAGATCGCCAAAGGCACTATAGGAGAGAAATATCGCGGCAATCAATACCATCACCCAGCCAACAGTGCGGCGACAGCCCTCCATCAACAATGCTAGTAATAGACACCCTGCCACGAGATCTTCAGTCCCTAAGCCATAAAGAAGGTGGTCGATATCGTTATAGTCAAATATCGACATTCGATAGGCAGCAAACAGGGTTAATCCACAAAGCGCCACATCTAACACTCTGCCTGGGAGATAGAAGCGGCTCTGCTGATGTTTAACTAAAGGGTAGTGGAGGAAAATAAGCACCAGCACCCAGCTTAGATGCACAGGCCTGAAATAGGTTGCAGAGATGGTCGAGGTGATCCCTTGCCAGATCTGAAACGCCGACAGTGCCACCGCCATAATTAAGATAAGATAACCCAATAGCGTGATCACATGGGCTTTAGTCCCCATTAAATCGGGATCTCTCACAGGAAGTAGTTCTGAACGAGGAGCCATCTTTTTATCCTCTTATTTTTGTTATTTTTGTTGTTTTTATCTAAGTGGAGAGCGCTAAAAATAGAAGAGTAATAGCGCAAAGTTGACGCCTAAACGTCAACTTTGCTCATTTTTTTATAATGAATCTAAGTACTTTTGCGCACCCGCATGCAGTGGGACACCTTCGAGGCGATTGGCGTTAGCCGGCGTCGTCATCTCAGCGGCCTTCACCACTTTGCGCACCTGTTCGATATTCTCAAATGCCGATTTCGTTAGGTTATAGGCCATCTCATCACTCATCTTGGCATTCACCACTAACACATTCCAAACACTCAATGTTGGCACTGCAGCCACATGATTGTAGGTATCAGCTGGAATGGTGTAACTGCTATAAGCGGGGAAGGCTTCAATAAAAGCGTCACTCTCCTTTGCAGAGATAGGTAGGATATTCACCTTATGGGTTAGTGCTATCTGAGTGACGGCGCCAACACCTTGACCGCCAACGATAAAGCCCGCATCAATCTGGCCATTGGCTAACGCGTTGGTGGTTTCTGAGTAGTTAAGGTACACAGCATCAATGTCCTTTTTCACATCGATACCGATAGACTCAAGCAGGGCCGCCGATGTTACCGCTGTTCCACTGGCAGGCGCGCCTAATGAGATACGCTTACCTTTAAGATCTGCCAGCGAGGTAATGCCAGATTTATCTAGAGTTAAGGCATGGACCAAGTTAGGGTACAGTGCAAACAGGGTTTTTACGGGTAACTTACCCTTAAACTTCCCCTCCCCCTTATAGGCATCTAACACCACATTGCCCATGGCAATACCTGCAATCATATCACCACGTACCACCTTAATGGTGTTCTCTACCGACGCCGCGGTCACCTCAGCCTTCACATTGACATCGGGCACCTGCTCAGACCAAACCTTAGCTAATGCACCGCCAAATGGGTAGTAAACCCCACTCTGCCCACCTGTTCCGATAGAGTAATTTTCGGCACTGATAACTGACGAAAAAGCAAACAACAGTGTGAGTGCAAACATGCGATTAAACATAGGTTTCCCCTTAAGATGTAGGATATTTTCTTATTAGCAATTACTGATAGCTTTTAATAAAAACCTTTAATTATTAGTGGTTTTATTCTTCAATTTCGCACTGATATTCACTTAAGGACAGGTCAAAGTCAAGGTATCGAATAGTCTATTTAGATAGGTTAATATGACCAGTTATAAGAATAATAAATCGACGCCAGAGAGATGAAATGATCAAGACAACACTCGATAGACGCCAACTGATTAAAGCACTTGCCGCAACGGGCCTACTTAGCCAACTTGGCAGTTTCTCAACATTTGCCGCAGCGCCTAAACGCCTCTATGTCGACGGTTTATGCTTTCTCCCCGACGAACTATCGGATTTAGCCGACTCTAAAATCGATGCTTACCTGTGTGATATCTCTGATATTGAAGCGATAAAGCAAAGCGACGGCACCACCAACTATAAACGCACCTATAACGCCTGCATGAAGAGTATCGATAAGGCGCTCACTCGGGTAAAACAGAATCCAGACAAGCTTATCTTAGGAGAGAGTGCCGCCGATATTACCCGAGCGCATCACACAGGAAAAACCGCTGTTTTCTTTCAAATTCAGGGGGCCGATTGCGTCGAGGAGAGCATAGGGTCAGGGCTCAATCAAGTTGATGAATTTTTTGATAAGGGTCTGCGGGCACTACAACTCACCCATCACTATGGCAACCTATTTAGTGGCGGAGCACTGGATAACGCACCTTCATCTGACGGCGTAAATCAAGGGTTAAACAAGCCACTAACGAGCGCAGGTAAAGCGTTAATCGAGAAGCTTAATCAGAAGCAGATCTTAATCGATGTCAGCCACTCGAGTCCTCAATCCGCTTTAGACACAGCGAAACTGTCAAATGCCCCCATAGTACAAAGTCATGGCGCCGTTCGCGCCATCGTCAATCATGCCCGCTGCTCACCTGATGAGGTGATAAAAGCCATTAGCGACACAGGCGGCCTGTTCGGTGTGTTTATGATGAGTTTTTGGCTGACCAACGACAAGGTGCCAACAACTGAACACTACATGGCACATCTAAAGCATGTGGCAAAAGTTGGCGGCATAGATGCTGTCGCCATCGCCAATGACTATCCGTTACGGGGACAGAAGAACCTGCTCAAACTCAATAACGATAATAGCGAGGGGGTCAAACAGTACTTAGATTGGTGGCACAGCTTACGTGCTAAAAATGTCCTTGGTTACGAGATAGAACCTGTCCATGTGGTGATCCCAGAACTCAACCATATCCAGCGTATGGAGCGTATCGATACAGCCTTGGCGGACACAGGATTTAGCAGCAGTGACAGAGACAAAATCATGGGCGGCAACTGGCAAAGAGTGCTAAAAGCGGTATTGAGCTAGGAGACTTTTTATCTATTTATTCTCGTTTCAATATCGTTTTTAGCTTTTGAACTGTTAGTTTCACCTCATATTGTTACTCTAATTTTATCTATAAACAGCCTAAAATAGCATCGAGTTGAAATGAAAAAATTAATTAGTTCAATTATCTTTCTGCTTTGTTTTTTCACCACTCAAGGCTTTGCAGAGATTCTGCCACTAGAGTACTTTGCTAAGCCTGCACAATTCACTAGCATTAAGCTCTCCCCTAACGGCAAGTACTTTGCAGCTACAGTACCAAAAGAGAATACCAATGCTCTTATTGTTGTTGAACGTAAGAGTAATAAGAGACTTATCGCCTATGGCTTTGGCCATAATGAATATATTGGTGACTTTTACTGGGGCAATAATGAACGTTTGGTTTATACCAAAAGTTACAAAAAACAAGGTTATGAAAGAAAAGGTTATAAAGGAGAGATATTTGCCGCCAATATTGATGGTAGTAAACGCACTCAGCTATATGGCTTCAGCAAAAGTGAGGGTAGCTCTAAGCGCGGTGAGATAGCCTCTAAACGTGGTGAAAGAGCCTGGGGCTATATTGTCCAGATGCTCACCAATGATGACAAACATATTCTAATCCGTTCTTCAAAGTGGAACACTGACAGAGACGCTCCAGATAAACTCTATAAGATTAATATCTACAATCAGAAAAGAACTCGAATTGCTACCACGCCTCTAGGTAATATCAGCGTCGTTACCAATAGTGATGGCATTCCTGTTATTGCCAAAGGTAAAGATAGAAAAGGAAAAACTAAACGTTTCACCTACAAAAATGGTGATTGGCAGGAGATAACAAAAGATAGCCCTCTTTCAGGCTATTCATATAAATCACTAAGCAATGACGGAAAGCTGCTCTACATGAGTAAAGCCGTGAAAGGTGAGACATCAGGCTTATATGAATACAACTTTGAAACCAAAAAGGTAAAGTTGCTCTTCAATCATCCCGTTGTTGATATCAACGCCTATGTGCGCTCCCCCGATAGCAGAAATATTATTGCCGTTGAAACAATGATGGACGGCATGAAATACCACTACTTAGACAAATCACCTTTTGCACTCATTCATCAACAGATAGCAGCAAGTTTTCCCCAAGCAGATATCAGTATCAGGGCAAACAGTATTCATGATGAGGAGATGATAGTAAAAATCATCACAGACAGGAACCCTGGTGACTTCTACCTCTTCAACCAGAAAAAGAAGACACTAGACTACCTATTAAGTGCCAAGCCCTGGATCTATCCAGAGCAGATGCAAAACAGGAAGCTTATCCATTTCGATTCCCGTGATGGCCAGAAAATCCATGGCTATCTGACTTTACCAAAGCCCAGTGATAAACCCCACCCTCTCATTGTCGATGTTCATGGTGGTCCTTACGGCCCTATGGATAAGTGGCATTACGACAGTGGCGCTCAAATGTGGGCTAACAACGGATTTGCCGTGCTGCAGATAAACTTTAGAGGCTCGGGTGGATATGGCAAAAGATTCAAAGAGTCTACTTACTTAGAACGGAGCACAACGATCCAACATGATATTATCGATGGTACTCGCTGGGCTTTGGGTTTAAAAAACATTAGCGATGATAAAGTTTGTATCACTGGTGGCAGTTTTGGTGGCTACTCTGCATTGATGTCCGCGCTCATGGAGCCTGAACTCTACAGATGCTCTATCCCTATGTATGGTGCCTATGATCTGGTTTATCAGATGAAACATGCTGACTATATGGATGGCAGTTCAGTCTCAATCGGTGCGATGGAAAAGTATGGTGATAATGAGGAGCACTGGCGAAAAGAGTCACCTCTGACTTATATAGACAAGCTAAAAACCCCATTAATGATAGTCACTGGGGGCAGAGACAAACGGGTTCCCCCACAAAGCGCATTACACCTTCAAGAAGCACTCGACAAACGTAATATCAGCTATGAATGGCTCTATAAAGCTAAAGAGGGACATGGCTTTGTTAATACTGATAATCGAGTTGAGCTTTACCAAAAAAGTCTGGCCTTTGCCCGTAAACATATTCAATAACAGATAGGGTATTGGTCACTTAACTGGTCTTTATAGCTCATATAGAAAAAAGCTGGCACTATGGCTCTCAGTTACCTGCCAGCGAGAAGCCACTGAGTTATGCTGACCACTCTAGCCATTCAAAATTACCGCTCCCTACGTGAGATCCGCGTTCCACTGGAGCGGCTCAATCTGGTCACAGGAGCCAATGGCAGCGGTAAGTCTAACCTCTATAAAGCCCTTCGATTACTTGCACAAACCGCACAAGGGGGCGTGGTCAATGCACTGGCTTTAGAGGGAGGACTGGATTCCAGTTTCTGGGCTGGGCCTGAGACCATCAGCAAAGGGATGCGCAGTGGTGAGACGCCAATTGAGCCGACTGTTCGCCAACACGCTAAGCGCTTAAAACTGGGGTTTGCCAGTGACGAGTACAGTTACCTTATTGAACTTGGCTTGCCTAAACCTGACTCCACCACTCTGTTTGGTTTAGATCCGCAAGTGAAACGTGAGGCTATCTGGGTCGGCAATCGATACCGCCCAGCATCGGTATTAGTTGAAAGGCGTGGACCCTTAGTCAAAAGCCGCGCTGAACAGAATAAGCAAGCTGGCTGGGAAACCTTAAATCTGCATATGCAGCACGGTGATAGCATCTTTACTGAGCTTGCAGATCCTGAGCGAACACCTGAGGTGATAAAACTGCGTGATAGTATTCGCGCCTGGCGCTTCTACGATCACTTTCGTAGTGACAGTGATGCCCCTGCACGTAAAGCTCAGCTGGGCACCCGAACACCTGTATTGCATCATGACGGCCGCGATCTAGCTTCAGCGATTCAAACCATCTTTGAGGTAGGTGATAAACAGGGATTCAATGAAGCGGTCAGCGACGCCTTTCCTGGAGCCCGAGTTCATATTGGATATGAATCCAATGGCATGTTAACGGTTCAATTTCATCAAGAGGGATTACTCAGGCCATTAAACGCGGCAGAGTTATCCGATGGCACCTTAAGATACCTATTGCTGGTAGCAGCACTACTAACCCCAAGACCCCCAGAGTTAATGGTCTTAAATGAGCCAGAAACCAGCTTACACCCATATCTGTTGCCAGCGCTTTCACGTCTTATAGCCAAAGCCTCTGAGCATTGTCAGCTCTGGGTCGTCTCCCACGCCAATCGGCTTATCAATGCACTTAATGAGTTCGAACACTGCAACTTAATTGAACTGGATAAGCAGTTAGGTCAGACTGAAATTCTCGGACAAGATATCTTAACCACGCCCAGTTGGCATTGGCAGAGTCGCTCATAAAGTGACTAGTCCCCTCCTTTAGCGTGGTCTTTATGACAACAAGTGTGTTTTAATGTGCTCTCACCTGTATCAATTCGTAACCAGAACTGCGAGTGAGTCACACTCTTAATAGGAAGAAAATTTTTACCTCGATGTATTTAAGCTCAAAGAAACAAAAAGGCTTTACCTTAATCGAACTCGTGGTTGTGATTATTATTTTAGGGATCTTAGCCGTTATCGCCCTTCCGAAATTTATCAATCTCAATAAAGAGGCCGACTCTGCGCTGGTCAAACAACACATGAGCGCTATCCTTGCTGGCAAAACCCTATTTCACAGTAAATGGAATATAGATCAACAGCCAAGCACAGCTTTCTCTATCTATCAAAGTACGCCCAGCGAACTTGGATTCCCGGCCGGCGGCGATATCCTAGATGAAGCATTTGAAAGTGATTGCAGCCTTATCTGGCACGATATGGTTGAAGATAAGGAGCCGCTAAACTTTATCTCTGGTAGTAACGGATGGCAGAGTAGCCATGTTAAAAGTGAGTGGTCACGAAATGCAGGTGTGCTCCCCCAGCTAGGTGAGACCCAAGATAACTACTGCCACTTTGTCTACACTGGCGGCTTTTATAACGGCAGTTTCAGTGGCTTTCCTGATGATAGGCTCCTTACAATCCAATACAATATCGTTAGCGGAGAAACCAAGTTACTAAGCTGGCCCTATTCACCTTAAATCCTTTTAGACTGAACTGAATAAAAGCCGTTTGAATAGAGTTAGCAATGAAAGGGTTCACTTAACATCGTACTGAGTTAACTGCTTTAATGGGGAGAAATGATAAACACCACCATTACCAGTAAAGCATTGACTTAAATAACTAAAGTCGATTTTATTTATATTGTTAGCTTTCAACAAGACACTGTTTTTAGCTGTGATACCCTGCATTTTATAGCTGATCACCGAGGTCAGCTCCTTAGCAAAGTCTTGATGGTTATAGTGATCATAGAGTAAAGGCAAAATCCACGCGCCCTCGAAGATATGGCCTCCAAAGCTCACACCCACACTCCTATTCTCTATGTATGATCCTATCTCTTTAGTCCAATCAATACTGCCGACAATAGCCTTATCCATTGTTGCTTCATAGTCTGCTAAGGCATTTACTACAGCCATAGCAATATGGTCACTAGCAGCCCAAAATAGATCAATATCTTGATGACGCCTTACCAACCTGCTCGCCATGTACTGGGCTTTACCTGGCATCCACTTAGCATCAACTAGCTGTAATAACTCCACATCTGGACTTAATGCTAGTCTCTGCATTAACCCCTTCTCTCTTAATTGGCCTACGACCCCAGTACGATCACCATTAACAGCAATGAGCTTAACGGCATCTGTACTGTTTTTTGCGGCCAGCTGAATCAATCGATCGGCTAGCTGATAACCGGCATCAACCTCATCCGGTGAAATATGCCCTATCCAATAGGGATACCTCTCTCTTGGAAAGCCCAATGTTGCAGTCATTTCGTCAGAGAGCGGCACATTAAAGGTAAATAGAGATATCTTCTCTTGGGAGGTGAGCTCAAGTAGCGTCTTCTCTAACCCCTTAAAAAATGGAGTCACTAAATAATCAGGCCTTTCACTGCTCGCTAAAACACGATTTAAATATTCAGAATAATTAAAACGCCTACTGTCCGATTGCTTTAAATAATGAACATCTAGGTTAATCGTTAACTGCTCTGCTGCTAACTTCATATGCTTAACGATGTTTTCCCAAAAAGTACTGGTTCTATCCAGTGGCATTATAACCATCACCCTTGGGGCAGCATGCTTATTCGAGCAAGCGTCAGCACTCGATTTAAGAATAGGTACTTGGCTTTGCAATACGTCAGAATGCGCATATTCAACTGAATGTAAAGCAGGCTCTTTTGCAGGTAAATCAAAAGCTAATAAACAAAAAAGACTAAAAGCAATAACCCTAAGACCTAGCAACATAATTAACTACCACCTCGCCCACGAAAAAATTTTAACCCTAATAAAAGTAGTGTAATTAGAGTAACATCTTTAACCGTGAATAATAAGCAATGAATAATGTATTCAAACTTAAGGGGGATTAGACCTTAAAATTTTGCCTTACACGTTTCCCTCAATCATCCCTTTTTTCTCAAGTAGACAATCGATAAGGAACTTAGCTAATACCCTTATCCGCGGGGTCTCTTTCAGATCTGGATGGGTTAACACCCAAAGAGCAGAGTAATCCGTGTATTGCTCTGAAAGCCGCACTAACTCTTGCTCCTGTTCAGCCATAAAGCAGGCTCCACGGGTAAGGCCATACCCAGCAACAGCCATCAGGTGGCGAGTCATAATGTCATCTGAACGTATACCTATCTTGAGAGTTGGAAAAGGAGAGTCTTTTATCCACTCGGGCGACTCCTCCTGCGCATCTCGACCAATCCAGCGACGTTCATTTTCAAGAGTATTGGTTAAATAGTTTTTTTGGGCGTAATAGCCCAACCTAATGGTACCAATACAGCGACCAACCAAGTGTTGAGGGGGATTATCTGTGCCGCGAATTACAATATCAGCATCGGAGTTATCTAAACTTAAGAGCTCAAAAGAGGCGTTAATATTCAAGCGTATTTTTGGGTAGAGCTGTTGAAATCGCTTAAAATCATCGAGTAGCAGGTATTGGAATATTGGCGGAGGAACAGATAGGTTAATCTCACCAGACATATCCTCTGCACTGGCACGTTTTTGTCTCTCGCTTGAGATGGTGATCTCTTCGATTTGAAGCGCCGCGCTAATAAGCTCATCCCCTAAAGGAGTTGAACGGTAGCCCAATGTCGTCTTCTCAAACAGCTCCCCACCAGCATCCTTATTCATCAACACCAAGCGTCTGGAGATGGTTGAGTGATTAACATTCAAGCGCTCAGCTGCACCACGTAGGGTGCCAGAACGATGCAAAGCGAGTATGAGTCGGTAGTTATCCCAATCTTTCATTGGTGCATATTCGCACCACTAACTCGAAAAGTAAATCCAATACCGCACCAAAAATCCCTGTTAGGCTGTATATAACTTCAACAACTAGCAAGGTTTTAATGCGCCATGAGAATTAATAATAAAAGCCTCATCCCCCATACAATGCTATTAACCTTATCCCTTGGGTTACTCGCCTGCACAAATAATGTTTCCTCCCCCAAAAGCAGCCCACAAACAGGTGTTACACATAAAGAAACAAGCATTAACCTTTCTAAGGGGCAACTGTTTTCCCTCGTAATGCCAAAGAGAAGAGAAGCGGGTGAGCAAGCGCGGCAAAAATACTATAAAGAGGTCTTGCCCCTTGGTGAGAGCTTTGGCCTTAAGCGCGAAGCGCTACTCCAGATTGACGACACTTTAGTAGGCAATTTTAGTCCCGACGGATTAATCTTTTACTCTTGGCCAAGTAAAGCTGCTGAAAACAAACTTATTTCACATCAAGACTGGCCATCAATGAAACAGAGTCGCCCTCAAGGTTGGAATGAAATTAAGATCTATACTCAGGAGCTAGAGCGCGATCTCCACCTCACCTTCAAACCAGATAAACACTATACCTTAGCTGTTGCTTGGCTAAACCCAACAAACCCCAACGACTACCTTCAATATATGGACAACATAAAGGAGTCTGTTAACGAACTCGGGGGACGGTTTATCTACAAGATGAATAATCCAAATTTTGAAGCGCACGCTTCTCCCTTAATCGCTCCAGGTCAGCTAACTTTTGTCGAGTGGGATACCCCTGATGGCATCGCTAAATTCCAGCAATCCTCAACCTTCAAGCAGCACTCTCACTTGATAAAAAGCGGCGTCAATCGCTTTGAGCTATATAAACTTAAATAATCTTAACCAGAGGGGAGCACCTCCATCCCCTCATTTATCCACTACTCAAACGCGGATCTAGTGCAAAAGAACCATGGGCTAAACGCCGTTGGTTTCAGTTATGGTTTTTTTAGTGAGCACTCGTGTGAAAGTCACTTGAGATAGGTGCTATCTGAGTAATCATATAACCACTGCGGACGATAGACCACCAACAGAGTAATGGCCATCCCATTAAGCAGGGCTTCAGGAAACCCAAGCAGAGGGATAATCAGTAAATAGTTATCCCTTAAGAAAGCCCAGTCATAATCTGTGCTCAACCAAAGCCAAGCTGCCCATAATAGGATATGAAATACGATAGATAGGAAAGCATTAATAAACGCTCCACCAAAGATATACACAAAAAGATGATGCGGTAAGTATTTAAATATTTGGCTATAAACTATAAAGCAGAGAAACAGAGGTAGGTTGATACCCAGTAGGCCATAGATGGCAAAATCAAACGGGCTTTTAATCACAAAGATGGTAAAGAAGAGTACTGGAAGGATAGATATCACACTTGCCATTCGCCAACCGTACATCAGCATCAAGGTCACAAGACCAAGAAAATGAACATGTATCCCTTGGGTGACATTGGCATTAAGTAACCAGAGGGCATTTAAAGCAACCGATGCTAATAAAATCTGTGTCTGTTTAGCCTTATCGGTAAGCAGTGCCTTAAACTCATCAGACGGCCAGATAAGCCAAAGCCATAACAGGAGTAGCCCCATAAAAATCAGCTGTTCAGGGCCAGAATTCCAATCAAGTTCATTCACTGTTCGAGCTAAAAAGTCCTTCATACCCTCTCTCTGGGATAAAAATACTACTCTCTAGCTATCTGTTTACATAAAAAATCCAGCGCTGTCGAATATTAGCGCTGGATAATTTAAAAATAAGAGCTTAAAAGTAATACCAATCAGTATCACCTCCCATTATTGCTCACTTAGCGGGACCACAGCCACATACAGAGCCCGCACTCCGATTAACATTAGTCCAATTTCCATCCCATTTTAAGAAACTGGCCGTTCCTTTACAGGTTCCCTGCTCTTTGTCGCTTTTACCTGTCACGCCGCATATCCCAGCGGCTTGTTCATTACTGGCGATATAACTTGAGGCTGTCACATCGATATGTTGACCTTGACCAATCTTAATATCTTTAAAAGTATGGCTCAGGGCCTGAGTGGTAATATTATTCTTTTGCGTCTCTGCAGTTCCCTGATAGTTATGGCAACCAAAACAGTTACTAGCAAACTGACTGTTGAGATTAACATCTTGATAATCAGTTTCTGCAACGCTATTGGCTAGACGTAGTGAGCCACGCTCATTGGGTACTCCAACACCACCAGAGCTTTGAGCAATATCACTCACCCAAATGGCTCCAAGATTAAAATAGTTAGTGAGCACTTTCATCGCACTTGGGGTGCTACTGTCAGCCAACTGATTAAGTAAGCTTTGATTTTGACTGAGAATATCACCTAAGTTTTCGGCGGCATCACGATCACCTTTAGCGGTACCATATGGATGAACACGGCAGATATTGGTTGGTGTACCAGTAGGAGATGTTAACCCAGATTTAGGGTGGTTAAAGTTACACTTATCCCCTTTTGCCGCAGAACCTGGTAGGTCTTGAGTGCAAGTGTTATCTGCAAACATCCATGCCTGCTTTTTCTGCGCAGCCGATGCATCACAATCTGGAGAGTTAGTCTTATGCTCATAAGTTGCCCAGACAAACTCAGGGTGATCTTCAGTTGCAATGGCGATATGCATACCTAAAAGGCCAAGCGTTTTCATCTTTCCTGAGATTAACTGCTCCTGAGTAACAAACTGACCCGATCTCACTTCAGCGGCACTCAACACTTTCCATGCAAACTTTAACTCTGTCGTTCCTCCCGGAAAATTATATATTCCTTGCTGTTGCATCTCAGTCGCGCTTCCAGTCAGATCACAGAGCGCTTTATTAAACCTCACATCATAGTAAGCCACATTGCCGTCTTGAGCATAGATGGTGGCATCACCGCCAGCTTGTCCAGTTGAGATAGAGGACTGCTCCAAACTAGTGAGCAGTGTATGGCCCGTGATCTCTTTATCACAGGAGTTGCCAGGGCTATTATCTCCGTTATATTCAAGCACTGGGTAATTAGCATTGACCTGAAAGTTTCGTTTACCAGGTTTATCTAGTGATGGTGACATCAGATACAGGTAAGCTTGGGTTGAAAAGCGGTAAAAATCACAGAAGTTTGAGGTGTTATCTTTATTACTTTTATCAACTTCTGTTGGTAAGGAGGGCGCTGTCAACCAACTCTTTTCTACTGGGCAGTTCCAGGTGTCAGCCGAAGCAATCAGTGAAAAACAACTACTAAATACCAACAAGCTAGCCAGTGATAGATGTCTATACAAGTTACTCATTTTATATTCCTTATAAATAAAGAGGTATAAAACATTAACCCTGTCAGACGACAATTAATATTACATGCGATTACACTTAACCTTAATAGTAATAAATAAAAAGGCTTATGCATCACTGCATAAGCCTCTGTTCTCTTTATGAGATTTAATTAGATAGAGAAGATAATTACAATTGAGGCGCTAACCCCTTAACTGTTAACCGCTGTTTTCTCTTTAATTGAAGATGACAAAGTTCAATGATTAAACCAAATGCCATGGCAAAATAGACATAGCCTTTATTAACGTGAATATCAAAACCTTCAGCCATTAATAAACCACCCAATAGGACTAAAAATAGCAGTGCTAAGGTTTTAAATCCTGGGTGATCGGTTATCAAATTATTAATTCTGCCCGCCACTAAAATCATCACTACCGCCGATGACAGTATCGCAGCAACCATAATGGGAACTTCACTTGTTAGTCCCACCGCAGTGATCACCGAATCCATGGAGAAAACCGCATCGACCGCTACAATCTGCAGTAACACCACCATGAGTCCAGTTCGAGCGTAGGTCGAATGATTGGTTTCCGATTCAGTTAACCAAGACCAGAGCTCTTTCAAACTCTTTGCCAACAGGAAGAAACCACCGAAGATCATAATAAGATCACTGCCGGTAAACGACACCTCTCCCAGCCCAATAAGGGGCTTAGTTAGTGACATAATCCATGCAATTGAAAACACTAAACCTATACGGGCAACAACGGCTAAGCTGATCCCAAGATTTCGAGCCAGCTTTCTCTGCTCTTTGGGTAAGCGTTCACAAAGAACCGAGATAAACACCACATTATCGACACCGAGTACCACCTCTAAAGCAAACAAGGTAGCAAAAATAACCCAGGTTTCAGGTAATAGGAAGAGTTCTAACATAGTAGGAGTAGCTCCTCGAACAAGGAACCAGTTAAAAAGTAAAGTCGACTACCAGGGCCGTCCATTTAGGTTTGTTACCTCCAAAATTAATAGTGGCACGATTACACCACCAATATTTTGTTTCCGCAATATGTGTTAATCCCTACTGTTTATCAAACCCATTGATTTTCAACAAACAATCTAAAAAACCAAAACAACTTGAAATTAAATCCTTTTAAAACATAAAGATAAAATCATTAACTAAGAAGATTAAACGCAGATTAATTTATTTTTAGAATAGCTGATAGCTTAATTTACTAATCCATTTTTGATGATTATGTCGCCTAGTTCTCAAAGTCTGCGAGAGAAGCTTACCCAGAAATACTTTTTAAATTAGTATGAGCGACTTTTTTATTTTAGCGACTCAACTCAGCATGAAACTCCTCTCTATTGCAGCAGGCTTAATCATCTCAATAAGTTTAAGCGGTTGTATTACCTTTCCAACCGATCACTCCAACCAAGTAAAGGTACTTTGGGATGACCCAGAAACAATCAGCCAATGTGAACATAAAGGTACTGTAATTGGTTCTCAAGGACACTTTTACGATTACTGGCTTCATGCGGATAGAGATATGGTCTGGGGAACACTCAATGAGATGCGCATAAAAGCCGCAAAATTGGGGGCTGATACTATCTACCTCTATCGCCCATTAGGCTTTACAGGCTCCGTTACTATGATGGCTAACGCCTATCAATGCGGCGAAAATAAAATTGAATCTATGCACCCCCCTAAAATTTAAAACCTAAAACGATATAGCGACTAGAATAACTCTATACCCATCTGTTTAAATTTGAAGCTTAAAGGATTTGGGGTTAGCATGGGTTGTGCGGTTAATTTCGTTATTTCTTAACTAGTTTTAAGGGGATTTTATGTTAGGTGAAGATCACTCTCTTATCCACGAGTTTCCCGAGTATAAAGATGCCATTGCGAAACTTATTCAAAGCAGTGACACTTTTGCAAATAGTGTTAAACAATACAATGCACTCGATAAAGAGATCAGGGAACTTGAACTCAATGGGGCTCCCATCGATGACGAGGCCATGCATCAACTAAAGCATGATAGAGCTGTGTTAAAAGACTCTCTGTATCAATGTTTAGCGCTTGATAACAGATAATAAGAGTATATAGAATCCGCTAAAACAGATAAATCTTGCTATCTGTTTTAGCGTTTATGCTTGAGATCTGCATAGTAAGTGGGCGCTATAATGATATCAACTGGTATTACTTCCGTAGCTTGATATACAGCTCTCCATCGCGCACTTGAAGATCTTCCACGCCGTCGGCAAAACTGTTCCAAAAGCCACTATCACCGAACTCCCCCACTAGATTCACATTTTTCATATTCCCAAGCCAAGCGTTAGGAATAGGGACACCCATTAAGCTGACCCCAACTAAGGCAACAACTGGTCGACGTGTATCATCGAGGTGGATATCGATACCGGCATTAACCCTCAGTATCTGACCAGGCATGATGGGGAAATCTTCAGGAATTGGGACTAAAATCTTAGCGCTGGCAAGTTCATCGGAGAAATCAATAGCGACACGACGGGCGAAGTCTGGATTATTTCCTATCATGGCGTTGACCTCCTTTTCACTAAAGGTCACCTGACGATCACCATCTAACTCTCGATATGGCTCAGGCATTAACTCATCGACTTCAGATACTCTCTCCTTAGCAATGCTCTCCTTGCTTCCTTGTCCATTCGAACTCGCTTTCGATGTAGAACTAGTATCGGCTTGCCAACCAAGCTGACTCAGCTTTTTGTCTAACTTCGACTCCTCTTTAGCATTTAGCACTACAGGTGTTAATTCAGAGGGAAAAACATAGGTACGAATAATAAAAATAGTTATCCCCATGGTGAGGAGAATCGTGATCAGAATAATCAGCAAAACCTTCAGCCCAGATAACCCTCGCTGAAAGCGCTGCGCCGCCACCCTATTGCAAAGCAATGCTCCCATCCATTTCCCTCTATCTCAACTCAGTCATTAACACTATGGTAACCTTGCCACTGAAGAAAGAACAGGGAATACCTCTGCATCACTCCTTCCCCTTGAATAAGTTTGCCAAAAGCCACTGTGAGTCGGTAGCTTATCTATACTCACAGTGATTACTGACACTCACTCAATAGCTGTTGAAAGTGAGCACCTAAATCTTCGCTGGCAAACTCTCGACTCGAATCAGCCATCTGCTGTAGATGTTCCAGCCCTCTCTCTAATCCTTGAGCTGCAATGATCTGTTTTGCATAAGCCGCCGCATCGGCACCTTTTTGTAAAAGACCAGAGATATTTTCTAGACTAAAATCTTGCTCCATTAAACCTTCTAGTTCACTAAGAAGCTCTGCAATCTTGGCTGACTCGACTAAAGCGCCCTCTACATTAACCAGCTCACCAAGGGGATCCATCTCCAGTTTACTGGCAACACAAGCGGCAACACTGCCCACTTCGGCACCGTTTGCTACCGCTTCAATGCCTTGACTGCGGATCTGTTCAATCACTTGCTGTAACTGCGCATTTTGGGCTAACCAAGCTTGCTCTAACTGCTGTTTTTCATCGCCATCAAAATAGCCACAGCCTCCCAAACCAAACGTAAATAGAGCGGGTACGACAAGGCGTTTAAACTGCATGATTTCATCTCTTTAAGTTAAGAAGTAACGTTAGTGCGATTATATCAACATAAGCTAACAGCGACTTTTAATCTTAGTTAATGTGGGATGAGCAAGAGCCCTTTAGAAAAAGGCTGAGGAGCGCTGAAGAGTAAGAGAGGGAACAGTTTATCTTTGTAGAAACATCTCTACCTTATTTTGCAGAACGGCAGGTAAAACGGGCTTAGTCATATAATCATCAGCACCTAACTTTAATGCAAAATCTTTGTCAGATGTTTCAACTAAACTACTGATCACTATCACTGCTATATCAGCTTTACTGGGATCGGCCTTAAGGTGTTTTAACACTTGATAGCCGTTAACATGGGGCATGGTGATATCGAGCAAGATAAGATCAGGTGTTTGGGTATCAATAATATCTATTCCACCATCACCAGAGTTAGCTGTAAAAACTTGATGATCATCACCTAACACAGCAAGCAATAACCCAGTACAAACGGGGTCATCATCAATTATCAATATTTTAGCTCGCTTCATTTAGACACTCTCAGCTCTATAAATACTGCCTTTATTGTATCCAAAACCACCAAGAAAGCTAGAAGCCGGCCACCCATAGCTAGAGAACGGGAATATATGTTGCATCCTTAGCTAAAACTCACATAAAGCGCCGCTATTGCGGCTTTTAACAGCACTTAATAGAGATAAAATGATATCTGGATCGAATAATTGTTACCATTTGATAGCGCAGTCTTGAGCTTGCGGCTAGTGTAGCCGCCCTTTTGACTCACTAGTATTAATTATGAACATAAAACAACTGGTAGCTAAGCTTTTAGTGACCACTAGCTTACTTGTCACAGCTTGCCTAGCTCAAGCTGATGATCAGATCACTTTAGGTCGTACTATTTTATTGGGTGCGGGTGATCACGGCGCAAAAATCCCATTACTTATCTGCCGTAAAGCAGATGCATTAAAGGTCAGAGCCGAGCGCAACCTGAACCTTGAAAAGATTATTGTCACCTTCAACAACGGCAGCACGAAAACCATCAGCTTCTATCGCGATCTGAAAAAAGATCAAGAAACACAATGGCGCGGATTCGGTTATAAGCGCTGTGTTAAAAAGTTAGAGGTCTTTGGTAATTCAGACGGTTCTAGAGCTGGCGTTAAAGTACTTGGTCGCAAAGACTAATACCCAGATGAAACCTTAAGGGAGGACCACTAAGCGTACCTCCCATATATTATCACTCAATACACTCTCCCAAGCGTTATTCCCCCTCTTAGCATTAACACTCTTTACGCTCTCCCCTCATAAAGCAGCTCATTTTAATTGATTTTTATAAGGCCAATATCACGGCTTACGTAAATTAAGCATAAAGAACAAAACCGATTATCAACAAAGATATAATTATTTATATCTACTTGAAATAGCAGCCTCTTAAACTAAACTTGCCTTACAGAAAAATAGAACAAGATACATTTATCAAATTTAAGGTTAGTTAATATTACTAAGGGATAATTATGCAGGGACGCATGAAAACAATGGAATTAGTTTCCGATTTTGATGCCATAAAATTCAAAGATCGTCTGACAACCTCAATGTTATTACAGATGGCGATCCGCCTTACTTTTATCGTGATATTAGTCGCAGGAGCAACTTACTGGCACATAACAACAATATATGAGACTCAAGTTGTTGAAACACTTGAAAAGTATATTAAAGAGCGTAGCGATAAAGAAAGTTTAATATTCGAGCTCGCAGCTGAAAACCATCAAGTATTTAAAAATAATTTTATCGACGCTTTTAACAGTAATATAAATGTATCTGACAACGAATTTACTCAGCGCTTTATCACTCAACAAGATGGCACCACTAGATTACAAGCTGAAGCATTTTATGGATTAAGTACTGCACAAGGTGATCAGCTTAAAAATCTAACTGGATATATTGGGAGCCAAGCTCCTATTGAGGATCAAACTTTCAGAAATAAAGTCAATATCTCCTACCATCTATTGGCTCAATATGGTCCCGCTTGGACCAACCGCTTTGAAAGTCTCTATGTTGCCATGCCTGAAAATGTCGCACTACTCTACTGGCCAGAATTACCTTGGGGGTTGGACGCAGAACCCCAACTAGATATCACTAAAGAGCAGTGGTACACCATAGCCACTCAGGAAAACAATCCCCAACGCTCCCCAGTATGGACAGGACTATATTTTGATAAAACCGCTAAGGATTGGATGGTTTCTTTGGAAACCCCTGTCGATCTGAACTCCCAGCACCTAATTACTATTGGACATGACATTTTACTGGTCGATGTGATTGACCGGATCATCCATGACAAGCTAGAAGGCACCTACAACTTTCTGGTCAGTGTCGATGGACAGATTATCGTGCACCCCAATGATGAAAAGATCATGAAAAGTGGCGCGAATGAACTGCCCACCAGCACCCAAAACGACCCTCACCTCAAATCAATGATAAATAAGATAATCACCGCAAGTCAGCAGACAGATGAAAACGTACTCATTAATTTTGATGAAACTGAGCAAGCCTGGATGGCGATCGCTCGGATTAATGGACCAGATTGGCTTCTAGTTACCGTATATCCCAAAAAGTTAGTGATCACAGCCGCTCGTTCCACAGCGCACTTTGTACTCATCATTGGCTTACTGTCTCTGATTGTTGAGATGTTAATGCTCTACTTTGTCACGCTAAATAAAGTCGTCAATCCACTAAAGATGTTCGGCCGAGCATCGGCAGAGATAGGACAGGCAAATTACCAACTCGTTGCTCGCGGCGATCTGGAACTACCTAGCCATCGAAAAGATGAAATGGGCATCTTGGCCAATGTGTTTAAGTCTATGGCTGGTAGAATTTTTGAGTACAGTACCACTCTTGAGCAAAAAGTATCTGAGCGTACTTCAGAGCTGGTGGAGTCTCACAAGAGAGCCGAAATCGCCAGCAAGGCAAAGTCAAACTTTCTAGCCCATATGAGCCATGAAGTTCGAACACCGATGAATGCCATCATTGGCTTAAGTCAGTTAATGCTAAAAACCAGTTTGGACAAGCGCCAACGTGACTTTATGGAGAAAGTTCTCTCCTCCTCAGATGTATTGCTAAATACGATTAATGATGTTCTAGATTACTCAAAAATAGAAGCCAATAAGCTCACACTCGATGAGTTTCAATTCGATTTAAGGGATGTCTTGCGCCGAGTAACCAATATCAGCGCCTATAAAGCCCAGAGTAAAGGAGTTGAACTCCTTCTCGATGTCGACGAAAAGGTGCCATTTCATTGGATAGGCGATCCGACACGTCTAGGACAGATCCTCATTAACTTGGCCAGTAATGCAGTCAAGTTTACTGAAAAAGGTGAAGTGGTTATTCGCGTTAAGCTGCTAGAACAACAAGGTCAGTTGAGCACTCTTCGCTTTAGCATCATTGATACAGGAATAGGGATCGATCATCACAGGCTCAACCAGCTATTCTCTCCATTTACTCAAATCGACTCCAGTATCACCCGAAAATATGGTGGAACAGGACTGGGTCTAGCAATTTGTCGCCAATTAACTGAGTTGATGAATGGCAGGATCTGGGTCGATAGCGAGATAAACAAGGGGAGCCAATTTCATTTTACCTGCAAGATAAAGCCAAATAATGGCAGTAACAGTCAGCGCTGGCCTTCATATAATAAATTAAAAGGGATGCAGGCCTTAGTGGTCGATGACAATGCCATGGCCAGAGAGGTGCTCGCCGATATTCTCTCCTCCTTAGGGATTGAGGTGACAACGGTTGCAGATGGTTACGCCGCACTTGATGAGCTTGAATCTGCAACCAGCAGTGATAGCCCCTATGATGTGGTTTTTCTGGATTGGAATATCCCAGCAATCAATGGAGTCGAAACCGCCAAGAAGATTGAAAACAATATTAATATCAAGCCGCCTGTCGCCATGCTAATGGTCACCGCATACGATGTGGACAGGGTAGAGACCGATGCCCATCAAGCCAATATTAAAAAAATAATCTCAAAGCCTGTCGATGCCTCAGGGATCCATGACAGCCTAGCTGAGATCTTCTTCCAGGAGAAGATACCTCGCCCCACAAGCACCAACAGAGAGCTCAACCTATTAGGCAGTTTAGATCTCAGTGTTCTGCGTGACAGCCGCATCTTAGTCGTTGATGACAGTGCGCTCAATCGTGAAGTGGCAAGGGAGTTCCTTGTGGATGTAGGAATCAAGGTGTCCACCGCCTCCAACGGAGAGCAAGCAATTCGCATGATTAAACAAGCCAATTACGACTTGGTTCTGATGGATGTACAGATGCCAGTGATGGATGGTTTAACGGCAACTCAAATTATTAGGGAAGATAATCAGTATAAACAATTACCTATCATTGCCATGACCGCACATGCGTCTCCTGATGATTATAAGAGAAGTTTAGATTCAGGCATGAACGACCATTTAAATAAACCCATAGATCACCAGCTTCTATACCGCACAATTACCCGCTGGATAGATGCAAGCGCAAGCATCAATCAATTCGATGCTGATGAACCAGATAGCTACCTCTCCTTCAGCGAGCAGGATAAAACCAGTGAGCCAACCTCCACAGAGAAGGAAGATACTTTCCCAATAGAGCTTCCAGGATTCGATACATCGATAGGATTAAAACGTCATAATCATAAAGCGGATCTTTACCTCAGAATGCTTAATTTATTCTACAAGGAATACCGCAATATCGAGCAGGAGATCCGAGAGGAGAAGTCTCAAGGTAACTTTACCTACTTACATAGACTCTTCCACACCATTAAATCCTCTGCAGCTAGCTTAGGCGAAGCCACACTATCTGAACTAGCATCTACACTTGAGAAGCTAATGCACAATTTAGCTGTGCCAGTCGACAAGGAGTTGGATGAAAAAATAGAGCAGGAGCTTGCCCTCTTTTTCACACAGTTCAATCATTCATTAGCTTCGCTAACGCAGCTACAAGTAGAGGAGAGCTCGACCATAACAAGTTCAGACGTGGATGACAGTAAACGAGTAAAACAACTCATTCATCAACTAAATGAACTATTAGAAGACGATAATGCAGCCGCAGAAAAACTCATTCATATGCTAAAAGCAACAAGTGCAACCAAGGACCACAATGACGCACTTGAATCAATTTTACTGGAGATTCAAGACGTAGATTACTTCAGTGCCAGTAAGAAATTGAAAATATTGGCACAACAGATAGGTTAATAAAGGAACAAGTCACATGGACGAATATCTCAACACAGGGTTAAGTATTAAAGATGTCAATGAGCCTCAATTTGTTATCAAGGAAGATCTAGATAAAATCTTAATTATTGACGATGCTAGAGACAATCGAGCACTATTATCAGAGCTATTAATGCCTGAATATAAAGTTCTTTTAGCTAAAGATGGCGTACAAGGTCTTAATCTTGCCTGTAAACATAGTCCAGATTTAATCTTGTTAGATGTGATCATGCCTGGCATCAATGGTTATCAAGTCATCAAATCCCTGAAAAGCGATGAATCGACAATGGACATCCCCGTCATCTTCATCTCCTCGAAAATATCAACTGAAGATGAGAAAATCGGCTTAGATCTTGGTGCCGTTGACTATATCACTAAGCCTTTTCACCCCCCAATTGTGCAAGCTAGGGTACGTAATCATCTACTGGGACAGCGTCACAAGAACCTACTTGAGCAACTCGCTCTCGTTGACAGCTTAACTGAAGTATATAACCGCCGATTCTATGAGTTAGATATTAGAAAGGTGTGGAGCGCCTGTAATCGAAACGACACTGAACTATCTATCGCCATGATCGATATCGACTTTTTCAAAAGTTATAATGATGATTACGGACATCTAAGTGGGGATAATGCCCTCCGCCTTGTCGCCAGTCACATCAAAAAACAGCTGAAACGTCCCCATGATGTCATTGCACGCTACGGTGGAGAGGAGTTTGCGATAATTTTGCCAAACACGAATGCTGAAAGTGCCCGTAACCTATTATCTAATATCTGCAGATCTGTCGAAAACCTACAGGTCGAACACGATTCATCATCAATCTCCCACTACTTAACCATCAGCGTTGGTGGCGCATCAACGATCCCCAGCAGAGATGCCGATCATGAGTCATTTTTGAAAGTTGTAGATGAGCATCTATACCAAGCTAAAGCCCAAGGAAGAAACAAAGTATGTTGGAAGGAGTCAAGAGAGTGAGCCTGCGTATAAATGGAGTGGGTGGAGTACTCATTTAGCCCCACCCCATCACAACAAGCCACTATCAATTAACAGATGCAGATAATAGCTCCGACGAGCTATCCAGCTCAGTTTCACAGTTCATATCAAATGCACCGGGCTGTGACAGATCTTCAATGAGGCTATCCAGTGCAGACTCTTTTCTATCCCATAAACAATAGAGATGAACGTACTGTCTGCTATAACTTCTCCCCTCTCTACTCACCAACTCTTTAGCCTCACATAATGAGTATTTAAACGTGATATCTTTATTGGTTTTACGCATTAAAATACTCAAAGAGAAATCCGATCTATGTAGCCATATATCAATCCCATCACGCTCCATGATCATATCCCCCAAAGTTTTTAATCTGGCGTGGAGTGATAATGCCATCGAAAGAGACTTAATCGCCCTAGCTTGCAGCTCCTTATAGCCGGTTTTTCCCAATAAAGACCATAGTGTCAAAGAGGCTAAACCATTTCTTGAACCTGCTAGAGTAGAATCAACAGCGCCGATATAACTTGGATGATTGGTTGTCGCTAAATACTTATGTTTACTCATGTAGATGCCACAAGGCGTTGGTGCACCTAAAAACTTATGGCCACTGGTCACAATCGAGTTGATATAAGGCAAGCTAAAATCAAATTCAGGAAATTTAAGTGAACACTCACTGCAATTTTCTCTATTCAACTCACCAGTTTTCATCGCCATATTTATAAAAGGCATAAATGATGCACCCAATGCTCCATCGATATGAAACCAGTAACCCTGCCTTACATCAACATCATGATTATCACCAAAACAGACTTCACGGTTAATCAGATCATACTTTATGAAGATATCCTTTAAGGCTCGATACACCCCAGGTATATCATCATAAGCCCCCTTAAACGTCGTTCCGTAGTTTAAGACAATTAAAATAGGGTGGCCTTTTTTAGCAAAAAATTCGACCAACAGACGAAGCTTCTCGATATCAATAGCGCCAGAGCCTATTTTCCCTAGATTTGCTTCTTCAATGCTAGGTTGTTCAGAGGGAACCTGCTCAGGCCAGTCCCCGCCTAACGGGCATTCATAGGGGTAAAATTCACTCCCTATCTCATAAAACGAGGGAATACTCATGGCATGAATAGCCTTAGTTAATGAGTAATGGGTATCTTCTGAGAAAAAAGCGATGGGTTTATAGTAGTTTTTATTACTGCTTCTGCGTTTTGGTTTCACTAAATGGTGATTATTTTGATCAACAACCAGTCGTCTTCCTGACAGGTAATCACGAGCATTTAACATAGCGTAAAGGTTGCCCTCTGTGCTCCCCATACTCAGTACATAACCCCAGTAACTATCTGGGTCTCCTGTATTTTGTGATGGCCAGTTAGCGCGCCATACAGAAGCATAAAAGTCCAAGACCGCACGTTCAGCAGGCTTGCTATTGACGGTGTAATAACCGTTAGTAAAGGGGTCGCCTAGATTATTAATCATGGTATTCATGGCAGGAAACAGGTCGCTATATTCAGTATTCACCACTAGCTGATAACCCAAAAAGTTATCTTGTTGCTGCTGAAGATAGCCCTGTAACACCTGTTGATTGGATACTTGATTTTCCTGTTGACCACGAGGTGGAAGCTGAACATAACACTCTTTAATCTGCTCCTGCTGTCCCATAAACTCCCTATTTTGTATCTGGTATATCACCGCAGGGTCGGCTGAAGGTGGGGTGATCATCAGCTCCCCCTCAACTGAGAATGCCATCTCAGGGATCTGGCTGATCCATGGCTCACCATTTATACCAAATGGAATTGTTAACTTTGTCTTCTTATCAATAAACATGCTCAATATTCCTTATTCTTGTAATATTCCCTTGTTAGCTACTGTTTATTAAATCTAAAACCTTCAGATTTAAGCTAGTTAAAAGCGTAGTAAAGCAAGTTTAAATTAGCAATTGAATATAGAAATATGAAAAATCTACTTTAAAGAGTGGTTAAGCTTCTCTTTATTAATATAATCTCCATGAGTATGAAGTAACTTGTTTAATTTAGGGGTTATTATATTTTGACAAAATGGACGCTCTGTATCTTTATAATAATAATTTTGCATCTCATCAGCAGATGGCTTAAACAGGTTAAATTGGTAAGCTTGTGTGATTAACCTTTCAGTAAACTCACTCTGCAGCACCATTAAAGCATCTGCTATCTCAGTCAGCTGCTGAGGTTCAATAGCATAAACACCACTTCGGTATCTGTCTCTCATCGAATGATTTCTAGTACTACTATGGGTATGCAGATGTATGTCGATGAGATTTTTTAGACTGATAAGCTCAGGGTTAAAAGTGACAATGACCCCTTCAGAAAACCAGTCATCCTCGCCAATTGAGGATATCCACCCTTGCTCAACGGCTTCAACTCCAATTAATGACTGAAATATCGCCTCAGTACACCAGTAACAGGTGCCGCTCAACCCCAGTTTTTCACTTCCCATCATGCTCCTCCCATATCAAAACTCAGATGCCCCTCTAATCCTTTTTTGACTCCTCCTTTCTCCTCAATACCTGCTCTTTTTGCATCTGTAGATATCGCTTTTCACTGACTACAGAGGTTAAAGCTGACGCTTGTCCATACGCTTTCACAGCCTCATCAAAACGCGTTAGCTTTGATAAGAGTTCCGCTCGTGCCGCATGAAATGGCTGATAAGCAGACAAGGAGCGAGATAGGGGCTCAATTTTATGTAAGCCATATTCCGCCCCATAAATATAGGACTCAGCGACAAACAGATTAAGCAATACCACATCATTGGTTTGGCATTTAAACAGCAGCCGATACATCATCACTATTTGCGGCCAGTCCGTGCAGCTAAACGCCTTCGCCTCACAATGTATGGCCCCAATGCTTGCCTGAAGTTGATATGGACCTAACTGACCCAACTCCAGTGCACGCTCCAAACGCTCGCAAGCATTCGCTATCAACCCTCTATCCCATAAATCACGGTTTTGTTGTGCTAACGGAATAAACAGCCCTTCAGCACTTTGCCTAGCGGTGCTTCTGGCATAGGAGAGCTGCATCAGCGCTAATAAGCCCTGAACCTCGGCATTGTTAGGCTGCAACTGAGATACTAACTCTGCCAAAAAAAGCGCCTCTTCACACAGATCTAATCGTAACTGTTCATCTCCCTGCTGACAGGCATACCCCTCATTGAAAATAAAGTAGATAACCTTAAGGACCGCTGCGATACGGCCATCGAGTTGCTCATGAGTTGGCAAACCATACCGAATACCACTTAAGCGGATCTTGCTTTTGGCTCGAGTGATCCTCTGGCCTATGGTTGCTGGTTTATCAAGGAAAGCTCGGGCGATCTCAATTGTTGTTAAACCGGCAATAAATCGAAGAGATAACACCACTGAGGTTTTCTCCTCAAGAGCTGGGTGACAACAGATCAACAGGAGCTTTAAACGCTCATCCGGCAGTGAGATCTCATCAAGCTCCTCTTCTGAGGTTGGCAAACTGAGCTCACTACTAAGTTCTTCACCAAGGCCTGATACGACATGTTGAAAGCACTGCTCTCGGCGAATATCATCAATCGCTCGACGACGGGCTGTTGTTAAGATCCATGCTCTGGCATTATCAGGAATGCCTCTGCACCATGCCCGCATCGCTAAGGCTTGAGCGTCCTGAAATGCCTCCTCACAACGGTCTAAATCACCAAATTGAGCCATCAAGGTTGCCATGATCCGCCCCCTATCCTCACGAACTAACTTCTCTAGTTGTTCAGATATAAGCTCAATCATCAGCTCAACCTTTCTACGTTAACAGAGCGATTAATACTCAGCCACAGGGCGTACTTCAACGGTGCCCCACTTAGCTGAAGGGATCTTGGCGGCGTACTGCAAAGCCTGATCGAGATCTTTGCAGTCCAGCAGATAAAAGCCACCCAGTTGCTCTTTTGTTTCAGCAAAAGGACCATCATGCAACTCAGCCTGATTAACGCGAACTTTAACCGATGTCGCAGTACTCACATCCTGTAGCCCTTCGCCAGCAATAAATACCCCATCACGTTTAAACTCTTCAGTTATTGCCATGTAATCCTTGAGCATCTCATCCCACTCAGGCGTATTATATTCAGGCTCACTATTAGGCTGGCTGTAGATTAATGCTAGAAACTTCATCGCTATCTCCTTAATGACACAATTTTTTATAAAAGACACAAGTACCAAGCTAATCACTTGGTTGTGTTAAAGACGGATAAGGAGATGAAATTTCTACATACACTCAAAAATAAAAGTAAAAAAGCACCACATCAAAAAAACAGTAATGCTTTTTCGCCAACAAGATTAAGCGCTAAGTCCCACAGAAAGTTGTATAGGGACCAAAATCAGCAGGTGCAGGCTCTGCATACTCCTGAGCCTCTTTTTGAAGCGTAAAAGGCGTCGCCAGTACAGCAAGAAGCTGCTCAAAAGGCTGATAATCACCTCTCATCTCAGCGGCTTCAATAGCACGTTCAACCTGATGGTTTCTAGGTATATAGATAGGGTTAGCACTGTTCATCATCTCTATACGCTTCGATACAGTTAACGACTCTTTAGCTAAACGCGTCTCCCACTCCTCTTTCCATACAAGAAACTTATCTGCATTATTAAACAGCTTTTGACTCTCATGGCTACCACTTTGCAGATCTAACGCAAGCTGACGGAACAGTTGAGTAAAATCAACCTCTTCGCCGGACATAGACTCAAGCAGCTGTTCGCCGAGTGCAAAATCGCCCTCCTCTTGATCCGATAGTCCAAGCTTACGTCTCATGCCAGCCGTCCAGTGTTGCTGGAACACCTCCCAAAAACCAGTAACAGCAGTTGTGGCAAGCGCAATCGCCTCATCTTGATCATCATGAATAAGCGGCAATAGCGTTTCGGCCAAACGCGCCAGATCCCACTGAGCCATCACAGGCTGATTATTATAGGAGTAACGACCATCTCTATCGATTGAGCTAAATACAGTGTCTGAACCATAGTCATCCATAAAAGCACAGGGGCCATAGTCTATGGTTTCACCGCTGATGGTCATATTGTCGGTATTCATCACACCGTGGATAAAGCCAACCAGTAGCCATTTAGCGACAAGCTCAGCCTGTTTATCTCTAACTGCACATAAAAAATCTAAATAGCGCTGCTCACTCTCCTCTACCTTAGGATAGTGACGAGCGATGGCATAATCGGCTAACTGCTTAACCTTGTCATTTTCACCACGTGAGGCAAAAAACTGAAATGTGCCCACACGAAGATGACTGGATGCCACCCGAGTCAACACTGCCCCTGGCAGATACTGGCTGCGCATCACAGACTCACCAGAGGTGACCACAGCCAAGGCTCTTGTCGTTGGGATATCAAGGGCAAACATCGCCTCACTGACGATATATTCGCGCAGTACAGCACCGAGAACCGCCTTACCATCTCCGCCCCGTGAAAATGGTGTTCGGCCAGACCCCTTAAGCTGTATATCCAGACGAATCCCGTCTTTATCAAGCACTTCACCCAGTAGCAAAGCACGGCCATCTCCAAGTTGCGGGCTAAACCCGCCAAACTGATGACCAGCATAGACTTGAGCTAACGGCGACGAACCTGAAGGTGCAATAGTGCCCGATAGCACCTGAGCAAGTGAGGTAGGGTCGGCATTTGTCAAACCAACTCTATTAGCCAGTGCACCATTGAGCTTTATTAGCTTAGGATCAGGCGCCTTCGCTCCAGAGCAAGCAACATAAAAACCTTCCAGCTTATCGAAATAACTATTGTCGAATGTTAATCCCAGATCGATCTCTTTATTGCTCATCTTTATATCCAATTGCTTAATAACTGTTATCCAATACTTTATAACAGTCGCCAAAAGAAAGGGCCAGTATATGACTGGCCCTAAGTTTAGTAAAAAGAGAAGCCTTAACGGCTATCACTCTTCACTTGGCAAAACCCAGTCTGGCCTAGGGAAGTGACAGGTATACCCGTTCGGCCTCAGCTCTAGATAATCTTGATGCTCAGGCTCCGCCTCCCAAAAATCACCCGCAGGAACCAATTCAGTCACAACAGGTCCAGGCCAGATCCCAGATGCATCCATACGAACAATCATCTTCTGTGCCTGCTCTTTCTGCTCATTTGAATCATAAAAGATCGCTGAGCGATAAGATGAGCCTCTATCATTACCCTGCCTATTAGGCGTAGACGGATCATGAATTTGAAAGAAAAAAGCGAGGATCTCATTGAAACTAGTCCGAGTGTTATCGAATAAGATCTCTATCCCTTCAGCGTGGGTACCATGATTTCGATAAGTGGCATCGACCACATCACCGCCGGTATAGCCCACTCGCGTTGCAATAACACCTTCACGCTTACGAATAAGATCCTGCATTCCCCAAAAGCACCCACCAGCTAAGATGGCTCTTTCTACTGCCATAATAATATCTCCTCGGTTGGAATAGGCTGACAGGTGAACATTTCACTATCAACAACACTAGGTATAGACCCTATTTAATCAGAAAAAATTTCACCTCTGAAAATAGCAGTGTTTAAAGACATCCCGTCAGCCCTCTAGCAAAAGAGGATCGCCTCAAAGAGTACAGCTTAATGAGAAAAGTGATTAATAATGAAAAAACAAAGCCTGTCACCAGCTTACCATCGACTCATACTTTACCACTATTTAGATTAAGCTTTTATGATTTGTGCTTTAGCTCACAGTAGCTAACGCAATTAGGTGGATAATGCGCCCCCTTAACCGTTCGTAATCTATACAGAATACAGAACCGTTAGACCGATATATTTCACGTTTGCGACAACGTCCCCTTTGAGAATACCACCTTGCTAACTAAGCAAACCACACATCAAACATCTTGGTGCAAAGCACCTTGGTTTCATACCCTGCTTATCTTTATTATTCCGTTACTCTTGGCGGTATTAATTCATCCGCAATTAGCACAATATGAGCTTGAATCCAAACTGCAAGAAGATCTAGATTTTCTTGCACAATCTCTGATTAAGCAGACCACTATCTTGGCAACTGACGAGGGGAAAGAGAGCTTCTCTCAGCTATCATGGAGCTGTAATGAAGCCGATATTGCCCTATTAAAAAGCGCTGAGTTTAGCCCTGAGATGGTGCGCCTAGTTCAAATGGAGCTAGCAAGTGGTGAGAAGTGCTCAAACCTCTCTTCGCCTTACTACCATATGGCTCAAAATACCAAGAAGTACCCACAATCTAACATCGAGGTTAGTATCTCTGCGGATCAAAACCCCTTTCTGCGAGATTTTATTTTTGAGTTCCCAGTGGGGAACCACAGTTTAATTGCCATCACTAATAGAACGGTATTCAACAGCTTTCTCACCGATCTCTGCCCTAACTGCTATCAGGTCGATATCCAATACCATGGATTGCCTGTCGTTTCACGGGGTAAGCAAACCGTGTCAAACACTAAAAATAGCAGGAGTGTTAGTCACTATATTCCCGCTCTGGATCTGACTCAAACATTGAACAGTGGCGATGCCATGTATCAGCTCTTCTATGACAAGATCTGGCTTAACTTGGTCTGCCTAAGCTTAGTGCTGTCATCTCTAGGTGCTATCTTTTACTGGCAATGGCAACAGCGCCGTGTGTCTTTGGAAAGTATGCTAGTCAACGGGTTAAAAAACAGCGAGTTTACCCCTTTCTATCAGCCAATCATTGACACCCGTAGCCACCAAATTGTGGGACAGGAGATGCTGGTTCGCTGGCGCAGAAGTGATGGTAACTTGGTGTTGCCGAATCAATTTATCCCCTACGCAGAGGATTCGGGGCTGATTATTCCCATTACAGAATCAACCCTAGCACAGGTCAAGCGAGACATTCCCAAACTACTTGGCTGGATCAGTGTCAATATTGTTGCCGAGCACCTTGAAAAGGGGCTACTGAGTCAATGGCTTGATAGAAATGAAAGCTGTGATACTCAAAGGTTATGTTTTGAATTAACAGAGCGTAAACCGATAGAGAATTTTGACAAAGCCATCATTGAGATAGAGCGGCTTGTTTTTCAATGCCAAGGTTTTAAGCTTGATGATTTCGGGACGGGATTTGGCGGGTTCAGTTACCTGCAAAAACTAGGATTTAACTGTATTAAGATAGATAAGATGTTTATCGATACCATTGGTACTGACGATTTAAAAGCTGGTGTATTGAAATCTATTATTGCCTTTGGCCATGAGTCAAAAATGGAGATGATAGCAGAGGGGGTAGAAACTCAAATTCAAGCTGACTATCTCAGTGAACGTGGTGTATATCTGCATCAAGGTTACCTCTATTCTCAGCCTGTTGGGTTAGATGAGCTACTGCACTTTTATGACAGATACCTTAATAAAGAGAAAGCTCATGAAGCATCTCATAAAGCCAGCTCTAAATTAACAGGGAGATTTCCACTAAAGAAGATAAGGTTCCCGAAACCTCCTAATCTACTGTAATCTATACTCCCGCTTTATAGGAGCGGGAAATCTAACCGAGTAAATTAACTCGCCCAGTTATGGGAGCATCAGTTTTTTAGCTTCATATATTGTTTTGGTGGCTTATCTAATGTTTTTTTGAAAAAGGTGATAAAGGCACTTACAGACTCATAACCTAAATCCTCCGCGATCCGCTGCACCGATTCACCTAAAGCAAGCTTCTGTAATGCCAATACAATATGTAGCTGGCCTCTCCAACGGCCAAATGTCAGCCCCGTTTCCTGCTTAGTCAACCTGGCCAAAGTACGTTCACTCATGGCATATTGCCTAGCCCACTCACCGACACTACGTCTGTCATCCGGTGTCGTCATGAGTTGAGAAGCTATAGCACTGAGTCTAGACTCAATGGGTGTTGGAAAATCGAAATGTTCAGTGGGCATATCTCGCAACTGCTCTATTAACACCTCAACTAATCTGGCTGTGGCACTCCCATCAAGATAGTGTTGATCCTGTTCCGTTAAATGGACAATGAGCTCCCTCAGCAGTGGAGATATCGACAGAGTACAGCTTCTATCGGGCATTCCGCTTATCTCAGGGTCGACAAACAACATACGCACATCAGCATTACTAGAGATACGATTACTGTGTGGTACTTGACTTGGGATCCACGCAGCACAATACGCTGGCACCATCCAGATGGCATCAGCAATTTTACACTTCACATAGCCATTCAAAGCCAGTACTAGCTGACACTTGTGATGCTGATGAAATGGCGTCTCCGCTTCATGATCTCCTCCAGTGGCTCTCAACGAGACCACTTTTTGCGGATAGCTATCAGAATCAAAAGCTGGAAAGTTAGGGGATTTATCTGACATGAATTGACCGTTTTTCGATATATGAAGTCACTATATCTCAATTAAGTAATCGAGTTAGCATTTAATATAACTAAATCACCAACATCCATATTAGGACCTCCTTAGTGACACAAGTTCAAACCTCTCGGCTCACCAGTACCGCTTACCTACTGCTTGGAGTGCTATTAATCGCAATTAGCCTACGTAGCCCAATCACAGGTGTAGGGCCTCTACTCGACCTCATCAGAGAGCAACTTCACTTATCAGCAACGCAAGCAGGTATGTTAACCACGCTTCCCCTGTTAGCTTTCGCATTTTTCTCTCCGCTTGCATCAAAACTAGCGCAAAAGAAAGGGCTAGAACACGCCCTAATGATCTCATTATTTTTACTGTTAACTGGCATCACAATTCGCTCGCAAGGCTCTTCAATCTCCCTGTTTACCGGCACCTTAATCATAGGAGCAGGGATTGCTATCGCCAATGTACTGCTTCCGAGTTTAATGAAGCGAGACTTTCCAAATAGAGTCACAACTATCACCTCAATCTACGTACTAATGATGGGAGTGGGCTCGGCTCTGAGTGCCAGTTTAGCGATCCCTTTGACCCATGTTGCCGAAAGCCTAAGCATAAAACTGATCCCAACCTGGGCTTTCTCCCTAGGGAGTATCATACTCTTCCCCATCATTGCGATTCTCATCTGGCTACCTCAGATGCGTAATCACACTCCTGCAGCAGAAAATACCAGTAAGCTAGATAGCCACAGCTATCTATGGCGCTCTCCCAGTGCTTGGCATATCACACTATTCTTAGCCCTTAACTCATTTCTGATGTATATCTTCATTAGCTGGTTTCCCACCATCTTAGTCGACACGGGCTACAGCCATGAGCAGGCTGGCGTTATCCATGGTTTACTGCAGCTATTTACAGCAGTCCCAGCAATTGTATTGATTCCTATTATCTCTAGGATTCAGGATAAACGCCTGCTGAGTTTAGGTTTAACCCTTTTAGGTATGATCGCGGTGATTGGGCTTATCTTAGCCCCTTCTCTTGCGATATTGTGGGCCATGCTATTTGGTTTTGGTGCTGGGGGTGGGTTTATACTTGCATTGGCTTTTATAAGTTTACGCACTACAGATATACACCAAGCAGCTACGCTATCGGGCATGGCTCAGTGTCTAGGTTATTTATTGGCTGCAACAGGTCCTATCATTATGGGCGCAATACATGAATATTCAGGTAGTTGGACTCCTCCTTTGATCCTTTGCGCAGTGGCTAACCTTCTATGGAGTATCTTCTCACTTCTTGCATCCAGAAGTGAGAAGATACATAAGCAACCTAAGCAATCGTTTCAATCAATTTAATAGAGTAAGAAAAGGTGCCCATAAACCATCTCGGGCACCTTCGAACTGCCAAGGTTCTAACTCATTAAAATAGATACGCTTTACTCTTTAGATAGCCGTGAACAAAATAACCGTGAATGAGTAGTTATGAATTAGAAGTCAAACTGCACACCCAATATCACAGTATCAGCTGCAATGAAGAACTCTTCGGCCTCATCCCCCCAAATGCTGTATTCAGCATAAAAACGACCATATTTATGGGGATAGATAACATCAATAAGTAGATGGTCAGTATCGACATTCACATTACTTGGAGAGGTCATATCAACAATTGAATACGCGGCTTGTATCTGCACTTCGCTAAACTTATATCCAGCGTAGATCTCATAAACCTGCTCTTCAACCATCTCACCAGCTGCGGGTAATCCCTCATAAAACCTGAGATCCTCTGACATCTGATAATGAGCTGCGATACTTAATTTGTCATGGTTATATACCAGCTGAACTGAATCAATACTGGCTTCTTCAACAAACGAGCTAACCTCAAACCGCGCAGCAGAAAGTGTAAAATCTTGCCACTTATACTTTGCCGCTATGTTATAGCCCACTAAGGTTTCACTATCAGAGCCATCAGCACTAGCTTTCACATCACCATCATTGAGTATCGCCATCGCAGAAGCTTGAAAGCCATTAAGATCTGGCGTGGTATAGGTGACCGCCCTGTCAGGCCTTAACACCTCAACATAGTGACCATTCCCAGCTTGATCGTAACCAAATAAGCCATAACGACTAGTGTGACAAATAACCCCTGATGCCTCATTAGTACAACCAGCAGACTGGTCAACATCGGCAAAGATATCAATGGCATTGTTGGTGTAATTCCACTGTGGAGAATACTGCTTACCTATGAGTAGAGAGCCATACTCGCTCTCTAAGCCAATGTTAGCGAGTCGAGCACGTGAATCGCTGCCAGCAAAAGAACCGTCACTGGTGAACAATCTAAACTCAACGTTGTAAGTGGCTTTTATGCCATCTAAAATCTCCGCACCTCCCGCAGCCCCCAAGCGAGAATAGTTATCCTTATACTCTAGTTCACCATTATTAGTATCTTGCACTTGTGCTCTAATCGTCCCATACCAATCAAACAGCTCACCAGCAGAGCTATTAGAGGTGAATAAAACAATTGAAATCGCAATTAAACTTATAGTGTTATTATATTTCATAGTAGTTTCTAAACCTTTATTAAAATATTTGATAGATTTAAATTCCAACTGTATGAATGCTATTTAATGTTCGAAGTCACAACTAACCAGATAGTTCCCAACAGATATTGAAAACCTACAATTAAGATTCAACAAAAATCATTCGAGCTGACAATGTAAATGTTTACATTCACCCCAATATATTACCAACGGTTAATTTTTATTAATTAATAAATAAAACTTATCATTATTTAATTATTGATATTTATTATAAGGCTAAAAATAGACTAACTCTTGCAAGGTACTAAAATAGCTTGTGACGATTGTTTCAGCTTTTCCCAATCACTCACCTGTACAGAGATCCCTTTGGTCCAAGACTCCTCTTGGTACCTCTTTAAGCGACTCGATGATAGATGCTGTTGATATTCATCTGAATTAGGCAGCTTAAAATGTGTATTACTAAACTCAATAGTAAGCCTCCGCTTATTATCGTTCGACAACTCACTATTCTCCCCCTCTACTCTTTTAATATATATTTCTGGCAGTTCATCACCGGAATTAAGTAGATATTTAATACCAATAGGTTCAAAAAAATCATCCCAACAAGCATTAATGGAAATACCATTTTTTGAAAGCTTACAGAGTTCACCAAAAGCTAACCATCGATTACAACAATTATTAATATTTAACTTAACTCTATTTTCATCCATCAACTTATCAGAGATATATCCAAGAATTGTCGGAATATGACACAAAATACTTTCATCATTTAGATCTATATTAATTTCAACAGACGATTCAAAAGTGATATGACAAGGCTTATTATTTTTATTTCCAAGATAATTAAGCGCATTAATAAAATGCTTAATACCATGTAAGCCAACCATCTCTAAATCTGCAACCATATTGGCAATAAGATCAGCTTCCCCATAAGGTAATCTCAATCCTTGAAAGGCTTTAGTGGTTACGCCCACTAACTCATTATGAGAGACTAAAATCATACTTCTTGCTCCACAGTACTTAATTACGTTTTTGATATTTCAGGAAGAATTGGAAATAACCACTCATCTGGGTGAAGCTCATCCATTAATGGTGCTCCTTGAAATAGCGTCACTCTTACCCAACGATCGGATCTTGGATCAAACTTTGTCGCGCCAAATACCGCTAACTTGCAACGTAACAGGTTCATGGGGAGAGCTTGCTTGGCCAGCACATTCATCTGAATGTCACCCATATGACAATGACCAAGAGACCAGACTCTTCGTGCAATACTTGCATATTGAGGCGATGCCAGCAGAAACTCGGCCAAACTTCTGTTATCAGGCTCAGCAACCAAGGTTTGATAGAGTTGATTGACTTGTCTGGCCATATCCAGTGATAGCTCTTTGTCATCGCCAGGTTCAATCCCTCTGACACCTAAACGGGGCTCCTCTTTATCTTCAGAACGGTACCAGAACCAATATTGGTTCTCCTCTTGACTGAAATCTATGTCAACAGCCCACCGATAACGCGTCTTAAGCACTTCAAGCATATGATGGATAGAGGTTCCTCTCGGAATAGCCAGCACCTCATCTGCGTTCATCTCCTGCTCTAAGGGATCAACAATCTGCGGGTAGCATTCAAGTAAACACGCTAGAAATACCTCTTGGGATTCAAGACTAAATCTCTGGTTATATTCAATCTGTCTTTGCCACGTCAGGTTCTGATGCTTTGCATAGCCAATAAACTTAATAATCTCATAGAGATCCAATACAGCTTGATGATTCAACCTCTGTTGATATTCATCTATGGTAACCACCTGCTGCAGGTGTGTTCGCGCCCTGTTAAGTAACTCCGTCAATAACTTGATATCTGCCTGAGCGATATCTTGCTCACTGACTACCGCAACCGCTTTCTCACGTTGAGAGAGCCATTGGTCGACAACTCTAGGGTGGTTAATAAGATAGGGAGCCATGCCTAAACCTGTGGCATTTCCCACACCAAGGTAGCGTTGCAGACCTTTATCAAGCTCCACCGCTTGCTCGCCACCTTGCTGTTTCGCTAAATAGTGAACCCAGTCGAGACTAAACTGCCTCAGAATATAAACGGCACACATCTGCGCGCTAAAGGAGAGGTTAAAGTCTGGATTATTTTGTAATATCTCGAAATCAGCAATACCAAACTTGCCGTTACCGTAAACAGCAGTCGTTCTTAAGATATAGCCAACTTGAGCCAGTATTTCACGCTCTGGTTGCTCGCCCGCCGCTAATGCATCGACTAGGTGTTCAAATACGCGCACACTTTTATTGGCACGCGCCAATACAATCACTTGGGTCGAGTTTCGCCCCGCCTCCTGCAGTGGCACATTATTTTGCAGTTGTGTCAGCAACTTCTTGTCTATCTCACCAATAACTAAAGCGAAAGTAATATCCCACTTTTCAGCGATAACTCTGTCGATGCGATCTTCATCATCGATCTCATTAGAAAAAATCACCAGATGGTAGTCTTGATTCGGTGTCGTTAGCTTATATATCACCACACCAAAACCTTTAGAACAGATCTCCCATTGAGCAAGGTCAAGCTGCCACTTATTGTGGTACATACGCCTTAATAGGCTTCTTACAAAACTAAGACGAGTTTGGTGCATCGCACCTAATCTTATTGGATCCATCACTATGGCTGGATCTCGCATGGAGCTATCTGATTGAAACTCATCTCTTTCAGGCATATTCAACACCATTCCCTCTACACTCTCACGACACATAACTCCCCCTTTCAACTGGAAATGGTGCAGTAAACTCACTGCACCTTATCGGTTTATAGACCTTGAGCCTTTGCCATCTTCATGGCGATTTGTGGCCCATTCCATAGGGAAGGTAAGAGGATCAACGACACAGGAACCGCGGTAATAACGATAAAGGATTGCAATGCCGTCACCCCTCCAGAGCCTAGTGAGATCAATATAATGGCGGTAATACCCATCATAATTCCCCAAAAAATCCTAATCACAGCGTTTGGTTCTGTTGAACCACTGATCACAACACTAATGGTGTAAGTCATTGAGTCACCGGTTGTGACAATAAAAATGGTGGTCAGAATTAAGAATAGAATCGAGATCACCATAGGGAAAGGTAATTGATTAGTGACCGCTAATAAAGCACCAGGTAGATTAAAACCTTCAAATGCCTTACTGACAGAACCAGGATTGGCTATCTCAAATGCTAGGCCAGAGCCGCCAACCACAGTAAACCAGAAGCAGGTGATCAGTGGTGCGATAATACAGATTGAGAAAACGACCTTTCTAATGGTGTAACCTCGAGAGATCTTGGCAAGAAAGATCGCCATCATAGGACCATAACCAATAAACCAGCCCCAGAAGAATACTGTCCACCAGCTTAACCAGCCCTCATCACCTCGATAGGTCGCCATAGGGATAAAGTTATCGATCATAGTCCCAACCCCTTGCAGGTAGCTATTGACGATAAAATTTGTTGGACCAAATAGTAGAATATAGATAATCAAACCAACCGCTAAAATGACGTTATAACGGCTAAGGATCTGGATCCCGCGGTTGACTCCACTCAAGGCAGAGATGGTATAGATAACGATCGCCAACATCACAATAATAAGTTGTGTGGTAAAGCCATCGGGAATACCAAAAAGGGCATTTAGCGCGAAACTAAGCTGCAAGCCTAAAAATCCAATAGGGCCAATAGTTCCAGCTGCCACAGCAATGATACAACATGCATCAATCAAAGCTCCTGTCGCGCCTTTCAATGCCCGCTCACCTAAAATGGGGTAAAGCAAGGTTCGAGGTTGCAGCGGTAAGCCCTTATCGTAATGAAGGTGCATCAAGACAATCGAGGTTAAGCTACCTAAAATCGCCCAGGCTAAAAAACCCCAGTGCATAAAAGATTGAGACAAGGCATTAAATGCCCCCTGCATCTTATCCTCTTGAGCCCCATAGAGTGGTGGAGGAGAAACAAAGTGTGCAATAGGCTCGGCTGCAGCCCAAAATACGCCACCACCGGCTAATAAGGTACATAAGATGATCGCCATCCATTTGAAGCCATCAATTTCTGGTTTATCCAGATTACCTAAACGAACATTACCCGTTTTCGCAGAGGCCAATGCAATGGCAATCACAAAGGTCATTAACATCAAAATTTGCCAAAATGGGCCAAAATAGTTCACTGACCAGGCGAAACCAGCGTTAACTATCTCTGACAGAAGTTGGTTATCAAAAAGGGCTAAGAGAACGAACAGGCTGATAAAGCCACCGCTCATCCAAAAAGCTGGATTATCGACTCCTAATTTCTCTAAAACGGATCCAGGTTTATCCGTCATCATTGTGCTATCGGTTATATTAGACATTGAGTGTCCCCCAGCATTTGACTGCTTTTTTTGCACATATCAGCTCCTATATTTTATTCTGCTAATTAGAGGAACTAATAACCACACGCTCTTAAATAATATGAATGATGTTGACATCATTCGGTTTTGTTATTTTTTTAAACTTAACTCCAAGAAATTAAACCAATTTCCCCCAATAATTTGGTTGGTTTCCTCTTGGTTAAAACCATGTTCAAGTAAGCCGTTATAGATATTTTTCATCCCGTTTTGAGCATCAAACCAAGGTAAAGCCGCTGGCCAACCTGAGTTTGAAGAGGACCCTTCGCCATAATCCATTGACTTAGACCAGCGTCCATTTCGCATCCACTCCAGCACCGACTGAGGCTGGTTCAAACACAGATCACTGCCAATGGCCAAACGGTCAACCCCAATTAAATCAGCAGTTTTAGCCACCATTTCGCAAAAATCGTTCAGCTGACATTGGCTTCCATTTGGCAGGTGGAATGGGTACAAACTAAATCCCAATAACCCTCCAGAGTCTCCCAATGCCGTTAACACCTCGTTGGATTTATTGCGCAGGGCATCATGTGCAAAGCTTGGATTGGCGTGGCTGATACAGATAGGGCGCTCTGATAGCTCTATCGTCTCCAATGTTGAGCGCTCAGCACTATGGGACATATCGATGATCATGCCGACTCGGTTCATCTCTTTAATGACCTGCTTACCAAAGCGAGTCACACCCGAATCGACACTTTCATAACACCCAGTCGCCAGTAAGCTTTGATTGTTATAGGTCAGCTGCATAATCAGTAAGCCCTGCTTACGCATCACCTCAATCAGGTCAATTTCATCATCGATGGGTGAGCAGTTTTGCGCTCCAAATAAGATCCCCACACGGCCAGATGCTTTTGCACTCGCAATATCTTCCACTCCATTGACTGGCATGATCAGGTCGTTATTTTGCTCAAACAAACGGTTCCATTGTCCAAATTGTGTCAAGGTTTGACGGGCATCTTCGTGGTAGGCCAAGGTCACATGGACAGCGGTGATACCGCTCTCTCTCAAGGTGATAAAGTAATCCCGGGTCCAGTTGCAATACTGCAGGCCGTCGATAATAATTTGATCCTGATACATAGAATCTCCTTAGTAGGGACGCTGATAAGTGGTTTTGATCACGGTATAGAACTCTTTGGCGTATTGCCCCTGCTCCCTTGGACCGAAACTTGACTCTTTACGACCACCAAAAGGCACATGGTAATCGGTACCCGCTGTCGGTAAGTTCACCATCACACAACCTGTCTGAGCCTGCTGCTTAAACACAGCGCTATTACGTAAGCTTTGAGTAATGATCCCACCGGTTAAACCAAATCGTGTATCGTTAACCGTGGCAATCGCTTCATCCAGATCTTTTACCTTGATGATCCCAGCCATAGGAGCAAACACCTCCTCCTGATTCACCGACCAGCTGTTATCAGTCTCTAATAATAGGGTTGGCGACATATAGTAACCATCATGCTCTAGGGTCAGCTTTTCACCGCCAAATCCTACTGATGCTCCTTCCGCCTTGGCCTTTTCCAGCCAGTCAAAATTGGCATCCAACTGATTTTTATCAACAACAGGCCCCATGAACACGCCTTCAGATAGTGCATGACCAACCTTGAGCCCTGACATCCTTTTTATCAGGGCGTCGACATAAGCATCATGGACACTATCAAAGACCACTAATCTCGAAGAGGCGGTACACTTTTGTCCTGCACCTGAGAATGAGCCCATAATGGTGGCCTCTACTGCAATATCGATATCCGCGTCATCGGCAATAACAAGTGCATTCTTACTGCCCATCTCAAGTTGACAACGCACAAAGTTAGCCGCTGTCGCTGTTGCCACTTTACGGCCTGTTTCAACTGAGCCAGTAAAACTAACTCCATCGATATCTGGGGAGTGGATCAAGGTATTGCCCACCTCAGCGCCACTGCCTAGCACTAAGTTGAACGTCCCTGCAGGTAGACCCTGTCTGTGGATTATCTCAGTCAGTGCCACGGCGCTTGCTGGCGTTAGGTTTGCAGGTTTCCAGATAACGCTATTGCCAAATGCCAATGCAGGAGCAATTTTCCAAGCCGCTGTCGCCGTTGGGAAATTCCAAGGAGAGATCACTGCGACCACACCTAAGGCTTCACGCGTAACCTCAACAGAGACACCTGGGCGCACAGATTGAGCAAGGTCACCCATCTGCCTTAACACCTCGGCGGCAAAATACTGGAAGAACTGTCCTGCACGGTAGATCTCTCCTCTTCCCTCTGCAAAAGGCTTACCCTCTTCACTGGCAAGTAGCTTTCCTAGTTCATCACAACGGGCAATCAACTCATCGCCAATGGCTTGCAAAACACTCTGTTTCTTCTCTAGTGGTGTATGTTCCCATTGAGGTTGTGCGCCTCTTGCCGCTTCAATAGCATCAACAACTTGCTGCTTACTGGCCTGTGAGAATTCACCTAAGCTTTCAGAAATATCTGAGGGGTTGATATTGGCTTTTGTCCCAATACCTGTGTGCCATTCACCGTTAATATAAAGTGATTTTTCTGCAGAAAATGTCATATGAAATCCCATTGTTTTAATTTGATTTTTAGGTGATTGATTAATTTACTGCCGCATAAACGACGAGCTCGACCAACATCTCCTCTCTTGCCAATCCGGCAATAACCATTGCGGCTCGATTGGGAAAAGGCGCGGTAAAATATTGACTGTATACCTTATTAAATTCGGCTAAATAGCTACGATCAGTGACGTAGATAAGCACTTGCAGTACCGCGTCGGAATTAACACCGGCCGCCTCTAAGGTATGCATTAAGTTATCCATCACCTGTTTTGACTGGGCATTAATGCCACCAGCAACCACCTCACCAGATGCGTTGATAGGGATCTGAGCCGTATAGAGAGTGCCGTTATTAACCACCGCCCACTCTAGTGGAGCCTTAGATGCAAATAGCTCTGTTTTCACGGCTTGTTTGATTAACCTTGAAGTCATACTTAACCTTTATTGACAATTGTTATTGCGTAATGGCTAAAGTATGCGCAAGAATAAGTCATCAATCGAACGCTTTATTTTTTACGATTGATAAGTTTTTTTTATCACCAATATCAACCGTTCCAGCAACACTAATTAGAAAAATAAAGGCAAATAAGGCGTTATGGATATTAAATTGCAGCAGTTAAGGTATTTCTCTCTCGTGGCGGAAAAAGGGGGATTTAGGGCGGCATCGGATACGGCAAATCGCTCTCAGGCGGCTCTGTCTACCTCAGTAAAAGAGTTAGAAAAGATACTGGGACAAGCCCTGTTTGATACGGGTCATAAGGCGCAACTAACTCCCTATGGCGAAGTCTGTTTGCCTATGGTTAATCAATTTTTAAACCTATACCAATCATTGGATAGTGACCTTAGAGCCGCGGCTAAAGGGGAGTTTGGCCGTTTAAAAATTGCCTCTGTCCCCTCTGTTGCAGCCAAACTGCTACCAAAGGTGTTGGCGGCTTTTTGCAATAATCACCCGGAAGTTCAAGTATCGCTAATCGATGATAATGCGGTAGGCATTGAAAAAAGGTTGCTCGCCGGAGAGGTTGATCTGGCACTGGGAAACTGCCTACATGCTAGCGATCATCGAATTGAGTTTTCACCTCTGTTTACCGACCCTCTAGGCCTCGTTTGCCAAAAAGATCATCCACTTGCCAGCAAGCATCAGGGGGTCGATTGGACCGATATCATTCCATTTCCTTTTATCAAAAATGGCACCTGTCGACTGCTTGCCACCACACCAGCTGCAGTATTAGCCGAACAAGCAAACTACGACGTTGAAAATATCACTTCACTATTTTCAGTCCTCGAATTAGGTGTGGGTGTTACCACCCTCCCCAAACTAGCCTTCCCCATAGAAAACAAAAACTTAGTTTGGATCCCCTTAAAACGACCTTTTATTGAACGAGAGATAGGGATCTTCCGCTCCATAGAGCGTCACCTATCACCACAAGCAGACGCCTTTTTACAGCTTTGCCAAACCCAGTTCGAAGCCTGTAATACCCAACTCTAGTGAAAAAACGTTATAGTGGCCAAAAGCTAACCAAAAATTTAAGGCAGATAGATGAGTCATGAGCTTCACACAGATAAAGCAGTAGAACCTCTCCCCACGATACTCATTACCGGGGCGTCTAAAGGTGTAGGGGCCGCTTGTGCTCATGGGTTTGCTAAGGCCTACCCTGCAGGTGTCAGACTGGTGCTTGTTGCAAGAGGTTTAGCTGCATTGCAAGCCTTAGAGAGTGACTTAGTGCAATACCCCAATGCCCAAATATTGACCTTAACAGCAGATATTGCCGATCTACAGGCATGCCAGACATTAGTGGATCAAACACTAGCCAAGTTTGGCCAAATTAACGTGCTAATCAATAACGCAGGCTTGCATCATAGAGGCGCATTTGCTGAGCGCACACCTGAGCAGATAGCCGCCATGATCGATCTCAATCTAAAATCTCCTCTCTACTTAAGCTCTCTTGTGCTGCCCCATATGCCCTCCCCAGCAGAAGGTTGTTGTAACGCAATTGTTATGGTGGGCTCCTTAGCAGGCCGCGCACCACTTCAAGGTGCAGCAACATATAGCAGCACTAAATCAGGATTACGCGCCTTCACTTACGCCCTACACGACGAGCTAAAAGAGAGTTCAATTAACGTGGCAGTGGTATCTCCAGGGCCTATTGATACCAGCTTTATTATGGATGAGATAGATGAAGTTGAAGATATCGTCTACTCACAACCTATGAGTACGCCTGAACAAGTTGCAGATGCAGTCATCAGACTTTCACAGAGTCAAGATGCCGAAATTGCAATGCCTTGGTTCAGCGGTAAACTTGCCACCCTAGGCTATCTTTCTCCTCGCTTTCGCCAAGCAATACGGGGACTTCTCTATAAAATAGGTCGAAAAAATAAAGAGAAATATCGTCAACGTAGGTCTTAATAGGGTAGGTTAATCAAAGAGAGGTCATACAACAGCCATACGCTAATCACTATAATGGGGATTTAAAATGAAAGGGAGACTCATTTTATCAATACTATTAATACTTTCTACATGGGATAGCCTTGCTAAAGAGTATCACTTCGTCTCAATAGAGAACTTAATAGAGCAGGAGGTGGGGCGAAAAGTATTACCACACTTTTACAAAAAACTGGGTCATAGCATCACCATCACTCCTCTTCCAGGAAAGAGAGCGTCAACAACCGTCTCTGTAGGAGAAAAGGATGGCGAGATTATGCGTATCTTCACTTACGGCATGGAACATCCAAATACTTTACGTATTCCAACCCCATATTATTCCCTACAAACCATGGCCTTTTATAAAAAAAGCAGTGGCGTTGTAATCAACCGTAAGGAAGATCTTCAGCACTATAAGCTTGTCAAAGTCCGCGGAGTCAAACACACCAATAATATCACCCAAGGGATGCCATTCGTTCACGATGTTGACTCCACAGTCGCCATGATGGATCTACTCGAGTTAGGTCGAGTCCAAGTCGCACTCACGAACACAATAGATGGCCTATTGGCGATTAAGGCCCGAGGTTATACCGATATCATAAGCTTAAGCGAACCGCTAGATGAGCTCAGCCTCTATCACTATGTTCATCAAGAACACTCACAACTCGTTGATGAAGTGGATAGTGTAATCAAACAGATGAAGCTAAATGGTGAGCTTGAAAAAATAATCAAGCAGGCTGAAAAAGAGGTGTTTAGCGCGAATTAAATTCGTAGGATATTTCAGCGCTCCCACCACCAGAAAAAATGATGAGGGCGAGCGCTTATCTGAAGCCTATAACTTAAACTGACCAACTTGAGAACGCATATCCTCAGACAAAGTGGTCAGCTCCTCGACTGAACTCGACAGTTCATGAGAGGCCTGGGTGGACTCCATAGCAATATCACTGATGGTGATAATGCTCTGATTAATACTCTCTGCCACACTACTTTGCTCCTCGGCTGCCGTAGCTATTTGAGTATTCATGTGACTGATATTATCTACAGACAACACGATATCCTTAAGTGCTTGGCCAGCCATATTGGCCTTATTATTTGCATCATCAACTTGCTTAATCCCAACCTCCATAGAAGCTACCGCTTCCTGTACCCCTTTCTGCAGGCGTTCAATCATGGTTTCAATCTCTTGAGTAGACTCCTGAGTCCTTTGCGCTAAAGTTCTCACCTCATCGGCAACCACCGCAAACCCTCTTCCCTGCTCTCCAGCCCTAGCAGCCTCAATCGCCGCATTCAGTGCCAACAGGTTAGTCTGCTCTGCAATTCCCTTAATCACATCTAAGACACTTCCAATACTTTGACTCTCATCGGAGAGTTTAGTGATAACGCTAGCAGTTTGCGTTATCTGTTCAGATAGCATCGACATGCTGGTGATTGACTGCTGAACAATCTCATTACCGTTTGCTGCATTGGTGTCGGCATCTTTAGCTGAGACAGCCGCTGCAGTGGTGTTTAGCGCAACCTCATTAACCGTTGCGACCATCTGATTCATGGCAGTTGCAGTCTGCTCTGTTTCCGACTGCTGATCATACATTCGCTCACTGGTTTTACGGGTGAACTCACTTAATTTAACCGTTGAATCTCCTACAGTATTCGATGCCTGATAGATGGAGTCTAAAATGCCACGTAGATGATTAATCACTAAAGTTAGATTGGAGGAGATCTGCCCTAATTCGTCATCATTAAATGTATTAAAAGTAACCGTAAGATCAGACTCTTTCTGAATCGTACTCAACTTACTGACGATATCATTGATGGGGAGCATAACAGCTCTGTTTACCCAAAGGCCGATAAGAATACTGGCGATAACAGCAATAATTGTCAGAATAATAAACACAGTGACCGATGAGGAATAGATATCACTGACTTTATTTTTCTCCTCTTCTGCGACTCTTAATTGCAAAGTAACCAACTCTCCAATCTTACTGCTTACTGGATCGATAACCTCATAAAGAGGCAAGATTTCATCATTCAACTCCCCAACTACCTTTCCTTGAGTTTGGTTAAGCTTATCCATAAGTTTTGAAATGGCGCTGTCTGCAGCCAAGAAGAGTTGATTAGCCTCTCGGCTTAATCGAGCCTCCTCCTCGGTATGGTTAGTTGACATAAATGCTTGCCACTTCTCTTTAATGCTCTTATTGGCCTTATCTAAAGCGCTAGTTGCCTCCTCGGCAGTAAAGGCGCCAGCATTGGCTTTATTTATCGCATCGATAACATACACAGCATAGTCATCACCAATTACTTTCAGCTCCTCAAGGGGAACGACTCTGTCGTAATAGATACTGACAACGCCATCCTCAATCTTCCCCATCATGTTGACAGCAAGAAAACTAATACAGGTTAAAAGAGCTAATGGAATTAATAAGCCTAAGGTCATTTTTTGTTTTATTTGTAGTTTGAGCATTATTTAACCCTTAGAAAGATGAAATAAGAAGTTTCCCTAACATGAACCCCGGCAATCCTTTAGTGGAATCGACTACATTTATACCAAAAAACAAAGAAAGATAAACAATTAGTTAATATTTTTATCTGAAGTAAACCATTATAAAAAGTAAGGAAAATAGCCCAAAGAGCTAAAGTTAGACTCAATATCAGTTTAAAAATCTTAAGAGCCAACTGTATTTATTGTTAAAGCGTTCCTTTAAGAGCGCGAAACCATGTCGATAATATTTCAGAAAATGAGTACGCAGTAGAGTTGTCAATCCTACCAGATTGATTAGCGTAGGGAGGAGCTCGATTATGAAGTGTTAAAAGAGAGCAGCGCTATTAATAAAGAGGAGGTTTACTTATTCTCATTGGGTGATTATAGTTTCGTCGCCAAAGAGATTTAAACAGGAGGAGTCATGCCAAAACGACCTAAACAAGTGCCGAGTATCGAACACGATAGCGGACGAGGAAAAATCAAAGATAACGCCTTAAAAGCCATTGTAACCAGTGAATTATTTAAGATGCGGGTGGAAAAGCCGAAAAAAGGCAAAGGTTCGTACAAACGTAAACAGAAGGGGCATATGCTAAAGGGCGATGCCCCTTTTTCTTGGCAGCTGTTTTTATTAGCTCTTCCTATCCTCCCAATCCAATATATTCACTAATCGTCAGCTGAACTTGTCAGCTCATCACTGAACTCAATCAGCTAACACTCAAGATAAAACACTAAGCTAACTTAGTAATTGAAAATCGCCTATTTGCCTCTGGCGTAAAGTAATAATACGTATCAGGAGTCGCTTTAGCTTTATACATATTGTCATCTGCAACTCTCAGTAAGCCACTAAGATCAGTTGCATCCAAAGGATAAAAACTAACTCCAATACTCGCACTTACACTCACACTAATATCCCCATACTTAAAGGGAGTTGATAAACTTAAGTGCAACTTCTCTATCACTTTAGTCACTTGGCGCGCATTCTCAATAGGCTCCAACCAGATCACAAACTCATCCCCTCCAATTCTGGCAATAATGTCCGATGTCCGCACAGCTTGAGTAAGCATCTTAGATACATGCATTAAGACAATATCCCCCACAGAATGGCCATAGTTGTCATTAATAGGTTTGAACCTGTCCAGATCGATAAAAAGAAGCGCACCATTAAGCTTAGTACGGCCACAACGGGCAATAGCAGTCTTCATCTGAGATTCAAAAGCGCTGCGACTATAGAGCTGAGTTAAACTGTCATAATTCGCAAGGAGCTGAAAATCCGCCCGCTGCTTCTGCAACTCTTCCGTCTGTCTGTCTACCTCCTCCTGTAGCTGCTCTTTTTTAATTGTAGTCGTCTCTAAAGAGTGTTTCATCAGATTAAACTGCTCAGCAAGTTCTGACAGTTCGTCGGTATCACTGACTAAAAGCCGACTTCCTAAATTGCCCTTCTCCAGATCTTTGATGCCTAAGGTCAGTACATTAAGATTTGCCTTAAAAGTCCTCAGTGTCATTATGATTAATATCAATACGAGAACTGAACCTAAGGTCAGGAATATCACCACAGCATAAAGAATTTTACGTTGAGAGAGCTCCGCATCTCTCATGGCGAGCTTTTGTAGCTTGGTCAGATCTTCATTCATCGATTGCAGCGTCATATTATATCTTGCAGATAGCATGCCCGCTGATGTGGTTATACTAGGTTGAAACTTAGACTCTATATCTTTTTGTGAAAGCTCTATTAATGAGCCTATATTCAGGTTCATCCTGATTAAGTTGGCAATGATGCTGTTCTTGCTTTCATTATTAAACTGCTCCTGCTCAAGCAGCTCTTTTAAGTCCTGATGAGCATATCGTGTCTGTATTAACGCATCTTGATCATTATATTGAAAGAGTAGCCATAACCGAGTCCCAAGTTCATTTATCTTAAGCTCAATCTCAATAACTTGGTGTAGCTCCTGATTGGTTCTCACCTGATTGTCATTTAGGCTCACTAACGAAAAAAGTATTCCTCCGGTTAGCATTAACCCAAGAATCAGTAAAATTTTTAACCGCTTAGTGACTTTCATCTTTTACCTACAAAGCCTTATCAGCATGCTCAAGAATATCCAATGCTTGGCTATCGATGAGTAACCTAAAATCAGGCATCCCCTGCTTATTAACCGCGCCGCTTGCAATCGCCCATCTCGCCTGAGTCTGTAAATTTGAGAGCAAAACATTACTTAAAGAGAGACGAAAAATATAATCATCCCAGCCCCACTCCAGCTCAGACATAGGTATCTTCAAGTAATCGCTAACCATCACCTTAGTTTCATCGGGGTAACTTGTGATAAAAGTTTCAGCTTCCGATATAGCAGCAAGCACATTCACATATTGTTTTAAGCTATTAGCAAATAGTGATTTTTTTGCTATTAAATTAAAAGAAAGATTATGAGTCCCCTTGGTATTAAACTGCCTGATCTGCTCTCCATATTCCTTGTTTAACTGATAACCAAATGGCTCCCAAACAGAGATCGCATCAACTTCTCCCGATAGCAATGCAGGACCTAAATCCTTAGGCTCCATATAAACATGGTTAAAATCCACCGTATTATTGCCAGTAATAATCATATAAGCATAGATAAAATACTCACTGGCACTGGACTTAACCATGCCAACACTTTTCCCTTTGAGTAGATGGGGTTCTGATATTGAACTACTTTCTAAGGAGAGCACCTTTAGATCATTATCAGATTCAGCAAAACTAGCCAACACAGAAAAATCGCTGCGCAGGAAACTATTAAACATCACCACAGATTCAGAGCTGGTTGCTAAATCCACATCACCATTCATCAACATCTTAAAACACTGATGCCCTCCTCTTGTGGGGTAGAGGTTGACTAGAACATTGTATTTCTCAAACAGAGATAACTTCTCTGCAATGATAAAAGGGGCACTTAAGGGGGTAGTAGATACAGCTATTTTAACTGGAGTAGACTGCTGTTCTAAAACAGCTTTAGACTCAATATACTGGTCAACTCCTATCCCAATAAATATCAAGGATAAGAGAATAGAGAAAACTAACAACACCTTCATTATCATCTTATTATCCATATAAAAAGATCATACATAATCAAGTGTAGTCGAGGAAAAAAATGACCTAGAAAAAAGTGACTTTTATTTGTCACATAATAGAAGATAGAACAACACAAGAAGGATTAAATTCGGTTTATATTAGGCACTCCTTTCATCGTTTGCAGTTTTTGCGCTAATACTTGATCATGTTTGAACCAAAATGCTCCCCCAGGAGTAACCTCTTTTAACACGGTATACTCGCCGATATTACCGATATAGAAACGAGAGAATCGATTACCTAGAAATGAAGTTTGCGCATACATGCTTCCCTCACCTAAAGTTTCACATTGCACCTTTAAGGGTGAAGTCTGGCTTAAATTAAAACCTGAAATGGTAATCAACTGTCCATCAATCCTAAGAGAGCTAGCAGTTAATAGCTCCATCTTCTCTACCTCAGTCACTTTACCTTCGCAAAAACCAGGCATTTTAACCCAAAGTCCCATGACAACAGGTTGTAGATCTGCGCTATCATCTCGGCTATTCAAACTTAGATAGAGCACGCTACCCAACACACCTAAAAATGCCACTAAACCTACACTCAAGAAAATATAGTTAACTTTATTCGACACCATCTCCGCCCATAAAAATTCAGTGATTAGATTAAAATGATAAAAGCATACTGCTCTGCGTTAAATTTAAGACTAGCTAATACCAATCGGTATAAAATGCTAACGAATTGAACTAATAGCTAATTTTAAACAGAAGTAGAAGGTAACATAGGTTTTCAAGAGAAGGGGAGAAATCTGAATTCAGTAAATAAAACCTTGTGACTAAGCTTGGCCTGATATACCAACAAAACCAAGCTTATGTCAATTAACCAACAGGGGGATAACCTTTTAATTGTAGCCAAGAATAAAGTCCTTCTCTTCATTGATCACATCAGTAAATCCATCTGTCTCTAAGCCATTTGAGGCCATAGTTTCACTGCCCAGCAGCTTGACGACAAAATCGACTCGACAACGATAGCTACTTGAGCTTTGGTAGAGGCCTTGGTTAACAGTAAAATTAACATATTTTGGGGTGATATCTCTTGTTCTATATGGCATAGGACTTTCCTCTGATTATGCATCACATTTAATAATCTCTTAATGCGAATGGCTGTGCTTAACCATAATAAAAGCATTTGTCATGCCAAGCCCTTCAGAAGTTTTGTGAAAGTGTATGAGGTTCTTGTAGAGAATCAATTAAACCAAGGTGTTATTAAAACAAGTAAGCCAATGCTTATCGCTATTTTATGGTTCACTTAGGCTTAGCACGACCTCTATAGCGCTAAATCTCCTTTTCACTTTGCAATCCATTTTCAAATCTATTGTCATTTTGCTACTGACCTTCTATCACTGAACTAGCTTAGCTCTTGGGATCAGTGCTTGGAACTGGCTCTTGAAACTAGCTATTGAAACTAGCTATTGAAACTAGTCTTCGGACTTAGAGATAAACATGCGCTTGGTATCCTTGCCCCAAAGTTGAATAATTTTACGTGTCTTACCTTTATTCCAGAAACACTTCCCAAACATGATAATTCCAGCCCCCTCAATGTCGCGACGCTCCTTTATTGCAAACTGATGAAAAAGTGCCTTTTGAAACTCATCTATCGGTATACCTACATCCTGACAATCAGCAGGGTTAAGCCACGTCATGCTCTTATCGCTATGAGATATGGTTCCCCAATACATTCTCGGCGCTCCATTCTCTGTCGGCTCTGCATCGGCAAAGTTCACAAACAGGTTCTTGGCTCGCCAGCGATACTTTTCGTCGGTATAAACCCATAAATCTGAATCGGCAAGGTCGCTTCCACGCAACAGACTGTTGAGCAGCTTCTCTAAGCCTTGAGTGGCTACCCGCTTTTGGGGGATTACAGGGTCTCCCTCACTCAGTTCTGAGCCAGCCACTTCATCTACATCACAAGCTAATTTTTCTGGGGGGGTGCTCTTCGAGCTGGAGGCCTTCTTTGATTTAGCTCTCTGCTTATCCCCAGCAGTTTTAACCGTTGCTGGTTTTGAGAAGTCGATGACCAAGGCATCGCTATTCACCAGCTGCTGATTAACTTCAAGGGCATCTTGCTCCTCTCTTAACTTAGCTTGTGACGGCTTAAACTCACTGCAATCGAGTTTATGATAACGAGAACCAAAACAAGCAGCCTTACCGTCTTTAGACGCTTTACGATAAAAGGCTTTTTGACGACAAACAGGACAGAGTAAAAATTGACGATACTCTTCAATCTCATCACGACTTAGCTTCTGAAACTTAAAGACTGAATAGGGTTCATCTTGGGATTTATCTAAGGTACAGATCGCATCAAGCATAATATCGACTCTTAATTGGGTTAAGGAGCCTAATGGCGAATGGAGAGGGTTATCATCACAGGAGCATGATCTGTACTTTGGCTATCCCGATCAAAGCTAGGATTAATAAGGTGACGGTCGTAGGTTTCATAGCGACCAACCTCAGCCAGACTCCGGCTGTGTTTAGCATCAAACTCACACGAGAGCAGAATGTAATCTAACACTGAGCCCGCGGCTAAATAGTAATAGGTGGCAGGACGCTGTTGTGAACTAAGACTGTATTGGCTTTTTTGATATAACTCATATGAATCCTGAAGCTGATACTCCTGCAGCTCCTCTGTGACATCACCAAAAACATTATCTGGTTTAATACGAGTATCAACCGATGTTAATGATGCGAGCACTCCACCTTCTAAGCCATCATTAAAATCTCCCATCAACATCATGGGGTATTGTGTCTGAACACGCCTCTCTACCATAGCATGACGCAGCAGCGCAGCTTCAGACCCTCGCACAATACTCGCTCCCCATTGCGCCAAAGCTTCGACAGCCAGTAGCTGACCAGTTTTCAATTTAACTTGAGATTTACCTGAAAGATATTCAGTTTGAGCATCAAAAAGAGGGCGTTTAGATTTAAAATGCACCACGTAACAATCGCAAGGGCCTAGCTTAGGAATCGACACCGTTGCCCGTAATGGTTTACGACTGAAGGAAAAGTTAGCAGGCATTCCAACCATTTCGGCTAGCTGGCTATCAGCTTCAACACTGTGAACATCAATAATCGGATAGCGAGAGGCGATAGCAACCACAGGTTTACTGTAGATAAAGTCATCAAACACATCAGGTTCATCGAGCACAGCAAAATAATCTAAACCACAAGCTTGGGTCAAAGTTGCTAAAGCATCTGGACTAAAGACCTCTTGAAAACCTATCACATCAGGCTGGTGTTCATTAAGGTAGCTAGTTATCCAAGCTAGCTTTTTTTGCCACTGCTCCTGAGTATAGATATTTTCAAAATCGTAATAAGCGCTAGGAGGCTCGATAAAGTTGAACAGGTTAAAAGTTGCGACTTTAATCAACTCAACAGTGTCTGACTCTTGTTTCAAATGATTATGCAAGCTTGGAACCTTTTATAGGTAATAGTAACTAGCTGAAAGTTATAATTTAAGTATATACCAATTGCAGGCTTCAAATATAACCAAATGAAGTCAGATCATAGGAGGAGTTTTACACTCAACCCCATCACTCTAGCCTAAAAGTGTAAAGAGAGAACATCAGTCACATCTTTACCTTCTGAATCTATAGAATATCTGCTTTGCACGGTAATATTGCCAACCTTTATACCAGATGTGTTACTCCTACTTTTTCAGCTATTGGAATATTATGCAAGTCACCTCTATTGAACGTGTAAAACAGGCCTTTATTGCCGGGATCTGGGCAACACTTGTAAGTATTACATTGGGTTTTGGCTTCAAGGTTTGGTTAGCACAGTGGATGGCTAAAGAGGATCTTGCGCTTTATCACACGGTTGTCGATATCATCTCACTGTCACTCATTTTAATGACAGGCTTTCGCTCCTCTATGGTAGTGAGTTACTCACAAACTCAAAACGATAAAGATATCACTAACCTATTTAGGTATAGCTTGATTGCCGTGGTACTGCTCACTTGGGGAATTGTGCTCCCCTACATTAAACATCAGCTCCATATCGATGTGGAATATTTCCACCTAGTCGGCATCATTCTGGGAATGGGGTTTAAGGTCTATTTTACCAATCAGATAGCCATGTACCGCCTGTATGAGATCTCAAACAGGGTAACTTGGCTTGAGCCTTTAGGACAGATATTAACGTTCCTTACCTGTTTCTACTTACTAGAGCAGACGCCAATATCATCACTCTTTTTCAGCCTGATGCTCTCTTCAACCACTGTCGCGGTTTATATGTTCTTCAATCGACGTAAACAGATAGCAACAACGCCTATCGGGCCCGTAAATATGGACACCAACCTACGTAACTTTATGAAGAAGAGCTTTACAGCCTCTTTAGAGGCGGGGGCTAGTATTTTAATGATCTACATCACTGTCTTACTTACAATTGGTCATTTCAGTATCGATGAACTAGGCGACTTTCAAGTGGTTGTCAGGCCCATAATCGCTTATCTAACCTTACTGTTTGTCTTTCCCATCTATCGATTTGTATTTCCAGAGCTGGCTGTTTGTGTGCGCAATCAAGATTGGCAACAAATTAAACAGATCAAACACTGGGTATATAAGATGTCACTTATCATCAGTAGCCTCTTTTTTATCTCAATGCTGCTGTTTAGTCATGAAATCGTCGCCTTAGTCTTTCCTGAGCAGTATGCTAAATCGGCACCAGTATTGATGCATTTCTCGATGTTCTTTCTATTTATGATGCTCAATGCATATCAGTTAGCCTTTATTAAAGCCCATGGTTTATTTACCCAAAGCTTGCTGATACGAGGAAGTGGAATCGTGGCATTAATAGCCAGCTACTATATCTATAGTCAGATAACAGATAATGTTGTCGCGGTGATCTTAGCGCTAGGGACAGGATACCTATTGATGTTCCTTATTTCAGGCCAAGTAGAGAAGCGTATTTTAAAGCAAGATAAGCTAATCCCAAGTGTAAATTAAGCTTGGTTAACAACAGCGACTGCCTGCTCTGTGCGCTCGTGTTCAAACACTTGAACTCGATTACGGCCAGACTTTTTAGCCTGATAAAGAGCTCTATCTGCCTCAGCTGTAAAAGCTTGCATATCAGAGCACTTATCTGGGCAGATACTTGTGACGCCCACACTCACAGTGACATACTCACTGGTGGGTGAGCTCTCATGGGGCAGAGCCAGTTGCTCAATGTTAATTTGGCATCGTTTAGCCGGAGAGATGCAATCTCGAGTATGGGGCAATAGCACCACAAACTCCTCGCCACCGTAGCGAGCCACAAGATCCGTTTTTCGATTCAGTGTCTGATTAAGGGCACTCGCAACCTCTCGTAAACATTGATCGCCCGCAAGATGACCATAGGTATCGTTGTACAACTTAAAATGATCAATATCTATCATGATTAAACCTATGCTCGATTTCTCACGAATAGCGTGTTGCCAACATGCTTGTAGGCTCTCATCAAAACAGCGGCGATTGGAGATTTTCGTTAGACTATCGGTTTGAGACAGGGCTTCAAGCTTCTGCTTAGCCTCATTGAGATCATGAGTTCTCTGCTTAACTTCCCTCTCAATCAGTGCAGAACGTCTCATCAAGGCATAAATATAGAGCGCACCCAACAGAACTAATAAACTGCCTAATATAGCAATAATATAGGGTAGACGGCCTCGTCTCTCTGCCACGTAACCTGCACTGGGCACCGCGGTGATAGACCACTGTCGCCCACTGAATGCCGTTAACGATTTCTTATAGATAAACGCCGTTTGTGACAGTAATGTCGTTCCACCTTCAGGAAAGTTTGAATAGAGGTTAGAGACAGTTTCATAGGTGTTATCCTCTAAGGAGAAGTAGAGGCCTTGAACCGAGGTACGCTTAATTGCACTGCCAAACATATCATCGATGCGGTACACACCAACAACGAACCCCCTTAGCTGCTCCCGACGTTTAAACAGAGTGCTTGGCTCACCATGGTAAGTGGGTAAAAAGATAATAAAACCACGCTGTTTTGATTGGTAAGAGCTTAAACTAACACCTGAGGTAGACAGAGGCTTATCGAGATCGGTCGCCCTCTCCATTATCCATAACCTCTCCTCGTTTGAAGCGAGATCGTAGCCCAAGATCTGCTCATTACCGATAAAAGGTGCCACATAGGAGACAGGGAAATAACTCTCTCTTTGGCTTGCAGAGATCATACCTTCGACTTCTGATTCAATGATCTCAAATCCAGGACTCTCCCTACGTTGAGCGGCTTCAAAAGCCTCTCTTTGATCAGAGGTCACTTTAGGCACCCACTCTAACGCTTGGATATCGTGGTGACGCACTAAAAAACTACGGGCAATACGACTAAACTCTTGAGAGGTGACCTCACTTGAACTATCAAACAAACCTTTAATTGCGTAGAGCACCTCAATATTAAGCAAGATCTCTCTTTCTAATGCAGCGGCTTTATCATCGACATCCTTTCTAAAGTCCTGCTCAATCACCTTGCTCTCCTTCTCATATAGACTAAATCCCATATAAGCAGAGAAGCCAATTCCAACAAAGCAAGCTGCGATCAGCAGGATATATTTAGAGAGAAAGTTCATAGGTAAGACTTAACTATCTTTATAAAGATGAGCAAGTTGCCCCTTAAGATAAGAGTAATGCTAGAGGTGATTGTTTTACTCAATTCCATTTTTTGAACCAATTAGTCATAAGAAAATAGAGTTAGGTGTGACAGCTTGTTGCTGAAATTTAATCATAACTAGAATGGAATGTCAGTAAAATGTTCCATATGAGCGCTAAAGTATCACTCAGTTGAACGACCCTGAGAGTATTGAAATTTAAGTATATCTCCTCTATTCGCCGCTAAAATATCGCGGGCGATACCCACACGATTTTTACCTAGCTCTTTAGCTTGAGCCAGCAACTCCTTAACATTGGCCATAAAATCAGCCTGTGACCTATGTTTAGTCGGGATCATACTCGCAACCCCTACACTGACAGTCATATAATCTGAAACCGAAGAGGCTTGATAAGGGATATGAAGCTTTTCAATATTGATGCGGCACTTATCAGCCAAAAGCACAGGTTCATCGGTATTGGGCAGCAAGATAACAAATTGATCAGCATCGTAGCGTGCCACCAAGTCTGTGGTTCGGTTCGTGGTCAGCGCGAGTTTATTGGCAATATCACGTAAACACTGATCCCCACCGATATAGCCATAGGTGTTATTGAAAAGCCTAAAATTATCCAGATCCACCATGATTAGCGACAGTGAAGTTCCATCCCGTAACGCCCTTAACCACTCCTCTTCGAAGCGAATATCAAAGCATTGCCGATTGGCAATTCCAGTCAGACCGTCCGTAAAAGAGAGTTCCTCCAACGCTAATTTAGCTTCATCTAACTCTCTATTTCTCTCTACAGCTTCTTCGCGAATCATAGTGGAGTGCTCAGTAGCCAGAAAGATATACCCACCACCGACTAAAACAAAAATAGAGCCAAACGCACACACGAAAAAAGGCAATAAACTTTGGCGCTCAGCAATATATCCTTGGCTTGGGGTTGCAATCAAGGTCCATTGCCGACCACCTATTCGTTTAAGCGATCTGCTATAGCTAAAACTTTTTTGTAGACTTCCCAACACTTTATCGCTCGAATAGTTAGCATAAAGCTCTTCTGCATCGGCGCCTGTATTGTCTTTCAACAATAATCTAATCCCGGTAGCACCAGTATGCTTCACAGCCGATTCAAAAATATCGGCAATCCGGTAAACGCCTAGAACGATGCCTTGTAACTTCTCCTGACGTTTACTCACAGTACTCGGCTCACCTTCATACACAGGCATAACAATAAGGAAGCCTTTTTGGTCAAACACCTCCTGAACTAAAGTAATGCTTTTAGTCGCAAGCGTAAGATCTCTATCAATTGCTCTATTTATCATACTAAGACGACTCTCATTCGATGCCAGATCAAAGCCAAATGCAACCTCATTGCCCTTAAGCGGCTCGACAAAATAAACAGGGAAGTACACATCACGTATACCCGCTTTAGTCATACTCCCTTGAGATGCGCGCTCAGTAAATTCAAAATCCGGATAGATCTCTCTTCGAGCTGCTTCAAACGCCTCCCTATTATCACCTGTTACCTTCGGCGCCCACTCCAGAGCCTGTATATCATGATGCCTAGCCAAAAAGTCACTGGCTAAATTTTCAAATTCGTTGGCTGTCACCTCTTCAGAGCTGTTAAATAAACTTTTAATAGCAAAAAGCACCTCCAAATTGGCCAGCAACTCTCGCTCCAGCGCCATCGCTTTATCGTCTACATCTCTTTTAAAGTCTGTCTCTATAATTGCTAGCTCTTTTTGATAGAGCATGGCACCAAAAAACCCTGACAGTAATAATCCCAGCAGCATAGATAAGATAATAAATCGACGAGAAAAAGCCTTATAAACAGGCATCATTTACTATTACTCGGGATAATTTAGAAGAGAAAAAAAGAAGCATCATAGCCGTTGTTAGCCTATGAATAAGTTGAAAAATTATCATTAACCTTGGTACATTCTTCAAAGTGTCATCGACAGGGAAATGCAATATCATCCGAGATATTGCATCAATAGACAGAGCTATCTTCCTTACAGAGAGTGAGACTATAAAAGGCAAAAATCTAACCTCTTCAATTTACAAAAATATACACTTACACAAAAAGTGTGCACCTTCATTGAGACTAGCTACTGATTAGTAAAAATCAACTATTCTCCGAAGGAAGACTCAGCAGCAAGCGCACACTAAGACAGCTTTCATCTATAGGTCAGCTTGCGTTCCAGATCTCTTGTGTCATAGTCACTGTAATGGGTTCTATTTTAATAAGCTCTGAAGCTAAAGAGCAGTAGCCAATTCAGGATGGATGTAATCTATGCTATTTGCCAAGGGGTCAGCACAAACATCGCCACTTATCACCTGCGAACCTGAAGCGGGAGTCACAAATATAAAAGGAGATAATCCACTTATCTGGCCTCTCTTTAGTCTGCTACAAAACTCAAATCACAGTTGGAAGGTACACCTATTAGCGACTGAGTTACAGGCAAAAGGCTTGATGCAAGACCTCGACGACGATCAGGATAAAGCCTTGTTTAAAAGAAATTTTCTACTAATGAACGCCCTTTTTCAGTTGCAAGATATTCTTCTGCCTGAGCATTGGCTGCAAGTTAAAGCTATGGAGATTCAAATATTCAACATTATCCCCACTAACCTTGAATCAAGCCTGCGAGAAGATGATGCACTAAGGGAGTATTATCTGAACTGGGTTAACTACGATACTTGCCCCAATATCATCCGAGAGATGCTTGAGTCATTCTGGAGTCGTTACGAGGAGTACATTGGCACTAATCCTAATCTGATGCATAAAGATCAAGCACTCAAAGTTTTTGAGCTCAATCATGATGCAACAAACAGAGAGGTACGCCGTCGCTGGAGAAAACTAGCACTACAGTGGCATCCAGACCGCCCTGACGGTAACACGGTCCAATTTCGAAAAGTGTGTGAGGCTTGGCAAACTCTACGTGAGAATTTGTAGTCCTTTGAAATGATTTGGGCGAATATTGCCTCAAACTTCAACCTAAGTCACACTCCCTAGTCTGTTTCCACAGTGAAATTCAGTCATAATTAATCTTTAGCTTTTATGCTGAATTAAACGGATTATCGAGCTATTTTAACCTTAACTCGACTCCGATCATTTTGAGGACAGTAGATTGATTAAACATATCGCATTAGCGCTAACATTAGCCATAGCACCATTGAGCAGCTTTGCCTCACAGTTTGTTGAAGGTAAGCACTTTACCCAGGTCTCTAACAAGGCAGCAAGCACTCAACCTAAATTGACTGAGTTCTACTCATTTTACTGCCACAACTGTTACAACATGGAAACTCAATACCTAGGCGACATCAAAGCTAACCTAAATAAGAAGGTCAAGTTTGATAGTAAGCATGTTGATTTCATGAACAGTGAAATTGGTACCGAAGTGATGCGCTCTCTTGGGGTGATCCAAGCATTAGATGCAAGTCAAAAAGATAAACTAACTCTCGCTATGTTTGCCGCTATTCAAGGGGAAGAAGAGGCTGGTAGTCATGACCACGCCCATGATCACAGCGCCCATGATAAGCCTGAATTAAACAACCGTGATGACATCAAAAAGGTCTTCGCAGCACATGGTATCGACGGTAAAAAGTATGACGAGCTAGCAGACAGCAAAGTTGTCGATAGCAAGCTAGCACTTTGGCGTGTTCAACAAAGAGAGTTCCGCGTTCAGAGTGTTCCAGCGTTTATCGTCAACGATAAGTACGCCATCAACATGGGTGAGATCCGCTCTTTAGGGCAACTGATTGATCTCATCAACTACTTGGCATTAGACCACAAGTCTTAAATCCGATTGGGTATATAAGGCTCCTACTGGAGCCTTTTTGCTCTATGCTGTTCAGAGAAAAGTAGCTCTCTCCAAGTTTCAACGAGTGTTGGCCAACACTTTGCTGCTATACATCTATCTTCATAGGTTAAGTTTGATAAACACCTCACCTTCTCGACCGCTAACTTATGCTCAGCTTGAGAAATTAAGCACTCCAGCGCATCAACCAGACCATTAACGCTCTGCTCCGTCAGCAGCACAGATAGCTCCTCGTCACCTCTTGTCGCTAACAGTTCTGCCAACTGCTCCGATAAGCCATCTACTGAGGTTGTCACAATCATTTTTCCCGCTGCAATCGACTCCTGGCATATCAAGCCAAAAGGCTCCCAACGAGATGGGATAACCACTGCATCACAGGAGGATAAAAATAGGGGGACATCTTCAATCTCTCCAATCAAGGTAACGTTTTCCAGAGTCGCGGCCATCGAATCTAAAAGTGGTGACATCTCACCGCTTCCAGCGAGCCTTAACTCCACTTTTTCAGAGGGGAGCTTCTCCATCGCCTTAAGCAAGAGATCAAACCCTTTCTGCTTATGAAACCGACCATAGGCTGCTAGTTGAATAGGAAACGAGAGCGCCTTTTCAGGCAAAGAGAGTAAGGTATTAACGGGTCTTGCCTGCTTGAGTACCACCAGCTTATCTGCGTTAACCAAGCGATTATCAAGTAACCATTTAGCCTGGGCGACAGAGACGGCCAACACTCTGTCCATCAGAGTGTAACTCAGCTTAAGCATTAGAAAGAAACGCCACTTATTAGGCAACTCATGGGCGACAAACCCTTCGCAATAATGGTGCTCTTGAAGCAGTAAAGGTGTGCCTCGGTTTTTGAAGCAAAGTGAGATAAACCCTGGCAGTTTTCTCCATGAAGATGAGGTATGAAGCACAATAATATCGGCCTCAAATCGCTTAATGCGGTGGGTTGCAAGATCAATATGAGTAATGGAAAACTCAAAATCCTCCGCCAATCTTGACTCGCACAAACTCTTTAGAGCCAAATTGACTCCTCCAAGTTTACAGTCATCGATCAGGTGGAGCACTCTGGGCCGCAAAAAACACCTCTGTTAAAGTGTATTATTACCAGAGTGTAGATCAATTCCTAACGAAATCTAATAGATGCAGACACGCAAACAGGATATGTACCAAGATAAAACCGATAAAGCCTTTGGCCAGTAATATATGATAACTGCGCCATACTAGGGCATCACTGCTACCCTGCATGATAAACCACATGGTACCAGTTATGCCGACAGCTACCAGTAACAACATGCCTATCCCTTCAACCCAACTGAAGAGACCGCGGCCACCACTTGTAGGAAGCTTCCCTTTAAGCAGTCCTTTAAGATCCCTAAGCAACTGCCCCGCGTCCCCTATCAGCCAAGGAAAATACTGCCGCCATTTTCCACCGGTACTATTTGATATGAGAAATAGACAAGCAATCAAGGTTGCAAACAACCCCAAGTATACGTGGGTCATATCCCACAATGATGCACTCGCCCTTAGGCTACGCCCCATCATAAGCCAACCGCTGGTCAAGATCAGATAAAGTGAGAGCAGAATAAGCAGCAGGTGTTGGTACGCACTCAGTCGCGTAATAATGTGACGAACCCTAGCAAAAATACTCACCATCTCTTCTAACTCCGACTACAGGGCGTGAAACTCGCTGGAAAAAAGGTCGACTTTAGCCCAATCGGTATATTCAATATTGGTCTGGGCATCTGTTGGGCCCTTAGTCATCCACATGATAAAGCGAATGATATTGCGATCGACAATGCCGTAGCCTTGATAATTTAAGCTACCAGCAAACACCTGTAGCAAATTCGGTTTCCATTCACTTTTCTCAATAAATGCCAACATATAAGGGTTTGTTTGCGGAGTATTTTTGGCGGGCTTTCGAGCCACTAAGTTGACCGAGAAAAAACTAGAGGTTTTCTTCTCTAATATCCCGCGGTTTTGGGAAATAAAATCGTAAACATTTGGATTATGTTTTCCATGGCGAATGCTCGCTCCGAGTACCACTTTATCGAAGTCATTAAGATCGGGAACCTGATCTAAACTGCTCATGGTGACCTTATCACCTAAGGCGACAAACTTATCCTCTAGATAAGCGCAGATCTTACGGGTCTGGCCATGCACACTCGAATAGATAATTAGAATATTACTCACCGGAACCTCAAATAAATGTTTCTATGCTCCTACCTATAATAAGGTATATATCCATAGATTTACTTGAAACAGATCACGGGCAGTATTTCCTAAACAGGGCTTACTCTTACCTATATCACAATTTCTTTAGTAAAAAGAAAATGGCCACTCAATTGAGCTGAGTGGCCATTTTCACGATTAAGACTTAGATGTGGGTTTCAATTTAAAGTGACATCAAAAATGCGATAACTTGCTTACGCTCATCCAAGGTTAACGCCATAAACTCATCACGACTCTTTTGCGCCTCTCCACCATGCCAGAGAATCGCCTCCTCTACTGTTGCCGCCCGGCCATCATGTAAAAAGCCAGCTTGTGGGTTCACTGTTTGAGTTAAACCTATTCCCCAAAGAGGACGCGTTCGCCACTCACTCCCATCAGCAAGGAAGTCAGGACGACCATCGGCTAACTCTTCACCCATGTCATGAAGCAGCATATCGGTAAATGGATAGATAGTTTGCCCCTTAAGGGCATCGCTCATAGGTGCCCCACCAATATCGCCAGATGATTGAGTCACAAAACTCGCCTTATGACAGCCTGTACAGTTAAGCTGCTCAAATAGACGTGCACCTTCACGAACATCTGGACTCTCTACATTTCGCCTAGCAGGAACAGCGAGTGTCTCTGCGTAAAAAACCACCGAGTCACTGAATTCAGCGCTTGCTTCTGGTGCGCCATTTTCATCACTGCCTGTGTCGACAAAGCCAGTGCGGGTTAAGTAACTATCATGCAGCGCCGTGCCCGCAATACTCTCATCCGGGAACAGCGGATTTGTGATCCCAATATCTCCACGTAACGCCCCCAAGGATTGCACTCTGACACTTGGGGTATTTGCCTTCCAGCCAAAACGTCCTAGTGACACAGGGTTAGTGTTACCCGCTTTAGCTTTTACCGCATCAAACACAAAGTTAGCTCTACCTGAGATAGTGTCACCGTTTGCATCATCAGCATCTACTAATGCCAAAATATCCGCTTCAGGAATAGCCTCAAGCAGACCTAGACCAAAAACAGGCATACCATTGCGCCAGCCCATTAAGACATCATCCTGAAGCAGATCTGAGGTCACGTTAGCACTGTTAACCGTTTCACCAGGTGCATCATAGGGATTTTCAACGGCAAATAGGGGCTTCTTCAAAACAGTGACACTGCCATCTGGGTAGGTAACCTCTTTAGTTTCAAAGGAGAGATACACATCAGCTTGACCACCGAAGAGGTTTTCTTCCCAGTCGGGACGTGCCTTTAACACACCACGATGGAATAACTGACCACCAAAATTAGGAACTGGAATTGGCGCGCAGTAATCATTAGCCGCAGTGCCAACACTGCACACCTCATCGGCTGCCTTGCTGATACGCAGAAACAGTCCAGCTTCAGAGCCTAACTTAATTCGTGTTTTACCAGCTGGTACAATGGGAGTTGAGTTACGACCGTCTCGTTGATGACAGGAGTTACAGTCGGCATTATTAAATACAGGGCCCAAACCATCGAGCTCAGGGTGCTCACTATTAGGCGCAGTGGTAAAGGCTGTTTCGAAACTCAGATCGCCTTCTAAGTGATGCTCAAGCTCTGTATCTGCCAGATTAGGTGCGGGAGTCGAGAAGCCATGACCAGACTGAGAGGCATCGAATGTAGTTGTCTCACCGCCACTCGCTTTTATGTCGGTATAAGCGGGATACACTTTCTCATCAGGTTTAGGCTCCACCACTTCATCACCTGAGCCACCACAAGCAGTTAATCCTATACACAGAGCGAATGTTAAGCTCAATGGCTTAGGAGAGAACCTAAGGCTTATTTTATCTATATTGGTCATTATCATTGTCATCTCACACGACGGTTTAAAGCGAAAGCTCAGCTCTATCCTGAGCTAATCCTTTCTTTTTGTATGGTTTTTAAGTCAAATAAATGGAGGCTATCCTCAGCCTCCATCAAATTTAAACCTCAACTTAAGGCTTAAACTTTCCACTTACTCAGCAGTGGAAGTACATCTGATTCAAGGCTTGTCTGCAGCTTAGTTAAGGCATCGACTGCAGTTTGCACTCGTACGCGGCCCTCAGCATCTGAGATAGCCTGGCGAAACGGCATGTTATTCGAGCCTGAGATAGCCTTAATCTTAATAATGGCGTCATCAATTTCACTCCCTACACGCAGGGCTAAGACTTCATCAGCAGCTTTAACGAAATCGATGATCCCTTGTTTATCAGCAGCGCCTGTTAGCTCTCCTTGATACACATTACGAACACCTATGATGTTGTCGCTAAAGTCGGTTAGAGAGTTCCATGAATACTGAGACTCCACTTTAGAGGTGTCGGCGGTGGCTGCAGATGTACCGAAAGGATCGGCAATTTTTCCATTACCCACCTCATCGACAATGCCGATCATGCCGTTGATAAGCTCCTCAATCACACCGACCTGAGAACTGTAGAAAGTATTGCCTTCACTGCCAGGCGTTTTTACTAACTCACCATAAGCTTTACCGCTGCCGTCATGGCTTACTTGCCAAGCATCATCGAGTGTCTTAGTGTAATCACGAAAGACCTCTGCAAGTCCCATCAGGTACTCACTCTCCGCTTGAGTTAGCTCAGCTATCGCTTTCTCGTTATCTGCGACACCATCACCAAATAGTAGGTACTCCATTGTATGGAAGCCTTGAACATCATCGTTCCAGCCTTTAATAGTCTCAGCATCGAAACCTGCGTTACTGGCAAGTACAGTGGTTAAATCAGTAGTGTTGAGTGGCCAGCTATCTAAATGTGGATCAATACCCAACGAATCGACTGGACCAAAGATATGTGACTCACCTTGCTCCCATGGCAGGCGCGCCGCTTTCCACGCTTCCTGTGCGGCAAGTAAGTTAGCCTGAGTCTTATTCGACACCAAAGTTTGCGTGGCAAGTAACATCTCCTCACCCTTAGTCGCCAAAGATGCATAACCACTAACAATGACATCATCAGTTAAATTGGTGATCATCTCAGTTGCCGCAAACTCAAACTTATCATCCACTGGCGTTGGAGTTGTGTCATCGCTGCCCGAGCCACCGCACGCGGCTAAAGTTGAAATAAGCGCAATGGCAATGGCTGAGTACTTAAGTTGTTTCATGTAAAGCTCCGTATAAATTCAAAAATTGTATGCTGCAATCCCGACTCTGGTTGCCGAGATCCCACACGCGTTAGCTAACTCCGCTATTTATGGGAGCCATCAACATCGTGTGAATAAAAGTCGACTTGCTATAGAGAGAATTGGTAACCCACGCCTAGGGCGAAGAAGTTAGTGTCAGGTATCGCTGCCACAGCCACTTGCTGTCTGCCAGCTTCAGCCTTAATGACTATCTCAGGAATAGGGAAGTAGTTAACTCCCACACTAGTCCAGGTGTTTTCATAGCGTTTAGTCGCTGTACCCGTTTCAACTTCGGCTAGAGGATTTGAGTAATCTATATTGGCAAAAACGGTTAAAGGGATGGAGGTGAAATCGGTTAGGTCAAAGCCTGCTTCAACAAAGAAAGCCTCAGATTTAGAGCCTAGTTGAGCAAAGTTACCTGGCTTCAAACCTGGTGTAGTTTTATTTGCCTGAGTAATGGCATCAGAGTCACTTAGTGTGCCATTTAGATATTGACCACGGAGAATCCAGGGACCTTGTACATAAGCACCAGAAAGCGCAAGAATGCTCACAGTACCATCGCCACTCACCTTATTACTCTTATGGCGGTTTCCGGAGGTGTTACCATAATAGTAAGCGACACCTATCGCACTTCCCTCTTTAAAGCTGCCGTAATCAAGACGCACAGCATACGCGAGATCGTCGGCATTAACGTGCTCAAACCGCTTCTGGTGACCAGAGGCCACCCAGTCATAAGTTCTGAAATACTCAGAGTTTAGCCCGCTGACAACTTGTGCCTGGTAATGGAAATTAGCCACTTCACCAAAAACGCCAACACCTGTTTCATTCCAAACTGCAGGCAAGACAGCAGCTTCACTTCTATGCCGCAGCACAGTCAAATACTGATCTGGTTTATGCAAGATACTAGAGAGCCCGATAGGCAGATGAATATTACCGAACTTAACCCCAAAAGCATCGCTTGGACGATAGCGAAGTTGAGCCTTCTCAATCATCACTTCGCCACCCGCCTCTATCTCAGATTCAAACTCACCAAACTCATCGAATCCGTCGTACTCAAGAGCTGCACCTGTACCACCATGCTCATATTCGATCTCAACTTCCATGTCCCATTCGTCGTTAAACTGGTAACCAAATTCGGTGACGATACGTTCAAGATCGAAACGACCACGTCGCTCTGGAGTGGTGTCCTGAACATTCTGATAATATTCATCGCTGGTGTAATTAACGCTACCGTAGGATTTAAAGCTGAACTTACTGAATTTGCTTTCAGTCGCTTCCTGCTTAGCGACTTCTATCACTTTAGCTTGTTTTTTTTGCTCTTCACGCTGTACGTTTTGTTGAGCTGCAAGTTCAGCTAAATCTTTTTTTAACTGTTTGAGCTCAAGCTCCTGCTTCGCAATAGCTTGTTGTAGTTTCACCGGATCCGGCGCAGCAAAAGCATAGTGACTATTAAAGCCTGCAACACATATAGCCAATAAACTGAGTTTGGTCTTCATTAAATTTTTTCCGTACTGAATTAACAGCTCCCCCTGAATTTGCGAAACAAATTACATTAAATGCGAATCGTTTTCATTAAAATTTACATTTATCTTTATAAGAAAATTACAAACGAGTTACAGGTGTATTGCATGAAGAAAATCCAGATAAACTAGTGATACAATCGCTAAATTAGCCGCCACTTTCATAAAATGGATAACAATGAGTAAAAGCCCACAAAAACTGCTTCTCTGGATGACCTTTATCATGTCGTTGGTATTCTCGGTATGGCAGGTATTGCTCAATAACTTTGTTATCGAAAGGGCTCAATTCAGTGGTGCCGAAATTGGCATGTTGCAAAGTCTGCGTGAAGTACCAGGCTTTCTGGCATTTACCGCCATCTTTATTCTCATCTTAATTAGAGAACAATCCTTTGCCCTGTTATCACTGGCAATACTGTGTGTTGGGGTGGCTATCACAGGTCTATACCCCGATGTCCTTGGTCTCTACTTAACCACTGTACTCATGTCTATCGGGTTCCACTATTTCGAAACCATCAATCAATCCTTGACCTTACAATGGGTAGAGAAAAAAGAGACAGCCGCCTTCTTAGGTAAAGCACTGGCTTGGCGTTCGGCCGCAGCTCTATCAGGTTATGCCAGCATCTGGTTAATTATGACCTGGTTAAAACTCGACTATATCTGGATGTATGCCATCATCGGGTGCTTAGGACTGTTAATGGTGATCACGATTACCCTCTACTTCCCCAAGTTTGAAGTGGGAGAGGTTCAGCATAAAAAGGTGATCTTAAGAAAACGTTACTGGCTCTACTATCTTTTGACCTTTTTCTCTGGCGCTAGACGGCAAATATTCATGGTTTTTGCCGGATTTATGATGGTGGAAAAGTTCGGATACAGCGTCTCTGAAATTACCGCTTTATTCCTGATTAACTATGTAGTCAACTTGCTGTTTGCCCCAGCAATCGGTCGATTTATCGGGCGTATAGGGGAGAGAAATGCACTGACGATTGAGTACATAGGCTTAATTCTCATATTTGTCAGCTACGCACTTGTAGAGAGATCAGAGATGGCGGCTGCTCTCTATGTCATTGATCATCTGCTTTTTGCTATGGCTATCGCCATCAAAACCTACTTTCAGAAGATTGCAGATAACAAAGATATCGCCGCAACCATGTCCGTTAGCTTTACCATCAACCATATCGCAGCAGTCGTTATACCTGCAGCTCTTGGTCTACTTTGGCTACACTCACCTCAGGCTGTATTTTATATCGGTGCGGGCTTCGCCCTCTGTTCATTAATTCTGGCAAGAAACATACCTGAGATACCGGCTCAAGGAAATGAGGTAAATTGGGGGCTAATTCCCATTAGCATAAAAAGCGATCGACTCTGAGTGATTGATATAACAATAATAGAGATAAAATATCTATCCTGTAAGCAGACTAAGCTAATATCAATAACAGTATTAGGCTAGAGTAAAGAGTATGGCGGAATTAGTAAAAGTAACCGAGACAAAGTCGGCTCAATCCGATGTGTCGGCCCGTAAAAAAGCACTCCTATTGGGTCGACAATTAGGCTTAAGTAGTGAAGATGATTATCGACCAGGCAGTGCATCTATTGCTGAGCGAGGGGAGCACAGGCAGCGTAAACAGCTTAGCCAGTACCAAACAAACCTTGAGACCATCTACGCTATCGCCTTAACCCATGCGCCATCAGATGTCACAGGAGTTGATCTAGACCCTGATTGGGCCCATCAATTTTTTCAGCTTGCAGAGCAGATCCATAACCGTAAAATGCAGGAGTTATGGGGGCGCATCTTAGCCAATGAGATCACCAACCCTGGTAACTTTAGCCTACGTACTCTCTCGACACTAAAGCAGCTGACCCACAAAGAGGCACAGATATTAGAAAAAGCCTTGGGAATGGCGATAAAAGTGAATGGTGAAGCAAGATTAAAGCTGATCTATGGTTACCGCTATACAGGAGGGTTTGGTCAGATATTTCGTAAATCTGCGCCAATCAATATTGGTTTATCTAATTTTGGTCTGCCCTACTCCAACATTTTGACCTTAGTTGATGCAGGGGTCCTCCATCGCGGAGAGTTTGAGACTGGCTTGCTAAATAGTAAGAATCCCATCAACTTTACTCTGCTTTCAGAGACCATGAAGCTGACACCTAAAAGCGGCCATCTGCTATTTAACTACTACCGCTTAACACCGATAGGTGACGAGCTGACTCAGCTCATTCAGCCCAAGCCAGATCCTGAATACGCTAAGACAGTCCGCACTCTGTTTGCCAAGGATTTTAAGATTGAGTAGCTAAGCTAAGATTAACGCCTATCTTTAAGTTCAACGCCAATGGCTAACGGTTCGCTCTCCGTTTTTGGCTCAAACCAGTTAAGAGTGTCAGCCAGTTCAACGACTTCGCCGATGATCATCAAAGCGGGCATCTTAAGCTCTGGATCAGAGGCTAACAGGTCCAACTCGCCTAATGTGCCGATAAAACGTTTTTGCTGGGCAGTTGTAGCCTTAGAGACAATAGCGACGGGAGTATTGGCGTTACGACCCGCTTCCATTAATCCAGACTTGATTAGTCCCGCATTAAGAATGCCCATATAGATGACCAAGGTATTATTTGGATTAGCATAACCCTTCCAATCCATAGGTCGGCTCTCTAACTGACAGTGTCCAGTAATAAAAGAGACACCTTGAGCATAATCTCTGTGAGTTAGCGGGATCCCAGCATAGGCAGATGTACCACTCGCTGCAGTGATTCCAGGAACCACTTCGAACTCAAGACCTGCTTCAACCAAGCTCTGTAGTTCTTCACCACCACGGCCAAAAATAAAGGGGTCGCCTCCCTTTAAACGCACCACATTTTTACGTGTAAAGCCTTTAGTGACCAACAGCTGATTGATCTCATCTTGAGCCGCGCTATGTTTACCCGCACGCTTTCCCACCGCAATTTTTTCAGCATCTTGTGGGACAAGACTCATGATTTCATCACTGACGAGCGCATCAAAAAGTACCACATCGGCACTCTTTAAGATCCGATATGCCTTAAGCGTTAACAGCTCGACATCACCGGGCCCTGCTCCGACTAACCATACTTTTCCACCAGCTCTTTGACCGGGTAACGTTACTACATCCATCTCACTGCCCCACACACGACTCTGTAGTATGAAATATACCCCGCCACTTATAACTTAATAAATAGTTATTTATTAACTGTTATTCCATTTAGTTATTTAAGTGGTGACTACTGAGCTTTATCCCAGTCAATTTAAGCCTATGGCTATAGTTCAACATGTTGCTAAGTTGCAAGATGATTGTCTATCCCACTGTTAAAAAGCATTTTTGCGAGGTAACATTCCCTTTATAAAAGATCACCTCAATTTTTCATGGATGACTTATGAAAAGCCAAAGCACAATACATCTATCGCTCTCACTCTTAGCTCTGCTTCCCACATTTTTTATCTCGTCATCTGTGTATGCCCACGATCTGAAAAACCATGAGACCCATCATGAAGAAAAGACTGTAGCAACGGCTAAAGAGGACAACACAAAGACCATTGAAAGAGAACACAATAACTCATTAGTTGATGAACGTGTGCATGATGAACTGGCAACCTCGGAGCTTCCTTTCGTGATGACTCCCCATAACGTTAACTACATTTTGCCAGCAACCTATAACACCAGCCCCAACATGGCCCCTTTCGAGGAGGAAGCCAAAGAGCACCCCTTCGACCTGGATAATATGGAAGCAAAATTTCAGATAAGCTTTAAATTTCCCTTAATGTATAACGTCTTCGGAGATAATGGTCATCTCTTCGTCGCCTACACAAACCAATCCTACTGGCAGGTCTACAACAAGGATATCTCATCACCGTTTCGTGAAACTAACCATGAGCCAGAGATATTTATGATGTTCAACAATGACTGGCAAGTCGGTCCACTGCGGAACTCATTCTGGGGAGTTGGAGCGGTTCACAAATCAAATGGAAAATCGGGCAGCTTTTCTCGTAGCTGGAATAGAATTTACGGCACTATGGTATTTGATAGCGGTCCCTTTGCTCTTGGTGCCAAAGTTTGGTGGCGTATCCCTGAAGATGAAAAAGAGACTCCCACCTCCCCTGAGGGTGATGACAACCCAGATATCACAGATTATATGGGTAATTTTGAGCTCACAGGTATCTATGGTATCGACGAACATAGATTTACCATGATGATTAGAAACAACTTCTCCAACCCAAATTATGGGGCTATTGAAGCCACTTGGAGCTACCCCATCATAGGACAGCTGCGGATCTACACTCAGTACTTTAATGGCTACGGAGAGAGTTTAATTGACTACAACTCCCATACTCAGCGTATAGGGATAGGCGTATCAATCAACGACATTCTGTAAATATCTTCCAGCCACAACACCTTATGCTCTATGTCTAATATCGTTAGGCATAAATATAGACATAAAGAGCACGATGGAGGATATTATAAATTCAAGCAAGGTTAGATAAGCTATAGTGTATTGAGTGGGCAAGTATCAATAAGGGAATGAGTATTATCCTCAATCACTGCCTTGCTAAGCTATTATACGGGGCTCTAAAACGGGCATCCTGATGTGGCTTTAGGTACCAGTGTCGTTGGCCATTAACGACTGACATATCAAGGAGTGATATGAACTTTAGCTTTAAAGATGTAGTGAATGTATTTGGCATCTGCTTGCTGCTCAGTATCCTGCAGCTCTCTCGTTTTTTGGTGATTGATAACACAACAAAAATGAGTCTAAATCCCCAGCAGATGCAACAAGATCTCGACACCTTAGTGGCAGAGGTCAGCCAGCATTCGACTTTTTCAGCCCTTGACCCACTACTTCTGCAGAGTATTGAAAATCGAGTTGACTCTCTTCGCTACCTCTACTCACTAGGCATAGATTCAAGTCGATTTCACGCAGAAATAGCAAAGCTGCTTGCTCAACTCAATGACCCAGGTATCAAGCTCTCTTCAAGCACTTACTCCACAGGCCAACTGCCTTTTTCATTAAAGCCCATGGGACAACTTTGGCTTGCACTAGATGACTCCGAAACGCCTCTCGACCTTGAGCATCCCTTTATCAGCCATATTGATGGTGTTGCTCTAACTTATTGGCTCAAAACAGCCAGAAAATTTATCTCCAGCTCTCAGCAAGAAGATCTGGCACTCACCTTAACATGGCTTTCACGTTTAGATCTTTTAAGGGCTGAGATGGGCTTACCTCTAGGCGACACAGTCTCTCTCACCGTCACCAATGATGAAGAGTCAAAAAAAGAGCTAACCTTGACCGTTCACTCCCAAACCAAGCCCCCCTATAAAGAGCTTGTCATTGAAAGCCAAGATAAAGACACCAATCCGATTAAGATTACAGACCTAGACAAACTCAGCACAAACAGGAAGCTATTTTCTCAACTAGAAACAGCATTCGAAAACCCGCTTACAGTGGTGGATCTTAGGCAAGCCAAAGGATACAGTGATAAGCTATTAAGCTTACTGACAAATGAGTTCTCCCCTTCTCTCCCAGAGTCTGCGAACCCAGTTTTTACCTTAGCTCGATATCGCCGTGCTTCTAACTTTAAGAGTGATTACTTAAGAGCAGACTATCTTCACCCTTTCAATGAGTTAAACTTCTTCGAACAGGTACAACTGTCAGAGATAAAAGTGAAACTTGAAACTCAAGATTCAGATAATTTTAGCCAACTCTATGCCAGAAAAAGTCGTCCACAAGCACGTGAAGCTCAACGCTCAAACAGACTCGCATTGATTATCGGCCCTCAGTGCAGACAGGAGTGTGAATGGATAGCCTACCTCACAAAAGCCTGGCCTAGAGTGACACTAATAGGTGAAAAAACATCAGGAGATCTGGGTAAGCATTACCGCTTTACACTGCCTAACAGTAAGCTCAATATCGCGCTAACCAGCAGCCTTCACTATAACCTCCAAGGTGCTTTAATCTCCGGAGTTGGCACTGAGCCAGACATCACCTTTACCGACAGTGAACCGCTTCACTGGCAAAGCTTAGTGACTCAGCTTAACAACCAAGCTTCGCCAGAAAATACACAGCAAACACCTAAGAGTTTTGTCACAGCCATAAGCAATTGAGTTACACTAAATATACCAATAGGCATAAAACAATTAGATATACCCAAGCTACCTCAAGATGCTCGTTTCAGAGCCCCCGTAGGATAGCTGAACAAGGCAGTGATTGAGGATAATGGTTATTCCCTTGTTGATATCACTAACACAGTGCAGCGATTCTACGGGAGCTCCCGAAGGGCATGGCGAGAAGCAACATTTTTCTGTGTTATGAAATATTGAATTAGAATAACTAGTCCTACTATTTCATGCCTTGAACTCTGTCACTTCTCGACATGCTGAATCCTGCATCTTGAAGTTGTTTGGGTATATACGCGTCCATCATCAGGAGCAACATTCACCATGGCAAAAAAGGAAAAGTTTATACTCAAAGCCGATACCTTTAACCGCGGCGCACTGCGCATGACAGTCGCTATTTTGAGAGATACTAACCCTAAGTTAGCACTCCTTGTTCAGAATCAGATGTTTGCACCACTCAATCCTCAAGTGGATAACAACCCAAGCCCAAAAGACAACTTCAGGGTAGACTTAGAACCACTAGATGTTAGGCGTGTGGTTGAACAACTAAAAATAAGAGAGCTAAACCCTCAGACAGATCCCGGTACGCAGATGCTGATTAAAGCATTAGTGATAGACTGGATAAATTATGCAAACTTTCTTATTGAACTAGAAAACAGCAAAAATGCATAGTAAGCTGGTGAACATATTAGTAAAAACAGATATTGCTGTTTCAATATAAAGTAGCCAATTAAGCATAATGGAATATCTCAATGAGCAGCCCAATAGGCGGATTTTACCTTAACGCACAATACCGAAAACAAGCCGACCAATTTGAGCTAGATAACAAGCTCAAACTTGAGTTGACCATAAAGCTAGAGCTCGATGGCAAATGCTTAATCGAAGCGGCTAAATCAAGTTTGTCAGACTCCGCTCTTCTACTCGACAATGAGCAAGTTACAATAACACTCACCCCTAGTGTTATCTCAGAGACACTGATCCAGATTCATAGCGAAATAATCATTAAACAGTTTGATCCGATAAAAACACTTCAACAGCAACTTACCATTGAATCCGGTGAACAGCTCAGCACACTGGTAGAGGGAGAGCCTCACTTACAACTTACCCTTGGGGGTGTAATCCCTTAAGAGGTAAATATGCTAATCTAATCACATTCCACTAAAACTGACAGGCCTAGTTAACATGAAAGTTTTTCTAAAATTAATATTAGTCTTAATATTTACCAGTCCATTAAGTGCCATAGCGAGCGATCTAAAAGTGGGTGATATGGCGCCAAACTTTAAGCTTCAATCCACCAATGGTCACTTCTATCAACTCAGCGACTACCTAGGTAAACAAACATTGGTGCTTGCCTGGTATCCAATGGCAAATACCCATGGCTGCACCCTTGAGTGTCGCTCTCTAGTGCAGAAGGGCCACCTGATCCGTGAATATAATGCGGTATATATGATGGCAAGTGTCGATGACTTAGAGGACAACCAAGATTTTGCTGAGAAACAGAAAGCTGACTTCCCCATGTTAAGCGATCCAACCAAAGAGACAGCCAAAGCTTATGATGTACTCAACTTTGTTCGAGTAGCAAGCAGAGTCACTTTTTACATAGGCAAAGATGGTAAGATTTTAAAGATAGATGAAGATATCAATGCCGAAACGGCAGCAGAGGATATTGCGGCAACCCTCAAAGAGTTAGGGATAGAGAAAAGCAGTTAGCCACAGACTAACGGCTAGATATGAGGTTCTAGCTCTTTGGAGCTAGAACCTGTTAAATTTAGCCTTCAGCAGCCTCACGGATACGCTCTTTACGTTCCTGCTCCTCATCAAAGGCCGCTTCAATCTCTGCAAGTACAGAGTCCACATCAGCAGCCTTAGTGCTCTCTTTGAATTTACCCGTTAGCTCAACATCAGGCGTTAGCTTTCCAGACTCAAAAAGTGCCCACATCTCTTTGGCGTATTTACTGCCCAAAAGCTCAGGTGCAAATTGCCCATAGTACTGAGTCATGTTGTTTACATCACGCTCTAACATACGCTTAGCGTTGTTATTGGCCGCCGCATCAACCGCTTGGGGAAGGTCGATAATCACAGGCCCTGAGCTGTCTAACAGAACATTAAACTCTGAAAGGTCGCCATGAATGAGGCCTGCACATAACATGCGCTGCACATCTTTCATCACAGCCTTGTGTTGCTCAAGCGCCTGCTCTGATGACAAACTGACATCATTTAAACGTGGCGCCACAAATCCTTCATCGTCGGTAATAAGCTCCATTAAGAGCACACCGTCGAAACAACCGTAAGGCTGTGGAACACGAACACCGGCATGAGCTAAACGATAGAGGGCATCCACTTCAGCATTTTGCCAAGCAGATTCCTGCTCACTGCGACCAAATTTAGAGCCTTTCTCCATCGCACGAGAGCGACGACTGTTACGACTCTTACGCCCTTCACGATATTGAACCGCCTGCTTAAAGCTACGCTTTTCGGCTTCTTTATAAATTTTTGCACAACGAACATCGCCACCGCTGCGGACAACGAAGACATCGGCTTCTTTGCCACTCATCAATGGACGAAGGACTTCATCTACTAAGCCTTCATCAACGAGAGGCTGGATACGTTTCGGAATTTTCATAGCGCCCTTATACCTTACTTAAGGCATAGATGGAATATTAAACCCTGCAATCATCAAATAAAAATGATCCTAAACTGAACAAACTGGGCGTTTCTCTAAAAGAAAACTTCAATAAGCTCATATTATTAAGTAAGAAATTCAAATGCTAAGTCATAAGCTTTGCCAAGATCGACCGTTTTAGGCTTTAAATCTTTAAACTCAGCGTTTCTCTTATCTGTTGCCCTAACGGTTGCAGGGTGTACCAGTTCAACATTTATCCTTGCCAATGCTAAGATAACCCCCTCCATTAAGAAGGTTCCCGCGCCACCAGCACCTTGGCCCGACGTAGCTCTTCGGTTTAATACGATCAACTCAACCTTGTGATCATCACAGTATGCAACAATGGCTTCGCCGAACTGAGCAACTTCACTCTGACTTGGGTTTTTCACTAATGTGAATTTATTAACCTTAGGTGCAACCAGTTGATGGCTCACTCGAGAACCCGCTAGCGTCACTATACGCACTTCATTGGCTTTTAAAAACATACCCGCTATTAGCATAACTTAACAGCCCCTTAAAAAAAAAGAGCCAGCTTAGCTGGCTCAACTATCAAATTTAGTATTATTGACCAGCAGGGGTCGCTTTATTATCCACCACGGAATCGAAAACGATACCCTGTTGGTTAATATCCAACGACATTTTTAGCTGCATATTATAATCTTTCATCATTGCTAACTCTTCAGGCATCGGCTCTCCACTTAGCTCTGCAAGTGCAACCAAAGGCGTGATCATCTTGCCATAGTCCACAGTTGCAGTGTAAAGGCCATTACTCTTCAATGTTTCAGCAGCAAGCTCTTCAGCCTTAGCCTCTCCCTCTTCTCCACTAAAAATAACTAAGTGGTTACCTTTTACTGCCATCTTAGGCTTAACACCAAACTCAGGCGGAAGAGGAAGCAGATAGGAGAGATCGACAGGCTCGCCATTATCTTTCAACTCAATATCAGCAAGTTCTGGGGCGAAAGGCTTCACCATATTAAACAGCATACTTGGGTTATCAGCGGATAAACTGATGATCGCATCCACACTTTCAAGTGCAGGATTATCTTGATCATCACTAAACTTATAATCGATAACTGAAGCCGCAATACCTTTCACACCATTGGCCATTCCCGTGAACATGCCTAGCATTGCCGGACTTTGACCTGACATCTCGCCCTGCATCTCCTGTAGTACCTGACACTGGTATTGAGGAGTTAGCATATCGTCCCAGATGGATGTCAACGAGGGAACTAATTCATTGAGGTCTATACCTAGTCCCATAGAGAAAACGGAACTATTTGATTGACTAACATAATCAGGAATAAAACCTCTCATCGATGAAAGCGCATCCAACACTAGTTTGTTTTTGCTCTCAACTATTGTCTCTAACTCCATATGACTTTTAGTATCGCTAATAGAGAGGTTATTGACGCCAAACACAGTACGAGGCCAATTTGCAGCGATACTTGATAGCTCAGTATGACACTCGTTAGAGCGAACAATAGCAAAAGGATCCTCCCCCTCTTGCTCTGCAAATGCCGTCAGTTGTCTCGCTAACTGGTTACCATCTTTGGTCGTTATCGCACGAACAATCTCTTGATGATTAAGGTATCCAATACCGTCACCACTAAACCCATGGGTTTTCATGATATCGTTCAAAATTCCTGAGTCAGCAAGGGAGTTAGCCACAGGTGCAAGACCAAGTGCGGTCTCTAGAGTCTCTGGCTGGCTAAAGGAGCTATCAAATGTCACGGTTAAGATGCCGTCAGCAATGGCGAACAACAGGTCTATCGTCTCAGTCTCACCCACATCGGTCATGGAGTAAGAGCGATACTCAACCCCTTTTACCGTTTTCTTTTCATGGGTAAAGCCACTCTCTTTTTCAGCTTTATCAAGCACGGCCCAAACAGCTTTTGGCTCTTCCATTTCTAACTTAATAACAGGCAGAAGACCTAAGGTGTAAAAGTAGCTACGCATCTTTTCAGGCAAACCAAAGGTCGAAACAAACTTCTCGCCGCTCTCTAAACTCTCCATATAGGTTTGAGTCAGACTGAGCATAAATTTAGCCCTGGTATCTTCAGACTCTTCTAGCTCGGCAAACATATCATCGCCGTACGCTTGATAATTTTGAGAAACCGAGTTGATATATGACTTGATGGGAAAAGGGGTCAATTGAGCGGAAAAAAGCGGCGTATCGGACGGCACTGAAGCGAGAATAAGATCGGCCTCACCACTTGCTCCCTTATCTTGACTCACCCAATAACCCGCAGCGCCAGCAGCGACCACAGCCGCAGCAATTAATACTTTCTTCATCCAACAAACTCCATTTAAATTTTGATAGCTAAAATCTATGTAGATTTTAGCTTTTTCCTAAAGACATTAGCCGCTCAATATACTATATCAAGCGATTAAAAGGGAGAAATAGGAAATATACAATATCAGGCGATTAAAAGGAGAAAGAGGAAATATACTGTAGCTGGATGCCGTATTAGCAACGTATTTTTAGATAAAGGGGAGAATAAGTAGCCCCTGAATAGCCACTTCGGACTATTCAGGAGTTCGAGCTTTTGATTAAGCAGGCGCTAACAAGCCAATCAAACTCAGCCTATCGATACGATAAGCATGGCTATATTTGCTGACGGCTCTGCATCTACTAGCAAGGATACCCATCGGCAGTCTCAAACTCTTTCACAACGTATTTAATGAAAGAGAGAGGCCAAAATCGAGCCAATTGATACCGGGAAGGTCTTGTCAGTAGTGGGTCTCACCGAGACCCTAAACAGAACAGCATTCTAAAACCATCTACGGGAACTAACTACTATAGACCACAAAAATAGATGTGCATAACTTTGTGGGTAAAAATGTATAAATATTTGTAAATTTAAGTCTAAAGTTTACGATTTATTCATCAAGCCCATATCAGTTCAGACAATGACAGCACTGTCAGATCTGACCAGTTATCCACATTTTCATCTTGTCGTCATACAGGTAAACCTAGATATCAAAGTGGAGACCACACTCACGTTTCAGACCATTGAAACGAGTATCCTCTTCACTCATTCCTAACTCTAACGGCTTGCTCGAATGCGTATCACCAACAGAAACATAACCTTGATCCCATAGTGGGTGGTAGGGAAGATCGTGCTCTGTCAGGTACTCATGAACCTCTTTATTACTCCACTCCAAAATGGGCAAAATCTTAAATCGTGTACCGTGGATAGCTAAGATAGGCAGTGCCTCACGAGTGCTCGATTGTGAGCGACGCAAACCTGCAAACCAAGTGCCGACTTCATTATCCGTCAGTGCCCGCTGCATAGGCTCAACCTTATTCATACGGTTATATTGATCTAATCCATCTAAGCCTTTTTCCCACAACTGGCCAAATCTGGCTTCCTGCCACGCAGGTGTATACTTAGACGAGTAGATCTTAAGGTTCAGGCTAAGACGCTCTGTTAACTCATCAATAAAGCGGTATGTTTCAGGAAAAAGATAACCAGTATCGGTTAATATCACAGGAATATCCGCTTTTTGGCTGCTCACCAGATGCAACATTACCGCGCCCTGAATACCGAAGCTTGAGGAAAGCGCATGGTTTCCCGGCAGATATTGAAGCGCCCAAGCGATACGCTGAGCTGGAGTAAGCTCAGCCAAAAACTGATTGATCCGCTCAAGCTCGCCTTTTTGCTCCACTTCAGGAGCACTGAGGAGGGCTAATATCTCATCACTTGAAACGATGGAATCAATACTGCTTGATTCAGGCATGATTGTGCTGCTCATGGAAATCCTTAGCGGCATCGATTACCGCACTCACTGCACCAATGCGTACCGTGAAGTTACCAAAAGTCTCACCCTCTTCTCGCTCAGCCACATAGCGGGCAAACAAGCTATCAAGTTCAGATAAAATTTCAGCTTCTTGAATATTTTCACGGTATAACTTGTTTAAACGTGTTCCTTCAAAGCTTGCACCTAGGTACAAGTTGTAACGACCTGGCGCCTTACCCACTAAGCCAATCTCGGCAGCAAAAGGACGCGCACAACCATTTGGACAACCTGTCATACGAATCACAATTCCTTGGTCAAGGAAGCCATGCTTCTCCTGCAGAGACTCAACCTTACTGAGGAAGTCTGGGAAATAACGCTCGGCTTCAGCCATAGCAAGGGCGCAGGTTGGTAGGGCAACACAAGCGATAGAGCGACCACGGGTTTCAGTTATCAACTTCCCCATCAACCCATGACTTCTCGCCAAGGCTTCGATCTCTGCTTTATCCTCCTCTGCCACACTGGCGATGATAAAGTTTTGATTCGAGGTCATACGGAAATCGCCTTTATGGATTTTAGCAATCTCCCTTAATCCAGTTTGCAGCGGTTGACCTGGCAGATCTTTAATTCGACCGCCCTCAATAAACAGGGTCAGGTGCCACTTATTGTCCACCCCTTTTATCCAGCCATAGCGATCGCCGCGATCACCGATCACCACATCACGCTTAGGCTCAAACTTCACCCCAGCGCGTTTCTCAACTTCTGCTTTAAATGCTTCATAACCATATTTAACTATGGTGTATTTAAGCCTTGAAAGTTTACGATTAGAGCGGTTACCCCAGTCACGCTGCACCTTCAAAACAGCCTCGGCAAATTTCAGCGTATCTTCAGCCTTAATAAAGCCAAAATCATCGGCTAGACGGGGAAAAGTTTGTACTTCACCGTGGGTCGAGCCCATACCACCACCGGCAACTAAGTTAAAACCAACCAACTCACCCTCTTCGGCAACGGCAACAAAACCTAAGTCATTGGTGTAAACGTCAACATCGTTATCTGGCGGCACGGCAACGGCCATCTTAAATTTACGCGGCAGATAGGTTTTACCATATACAGGCTCAACATCATCCCCTTCACTGGTCGCAACCTTATCATCACCTAACCAGATCTCCGCATAGGCTTTAGTGCGAGGAAGGTACTGATCAGATAGCTGTTTCGCCCAGTAATATGCTTGCTCATGGAGACGCGACTCAACAGGATTTGGATTACACATTACATTACGGTTAACGTCACCACAGGCAGCGATAGAATCAAGCGCCTTACTATCGAGCCCCTGTATCAGCGTTCTCAAATTACGCTTAGAGATCCCGTGATATTGAAATGTCTGGCGTGTAGTTAAACGAATACTGTTTGAGCTGGTCAATGTTGATGAGATCTCATCAACACCCAGCCACTGCTCAGGGCTACAAACACCGCCAGCAACACGTGCACGCAACATGAAGCTGTAGAGAGGCTCAAGCTTCTGCTCTTTACGCTCATTACGCAGATCACGATCGTCTTGTTGATAGAAACCATGAAACTTAATCAGTTGCTGGTCTCCTTCGCTAAACGAGCCAGTTACCGCGGTATCTAGCCCCTCTTGAATCGTTCCACGCAGAAAATCACTGTCTGTTTTCAGGTGTTCATTTACAGATAACGCTTCTTCTTTCTCTACACTCTTACCATCTGACATAGCCGCAGCCTCACTCAATTCTTTACTGTGCAGCGCATCATGGCGCTGCATCTTTATCAATTTTTACTAAAACCTAACCATCTAATTAGTCTTAGTAGACATCTTTCTGGTAGCGCTTATCGCTGCGTAACTGCTCTAAAAAGGCCTCTGCCTCTTCGGCTGTTTTACCGCCAAATTTAACCACCACATCCAGCAATGCTTGATGAACATCTTTAGCCATACGCTCTGCGTCACCACAGATATAGAGATGAGCACCAGCCTCTAGCCACTTCCACACCTCTTCGCCCTGCTCGGCAATGCGATCTTGAACGTAGATCTTATGAGCTTGGTCGCGGGAGAAAGCCAGATCGATACGGGTTAACGAACCATCTTTTAGATACTGCTGCCACTCAGTTTGATAGAGGAAGTCTTGCTCAAAATGTGGGTTACCGAAAAACAACCAGCTGTCACTTTCAACTCCTTGAGCTGCCCTCTCCTGCATAAAGGCACGAAATGGTGCCACGCCCGTTCCAGGTCCCACCATGATCACAGGGGTATCTGGGTTTTCAGGCAATCTAAAGTGGCTGTTAGGCTCAACATAAACCTTAACTTCCGCCCCCTCTTCAGCTTGTGCCAAAAATTGGGATGCACCACCAAATCGAGTTCCGCCATCGCGCTCATCTTCAACAAGAGCAACGGTAAGGTGAACTTCTGACTCAACCTCTGACTGACTCGATGCAATGGAGTACAGACGTGGAGTAATAGGGCGCAGTAACTCAATTAACTGCACAGGAGTAACCGTTACCTGATATTTTGTCGCTAAGTCGATAAGCTGATGATTAAGCACAAACTGACGTGTCAGCTCCCTATCTTCAACAAGCTTAAGCAAGATCTCATCGCCACTTAACTCCGCCCAGCCCTTCACAAGTCCAGGGTAAAGTTGCGTCAGCTCCTTCTTCTCAATTAGCGCCTGCTTCAGTGACAAACTCTCTTTTGCAACCGTCACCTCAGTAGCACCATCAAGGGATAACTGAGTTAAGATCTCCTCAACCAACACCTCACTGTTACTAAACCAAACGCCTAAGGCATCACCGGCTTGGTAACTAAGTTCAGACTCGCCCAAATCAATCTCAACATGGCGCACATCACGATCAGAGTCGCGACCTGTTAGCTTCTGGCTAACAAGCAACTCTGCAGCAAAAGGGTTTTGCTTAGTAAACTGGCTCTCACCTGTATTTGTCGATGAGCCGATGGAAACAACACTGGCACTTGAGGTTTGAATCAATGGTTTAATCGACTCAAGAAGATCTGACTGCCACTGCTGCGCAGCTTCTTCATAATCAACATCACACTCAACAAGTGGTTGAATCGCTTTAGCGCCAAGAGCAGTTAATCTCTCATCAAAATCTTTACCTGTTTGGCAGAAAAATTCATAACTTGAATCCCCTAATGCCAACACTGAATAGTGCAAATTATCTAGCTTGGGCGCTCGCTTAGACGCTAGGAATTTATGTAACTCTAACGCATCATCGGGCGCTTCACCTTCACCGTGGGTACTGACAACCGCTAGCAGTAGGGTCTCCTGCTTAAGCTGACGAACCTTGTAATCCCCCATAGAGGCAAGGTTAACCGCGTAACCCTGGGCCTTGGCTTTAGCCGCTAACTCACTAGCTACGCCTCTACCGTTCCCGGTTTGACTGCCATACAAAATGGTGACAGTTTGTGCTGGCTCAGCTTCAACATTCGCCTGACTGGTACCTTGCTCTGCCGTTGCAGATAGGTAACCACTCACCCAAGCCAGTTGAACGGCACTCAGCTCAGAAGTGAGCTGCTTTAACTTTTCTACCTGCCCCTGAGACAGAGGAGATGCGAACGATGAAAGCTCTTTTAACAACATGGGAACAGCCCTATATCAGTGTAATGTCAGTTAGCTTAGCCCCTATAAGGAAAAGCAAAAAAGAATAAAATCTGATTTTTAATACCTTTTTGGAATATACAAGGTTGTCCCAACGTTTAAAAAGCAAACAGGGCCAATAGGTAATCGCACCAAATAAACAAAAAAAGGAAGAGCAGACCTCTACCAACTAACCGTTAAGCGGCATATAACATCACCAAAGAGACAGATTCAAAAGAGAGGCATGGATTGATGTAAACACTTGGAATCATTTAGGTTAACTACTTATCGTTAAGATGTTTATCTCCTGATAAATTTATTTTTAACTTAGTCGTTTCACTCTATAATGCTTTCAAGTTGACCTAACACAAAGAGATCTATGAATAACCCTATTGGCATCATAGCCGGCCTTGCTGCACTAACATTCACTCAGCTCTCTACAGCTTCACAAGTCCAAGATGGTGTTCATAGCGAGCCGCAACATGAGGTCATCTATGAAACTCAATATCAAGCTGATATTTGGGGTCTAGGCATGGGGATGAGACGAGGTGATATTCCTTTTGCAACAGAGGATGACGAGGTCTACGACATACTACCTATGCTCAAGTACAGAAATGACTATCTCTTTATCGATGGTATGGAAGCTGGGCTCCATTTATGGAAAAACGAGCAACATCAGGTCAATGCCTATACCCGTTTCAGGTTTGTCGACATCCCTAAAGAGTTACAAAATGAAAGCCAATCACAGGCTTTCGACTTTGGCCTGCAGTATCGCTTCCAACAAGGTCCTTGGGAGGCTGACGCCGCTTTCTTATCTGATTCAAACAAGCGCAGCTACGGCTATACCCGTACTCAATACCACTGGGAGAAAGGCGGCTTATACCTCAATCCCTATGCTGAATTTCATTGGAAAAGTGCCGACTTCAATGAGTACTATTATGGTTTAGATCAATATGAAGTTGGTGCTGGCGTTGAGTTTAATGCTGGCATTAAAGCGCGCTATCATCTCGTCAGTAATCTCTATCTATTAGGGCAGTTTGGTGTGGGGCGACTGGAAGACGAGGTCGCTCATCTACCCAGCATGGACACCCAATACCAGTATGAGTCCTATTTTGGCTTTGCTTTCTACCCAGATGCAAAGAGCAGAGAGTCGATGGCAGTCAGATCAAGCTCACCAGAGACTGATGATGACAGTGAATTTCTTCGCTTGGCACACGGCTGGGCAACCCCCTCAAACCTCAACGAGATCATGACAGGAAGTGCCAGAACCGATCCCTATAATAATCAGCTCACCTCACTCTTTTACGGTACCCGTTTAACCGACACCCTATTTACCTTGCCTATCGAGCTCTATTTTACTCCAGGCGCAGTATGGCACCACGATTCAGAGGTACAGGGCGATCTTGCAGAGGCTGTCATTGCGATAAAAGCCTTCTACACCTTTGAGTTTGGTCCAAAGTGGCGCTTAGGCGTTGCGGAGGGGCTATCTTATATCAGCTCGGTGAGCCATATCGAAGGGACTGAACTAGAAGAGAAAGGCTATAAACCCTCTAAGTTACTTAACTATTTAGACTTCTCTCTAGACGTCAATCTCGGGGATATCTTCAATCGCCATGATATGCGTAACCTCTGGCTTGGGTACAGCATTCACCATAGATCTGGGATCTATGAGAAAAGCTCAGCCTTTGGCAGAATAGGCGGTGGCAGTAATTATCAAAGCGTCTATCTCCAGTGGCATTTTTAGCCATGCCAAGCACCATAAAATAAGCAATAAAAAGGCTGCAACTGCAGCCTTTTTTAAATACGTTTACAGTACAAGCGTAAAAATTAACGTGCTACCTTCACCTCAGGCTCATTCAGCATGGCAAGGATAGGGTTAGACTCCATCACCCGATCTTTTAATGCCGCGCCGATAATTAAACCAGCAACAAAGCCACCAATATGAGCCCAGTAAGCCACCCCTTGACCCGCCATCAATAAGCCAAAAATATTGAAACCTAGCCAGATAGCAAAAAACGCCATTGGGCTTAATTTCTTCTGATAGACCACAAACATAAAGGTCAAACTCGCATGGCGGAACCAAAGTAGGTACATACCAAACAGCCCTGCAATGGCACCACTGGCGCCGACCATATAGATGCCAGAACCCGGATCTGATGCTATCTGTGCTGCCGCTGCGGCAAAGCCACAAATAAGATAAACACCTAGAAACTTCACTCGCCCTAAAGCGTCTTCTAAGTTATCTCCAACAACATAGAGAAAGTACATATTGCCCACTAGGTGCATAAAGTCACCATGGAGGAACATATGGCTCACCAAAGTCCAAGGCTGATGCCCCGCTAATACCTCGTTTGATCGCATGGCAAAGTTTTCAAATACAGTATCGGTAGTCGACATGTCGAAACCGTATGCAAGAAAAATTAGAATATTCAACGCCAGCAAGAGATAAGTGACAACCGGGCGAGATTTAGGCTTTAAGTTAAACTCGACTGGCATCTGGGATAAAAACTGAAAGAACCAGGTTTTTGCGCTAATTTTTGCATCTAAATCAGCAAGCAGACTCTTCACTAAAGGAGACTGTACAACTTTGACTCTCTCATCTTCATCAATCCATAAGCCACTACAGCTATGGCAAACATCAACCTCAATTTGATAGCCCTGCATCAAGTGATAATGTTGCATCCCCACATCACAGTGGTGACAGTGACGTTTAGAATCCCCCAAATGCTCGCCTAGACTCTCCTCAACTCGCACACAGCTATCGCCATTATCCGCGCTCGAAAGTGCAGCATTAAGCTCGCCGTTCTCAAACCAAAGCCCACCGCAACTTTGGCAGCTATCTACCTCCTCACCGTGGAAGTCATAAACCTTCATATTGCTGCTGTTGCAGCCAGGACAGCTCATAATCATATTCAATTCCTTTTACTCGACTATGATGTCGTTACGTTTTAACTCGTTAGCAAGTTCTGTGTAATTAGCTTTTAACGCTGGCAATGTTTGAGTCGATACCTTCTCGGTTAACTCCTTCAATAAGCCACCACCGTATTGAGCTCCATACACTCGGGTCTCAATTTTATTCACTATATCTTCAGCTTGCATATAGAAACGTCGAGTTTCTGATAAAATCGCAGAAGGCGTCTCTAATGTGTATTGAGAGTAACGCATATTTTCCCAGACAAATGTCGCCATATTTGGGTGAAAGTTCTTTATTGTCGAAGTGGGTTTACCAACAATATTCTCCCTATATTCATTAAGCAGTTGAACGTTATCGCTGACCTCATCATAAAGCGCATGACGCAGATAATAGTTATTCTGCTTATTGGTTAATGTATCAAAAGTTATTGCCTGTGAAAGTCCCTCCTGCGCGGCAAGGAAAACCCCCGTCACAGTAGCAATAATCATAAAAACTTGGCTTATCCAAAAGCTCGACTTAATCAGCTCTTGATTATCCAATTGAGGGAAGCGTTTAACGGGTTCGCTACTTGCTTGGGGTTGAGACTGGATCTCCATATTTTGCATTACTCCTTTTTATGCTGGGCCTTAAAGTCAAGGTTATTCCATCTGTTGATGATATTTTATGCTGTGAGGATGATACCCGACCATAGATAATCTCGCCAGCGCCCAAGGGTAAAAAGAGGAGTAAACATATACTAAACAGAGGAGTATGTATGAGGAAAATAGAAAGGAATAGCTGGCATTATTTTTCGATAAGTATCAGTCGAACGGTTATTTATTAGGCGAACTCTTGCATGATAGATAAACATCTGCTTATATAGTGCAACAAAAGCAAGTTTTGCAAAATTATTTAGCAGGGGTTTAACGATGCAAGTTGCCGCTATTAATTCAACCGAAAGTTTCGATGACAGAAGGCTTGAACAGCCTAATATAGATCAACACTGGCACCGACTTTCTACGGCTCAAAGATTTGCATTCTACACGCTAGCAAAGCTAGGTTATCAGCTACTTTTTGTCAGGCAGTCTAGCCATGAAAAAACAGCGGTTGCTAGACAAGATGATAAGCTAGTAACAATCGATAGTGAGGGAGATATCAACTTTAACCCCACTTTAATACTCAGAGAGAATCGCTAAACGACTTTCTGTGTTCCCACGGTTTCGCGTTTTCAACTCATTGGCCTGTAATTGAGGCACTTTAATGTGTGTCGATTGCGACATAAGCATCACGGCACTTCTCCCGATTAATCCGGTAACTAACTTCTCCCCCTCTAGACCAAACATCTCATAAGCCCTCTCTCTAGCTAAATGGATCGCCCTAAACTGAATCACATCTTCACAGTGATCGCCACACAGACTGAAAAACAGTTTAAGTACCATGCGTCCTGTGGGGTGTTTTATCGACTCAATCCATGACTCTTCGAGTGTACCCAAGTTGCTAAAATCCAACTCCTCCAGAAAAAGTCTGCTAATTTGCGGATCTAAACGTATCAGGAAATTAGCCTTATGAGGGAAGTGATGACTTATCCCAGTGCGACTTATTCCGGTTGCTGTCGACAAGGTAGTGTAGGACATGGAGTCGTAGCCTAAAGACAGAAGCTGTTTAAGCGCCTCATCCATAATTAGATTGATCGTTTGCTCTGTTTCCGCTTTCGAACGCTTAGCCACCTTAACATCCCCCTACTCAATATCATTATTGCTTTAAATAGTCATCACCGATGCTATCAAACCAATTTAGGGATTTCTTTAGTAACTTCTCCGATCCATAGACTAATGAAAAAGTGTTCAGCTAAGGTTCAGTTTAAAACCGCTGAAGACTCATTTTGGAGGGTAACTTTTGGTTTTTCATCCACTCTCGGGCGGCATGCTCACCTAATAATGTAACCAGTGTCGGCTCCAGTAATTGGCCTAAAACAGGTTTACGCCAAAACATATAATCAGGTAAAAAGTGCATCACTTGGGTACTAAACGTACGATGAAATAGACTAGCGAACTCATCTAGACTGTCTTGACTCTCCTCTGAGAGTCTAGGCAGAGCATCTTGCATAAACTCATTGAAACTATCAAATTTAACCAGCTGCTCAACATCATAACGGTTAAAAACCTGAGCCATGATAGGCACGGTCCAGTGGCTAATATTCTCAACATTCTGCATCATATTTACATTTCGTCTATGATACTGCTGCCAAGCTAAACCTAGCCCCTTATCCTCTTTGGCAAGACGCCAGATGAGATAGCAATCTGCAATCCATTCATGTCGATAGGGAGAGAGCGCATCTATTGCCCCCGACTCCAGAAGTGCTATTGCCTCAAGATGACCGATTTCATGCAAAAGGGTCACCTTCAACTGCTGGGCTAACGTAAAAGAGTGGAGTGAGCCTGAAAGCTCGATAGAGAGTGAATAGGGTAACTGCTCCCGATCCAGTAAAATTACCCCTGCAGTGTCGGTATCTTGCAGGGGCAACACCATGGCGCCACGCACACCTAAAAGCGTGTTAACGTCGGCGGCAATGGCAGGCAGCTGCCTGCGAGCATTAGGGGATAACTCTTGCAAGCAGGGCTGGAGCAACTCAGTTTCACACAGGAGAACCTGCTTATCATTAACCTGAGTAAGGTAAAGGCCTGTAGTTAGCGCAAGCGCTGTCCAGATCACTGATTCGCCATGATATTTTCGATAATTTTAGTCGTCGAGATCCCATCTTCAAATCCCAGCACCATCACAGTACCGCCAGATGCAATCACCTCTTCACCGCCGGCGATCTCCTCAATCTTATAATCACCGCCCTTAACCAACATATCGGGAAGTAATCTAGAGATGATCCGCTGCGGGGTATCCTCAGTGAAAGGAACCACCCAATCCACCGAAGCCAATCCAGCTAACACAGACATGCGACGATCAACCTGATTCACAGGGCGACCATCACCCTTCAAACGCCTAACCGATTCATCATCATTCACAGCAACAATCAAGCGATCACCCAAGGCCTTAGCTTGCTTCAAGTAACTCACATGGCCTGCATGTAAAATATCGAAGCAGCCATTGGTCATCACCACACGCTCGCCTCGAAGCTTAGCTTGCTCTAATGCGTAAACGAGTTGATCTTCACTGACAGAGCCAAAGCCTGACTCGCCCTGATTCAAAGAGAGCGCCTCAATTAACTCAATACGGCTCACTGTTGATGTGCCTAGCTTGGCCACAACAATACCCGCAGCGGTATTGGCAATGGCACAAGCCTGAGGCAGCTCACTGCCAGCAGCCAAAGCTGTCGCTAAGGCCGAAATCACCGTATCACCGGCGCCTGTCACGTCATACACCTCACGGGCAACCGTTGGAATATGCAGCTCAGGTCCTTCAGAAGTGATCAGGGTCATCCCCTTTTCAGAGCGGGTGACCAAAATCGCTTCAATCTCAAAATTCGCTAGCAAGGTTTGCGCCTTAGCCACCAGATCCGCTTCTGAACTAACGGCGCCAACCACCCCTTCAAACTCGCTCATATTTGGGGTTAACAAAGAGGCGCCACGGTAGCGGGAAAAGTCACTTCCTTTAGGGTCTACAAGCACTTTGACCCCTTTAGATTTTGCAAGCTTGATAAACGCTTGGGGGTCAGTCACCGCACCTTTGGCGTAATCAGATAATACCACCACGCCAACATTGTCTAGCAGGGCTTCAGACTTTTGAAACAGAGAGACACTCTCCTCAACAGGGTAAGCCTCCTCAAAATCCAGACGAATGAGCTGCTGGTTTCTGGACATCACCCTAAGCTTAGTGATGGTAGGCTTATCTTCGACACAGTGCCATTTAGGCTCAACACCTAACGCCTGGATCCCTTGAGTTAGCGCCTCAGCGGTTTCATCTTTGCCGACAATACCAGCCAGACAAACTTGTCCACCTAACGTGGCCACGTTCAAGGCTACGTTTGCCGCACCACCGGGTCTGTCTTCGATCTGTTTGATCTGCACTACAGGTACAGGGGCTTCCGGTGAAATACGACCAGTTGGGCCCGTCCAGTAGCGATCTAACATGACATCACCGACGACTAAAACCTTAGCTTTTTCAAATGCTGGCAGAGAAACCTTCATAACGCTCATATCTGTTTTCAAAATTAATCACTGATTGTACCTAATTTTGTGCTTAATAGGAGCGAAGAACACCAGTAATTTTCCAGCTTTTTCCAGCCATTTATAACTAAATTGCGTTAGAATACCGCCTCAGGTTCATAATCTTTCGAGTTTATCGTGGTAGAAAAAGCGCAATTTTCAAATCATCTCTTTCATCCAAAATTTTGGCTACTCTGGCTTGGTGTCGGCTTAATGCGCTTAACCCAACTGCTGCCATTATCGGCTCAGATGAAAATCGGGGCAGGGCTTGGACGTTTAGCAAAAAAGCTGCTCGGCAGCCGTGTTCATACCGCCAAGCGTAATCTTGAGCTCTGCTTCCCCGATATGCCACAGGCAGAGCAGGAGGTATTGCTGAACAAAAACTTCGAGGAAACAGGTAAAGCTATCTTTGATACCATCAACGCTTGGTGGTGGTCAGATGACAAAATTCAGCGCCATATGACCATAAAAGGTCAAGAGCATGTTGAGCAAACACTCAAGGATGGCAATGGCGTGATCCTTTTCGCCGTACACTGTTTACCTTTAGAGATGGGCGCAAGAATTTTTGGGCAGTTCCAACCAGGAGTTGGAGTTTATCGCCCCCATAACAACCCAGTGATGGAGTACCTTCAGGTCAAAGGCCGTCTAAGGTCCAACAAGGCATTGGTGCCTAAGCGAGATATTCGCCAGATGGTTCGCTGCCTACGTAGCCCAGATGTTATCTGGTACACAGCCGATCAAGATTTTGGCCGCTCAAGTGCCACCTTTATCCCCTTTTTCGCCATGCCCGATGCTGCCACCATCACAGGCGCAACCACCTTGGCTCGTTTAGGCAAAGCCAAAGTGCTCCCCTTTAGCGTCGAGCGAAATACCGATGATAAGGGTTATACCATTGAGATCATGGCGCCACTGGATAGCTTCCCCACTAAAGATGAGGTGGAAGATGCTAAACGCGGTAATGGCATTATCGAGCAGATCATCAATAAAAACCGCGCCCAATATATGTGGTTGCACAGACGATTTAAGACACGGCCTAATGAGAGTGACCCATCGGTTTATTAACTGGTGAGTCGCCACAGTTTACTCTCTTTACCACTCAAGTTAGCCAGCCTTCGAATGAAGGCTGATGACATTTTCTTAATTTGAATTTTAACTTTTGGCTAGGTTTGGCGTTTGGAGGGTGGCTCTAAATCGAACCTTCATTGGTATCTATCGCCTCCAGCGAGCTATGTGCACTCTTTATTTTGAGAAAGTTCTGCGAGACGCCGCAAGCACAATCCCTGTGGGCTCTACCAAAACCAATAACTTCCCTGTTAAACAGCCAGTTCGATATCCCTATCTCTCGCTCGAAGAGTTTCACTCCGTGAAACCTCACCCTGTTTTGGAAGCTCGCAGCCGCATCTACACCTCTGATTTGAAACAAGAGTATCTCTTCGATTTGGCTTTCGCTCCTCTCCGTGGTCTCTGTGTACTCCGTGGTTAGAGCTTTTAGCTAAGTGTGTATTGGATAGGCTGTTGAAGGTCAATCATTCATGGGGATCTACGCTTACCAGCGACGTATGTGCACTCTTTATTTTGAGAAAGTTCTACGAGACGCCGCAAGCACCTCTGATTTGAAACAAAAGTATCTCTTCGATTTGGCTTTCGCTCCTCTCCGTGGTCTCTGTGTACTCCGTGGTTAGAGCTTTTAGCTAAGTGTGTATTGGATAGGCTGTTGAAGGTCAATCATTCATGGGGATCTACGCTTACCAGCGACGTATGTGCACTCTTTATTTTGAGAAAGTTCTACGAGACGCCGCAAGCGCCTCTGATTTGAAACAAGAGTACCTCTTCGATTTGGCTTTCGCTCCTCTCCGTGGTCTCTGTGTACTCCGTGGTTAAAAGCTTTTAGCTAAGTTTGTATTGGATAGGATATTGAAGGTCAATCATTCATGGGGATCTACGCTTACCAGCGACGTATGTGCACTCTTTATTTTGAGAAAGTTCTACGAGACGCCGCAAGCGCCTCTGATTTGAAACAAGAGTACCTCTTCGATTTGGCTTTCGCTCCTCTCCGTGGTCTCTGTGTACTCCGTGGTTAGAGCTTTTAGCTAAGTGTGTATTGAATAGGTTTTGAAGATCATACCTTCATGAGTATCTACGCTTCCCTTCGTACTATTTATGAACTCTTTGGTAAAAATTTGATTGACCTGTCTATAGCTTCATAGTTTAAAGTACTCATATTCAAATAATGCAGTGGGGTTAAACCGTGTATCGAATCACTGAACTTGCTATAGAAGTGGGCTTATCACGTACCGCCCTACTCTACTATGAGAAGCTGCAACTGATAAAAGGCCAAAGGCTAAGTAACGGATATAGGAGCTACAGTGACAAAGATCTCCAGCGTATTCGTTTAATTCAGAAACTGCAGGCGGGAGGCTTAACGCTTAAAGAGTGTAAGGCCTGTTTGGAAGCTAAAGTCGATCGCAAGCTTCTACAAAACCGCCTACAAACTCTGGATGAAGAGATTTCTCAAAAGCAGCAATCACGACAGCTTCTCGCCGCAATGCTGGGCGAAGGCGGGTTAAAAACATGGCATGAGAGCCTAGATACATTAGCGCCGGATGCACACTTAGATTGGTTAATGAAGCAAGGTTTCAGTGAAAAAGAAGCCCTGCGATTAAAATGGTTATCAAAAGATATGAATGAACACGATCAATATATGGCTGACTTTATGAAGGTCTTTGAATCACTTGAGCGTTGGGCGCCAGGTAGTGAAAGTGAAACGCTAAAAGCGATATCACTTCTACCCAAACAGCCAAAAACGATCCTTGAGATAGGTTGCGGTAAAGGGTTATCAACCAGATTACTAGCGAAAAATACCACGGCCTCTATTACAAGCGTTGATAACGAGCAGTCGGCACTTGAAAGCGTCAACGAACGCTTTAAAGCAGAAGGCTTGGGAGCTAGGCTGAAGACTGTTTGTGCCAGCATGACAGAACTGCCTTTTGATAATGGCAGTTTCGATCTGATGTGGGCCGAGGGCAGCGCTTACATCATGGGCGTGCCACAAGCACTGTCGCAGTGGAGGCCGCTACTGGCTAAAAATGGAATTTTGATGTTAAGCGATCTCGTTTGGTTATCAGATACACCAGATGACACAGCAGTTGAGTTTTGGAAAGGTGAATACCCAGATATCCAAACTGTGGCGACCCGTCTCAAACAGATAGAAGCGGCAGGTTATGAAGTACTGGAGCACTTTACACTCAGTCACCAAGCTTGGCAGAACTACTATGAACCATTGATATCACGCACCGAAGAGTTAAAGAGCGAGATGCAAGGCTCTCAAGCACTGCAAAATATCAGCAAAGAGATCGACATCTATCGTAACTACCTTGGCCAGTTCGGCTACCAGATGTTTATCTTAAGAAAATGTGATTAATTCTTGCCTTCAAATGAAGGTAAGTGACATTTTCTAATTTGGCTTATTAGGTCTGGGTCGGCTGTTAAAGGCAGCCTGTTAAAGGCAGCCCCTTCATAATTATTTAGAGTTAAAGACAAAAGGTTTCTCACCACAGAGGAACACGCAGAGGAGCTAAAAGAACTGCCGCAAAGAGAAGTAACCAGAGAGAAGAGCCAGCTAAAACCATTAAGCCTAAAATACTGTTGAACTAAGACGTTAGCTTTTGTTACATATAGAGATCCTTAACAAGGTTCTTCTGTGTTAAGTTTAATTTTTCTTTTCCCAGGATAGAGCCGTGAATAATCTACAAAAAATAGGGGGCATTGCCGCACTTTTTGAAGCCGCTATTTATATAGCAGCGTTTGTTTTTTTTGGAGCATTTTGGGATTACCCTAGCAGTGCGGGTGACGCACAAAAGTTTATTTTTCTAACGAATAATCAGCTGATTTTATCGATAGTTAATTTAACTATGTATGTCGTCTTCGGCCTTTTTTTAGCGATATTAGTTTTAGCGCTCCATCAACGAATGAAAACCAAAGCCCCAGCTTTATCACAACTGGCTTCTGTCTTCGGTATCATTTGGGTTGGGCTCGTCATAGCAAGTGGAATGATTGCAAATATAGGACTAGCAGCTGTAATCGATCTATCTACTAGCAACATAGAACAAGCAAAGACTCTTTTGGTCGTAGTCAACACTATCGTCGAAGGTTTAGGCGGAGGTAACGAGGTTGTCGGAGGCTTATGGGTCCTGTTATTGAGTATCGCTGGCTTAAAAATTAATGAGCTGCCTAAACTCTTACACTATTTAGGATTATTTATTGGCTCTGTTGGTATTCTTACTATCTATCCAGCTGAAATACTGACAGAAATATTTGGCTTAGGCCAAATCATATGGTTTTCTTGGTTAGGCGTGGCCATGTTAAAAACTCCTCAAAACTAACAGGAAAATAAACAAGGACAAGTATTTTCAAGATAGAAGCGATTCACCACGGCGATTATGGCAAAGCCATGTGCTAATGAGCGGGAGGCAGGAGCCGAACTGGCCGTTAAACAGGGACGTTGTTGGATCACAGAGGAACACGGAGGAACACAGAGAGGAACTAAAAGAGCAACAACAGAGAAGCAACCAGAGAGAAAAGCTAACTAAAGTCATTGAATTTGAAAAGAGCTCAAGTTCCCTTACAACACTTCCGACTGTGTGCTCGTTTTTTCTGATCGCCCCTGATATAGTGCTTATGAATCAATAGTTATTCCAAGTATACGTGCATGCGCACAATACAAATAGTTATACAAAAGGAGAATTAAGTTGAACATCAAGGATGAATTTTGTGCAGAAATTAGAGTTGCTATTGGGCAATGCTACGAACTAGGCTATCGACCTACAAGATTTGAAGAAATGATAGCGATTAGTCATCCGGTAGATGTCGCTAAGTCTTTCGTTATTTCTGGTGATTTTCAGTCAGGTTTTAAGCAACTTAAAAAACTAGGTAAGCTTCATCTAACTGTTGAAGGTATAATGGTAACCCCGAAATACGCCACATTATTCACGAAATCTGAGTTAGCAGCAGCTAAATGGCGATTAGATAATGTTTGATCTTTCGAATACCAAAAGACTATGGCGTAAATAGCTAGATTTAAGCCTTTGAAACTTCCGGCCTCCCCTCCAAAAGTGCTACCTGCACTAGCTGATTTTCAAAAGGCTATCTTTCCAATTCAATCATTAGCGAATTTGCTATGCCTCTTTTTCGCCCCCTTTTCAAGACAGAAGCGATTCACCACAGAGCACACAGAGGAACACGGAGAGAAACTAAGAGAACAACAGCAAAGAGAAGCAATCAGAGAGAAAATCTAGCTAAAACCATTAAGTTTAAGAGGAGTTCTGGTCCCCTCTACGACATTTTCGATTAGGTTTGCTCGTTTTTCCTGTTCCCGCCTGATAGAGTACTTATAAATCAATAGCTTTACCAAGAATCGGCTTAGATAATAAGTTTATTGAATATGCATATACATCTTCTAAGTATGCGTGCATACGCACTATAAAATGTTAAATGGATTTGAACAAATGCGATTTATAATTACTTTTTTGATATTTTTTTCTGGTCACTCTTTAAGCAATGAAGACCCCTTGGCCGATAATAAGGTTACTTGTGAGGAAATGGAGACCTCCCCTGAACTTGTTTTTAAATTAAATGATCTTGGCTCGGGAAGAGGGTCACCGAACGAAGTAGATTACTATTGCCCTAAAAGCTTAAACCAGTTAGGTTTTCTGCAGAAAGTCATAGCACAAGCGGGTAGTATCAGATCACCTAGCTGGTTACCTCAGTATTGCACTGGCACAATTATTTATGCTCAAAGGCGTTATTACCACTTTTCATTAGCAAAACTTGGTTATTTTCCACAAGGTTCTAGCTTTAAAAAGAATGGCAAAACCCACGGCATAGAATATTCTAAAGAATGGAGCTATCAAAGCTTATACAACAGAGAGATTTATACCGCCTATATCAAAGAAGTTGAGGCTGCAAAACCTAAATTAGAAGAGTGGTATATTAAAAATCACCATGTTACTCGTGATGTTGCTAAGAAATACACTGATATAGCCCTACAGAGTATTTCTAATTATGGTTTTGGGAGTTATTTTTATAATTGGACACCAGAACCTCTGATTCCCTTCACCGAAGAAGCTATTAAGGGCAATTTTACTAACTTTTTATCTTCAATATCGAGCTCTTCAGAACCGCAAAAACTCAACTCCCTTCGTCGCCTTTTAACTCATCAAGCCCCAACAAAAATTATTGAAAAGTTAGCTTCAACAATAGCGACTAAAACACCTTCAAAAAGGTCGGAATCTATTATTTCTAGCTCTATTAAAGAACCTTTAAATGTTAAAGCACTTTTAGATTCAGACTTCCCAATCGATCATCAAAATGAATTTGGGAAAACAGCTTTGTTCTATGCAATACAATTTAATCAACATGATTCAGTTAAGTTACTCTTAAGTTATGGGGCAAATGTAAATCACACTTACCAACAAGAAGAAAAAGAAGACAAATGGAGTTGTTCTGGAATAGAACAATGGGGGAGAACACCTTTAATGCATGCAGCTCAACACTCAGATATTGATATGCTAAATTTACTTATTAATAATCAGGCGGATATAAAGGCTAAAGATATTAAGGGGTCAACAGCCTTCGATTATGCAGAAAATAGTGATAAAAAAGAAAATGCTAGTTTTTTATTAAAAGAGGTTGGTGCATTATCCATTTAACAACAGACTATAGCGCCAATGACAAAGAGGTCATAGCTCATTAGCTAAATCGAAGAAATCAACACCCAGGTGTGAATGCGGCTGTGACCTTCCGTGACAAGGATGTCACGGCAGAGCCCACAGGGATTGTGCTTGCGGCGAGTCACAGAAGTGTTCACACATTCCGCGAGCCGCAGGCTATTGATTAAATAGTAGCAATGGTCTGAAGTAAACTAAACAGATTCCAACTCAGGCTTATAAAGTAAGGCTAATCTATACACTTCCTGAAGTCTTTACACCAAACCTGCTGCCAAGCAATTAACTGGATTGAAGCCATGGTTACCTACAAACCATCAAACACAAAAACCGCCCAATGAACCCAACTTAAAAAGATATTTGAAACTTGTTATCCGACAAGTTCTAAGAGCCTGTTTTCAAAAGGCTTATAATCCCTGCAATATTGGAGAAATTAAACTTCTCCATCATGGCTGTCGCCCCTTTAACAAAGGTCGATTTATGCTGGCGTACCACATGATATACCTGAAAACATAAGATCACGTCACTCTCAGACAAGCCATTATTTTTATGGGCTATCACAGCTAAATAACAGCGCAGCATAAAGCAATCGAGTACTAACAACCTAAAGGCTGACTGGGGCGCCTCACCTAAGGTGATGGGGAAGTATTCATGATAGATGTAGTAGAGAATATAACGCTTAAAGATATCACCATGCTCCTCCAGTGCGGGAGATGCAATGGTATTCCACGCGTGGTTAATCTTGTCGACATCAACGGTTCTATCATCATTTAACAGGGTACTGATGGCATCATTGACCGTTTTAAACCTAACACCGTCACGCCTTGGGTGTTCGTCGATAAACATGCCATGAATACTCGCAAACGCTTGAACTTGATGCTCATCGGCGTAAGCCAGAGTTTGATACTGCTCCTGCAACATCCCCTTTTCGGCCATCTGAATGAGCTGTTCAAGACGAACATCTATCTGCTCAGCACCCACTTCGTTGGCCCACACCTTATCGGCGGTATTAACTAAAAAGCCGATGGCGAGTAACGCCTCTTGCCAATTAAGCTTTTCATTGAGCAGCAGATCTATGCTGTTATCGTAGGTTTTCGCCACCCAAAGTGGGCTTGACTCTGACATGATATTAGCGCCGCTCTCTTTGCGCTCAAAGATAAAGGCATCTGGGCTGAAGAGGATTAATCTCGCCGCTTCCGGGCATGACAATGAGAGAGAGCGGTACTTATCGCCCTCTCTCACTAAACTGGTTCTAGGATAGGTTTTACAGGTTTCGCTGAGGGTTTGCTCCCCCGCCAAAGCGTGAATTTTACAGAGACGATTGCTATCTAAAAAGGGGCAGGCGCCTTGGGCGTCTGAGCGAATTATGGCCCACTGCTCATCACTTTTTTTAATCTTTTTCATGGCAGTTTTAGCCAAAGGCTTTAACTCACGATGAGCCATGGTCTTTTTATAGCTCTGCTTATCAATATAGATATTCCAACCGATACAGCAGCTGTCTTCGCAATCTGGACCTATACAGCTAAAATCACTAACATATTTAGGGGTAACAATTCCGCTATCCATCATTTTTCCAAAACGTGAGATATAGACATAAGATAGCAAGCTCAACACGTTATACCAATAAATATCAGTAAAGTGTTCTACTTAGGGACTGTTTTAATAGCTCTATTTAGCGAATAGGATTTATGTCGTGATCTCTGAGGGGAGCCGTATTCCCACTTTGGTCACCTCGCCCTGCTCCAGCTCACAGATGATCCAGTGCAGAGATTGCCACTCAAATTGATCCCCTAACACATGCTCGCCAACCAAGTGCTCATTGATGAGCTCACCCACTGACATCTTGGCCACTTTCTCATCCAGCTTGAGTCCATACATAGGTGCAAGGGCCGACAGCTCAATGTCAACACTCAGGAAGAAGTCACCAAAAAATCGAGGCAAGGCTTTTGTCACTGGCGGTTCACTAAATAGCGTGCCTAATGCATCGAGATCATCCTCATGACCGAGCACACAGAGTATATCTCCGGTGCTTAATATGGTGCTTCCTGATGGGTGCAGCATCTCATTACCACGATATAGCGCGGCAATATGGGTTCCTTTGGGCATATTGAGCTTTCTTAATGGCTCACCGACACACCATTTGTTTTCGCTGAGGTGATAAACAAACAGCTCCCACTCACTCTTAGGGTAGATCTCCAATCCAGCACGCGAGATCGGGCTAGGCACAGGAGGCAGGTCGACCTTTGCTAGTCTTGCCGCCCTGCCCAGCGAACAACCTTGAACCAGCAAAGAGACTAAAACCACAAAGAAGGCCACATTGAAATAGAGTTGGGCATTGGGTAAACCTGCCATCATAGGGAACACAGCCAGAATGATCGGCACCGCCCCACGTAAACCGACCCAAGAGATAAACCAGCGATCTTTTGCACTAAAGCTCTTAAAGGGCAGCAGACTTAGCCACACAGAGATAGGTCTAGCAAACAAGATCATACCAAAAGCCAAGGCCAATGCGGGGATCGCCACATTGGTTAACTCAGACGGTGTTAACAGCAAGCCCAGCACGAGGAACATGCCGATTTGGCTCAACCAGGTCATGCCATCGAGCACATTTAATATTGCATGACGACCACGGGTGGCTTTGTTTCCTAAAAGCAGCCCCACAAGGTAGACAGATAAGATCCCACTGCCGCCTAAATAGTTTGATGTGGCAAAGACAATCAAACCACCACTAAGGGCCAAAATAGGGTACAAGCCATCGGCTAGCTGAGTACGGTTAATCAGCTGCCATAACAGCCAACCTCCTCCCGCTCCCATCAGTGCGCCGATGCCGAACTGCTTGATAAAGCTCATAGCCATAAAGCTGACTGATAACCCGTCTCCCACGCTGGCCAATATGGCAATCAAGGTCACAGTGAGAAAGACCGCCATAGGATCGTTACTGCCTGACTCAATTTCAAGTGTCGCGCCAACACGTTCGTTTAAACGCTTACCTTTTAACAGGGAGAAAACCGCTGCGGCGTCAGTCGAACCAACAATAGCGCCAATGAGAAGACCTTGAAGCAGGTTCAAGTCGAACAGCCAAGCGGCCATTAAGCCAGTTAAGCCTGTTGTAATCGCCACCCCAAAGGTAGCAAGTGAGAGTGCGGGCCAAAGCGCCACACGAAAACTGGACACTCGGGTGCGCATACCGCCGTCGAGCAAGATAACCGCTAAGGCTAAATTACTGACCAGATAAGCGACTGAGTAATCATTGAAATGGATGCCACCGGGGCCATCTTCCCCCGCAAGAATACCTACACCAAGAAACACCAATAGAATAGGAATGCCGACTCGTGATGAAACTGCACTTAACAGTACACTCACCGCAACTAAGAATGCGCCGATCAAAAAGAGATGGTTAATTGTTTCTGCATTCATAATGAACTCCCTAAATCTGTTAATCCTCAGTGTCCAAAGCCGACAGGGTACTCCTAAAACGCTTTGTGATACCGCGAAGCATTATACATTAATCAGCCCTCCTTGAGTGGACAATTAGATTAAAATTAGTCAATCTTAACGAAAACACTAAAATACAAACACAAGACCAACAAATTAAAATAAATGTATTAATAATCAAATGGTAAATAAAACAACAAAGTCATTAATAGCTAAGGTTAATATAGAAAAACCTGACACTTAACTAAATTTTACTCAGGATTTAATGCAGTTTTATTACCAACCCCACATTTATACCCTTATCAGTCATATTGATATTCAAAGTGGTAGCTGTCATTTAGACACTAACTGTCATTTTTACAATAAAAATCATAGTCATAATGACACATTATAAATGCACACAAATAAAACAAAACACTTAAATTCAACAGCTTAATAAATGGCACAATAAATGTAATTACTCATTATCACCAAAATAGAGAACTGGGCTAAGAGGTAATATGAGTAAGCAAAAATTGACCGCAATAGCACTCATTGTTGTGCTAATTGCATCCTTCACTGTACTTTTGAGTATAGGAAGTGAGATATACCGTGAGAAACCTCCTATCCCCAATGCGTTTACAGGCACAAACGCAGAGGTTGTTTTTACCCAAGATGACATAGAGCAAGGTCAACTTGTTTGGCGCTCAATGGGAGGCCACCAACTCGGTTCTATCTGGGGTCATGGAGCCTATGTCGCCCCCGACTGGACCGCCGACTGGCTGCATAAGGAAGCACAGGCTTGGCTAGATATCACAGCAAATAACCGCTATCAGCAAAGCTTCTCATCGCTAAACAGTGAAACAAAGGCAGGCTTAGAGCAACTCCTCAGAGAGGATATGCGCCATAACAGTGTGGTTGAAACCAGCGATGGCTATACCTCAATTAGCTTATCTCAAACCCGTATCCAAGCGATAAAACAGGTATCTGCTCACTATTTGTCTCTTTTCGGCAGTGATCCTGAGCTCTCAAGTTTACGGGAACAGTATGCGATGAAAGAGGGAACGATTCCCGAATTAAAGCGCCGTGAGCAGCTTAATGCTTTTCTCTTTTGGGGAGCTTGGGCCGCAGTAACAGAGCGTCCAGATCAAAGCTATACCTACACCAACAACTGGCCTTATGATCCACAAATAGGCAACCTACCGACATCAGATAATATTGTCTGGTCTATTTTAAGCATTATCACCTTAATTGCTGGCATCGGAGCTCTTGTTTGGCATCACGCCAGTGGCAAGCATGAGCCTCTGCCAACTCCAGCAGAGCAAGATCCACTCTTTTTCAACAAACCAACCCCTTCACAAAAAGCGGTAGGGAAATACTTTGTCACCGCAATTGGGCTGTTTTTACTCCAGATTGTTTTAGGTGGGATCACAGCTCACTATGCCGTAGAGGGGCAAGAGTTTTACGGCTTCCCCTTAGCTGAGATCCTCCCCTACTCAGTCACACGAACTTGGCATACCCAGCTCGCAGTTTTCTGGATAGCCACGGCTTGGCTCGGCACTGGGCTCTATATCGCCCCAGCGCTCTCAGGTCATGAACCTAAATTTCAGCGTTTAGGGGTTAATATCCTCTGGGTAGCGCTTCTTGTTGTGGTACTAGGCTCAATGGCAGGTGAGTGGATAGGTGTTCAGCAGTATTTCAGTCTGGATATGAACTTCCTCTTCGGCCATCAAGGTTATGAGTATATTGACCTAGGCCGTGTCTGGCAGATCATGCTATTAGCTGGACTGCTTATCTGGCTGGCTCTTGTTACCGCCGCTATACGACCCGCCCTAAAAACAGAGGGGGAGATGCGCCCAGTGATCTGGGTACTCTACGCCTCATGTGTTGCCATCGGTCTCTTTTATGGAGCAGGCTTGTTTATGGGCAAACACACTAACTTAGCCATTGCCGAGTACTGGCGTTGGTGGGTGGTACATCTGTGGGTTGAGGGCTTCTTCGAGACCTTCGCCACCTCAGTTATCGCTTTGATGTTAGTCCGTCTCGGCCTTATCCGCACCCGCAGTGCTAATGCCGCCGTCCTGTTTGCGACAGTTATCTTCCTCACAGGCGGTTTAATTGGCACCCTGCATCACCTCTACTTTACCGGTACACCCACCTCTGTTATCGCTTGGGGCGCCATATTCTCAGCGCTAGAAGTGGTTCCACTGGCCATTATCGGTTTCGAAGCGGTGGAGAGTTATCGCCTTCGTAAAGCAGCGCCTTGGATGAGCCGCTACAAGTGGGCCATTATGTTCTTTGTGGCCACCGCGTTCTGGAATTTAGTTGGCGCAGGGATCTTAGGCTTCTTAATTAATCCCCCCATTGCCCTCTACTTTATCCAAGGGCTCAACACCACAGCCACTCATGCCCACGGTGCCTTTATGGGAGTCTATGGCATGTTGGGTATCGGATTGATGCTCTTCTGCTTAAGAGGCTTATCAGGCCAGATGCAGTGGAATGAGAAGCTGCTTAAAGGCGCGTTCTGGACACTGAATATTGGACTTGCAGCCATGATAGTGATGTCACTACTGCCGGTCGGCATAGTGCAGTTCTTCGCTGTACTGGAGCATGGATATTGGTTTGCTCGCTCCCCTGAAGTGATCCACAGCCCACTGGTTGAAACACTCGTCTGGATGCGTATGTTTGGTGACATTCTGTTTGGGATCGGCGGCATACTGCTCGGCTACTTCCTATTCGATATCATCAAGAAAGCATTAGGTAAGCGCAAGCTGGCTCAAAATCCCGAGGGGCTATCGGCCAACCTTTAACATCACTCGCTGCTTAAGGGACTAGACTCCTTAAGCAGCTTCAATCAAAAATCCTTCATCCGATTAACCCTTGTCAAAACTCATCACAATGATTGTCAAAATGACATACTATACCTATGGTCATATTCAAACCAATCAGCCGGAGAGCAGACATGCATGCCCAGGGATCTAAGATGACATTGAGTCAAACAGAGTTAACTCGAATCGCGCTGGATATCACCTCAGGCTTATCAAATCGAGATCGTTTCTCTCGTCTTCTCGATATTATTAGGCAAAACCTTAACTGTGATGCAGCCGCCCTCCTCGCCTTTCAGGGACAGCAGTTTACCCCGCTTGCCATCAATGGCCTCAATGAAGATGTATTAGGCAGACGATTTTTAGTCGAGGAGCATCCAAGGCTTGAAGCGATCGCACGAGCTGGAGATATAGTGAGGTTTCCATCGGATAGTGAGCTACCCGATCCCTATGATGGTTTGATCCCAAATCAAGGAGATGAACTCAAAGTACACGCTTGCATCGGTCTCCCCTTATATGCCAATGAGCGACTAATCGGTGCCATCACCATCGACGGGTTCGATCCTCAACAGTTTGACCGCTTCACCAATAGCGAACTACGCAACCTAAGCGCAATCGCTTCGGTATCACTCAATAATGCCTTGATGATAGATAAGCTAGAGAAGCTAGCTCTGGAATCACAAAACTCAGACAGTGTGATGAATGTCAGCATGACAGACGATGTAGAGATGATAGGCCAGTCAGCCAATATGCAGGCTCTCACCCATGAGATTAATGTCGTCGCCTCTACCGATCTCAATGTACTCATCTTAGGTGAAACAGGGACAGGAAAGGAGCTGGTCGCTAAAGCCGTTCACTTAGGTTCTGAGCGTAAAAAGTCATCCCTCGTCTACCTAAACTGCGCAGCACTACCTGAGTCGATTGCCGAAAGCGAACTCTTTGGCCATGTTAAAGGGGCATTCACAGGGGCCATCAGCCATCGAAGCGGTAAGTTCGAACTGGCAGATAAGGGCACGCTATTTCTTGATGAGATAGGCGAGCTGCCACTTAATCTACAGGCAAAGCTGCTGAGGGTGCTTCAATATGGCGATCTGCAAAAAATTGGCGACGATCGCAGTCGTAAAGTCGATGTTAGAATTATCGCCGCAACCAACAAGGATCTAAAACAGGAGATCTTAGCCGGAAACTTTCGCGCTGATCTCTACCATAGGCTCAGCGTATTCCCTCTTCTGGTGCCTGCGCTACGTGACAGAGGCGAGGATATCTCTCTTTTAAGTGGTTATTTTGTCGAGCGTTGTAGGCAAAAACTAGGGATAACAAGTTTAACCTTAACCCCCGCCAGTCTGCACTTGCTTAAGCAGTACCAATGGCCGGGAAATGTGCGGGAGTTGGAACATGCGCTGCACCGCGCCGCCGTTTTAGCCAAAGCACAAACCAGCGATGGCCTAACAAAGATCCATCCACAACATTTTGATATTGTCGAGTCCAACTCATTGCCTCAGCCCCCTAGTTTACTCGGCAAAAACAACAAATTTAGCCCAGATGAGACAGGCGAAGCCACTAGCTTAAAGCGTGCCACCGATGAGTTTCAGGCCAACTTTATTCTGCATACTTTAAATGGTCACAATGGGCAGTGGGCGGCAACCGCTCGTGCACTGAAAGTAGACCCAGGCAACCTACACAGACTAGCGAAACGACTGGAGATAAAGAGCTAATTGGGGGGAGGATATAAGCAATTACATTAAATATCTGGTACTTATTTCGGTAAAGCTGATATAAATATGAATAACCTATGGCGATGGAGTCTTCCCCTGAACAAGTACCTCCTATTTGGCTTAACTGCACTGCTCTCAAACCAGAGCCATGGACACGAGTTAGCGCAGATGGCAGCTCCTCTTTATTCCCTAGAGCAGACTATCTCCTACCGAGAACTGGATAACGGTCTCCAGCTTAGGCTACTGCCTATCCCATCTAGTCGCAGTGTTTCCATTGCCACCCAATTTAGTATCGGATCCAGAGATGAGATAGTTGGACAAACTGGCTACGCTCACCTGTTTGAACATATGCTCTTTAAGGGCAGTGAAAATGCTCCCGGCGACAGCTATGCTCAGACCATGAGCGCCCTCAGTGGGCAGTTTAACGCCTCAACCTTCTTCGATTTTACTAACTACTATCTCACCCTCCCATCGGAAGCCTTGGAGCTTGCTCTTTGGCTCGAAGCCGACCGTTTTATTCGCCCAAACCTGACACCTGAAACCGTTAAAAATCAGCAGGCTACAGTATTGGAGGAGATGGCGACCACCATAGATAATCAAGCTTATGTGCGTGATGCTATGGAGTTTCTACTGACACAGGCTAAGGGAACACCTTATGGCCATTCGGTTATCGGCAGTAAAGAGGATGTAAGCAAGGCAACGGTCAAGCAGCTCACTCTTTTTCATCAACATCATTACCGCCCCGATGCCGCGCAGATAAGCATAGTCGGCGGTTACACGCAGGAGACAAATAGCTGGATAGACAGTGCATTTGGGCAGTGGCAGCCTCTCTCCCAGCCCCCAGAAAAAACAGCAGCAGACTCACAAGCTGCAATAAAACTTGAAAACCGATACGTCCACGGTGAGATCATCGACGATCGTGGTCCTTGGCCCGCCCTTTTACTCGCTTGGCACACTGTAGGGCAACAAGACAAAGACGCAGAAGCAGTTACACTACTGGAGGCTTACCTGTTTCAAAATCGCGCCAGCTTAATTAAACAAAGCGGCCTGACAGATCCAGAGCAACTACTCACATACTCTATTCCTCTCTCTATGGAGCTAATGGGGGTGAGCAATCTAGTGGTGGTTCCCAGAGCCAGAGCTTCGCTCGATCAACTAACAAAAAATGTGCAGCAGATGATCAGTAATATTGCCAAACAGGGCATAGATAGCGCATCACTTGAACAGCTAAAAGCCAACTGGCTTAACCAAAGCCTTCGACGACTTGATCAACCATCTAGACTCGCCCGTCATCTTTCTGCCACCCAAGCAAGGGATAAACTAGTTCCATTAACAGGCCCATGGGAGCGAATTAATGCAGTCACAAATGAGCAGATACAAGCAGTGGCAAACACTTACTTTAACCAAGGTTACGTCAGACTCGATCTTCTGCCTCCTTGGTATATAAGATGGACAAAAGCCCTGCTTGAGTTTTTACCAGAAAGCGTGAGTAACAGTCTTGAGGAGAGTGTTTTATGAAGCAAAGCACTTTGATATTGTCCAAGGCCAATGCACTCATCTGCAGCTTACTGTTAACAATTAGCCTGTCAGCTTGCCAACAGACCAAGTTAGTATTCACTGACACCAAAGAGCCTGTTATATCTGATTTCAAAGGGCTTAATGGTGCCCCCCAAGTCAACTTAGGTCAGATAGATGATAACGTATGGAAGGTGAATGAGCTCACTAAGAGTGTCGCCCTACATCAGTACCCGCCGAGTCGATCAAAATTAACCTACCTCAGTTTGGTACTTGTTAATCCCAAGCACCCATTTAACAATATTGATCTGATCAGCAGCGCCCTCTATCAGAGAGCTTACACCCTAGCTGCGACATCAAAACTCTCCTGTATCGAGAGCTTTCGAGTGCAAGCTGGCATGCACAGCATCGCCTTACAACTGGCCTGCCCAGAAATAGAAGCAGTTCAGGCCCTGACACTATTGATGGGCAGCTGGCAAACGGACGCCTTCGATTCAATCGATCTCGATACCGTTCGTCGGCAATTAAAACTCAATAAACATATCAATGCCTATAGTGGCGGTGAGATAGACAAGGTATGGGCAAAAAAAATACTCGGCCAGCACCACCCCTATAATCTAAATTTACATAATGCTGCCCTTCAAAATGAGCTCAGCCCAAAAGAGCTAATTGAGCAGCAACAAGCGCTATTAGCAGGCTCCAGCTGGCATCTACTTGTTTCATCAAATACAAACGACATGGTGGCCGAATTAGCTAAGATGCTAACTCTGAACCTACCGACCACCAGCGTTAATAAAGAGCGGAAGGTCAGTGCCGACCTCGCCTATCGCAAACCGCTACAGGAGGTCTTTACTCAAAACCCGCAAAAGCAGCTCTACATCATAGATGCTCCTGGTGCCATCCAAACTCAAGTGAGAGTGGGGTATCGTTTACCCATAGTCGATGATGAGTTAACGAACACCACTCCCTCTCTAGATGAGAGCGATCCCCTTAGCTGCCAACTGTTGGCAAGCTGGCTAGGGCGGAGCTTTTCCGGCAGGCTCTATTATGATTTAAGGGAGAAGCGAGGCCTTACCTATGGCATATATGGTAGGTGTTTCGATAACCCTCAAGCGCGTACGCTTAAATTTTATGGCAGCACGCAAAGACAACATACTGGCGCCTTTATCTCAGGTATTCTCGATCACTTAGCGCTCGCCAGTGAGTCAGAGCTAAAAGCCGCTGAACTATCCGCTCTTAAGATACATGAAAAGAGCAAATATCTTTTGGCATCACAATCCATCAATGCAGCATTTTCTCGCTATATAAAACAGCTTTCTCAGGGAAGACAGAACACTGATTTATCACAAGAGAAAACAGTAAATCAACTCAGCGCCAAAACTGTGCAGAATATGGCTCAAACTATTTTCTCTACCCCTCCAACTATATTAATACGTGGGGATGTCGATCTTATAATTAAGGACCTAGAAGACAAGTTACCCGAGTGGACAATTAATCAAATAAAACCATAAAATAACTATGGGAATATAGCAGGTTATATTTCCATTTTTATAAACATCGACCCATACCAAACGTAAATATCGAAATTGAATATGACGTCATGTTTCTCTCCAATTCCAAGCTAAAGCAATGATAAACCAAGGCCTCTCTTCTCAAAAAAGAGACTTCACCTCCTCTAATGATCAACCACAGGTTAACTAACTGTTGCGATTGTTACACACTTATATACAATCACTAATAACTGAAAAAAGTAGCTTCTCGCGGTATAGAAAAATATATTTCTAATACCAAGGAACTAGTAACTACAGCGGTACATCAGTTAGATGTCATAAGGAAATGAGATGTTTGATGGCGAAATTTTTACTCCAAAACTCACAGAAAACAACTTACTTTTATTGAAAAGTACGGCAGGTTTTTTAAACCTAAAAGTAAATCAAAGTAAGAATCTTGTGAACGCATGGAGTAATTGCCAAGAGAAGCAAAAAATCTTATTGCACTTTATGAGCTCTGTTTCTAATGATATTCAAAATATTGAAAAGAGCCTGCTTTCCGATGGTTTTCATATTGCCATCTGTAACAAGCTATCAATTGATGATGAAGTTTCCCTTATAAAACTTGGCTTTAGAGCATCTGTCTCATCTGATGCTCCAGCTCACCTTTTATTGGAAACAATATCTAAGATCCTTAAAGGTAACCTTTACTTTAGCAATGAAGCTCTCTCTAAATTCATTTTAAACTATCAAAAACAAACTCTGTCAGAAGGACAGGTCTTATTAATCACCTCAACAACTAAAAAAGAGAAAGAGGTATTATCCCTAGTTTGCAATGGTTTTAGTAATGAGCAGGTCGCCCATCAATTAAATGTTTCGATTAACACAATAAAAATGCATATGCAAAATATTTACAAAAAGACCAACATAAGAAACCGTAGTCATTTATTACTAGCCTATAACCAAGGAATGGAGATTAATTAAAACCTATCCGAAAGAATGTATACACGATGTTAATATTATCCTTTCTAATAATTGAGACTCATTTCATTCAGTATAATATACGGATAACTGTATTATTATATTCTCAAGGAGAGAAGGAATGTTAAAAAACAAACAACGCGGTCAAGGCATGACTGAATATATTATCATTGTAGCCCTGATTGCCGTTTCTGCAATTGGCGTATACAGCTTTTTTGGTCAAACAATCCGAAATCAAGTTGCAGGCCTATCGTCTGAAATGTCTGGTCAAAATGCAAATGCTCAAATCACTGCTGCTCAAGGCTCCGCTGCTGATGCAACAACTAATGCCGATGAAGATTACAACCTCGGCAATTACAATGAAGGTGCAGATCAAGGCAACTAACTGAGATGAGTTAGCAGAAGCCCCCTCCCTCTGCTAACTCATGATATTACTCGTTAGTAAAAAGGAATTTAACCTATGACCAAATTTAAAAGTCTCGGTCAGGGAATGACTGAATATATCATCATAGTTGCGCTTATTGCTGTGTCAGCCATCGGCGTATATAGCTTCTTTGGCCAGACCGTACGCAATCAAGTCTCCGGACTCTCCTCTGAGGTATCAGGTCAAGACTCCCAAGGTCAAATCACTGCAGCCCAGCAATCCTCAGCGAGTGCAACAGGTGTTGCCGATCAAGATTACAACTTAGGTAACTATAACGAAGGTGCCAATGGGGCAAGCGGTGGAGGTGGCGGTACAGGTGTCGATTGAGTATCGGAAATCTAAAGCTAAAACATTAAACCTCATCATATTTACCTGAATTGTAGATATCGCACAAAACCAGCAATGGAGCATGGACGTATGCTGACACGACACAAGGGACAGGCGATGGTTCTGTCCTTAATTCTTATGTCTTTTGCACTTATGGTAGTGCTTTTTAGTTTTAATGCATCACAGCTAAATTTAAACGGCACTAAGTTACAAAATACAGCAGATAATACCGCCTACAGTGTGGCAACCATCGCCGCCCGCGACTTTAATTTTAAGGCATACACCAACAGAGCATCTGTTGCCAATCAGGTTGCAGTCGCCCAGATGGTTGGACTCTCGTCTTGGTTTAATATGACCGACAAATTTGCCGAAAATGCCTGTAATTTCCTCTGCTGGGTTCCCTATCTAGGACAAGCACTTTCTGGGATTAAAAGTGCTGTCGGTGCGATTAACACAGTCGCTCAACCTGTTTTCGAAGCACTAATTTATGCTGAAAACGCCATGTTATATGCCCTCACAACCTCTCAGCAGATCATCCACTATGCAGGACTTCTTAGCTCATTTAATACCGCTGGAAAGATAGTAAAGGCAAATGACCCCAATGCTAGATTAGATCTTCTTCAGAATCCTCAAATGTTAGGGGATATAAAAGATCATTGGATTGATTTCCAAAAACGCCATACCCGTGGCTCCCACAGAAACAAGTCGAAGCAATTTAAAGATTTCATCACGGTAACCATGAACTCTCGTGATCCCTTCGCGAAAAAACGCAGCTATAAATTGGGGTTTCCTTGGTCGCTTAGTTTTTTCCCAATCCGTTGGAGAACCTATAAAACAGGCGGCAGTGAGCTGATCTCAAACAATGATAGAGACAGTAGCAAAGCGGAAACTTGGACCTCAATGGATACCATCAGTTTTCACCTCTCAAAGTTTCGCTGTAGCTGGTCAGGTTGTCGCTGGAGAGGTTATAGAGAGACCCCATTAGGTTGGGGAGGCACGCGCTCAGATAACAGAGCCGATATCCGAAGAATAGGGAATAGAAATTACTGGGGGTCAAGCCGGCGTACCAATGGAACCGCGGCAAGGTATGCAGGTTACGATCAGGAAACCCGTGGCTGGTACAGTGGTATCCAACCTTTCTATGGCCTATCTGAGAGAGGAAATAACAGAAGTAGCGGACGGAATATCGCCGTTGTTGTTTCCAAGCCTCAAAACAGTGTGCGCACAACAAGCACTGTGACGGCAGGTGAAGAGCACACAAACCCCGCCACCAATGAGGAGATGCTAGGTGACAGAATGACCGCCCTTTCTGCAGCGCAGGTCTACTACTCACGACCACACGACTTGATGGCCCGGACCTCATCTTGGAGTCGAGCCGATGGCCGCCATGAGTATGGCAATCTCTACAATCCTTACTGGCAAACCCGGCTATCCGATTCTACAAACACTGAACGCAGTGCCGTCTTAGCAATAACTAGGTTTTTGTAATGAATAGGTTTAATACAAAGCAGCGGGGGCAAGCAATGGTAGAGTCAGTAGTTGGATTAAGCTACGTCATCGTGCCTCTACTTATCTTATTACCCTTTATGTCCAAGCTCACAGGCATTCAACATAGAGCTGAGCAGGCATCTCACTACAGTGCATGGGAAAGAACGGTGTGGAAAAACCGTCAACCCAGCCAACTACCACGCAGAAGTGGTATCTATCTGGCCAGAAAAAGCGAAGCCGACCTTGCTAGGCAGATCCCTTGGCGCTTTTACCAACAAGATGGCAACCAGATTGCTAGCTCTACTAATGAACAATGGGACTGGAGCGAACATGTTCACCCTTTAGTTGAGCATCAGGTGCAGCAGGGAGCTGCGCAGGATTTACAACCTTTAGTTAAATCTAATCAAGACAACCCAAATAATAGTGATGAGCTCGACCGGTTTACTCGAAGTAGCAATGGAAGTCGGCTCCCTGGGGTCTTAAACGGTGCCACCAGTACAGCATTAGGCGTTATCTCTTTTATGGGGTTCTCATTAGAGAGAGATCAGTTTTATCGCACTAACGTTAGTACTCAAGTTGAGAACTTCTATATAGAACCCTTTGACGAGTTAGACCTGAACTTTAACAGTCAAAGCGCCCTGCTCGCATCGGGCTGGAATGCAGCGGGTCCCTATCATGTGAAAAATCGAACCCGAAAACTGGTACTGACTAACGTGATGGACAATGGCGTAATACGTACAGCTCAGCGCTTAATGGGCATTCTCCCTTTCGGTAAAGATCTTCGCCCAAGTAGTCTCAAACTGGGTCATGTGAGCCCCGATGTGCTTCCTGCTAACCGACTATGTACCTATGGTACGGCTAACTGTGGAGGTTAACAGATGAAAAAATATTTGGCATTAGTACTTCTTCTTACCTCTCCATATCTGTTCGCCGACGACTGGCCGGAAGTTGAGTTCCCCGATACTGCCGAGGTTCAGGTGGTTGCAGACTCCATGCTCTATCACGGTTACCCGATGAAAACTTGGGTGATGGAAGATGAGCAGAGCCAGATGATGATCGCCAGTTTTTTTAAAAAGCAGTGGGAGGAGAAGAGTGAGCGCTTCGATGCCCAGATGTTCAACGGCGACTATGTAATTAACAGCATGCAGCCTCCCTTCTTGCTGACGGCACGTATTCATCAAGAGTATGACCGCGTTATTACCTATGTGGGAGTCACCAAAAATGTCACAGACCGTCAGCTTGAGAAGAATAATCAGGTCCAGTTCCCTAAGCCAAATGGATCAACACTAATTTCAGATATCAAATCCAACGATATATTCAAACAGGGCCGCACATTAATACTGTCAACCCCTAACAGCCTAGCCTCTAGTTATCACTTCTATAGGCGACATTTTCAACAAAGGGGGTGGGTTGAAAACTCAGCCATTTTGGACACTCAATCGGGAAAAGCAGCCTTACAGATGAGCCAAGGCTCTAACCTAGTAGATATCAGCTTTAACACAAAAAAATCAGTCATATACATTGTTGCAAATCAGGTCAAGGAAGGACTTTAAGGATGCCTAAAACATCAAAAATAAGAGGCCAAGCTAGTGTCGAGTACTTAGTTGTATGTGCGGCGTTAGTCGCCGCCCTGTTAACACCAATAGATAATAATAGCGACGTTATGGACCTCTGTATCGAAACTTTACGAGAGTGGTATACCGCCTTTGCGTACAGCAAGTCTCTTTCAGTCTTACCCAACTAATTTAGGTTAAAACATGCAGATCAAATCATTCGACTTCAACTGGGTACTACTCATCATAGCCATAGTGTTAGGTAGTATTGCAGCTTGGGCGACCAAAAATTACTTCATCACGAAAGAGCAAGAGCTCATCGCAGAGCTATCAAAAGATAATATAAAGATGGCCCAAGTTGTCGTTGCGACACAGGAGCTAAGAAAAGGCGACATTATCTCAGAAGCCAATATGTCTGTTAGAAAGATCCAAGCGGACACCCTACCTTTAGATGCCATTCACCCTAAAGATTTTAATCAGATAGTCGGTCAGATGTTGCTTGAGCCTATGTCTCCTGGCCGCCCATTAATGGGCACCTACTTGCCTGGGCATAAAGCCGAGCAGTTTTCAGATATTTTAAAAGAGGGCCAACGAGCGGTAACCATCAATATTGATGAACTCAACTCAACAGCAGGCATGTTAGTACCATCGGATCATATCGATCTACTGCTCTCATTTGACGAGGAATCTGGCGACATTGAACGCAAAAAACTTCAACTGCTTCTTGAGAATGTCACAGTTCTAGCCACAGGAAGACAAAGTGTTGATGTTAATCCTGAACTAGCTGACACCCTATACGACAATCCAAACGCCTATAACACAGTCACACTGGCTTTATCTGTTCACGATGCAGCTAGAGTCACTCTTGCGAAAGAGAAAGGCAAATTCGTGACCTTTTTACGCAATCAGACTGAAAGTCTGGCTCTCGATTTTATCTCACTTCATGAACAACAACTTTTCGGACAAGCTGATGATCTTTTAAATCAGGAGGTCGAGATGATTGTTGGTGGCAGTGGTATGAAAACCACAGTACAAGCCTACCCACTTCCAGAATCAGTACTTGAACAACTTAGCCAATATAAGAATAAGACAGCACTATGAACTCAAGAAAGTTAATCGCAATTATTTGGGCATGTATCTTCATCCCGCTTGTTAGCTACGCACATAATAACACCCCACTTAAGCTCTACATGGGGGCTGTAGAACTTTATAACGCCAAAAATGTTGAACGAATTGTAGTGGGTAACGGCAAAGTACTCAGTGCTAAAGTTATCGATGATAAAGGTGTTTTACTGATCGCTGAGTCTCCGGGAAATACCGACGTACAGCTGTGGCAAAAAGATGGCAAGCTGATCAAGCTGAGCATCTCTGTCACGCCAGATAACTCACTGAAAACCACTGATACCATAAAAAAGATGTTGGCGGCTTTCCCTTCGATTAAGGTCACAGAAAATGATGGCTTGATCATAGTTCAAGGTGAGGCAGACCTCTCCCAAAAGGAGCAGTTAGAGACAATAATAGAAGCCGACCCAAATGTGGTCTCCTTAATCAAATACCTTAAGTTTGCCAAGACTATGGCTCCCATGATTAAGATGCAGGTTAAGATTGTTGAGTTTAATAAATCAACCCTGAATAACATAGGTATCAAATGGGAATCATCCATGGCTGGGCCTGCATATGGCGCGGCTAAAGCTTTCTCCGCTAATCCCATCTTCAGCGTATCCTCACCGGGGCAGTATTCAGAAACAATAACGAGTGCAATCACCGATAGCATTGGCGTCTTAGATACCCGAGGGTGGAACTATTTCGGCATAGTGACCGGCATAGGCTCGCAGATACAGCTGCTATCAGAAAAGGGCGATGCCCGCATGCTGGCTGAACCCAACCTCACCACTCGCAGTGGTGAATCGGCTAACTTTCTCGCCGGTGGTGAATTCCCTATTCGCAGTGTCAGCGGCCTTGGCGCAGTTGATGTTGAGTACAAAGAGTACGGCATCAAGCTCGATATCGAGCCTGTAGTCGATGACGATCTCAATATTGTCAGTAGAGTGATGGCCGAAGTTAGCTCTATCGACCCTTCAGTCGCTGTCGACGGTATCCCAGGTATGCTCACTAGGCGCACTGAGTCTGTCATCAACGTTAAGAATAATGAAACCATCGTTATCTCGGGATTAGTTAACAGTGAGATGTCAAAAATCGTCAACAAGTTCCCTCTGCTAGGTGATATCCCCATTTTAGGTGAACTGTTTAAGTCCAGAGACTTTAAGGATAACAAGAGTGAGCTGGTTATCTTTGTCACCCCAACTGTCGTATACCCAGGTGAGGAGAGCCACGATAAGCAGCTAGAGCGCGGGTTAGAGATGGCTGAAGAAACCAATAAGCTTGAAGCTTTTTATATTCTGGATTAGGAGTGCAACATGTTTAATGTCATCGTAAGCACGACTAAAGGCACCAAGGTGGGTGAGTTCCAGTGTATTCACTCCCACTGCAAAATTGGCAAAGATCCAGAGCAACTTATCGTATTAAGAGGCTTTAAAGTATCCAAACATCACGCAATTTTAACCCAGAGTGATGATGGAATTTATATCCGCGATAATAAAAGCCGCACCGGATTAAAAGTCAATGATGAGAAGCGGGACCAATATGGCCCGCTCTCTATGACAGATAAGATCCAAGTAGGTGATTATCAGATTCGCGTTCACAGCACAGATCCCCAATACCAAGATGCGCCTCAATATGAGCAGGCTGAAACCAAGGTCACCAAAGAAGTAACTGAGGAGCTTCCTCCAACAAAAGAGGCTGATAATGCTCCGGAACAGGAGGAGAAGCCAGTTCTCAGCGATAAGCAGCTTAAGCAGATCGCAACTCGAAACGAATGGCGCAGAAAGGTGCACTCAGAACTGCTTAAGTTGATGGACTTAAGGCGCGTCAATGTCAACGAGATGAGTGATGTGGAGCTAAGAGCCCAGAGTGAATCACTTATCAATCAGATCATCACCAGTATTAATCTACCAAAAGATATTGAGGTCGAGTCCCTCACCAAGGAGGTGTTGGATGAAACCATTGGACTTGGCCCACTAGAAGGCTTGATAGACGACCCCGACGTTACAGAGATAATGGTCAATAGTCATGATCAGATCTTCTATGAGAAAGCCGGTAATCTCTACCTCTCAGATATCGCTTTTTCAGATGATCAAGCTGTCTTAGGCGCAATTGAGCGTATCGTCACCCCAATCGGCAGACGTATCGATGAGAGCTCTCCTATGGTCGATGCGCGATTAAAAGATGGCTCTCGAGTAAATGCGGTTATTCCTCCCCTTGCCCTTAAAGGCCCCTGCATTACTATCCGGAAATTTATGCAGCAAAGGCTAAGCTGCGATGACTTAGTCAAATTTGGCTCTATGAATCAAGCCATGGCAGGGTTTCTTGAAACTGCCGTGAATCAGAAAAAGAACATCATCATCTCTGGCGGTACAGGCTCAGGTAAAACAACCCTGCTTAATGTGCTCTCAAACTTTATCCCCGACAATGAACGTATCGTCACCGTTGAGGATGCCGCTGAGCTTCAGCTCTACCAGCCCAACTTAGTTTCACTGGAAGCCCGTCCACCAAACCAAGAGGGGAAAGGCGCCATTGAGATTAGAGATTTAGTCAAAAACTGCCTCAGGATGCGCCCAGACCGTGTGGTCATTGGTGAGTGTCGTGGCGGTGAAGCTTTAGATATGTTGCAGGCGATGAATACAGGTCACGACGGCTCGCTAACAACCGCACACTCTAACTCACCACGGGACTGTATCTCACGTCTGGAGGTGATGGTGATGATGGCAGGGATGGATCTGCCCGTCTCCGCTATTCGCGAACAGATAACCTCAGCCGTCAATATCATAGTGCAGCAGTCACGCTTTTCTGATGGTTCCCGACGGATCACCAGCATCTGTGAAATCACAGGTTTAGAGGGCTCGATTGTCCAACTGTCAGAGATCTTTAAATTTGAACAAACTGGCTTCAATAGCGAAGGAAAGGTCCAAGGTTACTACACTGCCACAGGCACTATGCCTGAGTTTTATGAGCAGCTACGCAAGCAAGGTGTAAAAGTGAGACTGGATATCTTCGATAAGGATAAAAGAGATGACTAGTGCCGTATTCTCCGCAATATTTGCTTTTTTTGCCGTAGCAATTTTGGTGTGGTCCCTTAAACACCTTTCTGCAAAGTTTGCCCAGAAGTATCAGGAGACCTTCACTTCATCGGCAAAAACGAACCTGTTCGATATGTTCCTTTTTATCGAACCTAAGCAGCTATTCATGCTCAACATGATCACCCTGTTCTCGGTTCCTTTTATTGTCAGAATATTTTTAGGATCTTGGGCTTTGGGGATCATTATCAGTATTGTACTGGCTTTCATTCCTAGGTTTGCATACAAATTCCTGCATAAACGCCGCCGACGTAAATTTGTCCATCAGCTTCCAGATGCCCTCAACATGATCGCCTCCTCTATGCAATCTGGTGCCAATGTCAGTACAGCTATCGAATTTATGTCTGAAGAGATGCAGGCTCCTATCAAGCAGGAGTTTCAGCTATTTCAAAGGGAGCAGAGATTGGGGGTCGAATTTAATACCGCCCTCGACAATATGTATAAACGTATCCCAGAAGATGAGTTTCAACTCGTCACCGCAGGTATGCAGATCTCACGGGAGGTAGGTGGAAACCTAGCCGAGGTGTTATTCAGACTCTCCTCAACCCTAAGAAGAAAGATAGAGATGGAGGGCAAGATAGATGCCCTCACCTCACAGGGAAAGATGCAGGGCATAGTGATGACCATGCTGCCACTCTTTATCGGCTTTGTACTCTACCATATGGAGCCTAAATCCATGGGTAGGATCCTCACCGAACCTATGGGCTGGGCCTTGATGGCACTGATCTTCATCATGCTGACAAGTGGTTATCTCTCCATTCGTAAAATCGTTGCAATTGATGTTTAGGAGGCTGCATGGTTAATTTAATTGTTACTGTTTTCACCATAGCATTTATCTTCCTGACGATAAGCAGTATACGTATCTATCGCAAAGTGCCACAGGCCAATCGCGAATTTATGGATCCGCTTTCACCGGGCTTAAAGCTCATCTGGCCACTGGTTCGCTTATTCGCGTTTTACGTCAGTGAAAACTTAAGTGTTGATTATCTAGAGAGAATATCCAAGAAACTGCAGATCTCCGGCGTCTCCTACATGATGACCGCAGAACAGTATTTTGCGATCAGGATCCTCAGTACTCTTTTTGCTGTAGGTTTAGCAACTATTTGCGGTCTCCTACTCGACGATATCAGTATCAAGTATCTGATCTTAGCTGGATTATTTGGCTATATTTTGCCAGTTATCACCCTCAATGATCTGCGAAAAAAGCGTCAAGCACTCATCGTAAAATCGCTACCTGTGTACCTCGATTATTTAACCATGTCTATTGAAGCGGGATTGAATATGACAGGCGCAATCAGCCAAGCCGTTGAGCGTGGTCCATCAGGCCCATTGAGGATCGAGTTTGAAAAAGTGATCCGAGATATGCGCGCTGGTATGTCCCGTGCTCAATCATTTAGAAATATGGCAGAGCGAGTACAGATCACCGAGATAAATAGCTTAGTCAGTGCACTTGCTCAGGCAGAAAAAACAGGTGCCAGTCTAGGCCAAACCTTAAGAGTTCAATCGGATCAGCGCCGTATTGAACGATTTCAACGTGCCGAAAAGAAAGCCCTAGAAGCGCCAGTTAAACTGGTTTTTCCCCTCATCGTATTTATCTTTCCGGTGACATTCATGATTTTGGCTTTCCCCATCGCAATGAAGTTTATGTATGAGCTATAAAATGAAAAAAACACAGCTTTCAACCCCTAAGGGAAGTCGTATCGAACATATCTACCTTGCTAACACTCCTTGGCTAAGACTGCGTGGTTTACTGGGTAGAAAACAGCTGACAACTGAGCAGGGAATGCTTATCTCTCCCTGTAATTCAGTACACACCATGGGGATGCGCTATCCCTTAGATATTGTTTACCTCAATAGTAAAAATAAGGTGCTTAAGATCACTTCAAACCTAGCGCCTTGGCGTAGTAGCGCATGCCGTGGCGCGACTCAAGTATTAGAGCTCTCAGCTGGTAATAGTGAAAATAAGAATATAAAACAGGGAGATACCATTGTATGGCAAGATTAATTTTTAAGGCTTTGTTAATACTAAGTCTAATGCATCTATTTGGCTGTGCCTCCTCTACTCAAGAGAAAGAGCCAAAGGGGAATCAACAAATAATGGTTCTGCAATCTGAGGCCGAACAAGCCTATAAGATGGCGCGACTCGATCAAGCTGAAAGTTTATACCTACAAGTATTAACCAGTGTCCCTAATTATGCGCCGGGTTGGTTCAGACTTGGCAACATCTATACCAGAACCGGTCGACAAGATGCTGCGGTTTCCGCTTACATGCGCTGTTTAGAGCTTGACCCCTCCAATCAAAAGGCTTGGTACAACATGAGTCTGGTAAGAATAAAACAGTCGACACAAGTACTGTCATCCGCCTCTCGACAAGGTAACCCCAATACCCCCGTTGGTAGACAGATTAAAGCCCTACTTCATGCTTTAAATAGTATACAGAGTGAATCTCATGCACCTGTTTTGCCAAGTGAGCAGGCTTCACGATGAATAGCCAGAACTCTCACATATGGCAGAAGGGGCAGAGTATGTTTGAGTTCCACGCCACTCTGCCTTTCCTAATGCCGATTATTCTCGTCACCATGATGATGATAGTCCAGTGGGGGTTTATCTACACGAGTAAAAGCACACTGGATGCCGCCACAGTTCAAGCGGTAAGGGCCGGTACTTTGCATCATGGCAGTGTCGCAGAGATACGTAAGGGGCTTGCTCAAGGCATGATGCCTCTGTTTGCCCAAGGCACTGCAGCCACAGATACAGTGACTGCCGTAGTGAGATCCACAATAGCCACTCAGCTACAGAGCCAGATACGTATTCTCAACCCTGATAACCGAACTTTCACCAAATTCAGAGTCCGAAGTCGAACGCCTCGTGGCTTTATTTACGAGATCCCCAACAACAACTTAATGTACCGAAACACAAGGTCAGAAAACGTTGGAAGTGGGAGCCATAACCGCAGATTAAATATTCAAGATGCCAACTTATTGCAGATAGAGATCCGTTGGTGCCAAAGATTAATCGTCCCGTTTGCCAACCGTGTGATCAATGAGATTGTCACCAACCCTTGGCTTGTCAGGCCAACTCAAGATCAATTGGCTTGTAACGCACTTGGCGCGGCCACCGGAGACATATATTTAGCACTCACTTCGCAAGGCTTAATGCGGATGCAAACACCATTTCGAATGTAAACAAATAAAAGCAGCAATGAGCTCAATAAGCTTAAAGCGGCAGAAAGACAGGAATTGACATAGGGAAGTATGAAGAATGAAATACAAGACTCTTAAGCTAACTCAAAAGCTTTGGTTGGCTGCATTACTCAGCGCCACCATGGGGATCGCTGGCTGTAATGGAGATCTCGAAGAGGGTGAAGGCCCAGAAAATCCAGATCCAACGCCACCAACAACCCCAGATCCCACGCCCGATCCAACTCCTGACCCCACCCCAGATCCAACCGATCCAGTTGATTTAGTGGGGACTTGGGAAAACAAAGATGAAGATAGTGACGGGGTATTAGATGAGTTTGATGCTTATCCGTTCAACCTTGATAAGCAATCAATGGCACTGATCACTGAGTTAGAGCCCAATGATAACCCCTCTATTGCCACGGAAACTGAGTTAGCACCACCTTTTGCAGTGAGTGGTGCAATTTCACAAAAATCAGATAATGGCGATCTCTTCTCGTTTAACGCCGAAGAGGGTGATTTCTATACACTAACGCTAAAATATCAAGACCCTGATTTTAAACCTAACATCTATTTTTCTGATAAGAATGGTGATGCATTAAACTTCGGTGTCATCGATATTGAGCCTTCTTTAAAAACCCTTGCGATTAACGTAGAGATATTAGATTCAGGTCTGCATCATATAGGTGTTAATGACATCAACTTTGATGGCAAGGAGAGCTTTACCTACCATGTGGAGATCTTTATCGATCAAGATGGAGACGCCATAGATGATATCAAAGAAGCCGCTCTAGCGATAAGCAACTTAACCCACGATACCGACGGGGATACCATTGCCGATACAGAGGAGTTCCTTTACCCATTCTATTCCGATCAAATTAGTTTTAATCCTGATAACGATGAATTACCAAACTGGCTCGATTCCGATAGTGATGACGACGGATTATCAGACAAGAGCGAAGGCGCTGATGATCGTGATAATGATGGCATAGGTAATTTTCTCGACGACGATTCAGATGGCAATAGCATACTTGACCTTCAGGAGTATGGGGACGATGCCAGCCAACCTTTAGATACCGACTTAGATACCACTCCCAACTATTTAGATCTCGATGATGATAACGATGGATTACTCGATATACACGACCAGCAAAGACTTATCGATATCGCGGAAGATCAAAGCAAACTGATTGGTGCTCCCTACGTCACACACAACAATATATCGGTGAACTTTCTTCGTGAAGATGATCTGGTACAAGTCAGCATTGATGAGCCTCTAAGTGCTGAGCAGCATTACCTGATCTTTAAACGCAAAGGGCAAGCTCCTATTAACCTTCCTATCTCTGTCTCTAGCGGCATCGCTAAAGCCAATATTCCAGCAGGCACAGATAGTATTTTTATCTCTGACGGGATAAATAAAACCAACACTAGAAATGTGACTCTTCATCCAAAAGGGACGCCAATCATCAGTTCATCGGGCGCACTACTTCTAGAAGAGGAGAGTCAGACTCAACTTCTCGGGGCTGATTTTTCAGATGATATGACCATCACAGCCAATGGCACACCATTAGAGATTATTAGTAATACTGGCTCAACCCTGACTGTCAAAACGCCAGCATCACTCTCTGATGGAGAGCTGCAAATCAATAACGCTATCGGTCAAAGCAACGCTGTTAGCTACTATATCACCCAACAGATTGATCTACAGTTAGTTGAAGTTGGAACAGTTGATGCTGGCGAACTAAAAATTGAGACCCTACTAGGTTCTCAATATGAGCTTGATGCCTCTAATGCAGTTAGTGTTGAACAGTTCAAAAACCGCCTGACTCCTGTCACCAGTTACTTTGAAACCCAAGATGAAAATGACGGAAAAATCTATCTTAGTGGCTATATGTTACCTGAAGAGGATAGCTTTTCACTGGATATTACCAGCACTAGTTTTAGGTATATTTTAGATTTCATCGGGATCAATAAGATCCCCAATGAGCAACTCAGTAGCTTTAAGACCGAGATATCAAGTTATTCAGAATTTACTGAGGTAACTGCCCACTTAAGTGACCAACTTGAGCTGTCACCAACAGCATTAGATAAGCTAAGCAGTGAGACCACGACTCTACTTATTAGTAACAGTAATGCTATTTTTGACAGATACAATAGCAAGCAATCTGTACAACAAAGCTCAGGAAAAGCGAGTCAGCCTTTGAGTTATCAAGCTCAAAGTCAGCAGAAAAGCACTGGCAGTATTAAGCCAACCATAGTCAATTACGGCACAGATCACTTTGACTACTCCCTTGAAGCAACAAACTTTCTTGATAATTGGCTACCATCAGATCCAAGCTGTCCAGATAACAGTGATATCAGTGACGAGCAAAAAAGTAAGTTAAGTTATGATGGTTGTGTCGAGCTACAAAACAGAACCAAACTATACCTAAGCACCATGATCATCCCCTTAGGTGAAAATGGGGAGTACGATCCCGATCAACTCGACTCTCCTCTGAGGAAACATATCAAAAACGGCTGGGATGGTAATATCTTAGGCCCACAATCTGGTACCTTCCTAGGTTTAGAGTTTTGGTCTAAAGATCAATACTATAACGAGTGTCCTTACCAAAACTGCTTATATCAAGTCATCGCCCCCGGCGTCGGCACACCTTTAGGCCCATCTCCTTTTAGCTATGTACCAAGTAGTGACTATGACCGAGCGATCATTCAAGCTCGGCAGAGCATAGCAATAAGAACCATCATAGATGGTATTTTACTTAAGTTTTTTGACCTCATCCTAACGGGAATAGGCTATGAACCGACAGGTTTCGATCCTGTTGTTATCACTAAGCTAATCATTCAGTACTCCCCCAAACTCATGGAGGAAGCAGAGAAGCTATATAATGATGAGAATATTACCAATGAAGATATTGAAGAGTTTGTAAAACAGGTAGCCATTGAGTTTTATAAAAATGAAGTTGAGCTTCTAGCCGACCCTGCCAACGCAGGAAAGCTTGGGCCCATCACCAAAGCTGTACTGCAGGAGTTAGGCGTTAGTCCTCAAGATATTGCCGTGATGGCAGCGGGAGCAGCATTAAGAAAATGGACTCCATTTGTTGGCCAAGTAGAAGCCATTATTACCGGTGCGCAAGTTGCCGACATCTTAATTGATCAAGTTAAAACAATTAAGGATATGGCCTTTGTTCCAGTAAAATCAGATTTTACTGTCACGTGGGGATTAACCATTGTAGATATTGAACCTAGCATCATGAAAGCTGAAGCGGTCGATAAACCTTTATCCATTATAGGTACGGGCTTTGGAATTAATGAGCGCTGGTATTGGTTCGATGAAGAACCTATCACATTCCTAAAGGATGAGGGGGCATCGACTCAAGAAGTTGAAAGAGAACACGATAACGTCTCTCTAGAGGGAACCTTATTAGATATCACAGTACCAGGAACGTTACTTGAAAATGCTGTCGGTCCAATCGCAGTTCGCGTCGAACATAGGGGCGAAGAGGCGAACTCTCCAGTAAAAATTCAAATTGGAGATGGGTTAGAGATCGCTCGTCTTAAAGCTGACTCTGGACAACCAGGCGATACAGTGATTATCGAAGGCATAGGTTTTAGCCCACTAAAATCGAAAAACCGAGTCACCTTTGCAGGCAAAGATGGTCAAAGGGTCATTGCCAGTGTCAGAAAGTCAGAGGCTGGAAAACTAACAGTTACAGTACCTAATAACGTTATTACTGGAGAGGTCACGGTAGAGGTTAATAGTGAAGTCAGCAACGGACTAGTATTTACTATCCCCTTTATTTTAGATGTGACTTTTGGGGACAATGGTAACTTTAATGATGATATCTTCAAGTTAGTTGTAGATGATAAGGTCATTACAGATGGCTCAAGCCCACAACGGAAAGTGGGGCCAATATCTATCCCATTAAATGCTGGTTCACATAACGTTAAGCTAGTTGGTATTCGTGCTGAAGATGAAATTGGCACCTATTACATTCAGTTTGAAGGTAATGTTATCTCGGTGGCAGGTGATGCCTTAGAGGGACGCGATCTACTCAAGGACAGTGTTAAAACTTTCCAAGTTGAAGTCGGCCCAACAAAACAAAAAGTCACCAATAAGGTTAATCCACTGAACGCTTTACAGCATGAGTAGTTAGTGAATAAGATGGGGGGCTTCACGCTCCCCCATTATAAAAGGAATAATAATGTTACGTTATCTCGCTTTGATACCGCTATTTTTGTTAGGTACCAGCATAGCTGAGGCCTCAGAAAATCTGGAGCAGGTATTAACTCAACGCTGTTTAGACACATTTGACTTTATAGAGAAAAAAGATCTCGCCACTTTTATTGCTCAGATGCCAGTAACCCCGTCAGAGCATGAGAAAAAGCGTTCAATGAAAGTGTTGGAAAGAGCCCATGAGCGTTGGTTCGTGAAGAAGAAAATAATCAGCATTGAGCCTCAAAAAGTCACCTACCAAACACCATCAAAAATCAAACAGGAAAAGTACCATGCACAACAACAAGCAAAAGTAGGCTTATTCATTCTCAGTGAAAATTACCGCTCAACCATGAGCTGTAAATTTATTAAAACTCCGAAAGGTTGGTTTTTATCTTCACTGCCTTAACCTTTAGGCTTCAGCAGGTTTAATAGGAGAGCGCTTTACTTGAATTATTCTGCACTATCAAAAAATGCCAAAATTCATTTCAATGATAAATATCTGCCCGATAGACTGCCTCTAGCTACTAAAACCCTACTTTTCATACGTGCTTTTGGTTTTATCTTAACCATCCCTCTTGTCAGCTCACTGTTCATGGCAGTAAGGCTAGATGGTACAGAGCAGAACCTCTTTATATCCGCTAGCCTGCTGTTCACCTTGACTGTTATCACTCTTCTGGTAACGAAACATCAGCTAGTGTTAGATACTCTCAACACTCAAGCTTATCTAGAGCTTCGTACATTTGGCATTAAATTAAAGCAGTGGAAAAGCAAATCCTTAGCCAAGACTGAAATCACCCTTAGTCCCTCCGTACACAAGGAGAGTAGCTACCAGATCATCATAGAGGGACAACACTTTGTTATCGGCGATTTAGCTGAGACAGAGCAAGCATTACGCTTTATTTCAAGCCATTTTCAATTGCCCGCTTTTGAACAAGTTAGCCAGTACCCAGAGATAGTGCCACTGGGTGAGCTCAAGATATCTAGCGACGCCCAAGCACCAAGCAAACCCATTGAGCCACTATGGAACTCAACAGCTTGGCTTAAGCTTCTGCTCCCACTTCCTGTTTTTATTACTCTTGGCTTTGTATTAAAGCTATTTGGAAGTTAGCCATGTTGTTTAAAGAGATATCATCAGACAGAGCCACAATCAAAAACAGAAGGTTTAACTCAATCAGCCGTAAAGTGATTGGAATTATCTTTGCCTTAATAACCTTTATTCTCGGCTTAGGGCTTGGACGTCATGATGAGATTGTGATTCTTTATTGGGCTATTGGCGCACTACTAAGTTGGCACCTACTTTTTGCCAAAGTCACTGTAGAGATAGATCTCAGCAAGCAAGTGATCGCAACCCACGTGAGCTCCCTCTACCCTATCGCCAAACAGGTCATTTCAATAACCGATATCAAAGCATTTAACCTAAGCTCAGATCCAACCCGAGTTAACCGTTATAACCTCCTCATCGTCTCTAACCATAACGATAAGCCGTTTAGGTTTAATTTTGGTAGCCAAGCTGATATGAATCGACTCGGGCAAAAGCTTGCACACTTTTGTGGTAAGCCCTTTCTAACATAACACGAGAGGGTATACCCGAAAGCAAAAAACCTCACAAAAATACATACCTAAGAATAGTGCCTCACACCCTGAAATTACGATAAGCTCGAAGGCGATTAAAGTATACCCAAGCGACCTCAAGATGCTCGTTTCAGAGCTCCCGAAGGGCATGGCGAGACGCAACATTTTTCTGTGTTATGAAATATTGAATTACGACTGCATGGTCTATTTTGTTCCATACAAAATAAGACATTTCTTCCTTTCCATGGAAGTCAGATGCAGAAGGTAGGGCGAAGCACGACTAAATGGATTCAGGAGATAGAGTAACGCAGGAGCAGTTACCGAGGATGCCAGAGCCGAGAATAACTATTCCTACTATTTCATGAAGACCGCCATGGATGGCGGGAATGTCGTTAATGCAGGAGCAATTAACGACCTTGAACTCTGTCACTTCTCGACATGCTGAATCCTGTATCTTGAAGTTGTTTGGGTATAAAAGTAGAGAACATAACGGAGAGTATCAGTGAAAACGTCATTAAGTTTGCCTCTACTGCTAAGCTATCTTCTCCTGTTCATTCACCTCAGCGCCTACGCAAATACTCAACACACGGCTCAGCTAAACGAGACTCAAAGCGCAATAGAAAGCTTCCAGAACGATACTCAGGAGATACTCACACAAGCACGTAAACTCAATAGACAACACGGTGGCCATTTAGAACGTTTAAACCAGATGTTAGCGGAAACCAAGAGTGCGATTGCAGTGCTACAAAGCGATCTAATCAAGCAGCTTGAGCAAGACGCAACCCAGATGCTACAGCTCACCGAAGCCTACTTGAGCTACTACCGAACCTTTGTCTACTCCATCAGTCAAGACTCAAGCTGTTATCAACCCGAGCAGATTGACACCTTTGAGCTGACACTCATAGAGCTTCAACACTATGTCGATAATATTCAGACACTGGCCTCAACCCCAGATGAAGAGAGTGCTTTTGCGGCGCTAATGGAGATCAATGTCGAGCAAACCCGAGTTGCAATGACGGTAAATCTATTTGAGATGTTTAAGCTCTGCTACATCACAGAGGCAGTGGCTCCCCTCAGTGAACAGTTCAATACGCTGGAAACTCAGTTAACAGAACTGGCGATTCAACACGGTGCTACGCCCAATAACGAAATAGACGATGAATTTTTTGTCGACGATAATCTTATTCAGACAGAGCTAAAGCATCAATCAGAGATCATCTCAACCTATGAGTTTATGGCTGGTGAGATGGTTAACGTTAATCAGTTAACTTACCTCCACTTCGACAAACTCTCTCAGCTTAGCCACCTGACACTTTCCAATGGACTAAAAATAGATCAAGCGCTAAATTTACAGCTCCCCCCCAACGTCGCAGGAAATAATGAACAACTCTACAGTGCAAGCATAACAGGAAGAGTCGAGACACTAGATGATATTGCACAGCTCAATATAACCATCAAACGTAACCCCGTTTTATCCATAGCCAAGATACAGTTCAGTGATAAAAACATCGCAGCTTGTATCGAACAATCAGCGCAAATATCGCAGTTTACTCAGGCTCATCAAATGGAGCTGTTAAGCTGTGAACTCCCCAGAGAGACGAGTACTAAACTTAACGACCTAATTAATTTCAAACAATTAACTATGATCAGCTTAAAAGGGGGAACGATAGAGTCCCTTGCACCTCTTGCTAAACTAGACTCCCTTGAGACGCTCTATCTAAGCGACATAAAACTAAAAGAGTTTGGCGATCTCTCCTCGTTTAGCGGTTCAATCAACCTTAATCAAATTGATACTCAAGATTGGAGCAAGCTAGCGCAGACTCGCGCCAACCCCCTCTCAATCAATAAACCTGAAAACTGCAGCGAGTTAACACCGCTATTTAGCCATTCCAATGTTGCCGTTTTATATAAAGACATGAGCTCCACTGAGCAAGTTAATGCTATGGAGCAGGTAGACTCAGGTGCAAAGACTGTCATGGTTATAACCGACTGTGCTAAGCCGTAACAAAATGAGCAGGCCAACAACTGATAGTCGCACTTTAGTCTTGAATACATACTTTCGGGGAATAGTTCACCTGTAAAAATTTAGGATAATGATGCGATCGTACTTTTGGTCTTATATTTGTAAGGAAACAGATATGTTCAAACATAAAATTGAGCTTCTCCTGCTCTCATCCCTGTTGCTAAGTGGATGTGGAGGCTCTGACTCTCCCGCTGAAGAGGTTGAACCTCCAGTCGTTCCACCACCAGCGCCGACGCCTACTGAGTTTGAACATAAGATAGAAGGTACTATCGCCTATTTAGGCGCTGTAGCAGGAGCTGATATCTGCGTTGATTTAGATATGAACAAGCGCTGTGATGAAACAGAGCCCCAATCAAGCAGTGAAACTGACGGCAGTTATCAGATAAACTGGAACAGCAACACTGAAAATCCACAGTACTACCTAATTGCTAACTGGACAGATACACAAACCTCAACACTAGCTACTCCAGCTCCACTAGCAAGCCAGTTCAAAGCTAACGCGCTTAACCTCTCAAGTTCTAACACAGACGATGATAACACGCAGCATCAAAGACTAAATGCCGTTATCGGTAATGGCATAGGTCAGTTATTCTCACTCCAAGATCACAGTGGTGCAATTAACGCGTTAACTCATATCGAATTCCAACGCTATGAGATGATGCTTGAACAGGCACTATCGAGCAGCGAGATTTTGCTAAAAAAGCAGGAACTAGCACTGATCCTTGACTCCCTTTACCCCCACTCTGGTAGTAATGTTTATCAAGTCTCAGCTGAGCAAAGCGAGGCTATAGAGTTTGTTGATACCCAAAGGTTACACTCTCACCTCACCGCACTTATCAACGATAATCTGACTGCTATTCTGGGGATTGATGAGCTATTTTCAAGCAGTAAAGCGGGGCTTATCGCCTTATCTGAGGAGAGTGGCCTCTCTCTTGAAAGCTACCTCAATAGCGATCCTATCGATGTGCGCTTTTTAGTCAATAATACCTTGATAGCACAGGGCTATATCGATACACCATTCGATGAAAAAATCATGTCTGAAGTGGACTGGCAGGTACTTCAAACCAATATAATGAACGATGATTTAACGCCAAACAAATTTACCTTAGCCCCCGTCCACCTTAACAGTTTCTTCTCACTGGACTATGGCAATCCAGATCTGACCCTTTTGGGCTTTATCAATGATAATCAAATAACAGCCAGCATTGCCGACTCAAGCAGTGTACAAGAAACACCACTTGAGTGCTGGAATGGTCAACTTGAAAAATGGATTAATGGCAACCGGAATGATCAAGGTTACCAACCCAACGCTTTGGCGTTTAACAATAATACGCTCACTACCCATTATGACGGTACAAATGTGCCGATACACTTTAGTATTGAAAAACATCACAGAGACAGTGAACAGTGGCAAGCGATTATCAGTGCAACGCCTGAGGAATTAAAACTAGATCAACTTGTTTGGCCGGAATATATCTATCGTTACCATATCGAACAAACACAAGATGTGATGTGCCGTGTTGAAACTGACTTTCTAACTTGGGATATGCCAATCCATAATGACCCAGAGCAGTTAACAACAGCCGATATCGCCCGTCTTTTCTGGCCTGCTTTCTATCCTGATGAGGTGGTTATTGATGAGGAAAATCAACGGTTATCTGTTGAACTCACACTAGGCAACTTAAGCACCTTCGAGTGGTCACTGCAAACCAGCCCGAATGACCTATCAGTGATACATATTCTTGAAGTCGATGTTCCTCAGGAGTTAGACGCCATCATCTTACCGGATGATTACCTGATTGAAGGCGATAAAATCATTGAGATCGAAATTAACCCAGCGAACAGTTTCGATGATATGAACGATTACCTTCAACTCACCTATGATGCTGAAGAGGAGAGTTTCAGTCAGAGAATCTATGCACATATTATCTCACTGCTACCTAGTCGCTAATGATTAAATTTTTAACGGGGGCAAAAAGCCCCCTTTTTGTGGAGTCTCACCCTATGTTACGTGTTGGTTTTAACCTACTACTGGCAGCAAGTGTCATCTTCAGCTATCAAGCCTTAGCTGAAACACAACTTTTCAAGCCTTTAGCTGAAGCAAAAGTGGATGAAAAAGCTAATCGACACTTTAGTCATTATCCACTTCTCACAGGCCTTGATAAGAGCAAGTATTTGACAGAGCAAGTTAGCGGCAAGCTCTCTCGTATCTCCTATGAACTACCTGTTAGCTTTGAGCCAATTCACGTGGTCAATAACTATAAAACTCAAATAATCAAACTAGACGGTACACTGCTCTTTGAATGCACAGGGAAGGAGTGTGGAAAGAAAGATAAATTACAAAAACAGATCCGCCCACTGAATACCATTCCTAAAAATCAGCCAGCCCTACTCACAGCTAAGTTAACCTTAGATAAAAAACAGTTGTATCTATCACTCTATGCCGCCAGTTGGCACAAGGGGACGAGCTTGCAACTCGATACCGTTGAAGTCATCCCAGAGCCACTGGATCTGATTGAAGTTAACCAAGCATATCTTGGTAGTGAAATAGCTCAAACCCAATTTAAAGACAGGTCCAATAAAGATGAGCGTAACAGTAAAGACCATCCGATGATTAAGCGTCTACCTGGTGCCTATATTACGGATTATGAGCAGTATGACTTTGGCCAAACCAAAGTCATCACAGGCATTAATAAGAAAAAGCACCAAGTTAAAACCCTTGAGGGCCGAATCACCGATATTAGTTATGATCTCCCCCGTAACTACTCAGAATATGAGGTTAATGCAAACTATAAAGTAGCCCTAACTCAACTAGGTTTTACCCCACTATTTAACTGCCAAGGAAAGGAGTGTGGCGGAAAAAGTAAGGTTTATCAAAATATAAAAACATTAGCGCATATCGGCAGGGACGAGAGTCAATTTTATAGCCTTTATAGACTAGAACGTCCACAGGGTAATGTTTATGCAATGACTTATATCATCGGCTTTGAAGATGGATTATGGGGCGAGATAAAACTGATTGAAGAAACGCAACTTATCGATGATAGAGTCGCCATTGATCTTGAAGGCCTGACAGACAAAATGGCCGAAACAGGCCATGTAGCGCTCGATGGGTTACTGTTTGAGTTTGACAGCGATAAGATGCTTCCCGAAGCCAAAGCTGTTGTAAAAGTGGTGGCAAGTTACCTTAAATCTCACCCTAAACAGCGTTTTTATGTTATCGGACACACAGATGATCAAGGTAAACAGAGCTACAACCAGCTATTGTCAGATAAACGAGCAAAAGCGGTTGTAAAGCAGCTTACAACTGCACATCAAATCCCTAAAGATCAGCTAACGGGTAAGGGAGTGGGCGAATACTCCCCCGTTGCCAACAACAGCAATGAAGCGGGCCAAAAACTTAATCGGCGTGTTGAATTGGTACTGAGATCCGATCAGCAATAAGCTAAATTAAGGGAGAGGCTAACCGAAAGTTAACCTCTCCCTAAGCTCTTAGACAATAGTTCTTGAGCAATAAAACTTTGAGCAACAGGTACTTGGTAAATAGGCTATTGCACCTGGAAGCTAGGCTCTGTTCTTGAAAGCTTTCTCTTTGAGGATTTAGCATATTTGGCAATTTTTTTATTGCCAGCTTGTTCATATATTTTATTGAGCACATCGTGGTAGCGACCATTACCACTGGAAGCCAAAACTTTACATAACCAAGCCATGGCATCCCCCATCCCTTTATCTTCGATATCTTTAAGTTCCCAAATCCTCTGTGCAACTTGATCTAATGCCGCTGTATTGCTCAGTTTGGTTGCTATCGCTTCACGGGCACTTTTACGAACCAAGTTATAGTCACTGCTCAGCAGTTGAGACACCAGAGCTAGTTCAGTGGGGTCGACATCTGTAGTATCGATTTCTGATTGGGTATAAGCATTTTTAAGCACCCAAACATTCTTGTCTAAACTAAACTCCATTGAACCAGCGTTGAGGTAGCTAATTCGCAGGTTTTGCAGTCTAACATTACCAAGAAACGGCCTAAAACTAGTGCGTACATATTGGCCAACACTGTTAGGCTGGCCCAGCTCTGTAAGTACATCCTCTAAGCTTGCCCCGACGCTCAACTGTAAAAACTCTTTTTTTGAAACTTGAGCGTTAGCCGCTAACTCCGTGAGCTCCTTTTTCACTTGTTCGGCATCAAAATCGGTAAGATCAACCGCCTCTCCCTGACCATCACCGATCTCTTTTAGCGCATCTTTAATATAACGTCTCAACTTTTTAGAGCTTGTTTTACTTTGCAACTCGAGTAACAACTCCCTGTACCTTACCTGTTTAGAAGCTCCAAGGGCTTTTGCTAGCCAAGCTAATGTATCCTCCTGCTCGCCGTTATTTTCAAGTTCACTATTAATTAATACCCATGCAGCAAGATCGAGAAGCTCTGGACTTTCAGGAGGAAGATGGTACAGATCTTTCGCTGCTAATTTGTTATCTGCAGCATTATCACTGACTAGCAACAAGCCAAAAACAACATTCCTAGGCTCAACAGCCAGACTCATGGTTGAAAAAGTAACGAGTAGTAAAATAAGCATTAATCTAATCAAAATAACTTTCCTTAGTAATTTTGCACAATAATCAGACACAAGCTACAGGATAAAGCGCTGCTTTTCCAGCAGTGAACCCGATGAAAACTCTGACAATAAATAGCGTATACTGTCACTTAATGCTAACAAACAAGGTCTATTTTCGGTCATGAGTCTCTCGCCACTTGAGCGCTATCAATACAAGCTCACTCAATCAGACTTTGCCGATGATCCTGTTCAGCGTCATAGCGTTACTCAGCTAGAACTTCTTTATCAAGCCCTTAAAGTCCCCTCTTCTCAAAAAACTTTGGGGCTCTATCTTTGGGGCGATGTAGGTCGCGGCAAAACCATGTTGATGGACCTTTTCTGTGACGCAGCTGTAGAACTGTTAGATCAGCCTCCTCTTAGGCTGCACTTTCACCGCTTTATGGCCCGTATACATAAGGAGATGATACGGGAATCCGGCAACACAGACCCCTTAAAGCGAATCGCTAAGCGTATCGCCTCTGAAACTAGGCTTATCTGCTTTGATGAGTTTTTTGTTTCAGATATTGGTGATGCCATGATCTTAGGTACCCTCTTTAGCGCCCTTTTTGAGCTCGATGTGCTACTTGTTGCAACCTCAAATATCCCCATTGCACGCCTGTATGAAAATGGCCTACAGAGACAGAGATTTGAGCCCACCATCAGATTGCTAGCGCAGCATACTCAAGAGATACACCTTAATGGAGAGCATGATCACCGACTTAGGCATCTGAACTACCATCAAACCTATTTTCTCGAACCCAAGTCAGATTTCTCCACTCTGTTCGAACAATTAAGCTCAGACTCTGTTAGCAGTAAGCAACCACTAATGATCTTAGGCAGGCCCATTGAGGTTATTAAAGCCAACCAAAAACAGGCTTGGCTCGATTTTGACGCCCTGTGTAATGGCCCACGCTCACAGCTAGATTATATCGAGCTAGCTAGCCGCTTTGAGGTTATCCTGCTTAGTGATATTCCCCCCCTTGGCGGTGAACCCAGAGGCTGGATCCGTGCCCGTGGCACAGAGGATGGTTGCCAAGCTACTCAAACGGGTGAGAGGCAACTCAATTATGCGGTAAACGACGATCCTGCAAGGCGATTTATCAGCCTAGTCGATGAGCTTTACGATCAAGGAGTCGCGCTCTACCTTAGCGCCTCAGTGGCACTTGAGGAGCTCTATATTGGTGGAGCACTCAGCTTTGAATTTAGACGAACTTATAGCCGCTTAACAGAGATGCAATCACTTGAGTATTTAAGTTTTAAAACCCTGTAATTTAGGGAATATTTCTCTTAACCACCCAGAGTCCACATCAACTATCCCTATCTACCCTCACAAATAAAACCAGATATAAATCAATTAAATACCCCAAAAAAATAGCACTTCAGCAGTACAAGCCAAGGTCGCTTTTTTCAGTTCGAAAACATTTGCATTTTCACTGAATCGAACAAAACTTAATAGATGGGGAATACGCTTTAGGAGGGTAAAAATGATCAAACAAAGCCTCACATCTCTTTTGTTATTCTGCACACTACTAACCGCATGTGAGCCAGATCCTCTTGTGCGTCGCCAGGTCAAAGGCATAGCCCCCATGGGCAGTGAAAAGCCTATTCTAGCAGTAGAGAAACATATCAGCTTAACACCAAGGCCTGAGGAGAGTTTCTCTTTCCCGATCCCTTTAGGAGGTATAGGCCCCGTTGATGCTTTATATGCTGGCGAACGCCAATACCCCTTTTACTGCATGACGATAGATGCGGGTTTAGGTCAACCCATTGTCGATAACCAGAATGGGGATGGTGTCACCATCTATGATGATAATAATCAGCCTATTGGCTTCAGTAAAGATTGCTTAATCACATCACGGATCGATTACTTCTACGCAAAAACTGGCACAGATATCATTCAAGATTATGATATCAACAATCCACCAGCGAGAGAGCTAATAGCCACAACCAATATCAATGGGGTTGAAGTACCGGAGATTTTTCGCCTTGAGAGAGGCAGTATCAACCGCTACATCTACTACATGATGATGCTAGTGCCCCAAAACAGCATAGGGGACAGAATGGCTAAGGATTATTGGAATCAAAAACTAATCTACCAATTTAAAGGTGGTGCCAGTATCGGATTTCGTCAGGGGCGAATGGGGGCTCATAGGTTTATCAACCGTCGCCACTCTCTGTTAAGGCAAGGCTATGCCGTCATTGGCTCTAGCGGTAACAACACCAGTTACAGCTACAATATGTTACTTGCTGAGGACACTGCCAGACGAGTAAAGAAGCAGTTTACCTCACTCTATGGTGATCCCCTCTATACCTTAGGCATTGGTGGCTCTGGTGGTGCACTGGCACAATATCTAATCGCGCAAAACAGCACAGGTATTCTCGACGGCTTAATGCCTATCTATAGCTACCCTGACATGGTGTCACAATCAATATTTCTACTCGATTGTGACCTTCTCCAACACTACTTTAATGTCACAGATAACAGTAACGAGAAATGGCGGGACTGGGAACAGAGGGAGAAGATAGAGGGGATGAATGGCATCAATGATTTCGACCATCCCTATACCTTTTTGGTCCCTCTCAATCAGATGATAGCTGGTGCTTGGCCATCGATGCCAAATGGCAGTAGCGAATGTGTTTACTCCTGGTTTATCGCAGCAACCTTCTTCTACAACCCTAAACAGGGCTTTGTAAAACCTTACTTTTCTGACGAGGTAAAAGAGCAGGTAAACTGGACCTACTGGCAAGACTTAGCTCAAATATATGGCACCGATAAACATGGTTTTGCCCGCACTACTTGGGGCAATGAAGGGGTGCAATATGGACTGGTCGCCTTAAGAAAGGGTGAGATCAGCATCGAAGAGTTTATCAAGCTTAACCAATATATCGGTTCTTGGGTGCCACAAAATAAGATGAAAAAAGAGAGTGCTATCACTCCTTTTGGCATGAGGTTTCCACTCTGGCTAAGCCTTTGGAGCCGAAACAATATCACAGAACCCTCTCCCCACACGGCTAAAAGAAAACCTGCCGATCCAAAGGCTATCGTGAACGGTTACCGCTATGGACAAGTGTTTATCGGTAAAGCTGAGTTACCTATTTTAGAGATCCGTCACTACCTAGAGGACGACCTTAATATGCACCATACCTCAGCCTCCTTTGAGAGCCGTTTGAGGATACAAGATTATCAAGGTCATAATGATAACCAAGTGATCTGGGTTTCTCACAAAGAGCACACTCCCATAGATGAAGGCGTCGACTATTTAGATCGTTGGCTTATGACCATCATCGACTCAGATGACAAAGATCCGGTAAATGCTAAACCTGAGTCCCTGCGTGATACCTGCTTAAATAACAAAGGAGAGGTATTGTATGAGGGGGAGAGTGTTTGGGATGGCGAATGGAACAACCGCCCTACAGGCCCCTGCAGTCAGGTTTACCCTATCTACAGCAATATTCGAGTGCAAGCTGGTGGTCCTTGGGCTGGCAGTATCTTCAAATGTGGACAGATCTCAATCTCACAAGCGATAAAACAGGGGGTTTACGGCTCAGTCTCTATGTCGCCCTACCAGAAGCAGTTAGAAACTATTTTCCCAGATGGCGTCTGTGACTACTCTCAAGGAGACATCGCCAGACCTAATATGGGATTAACTCCAAGTCTGCAAGCACGAGAAAGCACTACAGATTTAAAAGAGCAAACGGGCAACGAACCACTGAGAATAGAGCAGTAACCGATTACACATAGAGGGCATTCTTACCCTCTATTTTCCTCGCCGAGACCTAAACGTTAACCTTACTAAATACATGGTTAATAAAGAGATAAAAGCACTACTGTAAAAACTTTTCTCCGCATATGCTTATCTATTACATCTGCTGGACAATGGGTAAATAGAAGTTATTCTTATTTATACACTCTTTAATACCTAAGTTAAAAGCACAAGATAGACACTCAACCGTCTCACCACCTTGTGGTTAGTAGAGCATACCTAGATAAGGAAATATTGATGAATAAATTTTCACTCAAGGCTAAATTAATAGGAAGTGCTGGTTTTCTGTTATTCCTACTCATTTTCAGCTCAGGGTTCGCTATCTACTCCATGAATAAAATTGGTATTGAGCTTGAGGCCATTGCCGAGCAGGATATTCCTCTTACTGAAAAGCTTGCGGCCATTACCACCCACCAGCTTGAGCAAGCAATACAGTTTGAACGTGCCATGCATTACGGCAGTATTTTACAACTTGAGGAGAGTGCTGCGGCCAAATTACAAAAAGCAATCAAGCAGTTTGACCATGGAAATGAAGAGATAGAGAGTGAAATCTCATTAGCCAAGAGCATGAGCAAAAATGCCATGATTAATGCTACCGGAGCAAGCTTAGCTGAGTTTGAATCTCTAAATCTTGGACTTAAAAAAATAGATGTCGAGCATAAAAGCTTTGTTAAGCACGCCCATGAAGTCTTTGATTTACTCAATCAAGGCCAGAGACATGCGGCTGAGGTCCTTGCAGAGCAAGTAGCACTTGAGGAAGAGAAATTAGACAACGAGCTTAAAATCCTACTTAGTGAAATCAGTCAGTTTACAGAAACCAGTGCCAAGCACGCAGAGAATTACGAGCACAATGCTATCTTTATGCTCACCATCATAGCCGCAGTTAGTGTTCTGTTTGGTATCATCACCAGCTGGTTCACCACCACTACCATTATTAATGGGCTCCGCGCTGCGATTACCACAGCATCAGGGGATCTAAGCCAAAAAATTGAAGTGACTAGTAAAGATGAGATAGGTGAGCTTTTAACTGCCATGAACGATATGAGACAGAAGCTATTAACTCTCTTCTCCGACATCGCCGAGATGACAGTACAACTATCAACCGCTGCCGAAGAGGTCTCTGTGGTCACGGCGCAAACTAGCTCCACGATAGAGGCACAACGTGATGAGACTGCTCAGGTAGCCACTGCCATGAATGAGCTAACAACCACCAGCCGAGATGTCGCCAACAACATAGCTCAAACAGCCGACTCCGCAACTCAAGTCTCAGAACAAACGGTAAAAGGCACAAAAGTTGTGGAGCAGGTGATAGAGCAGATCAATGAACTTGCCGAGCAATTAGAGGGATCGGCTCATGCTATCGGAGAAGTAGAGAGTCAAAGCAGTGCCATCACCTCGATGTTAGAAGTAATAAGGGGAATAGCCGAACAAACTAACCTATTGGCACTCAATGCAGCCATAGAGGCAGCCCGTGCAGGTGAACAGGGACGCGGTTTTGCAGTGGTTGCCGATGAAGTGAGAACCCTTGCCACTCGGACCCAGCAATCTACCGAAGAGATAAATGAGATAATTGGTAAATTACAGTCTGGTACCAGCAAAGCCGTTTCAGTTATGGATCAAAGTCAGGCACAGTCAAAAGTAGCCGTTGATTTGGCAAGTCACTCAGGGGATTCTCTTAGCTTAATTGCACAAGCAATGGATAACATCAATCAGATGAGCGCGCAAATCGCCTCGGCCTCAGAGGAGCAATGTGCAGTTTCAGAAGAGGTAAACCGCAATATAGATAAGATACACAATATGTCTATCGAACTCTCAACCGGAGCGACTCAAACCGCTCAAGCGGGTCAAGAACTAGCAGAGATAAGTGTTCGCCTGCAATCACAAGTGGCACAATTTCAAACTTAACTCCAGTTTAAAAAAGTCTATTCCAAGCCTTGTGACAGCTATCTGCAACTAAGTTGTAGATAGCACTTTGACCTCTCTTACGATCACACATAAAATCACTTCATCTTTCAGCTCATAATTAAGAGCCAAAACAATGGAATCGAGCATAGATATTGGCTGGTGGCAACTCACTGCTTTTATGTCAGTGCTACTTATCCCTCTAGCGATAAATCTTAAACTGCAACTAAAGCTAGGGCGGGAGATATCCATAGCCGTGATCCGCATGACGGTTCAACTTATCCTTGTCGGTCTCTACCTAGAGTTCCTTTTCTCTCTAAACAGCCTATTCATCAATAGTTTATGGTTGAGTATTATGGTGCTTATCGGCGCCAGCGCTATTATCACCGGGGCTAAACTTCCCAAACGAGCGCTTTATCTACCTGTGCTGACAGGTCTTGTCATAGGGGTCGCCCCTCTTATGCTGATCTTGCTTTTACTACTGTTAAAACCACAACCTCTCTATAGTGCCCAATACTTAATTCCACTGGCAGGTATGTTGTTAGGTAACTGCTTAAGCGGCAATATTGTTGCCCTACAACGCTTATTTAATGCTCTTGACGAGAAGAAGATGGAGTATGAGGGGATACTTGCTTTAGGAGGCACACCTTACCAAGGGGCCTTCCCCTTTCTGCAATCTGCACTATCTCAATCCTTGGCTCCTATACTGGCCTCGATGACCAGTATGGGGTTGGTGACCCTACCGGGTATGATGACAGGACAAATTTTAGGGGGAAGCGATCCCATGTTAGCAGTGAAATATCAGCTGATTATTCTGGTGGCGATTTTTGTGACCTTAACGGTCTCAGTCACTATATCTTTAACCCTGTCCATTAAGAGGAGCATCACTGACACAGGTTTAATAAAGATAAAACAGCTAAGATTGAGTCACCAAAGGGATAAGCAAATCTAGACATTCAACTTATCTGCTCATTTTCAAACTTTATTGAGTGATCTATTAAGTTTATAAGTAAAAAAATCCACCACTTTATTGCTGCTTGACTGTTTGTGTCGCCAATACCTCTATACCATTTTGCGTTATGAATATATGCGTATTATTAAATGGCCACCACTCCTGAGCATAAAGTTCATCTCTAAACTGATCCCAGCCAACAAATGAGTCATCATGAGTAAAACTAAACTCACAGCTTTGACTTCGACAATTCACACCTTTGACAATGAGTTCACCACTGGCTTCCGACATCTGAACAAAATCAGCAAGCCGAGTCTCGACATCATAGGCCCACTGTTCATCTCTACGTTCTGCATTAATTAACCTTTTAATGCCTTTGGATGAAGCCACACCAGAGTGCTGTGCGAGTTCATTCTGTATTTTATCTTCCAACTGCTTCTCTATGAGAGATTGTGCATATTCAGTCAAACCAGCTTCCAACTCGGCTGTCAGCTCCTCTATGGTTACAGACTTTGACTCTACAAGTGCATTAAGTCTATCTATCTCATCCGTCATCTGCTCCAATCGAGATTCAAGAGTTGCAATATTCGCTTTATCTATCTCTCCCTCTTCCCTAAGGTTCCTGTTAAGCTCAGCCAAAGATTCTGCATCTTTTTCTATGGATTCAGACCTTGTAACTCTAAGCTCCTTATCTGAATAACTCTTAACGCTACTGTTACCAGACACTAGAGTTAAACTGAAAAGAAAAGCACCGCAGAGACCACTTAAGATAAACGCGATAAAAAGTTTGATTCCATTCATAATGACTCCATGACAAGTTTTCAAAAACTTATTATTAACAAATGAAGTTTTGATGATAAGCCGTAAAAGTTTAAATAACTACTTTCACGCTGGAGTCGAGATAAATAACAGGTAAAAAAACAGAGATTAGCTAGATAGTAGATTAAACAAACAGCGCTATAACACTGCCCACTGTCGCAGCCGCTTTTAGAAACTGGCCTGCCGTGTAGGAGTCATCCTCCGCTTGATCCACCTTATCGGGATGATCCATACCTAATGCACCATAGGCAAAAGACTTTACTCCGCCGCTGGCTTCATCCTCTTTTGCCTCAACTTGAGTACTAACTTGAGTGCTATTTTGAGTATTATTAGCTAACTTTTGCTCTCTCTCACTTAAACTAAGTGCAGCAGGGGATAACTTCACTTTAGCTAAGGGCACCTCTGCCATATTAGAAGAGACAAGGTCTTTAGTTTGATGCTGAGGTTGTGTTTGGTGACTTAGATCATTGATCGAGGTCGATGCAGCAATATTTCCAATCGCCATTTAGGCTTCCTAACAGAACATGAGGCATTGATAGGAATATAATTCAAAACGTCATACAGTAAAATCTGAACTTGATGAATAACTGCAACAATTCGTATCAGTATTAAATATTTCACTAAAATCGATAATCGAGCCTGATAGCAAAATCATCAAAACAGTCACTATTCAACTCGAAGTGCTGCCAATTGAATCGAAAGCTGGCATTAGCATTTAACGTGTACTCCAAACCAACTCCCCCATAGGGAGATATCCCGCTTTGCTCTCCATACCACTGATTCAGATTATCATGGGAGTATTGCTTCCAATTAAACCCTCCCAAATGGATGGAGCTTGATAATCGAGGAGTTAGCTCATAACGATAACCCAATTTGGCTCCCCAACCTTCATACTCCCCAACTTCCTGAGCTAAGCTTTTCCACTCATTAAGCGCTAACACTGGCAGCTCAGAGAATAAAAAGTTATCTCTGCCAAGTGCGATCTGTTCAAACCCCAATTGCCAATTTGAGCGACTGGTGTAACCGATCTCAAACTTATCTCCCTCCCCCTTAATTCGAAACTCCAGTCCTAAGTGAGTAGCGCCGTCATCTTGAGTATGATCACTGCCCTCAAGTATCTGTTGAAGGTAGTAGTCCCTAATCTCCCGACTGACATCGGCCGCCATCACAGTGTTACACAACAATAGACAAGCCAATAGGCACAACCAAAAAAGGGGAAAAACCGTTTTCTCTTTCACTGGTTTAAGGAGGCAATAGGGAGCTTTAACTCTCTTTTTAGGCAAAGAGATAACACTGAAGGTCAGATAATCAGGAGCCATTGCTCCACATTGAGAACGATTTGTAATGGGTTTCATGGGCGACTCCAAGAACTAAGCTGACGTACTAAGTACACAGCAATAGTCGAGCCAACCAGTACACCCACATTAGTTTCAATGCCTTAAGAGGGTTCCTCATATAAAAGACAAAAATATGCCGCATAATGCGAAGCGTTATACTTAAAACTTAGGGGTAAAGCGGCAAAATGACTCTGCTCCTCCTTGAGCTAAAAAAGAGTGACAATTCTAATCTACTAAGATCCTCTGATAGATATCCATTACACGATTAGCATGTTCAGCAACCAAGTCTAAAGGTAGCTCACCGGGCTTTTGTTGCAATGTCTGCCTATGGCTCTCATCACGAAGAAATAGGTATGCTTGTATGAGAGACTCAACATCTGCATGGGCCAATATTCCCAGCTCGCCTAACCCAGTAAAGATACGAATGTTATCTGACCAAAATGAAAGCTCATTATGTTGATTGGCATTGGCCAGTACCAGATACTGAGCAATAAACTCAATATCGGCTATCCCGCCAGCGCTCTGTTTTAGATCAAAATGGCCAGTTTTTACTTTCAGCAGGTGATCACGCATCTTAGTACGCATATCCCTTACTGCTTTAGCTAAGTCAGACCCATCTCTTGCAAGCTGTAACACTTCAGATCTCAACTCACTAAAACGGCTAGATAATCCATTACTACCAAACATAAAGCGAGCACGAACCAGAGCCTGGTGCTCCCATGTCCACGCCTCTTCACGTTGATACTCACCAAAGTACTCAATCTCACTGACCAATAAGCCTGAGGCCCCCGATGGTCTTAGTCGCATATCCACCTCATAGAGCTCACCCGACGTGGTCCGAGTTGAGAATAAATGAAGAATCCGCTGAGCCAATTTAAGATAGAAGTGCCCAACCTCAATGGGGCGATCACCATCTGTTTCCCCTTGATCTGGATATTTTTCCCGAGAAAAACTATGCAGGAAAACCAGATCGAGATCTGAGCCATACCCCAGCTCTATCCCTCCCGCCTTACCATAACCAATCACAGCGAAGCCGGTGACTCCCTCCTCTAAATAAGCGGGAACACCGTGGCGGGCAGTAACCTGTTGCCAAGCTTGCATCACTACCTGTTCGATAATGGCCTCAGATAAAAGAGTAAGATGATCGCTGACCTGACTCACAGGTAGTACACCAGTCACATCTGCGGCGGCAATTTTTAACTGCTGAGACAGCTTAAATTGACGCAAAGCTTCCATCTGCTGTTCCATATCCTCCTCAGGCACTCGTAAAAGGTACTGCCTAAGCTCACTGCCATAGTCATCTAAAGAGGTGGTGTCATAAAGCTGGGTGGGATCGATAAGCTCATCGAGCAACATGGGAAATTTAGCCAGTTGAGCCGCAATCCAAGGACTGGCACAACACAGGCTCACCAGCTGTTGGCGCGCTCCAGGGTTTTCATAGAGCAACTCAAGGTAGGTCGTACGAGTTAAGATCTGATCGATCACTTTTGAAACAGAGTTGAGTGCATCTGAGGGCGTCGGTAAATTAGTAAACTCTCTCAATAGCCAAGGCATCAGCTTGTCCAGCGTGTCTCTGCCCCTTGGACCGATACTGCGATTAGCAACCGTCTCACGCCAAGATTTGAGCTGTGGCCACAATTCTGGGTCGTCAATCATCTGCTCTTTAATCAAGGTTTGCGCATCATCATCTTCATAGGCGATCCACAACTGCTGAGTCCAAAGATCGGCTCCTTCGTCTTGAGTTCGTCCACCCACAGTCTCAATAAAGTGACGATGGATCTTACTCATGGCCGATTCAATATGGGTGCGCAACTCAGCTTCAGAAGCCATGCCCATACAGTGGCATAATCGATACCAGTTCAAGCCACTATCAGGCAAGGTTTGTGTTTGTTGATCCCCTATCCCCTGAAGCAGATTTTCAACCCGTCTCAGCAGCAAATAACTCTGCTTAAGCTCATCAACGGCCAAATACTCTAACTGGCCTAACTGATATAAAGTATCAATTGCAGCAAACAAGCTCTGCTGTCTCAACGAAGGCTCACGCCCTCCACGAATAAGCTGAAAACTTTGCACCACAAACTCAACTTCTCGGATCCCGCCCGCGCCCAACTTAATGTTATCGGTGAGCTGGCGACGTCTCACCTCTTGGGTAATGAGCTGCTTCATCTTACGCAGAGACTCGATAGCCGAAAAATCGATATAGCGGCGATAGACAAATGGCCTGAGCATAGAGTGGAGCTCATCAGAGAAAGCGGTCCAAGGCCCTAGTGCTCTGGCTTTCACCATGGCATAACGCTCCCAATCTCTACCTTGCTCTTGGTAGTAATCTTCAAGGCCACTAAAGCTAACAACTAAGGGACCACTCTCACCATAAGGGCGCAATCGCATATCAACACGGTAGACAAATCCGTCCACAGTCACTTGATGCAGCATATTAACTAAACGCTGTCCCATACGGATAAAGAACTGCTGATTCTCAATCGCTCTTCGGCCCCCTTGAGTCTCACCATGCTCAGGAAAAGTGAAGATAAGATCGATATCAGAGGAGAAGTTCAGCTCCCTTCCTCCCAATTTCCCCATACCTAGAATAATAAGAGGCTGAGGGTTTCCCTCACTGTCCATTGGGGTGCCATACTGCTTACAAGCCTGAATATAGAGCCAGTCACGGGCTGAGATAATCAGAGCTTCCGCTAGCGCAGACAGATCCAGTAATGAATTTTCTAATGAGGCATAACCTAAAAAGTCCCGCCAAGCTAGGCGCACCATCTGCTTATTTCGATAGCATCTTAAAACTCGGTTAGCTTCATCTTCACTCTGGCACTCACTTAACAAGCCGTGGAGATCTTTATCAAACTCTGAACGTGAAAGGTTATTGAGCTCACCATTGAAAAGGGAGAGTATCCACTGAGGGTGACGGCATAACTGATCGGCAATAAAATCACTCAAACCCATTATGCGATAAAGCTCCTCCCCCTGCTCCTTGGTCAACTCATTGGCAAGTTCAGGGAAAACGTCGTTAATGCGTTGCCAGTAACGATCTGCAACTTCAGAAATAATGGCAGACAGTGGCTTGTTACTGATGTTTTCCATGGCAATAATAATCCCTAACAATTATGACAATCGACTTATTATCATTTAGGACATAATATGTCTTTGTGGTAACAGAAATGTGACGTTAAATGGGTCTAAAGGCCCTATGACACAAGTTAAATAAAAAAAGAGTACTTTTTAATTCAATCTAGAGGTTACTATAACTTAAATCTAGATATATTAAGTTATGAAATAGATAGCTAAAAATAGATATTTATAATTAACCTCTACCCTATCAAAATGGAGAAAACATGGCAGCGATGCTAATACGTGTTCTCACCCTAACATTGCTAATGACCTTAGTCGGTTGCGGCGATGACAGGCCTGATCAAATTGCTAAATATCAGCAATTAGCAGGCCAGAGAATCGATTCCCTCGGGCAGATGCTCGATAACGGCCAGATTCGTAACGCCACTTTACTTAAACAGTACAGTGGTATTTTAGCGAAACAGCAACCGGATATGGCTCCCCTCTTTAATGAGCTCGCTAAAGACGCGACACAGCAAGGACCCATGTTTACCTCTTTGGTCCGCCGCTATCAAGAGCTTGGTGATGCCAAAAACTTCGTCGATCTCGATCAGCAGCTAGCTGAAGCTGAAAATATCTATCAGGCTGCCGATCCTAGCCTCTTTAACGATATGCTGTCAGATCCTCTTAACGTCGTAGCCGATATGTCTAACGGCGCATTAGCAAGAGTGAACTCAATTAGCCGTGAAGCTGCGGCACTTGCCAACGGTGCGGAAGATTTTGGTGCAGGCAGCCAACTTGTAGGTAATCCAGGTTACGGCAGCTGGCAAACTGGCTCTAATGGTATGTCTTTTTGGGCTTGGTATGGCATGTATTCCATGTTCTCGAATGTGATGCGTGGGCCTATCGGTTACGATCGTTGGTCAAGCCGAAGAAACTATAGCTACTACAATGATGTAGGGCGTTACCGCTACACCTCACCAAAGCAAGCTAGGGCACAGAACAAAACCTTTGAGCGCACCAAGAAACAGTTCAGTTCCCAAGGGAAGAAATTTGACAGCCCCTACGCAAAATCGCGTTCAGGCTCAACAAGTTTGTCCCGTCAAAGCACAAGTACACCTAAGGCTAGCTCAACAGGTAGCAGTAGCAAAAGTGGCAGTAAGTTCCGTTCTAACTACTCTAAGAACAGTAACTTCCGCAATTCTAACAGTCGCACTACTCGCGGTGTACGCCGAGGAAAATAGGTAAGGAACCCACATGACATTATTTCAAGACTTCGGTATCACACAAGATCTGGTTATCATTCTCGCCATTGATCTGACTATAGCGATAATTCTTTTAACCTTTATGCGTTACCTGCAGGGCTGGACAATTAAAGTCGATAGCCGGGTTGAGCTCTCAGAAAAAGATAACTTTGCATTCGGCATAAGCACTGCTGGTGCCATCGCCGGTTTAGGTATTGTGTTAACTGGCGCTATCACTGGCGAAGCAGCCCACTCCTATCTAGTGGAAGCCGTTGGCATGACCGCCTATGGTTTATTTGGCCTTATCTTAATTAAGCTAGGCCGCTATCTTCACGATAAAATAGCCCTAAATGAGTTCAACAAAAGCGAGCTGATCCTCAAAGGAAATATCTCCGTTGCCATCGTTGATGCCAGTGCCGCCATTGCTACCGCGATTATCATACGTTCGGTGCTGTTATGGGCTGAAGATCTTACCTTAGACACCTTTATCGCTATCTTCAGTGCCTTCGCAATCTCTCAGCTGATGTTAGTCCTGCTTACACGTTTTCGTGAGCACCGCTATGCCAAACGTAATCAAAACGCCTCTATGCAAGAAGCCTTAGTGCAAGGTCATAAAGCCGTTGCAATCCGCCACAGCGGGTACATGCTTGCCATGGCATTGAGCTTTAATGCCGCCAGCCACTTCATTATCTATAGCCCCCAAGCCTACCTAGCGAACATCGCTGGCTGGATGGTCTTCTCAGTGATCATGCTTATCGCACTGACACTGCTAATTAAGTTAGTGAAAAAACTGGTCATGGTAAATATTAACCTTGCTGAAGAGGTCGAGAAGCAACACAACATAGGTGTTGCGACCGTTGAGCTTGCACTGAGTGTCGCCATCGCCTTGATCCTCACCAGTTTAATGGCTTAATCAAATAAGATTGAACACCTTGGGCGACTATCCATAATTTGGGGGTAGTCGCCCATTTTACTATCTGCAAATAGCGAAACGTGAGTACTCAGTGAGTGAAGTAACTGAACCAGCACTGGCTGGAAACCCCAAAGAGAGAAAATTAAGTTGGTTTGACGATACGCTGCTACTTGGCATTATGGCGGTTCTGGCTGGGTGTGGCTTAATCTATGAGTATCTACTCTCCCATTATGCAGGGCGCATTCTCGGCGCACTAGAAGCCGCCATCTACACCATGATAGGCTTGATGATCGTCTCCATGGGGATTGGGGCTTTTGCTGCCCGTAAGATTCGCTGCGCCTATACAGGTTTTGCAGTACTTGAGCTCAGTGTCGCCCTGTGTGGATCACTGGCCATCTTGATCACCGCCGCAATTATCGGTTTCGGCCAACAGCTTCCTCTTATCATCGCCAGCACTTTGGGCCTGCCTCCAGATCTTCTACCTGAAGGGGGTTTTATTGGTGTACTGCAAAAGCTCAGTGAGTACCTTCCCTATGTATGGGGCGTAATATTGGGTTTGATGATCGGCATGGAGATCCCTCTCATTGCTCGTGTTCGCCAATCCCTGTGCGATGAGCACCTGATGCACAATGCGGGCACCATATATGGCGCCGACTATGTAGGTGCAGGTATAGGGGCAGCTATCTGGGTCAGCTTTATGCTTGCCATCGATATTCAGTTGGCAGCGGCATTAACCGCTAGCTTTAACTTGCTAGCTGGCTTTATTTTTATCTGGCGTTTCTGGGATCGAATTCGATTCGTAAAAATCTTGCTTGTGGGGCATTTTATCGCCTCAGGTATACTGCTACTACTGGCTTGGCACGGACCCAGCTGGGAGCAAAATTTCAATAACTTGCTCTATAAAGACAATGTTATCTACGCCAAATCGACCCGTTTTCAGCAACTCACGTTCACCGAACGTTTAAGAGGCAGCGGTATCCCTCCTGTTTATTCTCTCTATATTAATGGCCGCCTGCAGTTCTCCAGTGAAGATGAGCATATTTATCACGCCTTTTTGGTTCACCCAACCATGGAAGCCAGCGCTCGTCACAATAAGGTATTGATCATTGGCGGCGGAGACGGACTAGGGCTAAAACAGGTGCTTAAGTGGCAACCTGACTCTGTAACTTTAATGGATCTCGACAAAGATCTGCTGGCGCTTTTCACCTCCCATGAGGCCGATATGCCAGCGCGTTTGAGTGACACATTACTGAGATTAAATGGTGATGCCCTTAACGATCCTAGAGTCAATGTGATTGTCGATGATGCTTTTAATGGGGTGGATAAACTCCTTAGAAAAGGTGAGAAGTTTGATGCCATCATTGTCGATCTGCCTGACCCGAGTCATCCTGATCTAAACAAGCTATATTCAGATCTCTTTTATAAAAAATTAAAGGAACTCTTGAGTGCAGATGGTGCTCTAACCGTACAGTCAACCTCTCCTTACCATGCACCTAAGGCATTTATTTCAATTGGAAAAACCTTAGCACTAGCGGGTTTCGATGTGAATCAATATCATCACAACGTCCCCAGTTTTGGAGAGTGGGGCTGGAGCATCGCCACCGCATCTGGTAAAAATGCTAGAGCAAGGTTGAACGAAATAACCCAACTATCAGTTGAGGATGACTGGTTAACCCCAGGTCTGATAAAAGGGTCTTTTGAGTTCCCAGCCAACTTCTATCAAGAGTTAGAGAATATAGAAGCGAATCGAATTGGCTCCACCCAGTTATACCAGTACCACCAACAAGCTTGGTCTGAGAATCAGGGAGTTACACTATTCTGATCTCACATAGAATGAAGAGTTAAATTAACAGGATTCAGGACGAATCATTTTTCTGAAAAATAGCGCTTGACATATTATGTCGTAGTGCTATCTTTAATCGCAGACATAATATGTCATAAGGACAAATATGAACATTCACACTATTGCCAACCACCTAAATGATCTTTGTGACAAGAGCCATACTGGATTGCAGTTTGACTGCTACCCAATCAATGGCGAGGTCGAGGTATTGCAAGTCAATATCGTTGGACGTGAAGAGATCCCTGTATTCGTATCGGTGACAGAAAACCAAGTTCTCTGCATCAGTTACCTTTGGGGTGAAGATGAAGTTAATCAGGAACGTCGTCTAGAGATGTTTGAGACCATGCTAGAGCTCAACATTCCTATGCCACTGTCATCTTTTGCAAAGATTGATGATAAATATGTGGTTTATGGCGCGCTTTCCGTTCAGTCAGAGATGCAGGAGATAGAACTTGAGCTTTCAGTTCTTTCCGACAACTGTCTGGAAGTCATCGATGAGATGGCCGACTTCTTAAAGTAAGTAAACAATTTACTATCAGAATTTTTAAGTCATGGCTCAACCAGCCGCGACTATCAATAAGGAGCCAATTATGGGCATACTAAACAAGATTATAACTGCTTTCCGTGGTGGTGCTACTGAAGTTGGCCAAAGCATAGTTGACGCTAACTCAACCCGTATCTTCGAACAGGAGATCCGTGATGCAGAGAACCACTTAACTAAAGCTAAGCGTGAGCTAACTGACGTCATGGCAAAAGAGATGCAAGCCAGCCGTGAAGTTGATCGCCTAAAGCGTTCAATCAGCGAACATGAAGGTTATGCAACTCAAGCTCTTGAGAAAGAGAATGAAGCACTAGCAATGGAAGTTGCAGAGAAGATCTCTCAACTAGACCAAGAGCTTGCTGAGCAGCAAAGTGCAAACGCTAACTTTACCGCTCACGCGACTCGTCTTAAAGAGCTCGTGCGTAAAACTGAGCGTCAACTGACCGATTACCAGCGTCAGCTAAGCATGGTTAAGACCACTGAAAGTGTTCAAAAAGCCACTGCTAGCATCACAGACTCTTTTGCAGGCAGCAGCTCAAAGCTATTAAACGCAAAAGATTCGCTGGAGCGTATCAAGGCTCGTCAGCAGCAGTTTGATGACCGCCTTGTTGCCGCAGAGCAACTTGCCGATGAAAACAGTGACAAGTCACTACATGATAAATTGGCTCAGGCTGGTATTGGTGAGCAGAAGTCTAACGCAAACGCGGTACTCGATCGCCTAAAAGCGCGTAAGTAAATATAAAGCTTAAGGATAGAGAGAAGCTTAAGGCTTACCTCTATTGCCAATATACAAGCTAAAGATGAAGCGCTTTTCTTAATTTTTAAGAAAAGCGCTCTTTTTGTAAGGAGTCGATGATGGGATTTTTAAAAGGCCTATTCGGTAAAAAAGAGGAGCCAGCACGTCAGCTCACTCACCCCTCTCAACTGATGAAGGGAGATATGATCTCTCTCGATGACAGTTTTGCCCTGCCGGCTCAACTTCGCGGTCAACAATTAAGGGTCGAGTCCGTCAACACTTATGAGTTTGAGCGCAGTCAAAAAGCGGAGTGGGTACTCAAAGGTCATGGACAGGAGACTATTTTCCTCTCCCTTGATGAAGATGACGAGACCTATCTGGCTTTCTCTATTAAGGTCAACCGTAGTCAAGTTGAACAGATTTTCGATCTGGATCAGTTTAGCGCTATTTTTGAAGAGGATGAGCAAGCCATGCTCACCACTCAACCCTTGCCAAATGAGCTATCCAACGAATTTGAAAACTGGTTAGGCAAAGAGTATCACCAGGTTAATTTTGCCCAGTTTGGTTATTTCCACCGAGCCGATTACCGCGGTAAAAAGCCACCTCAAGATGACAATGGTGCCAGAGGCGATGCTTTTGAGTCCTACTTTCTACTCGATGATGAGGAGAAGTTTGCCATTGACGTTGAGGTCTATGAGGGTGGCGAAACAGATGTCATGTTAACCCTCTACCGCTCTCTTTCTGATATCAGAGACTACTGGCCAGGAAAGTAAACTTTGGTGTTCCTAGAACCTAGGTCCTAGGAACCTCAGTTTCAAGATTAGAGTAATAAAAAGGTAACCGGAATGACTAAACCGAAACATCCTCTACCAGAACAATGGTTACAAAACCAAAAAGCAGCTAAAGCTACACAAGTAGCATTCGATCTTGATGAGCAGTTCCAATATTCGATCCGTAAAGCTGCACTGGATTCAGGTGTTAGTCCCTCAGATCAGATCCGCACCATACTCGGGCTATCAGTCACCAAGCGTCCTAAACGTCCCAGACTCACCGTCTCTCTCAGTCCAGAAGATTATGTACAACTGGCCGAAAAGTATCAGCTATCCCCACAAGACCAACTCGAAATTAAAAAGCGAGTTTTGGATGACTTGATCCACTTTGGAGATGAAAACAAGTAGACTCTAGTTAAAGGTATGATTCTAGATAAAACAAGCGGACGTTAACATGGCAGAAAGAAAAAAATGGTTACCCCAAACAGAAGAGGAGCTGACCCCTTTTCAGCTTGCCATGATGGCGCTTTCACTCCTTTCTGTCATCGTGGTGCTGGTACTGAGCTTTGCAAAGTTAGAACCAGAAACAAAACGCTTACTCACCGCCGTTGACTTCAGCATCTGTATTATCTTCCTCACTTACTTCTTTTATGGCTTAGCCCGAGCCGATGACAAAGTCTATTATATTAAACATAACTGGATAGACTTTGTTGCCAGCATTCCGGTCATTGAACCACTTAGGTTTGCGAGGCTATTTCAGATCTTACGTGTAATACGCCTTATTCGCATGGCACAGTCCTTTATCGTGCCTATGGTTAAACAGCGCAGACAAGCGACCCTAGCCAGCCTACTCGTTGCCATGGTGACCATATTAACCTTCTCATCAGTCTTGATTTTGATCGTAGAGAGTGGCGTCCCTGATGCCAATATACAAACGGCTGAGAACGCCATTTGGTGGGCATTAGTCACCATATCTACCGTGGGATACGGTGATTACTATCCAGTGACCACGGCTGGACATGTAATTGGCGGCATTGTGATCATCTGTGGGGTCAGCTTCTTCGGTGTGATCTCAGGTTACATGGCTTCGCTCTTTATCGCCCCCGATGAGTCGGAAAAGATTGAAGCTCAGAGCAAAGAGATCCGCACTGAACTCCATGATGCTTTAGAGAGAATGGAGGCCAATCAAGGGATGTTGCTCAAGCAGATAGATGAGCTACAACAAGAACTCAAACAGGAGCGAAGTAGCTCTGGTAAATCAAGCTAAACGATAAAGAAGCCCTATCGTTTAGCTTTTAGTTGATTAGCGCCAATAGGGCTCATTTTTTAACGCTGTTCGTCTAGAGTGCTCCATAGCAAACAGCAAGCTATCCTCTTTGTTAGTTAGCCATGGTGAGATATCAATGCCATTTTCTTGGCTAAGCTCCGCTAACTTGCGATAAGCGGCTAATGTCCGGATCCCGAGAACAAGATCTTGCCAGGGTAATCGAAATAGATCCCTCGACTTTGCCGAATAGAGTCCACCATAGGCAACGCCAACAAACACACTCTCATCCAGCGCTCGGGCAAAATCTTGGTAATCAGTACTACTCAAATCCATCTCCGATGGCATCAAGTTCACAATTCTTAACCAAGATGCTTCCTGCATCTTGTCTGCAAATGCCTGTAAAGAGCTCTCACTATCCAGCGTTTGTTGACCTGATTTAAACGCAAACAGAAGCTCAACCAATGATAGTTGCAAACCGCCATAACAGAGATCATCTAACATCTTCCCCACACGCTGAGGAATACTTAGCAGCAAGAGTTGCATCGATACCAGCTCTGTTAATGTTTTAGATTGAGGCAGTTTGGAAATTAATAGGCTCCTCTCTTTTAAGATCTCGACACAGCTCAAACTAGACTCAACAAACTCCAGATGCGCCTCAATGCAGTCAAACTTACTCGTAAGCTCAGCACTAAGCAGCTCAAACTGAGCTAAAGTACAGCGCAGTAGCCTTATGCAGGCTCGCAGGCGATAACAGAGTGTAGGGAGTTGCTTATCCAGCGCCGAGTCAGACTCTAATATCATCGCCTCCAGTAACTGCCAACGCTCAAGGCCTGTGCTCAACAGATCAATCAAGGTTTGTTTAAGATCTTGTTCAGGCTTGAGGGTGATAAACTCCAACACCTCTAAACTAAGGGGGCTTGCCTGCGCAGCTAAGCGGTAGCCTCTTTGTGCTTTACTCGCCTTACCCAGTCTAACAGGCAGAGATTGAGCTACCTGACGGCCAAGTTTTATCAAAGCTTGAGCTTCACCAGCCATCAGCTCAAACTCAAGCTCACAAATGGGTTCAACTCGCTGTTCACCAGCCACATCGACAGCTATCTGCCCAACATCCAGTGCCACCTCAATAAGGCTATTATCGACATAAATATGCCAAGTTCGCCTTGTGAAATCAGTATGAAACAAGCAGGTTAATTTAGATTGCACTGATGAAATTATCGACTTGTCGGGCCATATTTTTTCAGGAAAAAGAGAAAGGATCGGAAAGTTTTGATCGATATCAACATTGAATTCTGGGCGGGAATGGATGCCACCAATAACACTGCCTGCTGTTTTTATCGTCTGTTCTAACGCACCATCACAACCTCTGACTCGTAATCCCATATCCCAACGTCTAAGCTGTAAATCAGGAGTTTCAAAGTAGGCATTCGTGAGGTTTCGACACCATTGCGGCTCAGAATGAGGAAGATTATCGAGTAACTGAATTAACGCTTCTTGTTGTTCTAATTGAAAAAATAATTTTAGTTCTATCTCAGCGTCCATCGGACAATTGCTCGCTCTATTATCTATTGTTAAGCACAATACCAGAGTTGTACCTAATCGATGTAATGAAAGATTCATTAAAAATTAATTAATAATTCATTGAATCCATTTAGTGTAATAATACTGTCACAAACTCACCGTAGGATTGCGGCTTGCAGTTCAGATATAACTCTTTAGAATAAAAACTGTTAGTTTTAATTTAAAAAACACAGTTTCAATACGCGGTCGCTTGGGTTAACATGCGCCCGCTTTTTCCAACAGTGGAATAACCTAAATAGGTACACGGCAATGCCAGTAAACTCTATTTTGGGCGTGTTTGCAAAATCGCCAATCAAGCCTCTACAAGAGCATATAGATAAAGTACACCAATGCGCATCGATTCTAGTGCCATTTTTTGATGCTACCGCTTCAGGTGACTGGAGTGGTGCTGCTGAAATACGACAGCAGATCAATGTCACGGAAAGGGAAGCGGATTCACTAAAACGTGAAATACGTCTCACTCTTCCCGGCGGCCTGTTTATGCCTGTCGAACGAACCGACTTACTGGAGCTACTTACCCAGCAAGATAAGATCGCTAATAAAGCGAAAGACATTTCAGGTCGTATCCTCGGCCGTGAGCTTCTGATCCCAGAAGCAATTCAAGAACCATTTAAAGCGTACTTGCAGCGCTGCTTAGATGCAGTAACTCAAGCAAAACAAGCAATTAACGAACTCGATGATCTGCTAGAAACAGGTTTCCGTGGTCGTGAAGTTGATTTGGTCGCTAAAATGATTGTCGAACTCGATAAAATCGAAGAAGATACGGATGATCTTCAAATCAGTATTCGTCGTCAGCTGTTCGCTATCGAAAACGATTTGAACCCGATCGACGTTATGTTCCTTTATAAGATAATTGAGTGGGTTGGTGATTTAGCAGATCTTGCTGAACGTGTCGGTTCCCGCTTAGAGCTAATGCTAGCTCGCGTCTAACAACAAAGTTATCAAGGTTACAACATGGTTGATGTATTAGTCACCAATGGCCCAATGCTTATTGCAATTGCGGCTGCATTTGGTTTTTTAATGGCATGGGGTATTGGCGCAAACGACGTAGCCAATGCAATGGGAACCTCTGTAGGTTCTAACGCTATTACGATTAAACAAGCGATCATCATCGCGATGATTTTTGAATTTGCTGGCGCATATCTTGCCGGTGGTGAAGTCACCAGTACGATCCGTAAAGGGATCATCGATTCAGCATATTTTGTTGATTCACCAGAACTACTGGTTTACGGCATGATTTCAGCATTATTAGCTGCTGGTATCTGGTTGATTGTCGCCTCAGCACTTGGCTGGCCAGTCTCTACCACTCATTCGATTATCGGTGCTATCGTAGGCTTCGCAGCCGTCGGTGTGGGTACTGAGGCCGTTGAGTGGGGCAAAGTCGGTGGTATTGTTGGCTCTTGGGTTGTCACACCCGCAATATCAGGCTTTATCGCCTTTATGATATTCCAAAGTGTGCAGAAGCTTATCTTCGATACCGATAATCCACTTGAAAATGCTAAGCGTTACGTGCCTTTCTATATGGCGCTAGCTGGTTTTATGATGTCACTTGTGACAATCACTAAAGGCCTTAAGCATATCGGTCTGCACTTCAGTACAGCAGAAGCCTACGGCTTAGCGGCTGTCATTGCGCTTATCGTTGGCTTTATTGGTATTTTCGCTATTAAACGTCTTAAGATGAATCCAGGTGCGGGTCGTCAAAACCAGTTTGATAATGTTGAGAAAGTTTTCGCTATCTTAATGGTTTTAACAGCTTGTTGTATGGCATTCGCACACGGTTCAAACGACGTTGCTAACGCGATTGGTCCACTAGCAGCGGTTGTTTCAGTCGTTCATAGTGGTGGTGAGATCAGCAGTAAAGCGCCGCTTGTTTGGTGGATCCTACCTTTAGGTGCTGTTGGTATCGTTATGGGTCTTGCCATCTTTGGTAAGCGCGTAATGCAAACCATTGGTAAGAACATCACTCACCTGACGCCTAGCCGTGGCTTTGCCGCTGAGCTTGCAGCAGCCTCTACCGTTGTGATTGCATCGGGAACGGGTCTGCCAATCTCAACAACACAGACACTAGTTGGTGCTGTATTAGGTGTAGGTATGGCTCGTGGTATTGCAGCGATTAATATCGGTGTGGTCAGAAACATCGTCGTTTCTTGGGTCGTGACTCTGCCTGCTGGTGCAGGTCTCTCAATCATGTTCTTCTTCATGATTAAGGGAATCTTCAACTAAGCCAGCGCTTACGTTGATGAGATAATAATTAAAAGGGAAGCGATGGTTTCCCTTTTTTGTTTACTTTCAATAAGCATAATCCTCCCCTTCTCAAACCACCGACAAAACAATTACGACGACTCTTGTTAGTAACTCTTGCAAAAAGCCGAGCAAATCCCTAGCATGTGGCTATATTTTTTTAACGAGTATTTATAGTGTTAAGAATCCTTGCTCTAGTGGGACTGATGTTACTCTCCCCAAGCCTTTTGGCTGCAGGCCAAACCCGTTATATCTCAGATGAAGTTTACCTCTTTCTACATGGTGGTCCCGGTACGCAGTTCCGTATCTTAGGCAGTGTCGAAGCAGGGCAAGAGATCACAGTATTAGGTGAGAAGCAGGGAAACTACTCTAAAATCATCGATCACAAAGGCCGTGAAGGTTGGGTTGAGACTAAGATGATCAGTGCTCAAAAAAGCTTACGAGTTCAGTTACCAGAAGTACAAGCAGAACTCACCAAAACGAAAGCTGAGCTAGAACAGGTCGTCAACTCCAGTGACAGCAATGTGCAAGAGCTTCGTCAAGTTAAGGCACAGCTCGCTCGTGCAGAGGAATCACTCGAGCAAGCCAGTACTGAGCGCGACAGAGCGACTCGCGAGCTGGCCAACATACAGAAAAATGAGCGTTTTCAGATGTGGCAAGAGGGTGGCATCATTGCCGCAGCCGGTTTGCTTATGGGCATCATCTTAGTCTACCTACCTAGACCAAGACGCAAAAAGAGAAGTAACTGGTAAACAGCAAGTAACCTCCTAAATAACACAACAAAAAGCCAGCATTTAAAATGCTGGCTTTTTGTTTCTAAATTAGCAAAGCCCTATAGAGCGTGACTTTGCACGCCATTGCCCACTACAAGATCAAACAAAGATCACACCAACGCACACAAGAGTGTCCCTCGTCACATTTTGATGATATTATCCCGCGGAAAGATGCCAGATTGTATACAAAAATTACATGCATCTTATATACCCTTAATTGGCCTCTCATTTTAAAAGAGCAATGATTAAGGTACTTGTTCAAGCAAACTGTCCCTTTTATGGTTCAGATGGAAGTGATAACTATGTTCAAAGCGAGTGAAGTTCTGATGGGTCACTATGACTCAACAAGCCTCGATGAGCTTTTTAAAGCCATCACCAATAACTATATTGTCGATGAAGAGCAGTATCTTTCTGAACTCATCAAACTTGTACCATCAAGTGATGAGGAGATTAAGCGCGTCACTGATCGCGCCCACGATATGGTTAAAAAGGTGCGTCAATACGATAAAAAAGGCCTGATGGTCGGTATTGATGCCTTCTTGCAACAATATAGCTTAGAGACGCAGGAGGGTATTATCCTGATGTGTCTTGCAGAAGCACTCCTACGTATTCCAGACTCGGCCACCGCCGATGCACTGATAGAAGACAAACTATCTGGTGCGAAATGGGACGCTCATATCAGCAAGAGTGATTCACTTTTGGTTAACGCATCGACTTGGGGGCTAATGCTCACAGGAAAGATCGTTAAACTCGATCACAATGTTGACGGTAAGCCAAGCAGCTTGCTCAACAAACTTGTTAATCGCATGGGCGAACCTGTTATCCGCCAAGCAATGCTTGCGGCGATGAAGATAATGGGTAAGCAGTTTGTACTCGGACGCACAGTTAAAGAGGCACTTAAAAACAGTGTCGATAAGCGAAAGCTTGGCTATACCCACAGCTATGACATGCTGGGTGAAGCAGCACTGACGAAAAAAGACGCCGAGCAGTATTTTAAAGATTACTCTAGCGCTATCGCCTCATTAGGTGAGCAGAGCTATGATGAGTCTGAAGCCCCTCGTCCAACGATCTCAATTAAGCTCTCAGCGCTTCACCCACGTTATGAAGTCGCCAATGAGGATAGAACGTTAACTGAGCTATACGACACGCTAGTTAAACTGATCCAGCAGGCCCGTAGTGTCAATGTTGGGATCTCTATCGACGCTGAAGAGATGGATAGACTTGAGCTATCTCTAAAGCTGTTCCAGAAGCTATATAACTCACAAGCAGCAAAAGGCTGGGGTGTGCTTGGCATTGTTGTTCAGGCATACTCAAAACGTGCGCTGCCAGTGCTGTGTTGGTTAACTCGCCTATCTAAAGATCAAGGCGATGAGATCCCAGTACGCCTAGTTAAAGGCGCCTATTGGGACAGCGAGCTTAAGTGGGGACAGGAAAACGGCGAAGGTGGTTACCCACTTTTCACTCGTAAAGCCAGCACTGATCTCTCCTACTTAGCCTGCGCCCGATATCTACTGAGCGATGCAACACGTGGTGCCATCTATCCACAGTTTGCCAGCCACAACGCGCAAACCGTGGCATCAATCACGCATATGGCAGGTGATAGAAACTATGAGTTCCAACGTCTACATGGAATGGGTGAAGAGCTCTACGATACCCTGCTTGCTGAGGGTGGTGTAAAGGCAGTACGCATCTATGCTCCGGTGGGTGCCCATAAAGATCTGCTTCCCTATTTGGTTCGTCGCCTGCTTGAAAACGGAGCAAACACCTCCTTCGTTCATAAGTTAGTAGACCCTAAAACCCCTATTGAATCACTAGTGATCCACCCACTGGTCACGCTACAAAAATACAAAACCCTGGCTAACAATAAAATCGTATTGCCTGCCGATATCTTCGGTGAAGAGCGTCAAAATTCCAAGGGACTCAACATGAACATCATCTCAGAATCTGAGCCATTCTTCGCTGCACTAGATAAGTTTAAAGACACCAACTGGAGCGCAGGCCCACTGGTTAATGGTGAGCTATTAACTGGTGAAACACATGAAGTCGTTAGCCCGTTCGACACCAGCAAAGTCGTAGGTAAGTTAGCCTTTGCTAACAACCAAGCGATCGAGCAAGCACTCTCTGGCGCCGATGGCGCTTTTAGCAGCTGGTGTAACACCCCTGTAGAAACCCGAGCTAATGCACTGCAAAAACTTGCCGACCTGCTTGAAGAGAACCGTGAGGAGCTTATCGCCCTTTGTACTCGAGAGGCGGGTAAGAGCATTCAAGACGGCATTGATGAAGTTCGTGAAGCGGTTGATTTTTGTCGCTACTACGCCGTACAAGCGAAGAAGATGATGGCGCAACCTGAGCTGCTTCCAGGTCCAACAGGCGAGCTCAATGAGCTATTCCTCCAAGGCCGAGGTATCTTTGTTTGTATCAGCCCATGGAACTTCCCATTGGCTATCTTTATCGGTCAAGTCGCTGCCGCCCTTGCAGCGGGTAACACTGTTGTTGCTAAGCCTGCTGAGCAGACCTCTATTGTCGGTTTCCGAGCGGTGCAGCTTGCTCATCAAGCTGGTATCCCTAAAGAGGTGTTACAGTTCCTTCCAGGCACTGGTGCGACTGTTGGGGCAGCCATCACCTCTGATGAGCGTATCGGCGGTGTCTGTTTCACTGGCTCCACTGGTACGGCTAAGCTAATTAACCGCACTTTGGCAAATCGTGAAGGGGCTATTATTCCACTTATCGCAGAGACAGGTGGTCAAAATGCGATGGTGGTTGACTCAACATCACAACCAGAGCAAGTGGTTAACGATGTGGTCTCCTCATCATTCACCAGTGCAGGACAGCGCTGCTCAGCACTTCGTGTCCTCTTCCTACAGGAAGATATTGCCGACCGTGTGCTTGATGTAATGCAAGGCGCAATGGAGGAGCTGACAATAGGTGACCCAAGCTTTGTTAAAACAGACGTAGGGCCAGTTATCGATGCAACTGCTCAGGCTAACCTCAATGCCCATATCGACCATATCAAGCAGGTGGGTACTTTGCTGAAACAGCTAGAGCTACCAGCAGGTACAGAGAAGGGGCACTTCGTTGCGCCGACTGCGGTAGAGATAGACTCTATCAAGGTGCTTGAGAAGGAGCACTTCGGTCCAATCCTACATGTCATTCGCTACAAGGCAGCCGATCTTAATAAGGTGATCGATGAGATCAACTCAACAGGATTTGGTCTGACATTAGGGATCCACAGCCGTAACGAAGGCCACGCCCTTAAAGTTGCTGGTAAAGTTAATGTAGGTAATGTCTACATTAACCGTAATCAGATTGGCGCAGTGGTTGGCGTACAGCCATTTGGCGGACAGGGACTCTCAGGTACAGGCCCTAAAGCGGGTGGTCCTCACTACCTGACTCGTTTCGTGACAGAGAAGACTCGCACCAATAACATCACCGCGATTGGCGGTAATGCAACTCTACTCTCTCTAGGTGATAGCGACGAGTAAGCCCTTTGCTGATACAAAAATAAAAACCAGACCTATGTGTCTGGTTTTTTTATGGACAATTTCCTTTTATCAAGGCAACAATGGCTATACTTGAACTATCTTTAAATTCCGTTACAAATTGACGGCTTTTCATAGGAGAACAAAATGAGTGATGAGATCTTGGGGCTAGATCAGGTCTGCGAAATATTAGGTAAGCCAGAAGCAACCATCAAACGTTACGCACGTGAAAGTCTACTGACCAATATAGGTGACGAAGATGAATTCAAATTCAATAAAGAGGAGGTCATGCGCTATCTCGACTTTGCTAAACGTTTAGGTTGATCACAAATATGGGGAAGACACTCTTCCCCCTCCCAAACAAATAGAAGAACCATAAAATATATACTGTATAATCGGCACGTCAGCATGAGCCATCATGTTGTTAGACAACATCTTACCCACTGACAAAATCATACCTACTATCGCTATTATTTATCCGGCAGTGAAGATAATGACCTTAACGATCAAACGTAAAATGCAGATAGCAGTGCTGGCGATCTGTGCAACCATCAGCATTGTTCAATCATATATATCTATAACTCAACTTGAGAGGGAAACATCCAGTTCTATCAGTGATAGTATTCACCAAACCAGCCAAACAACCAGCCAATACATTACTGAGTGGCTTAAAACCCGCAAAAAGATACTATTAACCAATGAAAGATTAATCTCCCATAGCTCAGATGTTGAACGCGAGATGCTGTTCACTCTAAGAGCCGGTGATTTTATGTCGGTATACGCAGGACTTGCCGATGGAACAGTTATCTTCGGGAACAAAGAGGAAGTTTGGCCTGACAACTACGATCCTAGAAATAGAAATTGGTACCTTAAAGCAAAAAGTAGCAGTGAGATAATAGTCACTGAACCCTACGCTGACTTTGATGGCAGCACAGTCATAACCTTAGCTAAGGCTTTTTCTGGCCAGCTAAATGGCGTTCTCGCAGCTGATTTAACGGTCGATCATATTGCAAGACGTGTCAAAGATCTTGAGATCCCAAACAATGGTTTCGCATTTTTACTTGATGAGAATCATAAAATATTAGCTTACTCTGACGAATCAAAACTACACCAAGCAGCTGATAGAATCGATCCTTACCTAACCTCCTCCACCATACAGAAGATGCGTGATAGTAATACGCTGGAAACCGCTAACTGGGGCTATGATAAACAGGAAAAACTACTGCAACTGACCCCAATTCAAGGAACAGGCTGGACCTTAGGGGTTATCGAAGATAAGGGGATAGCATTTGCCCCAGTTAAGCAGGAGATCAACAAGATCTTGCTAGCAGACAGCTTACTTTTCACCCTAATCTTTATCCTAGCAAGTTTGGCAATTAACCGCCTTTTTGCTCCATTAAATATGCTCTCTAAAGCAGTAAAATCTCTCTCTGAAGGCAATGGAGATCTGACTCGTAGATTTGAAGTAAAACAGCAAGATGAGATAGGTCTATTATCTGGCTATATGAATGATTTCCTAGAGAATCTTCAAACCATAATGACCTCGCTCACCACTGATGTTCAAGGGCTAAGTCAACAGATAGACCGTTCACTCATTTTAGCGAATCAAGCCAGTGAAGGGGTCAGTCACCAACATCAGGATGTGGCTCAAATTGCCACAGCTATTCACGAGATGTCGGCGGCGGCAAATGAGGTAGCCAATCATGCGGAAGTAACCGCAAGTGCAGCTCAAGCATCAGCCCAATCCTGTCAACAGGGACAAGCTATAATCTCAAAAAGCAATGACTCCATTGCCCAGCTCTCCACTCAACTGAGCTCAACCACAAAAGTCGTCAACCAACTTGAGAGTAACTCGGCTGAGATCAACCAGATCATCTCAACAATTCAAGGGATTGCTGAACAGACCAATTTATTGGCACTCAATGCCGCAATTGAAGCAGCACGTGCCGGAGAGCAGGGACGAGGATTTGCTGTTGTTGCTGATGAAGTTAGGGTATTAAGCCAAAGAACGCACGATTCAACTGAGGAGATACGCCAGATGATCTCCAGCTTGCAGGAAAACAGCCAACAAGTAGTTCAAAGTATGATGACCAGTACCGAGCTTGCCAATGAGAGTGTTTTGTTTGCCGATAAAGCTCAAAGCAGTTTAGGGTTGATCACCAACTCAATATCTGAGATATCTGACATGGCAACCCAGATAGCCAGTGCCGTTGAGGAGCAAAGAGCTGTATCTGAAGAGATAAGCAAAAACACTCAAGCGATCAACGATGTATCAAACTCATTGGCACAACAAACCCAAGAGGTAAGTGATAGTGCAGATACAATGCAACTGATCTCAGCAAACATAAGCAAGCAAATAACTCAGTTTAAAATTTGATAAGAAGCATTAAGGCTACCTAAACTAAACCGAGTCTAGGTAGCCTATTAGCTAAAGCCTTAAACCAGCTGGCGGTATAGACTCTTATAATATGGGCTATCTTGAAGTAACTGATCATGCTCGCCATGGGCTAACACTCCCCCCTCCTCCATCAAATAGATACAGTCCATCTGCTCCATCGCCGTTAATCTGTGGCTGATCATCACTACCGTTTTATCTTTAGCAAATTCAAACAGAAGGGCTAATATTTCACGCTCGGTGCGTTTATCTAAACCTTCAGTCGGCTCATCGAGTAATAAAATAGGTGCATCACGTAACAGGGCTCTGGCCACACCGATCCGTCGCTGCTCACCACCGGATAACTGTCTACCCCCTTCACCAATCCAAGCATCAAGCGGTGCCTCTCCTTGGGTGAGCGAACTTAGGCCTACTCTGTTTAACACCTCAATCAATATCGCATCATTCGCCGCTTGCGCCTCGCGTCTCAAGGCTCTTGTGGCTAAAGGTTCAACCTCAGCTTGGGCCAAAATGAGATTACTTCTCAAGGTGCCTGCAAACAGATAGATGCGCTGACTCACTAAGGTTATCCCCTCTCTGAGTGACGACTCGCTGTAACGGTCTAACCGCTCACCATCGATACTGATCTCCCCCTCTTGAGCCTCCCACTCACGCGCTATCAAAGAGAGCAGGCTCGACTTACCACAGCCAGTTTGACCTAACAAAGCCACCTTTTCACCGGCTTTAATACAGAGGCTTAATCGGCTCAGCACCTGATGCTCGCCATCATAGCTAAAGGAGAGATCGGAGAGCTTAAGTTCACCTTGCGTGATCTTAAGCTCGCTATCAGTGTTAAAACTGATCCCTGGCTCTTGATCCAAAAGCTCATTTACTCGCGTCGCAGCAGAGACACAAGAGGAGAGGTGCTGGAATGCACCAGCTATCGGCATCAACATCTCAATACAGGCCATGGTCATAAATACCATAGTGGCCAGAATAGGCCCAGGTGGAACATGTTCACCTACACCCGCTGTAGCCACATAAAATACCAACACCACAGCAACGCCATGACACAACACCAACATGGCTTGACTTAAAGCCGTCACACTGGCCATCGCAGATTGATTACTAAATAGCGCCTGCTCTGATGCCGCTAACTCGGCTCTAAATCTATCGGTTGCGCCAAATAGGCTGATCTCCGCCTGCCCCTGAATAAACTCAAGTAACAACACCCGTAATTGACGTTTATTCTCAAGCAGTTCAACACCTGGTCTTCGGCCTAAATGGTAAAAAACCAGTGGCAGTAGCCCCCATACGGCCAGTAAGGTGCCGCTCAAAATAAGCGCTAAATCGGTATCGAACCAGGCCACAAAAAAGTAGAGCACCACAAGCATGATCAATGACGCCGCCATTGGCGTGATTAACCTCAGATAGAGATGATCTAAAGTATCAATATCTGCGACTAAGCGATTTAGCAGATCTCCCTGTCTCAATCCCTGTAAGTTTTCAGCGCTTAAGGGCAGCAACTTACGCCACGCCCAGCTTCTCAACTGAGTTAGCAGCTTAAACGTCGCCTCATGGGTAGCTAATCGTTCACCATAACGACTCGCCGTGCGCGCAATAGAGAGAAACCGCACGCCACCTGCGGGGGTAAAATAGTTAAACATCATGGCAGTGGCAGCCGATAGGCCCGCCACCGCAGCGGCCGAGAGAAACCAGCCTGAAAGCGACAATAAACCTATGCCCGCCATCAAGGTCACAACACTGAGAAGCAGGCCAGTAAACATCATCAACCACTGGTGCTTGAATAGCTTTAAAAAAGGAAACAACACCTTCATGAGCTTGCTCCCTCTACACTTGAGGCTTGATTCACCGCCTCTTGCTGCATCTGCTTAAATACTCCATTAGCCTGACTCAACTGTGCAAAACTGCCCTGCTCAGCAATCAGTCCTCTGTCGAGCACTAAAATAGTGTCCATCCTATCCAACTGATCTAACCTGTGGGTCACCATCAAAGAAGTTGAGTTAATCATCACCTCTGTGAGCGCCTCTTGTACTGCTTGTTCACTGTGACTATCTAAGCTGGCAGTTGGCTCATCAAGCAGATACAGATGTGCATTTTGTCCCAGAGCACGAGCAAGCGCAATTCGCTGTGCTTGGCCTACTGAGAGGCCTGCAGCCTGCTCACCTATTTGGTAATCGAGTCCATCGGCCTGCTGTTCAACGAAATCCAGCACCTTAGCCTGAGCCAGATTTTTCCTCACCAACTCATCACTCATTTGTGGATTAGCCATCGCCACATTATCGCGAATAGTCCCGTGAAACAGTTGTGGATCTTGACCAAGCCATGCCAGCTGCTTCCTCCATAACCCCTTGTCCAGTTCACGTAACTCAACGCCGTTGACCTTAAGTGAGCCTTCATAGGGGAGAAAACCCAGCAATACATTGAGTAAACTGGTTTTTCCCGCACCACTTGGACCAACAATAGCCAGATGCTCACCCGCTTTTAACCTAAAACTTATCGGCCCCAGCAGAGGCGCACCATCTAAGCTACTCACCCTTAGCTCACAGGCTTCTAGACTTAACCCTAACGAGAGATCCCCAAGAGCGGACTCACTGCATCTATCGCTAGCGTCTTCCCCTTCGCCATCACCCATATCCTTATGTTCATAGTTAAGCAGTGCCATCAACTCTTCAGCAGCCCCTATCGCTTGGGCCTTTGCATGATAGTGGGTTCCCATATCACGCAGAGGTTGATAAAACTCTGGAGCCAAAATAAGCACAAACAGGCCAGTAAACAGGGTCAAGCCAGCTCCATAATCACCAAAATTAAGATGATCTAGATAACTAAAACCAAAATAGACTGCCAGAACTGCTATAGAGACAGCGGCAAAGAACTCAAGCACAGCAGAGCTTAAAAACGCCATTCGCAGAACAGACATAGTGCGCTCTCTAAACTCTTCCGATGCAGACTCTATCTCCTTGGCCTCAGCATTACCGCGATTGAACAGCTTTAGGGTACTAAGGCCTTTAAGCCTGTCCATAAAGTGGCCGCTTAACTGCGCCAGCGCACCAAAGTTTTTACGGTTGGCATCGGCCGCCCCCATGCCAACCAAGATCATAAACATAGGAATAAGCGGCGCAGTGGCAAATAAGATCACACCAGCGGCCCAGTTAATCGGGAACACAACCACAAGAATAGTGAGAGGAATAAAGCCAGCCAGTAAGACCTGTGGCAAATAACGGGCATAAAAATCATGAAGATCTTCCACTTGCTCCAACACGATACTCGCCCAGCTACCCACTGGTTTGCCTTTGACAAAAGCAGGTCCTAGCTCATTAAGCTTATCGAGTACCATGGAGCGAATATGAGTTCTTAACCGCTTTCCTGCTTCAAAACTGGCTCGCTCTCTAGCAAAAGCCAGCAAAGCTCTCACAAAAATCAAACCTAGCAGAGCATAAAACTCATGGCTGAACTGCTCTCTTGGCAGCTCTAGAATAATCACCCCATGTAAAATAGTGGCGATAAAGTAGGCCTGAACAACCAATGAAAGCCCAGTTAACAAACCAAACAGAACAGTTAAATTTAGGTAGAAACCACAGGCACCTTTCTGCTGTTTTAGCCAAGATGTCAGCACTTTCTCTAGCGATTTTTCCATGCAGTTCCTGCAAGCGTGAAAGCCGTTTTTTCAATATCGGCTTAAGGGAAATGGGAGATAGCTCCAAGTATCGCAGGCCAAGCTTAAGGAATAAACTAGCATGCTTGTAAATGTTAAGAGATTCACAAAAATTGAGCTAGATCAATAAAAATCCCCCTTTAGATAAACCTTAAGGGATTTTTATGGTCATAGCTTCGCTATGTTTCTACGACTAGAAATAGGAGGTGACAAACGGGCATCTACCACCAAGCACTATCGACCATATTTAGTATGCTGCAAAGGATGATTTATCAGGTAATCTCAGATATAACCAAGATATAGAACATTGATCTAACTGGAACTGAGAAGTTCATCTATGTGCAATAAACGATTTTACAAACCCGTTATTAATTACGAACTCCCCTTTTGCACTTCAACCCTATTGTACTAGTAATTAAATACAATACTTTTCCACCTTATTAATTACAGTTCTTTCGTACTATGTTCTCGGCATGGAATATATGTAGGTTATAAACGTGCGTTAAATTTAAAATCCAAACGTATGTATTTATCAACGTATTCTAACTATAAAAAACATATAGGGATACGTCATTTTTCAAATGTGCAGCTATTAGAGATACTTTAGGCACTTATGGTTAAATACATTCCAAAACCTTGATATAGAACCTTTTATAATTAATAGGTTAGGCAATGGTTAGTCTCGTTGATTTATATATAGAAGTTTGTTTTTTCATTGAGAAGTACTCGTGGAACAAAATCTATTAATTAAGATTAGTTCCACGCTGGTTATAGAGAAATAGACTTATCTGGGTTAAATATTTTTTGTTAAATCCAACCAAGGATGAACTTTTAATATGAATATACAAATAAACTTAAAAAAGATATTTAGGAAAATTACCCTAGTAGGACTTGTGGTTACTTCGCCAATAAGTCTCGCCAATACAAGTGCAGCAGACTTATATGGTCCGGCAAAAGGCAGTGATGTTGAGACAGTTGTCCTAATGTCAGGTACTGACTATGAGCTAAAACAGATCAGCTATACGGATGAAAACGGGGCACCACAGCAATCTGATTTCTACTTTTTGTACTCGTCTCGAGGTGCAAATGAAGCTTACCTTTATGCTGGCTTGCCGATAAGTGAACGGGATGAAATTGTTGATGAATTTGATCGTACCCCAGTTCCTTGTATTAAAGCCGCTGAACCTTGTATGCCAGAACTTCAAGCCGTTGATGATGAGTTCGATGTGATCGTTTTAGACAAAGATGCAGCAAGCGTCACCTCTCTCAGCGATATGAATGCTCTAGTAGCAAAACGTGGTTGGCAAGATATTCAGCAAGAGCAATATGACTTATTAAATATTAAGGGAATAAATACTGGAGATGATAAGTTCGAGGCAAAAGGATGTTTTGGCTGGACTCACAGAAGTAAAAACTGGTCTAAATCATTTAATGAGACATTCAACAAATCCAAACGTTTCGGTAGCGGTAATGCTTTTGTGGACGTTGAGATTAACGCAACCACTTCGGGAAACGGTAAGGCTACTCTAGAGTACAAATATAAGAGAAGTTTTTGTATTCCCTATAAAATTCGCATGAAGAAGCTTAATGCTAGAGCTGATTATGCTGTTACCGGAGACATCAATCTACACGGTGAAGCAACACATACCTTTACCGGTTATACCTGGAATATTGCAGAACCAAATATAGCCAATGGATGGTTTATGATTGGTATTGTTCCAGTTCAATACGATGTTAAATTACCCATTAGGGCAGGAACAGGCGACCTAACACTCAGTGCCAGCGGAGATGTAGGGTTAGAGAAAGTACTTGATATTACAGGTCATTATGAGTATGCCTGTGACAAGAACAACTGCGCCAGAGTATCAAGCTCATTCAATGATAATGGCACATTAAGTATGGATAATATCCAATATCAATTAATGGCATCAGCAAGCATTGAACCTTGGGCTGAAGTAGCGATTAAAGGACGTATATATTGGGGACTGATTTGGGCGAAGGTGGGTATCAAACCTTCTCTACCAATTAAACTTTCTGGCTACTACGGTAATATGTGTGGAAATGGTGACAACATAGGCGGTAATGAAACCGTTGCTGCTGGTGTGCTGGATATTGATTTCCGCGCAGGTGTCGTTGCACAGGTTAAATATTTCAATGAACAATATTGGCAGATTTACCGTACAGATATCTATTTTGCAGATTTGGTCAATCCATACAGTTCAGCATTTTCACCTATCATTCGACCATCAGTGTCCAACAGCTCAGTCACCATGCCCGTGAGCCTAAGATCTTGTGTTAAGTCTGCTGATACAGGCTACCAAGATTTCACCGTCTATTGGGGTGATGGCAGCACATCAGGCATTAGCAATTTAGCAAGCAGCAGAACACTGAACCATAATTATGCCAGTGCAGGTACCTATCAAATATCTGTCAGGCACAGTAATGGTGCGAGCACCAATCGAAGTGTAACAGTGACAGGAACAACATCAGTGCCAGTAGTGAGCTCTTTCACTGCTTTTGCTGAATGCTTCAGCGGTGGCCAGATGCCAATCGCTCCACAAGGAGAAGATTTAGATCTGAAACGAATTCCAGAGGATGGAATGTGGCTCTCTGGTACGGTTACCGCAACCAACTCACCAACCCAGTATGAGGTTTATATGGGAAGCTCCTTGATCTACTCAGGCTCAAATGCAAACTTCTTCAAATCTTTTAACTACAGCCCTAGCTATATTAGCCTTAAAGCCAGAGCCAAAAACAACATAGGTTGGAGCCCATTTAGATCAATTAGTATTAGATGCGAACAATACCTTAATGGAGATAGCAACAAGATATAAACTTATTGTTGATATAAGTGTGTTCAGTCTTACTCGTCAAACCTTACGAAGCACTTGACGAGACAAGCACTAAGTAACCCAAAATCCGATGACCCAAGTCATCGGATTTTTTTATAAGACTATGGATATGTTAGGAATATCTAGCTAAAAATGATTCATGAATGACTAAAGGTGAAACCCTTTGTTCAAATGATAGTGTGAGTCTTCAAATGAAGACTGATTACATGTTCTATATGTTAACTTTTATCTGAATTGGTACTGGGTAGATTATTGAAGGTCATACCTTCAGGGTTATTTATCGCTGGCAGCGTGCTTACGTATAGATACTTCTACGAGACGCCACTAGCACATCCCTGTGGGCTTTACGACAGCTTCCATGCTGCCAAAACTCGTAGCCGCATCTATACCTGATAATTTGTCTCTTCGATTTTGACTTACTTGGGAAGGTTTTGTAACTGATTTTTGCCCCAAAGTTAGATAGTCTTCGAATGAAGACTGATCACATTTTCTATGTGTTAATTTTTATCTGAATTGGTACTGGGTTAGGTTGTTGAAGGTCATACCTTCAGGGGTATTTATCGCTGGCAGCGTGCTTATGTGCAGCTACTTCTGCGAGACGCCGTGAACACATCCGTGTGGGCTTTACGGCAGCTTCCATGCTGCCAAAACTCGCAGCCGCATCTACACCTACTGTTCTAAAAGCAAGAGTATCTCTTCGATTTGGCTTATCTGGGGAAATCGCTAACATGTAAAGCTTTAGCTATAGAAAGGCTAATATGAAAGGCTTTTGCATCGTCTATAAGTTATGCCTGTCCTATCTTTATGCATGTATATGTTTGGTAGATTTTTTTACTCCACTTATCCCAACAACTCTCTAACAACACAGGTGATTTCTTTTTCTTTGTTCCAAATGTAAGAAAAGCCACTAGTCAACGTTAATTCTATTTCTTCATTGATAATAAGATAACGATCATGAGACCGAGCAAACCTATTGAACTCTGCTTGAGTTGTATCGCATTGCTCTACTTTCCATTTAGCGTTAGCTCCACAGATATCTCGAACAAAACGACCATTACTTCTCTCACCATTTTCAACATATTGAATAATGATGTCCTTATCTGGAAGGAAGGTAAATATCTGCTTATTATCGTCTTCACTTGAAAAGTATTTATCATGAATTAAGACTTTATTAGCTCCTTGCAAAAGACAGACTAAGTAATCTTTTAATGGCTCTCTTTCTTCATCATGCAGACAAGATAAAGTATAATTGCGTTTTATATGCTGTTTTTTAAGGTTAAAAAATGGAGGGCTATTTTCTCCATCAGCAATAGTAACTATTAGTTTAAATAACGTTTCCTTTGATAGTTGCTCTAAAGATAAATCTTTTTGGTCATCAAGATTCAGAAGTATAGGATACAAATCATTATATACTTCTTCGGGTAAGTTATGGTCGTCTTTGCAACGCTGAACTTGAGCAGCATTCGTTAAAATATCTAACTCAATATTACCCATCAATAAATCATAGGCTTTTCTTTCTTTTGCTCTTAGAAGGCATGGAAGCGATGCTTTCTTGTAAATACTAAATAATTTATCGGAAAGCACGACTTTGTAGCTTGGTCTAGTCATGACGAGTCCTATCGTAAACTCAGTAAAGTATCGACACTGGTATCAAAGAACCCTTTAGGAAAACTGATACGATTTTCTTCTTGATCACAATAATGACCATTAGCATCTAAGAATAAAGTATCAAAAGGTTTTAATGTAGCGGATTTGTAGTGAATGACAACATCTTCACACTCAATGGCCTCATTTCTTACCTCTCCCCTGATTTTCTGTATCAAATGTTCACAATGAGTTTCAATAATCAGTTGAATTCCACTGCTCGCAATAAAGGAAAAAAAGACTCCTAACTGAGCCTGTGATTTAGGGTGAAGGTGAATTTCAGGATTTTCTATAATAACTAAATCACCTTTTTTAGCCATAAAGCATAGGATTACCACTTTAGCTAGATAGCTTATACCTGCCCCAAGATTTTGAGGAGATAGCTCTTCGAGTCCATCACTATTAAAAGAAACTTTAATCTGTTCACTGTTAATTTTTTCAGTCCTCAACTCTAGCTTTGAATCAGTGATTTTACTGAGCCACTGACTCACCTGATAACCTATAGTGCTGGATTCAGAAAACTTAACTAACTTTTCTGGTAGAGCTTGATTTTTAATTTGATCATAAGTAGAGAAAATAAGCTCCCCCAACAAACCTACTTTAAAGTCACCGACTTCGGAGGTACTTTGAGGGCCCAATCTTGTTGCATTAAGATAGAAGAGTTCAGAGCAATTCGACGCTCCTTCCTCAGGTTCATAAACATATGTTAAAGGGGGTTCTGCGGGATTAAATTCACCACTTCCTATGTACTTTTCCGTTGGCTTAATACCACCACGAAACAAAACCTGATCATCCTCACTTTTTATTGTTTGAAGTAAAAGAGAATCAAAGACTTCGCTATTCAGCTCTAGTTCGATATTAATGTCAGATTGGTTAGTGTATCGGTTTCGAGTATCTCTTGGAGAAACATAAGCAGAAACAACTTTATTCAATGTGACACGGTTTACAGGTATAGCAAACCTTAAAAGCAATAAAATAGCTTGAATTACAGTAGACTTTCCCGTCGAGTTAATCCCCGTAAGGATCGTTAGTGGTGCGATTTTTAATTTTTCTTTATCAATACTTTTAAAGTTGCTGATAGATAGTTTTTTAAGCATACTTAGCTCTCTGAATTAACTGTTGAGCAAGGTTAAAGCGTTCAGTGACATTAGCTGTCGTGTCAATAGAGCCAGCTAGCAAATCCATTTGATCAATTTCAAACTTTTGTCGCTCGATAACCCTCTTTATTTCTTGATGGTTCACAATTGATAAATCTACATAGCAAAAAGTAAAAATCAGCATTTCAAACAGTCCCATATTAACAGGGCGTTTATTTCCACCAGGTTTTTTGGGCGCAAATCGTACGCCATTCTCACCAAGAATTATTGCCGAATTTCTCATCCCTAACAAGGAAACGTGCCTCACATGTTCAATCAACTCTTTGGGAGCCTGATTAACAAACCTCATGACAGATGCCAAAAAGCCATCAATACCCAAACGATACTGTATATTTGGCAATTGATTTGTAAAGTAGAGATAAAAAGCAATAAATCGTAATATCAGATACCGATCTCGCATGCGGTTGGATTTAACCCCGAATCCTGTTGCTAGTTGAAACTCTTGACTCATTGCAAGTTCTTCCAAAAGAACCGTGGCTCTCCCTTGATAGAGTGCATGCCGCATCTCTTGCTTATTTAGATTTACTCCTCCTCGATTAACTCGTTCAAACAAGTTAAATTTGACAGATTCTGGAGTCGGGGGCTGAATGACATAAGTTTGTAGTTGATAATCTTCCAGCTTTGCCTGTAGCAGTGATGGAATCTGCTCGAACTTCAACCCCTTTAATTGAGGTAACATAGATAGTTCTGAAAGTGAAAAAGAGTTATTTATAAATTCTTTTAACGCAGTTATGCGTTGCTTACCATCAACAATTTGACGAATCCCATATTCGTCTTCAAACAAATAAATCAGTGGTATTGGGATCCCCATTAAGATGGATTCAATCAGTTCAGACTTGTGTTTTTTATCCCATACATCAATGCGTTGAAAAGCAGGCGCTAATACTAGTAACCCTTTACTTTCCTTACGAAGCAACTCATAAACACTCGACTGCTCTTTGGCTATTCGAATTTGAGTCTCTGTACCCATAGGGTGAGGATGAACAGCTAATTCAAGTTCTTCTTGAGCTTCAATTTCAATAGGGTCGTCAATCTGTTCTGTCATGATTTTCTCTTAATATTACGAGATTTATATTTTAGCATTTTAGTTAGAGCTTGTATCTACAAGACCTATACTCTATCCAACTGTACCTAAATCAAAATAAGTCGTATCCGGTGACCCTTCCTCGCCCAACAAAAAAGCGAGCTCACTAGTTCAATACCGATCGTTTAAGCGTAAAAATGAGCAATTAGCTAATATTCTTAAACATTTAAAAGCAAAATAACCCAGTGAAAACTGGGTTCTTTCATTATAAGCCTTTAACCTAATCGCGGGTTATATGCTTATCCTAATAGCATTAAGCTCACTAGTTCGCTTTTTCAATTTTAAAGCCACCAGAAACCACTTGCAACAAAAGACGGGACAGCCATACCTTTTGTCTTCTCAATATATCTTCAACTAGTTTTTGATTTACCTCCATCTTTTCTCTCCATAAAGGGGCCGGGGCGGATTAGGGAGCTAAGATACTTTTTCTAATCAATATCAGCTTAATTCGACTCAATGCACTAACGCATTTCTGTCCAAAAATGAGTTACAGCCCAAAACCTCAATCGAAGAGATAAATAATCGGGTGTGAACGCGGCTGCGACCTTCCGTGACATGGATGTCACGGCAGAGCCCACAGGGATTGTGCTTGCGGCGTGTCGCAGAAGTGTTTGCACATTCCTCGCCGGACAGGCGTTAGATAACAATACAGCTATGGTACCTAGCAAGTTCAATAAATATAAAAGAAGCCCAATGAACCCAACTAAAAAGATACTTGAAACTTGTTATCCCACAAGTTCACTACCTTGTTATCTGGCAAGTTCGCTTGCAAAGCACAAAAACAAAAAAGGCCGGTGAGCGTTTGCTCTACCGGCCTTCTATTTTTCGCTTAATGATAAAGCGATAAACTATATACGCTAAAGAGTGGCTAATTACTTAGCTTCATCAGATGCGTAGTCATCGCTATCTTCATCAAAAGTTCTGTCACCATCGGCAACATCACGGGCATCGCGCCATGCATCGGCAGCAAGCTCTTTTGCAGCGGCAGCATCATTACGTACTTCGCGCTGCTTAGCTTTGCGCTCGTTACGCTCCATCAGGTTGTCGAGGAAAGATTTAAGCTCTTTCTCACCCCAAGCTGTGGCCTCGGCTTCAGTTGCAAAGCCAGTTTTTCTTTTCGAAACGATCGTCTTTCTCGCTGTCATACGACGCGTGATCTCAGCGGCCCATACGTCCTTATCTTGAACGATGCGAAAATCGAATTTCTTAGTTTGTGTCATATTACTTATTTCCTACAGATATAATCTTATCGCTTGGCAAATCATCTTTGCACTCGCGTTAAGTCAAAATTTTTACGGTGATTTTACTCACTCACGTCTTTAGCAGCCCCTAAATCACATTTTTTGCAATTCAGTTTATAACCCAGCATAGACTTTCGGCCCTGCGCTGTTATCACCCAAGGGCGATTTACCCAAGGTGGCGTATGCCTAACGTGTTGATAATGTCCACATTGAAGTATAGCAACCCAATGATTTTCATCATCTTTAAGATAACTAACTATCGACTGTTTCATAAAACCTAAAGACTAATAACCCAACAGTCTTAGCCAAGTTGAGCGTTTAGGGCGCGAGAGTAACACGTACAGAGTTTAAACAAAATGATTTAACTCTATTTCCGTTCATTAGCTATAGCTATACCCAAGCGACCTCAAGATGCTGAATCCTGCACCTTGAAGTTGTTTGGGTATACATAGCTCTGCAAGCAAACCCGTTAAAACAGAGAAGCCCTATGGTGGCTAAAACATCCTCCTCTGCTTATTAATTAGCTCTTTTAGCTCTTATCCTGTAAGATGCACGCCCGCCAGCGTCACTGGCTCCATGAATTCTGCTGTTTTAATGCACCGAGAGATCTATCTATGAGTTTTACCTCCCTGGGGTTATCAGCCCCAATATTAAAAGCTGTTGCCCAAAAAGGTTACGATACTCCTTCGCCAATTCAAGCCCAAGCCATTCCGGCTGTACTCGAAGGCAAAGATGTAATGGCCGCAGCTCAAACAGGCACAGGTAAAACAGCAGGATTTACGCTACCGCTTTTAGAGCTGTTAAGCAGAGGAAAGCGTGCTCCAGCAAAGCAGGTTCGAGCGTTAGTGTTAACTCCTACCCGTGAACTGGCAGCTCAAGTTGCAGAAAGCGTTGAAACGTACGGTAAAAACCTTCCACTGCGCTCCGCCGTTATTTTTGGTGGCGTAGGCATAGGCCCGCAGATATCTAAGCTAGGTAAAGGGGTCGACATCTTAGTCGCAACACCGGGTCGCTTACTGGACTTGTATAATCAAGGCGCCGTTAGCTTTAAACAGCTTGAAGTGCTGGTACTCGATGAAGCCGACCGCATGTTAGACATGGGCTTTATTCATGACATTAAAAAAATTCTTAAGATATTGCCAGCCAAGCGCCAGAACTTGATGTTCTCGGCCACCTTCTCTGATGATATCCGCAACTTAGCTAAAGGCTTAGTGAACAACCCAGTTGAGATATCTGTTACGCCGCGTAATGCCACGGCTAAAACCGTTGAGCAGTATATCTATCCTGTAGATCAGAAACAGAAGACTGCCGCCCTTATCCATCTGGTTAAACAGAATGAGTGGAAACAAGTACTGGTATTTAGTCGCACTAAACATGGCGCTAACCGTATTGCTAAAAACCTTGAAGCTAGCGGCCTCACCGCAGCGGCAATCCACGGTAATAAGAGCCAAGGTGCCCGCACAAAAGCCTTAGCAAACTTTAAGAGTGGCGAAGTTCGCGTATTAGTTGCTACTGATATCGCAGCTCGCGGTATCGATATCGATCAACTGCCGAACGTCGTTAACTTCGACCTACCTAATGTACCTGAGGATTACGTTCATCGTATCGGCCGTACAGGTCGTGCTGGCGCGAACGGTCAAGCAGTGTCTCTAGTTAGCGGCGATGAGAGCAAGCTACTTAGGGATATCGAGCGCTTAATTAAGCAGAATATTCCCCGTAAAGAGGTTGAGGGCTTTGTGCCGACTCAGGTTTTGCCTGACAATGATCTTAATAGCCAAAAGCATGGTCAAAATCGCGGTCCGCGTAATGCAAATGGCAGAGGCAATGGCCGTAATGGCAATAGCCAGTCTCGCGGAAGTAAACAGGGACGTGGTAGCGGTGATACCCGCAGCGACTCTGACAAGAATAGACGCCCACGTAGAAACAGTGAAGGCAAAACAGAGCATAAAGATGGCCAACGTAGCGGCGAAGCGGCACGCGGTCATAAGCCAAATGATAAGAACTCAAGCCATGGCCGCTCACGTAAACCTTCTGGCCAGAGTTCATCTAGCTCTCCAGCTTCTAAGCCAACATCAAATAGTAATATTTGGGGTAAGTAAGCCACTTCTATTGCGACACAAAAAAACCTAGCTTTCGCTAGGTTTTTTTGTGTCTGGTGAAGACAATAATTAACGGTTTAATGAACTGCTTAATTAAAAGCTGTATTCAGCCCCCGCATAGTAGTAAGCCCCATTAAATCCAAATGGTGCTGAACGACGTGAATAGGTAAATACCCCCGGGCTGTTAACGATTTCATTACCTGCGCTGTCAACAATGGTTCCCGATCTCGAGTTACCAATCATGTTCTCATCAGGGTAAACATCAAAAATGTTATTGCCACCGATGTTGAATGATAAGTTGTCAGTCACTTGGTATTTAATGCGAAGATCGGTGAGGATCTCTGCGCCGTAAGTTTGGCTATCTCCGTCAGTTACTGTGTACTCGCCATAACGGTTAAACCCTAAGTTCACAGTCAGATCATCGAACGTATATAATCCAGTTAAACTGATGCGATCTTCTGGCTGCCAATCTTCAATAATGGAGATATCTTGCTGCGAGAAAATATCTTCAGGTGGAATTCCATCTAAGGCACTGTTTGGCGGAGTAAAGATATTAACCACCTCTGTTTCAGTGAAGTTAGCCGCAAAAACCAGCTTAAGGTCTCCGCTTAACACTTCTGTATTCCAGGTCGCAATAATGTCGACACCGCTGGTTTCAGTATCCGCCCCATTAAGGAAGAACTGACCTGCTCCAGCACCCGCCGCAGTCAATGCGTTATCTAGATTATTATCTAAGCCAAACCCTAGTTTATTACTGATCACAATACGATCATCAATATCGATGGAGTAGTAATCAACCGTTAGATTGATGTCATAACCTAGGTCGATAACAGTACCAATACTGAAGTTGGTCGACTCCTCCTCTTTAAGCTCAGGGATCCCGATTGATTTTGCCAGTTCACTGTCGTTTCTAAAGGTACCCACCTGAACCGCTATCTGATCACCTGAAGGCGCATTTGGATCTGGGTTATTGATAAACTGAGTACTGATATTATTGAAGTAAAGTTGCTGCATTGACGGTGCTCTAAAGCCTGTGCTCACCGCACTGCGTAGAGAGATTTCATCGGTCACTGACCAGTTAGCCGCAAATTTAAAGTTGGTGCTGTCACCGAAGCCTTCATAGTCATCATAACGCGCCGCACCACTGACCAAAAGATCGTCGGTAATATCAGCTTCTAACTCTACATAGAAAGAGAAAACATCACGGGTTTCATCCACTTCAGAAACCGGACCTATCCCACCAAAACCTTGGGTACCGGCACTGCGGTCGGTCGCATACAAGCTCTGCCCCATCGCGTCAGTATCATAGTCACGGTATGAGTACTCTTCACCCGGTGTCACTCGGTACTCGTCAGTTCTAATTTCAGCTCCCATGGCTAGGGCAAACAGATCATACTGCTTTGTGTAATCTAAGTTGAGGGTTTGCAACGAAAGCTCTAACCCATAGGCAAAACCTTCGCGAGGTATCGAAGAGCGGATCTCATCGGCCGTCATTGTGGAGGTATAGATTAATGAGTTGGCATAAGATGAGTTGATGGTGTCACTGGTTGTATAGTCAATCTTATTTCGACCATAGGTGTAGGACAAATCTAGCGAAGCATCATTGTCGAAATCAGTCCGATAACCAAAGTTATATGAAAGGTCACTGATCTCAGAATTTATCTTAGGCAGGAAGCCCGCAGGAATGGTGGCATCACCATCTTGCAGTGGTGCATTACCGCCATTGTTATTGTTGTGGCGGAAGAATGCGGCAGACTCATTGTCACGATTTGAGTAGGTAAGGAAACCATAAAGCTCGCCATCACCCAGCTCATAGCCGGTGTTGAGCACAATACCTATCTGCTCAGAGGTTGCATCACCAATGCGGAAGGTGTTTCTGTCCGCAGTCAGCTCTCTTGGATCGCCAGCCAGTTGCGCGCCATTGGCGGCATCAGTACAACCTGAAAACTGGCATGACCCATGAAGGCCTGCCCTATTGGTTGAACCACGATCTCTAAAGTTGAACGTCGCATCTAAGTAGCCATCTTCCCCTAAGGCAAAGCCTTTAGAGATATCAACATTGGTGGTTTCACCGTCGCCCTCTGAATGCTCACCGTAAGAGACGCCAATTTTACCGCCATCAACGGCATCATTCAGTACAATGTTAATCACACCGGCAATTGCATCTGAACCATATTGAGCCGCAGCACCGTCACGCAAAACTTCAATACGTTTAATCGCTGATGCGGGGATAGCATTCATATCTGTCCCTGCAGTGCCTCGTCCAACCGATGTATTGATGTGAATAAGACTGGCTTGATGACGCCTTTTACCATTGATCAATACCAAGGTTTGATCTGGGCCTAAGCCACGCAGAGTCGCAGGTCTCAGAGCATCGGTACCATCACTGATCGCAGAGCTTGAAAAGTTAAAAGAGGGGGCTATCGCCTGCAACATACGACCGACTTCCGTTTGGCCAGTATTTGCAAGATCTTCGGCCGTTAAAATATCAACGGGAACGGGCAGTTCGTTTGAACTTCTACCTGGAACACGACTACCAATCACTGAGATTGATTCTATCTCGTCCTCAACTTGCTCCACCTCTTGCGCTTGTACAACTTGGCCTGTGGTCCCTATCGCTAGGGGCAGTAGAGCCGCTATTGTTGTTTTTTTCATTGTTGTATTTATCCTTTCCTGTTCATCAGCTTGAATGCTCAATAGACCAGAGAGATCAACAACAGCGATTAGACCGGTACCATCTAGTAATTTTTTTAAACCGGAAGTCACCGAGTAATAACCATTAAGGTTGTTTGCATAGTGTTTTTTGGTTAAATCAAACGAAAAAACTATTGTTTGATTAGACCGCTTTGCAAACTCAATAATGGCTTTATCGGCTCGTTGTTTATCAATATCAAAGCGAATCAAACTCTCGGCAGATGCAGGCAGAGTCACCACCAGCATTACCGCACTCAGCATCAACAAGCATGCTTGCATCATCGAAGTTTGCTTCGGACAAACCAATGTTTGCCATCTACGCAGTATTAATAAACAGTTCAGAAGGAGGAATCCTCTATTGTATTGTTAATTTTTTTGTAGGATTAGTGTTACTTGGTGCAGTTAAGTGAATGATATTGTCACTATCTTTAACATGAACTATGTTAAAATTACTGCTTAAAGAGGCCAGTAAGCCATCAACATCACCCGCTTTAAAGTAGCCTGCCACTTTCAGTTCTGACAGTTCTGGATCGACAATCTCGAATTTAACCGACGTATAGCGGCTTACATCGTCTAATGCTTGGGATAAAGGCTCACCCTCAAAAATAAGCATCCCCTGTTGCCAAGCCAGATCACGTTGCATCTGCTCAAGCGGCAAAGCTTCAACGGCCAAGCTGGTGTTTTTAGCAATCACGACCTTCTCGCCGGTGGAAACTAACAATCCCGGTAAGCTCTGCTCAGCAATATCACTGAGTGATTCTTTAATCTGCTCTAGGCTCTTATCGACAGAGGTTACCAGTACTTTGCCGTGAGTAACCACTAACTCCATATCCTGTTCATCATTTTTCTGAACATTAAAAACCGTACCTAGGGCTGTAAATGCTTGCACACCAGCTGTGACAGTAAAAGGCTTAGACCTATCTTTAGCCACATCGAATTTAGCCTCACCAGTCACTAAAGTAAGCTGGCGATAGTTTGATGAATAATCGACCTCGACAACACTATTGGTGTTTAACTGAACTTGAGTTCCATCAGGTAGAGAGAAGCTTGTTTGTTTGCCGACAGGACTCTCTAACCTTTGGGTGTAGATTTCACCTGCCCCCCAGATATGTTGAGAGATTTGGCCGCCTAAAAGCCAATTTCCTCCAACAAAAGAGAGCAGCAGAAAACTTGCAGCGATGGCTGCGTACTGCCATTTAGACTTATTTTTTGCTGTTTCAAGAGGGAAAAGCACGCTGAGTTCATTAAGAACACTTAAATCGTCCCAATAGGAAGCCATCTCAAACAGAGCATCTTGATGAGCCTTACTCTCACTAACCCATTTAGACAGTGAATCTATTTCAACCTCAGATAAGCCTCTATCGATACGGCTTATCCACAAAGCAGCTTGCTCTTGAAGTTCCTCTTTACTGTAAAACTGTTTAATTGTACTCATCTGCTAATAAACTCTTTTATATTAGACTGACTATCTTGATGACCTGCAGACCGCTTTGATAACGCTGAAGGAGTTTGCAATGATTCACCTTGAGCACTGACGCTTTCCATATACTGTACGCTTTTGAATAATCCCTTGGCGACATGCTTCTCTACCGTGCTTTCACTGATATTAAGGTATTTTGCAATTTCACTTTGGCTTAAACCATACACCTTTTTCAAAATAAAACATTTTCTAACAGGCTCTGAAAGCTGCTCCGTTGCACGACAAAAAAATAGAAATCGCTCTTTGCTCTCGAACTCAGATTCAAAGGAGGTGGAGATAAGCTCTATGGGAGTCTCAACAAACTCTTCAATAGAGTGATTGAATCGATAGGAAGATTTCGCGACGTGATTCAAAGCCAGATGTTTTGCCGTTTTAAGCATATAACTACGAACATACTTAATCTCTTGCTTTAGTTCAGCCTCATAACTGCGCACAAAGGTATCTTGTACTATGTCGTCAATATCATCAGGCTGTACGATCCGGCCAATCACTCGCTTTAACTTGTTCGAGTATTTAGCAAAAATGTCTGACACATTTGACTTATTCTTCGCTACCAACGAGACACCCTGAAAATAGTTAGGCCAAAAAGTTAACCTAAAACTAACATAATTTAATCAGGCGATACTAATTTAGAATCTACAGCGATCAGTTTTCATGTGGCAGATATAAAAAAACACCAGGCAGTTCAACTGCTCTGGTGTTAATTTTTTGACTATAGGCGGTGCATTATGCCAGCAACAGGAAGCCCACAAAGGTGACTGCTGCTGCAATTAAGGCATATGGCAACTGAGTCACGGCATGACTCACTAAGTTACAGCCTGAGCCTTGAGCGGCCAATACAGTGGAGTCAGAATAGAAACAAGCCTGACTACCGAAAGATGAAGCAGATAACAGTGCACCTATCACCAATGGAATATTGGCATCAACCGATTGGGCCAATGGCATCACGATAGGGATAGAAACCGCAAAAATCCCCCAGCTTGATCCAGTTGCAAATGCCAAAATAGACATACTCAAGAACACGACAGCAGGCAACAGGTCTGGTGTCATAAATGGACTTAGCGTATCGATCACATACTGAGGTAGCATCAATTTATCGCACACATCTTTAAAGATAAATGCCGCGATCACAGTCCCGATCGCTGGCAACATATTTTTAAAGCCATCGATCATCTGCTCCATCATCTCAGACAGTGGCATCAGCTTTTGCAAACCATAATAAGGTAAAGTAACCGCCAAAGTCGCCACTAACCCCTTCAATACATCGATATCAAAGTAAACAGTAAAGCCAACAAGCAGAAGAATAGGCACGAAGAAGTTATGCAACTTACCCTGCTCATCGGCGTGTTTAAACTCATCCTCAATCGCTTTAACCGCATATTCATCAGAGGTCTGTACTTCATCGAGATCGATCTGCTTTAAAGCAGGCTCCCCTTGAGAAGCTGCAAGCTGAGCTTTTTTCATCGGACCAAATGCGGGCACTATACCTAAGATAACTAACAGCACCATAGCCACCGCCAGCCAAGCATAAAGCATGTAAGGAATAGCTTGCATATAAACAGCAATACCTTGTCCCTCACTTGCAATACCATTATCCACCAGCAGACCACCGAAGAACACTGCCCACGTGGAGAGTGGAACAAGCACACAGATTGGTGCAGCCGTTGAGTCCACCACATAGGCCAACATCTCACGAGAGACCTTAAACTTATCGGTTACTCGCTTCATGGTTGAGCCGACAGTCAGGGCATTGAGGTAATCATCAATAAAGATCACCACACCTAAGATAAAGGTCATAAAGAGTGATGATTTGGGTCCCTTGGCCAACTTTAGGGCATGACGACCAAATGCCATCGAACCACCGGTTTTCACCAATAACGCGATCAGGGCACCGAAGCCACCACACACAAGAATAAGCCAACCAATGGTCTCATCGGCCATCACTGAAAGAGAGATATCGGTAAAATTAGTGAGCAAGTTTTCGGGCTCGAACATAACGAGTCCCACTAGTGCACCAATAATTAACGAAAGGATTGGACGGCGTAGCACAATCGCTAACACCAGGACCACCACAGGTGGAATAAGACTTAATGCTGTCGGTTCAGACATGCGCTAAGGTCCTTTTTAATAGAGCCAAAATGGCAAATTAATTACAAGACTTAGAGATGAGGTCCAGACTCACTCTAAACTTATTGCTGCTTTATTATGGAGATATCGTCAACAAACAAAAGTTGTGATTCGCATAATCCCCCTTTGGAAAAAACATCGCGCGAAAAAATAATCCCGATTTGAATTTGAGTCAAGAATAAATATTCATCTTATGGCAAGTTTTTAAACAAGATAACCCCATAGCGCTTTATCATCTAGATAAAACAGGCAAACAGTTAGCCCACTTGCCTGTATCTTAGGTTATGCCATCAAGAGGTTAACCTATCTTTTGAGTGTCGTTCGATAGAAGCTATCTAACTTATCAACCGCTTGATTGACATATTTATGCTTATCATAAAGATCAAAGTGCTGCGCACCTTTCACCTTAAATAACTCAGCTTCTCCACCCGCCTTCTTTGAACGCTCAACCGCCACTTCGCTAAATTGTGCCGACAGAGCTTCAGTACCAACAATCGCTAAAAAAGGCTTCCCTCGCATTAACTCCATATGCTCGGTTGGATTAAAGAAGTAACGAGTATCCAGAGACATGGCTGCCCGCATCGGACTATAAGTCGCCACCGCCCCTCCTCGCTCAGGGTTGAGATAATAATCGGCAGCGCGATCCCAAAATATCCCTAAACGCTCACTTTTAGGGGGGATACCATCGACGTACATCACCTCTCCTGTTTCAAAGTAACGCTGGCGAGCCTCACTGGCCCACTGGATCTGCGTCTGAAACTGCTCAATCTTATCTCCGCTTAAGCCGTTCTGATATTGCGTTGCACCACTTAGACCGTAATCAATAAAATCAACGAAACCGCTCACGGTAGCCACAGAATCGATACGACCATCCATCTGAGCCGTTTGCAAGCTATAGCCCGCACCAGAACATAACCCCAGCTCGCCGATACGCTCGATATCAACACCAGCAACAGTGCGAATAAAGCTGATGGCATTTTTAATATCCTCTACCTTCATCGGAGCGTTCTCCATCCCCCTTGGCATCCCGCCACTTTCACCGTAACTTCTATGGTCGAAAGCCAGCGTCACATAGCCTTTATCGGCGAGCTTTTTTGCATATATGCCTGCAGTCTGCTCTTTCACGCCACTGGCAGGAGTGATCACCACGATCGCAGGGAAGCTACCATTAGCGCTGTAGTTATCAGGTAGATATAGGTTCCCCGAAATACGAACATTTTCACTTAAAAAATTAACTGCATTTTTACCTGTATTAAACGACTCTTCAGCAGAAACTGAAAACGGCGTGCTCATCACTGAAGCGAGAACGGTAGCAAGAATCGATATCTTTGTTTTATTCATCATTTATCCTTTTTAGGGGTCCCAACATTTGACTACAAATAACCCCAACATATTCAACACATTTAATCGAAACAGATCATAATGGACTCTCATTTGTTGATATATGGCTCCAAGACCAACAAATTGTTGACATATGAGAACAAATAGCACCTCCTATCGAAAACAGAGGAAGATAAAAGCGCAATGACAGGGATAGTTGGAGCTGCTAGGTTAGTGTTAATTCAAGTCATTACCGAAAAGAACGGAATAGGGATTATGGAGCAGGACAGTGAGGTAATAATAGAGGGCGGCTGCCTCTGCAGAAGCCTCAGATACAGCATAACAGCCATGCCCTTCGATGCCGATCATTGCCATTGTAGCCTCTGCCAGAAAAGTACTGGCGCAGTAGTGGCAAGCTGGATGGATTTTCGAATAGAACAGGTAAATTGGTTATCCAGCAGTACACCAAAAGAGTACGCCTCATCGGAGACAACCAGACGTGGATTCTGCCCTAACTGTGGGACAAGTATCAGCTTTCGCGATATTGGGCATCCCCAATATTACACCTTAAGTATTGCATCACTGGACGACCCAAATCTCGTTGCTCCTCAATACCATATACATACAAGCAACCAGTTAAGGTGGCTGAATATTAAAGACAATGCGCCAAGATATACAAGCTCTCGCAGTTAACCCCGTTAGCTTTATGAGCAATCCCTTTATTCTCTCAGCATTAGTCCGTATGATTTTAAAGGAGATAAATTTTAAGCTTAACAGTACTTTCCCCAGTACAAGGACTAAAAATGAAATGGATATCAGCTAAACAGTACCTGCTTGCCATTGCTTTCAGTGTCAGTTCTCTCTCTACAGTAGGCTGTAGCAGTACAGTTAAAGAGACCTCCAGTTCCACTGACATAAACAGCTTAGTACCCCTGAATTTTTTACCAGCTCTGGCAGGTGACTATTTCAAACTAGAATCTGAATCCGTAGGCCGTCCATTTCATATCTATGTTCGACTTCCCGAGGGCTATGATGAGAATAAGAGTAAACAATATCCAGTAGTCTACCTATTGGATGGAGATTCTCTATTTCCCATCCTAGCGACCAACCACCTATTCCTTCAATACGACGATAAACTACCGGAAGCTATCATAGTCGGTATCGCCTACGGCTCATTTGATCCCAGCATCAATAAAAGAGGTTATGACTTTAGCGCTCCCGCTGTAGATGCTAAACCTAACCAAGGTGGTGCCCCCAAGTTTCAGCAATTTCTAGAAACTGAACTAATACCTGATATCGAAAGCCGCTATCAGACCGATCCCAATAAGCGAGTGCTCTTTGGTCAAAGTCGAGGGGGTTATATGGTTTTATATAGCGCTTTCACTAAGCCTGATCTTTTTTGGGGACATATCGCCAGCAACCCTTCGATAAAACCTGGGCGCGAGCGTTTCTTCTCGACACCCAATTCAGCAAACAGGGATGATTTATCCCTTATCCTCACCTCAGGCTCACATGATCGTGGCTACTCCAGAGACAATGCTATGGATTGGTCTAAAGAGTGGCAAAATCGTAACGATGCGCCTTGGGATGTTAAGGTATTCACTATCGATGGTGGGACCCATGCGGCCAACAGTACAGATAGTTATCGGTTGGGAATTAATTGGTTGTTTCACAAAGAGGATACAGCCAGAGATTCAGCCGCGATTGAATCAAATTAAAACCAGAACTGAATTAGTTTTACTCTTCATCAAATAGATCTTCGAAATAGTTCTTCGAGTTAGAGGGTCTTATCAATTCAATATAGATACTCAAAAAGCGGGAGAACAGAGATGACTCGACAATTGACTATGACATTCGCCTTTCTATTCACAAGCCTCTGTATGCTGTTCAGCAGTGGGGTGGCCAATGCCGATGACACTAAAAAGATCATCACAGAAAGCAGTGCACAGGTAAAAGACGCTCAAGCGACAAACGGCCAAGTAAAGCTAATCGCTGGTCAGGAAAGAGCATGGCAAGCATCACAAGCACAGTGGCTGAGCTTAGATGCTTTTTGGCAATACTGGGCAGATAGCCGCGGCGGTATCACCTGGGGAAGTAGTAGAGACTACCCGCCTTATGATCAAGTAAAAGAACAAGATACACTGCTAATCCAGCTAGATAGCGGAACTTGTATGATGGAGTTCTGGCACTCTCGCTGGCGACGTGCAAATGATGTTAGACGCTGGGACGATGCCTTTAACCACTACTCAGCTTGCCCCTACGTATTTGATTAAACAGTAACTCCCGTCTCATATTGCCCATGAAAAAGCCGAAGCTAAATTCGGTTTTTTCCCTAGTTATTTTACCTTGCTGCAATCGAGTTTCTCCTGCCCTGAGTCGATACTGTAAACATAGGCTTGCTGATAATCGGCACCATTATATTGTTGAGCAAAGTGCACAGATTGGTAGCTGCATAGACCATCTTCTCTTTGCATCACGATCACACCTGCAATATAACGCCCTGTCTGGATCCCTGTTAGTTTATTGCGCAAAATCGTCCAATCATTACCTCGAATGTAAGCATTGAGTATCGACTCATTCCAGGACTCTTTATCAGCCCTCTGCTTTGCAGCATTTAATACCTGCTGTTGAAGTTTTTCATCTTTAAGTCCCTGCATGGGTAACTCATTACTTGCCGTTCGCTCAGCATCTTGCTGACGATAGTGCTCATCCACGGCATTTTTAGCCAACTGAGCATAGCTTGCTAATTGACTATCAATTTCCTGCTGCATATTTTTATCTGAGCTGATCGTTCGTACATAGATAGGATCTTGGGCAAATAGGTTAAAATGGCTGTTTTTCCCCCACAAAGCTTTACCTAACTTAGCCTTGGCATACAGGAACACACCTTTCGATTCCTCTATAATAAAGCGACCCATATGACCCATCTCATACACAGGTTTACCAATCGCTAAACTTAATTCAGGCTCATAGATAAAGCGATCAGAGGTACAAGAGCGACATTTGTCACCTTCAAGTAAAACGGCCTTCTCCGCCTCAACGGTTAACGCAAACTGATCATAGCTAGTGCCATTTATCTGATATCTTGCGGCGCTGTAATAATGTCCACTCCCCCCTGTCACGGCAACTTTCTCAACACCTTCGCCCGTTATCATCCGCTTCGACTCTGAGATAACAAATGTTTTCGCGGCGGCAAGCTCTATCCCTGGGGTTCCCCGTTTGCGGTACACATTGATGTAGGCGATTTTTTGCCAAACTTTTTTACCCAATAAACCATCGGCCATCACTGAAACTAAGGTGTTGTCATCATAGCTAATCAGGTAAACCCCCATACTATTAAAAAATACAGCACGTTGAAGCTCACTAGATTCCTGCTTCATCAAAGAGTAGATAGCTGGTGGGCATCGTTCACAGCCCGCTGTCGCAATAACGGTTTTTCCCTGATGCTCACCTAACTGTATTAACAACTCCTGAGTCTGACCAGCTGCGCTGCGTTCTGGCTTAGCTAGATCATAAACTCCATTCACCTGCTCCGCTGACAAACTACCCGCATAAGCATTAAGGTCGTAAGTCAGCATCCAGATTAAGCTCATCACGGTCACTAACACTCTCATAATTTCCCCTTGAATTAACCAATTCAGCCTAACTCAACATAGACCTTGGCGATCAGAACTACAAATCTCATCAAAATGTAAACTCATCTATTTTTCACCAAGATGATCGAGAAAGCCCATAAACAGTGGGCTGGGTTTGGATAACAGATCTAATGCTCGATGATTATGAGGGGATATTCATAAATGAAATAATCTAAATCTTCTATGAAACCTCCATTTCTCAGTTATTTAGGTATATAGTCTTAATAAATAAAGAGGTTATCTTTCTGATCACCCAGACTTTTCAATCATCGCTTGTCCTAAAAGACCTATAATTAAATATTGCGGCTAACAGTATTACGTATCTAAAAATTGGCGATATAAGTACAATGAAAAAAAAGCTATTTTTATTACTATCTTCACCTGTTAATGAGTTCGAAAATCGTGTCTATACGGCGCGAATCGCCATTTATTTTAGCCAAAGTATTAAAAACTCACCACTACTGCTCATGGCTTCATTGATACTGTCGAGTTATCAAACTTACCTAGACTCATCATTGATTTTATTAGCAATTTGGCAAAGTGTTTTTGCAATTACTATTGTTGCCATCTACTTAATAGATAAAGAAGGCAATACACTCGTCTCCGAAAATGCAGACTACCCAGCACTTAAAAAAAAGCTCACTCAACGCTTTTATTTCGGTCTATTTATTGGACTATTATTCTCCCTTAGCCCCTTCACACTCTTAAACGATGTACCGCTGGATCATGTACAGCTTTACTATATATTTTTAATCTGCTTATTCGCGATTATTTTAATAAGTAACATTAGCTTTCCCGAGTACTATATCGCTTACGGCATACTGATCCTGCCCTCGATCCTGCTTCATGCACTCACTCGCTTCGATGATCATAGTCAGGGAGTCATCGCTTTCTCATCTTTTTTCTTACTGTTCGGGGTTTTATTGATGAGCCGTAAATCAATCGAGATGTCTAAAAGTGCACTCAATGAAGTGGTCTACAGCATCACCTTAAAAGATCAAATGCTTGAGATGATAGAGATGCAAGAAGTGATAGAGCACCAAGCACACCATGATGAGTTAACCGGATTAGCAAATCGACGTAAATTTGAGGAGGAAGCGGTAAAAATAGAGAACAGAGCCAAAAACTTTGGTGGCATATTTGGCCTCATCTATGTAGATCTAGACAAATTCAAACCTATCAATGATACCTACGGCCATCAATATGGGGATTGGGTACTTCAAGAGATAGCAAAACGGATCACTAGCTGCACAAGGGAAACAGACCTTGTCTGTCGTATGGGAGGCGATGAGTTTTGCGTGCTAATCAAAAACGTCACAGATAAAGCTGAGCTAGAGCATCTGTCTGAGCTATTAAAAAATCGAATCAAGATGCCCTTTGCCATAGACGGTATCGATTTCAAATTGGGTGCTAGCATGGGCGCTGCTATCTACCCAGCCGATGGCAAGAATGTAGACTCATTAGTATCCAGTGCAGACCATAAGATGTATGCAGAGAAAAAAGCTGCACAAAGCTAACAGAGTTTAAAGATATCCATTCAACTTTTTAGATTACCCACACAGCCACCACCCCCACCACAAGATTATTTAACTAACAATCGAACACTAATGGGTACTAACAACTCAAGACAAACTGAGATACAGGTACTAGCTCTTTAGTGCTGTTGAAGTTCAGCCAAATCTACTGTAGCTTGATAAATGTTCGTATATAAGTAAGTAGTAATAAATCGAGTAGAGGTACTGGCTTATGGGGCAACAACAAGTTAATCAACAAAGCTCACCAGATAAAATTCGTATGTTTATGAAGTCGCTAATCAAAGACGTACATGCTTTAGAAGAGATGCTTAAAAAGGAGATGTTTGAAAAGGATATTAGCCGAATAGGCGCTGAACAGGAGTTTTTTTTAGTCGATGAGCATATGGATCCTGCGCCGTTAGCAATGACATTATTAGAGAGCATGAACGACCCCTGTTTTACCAATGAACTCGCTTTATTTAACCTCGAAGCAAACTTAGATCCCCACGAATTTACCAAAGACGCCATCTCAAAAACGGAACAACAGTTACAAGAGTTATATAAGAAGCTACTTAAGCATATTGCCGCTGAAAACGGAGAAGTGATCACGACCGGAATTTTACCCACCATACGCTACCGTGATTTAACTTTAGATAACCTTACTCCTCAGCCAAGGTACTTCGCCCTAAATGATACTTTAGGTCAGCAACGTGGCGAAGATTGTAAGCTGTATATCCGAGGTCAGGATGAGTTATCATTTAGCCATGACAATGTATTAATAGAGGCATGCAATACTAGCTTTCAAGTTCATTTTCAGGTATCGCAGCAAGACTTTGCTCACTACTACAATATCTCCCAAGCAATAACAGCTCCTCTATTAGCTATTGCCGCTAATAGCCCACTATTATTGGGAAAGCGTTTATGGCACGAAACACGTATAGCGCTTTTTCAACAGGCGATAGACACTCGTCAATCTAACTTAAACCTACGAGAATCAGAACCTAGAGTTTGGTTTGGTAGTCAGTGGGTAAAATCATCAGTTTTAGAGCTATTCCAAGAGGACATATCCAAGTTTAAAGTCTTAATATCTAACGATATCGAAACTGATTCGATGGCACAGCTAAAACAAGGTCAAGTTCCCAAGCTAGATGCTTTGTGTATGCACAATGGCACGGTTTATCGCTGGAATAGACCTTGCTACGGTGTACAGAACAATGTTCCACATTTGCGCATCGAAAACAGAGTACTACCTTCCGGCCCAACTATTGTTGATGCGATTGCTAATATGGCATTCTTTTTAGGCTTAATGAATGGCTATGGCTCTAGGCTTGATGATGTCACAAAAATAATGGACTTTAGCGCAGCCAAGAAGAATTTCGACAATGTATCTATGCGCTCTTTAAATACCGACATTGTCTGGTTTAATGGAGAGGTGATCCCATGTGCCGAACTGATTGAGCGTGAATTAATCCCCGTAGCTCGTGAAGGATTAGCTCTAGCCAATATAGATCAAACCGATATTGATAAGTATATAGGTATTATTGAGCAGCGAGTCGCTAAGCGCACGAATGGCAGCATATGGATGCTACGTAACTTCGAAAAGATCCATGAAAACGGCTATAACCATAAAATAAGCAGTAAGTTACTAGTGCAAGTCATGCATAACCGACAAGCCACAGGTAAACCATTACACCTATGGGATGATGTCACACAAGATGAGATGTCAGCACTAAAAGAGACTTATAAATCTGTAGAGCAGGTCATGTCGACTAATATTTTCTCAGTGAGAGGAGACGACCTCATCGACTTAGCCGCTAAAATCATGCATTGGAATAACGTCAGGCACCTACCCGTCGAGTCTGACTCAGGTGAACTGATAGGAGTCCTATCTTACCGACAGATTCTAGATATCTATGGTCGATACGCCAGCTCCGGTGACGTTCATTTAGTCCCAGTTAAAGAGGTGATGAACGCAAAACCTATCACCATCACTCCCCGTGGTTCAATAGGCGAAGCTATTAAGTTAATGCGTGAGAATCTTATTAGTGCCCTGCCAGTTGTTGATAATGGCCATTTAATGGGCATGATGACTGAAGCTGAACTATTTAAAGAGTACAGTAGTTTATTAGATGGCTTACATTAATACTGTGAAAAAATTACCTTATATATATCAAGATATAACAGCAAAAAACGCCAATTCATTACTCGTGGTCACAGCCGCTGTTCACGGTAATGAACTGGTTGGCCTTAAGGCGATAGATGCTTTAAGTAACATAGCATCCAAAATACCTTTAAAGGGGAGAATCGTCGTCATTCATGGGAACCCAGAAGCCACAGTTCAAGAAGTGCGTTATGTTGACCAAGACTTTAATCGCGCTTTTACGGCGACAAATCTTATCTCTGAGCCTACAAATCACGAGTTAGTCTCAGCACAACATCTAAGCCAACTAATGCTAAATTTGCTCGATGAGCAAGCTTCAAATGTCGCTAAGCATCTACTCGATATTCACTCAATGTCATCAACTGGCACTCCGTTTATGTCCTTTGTTGCAGACAAACCACCACAACTAATTATTGAACAAACTCCCATACCTGTAATTGAGGGGATAATTGATAGTTTAGAGGGGTGTTTAGCTAAATGGTTTGCACCCTATTTTAATAGCAGCCATATCGTTGAATGTGGTCAGCACCAAGAGCAATCTACTTTTGATTTTGGATTTCATACCTTAATCTATCATCTATATCTATTTGATATGCTAGAAGATTGCAAACAAGTACAGCAAGCATTCGACTATCTATCCTGCCACACACATCCCTACTCATACTTAAAAACCAACATCTGTTATCGTCAGGCGGTCAACAAAGATCAGATATTTGAGATGCAACCGGGATTTGTTAATCTTCAGCAAGTTAACGCGGGCCAGTTATTGGCTAAAATATCGGGCAAAAAAGTTCTAGCGCCCTTTGATGGCCGAGTAATTTTGCCCTGTTATCAAAGGCAATGCGAAGAGGGCTATTTTATAAGCCAAGATAGGTAACGATAATACCAATCAGTCTAAATACTAAAAAAGGAGTGAACTAAGTTCACTCCTTTTATCGTTTAGATAAGTCGATTATCCGCATCCACTAGCGAGAGTTAGAGACTAGCTTAACGCATCTCCCAAGCACGGTAGCTGCGGCCTTTAAGTTTGCCATTGGTGATCTTGTGTAGTGCACGTTTGGCGACTTTACGGTCGACTGCAACATATGAGCGGAAGTCGGTGATCTTGATTTTGCCAACTTCAGAGCCTTGGATGCCATCTTCGCCGGTTAACCCACCTAAGATATCGCCAGGGCGCAGCTTGTTCTTCTTGCCACCATCAATCTGCAAAGTCACCATTTTAGGTTGAGTTGGGAAGGTATCGAGTAGGTTTTCAGGCGGTAGCACCTCACTAGTGATCTCGCGGTCCAGATACTCCTCTAACAGCTTAACCTTATAATCATCTTCGTAATTATAGAAAGTATAAGCGGCACCTTTACTACCAGCGCGGCCAGTACGACCAATACGGTGAATATGAACTTCAGTATCATAGGCAAACTCATAGTTCACCACCATATCCAACGCTTCAATATCCAAACCTCGAGCAGCAACATCGGTCGCTACCATGATAGAGGCACTCTTGTTAGCAAACTGCATCAAGGTGATATCTCTATCTCTCTGCTCCAGATCTCCATGCAGAGCCACAACGCTAAAACCGTCATTGGCTAAAGTTGCTGCTACATCTTTGGTTTCACGCTTTGTATTACAGAAAACAACCGCGCTCTCAGGCCGGTGTTGCAGCAACAATAGGCGTAGCGCCTTTTGGCGATCTTTGTTACTTTCCAACTCATAGAAGTGCTGGTCTATGGTATTACTGTCGTGAGTCGAAGTGACTTTTACCATTACAGGCTCATACATGATCTCTTCGGCGATCTTCTGGATCTGTTTAGGGAAAGTCGCACTGAACAGCAGCGTCTGACGCTCACGTGGCATCTGAGCCATGATGTAATCAAGATCTGGCAGGAAGCCCATCTCTAGCATGCGATCCGCTTCATCAAGCACTAAGGTATTCACATCTTCAAGACTTAAACGCTCACGTGACAGGTGATCGATAATACGACCTGGTGTTCCTACAATAATGTGAGCGCCATGCTCGAGAGAACCGATTTGTGGCCCCATAGGCACGCCACCACACAGGGTCAACACCTTGATATTGTGGATACCACGAGCCAAGGTACGGATCTCTTTTGCGACTTGATCAGCCAACTCACGGGTAGGGCACAGCACCAAAGACTGAATACGAAAACGCTTCACGTTTAGCTTGTGCAGCAGACCTAAACCGAAGGCGGCTGTTTTACCTGAGCCCGTCTTGCCTTGGCCGATAACATCTTCACCATTTAAAATTGCGGGTAAACTCTGGGCCTGGATCGGCGTCATCGAGTCATAACCCATGGTCTTTAGGTTATCGAGTAGTTCAGGTTTTAGCGTTAATGTCGAAAACGACATCTTACTGTCTGCATTTGGGGTAACTTGGCTCAAGGTCTATTCCTATTTTTATCACGACGAACATCGCCATGAAAGCGACACACCAAAAAACAGTATGACGCTGAAATCAATCGAATTTATCAAGCCGAGTACTATGTTGTGAAATGGACAGTATGGGGGCCCGATAATAATGGGCGTGATTATAGCAAGGATTGAATTGAGTTGCTTGCATTAGGATAGCGAGTCATAAAAGAGTAGTAGGCTCTGTGTCATCTAGCTTGCCCTAGTGCTAGCAAAGAGTATTACTCCGCAACCTGCCCTCGCAGAGTTAGACCTATCCGCTCAACCCACCAGTCCACAGCATCCTTGGCATCATCGGTGGAGTCTATCATGGTGCTAAGATCTTTACTGCCAGCCCTTCTATCGATAACAGCCACAATGGGCGCCCCAGAAGCCGCGTCACTTATCATCATCTCTATGGTCGCGCTGCCCACATTGGTGTGCTCACCGGTAACCACTTTTGCGATAGTTGAGATCCCAAGTCCAACAGGCAGTAAACTACTGGTCACCGCTAAAATAGGGTTTGGGGTTTCGATGTTGGTTAGTGCAACACTGATCCTTAACGTCTTCTCTTTAGGCTCATCAACTAGCTTAAAACGAGACGAAGCTTTACGTTTTATCTTCTCAACTAGATACTCAGACACGCCGATAATCTCCGCCTCAGACAAGTTGTCATAGCGAGTTTTATCATCCAGTACCAACCACACTTGGTCCACCATCACACTATCGTACTGCTTAAGTATCTCATTCAAATCATGGATACTTCTGATCCCTGGCTTAGACCAGATAAGATCGCTTCCACCATCAGGTCCAGGCCTAAAGTCATCGAAGCTGTTAAACATCTGCGATTGCCGGTAATCATGAATGGCACCGCAGCCCGTTAACATAAGCAGCATAAGACTCACGGCAATTCGACAAAATTTCATAACTATCCAACCTTTATTTTAAGTACAGATAGTTTAACCCTAAAAAGCACAGCTGTATAGTAAAGTGCTTAACCACCTTAACTCTCTGTGATGACGGGCACTGCCTCAGCGAGTTTACCAGCGTCTAGACGCTTAAATCACAACCCATAAATAATTATTAAGGAGACAGTAGAAGCCGAAGAAATAGCCGCTAACACATACCAGATATAGTGCGCATTCCCTCGCACCTAACTGTCGGTAATGATGCTCTTGGCAACACGGATCCCAAGACGCTTAGCCAAACGATTTAAGTTAGCTCTGTCTGTCTCCAAACGCTTAGCTGTAGCCGACCAGTTTCCCGACTCCTCGGCTAACACTTGGGTGATCACCCGGCGCTGGAATGCTTCGGTCGCTAATTTGAGATTAGCTTCAACTTCTTCACTGACCCTAGGGCCTGAATCTCCTTTCAGCACGCTAGCTGACTGCAGGCTTGATGTGGCAACTAGATGTTCCATATGCTCTAGCCCGATACGTACTATCACTGAGTTTACGCTGCCTTTGGCGCGCAGAGCTGCACGGGCAATCACATGCTCAAGCTCCCTGACATTACCGGGCCAATCATATCGATTTAACGCATCGATAGCCGAAGAGGTAAGGGTAAGTTGCTGCATTCCCAGCTTACGGCGAGTCAACTCAATAAAGTAACCACTAAGTAAGGTCACATCTCCCTCTCGGGCTCTAAGAGGGGGAACCGAAATAGGATATACACTCAGCCTATGGTAAAGGTCGGCTCTAAAACGCCCCTCCTCTACCTCCACCTTTAACTTGCGATTGGTTGCCGCAAGAATACGCACGTTCACCCGTTCAATATCATCCTTACCAACAACCTGGATCTCTTGATTCTGCAGCACACGCAGCAATTTACTCTGCACAGGGAGTGATAACTCGCCGATCTCATCGAGAAAAATAGTGCCGCCATCAGCAAGACTAAATTTGCCTATCCGGTTTCGATCTGCCCCAGTAAACGCCCCTTTTACATGGCCAAACAGCTCACTCTCAATCAAGCTTTCAGGTAAAGCAGCACAGTTAACGTATACAAGTGGTCCTTCGACTCGCTTAGATTGACGGTGCAGAGTCCTGGCCACCAGTTCTTTACCCACCCCTGTCTCCCCCTCAATCAAAATGGAGAAGTCTGAGATAGCCACCATGTCAATCTCACGCTTAAGCTTAAGCATCACCAAACTATCGCCAATCAACTCACCACCATCTTTAACTAAGGCCTCATGGGTAAGCTCGGCAACCACCTGCTGATTATGCAGTGAGTGATGCTCCAACTCCTGCAGTAAAATGGCGGTTTTTAGCGTTGCGGCCGACATGGCGGAGATGATATCTAGACTCCTTTTGGGAATATCATCAAAAGCGTTAGGGCTCATGCTGTCCAAAGTGAGAACACCAATTAAGTTATCATCTGACATCAATGGCAGACCCATGCAGGCGTGAACTGGCAGGTCCCCCTCATGGGCGAGCAGCATTCCATCATAGGGATCGGGAAGTGGACTGCTAGCAGCAAAACGTATGGGAGTCGATGACTCACAGATCGCCTCAAATCTAGGGTGAGCGGCTATCTCAAAACGACGTCCCAAGGCATCTTGAGTCAAGCCTTGTTGAGCTAAAGGTTTAAGAAAGCCAGACTCAACATCCAGTAAGACAACCGCATCACACTCTACCGCATGCCTAACGGTACTCAGCAGACGCTCAAATCTATCTTTAGTGGTTAAACTATTTGCCAGATCCAGCGCTAACTCGATTAAAGCTTGTGGAGAGAGTTCACCCACTGTCTACCTCACTGTTTATCTACTTGAAGCCATTAATAAGCACGTTAACATGAACTAACTAAAAACACATCAATAGAGTCAATATGACTACAACTACCATGTAGTCATATTGACTCACAACAGGCTTAGTGAAACATAAAACAATTCAAAATCAACACCTTGAATTTCTGGCATGGTAATCGCTATGTCATAGAGTAGAAAATGTATAAGTGAATGAGTAAGCGTAAATAGGTGAGGAGTTTATGATGAGTACAGCACACACAAGGATTCAACCAAGCTTAACACCCAGTTGGACAACCTATGAAGGCAGTCGCTCACATAAAAGGAATAAGCGAAATTTCTCACGAGTTTTGCTCAGTGGTAACGGCGCTATGTTCATTGCAATGTTGGCATAATAACCTGCATTATTATCGGCTATACCCACGATGAGTATTTCTCTTTATGGACTCAAGTCGCAAGCCATATTGCACTTATTCTTTTTGCGACAGCAGTAAAGATAGGTTATGTGATGCGCTGTATCGGCCTACATGGCTTAGGCGCCACTCAGCTGTAAACTTGTAACTTAATCATTAATTTTTCATTAGCATAAGAGCAGTAGATGAGCAAAACTCTCCACAGCATCAATGAGCCCGCTAAACAGCAGGTCAGTAAAGCAAGACTCAATCAACAACTACACTCGACAGGCGAGCTATCGGGCGCAGAGAAAACTCACTTGCCCCCTAAATTATTGAGTATTACTCAACAGCCCCTATGGGATCTGGCATTTCGCCCTTGGTTTCTAGCAGGTACCTTAAGCTCAGTATTGAGCGTTGGAATATGGATCCTATTCCTCCATGGCTATCTTCCCACTTTAGCAAACTCTGGCCTGACTCCAGTGGCTTGGCATATTCATGAGATGCTATTTGGATTCGGGGCTAATATAGCGGTGGCTTTCCTACTGACCGCGGCACAAACCTGGACCAATAAACGCAGTATCAATGGTGGCGCCCTGCTAACCCTCACCTTAATCTGGTTGATGGTCCGCGTACTTCTATGGAGCGAGGATTCAAGAATTCAGGTGCTTGCCTTAGTGCTTCAAGCTGGATGGTGGTTAGCCTGTATCGGTTTTCTCGCCTCTATGGTTATCCGCGCTAAAAGTAAACGAAACTACCAATTTATTCCTCTTCTTAGCGTGATGATGCTACTGAATTTAAGCTTCTTAATCGCTGACTTTAGTGGCCATACTGAACTTGCGCTCCATCTAGCCCGCACTGCTATCCTAACCTTCGGCCTGCTGGTCGGTATAGTCGGTGGGCGTGTTATCCCCTTTTTCACCGGACGCGGCGCCGACAATGCTCAAGTAAAAGCCACGCCAATACTCGACAAACTCTTGCCAGTGGTCACGATTATCGGCATAGGTATCTTCTTCACAGGCCACTTTATTGCACTGCCTTTTACCCCCGCTGTTGCCTTAATCAGTGCAGGCATAATTCACCTACTTAGACTCTGGCATTGGGATCCTCTTTCAACACGCAAAGTCCCGCTTCTTTGGTCACTACAATTGGCATATCTGGCCCTTGGATTAGGTCTCGTCGCCTTAGGGATAAGCTATCACATCGACTTAGTTCGATTTGCCGATGCGCTACACCTAATCACAGTCGGTACCATAGGCGGTATGATCTTAGCCATGATCGCTCGCGTCTCTCTGGGTCACACTGGTCGACCACTTAAACCTCACCCTTCACTGAATATCGCGTTTGCACTCATGTTTATCGGTACGCTAGTGAGGTTTATTCTGCCACTATTGCAGATGCCAATTATGGCTTGGGACATCAGCGCTATCTGCTGGATAACCGCTTTCTCCATTTTCATCTGGCACTACACTCGCATTCTAATGAGTGCAAGAGCCAGCTAAGCATTAATTTTCTACCTCAATCGAACGATATTTTTCGTCATAAAACACACCCTATATCAGAAGGATATTTAGATGTTATCTGAAAAACATATCAGCATAGTTAAGAGCACCATTCCCCTATTAGAGTCTGCTGGTACCGCCATTACTGAACATTTTTATCAAAGAATGTTTAGTCACAATCCGGAACTTAAAGATATTTTCAATATGAGCCATCAAAAAACCGGTGGCCAACCTGCAGCACTGTTTAATGCCGTTGCCGCTTATGCTAAAAATATCGACAACTTAGGGGCACTTTCAGGTGCAGTAGAGCGCATCGCCCATAAGCACACAAGTTTTAATATCCAACCTGACCACTACCCGATTGTCGGACACCATCTACTAGAAACGCTACGGGAGCTTGCACCCGATGCCTTTACCCCTGATGTTGAGGAGGCATGGGGCGCAGCCTATGGACTATTGGCGGGGATTTTTATCAAGCGAGAGGATGAGCTATACCAAAAGAGTGCAACTCAAGCAGGTGGTTGGCTTGGTGCAAGACAGTTCCGTGTTACTCAAAAACGTGAAGAGTCGAGCCTAGTCACTAGTTTTGTTTTCACCCCTGTCGATCAACAGCCCGTAATTGGTTATGAGCCTGGCCAATACTTAGGGATTAAAGTCGCACCTACCAATCATGAATTTCAGGAGATACGTCAATACTCACTGTCAGATAAGCCAAACGCCAGCAGCTATCGAATTTCGGTAAAACGTGAGGCAATAGGGATCCCAGGTGTTGTCTCTAATCATCTACATGACCACCTTAATCTTGATGATATTGTTGATATTTATCCACCTGCGGGAGACTTTCACTATATCGAACGTGAAGCACCTGTGGTACTCATCTCAGCGGGAGTTGGCGTCACTCCTATGCAATCCATGCTGGAGATGTTAGCCGACAAAGCGTTTGATAAACCCGTCTTTTATCTGCATGCCTGCGAAAGTGTTGAGCAGCACTCATTCAATCAGCGAGTCAATCTGCTAAGCGAGAAGATAAACCTTCAGCACCATACCTGGTACCGTGATATAGGCAGCCTAAATAAAGATCAGATGAGTGCCAATGTTCAGCAAGGTTTTATGAATCTAGCCCTTTTAAAATCACAGCTACCTTTGACTGATGGTGATTTTTACCTATGCGGTCCCGTTGCCTTTATGCAATTTGCCAAGCAGCAACTGCTTGAATTAAATGTCAGTGAAGAGCACATCCACTATGAGGTATTTGGCCCCCACGCTGAGCTGTAACAAACAAGGCACTGAGAGGGCAACTCATTTTCATCTAATGCAGTGGCCCTCAACTAGCTCTTAGCAAACAATTCGGTTACCCTTTGGCAAAATTGCACTAAAGCTAAATATGAACCCAAAAGAGCTAACCGCTATGACAGAGACATCAAGCAAACCCAATATCAGTAAACAAGCGCTGATCGACACCCTTAACGCATGGGGAGCTTCAAGCATCACAGCTGAGCAGCTTCAAGATTGGATGGTGACTCACTACGATCCAGATGAAACCGATATTGGTCTCGGAGAGCCTGAGTGGACAGTGGAAGCGATGAATATCGTAATGAACGAATATGAGATAGCTAAGCTGGCAAAATTTCGCTTAGAGAACTTCCAGCTAGCCATCGACTTTATCAAAGCCGATGAATCTCGTTTTAATCAGACTCGCCACCTTTTTCTACGTGAAGGCTTTAGCGATTAATCCAGTCTAACCCTCAATCATTTAGTCCTGAGTCATCTAGACCTGAATATTTCAGGTCTTCTCTCCTATCTCCCCTTCTCTCTCTTTTAAAACCCAATATTCCCCATTATTCGTCAATATTCCACTTCATATTTATGCAGGAATACCTAAGAATATATACCCTGCCGGCAGCAAATTCGAATGAAGAAACATACAAGGAATAGAGCATGACCATAGGAAAACAGATAAAGCACTTTAGAGCTGAAAGAAACTTCAGCCAACCTGAGCTTGCCGAGCTTGCGGGTATTGAGCAATCCTACCTATCTAAACTGGAGAATGATAAATCCATCCCCTCCAACGAGATATTTCGTAACTTGCTCTCCGCCCTATCAGTCAACACTCAAGAGTTTATCGACGCGATTGATATCAATGAGAATAAGCAACAGCTCAATCAGATCCCAGATATCGAGCAGCTACTGTCACAAAAAGACAAGATGAAGTTTCAAAATATTCGCCGCTACCTCTATATCTCCAGCGCCTTAATCATCTTAGGATTAACGCTCTTTTATACAGGAAGCAGTAAACAACTTTTTAATGAAACTCGCTATCAATCTGAGTCCTCAGGAGTCGCGTTAGCCGATGAGCCCGATGATATCTTCTCCTCTTGGAGAAATCGTATGGATACTAACGGTGAAGATGGTAGACAGTTAATGAGGGCCAAACGGCTAGAGATGGCCAATAGAGAAGATACTCACTACCTAGTATTCAGGGAATACAAAGGACAGGGTTTTATGATGGATGTGACGGGAGGGAAACGCCATTACAGGCTAGATAAAGAGGAACAGATCCCCCGTCAAATCAACGCTTGGCTACAGATATTCGGTGTACTATTGCTCTGCAGTGGCATAATGGGGTTTGTGCTAGAGAGACGATTAAGTCGACGTTAAGGTTAACTCTTGCATCTATGTCGTGATGGAGTACAACTTCCCTCAGGCCAATCATCACGCCCCCAACAATATTGATCATTGTTAAGTGACTTTAAATGCCAAACAACCGGTTTATTGTCATTATCTAAACGAGTTTCATCGTCAAGTACCACACGAATTGAATCAGGTGATTGGCTCAAGATTCTATATTTAAGTATATTTCGACCATCATTTTCAGAAATATACCCCTTATCCACATATTTCAAAATAAGAGTGGAAGAATCAAACTCAACAGTATGATAGTTAGAACTGCACATTTCAGAGTTTATTTCGTCCCAAACACCTGACAACTTCGATACTAACAATGGGTCGATGTTGGAAGTAGAGGTACAACCTGAAAGTAATAATGCAGATACGATGAATGCTCTATGTTTCATGAATAATCCTTTTCAAAAACTGAGATCTATAGACCTACTAAATACTTATTAATTCTTAACACAACAATATCAAATTTACTAAGTAAGCAGCAAACTAGTGTCGTTGTTTGTTCAGCGAAAGAAATTAAAGGTCGGAGGACGACATAAAAACATATCCGCCACACCTTTTAATGCACGATAACTCGGGGATCCTTAGCCTACTCGGCTAATTTGACCATTTCTCTGAAGTAAATTTGGGAGATGCACTTTTTATGCTTGAAATTAACTTTTTCTGTATTTCAGAACCACTACTTTCAACTTTAGATACCTCATCTAAAAGATAAAACAATGACTGAACTTGCTCGCTGGTAAACTTATCATAACTTCGTTCAATCACTTTCTGAGGATTCCCAATCACATCGTCTGTTTGGCCAAATAAGTGCGCGCTGGAACTTAATAATGCAACGGCATCATGATGGTTTAAGTGGAATTCTGACTTAAATAACTCAAGTATCTTCTCTTTTTGCTCTCTACTTATTTCGCCGTCAACCTTGGCTACAGAGAACATATACAAGGCAACTACATCCATCGGTGAATCTAGCTTAAATGCGGGGTTTAAATCATGCTCAAGTCTATAGCGTCTGCGTCGGTTCCAGCTAAAGGGGTTTAACCAGCCCACATCTAATCCATTCTCTTGAAGTCGATTTAACAATATAAGAATTGTTACAATCACTCCTAATAACGCTAATATAATGTGCATACGAATCCCTATAGACTTTAAAACCAGCTACCCTGCAAAAAATGTTATTTTTGATTATTATCTGAGTACCACACAGCAACAGTACCTAAAATTTAACATCTGTTCAATTTTTCCACCTTGCAGTACAGCTAAATAAACCACTAGTGAGAGTCGGGAGAGAGTAAAAAAATGGGAAAGAGCAATAAGTAGGTGGTTGAAAAACTGGATCCCGGAACAGGTCCAGGATGACGGCAATGATAAATGCTCAACTTGGCTTTTACTGTCAGCGAAGCGTTCCTGTATCCTGAGACTATTCCGTGAGCAGCGCGTTCCGTACTCAAATGAGTCGCCCGCAGCGACATTCATCTCAGCTCTTTCTAGCAGCGATCTCGCAGTGAGCTTGCGAACGTCCTAGAAGCGAAGCGCCCTCGAAGGGCGAAGCCCGATCTTCTCTACTTTAAACACCAAGATAAAAGCTATTCACCACTGAGAACACGGAGATCACGAAGAAGATCAAAAGACATCATTTTTGCCTCCATCTTTTCCTCCGTGAACTCTGTGAAGCGCAGCGCTCAGTGGTGAGAATATTCTTGTTTTTACAAGAAAGAATGGATCCCGGAACAGGTCGGGGATGACGGCAATGATAAATGCTCAACTTGGCTTTTACTGTCAGCGAAGCGTTCCTGTATCCTGAGACTATTCCGTGAGCAGCGCGTTCCGTACTCAAATGAGTCGCCCGCAGCGACATTCATCTCAGCTCTTTCTAGCAGCGATCTCGCAGTGAGCTTGCGAACGTCCTAGCAGCGAAGCGCCCTCGAAGGGCGAAGCCCGATCTTCTCTACTTTAAACACCAAGATAAAAGCTATTCACCACTGAGAACACGGAGATCACGAAGAAGATCAACGGCATCTACTTCTTGAACTTATCGCAGCGCAGCGACCTCGCAGTGAGCTTGCGAACGTCCTAGAAGTGAAGCGACCTCGAAGGGCGTAGCCCGACCTTCTCAGCTCTTCTAAACCAAACCTAAGGTTTAAACACGCCAATCACATTACCAGTGGCTTTATTCGCAACCTGTTCATCGGCTTGCTGTTCGGTGTAATCACACTCTGTACATTCAACCGTTTCAACCCCGTTGAGTTTATACAACATGATACTGTCCATGGCCTTACATTTAGGGCATTTGGCTCCGGCAACGAAACGTTTTTTTATTTTAGTGTCAGCCACGTCTTTCAACCTTATATTCACACACCTCTACATTGGAGCTCTATTTTGCCATAAACAAAATCAGTTAGCCCGACACTTGCCGCTTTTTACCCTGTTTATCTCCCTCTTTTACCGTGAGTGATTGGTATGAACATCACTTGTGAGATATCATCTGCGGCAATTGTTTTCAGAGACACCAAATCCTACTCCATGATATCCATCACTCAAGCGCAGCTGGTTCGCGGCACAAAAACCCTCTTAGATGAGACCTCTCTTACCATATACCCAGGCCACAAGGTCGGGTTAGTTGGCGCTAATGGCACAGGTAAATCATCTCTGCTTGCCCTCATTATGGGACATATCAGTCTAGATAAAGGCGAGATAGGCCTGCCTAGTGGTTGGCAGATCGCCACCGTGGCTCAGGAGACCCCAGCCCTTGAAGTCTCGGCGCTAGAGTATGTGATAGATGGTGATGTTGAGTATCGCGAGCTTGAGGCCCAACTGGCAAAAGCCCAGAGCGATGATAACGGTAATGCGATAGCCCTACTTCACGGAAAAATAGATGCCATTGGTGGATATGCTATCCACTCTCGCGCCGCCAGCTTATTGGCAGGCCTTGGCTTTAGTGAAGCTGAGCAGAGTAATCCGGTTAAAAGCTTCTCCGGTGGCTGGCGTATGCGCCTCAACTTGGCACAAGCACTGCTGTGTCGCTCCGACCTTCTGCTACTCGATGAGCCAACCAACCACTTAGACTTAGATACCATGTACTGGCTAGAGGGTTGGATAAAGGCGTACCAAGGTACTCTGATTCTCATCAGTCACGACCGGGATTTTATCGATGGAATTGTCTCTGAAATTGTTCATGTTGAGAACACTAAGCTGAACTACTACAAGGGTAACTACACAGCTTTTGAGCGGATCCGCGCCGAGCGTATGGCCCAGCAACAAGTTGCCTTTGAGCGTCAACAAAAGGAGCGTGCTCATATGCAATCCTTTGTCGACCGCTTCCGCTACAAGGCAAGTAAAGCTAAACAGGCCCAAAGCCGCCTAAAAGCCTTGGAGCGTATGACTGAACTTCTGCCATCTCAGGCCGACAGCCCATTCCATATGGCCTTTAGAGAGCCTGATGCACTACCCAACCCATTAGTCACCATGGAACAGGTCTCCGTCGGTTATGGTGATAAAGAGATCCTCAAAAGTGTTCACCTAAATCTGGTTCCCGGTGCCCGTATCGGCCTACTAGGGCGTAACGGTGCAGGTAAATCAACCCTGATTAAACTGCTTTCAGAAGAGCTCTCACCGATGAAGGGCAAGTATGAGACAAATCCGGGGTTAAATATCGGCTACTTTGCCCAACATCAGTTAGAGAGCTTACGCTTAGATGATTCACCGCTTCAGCACCTCACGCGGCTCGCTCCGATCCATAGGGAGCAGGAGTTAAGAAACTTCCTCGGTGGTTACGGTTTTAACGGTGATATGGTTCTATCTCCTGTGCGCCCCTTCTCCGGTGGTGAAAAAGCGCGTTTAGTCTTGGCGCTACTCGTATGGCAACGACCTAACCTACTGCTTCTCGATGAACCAACCAACCACTTAGATCTCGAGATGCGTCATGCTCTGACTATGGCCCTGCAATCATTTGAAGGCGCAATGATCATTGTTTCCCACGATAGGCACCTGCTCAGACTAAGTTGTAGCGATTACTATCTTGTCGACGGTGGTCAAGTGTGCAGTTTTGATGGCGATCTCGATGATTACCATCAATGGCTACTCGATGCTGCAAAAGCAGCGGCTAAGGTTGAGGTCAACCTAGACGCTAAACCTGCTCAAGATAAAAAACTGCAGAAACGTCTCGAGGCCGAGTTAAGACAAAAGCTATCGCCCATGCGCAAAATTCAGCTAAAACTTGAAAAAGATCAGGAAAAAGCCAACAGCCGCCTAGCTGAAATAGAGGAGATGCTGGGAGATATGGCCTTGTATGAAGCTGAAAACAAGGATAAATTAACTCAAGTATTGAATGAACGAACTAAACTCACTCAAGCGGTTGAAGAGAGTGAAATGGAATGGTTAGACGTTCAGGAGTCGATTGAAGAGATAGAACTAGAGGTTCGATCTGCGATTTAACTACCGAGTATCCCTTTTTTATCGCCTCTGTGAGACCACTTTCCAAGCGCGGAGGCAAGGAAACCTTAGATGACATATTTAAATCAGTTTGATATTTCACTGTGGCAAGCCTGTGACACCTTTTACCTAAAGCATCAAGCTCAATGCCTGCAACTTCAAGATGAGCATGAGGTTAATATCAATCTCCTCCTGCTCTCAATCTGGTTAGATAAGCAGACTTACCGACTTCAAGACCAAGCTTGGTCACAATTAAAACTGGAGATTCAGCAGTGGGAGGAGCGAGTGCTTCTGCCATATCGCAAGCTGCGAAAACTGAGTAAAAACAGCCTTGCCGAAACTGAATATCAACAGATGTTAGATGTAGAACTAATGCTAGAGCGAAAGTCTCAAGCACTTATCTTACATAAATTAAGGCTCCTTCCCCATGAAGGGACACGCTCAAACTTCGAGATTTTTCTAGAGCTATATCAGCTCGACTCATCGAATTATCTAGAGTTGGCTGTTTAATATTACTTCTCATCATGGTGTGGTTTGGCTAAACCAGCTTTTCTCTTTAATTAAACCTTACAAGTTAGCAGGCCTTCGAATGAAGGCTGATTACATTTTCTATATGTTAACTTTTGGCTGAGTTTGTATTGAGTTTGGTTGTTGAAGATCATACCTTTAGGGGTATTTATCGCCTCCAGCGGGGGATATGTAGTTACTTCAGCGAGACGCTGTGAAGCACATCTGACCGCCATGGATGGTGGAAATGCAGAAAAATGTCTGGAACATTTTCTGCCCTATGGGCTCTACGACTTCCAATAACTTCCCTGTTAAACGGCCAGCTCAGTATCCTTACCTCGCGCTCAAAGAGTTTCACAGGGTGAAACTTCGCCCTGAAGTCGAAGCTCGCAGCCGCACCAGCTGATTTTAAGCAAGAGTATCTCTTCGATTTAGCTTTCGCTCCACTCCGTGATCTCTGTGTTCCAAAAACCTCCCTGTTTACCGGCCAGTTCGCTATCCCTAGCTCTCGCTTATTAGCACATGGCTTTGCCATATTCTCCGTGGTGAAAAGCTTCCCCCCTAAAATTAAAGTTGCCAACTTTAACTCATTGATGATTAATTGCTTTACTGTTAGCTTAAAGCAATTAATACACTGGCTATACCCTGTAAAAAGCGTTCCTATTCGGAATTCAGCCTAATATATTGTGAAATTTTACGCATGAAAGAAATCGAGCATTGGAATAAGAGTAACGAAGTATTTGGGCTTCAATTACCTGATGGCTGGTTTGGCCGCCCGGGCGATAATCAACATAGATTGACTTACTCGCTAGAAAGAGAGAATAAACTGATATTAGAGTTAGATAATCAGCTTTATCTTATTTTCACAAAACCTCTCATGATTGAAAAATCCGGCAATGATTTAGTGATTTCTAATTTTAAACAACTAATTTTTGATTATCAGGGCTGTGGAGATATGAGATCACACAATAAACCTTATGGTTCAGGTGTTGTCACTCTTGTTTCCTATAACTGGTAATAAACTTAACAATGGCATCAACACGGCCTTCGATGGGCTATGTCGGCGTTATGTTCTAAGGAAGATCGTGTGATTATCAGGAAGCTTGAAGATAGAGACCTTGCTCAAGTCAGCTCTGTATGTTTAAACTCGTTCATGAAATCGGTTGCTCCATCATTATCGGATGTGGGGATTTCTACATTTCAGAAAATATCCTCTGTAGATAGTTTTACCGCTAGATTGAAAGAAAATATAGATATTCTGGTATGCGAAGAAAATGAAAAAATCCAAGGGATCATCGAGTTAAAAGATGGGCGTCATATATCAATGCTTTTCGTATCACCCGAACATCAAAAGCAAGGAGTGGGTAGATCACTGCTCTTATCAATAATGTCCTTCACCACAAGTGATACTATTACAGTCAGTGCATCCCTGACCTCTGTTAACGCCTATTTAAGCTTTGGTTTCGTTCTATCAGGAGGTATTTCTGAGGCCTCAGGACTTAGGTTTCAACCAATGAAACTGGAGCTTAACAAGGGCTAACAACGGACAGTCAGAGAAACATCGTCAATCCTTTCAAGCTGACAAAACAACCTTTATTTCGATTTAATCCCCCCTCAGCCTTCCCGATAAGTTATAACAGTAAGAAGAGCATTGAGAATCGATGACAAACTATAGAGTTAAGGAAAAATTGAATGGCAATAGAAGATTCGGTACTGTCATTGTATTAAATACTAACCAGAAATAAGTAAATCTACAGGATAGTTATATATCTTATGAATCATACGCATAGAGTAAGATTGAAAATTAAAACAAAGGTTCGCTTGATTTCGGCATTAATGGGTTTTGCTCTAACTCTAGGTTTTTTAATATTCCAATTATTAGAATTTGACTTTGGATTAGAGCCTGACAGAATTAGTTACGGTCAGAGCTATTTGCTTAAACCAATCTCGGTATATGGTGGCTCATCTTATAAAGCAGCAAAGGCTCAGTCAGTTGGACGGTTTAAGCTTCCATCTAATACAGTTATTCATTCAAAAATCTATGCTCCTCCTAATAAAGGTTATTATTGCGTTTCTGAAGTATTGGTAAATGGTAAAGTAAGTCACTACCTGTCTATTCAATACGATAGGTGCATATAACGAGCGACTAAATTTAGATTCACCAAGATTATCACGCCACTTGCTGAACAAATCGACCAACAACACTTGGCTTACTTATTAGCAGCACGTTAGCCCGGAAGGAATTCGAATGAGACTTCGAATAGTTACGACAACATTATTTCTACTTTTCTGTATTGGTTGTACAGAAAAAGGTGAGTTAAGTTTAGAAACAGAAATCGAATTAGTAGATATGACTTTGCTTGAGTTGGTTGGCAAATCCATACCCGCAGTTCATGAAAATAAACTAGAAGGCTTCCCATATCCAACTCTAGTAATAGAACTAGATAAATCAGAACACCCTAGTAGTTCACCTTTCGACAGAGTTCGAGTTCAAACTCTTGTAAAAGAACAGAAGATGTATTCGATTTTAGCTGATAAATTCAACTTAAATAGAGATGAATGCCTTTCAGTCTATAGAAGCCACAGTAAAGCACTTGAAGAACAATATAGCTTTATTTTACAAAAAAGACAGATTGAAGTATCTGGTGAAATAATCGAAATTGATGATGGTTACCTATCCCCAGATAATAAAATTAAGGTCGATATTAGTTGTACAATGGCTGATTCTGCTAACTCTGAAACCTTTACACTGCGGCTAGATAATACCTCACTTTCCGCACTTGCTAAGGGAAGGCTAAGCTCCATATGATTTCGTTAAATATCATATGTACTAACAAATAGGATAGGCCGCGCGAAGCCGCGTCCTTATCCCAAGTCTTGAACAAGCCCGGGAGTATCGATAAAGTCATGCTTACCTAAGAGCAATCAAACTCCAAGTCTGCCCAATGAGGCCACTCAAAAAGATACTTGAAGCATTTATCTCTTGAGCTTATCGCAGCGCAGCTTCCTAGCAGTGAGCCTGCGAACGTCCTCGAAGGCACGTAGTATCGCCCTCGCTCCATTGCTAAAATCCACAAGAATGGCTCCCGGAACAAGCCCGGGATGACGGCAATGAAAGATGCTCAGCCTTTTCTAGCAGCGAAGCGTTCCTGTAGCCATAGGCTATTCCGTAAGCAACGCGTTCCGTACTCCAGAGGGTCGTCCTCGAAGGCACGCAGTGCCGCCCTAGTAGGGCGAAGCCCGCCCTTCTCAGCTTTACCCCTTCCCTAAGCTAAAGAAGAAGCGGTTAACTCCTCTGCCAGTTTGGTTGCATTTCTTGCGGTCATTCCATAAATCGACAGTTGCGGGTTAGCCCCTAAGCTTGTGGGGAAGATAGAGCCATCCATTACGGAGAGGTTCTCGTAGTAGTGGGAGCGACCATGACTATCTACCATGGCTATTTTGGTGTCTTCTCCCATAGCACAGCCACCCATCACATGAGCCGATGCCACGACGGTTTTTAGCGGCGCCAGTTCCATATCGGCAATCACAGATTTAGCCTCTTTCCAGCTGTTAAGGTAACTCACACCTTCGCTGATGGGTAACACCTGTTTTGCCCCCGCAGCAAACTGCAACTCTGCCATGCTGGCAAATGCCCGTCTGGCAGAGTGCCAAAAAGCATCGGTCAATGGATAGTCCAGCGCAAACCCAGTATCAGTAAGATGGACCTGTCCACCTTGGCTATCGGGATGAAAACCATCGCGCACTAAGGCAATGGTTACCTGCAACTGATTGAAGTTCTCCATCAAGGCTGCGTGACTCTTACCGTAGCCAATTGTTTTTGATGAGATAAGGATTGGGTGCACAGGCGGTACTTCAAGCTTGTAACCTAGCTCGCCTGCTGCGCCATCACGCCAAACAAACTCATCGCTATAGATGGATTGTGGTGCGCCGCTGTGGGCATTGATTGGGTCGCTAAACACAGCTCCGCTGAGCAGAGTTGGGTGGAGGAAGGTTCGCTTACCCAGAAGCTGGTGGGGATCATCTGTCCCTGAGCGCATCAAGATAGTTGGCGTGTGGATCGCCCCCGCAGACAAAATATAATGTTTAGCCTTGAGGTTCAGCTCAATAGCGGTCGGTTTTAGTTGCTCATCAAGGGCTTGGGCTTTAACCCCTGTGATTTTGCCATTGTGGTGTTCAAGTTCAATCACCTTAGCCCTGCTGACTAATGTGGCCCCTAAATCCAATGCTGAAGGTATGGTGGTGACTAACATAGATTGCTTAGCATTTACCGGACAGCCCATGCCGCAATAGCCAGTATTCCAGCAACCTTTTACATTACGCTTGATGACAGTGAAATCCCAACCCAGTTTTTCACAGCCCGTTTTTAATGCCTGATTATTACGGTTAGGCTCATACTCCCATTTGGAGATATTCAGCCGCTCCTCCATCTTCTGGAACCAGGGATCAAGCTCGGCTCTGGAGAGATCGGTAACCGACTTCTCCTTTGCCCAGAACTCAAGCGCGGGCTCAGGTGTTCGAATGGAGGTGGTCCAGTTAACTGTGGTTGATCCACCGACAGCTCGCCCCTGAAAGATACCGATCGCTTTGTCTTTAGTTTTCATCCCAGCCGCTTGATGATAGAGGTTCGGATAAGCCCTTCTCTCCTCCATATTGAAGCTGTTAGATGATTTAAGCGGCCCGCCCTCAACGATGATCACAGAGAGCCCCGCTTGAGTTAAGATCTCAGCAGCAACTCCACCGCCGGCACCACTACCAACAATAACAACATCGGCTTCAAGGGTTCTGCCCTCACTCAGTTGACTGGCATCGATATGTTTCCACCCCGAAGCCAAGCCCTCCTCTATGGGATCTTGTATCGCCACTGCATCACCTCCAAACACTCATATTGTTATTATTTTTTAACCGAACTCATCAGTACTGCTTTACTGATCTAATTATCAAAATAGGTAGGTTTAGCATAATGAAGCCGGCTCCAGTGCTCAGGGCACGCGTAATAGCTTGCCATCACCAGCTCTCTCAACCCTTGATATGCCGTGACCATCAAATCGATAAAGCTGTTGCGCCAATACTCCAACATTGAGATAAGCTCATCGGGAGAACGCATCATCAATGGGGTCATGCTGCCAGTTAACACCAGTAGGCCTAATCTCTGCTCTAGCATATCCAGCAGCTGTTCCAGCTCAGCTTGACCCTCTTGCGGCAGGTGCGAGATAGTCTCTGCAATCGCATCTAAGGTTCGATTTTGTGCCGCAACCCGAGTCGTTTCAACATTGGGTAGCGCATCCTCTAAAAACACTGGCAGTAACACACTAAATAGCAACCTATGTTCACTATCCAGCGCTTTATTAACCCGAATATGTTCAGGGGAGTAGACACTCAACCCTAGCGCCAAAGTCGCCGTGCCAACCAGCGCAGTGGTTAGAAAGGTACGTCGTTCCATGCTCTCCCCCTTAAAATGGTTATCGATTGGAGTAATACTCAATCCTAAAAAACCAGTGATTGACCATTTATGTTAATATATCCAAGCTACCTCAAGATGCTCGTTTCAGAGCCCCCGTAGGATAGCTGAACAAGGCAGTGATTGAGAATAATGGTTATTCCCTTTTCGATATCACTAACGCAGTGCAGCGATTCTACGGGAACTCCCGAAGGGCATGGCGAGAAGCAACATTTTTCTGTGTTATGAAATATTGAATTAGAATAACTAGTCCTACTATTTCATGCCTTGAACTCTGTCACTTCTCGACATGCTGAACCCTGCATTTTGAAGTTGTTTGGATATAAATTACGATACTAATTAAACACACGTTTTAATTTTCAGCAATAGCCAATAATAGTTAATAGATGATGACGAATAATTTCTCCCCCCCTTGGTGGGCCAGAAACCCACATATCCAAACGATTTTACCTCTGCTGACTAAGGTGGACAGACCAGCATTACGCAGAGAGCGTTTTGAGCTCAATGATGGGGATTTTATCGATCTAGATTGGCTGGGAAGCCCAAAAAAAGATGAGGCGATACTGGTCATCATCCATGGCCTTGAGGGGAGCGCTGAGTCTCACTATGTGCGACGGTTACTCAATGATTGCCATCAACGCGGCCTCTGCGCAGTGGTCCACCATCACAGAAGTTGTTCAGGTGTCACCAATAGGCTAGCACGAAGCTATCACAGCGGTGATACCCAAGATCTGCAGGATAATCTTCAGCATCTGCAACAGCGATTTCCCAGTTCAGATCTGCTTGCCGTTGGTTATAGCTTAGGGGGCAATGTGCTGACTAAATACTTGGGTGAATATGGCGAGCAAAGTCTACTCAAGCGAGGAGCTGTGATCTCAGCTCCTCTTAAGCTGTCTGCCTGTGCAAAGCGGTTAGAAAAAGGTTTCTCTAAGCTATATCAAAGCTACTTAATCAAGCAGTTGCAGCAAAAAGTCACAGATAAAGTAAAAGATGATTCTCTGCGAGATGCGATGCCTGTATCCTTAGAGCAGATTAAGCAGCTCGATACTTTCTATGCGTTTGACCATAGGGTTACCGCCCCGCTGCACGGCTTTAGTGGTGTCGATGATTACTATCAAAGAGCCAGTGGGATCGATTTTTTAGCCAGTATCAGCAAACCCACTTTAGTCCTTCACGCTGCAGACGATCCCTTTATGACTGCAGAAGTGATACCGGCAAAAGATAACGTCTCGCCCCATGTGACCTATGAACTCCATGGACAGGGTGGCCATGTGGGATTCATCAACGGTGGAACACCGTTTAAACCTAAGTATTACCTAGAGCAGAGAATACTTAACTTCCTTTTAGTATCAGGGTAAAGCAAAAATGCTTGTTCCATATGATTCATTAGTTCAACTGCCGACAGAGACTTTTGAGGCCTTAATCAAGGAGTACCTCTTTACTCAGTTGGAAGATGGTAGCTTCTCAAACACAGATGAAGAGGGGCTACAACGAGCAATAGCTCAATGCAAGCAAGCACTTAAACAGGGAGTCTTGGTTGTGGAGTATAGCGAAGATGATGAGTCCATCGCTATCCGCCAGAGAGAACAATTAGGTTATTGAGATTCATACAAGTTTGACCTTTAGTCACTGATTACCGTATAAATAGAGATTCGCTACTCGAAACCAATACCATTTTCAGCTTCCATTTAGGAAATTTAATGTCAGCAAAACATCCCATTATCGCAGTCACTGGCTCTTCAGGAGCTGGTACCACGACAACCACACGGGCCTTTAAACATATCTTTCGTCAGCTTGGGATCAATGCGGCGACAGTTGAAGGGGACAGCTTTCATCATTTTACCCGTCCAGAGATGGAACTGAAGATACGCCAAGCCCAGACCGATAATAAAAATATCAGCTACTTCGGCCCAGAAGCCAATGATTTTGACAAATTAGAGCAGTGTTTTAGCGATTATAGCGCCACGGGCCAAGGTGAAACCCGCTCCTATCTGCATACTTTCGATGAAGCCGTGCCCTTTAATCAGATGCCAGGCACTTTTACCCAGTGGCACTCACTGCCCGAAAATACCGATATGCTCTACTATGAGGGCCTGCATGGCGGGGTTAAAACTGACTCCTGCAATGTCGCCGAACATGTGGATCTGCTCATTGGCATGGTACCTATTGTCAACCTTGAATGGATCCAGAAGATTATTCGGGACACCTCTGACAGAGGTCATAGTCGTGAAAAGGTGATGGGCTCGATCGTCCGTAGTATGGATGATTACATCAACCATATGACACCTCAGTTCTCCCGTACCCATATCAACTTTCAGCGAGTTCCCACGGTAGACACCTCAAACCCCTTCAGCGCGAAGAGCATTCCAAGCTTAGATGAAAGCTTTGTGGTGATCCGTTTCCGCGGCATTAAGAATGTCGACTTCCCCTACTATCTTAAGATGATAGATGGCTCATTTATGTCCAGGATAAATACCTTAGTGGTACCTGGCGGCAAGATGTCATTGGCGATGGAGCTGATCCTCACTCCGCTGATACGAGATCTGTTAGAGAAGCGCCAACAACTTCTGTCTCTGGATAGTGAGTAATGGGCTCAATCTGCAGCTCAGGTTTACTTAAGTTTTGTTTAAGCATCCTCTTGTAGACTTTATCTCGTCGGGATTTCAGGCGAAAGACTGATGAGTTAGCATGCTCTTGGGAGTGAATTCCCCCATCTTGATCTGTTTGTTCTCTTGAGCTTGCTAACTATTCCTAAAAATCACTTTATCAATGAAGAGTGAATTCCACGCCCACGCTTGATCTGTTTGTTCTCTTGAGCTTACTAACTATTCCTAAAAATCACTTTATCAATGAAGAGTGAATTCCACGCCCACGCTTGATCTGTTTGTTCTCTTGAGCTTACTAACTATTCCTAAAAATCACTTTATCAATGAAGAGTGAATTCCACGCCCACGCTTGATCTGTTTGTTCTCTTGGGCTTGCTAACTATTCCCTTCAAACAAGTTCCTAGGTTCTAAAATCTAAAGCCTTTTCCAAGAAGGCCCTAGGATAAAAGAAGTTCCTAGCACCTAAAGCCTCGAACCTAGAACCTAGAACCTAGAACCTAGAACCTCAAGCCTAATACCTTTTTCAAGAAGGCCTAGGATAAGTAAGCACCTAGCATCTAGCATCTAGCATCTAGCATCTAGCATCTAGCATCTAGCATCTAGCATCTCAAGTCTGGCCTCTAAAACAAAAAACCAGCCTAGGTTAGGCTGGTTTGGTTCTATCTACTGCTGTTTTCAGCTAGCGAATATCAAGCTCGTTTACCACTTATGCGGTACACCAACAAATAAAGCACAGGCAAGATCACTAAGGTCAGCAGGGTCGATGAGACGATACCACCAATCACCACGGTTGCCAGTGGGCGCTGAACTTCAGCACCGGTACCGACATTAAATGCCATAGGGACAAAGCCTAAACTGGCCACCAGCGCCGTCATCATAACTGGGCGTAAACGCTGACTTGCTCCCTGTTTGATCGCATCGACAAGCGCTAACCCTTTGTGTTTAAGCTCCTTAATAAAGCTCAACATCACCACGCCATTCAGCACAGCTATACCAGAGAGTGCGATAAAACCTACCGCTGCCGAGATAGACAGTGGCATATCCCTTAGCACTAAGGCCAACACGCCACCAGTTAAGGCAAGGGGCACACCACTGAAGATGATCAGTGAGTCTCTGACAGAACCAAAGGCGCTATAAAGGAGACCAAAGATGAGTAGCAAGGTGAGCGGAACCAGAATCATCAAGCGATTTGATGCCGATTCTAGCTGCTCAAATGTGCCGCCATATTCACTCCAATAGCCGCTTGGCAGATTAAGTTCATCTCCCATCAGCGCCTTAGTATCTTGAATAAACGAGCCCAGATCTCTCCCCTCAACATTTGCCGTCACCACCACATGACGTTTTCCGCTTTGGCGATTTATCTGATTAGGCCCCACCTTAAAGCGAATATCAGCCACCTCCCCAAGAGGGACATAACTCAAATCAGGATTTAGATCCGCCGGCAAGGCGATAGGTAGCTTCTCCAATGCCCTCAGATCATGGCTTATCTCATCTTTCATACGAACAACCAGCTTAAAGCGGCGATCTCCCTCATAGATAAGACCAACAGGCACACCTGAGACAGCACTTTGCAACGCTTGCTGTACATCAACAATAGTTAGACCTAACAGCGCTAAGTGATCACGGTTAGGCTCAACAGAGAGTGTCGGCAGGCCAGACATCTGCTCTACACGCACATCTTTAGCACCATCAATTTTATGAAACAGCGCTTGAGCACGATCGCCCGCCGCCTTAAGAGTATCGAGATCGTCACCATAGATACGCAGCGCCACATCAGCCCTAACCCCGGCGATGAGTTCGTTAAAACGCATCTCAATAGGCTGAGTAAACTCATAGTTGTTGCCGGGCACCTGTTTTACTAAGTCCCTTAGCTCATCCATAAACTGCGCTTTACTCTTACTCGGATCTGCCCATTGGGATCTCGGCTTGATGATCAATATGGTATCGGAAACACTCGGTGGCATAGGATCTGTCGCCACCTCGGGAGTACCAATCTTGGAGAACACACGCTCTACCTCATCAAGCTCAGCAATCACCAGCTCAAGCTCCTTCTGCATCTGAGTAGATTGCTCAAGTCCTGTGCCAGTAATACGCATGGCATGCATGGCAATATCACCTTCATCAAGCTTAGGTAAAAACTCTGAACCTAAGCGGCTCACCTGATAGAGGCTAACGCTCATTAAAGCCGCTGCAGCAAGCAGGATAATGGCTGGACGTTTAAGGGAGAAGAACAATACAGGCTCATAGACGCTGCGCGCTCTGGCCATCAAGAAGTTCTCCTTTTCGTTAACCTTACCCTTCACAAAGATCGCAATGGCCGCAGGGACAAAAGTCACCGAGAAGATAAGCGCACCTATCAAGGCTGCCACCACAGTAAAGGCCATCGGGTGGAACATCTTACCTTCAACGCCGCTCAAGGCAAATATTGGCAGATATACCAACATGATGATCAAGACACCAAATACCGCAGGGCGGAACACCTCTCGTGTCGCTTCAAATACGAGTTTTAGACGCTCCTCTAAGGTGAGCAATCTACCGTGTTGCTTCTGCGCCATGCCTAGTCGTCGCAGGGCATTCTCGACAATAATCACTGCGCCATCGACGATAATACCGAAATCGATAGCACCAAGACTCATCAAGTTACCCGAGACACGGTTAGTCGTCATGCCCGTAATAGCAAACAACATACTCAGCGGGATCACCAGTGCTGCGATCAGGGCGGCGCGAAAATTACCTAACAGAGCAAATAGAACCACAATCACCAGCACAGCACCTTCGAACAGGTTCTTCTGCACCGTAGCTATGGTTTGATCCACTAAGCTAGTTCTGTCATATACGGCTTCGGCTACAATCCCATCAGGCAGGCTAGCATTCACCTCTTTGAGCTTGTCACCCACCTCTTTTGCCACAACTCGGCTATTTTCACCCAGCAACATAAAGGCGGTGCCAAGCACTGTTTCTTCGCCATTTTGTGTCGCAGAGCCAGTTCTTAGCTGCTTACCATAAAACACCTCAGCCAGATCGCCGATACGCACAGGTGCATCATCACGCTTAGTGACCACGACCTGACGGATCTCCTCCAGATCTTTAAGTTGACCAGGCGAGCGAACTAGCCACTGCTCACCATTTCTCTCTATGTATCCGGCACCAACGTTACGGTTATTACGCTCAAGAGCCGTGATCACATCGTTGACAGTGACTTTAAACGCCAACAGTTTGCCAGGATCTGGTGCAACCTGATACTCGCGCTCATAGCCCCCTAAACTGTTGATCTCTGTCACCCCTGGTACTTTGACGAGTTGGGGCCTTATGATCCAATCCTGAATGGTACGCAGATCTTCAGCGCTGTACGCCGTGCCATCCTCCTTCAGCGCACCATCAAGAGCACGAATGGAGTAGGTAAATACCTCCCCCAGCCCACTACTTACTGGCCCTAAAGCAGGTTCCGCTTCAGCAGGCAGTTCACCGCGGATCCCCTGAAGACGCTCAGCTATCTGCTGCCTAGCCCAGTAGATATCGGTGCCCTCTTCGAAGATCACTGTGATCTGAGATAAACCGTAACGGGAGATTGAACGGGTATGGTCAAGGTTTGGGATCCCCGCCATAGCATTTTCAATTACATAGGTCAGGCGCTGCTCAGACTCTAGCGGTGAGTAGCCAGCAACCGCTGTATTTATCTGCACCTGCACATTGGTGATATCTGGTACAGCATCGATCGGCAACTTAAGCGTGTTATAACCCCCCAAGAGTGCGATAAGCAAGGTTACCGTGAGCACAAGCCAGCGCCTTTTTAAGGCGAAGGAGATAATCGTATCCATAGTTATCGGCTCCTAGTGCACATGTTTAGCGGCATTTTTCATAATATCCGCCTTTAATAGATAACTATTTTCAACAACATATTCGCTGTTATGCTCCAGCCCAGCTAACACTTCGGTATAGATGCCATCGCTCTCACCTAAGGTCAGCAGGCGCACCTCAAAGGTATTGCCATGCTTAACAAATACAGCGGGCTTATCCATAAAGGTCTGCAGCGCATCGACGCGCACGGCTAGAGGCACCCGCTTACTGCTGGTCTCAATGGCAGCTTGAATATGCATGCCGGGACGCCAATGACCATGGTCATTCTCAATCACAGCGCGAACACGAGCAATATGCCCGCCAGTCATATTGGGGGCGATATAGCTAATTGTGCTACTGGCTACAGCGCTATTGTGCTGATTACTATACTGATCATTTGACCGTTCACTAGAGCTGACTTCATCGCTGTGATCGTCAAGGATGCTCACCTTTTGCCCCAGCGACAACTTATCTATGCTTTTAGGGAAAGCTGACAGATCTATCCACACAGATGAGAGGTCGCTGATACGAACAAGGGCTCTGTTATAGGTGCTGTCTCCTAAACTAAGAAGCTGCTCAGTCACTTGACCTGCAGCAGGGCTTTTAACCTGATAACTTTGCAGCGTGCCAGAGTTACGTACCGTTGCGATCACTTGGCCTTTCTCAACTCTCTCACCAATACTCACATGCAGCTGTTCAATCACACCAGTGTAAGGCGCGGTAACGCTAAACTGCTTATCGGTAATAGGGGCAACAATGCCAAACAGGGTATCGGTAAACAGTAACTCCTGCTCACTGGCTTGAGCCGTTTTCACTCCCGATAGCTTTAGCAGACGGTCATTGATCTCGGTGCGACCGGTATAATTGTCATAATGCCAATCATAGGATTGCCCCTTAAAGCCAGCATGAACCTCAACTTCAAAAGAGTGAGGCTCCGCAATACTTGTAGTGCTGACGAGATAGTCACCTTCAGCAGTAAAGTTAACGGTGTCAGTTTTTCCCCCGAGACGATTTAACAGCAGTTCAAGCTTAATATCCTCAGGCTTTACAGCCTGCTCTTTGTAGTAGGCATATACCCTCATCTCTGGCGGGATCCCCGACTCAACCATGGTCACCTCAATCTCAAACTCCCCATTGTGGAGTAGACGACCACCATGGGGGCCTTCTGGAACATGCTCCTCTTCCTCCTCATGTCCATGCCCATGATCGCCACTTGCCCATGCAAGGTTTGTCGGTTGCAGCGCAGTGAAACTGATTGCTGTAAAAGTAAACACTGTCGCCATCAATACCGATGAGAGCTTTTTAACGTTAAGATCCATTAGTGATTCTCCTGCGCCATCATAGGCTCAGTATTTAAAAAAGAGTGGGATAGTTGGCGTTGATGAGCAGCGCTCATCGATTGGCCAGTGATGCGCTCAAGCTCAAGTTTTTGCAGGTAAACAGCCGTTTTAGCCTCAATAAGCTCACGCTTAATATTCTGCAGCTCAGATTGCGCATCGGCCAGCTGCAGAACATTGGCTTGCCCGGTTTGATAAGCGAGCTCAGTCTCTTTTAGTAGTCGCTGAGCTAAAGGTTGCAGCTCCTTTTGGAGCAACTCAGCCTGACGAGCACTGTTGACCATGCTCTGATGGACCTCAAGTAGAGTAAGCTTAAGCTGACCTCGCACTAGCTTTTGCTGCTCCATCGCCAGACTTTCATTAGCCTTGGCCGCTAAGATATTGCCCTGATTTGGGTTAGAGAGAGGAATAGGCATTGAGAAATTAAACATCAATGCAGCATCGTCAAAGCCATCATAGCTGCGTATTCCCATGCCTAAAGTGATATCGTATTGAGCCTTTGACTCTTCAACACGGCGCTTGGCATACATGAGCCGCTCAACACTCAATAGCTGCAAATATTGTGGTGCAGTTTCTATAGCGTTAAGCACATCTGCTGCACTCGGTAACTCAGTTAAACTAGCAAGCTCCCCCTCTGCACGATCAAAATGTGCCTCACCCGCCCAGTTGGCTGCTAGCCTTTGCTTAGCAACCTGAATATCACCCTCAAGTTGCTGCTGTGCTGAACGAGCTCGCATTAATCTCAGCGCCATCTTAGTCACATCGGCCTTAGCCACTGCGCCAGCCTTGGCCCGCAGCTCTATCGCCTTTAATGCCTTCTGCTCTATTTGAATGCCTTGCTGGTTCCACTCAAGCAGAGCTTGAAAACGCAGCAGCTGATAGTAGCTCAGAGTAGCCTGAGATAAGACTTCCAGACGAAGCAACTCATATTCAGCCAGACTCTGACGCTTTGAGGCGTGGGCAAAATCGATCCGTCTCTGGCGCTTATCACCGAGTTCAATTAACTGACTCAGGCCTAAGCTTACCTCGGCATTCTCCACGCCTTGTTTATCACCGGTTCCAAGCAGATTTTCAAGCTCGACAGACAGCTTAGGATTAGGTGTGATCCCCGCCTGCAGCGTGAGCGCTTCACTCACCCTTAACTCATAGGGAAAACTCTGTAGTTGAGGGTTGGAGAGTAAGGTTTTCTCCAACACCCATGGCAAGGTTATTGTTTTGTCACTTGCCGACTCAGAGGTGACAGCTGCAACCCCTTTCATTGGCAATAACACAAGGGTACAGGCACTCGCAATCATCAGCCCACCTTTACAGGCAAGCAGTGCGCTCTCTAGATATCTCTTCACGAGAATGAACTCCAGTTAACAAGCCTACACCTGAACTTGATAAGGATATGAGCAAGTTAGCTCTTGAAACCTTACGCTCACAGATATAGACAATTTGACTAAGTCTCAGCCCTTCAGTGCAAACCAACAGATAGTTCAACTATCAAAATTCAGGATGCCTTGAAACATAGAGCCGAAACTCAACCACAAAATTAGGAAAATATGGGGTTAACTGAACTCACCCGTGAGGTGGAGGTATAGGAGGTGCGTAACTTCGATTTTGATAGTGTACAGCAAACAGATAGTTATCTTGGCTGTGGTTGAGGTGGTTAAAAAAGCTTAGTTCCATTGGAGGATGACATGAAGTATGAAAGTCATCATCATGTTCATCTTGCTCTGTTGCCGTTCGTGCATGGCCACATACGTGTCCCTGTTGATGACAACAAGACTCCTGCTCTCCATCACTCGACGTCATCGATATCTGCTGACTCTCTTGAGAGGTTTGCTCATTGATATGGATATCTGATGCGACACAGGTAGGAAAAAGTTGCGATACAAAAACCACCAGTAGAAGCACTAGTGTCAAGTTAGACTGCATGATCCGTGTTGATGTTTTCGTACTGAGCAAGCTTGGATTCCAATAACGAAGGTGAAATAAACTAAGGCGCTATTAAACCAGAGTCAGATTTTCAATTCTAGAGAAAAAGAACAATATTCATCTTGAGGTGGCAAGAAATGATATAAGCGTGAGCCAGATAGCAAAAGAGCCCCTCTGGAAAGCGCTCTTTTACTCATCGGTATTATCTAATCACTGAGTGGTACTTTTTCACGAAATGGTTTGTTCTGCTCATAAGTTTGCAAGCGCAGCTCAAACTCATCAGAGCGATCAACTTGCTCACTTAACTTTAAGGCATGAATCGCTTTCTGTTGGGTTACAATTGCCGAACTAAAGTCACCTATCTCAGCGTAAGCCGCGGCGAGATTATCTAAATTGGTCGGATCTTCTTGATTGGCTTTCACTAGACTTTGAGCAAGCTCCAATGCCCTATCGCCGTTTCGATATTTAGCTTCTGGACAGGTAGATAAAATCCAAGCCACGTTACCAAGCGAGACCTCATCACCAACTGCACTAAAGTGTTTAACCGCTTTACCACAGTTACGTTGAACACCTTCACCACCGGCAGCATAGATAAATCCGAGTCGGAATTCGGCCCATTTACTGCCCTGCTCACTGAGACTGAGATACCAGCGCTCGGCAACCGCCAGATCTCGAGCAATAATATTGCCCTCAAAGGAGAGGTCTGCAATGGTTTGCTGCGCCTTTACGTGCCCCTGCTCAGCAGCCAAAGTAACCCACTTTATTCCCAAGGGCTGATCTTGTGCGACAAAACGCCCTGAGAGGTACATCAAGCCCAACAGAAACTGCGCTTCTTGTTCACCCTGCGTTGCTTTAAGCTCAATATGAGCCAGTTTACTTGCAGCTTCAGCAGTAGCGGGTTGTGGAATTGAAAAAGCATGCGCAGCAGTGCTCATTACCGAGGTAATGACAAATCCAGCACCTATGATTAACGGATGAAATTTCACACACAACTCCTATTGAACATTACAGACTTAAGGATATCGGGTTAAAGCACATCGGGTTTGATGACAAACCGAGAGCTTGTTTACAAAATAAAAATAAAATCATGACAAAACAAGTCTTTTTTCACATTAGACTAAGATTTACTGGTGAAAGCATGGAAATAATGAGTTTATTCACATGAGTAAGACAGATAAAACACACACAAGTTCGAACGTAAAACCGAATAAGATGTGATTAACTCAGCATTGTTACGTCATTCAGCCTATCTTTGTCCGTTATTAGTTGACTTATATCACTAATGTATCAAAATAATCGCAAAAATAGATAGCATGTTAGCTAAATTCATTTTGTCTAAATTTAGACCTCCATCTAGGTTTTACGGACTTAATTGACGTAAACTGCTTATTTAGCATATTCTTGTATTTCATTTAAACAGTCGAGGAACATAGGCATGGCTCTGATTGGTAAGCCGAAACCAGATCCTACTTTGGAATGGTTTTTATCACACTGTCACATTCATAAGTATCCAGCCAAAAGCACTTTGATCCACGCTGGTGAAGAGTCAGATACTCTTTACTATATCGTCAAAGGCTCAGTCGCTGTTTTAATCAAAGATGAAGAGGGTAAGGAGATGATCCTTTCTTACCTGAATCAGGGCGACTTTATTGGTGAACTTGGTTTGTTCGAAGAGCAAGCTGAGCGTACAGCCTGGGTTCGCGCTAAACAACCTTGTGAAATTGCTGAGATCTCTTACAAGAAATTTAAGCAGTTGATCCAAGTAAACCCTGAAATTTTGATGAAACTGTCTTCTCAGATGGCTTACCGTCTACACAGCACAAGTCAGAAAGTCGGCGATCTTGCCTTCCTTGATGTTGCAGGAAGAATTGCCCAGACCTTATTACATCTGGCCAAACAGCCTGATGCGATGACCCACCCAGACGGCATGCAGATTAAGATCACTCGTCAAGAGATAGGTCAAATCGTTGGCTGTTCACGTGAAACGGTTGGTCGTATTCTTAAGATGCTTGAAGAACAAAACTTGATCCAAGCACACGGTAAAACAATCGTAGTTTACGGAACTCGCTAAGCTAACATTCAGTTAGATTTAAGATAGCTTCGATAAAGTGGCCTGAGATTATCTCAGGCCATTTTTTTTGGAGACAATGCTAATGACAAGAGCTCAATTTTCTGGCTTATTAGCTCTTGCGATCACACTAACCACAACCGCATCTGCAATCGAACTTGAGCACAACCAAGCCAAGCAGCTGGTTAGCACAGGAAAGATACTCTCTCTTGATGTGACCTTAGCGAAGACTCAATCTTTCTGTTTTGGTAAACTAATCGATGCCCACCTCTATCAAGAGGAAGGAAAATGGCGTTATGATTTGCAAATTAAGACACAACGTGGCCAAATCATAGATCTAAGTCTGGATGCCAGCACCGGACAACCTAATCCTTACCTATCATTGCCTAGTGAATGCCGCGCTTTAGAGAAATAACCTCAAGCTAAGCTAACCTCAATGGTACTTTTTACAGACAGGTTCCTATGAAACTATTGCTCGTAGAAGATAATGCATTACTTGTTGAAGAGTTAGAGAAGCAGTTAAAACAGGCCGGATACGTCACAGACGTGACCGATAAAGCATCGGAAGCTGATTACCTGCTGAAAGAGACAAACTATGATTGTGTCATCTTAGATATCGGCCTTCCCGACGGTAATGGCTTGGAGCTCCTCAGCCGCTGGCGTAATCAGGGCATACACACGCCAGTTATCATGCTCACAGCAAGAAGCCAGTGGCATGAAAAAGTGGAAGGCTTTAATGCTGGGGCAGATGATTACCTCGGCAAGCCGTTCCATACTCAGGAGCTATTAGTTCGTATTAACGCACTGATACAGAGAGCTCACGGCAAGGCAAACTCCCCTTCGAAAGAGTTAAGTTATGCCGGTATTACCCTAGATGAAGATCAGCAATCAGTAATGGTCCAAGAGGAGAAGTTTGAACTTACTGCTATGGAGTTCAGACTGCTAAAGATATTTATCATGTCGCCTAAAAAGCTACTCTCTAAAGCGCAACTCACCGATAAACTTTACCAGTTTGACGATGAGAAAGAGAGTAACGTGGTTGAGGTCTATGTTACCCACCTGCGTAAAAAACTCGGTAAAACAAGCATTGAGACACGTCGCGGCCAAGGGTATATCTTTCATGGCATAAAAGAATGATATCGATAAAGACTAAACTCAGCCTCTGGTTAACGGGTTTAGTCATCTTATCTACCGCCGTAGGGATCGTCTTTTTCGAGTCAATGCTTCGCCAAGCCTTCCATGATTCAATCATTGCCAGATTGCAGGAAGATATTGAGCAGGTGATGCTGGCGACTCACCTTAATGATGAACAGTTCAGTATCGATCAAAGCCAGCTTTCTGGTTTCTATAAACCTGTTTTCTCTGGACGTTATTACCAACTTAATCTGGCTGATCTTGAGATCCGCTCTCGCTCATTATGGGACCAAAGACTCAATATTGAGATGTTACCACTTGGCGAAACCCGAGTATGGCAAGCCAAAGGACCTCTTAACCATGACATACAGCTGCTCTCCATCGGCCTAAAGTCCGAATCGACTGGTCTCGATGCCACCTTAACTGTGGCCCAAGACTTAAGTATTGGACGGAAAGTATTTACCCAGATATATGGCACCAAACTCGGGGTTAACTTAGCCATGTTACTCACGATGATCATGGGGATCTTCTTAGTCATAAGGCAATCTTTCAAGCCAGTTAACCAGATACAGGATGTGCTTGCACGCCTGCGAGAGGGTGAGATCACTTCAATTGAGGTCAGTAAAATTCCCTCAGAGCTACGTCCCTTAGCCGCCACTTACAATGACCTACTGGATTACTCAGGTAAGCAGATAGAGCGCAGCCGTAATAACTTAGGTAACTTAAGTCATGGCCTTAAAACCCCATTAGCGGTAATGCAGCAGCAAGTCGAAGCCCTAGGACTTAAGGATCCCGACTCAGCTATTGCCCTGCAAAGTCAACTGGATCTAGTGCATAAGATGATCGAGAGAAAGCTCGCAGCGGCCAGAATCACAGGCGATATGTTACCCGCAGCTCAGATGCAGATCCCTAAAGATATTGAAGATCTCAGTAAAACCTTAAGCAAGGTGCATTTTAATAAGCAGATCATCTGCAGTTTTGATATTCCCGATACCATCAGTAGGCTCCCCATACACAGAGAAGATGGCATGGAGCTTATCGGAAACCTACTCGATAATGCTCACAAGTGGGCTAAAGAGAGGGTTGAGGTGAGTGTCACGAATGAAGCCTCTGGTATCAGCTTAGTAATTGAAGATGATGGGCCTGGTGTTGCCGATGATGAACTCTGCCTGCTAACAAACCGAGGTAAAAGGCTAGATGAAGCCACCATGGGTCACGGGCTCGGACTCTCAATTGTCAAAGATATCGCCGAGCAGTATGAGATAAAACTCGCCTTCACCAAAAGCATGAAGTTAGGCGGACTGAGAATAAAGCTGGATTTTTAACGACAAGCTCGAAAAGGCCGTCACGTTAGACGGCCCTTTTGATCTGATATCAGATTAACTCGCGTTGGTGCTTTCAAATATCTTATCAGCAGAGGCAGCAACAAAACCTGTATAAAGCTCACCGTCGGCCTTAGGATAACGCAGTGCAAACTCATAGAAGCAGCTTGGGATCGACTTCTGTACATCTTTAAAATCAACCTCAATCTTATCAGCCATAGTCGAAGACTGCTCAAGCAGCACATCGGCAGATCCTTTTACTTCACCACCGGCTGAGTTCAAGATGAAATCACCTTTCTTCAAAGTTTCATTCACATCTAAAATAGTTGAATAACCAGGAAGATGATTAATTGAAACAGTGAAATGGTTCGCACGGTAACCAAATGCAGCAACCCAAGCCGCGTACTCACTCTCAGCAAGCAATGTTTCGTAGGTAGTGAAATCAAGCTCCCAATGACGGCCAGAGTAGAGGAAATTATCAGCGGTAGTCGCTGCAACATCGATCTGATCGACTAGACCCTTCAGTATGCTTTGTAGTTGCGGGCTAAACTCTTCAACCATCAACTCGGAGATAAAGACCTTAGGCTGGGTAGGATCTGGGTGCTCGAAATGCTTAGCTTTCAGCTTCTTCGCTTCGAAGTGGTAATCGCCAGAGTCTACATAACCTAAGCTTTCAAAATGAGCGGCTAAAACAGCTAAGTTTACCTTCTCAATATTGAATGTACGCAGCGCGATATGGTCGTTAATAATGGTCTCACCCTGTGAGAGCAGCTGATGAACCTTTCCAGCAGAAGGAGTCATCGCGAGGTAATCACTCCAAAGGGATTCAAATAGCTTGTTAATATCAGTGTGCATCAGTTTATCCTTAACAGCATCGTGTTACTCAGTCATAGCTAAGCTATGCTGTTTTTTTATTTTCACGATATAAGTACAGCGAGAGTAAAGTGGTTTTAACCTATCTAATACCAAAATCTTTATACTAATTGGTATAACTTTCTGTACTGGTTATAAAAAAGGGAGACACTAAGGTCTCCCATCATTTTTTCAAAAAAATTAAATACTTAAACCTGGACTCAGACTCGCAGGCAGGCTTACCGCATCAGCTTCAACAGAAGCAACTGGGTATGCACAGTAATCAGCAGCATAAAATGCGCTCGCTCTGTGGTTACCCGATGCGCCAACACCACCAAATGGAGCTGCACCAGATGCGCCTGTGATCTGCTTATTCCAGTTAACAATGCCCGCGCGAATACGCGCTAGGAAGTACTCGTAGTCATCACGGCTATCAGCAAGAATACCAGCTGATAGGCCATAACGAGTCTTGTTCGCCAGCTTAATCGCTTCATCAAAATCGGTATAACGCACCACTTGAAGCAGAGGACCGAAGTACTCCTCATCAGGCAGCTCAATCACTTGAGTCACATCAATAAGACCAGGTGAAACTAGCCCAGTGCCCTCTTTTAAATGTGTTAATTCAACCAGTGAGCTACCACCTAGGTTCAGCAAGTTACGCTGAGACTCAACCATGCCTTTAGCAGCTGTTTCTGAGATCATAGAGCCCATAAACGGTTGTGGCTGGCTGTTCCAAGCACCAACTTGAATGCGCTTAACCGCATCGGCAAGCTCTGCAAGTAGTGCATCGCCCTCTGCGCCCTTCTCAACATAGAGACGACGAGCACAAGTACAACGTTGACCAGATGAGATATAAGCCGACTGAATGATGTCATGGACTGCAGCTTTGGTGTCTTTTACACCTTTGATGATAAGTGGGTTATTACCACCCATCTCTAAAGCTAAAATCTTACCTGGTTCACCAGCATACTGCTGATGCAAAATATGGCCAGTACGAGAACTTCCAGTAAAGAACAGACCATCGATCTGCTCATGTGAAGCTAGGGCTTTACCTGTCTCCACTTCACCTTGAACCAAGTTAATCACACCAGCAGGCAGTCCCGCTTTCTCCCAAAGCTTAAGCATCAGCTCAGCCACTTTAGGTGTCAATTCCGATGGTTTGAAAACCACAGTGTTACCCGCAAGCAGAGCAGGAACAATATGACCATTTGGTAAATGACCTGGGAAGTTATAAGGGCCAAACACAGCCACCACACCATGGGGCTTATGACGCAATACAGCACGTCCAGCTGGTGTATCGTTTTCAGAGCTGCCAGTACGCTTATTGTAAGCAGCAACAGAAAGACCAATTTTGCCTATCATGGCGCCAGCTTCAGTGGCGGTTTCCCACTGCGGCTTACCGGTTTCTTGAGCGATCACTTCCGCCATCTCTGCTTTATGCTCTTCAAGCTGAGTTTTATAAGCTTCAACGATAGCCAAACGACCTTCAAAGCCCAGCATAAACCAGTCAAACTGTACTTCACGTGCAGCTTCAACGGCGGTATTAACCTGTTCAGCGGTAGCTGTTTTACTGCTCCAGATAACTTCACTGTTTGCTGGGTTTTTAGATGTCACTTCGTGACCTAGGCCAGCAACCCACTGACCATTAATAAATTGAGTCATTATTTTTTCCTACAAAGCCAAAATACGGATTTGATCACCCTGCTCAAGCAGCAAGCCTGTGGCTAATTCTGGTGATATGACAACCTCATCATTTTCCTCACTGACAAGCAGTTTGGCGGAGGTCGCACGGTAGTTCGCTAATTGTGTATTTGAGATGATATAGCTAGTGTCTGATTCAGGCGGCTCACCTATAGTAACGGTAAGCAAGCGGCTCTCTCTGACACCGCGAATGTCATTGATATTGCACTCAACAGTGGGGCCACCATCAAAGATATCGACATAACCTCGGCACCTGAAGCCTTCAGCCTGCAGCAAGTTCAGCGCGGGGCGGGTATTAGTATGAACTTCACCAATCACCTTTTGCGCATCTTCTGGCAGGAGACATACATAGACAGCATTTTTAGGCATCATCTCAGCCATAAACGCTTTTTGGCCTAAACCTGAAAGGTAATCAGCTTCAACAAAGTCGATCCCAAGGAAATGCTTCTGTAGCCAGTCATAGAAAGGGGAGTTACCCTCTTTATCGCTTTCACCACGCATCTCTGCAATCACTGTTTCACCGAACCTCTCCTTATGTTGAGCAAGGAAAAGAAAACGACTGCGAGATAGCATGCGACCGTTGCTATTTTTACGGTAAGAGCCACGTAAAAATAGAGTACAAAGCTCAGCGGCGCCGGTGTAATCGTGACATAAGGTCAAGGTTTCAACTTCGTTGCGAACCTCAATCTGCTCCGAATGATACACCTCAGTACCTAGCCTGTAGTGGTAGAAGGCATCTTCCATCCCCACAGCAGCCTCAATGCCACATGTACCTACAACTTCACCAGTTTCTGTGTCTTCAAGCACCATGAGATAGCCTTCATCAAAAGGCTTATCCACCTCTTTTAAAAACGAAGCTTCAACTCGGGCTATTTTATTTCTAAGTAGCTCTTCATTGACTGGCAATGACGTAAATCCGTGTCCGGATTCTTCGGCTATTTGATACAGCGCTTCAAAGTCGCTAGATCGGATAGGACGTATTATTAACATCTCTGAGTCTCCTCACTTTCACTCGGCCGCTTAACGTTCCCTGTCTACTAACTATAAGACAAGTAGAGAATCATTAAGGTTCAAGTATTCCCTATGACAAATAAGGGTATCGGTTTTATACCAATACCCTAAATGCCAATTAGGCCGCAACGACTTTAGCTACAGCACGCTCAAAGCGTACTAGACCTTCAGCAATATCTGCTTCAGGAATAACCAGAGATGGAGTAAAACGTATTACGTTTGCACCAGCAACTAAGCTCATTAAGCCTTCGCCTACAGATGCAACAAGGAACTCTTTAGCGCGTCCCTGATACTTATCATTGAGAACAGCGCCCAGTAGCAGCCCCTGTCCACGAACTTCAGCAAACACCTGATGCTTATCGTTGATCTTATTCAGACCGTCACGAAGTAGCTGCTCACGTACCTTAACGCCGTTAAGCACTTCAGGAGTGTTAACCACATCAAGGACAGCATTACCGATAGCACAAGCAAGTGGGTTACCACCATAAGTTGAACCATGAGTGCCTATCTTAAGGTGATCGGCAATCTCTTTGGTAGTCAGCATAGCTGCAATTGGGAATCCGCCGCCAAGTGCCTTAGCCGTTGTCAAAACGTCAGGTACCACGTCACCACGCATATATGCGTATAGCTCACCTAGACGACCAACACCAGTTTGAACTTCATCAAATACTAATAGTGCATTGTGCTTATCACACAAGGCACGAACCGCTTTAAGGAACTCAGGATCGACGTCGATAATTCCGCCTTCGCCTTGAAGTGGCTCCATCATAACAGCGCAGGTAGTATCAGAAATAACAGCTTCTAGTGCCGCAATATCATTGAAAGGAACATGAGTAATGCTCTGTGGCTTAGGACCGAAACCATCAGAATATGCCGCTTGACCACCAACACTAACAGTGAAGAAGGTGCGGCCATGGAAAGCTTTATCGAATGCAATAATTTGATCTTTCTCTGCACCAAACTTATCCATTGCATAACGGCGAACAAGTTTCAATGCAGCTTCGTTGGCTTCAGCGCCTGAGTTAGCAAAGTAAACACGATCAGCAAACGTTGCATCGACTAGTTTAGTCGCTAGCGCTAATGCAGGTTCGTTAGTCATTACATTTGAAAGATGCCAAAGTTTTTCACCTTGCTCCTTCAGTGCGCTCACTAAGGCTGGATGACAGTGACCAAGACAGTTAACCGCAATACCACCAGCAAAATCGATAAACTCATTCCCCTCCTGATCCCAAACTCGGCTTCCCTCTCCACGAACAGGGATAACAGCCGAAGGCGCATAGTTAGGCACCATCACATCATCAAACTGGGCTCTTGTCAGGGTCTTGTTTACGCTCATACCTTCTCATCCTTTATTGTTGTTGATGGCTCTCAAAGCCACTAGGCCCGCCTATTTTCTTTATAATAGCTCACGCTGGCGGTGCTTATTTACATTACTTAAGAGACATTAATAGCGAAAATGTGATCAAAACACCAGTTTCTTACACTCAAATAAGATCAGCAGCACATATTTATTGCATAAAGATTTGAGTTTAAGAATTATACAAGCGTTTATAACGGGGGTTTAGAGCATATTTAGTCATAAAAAAAGTTACTCCAACCCATTTTATTTAAATATTCACCACAAATGCATAGATAACAGTAAAAATGGTCCATTAATGCGAACTTAATCCTAGTTTTTCGCTTTTTGCACATGAAGAGCTTAGTTCAAAACATAAGATAGGAAAGTAAATTAACAAAAGCGCTATATAGATATCGATATCGATAGGGGAATGCCACCCCCTCAATCACAGCCTTGTTCAGCTATCCTACTAAGGCTCTGAAACAAGCAGCTTGAGGTAGCTTGGATAATAGGTAGGAGATTAGATGATATCCAGCTTGCGATAGTTTTGTGCTTTTAACCTGATAATCTCCTGCTCACTCAACTCATAATAATCGAACATGATCCGCTTCTCCTGCACAGAGAGCTCTCTCATCTCCTCCAGTAACACAACCTTAGCGTAACAATTTGCCCGAGCAACGATGGAAGCATTTTCAGAAAGCTCTTTATAGCTAAGATTATTGTCCAGCTCGGCCATCACAGCCCCCATAGCACTATCACTGAAGTTGAGCTGCTCCAACAACTGCCAGTTAAGCCTATCCCCATGCTCTATCACCAACTCATAGACTCTCTGGGAGGGAAACTCAGTTGCCAGAACGGCATCATAGAGCTCTTTGTCTCTACTATTACTCGCCTCTCGCAGCCAAACTCCCCATGTTTCTTCAAATAGTAGTGCACTATTTTTCAATACCACAGATGGCCCTAGCTGACTCAACAAGGTACAGGTATAAACAAAAACACCATCTTTTTCATGTAGCTTAGCCAAAGCTTGTGCTGCAATGGCACTCACCATGGAGTAACGCCACAATTTTCGGGTAGTCCAAAGTAGATTAGCGTGACCAGAAGGCAGCCAATTTCGTAGGCAGAAATAGGGCACAAGTAACTTAATATTCTCAATACCAATAAAATTGAGCACCAGTTTAATGTCGGTTACTTTGACATCAGAGCCTTGAGGACGCCTGTGTCTAAAAGAGGAGCTATTAACGATATTGAGTAGGTCCCTTACTAACCAAGATTCATTGGCAATCAAAGGGCGAAGACGATTAATATCAAGATTGTTACTCTGCAAAAGCTCTAACATCAGCAGCTGTGACTCATTGATCCCAGCACTTTTTATCACAGAATCTGCCGAAGCTAATCTATGGTCAACGGCACAGCTTACGGTATCGATCAACTGTTTGGACACTCGATCGAATATATCTTTAGCTTCTATCTGTTTAGTCAACCTCTCCAATACAGCTTCACGCTCAATGGCTAACTTATTGGCATCATTCTCAAGCTCGGCATCAAGCTCATCAAACATTGAGCTGGATTTTTGCTTTCCTACAATCAACTGTTGATAAAGCCTATGCTCAATCTCAATTACCTTACCAGGTCTCACTCCACCAGCTACCGATATCGCCACGCTCAATCTATCCTCAAATAAAAGCTATAAGTGATAATTTAGCACTATTTCTCAACTAAAATGATAAATTACCGATAAATCACGGCTTAATTCTTATCTCTACTCAACTTAAACACTTTAACTCTCAATAGCTTTAGCCAGTTGCAATCCCAAAAGCACAAATTTCGGCTAAAAATAACCTGCTAATCTCCTATCCCAGAGACCACAAAAAAGATAGCCGAAAAGCATTAATATTTATTTATAATTAATCTAAATCTTATAGAATAATAGGCAGTTAACTTAACCTAGCCAGGAGAGTCATGGAACCCGCCATTCTTATTATTACTTTAGCTTGTGGCATGCTTGTCAGTCGAGTCGGATTGCCACCGCTGATTGGTTACCTTGTTGCGGGCTTTGTGCTGTTTTTATTTGGAATTGACGAATCCAGCCTTCCCCTGCTCGAGCAGCTGGCGGAGTTAGGCGTAACCCTACTGCTTTTTGCAATTGGCTTAAAACTGGATATCAAAAGTCTCTTTAAAGCAGAAGTATGGGCAGGCTCTAGTCTGCACTTAATGGGCTCGATGATCTTCTTTATTCCCCTACTTAAACTACTGGGAATGCTCGGTCTGGAACAATTAACCGGACTCGAGTTTAATCAACTGGCTCTGTTGGCGTTCGCCTTAAGCTTTTCCAGTACTATTTTTGCCGTTAAGATACTGGAAGATAAGGGTGATATGCAGTCACTCTATGGCCGTGTTGCTATCGGTATCTTGATTATGCAAGATATCTTTGCTGTTGCCTTTTTAACTATCTCTAAAGGTGATATTCCCTCTGTTTGGGCCTTTGGTCTGCTACTGCTTCCCTTAGCAAAACCACTTATCTATCGCGCTTTCGATCGCGTTGGTCACGGTGAACTGCTGGTCCTCTTTGGCCTAGTTATGGCCTTAGTATTAGGGGCATGGCTATTTGAAGTGGTCGGATTAAAGCCAGATCTTGGCGCACTGATAATCGGTATTTTATTAGCGGGGCATCCTAAGTCTTCAGAACTGGCTAAATCCCTCTTCTACTTCAAAGAGCTCTTTCTGGTGGCCTTTTTCCTCACAGTAGGACTCAATGGATTACCTAGCTTCTCCGATATCGGGCTCGCCACACTGTTAGTGGTTATAGTGCCTATTAAGATGCTGCTTTTCCTCTACCTACTAACCCACTTTAAGCTCAGATCGCGCACCGCTCTAATGAGTTCATTTAGCTTAGGTAACTACAGTGAGTTCGGCTTAATAGTCGCAGCGGTAGCCACCAGTAAAGGTTGGCTTCCCTCTCAGTGGATGGTTATCCTTGCTGTTGCGCTAAGTATTAGCTTCCTGTTTGCAGCGCCACTGAACGCAGCTTCCAGTAGGCTATACCAAAAATTACAGGGCCGCTTAATTAAGCTTGAAAGACACCCTCTTCATCCGGAAGACAGGCCGATCCCAGTTGGTAACCCTAGGTTCCTTATCTTAGGTATGGGACGGATTGGTAGTGGAGCTTATGATGAACTCAAAGCCAATTTTGATGGCGAAATATTAGGTATTGAACATAAGCAGGATCTAGCTGACTTCCATCAAAGTGAAGGACGTAATGTGGTTCAAGGCGATGCCTCAGATACCGACTTCTGGGAAAAATTAGATCGCGCGCCAAACCTAGAACTTGTTCTGTTAGCTATGCCGCACCATATCGGTAATCAGTTCGCCGTCGAGCAACTTAAGCGCCTTAACTATCAAGGTAAACTCAGCGCCATAGTCCAATATAGTGATGATGCCCAATCTCTACGAGAATCCGGCGTACACAGTATCTATAACCTCTATGAAGCAGCTGGTGCTGGTTTTGTTGAGCATGTTGTAAAAGATCTTCTTGCTGATAGCCAAACTAAAGAGGAAGACACCTCTGAGGTAGTAGAAGTAAAACAGCAAGGATAGCGACAAGAATACACATAAGCCTCCCCTACCGGCTCTCCACCTAAACGAAGGTGGGGAGCAGAAAGTAGTAGTTCAAATCAATATAAAACCACTTTTACTGCCTTAGCAATTAGCAAGAACTCTCTAAAAATGCCTCAAACAACCACTTCTTTATGGGTAATTAGATAAAAAACCTTTTATTATCTTCTGCTCCCTGCAAAAACTCAGTTACAGCTTAAGTTAACTCATGATATAAATTGGTAAATACCCAAACAGCACCTTGAGCTAGCTTGGGTATATTAAGTACCAAAATAGGTACAAAAAGACCAAAACATATTATCTGCCACCATCAGCATTAGAGCTGATTTGGTGCATACTCAATACATATTTAGGGTAGTTGTAAAGCATGTCGAATCCTGCTCAACGCGCGAACAAATTATTTGTGCAAACTTTTGGCACAACCGCAGACGATCTTTATCTGGCACCAGGCCGGGTAAACTTGATCGGTGAACACACAGACTATAATGATGGTTTCGTCCTCCCAGCCGCCATTAACTTCCATACCATTGTTGCGGTAAAACGCCGTGAAGATGCGATATTTCGTGTTATCTCTGATGCCTTTCCCGGTGAGATTAAAGAGTGGGAATTTGGCCAAGAGGGACAAATGGATCCCCAAGATACTTGGATAAATTACCTTAAAGGATTTACCGCTGCGATGGCGGCATCCGGTCTACCAGCTAAAGGGTTAGATCTGTCGATTGTTGGCAATGTCCCTTTAGGGGCTGGACTCTCTTCATCTGCAGCACTAGAGATCGCTTTTGGTACAGCAATCAACGACTGCAGTCAGCTCAGACTCTCTCCGTTAGCCGTTGCTCAGATGGCTCAACGTGGTGAGAATCAGTATGTAGGCTATGCTTGCGGCATCATGGATCAGATGATCAGTGCCTTAGGTCAGCAAGATCACGCACTGCTTATTGATTGTGAAGATCTTGACAGTGAATCAGTCTCTATTCCTGAAAGCCTGAGCCTTATCATAGTGAACTCCAATGTAGAGCGTGGATTGCTTGACCCCGAATTCAGACTTAGACGTAAGCAGTGCGAAAGCGTCGCCGAACATTTTGGCTTAGATACCCTAAGGCATCTTGATCTCTGCAAACTTGAAGCAGCAAAAGATAAGCTAGACGAAGTCAGCTATCGACGGGTTAAACATGTCCTAACAGAAAACAGACGAACTCAAAATGCAGCCCATGCACTGGAAGCGGGAAATATCCCTAAGCTCAGTCAACTAATGGCGCAATCTCACGCATCTATGCGGGATGATTTTGAGATCACAGTACCCGAGATAGACACACTTGTAGATATCATCTCTGGGGTCGTTGGAGAGCGTGGTGGAGTAAGAATGACTGGCAGCGGCTTTGGTGGTTGTGTCGTAGCCTTGGTCGATCATGAGCTTACCGATGCAGTTGTCGAGGCGATTGAGAGCCAATACACCCAACAAACAGGACTCGAAGCGACCGTGTATCTTTGCTCTGCATGTGACGGTGCCGCTCGCGTAGACGAAGAGTTCTACTAGCGATAATAATTACTTAGTTTCACAACAAAAAAAGGGATTGCTTTTATGGTACGTTTTCGTCCGTTAGAACCTTGGGAAGATCCCCGAGGAGGCTTAATTGAGCGTGTCAGAATAGATAACGGTATCATAGCGCTAGAAGTGTTGAGTTTGGGCGGCATCATCCGCTCACTCTGGACTCCTGACAAAGATGGCGAGAGAAGCAATATTGTTTTAGGTTGTGATTCTGCAGAGGATTATCTGGCTCAAGGGGCCCATCTTGGCGCTATTGCTGGACGTTACGCCAACCGGGTTGCTAATGGCCAGATGAGTTTTGAAGGCAACAACTATCAACTCGATACCAATCAGTTGACCAACTGCCTGCATGGTGGCAGTGAAGGCTTTAACCGCAAACAGTGGCATATAGGTCAGCTCTCCGATGGCGTGAGACTAAGTTTAATCAGTCCTGATGGCGATATGGGCTTTCCTGGCAACTGCACAGTACAGCTGGATTACCGGCTCGCAGGCAATAATCTCTATATGGAGATTTTTGCTTCTACAGATAAGGCCTGTCCGATCAGCTTAACTCAGCACAGTTATTTTAATTTAGAGGGCGCCAACGCAAGCTCTAACCGCGACCATACCCTTCAAGTTGACAGTCAAAAGCACTTTATTCTCAATGAGCTGGGCCTTCCTACTGGAATAGAAGAGGTAAGCGGCGGCTTGCTCGACTTTAGTCAGGCCAAAGGCTTCGATATTCAGGAAGATAAACAGTTCTCCTCAACTGGTGGGATAGATCACTGCTATTTGCTCTCAACAAACAGTGATGAATTAACACGATTTGGCTGTCTAAGTTCACCTAAGTCTGGCCGAAGCCTAACTCTATACACGAATCAACCTAGCGTGCAGATCTATGGAGCCAATTTTCTAGAAGGGGAAAAAGGCAGAGGTGGACAGGTACTAAGTAAGCATCAAGGGATATGCTTGGAGCCTCAGCAGATCCCTGACGGCCCCAATCAAACAAAGCTATTTAGTGACCCATGGATAAAACCAGATCAGGTTTATCATCATATCAGTCGCTATCAATTTGAAGCAGTTTAATGAAGATAAGCCTTAATTAAGGCTTACTCCTCTAAACCACCAGACCAGCCATCAGCAAACTCACGATCTTGGCTTTCTGAGCCGTCATCGAGATCAATCTCATCATCGGGGGTTTTGTTGCTGTCCAGATCCTTTTGGGCTTCCTTTTTAATCAAAGGTTTATGTTTAGAAGATATCGCCTCTACCCAGCCCTCGTGCTTGCCCATAAACTCACTACGTGCGCTATTCCAAGCCGCACCGTAAGTCTCTGCAGCAGCTTTTGCCGATGCCTTGTCCAGATCATGCAGGTTGTGCTGAACTATCTCCTCTGCATATTCGATTATCGAATCTCTTTGAGTGTTATAGAGATAGATGCGCCCCGCCGAGGCTTCTGGAAATTGCTTGTCATGAATGACAATAGCATTACCACGAGCCGTTCTTAACTCGCCATACCAAATTGGTGTTTTCACTGTATTATACATATATGCCAATATCCTTTAATCAACACATACAGGAGGAATACAAGGCCAAAACGATGAAACGATAGACCTTTACCAACCTATGCTATTTCAAATTAGGCCTACACCGAAAGGGGCAGCCCTGTTCATCAAAATACTCACTTCTACCTCGCGTAAAGCAAGGGCTGAATCATGAGTTTTCAAACTAATATCGAATTTAGTTGAAAGCATGAGTTATTCAAGTTTTCATTTGTGAAATCTACAAATATTAAGCTATAACTCAATAAAATCAATTTCAACCATTTGATAAAAATGGATTTAAAAAATATCAAATTGAAGGCTATATTGAGCAGGCTAAATGACAATCTAATGTCATTTAGATTACAGAAAAAATTTAAGTCAAAACAAATATATCAACTTACTTTTCATCATAAAAACTCAATGTCACTCCACCCTCAACACTAGCTTACCTCTATGCTCTCCAGCCTCCATCAAGGTGTGAGCTTTCGCACACTCATAAAGGGGAAACTCTGCAAAAACGTGCGGTTTAAGTTGAGTGGAACTCTCCAGCTCGCAATCTAACAAGGGCCAAACTCTCTCTAACAACTGAGTGGTAATTTCAGCTTTAGCCCCAACGCTTTGAGGTCGCAGTGTTGACCCAGTCCAACGAATTCGCTTAGCCATGATCCGAAAAATATCCACTTCAGCTGTAGCCCCTCTCTGCATCGCTACAGATACCATACGTCCATCCATAGCTAAGGCCTTTAAATTTTGATTAATAAAATCGCCACCAGCCATATCAAATACAACATCAACTCCTCTGCCTTGAGTATGCTCCATAACAGGAGTAACAAAATCACTACGGTAATTAAGTGCAAGCTCGGCGCCTAGAGTTACGCAATGCTCGCACTTCTCATTACTGCCCGATGTAGTGATAACCTTAGCGCCAAATGCCTTAGCTAAGACAACGGCTGCACTTCCGACACCTCCAGAGCCACCATGGATCAATACAGTCTCACCCACCTTCAACCCAGCGCGCATAAATAGATTGCCCCAGACCGTAAAAAAGGTCTCAACAATTGCGGCGGCATCGGAGTCGCGCCAGCCATGAGGGATCGGCAGACAGTGGTCTGCATACGTCGCCACATATTCGCCATAGCCACCACCGGGCACCAAGGCACACACCCTCTCTCCCAATTGCCATCGAGTGACCTTTGACCCTAGTGCCACCACCTCACCTGCAACCTCCAAGCCTAAAATTGAGCTGGCGCCAGTTGGTGCAGGATAAACGCCTTTTCTCTGAGCCAGATCAGGACCATTGACGCCTGCCACATGCACTCTAATTAACACCTGATCCTCTTCAATCTTAGGTAGTTGAGAGCGAATCAGATGTAAAACATCCGGCGCTCCTGGTTCATCAAAAGTAACGTGTAAATAATTTTGTGGAAGTGAGTGTGCAGACATAAATTAGGACTTATTAACATTCAGATTTTATATTGATACACCTCAAATGCAGGTAAATCAATCCTTAATAGAGCAAAAAATAGCAACTAAATTCTATCTACCCCATTTTCAACCACACGCCAGTACGCTCAAGGCCTCCACTTAATTTCTCACTCCTTACTGAACAAGGAAAGTACAAAATAGCCACTTTGACTATTGTATATTTTATCCCCAAGCTATATTGTTGCATTTATGTTAAGCAGGTTTCCTGAGAAAACTAAGTCTCTAATAAAGAGAGACTACCTGCCTGTTTAGCTTAATAAGATCTGCTCAGCAGACTTTTATACATACCCAATCGACCTCAAGGTGCTCGTTTCAGAGCCCCCGTAGGATAGCTGAACAAAGGCAGTGATTGAGGAGAATGGTTATTCCCTTGTTGATATCACTAACGCAGTGCAGCGATTCTACGGGAACTCCCGTAGGGCATGGCGGGAATGTCGTTAATGCAGGAGCAATTAACGACCTTGAACTCTGTCACTTCTCGACATGCTGAATCCTGCGCCTTGAAGTTGTTTGGGTATACACCTCCCTTAGGCATAGATCCTAAGGAACAACAATCAATGGAGATCCCATGAAATTAAAACATCTGGTCGTCGCAATAGGACTCACTACAAGTTTTGACGCAGTAAGTAACCCCAGCAGTACCTATTCTCATCACATCGGTTTGTCAGAAAATCAGGCTCAAGCATCGAAAACTGCCCTCACTCAAACTCTCTCCCCTTGGGCGAGTACAGAGACTATGGCTGCAAGACCTGGACTGATTGGGCCCAATGGCCCAGCGGCAGCCGCCGATTGCAGTAGCTTTATTGGGTTAAGTGGCAGTGCGCTGGTGACTGAGCTGGCAAAATCAGATCCACAATGTGTCAGCCCTCTTTACAGCCTTAAGGGAGCCGATGCCACAGCTCTATTCAGTGAAGCAAACATGCTCAGTGTGGCAAATGGGATCACTAGTCGCGCTCCCGAATACACAGGGCTTGATAGCACAGGCATAGAATCACTTATCTACTTTCAACGTGCTGCCCTTTATGTGCAGTTTTACAGCCCAGAAGATGTTCCCGCCTACAGCAGTGCGGTAAAAGCAGATATCAAGAAGGAGATCACGGCTATCTTTGGAAACGCCAAGATCTGGACTGTCTCAGAGGAGAACGCCAGCGTATTAAAGGAGTCTTTAATTTTAATCGATTCGGCTGGGTTAGGTGCTGACTTTAACCATATCACCAAAAGAGTGCTGAGTGAGTACAATGCCGACTGGCAAGCCAGCTGGGGCATGAATGGCGCCGCGAACGCTATCTTCACCACACTATTTCGGGCACAATGGGATGATGCTATGAAGGCGCTGTTTGCGACCGACCATAGCATTCTCGACTCCCTCAATAACTTTCAGCTCAATAATCGACACTTAGTGGGCAGCAACGCTGAATATGTACTGCTTAACGGTATTCGTGAGATGTCCCGCCTTTACCATATTCCCCAGATGAAGAGCAGAGTCACCACCTTAGTCAAAGCCGTACTCGATAGCAGCAGTAAAAACGATGAGTCTAAGGTTATCTGGTTAGCCGCTGCTGAGATGGCAGATTATTACGACAGGGCCAACTGCAACTATTATGATATTTGTGGCTTTAAAGCTCAGCTCGAAGCCGACACCTTAGGTTTTAATTGGCAATGCTCAGACACTTTAATGATGCGCGCCCAAGCCCTCTATCAAGATCAGGCCAAATGGGCCTGTGAGGTGCTTGGGGGACAAGAGATCTACTTCCATAGCAAGTTAGGCACCAATAACACACCTGTGGCAAATGATAATAATGAAGCCCTTGAATTGGTCGTTTTTGATAGCTCCAGCGATTATCAATCCTATGCAGGCACCTTTTTCGGCATCAATACCAACAATGGCGGCATGTACCTTGAGGGTTCGCCTGCAGGAATGAAAAACCAAGCCAGATTTATCGCCTATGAGGCGCAGTGGCGTCAACCTGACTTCCATATCTGGAACCTACAACATGAATATGTTCACTACTTAGATGGGCGCTATAACCTGCACGGTGATTTTGGTCGTGGGATCTCAGCTAATACCATCTGGTGGATAGAGGGCTTAGCTGAATATATCTCCTACCGCGACGCCAATACAGCGGCTATCGCAATGGGCGAAACTGCAGAGTACCCACTCTCAACGATTTTCAAAAACAACTATGACTCAGGCCAAGACCGTATCTATCGCTGGGGATATCTGGCGGTGCGCTTTATGTTTGAAAATCACAAAGCAGATGTGGACCAGATCTTAGCTTACCTGCGTAATGATCAGTATGAAGAGTATCAAGTCTTTATGGACAGTATCGGTACCCGCTATGACAACGAATGGACAGGTTGGCTTACCAGTGGTTTAAGTGCCATAGACAACGGTATTATCGACCATGGCCCCTCTGATACCGATGCACTACCAAGTGGCACTGACGGTAACTGGGCAGGTCCTAAATCTACCATAAGTACAGATTATTCGCCCTGTACTGTCAGCGATGAAGCTTATCGCTACAGTGATGAAGCCAGCCTTAAACTAGATACCCCCATGGAGTGTATCGACTCTCAAAATGGCAGAGCTAGCTTTGCCATTGCTAATGTCGACAGCAATGCGCAAGAGATCTGGATTAAAGTTGGTGGTGGCTGGGGCGATGCTGATATCTACTACAACACAACAGGATGGGCCAGCGGCGAGTCTAATGAAGGTTACGGTATAGGCAATGGTAATCATGAAGTGATTAAGGTCACCATGAACCCTGACGAATATTGGCACTATATCACCCTAGCAGGTGATTTCGGAGGTGTGGATATGTTAGTTAGTACCACTGAGGTAGTTGCAGACCCCGATCCCGCCCAAGGTGGTGATAATGGCGGAGGAACGCCCACTCCGGTTGAAGATTGTGGCGCAGCAACCATTAGCTATGGTCAACTGACCTTAGGCCAAAATGAGTGCATCAGTGGTGGCAAAAATAGCTTATATGTTTACGTTGAAGAGGATAATACTCAACTCACCATCAGCACAGCAGGTGGCAGCGGTGATGCTAATCTTTACTTCAATGAGGAGACTTGGGCAAGCAGTACCAACCATCAGGCTAGCTCAACAAATGCGGGTAATGATGAGACTTTACATGTCACAGCAAATAGAGGTTGGCGCTATATTACGGTGGACTCTGAGAGTGAATTTTCAGGCGTGACGGTCAAGGTAGAGTTAGATACTGGAACATCACCTACTCCACCGAACTCAGGCGATGCTTGTTTAACTCAAAACCCCACTAACAGTGCGCGCCTCACCTCTGGGGAAGCTATCTGCGCAGACGATGGTATCAACTACTATTCGCTCTGGGTCGATGAGGGCACAAGTGAGCTAACGGTGACCTCTGCTTATGGTAGTGGAGATATCAGCCTCTATGGCGGCAGTTCTTGGTCAAATGCCAATAGTTATGAGGCTGCATCAACAACAGCTGACAGCACAAATGAAGCCTTTACTGTTAATAACCCTACACCGGGCTGGTACTACATTACTGTTGCAAGCGAGGTCACCAGTTCAGGGGTAGCGGTCCAAGCTGAATTAAAATAGCCTAGATATTTAAAACCAAAAAAAAGCGGCCCGAGGGCCGCTAATGACAAGTAACTCTACAATTTAGAACTGAGCTGTGATTGGATCAGAACATAGGCTAGAACCCGTTTCACAGATTGTGTACTCAACCGATGCAGGTGCATTTGTGAAACGATCACGGTAACGACCATCATTCTCTGTCGTCGCAACCATCTCACCATCACGGTAGATATCTACTGAGTTGCCATTTGCTCCATCCCAAGTCAGATCAACTAGCGCACTGCCACGACGAGATAGCTTAGCTCGAAGTACTTCAGCCGTAATCACATTATCAAATACGTCAACATTCATGTTAGCTGTATCAGTGTTACCTTCAGCATCTGTCACTGTTAGTGAAACTGCATAGCTACCCGCTGATGCGTAGGTATGAGATGGACTCATATCAGTTGAAGTGCCCATATCACCAAAGTCCCAGCTATAGCTAACGATATCATCGTTCGCATCTGTACTTGTATTGGTGAAGCTAACACTCAACCCTTCAGCACTGTAATCGAAACCAGCTACAGGCGCGGCTGGGGCTGTGTCACCTACACCTGAGATAATGATACCCCAGCTATTAAGCGTTCCTAAATCTGCTGCTGCATTATCACTAACAGACAGAGTCCAGGTACCCATCGCCATCTCACCGTTAAAGTCTGCAAGATCCCAGCTTTCTACAACATCATCGGCGCTGCCACCAGAGCGGTTGTGCAGTACAGACTCTGTGCCTTCTGGCGAAGTCAGTGTCACGATAAGGTCACCACTCCAAGTGTGAGTAATATTCACATCAGCAGTAACACCAAACACTTGTAGATCATCAGCAACTTCAATTGTGCTTACGATACCATTTGAGTCATTGTCCGGAATACTAACAGGATCATCGTTACTGTATGGATAGTCCTCGATACCCTGTGGCAGAATGCCTAATGACACCGATTTGCTCTTCTGGATAGCTCCATCATCACCAGAAACGGTAATGGTGTAATCTCCCCAAGGCGTTGCAGCAGCCGTCATGACATCAAGGGTAAAGTTATCACCAGCCATCACAGAATCAGTTGATAGAGAAACACCATCAAGGGCTGGAGAAACTTCTACTGTCAATGCAACAGTTCCATCCCAATCTGCCACGCTGCCAACACTAAAGTCATAACTTGCAGCAGAGCCCGCTTCGATTGTTTGTGAAGATGGCGTGACTGTGAATCGGTAACTTGGAGATGGATCAGCCATATCCAGAGCTGTCGCTACATTCAGACGTGCACCTGACACGGTTTTACCCGTTAGGTCTGCATTTGAATCACCTGAATCCATCAGCAGTTGCTTCATCTCGTCAATAGTGAGGTCAGGGTTAATAGACCATACTAATGCAGCAGCACCAACAACATGCGGCGTCGCCATTGAGGTACCGTTAAATGAGCTATAGTTGTTACCCGGTGTCGTCGACAAAATAGCCGAACCAGGTGCACCTATATCAACACTTGTAAGACCATATTGAGAAAAACCTGACATATTGTCATTACGATCGGTACTTGCAACCGCCATTACAGCAGCAGAGTCATAGCTCGCAGGATAACTTGGGCTAGCATCGTTATCATAAGCACCATTACCCGCGGCTGCGACAAATAAGATCCCCGCGTCACCACCTGATTCGATAGAGTCTTTTAGCGCTTGGCTAAATCCACCGCCGCCCCACGAGTTGTTACTCGCCTTAACGTCAACACCATGGTTAACTTTAAGGTTTGTCACGTAATCTATACATGCGATCGCACCTGCAGTCGAACCTGAACCACCAGCATCCAAGAACTGACAACCAATAATTGACACATCCCAGTTAACCCCAGCAACACCTACGCCATTGTTACCTTTAGCACCAATAGTTCCTGATACGTGGGTACCATGGCCGTTACCATCCATTGGATCGCCATCATCATCGATAGCGCTGTAACCATGGATATCATCGATAACGCCATTACCGTCATCATCGATACCATTACCGGCTATCTCATTCGGGTTAGTCCAGATATTACCTTGAAGATCTTCATGGTTGTAATCAACACCTGTATCGATCACCGCCACAACAACATCGGTATCACCTGTTGAAATATCCCATGCTTCTACCGCATCAATATCAGCATCGGCGGTTCCACCGTCCTGACCTGTATTGTTCATTCCCCACAGTGATGCAAAACTTGGATCATCTGGCGTACCTACCGCCTTAATCACATAGTTTGGTTCTGCATACTTAACTGCTGGATGCTGACTGATCATTTTAATTGCTTTTGATACATCAGATCCTGAACGCAGTGATAGATTTGCCAGCTTACCACCCATTAAATTAGCGAACTTATCATCAACACCATCGGCATTGACGTCACGTATTGAACCGCGCACTAAGCGCTGTGCAGAAAGACGTTCAGATTTTGTGGCATTATCTTTATATACAACAAGAATTGAGTCTTTCACATATTCATGTTGCGTCACTTTAGCCTGAACGGGGGCTGCAGATACCGTAATGGCGCCAGCAATGGCAAGCGCGATCGGTGTCAACTTATTAAACATAATTCTGACTTCCTTTTTATCCCTAAATATTCATATCCGGAACCAAATCCATCTAAGACCTTTTCTCGGTATTATTCCTCTTCCCATGAAAGTCTCAAAAACATCCCGGTGCATTTCACAAAAAGATTGTTGCCACAAGGTTATTAATTTTAAAAGCGGACTCGCTGGCTTTACTACCTTTCTACTACGCCCATCGCGCTAGCAAGTTTAATTCAATAGACTAAATGGCATTTACAAAAATATAATTTACTAATAATAAACAAAGAATTAAATCCAACTTTCAAGTTTAAAAAATATTTATTCCAGACATTTAAATAAATATACCTTCTTCCAATTGCGGCATTTTTACAGGGCTGTAACTTGAACCCTCATCTGGATCTATTGTTAAGCATTCGTTATTAAGCTTTCGCAAGAGGTCTAAAGGATAGCTAATAGTTTTAGGAAATTTGATACAAGACTTGTATCGAGATAAACCTAAAACTCATAAAGTAAAAGGGGTATGAAAGTGCCAACATTTAACTCTCTATTTTTACTGTTTATTACCCTCTGCAGTAGCGCTTGGGTATTCGCAGATGATGAGCTAGACACAAGCAATACCTATGAACTACCTATCACGCTACAAACTCTTCTCGAAAGCAATGGGCGTTCAAGCCTAGTTAACCTAGTCCAGCTAGGTAACCTAAATACCGCAAATATTATGCAGACTGGCAATAACAACTATGTCGATCTGATGCAGTTAGGGGATAACAACGAGGCTAATATCACTCAGGATGGGAAGAATAATCAGGTAGAACTTATTCAAGTTGGTGGAGATAACCAAGCAGATATCACCCAAATAGGAAACGATAACTTGGTTAATTTAAATCAACTTGGCAGTGCTAATTTCTCTATCGAGCAGATTGCCGATGGTGCTGAAATAACCATAACACAATATTAAACAGGGAAAGTCACATGAGATCTCAAACAAAAAAAACAATACTTGCGCTAGCGATCACTGCAGGACTCGGCATGAGTGGCTCAGCATTTGCTGATTCTGCAACTATTACACAAACCACAGATACTGCTAACTCTGTAGTTGGCCAAGAGGCTTATATTCAGCAGACTCAAGTTGGTGCTAATGCCAATGTAGCCACCATAGATCAAGTTGGTGATGATCAATCTGCAACCACTGTACAAGAAGGCGTTTGGCTTGAAGCCTATACGACCTCCACAGGTCTAGGTAACAATGTTGAAGTCGATCAGGCAGACGATTGGCATATCTCTAATGTCGATATGACAGGTAACGACAACGAAACCTACGTTGCTCAGTTCGACTTTTATAACCAAGCCGATATCGATGTAACAGGTAATGATAATAATGTTGATGTCGCTCAAGACGGTTCACAAAGTGAAGCTGTTGTTGAGTTAATTGGTGATAATAATAGCGCTGTTATCAATCAAGAAGGTGACGGTAACTTCGGGGTATACCGCGTTGAGGGTAACGATAATGATGGTGATATTACCCAGATGGGTAACGGTAATACCGCAGGTATGGTTTCCCTTGATATCACGCCCAATGTTGGCAACAACAATGATGTAACCGTCTATCAAGAGGGAGACAATAACCTAGGTGCCGTTAAAGGGGTTGCTGGCGATGATAACAACTTCGATATTGAGCAAGCAGGTAACGATAATACAGGTTTTGTTTACGACTTAACCGGTTCTGACAATGAGTTTGAGATTGACCAAGAGGGCGATAACAACACGGCTTATATGGCTGCTGTCCAGGGCGATGATAACTTTATTGAAATAAAGCAAGATGGTATGGGCAACACAATTGGTGACACCTTAATCGCTGAAGTTCAAGGTGATGACAATGATCTAAGAGTTGACCAAGAGGGAGACAACAACACTGCCCAGTTCCAAGTCTTTGGCAACGACAACGATGTCTCTTTAGATCAAGAGGGGAACACCAACGTTGCTACATTCGGTGCCTATGGCAACGATAATGATTTTGAGCTAAGAAGTGACGGAGCTGAAAATGAGGTTACCGCTTTTGCTGAAGGTGATGATAACAAGATAGAGATCAGCCAAGAGGGTGACATGAACTTCGGTTATGCTGACCTTATCGGCAATGGCAACGACACCGATATCGAACAAGATGGCGATGAAAACGAAGCCGTATTGACTGTTGTTGGTATGGATAATACTGATCTCGATATGACACAAGAGGGCGACCTTAACCTTATCGACCTGATCATTGTTGGTGATGAAAACAGCGCCCTAATCACTCAAACAGGTGATGGTAACTGGGTTGGTGGTGAAGATGATGGTGCTTTCGTCGTAACTGGTGATGGTAACAGCCTAACCATAGCGCAAACAGGTAATGACAACCTAGTTATGGGTTCACAAACTGGTTCAGATCACAGCATCTCAGTCACACAAACCGGTGACTTTAATACCGCAACTGTGATTCAAAACTAATTTCATATTAGTAAGAAAAGCAAAAAGGGAGCTTAGGCTCCCTTTTTAATAACTTTATATCAGTAATTTAAATCAGATTAAGAACATAACTCAAGCTGACTCTGATAACTTTGTGCCCACCTTAGCAGTTCAACACGGTTACGAGATTGCGTCTTTCTGAAGATAGATGAAATGTGAGCCTTAACAGTATGCTCACTGATACATAGTCTATGAGCTATCTCCTTATTTCTCGCACCACTCGACACTAAACTAATAATCGTTCTCTCTCGACTCGTTAGCATCTGCATCATCACTGCGCTATCTTGCAATGTGTCATTGGCACTGTCTAGTTTACGTACAAGACGGCTGAAAACCTGGCTGATCAACTGTCGATCAAAATAGAGCTCACCCTCTACCATATTGGTAATCCCAGACATCAAAGAGTCCATTCCTTGATTAGAATAAAGCACACCTTTAATTCCCAAAAGCAGCGCAGACTCAACCTCTAACGTATTGGGCTCAACCTGATGAAGCGCTACAGGACAATGCGACGCAAGCCTGGATGCTATTAAAGGAATTCCTTTATTATCCAGAGCTTCCCCTTTTTGAGCAATAAAACAGAAACTATTTGATAGTAGCCCATCAAAAAGCTCTGAAGACTTACTGACAATCCGAGTCTTTAATCCAATCGATTGAGCCAAAATAGCTAAATGACATGGCGCTTCAATTTGATGAAAAAAGACAAGTTCATCGATTTGGTTCATAACTTTCTCCTTGTCTATACACTTATGTTTTCACCCTGAAGAAAACATAAAATACTCTCTGGTCCCATGAGAGTTAAAAACAGCTTTTTTACTTTTGAGAAACATTATTATAATAAATAATTATAAATTACCAGAAAACAAACTAAGAAAAATAAATAAAACTGTAAAATTTACATAGAGGAGTTTTATTAGCTATTCAGGCATATTTTATACTGCTTAAGTAAGTTTATGATTATTTAAAAATAGGTTATTAGTTCATAAGTGCAGGTCTTTGAATAAACAGAATTTAATATCAAGCAGTAAAAAGCAGCAATAACATTAAACACTAGTTATTGCTGCTTTGTTCTCAAAAAGTCTAGACTGACTTAACTTTGTGATTAAGTCCTGTGAATTAGCTCTATAAATTAACTTTGAGAATTAGGACTCCAATATCCCAACGCAATCCCCTTATCGACCATCTCTGCAACCGCTAGCTCAATCGCTTGTAGCACACAAAACTGCACAGGCTCATTAGTTGTAAAGCCCATCTCAGCTTCTGCCAAACGGTTTAAGCTAGTAAAACGAAACAGACCCGCTCTCAACTCCTGAGAAAACACACGTTTAGTGGTCGATACCGACATCATCACTTTTCCACTGTGCACATCGACAGCTCTCAAGTAGATGGTGACTTGATCTTCACGGTAGAGCTCAGAAGCACCGATACCGTAATACTCCATGCCGATACCACCAGTACTCACATTTGTCTCATAACTAATAATCCCACCTTCAAGTAACAGGCGAGCATTGGTCAGTTGAGGCACCTCTGAGTCTTTACTCTTAGGTTGCTTCTTGGTTATCTTTCTCTCAGTTAACAGGTTTTGTAACCCTTCACGTTCCACAGGGGTAAACCAGCGAGAGTCCAGCAGCGTCTGAATTAGCATAGAGGTCGCGCCTTGGGTCACCGCAGTAGAAAATGAGCTAACATTCTGCTGAGGCTTATACTGCCCCGTTTGATCTCTAAATGAATACACAGCAACGGGAATAGGGTATTTAGGCCCCTTTTTCGCTTGCAGTGCTAACATGGTCTCGCTCACTGGATTGAGCTCAGCCTGACTCACATTTAGCTCCGGCTTAGGAAGCAGACCACAGCCTGAAAGCAGACCGATGACAACTAGAGGTAGTAAGTATTTCATCCCCCACCTCCATAAACTGGCATCTCAATAACGGTAATTTCACCTGTTACCAGATTAGTAATTGTGAGCACTACCCCACCACCAACAGAGGCAACCTCAATACGAAAGTCCCCAGTGTCATAAGTACCATCAGTGATCTCCCCATTAGCGACGCCACGGGTTATCGTATTAAGAATATTTCGCTCTAGAGACTCTTTGAACCGAGTAATAAAGTCTTTATCGCCCTCACCTTCGCTATGATCATTTTGCGCATTAGCCTTATTAAGTAGGTACGAACCATTTAACGGCGACCCACCAAAACTGGGGTTTATAGGGGTATAGACCAATTCGGTCGATTGAACGCTGCCGGCAACTAAGCTGGCTGCTAAAACTAACATCCTGTATTTCATTATTGTTATCCTAATAGCCAAAATTAGTAGCCATCTTCAGCACTTGCCAGCTCACCAGTAACAGCGTTCGCCTTGATCTGGGCTATATGATCTATGGTAAGCAAAATTGCTTGCTCTGCCCGCTCCTTTACCGGGTTTGCCCGACGTCCAAAGTGGGTTCTATAGATAGCTTTTCCATTCACCTCTAAAGTCAACTGAGTGCCTGCTTGTGGGAATACCGTTTCATATAGAGTGACATTGAAGCCTTGGGTGAAGGTGAGATCTCGCCAATAACCTGAGTAGTAAAAACCAAAGTCTTTACCAAAACGAGTCAAGGTTCTATCTATCACCAAACCACTAATCTCAATGTCATCCTCCACCGCAACTGCAGCCGTAGGGAAGGTAAAGAGAAACAGTAATAAATAGACCCACTTTTTCATATGCTATCAATCTCAACAATTACAAAGGCTCACGGGATTAGACCCGAACTACACAGTATTAAGCCAACGCGAATCCAGCAATGCCGCGACTTAGACTAAAGAACCACACTATCAGCAATTGGTTTTTTTTGACGAGTAAAAAGTGCTCACTAACGAGTAACTAAAGAAAGCGATAGAAAAGGAGTAATACTTTTGACTAATAAAAGAGAGAGTTTAAAGCGGAGAAAATAGGCAACAAAAAAGCCTCTTAAATAAGAGGCTTCATACATGTTTTAAAAACTTAGTCACTAATCTCTAAAACGGGATATCGTCATCCCAACCATCATCAAGGTCTGGGGTAAAGTTCTGTTGCGGTGCAGCTTGCTGTTGAGGCTGAGGCGCTGGGCGCTGTTGTGGCGCTTGCTGCTGTGGAGCTGCTTGTGGCTTAGGTGCATAAGCTGGCGCTTGCTGCTGTTGACCACCTTGCTGCTGCGACTGGTATCCGCCCTGCTGAGGTGCCTGTTGCTGAGGAGCAGCTTGAGGCTTAGGCGCATAACCACCCTGTTGTGGTGCTTGCTGTTGAGGTGCATTGTACTGATTCTGCTGCCCCTGCTGCTGACCATAACCACCTTGCTGTTGACCGCCGCCTTGACCACGACTGTCTAGCATCTGCATCTCATTGGCATTGATCTCAGTCTTATATCTGTCTTGACCGGTTGCCTGATCTTGCCACTTGCTAGTTTGCAGTTTACCTTCGATATAAACCTTAGAACCTTTCTTAAGGTATTCACCAGCAACCTCAGCTAGACGACGGTACATGACAATATTATGCCATTCAGTACGCTCTTGTGGCTGACCTTGTTGGTCTTTCCAAGACTCACTCGTCGCCACTGTAAAGTTGGCGACGGCATTGCCATTTGGCATATAACGAACTTCAGGGTCTTTACCCAAATTACCGACCAAAATTACCTTATTGACACCACGACTGGCCATTGAAATCTCCTGAGATATTCTTACAAATTACGATAAATTCTACGCTTAATTCATATCAAATGACACGAAATAACGACTTAACTGACAGAGCCTAACACAGCTCGCGCTTCTCTTAAATCGAAATGCTCATCAACTTTTAAATAAGCCACTTTCTCTTCAAGAACCACTATTGCCTCGGCGACACCTGCAAGCTGAGACAGCTCAGTCGCCATCACCTTTGCCTGCTCTTTACCTTCAACTTTTGCTTCAAGAGTATAGCTCTTTAACAACACTGGGTTTTTCATGCCTAATGTCAGCAGTAACCAGAGCGTCATCAAACCCAACGCAACTGCGAAAACCCCTTCGGCCCCCACAAGCTGATAAGCACCACCGCCTAATATACCACCACAGAAGGCACCAAGAAATTGACTGGTTGAGTATACGCCCATGGCGGAACCTTTATCACCAACGGGACAAAACTTAGCAATCAAGCTTGGAAGCGATGCCTCCAAATAGTTAAAGCCAGTAAAAAACAGCACAACCGCGATACTTAGCACAACTAAATTATTGGCAAACAGTGCCATTGAAGCCAATGCCAGCATCATGATTAACAGTGAAACCTGAAATGTCGCCTTGGTGTTTTTCTTCTTCACGCCAATGATAATGAGCGGCACCATCAGAAAGAATGCCCCCATAAAAGCGGGGAAATAGAGCATCCAATGCTTCTCTTTGGCCAAACCTGCATCAACTAAATCCAGCGGCAAGGCAACAAATACAGCGGTCAACACTAAGTGTAGAATAAAGATCCCCGCATCAAGACGAAACAGTTGAGGGTCAGTCACCATCGCCTTCAACTTAGCTGGCGTCGCTAATGTATCTCCCTTGGGGGCTTGAGAGATGGGGTTCGGCACTAGCAGCTGTACAATAATCATCCCCAACACCGCGAGGCCCGCAGTCATGGCAAACAAACCAGATAAACCTAAGTATTGAGCGACAATCGGTCCCACCAGCAAAGACAATGCAAACGAAAATCCGATGCACATACCGATAATGGCCATCACCTTGGTACGCTGCTCATCACGAGTCAGATCAGCCGCTAAGGCAAGCACAGCAGCGGCTATCGCCCCCATACCCTGTATCGCACGACCAGCAACCACACCGTAAATAGTGTCGGCGTTGGCGGCCACTAAACTACCAAAGGCAAACATCAGTAAGCCGATAAGGATAATAGGTTTACGGCCAAACTTATCCGATAACATCCCCATAGGGATCTGCAAAATAGCTTGAGTCAGACCATAAGCGCCAATAGCAATACCTACCCACAGTGGTGAAAAACCTTGCAGATGTTGCCCATAAAGTGCAAAAACAGGCATGATCATAAACAAGCCCATCATGCGCAAACCAAATACACTGGCTAAAGAGAACGCGACTTTTTTCTCAGTCTTTGAGAGTCCGTTATTGGCCATTTTTCGCCCTGATCTGAATACATAAATAAGCCGCGCATTTTATACCAATTCAAATCAAGATGTAACTAATTCATCTAGGACCTTTGAAGTGGGATCACAACAAAACTCCACACCAGTTAACCTTTCTCCCCTGCAGAATTTACTCTTGATCTTCTCCTCTCTGCTTTTGCTAATTTTTGTGCGATAATCGATCTCTTTTTTTATTTGGCATAGAGAGACAGATGGACAAGATTGAAGTACGTGGCGCCCGCACCCACAATCTAAAAAACATCAACCTGACAATTCCCAGAGACAAATTAATCGTGATCACCGGCCTATCAGGTTCGGGGAAATCCTCTCTGGCGTTTGACACACTTTATGCCGAAGGGCAGAGGCGGTATGTTGAATCGCTTTCAGCCTATGCCCGCCAGTTCTTAAGCCTGATGGAGAAACCTGATGTCGATCATATCGAAGGGTTAAGCCCAGCCATCTCCATCGAGCAAAAGTCCACATCCCACAACCCAAGATCCACAGTGGGAACCATCACAGAGATCTACGACTACCTCCGCCTTCTCTTTGCCCGCGTCGGTGAGCCACGCTGTCCCACACATGGCCAGCCCCTCACGGCACAAACCATCAGTCAGATGGTAGACAAAGTATTAGAGCTACCAGAAGGCAGTCGCCAGATGTTGCTTGCCCCTGTGGTCAATAACCGTAAAGGTGAGCACGTAAAGCTACTGGACAGCCTATCGGCGCAAGGATTCATCCGTGCCCGTATTGATGGTGAAGTGTGTGATCTCACCGATCCACCAGAGCTTGAACTTCACGTTAAGCACACCATTGAAGTTGTGGTCGACCGCTTTAAGGTTCGTGATGATATTCAACAGCGATTAGCCGAATCATTTGAAACTGCACTGGAGCTTTCTGGCGGTATCGCCACCGTAGCTGACATGGATAGCGAAAGTAAGAATCCCGATGAAGAGCTACTCTTCTCGGCAAACTTTGCTTGTCCTCACTGTGGCTACTCGATGGCTGAGCTGGAACCAAGAATATTCTCATTTAACAACCCAGCTGGTGCTTGTGGCACTTGCGATGGTTTAGGCGTACAGCAATATTTCGATCCAGAACGCGTTATCGTCAACAATGAGCTATCTCTAGCTGGCGGTGCTATTCGCGGCTGGGACAGACGCAACTTCTACTACTTCCAGATGCTAAGCTCACTTGCCGAGCACTATAAATTTGATGTTGAGCAACCCTTTGTAAAACTTAGCGATAAAATACAAAAGCTGGTTCTACATGGCTCAGGCAGCGAGAGTATCGCCTTTAAATACATTAACGATCGTGGTGACGTAGTCGTTCGTAATCACCCGTTTGAGGGCATACTTAACAACATGGACAGGCGCTACCGCGAGACAGAATCAAACGCTGTTCGCGAAGAGCTCTCCAAATTTATCAATACCCAGTCCTGTCAAAGCTGTCACGGCTCGCGTCTTCGTGAAGAGGCGCGTAATGTCTTTATCAATGATCTGAGCATGCCTGAGTTAACCGAGTGGTCTATCGGTGAGGCGATGGAGTACTTCTCCACACTTAAGTTGACGGGACAGAAAGCCCAGATTGCCGAAAAGATCCTTAAAGAGGTGGGCGATCGTTTAGGTTTCCTAGTCAATGTCGGGCTTAACTACCTAAGCCTATCTCGCTCTGCCGACACACTCTCTGGTGGTGAAGCTCAGCGGATCAGGCTTGCAAGTCAGATAGGTGCAGGCTTAGTCGGCGTAATGTATGTGCTCGATGAACCCTCAATTGGTCTACACCAAAGAGATAATGAACGCTTACTGCAAACTCTTATCCATCTGCGCGATATAGGCAATACCGTTATTGTGGTCGAACACGATGAAGATGCCATTAAGATGGCAGATCACGTGATCGATATTGGCCCTGGAGCCGGCGTACACGGTGGTGAAGTGATCTGTGACGGTACTTTAGAGGATATTCTCAGCTGTGACGAATCAATTACTGGCCAATACCTCTCGGGCAAAAAACAGATCCATATCAGCGAGGAGCGAGTCGCGTATAACGGCGATAAGCTAATCGAGCTATTTGGTGCCAGTGGCAACAACCTAAAAGATGTGGACTTGACCATACCTGTTGGCCTATTTACCTGTGTGACTGGGGTATCTGGCTCAGGAAAGTCAACCCTGATCAACGACACCTTCTATAAGATTGCTCATCGAGTACTTAATGGCGCAACCGTGGATGAGCCAGCCCCTTATCGAGAAGTCAAAGGGATGGAGCATTGTGACAAGGTGGTCGATATCGATCAAAGCCCCATTGGCCGTACACCGCGTTCGAATCCAGCCACTTACACGGGGATTTTCACCCCAATCAGGGAGCTATTTTCGGCAACTCAAGAGTCACGTACCCGAGGTTATAAACCTGGTCGTTTCTCATTTAACGTCAAAGGTGGACGCTGTGAGGCGTGTCAGGGTGATGGTTTAATCAAGGTTGAGATGCACTTCCTTCCTGATGTGTATGTTCCTTGTGATGACTGTAAGGGCAAGCGCTACAATCGTGAAACTTTAGAGGTCAAATATAAAGGTAAGAGCATCCATGAGGTGCTCAATATGACCGTTGAAGAGGCAAGACCTTTCTTCGATGCCGTCCCTGCCATTGCTAGAAAATTGCAAACCTTGATTGAAGTTGGCCTCTCCTATATCAGCTTGGGACAGAGTGCGACTACACTTTCTGGCGGTGAAGCACAACGTGTTAAGCTGGCAAAAGAGCTCTCTAAGCGAGATACTGGTCAGACGCTCTATATTCTCGATGAGCCAACAACAGGACTACACTTTGCAGATATTCAATTACTATTGGATGTCCTGCACAGGTTAAAAGCTCACGGTAATACCATCGTGGTTATCGAGCATAATCTGGATGTGATCAAAACTGCAGACTGGATTGTCGATCTCGGACCTGAAGGCGGTGCTGGCGGCGGAACAATACTAGCGACAGGTACGCCAGAGCAAGTTGCCGAGCATAAAGAGTCTCACACGGCACGCTTTCTTAAGCCTTTGCTAGAAAAATAATTAACGAGATAAATGGGGAGAGAAGATGAGTCCAACACAGATTAAGCTCATCTCTCTCCGCTTCTCGTTTACCCTCTCGATACTACTGCTCTTTAGCCTTACTCTCTCTGGTTGCTCCACATTTAGTACCAGCTGTAAGACTCAATTAAAAGCCAACTGGGTCGACCAACAAGCCCTTAAAGCCGATCTCGCTCAACTGACCTCAGCCAAGTTTGAGGGCAGAAAAACTGGCACTCAAGGCGCGGCGCTAACTAGGGATTACCTCAACGAGCGTTTCACTCAGATAGGGTTAACACCTTGGCAATCAGCGCAAGCTGATACAAAAACCACTACGCAACAAAGTAAGAACACAGATAAGTTCAACCTTCCCTTTACCTATTCCCAAGGGTTCAGCGAACGAAAAGGCAGCAATGTGGTCGGGGTATTAAAAGCATCAAACCCCTCAACATCTTGGCGACTTGTCATCGCACACTATGATCACTTAGGCGTAAAAGGTCGTAAGATATACCCTGGCGCCGATGACAATGCATCAGGCATTGCAGCCATGTTACAACTTGCCAATTATGCGGCTACGCATCCTGAGCTATTTACAAAAACCAATCTTATGTTTGTCGCGACCGATGCCGAAGAGCCAGGACTCTACGGCGGCTACGCCTTAGCCGAGCTTCTTAGCCAACAAAACATCACTCCAAACAACAAACAGATAGAGCTCGCCATTAACTTAGATATGATAGGTAGACCAGAGCGTTCCATGGTGGTCTATTTAGAGGGAAGAAGAGGTTTCAGCCAGTTCCCATTAATTAAGCAGAAACTGATAAATGAGACAGGGCTATGTATCAAGGCTAAGCACCCAAGAAAGCGAGGTCAGTTAACCGGAAATATTGACTGGCTTAGGGCCTCAGATCACTACCCGCTGCATAAAGTTGGGGTTCCTTGGCTCTACTTTGGTGTGCCACCTCATCAAGATTATCATGCACCTAGCGACACTCAGGAAAAAATAGATTTTGAATTTCTAGCCGCTGTTACCAGCTCGGCACACCAACTGCTGATAATAGACAGTTTACAACTAGGAAACATTCAATAAATGATAGTGATAAATTATTATTTTTGAATATAACTTACTAATTAGTATCCGATTTACCATGAAATCATCCTGTAAACTCATTACGAGCTCACATTTAATTGGTAATACCAATTGCACCCTGCTATAATAATCGGCTTATTAAAGCAATTTTTGTTGCGGGAAGTCGACACGGGGTTGATTTTCTGTCTATAAACCTAAGTGCATTTTCTGCACTCTGTTATTCCACAAGGCTACAACCCATGTCATCCGAAGAAAAAACTTTCCGCGAACTCGGTCTTTCCGAGCCTTTGTTGCGTGCTCTTGATGAGCTAGGCTACGAAAAGCCTACCCCAATTCAAGCTGCAAGTATCGACCCTCTTATGGCCAACAAGGACATATTAGGTCAGGCACAGACTGGTACAGGTAAAACTGGTGCCTTCGCTCTGCCACTACTTAACAGCATCGACCCAACAACCAATGCACCTCAAATTTTAGTGCTAGCGCCAACACGTGAACTTGCTGTTCAGGTTGCAGAAGCTTTTGCTAGCTACTCTAAATTTATGAAGGGCATGCATGTACTACCTATTTATGGTGGTCAAAGCATGCAGCAGCAGCTTAACTCTCTTAGACGTGGTCCACAGATCATCGTTGGTACTCCTGGCCGTGTTATGGACCATATGCGTCGTGGCACACTTAAGCTCGCTACGCTTAAAGCTATGGTACTTGATGAAGCTGATGAGATGCTAAAAATGGGCTTCATCGATGATATCGAATGGATCCTTGAGCATACACCTCAAGAGCGTCAACTAGCGCTTTTCTCAGCGACAATGCCTGAGCAAATTAAGCGTGTTGCTAACAAGTACTTGGATAATCCAGTACACGTTAAAATTGCAGCGACGACAACAACAGTTGAAACCATCGAGCAACGTTTTGTTCAGGTCTCTCAGCACAACAAACTTGAAGCGTTAGTACGTGTTCTTGAAGTTGAAAAGACTGAAGGCATCATCATCTTCGTTCGTACTCGTAACAGCTGTGTTGAGCTAGCAGAGAAGCTTGAAGCTCGCGGTTATGCATCATCACCACTACACGGTGATATGAACCAGCAGGCTCGTGAGCGCGCAGTTGATCAACTTAAGCGTGGCAAGCTAGATATCATTATCGCAACTGATGTTGCGGCTCGTGGTCTTGACGTTGAGCGTATCGGACACGTAGTTAACTACGATATCCCTTATGATACTGAAGCTTATGTTCACCGTATTGGTCGTACAGGTCGTGCTGGTCGTACAGGTATGGCAATCTTATTTGTTACACACAGAGAGATGCGTATGCTACGCACTATCGAACGTGCAACAAAGAGCCGTATCTCACCAATGGACGTTCCTAGCCCAGAGACAGTGACCGAGCGTCGTCTATCTCGCCTAGGTGAGCAAGTTGCCGAGATCATCAGCAAAGATTCTTTAGATTTCATGAAGGGTGCTGTAGCTCAACTTTGTCAACAACTTGAAGTCGACACTGACATTCTTGCAGCAGCACTGCTACAGCAAGTACAGAAAGAGCGTCCTTTACAGTTGCCGTCGATTAACGAGCGTCAGCGTGACAACCGTGATGACCGTAACTCTCGCGATCGTGGTTCACGTGACCGTAATGATCGTCCTCGTCGTGATTCGCGCCCTACTCCAACGAACTTGGGTAAAGCCGATGCACTTAAGGACAATCCAGACGTTAAGATGAGCCGTTACATCATAGATGTGGGTCGTGATCATGGTGTTGGTGTAGGTAATATCGTTGGCGCTGTTGCAAACGAAGCAAACATCGACAGCCGCTATATTGGTCAGATTCAGTTATTTGATAACATGACTGCTATCGATCTTCCTGATGGTATGCCAAAGGATGTACTGGACCACCTTAAAAAGGTTCGTGTTTGTGGTAAGCCACTAAACATTCGTGAAGCTGATGGTGCTGAGATGCCAGCTGGAGACAGCCGTCCACCACGTCGCCCACGTAAGCCTTCTGGTGACCGTCGCCCATCAGGTGACAGAAAGCCACACCGCAAAGGCCCATCAAGAGATAGCGAGTAAACCCGCTAGATGAGCCGATCACTTTTAACTAAGTGAATCCATAAAAAAGGAGCCCTAGGCTCCTTTTTTGTTTTCTGTTGATTGGTATTAAGAGTCGCTCCCTTCGAACTCCTCCTCATGTAACCAGGCGGCATGCTTAGGAGCACGTTTTGTCACCGACCACTCCTCAAGCATAGCGGGCGCGACCTTTTTCAACTCTTTAAACTGTGCAGATGTACCAGTCACACAGGTTAGCTCTAATCGGTGGCCGTTTGGATCGAAAAAGTAAATTGATTCAATAATGCCATGCTTAGTGATCCCGAGAACCTCGACGCCTTTCCCCTCAAGCTCACGCTTGGCCTCAAGCAGTGCCGCAGTATCTTTCACCCTAAATGCAATATGTTGCACCCACTCAGGGGTGTTTCTGTCTCTGTCCATTTTAGGCGAGTTCGGCAGCTCAAAAAAAGCCAAAATATTGCCATTGCCCGCATCGAGAAACAGATGCATATAGGGGTCAGGTGCCTTAGTCGACGGCACCTTATCTTCAGCTATGGCCACAAGAAAATCCATATTGAGCTTATCTCTATAAAACTCAACCGTCTCTTTAGCATCATTACAGCGATATGCCACATGGTGTATCCGCTCGATATTGATCATAACTTACCTTAAGAATATAGTAACACTTGTTACTATATTCTTTTTGTCATCAGAGTTCAAGAAATGAGCAAGATTTAAAGATAAGCGGTTAAGGAATCCCTTTACTCCAACTAACGGGTAAGTCGATAATGGCGCTACAACTAACTAATTAAGAGTAACTATGTCAGCAAGTGAGCACGATTCTAAAAGGGAGGATGAGGTGAGCTTAGAGATGGAGCAGTTTTTTCCTTTTCAGCTCACCCAGTTACAGGCTCGCGTAAGTGACAGTATTGCTGATATCTACACAGGTCATTTTGCGCTATCCAAGCATGAATGGCGTATCGTGGCAGTATTGGGTGCGGGGCAGTCACTGTCTGCCAAAGATATCGGCTTGATGATAAATCTGGAGAAGATGCAAACCAGCCGAGCTATCGCTAAGATGCTCGACAGATCCCTTCTAATGAAAGACAGCCACAAGCATGATAGGCGCTCCTCATTATTAAAGTTAAGCCCAGAGGGAATTAAGATCCATCAAGAGCTAGCCCCAATGATTTTAGCCAGAGAGCAAGCCCTTATGTCGATACTGAGTAGCTATGAACAGGTCAAGCTTAGTCAGATGTTCAAAAAGCTAATGAGTAGAGCTGACGAGCTTTTACACAATGGATAATACCAATCAGTTTAAGGGTACTACTCACTCTCCTTAACCATGTTAGCCACGTACTCGGCTAAAGCCAGACTCGCGGTCAACCCGGGAGACTCAATACCAAATAGGTTTATCAGTCCATCTATATGGTGCTCACCTGCCCCTTGAATATGAAAATCTTTAAAGGAGTCATTGGGACCTTGCAACTTAGGGCGAATGCCTGCACAGCCTGGATGGAGCTTTGCAGCATCGATACTGGGATAATAACGCTTTATCGCGGTTATAAAACTCTCTTTCAATGAGAGTGGGATCGAGTAATCTTGCGACTTGAACAAGTCATGAGGGCTTAGATAGTGCGCATCAGGGCCAAACCTTAACTGCCCAGCCATATCTATAGTTGCATGTATGCCTAACCCTGCACTGTTTTGCTCAGGTGCAGGGTAAATCAACTTAGTGAAGGGGTTAACACCACTGTAGTTGAAATAGTGTCCTTTACACCAATAAAGCTCAGGTAAAAGGCTCACATCAAGCCCCTCTATGCGCTTTGCAACCTCTGTACAGCTTAAACCACAACTATTAATAAGGTGACGACACTGCATCTTTACCACATCACCGCCGACATTCAGCCAGACGATAAAACCATCAGAGATAGGTTCAGCCCTTACCAGCTCAGTATTACTAGCAAATATTCCCCCACCCAGCTCTATGTCTGCCAATAGACTCGACATGTAACTGTGGCTATCTATGATCCCCGTCGAGGGAGATAACAGGGCAGCACAAGCGCTTAGCTGAGGTGAGAACGAATCAAGACCTTGCTTTGAAACCCAGCAAAGATCATCAACGCCATTATTAAGTGCTTGTGCCATTACAGCATGTAATGCGCCCTCTTGAGCAGAGTTATTGGCAATAATCAACTTACCAATCGACGAGAAAGGAACCCCTTTTTGCTGGCAATATTCATAGAGAGCATGCTTTCCTGCGACACAAAGCTTAGCCTTTAGACTGTGCTGGGGATAATAGATCCCAGCATGGATTACTTCACTGTTTCTGCTACTCGTTTCTTCACCAAAACTGCCCCTTCTGTCAATAACAGCAAGACTCTTACTTGTGCCAATCAACTTGGCGGCAATGGCAAGTCCGACGACACCAGCACCTACAACAATGACATCCAATTTTTCCATTAAAATTAATCCTAACGATTAAACAGTCTATTTCAATCAGTTAACGATACACCTTAATAAGAGGTTAGCCAACGCATCACAAGGGAGCGTTGCAGCGCCATTTACTATGTTCTATATTAAACCGTCAGGTTTCAATAAGAAGTATAAAGAGGAAAGCATGACAAGGCTAAGTTTTGGCTGTACTGTTAACCACTTAGAATCAAATATAGCGGAAGTTATTGTCGACAGTGGTGTTGAGCTGGGTATTGAAATGGTCGAAGAGCTGGATAACTATCTAAGCGACTTTTACTCGGGAGATTTTGCCCTGCTCGTTAACAAACAAAATCCCTATAGCTACACCTATGAAGCCCAACTCTGTCTCGCTTCACTGGAACATCAAAGAGCCTTAGCTATCCTATACCATGACCTTCAAAGGGAGCATATTCCTCCTCTTCTGGGCCAACGAGTCACCTTAGACGAAATCAATGTAAAGATATTTCCTGCAACCAAGTTAGGCACTAAAAGCGCCATGAACTGGCTTAAGGAGATCTTAGACAGCACAGCTTAAGCTCAGCCTCTCAACTCTTTTCATTCACACTTAGCGAAGAATACTTCTCCCTACGCTTCTTCATCACAGGAAGTAACTGAAGAGAAGCCACCGACAAGATAATAATGGCAATGCCGCTTAAAGATAATAGATTCAATTCATCACTCACAAAGGCATTAGGCCATAACCCTAAACTGACAACTAAAGCGGTAGCACTAAAACTCAACACCGGCGTTAACGCTAACATGGCACTCACTTGCGGCGTCGGCCAATACTTCATCGAAGCCCCAAAACAGCCATATGCGATCAAAGTATTAATGGCACAAAAAATGGCAACCCACCACTCATTGAGTGTCATCACTCCAAACTGAGTAAAGTCACTGAAAAACGCCATCACTAACACGCCTAAACCATAGATAAACAGCAGGATATTATTGGGATCTAACTTCTTCAGCAGTGATTTTTGCAGCAAAGCATAACTGGTCCAGGAACACACAGAGAATTGAATGATCATCACTCCAATCCAGATAGCACTATTGTCCGATTGTGAAAAATCTAAATAGGGATGAAAAAATAGCAACATACCTAAGGCTAATGTCGCAAAACAGGCCATCTGAACCGCATTTAGTCTCTCTTTAAAAAAGAGCATGCCACCGAAAGCTAGAAAAAAGGGAGCCGTCTGAAAGTTTAGCTGTGCAGCCCCAGGCGCAAGATACGCTAAAGAGTAAACAAATGAGACGTAGTTGAACATGAGAAAGACGCCAGAAAAAGCAAGCTTCAACCAATCTCGAGACTTCAAAGATGCAAACTGCTTCAAGCTCCCGCTCACATACTGGATAACAAAGGTAATCAGCAGGGCAACCAGAAAGCGAAACCAGGTCAGGGTCACAGGGTCAATAAAGCTCGCTGACAACTTTAGTGCTATCGGAAGAATGCCCCAAAATAGAACCGCCGTTGAGATAAAGAAAAAACCTAGTTTGAAATTAGCTTGCACTAGCACTTACCTGCTTATTGGATCAGCAGGCATCTTGCACCAACAAAGGGGAATATGCCATTCAATTAAATATTATTAATCCCCAACGACTGCCTAAATTTTAACTCAGCAAGAATTAATAGATGAAAAACCTAATGTTTATGTTAGTAGAGGTTAATCTAGAGTAGTTTGAAAAATAATAAACTGACTTTCACTCATGCCCATTAAGGCTTCTCGAGGAGATGCCTCTACATAGTCTTGATAGGCTTGGATCATCACAGGGGGGAACTGGGTTTTATGACTTGCCATCGCACGAACTCTTTGTGCTTGGTAGCCTGCAACATCAGGTTTAATGCTGATATCAGCATCTGCAACAGGTCTCGCAATGCGGTAGTTAAGGTCAAACTTACTCGCAGATAGCGCTAAAATCTCAGCTTGTGATTGAGATACGGCAAAGTAGGCTGCAAGCGTAGAGAAATGCTCGCTTACCAAGGCGTTGAGTGCTTTATGGTCTCGATTATCTGTGATCCCACCTCGAGCAAAAGTAAGCATTATTTTAGGGGAGTTCTTCTTTACAAGCGTAGTGAGTTTACCTTTAACCTCTTGCTCATACTGGGTAATTTTGCCATCAGGAAACCTTAAGAAGATAGGTGAGTTTAGCCCCAAAATAGCAGTAGCTTGACGCGCTTCAGACTCTCGTACATTCGCCAGTTCAACACCAGTAAGTCCTTGACCTGAGTGATCGCTTCCAGCATCACCAGAGGTTACATAGACAGGCGTCACTTGCACACCTCTAGCGGCTAATGTTGCCAAAGTGCCTGAGATCCAAGTTTCATCATCGGGGTGGGCGAATAGCGCTATGACAGAGAAAGAAGACACTGGTTCTGTTTTATTCATCAAAGTGCTCTGACTAAAATTTGGTTGTGGCGTTTGCAAACAACAGCCACTCACTGTGATCACAATAAACAGAACAGGTAATATTGGTTTGAGATATAACACCAATTCTGTGTCCTCTGCCTAGTTCAAACTAATACTAAGCATAGTCAAATAACCTGAACAGAAGTTAGATCATCAGGTACACAGAAGCAATAAAAGCGTTTTTAAAATTGTCTCCTCCTCTCACTGCGGCATCGGCAGTATTGGTGTAATTGTTAATAAGCCAGATAAAACCATCGTGAGATACATTTGCGTCAGGCGTGTCAGTATCATTGCCCTTCAACCACACATTGCCTAACTTATCTAACTTAGCATCTGGCTCTTGTGACATATCACCACTCAGCCAGATCTGGTTATCTCGGCAGATGATGAGATCACTTTTTGCCTCACTTATTTGGCTGCTTAGCTGCGATTGGAGTTGCACTACAGGTTGAGTATTTTTAACGAATGCATCAGGTAAAGTACCGCTGTTTCCCTTCAACCACAGCTCACCCGATGGCTTTATCACAGCATCAGGTATCACGCTGTGATTGCCTTTTATCCAGAGCAATGACTCAGCCATGGAAGCAGGCGCAAAGCAGATAAGTAGAGACACGAGTAATACACGAAATTTCATTAAACCGTCCTATTTTGACTATGCAACAGGGCAAGAATACTCCACCACCATTGAATATAAGCTGAACCAACTCACAACAAAACAAATTGATATACAACTGACTATTAATTGGTATACTTGTTTTACATTTTGCAGAGGTGAACCCATGATCTATTTTAATAATTTACAAGGTCGAGATTACAAAAGCGTATATAACGAGACGGTAAAGTCTAGAGATCAAGGGGATGATCCTATTATTTTCGATCTCCATGACACGCAAATTGCTAACGCAATGAATCATGACTGGCAATATGTCACTAAGGGACAGATGGCCATGGTCGTACAAGGGGATAAGAAGCTCAATTCAACAGTGTATAAGATCACCAAAATTGAGCGAATAGAAGATGCAATAACACAGAGTTCAGGCTATTTGGTAAGAGGAGCTGTCATCAGCAAACTAGCCGTTAAAGGCAGCAGATATGACATCTCATTCATGCTGCAAGGCGTCAGCCACAAAAGACTTACTGATGGCTGTTTTCAACGTGGCGTTAACCTTATATCAGCAGCAGATTATTAGTATTCACAAGGGTTCCTAATAGCCTAGATTTAGCATGTTCTGGCGTAACCATTGAGCTAGCAGAGTGCGGAACAGGTTTAACGTGATTGAATAGATAAAAAATATAACTAAAAAAATAATAAAAACAACATCGATTCAATCTGCCAAGGATGGCTTTTCTTAAACCCTCTTCAAGCCTAGCGCTAGCTCTTGTTTAATCCTTGAGAGACAGTCTTGGCAGATACAGCTGCTACCATCGGTTAACTCTTTCACAGCCGCTTTAGGTGGAAAGCAGGCTGTTTGGCACCAACACTCATCAATACTTCCATTAGCACTGACTGCACATAGGTTTTTGTTTCGGCACAGCGGACAGAAGGTAGCGGATGTTTGAGTCATAGGTTCACCTTAACGATCCAGTATTTTATTTGAAAGCCTGGCCAACTCAAGTTGCATCGAATTTGGATCCTTTAACAGCTTTGGATTACAGAGAAGATCAATATATTGCGAAGACGCTAACTTATAATAAGCCGAAGAGTAGAAATTAATAAAACCATGCTCATATTGAGTTTGACTAAGCATCAGCAATGATTTTTTAGCTAAACTGGCCATCACCGCATCCAGATCAAAATGCGCTTCAAAGGCGGGGAAAACAAGGCTAACGGGGACACTAGGATTAACCGCTAAATGGTGCCGTATTTGGCTGGGATAGAAACCAATTAGCTGCGATACAGAATCAGGACTAAGCCTATCAAGTGCTTTCCAAGCCGCCGAAGCGCCAGCACTAAAGCCAATTACAACACAGGGACAATCAGCAGTATCAAGCTTACTTATCACCGAGTCACAATACTGTTTATGACCACACTCAGCCATAAAGCTTTCATAGGCGACAGGCTCGCTCGTGAACTGTCGGTCAACACCGCAATAGGGGTCAAGCACTTCACACACCCAACCTGCTCCAGCGATCCCTTGTTGAATCTGTAATAGGTGCTCAGTTACACCAAAAATATCTGTGATTAAGATTACTTTCAAAGGGAACCATCTCTAACTGTATAAGCTAAAGCACGACATTCTAAATATGCATTGCAGCCAGCATTAGAATCAAAGCACTCCATTACGGTATAACCATTGCCACCAAGTCCTACTGTCTTATAACGCAGATCCGTCGCTAACAAGGAGCGTGAAGGACTTGGTTTAGATAATCCTGCTTGGCAATACGATGATCTTATCTCTCCAAGGAACTCTTTTTCACGACGAGACATCTCTTCAACCGAAAACTCTCTAACGTCAGAAGCCGCTATAGACCTAGCAGCAACGTCACCAATTTCTGGACTAATATGAGTTCGAAACGTGAGGTTACTGCACGCGCTAAGTAATAATAAACTCAAAAAACTAATCTTCCATGTTTTCATCCAGTTATCCTTAAAGTGTTTTTATACCTTACAACAAACTGAAATTAGATACAAAAATGCCCTACTTGGTAAAGTAGAGCATCTATATTATTCTATTTAATTAAACTTAACTAAACTCGTCACTCAGAGCATGTGTACTTGTAACTTAATACTTTACCTGCCTGGGCGTACACCCAATGTATGACAGATAGCGTAAGTGAGTTCAGCTCGATTTAGGGTATAAAAATGGAAATCTTTAACACCTTCACGGGACAGGACTTTGACCATGTCGATCGCCACGTTGGCACCTACCATCTGACGAGTCACAGGATCATCATCTAAGCCTTCAAACTGCTTATGTAACCAACCTGGAATACCTACATTGGTCATGCCAGCAAAACGCTTTAACTGCTTAAAGTTAGTCACTGGCAGTATGCCAGGTACGATCTCAACATCGATACCAGCCGTCACACAGCGGTCGCGAAAACGAAGGTAAGACTCAACATCGAAGAAAAACTGGGTAATAGCACGATTGGCGCCTGCATCGATCTTCTTTTTTAGATTAATCAGATCGGCCTGAGCATTACGCGCATCAGGGTGAACTTCAGGGTACGCGGCGACTGAGATATCAAAATCAGCTACCGAGCGCAGTAGACCTACCAAGTCGTTAGCAAAGCGAGTCGGCTTTGGGCTTCCTTCAGGCAGATCGCCTCGCAGTGCCACAATATCTTTAATACCTGAATTCCAGTAGTGCTTAGCTAACTCTTTAAGCTCCTCATCACTGGCATCAACTAAAGTAAGGTGCGGGGCAGCGACCAGATCTGTCTCTTTTTGAATACGTTCAATCACACCGTGAGTACGGTCACGAACTCCAGAGTTGGCGCCATAGGTTACCGAAACAAACTTAGGGTTCAGTGGCTCAAGGCGTCGTATAGAGTTCCAGAGTAACTGCTCCATTTCAGGTGATGCAGGAGGGAAAAACTCGAAAGAAACGTTAATATCGCCATTCAGCTCAGCTAAGCTCTGGTTTAGTGACGTTGAATGTTGTGCATGATTAAAACTCATCTCTATTCCCTCTACTGCTTTGTATAATCTGCTCTACTTAATCAAGTTAAGTCACAGAGTTCTATTTTAGACGTTTGGACGTCTATACATCCATATTAGAGAAACTAGGTTTGAAGTCAATAGCTAAAAGAGCACTAATGCCAATTTTATTAAATAAGATATAACGGGGTGTAACGAGACAGTGACTTCCTCACAGTGAGTTAGGACTTTGCCCTACGAGAACGCAGCAAAGCTGCTACGAGAAAAAGAAAAGTCAAAAGCTCTACGCTTTGCTCACAGGGAATGTAAATCTACTTACTAAGCCAGTTCAGTCTCAATGTCGTGAAGGACGGGAGTCCGAGAACGACCTGACACTAATTCATGAGCTAAGGCTTCACCATATTCATCATGTAGATTCGCTTTTGCCTTTAATCACAAGAAAAAGCAACTCACCACGGAGAACACGGAGGTCACAGAGAAAAGCAACAACTAACAACCTATAAAATATCTAGATTTAGCCGTCATCTTGAACTTGTTTCAGTATCTAGCTTTGTCCGTAAGCACAGCGTTCCGTAGTCGCTCGCAGCCAACTTGTTGGTGAACTCGAAGGGACTTGTTCCCGTTCTCGTAGAGAAGGCGCTCTCGAAGCAAAGCGCCCTTCGTTACTCTTTACTCCTGAACCAGATCCCGACAAATTTGGGCCAGATCCGATTGTACAGCGGCTGCCGTGACCTCACGACCGGCTCCAGGACCACGAATAATAAGCGGGTTATCCTGATAGAATGAGCTACGAATAACAAAGACGTTATCACCTGGGGTTAAATTGGCATAAGCGTGCTCTCTGTCTACCCACTCTATGCCCACCTCAGCCTTTAACTCACCATCGATAAAGTCCAGCCCCGCCACATATCTCAGCACCTTATTGAGCTCAGCTGCACTGTTAAACTGCGCTAGCATCTCCTCATCAAGTTCAGAGATCCGTACTAAAAACTGTTCTAGAGGGATATCGGCTAACTCGGCAGGTACGAGAGAGTTAAGTTTAATATCTTCAAGTTCAATATCGTGACCGATTTCGCGAGCTAAAATGAGTAGCTTGCGCTGCATATCACGACCTGAAAGATCGTCACGGGGATCGGGCTCTGTGATCCCTAAGCCTTTCGCTTCCAATACAAGCTGCGAAAACGGTTTCTCGGCATCATAGTTCTCAAACAACCAACACAAGGTGCCAGAAAAGATACCGCCTACTGCTTCGATGTTGTCGCCGCTATTGTGCAGATCATTTAAGGCATGTTGAACCGGTAAGCCTGCACCACAGCTAGCATTATAGCGCCAGAACAGTCTGCGATTACCTAGCTGTTGTTTAAGCTCATGATAGAAGGCCAGCGGCCCTGAACCTGCAAGTTTATTGGCACTGACCACATGGATCCCACGAGCAAAAAACTCTGGATATTGCAGTGTAAGATCGGCACTTGCACTAATATCGAGGGCAATAAGTTCATCACACTCGAGGGCTTGAAGCTGCTCAAAAAGATGGTCATACAGCCAAGGCGTCGCTTGTTGATCAAACTCCTCCTTCCATGAACTCAGGCTAATACCCTCCTCTTTAAGGAGAGCTTTTTTTGAACTCAATAAGCCCACCAGCTCGACACTAGCCTCTAACTCTTTATTCAATGAGGTGCGCGCTCGGGTAAAGAGATCGACCCAAGCTTCACCAATATTGCCCACACCTAGAAGCAGAACCCCAATACGTTTGCGAGGTCCGGCGCAGCGACGATGAACTTTCTGAGTCAAGAGGTTAACCTGACCAAAAGGCACTAAGGTCACTAGACTCAAGCCATCATTAAATAGTGGCCGCGCATCACGGCTTAGCAAACGAGCAAATCCTCGGCGGTAGAGATTTGAGTCGGCGCTAACGAGCGCGACTAACCCCAGATCTTCACGCACTCTGATATCAGCAATACCTAGAGGCTCAGCATCAAGCTCCAGTATCGACTGCACCTGTTTGCTGTTCTCATTCGTGAATGCCAACTCCACTCGGTTTTGCGCTAACTTCCAATGGGCTAACGGGATCAACCCCGCTTCGGCTAACAGCTCGATAACGCTTTGCAGTCCAGCTGTCAGTCTGAAATTAAATAGCGATACTGAAGATAGATTTGTCACAACCGGTGCACTGGCAGATGAACTCTTTGGTGCAATAAGAGTAAAATCGGTATGTGATGCGTAACTTGAACGTACCGCTAAACTCACGTCGGTATCAAACAGAGGCTGCAGTGAGCGGTTATGCAATACAGGAGAGCCTAAATGAGCCAGACGGTTAGCCTCATCTAGCGAGAGGCTCTTAAGCAATTTGGCATCATTAATCTTATTCGGATCGGCATTAAATACCCCTTCAACATCGGTCCAGATTGTCACTCGACCGATATTAGCAAGGCTTGCGATTAAGGTGGCGCTGTAGTCTGAGCCATTACGGCCAAGCAGTAGAGTCTCACCTTGGCTATTGGCACAGATAAACCCGGTGATAATCAGTCTCTCATTGGGACTATCATCCACACGTTTAAGCACTCGAGCACGGGACTCATCAACCCTTATTTGAGGAATAGCCCCCTCATCGGCAATTAACAAACTTCTAGCATCAATATCGCTCGCCGCTACACCAGACTCTCGTAAAAGTGCAGCTAATAAACGTGCTGACCAACGCTCACCGAAGCTCACCACTTCGCTACGCTTGTACTCATTAAGGGAGTCGAGAGAGAACAAGCTTATCAGCTGGTACTTATCGATAGATAAACGTTCGCGCAAGCTCCTTGCCTGCTCATTAGAGAGCAACTGCTCAATCAGGTTCTGTTGAAAACTGATCAGCACCTGTAGCTCCTCTTGCCACAGCTGAGACGAATCTTTTAACGCCAGTAGCTTATAAAGAAAATTGGTGCTCTTACCTGCGGCAGAGACAACGACTAAATCATCGCTATTGCCGTGAGTGAGAAGGATATGAGCCACGCGGCGGTAACAATCAGCATCAGCCAGACTAGAACCACCAAATTTATGTAAATGACCACGCGCCATCTCTAACTCCTACTAAACCAATTAACAGCTGGCTGCAGATGCAGCAGTAAGCCCAGCTTGAATATCTGCAACTAAATCATCAGCATCTTCAATACCGACAGAGAGGCGAATAAGGGTCTCTTTAACCCCTGCCTCGGCTCGTGCCTCTGGCTCCATCGCTCTATGGGTCATTGTCGCAGGAACCGCGACTAAACTCTCTACCCCACCTAAACTTTCTGCGACAGAAAACACAGAAAGTTGCGCTAAAAAGGCAACTAACTCGGCCTCTCCGCCTTTTAACTCGAAACTGAGCATAGCGCCAAAGCCTTTTTGCTGCTTAGCGGCAATCTCGTGACCGGGATGATCTTTAAGCCCAGGATAATACACCTTGTCGACGGCGCTACTGTTTGTCAGCACCTCTAGCACTCGCTCAGCATTAGCTTGATGCTCTTTAATACGGATAGGCAAGGTTCGAAGACCACGTAGAGCCAGATAGCTGTCAAACGCCGAACCTGTCAGCCCTAAGGTGTTTGACCACCAATGCAGCAACTCACCAAGTTCTGGATCTTTCGCCACTACAGCGCCACCTACAACATCACTATGGCCATTAATATATTTAGTCGTTGAGTGGATCACGATATCAGCCCCTAGAAGAAGTGGCTGCTGTAAAATGGGAGAGAGGAAAGTGTTATCGACGACCACAAGTGCTTCAACCTCGTGACTTGCTTGCGCAATCGCCTCGATATCAACCACCCTTAACAGTGGATTCGATGGCGTCTCAAGCCAAACCATCTTAGGTTTTAGTGCTATCGCCTCACTTAAAGCCTGACTGTCAGTTTGATCAACCACCGCCAGCTTAAATTGACCCTTTTTAGCCAAATTAGTGAATAATCTGTAGCTACCACCATAACAATCGTGAGGTACTACAAGCAGATCGTCTGGACCTAACAAGCTAGTGACCAAAGTGATGGCTGCCATTCCCGTACAGGTTACGACGCCAGTGGCTCCTTTCTCAAGGCCTGCAATGGCATCGCCAAGAATTGAGCGAGTTGGATTACCTGAGCGACTGTAATCAAAATCTCTTGGGTTTTTATGCCCATCGAAGGAGTAATTAGTGGAAAGATAGATCGGCGGTACTACGGCACCATGTTGGGTATCGGACTCAATCCCCTGACGCACGGCAATCGTGGCTAACTTACGTTCGGTCATCTACTGCTCCTAATACTGACTACTGCACATCATACTTCATATCGATTAGAACAAAGAGATGTCTGGACGTCTAAATGTACCTAAGAGTTACCTCTTCGTCAACCAATTAGACGTTTAGACGTCCGAACATATGGAAATCTATTTGCATTTAATGGAAATAAGAGGCAATAATTTGACTGTACAAATTAAAGGGTTAAAATCTGCCCCGAATTTTGAATTTACAGGTGAGTCAATGACTGAGTGGAATGGCGATTACATCAGCCCCTATGCTGAACACGGCAAAAAGAATGAACAGGTAAAGAAAATTACTGTTTCCATTCCTTTGAAAGTACTTAAGGTACTGACTGATGAACGCACACGTCGTCAGGTCAACAACCTTCGTCACGCCACCAATAGTGAGCTGCTATGTGAAGCTTTTTTGCATGCTTACACTGGCCAGCCACTGCCTAACGATGAAGATCTTTCAAAAGATAAGCCTGACAGCATCCCAGCGGAAGTAAAACGCTTAATGGATGAGATGGGGATTGAGTGGGAAGATGTCGAGTAAGCTTTTATAAATATATACTCACCTCAGGGACCGCAATGCGGTCCCTGTTTGTTTTACTTTGTTCTTTTTATATTAATTTTCAATATTGTGCTCGGCTAATGGACATTCAATGTGTTTGAGTTAATCGCACCTACCACCTTGCTACTGGCATCTATCATCATCTTCTTTGGTGCACTGACTCAAAGCTTAATTGGCTTTGGTCTTGCTGTTGTGGCCTCGCCACTGCTCTACATTGTTGACCCTGATCTCGTTCCAGCTCCCGTGATCATCATGGGGTTTACTATCTCGTTACTGACCCTCTTTAGAGAACGTGGTGCTTTGGAGTTTAACGGCCTGCAATACGCACTACTTGGTCGTATTCCTGGTGGCTTTTTAGGTGCTGCTTTACTCATATTTGCTCCTCAACCGATACTGGGACTCGCCATCGCTGGGATCGTAGCCGCAGCCGTGATCTTAAGCCTAATGAAGTTTAATTTAGTCGTGAATCGCAAGAATCTATTTGCAGCAGGGGTCATATCTGGTGTATTTGGTAATATAGCGGCCATTGGTGGCCCACCATTAGCCATCTTACTCTCAGGTAAAGATGCCAACCAATTCAGAGCAGCGCTCTCAGCTTTCTTTATCTTCAGCTCCACCATAGCCTTAGCCATCTTAGCCGTGACAGGATTACTAGAGTTAAAACAGCTTTGGTTATCACTGCTACTGCTTCCTTCGGTGATATTAGGCTACTTAGTGGCTGGCAGGTTGGTCGGGAGAGTAGATAAAAATAAAACACGCAGCATGACCTTGGTACTTTGCTCTATCAGCGCATTAGTGTTGACGATAAAATCGTTAATTGAGCTGTAAAAACGAGATGCTCCGAGAGCGTGACTTTGTCACTGCTAGTGCGTATCAGCGATACTTCAAGAGTGACCTTCGCTCTTCGAGAAAGAGAAGTGACACAAACCTACGACGTATTGCTTGTACTCGCAGCCAACTTGTTGGCACACTCAAAGGAAACTCGTTCACTCTCGCAACTAAGCTATCTCTAAATGGCCCTGCAAACGCCCTTCTTAGCCGCTAAAAATGATATGAGGTTTGCAGCACACCACCAATAGCATCATCGCTACCCATCATACCGGTAAAATCTAAGTAAAATGTCTGCCCAATAGAGAAGCCAGTGCCTAATGAGTAGATATTGGAAGTATTGTCCTTCATATCGTGTCGATAGCCCATGCGCAGCGCTAACCAGTCCAGAGCCCTCACTTCACCACCTAATCGCCAATACTGAGTTCCCTCTATCTCATCGAAACGTTTATGGGTATTTAAATCGATATCAGATGTTAATGTCAGACTCTCCCAGTCATAGGCGATTCCAGCGGTAAATAGGGGCTCAACCTGATAGGTAAACTTACGTCCTTGAGCCTCAACCGTATCCACATCTTGACTGATTAAGTTACGCCCAGATAAGCCGACAACCAGCCCCTCAATGGGCTGCATCGCCACCCCAATATCCAGATTGAACGTGGACTCATCGTTACGATATTTGGAGTCATTAAAATCACTGGACTCGAAGTTATTTGCGCTTACCACATAGTTATAGGTATCGATGCGCTGAAACTTAGGGGATACCCCAACCGATATCGGCATATTAACGATTGAGAGTGGAAAACTAATTGCCACACCTAAATCCGAAACGGCCCCCGCAACAACAGCCCCTTGAGAATCAAGATCAGACACTTCTGGAGGATTATTAGGATCTATCACAGTTAGAGCATCGATATCTGATTGTTCAATGGCAGTAACACCAATGGCATCGATATAACTTTTATAGAAGACCGCCATTGGCATCTTATCGTTAGGGATCACCAGCGAAAAACCAACGCCAGCACTGACATAAGCAGTGTTATCTTTTAGCGACTCTAGATCGTTAATCAGATCTGTGCGAAATCGATCGATAGCAGCGGCATTCGAAGCGTTAATCGCAGCCTCTAATCCATCATAGGACTCCTCTAACGCATCAAACTTATCAATCATCTGATCTTTATCTGCACCATCGGCGCCAAGTACCGGTAAAAGTAGGGAGAAATCATTAAACTGTGGCGTTTGCAGTGCTAGAAGAGCTGGATTAATAAAGGCTGCACCCTCGCGGTTAGATGACGCCACACCCGTGCCTCCCATAGCGTCACTACGGGCCTCATAATATTGCTGACCAGCCATGGTGGTGAAAGGTAATAACAAAGCGAAGTACACTGCATATTTTAGCTTTTTCATCCATTCATCCCTTATCTTTACTTATCATTATTCACTGAAGTTGTGCCTTGGAAATTAAGCGTGATTCAATGGGAACCAAAGACAAAAAACAGTGGAATTTAAAGATAGTTCAACAATCGGAATTGTGTGTGATGAGCGCTCAAAAAACAAACAGAAATAACAAATAAATATCTCAATCTCTAACAAAGGTTTTGCACTCTCTTTTGGCTAAAAATAACCAATTGATATCTATTAATTTTAAAGTTTCAATTAGCAAAGAAGTAAATAGAACAAAAAGATATAGGTTTGTGGATAACTAGGTAATTTGATTAAGAAGGGAGTTTGAAATAGAGGGGGAAAATTTTAGTTTCAGTAAAATTCACTCCAAAGCTTTGGTCTACTGATTAGATAGCCTTGGATCATATCTGCTTGCCAATCACTGACCATCTTATACTGTTCATCGGTTTCTATCCCTTCACAGATCACCGTCAGCTTCAGATCATGAGCGAGCTTAACAACCGTCTGTGCAATGATCTCATATTGAACATCGACTAAGGTGTTATCGATAAAACTCTTATCTATCTTTATGATATCAAAATGGAAATTAAGCAGATAACTTAAAGATGAATAACCAGTACCAAAGTCATCCATCGAGAGTTTAAAGCCCTCTGCATGGAACTCGGAAAACATCTCTTTGGTCAATTGATTGTCTTGCATCGCCGAGCTTTCAGTGATCTCTATGGTGATTCTATTGGTTGAAATACCATAACTCTTAATTATTTTGGCAATATTTTGAACCAGCATCTCCTCCTTAAACTGCACCGGAGAAAGGTTAATCGATACCCCTACATTTTGCGGCACTGAAGGTTGAGATAAACATCGACACACCTCATGAATCACCCAATAGCCAATGGCAATAATATCACCACTCTTTTCAGCAATTTCAATAAAGTGATCCGGTGGGATAACCCCCTTAATGGGATGATCCCACCGGATCAGCGCTTCATAATGCTGAATAGGCTCATCTAATTCCGTTGTATTCACAATAGGTTGAAAATAGAGGGCGAACTCTTGTAGCTCGATGGCTCTGGGTAAACAGTGTGCTAATTCCAGATGCAATCTTAACTCCTGCACAATGGCATCTTGATACCCAACGGGTTTTCGAGAGGGCGTACTCTTAGCTTGGTAGAGAGCAATATAAGCCATTCTTAGCAACTCATTAGGCTCTGATTCACAGCTAGGATAGCAGCTGTAACCCGCTCTCAATTCACAGGGCATAGGATGGCCATCAACCATCAAATAATTAAGAAATGCATCAATGACGCGAGTCAGTATGCTAATCACCTCCTCAGTAGTGGAGTCCAGCATAATAAAGGCAAACTCACTGCTATTGAGAATTGAAAGCGTATTATTATCCGGTATATCGCTTTTTAATCGTACTATCGCTTTCTTTAAAAAGGAGCGTTTCACCTCTTCATCAAGTAAATTGATTGAACCGCCGGATATCTCGAGCGATAAGACAACAATAAAACTATTGGTCTGCTTCTTATCAATCAAATATTGAATGATCCTTTGAAAACCAAGTTTACTATGCAGCCCTGTTGTAGGATCAAGAAACATGGTTGATATGCTCTCTTCATCACTGCTCTGCTCATTAAGATTATCTGCAATCTCCTGCAGTGAGTGATAGACCTCTTGTAGATAGTGACTCGAGATATCCTTGTCCACACAAAATGAGATGATTGCCGCAACATAGGCTAAGAAAGCAGTATCATATTGGGAGAAGAACTTGACCCCTGAAGGCTTAAAAGCAACTCCACCACGCTCTGTTTTAAAGCGCTCAAAATGAATATTTCCCTGAGACAGTAAGCTGAAGATATCTGTTGATTCATCTCCACACTCTCGCTGATTGACCACTTCATCACGGATCTCAAAGAGAGACTCAATTGTGCCCACTTTATTTTTAGGCACTTTGCTCCAACGGCACTGTTCAATGAACTTATGGTTTTCAATGATGGGCATCACCTCCCACCATAGACCATTTACAAAACGAAAAAGCACACAGGTATCAATATCGACTGAGAAACGAGTTTTTTGGTAGATACTTTTCAAATCTCGAACGAAATTAGAGTCGACACTAATACTTGAGCTAAGCTCCAGCAAACTAGCGGATCGGAGAGAAGCCTCTAGTGTCTGCTTAATCGACGTAGAATCACTATAGAACAGTGACCTGTCTATACTGTTGGCGTTAGCCACCTCATTATCAGAGACAATATTTAACGCTTTTTTGGCTGACATCAGTTTAAGCTAGCCTTATCTATGGTATCGGTAAACCTCTTATCGGCATCGATACCTATGCTGTCCGCTAAATTGATCATATACAGGGCACAAGAGATCATACCAACCAGCTCAGTTATCTCATCTCTAGCAAACCCTAAACTACAAAGCTCATTATCTAACTTAGACACACGCTTAAAATCATTATCAACAGAAGCATCTGCAAGTTTCATCACTAACTTTAAAGAGGGGTTTTTTATCTGCTCTATATCCTTAAGAATCACGGCCATATCCTGCTCAGTAAAGCCATGATGCAATGCAAGAGCATGATGCGCCACGGTACAGTAATGGCATTTTTTCTTATGGGCGATATAGGAGAACATAAGCTCTTTTGTGATCCTTGGCAGATCCCCTGCGCAGAGATTTTTTCTCACCATGTTCCAAGAAGACATCGCTAAATCAGGATTTAAAAGAGCAACACAGCGAAAGATTGCAGGCACAAAGCCCATCCCGAGTTCATCGCAAACCTGTTGATGAACTTCAGGAAATTTATTTTTAAACTCTTCCTCAGATAAAACAGGTAAGTCGCTCATATTTATTACCGTAAAAGTTACTTTATCAGTGAATATTTAGGCCCTAACAAAAAATACTATTAATAATATTAAAAGTATAGACCTTATGCTCCTACATCAAATAATAGTCGATTTTTTTAAAAACTCTTTAGAATAGATAATACCAATCAGTATAAGAAGTTGATCGACTCAGAGTGCCTTTTGGCAAACTAACTCAAGGTAAATGGATGACATAAAGCTTGCTGAATAAGCAGATAAATCTCCAAAAATACTAGCCATAGTACCCACAGGTGCTAAAGTTAAATAAGTATAGATAATAGACAGATAGAGAATTAGTAGGTAAATATATGGGGGGCCTATGCACCTGATAATGAAAACCCAGTTCGACAATCTTCGCCTCAACGATGACCATGAATATTCCACCAATGACCGGGGCGGCAAAAAGGTGGTAAAGATATTTAAAGATGGAAACCTGATCGCAAAAAAAATCGCCATCAAGCGTTCAGTTCAATACTTTGGGGTCACAGGCGTCGAAGAGTTCTTGACCACAGGGTAATGTTTTGAGGAGAGCTATACTCCCCTCTAAACAGAGTTAAGCTTGCTAAGTCGCTTAATAAGCCAGTACTTATACCCATAAGTTCACAGGTAAATATTTACCGAAATGGCTAATAAGGCGTAACTTGTAGCAGCTCAACTCTTCGGTTTAACGCTCTGCCATCAAGGTTTTCATTGCTGGCAATAGGCCTTGTTTCACCTTGGCTTTCACTCTTGAGTTGAGTATCCCTCACTCCCTGCTTATTTAAATAAGTTTGGGCATTATCAGCTCTGAGCAAGCCCAAACTATAGTTATACTCTTCACTACCACTATTATCTGTATGGCCAACCAACTTGATCACCTCCGGAGCTTGAACCAGCCTTTTTGCCACCTTATCCAAAATTAAGCGAGATTCCGGCGTCAAACTCTTACTGTCAAAATCAAAATAGACTCGTGCCAGCAGCCCCTCACCGGAACCAAATTCAACCAACCCATTACTAGATAAATACTCCATACAGTTTATCGAAACATCCTGATTTTTTGCCAGTTTCAATAGTGCGGTCTTAATCTCTGCTTGATCTGAGTCTTGCCTAATCATCAAATACCCATCACGATGGTTTGCAATACCTGCCACATCAGAGATTGTCACGTTTTGACTCAGGTTATACCCCTTAGCTGAACAAAATGACGCTAGTTCATATTGACCCTGTTCAGATGCTTGAGGTTGCATCGGTTCTGATACCATCTCTTGTGCACATCCGCTTAAAAGCCAACTCAGGCTTAAGATACTGATGAAGGTAGAACATGTTTTGCTTGCCATTATTTAGCTCTCTGTATGTCGGTAATAAAGTTTAGAGATGCCATCACTCTTGGCACCTTTCTTAATCAAATCTAAAATCTCCTGGATCAAATCATCTAAGTCATTCACATCTATGATGTTGTCAGCCCCTACGCAATTTTTAAACGCATTTTGCCCCGACGCACTAAACTTAATCCCTATCACCCCCATATGCAGCGGGAGCTCACCATCATTAAACTGAGCCCTAATCTTGTTGCACATACCATAATTATTCACCAGCTTAGAGAAAGTACTTTCATAGGGAGACTCCATACCATCGCTCAGAATAAGGATCATTTTAAGGCGCTTGTTATACTCCTCGAGTTCCTCTTCATTTGGATTTACTGGTCGACCCTTATCTAAGATCTGCGCACCTCTTAATAAGCCTTGATAAACAGAGGTGCCACCATCGGGTGACATCTGATTCACCTTCATGATCTCAGATTTTTGATTAGTTAAAGGAACCGTCCAAAATTTGCCATTACACATTGAGCCACTATAGAGCCTTTGATAACTTGGATGGTGTTGAACATTATTTGAGTTCTCATTAAACAACTGATCAACACTGCGACTGTAATCTATCCAATTACTACTATCGGGCCATTTGGAGCTCCTATAGCTTGAAGGGGCGTCATTCACAACTGACTTAATCGTGCGCGCATCTGCTCTTGGTCCTGGTAACCCATTACATTTACGGCTGTTACTCACACAACTGGAGACTTGGTTATAGCTTTTATTAGCCCACTCTCTCCAATTAATTGATTCATAATTGGTATAATTACTGCCAGTTTTCCCGCTTGGGTTGCGGTACTTAAGCTGAGTCATACAGACACTTCGACCGCTATCACCCTCGACAACGCGCATGTTATAGGGCACTAACGCAATACGATTTCTAATCTCAGTCTCTCCATCACGAGGCACTAAGATCTCATTCGATATTTCGGTAATTGCATCTTTAAGGCTGTTAATTCTAGAACCTTTCATAGAGCCGGAAAAATCTGAGACAAATACAATATCGACATCACGATCTCCCAGATACTCAGGATAAGCACGTGCTAAGGCCCGATTAGCTAAGGTCTCTGTCTCCTTAAAGCTTGGGATCAAGTCACTGTGTAACCAAGAGGTATGCTCTGTCTTCGCCGTCACACGATACTGGGTATATTCCCTATCTTCAAACGAGCCATCCGCCATAGGGTAATGATCTATATCCTCTTTACGCTCAACCTTTACCTGACTTATCTCTTTGATATTTCGCATATAACTTGAGATGTAATCTTTAGCGAGCTGGGTCTCGTACCCTTTATCATCTCGGTTAGCCATAGAAACAGCTAAGCTCGCCGCTTCTGTCGCATCCCCTAAACGGTTTTTCTTCTGAATATAACGAGTCCCCTCTAAGGCTAAAAACACCATGCCAAAAAGTGGGATCAATAAAAAAACTAAATAGATGGCTGCCGCGCCGCGCTGACGTTTAGCCGTCACACTTTCACTGTTTACCATCGCTATCTTCCCGGCATGACTGAACTTGAATGGATATAGTGCTGGGCATCGTCGCCCCAAAACTGGTTAAACCAAGAGTCCGTATTTAAACAGAGAGTCACTTGATAGAGAGGAAATCGTTTATCTGCCGAAGTTTGTGGTGCAAGGTGCCCTCTATCTTTAAGAGAATCACCAGGAATACAGGGAGCCCCTCCCTCAATACCTTTGTCGATTGATGAGTAACGATCGTTGACGATCCACTCCACACGGATCCCATAGGGCGCATTCTCAGATGTCTGACCATAACCAAGCAGTCTGGCGGCTAAGATATCCAGTTCATCCACCTCAGCCGAGGTCACAATTAAGTTTTCATCAAAAAAACGAGTTCGCTCCTTAAGCACATTCACCAAGGAGTAGTTCACCCTGTCCAAGTTGACCCGATTAAGCAGCTGGAAAGCAATATCACCAGTAAAAACCAACAAGGCTGAGGTAAATAACAGAACAAAAGCCAGCTCTATCGTAAAAGCACCATGTTGTTTACTCTTCATCAATTGGCCACCCCTCATGCTCCATGGTCACTAAAATGCGTCGGCTTATCTTTTTTTCAACTATCCCAGCAAGAAAGAACATCGGCGTATATTGATAGGAGATCTCATAGATAGCGAGTGGGGATCGCTGTTGTTTTGCTTGAGATAAGCTAGGTTTATCGTCGATGAGATCCGACAAACTTTCGAAATAGGTGATCGAAAGGTGATAGCGCTTAGGATCAACCAAGAGATGCCAGATCTCCCCCTTCTTCTCAAACATCTGAGTTAATCTCTGATCATAAAGATCGCCGCTTCGCTCCCCCTCCCACACTCGGGTATCTCTGGATGATTCGCGCAGTGAAGACTCAGCTAAATTAATCACGTAGATAAGTCTGCTAATTTCGAAGATCCCAAATGTCACCAAAAACATCACCATGGCTCCGATGGCAAACTCAACAGAGAAAGCACCTAACTGCCTCCGCTTTAAGCGCTTATACTGCACTAGCTCTGCTCTCCCTGACGTAAACTATGGAACAGGGCAGAAATTTGCTCATCAGAGTAATCATCACTGAGCAGTCGGTGCGCCTCACGGTAATCCCCAACCTTAAACAGCGAAATAGCTAAGTTAAAGGCCAGCTTTTTTTCATCACTATGCTGACGATAAACAGGAGTGAGTAACTCAACTGCCCGCAAGTACTCTCCTTGAGCCAGATACAGGACAGCCAGATTATTCTTAACTGTAATATCATCATGACCCATCAAGCGCGCCTGATTAAACGCCTCCAATGCCGCTTGATATTGACCTGAATTGGTGAAGGCGATCCCTAAGTTGATATAGAGCTGTGAGCCCTGATAGCCGTTAGACGCCGCAGTTTGATAATCTGAAACCGCCAGTTCAAACAAGCCTGAATCAGCTGCAATATTACCGGAAAGAAAATAGAGACTAGGCTGCTGAAAATCTTGCTTTTTCAACTGCTCAACATAGAAACTCGCCGACTCCACATCACCATTATCATAATAGGACTGAGCTAGTTTAAGCATCACCTTGGTCGAGCCCGGTTTCTTAGTCAGCTCACGCTTATAGTGCTGAATCAATCCAGCATGATTACCCACGGCGATAAGATCCTTTGCGCTGACTTCTGGCGAAACTGGCGTAGTGCTACACCCAGCCATTGTGAGTAACAGCAGTAAGGGGATGATGTGATATCTGAGCATGGATTAACCTATTGAGAGTTGCATAAAACCGGGAGCTAAGATAAGCACCACGATAGGAAACATGATGAAGAGGATGAGAGGTACACTCATTTTCGCTGCTAACTTACCTATGCTCTCCTCCATAGCAAGCACCTGCATCTGGCGCATATCTTCAGCCAAATCGGCCAACACATTGGCGATAGAGGTGCCGTACTGAATATTTTGAATAAGAGTTAACGAAAAGCTACGCACTTCGGGGGTTGGGATCCGCTCACTGAGCTCTAATAGCGCTTTTTCTAATCCTGTGATGCGGGAGGTATCTGCGGTTTTCTTAATATGAAAACAGAGATCTTTATCGAACGCTTTTAGCTCCTCAGCAAGGTAAGCCAGCGCCGCTTCAACCGTCATCCCTGTTTGAACACATACGGACATCATATCCAACATGTAAGGAAGCTGGCGTGAGGTTTTCTTCACTAACATCTTCTTGCGCATGGCTAAGATAGAATCTGGCACTATCAAGGTCATTACCATGGCGACAGCCCCTATCATCACCTTATTCGACAGTGTCATATCTGAGATAACAATCAGCAGAATAATCACCAAAGCCAGTCCTATCTTGGCAGGTACGTAGAAGCGAGCAAAACGAGTATCGTAAAAACCAGCTTCGATAAATTGCTGCTCAAGCTCCTCACGCTTCTCTTGACCTACACGCACCACTAGCTTACTTAGCTTCTCAAGGCCTGACTCTTGAGATGTCTCCAAATAGCGCTGTATATGCCACTGTCGCTGTTTCTCCTGATGCCATAACGCCAATCCAAGTGCCAGTAGCCCACTGATTGCAATCAATACCATGATTAATATCAGCATCATGACTCCTCCCTGATACATGACCAGAGGGCGCAACCAGAAACAAATAGTGCTATGGATGAGATAACCAATAAAACCAGAATAAACACTAGCGAACACCTCTGATAAGTAACCAGATAATAAACATCCCCAGCGCTTCACTTCCGACAACGTAGTACAAAATGTACCTCCCAGATGGATCCGTTAGGACAAAATCTAGGTTCTGGGGGCTGAGATAGCTCAGCAAAATCATAAAGAAGAAGGGCAGTGAGGCGACGATCTTCGCCGACAATCGTGCCTCAGAGGTCATAGCCGCTTTCTTCTTATCTAACGTTCTCGCGTCCATCAATACACGGATCAATCTAGCCATCACAGATTTTAGCTGGCCGCCTCTGGACATATTGGCGCGAATGGTCACGATGAAAAACAGAAACGTCGGGTAGGGAAAGCGTTTGCAGGCACGTTTGAATACCTGCTCAGGTGGTTCGCCCAGTTTAAGACGCTCTCCCATATCCCTAAATTCCAACCCAATTTGATTATCCAATGACTGCCCCACGTAGGCGATCGCCTGCATAATGCTTTCACCAGATGAGACCGCACTCATCATAATATTGAGGGCATCGGGGAAGGTTTCATCAAAGGCGTTTTTGCGCTTTCTCATCAGATAGTTCCAACCCCAGAAAAAGCCCAATACTGGAAGAGCAATCGGTAACCAGACATTATCTAGCTGCAAAAAGCCATTGATATAGACCCCAGCACTGCTCAGTAGCAGCAAAAAACCTGTCAGCTTGAGCCAAGCTTTATCACCCAGTGCAACAATGGCAGGTCGAAGCAGCAGTTGTACCTTCACTAGCCAAGCTTGGTGTTGCAGCGAGTCCAACTTTACCGCAGAGCGGATCTCATCAGGCTCCGCCATCTCGACTTTATTCACCAAAAACTGGCTCTTAATATCTCGGCTTCTCATCCCCCATAACAGGGCGGCGATACCAAGCAGTATCAAGGAGAGCGACAAGATCATTGCTGGCCTCTAAATGCCAGCATCAGCTCATCTTGTAGCCCAAAATAAGCGGCACGCTGCATCAAGACAGAGCGCTGCATAATGCCAGGAGAGAGATACTCACCAAGCACTTTTTCCATGCTCTGCCCTTCGGTAGGTTGAAACTTGAATAGCTCCTCCATCACCACATTCTCACCTTCAAGGCCAACGACCTCTGAGATACTGGTGATTTTACGTGAGCCATCTCGCTGACGATTTACCTGCACCACAAGATGGACCGCCCCGACGATAGTGCGGCGGATGGCATCTAAAGGCTGGTTAAGGGATGCCATCATCACCATAGACTCAACTCGAGAGATCGCATCTCTTGGCGTATTAGCATGCAAAGTCGACATGGAACCGTCGTGACCAGTGTTCATCGCCTGCAACATCTCAAACGCCTCGGCGCCACGGCACTCACCTAAGATGATTCTATCTGGCCGCATCCGTAGGGAGTTGATGATCAAGTCTCTTTGATCCACCTGACCACTATTCTCAATACTGGCTGGACGGGTTTCTAACCTCACCACATGGGGCTGCTGTAGGTTTAACTCAGCGGCGTCCTCTATGGTGATGATCCGCTCATCATCGGCAATATAGTTAGACAGTGCATTAAGCAAGGTTGTCTTGCCTGAGCCTGTCCCGCCTGAGATCAAGATATTTAAGCGGCAGCGAGCAGCGATCATCAAGACTCTTGCCATCTCAGGCGAAAGAGAGCCAAAACCAACCAGCTCCTCCAGCCCAATCTTCTGCTCCCTGAACTTACGAATGGAGATCGTCGTACCATCGATGGCGATAGGCTTGATAACGATATTGACTCGGCTACCATTACTGAGTCTGGCATCGACCATAGGTGAGGACTCATCGACGCGGCGACCAACTCTTGCTGCAATGCGCTGGGCTATCTCGAGTAGTTGAGCTTCGTTAACAAACACCACCTCTGAGCTGTGAATTTTACCGTGGCGCTCATAGAAGATCTGATCTGGCCCATTGACCATGATGTCGTTGATGCTGTCATCTTCCAATAGCGGCTGTAGCGGCCCAAGCCCCAATAGTTCATCCACCAGATTCTTTACCGTCATGGTGCGTACTGCGGTAGAGATGGGCTGGCTGAAATTATTCGCCAATACCTCAACCGCACTTTGGATCTGTCTAGACAGCTCATCCCGCGGCATATTGGCAATCATCTGAGCATCAAGCGCTTCAAAGATCTGATCGCGAAAGCTTAAGTAGATCTCTTTATTATTCATCGTTTAACCAGCGCCTTAAATCTATTCAGAGGAGAGCTCGCCAGCTCTGGTTGTTTGCCCTGAATAAGCTGAGCCAATTTATTAAACGCGCCACTGCGCTTCTCTAAACGGTGCAAGCGCTTACCAGATAACATCAGGGCCGAGAAATTTGCGGCGTAATCCAACTGAACATCAACTGGGCGAGCGAGATATCGCTCCACCTCATCCTTTTTAAGAGGAAATCCCCCCTCAGGGCGATGAATATTTAGGAAGGTTAAGATACGAATATCCGCTGTCCCAGACAGATTATGCAGCTCAATCTTCTCAATGATCTGACTGGCATTTCGCACCGATGAGACGGTAGCATCAAGGACTATCACAAACAGATCTACTCGATCGGATAGCAGTGCTGGATCCATGACAAAATCATTAGAGCTGGAGAAGTCTTCGATAATAAAATTAGCCTGACGACTCAGCAGATCAGCGATATTCTGGCTATCACTGTAGAGGGCTTCTGCCGACTGTGAACCACCAAACGCTAATAGACGCCAATGCTCATCCACCTTGCTCAGATAGTTACTGGCGCTCACCTCATCCATATCCCGCAACTGTAACGAGAGGTTATCGGTGTCTTGACGTTCAAACTTCTTAAGGCCTAATAAAATATCGGTATTACTATTAAAATACTGATGATCCACCTGAATGGTGTCGACCCCTTGATACGCCAAGGTCGCCGCCAGCTCGCAAGTGATCATGGTATTACCTATACCACCTTTTGTGCCCACCACAGCGACACGCTTCGCCTTACGGTTTTTATTAACGCCAGAGAGGTGCTGCAAATTATTATGAACATGGCGCAAAAACTCACTTAACTCCTCCTGATTCAGTGGCCAGAATAGATAATAGATCCCCATCTCTTTGAGCTCACGTAGCGTCGTGATGGTGTCCTCTTTACCTATTACAATCACCCCCTTCTGATTTGGGAGTTTGGCAGCAAATTCACGGGCATCTTTAACCACATTTTTGGAGTTATTCAGCTCTAAAATAACGATATCTTTAAGGGCGTCGAGCTGCAGCTCACCTGGAGTTGAGCTTTTAATACAATCGGGAACATTCCAGCCTTCGAAACGGAAAACCTGTTCGATCAACTCGAGGCACTCAGAGGATTGGTAGTAGAAGGAGCAGCTAGCTGGCCCTGCTTGCTCGCGAGTCTGCTCACTGTTTTTAGTGATCACTTTTGCCAGATCAAACATATTACAAACCCTCCTTTGCTGCTAAGGTTTGCACATCACGCACCTGCTTAAGCCGCATGGAGTCGACATAGCAGCCCACATCATTGCCCATTTCACCAAAAATGCTGCGTCGACACTCTTGGGATTTCAGCTTGTATTGGCCAACACGGATATCGATAACTCTGTTGCCAGACTGCAACTTCTCAACATGGATTCTGGCTGGGTTTAGCCCTAAATTGAGCAAGCTCATCTCGAGCGAAGTAACCCAAGGCTTATCCGACTCATACCGATAACCTAAATGCCAATTTGTCTGTTCAAATCCCTGATGAAAACTAGCAATAATGCGCGTAAACTCACTGTCCACCTCAGTCTTTGAACCACTCCTCTTCGGCTCAATAACAAAATGGTGCAGCTCTTGGTAAACCAAGGCTTCGCTGCCCATCTGAGTGGAAGCTTTGTCGGCACAGCCTGATAAACTCAGCACTAGCAGGCTAATGGTGATTAAGCTCTTCACTGAATAAATCCTCCCTGATTAAGCATCTGAATCACGTTAACCTTGTTGTTCTCATCGGAGTCGGCAGTGATATTGAAGAATCGTGCCAAAGACTTAGTCGGTGTCATTTTAGGTAGACGTACCTCAGTAGGAGAGAGAGGTTTTACCAGATTCACTGTGGCCACAATCACCAGCTCGGTTTTCTTACGAGTCGTTCCCGCTTGCCTAAACAGGGCTCCAAAAACTGGAATGTCACCTAATAGTGGGATCTTGCTGACATTTTCCAGCTCATCACTGCTCATCAAGCCACCTAATAGAAAGCTATCCCCATCACCTAACTCTATGGTGGTCATCGCACGCCGAGTGGTAAGTTGAGGGATCTTGATGCCCGCCGCTTCAACAAAACCTTCGACTGCACTCACCTCGGGCATCATCTGTAGCTTTATCTTCTCGTTATTGAGCACCTTGGCAGACAGGTCCAATCGAATACCAAACTCTTTATAGGTAATGTTGGTGGTATTATTGTTGCTGAATATCACAGGGATCTCGCCCCCCACCAGAAAGCTTGCCGATTCACCAGACATCACTGATAGATTAGGCTCAGCCAAAACCTCAGCGATACTGTCCTTGCCAAGGGCATTAATAATGGTGCTTAGATCGCTGGCTTTAAAATCGAGAAAAGAGAACTCACCAACACTTCGCCCAACCGTTGACCAGCTCACCCCTAAGGTTTCATTAAACTCTTTCGTCACCTGAGCCACGGAGATCTTCACATTGACCTGCTGGGTCTGAGAGAGCCTCAGCCCTTCGATGATCCCCTGCCAGATAAAATTGCGCTCATAGGCCAGCCAATTCGCTTCGGTAAAGGAGTCCTTAAACTCCACCAACTCCGACTCATCAAAGCGCTCAACCTTTTCGCGACCTAAAAACGTGGCCACCTGACGGTAGATATCGTTACGTTGCTCTTCGCTATAGACGATGCCACGCACCGCTACCTTATCGCCCACTGAGGTCAGAGTTAGGTCGAGATCTGGGTAAAATAGTTTCAACTGGCGACGAATTTGGGACAGATTGATATCCACATGAAGCAGTTGAGATAAGATAACTTCATTGGCCTTGTTATAAACAAACAGCCTTGCCTGCCCCAATTGACGCCCATAAATCACTAACTTATTGTTACCTGTAATTTTATAATCGGCGACTTCTGGCTGACTGATAAAAACCGTGCCTATCTCCTGCTTCAGCTCAATACTTGAGGCATCATTAAGGGTGACAAATCTGTCACTGGCCATGACATAACTGCAGAAAAACAGGCTGACAATAAGGCCTTTCGCCCAGAAATTAATTCGACTTTTCATGGTTAAAAAATTCCGCCTACACTGTTTTCAGATGCGCCACGTAGCTCAACCACACCGGTATAGTTGTTAATCACATCACTCACATCGGCCTCGGGCTTAGCGCGGTAACTTTGGCTATGGAACACCTCAATATGCATGGTTCGCTGGGCCAAAGTTAAACGGGGAAGATCCTCTGGATCCACCTCGATAACAATACGGGTTTGAGATTTATCAGAGCTTTTCATGCTTGGACTAATCTTGCTTGATTGAGATTGAGAGTCAGTATCTGAATCAGCCACAGAGATCACCCTCACCCTCTTCATCAACATCGATGCACGTAAACCAATAAAATCATCCAGCCTGCTCATATCATTGGCTAAATTATGCTGTGGGGAACTCACGGTCATGATGTCTATCTCATCTCCAGGCAGGATGTAGTCTTGGATCATATTTCTTGTCGCCACCGTCAGTGGATAAAGCGTCATCCCTTCGCGGGTAATAAGATTGAGGTACCCCGACTCTCCTGGATGAGAAAGTTGTTCAGGAAAGAGGTATTGCCCCGCCTCGACTGATGAGTTCAATAGTGATTGAGGGTCTAGGTTTAACTCGACATCAGCATTGACTCCCAGAGCCAAAGACTCATCTCTGCCCAACTGCACTCTTTTGAGATCGGCTAGACTCAGATGCTCCCCCTTATTCAGAGAGGATTTTGTCTGCCACAAAGTGAAGGTTTTCGCTATGCCATCATCGCTAACAGGCTGAGTCACCGACTCTGAGGTGGAAAGCAACTTATCCGCCACACCATACAGGCCGGTCAATACCGCAATAAATGCGATAATGAAAATCAATTTAGAGTTAAGCATTATTCAACTGTTCTATTAGAGCCGATTAACGACTGCGGTAGCCAAAAGCGAGGTTTGACTCGCTCCCTCTAATTCGCCTAAGTAGAAGGCCAAAATCGGGATGTAAAACCCCAGTGAAATAGCGATGCCATAGGGCAAGCCTAGATCTTCACCACGGGGAATTTTTTGTATCACTCGGTATTTAATCAGGTAGATCACGGCTAGCACGCCACCACATATCAAGGTGAGCATCAGTGCCACAGGTAGCTGCGATAGTGGTAAAGCAACCGCAAGGGCACTGGCTAACTTTCCATCTCCGGCGGCAAGCCACCGAAATCTGAAAAGCACTAGACTCAGCGCAAAGATTAAAGAGCCTGTTAGAAAGCCTTCAATTAACAGCTGTTGACTAGCGGCCAGCCAAACACAAATGATCAATGTGGCGAAACACCCAATATTTGAAATACGTCGTTTGCATATGTCAGTTAAGCAACAGATAACTAAAACGAGTAACAGGGAAGCAATCGCCAACATGATAGATGTGTTTCTACATCATTTAGCCAGCTGTGATCTTGGTTAAACTATCAGTGATTTTGGTAAATGCTGTATTTAATGCAGTCATCAAGTTACCGTCAGAAGCGAAAGCGGCAGTCAAAGCCACGGCCATTGCGACACCGATCAAGCCATATTCAATCGCTGTTACGCCGCGCTCATCTTTTTTGTAAGTAGCAAGAAAAGCCATTGTATTGCAGTAAAACTTATTCATAAGAGATCCTATTCTATTTAATTTACAGTAATATTCAGCAGGCTGAATTTTCAACGAGCGGATTGTAGTCGCAGTAAAAATTAAAATAAAAATAGGACCTATGAGATAAATTTATAGATCATTAATTCAAAGTTAAAATAGACTTAAATAACATTTCAATCAGGATCGCATAGCTTAAATTTTAAAAAGTTTCGAGTTAACCAGTCTACAGCTGAAGATTTTTGATAACCGAGAAGGTAGATAAGTGATGCTCTACAGCTGTTATTTCCCGTCTGCTCTGAATCCAACATAAGCTTATTTAAACTGCCCCTTTCCAGATCATGGCCAACAACGAAATTAGGCAGGTAGGCGATCCCAAGCCCGTTACGACAAAACGACAGCAAGGTATGAATATCCTCGACATACCAGATCTGCTTTGTCAGGCTTACCTCATCAATGTCTGTCAAAGGCGTTTCTGAAGGTAGTAAGATACGAGATTGATTAAAAACAGTTTTTTCAATATTCACGACACCATTATCGAGTCTTAGCTGATTGTCTTCCACGTAAGTTGGAGACACCACCCAGCTGCCGTTGAGCTGAAATGCAGAGACATGCTCAAAATTATTTTTCACATCACGACTGAAAACCCCAAGAGCAAAATCTAAAGTTTTATCGGTTAATTTCTGTGCTAACGACTCGCTACTTTGCTGAACAATCTTGAGTTCAACCAAGGGGAAAGCCATTGAAAAATCTTGAATTATTTCATTTATTTTATGACAACAAACTAGCGGATCTATACCAATACGCAGCTTAACTTGCTCTACACTCGAGATCGATTTAGAACGCTCAATAAAAGCACTGTACTGAGACATCAGCTCTCTCGCGTCCTTCAACACCAGCTCACCTTGCTGAGTCAATTTCGGGTACTTTCCATCCCTGTCAAACAAGGTGAAACCTAGATCTATTTCTAGATTTTGAATCGCTAAGCTAATGGCAGCCTGAGACTTTTTTAACTTTCGACCTGCTGCACTAAAGGAACCTGTATCGGCTGCTGCGATAAAGGCACTAAGGCTCTCGAATTGAATTTTCATGACTAATCATTATGTTTTTGAAGTCGTGGTTTTACTGTTAACTTCCATGCCAGTAATTTTGTGTAAAAATGTATCAAATCAGAACTATAGCAAAATATTAAGTAGGCAAAGGCTGATTTAGGCGAACATTCTCAAGTCGCAAATAACATATGGCAATATATTATATTGTCGCGAAGCATAACTGCGTAAACATTAACTACACAACCAGACATTTGTGTCATATTGTATCAATTGAGATACATTTAATGTGGCACTAATTAAGCATAAACCTTGAAAGGTTAATAATATGTTTAAACTTTAAAGACAACTATTTAAATACAATGTTATATCCATTAAATACAATCAGCTTAACTAGGTTTATTATTTATACTAAAAACCAAAGATGTAACAACATTAATCTATTTAGTGCTAAAACTGTTAAATAATAGTTTGTTTGTATAAGTCAGTATTATATTCGCTTTACGTCAGTGACATATTTCATAAAATTTTTCATTGTGAAGGATATAAATGCCCTTAGTCTGGCAGGCTGAAATCTATCTTTACAATAAAGCAGGTAAAATGGCGTATCTGCCACTCGCCAATCTTCAAAAACAGAAACAAGCTCCCCTTTGGCAAGCTCATTAGGGCAGTACAGCCTGGGTAATCTCACGATGCCATTATCAGCTAACGCCGCACTTTTCATCACACGCCCATTTTTGCACTTAAACCCCCCCTTAATCGCCACCTCAACTTTACTCTTAGCATCGTCTCTCTTTTCAAATAACCAGTGATCGATTGAGCCAGTGATACAAAGGTGTTCTTTTAGATCTTTTGGATGATTTGGATATCCATGAGCCGCAAGGTACTGAGGTGATGCCATCGTCATATTCTCTATGCTCATCAGCTTACGCGCCACAATCGCCGAGTCCTCAAGCTCTCCCATTCGAAACACCAGATCGAACTCATCCACCACCAGATCAACCCTTGGGCTGCTGAAATCCAGATGCACACTGATATCTGGGTATTGTGAGATAAAATCATTCACTAGCGCAGTCACAATCTCTTCACCGATAATCCCGCCAACACAGTTAATATTAATATGCCCTTGCAAGCGCTGAGCATTATCTACTGTTACTGCAACCGCTTGGTCAATACTCTCTAATGCCGCCTGACAGGAATCAAAAAAGAACCGCCCTTGCTCCGTTAGCCTTTGTGCACGGGTTGTGCGGGTAATAAGGCTCACCCCAAGCAAGTTTTCAAGTTGCAGTAACTGTTTCGACAGATGTGAGCGGGAGCAGCCAAGCACCTCTGCTGCTTGAGTAAAACTTCCCTGCTCTGCAATCACAGTAAAAGCGCGGATATCTGCTAGGTTCAAATCTTTATTCATTACACACTCACTTGTTATTAACTCTGCCTATTTTAAACACTCCTATTTTAAACTAGGGACCACCATCTATTAGAGCTTATATGTAAACAATGATGTTCGCTATATATTATATATCAACAATAAACTCATCACTATAATGACCGTAATTGATACAAAACAACTATCTTATTCAGCTCAGTAAATAGACTGACGAAAGGAAAAACCGATGAAAGAACTAATCGTAATTACAGGTGCATCTTCTGGTATTGGCGCTGCGATGGCCAAAGCATTTAGCGCTAAGGGTCACCCTCTTCTTTTACTGGCTCGCCGTGTTGAACCTATGCAAGCTCTAGCACTTGAAAATACTCTCTGCATCAGTGTTGATGTGACCGATGGTGAAGCTATTAAAGACGCTATCGCAATGGCTGTTGAGCAGTTTGGTCCCGTTGGCGGATTAATCAATAACGCAGGTGTCATGTTACTTGGTCAAGCCGATACACAAGATCCAGCCGAGTGGACACGCATGCTTAACATCAATGTGATGGGCGTACTCAATGGTATTCACGCTGTACTTGCTGATATGAAAGCACGTAAAACAGGTACCATTATCAACGTTAGCTCAATTGCAGGACGCAAAACCTTCCCAAATCATGCGGCATACTGCGCAACTAAATTTGCGGTACATGCACTGACAGAAAACATCCGTGAAGAGGTTGCTATGGATGACGTACGTCTAATCACTATCGCACCTGGTGCGGTAGAAACTGAGCTACTTAGCCACACAACTAGCGATGAAATTAAAGCAGGTTACGCCGACTGGAAAGAGGAGATGGGTGGCGTTATCGCACCAGAGACGATTGCCGAAGCCGCACTCTTTGCCTTCGAGCAACCACAAAGTGTCTGCGTACGTGAAATTGTACTGGCTGCGACTCGCCAACAGCCGTAATTGTGACTATCAGAGGGGCGCTCAATCAAGCCCCCTCTAATATTGCTCCCACTAATAAGTTACATTTTGCCGCACAAAAACCTGCCAATTAGCCAACTTGTCTAGCCGCTTGTTAAAATAGCGGTAAATAGCTCCCTCAAGCTAAGTATTTCGCCCTCAAATATTGGCACCAAACTTGTAATAACAGAGCTAATCTTTTCCCACGGCAAGCTATATGACATGCAAAAGCACATTTTTTAGTAGATGTGATCAACTCTCAGGTGAACTCAGTGGAGCCTTCGCCGATCTTGGTACTTTTTTACCGCTAGTTTTAGGTCTTATTGCCTTAAACCACTTTTCTCCTCAAGGGATCTTCTTAGGTTTCGGCCTGTTTGCGCTCTTTACCGCCTTCTATTATCGACGCCCGATCCCCGTGCAGCCGATGAAAGTGATCGCAGCCTTAGTTATCGCCCAAGGCCTCACCCCAGGCATGCTACAAGCGAGCGGCATGATGATGGGAGCTATCTTACTCCTACTCGCCTATAGCGGCGCGATAACTTGGATGGCAAAGCAGCTCTCACCAGCAGTAAGTATCGGCATTCAACTCGCCATCGGTCTCCAGTTAATCTGGATGGGTGGCCAGATGATGAGTGAAACTTGGCTTATTGGCATAAGCGCTTTTATCGCCCTCTTTGCCAGTAAGTTTATGCCTCTTAGGTATCTAGCTATGCCACTCGTGCTCGCCCTTGGCATTATCTGGCAGATGAACAGCGGCATTGCCCCTAGCTTCGATCTTACCGGTCACACAAGCTGGCAACCCAGTTGGCCAAGTCTCGATGAGTGGACCTCGGCGGCGGGTCTTTTAGTTCTGCCGCAACTGGCACTGACCTTAACCAATGCGGTGATCGCCATCTCTGCGATGGCAAAAGATAAGTTTCCAGCAGATAAGGTCAATGGTAAGGAGAACTTCACACCTAAACGACTAGCCACCAGCTCAGGACTTGCCAACCTATTACTGGCTCCTTTTGGCGCCACCGCCATGTGCCACGGTGCGGGTGGTCTTGCGGTGCAACATCACTTTGGTGCCAGAACCTGGATAGCTCCAACTATCTTCGGTACAGCTTGTCTGCTTATCGCCTTTAGCTGGGGAGATGGTATCGCCACCATGTTATCCCTTATCCCGCTAGCGATACTTGGCAGCATGCTTGCCATTGCTGGTACCCAACTGGCTTGGTCAAAGCGATTAATCGACGGAAAACCTTTCTGTATCTTCGTCATCCTTTCCACCGCTGCCATCTGCCTAGTCGTCAACACCGCAGCAGGACTCGCTGTTGGGGTGATATTGGAGATGGGACGTCGACAGTGGAAACAGGTCTCAAGCCTGAGACATTAGGCAAGGTTACAGGCATTCAAGCCTTTTTGTTGTTTCCAACAAGAAGGTTTGCGCTTGCCTGATAGCAAGCTTCAAGTATCTTTTTGGATTGGGTTCATCGGGCAGGTTTAGTGTTTGGCTGGTTTGCTGAATACCATAGCTAAGCTGATGTTTATTGCCTGCAGCATGCTTCCGTGCAGATACTTCAGTGAGACGACACGAGTACAATCCCTGTAGTCTCTACGATGACATCCATGTCATCGAAGCTCACTGCCGCATCTACACCTGAACGTTTACCTCTTCGATTGAGGTTTTGGGTTGTGACTCATTTTTGGACATAAATGAGCTAGATTTCCTGCTCTAGAACACCAGTACAGGATTAGCAAAACTAAGCCTACTCTTCAGTAGAAAACGCAAGTTATAAGTCCCTTTGTTCCGTTGATAAGTCAACCTCCGGTATATAAGCAAACTCCATCCTGAAGGTTAAAGTGCTTTTAAAGTGTGTCTATGACTTTAATCAAATATCCAATATAGTTAGTATGTTACAGTGAATTAACTAAGTAAACGGCTTAAAAATAATATAGAAAAGAGAAATTCATGTATTTAGAGAGTCTAACCATAAAAAATTACAGAAAATTTCGTGATACAGACAATACGGTATGCTTCGTTAAGCCTGAAGTTGTCGATATGAGTGTTGAAGAAGATCAGCCAGAGTCATCAGTGATTGCTCCTTCAACAACCTTAATCATAGGTAAGAATAACGCTGGTAAAACTACAGTCGTCAATGCATTAAAGATGCTATGCAATAATGAACAACCCTCAGCATCAGACTTTAACCTCTCCTACTTAAATGAGTTGTTCAATCAGTACAAACAAGATTTTGAAGCGGATCAACTTACAAAATTTAAATCTTTAGCAACACCTAATTTAGAGTTCGGCTTGAGGGTTAAAGTGGACTTCAATGATGAAGATTTGATGACTCACCTTGCACCTTTTATCCCAATTAGTGAAGAAGGTAATGGGAAACCAGTTAGCGTGTACATCGTGGTTAAAGTGGCGCTTGCAGAAGAATCTGCATTTAAAGAGGAAGCTAGCAAAATCTTTAAAGCTACTGGTTCAGAGGGGCAAGAGCTAGAGAGCAACCAAAGGTTTGAAAAATTTTACGCACTGCTTTCAAAAGAAAGTAGCGTTATTCAAACAGAGGGTAATCTTTATCAAATCGTGTTTATGGATCTTCTAGGTGATGCAACAGAGAAATTTTCCCTAAAAAAACTGATAAATATTAAAGAAATTAAAGCTAACCGTCATCTTAAAGAAGGTGTACTAAGCGATGTCTTTAACAAAATCGTTGCCTTTCAGTTCGCTAATGACGTTAGCTCTCGTTCTAGTTTAGAAGCAAGCATAGAGTCAATAAATAAAAAGATATCTGACAATGTAGGTGCTAAAAGTACTGATATATCTCAAGTCTTGGGGAAGGTAGAAAGTACAAACAAGGTTAATCTGAATCTATCTGGTAACGTTACTTACGAAGCCATCATGAAAGGGCTGATCAAATATAACTTCATGGATGACGCTGACTTTATTCCAGAAGACCAATTTGGCTTAGGCTATATCAACCTGCTAAACATTATTGGTGAAATTATCCATTTTGTTGATAGCTATGAAGAGAACAGTCATCTAAGCCGCATTAATCTACTCTTTATTGAAGAACCAGAGGCGTTTATGCACCCTCAGATGCAAGAGTTCTTCATTAAGCGTATTGATAATGCAGTAAAAAAAGCAGTGGAGATCGCAAATGCGTCTTCACAAGATCCAAAAACACTACAGTGTCAGATAGCAATTACGACTCACTCTTCTCATATCGTCAATAGTAAGATTCACAGCAGTAATACCTTCAATAGCATTAACTATTTAACCTCAATAAACAAATGTACTAAAGCCATAAACCTCACAGATGAGGCCGTAGTTTCTAGTGATGATAGTGATGCGAATAAAAAGCTCAATTTCATTAAAAAGCACATAAAGTACAAAGTCTCAGAATTGTTCTTTTCTGATGCTGTTATCTTTGTTGAGGGTATCACAGAAGAAACCTTGTTAAATTACTATTTGGAAAATCACCAAAGCCTTAGCGAATACTATATCTCAGTTTTTAACATTAATGGTGCTCACGGTAAATTGTATCTTCCGCTGGCGAAAAAGCTTAGTGTCCCTAGCTTGATTGTTACCGATTTGGATATCAAGCGTGAAAAGTGTGAGAAGGGTGAAAAGCATAAAAAAGATGAATCGTGTGAGGCATGTGGCCAGCAACCTAAAGATGGTGAAGCCACCCCTTACGTTGCAGGAACACCTCCTCGCTATCTTCAAATCAAGAGCCTTGTTAGCCGCATAACTACTAATACAACTCTTATTGATTTTAATCGTACATTAAAAGGTAAGTCTAAAGAAGTTGCAAATAAGATTAGTAATATAGAGTTCTTTGAGGATGATAATCTTTATGTCGTATTCCAAAAAGATCTTATTAAGGGGCAACACGCGACTAGCTTAGAAGAAGCGTTAATTTTAACTAACTACCAAAATAAAATTATTAACGATGTGATTAAAAGCTGTAAACCTAAGATATATGAGGGGATTTTAAATGGCGGTGGAAAAAAATCACTAAGGAACTTTATTAATCACTCGTATAAGCTACAGAAAAAACTTTCAGACAGTAAGAGCACGTTCTCTAATGAACTAATATTTAGCCTACTTTCAGCAGAAAAAGGAGAGGTTTTGCCACAATTACCAAACTACCTAGAAGATGGCTTAAATTGGCTTGTGACTAAACTGAAAACCAATGACATGCCTTCATTAAGTAGAGTTGAAACGGCGGTTGATGTGGAAGTTGAAAGTACGGGGGTTACATCTGATGACGTCCAATGAGATAGCTGAACTCGATATTCAGAAAAGCATCCATAAACACATCGATGATTTTAATAGCTTTCGTTTCAACGCTGGTGCGGGTGCAGGTAAAACCTATGCACTGATAGAAACGCTAAAATACGTCACTATCAATAAAATAGCAGCCACCAAAAGCCCACAAAAAGTGGCTTGTATCACCTATACCAATGTTGCGGTGAATGAGATAAAGAGCCGACTAGGTAACTCAGATGCGGTAAAAGTTTCAACAATTCATGAAAGGATATGGAAGATAATCAAAAGGGCTCAGCCTCAGCTTTTGATATGTCATAAGGAGAAAATAGAAGAGGTTATAGAGAAAAATAAACAAGACCTGTTAGGCTCCCCCAAAGCCCAATTCTTTAATGACCTCGAACAGCCAGAACAACAAGAGTTTTTGGAGTTTGCTATACAGACTAAAGATCTGTTCTATCAATCTAAAAAACTAAACGCAGCTCCTTTCAGACACGCTTATAATACTGAGATTAATAAACCAGAATTTCTAGATAATTGCTTAAGAAATGTAAGGAACTTCAAATTTGTCGTTGGTCTATTATACAAAAAGCAAAGGCTTAAAGTTTGCTTAGAAAGAATCGATACTGGAGAGATAAAGCGTGTTGAATATGACAGCAAGGTAAATTCTGACAGGCTTCACTACATGAAGTTCAGCCATGATACCCTACTAGAGTATGGGTTAAAGCTAGTTGAAACTTACCCTACCCTTTGCCGCATTATTATTGATAGCTACCCTTATTTCTTTATTGATGAATATCAGGATACACATAGCAACGTAGTTAAATTTGTCAAAACTATTCATGACTACGCAATAGAAAACAATAAAGACTGGGTGGTAGGCTATTTTGGTGATACTGCGCAGAGCATTTATGATGATGGGGTTGGTCGAAAGATTGAAGGTCTTCATGATGGCTTGGTTAATGTCGATAAGATATTTAATAGACGTTCACACCAGCAAATTATTGATGTCGCCAATAACATTCGTGCTGATCAAATAGTTCAAGTACCTATCTTTGAGGAACGAAATACTGGTTCAGTACGCTTTTACTACAATAATTCAGAGGACAAACTTACTACAGCTCAACAATTCCTAGTTGAGTATAAAAATGAACTTGTCACACACAATGGAGAATCAGGAGATATATCTCCTGAAGATACTAAAATTCATTGCTTAGTATTAACAAACAAACTAATGGCAAACTTTAATGGGTTTGGTGATGTTTATGAAGTGTTTCAAAAATCAGCTATCTATTATGACAATCTAAATACCCAAGTGTTATCTCAACAATTAGAAAAGCTACATCCAACGGTTTTAGCCATTTTTCACCTTATTAAGCTTTACCAAGATATACTACAAGGAAAGGTTTCGTACTATGATGTTTTTGGAACGTCGAGTAGAAATATGGCATTTTCCAAGGCAAGCTTGATTATCCGTGAATTAGGAAATACAGAAGTTGCATCATTAAAAAATTGGGTCGACTTAATTATTGATCGACTTGATAATAGTAATGCTAAAGAAGTTCTAGGTAAGGTACTGATTAATAGGGTTAATCATTTTGAGGGCGATGTAATTTCTGCTGATGTATTTCGCTCATCATTGTTAGACAGCATTAATATTCTAATGAATGAGGATTCGGAGGATGAAGATAAGGCCAAAGAAAAAAATGATAGCATTTTAGAGTTGCCAATCACATCCTTAATGAACTGGGCAAACTTTATTTATGGTATCGAAGCCGATGATATTAGCTACCATACCTATCATGGCACTAAGGGTGAAGAGTACAAGAATGTCGCCATCATCCTAGAGCATAGTTTTGGTAAGATAAATAAAGATAAATTTAAAAATTACTTTAATGTAATACAACAAAATGAGGAAGAAAAAAAGCGCTTACTTTCTGACCGCGAAGTGGAAGAAAAACATATTAATACCCAAAATTTACTCTATGTTGCCTCTTCGCGAGCGATAAAAAATCTTAGAGTACTGTATTTGGATGATATCTCGGAGATCAAGGAAGGCATTGAGACTATTTTTGGCGAGAGTAAACCTTGGCCAATAGAAGATAATCATATTCCTGAGTAATTTATTACACTTGATCAAAAAGTTAACAGTGAAGCTTGCAGTTACCTTGGTATTAGTATGCGTTGTTGATCAATTAGGTGCTTGAGACGAAGAATCCATAGAGATCAACTCTTGCCTTTTCTACTCATTAGTAAATCTATGGAAAAGTTAGAACACCCCATTATTAATTTTCGTGAGGCATAACTGATAATGGGGCAGAAATGATTTACGAAACCTTACCAAGTAAAGCCAAATCGAAGAGACTCATGAACAGGTGTAGTTGCAGCTGTGGCCGTTGACAGCATGGCCAGAAATGTTCCCTACATTTTCCGGCATTTCCCACATCCTTGTGGGTCAGATGCTGTCGTCGAGCTTACATTGGAAGACTCTTTTGAAATCAAGAGCCAGCGTCTCGCAGAAGTAGCTACACATTCCCCCCCGCTGGAGGCGATAGATAACAATGAAGGTACAAGCTTCAGCAATCAACCCAATACCCACTCAGCCAAAAGCTAAATAAGAAAATGTAATCAAGCTTCATTCGAAGCTTGACCCAAAACCGGTAGAACCTCTGAACTCTCACTGTCTAACATGCTCAACACACTCTCAAAACTATGCTTAGGCTGCCAGCCTAGCTCACGCTGTGCTAGCGATGAATCGTAGACGCGATCTAATCCTTGGGGCAACTGCCAGCCCCTGTTGGCAAACTCCTGTGCAAGCTCTGGAATATGGGCTTGAATAAGACCTGCAGCATGAAGAGGTAACTGTTCGCAATCTTCCCTTACAAAGGGCGTCTTACCCGAAATAATATAACGCCTAAACCCTTGAAGTCGCTTATCTAGCGCGCAAGCATGAGCAAGGGCCACATCGCGAACATCGATCCCCCGAGTTAGGCGGTATACCGACATAAAGTCGGCTGATTCAGGGAAGCAGCGTGACATCTGAAGCACTGTGATTGGCAAAGCAAACTGCTTAGATATATTTTCAAGCATGCTTTCCGCCATTATTTTAGACTTATGGTAAACGCTCTTAGGCTGTGGCTGCACAGTTTCATCAACCCAGCCTGCGACTCCTTCAGGCGTTGAGGCATAACCATAGAGAGCCGTGGTACTGGTAAAGATAAAATGTTTCACGCCCCTTTGTAGTCCTAATAAGGCAAGTTGTTCGGTGGCATTAATGTTTATCTCGGCAAACTCACCTTCTGAGCATAAACCTACGTGAGGCGCATGCAGGGCCGCCGTATGTATGATCGCCTCAACCCCATTTAATGCAGTATTCATCAGGGCTGAATCGCGAATATCTCCCACATAATTCACCGTCGAACATGGCGTTTTATCGACTCCTACCACCTCATGGCTTTTCATCAGGTGAATATAGATAGCCCGTCCCACTCTACCAGCCGTCCCCGTCACTAATACTTTCACGCTTTGCTACCCATTAAACTTGTCATTGCATTTTGACCATAGTGCAGGAGCATAAACCATATAGAGACGATAATGTAATCCATATATTGTTCAGCAATCGAGTACAGCTCCAGTCCAACGACATATAGAAGGCCACTTATATATGTGGCACTAAACTCTCATAAGTTACTCCGGCATGCTCACCACTTCCATCTGAGTAAATTAATTGGAAATGATTATCTCCCCTGCTTCCTCCTCTCTCATCATATTCAGCGGCGCTAGCTCCTGAAAGAGCGGCTAACCAGCTAATGCTTAAAATAAGTAGAATAGTCGTCAGTTGTTTTTTCATGTACTTCTCCCCCTTAGCTGTAGTTTGGATAATCGGTATAACCAGCGGCTCCGCCACCAAACAGTGGTCCCTTATCAAAATCGGCTAAGGGCTTACCCGTCTGTAAACGAAAAGGGAGATCTGGGTTAGCGATAAAAGCGCGGCCAAACGCAACCAGATCCGCATAGCCACTGTCGATAATCTCGCAGGCTCGCACGGTGTCATAGCGCCCAGCGACTATTATGGTGCCCTTAAACACCTCTCTTAGTTTCACTCTAAAGTTAGCGGGGATCTGGGGCGCATCGTCCCAATCCGCTTCTGATAGGTGCAGATAAGCGATGCCGAGTTGTGATAACTGCTCTGCGGCCAACAAGATGGCATTGACGATATCGGGACAATCCATATCTTTAAAAGTCACAAATGGTGCGAGTCTGACTCCCACTTTATCAGCGCCGACTCTTTGGCTCACTTCGGCGATCACCTCCATTAAAAAGCGAGTTCGATTTTCACGGCTCCCACCATAACTATCAGTCCTATGATTTGAGTTAGTCCGCAGAAACTGATCGATCAGGTAGCCGTTACCACCGTGGATCTCGACGCCATCAAAGCCCGCTTCAATGGCATTTTCTGCAGCATCAGCAAAATCATTCACCACACGTTTAATATCCTGATAAGTCATCTCTCTGGGCACAGGGCAATCTACCATTTGACCGTCGGGATGCTCTGCATCAACAACCCAAACCTGTGTATCAGTGGGCTTTATTGCCGAAGGCGCCATTGGCGCTAGACCTTGCTGAAACACAGGGTGCGACACTCGTCCCACATGCCAGAGCTGATTAAAGATTTTCCCGCCCGACTCATGCACTGCAGAGGTTACCTTTTGCCAGCCTAAAATCTGCTCCGGCGTATACACTCCAGGTGTAAACGAATAACCTTGGCTGTCATCTGAGATCTGAGTCGCCTCGGTAATGATAAGCCCAGTAGATGCACGCTGAGCATAATATTGCGCCATCATCTCGTTGGGGATATTTCCCGGTTGTGTGGTGCGCGAGCGAGTCATAGGTGCCATTACCATGCGGTTACTCAATGACAACTTTGTTGTTTTGTAGGGGGTAAAAAGACTCATACTAACTCCTCATGTTGGGTAAAAATGGGAAATTGATTGTTTCTTGGCTCATTTAAGGTTTGCAGTTCGAAAACCATATTGCCCACGCGCACAAAGACCTGAACTATCTCACTGTCAGGAACCTGCTTAACACTGTATTGAATGGCGCTTTGTTGTAACTTAGTGGTTAACTCCTGCAGATTCATATTCAGCTCAAACGCTAGGTGTCCAAGTTGGCACTCTTGGTAAGCTTGGCTCTCAATGATATGAACTAGAGCTTTATCACCTTGATATAGCCAGTGTCCTTTAAATGGGAAATCTGGGCGCTGCCCAACTTCAAGCCCTAAGGTATCTACCAGCAAGGTAAATATGCCGCTATCGGCTGAAGCTAGTAGGTTCAGATGGTTAAATGTCATCGCCATAAACAAACTCACACATTGAAAAGATAGAGCCAGTGTAAATTCATTAATTAAATTTGATAATTGGGCTATTATTTAAATCATTTTCAAAAAATTTTTGACATGTATCACCTCAACGATCTACAACTGGCGATCCGAATCGCTGAGCTTGCCAGTATCTCGGCTGCAGGGCGTGAACTGGGCATGACACCAGCGGCGGCAAGCGCGGCGCTGCAAAGATTGGAGCAGAAACTTGATTGCCAGCTTTTTGCTCGTTCGACTCGCAGCATGAAGCTCACCGAAGAGGGAAGGCTTTTTATTGAAAGCGGACGCCAAGCTTTGACGCTACTCGAAGGCGCAAGTAATGCATTAGCGGATAACCGAGGAGAGTTAAAAGGTGAGATACGGATAGCTCTGCCATCAGATATTGGCAGAAGTTTAATCCGTCCATGGCTGGATGAGTTTGCAGCGCAATACCCTCAGTTAACTCTCTCCCTCTATTTTGGCGATCAGATGACAGATCTTATCGGTCAAAATGTCGATCTCGCACTCAGATATGGTCACTTAGAGGATTCCAATTTAATGAGACGTCAACTGGCCATGACTCCAAGGGTCGCCGTCGCATCACCTGACTATCTAGCCAAACAGGGCACACCAAAACACCCCCATGAACTAAGCCAGCATAAGATACTGATCCTCAACCGTGGTGGCGAGCCTTGGCATAAATGGCACTTTAGCCAGAAAGGTGAGGAGTTTGATATCAACGTGCGTGGCGCTAGGCAGTGCAATGATGGCGCGGTGCTCAGAGAGTGGGCCTTAGATGGAATGGGAATCGCCTATAAGAGTTGGCTCGATGTCGCAGCAGATGTACATCAGGGAAGGCTTAAATTGCTTTTTGCAGACCAGCTTGCCAGTAAAACTCCTCTGCAGCTGGTCCACCTGCAAACTGATTACCCTAAATTTAAAGTACGCTGCATCATGGATCTTCTAAGCGATAAGATCCAAGAGTTTCAGCAGATCTACCCACTCGAAAAATAGGTCATTTGGGTATAGAAACGATTCAATGAAACTATGACAAACGATGACAAACTGCGACACCTTGTCGCAGTTTGTAGATTAGCCTTTGTTACTTTAGCGCTTGGCTGTCACCATCGATAGCATAGATAAAATAACAAAATTCCAAAGATTATGATGAAGTTACCCTTACCGATCTTTCCACTCTCGCTACTCTCGTTTCGATACTGACTATAAAGAATCATCTGGCCGGATATCACCGAGTCATGTGCGGCGATATTGCGACCGGAGAATACAGGTTCTAGCACTTTTAATTTAGGGATTATCCACTGCGTTTGCCCACCCCGAGCCCTCTCCTCTGCTGAGAAAGCTCGGGGATTTTTTTATGTTCAGCATCAGGATGTTTCAGATTGGCGATTATCTAAGGTAGGTTTTTTGAGTAGCTTTCGCTGCAGAGTACGCCTATGCATCCCAAGCTGACGAGCAGTCTCAGAAACATTGCCTTTATTCATATTTAGTACCTGCTGAATATGCTCCCACTCCAGCCGTTTAGGGTTCAATGGCTGCTCATCGAGCTCATTGATCTCCACAGCTCCCCCTTTTATCTGAGTATCGGTTAACGCACTCAACAAGGTTGCCGTATCTACAGGCTTGGCTAAATAGTTATCGGCGCCGAGTCGAATCGCTTCTACTGCCGTGGCAATACTGGCGTAGCCGGTCAATAGCACCATCACCACATCCGGTAAGCTGCGGCGTAAAGGCGAGATAAGATTCAGGCCATTGTCCTGGGCTAGCTTCATATCCAGCAGAATATGGGTCGGTTTAAACTGCCTAGCATCTAGCAGGGCTTTACTAGCATCGTGGGCTTGAATGCAGCTGAAGCCATGACGTGACATACGCCGCTCCAGCACACCGGCTAATGCAAGGTCATCCTCTATAATCAAAAGTTTATAACCCATCATCTCACTGACTCCGCAATTGGCAAACTCACCTCAGCCACAGCGCCCCCCTCTAGGTGAGCACCTAAAATTAGCCGCCCGCCTAAACGCTCAAAACTGGCATGACTGAGCATTAAGGCAACGCCCATCCCTGTTGGGCTCTCAACGAATTTATGACCCAGTTGAGAGATAACCCCCTGTGGAATGCCACAGCCATAATCCCTAACCCTTAATATAATGCAGGCCTGCTCACTGTCGATATCCAGTGTGATCTTGACCCTCTGGCTCGCGGTTTGCTCATCACTTGCCCGCGCCGCATTCTCAATTAACGACAGAACCGCTGGCAGCAAGCTAGTATCACTTTGCACTTGGATAACATCAGCTTGGGCATCTGACTCCAGCTCCAGTAACACTTGTGGCATCAGTAACGTCACCTGCTGCTCAAGTTGATTAATAAGCTCACCTGCTGTGATCTTAAGCTGTTTCTGCTCGCGAATCGACTCAGTGGCCAGTCTCAAATCAGCCAAGGTTTTCTCGCAGCGGCTCAACGCACTATTCATCTCTTTTATCGCAGGCATATTAGCATCGGACTCCTCGGCGACCTCCTCAACGAGCAACCTTAAACTTGAAAGAGGGGTCGCCAGTTGATGTGCCATTTGAGCCGAGGCCGTACCTAAGGCGAGAAGCTTTTCTTGCCTGAGCTGAGCCTCACGCATATAAGCGAGTTCAGCATCTTGCCTACGCATCCGATTAGCGATAAAAGCCACGCTTGTGGTTAGCACTAAAGATGAGATCACAAAGTTGAGCCACATTCCTAAATAGTGAGACCCCATATCCATACCGTGGTGCTGCATCTGCTCAGACGGCACTGTGTATAGCATCAGGCTATAGGCCAAGGTTGAGATGAGCGTTAATGTCCACGGTGCCCAACGGGGCAAGATCACCGCCGCAATGGCGATAGGTAGTAGCAATAGGGAGATAAATGCATTGGTGGCGCCACCGGAGAAGTAGAGCCAAGTGATCCAAAAAGCGGTGTCGAGCAAAAGAGCAATAAACAGACCAGTATCGGTTAGCTGCAGCGGTTTACGTACCCCAAAGGTGACGGCAAGATACACAGCCTCCAATATCAGGGCATAATTTAACGCTGGACTGTGCAGTGAAAGGCCAAAGGTTTCTGCCGCCATAAAGGTCAGCACTAACTTAAGTACGAGACCTAAAATCCGCAGGGAAGCGAGTTGATCAGACGCACTTAAGTTTGCAAATAGTTGTGGAGAAACGCCTTTTAACATAAATATTGCCGACTCATTTTTAAGGGCATAAATATAACAATTATTTCAAGGTTAATCCTATTAAGGACAATGCATTTTGTGAGCTAACTAAGCTCTCTTTTACTCCCTCCTTAAAAGCGATTTGAGAGGCGATCCCTAACTCTGTTAGACGTTGGCAGCTCAAGGTACAATCATGGGGTCTTTTAGCCGTGTCCATAGGGGATGATATCGGCGTAAGGTGCTCACTGTTTAGCTCAAATAGCTCCGCTAACACAAGTAGCATCTGATATTTGCTCATGGTCTGTTTAGCGCTGAAATGATAGATCCCATTCAGATCCTCTCCTTTCAGGTGAAGGCCTATCATCTGTTCAATGGCTAGAGCAATATCTTGAGTTGAAGTGGGGCTGCGAACGGCCCAATTGTCCACATTTTGTGGCGTACTGTCGAGCAGCTGATTTAATAGCACTAACACAGCAGACTCCTCAATTTTCTCAACCTCACCATAGAGGATAGGCAACCTCAACACGGCAAAATCACTGGCTGTTGCTAATAAAGCCTGCTCGCCCTGTAACTTAGACTCACCATAAAAATTAACTGGATTTGGCTTATCAGCCTCACTGTAGCTAGGTTCAGTCCCGTCGAACACATAATCTGTGGAGATATAGATAAGCCAAGTTCCCTGCTGCTTAGCCGCTTTTGCTAAAGCCCCAGTTGCACCAAGGTTAAGTGCCAGTGCCGCTTCGGGAGATTGTTCTGAGATATCCGGTCGACGCTCTGCTGCGCAGTGAATAATCACATCCGGCTGATGGACTCCAATAAACTCACTGATCGCCTCTTCGTCGGTCAGGTCTAACTTGTATATACCAGTTTCGGCGCGGCTAAACCCCGTTGCAATAAGTAGGTGCTCATCTGTTTGCTTAAGCTGCTTAACCACCGCTCTACCTAAGAGACCCGTTGACCCTGTAATCATAACTCTTGCCACTTTATCTCCAATAATCCGCTGGTTATTATTAATCCTCTCTAGTCTAATGATTTTTTCTACCATAGATAACCCTAAATTCAGACAAATAAAAAGCAGCAGAACCAGATTCGATTCTGCTGCTATCTCTTAGCTATATTAATGTCTATTAATAATAAACTTGATAACCTAAGGTGAAGGTCGTTCCTTGAGCGTTGTAGCTGTCTTTGAACGCATAGTCACGCACTAAGCCTTCTAGCTGATCTAAAGTAGGATCGCTTGGCAAGTCGATGCCGCCATACACACTACCACTCCCCATCTGGGCATAGGCTGGGCGATAAACCTTATCAAACAGGTTTTTGATCCCTAAAGTAAATCGACCAAAATGACTTTGATAGAAGAGGCTGAGATCCACCGTGGTATAACTCTCGGTAGGTGCGTTGTAATAGCTATAGCCATTAAAGGTTCCCCACATACCGTTTTGCGGCAGTGGCAGATCTATCTCTGTACCTTCATCTCGTGAGCCTACATAGTTGACCTGTAACAGACCACCAAACTCATCGTTCAAGTTCATATCGAGAAATAGATTGGCTTTCATCGGGCTAATGCGGGCGTTGTTCATCTCCACCCAACCCTTTGTCGGGTGACGATATTCACCTTGGGTATAACTCAAATTTCCGCCAAAGGTAAAGGTGTCATTAATCGCATAGGATGAGATAAGCTCAAGCCCGTAGGTCTTCTCATCGCGGCTCACCACGGCATCAATAGCATCAGGATTTAGTGTGTTAGATTGATCATAAACCAGCCGAGGGTCTATCGTGGCTAAAGTGCCGTAGATCACCTGATCCAATATATCGACATAACTCTGGGCACGTTCAGATTGAGTATAGAAAAGGCCTATATCGAAACTGAAACTATCGAACTGTCCCCGATAACCCAAGTCAAAATTATTGGCTTCGGTTGGTTTCATCTTGTCATCATATTGCTCAACCTCAGGCACATCTATAGAACGAAGTCGACGCAGATCGCCAAGTCCATACCCTTGTGAAAATGAGGCATAAACTTCTGTGGTTTCAAATCGATAAACCCCACCCAAATTAAATACAGGCTTACTGTAATTTAAGCTACCACCCTCGATGGTTTGGCCACTGTATGGTGTAGATCCATATCTACCTGTAGCCAGATAATCTGGCACATCGAGATCAAAATGCTCATAACGGACGCCGAACTGCAGCATAAAGTCATCTTGGTTAAACTCATACTCTGCAAAAGGGGCGATGTTGGTCTGCTCGACATTACAGATCTCGCAGATCCCTTTCGCGCTGATCTGTTTGGTTTTATCCACTTGATAATCGATACCATAGGTGAGTCGGTCTTGCTCCCTAGGTAACCTTAGAGGCTGGGCTGCGATACGTGCAGCCTGCTTTTTAGACTGAGTCAGCACCTTGTTTGCTTGAGTATTTTCACTTTCGCTGGCACTCAGTTCGATATTCACCTGATGGCCACCTAACGAGGGAGCATGATAGGTAAACTGCAGATACTTGTTTTCGCTATAGGGCGCATCACCAGTAAAAGGTTTAGAGGTATCAACCACAACGGTTTCATCAAACACTGTTTTACGTGCAAAGCTCAGTTGATTTTCAAGCTTTCTAGTGTGCAGGTTCAGCGCCATGCTTGAGTCATCATCAAATAGATAACCAAGTTTAACTAAGGCGTCGAGGTCTTCTAGCTCCCCCTGCCCACCACGTCCCGCTGGATCTGAGGGAATTTGAGTACCTTCACCATCAAATAGGGTGCCTGAATCTCGCCAGTTAAGCTGAGCCAGATAGTTAAATTGACCTTGAGTGCCAGAGACTCGCTGGCTTAGTTGGTAACCGATTGAATCAGAGTCATGGATAGAGCCATCAATTTTTGCTTGGCTCCAAAATGCGATCCCCTCTTCACTTGCCTGATAGGTGATAAGGTTGATCACACCAGCAGATTCACCATTTCCATATACAGCGCTCGCCCCCTGTATCACCTCGATACGTTCGATATTCTCCACCGAGATAGATGAGAGCACCCGACTGGTATCACGTAGCGTATTCGACACAATGACCCCGTCGATCATCACTATCGCTTTTCGGCCACGAAACCCCTGATATGTACTGGACATCATCTGAGTTTCAGGGCCGTAGCTCGGCACTAGGTTTGCTAGCAATCCAGACAGATCGGCACTTACACTGATCTGTGCAGCAATCGCCTCCTGATCAATGATCTGAACCGTTCCTGGCAGTGAAGATACTGGGGTATCGAAAGGTTTAGCGGTGACATTAATCACCTCCATCTCTTGATTATCGACATTAAGTTGGTCACTCTCAGCCCATGCAGCTCCACCCAGTGTGGAAAGCAAAATGGCGGTCGATATTGGGGCTAACTTGAACTTAGACACTATTTTATTCCCTGATGTTTAATAATACTTTCTTTGTTTAAAACTGGAGCCTCCTGGCCCCAATCTATAATTGACTCCTCTAATGAAAGGTCAAAATGGTTATGCCCAAGCATGTCATTGATGATGACGGCGCTACGCCAAGCGGCTAGGCTAAGCTGAGGCTCTAAAATTCCATGGCTATGAATACCCGCATTAACCGCATAGACTTTATTGGTTTGTGGTCCATCCCAAGCAACAGAAAACTCGCGATTTAGATTAAATTGACCATAGCGGTCGATATCTAGTTTCTGCTTAATCGGCGCCAGATAACTTGGGATCTGCGATTCAAAACCGGTACAGAGGATCAACTCATCCACCTCAAGTGACTCATCACAATTTGTGATCCCGTTCCTTAAGGTCAGCTCAAATTTGTCACCTTGCTCACGCATCTTTGTTAGCGTTCTGTGGGGGCGCAGGTTCCATTTATCTCCCGCCTTGTCTCCCTTAATAAACCGCTCTTGATAGAGATGCTGATAGATCTCATTCAAAGATGCACTGGTAATGCCATCACTCGAGAGCTTCTGATGTTTCACCTCTTGGCTTTTAACTTGTTCACTCAATCCATAGAAGATCTCGCCATAACCAGGAGTAAAGTACTGATCGGTAAAGACCCCCTCATCCAAGGCTTGAAAATTAGGCCGTCTCGAGATCCAGATAACCCGTGTTGGTTCCCCCCACTGACGCTGCAACAGGTTTAGAAAAACATCGGCGCCAGTTTGACCACCACCGACCACAGCCACGGTTTTCCCTTGGTAGCTGCGATCTTTTAACGCTAGGCGACTAGCATGCAGACATTTAGGGCCCATATAGGGCTTAACACATGCTGGCAGGTGAGCAACCTTGCCGGTTCCTAGGCAGATATGCTGGCTGGTAAATATCCCCTGCTTGCTATGGATTAGAAATTTATCACCAGAAAACTCCACTGCATCCACGGGGTTATCGAAGATCAGGTTATCCACTCTACTGGCTACCCAAGCTAAATAATCGGCAAACTCTATTCGGCTGATGGTGTCCATCTGGGCCGCCATATAGGCGTAGATTTTGCGTTTATTCACTAGGTAAGAGAGAAACGAGAGCGGATTGGTCGGCTCAACAGCCGTCACCATATCCTTCAATGGACTGGTCTGCATTCTCGCTTCATTGAGCAGCAAACCAGGGTGCCAAGTCATCGACTTATGAGCATCGGCAAAAGCTGTATTTAACCCATTAATGCCTTGAGACAGCGCGGCAATACTCAAGTTAAAAGGCCCGATGCCTATACCAAAAAGATCAAAGTGTTTCATATCCTTATTCATCAGTTTTTCCCCTGATAGTGACGTAACATTTTTTCAAAAAAGCGCTCTCGTTTCCCCATAACTAAAGCTGCATGTTTATGGGGAAAATGAAACTCTTTCACCTTCTCTAAGGCAAAGTGCTGCCATAGCTTGATAATATTTTTGTTATCGACTCTCGGTTCGCCAACAAGGTGTTTTGTACGACTATCAGCGAGAAAAATGTATTGAATAAAGTAGTTACCCCATACTTTCCAATATTGGGTACCAAGGTAATTATCATTGCCGATCAACAGATGAACGCCACGATCGTAATCATCGGCTTCGTAGTAGGGGCCAAGTCTGTCCTCTTTTGCCCAGTAATATTCGAAATAACCAAAGGCATTACCATTGAACATCGCCATCACAGGAAACTGATGCTTGAGCGCGATGGTTGTTTGCAAGTACTCAAGTAGCTCCTCTTTAGGCTTATCAAGCTCCCAAAAATCGGCCACTCTCGGCTGATTCATCCATTGATGGAAGAGATCAAGATCTGCCTGTGGATCGATAAGTCGCAGACTAAACTCCAGACCCAGCTCATAACTAAAACGACGGAAGAAAACACCTTGTGGATGATTGGGTCTTAAGGGATATGTGACCTCATCATTTTTAATAAAGCACTCAGGTGAGGCCAAATTGCGTGATAGCGGAGATAACAGCCAGAGATCTGGATTCTGCTCAAACTGAGAAACACCAATAAACAGCGCATTATCATCAACACAGATCCATCGAGGAGGCTTAGCAAAACAGAGTTGGTCCCAATGAGATAGCGAGATACTGACCCCTTTAACCTCTTTGGCAAACATCGCATGTTCAATCAGTGATAGCATCTGCAGATAGGAGAGCCGTAAGAAGTTAGCGCTAAGTCCGCTCGGCTGTATAAGCCTTAAGCCATCGAGTTCAGTCAAGCTGACTTCACATGAGGTTTCAGGTGTCTCGATACTGATAGCATTGGCTTGGCTAGAACCACTCTGGCTAAAACCGATCAAGCTATTATCGGGAAGCCGTTTAATCAAAGCGTTGGTGCCTGATTTAACATAGAGAGGGTTGGGGATGCTCTGGTAGATCTCGCTGGGATCTTCTATGCTGTTTTCATTAATATTGCTCAGGTAGACAAAGAAATTACCTTTAAATATCAAAGTTTCAGAGCTTAGAAGATAATCAACAAAGCCGGAATCCTTGTAACCTTTCTGCTTTAGATGCCCCATAAACAGTCTTAGCTGGTTAAGCAGTACCGACTCATCGACTAACCCAGCCGATGCTAGGGCACTGATCACGCTGAAACTACTATTAAATATCAGGTAGTAACTGATAAAAGGATCCACTATTTCGCGGGACATAAAGTTTTCAGGCGCGGCTTCGCTTAACTGCTCGGGGAAACACTCTTGAGCCGCACAGGTAAAGCCGGTTCCCTGACAATCTCGGTAGAAGAGGCCGACAGGAAGCCTGTCTTGAATATCCACCACGATATTTTGCTGATGAGCTAGAAATATTACGCCGTAGTCACTTCGCGCCGTCACTAAGGGCTCTAATACTTGCTCCAAATATCCTTGAAACCACTGCTGAGCCGTGATTGAGGTAGACTCTTTTCGCTCATTGGCTCGACTCAACACCATGTTAGCCAATGCGCTATTTCCACCCATAGGATCGGCTTGAGTCAAGCTCGCTAGCACCAAAGATTCACGCTCTGACTGCTTCCAAAAACTGTTCACTCTGAAGGCAAATAGACTCTCCTCAATCGCCTCTCCCTCGCTGTTTTGCAGTGCCACAAACCCTGGCTCGCGCATTATGGTCATACTTGGGTAGCGCTGTTGCAACTCAAGCCCTTTATCGGCGTCTAAGATTTTTTCCAACAACATGCCACGGCGCACCTCTTTCACCGAGAGGTGGCGCACTGAATTAGTCAGCTTGACACTCAATGAATATTTGAGCATAAAGCGACAATCTGGGTGGTAGATAGCTCGTAAAGATGTGGTGGCTCGCCAACCATCCCCATGAATACCCAGATCTAAAATGAGATCGGATGCAAACAGATGTGCAATATCGTCTCGCTCTTTAAGCACTTTGACTTGCCAAGGATGCATGGGAAGTAGCTGATAACCAGAGGGAATAGGCCTAATATCTAGCTTGATATCTAACTTAAGGTCTTCAATAATCGAGGCGATTGCAGCGTCAACCTCACCACCGTAGATCTCGCCCTGCCAGGCTGTTTGATGAACGGCAAACCAGTGAAGGCCAAAACTCTCACCGCTCTCTGGAGCATAACAAGTGTCGGCACCAGTAAACCCGCTACGACTCTTAGGAGCAGGGTGCATATTGTGTCCCACCAGCAGTGCCTGTTCAGCTTCAATAAAATTCAGCTTTTGGTTATAGAGATGCGGGAGATCATCAAACCTTACTGTGACCCCATTAGCGGTATTTGCCGCACTCTGGATCACACGATCTTTAAACAGATCTCTTGCACTATCGGACAGTTCACCGACAATCTCCGACTCATTGATGATTAAAGATAGCGCACGCTCAAAGCTCAGCGAACCTCTGCTTTTTCCATCTAAATAACGAATAGGGAAGATAAACTTGTGGGGGCCGCAACTGGAAAGGTGTTCATATGAGAGCTGTAACTCAACACCACTATCAGGCAAGTCGATAGAGACAAGTCGCTGTTGCTCATTCACTTTCCAGCCATGAAACTCTTTAAGTAGCCCATTAAAAAAACATTGAGCCGCCAGATCGACACGCTCACTTTGCTCGTTGACTAACATCCCTATTACACCTGCATCTAATTTAGATAATATTGAGTTGCAAATGATAATTATTCCCATTAGCATGTCAACAAGGTTTACATTTGCGAAAGTTAGTGATGAAAATGCGCCCTTGGCCGCTGTTTATATCGGCGCCGCTGTTAGGTTTAAGTCATAGTATTCTGCTTGTCTTTACTCCAATATTTATTGAGAAAACAACACTTTCTCTTGCATCTCTTGCAATATTAATGAGCTTAGGTTCGGCACTATTTCTATTTAGTGCTCCCATGTGGGCCAAGTGTTCACTGCGTTACGGATACCCTAAGGTGTTACTGAGTGGGATTTTAGGCTTCAGCACCAGTTTTAGCTTAATGCTCGTAGCTCTATGGGGGAGTGTTTCATTGCAGTGGCCTATGGTGTGGGTTATAAGCAGCCTTATCATCTCAAGAGTGATCTACGGCATGACAGCTTCGGCAATAGTACCAAGTTGTCAGGCTTGGTTAAGCGAGTTAAATCATGCTGAACATACAATGAAAAAACTCGCAGAACTCTCGGCAACCATGGCTTTTGGGCGGCTCATCGCCCCTCTGCTTGCAATGGCTCTGATCTGGATTGGCTGGCAAGCACCACTGCTATTTCTTAGCTTAGCACCACTGATTTGCTTGGGCTACATACTCAAATTTAGTCGCTCACAAGAGCCCCTACCTGCACCCGCTGCCCACCAAATAGATAAGCCAATAAGCGTTCAAGATAAAATAGATGATAAATCCGTCCACAGCCTACTTATCAGCATCACCTTAATCTGTATCAGCTACAGCTGTGTCACTTTCTTGCTGACACCTATGGCAATACAATGGCTAAATTACAGTAACCAACAAGCCAGCCAATATCTCAGTTTATTGATGACGTTAGCCGCCATGACTATGCTGTTATGCCACGGGATAACATCTAAGTTAAAGCAGGTCGATCAGTTTAAAATGATGTTACTGGCCAATATGATGTTACTGCTTTCACTGATCTTGATGCAGTTGCCAATCCCCCATATTTTGTTCATCTGTGTACCTCTACTTAGTGGCGCGTTCGCAATCTTACAGCTGCAGATAACTAGCTTATTGTGCAATCAAGCAGGGAAAGGAAAAAAAGCGATCGCCACAGGCTTAGTCTCTAAATACCAAACCTTAGGCTATGGCATAGGCGCTGGACTGCTGTGGCTTACCAACTCAGATATCGATACCAATTTACAACTTTTAACTCTGCTTGGGTTGGCACAACTCGCTTCACTGATGTTCTGGAAGTTCAACATCGGAACTAAAGAGGCTGTGAAAGATGCCCCTTAAAAAATTCCTGTTAGGCAATACATTAGCCACTGGACTTTGGCTAGGTCTCTTCGGCCTTGGACCTCTTTTTATTCGTAATGAGCTCACCCCCATACTCAGCTTTTACCATCATCACCAACACCTTTTTTGGCTGGTGACCACCTCCTTAATCATCATAACTTTAGTGGCTTTGAGCACAGTTATGAAACGGCGTAGAGATCAAACAGATACTGACTGCCAGTAAAAAGCGAGCCTAGTGGCTCGCTTTTTAGGCATCAATTAATCAATGAGAGATCAACGGATACGCTTAATTTTTACTTTAGCAACAGCGCCATTCCAATCGTAGAGTGACTGAGCTAAATCAGCCTCACCATGAATACCTGGGCTGGGATATGAGTAGCCTTCATCACTGGCATCTGGTGCAGAGAAAGGGTTACCGCCACAAACAGGGCCAGGAATATTCACACATAGCTCATCATTTGCTTCTGAGCCTGCGTCATACGCACGCATATTGTAGTGAACCGTTTGACCACGTTTTCTAGGCAGCTTCTTTGCTCTTAATGCAACCATAGTGTCATTGGTTGGCAATAACATCGAAATTAAGCTGAGCTGGCTAAAGCGACGACTCGAACTAATTTCAAACGTCACACTTTGGCCATTTGTTAGCAATCCATCCGTACTGGTTGTATTAGCGACTCTAGATGAACTGTCTAACTCATCTTTTAACCCACTGATATCGCCACCTTCGGCAATATTGGCGATATTTTCACTGGATGGTTCACCTAAGGTAAACAGCTGCATTCCAGACTTATGGGTCGCAGCTAAAATAGGGGTAAATGCGATCCCTTTGGTTAGATTGGTCACCGTTACCTCATAAACAGCTTCACGGTGATAGTTTCCGTAGTTGTCGGCAAACAGATTAGGAGATAAGCAAAGGGCAAAAAGCATCAAACTCAGTTTTATAGTATGTCTCATGGCTGTGCTCTCATGGTAATGAATAGGGTTAACATCGGATTTGATATCAACATCTTGAACTAGAGACACAGACTCTACGCCCTGAATATCACAAAAGATTCACGAGAAAAGCACATTTGAACAACATGACATAATTAAAAATATAGCTACCCTAAGATAGCTATATTTTTATATACAAAACCTATCTAAATAGACTGTAATATTAGCTCAATCTGCTCATCAGATAACAAAGATATCTTCTTCAACTTATTAAGGCTATTAGTAGAGTGTCCTTTCAATTTTTTGGACTCTAGAGCGACTTTATTTAACTTTTGTCTTCTGTAAGTAAAAGCTAACATCGGTGATTCAAAAGAGCAGTTTTCATAAGTTTGACTACTTTCTGACAACCTCACATAATAGCGACCGTCGATATAATCCACACCTACAGGAAGCTTTGATTTTTTCATATTATTGTTTAAATTATAATTTTTATCACAAAGACTTGATGTCATATGCGAACAACTTCACCCGAATTATTGTTATAGGTAAATATCTGCTCTTCAATACTATATTCACACGTCTTCTCATAAAATACAGAGTGAATATACTCATCTTCAAAATCTGATGCTCGCTCACCTTCCGTTAACTTGTTCCAAAGCTCAGCACAAGCTCTTGAGTCACCTGCTTGAGGATAACTTTTTATCTCATTATCTGAACGGAAAGATACAATTGAACCATCAATAACAATAAAGCCTTTTTTATTCTCAATTACGTGCTTAGAGCTGGCAGGTTTGATACTAGATTCAAATGATGCAGCCATACCATCAGCAACCGCAATTTTAGCATCATCACTAATATGTATAAATCTAGGCAAGGCCACTACAGCAAGAATCCCGATAACGATAATACTGATAATCATCTCAATTAAGGTAAAACCACTTTGATTTTTCATTTAACTCTCAGAATTTAAAAAGAAAGAGAGAGCGAACGCTCTCTCTATAAACCACAACTATTTATTAGAATTGAAACTGAACACCAGCCCCCAAACTAACATCAGAGCTTGAACCGGTAGTCGCATTTACCGAACCAGATACAGACCAACCAGTATCTTTAAACGAATGAGCAACACCAATCGCAACAGCTGAAGCATCACCAGCAGCGCCAATACCAACACCAACTGCTGTACCACCGTTACTCAAGAAAGGACGAGAGTTAGTGATGGCATGGGTAGATGCCATCACTCCATCCATTTCATCTTGAACATCTTCTTGGAACGATGCCATGTCGGATTGATACATAGCGGTGATCTTGTCTTCAAATGCCGTAAACTCTGCGTCAAGATGCTCGTTCATCAGCCCCTTACCTGAGTCAATACGCTCATTTAACCAAGCTGTTGCTGCTCCGTTTCCAACTGAACCATATTCATGCTCTCTTGGATCAAGTGGAGTTACTGGCTCAACAGGGTCTGTTGGCTGAATAGGCTGAATAGGCTGAACGCCATTCTGAGGCTTATTATTTTTAAGTCCTTTAGAAGCCGCTTTTAGCGTATCTGCAGCTGTACCAAGTTTTTTCTGCATGGTGGCTGAAGCTGTTTGTAAACCATCACGTACCTCTTCATCAATACCAGTAGGAAGTCCAGTACCAGGGTTTTCACCTGCTTGTAACTCAGCAATCAGTCTAGCTTGAGCATCCATCTGAGCTTGCATCGCTTGTAGGGCTGCCATTAACTCATTAGCACCTGCATTCATTCCAGAACGTGCAGTCTCAAGCGTTTCAACGGCTTTACCTGTCTTAGCTTGTAACTCTTGACCAGCAGATTTAAGTGCATCGTTAGTCGCAGCTTGATTAGCTGAGTTCGTCGCAATCAGCGTACTGTTATTGGCAGCGGAATTAGCTACGATATCAACACTTTTATTTACAGCCACTAATTCAGTTTCTACTTTATCTTTAGCAACAACGAGCCCAGCACGAAGCTCTTCGTCCACCGTTGGTGGATTAGTCCCATCATCACCAGAATTTAAACGGTCTATCTGTGCTTGTAAGTCTGCTAGCTCTGCTGTGAGTGAAGTCTTCATACTACCTGCTGCAATATGAAGCTCATTGACACCTGACTGCATACCATTTCGAGCCGTTTCTAGAACCTGAACAGCTTTACCAGTTTTGGCTTGTAATGTTTGACTCGCTTCCTGAAGTGCAACATTAGATGCACTCTGAGTTGCTGCAACATCAGCAATCAATAATGAATTATTAGCTGCAGAGTTAGCGACAACTTGAATGCTTGAGTTCACCGCAGCAAACTCATTTAAAATCTTATCAATACCTGTATCTTTCGGAGATTTATCAGGGTCACCACCGAAGCCTGGATCTATAGGATCTATTTTTGCGCTACGATGGTCATTTGTGGCCTTAGCTAAAGCCTTCTTGAATTTATCAGCATTTTCAGGAGTTAGTTCGATTGGGGCTGAACCGTCCTGAATGAAATGGTAAGTTGCTTCACCAGTCACAGCATCAACAGTCTTAGAAATTTGTACTTCACTACCTTTACGTTCCATCGCCTTATTGAAAGCAGAGACTTTAACATCGGTAGAGTAACCAGGATGTGGAGTAGGGTTACCAGGTTTGGGGTCTACGCCAAACCCTGGATCAATAGGAGTAATTACAACATCGACAGGATCTACAATCACTTCTTGACGGTCATGAATTTCTTGAAGAACTTTCTCATAGCCATCAGTGTTTGTTAACGCAACCACACGCATTGCATTTTTAACAGCTTCTTCGTTAGTTAGAGCTAACGGAGCTTGACCTTCACGGTACAGAGTATACTCGCCAGTAATAGGATCTTTCTGGATCATAGCTGAGTTACCAGCTTTCTCCATTGCCTTGTTGAAGCCTGATACTTTAAGGTCAGTTGAGATTGGAGCAGGAGTAGGAATATCACGCTCGTTATCATCAACGATTGGGCTGATGTAGAACGGGTCGTCATCGCTGTACTGAACGTGCTTCGTCCATGCTTCGCTACGGCGAGCCTTCATTGCTTTATACGCATCTGATGTGTCATCGATAACTAGATTGCCGTTACGACCTTCTGTAAGCAGACCTGACTCCACCATGTACGCTTCTACATCAGTACCGGTCAGACCCATATCAGCAAGCGTACCTTCGCCAGCTTCAACGCGGTCAAGTACGAAGTTAACAGCGTTTTCAACTGAGGTTTCAGCAACGATCACCATCTTGAAGAACGCCGCTTTTTCTTGCTGAGTTTCAAGAGTATTGAACTGAGCGATGTACTCTTGTTTGTCCTGATAGGATAAAGAGCCAATCAAGTCCTTAGCGGTATTTAGATAGCGGCCGTCTTTATCGACTGGCGCAGCTGCAACACTCAAAGCTGAAATAGAAGTTGCAACAACTAAAGCAATTAAAGATTTTTTCATTTAAGTAGATCCAAATATGTATTAGCGAAATAGACGAGAACATCACAGTGTTCCGTTTTGTTGACGCCATAATACACATCAAAATACACACATGTATACACCTAGTGATACCCAGCAGAACAACCCCGTGATCAAAGTCACAATTTATAGGTGATCTAGCTCACAACTTACGAGTTCATCAGGAATAATTAACTTTTTTAGAATAGTTTTTTTAAAACAATAACAGCAGGTTAACAACAAGTTATGATTAGTGCCTGTGTTGCTAATAAAACAGAAGCACTCAATGCAACTTAAAAGGCTGATAGGTCTAATAAGAGGGAATTCACACTTAAGCTAACGCTAATAAAGTCCAGAATTCTAAAATAGATTTATAAAGTAATAAAAGCGATCGCCCACTAAAGTGAGCATTACTTTTGTGTATTACCTATATAGTTTCACGATCAATAAAGAATCATTTGGGTATTTTCACCTATTGAATATCCAACTTGTCCAGTAAAGAGGGATACCCCCAACCATTCTCACCGGGCACAAGGGTTTCACCTGTTAGGTATTCATAGATAGTTGGTGCAAGTGAGCCATTCTCTTCAATGGTTAATGGTGTGGCTGCGTCACCTATTGGCGCGCCCCAAAAACCGATAAAGGCATCTTTCTCAAGGTAATCTTCACCAGCGTGGCGACCAGGGACTTTAGTATTAAATCCTATCCCAGCTTTGGGAAACAGATTAACTGTGCCAGCTCTATCCTCCTCATAAAGCCTTGCTATTTGATTAACAGAGTCGGGCCTTAGGGTAAATGCCGTCAACTTACGCCACTGTTTTACACTGCACCACGTTGCACTGTCTTGCTCCTTGGCTTGCTGCAGACATTGCGATTTTAAATCTAAGTAATGTTGAAATTCAGCCTCTGTAGGGCGAACACGATAAGGATTTAAAGTTTGGATATCAAGCAAGCTTGGTTCACTAGCAGAGTGGCTAGCATAAAACAGCTTATCCCCTTTAAGTTCAACAAATTCATCGAGACGCACACCTTCACGGTATCCCACCAAACGTACCCTGCAATCATCCACTTTACACTGACGTTCACGCAGTACCATGTAGTCAAGAGACTCTGATAACCTAGCTGCTGACTCAGCCACGATATCGACAGGTTTATCCCCCTTAAACGGCCTCCATTGGGTCAACTCTTCGTAAACAGGTTGCGACTTCCATCCCGCTTTTGAATTGAAAAAGTCCATCATCATGTTGCCACCAGCTGTAGAAGCGACAACTACATCAACAGCTTGATTTCCAGAATAGTTCAGTGCATTTGTGATCTTAGGGCCTTCGCCCTCATCGGAGGAGATCTTCTTTACCACAATCTCAAATCCCTGCTCTTTTGAAAGTGCTTCAAAAACACGTTTCTCAGGATTCAGCGCATAGAAGATAGGGGTTAAACCATGATCTCCAGCCATCCCCCAGAGGGTTTGATCATAGATCCCAGCCTCTTTGTAGACCTGCTCTGTTTTGGCGAGCCAATGATCTAGCCGATTAAGCTCCCCAGTGGGCATGATGATCTCATCACTAAATGGCCCAGTAAAATGCGCAAAATGATCCGGCCAAGGATTATAGATCAAGGTGAAATCAGGCATACCTTGTCCATCCATACTTGCCAGTTCAGCGATCGCCTTCTCTATCTTCCACCTCTTGGTGAGTTTAGTGACGATATCAAGAAAGAAGATCCCCTGATAGCCTTGTATATCCTCAATTAACTCCTGTCGAAAGTGCCTTAACTTCACCTCCACTTTAGCCCGCTCAGTTAGCTCTCTAAGACAACGCTTCTCACCGTAATCTCGCTGCACTTCACCAAACCCAAGGTTGACGAGCCCATCGTAGGTCGAGTGTGCATTCCAATCATATTGTCCATTGCAGTTTAGGGTATTGAGATAAGCTAAACGATCGAACATGGTCTGAACGCCCTGACTCTCCATTAACCTGTCCAGTTGCAGCGCATCGTTACCAAAAAAGTAATACGCCCTATCATCCTCTCTGTCGACAAAGTGAAAGTTGGGGATCCCAGTTCCTCTCTCTCCAGAAACCTTGGCGCCAGTTTTAATGATAGGTAGGTTTCGCACGCTGATTGTCGGTGTGGATGAGATCCCCACCTGAGTAATAGAGTCTCGATGGTTAAGATAGAGGCGCTTAAAGAATGGCAGGTAGTTGGGATCTTTGTACTCATGCTCGGCTAAGCGATTCATAAACTTAACTTGTTGTTCATGCTCCGGCTGATTAACCCCCTCCCCCTTAAGTTTTAATTTGTCACGAGACTCATGTAGGGAGTTTGCATATTTAATAAAAGGTTTACCTTGATCCACCAGCCCTTCAAGTAACCCCTGCTGCAGACCATCAACGGCGACCTGCACCCCATAACGGCGTTTTTGCTGTGAACTGAGAAATACCATTAACTGATTGCTGTCCTCATCAAAGGTATCCAACATCCAAGCATGCAGGGCCTCTTCCCGCTCCTGCTTATAGATAAATTGACGATAGGCTTTGAGGACGTTTAGGCGAACAAAATCGATGAGTGTGATGGTTAACGCCTGAGCTTTATTATTCACTTTATGTTTATGCTCAGGCTTGCCATCTTCGATAATTCCAAGCAGAGCCGTTTTCATCTCGCTAGGCTCCATCCCTCCACTGGCTTTGTCCATTAAACTAATAATGATCGGCTGTATCTTATCTATTAACTCAAGGTCTTCTGCTGAAGAGGTGAGATAAGTATAAGTCGATGGCAAGGTATCCATGTTCTGCCATTGACCAATCTCAACCAAGGCATCATAGATAGTCACCATAGAGGCGATAAACTGACTATCGGCTTTTAACCCTTCACTATTACCTTGAGTACCAGACTCCTTCTCCTCTATCTCAGCCTCCTCACCCACATGATATAAGCTATGTTCAAACCCTTTTAGTTGCTGCAGCGTATATTGACTATTGAGGTACAACTTAAACTCATCATGGGTGTTCATGTCACCATAACGGTCGTAATAACTGTAGAGAAAATGACCCAAAGGAATGGCATAAGTGGGGTCGCTGAGTTGGCCGATAACTCTGGCTTTAACCTTACTGTCCAGAGGAAGAGAGAGAATGTAAACATCGAGAGAAACACCAGCGATGGTAAACAGTGTGATATCACGAGTCAGCTTAGTGGATGCACTCAAAGAGGAGACGATTTGATCTCTCATTATCTCACTGGCATTAAACACGCCACCAATAACGGGGGTATCGCCGATATCAGCAAGTGCTTGAGTACTCATCATCGCCATAGGTAGAGCTATGCATGCTTTAAACTTACGCCACTTAATCTGAACATCATCCATAATATCTAAAGTTTCCAATCTCAATGTTATACGCACTCAAGTCACTCATCATTACATAATGGGCCAGACTAGAAAACAAGATAAGTCTACTAGAAGCCGTTGATATCAAACCAATCAAAAGAACTCTGCATTCACACCAACAAGCTAAAACTCAACATCTATTCTATATTTAATGAAATAAGAAATGGATTTTTCGTAATAATCAGGTCAATCGAACTGAAATTATCAAATCGAAATTCAGTTCATTCATTGACCCAGCCTTTACCTTAAAGTGGAAAAGAAGCTGATGATGAATGAGACGTTAAAGCCATTATTAAACCGTTCAATTTTCCTGATGCTCCTTTGCATATACAGCCATAACCTCTATGCAGAGGGAACCTATCAGATGGATGCAGCCCATCCACAATATCTCGAAACAGATACCTTGATGTTTGTTCATGTCGATGGGGCAAATAAGTATATTCGCTTACACCTATGTCGGCAGTCTAATCAAAGTGGACAGGTCTATGCTGACATCTACTCAACGAATCTTGTTTCTGGCAAATATGTAAAAAACGCCAAGTTAGCAGATCTCACCTCCACCGTTGGGAATATTAGCTGTTCAGATCCCATGACTAACCCGCTTCCAGCAACTCCTAGTAGTGGTGAAGTCATGCACTATCAGGTATCAAGTGCGGGAGTGTATGCCGTCGATTTAAGTGAGTTATTTGATAATTACCAGAGGTGGGATATCTCAGTTGTCGATAACGTAGGAGACAGCGTCGATCCTATGGCTAACGACGGCAACTTATTCTCTTACCTATGGCGATTCGATACCCCTGGCTCTACGGAGCCCTATGCGGCAGATACTAGGATGTATATTCTAGCTCCGGGTGGTTTTGCTAACACGAATTATGTGTGGGCAGCCGACCTGCAAAACTTTGCCGGGGATATTCATAAAGTCCTCTCAAACAGCATAGGATTAAATCCACCCTACTCTGGCACGAGTAACTCTCTGTCATTCAGTATTGATGAGAAATTTCCCACTTACCTTAGCTACCCAAAAGGCGCCAGTCCCTCTCCAGCTCCTAGCAGTGCCGCTCAGCTAACCGACACCCTCAGCTTTATCGATAGCGCAGGTAACGACAATGAAATAACGCCCAATGGTGACACCATTGAAGATACAGGTACCTTCTCTTTTACTCCAAATGCAACAGGAACTTACGCCATCAGCGTAGCTGCGCTAGGGGGAAGCTATCAAGTTATATTACAAGGAGAGATGCAGCAAAATGTCACCGTTAATCACGTTTGGGATGGAAAAGATGCTGATGGGAACGCCATGGTTCCAGCCAAATATGATGTTAAATTAACCCTAAAGCTAGGTGAATCTCACTTCGTTGTTAAAGATGTTGAAACAAGTGGAGGAGGAACAAACAACGGCCTAACAATTTTACAGGCGACCGATGAAACAACGCTTGTGGGAACGCAGGTTTATTGGGATGACACTCCAATAGGCGGGAGTACGAATCTCCCCAGTGGCACCCTATCCTCTCTTGCATCAGTAGGTACACACCGCCATACATGGGGAGACTTTACCTTCACTAGCATTGGTGATCTCAACTACATAGACACCTATGTTTATGGTCTCTCAAGTGACTTTGCCACTGAAGCTATCAACGTCAATGCTAGCGCCCCGACAGTCACCTCAAATGGGGGGGGTCATGAAGCCGCAATCGAAGTAAATGAGGGCAGCACCTTAGTGACAAACGTTGTCGCAACGGGAGGTTCAGGGTCATACACCTATTCTATATTTGGCGGTGACTCGGCACTATTTAATATAGATGCCAGCGGAGAGCTCACTTTTCTTTCCGCCCCAGACTATGAAACGCCTTTAGATGCAGACACCAATAATGACTACTTACTGTTTGTTCGTGTAGATGGAGGCGGCACGTTAGAATATATTCATCAAGAACTCACCATCTCAGTTAACAACATACCTAGCTCTACTCCTCAAAGCATATCTGTAACCGAAGATACTCCTACATCAATCACTTTAACCGCAGCAGATATAGATCTCGATACCCTCAGCTACAGCATTACCAACTCTCCAAATAATGGGGTGTTGAGCGGCACGCTCCCTAACCTAACCTACACACCTAATTCAGATTATAACGGAGCCGACACATTCAGCTTTAAGGTCAATGATGGATTTACCGACTCCAATACGGCAACGATTTCAATTAATGTCAGCCCCATCAATGACACTCCCAGTGCCGGCAGCCAGAGTATTCCAGTAACAGAAGATACACCGACATCCATCACCCTCACCGCAACCGATATCGATCTGGACAGCCTCAGCTATAGCTTACTCACCTCCCCTGCAAACGGTAGCTTAAGCGGAACTCCACCTAACCTGACCTATACGCCAGCAGCAAATTATGCGGGCGGAGATAGTTTTACTTTTATCGCCAATGACGGCAACCTGATATCAAATACAGCAAGTATCACCATTACCGTGTCTGCGGTAAACGATGCGCCGACCTCGAATAACCAGAGCATAACGGTGACAGAGGATACTCCTAAAACTATCACCCTCATCGCAACCGATGTCGAGGCCGACAGTCTAACTTTCAGTTTAATCAGCTCACCCAGCAAGGGAGTTTTAACCGGCACCCTACCTAACCTGACCTACACGCCAAACCTTAATGAGACTGGAGCCGACAGTTTCACCTTTAAGGTCAATGATGGGGCCATCGATTCCAATATCGCCACGGTTTCAATCAATATCAATGCCATTAACGATGCACCAATCTCAAATAACCAGAGCGTGACAGTGGCAGAGGATACCCCTAAAGCTATCACCCTCATCGCAACCGATGTCGAGGCCGACAGTCTAACTTTCAGTTTAATCAGCTCACCCAGCAAGGGAGTTTTAACCGGCACCCTACCTAACCTGACCTACACGCCAAACCTTAATGAGACTGGAGCCGACAGTTTCACCTTTAAGGTCAATGATGGGGCCATCGATTCCAATATCGCCACGGTTTCAATCAATATCAATGCCATTAACGATGCACCAATCTCAAATAACCAGAGCGTGACAGTGGCAGAGGATACCCCTAAAGCTATCACCCTCATCGCAACCGATGTCGAGGCCGACAGTCTAACTTTCAGTTTAATCAGCTCACCCAGCAAGGGAGTTTTAACCGGCACCCTACCTAACCTGACCTACACGCCCAACCTTAATGAGACTGGAGCCGACAGTTTCACCTTTAAGGTCAATGATGGGGCCATCGATTCCAATATCGCCACGGTTTCAATCAATATCAATGCCATTAACGATGCACCAATCTCAAATAACCAGAGCGTGACAGTGGCAGAGGATACCCCTAAAGCTATCACCCTCATCGCTACCGATGTCGAAGCCAACAGTCTAACTTTCAGTTTAATCAGCTCAGCCAGCAAGGGAGCATTAACCGGCACCCTACCTAACCTGACCTACACGCCAAACCTTAATGAGACTGGAGCCGACAGTTTCACCTTTAAAGTCAATGATGGGGCCCTCGATTCCAATATCGCCACGGTTTCAATCAATATCGATGCCATTAACGATGCGCCAATCTCAAATAACCAGAGCGTGACAGTGACAGAGGATACTCCTAAAGCTATCACCCTCACTGCAACCGATGTCGAAGCCAGCAGTCTAACTTTCAGTGTAATCAGCGCACCCAGCAAGGGAGTTTTAACCGGCACCCTACCTAACCTGACCTACACGCCCAACCTTAACGAGACTGGAGCCGACAGTTTCACCTTTAAGGTCAATGATGGGGCCATCGATTCCAATATCGCCACGGTTTCAATCAATATCGATGCCATTAACGATGCGCCAATCTCAAATAACCAGAGCGTGACAGTGGCAGAGGATACTCCTAAAGCTATCATCCTCACCGCAATCGATGTCGAAGCCGGCAGTCTAACTTTCAGTGTAATCAGCTCACCCAGCAAGGGAGTTTTAACCGGCACCCTACCTAACCTGACCTACACGCCAAACCTTAATGAGACTGGAGCCGACAATTTCACCTTTAAGGTCAATGATGGGGCCATCGATTCCAATATCGCCACGGTTTCAATCAATATCGATGCCATTAACGATGCGCCCATAGCAGGTGGCCAAAGTATAGAGATGGTGCAAGCAAGCTCCATCGAACTCCAGTTAAACGCCACAGACACTGAAGGTTCACCATTGAGTTACGTTATCGTGTCATCTCCTCAAAATGGAACGCTAATGGGATCTGGTCCCAATTTAACCTACCAACCAACAGAGAGTTTTTCAGGAGATGATAGCTTCACATTTAAGGCCAACGATACTGAATCTGATTCAAATATCGCTCTCATCACGATTCTTGTTTTACCGGATCTCGATCGGGATGGAATTTCAGACAGTGATGATCTCGATGATGATGGCGATGGCATTTTAGATGTCATCGAAGGAGACTCCGACAGCGATGGCGACGGCATTCCCAACAGACTAGATACCGATTCTGATAATGATGGTATACCTGATAGTGAAGAGGGCCTAGTTGACAGTGATGGCGATGGAATCGCTGATTACCTCGACTCAAGCCAAGATGAAGACAGAGATGGGATCCCAGATATTGTTGAAGGAAATTTTGATAGCGATCTCGATGGCATCATTAACTACCTTGATATTGATAGCGATAACGATGGGCTAGTGGATGGATTTGAGGCTGGGATCTCAGGAGAGGACTCAGACAACGATGGGATAGATGACCTTTTCGATGTTCAGCAAACAAAAGGGAGGGATACGAATAACGATGGTATCGATGATGATATTGATCTTATCGACTCGGATAGTGACGGTAAACCTAACTACCTAGATATAGACTCAGACAACGACTGGATCCCCGATGCTATCGAGGCCACCTATGCCCGTGTTGATCTCGATAGTGACGGAATTACCGATCTTTACGATATCGACATGACACAGGGAGATGACAGTGATGGCGATGGGATTGATGACAGGTTCGATATCGATAACACCGGTCATTTCGATGCTGATAACGATGGGATAAGTGATGCAAAGTTAGAGGAAAATGATAATGACCACGACGGCTTAGCAGATCATATAGACATTGACTCAGACAACGATGGCATCATAGATACGAGCGAAACCGTCGCGCAAGACATCGATGAAGATAATGACGGTATAGCTGATATCTTCGACCCTGACTTCACTCCAGGAGATGACAGCAACGCTGACGGAATCATCGACAATATCCAGCTTACCGATAGTGACGCTGATAATGTTATTGATATGCATGACTTAGACAGTGATAACGATGGTCTACTCGATATTAATGAGTCCGGTGGAACCGATATTAATCACGATGGATTATTTGATGCCAACAGCACACAGCTCTTAACTCCCACTGACACAGACTTAGATACTATTCCCGATTTCATCGATCTGGACAGTGATAACGATGGCATTATGGATATCACAAACACTCCCGCTGCCACTTTAGATAAAAACAGCGATGGACGCATCGACCTATCAAACGATGATGATGCAGATGGCATAGATAACTCTTATGACAACATGCCTAATTGGTTCGGCACCGCTGCCCCCATAGATCATGATAATGACGGCATCCCTTCTGCGTTAGATAAAGATAATGATAATGACGGACTCTCTGACATTACCGAAGGTCGAGGCGATTTTGATCAAGATAATGTGGCCGATTACTTAGACCGTGACAGCGACAATGATGGCTTATCCGATACAGTTGAAAATAACTACCCAGCCCCGATGAATCTCGATCACGATAAAGATGGTATCGATAACGCATGGGACGTAGACATCACAGGTGGTATCGATACTGATAACGATGGCATTGATGATCAATTTACTCCGCTAAATTCAGATCTCGACTCTCAGCCAAACCATCTGGATTTAGACAGTGATAATGACTCCATTTCAGATACCAGAGAGGAGGTGATGATAGCGTTATCTAAAGTAGACAATAACCAAAATGGAATTGATGATACTGTCGATGTAGAGATCACCATGGGCGTCGATGAGAACTTCGACGGCATAGATGACAGCCTCTTAACCCAAAGCTACATCGACGATGATGATATCCCTAACTTTATCGATAGCGACAGCGATAACGATACTATCCCCGACAGTATTGAAGGGGATATCGATTCAGATAAAGATAACTCCCCCAACTTCATTGATCTAGACAGTGATAACGATGGAATACCTGATATCGAGGAGGGAGTCATAGATACCGATACTGATGGCATACCAAACTACCTTGATGATGATTCCGATAACGACGGAATATTAGACAGAAATGAAAATGCAGATACAAATCGAGATGGTGTTAATGATCGCTTACAGGCCAATACTCCAGTAGAGCTAGTAGGCTCAAGCTCTGGTGCGCTGGGCTTTACCTTAACTCTAATGTTAGCTCTATTCATCTTCATCAGGCGCAAAATATTATGACTCACAATACCTGATAGAAGCTGAGTACAAAGTCATCCAACTTGACGTTAGCTGTTGGTGTCCTAACCTCAAAAGAGCGTATTGACCTTTGGTAACTTCATAGAGATGGAACCAAATATTACTAGACCAACAGGGTATAAAAATGACAACACTTTTTGAACAACTCGGAGGTAACGCCTCTGTCGATGCTGCAGTGGATATCTTTTATCGTAAAGTATTGAGCGATGATAGTATCAGCCACTTTTTTGATGATGTAGATATGGATCGTATGCGCGCAATGCAAAAAAGCTTTTTAACCATGGCCTTTGGTGGACCAAATGATTACACAGGCAACTCCCTGCGCGAAGCCCACGCTCCTTTGCTTGAACAGGGCCTCGATACCAATCACTTCAACACTGTCGCAGGACACCTGCAAGCCACGCTCAAAGAGCTCAATGTATCGGATGAGTTAATCGAACAAGTCATGACTATCGCAGCTAGCACCCATGACGACGTATTAAGTTTATAGCCGATGAAGCAGATACACTGGCAAGAAAAAGCAATCACTCTCAATCAAGATGAGAGCGTACTAGAAGCCCTTCTAAGACAAGGGATTGACCTTGCCTACTCCTGCAAAAACGGCAACTGTCACACCTGCATGTTGCAAGCAAAAAAGGGAGATGTTCAAGATGCCCAGCCCGATATAAGGGAAAGCTGGAAAGCATTAGGCTACTTCCTCCCCTGTATCTGTTTTCCTCAGGGGGAGTTAACGGTATCCCCCATCACTCAGCAGGCGCTATTTTCCCAAGTTAAGGTCGCTGCCATTACTCCCCTTAGCAAGCGAATACTCAGCATCACACTCGACCCAGATACTCCACTGGAGTACCACGCAGGCCAATTTATCAATCTCAGACGATCCGATGGATTAACACGAAGTTACTCCCTAGCCAGTCACCCAGCCCAAGGAGATATGCTCGAGATTCATGTTCAGCGTATTGATAATGGTGGCATGAGCCAGTGGATACATGAGCAGCTATCACTAGATGACAAGCTTGAGCTATGCGGTCCCTTTGGCCATTGTTACTATCAAAAAGAGATGCAAACCATGCCCATGCTGCTGGTAGGAACTGGCAGTGGCTTAGCACCTCTACTTGGTATCGTCAAAGATGCACTGCATCACCAACATCAAGGGCCGATACACCTCTACCACGGAAGTCGAACCGCTGATGACCTATATGCCCAACAACTCCTGACTTCACTTGCGAGACAATACGATAATCTCCATTACTTAGGCTGTGTTTCTGGCACTCAGGCAGAGGAAAAAGATCGAATTCGCGCCGATGAGCTTGCACTTAAAAATCATCAAAACTTAAGTGGTTGGCAAGTGTACCTCTGTGGGCATCCCGATATGGTAAATAAGATGAAAAAACGCACCTATCTAGCGGGCGCCGATATCAAGAATATTTTCGCCGATCCTTTTATTCACAAAGTCAGATAATCCTCCCCTACTATTCCTAAACATAAGTTAACTCTTTTTCATTGAATTACCTTTGCAATTTAAGATCACTTGTTTAGTCTGGTAGGCAATGAAATATTGAGATTGGTATTAGATGAAGTCAGCTCTCCCCCTATTAGTTGCCGGCCCGATACTGCGCCATTGCGATCGGGATAACTTTACCCTCTGGTTTGTAAGCAGCCAACCTATGGACTCGCTCACTCTGACACTTAAACAGAGCTCAAGCCTGCACCAAGGTGAGCAACCTCTTTTCAGCAAACCGCTAACAAGTGAGCAGCTACACACTATTAGATTGGGCGAGCGAGCTTACCAATATATGGTTCAGCTCAAACAAACTCAGCTACTGCCAACTGAAGTAGAGATAAGTTATAGCCTTGAAGACAGCCAGCATGGTGCAATTTTTAGCGGCGTGGAGGCACTTAATTATGACGAGCAAGCAACACCGAATTTCGTTATCAAACCTGAAATTGACCATATGCTCCATGGCTCCTGTCGTAATGCCCACCATCACAGTGGCGATGCCTTAGTCGCAGCCGATACACAGGTAAGCCAAGACTTAAGCCCACAAGCCAGACCTTCACTCCTGATGCTCAGTGGCGATCAAGTTTATGTTGATGATATTGCAGGCCCCACTCTTTTTGCCATTGGAGAAACAATAAAACTATTGGGCCTGCCCCAGGAGAAGTTTACCCATGCCCAGCTCCCTGATAGCCACTCAATAAGTTACCATCCTGCCGCCATGTACCAAAGGCATAGGAACTTACTACCCAAAACCAACTACCCGGCCAAAACAGCACTAGGGCACTGGTATAAAAACCACCCGATCTTCACCTCCTCCCTCGCCGAAAATCATCTGGTGAGCCTAGGGGAGATAATCGCCTTCTACCTGTTAACTTGGTCACCGGAGCTATGGGATCGCATCGAAATTCCAAAAGAGGTTGTTGGCCTATCAGTCGCCAATACAGCAAGGTGGCAGCGAGAGTGGTTACACCTGCTTGAGTTCAAAACTGGGCTAAAACAGGTCAGGCGACTTATGGCTCATCTGCCCACCTATATGATATTTGACGATCATGATGTCACCGATGACTGGAATCTCACCGCCAAGTGGGAGGAAGCGGCTTATGGACATACATTTTCAAAGCGGATCATTGGTAATGCGCTGATAGGTTACGCCCTGTTCCAAGGGCTCGGCAACGGGCCTGATAAATTTAAACATGAGATCACTCCCAGCCTAGATGCTTTCTTTAATCAACCCAATGAACTCTACCAAGATGAGCTAATCGATAAACTACTCCGATTTGAACATTGGCACTACAGCCTTAATACCAGCCCAAAAATAGTAGTTCTAGATACCCGTACCCATAGATGGCGCAGTGAGTCTAATCTGGCTAAACCCTCTGGCTTAATGGACTGGGAAGCCCTTATGGAGTTTCAACATGAACTAATGGGCCAAGATAAGGTGATCATCATCTCCGCCGCCCCTATGTTCGGGGTTAAACTGATTGAAACAATTCAAAGAACCGCAACCTTACTCGGAGGTTCTCTATTAGTCGATGCTGAAAACTGGATGGCTCACCCAGGAACTGCCAACACTCTGTTGAGCATATTCCAACACAGAAAAACCCCAGAGCAGTTTGTGATCCTATCAGGGGATGTACACTACTCCTTTGCTTACGATATCCGTATTCGTTTCCGTAAAGGGGGGCCGAAAATATACCAGATCACCAGCAGCGGCATTAAGAATCAGTTCCCCGAAAAGTTACTGCCAATTTTCGATAAACTTAATGGTTGGCTATATGGACACTTCTCACCACTTAACTTCTTCACTAAGCGTAAGCGCATGTCAATTCGTGGCAGAAGGCCTAACGGTGCTCGCAGTCAGCGACTGTTTAACGAGAGCGGTATAGGAGTGGTGAGCTTTGCACCAAATGGAGCACCAACTAAAATTGCTGTTCTTCACGCAGATATGAGTGAGACCCTTTTTCAGGTCCCCAGCCGTGATAAACATGGCGCTCAAAATGCCGATTCATTGAGTGATGATTGACCCTAAAGGTGATTGTTAATTACCTAATTCACAGCTGTGGGTGCGGGACGACTGACGGGCGCTACGCGCTGCGCTTGTACTGCAGGCCTTTGAGGACGTGAGAGATCTTTTCCAGCACTGGGGCCTGGATCGGCCTCTGCTACCAAGTCTGCAACTTGAGGTGGCGGGGTTTGTGCCTCATTTTGTCTCTCTCTTTCTGACCAAGAAACCGCCTTCTCAATCGGAGCGTTAACAGTAGAGAGGTTGATGGATTCAGGCGGCAAAGTGGAAACTGGTGTTAAACCCTCATCTGATTTCACCAGGGTTGAAACCGTCGCTAACTCTACATTTTCTCGCCCTGGGTCAGAGATATGAGCTAACGTCTTGGCAGGCTGCTCACTTGATTGAGATGGAGTGAGAGAGGCTGAAGGGTCTTGGGTGAAAATTTGATAACCCAAGGCAGTAATACCAACAAAAGTTACTAAACCTAAAGCGGTGAGGCTCGTTTTATCCATTACCCTTCTCCCTGTATGTGCCGCGTCTGGCGACGATATCCTAACTTATAACCCAGCTTAAAATGAACGCGGCAGAAAAACAACAATTGAATACAATATTCAAGATAAAGATAAAGCATCACACTCAAGTTTAATCAACTGGCCACTCACGGGGTCGGTAAAGGTAAGCCGCCTAGCCAAAAGCTTAAGAGGCTTACTGTAGTCATCAGGGGCCTTAGGCTGTAGCTCTGGGTAACATCTGTCATTTAAGATTGGCATGCCTAAGCTTTGCATATGTACCCTAAGCTGATGAGTGCGCCCCGTGATAGGAGAGAGATTAAACACACCTAGCTCACCGTTTATCTCAATCAACTGGATCTCTGAGTGAGTATTTGGCTCCCCCGGTGCCACTCTCATGGTGAATGTGGGCTCCCCTTTCACCATACGGTTCTTCACCGTCCAATTAAGTGGAAGTGATAGCTCTCCACGCTGATGTTTCAGTAGCAATTCAGGTGTCAGTTTAGCCAGCGCTTGGTACTCTTTGCGGATCTGTCCAAACTTGAACAGGTCATGGTATCTTTGACGATGCTCAGGATGCAGGCAGAGTAATACTAGGCCCGCTGTCGCCCTATCAAGCCTATGAGCAGGCACTATAGTCTCTAATCCAGTTTTAATCCTCAATCGATTAACCAAACACTCATTAATCACATTCCCACTTGGATGCAATGCTAGAAAGTGGGGCTTAAAAGCGACAATAATCCTCTCATCTTGATAGATAACCTCTTCATCGAAAGGCACCTTAGTCTCACTCACCACTTCACGATAGTAATAGACTCTTGCTCTTGGTCTATAGGGAGTATCAAGCTCAATCAAGCTTCCATCTTGCCAATGTACTTTTCCCTCAACCACTCTCGATTGCCACACGCTAGCATCAATCTGAGCAAAACGTTCAACCAGAAAGCTGAGTACTGTCGGTTTATCGGTAATATGTTCAGGTAACACAACATAGGAGGCTTGGGTTGCAAGGACTGAGGAAGACATGAGAGTTAACTATTAAAAAGTGAGAAGTGTATTTTAACAGAATTATAAACGCTGGACACTGCGAATAAGGCCCATAATAGAGCAGTAGAAATAGGCTCTAGATAACGACATAGGCTCGTAAACAGGGCCTGATTATCACCTTAGTCTAGTTAATCTGCATGTGATTTGATTAACTCTAAAACAAACTCCATGGTCTGATGACAATCAGGTTGATTCATTAGCTTCAACTTATCTTTGTTGTAAAGTGGCAGCACCTCAAGCCAACGTTGGCTGACCCAAGAAGCATCCTCTAAATGCACATTAGAGTAGAGCTCAAATAGATCTGGATTGACCTCATAAAACTGCTCTAATGCCGCGCTTATCAACTCAAACTCTCCCTGAATCGGCTCCTCACTCCAGTTGCAAGATGGTAGTGTTCTTGCCATCCACACACCACTTCTCTGTCGAGCCGCAGACAAGATTTTTACCCTCTGCTTACCCTCAAGTACAATACTCAAACTGTTATCGTCTAGCTGATTAAAGTCGATGATCTCACATTGAGTGACACTGGAGTAACAGGGAGGGTTGCCATTAGCTTTTAACATGCCAAATGCTAAGGGGTATTTACCTTTATATACATCGGCAATCATCTTTAAGTGATTGGGGCTTACTAATCTCAGCTCAAGTCTACCATCGGGCAACAGTAAAGCGTCCCGCGTGATTAACGCCATCTCCTGTGTTCTCATAGTAACCTCCTCCACTTAGGGTCGGTAACTGCTAGAAAGAACTAGCTTTAGCTGATTAGTCAAAATAAAGAGCTGATAATCTTAAAGTGTAGCAGTTAACTGCTTCTAGCATGCTTGGCCCAGATAGAAAACAGTACAAAAGACTGAAAGTTTATTTTTTGTACTGTTTTCTATTAGACAAGTTAAAGTGGGATTTTGTTGCAACAGCCTCAATTCAGCTTAAAAATGCTCTAGGTACTCCATAATGTTACCCTTTGAAATTACAAGACTTAACTCATCAGCTAATCGATGACTCATAGCAAGAGCTTGCTGCCAATACGCTATTCTTTCATCACTAGAGAGATGTTTAAAATCGCTGCGATCCGGTAACTTTCCATAGGGAAGTGATGCGAGAAACTCTGACGTCGGTGCTAGTACAAGTGCATTATGGTAATTTTTATTTGCCTTGCGCCAAGGCAGAGATTTATCAAACCACCCCGGTGTCATATTCGGGTAAAAATGAGGATAAAGGGTGAGTCCATCTGCATGGGAAAGAGGCAGATCGAAGTGGTAATCTGTTATCCCACCATCATAATAGTGCCCCTTAGGCGCCCCATGGATATCGGTAACAGGTGCCAATACCCAAGGAATAGAGCCTGTCGCTAACAGGACGTTATGAAGATTATCTAAGGTCAACTTAACCTGCTGGCTGGGAAGATCCTTAAGCTGGTTAAATGGAGAGTCATCATGCTGACCACTAAAAACAAAGCGTTCAAAGTGCAAACCTAGACTACGACGACTTGCAAGGTTAGTCGCTGCTGTTGCTGCCAAACCTAAGCTTAATGGTAATCGACCAGCTATACGATTCAAATGACGACCACGACACGCTAATAAGTGAGTCTTAATAACCGGATGGGATATCAACTCCTGAGCTCCACTTTGACCCAAAAGCCCCTCAATGATCCCCTTAACCTGAGTCGATACCTGAACCGGAGTTGGTTTAGTGTCGTATCTTTGCTCTATGTAGAGCTCCTCCAGACGGGAATAGGCACTTAAAGGATCTGCCTGACCCAAACAAGCCAGACGCCAAGCACCTGATGATGCCCCCAAGGTATGCAACGGGGCAGTTCTTCCCTTAAAGAACTCTCCAAAGAGATACCTATCTAAACCTGCGATACCGATCCATTTCGGCCCTCCAGATGCCGCTAGCACTTGAGTAAACAGGTCGGCTTTCAAACCATTTTCGGCAATTGTTTTGTATGCGGTAGAACCAGCAAGGAAGCGTAATGCAGGCAAAGCGAACATCCCTATCTTAATTAATTATCAATTTGCTTCATAAGCCTCGGCAATATAGCAAACCAACTGGTTTACGCCAAACAGCGACAAGGTTACACTCCCTCTACTATCTACCCCTATTGAGCCGATTATGATCCTCGATACGTTAAGCAACGCAAACCTGTACTCCCACCTAACGCCAAGATTGACGAAAGCGTTAGCCCATCTTACCGAAACCGACTTCACCCAGCTTGAAGTGGGAAGTTATGAGCTCGAGGGTAAAGATATTTTCGTCATCGTTAACGATTATGAGACTAAGCCCAAAGAAGTGGAGCCTTTTGAAGTACACCAAGAGTATATTGATGTGCAGTTCGTCGTTAGTGGTGAGGAGGAGTTTGGCTACCTTCCACTCGCGGATCAAACTCCCTCTCGCCCCTACTTTGCTAAACATGATTATGCGGAGTTTGACTACGAGAGCAATAAAGATGACGCTGCTTTTATCCCCTTTAAAGCTGGGATGTTTGCTATCTTCTTTCCCCAAGATATGCATATGCCAGGCACAAGTGCGACCCCAACTCAGGTGCGCAAAGTCGTGATAAAAGTGAAAGTCTAAACGTCATGGTCACAGAGTATCCTCAGTGGCATAAATGGCTCCAAAAGATCAAACAAGATCTATCCCCCTAAAATTAGCAAAACTAAACACTAGGCCAATCTCCTCTCAAAGGTTTGGCCTAAGTGAATTTCATCTGTGAGTTAACTCCATTGTTTGATATCTTTCCTCATATCGTCTCTAATAGACGCTTATTCCAATGGAAGGAAAAATCATGACCCGGACCAACACAGATCTATCCAATACACAGCACTCCTTTAATTTCCACGGTAACGCCACAGAATTCTTCGGGATATGGATAGTTAACATCCTACTGACTATCGTCACCTTTGGCATCTACTCCGCCTGGGCGAAAGTCAGAACCAATAACTACTTTTACGGTAATACTGAGCTAGATGGCGATCGCTTTGAGTATCTTGCTAAACCTATGCAGATACTAATCGGGCGTATCATCGCTGTTGTCGCGCTAATAGCATGGACCATCTTGTCTGGCGTTCACCCAGTTGCCGCTATAGCTTGTGGTGCACTGCTCACCTTAGCTATCCCCTATCTATCGGTAAGAAATATCCGCTTCGATGCTAGGATCACACGCTTTAGAAATGTGCGTTTTAATTTTGAAGGCAGCTACTCAGGCGCTTACCTTAACATCTTAGCCAAACCATTAGCCGCCTACGCCATCATCATTGGAAGCTCAATGGGATTTAGTGCTCTACTAATGGAGAGCAATCCAGCCATTGCTGTGATTGGCGGCATACTGCTCTTTACCTTAACTGGAGTCTTTGGTTATGCCTGGGTAATGACGGGAATGGCAAGCTATGTCGTCAACGGTTACCGATATGGTGGTAAGCAATTTAGTGCTGAATTAGACATGGGTGAGTACGCAAAAATTGCCGCACTCGCAGGGGCTCTATTTCTGGGATCCATGATTCTCGGCTTTCTTATCATTTTAGGTTTTGGAATGTTTGATACTATCGCTTCCCTTTTTTCAGGTGAACCGCTCGATCCAACTAACCAAGCGTCATCATTTTTCGCCCTTTTCATTGGCTATATCTACATGTTCTTTATCGGCTTTGTTATCGCGGCATTTATCAAAACTCGCATCCGTAACTATCTCTTTAGCAAAACTCAAATAGATGACAAGTTACAACTGGTGTCCAATATGACATTAGGCGGTTATCTGTCGCTGATCATCACCAATCTACTGATAGTGGTCTTCACTTTCGGTTTAGGTCGTGCATGGACTGATATCAGACGCGCTCAATACATGGCAAGTATTACTCAAGTCGAAGGCGATCTGGCTCTAATGTCTGTACGAGATCATAATCAGGAAACCAATAACGCCATTGCCGATGAGATGGTCGATGCCTTCGATATCAACCTAAACATCATATAATACAGTCAGATGAACGAAACCATAAAGGGGCACCTAATGGCGCCCCAAAACTCCACAAAGCATGCGGCCGAGCTTACCCTAGGGAGTAACGGCTACCTTATCTTAAAAAGCGAGGCCCACCAGCACCAATGTCAGCTGGAGGAGGTCACGCTCTCAGATGCCATAGGTTCAATGCCCAGAAGTATCACCTTCTCAACTGGCTGGGTATTTATCAGCAGTGACGGAAACAAGCTCAATAGCTGGTTAAACAGCCACTGTAAAACGCCACTTTTAGTTAAGCTTGAGCGTAACTTGCTACTTATCTTTCTGGCCTCGATTATCACCCTATTAACCGCTTATGGGCTCTATGTTTATGGGGTGCCGAAAGCAGCTAAGTTTATTGCCAACCAGCTGCCTGTCGAACTCTCAACTGAATTAGGTGATCAAGGACTAACCATGCTTAATAAGATGGGCTTTGAAGAGTCTAAACTTGAGTTGCAAGAACGGCAGAAGCTGCGCCAAAGGTTTGATCTCCTAATAGAGAAACTCAGTAACCAAGGCGTCGAATTCAAGCATCGTCCTAAAATAGAGTTCAGATATGCAGACGGTGGAGCAAATGCTTTTGCACTCGCCGACGGCACCATTATTTTAACCGATGCTATGGTCAAATTAGCAAACGAAAAGATGGAGCTCGAAGGGGTCATACTCCACGAACTGGGCCATGTGCACCACAATCATGTGATGACGAATATGGTACAAACAGCCATCCTCTCCATTACTGCTGCTATGGTTATCGGTGACAGTAGCGGTATATCCGATACTCTAGCCAGTATCGCAGTATTAGGAGGGGGCCTAACCTATTCGAGAATACATGAGAACGAAGCGGATAATTTTGCCGCGCACCAGCTCTATTCACGGCTTCAAAGTGCAGCGCCTCTTGCGGATCTGTTTGAAAAGCTACAAGAGCAACAAGCGGTTGATCTACCCAGTTGGAGCAGTACTCACCCAGCGTTAAGCGAACGAGTAGACACCTTAAGAAGCTATAAACCTTCCCATTAATAATACCAATCAATATAAGAAGTTGATCTACTCAGAATGTTTTTGGCAAACTAATTCAAAGCGAGTGGATGATGGAATGGTTATTCCCTTGTGAGTTCATTCAACGCAGAAATAGGCAGCCAAAAACACTCCTTACAGGCGAGTTTTAGCGACTCTGATGCTGTGTTAACGAGCTTGACCGTAGAATAAATATGCTCTTCACTCGTTGCCTTACCTCAGAACCGCTAAACTCTCGCTGAGCGATCAAATCTTTATACTGATTGGTATAGATCCCCATTTAAAAGGGCATAGAACTTTCTATGCCCTTTTTCCCGTTCCATTGACTAAACGTGAGCAGACTAAATGTGATCTTGATCATTCCTTTAGAACTGCTAATATAACTAAAAGAAATTAGTTATACCCTTATGTTATATGTGGGTAACAGAGATAAAAATAAGAGCCCCCTATGAGCCAGACAACAAACTTAAGTCAGATCTACCTCGATGCGAATGCGACCACTCCGGTTCTCCCTCAAGCCGCACAAGCTGCAATGGATGCCATGCAAGATCTCTTCGGCAATCCCAGCAGTAGTCACATAACTGGGCTCAAAGCGAAGAACTTAATGGAGCAGACCCGTCAGCGTGCCAAAACACTGTTAGGCACAGGAGAGGGCAAGCTTATCTTTACCAGTGGCGCTACTGAGGGGATCCAAACCGGAATATTGTCTGGTCTGATAAAAGCCAAGACTCAGATTAAAAAAGGGAAAAAATATAGCATTCTATATGGCTCAACTGAGCATAAAGCCGTTCCTAACTCCTTGGCTCACTGGAATGAGATCTTAGGGATCAACGCCGAAATTAAAGCGATCCCAGTGGATCAGTTTGGCAAACTAGATCTTGAATTTATTCAAAAAGAGGTCGGCAATGCATTAATGATCTGCACCATGGCGGTCAATAATGAGACCGGTGTCTATCAAGATCTACAGCAACTTGAGCAGTGCATAAGGGAGGGAAACTCTAAGGTATTTTGGTTAGTCGATTGTGTTCAGGCTCTGGGAAAACGCCCACTTAACTTAGCCAAAACCAGCATAGATTACGCGCCATTTAGTGGACATAAACTCTATGCACCTAAGGGAATTGGTTTTATCTATATACGTGAAGGTGCGCCCTTTACTCCCTTCATTGCAGGCGGTGGTCAGGAGAGCGGACTGCGCTCAGGCACTGAAAACCTGCCAGGTATGGCAGCCCTTAATGTGATATTCCAGATGCTGCTCGACACAGATAACACGACTTTTTACGATCTCAATACACTGAACGATTATCGTCGACAGCTAAGTCACAGCCTATCGCAAGCGTTTCCCGATATTGTCTTTAACCACCAATTTAATAATAGTGTCCCCACCACACTGAACTTCGCCGTTCCAGGATTTAGCAGCAAAGAGATTATGGACCTGTTTGACGCTGCAAATATCCGTGTCAGTTCAGGCTCTGCCTGCAGCTCTAAAGTCACGCGAAGCTTTGTTCTCGACGCCATGGGTTTACCTGTTTGGCAGAGTGAATCCGCTATTCGTCTCTCCTTTGGTCCCGCTATGACCCAAGAGGAGGTTGATAGTGCTTGTGCAAGGATCCGCTCAGCGGCCAAAGCACTCACCAATAGCTGTTTAATGCTCGATGACACAGAGCAAACACAAGATAAAACCCCACTCAATGGTTTAGTGCAACTGCGCTCCGGCTCTAGCTGTACCTGGGTCTATGCCGATATGAAGAGTAAACAGGCGCTGGTTATCGACCCACTTCCTGAACTTGAGAAACGTATCGATACTCTGCTGCAATGTCAGCAGTTAACCCCTGTCGCCATCTTAGATACACACGGTCATGCCGATCATATCTCTGGACGAGTTGCATTAGCCAATAAGTACCTTAGCACTCAACAAAGCGACGTTCTTGGCTGGCCAACCAACACAAAAAAAGTAGCCGTTGGTGATGAATCATTTAGTGTGCTTACTATAGGGGAGCTCTTTTTAGTCAAGGTGCCGACACCTGGCCACACCGATGACAGCATCAGCCTGTTATTAAGCTCAGATCCAATGAATTTAATCACCAGTACCCGCTATGCTTTTTGTGGGGACACCATCTTAATGGGTAGCCTAGGCCGAACTAACTTCGCCTCCAGCAGCTCAATCGACATGTACCATAGCCTAAAACAGATAAACCGCTTAATTGGCCAGCAAACCTTGCTATGCGCCAGTCATGACTACAATAACGAATTTACTACCACGCTCTCAGCTGAAGTGGTGCGCAATTGCCTGCTTCAATCAGTACTTACGGGTTCAATTAACCAATCCCAGTTTGCAGCAAGAAAAGCTGATCTAGACTCAAATCTAAATGATGAGACAGGCACTGAGATCCTATGTGGAGCCTACTATGGTGACTGCGATAAAGCTCAAATTAAGGAGTACAGTAGCGATAGTCTCAAACAGAGACTGACAGTTTCCAGTGATGTGAAGATTCTTGATATTCGTGAACCCCATGAGTATGCACTGCAACATAAACTAGATACAGTGAGCGAGCAGAGTAGTACTGAAAACAGCTTAAATACAGGCCTTAATATTCCGATGACACGTCTGGTGCAATTCATTCAGGAGCATCAGATGGAGAAAGAGTCAGAGTGGGTGCTTGTGTGCCGCAGTGGCAGTCGCTCTATGGTTGCGGCTCAAGCCATGTATCGACTTGGCTTTACGAATGTCGCTCACCTAAAGGGCGGTTATGCGTTAAGCAGCTAATCCCCATAGCTTATACCCAAGCTACCTCAAGATGCTCGTTTCAGAGCTCCCGTAGGATAGCTGAACAAGGCAGTGATTGAGGATAATGGTTATTCCCTTGTTGATATCACTAACGCAGTGCAGGGATTCTACGGGAACTCCCAAAGGGCAAGGCGAGAAGCAACATTTTTCTGTGTTATGAAATATTGAATTAGAATAACTAGTCCTACTATTTCATGCCTTGAACTCTGTCACTTCTCGACATGCTGAATCCTGCACCTTGAAGTTGTTTGGGTATAAATACAAACAGAAACTAAATAAAAAGAGGCCTAGTGCTTCTTTTTTATTTTTCTTATTGCGCATGCTTAAGCCTGAGGCTTTTTCTAAATCGACTCGGTGTACTGCCCTTTATCGAAAGAAACTGACGATTGAAATTGGAGATGTTATTAAAACCACATTGATCGCTAATTACAGAGATTGGATGGTTTGAGTTAATGAGTAACTTACATGCCTTACCTATCCTCAACTGATTGATAAATTCAGTTAAAGTACGTTCGGTACGCTTTTTAAAGAATCGATGAAAATGGTTGGTACTCATATGCGCAATAGCAGCTAATTCATCAGCATAAAGCCCCCTATCAAAGTTACCGTAGATATACTCAATAACCCTATCTAGTTTATCGATCCCTGAATCTGTCTTATCACCGTAGGTAAAGAATCGGCTGGATAACAGCTTAGATTGAGCGTCTTTGAGCATCACATTGAGTAAATTCATTAGCAGAATATAACGGCTAAAGGGATCGGCGCTTTCCATCTGCTGAAACAAACTTAGGGCTTTTTCCGTACTCTCTGGGCTATAAAAAATCCCCCTTGAGGAGCGCTCTAACATCTCCTCTAAACCCTGCATTTCAGGGTGTTCAGCCACTTGCCCATCTAGCCAAAGTTTAGGGATCTGAGCGACATAGACTATTTGTGTAGACTCATCCTCATTGATACTTGAGTGCCAAGTGTGGGGCATATGGGGACCAACAAAGACCAGATCTGGCTCTGAATACTCCTCAATATGATCGCCAATATACCTCAAACCTTGGCTGTTTAAGGTCAAACAGATCTCATACTCAGGATGGTAGTGCCAATTAAAGTCAATATTGGGGAGTTGGTACTTAACAAAACGCCATGAGCTGTTACTCGAAGGGATCACTTTCTCGCACATAGGTTTCATTAAAATAAGTCCGTTTATTAATGCTCAATTTAGAAAAGTCTAACCCGCTTAGTAGTTAAGTGTATTAGACCTTTTTACAATATATTCATTTTAAATATAACTAGACTTTATCCTTATAAAGGCAGAATACAAATAATAGCAGTTGTTTATAACTGGATATTTATATATATAAAGTAGATATCACTACTGACTAGACAATCAAGTTATAAAATCAAATGGATAGAATAATATATTAAGGGAGTTGAATCGTATAACCAGAGTTAAAAAACAAAGATTAAATTAACCACACTAATAAAAACACAATTATAAAAATAATTGAAAATATCATTTTTTACCTCTGATAACACAAGGAAATAACAGTGAAATTAACAACTCTAACCTGCGCACTATCACTAGCTCTTGCCTCTATTTCATATGCACAAGCCAGTGATAAAACCATCTACTTAACATTCGATGATGGCCCGATGAATGCAACTCCAGCACTCATTGACACCTTAGATAATGCAGGTATTAAAGCGACTTTCTATATCAATGCTTGGCACTTAGATGGCATCGCTGATGAAAACGAAGATCAGGCTCTTTCTGCACTAATTCAAACATTAAAAAGCGGACATGTGGTAGCTAACCACAGTTATGACCATATGGTACATAACTGTGTCGAGGAGTTTGGCCCAACAAGTGGCGCTGAGTGTAATGCCACTGGTGATCATCAAATTAACTCCTATCAAGATCCTGTATATGATGCCTCTATGTTCAGTGAAAACCTCACTGTTTTAGAGTCTTACATACCAAACATTCAAAGCTACCCTAACTATAAAGCAGCTAGCCTAGCTCGCCTACCATACACTAATGGCTGGCGCTCAAGCGGTGAGCTAAAAGGGGATGGCCTGTGTGCGACCTCTGATGACTTTAAGCCTTGGGAGCCTGGTTATGTTTGTGATGCTGAAAATCCATCAAACAGTTCAAAAGCAGGTGTTGAGGTATCAAATATCCTTGCTGATAAAGGTTATCTTATCCATGGTTGGGATCTCGACTGGGCACCTGAAAACTGGGGGATCCCATACCCAGCGAACAGCCTAACAGAAGCCGAAGCCTTTCTCGGTTATGTTGATGCAGCACTTAATGCCTGTGCACCGGTAACCATCAACCCCGTTAACTCAAAGACACAAACCTTCCCATGTGGTGATGCTCTGCACGCAGATAAGGTTATTATCTTAACCCATGACTTCCTGTTCGAAGATGCTAAGCGTGGCCAAGGTGCAACCTTGAACCTACCAAAACTGGCTAAGTTTATTGAGCTTGCACTGGCTGCAGGTTATCAATTCGATACTATGGATAACTATGCACCACAATGGTTAAGCGAAACTAGCTACCAAGAGGGTGACTATGTTACCTACAATAATGCTGTATTTAAGGCGGTTTCTGCCCATACATCCCAAAATAACTGGGCACCAACAGCCAGCTCAAACCTATGGTTAAAGAGCACACCAAGCTCAGTTTGGACTGAAAATGTTAGTTATCAAGCTGGCGAGAGCGTCACTTATATGGGGCAGACATATACTGTAATTGCTGACCATGTATCTCAAACTCTTTGGGCACCAGATGTTAGCGATACACTGTTCTTAGCAAACTAATTGAACCAGTAAACTTACCTATCTAGTGTAAGAATTGCTTATCACCGAAAGGCCAGAGATTAAATCTCTGGCCTTTTTACATCCTTTACCTCTTTAACCTAGAATTAAAAACTCTTTCCTATCATGAAGATAACAATAAAAACAAGGGCGGTTGAAAAGTATCACTATTTGATAGTTTAGTATCTCTATAGTGATAAAAGACAGGCAATATAAATCAGATATTTGATACAGCAAAGGATGCTGAAAGATGAATAAGAACAAGCTGATTCTGGCCTTAGTTTTACTGACATTCTTCGTGGTGTCTTTTATTACCAATATACTCGGCCCCCTATTTCCCTCTTTGATAGCCGACTTTAATTTAAGTCTAGCACTCGCAGGATTCCTGCCCTTCTCCTTCTTTGCAGCATACGGGGTGATGTCTATCCCATCTGGGATGTTAGTCGACAAGTTCAGTGAAAAGCCAGTGCTCTTTCTGGCTTTTCTCATGGCAGCCTTAGGCTCACTACTGTTTGGAATATCACCGAACTTCTATATGGCGATGCTCTCTCTGTTTCTCATAGGTACAGGCATGGCGATGTTACAGGTAGCCATCAACCCACTATTACGAGTTGTTGGTGGTGAGGAGCATTTCGCTTTCTACTCAGTATCAGCCCAACTTCTCTTTGGGGCAGCCGGTGCTCTTAGCCCACTGGTCTACAGCAAGGTGGTGCTTGCCATCGACGAACCTAACACAAGCAGTGCCATGGTCAGCACCCTGCAAGCACTCGTCCCCGCAAATATGACTTGGGTCTCCATGTATTGGATATTTGCACTTATCTCATTAATGATGTTAATGCTTATCACCTTGCTTAAATTCCCTAAGGTTGAGCGTAATGAAGCGGAGTCCATCGGTGCAGTAAAAGTATATGTATCACTATTTAAAGATAAGAAAATTGTCCTATTCTTTCTTGCCATCGCCGCCTATGTGGGAACAGAACAAGGAGTTGCTAACTTCATCTCCATCTTCCTGCAACAGCAGCACGGATTAGATCCAGTAACCCAAGGAACAGCTGTATTAAGCCAGTTCTGGTTGATGCTGACACTAGGGTGTGTGCTCGGGCTAATACTGGTTAAGTTTTTAGACAGCAGACTCGTGCTCAAACTCTTCTCTGTCAGCGCCATCATCTCCCTAACGGCCGGATTATTTGGCAGTAAAGAGGTCGCATTAATGGCCTTTCCTATGGTTGGATTTTTCCTTTCAGTCATGTGGTCAGTCATCTTCTCATTGGCACTAAACTCAGTCCCCAAACATCATGGCTCTGTAGCAGGTATTCTCTGTACTGGCATTATTGGCGGTGGCCTTGCTTCACCTATGGTAGGGGCAATCGCCGACATATCTGGTGACCTTCGTCTGGGCATGGTCGTTGTTTACATCACTCTATTTTATATTTTGAGTGTTGGATTCTGGGCGAAACCACTCATCAATAATAAAACGATTAACCTATTTAAAAACAGAAAGGAGGAAACGATTCAAACAAGTAATTAATAAGTCACAATAGTTTTAATAAAAATAGATAACCATCTTAATTAATCTGTAATTAAAAAATCAGAATAACGTCTAGGTTTAATATGAGTTTTCCTTCACTTGTCACCCTTGATATTGGTGGCACCAAAATCAATGCAGGCCGTTATGTTAACGGTGTAATAGAGGATTCACGATCATTCAAGTTTTGCGCTAATGCAAGTTTGAGTGAAATTGAGTGTTTTATTATTAACTGCATTGATGGTTTTTTAATTCAAAGTACAACCGCTATCTGCATTGGTGTACCTTGTATTGTCGATACTCAGCTAGGGGTGGTTTATGACGCCGTTAATATACCCGCATGGAAAGAGTTTGATCTCAAAAGTGCGCTTCAGCGGCGTTATCATTTAGATGTCTATATCAATAATGACGTTAACTGTTTCACCGCAGGCGAACATAGATTCGGTGCAGGGCAAGGTTATGATGACATCATAGGTTTATGCCTTGGCACAGGTGTAGGCGCAGGATATATTATTAATAATGAGCTTTATCAAGGTCATAACTGTAGCGCAGGCGAAATTGGAGAGGTCTGTTATCTCACTTCGACTATTGATGAATACTGCTCAGGGCGCTTCTTCGATCTACATATAGGAGCTTCAGGCACTGATCTGGCAGTAAAGGCAAGGTCAGGTGAAGCTTACGCTATTGAAGCCTACTCTCAATTTGGTCGTCACTTAGCTCACGCTATCAGCCATCTACTGCTTATTCTTGACCCTCAGGTGATCGTGATTGGCGGTTCTGTCGCTCACTCATTCGATCTCTTTAAAGAGGAGCTATGGCTAGGGCTTGCAGATTTTCCCTATAACAAGGTAATCGAAAACCTTAAAATAATCCCATCGTCCAATAGAGATACAGCCCTGTTAGGTGCAGCCCAACTTTACCTTAATCAATGTAAACAGAATAAAAAAACAGAGGTCACAGCCCAAATAGTTAACTCTAGAGAGGTCTCAGCTGAGTCATACCTAACATCACCTCAACCCTCTTAAAAACAATAAAAAAGGAAGACAGATATGAGAAGGACCTTAATGGTAAGCCTACTGGCGATGTCATCTGCTCATGCCGCAGCACAGAGCCAGCAAGCTCAAGTCACTGACTTTGCCAAGCATCTTCAAGTTAGCTATGAGCTTTTGAATGCTTCACCTGAACTTTGCCCTCAAGAGCTGAAAAAATGTTACTACTCTCGTATCCGCTTAACCACTAAAGAGCAGTTAAACTTAACTGATTGGAATATCTACTTTAGCCAGCTCACTCCTGTGATAGTCAATGAGTCTTCCCAATTCGATATTGAGCATATTAATGGCGATCTTCACCGCATCACACCCACGGGAGAGTTCAATACCTTTGCTCCCAACGCTGAATACTCACTCACCTTCTATAGTCAAGGAAGCCAGATAACCCGCGCAGAGTTTATGCCTAACTTCTTCGTTCACACTCAAGGAGGTGAAGCTCAGGTTATCGACAGCACTAAAACTAAACTCGACCCTGAAACCGGCTTAGAGCTCCAGCCATACCTTGAGCCGTTTACCGATAAACAGAAACAGTTCAGGGTCAATAAAAGTGATAATACCCAGTGGGCCGACTCCGCCCTCCTCTATCAACAAACTCAATCGGTATCTGAAACGATCGATATTAGTGCCCAACTTATCCCTCAACCACAATCACTTATCATCACAGATAAGCTGTCTCAAGTGGATCTAACTAAGGGGATCGTGCTTAAAACAAAAGGAATAAGTAAGCAGTCACTCACCCCAGCAATCAATAGATTAAAGCTGTTAGGGGTAGCACAGACCCCTAACGGACTAGCTGTATCTGTTAATCTATCTCCTGAAAAAGGCGCGCATCTTGAACACTACAGGCTAACCATAGACGCGCAGGGAATACAGATAGCCGCCCATAGTCAGGTAGGTGCCTTCTATGGACTCATCTCGCTGGCAGGACTAATAGACACACAGAATTTAACCCTGCCCTATTTAGCAATAGAGGACCAACCCAGATATTCATTTAGGGGCCTACATATCGATGTCGCCCGTAACTTCCTCTCTAAAGATTTTATCTTAAGCACACTGGATCAGATGGCAGCATATAAATTAAATAAACTGCATCTACACCTTGCCGATGATGAAGGTTGGCGTCTTGAGATCCCAGGTTTGGCCGAACTAACAAAGGTTGGATCGAGACGCTGCTTTAATGCACCTGATGACTGCTTGCTCCCTCAACTTGGTAGCGATATCAGTGGCAGTAGTCAGAGTGACGGCTATTACAGCGTCGATGATTACCTTGAAATTTTGGCTTATGCCAACGCCCGCCATATTCAAGTGATCCCATCCTTAGATATGCCAGGGCACAGCCGCGCAGCCATTCACTCTATGGAAGCAAGATACCGTCACTATTTAGCCAAAGGTGACCTAAAAGCCGCTGAACGCTATCGACTCGTTGAACCTGAAGATAAAACCCAATACAGCTCAATACAGCACTACAAAGACAACACACTGAACGTCTGCTTAGACAGTACCTACCTCTTTATCGACAAGGTTATCGATGAGGTTCAGCAGTTGCATCTACAGGCAGGCACGCCATTAACCACCTACCATATCGGAGCTGATGAGACTGCAGGAGCTTGGGTAGACTCACCAGCTTGCGATCAGTTACGCAGTAACTTCAGCGAACAGATAGCAGGATTACATAGTTTAAATGGCTACTTTATTGAGCGGGTTTCAGCCATGCTAGCTAAAAAGCAGATAAAAGTGGCGGGTTGGAACGATGGCATGGGTGAAACTCGCCCTGATAAGATGCCCAAGTCGGTGCAAACCAACTCCTGGTCACAACTCTATAGCCAAGGCCATATCGCCACCCATAAACAAGCTAATTATGATTGGGATACCATCATCTCAACACCCGAGGTCACCTACTTCGACTTTCCCTATGAAGCGCATCCACAAGAGCCTGGAAACCACTGGGCAGCCAGAAATATCAGCAGTAGAAAGGTATTCGAGTTTATGCCCGATAACCTACCAGCCCACGCTGAAATTTGGACCGACATAAACAATCAGGCATACCGCTCAGACGATACCACCAATCCATTAAGGTCAGGGGTAAAATACCAAGGCCTTCAAGGCCACCTTTGGAGTGAGATGCTGCGCAGTGATAGACAAGCTCAATATATGCTTTTCCCCCGGCTATTAGCGCTAGCTGAACGTGCGTGGCATAAAGCTCAGTGGGAGCTCGACTATGATCACTCAGGTAAAGTTTACTCCAGCGACTCTAAACATTTTACCGAAGATGCGATATACGCAAGAGAGCAGGACTGGCAGAGGTTTGCATCCGTTTTAGGGCGTAAAGAGCTGCTCAAATTGGAAAAAGCGGGGGTGTTTTACCGTATTCCCACTGTCGGAGCTAAGTTCAAAAACGGCAAGCTAACCATTAAAACAATATTTCCAGGGATCCCTGTAGAGTATCAAGAAAAGTCAGGTGAATGGTTGCCATACCAAGTCAATGATGAGGTGACAAAGCCTCTAAAAATAAGAGCCATGAGTCAAGACTTGAGCCGAAAAGGCAGAGCACTGACCCTGTAATAATCAGTATATTCACAGACCTGAACCTAACAGAGGGGTACACTGCATGGGTTTCCTCTTTTTAGGTTTGGGTTTAGGTTTCTTTTCACTATTGTTCACTTTTTTCGGCGCACTCATCTGCTCCTGCCACCAGCTAAGCTCATCACAGCCATCCCCCTCAGGTGGCAGGTCTTGCCCCTCACACAGTTGACTATTATCAGGACACTTGAGTCTAATATGCATATGAGATGAGTGCCCCCACCAAGGGCGCACTTTCTGTAACCAAGAACTCCCCTGCTCCGCTTGGCTACACAGTTGCTGTTTAATCACTGGGTGGACAAAAATACGGGCAACTCGCTTATCTAATGCCGCTAGGCGTATCATCACCCCATGTGCACCGGACCAGTTTGCATTCACCTTAAAGGCTTTTCGATTAACAACATCCAACTTCTTAGGATTTTCAATCTCTTGCGCGGTCAATTTCCTATTGGCCTGACGTAACCAGATATCCACATCTAGACCTATCTGATGACTTCTATGTCCAGAAGTAAAATGACCGCCTCTAGGCATAGACATATCACCGATAAGCAGATCATCTAAACCAGCTTGCTTAAGTGTTGCAGCATACTCATTAATAAAGTTCACCAGATCTGCATGACCATAGTATCTTTTGCGTGAAGTGCGGATCACCTGAAACCCCTCTCCCTCACTCGCCAGCCCTACTCCGCCAGATAAGCAACCATTGGAGTAACTACCGATCGCATCAGAACTTCCAGTAAAGGGCTGCTCCACTCGCGCCCAAGGGTTAGCCGATGCAGCAAAACCCAAAATCAGATACAAGACGCACAGGAGAAGTAGATATTTAGCCATGGCAGATCCAGGGATAATAGGGTCAAAAAGATTAATCAGTTAGCTTATTCAAACTACGATGTTTTATAAGCTAAGTCTAGCAAGCCAGTTCAGCAACATAATAAAGAGCCCAGAGATTCATGTTGGCAACAGCACACAATGTAAGCACTTACTTACACAAGTGGTTTCATACAATAAATCCATTTAAAATAATTAGATAAATCAGTTCAAACAGACTTAAACCTCAGTGCAAATTTTGTTTCACTTACATTTGTAAATAGCAATTATTGTCATTGCGATCTAGCCAATAACACCTAAACTCAATTTGATGCTGTTTAGAAAAACGGCTAAATGGATGATTTAATACAAGGAAGTTACTATGCAAATCCGCGCAAAGCTCTCCCTATTGTTTGGTACTATCACAGCCTCTTTTCTTATTATTGCTTGCATCTCTGTCGGACTCATCGCCTATAAGATGGGGCAGGAGATTATTCATGAGCAAGCAGAAAATCACCTAACCTCAATCCGTGATATCAAGAAAGATCAGATAGAGCGTTACTATTCAACTCTTAAACGGCAGGTACAAACCCTCTCCAACGATCGCATGATCATCACCGCCATGGAGGAGTTTAAGCAGGCCTACAAAGATTTTCCGCAACTAACGGAAGATGGACGCCAGCCTCAGGAGCTCCAGCGCTATTACCAGCAAGAGTTTGGCAGACAGTTTGATAGACTTAACCCAAAAGAGAGAATCAATACTGAGCGTTTACTAACAAGCTTATCTCCACAGGCGCTCGCCCTGCAGCAGAGTTATATCGCTTTTAACCCCAACCCTCTCGGCGAGAAAGATAAACTGCTTAATGCGGGAGATGGCAGCCAATATAGCCAGCTCCACCAAGAGTACCACCCCCATATCAGTGACTTTTTACAAAAGTTCTCCTACTACGATATTTTTCTTATCGATGATACGACTGGCAATATTGTCTACTCCGTTTTTAAAGAGTTAGATTTCGCCACTTCACTAATTGATGGCCCCTATGCCGATAGCGGTATTGCAGAGGCTTTTAGAGCTGCCAACAGAGCAGGCAACAGAGATCTTACCGTCATTTCAAATTTTAAACCTTACCTGCCCTCTTACATGGGACCCGCAGCATTTATCGCCTCACCTATCTATCAAGATACTCAAAAAATAGGAGTATTGATCTTTCAAGCCCCCATTGACGAGATCAATGCCATTATGACCTTTAATCACAACTGGGCATCGTCGGGACTGGGTGACTCAGGTGAAGCCTACCTCATCGATGAAAGCCAAAAGATGCAATCAGTTAGCCGTTTCCTGCTTGAAGACAAGCCAGCCTATTTAGCCGCACTATCCTCATCTGGTGTAAGCCCAAAAGAGGTAAATGCCATAGACACTAAAAATACCAGCATTGGCCTACAGAAAGTCGATAGCCCAGGAGTAAGAGCTGCACTTGCTGGAGAGCATGGCTTTGCAATATTTCCTGACTATCGAAATGTTGAGGTACTCTCTGCCTATGCGCCACTGGATATAGAGGGGGTAGAGCTCGCCATCCTCAGTGAAATTGATGTCGCCGAAGCATTTGCCTCACAATCTGTGCTCGCGACCAATATCACTACCTGGTCCTTGGTGATTATTCTTCTTTTAGTCAGCGCCTCCAGCCTTATCGGTTGGGTAGTCGCAGGGCAGATAACCAAACCCATTAACACTGTGGTGAACTCACTTAATCAGATAGCCGAAGCGGGCGGTGATCTGACTCAGCGTATCGACTCAACGAGGCGAGATGAAACAGGTCGTCTGGCTGTAGGATTTAATGGATTCGTCAGTAAAATCCAAACGGTTATCAGTGATGTAGCAGACAACACTAAGGCACTATCGGATACCGCCAACTCGCTATCTGTTATTACACAGCAAGCCAGTAGTGGCGCCATCGACCAGCAGAGCAATTCAGATGTTATGGCCGCCGCAATGGCCGAAATGTCAGTCACCATTAAAGAGGTTTCACACAACACTCAACAGGCGCTGGATGCTGTCCATGGTGCAGAGTCTAAAGCCGAAATAGGTAAGGTCGAAGTTAAGCACACCATCTCCATGATGACAGAGCTGTCAACCCAAGTGGGTGTTGCATCGATCGCTCTTACCCAAGTAGTCAACCAGTCCCAACAGATCACTAGTCTACTAAATATCATCAACGATATGGCAGAGCAGACCAACCTTCTTGCCCTCAATGCTGCCATCGAAGCCGCACGAGCGGGCGACCATGGCCGTGGATTCTCTGTTGTCGCCGATGAAGTTCGTAGCCTAGCCAGCCGAGTACAAAGCTCAACCGAAGATATTCGCGATGTCGTTGCCAAGCTCAATACCAGTGTCACAGATGCAAACGAAGCGATGTTAATAGGGAAAGATCAAAGCGCTCAGAGCCTTAAGCAAGCAGAGAAAGCTGGAGCAGCTCTGGAGGAGATCACTCGCTCAACTATGAATATTGAAGATATCAGCACTATGATAGCCACCGCGATGGAGCAGCAGAGCGTAGCAACGGAGGAGATCTTACGCTCCATCACTAACATTAGTGTTGTCGCATCTCAAACCGCCACTGGCAGTGAGCAACAGGCAAACATGAGCGACAATCTGCGTAAGATGGCTGAACAGCTGGATTTCTCTATCGCAAAATTTACGGTTTAATACTCTCTAACACTTAGGCTATATGCAAAAACTACCATTTGACTCGATGAGTGATAGAATTGAGATAAGTTTAACTATAACCCCATACAAGGCAGTGCAATGAACCCAATTCTGGCGATCTTAAAAGAGCATAATGTAAGTGATGCGCAAATTAACCAGCTATTTCAGGCGATGACAGACAACCCTATGATGGCTATGGGCATGATTGGACAGCTAGGGATCCAACCAGAAAAACTACAGCAACTGATGGCGCTTGTGATGCAAAACCCTGCGTTAATTAAAGAAGCCGTTGATGAGCTAGGTTTAGACTTCTCCAAAGTAGAAGCGGCTAAGGCACAACTGCAAAACTAGCCTTGAGCGCTAACAAAAAGGCCATCGAGAGTTCGATGGCCTTTTCAGTTGCTTAGTATCAGTTCATGTCGAACTAAAAGTTCACCACTTCAACATCTGAGCAGCTTCCATTAGCACCACATACCTGATAGCTGAAGCTTGTACCATCAGCGTCTCTAAAGCGATCTATGTAACTACTGTTATTGGTAGTGCCTACCTCAACACCATCACGGAAAACAGTGAAAGAGCCTACACTGTCCCAGATAAGTCTGACACGGATACTGCCACGACGAGATTTATTCGCTGCTTTAACCGTTAGGTCAAACTCAGTCACCTCATCAACTTCAACAGCAAAGGTCTGCGTCGAAACTGCGGTTGCGCCATCATCATCGGTTACCGTTAAGCTCACATCATAACTGCCAGAAGCCGCATACTCGTAAGAGGCTGTTTCACCACTGCCAGTTCCGCCATCACCGAAGTTCCAACTCCAGTCTACAATAGTGCCATCACTGTCACTACTTGTGCTGGTAAAGCTTGCCTGACCTAAATTAAAGCTCGCATCAAAACCAGCGACAGGTGCTTCATTCGGTACATCCGTACCTTCATAGCTCCCCACAAGTGACATACCATCATAAGCAGAGTAGCCATGTAACATCACCCAGTAAGTCCCCTCTTGCGCTGTATCAACAGGACAAGACTCCTCATTACCATTGGCATAAGGACGGCAATCATAATCTGCTAGTGTTGGCGCTTCACCAAATCTCACATACAGATCTGCATCGCCCGTTCCACCAGAGGTAACGAAGCCCAGCTCTGTCGCATCGCCAGGAACTGCTAATGTGTAATAGGCTTTGCTACCCGCATTACCAGAGGTCTCAATCGATACCCCATTTTCTAGCACTGTAGGCTCAGGAATCGGCTCTGGCTCAGGTTCTACACAAGCCTCAACACCCACCGCCATGAAGGCAGCTTCAACATCTGCAGTGCTATAGCCTAGGTCTTCAGCTGCACTTTTAACGCCACAAGCGCCATCCCAGAAATGACTATTGGCCGTCCAGTAAACTTGGTTAGCTACCACCATCACCTGAAATGCGGTGCGAGTGTTCCAACCGTCGGTATTAGCTAGAGTGTAAAATGCCTTGTTAAAGACACCTGAACTAAAATGAACATCCATTCCATCATAATAATCAGCGGCATCACCAATAGAGCGACCATCTAGCGTTGGATCTTCCATATAACGCAGAGCACCATCAGCCTTGAAAATATCCGCACCCACTAACCAATCGTTAGTGCCATGCATAAAGAACTCAGCTGCTTCACCGGCCATATCAGAGAAAGCTTCATTCATGCCACCTGAGCGATTGGCGTACACTAGATTAGAGTTCTGCTCTGTGAATCCATGACTCACCTCGTGAGCTGATACATCCAGACTCACTAATGGGTGGAAGGTAGTAGCACCGTCACCAAATGTCATGGCAGAGCCATCCCAGAAGGCATTCTCATAGTTATTACCGTAATGTACACGCATGGTAAGCTTAAAGGTCAATGGCGCAGTGTCATACCAATCACTGTACATGTTATAGATAACATTACCGAAGAAGTGGGCATCATTGAGCGGTGCATAAGCGCCGTTAATCTCTTTCACCGTATTGCGTGGGCAATCATACTCAAACGCAGTGCTGCCGCTTGTACCATGGTTTAGGTTAACAGTTTTGACATTTGCCGAGTCCATGGTACAGCTCGCGCCATCTTCAATCACATCCATGTAACCAAAGTCAGTCCCGTACTCATATTGACCAACTTTAACATTACCACCAGGTCCTGTGCCCACCTCAGCATGAGCTAAACCATCCCAACGCTTAAGCACTGCACCTGTCTTAGCATCAACAATAGTAAAGGGGCGAGTAGGTTTGTCACCATATTCAACATAGGAGGTGATATAGACTAAACGCGGCTGCTGGGCATCATCTTGATATACCCAAAGATCTGCTTGTTCATTATGGCGCTTAGCACTCTTTGCCAGCCCATTTTTGCCTTTTATTGAAGCTGCGATAGCTTGTTGAGGTGAGAGCTTGGCATTAACAAAGCTCTCAGGTTGGGCAATATTACCCAACATATTGCCTTTCAAGTCAGAATAGATCCCCATGGATGACACATCTGAACTGATGGAGTAGCCAAATACAGGAATACCATAGAAGTATTGCTGCAGACGCTGTTTAACGCCCATCTTACCCAGCTTTACCTCTTTGGCGACTTTAAAGTCGCTGCCTTTCTCAAGGGGGAGAACACGGTTGATATCGTTACTAGAGTGAATAGTTTTTAGTTTTGAAACATCGACACTATTCGCTGCCATGGCTTGAGAGCTTAACGCCGCTGAAATAGCGAGGAAAACTAATGAGATCTTATTATTTAGCATCATGCTTTTTGCCCATTTTTATTAAAAATTAGGGGGTCGGCTACTCAATACCGCAGCTAACCAGAAGACATCCAGGTCAAACAGACACAGCAAAAAATAGACTGGAAACATTGGAGGTCGGATATTATTGGTTTCACTTTTAACCAAGTAACAAGAATGAAAATCAATTGTTACAAGTTTAAGCAAACATCAATGCTATAAGCCAAAGATAGAGGGGGCAATTAGATAAAAGAGCTATCTTGAGAGCAAAAAAGAACTAGTACTATAAACTTTTGGGTAATGAAGAGGTGGAATAATCAGCTATCTTTGCAGACTTACCACTTAATACAAAAAGCATCACCAAAACAGTGAGAACTCACAGCTAATAAAGCGCAGCATCCTGCTGCGCGTACTAAATCCCCCCATAGACAGGGTGACGGTAACAAATATGGGTGCGACGGCAGACTAACGCTATGCACCCCATAGGTAAGCATCCAGCTTTAAAAATTAAGTTAAACAAAGCCTAAAAAATCACGAGTAAAAGCTTGTCACTTTTAACCCGTAACTCGTAGCTAAAGACTACTTTTCTTCACCTCTATAGATCCAGCGATACAGGGTCGGTAATACCAGCAAGGTCAAAGCGGTCGAACTAAATAGACCACCAATAATCACCACAGCAAGAGGCTGCTGGATCTCACTGCCCACACCGCTCGATACCAAGATAGGGATCAGACCTAAAGCTGAGGTCAAGGCCGTCATTAATACCGGACGCAAACGCCCTACCGTGCCTTCATACACACTGGTATAGAGACTTTCACCAGCGTTTGAGCCTAATTTATCTTTCAGCGCAGCCTGACGTCGCTGGTTAATCGAGTCCACTAACACCACGCCATTAAGCACAGCTACGCCAAATAGGGTGATAAAGCCGATTGAGCTCGGTACCGACAGATAAGTGCCACTGACAAACAGGGCGACCACACCACCAATTAATGCCAAAGGCACGTTCGCCATAATTAAGCCCACTTGCTTCACCGAGCCAAATGAGAAGAAGAGCAGTAGCGCAATAAGGCCAATAGAGACTGGCACCACTAACATCAACTTTTGTTGAGCACGCTGCTGATTCTCATATTGACCGCCCACCACAACCGTATAGCCTGGTGGCAGTTCTGCCTGTGGAATAATGGCGTAGATATCGTCAACCACAGAGCCCATATCTCGGCCCGATACGTTAGCCTGTACCACAACGCGGCGCTGAACATCGTCACGGCGAATATTCGGCGGCGCCATCTCAACTTCAACGCTGGCCACTTCACCCAAGCGCACCTTGGCACCACTGACACCACTTAAGATCAGATCCCTAAGGGCATCTGGTGCATTACGATACTCCTCGGCCAAACGCATATTAATATCGTATCTGGCATTGCCATCGATCACTTGTCCAGCGCTGGTACCACCAATACCTTGGCTGACTAGGCTCATCACCTCATCGACACTGATACCATAGCGTGCAAGCAGCTCACGTTTAGGGCGCACCACCAGCTGAGCTTCGCCACTCACCTGCTCCAAAGAGACATCCACAGCGCCAGGGATCCCAGCGACTAAAGCCGTGAGTCTTTCGCCACTTTCAGATAACACATCAAGATCGGGACCAAATAGCTTGATCGCCAGCTGCGCTTTTACCCCTGACAGCAATTCATCCACTCGAGTCGCAATCGGTTGAGAGAAGGTAAACAGCAGGCCTGGAAAGACGCTTAGCTCCTTCTCCATCAGTTTTTGCAGTTCAATACGATTTTCAGCAGAGCGCCACTCATCGACTGGTTTCAGACCGATGTAGATCTCGATATTGTTCACAGGCTCAGGATCGCCCCCTAATTCGGCGGCGCCGATACGACTCAATGCATATTCAACCTCTGGAAACTCCAGCAGCATCTTCTCAAGCTTAGGAGCAACATCCAGTGAAGTCCTAAGACTAGCGGTAGGAGCTAGAGTCACACGTAGATTAATCGTGCCCTCCTCCAGCTCAGGTACAAACTCGGTTCCTAAACGTGGCAAGAGCGCCATGCTCAGGCCAAACATCACCACGGCGGTGACGATCACCGTTTTAGGCTTTGCCATGGTTGCCGTTAACAGGCGGCGATAGCCAGCTTCAATCGGCTTAAGAACTGGGCTCTCTCTTAAGGTGATCCCACGTTTAAACAGGAAGACTGCAAGAGCCGGAACCGCAACCAGCGCCACCACAAGGGCTGACAGCATGGCTAGAATAATGCTCACCGCCATCGGCTGGAACAATTTACCCTCAACCCCCTCTAACGCAAACAGGGGCGCAAACACCACAATAATGATCGCCGTTGCAAAGAAGATAGGGCTACACACCTCTTTTGCCGCCAACATTACTCGCATGGCAATACCATCTTCAAAGCCTGCTTTTGAGCCATCTTCATCGGCATGGTGAGGGTCTAACTCTCCATCCGCTCTACGCTGAGCATCACTCAAATGCTGTCTATCAGGCTGAGTCAGATGTTTAAAGATATTCTCCACCATCACCACTGAGCCATCCACCAACATACCGATAGCCACCGCAAGTCCACCCAGTGACATCAAGTTGGCCGACATGCCGAAGTATGACATCACCATCAAGGCAAGACAGATAGAGACAGGAATAGAGAGCAGTACCAATAAGGTGGCACGGATATTCACCAGAAACAGTGCCAAAATGACCACGATAAACACAAATGCCATCAAGAGTGCATCGCGCACTGTAGTCACAGCTTGGGTCACCAGATCGGATTGATCGTAGAACACCTCAAAGGTCACGCCCTCAGGCAGAGCCTGCTCCACCATTGCCGTTCTGGCATTAATATCATCGATGGTCGCCTTAGTATTCGCGCCCATACGCTTTAAGATAACCCCGGCAACCACTTCACCTAAATCCTGCGCATTACCCGCTTCATCACGGCGTGTCATGGTAACGGCACCGACACGGATCTCACTGCCGTAGGCAACTGTTGCAATATCACTGACACGAATTGGCGTACCGGCAAACTCAGATAATGGGATCTGGGCTATCGCCTGCAAACCAGCTTCTCCAGCAGGCAGAAGACCATAGCCACGAACCACTAGCTGCTCCTGTCCTTGGTCCATAAACCAGCCACCAGCATTGCGGTTATTACTCTCAAGAGCTGTGGTTACCTGCTCCATAGAGAGGCCAAAACTGAGTAGCTTAGTAGGATCTATCTGCACTTGGTATTGACGAACATCACCACCAAAGGAGAGTACATCGGTCACCCCGCCTACTGGCATCATGATTAGCTTAACGAGGTAATCGTTAAGACTACGCAGCTCCGCTGCATCGATACCTGCATCTGGCGCAGCACGCAGGATATATTGATAGATCTGTCCTAACCCTGAGGTGTTTGGGCCAATTTCTGGCACACCGATCCCATCGGGGATCATCTCCCGCGCCGCCTGCAACTGCTCAAATACCTGTTGGCGAGCAAAATAGATATCCGTGCCTTCGGCGAACACAACGGTGACTAAAGACAAGCCAGTTCGCGACAGTGAGCGAACCTCTGTCACCGCAGGCAGGGCGTACATAGCCGACTCAACCGGATAACTAATGAGTTTTTCAACCTCCTCTGCAGCCAGACCTTCAGCTTCGGTATTCACTGTGACCTGAACATTGGTCACATCTGGAAAGGCATCCAGGTTTAATTTTGGCAACATGGCCACACTTGCGACCGCAATGGCGATCAAGCCAAGTGCCACCAGTAATCGGTTACGGATCGCAACCTCAATCAGTCTCTGTAACATGAGAGAACCTCTTTCTTTTCAAGAATATGTAGATGGTCTAAATCTAAGTAATGACTCAGGCTTGTGACTAGTGGTTATGAATATCGAAACCAGACTTAGCCAGCTCTGACGCTAAGAAAAAGGCGCCGGAAACCACAACCTGACTACCAACGGCTAATCCACGAACCAGATTCATGCCACGTTGGCTTTCAACCACGTCCACTTCGACAGCTTCAAAGCCATCTTCATCTTGAATAAATACCTGCCAATCTCCATCACCACCGCGAGTTAACGCGGCATCGGGCAACACAAAACCTGTTTCGATAGAATCAGGCAGGTAAAGCTCAGCAAACTGACCGGCATGGATCACATGGCCTGGATTTTCTAGGCTCACCAAGATCTGCTCGGTGCGAGTCACACTGTCTAACTCATGGGAGCGACCAATCACTTTCGCCTCTAAGCTTCTCTCACCCACACGCACCAAAGCCACGCTGCCGATGCTCACCTTTTCAGACTGAGCAGGCGTCACTTGCGCCTCAACCCAAAGATGAGACTCATCGGTTAGCTGCATCAGCGCTGTTCCCGCAGGCACTATCTGCCCTAATTTTGCTAAATCTTGCTGAACACGGCCATTGATCGGCGCTAACAGTTGATAGCTACCTATGTTGCTCGGATTCGACTCCAGCTGAGCTATCTGCTTTGAGGTCATCTTCATCGCCTCTAAAATCGCGCGTTTTAACTCAGCATCGACTTGAGCTTGAAGGCGGCGACTCGCACTCACTGCACTCTTACTCATACGGCTAACTCGGCTCCACTCAGCAGCGGCATTAATGTAATCAGCCTGAGCCTGTGCAACAGCAACGCCACCTAGTGTCAGCAGTGCTTGTCCTTGAGTAACCTCTTGTCCAGGAACCACATGACGCTGCTCGACTCTGACATCCAGTTGCGGTGCTAAGGTCATGGTTTTATCACGGTCGACCACTAAGGTTGCGGTGGCAACGGCTTCTAAACTAAAAGTGGCAACGGCTAACTTCTCAACCTGAATATTGGCCAGCGCTAACTGCTCATCACTGAGCACTAAAGCGTGAGACTCCTCTTCAGCCTCACCAGCTCCGTGGCCATGACCGTCATCGGCCACAACTTTTGACTCTCCATCGTGATCATGGCTCTCCTCATTTTGATGAGCAATCTGCTCCACATGGGGCTCGCCTGAGCCACTCTCAATGGATGCATGCTCATGACCATCGCCAGCCAGTGCCGTGGTAGGAATAGAGATAGCTGCCGCTAAAGTGATAAATAATCCAAAACGCTTTGCACTAAACATGGCTTTCGCGATCGCCTTAGTAATGGCGTTAACTTCAATAATCTTTAAATCTGTATTGTGTTTCATAATGATAAATTCCAATCTAATGAGAAAGCGTACTGGTGTTGGCAGTCGCACTTGAATCCGCTGGCAGCTGAGCGCTAAGGAAGCTATCTAGCTGACCACTGGCGCCCATCCACTCGAGCCAACTCGAGTAAAGTGCCGTCTCCAGTGACAAGCCCGCGAGGAAACTGCTCGACAGTTGCCGCTGACTCTGCAGGTAGTCACTGGTGTTGATATCACCCGCTTTCCACTGCTGTCCCAGCGCTGAAGCTGCTTCCTGACCCGAATGAAACACGAGCTCGCGCCACTCCTGATAGCGCTCCGTGAGCCTTGGCAGACTTAGATTGAATTTTTTCTGTTGCTGAGTAAGCACGCGTTCACGTGCTAGATAACTCTGCTCGGCAACAGCGATCTCCTGACCTGCAACGGCCAAGGTATCGCTGTAGTTATTACGGATCTGCAGTGGAATTGATAAGCCCACCCCTAGCTTATTCTCCTCACCTTCACGCTCAGCACTCAAGCTGATGGTTGGGTCGGCGGAGGTATCCGCTTTCACCTGCTGGGCAGCCACTTTAGCCAGTAACACCTGTTGATACGCACTCTTCAGCGCAGGCAGTTGTGGGCTAACCTGTTTAGAAACAAGGGAGGTTGTCAACGCACCTAAGAAGCCGTTAAAAGGCAGTTCGCTACTGCCTAATAACATCAACACATCCGCATCAGCCGTGATTGAGGCCTGCTCAGCAACCGCATAATCTGCCGCCTTACTGGCAACATCAAGCTGGATAAGCTGCAGCTCAACCGCAGACAGATCGCCCAGCTCCATCTGCTGCACCGCTATCTTTAACTGAGTCTTCGCCGATACCAACTGCTGCTTTTGAAACGCTAACGCCTTACTCGCCTGTGACTGCTCGACCAGTGCAAGTAACGTATTTGCCAACATCTGGCTCCGCTCTAGAGCAATATCTGATAGCAGAATTTCAGCTTGCAGTTGGGCTTTGCGAGTTGCGGCGCCACGCTTATCTCCCCAATCTATGGTCTGACTTATATCAAGAGAGTAAGTGTCTTCTGAGGCATTTTGATAACCTAGACCAAGTTCTGGGTTGTACACAGCTTGATCGGCTGCCTTGATCATAAGGCTGGCCTGCTTACGCTTGGCTTCTTGAGCTCGAACTTCAGGCAGGGCATTAAAATCTTGCATTAGCTCAGGGAGCCAAACGCTAAAGTCTGCCATAGCTTCACTTTGAGCTATTGGGGTTTGAGAGTTTTGCGTTATAGATGCAGCAGTTGTGCGCTCTACAGCTAAATTTGAGTCTGCTGTTTCCGCCTGCACATGCAGTGCACCACCCGCCATATAGGCAAGCAGTAAACTGGCAATGATAGTTTTTTTCATCGTATTTCCTTTCCCCAAAAGTCATAGATGAGTTAACACCAAGGCTAAACACTCAGGTTTTAGCAAGGCTTAGGCTCAAGACTAAATGGGGGTAAAAAAGTGAGGTACAGTCGGACACCCAAATAAACTAGGTCTAGGCTGTTCCATTATGCTTTTTAGAAGCTAAAAAATTAGCTGAGGTTATACGATTGGAGGGCGGTAATTTAACGTGGCTTCTGGTGGCAGGTATTGTTCTACACTGGCCACAAGTTCATCCCCTTTGGGAATAGAGGGCACCATAGTAGTAATAGACATGGCAGTCACGTGACCACCGTGGCATTGGCAATCTAAACAGAGATCGAAGGTCTGAGTTTCGGTTTTACTGATCAGATGATTGTGTTTAGCGCCTGGAAGATCTAAAGATTGACTAATATTGGCGTCGCTACTCGGTGAAAGTGGAACATCGGTTTCAACATTGCAGGTACAATCGATACACTGGGCTAAGCTGGTGATCTGGGCGGTAAACTCCAGATGCGGATGGTTTACGCTCTCCTCTTTATGATCCCCAAGATGCAACTGATGCGCGCCTAAGTTTGCCCCTGCAAATTGCAGTAGCACAACAGCGACCATCATAATGGCGATCTTGTGAGTGAATTGACGAAAAGAGTGCTTCAAAAAATACCTTTAAAAATAGCGTTTTGGGAACTTACTTTTATTCAGACTGACATTGTATTCAAAAGTTCCACGGTAACAAGCGTTTCTACCTACTACCGTGAGTCAACTATCTAAAATCGAGATCTCTGTGCACTTTGTCAAAAGATCTCTGACACTGTAAACAATATTTACTTAAATACGCAGTGCTTAGCGTAATCAGTAGCTTCGTTCGTTGACCAATCACCCTTATCTTTTTCGCTCATCTGCTTACACCACTTCTCGCTGCCCACCTCAGGTGCACAACCACTTAGGCTGATAACAAACACACTCGCCATCAAGATAGAGAAAGTAGCAGAAACAGTTTTAGTTAACTTAGTAGATAAAGACATGATATTTCCTTAAGTATTGGTGTTATTCGCATTTCCTTAGCGAATAACTTTTCTTATAAATGAACGACTAGCCACGAGGGCATGATGTGATCCAGCGCCGCTTTAGTAAACAAATAGAATAAACTATCTAAGCTAGATAAAATAGACCATTCTACTTCTCTAAGCGTTCAGTCATCCAAGCAATCGCTTCAACTTTCGCCTCAAGCGGGTACCAAGCCACCTCACTTTGCATAAAAGGCCCCATCAAACGTACAGCGTTACCAAACCAATCAGGGCCACCAACAAGCACTAAGGCATCGAAATTATCTAAACGCACTTCACCACTGCCAGTCAGTGAATTTGCATCCCATCCCTCAAGTAATACATCGGCTTCGACATAGAGAAAAACCTTCCCCGCCTCACCACGACTCTGTTCAATCAAGGGTTTAAGTTTCTCTTGATAGTCTGAACTCGACAAACGCCCACTGGCAAAAAGGCTTATCACACCTTCTGCAATATCTGGGATTTTACACAACATAGAAAATACTCCGAACAGATCAGTCTAATTGAGGGCAGCATAGCAAAAATAGTAAACATGAATAAATCCATTTTAGTTTTGGTAAGATAGCCTCCCCCGAAGCTAAAGTAGTTTGCCATGATTAAAATTTCAAATAGTGTCTCCCTTCAAGAAAATGAGATTGAATGGCAATTTATCCGCTCAAGTGGCGCTGGCGGTCAGCACCTAAATAAGGTCTCCACCGCCGCCCAGATTATCTTCGACATCAACGCCTCCTCCCTGCCAGAGTTTTATAAACAGGCACTGTTAAAAAAAGCCGACCACCGCATCACCAAGAGCGGTAAAATCATCATCAAGTGCCAAGCCAGCCGCAGCCAAGACTTTAATCGCCAAACCGCTTTGGAGCAGTTTATTGAACTGGTCGCCAGTGTGGCCATAGTACAGAAAAGACGGGTAGCGACCAAACCTACCAAGGGCAGCCAACGCAGGCGAGTCGATGCTAAAAAGCAGAAAGGGGCCACCAAGGCGCTGCGTCAAAACAAAGACTTTTGACATTTGTCTAATCACAGCTGTTCTACTTGCCCGATAGCAAGTTTCAAGTATCTTTTTGGTTGGGTTCATTGGGTTGGCTTGATGTTTGATAGTATCTAGGAAACCATAGCTTCAATCTTGTTTATTGCTTACAGCAGGTGCCGTGCATGGATGCACCAATGTCGCAGTGGCAGGTCAATGATGTTCCCTACATAATCATGACATTTCCCATATCCCTATGGGTCAGATGCCAAAGAGCGACCTGATGTGCAGATACTTCTGAGGGACACTGTAAAACACTTCCTAACCCGCCAATTAAAGCCTATATATTTCAACAGTATAAACCGAGTTCACACTTGGATTCACACCAACGATTTGAGTTAATTAGCTACTAAGTCTTAGTTAAAAAACCTAAGAAGGTAACCCTTCTTGATGACGATGGAAGTTATTGTGATAAGCGTCAGAATAGGAGCCATAGCCTCTGCTATCTGTTTTGCAAAGTTGCTTTACCTTTAAATATAGTTATCATGGTAACTATATTTAAAGGTAAAGGAGAACATAATGAATGAGCACACGTTTATTTTTGCAAAGATAACACCAAAACCAAAATATTTTGAAGTATCTAAAGAAGCTATTATGAACATCATATCCCAGACTCGAAATGAACCTGGGTGTCTAGAGTTCACTCTCCATGAAGATGGATCTGGTAATTTGTGTTTATACGAAGAATGGATTGATGACAATGCTTTGAAACTTCACCATGAAATGGATTATACAAAAGCTGTTTTTGAAGCTTACACTGACTGGTTAGCAATCCCCCCTGAAATTTCTAAACTTATTAAGCAAGCCTAAAGGTAAAATATGTTTTTTTTAAAGGAACTTCCAACCGAAGTAATGCTTGATAAATACACAAGTGATTTAACAAATGGTGAGAAAAACTCAATAATTGAAGCTCTCAGAATAATGAGACAAGCAAGCCTCCTAATAAGGAGTATAGAAACCTATTTTTCTGTTCATGATCTTTCACAATTAAGGTTTTTAATACTCATTGTTATTGATCGAGAGCCCAATAGAAGCAGCCTCTATCCACACGAAATAGCATCACGTTTAGACGTGTCACGGCCAGTACTAACGAGAACGTTAAAAAGTTTAATTGAGGATGGCTTACTGACTTCGAGTAATGATGAAACCGATAAAAGAGCAAAAAAAATTACACTGACAAAAAAAGGGGTTACCTGCTTATCTAAGGTGATTCCTGGGTATTTCAATGAAATAAATAAATTAATGGAATAAATATGAGGATAAAAATATTTAGAATAGCTTTAACTTGGGTGTGTGTTTATCCTATTGTGACATTACTAATATTTACAATCACAAGCTTAGACTTTCAATTACCTCTGTGGCAGCAAACCTTTGCAATAACGATAATTTTAGTTCCTGTCATGGTTTTAATCATTACGCCTAAAATAAGTGTAATGATAAATCGAGTAGCACATAAGTAGACTAAAAGGTTATTAGAAATTAAGCTCGCAAATAAGTTTTTAGTGAAACCTGAGACAATACCCGACTAAAAATGTTTTGCAGCCTTTCTGAACCTCAACTTCCCCCGTCACTTTTCACTTTTGAGATATTCTACAGCCTCAACGCCCCTGTTAAGGCGCAAAATATTGTTGGCTAAACTTGAGCGAAGCGAAAATAGCCAACTGTATTTTGTCGCACTTTAACGGCTTGTTAGTTTTTTAACACAACTCCATTGATTCCATTAGTTCATTTTCAGTGATTATTCGGACACCTAAAGATTTAGCTTTTTCTAATTTAGATGGGCCAACTCTTAAACCAGTTACCAACAACGTTGTTTTTTTAGAAATAGAAGATCGTATGTTAGCTCCCAAATCTTCGAGTTCCTCGGCTAATTCATCTCTACTTTCGTAGTTTTCAAATTTTCCAGTTAAAACAATATTTTGATCTTCCCATTCAATAACAGGATTTTCTAGCCAGCTCCACTCATGATCATCATATTCATCAAATGACTCATCATCCTCAGATGACATAAAATGAAAATCATATTCTCCACAGTCTCCTATGAATACAGCGGCTTCGACTGCTGACACATTTAGCTCTTCAATCAGAAAAGCTAAAAAATCCTCTACTGTTAATGATCCAACAGCCCAGAATTTTAAATTGAATACCCCGTCTAGCTCAGAGCTACTCAACTCAACATCTAAATGATGTTCAACTTCACAATACTCGCTGGCATTAGAAAGGCTTTGGAAGTTTTTACTTTGAACTGCGTTTATAAAAGCGAGTAAAGATTCTTTCGCATCAGAATCACTTGGTTTGACATATATATTAAACTTATTATCTGACATAAAATTCCCTTTTCTTAAAAAACTAACAGCTTATTGATTAGCAGCAGCGATAACATTGTTATCAGTGCTGCATTATTAAATATTATCGATACGTCTCGATAATCTTCTAGTTGCTAGAATAACCTATTGTTTTAAAAGATAACATCAAAGTAAGTAGAACATTATCAATACACAGTCATTTGAAAAGGAATTTTGTAAATATTCAATGTAGATAAGGCTGAGAGCTTCTGTTTCAGGATAAGGTATCGCGAAATGATACTCTTCGAAATGGAGACTGGGTCGTTTTCTGGCCCAGCCCTTTACTGCAGAAAATGTAATCAGCGTTCATTCAAACGCCATCGACCTCGGGGAAAGGCAAAAAACCACAGACTTAAACCTCCAGCTTTACCTCCGTGAAGCGCAGCTCTCTGTGGTGAGAATGTCTTCGTGCTTTTAAAAGAAAGAATGGATCCCGGAACAAGCCTGAGATGACGGCAATGGCACATGCTCAATTTTGCTTTTGCTGCAAGCGAAGCGTTCCTGTAGCCGCAGGCTATTCCATGAGCAACGCGTTCTGTAGACGTTTGTCTCCATCTTTACCTCCGTGAACTCCGTGTAGCGCAGCGCTCTGTGGTGAGAATATCTTTGTTTTTTACAAGAAAGAATGGATCTCGGAACAAGCCCGGGATGACGGCAATAGCACATGCTCAGTTTTGCTTTTGTTGTAAGCGAAGTGTTCCTGTAGCCACAGGCTATTCCGTGAGCAACGGGTTCTGTAGACGTTTGTCTCCATCTTTACCTCCGTGAACTCCGTGTAGCGCAGCGCTCTGTGGTGAGAATCTATTTTTTAAAAGAAAGAATGGATCCCGGAACAAGCCCGGGATGACGGCAATAGCACATGCTCAACTTTTCTAGTCGCGAAGTGAGTTTTGAACGCTCTCGCAGGCACGAAGTGCCATTATAGCAGGGCGAAGCTCCTGCTATTTTCGTCGAAAAAGCAGTCAAATGTCGACATCTTCGTCAACTTCTGGTGAAATCAGACTATTATTCTTATCAGTACATAAATGTACGATTCATCTGTATTCTCAAAGGATTTTGATATGAGCGCCAAAGCTAAGATTCTACTGGTCAATGGTCCCAATTTGAACCTGTTAGGGCGTCGTGAGCCCGGCCATTATGGTCATCACACTTTAGATAGTATCGTACAAAATATGAAAAATACGGCAAACAGTGCCGATGTTGAACTTGAGCATATTCAATCCAATGCCGAGCATGAACTTATTGATGCGATTCACAGCACAGATGCCAATTTTATCATCATCAATCCTGCTGCATTTACTCACACTAGCGTCGCCATTAGAGACGCCATTTTAGGAGTCGCGATCCCCTTTATTGAGGTTCACCTATCCAATGTTCATGCCCGCGAACCTTTCCGTCACCACTCCTATTTTTCAGATAAAGCCGTCGGTGTTATCTGTGGTTTAGGCGCCGATGGCTATCAGTTTGCCCTCAAGTCAGCCATTAATCGTTTGCAGGGCCCATCGGCTTAGCTCATAGCTCATAACTCATAGCCCGTCAGCATTTTCATCTGTGATAAATCGGAACCATTATGGACATTAGAAAAATTAAGAAGTTGATCGAGTTAGTACAGGAGTCAGGGATCGCCGAACTTGAGGTCACCGAGGGGGAGGAGTCGGTCAGGATCTGTCAGCATAGAGATCAAACAAGCGCTTCTCAAACCACTCAGCAGATCCACACCCTCGCCAACTCACCTCAAGTCGATAACAGCCAAGATGATGCTAGTGACGTTGATCAGGTCACCGACTTCGATGAAAAAAATACAGTGATCTCGCCTATGGTCGGTACCTTTTACCTCTCTCCGGCACCAGAGGCTGAACCATTGTGTAAAGTAGGCCAAAGGGTTGAGCAGGGCGACCCTATTTGCATTATCGAAGCGATGAAGATGATGAACCAGATAGAGGCCTTACGCTCCGGCATCGTCAGTAAAATCTTAGTTGAGAGTGGTGATGGCGTGGAGTTCGATCAAGCCTTAATCATTATTGAGGATGAATAGAGCCGTTTCGAGTTTCGAAAAGCTAACCACCTTTCATTAATAGATAACAAAGAAGATAAAACCGATGAAGCCAGAGCCTCTGAAACGTGTATTGATTGCCAACCGTGGTGAGATAGCCCTAAGAGTTCAGCGCGCCTGCTCGCAATTAGGGATTGAAACCGTTGCAGTGCACTCCACCGCCGACAGAGACCAGCTTCATCTAAGACATGCAAGTAACACCATCTGTATTGGTAAGCCTGCCCCTATTGATAGTTACCTCAATATACCGGCGATAATCTCCGCAGCCGCTCAAGCCAAGGCCGATGCTATCCATCCTGGCTATGGTTTTTTATCTGAAAATGCAGATTTTGCCGAGCAGGTTCAGCGCAGTGGCTTCACCTTTATCGGCCCCAATGCCGATGTGATACGAAAAATGGGGGACAAGGTCTCTGCTATTAGCGCAATGAAAAAAGTGGGCGTGCCGACAGTACCGGGCTCTGATGGCGTATTGACTCAAGATAATAAGCTTAATCAACAGATTGCTGAGAAAATAGGCTACCCGATTATCGTCAAGGCAACCGCTGGCGGCGGTGGAAAAGGGATGCGAGTCGTCCACCATAGCGATGAACTTATTCAGGCGATTGAGCTTACTCAGGCTGAGGCTAAGGCTGCCTTTGCTAATGGCGATCTCTATATGGAGAAGTATCTTCAACATCCACGTCATATCGAGATACAGGTCCTCTCAGATGGCCAAGGCAACGCCATACATCTAGGTGAGCGAGACTGCTCTATGCAGCGTCGACATCAAAAAGTCTTGGAAGAGGCGCCAGCATTAGAGATAGATAGCGCCACACGCAGCAAAATAGGTAAGCTCTGCGCCAATGCGTGTATCGAGATAGGCTATCGCGGTGCAGGTACTTTCGAGTTTCTCTTCGAGGCTGGTGAGTTCTATTTTATCGAGATGAATACCCGCATTCAGGTCGAGCACCCCATCACTGAAATGATAACTGGCATCGATCTTATTCACGCCCAACTTGAGATAGCATCGGGCAGAGCGCTCACTATTAAACAGCAAGATATTCAACTTAACGGCCATAGCATAGAGTGCCGCATTAATGCTGAAGACCCCCACACCTTCACTCCTTCTCCCGGAACAATCACAGGCTTTCACGCCCCTGGCGGCATCGGCGTACGTTGGGACTCCCACCTCTACTCAGGTTACACGGTCCCTCCTTATTATGACTCCATGATAGGCAAGCTTATTACTTGGGGCACTACACGAGATCAAGCTATCGCCCGTATGCAAACTGCATTGGATGAGTTAACTATCGAAGGGATTTCGACAAACCAAGCTCTGCTCCAACAGATCCTAAAAGACAGAGGCTTTAGAGAGGGCGGACAGTCGATACACTACTTAGAAAAGCAGGTGCTCGAGAAGAAATAGAGCGGGCTTCGCCCTGCTAGGGCAGCACTACATGCCTGCTAAGATGTTCGCAAGCTCACTGCTAGATAGCTTCGCTGTAATATTGCCAACCATTGAAAATGGTGAGCCCTCTTTAAAGGTAACCCCTCTGCCAAAGCGAGGTTACCTTATTGATATTAATACCTAGCTTTAAAATGATTGGTTATGATTAATTGAGCCTCTACTATTTTGCATCGGAGACTGCCATATAAAGTCACTATACTCTTGTCCATGACCACTTAACTGAAGTGAATACCCTGACTGAGTAGAGTTTGTCTCCATAACACCAATATCTGTTGACTCCATCCCCTCTGCACTGCCATTTTGTGCCACTAAAGTCCCCTCATAGCTAAGAAACTGTACAACTTCGCCTTGAGGATTAATCAGTGCGAGTCCGTCAGCTGAGCCATTTTGTATTCCCTTAATGTTAAAGTTGATACTACCAAAGCCATTTTGCTGATCAGGTACAGTACCTGACAATTCGACTGTTTTGTAAAGTGAGCTGTTATTGCCATTGTATGCTTCGATTCGCCAGTTAAGTAAGTTTGTTGCTGCTGGAGCAAGGATTTCAACCGACTCATTAACGTCACCTCCACGATTGTCATAGTGGATCTCATTTATCCATGCATTAGTAGAAGCTGGCGGGGGAGTCCCACCACCATTACCTGAACAGATCTCCTCAAATACACAAGCAATATATTCAGGGTGATCGATAAATGGATTCCTATTTCCTTGGTAAGTAAATACAACTTCATTGTGCCTTAATTCATAATCATCAACTGGATCTTCCCTACTCCAATCTATCAGTTCAGCCCTTAACCCCATATAAGCTACAGCGATATTTGAGCCAGTGTTCGATGCTCCTATTAAACTCCGATCGTCAGTTAAGATTAAGTCTGGCTCCATGTGGCCAGTTACTGCATGGCTTCCCCCTTCATATCTAATGGCCATATACATCAATGCACGTGCCACATCTCCCTTTCTCCCCTCCCATGTTTCCCAACTTCCCGACTCGAATGAACCTACGGTCCAGTTTGACTCTGTTGCCGAACCACCACGCCCATCATTTAAAAGCGTTACTTTTTCATTGCAGCTTGTGCAATCAGCATAGGGCTTATTACTTCGACTAGAGTTATAGCTGCCATTAGCTATAAATAGATGGTGCATATCTGTATATGGGTAATTACTCGAAACATTATTTGGAAACCCGTAAGACTTAGGCCAAGAGTGTTCACGGTTATAATTTGAATTACCACCACCAACTTTTCTGTAACTAGCATTTTTATAAACATCTATTACATTGTTGGAATTATTAGGATCTTCATCGGCTTGTTCCAATACATCCCAAGTATCTGTTGATGAAGAGGTATAGGGGATTTTTGTATGTCCCTTAATTATTTGATGCAGAGAGTTACGTAAACTCTCAGGTGTGGATTCATCCACTGATTGATAATAATTAGCAGGTATTTCTGCACTTGCAGGTATAGTAATAAATGCAGCAATAAATATCGCACCAATACGATTAACCTTATGTTTAAGTTGGTAAAACATAATAACCTCTAGACATTTCCCTATATACAAAGAGATAGATTCTCTTCACCAAAGCCAAGAACGACAATTACAATCAACCACGCAACAAGCCAAACCATAGACAGATAAGCTACGGTAAACAAAATATAGCGTTGATTGCACCATCAACAACTTGAAGTAGGGTTAACTTATCTATATCCAGAAAAATATCAATAAAACTATTGGGGGAGATTTAAGGGGTGAATTAAAGACACTGCTAGATGGTGTAGTAATGATTTAAACATGAAGATTATGAATAACTGACTATTTATTGATTATAATATCGAAGATAAAACAGAGGGCGTTCTCAATAAAAAACAATCCACCATCCAAATAAATATTTATAAATATTAGATAAAACAATCTGGGTTTAAAAAGTATTGGCACCTGACTACATACTCAGAACAGGTTCAACTTGTTACTATTATACTTTGATCCATGAATATTTAATTAAATAATAGCTTCCACTTGGAATATAGATTAAACACTATTTTCATTCCTTCGTATGACTTATACAAACAAGAATCTACATCTATTTTGCAAATTAAAAAGCCTGTTTTCACAAAATAAGACTGCAAGATGGATATGGCAGAAATGAGTTCACTCACAAGTTGAAGTATAACTATCAAGCTCTATCAAACCATGGAGTATAAAGCCGTGGTAGCGAGCTTTAACTAGTTGATAGTCCAGAGCGGGGGCAAAGTAGTAAGTAACATCTTCGGCGCCAGTTTGCTCAACGGGTATTAAGCTTAACTCTCCCCAAGGCGCAATATTTTCACTCTGCAGCTCTTGCACATAGAGTTGGTAAGGCTCTATCGCATCTGAAGCTTGCCTAATTAGAGCGAACTGCTTTCGTCCTTGCAGCAGATATTCACGAATTTGAATCGCTAAGGTATCTACATCTCTAATCGGGATGGTTTTGGAACTATAGGTATCTATTTCACCGTCAATATCGACGCGAGATTCAAGTCCAGCTTCTTTAAAGCTCGCACGCATATCCCGAGATCGAAACCCTGTCACCTTTTGATGAAAGTTATCAGTAAGCCATTCATGGGTGCTATCTGACCAAGAGAGTTCTGCTCGCTGCTGATATTGAGTGCCGATCCCTAGAATACTGGCCTTACTCTCAGAGCTCACTACTGCCGTTTTCCCCTGCCAAGTTTCAGTTCTGCTCATGGTGCCAGTGTGAATACCACTGAGGTAGATAGCATAGTGTGATATGCGATTACAGCTTGCCAATGGCAAATCTAACGGCTTTGCCAGTTCATCACTGGCAAAAGCTCTATTGCTGACCCCTACCAAAGCTGAGGTCAATATTAAAATTGACATCAGTGGAGTGGTGGCTCCAATAGCATGACGCATAATCAAAAAACTTCGTTCACATTCAGGTAGAAGTTGGTCTCATTTTCACCCACGCCCACATCAAGACGCAGATTGATATTATCTTTAATCTTAAAGCGGAAGCCGGTTCCGTAGGAGGTTAATAGCTCATCGGTCAGATCACCTATCTTAGGTGCGACGCTTCCAGCTGCGCCCCAGAAAACCATGCCGTAACGCTGGAATATAGGTAAGCGATACTCAACTTGCCCCATCATCATCTGCTCGTCACGGTAGCGCCCCTTAATATAACCACGCATGGCGTTAGAGCCACCTAAGTCAGGTAGCATGTTCCAAGGCACATCGCCATCGGTAAAATGCCCCTGTAGCTGCCATGCAATTAATCCAGGTGCTGAGCTCAAAATGGAGGTAGAACTTAAATCGATGTAATTGGCCAACTCAAGATCATAGGTCGAAAACGAAGCGTATTCACTGTTTTGATATAAGCCCGCGTCGATTTGAAATAACCAACCTTTGGTGGCATTTAAACGATAATCTCGCGAGTCATAAATACTGGTCACCACCACGCCTGAGCTGACGTTATCAGGCAAAATAGTACTGGAATCAACAGGTACCTCTGTTTCAGCTAACTGAAACTTGTCTGCGCTGGCGTAGACAAAATTGGCACCCACACCGACAAAGTAGTTATCGGCAACTTCAGTCATCCAACGAGGTTTAAAGCTGTATAGCTGCTCCTCAAACTCATGGTGGTTACTGTCTAAGTGACCTTGTTCTATCCCTTGGCCATAATAAACAGATGCTTCATTGTGAAGCTCTAGTTCCAATAATAACCTTTGCTTACCGCCGTTAAAAAAGGTCATATTTTCAACTTCAACGCCGTAGGAGTTGTTCATCGAAACAAATGAATTCAGCACCAAAGATGAGGGCTGCTCCTGTGCCGAAGCACCGTCGGTTTTATATAGGCCAACCATCAAAAGGCCAACCCCAAACTTCTTCTCCGGCGTGTAATAAGCTGTTGGAAGATAGCTCATATCAATGGCTTTGCTCTCATCAAACTCACCATCTGCACCAAAGACAGACAAAATATCGTCCACCCAAGTTGGCTCCATATCTTTTGGGGTTTCAAACAGAGGTTCTACGGCAATCGCCGCATTAGAAAAAGCAAACAGGGTTAACAGTAAAATCCGTTTCATAAAGACTCTAATCAATGATGGGGAATTAAGGGAGACACTAAGCGGCCTATCTGACGGTCATATGACTCGCCGAGCGCATTTTAACACGAGATTAATCCTGAACAATTAATTTGTGTTTAGATTGGAAACTCTCAACCACTTGCTCCACTCTTACTGAATCTAAAGACAGGAGATAGCTCCCCTGTCTTATTGCGATCACTTACACAGGTGGCTCATACAGATATCATTGAGGAAAACAGCTACCTTATGACAGCTTCTAATCTCAGCCCATCAGGATCGGCAATATCATCACCAGGGATCCAAGGGGCTAAACATTGAGTATTATCTGCATCGGCAATACAGCTGTCGGTTAAAGTGTGCAGAAATGAGATTAGTTGATCGAACTCTTCATCGCTAAGCGCCCTATCTTGCAACACTCCCTCAGTGCCTGCATTGCGCTCGGCATTAAGCTTATTCAGCGCGGCTAAGGTATTGCTCATCATATTTTGAGTTTGCACGCCCTGCTGCTCAATATTCGCATCAGCGTCATAGTTATTGATGGCATCATTAACATCAAGGTGGTGCCTGACTACGGCTTCCAAGGAATGATAACTCCCCGCATGACCATAGGGGCCCATTTGGGTTATATTTAATAAACTTGGGGTTCGAAAGGCAAACTTATCACGTTCAAGTTGAGTTACCTTAAAACGGCCAAAATCATTGCTCCCACTCTCTCCATCCCCTTTACCACGGCCAACTTGCACCATGGCGATATTGTGATACTCCTCGTCGGTGAAAAAATCTCCTTTATGGCAACTCGCACAATTTGCTCCCCCCTGCTCTTGTGGTTTAAAAAATATCAGGGCTCCCTTTTTACTATTAAGAGAGATGGCATCATCATCTCCCTGAACAAATGACTTCCAGGGGCTATTAACAAATACTTGAGAACGCTCAAATTCACCAATGGCTGTAAATATATTAGTTTGGGTAATAAGGCTTTCGGCGGTTCCATCGGGATCTTGTAACCCTAACTGAAATGCAGCTAACCACTCATTCGTCACTAGCTCGCCTGTCTCTCCGCGCAAACGCTCAACGAGATATTGGCGGATCTCTTGATTATCATACTCTTGAAAATGATGGCCCTTCATCTCTTCACTCGAGGTCACAGGGAACATGGCTTGCATCACGGTTAGATTGGCCGCACTCTCATCAGGCGTGGCTCGGTCTGGAGAGTCCGGTGACACCATATTGGTGCCTTCACCGTTCATATTTTCAGTGCCCTCTATACTCTCGAGTCGACCATCATGAAATATCGCCCTATCCCACAGGGCAATATTAAAGGTTGTAGGCGCATTTCTTGGCACCGTTGGGCCACCGTCATAATCATGTCCCGCTGAACTATGTTCGCGACCTGGGCCAAGTAACAGAGGGTCGGCAGCTTCGACACCAATTGAAAGCGCTAAATTATCACCACCTCCGAGTTTTGGGTGATGGCAGCTAACACAGGCGGTATCCATATCACCACTCAATGCCTGACTGTAAAAGAGTTGCATCCCCAACACTGCAAGAGGACTACTTGCTTCGGGCACACTCCTATTCAAACTGGGATCACCACTGAGTGACGCAAGCCTAATCTCCCCTCTTAGCTCCTTAGTCACAACCTCTTGTTCTAGTGCTGTTTCATCTTGACTGTCGCTATCTGAACAAGCGCTCAATAATAAGCTTGTACTTAGTACAAGCAGTAAACTTTTTGATCTCATAGTATCCCTACTGTGTTGCATTCCTTGAACTGTTAAGCTTAGTGAACAACTGAATATTCGCTATTACGCACTCTTTTTCATCGGCTCTTGGTTTAAATATTTGGCCACATCAACTTCATTAATCTGTTTAACATCAAGAAACTTATGGGCATAGTCTAGGTAGATCCCACTTGAGAGAAACAGTCTAAAAATATCCATATCTAAGTGTTCATCCAATGCCATCTTATGCAAGATATCGATGGCAACACTAAGAGGCTTAGCCTTTTTGTAGGGCCTATCGGCGGCGGTCAAGGCCTCAAAGATATCGGCAACGACTAAGATACGCTCAGGTATTGAGAGATCATCTGCGCTTAGCTTTCGTGGGTAGCCCGTCCCTTTTAAGGTTTCATGATGGGTCGAGGCATAACGAGGCACACGAGCAAGCTCTGGTGGGAATGGAAGGTTTTCCAACATCTTAATGGTGCTGGTCACATGCTCATTAATCTTAAATCTATCTTCTGCGGTCAAAGTGCCTCTGGAGATAGAGAGGTTATAAAGCTCACCTAAGTTATATTGATGCTCTGGAATAGCCATTTTGATACCAAACTTAGGGTCAAACTCCACTTTATTAACTCGCTTGATAATATGTTCAGCTCTGTCACTTAATAGCGACTCAGTCACTGGGTAACTTATTTCGCCCTCTTGGGTACTAAGATTAAGCTCTTCAACAGGCGAGAGACCGAGTCTGTCGTCGAAATGTCGCTCCCAAGTGATATTAGCAAGCTGAGCAAGACGATCTTTTGCCTCTTGGCCCATAAACTCTCCGCCAACATTGGCGTTAGCGATAAATTCAAAGTCCTCAATTAACTGCTCTCGTTTATGAGCAAGCTCGGCAAGAAGAAGCTCGTTCGGGCCATTTTCACAAGAGCTCACCTCAGAAGATACTCGCTTAAGGTATTCTATCTCTGCGTCGCGCCACAGCACCTCAAAGCGCATCCTGACCTCATGAATACGGTTATAAACCGCCTCAAGCTTAGTTCCCTTATCGACAATATACTCAGGCGTTGTGATCTTGCCACAGTCGTGTAACCAAGCCGCAATTCTGAACTCTCTGTGCTCATCTTCTGAATTAAACTTAAAATCCTTAAAGGGTGCCAGCTCAGATATCTGTGCAGCTTCCACTAACATCAAACCAAGCTCAGGTACACGGTTACAGTGCCCTGCTGTATAGGGAGATTTATCATCAATAGCTTGGGCTATTAATTTGATAAATGACTCCATTAAGGCCTTCTGGTTATCCTCATGCTGTTTAATCGAGACAGACATATCCATCATGGAGGTTGCTAACTCATCCAGCTCTGAGATATTGGAGTCGACATTGCGCACTTCATCATACTGACGATTTTTTATCTTCTCATTTTCAATAGCTAGTAGCTTAATGGGGCGAATGATAGGGGATGAAAATAACCAAGAGACAGGCAGAATCAACAACAAACAGATACTGGTGAAAAAAATAGACTGCAGCACTTTTTCGATGCTTGCCGCTAATAGCTGCTGTTTAGGCACAACTATCGCTAAATACTCTTTCTCTCCAGAAGAGCGACCACCAATGGGTGTCACGTAGATAAACTCTTCAACCCCATTAAGCTCACGTTGAATTAATCTTTTCTGCTCATTTGGCGAAGCTGCTAACTCAATCAGTGCCTCAAAAGGAACGGTTCCCTGTGTCGACAAGGTCTTCTTATCTCCCTCTCCAAACCATTTAGCCCTTAACGCCAGAGTTTGCTCAGGTGTAATGTTAGCAAGAGCCAAATTAATCACCTCCATCACAGCTTGCTCTTGAGCCGGCATCACAATATGTAGGCCGGTATCGACCTCTACAGGAGAGAAGTCCAGCTGTTCATGGTACTGAATAGCTTCAACAAAAAACTGATTCGCCGTGTAGTGCAATATGATGCTGCTATCTAGCGCAGCAAACACCTCTCCCTCCTCAACCGCGTGCAGTATTGCATAGGTCGAAGCCATCTCAATAATCTCTATCTGGGGATAGTTTTTTCTAATAACCTCTATAATCGACCAGCCAACGGGTATCGCCAACTGTTTACCATTTAGCTGCTCAATGTGAGTAATTGGCGCGATACCTGGCAGAGTGACAAGTGCAAAAGGCAGCTCAAGAAAAGGGGCACTAAACTCACCAAGTAAACGAGTCTCATCGGTTTTTAGCACTGAGTGCAACATATCTAGCTCATGGGCTTTATAGTTTTGCGTTAACTCGCTCCAACTAAAGCCATTGATATAGCGTAGACGAAGCCCAGTCATCTCTGAGATCAGATTAAGCAGATCGATACTGTACCCTTGCGGCATACCAGAGATGGCAAAATCGATGGGGGCCCAATCGGTTTCATTGGAGACTAAAAGAGGTTGAGTTGCTGCAACTAGATCTCTTTGTTTACTGCTCAGTTTTAGCTCTCTGGACTCTGGGATCTCAACGCCACGTTTCTGTATCTGGTTTGATGCAATCAGTTCGCCGCTCTCTTTATAGAGGTAGATCTTCTCATGGATACCGGCTTCCCTCTCGTCCTCCCCCTGCATAACCAGAAAATCAGACAGAGTCGACAATGCGATATCTAAGGCGAGCACAGCACCAGATTCTGCCAACTTTATGGAATAGGTTTGACCCGGTGATTGCAGATGCTGGAATAGATAGGGCTCTGTTTTCGAGACTGATTCAGTATTAGCACCAACAAACCAAGGCCTGACACTCGCATCGTATTCACTGTGCTCGCTGTGGGTCACACGCAAGTTAAACTGTTCATCGAGATAGGATTGATCTCGTTGGCGCAGCTCCCCTTCCCCACTTATTGTAATGATCACCCAACGATCTAAATGAGATGCATTGAGCTGGGACCTGATTATTGGATGGGCATCTAGGTTAATTAACTCATAAAAATCGCCATTGGGCATGCCGATGTAGATGGCATAAAACAAAGAGTTAGTTCGCATCACTTCAGCAAAAGCTTGCTGCGCTTCGGGGTTAAAAGCCCCATCAGTCACAAGATCATCAAAGTTTGAGAGTAACTGTGTTGTATTCGTGGCTCGATTGTCGACTTGGGTGAGATAACTACTGGTGTTTTTAGCCGTGAGATTATAGAGCTTAACGGCGGATTCTGTGGCCATAGTATTACTAAAGTAATACTGCAAACCTATGGCGATGGAAGCTGTCACAATAGTGGCTAAAATAAAGATCCCCACCACAGTGAAACGAATGGTAAAACGTTTATTGCTGACCTTAGTCTCGACGCCCATAGTATCCCTGCTCTATGATTCAATCCCTGAAAGCTGCATATTATAACAGTTACATAACAAGTTAACAGGGAGTGAGAGGGGTAATCTCCAATAAAATCATAACAATACAGTAATTACAAACAATCAAACACAATGCACTAACCTAGAGCTCTATAGCGAGATCATCATCTAAGTAAAGACCAAAAATCCATCTTTTACGCTTTCAATACTAACAGTACTCAATCCAAGTATCGGCTAATATCCACCTCATCGATTTGAGAGGGGTCAAGAAACTTGTTGGCATACTCAAGGTAGATCCCTGAAGAGAGAAAAAGCTTAAACAGTTCAATATCTAGATGTTCGTCAAGTGCCATCTTATGGAGAATATCCACAGCAACACTGACTGGCTTCGCCTTTTTATAGGGTCGATCTGCTGCGGTTAACGCCTCAAAAATATCAGCAATGACTAAAACCCTCTCCGGTATAGACAGCTCTTCACCAGTGAGCTTTCTAGGGTAGCCAGTTCCAATCAAGGTTTCATGGTGAGTTGATGCATATCTGGGAACTCGAGCAAGCTCTGGAGGGAAAGGCAAACTATCCAACATTTTTATGGTACTAATGATGTGCTCATTAATCTTATACCTATCTTCCGCAGTTAACGTGCCTCTAGATACCGACAAGTTATAAAGCTCACCGAGATTGTATTGATGCTCTGGGATCTCCATCTTAATACCAAACTTAGGATCAAACTCTACCTTGTTGAGGCGTTTGAAAATATGTTCAGGCTTATCTCCTAATAGCTTTTCGATGACTGGATAACTAGCTCCCGTCTTTACTTCATTAAAGCGAAGTTCTTCGAAAGGTGACAACCCAAGTCTATCGTCAAAATGACGCTCCCAGGTCACATTAGCAAGTAAGCCTAAACGATCCTTATCTTCTTGGCTCATAAACTCTCCACCAATATTGGCATTAGCAATGAACTCAAAATCTTGCCTAAATTGTTCATGCTTCTCGTTTAATTGCTCCCGTAAAACTGATTCATTTGCTGGTGATTGTGCTAACAAGGTTAAGTACACAATCTCTGCGTCGCGCCACAATACCTCAAATCGCATGCGGATCTCATGGATACGATTGTAGTTCGCTTCAAGTTTGGTTCCCTTATCCACAATATGCTCAGGCGTGGTGATTTTGCCACAATCATGCAGCCAAGCAGCGATTCTAAACTCTCTGTGCTCATCTTCATTCTTAAAACTGAACGTTGCAAAAGGACCGCTCTGCGCTTTATGCGCGGCATCTGCTAACATTAACCCAAGCTCAGGAACACGATTGCAGTGCCCAGCTGTATAGGGAGATTTATCATCCACTGCCTGTGCAATTAGTCGAATTATCGCCTCAATTAACGCCTTTTGAGACTCTTCATACTCCTTGTGGGCTTCAGCCATCTCCAACATGGAGTCTGAGAGTTCGTCCAACTCTTTTATACAGGTACCCACTTTAATCACAGAGTCATAATCTCGATGCTTTATCTTCACATTTTCACGGCATAACAAGTTGATAGGTTTGATGATAGGATTTGAAAATATCCAAGCTACGGGTAAAAACGTCAGCATGCACACTGCAGTAATAAAGATTGAGGTCAATACCTTATGCCTACTAGGAGCCAAAATAATATTGCTGGGCACAACAATCCCAAGCATCGAATGACCACTTGCAAATTCGGTAACATACACGAACTGCTCGATGCCATTGAGCATCAGCTTATGTAGTTTATTATGCTTCTTACTGTCTGACCCAATATCAATTAAGGCCTTATAAGGAACCACTCCCATTGTTTTCGTCGGCTGGCCAAGTGAACTGCTATCTATCCATTTCAGCTTTAATGCATCTTTCTGCTCAGGTGTGATATTGGCTAATGCCAAGTTGATTGTTTCGATTAGTCGCTTATTCTTAGCTAAAATTCTCAGCTCGGTAGGAACAATGTAAGGAAAAAAAGATAAGCTATCATGGAACCTAAGCTCCTCAATAAAAAACTGTCGTGCTGTATAGCGTAAATTAATTCCTGTATCTAATGTAGCCAGTACTTCCTCTCGTATAACAGCCTGAAAACATTCATGAGTGGACGCATATTCAACAAACTCTATATCTGGAAAGTGTTGTTTGATTTGCTCAATGAACAACCAGTCCACAGGTACCGCAACCTTATGCCCTTTAAGCTCCAAAATATTTGTAATAGGCTGCACTTTTTCTAGCGTCACCACCGAATAGGACAAAGAAAGAAACGGTTCGCTAAACACACCTAGATGACGATTTTCATCTTTCATGATGATAGACTGCAACACCTCTATCTTGCCCGTTTTGTAAGCATCAACCAGCCCTTTCCAATTCAAACCATTTACATAAGAAAAATCTAAGCCAGTCATCTGAGAGATTAGCTTCATCAAATCAACCACGTAACCGTAAGGCTGACCTGATATTGCAAAATCTATCGGTGGCCAATTGGTCTGGTTCGAGACCCTCAATTCCGATAAGTTATCAACAAAATCACGTAAATTGGGGGGAAGTTCCAGTCGTGTCGATTCAGGGATCTTAAGCTGATCAGACTTTTCCTGATTAGAGGCGATAATGTCACCAGAAGGCTTATACACATACACTTTATTTGCTGACCCACCGCTAATATTTTGGCCAACCGTACTGAGGTACTTAGAGAAAGTATCTAGGGTGATGTCCATTCCTAAAACAGCACCTGAGTGATCGGGCAGTTTAATTGAGTAGGTTTTACCAGGGGATTGAATTGAATCGAATAAGTAAGGTTGAGTTCTTGAAACATTACCAAACTGCGCATTAACAAACCATGGCCTAACCCTTGGGTCATAAACCGTCACTTCATCTCTACTTATTCGCTCCTGTAGGTCATCATTTAGGTACTTAAACTGCCTTATCCTGTTATCACCAGTACCCGTTACAAATGAAAATAGCCATCGATCGGAGGGGATTGAAAAAGACTTAACTCTCGAGGAAGGAAAAGCCTCAAGGTTAATTAACTGATAGAAATCTCCGTTAGGTAAGCCGACATTAACCCCAAAGTAAATAGGGTTGCTCCGCATAAGTTCAGCAAACGTATATAGCGCTTTACGATTAAAGTGGTCATCTTCGACTAGCTGATCTAAACCTGAAAGAAGCTTAGTAATATTGGCAGCTTCAGTATCCAGTTGAGACAAATACTTACTCATATGTTTTGCATCACGATCAAAATGCTTAAGTGCTGATTCAGTTGCCATGGACTGGCTAAAGTAATATTGAAGACTAATGGCAATAGCGGACGTTAACACGGTGGCAAGGATAAAAATGCTCACCACAGTAAAACGTATTGTGATCCGTCTGCGTTCATTCCCCTCAGCAAAAAACATCTTATTTCCCTATAATTTCAGCGACTGAAAGTTAACCAGTTTATAAATCAAGCGACTCAAGTCAACGAGCAGATAAGTATAAAAATCCAGATTCACACTTAATAGATAGGGATATAACCCATACCAATGTATCCTAAGGGTTATTTATTGATTGATTTCACGATTTTTCAGAACTTTTCAACGTGAAAAAACAGGGGTTTTGATGTTGATGAAATAAAGTAAAAGATAGAATCGAAATAACAACATCATCTAATGTTTTAAAGATCAATGTTGTTAATATTTCCAAATATACCACTCAGTCAAAAACAATACTCAATCCAAGTATCGGCTAATATCCACCTCATCGATTTGAGAGGGGTCAAGAAACTTGTTGGCATACTCAAGGTAGATCCCTGAAGAGAGAAATAGCTTAAACAGTTCAATATCCAGATGCTGCTCTAACGCCATCTTATGGAGAATATCCACAGCAACACTGACAGGTTTCGCTTTTTTATAGGGCCTGTCTCCTGCGGTTAATGCCTCAAATATATCCGCAATCACCAGAATACGCTCAGGGACTGAGAGCTCATCGCCGATGAGCTTTCTAGGGTACCCTGTCCCAATTAAGGTTTCATGGTGAGTCGATGCATATCTGGGCACTCGGGCCAGCTCAGGTGGAAATGGTAAGCTCTCCAGCATCTTGATAGTGGTAATCACATGCTCATTGATCTTATACCTATCTTCCGCGGTTAAGGTCCCCCTAGAGATAGAGAGGTTATAGAGCTCTCCTCGGTTATATTGCAGCTCAGGCACCTGAATATTAATCCCAAATTGAGGATCAAAACTCACAGGCGATATACGGGAGATAAGATGCTCAGCTTTATCGCTTAACAGCTGTTCAGTAGCAGGCAGTGAAGATGGCATCTCTCCTAGATGCCCCTCCTCTACGGGAGACAAACCTAGCCTGTCATCGAAGTATCTAAGCCAGCTAATTTCAGCCAACTGAATTAACCGCTCAATATCAGCGTCCTCCATAAACTCTCCACCAATATTGGCGTTAGCAATAAATTCAAAATCTTGCTTTAGTTGTTCATGCTGTGCTTTCAACTGAGCAAGCAGGGCTTCTTCACTCTCAGGAGACTCGGCTAATAACTTAAGATACTTAATCTCAGCATCTCGCCATAGCACCTCAAATCGCATGCGGATCTCATGGATACGGTTATAATTGACCTCAAGCTTAGTCCCCTTGTCGACAATGTGCTCTGGGGTGGTGATCTTGCCGCAGTCATGTAACCAAGCAGCTAACCTAAACTCTCGATACTCATCCTCACTCTTAAAACTAAACGCTTTAAAGGGACCACTCTGCGCTTTATGGGCTGCAGTTGCTAACATCAAACCGAGTTCAGGCACACGATTACAGTGCCCAGCCGTATAGGGAGACTTATCATCGATCGCTTGAGCAATTAACCGAATAATCGCCTCCATTAACGCTTTTTGAGACTCTTCATAGGCTTTAATGGCAGAGGCCATCTCAAGCATAGAATCGGCAAGTTCATCGAGCTCTTTAATATGAGTCTCTACCTTACTGATTGAGTCATAGTGGCGATGCTTTACCTTGACATTTTCACGACATAAAAGATTGATAGGCTTGATAATTGGGTTTGAAAACAGCCAAGAGATAGGCAGAACCATCAACATGCAAACAGCGGTTATTAATATAGAGGTCAGCACCTTATCAGTACTCGTGGCCAATATCGCCTCACTAGGAACCACAATCGCAAACATAGATAACCCCTGTGCAAAGGAGGTCACATAGATAAACTGCTCAACGCCATTAATGAGGCGCTTCTGCAGCGTTTGATGAAGTTCACTCTGCTCTCCTATCTCTATCAAATCTTGATAAGGAACCACCCCCATGGTCTTCATTGGCTGTTGAGGAGAAGTTCTATCTATCCACTTTAGCCTTAAAGCCTCTTTCTGCTCTGGAGTGATATTGGCTAATGCGAGGTTAATGATTTCAATTAGTCGCTTATTTTTTGCCAGAATAGTCAGTCCATCAGGAACCTTTTGAGGTGAAAAGGAGAGTTCATCGTGAAAGCTTATGCCCTGAATAAAGAATCGCTGCACTGTGTAATGCAGGTTAACCCCGATATCCAGTGTTCCCATCACTTCACCACGCTTAACTGCGAGCAGAGACTCATAGCTCGATGGATACTCGACTAACTCGATACTCGGAAAATGACGCTGAAGAAATGGAATGATCGACCAGCCTGTCGACACCGCGACTCTTTCGCCTTTTAGGGCGGTGAGCGCACTTACCTTAGGTGCCCCCTCTAAACTTGCTAAGGTATAAGGCAAAGTTAAAAATGGTTCACTAAAATTACCTAGCTCACTATTATTTTCAGTCTTTATTATTGACTGCAGTAGCTCTATCTTTCCCGTCTTAAAGGCGCTCAATAACCCCTGCCAGCTAAAGCCATTCACATAAGTAAACTTCAGACCTGTCATCTGAGCGATCAGCTGCATAACATCGACTCCATAGCCTAAAGGCTCGCCGGAGATGGCAAAGTCGATTGGTGGCCAATCAGTCTCATTTGAGACCCTAAGTACAGGTAAGCTTTCAATAAAAGAGTATTGCTCCTGAGTGAGCCCAAGCGGTACAGATTTAGGGAGCTCAACCTGAGTTGATTGCTGCCGATTAGAGGCGATTAATTCACCGCTAGGTTGATAGAGATAGACCTCGCTTTCAAAGCCTCCGCTGGTACTTCGGCCAATCACGTTTAAGTATTTAGACAGCGTAGAGAGGGTAATATCCACAGCCAAAACAGCCTCAAAGTCAGAGCCAGAGTCGGCCAATGCTATGGAGTAGGTTTGACCTGGTAACTGACTAAAATCAAACAGATAGGGCTGAGTTCTGGAGACCCTACCCCTACCAGCATAAATGTACCAAGGCCTCTGCCTTGGATCAAAGTCAGTCAGCTCTTCCCGGTTAACCCTTTCATTAAATTTATCATCAAGATAACTGACTTTTCTGAACCTTTTATCCCCCACTCCTGTTACCAACAGCAGTACCCATCGATCATCGGGCGTTGCCAATAGTTGATCCCGAATAGTAGGGTAAGCATTGAGATTGACTAACTGGTAGAAGTCGCCATTTGGCAGGGCTAAGTTAATCGAAAAGTAGAGTGGATTAATCCGCATCAGCTCGGCAAAAGTCTGTAAAGACTTTTGATTAAAATGCTCGGCTTCAATTAATAGATCTGAACCTGAGAGCAACTTGGTGATATTGACAGCTTGTGTATCGACTTGAGAGAGGTATTTGCTAGTATGATCGGCATTTAGATCATAATGTTTTAAGGCTGAGTCAGTTGCCATAGACTGACTAAAATAGTACTGCAACCCTATGGCTATCACGGCGGTTAATACAGTCGCAAATATAAAAATACTCACGACAGTAAACCGTATGGAGACCCGTTTATGCTCGTATCCCTCTACAGAAAACATCCTATCTCCCTATGATAACCACTCCTTTCAGACCGACCAGTCTATAAAAAAAACACATTGAGTCAACGAATTAAAGAGAAGTCTAAATAACTAATCCCGCATATAAAATAGGTGATTAACACCTATGTAGATGTAGTGTAAAGGGAATTATAAAGACAGGTACGGACGGTTATAATATAAAAATCTAACCAGAACCTTTTAATTGTAAAATAGAGCTAAACAAAGCGCTAACTTACGATATTTCCTACTTTTTCTATGGTTAAAGAATGAATTCTATACAATCTCCATCCAGTTGAATGACTTGTCGGATAACAAGTTTCAAATATCTTTTTGATTGGGTTCATTTGGTCTTTGGTTGGCTTATGATCAACCATGACTTCATATCTAATCTATAGCCTGCGGCTCGCTGAATGTGTAAACACTTCTGTGACGCGCCGCAAGCACAATCCCTGTGGGCTCTGCCGTGACATCCATGTCACGGAAGGTCACAGCCGCGTTCACACTTGATTGTTTATCTCTTCGATTGAACTTATTGGTTATAGCGCATTTTTGGACAGAAATGCGTTAGTGCATTGAGTCGAATTAAGCTGATATTGATTAGAAAAAGTATCTTAAGTTGTTTTAAGGAGCTAATTCGCTCCGCCCCCCTTAACCTCAATACACTGATATAGCAGGACTTATCTAATTGGCTGCTTTGCTATGAGCTAGATATTTTCTGGTGAAAACAAATGACAAACTCATCATTCAAGCAGACCAAACTCTCGATCTGCTATTTACTATATAAAGGTATCAATCGGGCTTGTTCAACACTCGGGATAAGGACAAGTGTTGAACAAGCCTATCCATATTTGTTAGCTTTAAGCTTCAATGATATTTCTTAAGCTCATTATTTTTGCTTAGAAATTTATTTATCACAAGTTCATTAAACTCTTGTCTTACAAAGAAGATATCGCCAACACTTTTATACACCATAAATGGTGTCCTTAATTTTCCACTTTCTTCTTTTTCAACCATATCTCTAATATTATCAATCACAACTTTATGAAAAACATCATTATCTTCTGGATCTATATATTCAGAATTATTTTGCAATAATTCCACTATTTTCTGGTTGTTAGCAATTATGTTTTTTACATAGGTGTTTGCAATATCAATTGTTGTCGATGTTTCTTCATTAATACTTTTTTGTGTTTCAGGAGCTAATGCCCAATTTTGGTCAACATACTCATCATTATATGCACTCATTAAATTTCGATTAAGTTCAAGTAACTGAACATTTTGAGATGTAAAAAAATAAAGAGGACCATATAGGTTATTTACTTGAGCTTTAATATGCTCAGTTTTTCTATTTTCTCTTTCAGATCGGGCAATTCTTGCCCAGCTTATTAAGCCCGCAATTACACCACCACCTAAGAAACTAATAATTAGTTTTATAACTCCATCCATACCATGTACCTAAAAGCTAACGTTAGCATAACGGGCGTTTACTAGCCCAAACTGATTGAAACACCTAAATCACAGTGTTTCTTTGAAAAATGCGCCACGAGTAAACATTCCGTTCATGGCATTTTTAGGTGCGTAGTTCATCGATTGGCAAAGTAGATACATATCTGCTTTCAAAGTCATCTAGTACCATGTTGTGTTGGCAAAAGTACTCACGTAGCTCGAGAAAATCTCGGAATAACTCGATCTTTTCTAGAACCTCATAGTTATCTGATTCGCAATACAAGGCGGTATGAATACTTCCTGATGCTTTTAAATGCAATCGCTCACCTTTTTCAATGCAATTTAAAACTAACTCCGACCACCTCTGGTAATCACTGTTTAAAAGTTCTCGAACGAAACCGTTAATTTGGGTAAGCCTGCCAATGTAGTTCCTTATGTGAGGCTTTAAGTCAGGAGATTTAGTCAATGACTCAATTTCAACTAGAACGGATTTTTTAAACCGTTTATTTTGTCGCAACTCTTCAATCATCAGCGTTGGAGTGACAATTGTAACCATGTGAGTGCGTTCTACATTCCAAGTTGACATTGACTTAAAACTAATAGGTAGTCCTGCATGCTGTACATGGTTTCTAATTGTCTCTAATAGCCGATAGCTTAAAGATTCATCATAGTGCTGAGAGACATGCTCCTTGATCAATTTATAGTTATCACTTTCTTTGCCATATATTCTGGAGACATGATGCATCAGGTGATCTATATATAACCTTGTGGATGACAGCAGGTTTGAAAACAATCGGGCCAGCTCTCTTCTTTTCTGCATACCACCTTGCCAATCGCCTCCTTTGAACATTTTGTAATCGATCGAGATGGAAGCGATAAACATTTCAAATTCTTTGTAGTTTGTTAACGCAAGATCTAGCTTCTCTTCTAGTGTCACCGATTCCAAAATGTTGCTTTTGGCATCTTTTACTTCATTCAACTCGTCCTCAGATGACTCTATTAAGTCGATACCTAAATGCGAGGAAATTTTTAATACATACTTCACTTATTACCTTTAACACTTAACGAGCTTGTAAAATTACTCGTTCTTGACTGATTTTTAACACCATACAAGGACAGTATCGAAGTTTCTATGGCTATTCCATTTTTCACTTGGCTTTATTCTTTGATGGGCTTTTAGCGGAGATTTCAGTTTAGGTTAGCCTCAGTGGCATTTATGGGGCTGTTTGATGGCAAAAAGGCTACCTACCCTTAATGCATCCTACTTTGCAGTTTCTCGATATTATGGACTAAGCAGTACATTTGCCATTGTGCATTAACCTTAGTTTTACCTCGTAAGGTCAGTTTGGTCATACTTTTATTCATCGTAATATTGCCAAACACTGGTTAATTAAGACGTTGTCGCTAAATAGAAACACTTACCTTATCCAACCGATAAGAAAGCTATTACAAAGGGTTTAGTGCTGTATCAGACGAATTGTTGAAGCTAATGCATAAAGGGGAAAACCAGTTGCGGCCTTCTACAAAGTAAAGCCAAATCGAAGAGATAAATGATCAGGTGTAAGTGAGCTCGAGGACTTCGATTTCAAGGATGAAATCGCAGAGCGTCCAAGGATGGGTTTACAGCGTTCCGAGAGATTACTTGCACATTCCCCGCTGGAAAGCGATAGATACCAATGAAGGTATGACCTTCAACAACCTAACCCAATACCAATTCAGTCAAAAGTTAGCACATAGAAATGTAATCAGCCTTCATTCGAAGGCTGAAAACAACCATTAGAGAGCCAAACCAAACTCAACAAAAGTCCCCCAAATTATGGGTTTTTCTTACGCCAACTCATGGGCAACTCCACCTTATCCCATAACTGGCAACACAGTTTATCTCCTGTATGCCAGTCGTCTGACAGTAACCATTTCACCAACTCATCCCCCACTTGTGGGTACAAGATGGGTTGAGGTGGTGCCGATTTTAGCCAGCGTTGCAGCTGTTTACCGTCGAGTGTCAGCATGGTATCTGCAGCCCCTAACAACTCTAGAGCTGCAACGTTGGAGAGCTGCTCAAACTGACCCACAAGTGGCTTAACCAGTAACCGCTTGCCTAAGGTTAACGCTTCACTTGCTAGTTCAAACCCCGCACAGCCTATCACACCACTACACAGTGATAGCCTGCGCTTAAACTCATCTCGATTAAAACCAGACCATTTAATATGTTCTGGGGTTCTGAGCAGAGGTTTGCCTGAGTGATAGACATAGAATTTGAACTCCTTAAATGGTGCAAGGAAGTTCACAATGGCATCGGGATCTTCAAAGGGAAGATAAACTAAAATATCGTGGGGATTAACTGAGACCACTGGTTCAACTTCAACAAAGGGGGGCAAGATAGGAAAACCGAAATGATGCCAATGACAGCCAAGAGCGATATCGACGGGAGCAAAGTAGTTAAGCAAGGTTTCATTAAACCAGTTCGCCCCGACTTTAGGCACATCATATTTTAACGCGACCTGATGACTCACTCCTATTGAGGTCACGCCCTGTCTCTTTGCTGCCCAGGCTGAAACGGGTTCAAAATCATTTAAAACAAGATCATAGCCACTCAAATCCAGTGATTGGATATCATTGATCAGCGACGGCACTGAATTGCTCCAAGCGGTTTGTGCAATATTGACTCGCCCATGATGCGTGGCAAATGTCAGGCCACTCTCAACTTGATATTTCCCAAAACACTGCATATCAAAAAACTGTTCAGGGGAGCGGCCTGAGAAAAAGAAATCCACATCAACACCGTGCTTACACAACGATTTCGCCATCACCCTAGCACGACTTAAATGGCCATTGCCCGTTCCTTGGACGCCATAGAGTATCTTCATATCTTCTCCTTAAAATATTGAAATCTAATCAAAGCCTATCGATAGAATAGCGAATACAGAACCAGTCCCCAGTGCAGCTCCTGCCAATATGTCCAGCGGATAGTGCACGCCCAGCGCAATTCGAGATCCCCCCACAAGCAACGCCCATAGATAAACAAGGTAGCCCCATTGTGGATAGATAAAGGCAACAGAGGTGGCCATAACGAAAGCCCCCGCAGTATGGCCTGAGGGTAAACTGAATTTATCTGAGGGCTCAAAACGCTTTAACGCCATTAAATGCTTATCAGTTAGCGGTGAGTAACCACTATCACAACTCGAAAGTTCAAGGTGACAGGGCCGAGTACGTTTTATGGTGTTTTTCAGAATAAGGTAGAGGGGAAGTTCAACAGTGAAACCTGCAAGCGCAAGGTAAAACAGCATCTCACCTTTAGCGTGGCTGATCATCACTATAAAAACCAAGAACAGATAGAGCGGCCCATCTCCCGTTCTGGAGAGCCGCCTTGCAAGCACGCCTAACTTTCTCGCTTCAGACTGTGCGAAGAGATAGTTAAATAAGCGTCTGTCCAATTTGACTAGCTTTGTAAACATAAAAAGGCTCCTTACCAGCCAGTATGCTGATTCAGAGCCTAAGAAGGTGCCGTTACGGCTAAGTGACAACTAGCCTAAGTTTTTATGACACGCTAAGTGTCAGGGACATTAGGCAGTCGCGGACTGCTGAGATTTTTCTCGGTAGAGTTTAATTAAGTGGTAGATATTGATGCAGGCGACAAAGGCATTCATGCCTGCCACGGGCCAAGCTGAGATGTAAACACCATAGATAACAAACAGAGTACAGCCGGTAAAGTTGAGGCATCTAAGCCAGATGATGTCTTTCATCATCAATGAGATCGCAACCATCACTGATGCAGAATAACCAATGATTTCAATCGTATTTGCAGTGTCCATAAGGTACCTTCTTAAGGCCCTCTGCCATCCATAAGCGAATTGGGGGGTCCGTGCCCCTAAAGCAAGTTAAAGTTAAGTAATCAAATTCTACCCACATGCTAACAAATCGACCCACAAAATGTAATAAAAATACGTTATTTGATGACTTGCATCATACTTTTAGTACATTAGCCCCGTTAATGAAGGAATTAAACAACATTATTGTTAACAAGATATACTATCGCCAATTGCGTGATTGATAACACTTTTCTTTTTAAGAAAGCCTTATATACTAGCAACAACGCCTATCCCTAACTGGCACATTATTGATTTCAGGAGTATGACTATGGAATACAACACCTCAGAACTATGTGACACTTACATCGATGTCGTTGATGTTGTCGAACCCATGTTCAGCAATTACGGTGGTTGTAACTCTTTTGGTGGCTCGATCAGCACGATAAAATGTTTTGAAGATAACGGCCTCATAATTGAAGCGTTGCAAAATGATGGGGAAGGTAGAGTCTTACTCGTTGATGGCGGTGGTTCACTGAGACGTGCCCTTATCGATGCATCTATCGCTCAAGTTGCTGTGGATAATAACTGGGAAGGGATAATCGTCTACGGCTCAGTTAGAGATGTCGATGCCCTTGAAGATCTTGATATCGGTATTCAGGCCATGGCTTCTATCCCTGTGGGCGCTGACAGTAACTCAGTTGGTGAACTGGAGATCCCAGTCAATTTTGGTGGTGTGACTTTCTTACCACTTGATCATGTTTATGCTGACAACACAGGCATCATTCTCTCTCCAGAACCTTTAGATATCGACTAATTATCGATAGTCACACTCTAAAAATAAAAAAGGACGAAACTATTCGTCCTTTTTTAATCTGATTACATTATCAAGTGAGTAATACCAACCAATATAAGCTTGAACCTAGTTAAGATGCTGAGTCAGAAACTTATCAAACGCATTTAAAGTCTTGAGTCTATTCTTCTCGATCTCCAGATAGTGGTTGCCATTTTCAAGTTCGATGTATTCAACTACTTTACCCAGATCTTCAAGCTCCTCAAACATCTCACGGCTATGGTAAACATCGACAACCCTGTCTTTATCGCCGTGAATGAGCAGCAGTGGGATATTGATCTCTTTAGCGAAGTTAACCGGTGACTTTTGCTCTAACATATCTGAATCATCACCTATCTGTTTCTTCACCACCTTATAGTTAGTAAATCGTTTTGCTTTTCGCACGATATACTCAAGATCCGATACCCCTGCAAAACTGGCTGCACAACGAAAAACATCTTGCTGTTTCACCGCAGCCATCATCGCCGCATAACCTCCATAACTGGCGCCAAGAATACATACCTTATTTTTATCTACTGGATAGTTCTTAGTCAGCCATTTAGCGGCATCGGCAAGGTCATCCTGCATCGCTCCGCCCCACTTTTGAATCGAGGCCATCTCAAACTCAAAACCATACCCTGATGAGCCGCGAAAGTTAGGCTCAATCACGGTATAACCACGGCTGGCAAAAAATTGAGAGAACCAATCGAAACCGCCATAGTTTCGTACCATTGGGCCCCCATGGGGGATAACTAGTGCCGCCTTTTTAGACTCTACACCTTCATAGGGCGGGGTCACATAGGCCTCAATGCTTAAACCATCACGAGCTTGATAGCTGACTTTTCTTTTATCAGATAAGTTTTTTTGGAGTAGAAAAGGATATTCATCAATAATGAACTCTAATGTTTTCGCTTTTCTATCTCCTAAATAGTAAGCACCTGGAGTCTGCGGGTTACTGGTATATAACACATACATATTTTCGTCATCACTCACACTGACGATATTATTATAGGCATCGGGAATCGCCTTGTTTAACGACTTTTGAAAGCGCTCATAAGCAGGATCAAAGTAGACCTTAGCGTTGTTGGCTTCACCATGATAAACCCCGATCACATCCTTGGTTTTACGTGAGTAGATTAATGAACCTTCGATATCATAATGTTCATCGGCATAGACTAAGGTTTTTGTCAGTTTCTTATCGGTAACATCAACCTTAAAGATGGCATACCTGTCATTATGTATCGCTCGAATATAGAGTTCGGATGGATTTAGGCCAAACCCTAACGGCGTAATATCAGGCGCATCAAAGATCTCATACTCCCAAATGTTACGCCATTCATCAGTTGCTAAATCATAGAGACGATAAAATATTTTGGTCTCATCCCGGCCATAACCTAGCCTGACTCTATGCTGTTGGTCGGTTAGCCAACTGTGAATGTCTGAACGACTTCTTTGTAAAAGCTTGCGCTTTCGTTCAGAGTTTAAATTAATCTTATAAACATCAGGACGATTTGCGACTTTCAGTGCAAGTCCCATTAAAATATAATCGGGTTCATCGGGCAGCAGATCGATAATGCCATTTTGAAACTGAGGGTTTAGCTCCCTCTTTTTCGGTTTCATAACGGTTTTCAGTTTACCACTACCATCAGCATGCACTTTAAGAAGTCGAGTTTCTGTGTATTTTATCCCTCTTTGCTTTACGGGATAATCTGCACTAACAAGTAAAAGTTCATTATTAGCCCACCTATACCAGCCTATTTTAAACTCTTGGTTATCCGTACTCACTACGTACTTAGTTGCATCAGCTTTAAAATCTTTAACACCAATATAGGTGTTACCCTGATTGTGGATAATGAAAGACAGTTTATCCCCATCTGGTGACAGCTTTACCTGTTCAGATTGTGGTAACAGACCAAACGCTTCAACTGGGAGCTGTTCAGCGTGAACAGCAGCACTAGATAAAATCAACAATAAAGCGATAAATATTCGGCTCATCCTTGCCTCAATTACAATTATTACAAAAATGATAAAATAACATAATGCTAACGCTTTTGTACTACTCCTTAACCTTAAGATTCTTTCATTGCCTTCAATTCCCACATTAAGCCACAATATAGGGCATAGGCATCAAAAATAAGAACTAGACCAATATGCAATACCTGCTCCCTTTTACCTCGCAACATTGCCGACAACTCGTCACCGCCAGAGAGGGCGAAACCAAGTTGGCTCAAACAGTATTGACCCACGATGAAAACGCTGTCTTAAAAGAGACGCTAGCCAAGGCGAAGCTTAAAGGCGCTAGATTTGCCATCTTTGGTATTGGGGAAGATATCGGTCCTCGTGCCAATTTAGGTCGCGGTGGCGCAACCGACGCATTTGAGGCTGCGATGGCTCAATTCCTAAATCTACAGTCAAACCGCTTCTTCGACGGCAAAAGCTGTTTAGTGTTAGGCCAGATAAAAACCGACGACCTTCAGCTTAGTGAAGAAGCTGCCACCCAATCACTCAGAGCAAATGTAGAGCAACTGGATACCCGAGTCATAGAGATAGCAGAGCAAGTCATGCAAGCAGGGCTTGAACCTATTGTCATTGGTGGTGGCCATAATAATGCATACGGACTTTTGATGGCCGCAAAGCAGAGCCATAACAAGAAAGTAGCAGCGGTAAACTTAGATCCCCACAGTGATTTTCGCCCCCGAGAAGGACGCCATAGTGGTAACGGCTTTAGTTACGCAGCAGCGAGTGAGGCACTAGGTTACTACCACGTACTTGGCATGCATGAGCTAAAAAATAGTGAAGAAACCTTAGACCAGCTCAGTAGCTTTGGTGGAGGATGGCATACACTTCAGTCTACCTGGATACGCCGCGAAGTGAGCTTAGCATCGGCGCTAGAGGAGATAGTCACTAAACTCAATAATAGTCAGCTGCCAGTGGCACTGGAGCTCGATCTTGATGCCATTACGAATATGCCAAGCAGTGCATCAACAGCAGCGGGGATCCCACTACTGGACGCGCTACACTATGTCTACACAGTTGCCAGACATACTCCCTGTGCATACCTTCATCTGGCCGAAGCTGCCCCTAGTTGTCATGTGGCCGGGCTTCAAGCTGGTTATCGCGAAACCGGACAGAGTATCAGCGAGCTTATCTACGCTTATATTCAGGGACGAGGCCAATCACAATAGCACTCAATGCCACCATTGGAGCTTGTTCTGCTTCCAATGGTGGATAATTAAGCAAACTCTGAAACTCGCTTATTAAAGTAGTTTGGGTATAATACCTCACTGGCTGAATCTCTTAGCAGAATAATGCCCAGTCTGTTTTGCGAAACTCTGCGCTAGCACACATTTTCGACAAATCCAGATGCAGATAGCTCACCTAGCTCACAATGTGGTTGATGAGTTATATTGCAGCTTGATTGAATGATTTAAACTCATAAATAATATTTTAATCAATAGGAAGACATAGATGTCAGAGGGCACACCAAACAGTACCCATTTCGGTTACAAAACAGTTGAAAGCGATCAAAAGGCCGACATGGTTGCTGGTGTTTTTCATTCTGTCGCAGCCAAATATGACATCATGAACGATGTCATGTCCTTTGGTATCCACCGCATGTGGAAGCGTTTCACTATCGAAAGTGCAGGCGCTCGTCCTGGCATGAAGGTACTGGATCTTGCTGGCGGAACAGGCGATCTTACCGCTAAATTTTCACATATTGTTGGAGATAAAGGTCAGGTCACCCTTGCCGATATTAATGACTCCATGCTGAAGGTTGGCCGTGAGAAGTTAAGAGACAAAGGGATCGTTGGTAATGTGAACTATGTTCAGGCTAATGCCGAAGCCCTACCTTTTCCAGATAACCATTTCGATATTATTACTATCGCCTTTGGACTACGTAACGTCACAGATAAAGATGCGGCTATCCGCTCTATGCTGCGTGTACTCAAGCCAGGTGGAAAGTTATTAGTCCTTGAGTTTTCAAAGCCTAAGCATGATGTGATGCGTAAAGTGTACGACCTTTACAGCTTTAAAGTGATGCCAAAGATGGGCGCATTAATCACTCAGGATGCTGAAAGTTATGAGTATTTAGCTGAGTCAATCAGAATGCATCCAGATCAAGAGACCCTAAAAGGTATGATGGTCGATGCTGGCTTTGAACAGGTCGAATACACCAACATGACCGACGGTATTGTTGCGCTACATAAGGGCTACAAATTCTAATTGGAACAACCATGAAACGTGAATTCGCTTTGCTTCTCAGTGCAGCTCTGGAAACGGCTTTAAAGCAAGTTATCGCCCAATCTCCCGATGAATACGCAAAGCTGCGTTCACTTCATGGAAAAGTGCTCTGTATCCAATTAAGCCAGCTTAGCTGGCCTATCTACCTTATATTTGCCAAAGAGATACAGGTCTTAGGCAAATATGAGGGAGAAGTCACCACTAAGGTGAATGCTGACATCACTACTCTTTATCAGTTAACCGAAGGTGCGAACCTCACTGAGCTTATTAAGCAAGATAAGTTAAGCTTAGAGGGCGATCTAAATCTGCTGCAAACCTTTAGTCACTTCCTGCAAAAAGTTGAATTCGACTTTGCAGAACCTCTGTCAAAATATATAGGCGATGCCCCGACACATATGCTGATAACAGGCATCGAGCAGGCAAAAAATGATATCACACATATATTTCGCCAGAGCCGAAGCCATGTCGGTCAATTAACCACCGAAGAGTATAAATTGGCGCCCCATGCGATAGAATTTGTCTACTTAGGTGATAGAATCGATGATCTGGTGGCCGATATCGACGCCATAGAGAAACGTATTAATAACCTACAAAGTAGAGCAAAAACTAACACATGACAGTCACCAGCATCAGGCGTGCTTATCAAGTTATCAAGACGGCCCTTCATTACGGTCTAGATGAATTAATTCCCTCAAAGGTTAAGCCATGGTACTTCAGACTGCTACGCTGCACCTTTTTTTGGCTGCGCAACCAGCATAAAGATAAAGTTGGTGGTGAGCGGTTAAAGCTTGTCATGCAGGAGCTGGGCCCAGTCTATATTAAGTTTGGCCAGATGCTCTCTACCAGGCGGGATCTACTCGATGATGAGTGGGCTGAAGAACTGGCAATGTTGCAAGATAGAGTTCCCCCCTTCGATTCATCCATTGCCAGAGAGATGATCGAACTTGAGCTTGGTACTTCAATCGACACCTATTTCGATGATTTTGACAATACTCCCTTAGCTTCTGCTTCTATTTCTCAGGTTCATACCGCCACGCTAAAGTCCAACGGCAAAGCAGTAGTACTAAAGGTGTTAAGACCGAATGTTGAGGCTCAGGTAGACGCTGATTTGCATTTGATGTCTCAGGCGGCCAATTTTCTGGAAACAGTACTTGGTCATGGCAATCGCCTGCGTCCCGCGGAAGTGGTTGAAGATTACCGCACCACCATTGAGGGTGAGCTCAACCTTAAACTTGAGGCGCTTAATGCCGTCAAATTAAGAAATAACTTTTTAGACTCTGGCTCTTTGTACATTCCCTATATGTATGAAGAGCTCTGCTTTACACGTTTGATCGTAATGGAGCGGATCGAAGGTATTCCAGTGTCTGATATGGCAGCTTTAAAAGCCCAAGGCACTAACCTCAAGGTATTGGCAGAGAGAGGGGTCGAACTCTTTTTCACTCAAGTCTTCAGGGATAACTTTTTTCACGCGGATATGCACCCAGGCAATATATTTGTCAGCCGAGAGCACCCAGAAGACCCCTATTATATCGGTCTAGACTGCGGCATCATGGGCACACTAACCGAAGAGGATAAGCGCTACCTAGCGGAGAATTTCCTCGCCTTCTTTAATCGTGACTATCACAGAATAGCCCAACTCTATATCGAGTCAGGCTGGGTATCACCAGATACCGATATCGCGGCATTTGAGCAGGCAGTCAAAGTGGTTTGTGAGCCTATGTTCAATAAACCACTGGATGAGATCTCATTCGGCCATGTTCTCCTCGAGCTGTTCCGCACAGCAAGACGTTTCGACATGGTTGTTCAGCCCCAACTTGTGCTCTTAGAAAAAACCTTACTCTATATCGAAGGGCTAGGCCGACAGCTCTATCCGCAACTGGACCTGTGGCAAACAGCCAAGCCTTTCCTTGAAAAGTGGATGTCAGAGCAAGTTGGCCCTAAAGGGATGGCAAGTAAGATCAAAAAAGAGTTCCCCTATTGGGCTGATAAGCTGCCTGAACTGCCAGAGCTGGTTTACGATAATCTGAAAATGGGCAGAAACTTCGTCAAATCTCAGAACCAGATGCTGGATCGCTACCTAAAACAGCAGCAGAAAGCCCATAAAAGTAACTACCTTTTAATCACATCAGCGGTTTTAGTGATCTGCGGCACGATTTTGTTTAATCAAAACGCTACACTATGGGCCTCCTATGGCAGTATCACTGTAGGAGTTGTACTCTGGCTTCTAGGATGGCGATCTAGACCAAAAAAACGCAAATTTTAGCTAGCACTAATAAACCATAAGTTCATAATAGAACTATAGACATATTTTTGAGGAAAATTTCATGGGTAACATGGGTATTTGGCAACTTCTGATCATAGCTGTGATCGTAATCTTATTGTTTGGAACTAAGAAGTTACGTTCTCTTGGTGGTGACTTAGGTGGCGCAGTTAAAGGCTTCAAGAACGCCATGTCTTCAGAAGAAGAGAAGAAAGCTCTGGAAGAAACAGCATCTGAAAAAGCGACTCCTAGCGTAGAGAAGACAGCTCCAAACGCTGAGAAGAAGACAGAAACCAAGGATAAAGAACAGGTATAATCTCCTATGTTCGACGGTATTGGCTTTATGGAACTGCTGTTGATCGGTATTTTAGGGCTAGTTGTGCTTGGCCCTGAAAGACTTCCGGTTGCAGTTCGCTCAATAACAGGCTGGATCCGAGCCATGAAACGTATGGCTAACTCAGTTAAAGATGAGCTTGAGCAGGAACTCAAAATTGAGCAACTGCATTCAGATTTGAAAAAAGCTGAGAATCAAGGTCTTAAAGATCTTTCACCTGAGTTGCAGGATTCAATCGATCAATTAAAAGAAGCGGCTCAGTCTGTTAATCGTCCTTATAAGATAGAAGAAACACCTTCGGCCAGCAGCTCTGCGCCATCGGAAAGTACTCCTTCAGAGGCTCCCACAGCTGAGGTTAGCGCTAACCCAGACAAATCTAACAGGTAGTCCATGTCTCAACAGCAGCCTCTTATTAGTCATTTACTTGAACTACGAACCAGATTACTCCGAGCCATCGCCAGTGTGATATTGGTGTTTGCCTGTATGGCCTATTGGTCTAATGATATCTACCATTATGTGGCAACCCCACTTATGGATGTGATGCCTGAAGCCAGTAGCATGATCGCGACCGATGTTGCCGCACCCTTTTTCGCTCCGTTTAAGCTAACACTGGTTCTGGCTTTTTTCATCGCTATCCCCTATGTCCTATTCCAGATCTGGTCTTTTATCGCACCTGGTCTGTATAAGCACGAAAAGCGTTTAATGATGCCGCTGCTTGCCAGCAGTACACTGCTGTTCTACCTAGGTATAGCCTTTGCTTACTATGTTGTTTTCCCTGTTGTTTTCGGCTTCTTTACTAGCGTTGCACCAGAGGGAGTACAGGTCGCTACCGATATCACCAGTTACCTAAGCTTTATCCTTAAGCTCTTCTTTGCCTTTGGTTTAGCCTTCGAGATCCCAATCGCCGTAGTATTACTATGCTGGGCTGGTGTAACTACACCTGATGACCTAAAAGCGAAACGCCCCTACATCATAGTCGGTGCCTTCGTTATTGGCATGTTATTAACTCCTCCAGACATCATTTCTCAAACCATGTTAGCGGTTCCAATGCTGATATTATTTGAAGGGGGATTGATTGCTGCTCGTTTCTACAGTAAAAAGGATGAAGAAGATGAAGACGAGCAAGAAAAACAGGATGAACCTGGCCAAGAAGCTAAGTAAGAGCGCTTAATTAGCAACTCAGGCATGATGCTCGCATATTAAAAGGGAATATATCAATGCGTTTACGTTGGATCACCGCAGTCGCCATCTTAGTATCGGCAAATGCCACTGCGGGCATAGAACAACAACTATCTGCCTGCGCCGCAAATACAGATAAGCTAGATAGGCTTATCTGTTACGATGCACTTGCCCAAAAAGTTAAAACGAAGGGGCCTGCAACTCCTCCTGTTGCAGGAGCTGCGACAGTGGCAGCAGTGCCTGTCACACTGCCTGCCAACATAGAGGATGAATTTGGCAACCTAAAGAAAGAGAAAGCTGATGCAATTGAAAAGATCTATCTTGAGGTTGCTTCAATTAAGAAAGACCCTTATGGCGCATTAAAGCTAAGCTTTACCAATGGTCAGGTTTGGAAGCAAACCGATGGACGTCGTTTCAAGGTCAAAGTTAACCAGAGCGTGTTTATTGAGAAAGCCGCTTTAGGGTCCTTTATACTTGGCTCAGATGATCGCAACTCTACGATTCGTGTTAAACGTCTAAAATAATGTCCGAACACATAGACATCGCTGTCAATCTTATTGGCAGCGCCCTAGAAAAAAATTGTGATGAAGTAATTCAACGAGCGGTGGCCCATGGGGTTTCACCGCTTATTGTTATTGGCAGCGACTTAAATGAAAGCCAGCAAGCGATCACCTTATGTCAGCAATACCCTAAAACTCTCTACTCTACAGCTGGCACTCACCCCCATCAAGCAAGCCAATGGGACGATACAAGTGCAGATAAAATCAGAGTGCTTGCCCAAGCCGCTGAAGTTGTGGCCATTGGTGAGTGCGGCCTAGATTACAATCGAGATTTCTCTCCCAGAGCAAAGCAGAGAGAGGCTTTTCGTGCTCAACTTGCTTTAGCTGTTGAACTCAAGCTGCCGGTTTTGATGCATGAACGTGATGCCCATGAAGATTTTCTCGCCATATTAAAAGAGTACCGTAGCGGACTAACCAACGCCCTGCTTCATTGCTTTACCGGCAATAGAGAGAGTATGGAGGCCTATCTTGAGCTTGATCTACACTTGGGGATCACTGGCTGGGTCTGTGATGAGCGTAGAGGTCTAGAGTTAGCTGAGCTGGTTCGTGATATCCCTGACGATCGTATTTTGATTGAAACTGACAGTCCCTATTTACTCCCTAGAAGCATGAGGCCAAAACCTAAATCGAGTAAGAATGAGCCCCAATATCTGCCCTATATAGCTCAATATATTGCAACTCTTAGGGAGCAAAACCCAACAGAATTTGCCGCTAAGACCTACCAAAATAGCGTTAAGTTTTTTGGGCTATAAGCAGATAGATGAAACAGATAAACCTCATTTTAGTCATCTTGACTCTACTCCTATCTTATCCGCTCAAATCGGAAACCTTACTTGCGCTAAGTGGAGATTCAGATAAAAGCTTAAGGATCTCCCCTTGGCTTTATTATACCTTTGAGTCTGAAAGTGAAGGTATTGAGCAGATAAGAAAGTTCAGTACAACGCAGTGGGATAGGTTATCCCTAGGCGATAATAACCACATTGCGCTTAAACCTTTCTGGATAAAGTTTAGCATTTATAATGCAGAACCTCAGACAATCAACAGGCTGCTCTCTCTGGGAAATCCCCATATAGATAAGCTAGATATCTACCACTTTGCTCAGAATGTACTGGTCAATCACACCCAAGTGGGCGATACCTTCCCTTTCCATCAAAGGCCGGTGATCAACAACCTGTTTATCTACCCATTTGAACTTGCACCAGAGATAGTGAACACTTTCTACATTAGGGTAGATACCGAGGGGAGTGCTAACTTGCCACTGAGCTTGTGGTCCCCTAATGCCTTTGCCCAGCACACAGAAGCCAGTGCTCTATCTAAAGGTTTTCAGCTTGGTGCCCTTGCTGCTATTGGTTTCTTTAGCCTCTGCATTGCCATTACATCACGCTCGTTCAGCTACAGCTACTATGCAGGTTACGTCCTATCTGTCACTCTGTTAGTCGCAACCCTGCAGGGGCTAGCTTTTAGGTTTATCTGGCCAGACTGGCCGATGTTGCAGCACTTGATGATCACCACACTTGTGCCTCTGAGTATCTTTTTTGCCATCTTGTTTACAGAGAAGGTGCTGCTGCTTAAGTATCACAGTTTGCCTATGCTCAGGTTATGTCGTTACAGCTCTGCAGCTGCCCTACTGCTAGTGTTTATTACGCCTATGCTGGATTACTCTCAGGCGCAATATATCAATATTTTCTCAGTCCTTTTAGTGACCACACTTCTGATGGGAATAGCTTCCATACTGGCTATCAGAGGACATAAACTGGCTCGGCTCTACACACTAGCCTGGAGTGGTATGTTGATTGGCTCCTTTATTACAGGCTCCTCCTACTTAGGATTAATCACATTACCGATTAAGCACTTAACTCCGCTAATGGTTGGTCTCACCTTCGAGATCATCTTTATGGCCAGTATTCTCGCGATTCGTTATAACGATGAGCGAAAATTAAAATTGCAGACACAACAAGAAGCGCTACTGCAATCTCAAAGAATACGCAAAACCAAAGAGGAAGCCCTGCTTATCGAGGCTAACAGCAACGAGAAGCTTGAGCAGATGGTACAGGAGCGAACCTTAGAGTTAGAGATCGCACTTAGGGAACTTAACGAGGCTAATCAAAAACTCACTGAGCAGGCCACTACCGATAGTCTTACTGGTGTTAAGAACCGCGCCGCTTTCGATAAACGTCTTCAAGCCGAAGGAAGATTAAGCCGAAGACAGCAGACCCCAATGGCTATTTTGATGTTAGATATAGACCGCTTTAAGTCGATTAATGATAATTACGGTCACTTGGCTGGCGATCAGATCTTAAGATTTATCGCTCAAACACTTAAAGAAAAATTAAAACGTCCAGCGGATCTGGTGTCACGTTTTGGCGGTGAAGAGTTTGCTATTATATTGCCAAACACAGATCAGCCAGGTGCTGTACAGGTTGCTGAGCAGATACGAAAAACCATTTATGATCTGCCCATTAGCTGGGAAAATATCGATATTCCACTCACCATTAGTATCGGTGTTAGTTCAGAGATAATGCAATCTGAAACTCAGCCAACCAAGTTGTTAGAACAAGCAGATAAAGCACTTTATCGTGCAAAAAATGATGGGCGTAACCGTGTCATGGTTTATACGCCTGAGCCTCAAAAAGAGATAGACCACACCCAGTCTTGAGTAACAAGCAACGGCAAGTTACCTCTAGCGGGAATAGTTAGGAGTCGAATGTGAATATTATTACCAGTGCCTTCCCACAACGCAGAATGCGTCGCATGCGCAAACATGATTTTAGCCGTCGTTTAATGGCTGAAAATCAACTTTCGGTAAACGATCTTATCTACCCTATGTTTGTTTTAGAAGGTAATAATAGAACTGAGCAGATAGCTTCAATGCCTGGCATAGAGCGCTACTCAATCGACCTACTGCTTAAAGAAGCAGAGGAGATTGTGAAATTAGGGATCCCACTTATCGCCCTATTTCCAGTAACGCCTGCAGAGAAGAAAACCTTGCTAGCAGAAGAAGCTTACAATGCAGATGCGCTAGCTCAACGTGCCGTTCGTGCACTCAAGGAAGCATTTCCTGAACTAGGGGTCATGACAGATGTCGCACTAGATCCTTTCACCACGCACGGTCAAGACGGGATCATCGATGAAGATGGCTATATTCTTAACGACATCACCACAGAGATCTTGGTAAAACAAGCACTATCTCATGCAGAAGCTGGTGCCGATATCGTCGCACCATCGGATATGATGGATGGCCGTATTGGGGCGATTCGTCAAGCATTAGAGGAAGCTGGACACGTTAATACCCAGATCATGGCTTACTCAGCTAAATATTCATCGAATTATTATGGTCCTTTCCGTGATGCAGTAGGTTCAGCTGGTAACTTGAAAGGTGGCAATAAGCACAGCTACCAGATGGATCCAGCCAACAGTGATGAGGCGTTACACGAAGTTGCCCTCGATATCCAAGAAGGTGCTGATATGGTCATGGTTAAACCAGGCATGCCTTACCTTGATATCGTCACCCGCGTAAAACGTGAACTCGCCGTGCCTACCTTTGCTTATCAGGTCAGTGGTGAATACGCCATGCACATGGCAGCCATCGAGAATGGTTGGTTATCAGAAAAAGCTATTGTGATGGAATCACTGCTTTGCTTTAAGCGAGCAGGTGCCAACGGTGTACTAACCTACTTTGCTAAACGTGCCGCTCAATGGCTCAAAGAGGAGCAGGCAAAGTAATTTCATATTCAACCATATGATTTAGCCGCATTTATTGCGGCTTTTTACTGTGTAAACTTTGTCATTACTCATTGGAAGCATGTTTATACCAGTCAGCATAAATATGTGATCTATATAACTAAACTAGACATTACATAGTGATCCAACTAACCAATAGCAAGTTCAGTGCTGTCCACTCCTACTCCTAAATGATTAAATACTGATAAATACCAATCAGTATAAAGCTCGTATCAATACGAGACTGGTTATTCCCCCCGAGCCTGAGGTAATATCATGAACAATAACGTCAAGGCATTACTTGCCACCACAGCCCTCTTCTTTAGCTGCCAAACATTGGCCAGCAGTGGCTGTGCATTCGAAGATCAGCAAGATGGCATGATCGCCACATGTAGCGAGGAGAAACAGGAAGTGATTTTAACTGGATTAGTAGAAGCGCAAACCATGGTGACTGAGTTAGCGGATTTCACCCAAGGCTACAAGGAATACCAAGTAGATACAGCTGCAATCACGCCGCTAAAAAACCTAAAGGAACCTACTGAAATAGTGGTTATCATAGGAACTTGGTGTCCTGATTGTCACCGTGAAACACCACGCCTTATCCGTATCATGGAAGAGATAAACAACCCGAATATTAAGGTCACTTATATCGGTGTCGACAGAGCAAAATCTGATCCACAAGGGCTAGCCGCCCAGTATGAGTTTACCCGCATTCCAACGATTATTGTTAGCCAACAAGGTGAAGAGCTAGGCCGTATTATCGAACGACCAGAAACCTCACTTGAGATAGACTTAGCTAAGATATTGAACTAAGTTTCTATCACCTGTTGAAAACAAAAAAGGCACTCATTGAGTGCCTTTTACATATTTAGCTATTTATTTAAAATGATTGTCTAAAACCAGCCCAGTAAGTGCGGCCACGTATGTCATACAAGTTGCCCTCATAGGTTCCATTGTAATCAAACTTAGGTTCTTCGTCAGTCAAATTGGTCACACCCAAGGAGAAGCTATTGCTCCAAGGCAGAGTGTAGGTGTAGGTCAAATTGTGATACATCACTGAGTCGATCTCATAAAGAGTGCCGTCATCTGCAGTCTCCCCTGCATCTGGATCCCAGCTCCCCTCTATAACATCCCAGCTCTCTTGAGAGCCGATAAAGTTACCATAGTAGCTGATAGAGTGATCACCTAAGAGGTAATCAGCAGTTAAGTTCACTCTGTGTGCAGGTGTATCTTCACGGCCAGCTTCATCATCACTAATAACTTGTACACCAGCTTCGGAATACGATGACTTATACTTCAAGAAATATGACCACCCTAAGCCAAACTTAAAGTCACCAAATTCAGACTCAAATCCAGCTCCTACTTTTACATCTATACCTTCACGCTCACTTAAACCAACATTCAGCTTTTGACTGACAACATAATCAATCTTGCCATTCCCTAAGCGACTAATCTCTGTGCCAGGATAGACAGTTGAAACATCAGGGCGTGCAACACCTGCGGCGTCGGCAGCTTCCCAAAGCTTAGCTTGTGTCTTAATGATCTCACTTGCACCTAAGCTATCGATTAAGTTCGTTGTTTCCAGAGACCAGTAATCCACAGAGACATTAACACTCTCTGTAATATCCCAAACGATCCCTAAGTTATATGATTCAGACTCTTCAGGCTTTAGATCTACATTCCCACCCGTACGTGTTGGCCCATAATCCCAACGGTCACAGTTATCTATAGACTCACCTTGATCGTAACAGTTCAGGTAGTTTTTCATGTAACCAAAACCTTCTGACGTCCCTTGGTATAGGTCTGACAAGGTTGGAGCACGAAAACCAGTTCCCCAAGAGGCACGAATAAGTAGAGGCTCGATAATGTTATAACGCACTGACACTTGCGGGTTAAACGTACCACCAAAGTCAGAATAATCATCATAACGGCCAGCAAGGTTTAGCTCTAAATTATCCATCACAGGCATAGCAAACTCAAAATACGCTGCCATGACATCACGCTCACCTTCACCACCTGAGCCGCCATTCCCTCCAACGATTTGACCCGCCTCGGCTAGAGCTGACACCTTAGAATCTAGACTCTCTTCGCGGTATGAACCACCAATGTACATATTGGCGTCACCACCTGGTAATTCAAACAGCTCAAAAGCCGCGCCACCACTTATATCCAGATAAGATGCGGACATACGCTTATCGTAATTAGCCGTTGCCCCAGCTGGCATTTCAGAGTTTGGATCCCGTGGATCCCAACCAACAAATGAGTTTGATTCATCATCCCACTCACCCACTAAATCCGTGGTCGCTCCCTTAAGTTGATAACCCGTTCCCCAAGTGTAGTTATCATATTTATTGTAATTAACAGCAATATCCCAATCCATAAAATCGGTCGTGCCATCTAAGGCTAATAGATAGTCAAAAATATTATCATGGTGCTCAGCAACACGATCGCCCGCGGTATCAAAACGGAAATTCATACCAGCATTTGGATCGGCAACTAACTCAACAAGATCTAAGCCTTCTGCAGTAGTGTAAGCGGGTAAACCATTTGGAATGCTAATTGATGCAGGGACTGGCGCCGATACGTCTTGTGTTTCATTTGCAGCCCAATACGCACGTGCAGTTAACTCAATACTATCGCTCAATTCATAGGTGTAATGCAGCAGGGTATTGTTACGGGTCTGGCCAACAGAGGTTGCGGCAGCTTGAGTGTAATCATAAGCACAAAGCGTATCACCAGGATAATCACTGTCATCTAATGATCCAATAAATGCATCACCGTAGACATCGGCGCAGCTCTTATCACTATTTGAAAAAGGAGTAGAGTATACCCAGCCACCAGCGCCACCTTGTGTTAATACACGGCCTGTAGGACTAATATTCACCCAGTCTTGATAGTCACTAGGATCGCCACCCTCTTGGACAAATGGCTGAGTGTACCAACGATCCTTTTGCAGGATTTTTTGCGATTCATAATGCTCAAATGTGAAAACTAAATGGCCTTTGTCTGAATTCAAGCCACCAGTAAACGAAAGATTTGAGGAATCTCCCCCCTCCTGTGTAGGGCGATCCATTCTGGCATCGAGCTGCACACCTTCGAAATCTTTCTTAAGAATAATATTTACAACACCAGCAATGGCATCGGTACCATAAATCGCCGATGCACCATCGGTAAGAATTTCAATCCGTTCAACCGCCGCCATAGGAATGGTATTAATATTAGCTGCACCGCCGTCCATGACTGGAGACTTAGCCATCCGCTTACCATCTAATAGCGTCAGAGTATGGAAGGCTGAAGCACCTTTTAACTGAACTGTCGCCTGTGAGCCCCAACCATTATTGGACCCACCGCCCCAAGAACCGAATGCATTAAGGTTTGAGCTACGAAGTGCATCACCCACAGTTGCAAAACCTGATTTCGCAAGCTCCTCAGCGGTAATGGTCGTGACAGGACTTGCCCCCTCCATATCAACACGTTTTAGTCTAGAGCCTGTGACCTCAATACGTTCAACACTCTCTTCATTTGACTCTACAGCGTAACTCGGCGCCGAAAGAGCTACTATGCCACTAGATGCCAAGCTAACTAACTTGGCTAATCGATTAAACTTCATCTATCCATCTCCCAAAATATAGTTGTTATTTTTCTCAGCATTACAAGTTCTAGGGACGCCCCAGATCACATAGTTGATACCAAGCAGCAACATTTATATCACATACTTTATTTTGCATGCAATATACACAGAGTGAGAGGAAATATTTATATGTATGATTTGTGAATAAAAAATCAACAACCATCTACAATGGCTAAGTTAGGAAATTTAGTAACTTGTATTGGCTAGGCTTTATAAATCGAGGAGGGTTGGCGTTATAGCTAACAAGGTAGCCATGGGGATTTAAAATATAAATGCACTAATAATATTTTAATATTGGATAGCTAAGGAGATAAAAAGTAGTAAATATTGAGTGAATAAGGCAAACATAAGAAAAGATATAAAACTGAAATAGCTTAAGATTGAGAAATATTATTGTCCTTTAGGCACTGTCAGCAACCTGCTCAATACGTTGAGCTAATGTCTGCAATACCCCTTCTCTGAGGGCACCGCCAGATAGGTTCAAACTCTCAATCTCTAACAGTTCAAACAGGGCAAGCAAGATTGAGATCCCAGCAGCAAAAGTTGGCGCTCTCTCCTGATGAAGGCCAGAAATAGATAACATAGAGGGGCTAGATTGGGTTAACACCTCCTCTTGCAGTGAGGTCAATACATCTAATGTGATGCTAGCTGGCTCTTGCCTATAGTTAAGCAGTTCCACCACTGATTGCACACTGCCAGAAGCGCCTACAACACAGTGCCAACCTAAGTGCTTAAGCTCACTCAGATAATCACCCAGGGCAGACTTTACCGCTGCTTTAGCATCATCAAAATCTAATTTCTGGAAGGGAAAAGAGGTAAAAAACTTATCATTAAAGGTAACACAGCCCATAGGTAGACTGGTTTTCAACAGCACCTTATCGCCGTCACCGATAATAAACTCAGTGCTCGCGCCACCAATATCAATCACTAGGCGGCGCCCCTCTCCCTCAGTAGTAGCAACCATACCTTGGTAGATTAACTCAGCTTCACGCATGCCGGAGATGATCTCGATTGGGTGACCTAAAATGGGAAGGGCTCGACGACAAAACTCATCGGAATTAGCAATATGTCTAAGGGTTGCAGTGGCAATAACGGCGATATTATCTACTGATACGCCCTCTTTCTTCAGCATGTCACTGAACATAGATAAGCAATCAAGGCCACGCAACATCACCTCTTCACTCAGGGAACCATCACTTTGGATCCCTTCAGCAAGCCGGACTTTTCGCTTATATTTCGCGATAATTTCAGGTCGGCCACCAAGTGTTTTGGCAACCAACATATTGAAACTATTCGATCCTAATGTGATCGCCGCATAAAGAGGTGTTGTTGGCATTAATGCAACCGTTTAAGAGTGCCTACGTACTTGATCATGACGACGTGGACCATTTCGGCCACCTGCACGATTGCCATTTCGTCCCTGAGGACGACCAGAGTTATTACGGCCCTGTTGCGGACGATTATTGTGTTTTCTATGGACACGAATTGGTGCAGGAATATCATCCAGCAATCCTTCACTGTCATAGTTAGTCACAGGGATAGAGTGGGTAATGTACTCTTCGATAGCAGGGAGGTTAAGTGCATACTCTTCACATGCAAAGCTAACTGATACCCCTTTCTTACCCGCTCGACCTGTACGACCAATACGGTGCACGTAATCTTCACAGTCATCGGGCAGATCATAGTTATACACATGAGACACATCAGAGATATGCAGGCCACGCGCAGCTACATCTGTTGCAACCAGTATATCTAGCTTACCTTCGGTGAACTGCTCAAGAATACGAATACGCTTCTTTTGCGGTACATCGCCAGTTAACAAACCAACTCGGTGCCCGTCACCTTCTAACCATGACCAAACATTTTCACAGCTGTGTTTGGTATTAGAAAATACAATCGCTTTTTCTGGCCAATCTTCCTCAATCAAAGAAAGCAGCAGACGCATCTTCTCATCCATCGATGGATAGAAGATCTCCTCTTTGATATTTTTAGAGGTTTTTTCATTAGGTGCGATAACCACTTTCTCAGGCTCATTCATATGATCATAAGCTAGCTCCTGCACCTTCATTGAAAGAGTGGCAGAAAACAGCATATTCAGACGCGATTTAGCATCTGGCATACGTCTGAAAAGAAAACGAATATCTTTAATAAAACCGAGATCGAACATGCGATCGGCTTCATCGAGAACAACCGCTTGAATAGCACTAAGATTGATGATCCCTTGACGAACATAATCAATAATACGACCCGTAGTGCCGATAAGAATATCAACACCTTTGTCCAGCACCTTACGCTGAACATCATAACTCTCGCCACCGTAGACAATACCGACCTTCAGGCCTGTATGCTTAGCAAGAAGCGTCGCATCTTTAGCTATTTGAATAGCCAATTCACGGGTTGGCGCCATAATCATCGCTCTAGGCTGATTAAGTTGGCGTCCTTCAGGAACGGGAGTAGAAAGAAGATGGTCAAATGTCGCAACAAGAAAGGCTAATGTTTTGCCTGTTCCGGTCTGGGCTTGGCCAGCAATATCTTTTTTCTGTAATAGAATAGGTAAAGATAGGGCTTGAATAGGTGTGCAAAATTCAAAACCGCTCTCGTTTAGTGCTGTTTTTATCTCTTTATTCAGAGAAAAGTCGGCAAACTTTTGATTTGATAAATGTGTTTCGCTCATAGCGGCAGCATACCAGTTAGGGTTGCAATAAGAAACTCAATCGTTTGAAATAGCGACTAATAATAAAAACTAGCTTTAAAGGCGAAAATTTATGCCTTGAAAAGTTATTTTTCAGTCCCAATATACAGGTTAAGCCATTAACAAACCAGCAATGGCAACCAAACTGGAGAAGATCATGAGCGACAAAATAGTACATCTAAGTGACGACAGCTTTGAAAATGACGTAATCAACTCAACACTACCTGTAGTCGTCGACTTTTGGGCTGAGTGGTGTGGACCATGCAAAATGATTGCGCCTATCTTAGATGACGTTGCTGAAGAGTACGAAGGCAAAGTGACTATCGCCAAGATGAATGTTGACCAGAACAGTGTTTCACCTGCTAAATATGGTGTTCGTGGTATTCCAACACTACTGATTTTCAAAAATGGTGAACTTGCGAGTACTAAAGTTGGCGCACTTTCAAAAACTCAACTTAAAGAGTTCATTGACGCACAACTATAAATCCCACAATTTTACCGCTTAATCATCGATTAAGCGGTCTAAAGTGACTCCCGACACAAGTTATGCAATAAATTGTGTCGGGTTTAGCTAAATTTCTAGACGCACAGCCACTATAGTGCTACTTTAATAACCATACCTATTTCTAATTAACCACATCTCGCTATTCGTTCAATACCCCATCAGTTTATGACCATTGAATCTAAATAGCCTTATCTCGCATAAAAGACCCACCAAGATGAATTTATCAGAACTAAAAGATAAGTCGATTTCAGACTTAGTACTACTCGCCCAAGAAATGAAAGTTGAGAATACTGCCCGTGCTCGTAAGCAGGACATTATATTTTCAATCCTTAAAGCCCACGCCAAAAGCGGTGAAGATATTTTCGGTGGTGGTGTATTAGAAATTCTACAGGACGGTTTCGGCTTCCTTCGTAGCGCAGACGCCTCTTACTTGGCAGGACCGGATGATATCTATGTATCTCCAAGCCAAATACGTCGCTTTAGCATGCGCACCGGTGATACCATTTTTGGTAAAATCAGACCACCTAAAGAGGGCGAACGTTATTTTGCTCTTTTAAAAGTCTCTGAAGTCAACTTTGACAAGCCTGAAAACTCTCGCTCTAAAATCCTATTTGAAAACCTTACCCCACTACATGCAGAAGAGCGTATTCGCATGGAGCGCGGTAATGGTTCAACTGAAGATATTACTTCACGAATTTTGGATCTATGTTCACCAATCGGTAAAGGCCAGCGTGGTCTTATTGTTGCACCGCCAAAAGCGGGTAAAACATTACTGCTTCAGAACATGGCTCAAAGCATCACTTACAACAACCCAGACGTCGTATTGATGGTTCTTCTTATCGATGAACGTCCTGAGGAAGTTACCGAGATGCAACGCATGGTAAAAGGTGAAGTAATTGCTTCTACCTTCGATGAGCCAGCCAGCCGTCACGTTCAGGTTGCTGAGATGGTTATCGAAAAAGCAAAACGCCTTGTTGAGCACAAGAAAGATGTTGTTATCTTACTCGACTCAATCACCCGTCTTGCCCGTGCTTACAACACAGTTATCCCATCATCAGGTAAGGTACTTACTGGTGGTGTTGATGCTAACGCACTACATCGTCCAAAGCGTTTCTTCGGTGCCGCTCGTAACATCGAACATGGCGGAAGCTTAACCATTATCGCAACCGCACTGGTTGATACTGGTTCTAAAATGGATGAAGTTATTTACGAAGAGTTTAAAGGTACTGGTAACCAAGAGTTACACCTTTCTCGTAAAGCGGCTGAAAAGCGCGTCTTCCCTGCTATCGACTTCAACCGCTCAGGTACGCGTCGTGAAGAGAAGCTAACCACACCTGATGAGCTACAGAAGATGTGGATCCTACGTAAGATCCTTAATCCAATGGATGAGGTCACAGGTATGGAGTTCCTTATCGACAAGCTTGCTATGACCAAGACTAACGATGAGTTCTTCACTGCGATGAAGCGTGCTAAGACTTAAACATTAGCAAGTTCTAGGTTCTAGGTTCTAGGTTCTAGGTTCTAGGTTCTAGGAAAGCATAAAAAGCCGCAGATATTGCGGCTTTTTTAATTTTTATCAACCATGACTCTCTTCCAACCTCTGCTTACATCTCTGCCTTAGCATATCTCGCAGTAGCAGCATCACAGGGGTCACATGTTCACGCCCCGGGCACACCAGATAGAGATCTGCCGCCTCCCCCTGATAATCAGTCAACATAGGCACTAGGTTACCCTTAGCGATATCTTCACCTAAATCCAGTGATGACTTATAGACAATCCCCTTTCCAGCCACCGCCCAGCGACGGGTAATATCCGCATCATTACAGCTGCGATTACCTGTGACTCTCACTTTAAATTGACGTCCTTGCTGAGTGAAACTCCACTGATCGTGTGTGCGTTCATCTAACATAAAAAACAAACAGTTATGATCGGCAAGTTGATCGATAGACTCCACCTTTCCCCACTTGGCAATATAATCGGGTGAAGCACAAAGCACACGACTAGCAGAACAGATTTTAAACGCCACTAATGAGGAGTCTCTTGGGGTGCCAGATCTCAGCGCCATATCTATTTTATCATGGTAAAAATCCGACAAGGTATCGCCGATATGCACTTTAAGTTTAAGCTCTGGATACTCATCCATAAAACTATCAAGCCAAGGCAGTAACACATTTCGGCCTACATCAGAGGGAAGAGCCAGCTTTACCACACCGGAGATCTTCTCCTTCACATCATCAATCGCCTGCTGACCTAAGGTTAAGTCTGCCAGTGCTTTACGACAATGGATAAGATAACGCTCGCCAGTATCAGTTAACCTTAGACTACGGGTACTACGGATAAACAGACTGGTCTCAAGCTGTTTCTCTAAGCGTTTTAGCGCCGCACTGGCTGAAGCTGGCGAGATATCCAGCTCAGTCGCGGCAGCCGTAATACTGCCACAATCGGCAACCCGCACAAAAAGCTTAAGATCATTTATCTGCATATGCACAAGCCTCAAAAAAATATTAGGCATCATGCTATGAGGGATTAAAGAAAAAAGAAAGCCTGCGATTAAAGCAGGCTTTGGGAATAGGTTGGTATTAAACCAGCGCAACCGCCATCTTACGGCGCAGATACGCTATCTGCTGCATATGAGGCAGATCTTTCGGGCAGTTGTCCTGACAACCTAGTAGGGTCATACAGCCAAATACGCCATCTTGATTACCGATCACGTGGTAGAAATCTTCCACACTTCTCGTATCGCGGCTATCGAGCTCGAAACGCGCTAACTTCATCATGCCAACGGCGCCAACAAAGGTTTCACGCATCTGCTTAGTTGCACAAGCTGACACACACACACCGCATTCGACACAGCGCTCTAACTCGTAGAGTCTAGCTGCCTCCTCCGGGGCCATAGGTGCTTCTAATCTGTGCACATCCACATCATCTTGATCTGGGTGGAGCCACAGCTTTAGACGCTCAGCCAGTTCACGCATAAATTTACCGGTATTAACCGAAAGGTCGCCAATCAACTCAAAACCTGGTAGCGGCATCAAGGTGATCTCCCCTTGGGGATATTTGCTGGTTAATGTACGGCAAGCCAACGTCGGGAAACCGTTGATCACCATAGCGCAACTTCCGCAGATCCCAGCTCGGCAAACAAAATCAAACTGCAGTGAGCTGTCTTGCTGTTCACGCAGTAGGTTCAGTGCGATAAACACCGACATCCCAGGTGTCTCTTCAATCTGATATTTAACCATCTTAGGTTTATCACCACTCACCTGTGGATCATAACGGAAGATATTAAAGGTTAGTGTACGACCCTGACTCATAACGCTTGCTCTCCTACGGACTCTTCACCCACTACAGGGGGAGTAGGTCTATCTAATGTGTCACACAGCCGTTCATTCTTAGGCATCAATGATTCAGGCACTTCAAATGGCATCAAGGCATGCTGACGCTGATGGCGATCGGCATCATCACCAAGTTGACTTAAAATTTCAGTGATCTCATGCTCGCGCTTCTCAGTATCAGGATGGGCTATCGCATTATTAATGCCGTAACCTCGGTATCCCGGTGGCAACTCCATCTTCATCACATCAAGCTGCTCATAGCTCAGCTCAGGAGAGAGTGCATGCTCATCTGGCCAACTTGCCAAAGTGCGGTTTAGCCAATCTTTATCGTTACGCTGAGGGAAGTCTTCACGAGCATGGGCTCCGCGACTCTCTGTTCGTGCTGCCGCGCCACAAGCGACGGTCAGAGCAACTTTGAGCATACGCTTCACTCTTAACGCCTCAACTAGCTCAGGGTTTGCGTGACGCTTTTTGCATTTAAGACCAATGTTACGTGAGCGCTTTAGTAGTGCCTGAAGCTCTGTTACCGCTTTTTCAAGCTCAGGACCGTTACGGAAGATCCCCACATAGTCCATCATCACACGCTCCATCTCTTTCCTAAGCGCAAATGGACTTTCCGTGCCGTCACCGTCGATAAGCTCATCAATTTCGCTACCTAGCTTCTCGACAAAAGACTCAGCTAACCCGGTGTCGATCTCTAAGCTGTTTTCCTGACAAAAATCGGCAACATATTTACCGATAATCATCCCGCCAACAACGGTCTCCGCTAGGGAGTTACCGCCGAGCCGATTAAAACCATGCATATCCCAACATGCCGCTTCGCCGACACTAAACAAACCTTTAAGCTGTGGGTTTTGTCCTGTCTTATCGGTTCGAATACCGCCCATTGAGTAGTGCTGAGTCGGACGCACTGGGATCCAATCCTTAGCGGGATCTATCCCTAAGAAATTCTCACAGATCTCCTTAACCTCACGCAGATTGGTCTCCACATGTTTACGTCCAAGCAAGGTAATATCGAGCCATAGATGTGGGCCATAAGGGCTGTCGACACCTTTACCTTTACGCATATGCTCGGTCATTCGACGAGACACTACATCACGTGAGGCAAGCTCCTTTTTCTCCGGCTCATAATCTGGCATAAAACGGTGACCATCTTTGTCACGCAGCAGACCACCATCACCACGACAACCCTCTGTCGTTAAGATCCCAACAGGCACAATAGCCGTTGGATGAAACTGCACCGCTTCCATATTGCCAAGCTTAGCGACACCAGTTTCCAGCGCGAGCGCCTGGCCTATCCCTTCACAGATAATGGCATTGGTTGAGACTTCATAAATGCGGCCATAACCACCGGTGGCAATCGTGGTGGATTTAGCAATATATGCCCTTAACTCACCTGTGATTAAACAGCGTGCAACCACGCCTTGGCAACGCTTACCATCATGAATAATAGAGAGAGCTTCGACCCGTTCATGCACGGGAATACCTAACGAGATAGCCTTATTATCCACCGCATAAAGCAGCGAGTGCCCTGTACCATCAGCCGTGTAGCAGGTACGCCACTTTTTAGTGCCACCAAAGTCACGGGCATTAATGAGTCCATGAGCCTCTTCCGCCTCTTCGATAGTGACCTTCTCGGCATTAACCACCACCTGACGTGGCCCTTTAGTCACCCGAGTCCATGGCACTCCCCAGTTGGTGAGTTCACGTACCGCTTTTGGCGCACAGTGAGCAAACATACGCGCGACATCTTGATCGCAGCCCCAGTCAGAACCCTTTACAGTATCTTGAAAGTGGACATCTTCGTCGTCCCCCATCCCCTTAATGGTATTGCCTAAGCTCGCCTGCATGCCGCCTTGAGCAGCTGCTGAGTGGGAACGTTTAGCAGGGATCAGTGACAGGACGACCGTATCTAACCCACGCTCTTTCGAGGCTATCGCGACCCGCAAGCCCGCTAAACCAGCGCCGACCACCAAAGAATCCGTATATATCAGTTTCACACTTGCTCCTTAAGTAAGGCTTGAGATCATCAACATTTTATTTAGTAGTAATCCATTTTTTGTTCGAGTCTACTGACCATCGCCTAAATAACTCGAATATCGAAAACTAGAACCTAGAACCTAGAACCTAGAACCTAGAACCTAGAACCTGTAATTTTTTATGCATAGGGCAGAAATGCCAATAATGAAGCGATACCAATCAATACAAACACCACACTAATAACCGTTTTAACTCTCTTCATCCGGGCTCGGGTATTAATATCTCTTGCCGCTCCCCACTTAATCGCCACACGGTAAACTCCAATTGCCCCATGAAGCTCAACACAAACAAGCAGAGGCAGATAGAGCAACCAAACCCCATCATTCCATATTCTGTCAGCAGATCCTGCAGGACCTATGGTCTCTGGCGCAGCGCCGATTAACCACAGATGCACAGGCAAAAGAAACAAGATAGCGACGCCAGTCAGAGCCTGCCAAACCCATAATTTAGTATCACCATGATTGATAACACTCATCTGCTTTTTAAGTGCGAGCTGCTGACGTAGATTCATTGGTAGCTTCGTAATAGCCACCACAACATGCACCAGTGCTAACGCAGCAACACCTGTCGCAATAAGCGAGACAACCCAAGGGTAGCCATGGCCATCAGGGCTTAAAAAATTAAGCTCCATCACGCCAGCAACCCATGTCATGGCATCGCCTCCCAATAAAATAGAGGAGACCAGCACAAGATGAGTCCATAGGAACAGAGCCAGAATAACGCCAGACACACTCTGGCTAATGTCCAGTTTGCCGCTCCAGTTTTTCCCCTCACTCCAGCTTTTTAGCTTAGAAGCCTCACCTGCTTTATTGTTTATTTTAGTTATCGCCATAAAACCCTCATCAGATCCATTGAGTTTGCATCTATCTAAGTTAAAAAAAGTAAGCACTTAGATAATGTCGCTCACAAATCAACCAAATACTGTGAGACAGATCAAATCAGGATTAATTAATCAATTAACCACTAAAATACTCATCCAGAACGGTTTTTATTGACGAATGTTCAGCGTAACTCTTTAAAGATATCGCTAGTTAGGTACATATGGCTGCACTGGCGTTGTTAACTCTGCACCAATGAAGAGGTACGACACTAAGCTCAGCACACCAATTGTGATGAGGTAGATGATCATAAATTTAATCACTTTCCGTAAACCTGTACGATTAGCGGTAAAGCCCCACTTAATTGCAACGCGGTAAAGCCCAATCATGGCGTGAATGACAACGGCAGGTAGCAAAAGTGCATAGAGCAGCCAAGCGTTATCTAGGTAGACACGCTCAGCCGACAGATGTGGCCCAATCTCTGGGTTCGTGATCATGGTAAAGATATGTACTGGCGCTAAGAAAAACAGAATAAAACCGGTTACCAACTGCCAGAACCAAGCATGGCTATCTTTATGGTTAATACCATTCATATGGCGACGAAGCGCTCGCCACTGGCCAAGTTGAGCAGGAAAACGTCGCAATGCAACAGCGGCGTGTAAAATCACCACAAGAAGAATAAATACCGAGAAAATCTTAGTGACTAAAGGAAAACCATGGCCGGACTCGCTAAACATGCCCCCCTCTAAAATCTGTACCACCTGATAAAAAGCATCTTTCCCGAGTAAGATGCTCGATTCAAAATGCAGGTGAGCCAGTAGAAAACACCCGAGCAACAACCCAGTGGCACTCTGTATCTTATCCGCTTTAGCAGACCAAGGGTTACCTGTTAAACCAGCAAAGCTCGAAGTGGGAAGTAGGGTTTTTATTGTCATCTTTTTATCAGGCCTAATGTCGGCAATTATTACAATCTACACACCTTAGCAATAAGCGCAGCCTTAAAAATAATCCCACCTACGGATCGTGATAAAGCTCACTCCTTCAGCGCTGTTTTTTTGAACCACATCACAAACAACCAGCAAAATAAAAACAGAGGTAATACCAATTAACCAGACAAATTCAAAAGGTTACGACCCACATTCAAACGAACAGTCTAAATTTTAAATAGCATATTTCAGGTTTCCACCATAGCCATGGGTAAATTTTCGCCCCAAGATCTTCTCACTCTTTAAATGCCCCATGTTACAATGCGCCCATTGCAGCAGTTACAAGAGACGATCCCATATGCCTTGGATCCAGTTAAAAATCGATACCGATAATCAACATGCCGACACACTCAGCGATCTACTGATGGAGGAGGGGTCACTCTCTATCACATTAGAAGATGGTAAAGACACACCCATTTTTGAGCCTACATTAGGCGAAACGCCCCTGTGGAACCACACGGTGCTGACAGCGCTATTCGAAGCCGATCGCGACCTGAGCATAGTGGTTGACAATTTAAAGCTACAGCCGTTTCTAGGCGCTGATTTCAGCTATAAAATTGAGCAAGTTGAAGATAAAGATTGGGAACGTGAATGGATGGATAACTTCCACCCCATTAAGTTTGGTGAGCGTTTATGGATCTGTCCAAGCTGGCGTGAGATCCCCGATCCAGAAGCGGTTAATATTATTCTCGATCCAGGTCTCGCCTTCGGTACAGGTACTCATCCAACAACGGCTCTGTGTCTAGAGTGGTTAGATAGCCTCAACTTCGACAATAAAGAGGTGATCGACTTTGGCTGTGGCTCAGGTATTTTAGCGGTCGCCGCACTGAAACTTGGTGCAACTAAGGTCACAGGGATCGATATCGATTACCAAGCTATCGATGCCTCTAAAGCGAATGCAGAGCGAAATGGCGTAGAAGATCAATTGACACTCTATCTACCAGAAGATCAGCCTGAAAATCTTAAAGCCGATATCTTAGTCGCCAACATACTTGCAGGCCCACTTCGAGAGTTAGCGCCACTGATTGCAGAAAAAGTTAAACCTGGTGGACAACTGGCGCTATCAGGCCTATTACAAGAGCAAGCACTCGAAGTTGCAGAGTTTTATACTCAGTGGTTTGATATGGATGAGCCCGCTCACAAAGAGGAGTGGAGCCGCTTGACAGGAATACGTAAATAACGCTAGCGGTAGCACACCGCGTGCTACCACAGAGTTCGCGCCTTGCAAAAGTCAAGAAAAAAAGTTTCGCTCAGGTCATTTATTGACCTTTTCACTGGCTCAAAAAAGGCGTACTATAGCGCCCCTTTGAAGCTCTAGGTATGTTGAAAATGCAGATTGGACCCTATCAACTGAAAAATCAGCTGATCGTGGCACCAATGGCAGGTGTCACAGACCAAGCCTTTAGAAACCTTTGTCTTCGATATGGCGCTGCCATGGCGGTGTCAGAGATGCTTTCATCTAACCCCGATGTTTGGGATACAGATAAAAGCCGCCAGCGGATGCTTCATGCTGGTGAAGATGGGATACGATCAGTACAAATTGCAGGTGCAGATCCAGAATTGATGGCCAACGCCGCCGTTGTCAACGTACAACAAGGGGCGCAGATCATCGATATCAATATGGGTTGTCCTGCAAAGAAAGTGAATAGAAAGCTAGCGGGTTCAGCACTACTACAAGACCCAGTGCAGGTAAAAGCAATTTTACAAGCCGTGGTCGCTGCAGTTGATGTCCCCGTGACACTGAAAATTCGAACTGGATGGGCCCCGGAGCACAGGAACGGTGTTCAAATCGCCCAGATAGCCGAAGATTGTGGTATCGCCGCGTTAGCCGTACATGGCCGAACTCGGCAGTGCATGTATAAAGGTAATGCTGAATACGACACGATTAAAGCTATTAAAAAGAATGTCTCGATCCCTGTTGTAGCGAACGGAGACATCACCACCCCGCAGAAGGCGCAATTTGTGCTTGAACATACGGGAGTTGATGCTCTTATGATAGGTCGAGGTGCCCAAGGAAGGCCTTGGATTTTCCGAGAGATCCAACATTACCTGGAAACGGGTAACATGCTAGCGCCTGTAGAGGTGGATGAAAAGCGTCAAGTGATGCTGGAACACCTTAAAAACTTATACTCACTTTACGGTGAATATAAGGGGATCCGTTTCGCTAGAAAGCATGTTGGATGGTATTTGGACCAAGATGAACAGCGTCCATTCCGCGCCGAATTTAATCGGCTGGAAACTGTTGAAGAACAAGGTTCCATGGTGGAACGCTATTTTGACGAAATTGCACAGAATTAATTAAAGAGCAGAATACGAATGTTTGATCAGACTACTAACACAGAAACTCATCAGCTTACAGTTGGCAAAATCGAAACCGCTAACGGTACTATCAAGCCTCAGTTATTACGTGACGCAGTAAAGCGCGCAGTAACTAACTTTTTCGCTCAGATGGACGGCCAAGAAGCTGAAGAAGTGTATGAAATGGTGTTAAGCGAAGTTGAAGCACCTCTGCTAGATATCATCATGCAGCACACTCGTGGTAACCAGACTCGTGCAGCAAACATGCTAGGTATCAACCGTGGTACTCTGCGTAAGAAACTAAAGAAATACGGCATGAACTAAGACTAACCGTCTAAGTGATTGTAAGAGAACGGGCTTTCCAGCAATGGAAAGCCCGTTTTGTTATGCCCTCCACACAGCTGTTAAAAACCACATCATGTCTTTATCAATCCTTGAGCTAAATCCTGTGCTTCCTTAGGGCTTTATGACACAATCCGAATGGGCAAAGCTGTCCGCAACGGTTTGTTATCTTTCCTAGAAGGACCTTGTTAGGTTATGAGCATCAATAAAGCAAAACTGACTGAAACCGATATCATCACCAAATTCATCATGCCAGCGATTAAAGATGCGGGCTGGAATGATATGACGCAAATTCGCCAAGAGGTGAAACTGCGCGACGGTAAGGTCATTGTGCGTGGCCAACTCGGTGTGCGCAAAACCGTAAAGTCTGCTGATATTGTGCTTTATCACAAACCAAGCATGCCACTTGCTGTGATTGAGGCTAAAGCTAACAAACATGAAGTAGGCAAAGGCATGCAGCAAGGGCTCGATTATGCACGCTTGCTTGAGGTACCTTTCATCTTTGCCTCTAACGGTGATGGCTTTATCTTTCACGACAAAACCCATGCCGTCACAAACAGTCAAGGCACATCAGAAGCTCACTACCTAGAATCCGAAATCCGCCTTGAGGACTTCCCATCACCACAAGAGCTCTGGGCCAAGTATTGCGCTTGGAAAGGCTACACCGAAAAGCAGCTACCCATTATCAATCAAGAATACTATGACGATGGTAGCGGTAAGCATCCTCGTTATTATCAACTGCAAGCCATCAACAAGACCGTAGAAGCAATATCATCAGGTAAAGACCGTGTATTGCTGGTCATGGCAACAGGCACAGGTAAAACTTACACGGCGTTTCAAATCATCTGGCGCTTATGGAAGTCTCGCGCTAAAAAACGCATTCTATTCCTAGCCGACCGTAATATCTTAGTCGACCAAACTCGCATAAATGACTTTCAACCGTTCGGTCAATCCATGACTAAGATAACCGGCAGAACCGTTGACCCTTCATACGAGATACACCTCGCACTCTATCAAGCCTTAACTGGCCCAGAAGAGAGCCAGAAAGCCTTTAAGCAAGTAGACCCAGACTTCTTTGACTTAATCATTATCGACGAGTGCCATCGCGGTAGTGCCTCTGAAGACAGCGCATGGCGTGAGATTCTAGAGTATTTCAAAAGTGCAGCTCAAGTAGGTTTAACGGCGACCCCTAAAGAAACGACTGAAGTATCAAACTCAGACTACTTTGGTGATCCGGCTTATACCTATTCCCTTAAAGAAGGTATTGAAGACGGCTTCTTAGCACCCTATAAAGTGGTGCGCGTAGATATTGATGTTGATCTACAAGGCTGGCGACCAACAAAAGGCCAAATAGATAATCAAGGTGAGGTAATAGAAGACCGTATCTATAACCAAAAAGACTTTGACCGCACCATGGTGATTGATGAGCGGACTCAGCTGGTGGCTGAGACGATAACCAACTACCTAAAGCGTACAGACCCAATGGCAAAGACCATTGTATTTTGTAACGACATCGACCACGCCGAACGCATGCGCCGTGCTATCGCCAACCTCAATCCAGAGCAAATGGCGAAGAACGATAAGTACGTGATGAAAATCACTGGTGATGATGAGCTAGGTAAAGCACAGCTTGATAACTTCATCAACCCTAAAAAACCTTACCCTGTCATTGCCACTACTTCAGAGCTGATGACCACAGGTGTCGATGCTAAAACCTGTAAGCTGGTGGTACTGGATCAAAACATTCAGTCAATGACTAAGTTTAAACAGATCATTGGTCGCGGCACCCGTATCGATGACAGATACGGCAAGTTGTGGTTCACCATCTTAGACTTCAAAAAGGCTACCGAACTGTTTGCCGATGAGCGCTTTGATGGTACGCCAGAGAAGGTCTTAGTCGTTACCCCTACAGATATAGAAGATGACGATACTGACATTGATGGCACAGATTCGATTGATGACCCAAGTGATGAAGATAATCCATTCGATGATGGTGAGCTTGGTGGCGATAGCAGTAATAATCAACCCGATGGTAATGGCGATGGTGCTCAAACAGGTGAAGGTGAATGGACAGACGATGAAACTCGTAAAGTAGCCAAATACCGAGTCTCGGGTGTAAGCGTTAGTAAAGTTGCAGAGCGTGTGCAGTACTACGATAGCGACGGCAAGTTAGTTACCGAGTCTTTCAAAGACTACACTCGCAAAACCATGGCTAAGCAGTTCAGCTCTCTCGATGAATTCGTAAAGCGCTGGAATGATTCTGACCGTAAACAAGCCATCATCGATGAGCTCGCACAAGAAGGCATTATCTGGGCCGCACTTGAAGAAGAGGTTGGCAAAGATATGGATCCATTCGACATGATCTGTCATGCGGTATACGACCAACCACCACTAACGCGTAAAGAACGTGCAAATAACGTTAAAAAGCGTAATTACTTCACCAAATACTCTGACACAGCCCAAGCAGTATTACAGAATTTACTGTTAAAATACGCCGATGTTGGGGTGCAAGAAATTGAATCAATGCAGGTGCTCAAAGTACAACCCTTTAACGAGATTGGCAGCCTCAGTGAAATCGTTAAAAAAGGCTTTGGTGGTAAAAAAGAGTACGAGCAAGCGATTAGCGAATTGGAAGCTGAGATTTATCAGCTCCACCAGCAATCAGCTTAACAATCGCGCCGCGTAAAGCATGCAATAAAACCGTTATTTCACAGGCTTGATTAATCATTTAATCGAGCCTGTTTTCAAATTAAAGAGAATACTATGTCTATCAGTTCAGCGATTAAATCCATCCAAGATATTATGCGTAAAGATGCCGGTGTTGACGGCGATGCCCAGCGCCTAGGGCAAATGTCTTGGTTACTTTTCCTTAAAGTGTTCGATGCCCAAGAGGAAGAGTTAGAGCTTGAACTAGACGATTACCGTGAGCCGATCCCAGAACAGTTCTTGTGGCGCAACTGGGCTGCTGACAATCAAGGCATCACTGGTGAAGAGCTACTGGATTTTGTAAACGATGAGCTATTCCCACAGCTTAAAAACCTCACTGCGCCGATAGATAAAAACCCGCGCGGTTATGTAGTCAAAGAAGCATTCTCAGATGCCTTTAACTACATGAAAAACGGTACCCTACTGCGCCAAGTGATCAACAAGCTTAATGAAATCGACTTTACCGACTCAAAAGAGCGTCACTTGTTTGGTGACTTGTACGAGCAGATCTTAAAAGACTTACAAAGCGCTGGTAATGCGGGCGAGTTCTATACCCCACGCGCTATCACTAAGTTCATTGTCGCAGTAACAGACCCTAAGCTTGGCGAGTCTATTATGGACCCAGCTTGCGGTACTGGCGGCTTCTTAGCATGCGCGTTTGACCACGTTAAAACTAACTACGTTAAATCGGGCGAAGACCACAAGACCCTACAGCAACAAATCTTTGGTGTTGAGAAAAAGCAGCTGCCACACCTACTGTGTACCACCAACATGATGCTGCACGGTATTGAAGTACCAGTACAGATTAAGCATGGCAACACCCTCAATAAGCCATTATCAAGCTGGGATGACCAAGTTGACGTCATCATTACTAACCCACCATTTGGTGGCACCGAAGAAGACGGTATTGAAAAGAACTTCCCAAGCGAAATGCAAACCCGTGAAACTGCGGATCTATTCCTACAGCTAATCATCGAGGTTCTAGCAACGAAAGGGCGTGCAGCGGTGGTATTGCCAGACGGCACCCTATTTGGTGAAGGCGTTAAAACCAAAATCAAAAAGCTGCTGACGGAAGAATGTAACCTGCACACTATTGTGCGTTTACCTAACGGTGTATTTAACCCATACACTGGCATTAAAACTAACATCCTATTCTTCAACAAAGGCCAGCCAACTAAAGATGTCTGGTTCTATGAGCACCCATATCCTGCAGGAGTGAAGAACTACAACAAAACCAAGCCAATGAAGTTTGAAGAGTTTGCAACTGAATTGAGCTGGTGGGGCGTTGAAACCGACGGTTTTGCATCACGAGTTGAAAACGAGCAGGCATGGAAAGTGTCTATCGATGACATCATCGCTCGCAACTACAACCTAGATATTAAAAACCCCCATGTAGGTGATGTGGTCAGCCACGATCCACAAGAGTTACTACAAGACTACGCCAAGCAGCAAGCCGATATTCAATCCTTACGTGAGCAGCTTAAAGACATTCTTTCTGCCGCCCTTTCTCCTAAAGATTCAGCGGGAGAAGTTAGATAATGGCTGAGCACGCATTAAATAAGGCTGTGGAACTAACGACAGAGTTAACCGCAGAGCAATTAATCACTGAGAACCTTGATATCTGGACGACCGCCATCGAGCAAAAGTCAGCGTCAGGCCGTGGTTCATCAAAGAAATTTTCACTGCATGGCATTAAAAAGTTGCGTGAACTGATCTTGGAACTCGCCGTTCGCGGTAAGTTAGTACCACAGGCCAGCCGCGAGGCGAGAAATAGTGCTAGCTATGAACCAGCATCAATATTGCTTGAGCGCATTGCTAGCGAAAAAGCACAATTGGTGAAAGACAAGAAGATTAAAAAGCCTAAAGCTTTGCCTGTAATTAGCGAGGATGAAAAGCCGTTTGAGCTGCCCAAGGGGTGGGAGTGGACGAGGCTTCAAGATATTGGACATGACCTTGGTCAAAAGACACCTGATTGCGAATTTACATATATAGATGTTGGTGCAATCAATAAAGAACTAGGCTTTGTTGAAGAGCCAAGTATCTTAAAAGCTTCTGACGCACCATCTCGGGCACGAAAACTTGTAAAAAGAAATACCGTTATTTATTCGACTGTACGACCATATTTACTCAATATTGCGGTCATTGGTAACGATTTATCTCCAGAACCTATTGCGAGTACAGCCTTTGCAATCATCCACCCTTTATTGGGAATGAATAGCTCATATATTTATCGTTATTTGCGTTCACCTTGTTTCATTAATTATGTCGAAAGCGTTCAGACAGGTATTGCTTACCCAGCAATTAATGATAAACAATTTTTCAATGGCATTATTGCAATTCCTCCAACTGAAGAGCAACACCGCATCGTCGCTAAAGTTGATGAATTGATGATCTTGTGTGATGCCCTAGAAGCGCAAACAGAAGCTAGCAAGTCAGCACACCAAACCTTAGTTGAAATCTTGCTAGGGGCATTACTGCTTCCTTCTGCTGATGCTAACAGCCCTGAGCCGGTAGAAAGCCCTGAGCTGTACTTTATAGAGAGCTGGCAACGTGTTGCCGAGCATTTCGATACGCTATTCACCACCAGCGCCAGCATCGACACGCTAAAGCAAACCATCCTGCAACTCGCCGTCATGGGCAAGCTGGTACCACAGGATACTAATGATGAACCAGCCGCTAAGCTACTAGAGCGTATCGCCGCAGAAAAAGCGCAATTAATAGCTGACAAGAAAATCAAAAAGCAGAAACCACTGCCAGCCATCACCGATGAAGAAAAGCCGTTTGAACTACCGAATGGATGGGAGTGGGCAAGGTTTGTAGATATAGCTTATCTTATTACTGATGGTGCTCACCACACTCCAAAGTACATTGAGCATGGCATTCCATTTTTATCAGTTAAAGATATGAGTGATGGCAAATTAAATTTTGGTGATACTAGGTTTATTTCAGAGGAACAACATAAAGATTTGATTAAGAGATGCAATCCTCAAAAAGGTGACCTTTTACTTACTAAGATTGGGACAACAGGTGTTCCTGTCTTAATTAATACTGATAAAGAATTTAGTATCTTCGTTAGCGTGGCTTTGATTAAATTTTCAACCAATGAAATTGATGGGAACTTCCTTTCTCTTTTGGTTAAATCCCCATTAGTGAAAAAGCAATCTCAAGAGGGTACCCAAGGTGTAGGTAATAAGAATTTAGTTCTCAAAACTATTTCAAATTTTCCATTATTATTTCCCCCTTTAAATGAACAACACCGCATCGTTGCTAAAGTTGATGAGCTAATGGCGCTTTGCGACCAACTCAAAGCCCGCTTAAGCGACGCCCAAACAATCCAACTCCACCTCACCGACGCCATCGTCGAACAGGCTATATAATCAATGAGCAACACAGACATTATCTATAGTTTTGATGTCGTTAAAGACCTTCCAGATGCCGAACTTTATCAACGTTTGTTTGATAGTTGGGGCATCACCAATGGCAAGATTGAAGTTTGGGGTGAGCTCCGAAAGAACCCATTTAATGATTGGGTGAGTCTCTATGACATTAAAACAGTTGATGGTAACAGGATTATTTCTTATCCGGTTAGTGCCCACAAAGGGATTGATAAAGGCGTGTTCATTAACCAAGAAGTCGCTAAACGGCTTTTAGGTAATGATGACACAGCTTGGGTTAGGTGTGAATTAGAGCTTTCACCACCAACAGAACGAACCAAAAAAAGTAATCCATTTGACGTATCAGTTAAGCGAGGAAGTGCAGCACGCTTAGCGTCATTACCTCTATCAAATGACGATATAATTCAAGGTGATGTATCAAACTATATCCCTGAGCTTATTTATAATTTTTACATAAAAAACCTAACAACAGAAATTGCAGAGTCTAAGTCGGCTATAGAGAGCGAGCTTAAAAGCCTAGAGTTTGACAAGATTGCTAAAGAGTCAGCTTTAGAACAGCTAGACCAAACGTACGCCAAAGTAAGCGAAGAAAGTAGTCAATTATCAACGCTTGTAACTACAAAAAATGAAGAACTCAAAGCCCTTAAAGCCCAATACGAAGAGATGCAGTTAGAAATGGCCATGAAAATCGAAAAATTAAAGTCTTATATTTCCGAAAAAGCCGTTTTTTTAAAGAGCTTTGAGTTCATCGATGAGGATGATTTCGATAGCTTTATCTTTGAAGTAACGAAGAGCCGTGGAACTGAAGATATGGTCAGTTTTTCAGGGATACTCGACGGTGATTATAAGCAGGCGGTCTCATACATTCAGGCTTACTTAAAAGAACAAGATATTTTATACCCACGTCATATCATCGAAAACTATCTTACTCTTATTCGCTCAAACGATTTAATCATATTGGCGGGTGACTCGGGCTCTGGTAAAACCAGCTTGGTACAGTCATTTGCCAAAGCTGTTGGTGGTAAATCAAAAATCATCCCAGTAAAGCCAAACTGGACCAGTTCTGAAGATCTGTTGGGTTACTATAATCCACTTGAGAAAAAATACCTTGCAACACCATTTCTCGAAGCGCTGATTGAAGCACAACAAAACCCTGATATTCCTTACTTTATCTGTTTAGATGAGATGAATTTAGCACGGGTTGAATACTATTTTGCAGACTTCTTATCAAAGCTCGAAGATAGGGACGGCACGCCTGAGATACAGCTTTATTCTGATAATGAATCTGCGCATGTGTTATCAGAACTTAAAGCTGTTGTGTCCATCATTTCAGGGGCAAAAGAAAAGTATTCCCAAGATGGACTGGTCGACTTTGTGAAGCTAATGCAAGATGAAGCAGTCAATACTGAAATGAAGCGTGCTTTTGGCTTTAGCGATAAAGACTCATTAATAAAATACCATGGCGATATACGCCGTATGCTGGCAGGTATTATAAGCACACCGTCAGCAATTAAAATCCCTGCAAACGTTCGAATCATTGGTGCGATTAACATCGATGAAACTACCCACTATTTGTCACCTAAAATTCTTGACCGCGCACATATCATGAAGTTTAAGAGCCCGCTTTTAACGGATTGGGATGAGATATTCGCCGAAATCGACACCTATGACTTTGATGATGTTTCAAAACCTTTGTTTATGGAGGTTGAAGAGTTAGGCGATAGAACACCTTATCCAAGCTTTAAGCGAGACGATGAGTTTTGCCAGCTCTTTGTTGAACTCAACAAAGAGTTTTTTAGCCCTCTAGACGTCGAGTTTGGTATGCGTACCATTCGTCAAGGACTTAACTACCTTGGACTGTTCACAGAGTTGAATTCAAGCCATGAGCAGGCGATTAATAATTTTATTATCCATAAAGTGCTACCTAAATTTACCTTTGACGGCAACAAACAGTCTGGAAACTTCAATAAGCTAGACCTGCTAGAGAAAGTACTACTACCAAAGCTTGAAGAACTAATAACAGAACATGAGTCAATTTCAAGTGAGTTCTCCTGCGTAGAAGGGCTAAGATCGATTATTGAAAATGCAAAATCGAATGATGGCGTGGTTAATTACTGGGCCTAACAATGAAAGCGAAGTTTGAAGTTAAGTACCTAGATATTACTTGGTATGACAAAAACACTGTTGTAAGCGTTACAGAGTCTTTCATCCCCCTAAAGCTGGAATTTGAAGACACGCTAAAACACTTTACTTGTCATACTGTAATCTATCCTAAAACTGACGGCGTTAAACATGGGCAATTAGCTTTTAGGGCTCTAACTAAAAGCTCTACCGCTCCCTATTTTGAACGAGCTGACGGTCAACGCATCCCTCTTAAAAAAGTGTTAGACAAAGACACAGGCAAAACGTGGTGGGTTGAGGCTGATGTATGGCTAAAAGATAATAAGCGTTGGGCTGGTAAGTCCCACCGAACTGCAGGCAATATAAAGGCTTACCTGAGTGGCCAGATTTGCCAAATCGTTATCGGTTCCTCTGAATTTACAGCCGAGCAGCTAAACCGCTACCTTTCTGACTTTAAGAGTGATTTATGGGAGTTGATCTTAGATGAAAATAGCTACGTCACAGGCAAAGCAAAAAAGGTACAGGAAGGCGGGATAAGCGAAGAAAGCATTCAGCTAGTTAATAATATACTTTCCCATGCACAAAATATCTTAAAAAAGCCTAAATCTGAACTGCGAGAAATCCAAACATTAAAACCTCGAAAGTTAGTTAGACCTGTGAATCGAACTTTTATGGAGCTTGCCACTAAAGGAGAGCGAAAGTTCCTAACCAGCCGTGCAACCGAGCCTAGTTATAACGTACCGGAAAACCGTTACGTGTTATTCGCTTTACAGCGTATACATAAGATCTTGAAGCAGTTAGTCACAATATCAAAGAGCAAGGTCAATCGTTTAGAAAATACCGTCACGAAGCTAAATGAAAGACTTGAGGCGTTTAGTGATGTAAAGCAGATTGATGAAGAACTCGTTTTAAAAGACTTAAAACGGATGCAGTCTTTGAGTAATGCTGTCGACATTACGAATGGACTACATAAACAGCTTGAAAGTATTAATAACAATAAACCAAGACAATCGACTACTTACCTCTGGTACCTGAAGTTATCAAAAAAAACGGAAGATGGTAGCTTTTTTGCTGGTGTTAAAACAAATCCAAATGCCCCATGGTTTGAATATGAGTCAGTAAAAGAAACGGTCATTCTAAAGTTTGGTAATGGCAGCGAGAATTATTCCCCCCTCTTTGAACCATATTTTGAGTATGAGGTGCAAGCTAATTTAGCTAACTTTTCTGGCATTTCTCAACGCGATACACCATACCATACTTATACCCTGCTCGACCTAACGAGCATAAAGGTTATTGGAGGAGTAGGTTTACAAAAACGACACGATAAATATTTAGCAGCTAAGCAGCAAGTCGATTTAATTCGCAATAGTGGCTGGAGAAAGCAACTTACATCACAAGAGAAATTAGAGCAAGACAGAGAAAAGAGATCAGTTCAAAACCAGCTAGAGACCTATAGCAATCAGCATTTATCAGTTAAATTAGTCTACGAACAACTTGAACCTAAGTTACACAAATTTAAAGTCTTACTTAATCAGATTGAAAAGTTAGGAGTCAAGCCATCCTCCACTTTTCCTAACTCAATGACTTTTGTGCAAAACATTGATTATCAGGCAGTTCATTCTGGCTATAAAAGAATCCGAGAACAGACAAACCTGACAGATGAAGATCTACTGTTATCTCTAGAGAAAGTAGAAGATATTGGGTTAATCAATATGCCTCTGCTCTATGAGCGCTGGTGCTTATTACAAATGATAAAAGTGCTAGTACAGAATTATCATTATCAGCCTACTGATGATTGGAAGCGTAGACTGCTGAAAATAATTTCAACAGGTAGGCATAGCGAAAGCATGGGCTTTAGTAATGAAGTACTGAAGCGAGATCTCAAGCTAAGATATGAACCCGTTTTGGCTAATGGTAGAACGCCTGACTTTGTTATGGACGTTAACTTTGAGCGTAAGAATGGTGAGCGCTTTACAAAACGTTTTGTTATGGATGCTAAGTTCTACTCTAATGGTATTCTGAAAAACAATGGCGGCATTTCAAGTGTAGTTAAACACCTCTACCACGAGAAAAATTATAGTGAAAATGGCGCTAATGCAGTATTTGTACTTCACCCTGCCAAAGCCGCTATTGAGGAAAAGGTTTCGCCACAGCTCTGGGGACAAGATAGCTATCTTGGCGAGTTAGCAATGTTTGATTGGGATAGTTCAAGCCGTCAACTCTATCATCAGTATGGTGCAATATGTGCTAACCCTATCTTAAGGCTACGTTATTTAGATGAATTCCAACGTATGATAGGGATGTTCTTGCAGTATGGTATTGAAGAGAACTCATTGGGGGGTCGCCCTGATGATGTTGAATCAATGAACTTTTGTATTGCTTGCGGCTCTCATCAACTAACTAGGAAAGACACAAATACAGGAAATCAAAGGTCTGCTTGGTATGAATGTGATGAGTGCAAACACTTTACAGTGTATAACCATTGCTACAGTTGTAATACGCGACTTATCAAAAATGGTGACTATTGGTCATATCACTCGCAAATGCCTATGGAGCCATTAAACATCAAGTGTCCAGCATGTGAGAGCTTGTTATAACTAAATCAGGCTTTTATTCTGATGAGCAGCGCTATATTAATAACGCTGCTCGCCTATGAACAACTAAAACAAACTACAAAGCCTTTTCACTCTCCACAACAGCCTCTCTTTGTATCTCATCGAGCCATCGTTCAAGCGCTATCTTCTTCTCATTGATATAGTGACTACGGTTGTAGATCCCTTCAACACCGGAGACAGAGTGGCCTAACAGGTGCTCAACAACATGAGGTGGAATACCTAAGTCATTAAGTCGAGTCGCGAGGGTTCGCCTTAAATCGTGCAAGGTCCACTTCTTCTCGTGTTGTAGCTTTTCCCAGACCCTGTAGCAGATCTTGCCACCGTAAACGCTAACCGACTCAGGGCTCTTTAACTGTCCAAGCAGATATCCTGACTTCTGGTTTTAAGCTTTAAGCTGCTTTAACCACGGATAAATCCACGACCTGTCTTTCTAAACATATCACTCAAAATCCTTCAATCGCTGCGACCGCTCCTTTAAGCCATCGAGAATCGAATCCCTAATATGTGATGGAAAGTCTTCTGGAAGCTGAGCTTTAACCTTGTCAATGACCTCATCGACTCTATCTTCTATCTCTATCAAAATGGCAGCCATGACTTCAGTATCAAAACCGACAGCCTTTGCAGTTTGAATAAAATGCCTCGGAAAAATCTGTGCTATCGAATACTTCTTACCTTTACTGGCCTTAAGCCCCATAGCAAGCTTAGCATCTCGAATATTGAGCCCCTTACCACCTATCACTGGGTACATGGATATGATGTCGTAAAAGGGCGTTAACCGGTAACCACCACCAGCATCAATAAATAACGAAAAGTTTTTAGCATGACCATCTGTCGCGGCTAGCAACCAAAATAAGACCTGAGACTTCATAAAATCAAGCCTATCCTGATCTGCATTGGTAGAGCCCACTAGATAAGGCATGATCTGTTCAATACCGGGACCACCATGGTTTTCATATTTTTTAGCGGGCGGGACATTTAATGTCTGGCAAAAATCCTCTTGCGGTAAGCGCATAATCCATTGGCCATCACTTGATAACTTACGGTCAAACCTGTCCACTGCAAGTGCCTTTATATCGCCCACTTTGATTATTGAGCAGTGTGGAACTGCTAAGCCAAACTCCCTGACTATCATCATGCAAAGGAATTCGTTTTCAACGCTATCAGACATATCAATCCGATATGAATGGCTCTGTATGTCACCAATAGGCAATTTAATAATATGCGTTGTGGGTGTTGCTTTTATAGGGAGTTTCCACTGGCCATCCAGATTAAGTAAGGCTGTCTTTTCCTGCGCGCCCGCAATGGAGATCCGAAAATCATCTTCATCATTTAACATGCCCAATGGAATGTCTGACTGGTAACCTTTTAGTACCTTTTCCAATGCCTCATCAGATAAAGGTTTGGCTTCAATCTTTTTAACTTCAAAAGGCGCTTGCCCATGCGGTACTAGCTGCAATGCACCAACACTGTCTTGGCCGACTTTACTCAGTAGATCGAATGCTTGTGTCGATTGAGCATTGTGACGAGCAACAATCCGGTTTCTCACTTCAATATTGTCAGGTAATAGGTTATCAAAGAAGTTATACACTTCATCGCCTTTGTACACTTGCTTTCGAAGTGGCATAGATAAGGAGATTGGACGACTACCTTGTGTATCTAACCACTGCGGTGCGTACTCAAACAAGTGAGAACCTGTTGTCGACTTGGTGAGCTCCCCCACCAGATAGCCATTCATATAAATATCGAGTACAGCCATTACCACTCCTCCTTCCACTCTTGGTTTTGAGCAGTGGCAGTGGCTTGAGCTTGATGATCATCAAGAGGCTTATCTTTCACATTAGAATGGGCCAGCTCGGGATTTCTAACCTTGATATCTAACTCAAGATTAAGTGCAGATAAGATCTTAAACAGCGTTTCTAATTTCGTAGAGTCAGGGTTTTGCTCAAAGCTTGAGACTGTATCCTGACGAATACCAACCTTATTGCCCACTTTGCTTTGCGATAGCTTCATGTTCAATCGCGCATCTTTTAAATACGCACTAAGCTGTTTTGAGTTTGTCACCTTCATAATTGGCCCACCTATGCACTCGATCCCTTTCTAACTTTACACGCTCTAACAGGTAAATCAAGATTTACACGCTAAAACAGGTAAAACCTACTTTACCTGCTACAACCGTTAAATTCAATTCACACGCTATAACAGGTAAAAATAGAAATGTTACAAGACAAACTACAAAGCCACACTTTTATGCGCGTAAAAGTGTGAAAAATTGCATTTTAATGCGCGTAAAAGTGTTGCGGTCCAAAGTTATCGAAGGCTATTCCACTTTTCTGTCATCTGGTTATCTATGCTTGTCAGTAATTGATTAGGGATACCAAGATTTTTTGCTTCTTGGGTGAAGCTTCTGCTCTGCTGATAAATCTCTTCTAGCATCTCTCGTAATGGCTTATCACTTGAGTAGCCTGCTTGGCCAGCCAGTATATTAAGTGCTTGCTTTGGCGAACTGCCATTGCCATTAAACGATGTCATATGCTGTTTGTATGGCGAGGGGCTGTAAACAATGTCGTAAAACGGTGATAGCCGCCACTGATCATTATCGTCAGCTAAAAAGGCAAAGTTTTTAGCATGATCATCTTGGTTTACGGTAATGAAATTGAACAAGGCACGTTTAACTAGCTTTCTCGCCTCCCCAACACCACACAGCATTCGAGTGGCCTTAACGAGATCAACATAATCAAGTGAAGGCTCCCTAAAGGGCGCATCAAGTAAACCACAAGCCGAGATCATGTGTCGCTTACCTTGAGGAGTACAATCAAATCGGGTTTGCTGTAACCACATTCGTCCTGCACTCGCTTCAATCAATTCAAATTTAGGCGTTTCAATACCCAAATTACTGGCCATCTGCATGTAGGCGTATTCCACCAAGCTTTCAGAATGCTTTAGGTCGAATTTTTCAGAAGTTAATTTAACAATTAGTTTTTCACCAGTGGCATTAGCATGTGTCGAAAATTGGCCATCACTGGTTTTTGTTACATTCAATTTAGGCCGCGCACCACCAGATCCCGCCGCATTCATAAGCTGTTCAATTAACTTTGATTCAGTTCCTTCAAACTCTTTCACCGCCTCTTGACCTAGAGTTACTAACTCAACATCTCTTGAATCGGCTTCAAGTAGATGCATCTCAGGCTCATAGGACAAGGCACCAAGGCATTGGTCGCCAATATATGCCAGTCGCTCTAACGCTGTGATAAGTTGTGGGTTGTAGCCATTTTGCCTAAATACTCTGTCCATAAGGTGCAATCCCCAACCATCTGGCAGGCTGTCACCGAACACACCATGGATACCATAATGTGGCTGCTTGGGTGCTTTTTGTAGTGTGAGATCGGCCTTAATATTAAATGGAGCGATTGAAGTAGGATGTTGAGCTAAATAGTTTTCATCGAACTGAAAGTATGTGCCCGCTCTATTTTCTGCCAATGTGCCAATATGCGCCTTTGAGCCATCAGAAAATGTTCTGTTTACTCTAAGTGGAGTCTCAAGCATTTTTTAGTACCTCTTCAATGCTGGTAGGCTGCTCATTATCAGTCTTAGTTAATGTTCGGACTTTGCTTAAATTACCAACAGCTTCATAAAGCATCAAAAACTGCCTTAGTGAAATATTCCCTGTGGTTTCAAACTTTCTAATGGTTCCATAAGGTACGCCAGAGCGGGTCGATAATTCTTCCACCGACAACTTATTTAGTTTGCGAGATTGACTTATAAAGTCACGCAACTCCATTTGAACATCAAAAGCGGTATATAGATTCAACATACAAACACCTGTCACTATAGTGACAAAACAAATCATAAAAAGACAAATATTGCTACTATAGTAGCAACATTAGAGAGGTTTGTAATGTTTTATCCGAGATATTCACCGCGCACATAACGCATTCAGTGCTATATGTTGGGCTCTTTTTTGAAGTAACAATTTGGAGTCGATGTGCCAAACACCCTATGATGTCTAAACCTGTTATTTGGAGCCCACATATGAACAAGCTTAACGCCGTACTCTTGCTACTTTTTCCCTTGCTGCTTTCCCACTTTCAGGTATCGGCTAACTCTCCCGCTGTGCATTATCCAAACTTGCCTGAACCCGTTGCTAACAACGCAGTGGCTTTGGCAACCAGTGATGGCGAGGATTATCTGTTTAGCTTTATGGGACTGAACTCAGAGAAAGACCATCAAGGAGTTCATAATAGGGCATGGCGGCTTAAGCTTAATGAGCCAAAAGCTCAGTGGCAGGCAATCACAAACGTGCCTCATATTGAGCAGTTACCAGGAAGATTGGCTAGCATGGCGGTTGGCATCAAAGACAAGGTCTATATCTTTGGTGGCTATACGGTGTCAAAAGATCATCAAGAGGTGTCCACATCAGACAACTACCTATATTCACTTAAAAATAATAGCTACTCTCGAATTAGCGACATGCCTGTTGCCGTTGATGATACCGCAGCGCTTAGCTATCAAGACAGGTATATCTATCTGTTTGGTGGCTGGCACCAACATGGCAATGTCAATTTAGTTCAGGTCTATGACACCCAAACTAATATTTGGTCCCAAGCAACCCCTATCCCAGCTCCAGCCGTATTTGGTCAGGCCGTTGCTGCAGTGGGGCAAGAGCTTGTTCTATGCGATGGGGTGACAGTTCAAGCCAGAGAAAATCAAGCTCGAACATTCACCGCCTCTCCCATCTGCCTCTATGGAAAAATAAAAGCGGATAACCACCTAAAAATTGACTGGCAAGCCCTGCCCCACTATTCACTGGACTCGTCGTTTCAAGAAACCAGCAAAGCTAAGCCTCTTGTAGCCCACTATCGTATGGCTGCTACTGGAGACAGCAAGAACCAACAGCTGATCTTTATGGCCGGCAGCGACAATCCATACAACTACAATGGTATTGGCTATAACAGCCAGCCAAGCGAGCCCTCAAATAAGCTTTACCGCTTTGATCTTAAAAGCCATAGTTGGCTACCCACAATAGAGGCCGAACAGAAGAGTATGGATCATCGAGGTCTTATTCTTTATCAAGGAGAGCTATTAAGAGTGGGCGGAATGCTGGAGAAGCAGCTTGTTTCAGACAGAGTGCTAATCACCCCAATTAATGATCTAGCGCAATGAAAATGTGATTACCCTAGTGTTTTAGTCGGGAATAGATTGCACAGCTTTAATACTGCCAATATGATGCATTAAACATGCAAATACAAAGCAGCTTTTGGAGTTTCTATGAGCCTCACTACCCAATCCGATGTTTCTCTCTCAGAGCAAGGCGTAGGGCAACTTGTCGCTAAAGATTTTCGCTATGCTCACATCTTCAGCCAATTTGGTATCGATTTCTGTTGTGGTGGTGGCCGCTCGTTAGCCAATGCCTGCAATAAAGCCAATATTGAGCTTTCTGACGTGATGAGTGAGTTAAAAAAGCTAGAACGAACAGGTCAAAAAGAGGATGCACTCAACCAACTACCGGTTGCAGAACTGATCGATTATATCGAAGCTAAACATCATAGTTACGTACGAGAAAAATCACCGCTGCTCGTTGAGTACAGCCAAAAAATGGTGCGCGCACATGGTGAGCACTATGCCGAGATAAAACCCTTAGCGGGCTGGATAAGGGCTTTAGTTGATGATCTCACACCTCATTTGATGAAAGAGGAGCAGATCTTGTTCCCAGCTATTCGTGCTATGGGGAGTGGTGAAACGGTAAATGCTTGCTTTGGCCATATAGGAAACCCTATTAATGCGATGCAACATGAACATGATGATGCGGCAAGAATACTTGAGAAGCTACATGAGCTAACTAATGACTTTCAGCCACCTGAGCATGCCTGCACCACTTGGCGAGTCTGTTATGCCACATTGGCAGAGTTTGAAGCCGACTTAAAACAGCATATCCACCTTGAGAATAATATCCTCTTCCCAAAAGCATTGGCGTTAGCAAACTAATCGCTTAGATATTAATGCAGAATATAGGATCGGCCATGGCCGGTCTTTTTATAGCTAAACTGCCTTTCACAAACCTTGTACGCCCTCCCCTGTATTCACAAAGAGCAGAAAAAGAAAACAAGATGACAAACTAAAGTCTGATTTTGTAATCGCATCAAAAAAAGTGTCAAAAAAACGCCGCTAACAGCCGAACTTTAAATTAACAAAAAATCAACACATAACTCTGCCCCGCGAAAATAAACAGAGTTATAAACCAATAAAATACCCCCTTTCAGTTTTACCAACTTTGCGCTTATTTTACCTGCGTCAAAAAATAATTTTTAGTTAAACCAACAAGTTGATAGCCAATGTTGCATGCGTTAACATTTCAAGATCTATGCTTGCACTTGTAATAAACCTCCGATCATCTGTTTTTACAAGGCAACAACTTTAATACTCAATTGCTTGGAGTTTTCGAATGGAATCACTAGTCACGACACAAAATGGACAGGTTAGACTTGTTGCAGGAAAGGTCACGATAACATTAGATGGCATTACCAGAACGATCTCTTCAGGCGAGCAAGTCCCCGCTTCTGCAACCCTGTTTATTGAAGAGGGTGCTCAAATAGAGATTGCCTATGACGATGGCTCTTTTTATTCCAATACAGAAACAGCAGATTCCCCAGTAAACACAGAGGCTCTAGATGAAATTGAGGCACTTCAGGCGCTAATTGCATCTGGCGATGATCCAACCTTAGAGCTGCCAGAAACCGCTGCTGGTGAAACAAATGGCAGTGAAGGTGGTTCAGGCTTTATTTCGGTTGCGAGAAGTGGCGATGAAACCATTGCTAACTCAGGTTTTAATACCTCTTTTGAAAATCAGGCTCCACTCACAACAAGCCTTGCTTTGGGCGAGATAGCACCAGACTCAAGCAACAACTTCAATATCGCACAATTTAGCGATAACTTTGTGAACGGTATAGCTTACAGCACCTCGTCTGGATTAAACGGTTTTACTGGTGATATGGGAAGCGATGGCTCATTTGCCTACAACCCTGGTGATACGATTACCTTCAGCATAGGTAACGTGATTATTGCGAGCTTTAGTGCTGACGCTATCCAAGGAACGATACTGTTTCTTCAAGACATCGCCGGAACCTCCCTTTCCGATACCAACATGAACTATGTTGAGAACATGGCGATCTTCCTGCAGGCACTAGATAACGACCTCAGCGATGGCCTTGATGATGGGGTATTACAAACTAACTCTCTTCTGAATTTAGATGCCAGCTATGCATCTAATATCAATATCGTTTTTGCTATTCATGAACTTTTAAGTAACTACATCGATCCGACCACTGGTCAGCCGTTAAACCTTGCTACCGCAGGTAAAGAGATGTTGTCTCTTGTACTCGCCGAGCTGGGTATTGTGTTTACTCGAGAAAGCGAGCTTTCCAGTGACGGCCAGAATGTTTTCGAAACCCAAGCGATGGAGCACGTTGCCGATACTATCGACGAGCTAGCAGGCGATAGAACCCCTGATTCACACGACGACCGTACAGCAGATATTCTTGATGTACCCGGTGGTTTGATTACATATAACTATAACGAGTTAGATGGAAAAATTACCTTTTCAGCGAACGATCTACTCGAAGGTGCTATAGGTCAACAAGTCACAACTGAAAACTTGGTCGTTAAGAATGTCCAACTCAATGCTGAATTTGCAGACATAGGCACCTTAGTCGACCTAGGTAACGGCAATTATGAGATTATTCTAAATGAGGGGATCACCCAATATGATTTAGAAGGCTTAAGTATTGATTACCGTGTGGAGGATTGGACCGCTTCTCGTGATGTAACCTCAAACACACAAGATCAGTACAAGTCACACCTTTCAGCTGATATTCCAGATGTATTTGAAAATGATGGTTTCAACCAGTTTGCCCTTAATAGCGAGCTGACCTTCGATGAAGACTCGCTACTAGAGATCAACTTCACCAGTGAACTGTTAAGTGAGCAGCTTGGTTTTCCCATTGCGGAATATGCCGATGATTACTTAGTTCCCATTGAATACTCTAACGATGGTGGAGTCACTTGGCAGACCATGACTGTCACCTCTATCGATTATAGCGGCAGTATCCCTCGTCCAGTTTTTGGTTTTGTGTTAGAAGCCGGAAACGACAGTGTGTTAATTCGTGTACCGATTTTTGATGATGCCGCCATTGAGCCAACAGAGTTCTTCCATGCCGTTGTAACCGGTGAGAATGTTTACGATGAAACTTTAGACTTTGCCATCTTCGATAATGACTCTGAAGGTAGTGACCTCCCACTTATCGACATCAATTATGCACTTGTAGTAGAGGGGATGGAGTTTGCGGTATTCACACTGACACTGAGTGAGCCTAGTACCGAAGTTATCACTGTTAACTACAGCACAGAAGAGCTTACAGCCCTATTTGGTGAAGATTTTATCGCAACATCAGGTACAGTGACTTTCCTACCTGGGCAAACAATGGCCTTTATAAATGTACCTATTGTCGACGACTTAATTGTTGAAGATAGTCCTGAGTTTGCACTTATCAACTTAACAGATCCTGTTAACGCGGCCTTAGTCGATTCACAGGGTACATTGCGTATTTTTGATAATGACTCACCATCGAATACCCCAATTAGCATAGATATCGCCCCCATTACTGGCGACAATGTCATCACCACCGCTGAAGGGCAGCAGCTAATCACTGTCAATGGTACTGTAGATGCCGACCCATCTATCACACTGGCTATCATCACCATCACAATTAATGGTGTTACCTATCAAACAGAGATGAATGCTGATGGCAGCTTCTCAATTCAAGTTGATGGCACAGAGTTAGTTAACGACCCTGACACAACTATCGAAGCGGTTGTTTATGGGTTTGGAAATAACGGCGAGCAGGGAACAGCCAATACAACTGAAAGCTATGATATTGAATCGATTCTACAAGATGATCAATCAGTTATAGATGAAGATACGATCGCCACTGGGAATGTATTAACTAACGACTCTGATATCGACAATGACCTGTCTGTGGTTAACTTTGAAGTCGATGGCGAAACTTACACGGCAGGAACCACTGTAGAGTTAGAGGGCGGCTCAATCGTCATTAATGAAGATGGCACTTACATCTTCACCCCAAATGACAACTGGAATGGTGAAGTCCCTGTTATCACCTACATTACTAACACAGGTTCTAGTGCCACATTAACCATTGCAGTTAATGCCGTTGATGACCCAAGCATAGTTAACAATGACAGCAATACTGTCAATGAAGACACGGTAGCTACTGGGAATGTGCTAGATAACGACTCAGATATCGACAACGACCTCACTGTGGTTAGCTTTGAAGTCGATGGCGAAACTCACACGGCAGGAACCACTGTTGAGTTAGAGGGCGGTTCAATCGTCATCAATGAAGATGGCACTTACATCTTCACCCCAAATGACAACTGGAACGGTGAAGTCCCTGTTATCACCTACATTACTAACACAGGTTCTAGTGCCACATTAACCATTGAAGTTAATGCCGTTGATGACCCAAGCATAGTTAACAATGACAGCAATACTGTCGATGAAGACACGGTAGCGACTGGTAATGTGCTAGATAACGACTCAGATATCGACAGTGACCTCACTGTGGTTAGCTTTGAAGTCGATGGAGAAACTTACACGGCAGGTACCACTGTTGAATTAGAGGGCGGCTCAATCGTCATCAATGAAGATGGCTCTTACATCTTCACCCCAAATGACAACTGGAACGGTGAAGTTCCTGTTATCACCTACACCACTAACACAGGCGAAAGTGCGACTCTGACTTTAGAGGTTACGCCTGTCATAGATGGTGCCCCACAAGTAACTATTACCACTGACACGAATAATGATGCCTTCATTAGTAACCAAGAATTAAATGGTTCAAGTGATATCGCAGTAACAGTTGGACTTGAAGGTACTGGAGCTATCACTGGCGACACTCTCAATGTAAATGGTGTAGAAATCATCCTTTCTGAAACCGACATTGAAAACGGCTACGTTAATTTAACCCTACCAAACCCAGGCGAAGGCCAAGAGCTCACGGTTACTGCAACTATCACAGATCAAGCTGGAAACACCTCAGCACCAGGTTCTGATTCTGCTGTTATTGATACGCTCGCAGAAGCAAGTATCGACCTCAATCAAATCATCATTGGCACAGACAGCATCATCAATAGTGATGAAGCCAGTGGTACAGTTACCCTAAGCGGTACTGTCGGTGGAGATGCCCAAGTTGGCGATACCGTAACGCTCACCTTAGATGGTAGTACCATCATTACCACTTCAGTCATTGATCTAGGCGATGGCGTACTTGGATTTAATACCCTTGTCGATGCAAGTACTCTGGTAGAGGGTGAAACAACAACGATTACAGCCACTATTACCACCACAGATGCGGCAGGAAATAGCAGCACAGCGACAGACAGTGAAAGCTACAGCGTTGATATTTCGGTGGTTGATGCACCTATTGTCACTATTGAAAGTGATGTAAATAACGATGAGTTACTTTCTAAATCTGAACTCTGGGGACATGATGGAGTAGAAGTTTCAATCGCTATTGATGGCGATAAGTTCGAATCTGGTGGTCTAGTTACCATCAATATTACAAACGGTGACAACCTAGAAACTATAGAGCTCAAGCTTGTAAATGGTGAGTTGCAATTCACCGACGGTAGCCCTGCTAATGATTACGTCTACGATAATGGCGTTATCTACCTGTTAGAAAACAAGCCTGCTGAAGGTGAAACAATAACCGTTACCGCCACTCAAACAGATGTATCAGGCAACACATCCAATCAGGGCAGTGATACTGCAACAGTTGATACCAAGATTGACCAAGACGAAGATGGCCACACAGTGGCCATCACCAGCATCACTCAAGATACGGGCTCAGCAACTGATGACTTCATCACCAACGACAACACCCTTATCTTCTCTGGTACTGTCGACTTAGGTGACAGCAGCACATTGGTTGTGAACATCGCAGGCACCGATTACACCACTGACAACGGCCTCGTCATCGATGCACAAGGCAACTGGAGCATCGATCTGACCGGCACTACACTGGCCGATGGCACCTACACCGTCACTGCCACCGTCACTGATGTCGCGGGCAACACGGATTCAGCCACGCAGAACGTGGTGATTGATACCAAGATTGATCAGGACGAAGATGGTCACACAGTGGCCATTACCAGCATCACTCAAGATACGGGCTCGGCAAGTGATGACTTCATCACCAACGACAACACCCTTATCTTCTCTGGTACTGTCGATTTAGGGGATAGCAGCACACTGGTGGTCAATATTGAGGGCACCGATTACACCACTGACAACGGCCTCGTCATCGATGCACAAGGCAACTGGAGCATCGATCTGACCGGCACTACACTGGCCGATGGCACCTACACCGTCACTGCCACCGTCACTGATGTCGCGGGTAACACGGATTCAGCCACGCAGAACGTGGTGATTGATACCAAGATTGACCAGGACGAAGATGGTCACACCGTCGCTATCACCAGCATCACGCAAGATACGGGCTCGGCAACTGATGACTTCATCACCAACGACAACACCCTTATCTTCTCCGGTACTGTCGACTTAGGTGACAGCAGCACACTAGTTGTGAACATCGCAGGCACTGATTACACCACCGCAAATGGGCTCGTCATCGATGCACAGAGCAACTGGAGCATCGATCTGACTGGCACCACCTTGGCCGATGGCACCTACACCGTCACTGCCACCGTCACTGATGTCGCGGGTAACACGGATTCAGTCACGCAGAACGTGGTGATTGATACCAAGATTGACCAAGACGAAGATGGCCACACCGTCGCCATTACCAGCATCACTCAAGATACGGGTAGTTCAGACTCTGACTTCATCACCAACGACAACACCCTTATCTTCTCTGGTACTGTCGACTTAGGTGACAGCAGCACATTGGTTGTGAACATCGCAGGCACCGATTACACCACTGACAACGGCCTCGTCATCGATGCACAAGGCAACTGGAGCATCGATCTAACCGGCACCACCTTGGCCGATGGCACCTACACCGTCACTGCCACCGTCACTGATGTCGCGGGTAACACGGATTCAGTCACGCAGAACGTGGTGATTGATACCAAGATTGACCAAGACGAAGATGGTCACACAGTGGCCATCACCAGCATCACTCAAGATACGGGCTCAGCAACTGATGACTTCATCACCAACGACAACACCCTTATCTTCTCTGGTACTGTCGACTTAGGTGACAGCAGCACATTGGTTGTGAACATCGCAGGCACCGATTACACCACCGCAAATGGGCTCGCCATCGATGCACAGGGCAACTGGAGCATCGATCTGACCGGCACTACCTTGGCCGATGGCACCTACACCGTCACCGCCACCGTCACTGATGTCGCGGGTAACACGGATTCAGCCACCCAAGATGTCATCATCGATACCACTATCGATCAAGATAACGACGGCGTGACCGTCTCTATCGACAGCATGACTGATGATACGGGTAGCTCTGCGACTGACTTCATCAGTAATGATACGGGCGCAGTCATCAACGGTAGCTTCGATGCCACTGACGGTGATGTCACGGTCGTGGTCACCGACAGCACCGGCGCACCAGTTGCGGGTACCGTCACGGTCACAGGCAACGGCTGGGTATTTACACCAGCAGCGGCGCTGGCGGAAGGCAGCTACACCATTGTCGCCACCATCACGGATGTGGCGGGCAACACCGCCACTGACACCCAAGTCATGGTGATAGATACCACTATCGATCAAGATAATGATGGCGTCACCGTCTCTATCGACTCCATGACTGATGATACGGGCAGCTCTGCGACTGACTTCATCAGTAATGATACGGGCGCAGTCATCAACGGTAGCTTCGATGCCACTGATGGCACCGTCACGGTCGTGGTCACCGACAGCACTGGCGCACCCGTTGCGGGTACCGTCACGGTCACAGGTAACGGCTGGGTATTTACACCAGCTGCGGCGCTGGCGGAAGGCAGCTACACCATTGTCGCCACCATCACGGATGTGGCGGGCAACACCGCCACTGACACCCAAGTCATGGTGATTGATACCACTATCGATCAAGATAACGACGGCGTGACCGTCTCTATCGACTCCATGACCGATGATACGGGTAGCTCAGATACAGATTTCATCAGTAATGACACGGGCGCTGTAGTTAACGGCAGCTTCGATGCCACTGATGGCACCGTCACGGTCGTGGTCACCGACAGCACTGGCGCACCAGTTGCGGGTACCGTCACGGTCACAGGTAACGGCTGGGTATTTACACCAGCAGCGGCGCTGGCGGAAGGCAGCTACACCATTGTCGCCACCATCACGGATGTGGCGGGCAACACCGACACTGACACCCAAGTCATGGTGATTGATACCACTATCGATCAAGACAACGACGGCGTGACCGTCTCTATCGACAGCATGACTGATGATACGGGTAGCTCTGCCACTGACTTCATCAGTAATGATACGGGCGCAGTCATCAACGGTAGCTTCGATGCCACTGATGGCACCGTCACGGTTGTCGTCACCGACAGCACTGGCGCACCAGTTGCGGGTTCGGTCACAGTTACAGGCAACGGCTGGGTATTTACACCAGCAGCGGCGCTGGCGGAAGGCAGCTACACCATTGTCGCCACCATCACGGATGTGGCGGGCAACACCGACACTGACACCCAAGTCATGGTGATTGATACCACTATCGATCAAGACAACGACGGCGTGACCGTCTCTATCGACAGCATGACTGATGATACGGGTAGCTCTGCCACTGACTTCATCAGTAATGATACGGGCGCAGTCATCAACGGTAGCTTCGATGCCACTGATGGCACCGTCACGGTTGTCGTCACCGACAGCACTGGCGCACCAGTTGCGGGTTCGGTCACAGTTACAGGCAACGGCTGGGTATTTACACCAGCAGCGGCGCTGGCGGAAGGCAGCTACACCATTGTCGCCACCATCACGGATGTGGCGGGCAACACCGCCACTGACACCCAAGTCATGGTGATTGATACCACTATCGATCAAGATAATGACGGCGTGACCGTCTCTATCGACAGCATGACTGATGATACGGGTAGCTCAGATTCAGATTTCATCAGTAATGATACGGGCGCTGTAGTTAACGGCAGCTTCGATGCCACTGATGGCACCGTCACGGTTGTCGTCACCGACAGCACTGGCGCACCAGTTGCGGGTTCGGTCACAGTTACAGGCAACGGCTGGGTATTTACACCAGCAGCGGCGCTGGCGGAAGGCAGCTACACCATTGTCGCCACCATCACGGATGTGGCGGGCAACACCGCCACTGACACCCAAGTCATGGTGATTGATACCACTATCGATCAAGACAACGACGGCGTGACCGTCTCTATCGACAGCATGACTGATGATACGGGTAGCTCAGATTCAGATTTCATCAGTAATGATACGGGCGCGGTCATCAACGGCAGCTTCGATGCCACTGATGGCACCGTCACGGTTGTCGTCACTGACAGCACTGGCGCACCGGTTGCGGGTACGGTCACAGTCACAGGTAACGGCTGGGTATTTACACCAGCTGCGGCGCTGGCGGAAGGCAGCTACACCATTGTCGCCACCATCACGGATGTGGCGGGCAACACCGCCACTGACACCCAAGTCATGGTGATTGATACCACTATCGATCAAGACAACGACGGCGTGACCGTCTCTATCGACAGCATGACTGATGATACGGGTAGCTCTGCCACTGACTTCATCAGTAATGATACGGGCGCAGTCATCAACGGTAGCTTCGATGCCACTGACGGTGATGTCACAGTAGTCGTCACTGACAGCACCGGCGCACCGGTTGCGGGTACCGTCACGGTCACAGGCAACGGCTGGGTATTCACTCCAGCAACGGCGCTGGCGGAAGGCAGCTACACCATTGTCGCCACCATCACGGATGTGGCGGGCAACACCGCCACTGACACCCAAGTCATGGTGATTGATACCACTATCGATCAAGACAACGACGGCGTGACCGTCTCTATCGACAGCATGACTGATGATACGGGTAGCTCTGCCACTGACTTCATCAGTAATGACACGGGCGCAGTCATCAACGGTAGCTTCGATGCCACTGACGGTGATGTGACTGTTGTGGTCACCGACAGCACTGGCGCACCAGTTGCGGGTTCGGTCACAGTTACAGGCAACGGCTGGGTATTTACACCAGCAGCGGCGCTGGCGGAAGGCAGCTACACCATTGTCGCCACCATCACGGATGTGGCGGGCAACACCGCCACTGACACCCAAGTCATGGTGATTGATACCACTATCGATCAAGACAACGACGGCGTGACCGTCTCTATCGACAGCATGACTGATGATACGGGTAGCTCAGATTCAGATTTCATCAGTAATGATACGGGCGCGGTCATCAACGGCAGCTTCGATGCCACTGACGGTGATGTGACTGTTGTGGTCACTGACAGCACCGGCGCACCGGTTGCGGGTACCGTCACGGTCACAGGCAACGGCTGGGTATTTACACCAGCTGCGGCGCTGGCGGAAGGCAGCTACACCATTGTCGCCACCATCACGGATGTGGCGGGCAACACCGCCACTGACACCCAAGTCATGGTGATTGATACCACTATCGATCAAGATAACGACGGCGTGACTGTCTCTATCGATTCCATGACTGATGATACGGGTAGCTCAGATTCAGATTTCATCAGTAATGACACGGGTGCTGTAGTTAACGGCAGCTTCGATGCCACTGATGGCACCGTCACGGTCGTGGTCACCGACAGCACTGGCGCACCAGTTGCGGGTACGGTCACAGTCACAGGTAACGGCTGGGTATTTACACCAGCTGCGGCGCTGGCGGAAGGCAGCTACACCATTGTCGCCACCATCACGGATGTGGCGGGCAACACCGCCACTGACACCCAAGTAATGGTGATTGATACCACTATCGATCAAGATAATGATGGCGTGACCGTCTCTATCGACAGCATGACTGATGATACGGGTAGCTCTGCCACTGACTTCATCAGTAATGATACGGGCGCAGTCATCAACGGTAGCTTCGATGCCACTGACGGTGATGTCACAGTAGTCGTCACTGACAGCACCGGCGCACCGGTTGCGGGTACCGTCACGGTCACAGGCAACGGCTGGGTATTCACTCCAGCAACGGCGCTGGCGGAAGGCAGCTACACCATTGTCGCCACCATCACGGATGTGGCGGGCAACACCGCCACTGACACCCAAGTCATGGTGATTGATACCACTATCGATCAAGATAACGACGGCGTGACTGTCTCTATCGATTCCATGACTGATGATACGGGTAGCTCAGATACAGATTTCATCAGTAATGACACGGGCGCTGTAGTTAACGGCAGCTTCGATGCCACTGATGGCACCGTCACGGTCGTGGTCACCGACAGCACTGGCGCACCAGTTGCGGGTACGGTCACAGTCACAGGTAACGGCTGGGTATTTACACCAGCTGCGGCGCTGGCGGAAGGCAGCTACACCATTGTCGCCACCATCACGGATGTGGCGGGCAACACCGCCACTGACACCCAGGTCATGGTGATTGATACCACTATCGATCAAGATAATGACGGCGTGACTGTCTCTATCGACTCCATGACTGATGATACGGGCAGCTCAGATTCAGATTTCATCAGTAATGATACTGGCGCGGTCATCAACGGCAGCTTCGATGCCACTGACGGTGATGTGACTGTTGTCGTCACTGACAGCACTGGCGCACCGATTGCGGGTACCGTCACGGTCACAGGTAATAGCTGGGTATTCACCCCGGCGGCAGCACTGGCGGAAGGCAATTACACCATTGTCGCCACCATCACCGATATCGCAGGCAACACCGCCACTGACACCCAGGTCATGGTGATTGATACCACTATCGATCAGGATAATGACGGCGTGACCGTCTCTATCGATTCCATGACTGATGATACTGGCAGCTCAGATTCAGACTTCATCAGTAATGACACGGGCGCGGTCATCAACGGCAGCTTTGATGCCACTGACGGCACCGTCACAGTCATCGTCACCGACAGCACCGGTGCACCGGTTGCGGGAACCGTCACGGTCACAGGTAACGGCTGGGTATTTACACCGGCGGCAGCGCTGGCTGAAGGCAGCTACACCATTGTCGCCACCATTACCGATGTGGCCGGCAACACGGCGACTGACACCCAAGTCATGGTGATTGATACCACTATCGATCAGGATAACGACGGCGTGACCGTCTCTATCGACTCCATGACCGATGACACCGGTAGCTCTGCCACTGACTTCATCAGTAATGACACGGGCGCAGTCATCAACGGCAGCTTCGATGCCACTGACGGTGATGTGACTGTTGTGGTCACCGACAGCACTGGCGCACCAGTTGCGGGTTCGGTCACAGTTACAGGCAACGGCTGGGTATTTACACCAGCAGCGGCGCTGGCGGAAGGCAGCTACACCATTGTCGCCACCATCACGGATGTGGCGGGCAACACCGCCACTGACACCCAAGTCATGGTGATTGATACCACTATCGATCAAGACAACGACGGCGTGACCGTCTCTATCGACAGCATGACCGATGATACGGGTAGCTCAGATACAGATTTCATCAGTAATGACACGGGCGCTGTAGTTAACGGCAGCTTCGATGCCACTGATGGCACCGTCACGGTCGTGGTCACCGACAGCACTGGCGCACCAGTTGCGGGTACCGTCACGGTCACAGGTAACGGCTGGGTATTTACACCAGCAGCGGCGCTGGCGGAAGGCAGCTACACCATTGTCGCCACCATCACGGATGTGGCGGGCAACACCGACACTGACACCCAAGTCATGGTGATTGATACCACTATCGATCAAGACAACGACGGCGTGACCGTCTCTATCGACAGCATGACTGATGATACGGGTAGCTCTGCGACTGACTTCATCAGTAATGATACGGGCGCAGTCATCAACGGTAGCTTCGATGCCACTGATGGCACCGTCACGGTTGTCGTCACCGACAGCACTGGCGCACCAGTTGCGGGTTCGGTCACAGTTACAGGCAACGGCTGGGTATTTACACCAGCAGCGGCGCTGGCGGAAGGCAGCTACACCATTGTCGCCACCATCACGGATGTGGCGGGCAACACCGCCACTGACACCCAAGTCATGGTGATTGATACCACTATCGATCAAGATAATGACGGCGTGACCGTCTCTATCGACAGCATGACTGATGATACGGGTAGCTCAGATTCAGATTTCATCAGTAATGATACGGGCGCGGTCATCAACGGCAGCTTCGATGCCACTGATGGCACCGTCACGGTTGTCGTCACCGACAGCACTGGCGCACCAGTTGCGGGTTCGGTCACAGTTACAGGCAACGGCTGGGTATTTACACCAGCAGCGGCGCTGGCGGAAGGCAGCTACACCATTGTCGCCACCATCACGGATGTGGCGGGCAACACCGCCACTGACACCCAAGTCATGGTGATTGATACCACTATCGATCAAGACAACGACGGCGTGACTGTCTCTATCGATTCCATGACTGATGATACGGGTAGCTCAGATTCAGATTTCATCAGTAATGATACGGGCGCAGTCATCAACGGCAGCTTCGATGCCACTGACGGTGATGTGACTGTTGTGGTCACTGACAGCACCGGCGCACCGGTTGCGGGTACCGTCACGGTCACAGGCAACGGCTGGGTATTTACACCAGCTGCGGCGCTGGCGGAAGGCAGCTACACCATTGTCGCCACCATCACGGATGTGGCGGGCAACACCGCCACTGACACCCAAGTCATGGTGATTGATACCACTATCGATCAAGATAACGACGGCGTGACTGTCTCTATCGATTCCATTACTGATGATACGGGTAGCTCAGATTCAGATTTCATCAGTAATGACACGGGTGCTGTAGTTAACGGCAGCTTCGATGCCACTGATGGCACCGTCACGGTCGTGGTCACCGACAGCACTGGCGCACCGGTTGCGGGTACGGTCACAGTCACAGGTAACGGCTGGGTATTTACACCAGCTGCGGCGCTGGCGGAAGGCAGCTACACCATTGTCGCCACCATCACGGATGTGGCGGGCAACACCGCCACTGACACCCAAGTCATGGTGATTGATACCACTATCGATCAAGACAACGACGGCGTGACCGTCTCTATCGACAGCATGACTGATGATACGGGTAGCTCTGCCACTGACTTCATCAGTAATGATACGGGCGCAGTCATCAACGGTAGCTTCGATGCCACTGACGGTGATGTCACAGTAGTCGTCACTGACAGCACCGGCGCACCGGTTGCGGGTACCGTCACGGTCACAGGCAACGGCTGGGTATTCACTCCAGCAACGGCGCTGGCGGAAGGCAGCTACACCATTGTCGCCACCATCACGGATGTGGCGGGCAACACCGCCACTGACACCCAAGTCATGGTGATTGATACCACTATCGATCAAGACAACGACGGCGTGACCGTCTCTATCGACAGCATGACTGATGATACGGGTAGCTCTGCCACTGACTTCATCAGTAATGACACGGGCGCAGTCATCAACGGTAGCTTCGATGCCACTGACGGCACCGTCACAGTCATCGTCACCGACAGCACTGGCGCACCAGTTGCGGGTTCGGTCACAGTTACAGGCAACGGCTGGGTATTTACACCAGCAGCGGCGCTGGCGGAAGGCAGCTACACCATTGTCGCCACCATCACGGATGTGGCGGGCAACACCGCCACTGACACCCAAGTCATGGTGATTGATACCACTATCGATCAAGACAACGACGGCGTGACCGTCTCTATCGACAGCATGACTGATGATACGGGTAGCTCTGCCACTGACTTCATCAGTAATGATACGGGCGCAGTCATCAACGGTAGCTTCGATGCCACTGATGGCACCGTCACGGTCGTGGTCACCGACAGCACTGGCGCACCGGTTGCGGGTACCGTCACAGTTACAGGTAACGGCTGGGTATTTACACCAGCAGCGGCGCTGGCGGAAGGCAGCTACACCATTGTCGCCACCATCACGGATGTGGCGGGCAACACCGCCACTGACATCCAAGTCATGGTGATTGATACCACTATCGATCAAGACAACGACGGCGTGACCGTCTCTATCGACTCCATGACTGATGATACGGGTAGCTCTGCCACTGACTTCATCAGTAATGATACGGGCGCTGTGATTAACGGCAGCTTCGATGCCACTGACGGTGATGTCACGGTCGTGGTCACCGACAGCACTGGCGCACCGGTTGCGGGTACGGTCACAGTCACAGGCGACGGCTGGGTATTTACACCAGCAGCGACACTGGCTGAAGGCAGCTACACCATTGTCGCCACCATCACGGATGTGGCGGGCAACACCGCCACTGACACTCAAGTCATGGTGATAGATACCACTATCGATCAAGATAATGATGGCGTCACCGTCTCTATCGACAGCATGACAGATGATACGGGTAGCTCTGCCACTGACTTCATCAGTAATGATACGGGCGCAGTCATCAACGGCAGCTTCGATGCCACTGACGGTGATGTCACGGTCGTGGTCACCGACAGCACTGGCGCACCGGTTGCGGGTACGGTCACAGTCACAGGCGACGGCTGGGTATTTACACCAGCAGCGACACTGGCGGAAGGCAGCTACACCATTGTCGCCACCATCACGGATGTGGCGGGCAACACCGCCACTGACACCCAAGTCATGGTGATAGATACCACTATCGATCAAGACAACGACGGCGTGACCGTCTCTATCGACAGCATGACTGATGATACGGGTAGCTCAGATTCAGATTTCATCAGTAATGATACGGGTGCAGTCATCAACGGCAGTTTCGATGCCACTGATGGCACCGTCACGGTTGTCGTCACCGACAGCACTGGCGCACCGGTTGCGGGTACGGTCACAGTCACAGGCGACGGCTGGGTATTTACACCAGCAGCGGTACTGGCGGAAGGCAGCTACACCATTGTCGCCACCATCACGGATGTGGCGGGCAACACCGCCACTGACACCCAAGTCATGGTGATTGATACCACTATCGATCAAGACAACGACGGCGTGACCGTCTCTATCGACTCCATGACTGATGATACGGGCAGCTCTGCCACTGACTTCATCAGTAATGATACGGGCGCTGTGATTAACGGCAGCTTCGATGCCACTGACGGTGATGTCACGGTCGTGGTCACCGACAGCACTGGCGCACCAGTTGCGGGTACCGTCACGGTCACAGGCAACGGCTGGGTATTTACACCAGCAGCGGCGCTGGCGGAAGGCAGCTACACCATTGTCGCCACCATCACGGATGTGGCGGGCAACACCGCCACTGACACCCAAGTCATGGTGATTGATACCACCGCACCTGTTGCTAATGATGATGCTGCGAATGTTAAAGAGGACGCTACTCTGTCAGTAACTGCTGCTGATGGCGTATTGAAAAACGACACAGATCTAGTCAGTAACACATTAAATGTCACTGAGATCCGTACAGGAACAGAAGATGGCACAGGCAACATAGGAACAGTTGGCACAAGTCTAACTGGCACTTACGGCACTTTGACTCTCAATGCCGACGGTAGCTACAGCTACACAGCAGATCAAACTGCTGCGGATGCGTTATTTGAAGGACAAATAGTTACTGAAACCTTTACCTATACAGTAACAGATGGTCATGGAAACCAGGATACCGCAGAACTCGTCATTACAATCACTGGCACGAACGATGACGTAACAATCACATCAACAACTAACACACGTGTTTCTGAAGAAGGTCTCACCGATGGCTTGGTTGATAGTATTGGTGATACAGATACCACTGATTCCGTGACAGCAAGTGGCACGATTAGCATTGAGGATGTTGACGGTGATGCACTAACAGTTGCTCTTTCAGGGCCTTCTGGCCTCACCTCTGGTGGGGAAACGGTACAGTGGTCTTGGGATGCTGACTCCCAGACGCTAACTGGCTTCATTGGTACTGTAGGCGAAGATTCATATCAAGCCATTATGACTGTCGCTCTTAACGCTCCAGCGAATAACGCTCCTGGTGATTGGAGTTACGCAGTAACCCTTCTTGCACCAGTGGATCACTCAAATACGTCATTTGAAGATGATCTCTCGCTTAATTTCGGTGTTGATGTTTCTGATGGCAACGGTGGCTCAACTAGCGGTAACTTCACAGTCACCATTGAAGATGACTCAGTAGCGTTTTCGACTGTCAATTTGGTAGCAGATAATGCTATCGGTATCTATAACGGCTCTCTTGTCACAAACGGTGCAGATAACAACTATAGTGCCGATCTCACTGGCAATATTAACGGCTGGAATGGTACAACGACGACATTTGCAGACTCAGGGATCACAGCAGGCGGCTTAATTGTCTTCTATTATGTCGATCCGGCTGACCCTAGTATCTTGATTGCATACTCAGATACAAGTGCAACGCCATCGGAATATGATCCGAGTAATCCAGATCAATCTATCATCTTTACCCTTACTGCTAACCCTAATGATGATAGCTACCAAATAGATGTAGCTCAGTCTATCGATAGTACAGAGACCATTGCTGTAGCAAATGTTGATGGCGGACTAGGCGGAAACACCTATGCAGCCTATATCTCATTAGGCGCGAGCGGCTATGTTATCGATAATGATATCAATGATGTACCTGCTGATAATGAACTTGCTGTTACCTTAACGGCAAGAGATGCCTCTGGTGCTATTACTGTTAATGGTAATAGCAACTCCTTCGGTAGCGGTAACGCTTGGGTAGATAGTGGCGAGACTTTCGTTATCGATTACGCCAACGATGTCGCCTCTGCTGCAGTTAATTTTAGTGGCGCTACCACTGTTTATTTCAAAGCTTTTGATGCTGCCGGCAACCTTCTAGGTGAAGGAACTCTGACAAGTGGAGAAACAATCGGAAATATGGGCTCTATCAGCTATATAGAGCTGACAACCATAGATTCAGATACAGGTAACCGCTTCCAATATAACGGGACAACAGCTGAAAATATTGTCAGCTCAACTGAGGATGTACAGCTCGACTTAGCCGTTACTGTCACCGACAGTGATGGAGACAGTAGCAGCGGCAATCTAGTTATCGACTTAAATGCACCAGATACAACCCCACCTACAGGGCCTACCGCATTACAGAGCAGCGTACTTTCTACACTAAGTGAGACCGATCTTCTCAATAATGGTACTGAGCAAGATCTGCAAACACTGAGCTTTAAAGCAGGGTCAGACTCACTTAATGCTTTCCAGTTTGGCGATACTGGTGATATCTCTGTCGATGGGATCAACGCTAATATCTTCTGGAACCTCAACTCTTCAGGCCAGTTAGTTGGTACAGTGATGGGGAAAGAGGCTATTACCCTAACTCTTAACTGGAACAGTATTGAAAGTGGTACAACTGGTGACGTGACTGTCACAGCTGAACTGCTTGAAGATTTCCCACACAACATCAACCTCGATAGCCTCTCAATAACAGGCATTGAAGTGATAGCGGTCGATGGTTCAGGTAATACAGCGAACTCTACTGTTAATGTGAATGTAGAGGATCATAACTTTGCACCAGAATTTTTATCTGGAACCGACACTGATGCCTCACAAGTCAACCAAGATGTGTACAACTTCAATAGCGTTAACAATAACTCCGGCGTAGGAGCATCTGTCGGAACAGTCATTGCAGACGACCTCGATTCAATTGGTGATCTTCAATATAGCTTTGCAGACGGATCTTTAGTTAACGGCATCTTTACCATTGATGCTGACACTGGTGAGATAACCCTTAATCAAGCCATTAATAGTAGCTCCAGCAGCGACTATACATTTAACGTGTTAGTCACTGATGAAAACAACCTAACCGATACCGCAGTGGTTAATGTAAACATTAACACTGTCGATGCTAATGACGATCGAACTGGCGAAACCTACTCTGCAAGTTCCAGCTCAGATCTTGGGTGGGCGATCCCTGAGGTTAATGGACAAGCGCTATTTACCATTACAGCAAGAGATGCAGATGGTACTGCTGGGAACATTTATATTGAATCAGGTTCAAATAAGCTGGGTATATCAGGTACTCCTAGAACCAGCGGCGCAACCGCTGAACAGATAGAGTTCAACGCTGAAACAGGCCAATCAGAAGGGCTCGTCTTTAACTTTAATGGACTTGTGAATGCTGCCACTTTCAATGTCAGTAACATGTTCCATACAGAGGAAGGCGGCGAACAAGGCGTTTGGAAGGCCTATTATCAAGGCCAGCTTGTGGCTATGGAAACCTTCAAAACAGTTGGAAGCCACAGCGGTGAATTCACCATAGACACAGGAAATATCGTATTTGATACTTTAGTGTTTGAAGCGACTTATACGGTTGATGAAGAGTCTCAATCAAACCCTGGTGGCGACTCTTCAGACTACTTCCTCACATCTATCTCTGTTTCTGGCCCCGCGCTTGATGGTGATGCTTTGGTTGTACATGAGGGCGGCGTGCTGACAGCATCATCAATCGAAGATAGCCTGTTATCCAATGATATAGATTTAGATCATGATGAGACTGGCCATAACCATGAACATGCAGATTCTTTCTCTATTACCGCAGTTAATGGTCAAGCGATTCCTGCTGATAACATTATCATGTTAGACAGTGGGGCTAAGTTAACCATCTATGCTGATGGCACTTATAGCTATGATACCAACGGTGCCTTTACCTCTCTCAATGCTGGAGAGCTAGATACCGATACCTTTACCTATACTATCACTGATGAATTCGGCGCTACCGACACTGCAACTGTTACGATAAATATCATAGGCAGCAACGCTCAGCCGGTTGCGGCAGATAGTCAAATCAATGGGATTGAAGATACGGCGCTTATACTTCAGTGGAGTGATTTTGTAATCACTGACAGTGATAGCTCAACAGCAGAGCTTGCCATTAGCATCACTCAAGTACCAAATAGCCAAAACGGAACGCTAGAATACTTCAACGGCAACTCTTGGGTCGCGGTAACAGCACAAGTATTACTTACTGCTGCAATGTTTGATGCAAACCAAGTACGCTTCACCCCTGCCAATAACCAAGCTGATGGCGGTGACACTGCAACTGGAATAGGTAATCAAGGAGCAGCCCTTGCTCAGTTTGACTTTGTGGTTACTGATGGTTCCTCTACTAGTGACAGCGCGACAATCACTATTAACATAGATGCAAGAGCCGATGAGCCCACGCTGCTAGCCTCTTCTGGTAGTGTTGAGTGGGTTAATAAAGTTGTCAGTAATCAGCTCCCAACAGGAGAGATAGTGACAGGGCAAGATGTGCTCGGCAATGTGATTGAAAATATCGTAACTGGTAGCCATGGCACAGATCAAAACGATCTTATTGTTGGCGAGGCAGATCTCGTTAGTATGTTAACCGGTGGTGAAGGCGATGATGTATTGGTTGGTGGTAACTTAGGTGACAGCTTACATGGTGATGCTGGTAATGATGTCTTTATCGGCGGTGGCCAAAATGACTCCATCTATGGTGGTAGTGGCATAGACACTGCGGTTTATAGCGGTAACTTTGCCGAATACACTATCACTAATCACTTTGATCACTCTACAACCCCATACCTATTGATCAATGACAGCCTAAACAGAGATGCTAGCTCAGTAAACACAGCAGACCTAGATGCAGGCGATCACCTTTATGAAGTTGAGCGCCTTATCTTTGCCGATGGCGTCTATGTGGTTAACCCTGATGGCACGCTCACTCAAGTGCAGACTCAAGAGCTACCTCTCGATATAGAGGCATCACTAACCGATATCGACACCAGTGAGACCTTATCTAATATCACTATCGATAATGTTCCTGAGGGAGTTTATCTATCCGCTGGCAGTTACTTAGGTAACGGAAGTTGGACACTTACCTCGCAAGAGCTCATAAACTTGAAGATGATGGTTGAAGAGGGATACTCAGGTGACTCGGAGTTTGCGCTTAACATCAGTGTCACCAGCACTGAGTCGAGCAATGGCGACTTTGTCACATCAACGGTAACGCTCGATATCACACTGCGTGATTACATTAATCAAACTGGCACGAGTGGCGACAACAACATTACTGGTACAGACAACCATGAAGTCGTTGTGAGTGACGTGCAAGGTATACAGATTATTGCAGGTGAAGACTATAACATCGCCTTCATCTTCGATACCTCCGGCAGCATGGAGGGCAGTATCACAGAGGCCAAGAACCAGCTTGATATGGTATTTGAGCAACTAACTCAAAGCATCTCAGGGAACCATTCAGGGGTAGTGAATATATTACTCACTGACTTTGCATCTAAATCAAACTTTAGTGTTTCAGTCAATCTGGCAGATCCAAATGCACTTGCAACTCTTAAAAGTGCAGTTAGCGGAATTATCGATGATGACAGAGGGATGACGAACTATGAAGCTGGTTTTGAATCTGCCATGGATTGGTTTAACAGCGCAAATATTGCAGGTAACGGCGCGACGAACCTGACCTACTTTATCACAGATGGTAAACCTAATCGGTCTACAAAAGATGAGGATCCAGATAGCTTTGCCGTTGGGTACGACACCGCACTTAATGAATATATTATTCTTGGCGACTTGCTCGATAGTAGCTTCAAAGAGGGCGATATCATTCAATATAATGGCCAGACCATTGTCAATCAGGATGGCACTGTATTCGCTTATGAAACTTCGACTGAAATTGGTGCCCTTAAGTTTAATAATGATGGCTCTGTCAAAAGCTTCTCAGATAAAGATACGGATGATAAAGATCAGGCTCTTCACGCTTTCAACCTGCTTGCTTCAATCTCTAATGTCGAAACTATCGGCATCGGTGGCACCCTATCTGAAGCTGATTTAGCGCTTTATGATTCAGATGGAACTGTCAGAGCTAAAATTGATGTCGACAAGCTAGCTAGCGTCATCTTAGGTTCTGAAACAGTGCTGCTTCAAGGTAATGATACTGTTGACGGCGCCTCTGGTAATGACATTATCTTCGGTGACCTAGTGAAGTTTGCCAACATTTCGGGACAAGGTTACGCAGCGCTGCAAAAGTTTGTTGCATCTGAAACTCAAACCAATCCATCGGATGTATCTGTGCAGGATGTGCATGAGTTTGTCACCAGTAATCCATCACTGTTTGATACCTCTCGAACTCAAGATGGTAACGACCTTCTGAAGGGAGGAGATGGTAGTGATATTCTCTTTGGCCAAGGTGGTAATGATGAGCTGCACGGCGGTGCTGGTAATGATCAACTGTTTGGCGGTAATGGCGATGACAGCCTCATTCCTGGTTTAGGCGACGATATTCTCACAGGTGGTCAAGGCGAAGACACCTTTGTTTGGAACCAAGGAGATACTGGTAACGATCATATTACCGACTTCAAGATTGCAGACGATAAACTTGATCTAAGCGACCTCCTACAAGGCGTCAGCGCCGAAGAGTTGGCTTCTCATCTAGAGTTCAGTTTCGATGCAAATAGCACTACCATTGCTATCGATGCCGATAAAGATGGAGACGTTGATCAATATATCACTTTAGATGGTGTGGACCTGCGAGATGAGTTTGGTCTCAGTAATGGTGAACCTGATTTTGAAGGCTCTATCATTCAAGGGCTGCTTGGAAGTAACGGAGAAGGCGCTTTAATCATAGATAGCACAGCATCTACTTCATCTTCTAGTCAGACTCGATTTGCCAACGCCTCTGAGCCAAGTCAGCAACATGAGGAGTTATCAAACTTTCATGACATACCTTAAATACTAAGCTTCACTTAAAAAATGGCCTATCTCTATAGGCCATTTTCTTTTCTGTTTCTTTTTCTGCTAAATAAGCAGTTTAAGCTGCTTAATATTATCTATCTCAATATGGGGTAAATAAGCCTTAGCTTGCTCAACTTTGCTCCTCCCAAAAGCGGGATTAAGCCACAGAGATTGGCACCCTGCTAACCTTGCGCCCACCACATCAGAGCTGTGACTGTCACCCACATGAAGTAACTGAACCGCAGGTATATTTAGCCTGTCTAAGGCTACGTTAAACATATCTGGTGCTGGCTTCATCCGCACACCGTTACCCGGAGAGAGAACAAAATCAAATAGAGAGCCCAACCCAATACGGGAAGCATCGACATTACCGTTAGTTATCCCAACAAGTCGATACTTTTGCTTTAAACCATGCAGTAGTTCTAGCACAGGTTGAGAGAGAGTAAAGTCTGAGCGATATTGTAAAAAACATTGAAGCCCTTCGAGTCCACCAGCTTCGGCCTCTTTCACAGAATAGCCTAACTGACGCAAACCAAGCGTCAACACAGACACCCTTGCTAAGCCTGTATCATGACAAAGTTCAGGTCGCTCTTTTTGCAATTTTCGCTTTAGGGCAAACCAGTCCTCTCTCTCAAACTGGCTTGTGCGTGGATATTTATGATGTAAAAAGTGAGCTAATTCAGCCTCAGCTTTCTCAATAATGGGGGAGTTATCATAAAGGGTATCATCGAGATCAAAACTGATCGCGCTTATCTCTTCAGGCTTAATGTAGCAACGGATCATTCACTCTTATCCTTCTTAGCTTTTGCCGCTCTTGGATGAGCACCGTCATACACCTTTGCCAGATGTTGAAAATCAAGACTAGTATAGATCTGAGTCGTCGAGAGGTTCGCATGTCCCAACAACTCCTGAACCGCACGCAGATCGGCGCTAGACTCAAGCATATGCGTCGCAAAAGAGTGTCTTAACTTATGCGGGTGCACTCGCATATTTAAAGCTTGCTCCTGGCCCCATTTAGACAAACGAGCCTGAATACTTCTATGGGCTAGGCGAGTTCCTTTATTGGTGATAAACAGCGCATCGTGTTCGCAAGGTATCAAGCGTCGGCACGCTAACCACTTATCTATCGCGCTTATAGCCATCTTGCCTATGGGTAAAATTCGCTCCTTTCCCCCTTTACCTAGCACCTTCACCAGACGCTCAGAAAATTGAATATCTGAGATATTCAAAGCCGCCAACTCCGCTAAACGCAAACCTGATGAGTAAAACAGCTCCATAATCGCCTTATCTCTCAGACTCAAAGGATCATCACCATCTATCTCAAGTAGATGGCTCACTGAATCTGGATCCATATTTTTAGGCAGAGGCTTGTTTTGCTTTGGCGCACTAAGGTTTATCGCTGGATTGGTCTGTATAACGCCTTCGCGAAGTAGAAACTCACAAAACTGTTTAACAGCCGAAAGGGTAAGCGAAAGTGAGCGAGGACTGAGACCCCTTCGGTGTAGCTGACTCATGGCACTTTGGATCTGCTCTCGAGAAACACTTAGCCAAGATGTTGAGTCATCAAGCAGTTGGTCAACACGATTTAACTCAAAAAGATAGTTACGAACAGTATGCTTAGACAACTGACGCTCAGCGCTAAGGTAGCTTTCGAAGTGCTGGAACCAATTAACTTCCATAGAACTCCTCAGACGATAACTTAAAGTTTAGGCAGTAGATGATCTAACAGTTGTTTAAGCTGATCCAGTAACAAGTTGTCCATCTCTGGGTGAAAATGCATCGCATCTTGACTGGCAATAGCAAAAATCACCTGACCACACTCTTCAGAAAGTCGAGATAGGGCAACGGATCCCACTTCACTGCCAAATAACCGCTTTGACTCACTCATTGTCAGTCTGCCGAAGTAATAACCCTGATTCAGGCGCTTACTCCATATCTGCGATAACTCGCTATCGATATCATGCACAGTGATAAGTCGAACATGGCTAAAGTGAAACTGTGTTTTTAACCCTTCAGATAACACCTGCCTAAGCTCGCCTAAATCTTCACACTTGAGCAATTTAAGTGATAACGCGGTATTAAACATATAGATCATCTCATTGCGTGAAGCCATTCCCAACAGAGAGGTGATCTCCTCCTCAAGTTGCTGAACTCGATTGCGGAACATCTCCTGCTTGCGTTCGATTAACGAGATGGCACCACGCTCTGCGTGAGGGATCTGCATCGCCAGTAAAAGCTCTGGATAGCGATTAAAAAAATCAGGATTATCCAGCAGAAACTCTCGGATTAAGAGTTCATCGAAAGGGGCTGGAGTCTTCTCTTTTGAAGCTTTGGTCATTGAGGTATCTGTCCATCATATACATGTTCGGCAGGCCCAGTCATCCACAAAGGATTCCCCTCACCTTCCCAGTTAATCGTCAGTGTACCACCGGGAAGATCAACACGAACCATTTTATTCAATTTCCCCTGCAACTGGCCAACAGCCGCAGCAGCGCAAGCTCCAGTGCCACAAGCGAGAGTTTCAGCCGCGCCGCGCTCATAGACTCTTAGCTTGATATGCCCGGCATCAATGACCTGCATAAAGCCAACGTTAACGCCCTTAGGAAAACGCTCATTTTGGGTTAAAAGAGCACCGATGCGCTCGACTTCAGCATGTTCGATATCCTCGACTTCCAAGACACAATGAGGATTTCCCATCGATATTGCACCACACAAGAAGGTCTCCATCGCGTGGGAACTACTGGTCTGAAGCAGGTAAGTTTTCTCAACTCGTTTCGCATTAAAGGGGATCTTGCTTGGATCCAATACAGGCACGCCCATATTGACCGTCACATTACCATCGCGCTCTAATCGTAAGGTGATCTTACCGTTTGAGGTGCTCACCTTAATCTTATGCTTGTTGGTTAGTCCTTTATTTCGAACAAACCGGGCAAAACAGCGAGCGCCATTGCCACACTGCTCAACCTCTCCACCGTCGGCGTTAAAGATACGATAGTGAAAATCGAGATCGGGATCGTAGGGAGGCTCTACCAAAAGCAGTTGATCGAAACCTACGCCAAAATTTCTATCAGCCAGACGTTTGATCTGTTCAGGCGAAAAAAATACATTCTGCGTAACACCATCAACCACCATAAAATCATTGCCTAAGCCATGCATCTTAGCGAAATGAATCAAAGTCTACATCCTTAAAATAGGAGCGTGCTGCACACAGATATGCAGCACAAACTAAAGTCTTATAGCTACAGTCTACGGCAGTAACTGCTCACCTTGCCAGAGTTGTGACAACTTTTCTCGTTGGCGAATCAAATGAGCCTGCTCACCATCAACCATCACCTCGGCAGCTCTAGGGCGGGAATTATAGTTCGAAGACATTGTAAAGCCATAGGCGCCCGATGAACGAACAGCCAGATAATCTTGTGGCTCGAGGCACAGCTCCCTCTCTTTACCTAAGAAATCACCTGTCTCACAAACTGGTCCAACGATGTCATAATTACGGCTCTCTCCCTCACGCGGCACAACAGGGATTATCTTCTGCCAAGCACTGTAGAGTGAAGGACGAATAAGATCGTTCATCGCACCATCGACCAAGGCAAAATGCTTATCGCTATTACCTTTAAGGTAAAGCACTTGAGTCACAAAAATACCTGCGTTTGCTGCAATCGCACGACCTGGTTCAAAAATCAATTTGAGCTTTCTATCACCTAAGCGTTCAACCAAAGCACTGGCATAAACATCGGGTTGAGGTGGTGTTTCATCATCATAAGTGACACCTAATCCCCCGCCAACATCAAAATGCTCAATAATGATATCTTGCTCTGCAAGACGATCGATAAGCGCCAAAATACGATCCATAGCATCGAGAAAAGGTTTAATTTCAGTTAACTGTGAACCGATATGGCAGTCAACACCTTTGACCTGTAAACCAGGTAAGGCGTGGGCACGAGCAAATATTGCCTCAGCATCATCCATGGCGATACCAAACTTATTCTCTTTTAGTCCAGTCGATATGTAGGGATGAGTACCAGCATCAACATCAGGATTTACACGTAGTGAAACTGGTGCAATTTTACCTAATTTCAGTGCAACAAGATTAAGCTGTTCAAGTTCGGCAGCGGATTCAACATTAAAACAATGTATCCCTAAATTCAGTGCCATCTCCATCTCTTCAACAGTTTTTCCGACACCGGAGAAAACCACCTTTTTAGGGTCGCCCCCCGCCTCAATGACGCGAGAGAGCTCACCACCAGAGACGATATCAAATCCACTACCCAAACGCGCCAGTACATTGAGTACGGCAATGTTTGAGTTTGCTTTGACTGCATAACAGATAAGGTGAGGATGATTAGCCACAGCGCTGTCGAACGCATGCCAATGACGTTCTAACGTCGCGCGAGAATAGATGTAAAGTGGGGTACCGTATGTGCGGGCAAGCTCTGCAACCTGACAATCTTCAGCTAGCAGCTCACCATTTTTATAGAGAAAATGATCCAAACCTTTATTCCTTAATACTTTGTTTCTTCGGCTGTTCCTGTTCTTGCTTTTGGTTATCTTGTTTGTCTGGCGATTTATACAGCGGCCCTTTCTGACCACAAGCAACAATAAAGAGGCTGGTAAGCAATATCAGTGAACACAGTTTCATTTTTCTCAACATCTATCTATCCGATTATTTGTATATCCAATGTTTCATGCCAAAGGGTATTAAAAGCACTTACTCTTCACCCCACTCAGTCTACCGATGTTGCAGAGTTAGGCTTTCAACGTCAAGCACATATAGTGCTAATACATACTATTCCTATTAATTACTGTCGAAACCATAATAAAGATGAATTAAATATGAGTTATAAGCGGACAAACGGTAAAAATGATTGGAGCACAAGCCTCTCATTGATAGAATCGCTAAATAGATAATTCGCTAGACTCAGCAAGGATCAACCCCCTATGGCAATGACAGATACAGAGTTTCATCAGTTAGCCGATGAGATGTTTCAGGCAATTGATAATGCGATTGAAATCGCAATTGATGAGCAAGATGCAGATGTCGATATCGATGCATCTGGCAATGTGCTACAACTCACTTTTGAAGACACCTCTAAAATTGTGATTAATAAGCAGGAGCCTCTACATCAGATCTGGGTTGCAACCAAATTTGGCGGTTACCATTTCTCATTTGTTGAGGGAAAATGGATAGATGAGCGAAACGGCGGTGAATTCATGCCGTTTGTAATAGACTCCATTTTGAAACAAGGTGATATTCAGCTTTCTCTGTAAGTGCTGAAAGAAAAAAGAGGCTTCAGTAAGCCTCTTTTAAAACTCAAAATCGACCTCATCAACAGAGATCCCAAAGGGCAGTGCTCTTAACCTTCCATCCACGCGGATCAAGCGGAAAAACTGCGGTAAATTAAATCTCTGCTGCGAGGCTTTAAACTCCTCAAATGCATGATGGTGGCTCACTTTACTCACCAACTCATCAATGTCGATACCTGATTGCTGATAATGATCTAACTCATTGCTCTCATTAAGAATGAACACATCCAACTCCTGCTCATTTTGCCTCAAAAAATATTGAATTGCTCCCCGAGCGGCAAAATCCTGAATCACTTCAGGTACCTTACTAAAAGGCTCATTCCCCAAATCTGGTCTTGGTAATTCCAGCAGCTTTTTCTTCGTTAGTTGCTGAAACAGGCCTTTAGTATCATTAAGGTTTTGATACACCATTCCTTTACTATTAAAGAAAAGTCCATACTCTATTCCACTAACTTTTAGCGGATAAACTAAAGTTGCCGAGCTCGACACTTGTAAACTCAAACGAATGGCTCGCTGCATTAGATTCCCTACAGTGCGCTCAAATTGTGACTTTAACTTAGTAGAGCAGCTGATCACCTCTATCGCGATATCACCCGCACCTCGTCTAATTCCAGCGGTAATAAAGCACAGTGCATCTAACAGACCAAACTCTCCCTCATAATGGTGACAGTGCCACTCTCCCCATGAGTTCAAGCAGATTATATCTATCGATTCCAACATGTTTTTCTGCTCCCGCCCCAGAGAGAAAATATTGGCATTCATATAGTCCACCATGATCTCTTGTCCCTGCCAGAGGCCAGTAGGGTCATGGTTAAAATTCAGTAAGAAGACCAACTTTTTATAGCGCCAAGGCTGACAAAAATCCATCTTAGAGACCCTAAGGTCTGCATGTTCAAAGAATGTCACCAAGCGCTTAGAAGCTTTAGACAAACTAGAGGACTTACGCTTTCCTTCACTAAACTCATACCAAGCGGTCGCATCATTTGCGACTCCGTTTAGACAGGCCCAGGCCATCAATTTAGCTTTACTTTTTGAGCGATAAACCGCTCGCTGACCGATAAAATTTCTTGGGGCAGGCTTACAACGATAAAGACAGTACTCCTGAGAGTTTTTGCTATAGATAATGGTGAGATCAGCCTCACATACTGAGTCACTCCACAGGCGATTTAAACTAATAATTTGCTGAATATCTGAGCTGAAGTAGGTATGAAGTTTACGGGTAAGCAAGCCTAACTCTGATAACTTTAAGCTCTTACTCAGTTTCTGGGTCGAGGCAAACTGCAGCAAGGTTTGATAACTACCTAACATCAGCTCATTTAACTGTTCATTAAACCACTGCAACTGGCCACAATGCCAATCTTCACAATGATCTAATGTCTGCAGCAAGCTGTTTGACCATTTCCAATTCTCAACTAACATACTCAGCTTGTGATAGCGCCAATCTTTAGCTTGGTTTTTCTCACTTAAACGTAAACCGCATTTAAGGTAAAAACAGCGCCTGACAATATCTAATCGGCGAAGATCATCTTGTGCTAGTAGATAACTCTCTATCGATTCATAAAGCAAAAAATAAGCATCATTTTCCGCTGAGAAATCACCCTCCATCGTTCTCTGCCACACTTTGCCACTGACTAAGCAAGTATTTGGGTATTGGCTCGCATAAGCCTCTAATAACAATACCTTTAACAGGGCTTTATGAGGTTTATTCAAGCCTTTATATAGCTGCCAAAGGGAAGCACCAAAATACTCACTGGCGGGGATTTGACTGACATCACCTAGAAAAAGTAGCTCTTCAGAACGTTTTGCATCAGGCCACCAAGCCACCGTTTTTCCAGCCAAACAGATCTGACTACGGTAGAACTCTTCTAGCAGTAACCAATGTTGGGCACTACCACTGTGCTCCAAACCAATTGAAGTTTGAAACTCTTCATCAGAATCCGAAGACTTAATAAACTGCTCAGGGTGAACCAGATAGATATTAACCTCAAGACCATACTGCTCAAACCACTGACTTATCAGTGCTGATTTTTCCTCGAGCAAACGACACTCATTAGGACTAAGTAGCCTGTCATGCACTAACCAAAGATCCACATCACTTTTTGGGTTTTGGCCAAAGCTGGCCATGCTTCCCATGCTATATATCCCCTCAATTGCAGGGTGATTAACAAGATGAAGATTAGGTGGAACCAAGCCTAAAGTGCTGCAGGCGGAATACTCACTTTCACTCGCTTGATAGTTAAATATTCCCGAGGGTGTTAGCGGACCGTTGTAACCAGGATAACCCACTCGATGAAAATGAAACAGCAGTGGAATAAGGCGTAACAGATCCCGTTTTAGCGGGGATAAGATGGCAAGCGCACGAGCCAACCGGATTCGATTCAATCTCTGGGCGGTTTCAACAAAGTGGCTTTGATCGTTAACCATATTCAACAAATCGAATAGCTTCTTGCAGGTTAAGATGGGAGCGTAATATTATCATGTTTTGCACTAACAGTGGAATAAATGAGACCAAGATCACACTTTCGTCTTCTGCTCACCACCTCTTCACCTTTATCATGGCTTGGTTATTAAAGTACCAGCTTCGTTTATTTGGAGTTTTATCAAGTAAAAAATAGTTAATTACTTCTTGATATTTGGGCTAACTTCAAAGAATCAAACGCCATATGTTACATCTGCTGTCGAGCAATGTTAGCATTGCTGCAATTAAGGCCTCTGATGGAATATCGAGCATGTCCCAAAACGTCATTCGTATCGCTACACGTAAAAGCCCGCTTGCACTATGGCAAGCTGAATTTGTAAAAGCTGAACTTGAAAAGTTTCACCCAGATCTCACGGTAGAACTTCTGCCTATGAGCACTAAAGGTGACATTATCCTTGATACACCTTTAGCAAAAGTTGGTGGTAAAGGTCTGTTTGTTAAAGAGTTAGAAGTTGCAATGCTTGAAAATAGAGCCGATATTGCCGTTCACTCTATGAAAGATGTACCAGTAGATTTCCCTGAAGGTCTTGGTCTAGAGATCATCTGTGAGCGTGAAGATCCTCGTGATGCATTCGTCTCTAACAACTACAAGAGCATCAGTGAGCTTCCAAAAGGTGCTGTTGTTGGTACATCTAGCCTACGTCGTCAATGCCAAATCAGAGCAGCGCGTCCAGACCTTCAGATCCGCGATCTACGCGGAAACGTGGGGACTCGTTTAGGTAAACTAGATGCTGGAACCTATGATGCCATCATTCTAGCAGCTGCAGGTCTTAAAAGACTTAAGCTCGAAGAGCGCATCACTAGCTTTATTTCAGCTGAAGAGTCGCTGCCAGCGAATGGTCAAGGTGCTGTTGGTATTGAGTGCCGCACAGATGATGAGCGTGTAAAAGCGCTATTAGCACCCCTTGAGCATGCAGAAACACGTTTTCGCGTGATCGCAGAGCGCGCCATGAATACGCACCTTGAAGGTGGTTGCCAGGTTCCAATTGGAGCCTACGCAGAGATAGTTGATGATACGCTAACCCTTCGCGGTTTGGTCGGTAACCCAGATGGTACTCAGATCATTGCATCAACCAAAGTAGGGCCTAAAACCGATGCAAAAGCATTGGGGATCTCCCTTGCCGAAGAGCTCTTAAGCAAAGGTGCTAAAACCATTCTCGATGCTGTTTACATTAAGTAGTCACAGTCGATGAAACTATTACTGACGCGGCCAAAAGGCCGCAATCAGTCGATGTCAGAGGCCCTAACTCAACTTGGGGTCCCTTACATCATTACGCCTTTACTGGAAGTTCAGGCAAGTAAAACTCACCAAGACCAAGATGCTATTGCTCATTTTAATGCCGCCGATATCATCATCTTTATCAGCACCAATGCCGTTGAGTTCTCTTCACAAGTTATTGAGCTAAAAAAACACAAGACAGCTCAATTTTATGCCGTAGGTGACGCCACTTTCCAAGCTTTAAAGGCATTAGGCATAGACGCATTTGCAGCACCATCTGATTGCCAGCAAACCGAAGGTTTATTGACCCTTGCCGATCTACAAGAGCTTACCGGTCAAAATATCATGATTGTCAGAGGAGTTGGTGGGCGAGAAACATTGGCTGAGAAACTGACCCAACGTGGAGCAAAGGTTAATTACTGGGAAACATACCAAAGAGCTTGCCCAGCCATTAATGAACGTACTCCCTATCTATGGCACGATGAAAAAGTTGATACGATTATCATCACCAGTGGAGAAATTCTCCATAGCCTAATCAAACTTGTACCAAAAGAGTTATTTGCTTGGCTGCGTGCATGTCATATTATAGTCCCTAGCTCCCGAGTTAAGGAGCAAGCTTTAGCTTATGGACTCGAACACGTTACCAACGCCAAAGCTGCAAATAGTAAGGCCATGCTTTCCGCCCTAGGCTTATCCATTTAGCCCGACAAGGCCTTATACTCACATTATTGTAGCGGTATGCCCTCAAGGACTGTTTAATGGACAACAAAGAATTAGATGAAAACTTGCAAGAGCCTAAGAGAGAGATTGTCTCAGAAGAGAAGGCTCAAGCTTTAAACATATCCAAGAGCACAGATGAGACATCATCACCCACTCCCCAATCAGATAGTCGCAGTTCAGGCGTCTCTTGGGGGTTTCTGTTTAACTTAGTTCTAATCTTACTATTAACCTTTGTGACCTTAGGTGGCGGCTACTATCTGCACCAAGAGCTTACTAAGCAGACTGACAGAGCACAGAATCTAGCTCAAGAGTTAAGGCTTGCACTTAAAGAGCCTTCCAACCAGATATCCAGACTTGACCAAGAGCAACGTCAAGCACAAGCTCAACTCAGCCAAGAGTTAGAAAACCTTAACGCCACCCAGTTAAAACTTAACGATCGCGTGGCTAAACTGGCTCAAAGAAATCCAAATCACTGGATGGCAGAGGAAGCAAAATACCTAGTTAGAATGGCTGGCAGCAAATTATGGTTAGAAAAAGATCCCAGCACAGCGGTCAGCTTACTGAAGGCTGCCGATCAAAGAATAGAATCGATGAAAGACCCATCCCTAACGCCATTGAGAAAAGCGTTAGCTCAGGATATTGCGCAAGTCTCCGTCATTAAAAGTACTGATATCGCAGGTACAGTATTGATGTTAGATAGCATGATTGAAAATCTGGACAAGCTACCACTCAACCGAGCCGATTTAATCAATGCAGCAAACATGGTCGATAATAGCAAGATGACTGAATCGATCGATGACTGGCAGAGTAACTTGGCCAAGTCATGGCAAGCCCTGATGGACGACTTTGTTGTGGTACGCAAACGAACCACAGATGTTACCCCCCTATTAAAGCCTGATGAGCAGTGGTATCTAGTCGAAAATATTAGAAATAAACTACTTCAATCTCAACTTGCACTTTACCGTCAAGATGAGGTCAACTATCGTCAGTCACTGACTTTGGCTAGGAAGTGGATCTACCAATATTTCGATCTGAAGAACACTCAAACTGAGGAGGCATTAGCCGCATTAGATGCACTAAGCACCCTTGAGATTCAAACACCTAAGATCCAACAGTTTTCATCAACCCCACTTCTTCAGCAGCTTGTTATCCATGGTAATTTGATGATATCTGAGGAGCCTTCACTATGATCCGAGTGCTTGCTTACCTAGCTATTATCTTAATCGGCCTATGTATAAGTCCATTTTTCGATGGTATGAACGGCTATCTTTATGTCGCATTTTGGGACTATGAAGTCGAGATGGGTGTCGTCACGGCAATCGTCGGGTTAATTCTGTTTTACTGCATTCTACAGGTGGTAGAGTGGTGTTTAGTTTTTCTTCTTAACCTAATCTTAAGCAGCCGTTTACTGCCTGAAAAGTGGCGTAGAAAAGCCGCGAGAAAACACACGCTCGTTGGCGCCTTGGCACTCGCTGAAGAGGATTGGCCTGTAGCAGAAAAAGCCATGGCTAAAGGTGCTGAAAAAGGTGAGCTCCCCGCATTGAACCTACTCGCAGCAGCAAGGGCTGCGCAACACCAAAATGATTCAACCTCTCGTGATAATTACCTGAATGAAGCAGAGAAAGAGCCAATAGCAGTTAATGCTGTCACCACGACACGTACTCGCTACCTGCTTCAGCAAGGTGATTTAATCAGTGCACGTGAGCAGCTAGATAAACTCTCTCCGTCGAGTAAGAGCAAACTTCCAGTGCTGCGCCTCGCCATCGAGCTGTATCAAGCCCAGTCAGACTTTAATGCCCTTAAACTGCTGCTACCAATCATAAAAAAACGCCAATTACTGAGTGATTCAGCATTTGCAGAGTTAACTATGTCAACCAATCGCTCTCTACTCCTCAGTGCTACAGAGGTTAGCGAACAGGAGTTAGAGAAAGTCTGGCATTGGCTTAGTCGGGCTGAGCGAAAAGAGATGAGTTATCTCACCCTCTATTGTATTGGATTAAACCGATACGATAGAAAGCCTGAAGCGTTAAAACTACTTATGAAACATCTTAAGAGTTCTCCTTCAACTGAATTATTAACTGGTCTAGGAGAGATCCTATTACCCACAGATCTTGATGAGAGAGAATTGATCTTTTCGATGGAAAAGAAGCATGCTGAAAATATCGATTTTCAGATCTTGTTAGCTAAACTTCATCAGCAAAATAGTGATCACCGTCGAGCGAAAGAGTACTGGCAAAAAGTTTGTCAGATACAACCCAGCAAGGCTCACTGGCTAGCTCTTGGTGAAGCTCAAGAGCATTTAGGTGAGCAGAACCCAGCGATATTAAGCTATAGAAACGCCATCAAAGCTGATTAATTTTTATATCCATTTTTAATAAGAAAACTAGTATCAAGCTAGTTTTCTTATTATGACTTACTCTATTTCTACTTATTCCTCGTTAAACAATTGAATCACCCGACCTAATCAACATTATCTTCTGCATCCACTATCACATCTGAACTTTAGGAGTCATTGAGCTCATTTGACAGTTCATGTATCTGACCCAGACTTTAAGAGACTAGTTAGGAAAGTAGCATCTAATTTATTGCAAATAGATCGCTTACGAATTCAGAGTATCAACTCGGGAATATAGATATGGGTGTGTCAACAGCAACTCAAGATGCCATTGTCATCAATCTGGTTGGGCAACTAAAAGCCAAGGATGGGCAGGGCAATATACGAGAATTGGCAATTGGCGATTTGATTGAAGAGGGTGAGCAACTTATTTTCTCAGCCACCGCTCAGTTCAATCTACAGATGGCTGACGGTTCAATAATTAATGAACAAAATATCATACCGCCAGAACCAGAACAGGCGCTGCCAGATGATCTACAACAAGCACTAACAGCAGAGAGTGAAGTGTTTGGCATAGATGACGAGATCGCAGCGATACAGGCGCAGATATTAGCAGGTGATGATCCAACACTCGATCTTCCTGCCACCGCTGCAGGTGCTGGAACCGGAGGAAATGAAGGTGGTTCAGGCTTTATCACCTTAGGACGATCCGCTGATGAAACACTGGCGGACAGTGGTTATGACACCAACGGCTTTGCTGGAGCTCCTGCAACTGAGATTGACCCAACAGTTACTACTGACGACCCTACACTTCCTACTATCTCATCAAGCAGTGTGACTCTGGCGGAAGCCAATCTAGCAGCAGGTTCGGCGCCATTAGCTGATGCCCTCATACAGACAAATACAATCTCATTCACAACAGATAATGGAATTGAAAACCTCACCATTAACGGCAATGCTATTTTTGCTGCTGGGGTGTTCACTGGGCCCATCAGCTTCGCCTCCGCCAACGGGGTGTTAACCATCAGCGCGTTCGATCCATCGACCAATACATTAACCTACACCTATCAACTCAGTTCACCTTTAAACAACCTAACTACAGACACCATCACTGAAACCTTTGCTCTTGAACTAACCGATGAGTTAGGTAATTCAGCTAGCTCCACTATCAGTGTCAATATCCTTGACGACGCCCCAAGTGGAGAGAATGACGCAAACAATTTAGATGAAGACACAATCTCTGTAACCGGAAATGTCCTTAATAATGATACTCAAGGAGCCGATACAGCCACACTATCACTGATTGTAAACTCTGATGGAGTCTCTCAAACCCTTGGGCAAGAAACTGTTATTAGTGGCAGTTTTGGTGTGCTGCAGATCTCCGCAGATGGAAGTTACACTTATCTGCTCACAACAGATTCAGCTGATGTTCAGTCACTATCTCAAGGAGAGTTAGTGACGGACAGCTTCTCCTATCAACTGCTCGATGCCGATGGTGATATCGTCACATTAACCTTAAGTATCGATATTACAGGAACCAATGATGCTCCGATCATAACCACTACTTTCGGTGAGGCTAGCGGTGTAGTGATAGAATCGGGAAATGAAGATGATGGAACCATTATCCCAGGAGAACCAGTAGTTGGGGGCACACTTACCGCCACTGATATCGACAACGGCGCCCAGCTCAGTTGGAGCTTTACCCCGCAAACCAACAATTTTGGCTCCTTTAGCTTAGACTCAACCACTGGTGTGTGGAGCTACCAACTAGACAACACTTTGGCCGATAGCCTAGCCGAAGGGCAATCGGCACAAGAAAGCTTCTTAGTCACAATAACCGATGAGTTCGGCGCTACAGATACTCAACTAGTAACCATCACAGTTCAAGGTACTAATGACTCCCCCGTCATTACCTCCACTGATATTGACGCTTCTGGCACTGTTACCGAGGCTGGAAACGAAGATAGTGGAGCCATCACAGCAGGAGTAACGCAAACCAGTGGTTTGCTCACTGCCAGTGACATTGACGATGGAGCAATTCAGACCTGGAGTTTTGTGCCACAGAGTAACAATTTCGGTAGCTTTAATATCAACACCGCTACAGGTCAGTGGCGATACAACTTAGATAACGAATTAGCCGATAGCCTTGCCGAAGGCCAAACTGCCAGCGAAACCTTTCTCGTCACTGTGGTAGATGAGTTTGGCGCAACCGACACACAAATAGTGACAGTGACAGTTCAAGGAACCAATGATTCTCCCGTAATAACATCCACATCAGCAGATGCTATTGGCACTGTTATCGAGGCTGGGTCTGAAGACGATGGCACTCCTATCGCTGGTACAGCCCAGGTAAGTGGTACTCTCACCGTCAGTGATGTTGATTCTGGTGCAAGTCATATTTGGAGCTTTGATCCGCAAGCTAATGAATATGGAACTTTTGCAATCGACCCAGCCACAGGAGCCTGGACCTATAGTCTGGACAATGAATTAGCCGATAGTTTGGCTGAAAACCAACAAGTTCAGGAAACATTTCTAGTCACTGTGACCGATGAGTTTGGCGCAGTTGATACCCAACTTGTTACCGTCACAGTTCAAGGTACCAATGACTCTCCTGTTATCACATCTAGCCAAGCTGATGCTTCAGGAAGTGTCATAGAATCAGGTAATCTCGATGATGGAACTGTGGTAGACGGAGTAAGCGAAACAGGTGGAACCTTAACCGCTAGTGATGTTGATAGCGGCGCAACTCAAAGCTGGAGCTTCAGTGCACAAACCAATCTTTATGGCACATTTAGTTTAAATGCTGCAACTGGAGAGTGGACCTACATTCTTGATAACACCCTTGCCGACAGCTTATCCGAAGGGGAATTTGCTCAGGAAACATTTTTAGTCACAGTGACCGATGAATTTGGTGCCACCGACACTCAGCTGGTCACTGTATCGGTTCAAGGTACTAATGACTCACCTGTTATTACATCCAACCAAACCGAGGCTAGCGGTGAAGTCGTCGAAACCGGTAACCAAGACGATGGCAAAGTCATAGCTGGCACCACACAAATAAGTGGCGACCTTGGCGACATTGATATTGATAGCGGTACCATTGAAACTTGGAGCTTCGTTCCCCAAAGCAATGAGTATGGAACATTTACTTTAGATCCTGATACAGGAGGCTGGGTTTATGACTTAGATGAAAGTATCGCCGACACCCTTCCTGAGGGAGAGTCAGTTGAGGAGCAGTTCTTAGTCACAGTCGAGGATCAATTCGGTGCTGTCGATACGATCGTCGTGACAATAACAGTTCAAGGTACTAACGACTCACCAATCATATTTATCGGGGAAGGTGACAGCGCCAGTGGCACTGTGATTGAAGCCGGTAACCTCGATGATGGCACATTAGTGCCTGGTACAGCCTCTATTGCAGGCACCTTATCTGTCAGTGATGTTGACACCATAGTCACCGATAATCCAGTGTGGAGCTTTGCACCTCAAACGAATGCTTACGGTACTTTTAGTATCGATAGTGCTACCGGAGCTTGGCAGTATAATTTAAATAACAGCGCCGCTGACAATTTAGCTGAAGGCCAATCTGCCATAGAGACCTTCTTAGTCACGGTGACCGACGAGTTCGGAGCTACAGACACTCAAGTCATCACAATCACAGTCCAAGGTACCAACGATGCACCAGTTATCACCTCTGATACAGAATCAGCAACAGGAGCCGTACTCGAGGCTGGAGTGGTTGATGGTGGTAATGATATTGAGCCAGGCATTTTACAAACTAGCGGCACGGTAACAGCCAGCGACGTAGATCTTGGATCCAGCTTAAGCTGGGGCGGTAATGCACAGGGAGTTTATGGCAGTTTTACCATAGACCCCAATAGTGGTAGCTGGAACTACACCTTAAACAACAGTGCACTTGTCGACAGTTTAGCCTCTGGCGAGCAACACAATGAGATCTTCTTAGTCACAGTCACAGATGAATTTGGAGCCATAGCAACCCAAGAGATCACCATCACAGTAACTGGTAGCAATGATGTTCCGGTATTAACCCTTGATGATACTGGCGGGCTCACTAAAGATATTAGTGAGCCTAACTTAAGTGATAGTGGTTTACTCAGCTTTACCGATGTAGATAACGGTGATACTCATACTGTCACAGAGTCTTATAACGGCAACTTAGTTTGGAGTGCTGGCCAGATCTCAGATCATCTAACCAATGAAGAGATTAACAGTCTAATCGATGGTTTTAGCGTAAATAACAACGGCTGGGACTACACGGCTCTGAACTCCCTGTTTCAATTTTTAGGGGAGGGAGAAACCATCACCTTAAGCTTCGATGTCACAGTGACAGATAACAACGGAGCAAATGATACAGAAACCGTTAACATCACCATATTTGGTAACAATGACCTCCCTGTTCTTTCAGTCGAGCCTCTTGGTAGTGTTACCGAAGATTTTACCAGCCCAAACCTCAGCGACACAGGTTCACTCAGCTTTACAGACCCTAATGCCACAGACACTCACACAATTACTGAAATATACAATGGCGATATTCAATGGAGTGGTGGTCTCTTGGACGCTCAACTCTCAGAGGCTGAGATATCAACACTTATCGACGGTTTTAGCGTCGACAATGACAGCTGGGATTATAGTATCCCTAATGCATTAGTGCAGTTCTTAGCCGTCAACGAAACCATCACTCTCAGCTTCAATGTTACCGTCACAGATAGTCGTGGTGGCAGTGATACTGAACTCGTTACCATCACTATTAACGGCGCCAATGATATCCCTAGCATAGAGGGCACCAACAGTGGAGATGTTCAAGAAGATGTAGCCGTCGTTCCAACCAGCACACTAACAGCAAATGGTAGCGGTAGTTTTAATGATATTGATATCACAGATAGCCATACCATGAGCTCGCTACTGACAACCGCTGCAACTTGGTCAGGAGGCTTACTGTCCGATGAACTCACCGGCCAGCAGATTGATGATCTAAGTAGCGGCTTCTCAGCCCAGATAGATTCTCAACAAACCGATAGTTGGAGCTGGGATTATACGGTCAATAATGATCTGCTACAGTTTCTAGCACAAGGTCAGAACATTACAATGACCTTCACAGTCACGATAGATGACGGTAACGGTGGCACAAATGCTCAAGAGATTACCATTACCATCACAGGAACAAATGATGATCCTGTGATCTCTATAGAACAAGGTGACAGTGCAAGCGGCACAGTGATTGAAGCAGGTAACTTTGATGATGGCACCATTGTAGCAGGCACTGATACCGTCTCCGGCACCTTGTCTGTTAGCGATGTCGATAGCATCATCAGCGATAATCCTATCTGGAGTTTTGCCGCTCAAACTAACCTCTATGGTAATTTCAGCATCAATGCTGCCACAGGTGCGTGGGAGTATGAATTAGATAACAGCGCCGCCGACAGTCTCGCCGAAGGGCAATCTGCCATCGAGACCTTCCTCGTTACCGTCACCGATGAGTTCGGCGCTACCGATACGCAAATGGTGACCGTTACCGTACAAGGCACTAACGATTCACCTGTACTGTCAATTGAGCAAGGTGACAGTGCAAGTGGCACTGTGATTGAGGCAGGTAACCTTGATGATGGCACCGTTGTAGCTGGTACCGCCATGATTAACGGCACCTTATCTGTTAGCGATGTCGATAGTATTGTCACTAATAACCCTATCTGGAGCTTTGCCGCTCAAACTAACCTTTACGGCACCTTCAGCATCAATGCTGCCACAGGTGCGTGGGAGTATGAATTAGATAACAGCGCCGCCGACAGTCTCGCCGAAGGGCAATCTGCCATCGAGACCTTCCTCGTTACCGTCACCGATGAGTTCGGTGCTACCGATACGCAAATGGTGACCGTTACCGTGCAAGGCACTAACGATTCACCTGTACTGTCAATTGAACAAGGTGACAGTACAAGTGGCACTGTGGTTGAAGCCGGTAACCTTGATGATGGCACCATTGTAGCAGGCACTGATACCGTCTCCGGCACCCTATCTGTCAGCGATATCGATAGTATCATCACTAATAATCCTATCTGGAGCTTTGCCGCTCAAACTAACCTTTACGGCACCTTCAGCATCAATGCTGCCACAGGTGCGTGGGAGTATGAGTTAGACAACAGCGCCGCCGACAGTCTCGCCGAAGGGCAATCTGCCATCGAGACCTTCCTCGTTACCGTCACCGATGAGTTCGGCGCTACCGATACACAGGTGGTGACCGTTACCGTGCAAGGCACTAACGATTCACCTGTACTTTCAATTGAGCAAGGTGACAGCGCAAGTGGCACTGTCATTGAGGCGGGTAACCTCGATGACGGCAGCATTGTAGCGGGTACCGCCATTATTAACGGCACCCTCTCTGTTAGCGATATTGATACTATCGTCACCGATAACCCAGTGTGGAGCTTTACAGCCCAAACTAACCTCTATGGTAGTTTCAGCATCGATGCCGCCACGGGTGCATGGCAATATAATTTAGATAACAGCGCCGCCGACAGTCTCGCTGAAGGGCAAACGGCCCAAGAGACCTTCCTCGTCACCGTCACCGATGAGTTTGGCGCCACCGATACCCAACTGGTGACCGTTACCGTGCAGGGCACTAACGACTCACCAGTGCTGTCGATTGAGCAAGGTGACAGCGCAAGTGGCACTGTCATTGAGGCGGGTAACCTCGATGACGGCAGCATTGTAGCGGGTACCGCCATTATTAACGGCACCCTCTCTGTTAGCGATATTGATACTATCGTCACCGATAACCCCGTCTGGAGCTTTTCCGCTCAAACTAACCTCTATGGTAGTTTCAGCATCGATGCTGCCACCGGGGCATGGCAATATAATTTAGATAACAGCGCCGCCGACAGTTTAGCCGAAGGGCAAACGGCCCAAGAGAGTTTCTTGGTTACCGTCACCGATGAGTTTGGCGCCACCGATACGCAGGTAGTGACCATCACCGTGCAAGGCACTAACGACTCACCAGTACTGTCGATTGAGCAAGGTGACAGCGCAAGTGGCACTGTCATTGAAGCGGGTAATCTCGATGATGGCACCGTCGTCGCTGGTACCGCCATTATTAACGGCACCCTCTCTGTCAGCGATGTCGACACCATCGTCACCGATAACCCCGTCTGGAGCTTTGCTGCCCAAACTAACCTCTATGGTAGTTTCAGCATCGATGCGGCCACGGGTGCATGGCAATATAATTTAGATAACAGCGCCGCCGACAGTTTAGCCGAAGGGCAATCTGCCCAAGAGAGTTTCTTGGTCACCGTCACCGATGAGTTCGGCGCCACCGATACCCAACTGGTGACCGTTACCGTGCAGGGCACTAACGACTCACCAGTACTGTCGATTGAGCAAGGTGACAGCGCAAGTGGCACTGTCATTGAAGCGGGTAATCTCGATGACGGCACCGTCGTAGCAGGTACCGCCATTATTAACGGCACCCTCTCTGTTAGCGATGTCGACACCATAGTCACCGATAACCCTGTGTGGAGCTTTGCCACTCAAACTAACCTCTATGGTAGTTTCAGCATCGATTCCGCCACGGGTGCATGGCAATATAATTTAGACAACAGCGCCGCCGACAGTCTCGCTGAAGGGCAAACGGCCCAAGAGAGTTTCTTGGTTACCGTCACCGATGAGTTTGGCGCCACAGATACGCAGGTGGTGACCATCACCGTGCAAGGCACTAACGATTCACCAGTACTGTCAATTGAGCAAGGCGACAGCGCAAGTGGTACTGTCATTGAAGCGGGTAACCTTGATGATGGCACCGTCGTCGCTGGTACCGCCATTATTAACGGCACCCTCTCTGTCAGCGATATTGATACTATCGTCACCGATAACCCAGTCTGGAGCTTTGCAGCCCAAACTAACCTCTATGGTAGTTTCAGCATCGATGCGGCCACGGGTGCATGGCAATATAATTTAGATAACAGCGCCGCCGACAGTTTAGCCGAAGGGCAATCTGCCCAAGAGACTTTCCTCGTCACCGTCACCGATGAGTTCGGCGCTACCGATACCCAACTGGTGATCGTTACCGTGCAGGGCACTAACGATTCACCTGTATTAACAATCAATGATTTAACTGCAGAAGTAACTGAAGATGCCAGCGATCCTATGTTAACTGATAGCGGCGTACTCAGTTTCAGCGATGTTGATCTTACCGATACACACACAGTCAGTGAGGTGTATAACAACAATATTAACTGGACTGGCGGTGATATAACTTCAGTGCTTACAGCACAACAGATCACCGACCTTATAGATGGCTTCAGTGTTGACAATGATAGTTGGGACTACAATATAGCAAACTCATTGGTTCAATTCCTCGCCATAGGTGAAAGTATCACCCTTAGTTTCGATGTCACCGTTACTGATATTAACGGCGCCACAGATACTGAAACAGTAACAGTGACCATCAACGGCACAAATGATCCTCTTGAGGGAGACTTCCAAAAAGATATTTGGATGCCTGCCGCGTTAGAGGAGATAGTCGATCCATACACAGCAGGGTATCCACTGTTGCTAACAGCGCCAAGTGATGTCGATACAAACGATTCACTCACAATTACCGTCTCCATGATCCCAAGCGAAGGAGAAGTTGGCTACTACGATGGAAATAACATCTTTGTTCCCTTAACGGTCAATGACGTTATCACCACAGATATGCTGACAAACCTTGTCTACATGCCTAGTGGTAATATAACCGCAGCAAACGAATACACACTCAGTTTTACCATGCAATCAGGTAGCGAAGAGGTTATTACCACCTACAATATACACACCATTCCACCTACAAGTCTTCCTGGTCAGTCCGTTCAAATTGGTGATGGTTCATCCCCCTTAACTTCAGGGAATGACCAAGATGCACAACTAGTATTAAACAGTAATTTTGCTTCTAACATCACTAATAACCCAGATCTCGCTAGTTTGGTGCTCTTTACCGACTTCCAGAAAAGTCCCTTTGACACCCCTATTCCAGCCAACGAGATTGGAGGAACAGCCGGTACAGAAAGAGAAGATGAGGTATCTATCCGACTCACCATTAATGGCATAGTCTTTGTGGTGTTAGCCGCAGCAAATGGTGTAACGGATTGGTTTTATGACGTTGAAACAGGCCTAATGCGGGCTGAATTTGATTACTCAATAATTGTTCAAGAGAGCGATCCTAGTATCACCCTTATAGACTATATCAATAGCAACAACTATACCCCAGCAGGAGGTGATATCTGGACCATCACCTACCTTGATAATGACGGTGGTTCCTATCAAGCCAGATTCGTTCAAGCCAACTTTGTGTTCGACAGCCAAGGCGATCCAAGTCTGACTATCACGGGAACCGCAGGTGTCGATAACCTACTCTTTGGTGGAACCTCCCACGATACGCTTACTGGCGCCGAATTAAACGATCGTATCTTTGCACGAGAGGGAGATGATCTGCTTGATGGTGCTGATGGAGATGATGAGTTAGTGGGTGGCTCAGGTAATGACACTATCACAGGTGGTGCAGGTAATGACTACCTCAATGGTGGAGCAGATAATGATGTTCTAGATGGGGGAACTGGTAGTGATATCCTCATTGGAGGTATGGGTTCTGATACATTAGATGCAGGCTTAGACTCAGATAATGATACCTTTATCTGGCAAACTGGTGATGCAGATGCCAGTTCCGATATAGTGCAAAACTTTAACCTATCCCACGACATATTAGATCTATCGGAGGTTTTACTGGATGAGGAAAATAACTCACTTGAATCTTACTTTACATTTAACTTTGTCGGTGGCAGCACCATTATTACAGTAGATACTAATGGCGCCCTCGCAGGTGGAGATACTGTCACTATCACACTTGAAAATGTAGATCTGTCCCAAGAGTATGGTGACATAAATGAAACTGTCATTCTCGATGGATTACTTTTCGATGAAGCCATTGTTGTCGATCTCTTGCCCTAGATATTACAGTTAACTCTCTAGTCAATAAAAGTGGGCAAAGGTCCACTTTTTTATTTGCAAACTTACATTCACATCAATCCCCTCCAAAACAAACATTTAAGATAGATAAACATACAAAACAGCCCAATAACTAGCACAAAAGACTACTTTCGCAAGCTAAAGCAGCTCTTTTTATTGAATGAAAATTGACCGTTAATGGTGAAATCTGTATTATCAATACCCCTTTTCGATTTTGGAACCCGACTTTGACACTCACTTTCTGACCAGAAGACTAATGAGATAAAAATTTGTGAGATAAAAATTTGCTTACAGGGAGTAATCAAATGATGTTATACGTGACCACCCAACAGGGAAAAGTAATATTTGTAGACGGTAACACAGTTATCGACATCGATGGTGCCAAGAAGAAAATTGTTGCTAATGATTATTTTCATAGTGGTGCAAAAATCTATATTGAAGATAATACTCAATTCATTATCTCCTACGCAGATGGTTCTATTTACTCAAATAATCCCACGACTGATCCAGCTCAAGAACAGAGTAATTTAGCAAGCATTGATGAAATTCAATCGCTTCAGAATTTAATTGAATCGGGTGAAGACCCTACCCTTGAACTCCCAGAAACCACCGCTGGCGGCAGTGGTAATGAGGGAGGCTTCGATTTTACTTCATTAATCAGAACCGCAGATGAAACACTAGCGGCAAGTGGACATGACACTAAGGGGTTCCAATTTATATCAGCCCCTGTAGATGAAGACCCCTTATCTACTCTTGAAGAGCTACCAGCCCCCAGTTTAAGCTCCTCCTCACTCACCTTCTCAGAAAGCCAGCTCCCGCAGGGTTCAACCCCAACGAATAATGAATTAAATCAAGTGAGTAGCATCTTCTTCACGCCCCAAAGTGGGATCCTTAGCTTGTCTATAAATGGAGAAGTTATATTTGCTAATGGAGTATTCGAAGGGCCTCTAAACTTAGCCACAGCCTCAGGTTTATTAACCATTACTGGCTTAAATATTAATACTGGTTTAATAAGCTATAGCTACACGCTCAATTCAGCTTTTAATCATACCGAAACAGATATTCACACCGATATTTTTACCCTGTCTTTAGTCAATACCCAAGGAGAGACTGCTTCATCAAGGATCTCTATCAATCTTCTCGACGATAATCCTAGTGGGCAAAACGATCTTGAAGAGATCGATGAAGATACATCGCTAGTTGTAGGTGATGTACTTAATAACGACACCTTGGGGGCTGATTCTGCAAACATAACTCAAATAACAAACTCAACAGGAGAGTCCAACTCAGTATTTCAATCAACTGTGATCTCCGGTAGTTTCGGAACACTCACAATATCAGCAGATGGAAGCTACACCTATCAACTATCAACCGAATTGGACACAGTTCAATCTCTTACAGTTGGAGAGATAATCACAGAGATTTTTACCTACCAACTAACTGATAGTGATGGAGATAGTATCGAGCTTACGCTATCTATCAATATTAGAGGCACCAATGATGCCCCCATTATCACTCCCCCCGATGACAGAAACAGAGATGGCTATGATGCGGGAACAACCATTGAATCAGGAAATTTAGATGACGGCACTCCAGTTGCAGGCGTATCAATCGCAATAGGCACGCTAGAAGCTACAGATGTTGATAACCAAGCCTCATTGAACTGGAGCGGTAATACCTCTGGCCTCTACGGCACTTTTACAATCGATGCCACAACCGGCGAATGGGTCTATACCTTAGATAACAACTTAGCCGATAGCCTTATTGAAGGTCAGCTAATCGAAGAGAGCTTTATTGTTACTGTCACCGATGAATTCGATAAAAGTGATACCCATACCGTTATCATAACGATTAACGGAACCAATGATTCACCAGTAATTACATCCCAACTCGCCGACGCAACAGGCATGGTGCAGGAAGTTAACGATCCCAATGTCGCATCGGCTTCGGGTACATTAACAGCAACGGATGTTGATACAGGGGCTGTATTGCAGTGGAGCGGTAATGACACTTCGCCACTAGGAGATTTTACCATCGACCCAGATACGGGAACATGGACCTACACGTTAAATAACAGTGCGGCAGACTATTTAGCAGAAGGCGAGCAAGTCGTTGAAACTTTTCTTGTTACCGTCATTGATGAGTTCGATGCTATCGATACTCAAATTGTAACGATCACTATTACGGGTACAAACGACGCTCCTGTCATCACACCAGCAGTTGATAGCCCAGGTGATGGATACGATACTGGCACCGCCACTGAAGCAGGAAATTTAGACGATGGCACTCCTGTTGCCGGCGTATCAACAGCCACTGGCACACTAGAAGCTACAGATGTTGATAACCAAGCTTCATTGAGCTGGAGCGGTAATACCTCTGGCGCCTTTGGTGCTTTTACTATCGATACCATAACCGGAGAGTGGGTCTATACCTTAGATAATAACTTAGCCGATAGCCTTATTGAAGGTCAGGTAGTCGAAGAGAGCTTTATTGTGACTGTCACCGATGAGTTCGGTGAAAGTGATACCCATACAGTTACTATAACGATTAACGGAACCAATGATTCCCCAATAATCACCTCCACCGCTGAAGACGCATCCGGAGATGTACTCGAAGCCGGTGTTCAAGATGGTGGAAATACTCCTGAACCCGGAACATTACAAACTGCCGGCATATTAACCGCTCACGATGTGGATCAAGGTGCAATATTAACTTGGTACGGAAACGCCGCAGGCACCTATGGAAATTTATCTATCGATCCCAATACTGGCTCCTGGACTTACCTATTAAACGATAACGATTTGGTAGATAGTTTAGCCTCCGGTGAGCAACATGAAGAGATTTTTCTAGTCACAGTTATCGATGAGTTCGGGGCGATTGCGACTCAAGAGGTCACAGTCTTAGTCACAGGAACTAACGATTTACCAATACTAAATCTTGATGATAGCGGTGGTGTAACCAGAAACGCCACTACTCCCAACTTAAACGACACTGGAATACTCAGTTTTTCTGATGTTGATACTGGCGACACTCATACCATCAGTGAGTCCTATTTAAACAATATCAACTGGAGTGGTGGTCTAATATCCGATCAACTATCAGCGGCTCAGATCACTAGCTTGATCGATGGTTTTAGTGTCGACATTAATGGCTGGGACTACACAATACTCAACACATTAGTTCAGTTTTTGGCAGAAGATGAAACCATCACTCTAAGCTTCAACGTCACAGTCACTGACAATAATGGAGCCTATGACACTGAAACTGTCAATATCGCAATTTATGGCACCAATGATGATCCAGTTCTTATCGTGACTCCCTTAGGTAGCGTTACTGAAGACGCCAGTAACCCAATGTTGAATGATAGCGGAACCTTAAGCTACACCGACGGTAATGCTACTGATACTCATACAGTAACAGAGATATACAACAGTGATATTAACTGGAATGGAGGAGCCTTAGAAAGCCAACTATCGACTGCAGAGATAGCAAGTTTAATCGATGGTTTCAATGTAAATAATAGTGGCTGGATCTATAGTATTCCCAACGCATTGGTGCAGTTTCTCGCCCTTGGTGAAACCATTACTTTAAGCTTTAATATCATCGTTACAGATAATCGTGGTGGGAGTGATACCGAACTGGTCACCATTACTATCAATGGCACCAACGATAACCCCGTGCTTACGACCGATACTACAGGTAGCGTCACCGAAGATCTCAACGTGATCAATTTGCTGTTAAGCGACAGTGGCAATTTAAGCTTCACCGATGTAGATGTGACCGACACTCACACTGTCAGTCAAACACTAACAGGTCCTGTGCTCTGGAGTGATGGCAGCTTAAGTCAAGCACAAATCGATGCTTTTGTGGCGGGATTTAGCGTCGATAATAGCGGTTGGGGTTACAGCATTGACAACTCATTAGTGCAGTTTTTAGCTGCCTCAGAAACCATTACACTGAGCTTTACCGTTACAGTAAATGACGGTAATGGCGGCACCGACTCCGAGCTAGTAACCATCACCATTAATGGCACCAATGATGAGCCAGTGCTCACCGTCGATATTAGCGGCAGTGTCACTGAAGATAACAGCAGCCCTAACCTCACCGATAGTGGTGCACTCAGCTTCACCGATGTGGATGTCAACAACACCCACAGCACCAGTGAGGTGTACAACAGCGATATCAGTTGGAGTCATGGCACCTTAAGCGATGAGCTCAGTGCCCTTGAGATCCAAAGCCTTATCGATGGCTTCAGTGTCGATAGTAACGGCTGGGACTACAGTATCCTTAACTCATTAGTGCAATTTCTCGCCCTTGGTGAAACCATCACCCTGAGTTTTGATGTCACCGTTACTGACAATGATGGTGGTAGCGACACGCAAACCCTTAGCCTCACCATTAACGGCACCAATGATGAGCCCGTGCTCACCGTCGATATTAGCGGCAGTGTCACCGAAGATGACAGCAGCCCTAACCTCACCGACAGTGGCACACTCAGCTTCACCGATGTGGATGTCAACAACACCCACAGCACCAGTGAGGTGTACAACAGCGATATCAGCTGGAGTCATGGGCTACTAAGCGATGAGCTCAGTGCCCTTGAGATCCAAAGCCTTATCGATGGTTTCACTGTCGACAGCGACAGCTGGGACTACAGCATCCTTAACTCATTAGTGCAGTTTCTCGCCCTTGGTGAAACCATCGCCCTGAGTTTTGATGTCACCGTTACTGACAATGATGGTGGTAGCGACACGCAAACCGTCAGCCTCACCATTAACGGCACCAATGATGAGCCCGTGCTGACCGTCGATATTAGCGGCAGTGTCACCGAAGATGACAGCAGCCCTAACCTCACAGACAGTGGCACACTCAGCTTCACCGATGTGGATGTCAACAACACCCACAGCACCAGTGAGGTGTACAACAGCGATATCAGTTGGAGTCATGGCACCTTAAGCGATGAGCTCAGTGCCCTTGAGATCCAAAGCCTTATCGATGGTTTCACTGTCGACAGCGACAGCTGGGACTACAGCATCCTTAACTCATTAGTGCAGTTTCTCGCCCTTGGTGAAACCATCACCCTGAGTTTTGATGTCACCGTTACTGACAATGATGGCGGTAGTGACACGCAAACCGTTAGCCTCACCATTAACGGCACCAATGATGAGCCCGTGCTCACCGTCGATATTAGCGGCAGTGTCACTGAAGATAACAGCAGCCCTAACCTCACCGACAGCGGCGTACTCAGCTTCACTGATGTGGACGTCAACAACACCCACAGCACCAGTGAAGTGTACAACAGCGATATCAGTTGGAGTCATGGGCTACTAAGCGATGAGCTCAGTGTCCTTGAGATCCAAAGCCTTATCTATGGTTTCACTGTCGATAGCGACAGCTGGGACTACAGCATCCTTAACTCATTAGTGCAGTTTCTCGCCCTTGGCGAAACCATCACCCTGAGTTTTGATGTCACCGTTACTGACAATGATGGTGGTAGTGACACGCAAACCGTCAGCCTCACCATTAACGGCACCAATGATGAGCCAGTGCTCACCGTCGATACCAGCGGCAGTGTCACCGAAGATGACAGCAGCCCTAACCTCACCGACAGCGGTGCACTCAACTTCACCGATCTGGACGTCAATAACACCCACAGCACCAGTGAGGTGTACAACAGCGATATCAGTTGGAGTCATGGCACCTTAAGCAATGAGCTCAGTGCCCTTGAGATCCAAAGCCTTATCGATGGTTTCACTGTCGACAGCGACGGCTGGGACTACAGTATCCTTAACTCATTAGTGCAGTTTCTCGCCCTTGGCGAAACCATCACCCTGAGTTTTGATGTCACCGTTACTGACAATGATGGTGGTAGCGACACGCAAACCCTTAGCCTCACCATTAACGGCACCAATGATGAGCCCGTGCTCACCGTCGATATTAGCGGCAGTGTCACCGAAGATGACAGCAGCCCTAACCTCACCGACAGTGGCACACTCAGCTTCACCGATGTGGATGTCAACAACACCCACAGCACCAGTGAGGTGTACAACAGCGATATCAGCTGGAGTCATGGGCTACTAAGCGATGAGCTCAGTGCCCTTGAGATCCAAAGCCTTATCGATGGTTTCACTGTCGACAGCGACAGCTGGGACTACAGCATCCTTAACTCATTAGTGCAGTTTCTCGCCCTTGGCGAAACCATCACTCTGAGTTTTGATGTCACCGTTACTGACAATGATGGTGGTAGCGACACGCAAACCGTTAGCCTCACCATTAACGGCACCAATGATGAGCCAGTGCTCACCGTTGATATTAGCGGCAGTGTCACCGAAGATGACTGCAGCCCTAACCTCACCGACAGCGGCGCACTCAGCTTCACCGATGTGGACGTCAATAACACCCACAGCACCAGTGAGGTGTACAACAGCGATATAAGTTGGAGTCATGGCACTTTAAGCGATGAGCTCAGTGTCCTTGAGATCCAAAGCCTTATCGATGGTTTCACTGTCGATAGCGACAGCTGGGACTACAGTATCCTTAACTCATTAGTGCAGTTTCTCGCCCTTGGTGAAACCATCACCCTGAGTTTTGATGTCACCGTTACTGACAATGATGGCGGTAGCGACACGCAAACCGTCAGCCTCACCATTAACGGCACCAATGATGAGCCCGTACTCACCATCGATACCAGCGGCAGTGTCACTGAAGATCTTAATGTCGTGAATTTACAACTTACTGATAGTGGTAATTTAAGTATCTTCGATGTTGATGTTAACGATACTCACACTGTCAGCCATGCTCTTTCCGGTACCGTAACTTGGAGTGATGGCACTTTAACACAGGGGCAGATTGATGATTTAGTTGCAGGCTTTACTAGCGATGGTAATAGCTGGGACTACTCCATCAACAACTCATTAGTGCAGTTTCTAGATGTTAACGAGGCTATCACATTAAGTTTTCTCGTCACTGTCGATGATGGTCATGGCGGCTCAGATTCAGAGCTAGTCACCATCACGATACACGGTGCAAAAGATCTACCAGAAGTGGTTAGCATTAGCCCAATAATATTGTCAGAAGAGGGGCTCAATAACGGCATTATTGATAATATAGGCGACCCGAGCGATACCACAAATGCAACAGTCAATAGTGGAATCTTGAGTTTTACCGATCTCGATAGTGAGCTATTTACTCTTAACTTAACTGGTCCTAGCGGTTTAACCTCAGGTGGTGAGACTGTTAATTGGACATGGTCAGTTGGCACTCAAACTCTCACAGGTTCGACTAGCTCAGGTGTCGTCATGACCATTGCTCTGGGTGCTATAACTAACAGCGGTATCAATTTCAGCCTTGATTATACTGTTAGCTTATTCGCGCCACTGGATCATCCTGTTAATGACACAGAGGATATCATCTCTCTTGATTTCGGCGTCACGATTAATGATGGTAGCGGAGACACTGCGACAGTACTAACGGTGACGATAGAGGATGATGCTCCTCTGGATGAAGTCGATGAAGCAGCTAACCCTAATCTCACTCAAATAGTGAATCAATTTATTACTGGCGACCTTTTCGATCCTGGCGCTGATGGCTTTGGCGATATTAGTTTTGACGTTATCACCCCAGGACTACATTCAAATGGCTTTGAACTGATCTACACCATGAATGGAGATACCTTAACCGCCACAGCTAACGGCGTCGAGGTATTTACCCTTCAAGCCATCCTTGATGCAAATGGTCACTATGATTACAAGTTAACCCTACTACAGCAGATAGACGTCGAATCACTTATCGATTTTGATCTGGCCAACTCACCTGCTGGTAACAACCCTATCTACTATATTGATTCAGACGGCAGTATATACGCCCAAGACAATCAGGCTGCTAATCCTATCGCAACAATAACGGGTACAGTAAATGGTGGAGCTTCAAACCTTAACTCTAATAGTTCAGGTCTTGGGGTAGGGCCTCAAGCCTCAATCGGAACTGGTGAGGTAATAACGATTGACTATGGTGCTGCAGGAACTGGGCTGACCTCTATTAGTCTAGGGACAGGGAATAATGGAAATCACACGGGAACAACAGCAATACAATATATTGTCACTTACTCAGGCAACACAACCAAAGTCGTCAATACCACGATTAACGGCACATTAACCATTGAAGAGTTAGCACCAAATGGTTTGTCTATCAGCTCTGTCGATATTGCTTATATCAGTGGAGAAGCTTTCCAGATAATAGGACTCGCTTCAACAGGAATCATCACAGATCAACCTATCGACATTGAGTTTGCCTATGGCGCTACAGATAACGATGGTGATGCAGTCACCTTTACCGATACCAATAACGGCCACTTTACCGTCACACTGATCCCAGAAAACTACGTTCCAAACGCATTAAACAACACCTACAACGTTGATCAAGGTCATAGTGTTACTGGCAACATCATCGAGGATGATACTGGAAATGGAAGAGACAGGGATGCTGATGGGGACACATTAACTGTTACTCATATTAATGGAGATGCACTTGTCTTTGATAATAATGGCAATGCACATATCGCTATTTCAGGGGGAATGCTATCTATTAAAGCCGATGGAAGTTACATCTTTACTCACAATGGGAGCGCCAATCTCTCTAATGGTTTTTCCTATACCGTCAATGACGGCAATGGTGACACTGATACAGCCGACGTAGAGATATTGGTTTTTGCCCATCAGACACTAAATCCTGGGGATGATAGCCTGAATATTACTGGTGATACTCAGGATCTAGTCATAGGTGACACGACAGGAATTATTCCAGGACAAAATTACAACATAGCCTTCATTATTGATACCTCAGGTAGTATGGGATCAACAGCAGTTAATACTGCTGAGCAGCAGTTACTTACTGTTTACTCACAACTGCTCTCCTATGCAGAGCAGAACAATTCAGGAGTCATAAATACACTATTGGTCGATTTCGATACCGATGCTAGCCTGCTCATCTCAATCAACCTTACAGATCCAAATGCGTTGCAATTACTAAGCAACGCACTTGCAACCATGACAAGTGGTGGTGCTACAAATTACTACGATGCATTTTCGACTGCGTATGATTGGTTTCAAAATGGAGTACCTACAACGAACAACGGTAACAATATCACCTATTTTATTACCGACGGACAACCCACTACCGATAATGGCCATCCAGGCAACTACTATCAAAATGCACTAAATGCATTTGCATTGCTAAATACGCTCTCGACAGTTCAAGCTATCGGCCTAGGTGGTGATATCGATACTAATGTACTAGTCAATTTCGATACGGATGGCAATATTCTCAATAATGTTGACGTCAATGATTTAGCAGACAGCATTCTTGCGACGAATCTACTCCCGGGTAGTGATGCCGTGGATGCAGGAGCTGGAGATGATATTTTATTTGGCGATCTTGTTGAATTTACTGGAATTGATGGCCAAGGGTATGAAGCCCTAAGAGAGTACGTTGCCAATAATACTCTACTAAATATCAGTGACATTACTGCCAGTGATGTACACCAATATGTGTCCGAACATACCAGTGAGTTTGATATCTCACGCAGCGACGATAGTGGCGATACATTAATTGGAGGCGAAAGTAATGACATATTGCTTGGTCAAGGGGGAGATGATCAGCTCATCGGAGGTGTTGGTAGTGACACTATTATCGGTGGTATAGGCAATGACATGCTCGATGTCGGTCAAGATAATGACATTGATATACTTATCTGGGGACCGATTTCAGATAATAACGCTCATGACATAGTTAAAAATTTCGATTTTTTTCATGAAGATAAGTTAGATATTTCAGATCTTCTTGTGAACGAACAAACAGGCAACCTCGAAGATTTCCTCTCATTTAATTTTGTAGCAGGCGATACTATTATCACTTTAGACACTAACGGATCAGCATCAGGTGGTGACGTTATGACTATTACCTTAGAAGGAGTAAATTTATTCACCGAATATGGCGTTATTCCAGATGGCGTCTATGATAATAATGATTACGCAACGATTATTGCAGGCCTTTTAGATAACGAAGCTCTAGTGGTAGATTTTATTTAACCTAATGATTTATAAAATAAATAACAAACTTATTCTATAAGTATTTTTGTTTTTATCTTTTTTAGGCCTCTTACCAAAATCTCTTGGTAAGAGGTCTTCACACCCGAGCATCACACCTGCAACAAACAAACCCTCACAAAACAAACGCAAGGCTAACGTCAGACCTATAATTAGTTGTATACACTAACAGGTTAGTTTAAATTGGCATTTAGATCTTAATTTTAAGACTACTTCAGCACATACGGCGTCAATAAATTGACTTAAGTAGGTGTTGTAGGTAACATTCGCCTCTTGTTTGATCATCTTATCAGTAACATCTGGTGCAATTTGTTTTTCACAAAAGCAGTAGACTCAAGGCTATATTCTCGGAGTATTGAATGAAAACTTTAGTAACAACACAGCCTGGAACAGTTCTTCTTGTAAAAGGGGATATTAAACTTCAACTTGAGAATACATTAGAAAATGTTTCTAAAGGTGAACAGCTATTAGCTGGTGCAACGCTGATTATTGAAGACAATGCCGATATTGAAATTGCCTACTCAGATGGTACTTATTTTTCAAACCTCGAATCGACAGATCGAACAGTCGAAGAGGGAGTAACGGCCACGAGTGTTGCCGATGCCCGCGAGATTCAAACAATCCAAGATGCAATCTTAGATGGCGATGATCCTACGACTGAGCTACCAGATACAGCTGCAGGTGGTACCTTAGGTAATCAAGGTGGCTCTGATTTTGTTTCTTTGGACAGAACAGCCAGTGAAACAATAGCCGCTACAGGTTTCAATACCGACTCTGCTCCTCAAGATGAATTTTTAGTTACTGATACCCTAAATGAAGCTCTGAGTGAGAACCAATCAAACCTAGCCAATGATTTCATTACTATCGATGAAGATGGAGTTGCCACTGGCAATGTATTAGATAATGACTCTGATGTAGATGATGAACTTGCCGTGCTCAGTTTCGAAGTCAATGGAACTACCTACGGAGCAGGTACTACAGTTGAGCTTGAAGGCGGTACTTTAGTTATCAATCAAGATGGTAGCTATACTTTTACACCAAATGAAAATTGGAACGGCACCGTGCCAGTTATTACCTATACAACCAATACAGGTGTAACTGCAACACTTAGCATAGAAGTCACTCCTGTTGCCGATGGCGCTCCTCAGGTCACCATCAATACCGATGCAAATAATGATGGTTTAATCAGCAATGATGAGCTTAATGATAGTAATGAAGTCAATGTCACTATCAGCCTTGAAGGCACAGGTGCTCAGGTTGGTGACGTTTTAATTGTCAATGGTATTGAGATTGTTCTTACTGCTGATGATATTTTTATAGGTTCGATAAACGTCAACTTACCTGCTCCTGCAGAAGGCGAAACAATCACTGTTGTCGCAACCGTTACAGATTCAGCTGGCAATACATCACCAGAGGGTACCGATACAGCGACGGTAGATACCATTGCACCAACAATCACGGTTGATGCTCCAGACACGACAAATGACACAACGCCAACCATTACTGGTACAACAGATGCCGAACCCGGCAGTACTATTACCGTAGTGATCACTGACAGTACAGGCACAGAGCAAACTGTCACAACAACGGTTAACCCAGATGGCACCTTCACTGTTGATGTCACCGATCCAGTCGCTGAAGGACCTATTACTGTTGTCGCTACAGTCACAGATCCAGCTGGTAACACAGGTACAGCAACAGATACAGGTGGCGTAGATACAACACCACCAACCATCACGGTTGATGTTCCTGACACCACCAACGATACAACGCCGACCATTACAGGTACCACAGATGCCGAACCAGGCAGCACCATTACTGTCGTTATCACAGACAGTACAGGCACTGAGCAAACTGTCACTACAACAGTAAACCCTGACGGCACTTACACTGTTGATGTCACCACGCCAACAGCAGAAGGTCCAATTACTGTTGTTGCCACAGTCACAGACCCTTCAGGCAACACAGGTACAGCAACCGATACTGGTGATATCGATACCACACCGCCAACGATTACAGTTGATGTACCTGATACTACAAACGACACAACACCAACCATTACTGGTACTACAGATGCAGAGCCTGGTAGTACTATTACTGTCGTTATCACAGACAGCACAGGTACAGAGCAAACCGTCACGACAACTGTCGATCCTGACGGTACTTATACAGTCGATGTCACCGATCCTGTTACTGAAGGTCCAATCACAGTTGTCGCAACAGTCACAGATCCCGCTGGTAATACAGGCACAACCACAGACACTGGCGATATAGATACCACAGAACCAACAATCACAGTTGATGTGCCCGATGCAACTAACGATACAACACCAACCATCACTGGTACCACAGATGCTGAGCCTGGCAGTACCATTACTGTTGTTGTCACAGACAGCACAGGCAGTGAGCAGACCGTCACTACCACTGTAGATCCCGACGGTACCTACACTGTTGATGTTATCGATCCAACAGCTGAAGGCCCTATCACAGTTGTAGCCACGGTCACTGATCCCGCTGGTAATACAGGTACAGCTACAGATACCGGTGAAATAGATACTACAGATCCAATTATTACTGTCGATCTACCCGACACAACAAACGACACAACACCCACCATAACTGGTACCACTGACGCAGAGCCTGGTAGCACAATTACCGTTGTCGTCACAGATAGTAGCGGGACGGAGCAAACCGTCACGACAACTGTGGATCCAGATGGTACTTATACAGTCGATGTCACCGATCCTGTTACTGAAGGTCCAATCACTGTTGTTGCAACTGTGACCGATCCCGCAGGAAATACAGGTACATCTACAGATACAGGTACAATTGATATCACCATAGGTACCCCAGTAGTTCAGATCACTGAAGATACCAATAATGATGGGTACCTGAATGATCCTGAATTAAATGGCCAAGTGGATATCTCTATTACCCTTGGTGAAGGCACTGAGCTGGGGGATACTTTCACCGTCACAGACCAAGACGGCAACGTTATCTTTGATGGACCTGTCACTCAAGGAATGATCGACAATGGTCTAAATCTCGCCATCGATCCACCTGCCACAGGCACAGATTTAGTGATTACTGCTACAGTCACAGACCCATCAGGCAATATAGCGACAGGCAGTGACAGTGCAACCCTAGATTACGGTGTTGGAACTGGTGCCCCTGCGGGCCCAAGTGTCACCATCGATGAAGATACCAATGGCGATGGGTACATTAGTGATACGGAACTTGATGGTCAGATCAACATCACTGTTGAGCTAGGAACGGGCACTGTCGTAGGTGATACCTTAGTAATTACCGACCAAGATGGTAATGAGCTATTTAACGGCACCGTCACTCAGGAGATGCTTGATAACGGCCAAGCCGTTGTCATGGATGCGCCAGTAACTGGTACAGACATAGTGGTTACCGCCACTGTTACCGACCCTGCAGGTAATACAGCAACAGGCTCAGATGCAGCAACGCTCGATTATGGTACAGGCACAGGTGCCCCAGTAAGCCCAACAGTCACTATCAATGAAGACACTAACCAAGATGGCGTGATCAACGATGCCGAGCTTGATGGCCAAATCGATATCACCGTTGAATTAGGCGAAGGCACCGAAGTTGGCGACACTTTAGTCATCACAGATCAAGCTGGCAATACTCTGTTTGATGGCCCAGTAACCCAAGAGATGATCGATAACGGTCTAACATTAGCCATAGATCCGCCTGCATCTGGAACAGATCTCGTTATCACTGCAGATATTACTGATCCCGCAGGCAACACGGCGAGTGGCAGCGGTAGTGCCACATTAGATTATGGCACTGAAGGCGCACCTAACGGACCAAATGTAACCATTGATGAAGATCTGAATAACGATGGCTACATTAATGACGCTGAGCTTGATGGTCAAATCAACGTCACAATTGAGCTCGATAGCGGTACTCAAGTCGGTGACACTTTAGAGGTGACCGATCAAGATGGAAACATTATCTTCAGTGAAACCGTTACTCAAGAGATGCTTGATAATGGGCAAACTATTGCAATAGATCCCCCTGCAACTGGAACAGATCTTGTAGTCACCGCCACAGTTACCGATCCATCAGGCAACACAGCCACAGGTTCAGATGCCGCCACCTTAGATTACGGTACTGGCACTGGTGCTCCAGAAGCACCAGTTGTAGAGATCACCGAAGATACCAACGGTGATGGCACCATCACAGATGCAGAGCTCGATGGCCAAATCAACATTACTGTAGATTTAGGTACAGGTACACAAGTCGGCGATACCATAACGGTTACAGATCAAACTGGTGACGTACTTTACACAGGTCCAGTTACCCAAGATATGCTCGATAACGGTATCGACATTGCCATCGATGCACCTGCCAATGGTACAGATTTAGTTATCAGCGCCACTATCACAGACCCTGCGGGTAACACTGCAACAGGTAATGACAGTGCGACCATGGATTACGATGACAGCGTCACCGTACCTGCAGCACCAAATGTCACCATTGTAGAAGACACTAATGGTGATGGGTTTATTAATGATGTCGAGCTTGAGGGTCAAATCAACATTACCGTTGAGCTAGGCACAAATACGCTTGTAGGCGATACTTTAGTCGTCACAGACCAAGACGGTAACGAGCTATTCAACGGCACCGTCACCCAAGAGATGCTTGATAATGGCCTCGATTTGGCCATGGATCCACCGGCGACCAGCACCAACCTAGTCATCACCGCGACAGTTACTGACACTTTAGGAACCCAAGCATCTGGCTCTGATAATGCGCTGCTTGATTACGGCTCTGGCACAGGCGCACCAGCAGCACCAACTGTAGAGTTAACAGAAGACAGTAATAATGATGGTTACATCAACGACTCAGAGCTTGAAGGTCAAATCAACGGCACCATAACTTTAGGCGAAGGTACTGTTGTCGGCGACACCATCACAGTCACCGACCAAGATGGTAATGTCATCTTCAATGGTCCTGTCACTCAAGAGATGATCGACGACGGCCTAGCTATCGCTATTGACGCTCCTGCAACGGGCACAGACTTAGTCGTCACAGCGACTATTACCGATCCTGCAGGCAACAGCGCGACCGGCTCAGATGCAGCGACGCTCGATTACGGCACGGGTACGGGCGCACCCGCTAGCCCTATAGTTACAATCGATGAAGATGCCAACAACGATGGCTTCATTAATGATGCCGAGCTTGATGGACAAATTGACATCACAGTTGAACTCGGATCAGGCACAGTTGTCGGCGACACCCTTGTGGTCACAGACCAAGATGGCAACGTCATCTTCACTGGCACCGTGACCCAGGAGATGCTCACCAACGGCGTACCGGTTACCATGGACGCCCCAGCAACGGGTACTGATCTGGTTGTCACAGCAACAATAACTGACGCAGCAGGAAATAGTGCAACGGGCTCAGATTCAACCACATTAGATTACGGCACAGGCACAGGTGCACCAGCAGCGCCTACAGTTGAGCTCACTGAAGACGCCAACAACGACGGCTACATCAACGATTCCGAGCTTGATGGCCAAATCGATGCCACCGTCACCTTAGGGGCGGGCACAAGCGTGGGTGATACCGTCACCATCACTGACCAAGACGGCAACGTCATTTTCAGTGGCCCTGCCACCCAAGATATGCTCGATAATGGCCTTGCAGTCACTATCGATCCACCTGCAAGTGGTACTAACTTAGTCGTTACTGCCACGATAACCGATCCGGCAGGTAACACCACATCAGGTAGTGACAATGCCCTACTCGATTATGGAACCGGCTCTGGTGGCCCTGCGACTCCAACCGTAGTGATTGATGAAGATGTCAACAACGATGGTGTCATCACAGACTTTGAACTAATCGATCAAATTGATATTAGCGTGACCTTAGGTGCAGGCACTGAGGTCGGCGACACCTTAGTGGTCACCGACCAAGACGGTAATGAGCTGTTCAGCGGTGTCGTCACCCAAGCCATGCTCGATAACGGCCTTGCTGTTGTTATGGCTATACCTGTCACAGGAACTGAAATTATTGTCACAGCCACTGTAACAGACACTTCAGGCAACACAGCAGTCGCTAACGATTCTGCCACTTTAGATTATAACTGGGAAATCACGCCGCCTGTCGCACCTACAATAGAGATCACTGAAGATATCAATGATGACGGCTACATCAACAGTGATGAGCTGGACGGCCAAATAAACATCACAGTGACCTTTGATGCAAGCACCAGCGTCGGCGAAACCATCGTAGTCACAGATCAAAACGGTAACGAGCTGTTCAACGGCACTGTGACTCAAGAGATGCTCGACAACGGTCTCCAACTCGGCATGGATGCACCTGCCACTGGTACTAGCATCACGGTTACAGCTAGTCTGACAAATATTTACGGCATGGTCTTAACTGATAGTGACAATGCCCTGCTCGATTACGGCACCGGCACTGGCGCACCGGCGAGCCCAACGGTTGAAATCACTGAAGATGCCAACAACGATGGCTTCATCAACCACGCTGAGCTTGATGGTCAAGTCGATGCCACCGTCACCCTAGGTGCGGGCACTGCGCTGGGCGACACGGTCACCATCACCGACCAAGACGGCAACACCCTGTTCAGTGGCCCAGTCACCCAGGACATGCTCGATAATGGCATCAACGTTAGCCTCGATGCCCCAGCGACTGGTACGGATGTGGTTATCACCGCCACCGTCACCGATGTGGCTGGCAACACCGCCACGGGCAATGACAGTGCGACCTTGGATTATGGCACAGGCACCGGCGCACCGGCGGCCCCTACCGTGGTTATCACAGAAGACACCAACAACGATGGCTTCATTAATGAGGCTGAGCTTGATGGCCAAATCAATGCCACCGTCACCTTAGGCGCGGGCACCATGATCGGTGACACCATCACCGTCACCGACCAAGACGGCAACACCCTGTTCACCGGCGCCGTGACCCAGGACATGCTCGATAATGGCATCAGCGTCAGCTTCGATGCGCCGGCTACCGGCACCACCGTCGCGGTCACCGCCACCGTCACCGACCCTGCAGGCAACACCGCACAGGGCAGCGATAATGCCCTGCTCGACTACGGCACGGGCACCGGCGCACCCGCCAGCCCAACCGTCACCATCGATGAGGACATCAACAACGATGGCTTTATCAATGACGTTGAGCTCTCAGGTCAAATTGACATTACCGTCAGCTTAGGCGCAGGCACCGCCGTGGGCGACACCTTAGTGGTCACCGACCAAGCGGGTAACACCCTGTTCAGCGGCCCAGTCACCCAAGCCATGCTTGATAACGGCCTCACCTTGGCCATCGATGCCCCAGCCACAGGCACTGAGCTTGTGGTCACCGCCAACGTCACTGACCCTGCCGGCAACACCGCCACAGGCAATGACAGCGCGACCTTGGACTACGGCATTGGCAGCGGCGCACCCGCCAGCCCAACCGTCACCATCGATGAGGATAGTAACAACGATGGCTTCATCAACGACGCGGAGCTCGATGGTCAAATCAACATCACCGTTGAGCTCGGTGAAGGCACCGCCGTCGGCGACACCTTAGTCGTCACCGACCAAGCCGGTAATGAACTGTTCAATGGCGTCGTCACTCAGGCCATGCTCGACAGCGGCCTGAGCTTGGCCATCGACGCGCCGGCCACGGGCACTGAGCTCGTCGTGACCGCCAACGTCACAGACCCTGCCGGCAACACCGCCACGGGCAACGACAGCGCGACCTTGGATTACGGCAGCAGCGCCCCATTAGCGCCCACCGTTGAAATCACTGAAGATGCCAACAACGACGGCTTCATCAATGATGTCGAGCTCAATGGTCAAATCAACATCAGCGTCACCTTAGGCGCGGGCACGGTCATTGGTGACACCGTCACCGTCACTGACCAAGACGGCAACGTCTTGTTCAGCGGCCCGGCCACCCAAGACATGCTCGACAACGGCCTGGCACTGGCGATCGATCCGCCTGCCACTGGCACCAACCTGGTTATCACCGCCAACGTCACCGATCCGGCGGGCAACAGCGCAACTGGCTCAGATGCAGCGACACTGGATTACGGCGTCGACGCCCCTGCCGCACCCAGCGTCACCATCGACGAAGATACCAACAACGACGGCTACATTAACGAGGCGGAGCTTGACGGCCAGATCAACATCACCGTGGAACTCGGCGAAGGCACCGTGGTGGGCGACACCTTAGTGGTCACCGACCAAGACGGTAACGAGCTGTTTAACGGGACTGTCACCCAAGATATGCTCGATAACGGCCAAGCGGTTACCATGGACGCGCCAGCCACGGGCACGGATGTGGTGATCACCGCCACCGTCACTGACGAAGCGGGCAACACCGCGACAGGCAATGATGCAGCGACACTGGACTACGGCACGGGCGTTGGCGCACCGGCCAGCCCGACGGTTGAGATTGTGGAAGATGCCAACAACGATGGCTTCATTAACGATGCCGAGCTTGACGGTCAAATCAACATCACGGTTGAGTTAGGCGCGGGCACGGCCGTGGGCGACACCTTAGTCGTCACCGACCAAGCCGGTAATACCCTGTTCAGCGGCCCGGTCACTCAGGCGATGCTCGACAGTGGACTGGACTTAGCGATAGACGCACCCGCGACGGGCACGGAGGTGGTTATCACCGCCAACGTCACCGATGTCGCGGGCAACACGGCACAAGGCAGCGACAGTGCCACTCTCGATGTCGGCACGGGCACCGGCGCACCGGCTGCGCCGACCGTCACCATTGATGAAGATGCCAACAACGATGGCTTCATTAATGACGCCGAGCTTGATGGCCAAATCAACATCACGGTTGAGTTAGGCGCAGGCACCGCCGTGGGCGACACCTTAGTGGTCACCGACCAAGCGGGTAACGAGCTGTTTAACGGCGTGGTCACCGCAGACATGCTCACCAATGGCGTCCCTGTCACCATGGACGCCCCCGCCACAGGCACTGATGTGGTGGTCACCGCCACCGTTACCGATGCGGCAGGCAACAGCGCACAAGGCAGTGATGCGGCGACGCTCGATGTCGGCACAGACGCTCCGGCAGCGCCAACGGTTGAGATTGTTGAAGACACCAACAACGATGGCACCATCACCGATGCGGAGCTCGATGGCCAAATCAACATCACCGTCACCTTAGGCAGCGGCACCGAGGTCGGTGACACCGTCACCATCACGGACCAAACTGGCGAGGTGATTTACACCGGCCCTGTCACCCAAGACATGCTCGATAATGGCATCGATGCCGTCATCGACGCACCGGCGACCGGCACTGAGCTTGTTATCACCGCCACCGTCATCGATGTGGCAGGCAACACCGCCACCGGCAATGACAGTGCGACACTGGACTACGATGACAGCGTCACCGTACCGGGCGCACCGACCGTGGTTATCACCGAAGATACCAACAACGACGGCTACATCAATGACGCCGAGCTGGAAGGTCAAATCAACATCACCGTTGAACTTGGCGCCAACACCGTGGTGGGCGACACACTTGTGGTGACTGACCAAGACGGTAATGAGCTGTTCAGTGGCACCGTCACCCAGGAGATGCTTGATAATGGCCTCACCTTGGCCATCGATCCACCGGCGACCGGCACCAACGTGGTCATCACCGCGACGGTCACCGACACCTTGGGCAATGAAGCGGCAGGCTCAGATAATGCGCTGCTTGATTACGGCTCAGGCACCGGCGCACCCGCGGCGCCGACCGTGGTCATTGATGAGGATATCAACAACGATGGCTTCATCAACGATGCGGAGCTTGATGGTCAAATCAACGCCACCGTCACCTTAGGCGCGGGCACCGTGGTGGGCGACACCGTCACCATCACCGACCAAGACGGTAACACCCTCTTTACCGGCACCGTGACCCAGGACATGCTCGATAACGGCATCGACCTCAGCTTTGATGCACCGGCCACCGGCACCGACCTCGTGGTGACTGCCACCGTCACTGACGTGGCAGGCAACAGCGCGACTGGCTCAGATGCGGCAACGCTCGATTACGGCACCGGCACGGGCGCACCTGCTAGTCCAACCGTGGTCATTGATGAAGATGCCAACAACGATGGCTTCATTAATGATGCGGAGCTTGATGGTCAAATCGACATCACCGTCACCTTAGGCGCAGGCACCGCTGTCGGCGACACCCTTGTGGTCACTGACCAAGATGGCAACGTCATCTTCACTGGCACCGTGACCCAAGAGATGCTCACCAATGGCGTCCCTGTCACCATGGACGCGCCAGCGACAGGCACTGACGTCGTGGTCACCGCCACCGTCACTGACGCCGCGGGCAATACAGCCCAAGGCTCAGATGCAGCAACGCTCGATTACGGCACAGGCACCGGCGCTCCGGCGGCCCCCACCGTGGTCATTGATGAGGATGCCAACAACGACGGCTACATCAACGATGCCGAGCTTGATGGCCAAATCGATGCCACCGTCACCTTAGGCGCAGGCACGAGCGTGGGTGACACCGTCACCATCACCGACCAAGACGGCAACGTCATCTTCAGTGGCCCTGCCACCCAGGAGATGATAGACAATGGTCTGGCAGTCACTATCGACCCGCCTGCCACGGGCACCAACTTAGTTATCACCGCCACGGTCACCGACCCGGCAGGTAACAGCAGTCAAGGCTCTGACAGTGCGCTACTCGATTACGGCACTGGCACTGGCGCACCCGCCAGCCCAACCGTGGTCATTGATGAAGACATCAACAACGATGGCACCATCAACGACACCGAGCTTGATGGCCAAATTGACATCACCGTCACCTTAGGGGCGGGCACCGCGGTGGGCGACACCTTAGTGGTCACCGACCAAGCGGGTAACGTCTTGTTCACTGGCGTGGTTACCCAAGCCATGCTCGATAACGGCCAGGCCGTCACCATGGACACGCCGCCAAGCGGCACGGATGTCGTGGTCACCGCCACCGTCACTGACGTGGCAGGCAACACCGCCACGGGCTCAGATGCAGCCACCTTGGATTACGTTGAGGCGCCAGCGCCAGCAGCGCCAACGGTTGAAATCACTGAAGATGCCAACAACGATGGTTACATCAACAGCGCTGAGCTTGACGGTCAAATCAACATCACCGTCACCCTCGATGCGGGCACCAGTGTCGGCGACACCTTGGTCGTCACCGACCAAGACGGTAACGAGCTGTTCAACGGTGTGGTCACTACAGACATGCTCACCAATGGTCTACCATTGACCATGGATGCCCCTGCGACGGGCACCACCGTCACCGTCACCGCGACCCTCACTAACGCCAATGGCGACAGTGCAGCGAGCCATGACAGCGCGACCTTGGATTACGGCACAGGCACCGGCGCACCGGCCAGCCCAACCGTTGAAATCACTGAAGATGCCAACAACGATGGCTTCATCAACCACGCGGAGCTTGATGGTCAAGTCGATGCCACCGTCACCCTAGGCGCGGGCACCGCGCTGGGCGACACGGTCACCATCACCGACCAAGACGGCAACACCCTGTTCAGTGGCCCAGTCACCCAGGACATGCTTGATAATGGCATCAACGTTAGCCTCGATGCCCCAGCGACCGGCACGGACTTGGTTATCACCGCCACCGTCACCGATGTGGCTGGCAACACCGCCACGGGCAATGACAGTGCGACCTTGGATTACGGCACAGGCACCGGCGCACCGGCGGCCCCTACCGTGGTTATCACAGAAGACGCCAACAACGATGGCTTCATTAATGAGGCTGAGCTTGATGGCCAAATCAATGCCACCGTCACCTTAGGCGCGGGCACCGTAATAGGTGACACCGTCACCGTCACCGACCAAGACGGCAACACCCTGTTCACCGGCGCCGTGACTCAGGACATGCTGGATAATGGCATCAGCGTCAGTTTCGATGCCCCAGCAACCGGCACCACCGTCGCGGTCACCGCCACCGTCACCGACCCTGCTGGCAATACCGCACAGGGCAGCGATAACGCCCTGCTCGACTACGGCACGGGCACCGGCGCACCCGCCAGCCCAACCGTCACCATCGATGAGGACATCAACAACGATGGCTTTATCAATGACGTTGAGCTCTCAGGTCAAATTGACATCACCGTCAGCTTAGGCGCAGGCACCGCCGTGGGCGACACCTTAGTGGTCACCGACCAAGCGGGTAATGAACTGTTCAATGGCCCAGTCACCCAAGCCATGCTTGATAACGGCCTCACCTTGGCCATCGATGCCCCAGTCACAGGCACTGAGCTTGTGGTCACCGCTAACGTCACTGACCCTGCCGGCAACACCGCCACAGGCAATGATGCGGCAACACTCGACTACGGCATTGGCAGCGGCGCACCCGCCAGCCCAACCGTCACCATCGATGAAGATAGTAACAACGATGGCTTCATCAACGATGCGGAGCTCGATGGTCAAATCAACATCACCGTTGAGCTCGGTGAAGGCACCGCCGTCGGCGACACCTTAGTCGTCACCGACCAAGCCGGTAACGAACTGTTCAATGGCGTCGTCACTCAGGCCATGCTCGACAGCGGCCTTAGCTTGGCCATTGATGCGCCGGCCACGGGCACTGAGCTCGTCGTCACCGCCAACGTTACCGATCCGGCAGGCAACACCGCCACAGGCAACGACAGCGCGACCTTGGATTACGGCAGCAGCGCCCCATTAGCGCCCACCGTTGAAATCACTGAAGATGCCAACAACGACGGCTTCATCAATGATGCCGAGCTCAATGGTCAAATCAACATCAGCGTCACCTTAGGCGCAGGCACGGTCATTGGTGACACCGTCACCGTCACTGACCAAGACGGCAACGTCTTGTTCAGCGGCCCGGCCACCCAAGACATGCTCGACAACGGCCTGGCACTGGCGATCGATCCGCCTGCCACTGGCACCAACCTGGTTATCACCGCCAACGTCACCGATCCGGCGGGCAACAGCGCGACCGGCTCAGATGCAGCGACACTGGATTACGGTGTGGGCGTCGGCGCCCCTGCCGCACCAAGCGTCACCATCGACGAAGATGCCAACAACGACGGCTACATTAACGAGGCGGAGCTTGACGGCCAGATCAACATCACCGTGGAACTCGGCGAAGGCACCGTGGTGGGCGACACCTTAGTGATCACCGACCAAGACGGTAACGAGCTGTTTAACGGGACTGTCACCCAAGATATGCTCGATAACGGCCAAGCGGTCACCATGGACGCGCCAGCCACGGGCACAGATGTGGTGGTCACCGCCACCGTCACTGACGAGGCGGGCAATACCGCCACCGGCAATGATGCAGCGACACTGGACTACGGCACGGGCGTTGGCGCACCGGCCAGCCCGACGGTTGAGATTGTGGAAGATGCCAACAACGATGGCTTCATTAACGATGCCGAGCTTGACGGTCAAATCAACATCACGGTTGAGTTAGGCGCGGGCACGGCCGTGGGCGACACCTTAGTCGTCACCGACCAAGCCGGTAATACCCTGTTCAGCGGCCCGGTCACTCAGGCGATGCTCGACAGTGGACTGGACTTAGCGATAGACGCACCCGCGACGGGCACGGAGGTGGTTATCACCGCCAACGTCACCGATGTCGCGGGCAACACGGCACAAGGCAGCGACAGTGCCACCCTCGATTACGGCACCGGCGCACCGGCTGCGCCGACCGTCACCATTGATGAAGATGCCAACAACGATGGCTTCATTAATGACGCCGAGCTTGATGGCCAAATCAACATCACGGTTGAGTTAGGCGCAGGCACCGCCGTGGGCGACACCTTAGTGGTCACCGACCAAGCGGGTAACGAGCTGTTTAACGGCGTGGTCACCGCAGACATGCTCACCAATGGCGTCCCTGTCACCATGGACGCCCCCGCCACAGGCACTGACGTGGTGGTCACCGCCACCGTCACCGATGCGGCAGGCAACAGCGCACAAGGCAGTGATGCGGCGACGCTCGATGTCGGCACAGACGCTCCGGCAGCGCCAACGGTTGAGATTGTTGAAGACACCAACAACGATGGCACCATCACCGATGCGGAGCTCGATGGCCAAATCAACATCACCGTCACCTTAGGCAGCGGCACCGAGGTCGGTGACACTGTCACCATCACGGACCAAACTGGCGAGGTGATTTACACCGGCCCTGTCACCCAAGACATGCTCGATAATGGCATCGATGCCGTCATCGACGCACCGGCGACCGGCACTGAGCTTGTTATCACCGCCACCGTCACCGATGTGGCAGGCAACACCGCCACCGGCAATGACAGTGCGACACTGGACTACGATGACAGCGTCACCGTACCGGGCGCACCGACCGTGGTTATCACCGAAGATACCAACAACGACGGCTACATCAATGACGCCGAGCTGGAAGGTCAAATCAACATCACCGTTGAACTTGGCGCCAACACCGTGGTGGGCGACACACTTGTGGTGACTGACCAAGACGGTAATGAGCTGTTCAGTGGCACCGTCACCCAGGATATGCTTGATAATGGCCTCACCTTGGCCATGGATCCACCGGCGACCGGCACCAACGTGGTCATCACCGCGACGGTCACCGACACCTTAGGCAATGAAGCGGCAGGCTCAGATAATGCGCTGCTTGATTACGGCTCAGGCACTGGCGCACCGGCGGCGCCGACCGTGGTCATTGATGAGGATATCAACAACGATGGCTTCATCAACGATGCGGAGCTTGATGGTCAAATCAACGCCACCGTCACCTTAGGCGCGGGCACCGTGGTGGGCGACACCGTCACCATCACCGACCAAGACGGTAACACCCTCTTTACCGGCACCGTGACCCAGGACATGCTCGATAACGGCATCGACCTCAGCTTTGATGCACCGGCCACCGGCACCGACCTCGTGGTGACTGCCACCGTCACTGACGCTGCGGGTAACAGCGCACAAGGCAGTGATGCCGCGACACTTGATTACGGCACCGGCACGGGCGCACCTGCTAGCCCAACCGTGGTCATTGATGAAGATGCCAACAACGATGGCTTCATTAATGATGCGGAGCTTGATGGTCAAATCGACATCACCGTCACCTTAGGCGCAGGCACCGCTGTCGGCGACACCCTTGTGGTCACTGACCAAGATGGCAACGTCATCTTCACTGGCACCGTGACCCAGGAGATGCTCACCAATGGCGTCCCTGTCACCATGGACGCGCCAGCGACAGGCACTGACGTCGTGGTCACCGCCACGGTCACTGACGCCGCGGGCAATACAGCCCAAGGCTCAGATGCAGCAACGCTCGATTACGGCACAGGCACCGGCGCTCCGGCGGCCCCCACCGTGGTCATTGATGAGGATGCCAACAACGACGGCTACATCAACGATGCCGAGCTTGATGGCCAAATCGATGCCACCGTCACCTTAGGCGCAGGCACGAGCGTGGGTGACACCGTCACCATCACCGACCAAGACGGCAACGTCATCTTCAGTGGCCCTGCCACCCAGGAGATGATAGACAATGGTCTGGCAGTCACTATCGACCCGCCTGCCACGGGCACCAACTTAGTTATCACCGCCACGGTCACCGACCCGGCAGGTAACAGCAGTCAAGGCTCTGACAGTGCGCTACTCGATTACGGCACTGGCACTGGCGCACCCGCCAGCCCTACCGTGGTCATCGATGAAGACATCAATAACGATGGCACCATCAACGACACTGAGCTTGATGGCCAAATTGACATCACCGTCACCTTAGGGGCGGGCACCGCGGTGGGCGACACCTTAGTGGTCACCGACCAAGCGGGTAACGTCTTGTTCACTGGCGTGGTTACCCAAGCCATGCTCGATAACGGCCAGGCCGTCACCATGGACACGCCGCCAAGCGGCACGGATGTCGTGGTCACCGCCACCGTCACTGACGTGGCAGGCAACACCGCCACGGGCTCAGATGCAGCCACCTTGGATTACGTTGAGGCGCCAGCGCCAGCAGCGCCAACGGTTGAAATCACTGAAGATGCCAACAACGATGGTTACATCAACAGCGCTGAGCTTGACGGTCAAATCAACATCACCGTCACCCTCGATGCGGGCACCAGTGTCGGCGACACCTTGGTCGTCACCGACCAAGACGGTAACGAGCTGTTCAACGGTGTGGTCACTACAGACATGCTCACCAATGGTCTACCATTGACCATGGATGCCCCTGCGACGGGCACCACCGTCACCGTCACCGCGACCCTCACTAACGCCAATGGCGACAGTGCAGCGAGCCATGACAGCGCGACCTTGGATTACGGCACAGGCACCGGCGCACCGGCCAGCCCAACCGTTGAAATCACTGAAGATGCCAACAACGATGGCTTCATCAACCACGCTGAGCTTGATGGTCAAGTCGATGCCACCGTCACCCTAGGTGCGGGCACTGCGCTGGGCGACACGGTCACCATCACCGACCAAGACGGCAACACCCTGTTCAGTGGCCCAGTCACCCAGGACATGCTCGATAATGGCATCAACGTTAGCCTCGATGCCCCAGCGACTGGTACGGATGTGGTTATCACCGCCACCGTCACCGATGTGGCTGGCAACACCGCCACGGGCAATGACAGTGCAACCTTGGATTACGGCACAGGCACCGGCGCACCGGCGGCCCCTACCGTGGTTATCACAGAAGACACCAACAACGATGGCTTCATTAATGAGGCTGAGCTTGATGGCCAAATCAATGCCACCGTCACCTTAGGCGCGGGCACCGTAATAGGTGACACTGTCACCGTCACCGACCAAGACGGCAACACCCTGTTCACTGGCGCCGTGACCCAAGACATGCTGGATAATGGCATCAGCGTCAGCTTCGATGCGCCGGCTACCGGCACCACCGTCGCGGTCACCGCCACCGTCACCGACCCTGCTGGCAATACCGCACAGGGCAGCGATAACGCCCTGCTCGACTACGGCACGGGCACCGGCGCACCCGCCAGCCCAACCGTCACCATCGATGAGGACATCAACAACGATGGCTTTATCAATGACGTTGAGCTCTCAGGTCAAATTGACATCACCGTCAGCTTAGGCGCAGGCACCGCCGTGGGCGACACCTTAGTGGTCACCGACCAAGCGGGTAACACCCTGTTCAGCGGCCCAGTCACCCAAGCCATGCTTGATAACGGCCTCACCTTGGCCATCGATGCCCCAGTCACAGGCACTGAGCTTGTGGTCACCGCCAACGTCACTGACCCTGCCGGCAACACCGCCACAGGCAATGACAGCGCGACCTTGGACTACGGCATTGGCAGCGGCGCCCCCGCCAGCCCAACCGTCACCATCGATGAGGACGTCAACAACGATGGCTTCATCAACGACGCGGAGCTGGATGGTCAAATCAACATCACCGTTGAGCTCGGAGAAGGCACCGCCGTCGGCGACACCTTAGTCGTCACCGACCAAGCCGGTAATGAACTGTTCAATGGCGTCGTCACTCAGGCCATGCTCGACAGCGGCCTGAGCTTGGCCATCGACGCGCCGGCCACGGGCACTGAGCTCGTCGTGACCGCCAACGTCACAGATCCTGCCGGCAACACCGCCACGGGCAACGACAGCGCGACCTTGGATTACGGCAGCAGCGCCCCATTAGCGCCCACCGTTGAAATCACTGAAGATGCCAACAACGACGGCTTCATCAATGATGCCGAGCTCAATGGTCAAATCAACATCAGCGTCACCTTAGGCGCAGGCACGGTCATTGGTGACACCGTCACCGTCACTGACCAAGACGGCAACGTCTTGTTCAGCGGCCCGGCCACCCAAGACATGCTCGACAACGGCCTGGCACTGGCGATCGATCCGCCTGCCACTGGCACCAACCTGGTTATCACCGCCAACGTCACCGATCCGGCGGGCAACAGCGCGACTGGCTCAGATGCAGCGACACTGGATTACGGTGTGGGCGTCGGCGCCCCTGCCGCACCAAGCGTCACCATCGACGAAGATGCCAACAACGACGGCTACATTAACGAGGCGGAGCTTGACGGCCAGATCAACATCACCGTGGAACTCGGCGAAGGCACCGTGGTGGGCGACACCTTAGTGGTCACCGATCAAGACGGTAACGAGCTGTTTAACGGGACTGTCACCCAAGATATGCTCGATAACGGCCAAGCGGTCACCATGGACGCGCCAGCCACGGGCACGGATGTGGTGGTCACCGCCACCGTCACTGACGAAGCGGGCAACACCGCGACAGGCTCTGATGCAGCGACACTGGACTACGGCACGGGCGTTGGTGCACCGGCCAGTCCGACGGTTGAGATTGTGGAAGATGCCAACAACGATGGCTTCATAAACGATGCCGAGCTTGACGGTCAAATCAACATCACCGTCACCTTAGGCGCGGGCACGGCCGTGGGCGACACCTTAGTCGTCACCGACCAAGCCGGTAATACCCTGTTCAGCGGCCCGGTCACCCAGGCGATGCTCGACAGTGGACTGGACTTAGCGATAGACGCACCAGCAACGGGCACGGAGGTGGTTATCACCGCCAACGTCACCGATGTCGCGGGCAACACGGCACAAGGCAGCGACAGTGCCACCCTCGATGTCGGCACGGGCACCGGCGCACCGGCTGCGCCGACCGTCACCATTGATGAAGATGCCAACAACGATGGCTTCATTAATGACGCGGAGCTTGATGGCCAAATCAACATCACGGTTGAGTTAGGCGCAGGCACTGTCGTGGGCGACACCTTAGTGGTCACCGACCAAGCGGGTAACGAGCTGTTTAACGGCGTGGTCACCGCAGACATGCTCACCAATGGCGTCCCTGTCACCATGGACGCCCCCGCCACAGGCACTGATGTGGTGGTCACCGCCACCGTTACCGATGCGGCAGGCAACAGCGCACAAGGCAGTGATGCGGCGACGCTCGATGTCGGCACAGACGCTCCGGCAGCGCCAACGGTTGAGATTGTTGAAGACACCAACAACGATGGCACCATCACCGATGCGGAGCTCGATGGCCAAATCAACATCACCGTCACCTTAGGCAGCGGCACCGAGGTCGGTGACACCGTCACCATCACGGACCAAACTGGCGAGGTGATTTACACCGGCCCTGTCACCCAAGACATGCTCGATAATGGCATCGATGCCGTCATCGACGCACCGGCGACCGGCACTGAGCTTGTTATCACCGCCACCGTCTCCGATGTGGCAGGCAACACCGCCACCGGCAATGACAGTGCGACACTGGACTACGATGACAGCGTCACCGTACCGGGCGCACCGACCGTGGTTATCACCGAAGATACCAACAACGACGGCTACATCAATGACGCCGAGCTGGAAGGTCAAATCAACATCACCGTTGAACTTGGCGCCAACACCGTGGTGGGCGACACACTTGTGGTGACTGACCAAGACGGTAATGAGCTGTTCAGTGGCACCGTCACCCAAGAGATGCTTGATAATGGCCTCGACTTGGCCATGGATCCACCGGCGACCGGCACCAACGTGGTCATCACCGCGACGGTCACCGACACCTTGGGCAATGAAGCGGCAGGCTCAGATAATGCGCTGCTTGATTACGGCTCAGGCACCGGCGCACCCGCGGCGCCGACCGTGGTCATTGATGAGGATATCAACAACGATGGCTTCATCAACGATGCGGAGCTTGATGGTCAAATCAACGCCACCGTCACCTTAGGCGCGGGCACCGTGGTGGGCGACACCGTCACCATCACCGACCAAGACGGTAACACCCTCTTTACCGGCACCGTGACCCAGGACATGCTCGATAACGGCATCGACCTCAGCTTTGATGCACCCGCCACCGGCACCAACCTCGTGGTGACTGCTACCGTCACTGACGTGGCAGGCAACAGCGCGACCGGCTCAGATGCGGCAACGCTCGATTACGGCACCGGCACTGGCGCACCTGCTAGTCCAACCGTGGTCATTGATGAAGATGCCAACAACGATGGCTTCATTAATGATGCGGAGCTTGATGGTCAAATCGACATCACCGTCACCTTAGGCGCAGGCACCGCAGTCGGCGACACCCTTGTGGTCACTGACCAAGATGGCAACGTCATCTTCACCGGCACCGTGACCCAGGAGATGCTCACCAATGGCGTCCCTGTCACCATGGACGCGCCAGCGACAGGCACTGACGTCGTGGTCACCGCCACCGTCACTGACGCCGCGGGCAATACAGCCCAAGGCTCAGATGCAGCAACGCTCGATTACGGCACCGGCACCGGCGCTCCGGCGGCCCCCACCGTGGTCATTGATGAGGATGCCAACAACGACGGCTACATCAACGATGCCGAGCTTGATGGCCAAATCGATGCCACCGTCACCTTAGGCGCAGGCACAAGCGTGGGTGACACCGTCACCATCACCGACCAAGACGGCAACGTCATCTTCAGTGGCCCTGCCACCCAGGAGATGATAGACAATGGTCTGGCAGTCACTATCGACCCGCCAGCCACGGGCACCAACTTAGTTATCACCGCCACGGTCACCGACCCGGCAGGTAACAGCAGTCAAGGCTCTGACAGTGCGCTACTCGATTACGGCACTGGCACTGGCGCACCCGCCAGCCCAACCGTGGTCATTGATGAAGACATCAACAACGATGGCACCATCAACGACACCGAGCTTGATGGCCAAATTGACATCACCGTCACCTTAGGGGCGGGCACCGCGGTGGGCGACACCTTAGTGGTCACCGACCAAGCGGGTAACGTCTTGTTCACTGGCGTGGTTACCCAAGCCATGCTCGATAACGGCCTGGCCGTCACCATGGACACGCCGCCAAGCGGCACGGATGTCGTGGTCACCGCCACCGTCACTGACGTGGCAGGCAACACCGCCACCGGCTCAGATGCAGCCACCTTGGATTACGTTGAGGCGCCAGCGCCAGCAGCGCCAACGGTTGAAATCACTGAAGATGCCAACAACGATGGTTACATCAACAGCGCTGAGCTTGACGGTCAAATCAACATCACCGTCACCCTCGATGCGGGCACCAGTGTCGGCGACACCTTGATCGTCACCGACCAAGACGGTAACGAGCTGTTCAACGGTGTGGTCACTACAGACATGCTCACCAATGGTCTACCATTGACCATGGATGCCCCTGCGACGGGCACCACCGTCACCGTCACCGCAACCCTCACTAACGCCAATGGCGACAGTGCAGCGAGCCATGACAGCGCGACCTTGGATTACGGCACAGGCACCGGCGCACCGGCCAGCCCAACGGTTGAAATCACTGAAGATGCCAACAACGATGGCTTCATCAACCACACGGAGCTTGATGGTCAAATCGATGCCACCGTCACCCTAGGCGCGGGCACTGCGCTGGGCGACACCGTCACCATCACCGACCAAGACGGCAACACCCTGTTCAGTGGCCCAGTCACCCAGGACATGCTTGATAATGGCATCAACGTCAGCCTCGATGCCCCAGCGACCGGTACGGATGTGGTTATCACCGCCACCGTCACCGATGTGGCTGGCAACACCGCCACGGGCAATGACAGTGCAACCTTGGATTACGGCACAGGCACCGGCGCACCGGCGGCCCCTACCGTGGTTATCACAGAAGACGCCAACAACGATGGCTTCATTAATGAGGCGGAGCTTGATGGCCAAATCAATGCCACCGTCACCTTAGGCGCGGGCACCGTGATCGGTGACACTGTCACCGTCATCGACCAAGACGGCAACACCCTGTTCACCGGCGCCGTGACCCAGGACATGCTGGATAATGGCATCAGCGTCAGCTTCGATGCGCCGGCTACCGGCACCACCGTCGCGGTCACCGCCACCGTCACCGACCCTGCTGGCAATACCGCACAGGGCAGCGATAACGCCCTGCTCGACTACGGCACGGGCACCGGCGCACCCGCCAGCCCAACCGTCACCATCGATGAGGACATCAACAACGATGGCTTTATCAATGACGTTGAGCTCTCAGGTCAAATTGACATCACCGTCAGCTTAGGCGCAGGCACCGCCGTGGGCGACACCTTAGTGGTCACCGACCAAGCGGGTAACACCCTGTTCAGCGGCCCAGTCACCCAAGCCATGCTTGATAACGGCCTCACCTTGGCCATCGATGCCCCAGTCACAGGCACTGAGCTTGTGGTCACCGCCAACGTCACTGACCCTGCCGGCAACACCGCCACAGGCAATGATGCGGCAACACTCGATTACGGCATTGGCAGCGGCGCACCCGCCAGCCCAACCGTCACCATCGATGAAGATAGTAACAACGATGGCTTCATCAACGATGCGGAGCTGGATGGTCAAATCAACATCACCGTTGAGCTCGGAGAAGGCACCGCCGTCGGCGACACCTTAGTCGTCACCGACCAAGCCGGTAATGAACTGTTCAGTGGCCCAGTCACCCAAGCCATGCTCGACAGCGGCCTGAGCTTGGCCATCGATGCTCCTGCGATCGGTACAGAGGTTATTATTACTGCTAACGTCACCGATCCAGCGGGCAATACTAACACTGGTAGCGACAGCGCAATTCTCGACAATGGTGCCCCCGCGGCACCAACAGTCGAAATCACTGAAGATGCCAACAACGACGGCTTCATCAATGACGCCGAGCTTAACGGTCAAATCAACATCAATGTGACATTGGGGGAAGATACAGAAGTCGGTGATACTTTAGTGATCACCGATCAAGATGGTAATGAACTCTTTAATGGTCCTATTACTCAGGCAATGCTAGATAATGGTTTAGATTTAGCCATTGATGCACCTGCCACTGGCACCAACCTGGTTATCACCGCCAACGTCACCGATCCGGCGGGCAATAGCGCGACCGGCTCAGATGCAGCGACACTGGATTACGGTGTGGGCGTCGGCGCCCCTGCCGCACCAAGCGTCACCATCGACGAAGATACCAACAACGACGGCTACATTAACGAGGCGGAGCTTGACGGCCAGATCAACATCACCGTGGAACTCGGCGAAGGCACCGTGGTGGGCGACACCTTAGTGGTCACCGATCAAGACGGTAACGAGCTGTTTAACGGGACTGTCACCCAAGATATGCTCGATAACGGCCAAGCGGTTACCATGGACGCGCCAGCCACGGGCACGGATGTGGTGATCACCGCCACCGTCACTGACGAAGCGGGCAACACCGCGACAGGCTCTGATGCAGCGACACTGGACTACGGCACGGGCGTTGGCGCACCGGCCAGCCCGACGGTTGAGATTGTGGAAGATGCCAACAACGATGGCTTCATTAACGATGCCGAGCTTGACGGTCAAATCAACATCACCGTCACCTTAGGCGCGGGCACGGCCGTGGGCGACACCTTAGTCGTCACCGACCAAGCCGGTAATACCCTGTTCAGCGGCCCGGTCACCCAGGCGATGCTCGACAGTGGACTGGACTTAGCGATAGACGCACCCGCGACGGGCACGGAGGTGGTTATCACCGCCAACGTCACCGATGTCGCGGGCAACACGGCACAAGGCAGCGACAGTGCCACCCTCGATGTCGGCACGGGCACCGGCGCACCGGCTGCGCCGACCGTCACCATTGATGAAGATGCCAACAACGATGGCTTCATTAATGACGCGGAGCTTGATGGCCAAATCAACATCACGGTTGAGTTAGGCGCAGGCACTGTCGTGGGCGACACCTTAGTGGTCACCGACCAAGCGGGTAACGAGCTGTTTAACGGCGTGGTCACCGCAGACATGCTCACCAATGGCGTCCCTGTCACCATGGACGCCCCCGCCACAGGCACTGATGTGGTGGTCACCGCCACCGTTACCGATGCGGCAGGCAACAGCGCACAAGGCAGTGATGCGGCGACGCTCGATGTCGGCACAGACGCTCCGGCAGCGCCAACGGTTGAGATTGTTGAAGACACCAACAACGATGGCACCATCACCGATGCGGAGCTCGATGGCCAAATCAACATCACCGTCACCTTAGGCAGCGGCACCGAGGTCGGTGACACCGTCACCATCACGGACCAAACTGGCGAGGTGATTTACACCGGCCCTGTCACCCAAGACATGCTCGATAATGGCATCGATGCCGTCATCGACGCACCGGCGACCGGCACTGAGCTTGTTATCACCGCCACCGTCACCGATGTGGCAGGCAACACCGCCACCGGCAATGACAGTGCGACACTGGACTACGATGACAGCGTCACCGTACCGGGCGCACCGACCGTGGTTATCACCGAAGATACCAACAACGACGGCTACATCAATGACGCCGAGCTGGAAGGTCAAATCAACATCACCGTTGAACTTGGCGCCAACACCGTGGTGGGCGACACACTTGTGGTGACTGACCAAGACGGTAATGAGCTGTTCAGTGGCACCGTCACCCAAGAGATGCTTGATAATGGCCTCGACTTGGCCATGGATCCACCGGCGACCGGCACCAACGTGGTCATCACCGCGACGGTCACCGACACCTTGGGCAATGAAGCGGCAGGCTCAGATAATGCGCTGCTTGATTACGGCTCAGGCACCGGCGCACCCGCGGCGCCGACCGTGGTCATTGATGAGGATATCAACAACGATGGCTTCATCAACGATGCGGAGCTTGATGGTCAAATCAACGCCACCGTCACCTTAGGCGCGGGCACCGTGGTGGGCGACACCGTCACCATCACCGACCAAGACGGTAACACCCTCTTTACCGGCACCGTGACCCAGGACATGCTCGATAACGGCATCGACCTCAGCTTTGATGCACCGGCCACCGGCACCGACCTCGTGGTGACTGCCACCGTCACTGACGTGGCAGGCAACAGCGCGACCGGCTCAGATGCGGCAACGCTCGATTACGGCACCGGCACGGGCGCACCTGCTAGCCCAACCGTGGTCATTGATGAAGATGCCAACAACGATGGCTTCATTAATGATGCGGAGCTTGATGGTCAAATCGACATCACCGTCACCTTAGGCGCAGGCACCGCTGTCGACGACACCCTTGTGGTCACTGACCAAGATGGCAACGTCATCTTCACCGGCACCGTGACCCAGGAGATGCTCACCAATGGCGTCCCTGTCACCATGGACGCGCCAGCGACAGGCACTGACGTCGTGGTCACCGCCACCGTCACTGACGCCGCGGGCAATACAGCCCAAGGCTCAGATGCAGCAACGCTCGATTACGGCACCGGCACCGGCGCACCGGCGGCCCCCACCGTGGTCATTGATGAGGATGCCAACAACGACGGCTACATCAACGATGCCGAGCTTGATGGCCAAATCGATGCCACCGTCACACTAGGCGCAGGCACGAGCGTGGGTGACACCGTCACCATCACCGACCAAGACGGCAACGTCATCTTCAGTGGCCCTGCCACTCAGGAGATGATAGACAATGGTCTGGCAGTCACTATCGACCCGCCTGCCACGGGCACCAACTTAGTTATCACCGCCACGGTCACCGACCCGGCAGGTAACAGCAGTCAAGGCTCTGACAGTGCGCTACTCGATTACGGCACTGGCACTGGCGCACCCGCCAGCCCAACCGTGGTCATTGATGAAGACATCAACAACGATGGCACCATCAACGACACCGAGCTTGATGGCCAAATTGACATCACCGTCACCTTAGGGGCGGGCACCGCGGTGGGCGACACCTTAGTGGTCACCGACCAAGCGGGTAACGTCTTGTTCACTGGCGTGGTTACCCAAGCCATGCTCGATAACGGCCAGGCCGTCACCATGGACACGCCGCCAAGCGGCACGGATGTCGTGGTCACCGCCACCGTCACTGACGTGGCAGGCAACACCGCCACGGGCTCAGATGCAGCCACCTTGGATTACGTTGAGGCGCCAGCGCCAGCAGCGCCAACGGTTGAAATCACTGAAGATGCCAACAACGATGGTTACATCAACAGCGCTGAGCTTGACGGTCAAATCAACATCACCGTCACCCTCGATGCGGGCACCAGTGTCGGCGACACCTTGGTCGTCACCGACCAAGACGGTAACGAACTGTTCAACGGTGTGGTCACTACAGACATGCTCACCAATGGTCTACCATTGACCATGGATGCCCCTGCGACGGGCACCACCGTCACCGTCACCGCGACCCTCACTAACGCCAATGGCGACAGTGCAGCGAGCCATGACAGCGCGACCTTGGATTACGGCACGGGCACCGGCGCACCGGCCAGCCCAACCGTTGAAATCACTGAAGATGCCAACAACGATGGCTTCATCAACCACACGGAGCTTGATGGTCAAATCGATGCCACCGTCACCCTAGGTGCGGGCACTGCGGTGGGCGACACGGTCACCATCACCGACCAAGACGGCAACACCCTGTTCAGTGGCCCAGTCACCCAGGACATGCTCGATAATGGCATCAACGTCAGCCTCGATGCCCCAGCGACCGGCACGGACGTGGTTATCACCGCCACCGTCACCGATGTGGCTGGCAACACCGCCACCGGCAATGACAGTGCAACCTTGGATTACGGCACAGGCACCGGCGCACCGGCGGCCCCTACCGTGGTTATCACAGAAGACGCCAACAACGATGGCTTCATTAATGAGGCTGAGCTTGATGGCCAAATCAATGCCACCGTCACCTTAGGCGCGGGCACCGTAATAGGTGACACCGTCACCGTCACCGACCAAGACGGCAACACCCTGTTCACCGGCGCCGTGACCCAGGACATGCTCGATAATGGCATCAGCGTCAGCTTCGATGCGCCGGCTACCGGCACCACCGTCGCGGTCACCGCCACCGTCACCGACCCTGCTGGCAATACCGCACAGGGCAGCGATAACGCCCTGCTCGACTACGGCACGGGCACCGGCGCACCCGCCAGCCCAACCGTCACCATCGATGAGGACATCAACAACGATGGCTTTATCAATGACGTTGAGCTCTCAGGTCAAATTGACATCACCGTCAGCTTAGGCGCAGGCACCGCCGTGGGCGACACCTTAGTGGTCACCGACCAAGCGGGTAACACCCTGTTCAGCGGCCCAGTCACCCAAGCCATGCTTGATAACGGCCTCACCTTGGCCATCGATGCCCCAGTCACAGGCACTGAGCTTGTGGTCACCGCTAACGTCACTGACCCTGCCGGCAACACCGCCACAGGCAATGACAGCGCGACCTTGGACTACGGCATTGGCAGCGGCGCCCCCGCCAGCCCAACCGTCACCATCGATGAGGACATCAACAACGATGGCTTCATCAACGACGCGGAGCTCGATGGTCAAATCAACATCACCGTTGAGCTCGGAGAAGGCACCGCCGTCGGCGACACCTTAGTCGTCACCGACCAAGCCGGTAATGAACTGTTCAATGGCGTCGTCACTCAGGCCATGCTCGACAGCGGCCTGAGCTTGGCCATCGACGCGCCGGCCACGGGCACTGAGCTCGTCGTGACCGCCAACGTCACAGATCCTGCCGGCAACACCGCCACGGGCAACGACAGCGCGACCTTGGATTACGGCAGCAGCGCCCCATTAGCGCCTACCGTTGAAATCACTGAAGATGCCAACAACGACGGCTTCATCAATGATGCCGAGCTCAATGGTCAAATCAACATCAGCGTCACCTTAGGCGCAGGCACGGTCATTGGTGACACCGTCACCGTCACTGACCAAGACGGCAACGTCTTGTTCAGCGGCCCGGCCACCCAAGACATGCTCGACAACGGCCTGGCACTGGCGATCGATCCGCCTGCCACTGGCACCAACCTGGTTATCACCGCCAACGTCACCGATCCGGCGGGCAACAGCGCAACTGGCTCAGATGCAGCGACACTGGATTACGGTGTGGGCGTCGGCGCCCCTGCCGCACCAAGCGTCACCATCGACGAAGATACCAACAACGACGGCTACATTAACGAGGCGGAGCTTGACGGCCAGATCAACATCACCGTGGAACTCGGCGAAGGCACCGTGGTGGGCGACACCTTAGTGGTCACCGACCAAGACGGTAACGAGCTGTTTAACGGGACTGTCACCCAAGATATGCTCGATAACGGCCAAGCGGTTACCATGGACGCGCCAGCCACGGGCACGGATGTGGTGATCACCGCCACCGTCACTGACGAAGCGGGCAACACCGCGACAGGCAATGATGCAGCGACACTGGACTACGGCACGGGCGTTGGCGCACCGGCCAGCCCGACGGTTGAGATTGTGGAAGATGCCAACAACGATGGCTTCATAAACGATGCCGAGCTTGACGGTCAAATCAACATCACCGTCACCTTAGGCGCGGGCACGGCCGTGGGCGACACCTTAGTCGTCACCGACCAAGCCGGTAATACCCTGTTCAGCGGCCCGGTCACCCAGGCGATGCTCGACAGTGGACTGGACTTAGCGATAGACGCACCAGCAACGGGCACGGAGGTGGTTATCACCGCCAACGTCACCGATGTCGCGGGCAACACGGCACAAGGCAGCGACAGTGCCACCCTCGATGTCGGCACGGGCACCGGCGCACCGGCTGCGCCGACCGTCACCATTGATGAAGATGCCAACAACGATGGCTTCATTAATGACGCGGAGCTTGATGGCCAAATCAACATCACGGTTGAGTTAGGCGCAGGCACTGTCGTGGGCGACACCTTAGTGGTCACCGACCAAGCGGGTAACGAGCTGTTTAACGGCGTGGTCACCGCAGACATGCTCACCAATGGCGTCCCTGTCACCATGGACGCCCCCGCCACAGGCACTGACGTGGTGGTCACCGCCACCGTCACCGATGCGGCAGGCAACAGCGCACAAGGCAGTGATGCGGCGACGCTCGATGTCGGCACAGACGCTCCGGCAGCGCCAACGGTTGAGATTGTTGAAGACACCAACAACGATGGCACCATCACCGATGCGGAGCTCGATGGCCAAATCAACATCACCGTCACCTTAGGCAGCGGCACCGAGGTCGGTGACACCGTCACCATCACGGACCAAACTGGCGAGGTGATTTACACCGGCCCTGTCACCCAAGACATGCTCGATAATGGCATCGATGCCGTCATCGACGCACCGGCGACCGGCACTGAGCTTGTTATCACCGCCACCGTCACCGATGTGGCAGGCAACACCGCCACCGGCAATGACAGTGCGACACTGGACTACGATGACAGCGTCACCGTACCGGGCGCACCGACCGTGGTTATCACCGAAGATACCAACAACGACGGCTACATCAATGACGCCGAGCTGGAAGGTCAAATCAACATCACTGTTGAACTTGGCGCCAACACCGTGGTGGGCGACACACTTGTGGTGACTGACCAAGACGGTAATGAGCTGTTCAGTGGCACCGTCACCCAGGATATGCTTGATAATGGCCTCGACTTGGCCATGGATCCACCGGCGACCGGCACCAACGTGGTCATCACCGCGACGGTCACCGACACCTTGGGCAATGAAGCGGCAGGCTCAGATAATGCGCTGCTTGATTACGGCTCAGGCACCGGCGCACCGGCGGCGCCGACCGTGGTCATTGATGAGGATATCAACAACGATGGCTTCATCAACGATGCGGAGCTTGATGGTCAAATCAACGCCACCGTCACCTTAGGCGCGGGCACCGTGGTGGGCGACACCGTCACCATCACCGACCAAGACGGCAACACCCTCTTTACCGGCACCGTGACCCAGGACATGCTCGATAACGGCATCGACCTCAGCTTTGATGCACCGGCCACCGGCACCGACCTTGTGGTGACTGCTACCGTCACTGACGCTGCGGGCAACAGCGCGACCGGCTCAGATGCGGCAACGCTCGATTACGGCACCGGCACGGGCGCACCTGCTAGCCCAACCGTGGTCATTGATGAAGATGCCAACAACGATGGCTTCATTAATGATGCGGAGCTTGATGGTCAAATCGACATCACCGTCACCTTAGGCGCAGGCACCGCTGTCGACGACACCCTTGTGGTCACTGACCAAGATGGCAACGTCATCTTCACCGGCACCGTGACCCAGGAGATGCTCACCAATGGCGTCCCTGTCACCATGGACGCGCCAGCGACAGGCACTGACGTCGTGGTCACCGCCACGGTCACTGACGCCGCGGGCAATACAGCCCAAGGCTCAGATGCAGCAACGCTCGATTACGGCACCGGCACCGGCGCACCGGCGGCCCCCACCGTGGTCATTGATGAGGATGCCAACAACGACGGCTACATCAACGATGCCGAGCTTGATGGCCAAATCGATGCCACCGTCACACTAGGCGCAGGCACGAGCGTGGGTGACACCGTCACCATCACCGACCAAGACGGCAACGTCATCTTCAGTGGCCCTGCCACTCAGGAGATGATAGACAATGGTCTGGCAGTCACTATCGACCCGCCTGCCACGGGCACCAACTTAGTTATCACCGCCACGGTCACCGACCCGGCAGGTAACAGCAGTCAAGGCTCTGACAGTGCGCTACTCGATTACGGCACTGGCACTGGCGCACCCGCCAGCCCAACCGTGGTCATTGATGAAGACATCAACAACGATGGCACCATCAACGACACCGAGCTTGATGGCCAAATTGACATCACCGTCACCTTAGGGGCGGGCACCGCGGTGGGCGACACCTTAGTGGTCACCGACCAAGCGGGTAACGTCTTGTTCACTGGCGTGGTTACCCAAGCCATGCTCGATAACGGCCAGGCCGTCACCATGGACACGCCGCCAAGCGGCACGGATGTCGTGGTCACCGCCACCGTCACTGACGTGGCAGGCAACACCGCCACGGGCTCAGATGCAGCCACCTTGGATTACGTTGAGGCGCCAGCGCCAGCAGCGCCAACGGTTGAAATCACTGAAGATGCCAACAACGATGGTTACATCAACAGCGCTGAGCTTGACGGTCAAATCAACATCACCGTCACCCTCGATGCGGGCACCAGTGTCGGCGACACCTTGGTCGTCACCGACCAAGACGGTAACGAACTGTTCAACGGTGTGGTCACTACAGACATGCTCACCAATGGTCTACCATTGACCATGGATGCCCCTGCGACGGGCACCACCGTCACCGTCACCGCGACCCTCACTAACGCCAATGGCGACAGTGCAGCGAGCCATGACAGCGCGACCTTGGATTACGGCACGGGCACCGGCGCACCGGCCAGCCCAACCGTTGAAATCACTGAAGATGCCAACAACGATGGCTTCATCAACCACACGGAGCTTGATGGTCAAATCGATGCCACCGTCACCCTAGGTGCGGGCACTGCGGTGGGCGACACCGTCACCATCACCGACCAAGACGGCAACACCCTGTTCAGTGGCCCAGTCACCCAGGACATGCTCGATAATGGCATCAACGTCAGCCTCGATGCCCCAGCGACCGGCACGGACGTGGTTATCACCGCCACCGTCACCGATGTGGCTGGCAACACCGCCACCGGCAATGACAGTGCAACCTTGGATTACGGCACAGGCACCGGCGCACCGGCGGCCCCTACCGTGGTTATCACAGAAGACGCCAACAACGATGGCTTCATTAATGAGGCTGAGCTTGATGGCCAAATCAATGCCACCGTCACCTTAGGCGCGGGCACCGTGATCGGTGACACCGTCACCGTCACCGACCAAGACGGCAACACCCTGTTCACCGGCGCCGTGACCCAGGACATGCTCGATAATGGCATCAGCGTCAGCTTCGATGCGCCGGCTACCGGCACCACCGTCGCGGTCACCGCCACCGTCACCGACCCTGCTGGCAATACCGCACAGGGCAGCGATAACGCCCTGCTCGACTACGGCACGGGCACCGGCGCACCCGCCAGCCCAACCGTCACCATCGATGAGGACATCAACAACGATGGCTTTATCAATGACGTTGAGCTCTCAGGTCAAATTGACATCACCGTCAGCTTAGGCGCAGGCACCGCCGTGGGCGACACCTTAGTAGTCACCGACCAAGCGGGTAACACCCTGTTCAGCGGCCCAGTCACCCAAGCCATGCTTGATAACGGCCTCACCTTGGCCATCGATGCCCCAGTCACAGGCACTGAGCTTGTGGTCACCGCTAACGTCACTGACCCTGCCGGCAACACCGCCACAGGCAATGACAGCGCGACCTTGGACTACGGCATTGGCAGCGGCGCACCCGCCAGCCCAACCGTCACCATCGATGAAGATAGTAACAACGATGGCTTCATCAACGACGCGGAGCTCGATGGTCAAATCAACATCACCGTTGAGCTCGGAGAAGGCACCGCCGTCGGCGACACCTTAGTCGTCACCGACCAAGCCGGTAATGAACTGTTCAATGGCGTCGTCACTCAGGCCATGCTCGACAGCGGCCTGAGCTTGGCCATCGACGCGCCGGCCACGGGCACTGAGCTCGTCGTGACCGCCAACGTCACAGATCCTGCCGGCAACACCGCCACGGGCAACGACAGCGCGACCTTGGATTACGGCAGCAGCGCCCCATTAGCGCCCACCGTTGAAATCACTGAAGATGCCAACAACGACGGCTTCATCAATGATGCCGAGCTCAATGGTCAAATCAACATCAGCGTCACCTTAGGCGCGGGCACGGTCATTGGTGACACCGTCACCGTCACTGACCAAGACGGCAACGTCTTGTTCAGCGGCCCGGCCACCCAAGACATGCTCGACAACGGCCTGGCACTGGCGATCGATCCGCCTGCCACTGGCACCAACCTGGTTATCACCGCCAACGTCACCGATCCGGCGGGCAACAGCGCGACCGGCTCAGATGCAGCGACACTGGATTACGGTGTGGGCGTCGGCGCCCCTGCCGCACCAAGCGTCACCATCGACGAAGATACCAACAACGACGGCTACATTAACGAGGCGGAGCTTGACGGCCAGATCAACATCACCGTGGAACTCGGCGAAGGCACCGTGGTGGGCGACACCTTAGTGATCACCGACCAAGACGGTAACGAGCTGTTTAACGGGACTGTCACCCAAGATATGCTCGATAACGGCCAAGCAGTCACCATGGACGCGCCAGCCACGGGCACCGATGTGGTGGTCACCGCCACCGTCACTGACGAGGCGGGCAATACCGCCACCGGCAATGATGCAGCGACACTGGACTACGGCACGGGCGTTGGCGCACCGGCCAGCCCGACGGTTGAGATTGTGGAAGATGCCAACAACGATGGCTTCATTAACGATGCCGAGCTTGACGGTCAAATCAACATCACGGTTGAGTTAGGCGCGGGCACGGCCGTGGGCGACACCTTAGTCGTCACCGACCAAGCCGGTAATACCCTGTTCAGCGGCCCGGTCACCCAGGCGATGCTCGACAGTGGACTGGACTTAGCGATAGACGCACCCGCGACGGGCACGGAGGTGGTTATCACCGCCAACGTCACCGATGTCGCGGGCAACACGGCACAAGGCAGCGACAGTGCCACCCTCGATGTCGGCACGGGCACCGGCGCACCGGCTGCGCCGACCGTCACCATTGATGAAGATGCCAACAACGATGGCTTCATTAATGACGCGGAGCTTGATGGCCAAATCAACATCACGGTTGAGTTAGGCGCAGGCACTGTCGTGGGCGACACCTTAGTGGTCACCGACCAAGCGGGTAACGAGCTGTTTAACGGCGTGGTCACCGCAGACATGCTCACCAATGGCGTCCCTGTCACCATGGACGCCCCCGCCACAGGCACTGACGTGGTGGTCACCGCCACCGTTACCGATGCGGCAGGCAACAGCGCACAAGGCAGTGATGCGGCGACGCTCGATGTCGGCACAGACGCTCCGGCAGCGCCAACGGTTGAGATTGTTGAAGACACCAACAACGATGGCACCATCACCGATGCGGAGCTCGATGGCCAAATCAACATCACCGTCACCTTAGGCAGCGGCACCGAGGTCGGTGACACCGTCACCATCACGGACCAAACTGGCGAGGTGATTTACACCGGCCCTGTCACCCAAGACATGCTCGATAATGGCATCGATGCCGTCATCGACGCACCGGCGACCGGCACTGAACTTGTTATCACCGCCACCGTCACCGATGTGGCAGGCAACACCGCCACCGGCAATGACAGTGCGACACTGGACTACGATGACAGCGTCACCGTACCGGGCGCACCGACCGTGGTTATCACCGAAGATACCAACAACGACGGCTACATCAATGACGCCGAGCTGGAAGGTCAAATCAACATCACTGTTGAACTTGGCGCCAACACCGTGGTGGGCGACACACTTGTGGTGACTGACCAAGACGGTAATGAGCTGTTCAGTGGCACCGTCACCCAGGATATGCTTGATAATGGCCTCGACTTGGCCATGGATCCACCGGCGACCGGCACCAACGTGGTCATCACCGCGACGGTCACCGACACCTTGGGCAATGAAGCGGCAGGCTCAGATAATGCGCTGCTTGATTACGGCTCAGGCACCGGCGCACCGGCGGCGCCGACCGTGGTCATTGATGAGGATATCAACAACGATGGCTTCATCAACGATGCGGAGCTTGATGGTCAAATCAACGCCACCGTCACCTTAGGCGCGGGCACCGTGGTGGGCGACACCGTCACCATCACCGACCAAGACGGCAACACCCTCTTTACCGGCACCGTGACCCAGGACATGCTCGATAACGGCATCGACCTCAGCTTTGATGCACCCGCCACCGGCACCAACCTCGTGGTGACTGCTACCGTCACTGACGTGGCAGGCAACAGCGCGACCGGCTCAGATGCGGCAACGCTCGATTACGGCACCGGCACTGGCGCACCTGCTAGTCCAACCGTGGTCATTGATGAAGATGCCAACAACGATGGCTTCATTAATGATGCGGAGCTTGATGGTCAAATCGACATCACCGTCACCTTAGGCGCAGGCACCGCAGTCGGCGACACCCTTGTGGTCACTGACCAAGATGGCAACGTCATCTTCACCGGCACCGTGACCCAGGAGATGCTCACCAATGGCGTCCCTGTCACCATGGACGCGCCAGCGACAGGCACTGACGTCGTGGTCACCGCCACCGTCACTGACGCCGCGGGCAATACAGCCCAAGGCTCAGATGCAGCAACGCTCGATTACGGCACCGGCACCGGCGCTCCGGCGGCCCCCACCGTGGTCATTGATGAGGATGCCAACAACGACGGCTACATCAACGATGCCGAGCTTGATGGCCAAATCGATGCCACCGTCACCTTAGGCGCAGGCACAAGCGTGGGTGACACCGTCACCATCACCGACCAAGACGGCAACGTCATCTTCAGTGGCCCTGCCACCCAGGAGATGATAGACAATGGTCTGGCAGTCACTATCGACCCGCCTGCCACGGGCACCAACTTAGTTATCACCGCCACGGTCACCGACCCGGCAGGTAACAGCAGTCAAGGCTCTGACAGTGCGCTACTCGATTACGGCACTGGCACTGGCGCACCCGCCAGCCCAACCGTGGTCATTGATGAAGACATCAACAACGATGGCACCATCAACGACACCGAGCTTGATGGCCAAATTGACATCACCGTCACCTTAGGGGCGGGCACCGCGGTGGGCGACACCTTAGTGGTCACCGACCAAGCGGGTAACGTCTTGTTCACTGGCGTGGTTACCCAAGCCATGCTCGATAACGGCCTGGCCGTCACCATGGACACGCCGCCAAGCGGCACGGATGTCGTGGTCACCGCCACCGTCACTGACGTGGCAGGCAACACCGCCACCGGCTCAGATGCAGCCACCTTGGATTACGTTGAGGCGCCAGCGCCAGCAGCGCCAACGGTTGAAATCACTGAAGATGCCAACAACGATGGTTACATCAACAGCGCTGAGCTTGACGGTCAAATCAACATCACCGTCACCCTCGATGCGGGCACCAGTGTCGGCGACACCTTGGTCGTCACCGACCAAGACGGTAACGAACTGTTCAACGGTGTGGTCACTACAGACATGCTCACCAATGGTCTACCATTGACCATGGATGCCCCTGCGACGGGCACCACCGTCACCGTCACCGCGACCCTCACTAACGCCAATGGCGACAGTGCAGCGAGCCATGACAGCGCGACCTTGGATTACGGCACGGGCACCGGCGCACCGGCCAGCCCAACCGTTGAAATCACTGAAGATGCCAACAACGATGGCTTCATCAACCACACGGAGCTTGATGGTCAAATCGATGCCACCGTCACCCTAGGTGCGGGCACTGCGGTGGGCGACACCGTCACCATCACCGACCAAGACGGCAACACCCTGTTCAGTGGCCCAGTCACCCAGGACATGCTTGATAATGGCATCAACGTCAGCCTCGATGCCCCAGCGACCGGCACGGACGTGGTTATCACCGCCACCGTCACCGATGTGGCTGGCAACACCGCCACCGGCAATGACAGTGCAACCTTGGATTACGGCACAGGCACCGGCGCACCGGCGGCCCCTACCGTGGTTATCACAGAAGACGCCAACAACGATGGCTTCATTAATGAGGCTGAGCTTGATGGCCAAATCAATGCCACCGTCACCTTAGGCGCGGGCACCGTAATAGGTGACACCGTCACCGTCACCGACCAAGACGGCAACACCCTGTTCACCGGCGCCGTGACCCAGGACATGCTCGATAATGGCATCAGCGTCAGCTTCGATGCGCCGGCTACCGGCACCACCGTCGCGGTCACCGCCACCGTCACCGACCCTGCTGGCAATACCGCACAGGGCAGCGATAACGCCCTGCTCGACTACGGCACGGGCACCGGCGCACCCGCCAGCCCAACCGTCACCATCGATGAGGACATCAACAACGATGGCTTTATCAATGACGTTGAGCTCTCAGGTCAAATTGACATCACCGTCAGCTTAGGCGCAGGCACCGCCGTGGGCGACACCTTAGTAGTCACCGACCAAGCGGGTAACACCCTGTTCAGCGGCCCAGTCACCCAAGCCATGCTTGATAACGGCCTCACCTTGGCCATCGATGCCCCAGTCACAGGCACTGAGCTTGTGGTCACCGCTAACGTCACTGACCCTGCCGGCAACACCGCCACAGGCAATGACAGCGCGACCTTGGACTACGGCATTGGCAGCGGCGCCCCCGCCAGCCCAACCGTCACCATCGATGAGGACATCAACAACGATGGCTTCATCAACGACGCGGAGCTCGATGGTCAAATCAACATCACCGTTGAGCTCGGAGAAGGCACCGCCGTCGGCGACACCTTAGTCGTCACCGACCAAGCCGGTAATGAACTGTTCAATGGCGTCGTCACTCAGGCCATGCTCGACAGCGGCCTGAGCTTGGCCATCGACGCGCCGGCCACGGGCACTGAGCTCGTCGTGACCGCCAACGTCACAGATCCTGCCGGCAACACCGCCACGGGCAACGACAGCGCGACCTTGGATTACGGCAGCAGCGCCCCATTAGCGCCTACCGTTGAAATCACTGAAGATGCCAACAACGACGGCTTCATCAATGATGCCGAGCTCAATGGTCAAATCAACATCAGCGTCACCTTAGGCGCAGGCACGGTCATTGGTGACACCGTCACCGTCACTGACCAAGACGGCAACGTCTTGTTCAGCGGCCCGGCCACCCAAGACATGCTCGACAACGGCCTGGCACTGGCGATCGATCCGCCTGCCACTGGCACCAACCTGGTTATCACCGCCAACGTCACCGATCCGGCGGGCAACAGCGCAACTGGCTCAGATGCAGCGACACTGGATTACGGTGTGGGCGTCGGCGCCCCTGCCGCACCAAGCGTCACCATCGACGAAGATACCAACAACGACGGCTACATTAACGAGGCGGAGCTTGACGGCCAGATCAACATCACCGTGGAACTCGGCGAAGGCACCGTGGTGGGCGACACCTTAGTGGTCACCGACCAAGACGGTAACGAGCTGTTTAACGGGACTGTCACCCAAGATATGCTCGATAACGGCCAAGCGGTTACCATGGACGCGCCAGCCACGGGCACGGATGTGGTGATCACCGCCACCGTCACTGACGAAGCGGGCAACACCGCGACAGGCAATGATGCAGCGACACTGGACTACGGCACGGGCGTTGGCGCACCGGCCAGCCCGACGGTTGAGATTGTGGAAGATGCCAACAACGATGGCTTCATTAACGATGCCGAGCTTGACGGTCAAATCAACATCACGGTTGAGTTAGGCGCGGGCACGGCCGTGGGCGACACCTTAGTCGTCACCGACCAAGCCGGTAATACCCTGTTCAGCGGCCCGGTCACCCAGGCGATGCTCGACAGTGGACTGGACTTAGCGATAGACGCACCCGCGACGGGCACGGAGGTGGTTATCACCGCCAACGTCACCGATGTCGCGGGCAACACGGCACAAGGCAGCGACAGTGCCACCCTCGATGTCGGCACGGGCACCGGCGCACCGGCTGCGCCGACCGTCACCATTGATGAAGATGCCAACAACGATGGCTTCATTAATGACGCGGAGCTTGATGGCCAAATCAACATCACGGTTGAGTTAGGCGCAGGCACTGTCGTGGGCGACACCTTAGTGGTCACCGACCAAGCGGGTAACGAGCTGTTTAACGGCGTGGTCACCGCAGACATGCTCACCAATGGCGTCCCTGTCACCATGGACGCCCCCGCCACAGGCACTGACGTGGTGGTCACCGCCACCGTTACCGATGCGGCAGGCAACAGCGCACAAGGCAGTGATGCGGCGACGCTCGATGTCGGCACAGACGCTCCGGCAGCGCCAACGGTTGAGATTGTTGAAGACACCAACAACGATGGCACCATCACCGATGCGGAGCTCGATGGCCAAATCAACATCACCGTCACCTTAGGCAGCGGCACCGAGGTCGGTGACACCGTCACCATCACGGACCAAACTGGCGAGGTGATTTACACCGGCCCTGTCACCCAAGACATGCTCGATAATGGCATCGATGCCGTCATCGACGCACCGGCGACCGGCACTGAACTTGTTATCACCGCCACCGTCACCGATGTGGCAGGCAACACCGCCACCGGCAATGACAGTGCGACACTGGACTACGATGACAGCGTCACCGTACCGGGCGCACCGACCGTGGTTATCACCGAAGATACCAACAACGACGGCTACATCAATGACGCCGAGCTGGAAGGTCAAATCAACATCACTGTTGAACTTGGCGCCAACACCGTGGTGGGCGACACACTTGTGGTGACTGACCAAGACGGTAATGAGCTGTTCAGTGGCACCGTCACCCAGGATATGCTTGATAATGGCCTCGACTTGGCCATGGATCCACCGGCGACCGGCACCAACGTGGTCATCACCGCGACGGTCACCGACACCTTGGGCAATGAAGCGGCAGGCTCAGATAATGCGCTGCTTGATTACGGCTCAGGCACCGGCGCACCGGCGGCGCCGACCGTGGTCATTGATGAGGATATCAACAACGATGGCTTCATCAACGATGCGGAGCTTGATGGTCAAATCAACGCCACCGTCACCTTAGGCGCGGGCACCGTGGTGGGCGACACCGTCACCATCACCGACCAAGACGGCAACACCCTCTTTACCGGCACCGTGACCCAGGACATGCTCGATAACGGCATCGACCTCAGCTTTGATGCACCGGCCACCGGCACCGACCTTGTGGTGACTGCTACCGTCACTGACGCTGCGGGCAACAGCGCGACCGGCTCAGATGCGGCAACGCTCGATTACGGCACCGGCACGGGCGCACCTGCTAGCCCAACCGTGGTCATTGATGAAGATGCCAACAACGATGGCTTCATTAATGATGCGGAGCTTGATGGTCAAATCGACATCACCGTCACCTTAGGCGCAGGCACCGCTGTCGACGACACCCTTGTGGTCACTGACCAAGATGGCAACGTCATCTTCACCGGCACCGTGACCCAGGAGATGCTCACCAATGGCGTCCCTGTCACCATGGACGCGCCAGCGACAGGCACTGACGTCGTGGTCACCGCCACCGTCACTGACGCCGCGGGCAATACAGCCCAAGGCTCAGATGCAGCAACGCTCGATTACGGCACCGGCACCGGCGCTCCGGCGGCCCCCACCGTGGTCATTGATGAGGATGCCAACAACGACGGCTACATCAACGATGCCGAGCTTGATGGCCAAATCGATGCCACCGTCACCTTAGGCGCAGGCACGAGCGTGGGTGACACCGTCACCATCACCGACCAAGACGGCAACGTCATCTTCAGTGGCCCTGCCACCCAGGAGATGATAGACAATGGTCTGGCAGTCACTATCGACCCGCCAGCCACGGGCACCAACTTAGTTATCACCGCCACGGTCACCGACCCGGCAGGTAACAGCAGTCAAGGCTCTGACAGTGCGCTACTCGATTACGGCACTGGCACTGGCGCACCCGCCAGCCCAACCGTGGTCATTGATGAAGACATCAACAACGATGGCACCATCAACGACACCGAGCTTGATGGCCAAATTGACATCACCGTCACCTTAGGGGCGGGCACCGCGGTGGGCGACACCTTAGTGGTCACCGACCAAGCGGGTAACGTCTTGTTCACTGGCGTGGTTACCCAAGCCATGCTCGATAACGGCCTGGCCGTCACCATGGACACGCCGCCAAGCGGCACGGATGTCGTGGTCACCGCCACCGTCACTGACGTGGCAGGCAACACCGCCACCGGCTCAGATGCAGCCACCTTGGATTACGTTGAGGCGCCAGCGCCAGCAGCGCCAACGGTTGAAATCACTGAAGATGCCAACAACGATGGTTACATCAACAGCGCTGAGCTTGACGGTCAAATCAACATCACCGTCACCCTCGATGCGGGCACCAGTGTCGGCGACACCTTGATCGTCACCGACCAAGACGGTAACGAGCTGTTCAACGGTGTGGTCACTACAGACATGCTCACCAATGGTCTACCATTGACCATGGATGCCCCTGCGACGGGCACCACCGTCACCGTCACCGCAACCCTCACTAACGCCAATGGCGACAGTGCAGCGAGCCATGACAGCGCGACCTTGGATTACGGCACAGGCACCGGCGCACCGGCCAGCCCAACGGTTGAAATCACTGAAGATGCCAACAACGATGGCTTCATCAACCACACGGAGCTTGATGGTCAAGTCGATGCCACCGTCACCCTAGGCGCGGGCACTGCGGTGGGCGACACCGTCACCATCACCGACCAAGACGGCAACACCCTGTTCAGTGGCCCAGTCACCCAGGACATGCTTGATAATGGCATCAACGTCAGCCTCGATGCCCCAGCGACCGGCACGGACTTGGTTATCACCGCCACCGTCACCGATGTGGCTGGCAACACCGCCACCGGCAATGACAGTGCGACCTTGGATTACGGCACAGGCACCGGCGCACCGGCGGCCCCTACCGTGGTTATCACAGAAGACACCAACAACGATGGCTTCATTAATGAGGCTGAGCTTGATGGCCAAATCAATGCCACCGTCACCTTAGGCGCGGGCACCGTAATAGGTGACACTGTCACCGTCACCGACCAAGACGGCAACACCCTGTTCACCGGCGCCGTGACCCAAGACATGCTGGATAATGGCATCAGCGTCAGCTTCGATGCGCCGGCTACCGGCACCACCGTCGCGGTCACCGCCACCGTCACCGACCCTGCTGGCAATACCGCACAGGGCAGCGATAACGCCCTGCTCGACTACGGCACGGGCACCGGCGCACCCGCCAGCCCAACCGTCACCATCGATGAGGACATCAACAACGATGGCTTTATCAATGACGTTGAGCTCTCAGGTCAAATTGACATCACCGTCAGCTTAGGCGCAGGCACCGCCGTGGGCGACACCTTAGTGGTCACCGACCAAGCGGGTAACACCCTGTTCAGCGGCCCAGTCACCCAAGCCATGCTTGATAACGGCCTCACCTTGGCCATCGATGCCCCTGCCACAGGCACTGAGCTTGTGGTCACCGCTAACGTCACTGACCCTGCCGGCAACACCGCCACAGGCAATGACAGCGCGACCTTGGACTACGGCATTGGCAGCGGCGCACCCGCCAGCCCAACCGTCACCATCGATGAGGACATCAACAACGATGGCTTCATCAACGATGCGGAGCTCGATGGTCAAATCAACATCACCGTTGAGCTCGGTGAAGGCACCGCCGTCGGCGACACCTTAGTCGTCACCGACCAAGCCGGTAACGAACTGTTCAATGGCGTCGTCACTCAAGCCATGCTCGACAGCGGCCTTAGCTTGGCCATCGACGCGCCGGCCACGGGCACTAATGTAACGATTACTGCGACAGTTACAGATCCGGCAGGCAATACCAACTCAAATAGCGATACAGCATTAATTACTAACGCAACTAATGATGCAATCACTGTTCTTGAGGACAATACAGCTTCAGGGAATGTGCTAGCTAATGATGGTGCAGGTCATATCAGTGTGACTGGATTCACCATGGATACTGATGGTGATAGCGTTGAAGAGAGCTTTGATGTAAATACTAACGTGACTGTTGAGGGTGGTACCTTAATCATCAATAGTGATGGCAGTTATAGCTTCACTCCAGCCGCTAACTGGAATGGTGTTCTGCCTGTTATCACCTACACAACAAACACAGGTGACACAGCAACCCTTACTATTACTGTAAGTAGTGTTGATGAGCCAGTTATTGCTAATGATGACAGTTACACCGTCAACGAAGATGGCTCTATCTCTATTAACCTGCTTGGTAACGATGTTGCTAATGATGGTGGTCTGGCAATCCAGAGTATCAATGGTGTGACATTAACTGGCGGCGCTCAGAACATTACAGTGCCTAACGGTACTGTAGTAATTGCAACTGACGGCACTATGACCTTTGTTCCTGATGCCAACTATAACGGTAATGTCAGCTTCGATTATGTTGCGACTGATGTCGACGGCGATACCGATACAGGCACAGTCACGATCACAGTCGATAACGTCGATGATCCCGTTATTGCTAATGATGACAGCTACACTGTTGACGAAGATAACTCTATTGCCATTGACCTACTTGGTAACGATGTCGCTAACGATGGTGGTCTGGCTATCCAGAGCATCAATGGTGTGACGCTAACTGGCGGCGCTCAGAATATTACAGTGACCAACGGTACTGTTGTGATTGCAGCCAATGGCACCATGACCTTTGTTCCTGATGCCAACTTTAACGGTAATGTTAGCTTCGATTATGTGGCAACAGATGTCGATGGCGATACCGATACCGGTACGGTCACAATTACTGTAAACAGTGTAGATGAGCCCGTTATTGCTAATGATGACAGTTACACTGTCAACGAAGATAGCTCTATTGCAATTGACCTTCTTGGTAACGATGTTGCTAATGATGGTGGTCTGGCAATCCAGAGTATCAATGGTGTGACATTAACTGGCGGCGCTCAGAACATTACAGTGCCTAACGGTACTGTAGTTATTGCAACTGACGGCACTATGACCTTTGTTCCTGATGCCAACTTTAACGGTAATGTTAGCTTCGATTATGTGGCAACGGATGTCGACGGCGATACCGATACAGGTACAGTCACGATAACAGTCAACAACGTCGATGATCCCGTTGTTGCTAATGATGACAGCTACACTGTCGACGAAGATAACTCTATTGCGATTGACCTACTTGGTAACGATGTCGCTAACGATGGTGGTCTGGCTATCCAGAGCATCAATGGTGTGACGCTAACTGGCGGAGCTCAGAATATTACAGTGACGAACGGTACTGTTGTGATTGCAGCCAATGGCACCATGACCTTTGTTCCTGATGCCAACTTTAACGGTAATGTTAGCTTCGATTATGTGGCAACAGATGTTGATGGCGATACCGATACCGGTACGGTCACAATTACTGTAAACAGTGTAGATGAGCCTGTTATTGCTAATGATGACAGTTACACAGTCGACGAAGATAACTCTATTGCGATTGATCTACTTGGTAATGATATTGCTAACGATGGTGGTCTGACTATCCAGAGTATCAATGGTGTGACATTAACTGGTGGAGCTCAAAACATCACAGTGACTAACGGTACTGTTGTTATCGCAGCAAGTGGAGCTATGACCTTTGTTCCTGATGCCAACTTTAACGGTAATGTCAGCTTCGATTATGTGGCAACGGATGTCGATGGCGATACCGATACAGGCACGGTCACAATCACAGTCAATAGCGTCGACGACCCTGTTACAGCTAATGATGACAGCTATACAGTCGATGAAGATGACTCTATTGCTATTAACTTACTTAGCAACGATTTAGCACCCGATGGTGGCTTAGCACTTGTAAGTATTAACGGCGTCACATTAACTGGTGGAGCTCAGAATATTACGGTACCTAACGGTACAGTAGTTATTGCCGCCAATGGCACTATGACCTTCGTACCTTCACCTAACTACAATGGCAGTGTCAGCTTCGACTATGTAGCTACCGACTTAGACGGTGATACTGATACTGGTACAGTGAACATAACAGTCAATAGCGTCGATGATCCTGTTGTCGCGAATGATGACAGTTATACCGTCAATGAAGATCAACCGGTTGTACTTAACTTACTTAGTAATGATGTTGCCAATGATGGCGGCCTAGCAATTAAGAGCATTAACGGCGTCACATTAACTGGTGGAGCTCAAAATATTGCAGTGACCAACGGTACTGTTGTTATTGCACTAAGCGGGGCAATGACCTTCGTTCCAAATGCTAACTTCAACGGTAATGTCAGCTTTAATTATGTCGCGACTGATGCCGATGGTGATACCGATACAGGCACTGTCACTATCACAGTTAATAGTGTTGATGATCCTGTTATCGCTAATGATGATAGCTACACTCTAAATGAAGATGGCTCTATTGCAATTAACCTACTAGGCAATGATGTTGCCAATGATGGTGGTTTAGCTATTCAAAGCATTAACGGTGTTACCTTAACAGGTGGCGCTCAAAGTATTCTCGTTGACAATGGAACTGTCGTTATTGCCAGTGATGGCACAATGACCTTTGTTCCTGATGCAAACTTCAATGGCACAATCAGCTTTGATTATGTGGCAACTGATGCAGATGGTGATACCGACACTGGCAGTGTCACCATCACAGTCAACAGCGTAAATGACGACCCAGATGCAATTGATGATTACACCATGATTATTGATGCAGGAGCCATTGCTACTGGTTACACTGGCGACTCCTCATCTTCAACAATAGTAGAGGGATATGGCACAGATAAGGTTGATGATTCAGCGTATCTAACAACGACGCATCCTGATGGAAGTTACACAGTGGTCTGGCGCGCCTGGGATACTAGTTATAGTGGAAATAACAAAGTATTTATGCAGAGGTTTAACGCTGACGGCACTGAAAATGGCGATAAACTAACATTAGGCTCTAGAGCTAAAATTGAATCACCTCAAGTGACTCGACTCAATGATGAAGGTGACCTGTTAGTAACCTGGACGGGCTACAACAACAGCAGCTCGCTCAATACTCACTCCTATGCTCAAGTAGTCTACGCTAACCCTGCTGATCATGGTGGAGCCACAATGGGTCCAGAGATGGACCTTGGGGCTTCTGCGCTTAGAAGTGTCACCTCAGAGCAATCTGGCGATAACAGTATCCTTGTTTGGCAAAACGGCTTCACTTTGTACATGCAAGTATTGGATAGTGATGGTAACAAGGTAGGTGGTGCCCAGACTGTAGGCTCAATCTCCACCAACACAAATGGTTTCCCTATTGAAGGCAAACCTGAAATTTCAGTACTGGATAACGGTAACTATGTGATCTCTTGGAGTCACGGCTCCACATCGACCGCAACCAATGTTGTATTAATGTCCTCTGATGGTACTCAAATTGGCAGTACACAAACGCTAAATATTGGTCGTACTGAAGGTGTTGACGACCTAGAGACCAATGTTATTAGTATTGGTTCAAGTGGCATCTATGCAGTTGTCGGTTCCACTGGTGGCGTAGTTAAAATGACTCTGGTTAATGGCTCAACCAATGTGCCAGTTGCCAACTCTACGCAAACATTGTCTCTAGCAGGTACTACTGGCAACGATATGCCTTCTATCACCACTATCGGCTCTAACGGTGAATTTGTGGTGGTATGGCGTGGAATTGAAGGTGGTCAATGGCACACCTACATCCAACGCTTCAATGCCGATGGTTCAAAAGATGGTGCGACTGACAAGTTCATGGCTTCAGGTGGACACGGCCCCGCTAAAGTTGTCAGCGTTGGAGACGACGGTGACTACGTCATCGTTTGGGCAAGTATCAATAATGCCGGCAATTACGATGTCCACACTCAAAAATACGATGCAGATGGTAACAAGGTAGGTACAGAACTAACCTTCACTGGTGAACAAGCAAATATTAACGACTTAGGATTCGATATTGTCGCTGTAGGCAATAATGGTGCTTATGCAGTTTCCTTCGTAGGTACAGACTCTGCTGCTAATGGGGGCGATTTAAGTATCTATATTGGCCAGGTAGATGAGAATGGTAACAAGGTTGTTACCTATCCTGATGGTGGAACTGGTGACTTTGATATTACGACCAGTGTAGTGGCCGCTGCAGGCGGGACTTACAATGCAACGTTCAGCACTGGAGTGCTAACAATAGTAACAGCTGGCGGTCAAACACTGACCTATCAACCTGGTAGCACTCATAGTATTGCAAAAGATATTTGGGATAATGCAACTAGCATTAAACTGATTGGCGCAGTAGGAGCGGATTACGACTTAGTTGTCACTACCTCGGTTGCAATCACTACTGAAGAAGATACTGCTATCGTTATCAACACGTCTGATTTGTTAGTTAATGACACTGATATCGACGGTGATACCTTAACCGTTGTCTCAGTACAAGATCCTCAAAATGGCACAGTGGTACTCCATGCAAATGGCACGATAACCTTTACGCCAAATGCGAATTATCATGGTCCAGCTAGCTTCACTTACACCATCAGCGATGGTAATGGTGGCACAGATACCGCAACGGTTTACTTAACAGTAACTCCTACAGACGATCCAGTGTCTATCACAACACCTGCAAAAATGATCTTAGATGAAGATCAATTATCAGGTGGTACAGGGACAGAGATTGACCCAGTAGTGCAAACACAGCAGTTTACTGTTTCGGCACCTGATGGGTTAAACAGACTCGAGATAACCAACAGTGGAGTCACTACATCTGTCACTCTAGCTATGCTGCTTGCAGCAACCCCAGCTGCAGCAATAGTTATTGAGGGCGAGCATGGCACATTAACCATCACTGATTATGATGCAAGCACAGGAACTGTGACCTACAGCTACACACTCAGTGAAGCACAGACGCACAGCTTAACCGAAGACGAGCTTAGCGATAACTTTGGTGTGACGGCATATGATATCGATGGCGATACCAGCTCAACAACACTTGAAGTCGGTATTCTCGATGACCATGCACAGGCTACTTTAGATACTAACGGTGTCGATGTACTAACCGATGGATTTGAGGTATCTGGAATTGTTGGTGAGTGGAGTAGTTGGACTGGTGGTGGACCTTACCTGACTCGTTTCGATTCAGATGATAACGATGCAGGTCTCGATCAGATGCGTTGGGGAGTTGCAAATGTCGATGTCGCCTCTGGTTATAGCTTTATCGATAATGATACAGGTTTGGATGGAGTCCTTGAGCTCAACCAAGATATAGTATTGGGTGACTTCACCCACATTAACTTCCCTGTATTTTCGTCAATTACACAGGCTACCTTAACGGTTAATTTTACCATCACAGATTCTTTCGGTGTGGTAACGACGGTAGGAATTGACATTAACTTCGATCATAACGAAACCCCAAATAGTAGTGATCCAGAGGCAAGTCGCGATATTATTAATATCGGTCAACCTGAGGTGACATTCCAATATGAAGGCGAGTTCTACACCATTAAGGTGCTTGGCTTCATTGATGAGAATGGTGACTTGGTTACCACGGTCAGAACCTATGAAAATCAAACTAACACCTACGAGTTAATCGCTAAGGTAGTTGAGGGTGTGGGTTACCACTTACCTAATAAAGAGGGTAACGTGCTTAGCAACGATTTAGGCTCTGATGGTCTAACCGTTGTCGGGGTTGCCTTTACCAATGATGATGGTACAGACATCTTCACTGGTGTAGGTACAACGATACAAGGTACTTACGGTAACTTAGTGCTCAATGCTGATGGCACCTATGAGTACCAGTTAACAGCGGGCACCAATATCATCCCTGAAGATGCGACTGAAACCTTTGTTTACACAATCAGAGATTCTGATGGTGATGTTTCAACCACTAAACTGATTATTGGTGTAACCCCATCTGACTTTAATGGCGTTCCAGTCGATATCGACCTTAATGTCGATGGCAATGACGGCAATGACTCTATCCTTGTTGTTGATGGTGAGAATTCGGCTAACCCGAACCAGTTGAATGTTAACTTTGGTGGTGGATTGCAAGGTACTATCACCAATCAAGCAGGTGCTGAAGTGTTAGTAACTTCAGGAACAGCTTACAGCACTCACTCAGCTCAAAACGTCAGCTCTGGTGCAGGTCAAGATCATATTGAGACCGGCAGCGGTAACGATATTATCTACGCCGGTTCAACTGGCAACTCAGTAAGCGGTAATACGGATAATGATATAGAGCTAAGTACTTCAACTCTACTCAGCCATCATATAATGACAGGTTCATTGAATGGTTCTAACAGCATTGTCGATAATGACGGTCTGTTATTATCAGCGGATGTCACTAGTGAAAAAGCAGATGTTGTCAACGCAGGTAGTGGTGATGACATGGTTTATGGACAAACTGGTAGCGACATTCTTTATGGTCACACAGGTAACGATACCCTCGATGGTGGTAATCATAACGATGCCCTTCGTGGTGGTAGAGGTGATGACACGCTTATTGGTGGACAGGGTGATGATGTACTAAGAGGCGATGCAGGCAGAGACACCTTTGTTTGGAATAAGGATGAATTAGGTACTGATCATATTATCGACTTTAATCTAGGCCAAGATAAGTTAGACCTCAGTGATCTACTACAAGGTGAGACTGCTGATAACTTGTTCCTGTACCTACATTTCACTATCAATGATACAACGGGAACTACTACCATTGATATTGATGCTGACCATAACGGAACATTTGAGCAGCATATCGTACTCGATGGTGTGGATCTTAGTGACATCTATGGAGACACTGAAAGTGAGATTATCAATGGCTTATTAGGTGATAACGGAGATGGTCCATTAATCATTAATACAGTGGCAGATGCTTCATCTCCATCACCGACAGGACCTGGTTCAGACCCTAGTTTAGAAGAGAATCAAGTAACGCATCTGATCCCTTAGGGGTAAAGCAAAATGATGATTTAAATCAAATTAGAGAATTTTTATCAAGATTTATGTAATATAATGAAATCAAATTGATAATAAAATCTTAAGGATATGCGTTTAGGTGTCGACATCAGTTCCTAAAAAAACTGAGCAATGGACAGTGTCAGCCTCACAGCGAGTGACAGTCGATCCATTGCTAGACAGTTTAGTATTATTGACCGAATACTTCGGTAGTCCCTGCTCCAGCGAATCGATGGCGGCAGGTCTACCTTTGTCCGGTAGTGTACTTACTCCAGATCTGGTTCCCCAAGCTGCAGGGAGGGCAGGCTTAGCAGCCAAGCTCACTCAAAAAGGCTTGAATCAGATCTCGCCTATATTTTTACCTTGTATCTTGCTACTTAAAGATAAAAAGGCATGCTTACTCCGTGAGTTAGATGTAGAGAAAGACAAAGCTGTTATTCAACTACCAGAAACTGGTGGTGAACAGGTACTGACACTTGAAGATTTAGAGGCGATCTATGTTGGCTATCTTTTTCTTGTAAAGCAGCAGTACCGTGGTGACATGGGCTTTGATGTTCATCAACATGACAGCACAACACATTGGTTAGTGCAGACCCTTAGGGACTCTGCACCTATCTATCGAGATGCGCTACTGGCATCGGTTTTAGTTAACCTATTTGCGTTAGTGTCCCCACTCTTTATCATGAATGTGTATGACAAAGTTGTGCCAAACTTAGCTTTCTCATCACTTTGGGTACTCGCCATAGGCGCGAGTGTCGCTTACATATTTGATCTAATACTAAGACAGCTTCGATCCTACCTTATTGATGTGGCTGGGAAAAAAGTTGATATCATTGTTTCATCCAGGCTATTTGCTAAAGCGATAGGTATACCGCTAGAGAAGCGCTCCCCTAGCGTCGGTGGAATGGCACGGCAACTGGGCGAATTTGACAGCATTAGAGAGATATTAACCTCGGCAACCATCACTACTTTAGTCGATCTCCCTTTTGCCATATTTTTCATGATCATCATTTACGTTGTAGCCGGTGATCTGGCCGTAATACCTCTGATAGGCAGTATGATCATTATTGGTTATACACTAGTCATGCAACCTAAGTTAAAAGCGGCTATTGAAGAGAGTAATAAGTTTTCTAGCTTAAAACACGGACACCTTATTGAGTCTTTAGCGTCTCTAGAATCAATTAAATCTAGTGGTGCAGAGGGTTTAGTGCAAAAAAGTTGGCAGCAGATGATTGGTCATACAGCCAATTGGCAGCTTAAATCTAAAAAGATCTCGACAGCAGTCACTAACTTAGCCAATTTTGTCGTGCAACTTTCTGTTGTTTGTGTCGTGATTTTAGGGGTTTACCGAGTTGCCGATAACGAAATATCTATGGGTGGGATTATTGCGGCGGTGATCCTGTCCAGCAGAGCTATCTCCCCTATGGCGCAGCTAGCAGGCCTTATGACTCGTGGTAACCACACAGCAAGTGCACTACGCCAACTTAACGAGATCATGACTCAAGAAGATGAGTTTGAAAATAAAGGTCATCTTGTAAGCCGTCAACGCTTGCAGGGTAAAATCAGTGCAGACCATATTAGCTTCGCGTATCCTGGCTCTGAAAAGCCAGTACTGCACCCAATGTCTATCAATATTGAGCCCGGAGAGCGTATTGCCATTATTGGCCGCAATGGTTCAGGAAAGAGCACATTGGCTAAAATGCTTGTGGGCCTCTACCAACCAACAAAAGGCAGTCTGCGTTATGACGGTCTTGACTCAGCCCAGATCCACCCTACAGATTTAAGACGTAATTTTGGTTACTTGCCTCAAGATATCACTCTCTTTCACGGCACTATCAGGGACAATATCCTCTTCGGCACTCGTCAAGTCACAGAACATCAATTGATCAGAGCCGTTCAACTCTCTGGGATCAGTCAGTTTACCGATTTAGACAGCGAAGGTTTAGATCAGCAAGTAGGTGAAGGCGGCCAGTCACTCTCACGTGGGCAGAGACAGACCGTAGCCCTCGCTAGAGCAACCCTAAACGATCCTCCAGTGCTCTTAATGGATGAACCTAGTGCGAGCTTAGATGCTAGAGCAGAGAAGCAGTTTATTCATGCAATGCAAAATGTAACCAGAGACAGAACCTTGCTGCTTATTACCCATAAGATGCACCTGTTAAAACTGGTTGACCGAATAGTCGTGTTAGACAGAGGACATGTGGTCATCGATGGACCCAAAGCGGAAGTGCTAGACAAGCTAAGTAAAGGTTTGCTTGCCGGAGGGCAAACCAATGAGTAAAAAACTAACCACTCATGATCTTGAGATGATCGATGATGTTTATGGTGCCATGATGACAGATGCACCAAGCAGTCATAGGTTAATCATCTGGACACTAGTGGCTTTAGCCACATGCTTTTTAATTTGGGCTTTTTTTGCAGAACTTGACCAAGTAACAACTGGCATGGGGAAAGTGATCCCCTCATCTCAAGTCCAGATAATTCAAAGCCTGGATGGCGGCATCATGCAGGAGCTATATGTTCAGGAAGGGATGATAGTTACTAAAGGGCAAGCCTTAGTTCGTATTGACGATACTCGCTTTCGTTCCGACTTTGCTCAGCAAGAGCAAGAGGTCTATAGCCTACAAGCCAACGTAAAACGGTTAGAGACAGAGTTAAATAGTATTGTCATCACCGATATGGCAGCTGATTGGCGCGAACAAGTAAGGATCACTAAGTTACCACTGCAGTTTTCTGCAGAGTTAGCAGAGTTGGAGCCTGAGCTAATCGAACGTCAAAAAGATGAATACTCAGGCCGATTAGACAGCCTAAGCAATCAGTTAGAGATCTTAGCCAGACAGATACAGCAAAGGCAGCAAGAGACACAAGAGTTAGCTTCAAAAATACGTACTCTAACCAAAAGTTACCAATTAGTCTCTCGAGAGCTGTCGCTAACAAGGCCTCTGGCGGATAAAGGCATTGTGCCTGAAGTTGAACTGCTAAAACTCGAACGTACGGTAAATGACATACAAGGTGAGTTAGCCACCCTAAGGCTTCTGCGTCCTAAGGTAAAAGCCTCTCAAGATGAAGCTATTTTAAAGCGACGCGAAGCAGTATTTGCCTTTTCAACTGAAACGCGAACTCAACTGAGCGATCTACAAACTAAACTATCACGCATGAGCGAAGCGCAGGTTGGTGCTCAAGATAAAGTGAATAAGGCGGAGATTGTATCGCCAGTAAACGGGACAATAAAAAGCATTTATATCAATACATTGGGTGGGGTTGTTCAACCTGGCATTGATATTTTAGAAATTGTTCCGTCAGAAGACCAACTGCTTATTGAAACTAAGATAACACCTAAAGATATTGCGTTTTTACACCCTGGTCTTCCAGCCGTAGTCAAAGTCACAGCATATGACTTTACTCGCTACGGAGGGTTGAACGGGACTGTGGAGCACATAAGTGCTGACACATCACAAGATGAGGAGGGGAACAGCTTCTATCTTGTCAAGGTTCGTACTGAACTTTCAAGCTTAACAAGGGACGATGGCACAGAGATGCCGATAATACCAGGGATGTTGACTTCAGTTGATGTTATTACTGGGCAGAGATCCATTCTAGAGTACATACTTAATCCAATTTTAAGGGCAAAAGATACAGCGCTCCGAGAGCGTTAAACCTTAAAGTTCAACCTGGAGGGGTTAACAATGAACACCAGTTCAATTCGGCAGTTAAAACGCAGTGCTTTGGCACTGGCAGTTAGCGCGCTGATTATTCCGGCATCAGCATACAGCCAAACACTGGAGCAAGCCGTAGCACACACATTGGATACAAATCCTGAGATCCGCATAGCCTTTAACCGATTTAAAGCTCGAGAGGAGCAGGTTAATCAAGCTATAGCGGGTTATATGCCAACCGTTGATCTGACTGGCGGTTATGGATGGGAGCAAACCAATAGTCCTTCGACTCGAAGAAAGAAAAACCAAGGTGACGTAGATTCTGACGGTGTTATAGAGTTAGAACGTGGCGAAGCTGGTTTTAGCATCAAACAGATGCTGTTTGATGGTTTCTATACTAGCAGTGAAGTTGATCGATTCAGCTTCGAGGCCAGTGCCGATCAGTGGGCATTATTCTCTGCAGCAGAGGATATGGCACTCGATGTTGCTAAAGTCTACATCAACTATATCCGCACCGAACAGGTGATGACGCTTGCAGAAAAGAACCTGCTTAGCCATCAAGATATCTACGAACAGATCAAGCAAAGAACTGACTCAGGTTTAGGCTCTACAGCTGATCTATCTCAGATAACGGGTCGTTTAGCACGTGCAAACGCTAACCTTATTTCGGCAAAAAATAACTTTTATGACGCTAAAGCGCAGTTTATAAAAGTCGTTGAGTCACAACCAGAAAACTTGATTGTGCCTGTGCCCGATGACGACATGATGCCGGAAGATCTCAATACCAGTATTCAACTGGCTCAAGAGAACCACCCAATTCTAAAGTCGGCGAGTAGCGATATTGAAGCAGCAAAGAATGAGAAATCATCAGCTCAATCTAACTATTATCCTAAGCTGTCTTTAGACTTAGCTGGTAACTGGAATAATGACGTAGATGGCGAAGATGGTTTTAGCAACATTGCTAGCTCAAGTGTAGGTGGTCACAGCAACGATCTGGTTGCTATGGTTCGAATCAAGTACAACCTCTTCTCTGGCGGTAAAGATCTTGCTCGTGAGAAAGAAGCAGCATACAAGATCGGCGAAGCAAAGGAGATCCGTCAACGTGCGCACCGCCAAGTTGTTGAAGGAGTCAACCTTGCTTGGAACGCTTATGAACTGCTTGAACCACAGAAGCTGTACATTCGAGATCATGTGATCGCAGCCAAAGATACACAAGTGGCCTATAGCCAACAGTTTAACTTAGGTCAGCGTACACTGCTCGATCTGCTCGATACTGAAAATGAGCTATTCGAAGCACGTAAAGACTATCTTGAAGCTGAGTATGACCAAGTAATCTCTGAGTACCGAGTGTTAAATGCAACTGGCAGACTATTAGAATCACTAAGAGTCACTCCTCCGGATGTATGGCAAGGTGAACGAAACTACGAAGGAGGGGTTAACTAATGAGAACCTTCATTCTGATATTAAGCGTAACCTTATTGGCTGGCTGCTCGATGAGAGACATTGCCACCATGGATGGGGCAACCACACAGGTTCACGATCTTAACGATAACGACAGAGATGGTGTTATTGTAGCCCGTGAGCGCTGCACTGAAACCGTTGGCGGTGCAACTATCGATAACTATGGTTGCGGGAAAATTAAGCCTATTAATGAACGCCAAGAGCTTAAAATTTTATTTCCTAATGACTCTTATTACATAGATCCTATGTACTATGATCAAGTAGAGATTATCGCGACATTTATGCGCCAGTTTCCTAATACCAAGGTAACTATCGAAGGACATTGTAGTAAAACAGGTTCCTACGAGCATAATTTAGCGCTTTCCCAAAACAGAGCAAACGCAGTCACTACTGCACTAAGCGAACGTTTCGGCATTGAACCTGATAGGTTAACAGCAATTGGATATAGCTTCGATCGACCGATAGATCTTAGCGAAACCGCCATGGCACATACTCGCAATAGACGAGTTATCGCTGAAGTCACTGGCGAAGACACAACTGCTGATATGAAGTGGAATATCTATACGGTAGATGAAGAAGTGAAATAAGGAGCTTAACCTAACATCATGAAAGACAGGCTTACTCATAATTTAACTTATATCAAAGTCTGTCGATTCACCTTAATCGCTATGGTGTTAGTTGCTTCCTGTCTTTATGCTTCCCCCACACAAAAGCTCAATAAGGGGCATATCACCTCAACACTTGAGTCCCGCTACGGTGAACGAGCGGGAAAACGTGTCAGGGCTTGGTTTAAAGTACTGGATGAAGCAAAAAATCTAAGCGAAAGAGAGAAGATAACTAAGGTAAATACCTTTTTTAACCTTTTTCGTTTCGTTGATGATATTAAGCTTTGGGGTGAAAGCAACTACTGGGCAACCCCAATGGAGTTTATAGGTGTAAACGGTGGAGATTGTGAGGATTTCTCAATTGCCAAATATTTCACCTTACTCCAACTTGGTGTAGAAGAAGATAAGTTAAGGATCACTATGGTAAAAGCCACAACGGTTAACCAATACCATATGGTCCTCGCTTATTATGAGACACCAGGCTCTATCCCCTTGGTGCTCGATAATTTAGATAGAAAAATAAAACCGGCAACCCAAAGGAAAGACCTGCTTCCAGTATATAGCTTTAACGGTCGACAACTTTGGCTAAACAAAGAAAAAGGACGAGGAGTTCTCGCAGGTTCATCTAAGAAACTTGCAAAGTGGAATGACCTCAAACATAGATTGGGTGTCGAGAGACTCAGAAAACCCAAATTAAGATTGGAGTAGCTAGAAAGATGACACTGTTTCGACAGATATACTCACTACTGTTCGGCCTATTCTTACTGGTGGTGGCTAGTCTAGGCTATGTACAATTTACAGAGACCCAGAGCTTTTTAACTAAGCAGATGGAGTCCGACCTAAATAATACCAGTAATTCACTTGGCATAATGCTAGTTCCTGATCTTGAAGCAGGGGATATCGTTGGTGCCGAAACCCTTATCAACGTTATCTTTGAAGGCGGTTACTACCAGCAAGTTAAATTAACTTGGTTGGTCGATGGTAAACAGCAAACTTGGGAAAACCCCATTAATATTCAAGGTGTTCCACAGTGGTTTATCGATCTCGATTTTTTCCAAACAATAAAAAAAGAGAGCATAATTACCTCTGGATGGATACAGCTGGCGAAATTAGAGCTTACTGCCCATCCAGGTTTTGGATATAACGAGTTATGGCGAACAATGACAAACGCCATCATCGTTTTCTCCATACTTTTTCTCATCGCTATTGTAGTTGCCAGGGTCGGATTGACCATGATACTCAAACCTCTACATGAGATAGCTGTCCATGCAAAAGAGATTGCTCAACGCAAGTTTGGCCCAGATATGCGAGTGCCTAAAACTGCTGAGCTCAAATCCGTTGTTCTTGCCTTTAATAGTATGTCAGATCAGCTAAAGCAGCTCTTTAACTCCCTTGATGAAGAGGTCGGTGAACTACGTAAGAAAAACCTAGTCGATCAAGTATCAGGCTTGCCAAACAGACAGTATATGATGGGGCGTCTCAATAGCTGGCTTAATGAGCCTGCTAGCGGTGCCTTGGTCATGGCTAAGTTTGACTGGTTAGAGGAGGTTCATAGCAAATATGGCTACCAAGTAAGAGATGAAACCATCAAGCTACTTGCAGAGAAAATGCAAGATCACCTCGATGAAGTCGCGAGCTCGGTCATAGCTCGAATTGCAGCCTATGAATTTGCCTTCTTAATCACTAGCTCTGAGCATGATCAGACAAGTCGTTATCTGCAAGCCTTAATACGTACCATCAATCAGGAGATGTCAAAGGCCGGCTGTAAGCCTAATGAAAACTTTGCCATTGGTGTTGCCGAGCGTATTGGTCATATGTCGGTTTCAGATATTTTAGCTCAGACAGACAACGCGCTTCAAAAAGCCATCAAGGAAGATAAAGTCTTCCATTGGTTTGAGACAAACGAGAAACAGCTCTTCACTCGAGAGCAGTGGCGTGAACATCTAAGTGCAGCCATACAAGATTGTAACTTCAAGTTTAAATGGCAACCTGTCCATATTAATGACAGTGATAATATCCTACAAAGGGAGCTTTATTGTCAGCTTAATATGGGGGATAAGATCATCCATGCGGGGCAGTTTATGCCCTATGTTGAGCTGCTATCACTAGGCTCGATGTTAGATAAGCATTTGATACAAGATGTGCATGAAAAACATCTACTAAACAAGAACCAAGAGCCCATAGCCATCAACTTAACTTTCCAGAGCTTAAGTGATCCTAAGTTCCATGAATGGCTCAATACCTTCTTGCGCTCAACAAACCTATCTGAACGTATCTGTTTCGATATTCCAGAAGCGGCAGTCTATAGCGATCCTGATTCTTGCCATGCGATCTGTACTGTTATTCGAGACAACGGCGCCCAGTTTGGCATCGATCACTTCGGCCGTCAGTTTGGCTCAATGTCGTACCTGCAGTCACTGAGACCGAGTTATGTGAAATTAGATCAATCCTTCGCTTACTATGATGACAGTGAACATAGTGGTGAGCTGTGTCGTGCAATCATCAATGTTGCTCGAGGATTAGATATCAAGGTTATTGTGACGGGTATTGAAGAGATGCCTCAGCTAGAGCGATTTGTGCCACTGAAAACCAATGCCTTTATGGGCTATATCTTCCCGCCAACAGATATTGAAGATTAGCGCTTAAATAATTGAAGTCACCAAAAAGGAAGGCCTAGGTTAACGACCTAGGCTTTTTTGTTTTCGACTGATGTTGTGAATAGTAGGATTCGAACCTCTGACCCTCTGGTCCGCTCTTGTTTCAAATATCTATTAATAAGCGTTGATGCGCTACCGGGCTGCGCTAATCACCGTAAATCTTTTTAAATTTGGTCGGCTGATTTTATAAAGAGTAGGATTCGAACCTATTGACTCTCTAATCCACTATAAAACAAAAAGCCCTTAGATTTCTCTAAGGGCTTCTAGTTAATTTGGTCGGCTGATGTTGTGAAGAGTAGGATTCGAATCTCTCGACTCCCTAATCCACTATAAAGTAAAGAATCCACCTTCTGAAGAAGGTGGCTTTGTATTAGCCCCCTAAAAGGGGGCGTTGTCTACTTCAAATCTAATTGCGGCTGCTCCTGTTTTTCAACCTTTTCTTGATGCCTTACATATCTTCGAATCACTTCCTCATTAATCCCCACTGTGTCAACAAAGTAACCTCTTTGCCAAAAGTGATTTCCCCATAGCTTATTTTTCCGAAGATACGGATACTTGCTAAACATTTTCAAAGCAATTTTACCTTTTAAAGCACCCATCAACTTTGAAATCGATAGCTTCGGAGGAACTTTGATAACCAGATGTACATGGTCTATTTGTACATTCAACTCTACAACCACACACCCTAACTGCTCACTATAGACATGAATACATCGGTAAACATCTTTTCCTAACTTATTCTTTAAAATCCTAAACCTATACTTAGGTGTCCAAACTATGTGATATTGACATCGCCAATACACATGCGATGCTTTCTCATATCTACTCATGTTTTTTATCCTCTATTACTTCGCTAAAAGTTAGAGTTCAATTAACATGAGTAGATATTCAGGCAAAGCCTAATTGATGATAACCACCTACTGAAGTAGGTGGTTTAGGGCTGAAAACAAAAAGCCCTTAGATTTCTCTAAGGGCTTCTAGTTAATTTGGTCGGCTGATGTTGTGAATAGTAGGATTCGAACCTCTGACCCTCTGGTTCGCTCTTACTTCAAATCATGATGCGCTACCGGGCTGCGCTAATCACCGTAAATATTTTTAAATTTGGTCGGCTGATTTTATAAAGAGCAGGATTCGAACCTCTGCCCCTCTGGTTCGTAAAACGAAAAAAGCCTTCTGATTTGCTCAGAAGGCTTTCGAAGAATTTGGTCGGTGATAGAGGATTCGAACCTCTGACCCTCTGGTCCCAAACCAGATGCGCTACCGGGCTGCGCTAATCACCGTAAATCTTTTAAATTTGGTTGGCTGATTTTATAAAGAGTAGGATTCGAACCTCTGACACTCTGGTCCGCTCTTGCTTCAAATCATGATGCGCTACCGGGCTGCGCTAATCACCGTATCTATTCTTTATGTTGATATATCGAATCAATTCAATATATCTAAATTTGGTCGGTGATAGAGGATTCGAACCTCTGACCCTCTGGTCCCAAACCAGATGCGCTACCGGGCTGCGCTAATCACCGAGATAGATTTTTTAAAGAGGTTCCCCCTCTGCTCTACGAGCTAAAAGTAATTTGAAATGGGGTGACTGATGGGGTTCGAACCCACGACAACCGGAATCACAATCCGGGACTCTACCAACTGAGCTACAATCACCACTGACTATTTCAAAACAACATTACTAACTTGGCGTTCAACTCATTCTGGTGCACCCAGAAGGATTCGAACCCTCGGCCTCACCCTCCGGAGGGGTGCGCTCTATCCAGCTGAGCTATGGGTGCCTGCCTTGTTAGCGAGGCATATAATATGGATTATTTACCCTGCCGTCTACAGATTTATGCGAATAGTGTGTTTGTTTGCTCAACTTTTAACTTATTATCCTCTTTTTTCCTCATTAAGACTGCTTTTTGCACAGAATAATATCGAGCAAATACCTTGGCTCAGCTGTTTTTTCATGCTATTTATATCCATTAGTGTAAAAATATTCCAGATCCAAGCTCCATAAAATAAAAATAGCGATTGGCGGATACCATGTTTAGGGATGAACAGACTCAACACTCACAGCGTGAATTTGAGCTTATGCAAAAAAGGATTTCGCGTTTAAAGAGCTTAGCTCTTAAATATAAGCGCGCAGAGGTGACGCAAAATATGTTGCTTGAGTTATCCAACTTAGCAGCAAGCGTAAGCTCCCCAGCTGAATTCTACTCAGGGGTACATGGCTACCTCAGCACTCTTCTCCCCGCAGATAACTTCTTTGTAGCACTACTCGATCCGCTAAATAACGTACTTGAAATCCCTTTCTTTCTCGATGAAAAAGACAAACATCCCCTTGAACTCTTTTCCAAAGAAAACATATCCGCAAAACTGCTCAGCGGCTTAACAGGCTATGTGCTTAAAACTGGGAGAAGCTTGCTGTGCAACCAAGACAAATTTGAGCAGTTAATCTTAGATAAGCAGATAGAGAGTTTAGGTGCCCCCTGTCATCTATGGCTCGGTGTTCCGATAACAGTACATCACTCTGTCGTAGGGGTCCTGGTTATTCAAAGTTACTCTGAACAGGTTAATTTCACAGAGGTGGATATTGAGCTCCTTGGATTTGTGAGTCATCAGATATCCAACATCATGGAGAGGGTACAACACCAGGAGCAGCTTGAGCAGGCTATAGCACAGAGAACAAGAGAGCTAAGCGTTGCTTATGATAAGCTAAAACAGGAAGTGAATGAGAAGCGACGTGCGGAGCTGTTACAAAAGTCGCTCTTTGAGATAGCCGATCTCGCGACCTCAAATATTGATACTCATGCATTTTACTCAGAGCTCCATAGAGTCATTAGTCACCTTATCCCAGTAAGTAACTGTTATATCGCCCTGTTAAATGATCAGTGTAATCAGCTCAACTTTCCATTCTATGTCAGTCAAACGAATGGGCGAGTTCCCGATAGTAGAATAATTTGTGATGGCTTAACTGAGTATGTCATTAAAAACCGTAGACCCCTGCTGCTACAAAATAGTGATATTCAGTCCTTGGTCAACTCAGGTCAGATCTACGCTAAAACTCCTGAGCTTAATAATACTAAAGATATCTATCAATGGATTGGGATCCCTCTGTTCATCCATGATCAGGTCCGCGGTGCATTAACCATCTATAGTACAAATAAAACCCGTCGTTATCAGGAGAATGATCTCGACCTGCTAACCTTTGTCTCTCAGCATATTGCCAGCGCCATCGAACGAAAGTTATCCGCAGAGTCTCTAATTGCCAGCTATGAACAGCTCGAAGATAAAGTTATCGAGCGTACTCAAGCACTCGCTCTTCTCAATCAAGATTTGGAGAAAGAGATAGCTCAAAGACGAAAAATGGAGCAACAACTCGTCCATGATGCCAACCACGATACCTTAACAGGACTCCCCAATCGCGGCATGTTTATGGAGAAACTCTCTCAAGCGATTAAACACACTCGCAGGCATAAGCTAGATCGCTTTGCGCTCCTGTTTATCGATTTAGACAGGTTCAAGTTGATCAACGATACCTTAGGTCATATAGAGGGAGACAGGTTTCTGGTCGAAACCTCAAGACGACTAAAACTCTGCATCCGAGAGAATGATAGCCTAGGCCGGATTGGTGGTGATGAGTTTGTTATCTTGCTCGACAGAATAAATGGTTCTCAAGATGCAAAAGAGGTCGCAGAGCGTGTGCTCACTGGTTTATCAGAGCCCTATAAACTCGCCAATCAGCAGTTTAAATCAGGCGCGAGTATAGGTATCGCCTTTAACCAGCATAAAACAGACACCAGTGAATCCCTGCTACGGGACGCTGATGCAGCCATGTACCGAGCTAAAGCAAATGGTAAAGGCTGCTATGTTATTTTTGATGATAAATCCCATAAGCAACTCGATAAAGATATTGAACTTGAACTTGAGCTGCGCAATGCGATCTCAAGTCGTTCGCTCTTAGTTAGCTACTTGCCAATAGAAGATTTGCAAACAGGAGAGACCTTGGCCCTTGAGCCACGTCTATATTGGAACCACCCTAGTTTAGGCAAGATTAAACAGGCAAAACTGCTCAATATTGCAGAGCATTGCAGCTTAACCACAGAGCTAGATATCTTCCTATTGGAGACGTTAAACAGTGAGTATGCCCAACTACAAAAGATGTCACTGGCCCACCTGCCGTTGCATATCAATATCTCGGGTCATCACCTCAAACATAAGCACGCATTAAGACGTCTTAAGAATAAGTTGAAACAGAGCTATTTTAGCCGTGAGCAACTCTGGCTATTTTTCGATGAGCAGGGGTTTATCTTCGATACTGATAACCACATTAATGCTTTCGATCTGCTCACAAAGCTAGAGGTCAACTTAGCGCTCAGTGGATATGGAAGCGCTCATAGTGCTCTCAGTAGCCTGACCTTCCTTCCCCTAAAAGGGCTCAAACTGGACCCAAGCTATCCCTGTCATCTAGACAGTAAGCAACACAAAAAGCTGCTTAATGCCCACTTTTTAACGGCTCAAGCGCTGGAGTTAACGGTCTTTGTTGACGGTATTAGCACAAAGCAGCAGAAAGAGTCGATGCTAGAGATAGGTTTTGAGCAGGGACAGGGCCAAGCACTTGGAGAGGTATTACGACTCCAAGAGGTACAAGCCTCAGTCTGTGCCTAATATAATATCAATCAATAAAACAACTTCAAAAGAGTGCTCATAAAGAGCACTCCTATAAACAATTACTTCTTAAACATATCCCTTAGATTCGCAATATTTGACCTACCGGATTGCTGACGTTGCTCTTCGCTCTGAACCTGCTTACGATTCTCCCAAATTAGATCATCTTGAGGCAACTCCATCAAAAAGCGGCTCGGCTCACAGCGCATCGTCTCACCAAACTGACGTCGCTCACGGCACAATACAAACCAAAGCTCCTTCTGGGCACGAGTGATCCCCACATAGGCTAAGCGGCGCTCTTCCTCAACATTATCCTCATCGATACTGGTTTGATGTGGCAAGATCCGCTCCTCTGTTCCCACCATAAACACATAGGGAAACTCCAGACCTTTTGAGGCGTGTAAGGTCATCAACTGCACCTGATCACCCCCCTCATCTTCACTGTTACGCTCCATCATATCTCTGAGTGTTAAGCGAGTGACCACCTCTGGCAGAGTCATCCCCTCATCTAGCTCATCGCCCTCAAGCATCTCAGTCACCCAGCGGTACAACTCTGAGATATTTTTCATTCTCATCTCAGCCGCTTTGGCGCTAGTACTGGTTTCATACAGATAATCTTCGTAATTAATATTACGAATCAGGTGCTTGACCGCATCAACCGGATCGCCACGAGTTGCTTTCTCTCCGGTATCAACAACGAACTGACCAAACTTATACAGTGAACCCATCGCCGCAGGTGTCAGGTGATGATTCAGCTCAGCTTGAAAAATTGCCTCAAACATAGAGATATGACGCTCATTAGCATAGTTACCTAAGCGCTCAAGTGTTGAGGGACCAATACCACGCTTTGGCAAATTCACCACACGCAAAAAGGCATTATCATCGTCGGGATTCACCACCAGCCTTAAGTAGGCCATGATATCTTTAATCTCTGCGCGACCGAAAAATGAGGTACCACCGCTTAACTTATAGGGAATACGGTTCGTCATCAGTGAGCGCTCAAGCAGACGAGATTGATGATTACCTCGATAGAGAATCGCGTAATCGCCGAACTGAGTTTTCCCCATAAACTTATGCCGGATCATCTCAGCAATCACCCGCTCAGCTTCCTGCTCCTCGTTGGCTGCAATCAACACCCTTAAAGGTTCACCATAAGCAAGCTCACTAAACAGCGCCTTATCATAAACGTGAGGATTGTTAGCGATCAGAATATTCGCCGCGCGTAAAATTCGTTGGCTAGAGCGGTAGTTTTGCTCCAGCTTAATCAACTTAAGTTTAGGGAAGTCTTTGCCCAGTAACACAAGGTTTTGGGGCTTAGCACCACGCCAAGAATAGATAGACTGATCGTCATCCCCTACCACGGTAAAGCGTGCTCGCTCACCCACAATTAACTTAACCAGCTCATACTGACTGGTGTTAGTGTCTTGATACTCATCCACCAGCATATATTGAATACGTTGCTGCCAGCGCTCCCTCACCTCTTTGTTATGCCTCAGCAAAAGAGTGGGGATTAAAATAAGATCATCAAAATCCAGCGCATTGTATGCCTTCATATGTTTGGCATAGCGCTGATATAAAACCGCATGTAACTTAGACTGCTCATCCTTTGCAAGCTTGATCGCCTGCTCAGGAACAACCAGATCTCCCTTCCAGTTAGAGATGGCTGTCATCAAGTTTTTCAGCAGATCTTTATCACCGTCAAACTCATCTTCAGTCAGCTCTTTGAGTAGTGCCAAAGAGTCCTGATCGTCAAACAGTGAGAAGCCAGGCTTTAAGCCGATGACTTTATGTTCACGCTTAATCACCTCCAAACCTAAGGTGTGAAAGGTTGAGATCCACAAGCCTCGCGCCTGCTTTCGCCCCATAGATTGAGCAACACGCTCCTTCATCTCACGTGCCGCTTTATTGGTAAAAGTCACCGCCGCAATCGTTCTGGCCTTATACCCGCACTTCTCAACCAGATAGGCAATTTTGTTGATGATCACACGGGTCTTACCACTACCAGCGCCAGCCAGTACTAAGCAGGGGCCAGATACATAGTGAACGGCATCATTTTGTCCGGGGTTTAACTTCATTTTTTAACTTATACCAACGCGCTATACCCAAGAGTTATCTCAAGCAGCAATAAGCCGCATCTCAAACTAGTTTGGGTGTAAATAAAATTGAGTGACCGATGATAATAGCAGAATTGCCCCATACCCCCTATCTCAAAATGAGCAAATGATTGCCATCTCAAACTGAGTAACATAGAATAATGAATGAACATTCATTCACTACTAACGTTTTAAAAGTAAAAATATGGATAATAAGCGCGAGCTCATCTTTACAGCCACTGAAAAAATCATCGCCACAAAGGGGATTCAGGGGTTATCTATGCAGCAAATAGCAACAGAAGCAGGTGTAGCGGCTGGCACCATCTACCGCTACTTCAAAGACAAAGAGGAGCTGATCTCGGAGTTAAGAAAACATGTACTGCGTGAAGTGGCGAGCAATATCCTAGTTGACTGCCATGAGGGTGATCTGGAGCAGAGGTTTAAACGTATCTGGTTCAACATTGTCGAGTTTGGCCGCCAACGCACACCAGCAAATTTAAGTTATGAGCAGTATATCCATCTGCCAGGCATAGACTCAGATCCCCATCAGACCTACGAAAAGCAGACTTTTCAAGGGCTGCATATGCTTTTTGAAGCGGGGAGAGTCAGCGGTCAGTTTCATAACCTACAAAACAAGGTCCTGTTTGCTATCTCACTTGAACCATCTATGGCGCTTGGCAGAAGCATACGACGTGGCCAGATTGAATATAATCGAGACGAGTTGGAGATAACCTGCGACCTTTGCTGGAAAGCCCTACTCACAACACCAGAATCAACTCAAAAGGAGCTATCAGGAAAATGAAAAAATGGACCCTGATGATGCTAATCATTGCACTACTTGCCTTCGGTTCAGTTATTGGTTTTAACATAATGGTTAAGGGAAAGATTGCCGACGCCATTGCCAATATGCCAGAACCAGAGTCTCCTGTGACAGCGCTCGCGCTAACACCTCAAAGTTGGCAACCAACTATCGATGCCATCGGTTTTGTCGAGCCTAATCAAGGTGTCACCATTGCCAATGAGCTTTCTGGTGTTATCTCAAATATTAACTTTGAGAATGGTTCAGAAGTACAGGATGGACAAAGTCTTATCGTACTCGACTCCGCCGTTGAACAAGCAAACTTAAAGAGCAAGATGGTTCAACTGCCCGCAGCCGAAGCTGACTATCAACGATTAACTCGCCTCTATAAAAAGAACTCAGTATCAAAACAAGACTTAGATAATAGTCAGTCTAAGTATCTCGCGCTGAAAGCCGATATTGAGAGCTTAAAAGCCACCATAGATCGCCGCCAAATCGATGCGCCTTTTGCAGGACTAGTAGGCATACGTAGCGTGAACTTAGGTGAATACCTCCAAGCTGGTACCGATATCGTTCGTTTAGAGGATATCAGCACCATGAAGATCCGCTTTACAGTGCCACAAACTCAGCTACCTCGGATCTCTAACGGCCAAACAATTCACGTTTATGTCGATGCTTATCCAGATCACCCGTTCGAAGGCAAGATCTCAGCGATTGAGCCTGCCGTCTTCTATCAAAGTGGTTTAATCCAAATTCAGGCAACCATCCCCAATATCGATGCAAAGCTGCGTAGCGGTATGTTCGCCCGCGTAGCCGTTCTACTACCTGAGATGACGGAGCAGTTTGTACTGCCTCAAACAGCAATCAACTTCACCCTTTACGGTAACTCCATCTACCTCATCCATGAGAGTCAAGAGGAGGGAGAAACCGTTAAACGTGTGCAACAGATCAATGTAGAGGTGCTCGAACGTAATGGTAACAACGCCCTAGTCAAAGGTCATTTAGCGGCCAATGATCTCGTCGTGACCTCAGGTCAGGTTCGTCTTAGCAACAACAGCAAAGTCAAAGTAACCGAGGATGATGCTTTAACGCCTCCGGCTACTATGCCACAACTATAAACGGGAGCTGGCAATGCGCTTTACTGATATCTTTATTCGCAGGCCGGTACTCGCCGCCTCGATAAGCTTCCTACTGCTACTCCTTGGCTTTAACTCCATGAGTAGCATGCAGGTGCGTGAATATCCCGAGATGACCAATACTGTGGTCACCGTCTCCACCAGCTACTATGGCGCCGATGCAAATCTTATTCAGGGCTTTATTACTCAGCCCTTAGAGCAAGCACTGGCTCAGGCTGACAACGTCGACTTTATGACCTCAGACAGCTCTCTGGGCACCTCCAAGATCACTGTCTATATGAAGCTCAATACCGATCCAAACGGTGCGTTGGCGGATATTCTCGCCAAGGTTAACTCGGTACGCTCTCAACTGCCTAAAGAGGCGGAAGACTCCACCGTTGATATGTCCACAGGGTCTCAAACCTCAGTACTCTATATCTCCTTCTATAGTGACCAGATCAACTCTAGCCAGATAACAGATTACCTAGAGCGAGTGGTAAAGCCTCAGCTATTTACCATCAACGGTGTGGCTAAAGTGAACCTCTACGGTGGTATCAAATATGCCATGAGAATATGGTTAGATCCGGCACGTATGGGCGCGTTTAACCTCTCATCAAGCGAAGTGATGCAGGTACTGCAAGCCAACAACTACCAATCGGCAGTAGGTCAGGCCAACGGTACATTTACCCTCTTTAATGGCACAGCAGATACTCAAGTTGCCACCGTTGAAGAGCTGAAAAAACTAGTGATCGCCAGTAAAGATGGTCTTGTGGTTCGCTTAGGTGATATTGCCGAGGTGAGTCTAGATAAGAGCCACGATGTCTACCGAGCATTGGCCGATGGTCAAGAGGCGGTCGTTGTTGGACTCGATGTCACACCAACCGCAAACCCGCTTATCGTTGCCGAAGATGCCCGAGAGTTGATGCCAGATATCCAGCGCAACCTCCCTGTATCGATGAAAGCTCGTATTCTCTATGACTCCTCATTGGCGATCGATGAGTCCATCTCTGAGGTGATCAAAACCATAGGGGAAGCCGCACTTATTGTTATTGTGGTTATTACTCTATTCCTAGGGTCGCTGCGTGCTGTAATAATTCCGATTGTCACCATACCGCTTTCCCTCATTGGTGTTGCCGTCATCATGCAGATGTTTGGCTTTACCTTAAACCTGATGACCCTACTTGCCATGGTACTTGCTATCGGCTTAGTGGTGGATGATGCCATCGTGGTGGTGGAAAACGTCGACCGGCATATTAAGCTCGGTGAAACTCCCTTTAGAGCTGCCATTATCGGTACCCGTGAAATTGCAGTTCCGGTGATCTCCATGACCATCACACTAGCAGCGGTTTATGCACCGATAGCCTTGATGGGCGGAATAACGGGCTCTCTATTTAAGGAGTTTGCCCTTACTTTAGCTGGAGCTGTATTTATCTCAGGGATCGTGGCACTGACACTCTCCCCAATGATGTGCTCGAAAATCTTAAAGCCTCACTCGACACCTAACCGTTTCGAGCAAGGTGTTGAGCGCTTCCTCGAAGGGATGACAAACCGTTACCAGAGCATGCTCAATGCGGTGATGGAGCGTCGCCCTGTGGTTATCGCTTTTGCCTTTATTGTCTTCGCTACCTTGCCTGTTATGTTCAGTTTTATCCCTTCAGAGCTAGCACCAAACGAAGATAAAAGTGTTGTGATGATGATGGGCACCGCGCCCTCAACGGCTAACTTAGATTACATTCAATCTAATATGACCTTAGTCACCGATATCATTAAATCACACCCTGAAAGTGATGCATCATTGGCTTTTGTTGGAATACCAAGCTCTAATCAGGCCTTCGGTATCGCTCCTTTAGTGCCTTGGAGTGAGCGCGATAAGAGCCAAAAAGAGATGCAGAAGATTTTAGGTGATGAGGTCAAGCAGATCCCAGGTATGGCAGTAACCACCTTCCAGATGCCTGAGCTTCCAGGTGCTTCTGGTGGCTTACCTATCCAGTTTGTGATCACCACATCAAACTCATTTGAAAGCCTGTTCCAGATAGGAAGCAGCGTACTTGAGAAGGTGCAAAATAGCCCACTGTTTGTCTACTCTGAGATCAACCTTAAATTTGATTCCGGCACGATGAAGATCCATATCAAGCGTGACCTTGCTGGCAGTTACGGCATCACAATGCAAGATATCGGGGTCACCTTAACCACCATGATGAGTGATGGTTATGTTAACCGAATCAACCTTGATGGCCGCTCCTATGAGGTTATCCCACAGGTTGAGAGACAGTTTCGAGACAACCCAGAGGCACTAAACGGCTTCTACGTTAAGGCTGCCGACGGTCGCTCCATTCCACTTGCAAGCTTAGTGGATATCGAGATGGTTGCCGAGCCACGTTCACTGCCTCACTTTAACCAGATGAATGCCTTAACTGTGGGCGGGGTGGCCACACCGGGCGTAGCGATAGGTGATGCTATCGACTTCCTAAAAAATATAGGTGATAACGACCTACCTAAGGGTTACGACTATGATTTCCTAGGTGAAGCACGTCAGTACGTCACTGAAGGTTCTGCGCTATTTGCGACCTTTGGTTTGGCACTGGCTATCATCTTCTTAGTCCTAGCAAGTCAATTCGAAAGCATCAGAGATCCTTTAGTAATACTGGTCTCTGTGCCTCTGGCTATCAGTGGCGCCTTAATCGCACTGGCTTGGACCCATGTCTTTGGTCTGTCGTCGATGAACATCTACACTCAGGTTGGACTTATCACCTTAGTAGGACTCATCACTAAACACGGGATCTTGATGTGCGAGGTGGCCAAAGAGGAGCAGCTGCATAATGGCCTCAGTAAAATGGATGCCATTAAACTTGCGGCGACCGTTCGTTTACGTCCAATCTTGATGACCACTGCCGCCATGATTGCGGGCCTAATTCCGCTACTGTTCGCGGTTGGCGCAGGAGCTGTCGCTCGATTCAATATCGGCTTAGTTATCGTATCTGGCTTAGCCATTGGCACAGTCTTTACCCTGTTTGTTCTGCCAGTTATCTATACCTATCTGGCAGAAAGGCATGAGCCTCTCCCTGAGTTTGATGAGAAGTTAACGCTCAGCTAATAACTGTATTCAGTTAATTTAAAGCCCCCACTCAATCTCTTGAGTGGGGGCTTTTTGATACTAATTAGTATCACCCCAATCTAAAAACCATCTGCAGTTATTGATCTCAGCTAGTTCCTAAAAATGGCCCCCCCATACCAATCAGTATAAAGATATGATCGCTCAGCGAGAGTTTAGCGCTTCTGAGACAAGGTATTTAATTGCTCCTGCATTAATGACATTCACCACATCCATGTGGTTTGCAACGAGTGAGGAACATAGTTGTTCTACGTTTAAGCTCGTTAACGCCGCATCGGATGCGCTAAGACTCGCCTGTAAGGAGTGTTTTTGGCTGCCTACTTCTGCGTTGAATGAACTCACAAGGGAATAACCATTCTGTCATTCATTCGCCTTGAATTAGCTTGCCAAAAAAACTCTGAGTAGATCACTTTCTTATACCGATTGGTATCAGGTACAATCTGGACTATCATTAATCTTTAATTAGCCAATGGCGGAAACCGATCATGATTAATCCCAAAAAACTCGAAGAGGTTGCTAAGCAACTGAGTGATAACCTGCCAAATGGACTAAAGCAATTTGCTGGCGAGTTTGAAGAGAAGAGTAAACAGATCCTACAAAACCAGCTAATGAAGTTAGATGTGGTTTCCCATGAGGAGTTTGAGGTACAGCAACATGTACTGCTAAAAACTCGCGAAAAACTTGAAGCACTTCAAGCACAAGTAGATGCACTCGAAAAGAAGCTTAGTGAACGCGAAGAGTCTGCCGAGTAATTCTTATCAATAAGCTCCCAGTGGCACAGCTCACTGACTCGAGATGATAACAAAGAGCGCTTAGGCGCTCTTTTTTGTGTTTGGAATAGATTGCCTCTTTTTAGCCACAATTGATCACCGCCTTGCCCCCCTTCGCCAGTTAAATTCTGCTCCAATAGTCCCCAAGGAAAATACCGCAAATAAAGGGAAGGTAACCAGTAATGCTTAACTTATTCACCACCGCCGCCAGTAATATCACCCACAAGATAATTATCTTGGTTGGCATCTCACTTCTATCATCAATCCCTCTGGGAATAGTGATGAACATGACCTCAGACAGACAATACCTCTACAACGACGTGGTTAATGAAATAGGACAATCTTGGGGACCACAGCAGCGTATTTCAGGGCCAGCCCTTGTCATCCCCTATCGTTACCATATGGTGCATGAGAAGATCAATGATGCAGGTGAACTAGTAAAATATAAGTCAGAATATCAAAGTGAACTTGTGATACTTCCTAAAAAGCTAAAGCTGAATATGGATCTTAAACATGATTTTCGTTCAAGAGGGATATACCAATCATTGGTCTACAATGCTGCCGTATCTGGTAAAGCCAAATTTGTTATGACTGAGTTAGACATTCCAAACCTAATTGAACTAAAAACAGATAATGCCAGACTTATATTTGGTATCTCCGCTAACCAAGCGATTGAGAAGATAGAAAGATTAACCCTCTTAAATAGCGACGGTAAGGTACTGCTAACTCAAGCCGAGGCAGGAGTCATGCCCGGTACAGGGTTAGATCGACAACTTGGACTGGAACGTGGCTTCCACCAACCCCTCTCAATAAACCTTCAGCAAGATGATTTTGAGGTCGACTTTGCTATTGCACTTCGCGGCTCTCAGTCCATTAGTGCACTACCTTTGGGTGAACACACAGATATCGCCATCACCACAGATTGGCCCCACCCAAGCTTCAACGGGATCTTACCCACCAACAGAGAGATATCAGATACAGGGTTTAGCGCAGATTGGAAAATAAGCCACCTAACCCGTAACTATCCTCAAGTATTCAGCAGTCATCAAGATATCAACCTCACCGAAGTACAAGCAAGCAGTCAGCTTTTTGAGCCTGTCACCCACTACGGAAAGATTGAGCGCTCAGTAAAATACGGCATGTTATTTATCGCACTCACCTTTATCGTGCTATTGATATTTGAATTTGGACAAAACACGCGCCTTAACTTGGTCCAGTACCTATTAGTTGGCTGCGCTGTCACCCTCTTCTACCTGCTGCTACTTTCACTCTCGGAGCATCTAGAGTTTAACTATGCTTACACGATTGCCGCATCCATTCCGGTGCTATCAGTGTCAGCCTATGTGGCCAGCGCCACAGCCAGTTATAAAAAGGGCGCGATTATCGCCACCATGCTAACCAGTCTGTATGGCGTTCTCTACTCCATACTAAAACTGGAAGATTACGCGCTACTAATGGGAACAGGTTTACTGCTAACCGTGCTGCTTATCTTGATGTTTATTACACGCCATAAGAGCATGGAGACTTAAGCTAAATACCAATCAGTATGAGATCCCCAATCGCAATTTTGCCTTGGGGATTTTCACTCTTTGCGCTCTTTTCAAGGTAACAATTTACACAAGTGTTAAGCAGGGGTTAAACCTCTGATGCTAATTCATTCAATTTACTGCTTTATCAGGCTATCTGCTTGGCAATCAGTTTTTGGCAAGTTAGCCTAACCCTTAGTATTAAAATGCACACAAACTGTACTAAAAGGCCATTTTCTTGAAAGCACCCTCAACCAGTCTTCGTTCCCCTTTTGCCCCGATGATCTTTGGCTGGGCAATTTTAGCGATTATCCCAGCCATTTTGCTGCTGTTGAATACATCACTGTTTCCGCTCATCGAACTAGACTCTACTTTTGCTAACCTACTGTTTTGGTTAACCTCGACAGGCACAGCTCCCTATGGAGTTGCCACTGTGTTACTTGTCCTGCTTTTGGGATATCGGCGCTTATCAAAACCTCAATTTATGAGCTTTTTTCTCACTATCTCGCTGGGTATGTGTACTAGCCTAGGGTTAAATAGCTACCTTAAGCCCTACTTCAATGAGTCCAGACCCAATGCGGTATGGCTAGAGAGCCAATATCTGCTCAATACAGATAACTTTTACTCACTCACCAAAGCGGAACGCAAAAGTGAGATGAGCAGTACACTCGATAGACTCAATTATGCCAATTCAGACATCACTCTCTCACCTTTGATCAAGCAACACTGGAAACATGAGGTGGGCTTTGCATTCCCCTCTGGCCACACCCTGTTTGCACTGACCTTAACCATGATCGCCAGCTATTATCTGCTGCTTGCGGGAAATTTAGTGCTGCCAGGCTTACTCTTTGTCTGGAGCATAGGCATGGGGTTCAGTCGTATGCTATTGGGTATGCATTGGTCTCAGGATGTGCTGGCCTCCACAATTCTTGGCGGGATCATTGGTCTGTTATCCATCTTAGTGATACATAAAACCTTTCCCTATCTGTCTCTCATCTATTCAAGCTTAATGGAGAAGAGAAAGAAGCTGACAGGTACCCAATATAATGAATAAGAGATCCACTCATATGGCAGAGTTGCAACTCGATAAGATAGATCTGGCCATCTTAAAACTGCTACAAGGCCAAGGTAAACTCTCTAACCAAGAGCTGGCAGAAAAAGTAGGGCTATCGGCTTCTCCCTGCTCTCGACGCGTCAAGGCGATGGAGGAGAGCGGCTATATCGCCGGGTACGCCACCTTGCTTTCAGCCGAGCACTTTAATCTCTCTCTCACCGCCTATGTGCAAGTGAGATTAGAGAAGCACTCTCAAGCAATTTTAGACTCCTTTGAAGATAAGATAACCCAGTACGATGAGGTGCAAGAGTGCTGCCTATTAACAGGTAGCGATGCAGATTATCAGCTCAAAGTACTCATCGCCGATATGAAAGAGTTTAAGACTTTTCTATTGGAGAAGCTGACAACCGACCCGCATATCTCAGGAGTAAAATCCAGTTTTGTGCTTAAGCAGGTTAAGAGTAAAACCAGCATCCCACTACCAACTCAGCTCCCTTAAGCTCAATCAGACTCGAGTTGTGATGAAAAACATTACAACTCGACAATTTATTTCAAACGCAATAAGTTTGCGTTCACTCCCTTCAAACCACCGACTAAGCAAGCAAACATCAACAAAGGATAAAATAACGATAGACTTCATCAAAAATAGATAAAAACACAACACATTCCATTGCCAAAAATCAGTTTCGCGCCACAATTCGCCATTGACCTGTTAGTATAAACCTCTATGATGCGCCCCTCAGAAGACAGTTTGTTAGCGAGAGATAAGCATGAGCAGTTCCAACTCCACCCATTTTAGTTCCAGATTAGGCTTCATTATGGCCGCCGCAGGCTCCGCTGTTGGCGTCGGCAATATCTGGGGGTTTCCCACTCAAGCCGCAACCCATGGTGGCGGAGCGTTTCTCCTCGTTTATCTGGTGCTTATCTTAATCCTCGGTTACCCCATGCTGGTTGCAGAGTTGATGATTGGTCGCCACGGACAGACCAACCCAGCCGATGCGATGGCAAAGATAGGCTCAGGTCCTGTCAGTAAAAAAATAGGTAAGGCCATAGGTTTCATCTCTATCGCGACTGCGACTTTGATCTGCACCTTCTACACCATACTTTCAGGCTGGTTTGTCAGCTTCGCTTTAGCCCCCATCGCTGAGTTATTTGGCTTTGTAAAAGTATCGAGCTGGCTGATGGAGTTCTCGCTATCGCGTAATCTAGTATTCACCACTTTGTTTATCTTGATGGTGGTATTCGTGATACGCCAAGGGGTACAGCAAGGGATCGAGCTGTGGTCAAAAAGATTAATGCCGCTACTGCTGCTTATCTTAGTGATGGGGGTGATCTACATCTTAACCCAGACCGGTGCCATGACAGGATTAGAGGTGCTGTTGGTTCCAGACTTCTCTCGAGTATGGGAGCCGGATGTGCTGATTGGCGCACTGGGACAGACCTTCTTCTCACTCACCATAGGCACAGGAGCCATGATGGTTTACGGTGCATACTTAAGTAGGAAAGAGGATCTAGGCAAGCTAACCGCATACGTCACCCTAACAGACACCAGTGTCGCCTTTTTAGCCGCCTTAATGATTATTCCAGCCATGTATGTCGCACAGCATAATGGCGTGCAGATATTTGCAGAAGATGGAAGCTTACTTAACTCAGACACCTTAGTGTTCACTGTACTGCCTGCACTATTTGAGACCTTAGGCGGCAATCTACAGTACCTGTTGGCATTCGTGTTTTTTATCTTGATGACCATAGCGGGACTAACATCGGCTATCTCAATTGTTGAGGTGCCCACCAGCTATTTGATGGAGAAAAAATCTATCAGTCGCAACAAGGCTACTTATTTAATTGGCGCACTTGTGGTCGTGCTGTCGCTAACTGTGGTACTGAACTTCGAGCAACTGTTTAGCTTTATGATCACGCTAACCACAGAGCGAGCTCAGCCCCTTATCGCCCTAGGCATCGCAATCTATCTAGGTTGGGTGTGGCAGAGAAATGATCTGCTAAAAGATATTCAAGCTCAAGAGGGGGCTGACAGCAACAGCATCTTCTGGCGCATTTGGCCTGTGTACGTCAAGTTTGTCTGCCCTGCACTTATCACGCTTATTATCATTCAGCTGTTTAATAGCTAATAGCAAACAAAAATGGCCCTATATCTCTATAGGGCCATTTTTAGTGCTTACGCTTAATGTCGTTTAAATCTAGGAACTAACCTTTGCTTTTCACTGGTCTAAACCAGTGTGCCCAGCCCACAAATGCCGCCGAGCTTCGGGTTTGGATCCAGACCTTTCCCTTACCAGAGAAGCGACACACTAACCCCTCTCCCGAGAAGAAGAACGACTTATAACCGCCCACTTTAGTGATCTGATACTCAAGGCCATCGGTGAAGCCAACAATATTGCCAGTATCGACCACGTAGTCATCATTCACATCAATTTCAATAATTGCGCCATAGGAGTTAAACCAGAGATCGCCTTTGCCCTGTGCCCGAATTAAAAACAGGCTCTCACCAGAGAAAAACCCCTTCACTAACCCTTGCCATTTACTCTCAACTTCAATCCCACTGCTGCAAGCCACAAATGCCGAATTCTGTAGATAGATGGTCTCATTGTCCAGATACTGGTGACACAGATCCCCCGGCGCGCCAGGAGCAATACCCACCTCTCCCTCCATATTCGCGGCGGTAAACTCATTAACGAAGATATTCTCTCCAGTGACCATTCTACCTAGTCCACCACGCATCTTAGTTTTCATCTGCATGTTAGTGTCCATGGTTGCCATGGCTGAAGCTTCCACTTTTAGCATCTCACCAGCAGGCACATGTACCGTTACAAATCCATAATCAGGCTGTCCTGCCATCTCAAACTTAAGCCCTTTAAAGCTTGCGCTGGGCTGCTCTGGATCGGTAGTGGTTTGCGATTCGCTATCTAACATCTCTTCCCTCTCTTGAGCGCTTTGCTCATCCTGAGCCTCTACAGCGGACTCATTCATCACGCCCACTTGAGTGCTCTGCTCTGTCTCAACCACCTCTACCGGATTGATTTCACAATGCAGCCCTGACTTCTCAAGGATCTGCTGGATCTTATTGGCGGTATCGCCGTCCACTGACTTTTTCACCACTAATGGTGCTTTGTGAAAAAAGTCATGAGCTTTGTCTAGAGGCAACTTAAATAACTTGGCAAAAACCGCGATAGCATCAGAGCGCTCTATCTCACCAATCAGCTCGCCGGTCAGGGTAATATTATAGGTTTGATTCATTACGCTTCCCCTTAAGCTTTTCTAGCGCGAAGTGATGAGCTTAACGCCCCACCAAAACTCGATGGATTATGAGATTGACACCAAACTGTCCCCTTGCCTTTGAACTTACACACTAAGCCCTCTCCACCAAGGTAGGAGTGCCACCAGCTTTTGCCAGCTTTAGTAATACTGAAATCTAAGGTTTCATCGAACGCGACAATATGGCCTGAATCGACAATATACTCACCGTCGACTTCCACAGGGTAGATGGCGCCAAAGGAGGAGATTAAGATCTTCCCCTGCCCTTTTAGGTTCAACCAGATCACGCTTTCACCGGAGAAAAGCGACTTAAATCCCTGCCAGCCCATATCGACATCTATCCCCTCTGATGACGCCATATAGGAGCTGTTTTGCACGATCAGACTCTCATTATCTAAGTCCATCGTCATCATATCGCCCGCAAGACTGCTCCCCAGAAACAGCTCACCTGAACCCTGTTTAGGCTCGAAATGGTTCAAAAACAGAGACTCGCCAGCCAACATACGTTTAGCGGCTTTCAAAAATCCACCAGACTTCTTCTTATGGGTGGTTGTGGTAATGTCCATATTACCGCTCATGGCGATCATAGCGCCGGACTCAGTCGTGATAGTTTGTCCCTCTTCAAGAGTGACTTTGGCTGCCGTATTACCAGGACGGTATAACAATTCAATTTCCATTATCTATCTTCCCCCTCAACTATCACAATTATCTGAACTTTGGATTTAACCAACCAGCAAGACCTGAAACACTGCGGCTCTGGACAATAATCTTCCCTTTGCCCTCCACACGTGTCACTAAGCCCTCACCACCAAAGAAGCTAGAGAAGATCCCACCCGCTAACTGCAGTTTTAGCTTAATTCCGGGCTCGTAGGCCACCAAATGAGAGGTATCGACAATGTATTCCCCGTCGATCTCCTTCTCCAGCAAGGCACCATATGCGCCATACCAGACCTTACCTTCACCTGTTACCGTCAGCTTAAACAGGCCTTCACGGGCAATAAAGGAGACAAAGCCCGCCCACCTCAGACCCAACTTAACCCCTTCCGTTGACGCCAAGTAAGCGCCAGGCTGAAGATTAAACTCATCACCATTAAGCTCATGACAGCGGAGTTCACCGGGAACCGGCTGCACTAAAGTCACTCGCTTAGGCGCCGAGGTATTATTGCTATAGCGGCTAATAAACAGAGTTTCACCGCCAAAAAACTTCTTCAGTAGCCCCTTAAAAAAGCCGCCGTTGAAGGTTGCTGTCAAATCCAAATCAGCATCCATACTGCTCATGGCATCAGATTCAGCAATCACTGTTTCACCTGGTTCCAGATCGATATCTATGTAGGAAAAGGCTTGTGAGCCCATTATTTTTGCTTCCATCATATTTCCCTTTTATCGTTTATGATTTTTACAAGCCACTTTCTGGCTCTTCATGTTTAACAACAAACTCTGCCACTGCATCTTGCAGCTTAAAAAACGCTTCATCTAACACAATAAACTCAGCATCAATGCTCGCGGCTCTAGCCTCTAGATTCTCAATGCGGTCTTTGGTTGCTGGATGTGAACTAAGAAACCCAAGCCCTGTTTCAATCAAGCCACGCTGATCTTCATCCTCAATGCTCTCCAACATCTTGGCCTCTTTATCCAGCAGCTTATTAAAGAACAGCGGTAGGCCTTTAGGATCGATGTTAGCAGTTACTAACATATCGAAGCCTTGTTCGTCCGCTTGGGTCTCAAACTGGCGGGAGTAACCTTGATTTATCAACAGTGGAGCCGAATCGACGACCACGGCCATCAAGCCGGAAACATCCCCAAGAATGGCACTTAAGATGAGGTAGGTGCCCGCGCTTGAAATAAGGTTACGGATCCCGTGTTGCTCACGCACATGGACAATCTCATGGCTCAGCACACCGAGCAGCTCCTCTGGTGAATCCGCCGCCAAGATCAATCCAGAGTTGATCACCACTACGCCACCTGGCAGAGCAAAGGCATTTAGCTCAGAGTCATCACTGATATAAAATTGATATTGGTAACGCTTATTCGGTAAAACCTCCAATAGAGGCTGGACTAAAGGTGCCAATAAAAGCTCGCCGCGCTGCTCATCCATCAACTCACTCTGCAATGAGTATTGATCGAAACTCGATGACCCCAGCGACTCCTCCCACTCAACGGGAACCTGTTTAGCAATCATCTTACTGCCGGTACCTAAATTGGCCAGCAGCCCCACGGGCACTAACACGCACAGCAAAACCACCACAGTAAGCACTAACCAATTAAATTGACGCTTACGGGTCGCTTTCGCCATCACGCTATTTAGATGCGGCGCTTGTTTTAAGTAGGGGTTTTTTAATACAGAACGATCGGAGCAGTAAAAGCGCCAATCGGCACACGCAGGGTGGTTAAAGAAGATCAACCTATCACTGGCACCACCTTGAGAGATCTCAAGCTCGGCAAAGCCAAGTTGAACAGTCTTGTCGTTAACCGTGAACATCAGATGGGTTTTACATATGGTCAATTGACCCGACGCACGCCCTTTGGGCAGTGCTGAATGAATACCATGACAAGGATAGAGGTATTCAGAGCGAACCTCAGACATAAGTGATCCTTCACATAATGAGATTTTTATTATATTTAGCTTCTACACTAACAAGGTTTAACCCTTATACCAATCAGTATAAGAGAGTGATTTACTCAGAGTGTTTTTTGGCAAACTAATTCAAGGCGAATGAATGAGATAATGGTTATTCCCTTGTGAGTTCATTCAACACAGAAGTAGGCAGCCAAAAACACGCCTAAAAGGCGAGTTTTAGCGCTTCCAGAGCGATGTTAACAAGCTTAAACTTTGTTTAACTGCCCCCTTTCTCGCTGAGCAATCACATTTTTGTACTGAATGGTATCAATACCAAACCCAATTGGCAGAATCGGTTAACCGGAACATATACCTTAGAGGATAATACTAAAGATTGACGATGAGTTGAGGTTATTTACATAGTTTTTGGCTTGTCTGGATAACAAGATTGGGGAACTTGTCGGATAACAAGTTTGAAGTATCTTTTTATGGTTTCTTTGGGGGGTTGGGCTGAGTTGGTGTTTGATGGTTTGTGGGTAAGCATGGCTTCATGCTTAATCTATAGCCTGCGGCTCGCTGAATGTGTAAACACTTTTGCGAACCGCTGCAAGCACATCCCTGTGAGCTCTACCAAAACGTCCATGTTTTGGAAGCTCGCAGCCGCGTTCACACTGAGTTGTTTATCTCTTCGATTTAGGTCAATGAGCTACGACCCCTTTGTTGTACTGCAGTCTCTACGATGACATCTGATGTGAATGGATTCACAAATGCCGTGGTGACAGGATGTCATAGAACGGCCTTGAAACCGAAACTCACTGCCGCATCTACACCTGACTCTGACAACTACATAGGTATCTCTTCGATTCAGGTCAATGGGCTACGACCCCTTTGTTTTGGGGCTGGAGGTTAGAGACCTCCGGCTACCCGATTGCCTATCCTAATACGTTAGTTTTCTTATTTTCTGTGTATTGCATCCATTGAACGCATATAACCTTCAAGCTGACCAGCTTCACTTATTAGCCGAAATGGGTTGCCTGCTGCTGCTTCAATTGCATGAGCCTCCGTAATGCTGCACAAAGGGCACATTTCGCTGCCACTATTAATGGGCTCTTCACATCTATCACATAGTTCATCATGAGCAAGAACGTCTCCATCCTTGAAAGTACATATAGTCCCATCAATTGACCTGAAATAAGGCTGAGGATGGCTTTTACCAATGACCAGTTGGTACCAGTTTAGCCCACATTCTTCTACCGCTTTTTGGCTTGAAGTAATTAATTGTTCGTCAGATTTGGGGCCGACAATCACTGATACTAAACAGTCCATTGGAATATATAAGATATCGTTACCGGCAGCTTTTTCGGTAACACCTGTTGTATCCACAAACCTTAACTCTTCCTCATAGCTCCACTGTGCGTATTTAGAAAAATATGCTTCGGAAAATGCAAAACGCTGTAGATCATATGTGTATCGTGGTTTTTTAAGTTCTGCCGCTCGTTGAACAATGTCCCCGAGAGACTTATGTGGTTCTTCTCGGTAGTCAACACCCCAAAACGGGTTTCCATCAAAATGTTGCTGTAGCTTTTCCAAATCAAACTCGATTGCGAAACCAGTATGATTATTGGCATAATGAGCCCACATAGGGGAAACTATTGGTGATTTAGAAAAACATGAGGTAGGGAATTGAGGCATCTCCTGAATAACATCATTATAAAACGCTAAATATTCAGTAGGAACATTCAAGTCCATGGCTAGAAATAGTTCATAGGGGTCATTATAGTCCTTAGGCAATGAACATTTAACACCACAGAAACCTTCTTTATCAAAAACTAATTCAAAAACTGAACTTCCAAAATATTTGTATATCTTGCTCATAATCCCTACCCATCAATTTAACCATGTACGCTGAAAACTAACGCCGCGCTCTACGGAAATTTAGGAGCGCCAGCGAGTAAATTTTCCGTAGCAGTGCCTTGTTATAAGTTTTATCTTAACTCTCGAAATGTGTCGGCTATATCTATTGATATAAGCCCAGGAAAATCATTTATTACTGTACTGATGACGTCCTTTTTTAGAACGCTATCGCCACCATTGTTACTCCTAACACAATTTAATTGCGGCCACGATTCTCTGGCTAAATCTTCCAGCGTATGCCCCTTTATATCTAATATCCTTTGGTCGATGCGAATGCTTGATTCATCAATAAGAAAACTCTCAAAATAACTTGATGTCTCTTCTTCTGGAAGTAATTTTTCCTGAACTGAATCTACAATTATTTGAATAGCATCACTATTATTTGATATTAAAGTTATTACATCGAGATATGAGTTGCACCCCTCTAAACCTAATTCTTCTGGAGATGCGAATTTTTTGTGAATTAGATATAAGCCAAGAAAATGTGGCTCAAAGATGTAGTTCTCAATTGCATATCTTCGACCAAGGCCAAGTATTACTACTTGTTGCTCTGGCTCATTTTTTAAGTCCCAATCAATTAGTCCGTAAACCTGCGAATTCCCCATATCACGAAGCTTTCGAGTTATTTCCAAAACTGCGTCGCAATTGGAACCATTATTAGTGTGTGGAGGCAAAAACTGAGGAATAGTTACAAATTCTATTTTTCTGGAAATAATATCAAAGAGTGACTCATAATATTCGACGTCATATGTATGCTCTACAAATATCTGGCGCCGATGTTCAGTAGACACTCTTAAATTTGGAATGCCATAGGTCAATATTCTCATTGAATCATGAAGGTCACATTGAGTTGGAATTTTTTCTGCTGCAGTAATTTTGTAGAGTGCGTTCGCGGGAGTGCATGCTATCGTTGTTGGTGAATGTGTAGATAATAATACTGGAATTCCGTGTTTCTGAACAATTTCCTCTTCGACAATCTCAAGCATAAGCTTCGACATTGAAGGATGAAGGGGGGCGTCAGGCTCATCTAAAATTAGACAGTCAGCACGATCACCCGTACCAATAGAATTATATATGGCCAAAGCTAGCGACATCAGTGTTTTTTCACCTGTCGATAAATCATTCGTGCCTATTTCAATGCCGGACTGATTGTGAATCAGCTTAAAAACGAAAGTTGAGTCTCTCTTTGAATTTATAGGGTTGTTGACGGTGTAAGGTAAGCATAACTTTGCAAGGATTCCATTGACAAAATCCCATGGGGCTTCTCCGTATTGCTCTTTAAACTCTTCATCCTTCAGGTAAGGATTTGCATCGGAAGTCCCTTCATCCTCATATACCTTATTCAATTTATTATCTAAGTAACGCACATGATATGATTTAAATATAAGAGCAAACTGGCTATTAAACAGGTTGCTTCCTGATAGACTCATCATGCTAATTCGATCTGAAATGATATCTTCAGTTAATTGGGACGGAAGAATACTTAGTTGTTGTGAAATACTAAGAATGGCTTCTTTATGCTGAGCATTCCCTACGTGATTAAGTATCGGGTCTCCTTCGGGAGCCCCTGTGTATTCAACACCTCTACTCCTTCTTTCTATCTGTAGCTTAGCGTTTGCTACTTCTTGCCAAACTTGTTTTACTTTTTGTGAGATTTGAGCGGGATCACACTGTTGATCTACCTGTGGATTTAGGCCGCCGAATGGAATATAGCTAATTGAGTTCAGCCCACCTTCTTCTAATGTTACTTGCCCATTTTTTTTGTCGCTTATTGCTTCAAATAAATGAGTTTTCCCACTGCCATTTTCGCCTGTTAATACAGTGAATTGTGGCAATTCAAATTCAAGACCTGCTGGTATAGATTTGTGTTTATTTCTTATCTTAATTTTCATTCAACTTCCTTGCTATGGAATGCTCTGACTTATAACAGCTTAATAAATCCCAAAACGGGATAGTTTTTTACAACAAGCGTTTGCTTTACCTCCATCTCTTCTCCGTGAACTCCGTGTAGCGCAGCGCTCAGTGGTGAGATAGCTCTTGCCTTTGTGCTTGCTCATAAGGCTTTTCACTCGAATGGTGAAGCCCGCTCTGCTCATCTGCTTCAAGAGAACAGATCGGCTGAAATAGATGGGTAGTGACAGGGATCAAGTCGTGATAACTGATAGATAAACTGATACACATCCCTGTTTCAGGTGTCCGCCATTCGCTATAAGAGCTTTGGGGTTCGTCCTTGTTATGTTGCAAAGTAATATATCGATATGTATACAATATGTCTATCAGCATTTTTACTGATTAATTTCATATTACTTGATGTATTACAGCCACTTAAGTGTTCACTAACATAGTTCCAGATTTCAATTTAATGGACGTTGGTGAAGTGAAAAACTTTAGAAGATTTTAAACAGAGTCATTAACAGCGATTAGCAAACGAAATACAGCGTTTTCCCCTCCCGCTTTCCCTCGTGATCTGTGTAATAAGACTGCTCTTGCCTTTGTTCTTGCTCTTAAGGTTTCTAACTCGAAACTAGCAGCACAGCGTTCTCGCAGAGCGAAGCCCAACTCTCATAACAAAACCAAGATAAAAGCGATCCACCACAGAGAACACGGAGACCACTGAGAGGAGCACAAACAAAAAAGCCTCTTTGCTTCTACCTCCAGCTTTTCCTCCGCGGACTCTGTGTAGCGCAGCGCTCCGTGGTGACACTGCTCTTGTTCTTATCTTCTAACTCGAAACTCGAAGCGCAGCGTCCTCGCAGGGCGAAGCCCAACTCTCATAACAACACCAAGATAAAAGCGATTTACCACGGAGGGCACGGAGACCACGAGAGGAGCACAAACAAAAGCCTCTTTGCTTCTACCTCCAGCTTTTCCTCCGCGTACTCTGTGTAGCGCAGCGCTCTGTGGTAAGACAGCTCTCGCCTTTGCTTTAAGGCTTTTAACTCGAAGCGCAGCGTCCTAGCAGGGCGAAGCCCAACTCTCATAACAACACCAAGATAAAAGCGATTTACCACGGAGGACACAGAGGCCACTGAGAAGTGCAACGGCAACAACTAAAGCCTTTATCTCTTGAATTTATAACAGCCCGCCTTTCATCGCTTAAGTTCAAAAGAATGGATCCCGGAACAAGCCCGGGATGACGGCAATGGCAAATGCTCAGTGTTGCTTCTACTGTAAGCAACGCGTTCCTGTAGCCATAGGCTATTACGTAAGCGCAGCGTCCTAGCAAGCACAAAGTGCCGCCCTTCTTAGCCTTATCAACTCAACTTATCTGACTTACGTCTAAACCAAGTGGCGATAGAGTAGCGATCGCACTTAGCTGGCAGTACTTCATGGGGGAACTCTTCACTCATAAAGACCACAATAGTGCCGAAATGAGGAGCAACTTTGGCTATCACCTCATCTGAGTCATCGGGATAGACCAGAAGCTCGCCGCCACACTCTTCACTCCAATCCTCATTGAGGTATGCCACTAAGGTTAGAATTCGGTTTGATTCACCACGGAACGCGTCTTTATGCTTTTGATAAAAATCCCCTTCGCTATAGTGAGCAAAGTGACTTTCAAACTCATCGAGTCCCAAAAATAGCGTACGATTGACGTACTGTTTCAGTCCCTCAACCCAGTTTAACCAGCTCGCACCGAGCTCACTGTCGCCAACAATCCAACAGATCTCGTCGCTGCGGATCTGAGTATCTAGCATCAGCTCATTGCTTCGACCTATGCCTGCCGCTTTAAAGTGGGTGTCTGATATGGCTTGCGCTCGCGCACTCAGTTTTTGAGCCAACTCAACCGGTAAGGCGTTGGTTTTAATGCTGTAACCATTATCAGCAACATCCTGTACGATTGATTCAAATAACGAGGTGTATTGATCCATGCTCGGATCTATCTCTAGCCCTGTATGTAGCGCCATGTTTTACTCAATATGAAGGAGAAGAAAACCGGGTGTTTTCTTACGAATTCCAAAGGGGCGTGGAGATTAGTGATATTGTGATTTTTAAGCAAGCTTTTTAGATTAAAGATCGATCATAATTCCCTCATTCTTTCCCAAATACACCTCCCTGATGTAGGCCAGTAAACTCTGCATCGAATACAGTTAAAAATCGGCAGCTAACTACCCGCCCTTAAAACTGTGACGGCCATCATTTTTGGCTGTGACACATTGTCGCACTCACGCGCTTACCCTTTGTTAATAAGCTATAAATCTGCGAAAAAGAGCGCACATTTTAAGAACCGAGTCTGGCAATGAACCGGCACAAACAGATATTAACTTCGCTTTTCACCGCAAGTAGCTGCATCTTATCCCCCTTTAGCACCTTTGCTGACACTCAAGGCTGTGAGCAAGATAGTTGCGATGAGCATATTGTCGTGACTGGAGAGCTGATGCGTGAGCCCGCTAAGGTGTTTACCGACCCTAAGAAACCTAGATTGCCTCTGCCCGCCTATGATGGCGCAGGCTTTCTTAAAACCATTCCCGGTTTTAGCATTGGTCGCAAAGGCGGCGCGGGTGGCGACCCTTCTCTGAGGGGATTGGGCGGCTCGCGCCTAAGTATCGTCGATGATGGTCAACATGTTTACGGTACCTGCGGCGGACGTATGGATCCCCCTACTGCATACATCTATCCAGAAGCCTATGACAATATTACCGTGATCAAAGGACCGCAGACGGTGAAATATGGCCCAGTTGGCTCGGCAGGAACCGTGCTATTTGAGAAAGATCGTCACAGTTTTAGCGAACAAGATATGGAGGGGCGCGCCAGTATCACAGGGGGAAGCGCCGATAGAAGAGACTATCTAGTTGAGTTAAAAGCTGGTGATGAGAAGCACTACTTAGATCTCGATATTAATCAGTCGAGCAGCGACCATTATCAAGATGGTAGCGGCAACAGCGTTCAATCCAGCTATGACAGAAATAACTACAACCTAGCACTGGGATGGACCCCGACAGATAGCAGCGTTATCGAACTGGCTTACGGCCAGTCCAGCGGTGAAGCCGAATATGCCGACAGAGCCAATAAAGCCCGTGAGATCAGCAATGAAAACCTCACCCTTCTGGCCCAATTCGAATTTGACAGTGAGTTGATTAACGGCCTCGAATTTCAGGCATACACCAATGAGAACAACCATATTATGGATCAGTTCGACCAAGGGGTGAACTCTGGCAGCAATGTTCGCCGAAGCACTTATGGTGGCCATCTGTGGCTGGATCTCACCCTAGGTGACAACTGGCAAGCTACCGTGGGAGTTGACTATATGTCTAGCGCTCACGAGGGTCGCGCCATCACTGCCAATGTTGACTTTGGGCTCGATGACCTACTCTCAAAACCTTTTAACGATAATATGCGCTATGAAAATAGCGGCCTGTTTATCGAAGCAAGTGTTGATATGGGTAAAGGGACCTTGTTATCGGGCCTTAGATTCGACCATTGGCAAACCAAGCTTTTTGTTGCCCAGCAAGGCAAGCGCACCGACGAACTCTACAGCGGATTTTTACGTTACGAACTCCTAAGCGGCAATAGCCAGTATTACCTTGGTGCAGGCCACGCACAGAGGATCCCAGACTATTGGGAGATAATGAAATCCAGCTCAGCAAACAGTGCCGAAAAAGCCTTTGATCTAGAGCCAGAGAAAACGACTCAGATGGATATCGGCTGGATATACCAAGCAGATGTAGAGCTTTCAAGCTCGCTTTTTTACGGCCAAATAGATGACTACATTCTTATCGATGCCAATACTAAGAGCGCATCAGCATACAATATCGACGCCACGGTTTGGGGTGGTGAGTTCGGTATCAGTTACCCCTTTAGCGATAACTTATCGGCGCAAACGACTCTGAGCTATAGCCGAGGACAGAATGATAGCCAAGATGTTCCACTGGGGCAGATCCCACCATTAGAGGGGCGGCTCTCACTGGATTACCAAGATGGTAACTGGACCGCGGGACTGCTGTGGCGTGTGGTCGCCGCTCAAGACAGAGTGAGTATCGGACAGGGCAATATCTCAGGGCAAGACTTAGGGGAGAGCAGTGGTTTTGGCACCTTGGCGGTTAACGGCACTTGGAAACATGGCGATGCCATCTTGGTTAGCCTAGGTATTGAGAACCTTTTCGATATCACCTACGCAGAGCATATCAGCCGCTCTGGTGCAGGTAATGATGTACCGGGCAGCGAGCCTATGTTTCAGGTTCATGAACCAGGCCGTACCGCTTGGGTAAAACTTGATTACACTTTTTAAGCTAACATACTGCAGGATACGGGCAGCGAATCTATGTAATCAAAGCCACATGAACCAGGCCGTACCGCTTGGGTAAAGTTAGATTACACTTTTTAAGCTAACATACTGCCAGATACAGGCAGCGAATCTATGTAATCAAAGCCACATGAGCCAGGCCGTACCGCTTGGGTAAAACTTGATTACACTTTTTAACGCCTACTTAAATCAACTCGCTGCTTAACATGGCAGCGAGTCTAAACTCTAAAGAAAACCTGCTTGGATAGAGCACAATCTCTTTTTACCACTTTCATCATCCCTTCTCTAAAGAAACCACCAACATATTGTTTTATAAAGATTTCCCCATAGGTAAAATTGGGTAAATTTCAAACTCCCCCTCTTTTTTCCCTTGTATTTTAAAGAGAAATTCCTCAGCACTGATATCGTCAAATATGCCAACAAATCCTAGGAAAAGCGTCAAAAAAGGCGAACCAATGGACGGCTTAACAAGAATAAATTTACGCTCAATGAGGAGTTGAAGATGAATGTTTTAACAAGATTAAGTATTTTACTTATCATGATAACGGGACTGGGGGCGTGTGGAGGCAGCGATAAAAGCACCACGCCAGAACCAGAGAAGCCCAATCCAGTCATTGAACCCAAAACAGAATTAAAAGGGATCCCCGATTCATTTCAGGTAAAAGCCTGTATAGATGAAGATGCAGATTTTACCTGCGATGCAACCCCAGTGGCGATCACCGAAGTTTACAAAGGGATCGACATTGATAAGCTCGCGCCAGACGCACGAGTATTAATTGAGCTAGCGCCACCTGAAGCAACAGGCATAGGGAGTTTTATCGCTTTCGAGGGTAAACGGTTTATGTCGTTCCCAGTAGGAGAAGAGGAAGCATCACCATTCAACCTACTGGCTCTTGGTGTCGTGCAATATGCACAAGAGCTAGGAGAGGATTGGTGCTGTGGTCACGCAATCCCATTAAACCTAAAGGAAGCTAAAAGTTATTTAGCGCAAAACTTTAAGCTTGATGGCAGTGGTCAGCAAAATGAAGCCATATTGCAAGCATTCAACTCAAACCTTGAGCAGTTAGGTGGCAACGGCTTATCGTTAAAACAAGCCTATGATGCTGACATTAAAGCGATGGCCGAGTCATTAGTGGATCTCACCCTTCATTCTCAAAGTATCTGTGACCGAGTACCTGAGTATTGCGAAGGCAACCCAGATGACCCATATCCGCCAATCGATTTATCAAACATAGTGCCCTGTATTACCGCCTATGATGGTGGCTCTTGTGTTGCACAAATACCTAAACTCCAAGTTGAATCAACAGTAACCGATGAGATGTTTCGCTTGACCCAAAAAGAAGCCGGTAACATCGCTTACAACATCAGGAGCCGTGAAAAAGAACCGCTTCCCTTTGAAAAAGCGTTTGAGCAATTAACATGTAAAGATGACGAAGAAAAACAGGTCTTTATGTATGGTGTAGGGGATAATTTCGCTACAACGAACATAGAAAATACATCCCCATCTGCTGCATTGACCGCTTGGTTAGGAACTGTACCCAATAACCTAGTTCATCCCTATGATTTTGATGCCAGCATATCCCCTGCGAACCCCAATATATTTGCAGACACCTTAAGTAATTTACCCAGTGACCTCACCAATGGTCTGTTGGTTATGGGGCTAAAAGAGCGTGGTTTTACGCTTTCAGATACCCCTAATTACTTCGATATTTTCGCCATTGGTGATGCAACAAACATAAGCTCAAACGCCAATGTCAGCGGGACAGTGAGTGATATCAGAAGCAGTTGGCAGTCTGTCTCACCCAATGTATATTTTGAAAACTTACAAAACATACAGAACCAAGCGGGGACCCAGTCGCTTCTCGATAAACTACACGCAGGGCAAACCGATCTGGATCTGGTGATGATGCCAACCACCAATGTTGATTTTGTTGCCGTCGCTGCCTGCCGTGTAAAAGCGCCACAAAAACCGATAGAAACACCAGTCAAAGAGGTGATCTCTGTTCTAACAGAGAAGTTTACTTGTAATGCAGAACAAGGCGAGACTTACTACGAAATAGTAGGCGGTGAGCCTGATGATTTCACACCAGGTTCTGATCAAAATACCCCAAGTACCGCTTTGTCATCACTCACTGGCACGCTTGTTACCTACGATCAAATTGAGGCAAAAGACAGCACTTTTATTGACACGTTAGCTTTACCTAGTGGCAGCAGTATCACTAAAGCCCAGTTTATGATCAATGCACGAGCAACCAGCCCAAGTGCCGCCAACGATAAAGTGTTTTTGGCCAATACACCGCTAAATAATATGGTCACAGGGTTTACAACAACCGCACCGGGAGCATTAGTGACTCAATGGCCTAATGGCACGCTAAACGGCGGCGCGGCGTATATTATTGATGGTCTATTTAATATTCCCAGCCTACCGACAACACCTAACCTACTTACCATTCTAAACTCTGCCAACGCAAGTGGATCAGGACTTGATATTTTGGTCTCTGAAAATACAGAGGTCGATACCACGTTACTTCAGCTATGTATCAATACAGGGGATCAACCTTGTGTAGATACCGATGGTGATGGCTATTGTGACGAAGAGGAGAAAGATGCTGGTAGCGATCCTACCAATCCAGACTCGACTCCTATCGATTTAGATGGTGACGGCGCTCTCAATGATGATGATTGTGATCCAAACGACCCCACGGTAACTGACCAGTGTAATGAAGTCATTTACACTGACGTATTACCAGAGAGCTGCAGTGAGTATGTGACGGTAGATCTCAGCCTTGCGAACTCTTGGGCAAACAGTGCGGGGAACCCTCCTGTTGTGAATAATGTGTTTGATGGTACTCAGTACCAAGGCATTGTCTGGGATGGTGCTTTGTCATGGTTTGATTTTGGTAGCGCATCAAACGTCACCCACAAGTTAAATCAAGACTTTTGCTCATGTGGTGGCGGCAAGGTCGTTATCGATGAGTTTAAGTCAGACAATATGGGTTACATCGACTTAAACAACCTCACCAATCAAACAGCTAACCGAATCGTTTCTCGTACCCAGTATAGCCAGTCAACAATGGCATCTTGGGGCCCAAGTGAAAGTGGCAGTAACACTTTTTCAGGTACCGGTAATGGCGTTGACTTTAATCTTGAACTTGGCGTTCAAAATGTCTCAGGCCCAAGTGGTGGAGCGGTTAAAGGGAGACTTGAATTTATAGGTCATTTAGGTGCTTGTACGACACAGGATGTGGTCGACAACTCTGGTGGAACAGGCACTGTTGGCGGCGTTGGACCCGCTATTAATGTTGGATCGATAGCAGTAACCCATGAGCTTCTGTCAAACCTCCCTGTGATCCAAGAAACAACGGCGCCCTTTATCAAGCTAGACGATAATGGTAACCCACTTGCAGAGCAGACACTTCCATGGAGCGATACAGGTAGTGAAAGTGAGGGCACCCAGTGGTCATGTGTTAAAGATGTCGCCACCAACCTTATCTGGGAAGTGAAACGCAACAGCAACGGTATAAAGAAAGAGAGCTTGCATGACGCCGATGATGTTTATGCTTGGTTTGATCCTGACCCGACAACCAATGGTGGCTTCTCAGGTGCAAACACTTCAGGCAATTTTTGCTTCGGTTTTGATGCAAATGACAGTAGCACATTCTGCAATTCGCAACGCTTTGAGGATAGTGTCAATAACGCTGATTTCTGTGGTTCGGCCGATGGTTGGCGACTCCCCACAATTGAGGAGTTAGAAGGCTTAGTAGACACCAATTACGCCACGCCAATGATCAATGGTGCTTACTTCCCTAATACCCCTCTACAGTCAGCTTTTTGGTCAAGTACCACCAACCCTAATGACTCAAATAAAGCAGAGCATCTGTTTTTCTATAATGGGCAAAGTTACAACAGTACTTCGAAAACATACACTGCAGCATCGGTTCGCTTGGTTAGAGATCAGTAGTAATACCAATCGTTATAAAATCTAAGTGAATGTTTAATATCTAAAAAGGTCTGATTAGTCGTTTTTACGCTAATCAGACCTTTTCAATAAAGACTTTTTAAAAGTGAATTGAAGCTAGCTGTATTGCTTCAATACCATCTCAACCACTGTTTTCTTTATCGCTACCACCTCCTCATCAGAGGGAAATGCAGCCCCTTGCAGCAACTGAGGCCAAAAACAGAAGGCCTTAATCACCCCAACAAATTGCGTCACTATGATCTCATGGCTTTGACCCTTAAGCGCTCCAGCTTCTAAAGCAGCTTGAAACCATGTGTTTAGCGGTGTTTCCTGCTTATTAAACTCATCCATTGCACCTTGGATCAACTCTGGAGAGTGCACAGCTTCAGCGATAATCACCCTAGCCATATCCATAAATGCCTGAGACTTTAACTGCTCAACCTCTATATCCACTAGTTTTTCTAGCTGAACCTCAAGAGCAATATCATCTGAGAAAGTAAAATACTCAAATGCACACAAGAGTGCCATCATCTCCAAAATGATTGCACTAAACAGTGCTTCTTTACTTGAAAAGTGGTTATAAACCGTACGCTTAGACACTTCAGCACGTTTGGCCACATCATCCATACTGGTCGCTTTAAACCCTTTAGTCTGAAACTCAGACATGGCAGCACCTATGATGGCACGACGTTTTAGCTCAGAACGTGATATTTTTTTATCCATTATTTCAGTCTCTTACTTTTCAAAACAACAATAGCACATCAATATTTTACACTGACCAGTTTACTTTTACACAACTTTAAGTAAACTACACCGTATAGTTTACTTTGTTTAACTAAATAGATGGACAGATAATGAAACCACTCATTGCTATCACCCTAACGTTAATTTTCGGAGGCGCCATGCTAACCATGACCACATCTTCAATTGAGCCAAGTATTAATAACGCAAAAGGTACACACCACAGTGACAAGGGGGGTTACATCAACACAGCAGCAGATTTCACTGAAGAGACGGCAATTTTGCCGCTGTTAATGCGTTACGCCACAGAGAAGCGAGTCGATGCTGAACCAGAGCAGATGCAGCCAATTATCGAGCTCACCAGTAAACAGTTAATGGAGCTACCCAGCGACCAAGATATGGTGATCCGTCTGGGCCACTCGAGTATTTTTATGCAACTTGATGGCAAGAAGTGGCTTATCGATCCAGTATTTAGTGAGCGCGCCTCTCCCTTTAGCTTTATTGGCCCTAAGCGTTTTCACCCAACGCCTATCTCACTTAAGGATCTGCCAGAGATAGATGGCGTACTGATCAGCCACGATCACTATGATCATTTAGATAAGGCGACCATTAAGCACTTAGCCTCTACATCAACTCAATTTATCGTGCCTTTGGGAGTCGATAAGCACCTATTGAGATGGGGCGTAGCGGCAAACAAGGTTCAGTCTCTGGATTGGTGGGAGTCCTTTAATCTGGGCAGCACTAAGATCACAGCGATGCCAACTCAACACTTTTCCGGTCGTGGCATATTCGATAAGAATGAGACACTGTGGGCTTCATACGTGATTGAATCACAGCAGAACAAGATCTATTTTAGTGGCGACTCAGGCTACTTTGCAGGCTTTAAGGAGATTGGCGATCGTTTTGGCCCCTTCACTTTGACCATGGTCGAAACTGGCGCCTACGATGCCGATTGGCCAACGATACATATGACGCCGGAGCAGAGCCTTCAAGCCCATATCGATCTAAGGGGAGAGACCATGATGCCTATCCATAATGGCACCTTCGACCTCGCCTTTCACTCTTGGTATGAACCATTAGAGCGCATCGTTAAGCTCGCTAATGACACGGATGTAAAGCTGGCAACACCTATGATGGGGCAAGGCTTAACGCTGAAAAACAATCAGCTTAACACGAGCCAACTAAGCACTACAGAGTATTGGTGGAGAACAGAGACCCAAAGAGAGATGGCACTGGCGTTGTAAAACATTAATATTGATACAATTATATGCTATTACAGTGTTTTCCCTGAAGTATTAAAACTAGTAAACTCAGAGCCATAGAACATATCTCTATGGCTCCTTTTGATAACAAATAAGGGAGTAATGCCACTCAGCTTTAGGGACAAACCTTAGTGAAACGAATACATATTGAGCTCATCTTCATCATCACACTCGTTGTGGCAATAACATCGTATTTTTTATGGCCTAGCCCCCAGATAGCTCCAACTCATATTGAGCATGTTAATACTGAAGCTAACCTCAACACAGCTAATATAACTGAGACAGTAATACTAAATTACTCCAACAAACCCGTATTCAGTTATCAGAAGTGCAAACAGCTCATCAAAAATAACTATGTTAAAAGTAATGATTTTGGGCGCAAACAAAATTGGAGTAAATATTTAGATGAGGGATATTCGGTTGATGAGATCACATCGGCAATCGACCACTTCTCAAACTCTAATTTCGCTGCAAGTTGGCGTGCAGAACAGTTAAAGAAACAATCAACTCTGAACCTAAATATTTTAAAAATAAATGAATTGCTAAAAGTTGAAATTCCTGACTTACCTGAAGATTTTAGCTTTACAGTTGCTGTCCCCAACCCCGCATTAGAAAACATTACCAATCTAACCGAAAAAGCGGCATTACAGCTTATAAAAACCACTGAACTGAGCATTGATGATGTCGCTTGGTTAATCGAACAAGAAGAGGTATCTCAACACATCTTAACTGAAGCCATAAATAGATTAGATGATATTAACCAACTACTTGGCTATGAAACAATTAGTGATGAGCAACTGCTATTGATTGATGTAGCTGCTTTTGAAGGACGCAACAATATCGTCAATCAGCTATTACAACGGCACAGTAATATATCTAACGATCCTTACCTTGGTTCAACTATGGAACATGCTTTAGCCAAACTAACCTACGTACTAGGAAAGAACATTGAGAGTGATGCTGTTATTCGTCAGGTCAATATTATTGAACAACTACAAAGCCTCAATGCACCCGCCTTTTTCGAAACCCAAACAGATCAACTAGTATCAGGGGGCTACCCAAGAAATTATTATAAGTTTACAGAGGAACAACTCGCTTCATTATCGGCTCACTATCAGCTAGATCTCACTCAAGTACAAACTAGAGAAAAACTAGCTTTCGATCCTGATGCAAAACTGATTGTTAAGCTCAGCCAGGAGCGAGCTCTATTACTTGAGAAAGAGGTTACACAAGAACAATTACATACCTGTAAGGCTAAAGTCTCGGCAGTTGATAAAAGATGGCAACCAAAAAACCTCAGTCACTACACAGTTCAACTCAAGAATGAGAATAGGGAAGTTAATGCTGCTAATCTTAACAGTATCGATCCGGTATTAGCAGATTGCTTTATGGCAACTCAAACATCTTATCTTCGATATTCCCGCCCAAAAAATAAAGAGCTAGAGTCCGAGGTCTTTGCTCTACACCTTCGTAAGAATAATATTCTCGAGGCGATAAAAGCCATTGAATCGGCTAACTTAACAGAAGAGCAATTACGATGGTTTTTCTACCAAATTATCCCATGGGATACAGCGTATTATCAGCCTCTTCAGAGCAGTCAACTTAAACAGGAACAGATAGATTTCAATCTCTTAATGATGTTTGGTCGTAGCAATTCAGCATACTTCGAAGAGTTACGCATCAATGGAATTGACATAACAGGAATGGATCACACAGGAAAAAGCCTTATTTATCTTAGTGTAGAAAAGCGAAACCTAGAACTACTTAGCTATCTAGTCAGTCAAAGAGCTGACTATCACCTTAACCCTATTGGCATAGACCCTTTGTACCTAATAATTGATTCAAGCTATCACTTCAACCCCAATACAGTATTGGATTACCTAGAGTCATTGATGCAACTATCGCCACCAGTACACAGCTACCATAAAAGAGCATTAGCATTGCTACGACTTAAATATCCTGAGCTTTATCAACAAATCTCAGCACGCTTTGAAGAGTTAACGATAACAGAGGACACTCCCTTACCTCAGGCAAGCTGTTATGGTAACAACCTTAACTCTAGGTAAGCTAAACAGATAAAAAATGCCAGTAAGTTTAACTTACTGGCATTTGAAGTGTCGCTTACTTGGACAAGATAAGTGTTACTTCAACACATCTTCCAATGCTTTAAGGCACAATGCGACATTTTCGCGGCGGGCACCGAAGCCCATCAGGCCGATACGCCAAGCTTTGCCAGCAAGGGCACCGAGGCCTGCGCCTATCTCAAGGTTATAGTTTTGCAGCAGTTGATTACGTACTGCGGCGTCATCGACGCCTTCAGGAATATATACCGCATTAAGCTGTGGCAGGCGTGAAGTCTCATCAACCACAAACTTGAGCCCTAGCCCCTCTAGACCTTGGCGCAGTACTTGATGCATATCGGCGTGGCGCTGCCATGCCGACTCTAACCCTTCATTGGCCAGTAGACGCAGAGATTCATGGAGTGCGTAAAGTGCGTTTACAGGAGCCGTATGATGGTAGCTACGCTTACCACCAGCTGCCGCATTGCCGCTCCAATATCCCATCACTAAGGTTTGGTCCAGAAACCAACTCTGAACTGGAGTTTTACGTGCTTTAATCTTCTCAACCGCAGCAGGTGAAAACGATACGGGCGATAAGCCAGGTACACAGGAAAGACATTTCTGACTACCCGCGTAGATGGCATCAATTCCCCATTCATCGACTCGCAACTCGACGCCGCCGACTGATGTCACTGCATCAACAATCGACAAACAACCATGTTGTTTGGCAAGTGCACATAAACTCTTTGCATCTGAAAGCGCTCCCGTTGAGGTCTCTGCATGGACAAAGGCGAGGAACTTGGCATCTGGATTAGCCTTGAGTGTAGCTTCAACATCGCTTACCGATACAGGCTCGCCCCACTCATTATCGACCATCACAGCTGTCGCACCGACGCGCTCAACGTTCTGACGCATACGCTCGCCAAATACACCATTACGGCAGACAATCACTTTTTCGCCCGCTTCAACTAAGTTAACAAAGCAAGTTTCCATGCCCGCAGAGCCTGGGGCAGAGACGGCTAAGGTCATCTCATTTTTAGTCTGAAAGGCATATTGAATTAGGGATTTAAGCTCATCCATCATTGCAACAAACAGTGGATCCAGATGACCTATGGTAGGCCGCGCTTGGGCAGCAAGCACCTCTGGATACACATCTGAAGGACCAGGGCCCATCAAGGTTCTACGTGGGGGATTAAATGCGTCGATTTTCGGTGCTACTAACATCTTACTTCCTCAATAAAGCCTTCTCTTACAGAAAAAGGGTTAACTATCTGATAAGTAAACGAGACTAAAGACTCGATACCATTCCCTACGTATTAAATTGCTACTGCTAGCGACTCATTATGGTTTTTATCGCAGTGCCTTTAGGCATCTTATTAATTCTCAATATTGACCACAACTGGACTTAAGACTAACTAAGCCTTCGACGGTCGATTTTTCAAACTAGCGTTTGAAATTTAAGATAACATAAAAAAGGACGCGATTGCGTCCCTTACTACTAACTTTTCTAATCCCTGTTATCGAGGAAGAGTTTATAGGCGGGACTCTGGGTCTCCTCCTGATAAACAAACCCGAGCTCAGTTAGAAACTGTTGGAACGCTAAACTGTCAGACTCTGGTACTTCAAAGCCCGCGAGCACTCGGCCATAGGCTGCGCCATGATTTCGATAGTGGAACAGACTAATATTCCACTTGCTTTGCAGGGTAGTCAAAAACTTAAACAGGGCGCCGGGGTGCTCAGGAAACTCGAAGCTAAACAGACGCTCCTCTAACGCTTCTGGTGGGTGTCCGCCCACCATGTAGCGCACATGCAGTTTGGCTGTTTCATCATGGGAGAGGTCTTGTACCTCAAAGCCATCACTCTCAAGTCGAGCGACGATCTCATCGAGCTCCTCTTGGCCTTGAGAAAGGCGGATCCCAGCAAATACCACCGCTTTGTCTCGGCTACTAAAACGGTAGTTAAACTCTGTCATAACCCGCTTTTCGAGTAACTCGCAAAAACGCAGAAAGATACCAGGACGCTCAGGAACTTTAACCGCTAGAATCGCCTCCTTCTTCTCGCCCAATTCGCAGCGCTCAGACACATAACGTAGGCTATGGAAGTTAACGTTGGCGCCACTTAAAATCGCCGCCACCTTCTCACCTCTACCTTCACTGCCCATATATTTTTTCAGACCTGCTAACGCAAGAGCACCCGCAGGTTCAGCAATAGCGCGAGTATCCTCAAAAATATCTTTCACCGATGCACAGATCTCATCAGAGGTGACCGTCACGACACTGTCGACATACTCACGGGCTAACCTAAAGGGCTCAGCACCTATCTGCTTTACTGCCACACCGTCAGCAAACAGACCCACTTGCGCCAGTACCACTCGCTCATCAGCCTCAAGGGCGGCTTTTAAGCAGGCTGAATCTTCCGGCTCAACACCGATAATCTTCACCTGAGGCATCACCGCTTTATAATAAGCGGCAATACCCGCAATCAAGCCACCGCCACCAACAGGTACAAACACCACTTCAAGGTCGCGCTGCTGTTGCAGCATCTCTTGCGCAACCGTGCCTTGTCCTGCGATGACCGCCTCATCATCAAAGGGCGCCACATATACGCGCCCCTCTGTTTTAGCCAAGTTCTGTGCATAGGCATTAGCTTGATCAAACGCTTGCCCATGCAGCACCACTTCACCGCCAAGACGGCGCACCGCATCAACCTTGATATCTGGAGTCGTTTCCGGCATCACAATCACAGCGCTAATGCCACGAGCGGCCGCCGACATGGCGACCCCTTGAGCATGGTTCCCTGCCGAGGCGCAGACCACACCGCACTCGCACTCCTGTGCTGTCAGCTCTGACATCTTGTTATAAGCGCCGCGCAGCTTAAATGAGTGCACAGGTTGCATATCTTCACGCTTAAGAAATACCTGACAGCCTAGACGCGCCGAGAGCTTATTCAGGCTCGACAGCGGCGTCACTTTGGCAACGTCATACACTGAAGAGAGCAAGGTCTTCTGCAGATAATAGTGGGCTAAATCCAGTTTAGATTTTGAGGCTAATGCCAACATATCAATCCTCCAGCTTACTGACATCTCGAACCGCGCCTTTGTCGGCGCTGGTTGCCAGTAGCGCATACGCTTTAAGGGCCAATGAGACCTCTCTGATGCGATCAACTGGCTTCCACGCTTGCTTACCACGAGACTCCATGGCACTGCGGCGCGCAGCCAGCTCAACATCACTAATGGCTAACTTGATTGAACGTGCTGGAATATCTATCTCAATTCTATCGCCTGTCTCAACAAGACCTATGGTGCCACCCGCTGCCGCTTCTGGCGACACATGGCCGATAGAGAGTCCTGAGGTACCACCAGAGAAACGACCATCAGTGATAAGGGCACAAGCTTTACCTAAACCGCGAGACTTAAGGTAGCTGGTGGGATATAACATCTCCTGCATTCCTGGACCGCCTTTTGGCCCTTCGTAGCGGATAACCACTACATCACCAGCGACAACTTCACCACCGAGGATCCCAGCAACCGCATCATCTTGACTCTCATACACACGCGCCGAACCGATAAAGGTGTGGTTCTCCTCCTCGACACCAGCGGTCTTAACGATACAGCCATCGAGGGCGATATTACCGGAAAGCACCGCAAGGCCACCCTCTTGGCTAAAGGCGAACTCACGCTTACGAATACAGCCGCCTTCACGGTCATCATCGACACTGTCCCAGCGGCAATCTTGACTAAAGGCTTTAGTGGTAGGAATACCGGCAGGGCCTGCGGAGAAGAATTTACGCACGGCTTCATCTTGACTCTGGGCGATATCCCACTTAGCTAACACTTCTTTAAGGTTCTTGCCTGCAACGTGGTACGCGTCATTGTGAATTAACCCTGCTCTGTCTAACTCACCTAAAATCCCCATCACACCTCCGGCGCGATGGACGTCTTCCATATGGTACTTAGGCGTCGATGGAGCCACTTTACATAGGTGAGGCACCTTGCGAGAGAGTCTGTCTATATCATCCATGGTGAAATCGACTTTAGCTTCTTGAGCACCAGCAAGTAGGTGCAATACGGTATTGCTCGATCCACCCATGGCGATATCTAAGGTCATGGCATTTTCAAAGGCATTAAAGTTAGCGATATTGCGAGGCAGTGCCGACTCATCATCATGCTTATAGTAACGGGTTGCCAGATCCATAATGCGGCGGCCCGCTTCTAAAAATAGTTCACGGCGATCGGCGTGGGTCGCAAGCATTGAGCCATTGCCCGGCAGTGACAGACCTAAGGCTTCAGTTAAACAGTTCATTGAGTTAGCGGTAAACATGCCAGAACATGAACCACAGGTAGGACAAGCACTGCGCTCGATCTTCTCGCTATCCTCATCGGATACGCGTTCATCAGCCCCTGCCACCATGGCATCAACTAAATCTAGCTTGATGATATCCCCTGATAGCTTCGTTTTACCCGCTTCCATCGGACCACCAGAGACAAAAATTACTGGAATGTTGAGGCGCAGCGCGGCCATCATCATGCCGGGGGTTATCTTGTCGCAGTTAGAGATACAAACTAATGCATCGGCGCAGTGGGCATTGACCATATACTCAACACTGTCAGCAATCAGCTCACGAGAGGGCAAGCTATAGAGCATGCCGCCGTGGCCCATGGCGATACCATCATCGACAGCTATGGTGTTGAACTCTTTTGCGATACCGCCCGCTTCTTCGATGGCGCCAGCCACCAATGAGCCCATATCTTTTAGGTGAACATGGCCCGGCACAAATTGAGTGAAAGAGTTTGAAATCGCAATAATCGGCTTACCGAAATCACTGTCTTTAACTCCAGTTGCACGCCATAAAGCGCGGGCTCCAGCCATGTTACGACCTTGGGTACTGGTAGCTGAACGTAGTTTTGGCATTGCGATTGTCCTTTCTAATAAGGCTCGAGATGCTAGGTCCTAGATCCTAGGAAGAGCACACGATTTAACCTTCAATTTAATTTTTAAGCCCAAGAGTCATGACTCTCAGGTTTGCTTATTCTTTGTTTAGGCTAGGTTCTAGCTGGTTCTAGGCTAGGTTACTAGTTGGTTCTAGGTTCTAGGTTCTAGGTTCTAGGTTCTAGGTTCTAGGTTCTAGGTTCTAGGTTCTAGGTTCTAGGTTCTAGGTTCTAGGTTCTAGGTTCTAGCATCAAACTACCTAGCTGTGACCTTCAATTTTAATTCTATGTGCGTAAGATATCGATCTCAGCTTCTATGTTTCGTCTTAATTTTTCTGGCGTATGTAGGTCGGTATTTATGCCGACAAACCTTATAACAACCCCTTGATTGACGGGCTAAAGCCCGACCTACAAAACAAAAATTTCCCGGCATTCCGTCAGTGAGCCTGCGAACGTTCCGCTATCCGTCAGCGAAGCGTTCGTCTTTGTTTTATTCTTAGGTCCTATATGTTAAAACCTAGGGCCTGCTTTTATAGTACTTCCAACCAGCCCCATTTATCTTCGGTAGAGCCATCAAATAGGCCGAAGAAGCTCTGCTGGATCTGCTTGGTAATGGCGCCTCGCTTACCTTCACCGACTTCGATGCGATCGACACTGCGCACAGGGACGATTTCAGCGGCGGTGCCTGTCATAAATATCTCATCAGCAAGATAGAGAAACTCACGGGACATCGCCTCTTCCACCACTTCATAACCTAAGTCACGGGCAAGCACCATAATTGAGTCTCGAGTCAGGCCCATTAAAATAGCAGCTGTGGCAGGTGGTGTGTAAATTTTCCCTTTCTTTACAACAAATAAGTTCGCACCAGCGCCTTCACTGACGAGACCATTAACATCGAGTGCGATCCCCTCATCGAAACCATTACGCTTAGCTTCGGTGGAGATCTGAATTGAGGAGAGGTAGTTACCACCCGCTTTAGCGCCAGTTGGAATGGTATTGGGCGCTAAACGGTTCCACGAAGTAACGGCAACATCGACGCCCGCTTCCATGCTGTCCTCCCCTAAGTAGGCTCCCCATGGGAAAGCAGCCACCATCACATCGCACACAGCATCTTTTGGCGGCGTGATCCCCATTCCCACATCACCATAAAACGCCAGCGGGCGGATATAAGCACTTTTTAAATCGTTCTTCTTTACGATGTCTGTGCATGACTGCATCAGTTCATCGAAACTGTAAGGAATAGGCATGCGATAGATTTTGGCTGAGTCATATAAGCGCTCAACGTGAGGCGTTAGACGAAAACCCGCTGGGCCAAGATGAGTATCGTAGACACGGATCCCTTCGAAAACAGAGGAACCATAGTGCAAACCGTGGGACATCACATGCACCTTGGCATCTCCCCAAGGCATGATCTCACCATTAAACCATATATACTCAGCTCTCTTCGCGGTCATATCTTTTCCTCAATCTCTTATCTGTTACTGCAGGGGGATGACACTCTTTATTTAATTTCTATTTAAATTTGATCTTATTTGCTTTTAATAGCTAACTAACGAGCCTTTCAGGCACTCGATGTTCGCTTGCATTGCAGCTAAGTACATCGACAAGCTTATCCAACTGCTTGGTAAGCAGCTCAATGGCACGCTCACTCTCAACTGTCATATCTAAATCTGCGACTTTTTCGCTCTCAAGACTCATGTTCATCTTGGTGACTTTAAACCCACGATGGCGGACAACTCTCAACACCCGCTCTAACACCTCTGGACGCTGTTCTAAGGTTAAATTTACGGTATGTTTCATCTCTGTATCTCCATCATGCAGCTCTTAAATAGGGTCATATCTCGGCCTAACAACTTATTATGTCGACTTATCCATCTCTTCCATCATATCTCTGTTACACGCCCCTGGCGGTACGAGTGGCCAGACGTTATGGGCGTCATCAATCCGCACATGTAGCAGATAAGGTCCATCGCAATTGACTAAATGCTCCAGTGCCGCTTCCACTTCATCACTTGTGGTGATGGTTCGTCCGGGAATATCGAATGCCGATGCCATAGTGACAAAATCTGGATTATCGGAAAGATCGGTCTCGCTGTATCTCTCCTCAAAAAACAGCTGCTGCCACTGCTTCACCATGCCAAGCTTTTGATTATCGATAAGCAAGATTTTAACCGCCAGCTTGCGACGCTTGATGGTGGTCAGCTCCTGTACATTCATCATAAAGGAACCATCACCAGACACAGCGACAACAGTAGCATCGGGACGAGAGACTTTAGCGCCAATGGCCGCAGGTAAACCAAAACCCATGGTGCCTAAACCAGCGCTCGACAGATGATCTTCAGGTTTGCGAAACCACATATGCTGCGCTACCCACATCTGGTGCTGACCCACGTCACAACAGACAACACTGTCATCGGGAAGTTTATCTGCCAAACGATTCAACATGGCAGGGGCAAAGATAAGCTCACCAGGTCTGTCGTAGTTCCATTGATGTTCCACTTTTAAACTGGCGATCTCCTCTTGCCATGGTGTTATATCAAGGGGAGTGGCAAGAGCTGGCAGGATCTGGCGCAGATCGCCATCGATGGCCACCTCAGGTAATCGAAGTTTTCCCAGCTCTGCAGCATCGATATCAAGATGGATCACCTTGGCATGCTCTGCAAAGGTAGCTAAGCGTCCAGTCACTCGGTCATCAAACCTTGCACCGACCACGATCAGGAGATCACACTCCTGTACAGCAATATTCGCCGCCTTTGAACCGTGCATTCCCAACATCCCTAGATAGCCAGGAGTGTCATGGGCAATGGAGCCTAATCCCTTTAATGTTGCAACGGAGGGGACACCTGTGACTCTTATGAATTTTCGCAATGGTTCTACGGCACTTGCCATGCCGACACCACCACCGACATAGAGCATCGGCTTCTTAGCTTGAGTCAGCAGGGTGACAGCATCATCTAGCTTAGCGGTATCTAGCTCGGGCTCCTCAACACGGTCTTGAAGCGGTGTCTTATATTCCAGCATACCTATCTGGATATCTTTAGGGATATCGACCAATACAGGGCCTGGGCGACCAGAAGCTGCTATCTCAAACGCCTTGTAAAGCGTTGGTACTAGCTCGTCCATCTCGGTGACCATAAAGCTGTGCTTAGTACAAGACAGTGACATACCTAAGACATCGATCTCTTGAAAAGCGTCGGTGCCGATAACCGCAGTGGAGACTTGGCCTGTGATAGCAACAACGGGGACGGAATCGAGTAGTGCATCGGCTAGAGAGGTAACTAAATTGGTGGCTCCAGGGCCTGAAGTGGCAAAGCAAACTCCCGTTTTACCACTGGCTCTGGCATAGCCTAGAGCTGCAAAAGCGGCGCCTTGCTCATGGCGGCTGAGCAGATGTTCAACGGGGGCACCATAGAGTGCATCATAGATCGGCATAATTGCCCCGCCTGGGTAACCGAAGATATTGGTCACACCATGAGCGGTTAATACTTTGATCACGGCATCGGCACCGCGCATCATCTGACCCTGTTTATTCTGCCCTTGTTCCATCTGCATCTCTCACTATTTTCTGAACCCATCTCACTAAGTTCTATATTTGTAGGGTAAAGCTTTATTTTCTGTAAGCCTTAAAACGAAAAACCCCCCGGTCCTTTCGGAGCGGGGGGTTGGTTGCAATCTTTTCCTAAATTAGGTTTGTCGATATGCCATGCCTTGCCCCCGCTGTGATTTAATAATCACGACGGTAATAATCTCAATAATGAGTAGGGCGGCTTGGTTAAACATAGTTGAGCAGTTTCCTAATTAGTTTGCTTAAATTCGATATCTTCTAACGAAGAGTTATTAATCAATAACACAAAGCCAATAAAAAACACAACAAAAACCTTTTTACCCTGAGTGAATAAATGCCCAGATGGATAACAATTTTTAGCATTTTCACCAAAAGTAATACCTTAACCTCTTTATGAAATTATCTTTTACTTCAATGACTAACTTTATTTATCTTTGTGTATTTTTATTATCAGGCCCAATTAAATATTGGGCCTATAACTTTTTGAAAATGAACTACTTCTCTTCGACGATGCGCTGCATCGCTGTCATGTAACCGCGAAGTTCTGCACCTATTTTCTCAACGCCAGTTCCACGAATCGCTGCGTTAACCTCAATCAAACGCTGATTATCGACGCCATTACTGCCGTCACTTAATCCGCGTCCAAGGAACTCAGGAGACATGTTTTGCACATACTCACGCAGCATAGGCACGGCAGCATGGTTAAACAGATAACAGCCATATTCAGCCGTGTCAGAGATAACAACATTCATCTCATAAAGGCGCTTACGTGCAATCGTGTTAGCGATAAGTGGGGTTTCATGTAGCGACTCATAGTAAGCCGACTCTTCGATAATGCCCGCAGACACCATAGTATCGAACGCAAGCTCAACACCGGCTTTAATCATAGCGACAAGGAAGATGCCTTTATCAAAATAGGTCTGCTCATCGATACTTTCATCACTTTGAGGTGCATTCTCAAAGGCAGTTTCACCTGTCTCTTTACGCCACTTAAGCAAGTTAGCATCATCATTTGCCCAATCAGCCATCATGGTTTTAGAGAACTCACCACCTATGATGTCATCCATGTGCTTTTCAAATAGTGGAGCAAGGATACCTTTAAGCTCTTCGGCCATCTCGAACGCTTTGATTTTTGCTGGATTAGAGAGGCGATCCATCATGTTGGTGATACCACCATGTTTTAGCGCTTCTGTGGTTGTCTCCCAACCTTGTTGAATCAATTTAGCCGCATAACCTGGCTCTACACCGTCAGCAACCATCTTCTCATAACCAAGGATGGCACCAGTTTGTAGCATGCCACATAGAATGGTTTGCTCACCCATTAAGTCTGACTTCACTTCAGCAATAAATGATGAATGAAGCACACCTGCACGGTCACCACCAGTGGCGCTTGCATAGGCCTTAGCGATATCGAAACCTTGCCCTTTAGGATCATTTTCAGGGTGAACGGCAATCAAGGTTGGTACACCAAATCCACGCTTATACTCTTCACGAACCTCAGTACCAGGACACTTAGGTGCAACCATAATGACTGTAATATCTTCACGAACTTGCATCCCCTCCTCTACGATATTGAAACCGTGAGAGTATGAAAGTGTCGAGCCTTGTTTCATCAACGGCATAACGCGGGTGACGGCATCTGTGTGTTGCTTATCGGGTGTTAAGTTAAGAACAAGATCGGCTTCAGGGATCAACTCTTCAATAGTACCAACACGGAAACCATTACCAGTGGCTTTTTGGTATGAAGCACGCTTCTCTTCAATCGCTTCAGCGCGCAGTGCATAGGCGATATTCAGACCCGAATCTCGCATATTAAGACCTTGATTCAAGCCCTGTGCACCACAACCTAAGATGACAATGTTCCAACCCTTAATGAAGTCACAACCTTCACTAAATTCACTGCGATCCATAAAGCGGCACTGAGCCAGTTGTTCCAGTTGTTGACGCAAATTCAGAGAGTTAAAATAGTTAGCCATCTGATGTACCACCTTTCGATTCGAATTTAGGAGAGTTGCTCAAGCCCGCTTGCTTGAGCAGTGATTGAATTCACTATAGCGCATGCTTTTAATTGCTTAAAATGATATATTCGGGACACTGTATTGCAATTATTGCAACACAGGTCATTCGTTTCATTGAGTAAGGTAATCCTGCGCCGTGGATATAAAAACCATAAAGCTCTATCTGCACCTTTCTGAAAGCCTGCACTTCTCACGCACGGCTCAGGCGATGCATGTCAGTCCTTCGACACTCAGTCGCGCCATGCAGAGGCTGGAAGATGAGGTGGGTGCCAAACTATTTCAGCGAGATAATCGCAGTGTTTCCCTTACCAGTGCAGGCGTTGAGTACCGTCACTTTGCCGAGCAGACACTCGATCACTGGAGTAAGCTCAAAACAAAGATTGATCCTAAGCAGGACCTACTTAGGGGCAGGCTTAACCTCTACTGCTCTGTAACTGCTGCCTATAGTCACCTACCGGGCTTGCTAGACAGTTTCAGACGCGAACATCCCTTAGTGGAGATAGCCCTAACCACAGGTGATGCGGCGAATGCCGTGAATGAAGTGAAAAATAATCGCGCCGATGTTGCCATCGCAGCCCTGCCAGACCCTTTTCCAGATAGCTTACACTTCGTCAAGATAGACGATGTTCCTCTCGTCATTATCGCCCCCACCTACCGGTGTCAGGTTCAGGAACTACTTAGCGAATCTTATATTCCCTGGGATCGACTTCCCTTTATTGTGCCAGAACATGGGCCGGGTAGACGCAGGGTCGATAATTGGTTTAAGCAATTGGGCCTTAGCCCAAACATCTATGCTCAGGTTTCGGGCCAGGAGGCGATCGCCTCTATGGTCGCACTAGGGTGTGGCGTCAGCATCACGCCTGATGTCGTGATCAATAACAGCCCAGTTCGAGATCGCATACAGATCATCCCCTCACCCATAGAGATCCCCCCCTTTGAACTTGGTTGCTGCTGTAAAACCAAGAGTCAGAAAGATCCAATCATCTCGGCTTTTTTGAAAGTTTTATAGAAGAAACCAGATCTAAACAATCAGTTGCGATTGAGTATTCGACTTATAACCATGACGTTTGATCTTAAATAGCAAACTTTCGGATATAAGATCTTCATCTATACTTAAGACCAATCACTGTAAGAACCTTGTTTACTATATCGGCAGTAACCTTCTTTATTTCAATTACATAAAACTAAAATACATTTATGAGCAATATCGCTATCGCACTTGTCACGACTGGCTTACTGGGACTCATCTCTGCAGTAATGCCCACTCATCAGATATGCAATATTCCCGACCATCAGCATAAAGGTTGGGTCTTGCTGCTCACCATGATCTTTATGTTTATTTTCGGCTACCTAGGCTATATCTGGATGCTGATAGACAGAGATATTGGCACTCTTGAGCTTATCGTCGCCACGATATTCTGTGGTGGAGGCGGTTTTGTATTTGTTATCTCAAGAATGAGTAAAGAGACCATTTTTAAACTACAGCAAACGATCCATGAAAAGCATTATCAAGCTCACCATGATCTACTGACAAACCTAGCTAACCGCCACCAGTTTTATGAAGAACTGGATAGTCTAATCTCCAACGAACATCATGTTTTTAGCTGCTTAATGATGGATCTCAACGATTTTAAAATGGTCAATGACACATTGGGACATGCGGAGGGGGATCATGTGCTTCAAGTTGTCGCTAAACGTATTCAACGAATACTCCCTAAACGCGGTGTGGCAGCGCGCCTTGGGGGAGATGAGTTTGCAGTGGTACTTCCCGGAATGACATTGCAAGGAGCAATAGAGATAAGTAAGACAATACAGGATACATTGAGCAAAGATATTCAATGTGAAAATCACGCCTTAGTGATAGGAATAAGCATAGGCATTGCTGAGTACCCTAAACATGGTACCAACAAAAAAGAGATAATGAAGCACGCTGATATCGCCATGTATAAAGCCAAGGCCACAGATGGCAACTATCGCGTCTACTCAAGTCACTTAGATTAACCGCAATCTATCGAAACCTATGACTGACGCTGGCAATCGTCAGACTCATAAAAAGTTTGATCCATTGTTTCAGCTGGGCAAGCAGATACAGGTTTGCCGACAACTTTAGCCGGAACACCAACTACAGTCGTATGAGCATCTACATCAGCTAACACGACTGAGCCCGCGCCAACTTTCGCTCCCTCACCGACTTCGATATTGCCCAAAACCTTAGCGCCTGCACCAATTAAAACACCTGCACGGATTTTCGGATGACGATCTCCCTGCTGGTTACCAGTACCACCTAACGTTACGCCCTGAAGCAGTGAAACATTATTTTCAATCACAGCTGTTTCACCGATAACAATTCCGGTCGCATGGTCAAACATGATACCCGTCCCCATCTTACAGGCGGGATGGATATCAACACCAAATACCTCTGAATTTCGGCTTTGAATAAACTGTGCCAGCTCAGTTCGGCCTTGGTGCCATAAGCAACTTGCCAAACGGTGAACTTGAATAGCCTGAAACCCTTTAAGATTTAGCAAAACGGTTAGGTAGCTTTCAACCGCAGGATCTCGCTCTTTCACCGCCTTAATATCTGTTGCGACATTAGTTAGCATCTGTTCGCAATGAATAAATGCCTTGTCGAACAGCTCACGAAAAGTAAAAGGAGAAACCACGCCATCAGAGAGCTTATTCGCCACAATAAAACTTAACGCTGAACCCAAACACTCATGGTTTAATACAGATGAATATACGTGACTGGCCAATAGTGGTTCCTTCTGAACCAAAGTTTCAGCTTCAACTCTCAACTGTTCCCAAACTTCATAGCGCATAGTATTTAGCTCTTTTGTGACGGCATAGATGGCAGAATACGAATCTTAACCTAATCCACAAATAAAGCATCCGCTTATAAGAGCAATTGGCTATATGGCATAACAAATTTTAGCTTTACCGTTAAAACATTGAATAATTGTTAGCCAACTCCTCTTATAGCTATTGAATCAATAGATATCTAGGCTAGAAAAATGAGGGTTTGGCGTTAACGCTTTCATATTTTTAATGCTAACCAACTCTATATTCAGGGTCTCAGTGCCCTGTTTAATCACCAAGAACTCCTGCTTATCACCATTAATACTCGTCGTATCTGCCACACCTTTAACCTCTTCACCTGAGTGCAGCGTTAACAGCACTTCTATCTTGTATAGACAAGCAACTTCAATGTAATCATAAATATCGCACTTAATCATTTAAGCCCCCCTCGCTTAAGTTTCCTTAAGCGACTTTCAAAGGAATAATACAAAACCCATGCTGCTCTATCGACGCTATCACTTCAGGGTTTGCCATCTCAGAGTGACAAAAATCACATCGAGACTGACTAATACTCTCAACATTAATGCCTAATGAATCAAGGTAAACCTTGGCATACTCTTTAACCCTTTCCCTATTTTTATCATCCACCAAAACATCAAAGTGCACATATTGTTTCGCCAAAGTCGTTACGTGTGTATCAAAAACATGAACTTGCATAAACGCTCCCTTCACTTTTTGCCACCACTCTGTCTGCTAAACAGAGTGATGACTTATATACCAAGTTAACTATCGTCACTATCAACTTAAACTAACCTTGGGAAAGTCCACTTCTACATCGAATGCAACATTGGTGTAGTTGGTAAAAATGTTCAACGCAACATGAGCTAAAATTTCAGTCAATTCAGCATCAGAAAAACCCGCTCCCTTCACTAAACCGATATCATCACGGCTCACTTGACCATGTTGAGTAACCAGCTTTTTCGCAAAGTCGAGTGCAGCTTGTACCTTAAGGTCATTCGACACTCCACGTTGCGCTAACTCCATCTCCTCTTTCGTGACTCCCGCATTTTTACCTAACACTGTGTGTGCACTGAGGCAGTATTCACAGCGATTGATGTCCGCGACTAATACGGCAATCTGCTCCCCTAAAGCGGGTGAGATACTGCCCTTCCCCAGCGCACCAAAAGAGGTCCACATGCTCTCAAGAGCGGCCGATGAATGGCCTATGGTTCTAAACATATTAGGTACGGCACCAAATGCGCCCTCAACCTTTTTAAATAACAACTGCTGCGCGTCAGATGCACTCGCGATCTCCACTGGATGTAAATTTGCCATATCAACCTCATTAATTGTTTAAAGACAACTCAAAATTAGTTTCGAGTCGACACCAATAATTTATAGACAAATAATTTGAATGTCAAATATGTTTCGAGTCGAAACTATAATAACTTAAGATTGGTTTAATAGCGGCTCAAAATAATCTATCACTCTATGGGTTCGCTTTTGTCGACACGTTACCGTGACAAGCATCATCGCCTCACAAGTCAAAACAGCACCAAACTCACACTAATGCATTTTTTGAGACGCAAAAAAGATCTAATAAGGTTAAAAACGTAAACCCATGGTTTAAATTACGTTTTAATTAAGGTTTATTTAATATGAAAGCCGTTTTACTGGCCTAATCGGCTTTCATTCATCACTCGGTTATTGTTATCCTCCTGCGGCAAGCTTTATTGCTAATATTTCTCATTAGATTTTTAACCCTTTTCAACTGCTCGGACATACGCCTTGAAATTAACTCCTAACCTATCCCTTATTGAAAAATTGCCTTCTCTGGTGAAACTTTCAAGTACAGGTAAGGCTAATTTCTCTCTATTTTTAGGCGGGCTATTTTTACTTTGCCTATCGGATGCCGCTCCCGCGACTTTAGGTGGCTATCTTGATATCAGTGAGCTCATTGCTGTCAGTGATGGTTTAATTATTGAGTGTTTGGGAGTGAGCTTATTCGGCTTATTCTTAGTTAACCCCCAGATTATTAATCAGTTTTGGCGATTAATTAGCTATATTTTTAAACTCATTAATGGTTTGAACTTAGTTAGTCGTTTTCCTCGCTTTTCATCCCCTGTATTTAAATCATGTGAGCAAACTGCTCACGGCTGTCGAGCCCCTCCTCTTTAATCTTATTTTCTGGTTTTAAAATTTAGCGCGTCACTAACAAGGTAGATCGTCGAACAATTTAGCTAAGACTATTTGCTCCAAGTTTGACATTTTTCTGCTCTGTATCTGAACGCTATTAATGTGCAGTTCTCCTCATTTGGAGTGAGCTGTAGACACTTAAGGTTAGAGGAATCTTCCTTTGTTAATTAGAAATTTAAGTAAGGCTGCACTCACAGCATCAGTAATCATGATGTCTGGTTGTGAGGGGGGCGTGCTAGATCCAAAAGGGCAAATAGGCATTGATGAGAAACACCTCATCGTTGTCGCAACCCTATTGATGTTGATAGTGGTGATCCCCGTTATCTTCATGACACTCTATTTTGCCTGGAAATATCGAGATGGTCGTGATCATGAAATCTTTGCCCCTAAATGGGCGCACTCAAAAAGCATTGAGATTATTGTTTGGCTAGTACCTGTGGTGATTGTGATTATTTTAGGCGTCATTACATGGGGCTCAACCCACGATCTTGACCCCTATAAACCATTGGAACATGAGGCTAAACCAATAACTGTTGAGGTGGTCTCACTAAACTGGAAGTGGTTGTTTATCTATCCGGAACTTGGTATTGCATCGGTCAATGAACTGGCATTTCCCGCGAATGTACCTGTGAATTTCAAGATCACCTCAGATACGGCAATGAACTCTTTCTTTATTCCTCAGTTGGGCAGTCAGATCTATTCAATGGCAGGTATGGCAACTCAACTCCATCTGATAGCGAATGAGCCTGGCACCTTCGATGGTATCTCAGCTAACTACAGTGGAGCGGGTTTTGCGGGCATGAAGTTCAAAGCTATCGCAACCGCAAATACGCAAGAATTTGATACTTGGGTTGCTAAAGTTAAGCAACAAAAATATAAGCTTGATAGACAAAGTTATCAAGCATTAGCTAAACCAAGTGAAAACAATCCCGTCGAGTATTACGGCGAAGTCAGTCAAGGCATGTTTGACCATATCGTGATGCAATACATGTATATGGGTGATCCTATGCCTATGGATAAAAAAATAGATATGTCATCCCCTTCAGGGCATTCCTCCTCTAACCATTTGGAGATGGAGTAACTATGTCTTTTCTTGGAAAACTAACTTTAGAATCAATCCCATACCATGAACCTATTATCATGGTCACTTTAGCTGTCGTGGCGCTAATAGGCGTTATCATCGCGGCATTGATTACTAAACATAAAAAGTGGGCTGTGTTATGGAATGACTGGTTTACCTCGGTCGATCATAAACGCTTAGGCATCATGTATATCATCTTAGCACTGGTGATGCTCATTCGTGGCTTCTCCGATGCCATTATGATGCGTACACAGCAAGCACTCGCAACCAATGGCGCTGCTGGCTATCTGCCCCCTGAGCACTATGACCAAATCTTCACTGCCCACGGGGTGATCATGATTATCTTTATGGCGATGCCATTTATGATAGGCCTGATGAACCTAATTGTTCCACTGCAGATAGGTGCCAGAGATGTCGCCTTTCCGTTTCTGAACAACTTAAGCTTTTGGCTTACCGCTTCAGGGGCTGTACTGATCAATATCTCACTTGGGTTAGGCGAATTTGCAAAAACAGGTTGGGTAGCCTATCCGCCGCTTTCGGAGCTGTCATTTAGCCCTGGAGTTGGGGTCGATTACTATATTTGGGCGTTGCAGATCTCCGGTATAGGGACAACCTTAACTGGGGTTAACTTTATCGCAACTGTGCTGAAGATGCGTGCACCTGGTATGAAGTTAATGCAGATGCCTATTTTTACTTGGACCTGCACTTGGGCCAATATTTTAATTGTGGCCTCTTTCCCAATCTTAACAGCAGTCTTGGCCATGTTAACCCTAGATCGCTATCTGGGATTCCACTTCTTCACTAATGCAGGTGGCGGTAACGCCATGATGTACATCAACCTGTTTTGGGCATGGGGCCATCCAGAAGTTTATATTCTAATTTTGCCCGCCTTCGGTATTTTTTCAGAGATCATATCAACATTTACCTCTAAGCGCCTATTTGGTTATAAATCTATGGTTTGGGCCAGTGGTGCCATCTCAATTTTAGGCTTTATCGTTTGGTTACATCACTTCTTCACTATGGGTTCTAGCGCAAACGTGAATGCTTTCTTTGGTGTGATGACCATGGTGATTGCTGTGCCGACGGGGGTCAAATTATTCAACTGGCTGTTTACCATCTATCGTGGCCGCCTTCGCTTAACCGTGCCAGTGTTATGGACTTTAGGTTTTATGACGACCTTCACCATAGGGGGGATGACAGGGGTCTTACTCGCGGTACCGGGAGCTGATTATGTATTGCATAACAGTTTATTCCTCATCGCGCATTTTCATAACACCATCATAGGCGGTGCAGTTTTTGGTTACTTAGCTGGTTTCGCTTACTGGTTCCCTAAAGCGATGGGTTTCAAGCTCAATGAACGCCTAGGGAAAGCGGCATTTTGGTGTTGGCAGGTGGGCTTCTACGTTGCCTTTATGCCTCTATATGTGCTTGGCTTCTTAGGCATGACCCGTCGTATCGGTCACACTGACAATCCTGATTGGAACTTCTGGATCTATTTAGCGGCTATCGGTGCCTTTATTATCTTGGCTGGGATCATATTGCAGTTTGTGCAGCTCTATGTGAGTTTTCGTGATCGTGAGCAGAACTTAGATACCACGGGCGATCCTTGGAATGGTCACACATTAGAGTGGTCAACATCATCACCACCTCAGTTTTATAACTTTGCCAAAGATCCTCACGTGTCTGATATAGATTGTTTTACAGACATGAAAGAGAAAGGTGAGGCTTACCAGCGTCATGATGCTTATGAGCCAATTCACATGCCCAAAAATACCGCCAGCGGAATACTGATGGCACTGGGCATTACTGCAGCTGGTTTTGCCGCTATTTGGCACATTCTTTGGCTGGCAATTGCTGGGATACTAGGCGCCTTCGTGGTGTTTCTCTGTCGTGCTTATAGCAATGACCATGATTATTATGTTCAACCTGATGAAGTGGCCCGTATTGAAAATGCTCACTTAGATAAGGTTGCAAGGGGACTAATATGAGTATTGCTATCAGAGCAAATTTAGGCGTTGCAGATGCCAACAAACACTATGATGTGAGTCATGCAACAAGCCATGATGAACATCATGACACCAGTGAAAATACCCTGTTCGGTTTTTGGCTCTATTTAATGACCGACTGTATCTTGTTTGCGTCAGTCTTTGCCACTTACGCCGTGTTGTATATGAATACCGATGGCGGCGTATCAGGCAAAGATATTTTCGAATTAAACTTCGTCTTAATCGAAACCGCCGCACTCCTCGTCAGTAGCATAACGTTCGGCTTCGCTTTGATCTGTGCTAAGCATCAGAAAAAAGCCGCGACTTTGGGCTGGTTATTGATCACTTTCGCTCTTGGCTGTGCATTTATTGGTATGGAGATCTACGAGTTCCATCACCTAATTGAGCATGGTAATGGGCCACAACGCAGTGCATTTTTGTCATCGTTTTTTGCCTTAGTTGGCATGCATGGTCTGCATGTCACAGCTGGGCTTGTGTGGATGGCTATCATGATGTTTGAAGTATTAAAGACGGGGCTTAATAAGCGCAGTATTACTCGTTTAGGGTGTTTAAGTCTGTTTTGGCACTTTCTGGATATTGTGTGGATCTGTGTATTCACTGTGGTTTATTTATTGGGGGCCATGTGATGAATCAGGTAGAAACAGTTGAGAGTAATAGCTCCGCAAATTTTATGGGAAGTGTTAAATCCTACCTCATGGGTTTTATGCTATCGGTGGTATTAACAGCCATTCCGTTTTGGGCTGTGATCACACACCACTTCGACAAGCCTGTCACCTTAGGTTTAGTACTGGTGACGGCAGTTGTTCAGATTGTGGTGCACCTAAAATACTTCCTGCATCTGGACTTCTCCAAAGAGGGTAAGCTCAATACATTTTCATTCCTATTCACTGCGCTGATCATTGTCATGGTGGTGGGCTTGTCAGTATGGATTATTTACGCTGCCAACGATTTGATGATGTAGAGAGAGAAGGTTATGAATATTCAAGGTCGGTTTATGTCTAAGCAGTGGCTGTCACGTTTAAAGGGATATGTTCAGGTGATTAAGCCTGGCATCATCATGGGAAATTTGATCTCCGTTACGGGGGGATTCCTGTTAGCCGCCAAAGGTAGCGTAGACTTGACCTTGATGTTGATGACAATATTAGGTTTGTCCTTAGTCGTAGCATCAGGCTGCGGCCTTAATAACTGTATCGATAGGGACATCGATGCCAAGATGCAGCGCACCCGAAATAGAGTGACTGTCACGGGTGAGATATCAGTATATTCAGTGCTGGTATTCAGTTTAGCTTTGGGCCTAATAGGCTTTGGTTTATTGGCCATATTTACCAACAAGATTGCTCTGTTATTTGCCGTGATTGGTTATCTGGTTTATGTGGGGATCTATAGCCTCTATATGAAACGACACTCTGTCTACGGCACCTTAATCGGCAGCTTTTCGGGAGCCGTGCCGCCGGTAGTTGGCTATTGTGCGGTCACAGGAGAGATAGATACTGGCGCAGTCATTTTACTCTTGATGTTTAGCTTGTGGCAGATGCCTCACTCTTATGCCATTGCCATCTTTCGATATAAAGATTATGCCGCAGCGAAAATTCCCGTGTTGCCCGTTGCCAAAGGGATGACTAGGGCTAAGCTGCACATAGTACTTTATATTGCCGTTTTTTCTTTAGTTAGCGCCTTGCTCCCCTTGGCAGGTTACACAGGGATCGCCTTTATGGCAGTAACCTGTGCCACCAGCTTGTGGTGGCTTGGAATGGCACTAAAAGGTTACCAACGTGATATCAATCTTAATCAATGGGCAAGGCAAGTGTTTGGTTGCTCTATTGTAACCATTACAGCTTTGAGTATCGCTATGGCAATGGATTTTCAACTTGTAGTACAGACACCCCTACTAACTTTGTCTAACTAGTGACTTAAACTAAAAAGCTTCCACAGCCAGATAACAAACTGTTGTTTCGATTTACCGGCTAGGTTGAGAACTAGAAGTGTTATAGGGGGAATAAACAGCCCCTCTATTTTAACGATAAACTCATCTTGTGCCGATATTCGGTCGGCGTCATAGATGTCCAACGCTTAAAGGCACGATTAAACGCACTGGAACTGGAGAAGTTTAAGGATGAATAGATAGCTTTTATCTGGGTTTTAGGATCTGCCACCATTTTAATTGCCATGTTTTTTCTAATCGAATCACAAATCTCTGAGTAATTTCGCCCCTCTGACATCAAGTGTTTTTTTAATGTACTCAAGCTGATATTAAAGTCACTGGCCGCTTGCTTAGCACTGGGGATATCTTGCTGATGTTTAGAGACGTAGCAGATCACTTTACTGCTAAATGACTGACCTAAAGAGTAGGATTTAACCGCTTTATCTATTTTTCTAAGTAACATATCCAATATTGCAGGATTAGCTGAGCGAACAGGCAGTGCCAGCACACTATTGGCAATAATGATCTCACTTCTCTCCTGGTGAAAATTAACCGGACAATTGAACACTCTTTGATAATGGGAGGGGCAGCTCAAAGGACCATGTTGAAAGTTTACTTGTTGCAACTTAAGTTTGGGTAGATCCTGTTTATCCACCAGCAGTTTAGCAAGCTGGATACCGGAGGCGAAATCTAACTCGACGAGTGAGGTTAAATAGACCTCATCAAATTTAGGCCTAACCTGATAACTTGACTCTCGCTCTCCTTGAATAAAAAAGGATTCAAAAGCTTGGTTCATTACAGGTTTATATTTTGAGGATAAGCTTAATGCGGTATTCAAATCAGGGCAGTTCATTAATGCGTACCCAACTAAACCATAATCTGAAGGGTGGATATTCTCCCCTAATACCAAACCAAAAGAGAGATCATCGGATACCGACAATATCTGCTCAATCAGCTTCTCTATATCCTCAATAAGATATACAGATCTCTCCTCTAATGGGTCACTCTCCCTTTGATTTGACGATCTATCTGTCCCTGAATGCTGCTGTCTTACTCTATTTAAATAACCAGATATCAGGGTAAAGTAGTTATGAGAAACGATTAGGTTTTTCACTAAACACCTCTATCCAATCTTCCATCACTGCTGCTGTTAACATTTTGTTATGAGCCAATATCACAGAACTTTCTATCCAATGCAATACTCACAAAGAAAGTAAACTCAAGGGATATTTTTGTCGCCCTTTGAGCCATTTATCTTTGGTTACGTATTGATCCCCCATAATTCTTGCTAGGTTAAACATCGTTAAAAAAATTAACATTAATAATAAAAACAAAACTTATCACTCTGGGGAATAATGGACGAGGCTCTATGAAACGATTAATAAAGAACCAAAAACTCAAGAATATATTAGCGCTCAATATGTTAATGCTATCAGGCAACGCATTAGCAGCAACGGCATTAGAAAATGCAACACCAGCCAGTGGCTTGAGCGGGACATCAGGAAGCGAAACCTTCTTTACCTTAACGGTCCCTGAAGGCGCGACCAATTTAAACTTTAATACTGCTGGAGGCAGTGGCGATGCCGACCTCTATGTGAAATTTGGGAGTGCGCCTACCAGCTCAAGCTACGACTGCCGACCATACAACAGTGGTAACAGTGAGTCCTGTGATATCGCCAATGTGCAAAACGGCGAATATCATGTGATGCTAAAAGCCTACTCCGCTTATTCAGCCCTCACCCTGACAGCAAGTTACGATGAACCAGGTACCACGCCACCACCGGGCTCAAACACTGGAGTATTAGAAAACTCAGTGGCACTCAACAATTTAACGGGCAGTAGTGGTGAACAGCTTCTGTTCACCTTTGAGGTCCCAGCTGGAGCACAAGATCTTAGCATCGCAATGTCTGGCGGTACTGGAGATGCGGATCTTTATGTCAGATTTGGTGCAGAAGCAACAACCGGAACCTATGATTGTCGCCCCTATAAAAGCGGTAATAACGAAACCTGTACCATCAGCAACATACAAGCTGGTACTTACCATGTGATGATGAATGGTTACTCAAGCTTTAGCGGTGTCTCATTGGTTGGAAATTACAATGAAGGTGGAACACCTCCTCCGCCAGGTCCTGTAGCAGGTGTTGCTAATATCGCTGTCGTCGGTGACAGTATTACCCGCGCCTTTGGTGCAGACTGTACCTACAACAGTTCATGGTGGTCACTGCTATGTCTAGCGGGTGGCGATCAACCTGAACACTCTTGGTTTGATGGTTCAAGCTCCTCGGTCACCAGTGTTCATGACCGCTACAAGGTGCTCGACAACTCAATTAACAGTAACAACAGCGCTGCAACGGGAGCCGAGCTAACAGGTATTCGTGAAGATGGATCTGAGCCAAGTTTCGCCGCTCAGGCCAACACCATTGTCGCTCAAACACCAACCCCCGATCACGTTGAACTGCTTTTTGGTGGTAACGATCTCTGTAGTCGTGATTGCGTTGATCCATCAAACTGTAGTGACCCTATCTACAGCGATGATGAGTGGCGTCAAGCGATACGTACTGGATTAAATACACTCGTATCTGGCATGCCTGAAGGCTCAAGTATTCTGCTCGGTAGTGTGCCTCGCGTTCAAGATATTCGCCAAGCGGGATTAGATAAGCAAGCAGGAGATGAGTATATCAACTGTGAGTCAATCTGGAGCAGCTATGATGTATGCTCAATTGTGACCCAATCTGGTACGTTAAATGGTGAATCATTGGCATCAAGGATAGCTGGCGTTGCGGCAGCGCAGAAACGTTATAACGCAATACTTGCCGAAGAAGCCACTGCATATAACAGCAATAATAATGGCCAAAATCCTAACGGTATTGAGGTTGTCGCTGAATATGTTGATGAGTCCACACCATCTGGCGGTACTTTCCAGTTCGGTGCATCTCACATCAATGGTGGCGATTGTTTCCACCCGAATGTGGCAACACAAACACTTATCTCAGAGCTGATGTGGAACTCAAATACTGATAAGCCTGAGTAATCACTTTTAGTATAAGAAATACCAACCAGTATAAGAGATTGAACTACTCAGAGTGCTTTTTGGCAAACTAATTCAAGACGAATGGATGATGGAATGGTTGTTCCCTTGTGAGTTCATTCAACGCAGAAGTAGGCAACCAAAAACACTCCTTACAGGCGAGTTTTAGTGGTCCTGATGCCGTGTTAACGAGCTAAACCGTAGAATAACTATGCTCTTCACTCGCTGCAAACCACATGGATGTGGTGAATGTCATTAATGCAGGAGCAATTAAAGACCTTGCCTCAGGACCACTAGATTCTCGCTGAGCGATCACACCTTTATACTGGTTGGTATAAGTACACCATGGGTTCAATCTTGTTCCCATGGTTTTTTCATATTTAGTCTAGGTTCAACGCTATGCAAAGATCCACTCTCAATCTCAGCCTGATACTTGCCCTACTGCTAGTCGCTTGCAGCGATTCTGAGCAACCTCAACTTTCCTCAACTGAGCTCAATGAACGCAAAGTCAGCAAGCAGCTTGATATCGACTCAGGAAACAGGCACCAGCAAATTGTCGCAACCATAGACAATGAACCCGTTTTAATGACTCAAATAGACAGCAGTATCCAATTAAAGCTGTTCGATCTTGAATGGCATAAATATCAGTTAAGAAAAGCCGCGTTGGAAACGGCAGTTGCCTCAAAAGTAGAGCAGCAACTCACTAAATCAACGGCACCTCACGTAGAGATACTGCTAACCCCTCCTGCCGCACCAAGGTTTTTCCTACCAGATACCGATAAGCCGATAAAAGGTGATCCAGATGCAGTAGTAAAGCTCTCACTGTTTTGCAGCTTTCAGTCCTCCCACTGTGCTCGACTACAACCTGAGCTCAGAACGCTAGAGACTCGATATGGCGAACTCATTAACTTAGTCTTCTACGATCTACCACAAACCTTTCATCGTTACGGCAAAGCCGCAGCGAATGCCAACCTCTGCGCAGCAGAATCAGGCAGCCAATGGGCATATCAAGAGGCGCTATATAGCAACATTAATCAGCTCAATCGAGAACGCTACCTTATCATCGCCAATCAACTTGGTTTAGATAGCAAAAGCTTTAGCCAATGTATCGATCACAACCAATATCAGGACAAGTTAGACTCAGACCAAGAGTTAGCCCAACGTTTAGGCCTTGGCAATGTGCCGGTTCTGTTCGTCAATGGCTTGTACACTAAAGGCGCTAATACCGCAGATGGCTATGGTTACTACATCAATCAGGAGCTGATCCGTTTAGGTCTACCAATTCCCACGACTCTGCCCCTTCGTTTAGTCTCGACTTCAGTCAAAGATCCTACAGAGGATTCAAGAGCCAAACTTCAAGATCTTAATAACCAAACACTGACCGAATATAAGCATGGCGATGGCCTAAATCTGGTTAGCAGACGTGGTGTAAATTTAGATGTGACCTTAACCGCCATTGAGTCACAACGAGTATTACTCAACAACAATGGTCAAAAGGAGTTTCTACGACTAAGCCAAGGTCAAGATAAACCCGCAACGGTCAGTATGACTCCTGCCAGCAACTCATCACGAGACAGCTCAGTCAGTAGAGAGCCAAGCAGTGCTCAAGTACAAAGGATTGAGCAACTTCCCACTACGGCCAAGATGCAACTATCTAGAAACTGGCTCTCAAAGCACCTTCAAAACAAGCAGCAACTGGCCCAACACTTTCAAGCAACGGAGCACCAGATTGAAGGGGTTCACTTGCTAAAGTTAACGGATATCGACAGAAATGAGTTTTATAAAACCTTAGGACTTCAATCTGGAGATGTAGTACTTCAAGCCAACAACCAATGGGTACATGAAGGCTCGAACCCCCTATGGGATGCACTCGGTCAAAATGAGATCACCCTATTAGTGATGAGGGAGGGTCTTCCCCTACGCTTTGACTACAAAACGAAACAATAACAGCATTTGGGCTCCTATCGAGAGCCCTTTTATACCCATCATGTCATTTCAGTAAATCCTTTTACTAACTGCTGCGCCAATTCAGCCGACAAAGGAGAGTGAGCACGGGATGAGATAACCAGTGCAATACCTATGCTTGGCAATGGAGGTAAACTCTCAGACTCGATAACAAAACAATCCTGTCCTGCACTCAACTTAGCCATCGCACCGAGTCCAATCCCTTGTTTAACCATCCCTTTAATAGCTGTAGCACTGCTACTTGAGGCCATCAAACGGTATTCCCGTCCCTGTTTCATCAAGCCATCTATCGCTGCTAAATGAAACTTACAATCCTTTTGAAACAGCACAATTGGTAATGGATTTTGGGCAGTAATATCCATCTCTTCACTACCTATCCACACACCCACATCGGTTGTCAGCAGATAGCCCTCTTCAGAATCAGGCAAGCGAGTCACTATGGCGGCATCAAGCTCCCCACTGTCTAACATCACCCTGATAAGGTAACTGGAAGCACAAGTGATCTGCAGCTCCAACTTTGGTAGATAGCGATGTAACAACTTAACGATGGACGGCAAAATAGAGTCCGCATAGTCATCTGGGCAACCAAGGTGTAATCGAGGCCTCACATCTGGTGACTTTAAAGTCGCTACCGTTTCATCATGAAGCTGCAAAAGAGGCTTGGCATAAAGTGCTAGGCGTCGCCCTTGAACAGAGAGAACTAAGTTTCGCCCCTCCTTCTCAAACAGACCTTTACCCAACTCCCCCTCCAAGCGCTTCATCTGCATACTGACTGCAGATTGTGTTTTATGTGTCTGTTTCGCCGCGCGAGTAAAGCTGCCGGTTTCCACAAAAGCGATAAAACTTCTTAAAGCATCAATATCCATATTCTCAGCCTTACCCATTCGAATTATTGATAGATAACATCAAATCTATTCGTTAGTCAGCATCAGTACAAGCCCATATAGTAAAAAAACAGTAACGGATCAAAAGGAGATTATATGGAACTTTACATCGGCAACAAGAATTACTCTAGCTGGTCACTGAGAGCTTGGTTAATGCTAGAGAAATCAGGGATCGAATTTAACGAAATCAAGCTAAAACTCTTTACTGATAGCTTCTATCAACAGTTAAAGGAGATCTCGCCCAACTTGAAAGTCCCCGCTTTAATCGATAACGACATCAAAGTGTGGGATTCGTTAGCTATCTGTGAATATATCAATGATGCTTATATGTCTGGTTCCGCTTGGCCTGAAAACCTAAGTCAAAAAGCCAAAGCCCGATCTTTCGCCTGCGAGATGCACTCTGGTTTTAATGCTCTGCGCAATGAACTACCAATGAATATCCGCGCCACCCGCTGCATCCAGCTCAGCGAAGCTGCTAAAAAAGATATTCAGCGTATCGATACCATCTGGTCACAGCAGATGGATGAGTTCGACACAGGCAAGACTGGAAGCTGGCTATTTGGCACTTGGTCCATCACAGATATGATGTTCGCTCCTGTTGTAATGCGTTTTCACACCTATGGCGTTGCCGTATCCGACAGTTCACGCCGATATATGAAACACCTAACACAGAGCCCTGAGATGCAAAAGTGGATAGCAGCGGCACTTGAAGAAACAGAGATAGTTAATGAGGATGAAGCAGGGGTTGAGCTTTAAGCCCACCACGACGTTGAATCAGGATTTAAGAGAGTTTACTGATTTGATGGCTCACTGATTTCAATCCAAAACTATTTCATCGACCATCAATTAGAATAGAACGCAGCTCTAGGTGTCTATCCTTAAACAGATATACCTATCGGCCATAAAAAAGCCCCTTACGATTGAGTAAAGGGCTTGGCTTTGTAACACATTAATTACGCAATATTTCCACCTTTAAAAATTTAATGATGAAGTTGTGCAGCCTTAGTTGGCTCAAGAATGGTTCTCTCAACACTAGTGATGGCTTGTTTGCTACTCGACTGTCTCTTAGTTGCGGCATTCGACTGAGCAGTATTAACATCATTAAAATATTCTAAGTCAATTAACTCATACATATTCCAACGCGGTGCAATAAAATACTCCCAATCATCAGTTGAATTAATTTTAAGCTGGTCAAATTCTTGTACATAAATACGCTGACCTAAACGACCATCAACTGTTTTCAATAAGCGCCACTGACGATTACGACAAGACTCATCCTTATCCCAACACTTCCAATCAACATAGGTGTGTTTAAGCTTTCCATTAGCCTCAACAGTCCAACTAAGTTCATTACCAAAATAGTTTGTAAGATTAGGTGGTGTACCTTCTACGTCATAAAAACGAGTGCCTGAACTGTCGTCTAAAATTTGGAAGCCAAAAAATACACTGCCCCAACTAGTGCAATCAAGATTATCCGTGTCATAGCAAAAATTCAGTTTGTCACCATCCCAAGAGCTGGCTGTCCACTGATTTATCATTGACTGCCAATATTGCTCTGACCCTGTTACTGCCGTTTCAGCAGTAAAACTTGTGTCTGCATCTAACTGAGTTCCATAGCCAAATAGTGACGCTAACAACTTGCCATCATGATCTGAAGCTTCAGAGTATATCGCCAAGTCACCTTCGTTACTGTCAATAACTGAGTATGTTTGGCTAAAGTCAGCAAAAACTATGGTCAAAACTCCATTGGATACAGACCAGTCAAACTCCACTCCGCTATCTTTACTCGTGCCACTACCATCGGTCAGAAACTCCAACACTTCAAAATGGTTAGTAGCCGCAGAACCGAGAGAGTTTACTCCTTCGTTATTATAAACCTCAAAACCCCATAAACCGGCAATATCAGCATCGACAAACTCAACGCCACCGCTAGCCGACTTACGCATTAAGGTATCTGAAGAGTAAGTATCTCCCCAAGCAGGAATAGTAATCACTTCAGTATCGAGCTCGATGGGAGCCATAGTTACTCGAGTAACCACTTCTATACGATACGTATCTAAAGCAGAGCCCGTTGTCAAACGAGTCATACGCTCAGTAAGTCTCTCATCTGTCACTTCAACCTGAAAAATACCCACGTCGTGTATTTTGTCTATCTGTTCTTGGGTAAGTCCTGCAATTGAGTCGACACTTGGATAACTAACACTGCCTTGATCTTCAAGATAAGTCAGCATAATGTCACCTTCATTTAACGACCATGTAAACGATGAGACCCCATAGCTTGTCGCAACTTCACCTGTACTATCCTCAGCAAACTCATAGCGATTACCGCCACGAGCAATAAAAGTCGGCGCTACTGGAGAGGTTCGATAATATAAAGATGGAATATCAGCCGCTTCAACCGGTGGCGTTAACTCAGGATCCGCAACAACTGCATCAACTGCATCCTCAATAGCACCAGGCGTCGCCTCTTCAATCGTTTCAACCAACGCATTGTACTGTACAGGGTCGGCAAGAACCGCGATTAAATCAGCTCCGTCTTCGAGTATTGCATCATCACTATTAATAAGAATCTGCACTACTGCAGCCGCTTCAATCAAGGCGTCAGGGTCAACCTGACTTTCGACCAACTCAAAAACCTCTATGTTACTTGGCTCTTCACCACCATTTGCAGCAACGAGAAGACTGTATAATGCCGTTGATACTGCAGATACTGAGATGGTAGGAGTGTTCTCAAGTGCTTGTGCAGCTTGGGAAGCAACACTTTGACGCTTTTGACTTGCTTGCGCATCAATAATCAAGCCACCTAATTGTTCTAAAGAAGGCAGCAAAGAGCTAAGTCCTAATAATGTTTCACCATTTGCTGATAACTTAACACTTGAATTTAACGCAACATCATCATCAACAGCGAGATCGAGAGTAAAGCTGCCAGCATCGTCTACTAGACCTTCTACAGACTCTTCACCGACAGCCGCAGTAACTTTAGCACCAATATATTGTTCACCAACAACCTTGCCAGCAAGTTTATAGATGCTTTCAATTCGCTCAATATTGGTGTCCTCAGTCACCGAAGTTGTAGCGCCTTCATTATCAGTCACCGTCACTTTAAAACTGATTGGTGTATCGACAGATACCATAGGAGCGGTAAAACTAATTTGCTCCGAGTCTATGCCAGTTAACTCTAATTCAGGACCAGCAGTTTGTTCCCATAAATAACTCGCAATACTGCCATCACTATCGCTTGCAGATACTGATAGCGTCGACTCAGACTTCTCTATTACTGGTGTAAAATTGGCACTTAGTGTGGGGGCTGTATTTTTAACTTCTACTTGAGGCTCATTATCATCAGAGCTACCACATCCACTCACTAAAGCACTGGTAACACATAATGAAACTAGACTTTTCTTCAACATGATTATTAATCCTATAATCCATTGTTTTTAAAAATGGTAGGTCAGAGAACCAATCTAAAAAGAGAAGCTTCCATTAGTCTCCTCTTAGATTTACAAACCTACGCTTTATTTATGAACTGGTTATAGTACACATTCATGTATCTAATTTAAATCCAAATGGTTACGGCATTGTAAAAAGGCACATAAAAACCAAATTATTAACAAATTAGTGTTTAAACCTAATTAAATGACGGCCCTCTGCCGAGTTAAATTTGGCGTTATCATAACTATCCAGATGATGATGTTCGATAAGACTGCGCAGGTTATCCACATAGGCTTGACCACGTACCGAGTAATCCACTAAAGCCCCAACTAACTCATATCCTGTAACGGACTTTCCCTGCACACGCAGCTGCTGACGTAACTGCCACAGCCCATGGTAGGCACGACTGGAGTTAAGATTATAAATATAAGCAGCGGTCCCCTGGTACAAGCTGTCGAAGGCGGCAACTTTGACATGACCACCTGGTGTGGTCAGGTATTTACCGCCACTTTGAGGTAGATGCTCCCCATAAAGCGCGTTCCCCTGTATTGCAAAGTGACCGGTACCCCAGCCGCTTTCATCTATCCCTTGAGCCAACACCATGCCCGTCGGGATCACATCGATATTTTGCAGAAGCAGCTTAATATCTACCGCCTTGCTCTTGCCACTTTTCACATCACGCTCTTTAAGGCCGTAGTCATTCGCCAACCCCTGTAGCCACACAGTCTCCTTCGCAGTCAAACTCTCCTCTGGCTTTACGCCATTGCGATGGCGAAGTACCGTAAAGCAATTTAAATGCACGAGAAAAGGCACTAACGTCTTTATATCCTAGCGCTTCACTGATTAAAGTAATGCTCATTTCACTTGCACTAAGATACCAACACGCCTTACGCCCACGTATGTTTGCTAATATCCCTTTAAAATTAATCTGTTGAGTTTTAAGCTGTCTCTGCAAGGTCCTTTTATTCATACCGAGTTTACGGGAGATATTGTCTAGAGAAGCATTTTCTGAACCAATATATTGGATCAACAGCCCCATAATTTGACGCTCAAGATTATTATAATCTGTCGCAGATACAGCGTTATCAATGTACTTCTCTAAAAACTCATTTCGATTTTGATCATCAAGATGCACAACTTGTTGTAAATATTTCTTATCAAATATTATCTGGTCATACTCTTGGTTAAACTGCACATCAACTTTAAATATCTTACGGTAAGCCTTCAGCTCAGACACGGGACTGTGAGATAACTCAACCCTTGTGGCTGTGAAACTCAGTCCAATGAAAAGCTGCAAAAATTTAAAACATACCCCCAATGACAACTCTTTTATCTGTTTAAGCGGCACAGTATTGGCCTCATACTCAAACCGAGTGATATAAACAAGATTATTAACCTCACTGAATACCCAATTCTCCGCTGGCGAATGTAGTGACATGTACCTTTGCACCGATAACATGACATCTTTAAGGGTTTTACAGCTTGCCATCAGTAGGCCTAATTGACCCAACATATCTATATTCTGGCCTTGAGATAAAGCTAAACCAAAACCTGGAACATTGAGTTTATTCGCGCTTAACTCCAGTAGCTGCTGCACTGCGAGAAAAGAGATAAGAGTTTCTTTACTATTTAACTCCTCAAAGGAGAGCCCCACCGCTTCAAGCAGTTCAGCTGGCTCACCATCATAGGATTTCACTAAGTCGCTAAACCCCTGTAACGCAGCGCTTCGTATCAAATATGTCTCATTCATATCTCCCTCCGTCCACTATCATGGAATCATAATCATTCACCTTTAAAGCGAGAATAGACTTAACCCATTGATAAAAAAAGAACCTAGCTTCCTAAAGCTGTGTCGTCAAATGACAAGAAAGCAGTTTAACTAACACGTAACCTAATAAAAGTTACCTGAAAAAAAAACTAAAAAGAAACACTAATAGGAGGATTAGGCAATGGCAGAATTTGACATAATCATTAAGAATGGCCTCTATTTCGATGGGACAGGCAAGCACGCCACTGTTAAAAACATCGGCATAAAGGCAGGGAAAATAACCCAAGTTTGTAATGAGCCGCTCAATGAAGACCATTGCGAAAAAGTCATAACCGCAGATAAGATGTGGGTGATGCCTGGGTTTATCGATACTCATACACACTATGACGCAGAGCTCATTGCCAGCCCAAGTTTATCTGAATCTGTGCGGCACGGTGTCACCACTGTGATGGTTGGCAGCTGCTCACTAAGTATGATCTGTAGTGAATATGAAGATGCCTCAGATATTTTTACTCGAGTCGAAACCGTTCCTCGAGAAAGAGTCTTGCCAATAATCAAACAACATAAAACCTGGAACACACCAAAACAGTGGGTAGATTTTGTCAAACAGCACCCATTAGGACCTAACGTTATCTCTATGTTAGGCCATAGCGACCTCAGAGCTGGTGTAATGGGGCTAATGCGCTCGACAGATGCAGATGCCACTCCCACTGAGAGCGAGATGCTACAGATGGAGGCTCTGCTTAAAGAGTCATTGGAGATTGGGTTCTTAGGCCTATCTACTATGCGCCTTAAGTGGGACAAAATAGACGGTGACCGAGCCTGGTCAAAAAGCTTGCCCAGCACTTATGCACGTTGGCGAGAGGTATCACGCTTAAATAAATTGGTCAGACAGTATGATCGCGTTCACCAAGGGGCACCTAACGCAGCCGCAATATTGCAGATAAACCAATATATGCGCGAGTGCATGGGTATTTTTAGAAAGCCGCTTAAAACGACCCTCATCAGTCGCATGGATCTTAAAGGCAGTGTCTACCTAAGTAAAATAACCAATTTAGCCGCAAGGGTAACCAACTTCTTCAAAGGTGATTTTCGCTGGCAGGTCTTGCCAACCCCTTTCACAGTTTATGCAGATGGCATAGATGTAGTCTTTTTTGAAGAATTTGGGGCAGGTGAGATGGCGTTAGATTTAAAAGATCAAATCAGCCGAAATGCACTCTTAAAAGATGAAAAATATCGTCGAGATTTTAGAAAGTTTTATGGAGAGAAACTCAGCCCTAGAGTCTGGCAACGAGACTTTGGCGACGCCATTATTTTAGACTGTCCTGATGCCAGTATTATTGGAAAAAACTTCTCTGATGTCGCTCAAAACCGTGATGTTCATGTGGTGGATCTGTTTCTAGATCTGGTGGTGGAATTCGGTACAAGCTTAAGGTGGTATACCACAGTAGCAAACCATCGAAAGCATATTTTAAAGCACATGGTGAAAGATGATAAATCACTTATCACCTTCAGCGATGCGGGAGCTCACATACGCAATATGGCTTTTTATAATTTGCCATTACGCATGCTAAAACTCGTTAAAGAGAGTATTGACGAAGGCCAGCCTATGATGAGTATGGAGAAAGCAGTATGGAAAATGACAGGCGATCAGGCTGATTGGTTTGGTATTGATGCTGGTAGAATTCAAATAGGCGATCGTGCAGATGTCACCATTATCAACCCACAGCATTTCAAGCAAAACCTAGAGGAGGTTTGCTGGCAAGAGATGGAAAACTTTAACTTACAGAGGTTAGTCAATCGAAACCCAGACTTAGTCAATACGGTGCTCATTAATGGCAAGTTGGCATTTGAAAATAACACTCTAGCGCCTGAATTAGGTATTGATAAAGGCTTTGGAACTTTTTTACCTGCTAAATAGATCAATCGGTTTATCGATCAATATTAGTAACCTAAATATGTGAGTTACCAACACAGTAATGCACTGCTAAGAGTAAAGAGGGTCCAATGCAAATAATCAAAAAGAATCTAATGACCACAGCGATAACAACTGCTTTAAGTAGCTGTGCCATACACGCTTATGCGGCTGATAAACCAAACATCCTCGTCATCATGGGCGATGACATAGGTTATTGGAATCTAAGTACTTATAACCAAGGCATGCTTGGTTATAGCACGCCAAATATTGACCGTATCGCCAAAGAGGGCGCTAAATTTACCTCTTATTATGCACAGCAAAGCTCTACGGCCGGGCGTTCAGCATTTATTACTGGACAGATGCCCATTAGAACAGGTCTGACAAAAGTAGGTTTTCCAGGAGCTAAACAAGGGATATCAAAACAAGATCCCACCATGGCGACCCTACTCAAAAATTTAGGCTACGCCACTGGGCAGTTCGGTAAAAATCACTTAGGGGATCTCAATGAGTACCTACCAACTAATCATGGTTTTGATGAATTCATGGGCAATTTGTACCACCTGAATTCAGAGGAGGAACCTGAACACTCCGACTATCCAAAAGATCCTAACTTCCTTAAACACTTCGCTCCCAGAGGCGTATTAAAGTCCACAGCTAAAAGTGTCGAAAAAGATAATCCTCAAGGAAACATTTCACCATCCCAAGGTGACGTAATCGATACAGGCCCCTTAACACGCAAACGTATGGAAACCATTGACAATGAATTTATGTCTGCAGCCAGTGATTTCATGGAACGACAGGTTCAGAGTGACACGCCTTTCTTTATATGGGTAAACCCGAGTCGCATGCATAACTTTACCCATGTTCCACCACAGTACAAAGGTAAAACAGGCTTAAATGAATATGCTGACGGAATGCTGCAACATGATGATCAAGTCGGCAAGCTATTAGATAAAGTTGAGAAGATGGGCATAGACGATAATACCATCATTATCTACACCACAGATAACGGCCCAATGCTCTCCACTTGGCCTGATGCAGGCATGGCACCATTTAGGGGTGAAAAGAACACAGGATGGGAGGGGGGATTTCGAGTGCCAACACTGATTAAATGGCCTGGACAGGTACAACCAGGCTCTGTGATCCGAGAAATGTTTGCTAGTGAAGATTGGTTACCCACCCTGCTAGCAGCCGCGGGAGAGACTGAAATTAAAAATAAACTTCTCAACGGCTACACCGTTAATGAACTTACTTATAAAGTTCACCTAGACGGTTTTGATCAACGAAAACTCATTATGGGTACAGGGCCCACAGCTCGACAAAATTTCTTCTACTGGAGTGACGATGGTGATCTACTCGCCATGCGATATGGTCGCTGGAAGTTACATTTCAACATTCAAGAAAGTAGTGGCATTGATGTTTGGCGAGATCCATTTACCAAGCTGAGAGCACCACTACTATTCGATATGGAAACAGATCCATTCGAGCGCGGTGATACTGGATTTGGTTATGATAAATGGTGGTATGAGCACTCCTTTATCATGATGCCAGCACTAGCAGAGATCGGCAAAATGAAAGCCACACTAGCCGCTTATCCTCCCCGGCAAAAACCAGCAAGCTTTGTAAAATAACATATTTCCTAGGTGGGACAAGCTTCAAATGTATTCAAAATTAGGCGGCAGTGTATGGTTCAATATTCAATGAAACAGAGTACCTATATGGACGCAGCTCCCCTGCTAAGTGCAGAGAAAGATCTCAACCCTCATCCCGCTTACGTTCGGCGTTTCCATGCGATGGCCAAACCAACGGGGTCAAGGTGCAACATAGATTGTCAGTACTGCTTCTATCTACACAAAAAGGACTTATTAGGCCAGCCTCAACAGAGTCACATGTCTGATGAAACACTTTCCCTTTTTATTCAAAATTATATAGATAGCCAAGATGGCGATGAGATCATATTTTCCTGGCAAGGTGGCGAGCCAACACTAATGGGGTTGGATTTCTTCAAGAAAGTGATCCAACTTCAACAAAGATACTGCCCACTTGGAGTAACCATAAAAAATGACTTACAAACCAATGGAGTATTACTCAACAAAGAGTGGGCTATTTTTCTAAAACAGCATGACTTTTTAGTCGGATTATCCATTGATGGCCCACAAGAGCTACACGATATGTATCGTGTTACTCGTAGTGGAAAACCCACCTTTGTATTAGTAATGGCTGCAGCGAGAATACTCAAAAAATACGGTGTTCAATTTAATGCCCTAGCGGTTATCAACCGTAAAAATGTGCTTTATCCGAAAGAGGTTTACCGATTTCTAACTCAAGAATTAGGCGCAACTTATATTCAATTTACCCCTTGTGTAGAAGGTAATAACTTCACTCAAACCGCACCACAATTTTGGAATGAACAGATGATTCCAATTATAGGAAGTGAGCTTTCAAAACCAGGTCATCCAATGTCAGTAGTTACAAGTTGGTCGGTAGATCCTGATGATTGGGGAAGATTTTTAATTTCGGTTTTCGATGAATGGGTCAATAACGATTTGGGTCGAGTATTGGTGAACTTGTTTGAAACTGCCGTCGCACAAACAATGGGGTTACCCGCTCAAATCTGCGTAATGGCAGAATTTTGTGGCAAAGGCATAGCTGTAGAGCATGATGGCAAAGTATATTCATGTGATCATTATGTCTATCCCGAATATGAGCTAGGGAATATCCATCAAAGCAGTTTAAATAACTTGGTATTTTCAACTCGCCAAGAAACCTTTGGTATGGCTAAGCGTGACAGCTTGCCAAATTATTGCAAATCGTGCCCCCATCTAAATTTATGCTGGGGAGAGTGCCCTAAAAACAGGTTAATTCGTACCCCTGATGGTGAGCTAGGTTTAAACTACCTATGCTCAGGGCTTAGTCAGTTCTTCGAACATGCAAAGCCCATTCTTAATGGTATTGCTGCCATATTAGAGAGAAAAGAGTAGTAAGATAGCTTAATTAAACTTAATACGTTTACGCCCAAGCTCAGGTGTTAGCTCAACGTTATCATAACTATCCAGCTGATGATGTTCGATTAGACTGCGTAGGTTATCCACATAGGCTTGACCACGTACCGAGTAATCCACTAAAGCCCCAACTAACTCATATCCTGTAACGGGCTTTCCCTGCAAGCGCAGCTGCTGACGTAACTGCCACAGCCCGTGGTAGGCGCGGCTAGAGTTAAGATTATAAATATAAGCAGCGGTCCCCTGGTACAAGCTGTCGAAGGCGGCAACTTTGACATGACCACCTGGTGTGGTCAGGTATTTGCCGCCACTTTGAGGTAGATGCTCCCCATAAAGCGCGTTCCCCTGTATTGCAAAGTGACTGGTGCCCCAGCCGCTTTCATCTATCCCTTGAGCCAACACCATGCCCGTCGGGATCACATCGATATGTTGCAGAAGCAGCTTAATATCTACCGCCTTGCTCTTGCCACTTTTCACATCACGCTCTTTAAGGCCGTAGTCATTCGCCAACCCCTGTAGCCACACTGTCTCCTTCGCAGTCAAACTCTCAGTAGGCCGTTTAGCCATCGACATAAGGCTTTGCCTGACTTTGAAGATCTGCTGATTGACCGCTAAGACGTTAGGCAACAACAAGCGCACAAAATCGTTAATCTTACTCTCAACAGGCTGCTGGTTAAGATCATCTGGAAGATTTATCACATACAGCTCAGGAGCCCTATTGTCTTGCCTAACTGTCTCAAGGTTATAACCTGATTGCGCAAACATCTTACTCAGCTGGGCCGCTCCCGAGAGAGTACTCTCCTCCTTAACGTCAGCATAAGGCTGTCCAATCCTCTCCGGCATCAGAGGAGCTCCAAATTCAGTTTCAAAAGTATGGCCAGAACTCGCTGCCATTACCTCTGTGGCAGCCACTACGCCAATGAACAACATAGCTTTTAGGGTACGAATAGGTGTCATAGGGATTAACTCCGCAGTCAACTAGCGAGCCAAATATTAAGTTTGACTCGACAAACTAAGCTAATAATTTTACCTCAAATAGATACATCACCAAGCACTATCATTTCGGTTCAATAAGCCATAGAACAATTCCACTGCTACACTCAATACTTAGGAAAAATTAACTTTTAATAACATACAAATAGAGCAGCCTAATCACTCTATTAAACAAAAGGATTTGTTTATGGCCATCGCTTGTGTCGCCACCCGTGCCAGCAAAGGCGTCGACGCTCCCTCCGTCACCGTTGAGGTTCACCTGAGTAACGGTCTTCCAGCATTCTCAAAAGATTGGCATTTATAACTATTAATTACTCAAGAGAAGTTTACAGATAACACTTCCATAAGTCGTTTTTGGTTTGTGCCTGTAGACTCTCGATGTAGTTAGTAGTGATGAAGGCGAGTTATCAAAACTTTGCAGCCCACGACAAACACAAGGTCTATAAACAATTGACCTACTACCTGCCTATCGAATGAACTCAATGCGGTCTTAAGTCGGACTCCCTAATGGCACACATCATTGCCTCGGGGATAAACAGCACTAACGGTGAAGATTATCCCACCATCAGCGGTAACGATGGCTCTGCTTGCGTTTTACCCACGCTCCGAAAGGTTCACGGGTTGCTGATAAGGAGTAGGTTCTTTGATTAATGATGTTGTCACTTCGCTCCTCAAGTCTACCGTACTTCACAGTAGGCTTTATGGATTCTATTGCCTGAATTTAGGAGTTGATTATGATTTGCCCATGCGGTGGTTTGACTAAAACTAATGTTTACCAGATTAAGACTATGAAAAGAGCAAGAAAATGGCTTAAACCGATAAAAAGAAAAGACTTACCGCTTAAAGTTGAGCAGCTGGTCTGTGAGTCTTGTGGACGTCAGCTGGTACGGATAGTAAACAACCAAAGTATCCGAGTATTTAGTCATTGATTTGGTTGTCGTCACAGTTATAGTGTCATCTATTCAGATATTATCTTAAAAAAAATAAGGCTTACTTGAGGATAAGATGGGTAGCATTGAAATAGAACTAGAGCCTGAAGTTAGCCACCTTTCTGCTGAGCAGATTGAAGAACTGTATCAAAAGTACCTATCTGGAGTTAAGAACTCAGAGCTAATTGAAGAGTTCTCCATAGAGACTAACCCCAATAAACTGATCAAACTGTTGCCACCTCTGTTACGTGATGACTGCCAATGTGATTACTGCGACCTCCCTATGCTGCAGAAGCGTAAAAGTAAGAGTGGTTACAGCAGCGCTCACCCAATCGAATGTTCAGCGTGCGGCCATGAGGTATACGAGAACAGTTACTCTAACCAGCAGTGCAGATGTAAGCAATGCGCACAAAAGCGGCTAGAGGCTAAAAGAGTAAAGGAGCTTGAAGACAGAGAGAAAATTGAAAGCCACTACTCTGTTGAATCTAAACAGCCTCTTCCATATTCATCTCTAAACTTTTTAGAAAAGCTCATACTGTTGACCTTATTTAGAGACCATACAGACGGTGAATTTGACTGTATTCTTTCATTAAATGACTCAGTACGAGTTGACCCTTTATGTCCCACTGAATCCATGACAAATGAATTCATAGCCCACCTTTATGAAGCAAAAGTCATCGTTGTTGACCCTAAGTCCCGTTTTAGTGCATTTAATGAGGAGGAGGATTTTGAGTCTTTTTACCCGCTCAGAGTGCAATGGATTTCCAATATTTCTATTGATGCAGGCACACGTGCCGACTTAAAAACTCTTCATCTGGCTATCTATAGAGACCTAAGAGAAAATGACAAGCAAAGCTGGGGAGAGGAGCTATACGGCCTCCTGTACCTAATCGCTACCGAAGAAGTTCTACAGTATCTTTACTATAAGGCTGATGAGTTAGACGTCCAATTCGGTGCAGATAAGAAAGCGCGTGAAGTCATCCAGGTTCTACTAGAGAACTTTTCGGTATCTCAAATCTATTACTTCGTTCGCAAGGCTGTTGATAACGCACATTTGTTTTATTCAAAAGGGTACTCCACAGGTAAAAAACATGCTGGAAATACTATCCCTAATAAGATGATGTCTCTAGGAGAAAGAGCATTGAAGGGAGAGTGGTCAATGTATCCTAGCAGTAGGGTATCTGCTTGTCCTCGAAGTGCGTTAAGTAAGGTTCTTTTTGACCTATTACTTGAAGATGAAGACGCTGGTTTTACAAAGTCACCAGAGCTGTACTGGATGGATGAATTGCACCCTCTATTCAACTCAAGCGAGGTTGGTGAGTTCAAGCCAAAGCCTGCAGATGAGCACGGTTTGGCTTGCTTAGAGTGCTCTTCCAAAGCTGTCAAAGCCGACATGAGCAATGACCGAGTCGCACTTATTTGCCACGACTGTGGGGCAGTACATGAGTTCAAAGCTCTGTGACCCCTCTATCGCTCTCAGCATTGAGCTCTCACCTCTTACAAGCTAGTGAAGCAATAAGCTCATTACTTATCTCCTTAAGTAGTATAGCTTTACTTAACTATTTCTCCGATTACCCATGCCTTACGACCTTTAGTGGAAATCGCTGTTCATTCAATGAGTACTCGATTTCAGGAGGGACACAGTAACATCTCTTTGACCGGCACTTTGTCTTTTCACAGCGATAGCGCAAGGTTAATTATTGCTCGCCCTATATCCTTAGTTAAGTAATGTTTAGAGGCCTCACCTTTTTTCGAGAAGCGTCAAGCCATTGATTAAAAAGATTTACCAACAGACAGAGTGTGTAATAGTAGGTTATTTAATAGTGGTTATAATTGACCGAAATTATGGTTGGTCGTCCCACTCAAGAGCAGAAGCTAGCTCTATTAAATTTTGATAATAGGCGATCTCAACATCTTCGAGTTTGTGCAGACTATGGTAAAAATCTAACCACGCATTTGAAGTATTTTCATCTTCATGTGAATCACTGTTAGCTGGATAAGTACATATCCGTTGAGCTAACTTCTCTTTAAGTGGTATATGTGCAGAAAGGCGACGCCCTATATTCCCACTGCTGTAATAACCGGATTCCACAGAGTTTAAATATATGCTGAAAATATCTTTCATATAATGCGACAAATTAGCTTTATACACAGCATCAGGGTACCGAGTTAGGCTTTCTTCAAGTTGAGAGTCGAAAGGCACATTAGAATCCACATTAAGCATGATAGCTCTATTTTTAAAGTCATAGTTCTCAGTTAAATATCTATTTAGCTTAACCTGATTACCTCTTGACCATTCGCTAAGTCCAAACTTATTAGATATTACTGCTTCATACACATCTTCATTCTTTTCTCTAAGGCTCATAAGTGCTGTCAACATCAATAAATCAACCTTACTGCCGCTTTTCATATGACCTAAAATAGCAATAATCCTGTCTGTTATCTGAATTATGGTTCTAGCTGGAAGACCAAAACATGAAATTACAGAATTGATATTACTAATATTATGCTCGTAACTCTCACACTCAGGCCATACAACAATATGTTTTTCTTTTAGGTATTTTCCTGAAAGTTTGTCACAATCACAGTGGGCATAAATCAGACTATCTATAGAAGGTTGTCTTAAAGTAAATCTACTATTAAAGAAGCGACTTAAATATGTTCTAGCATCAAACCCTTCTCCATAGATGGCTTTAACTGCATGCTGTAATTGTGCAGTATCTGTGGCGACGATAAAAACAACTCCTTCGATATCAAATATATGCTTAATAACTTCCAGCATTTCTACCGCATAACTAGGTCTACAGCGGTCTAACTCATCAATAAATACAAATGCTGGAAACTTTCTATGGTAATCATCTCTAGCCGTGTCCAATCCAACCACTGCTTCAACCCAGCCTTTTACATTAAGTTTTATGCTTTCAATCGCCTCAGATTTATCCTCATGCTGGCAAAGTAGTTCCTTAACCATTTGAGAAGCCGTTGCACTAATATCCACTTCGTTCGAATCAGTATCACCAGTAGTTTTTGGTGGCACGCCCTCAGTTTCACTATTCTTCCAAAGCTCAAGAGGATCGAATCCGCCATACCTTTTTACAAAAGCCCCTGCAATGCTAGGAGCAGCAGCTTTTAGCAGACCCAGTAGCTTTTTTGGCGCTTCAAAGGTACCCTCATCGACATCAGTTAATCTTGCTTGGCTCTTTAATTGGCTAATCATTGAAGATACAACAGTCATCAATGGGTCTTCTGAATAGTCTTGCTTCCAAGCATCCAAATAAACAACAGGGTGATGTTGTTTCAAATCTTCTGATAGTCTGCGAAGAAAGTACGTTTTTCCAGAACCCCATTCCGCATTGAGATTCAGAACATAGTTTTTCCGTTCTCCAGATGCTTCTTCGAACCCTTGGTTTGCAAGAAAGTCTGCAATGAAATCTGCATACTCCTGACGCTGTAGTTTATCTGCTGGCAAGGTTTCAAACTGACCATCACCCAAATCAATCTTCTTCGGCTCTGACCAATCAAGTTTAGCTTCCGACGTCATGTAAACCTCTATTCGATTAGTAACCCAATGTCTATGACAGAATACTACTAACTATTTATTTGGGCTAGAAAAAACAACTACTTAATCATTGCAATGAGTCAAAGTATCTACTTGGCAGTTAAACATTTTAAGTCCATAATCACCACCAACAGTTCTTAAAGCATTACTCTATGAAGTTACTCAAAGCATTGCCTCTAGCACTCTTCACCCTAGCCTTCCCTGCGCTAGCAGCTAGTACGGCCAACACCACTAACGACTCCTTCAACAAAGCAAAAAAGATGTTGGAGCGTGAGGTCTACCAAGACAATAGAGTTACAGCCTACTGTGGTGCAAAGTTCGGCTCAAAGAAGAACATCACTGCCCCTACAGGCTTACCCCCCCCCCCAAACATGTCAAACGTGCAAAGAAGGTTGAATGGGAACATGTCGTACTGGCTGAGAACTTTGGCAGAGCTTTCCCTAAGTGACGTGAAGGTCATGCTCAGTGCGTTAACAGCAAAAGTAAGTCATTCAATGGCCGTAAGTGCGCAGAGAAGATTAACAAAGAGTATCGATACATGCAGGCCGACATGTACAACCTATACCCCACGATAGGTGCAGAAAACGCCGTGAGAAGTAACTATAACTTCACAATGCTTCCACCTACCCCAGCCATGTTTGGTAGCTATGACATGCATATAGAGAGCTAGGAGGTGCAACCACTGACTCAGCCCGTGGCTGTATCACCAGAACCTATATTTACATGAAACTGACATTCCCTAAAGACAAGATGAGTAAGCAGCAGAGACAGCTTTAGACAAACAGTTTCCAGTGTCTAAGTGTGAGTGTGAGTGTGAGTGTAAGCGAGCTGAACGTATAGAGAAGTTGCAGGGGAATATTAACAAAGTAGTTGATTTAAGGTGCAGTAACTAATAAGTTCAGATGGTAAAAATAGTGCCGCAATTAAGGAATGAATGTGGAAGAGGGTGAGAAAGTTTCAGATATTCAGAAATTATGGGAGTTTTTCCTTAATCACTCTTTACTGGTTTTAACTACTTTTGGTCTCCTTGCGTCAACTATTGGTTATGCCACTCAATACACCCTTTTAAAGCAGTTTGGTGTCAACTTCGTAAACTATGCTGAACTTGACGACTTCCTTTTAGCTGCTTGGAAAGTCCCCGCTTCATCAATATATATTATTTTCATGTGTCTTATGGTGGGCTTTTTGTATAGCATAACCGTAGCATTCAAAAAGTCAGATGATGAGTTCTCAAAATTAAATCCAGAAAAAGCAAACCAAAAAAAGAATAAGCTTGGACGATATGGGATATTTTTCCTGAGTATATTAGGTATTACTTTTATTTTTATTCTAGCTTATAGCATTTTTAAAATGACTATCGATTCACAATTGAGAGTCATCCAAGGTCAAACATCTGTTGCCATCGTACATCTTCGTTCTGGTGGCTGCATCCCTTATAAACAGGACACTTCATTAAGCCTAATATCTGCAACAAGTAAATTTATGTTCTTTTATCAACAAAGTGATATCAGCGGTAAAATCAAGACGATAGCTATCCCTATAGCGAGTATATCTAACGTCGAATATATGAATAACCCTAAAGCGATGCTCAATCCTGAACCATTAACAGATAACGCAGAATAAGAAGGTGACTTTATGGAATTCATAAAGACAATTTCTGACACATTTCAGTCATTAGCTCAGAACTTTAATGACAGAATTAAGAGTCCAATCGGAGGTGCTTTCTTCTTCTCATGGATCATCTTCAACTGGAAACTGGTCTACTACATCCTGATGCAGACTGAGAGTCCCTCTAAGAAAATAGCGTATGTTGAAACTCATTTTTTAGACATCTGGCCACTCCTCATTTCTCCAGCTTTAGCCTCTATAGCATACGTGATCTTTTACCCCGTAATTTATAACGGTTCGAACCTTATATGGACGTTTATTGATAAGAACTTAAAAACAAAGGTTGCAGTTGCAATCGAGAAAAAGGTTCTGCTTACTACAGAAGATAGCCAGCAGCTATATAATTTAATACGTGAGCAAAAAACTCGACATGAAGAAGAGGTTAAGAAACTTAGAGGGCAAATAGAGGCCTTATCTAAGATAACTCCCTCACCTCAACAAATAGAACCCTCCTTTATCGAGACCGTAGACACTCATCTAAAACCCACAGATAATGCTGTAGGTAGACATAATAAACAAACTGAGCTTCCCATAAACCAGCATGATTACGATGCTGAGATCAAAGCTAAATTAACAACAGAAAAGGGCAAAAAAGGGTTAACTGCATTAATAATGGAAATGATAGATACCAATGCAAACTCTTCGGCTAACAGTGCAAACCTTTCCATGTATCATCTAATTATTCGAACAATATTCAAATCAGAACCAAACGGTCTCTCAACTCAAGAGATAGTGCAGCGGGTCAAAAATATTGATTACGTCGATGTTGAGACACTAATCAGTGACTTAGAAAACTACAAAATGGTTGTTATGGATACAAATACAAGAGAGTACACTTTAACAAACAGAACCATTAATAAAATTTACTCCATGCTAGACCAATTTTAGAATATTGCTACCAACTATTTAACTCGAGATACTTTAATTTTCAACTTTTGTCGAGTTTTAAAGGCATACAGATATTTACTGAATTACCCTTTCAGTGTTTTAATACACCCTCAATAGTGCCTCAGTCCGTAGAATCTCCCCCCTCCCTTAAAAAGACTATTACATCTCAACCTCCTTTCACGACAAACCTGTCGAGTAATACACGGTAAAACCTCTCAATTCGCTTGCAGGTAAGATAGACCCCATTGGAAGTTACCTAAGTGAGATTAGTTTAATCACGTGATTGAGGCATGGAGGCCGAGATAGTCTCAGGTGAGCCATGGATGGCAAATATGAGGCGATAGAGATTTAGCTCAATTGAAATTGGGCCCGAACTCAATGCATGTAACTTCGCTGGGACGTCATGGTGGTTCCAAGGAGGATGAGGACGAGTAGTCCTCTTTGGTCGGGTGTGGGTTGAAGACCCACGACGTTAATGACCGTCAGGCCATAAAGTGTGGACGAGACGTCTACGACTTTTCTCCAAACGGAGTTTAGAAGAATCCTTCAATTTCGACAACACCAGTCGAAATACTCAATCCCCTGCTACACTTTAAATTTGAAACCTTATTAAAAATAACTTTAATAACATCGCATTGCGATATAAATAGAGATGCGTAGCAGATCTATTAAACAAAAGGATTTGTTTATGGCCATCGCTTGTGTCGCCACCCGTGCCAGCAAAGGCGTGGACGCTCCCTCCGTCACCGTTGAGGTTCACCTGAGTAACGGCCTTCCAGCATTCAATCTAGTAGGTTTGCCTGAAACCTCTGTCAAAGAGGCCAAAGAGCGGGTGCGCAGCGCCATTATTAATGCTGGCTTTGAGTTTCCCATGCGCAGGATCACAGTCAACCTTGCCCCAGCCGATCTTCCTAAGCAGGGAGGTCGCTATGATCTTCCGATAGCCATCGGGATCTTGGTCGCTTCGAAGCAGATCCCTGAAAAAGCAATTAAGGATCATGAATTCGTCGGAGAGCTTGCCCTCTCTGGACACATAAGACAAAGCCAGGGCTTACTGCCTGTTATTGTCGAGGCGCGTCAGCAAGGGATCAACTTAGTGCTACCACTAGAAAACCGAGCCGATGCTGAACTTGTGGGTTATAACAGGGTATATTTTGCCTCCCACCTGCAAGGATTAAGCGAATATCTTCATGGTCAGTCTCGACTCCCTGGTATCGAATCAGGGCTTGAATGGATTGAACATGAGAAAGAGGAGAGTCAGAGCTGTTTTAGCGAGGTGATTGGTCAATACCATGCAAAACATGGGTTAGAGATAGCCGCAGCTGGCAACCATAACATTCTGCTACTTGGCCCACCAGGTACAGGGAAGAGTATGCTTGCCAGCCGTATGATGCAACTGTTACCCCCTCTTGGCTATGATGAAGCCTTGGAGGTCGCAACACTGCACTCTGTTGCCGGACATCAGATCCACCCTAATGCGTTTTACACCCGCCCCTTTCGAAACCCACACCATACCAGCTCAGCCATCTCACTCGTGGGTGGAGGCAGCGTTCCTAGGCCTGGCGAGATCTCATTAGCCCACCGAGGGGTGCTCTTCCTAGACGAAGTGGTTGAGTTCCCGCGCAAGGTGCTCGATTGTTTGCGAGAACCTATGGAGACTGGTGAGGTAGTGATCTCCCGTGCAGCCGCTAAACTTACTTTTTCCAGCCGCTTCCAGCTAATCGCCGCCATGAATCCCAGCCCTTGTGGCGACTTGGATAATGCCAGAGCGACACCAGATCAGATCCAGAGATATTTATCTCGCTTATCTGGCCCCTTTCTCGATAGGTTTGATCTCACCATTGAGGTTCCCAGACTTCCTGCTGGCGCCCTCACCCAAGAGAACAAGAATGCAGAGACCAGTTCAACCATTGCACAAAGAGTAAAACTTGCTAGAGAGCGACAACTCAACCGAGCAGGGGTGCTCAATAGTGAATTAAGCGGTAAACAGCTCAAAGATCTGGGAAGATTTAAGCAAGCAGATCTACTTTTTTTAGAGCAAAGTGTGAATAAATTAAACCTATCGATACGCAGCTTTCATCGACTTCAGCGGGTATCTCGCACCATTGCAGATCTGCAACAAAGTGAAAACGTAGAGCGAAATCATATCGCCCAGGCATTGGGTTATCGGGCTATGGATAGATTGTTAAATAGTCTTAAAACTAGCTATTAATATAAGGTATTTTATCCCTTTAAAAATATGAAAATTTCACCAATCCGACACATCAACATTGAGCAAAAGCCCTACTGAGAGTAGTATAAGTCTCCAATTTGTATCGGGGGATGTTAAGTGGGTGGAATTTTGTCTTTAATCAGGGGCTCTTTGGCTTTTGTCTGTTGGGTCGTCAATACGCTGTTTTGGGTACTCCCCATCGTCCTCTTAAGCCCGATTAAATTAATTCCCATTCCGGCACTTAGAACTGCAATATCCTCTCTGCTTGATAACTGTGCAACCGCTTGGATCTCGATCAATGGTGTCATTGAACGTATTTTTCACCCGGTAAAAATTGACCTACACAGTAATGCAGAGTTAACTCCAAAAGAGTGGTATATGGTCATTGCCAACCACCAATCTTGGGTCGATATTTTAATCTTACAGCGAGTGCTTAACCGTAAAATTCCTTTTTTAAAGTTCTTTCTTAAAAAGGAGCTTATCTTTGTGCCCTTTTTAGGGCTAGCTTGGTGGGCATTAGACTTCCCATTTATGCGCCGTTATAGCACGGCTCAACTCAGGAGGAACCCTAAACTTAAGGGTAAAGATATTGAGATCACGCGTAGAGCGTGCGCCAAATTTAAAAGCAAACCTGTAAGCGTGATGAATTTTGTTGAGGGAACCCGGTTTAAAGCGGAGAAACATCAACAGCAAAACTCTCAATTTAAACACCTACTAAAACCCAAAGCCGGTGGTCTTGCCTTTGCGTTGTCAGCAATGGGCGAGCATATAAATAAACTGGTAAACGTCTCTATCTATTATCCAGAGAAGGTACCAAGTTACTGGGAGTATATTAGCGGCCAAGTAAAAGAGGTTCGCGTGCATATTACAGTCACCGAGATCCCTGATGAGATGCGTGGGGATTATATGAAAGATCGAGATTTTAAGATCGCATTCCAAGAGCAGCTGAACCTAATTTGGCAAGAGAAAGACCAGATGCTGGATCTATTAGCGCAAGACAACCAAGTGAAACAGAAGGTGTAACTGTACGATGCTAAATTTTTTACCCGCTTCATTGCTGTACCTGATGAGTTCACTGCTTTTAGTCATTAATACCACGGTATGGGCAGGATTAATTAGCATAGGTGGCATCATCAAACTGTTTGTGCCTTTCACTGCTGGTCGCAATCTTCTTACTAAGATAATGAACCGGTTCATGTGGGCTTGGGCGACTTGCAATGGCGGCATCCTCTATCTCCTTGCTGATATAGAGTGGGATATTCAGGGGTTAGAAAATTTAGATAAAAATAGCTGGTACCTGCTTATCAGTAACCACCTAAGTGGCTTCGATATCGCCGTGCAGACCTATGTGCTGCGTAACAATATCCCTATGCTCAAGTTTTTCCTTAAGCGTGAGCTGATGTTTGTTCCATTCTTAGGTTTAGGATGTTGGGCACTGGATATGCCTTTTATGAGCCGCACCAGCCCAGCGAAACTAAAAAAGAACCCCAAGCTTAAAGGGAAAGATCTTATCTCTACCCGCCGCGCCTGCGAAAAGTTTAAAACCATGCCTACCTCTATCATTAACTATGTTGAGGGCAGTCGTTTTACCGAGGAGAAGCGAGTCCGTCAGGACTCTCCCTACCGTTATCTATTAAGGCCTAAGGCGGGTGGTATCGCCTTTACTCTCTCAGCTATGGGAGAGCAGTTTACTCACCTTCTCAACTGTACCTTAGTCTATCCGGAAGCTCAGTCAGACCCACTCTCTGAGGTGATGCATGGAAAAATTAAGAAGATCATCGTCAAAATTGAGGTATTACCAGTCCCGCAAGTTGACAATAAACGTTACTTTTCTGAAGCCCCTTATCGCGTCGAATTCCAGCGTTGGTTAAACCAATTATGGGAAGAGAAAGATGAGCAGATCCATCAAGTGATGCTAGAGCACGGTGTTGCCAAAGAGGATAAGCCTGAGTAATTAAGGTTTACATCTCTTACACTAATTAGCCTAAGGTATTGAAGCAAACATCTGGTTTCAATACCTTGTAAAACTCTTTCGATAAGCAGTAAGCCCTCTATTTATAAAGATAAATCATCAATTTCCCTCTGTTTTTACCCCCACACACGAACACTTAACTTGATTAAACACTAGACATGTTATCGATATGTTATTAGTCTTTAGCCTGTTAAAAAATATAAAAATAATAATTATGATAAAAAGTTCGTTTAAGGGTAGATCCATACGCAAAGCTATAACGATTAGTGGTTTATCACTCGTCCTTTGTGGTTGCGCGAATTTAGTACACACACAAAAAGACACTCAATCAAATATAGATGTGACTGAGCTAGGGCTGTATTGGGTAGTTAAAGATGGCGTATTAGATTGGTCAGTTTTTTCTGACGATGAGGTGCAACACTCTTTCACTGCGCAATTCACGATTAATCCAGAAGGTAAAATTGAAGCACTCAAATTGAGTGAAAATCAGGCTGGATTTAACCCAAGTGAAAGCCAAATTGCTGAGTTTCCTAAGCAAGAGTTCAATGCAACGACAGCTAACTATGAAAAGCAAGCTGTGACAGTTTCTATGTTCATTGGGCAAGACTAGCTAGTACTAAACAATATAAAAACATAGTAAAAAGGCGCCATAGGCGCCTTTTTTATACCTAGAAGATAGGTATAAATTTAAACAGTGCGCGCTACGTGCTGCATCCAGCCATCAGGACCTTGAACTTTGCCTTTCTGAATATCCGTCAACACCTGGTATAGACGTCGAGTATGCTCACCAACTTGACCGTCGCCCACTGTTACTACCCTATTATCTTCAAAGATATAGGAACCTACTGGCGACACAACAGCAGCAGTACCAAAACCACCCGCTTCAATAATTTCACCGGACTCAATATCACTAATGAACTTATCCAACATCACCGTCTCTTGACGCACTTCGCAACCTAAAATATCCCCAAGCTCCAAGATGGACTGTGAGGTAATAGATTTAAGAATAGTGTCAGTAAAACTTGGAATGATCACTGTGCCGTCTTTTAAGATATGGAAGTGATTCATCGCACCCACCTCCTCTATCTGCTTGTTGGTAGCATCTAGGTATAGTACCTGAGCCGCACCATATTCAGCAGCAGCTTTACCCGCCTTCAGTGATGCAGCATAGTTACCCGCCGCTTTAGATGCCCCCGTTCCACCGGAAACCGCACGATGGAAACGCTCACTAATAAGCAAACGAATCGCTTTATCGAAACCATCAGCATAATAGGGGCCACTCGGGCTCAACATCACACAGAAGGTATAGGCTTGGCTTGGACTCACAGAGAGCCTATCTTCGGTCGCAAAGATAAAAGGTCTGATATAGAGGCAAGCTCCCTCTTGCATCGGGAACCAGAGTCTATCAACATCGATTAGGGCATTAATGCCTGCAAGCTGCATTGACTCAGGTAAACTCGGAATACATAAGATATCGGCAGAGCGATTAAGCCTCTCGGCATTCTTATTTAAACGGAAGGTGTAGATCTCACCATCATCATGTTGAAAAGCCTTAGCACCTTCAAACACTGACTGGCCATAATGTAGGGCGATTGCACCAGGTGCAACTTCAAAAGGCCCGTAGGGAACAACCCTTGGATCACACCACTCCCCGTCGCGATAATCCATTAAAAACATATGATCGGTTCTGAGGTTGCCGAAGCCAACATTGGTTTCGGGCTCGAACTGCTCAGTACGGCGCTCTAACGCAGGTTTTAAGTTATAATTTATTTGCATTGCATACCACCTTAATTACTGACTGAGCAGCCTATCAGTGGTCATAATAAAGTCAAGTAAAACGGGGACTAGCCACAATATCTTCAAAAATGAAACTGTAAACTCGGTTAACACTTCTCAGCCCTTAGCTATCAAGTTCCTATTGAGCAAAACCTCCTTCCAACTCCTTCTCTGAAACCGTGATAAGAGCATAAAACAGGATGAGCACACTAAAAACAAACAAAAATACAACAATAAAGATCGGTGATCACCCCAAAAACCAACAGCTGAATCAAGAAGCATTTATCAAATGATACAATAACTTATAGCAACTCCCTGTTCAGTTATCATTCAGCAAATCCCCCCTACTATGACCTCAACGAAACGGATTCAATTACTATTCAGAGAGTGAGAACATATTATGAAAAAGCAATCTTTAGCATTAGCAGCCCTTTTAGCTACCGCCATGTCAGCTCCTACAATGGCAGCAGATTGGTTTGTCGGTGGCGCCGTCGGCGCACAGAAAAACGTTTACAAATCTTCATCTACAGCAGCAGACAGTGTAGACCCAGGATTTAACGCTCAAGCCGACTACTGGAAAAATAATGACACAAATGCAATATACGAAGTACGAGCTGGTGCTTATTTAAATGACAACAATCGTGTATACGGTACTTACTCTTACAACTCAGATGATTACACTAAACAACAAAGCGTATTGATGTCATATGATTATTTAGTAGGCTTAGGTGAATCCAACAAACTAAACTGGTTCATTGGTGCTACAGCAGGCGTTAATCACACAAGTCCTAGCACAGATCATATCGGTTCAAGCAATAATTTCGTTTGGGGCGGCCAGACTGGTCTCATGTACAAGATCAATGACAATCTAAGCACTGAAATAGGTTACCGCTACCTAAGACAAGATGTGAATGAAACAAACCAATTCAGCATCTCTAACGGTGTGGAAGCAGTGACAAACGTTACAGTTAACAACTCTCTCAATGACAGCCAGCAGGTGTACTTAGGCCTAGATTACCGCTTCTAAGCTGATTTTTAGCAACAAAGCCCCGTCAGGGGCTTTTTGCGTTTATGAGCAAAAAAGATAAACAGTTAACCTAGCGCTGGCTCAAAAAGCAGCAAACAAGATCAAGAGCGACACAAAACCAACAAACGCAAAACATTGGTAACACGCTGTTTATAATTAATTAGTGTGGAATTCCGTACGGTTATACCATTCAGTTATCATTCAGCTAGCCCCCTCTACTATGCCCTCAACGAAACAACTCCTGAAACGATTTCAAAGTGAGAACGATTATGAAAAAACAATCTTTAGCAGTCGCAGCCGTTTTGGCAACAGCAATTTCAGCGCCAAGCATGGCAGCTGACTGGTTCGTCGGTGGCGCAGTTGGTTATCAGCAAGACACCTATAAGATAAAAGAGACTGAAAATGGGGCAACGGAATCAGATAAAGCTAAAGAGAAAGATATGAGTTACCAGCTACGTGTTGGTACTTACCTCAATGACAACAATCGAGTCTATGGTACTTACTCATACAACTCTGACGATTTTGCAAAGCAGCAGAGCTTCCTAGCATCATATGATTACCTTGTTCCTTTGGGGGCAGGTAAAAAGCTTAATTGGTTTGTTGGTGCAACAGCAGGTATGAACCACACTAGCCCTGATTTTGATGAGTTGAGCTCAAAAAATACTTTTGTTTGGGGTGGTCAAACCGGTCTTATGTATAAGATCAATGACAAACTTAGTACTGAGATCGGCTACCGCTACTTAAAGCAAGACTACGATGTCTCAGCGTCTGATACAGATTACTCAGCTAAGTTCTCACTCAACGATACTCAGCAGGTTTATCTAGGTGTTGATTACCGCTTCTAAGCTGATTGTTAGCAAAGCCCCATTAGGGGCTTTTTTATGGGTAGAACACTACTTAGCTGATAACCAATCTCCCACGGCTTGAATCGCTTTTCCCTCTTGCTCTACCCAAGCTACCAGAGCCAAACTCTCTGGACTGCCTTTTTGCATATTAAAATTCGCAACATCACCAGAAAAAAGCAGTTCATCTCCACCAGCTGTAAGGCCGCTAGGTTCAAAAATCTGATGTTCTAGCACGGTAAAATTATGCAACAAACGAACGTTACGATTCTCCCCCTTTCTAACGTACGTGTTCAACCCTATACCTACCAACGCCATATGTAACTTTAGCGAGTCACTTTTTACCTTCTTAGCAGCCAAAAAGCTCGCCTTAAGTTTTTTATCGTTAACAGCCACCTTCAACACCCCGACCTCCTGCTCCTGTCGATTAAAACCAAGCAACAGATCCCGAGCAAACCAGCCTCGCCACTCTTCACCATTAATGACAAATTGCGGTGTATAAACCTGCCCAGTATTTTTAGCATTGAGATGATCATATTGGCGCTGACTAAACCCACGCTGACCAAAGGGGTCTTTCCAACCAATGTAATCCCAATAGGTAACATGGAAAGCCAGAGGAAAATACTCTTGCCACAGGGTATCACGCTCAACAAACCCAGAAAGCCAGCTTTCAGCAGGTGGGCAACTACTGCAACCTTGAGAAGTATAGAGCTCGATAATATATGGCTGAGTCGTTTTGCTCTGTTTTTTAAAATCAACCAAGCTCTGCTCCCCATAGGAGTCCCAACTAAAAATTATGAGTAAAAAAACTAAAAAACGCATCATAGACCTCCCCTCTTTAATCAAGAGACCTACAAAAGAGCATCAAACATTCAAATCTGGAATAATAGAAGCGAAAGCTAGCGAAAAAAAACAGTAAAAATGATGGGAATAATAGGGAGATAAAGAGAGGAATACTAACGACTTAATAACAATTATAAAAATAATGAAATCTCAGCTAAATTATCGAATTTTTTTTGCCTACTCAGCATAATTAACTGTTCACTACTGTACTTGCACTGATAGAATCAGAGTTACCATCCAGAAACTATTAGGACTCCCATGAGCCTTGAATTACTGTCCAAACTGGAGACAAAAATCCAGACAGCACTTGAAACAATTGAGCTACTAAAAATGGAGCTTGAGGAAGAGAAACAAAAGAGTATTGGTCTGGCAGAGCAAAACCAACAACTGAGTCAAGATCTCAACTCTTGGAACGAGAAAGTCACCGGACTCGTTGGCTTGCTCAACGAAGAAGTGAACTAAATAAGTTCAGTATTGTACGAATGCGAAGATCTAAGCTATCTTCGCTTCGCTACTTTGAGCCTCAATGAGATCATTAAGCTCAATCACAGCTTGCTTTACCTCAGGTAAGCTTTTTCTAGGAAGTAAAAACCTCCCCTTGTCGAACTCTAATCGACCTAGGTCCTTCACCCAGATCACCCCAGACAAAAATATACGTGCATGCTTAACGATAAGCTTTGGTGCATAGACAGGAAAAACTCTCACTTAGGCCTCCTATTACCGCTTTTATTCTTAATTAATTATGGATAATACTTCAGTATTTGACAGGTGTTTTACCATGAGAGTTGCATTAAAAAATGTTTATAATTGTAAATATTTGAAACCAATCGTATAAAAGTTAAAAAAGTTTTTGTCTATCAGACTTATAGCTAGTCAAACAAATAACATTGACACTTGCCAACAAATTGACAGCCTGTTAAGTTAGTCTTGTTACTCAGGGTAAAACTGAGCCTCATGGCTCAATAGCCGTATTTCTTGCGACCAGGAAATACGGTTTTTTTTGCTTTTTATTTTCAATAAAGCCTTTCTCCAAATTCCATACCCCCTCATGTTAATCCCTTAGTCCAGCCTTTATTCGTTCATCTCTATGACGCAGTGGAAGTCGAAGGAACCATTTCTGGTGTACTGCAATCAGGGATAAGTGCTCTGACTATCACGGTCTTAAGCGCTCCATTCGCTTTAAAGACATTTCCCATATCCCTATGGGTCAGTGATAGGAATGCACAGAGATGTAGGAACATCTCCTGCCATGTACAAACACCAAAGCGTTCCATCCCTGGGCTTTGGAATAAGTGTTCTGACCTCCAAGGATGGAGGAAATGCCATAAAATGTAGGGAACATTTTTGGCCAGACACAAATCCCTTCAATCGCTATCCTTGCGATCAGGGATAAGTACATCCATGTACAAAAAAGGAGCCATTAGGCTCCTTTATGTTTAACGCTAAAACTTACTTCATTGAAGTTAGGTAGTAAGCGATATCCAGCAGCTCGTCATAGGATTTGATAGCACCGGTTTCAACACGGTATTTACCATTAACCACTAAAGAAGGAACACCTGAGATCTGAGCGTTTTCGGTAGCGCGTTTCATCTGTGACATCTGAGCGCTCACCATAAATGAATCAGCTGCGGCATCGAAAGCTTTACCGTCTACACCATTAGCAATAAACAGCTTACGTACATCATCACGGTTGGTGAAGTGCTGCTTCTTATCATGAATAGCGGCAAAAATAGCTTTCTCAATCTTATCTTCAACCTTCAGCTGATGAGCCACAGCGAATGCACGTGACATCTCAGTACCCATCTCTCTGCCGATAAACTCAACATGGTTCTGCTTAAAAACAACACCTTCAGGCAAGTTAGCCTTTATTTGTGGTACCTGTACTTTAGAGAAGTTATAGCAGTGACCACAATAAAATGAGAAAAATTCAGTAATTTCTGGCTTAGCCGTTGCTGGGCCTTGGTTGATCACAGTGTAATGCACACCCTCTTTGTAATCGACAGCCAATGCTGCCATTGGAGCCGTTAACAGGGCCAGAGCAATCAGTAATGCTTTTTTCATGATGATTCCTTTTTTGCGCAAAACGCTAAATGGTTTTTAATAATTTGCGAATAAGATAATGTTCTTTCGAGTCTACCTCAAGCGCATTAGTTCATTTTTCTGTTACAAAATGAGAGTTATATCTATCTCACTCAATATTAGATCTCGGTTAATACCCCGGAATTAAGCTCAATGCAGGCTCGTCGAGTACAGCAAGCTGTTCCTTAAATGAGAGGATCTGCTGCTCCCAATACTTCTCCTCACCATACCAAGGGAAGTTCATTGGAAAAGCCGGATCTTCCCAGCGGCGGCTGAGCCAAGCGTTATAATGCAACATTCGCATCGCTCTTAAGGGTTCAATCAGTTTTAGCTCTTTAGAGTCAAACTCACAAAACTCCTCATATGCCTCGAGTAAAATCTCTAACTGAAGCAGTTTCTGTGGTTTATCACCAATGATCATCATCCACAGATCCTGAATTGCAGGCCCTGTACGCGCATCATCGAGATCGACAAAACCTGGGCCGTCAGGTGTCCAGAGGATATTTCCCGGATGCAGATCACCATGAAGGCGTATCTGCTTAGGGTTTTGCTGACTCCAGATCTCTTTCGACTTGTCCAATACCTGCTCAACAATGGTGAAGTAGGGCAAAACCAAAGAGCTTGGGACATGGCCTGACTCTTTTAACCAAAGCAGAGACTCATCACCGAGCACCTGAGGATTGACTAAGTCTCTATGCTGAAAACTCCCCTGCCGTGAAAATTGATGAATACGTCCAATAAAGCGACCTGTCGCTTCAAGCTGCTCTAAGTTGTCCACCTCAAAGGAGCGACCACCAATAGATGGGAAGAGAGCAAATCTAAAGCCTTGATACTCATGTAATGAACGGCCACCGATAATGACTGGTGTAGCAACTGGTACCTCCTCATCAAATAGCGCCTGAGAAAAGTCGTGCTCCTCCTGTATCTGCTCATTGCTCCAGCGCTCTGGACGATAAAACTTCACCACATAACGAACACCATTATCACAGCGAAACTGATACACCCGGTTCTCATAACTATTTAGGGGCAATAGACCTGTTTCTGGGTAGATCTCTAAGCTTTCAATGGCATCTAAAATAAGATCAGGCGTTAATGCTTGGTAATGAAACCCCGCCCCTTGCTGTTCTTGATTCATCTTTGTCTCTCCAGCAGGCTAGCGAGAAACTCTAGCACTTCAAACTCATCATCTCGCTCCACTGACAACCAGCAGATATCTCCGTAAAACTCATAGTTAAGCTGTATCTGAGTTCCTTCAAAATCCAGTAACCATTGATGTCTGTCAGCCCCCCATTGACGCTCTATCACTCTGGCATCTATCGCCCTCGACAGTGGCTCAGCGAAAAGCTCAAAGGCTTCAAAATCGATATCGGCCACAATAGATAAGCTCTTCGACGTAGGATCAAGCGAGATGGACTGTAACTTCATTAATGAGATCTCTTAAAATACAGATATAAATTTGAATGAGCTATGGAAATTAAATTTTTCAGTCTGACGTAGGAATTAATGAATCTAGGTAAGTTTGACAACTTAAGTCATTTTGCTCTTTTGCCACACACAAGTGGCCACATTGGTAACTACCAATACCTGAATCACTCAATTTCACCATACCAGCACCTTTGAGCAAGCACTGCTCTGAGGTGCCATAGTAGCCTGAGATATGCTCGCCTAACTCAGCATCAGCTGGGATCTGTGGCTCATCAGGGTAATAAAATAGGGTCCACTCAGGATTTTGAGTACAAGCGGTCAATAAAGAGAGCAAGAAACCCAGTAACACTAAACGCATAATGACTCCAACATGCCGTAAAACGGTAACCAATAAAAAGGACGAACCTAAGTTCGCCCTATTTTATACTAATACCCACTAGATTTACTTGTTTGCTTTGGCCTTGGCTTTCTCGATACGGCTAATGCGCCCCTCAAACCCTGTCACAGTGCCATCACTCAAACCATAAGTTATCGCTTTTTGACACACTTCAATGGCTTTATCGAACATTCCCGTGTCGTTAAGCAAGGTAGAAAGGTGCATAAAGCCAACCCCTTTCTCATTAGTCGGAGACTTAAGCGATGCAAATACCTCAATATATTCTGGTGTTAATCCAGCACCATAATTTGCATATTCAGCTTGTTTACGCTGTTTATAACACTCACCAATGGCTGCAAGCAGCGCTGAGTGCTGAATCGCACTATCCGATGAGCTACGGTACTCTTTCAAAGAACCCGCTAATTTAGCATTCGCCCATGACTCATCGGTTGCAACACTAACTGGCTCTGGCTCTGGCTCTGGCTCTGGCTCTGGCTCTGGCTCTGGCTCTGGCTCTGGCTCTGGCTCTGGCTCTGGCTCTGGCTCTGGCTCTGGCTCTGGCTCTGGCTCTGCAGGGTCAACATCCGGCAAAGCCACAGCAATAGCCACCTCATCTTGAGTCGCCTCAGAGTTCGCGGTATCTAGTTTCTGCTCGTCGCTCACATCCGCCTTAACGGTCTCAACGGTCTCAACCTTATCAGCCACAGAGGTATCAACAACATCTACAATGCTAACCTCCTCTGCTGCTTTCTGCTCAACAGCTGTCGATTCGTGGATCTCTTTCTCAACTGGCTTAGCCACTTCTTGCTCTTTTTCTGCCAGTCGTTTTGCTCGCATATAAAGGTAAACGCCTAAAAAAACGAGTAACAAAATTAATATAACTTTCATTGTCATCCACCAATAATTTTCTGCTAACTCTAAAAATCTGATTATGTTTGTTTACATATAAATGTACAACTAGTAACCAGTATTATTAATTCATTCTCTTGCTATAAATCAAGTGTTTATCCGATTTTTTATTTCAACATCCCAAAAACCTCTGTTTTATCATTATCGGGTTCTGTTTCAGTAAGAGAATATCCGATTAAAAATTTCAATAAAACAAGAGAGTTCTACTGAGCTTTATTACAATACCGATAAAGAAAACCGCAGAAATCAAAATAAACACTGGAGTATTATACCTAACTAGGACACTTGATGGGGATCAATAAGGTATTAATTTGTTAATGGAATAGGCATTAACAAGACGAGAGATATCACCTCATAGTTTAAAAGCTACATTCTGTGCGCACCTTCATAGATTCTCCCTGCCATTCGTCTAAAATAGTGTTAAGAACTTGAGCAATGAGTAGAGATACACAGATGACAGAACAAGCGCTACTAGACGGCAAGCTACTCTACGAATATAAAACCATAAGCGCTATGGTGCAGATCTATTGCAAAGCACATCACCATGCCGCTTGTGTTGATCAGTGCGAAGATTGCCAAGCTTTTTTAGAGTATGCCCATACCCGACTCGATCGCTGCCCCTATGGACAAGATAAACCTACGTGCAATAAGTGTCCCGTTCATTGCTATAAGCCACATATGAAAGCCAAAGCCAGAGAGATCATGATCTTCGCAGGCCCAAGAATGCTGCTTCCACATCCTATTATGGCCATACGCCACCTACTCGCCGAACGCAAAGCAGCCCCAGGTAAACCACCAGTCCACGCATCAAATAGACATTTAAGAAAAGCAAAGTAGCACTAAAGCATTTAACACTATTAGCCTTAGTGATGCTGCATATTTCAGCTTAACTAATCACTTGGGAACTTTTCTATCAATAGCGGCTCCAAATATTTGATGAAAAATTCCTCTCTAGTCTTGCTTCTGACAAGCCGTTGCCATAACAATGAATTGTTATGAATGAATTCAATAGCTTTTTCTCACAAGGATATTGGTGGCTCTCCCTGCTCGGTGGTCTTCACTGCATAGGTTTAGGCCTCTATATACGCTATATCTATCGTGAAAGTAACGGTAATCACAAGCTATTGGGGAGCATCTTTAGCCTAATGGGGCTGTATTTTTTTACTGGTATGCTCAACAGAGATAACTCACCCGCTCCTATCCACCTTGTTTTTACCCTTATAATTCCCGTTTATTTTCTCTTGATGCCACTGCTCTATCTGTATTGCTATCGAAGTTTGAATAACATCAAGCGTGATATAAAGCTCTCTAAACACTTTTATCCGGCACTCATTATTGCCATTTTGGTACTTATCGCCTCAATCATTAACCAACATTTTACGGTTCAACTGAGCAACATTCCTGAATCAGGTAGACTGACATTTACCCATATAGGAGCACTAGGAACCTTGCTTCCTGGTATTCTCTCTATCCAAACCTCTATCTATTTTGTACTGATTATTCAGATGCTAAAAAGGTACAGGGGGCGATCACATAAAGCTCATCAAGAGAGCCTACAAGATATAAAGTTTCGCTGGTTATTGGTACTCACCTTCGCCATGGTGTGTAATTGGTTAGTGAGGACACTACTGGTGATCCTTCCCTTCTATCTTGGCGATCAGATCTCCGAAATGACTCAGGCCATGACTCGACTTCAGCTTCTGCTCACTGTCTATGTTCTCGCGATTTACGGCCTTAAACAGATAACCAAAGCCGCTTACTTAAGAGGCAAGCTCACCTACGCTAACGACAGGGTGTCAACTCCAATCAAAGCCAGTAGCCAACTATTAAATTCAGAGGAACTCAACTACCTTCATCAGCTGATGAAAGATGACAAAAAAGAGAGCCACAAACCTGATTAGCATTCACTTTCCTACAAGATGAACAAATTTACTCACCCTTTTCCCCTTATCTCATTTAAGCCCTTTTAATTTTAAGTTATTGTGTCTGCATATACCCAAGCTACTTGAAAGTGCAGGATTCAGTGGGAATTTAATGCGCTTTAGGCAAGGCATTGTTTGTAGTTAATGGTTGTTCCCTTAGCAAAATCAATGACGCAGAATAAAGTGCATTAAAACCCATCAACGAAGGCTTTGTTCAAGCCCACTTCGTTGTTACATTGACTTAAAAGGAGGGGCCATTTCTACGCCACTGTGTCTAGAAGTGAACTCGCACAACGCCTCTGAAACGAGCATTTACAGGTAGTTTGGGTATACAATATAGTAGGAGGGGGACCATCATGGGGAAGCTAAGCAGTTTTAGTATGCTGGCAGTCATAACAGCCAGTACATTTGTATCAAGCGCATCAATCGCAGCAACACAAAGAACACACGACATCACCACAGACGACTTTTTCGATATTGGTGGCATGTCCAACGTTCAACTCAGTCCTAACGGCAAACAAGCGGTTTGGCTCGAGTCTCGCTGGGATAAAGAGCTTAATAAAAGTCAGCGCGATCTCTGGTTAATCGATACTAAAACACGTCAATCCAAACGTATGACCTTTACCAATGAGAGCGAGTCCAGCCCTCAGTGGAGCCCTGATGGACAATACATCTATTACCTTGGAAAGATAAAACAGGATAAAGCGAAAGCTCCCTACAATGGAAAAGCTCAGGTATTTCGACTCTCAGTCAACACAGGTGATAGCCAACCTATGACCAAAGAGGTCGAGGGTGTTAACCGCTTTCAGCTAAGCCACGACGGGAATAGCCTCTACTTTTTAACCAGCAAAACCGTCAAAGATAAAGATGAGTGGGCTTCAATGCGCTCGTCACATTCAGCACCTAAATATGGTCATGGCGAGCGTAAAACAAATCCACTCTACCAGCTCGACTTACAACACTTTAAGCAGAAGATACTGATCGATGATGACAAGGTGGTTTGGGAGTTTAAGGTCAATAGCGATGAAAGCAAAATTGCCCGTATCACCACAGATGATAACGAACTTGTTCGCCTAGAGGGTTGGTCTAACATCGAAATATTCGACACTCAAACGGCAACGAATTCCACACTTGTAGACACCCAATGGCGAGATGATGCCCCTTCTCCATACGGCTGGTTGCTGGGTTTATCATGGCAGGAAAATAATACTGAGCTTGCCTTTAGAATCGATTTTGACGGCCATCCCGGTAAGCTCTTTATTGCCAACGCCCGTAAAATGGATGCCCCCTCACTGGAGCTCAAACGCTCAGGTGACGTCACGCTAAACTCAAGCGATATCAAATGGCGCCCCAACAGCGATGAGATCTGTTACCGAGGTGCCGATCATGGCCGCGTAAAGCTCTTATGTACCGAGATTGATGATGGCGAACAGGGCAAGACTCGCAACGTTATCCAGGGCGACATGGTGATCGGCAGTTACAGCTTTAGCCAGAACGGCAAAACAGTCGCATTTAGTCACAACGGTTTAGATCACTTCTCAGACATGTTTATTGCCGATGCCAATCGCAAACGTGCCAAAGCAAAACGCTTGAGTAACATCAACCCTCAAGTGGATAGTTGGAAATTACCGCAGATCTCTATCGTCAAATGGACAGCTCCCGATGGCGCGGTTGTCGAAGGTATTTTAGACCTACCAGCAGGCTATAAGAGAGAGGATGGCCCGCTGCCACTCATAGTCCAGATCCACGGTGGCCCAACTTCTGCGACCCCCTATGCGCTACAACATAGATCCTATGGACGCTCAACCTTCACCGCAAACGGCTGGGCACTTCTATCCCCTAACTATCGCGGTTCGACAGGTTACGGCGATAAGTTCTTAACCCAGCTTGTTGGTCGTGAACATGATATTGAAGTCAAAGATATTATGGCGGGTGTCGACCACTTAATTAATGAGGGGATCGTCGATGCAGATAAGATGGCCGTGATGGGGTGGAGTAACGGTGGCTACCTCACTAACGCCCTAATCAGCACCAATAACCGCTTTAAAGCTGCCAGCTCTGGTGCAGGTGTTTTCGACCAACGTCTGCAGTGGATGCTTGAGGATACCCCAGGTCACGTGGTGAACTTTATGCAAGGTCTACCTTGGGAGAAACCTGAAGCTTACAATCATGGCTCATCTCTGACCTACGCAGATAAGATAAAAACGCCAACCTTAATCCATATCGGTGAAAACGATCAGCGCGTACCACTAGGCCATGCTCAAGGCCTATATCGCTCCCTTAAACACTACCTAAATGTACCAGTAGAGCTAGTCGTTTATCCAGGCGAAGGACATGGCTTAAGTAAGTATCAGCACAGAAAAGCTAAGATGGAGTGGGATCAGAAATGGTTCAACCATTATGTTTTAGGTCAAAAAATCTCAGGTAAAGAGTAACTGAACCTAAGCTGACAACTTTATAAAAATGCGCCGTAAAAGGCGCTTTTTTGTTTTTAGCTAAGTATGCTGAAGTTAAGTGATTTGAACTGGAGTCCATTATGAAAAAGCTTATACGTCTTATCTCAACACTCTCTCTCGCAGCCAGCCTTATGTTTACTCAGGCCGCCCTTGCCGATAGTGAGTACTCAGACACGATAGCCAAGTTCAAGCAGGCCAGCGACACACACAGATTTTTCGATAATGCCTATGGTTATGCTATCTTTCCAACCGTTGGCAAAGGTGGCCTAGGAATAGGTGCAGCCTACGGAAAAGGACAGGTATTTCGTAATCAAAGCTACACAGGCGACACCAGCCTGACACAGATCTCCCTAGGCTTTCAGATTGGCGGTCAAGCATACAGTGAAATCATCTTCTTTAAGAATGCCAAAGCCTATGAAGAGTTTACCAGTGGCAGTTTCGAGTTTGGCGCTCAAGCATCTGCTGTCGCCATCAATATAGGCGCCAACGCCCAAGCTGGCACTACCGGTAACTCGAGCGGTGCCGGAGGAAAAGCGGCCAAAGCTGCATACATCAATGGAATGGCAGTCTACACCATGGCTAAAGGTGGCTTAATGTTTGAAGCAGCCCTAGCTGGACAATCATTTACCTTTGAAGAGAAGTAAGAGAGGAATTTCAATGAAACTAAGCCATACCTATCTCTCAGGGCTTGCAGTATTACTCAGTATTATAGCTACGCCATCACAAGCAGATACAATGCAATCGCGCTGTGATATTTATGATAAACCCCAAGGGGAGCTGCTCACTTCTACCCCCTGTACCTTCTCGCAACGACAAGGATACATCAGTATCAATCGGGACGATGGGATCAGCTATAATTTAGCTCCAGTTGACGAGGCCTATATAGGTACATTTGAGGACCAAAATGGCAACTGGGTGTACCGAAAATCAGGGCTCAGTCCAGATGGCGTCATCTTCAAAATGCCCACAGAGTATCTTTATCTCTACTGGGGTAAAGGTGAATAGTTTGGCACGAACAAGGTGAGATAACTTGTCGGATAACAAGTTTGAAATAGCTTTTAGATTGAACTCATTGGGCTGATTTGATACTTGCCAGTATTCTGCATACCAATATTTCAGTTTTATTTATAGCCTGCGCTCTCTGAGTGTGCAAAAACTTCAGCAGATAAATCTAGCCAGCCATTATTAATCAGTAACATAACGGCTACCCTTGTTCAAAGTAGAAGTGCACCACTCATTTCAGTATAGGTTTCAAAAGGTGTCTTGTAATTTAGACAAGGGGGTGTGAAATTTACGCTATTAACTATGCCTGTCCGCATTTATATTTATAAAAGATAATATTTTATTAGCTGCGAGGCTAAGGGATCAATACAACTATCTGAAATGGTTCCAAGAAAAATCACCTCAAACAGAGCGAAATCTCGTTCTGCTATTTGCATAATAAAGAGTATTAATAAACCTCAGCCTCGGGCTTGTTCAACAATCGCCATCTATTTTACTAAAGCAGGACGCGGCTGCGCGCGGCCTATCCTTAGTTAGTTATGCGTTTACTTCCAGCCTGCTACGTTCTTAAATGATTCATAGTCAGTCGGGGATACATAGTCCCATTCATCATCATTCTTTTCCTCATAAGCAGATGAAGATATTTCTAAAATAGCTTCAAACTCCATATCTTTAGGGAACTCAGAGGGGTTAGCTAAAATCTCTTCGAAAAAGGCCTTACCATTAGCGACAACGACACATCTAGAATATAGGAAAGAGTCAGGAGAGAAATACTTTTCATCACTGACATAAGCATCATCTCCAATCTCTTTAGCATGTGCCATGGTATCCAGTGCAAAAAGTTTCTGAGCGAGAATTTCTTCAAAATGAAAAATATCTTCGTTGTCCATTTTTGCCAAAGCATTTACAACAGGTTCAATAACAGCTTCATCATCACCAGTCTCATCCCAGTTTAGTTTTGATATTAGCTTCCAAAATTCTATTTCGTTCACGCTATCTCCTTACGCATAACGCCGCCAGAACGCGGCAGCTTTGGAGTTGATTTTTTGTGGCAGTCGTTTTCGCCACAAAAGAGCGATGGAAAAGTTGCTCGCCGTTACTGGCCTTGTTATACGTTGTTACATTAGCCACTTAATATCACCAGAAAACGAAAAGCAAATAGCCCCACTTCCCTTGAACGCTTCTTGTGCTAAGGGGCTAGGCTCGGTGAATGAGAATGTAAAATTATTTGCCAATTCAGGTTCTCCTGAAGGATGCTTCAGTACTTTACCCCAAAGATAGAATTCACCACCATAATTCAAAATATCATCACTAACATCAGTGTAGTGGTAGACTTCAGCGTCTTTAATAAGGTCGATACATGACTTTTCAAAAAAATCTAGCAATTCTTTTGGGAAACACTCAGGAATTGATTTTTGAAAATTCTGACAATAAAGACAACCACATTCTTCACAGCCACTGGACTGTATGCTCTCGTAGGTTCTCTTTGTCTTCTTTACATCCACTTCAAGTGAGTATCCGTACAGCTCAATATTCATTGAGCTCGACCGTATAACGCCACGCTAAGCGGCAAAAAATTGTTGGCTAAAATAGTGAACGTAGTGAACAAAAGCCAACTGTTTTTTGTCCGTTCTTGAGCGCCTTGTATGGATAATAAACTCACCTAATTTACAAATACTTCCCTGTTTCGGGTAATGTGAGACCCAGGCTTTAGCTGCAACTAAAGCTTTCCTTGTCGTAGTTCGATTGAGCGATGGCTCCTCTATTGAGAGACCGATAACAAGAAAGAACGCGACAAAGGACTCCAAGCAAAACACTCGAATAGTCTACTGGGTCTCGAACCCGCATTTGCAAGCAAGAGTTAGCTTATTATGAATTCAAAAACTAATCAAAACATTAGCGTAGGTGTCGATACTGGCAAGTTTCAGCTCGACATTTATATTCGGCCACTCGATATCTTTTTCACCGTTAAAAACGATGAGAAAGGGATTAAGGATGCGGTAAACAGCATTAAACAATACACACCAAAACGTATTGTTATTGAAGCGACAGGTCGCCTAGAAATGCCATTTATCATGGCCTGTGCTGAAGCCAATCTACCCTTCGTTATCGCCAACCCTATACACATAAAACGTTTTGCTGGCGCGATTGGTCAACGCGCAAAAACAGACAAATTAGACGCTAAACTTATCGCTCATTATGGTGAAGCAATTAAACCTAAGCTATCTACTTTAAAGCCCAGCATCATGCAGGCTATGAGCGATTTGGTTTCAAGGCGTAACCAAATTTTGGCAATGCAAACTATGGAGAAAAACCGCCTTCAAATTCTGCCTAAAGACCTAGCAATGACAATAAAACCTATCTTAACAGCCTTTAAAAATCAGATAGAAAAGATTGAAGCTAAAATCATTAAACTCATCGAGTCATGCCCTGACTATCAAGCCAAAAACATCATTCTACAAAGCATGAAAGGGATAGGTAAAATAGCCGCAGCTTCTATTATTAGTAATCTCCCTGAACTCGGATATATCAATAACAAAGAAGCAAGTTCACTGGTTGGTGTTGCACCAATGAATAAGGAAAGTGGCCGTTTCAAAGGCCAAAGAAAAATTCAAGGAGGAAGGCATCAAGTCAGAACAGTTTTATACATGGCTATGATGTCTGCAATTCAGTCTAACCCAGTTTTCAAACAAACTTATCAGCGATTAGTCGCTGCTGGAAAACCGAAAAAAGTGGCGATAATTGCCTGTATCAGGAAGATGGTTGTAACGTTAAACTCGATGCTAAGAGATGGTGTTATGTGGGAAGCGCCAAAAGCTCAAATTTAGCTATTGACGCCATAGTCTCTTGTTAGGAAGTTAATAAAACTTACATGACTTAATAACATATGGATTTAACGAATTAGCCAAACTTTGATTTACTGACAAATAGCCAATAACACTTCCACCCTTTACGATTCTCGGTGGAGAAGAAGAGAACTCATTAAATGGCGAATTCGCGGAATACTCACCACCATAACTACCGTACTGATTCCAAATGCTCGTAGCACTGTAACTACCACCGTATGAGCCATAGTCATTTAACACCGAATCTGAATCATACTGATTTGTAATTTTACCTAGATATTGTCCGTCAGATGCAACGATAGTAGCTCCTGCGATTACAGAGCAAACATTATTAGCGGGAGCAGTATACCCTCTTTGCGGTGGTGGTATATTCAAACATCCACTAAGAAGCAATATAACTAGTAATAGATATCCATACTTCATATTTACGCCTTCCTCTGACTAACTTCCTAACATTTGTATATACGGCTTGCGCGTTTTGCCAAGCCATGTTGAGAAAGCGTGCGCAGTAATATGCCTGAAAAGTTAATTAATAACAGCTTATTAAACACTTACGCTTAAGATTGTATCCAATACACATTCGGACAAAACTTAGTCGCACACTTTGTTTGCCTCGTATCTCCTGCAAACCGAGCAAGCGCGTTTTTAGTTACTTGAATTTACATCTATTTTTATTTTCACTCAACTACAAACCGTGAACTGATTGCGCAAAAACTTAGAGATTTACCGCACTAAACCGATACTACTGTATAAAAGTGCAAACATTGGTTAACTAAAAGGTTGTCGCGAGACGGAACCCATACCTTGCTAACTGATGAGGAAAAGTATTACAAAAAGATCAGTACTGCATAGGGCAAATTACTGACACTAATGCATAAAGAGATAAAGCCAAATCGAAGAGAAAAATGAACAGGTGTAGATGCGGCTGCGAGCTTCGACTTCAGGGATGAAGTCGTAGAGCGTATAGGGATATATTCACAGCGTCTCGCAGAAGTAACTACACATTCCCCCGCTGGAGGCGATAGGTAACCATAAAGGTACGACCTTCAAACAGACCACCAAATAACAAAACAACTGAATATTAATCAAGAAATGTAATCAGCCTTCATTTGAAGGCTAGCTAACTTTGGGCACTAGTGAGTTACGGAACACTAGCCATAACCACAATCGAAGAGAGAAATAACCGAGTGTAAATGCGACTAAGGGGATCGAAAACATGGATGTTTTCGTTAAGCGGCCATGAATGGCGTAAAGCGTTTCGAAGAGGCGTTTTCACCTGCCTCGCCAGTCAGGCGGTAGGTTATATTGAAAGTATAACCTTCACACCCACCGCCCAATACCAACTCAGCCAGAAGCTAAATCCAAAATGCCCAGCCTTCATTCGAAGGCAAGTTACTTATGTCCCCAAGGTACCGGCGGTAGGTCAACGGGTTTGGTGAGGTCAAAATCCACTCTAAAGTCTCGATTCTCACGTGTGAGTCGGTAGGTAAACTCAGTCGGTTTAATATACATATGCCACACGTTAGTGACAGACACATCTAAGCCGTTCTCTCTGAAGTTGTTAATGGAGTAGGCATCGACAGGGAAGGATTGCTCAGTTGCACTGCCCATCATCGCTGTCATGCCGCCATACATGGTGACCTTGTCTTCGCTGCCATCTTTATGGCGATGATCGTGGGCTAAATGAAGTCCGTGTTGAGTCTTAGTGATAACCCAAGTACGGGAGTGATCGTCACCCACATGAAACGGCACTTTAAGCTCATTGTCGCTGCACTCACGTACATGCATAACCAGCTTTTTACCACTGAAGGATGAATCTGCCGAAGTAGCACCTATGACAGTACCTTCATAGGCCTTACCACAATGGGCGGCGATGCTATCGAAAAATGCACTCTGCTCAGCCGTTATTGCCGCAGCAGGCAGCGCTATACAGGTCGCAGAGAGGGCCAAAATCTGTGGGTATTTTTTCATTTTAATTATCTTCTCCATCAATTTGATCAAAAAGATTACCACAAAGGAATAAATTTAAACTGAAACTCACCACTAAATTTTTCCAGCACTTACCCGACTAAAGGCCAGCTTTAACTGCTCCACAAACCGTCTTAATGCCAAAGGCAGTTGCTGCTGGTAAGAGTGAAGTGCAAAGACATCTCGAACCTCTCCTTGATAATCAGGCAGTACTCGCTGCAGCACTCCTGCGTTAAGAGCTTCACGCACGAAGATTGAGGGCATCAGGCCGATACCAACACCGCACTTCACACTATTGATCGCACTGGTGGAGGTGTTCACCCTGAACTGTTTATCACTGCTAAACAAAATCCTTTTCCCTTGATGATTCTCAAGTACTGCTTGCTGCTGCCAAGGTAGAGCGACAATATTTTGTAGATGTAACTCCCTGTCGTTAACTCTGTTTTTAGCTAAATACGTTGGGGATGCTACTAGAATACTGTCTAACCTGCCGATCAATATGGCGTGGTAAGCACTGTCTTTTTGCGGCCCTACCGAGATAGCCATGTCCAAGTTTGCCTGTAACAGATCTAGCCTTTCATCGCTGAAATTCAACTCTGGTACTAACTTGGGATACTCCTGACAAAGCTGAGCGACGATAGGAGTAACTAAGCTCGACTCAAACGCGTGGGGAGCAGTGATGGCAACACGACCTGACGGCGCCTGCTCTTGGGATCTCACCTCTTCAACCGCTGTCGATAGTAGATCCAACAGTTGCTCACTTCGCTTAGCCAACTGCTCGCCTACAACAGTCAAATTTAGCTGTCGAGTACTGCGGTTAAGCAACCTAACACCGAGATCCCCCTCCAATTGACTCACATACTGACTAACCGCTGATTTGGTGTGACCTAAAGATTCAGCAGCCGCTGTAAAGGAGCCCCTCTTGATCACCTCATCGAATACCAGCATCTGATATGCCAGCCTCCTTTGTTCATTTTTTATGAACATTCATTTCACCAACAGGCTAATTATTAAAAGATGAAATAACAATAAACTGCTCGCCATAGGAAAACAACTGAATTAATCGGGAGAAACATCATGAGTCAATCAGTACGCCAATCAGTTATGCAAGCGAGCCGTGAGTGGATAGCGAATTTTAACCAAGGTAATGTGCAGGCCTGTACAGAGCGTTACCAAAAAGAGGCGACCATGCAGGTCTCTCCATTTGGTCGCTTCAACGGCATGGAGGCGATAGCAGGATTTTGGAATGAGTTTGCCAAAAGCGGCCCAACTAAACTGGTTTACCGCAATGTAGAGATTAAAGTGCTTAACGATAAACAAGCTATCTTGTCTGCCAACTGGTCAATGAATATTGCTAGTGGCTTTATCAGCAAGGAGTTATGGACACTAAATGATGATGGTCAGTGGTACTTAGAGGAGGATGACTTTAGTGTACTGACTCAGCACCCTGCTCCACTTGATGATGACAAGCGTACCGCTCTGGTACTTGTCGACCTACAAAACGACTACTTCTCAGGAGGTCGTTTCCCACTGGATAACACAGACATTGCCACCCAACATGCGAAAACTTTACTGTCACATTTTAGAAAAAATGCGCTGCCCGTGATCCATATTCAGCATATTTTTGAAGATGACAATGCCCCCTTCTTTACCGCCAATACCACGGGTATAGAGATTGAAACAAGCGTGGCACCCTTGGCCGAGGAGCCTGTTGTAATCAAGCATCAGATAGACAGTTTTATCGATACCTCTCTTGAACAGAGCTTAGTTGAGTTAGGAGTTGATAAGCTAGTGATAGTCGGCGCCATGGCACAAGCTTGTGTGCAAACCATCACACGCAGTGCGGTAAACAAGGGCTATAGTTGCGAGGTGATAAGCGATGCTATTGCTGCACCATCTCTGCCTTACGGTGAGCATAAGTTCAGTGGAGATCAGTTAGTTGCCGCGAATCTATTATCTCTCTCATTTGGCGGCGCAAAAGCCACCACATCGACTCAATGGTTAAAGGACAACGCATAACTCACGAACCTTAACTCAGTTGAACTGAGCAAGGCTTAATCGAACCAGGCTGCGCTCTTTTCTGCTGCCTGGTTTTTCACTGTGTCATCCACATACATGGCCACCATCGCCAGTGCAGCGGCTAATGCACCAAGATCATCGGTAAAACCCACCATAGGCGTTAGATCCGGTATCGCATCCAGTGGCGTAATAAAATAGGCAAGTGCACCAAAAATAATCGTCTTAGCCCATTTGGGGGTATCAGGTCTTTTCGCTGCATAGTACAAGCACAAGGCATTATCGATCACCTCTCGTCCCGCTTTCACAGCAAACTGCTTCACCTTAAGCCAGAACCCCTCTTCGCTATAGCCATCAGTTGCCGCATTATCTGAATTATCACTCATCGAAAGCTCCTATAAAAAAGGGGAATATCAATAATATTCCCCTATTTGATTATATTTAGCTAGTTCATCGCTGATGTTTAGGTGTAGTGCCCCAAGCATTTTTCTTCGGCGGTCGCTTAGAGCCAGCGGAGTTCTTAGCCTGCCCGTTACCGCCCTTACCTGAGCCCTGTTTACCGGCACTACCTGACTTTCCACCTTTAGGTTTACGATCGCTAAATTGATCTTCAGAGAAGCGAGTTAATGCCTTTTGACCACCATTACTCTTGCTGCTCTTGTTGCCGCCTTTACCCTTATTACGTCTAGCTTCACGCTCCTGACGCGACTCAGCAGGGACCAAACAGTTTGCACCACTGCCAATTAACTTCTCTTTGCCCATCTCAATCAGGGCTTCACGGATCATAGGCCAGCCAGCTTCATCGTGATAACGCAGCAACGCCTTGTGTAACTTACGTTGACGCCCCTTTTTAGGCACAGTCACTTGTTCACTGGTGTGCTTCACATTTTTAAGAGAGTTCAGCTCAGTGTGGTAAATGGTTGTCGCATTTGCCATGGGCGATGGATAGAAGTTTTGCACCTGATCTAATTTGAACTTCTCCCCCTTCAGCCACAAAGCCAGATTGACCATATCTTCGTTAGTCGTTCCTGGATGCGCCGAGATAAAGTAGGGGATCAGGTACTGCTTCTTACCCGCTTCTTTCGAATATTTATCAAAAAGCTCTTTAAACTTGTCGTAGGTTCCCATGCCCGGCTTCATCATCTTATTCAGCGGGCCCTCTTCGGTATGCTCTGGGGCGATTTTAAGGTAGCCACCAACATGGTGAGTCGCAAGCTCCTTCACATAGCGGGGATCTTCAGATGCTAAGTCATAACGCACACCCGAGGCGATTAAGATCTTCTTAATGCCTGGCACATCACGTGCGGCGCGATAGAGATCGATAGTCGGTTGATGATCCGTATCCATATGGCCACAGATATCTGGGAAGATACAGGAGATGCGACGACAAGTTTTCTCCGCCTTCTCACTCTTACAGCCTAAATGGTACATGTTGGCTGTCGGGCCTCCGAGATCAGAGATCACACCAGTAAAACCAGGCACTTTATCTTGAATATCTTTAATCTCGTTCACAATCGACTCTTGTGAACGACTTTGAATGATCCGCCCCTCGTGCTCGGTAATGGAGCAGAATGAGCAACCACCGAAACAACCACGCATGATATTAATTGAGGTCTTAATCATGTCGTAAGCAGGAATAACCTCTTTACCGTATGAAGGGTGAGGCACACGCGCATAGGCTAAGCCAAATACACCATCCATCTCGTCGGTATTGAGCGGCCAAGCAGGTGGATTTACCCAAATAGCGCGTTCGGCATGCTTTTGAAATAGAGCTCGAGCACAACCAGGATTCTGCTCCTGATGCAAAATCCGCGATGCGTGAGCGTAGAGATACTTATCACCTGATACCTTCTCAAAACTCGGCAGCAAGACATAGGTCTTCTCCCAAGGCTTAGGCCTAGCAGGTTGAACACTGATAGCTTTAGGCGCATCGTTATCAAATATCTTCACATCCGATGGGCCTGAGAGGTTTTTACAACCTACATCATCGGCGCCATAGGGGTGAGGAATGGGATCTATCTTATGAAGTTGATCGATTTTACGCGAGTCCATCCCTTTCCAACCAGAAAGGGGCTCTTTACGGATCACTGTGGTGCCGCGAATATTATGCAGCTCAGAGATAGGCTCACCATCGGCGAGGCGATGTGATAGCTCCACCAACGGACGCTCGGCATTGCCATAAACTAAGATATCAGCCTTAGCATCTAGAATAACACTGCGGCGAATTTTATCGGACCAGTAATCGTAGTGTGCAATACGGCGTAGGCTAGCTTCGATACCACCTATAACTACAGGCACCTGTTTATAGGCTTCTTTACATCTTTGGGTATACACAGTGACGGCGCGATCGGGACGTTTTCCGCCAATATTACCCGCAGTGTAGGCATCGTCATGACGCATACGGCGCTCGGCAGTATAGCGATTGATCATCGAGTCCATATTTCCCGCGGTCACACCAAAATAGAGATTTGGCTTACCCAGCTTCATAAAGTCATTTTTATTTGACCAGTCAGGCTGAGAGATTATCCCCACTCTAAAGCCCTGTGATTCAAGCATACGACCAATAACTGCCATGCCAAAACTAGGATGATCTACATAAGCGTCACCGGTCACTATGATGATGTCGCAACTATCCCAACCTAACCTGTCCATCTCTTTACGAGACATAGGTAAAAATGGGGCTGGTCGCTTCATTTCAGCGCGATACTTAGGATACGTAAATAACGTAGATTCAACTTGCATGTGTGTTATAGCCTGACTATTAAAACATAAAAAATAGGAGAAACATCGGCGCCCACGGCGTTATCAAGAGAGTGAGTAATAGACTCACCATTGATAAATGGGACGCGGATTATAGCAGGAGAAGGGTGACAAAGGCGAACAAAAAACAACCAGCCGAGCGGTTTTAAGCACTAAACAACCGCTTTTATTTGGTAGCCCTACTCACAGTATGGATGTTTACCCATACGGTAGTTAGGGCCATATCGTTTATATCTGGCTATAAACAAAATACCCAAGATTGATCCCCGCAAGGATTAATATCATCAACCAGCTCAGTAGGCCTCCCCAAAACCTACCTATGTGATAGCCTCCCTGCCCCTTGGTCAATCCAATGGCATGAAGCACTCGCCCAATCACCCACATGATCCCCAGTAGATGCAATGCCAAAGGGGTTAACCCATTGAGCTCAGCCACAAGCAGCAATGCCATAGCAATGGGAGCATTTTCAATTAAATTAGCATGCACTCGACCTGCAATTCTCAGCTCTTTATTGTCTGAGCTACCTATGCCTATCTTATGTTTACGGCGCAGCTTGACCACCCGCATGGCAAACATCACCACTAAGATGGCTGTAATACTGATATATAACCCGGAGATTGCAACTGGCATATGTTTCCCTGTCTATAGTTAATATCTGTTGATACAACAGCTTTTTAACCAAGATGACAACTTATCTTATGGAAGTAAATATTTTCCATTCGATTAACCTTTTTTCCACAAATTGGGTTACTATGCGCTCGTTTGATAACACCTCATTTTTTGATGCTTTTTTTAACAACAATGGACCTTGCCAGTGGACACTCAGGATTTTTTAGTAAAGCGTCGCTTTATCATAAAGTTAGGAAAGTATCTCCATAAGTTTGGCACCCCAGCTTATCGACTAGAAGCTCATCTTCAAGCGGTCTCTAACTTTCTCGGTTTAGAGGGCTATTTTCTCATCTCTCCCACTGCGATGACATTTGTGCTTCAGCGTGACGACGAGCAGGAATATAACCATGTCGCGAGGGTTAAGCCTGGCGAGCTTGATCTGGGCTCTTTGGCAAGAACCGATGAGCTGGTTGAGGAGTTGGTATCAGGTAAGAGAACCCTTGATGAAGCCTTAGATCGCCTCGATGAGATAGCCAATAAACCTAACCCCTATGGTTCGCTACTAACGCTATTGGCATTTGGTAGTTCAGCAGGGGCTTTCGCCATGCTGATGGGTACCAGTTGGAATGATGTTTTCTGGTCAGCGACGTTAGGTTTTATGGTCTATGGTCTGGTTTATCGCGCCGAACGCTCCAAGCGTATGGCGGAGATGCTTGAACCTCTAGCCGCCATCTTAGCCGCCATCATCACCTGTGGGATCTCACAGTTCGATCCCAGCATCAACATTCCTGTGGTGATCCTCTCCGGCATAATTGTCTTTGTGCCCGGCTTAGCACTCACCTTAGGTTTAGCTGAGTTAGCGGCAAGGGATCTTATCTCAGGTACAGCGCGCATTATGGATGCCTGTATGCTGCTATTTAAACTCTATTTCGGCGCTATTTTTGGTATGGTTGTCGGTACCGCTATTTTTGGCGAGGCGATCTACTTTGAACCTGAACCTCTACCTCAGATAGCCGTTTGGTCAGCTGTACCCATCTTATCCATGGCGCTGGTGATCATCTTTAAAGCCCGCATGAAGGATTCACCCTGGGGAATATTGGCAGGTATTGTCGCCTTCTGCTCATCCATGCTCGGTGCAATCTATCTCGGTGAGTCTATCGGGATCTTTTTTGGTGCCTTTGCAGTAGGTGTTTACTCCAACCTCTTTGCTCGTTGGATGAAAGCCCCCGCCTCTATCGCACTACTTCAAGGCATAGTGATCTTAGTCCCAGGCAGTAAAACTTATATCGGGCTAAACACCCTTATCTTGGGTGAAACCATGCTGAATCAGTCCCATATTGGTACTCAGATATTCCTGATATTTATGTCTCTTGTTGCAGGGTTAATCTTTGCAAACGTTGCCGTTTCTCCCAGAAGAACTCTCTAGCATACCTCTGGCAGTGAGCTTAAAACTCACTGCTAGTGCTTAAAGTAAATCATCAGCTTATTTTCATTTCTACCTTGACTAACTCGCCAGCTAGGTGTGTTATTAATACTAGCTACATTAAATATTTATACCAATCAGTATAAGAAGTTGATCTACTCAGAGTGTCTTTTGGCAAACTAATTCAAGGCGAATGGATGATAGAATGGTTATTCCCTTGTGAGTGCATTCAACGCAGAAGTAGGCAGCCAAAAACACTCCTTACAGGCGAGTTTTAGCGGTTCTGAAACTGCGTTAACGAGCTTAACCGTAGAATAACTATGCTCTTCACTCGTTGCCTTGCCTCAGAAGCGCTAAACTCTCGCTGAGCGATCAGATCTTTATACTGATTGGTATTAGTAGATTTGGTATTCGTTTAAACAAGTCTTTTGCCTCGCCGTAAATACACACTTTTTCAGTAAGGATGTATCTAACGTGACATACAAGACCTCTTTAGTTTTTATCAGCATTAGCTTCTTAGCTGCTCAAACGGGCTTAGCTGAAGAGAGTGCGGAAAAAACAGAGGCCTTTACCGAAAAAAAGTCACTGCATAAGATCATTATCACTAGCCACCCTATCTTCGATGAATCCGCTCCCGACAGTTTTTTTATTCATGATTGGGCAAACTATCTGCATATCAATACTCGGGAATCCACGATTTTAAATAAGCTCACCTTCGATGAGCAAAGCCAAGTGAGTCAAAAGGATATTGAAGAGGCACAGAGAAACCTCAGATATGAACCCTACATTCGTGATGCAAAAATCACCTTCGTCGAGCGCGCCCCCGACGCTGATGCCCCAGATGAGGGAGAGGTCGTGTTAGTGGAGACTTGGGATAACTGGTCACTGCTACCCACTGTGAGCTTAAGTCGCAGCGGAGGAGATACTAAATATTCAGTCGGCTTGAAGGAGGATAACCTACTTGGTTACGGTATACGGACGCGGATAAAATATAAGTCTGACAGTGAAAGAACAGGCTATAAGTTGTCGGTGCAAGCACCACTGGACAACCTCATCAAACACTCAACCATAGCCGCCAGTTATCATGACAACAGTGATGGCCAAGCGACCCAATTTAGGTTTATTAAGCCCTTCTACACACTCGATGCCAATAATATGTATGGGCTCAGCTACAGCGACGACCTCAGAACCGATACCATCAAACAAAATGGCATGGATATTAACGAGTTTGAGCACAAACAGGATTTTTTTAATCTCCAATATGGTTGGCGTATCAATAAAACAGCTAATTCGCGTACCCGAGTTATCACAGGTATCACCCGCAATAAGAGTGAGTTTGCCAATCAGGATAAGTTCCCAGATACAGAGCTTCCTCAAAACAGAGACTTTCTCTATCCATGGGCCGCCTATGAGTACCTGCAGGATGACTATAAGGTGCTGCAAAATATTCACTTAATTAACTACAACGAAGATATCAATCTAGGTTGGCACCACTTTCTAAAGCTCGGACTTGAAACTCAAGACTTGGGAGAATCCTCCCTCGGATACCATATCAACTGGAAAACAACCCGAGGCTACCAAGACAATGGCGATCTTCTCCTACTATCCTTCGACGGAGCTGGCGTTTTTGCGACCAATCAGAAAGACTTTTACCAGATCAATATGAAAGCTGAATATTTCTATCGCATCAGCCCCAAATGGACCGCCTACGCGAAGACTCGCCTAAGTACCTCAAAAAATAACTACCTAGACAAGACCTTTGCACTAGGGGATGAAACTGGTATTCGTGGCTACCCCAATGATTATCAGCATGGGGATAATCAGTGGCTATTTACCGCTGAGCTGCGTAACTACCCCAATATCAATCTCTATCAATTAGCCGAACTTGGCTGGGCTGCATTTGTTGATGTGGGCCAAGCCAGTGGCGGACCCGATGATAACAACGAAGTGTCAAAGCCTATCGGCAGCATAGGTATTGGTGCCCGCATCTACTCATCACGCTCAAGTTACGGCAACGTCGCCCATATTGATATCAGCGTACCTTTTACTTCTGGGGAGGAGGTCAATAGCTGGGAGTGGAGCTTTCAAGTACGAAATCGTTTCTAACTATTTTCTTATAAGCTATGGTAAATTAAATAGAATTTAGTTGGCACCTAGGCAAGAAATGATGAAAACAGTTGTGATCACCGGAGCAAGTCGTCGATTAGGTCTCTTTCTAGCAGAGCAGTTTATTGCCAGAGGAGATAGGGTTTTCGCGGTATCACGAAGTACCTCTAATGAGTTTACCTCTATCGATTCAGCAAACTTTCATGCAGTTCAAATTCATGGTTACGATAAGCTAGGTGTTGAGCAAGCTGTTACAGCCATAAAGCCACAAGTGAGTCATATCGATCTACTCATCAACAATGCTTCTGTCTTTGAAGCGGATCCAAAAGACAATCAAGAGATTGAATCTAAACTGACCCTTTTTTTTCAGATCCATATGCTCTTTCCTAGCCTACTAACTCACGAGCTAGCCCCCCTCCTCTTTGATGAGAAGACCCCCGGATTAGTGGTGAATATGACAGATATCTACGCTGACAACCCTAGCCATCAACACTCACTCTACTGTTCAACTAAGGCGGGACTTGAGAACCTCACGCGCTCCTTCGCCAAAAAGTTCGCACCAGGCATACGCTGTAACTCAATTATGCCAGGGCCACTTAAGTTCCTACCCGAACATAGTCAAGCACAAAAAGAGCAAGTGCTTAACGCGACCTTACTCCCCTTTGAAGCCGGATTTAATCCTGTATTTCAGACCATAGAGTTTATTCTGGCTAACCCCTTTGTGACTGGAACCGCCATTAAGGTTGATGGAGGCAGGTCCATCTGCCGAGGGTAGGTTTTTAAACTAGTGGGAGTGTCCCTGAGAGAGGTTAATCATCATCACACCACCTGCAACCAGCAACATGCCTATCCAAGCAGTGGTATCGAGATGCTGCCGATATAGGAGCGTCGACATCAGAGTCACTGTCACGATTGCAAGGCCCGCCCACAGCGCATGCACTATGCCTACTGGCATCCCTTTCATCGCCTGACCTAAAAAGATAAATGCCGTCAGATGCCCCAAGATAACGAGAGCTGCGGGAAGTGGACGAGTAAACCCATCGGTAGCCTTGAGTGCAACATGTGATAATGCCTCAGCAACTACACCCAATATTAGAAAAATCCAACTCATGTTCAACACCTTAAGTAATAACAGGGTAATCCTGCGGTTTGGGTCTCTGTTTTAGCTATTATATTTCTATTCTACTGAATGATAATTAAGGTAATTTGCAAATCACTTTTACCAATCAGTAATAATCATATATAAAAAAAGGTGCCGTCATTACTGACGACACCTTTCATATAAATTATAACAGGAGCTTACTTCTTTAAGTGCTCAGCATGAAAACGCAGGTGGTTCTCGATATAGCTAGAGATAAAGTAGTAACTGTGATCATAGCCTTCACGGATGTTCAAGGTTAAAGGGTAACCGCTCACGCTCGCTGCAGCTTCAAGCATTTCAGGCTTTAACTGCTCAACCATAAAGTTATCACCATCACCTTGGTCCACTAAAGCTGGAACAAAGCTTGTCGCCTGACGCATAAGTACACTAGCATCATAATCAGACCAAGTTTTGGTATCTCGACCTAAATAAGCCGTAAATGCCTTCTTGCCCCAAGGACAATTGATCGGATTACTAATAGGACTAAACGCCGACACAGACTGATAGGTGTCACTGTTTCTCAGTGCAATAACTAAAGCGCCATGTCCACCCATAGAGTGTCCTGCGATCGAGCGCTTATCACTAACTGGGAACATAGATTCAATCAGCTTTGGCAGCTCATCAACGACATAGTCATACATCTGATAATGGCGGCTCCAAGGTACCTGAGTCGCATTAACATAGAACCCCGCCCCTTTGCCCAGATCGTATCCTTCATCATCGGCTACATCATCGCCTCTTGGGCTGGTATCCGGTGCAACAATAGCGATACCAAGCTCAGCTGCCAATGCCTGTGCCCCAGCTTTCTGCATAAAGTTTTCATCAGTGCAGGTTAAGCCAGATAACCAATAGAGTACTGGTACTTTCTCACCATTAGATGCTTGTGGTGGCAGGTAGATGGCGAATCGCATCTCACAATTTAAGACACTGGATCTGTGGCTATACTGCTTATGCCAGCCATCAAAGCTCTTATTCACACTCACATTTTCAATTGTCACGCTTGGGTCTCCTACTGAGTTTGCAATCATGCAAACTCAGTTGACAAAGGGGATCAATTTCGAGGTTTAACAATGCCTAAGTCAGCTTATTACTTATCGAAATGGATAACAGTACGTATGCTCTTACCTTCGTGCATAAGGTCAAACGCTTCATTTACCTGCTCAAGTCCCATAGTGTGAGTAATAAAGTCGTTTAACTTAAACTCACCTGCCATGTAACGTTCAACATATTCAGGTAGCTCAGAGCGGCCTTTAACACCACCAAATGCGCTGCCTTTCCATACGCGACCAGTGACAAGTTGGAATGGACGAGTAGAGATCTCTTGACCTGCGCCAGCCACACCGATAACCACAGATTCGCCCCAACCTTTATGACAACACTCAAGTGCAGAGCGCATCACGTGAACATTACCGATACACTCGAATGAGTAATCAACGCCGCCATCAGTCAACTCAACAATCACATCTTGAATTGGCTTGTCATAATCTTTTGGATTGATGCAATCAGTAGCACCTAGTTTACGGGCTAGCTCAAACTTGCTTTCGTTAATATCGATAACAATGATGCGAGCGGCTTTAGCCATAGTTGCACCAATAACTGCCGATAGACCGATACCGCCCATGCCGAAGATAGCGACTGTTGAGCCCTCTTCAACTTTAGCCGTATTCATTACAGCGCCCATACCAGTAGTTACACCACAACCTAACAGACACACCTCTTCAAGTGGCGCTTCTGGGTTAACTTTAGCCAATGAAATTTCAGGTAATACAGTGTACTCAGAGAAGGTAGATGTTCCCATGTAGTGGAAAATATCAACGCCATCTTTAGAGAAGCGAGTCGTGCCATCTGGCATTAAGCCTTTACCTTGGGTTTCACGGATCTTCTGGCAAAGGTTAGTCTTACCAGACTTACAGAATTTACATTCACCACACTCAGGAGTGTAAAGAGGGATAACGTGATCTCCGACCTGAACGCTAGTAACGCCTTCGCCGATAGATTCAACGATTCCGCCGCCTTCATGGCCTAAAATACATGGGAAGATACCTTCAGGATCATCACCAGATAAAGTGAAAGCATCGGTATGACAAACGCCTGTTGCGATCATCTTAATACGAACTTCACCTTTTTGTGGTGGCATTACATCTACGATCTCCATAGATAGTGGCTCACCCACAGCCCAAGCGACTGCTGCTTTTGATTTAATTGTTTGTGCTGTCATTGTTATATCCTAAATAGGTAAATTAAAACGTTTCTATGAATCTATGGTAAACATTATATCTAGTGCGATTAAATTGATAATACCCTCTAGATGCAAATGACTTTTACCACATGGTAATAATGATAAAATATTAACGCTCGATGTGAGCCAAGGGTGATGGCCTAAATGCCTTGGTTCTTTGCAAGAACCTAAATCCCCCTATCTTAACTGGCTATCTTTCCCCGCACGCCGGTTAAAATTACTAAAACTTTTAAACTGCTTATCAGCTTCCTGCTGACAACTAACACAGAGGCGAACTCCGATAACGGCTTCTCTTCGCGCCTGTGGAATGGGGCTGTCACACTCCTCACAATAAAGTAGGCTTTGACCAACCGGTAACCGACTTCTGGCTTGAGCAACACCATCATCGACACTGTTATCGATCTGATCTTGTACCGCACCATCTCTAGACCAACCACCAGCCATTTTAACCTCCACTAATGTTTAGCTATACGCCCAAGTAACCAAGAAGGCAATACACCCACCTACTGATTTACTACCGTCAAATAGATGAATAAAGCTTGAAGCGACTGCCTATCCGATAGCAAACATTATATTCAACTATATAAAGATGATAATCCCAGATAATTGCAAATGACTTTTACCTTTTGGTAATAATAGCCGTCAATATAAAACCTTGTTTCTTCCCCCTTGCTAAGCTCTCTTAGACGCGACTCCACGCTCCCTATATAGCAGATACAAAAAAAGCGCCGAAGCGCCTTTTTTACTCATAAACCAATTGATATTACGCGCTCTTAGCAAGATGCACCGCAATTGCATCCATTAACGCAGGTGATAAACAGTCATATGGCTCAAGACCTAAATCTTTGAGGGTTTGACGAACATCTGCCATAGAGTCTGCAGAGGCGCCTGACTCTATGATTGAAGAGACAAACGCAGCAAACTCAGGTTGAGACCATCCCTCCTCTGATGATAATTCGGTGTGTACAAAATCCAATCCATAAAAGGGGTGAGCAGCATTCTCAATGCGGCCATACATATGGGTTCCACACTCTTTGCAGGCGTGGCGTTGAATAGCGGCAGACTCATCGACTACCATCAATTTATCAGCATTGTTAATCACTTGAACATTATCACGTGAAACAACGGCGATTTGAGCAAATAAAGCTCCCTCTGGTTTCCAACATTTGCTGCAGCCACAAACGTGGTTATGAGCTGTTTGCGCCGTAACTGAAACCTCAACTCGTTGCGCCTGACATTGACACCCTAAAGTACCACCGGAAAAGCCTTCCTGGCTCTGAGTAACTCCATTATCAACTTGTGGGTGAATTAACACTTTCATAAAAACTCCATGGATCTTCCCTAGTAAACAGCTCTTTGAGTGCCGTCCTAGTAATCCAGTAAAATAACTTAATATTAGAAGCAGGTGACTTGAATAGTTGTTCTCTTCATTGTTGTTAAAGAGCTAACAACTCGGCCCTGCTATTGACGTTATGATTTCGGAGTAATGCCTACGTCATTTCGATGGGCAGAATTATATTCCTCATTCAAATAATGATAATCCTAATGTTTTGAAAAAATCTTTTACTAATCAGTAAGAATCCAGAAAGCACCAAAAACAATAAAAACACTAAAATACAAATACTTAACTAGACTCCCATAGTGAAAACAAAAATTGCATTTATTGAAGATTCGGAGATAATCACAATAGAGAAAACAGTCTGGTAATTATTATGTTCAATTGGGAAGGCATCAGTGAATTTGTTGCAGTTGCAGAGGCCGAGAGCTTTACTAAGGCTTCACAACGCTTGGGGATCTCCACCGCACAAGTTAGCAGGCAAGTCAGCGCATTAGAAACCCGCTTAGCCACAAAACTGTTTCACCGCACAACCCGAAAAGTCTCCACCACAGAGGTAGGAAGAGTCTATTACCAGCACTGCAGACAGGTCTTAGATGGGCTAGATGAAGCTGAACGTGCCATCACCAATTTGCAAAGCTCACCGCGGGGATTACTCAAGATCACAGCGCCAGTAACCTATGGAGAGATGACGATTGCCCCACTGATTAATGATTTTGCCGCCAAGTATCCAGAGCTAGAAGTTAAGATAAACTTAACTAATCAGAAACTTGACCTGATCGACGAGGGCTATGATCTGGCCATCAGATTAGGCCAACTTGAAGACTCAAGCATGATGGCCAAGCGATTAAGCTCTCGCACTCAGTATGTTTGCGCCTCACCCAGCTACCTTTCAACTTTTGGTATCCCTCACTCCCTTTCAGAACTTGAGCAGCACAACTGCTTATTGGGAACCATGGACTACTGGCGATTCGAAGATAATGGCAAAACTAGAAATGTCAGAGTAAAAGGGAATCTAAGCTGTAACAGCGGTCACGCCTTAGTCGACGCAGCAATAAAGGGAATTGGAATAATTCAACTCCCTGACTACTATTTACAATCCTTCATTGAGGATGGGCAACTGGTACCGCTGCTGGAGCAAAACCGCTCACCAGAGGAGGGAATTTGGGCACTCTACCCACATAATCGGCATCTATCGCCTAAGGTGCGTATGTTACTGGATCACTTAACTCAAGCTTTGGCATCCCACAAGTAAGGATAGAGTGCTTGTTCCCTTGTGGGTTCACTCAACGCAGAAGTAGCAAACTAAAAGCACTCCTTATTACAGGCCAGTTTTATATCTGGGTATTAAAGTGCTGAATAAGAGCGGTATAACACTGGCAGACAATATCTGCTTGTGATGCATAGTCGGGTATTAAATCTGGACTATAAAGCACGCTTTTAGTCCCTGCATTTCGTGCTGTTTGCAGATCATAAAGATAGTCCCCAATAAACAAAATATTAGCCGGTTCAAGCTGCCATTGCTCGCAAATCAACTCTACACCTTCGGGGTGAGGCTTAGCTTTGGCATCAAATCGAGTCAACACCAAGTCCATCTCTAACCCAAGGTTTGCTAAAGTAATCCCAGCGGCCTGAGGAATATTGCGCGTCAGTATCGCTTGAGGCAGCTTTAAACGCCTAAATAATGCAACGAGCTGCTCAGCACCTGTCACCCAAGTCGCACGACTTGAGCTTTCAAGCTCATAACGCGTCACTATCTCTTTTGTTTTTGATGCAAGTACCGGATCTATTATTGACTCCATATGAGCAAGAATATCGGTCCCTGACTTTAAACCAAGCTCACGCCTCAATCCCTCAAAATCAGGGTTAGAGTCTGCAAGTGTGCCGTCCAAGTCGAAAATTACACCTTGAATATGGCTGAAATCAAAGTGGGTATTCACCCTAATACTCAATGTTACTTATCCCTATTTGAGTCGATTAATTCAATATTTTTAAATGATAACGCGAAATCACCATCTTGTTTATCTGCCAATAAAAATCCCACTTGCTTAATATCGGCATAATTTAATTGTGGAGCATCAAGAGTACGTCCGCGATACACAGGTATAAAATCGTCCGCTTTAAACTCAATACTAACCCATCTCTCCCTCTCTGTTTTAAATGGGTGTGAATATGAAAAAGAGTCCCAGCTGTCATCGGTTCTCAGCCTTAACTGATAAGTCCTACCATCACCTTTCACATGAATCCGAATAAGATTAAGCTCACTAGGTATCACCTGACTAATGGATATTCTGGTAGAGGCAAAACCACCATTTTGCTCGAGTGATAAATGGCCACTAAAGGTTGCAATACCTGCACTGATATCAAGCAGGCTATTAGAAACGCCCCCATTACAGTGTCATTAATTAATTTCCAATCAGTGGATTGCTGCTCGCTGAGCGTCACTAAAGGTGTCATTAACACTCCCTCATCAGAGATTGCACCAAATACCGGCAAAACTGCTCCCATCAAGGTGATTGAGAATAACCTCCCCTTTGTAAGCCAGCAATTTAAATGACTATAACTATGGCTACGAGCTCTCAGTTTTACTGGTGGCATGGCGATAATCCATTGTTAAACGAATAAGGTAATACGTTGTAAACCATTAAATGGTTTACATTAACGGCAATTAACTCGCTTATTTTCTCAGGAAACCAGTCATAGCTTGGATTATTACGATTGAGCAAAAGTGATTTACCTTTTCGCCTAATTGTTCCAATTCGAACCCGAATTATAATAGCCGCCATCAGATACGCCTCCCAACTCTCCGCAAAGTCTTAATACCAGTTCGTATAAAGATCTGCTCGCTCAGTCGCTAGGCCAACAATTCAATGTTAATCACGTAGCTCTTCAGCTGCGTTAAGGAAATATTATGTCTCGTGTTGTCATCGTTGGTGGCGGTGCTGCTGGGCTGGAACTTGCCAGCCTTTTAGGTCGTTCAGTCAACAAACAAGATGAAGTTATCTTAGTCGAGGGGGAGACTCACCACTACTGGAAGCCTAGGTTCCATGAAATCGCTGCGGGCACATTCGATAACGATCTCGATAGTCTGTGCTACTTCAGCCATGGAGCCAAAAACGGTTATCGTCATTATCAAGGTAGAATGACAAATATCAATCGTGAAGAGAAGCAGCTGGTTGTCTATAAAACTAACGGTGAAACAGACACATTAGCCTATGATTACTTGGTGATCGCTGTCGGTGCTATCAGCAATGACTTTGCCACCAAAGGTGCACTTGAGCACAGCCTATTTCTGGACACTCCTGAACAGGCAAGAGAAAGTTGGCAGCAGATAAGCGCGCTACTTAGATCTGGAGAGCAGCGCACTATCAATATAGTTGGTGCAGGTGCTACAGGGCTTGAGCTTGCCGCTGAACTTGCCAAGGTTAGCGGTAAACTAGAACGTAACCCACATGCAGCAAGACTGACAATCAACTTGATTGAAGCTGCAGATAGAGTATTGCCAAACAGCCCATTAAAGATGTCTCAGCAAGCACAGTCAAGATTAGAAAAGTTCAACGTAAACCTGCTGCTCAACACTCGTATTGCCAGTGTCGATAAGCAAGGAATGACCACCAGCGAAGGGATAACGTTAGATGCCGATCTACAGTTTTGGGCTGCAGGGATAAAAGCCCCGGATTGGCTTAAAAACATAGGCGGTCTCGAGAGTAACAATGCAAACCAGTTAGTGGTGCAGCAGACCCTCGCGACAACACAAGATCCTAGTATCTTCTCCCTTGGAGATTGTGCTGCAATTCCTCAAGCCGATGGCAGTACTGTGCCTCCTAAGGCTCAGGCAGCTAATCGCGCCGCAGTGCACTTAGCAAAAAGCCTACTTGGGTTAATGCAGGGGAAAACTCTCACGCCGTTTGTTTACAAAGATGGTGGCATGGTCGTGGCAATTGGTCATAACTACGCTATTAGTACCATGATGAATGACAGGTTAATTTTGAAGGGACGTTTAGTCAGACGCCTCTACGATACCATCTTCCGTCTACACCAAAAGACGGTCAGCGGTTTCTTAACCATGTCTAGGCTCATCATAGCTAAGCGCTTAAAGTGTATCTTTCAGCCTAACTAACAATACCAATCAGTATAATAATTGCTATCACAATTGGTTTAAATGAAAAAGCCCGTATGTTTAACAGCATACGGGCTTTTTTAGGCACGTAAAAATTACAGGGTTAACCCCAACTCATCCAACACACCCTGTAAATGTGTCATCGCTTCATCGCTGGGGCCTGGATAATCACCGACAATCGGCACATTACCTAGATAACCGATATCTTTTACGCCCGCAGGACTACAGAAAAAACAGGCCAGTACTAAGCGCCTAAAATCTGCAAAGGCTTTAGCGGGTCTAACGAACTCCTCACTCTGCATCGCTTTTTTATAGGCGATATCATCGATTATTGCTAACTGCTGAGATGCCGTCACATCAACAAACAGGTTATCGAAACGTCGTCTAGCCTCCTCATCTAGCCATGCAAGCAGATGTAGAAAAGAGACCCTGTCCTGCTGTTGTCGCTCATAGGGGGCACTCACCCACTCATCAAGCAGATCTGGCACTTTCACTTCACTGGCAGAGGGCACCGACCCCTCCCTTGGCGCAACGATATCGGCAAATATAGCAATGAAGGTAAGCTGCGCGGCCGTTAGTGTTCTGGGCCATGATGCTCTTGGCGCGATGATTAAGTTTGGATCTTTTCCATAGCCAGTGGCATTGATAACAGGCAGCTCCAACTGCGGCCAATGACCTTTGGCTAACTCACTCTGGGGCGCTAATGCTTGACTACTGCATGCGGTCAGCCCTGGAAACGCCGCCGTGACAGAGAGAGCACCAATCCACTTGATCGCATCACGTCTGCTTAATGAAGCGAGATAAGGTTTTTTGCTTGAGTAACGTTTTACCAAACTCATTTTACAACTCCCCCTTATCTAACTGTCTCGCCAGCCAAGTGCTGTTTCTCATGGCTAATGTCATAATGGTTAAGGTGCAGTTTTTATGGGGGTTAGATGCAAACACACCAGCATCCATCACAAACAGATTACTGCAATCCCAGGTTTGTCCCCATTGATTGGTCACTGACTCTGTCGGTGAGTCTCCCATACGGGTGCTTCCTACCTCATGAATGATCTGCCCCCCCTTTAGGATCGCATCTTCCGCTTTGGGTAGAGGTTTATCGAACTTAGCCCCCATGGTTTCAAGGATCTGACGGGCGGTCTTTAAACCGTGCTCAACCTGTTTAAGCTCGTGCTGAGACCATTTCCAATGAAACTTGACCACAGGAATGCCCCATTTATCCTTCACATCCTCGTCGATCTCCATATAGCAATCATCATTGGGCAGCATCTCTCCCCTCAGTGCCAATCCCACATAGGAGCCATAGGCTTGCTTTGCTATCTCTTTTAACGGCTTTCCATAACCATCGAGATCGCCACTCACCCAGGAGCTCGGAGCCCTAAAGCCAGAGCCTATCTCGAAATGGTAACCACGAGGAAAGGCCATCGCCTTTTTCTCCTGTACCTTATGTCCCCACCAGGGGATAAACAGATGATTCGCCGTATGCCCATCTTCATTATATTTAGGACGTCCCTCAAGCGCAGGGATATGGGCGCCATAGCTCACACCAGTTGAGTCCATAATATTTCTGCCCACATGGCCACTTGAGTTAGCTAATCCATTTGGATGTGATTCACTTTTAGAATTAAGCAGTATACGTGCAGACTCACAGGCACTCGCCGCAAGAATGATCACCTTGGCATCCAATCTATGGGCTTGTTTGGTTTTCTTGTCGATATAGGTCAGGGCATTGACCTTGCCTTTCTCATCGACATTGACCTCTTTCACCATGGCATCGGTGATCACAGTGAGCAGCCCCGTTGCTTGCGCCATCGGGATCAATGAGGTTGTCGTTTGAAATGCAGCGCCAATGGAGCAACCACGGCCACAAGGGGTAGCATAGAAACACGCTTGGCGATCATCTTTTGGACGAGTGAGAACAGCACGATGCATAGGCGCAGTGGGGATACCCAACTTTTTCGCCGCAGCCGAGACAAGCAACTCAGGCACACGCGGTTTAGGTGGTGGCTGCAATACGCCCTCAGGAGAATCAGGCATATCATCTAAACCTGTATTGGTACCGCAGATCCCAACCAAGGCTTCGGTCTCATCATACCAAGGCGCCAGATCCCAGTATTCGAATGGCCAGTCAGCACCTAAACCATCACGACTAAAGCCTTTAAAATCATGTTCACTAAATCGCAGTGAGTAGCGACCCCAATGGTTAGTTCGCCCCCCTAACATACGAGCACGCCACCAGAGAAACTCACTCCCCTCACCTTTAGTGTAGGGCTCTCCCGGTACCTCCCAGCCGCCATCAACAGTTGCATCATAAAAACCAAAGTCTTTATCTGAGTTCCCCGCGCCGAGCAGTGGTGCATCAAAGTTACTCTTGAACATGGGGGTTTCTGTTTTTGGGTCGTAGTCTCGCCCCGCCTCTAACATCAGCACTTTACGTCCCGATTTTGTTAATGTGTAAGCTGCCATGGCACCACCAGCACCGGAGCCAACAACAATCACATCATAATCGTGACCATTAATTTGCCCTTCCATCATTACAGCTCCCTCAGTTTGATGTTTTTAAACCAAACTGGATCGCTATGATCCTGCAAACCAATATGCCCCTGTGATGTCTGAGCAAAACCAGTCCAAGTCCTGAACTTACTCTCGGCAACTAAGCTATTCCATTTTTCACTGCCAACAATAAGGTCAGCCGTTAAAATACCATTTTGCCAAACAGATAAACTGTTGTTATGCATACGAATGCGCACCTTATTCCACTCACCTGCAACTCTGTGAGAGGCTGGCGGTGATGCCTGAATATCATAGATTGAACCCGATAGGTGGGAGTCTATTTTATTATCCGCATGTCTTTGATTATCTAAGATCTGCACCTCTATGGCATGGGAATAAATCTTGGAGCCAAGTTCATCGGCCAATACAAAGATGCCGCTATTGCCAGCTCGGGATATCTTCCAATCCAGTGTCAATTCGAAGTTCTTGTAGGCTTGTTTAGTGAGAAGATCGCCTCCTCCACCACCTGAGAGATGAATACTATCTTGATCGATAACCCATTTAGGGTTCACTCCCTGCTGCTTAAAGTTGCGCCACTGGGACATATCTTTACCATTAAACAGCAGTTGCCACCCAGCCTCTTTCTCCTTTTTTGATAGCTGGTTATCAGCAGCAACACCTGCCGTTGCCACTGTCGATAGCAGTAAGGCTGCAATCACCTGTTGCGACCGACTCTTAATACTTACTCCCCACTTAGTCATTGCACTCCCTCACACAGTTAAACTGTTTTTATCGCTGTTTTATTAATGTTTTTTATAGTTGTTTTAATATGTTATCTAAGCCCAGCTTCGACTTTTCCACCGCTTGTAGCGGGGTTAATCCATTAGGATACTCCTCCTGCTCTACCACTAACCACTGGGTACCACCAACAGCGATATTTGCCTTTGTCAGTGCTAACCAATCTATGGTGTCCTGGCCTATGATAGGCAGCTTTCCCTCGACCCCTTCTGGTAGTTTCACCTTATAGTGCGTGGTAATAGTTCTACCTGGGTAGCGCTTCACATATTCAATGGGATCCCGTCCCGCATAGGTAGTCCAACCAACATCTTGTTGAAGAACCACATCTTGCATTGTATTTTTAGCCAAGTAGTCCCAAAAAGTGGTGCCCTTAAAACCATTAAACTCATGCTCATGGTTATGGAAACCAAATTTGATCCCTAAAGGCTTTAGCTTCAGCGAGATACGATTAAGTTCATTAACGACAAAATCTATCCCCTTAGGATCCCAAGCCCTCTTGTCCCACCCTACAATTAACACCTTCGCCCCTAACGCTTGGTAAAACGCGACCGTTTCAGTGAAATTCTCATCATTGAGCTGCTCAAAGGAGACATGAGCACCACTTGCCACCATGCCTAATGAATCTAGGTATAACCTCAACCCATTGGCATCCTCATTAAATGGGCCGAAATCTCCGGCAAACTCAACACCGTCAAACCCCATTTGGGCCAGTGCCTCAACAGTGGCTTCAAAATCATCTTTAAGTTGATCTTTAACTGACCAAAGCTGAACGCTCACCTTTGGCGGCGTTAGGCTATACGCCTCATGGGCCATACTTGTTGTTGAGATAACCATCAAAAATCCTATTAAGCTTGTTAATACAGCCTTCATGAATACTCACCTATCTATGCTCTTTACTACCGCTGTTAAATGATGGATCAGCGCTCTTGTCTCAGCACCATTACTCTAGCCATTACCCTAGTTAGAATGATGACTCCGCCTGAGCGCTATCTTGAGCTTGGCTCACTTTCTGCTTTTGCTGTCGCATATAAAGCGCCAAACCAGCAAAGGCAAATATCAGCACCAAGGGGAACACACTCAGGTTAGCCAAGGTTGATTGCCCTGCTGCTAACTCAACGATTTCAGGGGTGGTATGCGCCGCTACTGCCTGCTCTCTGCCCTTATCAATCCAATGTCCAATCACAGGGTTCCACATACTGACAGCAAACATGCCAACGCCCCCCATTACCGACATCCCTAAGGCGCCAGTTTGAGGAATATTCTCCGCCACAAAACCTATCATGGTTGGCCAGAAATAGGTCACCCCTAATGCAAAAATAAGGGCAGATACATACACCATATTCCCAGTTGCTAAGCTCATGGAGTAGATACCAATTGTCGTTACTATCGCAGAGTAAAGCAGCACACCATATGGGTTTAGCTTGTGCACTAAGGGGCCCGCAAAAAAGCGTCCAACGGCCATCACTCCCGTCACCATCGCCATAATTAACATAGGCGATGCCCCAGAAGCGCCAAGAATACGCTCAATCCACTGCTGAGTACCAAGTTCACTGGTGGCCGTTAAGGTCATGCAAAAGGCCATAAATAGGAACAAAGGTGAGAACAGCCCCTTTAAATTAGCAGAGGTAGAGGTGTTGATATTATCGGTTTTAGGAAATGTCTGACTGATGATCAGATACCCATAGATAAGCGTTGGCACTAACATCACGGCAATCTGCGCTTGCCAACCAAAGCTCATGTCTGTCATCGCTTTAGAGATAAGAGCTCCCACCACAATGCCGCCGGGAAACCAGACATGAAAGCGGTTTAACATAACAGTCTGCTTCTTATGATAGATATCTGCAATCAAAGGATTACACCCAGCTTCAACCGCGCCGTTGGCAAAACCGATACAGAAACTGGAGATCAACAATAGCCAAAAACCATCTGCCGACATGGTGAGCAGTAAACCAAGAATATGGCCCACAAAAGCGATAAGCACTAACTTTTTAGCCCCTAAAAAGTTATACAGTAAGCCGCCCAATATGGTGGCAACAGGAAAGCCCAAAAAAGCCATGGCATTTATCCAGCCTAACTCTGCATCGGATAAACCAAAGTCTTGACTAAGCTGACCTAAAATACCGGCGCGGATAGCGAACGTCATGGCGGTTACCGTCAGTGCTAGGCAACTCGCGGTAAAAATTCGATTTCGATCTATGTCAGCAGACATATGCTCCCCCTATAGTCCTAGAATGCTGCGATTTAACGATTCATCCACACCACTTGATGCAAAATCATCGAACGCATATTCAGGTGTTCTTATCAGATGTTGCTCAATAAAGGGGGCGCCCTCTTTTGCACCATCTGCAGGGTGTTTCAAACAACACTCCCACTCAAGCACTGCCCAACCATCGAAACCATATTGAGTTAATTTGCTAAAGATCTGTTTAAAATCTATCTGGCCATCTCCTAAAGATCTAAAACGGCCTGGACGTTGTTGCCAATCTTGATATCCCCCATAAACGCCACTTCGACCATTAGGTCTAAACTCGGCATCTTTGACATGAAAAGCCTTAATCCGCTCATGATAGATATCAATAAATGCTAGATAATCGAGCTGTTGCAGTACAAAGTGGCTCGGATCGTAAAGAATATTCGCTCTAGCATGATCCCCTGTTGCCGCTAAGAATCGCTCAAAGGTCACGCCATCATGGAGATCTTCACCTGGATGAAGCTCATAACAGAGATCCACTCCGGCATCTTCAAACTTGTTGAGCAAAGGTAACCACCTCTTACCCAACTCCTTAAACCCCTCCTCAACCAAACCAGCTGGGCGCTGGGGCCAGGGGTAAGCGGTTTGCCATAACAGAGCCCCAGAGAATGTCGCATGGGCATTAAGCCCTAATGTCTGACTCACCTTAGCCGCCATTGAAACCTGCTCAACCGCCCACTGAGCTCGAGCCTGAGGCTTGTTTTTAACCTCCTCGGGTGCAAAGGCGTCGAACTGCTTATCGTATGCAGGGTGAACAGCCACTAGCTGCCCCTGCAGATGAGTCGATAACTCACTGATGCTCAAGCCCGTATCTGCAATAATGCCTTTCACATCATCACAATAGGTCTGACTCTGATAGGCGAGCTTGAGATCAAATAAACGTTTATCCCAAGTTGGGATCTGCACCGCCTTATAACCTAAGTCAGCCACCCATTGGCAGATACTGGTTAAGTTATTAAATGGTGCATCATCCTGACAAAATTGCGCTAGGAAGATACCTGGCCCCTTTATTTGAGACATCTACTCCTCCCCCATATTGCTATCTGATTTAAGTGAAAACGGGTGCCACTTTTCATTAGATGCGCTGGCTTGAACCACATTCTCAATAAAGGCCATACCACGAACAGCTTGCTCAATACCCGGTACATCAAACAGCTGGTTATCACAAACCTCACCTGCATTTTTTGCCCTGATCTGCTTAGCAAAGTTACTGTAGATATTAGCGAATGCCTCCAAATATCCCTCTGGATGGCCCGCAGGTGTTCGCATCGCTTGCTTGGCAGCGGCGCACAGATCACCGACTCCAGCGCGGATCATCTGTGTCGCTTCTGTATTAGATTTCAGCCAAAGGGTGTTTGATTCAAGCTGAGACCACTCGACACTTTTTCTGTCCCCGTAAACTCGCAGCTTAAGGTTGTTCTCGTCACCAAGGGCCACTTGGCTTGCTAATAGCACGCCTTTAGCACCGTTAGAAAACTTCAACAGCACAGTACCGTCATCATCTAAAGTTCGCCCGGCAACCGTAGAGGTAATGTCAGCGCACAGCTCTGCCATGTTCAGCCCAGAGACATACTCGGCTAAATTGGCAGCATGCACACCAATATCGCCCATGCAGCAGCTAATACCTGACTGCTTCTCATCTAATCGCCAACTCGCTTGTTTACTCGTCTCATCTTCTTTCGATGCAAGCCAGCCTTGGCTGTACTCAACCACCACCTTAACGATATTGCCCAACTCTCCCGTAGCGATTAAATGACGGGCTTGTTTGATTAAGGGATAGCCAGTGTATGTTTGGGTCAAGCCATAGAGTTGGTCATGTTTCTCTAAGAGCTGCTTTAACCTCAATGCCTCATCTAAACTGATGGTCGCAGGTTTATCTGACAACACATGGAAACCATGCTCGATTGCCATTTTTGCCACGGGAAAATGCAGATGATTGGGCGTCACAATGACAACAAACTCCATGCGCATCTCTTCAGGGAGCTTCTCTTCACACAGAATCATCTCCTGATAGGAGTCATAACAGCGATGTTCAGGCAGATAAAGCGCCTTTCCAGACTCAATACTACGCTGGGGATTTGAGCTAAATGCGCCACACACCAGCTCTATTTCACCATCTAAAAAAGCGGCAATACGGTGTACAGCACCAATAAATGCACCTTGTCCGCCACCAACCATTCCCATCCGAATCTTTTTCATTGTGATAAACATACCAAGTAAGAATTTAACCACTATAGGATTGAGGTCTTAATATGTGTTATTAATAAATCGGTTATCGATGCAACAAATTCGGCGTTTGTTATTTATTGCAATCAACAAATATCGGATAGGGAGGGGTAGATGAGCTGGGATAAAGAGAATACATTTCTCAATCTGGTTGAGGTAGAACAAGTGATCAGCATGTTCGACCTACTGCCAGGCGTGCTCTTTTGGATTAAGGATAAAAACCATAACTTTGTTCATGCGAACCAAGCCTTTATTGAACATAAAGAGGTGCGGGGACTCAATCAAATATTAGGGAAAAACGACTATGACTTCTCACCTCCCCATCTGGCTAAGCAGTTTATCCGTGATGATAAAAAAATCTTAGCGGGCCAAACTGTCACTGAACGCTTAGAGATGAACATGACACAAGCTGGCGATCCAGCTTGGTATGCCACCTCCAAACGTCCACTCTCAAATCAAGCGGGCGAGATCATAGGATCATATGGCATCACTCGACATCTGCAAAAACAGGCGATGGCACTCTCTGGCGTCGATGCCATCAAAGCCCCAGTGGACTTTGTGAGAGAGCACTACTCCCGACACCTCGCCATTGAAGAGTTAGCAGAGGTCGCTCACCTCTCTGTCAGCGCCTTAGAGAGGCGCTTTAAAAAATACCTCACTAAAACACCAAAGCAGTTTATCAATGAGGTTCGCCTTGAAAACGCACGAAGACTTTTAGTAGAAACCGATATGCCAATTTCGCAGGTAGGAGACGCAACAGGTTTTACCGATCACAGCTACTTCAGCAAACAGTTCAGGCTGTTTTTTGGCGAATTACCCTCAGAATTTAGAAAGAACTATCGCTTGTCGTAGTCAGTTTTTAACAGTCACTAACCACACACTTAGTAACACTTACATCATGAACTTAAGCATACTTCTATGGCCTACTAACTTAATCGCAAAAGTAAGCAGGGAGACAAAGCTAATGAGTAAAATAAAAACTTTTTGGAAAAATAACAGGCAGCTATTCATTTTTATTATTCTAATGTCTGTTTTTAGAAGCGCTGTGGCAGATTGGTACACCGTGCCCACAGGCTCAATGCAACCCACCATTAAAGAGGGCGACCGCATTGTCGTGGACAAGATGGCCTATGATTTAAGAGTTCCTTTCACCCAAATATCACTGCTCGAAACCGGTGAGCCACAACGGGGAGAGATAATCGTTTTTGAATCGAAAGCGGCAAAAAATCGCTTAATAAAACGCGTGATTGGCCTACCCGGCGACAAAATCAGTTTAAGCAACGAGATATTGTCCATTAACGGCAGACCACTAAACTACACGGTCCTAGATAATAATAGCCAAGAGCTTATTGCCGAGGAAGAGCTCACAGGCTTGCGCCATAAGATCCGAATCGAGAAAAGTGCCAGCAACAACCTAAGCCACTTTGCCACCATCACCGTCCCTGAAAACCACTACATGGTAATGGGAGATAACCGCCGCAACAGTGTCGACTCTCGCGTATACGGCTTTGTCCCAAGAGCCGAACTTAAGGGCAAAGCAACCCAAATAGCCTTCTCACTCAATTACGATAACTACTATATTCCCCGCGAAGATAGATTTTTCAGCGATCTATATTGAAGCTTAGTTTCTGATATAAAAAGCCCATTTGCCGAAAGGTGAATGGGCTTTTGTTTAGGTTAGTAGGAGGAAAAAGCATAATTTATTGTGGGTGCACCATTTATTATCGCCCATCATTTCTGTCAAGAAGTAACAAGCCTTTGCCCCAAAGAAACCAAACAAACTGTTTAATTATCAACTAAAGTCAGCATAATAGTCGGAAAAATACGTTTCACTCAGGGAGTAAAATGAAACTATCCGTCACATTGTTTGCTGTAATTCTGATTTTGAGTGCCTGCTCTGACAATCACAATAAAGACGCAGTGGAATTCAAGGCTAATGTTGGAGACTCAGCAAAATATTGGGTTCAGCATGTCAGCAGGATTGATTTGGCAACCGCTACTATAGGCGAAAGCACTACGTTAAGCTTGCTCCGGTACCGGATTGAACAGACTGATGCAACTACACTTCGATTTTCTGTCATCCCAGAGTACTTTCAAAATACCCCCTACTGTGAAAACCAATTTAGACGCTTGCAGACCAAAGTTGCTAAATATTGCGCCTTAGTATGGGAAGGTTTTAAACTTGATCTGAACCCTGCCGATGGCTCATTGATTAATCTCCAGAGGACATCAGCAAGTGGCTGGCAAACCATGCTGGATAAAGGCACTAGTCTGTTAGTCAAATCATTAAGGAACACTGTCAATGCACCTGGCTTTATTCAAACCATTCCAAAAATAATAGGCTCAAAGATAACACTCCACGATTTCAGCGGTTTTACGCTGACTATGATTGTCGATAAGGTGACTTCGCAAACTATTGAGTTAAGCTTTACTAGAGATGATCCTCAATTCAGGCAATACGGTAAAGTTATAGTGAACCAGAGTAATGGCTGGTTACAGCATGCAACATTGATTGCGGAAAAACCTTTGGGATCGTACCAGACAGCCTATAGAAGAACAGTTATGCAAAAAACCAACGAATATGATGCCCCAGGATTAATCACCGTAATAAAGGATCATAGGCGCGTTGAGAGTAATTGGACAGATATATCGCAAACTGCCAAATATCACGCAGCCCAAGACGCTCCCATCGATAAAAGTTTCTTTCAATTCAGCCAAGCGCGAATGCAACAATGGGGTGAGATAATCGACACCGACCTAAAAATTTCAGATGAAAAACAACAACCTCAGGGAGAAGTCAGGTTTGAGAACCTACGGGGTCAGTCGACAATTGACCCGGAACTCAATATCAAATTCAGCCCTCGATTCAACCCCATGATATCTTCCACAGAACAAGGCGTGTATGCAAACATGCGCCTCATGGCATTGACATCCGCAAGGCTTAGTAGTTTGAATTTAATTGATAGCATTACCGCTGAGATGGTCTATTACCCTGCAAAAATAGAAAGTCACACCCTACCATGGCCTTCAAACAAACCTAAGACGTACTCACTGGGACAAGCGCAACTAGAAATTACACCTGTGCCAAATAAAAGCAATATCTACGAAGTGACTTATATCAGCGCCAATGATGATTATCTACTTCCCGTATTTGGAGGCGTTGAAGGTCAATTCAGTCGGCTTCCCCCAAAAGTTGGCCCCCAGTGGCTTGGTTTGGGAGACAGACCTTTAGTGCCAACAAACCAAATGTCTTGGCAGCTAAAAGTAGATAATCCCCCTGAGCATGTCACGGTATATATCAAAAACGTCAGTAAGAAAGCAACGCAAAAACATTCTGTAGTTTGGTATAGATAACCAAAGGCTGATGTCATATCCCAACTATTCACGACTAGGAAACTGAAACTTTTGACGGTTAGAAACAAGAAAAAAAGGATAATAGTGTATTGTTTACAACCAAGATCAGCATAATTATCGGAAACGTGTCATTTATTTAAGGACAAATATGAAATACCCCACCATAGCTCTTGCTTTGCTTCTGCTGTTACCCGCTTGTTCTCAACAACATGAACCAGACATTGTCGAGTTCAAGGCCCAACCAGGCGATTCAGCAAGATATTGGATGAAAACCAAATCAAATATCAATTTAAAGAACATTGAAATCGATCAAACCTCTTTGGCCCTATTGCATTACCAAATCGATCAGGTTGATGACAAAATCCTTAAGTTCTCAGTCATTCCTGAGCTGATGCAGTTTTCAGGAAACAGGAATAATTTTCACAGTGCCCGACCGACTCAGCGGCAGCAAGAGCTCCAACAGTTGATGAGCGCCGGCTTTGATATCACTCTGGATCCAAATACTGGTGAGCTACTCAACATGAGTGGTAAAAACGCTAAAATTTGGCAGAAAATGCTGCAGAAATCTGGTGAAGGATTTATTGACTCAATCAAAAATAGCCTTAACTCACCGGGATTTGTTAAACAGATCCCCGCCAAAGTAGGCGAGAAGTTACCCGTAACCGAGGTAGGTATTCATGATGCAGTATTACAGGTCGACAAAGTCACAGATGAGCAACTGACGTTACTAATAAACAGTGCAAATGAACAAACCAAGTTGTTTGGAAAAGTAATTCTCAGCCGTGACAATGGTTGGATAGAAAAATTAGCCCTAATCAGTGTCATGCCGATGGAATCCATGGGAATACAAGGCACAGCCCATCACAGCATATTAATGCACAGACTTAATAGCAATAAACTGCCTTCATTTATAGCCGATCTCGAGCAGTTAATAGAAAATGACTATTGGTTTGAACTGAGCAAACCAAACGAAATTGTCACACAGCACGTAGAACCTACCGCTGATGAGCTGTTCAAATTCACTCAGGGTGAGCTACTGGACAACGGCAATACTTTTTATACCAAGCTATTGCTCACAGATGGAGAGATAACTCCTGCTGGAGAGCTCTGGTTTACAAACATGCGTGCCAGCTCATCTCTGCAGCCAGTGTTGGATATCAAGCTCATGCCAACTCAACCCTCCATGATAATGCCAGCAGAGGATGGGGTGGTAGTTGAGCAGGGATTCTTGCCTCTGGGATGGTTAGCCAAGGGTGATTTGGCCAAGATTGATAAAATTACGGCCACCGCGCACTACCAGCCAGCTCAATTGAAAACCTACTCTTTTCCCTGGAGTCCTGATAAAACAGTGACTCACAAAATGGGGAGCCTATCGCTGACTATCAGCCCTCTTTCCGGTACAACTGACAAATATGCTGTTGATATTTTCCCTACAGGTAATGAGTTTCTCATGCCAATATTCGATGGTATTGATGGTGAGGTCAGCTATGTTGCGCCAAATGTTGGGCCAGATTGGCTAACCTACGACGATAAATTTACGGCGTCATTAAACCAAAGTAGAATTTTACTCAAAGTAACTAATGCTGCCGATACCGTTACTTTTTACATTAATCAGCTCGCGGCTGAGCCCGCTTTCGAGCAACAAGTGGAGTGGACGTTAAAATAACGAGTGAGAGTAATAGCTAAAGCCTAGTAGAGGAAACTGACATCCACAATTGTGGGTGTCTTAGTTATTCAGGATGAAAAATGCACCATTTATTGTGGGTGGCCTGATTTATTTTTTTCAGGATGAAAAATGCACCATTTATTGTGGGTGGCCTGATTTATTTTTTAATTATTATTGCTGAGTTAGTAAGTCTGACTCAATTTCATTTTCTTTTAGCAGCTTAAATATATTACTAGGTAAGATAAACAAGGAAGTTGAACCCTCCTCAACCGATAATAATGCTTGATTCGGAAACCATTCCATAGCCAAATTTATAATGTGCTGAAAGTAATCTGCAGTTTCATTGCTAAAAACCTCATCCAGATTAATCTCACCTATCACTTTTTCATTTAAGCTAATCGTTAATACATCATCTTTGACCTCATCTTGGTAACTAACACAATCACGCCCGCCACGTAACTTAACTAACTGCTCTAAGGGGTCAATAAAACCTATATAAGGTGAGCAAATATTATCTAAATCATTAATATCAAATAACTCAATCGTTTCAGCTTCAAAATGGTCAGCTAAACAGTCTATGATTTCAGATCTATTTGTACCGTCAAGTAGTAGCTGATTAAGTTCATCTTCTACATTAGTCTTACTGTTCTCTATACCCGCTTCATCAGCTTTATCTTTTGAAAAGAATTCATCACGTGTTAGGTACTTACCGGACTTGGCATTTACCCAAATAGTTTTCCATTCAGTAGCAATCTCGTCTGAATCAAGTTGCTTAAACCATAGCTCTGCGATTGTTTGAAACGCCACTGAATATTGCAGCCGTTGCTGGTAAAACTTCAGGCTAGTCGCCAGCATCCGCCCGAGCTTTTCTTCAGAATCATCCCATCGCATTTGTCTTCTATACATTTCTGTAGAGAGATATTGACTTAAATGACAAAGATGCTGAATAGAGAAAGCATTAAAATATGGCTGGAATGGTTCACCCTCTTTATCCTTTTTAATAATTGCCGCCAACTTATCGATAGAGAATAATGCCCCGCTATTTAACGGCCGAAGCTCTTCAAGCCGCCATTTTTCAGCCTGTTTAACATAGGGGTCATCAAGAAACTGCTTATTTAAGAATAAAAACTGATAAAGTAGTTGCTCACGCTGCAAAAAAAGTGACTTTACATTTTCAGTCGCATTTAATGGAGTCGACAATCGACTTCTATTTTTTATTAATATATAGCTAGTGCTGATACTGCTCAGCATCGATTCTTCACAGCGAGCTTCAGATTTGATGCGCTGAAACTCTGCAAACCAAACGTTAATATCATCTGATGGGTGCCACGCTAAACAGTAGATAAGCGGTACCGGTTCTGCCCATGCAATATCTTCTTGTTTACGTATTCCCTTTAAAAAATAGGGCTCCATATATTTAACCTCTTTTTTAGAGTATTGATGCTCTAAAAGGCATTTTTTTAACTCAGCCCATAATACCTTACGAGCCTTCATCCACTTTTTATCTTCAACTTTCCAATACATGTTTTACTACTCCACGGCGTTAATTAAGTCTTCCATACCTTCCAGCAAGTTATTATCTAAATAGAAAAAATAGAGCCAGCCATAATTAATCAATAACATAGCGGCTCTACTGTAGATGTTCAATGCTCTAGATAACACGAAAGCTTATCGAATCTTCTAAAGTAGGCTTTGAAGCTGATATATCGTTGGAAGTAGCGACTTTAGAGGAAAAATGGTGAAGTTTGAATGTGGAGAACCAATCCATGCTTCTTGTCATGGATAATGTTGTAGATAAGTGGTTTAAGTTTAACTAATCAGCTTGAAAGTGCTGGCAGCTTTTTGAGAAATGCCGTCGACGTTTTTGAAGATGCTCACAATAGCGAGTTAACGATTGTGTTTCCCCTACTGGGCCGTGAAACAGTTCGCCAAATTCTGAGGTGAGTCTTATCCAGTTGTCTGATGAAATATTCAACTTTGTTAATTCAGTAACTTAGGTTCAACCCTTCCACATCTATGTTCGTAAGATTTCCCACACTTTTTACTACGAGAGTTCATCAACTCCCGTTAGAAAGGCTCTACGAACTGTTCTACTCCATGCATGGTAATAGGGACTTCTTATTCATATGGAAAGTTCAATACTGATCTGGGTTCTTCTGGGACGAGGCATGGCTAACTCCTACTTTTTACCGATAACTAAAGCTTAGTAGGAGGTGTGGAATTTACGCAATTAACTATGCCTGTCCACATTTATTTTGTCTGATATAAAAAGCCCATTTGCCGAAAGGTGAATGGGCTTTTGTTTAGGTTAGTAGGATGAAAAATGCACCATTTATTGTGGGTGGCCTGATTTAATTACTTTTGAGACAAAATCAGAGTAACTAGGGCCATCAACCACTTTAAACTGGTCATCTACACCGTACTGTAACCCATACGCACCATAGATAAAGATACTATAATCTTTATCCTCAAAAGGAATATCCAGCAATTTGAGATAAGTTAGATATTCTTCTGGCTCTGGAGGTATACTATTAGGGTCACTATCATCGTGGGTATAATTTAAGTAACGTTTAAAACCTAAACCATGCTCTTCCCTTAAAGTATCCATAAGGAATAACCTTCGACTACTGAATATTCTAGAATTACATACAACATTCCTCAATGCTGAGCTTTCAGTCATAATAACCTTTAGGTTATTATTGTTATCAACTAATACAAAAATATTCTGATATACAGTTAATTTCTCCGAACCAATGTAAAAAGGTGATAATTGGAAACAGACATGATAAGCATGTACAGTATCGTGGCATAACTCACTTTTGAATTCAGATGTTAGCACATTAGAAATATCAACCAGCTTAATATCACTTTTATTGTACTTCTGTTCACATAACCCCAAAGACTCCATTGCCTCATGAATTATAAAAACAGGGTCAGGTTTACTCTTATAATCACAAATATAAGTATTATAAAAAGCATCCTCAAGTCGAGTCTCTAAATTATCTGAAGTTAACGGCAAGCTACGAACCTCACGACCTACTGACTCATCCTCCTTATTTTGAGCCGCTTCTTCCCATAGCTCAGTCATCCTCACCAGAGAGAGACCATACTTTTCAACACACTTCAAAAATTCAGTGACGAACTCTTTTTTTGCTTGGGATGCTGCGTGGCATGAGTGTTCAGGAATAAAATGTCTAATGTAAATAAACAGTTGATTTAGTGTCTTTACGTTTTGATCCCATTCAAATATTGACTCATCCATGTAGCGTAGGGACGTGAACCAAAAAGGCAGTAAGATTATAAAACCCTGATATTGATTACTATTAAGAGTGTGTAGCCAATCGGCTACCCAGTGAAGGTAAAGCTTTGAAAAATCATTTCTGTTTGCTTTACTTGTTTCAAGAGGGAATGCTCTGACCTGAAAAGAATTAAATTCTATTTGTTTATTCGTATATTCAACCTCATTATCAACCACCCACTGATACAGGGTTAAACGTCTATGCCAATCATCAAGTGACATAAACTCTTCAGGAACAACTTTCATAACCGACTTAACTAATGTTTCTCTAAGGTATTGCGTCTCATATTGTGTTTTTGCTTCACTAACCATTTCACCAAAATAAGCTCTTGAAATAGCTGGGCACCACCTCATTCGAGTATCAAGAGATGGTGCATATTCAGAACCCTCAGTCCACTCACCTTTGATAAAGTAACGCCTCATTGCTGATATCTGGTTCTTATTCACAGCACTCTCACACAGCAACTGATACTCTATAGGCTCCCATGCAAGCTTCCTATCGGACAGCCATTGGGTATCTTTTAATAACCATACTTCTTTGTGAAAGCTAAACTTTGCCATATTAACGCCTACTATTTTGCATTCTCAATTGGGAAGTCTTTGAACAATTAACAATGGCTACTCTATTTACTTGGTTGCATATTTACTGGCTCTAATTTCAGCGACTCTGTCTCTGAGGGCTTGGGGCATTTCAGGGTCGTTAATCGCATCAATAATGTCTTGAGCCAACTTAATCTGTTTTGGATGCTTTTCATCATTCGAAGCTAAAAAAGTATCAAGATCTTCAATAAGCCACACGATTCCTTTTTCATCTTTATACTGCTCAAAACTCAATTTAACTGCAGACTTCCATATATCTATCTTATTCACACAGATATCGGTATCGAAACGTTCTGTTCTAGTCAGAAAATCCCCCCATTCATAGCATGGGCCAATACAAAACTTACCAATAATAAAATCTCGCTGCTCTTCTCCCTCTATAGCTATGAACTCCTCTAACGTCTGAGGCATAAAAACTTGATCTATCACCCACTCCCGGCCATTCAGGCGACTAGCACCTTTGAATGGTACTTTGTGTCTATGTTTAGCCAAGCTATAAAATTTATTTCTTTCATTCACTCTATAAGCAGGTGTTTCGCAATAGTGTGTTTTTTCTTCACGATGGCGATTGAATACTTGCTTTAAAACCTCGATATCTTCACTTGGGTGTAGCCAGAGCTCGAGGAGTAACCCACTCCTTATCTTATAAATAGTTTTAAGTGCACTCTTGTCACCTATAAGAAAATAGTTTTTTAAATCTTCCATCTCATCTTTTACTAAATCAGTAACCTCCACCAAGGCATCAGAAATATTAAAGCGATACTGTGGCCACTCTTTTTTACGCTGCTTCATCCACTCTTTATCTTCACATTTCCAATCGCTCATTAAAATGCCTCACTTGTGGTAATTAATTCATTTATTGTTTTATCATCTACCCCATCAAGCAGGTAAGCTTTTGCATCATTGATGAGTCTATTAATCAATAACATAGCGGTTCAACTGTAGATGTTCAATGTTCTAGCGACCATGAGAACTTGTCATATCTTCTGAAGCAGGCTTTGAGACTGGTATATAGTTGAAAGTAGCGACTTTAGAGGAGAAATGGTGAAGTTTGAATGTGAAGAACTAATCTATGCATCTTTTCATGGATAATGCGTAGATAAAGTCTTGTAGTTGGAAAATTAACTAATATTTTAGCTTTCGATAAAAACAAAAAACCGCATCCCTTTCGAGATGCGGTTTTCGTGATATTAGGTGAGTTGGCCGATAAGCCGGGTCTTGTCGTGGACAGTTATTCATCTAGGCCTGCAATCGCTCGCAGGCTCAAGCGACCTACCCGGTTCCAACGCGAGCCGCGCCGTCTGGAACCCTATTTGGTCTTGCTTCGGGTAGAGTTTACCTTGCAACGACTATTACTAGCCGCCCGGTGCGCTCTTACCGCACCCTTTCACCCTTACCAATCCTAAGATTGGCGGTCTCCTCTCTGCTGCACTTGTCGTCGGTTCACACCGCCCAGGCGTTACCTGGTACCCTGCTCTATGAAGCCCGGACTTTCCTCCCCGTTCTTGCGAACGCAGCAACTGTCTAGCCAACTCGGCGCGGATTATAGCCTAAGGTGGCTCATCACACCATTAAAAATCACCAGTAGCTAATACGTCCGATTAAAAAGCGTTCTTTACAAGCCGTTTTCGAGCCCATATTTGTAAAGTGCATTCTTTTTCATACCATGGATCTGCCCCGCTAATGCGGATGCTTTTTTCAATGGCAACTCTTCACAAAGCAGCTTTAAGGTATTTATCACGACCGCAGGGATCCCCTCATCTTCTACAAGACGGTACCCGTGACACATCAGGACGATCTCACCTTTTTGTTGATTGGGATCTGATTTAACCTGCTCTAAAACCTCTTTAACTGTGCCATAAAGGAAGGTCTCAAATGTCTTAGTGACCTCGCGCGCCATGGCAATGATACGGTCCTCTCCTAAAGCGGTGAGAATAGACTCTAGGCTGTGGACGATACGATGTGGTGATTCATAGAAGATCAAGGTTCTTGGATCTTCCTTAAGCTCGGTAAGCTTATCTAGACGCCCCTTCTCCTTTGATGGCAGGAATCCTTCAAAAGAGAATCTATCTGACGGTAAGCCTGATGCACTTAAAGCCGTAATAGCGGCGCAAGCACCTGGCAGTGGAATAACCTTATAACCGGCAGCCCTAACTTGTGAAACCAGGTGATAGCCTGGATCTGAAATCAAAGGGGTCCCCGCATCTGAAATAAGCGCAATCGCTTCGCCATTACTTAACTTCTGGATGATCCACTCGGCTCTGTCTCTCTCATTATGATCATGCAGCGCTGTTTTTCGTGTTTCTATGCCAAAATGACTCAGGAGAATACCGCTATGACGGGTGTCCTCACAGGCTATTAATTTGACATTGTTAAGCACATCGATAGCACGGGAACTGATATCCCCTAAGTTGCCTATGGGGGTTGGTACAATGTAAAGTGCGGCCGCCAGATCCATATCTACCTCGGTTTGGCTATTACAAGACTTTCGTCAAGCGTAAGAGAAGGTTAAACTAGTGGTAGCATCTTACCAGAGTGAAGACCTGTGTTGAAAAGACTGAATACAACTAAATTAATCTCCGTTGCGGTTTTAACCACAATTTTGTTCGGTTGTGGGACTACGCCTACAAAAGTAGAGCCTGAACAAAGCCAGATCTCCTTAGTGAGTGCTAGCCTGCAACCCGCAGACTACCTGAACAAAGCGGCTACTACAGACAATCCTGAGCGGCGAACACGCTACCTATTATTGGCATCTCACGCTTTCATTAATGAAGGCGACGCAAATGCTGCCACTAAGACGCTCAACTCTGTTGAAAAAGATTTAGGCCAAAATGTTGAGCTGCTTGCTGAACATAAATACCTCAAAGCAAGAGTATTAGAGCTAACTTCAACCTATGATGATGCTTTACGTGAACTTGAGTATCCAAGTAGTTGGAAGCTGGCAGATTGGCAGATGGTGGCTTACTACCAATTTAAGGCGCGCCTGTATCAACATATCAAGCAACCAATAGAGCAAGCTAGGCAGCTAAGTTTACTCACAGCTTATCTACCTACAGCCCAAGCTAATGAAGTGAATGACCAGATCTGGCGTATCTTGCAGCCCTTGCATGAGCAAACATTACTCGACTTTAGCCAAGACTCACAAACACCTATTTTTGCAGGCTGGTTGCAACTTGCTTATATTGCCAAGCACTATGCTATTAACCCGAGTGAGCTTGTTCAACATCTTGGAAACTGGCAACACGCAAATCCAACCCATCCAGGCGCTATCAAGCTGCCAACAGATCTTGAAAAAGCGCTAAATGCTAAGCCCTATCAGCCTAAGAATATTGCAGTATTACTTCCTCTAAGTGGCAACAGAGCCTCTGTCGCCAACATGGTTAAACAGGGGATAATGTCGCGCTACTTATCGAATCCTGACAATCAAGTTTCAATTAATTTTTTCGATACAGCAAAGGGAGCACAGAGCGCTTACCAAGCCGCTGTATCGGCTGGCGCTGAGTTTATTATCGGGCCTCTTTTCCAGTCTGAAGTCGAGCAACTTCAGCAAGCAACACCAATAGTGTCTGAAACTCAGGTAGCACAAGTCGAAAGCTCAAGCATAGAAGCGGGCCAAATTGATGCTCCTAAGCCAAGCTTTACTCCCAACATGGTGCCACAGCTTTATCTGAATCATGTCGATCAATTTACCCCCAACGATGACACCTTTTACTTCGCGCTTTCACCGGCCAATGAAGCTAGTGATGCTGCTGATAAACTCTATGCTGACGGTATTGTTCACCCACTCATTTTGGCTAGTAATAATGGCATAGGTAAAAGGATGGCAGAGAGCTTCAACAAGAGGTGGAATGAGCTGACCAACAAAGATGCTGAAGTCCACTTTTATGACGCTGGCGATAAGATGAAAGTCACAGTGCAGAAGTCACTTGGCGTTATCGACAGCAAAGAGCGCATCGCCCGCATCAAAGCCTTAATAGGTAATAAGGTAGAAGCCGACTTTAGATCCAGACGAGATATCGATGCCATCTATATGATCTCAGGTAATCGTGACCTTCCACTGTTAAAGCCCTTTATCGATGTTAATTTCAGTGTATTTGCAGAGCCTGTTCCCCTCTATGCTAGCAGTCGCAGCCGAGTTGAGGACAGCTCAAGGAATACGGCTTTGGAGCTCAACAATTTAAATATCAGCGATATACCTTGGCTGTTAACCGACAGCCCTGAAGCACAACAGGTACAGTCACTATGGCCAACCTGGAGTTATGGACAAAAGCGCCTCTATATTATGGGCTATGATGCACTCGAATTAGTCGGCAAGCTGGCTCAAATGAGGGCTCTGCCTGGCTATCAGTTCTCAGGAAGAAGTGGCATGTTATCGGTCGCACCTGACGGTACCGTTAACAGACAGCTGAGCTGGGGACGCTATAAAAGAGGTAATTTACGCCCTCAATGATAGATAATAAACACCAGATCCCAAGAGAGCATGGTCAGGCAGGTGAAAAGCTGGCGATGAACTATTTAGCCGAGCGAGGTCTTAACTTTGTAGAGGCAAATGTCAGGTACAAGTTTGGTGAAATAGATCTAATCATGAAAGATGGTAAAGAGTGGATATTTATTGAGGTAAAATACCGCTCCAAAGCTCAGTATGGTGGCGCACTAAACGCACTAAGCCCTGCGCAAATAGGCCGACTGAGACGTGCCGCTGAGCACTATATACAGATACATAAGATTGATGCGGTTTGCCGATTTGATCTTATAGCCATTGATGCGAGCCAAATACATTGGCTCCCAAATGCTTTTTAAACAAAATGAATAATGTTTGTGCCTTAACGACTTAAAAGTTATGGCATGATAACACCAGATTTAATATTAAGGATTGACCCATGTTAGAACGCATTAAAGATAGTTTTACCCACTCAATTCAAACCAAGATAGATGCGTCTGAAGCGCTTCCAGAGTCTATAGCTAAGGCCGCTGAGATGATGGTTCACTGTCTACTAGGTGGGAATAAAATTCTAGCATGTGGTAATGGTGGCAGCGCCGGTGATGCTCAGCATTTCTCTGCCGAGCTATTAAACCGCTTTGAAGTTGAGCGCCCACCGCTGCCAGCGATTGCGTTAACAACAGATACTTCAACCATTACCGCCATCGCTAATGATTATAGTTATGATGAGATCTTCTCTAAGCAGATTTTAGCATTAGGGCAACCTGGTGATATTCTGCTGGCTATTTCGACCAGTGGTCACTCTGGTAATGTGATCAAAGCGATTGAAGCAGCATTGAGCCGAGACATGACTATTGTCGCCCTTACAGGTAAAGATGGTGGTCCGATGGCAGGCCTGCTTAGTATCAATGATGTTGAGATCCGTGTGCCTTCTAACAGCACGGCGCGTATACAAGAGGTTCACCTACTCGCGATCCACTGCCTATGTGACAATATCGACCGTACACTATTCCCACAGGATGAGTAAGCAATCGAGGGGATAAAGTGTTTAGCCACCAGCAAATATTTTGGTGGCTTTAGTTCAACGCCTTAACGTTATTCAGTTCAATCACGGCAGTTACACACCTTTTAAAGGAACCATAATGATAAAAACGCTCTCACTTATCGCTGTCATATTTATGCTACAAGGCTGCGCCGGTGCGGTGATGGTTGGAGCCGTAGGTGGTGCCATGATGGTTAATGATGAGCGTAGCTTTTCAACTCAACTCGATGACACAAATGCCGATTTTCAAATAGCCAGTGAGCTTGCAGCATTGGAAGATGTAAAAAATCAGGCAAACATCACCGGGGTGGTAATGAACGGCAATGTGTTGATGATTGGCCAAGCTCCTAACTCCATGTTAAGAGATAAGGCGATTCGAACGGTGCAAGCTATTGAGATTGGTGGCAAGATCCATAATCAGATCCGTATAGGTAATCCCACCTCATTTACCACTCGTAGCAATGATACTTGGATAACAACCAAGGTAAAAACCCGCATGTTAAACACTGATAACTTAGATACCACACGTATTAAAGTGATCACAGAAAATGGTGAGGTATTTTTACTAGGTATTGTCCAACGAGATCAAGCCGATCTCGCCGTTGATGTCGCGCGTAATACTGCCGGAGTACGTAAAGTCATTAAGGTATTTGAATCTCCAGACTCTTGATCTTTAAAGACACATGACCCCACCAGCTATTACCTTTGTGATCTGGTTAATACCAATCAGTATAAGTAGGAATAGTCTGTAATCAGATAGAAAAAGCCAATAAAAAAGCCAGCGTGTATCGCTGGCTTTCATTAAATCACATAGTATTAAACCAGCAATCCGATCTTCTCGTATACCTTTTTAACCGTCACTTCAGCACGAGTTTGGGCTTTCTCAGCGCCATCGCTCATCACCTGATTTAGGAAAGTCTGATCTTCTCTAAACTCACGATATCTAGCTTGCAGTGGCTCTATCATCTCGACAACCGCTTCGCCGGCAGCCACTTTAAGATGACCATACATCTTCCCTTCAAACTCAGCCTCAAGACCAGCAATGCTCTTACCAGAAACACCTGACATCAAGCTTAATAGGTTTGATACACCCGGCTTGTTTTCAGTATCGAAACGAACCACTGGCGGCTCATCGCTATCTGTCATCGCCTTCTTAATCTTCTTCATGATCTTCTTAGGATCTTCCAGCAAACCAATAACATTATTACGGTTATCGTCAGACTTAGACATCTTCTTAAGCGGATCTTGCAGTGACATCACCTTAGCCCCATGCTCAGGAATAAATGGCTCAGGGATAGTAAATGTATCTCCATAAGCATTATTAAAGCGAGTCGCGATATCACGAGTCAGCTCAAGATGTTGTTTTTGATCTTGGCCTACAGGGATCTCATTGGCTTGATATAGTAAAATATCTGCAGCCATAAGTACCGGATAACCAAACAAGCCAACATTGATATTATTCGCATGCTTTTGAGACTTATCTTTGAACTGAGTCATACGATTCAGTTCACCCATCTGGGTATAACAGTTTAACGCCCAACCAAGTTGAGTATGCTGAGGCACCTGAGATTGAATAAAGACAGTGCTTTTTTTCGGGTCTACACCACAAGCTAAGTAAAGTGCTAATGTGTCTAAACAAGCTTCTCTGAGAAGTTTAGGATCTTGCCTTACAGTGATCGCATGAAGATCGACAACACAATAGAGACAGTCGTGACTGTCTTGCATGGCTACCCACTGCCTTAATGCGCCCATGTAGTTACCTATTGTCAGCTCACCTGACGGCTGTGCACCGCTAAGTACTATGGGTTTTACTGGGTTAGTCATACGCTCTCATGCTCCATTACTTTTACACTGTTATTTACGAATTTTAAAATTTCACTAAACTGGACACAAACAGCGTCGGGACAGCTTAGCCCGATATCTTCACCGTAGTTATACCCATAGGTCAAGCCTATCGAGCTAATACCTGCTGCTTTTGCCGCTAAAATGTCATTTTTAGAGTCGCCGACCATCAAAAGCGCTTCAGGTTTAAGCTTCCACTTATCGAGCAGGTGAGTTAACGGCAAAGGATCAGGCTTCATCTTTTCAAGAGAGTCCCCACCAAGCACCTTGGTAAAGTGATGCTCTATCTTAAACGCTTTTAAAAGTGGAATGGCAAATCGGTAGGGTTTATTGGTCACAACCGCCATGGAGTACCCAAGTGATGTTAGCTCATTGAGTACCTCAAGAACTCCGGGATAAAGTTGACTATGTTGCTCTAAATTCTCTTGATAATGTTTCATAAAAAGCGGCATAGTATCTTCTAACATATCCGCTTCTACAGGCCTGTCTAGAGAGTGAGTTAATGCCCTTTGCATTAACACCTTAGCGCCATTACCTATCCAAGATCTCACTTGCTCTTCACTGCAACTAGGCAGTTTCAACTCAGTAAGAGTCGCTTGAGTTGCAGCCGCGAGATCTGGCGCACTATCGATAAGTGTGCCATCAAGGTCGAACGCTATCGCTTTAAGCTTATCCCAGGAGGCCATGATTTAAGACTCTATACTAGCAAGTTCGCTACGCATCTCATCGATCACAGCTTTATAATCAGGTTTGTTAAAGATCGCCGAGCCAGCAACAAACATATCTGCACCTGCTGCAGCGATTTCAGCAATATTATCGACCTTAACACCGCCATCGACCTCAAGACGAATATCGTAGCCACTGTCATCGATAAGCTTTCTTACCTGACGCAGTTTATCTAACGTTGAAGGAATAAAAGATTGCCCTCCAAAACCTGGGTTTACTGACATCAACAAGATGACATCGAGCTTATCCATCACATGATCTAAATAATGCAGTGGTGTTGCAGGGTTAAATACCAGGCCCGCTTTACAGCCTGACTCTTTAATCAATTGTAGAGAGCGATCTAAATGCTCACTCGCTTCAGGATGAAAGGTAATAATCGAAGCCCCTGCTTTTGCAAAGTCAGGAATAATGCGATCGACTGGCTTCACCATAAGATGGACATCAATATCAGCTGTCACGCCGTAATCTCGCAATGCTTGGCACACCATAGGACCTATGGTTAGGTTAGGAACATAATGGTTATCCATAACATCAAAGTGAACTACATCGGCACCTGCGTTAAGAACGGCATCAACATCCTCACCCAAACGGGCAAAATCAGCAGACAAAATAGAGGGGGCGATAAGAAATGGGCGCATAGAATACTCACAACAGTGTCTAAGAAGTACGCTATTCTACCTTTTGAGAACCTAAGCCTCTAGGGCTTATCCCTCATTTATCTATAATCTCACGAAAAAATTCATACATTTATACGATATTAAGATTTAGTTAAAAATAGTGTTTAAAATGTAATCTCTTTTGCTATAATTAAAAGCTGTGTAGGTTTTGTTTTATAAGGGAAGATAAAATGAAGAGTAGTAAAAAGCTAATCGTGGGTGCTAAACCTGCTGCTTTTCTTGCAACTTCGGCAATATTTATTGCCCTTACTGCCGTGGGTGCTCAAAATCTATCATCTTCTGATAGTGAATCAGCTTGCGTCTGCTCAAAAGAATCTACGACAAGTTACAATAGCTCCCTACCAACTAGCCACCCAGGTAATCGCTGCGCTCGTCAATCACAAGAGTTAAACTGGGCTAATTGGTTTAGTGGTAACAGTCGCTCCAATCAACTGCATTTCGTCGATCTTTTAGAGCTACTTCATGGTCATCAAGACAGCCCTGTCGATGAAGTTTCACTTAGTAATCAAAAAAATAAGCTTTAATGCTATTTAAAGCTTGGCAGTTATTTTCGAGTACTTTGGCTGCATTTTTAGGTGTTCAAAGCGATAAGAATAGGCTTCGTGACTTTCAAACCAGCTCACCAATTCCCTTCATTATTATGGGAATCATATTAGCGGCCATTTTTGTTATCACACTTTTACTCATTGTTAATCAAGTACTTGCCTAGTATTGACTAGGCTTAATCATTTTCACTATGGTAACGGTCATCATAAAGAGCCATTAACTCATCGACTTTCTTACGCGCACTGCCCTTCTGACTGATATTTCGCTGCACCTGAATAGTATCAAATCGAGCACCGTGATATAGCTCTCGGGTAAGAGGGATATCATGATTACTTATCAGCACTGGTATACCATTATCAATCGCAGTGTGGCGTGATTTACGGGCAAGTAACGCTTGGTCATCCAAACTAAAACCTGTGCCTACATAAGTCGTAAAACTTGCCGTTGTTGAAAGCGGCGCATAAGGCGGATCGCAGTAGACAACATCACCACTTGTAGTCAGCTCGAACGCATCCTCATAACCAATACACTTGAATTCAGCTTTTTGTGCTTTTTCAGAAAAAGCACGGATCTCATTCTCAGGAAAGTAAGGTTTCTTATAGGAACCAAAGGGAACATTAAAGCCCCCCTTCCGGTTATAACGGCACAAGCCATTAAAACCATGGCGATTCATATAAAGAAAATAAACAGAGCGGAGGAAAGGGTCTGTACTGAGGTTAAACTCAGCACGAACACGGTAATAGGCTTCTTTTTCGTTCATTTCAGGAACAAACATGGCTTTCGCGGCAGCGATATATTTCTCAGGCTCTTTTTGAATGATTTTATAAAGATTGATGAGATCTTTGTTGATATCACACAAAAGGTAACTTGGATAATCAGTGTTAAGAAAAACCGATCCCGCTCCAACAAATGGTTCAACGAGCCGTTGACCTTCAGGTAAGTGCTCAGTGAGAGCTTCAATCAGTTTAAATTTTCCACCTGCCCACTTAAGAAAGGCTCTCTGTTTTTTACTCATCTAAATTGATTGAATACCAAGAAAAAAGAAGTCATCGATTGTACTCTCTTTACAAAGGAATATCACGGGCTGGAATACTATCTTGTACCTTATAACCGCTTAAATCTTTCCATTGGCGGATCCAAGGGGTTGTTAGCTGATATTTATTCACCATCTGCTTGGATTTTATACGGGCAAGATTGATATCAGAAAACTCACCTAACAATACAACCCAGAACTCCCCATAACGTGCCACCTTAACATCGGACTCACCACTAAAGCGCTTTAATAGATTATCCAACGACTCTTGTTTTTTTACACTTGCTAACTGCAGCGTATAACCTTTAAGAGCAATGGGTTCAATTTTGGGCTCAACATTAACCTTGTGAGGTAATTGGGATGATTTTATCTCCCCTAATCCTTTAAAAACCTCCACCTCATCGTGATTAACTAATGAAGTGCTCTCATCAACCATCTTACCTTTATGAGGTTCTGATTGCGGTTCAGTACTAGCGGCTTGCTGGGTTAACGTGCTATCTACTGAGGCGGTGTTACTAGAAATGAGCTCAGCTTTACCCTCTTTTTTTTCAGCAGAAAAGTCTGCTTCCAAAAGGTTTTTACCATAGTTGGCAAGCCAGTTCATCTCACTTGAGCTATCTAAAACTAGCTTAGCAGGGCTTGATATTTTTTCATCCCTGGCCTCCTTCGGCAGCAGTAGATATGCTCCAAGGGATAGTAGTAAAAGCAGTGCAATAGATATAATCCACTTATATTTAGCACTCTTAGGAACTTCTACCTCCTTTCCATGAAGTGCTAACTCCAATAAGTTCACCACCTCTTGGGGCGTTCCTGACTGCTTCTCAAGTTGAGCTCTAACTATCTCTCTGGGTGTAAAGGGTGCCTGCTCGCTTCGACTAAGTAGTGTGTAATAGAGAGCTTCTTTCTCTTGCGCAGTAAGAGGTTCAATATTAATCGAGAGCAAATTATCTTGCTGGGTTTCCGGTAACTGCTCAACCAGGTGATAGAAAAACTCTTCAGTTGAAGTGAGTGTGATCGAGATTGACTTGCCCGCAATCGACAGCTGGCTTAATACGATGCATTCAGCAATCAACTCTATAGAGAGATGATGCGCATCATCGAGCACGATAAAACAGGATTGGGGGAGTGAATCCGCAAACCTTAATAGAGTTTCAGCTAGAGGTGTTTCATCATCAAAAACAGGATCGGTTAGCAGTTGAACCAAGATCTTACGGCGGATCTCGCTATTATCACAATGCTTTGGGCATAGAACGAGTGCAGAGCTAAAGTCATCAAGCTCGTTAATCAAGGAGGTAATTAATCTTGTTTTACCTGAGCCATTTTGCCCCGTAACAACAAGCAGCTGTTGACCGTAGAGACTGACATGTTGGAGTCTCTGCAGAAGATTTTCTTGGCTTGGTAATAAAATGGAGTCTTTAAAAGTCACTCATACACCACACAAACTATGCGCAGCGAATAACATCTTCCAGTAGTTCATCGCTCACTTCAGAATACACTCCCGCCTGACCCATAGCTTCAGGTAGAACTAATCTGACTTGACCTTTAAGTACTTTCTTATCTCGCCGCATATGTTTAATGAATTGTTCGAAATTCATTGAATCGGGAGGGGAAACGGGGAGATCAAATGCTTCAAATAATTTTGTAATTCGACAAACAATTGACCCATCAATTAATCCCATCCTGCTCGCAGTAGATGCAGCAAGTACTGTGCCAGCAGCAACGGCTTCACCGTGCAACCAAACACCGTAACCCATCTCAGCTTCAATTGCATGACCAAATGTATGACCCAGATTCAGCAGAGCACGCACACCCTGTTCTGTCTCATCTTCGGCGACAACATCGGCTTTAATTTCACAACAACGACCGATAGCATACGCTAGTGCTTCATCATCTAATGTCTTTAAGCGTTCGACGTTATTTTCTAACCAGCTAAAAAATTCACTATCCCAGATAATACCGTACTTAATCACCTCCGCCATTCCAGCAGAAAACTCTTTAGCAGGTAATGTAGATAAACAGTCAGTATCAATCACCACAAGCTTAGGTTGATAGAAGGCACCTATCATATTTTTACCTAAGGGATGGTTTACTGCTGTTTTCCCACCGACTGAGGAGTCGACTTGCGCCAACAGTGTCGTAGGGATCTGGATAAAATCGATACCTCTTTGGTAACTTGCGGCCGCAAAACCGGTCATATCACCAATTACACCGCCACCTAAGGCAATAAGAACGGTGTCTCTGCCAGAGTTTTGCTGTAGTAATGAGGTAAAGATACTATCCATCTGAGCTAACGTCTTATATTGCTCGCCATCGGGTAAGATGACAGGCTCAACACAATCAAATGAGGATAGCTGTAACTCAAGCTTCTCTAAATATAGAGGAGCAACAGTTTCATTGGTAACGATTAGGATTTTTTTATCTTGGAGGAAGCGAGCAAAATGCTCGCCACAACTCATCAAATTCCGACCAATAACAATAGGATAACTACGTACCCCGAGATCAACCTGAATTTGCTTCATTTTTCCGCCTAGAAACCTAACTGTTCAATAATTTGATTTGCGACCACTTTCGCACTCTGTTCATCAGTTTTCACGATGACATCAGCAATCTCTTCATACAAAGGATTACGAGTGGCAGCTAGGTTCTCCAAAACTTCTCTTGGATCTTCTACTTGTAACAATGGACGGCGTTTGTCTCGTTGTGTACGAGCCACTTGCTTATCAATTGTAGTTTCCAGGTAAACGACGATCCCACGAGCAGAAAGATTATTGCGTATCTCTTTACTCTGAATTGATCCGCCGCCAGTCGCTAGGACAATGCCTTGCTTCTCAGTTAAATCTGCGACTACCTGTGTTTCACGAATACGAAAACCCTCTTCGCCTTCGACATCAAAAACCCACGCTATATCCGCACCTGTACGGCTTTCAATCTCTTGATCGGAATCGTGGAACTCTAAGTGCAGCATCTGTGCCAGATGACGGCCTATAGTGCTTTTACCAGCCCCCATAGGACCTACTAGAAAAATATTACGTTTCTCAGCCATTGCTTTACGTCTGAATCTTATATTAAGTTTGCCTACGTCGATTTGAAAAATAAAACCGACCTTATATGTTACCTTGCTCTAATGAGACTTGACCCCTGATTATCTCAGTTAAACACCATTAAAGGCAAGCCATGTATCCCACATAATTAGAATATTGTATGATTAAAAAATAAAAACCAGCACCTTAGATGCTGGTTTTATATCATAATGAATTACGTTTAAATCTCTTCAGAGATAATTTTCGGTGTCACAAATATGAGCAGTTCTTGTCGCTCATTTTTATCCGATGTGCTTCTAAATAGGAAGCCAACAAAGGGAATATCACCCAAAACAGGCACCTTAGAAACACGGCTAATCAAGTTCTGCTGATAGATACCGCCCAATACAATGGTCTCACCATGATCGACCAACACTTGCGTACCGATCCTCTGAGTATCAATTGAAACAACCTCTCCCAATGGTGTCGCAACCACTTTACCTTGAGAGTCTTGTGAAATCTCTAAATCCAGAATCACACGATTATCTGGGGTGATCTGTGGTGTAACCCTAAGCGATAAAACCGCTTTTTTAAAGCTAACGGTTGCAGCACCACTTGAGCTTGCCTCAACATAGGGGATCTCGACACCTTGCTCAATGTAAGCAGCTTTCTGGTTCGAGGTGGTAATGCGCGGGCTGGCAATAATCTCACCTTTATTCTCCTGCTCAAGGGCACTCAACTCCATATCGAGTATGGTGCCATCGGCAAGTTTTGCGACATGAAATGCAATACTTGCAGCCGCTTCGGGGGCAGGAAAGTTTACATTTAACCTATCATTGACGCTGGGAATAATGCCATTAGCAATATCTTGTGCACCACCAATACTGCCAGATGTGCCTTTACTACCTTGTTTATCACTAATTCCCCACTTGATCCCAAGATCTTCAGATACATCATCTTTCACTGTGACCATTCTAGCTTCAATTAATACTTGGCGAATTGGGATGTCCAAGATTTTTATTAATCGGTGGATATTCTCAATGATCTCTTCTGTATCTTTAATCAGTAATGTATTGGTCCTTTCGTCAACAGCAACACTGCCTCGAGAAGACAATAAACTTGAATCAGTACTTTTTAACAGTTCAGCAATGTCGGCACTTTTAGCGTAATTTATCTGAATATATTCAGAGTAGAGAGGAGAGAGTTCTTTCACCTCCTGCATATCTTTAAGCATCTGGCTCTCACGAATGGCCAACTCCTCTCTGGGCGCCACCATAAGAATGTTACCTTCAATGCGCTTATCTAACCCTTTAGTTTGAAGAATCAAATCTAACGCTTGATCCCATGGCACATCATCCAGTCTAAGGGTAATATCGCCCTCAACGGTGTCACTGGTCACTAAATTAAAGTTGTTATAATCGGCAATGATCTGCAGTACAGTCCTTACAGAGATGCTTTGGAAGTTGAGTGAAAGAGACTTTCCATCGTATTTCTCCTCCTCTTTAGCGACCACAATGCGCTCAGCTTTGTTAATGCTTAATTTAAATAGGTCCTCCTCTTGGCGATAGTTGTACTCATACTCGCCTGAGATATCGATAAGAACACGGGAGGTTAACTCCTCTTTGAAAGTTTCGAAGCTTCTTACTGGAGTGGCAAAATCTTGCACATCCATCACATAAAGAAAATCAGATCCTATCTCTGTGTTGTAAAGTTTAAGCTCTAACTTAGCCCCTACCTGTTCTACATTCGCTGCGACTCTATTATTATTCAGCTTGACGATTAACTCTCCGCCACCTTCCGCCGTTCTTCTAAAGTCGATATTTTGGATTGAGTTAACAAACGGATTTTCGCTACTATCGTCTCGTTCAGCGACCTCATCGTTTATTGTGATGTTGTAGGTATTGCCAGATAGCTTTCCTTTATATGCCTTTACCTTATCAAGATCGACCACCAGCCTCATTGCACCGTTAGTCTGGTTAATACTCACAGACTCAACACCTACAGTCTTAATTGGCAGTTTGTCTTTTTCCAGTCCAGAGATACTCTCTTTAAAGAGCAGTATGATCTGTGCAGGTTCAGCGTTAAGCTCTATTTCAGGCTTATCAACTTCGTCCTCAAACACCAATTGAAGCTCCAGTTGGTGGTCAACAACAGCGTGATACTTAACATCAACTAATCTATTAGACGCAGCAGCATTGGAGATCCCAATGATAAAAAGGGCTAAACAGCCCACCAGCCTAGATAGCGATGGCACACTTAATACAGTATTTGTCGCGGCAGAAGATCCCATTATTCCCTCATCCTTCGCTTGTTATTCTCCGGTTAGTTCCATGTTGCTGACTCTTTCAGTCCAGCAACCAGAACCATCCGGAATTAATTCAATTATTTCGACTTTTTGCGGAGTAACTTTAGCGATTCTTCCATTATAAAGTCCTAGATACTCACCTAAACCTAAGCGATATACACTGCCATCATTACTTTCAACTAGCGCCCATATCTTCTCAACTTCACTTAAGGTGCCTCGCATTTTTAAGTTATCTAACGCATAAGTTTCCAACCTTCCCTTTCGTCTTTTTAGATCTGGTTGCAAACAATCTTTTGTTGTATCAATAACTTCTTCAGTTAACTCTCTTGATGGAGGCACAAAAGGGCTTCGCATCAAATCGGCCTGATAAGCAAAATGTTCAAACTTAGGCGCCTCTTTTAAAGGAGGAATATGAGCAACATGTTGCGCTTTGGTCGTAGTGACAAATAGCTCCAAATCACTACGATCGCCTACGCAGCCAACTAAAGAGAAAACAAAAATAATCAGAAGGAGTTGTTTCATTACTTTTTCCCCTTCTTTGCCTTATCTGGGAGCTCGCTCCCCTCTTTAAAGCGGTAAGTTTTTGCCATAATCTCCATACCTAACCCACCGGTATCAGATTTTTTAATGACAAAATCATGCAGGCTAACGATTCTTGGTAATCTAGCAACGCCACTAACCAACTGCCCCAATTCATGATACTCACCCGTGACAGACATACTGATTGGAAATTCAATATAAAAATCTCGCTGAATCACCTCACGCCAATCTAGACTATCAATTTTCAGGCCTGAGTCAGTTGCGACAAAGGTCAAATCATCCAGTAAACCTGGCATCTCATTTTTAGAGGGCAACATCTTTAATAGTTCAGCAAACTGGCTTTCCATCACAGCTAACTGTTCACGGTAGAGCTTTAGATTAGCAGCTAATTGATATTTCGATTTAAAGTCTTCTCGTAGCTGCAGCTCTGTTCTCTGCTCTTTATCGAGTTGCGCTACTGCGTCAGACACAAATAGGAAGTAACTCGCCACAAAAATACAGATAGATAAAATAGCAGCGAAAACGATTTTAACCAGTGGCGGCCATGCCCCTACATTTTCAAAGTCGATGTCATTGAACTGATTTAGATCCAGATTCATCTACTCGCTCCTTTGGCAGCCTGACTCGTTACCTCTTCAACTTGTTGTATGGTTACTTTTAAGCTGAAACTCTGTAACTGTCTTAACTCTTCGTTTTGAGCAACGATAGATTGCATGCTTGGATCTTGTAGCCATTGAGAGGTTTTCACTTTCCTCATCATATTAGCCACATTGTTGTTAGACTCACTCCGTCCCTGAATCCACAACAAGCTGCCTTTTTTCTCTATGCTTGAAAGGTAGATCCCTGGTGGAACGATTCTCACTAACTCATCTAAAACATGGGTAGGTAAGTTTCGTGCTTGCTGCAGATTTAAAATAATCTCAGTTCTGCGCTCAATATCTTTCTTTCGCGTTCTTATCTTCTTTATTTCAGCTATCTGCTTTTCTAATAATTGAATTTCAGAAGTTAGGTATGCATTTCTTGCCTTTTGATTATCAGTCATCATCTCTACAAAGCTTAATGACAAATAAACAATAAAAGATGAGAGTAAAAAAACCAGCGCCAAAATGCCGATATAATCTTTCTTCTGTTTCTCTCTGGCCTCTTCTCGCCAAGGTAATAAATTTATGTTCGCCATTGTGAGTAGCTCCTTAGGGCTAAGCCACAAGCAACCATATATTTGCTTATATCGGGTTTAAGACTATTCTTGATATCCTCATCGGCATGCAAACAACCTTGAAATGGGTCTGCAATTATCGTGTGCACACCTAATTCATTTGTTAATAAGTTAGCCATCCCTTCTAATTTAGATGTTCCGCCGCATAAAATTATATGATCGACTTTATCTTTACCACTCGATGTACAATAAATCTGCAGTGTTCTTTTTATTTGCTGTAATAGTTGAGTTTGGAAAGGAGATAAAACTTCAAACATATAGTTGCGAGGAAGATCTCCTTCAAGCTTGGCTTTTTCAGCCTGTTCATGTGACATACCATAAAACGACAAAATCGACTGTGTAAACTGCTCACCGCCAAATGCCTGTTCACGAATGAAACTAGTTTGACCATTTTCAACGACTGCAAAAGTGGTGATATTGGCTCCAATATCAACCAAAGCAACAATTTTATTTTCAGTACCTTCAGGCAACTGAGCCGCAACAACTTCATATGAGCGGCCTAAGGCATAACCTTCAACATCTACGACTTTAACCTCAATATTCACCTCATCAAGTGAATCAACCCGCGCATCAATATTCTCAGTTCTACATGCGCTCAGTAGGACATCAACTTTGGTTGGGTCAGTACTATTAACATTGAGTGTTTCAAAATCAATACTAACTTCGTCGAGGGAATAGGGAATTAAGTTGTCCGCTTCAATCTCAATTTGAGCTTCCATCTCCTCTTCACTTAATGACGCATCCATATATATGACTTTGGTCATCACGGCAGAACCTGATACAGCAACAGCTGCTAATTTCGCACCTTTTGGAAGTATGCGTTTCACCTGTTTTAATGACTCTACGACTGCATCGGCATCTCTGATCTCATGATCATTCACAGCCCCTTTTTTTAAAGGGACTGCAGCATGACTTAAAATTTTATAACCATCGGCCGTCTTACTCAGCAAGATTGCTTTTATTTCGTGGGAACCAACATCAATTCCAACCATCTGCGGAGCCTGACGCTTCCATAAATTAGAAAGCATAGTCTTATTGTCGCTTATTGTTATTGTTACAAGAACTAGATTAGCACAAAATCAACTCGTTATAGGTATTTGTACAGAATGTTTCACGTTTTTACAATTGACATTTTTTTGACGACCATTTTTGCTTCACCAATTGCTTAGTGCCTTATATACTGTTGCCCTTGCTCAAATTTTGGAATATTCCGGTGAAGTGGTTTAAACGTATAATTATTGCTCTATTCAGCCTAGCTCTTCTAGGCATTGCTGCTATTGCTGCGGCTTATTTTTACGTGTTGCCAGAGTTGCCGGATGTCAACACATTAAAGACAGTCAAACTTCAAACTCCACTACGAGTTTATAGTAGTGACGGTAAGCTTATCTCTCAATTTGGTGAGAAAAGACGTATCCCTGTGGCATTTGATGATGTTCCCCCACAATTGATTAACGCCGTTTTAGATACTGAAGATGCAAGGTTCTTTGAACACCACGGTATTGATCCTATTGGTATTACCCGCGCAGCATTTATCCTTCTAACGACAGGAAAAAAGAGCCAAGGTGCAAGTACCATAACCCAGCAGGTAGCAAGAGGGTTCTTTCTTACACGAGAAAAGACTTATATACGTAAAATCAAAGAGATATTCCTAGCAATCAAGATTGAAAAAGCCCTTTCTAAAGAGGAGATATTAGAGCTATATCTCAACAGATCCTTCTTAGGAAATCGCGCTTATGGCGTTGGCGCTGCTGCACAAGTGTACTACGGCAAAGAGTTAGAGCAGCTAACCCTTCCAGAAATGGCGATGATTGCTGGTTTACCTCAAGCACCATCAGCTGCAAACCCAATACGAAACCCTGAAAGAGCGACCAACCGACGCAATTGGGTGCTTAGCAGAATGCTCGAGAAAAATAACATAACACAAGCACAATATGCTGCAGCAACTCAGGCGCCAGTTACAGCTAAATACCATGGAGCAGAGATAAACCTATACGCTCCCTACATCTCCGAAATGGCTCGCGACTACTTAGTCGATAAGTCTGGGGAGGAGGAAGCTTATACTGGCGGCTATAACATCTATACCAGCATCGACTCTCGCCTGCAGATCTACGCGCAGGAAGCACTAAGAGATAATGTTTATGCATACGATGAAAGACACGGCTATCGTGGGCGCACTAAGGTCTTATGGACTGATACGCCATTAGATACCGATTCAATTATTGCAAGACTCAAAAAGACCAATGCCTTTCAAGGCATGGTACCTGCCGCGGTCCTTAGTGTTGACGAACTCAGTGCACAAGTACTGACTTCTGAAGGTGAGGAGATAAAAATCGAGTGGCCAGGATTAAACTGGGCCCGCAAATTTATCACCAATAAGCGCCAAGGTAAGGCACCTAAAACAGCCACTCAAATCTTGACTCCGGGCGAACAAGTATGGGTGCGTAACAATGGTGAATTTTGGCAGCTGTCCCAAATCCCTAAAGTATCCAGTGCCATCGTATCTTTGGATCCCCATGATGGTGCCATACGCACCTTAGTCGGAGGTTTTAGCTTCCACACGAGTCAGTACAACAGAGTCACTCAGGCTAAGCGTCAGTTAGGCTCCAATATTAAGCCTTTCATCTATACCGCTGCGATGGAGAAGGGCTACACCTTAGCAACCTTAATCAATAATGCACCTATTAATAAGCCTGACACACGACAGGGAACTGCTTGGCGACCAAAGAACTCTCCGGACAGATACACAGGGCCGACACGACTCAAAATGGGATTAGCTCAATCTATTAATGTGATGGCCGTTAGAGCTATTCGTTACGCGAGCTTAGACACTGCCATCGAAACCTTGATTAGATTCGGCTTTGATCCTGCCGATCTTCCTAAAAACGAATCTGTCGCTCTAGGTTCACCATCGGTGACACCATTGCAAGTTGTTACCGCATTTTCTGTCTTCGCCAATGGCGGCTATAAAGTCGAGCCTTACTTTATAGAACGTATTGAAGATGCCTATGGTGATGTGATTGAGAAATCAAATCCAACGCTGGCTTGTACCCCAACGCCTGCTGCTATCATTGAAGAAACATCAGAGGTGGATCCGTTTGCCTCAATGGCTGATGAGCTTCAAGCTGAGCCTGCAACACCACAACCCATCTCTTTATGTGGTAACTCTGATAGCCGTTATGCGCCTCAAATAATCTCCGAGCAGACAGCTTTCCTCATCACTGACGCACTTAAGAGTGTTATTTGGGGAGGAGGAAATTGGAGTAAAGGCACCGGCTGGAATGGAACAGCTTGGCGTGCTTCACGAGTGGTAAAGAGACACGATATTGCAGGTAAAACTGGTACTACAAACGAATCTCGCGATACCTGGTTTAGTGGGTTCAACCCAAGTTTAGCAACAACCGTTTGGGTTGGGTTTGATGATCACAGCCAAGAGTTGGGGAGAACCAGTTGGAATGCAAATGGGGCTAAGGATCAGATTTCAGCAGCTGAAGCCGGAGCGAAAACAGCAGGTCCTGCTTGGAATGAGTTTATGAAAAATGCCCTTGCAGGCCAGCCTGAAGTGCCAAGCTCTCCACCAGATGGCATCGTTTCAGTCAGAATTGATTTAGCCACAGGCAAACTCAGCCGCAAAACAGATCACACAAGTAAGTTCGAATACTTTATCTCAGGTACCGAACCAACTGAATTTGCCCCCCAAGCTGAGGAGGAGTCTAATGATATTTTCATCGATGAGTCTCCTGAAGATCTATTTCAGTAAAATAGCGACTAAATAACTCCATTAAAAAGCACGAAAGGCTAGTTCAACCTTTCGTGCTTTAATCATCAATATCACTAATACTAAACTACTATTCTAGTGACTATTTTTTGACACCCCACAAAAATATTTTTTTAAAAAATCTCAACGGGCTATTTTTTAACCTTTTTAGCCGCTAATGCTGACTGAACTTGTGGTAATGCCGTTCCACCAAGCGCCTCACGTTTAGCTAAACATGACTCAATTGTTAAGCAGTCATAGACATCTTGCTCAATAATGCTCGCAAAAGACTGCAGCTGTTCAAGTGCAAAATCCTCTAATGGTTTCTGCTCGCTAATCGCATGTACAACAACCTCACCGACAACATGATGAGCCTCTCTAAAAGGCATCCCCTTTGCGACCAAATAATCAGCAAGCTCAGTAGAGTTTGCATAACCTTGCTGGGCAGCTTTAAGTGTATTCTCACGATTGACCTTCAAACCACTTAGTACTAACGCAGCCATCTCTAAACAGATCGACCAGCTGTCCATGACATCAAACAAGCCCTCTTTGTCCTCCTGCATATCTTTATTATACGCAAGCGGCAGCGCCTTCATGGTGGTGAGAATACCAATCAAACTGCCATAAACACGGCCAGTTTTGCCACGGATAAGCTCAAGTGCATCAGGGTTTTTCTTCTGCGGCATCAAAGATGAACCAGAGGTGACCTCATCATCTAGATCGATAAATCCAGCTTCACCGCTATTAAAGAAGATTAGATCTTCAGCCATACGACTCAAGTGCATCATGCTAATGGAGGCATCGCTACAGATCTCAACCACGTGATCTCTATCTGATACGGTATCTAAGCTATTTAAGGTTGGAGAGGCAAAACCTAAAGATTCAGCAAGTTTATATCTATCCATCGGATATGCAGTCCCCGCTAAGGCACCGGTTCCAAGCGGACAGGTATCGGCACGCTTTAATGCATCTTCAAGGCGACTGATATCACGCTCAAACATCTCAACATAGGCTAGGCACCAATGGCCAAAAGCAACTGGCTGTGCACGCTGAAGATGAGTATAACCAGGCATAACAGCATCGAGCTCACGCTCAGCCAATGCAAGCAGGGCTTCTCTTAATTTAGCTAGCAATACAAGCTGCTGCTGTCCCTCTTTTTTACACCAGAGTTTAAGATCCGTGGCCACTTGATCGTTACGTGAACGGCCCGTATGCAGCTTTTTACCTAAGTCACCAACTTTAGCAATCAAGGACTGTTCAACAAAACTATGAATATCTTCAGCACCCGATGCCAAGATAAGCTCAGGATTACCTTCAACTTCAGATAACAACTCTTTCAATGCCTGTTGCAGCTTTTCACACTCATCTTGGCTCAAAATCCCTACTTGGGTAATTGCAGCAGCCCAAGCGATTGAGCCAACAATATCTTGCTCAACTAAACGATAATCAACAGGTAGCGAGTCATTAAACAACTTAAACAGTGCGCTACTCTCTTGACTAAACCTTCCGCCCCATAGTGCCATGGTGAGTTCCTCTTGTTCTGTAAAAAGGGACGCTTAGCGCCCCATTTAATTTATTAACTTAATATAGATAGACTATGGGTTTGCCTAGCTCTTACTATTTAACGCTCTGATACGACTGGCTAGTGAGTAAAGGCGAATAAAGCCCTCTGCATCTTTTTGGTTATAGACATCATCCTCACCAAATGTCGCAAACTCTTCTGAATACAAGCTATTAGGTGAGCGCTTCTGAACCGCTTGAGCCTGCCCCTTATAGAGCTTGATAACAACCTCACCATTAACAAGGTTAGCTAAAGGCTGAGATGCACCTAACAGAGACTCGCACAGAGGAGTAAACCAGCGACCATCATAAACAAGGTGTGCCATCTGGGCACCGACCTGCTCACGCCATTCACGACTGCTCTTATCTAACACCAACTCCTCAATGGCACGGAGCGCAGCAAACATAACGGTGCCACCAGGTGTTTCATAACAGCCACGAGACTTCATGCCAACGAGTCTATTCTCTGTGATATCAATTCTACCTACACCATGTGCACCCGCTATCTCATTTAGCACCATTAGTGCTGCATAAGGGGAAAGGAGCTCACCGTTCACCTTAGTGATTTTGCCCTGCTCGATATCGATCGTCACATATTCAGGTTTATCCGGTGCATCTTCTGGTGCGACAGTCATGGTCCACACGCCTTTGGTTGGCTCATTCCATGGATCTTCTAACTCGCCACCTTCATGGGAGATATGCCAAGCATTAGCATCACGGCTGTAAATTTTGGTGGCTGATGCTGTGGTTTCGATATTACGCTCAGCAAGGTAATCAAGCAGATCTTCACGGCTCACCATCTCCCATTCACGCCAAGGTGCGATCACTTTTAGATCCGGTGCCAGTGCAGCAAAGCAGCCTTCAAAACGTACCTGATCATTACCTTTACCTGTACAACCGTGACAGACAGCATCGGCGCCAACTTTACGTGCAACTTCTACCTGCGCTTTAGCGATAATAGGCCTTGCCATAGAAGTGCCGAGTAAATATGTCCCTTCATAGATAGCGCCGGTTGCGATAGTTGGGTAGATATAATCTGCAACCAACTCCTCTTTTAGATCGACGATATAACACTCAGAAGCACCTGAAGCGATGGCCTTTTCATGCAAACCCTCTAACTCAGCTTCTCCCTGCCCCACGTCGGCACAAAATGCGACAATTTCACAATCATCATAAGTCTCTTTTAACCAAGGGATGATCGCTGATGTATCGAGTCCACCTGAATAAGCCAAAACAACTTTTTTCACACCGGTTTTCTTAATTTCTGCAGACATCTTCTATTTCCTAATTTCTAAACTTGTCCCGCAGGCGTGCCTACGAGAACCAATATGGATTAAATTATTGACCTAATAAAGTAACTAAAACGGCATTTTGTGCATGCATTCTGTTCTCAGCTTGCTGCAGTATCAGTGAGCCTTCACCATCAACCACTTCAGCTGTCACCTCCACTTCGCGATATGCCGGTAAACAGTGCATGAAGTAACTAGCACCAGCTTGTTTCATCATGGCTTCATTAACTTGGTAGGGCTGAAACTTGGCTTTGATCTCGCTTAAGTCAGTATCATCACCCATTGAGATCCAGGTGTCGGTATAGATGGCATCTTGCTCGGCCAACTGTTCAACATCAGAGGTGAGTATTAGCTTACCGCCATATTTAGCCGCCAATGCCTGAGCCTCAACCACCACTTGACCATCGGGAAAGTGTCCCGGCGGACAAACAACTGTCATCGTCGCACCTAGAATTGCCGCTCCGTACATCAAGGAGTGGGTTACATTGTTACCGTCGCCAACATAAGCAAGCTTTACTTGGCTAACGTCATCAAACTGCTCCGAAAGCGTGAGAAAATCAGCCAGGCCCTGACAAGGGTGATAAAGATCTGATAGCGCATTAATAACAGGAACACTGCCATGTTCAGCTAACGTCTCTATCGTCGAGTGTAGGAAGGTTCTCGCCACAATGGCATCAGCCCAACAAGAGATATTAGCAGCGAAGTCTGACACAGGTTCACGCTTACCTAATGCACCATTTTGTTGATCAAGATAGAGGCAATGACCACCTAACTTATTAATACCTATATCAAAGCTCACACGTGTTCTTAATGAAGGCTTCTCAAACAGCATAACCACACTTTTACCGTCCAAGGCATGTCGATACTCAGCAGGATTCGCCTTAATCTTCTTAGCAAGTGATAACAACTCTTTAAGCTGCTCCTGAGACAGGTCTTTAATCGATAATAAGTGGTCCATGTATAACTCCTCTAATTGGTGATACCACCAAGTCTGTCACTTTTATAGCGGGCCCTTTTTAGGCCCGATAAAACTTAATTTTTAGGGTTTAATGAGGTTGGATCTGCGTACCAACACTCTCTCCGTTAGATAACGCGAGAAGTTGCTCAGCACTTCTCCATGAAGCGACTTGCACAGCCTGCCCCATTAGTTCAGCAACATCTAATGCTGCCTCAACTTTCACTTTCATCCCTTTTTCAATCACACCCTTATGGGTCAGATCGTCAACCTGAGCTCTATTCAAACTTAAGATAAGTTGACCTTTACCATCAAGAACGCCTGAAACATCAGACAAAAGTACTAACTTCGCATCAACCAGCTTCGCCAGTACTGTAGCCGCTTGGTCAGCATTAACATTGAGCAGTTGACCTGCTTCATCAATGGCAATAGAGCTCACTATCGGCAACCAGCCCTGAGACAAAATGAAATCGAGGTATGCCGAGCTCTTTGGTGCCACCTCTCCCACAAAACCCAAACGCTCATCTTTTACCTGAGCAGTAACCATATCTCCATCGCCCAAGCTCATGCCGATGGATGTCACTCCAGCTTTTATTGCTGCTGCCTGTAAAACTTTATTTGAAGTACCTGCAAGTGCACCGACAATGACAGGGATCTGCTCAGCAGGCGTCACTCTTAGACCATCTAGCTTTTCAGTTTTCATGCCATTAGCCGACAGCTGTTCATCAACCAAACACCCTCCGCCATGCACTAAAATCAGTTTCTGCCCTGCTGCTAGCATCTTTGCCGCAGTGTCCATCAACCTTGCCATCCCCATTTCGCACTGAAGCAGAGCGCCGCCAACCTTGATAACTAATGCTTTATTACTCTGTGTCATCGTAATCTACTCGCTTGTCGATTTAGTATTTAAAATGAATCTTTATGCACTGATGAGCTTGGCTAGCAGCGCCCTTCATCAGGTTATCAATTGCACTTGCAACGACTAAATAACCTGTCTTAGGATCAAACTTCCAGCCTAGGTGGCAATTTGGAGTATTAGTTACATCATCTACCTTAGGGAATTGATTCTGCTTTACCGTGACCAGAGGAGCATTATCGTAAATAGCATAGGCTTGTTCGATATCAGCCTGCGTCACTCCCTCTTTCAACTGCACGGTTATCGTTGCCAAAATACCTCGCTTAAAATTACCCAGGTGAGGTGTGAATATCACCTCCTGTCCCAACTGAGTTGCTATCTCAGGTTGATGTCTGTGACCTAGTACGCCATAAGGGGTCAAGCTCACTTCACAAAAGCTAGTATTTAACTGCGCTTTCCTTCCCGCTCCAGTCACACCACTCACTGCATTGATAACAGGTAAAGAGGAGGTCATTAAGGAATGGATTGGCTTAAGCGCAGTTAAGGAGGCTGTCGGATAACAGCCTGGAACTGCAATCATCTTACTATCGGCAATATCAGCACCGTTCCACTCAGCCAAGCCATAAACTGCATGGGATAAAACCTGAGGATAATCATGCTCAAAGCCATACCACTGTGGATACTGAGATTTGTCAGAGAACCGATAAGCGCCACTAAGATCAAATACTGTTAAACCTTGCTCAAAAAACCAAGCTGCCAGATGTAGGCTCACCGCATGATCCGTTGCCAGTACTACGCCATCGGCCTGTTCAGCGATAAGCGCTTTAGCTTCATCACTAAGAGGTGATAACGGTAGGGAGATATGACTATATGTAGGGTAGAGTTCAGATAAGGGTTTACCTTTATCGACACTATTTTCAGATACGTACAAACCTTGTATCACTAAGTTTTTATCGGCATCGATAAGAGAGGTAATTTGTGCGCCGGTGTAACCACTAGCGCCAATAATCGCAATGCTTTTCATAATAATCTGACACTTCTTAATTTAAAAATTAATGCTTGGAAGTAAAAAAAGAGGGGGCACAACTTAAGCCCTGGTAGAAATACCAATTTTGACAAGTTTATCGTCGCAGGAAGTCTTTACACATCGCCTTAATAATAAATTTTATTTGTAGATTATTCATTTATGCTCTCAATAATATGAATTGTATTCTGGTGCTTGTCTTAGCTGTTTGATAGACTAACACACAAAACTAATTATGCAATATATTTGAATATATATTTTACGGAATTTTTTATGGCCTCTTTAGCAGATCTAAAAAGCAATTTTAGCCAGCTCATTGCATCCCCCTCAATCAGTGCACTTGAAGTTGAGCAAGATATGAGTAATCAAGGTGTTATTGATCTACTGCAAACTTGGTTCTCTGAACTTGGTTTTGAATGCAAAGCTCAGGCAGTTAAAGATTCACGAAGTAAACATAACCTAGTCGCCAGTCTTGGCTCAGGAAAAGGCGGGCTACTGCTTGCAGGACATACTGATACAGTTCCTTTTGATGAAGGACGCTGGAGTCAAGATCCATTCACTTTGACCGAAAAAGATAATCGCTGGTATGGGCTAGGCACCTGTGACATGAAAGGTTTTTTTGCTCTTGTACTCGAAGCTCTCAAAGATATGCCTCTGGCCCAATTTAAGCGCCCTCTGCATATTCTCGCCAGCGCAGATGAAGAGACAACCATGAATGGCGCTAAAGCATTCGCACAGCAAAAGTCGATTGCACCTGACTATGCCATCATAGGAGAGCCGACAAGCTTAAAGCCGGTATATATGCATAAGGGGCACCTCACTCAAGGTATTCGAGTCATAGGTAAAAGCGGACACTCTTCCGATCCAGCTAAAGGAGTAAATGCAATAGAGATCATGCATTTGGTCATGGGGCAGCTGTTAAAACTCAAACAGCATCTTGCAGATAACTACCGAGAGGAAGCATTTAGTGTCCCCTACCCAACGATGAATTTTGGCCATGTACATGGAGGCGATGCCGCTAACCGTATCTGTGGTTGTTGCGATCTGCATATTGATATCCGCCCTCTTCCTGGTTTGGAATTAGAGATACTAGAGCAGATGGTAATGAACTATCTAAAACCGATTAATGACCAATACCCAGGTTGTATCAATGTTGCGCCACTCTACCCGGGGTCAGAGCCTTTTGCAGACAGTCGTGAGAATAGTTGGAGTAAACTCGTCGCTGAGCTTTCAGCTAATGCTCCCGAGGTCGTTAACTATGCGACAGAAGCGCCCTATATCTCAAAACTTGGATGTCAAACTTTAGTCCTAGGCCCAGGGAGCATTGAGCAGGCTCATCAACCCGATGAATATCTAGATACTCAATACCTAAATAAGACAGTAGAGCTACTTAAACAGCTTATCTATCACGCCTGTATAAAGTAATAAGTGAGCTCAAGCTTACCCATGATAAGCACAGAAGTGATGTAGAACACATAAGCTCACAATATCTCGCACGCCAATATTGACCTTGGCCAGTAAGCCTAGGTATTGTGAAGGATTAGCGTAAATATTGGTATGGAGAAAGTATGACAGATATGTATGCGTCCTTAAGGTCCAATGTGGGCACTTTAGGACAGATCCTTGGTGAAACTATTCGCACCAATTTAGACGATCCTTTTCTTGATAAAATAGAGCAGATCCGTCAGTTAGCTAAAAGCTCGAGACAAGGCGATGAAGCCTCACGAGAAGAGATGCTTAAACTACTCGCCGCACTTCCCGACGATGAGCTGGTTCCTTTTGCTAAAGCCTTTAACCAATTTCTTAACTTAGCCAATATCGCCGAGCAGTTTCATACCATCAGCCGTAACTGTGACGAACTTGTCTGTGTTCCAGATCCTGTAGAGCAACTACTTGGGAGAGTGCTAAGTAGTAATATAGAGCAAGACAAGATGTTGGACTGCCTGCAAAACCTAGACATTGATTTAGTACTGACTGCGCACCCAACAGAGATTTCCCGTCGCACCTTAATTCAAAAGTATGCCTCAGTTGTCGACAGTCTTGCTGCACTTGAGAACCCATTACTCACTGAGCGTGAGAAAAAGCAGCAACATCTTCGTCTGCGCCAGCTTATCGCACAAATTTGGCATACCAACGAGATCCGCCACGAACGTCCAACCCCAGTTGATGAGGCTCGCTGGGGGTTAAGCACCATTGAGGTTTCACTTTGGCAGGCCATTCCAGACTTTCTCAGACAACTCAATGAGCAAGTTGAAGAGAGAACCGGCAAACAGCTCCCAATCGATATCGCTCCAGTGCGCTTTTCTAGCTGGATGGGGGGAGATCGCGACGGAAACCCATTTGTTACCGCTCAGGTCACTCAAGAGGTTTTAGATAGAAACCGCCATACAGCAGCACGTTTATACCTAAAAGATGTTGTCTTACTGGTTAACGACCTTTCCATGGAAGAGGCCAACGATGAACTGTTAGCGCTCACTAACAATAGTCATGAACCCTACCGTGACGTACTTCGTGGAATCAGACAGAAACTTAGGAACACCATAGATTACCTAAATGAGCGCCTAGAAGGTCATCAACCTGAAGTCGATAAAAACAGCATTATTTGGAATGAGGACGATCTTAAAGCGCCACTAATGATGCTGTATAAGAGTCTATCCGATTCAGGAATGAGTCTAATCGCTAACGGTCTACTGCTGGACATGCTACGTCGTATCGCCTGCTTCGGCATACATATGCTCAGGCTAGATATCAGGCAGGATGCTCAACGCCACTGTGATGTTGTTGCAGAGCTCACCCGTTACTTAGGCATGGGTGATTTTAACCACTGGGATGAAAACGAGAAGCAAGCCTTTCTTCTCAGAGAGCTCAGTAGTAAGCGTCCATTGATCCCATCGAACTGGCAACCAAGCGAAGACGTTGCAGAGGTCGTCAGCACTTGCCGACTTATTGCGACTCAACCCGCACGAGCCCTAGGCTCTTATGTTATCTCTATGGCCAGCAAGCCATCAGATGTACTCACTGTTCTTTTATTGCTAAAAGAAACCGGCTGCCCACACCCAATGCGTGTTGTACCACTGTTTGAAACCTTAGACGACCTCAATAATGCTTCTAGCTGTATGTCAGCGCTATTTGCTATTGATTGGTACCGTGGTTACACCAAAGGTCATCAAGAGGTGATGATTGGCTATTCTGACTCCGCAAAAGATGCAGGTGTAATGGCTGCCGCTTGGGCGCAATACCATGCACAGGAGCAATTAGTAGAAGTCAGTCGTCAAGCTGATGTAAAACTTACCCTCTTCCATGGCCGAGGCGGTACGATTGGTCGTGGAGGCGGACCCGCTCATGAGGCGATACTTTCTCAACCTCCAGGATCTGTTGATGGACGCATCCGTGTGACAGAGCAAGGAGAGATGATCCGCTTTAAATTTGGTTTACCTAAACTAGCTGTACAAAGCTTGGCTTTATACACCTCAGCAGTCATGGAAGCCACACTGCTACCACCTCCGGCGCCTAAACCTGAATGGCGAGCCTGCATGCAAAGATTGGCTGAAGAGTCAGTTGCTGCATACCGCTCTATCGTTCGAGAAGAGCCTGATTTTGTCGCCTACTTCCGCGCCGCAACGCCTGAAGTAGAACTAGGTAAGCTGCCATTAGGCAGTCGCCCAGCAAAACGGCGTGTCGATGGCGGCATTGAGTCTCTTCGCGCAATTCCATGGATCTTTGCTTGGTCACAAAACCGCTTAATGCTCCCTGCATGGCTGGGAGCTGGAGAAGCACTGCAAGCGGCAAGTGATAGAGGAGAGATGGAACTGCTTCAAGAGATGGAGCAGAAGTGGCCCTTCTTCAAAACACGGATCTCGATGTTAGAGATGGTCTACGCCAAGGCGGAACCTAATTTAGCTAAATACTACGAAACCTGTTTGGTGCCTGAAAACCTTCATCATCTGGGTGATGCATTGAGAGGGCGTTTAGCAACAGGCGTTAAAGCCGTGTTAGCACTCACTCAGTCGCAGGCCTTAATGGAACACACTCCGTGGAACCGAGAATCAGTGACCTTACGTAACCCTTACATTGATCCCCTTAACTTTATGCAAGCTGAGCTGCTGGCTCGTACACGTAAAGATGAGGTGCAATCAACCAATGTAGAGTTGGCGCTAATGTTAACCATCGCTGGAGTTGCGGCAGGCATGAGAAATACGGGCTGATGAAATTACTGAGCTACATAATGCCACTGACACTACTGCTACTAAGCGGGTGTGTTAGTCAGTACAGCATTACAGAAAAAGAGCTAGAGGGTTATCTATCCGATGAGATCCATTTTGAAATTAAAGAGGGCAATCAACTCTTTGGTATCGAGATGCGTATCAACAATATAGATGTTAGCTTAGGCCATAAGGTCGATACCATGTCTGTGACTGCAGATAGTATCGTAAAAGTCAGAAATCCATTAGTGCCATTTAAAGCAAAAATGAAGACGACCTTTGAGGCTGAACCTTGGTACGATGCCGATAGCCATAGCGTTTACTTAAAGCAATTAAGACTTGTGAGTATCGAGTCTAACCCTAAGGATATTGAAAAAGCAGTTAAGCAGGTAGCACCGCAGATGATGGGGTTTTTAACCCACTTTCTGGAAACGCAGCCGGTTTATATACTGGACACCTCAGAGTCCAATCAGGCTTTAATCGCTGAGATGACAAAGCGAATTGAGGTGAAACCAGGAAAGTTAAAACTGATATTTGACGAGTAGCTTAACTTCAACATCTAATCCATAAACTAAAAAATGCAATCAGCTTAGTTGATTGCATTTTTTGTATCTAATACCAACGTACTTGCTAAAAGTTATTTGCTAAAACGAGAAAAAGAGGAGTAATCAACAATTACAGCCTCACCTAACAGCTCACGCCTCAACATATCGTAGGCAATAGCAGTGCCTAAGCTACGAACTAAGGCTCTTGAACGACTAGGTAGCTTCAACATCTGACTATACACACCGTATTTAGTCGCTAAAGCAATTGCAACTGTTCCAACGGGTTTCTCATCACTGCCTCCATCTGGCCCCGCAATACCACTAGTAGCAAGCGCATAATCACTATCCAGTATGCCCCTTGCTCCCTTAGCCATCTCCTCAACTGTCGCAATAGAAACTGCGCCATAATCATCTAAGGTCTGAGGGTTTACACCTAATACCTTGACCTTTGCTTCATTACTATAGGTCACTAAGCCTTGATGGAGATATGCAGAGCTGCCAGCAAAAGCCACCAAACCACTCGCAATTAAACCTCCAGTGCAAGATTCCGCAACACTCAAGCTAAAGCCTGAATTGACCAAGCTATTATGGATCTCCTGATCTAAAGTGGTAATATCTTCAGCAACCACACTATGCCCAAGTATCTTTTTCACTTCAGTTTCTATCGTTGCAAGCGAATCAATCGCTAATTGGCCTCTCGCAAAAAGCTTAATTTCAATATAGGGCATATAGGAGCGGTAACCCAAAGTAACCCCTTTAGGCAGAGGTATCACTTCTAACTTATCAGCAAGAGCCGACTCACCATGACCTAAGGTCAGAAGCTTCTTGACTGAAACAGGCTCAGATAGAGGAAAATGCTCCTCAATGAAAGGGATGAACTGCTCCTTCACCATACGTTTAAACTCAAAAGGAACACCAGGAGTAAAGAAAAGCCATGCTTGGTTAAGTTTAATGGCAAAGCCACAAGCAGTACCAACAGGGTTATCAATCATAATAGCCCCTTGTGGCAATAACGCCTGCTTCAGGTTACTCTCAGCCATTACTCTGGCATTTTTAGCAAACCAAGCTTCTAACTTACTGCGCCACTCCTTATTCTCAACTAAAGGCACACCAAGAGCCAAAGCCATCGCCTCGGTGGACAGGTCATCACTAGTAGGCCCTAAACCGCCATTGACCATGATCACATCAGCTTCTGTACTACGCTCTTTAAAAACAGCAACAAGATCTTCAAGGCGATCACCAACGGTAATGCGTCGCTGACACTCAACACCTCGCTCAATCAAAGTATTCGCAAACCAAGCAGCATTGGTATCAACAATCTGACCCGCTAACACCTCTTCACCAGTACAAATCATCTCAAGCTTCATAAAGACCCTAAGCAGTAATCCATTAATAGCAGCTAAAATAACAACCTAGGTATTAATAGCAATAGCCACTCAATATTTATATGGAACAGAATATGTTCAATTAAAAAGACAGCCCCCTGTATTCAACTTCCTTTGTAAGATCGTTTCCGAAATGCACCTGACCCCATGAACACATCATATGGATATATGAGGTACGAGACCATAGATGTACCGAGTGTCAGAAACAGATAGATGCAGGAGGTACGAAGCCATGGATCGCTGAAGGTAGAATATGCAGGAGCAATTATAGAGAGTAATACAGGAGCTGTTACCTAGGATGTTAGAGCCTGAGAAGCATCATATCAACCTGCATATGAGTAGGTATTGCACGTACGTGCTTAAGTGGGTAAGCCAATAAAAAGTGATTTCTTAGCCATCCCAAAGGCGCCTTCCAATAGCCCAGCTGCGAGCCAGCTCTCCGCGTTCAATAGGCGCAAAGCTGCGCTTCACCAACAACGCCTATTTCACCCTACGACCCACATGGATGGCGGAAGTGTCCATTATGCAGGATGCAATTATCGACCGACATCGGGAGTAAGCATTGCACGTACGTGCTTAAGTGGAACAGCCACCTGATATCAGCACTGTAAATTCGAGACGTAAAGTTAATAATTTTACAAAGCCCCAAACGCAAATCCTCTCCTATGCCATCCATGGCAATCAAGGATAAGTACTTCCTGTACAAAAAAGCCATCTACTCTTCTCATATACAGCGGGCTAGCTTCTTCACTTAAATAGGCGCCTGTCATGGTCAGCTTCGCGCTAACCCACATGGATGTGGGGAATGCTGAAAATGCATGGAGCTATTTTTAGCCATAAACACATCACTAGCGCGATATTCGCCCTACTCTCGACGTTCGCGCAGCGAACACATGGGGGCGGAAAAGTAGTGCTTTGAATGCGGCAGCATTTTGCTACTTTGTAGCGAGAAGCGACGTAGTCGCTGAACTGGAGGTCCCGCTCAGCGGTGGGTTGACATCGAGAATAGCTCCTTCGCGGAGCGTATATACGAAAAAAGCCCTAGCGTTTTCTGCTAGGGCTTTTTCGTGTATTAGGCGCCTGGAAATGACCTACTCTCACATGGGGAGACCCCACACTACCATCGGCGCGATTGCGTTTCACTTCTGAGTTCGAGATGGGATCAGGTGGGACCACAATGCTATTGTTTCCAGACTAATTGGGTAAATTTAGAAAGCTTAAATAATTGTCTCAAACTTAAATCAAGTTCGTATTCTTTTGTGCTTATGAAGTAATCACACTAGCTACTCATAAAACCCATCTGGGTTGTATGGTTAAGCCTCACGAGTCATTAGTATCAGTTAGCTCAACGCCTCACAACGCTTACACACCTGACCTATCAACGTCCTAGTCTCGAACGGCTCTTTAGAGGGATTAAATCCCTAGGGATGACTCATCTTAGGACTCGCTTCCCGCTTAGATGCTTTCAGCGGTTATCGATTCCGAACGTAGCTACCGGGCAATGCTATTGGCATAACAACCCGAACACCAGCGGTTCGTCCACTCCGGTCCTCTCGTACTAGGAGCAGCTTCCTTCAATCATCCAACGCCCACGGCAGATAGGGACCGAACTGTCTCACGACGTTCTGAACCCAGCTCGCGTACCACTTTAAATGGCGAACAGCCATACCCTTGGGACCGACTTCAGCCCCAGGATGTGATGAGCCGACATCGAGGTGCCAAACACCGCCGTCGATATGAACTCTTGGGCGGTATCAGCCTGTTATCCCCGGCGTACCTTTTATCCGTTGAGCGATGGCCCTTCCATTCAGAACCACCGGATCACTATGACCTACTTTCGTACCTGCTCGACGTGTATGTCTCGCAGTTAAGCTGGCTTATGCCATTGCACTAACCGTACGATGTCCGACCGTACTTAGCCAACCTTCGTGCTCCTCCGTTACTCTTTGGGAGGAGACCGCCCCAGTCAAACTACCCACCAGGCACTGTCCTCAACCCCGATTCAGGGGCCAGAGTTAGAACATCAAAGCTACAAGGGTGGTATTTCAAGGTTGACTCCAATAGAACTAGCGTCCCATCTTCAAAGTCTCCCACCTATCCTACACATGTAGGTTCAATGTTCAGTGCCAAGCTATAGTAAAGGTGCACGGGGTCTTTCCGTCTAGCCGCGGGTATACGGCATCTTCACCGCAATTTCAACTTCACTGAGTCTCGGCTGGAGACAGCGTGGCCATCATTACGCCATTCGTGCAGGTCGGAACTTACCCGACAAGGAATTTCGCTACCTTAGGACCGTTATAGTTACGGCCGCCGTTTACCGGGGCTTCGATCATGAGCTTCTCCGAAGATAACCCAATCAATTAACCTTCCGGCACCGGGCAGGCGTCATACCGTATACTTCCTCTTGCGAGTTTGCACAGTACTGTGTTTTTGATAAACAGTTGCAGCCACCTGGTATCTGCGACTCCCAACAGCTTAGAGAGCAAGTCTCATCACCGTCGGGAGCGTACCTTCTCCCGAAGTTACGGTACCATTTTGCCTAGTTCCTTCAGCCGAGTTCTCTCAAGCGCCTTGGTATTCTCTACCCAACCACCTGTGTCGGTTTGGGGTACGATTCCTACTAACCTGAAGCTTAGAAGATTTTCCTGGAAGCATGGCATCAACTACTTCAGTCCCTTAGGACCTCGTCATCAACTCTCAGCCTAATGTTCACCCGGATTTGCCTAAGTGAACAGCCTACAGCCTTAAACGCGGACAACCAACGCCGCGCTAGCCTAGCCTTCTCCGTCTCTCCATCGCAGTTAGCAGAAGTACGGGAATATTAACCCGTTTCCCATCGACTACGCCTTTCGGCCTCGCCTTAGGGGTCGACTCACCCTGCCCTGATTAACATTGGACAGGAACCCTTGGTCTTTCGGCGAGGGAGTTTTTCACTCCCTTTATCGTTACTCATGTCAGCATTCGCACTTCTGATACCTCCAGTGTGGGTTACCCCTTCACCTTCAACGGCTTACAGAACGCTCCTCTACCGCTTGCATCCTAAGATGCAAACCCGTAGCTTCGGTGTATTGCTTAGCCCCGTTAAATCTTCCGCGCAGGCCGACTCGACTAGTGAGCTATTACGCTTTCTTTAAATGATGGCTGCTTCTAAGCCAACATCCTAGCTGTCTAAGCCTTCCCACATCGTTTCCCACTTAGCAATAACTTTGGGACCTTAGCTGACGGTCTGGGTTGTTTCCCTTTTCACGACGGACGTTAGCACCCGCCGTGTGTCTCCCGAGTAGTACTCATTGGTATTCGGAGTTTGCAAAGGGTTGGTAAGTCGGGATGACCCCCTAGCCTTAACAGTGCTCTACCCCCAATGGTATTCGCTCGAGGCGCTACCTAAATAGCTTTCGAGGAGAACCAGATATCTCCCGGTTTGATTGGCCTTTCACCCCCATCCACAAGTCATCCGCTCATTTTTCAACATAAGTCGGTTCGGTCCTCCAATTGATGTTACTCAATCTTCAACCTGCCCATGGATAGATCACCGGGTTTCGGGTCTACACCTTGCAACTAAACGCGCAGTTAACACTCGGTTTCCCTACGGCTCCGCTATTCGCTTAACCTCGCTACAAAATGTAAGTCGCTGACCCATTATACAAAAGGTACGCAGTCACGGTCTCAAGAACCGCTCCCACTGCTTGTACGTATACGGTTTCAGGTTCTATTTCACTCCCCTCACAGGGGTTCTTTTCGCCTTTCCCTCACGGTACTGGTTCACTATCGGTCAGTCAGGAGTATTTAGCCTTGGAGGATGGTCCCCCCATGTTCAGACAAGATGTCACGTGTCCCGTCCTACTCGTTTTCACGTAAAGTTAGTTTTCATGTACGGGGCTATCACCCTGTGCCGCTGAGCTTTCCAACTCATTCCACTAACACCCTCTACGCTTAAGGGCTAATCCCCGTTCGCTCGCCGCTACTAGGGGAATCTCGGTTGATTTCTTTTCCTCCGGGTACTTAGATGTTTCAGTTCCCCGGGTTTGCCTCATTAACCTATGTATTCAGTTAATGATACTTACTTATGTAAGTGGGTTTCCCCATTCGGACATCGTTAGCTCAAATGCTTGTTACTAGCTCGCCAACGCTTTTCGCAAGTTACTACGTCCTTCATCGCCTCTGACTGCCAAGGCATCCACCGTATACGCTTAGTCACTTAACCATACAACCCAAATAAGTTTCACAAGGAAACAAACTCTACCAAGCGGGTAAGCTCAGTCGTTGTATCGCAACTAATGGTGTTTACTTTCGCCAAAAGAATACTCATGAATTCATTACCCTAAGGTAAATCCTTCGGCACTTGATTTAAGTGTTTGAGAACTCAATTATTTATTTCGCATTAATCGTTAAATTAATACTATCAGCTTTCCAAATTTTTAAAGAACAAGCATCGCCGTAAAGGCGTGCCACTCGCTCTAACAAGAACAAGTTATCTGTGTGAACACTCAGCAAATATCGAGTTAGTCGTATAGGTAAGGAGGTGATCCAGCCCCAGGTTCCCCTAGGGCTACCTTGTTACGACTTCACCCCAGTCATGAACCACACCGTGGTAAACGCCCTCCCGAAGGTTAAGCTATCTACTTCTGGTGCAGCCCACTCCCATGGTGTGACGGGCGGTGTGTACAAGGCCCGGGAACGTATTCACCGTGGCATTCTGATCCACGATTACTAGCGATTCCGACTTCATGGAGTCGAGTTGCAGACTCCAATCCGGACTACGACCGGCTTTATGGGATTAGCTCCACCTCGCGGCTTCGCAACCCTCTGTACCGACCATTGTAGCACGTGTGTAGCCCTACTCGTAAGGGCCATGATGACTTGACGTCGTCCCCACCTTCCTCCGGTTTATCACCGGCAGTCTCCCTAAAGTTCCCACCCGAAGTGCTGGCAAATAAGGATAAGGGTTGCGCTCGTTGCGGGACTTAACCCAACATTTCACAACACGAGCTGACGACAGCCATGCAGCACCTGTCTCTCAGTTCCCGAAGGCACAAGCTTATCTCTAAGCTCTTCTGAGGATGTCAAGAGTAGGTAAGGTTCTTCGCGTTGCATCGAATTAAACCACATGCTCCACCGCTTGTGCGGGCCCCCGTCAATTCATTTGAGTTTTAACCTTGCGGCCGTACTCCCCAGGCGGTCTACTTAATGCGTTAGCTTGGGAGCCCAGTAACTAAGTTACCAAACTCCGAGTAGACATCGTTTACGGCGTGGACTACCAGGGTATCTAATCCTGTTTGCTCCCCACGCTTTCGTACCTGAGCGTCAGTCTTTGTCCAGGGGGCCGCCTTCGCCACCGGTATTCCTTCAGATCTCTACGCATTTCACCGCTACACCTGAAATTCTACCCCCCTCTACAAGACTCTAGTTTGCCAGTTCCAAATGCAATTCCCAGGTTGAGCCCGGGGCTTTCACATCTGGCTTAACAAACCGCCTGCGTACGCTTTACGCCCAGTAATTCCGATTAACGCTTGCACCCCTCGTATTACCGCGGCTGCTGGCACGAAGTTAGCCGGTGCTTCTTCTGCGAGTAACGTCACAGCTAACGGTTATTAACCGTTAACCTTTCCTCCTCGCTGAAAGTGCTTTACAACCCGAAGGCCTTCTTCACACACGCGGCATGGCTGCATCAGGCTTTCGCCCATTGTGCAATATTCCCCACTGCTGCCTCCCGTAGGAGTCTGGGCCGTGTCTCAGTCCCAGTGTGGCTGATCATCCTCTCAGAACAGCTAGGGATCGTCGCCTAGGTGAGCCATTACCTCACCTACTAGCTAATCCCACCTAGACTCATCTAATCGCGAAAGGCCCGAAGGTCCCCTCCTTTCCCCCGTAGGGCGTATGCGGTATTAGCAGTCGTTTCCAACTGTTATCCCCCACGACTAGGCAGATATCTAGGCATTACTCACCCGTCCGCCGCTCGACAGCGAAAGTAGCAAGCTACTCTCCTGTTTCCGCTCGACTTGCATGTGTTAGGCCTGCCGCCAGCGTTCAATCTGAGCCATGATCAAACTCTTCAATTAAAGTTTTGTGTTCTCATCCGATTAAGAATGAAGAACGGCTCAATGAATTATACTGTTTTATGAATCTTGCGATTCATAGTTTACATATTGCTATGGTCACTCAGTGGTTCATTGAGAAAATTTTTGATTGCTTACATCCCGAAGGACAAGAAAGCAATTTCGAATAACTCAACACCTGTGAGTGTCCACACAGATTTCTTGTTTTGAATTGTTAAAGAGCGTTAGCATCAATCTTTCAGATGCCGCCGTTGACGCTAGGTCGTTGGCTTGAGGAGGCGTATTCTACACTCTCCGTGGTTGGCGTCAAGCGCTTATTTGAAGAAGTTTTTCAAGCGATGATTTCTTAATCAGCAGAGTGAAACACTCTCGTAAAAGAAACAAAACCCGAAGCCCTTAAAGCGTTTGTCACCAGAGATTAATTTCCAAAGAAGTTAATCTCTCATCTCTTTGTTAAAAGAGATACTGATTGAGCTACAAGTCCCGTTCTATCTAGCGCTTACGCTGGGTAGTTGACCTGCTGTGCCGTGTCAGTGGATGCGCATTATAGGCAGTTCAGCCCAGAGCACAAGGGCTTTTTTCATAAAAAACGATCTTTTTTTAAAAGCCACTTTTAGCCACATTCTACACACCACTTACCCCCTGACTTATCCACAATAGTTGACAAAATCACCACACGAATACTGTTTTACAGCTTGAAAATAAAGAGCCCATCAAACGATGGGCTCTTTATTTATAGACTTTATCAACTCACTACCAGATCTTTACTCGATCTTCTGGAGCTAAGAACATCTTATCTCCCTCTTTTAAATCGAAGGCTTGATAAAATGCAGGAATATTTCTTGGCGTCCCCATCGCACGGAAGTGACTAGGTGAGTGAGAGTCTGTCATTAAACGACGACTTAGCTCTTCATCACGATAGTTACGACGCCATACTTGTGACCAGCCAATAAAGAGCCTCTGCTCTCCAGTTAATCCGTCAATAACTGGTGCTTCTTGACCATCTAAGCTTAGGTGATATGAACGTGCTGCAACCGTTAAGCCTCCAAGATCACCGATATTCTCACCTAATGTCAGATCACCATTTACATGTTTACCTGGTAGCGCTTCATATTTAGAGTATTGAGCAGATAGTTGAGCACCACGTTTTTGAAACTCCTCACGATCGGCATCTGTCCACCAATTACGTAAATTACCATCACCATCATACTTAGCGCCTTGATCATCGAAACCATGACTTATCTCATGGCCAATCACCGCACCGATACCACCAAAGTTGATTGCATCATCCGCTTCAAGATTAAAGAAGGGAGGCTGTAAAATCGCGGCTGGAAACACAATTTCATTCATTACCGGATTATAGTAAGCATTAACGGTTTGCGGCGTCATATGCCATTCAGTGCGATCGATAGGCTTACCAAGCTTATCTAGCATGGTGTTATATTCAAACTTAGCGTAACGCTGATAATTACCCACCAGCTCATCTGGTTTAATTTGGAGGTCGGTGTAATCTCTCCATTTATCTGGGTAACCTATCTTATAAGTGAACTTAGAGAGTTTTTCCTGAGCGGCGACCTTTGTTTCAGGCGTCATCCATTCAAGTTCATTAATGCTCACTTCAAACCCTTTGATCAGATCTTGGATCAGTGACTCCATCTTCTCTTTGGCTTCTGGCTTGAAGTGTTCCTTTACATACTCCTTACCAACTAGCTCACCGAGCACTTGGTCTGCAGCATCAACCGCTCTTTTCCAACGTGGCTTCTGTGCTTCTATGCCCATCAGGGTTTTACTGTGAAAATTAAAATGCAGATCAACAAAGTTTTGACTTAATAGCTCGGCATAACTATCAACAAGATGAAAAGAGAGGTAATCCTGCCATTCAGTAACAGTGAATCCGGTGAAGTGCCTGCCAAACTCCTCAAAGTAGGATTTTTGACGAACAATAACCTCTTTCACTTTGCCAATATCTGCACTCGCAGCAAACTGAACAAAATCAAACTCAGGCATACTTGCCTGTAGTTCTGCTCTATTCATTTTGTTATAACTCTTATTAGCATCGCGAGACTCCACACGGCTCCATTGACTCTTAGCAATAAAGTGCTCTATTTTCGCAACACTAGCAGCGATACGCTTTGCATCTTTACTGCCTGCTTGAGTCATAATATCGGTGACATAAGTATTAAGTGCGGCTCTATTAGCCACAAACTTTGCATCATCTTTTAAGTAATAGTCACGATCTGGCAGGCTTAGGCCTGACTGATAAAGGTAAACGGCATACTGAGTAGATTTTTTTGCGTCATTATTAACGTAAAAGCCAAATGGGATCTGCACACCATTGAGCAAGAGGCCTCCCATTAAACTGGCAATATCATCATGATCTTTCGCCAGAGAGATATCAGAAAGCTGCTCACTTAGTGGTGCAATACCTAACCGCTCTACAATATCGGTATTCATATAGCTGTTATAGAAGTCACCCACTTTTTGCTCACTGGAGCCATCTAGTTTATTTGGCTTAGATGCAGCATCATCGATAATCTGTTTTAGCGCTTTTTGGCTCCGCTCATAGAGAACAGAGAAGGCACCATAGTTAGACTTATCATCGGGGATTGGTGTGTTCGCTAGCCAGTGACCATTAACACTATAATAAAAATCATCTTGGTGGCGTACAGAGGTATCGAAGTTAGCCTTCTCGACACCAGAAACCATGCTCTTTGATTGTACTTCCGGTGCACTTGGCTCATTACTACTGCACGCAGCAAGACCTAAACTTAAGGCGATGCCAATTGCCAGCTTGCTTACTCTTTTCATTATAATCCCCGATTTTATTATGATTTAGCTTAACATTTTAACCTTAACATTAGTCCCATAGGCCTACAGGTTGTATTTGTAACTTTCTATGACTTACCAACTCTTTCCTAAAAAGAGAAACAGCGTCATCTCACCATCATCGGCCCAACCAAAACCTAAGGCTGCGGGCCCCATACTGGTATCAGTACCGAAAAATAGGCTACCTGAATAGATGAGATCGTTGAGGTCAATGTTATCTTTGTTCTGCCAAACGTTACCAGCTTCCAAACTACCACCAAGATAGAGTGGGTAATCCGTCATTCCCAGCACATCACGTCCCAAATCATATTGATACACAAAAGCACCAAATATTTTATGAGAGCCAACCAAGGAGTTTTTGTGGTAACCGGAGAGATTAAGGAAGCCACCCAGTTCAGATAGATGTGGACTAAACTGCTCTTCAGTATCAATGGTTGCCAATGAGGCAATACCTACTATTGCATGGTTCCCTAAGCTCAAAGCCCCTCGCCAGTCGGCTTCTATTTGAAGCGAGTTCTCAGCGTAAGAGTCCTCACCAGATAACTCATTTACGTCTCTTCGATAATACATATTAAAAGTGAATCGATTACCTGACGTTGGGAAGTTCATACTATTGAGGTTATCGAAACCTAGCTTTAAATAAATACCGTAAGAGTCATAGTCATAAGTATCTTTAAGAAATTCAAATTCACCTTTCTCATTGGTAACCCCCAACTCAACCAAACCTTCCAATGTATAGTTATAGCCAACGCCTACATCTGCTCGGTACACAGTTTGAGAAAACTCCACAAATTTAGCGTTATCTTCATAGATACTAAAATCCTTGAGCTCATAAGCCAGCCCTGCTCTGGCATAGAAAGCCTGATCATAATCCATTGGCAGATAAAACTCGGTTGATAGTAACTTCTCAAAACCAAGCCTTAACTCATTACGCCACTCTCCACCAGTATCGGTTAGATCTGTCATGGTATAGGAGAAGTCCAAAGACATACTTGAGTCTTCAGTAAGGTCATCTTCCCAACTAAATCCGAGGCCAAAATAGTTAGGCCCCCAAGATTTTGCTCGAGTATTTAGGGTCAAGATCCGTCCTCTATCCGTATCGACAAATTCAGCATTCACTCGCTCAAACTTATCTAATGAATAAACATTAGCAATGGCTCTCTCTAACTCCTCTTTCGTCACCACCTCACCTTCATGAAGATCGAGTGTCTCTCTTAACAGGGACTCACTCACTTTAGAGTTGTTATTAAACACAATCTCCACTAAAGGACGTTCCACACTATCTTGCCAACGCTTGCTTAATCTCTGCTTGTTATCTTGATAAACCACATACTCGGCCTCACCAACACCCAAGCCTTTAAGACTTAACAGATGTTCAAGTGCCGCTTTTTCGCCAAGCGCGTAGGCCTGAGGCATAATCTCAAAATCGGTTGTGCTCATATCCCCAACATCAGGCCGGATCAAAATATCATCTTCAGTAAGCAACAACTTTTGCTTCTCAGTACTTGCATTGGTCAGCATGGTTGATAGCTGATTAAGTACAGCTACAGTGCTATCTAATGCCTCTTTTTTCACCAGAGATGAACCAATATCTACAGCGATTACGATATCGGCGCCTAGCGCTTTGACGACATCGACAGGCATATTATTCGCAATACCACCATCAACTAACAGTTTGCCTTCATACTCAATTGGTTGAAGTGCTCCGGGTACGGTTGCGGATGCTTGCATCGCTTTGACGATACTGCCTGTTGAGAGGATAACAGGGTTACTGGTTTCCAGATCTGTCGCTACTGCGCGGTAGGGGATAGCGAGTTCATCGAAGTGCCCAAATTGATGAACCAACCCAGTTGAGCGTTGTAATAGTTGCGACATGGTTTGACCACGAAGCAGGCCATTGGGGAGTTTCACGGTTTCATCGCTATAGCCAATGTTTAACGGAATATTAAAACGATCTCGCTGCTGCTTATTGCGATAACTCAACGACTCCCTTGGGATCGTATCGGAGTAACCGTTTGACCAAGACTCATTCATCATGATCTGTTCAATCTCTGCAGCGCTATAACCGAGTGCATACATACCAGCGACATAGGCACCAATACTTGTCCCAGCGATATAATCGACAGGTACTCGATTTTCCTCGAGAACTTTAAGCACGCCAATATGGGCAGCCCCTTTGGCCCCACCACCACTGAGCACTAGACCAATTTTAGGTCTGACTTCCGCAAAAACAGAGCTGGAGAGAAGAGAGAGTAGTAGGAATAGTGCTGTAGAACGTATCATAGGGTGTTATGTCTTAATTAATTTCTATACAAGGCTGCCGTATAGTATCAAAAAAAACACAACATAGATAAAACACAAAAAAGCCAACACGCTTATTATTTAATCAGGACCTAAACACCTAGTTTTGACTTTTCATATAACGTTCCATCTCAGGCTGAGTTAAAGGCTTAGAAAAGTAATAGCCCTGAATAATGTAGCAGCCTCTACTGAAAACTTGCTCTAACTGGGCCTTCGTTTCTACCCCTTCAGCAACAACACTTAACTTCAGGTTTCTAGCAAGTTCGATAATACTGCTGGCAATTGCTTGATCAGCCTCATTAGTCGCTATATCGATTAGGAAGGAGCGATCAATTTTAAGCGTAGTAACATCAAAGTGGCGAAGGTAAGCCAACGAGGAGTAACCCGTACCAAAATCATCAATTGCCACATCAATCCCTAGACACTTCAACTCCTTAAGATGCGCTTTAGCGATATTAAGCTCCTTCATCAAGACCCCTTCGGTTATCTCGAAATTTAATATTTTCGCAGGGATTTGCGTCTCATGAATAATCGCCTTCACTCCCTCAATAAAATCTGGCTGGCGAAAGTGAACCGCTGAGATATTAACTGACAGTTTAAAGCTCTCGCCATAGACCGATGCCCACTGTGCGCCTTGAATACAAGCTTGACGCAGAACCCAGCGATCGATATCAATAATTAAACCACAAGATTCTGCCACCTTGATGAAGATATCGGTACGGATCAGCCCATCTTGATGATGGCGCCAACGCAATAACGCCTCCATGCCAATCAACTTATCATCTTTAAGAATATCAACTTGGGGCTGATAGTGAAGCTCAAACTCATCACGTTCGATAGCGCGTCTTAACTCAGCTTCAAGATGAAGGTGATAAAGTGCCTCGGAATTTCGCTCAGAGGAGTAATATTGAAAATTCCCCTTCCCTTCCTCTTTGGCATGGTACATAGCTTGATCAGCATTTTTAATCAAATTCTCAGCTTGAGTTGCATCATCAGGCCATAGACTGACTCCGATACTCGTCGAAATAAAAAACTCTCGGCCATAGAGTTCAAAGGGGGTTTCTATCTGTTTTAGTAGTTCAGTACATATGTGATTGATCATATCAATATCACTGACATCTCTGAGTAGAATCACAAACTCATCACCACCAAAACGACACAAGGTATGCCCATCATGAATACAAGATTGCAACCTGCTGGCGGCTTCGACTAAAAGCGCATCTCCCATGCTATGCCCAAATGAATCATTAACATGTTTGAATCTATCTAAATCTAAGAATATTAACGCTAGCTTTTCACCGCTATGTTCTGCTCTGTGAATAGATTGAGCAAGACGAGTTGAAAATAGCGAGCGGTTTGGCAACCCAGTCAGTACATCATAATTAGCCAAGCGCCGTAACTCAGCCTCTGAGCGCTTTCTCTCTGTAATATCAGAAAATACTGCTACATAGTGAACAATGTCGCCTTTTCCTCCCAGCATAGTAGAGATATTTAGCCATACAGGGCAGTTGTTTCCATTGGCACAGATAAACTCCCTCTCTCCAGTCCAGGAGTCACCACGACCCAGCAATTTAGCAACCTCATCTAAACGCCCCTCTTTAGCCACCATTAAGGAGGAAAAGGTCTTAGAGTGAAACGCTTCTACGTCTAAGCCTAGAATTATTTGAGCCGCTTTATTTGAGACTTTGATTCGCTCTTTGGCATCAAGAATAAGCACACCTTCAGATGTATTTTCAAATGCTTGAGCTAATAGCTTTACATCATCTTCTAGTTGACGCTGAGTGGTAATATCTGAATATATACCAGCAACTCGTGTTATCCTCCCAGTTTCTGGGTCAAAGTCTACAGGCCGACCTCGCACACGTGTCCAGCCCCAAGATTTATCCTCCCTACGGTAGCGATACTCCACTTCAAATCGATCGCTATCTCCATTCAACATACTCTCCCAACTTTCCAAAACCCCTTTTTTCTCGTCTCTATGTACAGGAAAGTCATCTAAAGTAAGTAGTATGTTTTTACTACCTGTGAGCGCTGCCCCTTGATTCTCTAGATTGAACATCTGGGTATCGTAACGCCACTCCCACAGCTCTGAGTCACTGCCTTTGAGAGACTGGCGTAATCTGTCCTCACTCTCCACCAATGCTTCATTAACCACTCTAAAAGCAGAGATTTGGCGCTGTCGGCCTATTAAGATAATAATGACGATAAGCAGTAAGACGACGATAAAAAAGCTTTTAAACCATGAGCTTTCCCACCAAAACTCGTCAACTTCAAAGTGATATGAGTATGGCTCGCTCGACCAGATCCCATTTTGCAAACTAAGAATATCGAGAACATACTTTCCAGCTTTCAGGCCAGATACGCTAACAAGGGACTGATCGGAAAGGAGAAGATAGTTAACGTCAACCTGTTCACCTTGCAAACGTATACGGTATTGTAAGGTGAGTGGACGATCGTCTAAATAATCTAAGCTAGTTAGCTGAAAATTGATCATCCGTGCACCAGGTTTAATAATACTATTTTTCTCAGGTATTAAACTTATCTCGGTAGACTTATCATAAAAAACTGAAACCGATTCAAGCATGATCCCATCATTTTTAATGCGGTTTCTCATCTCCGACACATTCACTAACATGGCACCATCTGGCGTACCTAAATACAGACCAGCACCAGAGTCATAAAACGAAGCACCGTCATTAAGCTCCTGACTGATCAAGCCATCTTCATGTTCTATAACAAGTAGCTCATCAGTATTCATATTCACGCGGATGATTGAATTAAGGCAGCCTAATATTCGATAAGGGGGAGACTCATGGAGAAAGAAAACTGAGGAGCAATCAACTTGCCACTTTTTGGTTAATGATTCGCTCAACCCTTTATCATAATCGTAAGATATCAATCCCAATGAACTGCCTAACCAAAGAATGCCAGGGCTTACCTCTTCAATATAACTGATGGTAGGTGAGCGATTTGAACCATCAAAGATGCTTAGCATCGAATGGAAGACTCCAATATCATCTATATAGCCAAAGAGCTCGCTTCCTGCGATCCATAACTTACCATCCTCACTGCGATAAACAGTTCTCAAGTCAGGTTTATATTGGCCACCACCCTCTTCAAAAACTAACAATTCTTGGGGATTAAGCTGCTCAGGCTCCCAATAAAACAACCCACTTCCGGTAGGAAACCACCAGCGCCCTTTAATTTGAGGATCAAGATAGCTGGAAAAGATAAGTTTATTTTCTAATGAATTATCTCCCTGGCTCCACTGAGAAAAACGCTGTGATTCAAGCGTCTCTTTATGGACAACAAAGAGCCCATTTGTCGTAGAAAGAAGTACATGTGAAGAATCAAGTTCATCCACTTTATAGATGCTATCGTTTAACGCTAACTCTTCAGGTAACACTGTGGCACTAATCTGGGACTCTTTATTTATTACAACTAAGCCTTTATCAGTGCCTAGCCACACTCCACTATTTTTAGCCCAAATTGACCATATCATCTCATTAGAAACTATATAGGGAGGAGCTTTTGTATAGACCTCTTTGAGAAAGTCAGGAAGCTCTGCAACCACCGCCAGTGCGTCACCGGACCCACCCACCCAAGTAATATCGTTGCTATCAATGGCAATATCAAAAATATAATCAATATTTGCTGCTTGTTTGATGTCTCCTTTATAGACTTTTATCTCTTGATGCTCTGGGTGCCACTTAATCAATCCTTCTCTACTTGCCAGCCATAAATTACCTTTACGATCTTCTGCAACTTTAGTGATGTAAAAAGGGAGTTGAGGTACTTTTCTCAAATTAAAATCATCAGGCATTATCTCGTAAAAGCCATCACTAGAACTCAGCCATAGTCGCTTAGAGGAATCCTGTATAACGCCTTTAATCATGCCCATATCTTCTTGCCAATCCAGAGCCATTTTAAACTCTCCTAATTGGTCTCTTAACTGCAGTTGAGATGGAGAAGCGACTAAAAAGCGTTTGTCGTCCAAAACCACTAAAATAGACCAAGGGTGATCCTGATTAGCGGGGAGACTATTGATAAGATTAAGAGTCATATTTTGGTAGGAGAAAGCTAATAACTCTCCTGTTTTTGTTAAAAAGAGATAGTCTTCCCCCTCTCCCTTAGTCATAGTATTAAGAGCAACACCGTTAAAATTGGGAAATAACTCTTCACTGCCAAAGCGAATAAAGGAGTCTTGTAAAATATCGTATAAGTAGGTATCGGTATAATTACTGATAAGAAGATGTCTTTTACTCAATGGTTCCACAAAGTCGATATATTCATCAGATAGTCGAGTATTAAACCCTTTTTTGTCTATGCGCCTGACCTTGCTATTGCTAACCCGATAAAGTCCCTCCTCAGTCGCAACCCAGGTAAAACCATAACTATCGAAACTGATGTCGTTGATCGTCCCGTTAACCAAACCATCTCTTTCAGAAAATACACGCTGCACAATATCGCTCGCCTTCGTTGGTGTAAGGCAAGTGACTAATATCACTGTAATTAGCAAGATGAGTTGAAAGATGCTTTTTATCATTAGGCAGTTAAATTTTAAACTTAACTTGAATGTAGCAGTTCGACGAATTGAATTCACCTGCTTAATAACAAAACAAACCGCTTAATTTGTATCACCCACAAAAAAGGCGCTCAATGAGCGCCTTTATATTACAAGAAGTTCAAACTACTTCTTTTTCTTCTTTGCCTTTGGATTCGGCAAGTCAGTAATTGAACCTTCATAGATCTCAGCAGCAAGTCCCACTGACTCATGAAGAGTCGGGTGAGCATGAATCGTTAACGCTAAATCTTCAGCATCACAGTCCATCTCAATCGCCAGACCAATTTCACCTAATAGCTCACCACCGTTAACACCAACGATAGCGCCACCTATAACACGATGAGTCTCTTTATCAAAGATTAGCTTGGTCATACCATCTGCACAATCTGATGCGATAGCACGGCCACTAGCAGCCCAAGGGAAAGTTGCAGTTTCATAAGCAATGCCTTGCTCTTTCGCTTCTTTCTCAGTTAGACCAACCCACGCAACTTCTGGATCTGTGTACGCAATTGAAGGAATAACTTTAGGATCGAAGAAGTGCTTAAGACCAGAGATAACTTCAGCAGCAACATGGCCTTCATGCACACCTTTATGAGCAAGCATTGGTTGACCCACGATATCACCAATAGCATAGATGTGAGGTACATTGGTACGCATCTGCTTATCAACATTGATAAAGCCACGCTCATCAACATTAACGCCAGCTTTCTCTGCGTCTAGACCTTTACCATTTGGAACACGGCCGATTGCAACCAATACCGCATCATAACGAACAGCTTCAGTCGGTGCTTTCTTGCCTTCCATTGTCACATAGATACCGTCATCTTTGGCTTCAACGGCAGTCACTTTGGTTTCAAGCATCAAGTTGAACTTCTTCTTGATCTTCTTAGTGAATACGCGAACAACGTCTTTGTCAGCGGCAGGAATAACTTGGTCAAACATCTCAACCACGTCAATCTCACTACCCAAAGATGAATACACAGTACCCATTTCTAGACCAATGATACCACCACCCATCACAAGTAATTTGCCTGGCACTTCTTTAAGTTCAAGCGCATCAGTTGAATCCCATACACGTGGATCTTCGTGTGGAATAAATGGCAATTGAATTGGGCGTGAACCCGCAGCGATGATCGCATTTTCGAAATGAACAACTTTAACGCCATCTTCACCAGCAACTTCAATGGTATTTGGACCGGTAAACTTACCTAGGCCATTAACCACATCAACCTTACGCATCTTAGACATTCCGCCTAATCCACCTGTAAGTTGACCAATTACTGATTTCTTGTATTCGCGAAGCTTATCTAAATCAATTTGAGGCTCGCCAAAAACAACACCATGTGAGGAGATAGTTTTTGCTTCTTCAATCACTTTTGATACGTGTAATAGTGCCTTTGAAGGGATACAACCCACATTTAGACATACGCCACCAAGTGTACTGAAACGCTCGATAATAACTGTATCTAAACCTAGATCTGCCGCACGGAAAGCAGCTGAATATCCTGCAGGGCCTGCACCTAGTACTACTACCTGAGTTTTGATTTCGTTACTCATCTCTTCCTCTATTTTTCTTGTCATTGCGCTGACGAATATAACGTAAAACGGTTAAGAGCCAGCTCTTGAACATCTATGTTCTGTAGGTGGCTGCATTTTAACCCGTGTTTGACACAGATAACAATCATTCACTTACATACGAAATATAAAAAGGCTGCGTATATTACGCAGCCTTTAATATTATAGAACCAATGTACGAATATCTGATAAACAGTTATTTAGATACGTAATGAAGCGTGCACCTTCTGCACCATCAATCACTCGATGATCGTAAGACAGTGATAGCGGCAACATTAGGCGCGGCTCAAACTCTTTACCGTTCCAAACTGGCTTCATGTCTGATTTAGACACACCAAGAATAGCCACTTCAGGAGCATTAACGATCGGCGTAAATGCCGTACCACCAATACCACCCAAACTTGAAATAGTGAAGCAACCACCTTGCATATCTGCAGCAGTTAACTTTCCACCACGGGCTTTCTTAGATACCTCTTTCAGTTCATCAGAAAGCTCATGGATCCCTTTCTTGTTCACGTCTTTAAACACAGGAACAACTAGGCCATTAGGTGTATCAACCGCGATACCTACATTCACATACTTTTTAAGCACTAAGCTTGCGCCATCTTCTGATAGTGAAGAGTTAAAGGTTGGGAATGCTTCTAATGCTTTCGCAACAGCCTTCATGATGAACACAAGTGGCGTGATCTTCATGCCAGAGTCTTTCTTCGCTTCGGCTGCATTTTGCGCCTTACGGAAAGCTTCTAGCTCAGTAATATCAGCATCATCCCATTGGGTAACATGTGGGATCTTCACCCAGTTACGATGTAGGTTAGCACCAGATATCTTCTGAATACGCGATAATGGCTTAATCTCGGTTTCACCAAACTTGCTGAAATCAACTTTTGGCCATGGCAGTAGATCTAACTCACTATTACCACCTTTACCTGCGTTACCAGACTCAACCAGTTTAACAGCCGCTTTCACATAATTATGAACATCTTCTTTAATAATGCGATTCTTGCGACCAGTGCCTTTTACATTTGCTAAGTTAACACCTAGCTCACGTGCAAGACGGCGAATAACTGGTGATGCATGGGCATAAGCCTCATTCGCAACAAAGTCTTCTTTCGCTGGCGCAGCAGAATTAGCAACAGGAGCCGCTACAGGCGCAGGAGCCGCTTGAACAGGGGCTGGAGTAGCTACAGGAGCTGCAACAGGCGCACTACCGGCAACTTCAAAGGTCATAATTAACGACCCTGTAGAAACCTTGTCCCCTTGGCTTATCTTAATCTCAAGGACTTTACCGGCAAAAGGTGCAGGTACTTCCATTGAAGCCTTGTCACCCTCTACACTGATCAGTGATTGCTCTTCAGTAACGGTATCGCCAACTTGAACCATAATTTCGGTTACTTCGACTTCATCACCGCCAATATCGGGTACGTTAACCTCTTGTACTGATGGCGCTGGTGCGACTGGAGCCGCTACAGGTGCAGAGGCAGCAGCTGGAGCTACCGCCGCAGAACCTGCCACTTCAAAAACCATTACCAAGCTACCAGTAGAAACTTTATCACCGACCGCAACTTTGATCTCTTTCAATACACCGTCAAATGGCGCAGGTACTTCCATCGAAGCCTTATCGCCTTCAACACTTAACAGCGATTGCTCTTCAGAGATGCTGTCGCCAACAGTGACTAAAATCTCAGTAACTTCGACTTCATCATCACCGATATCTGGTACGTGAACTTCTTTTAGTTCAGCCGCAGCTGGTGCGGCAGGTGCCGCAACTGGAGCAGCTGGGGCAGCATCTGATTCGAAGATCATAATCAAAGAATCTGTAGACACCTTATCGCCAACGGCAACTTTGATCTCTTTAACAACACCCGCTGTCGATGCTGGCACTTCCATGGCAGCTTTATCGCCTTCAACAGAGATGAGCGATTGCTCCTCTTCAACCTTGTCGCCTACGCTAACAAGGATCTCTGTCACTTCAACCTCATCCGCACCAATATCAGGTACATTAATTTCGATTGTCATTTTGTATTGCCTCTTACGCGTATAGCGGGTTTGTCTTATCAGCGTCGATGTTGAACTTAGCAATGGCTTTTGCAACCACAGACTTTTCAATATCGCCACGTTTAGCAAGTTCATTCAGTGCAGCAACAACAACGTAACCTGCATTCACTTCAAAGTGACGACGTAGGTTTTCACGGCTGTCAGAACGACCGAAACCATCGGTACCTAACACTTTAAATGTCTCTGAAGGCATAAATGCACGAACTTGTTCAGCATAGTTTTTCATGTAATCCGTTGCAGCAATGGCAGGCTCAGTTCCCATTACTTGAGTGATGTACGCTTGTTTCTGCTCAGCTTCTGGATGAAGCATGTTGAAACGCTCAACATCTTGGCCTTCACGAGTTAACTCGTTGAAAGAAGTTACAGAATATACATCAGACGCAACATCATACTCTTCGCTCAAGATTTGAGCCGCTTTACGCACTTCATTCATGATAGTACCAGAGCTCATTAACTGAACCTTGTTACTACCTTTGTAAGACTCAAGCTTATAGATACCTTTGCGAATGCCCTCTTCAGCGCCTTCAGGCATCGCTGGCATCGCGTAGTTTTCATTCATCAGCGTTAAGTAGTAGAACACGTTCTCTTGGTTCTCACCGTACATGCGACGAATACCATCTTGCATAATGACGGCCAGCTCGTAAGCATATGTAGGATCATAAGAGATACAGTTAGGGATCGTGTTCGCCTGAACATGGCTGTGACCATCTTCATGCTGTAGACCTTCACCGTTCAGTGTTGTACGGCCCGCTGTAGCACCTAAAAGGAAGCCACGTGCTTGCTGATCACCCGCCATCCATGCCATGTCGCCAACACGTTGGAAACCAAACATAGAGTAGTAGATGTAGAATGGGATCATTGGCAGATCGTTAGTGCTGTATGATGTTGCCGCAGCAACCCATGAAGACATAGCACCTAGTTCGTTGATACCTTCCTGCAATACTTGACCAGAAGTGGCTTCTTTATAGTAAGAAACGACACTACGATCTTCAGGTGTGTATTCCTGGCCATAAGGGTTATAAATACCAATTTGACGGAATAGACCTTCCATGCCGAAAGTACGTGCTTCGTCGGCAATGATTGGAACGATATTCTTACCAATTCCTTTGTTTTTAAGCAGAATGTTCAATGTACGAACAAATGCCATTGTGGTTGAGATTTCACGCTTTTGCTCAGTAAGCAAAGGACCGAACTCTTCTACACTTGGAAGATCTAGTGCCTGAGTAAAGTTAGGTAGACGCTGTGGTGTATAACCATGAAGCCCATTACGACGAGCATGCAAGTAGTTATACTCTTCAGATCCTTCCTCTAACTTAAGATAAGGCAGCTCAGAGACTTTCTCATCGGTCAGTAGGTCATCAAGACCTAGACGGTTACGCAACTGAAGCACGTGCGTCATGTCCATCTTCTTTACACCGTGAGCAATGTTTTTACCTTCGGCCGCTTCACCCATGCCGTAACCTTTAACCGTTTTAGCTAAAATTACAGTTGGCTTACCTTTAGTATCTTGTGCATTCTTAAATGCAGCAAATAATTTAGATGACTCATGACCACCACGCTTAAGCGCGAAGATCTCAGCATCTGTCATATCAGACACAAGCGCCGCAGTTTCTGGGTACTTTCCGAAGAAATGCTCACGTACATAAGCACCATCTTTTGACTTAAATGTTTGGTAATCACCATCGATGGTTTCGTTCATCAACTGCAGTAACTTACCAGTGGTATCTTTTGCTAATAGTGAGTCCCAGTTATTACCCCAGATCACTTTAACGACATTCCAGCCCGCGCCTCTAAATAGACCTTCAAGCTCCTGAATGATTTTACCGTTACCCATTACAGGACCATCTAGGCGCTGTAAGTTACAGTTGATCAAGAAACATAGGTTATCTAGCTTTTCACGAGAAGCGAAAGAGATTGCGCCACGAGATTCAGGCTCATCCATCTCACCATCACCTAAGAAAGCATATACGCGCTGTGCAGAGGTGTCTTTTAAACCACGTCCATCAAGATACTTAAGGAAGCGTGCTTGATAAATGGCTGACATTGGGCCAAGACCCATAGATACAGTCGGGAACTGCCAGAACTCAGGCATTAGCTTTGGATGTGGGTATGAAGGTATACCTTTACCATCGACTTCTTGACGGAAGTTGTCTAACTGCTCTTCAGTCAAACGACCTTCAACAAATGCACGAGAATAGATACCTGGAGAGATATGGCCTTGGTAGTAAACTAAATCACCACCATCGACTTCATTTGGTGCACGGAAGAAATGATTAAAACAGACTTCATAAAATGAAGCTGCAGACTGGAAAGAAGCCATATGGCCACCTAGGTCTAAATCTTTCTTAGACGCACGTAGCACTATCATGATCGCGTTCCAACGAATGATAGAACGAATACGACGCTCAAGCGTTGTATTGCCAGGATATGCAGGCTCTTGGCTCGTAGGAATTGTGTTGATATAGTTGGTGGTGATACCAGTCGCCATATCGACACCGTCTAGACGGGCCTTATCAAGTACTTGTTCCAGAAGATACTGAGCACGCTCAACCCCCTCTTCACGTACAACAGATTCTAGAGCAGACAACCACTCGTTAGTTTCTAGTGGATCTACGTCTTGTAGCATATGTTCAGACATTTTGCTGTCCTTCCCTATATACGTTATGAAATTTGTATTTTCAGAATATGGTCTGGTGTTGACCTGCTTTCAGGTCTTAAACACCGCTTTTTAAACGGCGCAGGCTTCGCTGCAACCGACTATCTTCTTCCCTCACAGACAACATGACTTCCTCGATGTAACTTAGGTGTTCATTCGAGGCTTCTCTTGCTGCATCGGGATCGCGGCGAACAATAGCAGCAAGCAGAGCTCGCCTATGATCGTTAGCCATAGTGGAAGCTTCCTCTCTCCGATCTAGAAGTTCCAAGTTCTGCGCTACATTTTTATGTAACACAGGAGATAAACTTAATACGAGATGAAGCATAGCGACGTTATGTGACGCCTCTGCTACCGCTCGATAGAAGCACACAATCGCCTTAGCTTGCTGTTCAATCTCTTTCGCAGCTTCAACGTCCATAATAGTGCGCTTGATATTTTGCATATCTGCATCGGTACCACGAAGGGCTGCAAAATAAGCCATCATCCCTTCCGTTGCATGACGAAACTCCAACAAGTCATATTGACTTTCTGAGTCGCTATGCATCAGCTCCACTATCGGATCAGCTAAGCTCTGCCAAAGCTGCTCTTTCACGTAAGTACCACCGCCTTGACGGCGCATTAACAAGCCTTTGGCTTCTAGCTTCTGGATAGCTTCGCGTAGTGACGGGCGAGAGACCTCGAATTGAAGTGCAAGCTCGCGCTCAGGTGGTAACTTTTGACCCGGTTGAAGGCTTCCTTCAAGGATCATCTGCTCCAACTGCCCCATAATGACATCGGATATTTTTGGCTGGTTTATTTTGCTATAAGCCATATGGCCCTCAGCTTCTATTGTAAATTGGTCTTACCAATTTAGTTGACTGCGCGCACTTTATCAAATCACATTTTGAATGTCTAGCTTGTGATCGGAATCATGTAAATAGGCGATGTGTGAGCATAGCCGAAATCAAACCCGTTAGCGGTCAGACCATTATCACCAAATCAAAAGGGAAATCTACATATTCGCTTAGTACTTGGTGAATAAGAGCACTGATTTAAAAGTAAAAAATTATATAAAAAGATAAATCAGTGGGTTCAAAGAGTGGGGAAATTAAATGAAAAAAACCTAAAAGAGCAGATGCTGAAATAAATTATCTGCCTTTAAACATCCTCTTACATTAATTTGATAAATTAAAAGGGCCTCAGCCCTTTCGAAATGGGTTTAAGCCACGACACCAAAGATGGTCAACATGGACAAGCAAACAAGTAAAAGAATAAAATTTCGCTTACTCAGTTGCAGTAGGCTTAAAGTTGACTGTGTACAGATAGGTGTTGCAGAAGTCTCTGGCTGCGGCTCAGCGGCCTGTGCAACCTGAGTAACGACCTCCCTAGCACTACTGCGGATATTTAACGCGTATTGCATCCAACAAGCGAAGGCTTGGGAAAACTGACCACTGAGGACATATCCAAAAGCAAAAATGCGGCTAGGTAACCAATCAAGTACCATTAACACATCTTCCACTAAAGGAAGCTCAAGCTTCTCCTCTTGGTTCTGGTCAGAAAAATAACGAACCGTGCAATAGAAAACCGCTCCTGCTGGGCCAAGTATGATAAGAAACAGCGCAACAGCACCATAAAAGCGGTAGTTTAGCCAAGCCGCACTTTGCCCAACTTTAGCCCCTAACTCCTCCTCAGAAACAGCATCTAATGAGACGTTAGGATCGAGCGCATCGGCAAAATGGTAACAAGCTTGAGAATCGCCTCTGCAAGCAGCTTGCATGTAACGCTTAAACAGCTGTCTCTGCTTTAAGTGACTAAAGCACAAAATTGAGATCGCCACCCACAAGGTAAGACTCACTAATCCCCAGAAGATCCCATTAACCGCCCACATGGCAACTTGAACGGCGATAGCAGGCAGAATCAGTGCCAAGGCCATCATAACATCAGAGCTTAACTGCTTATTGCCAAACAGCGTCTTTGAATAGAGATTAAGAATCGAATCGAGTTGCCAAGATTGAGGCAGAAACTTCAATCGCTCAACTAAGATTGCCACTAACAAGGAGAACAGTGCCATCATTTATTCCTTAAATTCCATGATTACTTAACTAACAATCAAATCTCAACAGATATCAAGCCAATGCTTGAGTTAAGCCATCCCTATATTTTAACCAATCAAAACTGTCACCAGGATCTGTTTTCCGTCCGGGAGCGATATCACTATGACCAACCAGTCTATCCATATTCAGCATAGGGTATGCATTGAACAAGGCAAGGGTTAACCTAAGCAACGCCTGATATTGAAGCTCAGAGTAAGCAATGAGATCCGTCCCCTCTAATTCAATACCGATAGCAAAATCATTACAGCCTTGTCTGCCTTGAAACTCAGATACTCCTGCATGCCATGCTCGCTCATCACAAGAGACATATTGTACTATTTCACCATCTCTACGGATCATAAAATGAGCCGACACTTCTAGCCCCTTTAATTCACCAAAGCTAATATCAGCTTCTAAGTCTAAACAACCCTGAAAAAGCTGATCAACATAAGGAGTACCAAAGCAGCCAGCTGGCAAGCTAATATTGTGAATCACTAGTAGGCTCACTTCACCTTTGGGCCGCGCATTAAAATGGGGGGATAGACACTCCCTAACACCACTTTGAACCCAACCAGCATTTAATTTAATCGGATTTTGTCCAACCATTGACAGAGGGCAGCCTTAATAAAGATAAAATGAAGTACTCACACTCTACCAGTAGTTCCTACGGCTGAAAAGCCTGATAATAAAGTCAAAACTATGCCAGCCACAATATACGAGAAAGGGGAAATCTAGCTTTAGACTGACTCTACTTTCTAAATCAGATTTGTTATCATCCAGTCTAAATAGATCTGCTATAAAATTCATAGTAAATAGACAGATTTTCAAATCTCTTAACCTGTTCATTTGCAGTAGTTCAAGGACACCGACCATGTTGGAAAATGACATCAGACTTGCCGTTAAAGTTGCGCTTGAGGAAGACTTAGGCTACCAGGATGAAAGCAGCTCAAGCAGTGAGCAAGCACAAGAAAGAGCATCAGCTGATATTACCGCACAACTCATCCCAGCAGACCGACATGCTCAAGCTAGCTTAATTACCCGTGAAGAGGGTGTATTTTGTGGAAAAGCATGGGCTGAACAGGTTTTTAATCAATTAGGTGGAGAGGTTGCTCTACATTGGCATGTTGATGACGGCGACCTTTTAGTGCCCAACCAAGTGCTTTGTGAATTTTCAGGCCCAGCGCGCGCCATACTCACTGGCGAACGTACGGCCATGAATTTCATCCAAACTCTTTCCGGTGTCGCGACATTAACTAAACAATATACAGATAGGATCGCAACAACAAACACCAGGCTTCTTGATACCAGAAAAACGATACCTGGGTTAAGAACAGCACAAAAATATGCAGTAACCTGTGGTGGTGGAAAAAACCATCGTATAGGTCTGTTTGATGCTTTTCTTATCAAAGAGAACCACATCATGGCTTGCGGTGGTATCGCTCAGGCTATCTCAAAAGCACGTGAGCTTCAGCCAGATAAACTGGTAGAGGTCGAAGTTGAAAGTATTTTAGAGCTACAGCAGGCATTAGAGGCTGGCTCTGACATCATCATGCTGGATAATTTTGATGTCACTATGATGATAGCTGCAGTTGAGCTAAATAAGCGCCTACCTGATGCCCAACAAGCCAAACTTGAAGTTTCAGGCAATGTAACACTCGAAACAATTGGCGATTTTGCCAAAACCGGCGTTGACTATATCTCTGTAGGGGCATTAACTAAGCATGTCAAAGCACTAGATCTCTCTCTTCGACTTAAGAGCTAACTTATTCTAGCAAGCTTCAACCTTGTTAAAGAGAGCTAAAATAAGAGCCTGTAAATAGTCACAGGCTCTGTCTTCTCTATTCATTGCATTTTCTTCACTTATATCTATATACCTTCTTTTTTAATTGCTACAGCCCAAAGCGCAAGAAACACAAAAAATTAACATTTAACACTTAAAAAATGGTTAATTGTTAAACCAAACATAATTTTGCAGTTCAGATATCAACCAGAATAAAACCCTGCAAAACGCGACTAAAATTTGACGAATGTGATGAAATCGTCAGTTTTTCGTACAGAGCCAAAAAAATGTTAGAACTTTTCAACCGCTAAATTGTAAACAATAGACGAATTTACCGATAAATTAGTACTTTGTTGCAATCTCCTGTTCCATTCTCATTAACTTTGTACTAACTTTGGACGTAGGCGAGATGGCCATTTCGGCCAGCCTCACCTTAAGGTAACTTTAAATTTTATTTAAGGAGCCGCTCAACCTTTCGAAACCAGTATAAAAACTGGTATTGAACTGGAGGAGAACATAAGGTGCGGTTTGCCGGAATAGAGTTATAACGAATCTGCACCACAGGGTGTAACAAACTTTTAACAGTTAGCAAATTGACAAATATAGAAGCAGATTAGCGAACTTTAACAGCGACAAACTTAGTTAGTAGCAACCAAGCCATAGTTAACACCTAAGGTTTCATTACCAGACCTAAACTAATGAAACTTTTTTATAATGACTTTGGTTGATTCAGGATGAAACAGCTAGCGCAGGAGCACCCAGACTAAGTGAGCTATACTAAATAGATTAATGAAGTTCTAGATTTGTCGACGGAGAGAGAAAATGAAAGGTATTCAGTTAAGCAAGAAGCTAAACAAGCAAGCTAAGGGTTTCACCCTTATTGAATTAATGATCGTTGTTGCAATTATCGGTATTCTCGCCGCAGTTGCACTGCCTGCTTATCGAGATTATACAGGTTCAGCTCACGGTGGTGCAGCGATGAAGGGATTAGGTGCATTTACTTCAAAAGCAGTAACTTGCGTGCAATCAGGAAGAGCATGTGATTCCATCAACGGTGACACAGGTCAATTAGCTGGCTCTACAGCAGTAACGGGGCTTAGTGCAACGGCTGAATTTGCAGAAGGTGTAGGTGGAGACATTGCTTTCGACGAAGGGAGCTGTGCAGTTACTGCAACGATCAATCCTAATGGGACTGTAACCTTTGCTGCCGCATCTTCTGGTACAGGTGCAGACGATGCGCAATGCCAAGACGGAGCTGGAATATAAGAATTTAGTTTCAATGTACACACAGCAGTGCAAACTGAAGTTAGTACTGCTGTGCTGTAGAATTTCCTTTACTAAGGTTACAGTATGCCAACAACAGGCCTGCACTTAGGTCTCTCCACTCTTTTCATCCGTAAAAATTTGCTCACAGAGGAGCAGATCGCTTCCTCTATCGCCAAATCTAGACAAAGCAAACAATCTCTTGTCTCAACCGTTATCTCTGAAAAGTTAATTTCGGCTCGTGAAATTGCAGAACTCTGTTATGAAGAGTATGGCACCCCGCTTCTTGATCTTGATGAGTTCGATATCGCCAGTATTCCAGAAGACTTCCTTAACAAGAAACTGATCGAGAAGCACAAGTGTTTGCCCCTATTTAAACGAGGAAATCGCCTCTATATTGGTACTTCTGATCCCACAAATATTGCCGCTTTAGAAGATTTTCAGTTCAGTGCAGGTTTGCATGCTGAAGCCATTCTAGTTGAAGATGATAAACTCACTAAAGCCTTAGAAAAAGTTTTGGAGGAGGATATATCCGCACTGGATATTGGCGGCATAGATGAAGATGCACTAGCCGGTATTGAAGTTGAAGATACCAGTAAGCGCGATGACGATCAAAATGGGGAGAGTGGTGATGATGCCCCTATCGTTATCTACATCAATAAAATCCTTACCGATGCTATCCGCAAAGGAGCCTCAGATCTCCACTTCGAGCCTTATGAAAAACGTTACCGCATCCGCTTTCGTATTGATGGCATACTCCATGAGGTGTCTGAGCCACCAGTCAATTTATCTGGTCGAATATCAGCCCGTTTAAAGGTGATGTCTAAGCTAGATATTGCAGAGCGACGTGTACCACAAGATGGCCGCATTAAGATGAAGCTTTCACGCACAAAGTCTATTGATTTTCGTGTGAGCACCCTCCCCACTATCTGGGGTGAAAAGATAGTGATGCGTATTCTCGACTCCTCTTCGGCGCAACTTGGCATTGAGAAATTGGGCTATGAGGATGATCAGCGAGAGCTTTATGAAGAGATGCTCTCTAAACCTCAAGGGATGATCCTAGTCACAGGCCCTACTGGCTCTGGTAAAACCGTCTCCCTCTATACTGGCCTTAATATATTAAATACCGAAGAGCGTAATATCTCAACAGCTGAAGATCCAGTCGAGATAAACCTTGAAGGTGTAAACCAAGTTCATATCAACCTAAAAGCTGGGCTAACTTTCGCCTCGGCGCTACGCTCATTCTTACGTCAAGATCCCGATGTGGTGATGGTGGGTGAGATCCGTGATTTAGAAACCGCAGAGATAGCCATTAAAGCCGCTCAAACAGGACACTTGGTACTCTCAACTCTGCATACAAACTCGGCAGCTGAAACACTCACTCGACTAATTAATATGGGCGTTCCAGGATATAACATTGCCAGCTCAGTTAATCTTATTATTGCTCAACGCTTAGCACGTAGACTCTGCCCTGAGTGTAAACAGCCAGAAAATGTCCCTGAACATGAACTTCAAAAGCTCGGCTTTCCACAAACAGCAATCGATAAAGGAATTACCACATATAAACCTATTGGTTGTGACTTGTGCTCCGGAGGTTATAAAGGTCGAGTGGGGATCTATGAAGTAATGAAGATGTCAGATGAGATAGCCCGTACTATTATGGAGGGAGGTAACTCATTGCAGATTGCTAATCAAGCTAAAACTCAAGGTATGCGAGACTTGCGAGGCTCAGGGCTACTCAAAGTCATTCAAGGCGTGACTAGCATTACAGAGATCAACCGCGTCACTAGCTTTTAGGCTCACAGTAATAATCTAACTTCCTATATATCTAAGTAGCAAAGGAATGAACCATGGCCACGGCAACAGCAAGCAAAAAAACCAATAAAAAAACAGCTAAAGCCCAACCTAAGGTTTTCACCTATGAGTGGAAAGGCTTAAACCGTGATGGAAAAAAAACCTCAGGAGAGCTTCGAGGAGCAACGATCGCAGAGGTTAAGAGTCAGCTAAAGTCACAAGGAGTCAACCCTAAGTCAGTAAAGAAGAAAGCTGCATCTCTGTTTAAACTCGGCGACCCTAAAGTTACAGCCATGGACATCGCCATGGTGACACGCCAAATAGCCACCATGCTTCAAGCTGGTGTACCTCTGGTAACAACCATAGAGATGCTGGGCCGAGGTCATGAAAAAGTAAAGATGCGAGAGCTGTTAGGTACTATCTTAACTGAAATACAGTCAGGTATCCCGCTCTCAGATGCGCTTCGTCCCCACAGACAATATTTCGATGACCTCTATGTCGATCTTGTCGCAGCTGGTGAGCACTCAGGCTCTCTCGATGCAGTATTTGAGCGCATAGCCCTCTATAAAGAGAAAGCCGAGGCTCTGAAATCTAAAATTAAAAAAGCCATGTTCTACCCAGCAGCGGTAGTCATCGTTGCGATCGGGGTCACGACTCTTTTACTCCTGTTTGTAGTGCCACAGTTTCAGGAGATCTTTGCAGGCTTCGGTGCAGAGCTCCCCGCATTCACGCAACTCGTCATTCATATATCTGAAGCACTGCAAGCATCATGGTATATCTTTGCTGTTGCTATTATCATCACTGTTTTTCTCTTTCGCCGCGCTCACCTGCACTCGCAGACTTTCAGAGACAAGGTAGATGCACTTATTTTAAAAATACCAGCCGTAGGTCCTATCTTACACAAAGCTGCTATGGCGCGATTTGCAAGAACCTTAGCAACAACCTTTGCTGCAGGTGTCCCTCTTATCGATGGGCTTGAATCAGCAGCAGGAGCGTCAGGTAATGCAGTGTATCGTAATGCGCTGCTCAAAGTGCGCTCTGAAGTGATGTCGGGAATGCAGATGAATGTAGCGATGCGGACCACGGGACTTTTCCCAGACATGCTAATTCAGATGGTAATGATAGGTGAAGAGTCAGGCTCATTGGATAATATGCTGAATAAAGTGGCTAATATCTATGAGATGCAGGTAGATGATGCTGTAGATGGGTTATCTAGCCTAATCGAGCCTATTATGATGGTGGTTATTGGCACTCTAGTTGGTGGCTTAATCGTCGCCATGTATCTTCCTATCTTCCAGATGGGTAAGATTGTCAGCTGAGACTAAAATAGACTAAAGGATCGTTTCAAAACACGATAAACTATTGATATACAAACCAATAAGATAATAAAACCAAAACAAGAACGTTTCATTCTGGGACGTTCTCAATCTATTTTCATATAGTTACAATATCGTTTCATAAATAGTTGACAAGTTCAAAAAACAACCTACATTTATTACGTATAGTAAAATATTCGTTTCATTTTTAGGTGTGTATTTATGAATGAATTGTCAATTAAGATCTCTCCTACTGCTTTTAAGCACCTGAATGGTGCTCATTTCCCATTGCTCATTATTAATGACGAACTAGAATTGAATAGTGCTGCATACTTACTGCACCGCTACAATAATGGTACAGCATTAAAAACGGTCGAGCGAGAAGCGAAAGCATTACGAAAATTTTATTTATTCTGCATCTCTAACAATATCGATTTTATAGGGCGATTTTCTAAGCTTGAAAGATTAACGATTGGCGAGATCGAACACCTTCATGGCGTACTGTCACTTAGAGAAGATACTGGTGAACTAGTCTCACAAACCTACTTTTTGCACAATTGGTCAACAATCCTTCGATACATTGAGTTCTTGTACTCTTTCTATCAAAGTAGAATCAATGACCCACATCGACTATCTACATCAAGAATTGTTTTAGAAGGAATGCGTAACAGCTTTGGGATAAATGCTAAAACACCTCATAACGGAATCCAAAATGAGCGAATTGGCCTTACTCCTGAACTTCAAGTCAAATTTCTAGCAATCATTGACCCAACCAATGAGAACACCTTAAACCCCTATAAAAGTGAAAAAGTTAGATGGCGAAATTTTTGCTTTTTCATGACATTGATGATGGGGGGCAATCGTAAAGGAGAGTCACTAGGTTTAAAGGTTAGGCATTTCAACCTAAGTGGTAGCAGCAAATCATCTAAATACTTTGAAATAATAAAAGAAGATAGAACATTTGATGATTATGGGCGTAAGGAAATACCTCAAGTTAAAACCAAAGGTAGAAAAGTAGAGTTAACCCCTCAACTAGCGGAAATATTCGAGTATTACATAACTAAGATTCGACCACTGTTTAAAGGGGCAAAAAAGAGTGAGTACATGTTCATATCCATTAGAGACGGAAAGCCTCTATCAGCCCTTACGCCAAACATGTCATTAAACGATTTAATAGTTCAATACCCCGAATTTAAAGGCAAGCTAAGTCCTCATATTTTAAGAAACACTTTTCACGATATTTTGGAAAATGTACTAGATGTAGAGTTTGAAGGTGTGGCTCCAATAAGAAAACAGCAGAACAAGGCAACAATTCAAGAGTATGCTGGAGGCTGGACTGCTGGCTCGAAAATGGTGTCTCACTACCCTAAAGGCTCAATTCAGAGGAAAGTAGCAGATCTTCAAATTCGTCTACAAGAGGCTCTATTGAGTAATAATGGAGAAATCTAACATGAAAGATCTAGCCCCAAATCCAATTGTTCTTTCGGAGGATAGTTCCTCCATCCCTGAACACCAGCGAAGCGTGATTGGACGTTTAGGGAACACTATCGAATTAGCTCACAATGAATCCTATCTAAAAACAGTAAAAGTACTAGATACTGATGGTATGGTCTTCACTCTAAACCCATCGTTATTTTTGACTGGCGATGAGGAAATAGATCGGGTAATGCGCCCTTTCATGATTGCTTCAATTCAGCAATACATGCCAAAAACCCTAAGTGTAATCGAAAAACAAATATCCGTATTTACATCTACCTATAGAAATGAACAAGATATAAATAAAGCCATTCAAGATACCGTTTTAGTAGCTCATGAAAAAGGTGATGATAATATATCCTCACTTCGAAGACTATTGAAGTGGTTTATAGCATATGAAGTTGAAGGTCTGGATCTTGACCTTTGTGAGAAGATTCACTCATTAGTATTTGGCGGCAATAAAAATAGTTATCTAGCGCTTTATAGCTTAGACGCTGAAAATGGTCCATTTATAAGAGAGGAATTGAGAATTCTTCAGGCAGCAGCGTTAAACCCTAACATCCATATTGAGAATAGAGTTGTATTGAAACTATGCCTAGAATTTGGCCTACGACCGATTCAAATAGCACTCTTAAAGCAATCAGACTTCATTGTTGACGAAGAGCTAGAGCTGGCATATTTAAAAATTCCAAGAGTAAAACAGAAAAATCGATATAGACGCACTCACTTCACAAAACGCTTGGTCAGTTCGGAACTTGCTGAACTGTTATCAACTTTAATTGCTATTCATCGAACTGTTTACAAAGAACTTGAGATTGAAGATGCACCTCTAATCATGAGGAGACATATCTTTTTTAGAGTAGGTAATTTAGCTAACCCTTACTTAGTAACTGACGAAGTAACTGACGAAGTAACTGACGAAGTAACTGACGAAGTAACTGACGAAGTAACTGACGAAGTAACTGACGAAGTAACTGACGAAGTAACTGACAACGATAAGCGAATAGTAAATAAAAACCCTTATTTTGAAGATTTCCAAAAATGTAATTGGGAAGACATTACTCATCATATTTCGAGTAGTCAGATAGATTACCGCTTAGACCTTATTTCAAAATTACTACCAAACAGCCCTCGAACTGGCTTACCGTTTCAAATGAACGCTTACCGTTTCAGGTACACGCTTGGAACAAATGCCGTTACGCAAGGCATGACTGAAATAGAAGTAGCAGAACTGCTTGACCATTCAGCGTCTGGTAGCGTAAAGCATTACTTTCACTACACTCATGAAATGTTTGAAATTTTGGAAGATGCGACTCTAGATCGAGTAGAAAATAAGTTTTTCACTGCGGCATGGCGCAAACAAGAGTTAGTCGGAAATATCTATGGAGAAGATGTTGTATCACCAAGCACAGCGATCTCCATCGGAAAATGTCAAAAAAATGCACCTTGCGTACTAGAGCCAGCAGTGGCCTGTTATCAATGTGATAAATTTTGCCCGAATAAAAATGCTGAAGGTCATCACCAGCAGCTTAAAAGTCTACAAAGTCGAGCTAAAAAGGCTAAATTGGTGTCAAACAGGGAGGTAGCTCACCAGTTCGATGAAGCTATAGCAGGCTGCGAAGCGGCAATACAGTATGCTGAAGGACTGGACGTTATAGCAATTCAGTATGAATCTGCCAACGATGTAGGGAAGCTCAATGTCAAAGCTGATTAATTTAAATGATAAAAGAATACTTACCTATGTTCAAAACTTTGAAAGAATTGAACTTATAGGGCAAAAAATGTTTTCAGACCTGTCATATTTTAAATCGCAAAACTATTCGGATGAAAAGTGGCAGTATAAAGGCAAAATCCTATTTTTCTCAGTCAATAACAAGTCCAAGAAAAACAAAAAAGTCTTCAACCCTTTTGTGTCTAGGGCAATCAAATGCTTTTTGTTAAATCAGCTTTGGAAAAACAGGCTTAAAAATGAACCTCTCTCATACTCTAGAGTACAAAGTTTTGTTCGTGTCGGAGTCGATTTACATAATGCTGGTATAGACAGCATAGAAAAAATAAACACTTCCACCTATAGCTCAATCTGGAATAACATTTCCTCTAGTGTTGGCCTGATTAATGATTTTAATCTCTTTATCAAGTTCTTGGACAAAGAGCATGTTTTACCTAGCAATATTGACATCATATCTTCAAAAGTCGTCACTTCTGGACTGGAGTTTAAAGCTCTTGAACAGAAGATGCCGAAGCCCGAACTTGTGCAAGCAATCATTGAGTTAAAAAATAAAGTTGAGGCTCAGTGTGATTATTCAGAGCAAGGGGTCAGCGACCTCTTATGCATTTATACGCAAGCGTTTCAGTATGGATTGGGTCTGCGCCTAGGTGAAATTTTAAGGCTATCAAAAGACTGTCTTTTTTATCACGAAGGCAAATTGTTGTGTCGTGTATGGACAGAAAAAGGATGCGAACCTGTACCTCGCTATGTTTTAGGTGATTGGAAGGAACTGATCCTTGAAGTTCATACTAAGATTATCGAAATAACAAAGAACTATAGACAATATGCCAGTCAAATAGACAGTGGCATACTAGCAGTTATTCGTGAGCGTATCCAAGAGTACGAAAATGCAAGAAAACTAGATGCCGATGGACTAGAGAACGAGCTAGATCTATTTTTTAAAGCCAAAGAAAAAGAGGTAAAAAATAGCTGGAAACTAAAGCGTAAGCCAAACCCAGAAGTAGAATATGCTCTAGACGAAGTTTATGATTACCTTCCAGTAGGCAGCACAGCAAAAAGCACTCCTAGTTTATTGAAAGCCTACCAAGCTTGGGGCTTAGAGATTAATGCAACTCCAATTGGTAAAGGTCGAAACACCTACTCAGTAACGGGTCAATCTCTCATCAGTTTTGTAAAATGGCAAAAATCTCTTAGAGCAGAAAATCTGACACAACAAGAGTTTCTGAGCATTCTTCATGGTCGGAAAATCACCAGACAGCATGGTCGTGATAAAGACATTTTTGAGCTGACGAGTGAATTATCTGGAGGCTCTGCGACTTGCTATACTTTTGCTCCAGATGAATTTAAGGGTAAAGGTCGTGCGCCAACAACCATGAGCAGACGACAAGCTTCAATCCTACTCAAAAAATATGCATATGGATTGCTCGATGAAGATGAAATGGACATGACTTCATTCGGCAGATACTTCCCAGAACTACCGTTCTACTACTCAAATGCCAAAACCAAAGATATACGTATAGCCAATCCCCACTTAGAGTTCTCTGATCACAAGAAAATCTCGACAAGAGTCAGCTTTGAGAAAAACCCCGATAGTCCAGTAAGGTATAGCGTCACTGGCGGTTATGCAGTAAAAAAAGCTTCAATTGAAAAGTACATCTATGCGAAATACTTTGAAATCAATCATGCAGTTTTAAATGAACTCAATGACATAGACAAAGCAGAACAGCTAGATCAAATAAAAAAAACTGACGCTATAGAATCTTCCAATCAACTACCAATTGAGATTAAGTCTAGGTCATTTAAAACTGAACAAATGGTTTCTGAATATCTATTCTTACGAGCGATGAGAAAAACAGGCATGAAAGGCGAAATCAGCTTTGTGTCATACATACCTGAAATTTTAGATTATGCCTCTGTTAATTACTTTTTTAAGGGCAATGACAGATACCCAACCGCCTTTGAACGCTTTGGAGTTAAAGCCTCTAAAGAAGTAGTTAAAGAGTGGCAAAGTCATCAAGGACGGCATTGGCGTACAACCAGTTTATTTAGATCGGGGGCGAACAAGTCAATAGTGAATAAATTGATGGGGCGTAAAGACGCCCAAGGCAAACACTATGACCATAACACTGGCACTGAGAGAGCAAAGGTAATCCGTGATGCAATGAGTGATAACGTCAATAGATTTATTGGCGCTATACCCAATACAGTAGCAGAGCTAAAACGCAAGAATGCACCACAGGAACTCATTAATGAAGTCTTAAACAAAGAACTTCAAACAGTAAGTTATACACCTGAAGGAATGTGTACTCGCTCTCTCGAATTAAACCCTTGTGAGTACCACCTACGATGCATGATAGGTAAAACAGGCAACGGTTGTAAGCACTTCATTGTGGATTTAGATGATCCTTCAGCCTTGGAGCCAATAAAAACACTTAGAGATCAGACTATTCATGAAATAGAGCGCTTAGTCGAGTTAAGAGACAACACTGGGAACATCGCTATCAATATGCATTTAGAACACAACTTAAAACTATTAAAAAATACTGAGTCTGTCCTTGAAAGCGCCAGTAACCTACTAGGCAACAAGGAAAGTAAGGAGTTATTGCCCTTCAAAGATAAAGGCTCTTATCCAGACGACTGTCCATTCCAGTGTGGGGATAAATAATTAATGGCAACATCACAAGAACAGTGGACTCAAGCATTTGAAATTCTTGAACACTTCGAAAGAAAGCTAATTGAACCAAAAGAATTCAATTGGACTTATTTTAAAGAGACGACTGGAGTATCCAAAGCCACATTATGGCGAAATGAAAACTTTCGCTCTGAACATGCTCGTATATCCAAGTTAATTAAAAAGTATAAAGAAAAAAATGCTGATTACGATCTAGAGCAGTCAATATTGAGTGTTAAAGACCATGAAATACTTGAACTTAAAAAACAAATTTTTGAGCTTGAAAAAAAGCTGGGTCGAGAAAGAGAACGTTTAGCCTATGCCGCAATTATTGCACGGCAATCAAACATAGATCCTAACCGTTTTATGGAAGAATCTCCGCTCCTGAAAGCGCAAGCTAATGCAAAAAAGAACGAGATAAATACGCCAAAAATTGATGATAAAGCACTAGATCGATTTAGAAAAAAGCAGTGACTTGCTGACGATGGTTGTAATTTAAGTAACGAGTATGAGGTATCAGTATGGCAAATGGAATTCAACTGGCTCAAGAAAACGTTGAGCGCTTCGAGTTATGGATAGCCAGTCAAACCGATTCCGACTTTAAGCAAATTGTCTACAGAGGAAGGCTTAATAGAGCTGAAGTAGCCAAAGGCGCTGGCTTTGCTAAGTCTGTACTTAGGCAAAACCCTCGAATTAAACACTTGTTGGAGGAGCTTGAACTCAACCTTCGTAAACGTGCTGTATTACCTGAATCTATTGAAACAAAAAATCAATCTAAGGCGTATGACCAAACAGAGAATAAGTCCATTAGAGAAAAGCAAAGGCTCACCAGCCTTGAGCAAGAGATGATTGCGCTTAAAGCAGAAAATACTTTATTAAGGAGGAAGCTATCCAGATTTGAAGAGCTAAGTTCTGTACTTGCTGATCTGGGGAGATTACCGTCATGAGTAAGAGTCGTTATCTAATTCGAGTAACGAGTGTTTCTGGACTCAACACTCACAAAGACTTAGTAACTATCCGTGGCGTACCGATTGAATCTTTCAGAACCCAATCAGCTAAGAAGGTTGTATTTGCCAAGGTAGCCAAAAATGACTTGCCAATACTCCCTGAAGTGGGGCAACACTGGAAGCTTACTGGCACAGCTTCTGAGCACTATGAAATTGTTAATGGCTTTAAATATTTAGCTGTAAAACTAGATGTATCTAACGCCAAAGTAACGCTACCAGATACGGGTGAACTGTTCATTGATTTCGTTAGCTCTTGTGCCGACTTCAAAGGGATTGGAGCGGTTAAAGCTAGAGAACTTTGGAACAAGTTCGGCAAAGGTATCTATGACCTTATGAAAGAGCAGAACCCCAAATCTTTTGAGTCCCTATTAAGCCCTGAATCCATCAAAGCACTTCTTGATGGCTGGAGGAAATACGACAACTTGAAATACCAATCATGGTTATCAGGCTTAGGAATTAGACCTGAGATCTCAGGAAAAATAGTTAAGTACCACAAAGAAGGCACTATTAATTCGATAAAAGAAAACCCTTATCGCATGATGACTTTCGGCATGTCGTTCAAAGATTCTGATGCATTAGCGCAAACAAAATTCAATATGAGTTTGAACGATGATAGGCGACTTGTTGCTGCTGTAGAGCAAGTACTAAATCAATGGATTGGAAAAGGTCATACATTTGCCTATCGAGATGATATCTTCAGTGACGTAATTACCCTTTTACAAGATAAACAAGCAGCCATACTAGCTCTTAAAAAAGGTTTGGATAACGGTACTTTCATCATAGCTGATGAAGGTACATACCATCCTACAGGAATGCTGGTAATCGAAAGGATCATTGCAAAACGATTCAAAAAACTAGCTAAACTAGAAGCGTGGTCATTTCAACATGATGATGCATATGAGCAAGCTTGTAGCTCATCTGAGTTTCCTCTGACTGAGCGGCAAGGAGAAGCCGTATACAACGCTTTAAACTACTCAATATCCGCTGTTTTTGGGGGGGCTGGTACGGGTAAAACTACGGTAATCAGATCTGTAGTGGCTGGTTTTGAAGCCCTTGGGTTCGAAATCCATCAAATTGCACTATCTGGTCGAGCTGCTAAACGTATGCGAGAGTCCACAGGACGCCCGACAAAGACTATAGCCGCATTTTTAAGAGATGAGCCAGTTGTTACCGAAAAAGCCGCTGTAATCATTGATGAGTCGTCTATGGTAGACGCAAATACTATGTACCAAATCATCACCCACACTCATGACTCAGTGAAGTTTGTGCTTATCGGTGATCCAGACCAATTGCCGCCAATTGGTGCTGGTTTAGTACTTCATGCAATTCAAGATTCCAAGCTTGTGCCTAAAGTAACTTTAGATATTGTGAAGCGGCAAGATGCTGAATCTGGCATTCCTGGTTATTCATGTGATGTAAAAAATGGCATTGTTCCAGAGCGCTTGAGCACTGGCGCAGTGACTTTCCATGAGGTGCCTGAAACAGAGATCAATGAAACTATCGTTGGCCTCTACGCAGAAGCTACAAATGCGACTCAAATAATTGCAGCAACTTACAAGAGAGAAAATGGCGGTATCAATGCTCTTAATCACTTAGAACAAACAACACTAAACAATAGCTCACCAGAATTACAGTTCAGCCTATTTAATGAAGACTTCATACTCAATTTGAAAGTCGGTGATCCCATCCTTTTAACCAAGAACGATATTAAGCTTGATATTCAAAATGGGACATTGGGAGAGCTAACTTCAGTAGCCACAACAGAAAACGGATTCGGAGAGATCACGCTTGATGATAACCGAATAATTAATCTTGATGAGGCACTGCTTGATCATATTCAGCTAGCCTACGCAATATCATTACACAAAGCACAAGGGAGCCAGTTTGAGCGTATTGTTATCCCTATAGTACCAAGCAAGCTACTTGATCGAGGATGGATATACACAGCTATTACAAGAGCCGAAAAGGAAGTTCATTTAATCGGAAATGCAAAGTTGTTTAAACGTTATATCAAGGAGCCTTCAAAAGCCCACTTAAGACAAATTTATCTATCTAAATTACTAAACTAATTATTGACCTAAAAGAGCAAATATTGGCTTTATTATTGATGATATGGAACTACCGCCTATTGAGCAGGTTAAAGGACATTTCAACAAGGTTTTAACTAGAAAACTTGCGATTTAATTGCTGCATGGTAATCAGCAATATCAACAGAGAAAAACAGACGTTTTGCTTAAAAATTCTTGCCAGATTCAACACTAAATACACCTCTCTTTTCAGTGACTAAATTTGAGGCATATGGTATGTTCCACGGCATAATTTCGTCTAGAAAACGTGTTAGCCGTTAGTCGCTTGATACGCAAAGGGAGTATGGCTAAATGCCGATTCTAAACTGGTTAAATAAAGAGCAATCTGTCACCGCAGCAAGAGACTGTCCATATCGTTTATTGGAGCAAGTTCCAGAGTTATCTTATGGTGAAGCGAATACCGACAACATGCTAATCCAAGGTGACAACCTTGAAGCATTGAAAGCGCTCATCCCTACCCATGCAGGTAGAGTTAAATGCATCTTCATTGACCCACCATATAATACCAAAAGTGCCTTTGAGCATTACGATGACAATTTAGAGCATAGTCATTGGTTAAGTATGATTTACCCAAGGATGGAGCTTTTACACCAGCTATTAGCAGATGATGGTTCTATTTGGATTACATTAGATGACAATGAATCGCACTATATGAAGGTGATTTTAGATGAAATTTTCGGTAGGAAAAACTTTGTTGCTAACTGCATTTGGCAAAAGCTTTATACCGTAAAAAATTCAGCTAAATATTTGTCAGATATGCATGAGCATGTTTTGGTTTATTCAAAAAACAAACAAATATGGGAACGAAATTTACTTCCCAGAACCGAGAAATCAGCTTCAAACTACTCAAATGCTGATGATGACAAACGTGGAGCGTGGACTACCAATGCTATTCAAGCAAGAAATTATTATAGCCTAGGCACCTATGAAATAGTTTCGCCATCAGGAAGAAAACATGTCCCACCTCAAGGGACATTCTGGCGCATATCTGAAGACAGTTTTAAAAAATTAGATTCAGATAATAGAATTTGGTGGGGAAAAGATGGAAACAATGTTCCAAGGGTTAAGAAGTTTCTTAGCGAGGCAAAAGATGGGGTTGTTCCAGCAACATTTTGGTCTTACCAAGATGCAGGTTCTAACGCAGATGCCAAAAAAGAAGTTCGTGAAGTATTTAATGAGTTAGATGAAATATTTATTACTCCAAAACCAGAAAAACTAATCCAAAGAATTTTAAATATAGCCTCAAAAGAAGGTGATTTAGTATTGGATTCATTTTTAGGTTCTGGAACTACTTCTGCCGTTTCTGCAAAAATGAATAGAAAATTCATTGGTATTGAATTAGGAGAACATGCAGAAAGCTTATGCGTTCATCGACAAAAAAAGGTAATTGATGGCGAACAAGGCGGCATATCTAAGGACGTGGCATGGCAAGGTGGCGGTGGGTTTAATTTTTATCGCTTAGGTGAGGTTATCTTTAATGAAAACGGTTCATTAAAAGAAGGAATTAGCTTTAATGCCCTTGCTTCTCACATCTGGTACGGCGATACCCGCAATTCATTAGATCAAAAAGAAAAATCACCGTTACTTGGTGTTCACAACGGTACTGCTTATTACCTTTTATATAACGGTATCCTTGGGGATAAACGTCCTGATGGTGGCAACGTTTTAACATCGAAGGTATTAGCGATATTGCCTGAGCACCCGCTAGATGCTGAAAACGGAAAGAAAGTGATCTATGGCGAAACCAGCCGTATGGGTTCTGCTCGTCTAAAAAGTGAAAATATAATATTTAAACAAATTCCGTATGATGTACGTGGGAGATAGGGATGTTCCAGTTAAAAAGCTACCAACAAGGTGCGTTAGATACCCTAGCTAGTTTCTTCAAGCGCTGCCGTGAGACGAATAATATAGAAACATCTTTCAGTGAATCTTTAAAAGAGAATAATTTCACTGATGTACCATATCGAGCTTATAAATTTGATAATACTCCTTATGTCTGTGTTCGTATTCCGACTGGTGGTGGTAAAACCATATTAGGCACCTATGCGATTTCAACAGCAGCCAAGGAGTTTTTATCCAAAAGCTATCCAATTACGCTATGGTTAGTGCCAACCACAACGATTCAACAGCAAACTGTTGCAGCTTTAAAAAGCAATCCAGCTTATACCGAGCACTTAAACAAAGCATTTGCTAATAATGTCAGCGTTTATGATATCGCAGATGTTAACCAAATTCGTTCTCAAGATATCGGCAATAAAGCCATTATTGTTGTTTCTACTTTAGCGAATCTAAGAGTAACAAAAACCACAGATCGCAAGGTTTATCAGTATCACGAAGACTTTGAACCTCATTTTTCTAAATTAACAAGTGCTAACCCTGCATTTGATAAATTAGAAAAGGTAACTGAAGATGATGTTTCAGAAAACGGATTAACAGTTAGAGACATTGGCAAAGTCAAATACTCGTTTGCAAATTTATTGGCGCTTTATAACCCACTCGTTATTGTAGACGAAGCCCACAATGCTAGAACTCCATTAACCTTCGACACACTTAAACGTGTTTACCCTGCTGCCATTATGGAGTTTACCGCCACACCTAATACTACTGGAACCAATGCAAGTAATATTTTATATCATGTGTCTGCTGCTCAGCTAAAAGCTGAGGAGATGATAAAACTTCCAATCATCCTAACTGAACATGTAAATGGTTGGGAAGAAGCAGTAAGAGACGCTGTACTCACCAGAGAAAGGTTGGCAGTAAAAGCTCAAAAAGATACTGACTATATCCGACCGATAGTTTTATTACAGGCAGAAAGCAAGAGCGGTAAAGTAACTGTCGATGTTTTAAAGCAGTGCTTAATGGAACAACACCATATCGATGAAAGTAAGATCGCCATTGCTACTGGTACACAACGAGAGCTTGATGGACTTGATATTTTTCAACCCGACTGCCCAGTTGAGTTTGTAATTACAATTGAAGCATTAAAAGAAGGTTGGGATTGTTCATTTGCATACGTATTTTGCTCAGTGAAACAAGTTTCTTCAAGTAAAGATGCTGAACAGCTATTAGGCCGAGTTTTGCGTATGCCATATGCAAAACGAAGAGTTATTGAAGACTTAAATAGAGCCTATGCCCACTTATCAACCAATAGCTTGGCTCAAGCAGCAAAAGAACTCGCAGATAAGCTTATCGCAATGGGCTTTGAAGAACTAGAAGTAGCAACGTTTCTTCGTCAGCAAGACGCTAGTCAGGGTGAATTATTTGACTCAAGCGGTAACAAAAAGCCAGAATCAAAATTGTCACCAACAACGCTAATGGTCGAAGTTAAGGATGTGGTTGATTCAACGTTATTAACTGAAGAAGACCGAAGCAGTATAAAGGTATCTGAAGTTGAAGGACGTAAAGTTGTTACTGTAACTGGCAAAGTATCAGACACTTTGAAAAAAGCTTTGGAGAAAGTGGCAATAGAGCCTAAAAAATCAATAGAAAGATCTATCAAGATGCATAACCAGAGTGTTTATGCGGCACAATCGCCATCTGAAAATGGCGCTAAATTTGCCGTACTTCCAAGATTATGCGTAATGAGCCAAGGTGAGCTAGAACTTGCTGAAAAAGAAGTTTTTCTAGATGCTTTTGGCTGGAATCTATTAGATTACCCTGCTGTTCTAGACTACAAGCCTACTGAAGATACCACTAGCTTCTCAGTAGATTTGCAGGGGAAAAAGGTTAAATATAGCTTTGTAGATGATACACAAACTCTAAACTTAAACTTTGCTAATACAGACGTTACTCAAGATGAACTAGTTGGCTGGCTAGACATGGAATGTCGCCAAAGTGATGTAACTCAAAGAGAAATGACTGGCTTTATGTCAAATGTCATCAATCACTTGATGAAAAAGCCTGAGCTAACTCTTACAACCTTGATTAGAAATAAGTACCCATTGGCGAATGCGATTCAAGATTTAGTATCTGAGTACAGGAAACAAGCAGCAACCAAAGGTTATCAACAAGCATTATTTTCTAATGAATCTGAAGTATTAACGACTTATGATTTCAGTTATGAATTTAAAGCCAATAACTATCCAGCTCGTCCACCATACTATAGCGGTAGCTACGACTTTAATAAGCATTACTATCCTCAAATTGAAGATATGAAATCTAGTGGTGAAGAGTTCGATTGTGCTCAAATTATAGATTTAATGCCTGAAGTTAAGCACTGGGTCAGAAACCTTGTAAGGCGTGAAGAAGCTTCATTTAGCTTGCCATTAGCACATGGTAACTTCTTTCCTGATTTTATTGTTGAGCTTAATGATGGTCGAATTTTAGTAGTTGAATATAAGGGTGAAGCTTACAAAACCAATGATGACTCAGCAGAGAAACGTCTAGTTGGTGATTTATGGGCTAAGCATAGTCAAGGTAATTGCTTATTTCTTATGGCTGTAAAGAAGGATGACAACGGCCAAGGCGTCAGACAGCAACTCTTGAATATAATTAGCTAACCTATGCTATAGAGTGATAGCACGGAGTATTTATGATGCGAAAGGTGTAAGGAATACGTGTCCATACCTTTCGCTACATACGCTTTGAAGATTACTTATGATAATAACGGTTATCGAAATAAAGCCTAAGAAAAAGTGACTTAATACCAAGCCTCCAAAGACTGTTAGAACTTGCTTGTAACAGTCTGAGGTGGTTATCTTACCTACAATCCTGTACATATAAAAACAGACTTACACATCGCAATCGTTTCATTCTCACCTAAAAATCAGTTTCTTTTATGACCAACTAGACTGTTTCATTTTCGTCTAGCTAGAGTATACTTGTACATAATATTGCAACATAATGACACATTGACTGCGTGAGAAACTTGTAAGGTATTACAGAGACTACATGCTGACCCATAGAGTAAAAGGATTCACTCACTCACCAAGTAGAATGAAACGATTTTTCTCTTTAGTCTCTGTAGGAGGTAGCCATTGCATAGTTGAATATAATTATGGCTTCCTAACAGCTTAAAGCGTCAGTTAAAATGCTGACTAATAATAACGCCAAATAAGAACTAAAACTCCATGTCCGAATTTATCTCCACTATGAGCCATAATTTGTGGCTCTTTGCCATGATTAGTTTTGTTTTTGCAGCCGTTATCGGCAGCTTTCTCAATGTCGTCATTCACCGCTTACCAGTAATGATGAAGCGAGAGTGGCAGCAGGAATGCAACCAATATCTGAATGAATACCATGAAGCGCTAGTTAAGCCTATTGCTAAAAAACTAGAAAAGCCAATTGATAGTTATCCTGAAAAATACAATTTAGTCATACCTCATTCAGCATGCCCAAAATGCGGCACCCATATAAAACCTTGGCATAACCTTCCTATTCTTGGGTGGTTAATGCTAAAAGGTAAGTGTGCATCATGTAAGACTCATATCTCAGCCAGATACCCTGTTATAGAGTTATTGACTGGATTAGCGATTGCTTTTCTGGCGCTTCATTTTGGCCCAACTATTGAGTTTGCCTTAGCCACAACATTAACTTTTGGTTTAATCGTCTTGACTGGAATTGACCTTGACGAAATGCTATTACCAGATCAGATCACCCTTCCCCTACTCTGGCTAGGGCTTATCATCAACCTCAACGGCACTTTTGTTAGCCCAACTGATGCCATTATTGGTGCTGCAGCTGGTTACATGAGTCTCTGGAGTGTATTTTGGGGGTTTAAGCTATTAACAGGCAAGGAAGGGATGGGTTATGGCGACTTTAAGCTATTAGCCGTATTCGGTGCTTGGCTGGGTTGGCAACTACTCCCCATAATAGTATTACTCTCTTCACTCGTCGGAGCGATTATTGGTATTGGATTGATTGTGACAAAAAAAATCAATCACACAAACCCTATTCCGTTTGGCCCCTATATCGCTATCGCGGGTTGGATAGCCATGATATGGGGCTCAAGTATCAACGCTTGGTACCTCTCCACCCTTTAGAATCAAATATTAGAGACACCTTTTAGGCTATAGAGACATGACAAATTTAGTAGTTGGGTTAACAGGTGGAATTGGCAGTGGTAAAACAACCGTTGCCAATATATTTGCAGAGTTAGGCATTGAACTAGTCGATGCCGACATTGTTGCACGTGAAGTGGTTGCAATAGGATCGCTAGGGCTCACTAAAATAGCTCAACACTTTGGAGCCGATATTCTCAACTCCGACTCCACACTAAACAGAGCTAAGCTTAGGGAACATATTTTTTCAAAACCCGAAGAGCTAGAGTGGCTAAATGCCCTATTGCACCCCATTATCCGTACAGAGATGTTAAAGCAGCTCGATAATACCCGCTCACCCTATAGCATTTTGATTGCTCCCTTGCTATTTGAGAATGGATTAGATAGGTTAGTAGATCGAACACTTTTGGTTGATATTTCACCAGAGCAGCAACGCAATAGAACAAAAATCAGGGACTCAGTAACTGCAGAGCAGGTACAGAAGATAATAGATAGCCAAGCTTCGAGAGAGGATAAGCTGTCAAAAGCTGATGATGTCATCGACAATCATGGAGAGAGATCGGCACTTAGAAATAAAGTGGTTGCACTACATAATAACTATTTAAAATTGTCCAATAACACTTAATCAATGCCATGACAGAATTGACCTATGAACAACCTTTAAACGAAAAAACCAGAAGCTTTCTTCGATTAGAGTATTTATCACAGCAGCTAGAGACGAATGTGGAACAAGATCATCAACACAGATGCTTCTATCCGCTTTTTTCTTTGTGTGAATTAACTGAGCGCTGTGACTATCGTGGTGAAGTGTTAAAGGATCTTGATAAACAGATAATCACACTTTCTAACTGGCAAACTCTTCCCCATATAGATAAACAACAGGTCGAATTTTATTTAAACCGCTTAGTAACAGCCAAGGAAACCTTACAAGCTTGCGACCGCCCTGGATCAGCACTAAAACAAGATCGTTTCTTAGCCGCACTAAGGCAGAGATTCAATATGCCGGGCGCCTGTTGTAACTTCGACCTCCCTCAGCTCCATTACTGGCTAGCTAAACCTTGGGATGTACGTCAGCAAGAATACTTAGCTTGGGTCGAAAACTTTACCGCGCTACTAAGCCCAATCAAACTCCTACTTGAACTCACCAGACAGACAACCCAATTCAACGATACCACGGCTAAAGTGGGTTTTTTTCAAGGTAATAGCAATCAAGCACTCTCAATGATACGAGTCAAAATTGACTCTCAACAGGGCTGCTACCCGACTATCAGTGGACACAAAAATCGCTTTGCGATTCATTTTGTTCAATTTGAACAACAGAAACACTCAGATAAAACCATCGAATTCCAATTAGCCACCTGCGCTTAAAATCAGTATTATTACCCATCTCTCTAATCCCTTAGCGACAACAGTTTGCTAACCTAAGTAATTGAGTCTTACGTCATGCCTACAAGTGTTAAATGCCCTACCTGCCAAAAAGATGTGATCTGGAATAACGAATCTAAATTTAAACCTTTCTGCTGTGAGCGCTGCAAGCTCATCGATCTTGGAGATTGGGCGTCAGAAAAGCATGCCATCCCCGTTAAACCTGAATTCGATGCCGATGACTTAGATAACCTAGGTTATGACGAAGCTGACTTTTTCAAAGAGAATTAACCTATGACTGACTCAGTAAAAAAGAGAGTACATGTTGCAGTTGGCGTTATCATCAATGACAAACAAGAGATTTTACTTGCGAAACGCCTTGATCATCTTCATCAGGGTGGAAAGTGGGAATTTCCTGGCGGAAAAGTTGAGCTAGGTGAAACCGTAACGGATGCACTGAAAAGAGAACTCAAGGAGGAGGTCAATTTAGACGTCGCTTCAAGTTCCCCACTTATGGAGATCAGTCACGATTATCCAGACAAGCAGGTGTTACTCGATATACACTTAGTCACTAATTTTACAGGTAAAGCCCGTGGACTGGAACAGCAAGAGATCTGCTGGGTACCAAAGAAAGAGCTGATAAATTATGAGTTCCCAGAAGCTAACAAGCCTATTCTTGACAAAATTTTAGCTGATTAAAATAGCTATTGAATAACTAAACAGCAGAAATTATATTGCACAAAAAAACCAGCGGATACAATCAACTGGCTTAGTTTAATACTCAGCTCATTGGATTAAGAGCAGCAATCTCGTCGCCACCAGTTTTTGGGTAGCTTTTCCACCAGCACTTTTACCATCAAAATCGCGAGCACAACACCAGAGCTATAGACGATAGCTTCTGGAAGCAAGTTATGTTGCTCACCAATCTGTGGCATCACCTCAAATCCAAACGTCTCAACCAGATAGTTAACCAAAATACCTGACAATAGCGCCACACCCAGTACACCTCCCAGATAACCAAATAGTGCGCGCTTGCCTAGCTCTTTAGTGACAACACCTAATGTTGCAATATTCGTTGCAGGGCCCGCCAACATAAATACCAGTACAGCTCCAGGTGAAACACCAGCTAATAGAAGGCCTGCTGCAATGGGAGTCGACGCCGTAGCACAGATATACATAGGAACAGAGATAAGTACCATCACTAGCATAGCTAATATGCCATCGCCCCATTTAGCCATAAAATCACCCGGAACATAGGTTTGAACTAATGCGGCAAAAAACAAACCAATCAATAGCCAAACTGTCGTATCACGAACCAAATCTGTGGCTGCAAAATGCAAACCTTTACCGATACGATTTAATACCGGGGTACCTTTAAGCTCAGTTGCCACATCTTTTGTCGACTCACAACAAGCTTCACCTTCATCAACAGTATCACTACTCGTTGAACAACATGAGTTGTTGGCTTTCTGCTTCTCTACAGGCTTATTACTGCAACATGAGTCAGCCTTAACCTTTGTAGCAGGGTGAACCATTAAACTCTCATCAGCATTAATGGGCGTCATGGTAACTTCGGGTGTATTTTTTACTCCCTTACTAGCACTACAGCAAGATGAAGAACTACTCGGCTTCACACTTTGAGACTCTGACTCTGCGATTACAGCACTATCGTTATCATCCCGCCCAACCAATAGACCCGCTACAATTGCGCTTGTTACAGCAGCGATGGGCCTAACAATAGCCATAAATGGGCCAAGTAAGACATATGACACTGTCACTGAATCTACGCCTGTTTCAGGAGTAGAGACCAAAAAAGAGGTTGTTGCCGCCTTTGATGCTCCAGAGCGACGTAATCCCACTGCAGCAGGGATAACACCACAGGAGCAAAGAGGTAGAGGCGCGCCTAACACCGCCGCTTTGACAGTTGCTTTAAAGCCGTGTCCTCCAAGTTGTTTCTGCATCCACGCCATAGGGACAAACATCTTCAACATACCGGCTAAAAATAGCCCTAAGAGCAACCAAGGCGCTGAATCTAAAAAGAGATCAATAAAATTCGCTAACAACATAGACTAACCCTTACTCTGACAATTTTTTGTATACTGAGATGCATCATGGTGATGGCCGTGATTTTCACACTTTATGCTATCGGTATTTGACTCTAACGCTTCTAGTATTGAACAGTGCTCTGCACTTTCTGGTCCGCCGCAACATGCATCAGATAGACGCTCTAGTGAAACCTGAAAATGCTTAAGCTCAGCAATTTTTTGATTCACATGTTCAAGTTTGATGTCTACCATGCCTTTTACATCTGCACACGCCCAATTCGACTTATCCAGCTCAATAGAGAGTAGCTCTGTGATCTCAGCTAATGTAAAACCAACCGCCTTAGCCCTTAAGATAAAGCGTAACCGCTCCGCGTCATGCTCATTATACAAACGGTAACCTGAGTCACTTCGGGAGGATGGCGCCAACAGACCATGCTTCTCATAAAACCTCAATGTGTCGGCTTTCACCTCACACTGCTTAGCTAACTCACCAATTCGATACATGAATTGCCCTTATCAGTCATCGCAAATAACCTAGAATATGACTAAGTATAAACCTTAGAGTTAAATCCAAGGTCAAGGGTTATAGTGCAATAAATATCTCCTTAAAACACCTTTTAGATAGCCAGTGTGTGAAGAGCGGCAAAATATATATGTGCCGCCACCAATCAGCTCTCAAATATCCCCTTAAGCCATGACTCTTTGTTCGCGTATGCGTATTGTGAAATCACATATAAATAAAAAGCCTAGAGAGAAGATTTACGTTAAAATACGCGCGCTGCGAAGGAGGCAAGTGCAGGAAGCTAGCATTGAGGGACTTTTGGAAAACAGATTTTGTTATCGAACCTGATGATACAGTTCTGTTTTCCGAAAGATCCTTAAATATAACTACTGGACACTGTACCCAAAATGAATAATGCCAGACCCATTCGTCGCGCGCTGTTAAGCGTTTCAGATAAAACCGGAATCCTTGAGTTTGCTAAATCACTACACGCTCAAGGCGTAGAGCTACTGTCTACTGGTGGCACCGCCCGCCTTTTGGCAGATAATGGTGTGCCTGTCATTGAAGTGTCGGATCATACTGGACATCCAGAGATCATGGATGGCCGCGTTAAAACTCTGCACCCTAAAGTGCATGGCGGTATCTTGGCACGTCGTGGCATCGATGAGCTTGTTATGGAACAAAATAACATTAAGCCAATCGACCTAGTTGCGGTTAACTTGTATCCATTTGCAGAAACTGTCGCTAAAGAGGGCTGCACGCTCGCAGACGCTGTCGAGAATATCGATATCGGTGGCCCAACTATGGTCCGCTCTACAGCCAAAAACCATAAAGACACCACCATCATAGTCAATGCACATGATTACGATCGCGTCATTGCTGAGATGGAAGCGAATCAAGGCAGCACCACACTAGAAACTCGCTTCGACTTAGCGATTGCCGCCTTTGAACATACAGCCGCATACGATGGCATGATCGCAAACTACTTCGGTACAAAAGTTCCTGCTCACAGTCAAGATGAGTGTCATGAACGCTCTTTATGCGCTGAAGACTCTAAATTCCCACGCACCTACAACACTCAACTAGTTAAAAAACAAGATCTACGTTATGGCGAAAATAGCCATCAAACAGCCGCTTTCTATGTCGATACAAATATAGATGAAGCTTCTGTTGCGACAGCTGTTCAACTACAGGGCAAGGCGCTCTCCTATAACAATATCGCCGACACAGACTCTGCACTTGAGTGCGTTAAAGAGTTCAGTGAACCTGCCTGTGTGATTGTAAAACATGCCAACCCATGTGGCGTAGCCATTGGTGAAAACCTACTTGAAGCCTACAACCGTGCATTCCAAACCGATCCTACCTCGGCTTTTGGTGGCATTATCGCCTTCAACGCAGAGCTTGATGCTGAAACTGCAGCAGCGATTGTTGAGCGTCAATTTGTAGAGGTCATTATCGCCCCTAAGGTTTGCCAAGCCGCTCGTGATGTTGTTGCAGCTAAGGCCAATGTTCGCCTGCTTGAGTGTGGTGAATGGGCAAATAAGACCACCAGCCTTGATTACAAGCGTGTTAACGGCGGGCTGCTGCTTCAAGATAGAGACCAAGGTATGGTTGGACTTGATGAGGTGAAAGTCGTCTCTAAACGTCAACCAACTGAAGCTGAGATGAAAGATCTAATGTTCTGCTGGAAAGTCGCCAAATTTGTTAAGTCTAACGCGATTGTGTATGCAAAGAACAGCATGACAATCGGTGTTGGCGCAGGCCAAATGAGCCGTGTCTATAGCGCTAAGGTGGCTGGTATAAAAGCTGCTGATGAAGGGTTAGAGGTGCAAGACTCAGTGATGGCATCTGATGCTTTCTTCCCGTTCCGTGATGGCATTGATGCCGCAGCCGCTGCCGGCATCAGCTGTATCATCCAACCAGGTGGCTCTATCCGTGATGAAGAGATCATTGCAGCAGCAGATGAGCACGGTATGGCGATGGTATTTACCGGAATGCGTCACTTCCGTCATTAATAGAACTAAGTTTCGAGTTTCGAACAAAATATTAATTTTTAAGGTTTAGCGCAAAATCATCGGTTCTAGAACAAAGAAAACACACGCAGATTCTTATTGGTAAAAAATGCCAATACATGAGTATGTTTGATGCAGTTCAAGAGCCGATGAAGAAGCGATAAAGGATAAAAAAATGAATGTATTAGTAATAGGTGGCGGCGGACGTGAGCACGCTCTAGCGTGGAAAGCGGCTCAGTCAGCACAAGTAGAAACCGTATTTGTCGCTCCAGGCAATGCAGGGACCTCTATGGAACCTAAGCTTGAAAATGTCGCTATTCAGGTTGAAGATATTCCAGCTCTTGTCGCTTTTGCACAAGACAAAGCCATTGAAATCACTATCGTTGGCCCTGAAGTGCCTTTAGCACTCGGTGTGGTGGATGCATTCAATGACGCTCAACTACCCATTTTTGGCCCAACACAAGGTGCTGCACAGCTAGAGTCATCTAAAGCTTTCACTAAAGACTTCTTAGCTAGACACAATATTCCAACCGCAGCCTACTCAAACTTTACTGAGATTGAACCAGCTAAAGCCTATGTAACTCAAGTTACGGCAAATACTGGCTTTCCGATTGTAATAAAAGCCGATGGCCTTGCTGCGGGTAAAGGCGTGATCATCGCCGAAGACCAAATCCAAGCCGATGCCGCCATTGAAGATATGTTAGCGGGCAACAAATTTGGCGAAGCGGGCTCCCGCGTGGTTATCGAAGAGTTTCTTAAAGGTGAGGAAGCCAGTTTTATCGTTATGGTTGACGGTAAAAACATTCTTGCCATGGCCACCAGCCAAGATCATAAAGCCCGTGATAACGGTGATTACGGTCCAAATACTGGCGGTATGGGTGCATATTCGCCGGCTCCAGTCGTCACTCAAGCAGTACATGACTGGACAATCAACAATGTGATCCGTCCAACCGTCGATGGAATGGCTGCAGAAGGGAATGTCTACACAGGCTTCCTGTACGCAGGCCTGATGATCGCCCCTGACGGCAGCGCAAAAGTACTTGAGTATAACTGTCGCTTCGGCGATCCAGAGACTCAACCCATTATGATGCGTCTGCAATCAGATCTAGTAGCGCTTTGTCTCGCCGCCACTCGTGGTGAGCTAGATAAAGTTACTGCTGAGTTTGATAGCCGTGCAGCCGTGGGCGTTGTTCTAGCAGCAGGCGGATACCCTGAAGCCTACCGTAAGCATGACGTGATTGATGGCTTAGACCTTGGTAACAATAATGCTAAAGTCTTCCACGCTGGCACCAGCATGAAAGATGGCCATGTGGTAACTAATGGCGGACGAGTCCTCTGTGCAACAGCCCTAGGAAATAGTGTCACTGAAGCTCAACAAGCTGCATATGCTTTGGTTGAAAAGATCCATTGGGATGATATCTACTTCCGCACAGATATCGCCTACCGCGCTATCTCACGGGAAAGTTAATCTTTCTATAATGAATAAAAACCGGTATTTAACCGGTTTTTTTATATCCAAAGCTTTATAGCAACGAGCAGACTCAACACAAACAAAACAGGACGTAGATCACACTTTTCTCTTTAGATGAAGCGCACTATATTGTCATTAATTTGAATGAAAGGAAGTATCAATGAAATATTCTATTGGCGATCTGGTTTATCAAGGGGAAACAGCAGGAGTACATAACTGGAATACGATATCAGGCACCTCTTTTTACTGGCACCCTGATTGGCTTCATATCGCAGAGGAGGCCAATGGCGTCACCCCAACGGCTCAGATCACAGTATCAAACAATCAGATAACCCAAACCGATGCAGAGCAAACTATCATTAATCACTTAAATACTAAGTCCTAGACTTTGCTCTCTTAGATATCCCGTTTGAAGCATCTAATAGCCTGAAGAGCTTGCTCTTCGGGCCATTCTATCGATCATTCCTGGGGCTACTAACTTTACAAACCGCCCTAACTTTCCTCTAAGTGAGGTGATCATCATTCTATTTCGGCCTGAAATCACAGGTAACATCATCCGAGCACACTCCTCAGCCGACATCACTCTTGACTCCTGAATTGGGGTTTGTCCTAAGGGCTCACCATCGGCATCCAAAGCACGCTTATGAGCCTGAGTTGTGACAAAGTCCGGACATAGTGTCGTCACGGCAACATTATGCTCAGCAAGTTCAATACGCAAAGACTCAAAAAAACCCATAACAGCGTGCTTTGATGCAGCATACCCCGCTCTGGCAGGTACGCCTGTCAGTCCGGCTAATGAGGCCACGACCACCACTTGTCCTTGAGTTAATTTCAGTTGTGGGAGTGCTGCGTGTGTTAAGTAGGCGGGACCTAGATAATTAACCTGCATTATCCGTTCTAACACACTTAAATCCGATAGCTCATCGAACTTGGACCACATAGTCATACCGGCATTATTGATTAAAATATCTAAGCAACCAAAGTGCTCTACCGTGGCATCAATTAACTCTTGGCACTGTGACTGACTGGTGACATCTGTGGCAAACACCAGGGGAGGCTCCCCCTGACTCTCTATCTCGTGTGCTAAAGAGAGCAGTCTAGACTCGTTCCTAGCACTCAATACCAATTTACAGCCCAGAGGTGCCATGGAGAGGGCTAATGCACGGCCAATTCCTTCTGAGGCCCCAGTGATAATAATGACTTTTCCATTTAATCCATCCATATTCATTCCTTGAATAATATCACTTACTATCTATTCATATAAAATCACATACTTACATCATTATGGCAAACTTTATGCGCTCAAAAGTTGAACTTCAGATACAAGTTTAGCTTGTTCAACTTGAATCGTCCGACTTTGCACATAATTATTTAAAGGTTTTGGCCTGCCTATTGCGTACCCTTGAGCATAGTTAATACCAATTTTCTCTAATTTATCAATAATATCTTGGTTTTCGACAAACTCAGCCACAGTTTCTATTCCCATGGCACAACATACATCATGAATCGATTTTACAATGGCAAAATATTTAGCATTGTTAGCTAAATTTTTGACAAAACAACCATCGATTTTGACGTAATCAACGGGCAACTCTTTCAGATAACCATAAGATGCAAAGCCACTACCAAAATCATCTAGGGCAAATGAAAAACCAAGTTTGCGTAGGTGATTAATCATATCCATAGCGCGATTACGATTTTGAATAGCACTGGTTTCTGTTATCTCAAAACAGATACACTGGCTCGGGATCTCAAAACGCTCATACTGCTTAGCGATATACTCAACCATCCCCTCCGCTCCTAAGCTGTTACCAGAAAGGTTGATGGAAATGCAGTGATCATCCCAAATATCTTCATGCAAAGATAACCAGAGAAATGTTTTGCGAATAACCTCTTTATCAACTTCATTCATCAACTTAAAGCGTTCAGCAGCTTCAATAAATTGTGCAGGGGCAAGTATCCGACCACAGGGTTCCTGCACACGCAGTAATATCTCCATTCTCTGACGATTGACTCCCTCTCCCATCCCTTTGATCTCTTGGTAATAAAGAAGAAGTTCATTGTGCTCAATCGCCTGTCCGATCCTCACTGCCCACATGGGTGCATTACGTTGGTAAACAGACTCCTTATCTTTATCATCATAAAAATGGATCTGATTACTCCCTTTACGTTTCGCGGCTAAACAAGCAATATCAGCATCTTTCACCAGCTCTTTTGATGCGATATAGGGTGCACGGGCAATTGCGATGCCGACACTGACCCCAACGCGGTAATGACAAGCATGATGATGTAGAACTTGGAGTGAGACTCTGGAGATCACACGTTTCACTATTTGAGCAACTTCAACTGCACTTTGATTTCGTATTGCCAAACCAAATTCATCGCCGCCTAAACGCGCAAGTAGATCCTCTTTATTCAGGCAAGACTGTATCGCTTTAGCCACCATGGCCAACATCTGATCGCCAGCGCTATGACCACAAGAATCATTGATTAACTTAAATTGCTCAAGATCAAAATAACAGATGGCTAGAGAGTGTGCGTTCTCACTAAAGTGAGTCAATCTCTCCTCAAAAGCCCTTCGATTAAGCAGAGATGTTATTGGGTCAAAGTTAGCTCTGACTCTTAGCTGCCGCTTTAATTTCTCCTCTTGGGTTATGTCTCTAAGCACAATCACAGAGCCTACCACCTCTTGTTGGTGGTTTAGTAAGCTGCTAACGCTACGCTCCATAACCTTAGCATTACCAGTCCTAAACATATGCTTATTCAGTATAGTTTGCTGGACCTGACTCCCCATAACATTCAACAAAGCACTCTTAATTGTTTTGTCCGCTTTTAAAAGTGTATCTATCTTGGCACCAATTGCCTTAGCCTCTTTAATCTCAAGCATTCGCTCTGCTTGTGGATTCAAATAAACAACTTTAGCGTGTGTATCGGTTAAAATTACCGCCTCAGCAATTGACTCCAAGGTTATCTTAGCTCGCTCTTTCTGCTGAAAAATACGTGCTAATAATGTATTTACCCTATCTGCCATTACAATCAATTCGGAGCAACCAGAGCCTTGTATCGGCGTATAGGCCTTAGCTTTAGGATCAATATCCGCTAGTTGAGACATCAAGCGATGGAAAGGCCGAATAAGACCAAGCTTTAACCAGATATAACCAATGATGAGTATCAACAGCCCAAGACCAACAATACCAAAAGTCACAAGATCGTATTTAAGCCAAACCTTGTTATACATCTCCGTGGAAAACTGAACCTCAAGGTGGGAATCTTGTCGGGGCAGTAAGCTCGCGACATCGAGATCAACAATATACTTTGCGCCATCGATTATATAATGATCATCAGCAGGACCCGGCGCGAAATAGATCTTATGAACAAAGTCATTTGCTCCATAGCTAGACAGCAGCTCCTCTGTCAGCTTTCTTACAATCAAAACTGACTTATGATCAGTGATGGGCACCTGACTAACCATAAAGCCACTATTATCTTCGATATATACGCCACTTTTTCGCTTGGTATGACTCAATAGCTCCTTGGGTAACTTATCAAATTCAAAGGAGAGGATATCATCATAAAGTGGTGAGAAAGGCTCCAACTCTCCTCGATTAAGATAAAATAGACTAAGGCTGTCCGAGATTGTACTGTTACGCCAAGCTTCATCTAATGAAACTCTGGACATGGGGCTAAGATCTGCAATAGGAACCGCATAAACATCGGCCATTAGCGTCAATTGTTTAATATCACTGTTCAATTGTGTCTTAATAGCCACTAACTCAGCGTTAACGGCATTCATTCTTAATCTATCGACTCTATGCTCAAACCACATGCTTAAACAGTAAGAAACGGCAATAACTGCCGGAAGACAGAAGCCAACAACAAAGACGATGAGTTTCTTGCCAATATGCATTTTGTCTCACAGGGATCATTCATGGAAAATTAACAGCGGCTCCACTCAAAACAGACTAAAGCCATAACTTCGCCGTGCAAAATACCCCATTTGGGAACAGGATAACACCCGCTATAATTTGCCCGTTGCTAAAGTAAGCGATAGGGTGCATCCTTCTAAACTACTTAGCTTTGATTTAGCACACAAAACCCTCTGTAAAATTAATATTTACCTCATTTTGAGATCTGACTAACCTATCCCCACTCGGCCGTGAAACTTTTGTGACACTTTTAAAACTAAGTTGTGAAAAACACGCGATACTGCAGTGATCTCATTTAGTAATACTCGACATATACACCAATATGGAGAGAGATAATGAACCTAAATAAAGTAAGTAAGATTTTAATACTCAATGGGCTAATGCTAGCTGCACCGTCAATGGCTGCAGAGTTAGAGATAAGCATCACAAACCTTACTCAAGGCAACCACTTTACCCCCATCCTAATCACTGCTCACGATAACACCAGCCATCAATTTCAAGCTGGTGAGATGGCAAGCCCTGCATTACAGAAAATGGCAGAAGGCGGTGATATAGCAGATCTTATGGCTGCAGCAACAGGCAACAACGAATTAACGGTAGGCAATCCAGCTGAAGGGCTTCTAGCTCCAGGCGGAAAAGTTAACGAGATTATGCTAGATACTCAATCTATGACACACCTATCCATAGTCGCCATGGTACTGCCCACGAATGATGCTTTTATTGGGCTTGATGCTTGGGAAATACCTACCACTCCCGGCACCTATACTATCAACGTTAATGCTTATGATGCGGGCACAGAAGCCAATGATGAGATAGTCAATGGCGGAGGAATGCCTGGTGCACCCGGTATCCCTGCTGCGCCTGGGATGGATGCAGGAATGAATGGAACCGGTGTCAGTGACACAAGTGCAAACGACAAGGTACATATTCATGCAGGTGTATTAGGTGATATGGATGAAGCTGGTGGTATAAGTGACCTTGATAGCCGTATTCACAGATGGTTAAACCCAGTAGCAAGAGTCGTTGTTGAAGTTAAATAGGTGGTATCAGATGAATACATTCAAAACTCTACCACGAAATAAACTCCTTCTCGTGGCTGCAATATCTTCAAGCCTGTTCCTCAGTGCCTGTTCCGATAGTGATAATACGCCAGAGGTCACCCCTCCAGCACCACCGGCGCCTGTGGTTAATCAAGTTTATAGCGTAACGGTGACAAACTTAACGGCCAACCAGCCAATGTCTCCCATTACTCTTATTGCACACGGTGACATATCAGCTTGGCAGGTTGGCTCCCCTGCAAGTCTGGCGCTAGAGACAATAGCAGAGTCAGGTGATGGTTCACTTTTCTCATCGATGGATGACGTAGATAGCGTCACCGTCGGAGCAGGTATCTTGCCTCCAGGCATGTCTGAGAGTATAGAGCTTAGCCTCGCCCCTGATGATGTTGATTCTTTATCCATACTCACCATGTTGGTCAATACCAATGATGCTTTTGCAGGTCTCAATGACTTTTCATTAGGTGAGCTAGCAGTTGATCAAACCATAAGATTTAGGTCAATCGCTTACGATGCAGGTACCGAATCCAATTCTGAAGCAAAAGGGACTCTTCCAGGACCTGCTGATGGTGGAGAGGGGTTTAATGCTATGCGTGACGATGTTGACAGGGTGCACGCTCATCCAGGGGTGATAAGTCAAGACGATGGGCTAACAGACTCAGTTCTCTCTGCATCCCATCGATTCGACAATCCAGTCCTCAGCATCATGATAAACCGAACTCAATAATCAAGGGTGTTTATCAATCGATGAAATAAAAAGCACTCGAGGTGGGTCTACTGTTTAAGGATCCGCTTCGAGGCACTTAAGATGAATGGAACACGTACAGCGAATAATCAATATACTCACAAAATTTTACTCGTTGAAGATGAGCCGGATCTTGCGAATTTAGTCAAACTCAACCTCAACACTCTCAATTTTGATGTTATTCACTGCACTACCCTAAAGCAGGCAAACCAAAACCTAGAGCTTAAGAGTTTTGATCTTATCTTAATCGATCGAACCCTTCCTGATGGAGATGGACTTATGCTGTGCCAACAACTTCGTCATGCTGGAAAAGAGACACCTTGCATGATGTTGACAGCCAAAGACTCTGAAGCAGATATCGTGCTGGGGCTTGAATCTGGAGCTGATGACTACCTGACAAAACCATTTAGTGTGCTTGAGCTTAGGGCCAGGGTAAAAGCCCTGCTTAGACGAGGCCATCAAACTGAACATGAAGAGCAACAGTTGGACTTCAATGGTATTACTATCAACTGTGACACGCGAGAAGTTATCGCCTTCGACACACAACTTGAGTTAACCGCCAGAGAGTTTGACCTCCTCCTGTTTATGGCTAAGCACCCTAAGCAGGTATTTAGTCGATTGCAGCTATTAGAAGCCGTTTGGGGTTACTCCTACTCAGGCTATGAACATACAGTAAATAGCCATATAAACCGCCTACGTGCCAAGCTATCCCATTGCACTCCCGCTGCTGAGCTTGTTAAAACAGTATGGGGAGTAGGCTATAAATTCTCACCACCAGAAACACGGTCACATTAATGAATAGTCTCTTTAGTCGGCTACTACTCTCCGCAAGTTTAGTTGTCTTCATTTTGATCTTAGCACTTTGGCAATGGTTTCAGTTTAACCAAGAGTTCAGCAGAGATCAGGTACAGCAATCCTTGCATCGCGATCTGGCGCTGCATATGTCCCATATCAACCCACTTCTATCACAAGGGATCACCTCTGATGCAGCCTTAAAGGAGGCCTTTCATGACTTTATGCTATTAGGCCCAAGTTTTGAGATATACACACTCGATACCTTAGGCAATGTGGTGGCCTATGATGCTAAAGCGGAAAAAATAAAACGCTTAAGAGTCGATACTCACGCGTTGAAAAATTTTATAGATGGAGATGAGTTACCAATTAAGGGTATGGACCCCCGCTCTACAAACAGTAAAAAGATATTTTCAGCTGCCTACCTGCAAAGTCCCGATGGCAAAAAGACTGGTTATCTCTATGTGATCATAGGTGGTGAAGATTTTGATATGTGGCAATCCTTAGTCAGCGAACATCAAGCCCCCAGATTTTGGGTTGGGGTTGCATTAGCTTCTATCCTTTTTGCCTTAATTCTCTTTGCTTTATTAGCAAGATACCTGACTAATCCATTTTCAAGATTAGAGCGCGATTTAGGCGTACTTGGTAGCCAAAAACTGAGTGACGGCCTATCGCTTCCAGATGAGTATCGAGGCAGTAGTGAAATTCAACAACTGAGTTTACATATTAACCATTTATTAGAAAAAATCAGTCAGCAGCATCAAGCAATAAACCAACAACAGCAAGCTCGGCATGACTTCATGCTACACCTGTCTCATGATCTAAAGACACCACTCACCTCCCTTCAAGGGTACATAGATACCTGGTTGCTGATGCCGGACAGTGAGCGTAGTAGTGATCTAATAGAGGTGGCAGCCAATTCAGGAAGACATTTACAACGGTTGTTAAGTCAAATGCTAGAGTTAGCAGCGTTAGAGAATGGGCAGATAACACCTGATTTTAAACCCGTAGAACTAACACACATACTCCATGAATTAGTGCTCATCTTTGCCCCTAGGGCAAAACAGCAAAATGTCATACTGGACTTTGAGCTTGACTCAGAGCTCACGGTGCTAACAGATCCACAACTATTAATGCGTGTATTGAGTAACCTTATCGACAACGCTATTCGTTATACACCCGCAGGTGGTAGCATCACCATCAAATCACGGCCACATCAATCCGAAGAGTTACTGCATGTCAATGAGAATCCAGTATGGCTTTGTGTATCAGATAATGGTTCTGGGATGCACAAACATGAGCTTCAAGCACTAAAACAATTAAAAGCAAAGCCCACTTTCAACCGCAGTGATGTACTCCCTCAACTGGGTGTAGGGTTGGCCATTGTCAGACAATTATTAGGCTTGCTAAAGTGTAATATTGATATCGAAAGTGTGCCCGGAGAGGGAAGTCAGTTCCACATAGAGCTACAACAGGTCAAATGATAACAGCGAAATGTTCTAAATCGGCGCAATAAAAAGCCCATCACACAGGATGGGCTCAATTATAACTAGTGGCTCAATTACTTATGGTATTTAGCTGACAGCTCATGTACCGAATTGATAAAGGCGCCAGCATGCTCAGGATCCACATGTTGGTGAATGCCATGGCCTAAGTTAAATACATGACCAGTACCTTCACCATAGCTAGATAGAATTTGATCTACCTCTTGGTGAATACGCTCAGGAGAAGCATACAGTACAGATGGGTCCATATTACCCTGTAGGGCAACTTTATGGCCAACACGACGACGTGCATCACCAATATCAACAGTCCAATCCAAACCAAGTGCATCACAGCCAGTTTCAGCCATTGATTCCAACCATAAACCGCCACCCTTAGTGAACAGAGTTACAGGAACTTGGCGGCCATCTGCATGACGTGTTAAGCCATCAACGATCTTCTGCATATAACGCAGAGAGAACTCACGGTATGCATGATGAGATAACGCACCACCCCATGAATCGAAAATCATCAGAGACTGTGCACCATTTGCTACTTGAGCATTCAGGTATAAGATCACTGAATCAGCAAGCTTGTCGAGAAGCATATGCAAAGTTGCTGGCTCTTCGTAAGCCATCTTCTTAATCTTTTCGAATGTCTTGCTTGAACCGCCTTCAACCATGTAAGTTGCCAGAGTCCAAGGTGAGCCAGAGAAGCCAATCAAAGGAACTTCACCTTTAAGCTCACGACGAATAGTGCTAACCGCACGCATCACGTAGCCAAGCTCATCTTCTGGATCTGGAATTGAAAGCTTTTTGATCGCATCGATCGTGTCGGTAGGACGTTGGAAACGAGGACCTTCACCGGTTTCGAAATACAGACCTAAACCCATAGCATCAGGTATTGTCAAAATATCTGAAAACAGAATAGCAGCATCAAGATCATATCGACGAAGTGGTTGAAGCGTAACTTCACAAGCTAAGTCCTGATTTTTACACAGTGACATAAAATCACCAGCTTCAGCGCGTGTCGCTTTGTACTCTGGAAGATAACGGCCAGCTTGACGCATCATCCAAACTGGAGTTCTGTCGACAGGTTGTTTTAGTAAGGCGCGTAAATAACGATCGTTTTTTAATTCTGCCATGTGGCTCTATTCCTAGACTTATTGATTTCCGCTGGGCGTAGTTTAGCATTTACGAGAGTAAAATAATCTCCTTGAGATCATTTATGTGACAAACACCACTACATATAAAAAATAACCAAGATGAACATGTTTAACTCAATTGAACGAAGAGTGAACAGAAATCTATCCTGATAAATATTAACGGTGAATGTTCTCAATATGAGAAAAAAAAGTTGCACACCTCACTGGCCTTTGGTATAAAAAGTCTGCGCTAGCAAGAACAATCAAGAAGCTCGTCGCATCGAGCCCGCAAAACCAATACTCGCCCAGCGATAACATTTATCGCTGGGCATTTTATTTTTAACCGATTCAATCCCCTACCTCACCACTATTTTCTTCTGAAAAAAACAACCTCTCCGTTCAATTTCTATTATCTCGCAAAATAGTCGAATAATGGTTGATTAATACCCTAGTTGTCACCTACATTAGAAGTCAGGGAAGAAATCAGAATCGGGAACTATCATGTTAAAACAATTGGAAAAAGCCGAACAAAGATGGGGTGGTGCAAACACCTTAATCGATCACTGGCTAAACAACCGTCGTAAACTACTGATAAATTACTGCAAAATAGCCGGAATTCCTCCCTATGATTCGACAGAGAAGTCGCTCCCTGCAATCACCTTAGTTAAAGAGTTTTGTGATCAGCTCATGGACTATGTTTCTGAAGGGCATTTCGAGGTTTACGATCAAGTCGTGACCGCATGCGAAAAGAACGGTGTCTCAAGCAAAGAGCTCGCTCAAAAGCTGGTTCCCCGTATCAGTGAAACCACAGATTCAGCGCTAGACTTCAATGACAAGTACACCGAGCTAGTCGATGATAAAGTATTGTTTCAACTAGATAAAGATCTTTCATCTTTAGGTCATGCGATGGAAACACGCTTCGAATTAGAAGACAAGTTATTAGAAGTCTTGCACACTAAGCATTCATAACACGCTCTTTTCAAAATGTGCAACTAGGTTAGTGAGCATCAGCTCTATTCTCTTCCCTAGAAGTAACCTAAAAAACAGATACAAAAAGGCCAGCTTAATAAGCTGGCCTTTTGACTGTTAACTCACTCTACAAAAGAGTTGTTAAACCGCAGACTGGAAGATAACTTCGCCAGCCTTCTCGGTATAAGATTCAATCTTATCGAAGTTCAGGTAACGATAGGTATCTGCAGCGGTAGCATCCAGCTCTTTCGCATAAGTCTGATACTCCTCTGCCGATGGCAGACGCCCTAACAGTGCAGCAACAGAAGCTAACTCAGCAGATGCCAAATACACATTTGCGCCAGTACCTAAACGGTTAGGGAAGTTACGTGTAGAAGTAGAAACTACTGTCGCACCTTCAGCAACACGCGCCTGGTTACCCATACAAAGTGAACAGCCAGGGATCTCGATACGAGCACCAACACGACCAAAGATAGCATAGTAACCCTCTTCAGTAAGCTGATCACGATCCATCTTAGTTGGCGGAGCAATCCATAAGCGTGTAGGCAAAGTGCTTGCAAACTTATCTAGCATCTTACCTGTAGCGCGGAAGTGACCAATATTAGTCATACAAGAACCAACGAACACTTCATCGATCTTAGTGTCTTTTACATCTGAAAGCAGTACAGCGTCATCAGGATCGTTTGGTGCACAAAGAATTGGTTCTTTAATGTCATTCAAATCAATCTCAATCACAGCAGCATACTCAGCATCTTCATCAGCTGACATCAACTCAGGGTTTGCTAGCCACTCCTGCATAGCAGTAATACGACGTTCGATAGTACGACGATCGCCATAACCTTCAGCAATCATCCACTTCAACATCACGATGTTAGAGTTAAGATATTCAATAATTGGCTCTTTGTCTAACTTAATACTACAACCTGCAGCACTACGCTCAGCAGAAGCATCAGATAGCTCAAATGCTTGCTCTACTTTCAAGCTCTCAAGCCCTTCAATCTCAAGAACACGACCAGAGAAGAAGTTAATTTTACCTTTCTTCTCAACGGTAAGTAGACCCATCTCAATCGCTTTGTGTGGAATAGCATGTACAAGATCACGCAGTGTGATACCAGGCTGCATCTCACCTTTAAAGCGAACTAACACTGACTCAGGCATATCCAATGGCATAACACCAGTCGCCGCAGCGAAAGCCACAAGACCGGAACCTGCTGGGAAAGATATACCGAGAGGGAAACGTGTATGAGAATCACCACCTGTACCAACGGTATCAGGAAGTAACATACGGTTTAACCAAGAGTGAATAACACCATCACCAGGACGTAAAGAAACGCCACCACGATTCATAATGAAATCAGGTAGTGTATGGTGAGTATTTACATCTACAGGCTTTGGATAAGCCGCAGTGTGACAGAACGACTGCATCGTCAAATCGGCACTGAAACCTAGACAAGCTAAATCTTTTAACTCATCACGCGTCATTGGACCCGTAGTATCTTGAGAGCCAACCGAAGTCATTTTAGGCTCACAATATTGACCAGGACGAATACCTGTTACACCACATGCTTTACCAACCATCTTCTGCGCAAGGGTATATCCCTTACCAGTGTCAGCAACATCTTGTGGGAGTACAAACACATCTGATGGCTCAAGCTTAAGTACTTCGCGGGCACGTGAAGTGAGTCCACGGCCAATAATCAACGGAATACGTCCACCGGCACGAACTTCATCCATCAACACATCTGTTTTCAATTTGAATTCAGAGATAACTTCATCGCTATCGTGACGCTTAACAACACCTTGGTACGGGTAGATATCAATCACATCGCCCATATCCATCTTGCTAACATCTAGTTCGATAGGGAGTGCGCCAGCATCTTCCATGGTATTGAAGAAGATAGGTGCAATTTTTCCACCTAAGCAGAAACCGCCACCACGCTTGTTAGGCACATTAGGAATATCATCACCCATAAACCAAAGCACAGAGTTAGTTGCAGACTTACGAGAAGATCCTGTACCAACAACATCACCCACATAGACTAATGGGAAACCTTTAGTTTTAAGCTGCTCAATCTCTTTAATCGGACCTATCACACCCGCTTCATCAGGAACGATACCATCACGAGCATTCTTTAGCATAGCTAACGCATGCAATGGAATATCTGGGCGAGACCAAGCATCTGGTGCTGGCGAAAGATCATCGGTATTAGTCTCACCAGTCACTTTGAATACAGTCAGCGAGATCTTCTCTTCAAGCTTAGGACGGTTTAGGAACCACTCAGCTTCAGCCCAAGAGTTAACAACCTGTTTAGCAAACTCATTACCCGCTTGCATCTTCTCAACCACATCGTGGAAAGAATCAAACATCAATAATGTTTTAGAGAGTGCTTCAACAGCAAGAGGCGCTTGTGCTTCAACATCCAGTTGAGCAATTAAAGGCTCAATATTGTAACCGCCTTGCATAGTGCCCAACAGTTCAACTGCGCGTGCAGAAGATAAGATTGATGATGTCACCTCACCTTTAGCGACTGCATCCAGGAAACCTGCTTTTACATAAGCAGCTTCATCTACTCCTGGTGGAATTCGGTTCTCAAGCAGGTCGAGGATAAATGCCTCTTCACCTGCTGGCGGGTTCTTAACTAATTCAACTAGCTCTGCCACTTGCTGGGCATCTAGTGGCTTAGGGACTACGCCCTCTGAAGCACGCTCTTCGACGTGTTTACGATATGCTTCTAGCACGGCAACATTCCTCTTTGTTTGGCGTTCTTACAACAAAACTGCACTGCTTTATAAATAAGCTAACAGTTCAGCAGGCTCGACCCTTATTTCTGGCCGCATTATACTACAAGTCTAGAAAAGTTTGAATCAGATCACACTCTTATAGAGAGCAAACAAGAGATAGATCCATAGCACAACTCACAATGCACTGTAATCTATTCCATTAAACTCATCAATGTAATTAGACCATAGTTTACGAGATTAACTATTCCTATTAATGACAACAACTTACATCTAATATCTATCTGGTTAAATTATAAAATCAGGGATATAAGTAAAGGTCTTCTTATCTAGAAAATACCAAGTTTATTATCCTCAAAGCCATTAGAAAGCTGTAATATTCACCTTAATTATACTGAACATACTGGAATACTATGGCATCACCACTAATTAAAGCTGTTATTTTCGACATGGATGGGGTGTTAATAGACTCTGAACCGGCTTGGCAATTAGCTGAATATCAAACAATGAGAAACCAGGGTTTAAAGATCAGCTACCAAGATACACTACAAACAACTGGCCTTAGAATCGATGAAGTCGTCAGTTACTGGTATCAGCGTTTTCCATGGAAGGACTATGACAACCCTAAAACTGCCACAGAGATAGTAAACAAGGTTGTTCAGCACATATTAGATGATGGTACGGCTATGCAAGGCGTATTCAAAGCTCTGGATTTTTGTGAGGCAAACGGGCTAAAAATAGGATTAGCCACCTCCTCATCACAAGCCATCATTCAAGCAGTTTTAAACAAACTGGAGATAGGACACTACTTTAGTTCAATTCAATCAGCAGAGCACCTAAATCGCGGAAAACCGCATCCAGAGGTCTACCTTAATTGCATTGATGACCTGGAACTGTCTTGCTCACAATGTGTTGCAATCGAAGACTCATTCAATGGACTTATTGCAGCTAGGGCTGCAAATATGCAAACCATTGCGATCCCAGCACCAGAGCAGAAAAATGATCAAAAATGGATCATCGCTCATAAGCAATTAGACTCGCTACTTGAGCTTCCTGAGTACTTACAAGATAAGTTTTAGATAAGCATGGATACAGTTTGAGACTAAGCTCAGCGGTGGGCGACCGCCATGGATGGCAGAAGTGTCGATTATGCAGGATGCAATTATCGACTGACATCGGGAGTAAGCATTGCACGTACGTGCTTAAGTGGAGCAGCCACCTGATATCAGCACTGGTAAATTCGAGACGTAAAGTTAATAATTTTACAAAGCCCCAAACGCAAAACAGCCACCTTAATAAGGTGGCTTCTCTACTTAAATAGGCGCCTGTCATGGTCAGCTTCGCGCTAACCCACATGGATGTGGGGAATGCTGAAAATGCATGGAGCTATTTTTAGCCATAAACACATCACTAGCGCGATATTCGCCCTACTCTCGACGTTCGCGCAGCGAACACATGGGGGCGGAAAAGTAGTGCTTTGAATGCGGCAGCATTTTGCTACTTTGTAGCGAGAAGCGACGTAGTCGCTGAACTGGAGGTCCCGCTCAGCGGTGGGTTGACATCGAGAATAGCTCCTTCGCGGAGCGTATATACGAAAAAAGCCCTAGCGTTTTCTGCTAGGGCTTTTTCGTGTATTAGGCGCCTGGAAATGACCTACTCTCACATGGGGAGACCCCACACTACCATCGGCGCGATTGCGTTTCACTTCTGAGTTCGAGATGGGATCAGGTGGGACCACAATGCTATTGTTTCCAGACTAATTTGGTAAATTTAGAAAGCTTTAAATAATTGTCTCAAACTTAAATCAAGTTCGTATTCTTTTGTGCTTATGAAGTAATCACACTAGCTACTCATAAAACCCATCTGGGTTGTATGGTTAAGCCTCACGAGTCATTAGTATCAGTTAGCTCAACGCCTCACAACGCTTACACACCTGACCTATCAACGTCCTAGTCTCGAACGGCTCTTTAGAGGGATTAAATCCCTAGGGATGACTCATCTTAGGACTCGCTTCCCGCTTAGATGCTTTCAGCGGTTATCGATTCCGAACGTAGCTACCGGGCAATGCTATTGGCATAACAACCCGAACACCAGCGGTTCGTCCACTCCGGTCCTCTCGTACTAGGAGCAGCTTCCTTCAATCATCCAACGCCCACGGCAGATAGGGACCGAACTGTCTCACGACGTTCTGAACCCAGCTCGCGTACCACTTTAAATGGCGAACAGCCATACCCTTGGGACCGACTTCAGCCCCAGGATGTGATGAGCCGACATCGAGGTGCCAAACACCGCCGTCGATATGAACTCTTGGGCGGTATCAGCCTGTTATCCCCGGCGTACCTTTTATCCGTTGAGCGATGGCCCTTCCATTCAGAACCACCGGATCACTATGACCTACTTTCGTACCTGCTCGACGTGTATGTCTCGCAGTTAAGCTGGCTTATGCCATTGCACTAACCGTACGATGTCCGACCGTACTTAGCCAACCTTCGTGCTCCTCCGTTACTCTTTGGGAGGAGACCGCCCCAGTCAAACTACCCACCAGGCACTGTCCTCAACCCCGATTCAGGGGCCAGAGTTAGAACATCAAAGCTACAAGGGTGGTATTTCAAGGTCGACTCCACAAGAACTAGCGTTCCTGCTTCAAAGTCTCCCACCTATCCTACACATGTAGGTTCAATGTTCAGTGCCAAGCTATAGTAAAGGTGCACGGGGTCTTTCCGTCTAGCCGCGGGTATACGGCATCTTCACCGCAATTTCAACTTCACTGAGTCTCGGCTGGAGACAGCGTGGCCATCATTACGCCATTCGTGCAGGTCGGAACTTACCCGACAAGGAATTTCGCTACCTTAGGACCGTTATAGTTACGGCCGCCGTTTACCGGGGCTTCGATCATGAGCTTCTCCGAAGATAACCCAATCAATTAACCTTCCGGCACCGGGCAGGCGTCATACCGTATACTTCCTCTTGCGAGTTTGCACAGTACTGTGTTTTTGATAAACAGTTGCAGCCACCTGGTATCTGCGACTCCCAACAGCTTAGAGAGCAAGTCTCATCACCGTCGGGAGCGTACCTTCTCCCGAAGTTACGGTACCATTTTGCCTAGTTCCTTCAGCCGAGTTCTCTCAAGCGCCTTGGTATTCTCTACCCAACCACCTGTGTCGGTTTGGGGTACGATTCCTGCTAACCTGAAGCTTAGAAGATTTTCCTGGAAGCATGGCATCAACTACTTCAGTCCCTTAGGACCTCGTCATCAACTCTCAGCCTAATGTTCACCCGGATTTGCCTAAGTGAACAGCCTACAGCCTTAAACGCGGACAACCAACGCCGCGCTAGCCTAGCCTTCTCCGTCTCTCCATCGCAGTTAGCAGAAGTACGGGAATATTAACCCGTTTCCCATCGACTACGCCTTTCGGCCTCGCCTTAGGGGTCGACTCACCCTGCCCTGATTAACATTGGACAGGAACCCTTGGTCTTTCGGCGAGGGAGTTTTTCACTCCCTTTATCGTTACTCATGTCAGCATTCGCACTTCTGATACCTCCAGTGTGGGTTACCCCTTCACCTTCAACGGCTTACAGAACGCTCCTCTACCGCTTGCACCCAAAGGTGCAAACCCGTAGCTTCGGTGTATTGCTTAGCCCCGTTAAATCTTCCGCGCAGGCCGACTCGACTAGTGAGCTATTACGCTTTCTTTAAATGATGGCTGCTTCTAAGCCAACATCCTAGCTGTCTAAGCCTTCCCACATCGTTTCCCACTTAGCAATAACTTTGGGACCTTAGCTGACGGTCTGGGTTGTTTCCCTTTTCACGACGGACGTTAGCACCCGCCGTGTGTCTCCCGAGTAGTACTCATTGGTATTCGGAGTTTGCAAAGGGTTGGTAAGTCGGGATGACCCCCTAGCCTTAACAGTGCTCTACCCCCAATGGTATTCGCTCGAGGCGCTACCTAAATAGCTTTCGAGGAGAACCAGATATCTCCCGGTTTGATTGGCCTTTCACCCCCATCCACAAGTCATCCGCTCATTTTTCAACATAAGTCGGTTCGGTCCTCCAATTGATGTTACTCAATCTTCAACCTGCCCATGGATAGATCACCGGGTTTCGGGTCTACACCTTGCAACTAAACGCGCAGTTAACACTCGGTTTCCCTACGGCTCCGCTATTCGCTTAACCTCGCTACAAAATGTAAGTCGCTGACCCATTATACAAAAGGTACGCAGTCACGGTCTCAAGAACCGCTCCCACTGCTTGTACGTATACGGTTTCAGGTTCTATTTCACTCCCCTCACAGGGGTTCTTTTCGCCTTTCCCTCACGGTACTGGTTCACTATCGGTCAGTCAGGAGTATTTAGCCTTGGAGGATGGTCCCCCCATGTTCAGACAAGATGTCACGTGTCCCGTCCTACTCGTTTTCACGTAAAGTTAGTTTTCATGTACGGGGCTATCACCCTGTGCCGCTGAGCTTTCCAACTCATTCCACTAACACCCTCTACGCTTAAGGGCTAATCCCCGTTCGCTCGCCGCTACTAGGGGAATCTCGGTTGATTTCTTTTCCTCCGGGTACTTAGATGTTTCAGTTCCCCGGGTTTGCCTCATTAACCTATGTATTCAGTTAATGATACTTACTTATGTAAGTGGGTTTCCCCATTCGGACATCGTTAGCTCAAATGCTTGTTACTAGCTCGCCAACGCTTTTCGCAAGTTACTACGTCCTTCATCGCCTCTGACTGCCAAGGCATCCACCGTATACGCTTAGTCACTTAACCATACAACCCACATGGATCTTTTTCCGCTTGCCACTCATCTTGTTATGCTACATTGCGAGCTTCATTCGTCGGTCATGTAGTGAACTACACTCCCTTCTCATTCAACTCACGGCTTTGCCTAACAAGCGATTGGCTGCGCTAACAGACTCACTGTTCAAACGGGTAAGTTTGAACGAGATGTATCGCAACTAATGGTGTTTACTTTCGCCAAAAGAATACTCATGAACTCATTACCCTAAGGTAAATTGTTCGGCACTTGATTTAAGTGTTTGAGAACTCAATTATTTATTTTGCATTAATCGTTAAATTAATACTATCAGCTTTCCAAATTTTTAAAGAACAAGCATCGCCGTAAAGGCGTGCCACTCGCTCTAACAAGAACAAGTTATCTGTGTGAACACTCAACAAACATCGAGTTAGTCGTATAGGTAAGGAGGTGATCCAGCCCCAGGTTCCCCTAGGGCTACCTTGTTACGACTTCACCCCAGTCATGAACCACACCGTGGTAAACGCCCTCCCGAAGGTTAAGCTATCTACTTCTGGTGCAGCCCACTCCCATGGTGTGACGGGCGGTGTGTACAAGGCCCGGGAACGTATTCACCGTGGCATTCTGATCCACGATTACTAGCGATTCCGACTTCATGGAGTCGAGTTGCAGACTCCAATCCGGACTACGACCGGCTTTCTGGGATTAGCTCCACCTCGCGGCTTCGCAACCCTCTGTACCGACCATTGTAGCACGTGTGTAGCCCTACTCGTAAGGGCCATGATGACTTGACGTCGTCCCCACCTTCCTCCGGTTTATCACCGGCAGTCTCCCTAAAGTTCCCGACATAACTCGCTGGCAAATAAGGATAAGGGTTGCGCTCGTTGCGGGACTTAACCCAACATTTCACAACACGAGCTGACGACAGCCATGCAGCACCTGTCTCACAGTTCCCGAAGGCACCAATCCATCTCTGGAAAGTTCTGTGGATGTCAAGAGTAGGTAAGGTTCTTCGCGTTGCATCGAATTAAACCACATGCTCCACCGCTTGTGCGGGCCCCCGTCAATTCATTTGAGTTTTAACCTTGCGGCCGTACTCCCCAGGCGGTCTACTTAATGCGTTAGCTTGGGAGCCCAGTAACTAAGTTACCAAACTCCGAGTAGACATCGTTTACGGCGTGGACTACCAGGGTATCTAATCCTGTTTGCTCCCCACGCTTTCGTACCTGAGCGTCAGTCTTTGTCCAGGGGGCCGCCTTCGCCACCGGTATTCCTTCAGATCTCTACGCATTTCACCGCTACACCTGAAATTCTACCCCCCTCTACAAGACTCTAGTTTGCCAGTTCCAAATGCAATTCCCAGGTTGAGCCCGGGGCTTTCACATCTGGCTTAACAAACCGCCTGCGTACGCTTTACGCCCAGTAATTCCGATTAACGCTTGCACCCCTCGTATTACCGCGGCTGCTGGCACGAAGTTAGCCGGTGCTTCTTCTGCGAGTAACGTCACAGCTAACGGTTATTAACCGTTAACCTTTCCTCCTCGCTGAAAGTGCTTTACAACCCGAAGGCCTTCTTCACACACGCGGCATGGCTGCATCAGGCTTTCGCCCATTGTGCAATATTCCCCACTGCTGCCTCCCGTAGGAGTCTGGGCCGTGTCTCAGTCCCAGTGTGGCTGATCATCCTCTCAGAACAGCTAGGGATCGTCGCCTAGGTGAGCCATTACCTCACCTACTAGCTAATCCCACCTAGACTCATCTAATCGCGAAAGGCCCGAAGGTCCCCTCCTTTCCCCCGTAGGGCGTATGCGGTATTAGCAGTCGTTTCCAACTGTTATCCCCCACGACTAGGCAGATATCTAGGCATTACTCACCCGTCCGCCGCTCGACAGCAAAGTAGCAAGCTACTTTCTGTTTCCGCTCGACTTGCATGTGTTAGGCCTGCCGCCAGCGTTCAATCTGAGCCATGATCAAACTCTTCAATTAAAGTTTTTTGTTCTCATCCGATTAAGAATGAAGAACGGCTCAATGAATTATACTGTTTATATAGTGAACCGAACTAAGTTCGATTCTATGAACACTCATTCATCGAGTAATATTTTTGATTGCTTACATCCCGAAGGACAAGAAAGCAATTTCGAATAACTCAACACCTGTGAGTGTCCACACAGATTTCTTGTTTTGAATTGTTAAAGAGCATCACACTATTGTGTGGCCGTTGACGCTTGGTCGTTGGCTTGAGGAGGCGTATTCTACACTCTCCGTGGTTGGCGTCAAGCGCTTATTTGAAGAAGTTTTTCAAGCGATGATTTCTTAATCAGCAGAGTGAAACACTCTCGTAAAAGAAACAAAACCCGAAGCCCTTAAAGCGTTTGTCACCTGAATCAAATCTCCAAAGAGTTTTGATTCAACCTCGACTCTTGTTTATAAACAGAGAAGAGGTACCGACTTGCTGCAAGTCCCACTCTATCTAGCGCTTACGCTGGGTAGATGGCCTGCTGTGCCGTGTTAGTGGATGCGCATTATAGGGAGTTCAGCCCAGAGCACAAGGGCTTTTTTACGAAAAAACGATCTTTTTTTAAAAGCCACTTTTAGCCACATCCTACGCACCACTTACCCCCTGACTTATCCACAAAAAAGCATTTTTTGATGGATAATCACGCAATTCAGACGGGGTCTTGATGGATGATAACTTCAGCATCATCGAAAGCGGCTCGTATTCTTGCTTCAGTTCTATCGGCAATAGCATGGGCCTCTCTTAAGCTTAACGAGCCCTCTATCTCAAGATGACATTGAATAAAGGTCGTCTTACCTGATTCACGGGTTCTCAAATCATGTATCCCTTTAACCTGTGGATCCTCTTGAGCAAGTTCTACAATTTTCAAACGAGTATCATTATCTAATTCTCTATCCAGTAGCGACTGGATAGAGCGATAACCGAGCTCTAACGCCTGTTGACCAATAAAGAGTGCAATTAAGATCGCAAATAGTCCATCGGCCCACCACCAACCATATTGTGCAAGTACAAGCGCTAACAGCACGGCCGCATTTAGAAATAAATCGGACTTATAATGGAGTGCGTCAGCTTCAACCACTGTACTTGATGTTGCCTCTACAGCTTTCTTCTGCAACATAACCAAAGCAAAAGTAAGCACGATAGCAATAATGGAGACAACAACACCTAACATGGCATGGTTAATCGGAGCAGGATTAATTAAACGATCTCCGCCATGGAATAGCAGCAAAAAAGCAGAACCTAAGATAAAGGCAGATTGAGCGAGTGCAGCTAGGGGTTCAGCCTTGCCATGACCATAACGGTGATCATGATCCGCAGGGACAATAGCATAGCGAATAGCAGCAAAGTTAACGAGTGAAGCAAGCCCATCGGCAAAAGAGTCAGTCAGTGAGGCTAACATGCTAGCAGAGCCAGAATATAGCCAGGCTGCCATTTTGATAATAACTAAGGTCAAGGCAGTAGCCACAGCTGCGCGGCTAGCTAACTTGACCCAGAAATCGTATTGGGAAGTTTGGGTCATAGGATCATATTACTATTAACTGTTCTACTGTTATTAGCAGGGGAAGAAGATGATCCTAAGTGTATCTTATATTATTGAGAAAAACCGACTCTAACGAGCAGATTTACCCTCTCCCCTCTTACTAATGTCTCCTTTCAAACTTCTCTTTAAACTTCACCTTTTGCTCAGGTGTTAAGAGTTGATAAACTTCATTTTGAATTTTCAGCATAGCCACTCCTTTTTCCTGTCGCTTCTGCTGTTTCTTCTCGATCAATGCTTGAGCCTTGGCTTCATCAAAATTGTCAGCACTGATGAGAGCAAAAAATTCAGAGCGGTGCGCTGAACGCTCCTCTTTAGATACTTGCTCCTCTTTCATTGCTTTTCTTTGCTCTTTGACTAAAGCCTTTATCTCTGCTTTTTGGGTATCAGTAAGATCTAACCCTCTAAACATCTTGCGGATATCACCGTGATGACCTGAACGCTCACCTTTCATATGGTGAGATTTTCCATGATGTTGATGATCATCTCCAGCATAGACCGACGATGCCATTAATGTCGTACTTGCTACTATGGCAAGCAGCCCAGCCTTTAAAGTATTCTTTTTCATTATTCTAGCCTCGTTAATATAAAGGGGAGAACCAGCTCTCCATTTTCAAAACCTAGTTTACCTAGCTCAATGTAAGTCAGGGTTTTAGTTTCGTAAAACACTGTAAATATCCTGCGTCAGTCTGTTTCACAACGCTTTTAGGCTGTCTTTACGTAGACTTACATTGATAAACTGCAATTGACACCTAACAAGGTATACTCAGCATGTAAGCAGACATTTTAAGGTTAACAATGAACCATATTTTATTGATTGATGACGATTTAGGTCTATCTGAGTTATTGGGCCAGCTTTTAGAGCTCGAAGGATTTAAGCTGACATTGGCCAATGATGGTGAAGCTGGATTAGCGCTGGCACTTGAGCAAAAGTTTGATCTGATCTTACTTGATGTGATGCTACCTAAGCTTAACGGCTTTGAAGTGTTAAAAGCTTTAAGAGTGAAAAAACAGACTCCAGTGCTAATGCTAACTGCGAGGGGGGATGAGATAGACCGCGTCGTTGGGCTTGAGATAGGCGCCGATGATTATCTACCAAAACCGTTTAATGACAGAGAGCTGATTGCCCGCATCAAGGCCATCATTCGCCGCACTAACCTGCAAATCGATGAAACTCAGCCTAGTATCCATGAATATGGTGATATTAAGCTAGATCCAAGTCGGCAAGAGGTCTACTGTCAGGATATGTTGCTGATTTTAACTGGCACTGAATTCACCCTACTTTTTGAGATGCTCCAAAATGGTGGCGAACTCATCAGCAAAGAGTTATTAAGTGAGAAGGTATTAGGTAAAAAACTTATGCCGTTTGATCGCAGCCTAGATATGCACCTTTCTAACTTACGTAAAAAGCTGCCTGATCGTACTGATGGCCGTCCTAGGGTCAAAACAATAAGAGGCAAAGGCTACATTTGGCTTCCATAATATCGCCGGACAAGATCCCTAATAGAATATTCATCAAGCTGCTGCTTGGCTTCTGGCTCTGCAGCTCTATTATCATCGCGACGGTAGGACTGCTACCTTTATTACAGCAAAATCACGACCGAGCACCGCTTCCCCCCCACTTAGAGAAGCTGCTCTCTAAATTTGCAGATCGAATTAGCAACCAGCCTCAGTTACTCGAAGCTGGAAAACTTAGCCGCCTAACACATCGCCGCAACTTTAAAGGCAAGCCTGTTCGTCTCTATTTGGTCAACGATCAAGGTAGGGTGATCAATACGGACAAAGTTTCTCGCGGAATGCGCCGCTTTATGCTGATGGCAGAAGAGGCTAACCAACCTATCAGCCATCAGTTCAAGAATGAGCTATTATTTGGCCCTTACAACTTTGATGTTACTGGTAAGCAATACTCTCTCTATGGGCGCTTTGCCGATCACCACCCAAGGCCTTGGTTTTTCTTCTTAGCCGAAAATAAATTACTGACATTGAGCCTAGCGATCGCTCTATCTGGACTACTTTGTGGCCTACTTGCTTGGCACTTAGGCAAACCACTACGAACGCTGAGATTAAGTGCAGACTCATTAGCCGCTGGTGATTTAACAAATCGTGTCGATGATGCAACAACTCAACGTAAAGATGAAATAGGGCTACTTGCTCAAGCTTTTAATGGCATGGCAGACTCTGTTGAAAATATGGTTAACAGTCAACAAAGGCTGATAAGTGACATCTCACACGAACTTAGAACGCCATTAACACGGTTACAGCTCGCCCTAGCACTCGCTCGAAAAAAGGGAGTTGATACAGCAGAGACTCAACGTATCGGTTATGAAGCTGAGCAGTTGGAGTTGATGATTGCCGAGCTGTTAGAGCTCTCTCGGGTAAAGCTCAATAGGCACGATATTAAACACCTAGTTTCACTCAATGAAACCTTAAATCAGGTGCTAGATGATGCAGATTTCGAGGCATCTCAACAGGGAAAGCGGCTGGTCATCGATATTGATGATGCGATAACACTGCCCACAAACCCTAGGCCTCTTGCGAGGGCGATAGAGAACTTACTAAGAAATGCCATTAGCTATGCAGAGATGGAGATTAATATTATCGCCCAAGCGGCAGGTAACCAAATTATCATAACGATTAGCGATGATGGTCCTGGCATCGAGAATAAGCAAGATCTACACGAGATTTTCAAACCTTTCTACCGACCTCAAAGTGCCCGTGAACGAGAATCAGGTGGTTGGGGGCTCGGCTTAGCCATAGCCAAGGCTGCAATCGATGCTCACCAAGGCGAGATCACGGCTCAAAATCGTGCCTCTCAAGGGTTAGAGATCATCATTAAGCTGCCGAGTTGATTATGGTTACTTGATGCTTCTCTCTATGCTTGGCAGACAACCAAGCAGCGAATGCCAGTTTAGTGGGGATCCTCCTATCGGAGTGTCCCATTAACTGGCTCAATGCATAACTGAATTGATAGTAAAGTTGCACATCGCCAAAATGTTTATCAGCATCATCACTATTAATCATCGCACCTCGTAAGTAATTCATAACCAGCTCGACTCTATCAAAACCAGCCACCTCTCCAATATCCAAGATCATACGCTTATTCAAACTTACGTACTCCTCATATAGCGTCTCAAAGCGCAGGCGAAGTAACTCATTCGCTTGATTAAGCAGATCTTGGTTTGGCATGACCCTGTCAACGACAAATCGCTTCTCTGACAAGGTGTAATATAGGCGGTTACAGTGATGATACAAAAAGCACGTTAATGGATCTTGATGCTCCTTAAGATCTTGCTTTGCCAACCCAAGCCAATACTCATATTCACAACAGGAAACAGCGAGGATTAAATCTGCCTCTGTCGTAAAATGATTATAGATAGTCCCCTTCGAAATTTGACTGGCGTTAACTAAATGCGAGCGATAAAGATCGAAAGTTTTATGCCCCTGAAGGCAACGTTGAGCGACTTGCACTAAGTACTGTTCCCGCTGTTTCCAACTGCTCATATCGACCTCATCACACTTTTTAGTTTGATAATTTATTAACGTCACAGTTACAAGGTAACAAGCTTTGGTACATTCAGATATTGAGTAATACTGATACCACTATGAATAAAATCAATATCTGATGTTAAAAATCGAATTGCTTGAAAGCTTCATTGCTATCGCCGAGAGTGGCAACCTATCAAAAGCAGCTGAGAAAATATGTCGTACTCAATCAGCATTAAGCTTACAGATTAAGAAATTAGAGGAGAGTGTTGGTCAGCCTTTACTCCACCGTGACAACAAGGGCGTCACTCTTACCGCTTCAGGAAAGACACTGCTTAATTATGCTTATAAGATGATGCAACTGAGTTCAAAAGCACTCGATGACCTGAAGGAGTGTCAGAACCGAGAATCTATACGTTTAGGCGTTCCTACCGATTACATCAACCGTTACCTTGGTAGCTGCTTATTAGAGTTTATTCGCGAATTCACCTGTATAGAGTTAATTATCGATACTGATGTCAGCGGTAATCTCTATAAACGTTTACATAATGGTGAGTTTGATCTGATTGTCGCCACTCACTGGCATCCACCAGCAGCAGGCCATGGCGAATTGCTATTTGAACGTCGTTTTCATTGGGTCGCCGCAAAAGGTGGCAACGCCCATAAACGGGAGACAATACCTATGGCGCTGTACCCCGAAAATTGCCCCATCCGAGCTCAGGTGTTTGCCAATCACCAAATCTCAATGCGTCCAATGAGCGTACTGCTATCGACTCCCTCACCAGCAGCCATGTGTATGGCAGTGGAAAACGATCTGGTAATAGCTCCTATTGCAGAGTTTCGCATTAACGATAAAATGCAGATCATCGATCCCGTAGAGCACAACATTCCCTCACTACCAGTCTTCAATGAGTCTTTGTATCTCAACCCTGATACACAAACCGAAGCAACCAATCAGTTAATCGACTTAATCAAAGCGAACGTAAAAGAGCTAGGTGAAGTGCCACTTAATTAAGAGCTCTACACTCAAGACTTTAACGAGGCTAATCGATAATGACTTAGCCCCGATGTTTTTAATGATTAGGGGTCACCATTTAACTTTTGTTAAGTCACATTGGATAACTTCGCCACGCTTGGCCGGGGTTCCAGGGTGCTTAGCTGATTCACATAAAAGCGTCGTGCCGTAATCATTTCTGGTGTCATGGGCATTACTTCTTGCCCAAACAGAGACTATGGCTCGCTCTTCTGGGCTAGCCTCACATTGACCATCAATATCAAAAGCATGAATGGTATTTTGATGGAAATAGGTAAGTGAGTCTTGAGCATTACTCCCCGAAAGCCACATCGTTTGTGAGTTATGCTGCCCCTCATCAAATTGCACACGACGAACTTTACTGTCCTCTTTAACCGTTCTAATTAAAGGCGAGTCTTCTCTTATTGCCATCGTTCTAAACTGGTTGGCACAAGCCGGAGTGCGCATATTGTAGTACATCTCTGAGACAGCATGATTATGGAACGGATACAAGGAGTTCACTGCCTGCACTGTCATGCCAATCTCTGCACCGACCTTTTCACCATTGATTTCATCAATGCGTAATAGTCCCCAATGGCCAAAGATTTCAGCGTAAGCATAACCACCGCGAATGTTATTAAAGTTCTTATCATTACGCTCGCTTTCTTCAGCATACATAGGGAACCAGCCCGCCGATGCCCAGAGGTTTGGCAATGCATTAGCACTAATATCATGTGGGAATACCGCAGGCATTTTAATTTCACTACCTGTTACCATTTTATAAAAATTTTCAGTGAAGCTCTTCCCATATTGCTGCACCTCTTTATCAGTCACCTGCTTATCAAAAAACTGTTTGAATGTGGTGCGATTAATCCATTGAGCAACTTCAGAGCGGCTCTCTAATTCACCACCAGGACTATAAATCCAACTCACATCTTCACGAGCGCCAAAACACTTCTTCGCTGCATCAGCGTTATTAATCACTTGATAGACATTCTTAACCATCAGTTTCATATCACGACGATCCATCACGCACATGTGCTGACCACCTTCAGTAGAATCTACCATTGCAATATCTGAATTTAAGCAACCACTGTTTTGATCATTAGTTAATGCTTCGGCGTAAGCTCGTAAATAAGTAAGTGTTTCCTCCCAGAGAATATCAATATACTTTTGATCTTGTGCACTATACTGCGGGGACTCTCCCAAACATTGAAACTTAGCATTCTCAATATCATTCATATCCAGAAAATCTGGTAACTCACTAGCCACTAAAACATTAGAGAATAGTAAGCCGCTAAACAACACCATGTATTTCATTGCTATTACCCTGTATCTAATTTCATTATAAAGATCATCTAATAACGAAACGATACCGATGGAATCTATTCCAAAAATATAGCTCTCCCTTACTTCTACATACGTGGTGCTATAGGGATCACAGTTATCAAATCAAAGTGGCAAATCTAGGTATAACGTCAAGCAAAAATAAGATTAAGGTAAAAATAGAAAAGGCTACCTAAGTAGCCTTTTTATGCAGGGAGAAATAAACAGATAAGGTTTACGTATCAATTTCTTACAAGAGTGAATACCTACTCTTTATGCTTGTCATACTTGAAGGTATGGCAATTACTGCAAATTGGCTTCTTAGCTTCATGCTCACCATGACACTCGATACAGGGAAGCTCTTTACCGTAATGCAGATTATTGTGAGGGTTTTGCCACTTATCCTCTTCACTTCGTGCTGTTTCTTCAGCCAGTTCGTCCACATCATGACACTGCAGACAAGCCTGATCTGAAGGGTAATTCTTCACACCTTGATCGTGGCAGCTCTTGCAATCCTTGCCGATCACCTCTTTGTGGTAATCACGTTGCTCAATCGCTTGTGCTGATAAGCTTACTAATCCAGCTAAGACAAGGCCAAGCATCAATTTATACATTTTCATTTGTCAGTCCTCTCATTGGCCTATTAACTTAAGCTTGCATCATGATGCGAGCAGCAGTCATCCCCATCACCATACATTCAGGAATCGAGCAGCTACCTAATCGGCTAACACCATGAATACCACCACATACTTCACCCGCTGCGTATAAACCTGAGATAGGTTTACCTGTTAGGCTATCTTTCACTTCAGCGTTGGTGTTGATCTGCACGCCGCCTTGGCAGTAATGCACTTTTGGCCATAAACGAACCACTGTGAAAGGTGCTTGGATAAACTTACCCTTAGCTTCAGTCATATTCTTGCCGAACTGTGGATCACTTTGCGTCTTAACGTAGTCGTTATACTCAGCAATCTGCTTTTTAAGCGGCGCTAATGGCACGTCAAAATGTTTAGCTAAGGCGTCTATTGAGTCGAACTTCCAACCGACATTGTATTTCAATACTTTCTTAGTATTCGGATGCTGCTTAGAATCTTCATAGCTAGTGATTAAAATCGGAGGCAGCGGATTACCTTGTGCATCGCGACAGTTCAACTCTGCATCAGCACGGGTCTTACGATCAGCAATTTCATTCATGAAGCGCTTACCGGTTAAACGGTCTATCGCGATTGAATGTGGAAAGTTATAGATAGAGTAGTTCGATACATAACCAAAACCACCTTCATCTGGTGATGCCCATGGCCCAGACTGGATATGCGCCAAGTGGACCGGAACAGCTCCTAGACGGAACATTTCGAACATCCCTTCACCAGTAGCGCCAGGTGCGTTAGTGCAGCCCACCTCAGCAGTTAATGTTGGGTCTTGTGCCATACGCATATTGATATTTTGAGCAAAGCCCCCCGTCGCCATGATCACGCCGCGCCTAGCTTTAATACGGACTAATTTGCCTGATTCTGGCTTATCGAAGTAGTAACCTTCGCGCATTTTAACGCCTACAACACCGCCTTTTTCATCTAAAATAAAACCATCAAATTTAGCGCGGTTATGGGTATGAACCCCAAGCTTGCGGCACTCTTGCAATAGCGGCTGGGTTATACCAGCACCACAGCTGACCGTCGTTTGGTAAGTACGTGCTACGGAGTGACCACCAAGTTGTTGTAGGTATGGGTGATATTCGGAGCCAGCATCTAGCGTCATCTGCAGAGCTTCGACAGCATGCTCTGCAACATGGCGAAGCAGTGCTTCATCAGCAATACCACGGCCAGCCGCTAGCTGATCCGCGACCATAGTATCAACAGAGTCTTTAACGCCCTCTTGCTTTTGCATTGGCGTATCAGGTGCTGCAAATAAGCCACCATTAATTGCTGAATTACCGCCAAAGTAAGACATTTTCTCAAAAATATGAACGTCTTTTGCGCCTTTGCGTGTCGCTTCAATTGCAGCAGCTAAACCTGCAAAGCCTGAACCGATAATTAGAACTTCAACCTCTTTGTCCCATTTAACGCCATTCGCATTTTCAGAAACGGCTAACGCTGGTGCAGCCATTGCGACACCTGCAGCCGCTCCCATTCCTTTGATGAAATTACGGCGTCCTAGCAGATCTTTATTGCTCATCTGTCATCACCCATTTTAGTTTTAATTGACTCATGAAGCATAAAGGTGGAATCAGTTCCAAAACGGGAGTAACAACAACTGTTGCACTCAATTAAAACCGTTGAAGTGTAAAACTTGAGGCTAAGTCAAAATTATCCAATTTCACCACTATGAGTAACGGATAGGAATGAGTTCCAAAATGGAAGCTAGCTCCTTAAATAGAGGAAACACGAGCATGGTTTGAAATGATACCAATCAGTATAGATAAGTGCTCTACTCAGAGTCTTTTGGCAAGCTAATTCAAGGCGAATAAATGACGGAACGGTTATTCCCTTGTGAGTTTATTCAACGCAGAAGTAGGCAGCCAAAAACACTCCTTGCAGGCGAGTTTTAGCGCCTCCGATGCAGTGTTAACGAGCTTAAACGTAGAATAACTATGTTTCTCACTCGTTGCCTTGCCTCAGAAGCGCTAAATTCTCGCTGAGCGATCACATCTTTATACCGATTGGTATGACTGTTAAGCTGTGGCAATTAACGGCTCGAAAAAATGATCACTCGGTATGGAACTGGAAGATATCTATCGGCAAGATCTTAGCTTGCTTATCGCACTACAAATTTTAGTTGAGGAGTGCAGCGTCACTCAGGCAGCCAAGCGTTTGCACTTAAGCCAATCAGCAACCAGCCGTATTCTATCTCGCCTACGTGAGATGCTGGGCGACCCACTGTTTTCTCGCGTAGGTCAAAAGCTGGTACCGACTCAGTTTGCCCTAGATTGCTACCAACAGCTGCAACAACCTACTGGTCAGTTGATTGAAATGCTCAGTCCTAAAGCCTTTGTGCCAAACGAATGTCAGCAGCATTTTACTTTAGCAGCAACAGATTATGCGATGCAGGCTCTGATCCCTTTCATTCTGCCCGATATCTATAACAAAGCCCCCAATATCAAGTTAGAGATCATTCCTGTTCAACATAGAGAGCTGCAATCACAGCTGAGTGTACAGGGGGCAGATATGGCTATCTGCCGAGCCATAGGCCAAACGCAACAACTGAATCAGACATTTTTAGGAAGAGTAGGGGTGAGCTGTTTATTATCAGCAGAGCACCCTCTTGCGCATCAAGCATTAACTTTAGAGGATTATCTGCATTTTCCACACGCAACCATAGCCATCAGCGATGGAGTCAAAGCCCTACTCGACGCTGCAATAGCAAGTTATCCCCCAAGAGATGAGTTACTGCGTACTCCCCACTTAGACAGTGCTTTGGCACTTCTACAATTTCACCCCGCAATTATCACACTGCCAGCAGGTATCGCCGAACTGGCCGCTTTAAAACATAGACTCAGGGTAAAACCCCTTCCCTTCGATATTCCCCCTTTAGATTACAACCTATTTTGGCACTCAAGGGCAGAACTTGATAAAGCACAACAGTGGTTAAGAGAAGAGATATCAAACTCAATACGCAGACTGCTAAAAGCTGAATAACCATCAGTGTTCCAGCCCCCCCCCCCTACACCATCCGTGGCGTTCGGGGATAAGTATATCCCTATACAACCCCCCTCCTACACCATCCTTGGCTTTCGGGGATAAGTATATCCCTATACAAATACTGCTCGTACTCCATCCATGGCGAGCAGCATAGGTGTTCCAAACACAAGCCCCCTCCTACGCCGTCCCTGGCGCTCGGGGATAATTATATCCCTATACAAAAAAGCCCCGCAGGTAGCGGGGCTTCATTTGATATGACACTCAAGAAAAATAACTACTTAACTTTATAAGTAATTGTTCCCGTCTGGGTATCACCCTCTTTTGTGGTGTAGCTATAATCAAAAGTCATACTGTTCTCACTTCCAACTACATCATCATTAAGATTAAGGTATGTATAGTTTGAATAGCGATAACCAGAATCCAAACTCGTACCAACCTGTGGATAATAATAGTTAGCACTGATATTTTCATTTTGAGCGGCTTTCAACATAAACTCTTTACTTGTTGAATACAGCTGACCATCAACTACTACTCTAATTTCTCTGTGGTAATCCTGAACGACTCCATTATTAGTGTATGACTTTAATGTGAAAATGAGTTCTTCAAGATTGTTAATAGAAGTTGGCGTATAAAGTCTTACATTACCACTTCCCCCACACCAGCTACAATTTACCACTACATCAGCTGTATTTTTTGCAACAATTAAAGCGCCATTAGTCGTGTAATTTCGATTATCCAACACAACATCATTCACATTAAATGCAGACTTAGAAACAGTAAACCCTTCAGAATCATCGCTATAGACATTTTGCTCTTCATCGGCAATCACATTAACTAGGTCACCAACGCGGTACTGGTACTCCCCATCAGCTAACTCTGCAGCTGGAGAAGCTGTTAATTTGGTGCCATTAAGCATAAGTTCAACACTAGTACCTACCGACTTTGGAGCATGCATAACATAAGTAGTACCTGGAGTAATCCCTTGATCGTTCTGAGTATTACCAGGAATGATAGTCATAGCATCCGTTGCCATAAGCTCAACACTTGTCTGCACATTGTCTTCTTCAACTAAAGCAACAGGAGCCGAATAGAAGACCTCAAGAGATGAATCTTTTACATTGTTAGAAAGAACCTCAATTGATGGAGATTCATAACTAAATGTTGATAAGTTCACTGCTAAATTCAACTCACCCTCTACCACTTCAGTTCTAAAAACTCGATATTGAGAACCAGAGATAGAAACTCTGTATTGCTGTTCAAACTCTGTTTCATAGATACTCATTTCAGCACTGGTATAATGTAACTCTCCAACCTGAAAGCTAGGAATCTCTACATTAAGCCAACCGCGATAGGCTGCTTCTAATACATACTGGCCAGTCACAGAGTCATAATCAAAATAGGCATTGCCATGGTCATTATTTTCCGAGGAGACTCGCGCATCCTCTAACACTTCACCCTGCTCATTTAATATAGTTAATCGTAAATTGTATTCATTTAACTGATTAATCTCTTTAAGATAAAGCGTATCTTCAGCCCAAACTTTACTTGAACTCAGTAGTTGAGATGCTAAGCCGCTCTGCCCAAGCTCTAACTCAAAATCATTAACGCCATCACTATCAATGTCGAGTTCTGCATGAATCTCTGTAGGGATCCCCTCAGCCAATATCAACTTATATTCACCAGTTTCCTTGGTGAAACCTGCAAACTCTTCTGGTTGTTGCAGCACTAAATTATGTATGTTGTACCCTTGATGCTCCACTTCATATAGAGGGTATACAGCAAGATCTTCAACAAAAATATTCTCGCCGGTCTGCAATAAAGTCAGAACCTTCTCTTTAGGTTTGCCCACAAGGATCTCACCTAAATCTTGATTTACAACCTGTCCTTGACCAGAATGTCTAGTTATAGACTTATATGTCATAGCAACAAAAGCTTCTGAAGGGCTTTCTACCTTTAAGGTGAAATCACTATAGGCAGGTTGCTTCTCCAGTAAAATTTTAGCATCTGATATAGGCACAGGCGTCGACCACTCGCCAGCAAACTTAATTGAAACCTGAGCATCGGACAGGTCCACATCATCTGTCGCCCCTTTCAAGGTTCCCGATAAAGTGATGGGAAGTGCATTAGTGGTATTTTGATCTTGCAGTAATTGATTCTGTGCTTCTAAAGCTGCAACAACATCATCGTTATTATTGTTATCTTCAACTTCGAGACAGCCAGACATAGATAGCGCAGCTGAAACAGCTAACGCTAATTTAATATGGTTAGACATTAAATACTTCCTTATATTTTTATTATGAGAATTTCATTCAACTAAATGAATGAGCCAACGGTTAATAGAGCGCTGAATATTTCCCTTAAATAACAGACTCAAAAAAACAACCAAAAGGCAACAGAAAAATAACAAAGAAATACTGGAATAACAACAAAATAAGAGAGAGGAAAAAGTAAAAAAGAGAGATTCGCTAAATCATACTTATGACTTAGCGAATGCTTTTGAAGAAACAAGTTTTACAAGTGATTTAAAACTCTAAATTTCGAATTGATCCACTTACTCTAAGAGCTTAAAGCTTAACGAGCACTCGACCAGTCACTTCGCCTTTAACAATCTTACCTGCAAATTCAGGAACTTGATCAAGAGTAATCGTTTGTCCAGCTTGTTGGTAATAGCTTTCAGGTAGTAAGGATAAAACTTGCTCCCAAGCCTTTTGACGCTTCTCAAACGGGCAGGAAACAGAGTCAACACCAAGCAGACTCACGCCGCGAAGAATAAATGGCATCACTGTAGTTGGCAGTGCAAAACCACCAGCAAGACCACATATGGCAGCTGCGCCACCATAGTTCATCTGGGCTAACGCAGTCGCAAGAACTTTATTACCTACCGTGTCGATAACTCCCGCCCAACGCTGTTTTTCAAGCGGTCTGGCATCTTGCTCTAGCTCGCTACGCTCCATCACTTCTGCTGCGCCAAGGGACTTAAGTAGCTCGCTGTTCTCTTCAGCTCGGCCTGTACTGGCAACAACTTTATAGCCAAGTCTCGCAAGCAAAGTAACAGCGACAGAGCCCACACCACCACTAGCACCAGTAACTAAGATCTCACCAGAATCAGGTTGGATATTCGCAGTCTGCAGGGCCTGTACACATAACATCGCCGTTAGACCTGCAGTTCCTATCATCATCGCTTTTTCAGCATCACAAGCTTCTGGCATTGGCACTAACCAGTCGGCATTGACGCGTGCTTTTTCTGCCATGCCACCCCAATGATTCTCTCCAACACCCCAGCCCGTAAGGATCACCCGATCGCCCGCTTTATAACGCTTGTCTGAAGATTCAACCACCACGCCAGCAAAATCGATACCAGGCACCATAGGGAAGTTACGAATAATTCGACCCGTTCCGGTTACCGCTAAACCATCTTTATAGTTCAGTGATGAACATGAAACATCCACCAGCACTTCACCTTCGGGTAGATCCGATACCTGAAGCTGGCCAACATTTGCCAGGGTAGATTTACCCTCTTGAGTTAATATAAGTGCATTGAACATGATGAACCTCTCTAAAATGGTGAAGTAACATAATAATCGAACACAAGTCATGACTGAAGTGCATTATTTGCATTTAATTAATGCACATAGAGCATGATGCTCATCTAAGTTATGGATAAAGTGATCTCATAAATCCATGAGCTTTGATGGTATAGAAACTAAACCAGACTAGCCGACTTCACTGTTGTACTCAATTAGACCAATAAATGAGATTCCACTCTGCAGATTTCCATTTCGTAAAAGCAAACTTAACAGCTTTTCACTTTATGAGTAGCTATCTCTCCACATATGCTAGTAACCATAATTTATAAATGGATATTAACCTGATGGCCTCACAAGATAATTTCGCTAAGATCATTCGTGATCCAAACCTCTCGTCAAAACAAAAATCAAACTATTTAGCACTAGAAGCGGAAGCGAGCCTAACTTACCTCTCTATCTCACCAGAGCTTACTCAAGCAAAGAGCACTGGAGTTATCTGTGACATGTTTGAAGGTCATGCGCCTTTTAAACCAAGATATGTACTGCCAGATTACGCCAAATTGCTACAAAATGGCTCAACATACCTAGAGCTAAGTGCGGCGCAAGATTTAGATGAGGCGCTAAATGCACTGACTATTATCTATCACCACGTACCATCGGTCACCAGTATCCCTGTCTACCTAGGCCAACTCGATGAGGTGCTACTGCCCTATTGCCAAGGGCTGGATGAAGAGAGTATTTACCGTAAGATAAAGCTATTCTGGATCATGCTAGACCGTACGCTTCCCGACGCTTTTATGCATGTGAACATTGGCCCAACGGATAATATTGTCTGCCGAACCATTTTACGTGTCGATGCCGAGCTAAAACAGATCGCGCCAAACCTCACCTTTATGTACGACCCAAGCGTCACTCCCGACGAACTACTGCAACTCGCTGCCAATAACATCTGTGAATGTAGCAAGCCTCATATTGCCAACTACCCAATTCACGCTAACAGTTACGATGATAGAGGCTTCGGCATTGTCAGCTGTTATAACTCGTTACCACTTGCTGGCGGCGCCAACACTTTAGTGCGACTGAACCTAAAGGAGGTGGCACTAACAGCACATAGCATCAGTGACTTCTTCGATAACATACTGCCTAAGTACTGCCGATTAACATTTGAACTGATTGAAGCAAGATCGAAGTTCCTCCACGAAGAATCTAACTTCTTTAATAGCTTCTTAGTTAAAGAGGGCTTAATTGAAGAGTCTCGTTTCGCGCCTATGTTTGGTATTTACGGTATGGCAGAAGCAGTCAATATCTTGCAAGGCACACCTGAATTCAGCGAAGACAACATAGATAAGCCAAGCAGCCATTATGGCCATAACACCGCCGCTAACGAACTCGGGCATAAGATCTCTAAAGCACTTGATGCCATCGTCAAATCAACGCCAGTTACCTACGGTTATAATGGCCGCGCGTTACTGCACTCACAAGGTGGCATCAGCATAGACAAAGAGGTCACACCTGGCGTACGCATCCCCTACGGCACTGAGCCAAATCCAATTGCTCACATTCAAGCGTTGGCTGAGCATCACCAATACTACACCTCAGGGATCAGCGATATCCTCACCATAGATGAGACCATCAAGTCCAATCCACAGGCGATGATGCAACTGTGTAAAGGCGCGCTGAGTTTAGGTTTTCGGGAATTTACCGCTAATGTCGCCTCTAACGATCTTGTCCGAGTCACAGGCTATATGATTAAGCTATCCGATATTGCCACCTTTAAGCAGGCAGGTTCACGCACCAACACAACAAGCTTGGGCTTTGATGCGGCAGCCAATACTCGAATCCTTGAACGTCAGCCACGTGTTATCGCCCATGAGCAATCACCTAGCTACGCCGCTGATTAAAACTGTAAGTAGATAGAAAAACATGAGCAGAGTCGCGACAGTTAATCAGATAATCCCTTTTTCCTGTGTTGATGGCCCGGGCAGCCGTCTGGTTATCTTCCTGCAGGGGTGTAACTTTAACTGCAAAAATTGCCACAACCCTTACACCATAGATATGTGTAACAGTTGCGGCGATTGCGTAGCGACCTGCCCTGTTAATGCACTCAGCTTGACCAGCAGTAAAGAGGGAAAGTCCAAGATAGTTTGGGACAGTGATCTCTGTACTCAATGCGATATCTGTTTATCCACTTGTCCTAAGCAATCTAGCCCCAAGACTCGCCAGTACAGCGTGCCGCAGATACTAGAGCTTATTCGCGCCCAAGTGCACTTTATTAATGGCATCACCATAAGTGGCGGCGAAGCCACTCTGCAACTGCCGTTTATTATCGAACTGTTTCAGGCCATTAAAGCTAGCCAAGATTTAATGCATCTTAGCTGCATGATAGACAGTAATGGTTATTTAAGTGAAGGCGGTTGGTTGCAGGTAATGCCCTACCTTGATGGCGTAATGATCGATCTTAAATCTTGGCAGCAAGAGACCCATAACTACATCACAGGGCGAGATAATCACCGTGTATTCAGCTCCCTAAAACTGCTCGCCAAGCACGGTAAACTGTATGAAATCCGCCTGCTGCATATCCCGCACGTCAGTGACTTTGACAGTGAGATCGATGCTGTTGCGAGTTATCTCACTCGGCTACCAGCAAATGTAAGAATCAAGCTAAATGCCTTTCAGCACCATGGAGTAACAGGTGAATCGCTCAACTGGCCGATCTGCAGTGAGGAGCAGATGCTTGAGCTAGCGGCACGGCTAACTGAACGTGGAGTGGCTAATCTGGTGTTACCCAATGTTTATCTTTAACTTGTCGGATAACAAGTTTGAAGTATCTTTTTGATTGGGTTCATTGGACTCTGCTGGAATTGGTTAGTTTGCTGAATACCATAACTTCATTGGTGTTTATTGCTTGCAGTATGTTCCGCTCAGGGATACACCAATTTCGTGATCTCATGGTCAATTTTGTTCCCTACATAATAACATTGCCCAGTAGCAAAAGTTTTAGGTTGAGTTCACTCCGCTGATTTTATATTTGATGGTTGGTGTGCAGCCATAACCTCATGTTGAATCTATTGCTTGCAGCATGTGCTGTGCAAGGATGCACCAATGTCGTGATCACATGGTCAATTATGTTCCCTACATAATAATGACATTTCCCATATCCTTATGGGTCAGATGTGAATGAATGACCCTTATGTGTAAATACTTCTGCGGGACGGTGAGTGAAGCAAAGCTTCAAGCTTACGAACCAGAAGCATGGAAGCTGAACTGGCTCTTAGATAGGGATATCGTTATAAAGCCATCCCTATACGCTCGACGGTGGCATCCATGCCACCAACGCCCACAGCCGCATTCACACCTGATTGTTTATCTCTTCGATTGAACCTGTTGGTTATTGCGCATTTTTGGACAGAAATGCGTTAGTGCATTGAGTCGAATTAAGCTGGTATTGATTAGAAAAAGTATCTTAAATTGTTTTAAGGGGCTAATTCGCTCTGCCCCCTTTATCCAGCCTCAACGCCGCATTAAGGTGTGAGCAACGCTACCACGAAACCTAGCCATACCACAGTAAACACAAAACCCAACGATGGAATGAAAAATGCCATGCGTTGGGAATCACTCTTAAATGCTTTGTTAGGCAAATTTTATACATCTAGCTTAAAATGCGAGATATCATCACTATTAATGAATCTCATTATTTCTATTATTTTTGATAGTGCCACTATTGTGTTTTCATCACGTTCTAATCTTGAGTTCTTTAATAATAATCTAGATAGCGATTCAAGCATGGATTTCCTAATTTCTAGCAAAGATATTCTTTCTATTTTTTCACCTTCGCCATCGAAACCATCAGGAATAATAGACTCATCTGAACTTACTTCATCAAGACATTCTATTTTAAGAATATCCCCCCATAACTCTTTGCCAACTGAAACAGAATCTACGCATTCAAAACCTTTATAAAAATCAAGTTCCATATTATTCTACCTCCGAGTCTGTATCAAAATCTGAAGCATCAACATTTTCGTAAAATTTAATCCCATTTTCTCTTAGAATTTTCTTTGCTCCTGGCTGGATATCATGACCAGAAACAACCATTTTAACTTTTTGTTTGACCGCTTTCTTTGCTGTCGTTGTTGTTACACCATCTCGGTGTACTTTTACTTCAATATAATCATCTTGTTCATTTGACATGATAGGCTCACTATTTTTTGTTTAACTTTTCATCCATTAATGATTCGAGCTTGGCATAATCTTTTCGGCTTACTCGAACATCTCCTCTTGGGTCATTTCCCTCTGTTGCTTCTACATCAAGGCCATGCTTTTTGCCAAAATTCTCAATAGCATCAACGAGATCTTCGTGCCTTATAGTAGATTCAGCAGCTTTACGAGCTGCACTCATTTTTTTGGTCATGCTTAACTCTCACTTACTCAAATTTAGGATTGTTTTCTCTGTCTTTCAAAGTCGGATTTTGAAGATTTAGCCTCTTCAAATTTTTGCACAAGATTTAGCCCTGTCACCTTGATCCCTGTTAATTGTTCAAGGAACAATTCCTGCAAAATGAGATAAACATCAAAATTTGTTAATTCTTTTTCGTTCATCAGTTTGTAAAGCAATTCATAATTTAGTTCATTTTTTATTTTCAGATCATCACACATCGGATAAATCCAATTTCTGAATTCCTCTACACTTACTCTATTTTCAATTTCAAATTTTAAAGAAAACCTTCTTTTTACTGCTGTATCAATCATTGAAAACATATTTGTGGTGATTAAAATAATTGGGAGGTAATCACACTCAACGTCAAGAAGGTAATCAATTTCTTTAATAAAAGTATTAACAAACCTTTTAACTCCAGATGACTCATTAGATATATATCTCGAACACAATACTGAATCGACGTCATCAAAATGGACAAATACTTTATAGTCTTGCAACGCAAGACTCTTTATATGTTCAAAGAAATCCCTTAACCGTTTAGAGGACATACCTAAGTCTTTATCAAGCATCAGCTCTAAACTTAATGTCACATACTTTAAATTGTCGTCTTTCAATGAATAAGCAACATTTTTTAATAATGTTGTTTTCCCTGTACCAGGAGAGCCGTAAAGCATGATTGAAGGAGCAAATTTATATAAATCTTTTTTTTCACTCCATAAACTTGACCAAACTAGTTTACAAAAATTTGAAATTTTATTGTACTCCGAAGCTAAACCATAAAGTTTAGATACCTCATACCTATTAATATTACTTTCTGAATAAAAATCCATTATCTAACGCCTATGTAAATCATTCCTGTTTGCCTAACATTTGTATACACGCCTTGCGCGTTTATCAAGTTAGACCAGTAAAAGTATATGTGCTTAATCGTATAATTTATAATCATTTACAACGATTAGTCTAAACACACCTTCTGGAAAAACGAGAATGCACACTTTGTTTGCCTCGTATCTCCTGCAAACCGAGCAAGCGCGTTTTTAGTTATTTGAATTTATATCTATTTTTATTTTCACTCAACAACAAACCGTGAACTGATTGCGCAAAAATTTAGAGATTTACCGCACAAAACCGATACTACTGTATAAAAGTGCAAACATTGGTTAACTAAAAGGTTGTCGCTAGACGGAATCCATACCTTTCCGACTGATGAGAAAAGTATTACAAAGAGGTCAGTGCTACATAGTACAAATTATTTGAGGTAACACACAAAGGGACAGAAATGATTTACAAAGCCTTACCTAACACTGCTAAATCGAAGAGACAAATAAACAGATGTAGATGCGTCTGCGCACGTTGATGGCAGGGATGCCATCGTCGAGCCCACAAGGATGTGCTTGCGGCGTTTCGCAGTCGTATTTGCACGTAAGCCTGCGGCAGGCAATAGATAACCATGAAGCTACGACCTTCAATAATTCAGCCAATACCCATTCAGCTATAAGCTAGAAGATGTAATCAATCTTCATTCGAAAGTAAAACAGCTTTTCACCACGGAGGACACAGAGACCACGGAGAAGTGCAAAAACAAACTACAACATCACAAGCCAAACTGAACCGATAGATAACAATGAAGGTACGACCTTCAAACACAACACCAAATATCAAACCAGCCAGAAGCTAAACAAGAAAATGTAATCAGCCTTCATTCGAAGGCTGTCAAGTTTTGGGGAAAAACTGAGTTACGGAGCTACAGCAATGAAATCAAACGAAGAGAAAAATTAGAAGCCCAACAAGCTGGATCCTACTTTTAGCAACAAGAGCAAGTTCATGATGATTGCTTAAAATCAGGCCTAGCCTGATAGCAGAAGTTGTTAGACAAGATCTAACCCCTCACCAAGACACCAAACAAAAAAAAGCATCCCTGTGGGATGCTTTTTTGTTTTTGCCTAACATGAATGCAGACTTGTTAGGCTTATCAAAGTTACCCGAAGGTAGCTTTATTGGTATCCGATAATGTTCGCAAGAGTCGGATTGAAAAGTAGTCCGGTCGAAGCTTCTAATAGCAATGCCTCAGCACTGTCGAATCCGGCTCAGCCAGCGGAGCGGGCTAATGACGAACTCCCAGTTGATTGAGTCTTCGTTATATCAATGAAAACCCCGACCTAAACTGCTAAGTTCACCCTAGCAAAAAAATGTGACCTACGTCAAACTTTCTTCAAAATGGGGCGGGAGTGAGATTTAGCCGTATTTAGAATTTGACTCATTTTTGTATGCTTCAGCACAACTCTTTTTGAGTTAATAACTGAAGTTACAAGCTTCAAACACATTTCCAAATGACAAACCTACCAGAAGCTAAAACAAAAGAATGTATTAAGCCTTCATTCGAAGGCTCCCAACTTTGTGGTAAACCCAACTATCTGCTCATACAGCCAACGCAATGCAGGGTCATTCATACTCTGCCTGTGCCACACCAAACTATAAGCGACCTCGCCATAATCAAAGGGCAGACGCTTAGTCACTAACCCATTAGCTTGAAAAGCGTTTTCAGCCCAACGTCGAGAGCAAGTGAACAGTAGTTCACTGTGGTGGCACATTAAAACTGCACTACCAAAATCTGCCACAGATATAGGCACTGCCCGGCTGCGCTGTTGCTGCGCAAGTTGCATCTCAAAGAATGGAATATTGAGATCGGTGTCGCTAATACCGACATGACTGTAGTTTAGGTAATCATCGATAGAGAGCTGCGACTTGATAGCAAGTGGGTGCGATGCATTCATTAAACACACCATCTCATCGTTAATCAGCGTCTCCCACACTAACTCGCTACGGGCGATAGGTGGCTGGCTTAGGTCGTGGGGTAAGATTATAAAATCCAATGTTCCCTTTACCAGTCCATCGAAGCCAACCGTGTTTTTAAAGTGGATATCTAAACGAATATTCGGCGCTAAGTTAAGTACATGGGCGCTCAATTTGGCCGCAAGCAGCTCAAAGGTGCTCTCACGCATAGCAAGAGAGAAACGGCCCTCATACACAGCTGGATTAAAGACCTCCTGAGTCATGATCTGATTCATATCATTGATGATCTGATGCACAGCGGGGCCTAAACGACGGGCTAACTGTGTTGCCACCAACTTGTTGCCATGACGATAGAACAGCTCGTCATCTAAGTTCAATCTTAACTGACTTAAAGTTTTACTGACCGATGATGGGCTTAAGCATAGCCGCTCGGCACTGGCGGTCACACTTAAGGTGTCTAGCATGACATGCAGGGTGATCAGATGTTTCATGCTGATCCGTGAGAGTTTAGCGAGATCCATACCTGGTTTACCCCATTTACAGCAAGGTCGATTCCACCGATGAAATATAAACAGATACGTCAATTGATACAAACCCTGATATGGGATCTATCCCATATTTTACGTATAATCACGGCTCACTATTTTATAGGCAGATTTATAGGCAGATCCGCATGTTTCATATCGCACTCTATGAGCCAGAGATAGCTCCAAATACAGGTAACATTATTCGTCTTTGCGCTAACAACGGCTGTCAGCTGCACCTCATCGAACCATTAGGTTTCGATCTGGAGGAGAAGAAACTGCGCCGAGCAGGCCTTGATTATAATGATCTCACTCGCGTGACCCGTCATAAAGATTTTGAAAGCTTTCTACAGGCTATGGAAGGTAAGCGCATTATGGCTTGCACCACTAAAGGCAGTCGTCATCACACAGAGCTGAGTTTTGAAAAAGAAGATGTGCTGCTATTTGGCCCTGAAACTCGCGGCCTACCCATTGAGATCATAGAGTCATTGCCAACCAGTCAGCGACTAAAGATCCCCATGACGCCTAACAGTCGCAGTTTGAATCTTTCCAATGCCGTGGCGATTATCAGTTATGAAGCTTGGAGACAGATAGGATTTGAAGGCGCGGTCTAGTATTTTAGCTTAAAGTAGATCACTGCTCTGCGGCTGGGAGCATCTCTATCCCTCGATAGAAAAGATACCTATCTGTGTCATCGTCTAAGTATTGGATGTTTTGCAACCAGAGCCAGCCAACCTCCTTTTGATCGAATCTGAGTTGAATCATTGCTGGACGACTATTCAACTCTCCCTCTCCCAGCAATGAATAACTTCCTTGATGATGATACAGACTAAATAGCTGGCTTTTGTCTTCATCAACGCCATCAAAATAGATAAGAGAGATAGCCTCTCCCCGAGCCCTAAACCACCATGTCTCACTTAAAGGATGCTTAGCACTGGGGTTGACGGTGAGAATGAGCTGACGTCTATCATCTGAGCAGTTAGCGTTAATCTTGGTCTGGACTGGTTTCTGTTTTGACTTAGCCGAACTTCCCTGCCATTGGCCATCAAGTGCACTGCAAAACTCGCTAAAATTAGCCCTCTCGGCCCATGAAGTTATGGGGAAACATAAAAATAAACAGTAAAGTAATCCGTATTTAGAACAACTCAATATCATCCTCAGTCTCTTCTTTTTGATACTCCTCTTTATAAAGCTTTAACGCTTCATGAACAGGTGTTCCTTTAAGAAGAAGATCAAACATCTTTCTCTCACAGTCAAGGGAATAACTCTCCTGAATCCCCTCCTGCAGCTTCTTCCATGCATCTTGAGATGTACGGCGCTCTTTACTGCTCAGCACCTCCTCCATCAAAGCCAGACCCATGATCACATGCTGAAGACGTTGTGATATACGATCATAGAACTGAAAAGCCACCACACCTTCATTCACTTTATCCACCAAAATGGTGCTATGAGCCATCACTAAAACAGGAGTATCACTCTGCGTAGACAGAAAGTCATTCACCTCGCCTAAATGATCAGCCATGTCGGTAAACAATGCTCCTAAGTTAGTCACATTATGCTCACCATCGGTCAATGACAGCTCTATCTGTGCCATCGCCAATATCAATACTTTTATACTTTCCCTGATATGACACCAATCAATAGCATCATCACCTTCGAAAGCGTGTATGTTCTCAAACATACTATCTGAGCTTTTAGTTACCACGTCTTTCTCCAATCCTTCATCTCTTTGAATTAAAGTGTAGAACAGCAAAGCAGAAATAACAGGCTCCATAGATGCCACAGATAAAAATAAAAAGGCTTGAAGCGATGCCACTTCAAGCCTTCTCTTATATACCCAAGCTACCTCGACATGCTGAATCCTGCATCTTGAAGTTGTTTGGGTATAACTAGCTGCTAACAGATAACAGATAACAGCTAACAATGAGTTATCATTAGCCACCAAACCCAACCGCTTCAATATCCACTTGGGTCACTTCGCCATATTCACTTGCAATATGCTTAATTTTTTCGCCATTACCGATTAAGACAAACTGCAGGTTCTTCTGAGGAAAATACTTCCCAATAAGCCTTTGAGTTTCAGCTAAAGTGAGGCCATCTACGTTGGATTGAAAATCATTGATAAAGCTATCATCAAAACCATACAGGTACATATCTGACAGTAAACCAGCTAACTGACCACTGGTTTCATATTTAGGCGGGAACTGGCCTTTCACATACGCTTTTGCCGAGTCCAGAGTCTCTTGGTCGATCCCAGTCTCCCATAATCTGGCATAGGTTTTTAACGCCAGATCTATGGTCTCTTTAGTGGTTTCAGTCTTAGTAAAGGTGCTGATTTTAAATACTCCACCTTCAGAATAAGCAACAAAGCCTGATCGGGCACCATAGGTTAGACCTGCATTCACCCTTAACTCATCATTGAGCCAAGAGGTAAATCTGCCTCCCAAGATAGTGTTGATCACCTGTAGGCCAACATAATCAGGGTTATCTCTGGCGATCCCTTTGCCGCCGATAAGAAAGGTCGATTCAACAGCATCGCCTTTATTCACCAACAAAACCTGACTCTTATCCAATTTAGGTTGCGCTGACTTAAGTTCAGCTTTAACAATCGGCTCAGACCCCTTCCACTGACCAAATAACGCCTCCATATTCGCTTTCATCTGGGCGACATCGAAGTCACCCACTAAGGTAATGGCTGTATTTGAAGGTTGATAATAGCTTTTATAGAACGCCCTTAACTGTGAAGCCTCAAGCTCAGCAAGTGAACTGCGATTACCAGAACTGGTATTTCCATAAGGATGCTTGCCAAAGATCAGCTTATCAAAGTAACGGCTAATAACAGAGCGAGGGCTCTCTTTAGCTTGGGATAGGCCACCAATCTCACGCTGGCGGAGCTTTTCAAACTCCTTTCTATCGAAATTGGGAGAGAGCAGCAGGTTTTGGAAAAGAGGTAATATAGTCTCGCTATCTTTTGCCATAAAATCGGCTTCTAGATAGCTCCCCTCTTTACCCGCACCAGCATCGATAGAGGCGCCTAAGAAATCGACCATAAGCTCGATTTCACTCTTACTCTTTCCGTTCGAGCCCAATAACAGACTCTTTGCCGTCATACTGGCAACACCCGCAGTTGTGTCATTGACGGCTCCCGCCCTGACGACGGCATTAACAGTAATAAGTGGCACCTCTTTTTGCGGCATAAGATAGAGGGTTAAACCATTGTCCAGCACATACTGCTCATAGCTTGGAACATTAAAGCTTCCGGTATCGACCACCTTGCTAGGAGCTGTACTAGAACATGCCGACAACATCAAAATGCTACCCAGTGCCATTGCAGCCATCAGCTTGTTTGAACGATTAGATAGATTAGTTAACGTGTTCATTCATCAGCTTCCTCTGTAGCGGCTAAAACAGCAACGGTGCGATTTGCACGGCGTAGATAAATTTGTGCAACTCGCTGAATATCTGCGGTAGTGACTTTGTTATAAGCCTCTGGTGCATTAAACAGCTTATCAAAACTCCCAAAATAGAGCTCATAAGTACCGATCGTATTCGCCTTACCGTTAATCGTCTCCATCGAACGATAGAACTCCATCAACTTAATATTCTTTACCTTTTCAAGCTCCTGTTCAGTCACGCCATCACGGGCAACTCTATTGATCTCAGCAATAAGATTCAGCTCTAACTCTTTAGCCGTCACCCCTGGATTTGCCACAGCCATAACATAAAACAGGTTTGGGTCGATTGTCATTGGCAGGTAAGCCATCACCTCTAATGCCAGCTGCTTCTCAACCAAAGATTGGTAAAGTCGTGAGCTATTGCCTGTCGATAAAATATTGGAGAGCAGGTTTAACGCATAGTAATCTTGATGAGAGGTGGCAGGAACATGGTAGCCCAACATCACATTTGGTGTACTGACAGAGGCTTTTTGTACAAACACCCTACGCTCCCCCTTCTGCAGTGGCTCGACAGTCTTCACCTCTTTAGGTGGTGCCTGTGCAGGAATAGGCGCAAAGTATTTGTCAGCTAAAGCTTTCACTTCCGCCAACTTCACATCACCAGCAATAACCACAACCGCATTATTCGGTGCGTAGTAAGTTTTATGATATTGAACCAGATCATCTAAGCTCCAAGCTGCAATATCAGATTCATGGCCAATCACAGACCAGCTATAGGGATGCGCCCTAAAAGCGGCTCCCTTTAGCTCCTCTTGCAAGGTACGCCAGTTAGAGTTTTCCAAACCAGTAAGACGCTCAGATGCCACCACGCCACGCTCACTCTCCACCATCTTGGCATCGATATCTAACTTGCCGATACGATCGGCTTCGAGATCGAAAATCGTTTCGATAGCGTTTGAAGGAAACCAATCGGTATAAACCGTTAAGTTCTCTGTGGTGTAAGCATTATTGGCTCCACCAGCAGCCTCCATAGTTCTGTCAAACATCTTAGGTCCATATTTTTCTGAACCATTAAACATCATATGCTCAAAAAAATGGGAGATCCCTGTGATCCCGGGTACCTCATTACGTGAACCCACTTTCCAAAATAGGTACATGTTTGCATTGGGAATTGACGCATCCTCCAACACCATTATTTTCATGCCGTTATCCAGCGTAAAGCTAGATATATCTTTCGCTTCAGTTGCCTGTACAGCCGCTGAAGTAAACAATACTCCCGCCGCCATCACCAGCCCGGTTAATCGACCGATCATCTGCCACTCCCTTATTCATCAATATCTAAAAAATTTATCGTCACTTACTATAAGGACGTCACCGCGAGCTGTGTCAAAGCTTCAACCCCCACCACTAACGCACTCTCATCAACATAGAATCGAGGTGAGTGATTACTTGGCGCCGTCGTATGATCAGTCCCCTTAGGTGTGACCCCTAAAAAGAAAAACAGACCAGGGGTTTCAAGTGCATAGTAGGAGAAATCCTCCGCTCCAGTGATCAAACCGGGCTCAATCAACATCTCATCACCTACCACACCCGCCAAGACAGGCTTCATCTGTGCCACCAACTCGGGGTTATTGACCGTCACAGGATAGCCTTGGTCAATTTTTGTTGTTGCCGAAGCGCCCATGCTTTGCGCTATCATGGTTGCAGAGTTAGCGAGTCTTAACTTAATATCCGCGCGCATATCCTGATCGAACGTGCGTATGGTGCCTATTAGCTCCACCTCATCGGGAATAATGTTCGAGCGTATACCACCATTGATTGCACCAAAACTGACAACAGCAGGCGCAGCTGTGACATCAACCTGACGGCTGACAATGGTCTGCACACTATTGATGATTTGTGCCGAGGTCACAATAGGATCGACGCCATTCCAGGGACGAGAGCCATGGGTCTGTTTACCGTTAACTGTGATAGTAAAGGAGTCTTCACTTGCCATGGCAGGTCCAGCACGCAGGCCTATCATCCCTGTTGGCATGCTAGAGGTAACATGGAGACCGAATATCTTTTCAGGTTTTCTGTTGGCAAACAGCCCCTCTTTAAGCATCAACTCAGCACCGCCCTCCTCACCTGCTGGCGCGCCCTCCTCTGCAGGCTGGAAGATAAACATCACGTCACCGCTTAACTGCTCTTTTATCTTCACTAGGTTTTGTGCCACTCCCATTAAAATTGCAACGTGGGTATCGTGACCACAGGCGTGCATAACACCGACCTCTTGGCCCCTATAGGTATCGGTAGCCTTAGAGGCAAAGGGCAGATCCACCTCCTCTTTGACGGGCAATCCGTCCATATCGGCACGCAGCGCAATTAAGGGGCCGGGTTTGCCCCCTTTCAATATGCCAACCACACCAGTATGAGCAATATTGCTTGTCACCTCTAAACCTAATGATTCCAAGTGTTGCTTAATCACTTTACTGGTACGAAACTCTCGGTTAGAAAGTTCAGGGTGCTGATGAAGATCCCTTCGCCATTCGATCACCTGATGTTCGATATCTTGGGAAAGTTGTTTTACATCGATTTCGCTATCAGCTTGCACCCCAAAAGCACAGGAGAGTGCCGCTCCAGCTAGCAGTAATTGCTTAGATGCTGCAATCAAGTCAGATCTGTTCATCACTATAATCCCTTATAAATTGTTATTATCATTTATAGCGTTACAAAGTCAGCACCGCTCAACAGGGGCTGCTCTTGCCTAAAATTCAATCCACAAATACCCCCCGTATAAGAAGGTAAATGGAGTGTAAAATCAAGCTACAAATAAAGATAAGATTGTAACTGAATGCTGACAAAAGCCGCTCAAATAAGAGCGGTTGTGACTTTCGGGAAAAGCTGAGGATAGTGTGAGGATAGTGTAAAGACGTGGCCATCACCTAAGTGAGAGGCGATGACTGCTATAACTAATGTTTATGAAAAAAGACCACATCTGAGTCGACACACTCTAAACGCCAACTAAACTGCTTAGCGATCCAATCGAAGGTCTCCATGGAGTAGAAGCAGATATGGGTTGGATCTCCCTTATAATACCACTGGCCGAACTCCATCTCCTTCTCTACAAGTTTGGTCATTACCACTAAGACCCCACCCGGATTTAGCAGTCGTTCTAAGCGCATTAACAGCGACTTGGGCTCGGCAATATGCTCAATCACCTCAGTCATGGTAATAAAGTCATAGGTGCGTGCTAAATTTTGTGGAACGTTGTAATAATAAAGGTCGTAATTTTTCATCGCAAAGCCTGCCTCGGCAGCCATAACACTGATTGTGGGACCCGAACCACAACCAAAATCTAACCCCTCAGCCCCCAGTGGCAGTTGACTAAAAAGTGGATTAACCGCTCTGCCAAGAAACTCCCGATACCTCATATCCTGAGGATCATTCCTATGCTGATCATAAGTGTTTTTCTCCTGCTCATCACACAGCAGATAGTGCTTAGGCACGACCACAAGATGACAGTTATCACACCTTAGATAAGCTCTTTTCTTGTCTTGATGAAAGTGAGATAACGCATCACACTCACATAGGGGGCATAAACTCACAATATTTCCTATTGGTTAGTAAACAATACCAATCAGTATAAGGTTAAGGTTTGGGAATTTTTCGCTCTTTCGCAGCGGCTTCTTTAGCTTCCCTAAGGTATTTATCCTGACGTGACTCACGTTCATGAAACTGTTTTTGCGCTTTATCTCTCTGCTCAGTCTCCCAATCCCCTGACTCCTGCCGCTTTAAGATCTTCCTCTCCCGCACTTTTGTATCACGAGCTGCCTCTCTCGCCTTCTGTAACTGCTCTGACTCAAGATCTTGTGAAAGCTTGTCCGCCGCATCGGCTTTTTCACTTAAGCTCAATTTATCTTTAGCCAACGATGCAGTGGAAAAAAGCAAAGTTGTAAGTATTAACACTGGGAATAACTTAAGCCAATTATTGATAGAAAACTCCATCTTTCTCTCCTAAATAGTAATATAATCTTAAACTTAGTTAACTTTACACATAAAACGAAATTTGAATAAGTTTCCCCAAAACGTTTCAAAAAGAAGCATAAAGAGAGTGCTACACATACAAACCAAAGATGATTATCCTGCTTTTTATCGATAATGCAGATGCAAAATAGGTATTCCTATTTGTTATACAGAACAAATCAGGTTACTTTTAACACTAAATCAATCTTATTCTAATAAATACGTTGCATGCATCACTGAATTTTGGCCTAAATTTCCAAATAATAGGAAACAGGACTTGTGACTAGGAAGCATTAAAATGACATCGTGGTCCACTTTATTGTCTAAGCTTACTTCGAGTAAGCCAAGCTTAATTTACCAACTTAATCTTTGGCAGCAAGAAGATTCACCTCCGTTAGCCTTAATTCAAGATCATCAATTTATCGGTGCTAATTCGGCCGCGCTATCCTATTTTCAAACTCAATCAGATGGTTTTATTCAAGCTAGTCCCTACGACTTCTCACCACGCATCCAATCATCAGGGCGAAGCAGCGTAGAGTATACTCGACAGATGATAGAGCAAGCATCTAAAGGCGATATCACCGAGTTCAACTGGCACTATATTAGTCGGCAAGGAACAGACCTACCCACCAAGGTAACCCTATTTCCATTTAAGCTAGATGAGCTTAATGTGCTCATTGCACAATTTGAATCCAAAAACCGACGTAGCCAAACTAGAACCAAAGCAAGCAATGGCTTAGATACGCTACCAAAAGAGTTGATGTCACTGATTTTAGAAGATAATGCGGAAGCCGTGTATATCACTGATAGTCATCACTCTATCCTAGCGGTAAATAAAGCCATGTGTCGTATCTGTGGCTATAGCAGCGAGCAGTTGATCGGTAGCAAAACAGATCTTATCAATATCGATGATCACCCACTGAACGTAACTGCCGAGTATAACAAGGCGATTGAGGATCGTGGTAATTGGCAAGGAGAGGTGTGGAAACTCAGATCAGACGGTTCGCAGTTTCCTGCCTGGAAAAGCTGCCGTAAGCTCACAGTTGAAGAGCAGGTCTATTTTGTCACCATTTTTAGTGATATCAGTGCTAAAAAGCAGTTGGAGAGTAAACTCACCGAACAAGCCATGTTCGACTCCCTCACAGGACTGCCTAATCGATTTCATCTCAAAAAACTGCTAAATCAAGCGATTAAACAGACAGAAATGCGCCCCAATACACTCGGGGCTGTGATGTTTCTTGATCTCAATGGCTTTAAAAACATTAACGACTGTTTTGGCCATGCTACCGGCGACAAGGTACTGCAATTGGTATCGGCTCGATTGGAAGCCAGTTGTATCGAAAATGCTGAAATTGCCCGCTTAGGCGGCGATGAGTTCACTTTAGTCGTGCAAAACTGCACAAGCCGTCAGGAGATAGAGGCGCTCTCTAAGCAGATCATGTCTCTATTTGATACTCCGTTCGAAATAGACGATCAAAAGCTCTACTTGGGCACCAGTATCGGTATTTCACTGTTTCCAGAACACAGTAACCACGCAGATAAACTACTCAGTCTTGCAGATACTGCGATGTACAGCGCCAAAAAGAGCCCTAGCCACCTACTTTTTTACGATAAAAAGATGCATCAAGAGGCTGAGCAAAAACTCCATACACTAAGCGAACTACGCCATGCCCATAACCTAGATCAGTTTAAGCTGGCCTATCAAGTCATCGTCAATCTAGAGTGCAACTCACTCATAGGTGTTGAAGCACTTTTAAGATGGCAAAAGCCCGATGGTAAAGTGATTAATGCCTGTGATTTTGTTCCTCTGCTTGAAGAGACAGGCTTGCTTATCACCATAGGTCAGTGGGCTCTGCAGCTAGCGTGTGAACAGATGTTAGAGTGGCGAAACTACTCACCCGATCTGAAAGTCTGTGTCAATGTCTCGCCGATGCAACTTGAACATCATGACTTTGTACAGCAAGTCACACAGTCACTCCAATCCAGTAAGCTACCAGCCGAAGCGTTAGTGCTTGAAATTACTGAGCTTGCCCTGTTAAGGCAGCCAGAAACAGTAACAAAAACCTTACTCGCCCTCAAAGCGCTTGGTGTGAGTATCGCCATTGATGATTTCGGTGCAGGGCTCTCATCATTAAGTAAGCTAGGTACCCTTCCCATCGACAGCTTAAAGATAGATGCTGGCTTCGCCCAAAGACTCAGTGAACCTCAAGGTAAGGAGCTTTGCCAAGCGATGATACAGTTAGCTCAAGCATTGGATATCAGCTTTGTTGTTGAGGGAGTTGAAACCCTGCAGCAAAAAGAGATATTAGAGAAGATGGGCAAAGGTTTTGGCCAAGGTTTCTTCTTCGGCCATCCTGAAGATGCGACTAAATTTACTTTAGATAACTTCTCCACAGATAAAACAGCTTAAGACTAAGACTGTTTTATTAAAGAGGGAAAGCTGTGTCAGTCGCCACTAATAAATTACTGGTACTGCCTCCCTGCATGGACAGTTAACTAACACAGCTTTCACATCACCTGTCACACAGATGACTCTCTATATTAGATACTATTTAATATAGAATAAGCGTGATCAGAATATTATTTCATTCATAACAGGCTGATATACATCACAGTAATGGTATATCAACATAAGCAAAAGTGGGCTTACTCATAGCGTTTTCTAACCGCCGGAGGCATAGAGCGAATACGCTGTTGAACCATGGCATCTAAGGCATTGGTTAACGGGGTGATCTGCAGCTCAGGTTCAATAGCTTTCAACATCATAGCCGCCGCTTCCAGTGTCGATAGACTGTCGGCTCTACTGGCTTTGCGTATCTTATAATTGGATGCCGATGTCAGATCAAGATGCAGCGCGGGATAGTCCTGTAGCCAAGGGTTTAATTGCAGCAGTTTATAGGCTTTTCGCCAAGTACCATCCAGCAGTAACAGTACAGCCTGCTCAGTAAAACTTGTCTCGGCAACATCAGAGCTCGAATCCGACGGATAAACCAGAAAAACCGGCTTACCGCAGGTATTCAGATAGTGACGTAACGCTTGAAAATCTTGCGGTGTTTCTCCCACGTAAACTTGTGTCTCGGGGATCACTAACTCCATCAAGCGTACACTATTCTTAGCATGGCCTACTTCACTGGGGTCCTGTAACACAATCAGCTCTGTCGATACCTGCATCCGTTCGATACTCGAGCACAGACAAGCGTTTAATGGGTAATGACATTTAGGGCAAACGGGACGCGCCACGGCACTCTCTTCTATCAATCATGAATTGTCGATAGTTTATCAATCAGTATAAGAAAGTGATATTAACCTGAGCAAAAAAATGCCCACTTCCTGTGGTTAGCAGTCAGCGGGCAAAGGGTGTTTCGTTTAAATTTTACATCTCACTCTAAAGCGCTAGATTAATGAGCATACTGCTCTTGATGCCAGTGATCGAAGCGTGACATCGCCATCACTATGAGTAGGCCAGAAGTCAGAGCGCCCATCACAACTGCCACCGCATAGGGAGCAGTCAACTCCGTTTGCTGTACTAAACCTGCAATCAAAGAAGCACCACTCATCTGAATAAAGCCTAATATCGCTGTTGCTGTTCCCGCTCTCTCACCGAAAGCGGCCAGAGCCATACTGGTTGCAGGGCCCAATAAAAGAGCAAAGCCAATACAAAGCAACATCATAGGTAGCATAAAGCTAAATGCAGCTGCTAAGCCTTGAGTCGGCCCTACGCCCTGCAATAACACTTGAATAAGTGCTGACGCGAGCATAGTAACCAGAGCTAATATCACAGTCGGACGGTTACCTAATCGATTGATCACCATAGGTGCTGCAAAACAGGCTGCGATATTAACGACCGCATTGAGTCCAAACAGGCCACTAAAGGTTAACTCTGATACGCCCAAATTATCGATAAGCCAAACAGGTGCATATGAAACATAGCTTAAAATTGATGCCATACCAGCCATACAACAAAGTGCATAGAAGACAAAGTGTGGCTCAACAAGTACTGGCTGATAGCGTGACCAACGATAGAGTGGACCAGTCGTTACTGTGTTTGCAGGACGAGTTTCTGGAAGGCGATAGCCAATCAAGATCATCATTACAATGGCGTAAAGCGTCATAAATACGAAGGTTGAACGCCAACCAAACTGCAGAGCAAGCAGGCCACCTAATGTTGGGGCTAAGGCTGGAATAACACAGATAACCCCATTGAGATAACTGTAGTAACGGGCCCCCTCTTTAGGCGTAAAACAGTCGCGAACAGCACTAAACACCACTATCGAGGTGGAGCAGGCAGCTAGTCCCTGTAGCACCCTTGCTATCTGTAACCAGTGAAACTCCATAGCAACAGCAGCCAATATGCTGCTGGCGATATACAACAACACACCACCCAATGCGATTGGACGGCGACCAAAACGATCCGCTAAAGGACCTATCACTATCTGACCCACACCCATCGCAAACAGGAAAAGGATTAAGGTTGACTGCACATCACTGGCAGACACAGCAAACTCAGTCGCCATCGCAGGCATAGAGGGCAGGTAGATATCGATGGCTAAAGGACTTAATACCACCATTGACATTAAGATAGGTAACAGATTACGACGCATGGGTTCTCTCAAGATGGAACAATTTTCAATGGAGAAATTTTAACTGACTCATGTTATGAACAGAAATGGTATAATTTCAGGAATGAATTTCCTTTTAGGAATATCTAATGAGTTTAGATAATCTATCGAGAATAGATCTTAACCTGCTGGTTATTTTGCAGGTGCTGCTTGAAGAGCAAAGTGTGACTCGTGCGGCAAGTCGTCTCCATGTCAGTCAATCGGCATTGAGTAAGAGCCTTAATCGTTTGCGCGAAGCCCTTGGCGATCCTCTGTTTATTCGTACATCCCACGGACTCAAGCCCACCTCACACGCCATGCAGCTCGGCACTAAGTTGCCAGATATGTTGCAGGGACTTTATCAACTCACACAGCCTCCTAGTTTCGTGCCCGCCAGCAGTGATCGTCACTTCTCATTTGCCATGGTAGAGAGTGCCTATGAGACCTTACTCCCCTACTTTATCGGGCCTATTCTCAATAATGCTCCTAACCTAAAGCTAGACAGTTATGTGTGGATGGAGCAATCGATACAGTCACTTCAGAATGGCCAGATAGATTTTGGAATATCAGGGCGAGATCTCCATCCACAATCAGACTTCCAGATAGATCACTTGCCAGATGGTATCGCTCACCAAACCCTATTTACCGACCATCAGGTATGCCTTGTTAGAGAGGACCACCCAATTCTTGCCGCCGTAGCCGCAAAGCAGTGGGATCTTCAGGTCTACCTTGAGATGTCTCATGTGCAAGTACGCTGTGAAGGTAACGATTGGTGGGCACTGGACTATCATCTTGCCGAGCTGGGGCACAGACGCAGATTAAGTACCACAGTCCCTGACTTTTACGGCGCTGCAAGTGTATGCGCCCATAGCGATCTTATCTTTACACTCCCCTCCAGCTTTGCTCGACATGCGATAAAGCTATATCCGCTCGTGGAGTTGGCATTGCCGTTTGAGTTTATTCCACTAGCTTATGTGTTGCTGTGGCATGAGAGAAACGATGAGGAGCCAGGACACAGATGGGTCAGAGACACGATTTGCAAGAGTGTGGCCAAGGCCTTTAACTAGAGATGAAAGATGAGCCTGATAACAGGCTCATCTAACTACGACTTTATAGAATAAAAGTGGCGACCTTAGTATTTAAGTCATTGGCTCTTTGCTTAAGCTGTTGAGCATGCTCTAAGGTATCCATAGCCGAACCAGTAATATCATCGGTGACATCTTTAATCGCTATGGTATTTTGGGTGATCTCAGCGGTCACTTGAGTCTGTTCCTCTGCAGCTGTCGCTATCTGTCCTGCCATGTCAGAGATAAGTGACACAGCTTGAGTTATCTCCTCTAATGCCAGCGCAGCCTCATCGGCATCGTTCACACTATTTCCCGCCAACTCCTGACTGGTTTTCATTAGCTGCACCGCTCGTGCCGTCATCTGCTGTAAAGTCTCTATGGTAGCGTGGATCTCTTGGGTTGAATCTTGAGTTCGACGAGACAATACACGCACCTCATCGGCTACCACAGCAAATCCGCGCCCCTGTTCACCTGCTCTAGCGGCTTCAATCGCGGCATTAAGTGCTAACAGGTTAGTCTGCTCTGCTATCCCCTGAATCGTCGATAAGATCCCTGAGATTGACTGGGCATGTTGACTAAGATCACCAATCACTTCCGTTGCTAGCGTCACTTCGCTGGCCAGAGAGTTAATCGAGTGGCGTGTCTGATCAACCTGATTCTTTCCCTGCTCACTACTCGATGATGATTGTTGCGCAGCCGTGGCTGTATTTTCGGCATTTGATGCGATCTCCTGCGTGGCACAAGACATCTCTGTCACCGCGGTAGCAACCATGGCTACCTCTTGCTGCTGTCTCTGCAACTCCTGCACAGCAGCTTGGTTCGTGTTTAGGCTTCGCTCAGCATCGAGATCTAACTCAGTTGCTAACTGACGAATATGAGTAATTAACTCATGTTGACTACCAACAAAACGGTTAAAACTCTCAGCAAGTACACCCACCTCATCATCACTTTCGACCTCAATTCTCTGGGTCAGATCGCCATTACCATCGGCAATTTTTGCTAGCGCCTGTGATACTTTGGAAAGTGGCCCCAGCAAGATATTCACCAATGCAGAGATAGCCAATACACTGGCAATTAAGATGATAAGAGATAGGCCTAACTGCTTAATCAAGAGTGAAGATAACGGCGCTTCCAGCGTCTGCCTATCCAACACCAATACCAGTTCCCAATCGGTATCAGGAATACTCACGCCCCATAGCAGCTTTTCACGACTTTCACTTTCAAAGTAAGCTGGCGTAAAAGCATTGCTTGATTGACTCATCGCTGGCAATCCATGTGATAGGTCATTATCAATTTCATAGGCAGGGCGCATCGCTTTACCCGCATTTTTATAAGCGATAACGGTACCATCTTTGTGCATTAGCACAGCGTAGCCATCTGCTGGCAACGCCATGCGCTCAATATCATCGACAATACCCGCGATCGGCAAATCCCCACCTACAACACCACCAGTGGTTGACTGTGCCAGTGTCACAACAAGAATATTATAAGCAACATCAACGTAAGGCTTAGTCACAATTAAGCCACCTTGATTCATCGCTTCTTGGTACCAACCACGGCTGCGAGGATCATAACCATCACGATTAATCGAAGGATCTGAGTCATACATCACGCCATCGTTTGAGCCAAAATAGGTCAGCTCAAAATCTCCCGACACCTGTGCCTGCTTTAAAGGATTAAGCGGGTTATACAGAGATTGTGAGCCCAAGGCTTTGATTATATTTTCACGAACAGCAAACCACTGTTGAATATTATGGGCTTGTTGACTCCCCAGCCTCTGAACCTGCTCTAGACTACTTTGCTGTAGTTGCTCCTTCTGACTCAAATAGCTTTGCCAAGAGAGCAAAACGATCACCAGCGAGAGTGCGATAACGACAGAAAACAAGATTTTTTTCTTAAGCGAGTGAGATTTCATAATTTATCTGCAGAAAGTGAGATTAACGAACGGACATGGAGCGAATACCAATCAATATAAGCCCCATAACGCTAAATTAGCTTTTACGGCGAAGCCGTATGATATGATCACATAAACCCATTCGAGAAAGTAGCATCCTGACTAAAATCAGTCTTTAGACAGAAGGATCTGCTACTTAGTTAAGCAAGGTGTACAATTTTCACACCCAATAGAGACTAAAAAAGACAACAAAAGACTGAACCTTTCCTGAATAGAAAAAGAAAATCGATTAGGTTAACTGAAATTAACGTGATCTTAGATTAAAATTTATGCAAACTAGAGATCAGTTAATTTTTTGGAGCTCTTATGATCTATAGCCAATTTCAGCAATCACCTTTCCAGACTAGATTCTCCGGTGCTAGAGGCTGGATGGCGTTTGCCATTGGACTCGCTGTTATTACACTGACCTTAATCGCGCTTCCTTTCGTACTGTTAATCGGCGCCATCAGCTTTATTTTACTTAGTCTATTTGGCCGTATCTTTATGAAGAGGCAACTTGCTCGCTTCCGCCAACAACAGGCCCAAGCTGGTCAAGCAAAGCAAGAGAGTGGTTTCTACCAATCAGATAGTGCTCAAGATCAGGGTCCATTCCAAGAGGCTAGATTTGGCACTGAGCGCCACCAAGCTAAGCCCCATCAAGGTCGCACATTTGAACATGATCCTAGTTAGTATTTAGATATACCCAAACTACCTGAGAATGCTCGTTTCAGAGGCGTTGCGCGAGTTCAATTCTAGACGCATTTGCGTAGGAATGGTTACTCCCTTTTAAGCGAATGCAACAACGAAGTGGGCTTGCGCAAAGCCTTCTACGATGGGTTTTAATGCTCTTTATTCTGCGTTATTGATTTTGCCAAGGGAATAGCCATTACCTACAATCAATGCCTTGCCTAAAGTGCATTAAATTCCCACTGAATCCTGCATTTCCAAGTAGCTTGGGTATATATATCTATGAATAACACTAAAACGCTTGCCTTGGCAGGCGTTTTTCGTTTTACCAAACCTAGTGTGTTAACTCACAAATTGCGAAGCCATTAATGGTCGTTTTAGTAAGGATTCAAATCGCTTCCAGCGTTCATTTTTATCAGCTTCTCCTCGCTCAACCCAGCGCGCAACACTATCCTCACCATGATTGTAGTTAATCACATAGGCTCTATTTGCTTGATAAAATTTGACTCTTTGCTTAGCACGAGACTCACTATACAGGCCAAACCGGACCAAGAGACTCTCAGCTTCATTTGGCGAAACCTTCCCATCAATCAACTGCTGACAAACCGAGTTGTCTAGGTGCGCCAGCTGCTTATAACACCTTAATACTTTATGATAATGCTCAATATCTCCCGTCATTCCAGCTAGTGGCATCAAATGCTCATGCTCGAATTCAATCAACTCACAATCTGACATGATAAGACTCAAGCCATAGTTTGCGCTTCCCTCTGAAAGAAAAGAGATCGGGCTATACAGGGGATAGATGGCGTATTCAAACCACTGAGCTTCTCTTACCAGCTCTCTCTCCTGTAGGAGGTTAAACAGATGGTGGCCGGGGTAACCTTCATGACTGGCAAGCTGCATACACCGCTCTAGGTAGAGGGGCTGATCTTGATTCAGCTGAATTAGACTCTGATAATCTCCTTGATACCAGTTATAAGCACTCCACACCTTGTCATTGACGAACTCGATACGAAAGCTCTCATTTTCAGGCAGGTCAATATAGGTAGAAGTGAGCTCACGGGATTTTTCGACCGCGGCAGAAAATACCTTAGGGATCTGATGTTCAGGCACAATGAACTGTGCCCGATAGGCATCGAAGCGCCCTGTTAGCTCTCCACTGCCGGGTAACAAACAATCGATATCATCAAGCGCAGGTTGAAAGCTTTCAGGAGAGAAGATCTCAGCTTGGGTGTCATACAGGCCTGTTGACTCAGTGGCAAAACAGCTTTCACTCCCCAGCAGGTGGTTAATGTAATACTCAACCGAGGCTAGCTGCTTACCCAAGAACTCCTGACGTTCAAGCAAACGTCTGTCCCCACCAGTAAGTTTAAGAGCACCAAGTCTACCTAACAGAGCTGCGACATCACGTTTAAGTGACCTTAATGGTTGCAGCTGGCACTTCTCACGCCAAGATTCAGGGCCATAGTAAGCATCAACATAGCTAGCATCATGCAAGCCAACAGCAAGCACCAATTTGACATAATCCTTGGCAATATCATCAAGCTGCTGATTATCGGGGGTTCTGTTCACAATACCCTCTTTCTCGGCCATTACGACCATAATAAATGAAAGCTTAATGTAATCATTTAGGATATTGCATGCAATACTTGTTTGGCTTTTTCAACATGAATATGATGAAGCTAAGCTAGTAACTCTTGTGCCCGCTTTAACGCAACCAACTCAGCCTTGTTCTTAGTCACGGCAATCACATTTTCAACTTGCTGAGAAAGTGAGTCCCAAAGGGGGGAGATCACTGATAGCTCATGCTCATTACCATGTTCACGGGCCAACTTGAGTAAGGATGCACTTCCCACCACATCAATTCTGCCCAATACCCCATCAGCAAGGGCGATACTAAGCTCAATCATGGCCGGCACACTGTGTCCATACTTGATCACTTCACGAAGATAAAGCTCAGCTTGGGAGAGATCGGTTCCAAATGCATTATCATCGTTTAGCATGGATTGCGCACGGGAGAACATGGCATCGATCTGACCCAGTTCAGCCGCTTCCGCCATCCACTGCTCACTCCCAAGGGGATCGACTTCACAGCCTTCACCTCTGGCGAGCATTAAAGCCAAATGGTATTGGGCATGAGGAAACCCTGCCTGAGCGGCTTTAGCGATAAATTGATAAGCCTGAGTCAATGCCCCCTCTTGATAATAGAGCACACCAAGGTTCGCCATCGCTTCTGACTGCTCAAGATCCGCGGCCCGTTGCAGATAATCCAACGCCTTATCCCTATCGACAGCTAAGCTCTTGCCTCCCACGAGATAGAAGTAGCCCAGCAGCGCCATGGCATTAACAACTCCCGCTGCAGCCGCCTGTGCTATCGCCTCTTCTCCGGCTATAACATCAGGTTCACCGCTGTAGCCATGGATCTTAGCAACACCATACTCATATCGAGCATCCATCTCACTTGTTGATGCTAGGCCAAACCAATATTCCGCTTTTTTAAGGGTCTCAGAGGAGGAGCCTAGCTCAGATCCCTTTCCATCATGCTCGTCACCTAAGGCCAGCTCCTGCTCTCGCTGCATCAAGGCTCGCGTCTTAAGCGACATGCCCACAAGATACTGAGCTTGAGGATCGGACTCCATCACAGCTCGGTAGCAGAGATCCCGTCCGGCCAAAGAGTCGAAGGCTTCAAAATGATATTTGGGAAGCGATTTTCCCGTTACTTGAACGAAGAGAGACTCGATTAAACTCAACAGCCTCTCTATGGATTTCTCACTTAATTGCTGTAACTGCTCAGAGGTAAGGTGATATTTTTCGGGATGTGCACCACGATTTCCATCCCCGCGCAGCTTATGCATTGCCCTAGTAACACGGACATTAATAACCCGCCTACTGTTCAGGGTCTCAATTCTGTCATAAAGGTTAGGACTATCAAAAGTAATCCCCATAGGTAGGGCCAACAGCTCGGTGAGCTTATGGGTAAGACTACGTATTTGAAGTAACGCTTGGGTTGGCACATCGGTCACATAACTTTTTGCAACACGATAATCCTGACCTAACTCAGGTGAGAAATGAGCAACGAATTCGACATCAGTTAGCAAAGCAGACACTCCAGAGCATCCAGGTCCTGGGTACAGTGACCCAGGAGCTCATTTTGACTTCTAAACCTGCTCTTCCACGTTAGGGCGTGAAACCATATACAGGCGAAACAGAGCAACGTTAACGAACAGGCCGATAAACGCCACAAACACTTCAACAACCAGCTGTAGAGGAAAACCAACAGATTGAGCCAGCGATGATAGCGAACCGCCAATCAAAGAGATTGGGATATAAAGCATCAACACCATCAAGGTTTTAAATGCGATAGGTCCGCTGAATTTAAAACTTCCCTTAATCGCCTCTAACGGAGTTAAACGCTCAACCACCACCATAAAGTTCACATAGGCAAGACGGGCAAAGATGTAGATACTCATGGTCAATCCCACTAACCAGAGAGGACCAAAGGCTGCGAATAACATCACAGGCGCAAGGATAGCTAAACCAGAAAATACACCAGCAAGCAGCAAACCAGGTACAAAACTCAAACTGGTTTTAAGGATCAGTGCCGTATTCGCCTCATGACCTTGTGAGCGAATCTCCAAAAAGATAGTTAATGAGGCGATGAGTAGTGAAAAAACCAATAAAAGTGCCATCACAGCGGCCATATGAATGCCGCCAAATTGCGGGTTTTCCATATCTGCATTAGCCATCTCCATTCCCAGCCATAACTGAATGCCAACTTGAACAAATAAAATAGGTACGGTAAGCGCTGCTAACTGGCTAATATGATTGCGAAAGAAGTTATAAGCTTCGGTAAATATCGCGGACAATGGCATGGGAGTTTCCAATAGGTAAAAGTAAATATATTAATAGGCCAAATAGGATACCCAAAAATCAGTTTTTTTGCACAGGGGAATTGAGCATTAGGTGAACTACATAACGTAAATTCGATGGGGGCTGATTGTTAAAATTGATGCAATATCTATGTTAAAAAAGCTAGAATGTCTGCCACGACTGGATATATACACCACAGGAACAGGAAAAATGAAACTATCTGCTATATTTGGCTTACTAATAAGTAGCACTCTACTAACCGCACCAGCAACAGCGGGTTGGTTTGATGATCTCTTCGGCAAAGAGGAAGCGAAACCAGCCGTAACTCAGACCCAAGACACTGATCTTGTAAGCAATGTAATGTCTCAACTCGACCTAAACCAATCTCAAGCAGAGGGCGGACTTGGCAGCTTGTTATCTTTAGCGCAATCCACTCTTGGGGGAGATGATTTTGGCCCAATAGCCAATGCGATTCCTGGCATTGAAGGCTTACTCTCTGCTGCACCTGAAGTTGATAAAGACTCAGGTATGTCTGGACTGCTTTCAAAAGCAGGCGATCTAGGTGCATCACTACAGGGCGGAGCTGAGGTTTACGATGCTTTCGAAAAGCTTGGGATCTCCAAAGAGCTTGCGGCTCCTATGGTAAACATAGTCAAAGGTTACCTAGATACCAATGCGGGTGAAGGTACCAGCGATCTTCTTATGAAAGGCTTAAGCGCTATTTTGTAAGGATTTAATCGCTAACCTGAGTTTGTCCTATAGAATTGGTATTAATTTTTATTAATCAAGATAGGATGAACTCACCTCCCTTTTTCTACTCTAAACGTATAAGCTTATTTGTAGAATCACTCATTGGCAGGTCTAATTATGATCGCAAAACTAAAACAGTTTCTCACCTCTCACTCTCAAGCCGTCACCCCAGAAGAGCAGACGCGCCAGCTTAATTTAGCGGCAGTGAGTTTGTTGCTAGAAGTGGTTTTTGCAGATGAGACCCTCTCAAATGAAGAAGCTAAACTACTCCCTTCTATGCTAACCGATGCGCTATCTTTAACTCAATCGGAAGCCGAAGAGCTCATAGAGGAAGCCACCAAGATACAGGGGAACTCCACCTCACTTTATGAGTTTACCAGCGAGATTAATGATCAATGTAGTGTTGAGCAGAAACAGAAATTGATACTGGCGATGTGGAAGCTTGCCTATGCCGATGGCCAACTCTGTCGATATGAAGATCAGATCATTCGTCGTACTGCAGAGCTGCTTTACCTAAAACACAGTGAACTAATTCAGATGCGTAATATCGCGATGGAAGCTCGATAACACAATAACAGCCAGCACTGAGATGCTGGCTGACTTTACGCTAACTGCTTAGCAAACTCATCATTGACCACATCCGACAGTTAGCTCATCGCTTTAGGTAAGCGTGGAAGCTTATCTATATTATTCAATAAAGCCGCTGTTCCCATCATCCATCTCCAGATCGCCGAGTTTCTAAATGCTAAAAAATCTGAAACCTTATAGTCGATGGATACTCAATATTCTTGCCTTAATTAAGGCTTCAAAAACTTCAGATTTGTAAGAAAAAATATCGGAAAAGAAAAAAAGCTGCTGTTTTATTAGCCAAAAAAGGAAATAAATGGTAACAATATTTAAGTGACTTCACTTGAGTAAGGATACTTTTATGATATCGATTTCACTTTTAAGAAGAACATCAATAGCCCTAGTGGCTGCCGTTATCACCCTATCTCTATTTGCATTTATGGCGAAACTGATCGATGCCGAACATCCACAACAGATAGAGACCGTTCAAGTTCCTGAGTTTGAAATAGCGCCAATTATCAAAGATAAAGAGCCCATTAAGAAACAGATCGAACTCAAACCGAAAGAGGAGCTTGTTGAGCCCACTATTCCACAACGAACAGTATCAGGAACAGATACAGGAATAACAGCGCAAACAATTGAAACCATTAAGATGCCGACGTTATCCACTGAGTACAACAGAGACTCAATGACATCAGAGGCACTCCCAATCGTTCAGGTATCTCCAAGATATCCCATAATTGCAGCCCAAAATGGCAAGGAGGGCTATGTTATCTTAGGGTTTGATATTACAAAAATGGGCACAGTCACTAACGTTAAAGTGCTAGAAGCGAATCCAAAACGTATCTTCAATAAGGCTGCCATTCAGGCGATTAAAAACTGGAAATATAAGCCTAAAATGGAGAAAGGGGTTGCGGTAATCCAATCTAATCAACAAGTACAGCTCGACTTCACCTTAGAGCAACAGATCTAATACCATCTATTCATTTGATCAGGTAACCATGAGCCCAGACTTTCTGGGCTCAATACCAATTAATTTAAAATAACTTGAGCCCTTTCTCGACGAAGCAGATGAACTTTTTGCCACCATAGCAGAGGATATAAAATTGCAGTCAATATGAGTGCATAGGCCATATTCATGCCGAGGGCAAAAGCCAATAAAAGACACAGTAGACAGCTCAGTGACACTAAAGGAAGAAAGCGTCGACTCAATAACTTGATAGCTGCCAACATAGAAACCAGATAGATGATCACAAACACGCCATTGGTCCAAGCAATGAGCCCCTCCAAATCCTGCCCAGTGATATAGGTCAACACAATCACCACAGCCATTACCGCCAAGAGCACACTCGACGCCCTCACTGGTGCACCGTAGTGATTTAGTAGTTCAAAATATTTCGGCAATACACCTTCACGGCTAAAACTCCACACTAATCGAGCCGCACTCGCTGTATATACGTTTACGGTCGCTAAACCACTGGCGATCCCTAAGATACCTATCACCTGTGCGCCATAGCCACCTAATAGGGAGTCAAATACCGCAACCATAGCTAGGTTGGATGTTCCAGGAAACAGCAGCAAAAGTAATGTACAGGCAAGGTAAACCAGACCCACAAGCAAGGTACCTATCATCATAGCTGGGATCATATCTCTCTTGGGATCACGAAAATCATTGGCTAGATGTGTCATCGCCTCGACACCGAGAAAACTCCAAAATGCGATACCTGCTGCCGCCATGATAAGAGCAACCTCAGGCTTAACCGCACTCGTTAATGATTCCATCTCACTCAGATTTAGGCCACCAGCACCAAATAGCGCAACGACAACAGAGACGACTCCTAAGGTCAGTGCAAACTGCAACTTCGCTGATACCTGAACTCCCCTGAAATTTAAAACCGCTAATACACCAAGCAGCAATAGTTCTGTCATCACCTCTGCCCAGCCGGAAAGCGTCACCAACACATCGACAAACTTAAACGTCATCATAATTGCAGCAGGTGCGCCAAGGGGAATAACGAGTAGAAACAGTAAACCTATTGTGCGCCCCGAAGTGCGACCAAATGCCTGTTCAACAAAATAGGCAGGCCCTGCTGCATGGGGGAATACACTGGCCAGGCGGCCAAACACTAAGGTCACAGGGATAATGGCTAAAGTCAGCACTAACCAAGCAATCAAGGCTCCACTTCCCGCGGTTTCTATGGTCATTTGAGGTAGAATAAATACCCCAGTCCCCAACAAGGTGGTGGCCATTAACCCTGCACCTTGCCAGCGTCCTATCTTGCCTTTTATCTGATTCATTTGTACTACTGCCCTGAGATTGATAGCGTTATACCAATCAGTATAAAGATCAACAGAGATGCAAACTGTCTTTGTTAGCCTACAAAAATGCGCCTTACACCGACATAGTGTCGGCAAAATAGATAAATACCAGCATAACGTTGGTGAACTCAAATCAATGTGATCAGCAATGGAGAGGTACCTTGGATAAATTTGATAAAGCAATCATCTCAGAGCTTAGGAAAAATGCGCGCCACAGCATCTCCCATATTGCAGAAGCTGTTAATCTATCTCGCTCTGCGGTATCAGAGCGGATTAAAAAGTTGGAGCAGAGGGAGATTATTCGCGGTTATCAGGTACTACTGAGTGAATCACAAAAAGAGGGAGTATCCGCTTACTTTGAGATCCAACATCAATGCCCTAGGTGTGCTGACGTGGTCCATGTTTTTCATGCTATTCCAGAGGTGATCACCTGCCGCGGGATCACCGGCGATATGGATTTACTCGTCTATGTACAAGCCAACTCAATGAGAAGGCTCCATGAGATACGCGAATTTATTGATGCTCAAACCGATATTATCAAGATCAAAACTCACGTAGTAATGAGCGAATGGATTGATAATCAAGGGGAGAGCATCTAATCCCTACTTTAACTGGTTGATAGATGGGCCAAACAAAAATTTTGGCCCATCTTCTATTCAAAAAACCTGCATAACACTAATATCACTGCTGCAACACCTAATTAAAAGTAGTTAAGCGATCGTCATCTGACCGGTATAGAGAATAAAGTTTCGCAGTAACAGCACGCCAACTAAACTGAAGCTCGCAGTCATAGCAACATAGGAGAATTTTCTTTTCGATGATGCCTTCATAAACAGGTTTAATGCCAAGGGCATACTTAAGCCCATCACAACTACCCCTCCCCAGAATACCCATCCCCAGAAACCTTCCCCTATTGCAGTTAATGCAGCTACTTGGCTCTGCCCTCCTGAAAGGATAAGTCCCGCAAAAAAAGTAAATAGCAGTACCAGCTCCAGTAAGATAATAGGGATCTCGATATTGTGAATAAAGTGAACCTCTTTACCGTCTGGATTTCCCTTAAGAAGTACCCCCCCGAGAAGTGTGGCCGCGGCACCAGAGGAGATACCTGAAATCAAGAAGAGCAAAGGCAATACAGGGTTATTCAGCATAGGATAAGTTCTCAATGCCGACAGTAAAAATCCCGTATATGCGCCAAGTGACAGAGCTAAAAGCACTAAAAGCCCGGTAATCGTCGCCTCGTACTTCATCAAAGCTTTAAACCCTTTATCTACAACAGACCAACGCCCTTGACACCAGGTCAGCACCGGCTCTTTAAACACACAGGCTAACCAAGCGAATAGCGCAACTTGATAGATAAGCAGTACTGCAACCCCTACTGACATGACAGACCTTGGGTTGTAAAACACCAGAATTTTCCAAAAGTCGAAGGGCTTAGTCAAATCGATCACTAAGATCCCTAAACCAGCAAATACGGCTAATGGCGAGATCAAACATGCAGCTTGTACAAACCCGGATTTATAGGCATCCTCACCTAACTTAAACTGCTTGAGTAACACAGCAAAACAGATTGCCCCAGCAGAAACCCCAGCAAGAAAGAGATAGATAGCAATTGGCCAGTGCCAAATTAAACCATCAAAATGAAAAGGGTTCATAACTTAACCTCACCACCTTGTGACGCAATGCGAAACACCTTAGGCCTAGTACCTAAATCCAGTTTACTGCGGTAGCTAGGTGCAGACTTTAGCACTTTCACTATCTGCGAGTCAGGATCGGTAATATCACCAAAGGTAAGTGCTTTAGTCGGACAAGCACTGACACATGCAGGTTTCTTGCCTTCCTTAAGACGGGTATCTTTACAGAAATCACATTTATCGGCTGCCTTGGTGATCGGGTTAATAAAGCGGATCTGGTATGGGCATGCAGCAATACAATATTGGCAGCCAACACACTTCCATTCATCGACACTCACAATGCCAGTGTCGGGATCTTTATAGGCAGCTCCCGTCGGACAAACATCCACACAAGGAGTCGATTCACATTGTTGACATGAGTGACGGGTAAAACGGAAATATTGATTAGGGTATTCGCCAAAAGGCCCCTCTCGCTTTATCTCTAATCGACTGACACCTTCAGGTACCTGATTTACCTCTCGACATGCGATTGAACAAGCATCACAGCCAATACATTTAGTTTCATCGTGCACTAACGCATACTTGTATACAGGTTTCGATGTATTTTTTCCCGCCTCTTTAGCTCTAACCAAAGTAAAACCAGAGGCACCAACAGCAGCAACACACGCGCCTTTTAAAAATAGTCTTCTAGAGTTCGACATAAAATTACCCTCACTTTTCGACGCTATGACAGCGACTGCAGAGTTGGCTGCGCTTAGTCGCTAAAAGATCGACCATAGAATCAGTAGTGGAATGGAGCTGATGGCAGCTGGCGCAGTTAACCTTGTCCGAGTGAACCGCATGACTCCAATCATGCTCAAATAGACGAAAATGATCATGGCACTGCAAGCAGGCTTGAACTTGAGTTCTTGGCTTAACGGCTGAACTATCAGAGAATCCAATCAAGTTTGATGCCTGTCTTGGGTGACCTTGCTTTTCACCGTGGCAGTCCTGACAACGGATATCTAAGGCATCATTGCCATGCACTCCCCGCATCATCCCGTTACGTTTATGGCACTTAATACATTCTTTACTCTTATTAATATTGAGTTCGGCCGCGATTAAGTTTGTAGAAACACTTAACATCAGAACTAGAGAGAAGACACTTAATAGCAGGAATACTGAATACTTAAATAGGCTGGACATAAGCCGTCCTCACATTACACTGTGATAGGGTTGAGGGAGTGCTGTAATTTAAGTTACAGCACTCATTATTATCTGTTTGATACTATGCGGCTAAGGAGGCTCTAAGTAGGGTCTCATCACAATCATTCTTAGCTAAATGCAGCACCTTCACTCCCATTTTCGCCAAAGCATTATCGATATAACGGCTGTTCTCTTCACTGTTGTGCTGGGGGTCGGTGATCACCAACTTTATCGCTGAAGACTCATTATCGACGAGCACATAATCCAGATGACAGCTTTGTAAATAGTGGTGAGCATGCTCTTCACTATCCCCCTTATCCACATCAAAGATACTATCCAATGTTGTGCCATATAGAACATTATATTTACCGTTTACTAGATTATTTAGTTTATTAACAAACCCGACAGGCTCTCCCTCTAAGGTATACGTTCTCAGCTTTACATTAGTAATCGATTGTTCACTACTTTTAAAAAATTTTATACAGGTTAACGTAAATGTTACTAAAACAAATGGTACGACGAGGAATAACACAAAATATACAAACGCATAATTTAGAATTATCGACGCATTCATCACAACCTCCAAAGCATCTATTATTTATATTTTTATAGTTCACAGACATACTAATCCTCACCAAGTGATAAATATTGATTCAAATCAAGTTACTCAATACTTAGAAATAGCACATTTTAAATTTTACGATTGGCTTCAATAAGTAAAATCAATAAATGACAATTACAAATTTAAGATGTTAGCTATTCACATCCCAACTATATGATTTTAGTAAAGCGGCAAGGCTAAACATGCTAATTTATTACATGATTATTATAAAGTTAATAGTATGACGACATCCTACCTGTAATGCGTACCAGCCACCTACTAAAAAAATAAAGTCAATAAACATAAGAGCTATGCATTATCAATATTTCTCTCTTTCAATATAAAGATAACTCATTTGGTGACGTACTAGGCATTTTTAATAACCAACTAATAATATATAATTATTTACAATTTAATTTAGATATTATTAGAGAACGAAACTTAATATTAAAAACGAACTTAACATGAAAGACATTAGACTTAGTGACTTGGACTTATTAAGCATTAATATTTTTGTTAATTTATATGAAAACAGATCAGCAACGTTAGTTGCTCATAAACTTAATATTCCGGCCCCAAAAATAAGTCGATGCCTAAAACACACCAGAGAGATACTTGGTAATGAACTTTTCGTCAGGAAAAAATATGGTTTAATTCCAAACGAGTTTGCAAGTGAGGTTTATCCTATAGCAAAAGAGCTTATGGAGTGCGCAACTAAACTACAAAAGCTCTACTGTACTAGTGATAATGGCCTTATTAGGCATTTTGAAATAGCCGCACCAGATTTGATCTCCTACCCTTTTCCAAAGATTTTACTCAGTGCTATTAAAGATGCCGGTAAATCGGTGAGCTTCAACATATCGCGCTGGAACAAACACTCTATCGACAACATCATCAGTGGTGAAGTAGACCTTGGCCTTTGCTGTAGTAAGGAGTTAGATAATTTAAGAAGATCAGACGAATCGCTTATAGCTCTCAGACTAAAAAAACTCAATAAACTATTCTTGATTTGCCATAACCAACATCCATTATTAAAGGAGGAGATCACCCTTGAGTCCATCGCCAGCTACCCATTTATCAACAGCAATATGGGATACTCAGAGCTAGAGTTGAGCCCACTGCAGGAGTATTGCCAATCACAGAATATTCATCTTGAAACAGAAATTAATCTCACAGGTTTAACCGGACTATTTGAATACCTAAGATCGAGCCAGAGTGTCACCTTGCTCCCCTACAGCACAATATTCAACGTCATCAATAATATTCCCGACCTGCATGCTTGTCGACTATCTGAAGTGGAGTCTGAACGTCTATATAGACAGGTAAGAACTCCAAGCCTTTATCTGGTGTACCGAAACAATGACAAGACACCAGAGCATCAATGGCTATCTTCCGAGATACAAGATTTAATAGAGCTGACACTACACTAGTAGTTAAGCACTTAACTTCGCCCTCCATCTTTAGCATAAGCGTCCAGCGCAAGTTGCATCTTCCTACTTAATAGATCTGATAACTGCTTAGAGAAATCATTATTGAGCGATTTATGGTATTGCAGGTAATAATCGTAACGCTTGAATTTCCCTTCTGGAAACAGCTCATTTTCATAAAAGTCAGTGACATCAATATAATCAATATCATTACGACTCTTAAAGTAGAGGCAAGCAAAAACTGAAGCTGTCCAGCACACATCATTTGACTTAGCCACATGAGCTAATGCCATCGCTAAACTAGATGTCTTAAAACTCACCTTAAGCTCTAACCCTCTCTCATCGGCATAGTCTTCACACCAATGCTTTGTTAAACCAACTTGAGAATAGTTAATCAGTACCAGTTTGTTCTTAAACAGATTCGCTAAGTTGAGCTGCTCACTGAAAAGCGGGTGACCCTTTTTTGCAGCAACAAAGTGATAGTGAGCCTCACCCACTTTGACACTCTCTACGTTTTCAAATGACTCTGAATTAACCGCTATCGCAAAATCAATTTTACCTTGGGCTAATAACTCCTGAACATTATCACTCCATGGTTGAATGGTCACACTTATCTCACTGCCCAGCTGCTCACAAAGCTCCATGATAGATTCAACTAAAAAGGCTGATAGGTGTTCCTGAGCAGCAATAATAAGATGAGTTCGCAATGGCAGAGCCATGGTCAGCTCGGCCATCTCATCGTAAGCAGAAACGATGGCTTTGGCAAAAGGATAAAGGTTTTCAGCGATCGCATTAGGTTTAACCCCATATTGACGCCTCACAAAAAGCTCATCGCAAAACACCTCACGCACGCAGCTTAATGCTCTGCTCACTTTAGGTTGAGTGGTATTCAATTTTTGGGCAACCACTGAGCCATTGTTATATTCAACTAACCCAATAAAAACCTTGAGTGTAAAATAATCTAATCTTGAAAGTAGTCTATGCATCCATACTTAACCTTAAACAGTAAGGAACCGACTATAACAATGGCAAATTAGCCAAAAAGATACCTCAATCACAACTAATTAGGGTTTTAGATATTAATTTTTATTAAACATATGATTAATTAAAAAATAATTAAAAAAAGAGGGTGGGTTATTACAGATAATGGCTTACGCCATACAAGGCTATTTGCGATTTAACGCCCCATGTTACGGGAGTTTCCTCTTTGCTGGGCGTAGCGTTTATCGAGCTGCTCCCAAGCCTGCAGCACGCAGTTAGCTCTCTTAAGAAGTTCCGCTCTGATTGAAAGCTCCTCTGCTCCCAGCCCGGTCTCGGCTTGTACTATCCGCTTAGCCATTAACTCGCCATAATAACGGCTAAGCTGCAAAATAAGCTTCTCAGCCTGGCTCAGATTGTTGTGCTCTAACTCTTTAATAAACAACAGGTAAAAACTATCAAAAAAGAGAGAGAAAACCAGCTCCTCATCAAGCGCGTCAGTTTGGAACCTTGCATCCCCCTCCTGAAAACTCAACGCCGCGAGTAGATTAACCACAGTCGTCATTGAGGTCGCGCCACTAAACAGCTCGCGTACATCGGGATCTTGACTCAAAAAGCCCTGTAGCCGATGCGCAAATTCAGCTTTGATATTTTGTTGGCCTATAGCTTGAATAACACTCATATGAGGCTTAACGATGCAGGCGAACTGGCATAGGGATCACTTGAAATACCACTGCCAACACTTGTTGAAAATCCAGTGCTAAGTGAGCGATACCTCGATAAAAATCAGTTTGGGCATGCTCTATCGCAAGTTCAAAACAGCGGTGTGACCAGGGCAACATATGCTGCTGCATAAGCACTGCCAAGGTGCGGCGCACAGGCTCATCATCGGGGTTTAATACGAGCTGTCCTAGAAGGCTATCTATCACAGCAAAAAACAGCGCAATATGATCGAGAGGCTGGGTAAACTCCAGTTCAAAACTGATCCCTTGCTGCTTGTAAAATGCCATTAAGTCTAAGGTAGATCTGTCATTAAGTAGCTGCTGCTCACCTAGGTATACCGAGCCCCAAGGCATAGCATTAGGCTCACCAGGGCCAAAAAACAACTGCCCATAATCCAGTTTCAACTCATTGAGCTGTTCAGCAGACCACTGAGACAAGTAGGTAGTCAGTGCAGCTCTGCCCGCAGTATTGTCCGCAGAGAGACCAAACTCAGGCCAGCTTTGCGCTACGCTATGGGTTTTTAGGTTGTCTAAAGTCTCAACCGTCGGATAGCTAAGCAAAACATGATGCAGAATCCGCGCTAGACCCTGACCAGCTTCAAAATCAAACTTGTTATCTAATGACATAAAAATCTCGGTTAAAAGGCGCCCTTGGGCGCCTGATATACACACAGGAAACAGATTATACTTCTGAGAAGTTTAAGATCTGCCCTTCACCGCTACCCGCCGGACGACCATTCACATTAGCCTTGATAATCAAGTTAGGTGACGTGATGCTTGGCGATGGCAGCGGCGCAATATGACCATCTCCATCGCCATATTTAGCACGTAGGTTATCCATGGTATCGAAATCCAGTGCACGCAGTGGACAAGACTCAACACACACAGGCTTGCGACCTTCAGCGATACGCTCGAAACAACCATCACACTTGGTCATCACTTTACGCTCACTGTCGATCTGCGGCGCATCATAAGGACACGCACGAGCACAGCTTTCACAGCCGATACACAGGTCTTGGGCAACATGGACTAGACCATCTTGGCGACGCTTATGCATAGCACCGGTCGGGCATGCTTTAACACACACAGGCTCAGAACAGTGGTTACAACCAATTGACATATAATAAGCAAACACATTTTGCTCAAAACAGCCATTGTTACCGACAGTCCACTCTCCGCCACCATATTCATACACACGGCGCCACGTTACCCCTTCAAGTGCAGGCAGAGCGTTGCCTTCAGGGTTACTGTTGTTGCGAATTTCATTACTTTGACGATCTTTGCAAGACACGTGGCAAGCTTTACAGCCAGTGCACTTAGTGCTGTCTACATAAAAACCATATTGAGTTGGTTGAGTCATAATTAACTAGTCTCTTAAATCTTTTTAATGGCAACACGGTTAGTGTGCTGTGGATTGCCTTTAGCGACTGGGCTTGGCTGATAGCGAGTTAGCGAGTTAATCGCGCCACCTTCATCGATAATATGGCCAGTACTGCCTAGTGTATTACCAGGCTTGAACCAAGCTCCCTGCCCCAGCGCTAACACACCAGGTGCAACACGTGGAGTGATACGCACCTTCACGGCAATCGATCCGCGCTCGTTGTACATCTCAATCTCATCACCAGAGTTGAGCCCCTGCTCAGATGCATCCATTGGGTTCACCCAAACAGCATCCTCTACCGCTTCACGAAGCCAAGGCACATTGTGGTAGCTAGAATGAGTGCGACCCTTAGTGTGGTAACCCGCTAACTGGAATGGAAAATCAGTGCTGGTATCAGTGTCTTCATAACCATCCCAAGTCACTGTGTACTGAGGAATAGCAGTAATAGTGTCACCCTTAACTTGAGTCTTTGACTCTTGATCCCAGTTAGCAGCGCGCCATGCTAGTTCAGCTGAGTAGATCTCAATCTTGCCACTTGGGGTCGATAGTGGCTTACCACCTTTAATGTAGCTCTCCAGCGCAACATGCTTGTCGTTCATGTTCTTACGGAAGAAGCCAATCTCTTGCGCCTCTTTGTAAGTGGCAGGGAATGCAGGGTAAACCCCTAGATTGTTACTGTTATCTTTGGTTTTTTGGTAAAGCTCTTCAAGCCACTGCTCTTCAGTCTTGCCTTCGGTGAATTCAGCTTCACAACCCATATACTTAGCGATAAGTGCAGCCGCTTCATACATAGACTTGCAGTCCCACATAGGCTCAATCGCCGACTTCATCGCGGTGATATAACCTAACGCACCAGATGCGTAGCTGTCGTTAACGAGATCGTTTGACTCTAACCAGCTGGTATCAGGCAGAATAATGTCGGCAAATTTAGCGCCCGGCGTCATCCAGCAATCACAGCTAACAATAAGTTCAACACCGGTTTCATCTTCTAAGATTCTGGCAGTGTTGTTGATCTCAGCATGCTGGTTCAACAATGAACTGTCAGATGCAGAGATGATCACCTTGATGTTAGTACCAAGTGGCGTATCTAAACCGTCAGTGCCACGAACTCCGTGACTACGTGCCGTCATGGTTTCGCCATGGTGAATCGCTTCAGACCAAGTAAAGAAAGAGATGCTCTCTTTAACTGGGTTGCTGCCTGTTGGAATACCCGCACGAGACATGCTGCTCATGTATGGCAGCTCACCATTAGATGAACCAAGCGTACCTAACTTGCCCGTAAGTACCGACAGCATATACAGGGCACGCATGCTCTGCTCACCGTTTGCCTGGCGGTTAACACCAGCACCAACGACGATATATGGCGCTTTAGCATTCTGTAAGTCAGTGGCAATCTGCTCTAGCTGTGCAGCTGGAATACCGGTGATCTTTTCTGCCCACTCTGGCGTTTTTAACGGCTGATCCGAATAGATACCTTGGCTTAAAATATAATCACGGTAGTTCTCTTCCGGCTTCATCACCTTAGCGTATTCTTGCTTAGTGGCATCACCACTTGCTGCAAACAGCGCTTGCTGGGCTGCGATAGAATCTGCGTCGAAACCTACGGCATACTTGTTGATAAAATCAAGCGAGTTAGCATCAACCCAACCTGAGCTGATCATCTGATATGCAATCGCTTCAGCAAAGGCCGCATCGGTGCCAGGACGAATTGGTAGCCACTTAGACTCTTTACCTAACATAGAGTCGGTGTAGCGTGGATCGATCATCACCACTTTTAGGCCGTTGCTCTTTTGCAGCGCCTTTAAGTAGTCATAACCTTCACCTGAACCCGACTGGCGAATTTCGCTTGGGTTATAAGCAACGCCTAATAGGAAGTCACTGTTCGATAAAGTAACAGTTGAAGATCCAGTGGTACTGCCTGTACCGAAGGTGTGTTTAGCCGCCTCCATCTGCTGAGCCCAAGAGTAGTTACCATAGGCATTTAAACAGCCACCGTTTAGGTTAAACAAACGGTTGAAACACGCATTCGATGCAAAACCGTAGTAAGCACCAGAGCCGTAGCTGCGGAAAATCGCTTTGTTACCATGCTCATTGATCACAGACGATAGCTTAGTACCAATAGTCTTAGCAGCTTCATCCCAGCTAATTGGCACAAACTTACCTTCACCACGCTTACCAACGCGCTTCATCGGTGTCTTTAAACGATCGACAGCATAGGTGCGCTGGCGCAGTGAACGACCACGAGCACAGGCGCGAACTTGGTAGATATCATCACCGTCAACCACATCATGATCGGTTTCAACACGAGTAATAACACCATCACGGCTGAACACTTTAACTGGGCAGTTAGAACCACAGTTAACTAAGCAAGATGACCAAGTGATCTGCTCTTCACCTACTGGTGGTTTTGGCGGCACGACATTGGCGTCATCTGAACTGGTTTTACAGCCAGTCACACTTGCTGCACAGCCCAGAGCTGCACTCATTTTTAAGAAACTTCTACGTTCCATCTATATATCCTCTTGCGATTGCTCTAACGCAATAAATAGCTAAACGACAACATCACTTGGTGCGCGTTATAGTCATGATTAAGCTCACCTAAAGTGGTTAGCCCTGGCACAGTGTTGATCCCCACTTGGGCGCCATCTGTGTCGTAATAACGCTCGTATTGATAGCTCAGCTTTAAAGCCATCTTCGGGCTTAAAGCGTAATCGGCATACATACGCACGCTGTGGTTATAGGAGAAGTAATCACCGTATTGAAGATCGCTGCCAACAAGGGCACTGCCCTCTAGGTAGGTATCACTGATTGAGTTACTGAACAGGTAATCACCACCTAAGGTGAGTTTGTCTTCCATCAAGCCGCTATAGCTAAAACCCGTTCCTAAATTAATAAACTCATCTTGAATATCTGCTTGCCAATCGGGAGAACTAAAGCTCTGGCTGCCCGCCTGAATTGAGTCGATCCACTGCTGGCCAGCAAACCCATACGCGATTAAGTTTTTACTTAATTGCAAGCTGATGTTGAGGTCGTAGCCATAGTCCTTAGACTCGGTCAAACCTATGATGGTGGCGTCATAGTCATCAAGAGCATAACGTCCGGTCAGATCGATACTCACCCAAGAGAGTGGTGAATGGTTAAACTTAAGCTCAAGCGCATTTCGAGTTCTATCTGCCAAGTAGTACTTACGCATCAAGATATTATCTTCAGATGATGTCAGCTCATTGACCTGATACTCACTGCCACCACGCACTCCATGACTCGCTTTCACATTGATATTAAGTTTATCGAATGCGGTCACATTCAGTTTGGCCCACAGATTATTCTCATCTGTTTGCTCACGCTCACTGTAGCTACGGTCCACCTCTTTTCTGTCAAACCCCGCTTGCACGCGGTAACCACTAGCGAGCCTATAACTGGCATTCACTTTATAGGTGTTACGCTCAATATCCTGTGGCACATTTTGCTTGAAGGCGCCGCTTAACGCGTTATAGCTGTATTGAGTGAACTCCCAACTTGAACTCTTATTGTCTCGCTTTGAATGATCGACACTAGCCCCGACACGCAAGCGGTTGCTCAACATAGAGGTCACGGCAAAACGACCATCTAAAGTTTCAATTTCACCATCCCAACTCTGTAGTGGATTACCACTCATCTGGATCAGAGAGTCATCTTGGGTCATTCTCCCGGTCACTAGACGGCCTGACATTACCGTCCTATCAAGTTGATACTGACCCGAGAGCGACACTTGATGGGCTTGATTATCAGGCGCAGCCGAATAAACATCACTTAGATATGGCAGACTTAGGTCTTGAATATTGTTACTGTAGTAACTACCAAAATAGCTCAGCTCTGTTAGCCAGTTGTCACCCGCTAATGAAGCGCCTGCATCAAGCTGTTTAGTGGTTGAGTCCACGGGCAAACCAAAGTTAGTTGGAAGTGGCGCCACTAAGCTGGCTGATTGAGTGCCAGTTTTCTCCTCTTGGCTGTAGCGAACGAAAGTGTTGTACCTCCCCTCGTCATAGCTCAAGCCGATAGCCGACTTTTCACGTTGCAGCGCAAGGTCAAATTGGTTTGGGTAGACACTTGGAGTTAACATGCCATCGTTTTGCCAAAGCTGACTACGGGCATCACCAGACTCATAGGTTTTTATGGCCTGATAATCCAGTTCCAGCTCATACAAACCTGACTTACCCACTTTAAGATTGGCAAAACCATTATCCAATCCCAACTGATGCGCTTGCATACTCGCTTTGTAGCCAGTGCTGTTGAGGTAGCGCAGATCACCACTTATCGCGGCAATAGCACCATCCTCAGCAGTGCCTAACGCATTACCAGCATGGAGATCATCAGGGCTGTTATAACCTGTGAGTAGGGTGACTTTTCCCGAGTAACCAGTCTCAGAAACACAGCGCTTACACTGGTATTTCTCCATATTGACCGACTCAGTGTTTGCTTGTCCTACACCAAAGTTTGCCGCCATTACAGAGCCAGACATAGCCAATAGAGACACAGTGATAATATTCAATTTAAACATCATAATTTTAGTTCCAGTTATCTCTGAAATAGGCTGCCTGAAGGGTGGTTAGAACCGTGGATCTTGTTATGGCAATTTAGGCAACTCTTGCCGCCACCAAATGCATCCATTCCCGGCTCTGGTACTACACGACTGGCGTGGCCATCTGGAGCGTGGCACTGCTGGCAAAGCTGAGGTGCACGGCTATTAAGCAGATCATCATTCACGCTGCCATGAGGGTTATGACAGGTGACACAGTTTTCAGTCACAGGCGCATGCTCCCACAGTACAGGGCCGCGTTTCTCAGCGTGGCAGCTGTAGCAGGTGTCATTGATGGTAGGCTTATTCAGGGCACTTTCATTCATGGAACCATGGGGAGAGTGGCAGTCAATACAGGTCATCTGATCCCACTTTAGAGGGTGAGATGAGCGCTTATTCATATCTGCTTTTTCTTTACTATGACAAGAGGTGCAGGTGTCATTAATCGTCAGCTTATCCAAAGCCGGATCTTTAGCGCTGTGCACATTATGACAATCGGCGCAGGCTATCTCTTCCAGATTATGAGTACTGGTATGCCACGCCATCTGTTTAGGATCGTTATGACAGCCCTGACACACACTGTTTTGCGCTGATGCAGAAAGCTTACTCTCCTCACCAAAGGCGATCATCGGCTCTTTGCCGCCTTTATTATGTTTGCCTTGAGGTCCATGGCAGGCTTCACACTGCAGACCTGCCATCGGGGATTGTTTGTTATTCATCGAGCCATGCGCACCATCAAAGATGGCCATCACAACCTCATTTTTACGATGACACATAAGGCATGAGTCAGCACCTTTAGGGGAGTATTGCCCCTGGGTGAACTTTTCAGTGAGCTTCTGCTCCAGCTGCTCACCAGTGAGGTGATCCCACCGCGCGGCATTCACGCTAACAGATACCCACGCAAGTGCGGCTATCCCCACTAATACCCTTTTAACAAGACGACAGATCATTAATCGAACCTTTCATAATTAACACGTTTGTTAAACCACCCGCTGGAACAGGAGGTTAACCAATTAAGATGTCAATATTTTAAGATAAACAAGGGCCGATTCTTGATTGTTAAACGGGTCGGGAACAGATTTGAGATAAGTTCAATGAATATGCGAAAACTGTGAGCTGACACATAAACCAATTAAGAATGAATATTATTTAGCTCACTGAGTAAACTGGGTATAACCACATGAATAGTATGGCTATGATTAAATAACAAACTAAACATAAGGTAGGAGATGTTAATGGGTTAGTATCAAGATGTTAAACCATGAACGACTACTTAAGGGATATCAAATGATGGAGTTCAAATTTATAGGAAATAGTTGCTAAATAAGCCAACAACAAATAGACAGACAGATATACAGCTAACACATCAATATCAACAACTAATTAGACATTGATCAACCATTCACTTTACGCGCCACTGGTGCACCTCTCAATTTTAAAATATGTGCATTTCGCTTATTTCTTTACTTTGTGTTTATTGTAAATTGAACCACCAAAGGAAAACTGCTTACTAAAAGATCAACTTGAAAAGCTCAACCCAGTAGAAGCAGGACTTATAAATTTACTGGGTTGAGTTAAGCATAAAGCTTATAAATTGTAACTACATGCTCCATGAGACTGAAACACCATACATTCTTGGTTCGCCATATACGGCAACAACGCTTGAAGCCACTGTGTAGACATGAGTAATGTACACCTCTTCAGTGAGGTTTTTTCCCCATATTGAGACTTCCCAATTATCGTTTGCCGAATGCCATGTAAAGCTGGCATCCAATAACTTAAATGCAGGTTGAATGGCATAAGGTTCAAGCTCTCCACGCTGCTCATCAGTGAAACGATAATTTAGGTTTGTCGTGAAGTAATCGCCAGAATCGAGGTCAATATTGTGCTCTAAGTTGATTGAGTATTTATTCTTAGGCGTTCTAAGCATCTCCTGACCGGACTGATTTGGGTAAGCAGAGTTAGGAACCACGGTATCGACAAATTCACTGTCCATGTAGCCATAAAAACCATAGAGCTTGAGGTTATCAGTAGGTAGCCAAGTGAACTCTAATTCAATACCATCAATTTTTGCATCACCGGCATTGAAGGTGTTGAAAACGCCAAAATCTTCGCCACTACTTCTAGGACCAAAACTTTGAATTTGCAGATTTTTGTAGTCTGTATGGAAAATAGTGGTGTTGAGACGAAAGGTATCACTAATGTCTGACTTTATACCAAATTCAAAATTGGTCGCTTCTTCTGGTTCCAGCGGTTTTGTTTCAGCTAACGACTGCGGTGCTGCAGCAAATCCACCACTTTTAAAACCTTTTGCAAAGCTTAAGTAAGCCGTGGTGTCATCAGAAACAGTATATTTAAGCGCTACTTTAGGCGTAAATGCCCCCCAACTTTCCTTTAAAGTCACCGGACTGTCAATACCAAAATTCTCATTGATAATCACAAAATCACCCGCCTTTGCGACGTTATCAATCTCTTTGGTTTCATAGGAATATCGACCACCTACAGTCAGTATCCAATCTGTTGTGAATTTCCAATCAAATTGGCCAAATAACGCGTAGCTGTTGGTTTCATTGACTTGGTGGTAGAAATCACTACCATCCATTCCTGTTGAACAATCGGTATCAAGACTTAAATCAAAGCATTCGCTACGATCAGTATTCTCGTTCATGTACCAAGCACCAGCGACATAATTAAAGCTGTCAGTTTGCCCTACCCACCTGAACTCTTGCGAGAACTGGTCACTATTATCAATAATATCATCGATAAGCGCGAGGGCTGGTGAACCTGTTGCATCCATATTCCAGTCAGATTCACTGTCACGATAAGCACTGATTGAAATCAACTCACCTAAATCGAGATCCCAAGTTAACTTAGCGCTAACGCCATAGGCTTTTTGCTTAGCATAACCATCAACAGCGCCAGCTGCACAAAATGGAGCTCCCTCTTTACAAGCGGCAACATAGGCAGGCGACCACACGGCAGGATCACCTTTTGCACCTGTATCTACTGGAGTACGCGCCATGTCAGTCACATCAAGTTTGGAATAGTCACCGCTGAATAGCGCTTGAAAGTTATCGCCTTCATATAACAGCTGAGCTCGACCAGCAAACACATCATTATCTTTTTGCTTACTGTTTAACGTAACATTATCAACCCAACCATCATTTTTACGACTTGAGAAACTCAATTTCGCGGCGATGTTGTCACCGAGTGGACCGTTAATGTACCCAGCCACATCACGACGACCATAGTTACCAATATTGAGCCTAAGCTTTGCATCAAGCTCATCCAAACTAGGCAGTTTTGAAATAATATTAATCGCGCCACCTATGGTGTTTTTACCATACAAAGTACCTTGTGGACCACGCAGTACTTCGACGCGTTCAATATCAAACATCTCAGGATTAACGTTGGAAACTCGACCTAAATAGACATCATCAACAAAGACTGCAACTGAGTTGTCGGTGCCAGCGCCATCGTCATTTGAGGAGGCCCCTCGAAGGCTAATAATATTTTGCCCTGGTGCAAATGGACTGAAAGATAATCCCGGCACTCGCGTGGCGATAGTATTGAGATCATGTACATCTTGTTTCTCTAACATCTCAGCATTCATTGCTGTGACAGCAACAGGCACTTTCTGAATATTTTCTCCTCGCCTTTGAGCTGTAACCGTAATCACTTCTAGTTTGCTGGCATCTATTTTTTCATTTTCTTCAATGTCAGCAGCCCACACAGCGCTTGGTAAAAGGTAGCTCAATAAAATGAGCTGACTAATTTTTGAGGTCTTCATTTCCATCTCCAATTTTTATAGTTTGTTATAAATTTTTAATTATTGTTTCAATCAGTTTCCCAATGGTGATCACTTGCCGGTCAGAGCCGGCGGGGCCATCAATCTCAAGTGAAATGGGTAATCCTTCAGGGTTGAAACCGATGGGGATCACTAATCCTGGAATACCCGCATTACTGGCAGGATCAGCATTTCTGATATAAGTACTAAAGGTGGGTTCTTCACTGCCATTAAGTATGACAAGATCGTTATCATTCGTGATTTTTTGAGCGGTTAACGGAGTCGCAGGAAAGATAACGGCATCAAGGCGATGCTTATCAAAGTAGTCTTGGTATAAGCTTTGTAACTTGGGCCTGAAAGAGTTGATAGCTTCCTGATACATAGGCTCTGGAATAGGTTGATTAAAAATACTATCGACAAGATTTTTGACATCTCCACTGCATATCTGTGCTGCAAAGTCTTCAATCGCTGTGCCTGGTAAGGCTTTCTCTACATAATCTTGAATGTGTTGCTTCGCTTCATAAAGCACTACCGGAAAGCTAATGCTTTGGTTTAGTGCTTCAATGCCTTGAGGATCCACCTCTATTAGTGTCACCCCAGCTTTTGCAAGCGCCTGAAGCACGTCCTCAACAGCCGCGAGTACAGCCGGCTCTGTATTACCGTAAAAATAAGCACGAGGGATCCCGAGCCTTAACTTTTTAGGTGGGAAAGATGGCAGCGAATCTATCGAAGGTTCCCCCGCTAGCACTGCATCAAGTCGCGCAAGAGTATCGACATCTTTAGCCATGGGACCAGCCGTGTCTCTGGTTTTAGAGATCAGACCTAATCCATCATTTGGATAGCGTCCGGTTGTCGGCCTAAAACCCACAATGCCATTGAGTGCTGCAGGTATGCGTGATGAACCACCGGTGTCAGTACCAATCCCAGCATCCGCCAATCCCAGTGCCACAGCTACTGCAGTGCCGCCACTGCTGCCACCAGCAAAGTACTCAGGGTTGTAAGCATTTAACGCATGACCATAGGAGGGGTTGATGTTGGTGACACCCAGTGCCAACTCATGCATGTTGGCTTTACCATTGATCACAGCCCCCGCTTCTTTTAATCGAGTAATGATGCAGGCATCGTGTTGAGGAATATGGCCAGCCAATGCTTTGTTACCCAGCGTATTTGGCATGCCAGCCACTTCGATATTATCTTTTACTGCGATCGTCATGCCGTAAAGTACTTGATTGTTAATATCGCCTTCAGACAAGTTGTCTACTTGCTTATGTGAAGCCTGTTTATTCTGATACAGATATGCGTGATAATCTGAAAAACCTGTAGACCGTCCGTATTGAAAGTCTACTTTCTGATGAAGTTGTAGAATCTGTTTTTTGGTCTCATCTTTTATTGTCATGGCGCTTACTCTTAGCTTCTGCATACTTAATAAGTATCTTAATTAAGAGAAATGAAATATATCGTCAAGATTGATGAGAAAATGCTGATTAACGTGATTAAAATCGTTAATTATGATGATCGGGATAACTGACCAATACTCAATGGTTAGGGTTATTTAGGTAAGCTTAGGGCAATAAAAAGAGCAGCCTATTAGCAAGGTAACTCATCATGATGAATGAAAGCATAATGGATTTAGAGATGCACAAATTGTCTAATTGGGAGCTAATTTAGAGATAAGTTCCGTGCGACTGTGAACGTCCGCTTTCTTGTATATGGAGCGAATGTGAGATCGAAGCGTTGTAACCGATACATTCATTGTTCTGGCCATATTTTTATCATTCATCCCTGACTTAATCTGGCTGATCACTTCAAGTTCTCTTTGGGTAAAAAGATTAAAACTGAGTGACTCTTTCAATGGCTCTCTCTCACCCATAGCCCGTAAATAAGGTAACAGTAAATCGAGTTGATTAAGGTGCTTTACATCAAAATCTCCCTGCTGCTGACTTCTCCATAATCGAACATCAAAAACATGCTCTTGCCCACAGTAGATATGCAAATTGACCCCAAAACTAAGCCCGTCGCGCTGTAAAAAGTCGTTGTAAAATTCAGTTTGGATCAACTGATCTCTTGAAATAACCTCACTCACTGCAACCGCGCGTCTAAATTGCCTAAGCTTATTGGTAATAGGGTCATGGAACTGATAGTAATCATTATACTTTGATATATTATCCAAGGACATATTGCTAAATACCCCTTCTTGATAATACTTTTCATTTGGATTCCAACAACAGGAGGCACCATAATCAGCTCGAAACATCTCCATAAGCTTATCCAGCAGAAGTTGACGACTGCCTAAAGTCGTATTGTGCTGTAAGGTGAAACTCACCAGATCCATCATAGTACAAAGCTCTTTTTGGGATAAATACATGGTGACCTCCTTAGAACTTAACTTGTTATCGTAAATCAGTAACTCTGCAAGCTTTACCTTCAGAGCGCGCAATGGTTTGAGGCTCAAGGAGCACCACTTTGCTGGAAATTCCGATCACGCTCTTAATCTTACTTTCAAGTAACTTGGCTTGCTCCTTGTTACACTGCTGATCCAGCGAACGCTCAACTTTCACCGTGAGATAGTCCATATGCCCCATCTTTGCCACTTCAACCAAGTAATGTGGGCTCAACCCCTCAATAGATAATAATTGCTCTTCGATTTGAGATGGAAATACATTCACCCCTCTAATGATCAACATGTCATCACTTCTTCCGGTAATTTTATCCATCCGTCTCATTGATCTTGAAGTAGAGGCAAGAAGTGAAGTGAGATCACGAGTTCTATAACGGATAATTGGCATGGCTTGTTTTGTTAAACTGGTAAAGACTAATTCGCCAGGCTCACCATCTTCAACAATTTCACCGGTTTCAGGATTAATAATTTCAGGATAAAAGTGATCTTCCCATATCGTTGGGCCATCTTTGCTTTCAATGCATTCTTGCGCGACGCCGGGTCCCATCACTTCCGACAAACCGTAAATATCCACAGCATCAATACCTAGTCTTTGCTCTATGTTACTTCGCATTGCATCGGTCCATGGCTCTGCACCAAAAATACCGCATCTCAGTGCCAGTGACTTAGGATCGATACCTTGACGTTCAATTTCATCTGCAATGTTTAGCATGTAAGAGGGAGTGACCATGATGATGTCAGGGTTGAAATCACGGATCAGTTGAACTTGTTTTGCTGTTTGCCCACCAGACATCGGGATCACCGTACAGCCAAGTCGTTCAGCACCGTAGTGAGCACCTAGACCACCGGTAAACAAGCCATAACCATAGGAGATATGTACTTTATCTTTCTTACGACCACCAGCGGCATAGACTGAACGGGCTACAATGTCGGCCCAAGTGTGTATATCTTCTTGAGTGTAGCCAACGACTGTTGGCTGACCTGTTGTACCACTTGATGCATGAATTCGAACAATGTCATCCATTGGCATGGCGAAAAAACCAAAAGGATAGTTATCTCTTAAATCTTGTTTGGTCGTAAATGGAAACTTTCGCAAATCATCGAGATGATTAAAGTCATCAGGATGAACTCCCGCTTCGTCAAACTTTCGTTTATACGCAGGAGAATTGGTATAAGCATGGTTAAGCGTTTTTTTTAATCTTTCAAATTGCAAAGCTCTAAGCTCATCAATACTTGCACTTTCTATTGAATGCAATCCCACTCCAACTCTGTTATTGGTCGATTCGTTCGTCATTTTAATACCTGATTCTTAGAGTTTTTGTTCATAGTCAATATAACATACTGGCTACATATTGAGCTTTTCTCGCTTATTTTATAATCACCGCTCACAAATCAAAGTAATTCATTTTTTACAAAAAGTGAAACATTTATGTGTCACTTTTAACAAAACTGTGTATATTAAATATTGTTAAATACACACTTCTGGAGTTAAGTTTATGAAAATAAAAAGTTATGTTTGCGGTGGTTGGGTTAGTGGAACTGGAAGGTGTGTTACATCTAAAAATGCATTTACTGGTGAAACAGTAGCTACAACGTCAAGCATGGAATCTGGTTTTGATAATGCTCTGGCATATGGCCGTCTCATTGCAGGAAATAAATTAAGGCAATTTACCCTGCATGAAAGAGCTGAAATGCTCAAAAGTCTCGCAACTCATTTGATGAGGAAAAAAGAAGATTTCTATCAACTGTCCTACCTGACAGGCGCTACCCGTTCTGATAGTTGGATTGATGTTGAAGGCGGAATTAGTACTCTGTTTAGCTATTCAGGTATGGTTCGACGTGAACTGGTCAATGAAAAGTTTATCGTTGAAGGGAAAGTAGAACCGCTATCAGTTAATGGTTCGTTTATCGGCCAACATATTTTGATGCCTAAAATGGGCGTATCAGTTCATATTAATGCGTTCAATTTCCCAGTGTGGGGAATGCTGGAAAAAATAGCCCCAAGCTTGCTAGCTGGCATGCCTGTTATCGTCAAACCCGCCACTGCCACTTGCTACGTTGCTGAAGCTGTTGTGAAAGAGATTGTCGCTAGCAAAATCCTACCTGAAGGCTGTGTACAGCTTATCTGCGGTGGTGTAGGTGATCTATTAGATCATCTCACAGAACAAGATGTAGTGACTTTTACCGGTTCAGCTAAAACTGGGAAAATGCTTCGTAGCCATGACAATATCCTCAGCAAAAATATACCATTTAATATGGAAGCAGATTCATTAAATGCCTGTATTTTAGCACCCGATGTGCAACAGGATATGCCAGAATTCGATGCATTCATTAAAGAAGTACATCGTGAAATGATAACTAAAGCTGGACAAAAGTGTACTGCAATACGTCGAGTATTAGTGCCCAGTGCCATGATGGATTGCGTGGGTGATGCGCTCAGTAAAAGAATTCAATCGACCCTAGTGGGTGACCCTACTAATGACGGTGTCAAAATGGGTGCGTTAGTAAACCAAGCACAATGTGCAGACGTGCAAAGTGCAGTGGATCAACTGCTATTCAGCTGTGATGTTATTCATGGTGGATGGGACTCAATGAATACCATTGGGATCGACTATGACAAGGGATCGTTCTTTCCTCCCACCTTACTCCGTTGTGATACCCCCCTTACCAGTCAACAGGTACATGACATAGAAGCTTTTGGCCCCGTTTCGACCTTGATGCCCTACGACAGTATTGAACAAGCTATTGAAATTGTGGGTAAAGGAAAAGGTAGCTTAGTGTCATCGGTGTTCAGCTATGACAACGACAACATTCGCACATTAGTTTATGGCATGGCCTGTTACAACGGTCGTATTCTAGTGAATAATCGTGATTGCATGAAAGAATCGACGGGTCATGGTTCGCCACTCGCATCTATGGTCCATGGTGGGCCTGGTCGTGCTGGGGGAGGAGAAGAACTTGGTGGCATTAGAGCAGTGAAGCACTACATGCAGCGCACTGCCATTCAGGGTTCACCCAATACCTTACAAGCAGTAACGAATGAATATGTCCCTGGCGCAGATACCACTACCAGTTTACAGCATCCCTTTAAAAAGTATTTCGAAGAACTCAACATCGGTGAATCCCTAACGACCCATAGACGCACAGTAACCGAAGCAGATATCGTCAATTTTGGCTGTCTGTCAGGTGATCATTTCTATGCGCATTTTGATGAAACTGCCGCGGCTGATTCGTTATTTGGCAAGCGAGTGGCCCATGGCTACTTCCTAATCTCAGCAGCTGCTGGCATGTTTGTCGAACCAGCTCCAGGACCAGTGTTGGCCAATTACGGCTTGGATAGTTTACGTTTCATTCAACCTGTAGGGATCGGTGACACTATTGAAGTCTCGTTGACAGTAAAGCGCAAGATCTACAAAAAAACCAAGCCTGACGATGCTCACCCAGCAGGTGTGGTTGTTTGGGATGTCAAAGTGGTGAATCAAGATAATGAAGTGGTAGCCCTCTACGACATTTTAACATTAGTCGCGTACAAGAACGCTGCACAGTAATGCAGAGCTTACCTAAAAAAGCATCATTAATTGCTGCTATTTTTCGGTTGATGAACCTGTGCAGGCTGGAACATCGGACGATTTTCCTCAACAGTCGTCAATGGAGTCACTTCTCTAAGACTCGTTTGGCAGCGTCGAGTCAGTTCGATGTATTCATCTGTACCACGGGTCTTCCACTGGAATTCTTCATCAGACACCTGACGAACGATTTTTGCTGGGGATCCGAGCAACATGGAACGCGCAGGGCAGTTGAATCGGCTTTTAACAAACGACGCTGCACCAATGATAGATTCGGCGCCAATGTCAGCGAAGTCCATCACCACAGCGTTAATGCCAACCAAGCTATGCCGTCTTATGGTGCAACCATGCAAAATCGCACCATGCCCTATATGGCTGTACTCCTCAAGAACACACGCCTGCAATGGAAAACTGTGCAGTACGCAGTTGTCCTGCACATTACAAAAGTCGTGGATCTCTATTCTGCCAAAGTCCCCCCGCAAACAAGCGTTGGAACCGATGTAGCAATGTTTACCAATGATCACATCCCCAATGATAGTGGCATTAGGGTGGATAAAGCTCGTTGGTTCAATAACCGGGATGTGCTGCTCAATGGCAAATATTGGCATCTAGTTTTCCTCAATTTTGTGAGCCTTCTATTTAGGTGACTCAAGGCAGACTATCAAATCATGACACAGTGAACAAGGAACAAACAATGGATAAAGCAATTCTTTTAGAAAAAATAAATGGATACGCATGTATCAAATTAAACCGACCTGAATGCTTAAACAGTTTTAATCAACAGATGCACAAAGAACTCGCAGATATATTAGATGTTCTCCACCATGATGACTCGATCAGAGCGTTGATTTTAACCGGTGAAGGTAAAGGGTTCTGTGCAGGCCAAGATCTCAGTGACCGCTCCGTGAACCAAGATGACTCCCCAACGGATTTGGGTGAATCAGTTGAACATTTTTATAACCCTTTAATACGCCGAATTACTGCGATGCCTAAACCCGTAATATGCGCTGTAAATGGTGTCGCGGCTGGTGCTGGGGCATCCATAGCGATGGCCTGTGACATCGTCATCGCAGCAAAAAAATCAAGTTTCATTCTCTCATTTAGCAAGGTGGGGTTAGTCCCAGACTCAGGTGCCAGCTGGCATCTACCTAGAGCGATAGGCTTACCAAGAGCAAAAGCTTTAGCACTACTTGGCAATCGATTAGATGCTGATATCGCCGAGCGTTGGGGATTGATTTGGCAGGTTGTCAATGGCGATGTACTCATGGAAACCGCCCATGCAATGGCGACTGAATTAGCATCTCGACCAACACAAGCATTTGCAAACATAAAGCGGCTACTGAATGAATCGTTTAACTCCCCCATGGCACAACAAATGGAGAGCGAGCGTGTTGCGATGCAAGTGCTTGGCTTTGCACATGACTATCAGGAGGGTGTGGATGCATTCTTAACTAAACGCACCCCGATATTCATTGGGAAATAGGTGGTGTTATGCAAACAGATGATTGCTGGTGTAGCGGTGAAATTGCCGACCAAAGAGCCCGCAAAATAGGTATTGAGATGCTTGAGAATGACCAAGGTTCACAGCGACTTGGACTTAAGATCACCAAGCACAATGCTCGACAATGTCAGGTTGAAATGAGTGTCACATCAAACATGACCAATGGCCATGACATTTGCCATGGTGGGTATATTTTCTCTTTAGCTGACAGTGCATTGGCGTTTGCTTGCAATGGAGTAGGGGTTGTTGCGGTGACATCCGCAGCACAAATCGACTTTATGAACGCAGCAAATCTCGGGGACGTTCTATCGGCTGAGGCCACTGTTAAATTTCGTCAAGGACGTCAACTGATATGCGATGTAAAAATTTGTAATCAAGAGAGCCAACTCATCGCGCTTTGTCGTGGTCGCCAAGTGAGTCTCAATAACAGAGCGCAGACTCAAAATACTATAGGTAACAACATATGAAAGATGTATTTATTTATGATGCAGTTAGAACCCCAATAGGTCGATACGGTGGCGCTTTATCCGGTGTACGAGCAGATGATCTGGGCGCCTTGCCGATCAAAGCCTTAATGGGTCGTAATCCCAAGGTCGATTGGCAAAATATCGAAGAGCTATTTTACGGCTGCGCTAACCAAGCAGGTGAAGACAACCGAAATGTCGCCAGAATGTCAGGACTACTAGCTGGCTTACCAATAACAGTTCCTGGGGTGACCTTAAACCGCTTGTGTGGTTCAGGAATGGATGCTGTCGGCACTGCAGCTAGGGCCATTAAATCCGGTGAAATGAGCCTTGCGATTGCCGGAGGAGTCGAGTCAATGTCCCGTGCGCCTTTAGTCATAAATAAAGCAGAAAAGGGCTTTGATCGCAAGATGGAACTATTTGATACCACCATGGGCTGGCGTTTTATTAATGTCGCTTTGAAAGCAGAATACGGTGTCGACTCTATGCCTGAAACCGCTGAAAACGTGGCCGAAGCATTTTCTGTTAGCCGTGCAGACCAAGATAAATTCGCCTATCGAAGCCAGCAAAAAACTGCAGCAGCAGTTGATGAAGGACGATTTGAAAACGAGATAGTGTCCGTGAGTGTAAAGCGGGGTAAACAACACCTTGAATTTGATACTGATGAGCATTTTCGTCGAGAGACCAGCATTGATGGCTTATCTGAGCTATCCGCTCCCTTTCGAGAAGGAGGCAGTGTGACTGCGGGTAACGCATCAGGGATCAATGATGGTGCATGCGCCCTGTTGCTCGGTGATGCCGAGGCGCAGGCGTTATACGGTTTAACTCCTCTTGCCAAAGTCACTGCCATGGCAACCTCCGGCGTTGAACCACGATTGATGGGTATTGGCCCTGTGTCAGCGAGCAGAAAAGCACTGGCACTTGCCGGACTCAAGATTGAACAGATGGATGTCATTGAACTGAATGAAGCCTTCGCAGCGCAAGCTCTAGCCGTACTAAGAGAGTTAGGTGTCGATGATGATGACGCGCGTGTGAATCCCAATGGCGGAGCCATTGCTTTAGGCCACCCACTAGGAATGAGTGGCGCACGATTAGTGACAACAGCAGCTTATGAATTGCAACGTCGAAAAGGAAAATATGCCTTATGTACCATGTGCATAGGCGTTGGTCAGGGGATTGCCATTGTTTTAGAACGGTTGTAATAGTGAACACTTTTCAAACCACACATTGAACGCGATACATAAATAGTGTAACGTACCAGTAAAATGTATCGCTTTTATCGTTCAAATTTCAGCACTAATTGTAGGAACGCGTTATGAATATCACAGAAAATCAAGCAAGTGAGTCATTGGCAAATTTTGAACATAAAATTGCTGAAGAACAAAAAATAGAACCTAAAGATTGGATGCCTGAAGCTTATCGAGCCAATCTGATCCGCCAGATGTCTCAACATGCTCATTCAGAAGTAATAGGCATGCAGCCAGAAGGAAACTGGATCACTCGCGCGCCCAGCTTATTGCGCAAAATGATTCTGCTCGCCAAGGTACAAGATGAAGCTGGCCACGGTTTATATCTCTACAGCGCCACTGAGACCTTAGGTGTATCTCGTGAAGAGATGGTGTCGGCATTACATGAGAAGAAGGCAAAGTATGCTTCAATTTTTAACTACCCTTCATTGTCTTGGGCAGATATCGGCGCCATAGGTTGGCTAGTTGATGGCGCTGCTATCGTGAATCAAATTTCTCTGCAATTAACCTCATACGGACCTTACGCCAGAGCGATGGTAAAAATCTGTAAGGAGGAGAGTTTTCATCAGCGTCAAGGCTACAACATTCTTATTCAATTATGTGAGGGAACACCAGAGCAGAAACTCATGGCTCAAGATTCCCTTAACCGTTGGTGGTGGCCATCTTTAATGATGTTTGGCCCTCACGATAGTGAATCCGCTAATTCGCAAAAATCAATGAAATGGAAAATAAAGCGTCAATCCAATGATGATTTAAGACAGAAGTTCATTGACCAAACGGTTGAACAAGCAGAATTCCTTGGCTTAACCATTCCAGACCCTGATTTACGCTGGAACGAAGAAAGAGGTCATTACGATTTTGGTGAAATTGATTGGAATGAGTTTAAAAAGGTCATTTCAGGTGATGGTCATTGTAACCGAGATCGGATCAAGCATCACCAACAAGCCCATAAAGAAGGCGATTGGGTGCGCGCTGCAATGACAGCTTATGCAACAAAAAAATCAATTAAAAATGTCGCTTAAATTAGGAATGAACATGAGTAATTCATCAAGCTTTTACCAAACCAGCGAGCTATACGAAGTATTTATCCGATCGGCTCGTGGTCTTGAACACAAACATATCGGCAGTTTGCATGCTGAAAGTGCTGAACAGGCAATAACCTATGCCCGAGATGTGTATATCCGCCGCAGTGAAGGCCTGAGTATTTGGGTAGTGAAATCTTCAGATGTTCATTCATCTCAAGAGAGCGATATCGCACATTTTTACGATCCGATGGACGATAAGCCCTACCGCCATGCGCAGTTTGTTCAACTGCCCGATGCCATTAAAAACATGTAGTAAGGGTGAAATTATGAATGCGAATTTGTTGAAATATGTCACCGGACTAGCTGACGATAGCATGGTACTCAGCCAACGACTCTCTCAATGGTGCAGTCACGGACCCACACTGGAAGAGGATATTGCATTAACCAATGTCGCCCTTGATTACCTCGGGCGTGCAAGGATGTTTTATCAATACGCTGCCGAATTAGAAGGGCTAGGACGCTCAGAAGATGACTTTGCCATGTGGCGTTCGGAACGTGAATATTCCAATTTATTGATCAATGAACTGCCTAATGGCGACTTTGCTTTTACTTTAGTGCGCCAGTGGCTATTAGATGAGTTTTATCAACTCTATCTGTCCTCATTACTATTAAGTACCGATAAGACACTGACATCCATTGCAGCAAAAGCAATAAAAGAGACTGGCTATCACCTTATTCGTAGCCGTCAGTGGCTTGATGTTCTGGCCAATGGCACCGATGAAAGTCGTCAAAGAATCAATGATGCGTTGGACGAAATCATCGGTTACATCCCAGAGTTATTTACCAATACCGACGCCGAAAAAGCCTTACCAGATATCGCAGTAAGCAGAGCGGAGCTTGAACCACTCTGGCAACAACAAATAGCGCAGTTCTGTGAGCAGATTGGTTTAGTTTTCCCCGAAGTGCAGTGGCAAGTCACTGGCGGACGTGAAGGGGTTCATTCCGAGCATCTTGGTTACCTGCTAACCGAGATGCAGTGTTTAGCCCGAAGCCACCCCACGGCCAAGTGGTAGTCACTAGGATAACAAGATTATGACACTTAGCAGTGCAACTCATTCGGCAACAATAAACACGGTCACCGTGGAATATGCAGCCAGAAGGAAATTCAGGTTAAATCATGAGCACGGTAAGATTTTTGATCTCCTCGATGCGGTTTATGATCCTGAGCTAACTGGAGTGAGTTTGTGGGATCTGGGTGTTTTACAAAATGTCAGTCAGCAAGGCGCCCAATGGCTAGTGACCATTTCCCCCACTTACAGTGGCTGCCCTGCAATCGATATCATGATTGAAGACATTAAAGTCTGCCTTACCAATGCGGGGATGGAACCAGTAAAGGTTGAGACTCAACTTAGCCCAGCATGGACAACAGACTGGGTATCACCTGCGGGAAAGACAGCAATGATCAGTCACGGGATCGCAGCATGTGAGTCACAGGTTATCTGCCCTCAATGTCATAGCCAGCATGTCTCACGGTTAAGTCAATTTGGCTCAACCTCATGTAAAGCGCTATACCGTTGCCTAGATTGCTTAGAGTCGTTTGACTACTTTAAACCCCTATAAATGATGTCTGTTAATAGGCAAGCATGCTTTTGCCTATTAAACACATTAGCATTGTGATGGAATTACTATGAATAATGAATTTTACCAGCTTAATATTGCTTCTTTAGACCGTTCAACATCTGATTCAGTCGCGATAACCTTTGATGTACCTCAGGCTCTGCAATCGACATTTCGTTTTAAACCAGGCCAATACCTGACGTTGAAGCATGACATTGATGGGCAAGAAATACGTCGCTGCTATTCCATTTCAGCGCCAGTATCGAGCCATAAACTTGAAGTTGGAATTAAAAGCATTCCCGATGGGCTGTTCTCTAACTTTGCCAATAATCAATTGACCGTTGGTCAATCATTAGCGGTACTGCCGCCAACCGGTAATTTCATCTGCGATCTAAAGCAGCACACAAATATCTGTCTGCTTGCGGCGGGCAGCGGGATCACACCTATGTTATCAATTGCAGAAAGCGTCCTCGAAAACAGTACCGAGAGCCATATCAGCTTAGTTTATTCAAATAAGCAGATGCAGAGCATGATGTTCAGAGAGCGCCTCTCCTTTTTAAAAAATAGGTATATCAGCCGATTTAACTTCATCAATCTATTTAGCCGTGAAGATTCTGAGGTTGAGTTGTTTAATGGCCGTTTAACCCCTGAAAAAATATCTGCATTGATCAAGGCTGGGATTGTTCAACTCGATGCTTTTGACTCGTTTTTTCTGTGTGGGCCCAATGAGATGGTCGACAGCATTCGACAGGTATTACTAGAAAAGAATATTGATGCAGACGCCATTAAATCTGAACTGTTTTTTGCCGGTGATATCAGTCAGGCATTAAACCTTAAGCGACAAGAGGAATACGGTGAGCGGATCAGACAGGTAAAACTGAAAATTGATGGACGTAAACTCAGTATCGATTTGATCTCCGGCGGCAAAACCATCTTAGATGCAGCCCTTGATCAGGGTGCAGACCTGCCTTTTTCATGCAAGGGAGGGGTGTGTGCGACATGCAAAGCGAGAGTGATCAAAGGTAAAGTCGAAATGGATTTGAATCACAGCTTAACCGATGAAGAAATTAAACAAGGCATGGTACTCACTTGCCAATCTCATCCTGTTTCAGATGATGTAGAAATCGATTTTGATGTGACCTGATACCAGGCCTTTCTAATGGGGAAAGCTAGTGTCATTACTGCAACTATGTCAAAATCATCTCATAAAATGAGCATCGGGATATAGCTGTGGCGTCAGAAGACAATTATTTAAAATTCATTAATCAAAGAGTTGAGAAGTCCAGTAGTGGCCCCTCTATGCTTGTGACGCTATTTGGTGATTTAGTGTCTCAGCATGGGAATTGGATTTGGCTTGGCAGTTTAATTACCGGGTTAAAGCCCTTTGGCTATAGTGAGCGACTCATTAGAACCAGTGTATTTAGATTAGTTAAAAGCGATTGGTTGATCACCAAAAAAGTAGGGCGTCGAACCTATTACGCATTAAGTGAGACGGCAAAAGCCCATCATGACAAAGCAGCAAGAAGAATTTATTCCTCTGAACCTTCGTCACTAGCCGATGCTTGGACAGTGGTCATTCCAATATTTGTACCCGATAACGTAAAAGAGACATTTAAGAAGCAGTTGCAGTGGTTGGGATTTAGTCCTTTGACCAACGGCGCTTATGCGCATCTTGAGGTTGATAAACAGAGTTTAGAAGACACCTTATTAGAACTCGGCTTGAAAGATGCCGTCATCGTGTTGAGTTGCAAAGTCGATGGTTCACATTCTAAAAATGTCTTTAAGCGTTTAGTTAAAGAGTATTGGGGCCTTGAAACCCTAGAGGCGAGTTACAAAGAGTTTCTTGATGCGTACCGACCTTTAATCATCAAATTTAATAAAGGGAAGATGCCAAGTGATGAAACTTGTTTTCTTCTCAGAATACTCCTGATCCATGAGTACAGACGAATCCTTTTGAAAGATAAGCAGTTACCAGAAGACATGTTACCCAATGGTTGGGTTGGGTTTGAAGCCCACGAATTGGTCGGAAAATTATACGCCCAACTAGCTCAAGCATCTGTCAATTATGCGGTTGAAAATTTGGAGAATGCTCAAGGGCACTTACCCTATGTTTCAGCTAAATTCTGGCAACGATTTTTACTTAATAAATTGTCCGTAGAGCCATAAACCTAAAGCGAATACGGATTGAGGTGAATATGATCCGTATAGCAATTAGTTACCCTAAAACAAAAAACAATAATCCCACTGAACAGTTTGATATGGACTATTATCGCGAGCGACATATGGCGCTCGTCGAGATTAATTATCTGCCCCACGGCCTCATTAGGTGGGAACTGGACATCCCACAAATAGGCTTAGGCGAACCCCCCGTATTTGCGATTGGTTACCTCTATTTTACCAACCTACAAGAGATGAAAAACGCATTCAAACAAGCTGGTTCTATCGTACTTGCTGACATTATCAATTTTACCAATGTCACTCCGATTATCGTTGTTAGTGAGATAACAATAATGGGAGGTTCACATGAATAATCCTCTTTGTCATGTCCGTTATCTGTGCATAGAAACCGGTATTCAACTTAACGTCACCGATAATAATACCTTAGCCGTCATTGAAATTAACTCTCCTCCAGTCAATGCGATTTCTCAACAACTTAGAGCTGAGTTATTGATTCTATTCCAATCCCTGGCTTCACAAGATTTACACTCAGTTTTACTCACCTGCACAGGTCGTACTTTTGTAGCAGGTGCCGATATAAAAGAGATGGACACAGAGCCACTTGAGCCACACCTTCCTGAGTTGATAGCCACTATAGTCCGCTTCCCAAAACCCGTTATTGCCGCTCTACATGGCACAGTACTCGGTGGAGGGTTGGAACTCGCCCTAGCTTGCGATTACCGTCTAGCAGTCAGCAAGACTAAACTGGGATTGCCTGAAGTGAATTTAGGTATTATTCCTGGTGCGGGTGGCACCTTGAGGCTAATGAATTTAATTGGCGTTAAAGCTGCCATCGAATTTGCGTGTACAGGCAAACCTCAAAATGCGGATGAGTGGCTAAATACGGCGTTAATTCATAAGCTGGTGCACAAAGGTGATCTCACAGAGCAAGCCTTAAGCTTTTGTCGACAGCTGACGCTAACAGAAAGCAAGCAAAACACTGAGGCCGACTTCTCAATTCAAGGACAATATATTGATTGGGATAGCACAGAGAAAAGAGTTAAACGTCTCGCAAAAGGAGTTGAAGCACCTGCACTATTACTCAATGAAATCAAAGCAATATATAGCTTAGGTTTATCTTTTGAACATGCACTGAAACGTCAACGTCGTTTATTTTTACAATTGCGCGACTCAGACCAAGCCAAAGCACTTCGGTATGCTTTTTTTACCGAGAAAAAGAACCAAAAACTGGCAACTTCAACATCATCCACCAGAACTATAAATACCGTCGGAGTCGTGGGCGCTGGTAACATGGGTGTAGGGATCGCTCGCTGTTTTATCGATGCTGGCATGGACTTGATATGGATAGAGCAAACCGAAGAAGCCTTGCTACGAGGCATGGATAATTTACGCAAAGGCTACCAGTCAAAAATAACAAAAGGACACATGACTGAGCAAGATCTAGATGACAAGATGCAGCTAGTAAAAGGAAGTACTGTCTACGACCGTTTAGCACCTTGCGATCTGGTCGTTGAGGCTGCATTTGAAGATTTAGAAGTAAAAAAAATCATTTTCAAAGCTCTTGATCAACACTGCAAAGATAGCGCGATTCTAGCGACTAACACCTCATATCTGGATATTAATAGCATTGCCAAAGTGACCAGTAGGCCTGATCAAGTAGTCGGTTTGCACTTTTTTAGTCCAGCCCATGTAATGAAATTAATCGAAATAGTTAGAGCAGAGAACACTGCCGATGACGTGATTAAAACCATGTTGGCACTCGGTGTAAAACTTAGAAAATACCCCGTTGAAGTAGGCGTATGCTTTGGATTTGCAGCCAATCGCATGTACACTCGCTATGGACGCGAAATTCAACAGATGTTACTCGAAGGTAACAGCATAGTGGCGATAGATGAAGCCATGACCTCTTTTGGAATGGCCATGGGTCCTTTAACTGTACAAGATCTCAGTGGGATAGATATTGGGTATCAAGCAAGAGCAAAACAAGCTGATAAACCCTATGATCTTGGTTATTTTAGGCCCTCTGCATCCATGGTTGAAAATGGACGTTTGGGCCGAAAAACTCAGGCAGGCTTTTACCAATATTTAGCCTCTGGTGAGAAGGTAGAGTCACAAGAAGCTCAGTTATTAGTGGATAACGAAGCAAAAAAACTCTCAATAATCCCACATCGGTTAACAGCCGAGGCAATCCAACAAAGGGCGATGTTAGCTCTGGTGAGCGAAGGTTTGCTTATCATTGATGAGGGAATTGTAAATGATATCAGTTTACTCGATATCATCTGGCTACATGGCTATGGCTTTCCTCGCTTTAAAGGAGGACCTATGTACTGGGGCGCAAAATTAGGCTGTGCAGACATTGATGAAAAACTGCAATTATTACGACACCAATACAGTGCAGATATTTGGCCTGAAGTCACCCTAAGTAACTTAAAATAATATACAAACTTTCACGAGGTTATTTATTCGATAATTAGATGAATAGCCTCAACTTTATATATTACTCTCGTCACTGTTTTAAATGACCTGTTATTTCTCCTCAGAAAGTGCACTTTATTACAACACTATGTGCATGTTTCGTCATGGCCTCCCCCCATCCTTCTTATTAATATATTTATCACGATTATAACTATAAATAAGATGACGATATGAACGAAAAAGTAAAATATAATAACTATAGCAACAGCATTATTGTACTGTCTTTGTTATTCAATGCGCCTGTATTTTCTGAAGAAAGTGATAAAAAAGAGAAAAGCCAAACACTCGAAGTGATTACGGTGACCGCGCAAAAAAGAGTTGAATCACTACAAGAAACACCTATCGCAGTGACCGCATTTACCGCCGATGGCCTTGAAAAAATGCAAGTTGGCAATATTGCAGAAATAGAAAATTTCACCCCCAATTTAGTGTTTGATACCTCATCTCCAATAGGTGGCTCATCAACCAGTGCGGCCGTTTTCATACGCGGGATCGGCAATACAGACTTCAGTTTAACCACAGATCCAGGTGTAGGGACGTATATTGATGGCGTATATGTCTCTCGTTCTATCGGTGGCGTATTAGATCTCCTTGATGTTGAGAGAATAGAGGTGCTGAGAGGACCACAAGGCACCCTATTTGGCCGTAATAGTATTGGTGGGGCTATTAATATTACTACGCGTAAGCCATATGATGAGCTTGCTGGCCGTTTAGATCTCACTTTGGGTAGCTTTAATCGAACTGATGTTCGTGGCTCAATTGATATTCCTTTTACAGACGAATTACTGTCCACATTTGCCTTTTCAAGTAAACGCAGAGATGGCTTTGTTGAACGCCCGCTCATAGGCGATGAACTCGGTAATGAAGACCAACTTGCGTTTCGTGGAGCCTTATATTACGAACCCAATGATGAGTGGAATTTTCAACTCTCCTTTGACCATTCAGATATAGACGAAGAGAGTGCAGCTAATGTCGCCGTGGGCTTTACCCCTGGTGCAGGCACAATAGGTTGGGCACTGGCGACCTATCCAACATTATCACCAGATGCGGCAATCGTTGCAGGACTTAAAGACTTAGACAAATACATAACCAAAGATGATAAAGACGTATCCTATGGAACATACAACAATGGCAGCAGCGCAACGGTAGATGGAGCCTCATTTGTCGCCAATACTCATCAAGACAATTTTGACCTTAAATACACTGCAGCATATCGTAGAACGAAGGCTGCATTCCATGCAGATGCCGATAACACGCCATTTCAAATTACCGAGATTTCAAACCCAGATTATTATCATAAGCAGATTAGTCATGAGCTTCAGTTCTTGGGCACCGCTATGGATGACCAAATCAAGTACATTGCTGGGGTCTATTACTTTGATGAAAGCGGTACTGATAATGTGTTTGTTCCACTGCACCTACCAACCCCAGATTTAAGCGCTGGTTTCCCTGCTGGGTTAAATAACTATGCCGACGTTGAGAACTCTAGTCTTGCTGAATATTTACAAGCAACTTGGGATATTAACGACACATTCTCAGTCACGGCAGGTGTTAGACACACACTAGATAAAAAGCAATTTGATTATACCCAGTACCTTGCTGCTGACATTCAAGGCAATCCGTTACCGTTTTTCCCTGGTGCTGTTGATGAAACAGGTACATTTCGCCCCGGACTCTCACCATTAGTGGGCAATGGCAGTGGCTCTATTTCTGATAATTTTGAGCAGACAACATTTAAGCTTGGTGTTGATGCCATATTAGATGACGGCACTCTTCTGTATTACAGCTTCTCTCAAGGATTCAAAAGCGGAGGGTTTGTTTTACGCTACGTAGAATCGGTAGCCGCACCTCGTACCTTTGAACCAGAAACCTTAGATGCACATGAAATAGGAATCAAATGGCAAAGTGATAATGAGCGTATCCGAGTCAACGGCGCGGTGTTCTATTCAGACTATCAGGATGCACAAGTCACCTTTTTTGACAAACTCGGCGGGCCAATTACAGCCAACGCTGGAGAGATTGACATTAAAGGCGTAGAGCTTGAGATAACCGCCTTAATCACAGACGATCTCATTCTTGATATTGGCTACGGCTACATTGATGCAGCATACAATAACATCAATCCCGTTGAAGGTTTATCATTGACCTTAGATAAGTCCGCTAAGCTAGTAAATACACCTGAGAACTCATTACACATTGGTTTAGATTACAGTCTTTACTTCGATGAAAGCGATATCGCTTTCAGAGTTGATTATGCGTATACCGATGATGTATTTAATGACTCTCAAAACTCAAAATTTCTATTTCAAGAAGCCCACGACATGTTTAATGCTTCAATTAGATATAATTTAAATGAAAGTGTTGGCTTCGTTGCTTTCGTCAATAACCTAACCGATAAAAGAGTTATTAAAAGTGGCAACTCTAATTTCGGCCTTGGTTTTCACTCTGCAAGTTATAATAAACCAAGAGAGTTTGGCCTAGCCGTTAAATACACTTTCTAAGAGGAATTGAGATGACAAATATATATAAAGTTGCTGTTGTACAAGCCTCTCCTGTATTTATGGATTTAGATGCAACGGTTGAAAAAACAATTGAATTGATTGAAAAGGCTGCTAAAGAGAATGCAAAGCTCATCGCATTTCCTGAATGTTGGATCCCTGGTTACCCATGGTGGATATGGCTAAACGCCCCCATAAATAACCTTAAATACATACAAACTTATCATGAAAACTGTTTAGTTTTGGATAGTGAATCTTTTAATAAAATCAAAGAATCAGCCAAAATAAACAACATTTTTGTCAGCCTTGGGGCAAGTGAGAAAGATCATGGCTCACTGTACATCTCACAATTTTTATTCAGTAACCAAGGTGAGCTAATTCAAGCCAGAAGAAAGTTGAAACCCACTCATGTTGAAAGAACTTTATTTGGTGAAGGCGATGGCAGCGACCTTGATGTTTTTGAAACTGAACTAGGCCGTTTAGGCCAATTGTCCTGTTGGGAGCACTTACAACCTTTAACCAAATACACCATGTTCAGTAAGCATGAACAGGTGCATATTGGCTGCTGGCCATCATTTAGCTGTTACCAACAAGCTTTCTCATTAGGGCCAGAGTTGAACAATGCACTATCACAAGTTTATGCCGCTGAAGGACAGTGCTTTGTATTGGCACCGTGCGGAATTGTTTCACCAGAAATGATAAACCTCATGGTGGAAAATGAAGAACAGGGGGAAATGCTGAAAGAAGGTGGTGGTCATGCACAAGTATTTGCGCCTGACGGTAGCCCCATGTGCATCAAATTAGCCGAAAACGCTGAAGGTTTAATATTTGCAGACATTGATCTAGGGTTAATTAATATCGCTAAATCGTTCGCTGATCCTGTTGGACATTACGCTAGACCTGACGTGACTCGTCTATGGTTTAACCCATCGCAGCAGCCTGTAGCTTCTCAATTTTGCCTAGAAGATGAAGATCTGGAGACTGAGGAAGCCCAATTAACTAAGCATTCAGACGAATAAGGAATAGATGATGAATAATATGCCTAAAAATTGGACTCCACCGGCTCCCGCTTGGACATCACTATGGAAGACCGATGAGGAAAACTTAGTATGTGGCCTATTTGCAATTCAAGGTCAACATTCTGCGCCATTAGATGACTGGGCTAAAAAAGCATTTACTGGAGAGTTTTCGCCAAAATTATTGGAACAAGGAATGTTTACCGATAAAGCAGGCATCACTAACTATCTTTATATCGCTTATTGGTTTGCCAGTGACTACAAGACATGGTGGCAGCAAAGTGCAGCTAACAGCTGGTGGGCATCTCCCCTGCTTGATGAGGGAGATATAAGTGTTTGGCGTGAGGTGTTTACTATGCCTCATCAACGTTTCGAAACCCTACACTCATCAGAAAATGCTCATGGCGCTGCACGCTTATCCCCCTCATTAGAAGGACCCATGATGGAACATGGTTATTCGGGCGCTGCACGTGACCGAATACCCTGTTCATCATCGCAGGATATTAAGAATGACAACAGTATATGGGAGCACTTACAAGTTAATGTTGAAAATAAGAGCAATAGAATAAAATTGTCCCCACCGAAGAACATGTGTGTGATTCGTTCCGGCCAAGATTGGACTCATTGCGAAGAAGATGAAAAAGAGTACTACCTAACCAATGTTCATACTGTGCTAAAAAAAGGTATGGATTACTTATCTAACAACCCCGTCAAAACACATTGCGCTTCAATGCGTTTTATCACTAAAACCGATGGAAACTGGTGTTCAGTCGAACAAACTTTTGGTCTTGGATATGGCAATGATATTTATGCTTTTGAAAACTGGGCTAAGAGTCACCCCACGCATATAGCCATTTTCGACCGATTTATGGGGATGGTAGAGAAGTACAATGTGGACTTAAAACTTCAACTATGGCATGAGGTTACACTTATCCCCGAGCAAGACTGTGAGTTTGAATATATCAACTGCCATGGCCAAACAGGTTTGTTGTGTTACATTAACATTTGACTAATATTTAAGCAGGTACGGAGTTTATGTCTTTTTTAATTAACGACGGTTATAAAAAAATGACATTGGATGTTGCGAGTTATGAAAGGATTGATTATTGGAGAGAGCAAATTTGCCATGAGTTTGTCCAGTTAGACTGTGAGCCTTTGAACAAGGATCGCTTTCACGGAGAGATTAGAGGGGGACTTAATTTTGGATTATTAAGCGTCTCTGAAGTTCAAGGTGAAGCACAGATTGTCACCCGGACGAAACAGCAAATAGCTCACTCCAGTGAAGCGTATTTTTTAATGAGCTTTCAACTTTTTCAACAAGGAGTGGTTAAGCAGAATGGTCGAGAAGCCATATTACAGCCCGGCAGTTTTACACTCTATGATAGCAGTGAACCTTATAGCCTCACGTTTGAAAAAGAGTTTCATCAACTGATTATTCAGATGCCGAAACACGTACTGAGTCGTTATTTAATCCATCCTGAAAAGTATACCGCCGTCCCTCTTTCTGGCAAGGAAGGTATTGGTGCAGTGCTCAGCAATTTCATTTTCTCAGTGGTTAAAGAGTACAAAGAGTTAGATACGATTCATCCAGAACTCGTTGAAAACTTCTTGAATATGATTGCCATGGCTTATTCTTGCTCAGTTATGCATAACAAGCTGAAGAAGAAAGCGCTTTCCAAAGATGCGTTAGTGGAGCGAGTACTAAGCTACATTGAAAACAACTATGCAAATCATCAACTATCAAACCAACACATTGCTGATGCCCATGGGATCTCTTTGCGTTATCTCTATAAATTATTTCAAAAGCAAGAGCACACTATTCATCAAATTATTCAAAAAAGAAGATTAATGATGAGCCGACAATTGCTGCAAGAAGACAGTAAATTTGATTTCAGTTTAGATAGCTTATCTTACGCCGTTGGTTTTACCTCATCATCACATTTCTCGAGAGCCTTTAAAGATTATTTCGGCGAATGTCCTCGCGATTTCAGACAGAAAATTTTTCTCGAATCCACGCGAGATAGTTAACAAAAAACGAGTGTGCTAGCGGTAAGAGAGGCTTTGAAGGCTAAAAAATTTTCCTTTAAACTCAATAGGGGTACAATATAGATATTAAATCTAGAGTACCCATGCATGCAAATTGAAAAGACAGCTGAGCTGAACCTATTATGGGGCACGCTTATTTTAGAAGAGCTATCCCGCTTAGGCGTGCAACATATCTGTATGGCACCGGGCTCACGCTCGACACCGCTCACCTTAGCGGCGGCAAAACAGAGCAAATTAAAGCAACATCTGCACTTCGATGAGCGTGGACTCGGCTTTATGGCACTAGGACTGGCTAAGGCCAGCCAAGCTCCCGTTGCAGTTGTTACCACTTCAGGTACTGCGGTAGCGAATCTATATCCAGCAGTGATTGAAGCCTGGTTAACTCATGTCCCGCTAATCGTATTATCAGGTGATAGACCGCCGGAGCTTATCGATTGTGGTGCCAATCAAGCCATCATTCAGCCCGCTATCTTTGCTCAATATGCAAAACAGATAAACCTATCGACACCGGATCTGGCTATCCGCCCCGAAGCACTACTGACCTTGCTCGATGAAGCCATCAGTAACCAAAGCCAACCTCTGCACATCAACTGCATGTACAGAGAGCCACTTTATCCGTCGACCATGAGTGCGAACTTTACCCAATACCTGAGCACACTCGGCAACTGGCAGCACACCAATCATGCTTATAATCAGTATGGAAAACCTAACCTAAGCAGCTTGCCAAGCAGTGATGCCATGGCACGCTTTGTTCACGGTAAAGGCGTTATTATCGCTGGCACACTCACACCAGATTGTGACCCACAAGCTCTAGTTGCCCTGTCGCAAAAGCTGGGCTGGCCCCTGCTCACTGACGCTCAATCTCAGCTCAGACAGCATCCAGGGGTAATAGGAAATATCGATCAACTTCTGCATCAACCAAAAGCCAAGGCACTGCTGATGCAAGCTGAGCGGGTACTTGTTATTGGCGGTCGTTTGCTCTCTAAACGCCTGATCGACTATCTGGCCCAAAATAAGTGGAAGAGCTATTGGCAAGTATTGCCGCGGCAGATGAGGTTAGACCCCAGCCATAGCGCCAAACAGATCTGGCATGCCAGTGTTACCAATATCACTTCACTCTCCTGGCCACGCTCATCGGAGGCTAACTGGGCGCTTCAGCTTACCCAACAAAATGATGAGATGGAGAGATTATTTGAGCAGCAGATAGATAACGCTGAGTTTGGAGAGGCCATGGTGGTTCGCGCCATCGCGAAATCACAAACCAAGCAGCAACAGCTATTTATTGGTAACAGCCTCCCAGTCAGGCTCTACGATATGTTTGCACCAATCACCACAGAGCAGGGAGCAACTTTTACCAATCGCGGCGCATCTGGCATCGATGGGCTACTGGCGAGTGCTTGCGGCGTTGCCATGCATCAAGGCAGGGCCACGACTCTGATCATTGGTGATATCTCCCAGCTACACGATCTAAACTCACTAGCTATTGCCAGCCACTGCTCAAGCCCGCTGGTGATCGTTATCCTAAACAATGACGGCGGCAATATTTTTAATCTACTGCCTGTACCTGATGAGAAGCTTAGAAGCGATTACTATCGACTCGCCCATGGGTTCGAGTTTGGCTATGGTGCGGCTATGTTTGGTATTCCCTATAACAGAGTGGAGGAGTTAGAGAGCTTTGAAGAGTCATATCAAGATGCTATCCACTATGAAGGCGCCTCAGTGATTGAAGTCATCGTCCCACAGCAGCAAGCGAGCGATCAGATCGCCCGAATTGCCAGCTGGATAAAACAGAGCTGATGCTGGCACTTTCATCTTATGGGGATAAGAGCAAGCCTGCACTGGTGATGTTACATGGCTTTTTGGGCGCTCAAACGGATTGGCAAGCTATCGTTAAGCAGTTAACTAACCAGTTCTACTGTGTCTGTATCGACTTGCCAGGCCATGGACTGAGCCCCACACTGGCACTGCCAACACCCGGTTTTGATCTGATCACCAAGCATATCCAAGCGGCGATAGACTCACTCTCCATCGAGAAATATCATCTGCTGGGCTACTCGCTTGGCGGACGTATTGCCCTGCATCTGGCCCGAAATAATACGCAGAAGCTTCTCAGCCTCTCGCTAGAGTCTTGCCATCCAGGGTTACAAACCTCTGAGGAGAAGCAGTTAAGAGCGAAAAACGATCTTAGCTGGAGTAAAAAACTCACTGAGTTACCTATCGAAGCGTTTCTCGCATTGTGGTACCAACAAGGTGTGTTTGCCGAACTCTCTATCGAAGCACGTCAGAAGTTGATCGAAAAACGCAGACACAACAACCCAGTCGGTCTACTCAATATCTATCTGGCAAGCTCACTTGCAGAGCAGAGCAACCTCTGGGAACTACCTGCCTCTCTACCTTTTTCCTGCCACTATATTGTCGGCAGTGATGACAGCAAATTTTTAGCCTTAGCCACACGTTGGAAGGAGCAAACATCCGTTAAAGTAAGCGTGGTCAAGCAAGCGGGTCATAACGTGCATTTGGCGGCACCTCAGGAATATAGCAACTGGCTAATCCAAACATTAATCGAGGATAAATAGTGAAGATCAACACGCTGGAACTCTATCAATATCAGCTTCCTCTGGACAAGTGCCTGCCTGTGGGAAAACAGAGGATCGATAGCCGTAAAGGAGTAATCCTTAGTCTTGAACTCTTAGATGAGGCGATGACACCTCGTATCGAACAGGTAGAGATCGCCCCGCTTTCAGGTTTAGATATCGAGGGCAATCCAATCCAAGACTTTAGTCAGGAGACCTTGGAGCAGATCATTGATGAGCTAGCGATAACCTTGCCGCAACTGATAGGAAAACCAGTAGATCTCTTGCTGGAACAATCAAAAAAGACCCAATATCCCTCTCTCGCCTTCGGCCTAAGTCTGCTTCACGCTAAAATTAACGGTCAGCTAACCGGTCATCATATCTCTTTGCAAAACATGAAATCGGTTCCACTTATCTACCGCGCTCAAAATGAGGCATTAAGTGTACTTCACGACCGAGTCCGTTCATTAGCATCAGAGGTACATTCGATTAAAGTGAAGGTCGCGCAAACTTCACTAGAGGAGGAGATCAAACTTATCCACGAGATCTTAGCCATACGTCCAGCTCTCAAACTCAAGCTCGACGCCAACCGAGGTTTCACTCTCGAGCAAGCCATAGAGTTTGCCGCTTGCTTGCCTCTGCATGCCATCGAGTACATTGAGGAGCCCTGCATAACCCCTCAAGATAATCCCGCTTTTTACCAAGCTATCGAGATGCCTTGGGCCTTAGATGAGAGCCTAAATGATCCTGACTATCAGTTTGAGATGCAGGATGGACTGACCGCCTTGGTCGTCAAACCTATGCTGATCGGCAGCCTCGAAAAACTACAAAGACTACAATCTGAAGCTGAGCATGCTGGCGTCAGGTTTATTCTCAGCTCAAGCCTAGAATCTAGCCTTGGCATAGAGGCGTTAGCTAAGCTAAGTCAGAGCATGACCCCAGATGAGATCCCTGGACTCGATACCTTAGGTGCCTTTAGCGCTGACATATTGATCTCGTCAGGTAAGCCCCATCTGCTAGGCTTAGATTCAATCAAGCTGATAAATCGATACCAATAGGAAAACAGTTGGCTACAGACAAGTTTCAATTACGCGCCCTCTCTCCACTGCATCAAGCAGCTGTGGACTATCCAGAGCGTGATGCACTCGTATGGCATCAAGATGGGGTGAAGCATCAGCTAAGCTACAGCGCACTAAGTCAAAAAGTGGTCGCTATTGGTGAGCAGTTAACTGCTCAAGGTCTCTTACCTGGTGATCGTTTAGCTTGTATCGATGTTAATTCGGTAGAGTTAATCCTGCTCTACTGGGCTTGCATCGACACGGGTGTCATTTTTTGTCCGCTGTCGCCACGATTTCCTATTAAGCAACTTTCTAAGCTGATTAAGCAACATAGGCTCAACTATATCTGGAGCGGAGCGCACTACAGTCCGCTCTTTTCATCTCATCAAGCTAAGCCACAAGTACCTGAACTGCTGTTCTCGGACAACGGTCTCTCCACTGCTAAGTTAACCGTAGACTTCAATAGCAGCAGTAGAGCAAAGGCAGTAGAGGTGAGTATTGAGTCTCCTGCTAATCTCATCTTAACATCCGGCAGCAGCGGTCAGCCCAAGGCGGCGGTGCACAGCCTTAGTAACCATATCGTCAGCGCCACAGGCTCTGCAGATCAGATCCCCCTCGAGGTTGGAGATGCTTGGTTGCTCTCATTGCCGCTATTTCATATCGGCGGCTTGGCCATCATTAACCGCTGCGCATTAGCTGGGGCCGCTGTGGTGATGCAAGATAAAACCCTCAGCCTTACCGCTCAACTAAAACAAACGCCTATTACTCACCTGTCGCTGGTTTCGACACAGCTAGTTCACTTGTTAGAGAGCCAGAGCACTACCAAGGAAAGCTCGCCTCTACAGGGAGTCAAGTCACTGCTACTAGGAGGTGGAGCTATCTCCTTAGATCTTATTGAAAGACTTAATACCCTGAATATTAATAGTTTTACCAGCTATGGCATGACAGAGATGTCTTCGCAGATCACCACAGGTACGGCAAGCGCAGATGGCAGTTGTGGGCAGACAATCACTGGCAGAGAGCTCAAGATTGTCGATGAACAGATCTATGTCAGAGGCGGCACACTGTTTTTAGGTTATCTCGAGTGGAGCGACAACCAAGCTAAGTTCAATCTGCCACTAGAGGACGGCTGGTTCCCCACCAAAGATAGAGGTTACTGGGATAAACAGGGTAAGCTGCATATCTTAGGGCGTTGCGACAACATGTTTGTCTGTGGCGGCGAGAACGTGCAACCAGAAGAGATAGAGGCAGCACTGAAACTTCATCCCCAGATAGACGACGCGATAGTATTTCCTCAAACTGATAGCGAGTTTGGCCACTTACCTACGGCAGTGATTAAACCTTCCCTCCTCTGCACTGAGGGGATAGAGCAACTCACCGCAAGTGATGAGTTTGAGCAGTTTTTATGTGACAAGATAGCCCGCTTTAAACGTCCACGCCTCTACTACCCTTGGCCGGAGGTAGAGTCGGTTGGATTAAAAGTATCAAGAAAGCTAGTGATAGAGGCGGTGTTGAAGGGTTAAGTTTCGAGTTTCGAGTTTCGAGTTTCGAGTTTCGGCACGAAAGGATAAATGTTCTGGAGACAGGTACAAAGCTGATAACTATCCATCCGTGGGCTATCAGCATAAATGTTCCAGGCACAAACCCCCTTGACCTCCACGGATGGAGGAAATGTCGAAATGATGTAGGGAACATCATCGACCATCGCTTTGACCTGAATGTAGGGAATACCAATAAATGTAGGGAACATTTCAGGAACCCTGCGATCGGGGATAAGTATTCTGACTATCAGGGATGATAGGAATGCACAGAGATGTAGGAACATCTCCTGCCATGTACAAAGCTGATAACTAACCATCCATGGGCTATCAGCATAAATGTTCCTGACATAAAAAAACCTGCCGCGGCAGGTTTTTTGTTGAGACTTAGAAAACAGTTACGCTTCCATTCGTCCTTTAAGCTTGTTCATAGCATTCTTTTCAAGTTGCCTAATACGCTCAGCAGAGACTTGGTATGTTGCAGCAAGTTCTTGTAGCGTTGTCTTATCTTCATTTAACCAGCGTGCTTGCAGGATATGCTGACTACGCTCATCTAAGGTTTTGATGGCTGACAGTAGGCGCGCTTGGTTATTTGACTCTAAGTTATCATTTTCAACTTGTGATGCCAGATCTGAGGAGTGGTCCTCTAAATAGTGAACCGGAGAGAAGTCTTGGTCATCATCGTTGTCGCTGGCAAGATCGAATGCAGGATCTTGTGCCGCCATACGCGATTCCATCTCAGTCACATCGGCTTTAGAGACACCAAGGTTATCGGCAACCATGCCAACCTCTTCATCACTAAACCAACCGAGACGTTTTTTAGATTTACGAAGGTTAAAGAACAACTTACGCTGTGCTTTAGTTGTCGCAACCTTTACTATGCGCCAGTTTTTCAGCACATATTCATGAATTTCAGCTTTGATCCAATGCACAGCAAATGAAACCAATCGAACGCCCACATCTGGGTCGAAACGCTTCACCGCTTTCATCAAACCAATATTACCCTCTTGGATAAGATCAGCCTGAGGAAGACCATAACCTGAGTAACCTTTAGCAACATGCACTACAAAACGTAGGTGAGACATAATGAGCTGTTTCGCAGCCTGAAGATCACCTGTTTCTTGTAATCGCTTAGCTAACTCATACTCCTGCTCCGGCTCCAACATCGAGATGTTGTGCGCAGAGTGGACATAAGCCTCTAAGCTACCGCTTCCGTGAGGAACCGTAAGTGCCATTGATTGATTAGTCATTCATGCTCCTACATTTTCTTACTTAAATTCTAACAATTACAGTGAACTAATTCTGTTCACTTCTGGCTGTCTATACTCGATTCAGATATAAGGACACAGCGTAACACCGTTTTCTTACAATAAAATTAAGTAAAAACTAAACCAGCTCACCTTTTAGACTAAAACGGCAAGGTGACGAACTATCCTAGATTTGACAACTTATGTCAACCTCAAGACTAATACCACTTAATTTTCGAGAGTTATTTTTGCTCTATGAGAATAGACAAAGCAAATGAAACTTAGTTCATAATGCCCCAAGTGTCATTAAATGGAGCAATAAAATTTATCAGCTCCTGAAAATCAAGCTAAGACGGCTCTATTGCTCTTAAGTGCTGTCGTACTGAGAGGTATGAGCCTAACCAACCTAAGAAGGAGGCCAAACAGACAAGTTGGCCCAGCTCGACCAGAGTCAAAGTTTGCATCTCTAGCTGACTGCCATACAGGCCCAATAGTTCAGCCAAAGCCGAGTCCAGATACCAGACCAACAGGTTAATGATGATCCAGGCCAGTACCCCGCCTATGATGCCAAACCATATTCCCGTATAAAGGAAGGGACGCTGAATAAAGGCTTCTGTCGCCCCGACTAGTTTCATGACCTCAATCTCAGTACGGCGATTCATGATGGCCAAGCGAATCGTGTTGCCTATCACTAATACCACAGCTAATACTAACAACGCCGCAATAGCCAGTACCGTTCGTTCCAGTAGTCTCACCACAGCTTGTAGGCGCTCGAGCCACTCTATATCTAACCGGCCAAAACTGACCTCAGGCTCCTGTTCCAGCTTTTTAAGCAGCTCTCTAGCGCCTGTCGGGCTTGAGTACTTAAGTGTAGGCGTCACGGTCACCACTGCTGGCAGCGGATTGGTGTCCAGATAAGATATCGCCTCACCAAACCCCGACAAGCTCTGAAACTCCTCCAGCGCTTGATCGCGATTGATATAATTAACTTCACTCACCTCTGAATAAACTTTCACTCGGCTGATTAAACTCTGAATCGTCTTGTCACTACGAGCATCATCAATAAACAGTGAAATTTCAGCGGCGCTATTCCAAGATTGAGTAATAGCTTCGGCATTTTTAACCAGTACCTGCAGAGCGGCTGGTAAACTTAAGCTCACACCAAGAACAGCCATGGTCATCAAAGATGAAACTGGGTTACGCCACAGCTCTCCCATGCTTCCCATTGCATGTTGAATATGGCGAATGAAAAACATCACAATACGACCAGAGATTGGCAGTTTACTTCTGACTAACTGAGGCTTGTTGCTCATGTTATTCCCTATGCTCCACTGTGAGGTTAAATCTTAGGTGAGTAGGTAGTTGATGCTGACAGCTCATCACTCCCCAACACATGGCCCTGTTTCAGGGTCAAGGTGCGATACTTCATTCTCGCAATAAGCCCAAGATCATGGGTGGCAATTAAGACAGTGGTGCCTGAATCATTAAAGGTTTCGAAAAGGCGCAAGATATCCATCGACAGCTTAGGATCTAAGTTACCCGTCGGCTCATCGGCTAATAGTAGCGGAGGTTTGTTAACAATTGCGCGAGCGATACCAACGCGTTGCTGCTCACCGCCGGATAACATAATGGGTTTATGACGCTCCTTGCCATATAACCCCACCATATCTAACGACGCATGGACGCGCTTCTTAATCTCACCATGGGAGAAACCTTCAATCACCAGAGGCAGAGCCACATTATCGAAAACACTCTTCTCCATCAGCAGGTGATGATTTTGAAATATCATGCCGATATCACGTCTTAGGTAGGGAACATCCTTAGCAGACAAGTCGGCAATATTGTGGCCGTTAATCAGCACCCGCCCGGCATTAGCACGCTCTATCACAGTGATTAACTTGAGCAAGGTACTTTTACCTGCACCTGAGTGGCCCGTTAAAAACGCCATCTCTCCACGCTGGAGGTGAAAATTTACATCTGACAAAGCCTTCTGCCCGCCGGGGTAAACCTTACTCACTTGCTCAAATTGAATCATCTAAGTTGGCTGTCCATTTTATTATTTATTGTGAATATGAACTACTTTTTCTCGTCGGCTTCTTGTGTAAATAGCGCATCAATAAAGTCTTTAGCATCGAAAGTACGTAGATCGTCAATCTGTTCACCAACACCAATATGACGAATAGGAATACCAAACTTATCAGCTATTGCGAAAATAACACCACCTTTCGCTGTACCATCCAATTTACTGATGGTGATACCTGTCACTCCTACAGCTTGCTTAAACAGCTCAGCCTGACTAATTGCATTCTGACCAGTGCTTGCATCTAAGGTTAACATCACCTCGTGAGGGGCATTCTCATCTTGCTTTTTCATCACACGAACGACTTTTTTAAGCTCGTCCATCAAGTGAGATTTATTCTGCAATCGACCTGCGGTATCGGCAATCAATACATCCACATTACGAGCGCGAGCGGCTTGAAGTGCATCAAATAGCACAGATGCACTGTCGGCACCGGTATGTTGAGCCACAACAGGGATATCGTTTCTCTGTCCCCATACCTGTAGCTGCTCAACCGCAGCAGCACGGAAAGTGTCCCCTGCCGCTAACATAACTGATTTACCTTGAGCCTGATACTGTTTAGCCAACTTACCGATTGTGGTGGTTTTACCCACACCGTTCACACCTACCATCAAGATAACAAATGGACCATCTGCATTTTCAGGCACAAGTGGGATAGAGGCTGGCTCTAAGGTTTTTTGCATCTCTTCACGAAGCAGCTCATACAGGGCTTCACCATCTTTAAGCTGCTTACGGCTCGCTTGCTCTGTTAGGCTGCTAATCAAACGAGTCGTAGTTTCAACGCCCACATCGGCGATCAACAGCTGCTCCTCTAACTCCTCGAAAAGATCATCATCGATCTTCTTGCCCTTAAACAAGCCGATAAAGCCACTACCGATATTCTCACTGGTACGCTTAAGCCCACGTTTAAGGCGAGCAAAAAAGCCCTCTTTAGCTGGCTTCTCCTGAGGCTCTGGTTGACGCTCCTCGGTAACAACTTCAGCCTGCTCTACCGCTTCAGCTTCAATACGAGTCTGCTCTGCTGCTTCCGCATCATTTCGCGCCTGCTCAGCTGCTTCCGCTTCGATACGCGCCTGCTCTGCCGCTTCCGCTTCAATACGCGCCTGCTCTGCCGCTTCCGCCTCAATACGCGCCTGCTCTGCCGCTTCAGCCTCAATACGCGCCTGCTCTACAGCTTCCGCTTCAATACGCGCCTGCTCTGCCGCTTCAGCCTCAATACGCGCCTGCTCTACAGCTTCCGCTTCGATACGCGCCTGCTCTGCCGCTTCCACCTCGATACGCGCCTGCTCTACCGCTTCAGCTTCGGTACGCGCCTGCTCTACAGCTTCCGCTTCGATACGCGCCTGCTCTACAGCTTCCGCTTCAATACGCGCCTTCTCTTGAGACTCCGTTACACTCTCAACTTCCTGAGTTTGCACTTCATCTTGTGACTTATCTTTACGAAACCAGGAGAAAAAACCTTTCTTTGCCATGTGTGATACCGATACTCAACTAGCTTTCATTTCAAATGGAGGACTGATAACAATCACCCATTCATTTAATTTGGGGCACATTATAACCAAAACATGGATGCAAATATGCAGCAAAACCACCGATTTTTCGCTTTAAACCACAGGAATACACCATTTAAAATTTCTTTGAGTTAAAATGGAGGGCTTAAGCAAAGCGAGACAGTCTAGCACTTTCTTTCTTCAGGCAAAATCACAGTACAATTTACCAGCATATTTAAGTAAGCAGGATTAAGATGGCTAAAAATCGCCCCTCTAGCGGTCAAGTTCGGATCATTGCAGGACAATGGCGTTCAAGACGTTTACCGATCCAAGATCTTGAAGGTCTTAGACCGACCACAGACCGTGTCCGTGAGACCCTATTTAACTGGTTAGCGGGTGATCTTGTCGGCGCCCGTATTTTAGACTGTTTTGGTGGCAGTGGCGCACTTTGTCTTGAATCTCTCTCGCGCTATGCAAGCTACGCTAAGGTTTTTGAGCTACAAGCAAGTGCTGCACAGCAGTTAAAAGAGAACCTTAACACCCTAAAGTGCTCATCAGATGTGGCAGAGGTGATCAAAGGTGACACACTAGCCTTACTTACAGTCGCACCTACAGAGGCGTTCGATATCGTCTATATCGATCCCCCTTTTAGAAAAGAACTGGCTGAAAAGACCATCACGCTGCTCGCACAAAACAGCTGGCTTAAAGAAAATGCACAGATCTATGTGGAAACAGAAAGCGAGCTCGTTCATTTAAACGTGCCTAGCGACTGGGTTCAACTTAAAGAGAAGAAAGCTGGGCAGGTGACCTACAGGTTGTATCAATATCAGCCTTAAGGTACGAGGTACGATAAGCAGGCTAGCATCACTTATAAGTTTACCAACATTGATGAGAAAAATATGACGTTTATTGTGACTATAGGCAAGGGGATTACCCTGCTAGCTTGGGTATTGATGGGTTATAACCTAGTGATGCCATTTAACGGTGAGATATCTTTGATACTTAATACCTTACTGCTACTGACATTAGTGATGCACAGCATACAAATACTGATCTTTCACCGTCTATTTAAAACACAGTTACCCTTAACCCGCAGTGATTACCTCAACGTCTTCGCCTTCGGCGTATTTAGCCTACTCGCCTATAGAAGAGAAGTGATAGAAAAGAGCTAAGTTTTAAACTTTAAGAAGTCACATCAAAGAATCTTGTCATTTTTGCTGGGTATTCAGCCTACCAAGCATCAATGATAAGACACTCAGCCTAGCTCCATCTCCTCTCTTACCAAACACAACAAACCAAAGCAGCATTAACCACTATAAAAAATCAAAACAAAAGCGGGTTGAACTACAAAGAAAAACGGGAGCAGTATACCATTTTTCAAAAACCGCAATAAAACCAATATTCGACTCTGTTGACATTGTGTTTCAAAATGTTTACGTTTTATACAACCTTCGACCGATAACTGGATTGTTATGCGCCCTACTTCATGGATGATGAAGCTTTTTTCTACTGCACTTTTTCTGTTTTCATTTTCTGTAACAGCCGAATGGGAGCCTGAACCACAACCAGTACCAAATATCCCCTACAGTGTTACAGTCCCTTCAATATCACTCAATGGAAGTTATGAAATTAGCTGGCTATTAACCTCCTCAGGAAGTCCTTCTTTTTTGACCTATAGATTAAAAGAGTCAAAGAATGGAGGGGCATGGAACATTATATATCAGGGTAATTTAAGTCACTACACCGTTGCTAATCGTCAAAGTGGTAAATATCAATACCGAGTTGACGCCAGAATAGATACAGTCTGGGGAGGATATAAAACTTCTCAGAATACTTATGTAATTCGAACTCCTAGCTCCATTACTGTTCCGCTAAGTGATACTAATGGTGCTTACTCTGTAAGTTGGGCTGCTGTATCAGGTGCAACGGGGTACCAATTGGAGCAAAGAGTAGGCTCTGGCAGTTGGACCAGTATCTACAGTGGCACTGCTCGTAGTAGATCCGTATCAGGCCTTGGCACAAATAAATACCAATATCGCGTTAAAGCTAAATATGGTTCAATCAGTGGAAATTACCGCACTTCAGCAGTAACCTATGTGGTCAGAACTCCAAGCTCTATCTCTGTGCCATCAAACGATGGCGATGGTGCTTACTCAATTAGCTGGGCAGCAGTCTCTGGTGCAACAGGTTACCAGCTAGAGCAAAGAGTCGGCTCTGGCAGTTGGACCAGTATTTACAGCGGCACGGGTCGCAGTAAATCTCTATCCGGCCTTGGCACAAACACCTACCAATATCGCGTTAAAGCCAAATATGGCTCAGTGAGTGGGAGCTACCGCACCTCAGCTGCAACCTACGTGGTCAAAACACCCAGCTCTATCTCAGCCCCTTCAAACGATGGCGATGGCACTTACTCAATTAGCTGGGCAGCAGTCTCTGGTGCAACAGGTTACCAGCTAGAGCAAAGAGTTGGTTCAGGCAGTTGGACCAGTATCTACAGCGGCACGGGTCGCAGTAAATCCGTATCCGGCCTTGGCACAAATACCTACCAATATCGCGTTAAAGCCAAATATGGCTCAGTGAGTGGCAGTTACCGCACCTCTGCAGCAACCTATGTGGTCAAAACACCCAGCTCTATCTCAGCCCCTTCAAACGATGGCGATGGCACTTACTCAATTAGCTGGGCAGCAGTCTCTGGCGCAACAGGTTACCAGCTAGAGCAAAGAGTTGGTTCAGGCAGTTGGACCAGTATCTACAGCGGCACGGGTCGCAGTAAATCCGTATCCGGCCTTGGCACAAATACCTACCAATATCGCGTTAAAGCCAAATATGGCTCAGTGAGTGGTGGATACCGCACCTCTGCAGCAACCTATGTGGTCAAAACACCCAGCTCTATCTCAGTGCCGTCAAATGACGGTGATGGCGCTTATTCAATTAGCTGGGCAGCAGTCTCTGGCGCAACAGGTTACCAGCTAGAGCAAAGAGTTGGTTCAGGCAGTTGGACCAGCATCTACAGTGGCACTGCTCGTAGTAGATCCGTATCAGGCCTTGGCACAAATACCTATCAATATCGCGTTAAAGCCAAATATGGCTCAGTGAGTGGTGGATACCGCACCTCTGCAGCAACCTATGTGGTCAAAACCCCCAGCTCTATCTCAGTGCCGTCAAATGACGGTGATGGCGCTTATTCAATCAGTTGGGCTGCCGTCTCTGGTGCAACAGGTTACCAGTTAGAGCAAAAAACGGGTTCGGGCAGTTGGACCAGTATCTACAGCGGTACGGGTCGCAGTAAATCCGTATCAGGCCTTGGCACAAATACCTACCAATATCGCGTTAAAGCCAAATATGGCTCAGTGAGTGGTGGATACCGCACCTCTGCAGCAACCTACGTAGTCAAAACACCCAGCTCTATCTCAGTGCCATCAAACGATGCCGATGGTGCTTACTCAATTAGTTGGGCTGCAGTATCTGGTGCAACTAGCTATCAGTTAGAACAAAAGGTTGGCTCAGGAAACTGGGCAAGTATCTATAGCGGCACTTCTGTAGCTAAAAGCGTTTCGGGGCAAACAAATAATACCTATCAATATCGCGTTAAAGCTAAGTATGGCTCTGTCAGTGGGGGATATCGAACCTCCTCTGTAGTCACAGTCTTGTTACCCCCTCCAGTTCCAGCCAGTATTGCGACTCCGACCTCAACGGTTGCCAATGGCAGCTATACGATTAGCTGGCCAGCAAGCGCTACGGCGACAAGCTATACCTTAGCAGAAAGAGTGAATGGTGGAAGTTGGAGCCATACTACGGTTTCAGGTTTAAATAAGTCATATTCAGGCCGAGGAAATGCCTCCTATCAATACGCAGTCAGGGGCTGTAATGCATCAGCCTGTGGTGGCTGGAAATATAGTGGCACATTTAACGTGCTCAATAAGCCTGCGGTGCCAAGCTCCATAACCACACCGTCGACAAACTATACTTCAAGCTTCACAGTCAGTTGGCCAGCGACGAGTACTGCCACTAGCTACACACTCGCTCAAAGTGTAAATGGTGCAAGCTGGACACACGAAACCGTCAATGGCACCAGTAAAAGTTACACCAACCGCACCAATGCGACATACCGTTACGCAGTAAGAGCATGTAATTCGAGTGGTTGCAGTAACTACAGATACTCAAACACCTTTACCAATACGCTCCCCCCTTCATCAATTAGTGTGCCTTCAAGCAGTACAACGGGTTCATTTACAATTAGCTGGGCTCAAGTGAGTACAGCCACAAGCTATAGGTTGCAGGAGAGCGTAAGTAATGGCGCTTGGTCAACTATCGCATCACCGACAGCTACAAACTACAATCGAACTGGTCGCCCAAATGGCAGCTATAAATATCAAGTAAGAGCCTGTAACGCTTCAGGGTGTAGCGCTTGGCGCGCATCATCAACGCTAACGGTCTTGATGCCGCCTCCAGTTCCTGCAAGCCTCTCTGTGCCTACGGTAACCAACACCAATGGCATAATAGAGCTTTCATGGTCCGCCTCTTCAACCGCAACAGAATATACGCTGCAAGAACAGAAAAATGGCGGCGCTTGGGAGTCGGGTACATTAGCTGCAACTAGCTATACCCGTGCAGACAGAACCAATGGTAACTACATCTACCGTGTCAGAGCCTGTAATACATCTGGTTGCAGTGGATGGCGGACATCATCGACTGTCACAGTCTTATTGCCACCTCTAACCCCGAGCAGTGTTTCAGTGCCCAGCTCCACTGTCACTGATGGCAATATCGCGATTAGCTGGTCATCGGTATCCACTGCAACTAGCTATACCTTGCAACAAAGTGCTAATAGCGGCGCTTGGACAAACTTAGCCTCTCAAGGGGGAACAAGCTTTGCTCAAGTGGTCAATGCCGACGGCAGTTACCAGTACCGAGTCAATGCATGTAATACATCGGGGTGTAGTGATTGGAAAGTATCATCTGCTGTCACTGTTACCTTACCTCCGGCATGGAGACAAACAAAACAGACCTCAGTTACTGACGCAGGAGGAAGTGACACCGCCCCATCAGAATCAATCGATTTAACAGCCGCCGTACTGAAAGGAAAGGCGGGCGTATCTGGTGGTCAAGCCAGCTACCAAATTCCAATCGACTTGCCACCAGGGCGTAACGGGATTCAACCTAAGGTATCGCTAAGTTACAACTCACAAGGCGGTAACGGCATAGCTGGTGTGGGCTGGTCGCTCAATGCAGGCTCTGCCATTAGTCGCTGTGGTGCAACCTACGCTCAAGATGGTTTCACCCGTGCCGTCACTTTCAGTGCTGATACCGACAGACTCTGTTTCAATGGTCAACGTCTTATCACCTTAAGTAGCAATGACAGTTACGGCACCAGTGGAACCGAATACCGTACCGAGATGGACAGTTTTGTCAAAGTGGTACAGTCAGGTGAGATAAACTCAGCTTCAACCAGTTTTACTGTGCATCGCCCCGATGGCTCACAAGCCACTTATGGCAGTAACGCCAATAGTCGCTTCACTCCAAGTGGCTTAACCACCACGCTAACGTGGAAAGTGACGCAAGAATCTTGGGCTAATGGTAACAACACCATAGATTACGAGTATGACACCAGCGTAAGCGGTGAGCACCTGTTATCCAAAATTTACTACACAGGCTCAGCGGGAACTGATGGTGATAGAGTCGTCGAGTTTATCTATGAAAACCGAACCGATAACCGTAAAAGCTATATGGTAGGCGGTCAGTTAATCATCCAACGTCGTCTGAAAAACATCAGTACTTATTTCGGCTCAACCAAAGTTGCTAAGTATGAGATGAATTACGGATACAGTAATGCCAGTGCTCGCACCTTACTTAGCTCAGTCCAGCAGTGTGGCTACAAATCTGGTGCAGAACAATGCGTATCATCTACCCAATTTTCTTGGGCTGATTCTCAATATATAGAGACCACACCTAAAATTGTGAGTTTTTCAGGACAAACATCAGTTTATGGCGAAGGTGAGCTGCAGCTTATCCAACCACTAGGTGATATCAATGGTGACGGCACACTTGATTGGCCGAATGTGCTCGCAAGTGCCGAGATGGAGTTAATATCTGAGCATCAAAAACCTGTAGCCACTTGTCACTATACTTATCTCAGTGCTTCAAACACCTGTATTGCTGCAGATATTGATGCCGACGGAAAAGTAGACCTCCACCAAGTTAGCGCTGGCACTTTACATTTTTATTTAAGTAAAACAAACACCTGGTTTGATACATCAATAGCCATAAACTCATTAACACATGGCATTGGTGGGGACAAATACGATCAAGTTCAAGCTGTTAGTGACTACAATGGTGATGGTTATCCCGATCTTCTCATTTATAGTTTTGGCGATGGTAAAGATAGGTCACTTTATCTCTACCCTCACAGTCAAAATATTGAAACTCCTTTTTCATTCAATAGCCGATATTTAGTATCTAATGACTTCAATACTTTTCTAGAAAATTACAAATGGCAGCAACGCCGCAATGTAGAAGCTGTTGGTGATATTGATGGTAACGGTTTGTCTGACTTTATGGTTTCAGATGTCTACAGTTCTGGGCATGGGTATACGCCTAATGAACCTAAGTACTTACTATTAAACAAAAGTACCCCGAGTAGTTTTAATTTTGAAAGCAAGCCCTTAGACAGTTTACCTCAACGTGTTTTTGGTAGTATTTTTATCGATACTAACGGTGATGGATTAAGAGACTGGATACATTACTCAGGTGATGCAACCACAAATCAGGGTTGGATGATTAGAGTCAACAAAGGTGGAGGTAGTTTTACTTCAGCAACAAAGTTTGCTTCAACAGGCACTATCCCAATCGGGTTAATCATGCAAGGTAATCCACAAGAACCCACGGATGAGTTTTATTATATTGCTCACCAACGCGCATTTAAAATTGCAGATATAGATAACGATGGAATAGAAGAGCTGTTATTCCCTCATGATGTTTTAACTAATGGATGCATGTCCTTTAATGGTAACTACCAACGTTGTGGTTTAAGTATTCATAGTCCAACAAGTGAGCTAAGTACACCATTGCTGACTCAAATGCGTAACAGCGCCCAAGATGATCAGACGTTATATCGATACAAGATGCTAAAATTCTCGCATCAAGATTCAAATATATCAGCCGTAAAGCTTAACTCTCCATTTATGGGGACCTATGGCGAATCGGCGCTAATGGATGCTAATGGTAATGGTCTATTAGATATGGTATTTGCCTACGGTCCGGACTCAAGTGGTGTATGGCTAGAGTCTCCAGAAGCAGGACCATTAGGAACTGAGTATGGCTTGTATATTCAACGTGGGTATGGTTCAGGTTCAGGTCAAACTGCAAATGATTATGATGCCATCGATTACTTACAATCAGTTACCGATAATTTAGGAAACCAAAGCCAATGGCGTTTCCGCCCCCTATCTACTGGCGAGAACAGTGCTGGCGAGTTAAAAGTTCATAATCGCGTAGATGACTATGTCGGCAATGGCTACATCCACTTTGGCTCTAGCATGTATGTGGTGCAATCCTTTGAGCAAAGTAACGGCGTAGGCGGTACCAGCGAGACCGAATACGCCTACAAAGGCGCCATGTATAACCTGCAAGGTCGAGGCTTTACCGGCTTTAGGGAGATAATCGAAAAAGATGTTGCGCGAAATCGCGTCACTTCAAGCGTCTTTAAGCAAAAATTCCCCGAGGTCAGCCTACTCGAATCGCAAACGGTTAACATCGATGGCACCACAGTTGCGACAACAGAGCAAACTTGGGCCGATAACCCTCAACACACCATTAGCGGTGTCTATCACAACATCAACACCAGCACGGTCACCCATAGCTATGGCCTCAGCGGGTCTAGCGAGCAACGCTCAAGCGTTGAGCAAACCATTGATACTGCCGATGTCACAGAGCATGGCAATATCAAAAAACGCACTAAAGTGGTCACCGACTATATCGATGGTGGCGCTAACCGCTACCAAACAGTAGTTGATACCGTGTTCATCCCCGACACCGATAACTGGTTCTTGGGTAAATTTGAGTCTAGAAAAACGACCACTAACGTCATGGCACGTGGCTGGGCGAGTGACCCCTATACAAGTACCGACACCGAGCAGTGGCAAACCCTCACTGTCGACAGTTGGGATACCACTCACTATAAACCCACTCAAGTCACTCATACCGCCAGTGGCAGCAGTTGTAGTCGGCTAGAGTCGACCACACTCAACAGCTACGGCTTACCAAGTCAGGTCAGTGTCACAGGTGATAGCAGCAGTTGTAGTGCATTAACGGCGCGTAGCACCTCGTTCACCTATACCAAAAATGGCACTAGCCAAGCCGATGACGGTTATTTGCCCTATAAAGTCACTAACGCTAAGGGCCATGTGACAACAACCGAGTATGACATGGGCTTAGGCGTACCGACTAAGGTCACTGCGCCAAATAGCATCATCACTCAAACTCAGTACGATGCCATCGGTCGCCCAGTGCAGATGAGCCAAACAGGCAGCCCGACCCAATACCTGCGCTACCTGTTAGCCTCCAGCGGCAGTCATGCACCAACACATGCTAAGTTGATGACCCGCACCACCTCTGCCGGCATGCCAACGCAAGAGCTCTATCTCGACAGTTTAGGCCGCACGCTGCGTAGTGCCACTCAAGGTTTTGATGGCAGCAATTATCAATATCTGGATAAAAAGTACGACAGCCTAGGGCACCTAACCCACGAGTCGCTGCCTTTTTATGATGGCGATAGCGCTGACTACACGATTTTCAGTGATTTCGACGGCTTCGACAGACCAAAGCAGCGCAGCTTGCCTAATGGTGAGTCGGGCGGGTTAATCTCCACCTATAGTTACACGGGCCTTAAAACCGATATCACAGTTGATAGTCGCACTATGTCCCGTACCTACGGCATGCAGGGGCTGCTCTATGAAACCGTCGATGCCGCAGGTGGCAGTAACCGCTTCGCCTATGACGGCGCAGGGCGACCACTGGTTATTCAAGACGCCAACAGTCAACAGATAAAGGCCAGTTACAACGGTTTCGGTCATAAAACTCAGGTAATCGACCCTAACCAAGGCACCACTACATTTGGCTATAACACCTTAGGCGAGCTCGACAGCCAAACCGATGCCAATCAGGTAACCCAGACCTTCGCTTTAGATACCTTAGGGCGTATCACAGCTAAAACCCTCACTGGCAGTAATGCCAATGGCAGTGCCAGCTACACTTGGGATACCCTTAAACAGGGCATGCTCAGCAGTGAGACTCAAAACGGCATTACCCGCAGTTATAGCTATACAAGTAACCTGCAACTGGCCACAAGTTCGGTTAAGGTAGCAACTAGCGCAGGGGGTGATAATGTCACTCGCACCGTCAAGCACCAGTACGATAGCTTCTACGGTCGTCCTAAAGCGTTAACTTACCCCAACAACTTAACGCTGGAATATCGCTATAACGATACGGGCTACCTCAATCAAACCCGCAATGCGGCATCGGGGTACATCTACCGTACGGTCACCGACATGGACGCCGCTGGTCACTTAACCGGCAGCCAGATGGCCAATGCGCTGTTAACCCAAAGCAGCAGCTATAACAGCGAAGGCACCATGGCCAGCACCCAAGTCACTAGCAGTTTAGGCCTGCTGCATCAGCACTATTATGAGCAATACGACAGCTTTATGAACCTCACCGCAGAGCGTAATGCGGTCACAGGATTAGAGAAGCGCTACGTTTATGACAACCTCAACCGACTAGAGCAGTACAGCTTTAGCAACGCAGGGTTTGCGATTTATGACAGTGCAACCCCGTTTGCGGCGACCGTTGATTATGGTTATGACGCCGTGGGTAATCTGCTTAAAAAGTCTGATTACAGCCGCAACACCGCCAACGCCTATGAGTACAACAGCAGCTGTACTTCAGACAGCAACGCGGGGCCAAATGCCGTCTGCGCCATCACGAAACTGAATGGCACTAAGGTCAGCTTTAAGTACGATAAGCGCGGTAACTTGATAAGCGGTGACAACCTCACCATGACCTACAATGCGCTGGATAAGCCGTTGACGATTAGTGGTCGAGGCCCTGGCAACAACACCAGCACAGGGTTTGTGTACGGCAGCGACAATATGCGCGCCCTGCAAACTCGCACAGTGAGCGGCACTACGACCAAGACTCACTATGTCGATAAGTTGTTTGAAACCGACAACGACGGCAGCTGGCGGGCGTACATCTCTGATATCGCCGTGCTGAGTTACACGCCGCAGAAGAGCCATCAACTGCTCTACACCTTGCGAGACCGCTTAGGCAGCGCCACTACGATGGTAGACCATCAAGGTAATGTGATAAGCCGCCGCTACTTCGACCCCTTCGGCCGTACTTCCACTGCGAGTACAGCAGGTAGTTTAGGGGACCTACTCGACACCAACCGTAATCGTCGCGGCTTCACCGACCATGAGCATTTGAATGAGCAGAAGCTTATTCATATGAACGGTCGAGTGTACGACTATAACCTTGGTCGATTTATGTCGGTGGATCCTTTGATCCAGAGTCCGACATCGACCCAGAGTGTGAACCCTTACTCTTATATAATGAATAATCCGCTAGCGGGGACGGATCCGACAGGGTATAAAGCGGAAGTGGATGAGCACAAGATAAAGGTTTCAACGATAGGAAGCCGTATTAAACAGACAGTTACTGCGACAGTGAGTAAATCAGGAGGAACAACTAAGGTTCATCTTACTGGTGGTAATGGAGCTGCTCAAAATGCAGTTAAAGGTGCTATTACTGGAAAATTAGCAAGTGCTGGATTTAAGGTTAGTGATATTGGGGGGGCGAAAGAGGTTGCACAGGGAGGGGGGGATAGTGTTCAGAATAAATCTGAAAATGAAAGCTTAGGCTCCACTTCAAAGTGGAATAAACCTACTGACTCGCAACAATTAACTATTAAGGATAAGGCTAAAAGTGAAATCACTAAGAATGAAGAGTTTATAGCATCGCTTAGAACCCCAGATAGCAGTGGTTATCGAAGAATTGCTGCTGCATATGGGTACAATTCAAAACAAGATTTCTCCAAAACAGCTGAGGTTCTGATAAATCGAGCAATTAAGGTAATTGAAAAGTTAAAAAACATTATAGAGAACCCATTACAAGTTAGCGTTTTTCAAAACTATGGCGAGGATTATGGACAAGAGGTGGGTGGTAGAATTGCAGTATCGACTTTGTACTTAAGTAAAAAAAGTGATGTAACTACAATGTCACATGAGTTGATGCATACTCTTGGCTATGGGCATGGAATAAAAAACTTTGATACCTTGTCAAGCTATGCAAAATGGGCTCGTAATCCTGTGATTAACCGTTGGCACTCAGATTTGTCAACTCTTGCTGATAGAAAAAGTTATAGAAAAATATTAAAGGACAATGTATATGTTTATGAGAATTCACTTAATGGAAAATAAGATGGTGGTATTTTTACTTTTGGTAATCAGTTTTAATGTTTACACAGAAGAAATTGAAGGGATTCCTAATTTCAATAGAATAAGAGTTATATCGGAGTGTAATGAAAGTCAGCCATTTGGAATTAAACTGTCTTTGGTGAACAGTGGTGAATTTGACTATTTTTTCCCTAAAGTCGCTCTGCCTCAAAATGGAGCAATGCTTAAGTCAAACTTTAATATTGCATTATACGACCAGTTAGATGATTACCCTTTAAACTTTTCTGAAGAGAAAATAAACTTTAAAACAGATGAAGCGGATCAACTAAATGAATTTAGTGATTTGGTGATAAAAAAGGGGGAGGAGTATAGAGAAAGAGTGAATATATTGAAATATTACGACTTAGACCCAGCTAGAAAGTATTTAGTATCTTTAGAGTCATTTTTTGAAACCTATAACGAAAAAACTTATCGCTCGTATGGCATCACGTCTTCAATTTTGGTTTTTGAAGGCGGTCTGTGCAGAAATATAACAAATGAAGAGCTTAATGTAATGCTGAGAGGTAAGGATTAATAGCACAATAAATGTGGGCATATATGGATTTATATAGCTATTTATAGAGCCATATATGGACGCTCCAATCCCGTCAAGACAAAACTCTACCGAAATAAAACATTTATAGAGCCACCCACAAAAGCATGTATGTATTTATAGTATTCTGGTCAAACACAACCGGACACCTCAATTTATAGAGCCACCCACAATTAATGGCATGTCTTGATGCCTCTTACTAAGCTTTACTTATGAGCTGAAATGAGAGGTTGTTATGCCCCGTCCAAGAAGAAGTCAAATTAGTTTAGAAGATACACCTATGTATCATTGCTGCCAATTTATAGAGCCACCCACAATTAATGGCATGTCTTGATGCCTCTTACTAAGCTTTACTTATGAGCTGAAATGAGAGGTTGTTATGCCCCGTCCAAGAAGAAGTCAAATTAGTTTAGAAGATACACCTATGTATCATTGCTGCAGTCGTGTCACGAGAAGAGCATTCCTGTTTGGCGATGATGAACTCACTGGCAAGAACTATGACCACAGACGTGATTGGGTCGAATCTCAGTTGCTGAAGCTAGCAGTGGTCTTTGCTATCGATATCGCAGCCTATGCGGTGATGTCCAATCACTTACACTTGGTGCTGAGAGTCGATATCTATGAAGCGAATGCTTGGAGTGATAGGGAGGTGGTTGAGCATTGGCATAACTTGTTTAAAGGCACTGATATCACTCAAAAGTTTGCTAAAGGTGAAGTGATAGAAAGCTTTGAAGTTAATAGTTTAAAGCACTCTATAGCGCAATATCGAAGTCGATTGAGTGATATTAGTTGGTTTATGAGATGCTTAAATGAGCCTATTGCACGTATGGCGAATAAAGAAGACAAGTGCACGGGGCGGTTTTGGGAAGGACGATTTAAATCTCAAGCCCTGCTTGATGATGCGGCCGTATTGGCTTGCATGGCTTATGTTGACCTTAACCCCATCAGAGCCAAGATGGCTACAACCCCAGAAAACTCAAACTTCACCAGCATACAGCGACGTATAAAAGCGGCACTAAATGGCGAGCAGCCAACATCGTTACTGCCATTTGTGGGTAATGAACGTAACGAAATGCCAAAAGGACTGATGTTTAACGCTAAAGATTACCTGCAACTCGTTGATGATACAGGGCGTATTATTAGACAAGATAAACGTGGTGCCATTAGCCAAACTTCACAGCGAATACTCGATAGACTCAATATTCCTCAAGAGAACTGGCTAAAGCTCTCGACTGACTTTGGCGATTTATTTAAAGGAGCAGTAGGAACACTTCAAGAGTTAGATGCTTTTTGTGAACATCAAGAGAAAAAGCGCAGGCAAGGCGCTGCAAATTGTCATCGATGGCTAGACAGCGCTTAGCTATTACAGCTTATCTCTCTCCTTTTAGGTAAAGTTTTAGACAAAATATTACGTTTTACCAATCAAGCTCCTAGCTTGATGCTATGGCTGCCTACTTTTCAGTGAGTTGACCTATATTCCCTCTTTTAAATCAATTTCTATTAGCACTCAATCTGATAATTAAGGCAAGAAAGCGAAAAACTTAACTTTGATGAGTAAGAGCATCCATTTTGTGAGAATTATAAGGAATTAAAATGGGTGTCTTAATAAAGATTAGATGAGTAAGAGCATTCATTTTGTGAAAATTATAAGGAATTAAAATGGGTGTCTTAATTAAAGAGAAAAGTCCATGTACAGAAAAGCCCCGCTAGATAGCGAGGCTTTTAAAGTTAACTAAGCTGTAAATGGCTTAGTCTAGATAAGTATTAAGATACTTATCCTTTTGGATATACGTGTGCAACGCCTTTATGACAGTCGACACAGGTCTTACGCTTGTCAGGCTCTTTCTGGAAGTTACGCTCGTGCATTCTCTTCGCCATCTTCTTCATCGTTTCTGGCTGGTTTTCATAGATGCGAGTGTGACAGTGCTGACAGTTAGCAGAATCGGTATCTTTAAAGTACTTAAGTGCAAGATCTGCTTGCTCTTTACGGTTTTCGTCTAACCACTCTTGAGTGTTAAAACCGTCAATTGTTAAGTAACCATATAGATCTTTAGATACGATGATCTTCTTAACTAAATACTTAACTGGGTTATGTGGCAAGTGACAATCTTGACATTGTACCGTCACACCAGCACTTCCTCCGCCATGAGCAGATGCCAGCACTTCATCTTTCAAAGAGTGGTTGCTGTGGCAGCTCATACAGAACTCATCTGTACTTGTCGCATGTAAAGTTTGTTGTGTTGCAAAATAGCCAACGACACCAACAACAATACCGACCACTAACAGGGCGAATATTGAATATTTTGCGCTTGGCTTAAACAGTGCCCGTAAGTTCATCACTCTTCTCCAGAATTTGAATTATTATATCGAAACTTATTTTACTTCATCTCTTTAAGTCAGAATTATAAACCAGATCATGCTCATTAATCTGGCTGCAATAGTACAAAATGAGACCTAGCTCTAACTCTATTTTGATAAATATAAAAATTAGCACTCTGCTCAATTTATATTCACAATAGCTAAAGTTAATCTAACACCTTAAAATTCGCAAGGTTATAGCCTTAATAGTCTGATATAAAAGTATTTTAATCTTTTTTTAGCTATTTTTAGACCTTTTTCACCTCTCAAACACAACTCTATTTATTCAAAATTAAATTTTTTCACTTAACGTGAAACTTTTTCTGAACCACCTAGGTCTATTATCACTAAGGGTAAGGTAGTCATACATTCACGTAAGAGTTAAAGACGGAAAAATATGTCGAAGCAATTAGCACATTTGGTATTAATCATCTCTCTGGTCGGGCAGTTTCTGCTTACACCAGCGATGGCGATGCCGAGCTTATTGCATGCATACAGCCATGCTCAAATGAATGATGTGGAACATGACGCAGCTGGGGTTTCTACAATGATAGAGACGGCGGTTAAGAGTCAACTACTTCCCCCTCAATCGCCCCTACTAACAGGTCAATCAGACACCCTGGATAGTAGACAAAACTGCGATGCCATCGCTGGTATTCTAGTAAACGACAACTCAGACGTGAGCATAGATTGTGATGCTTTATGTGAGATGATGGGTGTTGGAGAGTGTGTTTCACACTGTGCCAATGCGACAGGTATCTTAATTCAAGCTAATTTTGCACTACAAGTCCCAGAGTCCAGTGCTTCTATTCAAGCAGGTTTCTGGTCAACACAAACAGCAGACCCCGCTCCTTTCAATCCCCCTCCCATTAGAACGGTATAGCTATACCTATATCAATTTAGCGCTGCCGCTGAGGTGAATTGCGCACAAAAATCAATTTTTAAATATTTTTAGCTTTAGGCAGAGAATAGCCAACGGTGTCAATTTAAGTCGTCCCTATATTGTTAGCTGACTTAATGACCTCACTACAAGGCCCTCTTACAACTTTCTATGTCTAAAGCGAGTTCTAAATGGAGTTCCACATGAAAACATTAATAACAGCTGTAGCCCTAACATTTGCTAGTTTCACCTCGCTTGCTGCGAGTGTTTCATTCCCTGAATCGATAGATGTCACAGGGGTGAATGGCAAGAGTCAATTAAACAATCATCAGATAGAGCTTACTAAAGGTGAAAACCTTATTGAGCTAAAGTACTACGATATCTTCGAAGCCAATGCCGATGACTCTGGCGCTTGGGTAAAATCTCAGCCTTTATATCTGTTAATTTCCGCAGAAACTCAGGATCAATATAATGCTTTAACTCCAAGGATTGATACAGAGGAGGAAGCTTACGACTTCATTAACAACCCTGTGCTCACTCTGAAAAATACAACAGGAAAAGAGAAAGAGGTCACTTTGTTAACCCATCACCAGCTTATGGCTAAACTTCTATTTGCTAAGCAGTAAACTTGTTTTGAAGCCGGTTGATACCTTCAACTGGCTTCTGCAAGTTTGACTCAATAAGCAATAGGTGAGTAGCCAGTACATCGACAGATAACACGCAAGCACTTAATATTAAGTAAAAATGTGAATTCAATCGATGTACTTATTAATACTCGTGATAAACTAGTCATAACTCATTATTGGAAGCTTTATGTTTACGTTTCTGCGCCGTCATACACTATTAGTCTTTACCCTGCTCGCAATGTTGAGCCAAGGGGTATTTGCTAGTGGCTCTATGATAGGTATGTCACCAACACATGAAGCTATGATGTCAGGTGCACACCATGGCCAGATGATGAGCATGAAAAATGGAGAGAGTTGCCACACAGAGCAAAAAATCACACCATCCCATTGCTGTGAACTTGAGCAAACTATGCTTCCCGGCGCTGCTCAAAACTGCTGTGACGGTGAGGGTTTATGTAAAGGTGATTGCAATCATTGCCTTGTTATCTCAATGACAGGCACTCTATTCAGTTCTAAATCTTGGTCAGGATTTAGTCCCTCTGAGTTCGTTATGGCCACTCAAATGCCTCATTTCCACTCTATATCTTTGCCTCAAGATATCAGACCTCCAATAGCATGATTTAGGTGGCTTTGCGCCCCTTGATTTTCACAGTCACATCGACTGCAACGCTATATTTTTAATAAATATTTTATCGATCTAATTGATAATATTGATAAACTCAGTAAACCGTATGCTATGCAGTTTGTACGGATATTCAGTTCATTAAACTATCAATTGTGATTGGCATAATACCGAATAGTATTAGCCCTTGCTCTTAAATAGCTCTCATACCTCAAGTAATCGCTTCAGGGTGAAGACTAACACGCAAGGGTCAAGACGGAGTTATTCAATGAAAACCCTTTTAAGTCTTATTTTATCAGCCTTTATCTTAATCTCAGCAGCGCCCTTGGCCACTGCCCATGAGCATTCACAACATAAAGCTGATGACCAACACCATCAGATGAAAGTAGATCACGCCTGCCCTATGCATGCAGAAGTCACAGGAAAGCAGGGAGATACTTGCCCGAAATGCGGCATGAATCTCACAAAAGTCCAAGGAAGTTCGGAGCAACATAAAAATTGTGCCTCTTGCCCAAAGCATAAAAATCATCAGCATAAGCATGACAAAACTGCTCATACTCACGCATGCCCCATGAATTCATCTATCACCGGAAAAGAGGGTGACACTTGCCCTAAATGCGGTATGAACTTGGAACCTATGCAGGCAAAAGCAGACAGCAAGTCAACGGGTCACCACAAGCACTAGTTTAGGCTGGAGATGAGGCATTATGAGTCAATTAGAGATGAACAATAAACGCAACAAATTAGCCTATCTGCTGAGCCTTTTTATGGTGGTCACTCCGCAGCTAGCCCACTCTCAATCGTTATTAGCGCAAACAGCGCCAGAGCCAAAACATGTAGCGCATAACCACAGTCATGGCTCAGCAACTTATGTGTGCCCTATGCACCCTAATGAAACCAGTCATGAAGCTGGCAGTCGCTGCTCCATCTGCAACATGTTCCTTGTGGAAGCTGAAGAGGAAGGGGAAAAGGGGTCACATGGTGATCACTTAGCCATGGAGCAGAAAGCCTATGTTTGCCCTATGCATCCAGATGAAACCAGTCATGAAGCTGGCAGTCGTTGCTCCATCTGCAACATGTTCCTTGTGGAAGATGAAGAGGAAGAGGAGAAGGGGTCACATGGTGATCACTTAGCCATGGAGCAGAAAACCTATGTTTGCCCTATGCATCCAGATGAAACCAGTCATGAAGCTGGCAGTCGTTGCTCCATCTGCAACATGTTCCTTGTGGAAGCTGAAGAGGAGGAGGAAAAGGGGGAGATAGATCACTCTAACCACGATATGAGTGCCATGCCTGCAGATGAACACTCAGGACATTCACACCAAGCAGCAAGCACTCCTGCAGATGCTGTATTTAATGCAGCAGAGCCTACGCCATTAAATGATGGCGGCAGTATCAAATATGTCTGTCCTATGCATGCACATATTATCAGCGATGTGCCAGGGACATGTCCTATCTGTGGCATGAACTTGGAAAAAGTTGAAGTAGGAGGCAGCAGTAAAGAGATACAGATAGATGTATCCGGTGGCATGCAGCAGGCACTCGCCCTGAAAGTCGCTAGAGTCGAGAAAGACACCCTATGGAAGTTTGTTCAAACCGTAGGTCAGGTTGATTACGATGAGAGCCAGATCAATCACATACATGCACGCGTCAATGGCTGGATTGAGAAGTTAACCATTACCTCTGTCGGTGACAAGATAACCAAAGGTCAGCTTCTCTATGAGATCTACTCCCCTGAGCTTATCAACGCACAGGATGATTTCCTGCTTGCTCAGGATACCGTCAAACGAGCGGGCAAAGATGCAAATTACCAAGATCTCGTCAGAAAAGCGGGGCTCAGATTGGAGCTTCTTGGGTTTCAACCTTATCAGATAAAAGCGTTAGCAAAATCGAAAAAAACCCAATACCGGGTCCCCTTTTACGCCAAGAGTGATGGCATAGTAAAAGCCTTAAATGTCAGAGATGGTATGTATATCCAACCCGCCACCGAAGTCATGTCCGTCGTCGACCTTTCTAAAGTTTGGGTTATTGCCGACGTGTTTGAAAATGAGCAGAGCTGGCTAGCTGTTGGACAAAAAGCGGAGATCTCCGTCCCAGCGATGGGAATTAAAGGTATCGAAGGTGAGATTGACTACATTTACCCCGAACTTGATCCCGTCACCCGTAGTTTAAGAGTTCGTATCGTAGTATCAAATACTGATATTGAGCTCAGACCCAATACTCTAGCTAAAATTGGGATCTTCGGCGGTCCCAATAAAGATGTGCTTGTGATACCTCAAGAGGCGCTGATCCAAACCGGCAAAGAGAATCGTGTCATCGTTAAACTCGAAGATAATAACTTTACCGCCCGCAAAGTGACTGTAGGTATGTTAAGCCAAGGGAAAGCTGAGATAAAAGAGGGGCTTGCTGAAAATGAGCGTGTCGTGACCTCTGGTCAGTTCCTGCTCGATTCAGAAGCCAGCCTAAAAGGCAGCTTAATGCGCCTTAGCAGCGGCCACCAGCACTAGGAGGCGAGATTATTATGCTTAAGAAAATCATTGAAGCCTCCATTAAACAGCGATTTATGGTGTTAATTATCACCATAATGATCACTGTTTGGGGCATACAGGAGCTAAGAAATACTCCACTTGATGCCCTGCCCGATCTCTCTGATGTACAGGTGATCATCAAGACCCCTTTCCCCGGGCAAGCACCTAAGCTGGTTGAGGAACAGGTTACCTATCCATTATCGACCGCCATGCTCGCGGTACCGGGAGCCAAAACCGTTCGCGGTTACTCCTTCTTCGGTGACTCCTATGTCTATGTTATCTTTGAAGATGGCACCGATATCTACTGGGCTCGCTCTCGAGTATTAGAGTATCTCAATCAAGTTAGTAGTCGCTTACCTCAAGGTGTACAACCGTCTTTAGGTCCTGATGCATCAGGTGTTGGCTGGATTTTTGAATATGCTCTGGTCGATCGCTCAGGTAATTTAGACCTTTCACAGCTCAAAAGTCTGCAAGATTGGTACCTCAAGCTTGAGCTTCAAACTGTCGCAGGGGTTTCAGAGGTTGCTACCGTTGGTGGCATGGAGCAGACCTATCAGATAGTGATAGAGCCAGATAAGCTAGCTATCTATAAGCTTGATATTGCATCCATAAAAAATGCCATAGCCAAATCCAATACTGAAGCTGGCGGCTCCGTGATAGAGATGGCGGAAGCTGAGTACATGGTGCGGGCCAAAGGGTACCGTCAAACCTTGGATGACTTCAGAGAGATCCCACTTGGGATAACCAGTCCATCTGGAACAGGCTTGTTACTCAAAGATGTCGCAACGGTGCGTAAAGGCCCTGCATCACGACGAGGTATCGCCGAGCTCGATGGTGAGGGAGAGGTTGTGGGTGGCATCATAGTGATGCGCTACGGTGAGAATGCGTTAGCTACAATAGAAGCGGTTAAGACTAAGCTTGAGCAATTAAAGTCTGGTTTACCGGAAGGGGTCGAGATCATCACGACCTATGACCGCTCTCAATTGATTGAAAGTTCAGTTGAAAACCTTTTCCACAAGGTCATCGAAGAGATGTTTGTTGTCGGTTTAGTCTGCCTGCTCTTTCTTTTGCATGCACGCTCAACCTTAGTCGCAGTGATCACGCTTCCTTTAGCTATCCTCATCGCCTTTATTGTGATGAATAAGATGGGGGTGAATGCCAACATCATGAGCTTAGGCGGTATCGCAATTGCCATCGGTGCCGTGGTCGATGGTGCGATTGTGATGATTGAGAACATGCATAAGCATCTGGAGCATTTCAGAGAGAAGAATAACCGCTCCCCTAATAATATTGAGCACTGGAAAATTGTTTCAGAGGCTTCTATTGAGGTGGGACCCGCCCTCTTCTTCTCCCTTGTGATTATTACTCTCAGCTTTGTGCCCGTATTTGCACTAGAAGCTCAAGAGGGTCGCCTGTTTAGCCCACTCGCTTACACTAAAACATTTGCAATGGCTGCGGCTGCAGTGCTTTCAATCACCTTAGTGCCGATTCTTATGGGATTCTTTATTAAGGGGAAAATACCAAAAGAGAGCAGTAACCCGATTAGCCGCTTCTTGATTGCTATCTATAAGCCTTCGCTTACATTGGTATTGAAGTTTCCTAAGATGACACTGGTTGTCGCCTTGATAGCCTTAATGAGTGCTTGGTACCCGCTAAGTAATATCGGCAGTGAGTTTATGCCTGAACTTGAGGAGGGAGATCTGCTCTATATGCCAACGGCTCTGCCGGGGATCAGTGCCAGTAAAGCAGCTGAAATTCTGCAGCAAACCGATCGTTTGATCAAAACCGTTCCTGAGGTTAAACGTGTTTTTGGTAAGGTCGGCCGCGCAGAAACAGCCACAGATCCTGCGCCATTAACTATGCTGGAAACCACCATCATGCTTAAACCACGGGATGAGTGGCGCGAAGGGTTCGAGCTTAAAGATATCATAGAGCAGCTACAGCAAACTGTAAAAGTACCAGGGCTGACTAATGCTTGGGTACAGCCCATTAAAACCCGAATCGATATGCTCTCTACAGGGATAAAAACCCCTGTAGGCATTAAGATCACAGGGGGGGATGTTGATGAACTGCAGAAGATAGGCACCAATATCGAAGCGATTTTAAGCAAACTTCCGCATACCAAATCAGCCTACGCTGAGCGTGTAGGTGGTGGACGCTATATTGATATCACACCTAAGTTAGATGTGGCCTCTCGCTACGACATGACCCTAACCGATATTCAAGATGTGGTGCGTTATGCCATTGGTGGTATGGATATCGGTGAGTCAGTTCAAGGCGCTGAGCGCTACCCCATAAACCTACGCTATCCGCGAGAGTTAAGGGATAATATCGAAAAGCTCAGAGAGCTACCTGTGATCACTAAAACAGGACATTACTTGCCTCTGCGCAATCTCGCTGATATCGAAATCACCGATGGTGCGCCCATGCTGAAAAGCGAAAATGGTCGCCTAATCTCATGGGTCTTTGTCGATATAGAGGGTACCTCTATTGGTGAGTATATCGAGCAAGCAAAAACTGCTCTGGACAGCGAGCTTGTCGTACCGCCAAGGTATAGCTACGTTTTTGCCGGTCAGTATGAGTATATGCAGCGGGTAGATGCCAAGTTACAAAAGGTGATCCCTATGGCGCTAGGCGTGATCTTTATCCTGCTGATGCTGACCTTTGGCTCGACGCTGCAGGCGACTATTATCATGATGAGCTTACCTTTTGCTTTAGTCGGCAGTACCTGGCTTCTCTATCTCTTAGAGTTCAACATGTCGGTTGCTGTTGCTGTGGGTATGATTGCACTAGCAGGTGTTGCCGCAGAGTTCGGGGTTGTGATGCTGGTCTACCTCAACAATGCCATTAAACATAGAAAAGAGAGTGGTGGTTATGAGGCTGTAAGCGATCTCAAAGAGGCGCTCATTGAAGGTGCTGTGATGCGGATCCGTCCTAAAGCGATGACAGTAGCGACCATCTTTTTCGGGCTCCTGCCCATCATGTGGGGGGCGGGTTCGGGCAACGATGTAATGCAGAAGATAGCAGCACCTATGGTTGGTGGTATGGTCACAGCACCACTGCTGTCACTGTTTGTACTACCTGCACTTTATCTGCTTATCTATTCACGTAAACTGAAGAAAGACTAGCAAATAGGTTATAGCAAAACAAAACGCCTGCTCACATGAGCAGGCGTTTTTACTTATGCGTTAGCACTACTCTATAAAGCTCACTACTCCACTGAGTTCAGAGTTATAACGGAGAAGAAACCACCTTGGGGGTCGCTAATCACACTAAAACGCCCCACCTCAGGTATATTGGTTGGAGGAACACAGATTTGGCCCCCTAGGCTTGTCGCCATCTCTGCAGTTTTATCGCAATCCTCAACCGCAAAATAGAGCATCCAATGGGCAGGCATCTCTCCCCACTCTTCGGTCATCTCCATCATGCCGCCAAAGGGAACATCTTCGACCAACCACTCGGTATAGGTAAAGTCTGGCATTGGATCTTGACGAGAATCCCAACCCAATGAGGAGCTATAAAATGTCTTAGCATCCTGACCATCTCGGCTTGCCAGCTCCACCCAACATAAACTGCCATTTTCACCATGACGTTTAGCACCAATATGATCACCAGCTTGCCAAATAGCAAACCTTGCTCCCTCAGGATCGCTTAACAGAGCCATCCGTCCAGCCGTGCCGACATCATGAGGGCCTAACTCTAAGTTGCCACCGTTTGAGATCACCGCAGCCACAGTAGCATCGACATTATCGACAGCAAAATAGACAGTCCAAGTAGTTGGTGCGCCTTGCTCTGACATGGTTTCCGGCATCTGGTAGGCGGCGCCAATATCTGAGCACTCTCCCTCAACCTCAAGGGCAAGCATAGAGTAGACCCCATTGGGGATTGGCATATCCTGCACCTTCCAGTCAAAGAGAGTGCTATAAAATTGTTTGCCAGCATGGGCGTCGCGACTTGCAAGCTCTATCCAGCAAGGTTGCCCATGAACGTATTGATTTACCTTCATTGCTCTATCCTCAGCGAAATGGTACCAATCGATATAAAATATGTGTGTTTTAATGTATTTAGTTAAGCTTGTTTTAGGTTTTCTGTCTATGCTAAATGAGATGGGGAGAATAATTCTCGATAGTGAGCAATATTAAAAGCAGGCCTAATGGCAAACCTAACAATCTCTCTCACTTGCTAGGTTTTAGAGAAATTAGGTTTTGAACAGAGGATAGATCATGGCACTGACACAAAGGCAAATTCAGCTAGTTCAACACTCGTTTAGCTTAGTTGAACCTATCTCTGAACAGGCAGCAGATCTTTTTTATGACTCGCTATTTAAGATAGATCCCTCTTTAAAGCCTCTGTTTAGAAACAACATAAAAGTGCAGGGGCGTAAACTCGTCGCCATGTTAAAAGCCGCTGTCGATGGCTTAGATGATCTCAATACTTTAGTTCCGGTTCTGCAACAACTCGCTCAGCGACATAACGCTTATGGAGTCAAAAAGAGTCACTTTACTCCTGTAGGTAATGCGCTGCTTTACACCCTAAAAACAGGATTAGGCAGCGAATACACAGATGAAGTTAGGCAAGCATGGATCATAGTCATACACATTGTTGCTGATACCATGAAACCTGAAATAGAGAACTAGAAGCTAAACATTAAAAACTAGGCTCACATTTTCACTAAGCTCAATCACAACCAGTCTCGAGTAATAAAAACGTACCCAAATCATCAAATTCTGTATATGGTATTGCATCAGGTAACCTGCTTTTTAACTAAGGTTACATCTAAATTGAACCCTACTTCGGCGTCGATTTTCGGGTGCTAGATAACTTTCACAACGAAGTTATCTATTAGCCAGATTAATTATTGAGGTTTGTTTTGTCGGCTTTTTACCACAGATGTCGCTTTCTATTTCTGCCACTCTTTGTTACAGCCCTGTCGCTGGCTATCTTTCAGTTTTCTCAACCCCGCTTAAATGCTTGGCACGAAACCATTGCGCAGCTCCCTTTTTGGCTGCTATCCATTAGCATATTGATAGCCATTCAATTTAACCGCAGCCGTTTAGCCTACCTTGCAGCGCTATTGCAAGCCTATTATCTATTTACTAGCTCCGCTCAATTTACTATTGAGGGGCTAGATAATTATTCAGAACAGCTTCTACTTGGCGGCGTTTTCACTATCACATGGTTTGCTTTCATTAAGGACAGAGGCCTTCTATCTCCCCACAGTCTAATACGTACTTTAGGCATTATACTCAGCTTCAGCGCTGCTTTTGGCTGGCAGTGGGCCAATGTAACTTTCGATAATGATCTTAAGCTCTACCTCCCCGAATTTATTACCATAGAGATCCGCACATTAATCCTACTTTCCCTATGTACGCTACTAGTATTTCTACGGGGGCTTTGGTTATCAAATCTAGTCAGTACCGCTATCGTCATTACTTTGCTCCTATGGGGTGTGAACTTTTTACTGCCAAACTATCTCCCAAGTGCAGTATCTCTTTCAATGTTAGCCATTATCTATCTGCTAACTGTACTGGCCGACTCCTATTTTCTTGCCTACCGTGATGAGTTAACAGGCTTAGCCTCTCGGCGAGCACTCTATAATTTAGTGCTCTCTTTAGGACGAAAATATACAGTTGCCATGCTGGATATCGATCACTTTAAAAAGTTTAACGACACCTATGGCCATGATGTTGGCGATCAAGTATTGAAGTTAGTCGCCAGTAAGATTGCAGAGGTCACTGGCGGTGGCAAGGCGTTTAGGTATGGTGGCGAGGAGTTCACTATAGTGTTCTCTCGCAAAGATCTCTCATCGGTATTACCTCACCTAGAGAAGGTGCGTAAAGAGATAGAGAAGTATGACATCGTACTGCGAGATGAGAAGCGTAAGAAACAAACAAAGGCAAAACGAAATAAAGCTCAGGAAAGAAACAGTAAACGAGTCGTCAATGTCACCATCTCCATCGGAGTCGCCGACCATCAACACCGCGAGAGTTTCGAGCAAACCATGAAAGAAGCCGATAAAGCCCTCTACCGCGCAAAGAAGAAAGGGCGTAACCAACTATCAGAGTAACCCTTCGATAAATACCGACAGTAAACACCAACAACACACGCAAAAAAGCCCAACCCCTGATCTTGAGGTTGGGGTATATCTTAAATTGAGTAGAAGTAATATATCTGTGACTTCATTCGGATAATAATGCCGCGGATCACGTCGAGAAAGCTCAGCAGTGCAGTGGGCTTTTCTGCAGATATCCAAGCTAGACCGACAGCCCCAACGGGGAGGTCATACTCCCCCTCCTCCAGCTTCAATCGAACAAAGTGATGCTTATTATTAAGGTTCTGTCCCGTCGTTTGGCGTACATTATCATCACGAGCCAATAAGCTTCCCTGAGCCTCACCAGTTGCCTCGACAATCCCTTCAACTTGAGCACGAAACACCTTACCGGGATAAACAGCAGAAGCGAACTCTGCACTTTGGCCCACCTTAACATTACGTATTGCCTGATGGTTTACCCGCATCAAGACGTATTTCTCATCCGTGTACATCGCAATACGTGGTACAAGCCCGACAAACTGCCCCTCTCGCATAATAAAATTTGTCAGATAGCCATCTGCTGGGGCATAAACCTTAGTGCTATCCAGATCCCATTGCGCCTTCGCTAATGTTTCAGCTTGGCCAGCTAGATCCGATTGACGACTGGCGACCGCAAGGTGTGCTTTCTCAATCTCAAGTCCCGCTTTATGCTCTGCAAACGTCGCTTTCTCGACACTGGCAACATAGCTTGCTAGCTGCGACTGAGCTAAAGCAACAGCCGTTTGTTGCTCATCTAACTGGCTCTTAGTGATAGTGTCAGGAACAACTCTATTTTGCTCAACATAGCGAGTCAGGGTCTTCTCCTTCCAGCTAAGATCTTTCTGTGCAGCCACTACCTGACTCTGACTAATCTTAGTATCAGCCAAGACACTCTGATGTTGCTTCATGGCAAGCTTTACATCTTCATTGGCAAGCTTTAATGCAACTTCAGCGGCATTGAGATCCACCTTGGCCTTATTTAACGCAATTTGATAGGGCTCATCATCAAGTTCGTACACAAGCTGCCCCTGCTCAATACGTTGATTTGGTTCGACATAGATATGTTTAACCGAACCTTTAATCTGACTCGATGCGGGGCGCAGTTGAATATGAGGAGATTGAACCAGTGAGCCTCCAGAGAGATCCATAGGGGTAAAGTTTAGTAGGCCGACCCAAACAAATAGCAGCCAACCTCCGCCACCGATATAGGCAAACGCCTTAGAAAATTTATTCCACGGCATACCCACTAAACGAAGCAGGTAGATAAATAGAGCCCAAACAGCCAAGCCTTCAAGCATTATTGGTAACCTCTCTATCTGACTGAGGAGCCTCTAGGGATTGCTGGGCTGAGTTGTCTGGTTGTTCATGCCAAATATCTCTTAACTTTCTTAGTGCTTTCTCACCATCGACAAATGCAACAAATACGGCTAACACCCATACCCAATGCCACACAAAACCAATCCATGTGAGTGCAGTGATAAGCCCTATCTGATGATGCTCCTCTTTATGCGCCTTATTGATAGGCATCTCATGTATCTTCCAAAACCCAACTGCAACGGCAGACACTGTGACGACCATCACAACCAAGGCAACAACATGAAGTGCTGTATCTGCCCCCGTATCGACAAACGGCATACCCAGTAAACTCATGAAAATGGCCTCCTATAAACTTAAAAACCTATTGTCTGACCTTTATCCATAAACGAGCAATAGATTGAGGCCAAACATATCAAGTTTACACCATTTATGATTAAATCAGCCTTCAGCTATTGGAAGACCTGCCTATGAAATTTAACACTTCATTTATTCGAGTTTGTTACTTAAAGCCTGTATTTGATGGAATGCAGCAGATATTTGGGATCGGTTATCGGGATCTCAATATCCCTCAAACCTTAATGCAGGAGCCTATGGCTCTTATCCCTTTTACTCAAGTCGGCCACTGGTTAACAGAGCTTGCAGAACTTAGCCAAGATCCCTGTTATATGGTCAAACTCAGTGAGTATTTGCATTTTAATAGGCTAGAGATCACGGGAATTGATCCACTCGCAACCCCAGATGTAGCGATGAGCATACGTAGGATCAACTACGGAGTCGTCAGCCTGCACTCCGGAGCCAGTTACTATGTGAGCCAATCGGCCAAAATTATGAAATGGTGCTATAAAAACCCCTATGTTTTTAAGCAACAAAAGAGTCTAGACTCCCTCAGAGTTGCGATCACTTTACTTAATGCTCAGCGCCATTTTTTAGGCAAAGATTATCGCCCAATTCGGGTACAACTCAGTGGTTCAGCAATAGGTCATGAGCAAGTATCGGAGCTATTTGGCTCTCCGGTAGTTTGGAATGCAGCCCAAACTGAGATCTGGTTTGATATTGATGAGATGGTGCACTCAATCAGTCCAGATCAGGAGTTTAATGCTCCTGTCACCATGCCAAGATCCCTGTTTGAGAAATACCTCAACATGCCTCAGCCCCATGATGCACCTAAAGTGCTTTTTGAGATGATCAACTACTCACGTTTTTATGGTCTGCCTAAGGTGAAAGCGGTCGCTAAGCTTTTTAATATCTCCGAACAGCAGCTACAACGACGTTTACAGTATTTAGGTCTCAGCTTCTCGACCATAAGTAATTATATTATTAGTAATCAGGCAATTAAGTATATGTTGGACGGCAAGGAGATAGATGAGATTGCCAGCTTATTAGGTTACGCCAATCAACAGAGTTTTAGCCGAGCCTTCAAACGCTTGAGAAGGTGCACTCCACAGCAATATCTCGACAGACTTAATCTAAAGAAATAGAAACAAAAAAGCCCTCAGAAGAGGGCTTTCAGACTGAATCTTTACCTTACCCGTATACAGGCAGTAGATCCGCCATCGCTAATAAATGACAGGCTCCGGTAATAATACCGAACAACATTACGATGACAATCACCGCATTACCGCCAGGAACTTTAAAACCGGTCGAATTAGGAAACTTCTTTCTAATCTTGTACACCATCATTGCTGGTACAATCGCAGTCCAAACTGTCGCCGCAAGTGCTGCAAAACCGATGGCAACCAAGAAGCCATTCGGGAAAAGTAATCCAAGCACTGTCGGTGGTAGGAAGGTCACTGCGGCCGTTTTAAAGCGTCCACCTCTGGATTCATCGAAGCCAAAAAGATCGGCCAGAAAATCAAACAAACCTAAGGTAACCCCTAGGAACGAAGAAGCAACGGCTAGATTTGCAAAAATCGTTAACATGGTAGTTAACCAGCTACTGCTCATCACATCAGACAGAGCCGAAACCAAGACCCCCATATTACCGCCTTGGGCGATAATATTAACGAAGTCACCACGGGCAATATTCCCCATGGTAGCCACTAACCAGCAGACATAGATAACAAATGCGATCAAGGTGCCGATCAGTATCGCCTTGATGATCGTATTAGGCTTTTTGCCGTAATACTTAACCAGGCTCGGCACATTACCGTGATAGCCAAAACTCACAAGACCAAAGGGCAGTGCAGCTAAAATGTAAGGTAGATAAGTGTCCTCGCCATTAGGTGCAAACAACTTCACTGTATCGATATCGATCAGCAGATCACCGATTGCAAGGAAGAAGGTGATGATCATCCCCCCGAGCATGATCGTGGTGATCCTATCGACAGCCTTAGTGCTGATAAAAACAATAAACGCCAAACCTAAGGCGAAAACTAAGCCAGCAAGGCTTTGAGGCAACTCGATACCTGACACTTGCAGACTATGGTTAACGACAGAGCCACCGCCACTGATATAGGCATAGGCTAAAATATAGAGCACAAAGGCGATAGATAAGCCGTTCACTATTCGCCAAAACTGACCTAAAGTTTCACGCGTCAAGGTATCAAAACTCGAGCCAGGCTCGAAATGAAGGTTGGTTTCAAGTAGTAGTAAGCCGGAAACCAGCATACAGAACCAGACACCTAACATCATTAGAATTGAATAGCTAAACCACATACCGGCACCAACAACAGGCAGGGAAAACATTCCTGCACCAACCGCTGTACCCGCAACTATCATCGCTCCGCCAAGCAGAGACTTACCCGCAGCCTTATCTTTGGCTGCATTCATATGATTGGCCATATAACCCTAACTCTCCAAATCTGAACTATGGCCAATGATTGCCAATATAATAAAACCGCTTTCAAGATGATGAGGCCGATTTACGGCCCCATACTCACTGTTAATTATCAAGCAGAGCGCTCCGCTGCAACACTATCGACTATGGTCTGCCTAACAGAAGACCTCAATAAGCCATTGGCTGACGCACGAACTCTCTCAACATCGGCTTTATTACCGTTATCTTTGAGGTAACCTAGATCTTTAAGCTTCACACTCAAGGTTCTATAAAGATTCTTATCATAGAACTCAGGTGCGGTAATGCCATGAAGGGCACCTAAACGCTTCGCCAATTTATGACTTTCAGCCTCTAGATCTGAACGCTCCATCTCTGGGAAATCGGCTAACAGATTAAAGATGATGGCGTAACGCTGCAACGTCTCACTCACAGTGCCAGCAAGCAGCAATAACTGATTAATGCTGGTCTCAACCACACTGAAACCAGTATCTTCACGGATCAACTGCTGCTCAATAAACAGATCTAATATCTGCTCGACTAACTTATCGGTATCTTCAACACCCATAAACAGCTCAGCTTCAAGCAGAGGATAGAAGTCGGCAATAATCGCTTTGATCTCATCTCTGGTGATCCGCTCATGTTGAGTCAAACAGCTAGCAACCAGTGAAGGAATAATCATTAAGTGAATAATGTTATTACGGTAATAGGTCATCGCAATGGAGATACTCTCATCAATGGAGACGATATCACCCAGTGGGTCGCTATCTAACTGTAGTTTCTTCAGCTCTAAGCCTTGAGTGACTAGCTGCTTGCCATCACCTTCTACAACAGATGTGTATGAGGTATAAGGTAGATCTTTTAGCAACTTAAGATAGAGATCCAGCTGCTTCTCAAGCTGAGTTCTCTCGAGAGCATTTTGCTCTGACGCCAGCAGAACTAAGCTAGTCAAGGTGACTGAGCTCACCGCCGCAGCGTCATTGATATTGGTCATGACTTGATTCGCAAGAGTGTTAACCACAGGGGTCAACCATGTTGGCTTCTGCTCAGGGTCGCTCGCGATCTCCTCACGCCAATCAGGAACCTGCTCATTTAGAAAACTATGCAAGGTGATAGGCTTACCAAAGTTCACATAGCCTTGACCAAAGTTTCCTAGCTTACGCAAAGCACCAAAAACCTGCCAAACCGACTCTTTCTTTTTCTTCTTACCACTTAATTCTTTATGGTAAGTCGCCACTTCCATTACATGATCGTAACCAAGGTAGACAGGCACCAAAGTCACTGGGCGCTCCATTCCACGAAGTACACTGTTAAGCGTCATCGCGATCATACCGGTTTTAGGTGCCAATAGGCGTCCGGTTCTTGAACGTCCACCTTCGGTGAAGTACTCGACCGAGTAACCTTTAGTGAAAAGTTGATCCAGATATTCGCGAAACACAGCGGTATACAGTTTATTACCTCTGAAACTACGGCGAATAAAGAAGGCACCACCACGGCGGAACATAGGGCCTGCAGGCCAGAAATTCAGGTTGATCCCCGCTGCAATGTGAGGCGGAACCATACCTTGGTAATAGAGAATATAGGAGAGCAGCAGATAATCCATATGGCTTCTGTGACAAGGCACGTAGATGATCTCATGGCCATCATGGTGTAGCTGACGGATCTGTTCAGCTCCCTTAATATTGATACCTTTGTAAAGCTTATTCCACAACCAGGTCAGGAAGCGCTCAGCAATACGCACTAAGCTGTCTGAGTAATCCGCAGCAATCTCATCCAGATACTCCATCGCCTTCGCTCTGGCTTCAACCTCTGAAATCTTCTTGCTCGTCGCCTCCTCCTGAATCGCTCTCTTTAAACTTTCTGAGTTAATCAAGGCATGGAAAAGGGCCTGCCTCTTAGGTAAAACTGGGCCTGTCATCACCTTTCGCTGACGGCTAAAGTGCACTCGGGCTACGCGGGCAAGTTTATGTGCGATACGCTTATCAGTGCCATGCTCATCGGCCATATAACGTATCGAGACCGAATTGGAGAATTGAACAAAGTTATGTCGGCCTAAAAATAGGATCATCAAACATTTACGCAACCAAGTTGGATTCTCACGCTCAAGCACAGCGGCTTTCATCGTGTCATCCTCTTTACCTGGCGTTCTTCCCCAATAGAGACTCACAGGTACCAGTTGAATATCGAGATCTGGACTCTCTTTATGTGCCTTTAACAGATCCATAAAGCTACTTAGGAAGAACTCATTACTCTCCCTTTTCCCCATAAGAGGCTTAGCCCCCTCTAGGCATACCACTCTAGGCGTTGACCGCCCTTCAACCTCTAATGGCTCATAAGGGCTAGGTAAACCTAGCTCTCCCGTGATCTCACTGAGAGCTGCGATGTCACTGAGAGATTCAGTCTTCATCACATAAACGAGCGGTTTCTCAGGATCTAGATTTAGATCCTTAAACGGTTCTTGCGGCACAACAATAGTATGCACCAACTTTTTCTGAAGCCAGCGCAGTGATTTAAACCAAAGGGAGTCTTGTTTGGACATTATTCTTATGCAATGTGTTTAATTTAATAACTGCATAGAGTACCAGATTTTGAATAATTCCACCAAATTAGCTCAAGCCTTAGATAACCGCTGCTATCAGAGAGAAAAACAGAGCTTAAATAGTACAGATAAGAAAAACAGATAAAATTTGGTTAATACTTGCACTGATCAAAATACTGTATATACTGACAGTTACTGTATAGAAAGACAGGATTGATAATGAGACCTTTAACACCACGACAAGCTGAAATTCTTGAACTAATTAAATGCAATATTGCCGAAACAGGCATGCCTCCAACCCGTGCAGAAATTGCTAAACGTTTAGGTTTTAAAAGCGCCAACGCTGCTGAGGAACACCTAAAGGCTCTAGCTAAAAAGGGCTGTATTGAGATCATTCCTGGTACATCTCGTGGTATTAGGTTAGCTCAAACAGAGGAGCTTGAAGAGCAAGGCTTACCTTTGATAGGCCAAGTTGCAGCTGGGGAGCCTATCCTAGCTCAAGAGCATGTTGAACAGCATTATCAAGTTGATCCAAATATGTTCCATCCAAGTGCCGACTTTCTACTTAGGGTACGTGGCGACAGCATGAAAGATATCGGTATTCTCGAAGGAGATCTTCTGGCTGTCCATAAGGCTGAGCAAGCAAGAAACGGTCAGGTTGTCGTTGCCCGTGTTGAAGATGATGTAACAGTTAAACGCTTCGAGAAAAAAGGCAGTACTGTTTACCTTCATGCAGAAAATGAAGATTACAGTCCTATAGTCGTTGATCTAACTAACCAAAGCCTAAGTATTGAAGGATTGGCTGTCGGTGTTATTCGCAATGGAGATTGGCAATGAACACATTAATCGGCAATGGCCCAAGACATCCTGGACTTTGGATAGATCACCAGACTCATTACTCCAGCCAGCTACAAAGCAGTACTATCTCCTCTGTAGCCAGCTCTACACAAGGGCGTGAAGAGTTAAAACAGGTGAGCTCACAGCTTGCCACATTAAGCCAGCAGGGACAGTGGATAGTGTTAATCAGCCCACCGAATATAGGCTACAAGAAGCTGCTAGCAGAAGCCGGTGTTAGAATGAACCGCGTACTTTTGGTACATGCAAAAGATGAAGTGGAAACCCTCTGGGCAATGGAAAAAGCACTGACAAGTGGCACCTCTAGCGCAGTGCTCTGTTGGACTCAATCGTTAGATGCACGTGATAGCCGCCGTCTTCAAATTGTTGCTAAAAGTGCTAGAGCGTTGGGCGTTGTTATTGAGGATGCAAATTCAAGCTCTCAGGTAAATACCCATAACCCTATTATCGACTCAGCTTTGCAACCAAGTTTATTTTCATCCGTTCACTAATCTCTCCCCCTATCTTCTTAAGCCCCTTTTATGGGGCTTTTTTGCGAATAGCACTTTCAAAAAACATCTGAATATCCAGCATATCTAAAGAGTTTCAAGCTTATATAAAGGGCTTTGAAACCCATACACCATGAGGTTTTTAGTGACTAAAAAGAAAATGACTATCTCTTCATCAATACCTAGGATTGAAAAATTTAACAATATCGAAACCTGCTAAATACCTATATGAAATGGCATTATTAATTTAAAAATAAAGAAAAAGTGATCTTGATCAATATTTCAACACACAGTAAGTTAGAAACATAACAACGATAATTTGTTATATCCAAAGCGATTTAGTCGTCTGCAAAGTAAATCAATTCCCAGTGATATAACTGCATTGTTTACCTAGCGGAAATCGAAACAGATATATTCTGTAGTAGGTACAGATGTGGTTAACTTCAGCAGCAAAAAAGACTGCTACTTTCACAATAATAAGTAAAACCGCTAGCGTACTTTGATGTCATCGTTGCTTTTTTGGGAACTGAAGAGTTTGCATAGAGCAGAGACTTACTGTGTGACTCTTCTTTGTCTTATATTTTGGCAGAGGAGAAGTCTAGTGAAGAAAGCGCTGTATTGTTTTCTGGCGTTGCTGTTTACGCCACCCATGTTGGCATCAGAGATGCCCTTGAATATGACTCAAGGGGTTACGGAGATCAGTGGTCAGGTGTACAACCTGCACATGATCATCCTATATATCTGTTGTGCCATCGGAATCTTGGTCTTTGGTGTGATGATCTATTCCATGATCAATCACAGAAAATCCAAAGGTGCGATTGCGGCTAATTTTCACGAAAGTACAAAGGTTGAGATAGCTTGGACCGTTGTGCCTTTTATCATACTTATTTTAATGGCAATACCCGCCACTAAAACCCTGATCGCAATGGAAGATCCTTCCGATGCCGATATCACAATTAAAGTTACCGGCTCTCAATGGAAATGGCATTACAGCTATTTTGATGAAGATATCGAATTTTACAGCTTACTCTCCACTCCCAGAGAACAGATCGATGGCACAGAGGCAAAAGGAGAGAACTATCTCCTTGAGGTTGATAACCCCTTAGTTCTTCCAATCAACAAGAAAGTGCGTTTTCTTATGACTTCAGAAGATGTCATCCATTCGTGGTGGGTGCCCGCTTTCGCTGTTAAAAAAGATGCCAATCCAGGATTCATTAATGAAGCTTGGACACGTATAGACAAAACAGGAACTTACCGAGGCCAATGTGCTGAGTTATGTGGCAAAGACCATGGCTTTATGCCAATTGTGGTCGAAGCAGTTTCTGAAGCAGATTTCGATACTTGGTTAGTTGAGCAGAAGAGTAAAGCAAGCTCTGCTGCCGCAGAAGCCCAAGCAGCATTGAGTAAAACCTTGAGTATGGATGAACTAATGACTCAAGGAGAACAGGTATACATGGCAAACTGCGCTGCATGTCACCAACCGAACGGTGCGGGTCTTCCTGGGGTGTTTCCCTCTCTTATTGGCAGTCCTCTGATTAAAGGCGCTGTCGCAGGTCATGTTGATATTGTTTTAAATGGTAAGACTGGCACTGCAATGCAAGCCTTCGCTAAGCAGTTAACTGCAACAGAAATTGCGGCTGTGGTTACCTATGAGCGTAATGCTTGGGGCAATGACTCTGGTGATACTGTTCAAGCGGCAGATATCAGCTCCGCGAGCCCAGCTTCCGCAACACCGAGCGAGTCAGAAGCTGCAGTTCCAGTAACCTTACCTGAGATTGAGGAGGCCGCTGCAGAAGTGGTCGAAGAGGTTAAAGCCGTTGTATTAGATGACTTAACCATGGATGAACTCATGGCTATGGGCGAGAAGGTCTATATGACCAACTGCGTTGCTTGTCATCAGGCTGCAGGAACAGGCCTCCCTGGCGCCTTCCCTTCATTAGTAAACAGCCCAGTGATCACAGGCCCAGTAACGGGCCACCTTGATATGGTTATCAAGGGTAAACCCGGAACCGCTATGCAGGCTTTCGGGGCACAATTAACGCCGCAAGAGATTGCAGCCGTGATCACTTATGAACGAAACGCATGGGGTAACAACACAGGCGATATGGTTCAGGCTGCTGATGTTAATCAGCATGGTCAATAGGGGAACGCTATGACTAGTACAACACACGATGCACAAGACAATATAGAGCCAGAACATAATCAAGCAGATCACCATGACGACCATCATGAAGCGATGCCGACTGGGATTAAACGCTGGCTTTTCACTACAAACCACAAAGATATAGGCACGCTCTATCTCTGGTTCAGCTTCATCATGTTCCTCACTGGTGGCGCGATGGCCATGGTTATTCGAGCCGAACTTTTTCAGCCCGGACTCCAGCTTGTTGAGCCAAACTTTTTTAATCAGATGACCACAGTTCATGGTCTTATCATGGTATTCGGGGCCGTAATGCCAGCCTTCACAGGATTAGCTAACTGGCTAATTCCCATGATGATTGGCGCGCCGGATATGGCACTCCCAAGAATGAACAACTGGAGCTTCTGGATCTTACCTTTCGCTTTCGCCATCTTGCTGAGCTCTCTATTTATGGAAGGTGGTGGTCCCAACTTTGGTTGGACCTTCTACGCTCCCCTATCCACAACTTATAGCCCAGACAGCACTGCACTCTTCGTCTTTGCAGTGCATATTATGGGAATTAGCTCCATCATGGGTGCTATTAACGTTGTGGTGACAATCGTCAACATGCGTGCACCTGGTATGACGTGGATGAAGCTTCCTCTGTTTGTGTGGACTTGGCTTATCACAGCTTTCCTATTGATTGCGGTGATGCCAGTTCTTGCAGGTACTGTGACCATGGTATTGACCGATAAATACTTCGGCACTAGCTTCTTCGATGCAGCAGGTGGTGGAGATCCTGTGATGTTCCAGCATATCTTCTGGTTCTTTGGACATCCGGAAGTGTACATCATGATTTTACCCTCTTTCGGTATCATCTCAGCCATTGTGCCAGCCTTCAGTCGAAAACCTCTGTTTGGTTACTCCTCCATGGTTTACGCAACCGCCAGTATCGCAATACTTTCATTCCTAGTATGGGCACACCATATGTTCACAACGGGTATGCCTGTTTTTGCAGAGCTCTTCTTTATGTACTGTACTATGCTGATCGCGGTGCCTACAGGGGTGAAAGTGTTCAACTGGGTCGCAACCATGTGGCGGGGATCAATCTCCTTTGAAACCCCGATGTTGTTTGCTGTCGCCTTTATTATTCTCTTTACCATTGGAGGATTTTCTGGATTGATGTTGGCGATCACCCCTGTTGATTTCCAATACCACGATACCTATTTCGTGGTTGCCCATTTCCACTATGTGTTAGTCACAGGCGCTATATTCTCAATCATGGCAGCCGCCTATTACTGGCTACCTAAGTGGACAGGCAATATGTACGATGAAAAGTGGGGCAAGATCCATTTCTGGACCTCTGTCATCTCGGTCAATGTGCTGTTCTTCCCGATGCATTTCTTAGGCTTAGCAGGTATGCCAAGGCGGATCCCTGATTACGCGGTGCAGTTTGCTGATGTAAACCAGATAGTTTCAATTGGCGGTTTCGCCTTTGGTTTATCTCAACTAATCTTCCTGTATGTGGTCATCAAGTGCATACGCAGCGGTGAAAAAGCTGAGGCAAAACCATGGGATGGCGCCGAAGGTTTAGAGTGGACTCTACCAAGTCCTGCTCCATACCACTCCTTTAGTACGCCGCCGGAGATTAAATAATCATGGAGAAGGCAGAATCGAATAAAAAGCTGATCTCTATGTTGATAGCGGGTGCTATTGGCATGTTCGGCTTCGGTTTTGCCTTAGTTCCTCTCTATGATGTCCTGTGTGAGCAACTAGGAATAAATGGCAAAACCAGTAATACAGCAAGCAGCTATCAAGCTATGACCATAGATAAAAGCCGAACGGTTACCGTTGAATTTATGGCACAGATACAGAGTGATATGCCTTGGGAGTTTACACCTGAGATGAAACGAATGCAGGTTCATCCAGGTGAGTTAATAAGAACTAACTTTAAAGCGATAAACCTCTCAATGGAGGAGACGCTTGGACAGGCAATTCCATCTGTATCCCCAGGTCAAGGAGCGGCTTACTTTAATAAAACAGAGTGCTTTTGCTTTAATCAACAGAGATTAACGGCCAAAGCCAGCGCAGAGTTACCGCTGATATTTTTTGTGGATCCGGATTTACCAGAATCCATATCAACATTGACTCTCTCTTATACCCTCTACAACATCACAGATCGTGGATATGTTGATGCGATAGAGCAAGGAGCAGCAAGATGACAACTAAGCACGAACATTACTATGTCCCAGCCCAAAGCGCCTGGCCCATTATTGGCGCAATAGGCCTATTTCTTATCGCCTTCGGCGCGGGAAGCTATGTACAACAACTCAATACAGAGAGTAGTAGCGGCGGATATATACTACTCGCAGGAATCGCCGTCATCATCTATATGATTTTTGGCTGGTTCAGAACCGTTATCGCCGAGTCTATGAGTGGACTTTATTCCCAACAAATGGATCGTTCATTCAGACAGGGAATGAGCTGGTTTATCTTCTCTGAGGTTATGTTTTTTGCGGCATTTTTTGGCGCTCTGCTCTACGCCAGAATGATTGCAGTACCTTGGTTAGGTGGTGATTCTAATAATGCTATGACCAACGAAGTACTTTGGCCTGGATTTGAAGCGATATGGCCTTTAGTCAAAACTCCTGACGGTACAACGACCCAAGCAATGGGATGGACTGGCTTACCCCTTTACAACACCCTCATACTTCTCACCTCTTCAATCACCTTGCATATGGCCCATGTTAGCCTTGAGAAAGGAAAACGCTCGGCAATTTCAGTCTGGTTAGGAATAACGATTTTACTTGGATTTGCCTTCTTAGGTCTGCAAGTAGAAGAGTATGTTCATGCCTATCAGGAGATGGGATTAACCTTAGATTCTGGCGTCTACGGCAACACCTTCTTCCTGCTAACAGGCTTTCACGGTATGCATGTCACGCTGGGAACTGTATTTTTAATCGTACTCTTTTTCCGGGTTTTAAAAGGACATTTCACACCTGATAAGCACTTCGCATTTCAGGCAGGAAGCTGGTATTGGCACTTCGTTGACGTAGTTTGGTTATGCCTATTTATCTTTGTCTACGTCCTTTAATCGAAACAGACTAGCTGCGCATCTCTATATGAGCACTGCGCGGCAACCCCTTTTTGGGTGTTCAACCAAAACAATTTATCAGAAAAAATAATCAGCGCTCTAGTGAACAACCTTACTCGCTCAATATGGCCTTATATTGGGTGTGATAACGCCCGTTGCCATGGCCAGCAATAACAGCACAACCACCAGCACGGAGAAGATAACTCTACGACCAAGATATTGGCTCATGGGGACTTTACTCTCCCCTTTCACCATTATAAATAGGGCTCGGGCAAGATTAAATAAGATGAAAAGCAGTAGCAGTACTAAAACTAATTTAAACACCAATAGTGTATTCACTCGTAATCCTCGGCTATTTTGGAGAGGCACCAAAGTGCTGGTTATACTTGCTACTGTGAGTCTGTTTTTGCTTCTGGTCAAGCTAGGTTTCTGGCAGTTATCCCGCGCAGAGTTAAAAGAGGAGCTACAATCTCAACTAACCTCTAGGCAAGCCGCGGCTCCGCTCTCATATCGTAAACTGCTTTCGCTTCCTGCGAGCGAGCCACTCACAGGTTACAAACTTAGTACCACTGTCACCCCAGTGGGAAACAAAGTGTTTTTACTCGACAATCAAATCTTTAATGGTCAAGTTGGCTACCTTGCACTGCAAGTTATGCAGGTCAATCCCATCGACCCTTGGTTACTGGTTGAACTCGGATTTGTCCCTGCTGGCAATGACAGAAGAGTGCTCCCTAAGCTGCCGCACATTAATCAATCTCAGACCTTCACGGGGCGCCTTTATCAGAAACAAGCGAACCCTATGAGCTCAGATCTTTTTGCCGAAGAGGGATGGCCTAAAAGAGTTCAGAACTTAAATATTTCACAGATAGAAACCACATTGAACCATCCCGTGGCATTAGCAGTGCTTCAACCAGAGAGCATTAAGGGAATCAACCTGCCCCATCCATGGCAACCGATCCCCCTCTCGGCTCAAAAACACTTAGGTTATGCCCTCCAGTGGTTTTCTATGGCTGTTGCATTTGCACTTCTCGTGTTCTACTTCATCAGAGTCAGGTTAAAAAAGAAATAGTAAAAACAATAAGATGACAATAAGTACAAATGACTATTGCCAACAGAAACAAGACCAAGTAGGTTAGGTATTAGGCAGTTTTTTACTACCAATACAGATAATAAAAGTCGTTTCCTAGCCGTCTCGGGAAACAAAACTAGTGTTACCTCGATAGAGAGATCATCTAATTTTTTAGGAGATCCTGCGAGGTATCTAACGAGAGGAGAGAGTATGAACTCCCCAAAAAAGAGCGGCAAGAAACCACTTCTTATTTTACTACTGGTATTTATCCTACCTGTGGTCGCCGCAAAAATTGTGCTGAGTTTAGATCTGTATCAAGGCGGCGCTACCAATAAGGGAGAGCTGCTTACTACAGGTACCAGTTACTCCTCTCTTGCCATGGAAAACCCTAAACCTAAAGAGTGGCAACTTCTCTACCTACTTCCTGAAATCTGCGAGCAAGTTTGTCAAGATCGTCTCTATATTCTTCAACAAAGCCATGTGGCTTTAGGAAGAGAGCAAGACAGAGTCCATACCCTAATACTAGTTAACGATAAAAGTGATATTTCCGCACTATCAAACAGCCCATTTGAGACAGCTAAAGCAAACAATCAGATGAGTGAGATGCTCAGCCAGCAGCAGATGATCATTGTGGATCCATTAGGTAGTTTAGTGATGCGATATCCTTCGGTATCGGGTCGAGAAGAGCAGGTCCTCCAAGGAAAATCCTTAGTATCAGATCTTAGAAAAATGCTGAAGCTGTCGAGGGTTGGCTAATGCAGATCCCCTCTCTACTAAAAATAACCATCATCTTCACCCTGTGCGTCATATTAATGGGGGCTTATACCCGACTATCTGATGCCGGTCTCGGGTGTCCCGACTGGCCAGGATGTTATGGCATGTTGAAAGTGCCGAGCCAAGCTCATGAACTATCTCAAGTGCAAGCGACTTTTCCTGGCCATGAGGTAGAGCCCAAAAAAGCTTGGTTAGAGATGATACATAGGTATATCGCTGGCGCTCTTGGTTTATTGGTACTACTAATCTTTATTCTTTGTTTGAAAAAAGATGAAGCCCCTAAAAAATTACCAGGATTGATCGCCCTATTGATCGTGTTCCAAGCAGCCCTAGGCATGTGGACAGTCACAATGAAGCTCATGCCTGTCGTGGTGATGTCCCACCTTATTGGAGGATTTAGCTTAATAGCCTTACTGCTGCTACTGTATTTGCGAACTAAACCATTGAGGATCCCCGGAGGAGACGCCATTGCTCGTAAACTTGCTCCTCTCGCATTAATTTGCTTAGGCGTATTAATTTTACAGATCATTATTGGAGGCTGGACCTCCTCAAACTATGCGGCCCTTGCTTGCACAACCTTACCTATTTGTGAAGGTGACTGGTATAACAACCTGAAACTCGCTCAAGCTTTTAACCCTTTTCAGGGAGAGCATGATACCTATGAGTTTGGCGTATTAGATTATGCTTCGAGGATGACAATACATGTTGTTCACCGATTTTGGGCAGTAGTCACCGCTGCGATGCTATTTTGGTTAGCTTTTAAGTTATATCAACAATCTCAATCTTCACTACTGAAGCGTTCCGCTTTACTGCTGGTTTTACTCGTGTGCTTACAGGTTGCGTTAGGAATAAGCAATGTCGTGCTTCACCTGCCTTTAGGTGTTGCAGTTTCCCATAATGCCGGCGCAGCTTTACTACTACTTAACTTAGTCTTTATTAATTACGCACTGTGGCGAAAAGCATAAAACATTCGCAATGACAAAGGCCAATACAGATATTTGATTAACAGAATTGATTACGCACTATAACTAAACAAAACGGCGTAACGCCAATGCAGAGGATTAGCCATGGCAAAACCACTTTCTATCTCGTCAAGTGACACCCAGAGTCAGCCACTCCAATGGCGCGCCTATTATGAGATGACAAAGCCTAAAGTTGTCGCCTTAATGCTACTAACTGTTCTAGTGGGAATGTGTCTGGCACTACCCGGGGCTGTGCCATTACAGCCGCTGATCTTTGGACTTCTAGGTATCGGCATGATGGCTGGCGCAGCAGCCGCCTTTAACCATTTAATCGATCGACGCATCGATGGATTGATGGCTCGCACCTATAACAGACCTCTACCTAAGGGACGTGTTTCGATAACGAAAGCGTTAACCTTCTCTATCTCTCTTGCTGTACTAGGCTTTGTTTTACTCTACACCTTGGTCAATGAGTTAACCGCTTGGTTAACCTTCGCCAGCTTACTCGGTTATGCTGTTGTCTACACCGCTTACCTCAAACGAGCCACGCCGCAGAATATTGTTGTAGGGGGGTTAGCGGGAGCTATGCCACCATTATTAGGCTGGACATCGGTGACTGGAGAGTTTCACGGCAACGCCCTGTTACTGGTCATCATTATTTTTGCTTGGACCCCGCCCCACTTTTGGGCATTAGCTATCCATAGAAAGGCTGAATACGCCAAAGTGGATATCCCCATGCTACCAGTCACTCATGGTACAGAATTTACCAAAACCTGTATCTTGCTTTACACCATACTGCTTGCAATCGCATGCCTTCTCCCAGTTTTGGTTGGCATGTGTGGCCCATTATATCTGGTAGGTTCGACACTTTTGAGTTGCGGCTTTATCTATAAATCCTGGGAACTAAAATTTGATGATAAACCTGGTTTGGCGATGCAAGTTTTCCGCTTCTCCATCTATCACTTAATGTTGTTATTTATCGTGCTTTTAGTCGACCACTACCTTTGGGTTTAAGCCTTATCAATAGCAGAACAGGATCGGTTTATGAGTAAGCGGTTAACAGTTGTCATTTCAACGATATTCGGTCTAGCTCTTTTAGGGCTAGGCGTTGCCGCTGCTATCCAGTTTAAATCTCATCGCGCTGAACCTGAGCTCGCAACTAGCTTTATCTTCCCAACAGCAAAAAAGTTAGCGCCTTTTTCTCTGAAAGATCAACATGGAAACCTATTTTCAAACTCACAACTTGCCGATAAATGGAGTCTATTTTTCATTGGTTATACTTCGTGCCCAGACGTATGCCCTACAACCATGGGGAAACTCAGTGCGGCTTACCCTGAGCTATTAAAAGATATCGATCTGCAAATTATCTTTCTCTCTGTTGATCCTCAACGAGACACGCAAGAGAAACTGCTCGCTTATATGGATTTTTTTAACCCCGAATTCACAGCAATTACTGGTGAGCATGCCCAGCTTTTTCCGCTAACTCGCGATTTAGGCTTTGTTTACGCTATGGTTGGAGAGGGAGAGAATTATCAAGTAGATCATAGTGCCTCTATGGCGCTAATCTCACCAGAGGGAAGAAAAGTAGCCATCATAAAACCTAAATCTTCGACACCTGGAACACTGCCACAAATTTTAACTAAAAACTTAATCTCAGATATAGGAAAAATCGTTAGCACACAGCAATAAAATACCAGCTAAATACAATCACTTAAAGCCACAAAACGTCTCTCTACCAAGCCACTATCCTCTCCCCTATACATATCTCTTAACTAAATGTATTCGAAAAAATTTATTCCAAAAGAGGAAATACTCCTATTTGCCTACTATCTTTTGATCTTGCAGGGATGGACAAAAGTAATCCAAAGGAAAAATTAAATGTCGGATCAAACTATTAAATTGGATTCAGAGATAACGATTCGAAATATTCAGCCTGTGTTTACTCAACTTTGTGAGTTATTTACACAAGCAGAAATACTTCATATCGATGCAAGTCAATTATCTAGAGTGGACACAGCAGGTGCACAGCTGCTTCACCTTTTTTCCAAAACATGTGATGCCCGTTCTCTGAAGGTAGATTGGCTAGGTTGCCAAGATGACCTTTTAGAAAGCTTAGGAGAACTAGGGATCTCACTCCCGCACCTAAAAGTGGATACGCTTGAGGAGGATACCTAATGAAAAAAATACTTGCCGTCGATGATTCGGCTTCAATGCGTCAAATGGTTGGATTTACATTAAAAACAGCTGGATTTGATGTGACAGAGGCTTGTGATGGGGATGAAGCCCTCAAAGCTGCTCAAGGAGGAGAATTTGACCTCGTTATCTCCGACGTCAACATGCCTGTAATGGATGGATTAACCTTAATCCGTAACTTACGAACACTTCCAGCTTACAAGTTCACCCCCTTATTAATGTTAACGACAGAATCTGGAGTTGATAAGAAACATGAAGGGCGCTCTGCAGGGGCAACAGGCTGGATAGTAAAACCGTTTAACCCAGATCAACTTCTTGCAACAGTACGAAAAGTACTAGGTTAATCACAATATATGGACCTAACGGTGGCAACTAAATATGGAAATAGATCTTAGTCAATTTAGTCAGGTATTTTTTGAAGAGAGCTTAGAGGGACTAGCAAGCATGGAGTCTGAACTCCTAAAACTTGAAGTCAATGAGCCTGATGATGAATCTATCAACACCATCTTTAGAGCCGCCCATTCTATTAAAGGCGGTAGTGCTACGTTTGGCTTCACTCAAGTTGCTGATTACACCCATCTACTTGAGACACTTCTCGATGAAATAAGAGATGGTCGCCGTCAGATGACGACAGATCACCAAGATATGTTACTTCTATCGGTCGATCTATTACGTAACATGATAGATGCATTAATGCGCAAAGTTGATTTTGCAGACCCTTTATTAGCACAACTAGAAACCAGATTTACAGCAGCCCTCGCACAAAACTCATCAGAGTCAGAAGAGGAGCAGAGCGTAACAGAATCAAGTAGTGGGGAGAGCAGTCCCCAAAACACCACTTGGATTATTGACTTTCAACCTGGTATAGACATTCTTCGATGCGGTAACGACCCAAGTTTAATGTTTAATGAGCTAAGACTTCTAGGTGAACTAGAGGTGACTTTAGTCGACTCCACACTTCCCGACTTCTCCGATATGGATCCTGAAGCCTGTTATCTCAATTGGCAGCTTGCCTTAGTGACAGATAAACCTTTAGAGCAGATAAAAGAGGTGTTTGAATGGGTCGAAGATGAATGCACGATTAACTACCACCAAGAAACAGACGCACCAGTTAAAGAGCAAGCAGAAGAAGCAGGAACTCCCGCTAACACAGAGGCATCTCCTAGCACAGAGGTTATCGCTAAACCTAAGGCTGTTACACCAGCAAAGACACCTGAAGGTGGCTCTATACGTGTCAGTATCGAAAAAATAGACCTTCTTATCAATATGGTAGGAGAGCTAGTCATAACCCAGGCAATGCTTGGCCAAATAGGTCAACAAGATACGATAGATGAAGAGTCCCTACTTTCAATGAAACAGGGACTAGAACAACTCGCCTCACATACCCGAGATCTGCAAGAGAGTGTGATGCAGATACGTATGCTCCCCATCAGCTTTGCCTTTAACCGCTTTCCTAGACTCGTTCGTGATATAGGTCAACAACTAGGAAAACAGGTTGAGCTCATTCTCAAAGGGGAAGATACCGAGTTAGATAAGACTGTGATGGAAAAGATAGTCGACCCTATGGTTCACCTTGTCAGAAACTCTTTAGATCACGGTCTTGAGACCCCTGAAGTTAGGGTAAGTAAAGGTAAGCCGGAGCAAGGAAGCATCACTCTCAATGCATTTCATCAAGGCGGCAACATCATCATAGAGATCATTGATGATGGAGCAGGGCTCGACACCCAGCTTATTCATAAAAAAGCGATCGATAAAGGCTTAGTAACTGAAGATGAAGAGTTAAGTGAAGATGCCATTCATCAACTTATCTTTAAAGCTGGCTTTTCAACTGCAGAGGCAGTTTCTGATCTCTCCGGACGTGGTGTCGGCATGGATGTTGTTCGACGAAACATTCATGAACTCAATGGCACAATTGAACTTAAATCCACTAAAGATAAAGGCAGTCGCTTCACCATACGCCTACCACTGACCTTGGCTATACTTGATGGACAACTAGTAAGAGTTGGACAGCACACCTACGTCGTTCCTTTAGTCTCAATTCATGAATCTTTGCAAGTTGAAGAGCAGAGAATTAATCGTATCAGCGAAAATCACGAACTGGTCAGGCTCAGAGAAGAGTACCTTCCGGTCGTTAAGGTGTTTCAAGAGTTTGGACATGACGCTGATTTTCAGGAGATTAGAGACGGCTTAGTCATGGTTGTAGACTCTAATAACGAAAAAATAGGCCTACTTGTTGATGAGCTTCTCTCGCAACAACAGGTTGTCATCAAAAGCCTAGAAGACAACTACAGCAAAGTACCGGGAGTTTCCGGTGCAACAATTCTAGGTGATGGAACTGTGGCTCTTATTATCGATATCTCTGGATTAGTAACCTTAGCCGGAATTGCCAATATGAAAGAACATGCAGCTTAAACTGGAATGGATATTTACAACGTATAAAAGGATTGACGGAGCTTGATATGACACAGATAACCCAGCAAGAACAAGCCATTGCAGATGATATCAGCCAGCAATACCTAACATTCATCATGGCGAGTGAAGAGTATGGGGTAGATATTCTTTCAGTTCAGGAGATCAGAGGTTGGGAAGCAACAACCATCATCCCTAATTCTCCTAGCCATGTTAAAGGGGTTATCAACCTTAGAGGAACCATAGTTCCCATCATAGATCTGAGGCAAAGGTTCGGCATTGAAACCTTAGAGTATGGTGCAACCACAGTGGTCATCGTAGTCAAAGTTGCTATCGCTAGTGATCACAAGGTCATCGGCATTGTTGTCGATGCCGTATCAGATGTTTTTAGCGTCAACCATGGTGATGTTCGCAACGCCCCAGACTTTGGTGACGAAACAGATCTAGGCTTTATAAAAGGGTTAACCAACACAGAAGATAAGATGGTGATCCTCTTAGATATTAACAAGCTACTCGGCAGTGAGATCCTGCCAGAGGCATCTCAACTTTCTAACCTAATTCATAATATCGATGCTCAGCAGCCACAAGCAGTCAATGAATAAACAGATATAACGAGGATAAACGAATGGAAGCAAACTACGCCAACATATCAAACACTAGAGCCTTGCCGATAGCAGGTTTGCTGGTCAGTGCTATTGCCTTAGCCTTATCCTTAACAGGACAAGCAACAAGTTGGATAGCAACGGCTCAGGTCCTCGCTATCTTATTGATTGCTGCTGGCCTACTTAAGCTAACTCAATGGCAAAAGCACACAGATCAAGCGCTTAATGAAGTTAGCAACGCTTTACTCAATAATGAACCTCCGCACTTTTCCGACATAGATCTGCCTAGCTGGGGGCTCCTGACCAACAGGATTGAGGAGTTGCATCATAAGCGACAACAAGATGAAACCACCATCAAGGCACTGGATGTTTGTCAGGCCAATGTCATGATGGCTGATGCCGACTTTAACATTTCCTATATGAATGATTCAGTTACCGAAATGCTTAGCCAAAATGAAAAAGCCCTTCAAAGCAGTCTTTCTAATTTCGATACTAAGAATCTCATCGGCAAAAGTATTGATATGTTTCACAGTAACCCAGCCCATCAAAGAAGAGTCCTTGAAAGCCTTAATGGTAGCCACGAAGCAAACATTGAAGTAGCAGGATTAAAGTTTAATCTCATCGCCAGTCCAATTTTTGTAAACGGAAAACGAACAGGTACTGTGGTTGAATGGATAGATATGACAGAGAAACTTGCCAAAGAGGCTGAAGAGAAAAGAACTTCAGCAGAAACTGGCCGCGTAAAACAAGCGCTGGATGTGTGTAAGGCCAATGTCATGATGGCTGATGCAGATTACAATATTGTCTACTTCAACGAATCACTTAAAGAGATGCTATCTGAAAATGAACGCACTCTGCAGGAGAGCCTAAGTAAATTCGATATGTCTACACTAATGGGCTCCAATATCGATATCTTCCATAAAAACCCAGCCCATCAACGAGGTATGTTAGACAGACTTACCAGTACCTATGAGACTGATATTAAAGTATCAGGCCTCACCTTCAGTCTGATCGCAACGCCAGTCTTCGATAATGGAGAACGAACAGGTACCGTCGTCGAATGGCAAGATATTACCGCAAAACTCGCTAAAGAAGCCGAAGAACAACAGCAAGCTGCAGAAACAGGCCGTGTTAAACAAGCACTGGATGTGTGTAAAGCCAACGTGATGATGGCTGATGCAGATTACAATATTGTCTACTTTAACGACTCCCTCAAAGAGATGTTGAGTGAAAATGAGCGTACCTTGCAAGAGAGCCTTAATCAATTCGACATGTCCACCTTAATGGGTTCCAATATCGATATTTTCCACAAAAACCCAGCTCATCAACGAGGTATGTTAGATAGACTTACCAGCACCTATGAGACTGATATTAAAGTATCAGGCCTCACCTTCAGTCTCATTGCAACGCCAGTCTTCGATAATGGAGAACGAACAGGTACCGTCGTCGAATGGCAAGATATTACCGCAAAACTCGCTAAAGAAGCGGAAGATAAACAGGCCGCAGCTGAGACAGGACGCGTTAAACAAGCATTGGATGTATGCCAAGCAAACGTGATGATGGCAAATGCAGATTATGAGATCATCTACTTTAATGATTCTCTTAAAGCTATGCTCTCTGAGAATGAACGTAAGTTACAAGAAACTCTCACCCGATTCGATATGACAACCTTAATGGGCGCCAATATCGATATATTCCATCAAAAACCAAGCCACCAGCGCAATCTTCTAGACAAACTAACCAGTACTTATGAAACCAGTATCAAAGTATCAGGCTTAACCTTTAACTTAATCGCGACACCAGTATTTAATAATGGCGAGCGCACTGGAACCGTAGTGGAGTGGTTAGATGTGACTGCTAAGCTGGCTAAAGAAGCCGAAGAGCAGAAACTGGCAGCTGAAAATGCACGAATTAAACAAGCTCTCGATAACGTATCAGCCAATACCATGGTGGCTGACGCAGATCTAAATATTATCTATATGAACAATGCAGTGTCCAATATGTTTAGAGCAGCACAATCAGACATTGTCAAAGATCTGCCTAACTTCGACGCTAATAATCTCATCGGGGTTAATATAGACGGCTTCCATAAAAACCCAAGCCATCAACGTAACCTCTTGGGTAATCTAAACAGCACCTATTCAAGCCAGCTCCACGTTGGTGGTCGAACCTTCAAAGTTGTTGCTAATCCAATAAAAGACACCAACGGTGACAAGATAGGGACAGTCGTTGAGTGGACCGACCGTACAGCAGAGGTGGCAATAGAACATGAGATAGACACAATAATTTCAGCGGCTGCGGCTGGTGACTTAAGCCACAGAGTATCTACCGATGGGAAAGAGGGCTTCTTCCTCAATCTGTCCAATGGACTAAACCGTTTAGTTGGTATTGCAGATAGCGTTATCTCCGATGTGGTCAATATGTTTGACGGGCTTGCTAAAGGCGATTTAACCCGCCAAATAAATGGAGATTACGATGGTCAGTTCCGCAAATTACAAACTGATGCAAACGCGACAGCATCGAGGCTAACAGAAGTAATTGGGGGCATTAACGAGTCAGCCAATACGGTGACATCTGGTGCAGAAGAGATAGCTCAAGGTAACTCAGACCTTAGTCAACGAACCGAAGAGCAAGCAGCCTCTCTCGAAGAGACAGCATCAAGTATGGAAGAGATGACAGCCACTGTAACTCAAAGTGCCCAAAATGCGACACTGGCGAATGAGTTAGCTCAGGAAGCAAATACTAAAGCCGATCATGGCGGTAAGGTGGTAGAGCAAGCCGTCACAGCCATGGAAGCCATCAATGATTCCAGTAAGCGTATCTCTGATATCATTGGTGTTATTGACGAAATCGCATTCCAAACTAACTTATTAGCACTAAACGCAGCAGTTGAGGCCGCAAGAGCAGGTGAGCAGGGACGAGGTTTTGCCGTCGTTGCCGGAGAGGTTCGAAACCTAGCACAACGAAGTGCAGGAGCCGCGAAGGAGATTAAAGAGCTGATACGCGACAGCGTAGGTAAGGTAACAGATGGTACTCAGCTGGTGAATCAATCAGGAGAAACACTACAAGACATAGTGCAAGCCGTCACAAAAGTGGCTGATATGATAAGCCAAATTAGTATTGCATCAGACCAGCAGTCCTCAGGGATCCAGGAAGTTAATAAAGCGATCTCTCAGATGGATGAGATGACTCAACAAAATGCAGCATTGGTTGAAGAGGTCTCTGCTGCAGGGGACGCCATGGCAGAGCAGGCTCGTAATATGAAGAATCAGCTCAGCTTCTTTCAAGCTAAAGAGCAAACTAGCTCAGGTCTCACTTCAGCACCACTGGCATTAGTTTCCGGCGACTCCCATGGAAATCTCAATATTAGTGATGAAGAGTGGAATGAATTTTAGGAGAAGCAATTGGAAATCATAGAGGAAAAGGAGTTTTCTATGACGAAGGCAGACTTCGAGTTTATCCGAAGTCTTGCCTACGAAAATACAGGGATAGTATTACCAGAGAGAAAAAAGCACATGGTGTACTCACGACTGAGTCGTCGTCTACGCCAGCTGAATCTAAAAGACTTTACTCAATATTGCTCTTTTGTTTCAAATACTCCCGATGAACGAATTCACTTCATTAATGCATTAACGACTAACTTAACTGCATTTTTTAGAGAGGGGCATCACTTTGACTACTTAGAACAAGTTGTCATTCCAGAATGGCAGAGGAAAAGTAAGAAAAGGCTCAGGGTTTGGTCTTCGGCATGCTCTACGGGAGAGGAGCCCTACAGCATCGCCATGACACTGGAAAAACACTTTCCCATCTCTCAGTGGGATCTAAAAATTCTAGCCACCGATCTCGATACTAATGTGCTAGAAAAAGCTTCGATTGGGAACTACTCCAGAGATTCTGTGACTAACTTGCCAGCACGTTACCTTGATAAATATGTACGCCACACTGCAGATAATCAACATATACAGATGCGGTCCAACATTCAAAAAATGATTCATTTTAAGCAACTTAATTTATTAGAAAAATGGCCAATGAATGGCCCTTTCGATGCCATATTTTGTCGCAACGTACTCATCTATTTTGATAATGAAACAAAACAAAAAATTATCGCAAAATTTAGAAAAATGCTGAGTCCACAGGGATATCTATTTATCGGACACTCGGAAACATTAGTGAACATTTCAGAAGAGTTCGATCTTATAGGGCAAACAATATACAGGCCTTTAGGCCATGGTGGTAAGAAATTGGCTAAACCCAAATTTTCTGCGCACCACCTTTAAAAATATTAAGCCTTGAACATTCTGCACTTAAGATCCAAAAGGAATGGTATTCCTCACACTGGACATTTTGTGCGGCATGGTTCTAAAAAAGGAATATATTATGATAAAAGTCTTAGTCGTTGATGACTCACCATTAGTAAGACAACTACTGACCCACTTACTAAGCGATGCGCCAGATATCAAGGTTGTCGGTACTGCAGAAGATCCCTACGAAGCAAGAGAACAGATAAAAAGGCTGCATCCTGATGTGCTGACTCTGGATATAGAGATGCCAAAAATGGATGGGATCGCTTTTCTTAGAAACCTGATGAAGCTTAAACCTATGCCAGTCATCATGGTCTCAACCCTCACAGAAAAAGGCGCAGCAGTCACCTTAGAAGCATTATCTATCGGCGCTGTAGATTTTATTTTAAAGCCTAAATCTGATCTCACCAGCAGGCTAATGGAGTACAGGGAGGAGCTGATTGAAAAGATTCATTTTGCCTCCAAAAGCACCATTCGGCCATATACTCCAATACCTAAGCCAAGCAGCGACAAACAGAAATCAACCTATTCACGAAATAAGGTGATCGCTATAGGAGCATCAACAGGGGGGACCGAGGCGATTCAACGTTTAATCTGCCAGCTCCCACATGACATATCTCCTATTGTCATCGCCCAGCATATTCCTGCAGCCTTTAGCACCTCATTTGCTAAGCGCCTTAATAGTAATGCAAGCATGACTGTCATTGAAGCTCAGGGAGGAGAGCTATTAAAACCAGGTACAGCCTATTTAGCACCAGGTAGTGCGCACTTGGTGGTAGAAAGAAAGGGGATGTCCCTTTATACCAAACTGCTAGATACAGACCCTGTTAACCGCCATAGACCCTCTGTTGACGTGCTTTTTGATAGTGTTGCAGAGTCGGTAGGCAAATCTGCATTAGGGGTTATTCTCACTGGAATGGGCAAAGATGGCGCCAAAGGCTTACTTAACATGAAAAATCAAGGCTCTTTCACCGTGGCTCAAGATGAAGCCAGTTCTGTCGTTTGGGGAATGCCTGGCGCTGCGGTCGATATTGAAGCTAGCAGTGAGATCCTACATATCGATAGGATCCCACAAAAAATTCTATCTCTATTGAAATAAGCAGATAAAGAGAGTTTTATTCACTGGCACTTCTCACCCAAGCCTGTGAAAACCAATAATAGCCAGTTCTACTTTTACTGGGTACAGTGCAGTTATAACGGGATCTTCCAACTGGAAGATCTAATTCTGCCCTTATACTAAACTCATTCCCACTAAGCCAAAGTGGTGCTTTTGCGCCTTGACCTTGGATATAGCACATCATCTGATGTGGATAGATATCACTGATATCCAAAGTCACTTTTAACTCAGGCCTCCAGTGACCATTTTTCAGCTCAGGATCACTCATATTCTGCGATAAAACCGGCATATTTAAACTGTGTAACTTTACTTTCAAACTAGTTAAATCCGCATAAACTCCGGCAACAGGAAATCGAGGTAAAGCAGTAAGCGATGAGTAGTGTCCCGCAGCCCCAGATTGCTGACCTAAACCAATAAAGCCATGGCGTGCAAGCATTGACTCAATCGCTTGGTTATACTCACCATACGGATAAGCTAGCATCTTATGGTTTTGGCCAGTAGCTAACGCTATCTCCCGCTCCGTCTTTAAAATATTCTCCTCCACTCTAGCAAGCCACTTCTCCTGCGTCTCTCCTTCGAGCTTTCGAATCAAGTGCTCATGAGCCCAACTATGGTTTGCAATTTCGGCCCCCTCCTTCGACAGTAAAACAAGCTCTTCCCAACTCATCATCTCACGATACTTTGCTTTTATCGGCTCAATAGAGACAAATAAGGTGTAGGGAAAACCATATTCCTTTAAAATAGGATGGGCTGTTTTGGCGATACTTCGATAGCCATCATCAAAGGTTATTACCACAGTTTTATCAGGAATCGCCTGCTCTGCCTTTATCGCATCTACAACCTGAGAAAGCGGTTTAACAATAAAATCATTTTCAGCTAAATACTGCATCTGCTCACGAAACTGTTCTGGTGTCACACTAGTAATAGCGGGTGTTGAAGCTGAAACATGGTGATATTGTAAAATCACAGCTGCCTGCGCTGAAAAACAGATCATTGCAGACAGAATTACTAGCATGCTTTTAAACATAAAATATCGAACCTCTGAGATAATATGACCCCTGTTGAACTTCTCTTAAACAGACAGAAAAACAAACAGTTATTGGCACTCGCTCTGCCCATGATATTGTCCAATATCACAGTCCCTTTACTTGGGCTTGTGGACACAGCTGTAGTGGGTCATTTAAGTAATGCCTACTATCTAGGCGGTGTAGCTGTTGGCTCAACTATCATCACACTTATATTGTGGATGCTAGGCTTTTTAAGGATGGCTACAACAGGCTTAGTCGCGCAATCCTTTGGGGCGGGAGACACACAAACCCAATACAAATTGTTACTTCAAGCGGGAAGTTTAGCGCTTATTTTAGGTGTAACTGCGGTAGTACTGCAACTCCCCATTCTCAATGGCGCATTATCACTCACAGATGCCAGTGCTGAGGTCGAACGCTATTGCCGCGAGTATTTCAGTATCAGGATCTGGTCAACCCCATTTGCACTGCTCAATCTGGTTCTTTTGGGCTGGTTACTTGGCAGGCAACAACCTAGAGCCGCAATGTGGCAACTCATTGTCGCTAACTTAGCCAATATAGGGCTCGATGTTCTATTCGTTCTAGGTTTAGGCTGGGGAGTCAAAGGTGCTGCACTCGCTTCAGTTTTTGCCGATATGGCTGGTTTCCTTGTCGCCTTTACCATGGTTTATAAAGAGCTAAATAAAATAGGAAACTTCAAATTTTTAGCGCTATGTAAAGAGCTGAACATCAGCAGTTATCACAAACTACTTACCCTTAATGCTGATATATTTATTCGCAGCTTATGTTTGCAACTATCTTTTGCCTTTATGACATTTCAAGGCGCAGGATTAGGAGATAAAACCGTTGCAGCAAACGCTGTGTTACTGAATCTATTACTGCTTATCTCCTACGCGTTAGATGGTATTGCTTATTATGCTGAAGCGGAAGTTGGCCGCGCTTATGGCCAGAAAAACAGAAAGTTAATGCAAGAGAGTGTCACTTTAGCCTGGCTCTGGTCTGGAATTTCCGCGGTCTTATTCACGCTACTTTTCGCCTTTGGAGGAGAGAGTATCATCAGGCTACTAACCAGTATCGAAGATGTGAGATTAGTCGCTAGTGAGTTTCTTTTCTGGGTGGTACTGCTTCCGCTACTCTCATTTGGCTCCTATCTTTTTGATGGTGTATATATTGGGGCCGCTAAGGGCAAGGTCATGAGAAACAGCATGATAATATCCACATTCGGGATATTTTTCCCCGTATGGTTTCTGCTGCAAGATAACGGCAATCACGCCCTATGGGCAGCCATGAGCGCGTTTATGTTGGCAAGAAGTCTAACGCTAACACTCCACTATCGATACCGCTTAAGTAAAGTTATCTAATTAACGCAACAAAAAAGCGAGTGGACATAATATCCACTCGCTTTTTTATTTATCAAATCCTAAATTTACTGGTACGAGTGATCGCCAGCTTGATGCTCTGTCGCATCTTTAACACCTGTTAGTTCACCAGGGAACATCTCAAGCAGCTGCTTTTCGATACCATCTTTCAGTGTCACATCTACCATAGAGCAGCCGTTACAACCACCACCGAACTGTAGAATAGCAACACCATCCTCAGTGACTTCAAGCAACATGATATTTCCACCATGGCTAGCAAGTTGAGGGTTAATTTCAGACTGGATCACATATTCAATACGTTCATTAAGCGACGCATCTGAAGCGACTTTACGCATTTTTGCATTTGGCGCTTTTAGCGTTAATTGTGAACCAAGCTGATCGGTAACAAAATCGATCGTGGCATCTTCAAGGAAAGGCGCTGATTTCTCATCGACCATGGCATTAAAGCCATTGTATTCTAACTCCATATCGTCGGCCTCAACAGCATCAGGTGGACAATATGAAACCCCACACTCAGCTGTCGCTGTACCAGGGCTAATTACGAATACACGAATATGAGTTCCTTCAGGCTGATCTGCTAATAAGTTAACAAAATGAGCCTGAGCGGCATCGGAAATGGTGATCATTAAGACAAGCTCCGTCAGGTAAAACTTGAGTGTTTTAGTATGGATTGCTCATATGATACTCTGACTGGGTCAAGCTTTGTAGCCCTCAATTAAATTGGTTTACCCTTTTTATTGAAAGAATTACGCTGTAAAGGCCCTCTAGCTTCAACTTATTGTCGATAATATTTATGGATAAAATAGCATCTAAATGCTAATTTAACCTTATATTACAAGTATAAAGATACTCCCATGCTAAGAGCTCTGCTTTATTTTTTTGCGGCCAGCTATCTGTTCGTTACTTTGCCTTCTGCATTTGCAGCTACCACTCAAAATTTGAGCTCAGTCTCAAATTTAACGTCTAGCTCTGGGTTAACGTCACCTGAAGCATTTCTCGGCTACCCATTAGGAAAATGGCATCTACGACACGATCAGATCAACTACTACTTAAAACAGCTCGCCAATGAAAGTGAGAGATTATCCATTGAGCACAGTGGTGAAAGCTTTGAACAGAGACAACAATTAACAGCCGTTATCACATCAAAATCAAATCAAGCGCATTTAGATGAGATCCTTACTCAACGTAAAGAGGCTAAATCAGGCAAAAAGCAGAATGGCCCCCTCATTATCTGGTTGGCATATTCGATACATGGAGATGAAGCCAGCGGGGCTCATACAGCGTTAGCCTTGAGTTATCTACTAGCCAGTAGTAACGACAGCTGGGTAAAACAACTTCTCGATGAGGCGGTTGTGCTTATCACCCCGACCCAAAACCCCGATGGTTTTGATCGCTTCTCTAACTGGACCAATAATTACCGCGGTCAGGTCGATGTTAGTGATCCTCGTCATAAAGAGCATAAACAGAACTGGCCAACAGGAAGAACCAACCACTATTTTGCCGATCTCAACCGTGACTGGCTGTTTCTACGCCATCCTGAGTCTCGTGGTAGAGTTGCACTCTTTCACAAGTGGCAGCCTCATTATGTTGGTGACTTCCATGAGATGAATAGTGATAGCAGCTACTTTTTTCAACCTGGGGTCCCAGAAAGAACCCATCCTTTGACCCCTGAGAAAAACCAACAATTAACGGAAAAACTCGCTCAGTTTCATCGTCAAGCACTCGATAAAGAGGGTCAGGAATACTTCAGCCGCCAAGTATTCGACGATTACTTCTATGGCAAAGGTTCCACATACCCAGATATTAATGGCTCAATCGGTGTGCTATTTGAACAATCAAGTCCTAAGGGTCAAGTTCAAGCCACAGATAATAGTGAATTAACCTTAAATGATGCCATCAACAACCACCTTGCAACGTCTATATCAAGCTTGAAAGGCGCTTTGGCACTCAAAGAACCATTGCTTGATTACCAGAGTCAATTCTATCAAGGCAGAGATAAAGCAAAGCTAAAGGGCCGCCAAGCAGGCTACTTAATTGGTGCAAACGAAAACAGAGCTAGAGTGAAAGATCTAGAAGATCTGCTCAAGCAACACCAGATCACCTTCTACTACCTGACTAAGCCAGTAACTCAAAAAAATAGAGAGTTTGCCGTGAATGGCAGCCTGTTCATACCACTTCACCAAGCACAGAAAAGTTTACTGCTCGCTATGTTTGATAACCGCAAAGAGTTTAACGACCCTACTTTTTATGATGTATCAAGCTGGAACTTAGAGGATGCTTACGATCTGGATATGGCAAGAGGGGTCAAACTCGATATAGATGTGTTATCGACAGAACCACCAGCACTCGACAAATTAACACTCAAGCCAGAAGCTGTTGCACTGCTTATCAACTGGCAACAAGATTCAGCTGCGCTCCTACTTGAGCAGCTCCTTGAGAAAAACATACATGTAAAGTTTGCAGCTAAGCCTTTCAGTGTCCGTGTTAACGGTAAAGAGCAACATTATCCTGCTGGCAGCTTACAAGTCCCGCTCAAGCAGTCGAAAAGCTCCTTTGAGAAACTCAAAAGTATCATCACTCAATTTCAACAAAATCATCCAATCAATATCACTTCGGTTAACACCAGTGCGAGTAGCTCAGGAATCGATTTAGGCAGCCCTGATTTTCACTCAATTAAGCCGGTGAAACCTTTAATTATCACAGGTTATGGCGTTGATGAGTCTGAAGCTGGAGAGCTTTGGTACTACCTAGATACTAAGCTTGGCATACCGACGACCTTAGTTGATGCCACACGCGTGTCTCAAATTCCATTGAGTGAGTATACCCATGTACTACTACCGGGTGGCCACTACTCCTCAATGAATGAAGTGTTTGCAAGAAAACTTGGTCAGTTTGCCAGTAAAGGCGGCGTCGTTATTGCTCAAAAGGGCGCATTAAGTTGGCTTAACAAGAATCACTTACTTAAAGCCGATCTTAAAGAATCTCGGTTTTTTAAGCTGCTTTTTGACAGCAGTGACTTAAGCTTTGGTGACAAAGATACTCTATCGGCTCGTCAATCTATCGGCGGAGCAATACTCGAACTTAAGCTCGATACTAGCCACCCACTTAGCTTTGGTATGCCAGACTCAAAGTTACCGATACTGAAGAATAAAGCCTTAGGATTTGAAGACAGCTCCACACCATTTAGCCAAGTTGCTAAGTACGCACAGAGGCCACTTTTAAGCGGTTACCTTGCCAAGGAGTATCAAAGGAGCCTATCTGAGAGTCCCGCAATATTGGTCGAGCCCAGAGGTAAAGGAGCCGTGGTGCTGTTGGCTGATAATTTGATGTTTAGAAATATCTGGCTAGGTTCAGAGAAAATTTACGCTAACGCGCTCTACTTCATTCCGGCATTGAACTAGTTCAGTCAATCCAGCAGCCCCGGTGCTTCAGCTCTTGCTAAGCACCAGACCTGCACATGGATATGCCGTTTTTCGAGTAAACTGGCTATCTCCTTAGCCGTCGTCCCTGTTGTCACCACATCATCTATTAAAGCGACTCTCTGATAGGGGAGATCATCGGCAAGCCTAAACGCAGATAAGAGATTATGGCGCCTCTGCTTTCCGGTCAATCCAGCTTGGGATCTTGTATCGACAACACGCTCAACAGCATTCGTTACAATGGGAATATTTAGCTGCTTATAAATTTCATTAGCAATCAACCAAGCCTGATTAAAACCTCGCTTTCTTAATCGCTTAGCGTGTAGCGGCACAGGGATCAAAACCTGAGGAAGTTGCAGTAAGCTTAACCTCTCCATCTCTCGAACTCGACAGACTAAAGCTTGAGATAAAATAGGAAGCGCTGCAAATTGAGATTGGTATTTCATCGCCCCAATCCATCGCCCTAACCCTTGATGATAACTACAGGGAGCTATAACGCTCAAAGGTTGACTCTTAGTGCATTGGCCACAAAATTTTGTTTGAACCTGCATTGAGCAACCGCAACCTTGGCAGATAGGTTGGTGATACAGCCCACTGTCTAAGCACGCAGAGCAAAGGCCTCTAGACGGCAGTAAGACGCTTTGATGGCACATCAAGCAGCGATTCGGTAAACTTGCAGAAACCCACTGTATACTCTTAATAAAGACAGATGAAAGCGGCCAGTCTCGAATCAACACAGATTTCATTGAAGAGACACGAAACACAAGCTGGCCCCATAGAGATTCGAGTTCAGCACTCATTTTCTGCTTCATAGGTTCAAACCACCTGTTTTCCAATATAGAGATTAACAACAACTTGAGAATCAGGAAGCCCGCTGAATGAGTTCGAGCTTACACATAGAATCGATTGGCCAAGGTCAAGAGCTGGTCATCCTCCATGGTTGGGGAGTCAATAGTTCGGTCTTCACTCCGCTTCATGCGTCCCTATCTGAGTATAGAGTCCACTATGTCGATCTGCCCGGTTTCGGGCACAGTGACCCAATTGATGGCGATCTAGATGATTGGGTTGATGCCATTATTAATCAACTTCCTAACACAGCTATCTGGATAGGCTGGTCTTTGGGTGGTTTAGTCGCAACTAAGGCGGCCTTAAGATATCCCGAGCAGGTCAGAGGATTAGTCACCATCGCCTCCTCACCCTGTTTTATGGCACGTGAGGATGAGTCTTGGCCAGGGATCCCTCCTCAAGTACTATCGCAGTTCTCAACTCAACTGCAGCAAAATATCGGTAAAACAATCGAGCGCTTTCTCGCGATCCAAGTCATGGGAAGCGCAACAGCAAAAGAGGACATAAAGCAGCTAAAGGAGCTGGTTCTTTCTCGACCTTTACCCAAGAATTCAGCCCTAGCTCAGGGGTTGAAGATGTTGGAAAACATAGACCTTAGAGCTCAACTCCCTCAAATAGAGCAGCCTTGGTTAAGGGTCTGGGGCCGATTAGATGGACTAGTGCCTAGACGCGTCCCACCATTGATGCCTAACCATCAGGCGCATTTTACCGATCTCTTACTCCCAAAAGCTTCACACGCCCCTTTCCTCTCCCACAGGGATGAGTTCCTTACGGGTTTAACAGATTGGTTAAATAAATTTTAAGCCTAGCCACTTTATCTCCGACCTAAACAAGGTTATTATTTAACCAGAGGTCGGAGATAAATATTATGTTAGTCGTCACCAACTACCCCAATGTGCCCATAGCGACAACCAATGCCGCTACCGACGCTGCGCGCACAGATAACCTCCAAAGACCTCCCGTGATCCCGCCACAAGAGATGACCAAAGGTCATGAAGAGCGCCCCTTTACTCCTCAGCATGAACGCACCGCACAGCACGCTGATGTGCTTGCAAGATTAAATGAAAAGAGTCAAGGAAAGCAGCAAGGTACCGGGCAACAGCAAGAGGATACTAAGCAGCAACAGCAGCAAGCACAACCGCAACAGGCCTTAATGGTTAAAGACCTTCTCAAGGGAAAACCAGCTCTGCAAAGGCGAGATATTCGTAATAATCAGTACGAGATGAGCGCAAATAGAAATGAAGGCGGAAAAGAGACAAGAGCACCAGTACTCAATCAGCCTTCAGAAGTTTATCAGATGTTTGGCCAACACATTGAAGCCTTCTACCAGGGGCAGACTGAGCCTGTCACTCAATCTGCAATCTCAGCCTTTATCTGATAGTAACCAGCTCGACGTCATCAGTCGCCACGCGATACAAGCCTTTTTGGTAAGCCATGCTTCCCCATAATGCCCAACTTTTTGCAGCTAGCTTCATCTCATCACTCTGAGGAGACTTCGATAATAACCCTGTTTTTGAGTAGTATTTAAAGCCAGCGGGATCACGATCAGGCTGTAAGATCACGACATCATCACCTCTAAGGTAAGCCATATTCTTATCGTATTGCATCAAGGCACGACCGGGCCAATCTTCACTTGTCTGGGTTAGATCACGACCTAACATAGGGTAGTTACACGATATTCCCATTAAAGAGATCAGGGTGGGTGCTAAGTCTATTTGACTGACTATGCGCTTATCATGCTTTACATCAACTCCCTCTCCCAGAATGATCCCAGGGATCCTAAAACGTGGAATAGGCACTAAACTTGCGCCACCAACTCGGCTGTCGTGGTCGGCAACCACAAGAAAGATGGTATCTTTCCAATAGCTAGATTCTTTAGCCAGTTTAAAGAACTCACCGATGGCATAATCTGCATACTTAGCCGCATTATTACGTGTCTGCTTTGGCTGCTCATACAGTTCAATACGCTCATCTGGAAACTCAAATGGATCATGATTACTCGAACTAAACACTAAGCTAAAGAAAGGCTTGCCCTCCTTGTGGAACTGCTCAAACTCACTGTTAGCTCTTCGCATCAGATCTTCATCTGATACTCCCCAGGAACCGACAAAATTAGGATTTTCATAGTCATTTTCATCGACAATGTCACTAAAACCATTACCTAAGAAAAAGCTCTTCATATTATCGAAATGGCTCTCCCCTCCATAGACAAATTGAGTCTCATAACCATGTTTTTTCAATAAACTAGCAATAGAGAAGAAATCGTTTTGACTCTTACCGAGTTTAACGACAGAGCGAGCTGGTGTTGGGGTAAAACCTGTTACAACCGCTTCAATGCCTCGAACAGAGCGTGTTCCTGTAGCGTAGAGGTTCTCAAATGACCAGCCCTCCTGAGATAAACTGTCTATATTCGGTGTCAAAGGCAACCCACCTAAACTGCCAACAAATTGAGCACCCAAGCTCTCCTGCAAGATGATCACAAGGTTTTTCGGTTTACCTTGGTACGTGGCTTGATTAAACGACATGCTGGGAAACTCTGTAGAGGTAAAGGCTTCAGATAAACGTCCGCTGTCTCGACGTACAGTATCGATAACCACCTGATCATCCAGATGGCCATAAATCTGAGAGGCATTGGCCTCATTCCTCATCTGATCGATAGCAAAAACTAATGAATAAGCTGAATTAATCACTAAGGAGTTCACCAAAGGATCGTCATCGAATGCCACCATGGCAGGGTTTAACGGGCGGTGGCCTAAGGTGGATCTAGCGCCTAGCAAAGTCACAAGAATCACGGCTAACGTAATAACCGGACGCATGAGCAAACGTGGGTAACTTATGTTTTTAAGTAACGTCCCACTCAGTCTCCAGCCTCCCCACAAGGTCAATCCACTAACAAGCATACCTAAGATAAGTTCAAACTTGCGGCCACTCCACAACATGGAGAACACCTCTTTAGGATAGATAAGGTACTCGACATAAAGTCGGTTTGGACGAAACCCATACTCCTCAATAAATGACGGTGTTGATATCTCTAAAAATACAATCAACCACAAGCCCAAGGTTAACCATATTCGTAGAATACTTTTCCAGGTTCGACCAAGAATATGATCACCTGAGAAGATTGCTGTCCCCAATGCAGCAACTCCCCATAACCAACATAAGCTAGCAAAGTCGACTCGCAGACCCTGAATCAAGAGATGAGACCAGCCATCAACCGCAGCGACACGTTCAGCCTGCCATATGCCTAAGCCAATACGACTCAATGTTAGAAACAGTAACGAGATAAAACAGAAGGTGAGAATTGAGCGAAATGGCCCTAAATAAGACAATGAAGTACGCATTTTTAGATGTCCTGAATAGTTTTCGGCTCTCTTTGGAGCCCTAATAGCTATATCAGACACATTTAGAAACATTTAGTTCATACTTTATACCAAAATCCTCATACTTTTTACTTATGTGTTGCCCGTGATACAAAAATGCCGAAGCGTTAGCTTCGGCATTTTTATGCATCCAAACAGTAACTACTTCTTTAGTTTGGCAAAAGCGTCAGCAAAGGCATTGCCCATAGCAGCATTGGCTGGTTGAGGTTTCTGTTTAGCTCGGTTTTGAGGTTTACCGCCCCCATTGTGATTAGGCTTGCCCCCCGTCGTCTTAGAGGTTGTACGATTGGTGGATTTTTCACTAGGCTTCTCGTCGAGACGCATACTCAATGCAATGCGCTTACGCTCAGCGTCCACCTCCATGACTTTCACTTTAACCACGTCACCGGCTTTAACTATGGTATGGGGATCGCTAACAAACTTATCTGTTAACGATGAGATATGTACCAGCCCATCCTGATGAACTCCCACATCCACAAATGCACCAAAATTAGTCACATTTGTCACAACCCCTTCTAAAATCATCTCAGGTTTTAGATCGCTAACCTTCTCAACACCCTCTTTAAACGCAGCAGTCTTAAACTCACCACGTGGATCTCTACCAGGTTTATCTAACTCAGCTAAGATATCTGTCACCGTTGGCAGACCAAACTTGTCAGTAATATAGTCGGCAGCATTGAGGCTTTTAAGCAGCTCACTATTCCCCACCAAGCTATCAAGCGCTTGCCCTTTAGCCGTGGCAATAGCGGTTACCAAAGAGTACGCTTCTGGGTGAACCGATGAGCCATCTAGCGGATTTTTTCCATTCAAAATACGTAAGAAACCTGCCGCTTGCTCATAGGCTTTAGGGCCTAGCCGAGCAACTTTAAGCAACTGTTTGCGCTCAGTAAACTCACCATTGTCATCACGGTAGGTCACGATATTTCTTGCAAGTGTCTTATTAAGACCAGCAACCTGAGCCAGTAATGGCGCAGACGCCATATTTAGATCAACCCCAACACTGTTTACGCAATCTTCAACAACACTCTCAAGAGATAATGAAAGTTGGCTTTGACTGACATCATGCTGATACTGGCCGACCCCGATAGATTTAGGTTCGATCTTAACCAGCTCAGCAAGCGGGTCTTGTAAACGTCGTGCAATCGAAACCGCGCCACGAATAGACACATCTAGATCTGGAAACTCATCGGCAGCAAGCTCAGAAGCAGAGTAAACCGATGCTCCTGCTTCGCTCACCATGATCTTGGTGATCTTAGGCAGTTCATCTCTGACGGCAGCGATAAGTTCACCCGCCAGTTTATCTGTCTCTCTTGACGCCGTGCCATTACCCACAGCTATCAACTCAACTTTATGCATTTTTGCCAAGTTGGCTAAAGTACGAACGGACTTATCCCACTGATTTTGAGGCGCATGAGGGAAAATTGTCGTGTGGGCGACTAACTTGCCCGTATTGTTGACAATCGCAACCTTCACTCCAGTTCTTAGACCAGGATCTAGCCCTAATGTCGCCTTAGCTCCCGCTGGCGGTGCCATCAAGAGATCGCCCAAGTTACGAGCAAATACATTGATTGCTTCAGACTCTGCAAGTTCACGCATCTTAGCTATAAACTCATTCTCCATCTGCAGAGCAATTTTTATGCGCCAAGTTGCTGTAACCACAGTTTTCAGCCAAGCATCGACATCCCCAGCTCCAAGATTAAGCTTAAAATGGTCAGCAATGATCACTTCACAGTAGCTACCACGCTTAGATTCATTGCTGGGATCAGCATTCATGCTCAAACTAAGTACGCCTTCGTTACGGCCCCTAAGCATTGCAAGTGCACGGTGAGATGGGATTTTAGTTAGCTTTTCAGTATGCTCGAAATAGTCACGGAACTTAGCACCTTCCTGCTCTTTACCTTTAGTTACGCGACTTTCTAGCACTGAGTTCTCAGTTAGGTGTCGTCTCACTTTCTGAAGCAGAATCGCATCTTCAGCAAATCTTTCCATCAGGATAAAACGAGCACCATCCAACACTAGCTTAGTATCAGAAAAACCAGCTTCAGCCTGTATGTATTTACCCGCTTCAGCTTCTATGTCGGCGCCTCTATTACCCAGTAGTAGATCGGCTAATGGCTCGATACCCGCTTCAATGGCAATCTGACCTTTAGTACGACGCTTTGGTTTATAGGGCAGATAAAGATCTTCCAGAAGCGTCTTGCTATCAGCATCAAACAGGGATTTTCTCAACTCAGGAGTTAACTTACCTTGAGCATCGATACTCGACAGAATCACTTCTCGCCTATCATTAAGATCACGCAGGTAACTCAAGCGACTATTTAAAGTACGTAGCTGAGTATCATCAAGCCCCCCTGTCGCCTCTTTACGGTAACGGGCAACAAATGGGACCGTAGAACCATCATCTAAAAGAGCGATAGTGGCGGAGACCTGTTGCTCACGAACATTGAGTTCTTGAGCTATGATTTGGGCGATATTTTGCGTCATTTGCATAGGAAGTAGTGTCGAGCCTAGAGTAAAAAACGTAGTGGCGCCCAAGATACCACAAGTCATTTGGAAATACAGGATTCAGGTCATCAGAGAGTGACCGATCTCAAGTGAATAAAGTCTGTTAACTTGTGAGCTTTTTAGCCAATACCGTATGTTCAGGCATACCTCTACGGTTGATTAACACCTCAAAGCCATGCCTCTGTAAAAGAGTCGCGATATCTTGCTTATGCCAAGCGGGAACAAAAGGCTCATAAACATGATTAGCCAGCCATTTAAAGTAAAGCCCCGTAAAGCCATAACCTTTAAACATCTGCCACCAACCACCTTTAAATTGAATCGATGAAGGCTCACAGATAGCGAGTAATCCTCCCTCATCGAGCACCCGATGACACTCACTCAGTGCCCTGTCTATGTATTTAGGGGGAATCTCATGAAATAGAAAACTTGCCGTGATCCCATCAAAACGCTTATCAGCAAACTTAAGATCTTCGGCAAGCCCCTGTACAAACTTAACATCAGGGTTTGCTTTAGCTCCATGTTTAAGAAGATAGGGAGAGGGATCGACGCCCCACACATCTTCAATGCCCTGCTTTTTTACTACTGCGGCCATCTGACCACCAGCGCAACCAATATCCAGTACACGAGTCGCCGAGCTAAACCAAGAGGCGATCTCCTTACGCACTGGCTTCATTTTACCCAACATAGTGCCATCAAACGCACTGATGTAGCCTCGGGTAATATTGTTAGAGAAGTTACCATTGGGAATACCGTGAAACTCCTGTTGTAGATACTTTGGAAGCTCACCTTTATCCATCAAGCTATCAGGAAACTCCACTGGCAGCTCAATACGACCATTGCCCTTCTTAAACAAAGAACGAAATAGCCGCCCTACATTAGTCCAGGTCTTAAAATTTATCTCATCGGCCCAGGTATTCGGTAACTCTATTCTGTCCCAGTCAGGTACCAAAGGATCTTGAATCTCTCCACTATCCGCTACAGCTGGCTCACTCATCCTTAAACGCCTTATATTGAATCTTATTTACATACCACTCTTTAGCACCTGATGGGGTTTTTACGACCACTTCATCATCCACCTGCTTGCCGATTAAGGCCCTTGCCATTGGCGAGTCGATAGTAATATAACCTAACTTAGTATCCAGCTCATCTTTCCCGACAATACGATATTGAACCACATCGCCCGACTCATTTTCGAGCTCTACCCAGGCACCAAAGAAGACCTTGCCCTCCTGCTGCGGTGAATAATCGACAATGGTGAGATCTTCCACCCGTTTCACCAGATAGCGAACTCGACTATCTATCTGTCTTAGCAGGCGCTTGTTATAGGTATAATCAGCATTCTCACTTCGATCCCCTTGGGCTGCAGCTTCCTGCACCTTCTTAGTGATCTCTGGGCGATACTCTTTCCATAAGTATTTCAGCTCTTTATCTAAGGCCTGCCAGCCCTTCCTGGTGATTAACATCGCAGTCATTTGTATCTCGATCTCACTCTCTGCCGAGGCTTACGCCTTGGCAATACATAATTCATCTTTACCGCTCTGTGCTTAATCTAAGCTGGAGCATAATCTGCTGCTAGTTTATACCAATCGACCTAGAAAAGTGAGCTACTCAAAGGTTATTTTTAATGAAATGGCTCAGAAGGAGAAGCAAGAGAAACAGTGCTAATTTGATGCTATCAATTCAAGAATTAATCGTGATCCAATTTAGTTACAATTTCGATTACCAACTAGCAATAAAGCAAGCTTAAACCTATAATTCAACATGTTAACGGCAATCATTAAAGAAACAGATTGATAACAGAAGCAGGCTGGGCTAAATCACCTCTGGTCTTCGATGGGGAAAAGCAGCTATATTAGCCCTATAATAAATATTCGTATTCAATATCAGCCAGTTGGCTACCGATTACCATCGGATCCCTATCAAAAGGATAATAAGCATGGGACAGGAAACCTCTAAAATACTCGTTGTAGATGATGACATGAGGCTAAGAGCCTTACTCGAGCGTTATCTAATGGAGCAAGGTTATCAAGTTCGCAGTGCCGCCAACGCTGAGCAGATGGACAGACTGCTCGAACGTGAGAATTTTCACCTGCTGGTATTAGATCTTATGCTGCCGGGGGAAGATGGTCTCTCAATTTGCCGCCGACTGCGCCAAAATGGCAGCCCTATTCCTATTGTGATGCTAACCGCTAAAGGCGATGAAGTGGACCGTATTATCGGTCTAGAGCTCGGCGCCGATGACTATCTGCCAAAACCCTTTAACCCTCGTGAACTACTTGCCAGAATCAAAGCGGTAATGCGTCGCCAAACCCCAGATGTACCAGGTGCCCCGACTCAGCAGGAGGAGGAGATCACCTTCGGTGAGTTTGCCCTCAACTTAGCAACGCGCGAGATGTACCATGGTGAAGAGGCTATCTCTCTCACCAGTGGTGAGTTTGCCGTACTCAAAGTACTTGTCAGCCACCCTAGAGAGCCACTCTCCCGTGATAAGCTAATGAACTTAGCCCGTGGGCGTGATTACTCAGCTCTTGAGCGCTCAATTGATGTTCAGGTATCACGTCTGCGACGCCTAATAGAGAGAGATCCGGCCAACCCTAGATATATCCAAACGGTATGGGGACTGGGTTATGTCTTTGTTCCCGATGGCGCAGCTCGTCGATAAAGCCGTAAGTTTGTTGGCCGAATAAATCTAAAACAATAAGGTAGACCTGAGTGAAGTGGTTAAAAAAGATCCTTCCCCGTAGTTCATTCAGTCAAACTGTGATGCTAATTGGCAGCCTATTGCTGATCAACCAATTAGTGTCTTACCTCTCTGTGGCCACCTACTTTATTCAACCAACCTATCAGCAAATTAACCAACTGATTGCCCGTCAGGTGAAGCTACTTTTCGTCGACGGTGTCGATGTTGGCCGTGAACATCTAACTATGGTCGATGCCCTCAACGCAAAAGTTCGCGGCGATGGTATGAAGATATATAACCAGAAACAAGCAAGGGCTGCAGGCATAGAGCAGACCACTTATTATGGCTTTCTATCATCTCAGATGTCAGAACACTTAGGCGGCAAGGCTGAAGTCAGAATTGCCCAAGGCGATGATTTTGAGATCTGGATCCGTCCCCCTCAAGCGCCCTCAATCTGGATAAAGGTCCCGCTAACGGGCTTCAATGAGTATGATCTCTCCCCTCTCACTCTCTATTTAATGGTCATAGGTGCGCTCAGTGTTGCTGGCGGATGGTGGTTCGCTAGACAACAAAATAGGCCTTTAAAGCGTCTACAAAAGGCGGCGATATTGGTCTCAATGGGAGATTACCCTAAACCGCTACCACTAAATGGCTCTACAGAGATTGTCGAAGTAACCAACGCCTTCAATCAGATGTCCCACAGCATGAAACAGCTCGAGCAAGACAGAGCCTTGTTGATGGCGGGGATCTCCCATGATCTTCGCACCCCTCTGACCCGTATTCGTCTCGCTTCAGAGATGATGGTTGAAGAGGATGAATACCTTAAAGATGGCATAGTCCACGATATTGAAGATATGGATGCCATCATTAACCAGTTTATCGCCTATATTCGTCAAGATCAGGAGAGTACCCGAGAGCAGGAGCAGATCAACTATCTGATTCAGGACGTAGTGCAAGCAGAGTCAAACCGTGAAGGCAAAATCGAGGTGGAGCTCGCCACCTGCCCTGATATCCCCATGCAGGGTATCGCTATTAAGCGTATTCTCAGTAACTTAGTAGAGAACGCCTTCCGTTATGGTCAAGGTTGGGTCAAGTTAAGCTCCCATTTTGACGGCAAGCGTGTCGGATTTAGTGTCGAAGATAATGGCCCAGGTATACCTGAAGATCAGATCCCCGAACTGTTTCAGCCTTTTACACAGGGAGATATTGCTCGAGGTAGTGTAGGCTCAGGGCTCGGACTCGCTATTATCAAACGTATTGTCGATCGCCACCAAGGTGAGGTGATACTCACCAATAGAGCCGAAGGTGGACTCCATGCTCAGGTCTGGCTTCCTTTAAGCTAAACTACTCTAAATTAGTGGAATTCACTGTTCTGAAAAACAGTTATTACTGTCATAAGCCTGCAACACAAGCGTCATAATCTACAGCCAAACTCTGTAGTCTGGCCTCTCAAGGATGAAAATTTCAACCCTCTCTCTTTCCGCTTCCGCTTGCTTACTGCTTCTCGCGGGTTTACTTGCCTCCGTGGTGATATGGAGTAACCAAGAGCGTCAGCAGATTGAAAATAGAGCAACTCAACTCCAAGAGTTACAACAAGGCTTTCTGGTTGAAGTAAGAGGAGAGCTAGATGTCTATCTGACCACAGGCGCTGCCAATAAACTTGAGCAGGCAAAAATCTTGTTACAGCAGATAGAGAGCCAACTCACCCTGTTTATGGACAGCGACAAAGATAATCTTGCATCACTCATAAACCAATTTATTCAACGACTCGATACCGATTATCGCGCCGCAGGTAAACTTGCAGGCAACCCGAGACAGCTATTGGCCCACGCTGAGTCAGAGATGATGGACAACAATCGTCATCTAACCAAATACGCTATCCAAGCTCAGGCTGAACATCCCAAATTGGCAGCGCAATATCTGGCTATCACCCGCCAACTGCCTCCGTTAGTTTATCAACTGTCCCAGCTCACCCAAGACTATTTGATAGGCAAAGATAGAAAGCTGAAAACCTATCTAGAAACCAATATTCGGGAGCTATTACTTTGGCATGATACACTCGAGGCGCTGCCGCTGATAGGTATTTTCGAGACCCAAGAAGCGGACGAATTTGAGCTAGGAGGCTCAGAAAGTGAGGTCATAGAGGTAGGGGAAGATTTTTACCTCGAACTACTGAGCTTAACTGAACGTTACAATAAAGAGGTGGCGAATACACATAGCTTGTTGCAAGAAAATCAAGCAACTCAGTCACAACTCAAGTTGGAAATTGTTGAGATTGAACAAGCATTTCTGACTCTCAGCCAAGCTCAATCAATACAGAATCAGCAGATTAAAAATCAGTTACAATACACGCTCTATATCGTTGTCTCCATACTTGCACTATTTGCCATCACCTATCTTATCCTTCAGCAGCGAAGAGTTGTGGCTCCCCTAAAACAGTTAAACCAAGCATTTCATACACTCAGTGCATCGAATAATCGTCAGCGACTCACCATACAGAGGCGCTGTGAAACCGGGCAGATAGCTGGTCACTTTAACCAGCTACTACAACGCTTTGAGGATGAAGATGAATCCCAACGGCAACAGATAAGTCAGGTATCACTCTCACTCTCTAAACTTGTCAGCCGTATTACACAGATCACACGCAGCACAGAGGAGACCCAAACCATAGTCACAGATGCACAATCACAAACTGATGAGATAAAACTCTTGGCTCAAGAGGTCAACAACACCTCTAAGTTGGTTGAGCAAAGTGCAGAGCAAACCATGCAACAGATGCAGTTAAGCCACACCGAATCGGAAGCCGTACTACTAGCAACCCAAGAGACTCAAAATGCCGTAGAGCAGTGTCATTTGTCACTTTCAGGGCTGACAACCTCTGTCGTTGACGTGTCTAAAATTATTGATGTTATCGGTAATATTGCCGAGCAAACTAACTTATTAGCACTCAATGCAGCCATTGAAGCCGCTAGGGCAGGAGAGCAAGGTAGAGGGTTTGCCGTGGTAGCCGATGAGGTACGTAACCTCTCCTACCGAACACAAGAGTCTTTAAAGGAGATCCAGGGGATTTTAGCTCAGTTAACCAATGCAAATCAGTCACTAGAAACCAGTATGTCAGGCATATCCCAAGCAGCAATTAGCCAGAAAACCAGAGCACAAAGTCTCTCTAATTTAGCTCAAGAGGTTCAATCTCAGGCTCGTGATATGGCAGTGACAGCAAAACAGGGCTCGGTCAATGCACTGCAACAGGTCAACTACTTAGATAATTTTAGCGCCTCTATGGAAACTCTAAGAAACCAAGCCTTTGCAGCATCACAGCAAACATCCATCATTGCCACCGAAGTGGAGCTGGGCGTTGAAAACATAGAGTTAAGCTTAGGTATAGAGAAGAAAGAATTAAAAGTGGCCTAAACAAAAAAGGAGCTTTAAAGCTCCTATATACAGACAAGCATCTAGGTTTAAAGCAGATCCAGAATAACTTCAGCTTTACTCACTTCAAACATCTTAGGAGCTTCAACATTGAGATCGGTAACCACGCCATCCTCTAGCACCATGGCATAGCGCTGGGAACGTATACCACCAAAACCAGCCGTATCCACCTGTAAACCAATAGCCTTAGTAAAGCTGGCATCGCCATCTGCCAGCATCATAACCTCAGATGCATTTTGGCTATCACCCCAAGCCTTCATCACAAAGGCATCATTCACCGAAACACAGGCAATAAGATCAACGCCTTTAGCCTTAAACTGATCGGCCAACACCACAAACCCCGGCAGATGTGATTGAGAGCAAGTCGGTGTAAAAGCCCCAGGGACGGCAAACAGTACCACCTTTTTACCAGCAAAAAGATCAGTCACACAGTGTGTCAGCATCCCCTCATTAGTCAGCTCACCCAACATGGTGCCATCTGGAACTCTCTCTCCTTGTTTAATCATCATCGACCTCAATCAGTATTTAAATTTCTAGTATTAATATTAGGCTAAATTCTCACCAATAAATACCTACAATAAGTAAGTGAATATCTGGTTTTTGTCGATGTTGTAATCCATACTTTTAACGTAACCATAGCCTCGTGGCTAGACGATCTGCGAGCTTAGCTTAGAGAAAAGGACTTTAGCCTATGATTGTCGAACAAGATATCTCTTCAGTTCAAGTTGGCATGTACGTATTAGATATCACTAGGCCTAAAAACAGATTTCACCTGACAAAAGCAAGCTGGTTAATAAGTGAGAGTATGATTGATGAGTTAAGAAGAAAGGGCGTTGAACGTCTACTCATTGATACAAGTAAGACCAGGAAACAGTCTCAAATTAGATCAGTTTCTAAAGAAAGGGCTAGCCTTATCCCTGGCTTTAACCAAGATATATATGAAGCCAGCAAAGTGTTTAACGAATCCAAGAACATTCAAAAAAATCTATTTCACGATGCCAAAAATGGCTGCCCTCTGGACTTAGCCCCAGTAAAAGCAATCACACAAAAATCACTCTACCTCATTTTTGATAATCCAGATGCATTAGCCTGCGTAATTAATATACGCCACAAAGATGAGTACTTACTTGAACACTCGGTTGCCGTATCTATTCTGCTCACCATTTTTGCTTTCTATTTAAAGATAGATGTAGAGATAGCCCATGAAATAGCCATTGGCGCTTTTCTCCATGATGTCGGCAAGATCATGGTGCCCGATTACATTTTAAATAAACCCGACAAATTGACTGATGATGAGTTTGAGATAATGAAAACTCATGCATCACACTCAATCAGTATCATAGAAAAAACACCAGGAATAAGCGCATTAAGCTTAGAGGTCGCTAAATTACACCACGAGAAATTAAACGGTGAAGGTTACCCTAATCAAATATCTGCCGAGCAGATCACTCAATATGGGCGAATGATATCCATCTGCGACATTTACGATGCGTTAACCTCGAGCCGATGCTATAAAGAGGGCTACCCTCAAGTCAAAGCTTTTACAATTTTACGCGCATTAGCAAAAGACAATCAACTTGATGACTTTCTAGTCGATTCATTTATTCAGTGTATGGGAGTATACCCAGTCGGTGCACTCGTACAACTTAGTTCAAATCGACTCGCAATTGTAGAAAGCCATAACCATAAAGATCCTATAAGGCCGATAGTAAAACCTTTCTATAGCCTTAAACCAAAACATTTTGAAGCTGCACAAGATATAGATTTAGCAGTATTTGAGAGCGAAGAGATAGTTAAATGTGTCAGAGCGGATGACTTTGACTTGAATATGGAACAAATTATTGAGTTCTTAGCACATGAAGGATAACTGTTAACTTTCATTCACTGTACATATGCAGAGTAATCGTCACAATGAGGCCAATGGAGAGGCAAAAAGGATTTAAGCACGTGTTCTATAAACTCACAGTAAGCATAGCATTAGGCTTTTTTGCCTTTATTCTATGGGCCATCTATCAAGCAAATACAGGAAGCAGTAATCTGTTTTTTGACCTTATCCAACCCCTCCCCTATGGCGACAAACTCGGCCACTTCGGATTATTTGGATTACTCACACTGCTTGCTAACTTAGCTTCCCGCTGTAGAACCCTTTCAATAGGAAGATTTAAGCTCTACTGGGGCAGCACAGCCGTTAGCCTGTTTGTTCTGATAGAGGAGCTAAGCCAAGGGCTAATCCCCACAAGAACATTAGATATGATGGACTTAGCCGCCGATGGACTTGGTATCACCCTCTTTAGCTTACTTACCTATTTAATCGCAACAAATACCAGAAGCCAGACAGCTCACGAGAAAACTTAAGCCGTCATCGCCGCCCGTACATAGACATCGAAACGGTTTTTCTTAGTGGCGATCACCATGCTCGGTTTAACGCCATCTAAATCTTCAGCATAATCGGGACGTTTTACGACGACTCGCTTACTTGCTAGCGCCATTGCAGGGGCAAGTAAACCATCGGCATCAAGATCGGCACCAACTAATGATTGGAACACACGCATCTCTTTTTTAACTAAGGCAGATTTCTCACGGTGGGGATACATGGGATCTAGATAGACCACGTCCACCTCTGTATTTGATGAGTGCGCTGCATCAGCTAGTGAATCAATGCTCGAGCCGTGAAACAGCTTCATACGCTCACGCATCCAGTCACCAATTTCCGCATCTTCATAGGCGCGGCGCAGACCATCTTCTAGCAGTGCAGCCACTACAGGATGACGCTCAACCATAGTGACATTACACCCTAAGCTCGCCAAAACGAACGCATCGCGGCCAAGCCCTGCGGTGCCATCGACAACACTGGGATTAACCCCCTGTTTTAGCCCAACCGCTTTCGCGATAGATTGACCTCGACCGCCACCAAATTTGCGTCTATGCGCCACGGCACCAGACACAAAATCGACCGAGATCCCTTTCAACTTAGGCTCATCTCGCTTTATAAGAGTCAGAATATTATCTTCAAATACCAGTTCAAACTCAGCATTGGCATCATAAACAAGGCCCCAGCGCTCGCAGGCAGACTCAATAGTGGGATAATGGCGATTAAAGAAGATGCCATAACTGGTTTTAGTTTGATTAACTTGGGTCACTGTGGCTCGATCTGGCGTGATTATCTCTCTATTATGCCAAAAGCTCCCTTCAGGAGATATATTTTAAAGCGTTTGAGTTATAATCCGTCAAATCAGGCAATATTTGCCGTACCCAAATTAATCTCGCAAAGCCAAGTTCAGTTATCCTTTAACGATATCCAGCTTATCGCTATGCCGAAACCCTTTAGGAATCATCATGCTGAGTTATCGCCACGGTTACCATGCAGGCAATTATGCCGATGTATTAAAGCACTCTGTTTTACTGCAAGTGCTAAAACTGATGCACAAGAAGCCAACACCTTTTGCCTATATCGATACTCACGCCGGCGCTGGCGGTTATGCGCTCACGGATCAGTTTTCCCAAAAGACAGGTGAATATTTAGAGGGCGTGGCTAAGTTATGGGGAAAAGAGGATCTGCCTGAGCCACTGGCTGAATACATTGCAGATGTGGCTCACTTTAACCAAGGCAAATCGGAGCTCTCTTTCTATCCTGGCTCGCCAGCATTTGTCGATATGAACCGCCATGAAAAAGAGCGCATGGTGCTCCATGAACTTCACGGTGCTGACCATGCTCTGCTTGAGGAGCAGTTCACTGGTGACCGCTATATTCGTGTCGTCAAAGATGATGGCTTAAAGGGGCTAATCGCTGCAGTTCCTCCTCGTGAGCGACGCGGGGTTATCTTAGTTGATCCAAGTTATGAGATAAAAACTGATTATCAAGATGTGCCCAATGCAATTATCAAGGCCCACAAGAAGTTTGCGACCGGGGTGTACATGCTTTGGTATCCGGTGGTTAACCGCGCACAAACAGAGGGTATGCTAAAAATTCTCGCTCAAAGCGGCATTAAAAATCAGCTTAGGATCGAACAAGCGATCAGAGCCGACAGCGACGAATTTGGTATGACAGCAGCAGGCTTGTGGATCATTAATCCACCTTGGCAGCTCGATACTAAGGCAAGTGAGATACTTGAGTATCTCTCACCTGTGTTAAATCAAGGCGGTGGCAAAATCACCATTAAGCAGGAAGTGCCTGAGTAACACCGCTCAGCACAACATCAGGGTTATAAGCCAATAAGCTAAATCAATGAGATCAGGCCATAAAAAGAGCCAGCTTTAAGCTGGCTCTTTCTATTTTTAGTCATGAGGTTGATACTCAAATTAAAATGCTTCACAGGGCGTGCCCTGATGAAAAATCATCTGCCAATTGTCTCCACTTCTCTTCCAAAGGGAGCTGCGCAGAGAGTAGCGGGTAATAAACTCATCGGGTTTAATCATGGATGCACGATAAAGTAGTTGTGCCAGATCTGGCGTTAACACCCTTAACTCAAAGTCGGTAGCGCAAAACTCTGGACACCTCTCTTTAGGCAGCCTCATCAATACCTCCTCCTTGCCAAAGCGAATTCCAGAGCCACCAAACTCTAAAAAATCATCGTGGATCAAGCTAGCAAGCTCCTCTACCGAAGATCTTACTTCAGACTTAAGCAGATAAAGCTCAAGCTCTATAAGTTGTTGCTCTAAGCCTGTTTGCATACTTTCACCTTATCATCCTCTCCCTAATCTTTGTTTCTACTTCCAATCTTCTTTAAGGAGATTCCGACTTGTTGCTGTAATTATTCACTTTATTCTTAAACATGGACTCAATTTCTAAAAAGATCCACTCCATTACAGGACCATAAGCTTGATCCCGCCGATTAACAACGCCTATTTCAACCAATAATGGGGAGGGGATATGCTCTGTTGATAGGGTCACAATGTCATCTGAATACCACTCACTATTAGCGATATGCTCAGGAACGAGCGCCCAACCCACTCCACGAATAACCAGAGCTGTCATATAGTAGTAGCTGTCGATATACCAATGGTTAGCAGCGAGTGCTTTTGCCTGCTTATCTCCCATTCGGTCACGGATCACTAGCTGTCTGTGCTGGTTTAACTCTTTAATTTTAGGTGCCGAAAACTGAGCAAGAGGATGATTTACCGACACAATCAAAGACTGTTTAAACTGGCCAATGGACATAAATTCCAACGACTCAGGCAGTTCGTTGCGAGAGTGAAATAAGATGCCCATATCGGCCTTCCCCTCATCAACCCACAAGCCAATATCATCTTGTGAACCATTGATGATAGTAAGCTTTAACAGTGGAAACTTGATCGATACCTGCTCAAACAGAGACTCAAATGCATTGATCGGCACCGCCTCATCCATGGCAACCGTCAGGCTTATCTCCTGCCCCGTTGATAACGTCATAGCGCGGGACTCAAGACGCTGGCACTGCTGCAGTACCGCTTGGGCCTCAATAAACATATCTTCACCGCAAGGGGTCAAAACAGGAAGCCTGGCACTTCGATCAAACAGCTCAAAACCCAGATCATCTTCAAGGTGACCAATGGCAGTGCTAATTCGTGACTGTGCTCTCCCCAGCTTTCTTGCTGCCGCCGAGAACGAGCCATATTTCACCGATAGAACAAAAGCTTCCAGCTGGTACAGACTCCAATTCACTCTGCTCTCCCTATCACTATTATTACCAATCCCTAAATTACCTATCCGATATGCGGATACTTACTAACTTATTCAATCCGAAATTTGAAGATACTCTATCGCTACCCATTAATACCAGTAGAAACTCATGCACAGCTATCAATCACCATCAGATCAGACATCAAGCTCAATCAGCCGAACATTTTGGCGCTACGCCATTCCTTCGGTCGCGGCGATGCTGGTCAACGGTCTATATCAAATTGTTGATGGTATTTTTATTGGCCAGTACGTTGGCTACCAAGGGCTAGCAGGTATCAATATGGCTTGGCCTATCATCTATATTTTTGCTGGTATTGGCCTAATGATAGGCATGGGTTCAGGCAGCTTACTCTCCATCAATCGCGGTGAGAATAGCCTAACTGGCGATGATAAAAAATTAGTATCAACCAAAGTAAATAACACCTTAGCCAGCGCCCTTCTGCTCGTTATTGGCTTTGGATTAATCGGCTCTATAGTATTAAATTTGAGTGTCGACACCCTTTTGCTCATGCAAGGCGGTAGCGGGCAAACCCTACTGATGGCGCAGCAATACACCACCCCATTTACTTGGTCTTTGGTTTTTACAATTCTTGCAGCTGCTATCCCTATTCTTGTTCGCAATGATGAAAGCCCAAATATCGCCACCGGCTTGATGGTCATGGGCGCATGTTTAAATATCGTGCTCGATTATCTGCTGATTGTACAATTTAATATGGCCCTTCAAGGCGCAGCTATCGCCACTATCTCGGCCCAGATATCTGTGTCTATTTTAGGGATCGGCTACTTTATCTCATCAAAAACAGACTTTAAATTTAACGCCTCTGCATTCATTTTTAGTCCAAAGCTGGCCGGAAAGATCATGATTTTGGGCGCCTCCAGTTTTGTCATGTACCTGTATACCAGCTTCGTATTTGCGCTCCATAACCGCCTATTTATGGAGTATGGATCTTCATTAACGGTCGGGGCATTTGCAATTGTTGGTTATCTAATGGTGCTGTACTACTTTGTCGCAGAGGGACTCGGTGAAGGGATGCAGCCTCCAGTCAGTTTCTTTTTCGGCGCTAGGGAGCCAAAAAACATCAAACGTATGTTTCAGCTTGCCGCTAAGGTCTCAATCTCTGCGGGCCTGCTTTGGGTGCTGATTTTAAACCTGTTTCCCGAAGCCATTATCGGGCTGTTTAACAGTGAAGATAGAGCCTTGATGACAGAGACAATAGTCGGTATTCAACTGCATCTATTTGCAATGTTTCTCGATGGATTTGTGGTACTGGCGATCATGTATTTTATGGCCGTAAACCAAGGTGGAAGATCCCTGTGGATATCTGTTGGTAATATGGTGGTTCAACTCCCCTTCCTCTTTATCCTTCCGAAGGTATTTGGAATAAATGGAGTATGGTTGGCGATGCCAGTGTCCAACTTAGTGATTTTTGCCGTTGTCGCCCCTATGGTCTGGAGACATCTTAATTCAGCCATAGAGTCAGGTAGGGAGCTAAGTACTGCTTAATGCTGCCTATTTTAATGCGAGTTCACGCTCTGCCCACACTGAGATCACCCTAAGCTTTGATAACGCTTTAGCAGTATTTTTACTCGCTCAACATACGCTATGGTCTCAGGGTATGGTGGGATCCCTTTATGTTCGGTGACCCTTGTTGGGCCTGCGTTATAAGCAGCGCAGGCAAGCTCGATATCGCCACCAAAGCGTTTAAGCATCTTAGCTAAATATCGAGCTCCACCATCGATATTTTGCGCAGGTTTAAAAGCATTTTTAACCCCAAGCTCCTTGGCAGTTTCCGGCATTAGCTGCATCAAGCCCATAGCACCAGTTTTTGAGATGGCATAGACATTAAAGGCAGACTCAGCATGGATAACTGCACGGATCAAAGCGGGTTCAAGTTGATGGTTTCTCGCCGCAAGTTGAATTAGATCATCGAAGCGTTTCGAATAAAGCGGCATCTTTTTCCAATCAAGATCTGAATCCGGTCGACAGGCGTAGCAATCGTAAAGGATAACTTGATACTCGCTCGCACCTGGGGCGTGGTCGGTAAACACGGCCACACCATTCTCATCCTGATACTGATAAACTTTTACGCGGTCATCTAAAGTCGTCTCTAAGCGGTACTGCTTTCCTGCACTTGAGTTATCCAGCACATGGCGTGATGATGCAGCTTGAGCTCTCTTTACAGGCTTGGGGGGCACTGTTGAGCGATTAAGAGAAGTTGAGGAGCTGTTGATAGTCTGAGCACTGCTGTTATCTAACATTTTAACGCCAACAGGCTCTGAGGCTAGCTCATTAACTTGCCCTGTCACAACCAGACCGCTTTCTGAGCGGCTCGCTTTATAGTGAGGCTTATCTGCAGCTTGTGTAGAGAGAGCATGTGGGGTGACTAGAAAAACAAAGAGTATCTGCATCCCTCTAAACAAGCTTACTTCTCTACTTGCTAATATCATCTATAGGCCCGTATATTCATCGAGTTTGAGTACTTCAATCATAGCAAATAACTGACGCATCTCTTTGTTAATCTGACTGAACTCATACTCAAAGGTGGCACCATGGAAGATGGACCCCAACTCAAATCTATCCTCACTGCTTGCCAACATGATAAGTAACTTATCATCATAAAATGCGCACTGTATCTTGCCACTGAAGCAACTAGCCAGCTCCTGAAGCCGCTCCATAAAGGTCACAGTTAACAGATACCTTGCTTCAATTTGATCCGAAGAGAACACATCAAACTGTTTCTCAAACCTCACATCTTCAAGTTTTACTCGAGAGAGGCTTTTAAAAGAATCTGAAAGGAAGTTGATTAATCCTCCTCGAGTTTTTACTACCACAGTATGGCCAGTAAAAGGCTTATGACAGCTCAACTGCACCATCACCCCATTGAATACAGTTTGTGTCTCACGACGTTTATCACGCTTCACCTCTTTAGTTAGCTCAAGCTCATTAATAGCTATCTCTACCCCCTTATAAGTTCCCTGAACATAATCCTCAAAACTCGCATTATCATAACTGGGGAGTAGCTTAGAGCGCTTTAACGCCGAGAGGCTCATTTGGTGAGTAGAGCTAAAGATAAAATCATCACCAAAATAGCGAAAAATCTTAGGGAAGACTCGCTGTTTTACATCGGATTTATAACGTGAAACGGGTCGTGAGGACCACCAGATTAAGGGGATAAGAGGAAGAAGAAAAAACGGCCAAGGAAGCCCTAATCTCTGTTGATTATCGATAAGCACCGAAATAATAAGAACACCGGCAAATATAGCCAAGCTCATATACAGTCGCTGTCTAAGAGCTTTTAAACTAGCAACACGACGGTTTTCAAACTTACGGGTTAATGGCTCAATATGCTCATCATAGTGAGCCTGTAGAGAGGTTAATTCATCGCCGACAGCAACGAGAGGTTTAGACTGACGTTTAGGCTTAATCGGCGCCCCAAAAATAAAACTAACAATATTCATTTAAGCTCGGTGGCAGCTTGCGGCCAAGGGCCGCAATTAAGATTAATTCAGGAAATCTGCGGCATTAACTGGCGCTTTAGCGGCTTCATCAGCTTCATAAAAAGGCATCACCTTAATATTGGCCATCGAAGCGATAATTGAACCGGGGAAGATCTCCACCGCATTATTCAACTCTGTCACCGATGCATTATAGAAACGACGCGCAGCTGAAATATGCGCTTCAACTTCATTATAGGTCTGCATCGCCTGAAGCATGGTATTGTCAGACTTAAGCTCAGGGTAGTCTTCTACCGTCACCATCAACTGCCCCATCTTGCTATTAAGGCGTTCAGCAGCAGCCAGATGTTGCTTAATCTCCGTGGCGTCACTGTTATCATAACTATTAGTAACTTGGGTTCTTAACTCAGTGATCTCAGTAAGAAGTGATTTCTCATGATCCATAAACTTCTTAGCGATCGTTAAAATATTAGGAACGACATTAGCCCTTTTCTTCAGTTGTACATCTATACCTGAAAGCGCCTCACGCCCCGCATTGCGCTTTTTAACTAAGCTGACATACCAAAGGTAGGCAATAATCACCACCAGACCTAAACCTAATAACACTCCATCCATACTATGTCCTTATTGTTCTTTATTGCTTTTATTTTTTATCCAGATATTCAATCTTTATCAAGCCACAACCCACTACCATCACCTATTTTCTCCACTATTTCCAGCGATTTATCAACTAGAAAAACCGAATTAAAGAGGGTGCTAATTGTGCATATTTCAAAATAGTCTGACTAAAAAAGCCTTTCTAGGTTAGTTAAGCCCGAATAAACGAACCAGATAAAGTAAAACCGGTAATTAATGCCTTTAATTACGATTTAAAATAAATTCTTAGGCGAGAAATAGTGTAACCCTTTGTTAACAGTAACACTAAGCAAAAAATAGAAACGGTAAAAAATAACCACCACCTCAAAAAAAACTCGCCTCACAGCCCTTCAAGCCTAACTAAAGCTAAGATAATCCTTATTAGAGGGAGATTGTATGCTGGGTAAAGGAATAGTTTTCGCTTCTGTATCATTATTCAGCAATCGTACAGGCTATAACGTTTAATATGTATACCCAAGCAACCTCGACATGCTGAATCCTGCATCTTGAAGTTGTTTGGGTATATCCCACCAAGGACGCTTATTAATCGTGTCTTACTTAGGCCTCTATCCCAGAGGCCATTTTTTTATCTACTGAGCGATAAATCCAAACTAAATCCAGCCTAAAAACTATCGGTAAAACCATGATTAAATTATGACTAATTTGGATATCTCATTCAGTCTCGGTTCAGACAGTTATCGTTATATTAGGCTCAACCAAATAATTAGCTTTTAGATAATATCTAGAGGTTAATCGCACCACCATCATCCCCTTTTTGGGCTCATGCTTCTACCTGCATGGGTCCATTTTTTTGCCTAAAAATTAGAAAAAGGGCGCACTCAGAAGAGTACGCCCAATGAACATCAACAAGATAAATTTAATCTAAAGTTAACTCAATCGTATCAACCAAATCAGCTTCTATCTGCGCTTCAGTAAACACAACAGGTCGCCACTCCCCCTTAGAGAACAGACGCGTTTGATCTACAAAGTGCTCAGATTCAGGGTCGTGTGACTGACCATAGGTTAAGAAGGCCTCAGCTTGAGGTCCAGACTCTGTAAACTCCAGCGCCATTAGCCAACTCGCCCCATGAAATACTGGGTAACCATAAGCGGCAACCTTAGCACTGCTACCTGTGTTGATATTAAAGACCCCATCTATGGTTCCACCGCCGGGAATAGCAAGCTTCTCATCATTCTTCATATGATATTGGATTGAACCTAGTGGTGCAGACAGTGGAATATTCACGCTAGCAAGATGCTGAACTGTGCCAGCTAATGCTTGCAAAATAGGGTCGCTGTTACTGCTGCCTTCATGCTTCATCAATTGATAAGGTGTTGCTATAGGTCTTTTAACATTAAACCCTTTGCTAAAGAGGCTATCGCTCAAGGCTTGCTCACCGCCAACATCGAACACTTTAAGAAACTCTCTGAAAACATGAGCTCCCTGACTGTCATTACGGTATAGACCATCCCAATTTGCTAATGTGGTACATGCAGCTGAGATATCCACAACCTCCTGACTCTCAAGAATAATATTCGTCACGCCTGTACAGCGCTCCACTAACTGATCTTTAAGTAGCTCAGAAACTTGTGCTCGCTCACTGGTAGCCACTCCTTTCAGCTCATCAATATTGAACTTACCGTCAGCACCTGAGATCCCTTGAGGTGAATGCTCCTCTAACATAGTGGCATTCATGCGGGTACGAGGGCTACGGATCGTTTGCTCTGGACCATATACAAGGGAGTATCCCTCTAACGGCTCAGTACCATGGGTAAGCCAGTGGCTGCTGTTAGCATTGAAAACATAATCACTACGCATCACTTTGGGGGCACGCTCAAAGGGAACAACGCCAGGGATAGGCGTAGTGCCAGTATCTATCCACTCAAATAGTGACATACTGCCATCGAGTACAAGCTGACCACGACCGCCTTGCCACAACGCTTTACCTACAGGGTCATTATTAACAAAGTCTTTTAACAGAGTCAGCGCAAAGGCATTAAGGTTAGGTGCTCTTGAGCCATCGATGTAGAAGGCGTTGCCTTTATTATCTGTGGCCATGGTATTGACCCAAGGGATCCCTTGGTAAGTCGAGAAAGCCGCTTCAAACTCCTCAATGGAGGTCGCTCGTCCCATGGCAAACCATTGACTAACCATATTACCATTATTGAGGTTCGCATCGCGATAGGTCACTGCACTGCCATCAGGATACCAGCCAATCATGGGGCCATAATGGGAGGAGTAGAGGGTCTTTTTCACCTCAGAGTGACTACCATCTTCGTTCTGAACTGAGACACTATAATCTTGGCTCGTCATCTGCTTATACTCACCATCATAGAGGTAACGAGTCGGATCGGCAGGGTCTAGCGTCAGGCGATAGGTAGTCAAACGCTTAGATTGAGAAACGGTATGAGTCCAAGCAACATGTTCATTGAAGCCGATTAACACGCCAGGGACACCAACAAAAGAGACGCCGGTAACATTCATCTCACCGGGGATCTTCAAGTGATTCTCCACAAATCGTAGGTTACCGCTCCAGGGAAAATGTGGATTAGAGAGCAGCATACCGCTACCAGATTCGGTTTTATCACGGCCTAGCGCCCAGCCATTACTGCCTAAGCCTTCATTTTGAGCGGCGATCTCATTGAAGGTTTGCCCTAATGCCTTTTCACTCGTGGTGGGCGAGGCTGTCGCAATTTGCGCACTTAATGCACCACCGCTGGCAAATAGCGCTAATTTAAGATGATAAGCTTGCAGATCGGTCACCGTTATTTCAGGAACCCAATCGACGCCACGACAGGGAGAGGGGTAGTTTTGTGAGCCCGCTTTATCGATCACCGCCTGATTAAAACCATCCGCGTAACCTGTCAGCAAGTCAAACTGCTCCTCGGTCATCCCCTCAATGGAGTTTTCTGCATCGCTATAGATATTTAAGGCCTGAGTACCAAAATCTGTGATGAGATTTGAGTTACCGTTGCCGGCACCAAAAGTCACTGCTCGCTCCCCACGAACCTCAACGATCTGTTCAGCCAGAGTACACATATTTTCCTGAGCATGGGCATAGGCTTGCCCATAACCTAGGGCTTTAAAATCTGATGCTGTGATATGGGGAACACCAAAGGAGGTGTACTCAATTTTGGCGGTACTTGGTAGCACCACCTCCTCTTCTGGCTCACTATCACTGCTATTACAACCGGCTAACGCAAATGTTAATGCCAGTGCGATCGGTGTAAGGTGTCTCTGTTTATTATTATATTTCATCGCAATTAAACCTCTGGTAGCTGCCCCCCTGTGAGTTCCATGGGCACACCACTTCATCAAAATAAAAGTTCATGGTTTGATAACCATTTGTTACTTTATTATCTATATCGGTTCTACTCGACCGCCCCGACCCGTTCGGACTTTTTTATTTACAATAAAAATCATAAGGTTATAATTCGCACCTCAATTTTTAGTGTTTAAATTGTTAAAGCGCAGTAACACAAGCCACTTATGGACATCACAAGGTACAGCAGAGGAAAGCCATGCAGTTAATGACAATCTTGTTGCTTATCTCTGTTGGAATGAGTTTCTTTATGATGGGATATGCGGCCACCACGCCCCATCAAAATGCCAAGGCGCGACTCTGCTTTTCACTGATGTTGGTGGGCTTGATAAGCTTGATGATCGAACTGGCAATTTTTGAGGAGGGAGGGAGTTTTCTCTACATCATCTCAATCTCTGGCCCTCTATCTGTCTCGGTTCCTATCTTTTTCTATCTCTATTTCAAAGCCAGTGTTGGTTTAAGTGATGAGTTTCAATGGAGAAATGCTAGACACCTAGTAATTCCATTTATCTATCTCGCTATCATGATGCCCTATAACCTTTTGGATGAAGTAGGTAAGAGCCACTTTTTCTCACAGGTTTATGCCAAAGAGGTGATATCTTGGCCGCTGTCAATGACGCCTATCCGCTTCTCTCGTCTGCTCATTATCAGTAGCTTAGGCTTGTTCTACCTCTACCTAAGCTGGCGAGAACTGCATATAGAACTCAACAATAAGAAGCAAGATGTACTCAGAGAGATGAACAAACTCAAGGGTGCATTTCTAGGAATAAGCCTCAGCTTTATCGTGATTTTTCTCTTCTTTCTATTTCGGCTACCACACCAATTTACCTGGATGATTTCATCCATACTCCTGGTGATAACAGCAATCAGCTGCATGATCTTTTACTACCTGCCAGTGCTGGGGAAGAAGCTCATATCAGATGCCGACCTGCATCAGCTGTTACCCCCAAAAGCACAAGAGCTCCAACAAGAGGTAGGCCAAACAAGCCCAGAAGCTGATACACCGGATAGACAATACCGCTCATCGGTGACCAATGATTTGGCAAAAGAGGTGATCCATCACCTTAATATATTGATGGAGGGGGGGATCTATAAAGATTCAACCCTATCATTGGGCAAACTAGCCTCACAGCTTAAGCTCAGTACCCACCACTTGTCTCAGATCATCAACCAACAAACTCAAGGAAACTACTTCGATCTGATCAACCAATATCGAATTAAAGATGCCCAACATCTGCTCATCAATACAAATATGAGCATCATAGATATCGCCTACGAGGTGGGTTATAACAGCAAGTCCTCCTTCTATACTGAATTTAAACGCCGAACCCAGATGACACCAAACCAATTTAAGAAGTCTAACAAGGAGCCATAATGGTGATATTATCGCCTTTCCACGTCCATTTTTAAGCCAAATTAAGTTTGAATTAAAGCAACTAGGACACTATGAAGAGTCCACTCGGATATTTCGAGTAAGAAAAAGCCGCGACTAATGATAATTAGTACACAGACGGTAAAAAATATAATAAAAGGGATAAAAAATGGGATTGAATAAAGATGAGAGCTTGCCGCAAGATCTCAACTCTTCAGGGTCTCCTGAGAAACAAAGTGGCGCATTTGTCCGCTTTTTGAATATTGTCGAACGTCTAGGTAATTTACTTCCCCACCCCATTACACTCTTTGCCATCTTCTGTATGGCCGTAATCGTGATCAGCGGTATTGCTGGTTATTTTGAGCTTACCGTGACAGATCCAAGACCTGTTGGCGCCTCTGGCCGCAGCGAAGATGGTCTTATCCACGTCGTCAGCTTAATGAACGCCGAAGGCTTGAGAATGATAGTCTCAAACCTTGTCACCAACTTCACCGGATTTACTCCACTTGGTACCGTACTAGTAGCACTCTTAGGTGTCGGCATTGCTGAGCGCTCTGGCATGCTCTCGGCTGCCATGCGTTTACTCGTGATGGGCGCATCTAAACGCCTTGTTACCTTAACCTTAGTTTTCGCAGGTATCGTATCGAACACCGCCTCAGAGCTTGGCTATGTGGTGCTTATCCCAATGGCAGCCTTGATATTTCACTCCCTTGGTCGTCATCCCTTGGCAGGTCTAGCGGCCGCCTTCGCCGGTGTCTCCGGTGGCTACAGCGCAAATTTACTGCTAGGTACTGTCGATCCTCTACTCTCGGGGATCACTGAAGCAGCAGCCCAGATGATTGACCCTGACTATATCGTTGGTCCAGAGGTGAACTGGTACTTTATGTTTGTTTCGACCTTCCTTATCACAGGTTTGGGCGCCTTAGTCACAGAGAAGATTGTCGAGCCTAAACTTGGAAAGTACGATCCAAGTGAGGCCAATATTGATCTGTCTAATCAATCGATGGACAGCGTCACCACGCTAGAGAAAAAGGGACTAAAAGCAGCAGGTATCGCCACTTTGATCCTCTCAGTATTAGTTGCACTCACCGTAGTACCTGAGAGTGGCCCGCTTAGAGACCCAGAAACAGGACTCGTTGCAGGCTCACCTTTCCTTAAAGGGATCGTCGCCTTTATCTTTATCTGTTTTGCGATCCCAGGCCTTGTTTACGGTAAAGTCGTCGGCACCATGAAACGTGATAAAGATGTAATTGATGCCATGTCTAACAGCATGAGCTCAATGGGCATGTATATTGTCCTGGTCTTTTTTGCCTCTCAGTTCGTTGCCTTCTTTAAATGGACCAACTTAGGTGCAGTGCTTGCGGTATCTGGCGCCGATGCCCTAAACGCTATCGGCCTAACAGGCCCGCTAGTATTTGTACTGTTTATTATGATGTGTGGGTTTATCAACCTTATGCTCGGCAGTGCATCGGCTCAGTGGGCTGTAACGGCACCGATTTTCGTCCCCATGTTGATGCTGGTTGGTTACGCACCTGAAACCATTCAGGCGGCTTATCGTATTGGAGATTCAGTGACTAACCTTATCACCCCCATGATGAGTTATTTTGGACTGATCTTAGCGGTTGCTTCGCAGTATAAGAAGAACTTAGGAATAGGTACGCTAATCGCAACCATGCTGCCCTACTCAATCGTCTTCTTTATCGGTTGGACCTGCTTCTTCTTCCTGTGGGTATTCGTACTTGGTTTCCCTGTAGGCCCAGGTGCTGCCACCTACTACACGCCATAGAGTTATTGAGTAACTAGCATGAAACATGGCTCGGTAAATTCTGTTTATCGAGCCACTCTTTCCTTACTGTTACAACTGCTCAAATAGAAGATAAAACTTGTGCTTTAGGGTGCCATCGTAAACATAGATTTTATCGAATATCGCCTTGGCTTTATTGTCCACCAGCTCACGTATATTCTCTCTCTCCTCATCAGCAATACCACTGGCAGAGTTAAACGGAGTAAAGATACCGACGAGTAAGATCCCACGCCCGAATGTTCTATGGGCTTGCAGCATAGTTTTCTTATCATACTTCTTAGCAATCACCCCATGAACCACAGATTGGAAGTCAGGCTCAATCTCAGCCTCGTCACGTGTTTCATCAACAATGTGAGGGACATCATCGGCGATACTATTCATTAAACTGCGAGCATGTTCCTCATCTAGAAATGCATCGGTGATCTCAATCCAAGTTTTGGTTTTATCAATATTAACAATGGCTTCAGGCGGGTCTGGTTGCTCTAAAATTTCAAGCGACTTTCCCTCTAGCTTTAAGTGGTCGGCAAAAGAGTTCAGCACGGCAAGTTCATGCTCCTGCTTTAAATTTCTACGACTAACCATAGCCCTCCTCCTGAAATATATATCCAAGGAAACAGTTCTTATTTTTATATTTGGCTTATATTTCTTACTTTTATATTCTCTCTATTTCCTGTTTAAAATGGGCTCTTTACTGCCAATAATCACTAAGAGTTTACCCTGAGATTTAGCAGCTAAAAATGAACCTACTAGCTCTATTATAGAAGATATTAAAGGTGTAGCTGATATATAAGTCTTTATAAAGACACTTAAAAGATAAAATAGACCCATTTTTAGCACTGAAGAAGTTGCAATTTAAGAGTGAATTTTATTCTCTTAATAAGAGAGATTTAAGGCTCCATTTTGTGTATGAAGCAACAAAAAGCCCAGCAGGTGCCGGGCTTTTTATCAAAGAGTAATTAGATCACTCAGCAACTTCTGTGCTTGTTTTCTTTTTCTGCTCACGCTTACTGAAAATACGTTCAACAATCACGAAGAATAGTGGCACAAAGAAGATACCTAGGAAGGTAGAACTTAGCATGCCACCCACAACACCGGTACCAATTGCGTTTTGTGCACCAGAACCAACACCAGTACTGATAGCTAACGGCACAACACCTAAACCGAAGGCCAGTGAGGTCATCAGAATTGGACGTAAACGCACTCTTACTGCATGCAAGGTTGCATCGGTCAAAGAGGCGCCCTTCTCATAGTATTCCTTCGCAAACTCTACGATCAAGATAGCGTTCTTAGTCGCCAGACCTACAGTGGTCAACAGACCCACCTGGAAGAATACGTCGTTATTAAGGCCACGACCATAGGTCGCCAACAGCGCGCCAATAATCCCTAACGGAACCACCAATATGACCGAAATAGGTACTGACCAGCTTTCATACAGGGCCGCCAATACCAAGAACACCACTAAGATAGACAAGGCATATAGCATAGGCGCCTGATTACCCGATAAGCGTTCTTCATAGGAGAGACCATTCCAAGCGATACCGAAACCAGCAGGTAACTTACCCGCCATCGTCTCAATACTGTCCATGGCAGCACCAGTACTAAAACCAGGTATGGTTGCACCTTGAATGTTTACCGCAGGTAAGCCACCGAAACGCTCCAGACGCGGTGCACCAAACTCCCAGCTACCAGTAGCAAAAGCTGAGAAAGGCACCATCTCACCTTGATCGTTGCGTACGAACCACTTGTCTAGATCTTCTGGCTGCATGCGCGACTCAGCTTCACCTTGGACAAATACCTTCTTAACACGGCCGCGATCTATGTAGTCATTCACATAACTACCACCCCAAGCCGTTGCCAATACACTGTTCACATCATTGATGCTAAGACCTAAAGCACGGAGCTTGGCATGATCGACATTAAGCTTGTATTGAGGTGCATCTTCCTGACCATTAGGGCGTACACCCACTAGATTAGGATCTTGTCCCGCCATGCCCAACAACTGGTTACGGGCTGCAATAAGCGCATCATGGCCTTGACCGTTCTTATCCTGTAGGAAGAGATCGAAACCACCCGCTGTCCCCAACTCCAATACCGCAGGAGGAACAAATGCAAACACGAAGGCTTCTTTAATCGTCATAAAGTAGCCCATAGCGCGATTGGCAATCGACTGTACATCCTGACCAGGGTTAGAGCGCTCATCCCAAGGTTTCAGACCAATAAAGGCGATACCCATGTTCTGACCCATACCCGCGAAACTAAAACCAGAAACCGCAAATACAGATTGTACGTTTTCCTTTTCAGATTCCAGCAGGTAGTCACTCACTTTATCCATCACCTTCATGGTGCTTTCTTGAGTTGCGTTTGCTGGCAACATCACCTGAGAGAAGATAACGCCCTGATCTTCATCCGGTAAGAATGCCGTTGGTAAGCGCATAAATACCCAAGCAGTAGCAACCACTAGCGCCAGATAGATAACAAATACACGACCAGTGCGTTTGATAATAACGGCGACACTTGCTTCGTAACGTGACGTCCAGCGATCGAACGTACGGTTAAACCAACCGAAGAAGCCTTTGTTGGTGTACCCATGACCCTTCTCCACAGGCTTGAGCATAGTGGCACATAGCGCAGGAGTTAGAATCACAGCGACCAATACCGACAGCGCCATGGCTGACACGATAGTGATAGAGAATTGACGGTAGATAACACCAGTAGAGCCAGACATAAATGCCATAGGCACGAATACGGCTGACAGCGTCAAACCGATACCGACCAAGGCACCAGTGATCTGATCCATCGACTTACGAGTCGCTTCCAGTGGGCTGCAGCCCTCTTCAGCCATCACCCGTTCGACGTTCTCCACCACAACAATGGCGTCATCCACCAGAAGACCGATGGCCAGCACCATAGCAAACATGGTCAAGGTGTTGATTGAGAAGCCCGTCACCGCCAAGATCCCAAATGTACCCAGCAATACCACTGGAACTGCAATCATAGGGATTAGCGTTGCGCGGAAGTTCTGCAAGAACAGGTACATAATAAAGAATACCAGTATTACAGCTTCCAGAAGAGTATGTACAACCCCTTCGATAGACTTACTCACGAATGGTGTCGTATCGAATGGCAGAACCACATTCAAACCTTGTGGGAAGAATGGCTTCATCTCATCAATTTGAGCCATAACAGCCGCTGCTGTATCCAGTGCGTTAGCACCAGCAGCCAGCTGGATCGCCATACCTGATGCAGGTTTGCCATTATAGAAAGAGTTCACCATGTAGCTTTCTGCACCGACCTCGACTGTTGAGACATCACCGAGGAATACCTTGGCGCCGCTCACATCGGATTTCAGTACAATCTGCTCAAACTCTTCAGCGGTTTGTAGACGACTCTGGGCCGAGATAGTCGCGTTTAGCTCCTGTCCCATCACCGCTGGTGAACCACCTAACTGACCGGCAGAAACTTGCGCATTTTGCTCACGGATCGCCATCACCACGTCGGCGCTGGTCAATGAGTACTGCTTCAGCTTCATTGGATCTAACCAGATACGCATCGCGTACTGTGCACCAAATAGTTGAATGTCCCCCACACCTGCAACACGGCTCATTGGGTCTTGAATATTAGCCGCAACATAATCGGAAATATCCGCCTTATCCATGCTGCCATCATCAGAAACAAAACCCAGTACCATCAAGAAGCCAGCACTGGTTTTCGCGACGCCTACACCTTGTGCTTGTACCTCTTGAGGCAACAAAGGCATCGCCAACTGTAGCTTGTTCTGCACCTGTACTTGAGCGATGTCACCATCTGCTTCAGCATTAAAGGTTAGGGTGATCTCTGCATTACCAAAACTATCACTGGTAGATTTGATATAGCGCAGGTGGTCAAGACCAGTCATACGCTGCTCAATCACCTGCGTTACAGTATCTTCAACCGTTTTAGCTGAAGCACCTGGGTAGTTAGCGGTAATAGCCACCGTTGGCGGCGCAATACTGGGATACTGGGATACGGGCAAGCCCTTAATGGCCATCAGTCCCGCCAGCATAATAATAATGGCGATCACCCAAGCAAAAATGGGGCGATCGATAAAATAACGTGCCATAAATTTGCCCTACTATTCTGCTTGAGCTTTCGCTTCAGAAATTAACTGAGGTGTAACTGGCGCACCAGGACGTATCTTCTGCAGACCTTCAACAATCAGTTGGTCGCCAGCCTCTAAGCCTTTAGTGATCAGCCACTGATGATTGATAACCTCAGCAGTTTCTACAATACGAGGCTCAACCTTGTTCTCAGCATTGACCACCATTGCAACACCCTGCCCCTTAGGGTTACGAGTCACGGCTTTTTGCGGCACCAAAATCGCTTCAGGGTCTGTTCCCACTGTCAGTACAGTACGAACAAACATACCAGGTAGTAGTAAACCATCCGGGTTAGGGAACTCAGCACGTAATACCACGGCACCGGTGTTTTCATTGACGGTAACTTCTGCGAACTGCAGCTTACCTTTATGGCTGTAACGGCTGCCATCTTCCAAAAACAGGGCAACTGGAGCTGTATTATCATTCAACAACTGGCCACTGGCGATACGTTGCTTAAGGCGTAGCATCTGCGTGCTCGATTGAACGATATCAACATTAATCGGATCAAGCTGTGAAATATTGGCTAATGCTTGCGCTTGACCTGCACCAACTAGCGCACCCGCAGTCACGTTAGATTTGCCGATACGGCCTGAAATTGGTGATTCTACTTTAGTGTATGCAAGGTTAATTTCAGCAGTGTTAATTGCCGCTTTTGCAACAGCAACGCTGGCTTTAGCTTCTAGGTAGTTAGCCTCTGCAGTATCAAAGTCTTGCTGACTAATAGATTTACTTTTAATCAGTGAGCTAAAACGTTTAGCCGTTGCCTTAGTCGACTTTTCAGCTGCCTGTGCGCGCTCTAGCTCGGCCTTCGCACTCACTAGCGCAGCTTCATACTGCGACGCATCAATTTGATAAAGAGACTGGCCTTTCTTGACCTCTCCACCCTCATTAAAACTACGAGCCAGTACAATACCACTGACCTGTGGACGCACTTCTGCTTCTAAATACGCACGGCTTCGGCCTGGCAACTCTAAGGTGATCTCCTGAGGTTGAGTTGCCACTTTTATCACATTTACAGGTACACTTTGTGGGCCTGCAGCTGTACCTGAACCTTCTGGTTTTTGGTCACAGCCAGTTATCCATAACGCCACACTTATAACAGAGGCAATTTTCACTATTTGCCGCATGAGAACTCCTAATTGACGCCACCAGTCGAGGTCACAAATACGAGCAGCAGGAAACTCCGCAGCTTATACACGTGGGCAGCATAATTTTTTGTGTAAGATTTGAACTTGTCTTTATCTCATAACTGGCGGTTTGCAACAAGGAGAAGCAGTCGGAATTTTGTAAGCTAATGCAAATTTATACACTAGATCAGACTCTTGTGTTACAGATAAGTTAAATCCATCGTCAGTTAGATATGCTTGTTGCCTGCATGTTTAATGGCCGCTGAAACTATTGGAGTAATTAACTAAATTTTTCACACCTTCAGTTGACTCCGTCTGATAGCAATTCATTCATAATTGTTCATATTTATTAGCGATTGATTCATCCCACACCCCATTGCTATTCACAACTACCCCCTATAGTGCTTCTGTGCTAACAAATACATTAAATGAGATGACTTCCATGACTATCAAGATGACACTTCAACACAAGTTACTACTAAGTGGATTACTACTATCAGCAGCCTCTGTGACTCAGGTTCAGGCTGAAGAGAATAATCAAGTGCTAGGCGGTACCATCAATGGCAACCTAACTTTTGCATCTGACTATGTTTTCCGTGGTGAATCTGAAACCTTAGACGGTGATGTCCCTGTAGTACAAGGTACATTAGGTTGGGGTAACGATGATGGTTGGTATGGTGGTGTTTTCGCTTCTAACATCAAGTTCGCCGATCCAAATCTTGAGATCGTTACCGCGCCATTTATCGGTAAAGCAGGTGAATTTGGTGACAGCGGTATCACCTATGACGTGATGGTCTTCTCATACCTTTACCCAGGTGCTTCATACTCAAACTACACTGAGCTTTGGCTTAAAGTGGGTAAGCAGTTTGGTCAAGCCAACATACAGTTGGAAGTAACACCAACGATAGATGATTGGTTTGGTGTCGATGGCTGGCAAGGTGTTAACTACGCAATTCACCCAAGCTATGAGTTCAGCAATGGCGTTAACCTTTCAGGCTCAGTTGGTTACCAAGACCTTGATGGCGAAGGCGCCGAAGGTTGGGGTCACTGGAATTTAGGTATCAGCAAAACTTATGCAGGCCTAAAGTTTGACCTTAGATACCACGGCAGCACCGTCGATGAGACACATAAGGTTTATGGTACACAAACAGAAATTTTTGATGACCGATTTGTAATCGGTGTCAGTAAAAGCTTTTAAGTTCTAAGTTTTACCCTGCTACATAGCTCAATCTTTATCTCTATTTATTGCTAATTTCTTGGCGAACATCCACCAGCCCTACCGGGCTGGTTTTTTTGCTTAAAAATTTAAATTCGATTGTCCCCGACACTGCAAGCAAGCACTCGGCTGATATCAGCTAAACTGCGACCAGATTGCTGCTGCCAAGTATTAAAGACCCCCTGAACCTGTTTTAAACCGCTCTTGGAGCTAAAACCAAAGTCAACCAGCTTATGAGAAGTGAGGTAGCCTTGCACATCCCCAGTAAGCAAAAAAGTATCTTTGCCTATCGCTCGCAGAAAATAGGGGCCAGTATTGCCACCTAATCGAGTACCACGGCGTTTAAGCACTGCCCAAAGTTGTGTGATCTCTTCACTTGGCCAGTTAGCGATATATTCAGCCAAACTACCGTGCTCACGGGCAATATCATGGGTCATCAAGGCATTATCATAGATAGCCATGGTCTTCTTCATATGACGAATAAGATTAGGATCGCTCGCCCGCTCCTGTAACTGCTCAGGAGATAACATCAATACCTTGTGTGGCTCAAAACCAAAAAAAGCCTCTTCATACGCCGACCATTTATTCTCAACGATTCGCCAGATAAACCCTGATTGGAATACCTTTTTACTCATCTCAGAGAGAAGTTCAGCATCTTTATATTGACCAATCTCATCTGGCGTCAAACTGGAAGTAAGCAAACTTTCAAGGCTCTCATCTCCCCCCTTACGCTCACTTGCTCTTTGATAAATAGTTGAAAAAGATTCTAACTGGCTCATATTTTTATACTGACATTCAAACAAATATTGGGCTCTATAGTATGAAAACAATAAGAGAAAGCAAGCTAGAGAGAGAGGGATTAGCAACGAAAAATGATCCCAGAGCTGCTAGTAAAGCCAGGTTTTAGCCACAACCCCATCTCACTAAATCCACTTAAGGCATCTTAAGCTGTCAACTGCTTTTTAGGCGAGTTGTCCATTGAAGAGCTAACAGTCATTCTAGTGCCATAGGTTCGGCATCACTACTGAGTCCCCCATAAACGACTATAATTGCCAACCTATTTACCGCCGCTAATGACCCCATCCATTAGCGGCTTTTTTCTCTCATCCCCAAGCTCCATTGATAGCGGCTACTATTGCCCTAAAGTATTCTGGACAAACTCCTCTCTTCGCCCTAGTTTTAATAAACAATCTTTATATACCTTGGCTTGTTGCTAACTATCAATAAACAAAGAGTGGGCTTGAGCTGAGGTACTACATGAGGGGATGGTGATGGACTCAGCTCAGCTCTATCGAATGTTAGTGTTTGCTAACGTGGTCGAACAGGGATCCTTAACTGGAGCGGCTGATGAGCTAGGGATCAGTCGCTCTATGGTGAGTCAACACCTTAAAAAGTTGGAGCTGAGGTGTGAGACTCAGCTGATTGAGCGTACAACACGCAAGATGGCGCTAACGGAAGATGGCCAGCAACTTTACCATCACTGCGCTGAACTCTTGCTACTGGCGAAACAAGCTGAAGAGACCACTCAGCCAAAAAGCACTGAGCTCAGGGGACGAGTGTCATTATTAACCCCTATCTGCTTTGGTGAGCAGTTTATCACTCCCCATATTGGTGAGTTTCGTCGACAGTTTCCTAAACTCGAGATCAACCTTCAATTAGATGACAGGCGCATCAACCGCTTGGAAAACAGTGTTGATATCGCCATTCAAAATGAGACTCAACAACCAACAGATACCAGCTTCATCAAACTAGGTCAGTTCGATGAATATATCGTGGCTACGCCAGAGTATGTTCAACAGCATGGTTCTCCCCTACATCCGGACATGCTGTTAAACCACCAATGGATATTGCAAACGTCGACTCATCTGCCTCAATCATTCCTGTTAGAGAACAGCTATGGCGATAAATTTACCATTAAGGTTTCTCCATTTATTTGCTGCAATAGCAGACATGGAATTTCGCAGATGGTTAAGCAGGGAGCGGGTATTGCTATATTGCCCAGCTACTTAGTAGAAGATGAGATAGCACAAGGTGAGTTAATACATATTCTACCTGACTATCACCTCGATGAAGGTGGAGTCTACGCAATTCACCCATTCGACAAAGTTATCCCCCCAAGAGTAAAAGCATTTTTAGACTTTATCCAAATCAAGATGAAACCTGAGAATATGAAAGATTGAATTTGATACGGAACTGAGTTAAGAATAATAAGCTAGAGTTACCAATAACAGCAGTCGAATTAACTACTGCAAACCTAAAAACGAATACAGTCACAAAAGCACAACGATCTAGGAGGCGGGAATGGAACTGTTTTATCACCCTCTCTCCCGTTATTCGCAAAAAGTCTTACTTGCACTCTATGAAAAGCAGGCAAACTTCTATCCTAGAGTAGTAGAGCTTTCCGATCCCCTCTCCAGACAAGATTTTTGTCAGTTTTACCCTCCGGGGAAAGTGCCGCTACTTAAGAGTAAGAAGGGAGTACTGCTGCCTGAATCCAGCATTATTATTGAGTACATAGATAATGAGTTTTCTAAAAAAGGCACTCGCTTGCTCCCAATTAGCCCCTCACTCGCTCTTGATACTCGACTACAGGACAGATTGATCGATCTTGAGCTCAGTAATGTACTTTTTGAGTATGAGCAGCAAAAACTTAACCCTGAGGACACCAATCATATAAAGCTTAAACAGTTAGAAAAAAGCATCAAACGCTTTCTGCAATACCTCGATGATATTCTCGAAACTAGCCACTGGGTATGCGGCGACAGCTTAACCTTAGCCGATTGTGCACTCATCCCCTGCCTACTCTACGCTAAAGATCATTTTCAAATTTTTAAATATGACAACCTAAGCCGTTACTGGGCTCAAGCTCAGTTGCGAGGAGCCTACCTGCAAGTAAAAGAGGAGATAGAGTTAGCCGAAACAGAGGTATTAATAGGCCGCAGGCCAATACCATAATAGCTCTAAGCTAACTTCTAGGCTTGAGTACTAGCTGGTTCTAGGCTCTAGGCTTGAGTACTAGCTGGTTCTAGGTTCTAGGTTCTAGGTTCTAGGTTCTAGGTTCTAGGTTCTAGGTTCTAGGTTCTAGGTTCTAGGTTCTAGGTTCTAGGTTCTAGCAAAAGCTTAATCATTAAAATGCAATGGGTTCTACATGTTTTGCTCTTTCTTTAACTGCAAAAACTCCTTCCATTTCACCACTTCTGCTGGCAGTTCAGGGGCAGGGCCTTCAAAATTGACCTCTTTCACCATGGTATCAATCGGAACTTGTTTACCCTTACACACAAACACACCACGTACATGCACGATACAGTGCAGGGTATTGTCACTGACAAACCTTTGTTCAATATAGAAATACTTTTCATCCCACCCTACTAGCCTGGTTTCAATCTCAAACTTAGTAAAAGGTTTTATATCTCTGATATAGGTGAACTCGGCCGCATTAACAATCGGCATCCATTTTAGTTTAATAAAACGGTTCAAAAAGCCCATTTCAGCCAACATATAGGTTCTGGCCAGATCCAAAAATGCAGGATAACGAGAGTTAGTCACGTGAAAATTGATATCACAGTCACAGGGCAAAGCACGATAAGCAATACGGCTGGTGCCTAAAAAACCGATAGAGTTACAGTGGCGTACACGCCAAACAAACAACCAAAACAGCCTAAAATAGAGATTCATCTAGAACTTAGCCCACATCCTTGAAAATTAAGAGCGCAAAGGCTAACAAAGGTCATACCAGATAACAAGACAAGCTATACCACCTATCCTCTCTCGGCTTTTAAACTAACTCACTCTCATGCACTTAATCGGGTCGATAAGATCAGCTATGGATAAACTATTTATATGCCATACTGTGGAAAATTTTCCTTTGATAAGCATAAAGATAATCGATGAAAATCTTAATTGTTGGCGCAGGAATAGCAGGATTAGCTCTCGCTCGCCGCCTTGACCAGTTACAACAAAAATACACACTAATTGAACGATCACCAGGGTGGAGTCAGGATGGTGCAGGGATCTGTTTACCTGCCAATGCTGTAGCTGGTTTAGAAAAGCTAGGTTTGAAAGATGAATTACTTCAGCTCTCCTACGCAGTGCAGAAGATAAAATATGTAAAACCTAACGGTCACTTACTATCTTCGGCTTCTCTACTTACTCCACCATTTAATGATCAACCTTTCCTTGCCCTTCCTAGGGCTAAGCTTCTGGCACTATTACGCAAAGACATGGAGAGTAAAGTCACTTTCAATACCAGTCCACGTAACATAGAGCAGCTAGATAAAGGAGTTAGGGTCACCTTTAGCGATTCCCGTATAGAGGAGTTCGATTGTGTAATAGGCGCAGATGGTATCAACTCACAAGTGCGTGAACTGACATTTAATCAGCCGGAGCTTGAAGATCTACAGGTGACCAATTGGCGATTTTTAATCGATCAACCAACAGCCGGTCTTCAACCAACCTACTACTTAGGCTCAGACAGCTTCTTTATGCGCTACCCAATGCCAGACAACAAGGTTTACTGTTACGCACATGTGTTGGATAAAGGTCATCAATGGACAAAGCTACAAGACAAGCAATGGCTATTAAAACGTTTTAAGGGCTTTGAAGATAAAGTAGTAGAAGCTATTCAGGCAGTAGCTTGCGATGAAGATATTATTCCCGGTCGCCTGCAATCCGTCGTATCTAGAGAGGTATACTCGGGCTCAGTTTTGTTAATTGGTGACGCACTGCACGGCTGCCCTCCTGCGCTACAGCAAGGTGTTGGCATGGGACTGGAGGATGTTCACTGCCTTGCGGATCTACTCGATAAGCATCAAGACCTTGATACTATTTTCAACCTCTTTAAACAACAAAGATTAGAGCGAATATCTTGGGTCATCGACGAGTCTAACCGGATCATAAAATTAGCCTCTAAAGGTCGAACATTCTTGGGAAGGGTCATACGTAACTTTGTTGTCAGAAAAGGCGGTCCAGCAAATGTAAATGGCTGGCGCAAACTACTCCTGTGGGAAAGCTAGCTCTGAACTTGATGAATATGAATATAAAAAATGCCAATCGATTTAAACCGATTGGCATTTTTGAGATTAAACAGACTTAAGCATTGATCCCTGAATGACGCAGCAGGGCATCAATTTGTGGCTCACGGCCACGGAATCGTTTAAATAGCTCCATCGGCTCTTCACTTCCGCCCATCTGCAGTACGTTTTCAAGGAAGCTGCGGCCAGTTTCCGCGTTAAAGATCCCCTCCTCTTCAAAACGAGAAAACGCATCAGCCGAAAGTACTTCAGCCCATTTGTAGCTGTAGTATCCAGCGGCATAACCACCAGCAAAGATATGGGCAAAGCTGTGTTGGAAACGGTTAAAATCGGCAGCCTTAATGACAGCAACCTGACTACGCACCTCATCGAGCTTACCCTGAATATCTGCACCCTGTTGTGGGTCATATTCCAGATGCATTCTGAAATCAAATAGAGAAAACTCCAGCTGACGTAGCATCCCCATACCCGATTGGAAGTTTTTAGCCGCCAACATCTTATCTAGCATGGCTTTCGGCAGTGGCTCACCGGTTTCATGATGACCAGAGATCTCAGCCAGCGCTTCCTCCTCATAGCACCAATTCTCCATAAACTGGCTTGGTAGCTCTACCGCATCCCAAGGCACGCCATTGATACCAGAAACTCCAGCCACGTCTATCTTGGTCAGCATATGGTGAATGCCGTGACCAAATTCATGGAATAGTGTCGTAACCTCATCGTGAGTAAAGAGCGCAGGCTTACCATCAACAGGTGCATTGAAGTTACAGGTTAAGTAAGCAACTGGATTTTGCAGGCCGTTAGGCGTCTGACGACGAGCACGGCAATCATCCATCCAAGCGCCACCACGCTTGCCTTCACGGGCATAAAGGTCGAAGTAAAAGCTACCTCTGTGCTCACCTTCGCTGTCCTCTATCGTAAAGAAGCGCACATCTTTATGCCAAGAATCAAACTCTTTCTGCTCGGTGATATTCAGCCCAAATAGGCGATTTACCGTGTAGAAAAGGCCTGATAAAACTTTGTCTTCAGGAAAATATGGGCGTAAAAGCTCTTGAGAGATCTCATATCTGTGATGCTTTAATTTCTCTGCATAGAAGCTCAAATCCCATGACGCTAATTCAGTAACGCCATACTCCTGCTTTGCAAATTCGGTTAACTCAGCAAGCTCAGTTTTACCTTGCTCTTTGGAGCGTAGTGCCAACTCATTAAGAAACTCGAGCACCTGCTCTGGGCTTTCAGCCATCTTAGTGGCTAGAGATTTATGGGCAAAGCTATCGAAACCTAGTAGCTGGGCAAGCTCATGGCGAAGTGACAATATCTCATCCATTAACGGACCGTTATCAAACTCACCGGCATTAGGCCCTTGGTCTGAAGCTCGGGTCACAAAGGCGCGGTAACACTCCTCTCTGAGCTGACGATTCTCGCTATAGGTCATCACAGGCAAGTATGAAGGGAAATCTAAAGTAAATAGCCAACCGTCTTGCTCTTTCGCAGCAGCCATCGCTTTTGCTGCGGCAACGGCAGATTCAGGTAGTCCAGCCAGCTCAGCTTCATCAGTCACTAGCTTGGTCCAAGCCTGAGTGGCATCGAGTAGCTGATTTGAAAAGCTACTGGTTAGCTCAGACATACGCTTAACCAACTCTCCATAACGCTGCTTATCAGTATCATTTAGCCCGATCCCTGACAATTCGAAATCTCGTAAGCTATGCTCGATCACAGTTTGCTGCGCCTGAGTCATCTGCTCAAACTCTGCCGAAGCTCTCAATGATTTATAAGCCTGATACAGGGGCTGATGCTGACCGACAAAAGTGCCATATTCAGATAGCAGTGGCAGACAAGCATCGTGGGCTGCGCGCCACTCTTCCGTACTCACAACTGAATTCATATGGGAGACTGGAGACCAGATCTTACCTAAGGCATCATCCGTCTCCTCAAGTGGAGCAACAAGATTATCCCAGGTGAAAGGCACTGTTTGGGCTAATACTTCATCGATTTTACTACGACAATCTGCAATGCCTTGCTCAACAGCAGCTTGAATATGTTCAGGTTTAATCTTGGAAAAAGGGGGTAAAACGGTGCTGGTTAGCAAAGGGTTGCTCATGATTATTCCTCAGCATCTGCGATAGAGAGAGATTGGAGCGCTGAAAAAAGCGCAAAAATCTGATTAAGATAGATATGGGGCTTTTACTTCAATATTCAAGTAAAACATTTATGCGCATAATATGGCTGACTATCAGGCTAAATAGGCCAATACTTTGACCCAGCTCAAAAAAATACTTTACCAAATCTTTACACTGCCGGAGTTGATAAGCCGATCGCAAATACAAAGCGTTATCATTTACACATTAAAGCTGAGCTGTATCATCCGCAAAACTGAGACACCTAGCCTATATTTGAGTCATATATGAAAAACACACTGACACTCACACTACTAACATGCTTGATCAGTATGGCAGCTCCTGCTGCGGCTGACACAAATTCGGCTATCGACGACTCCCATAGCACTAACAAATTCACGCCAAATCAAGACAATGAAACACAGTATTTAATCGATCTAGGTTGGGACTCTGATTATATCTCAGAGGGGCGAAACAACTTAGACAAAGGCGGCATCTTTTGGAGCAGCGCCGCTGTTCAACATGGAAACCTCAATGTCTACGCCACCATGGGCCGCGCCGATAGCCAGCACTACACCGAGTGGAATTTAGGCCTGGAATACAGCATAGCGCTGACTGAAAACTTGGAAACCACTTTAGGCTACCAAAGAATAGAGTCTTATGGTGATGAGCGTTGTAGCGACAATGAGCTGTTTGGCTCACTTAGCTACTCAGGCGTAGAATGGCTGACTCCCTCGATTAATTACACCTATGCCACAGAGGCCAGCGGTTACTTTGTCGAGGCCAGCCTACACAGCAGTTGGGAGCTTTTAGATGGGTTTACATTTACCCCCTATGTAACTCAAGCCTTTGACTTTCAATATGCAACCGAAGATCACAATGGTCCGAACCATTTCCAGTTTGGTGTCGAAGCTGAGTACCAGTTAGCTCAAAATGTCATTATCTCTGGGCATGTTAGTCACACGATCGCGCAAGAAGATATCAAACTAGAAGCTAAGATGGATGAAGTAGAATCCAGTTTAGATCAAACCTTTGCTGGGGTTCACTTAACCTGGGTATTCTAATACCAATTAGGTTAAATATCGGTTTGAAAAAGTCACTCTTGTTGACTAGATTTATAGTCTTGATACAGATAGAACAAAGGACAGGGATTGTCTTTAAACTCTCACAGAGGAACATGGAATGTCACTCTCTCATACCCCAAGGCTGAATGCTGCGACTCATTTACCACTGCTACTCACCATTTTATTTCTCAGCCTAATCCCCCCTTCCCATGCTAGTAACTCCAAACCCTTACCGCTGGGCTCCGTACTCGACAGTCAAGGTAACCCCATACAGCTACCATCAAAACAGGAGAGTGCACTGGAGATCCCCTCGATAAAACCAACCAAAGAGTATCAATCCACTCCCGCTAAGAGCAGAAAGAGAAGTCAAAGTAGATCAAAAAAGAGCAAGCTTTCGCGTAAACAGCAACTTGCCAGTCGAACAAGTGTGGCCAATGATCCCGGCTGTCGCTGGCTCGATGCACGTATGGATCACCTTGAAAGAAAGCTCAACGATAAGGGGAACTCAAATGCAAATAGCTACCATAAAAAGGAGCTAAGTATCAGAGAGCAGGAGTGGAAATGCTTGAAGTGCGGCGCCGAGGGACCCAAGCAGACAGATCATGACCATTGCCAATATCGACGTTAGTTTTTTAGCGAGCAATAAAATGATTAGCCATCAGGTCTACTCCTCCAGTCAGAGCACGAATAATCAATTACTGGTTTGCGCTTAGTTTTCCCCCTACAATGTGGACAATGATTATAGTGTATAACCCTTCTGGAGATAATAATGGCCCAACATTTTGACTATATCTGTCTTGGCGCAGGTAGTGGTGGTATAGCATCGGCAAACCGAGCGGCGATGCGCGGTGCTAAGGTACTATTAATCGAAGCAAAAGCCTTAGGTGGAACCTGTGTCAACGTAGGCTGTGTCCCTAAAAAGGTGATGTGGTACGGTGCTCAAGTCGCTGAGGCACTACATCTATACGCTAAAGACTATGGTTTCGATGTCACCGTCAATAAGTTTGACTGGAACACCTTAGTTGCCAGCCGTGAAGCCTATATCGAAAGAATCCATGGCTCATACGATCGTGGTCTTGAAAGTAACAAGGTCACACTCGTCCGCGGTTATGGCCGCTTTGTTAATGAGCGCACCATAGAGGTTGATGGCCAAGAGTACACAGCTGATCACATTCTGATCGCCACAGGCGGTTCACCTAGCATTCCCAATATTCCTGGTGCTGAACATGGTATCGATTCTGACGGTTTCTTCGCGCTAAGAGAGCAACCTAAGCGTGTTGCTGTTATCGGAGCTGGTTATATTGCCGTAGAGCTTGCCGGAGTACTGCACTCACTTGGCAGTGAAACCCAACTTTTTGTCCGTAAGCATGCACCGCTACGTAGCTTCGATCCTATGCTAAGCGAAGCGCTAATGGAGTCAATGGCAACTGATGGCCCGACACTTCATACCAATAGCACCCCAGAATCGGTCAGTAAAAATGCTGATGGCAGCCTAACCCTTAAGCTTGAGAATGGCGAAAGCTTCGAAGTCGATAGCCTCATCTGGGCGATTGGCCGTAAACCTTCAACCAACAATATCGGTCTGGAAAATACCCAAGTTAAGCTAAACGATCGTGGTTATGTGGTTGTCGACGAACAGCAAAACACGACCAATCCAGGTATCTACTGTGTCGGTGATATCATCGAAGGTGGCGTTGAGCTAACTCCAGTTGCCGTTAAAGCTGGCCGTCTACTTTCAGAGCGTCTATTCAATGGTATGGCTGATGCTAAGATGGATTACACGCTTATACCTACGGTAGTCTTTAGCCACCCAGCTATCGGTACCATGGGACTTTCAGAGCCTGAAGCCGTTGCTCAATACGGTGCAGAAAATGTTAAGTGCTACACCTCAGGTTTCACCTCCATGTACACAGCGGTCACGGCGCACCGTCAAGCCTGTAAGATGAAGCTAGTATGTGCAGGCCCTGAGGAGACCGTTGTCGGTATTCACGGCATAGGCTTCGCCATGGATGAGATACTGCAAGGTTTCGGTGTTGCCATGAAGATGGGCGCAACCAAAGCGCAATTTGATGCCGTTGTCGCAATACACCCAACTGGCGCCGAAGAGTTCGTTACTATGCGTTAATTGCTTTATAAAGCTGCGTCTTACACGATAAAGGTACTGACGCAGCTATATTTAACTCGATTCGATAGCATTAAGAAAAAATATACATAAAGCGAAACACTCCTGACACTTAAGTATCCCAATATGCAGGAGTTCCGTAATACACTGAGAAATAGTCAATAAAAGCCCTTATTTTGGGAGCAAGAAGTTTTGAGCTCGGGTATATTGCCCAGATTGATGCATCGTCGATTAAGGGGTAATCTTTTAAAATTTGAATCAAATCACCTCGTTTCAGATGTTCGTAAGCAATCCAAGTTGCGCACATAGCAACCCCCATACCATTGATACATGCATCTCTTACTGCTTCGCCCTGATCAACACGTACGTTTCCCTTAGTATTAATATTCACGTTTCCGTTTAAAGTCTCAAAAGTCCAACCTTCTAAGCCCTTAAGGTTAATACATTGGTGATCTCTAAGCTCCTCAGGGCTACTCGGTTGTCCATTTTCACGAATATATTCAGGAGAGGCACATATTATTCGTCTATCTACAGCTAGCTTTCTTGCAACTAAACTCGAACTTTTTAATTCAGAATTTCTTATTCCTACATCAAATCCACCTGCAACTAAGTCAACCATGGTATCGGTTAACTGTATGTCGACGGAAATAGCAGGATGCTGAGTAAGAAACCCTTTCAATGCGGGCATTAAATGCATGCGACCAAATGAAGATGGCGCAGAAATTTTTAGTACTCCTTGAGGTCTTGTAAGTCCTTTTCCTACAGATTCCATAGCTTCATCTACCCGAAGAATAATCTCCTCAGCATGGGGCAGAAACGTTATCCCCTCTTCAGTCAACGAAACCTTTCGAGTGGTGCGATGAACTAGACGCGCGCCTAAGGTTTTCTCCAATCGATTAATGTGAATACTTGCAAGAGGAGGAGAAAGGCCCAAATCTTGTCCTGCCTTGCTAATGTTATTTGTCACCGCAAGCCGAACAAAAAGTCTAAGATCTTCAATATTCATCTCTATCCTTATTGAACATAAAATATGACAACTCTTCGTCGTCAAAAGATTTAACTCTTCAGTTCTATCTCCTTAAATAACATAACCCACTTTTATTAAAGAATGTTTATAACTGTTTTATTAAACAGTCCAATTATCATTTCAGCAACACATTGTTAACCTTACTTTCAATTGAAAAATAAAGTATCTAAAACGCCATAGCAAGGTATTACAAGGAATACGATCATGACTTATGAAGGTTACAAAACATTTAATGCAAAACTTGAAGATTCAATCCTTACCATCACTTTTAACTTCGGTTCGGTGAATCTACAAGGTCTTGAGATGATATCGGATTTGAACTCTCTTGCGATGCGACTGGAAAGAGATCATGAAGTAAAGGTTGTTATATTCCAGTCAGCAAACCCAGAGATCTGGGTTTGCCACTACGATACTAATCTTCTTAAAGATCTTTCAACCAAAGCCGTTTCACGCAGCGAGGTGGAACTTCTAGATTTACAAAAAGTATTAGATCGCATCAGTAAATTACCTCAAGCAACCATTGCTAAACTTGAAGGCTTTGCACGCGGTGGGGGACATGAATTCGCTCTTGCGTGTGATATGCGTTTTGCAGCACGCGGTAAATACAAATTCATGCAGATGGAGGTTGCGATGGGTATTCTCCCCTGTGGTGGAGGTGCATCTCGTATGGCACGTCAAACAGGGCTAGGCCGCGCACTAGAAATAATTCTTAGCGCCCGAGATTTTGGTGCAGATGAAGCAGAAGCATACGGCACTATCAATAAAGCACTAGAGCCAGATGAAATTGACGATTATGTAAAAAACCTAGCTCAGCGTATTGCTAGATTTCCCGCAGAGTCGATTAATGCTTGCAAGCGAGCGGTATATGAATCTATCGATCAACCGATTGAGGAGGCCCTTAAGGCAGAAGCATATTGGCTTTACCAGTCAACCAGTAAAACAGCTGCTATTAAACGTTTTACAATTGCTGATGAACAAGGGTTACAACACGATATCGACAACCAGCGTAATTGGGATGATTTGGTCATGAAAGTTCAGGATATTAACTAATACCAGATTAACTAAACACTAATTAATAGTAAGCTTCAACGCTAACTACGGTTATCTATTCAATACTATTTATTGCCTTAGCTATATATAAAAATCACCTCCTAGTGAAGCCTGTACTTACTAGGAGGTGACTCTTATATCGCTATTAACGGAGTTCCTCAATGAAAAAAGTTATTCTTATTACTGGCTCTACAGATGGCATAGGGCTGGAGACTGCTAAAGCTCTTGTTTCAAACGGGCACCATGTACTAATCCATGGCCGTAATCCAACTAAGCTAGCAGACGTTAGTGAAATATTATCAGGGTTAGCAGGAGCAGGAGTGGTTGAAAGTTACTGCTCTGATCTATCTAACCTTTCCGATGTTGAAGCACTCGCTGATACAATTATGGATAAACATCAAAAAATTGATGTGCTAATCAATAACGCTGGTGTATATAAAACTGTCAAAATAGATACGGAAGATGGCCTAGATGTTCGCTTTGTTGTAAATACCATAGCGCCATTTTTACTTACGCAGCGGCTAGTAGACCTATTTGATACCTCAGGTCGAATCATCAATCTTTCATCGGCAGCCCAATCTCATGTCGATTTAGACAGTTTAACCAGACCCAATAATGATATTGAAGACAGTAACATTTACGCACAAAGTAAGCTGGGTCTAATCATGTGGTCAATCTATATGGCAGAGCAATACAAAGAGAAGGGGCCAGCAATTATCTCGCTCAATCCAGCCTCGTTATTAGGAAGTAAAATGGTAAAAGAGGCCTATGGTATTAAAGGGGGAGACTTAAACATCGGTGTCGATATACTTTGCCGTGCCGCACTTTCAGATGAGTTTGCCAACGCTTCGGGTAGATACTTTGACAATGATGTAGGCCGATTTACATCACCTCATCCAGATGCGCTAAACACCTCGAAAAATAAAGCGTTAGTCGCAAAAATAAAGTCAGTTTTAGCAAATAAATGACGAATGCACTGTGCGGAAAACCGTCCCCTTAATTTTCGTAAAAGTGAACAGCCTAAAATTGATGAAAAAGCAATAAATAGACTGAAGCCGATACAGTAGATAAACAATGCTTCCGCCACAAAGAACAGACGAATACATCAAAAGGTGAATTGTAAAAAGATGATAAAACCAACCTGATTTACTCCGAGATTCTAATTTTATGTATAATGCAGACAATGGAGTAATTGATATAACTAGATTTTAACAAGATATTAAGTCAGGGAAGTTTTAATGCATTTTTACCAATCCATAATCGCAAGCCTCATCATGGTTAGCGTAACACTAATCAGTTTACCTGCATCAGCAACACAAAATATCTCCTCCGCCATGATAGAGGTTCGTCAGCAAGACGGAGTTGGTTTTTATTACAACATAGCCAATGGTATGGCACTGAATGGCGATATCTCTATCGTCAGGGATAACCAAGGCTATACCTTAGGGCAATTCTCACAGGGGCTTCCAAACGGTCAATGGCAAGTCTTTCTCCCCAACAATCAAAAGCTGGTCGATGGCCTGTACCTCAATGGCTACCAAGATGGTAAGTGGCAGCTGTTTGATATGAGTGGTGGCATAAATGAAATTCAGCACTATATCAAAGGTGTGCCCACTGGCCGCTGGGAGCAATATAATCGTCAAGGCTCTATCTATCAAACCACGGATTATAAAGAGGGCCAAAAGTCCCTTGTAAAACGATTTTTCAATAGCGGCAAATTACAGGCTAAAGAGAGCTATTTAGATAATCTTCGACATGGTTTATGGGAGAGTTACCATGAAAATGGCACATTGGCGCTCAGTCAGCAATATGCTAATAACCAAGTATCAGGCCCCTATCTAGAACAAAATAACCAAGGGCAAACCTTAGTCAAAGGTCAATACAATGCTGACGGACAACGCCAAGGAAAATGGCTGAGATCCTATGATGATGGCACGCCTGAAAGTGAAACCCACTATGAGGCAGATAGCCGTAATGGCAATGCTCTTGAATATCATCCCAATGGTCAGGTCTCAATTCAATCACACTATCAAAACGATCTACGCCAAGGAGAGTTACTGCGTTACAGTGACAATGGAACCTTGTTGGAGAAAGAGCAATACAAAAATGGGCTATTAGATGGTGCTCAGTCCTACTACAACCTTTCTGGTGTATTGATCATTGAGCAGAACTATAAAGAGGGCAAACAAGCTGGCACTCAAAAAACCTATTTTGATAATGGTGAGCTAAAAAAAGTCACCAACTATCACACTTCAAACTTAACTGATAACGACCAATATCCACTTCAGGGAATACAAGAAACCTATGACTCAGAGGGCCGGTTAATCTCAAAAGGCTATTATGAGATGGGGCTAAAACAGGGAAAGTTTGAGCGTTATCGGCAGGGGGTTATCCATAAACGGGAACAGTGGCATGCAGGTGAACGTCATGGGGACCAAATCGTCTACTATGATAAAGATACGGTACGTAGCCTAAATCAGTATAAGCAGGGAAAACAAACTGGAACTGCTGAGAGCTACTTTGAAGACGGCACTCTAAAGGAGCGTGGAACCCGAATTGATGGCAAGTGGGCAGGTAAATATGAATCATTTTACGATACAGGCTCTCCACGAGAGCTTATTCACTACGCCACAGAAAAAAGCGACTCAAATTATCGTTTCCCATACCACGGCAACTATGCCCGTTGGTACGCAAATGGCGATCCCAATGATGAAGGTAAATACCTTAACGGTGAAAAAGAGGGTCTTTGGCTTCATTATCAACAAGGACTAGTCAGCCGCAAGCAAACCTTTAAAGAGGGCAAGCTTAATGGCGATTATGCTGAATACTATAACGGCCGCAGACGCGTCACAGGGCAGTATTTAGATAATCAAAGAGATGGACTATGGACAGACTATCGCTATCAAGAGAGCGATCCCACCTTTGGTACCATCCCTGAGGGCAATATCTATCGTACCAGTCAATATCAACAGAATAAGCTAAATGGCCTTCGCGAATACTTCAGCTTTAAAAAAATACGCTATCGCAGTGAAACCTATAAAAATGGTGAGCAAACAGGTCCCTACGCTGAGTATTACGTCGACAACGGTCAAGTAAAGCGTCAAGGAGAGATGCTTGAAGGAAAGCAGATTGGCCATTGGGAGCTTTGGTTTGAAGATGGCATGCAGTCCTTAAGTGTTGAGTTTCTTGATGGAAAACAACATGGAAAGCAACTTGAGTACTACAGCAATGGTCAGCTAAAGCAGCAAGCACATTATGCAAAAGGTAAACTAGATGGCGAGCTTATTCATTACTTTCAAACAGGTAAGAAAAAGTATCAAGAGCAGTGGCTCAAAGGGCAAAAGGAGGGAGAAGCCAGCTACTTCCACCCTAACGGTAAGTTATCTGAAAAAGGCACCTATTTAAGAGAGAGAAAAGAGGGATTATGGCAAAGTTACTGGCCCAATGGCGAGAAACGCAGCGAAGGCAGCTACATTAGCAATCGACAATCTGGTGACTGGGTCTACTATGATCAATTCGGTAAGCTCATTAAAACGGAGCATCACTAATTGTCATTCAATAAGCCTGTAAAGCTTAGCTCTAATCCTATAGCGTTAATTGTAACACTGCTGTTTTTTAGCGGCTGTGAGCAGGTGCCAACTCATCCCATTAATGAAGAAGAGCTTGAACAGATAGAGTGCTCGGAAACAGAGGAGCAAGGGCTCACCATCAATCAAGATTGCCTAACGGGTTATCGTGGTAAGCCCTTTACTGGCATTGGTGTTAGCACCAGCATGTATGGCAATCATTTCAACGCAGCTCAATATAAAGACGGACTAAAACACGGCTTTAGCTTTTCAGCTAACGAAGTACATCTCAAATTCCAAGGTTGGTTTAATCAAGGCCTCAAAGATGGTGAGCATCTGGTTTACCACTATAAAAGTGATAAATTAAGAAGCCGCACAATATATCAAGAGGGTGAAAAGCTAACTGAAGATTTCTATACCGAAGAGGGTATTATCAATAGTTTTAAACGATTTGATGGCGAAGATATAGTCGAGAGCATTAGCTACGAAAAAGGTCGAGAATGGATACATACCTATTTTGCTCAAAATGGTGAGAAGCGACAACGCTGGAAACGCTATTATGCCAATGGCCAGCTCTCCAGTAATGGTGAATTTCGAGATGAAGATCTAAAGAAGCTTAATGAAATCACTTATTTCTTTAGCGGTAAAATTCGTACCCAATTCAACTATGATAGGCAAAGTAACCGTTCACAACTAGATACGTACTGGCCCAATGGCTATCGTCAATCAGAGAAGCATTACATCTACCCCTCCATCACGCTTGACGGGAAAGTACTCAGATTTTGCCAAGAAAACGGGCAACTGCAAGCCATAGAGCATTACCGTAAAAATATTGAACATGGATTGTTCGAACAGTTTTACTGTAACGGGCAACTACAAAAGCGCGAGCACTATGCCGATGGCATCATTATAGATAAGCAAGTTAAAGTCTTCCATGAAAATGGCCAGCTCATGATACTCAGGAAACTAGACGGTAAAGGAAAAGAGGTTAGCAGCAAGTATTACGACGAAACAGGCAAGCTAACATATCAAGAGTAATGCTATTGGTATCTCTCCTATTAAAAATAAACCCGGCATATAGCCGGGTTTATCGTCAATCACCTATACAGTCTAGAAACTTGCAGTAAAGGTGTTAGAGCATCCAGAGGAGTCACAGATCTTATACTCAGCGCTATCAGCTGTGGTAGTTCTGAAACGGTCACGGAAACGACCATCATTACTCGTCTCAGCCACCATCTCACCATCACGGTAGATGCTGACAGTGTTTCCGATCGCGCCATCCCATCTGAGATCAACCATCACACTGCCGCGGCGTGACTTAAGCGCACGGATAACAGAAGCCTCGATATCACTAACAGGAATAGTCACATCATAACTCTGACTCACAGCGTGTTGAGCACCGTCATCATCAGTAACAGTCAGCGAAACAGTATAGTTACCAGAGCTATTGTAGTTGTGAGTTGTACTCTCACCACTTCCAGTACTGCCATCACCAAAGTCCCAAGCCCAAGTTACAATGCTACCATCGGCATCTGTACTGGTACTGGTAAAGGTGCCTTCACCATCAGTAAAGCTGGCATCGAAACTGGCAACTGGTGGCAGGTTAGTCTGATCGGCGCTATAGGATCCGGTCAATGTCAGCCCATCATAAGTAGAGTAAGCATTAACCATCACATACCACACACCTGATGTCGGTGTAGGGAAGCTACAGGTTTCATTGCTACTTGATGAGTAGGAGCGACAATCGTAGTCACTTAACGTCGGCAGAGTACCTTGTTTAGCATAAAGATCTGCATCACCGTTTGACCCCTCGGTAATGAACTCCAGATCCGTCGCACCTGCAGGCACCTGCATATAGAAGTAGATGGCTTCACCAGTACCCGCTGCAAGATCGGTTCTCGGTACCTCATTAACCAGCTCATCCTCACCTTGGTCGAAGATAGCTGCCTGAGTGTAAGCCGTTCTCGACGCGCCCTCATCATCGGTTACTTTAAGTGATACCTCAAAGTTACCACGGGCCGTATAAACATGGGATGGGTTCTCAAGCTCGCTGGTATCACTACCATCACCGAAATCCCAAAGGAAGCTTACAATCGTTCCATCTGGATCTTCAGAGCCTGCACTACTGAAGTCTACAGTCGTATCAACAAATCCTAGATATGGGCCATTCATGTTAGCCACAGGAAGTTGATTGTCACCTGGATCGGTTGCATTCATTCCGTCTATGGCTATTTGGCCAGTGTTTTCAGGGTCAAGCCAAGTACTCAATCGGGTGCTAGCAGTACCGCCACCATCCCATGAGGTATGTATGCGTCCATACCAATCTGACAGATCATTACCACATGCAGCACCACCACCATGGAGCTGACCAATTACTCGCTTATTCTGATCAAATAGATGTGAGCCCGAGGAGCCACCTTCGGTTGTACCCAGATCCCAGTCGATAACCCTAATATGAGTACCGTCTCCTGGAGTGGGATTACTACCGTATGAGGTAATTGTGGTTGCGTCATTTTCAAAACTGATACGCTTTTCATCTACGCTAGGGTGGTGAATAGCAACCGCAGATGTGGAGGTCTCATCGGCAGCGTTCCAACCCGCAAGAAAGACGTTGTGACCAGGGTCGAAAGGATCATCAAGCTCAACCAGTGTCATATCAGATGGAGAGTAACCAGCCCTAAAGATCGCACCAGTATTGAACTGATCTAAGGTTCCATCACCCGGGCCACCGCTATCACCGCTACCTGGATCTCGACAGTAACTACTCTCAAAGTTCCAATAGGTTACCAATGAAGCTGCGTTACCAGCATTAATGCCACAATGGAAAGCGGTCAGGAAGAAGCCACGTCCGTCATTGGCGGTATTGTTCAACGCACCACCAGAACAGAAACCTGAACCACCTAAACTGATTGCCGCGGCTGAACGTATCTGATCACGCCACTCATCACCAGCACCACAGACTACATCAACATTACAGGAGCCAGATAGAGTGTCATAAATATCTTTTATATTGGCCCCTAAATAACCATGGTTGACCGCACTCAACTTAAGTTTGAGTTGCTTTAACTGCTTGGTTGGAATATTGACCTCGATTACCGCGCTATCCCCTCTCAACATGGGTGTCCAGAGTTGACCATGATCATCATTATCTTTTGCAGTAAAGGGACGGATCTTTTGCGAGCCATCTGGCGTATAGATATGCAGTGAACCACCTTCAGGCATAAAGAACTCACTGAAACCAAAGTTCAGTGATAGCGCATCGCTAGAGACAATTTTGGTACGCCAAATAGACATTTCACTGCTTTTACCATCTTGGGTCACCAGTTGCGATTGCCACTTATCAGGCGTAATAGCGACTTGAATTGGTTCAGCAAACTTAAGCAGGTAGCTGTCGGTATTGAGTGCCCGCTCAACCTCATCACGCTGTCTTAATTTCATATTATCTTGCGCTGGCATCTCTTTGATTTCTGTATTTTTTGCTAATTCAGGTTGACTCAAAGAGAGAGGTGGGGCCGCTTGAGCACCTAAACTTAGAAAAATACCGGCGGCGCCGATATAATATTTGATATTTTTAATATCCATAAAACCCTCGTTAATATTTTTATAAAATAGATCCGTCTCAGGGTGTGAACAGTAAAAAGGTTTTTAAAAGTATCTAAAGCACCAGTACAACTCTATTGATTTTACTATCCACATATAAATATAAAGTAAGTCTTTGTTATAAAGGCAATATTAATAATGGCGGTATTCACTAGTTAAACATGTCATATTGATGTGGTTTTAATTACACTAATAACATTGTAATTATCCAATTGTTTTAATTGAAATTAACAAAACAATTTAATAGGTTCAGTTAGGTAGCCAAAAGTAAATAAAGCACTACAACGATAAGTATTAAAAGCGGCACTATCTATACCTAACTGTATTTTTAATCGTTAGTTACTAGCTATAAAGTTTTGAATAATTAATTGCTGGAAGTTTTGTAGTATAAAAAGGTGATTTACAGATTTGTCTATTACTCATTGTTACTAGAGAGGGGTAATACCAATCAGTATAAAGATTTGATCGCTCAGCGAGAGTTTAGCGGTTCTGAGGCAAGACAACGAGTGAAAAGCATAGTTATTCTACGGTTTAGCTCGTTAACACAGCATCAGCACCGCTAAAACTCGCCTGTAAGGAGTGTTTTTGGCTGCCTACTTCTGCGTTGAATGAATTCACAAGGGAACAACCATTCTATCATCCATTCGCCTTGAATTAGTTTGCCAAAAGACACTCTGAGTAGATCAACCTCTTATACTGATTGGTATAATATCAACACTATTTTACAGATAATGAGATCAACCAGCTTTTAGCCTCCCATAATGGAGGCTAAATACACACGGCCAACTCGATATTAGCTATAGGCTATCGCTGTGTGGCTAGTAACTATCGACTCTGAACGATATAGAATCAGCTAAACCAAGATTTAATTCGACTCATCAAGGATCTGTTATAAAACGGTGAGGTTTGAGCAAGAAGATACTCACTCATCTCATCACCAGTTTCAACAAGGTGGATGCTAATATCCCAACCGTTAAGCTCAATTTTACGGTGAATATTAAAAATCTCAGAACGGATCCGACTGAGTTCATCGGCATAATCAGTATCATCAAAGGTTAACCCTAGATAAAACTGATGATCGGAGCAACTTTTCTGAAAATCTAAACGGCATGAATCAATTAAATAAGCAGCGTTCACTTTCGAATATGACGATAACATCTGACGAAGTACGTCCAGAAGTGGCAGTCCAGCATTCAACACCTCTCCCACTATTTGTAGCTGGCCTCGATGCTCAATCAAACCCACACTAGGAAAGAGCATATATCTAATCTCATTCTCATCAATCGCTTTCGACAAAGATGTATTAGGGTTGAGCATAATATCGCTATCGGCATTCACTAACATCTGTAGAACAGTACTGGCTTCCAACTCAAGCTGACCATGGTACTCTGTGCCCTCTTTTTCCATCTGTGTTTTTGCAGCATCAAGTGCTTGTTGCGAAGTAAACACTGGAGTAAAAGGAAAAGCATCCCCATCCTCTAAATCGATATACCACTGCATAATACTGATAGATTGCGCACCTTGACCTGCTAACTCCTCAGCATCTTCATTATCAGCGGGATCGGAGGCATCACTTAACAGGTATAAAGGTGACTGAATAAGTTCGGTATAAAAGCTTTCAATATCTGTTTTACTATTACTTAATCGTGCCGATTCGAACACCTTCTCTAGTGTGTTATGAATGACGACTGGAACCTTCTCGTTGAGCATAATTAAAAATCCTTTTAAACCATTTGTAGCATTACCAAAGGATAAAATAATCTACACTAGCAATAAGAGTCGAGACATTTATCTAGAAAACGAACCAAATAACAAGCAACCGCCCCTCAATCACCACTAAACTCAGTACAACTTCCCTTATCTGCGCTTTCTATACACGACACAAAAGTTACCTCGTTTGGTGCGGCACTTTGAGCAGCGCTCACAATCCACCTCCACCTTACTTCCCGCTAACCAACGTTTGATTAACTGTGGCTCTGCAAGTAAAGGTCGCGATAGCGCAAAAAATTGAATATTTGTAGTTTCAGCTAGCTCTTCGATGGCACAGATATCAGCAAGCCCTCCAACCGTGATAATTGGCAAGTTCACCTCTTCACTTACAACAGCACCAAATTCACGAAAGTAGCCTTCATTTTGAATGGTATAGCCATCAAATGACTCACCCACCACCGTATTAGCATTGCCATGGATATTGCCTGAGATAATAATGGCATCAACACCAATCGATTCTAACTTTTTACAGATGGTACGCGTTTCATCAAAGGTTAATCCGCCTTCAAAAAACTCAGAGGCAGTAAGCTTCACTAAAACGGGATAATCCTCACCCACCAGCTTGCGGATCTCAGCGTAGATCTCCAGTAAGAAACGCATACGGTTCTCTAAACTGCCACCATACTCATCTTGACGTTGGTTATAGTAAGGGCTTAAGAACTGGTTGATAAGATAGGTATGCGCTGCATGGATCTCAACCCCATCGAAACCAGACTTTTGCGCGCGAAGGCTCGCCTGTGCAAATGCTTTAACGATGTAATCAATCTCCTCCTTCGTCATCGCCTTACCTAAGGTTTGAGTACCACGTTCAGCAATGGCGCTCGGTGCAAAGATCACTCGCTCACCGACATTGAATGTAGTCTTAGTGCCACCATAGGCCAGCTGCATGACGATTTTAGAATCATAGCCATGTACAAGTTCGGTTAGCTTTTGGTACTCAACAATAAACGAGTCATCGTACATACCCATCATGCCTGCGTTAGGCTTTTCCTCGGCAACAATGTTTGCATAGCCAGTCACTATCAGCCCCACCTCACCTTGAGCCAGCTCCTCATACACAGAGTACAGCTTGTCGGTCATATGGCCTGTTTCAGTCGCCATATTTTCCCACGTCGCGCTTCGTACAAAGCGATTTTTCAGTGTCATGTTGCCAATGCGGCCCGGTGAAAACAAAGTGCTCAAGTGCAATCCTCTTAAAATCATATTCAGTGCTAACTAGCAGGTAGCCAAATAGCAAAAACAGCAGGCGCGGGAGGTTACCTGCAAAATATAAGAAATTCCTTAATCTAGGTTCAGCTTTTTGAATTTAGTTTTAAAAATGAGCTTTGAAATTTGAGAAGAGTGACAGGAGTAAGTCCTTATCTATTCGGCTAGAGCTTCAAATGAGTTATGGCGCTGATATCGGTATCTAATTTAAAAGGTTCACAAACTGGTATAGCCGCAATCAACCACAGATTAGACACAAAAAAGGCTATGAACCTAAACTCATAGCCTTAATCTATACACTGCTGTTTATAGCAAATAGTTTATAACGAACTACTTAGCCAAGCACTGCTCTACAAGCGTCTGCCAGTATCTCAAACCAGATACCAAGATGTTGTCGTTAAAGTCATAAGTTGGCTTATGTAGCGCCACGCTACCACAACCACAGCCTGCGCCGTTACCCACTAGAATGTAACAACCTGGCGCTTCACGTAGCATGAACGAGAAGTCTTCACTGATAGTGAATGGCTGGCAGCTGCCGTTAACTTTATCTTCGCCAACAACCGTCTGTGCAGCGCGAACCGCGAAAGCCGTTTCAGCTGGCGTGTTGATAGTCGATAGGAAGCTATTGTTGAACTTGTAAGTGTAATCAACGCCTGCAGACATACACTGACCCGCAACCACGCGCTCAAGGGCTTTTTCGATTTTGTTTAACGCACCATCAGTAAAGCTACGAGTATCACCTGTGATGGTCACTTTAGTTGGGATAACGTTAACGGTACCGTTAGTGGCAAACTCAGTGACCGAAATAACCGCAGTTTCATCAATCGCACTTAGGTTACGCGATACAATCGTTTGAATTGCAGTGACGATTTGCGCGCCAACAACTATAGGGTCTGTACCCATGTGTGGCATTGCCGCGTGGCCGCCAGTCGCTAGCACTTCGATTTCAAAGCTGCTTTCACTGGCCATTACTGAGTGTGGGCGAGTCACGAAGTGACCAGCTTCAATACCCGGTAGGTTGTGCATCGCGTACACGCCGTCGATTTTCCAGCGGGTGAATAAGCCGTCAGCGATCATCGCTTTAGCGCCAGTGCCGCGCTCTTCATCTGGTTGGAAGATGAAGTAAACCGTACCGTCGAAGTTCTTAGTTTGTGCCAGCTCATGGGCTGCAGCAAGTAGCATTGCCGTGTGACCGTCGTGACCACAAGCATGCATTGCGCCTTCATTTACCGATGCGTAATCGAAGGTGTTTTCTTCATGAATGTGCAGTGCATCCATGTCGGCGCGTAGACCGATTGAACGCTCACTGTCACCGCACTTTAAAATACCCACAACACCTGTGCCGCCGATACCTGTATGCACTTCAATACCAAACTCTTCCAGTTTGCTTGCCACAAATGCAGCAGTCTCGTGCTCCTGGGTGCCAAACTCTGGGTGCTGGTGAATGTGGTGACGCCATTCAATAACTTTCTGTTCGATATTCATCTGTTTTCCTACGTATTTTACAGCTAGCCACTAAGCTTCTTGTGGCTTCAGTGACTTGTTTATTTCTGGTTTTGCTTCAAATTTAGTGAACACATACAGCGCCACTACAATCAGCGAAACAATGATGGTTTTAGAGAGATGTAACTGCTCACCTAAGGTCAATACCGCAACGATATAGCCAACAAGTGGCATCAGGTTCAGGGCCATGGTGGCCTTTTCAACACCTATCTTTTTAAAAGAGTAAAGCTGGATTAAGTAGCTACCACCTGAGATCCCCATACCTAGGAAGATCAACAGGCCAAGCAGGAGTGGGTTCGCAAGAATAATGTTGATTTGTGATAGATCTAAGTCCATCGCAACCACAACGATAATGCCCATAACCGCCACTGAGATATATTGATATAGCATCGACACAACAGAGCCATACTTCTCAGCTAAGCTCGCCCTAAGGTGAGCTGTCCACGCTAAAGACAACATGGAGCAAGTAACATAGACATAACCCATTACAGAGGAGCCATTCTCAACTTGGTTAGTTGGCCCCACACTCATGGCATAGATACACACTGCCGATGCGATAAATGCGCCCCACTGAATTTTGCTCATCTTAAAGTTCATGAACATCATTCCGAAAAACACAGTCGCAAAAGGCTGCATCCCCTGTATCACGCCATTCTCTGTCGCCCCGATGTGGGAAAGTGATAGGAAGTTAAACAGTGAGAACACACCTTGCCCAATGATGCCGCACAGAGCAATTTTAGCGATATCCCCTTTATCTATCTTCAAGGACGATCCCAAATCTTTGCTTAAAGATGTGAACCTTGAAGTGATCATAAAGATAACAGAGAGACCAATGACAGCTGTAACATACCTAAAGAACACTAGAGTCATAGGGTCAACGGCCATTGAAAGAGGTTTAGATACAACCCCTGTCACGCCCCAGATCCCAGCCACTGCAATCGCAGCAGTCCATCCCAGTAGATTATCTTTATTCGTTACAGTCATATCATTAGCCTTATATTATTTTTGTTTAACTTCTATCAAACTCAGAAATTGACTTTTTAGCTTGGATAACTTGATAACTCTATTACTGACTACGACAAGGTTTAGTCGTGTTCAGTGCAGCCTGTTCAACTGGCTTGTCCTTCTTCTGATTGCCTAACTTCATAAAGGCGATCATCGAGGTGATAACCACAGCGATAGCCACTAAGCGCATCGGTGTGACCTGCTCACCAAGAGCGAATACCGCTAAGATGAATGAAGATAGTGGCATTAGGTTCAGTGCCATACCGGTACCGTCAACACCAACACGTTCCATACCGTAGATGTAAACTAGGTAACTCATACCAGAGATACATACACCTAAAATCACGATACACATAATGCGTAATGGCGAGCTGAATACGTTCAATGCAGAGCTAAAATCAGCGCCAACAACGAACAGGTACAGACCAAAACCTAGCGATGCGAAGACAAACTGGTGGAACATCGTCGCTACAGAGCCATACTTTTCTGCCAACTTGGCACGAGCGTAAGCCATACAGGCAAAGCTTGCTGCTGAGCCGAAACAGATCAGGTGACCTATGTTGAATCCTTGAGTTTCAGATTGTGGATCCATCACTAGAATCGCCACACCGAGGAAAGCACCTAGTGCACACATCATCTGCATCACAGTGAAGCGCTCGTTATGACGTAGGAAACCGACACTCAAGATAAGAATTGGGATCAAACCCTGGATCACACCGTTTTCAGAGGCGGTGATGTAGTCCAGAGAGAGGAAAGATAGGAAGCTAAAAGAGCCTTGGCCTATGATACCGCAGCATGCAGCCCAAAAGATGTCATTACGGTTCTGCCAATTCAGTTTAAAATCGGCTTTCTTGGTCATCTTGCCTGACGCAAGACCTATGTTGAAGATTAGACCTAAGGTAATAAAGGCAACGGTGTAACGTAACCAAACAAGCACTTGAGGATCCATCACCTCAAGAATAGGTGTACCAACGATCCACGGGATACCCCACAATAGACCAACGAAAATAGCAGCCAACCAACCTTTCTGTGTATTAGACATTATTATTCTTCCAACAATTTTTTATCGGTAGTCAACAGCTTATGCTGATTGATTATTAAGTAATTTTCCGTAACCTGGACAGATCGCGGCTTTGCCAGTTAGGTGCATCGCATGCCAGAACATGGCTGAGTTACTGCAAACAACTGGGATACCAAATTTAGCTTCGATCTCTTCGATATAATCGAGTACGCGTAGGTTGGTGCATGACATGAAAACCAGTTCAGCGTCTGAATCTTTGAGCATTAGCTCAAGTGCTGCGAACATAGATTCTTTAGAGACCAAAGTAATGTCTGTATCGCGCTCGATACCTAATGAACCTAAGGTCACGACATCAAAGTCTGCATCGGTTAGTTGTTGGTAAAGAGGGTAATTAACGCTGGTTGGGTATGGAGAGAACACCGCGATTTTTTTCGCATTCAGATGTTTAAACGATGCTTTAGCCGCTGTCCATGGGTTGGTAGCAGGAATGTCGCCACGGTTTTGAGTCAGTAGACCAGCTACTTTCTCTTCACCAATAATGATTGAAGCTGATGTGCAGCCAAATGCCATCACATCCATTGGCAGACCTGTTGCGATCAAATCAGACGCTTCAACGATGCCGTTAGCGATTTGATCGAGTGCTTCAGGTGTCATTTCGCTTGAGTAGTAGACGCGAGAGCTAAATACGCCTGCTTGTGTACCGAGTAACTTAGCCCAGTCCATCTCTAGACTGTGATCAGTGCTTAACTGCACTAAACCAATATGTACGCGGTTGATTCTTGGTGCCTGCTGATGCTCTAGCGGCTGTTCAAACGATGTAAATGCTTCAAAACTCATCATAATGAGATGCTCTTAAGTGATGATCTCTCAAGTCCCCTCCTGAGAGATCAATGGCTGTTAAAATTATTTGATAATCAGTAGTTCAGGTTCTGCGCGCTTGCTTAGCCACTCAGCCCCAGTTTCAGTAATAACGATATTCTCTTCATGCACCATAGACTTACCCGGTGCGTAAACCATGCCTGGCTCTAATGTCATCACCATGCCTGGCACTAATACTGTGTTGTCAGTTGCTGTATTTGATGGACGCTCAGTTAGCTCGATACCTAAGCCGTGACCTAGACGACCCACGTCGTTACCCAATGCACCGTTAGCTTCTAGTACTTTCCACATTGCGTTGTAGATATCAGAAGTGGTGTTACCTGGACGTGCAGCCTCGAAGCCCATAGTGGTTGCTTCGTACGTTGCACGGTAAGCCGCTTTTGTTTGTTCACTTGCGTGGCCAAATGCCCAGTTACGATCGAAGTCTGAGAAGTAACCATCACGTACCGCACCTGTGTCGATGATTAATACGTCACCATCTTCAATCACGCGGTCTGTTGGCCCCATGATGATGCTGTCGTAACCGTCTTGGCCTGAACCTGCGATGATGTATGGACATTCATCAGCGCCTTCCATCAGCATGTCGATACCGAACTGTTTACAGATCTCACGCTCAGTCATGCCTGCTTTGGCGTAACCTGGGATCTTGTCGAAGCCCACGTTAGTGATACGACAGATTTCACGAACCTTGTCGATCTCAGCCACTGACTTAACTTGACGTAGCTCATGGATAGCTAGCGATACGTCAACGAATTCTTTGCTTACTAATGTGGTTAACTGTAAGTAGTTAGCCACTGGCATACGTAGGTGAGACTCAATACCTAGCGTTGCACCTACACGGCCAAAGCGTGCAGGTAGGCTGTTAAGTACGCTAGCTACGATGCTGATACCGTCGTCATCTGGACGTGGTGAAGCCCAAGTGTGGATATCTTCAACCCAAGTGCCCGCCATACCGCTTGCACCGATCTCAGGGATAACTGCGATTGGCTTACCTTCTGCGGGAAGAATTAGGAACCATGGACGAGTTGGGCTGTGCCAGAACTGGGTGTGAAAACCTGAAAAGTAACGCACATTTGGCTCAGTAGTTAACAGAATGGCGTCAACTTCTAACTCACGCATCTTCTGCTGAGCTTTAGTTGCACGCATCTCAAATTCTGCTGTTGTAAATCCACGCTGTAATATGCTTTTCATTTTTATCTCCACATCCCACACAACTGGCCTATTTGCCAAAAGGTCACTAAAGTGACCGGAAACCTGTTTTAGTCAACTATCGTTAACTTGTTGCGCATCATACTGTTTGCAGAATTTAAAAATGTGACCTAGATCTTGCAGTTAAAATTTGTTGACCAAGGCAGCGTACTCAAACAGAAAAAGCATGATCAAAGTCAAATAAATTGAACTATCAGAAAAATTAACTTGCGTAAAAGCCCAAAAAAACGTCCCATAGTTACATAAAGTTAATTGTAGGCTTGTGTTAAAAAGCTAAAACGTTGACAATAACAGCATCTATAGTTCACAAAAGTAATCTGAAATGATCAAAACGACAGAACATACCTACAAAACGGAATTTACTTCAAGGGATCGTGAGTTACTGGAAGGCTACTTTCGTTTAGCTGACAGCATGGCTGATCTGATTGGCCCTCACTGTGAAGTCGTTATTCACTCTTTAGAGAACTTTGAACAGTCAGTAGTCAAAATAGTCAATGGACATCACACGGGCCGAAAAGAGGGCTCACCCATTACCGATCTTGGCCTGAAGATGTTGCGCCTTTATGAGCAAACCGGAGAGGTCACCCCTAAAAGTTATTTCAGTAATAACAAGGGGGGTGAGATGTTGAAATCCAGCACCTGTATCCTCGCCGGTGAAGATGGCAAGCCAATTGGTATGTTTTGCGTCAACATGAACCTGTCGCATCCATTTCCGGAGATCATCAAGACTCTGATGCCTGATACGTCACAGCATCAAAGTTTCGATATGACAGAGAACTTCAGCGCTTCTGCTGGCGATGTGGTCGAGCAAGCGTTAACTCATGCGATATCTGAGGTCGATGCAGATACTAGCGTTAACCTAAAAGGCCGCAATAAAGCTATTACTAAGGTGTTGTTTGATAACGGCATCTTTGAATTGAAAGAGGCAACAAATATTGTTGCTAACCATTTAAGCATTACCAAGCATGCGGTGTACAAGTACATCCGTGAATTTAAATCCTAATTATCAGAGATAACTAAGCTATGAAAACTGTAATCCATACTGAAAATGCTCCTGCTGCAATTGGTCCATACTCTCAAGCACTTGCTTTCGACAAGTTAGTATTTACATCAGGTCAGCTACCACTGGATCCAGCAACTATGGCTTTCGTAGAGGGTGGGATCAAAGAGCAAGCTTACCAATCACTAAAGAACCTTAAAGCTGTTCTAGAGCAAGCTGGCGCAGGCACTGATACAGTACTTAAAACCACTTGTTTCTTAGCCGATATGGAAGATTTCGTTGCTTTCAACGAAGTGTACACTGAAGTTTTCGGTACTGAAGCAGCACCAGCTCGTTCATGTGTTCAAGCTGCTCGCCTTCCAAAAGACGCGCTAGTTGAAGTAGAAGCGATCGCTTTTACTAAGTAATAAGCCTGTTTTACCAACCCCTGCCTCTCTGTCTCCTCCAGATAGGGTGGCAGAGGTCTCTTTGTTCATAATATATAGTGGTTACTATGATGCTAAAGCTGACTCAAAATGATTTCTTTAACGGCGAGACCTCTGAGCTTTTCACAGCCCAGGTTGCAGAACAAACTCGTCAATTCCACCAGCAGATCGAAGCTTATCAACCGACTCCGCTTATCTCGCTAGAGCAGCTAGCCGCACGTTTAGGTGTTAAAGCGATTCTGGTAAAAGATGAGTCTTACCGCTTCGGTTTAAATGCTTTTAAAGTGTTAGGCGGTTCTTACGCATTAGGTAAACAATTAGCTGAGCACTTAAATGTAGATATCAGTGAAATTGATATGAAAACCGTTGCAGCTAAGCTAAGCGAGCCATTGGTGTTTGCCACAGCAACAGCGGGTAACCACGGAACAGGTGTGGCTTGGGCTGCACGTGAAATGGGCCAAAAGGCTGTTGTTTACATGCCAAAAGGTTCATCTCAAGCAAGCGTAACTCGTATTCAGAATCTAGGTGCTGAGTGTATCGTTACTGACTGTAACTACGATGACACAGTACGTATCGCTAACCAAACCGCCACAGAAAATGGTTGGATGCTAGTACAAGATACTGCATGGGAAGGTTACGACAAGATCCCAACTTGGATCTCGCAAGGTTATATGACCATGGCAGTTGAAGCCCAAGAGCAAGTTGACGCCATGGGTCTTAAGCCAACTCACCTAATGCTACAAGCGGGTGTTGGCGCAATGGCTGGCGGCATTTTAGGGTATTTTGCTGACAAAGTTGGCGCGACTAACTTCAAGACCATTATTGCAGAGCCTGCAAAAGCAGATTGCATCTACAACTCTGGTATTAAAGGTGAGATGGTTGCCGTAACTGGCGAGTTAAACTCTATCATGGCAGGTCTTGCATGTGGCGAGCCTAACCCAGTGACTTGGCCTATCCTAAAGCAGTGCAGCAGCTTCTTCGCATCAGTTGAAGATGAAGTGACAGCTACAGGTATGCGTATTCTTGGTAACCCGCTAGCAGGCGATACCAAAATTGTTAGCGGTGAGTCAGGAGCACTAAATCTTGGCCTACTGTACATGCTAGCTAGCCGTGAAGAGTACACTGAGTACCGCACTCAACTTGGTCTAGACCAAGATGCGATTATCATGCTGTTCAGCACTGAAGGCGACACTAACCCAGACCGTTACCGTCAAATCGTTTGGGAAGGTGCACTAAGCACAGCGAAATAAGTTCTAAATATAGATCCTAGGGCGTTCGCAAGCTCACTGCGAGGTCGGTGCTACGCACCTGCTAGGGCGCCAACAAGTTGGCTGCTAGGAAAAGCGTAAAAAGCATCTCAAAGGCAGGCTCATGAAACCTCTTTGCTTGTGCTTTTCCTAGGGCCTAGAACCTCGTATCTAGGATCTATCTTTTTCTAGAAGCGACAAGGTCGCGCTCTCGCAGGGCGACTCGTATCTTCTTTTCCTAGGACCTGCTTTCCTAGAACCTTTCTAGTCTTTCTGTAGGTCGGCATTTATGCCGTCAAATGTTTAATATAAACCAAGCTAGATGGGCTAAAGCCCAACTTACTGAAAATATGCTTTTCCATCTTTGCATTTCCTAGAACCTAGGACCTTCTTTGCCTTTTCTCGCAGGGCGAAGCCCGTCCTCGTATCTTCTTTTCCTAGTACCTAGAACTTAGATTCAATTTTTCTTACGCTAACCGTCAGCACTATTTAATTTATTAAACATATTCCAAACGCTATAATTTACGGCTGAACAGCTACCTAATGACAGCCTTTTAATGAACACTAAAACCCAGAATAAAATACATGTCGCTATTTTTGTCATTACTGGCTTCCTGTGTCTGTTACCTCAGATATCCTCTCCTATTGCCTTAGTATTAGGGTTTACCTTGGCTAGTTTAGGCCTAGTGCCAGCACATCTCGATCTCGCGACTTTGACTAAGAAGCTACTCTCTTACTCCATCATAGGACTCGGCTTTGGGATCCATCTGCAGACAGCGATATCAGTGAGTTTAGCTAACCTTCCGCTTATCTTAGGCTCTATTGTCTTCACCTTAATATTGGGTGCAGTGTTAACCAAAGCCCTAAAATTTGATACAAAAACTGGCCATCTAATCTCTGCAGGCACAGCGATTTGTGGTGGAAGTGCCATTGCGGCAGTTTCTCCAGCGATCAATGCAAAAAGCGACCAGACCGCCATTGCGCTAGCAACCATATTTATACTCAACTCCATCGCCCTGTTTCTCTTTCCCACTCTAGGTCATCTATTGTCAATGAGCCAATATGATTTCGGCGTATGGAGTGCGATTGCGATCCACGACACCTCCTCAGTGGTCGGTGCTGCATCTGCCTATGGTGAAGAAGCACTCGTTACAGCGACCACCATCAAGCTAGCCAGAGCACTATGGATCATTCCCATCGCGCTGATCAGTGCCATCATTTTTGGTGGAGATAAGAAGCGCATCACCATCCCCTACTTTATCGGCTTCTACTGTCTGGCCATCGCCATAGCCCACTTTTTTCCTCAAGGAGAAGCGGCTTTTGAGGTGATATTTGCCCTATCGAAGCGTGTTTTAGTGCTTTGTTTATTTTTAATTGGTGCGGGGATCACGGTCAAAAAGATGCGGGCGGCAGGCGTTAAACCTCTCGCCTTAGGGGTAATACTTTGGTTGGCTATCGGAGTGAGCTCTCTGCTATATATCCTGCTTTGAGCTAGGATCTGATCTCATTACCAGTACGATCCACAGCAGACTAGCAAAGGCAACAAGATCAATTAGCGCACGAGTCAGTCCGCTAGTCAGCAGTGAGGCTGCAACGAATACAGTACAAGATAAAACAATTAACCACTTCTTCATGCCAGTCCTCCAACAGACTAGAGTTCCATCGCTTTGAACTCAATCCATATAACGCCACGTAGTGGCATAAATAGAGATGCAAAGCAGCTCTATTAGAAGTGGTTATTATTTCTCATATTCCAATTAATTCACAAATACTCGTTTTTACTAATAAATAGCTATAACAACTAAGGCGGAAATTTTAATTACACCTCAACGGCATAAGGATCATTAGTCGAGTCATCATTCCAGTGATACTCAGTTAACCGTTCAATACGTCTTGCTTCCTCTTCACCACGTAGTTGGCGGACATAAAACAGGGCTGCATCTGTTCCAGCGGAGACGCCAGATGAGGTCAGAAACTTCCCCTCATCAACCCAACGTGCACTTGGTTGCCAGTGGACTCTCTGAGATAAGCTTGTTACCCATTGATAAGCCATCTTATTGGTCGTGGCATTAACACCGTCTAAAATGCCAGCTTTAGCTAATAGAGCGGAGCCCGTACAGATAGAAAACACCTTCTTAGAGACCTTTTCCTGAGCTTGTAGCCAACTCAACAACTCACTGTCCTCAACGAGTGTTCGGGTGCCGATCCCACCGGGGACAATCAAAAGATCACAGGGCGTCACCTGCTCCATCGAGATATCGGTCACCACTTTAGGGCCCTGATAGCTTCTAATGATAGATTTGGCCCCCACCAACAGAATCTGCACATGACTCATATGTCCCAGCATCTCAACAGGACCGTGTAAGTCTAGTGTTTCATAATCATCAAACACTAAAGCGAGAATCTTCAAGGGCTTCCCCTTTGGTGTAGCAAACAAGTGTGGTGCAAATAGGGCGCTCGCAACAGCAATGCCGCCAGCAGTGATAAAATCTCGACGTTTCATAGGTCTCTCAATTGATAAAATCATACTGAGATAGAGTTAATTCACACTGTTAAATTCAATTAAATATCTAACGACTAACAAACTTGTGAGCACAGGCCTACCTAAGTGATTTTTGAGAGTTCACGCAGATCTCAAACAGGTGAAAACCTTAAGTTCTCTCAGTTTCTGGCAAGCTAGTATCTGACTCTGTAACATCAGTATTAACCAGATAGGTACTGGCAATAGAAAAGAGACAGTAAGCACTGAAATAGTAGAAACCGACCTCAAAATTCGCCGTGGTTTTCAGCATCTCTCCCATGCCTGCCGAGGCATTACCCGCCATATAGGTGACGATGAGCGCAACCACAAACACATCGGCCATCGACCACTTGCTAATCTTAGTGGTAAAGCCTGTGATCGCCTGTCTAAATGAGGGGGTGATCGGCAGTTGTTGTAGCAACATTAATGAGAGCTTTAATACTGGAATAATAACGCTGAACAGCATAACTAAAGCTGCAACGGCAGCATTTCCTGATCTAAACAGCTCATCTACTGTTCCCCAGATACTGCGTGTTTTCTGAAAGACTTCAACTTCCCCCTCCAGATCATTGAGTCCTAACATTCCACTAAACATGGAGAGCATACCTCTGGTATTGCCGCTCGCAGAGTTATCTCCCAAGCTTGTTGCCAGCTGATCTATCCCCGCTTTAGTCAGCTCTGATTTCTCTATGGATCCACTAATGCTCAGAATTGGCTGAGTGACACCTGGGATTAAAAGAGCGAGGGAGATAAGCAAAATAGCGGTGGTAAATATGCGATTTTTTGACAAGAGGAATACCTAGAAGCAGCGAAACATGGAGTGAATTATATCAATTTCAACGCCATAAAACGAAAAATGGCCCTAAAGGGGCTTAGCCCCTTTAAAAGCATATACTTATAAAATAGATCAATAAAATGGAGCTGGATCGACATCGAGGCTACAGGGGGAAATACCGCGTTCAATATTGGCATCACTCTTAAGCAGATCAACGAACGTCACATCGAGATAGCGTTTATGTTTAATAGAATAGAAGCATTTCAGTATCGGGTGTAGTGCATCTCTACCTTTTGCATGCCATACAATCCCTATTCGACCATCAGAGAGCTCAACAAGAGAGCCTACGGGATAGACGCCAACAGAGCGAATAAACTGATAAACCAATGCTTCATCTAAGTGAAAAGGGGTTAAGCTAAGTAACACTTTAAATGCCGCTGCTGGACTCATGGCATCTTTGTAACAACGCTTAGCAGTTAAGGCGTCATAAATATCCACAATACAGCTCATACGCCCATGAAGTGGCAGCTCCTCTCCCTTTAATCCATTGGGGTAACCGTTACCATCAAGCTTCTCATGATGCATCAAACAAACATCTTTGCTTATCTGCGATATGCCATCGGTTTTTGACATAATATTCATGGCGAAGTTCTGATGCTTCTTCATGTGCTCAAACTCCTCCTGGCTCAACTTGCCCGGTTTGTGGAGTACTTTATCATCGACTTGAATCTTACCCACATCATGCAATATGCCACCGACAGCCATCTCCTTAAGCTTTTGCTTATCAAGGTTAAGGTGCTGACCAAAGGTGATCAATAAAAAGGCGACATTGACGGAGTGTTCAAGCAGATAGGCATCTTTTGTTCTTAATGCTGACACACATTTGAGTGCATCGGAATCAAGCAGAGCAGAATCAATAAGGTTATCAGCAAACTCCTCAAAAGGTGCGACCTCTATCGCCTTTCCCTCGAAGGTTTCAGACAAGACTTTAGCTAATAGATCTTTCGCTTCGGTCACTAACTTTTTGGCTTTTTGTTGTGATGCTTCTCTAGATGGGGCTTTCTTCTTTACTGTTGGAGGAGGTTGGACCGTATTTTTAAAACCACAGGAGTCGGCAGATCTCTCCTTATCGACCCAAACATATTTAATACCATTTTTGATGAGCTTGTTAATCGCTTCTCTGTCTTTAATCTGACCAGCATTGGTTATGGCCACTTGCCCATCATTATCAATCGATGTAACAAACATACCTACGCTCAATTTTGAGACAGGAAACTTAACATGAGCCTTAGATTCTACCGATTCAACCATACGAACAAACTCTCCCAAAGAAGATAAAAACCAGTAAGCGTTTATTAATATATTAGTACGGCTTACCTTCTTTAATTTTTTTAGAAGAGTATATACTAGCGAGGCCAGACCAACTAATAAACTAAAAAACCGATAAAAATCAAAACATAAAACCTTAGTGCCATTATGGTTAAGTGATTCATATAAATTAAATACCTCTTAGTAAATAGATTTTACTATTCAACATTAAATCCGTTCAATCTTTGAACATGCCATCCCATCGATAAGCCAACGTCTGTTCATGCAGTTATAGCAGGAGGTAGGGAAGTCATCGATCTGCTCATCCTCATCATCGGGCGTGAATTGATAACACTCATTGGCAGTTTTCCGTGACTCAAGCTCATTTTCATTACCAAACCTGAAGCGAAACACTTGTCCATCAAACTCAAAACTCGCGATAACTTTCTCCATGATTAATATGCCTTCAGATGTTTTTTCAGTGCATTACACCAGCGCCCTTCATGGCGATAAACCAGCAAGGAAAACTCATGTTGATAGTAGATAGCTTTTACCTTCTTAGTGAGGTGCAAGATTTCACAAGCATCTAAGATCTCACCCTCGATGCTGATAACCCTACCCAGCCCAGTCCGCTTAAGTACCTCGGCAACGGTTAACTTAACCCCCTCTTCAGACTCCTCTTGACCTAGATCAACTTGCCCCTTCACCCGGCCATCTTGACCATAAAGGCGTAAGCCTAACCCAGCCAACGCACCAATCACCCCTTGCCCTGTACCACCATGCTCACTGAGTGATACACCCAACTTTTCTGCCAACTCATAGGCTTGTGGTTTAGTTATCACCTCTTTTTTGGCCAGCAAACCAAACTCAACCAATGCGTTTGAGTCAAACTCAGTGTCGAGCTCTAATATCGCTAAACCAGGATCCGATGCTGGCGCACTCTGTTCAACTAGATGCTTCACCGCTACCTGCTTTATCTGCTCAAGCTGCGCCTGAGTCTCCAATCGAAAACACATGGCACTGTTGTGAGAGGTATAGGGGATATCTGGATGTACAAATAGCTGATGGCGGGTCACCCAAGGTTGCAGACTTGTGCTATCACAAAGCAGATTGGCAATCTCTTCAGCAATCTCACCGGTACCTTTAGTGCCAATATCATCGGTATCATCAATACAGATAAGCCAAGATTTCAATGGGGGTAGATTCATTTTTTTTTCCTAGAAAAATAGTGCAATAGAATTAGCAATCAAGCTAAGTAACCACTCACAAGGAGTTACTTCACATCTTCGTTAAACAGTAGATCATGTGCTTTTAATCGACTTAACACAGAGGGAACCATTAATGCAGCCAAAATGGTAAATACGCCCCCCTTGAGCATACTCAACATAAACTGCACCAAGGCTACCTGAATAGTCATCCCCACCAGCAGATTTTCAACCCAGCTTTTGGCAGCCCAGGCAAAGCAACCAACTAAACCAACGACAATACAGCGTAGCTTTAAGGTCAACAGTCCAGAAAACAGCAACATGCTCAAGTCCATCGCTAAGGCAGGTAAACCGAACTTTATCAGGATCAAAGGGCCCCCTTTTCCGATACTCAGCATCATGGCAACCAAGCCAGACAGCAGACCACAGGCGGTAATACAGCCCACACGACCAACAACCCCGTAGCAGATAAGATAGAAAAATGTCATCAGAAACATAGAGTGACCTGTTATGCCTAACTTAAGGCGTAACATGCTCTTTAGTGCGACCAGTAAGGTGGCGCAAAAACCGATAAAAAGTGCATCCTGCAGACTGAAATTTAAAACTTTACCCATAACAACCTTCTTTAATGATGAGCACGACTAACGCCAGTGAGTCGTGCGTTTATGTTTGCCAAAATAACGCAGTTGAGCAGCCATCGCAGTTTGCTTAGATAGCTTAAGCAGTTGAATAAGGAGTGGAAAAACAACGCAATGGATCAACTCGGCCCAATTTCTTGGATCTCTCAACGCCTTGGGGGATATTTTTGCCCCTCGCAGACATTGAGTTTGGTATATCTCTCGAATCTCAGTTGTCATTGTCGGCAGTAAACTTAACGAGGCAGCGATAACAAAGGCCCATTTGACTGGTAATATCCAGGCAAGGACTTCACCTATCTGCTCAGGCTTACAGCTCACTGATAGCCACCAACCAGGAATAAATGCCAGCAACACCCTAACCACAGCTAAGGCCCCTTGGACTAGCTGTTCTTGGCCGTGAATTAAGTAATAGAGCGTCAGAGTGATTGCAAGTTGAACGAGAAACACCCGTCCCAGAACCCAAAAGTCACCACGGCGAAAAACACCATGGATAACCAAGACAATGTCACAAACGATAAGCGCCAATAGATAATCTTGTGGGATGAAAAATGCGCTACTCGATAAGATTAACGCTAAGCTCAGCGCACCAGCAGTCCAGCCAATGGACTTTGAGCCTCTATCAGCGTTTCGTTCCAGTGTTGAATGACGAACACCTCTCCTAGTTTTCATAGTCAAAACTCACCTAACCGAACTGCAAGGTTTGAGTAACAGAGGGATCATATTCGCAGCGCAGAAAGCCCGCTTCGACCTGCCAATACCGAGTGACAGGTAGGTTTACCATCTGCCGATGACTCGTCAGTAAAATTGCACTTCCCCTATGACTAAGATTGACCAGCAAAGACCAGACACGATTAAGGTACTCAGCATCTAACCCAGCAAACGGGTCGTCGAGCAGAAGCACTTTAGGCCTTAGGCAGACTAAAGAGGCCAATGCCACCATATGTTGCTGACCATAGGAGAGTTTGTGAGGAGAGTGCTCGGCTAAATGGCTTAACTCCAGCTCATCCAACAACTGCTCAGCCCGATGTAGCGGCAAGCCGAAACGCTTTAGGCTAAACTGCAACTCCCCTAAAACAGTCTCTTCAAACAGTTGACGATTAGGCGCCTGTAGCAGGAGTCCCATCTCAGCGCCAAAAATACCTAATTTAGGTTGCTTGCCTAGCACAGTGAGAGGCAGCTTACCGATATCCGCTTGGATCCCCGCAAGAGTTTTCAAAAAACTGCTCTTGCCAGTACCGTTATCGCCTATCAGAGCGATAATCTCGCCACTATAGATAGCTAAGGGTTCTACGCTCTTAAACAGTGGCGCTTGATCGATAAAGCTGAACTCAAATGGTTCAGCTTGCACCACGCAAGTGTCGAGCAATACAGGAGCACCAACAAGATGCTCGACAGTAACAGGTGGTAAACAGCCAGCCACTAAGCTTCCATCTTTCATATGATAAAAAGCATCAACCAGCTCGCTAAACGCCCTTGGGTTATGATCCACCAGCAGCACCGCAACCCCGTCACGTTTTAGCTGTGACAAGACCAATATAAGCTCTTCAACCCCAGAGTTATCGAGTTGAGCCCAAGGCTCATCAAGTAGGAGTATCTCGGGCTCGAAAACCAGTTGAGCCGCTATCATGACGCGGTACTTCTGCCCCAAAGACAACTGCTCAATCGGCATATCTAAGCGAACAAACAGACCCACCTTTCTTAAGGCGGAGATCACTTTAGCCCGCATTAACTCAAGCGGAACACATAAGTTTTCCAGTGCAAAAGCAACCTCAGCCCCCACACTTTGACGGATAAACTGCACATTGGGATCTTGCATCACTAGACCCAGTGTTAAGTCACCAGTTCTAATCATTTCACCGTCAAAGGGCCGTGAAAGAACACCCATAATCAACTTAAGCAGCGTCGATTTACCTGAGCCAGTCGGCCCGCTAATACAGTGACACTCACCCGGTTTAATCTGGAGATTAAGATCCTCCAGAATAAACGGCTCGCCACAGTCATAGCGAAAACTCACCCCATCTAGCTCAAGTAAACTCATGGACTAAAGCTGCCAGTTAATACCGACAAACACCTGACGACCCGCCTGTGGCATAAAGTCGCTTTGATAATAAAGTTCATCAAATAGGTTTGTAGCTCGGACATATAACTCTAAATTGTCATGCCAGATATTCTGGCTCAAACTTAGGTCAACTAAGGTGTAATTATCTAGCTGAACACCTTTGCCATTCACTTGATCAATAACGCGCTCAGCATTTAAACGTGTCGTTAAACCAAAGGAGAAGTCATAGCTCGCTTGCAGGCGCAAGTTATGGGTCGGACGGTATTGCAAACGCTCATTAGTAGCACGGTCCTCGGTATCGATGTAGCTATAGGCAAACGTTAAACCTAGGCTATCGAAATATTGATTCGTCATCTGCAAATCAACCCCCATAAAGCGATAATCACCAATGTTTTGCTCGTGGTTGTTATCATCTTTAGCAATGTAATCATTGGCATCAGTTATGTAGCTACTGATATCTAACTGAGTATCGAAAGGTAGAGATTGCTGTAGACCCAGTTCAAACTGGTTAGCAACTTCGGCTTTTAGGTTCACGTTACCGCTGTTAGGCGCGTAAAGATCGCTGATCGATGGATAACGAACTTTTCGAGCAAGACCTGTATGGATACGGCTTGAGTCTGTGACTTGGTAAAATGCAGACGCTTGCGCTGAAAAGTCTGTCTCACTGTTCACATCAAGATCGTAATTGTGAACCGCAACACCTAAGCTGTAGCCATATATACCGTCATCTTGATATTGGTACTCTGCAGCACCGGTATAAACCATCAAGCTTTCATCGATATCACCAGAACTGCCTTGACCGCCGCCAGAGCCGCCACCACTGCCCGTGCCTTTTTCACTACGAATTTTATCTGTATGAGAGAACCAATCTTGCTTTTCAACAATGACAGAGGTGGTTAACACTGCGCCATAATCAAATTCGCTAATAAATTGAAGGTTAGTACCGCTGACTTTAGAGGTACTTTCAACAATACTATTTAGGTTGTTCATTCTATGGTTATAGAAGTTTTCAACCATATCTGTTTGGTTATAGTAGACAAAACCACGAACAACATACTTCTCGTTTATTTCATGGGCTGCACCAAGTTGCATGCTTTGCTCATTGAAATCTTCAATCCTTGAGGGAGCTTTCTTGCGGTCAACGGTAGGTGCTTTCCCCCACTCACCATCACGCTGAGTGTAATTAGCCATTAACTTAGTTGAATCGTTGATGAAGTAACTACCTTGGGCGTAGTAGTTAGTTAACTTTCTGTCTGAATTAAAGCGCAGATCACCGATCTGATTGCGCGTATCTTCAAAATCATCAGGCATTGGAGTGCCATCAGTTTCTTGATGAGTCACGCTCATAATACCTTGCCAGTTATCACCTGAACCTGCTGCACTGATATCAGCATTGAGCGTATTGTCAGCAGCGGATTCTACTTTACCTGACAGCGAAGATGATTCATCACCTTGCTTAGTGATAATGTTAATCACACCCGCACTTCCACCCGGGCCATACAGCACAGATGTAGGACCAACAGAAACATCAACTCGAGCAATTAGATTCGTTGGGATAACACTTGGATCAAACTGACCATCTTCGGTGCTACTTGCTGGTACACCGTTAATTAAGAAAGTAATGTGGCGCGTTTTTAAACCTCGAATATCAACTCGTGGAGTTGAATCACCACCCACGCGCACATAAACCCCTGGAACGTTTTCAAGAACTTGATCTAAACTCTGTGCGCCTGACGCCTTAATTTCTTCCGCATCTACGCTCCAATGAGTCGTAGCGGCCTCGGTTACTGAAGCGCGCTCACCGTGCACCACAATAACGTCTGTCACATCAAGAATTGGATCTCTTTCGATTTCATCAGCCTGAACCTGATAAGCCAAGCTCATGGCTAGCGCCAAGCTAGATACTCTCAGCACTTTTTGTTGTTTTTTCATCTAGTTTCATAACCCTAACGATATATTTGGCGCTATTTTTAAAGAGCACTCACTATCGCTCAAGCAAATAAAATCATAAAACAAACCTAGATCGACTAATTCATACATTATCTGAGGAAGAGGCAACACAAGAAGGACAAAATGTCTAAGATGGACAGGGTTTTGGACAAAAAGAAACACGCTTAACGAATATAGCCAAGCTCATGAAAATACGTTCAAAATAGGAGGTTCAGTGTTGAATTTACGGCTAACCTCACAGCTTGGCAGGCTGCAACTTGACACTTTTTCCCGCGCACATTACTTTGTGTTAAAGATTATTGTTCACACGCTTGATACTTTGCTATTCCCCACTATTTAGGGATCTGGCCTTAGCTGTAATCTTCGTTATTTCTGATATGTTTTGGAGTTTGAATTGGCTGTCTACTCGTTGTCACAGGCTATTGCCTCTCTTACTGACACTTTAAAACAACTCAAATTTCAAACACAAAGCGATCCTATCATTCAACTGTCTGTGTCTATTAAGCCTGTTCCAGCCATCGCTTGGCTTGCAGCTCAACCTTGCTACCCAAGGATCTATTGGAAGGGCAGAGACACGGAAGAGGAAGTGGCAGCGATCGGTTGCTGTAAAGATTTCTTCTACGCAGATAATATTGATGATAATCAACTCTCTATTGAATATCAGAAGCAAAGAGCGCTCTCAAACAATCAAGATATCCGTTATTACGGTGGCGTTGCTTTCGATAGAACCACAGAGTGTTGGCCTGAATTTGGCCGTGCCCACTTTGTCCTTCCTCGGGTCGAGCTTAGGCGTCATGGTAACGACTACAAGCTGCTGGTAAACCTAAACTGCGAAACGGGTAACGCCGAATCAGAACGCGATCAGGCCATGACGAGCTTAGCTCAGCTTGCTTCTCCAAAGCCTCTACCACCACCAAACAAGATAAATATCTTAAGTCGTAGCGATCGACCAGACCGCTACCGCTGGACTGAACTGGTTAATCAGGTCACTCATCAAAAGTTTATCCAAGAGACCCCTAAGGTTGTGCTCTCCCGTTTAACTCAACTTGAGATAAATCAACCTGTCGATCCTTGGATGCTACTTGCTTGTTGGCAAGGGCGGAATAAAAACAGTTTTCAGTTTGGCTTTCAGTTTAGTCCCGATAGCACCTTTATCTCCTGTACTCCGGAGCGGTTATATCGGCGTAGACAAAGAGAGCTATTCACCGAGGCTCTGGCAGGCACCACTACCAGAGGTTTGAACCTTGAAGAGGACAAGGTGCTTGCTCAGACACTGATGGAAGATAATAAGAATAGCCATGAGAACCGATTGGTCAAAGATCATATTGTCGATGCGCTAACACCTCTGAGTAATTATGTGGGTGCAGAGAGCATTCCTAAAGTGTTTAAGCTCAGTCACATTCAGCACCTTCATCGCTCAATTCGTGCGGAGTTAAAGCCTGGGGTTGATGACTTTCAGTTACTTCAAGCGCTACATCCAACACCGGCAGTTGGTGGTTTACCCAAAGAGCCTGCCATGAGTTTTATTCGCCAAAGTGAAGGCTATGCCAGAGGTTGGTATGCGGGGGCATGTGGTTACTTTAACAAGTACGAGAGTGAATTTGCTGTGGCGATTCGCAGCGCGCTAATCGAACCTGGTCGTATCAACTTGTTTGCTGGAGCAGGCATAGTGTCAGGATCTGAGGCCGACTCTGAGTGGATAGAGCTGGAGAATAAACTCACCACCATACTCTCAATTCTTACCGAGCTTTAATACCAATTAGCATAGAGCGATCAAATCTTTGTACTGATTGGTATCTAACGCAAAAGTCTGCTGGCCTCCTGACCCATATACTGCTGGAATAGTCTATCTAGCTCACCACTGTCGATCATTTTTTGTAGCTCAATATCGAAGTGAGCTTTTAATAGCGCTCCCTTACTGTTTTGGGCAAACACAAAATAGATCTCGGCTTGAAATATATTCTCAATAATCACGAATTGTCTGGGCTGAGCCAATTTTGCAGCTTTCGCTAGCATAGCTGGCTTATAGTCCAGTACCGCATCTATCCGACCCCGATTAACTCGATTAAGCATATCCAATAAGTTGCTGCTCTCCTCGTAATACATGGGAACATCAATAAACTCATCGTAGCGATAGGCCAGCAACGCCTGCACTTTTTTAAAAGAGAGGCTATTAACCCCCTCCCATATCTGTGCCATTTCAGGTGTTAACGCAACATCGACACTATCAACCTCAACCGCATGTTCACTATATAGCGCCTTCGTTTTATCACCCACATAGAAGCCTAACGCTATATCGGCACGTTCATGATTGAGCAGGTACCTGACTCTGGAAAAGGGAGCTATGTCTATCTCAAGCGTCCAATCCTTTTGTGGAAAAACATGTTTTAAGATATCGAAGTAGAATCCAGTTCCATCTTCATTGGTGTAACCAAGCCAAGACTCAGTCGCGACCTGTATGGTTTGAGGGGTTGCCATTAACTGAGGAGAAACCCAGCTTGAGCAGAGTATGAACAAGTAGATTTTTAGTCTATTCATTATATTGTTATAGGCCATTGTTGAGAGTTAGCGCGCTCTCGTTAATCTAAAAGTACTCAGTGCCAATCAATAGATAGTCAGGGAATACCGTCACCTAATTTTAGAACAATTTATCCATTTTTGATGAGTATCTTAAAAATGCACTTGTCACTCACGAAAAGATCTCTATAATTCTTCGCCCTTAACAGGATCCGAAGCGACTTAATCATTCATTATCGCCACCGAAATTCAAACAAGTTATATGCAACAGCGGGTTCCCTCACCCCGCGACCGTGAAAACGTAATTAAAAAGGCCACAAGATGTTAACCTTAACGACCACACAGGTCCGTCGTGCACTATTGTTGCTCGTCGGCTTCCATATCTCCATTATTTGCGCCAGTAATTACTTGGTTCAACTGCCCTTTCAGATCTTTGGGTTTCATACCACTTGGGGCGCATTTAGCTTTCCATTTGTGTATTTGGCAACGGATCTGACCGTCAGAATATTTGGCCAAAGTCCGGCACGGCGCATTATCCTCAAGGCGATGCTGCCAGCGCTGCTTATCTCCTACCTAATGGGAGTACTCTTTCATCAAGGCAGCTTTCAAGGACTAAGTTCACTATCTGAATTTAATACCTTTGTATTTCGTATCGCCTTTGCCAGTTTTGCCGCCTACTTAGTCGGTCAATTAATGGATATCACTGTATTTGCAAAACTCAGAGATACTCGCTCTTGGTGGGTAGCTCCAGCAGCTTCAACCTTAATAGGCAATCTGGTAGATACGATTGTCTTTTTCGCTCTGGCCTTTTACGCTTCAACTGATGCCTTTATGGCTCAGCACTGGCCCGAAATCGCAACGGTAGATTATGGATTTAAACTGATTGTCAGCTTAGGCCTATTCTTGCCTGCCTACGGCGTTTTGCTAAAAATACTCGAGCAGAAGATAGTTAATCCATCTCAGGCTACTGGTGACCAACAAAACTTAGCCTAAGCGCCAACACGACCAAGCAAGCATTACACCGTTAATGCTTGCTAATTAATTGCTTAGCGAGCCCCCTCTCAATTTTGTGTAAAATTTCCTCAAAAATACTGGACAGACCAGTTGTTTTTATACCCAAGCTTCAACTAAAATAGCCGCCTTTCCAATTTCATGGCTGGCTAATGTTCTTTTGCATCTAGCTAAACAGAGAGAATCAAGATGTATCAAGTTGAAATAGTGCAAGCAACCATAGTCACTCCAGAGTTGTTACAAAGCCTTATGGAGCTTAATCAAGCGATCCCTGAATTTGATAACGCTTACCCAATGACAGAGTATCAAACACGCCTATCAGACAAGCCAATGTTGGCATTGTTTATCAAGGTTGAGGGAGAAGTTGCTGGGTTTAAACTGGGATATGAACGTGATAATGGCCAGTTCTACAGCTGGTTGGGCGGGATCTTACCTGAGTTCAGAGGCTTAGGTTTAGCAAAGCAGCTACTACAAACTCAAGAGCGTTGGGCGAAAGAGCAGGGCTACCATCAGATTGAGGTAAAAACCTTAAATCGCTTTACCTCCATGCTTAAGATGCTTATTTCAAACCAATATCAGATCACCAATCTTAAGCAAGACACTGATAAATTAGAACTTAATAAAATAAGCTTACAAAAGTCATTAGTGGCCTAATGTAAAGATTGGATAAATGGTAATTAAAAACTTGCCAGCTCAAATGATAATGATTACTATTTGCATGCGTTCCAAAAACTCTTAATACATAACTGAACTAATAAACACTTCATCTCTGGTTATTGTTCGCTCCCTTCAGATTCTTGTCGGGTTATGTATAACGAGTTTGCAAAGCACGACATTGCTCACACACTCTTATAGCCGGGATATTATTTTCCCGGCATTTTTTTGTCTAAATTTCAGCTTAAAGATCCACTGGTCATCCACAGCATTCCCCACAACAAGCCAAGCTTGTTGCTAAAGGCTATAACGTAAAGCTATTTTATTCAGTAACTTAACAGAAAAGTAAAAAAAGTGAACAAAAAGACTTGCCAACCCAAATGATAATGATTACTATTTGCATGCGTTCCAAGAACTACTCAGAAATAAGATAACGAAGCACTTCATCTCTGTTGACTTATTTTAGTAATTTTTGAACTAGTTCTCTCTGCAAGACATTGCTCACACACTCTTATAGCCGGGATTTAATTTTCCCGGCATTTTTTTGCCTAGCAATCAGCCCAGCATCAACTCTCGTTAAAATGCAGCCCTTTGTAGGGGGTGTCATTCTGATCTTCTTTAGCTTTATGGTAGAGACCTATGGTAAATAGCGTCCCCTTGCCCACGGTGGAGCTCACTTCTATGGTGCCACCAATACGCTTGATGATCCCGTAACTCAGAGACAAGCCTAATCCTGTCCCATCGGCTCTGGTGGTATAAAAAGGATCGAAGATACGATTAAGTTGCTCCTTAGGGATCCCCTTACCTTCATCTTCCACCTCTATCTTCACACCAATAGGCTCATCCTTCACAACCCAGTCATAGGTGCGTATCCAGATGCGTCCATCTTCATTCATCGCATGGGCAGCATTGACCACTAAATTAATCAATACTTGAAGCAGCTGAGGACGATTAACCTCAATGGGGTAACTGGCATTGAGCTCCTGAGTCAGCACCACCTTCTGCTCCTTAATCGAGTGCCTAACCAACACCAACATCTCTTCGATAATAGGGGTGAGTTGATGCATCTCTAAAGGCGCATTGAACTCTCCTGGTCGGCTGTACTGCAGAAGACTACGAATAATAGTGCTAATTCGTCCCACCTGCTGGATAACCAGCTCGATCTCCTCCTCAACACAATCGGCGTTCTGTCCCAATTCAAACTTAAGCAGCTCCATATTTCCCAAGATAACCGCTGTTGGGTTATTGATCTCATGGGCGATACCCGCCGTTAACTCACCCAAAGCGGTAAGCTTTTCATTGGTCACCAACTGCTGTCTGGTTTCATTTAACAGCTCGACGTTATTTTGTAGCTCAACCGTCTTCTCCTGAAGACTGCGCGTGCGCTCCTCCACCTTCACCTCAAGCTGCTCTGCTGCCGCTTGGATCTGAGTATTACGCTTCTGCAGCAGATCCAACATGCGATCAAACTGCTCCGCCAAATTGGATAGCTCATTGTCACGCTCTAGCCCTAGTGAGCCAATACGTAAGTTACGTCCCGACTGCACCGCCTTAACAACATGGTGAATACGCTCAATAGGCTGAAGTAAACTGTACGCCCCTCGATAAACCAACAGTCCCGATACCAGCAGTACCAACATCAAGATGGTACCTAATTCGATAATATTCAGTAGATAATTATGGATAAAAGGCGATTCTGAAAATCCTGTGTAGATCATGCCAACTCGCTTGCCCTGCACATCTTCAAGGGGCGCATAAGCCGAGATAAACCAATCATTAAATACAAAAGCGCGATCGACCCAAAGCATCCCCTGAGTTAACACTTTTGACTTCACCTCCTCAGAGACCAAGCTACCTAAGGCTCGACCAACGGATTGATCGCCTTGGGGGAAAAAGTGCAGCGGTACATTGGTGCTAATGCGGGTATTGTCGAGGAAGATAGTGACAGTACCTATAGAGCGTTCAGGAAGTGTGCCCTTGTCATAAACCAGATCGCGAATATGATCGACAATACGGATATCGCGATTAAATAAAATACCGCCATCGAGATACCAGGAGACATTACCATGTGCATCGGGCACAGGGAGCAGGCTACGGCTCAACATCCCCCGCTCCTCCACACTCTTACTTGGCTTTTGAGATCTAGGCGTTTCAACAAGGGGGATACTGGCAAGCTTAACCAACTCAGGATCAATTCTGGCTAGACGCTCCGGTGATAACACCATCAACCCAGAAAAGGGAGTGACCCCATTCACTCGCTGCAACATCTGACGAAGATCGGGATCGGCTGCCGCTTCAGAGACACTCACTAACCGTAAAAAGTCTAAATTAAGCTGCTCTTTTCGCTCTTCGAGTAAACTATCTATCTCATCTCTATATTTTTGTTTAGTGCCGGAAAACAATCTAAAGTCATTTTGAAATGGCCAAGATTCCATCACCATCTCAAGCTGCTTCTCTTGACTGCGCTGCACTGAAATTAAGGTGTTATTGGCAACAGTAAGATCAGCTTTCACCTTCATAAACAGCTGCTTGCCCGTGTAGCTAATGTTCCAGTAGATGGTGATAAACACTAAGCTTACCAAGGTTAACAATATCGGGAGCAAGGTTAAAATCAAGATGCGATAACGCACCTTTGCCTGCATCTGCTGCCAGTTAATGCCAAAAATTCGTGGGAAGAAAGACATCCTATTATTCTCCGGCACTTTCACTGTCAAACCACTCTTTATACTTTCTATCTAGGGTCTTTCTAGAAACACCAAGATCCCTTGCTGCCGCAGATTTATTACCATTATGAGCATCGACAACCTGAGTCACATGGTGCTTTTCGACCTCTTTAAGGCACCAATTGAGCGGATAACCCGACTCACCTACCACTTCGGCTTTTGGCTGCTGCTTCCAATACTCAGCCGGGGGTTTGCCAAGTAAAATACAGCGTTCAATCATATTCCTTAACTCACGGATATTACCCGGCCACTCATGCTGCTGTAGCTTTAGCATATCTTCATGGCTCCAGACCACCTCCTTCACCCCAAGCTCAGACGCAAGTTGGCGGGTGAAGTGATGCGTCAACTCCACCACATCTTCGGGTCTCTCTCGCAAAGGAGGAATTAAGATATCGAGCACATTGAGTCGATAGTAGAGATCGCGTCTGAAATGGCCAGCCTCAACCTCTTCAGCCAATTTTCTATTTGTGGCAGCCAATACCCGGACATCAATATTGGTCTCTTTTTCACTGCCTACAGGCCGGATGGTTCTCTGCTCAAGTACGCGCAACAGTGCGGTTTGCATCTTAAGTGGCATCTCGCCAATCTCGTCAAGAAAAATAGTGCCGCCAGAGGCAAAACTAAATAGACCTTCACGATTGCCTTTAGCACCAGTAAATGCCCCAGCACAATGGCCGAACAACTCACTTTCAAGTAGCTCAGGCGCGATAGCACCACAGTTAACGGGAACAAAGGGGCCCTGCCTTCCACTAAGCAGATGCAGCTGTCTGGCAACCAGCTCTTTACCTGTGCCTGATTCACCTTCAATCAAAATAACCGCATTGGTTGGCGCCACACGCTCAATAATGTGTTTCACCTCCTGCATAGCATCACTGCTGCCTATGATGGTAGAGGATTGACCTATAGAGACCTCGCGCCTAAGCATCAGGTTTTCACGCTTAAGTAGACGCCGTTCGATGCAGCGATCAACCGCCTTCATCATCTGCTCTAAATGAAATGGCTTCATAATAAAGTCTGAAGCACCTGCTCGCAGCGCTTTAATGGCAACATCCATATCGGCGTAACCCGTCATAAAGATGATATCTGAGCGGCGCTCCTGATCATTTAAGGCTTCATGCCACTCAATTCCTGAACGTCCAGGCAGGCGAATATCAACAATAAGTAGATCAAAATGGCAGCGACTTCGTAGCTGCTCAGCATCTTCAACGCTGGAAGCGGTCTCGACTAAGGCAAACTTTTTCGAGAGGGCTTTTTTCAAAAAGCTGCGCATTCCGGGCTCATCGTCAACAATAAGCACAGAAACGGCTGATGGAAGGGGTTTTAGCTCTTTATTACTCTGGCTCATATTGTCTTCTTTAGGACATTTTGACTCATATACTGGTGATTCTATCACCATAGTTGAGCAAATAGGTCACTGTGAACCAAAGAATGAGGCACGTGGGACAAAATGTCTGTATTGGACCATTTCTATTTGCGATGGAGATCACAAAGCCCAATGTTTTGTGAAGCAAAAATCGGACAGGATAAGTTGGCACTCAACTTGCTAAATAAGTCTCTAAGAGTAATACAAAATTTTAAGTGGTCCATCTTGGCAGAGGGCCATTTCCATAAACGCCAAGGAGCAAGAATGTTAAACCTTAAATCTATCTTCAGCTTAGCTTTAGCTGCAACTCTAGTCACAGCTATGCCTGCAACAGCAGAAGAGATTATCAAGTTAGCGACAACAACCAGTACAGAGAACTCAGGTTTATTGAAAAACCTACTGCCTAAATTTGAAGCAGAAACTGGTTATAAAGTACAAGTGATAGCAACAGGCACAGGCAAAGCATTAAAACTTGCTCGCCAAGGCGATGTGGATCTAGTGATGACTCACGCGCCAGCGGCTGAAGCAAAATTCGTTAACGAAGGCTTCGGAATTTTGCCTCGTGGCATTATGGAAAACGATTTTGTGATCTTAGGCCCTAAAAATGACCCAGCTAAGATCCGTGGCAGTAAGACAGCAGAGGAAGCATTTGCTAAAATAGCCAAGTCTGGCGCCACCTTTATCTCTCGTGGCGATAACTCTGGCACTAACATGAAAGAGTTAATTATCTGGAAAAATGCCGATATCGCGCTGACTTTTAATGGCTACAAAGCCGTAGGCCAAGGCATGGGTAAGACACTATTAATGGCTAGCGAGCTTCAGGGTTACACCCTGTCAGATCGTGGTACATTTGTAGCGTATAAAGCAAAATTAGATCTTGCGATTGATTATGATGGCGGTAAAGCACTAGCAAACCCTTATCAGATCGTATTAATTAACCCAGAAAAATACCCTGAACTGAATCATAAAGGCGCACGTGCCTTTAGTGACTGGTTAATCGGTGCTGAAGCTCAAGGCATGATTAATAGCTATAAGGTTCAAGGTGAGCAACTATTTAAGGCAACATATAGCGAATGACCCTAAGGTTCTGCTTAAGCTTTTATTTACAATCTTGTGTAACAGGCACACCTAATGTTCTAGGTGCGCCATTTTTCAAATTGGTGTATCACAGATGAATGAAGGCTGGTTAGCCCTTATACAGCAGGCCTTAGGCCTGCTGTTTTCATTGGATCCAGATGTATGGTCCATTGTTTCTGTCTCCTTTTCTGTCTCTTTTGCAGCACTGGCGATCACTCTACTTCCCTCAATGATATTGGGTTTTATTCTGGCTTTCGGACGGTTTCGCGGACGCTGGTTTATCACCAATATGATCCAAACCCTGCAATCGATCCCCACAGTCGTTATCGGTCTACTGGTTTACCTAATGCTGACTCGCATGGGTCCCTTGGGCGATCTAAGATGGCTATTCACGCAAAAGGGGATGATACTGGGTCAGATGCTGATCTGCGCCCCCGTGCTAGTCTCGATGAGCCAAGCCGCTTTTACTAGTGTCGATAGGCGTGCATGGGAAACATCACGTACCTTAGGCGCCTCTTGGTTCAGATCCATCTGGACACTCTGCAGAGAGCTAAAAGTGCCTCTACTGCTGGCCATCGTCGCGGGATTTAGCCGAATATTAACTGAAATAGGCTGCTCAATGATGGTGGGAGGTAACATTGCCGATGTCACCCGTAATATACCCACGGCCATCGCCTTGGAAACCAGTAAAGGGGACTTTGCACAAGCGATAGCGCTTGGCTTAGTGCTGCTTATCCTGTCACTTGTTCTCAACTTCACCTTAGGTACGCTAAGGGGAAAAGCTGAGCCGAGGAGCCATTAAGATATGGTTAAAGTGATCGCTCAAAATATCGAGATGCGCTTTGGTGAGCGCAGGCTCTTCGCCGTCGAGAGAATACAGCTCTCTCAAGGTCAAACCGTACACCTGCAAGGTGATAACGGCAGTGGCAAAACCACCTTGATGAAGATGCTAGCAGGCTTGATTGCACCAACCAAAGGTCAAATCACCACTCAAGGCTTCGCACCACTGCCTTGGTGGCGTTCAAACTCTCTGCTGGGCAAGGCAGTTTATCTGCACCAACACCCCTACCTGTTCGATGGCAGTGTTGAGTACAACCTGCGCTACCCGCACCCATTTTGCACCATAAGCAAACAGCTTATAGAGCAAAGAACCCAGGATGCGATAGAAAAAGCAGGCCTGACTCATCTCACTAAGCAAGCAGCCTCTAGTCTATCTGGTGGTGAGCGGCAGCGTCTGGCTATCGCCAGAGCTTGGATTATGCAACCCAAGTTACTCATGCTAGATGAGCCGACCTCTAACATGGACACCTACTCTCAAGAGTTAGTCTTAGCTATGGTCAAAGATCTGCAACAGCTAGGTACAGGAATGCTAGTCAGTAGCCATCAATCTTGCGCACTAACTAGTTTATGCGACCAAAACTGGCGTATTGAGAATCAAGGTATTAGCTCATCAATTAACGATGCAAGCTGCGCCACGAGTCCCCAAACAACATTACAGGAACCAAGATATGTCATTGCGAATTGATGCTGTCATCTTAGCTGGCGGCATGGCCAGACGTATGGGTGGGAACGACAAAGGTTTAGTCGAGCTATTAGACAAGCCTATGATAGAACATTCGATAGATCGGATAAAACCTCAAGTTAAGGAGATCATGATCAACGCAAATCGTAACCAAAGTCGTTATGCTGACTTAGGTTACCCGGTTTTCAGCGATGAAGACTCAGGCTACTTAGGGCCGTTGGCTGGTATGATCACCGCCATGGGACAGACTCAAGCAGATTATCTGTTAGTGGTTCCTTGTGATTGCCCACTGTTACCTTTAGATCTTGTTGAGCGTATGCTGACTAAAATCCAGAGTGAGGGCGCTGAGCTTGCCGTGGCAAGCGATGGAAAACGCGAACAGCCTGTCGTACTGCTGTTAAAACCCAGTTTACGTGACTCCATGAAGGCATTTTTAGATGGTGGCGAGCGTAAAATAGATTTTTGGTACGCTAAACATCACTGTGTCGTGACCGAATTTTCAGATCAACCTAATGCCTTTATTAATGTGAATACGCCAGAACAAAAACAACAACTTGCTGAGGCAATTGCCAAATAATATTCGAGGTATCAATGTCTACTCCCTTTACCAATCCGCTGTCGATCCCTGTCCTCGGATTTTGTGCCTACAGTGGCACAGGAAAAACCACTCTGCTGAAGAAGCTCATTCCTGAGCTGAATAATCGCGGCATAAAACTCGCCGTCATTAAGCATGCTCATCATAACTTCGATGTGGATATTCCCGGTAAAGACAGTTACGAGATGCGCAAAGCTGGCGCAAGACAGATGTTGGTCGCCTCCCATATACGTTGGGCATTGATGACAGAAGATGAGGTCGATGAAGCGCCCGAACTGCCTCACCTACTGCAGCAGATTGAGCAAGACGCCGTCGATATCGTACTCGTCGAGGGATTTAAAAAGCTTGAGCTGCCTAAGATAGAGCTTCACCGTGCCGCCCACGGAAAACCCTTTATTCATACCCACGACAGCAATATTCAAGCGATCGCCTGCTGTGACGACACACAAGTTCCTAGCGAACTACGCCGACTCGATATCAATGACGTAGGCCAGATAGCCGACTTCGTTATCGAATATGCTCAAAACTGGCAGCCCACCAGCAAGCTACCTTTAACGCCCCAAACCCCGGAGTGCGGCTGCGAACTCGATAGCAGCAAAACACTTTCAGTCTGCCAAGGCATAGAGAAAATACTCTCCTATGTGACCCCTGTAACTGAGCACAAGCTTGTCGAACTCGACGAACTCAATGGCCGCGTACTCGCCCAAGATGCAATCTCACCAGTAGATGTACCTCAACAGACCAACTCGGCCATGGACGGTTATGCGTTTAACTACTCTGAGCCCATGTTAGAAAGCTACACCTTAGTCGCCGATGTGATGGCGGGTCACCAATATGCTGGCACCCTGCAAGCTGGTGAAGCTGTACGCATCATGACAGGCGCACCAGTACCCGCAGGTGCTGATACCGTGCAGATGAAAGAGTTGGCAACAGAGAGCGGCAACAATGTGAGCTTTCAAGGTGATATCACCTTAGGTCAACATGTCAGACTGGCAGGTGAAGATATCGCTAAAGGCAAAACAGCGCTAGCGGCTCATAACCGCCTGCAGGCACCAGAGCAAGGTATGCTCGCCTCACTAGGTTTTGGCAAACTGCCGGTATTTAGACGCCCTAAAGTCGCCGTGTTCTCAACTGGTGATGAAGTGTGTGAGCCCGGTGAACCACTCAAAGCAAGCTGCATCTACGACTCAAACCGCTTTACCATAAAATCGATGGCAAGAAAGCTAGGTTGTGAGGTGATCGATTTAGGCATCATACATGACTCAGAAGAGGCACTAGCAGATGCACTGAGCCAAGCGGCGGTAAAAGCCGATGTGGTGATCAGCTCAGGTGGAGTTTCCGTTGGCGATGCCGACTTTATCAAGCTGGCTCTAGAAAAAGTGGGACAGATTAACTTCTGGCGCATCAATATGCGTCCTGGCAGGCCTTTGGCCTTCGGACAGATAGGTGACAGCCTCTTCTTCGGCTTACCGGGTAACCCAGTTGCCGTTATGGTCTCCTTTATGCAATTTGTCCAACCCGCCCTAAGAAAGCTTGCGGGCGAGAAAAACTGGAGCCAGACCATGGTTCCCGCTGTTGCCGATTGCAAGATGCGCAGCCGTGTCGGACGCACCGAGTTTACTCGAGGTGTATTTCACTTAGCGGCAGATGGCAAGCTACATGTAACCACTACAGGTGCACAAGGTTCAGGGATGTTGAGCTCAATGGTAAAGGGAAACTGTTTCGTCGTTATCGGTGAACAAGATGAACAGTTGAATCCAGGTGATACCGTTTACATTCAACCTTTTGCCGACCTTTTATAGGTAACTCTGTAGGGTTCTAATATGAGTTTAATCGTCGACACCTTCGGACGTACGGTGGAATACCTGCGTCTCTCTGTTACCGATAGATGCGATTTTCGCTGTGTTTACTGCATGAGCGAAGACCCCTGCTTTCTCGAACGAGATCAGGTATTAAGCCTCGAAGAACTAGCTTGGGTAGGCCAAGCCTTTACCGAACTAGGCGTTAAAAAGATCCGCTTAACTGGCGGAGAGCCGCTGGTTCGCACCGACTGCGATCGGTTAGTTAAGCTCTTAGGCGAGCTTCCAGGACTCACTGAGCTCTCTATGACCACCAACGGCTCCAGACTCACCAAGTTTGCCCAGAAGATGCGAGGCTCAGGATTAGCAAGATTAAACATCAGCTTGGACACCCTCAAACCTGAGCTTTTTACCGATCTGACCCGCAATGGCAAACTTGAGCGGGTGATACAAGGGATAGACGCCGCCAAGGCCGCAGGCTTTAAACGCATCAAGATCAACGCGGTGATCCTTCGTGGACAAAATGATGATGAAGTACTCGATCTTATCGAGTTTTGTCGTGGTCGAGAACTAGATATCGCGTTTATCGAAGAGATGCCCTTAGGCATAATTGATGAGCGCAAGAAAAGCCGTCACTGCAGCAGTGAAGAGGTTAAAGCTATCATCTCACAGCGCTACCCGCTCACGGTATCGGACAAACGCACCGGCGGCCCCGCACGCTATTACACTATGCCAGGCAGCTCAATCCATGTGGGCTTTATCTCCCCCCACAGCAATAACTTCTGCCATGAGTGCAATCGAGTACGCGTTACGGTTGAAGGTCGCCTACTCCTCTGTTTAGGCAACGAACACTCGGTGGATCTCAAAGCTATCGTGCGTGAGTTCCCCGGCGATATTGAGCGGTTAAAAACCACGATTTTAGAGGCGATTAAGCGTAAACCGAAAGAACATGTGTTTGGGGATGAGGGCGATGTGCAGATATTGCGGTTTATGAATGCAACTGGGGGTTAACTTGCCTGATAACAAGTTTTAGTCACTTACCAGATAGTAAGTGGTGAAGTATCTTTTTTGGGGTTCATTAGGCAGGTTATATTTTTGATGGTTTGTTGGTAACCATAGCTTCAATGGTGTTTATCACCTGCCGTGGGTGCCGTGCAAGGATGCCAAGGAGCGACCTTATGTGCAGATACTTCTGTGAGACGGCATTAGAGAACTTGCCTGATAGCAAGTTACAAGTAACTTTTTGTAGGGGTTCATTGGGCAGGTTTGGTGTTTGGCGATAATCCGAACACCATGACTATATTGCTACTTATTGCTTGCAGCAGGCCAACGTGCAAACACTTCTGTGACACGCTGTAAACCCATCCATGGGCGCTCTACGGTTTCATCCATGAAACCAAAGGTCACAGCCGCGTTCACACCTGAGTGTTTATCTCTTCGATTTTGGCTAATTGGCTACGACCCCTTTGTTTGTAGATAGGGATATCGTTGTAAAGTACAATCCCTGTAGTCTCTACGATGACATCTAACCCACACGGATAGTAGGAAATGCCGAATAATATCGAGAACATTATCGGCCTTGTCATCAAAGCTCACTGCCGCATCTACACCTGAGTGTTTATCTCTTTATTACAAGCACTTTTCAAGTCTTATAGACTGGTAATATTCATCAGCACTAGCTACTTTATTTATTAGCGCATTAATATCTAACCTTTGGAGCTCTTGCTCAATTTCACTAAGGTTCACATTGAAGTATTCTTTTCTGCGATTGACCTTATTCACACGTTTATCATCGAAAACCTTGTGCAAAGTAGATTCTAAATTAGGTGCGTCATCAGACTCAATTAAAGCATGAACATCGAATGTAAAAGGAACACTTGCATCACTAAGCTCTTTAACTCTGTCCATAGGGTCCATTCTTCTAGTCATACCAATTTTAAGTATATCTTCTCCAAAACTGCCAATATTTGATATAACGTATACGTGACCCTGTTTAGTTTCTTGCGCGCGACTTTTAGCCCTTTCAAATTTTTGATGGGCTTCTTCAAGCTCTAGTTTTAATCGATTTAACTCTTCTTGATAAATTGCTTTTTCTGCATCAGATTTTTCAGCCATTTTCTTTTCAAGTTCTGCAATTGCATCGCTTTTTATTCTCTCTTCTTTTTCTGCTTCTTTCTGAATTCGCTCTGCTTCTTGCCTTGCATTTCTCTCTTCTTTCTCTTGCTCCCTTAATTCTCTCTGCTCTTCCTTGGCCAGCTGTTTTGCTTTTTTAAAATGAATCTCTATTTCTAGCCTTTTGATGAGTAAAGCTTTAAATTCTTGATTGATTGTAGCTCTGCTATCAATACATTTAATCAAAGCTTCTGTTGCAATAATAGACTCCGATAACTTTTCTAAGGCTTGGTGTCCATTGTTTGCATTAGTCTTAGTGCAAAGCATCTCTACTGTAGTTAATAGCAATGCTCCAGCCATGTCTGCTTTAGCAGAAATAGAAACAAACTTCCCGATATTTACATTTGAACCGCTTCCTCTAACACCATCGATCGCATTCACAGCTAATTTCTTTAATCTAGCCTTCACATCTTTTCTATCATCTTGATAAGATTGACTTGAAAGGAGATCTTCTTCTGTTAATAATTCTATGTCTGCGGCATGAGAACAGCTTTTATCTGTAATATCATCAATGATGGATCTTGATTGCTTAAGGCGAGAAGTTATTTCTTTATCTGCAAGCTTTAAGCGTTCAACTCTTTCATGGAAAGGAATAACTCCTTGCTCAGCTTCTTCTAACAAGAATCTTTTTCTATTTTCAGCTTCATCTAACAGGTTTTTCTTCGTTTTCTCAGCAGAATTAACGATATTACTTGCTTTAGCTTGGCTTTGGGAAAGAAGTGTTTCAGCTTCTTTAGTTGCTGTAAGGAGAATTGATTTACGCTTCTTTAGAGTAAAAAATAATGCCGAGATACCAATAAAGCAAAGTACAACTCCAGCTATTAATATATTCATATCAATTGCTACCATAACTTTCATTCCTTTTTCTATGATTCATAACTTAACTCTACTTTTTATTACGTATCAACACGATAACTCTCTAGCAACTTAAAGAGCATATTATTAGCCATTGAAAATTAAGTAATATTTTTCTGTAAGGTGCCCTGAATAGCTATTTGATCAAAAACTTGTCGAGGTTTACAAAGTACTTACTAAGAATGTTTACCTTCGCAGTTCAAAGCCCATATTTCTCAGCTTAAGCCTCTCTCTTTTCTCCGTGAACTCTGTGTAGCGAAGCGCTCTGTGGTCAGCACAGCACTCACCTTTAACACTGTGTTTGTCTTGAGAGACTTTAAAGGGAATATACGCTTGTGTGGGGGGGGATGGATTCGTGATGGATATCAGGTTGTTATCTAATTCATAAACTGAAAACATAAGCTGATATGTAAACTGGTACATCGTCCCTAATGCAAGTGTCCGCTAATGTTGTACTGGTTAGTGGTACAAAGCCACTGGTGACATTAGGGTTATCCTGTTGGATGAGAATATAGCGATATGTATACTGTATGTCTATCAGTAATTTCACTGATTAGGTTTGTAGCATTACTCAATTTACTCATTATATTACAGATAGTTAAGCAACCACTAACATAACTCACTACTTCAGTTTTTTTACCCGTAGCCACAGGCTATTCCGTGAGCAACGCGTTCTGTAGACGCTTCTCCTCCCTTAAGGCTTTTAACTAGCAGCGCCGCGCTCGCAGGCCCCCAGTGTCGTCCTCGCAGGGCGAAGACCACGGAGAGCCAAAAACCAACATTTCTTCCTCCAGCTTTTCTCCGCGATCTCCGTGGAGCGAAGCGCTCTGTGGTGAGAATATCTCTTGATCTTAACTCGCAGCGCAGCGTTCTAGCAGTGAGCCTGCGAACACTCTCGCAGGTACACAGTGCCATCCTAGCAGGGCGAAGCCCGCCCTCTAATCTCAACACCCAAAAAAGCAATTTACCACGGAGAACACGAAGACCACGGAGAGGAGCAAAAAAGAGACATCTTTTGCTTTTAACTAGCAGCGCAGAGTCCTAGCTGTGAGCCTGCGAACGCTCTCGCAGGTACGCAGTGCCATCCTAGCAGGGCGAAGCCCGCCCTCTAATCTCAACACCCAAAAAAGCAATTTACCACGGAGAACACGAAGACCACGGAGAGGAGCAAAAAAGAGACATCTTTTGCTTTTAACTAGCAGCGCAGAGTCCTAGCAGTGAGCTTGCGAACGCTCTCGTAAGCACGCAGTGCCGTCCTAGCAGGGCGAATCCACTCTACCCTAAAGGTGTTACAGCTTCCGATCCCCCCTCTGACAAACAGATAAAGACTCGCCTTTTATAATCTTCCTCTGAATTGCAACAGCCTCCTTGCTCCCCAGCTTAATAGCCCTCTTCAACCAAGACAAACTCTCAACTTTTCTGCCAGAACAAAAATATAAAGAACCTAACTTTGTTGCTGCGTAAGCATGACCTTGTTCAGCAGCTAAGGTAAAAAAATCTATCGACTCGAGGCTACTTTCTCTTAACAACATTTGAGCAACTTGGTATGAGGCATCTGTGTCATTAAACTTTTTAGACATCACTTTCAACACGTCTATAACTTTATCCTTTTGCCGAGGAACTCTTATACTTTTAGTATAAGGCTCCTCAACTTCTATAGATGGATCAAAATCTGACAAATTGTAAAAATAATCACCTTGTTTATATGCATACATCAAATTTTCCAACTGCTCCTCTGTTAGCAAGTCAAGCGTGTTAGATTGCTGATGAAACAATTGCCTTACATCCTCAATCGTTACCAATTTACCAACCAGAGTTAATAAATATGCTTCTTCAGAACCATTAATAACTAGCTCCTCAGCCAAATCCATTGCTTCAAGTTTCTGCTCCTCAGAGACTAAAGGTAAGTCAAGTAAGCCATTGAGTATTTTTATCATTGCAGGAGTGAAGCCATCAGCTGCCGTAATCGCTGACCAATAAGCCACCTCTTCACGGTGTCGCTCGACAATAAAATTCCCCTCCCACAAAACACTTTTCTGATAAAAGATAGCTAAGATTACGAAATAGAAGCGTTGATAAAATACATCACCAGACTCAGCCTTTTCTTTTATCAATAATGCTTCAGGGCTAGGCAATGAAAATGTACCAAATAAGTCAATGGATAGCTCATCCTCAATAGTTGCCATCTCCTCCAATGAAGAGAATTGGTTATACGAGCAACTTTCTACCACAAAAGAATTATTACTACCTTCAAGAGCATTCATGCAGCTATTTGCATTACTTGTCCACCAATATACGGTTAAAGCAGTAATAAAAAGTACTCCTAAAAATGCATACAAGGTTTTTCTACTTCTTGGATGAAGATCTATATCTAATGAAGTTGTTTGATACTCAAGTAAAGCAAACTCTTGAACTCTTGTAAGCTTTATTCTACTTGTGAAGAAAACGATTAACATAGGAATAGGTAAGGCAATAAAATATAAGGCCTGCAGACTGGCGAGTACCCCTATGCAGATGTATAAAAATGCGAACAAAATCACAGAAGGAGCACGTGCTTTAATAGAGTACAATCGCCCAACATAACGCGTACAAAACCCAACAACGAATGGCTGAACAATAAAATGCAGAATTGTACCGCCTACATATTTTTCTGCAAAAAACATCAGAAATAGCATACAGACATAACTAATAAACACCGCAGCCAATGCCCAAAGTGGCCTTTCGTTTTTATTTAAGCTAACAAAAGCTAACTCCAACTCACTTGCTTCATACCGCATAAAATCCCTTATATAGTTAAATCGATGAGCATTACTGCAGCTATTGATGAATTGCAACCACGACAAAGCAAAATGATAACATTTTCAAACAGATTGAATACAATAATAAAGTCAGATACTACTAATCAATTACATAACAACTCGACTGCTAATTATCAATGCTGTTAGCTCTTATCGAGCACGCCGAGATAGGTTATGACGTCGATCAGGTTAGAAATGGTGATTTTAGTGATGGAATGATAAAGTTTAGGGATGACTATCCTTACCTGCTCTAAACCTCATTAAGCACACTGAAATGGGTTGTGTAATAAGTGAGGTTATTGGTAATAAGTCAGGTAAGAGTACGGTAGCTTTCAACTACACTCTTTGTACTAGCAGCGCAACGTTCTAGCAGTGAGCCTGCGAACGCTCTCGTAGGCACGCAGTGCCGTCCTAGAAGGGCGAAGCCCCTTTCTAAACGATGAAGAGGATTAAGGGAACTGCACACATTAGTCATAAATTGAAACGACAAAAACCTTCTTGTAAATCACCCAGTGTAGATGCAACTGCGAGCTTCCAAAACATGGATGTTTTGGTAGAGCCCACAAGGATGTGCTCGCGGCGGTTCGCAGAGGCATCTGCATATCCCCCGCTGGGAGGCGCTAAAAAGCAATGGAGCGATGAGCTTCAGACACTTAAGCAAATACCAATATAGGCCAGACCCAAAAAGAATAAATGTAATAAGTCTTCATTTGAAGACAGCCTAACTTGTGGATACACTGACTAAACACTCAATATTAGATAAGCAACTGAATTAACACGCCATGGCTCTTTCACGTAAAAAATGGAATAACATTCTTATCTTTGCTACGGCATCGATGATCGCCATACTCACTCTGCTCGATGATCGCACTGCCGAGTTGCCATCGGATGCAGCGCCTCTGTTTGACGATAAAGCGCCATTAGCTCAGTTGCAGCTCGATGAACTTTGGTTAAGCAAGGGAAGCCAGTGGCAGTGCCATGAAGATGTGCTCAATTGTAAAACCTGGGCTACGGCATGGAGTGAGATACAACTCTCACCTGTGGCAGATCAGCAAGGCTTAATGGAACAGGAGAGCCTTGATGCTCCCATCAATGTGACAATTCTGGTTGCCAATAATAGCCAAGGGCAAGCTTGGCTCTGGTATCCAGCCCATGGTTTGCTTGTCTCTCCAGCAAAGAACTGGTATCAGATCCCACCTAGCTTAAGAGAAGCCTTAACACCTATCACTAAGATATCGGCGGCTCCCCTGAATGACACAACAAGCAACTAAACAAGAAAGCTAATATAAAAAACTAAACAAGAAACCTAAACATAAGAGAACTAAACCAGAGAGCTAATATGCCAGAACTTCCGGAAGTTGAGGTCACCCGTCAAGGGGTCTCACCCTATCTGATTGACCAAGAGGTCACAGGCCTTACCGTACGTAACGCCAGCTTGCGTTGGCCCGTCCCTGATTTGGCGCAGCAGATTGTCGGTCAAACCATACGTAGTGTGCATCGCCGCGCTAAATATCTGCTTATTGATACCGATGCAGGTACGACAATTGTGCATCTAGGTATGTCTGGCAGCTTAAGGGTGGTGACAGAGCTCACTCCGGTTGAGAAGCATGACCATATCGATTTAAGCTTGGCCAGTGGCAAGATACTGCGCTTTAACGACCCGAGGCGCTTTGGTGCTTGGTTATGGTATGAGCTGCCCATTGATGCACACCCCCTACTGTCTAAACTTGGGCCCGAACCTTTAACTGATGCATTCAATCCAAGCTATCTGTTTGAATCGTTAAAAGGGAAGAAAAAAGCGATAAAGCTCTGTCTGATGGATAACCATATCGTGGTTGGTGTAGGCAATATCTACGCTAACGAGGCTCTCTTTGCAGCGGGAATACATCCACAAATGGAAGCGGGTAAGGTAGATCAAGAGCGCTTGATTATCTTAGTTTCAGAGGTGAAACAGATCTTAGCCAATGCGATAAAACAGGGGGGAACCACCCTAAAAGACTTTACCAACGCCGAAGGCAAGCCTGGCTACTTTGCCCAGAAGCTTCACGTTTATGGCCGCGGAGGAGAGAGCTGTACTCAGTGTGGTAACCTGCTCAGTGAGATTAAGTTAGGCCAGAGAGCCACTGTATTCTGTGGCTTGTGCCAAACGAGATAAAGAAAAAATCTAGGAGGTTCACAAGCTCACTGCGAGTTACGCAGCGAGCTGCTTCTAGATCCTAAAATCTCAAACCTTCTTCTAAAAACGATACTCGTAGGTGCCAAATAGTGTCGCATCTGTCTTTTTATCTTCAACCTCAAACTCAGATTGAGACACAGTGCCACCAACACTCATCATCCCCTGCCAAATAGGCATACGGTAGCTCAGCTCCAACATTAACAGATCTTCTTTAGGCGACTGTGGCGCCCAGCCATTGTTCCGGCTTGAACCATCTTTATTAAGCTGAGCATATCTCACAATAGAGGTGAGCCCTTTACTATTTTCAAACTGGCCGATTAAGCCCAGCGCATAAACGATGGCATCGCTCTCATAGGTGCTGCCATAGGTTTTACCGTAGTAACGTGAGCCACTTTTGTACTCGCTATGCTCATACATGCAGTTAAAGACATTATCATCGGCACCACAGGCGACCATGGTATCTGTGTATTCGAAAAACAGTCTGTACTGAGCGCTGTCTGAGCTAAAACGTGTATCTAGACCCGCTGCGTGACCACAATCGACAATGTCCCAAGGGGCTGAACCGTTAGCATCTTCACAGGTCTTCTCGTAATAGATACCAAAAGGCACATTAAACCAAGTATCGCTAAAGCGAACATCATAACCGGCCATCTGATTACCGTAACTACTACAGCCAACTTCGCCGACATTTTCAGCACGACAATCACGTTGACCAGTTATCGATTTCAGCGCGCTCTTAAACGAACACTCCTCGCCCTCTCCACAGAACTGGGTTGCCCACGAGAAACCTATCTCTAGTTGTCTAAAGGGGCGTAGTGAGCTGCGAAAGTTCCACAGTAGAGGATTAGCAATAGCACGCTCCTCCTCTAGACGGCTCACACCTGCTGTTAGCGTCCAAGGGCCTAACCAAGAGAGCCAAGGGGTTTCAAAGGCTGCCGCATTATTGCGAGTCACCATCACAGATGGCAAAGGACGCGCATTGTTTGATCTGTGCATGGCGGAATCGAAACCTGGCCCCCACCACTGCTCAATGGCACCGGCGGTAAACATCCAGTTACCCAGCGCCATCGCTATATAAGAGTCATCGAGGCGAAACTCTTTATCATCTGTCGCATCATAGTTAGCAGAGGCGGCAATCTTATAAGCGAAACGCTCACCAAGGTATTCATGGGAAACCTGCAGTTCCCCTTTTTCACGATAATCTGAACCAAAGTGCTGGAAACGAGCAGGATCCGTTGCAGCAGCGGCCTTAATCCGTGTGTTACCTTTGTTACCTACGGCATTACGATAGTAGAAATTCACTCGAGCGAACGCTTTTGCTAATGCAGGCGTCAGAGTTGATGGCTCAACTTTATCGAGATCAACCGCAATACCAGACCACATCAGTGGATAGGTATTAACAGGCACAGTGATCACGCCTTCATCGGCCAACGCCTGAATATCAGCCCTTAGGTAGATATCAGACACATCGACCCAGGGAGCCGATAGGGCTGCAAACGAGGCTGACAACAAAGAAGTACAAAACAGAAAAACGGCAATAAGCTTTGTGCTATAAGATTTCAACATAATAATTAACGGCTATCCTTTGCTAAGAAGTGCTTTACTCACTTCCGGGTGAACAAATTGGCTGACATCCCCACCGTGCAACGCGACCTCTTTCACTAACGTTGATGAGATAAATGAGTTCTCCTCCGACGGTGTTAAAAAGACGCTTTCGAGATCAGGATCTAAACGACGATTCATATTGGCCAGCTGAAATTCATACTCAAAATCAGATACAGCCCGTAATCCTCGCACAAGCACACTCGCTTGCTGATCTTTAGCAAAATCCACTAACAGACCACTAAATCCCACCACTTCAACATTATCAAGATGTGCGGTCACGAGCTTAAGTAGTTGAACTCGCTCGTCAAGAGTAAACCTTGGTTGCTTAGAGGGATTGGCGGCAATGCCGATCACCACATGCTGGAAAAGTTTAGCCGCCCTTTCAATAAGGTCAGCGTGTCCGTTAGTTACGGGATCAAAAGTCCCTGGATATATTGCTCGTTTATGCACTATTTTCTATCCGGTGATGATTCCAACATCCATTGGAACGACAGATGAGTCAGACACACATCTTACTTGGTTTATTTTTGCATGTGAATTGTCCACATACGGCTCAACACTAATAGAGGGATAAATTTTTATCCCTGGGTTGATTAACCCTATAACTTAGGGAAATCAGGTAACTTATGACGGCTGCACAAGAGTAGTATTTCATAGCGGAGCTTTTGCAGTACACGTCGAATCGGTCTTTTCTTAACAAAACGTCTATCGTCGGTTTTATTGATCTCACTACCAAAGTCGCCGTTTAAGATAGGAAAAGGCGCAACCACAAAGCAGCGAAGTGATTTCTCAAACCAATACTGAATATCCATATCTATCGGTCTAGTGATTGGGTAGGCGTGTGCTAACAGCTTTTTCGCCCCAGAGAGTGAGATCAGCTGTCCAGTGGTAGTTGAGGGCAGTTTTAGCTCTTTTCTTAACGTTAAACCGTCACCAAGATCCATGGAGTCAACGGCAGACTTAACCTTACTGCCATGGGACAGTTTAATGTAGTCCCAATCAGCACTGCTAGGCGCTAACTTCTCGACATACTTAATAATGTTATCGGTTAATATGGCGTCATCCTCTAACACCAAAGCAAAATCTAACTCCTGCTCGACTATCTGCTCCCAGCAGCGAATATGGCTCATGTAACAACCAATTTCACCATCGTTGAGTATCTTGTCATACTTAGAAAGGTTGGCCGAAAGCTGGTAAACATCACTCTTCTCTTTCTCACTTAGCAGGCTGCCACGCACAGCAGAAACCCTTTCAGGCGTGATGCCTAAAGGTTCACACTGTTTAGTCATAGACTCCCACCTGTCAGTGCTGGAATCGAGATTAATCACCATTACATTAAATTTCATTGGACCATCGAAAGAGTAGAAACATATTTGGCGAGGATAATAACATGCAGCTATTTTATTTCATAAAATTTCCCTATTTGATGTTAGAATCCTGTTCAATTAATTTGCCTTAACGAAGCCATTATGAAACTGCCTATTAGCGTATTTATCATCACCAAGAATGAAGAGAAGCATATTGAGAAAACACTACAAAGTGTTGCTCTTTTAGATGAGGTGATATTGGTCGACTCAGGAAGTACAGATGGTACTTTGGCGATAGCCGAGCGTTATGGTGCTAAAATCTACTCCCACCCTTGGCAGGGTTACGCCAAACAGAAGCAGTACGCCATGTCCCTCTGCTCACACGAGTGGGTACTGAACTTAGATGGCGATGAAGCGATAAACACCAGTTTAATCGAAGCGTTTAAGACAATTATGGAACAAGATAAAGCCGACAGCGTTCGCTTTTGGCGCAACGATATCTTTATCGATAAACCTCTATCTTCTTGGAGTAAGAAACCTAATAACCATAGGTTTTATAAGCGCTCAAAGTCTTTCTTTGATGATTCACGCTTAGCCCATGAAAGCGCAACGGTAGATGGCAAGGAGATCTTTATTAATGAGACTTTTGATCACTTTGGCTACTGCTCAATTGAAGCTATCACCAGCAAAAACAACAGTTATTCAGGCTTAAAAGCCGATGAAAAGTTTGCTAAAGGGAAGAAGTTTTCCAACTTGAAGTTGATTACGGTTTTTCCGCTTATCTTTATCAAAGAGTATTTTATTCAACGAAAAATATTCTCTGGGAGACGCGGTTTTATCTTAGCCGTTATGGACGCCTATTACGCCTTTATCAAAGAGGCCAAGCTGTATGAACACCATCAGTTAAAAGATAATAAATAGGCTTGATACGATAGAAACATCGCTATACACAAGCATTTACAGTATACCCAAGCTACCTCAAGATGCTCGTTTCAGAGCCCCCGTAGGATAGCTGAATAAGGCAGTGATTGAGGATAATGGTTATTCCCTTGTCGATATCACTAACGCAGTGCAGCGATTCTACGGGAACTCCCGAAGGGCAAGGCGAGAAGCAACATTTTTCTGTGTTATGAAATATTGAATTAGAATAACTAGTCCTACTATTTCATGCCTTGAACTCTGTCACTTCTCGACATGCTGAATCCTGCATCTTGAAGTTGTTTGGGTATATAGCGCCAGCGACTAACCACTATTATATTCCTAGGATATGACATACCTTGGCTTTGACTCTTTTAAAGCCAACGGAGAAATCTTTAGCCAGTTGGCTTTGACCAACCTTATATCTAATGCCGCGATGATCGCCAATATGGCGCACCGACCCTTTAGGAAATATCGCAGCCTTAAACCCCTTCTCATGGTAAAGCTCGCTCATATTCAACTCGCCTCCCAACTCGCCGATAGGTGCGAAGAGTTGATAGTCCTTGAGTCTTCTTAAACCTGGATTAAAGGTGAAGCCATGCCATAGACTTGAGTGTTCACGGCGCCTATGGTTACGCATCATGATCTGATAAGGAGTGGAATTATCTTCGCCACAATAGAAGATCTCAGGCTCTACCGGATGCTCGTTGGTGTCATCTTGCTCTCTAAGCCAGATGGTCACCACCTTCTCATCGGCATTGAGAACTTTAAATGACTCCTCAATAAAGCCCTCACGGTAAAACTCCCAATCATCTTCACAGTGAAAAATGTACTCGGAAGTGACCACTGAGTAAGCCCTATCGATACTCTTCATCTGCCCTAATTGCGGCTCATTGTTAAGCACAGTGAAATCGATATCGGGGAATTTAGCTAGCACTCTATCGAGCTTATCTCGATTGTGACTATCTTCAATAATCACATATTGCGCGATCGGGTAAGTATTAAACTTAAAGAAACTAATTAAGGTCTCTTCGAGCAGATCAAATCGATTACAGCTAGTCAGTACGAATGAAACGTTTGGATGATCCACTTACCTAACTCTCAAAATAGAAAATGTGTGGATAGTCTACCAAAAAAGCACACACTAGCAACGTTGAAAACAACTAAGAAACACACGTAAGCAAATAAAACAGCTGTAACTATGCTGTTAAATCGCTTAGTACAAAAAACCAACTCACAACAGACTAAAAATCAAAAAAACACACAAAGACAACAAAGAGATCAAACAAAAAACAAGCGTATGCACAAGGTCACAAAAAGCCCATGATAACTGGCTTTCAGCTCTTAACCAGAGAAAAATGAGTGTATAAAATACTCACTCTTTTTCGTTATTTTCAAGATTGGAAAGCATCATGACCTCATCACTCATCATTACCACTTATAACTGGCCCGAAGCATTAGCTCGAGTACTTGAGAGCGTCATGTCTCAGTCAGTCACTCCTGATGAGATCATTATTGCCGATGACGGCTCTACAGAGGAAACGAAAGAGGTGATTCGCCAATACCAAGGCCGCTCCTCGATTCCAATTATTCATAGCTGGCAGGAGGACAATGGTTTTAGATTGTCACGTAGCCGAAATAAGGCTATCTCTGTCGCTAAGATGGACTACATCATCATGATCGATGGCGATATGATTCTGCACCACAAGTTCATTGCTGATCATCTAAAGCACGCAGAGAAAGGCTTCTTTATTACCGGCAAGCGCGTCAAATTGTCCGCAGAGTTAAGTCAAAAGCAGTTCAAATCCCCTAAGCCACTAACATTGTTTAGTCGAGGCTTATCTCGTGGACGAGAGAATGCTTTTAGACTCGCTTGGCAACCTAAGCTGATGAGCAAGACACAAACAACCAGTGTTGAGGGGATCCACGGGTGTAATTTGGCTTTCTGGAAAGCAGATGTATTAACCGTCAACGGCTTTAATACACAATTTGAAGGTTGGGGGCCTGAAGATAAAGAGTTCGCCCTGCGTATGATCAACAGTGGCATCAAAAGAAAGCGCCTAAAATACGCGGGTATCGCTTTTCATATCTACCATGATGAAAGCCCTAAAACACTTCTAGAAGCCAATAGAGCTATTTTTGAAGATATCCAAATCAACAGGGCCCGCTGGTGCCCGCTAGGGATAAACGAGTTTATAGCAGTCGAATTACCCCAAGTCGATGAATTTGATGCTAGCTTGGTAACTCACTCACTAGCTTAACATTGTTGAACTTACCCATTGAGCGATCAAACACGGCACGATTTTTAAAATAGGAGTTATCAAGGAAGGTAACTTGCTTACCTAACAGGGTTGACGCGATACACACATGCAATCGGTTGGTCACAACCTGCTCAAACTTATCTAAGTGTGACAAAAACTCCTGAGCAGCATAGAAATTTGTGGCTTTGGTTTTTGTCCCCAACGAAAATAGTGCCGACATATCCATATTCTCAGTTGGCACTTCGATATCACTGCGCTCCTCATCTAACCGTAAAGCATTCAATTTAACTATGCCATTACGCTTAATATAATCAGCAACTTGAGCACGGCTCTTAGCGGCTTTAATACGATTTCGAATAGATGAAAGAGAGGATGTTACCGCCATAATACGTGTAAAGTCAGCAGCAAATACCATGTCATGACTCAGGTATATTGTCGGCCCATTACAGACGCGATTGAGATACTCGAAACTCACCTTCTCACGGCAAAATACAGTTACACGATCGCTAAGCCCACTCAAGGTTTCCTGATAGCCCTCTATGGTACAAGGGAGCAAAATAAGCTGCTTAACTTGCTTATCAAGAGCGCTAACTAAGGCATTGGAGTAGGGGTAATGTTCAGTAAATCCACCACCACCGCCAAGCACAATGACTTTATCCTTAAGGTTAAACTTATCTACAATCGAGCGCCCTTTTTTCAAAGTCTGTTTAATCTCTCGAGGAGATATAACCTTGTAGTTAAGTTTCATGTCATCTAGAAACTGAAAACTAGCAGCATTGATCAAAGAATCTCCGGCATTGCCCGGATTAGGAATAAACACAAACTCTTGGGCTGACAGCTCGAACAACACCCTTTTCAACTCTTGCATCAATACACCTTCAAGATAAAACTTATGATTAATTTACTATAGATACTTACTTATCAAACTCACGGGCTAAATCATCAAACACAGACAGTACAGGAGCGACCTCAATCATCTCCATAAGGTGTTCACCTTTGGCTCGTGTTCCCCAAACAACTGGCTGACTATGTTGACTCGCTATCGCCTTGTCATAAACGCTCACCACATGTTCAAGACTCATATAAGGCCCTGTACGCCCAGGATTGGAGTGGGCATATAGCCCGATAACTGGCGTACCCTGTGTAACCGCCATATGAGCAGGTCCTGTATCAGGTGCTAATACGATTGAAGCTTGCTTTAATACCGCCAGTAGCTGAGTCAGTGTGGTCTTACCCACTTGATTTTCCAGTGGCCGCGAGCTGTGACTCACAATCTGTTGCGCCAAAGTTTGCTCTAACTCAGTAGGTCCACCACACAGGATCACTCGGTAACCTTTAGCAATGGCATGTTCAGCGACAGCTGCATAGCGCTCAGGTAACCAGTTACGCTCAGCTTTACTGGCAGCCGCACAGATCACTAAACTCCTCTCTCCATCGGGTAGTAACAGCTTAGCAAACTCAGTATCAGCCTCTGGGACAGGAATATTCCACTGTGGCGTTAACTCTGTCACTCCTAGGGTTTTAGCAAACCCCATAAAGCCCTCAAGCACATGGGGAGAGGCTATCGCATCCACTCTATGGTTTGTGACTAACCACTGCCCCTCTTTTGCGCGGGCACGATCGAAGCCAATACGGGTTTTAGCCGAGATAGCCAATGATGCAATCGTTGCTCGCAGCGCAACTTGCATATGCAGCAAAACATCAAACCTCTGTCCTGCCAGCGCTTTTCTCAAATTAAAGTAACTTCTCCACCCCTGAGACTTATCGAAAATAACAAACTCCACGCCAGGCAAGTGCTTAAGAAGCTGATATTCAACTTTACCTATCACCCAAGTGATCTTGAGGTTGGGGTATTGCTTCTGTATCGCTTGCACCATAGCTACGGCATGGCACACATCGCCAATTGCTGAGAGGCGAAGTAAACACAAAGAGGTAATGCTATTTAAGTTTAGGCTCATAAGGAGAGATGCTTTTAAAGGAGTCACCAAGGGAGTTTAAATGAGATTGGATGAGGTTCCAAACTTAAAGCGAAAAACGCTAGCTGAAAGCCCTTAATCACATTTCTCACTCGCGAACGCTGCAAACAAATCCGCAACCACAAAGATACATGCGCAACAATACAGACACCATAAAAACATATGCAGAACATCATTTAAAATATGTAAAAACATACACTTGAAACATATATAGCAAAAAAGTTAAATCTGATATTGACTCGTTTTTATCCCTATAGATAATCATCGATTTTTCGGGGGATAAGCATGCTATTCAGAAAAGACATTAATGGCCTAAGGGCTATGGCAATTATTGCCGTCCTCCTCTTCCACTTCGACGCAAACCTGCTACCTGGAGGTTTTACTGGCGTAGATGTTTTTTTTGTTATCTCTGGCTACTTGATGACCACCATTATCTTTAATGGCATCGAACAAAACAGATTTACTTTAAGCGGCTTTTACTCTTCAAGGGCAAAAAGAATCCTACCGCCTCTGGCGATACTCTGTATCAGCTTATTGATATTTGGTTGGATTAACTTTTCAGCTTCAGATTATCGAGATTTGGCGAAACATGCAGCAAGCAGTATCGCCTTTGTCTCTAATTTCATCTACGCCAACGAAACCGGCTATTTCACCGCATCGGCAACTGAGAAATGGCTACTACATACCTGGTCACTCTCTCTTGAATGGCAGTTCTATATGCTATACCCACTGCTGATATTAGGATTGAAAAAGAGGTTCAGTGTCGATGCAATAAAACTCTGGTTAGTGTCACTGACACTTGCTAGCTTTATGTTTGGCTTATATATGTCTAGCCATCTACCTGAAAAAGCCTTTTTTCATCTTCCTTTCAGAGCTTGGGAGCTATTGTTTGGCGGTTTGCTATTCCTCTACCCCTTAAAATTATCACCTCAGTTAAGTAAGCCTGTTGAAGTATCAGGCATGGTAATGATCTTGCTAAGCTACCTATTTATCTCTTCCAATAATGCTTGGCCAAGCTATCTCACCTTGCTCCCAGTGTTTGGCGCCTCGATGATTATTATCGCTAATCGACAAGAATCCCTCTTCACTAATAATTTGATAATGCAAAAACTTGGAAATAGCTCTTACTCAATCTACCTTTGGCATTGGCCTGTTTGTATCTATCTTTACCAGATGGGTTACATGCAAAACAGTGGTGTTGTCTTAATGGGAGTTTTAGCCTCGCTCATTTTAGGCTGGCTATCCTACAAGCTAATAGAGCAAGGTAAAATAACAAGGTATCTGCCTACTCAACTACTAACACCCAAGTGGTTATTTACCATCACCTTAGTCGCTGGTATCACAATCTACCAGCTCCATGGGATCACCTCAGAGATACGGCCATATAGCACAACAGCTCAAGCCAAGTTCTTGGAGGAGTATGAACACTTTCCTCTGCAAGGTGCCTACCTAGATCAATGCAATGCCTACCACTCGCTAAAGAGTACGGGTGAAGCAAAAATAGCAGCAAGCTGTAATCACTCAGATGGTGGTACTGGCGGCGTCATGCTTTGGGGAGACTCCCATGCCCAAGCTCTCTCATTGGGTTTAAGAGAAACTCTCCCTGATACAATCAACTTTTATCAAGTCGCCTCTTCGGGCTGTAAACCCAGCCTTAAGCAAAGTGATGATCAATCGAGCTTAGCCCAAGCTTGTAACACCTCTAATCAAATAGCGCTTGAAACGATAAGCAGAATTAAACCTGACATCGTCATCATTGCTCAGGCTAACCATCACGAAGATACCAACTGGGAACAGATTGAGGCTAAGCTGGCGCAGTTGGGAGCAAAGGAGACAGTATTAATCGGACCTGTTCCCCAGTGGCGTCCATCACTTCCCTACGTAATTGCAGAGCGTCATTGGCAGGAAAAGGGCCAATACATTACAGATCAAGCGTTAGATAACTCGATTTTAATTAGCGACGATAAACTCGATATTCAAACCCAAGATGAAGATATTACCTTTATCTCACTCGTCGACAGCCTCTGTATAGACAAGGAGATGACCTGTTTGGCTAAGACAGATAAACAGCAACTCTTGGTATTCGATTACGGCCATTTAACGCAAGCTGGATCACGGCTGATCGCCAAGCAGGTCATAGTTCCACAACTGATAAAGCGCCTTTCAGCCAAACCCGGCTATACGTTTGAGGAGCTCGCTAAAGCAGCCCCTCAACAAACACATATTGAACGCTATAGTAAATAGCTCAATATAGAGCCCTGATAAGGGCTCTAGCTCTCAGCCATAAAATCTCAGTAAGGATGATTAACTCAGTATCTAAGTTACTGTAGAATAGGGCTAGCTTGCTAACTTTAACCTTAACCATAAAAGCCAACTCCCTATGCCAATAGCCTCACCTGTGACAACGCCAACTGAGATGCAGATAATCAGCTCTCCTCAAGGAGCGATCGCTGTTTGTCACCCCACGCCAGATACCATCTCCAGCAACTGGTTTACCATGGAGTATTGGCAACAAAAATCGGCGATAACGGGTTCATCAAAAGGGCGTTACACCACTTGGTTTGTGAAACCAGACCTAAGTGAAGGGGATGATAGCCAGTGGGTACTTCGTCACTACTACCGTGGTGGGCTAATGGAGAAGCTGAGTAAGGATAGTTACCTATACACAGGGCTTCACAAGACTCGCGCAGTGGCCGAGCTTGCCCTGCTTGTACAGCTCTATAATGAAGGTTTTCCCGTACCTAAACCTGTAGCGGCCAATGTTGAGCGACATGGCCTGCACTACCGCGCCGATATCATTATCGAGCGTGTCGAAGGTGCACAAGATCTGGTGGCTAAATTAAGTAAGTCCCCTATGTCTGACAGCCAATGGCAGCAACTGGGTAGCGGTATCGCTCAGTTCCACCAGCGCGGTGTTTATCATGCCGACCTTAATGCCAAGAATATTCTCATCACTGACGATAAATTCTATCTTATCGATTTCGACAGAGGCGAGATCCGCCAGCCCTCAACTAAGTGGCAAACTGCCAATTTAGAGAGGCTACAGCGCTCCTTCAATAAGGAGAAAGGGATCCTCAGCTCACTACACTTTACTCAAGAAAACTGGCAAGCCTTGATGGTGGGTTACTCAAAAGGTTAGTCACTTGCCTGATAGCGAGTTTCAAGTCTCTTTTTAGTGGGTTCATTAGGCAGGTTTGCTGTTTGGTTTGTTTACTGAATGCTATTAACTCCCAACTTCTATATTTTCACTCGCCACTCGTAGCGCAGCGTTCTAGCAGTGAGTCTGTCAGCGCTCTCGCAGGCACGATGTGCCGTCCTAGCAGGGCGAAGCCCGCCCTCTCAACACTCAAAAACGATTTACCACAGAGAACACGAAGACCACTGAGAGGAACAAAGACTAAAATATAGGGAGATAGGATAAGAATAACGATTTTTCACTCGCCACTCGTAGCGCAGCGTTCTAGCAGTGAGCCTGCGAACGTCCTCGCAGGCACATAGTGTCGTCCTAGCAGGGCGAAGCCCGCCCTCTCAACACTCAAAAAAGCGATTTACCACAGAGGACACGAAGAACACGGAGAGAAGCAAAGCCGAGAAGATAAGAAACGAGGGTAAGAGCGACAATAGCTCACTCGTAGCGCAGCGTTCTAGCAGTGAGCCTGCGAACGCTCTCGAAGGCACATAGTGCCGTCCTCGAAGGGCGAAGCCCGCCCTTCTAACTAAAAGACAGAGATAGGTTTAAGCATCAATCAAGGTGCAGGCAAGTTCAAACTGCTGTTTCAGGGCACCTTTATTAGCATCCACAACCCGTAAACCAGCTTCACTGGCGGCTTGGTAAGTTGGCTTATCATGAAACTTAGCCAGCAGCTCAGTCGCTAACTCCTCGCCACTGGCGATCACCTTTAATGCTCCGGCATCATTAAGCAAGCCGGCGATCTCGGCAAAGTCCCAATGGTTTGGCCCCACATAGACAGGTAATCCCAATGCAGCAGGTTCCAGTGGGTTGTGGCCACCATTATCGATTAAGGTTCCCCCCACAAAAGCTTGATCCGCAGCACCATAAAAGGTGAGAAGTTCACCCATGGTGTCACCTAGCAGTACTTGGGTAGTCGCGCTCACCTCATCTTGCTGACTTCGGCGAGCCAAGCTAAGACCCGATGCAGTGATCTGCTCAGCTGCAGTATTAAACTGCTCAGGGTGACGGGGAACCATGATAAGTAAGGCGTCGGGGTTTTCTAGCAGTAAACGCTTATGAGCCTTTAACATAGCATCAAACTCGCCGGGGTGAACACTGCCAGCAACCCAAATAGGGGCATTATTATCACGCCACAGCTCACGCAGTGCTCTAGCTTGCACAAGCTTCTCTGCAGGAATGGTGAGATCAAACTTTAAGCTGCCACAGACCTTAACTTTATCAGGACTAACACCTAGAGCAACAAATCGCTCGGCAGCTTGCTGAGATTGCGCCGCAATCATATCTAAGCTCTGTAGCATAGGTAGACTCAAGGTGATCCGCTTTTGATATTGATCTGCCGACTTTTGTGACAACCTGGCATTGGCTAACATGATTTTCACCCCAAGCTTTGAGGCCTGATGGACCAAGTTTGGCCAAAGCTCAGTCTCCATAATGATGATCTGCTTAGGCGATACTTGATTGAGAAAACGTTTCACACACACAGAGATATCAAAGGGAAGATAACAATGTTGCACACTTGAGCCTAAGGCTTTTATCACTTCAGCCGAACCGGTCGGGCTGGTTGTGGTCACTGTGATGGACATCTGTGGGTACTGCTGTTGAACCGCTTTTATCAAAGGGATAGCCGCTAATGTTTCCCCCATAGAAACGGAGTGGATCAAGAGATCGCTCTGTTTCAATTTGCTCAGCCCAAACCTCTCTCCCCAACGGCCTCGATAATCTGGGCTTTTTATGGCTCTAAACGCCAGATAGAGGACAAGCAGAGGTAGTAGAAGATAAAGCAGTACTGAATATAAAAAACGGTTCATGGAATTTGACACTTAAGTGGGTGCTAACGGCACAAAGGGCAATGCTAACACAAGCGATAAAAATAGCGATAATTGACAGGGTGCTTCTCCAATTGCCACAGCTTATTCTCAAGAATATTAAATTTAACTTAAATCAGTTTTGCCTGATGAATTCTGACAGTGCTAGTATACCTCTCGAACAATTTGGGTATCTTCACTCTTCAAAGATCAGGACTATGATGGGCCAGTATCAATCGACCTGTGAATAACACTTAACATAGATTCAATTAGGACGAAAATGAAAACCCGCGATAAAATAATCTACGCCAGCCTAGAGCTATTTAATGAGAAAGGTGAACGCAATATCACCACTAACCATATCGCCGCCCACTTAGGAATAAGCCCTGGTAACCTCTATTATCACTTCCGTAATAAAGAGGACATCATTCGCTCCATCTTTAGCCTGTATCAAGCACATCTAGAGACAAGCTTTCAGCCTTACGAAGGTGAGCCCGCCACCATAGATCTACTTATCGGTTACTTCGATGCCATGTTCTATGCCATGTGGGAGTTCCGTTTTATGTATGCCAATTTGACGGATATCTTAAATCGTGATGAGGAACTTAAGTCTCTCTATCTCGTCACTCAACAGCAAGTGCTTACTCGCTGCAGCCATGTGTTAAGCAAGCTCAATCAAGATGGCGTTATCGCTATCGATGAGGAGGAGATCCCACACCTTGCCGAAACCATACGTATGATAGTGTGTTTTTGGATTGGCTATAAACAGACTCACTCGAGCCAGATGGAGATCACTAAGTCATCTCTCTATGAAGGCTTGCTCAGAATACTGATGATATCGAAAGCTTACTCAACTTCAGAATCTCGCACGACATTTGTCAGACTGGAGCAGCACTACCGAGAGTTAGCAGCAGCCCCCATCGAATAGCGGCTACAGGCCATGCTCCACCAGCCTGATTGGTGGAGCAAATAATCCTAAAACCCCCTCTACAATCAACTTCTAAGAAGCGAATCTCCCCTACTACAACCCAAATTGTTACTGATTAGTTTTTTTTATGTGAAAAAGCCCCTTGCACTAAACTAAATAATCTAGCTCCTACCAGTAAAAAAAGGCTGTGAGCCTGAGCAAGTTTAAGGTTAAAATGCCGCCACTCCAACAAACAAAATAATGCTAATTAAGGAGAATTCAGGTGGCAAAGACCTCATTCTACGATCAAATTAATCAACAACTTACCCAAGTAAAAGCGGAAGGCTTATACAAGAGTGAGCGTATTATCGTCTCTCCTCAGCAGACTGAAATTCAGGTAAATGGTGCTGAAGTGATGAACTTCTGTGCCAATAACTACCTTGGCTTAGCTAACCATCCTGAGTTAGTTAAAGCAGCACAAGGTGGCTTAAACGATCATGGTTTCGGTATGGCTTCAGTACGTTTTATCTGTGGTACTCAAGATATTCATAAGCAGCTTGAAGCAAGTCTTAGCGAATTTTTAGGCATGGAAAACACCATTCTCTACTCTTCATGCTTCGATGCTAATGCTGGTCTGTTCGAAACCTTATTAGGCCCAGAAGATGCCATCATCTCAGATGCGTTAAACCACGCGTCGATTATCGATGGCGTACGTTTATGTAAAGCTAAGCGTTTCCGTTACGCCAACAATGATATGGCTGAGCTTGAAGCCCAGCTAAAAGCGGCGAAAGAAGCTGGCGCACGCAACATAATGATCGCTACCGATGGCGTATTCTCTATGGATGGCGTTATCGCTAACCTCAATGGTGTATGCGATCTTGCTGATCAGTATGGCGCACTTGTGATGGTCGATGACTCTCACGCCGTCGGTTTCGTTGGCCAAAATGGCCGCGGTACCCACGAACATTGCCAAGTGATGGACCGCGTTGACATTATTACTGGAACACTGGGTAAAGCACTCGGCGGTGCCTCAGGTGGATTCACTTCGGCTAAAAAAGAGGTTGTCGACTGGTTACGTCAACGCTCACGCCCTTACCTATTCTCCAACTCATTAGCACCTTCGATCGTCACCGCATCTATCCATGTACTTGAGATGCTAAAGTCGGGTCAGGCTCTGCGTGAAGCTGTATGGGAAAACAGCCGCTACTTCCGTGAAAAGATGACAGAAGCAGGCTTTACTTTAGGTGGTGCAGACCATGCGATTATTCCGGTAATGATCGGTGATGCAAAACTTGCCGGTGATTTTGCCAGCAGATTACTTGAAGAGAATATCTATGTTATCGGTTTCTCGTTCCCAGTAGTACCTAAAGGTCAGGCACGTATTCGCACTCAGATGTCAGCGGCGCACACTAAAGCGCAGCTAGATAAAGCTATCGAGGCATTTACTCGTATCGCCAAAGAGATGGGCATCATATAGGGATCGATGGGATGAAAGCACTAAGCAAGCTTAAACCAGAAGAGGGGATCTGGATGGTCGATGCTCCGAAACCGGAGATGGGCCATAATGATCTACTGATTAAGATTAGAAAAACCGCTATTTGCGGCACTGATGTCCATATCTACAACTGGGATGAGTGGTCACAGAACACGATTCCAGTGCCTATGGTCGTCGGTCATGAATATGTCGGTGAAGTTGTCGATATCGGCCAAGAGGTCCGTGGGTTCTCTATTGGCGATCGCGTTTCTGGCGAAGGGCACATCACCTGTGGTCACTGCCGTAACTGTCGTGCAGGCCGTACTCACCTATGTCGTAACACGTCAGGCGTGGGCGTTAATCGTGATGGTGCCTTTGCCGAATACTTAGTGATCCCGGCATTTAACGCCTTTAAGATCCCCGATGATATCTCTGACGATCTGGCCTCTATCTTTGACCCATTTGGCAATGCGGTTCACACTGCGCTCTCTTTCGATCTTGTGGGTGAAGATGTATTGATCACAGGTGCAGGTCCTATCGGCATTATGGCCGCAGCTGTCTGTCGTCATGTTGGTGCACGACATGTGGTCATCACCGACGTTAACGAGTATCGTCTTGAGTTAGCCCAAAAGATGGGAGCAACACGCGCCGTCAATGTGGCTAAAGAGGATCTTAAAGATGTCATGAGCGAACTTGGCATGACTGAGGGCTTCGATGTCGGTCTTGAGATGTCTGGTGTGCCTTCTGCTTTCCACTCAATGCTTGATACCATGAACCATGGCGGTAAAGTTGCCATGTTAGGTATTCCTGGTGGCGATATGGCTATCGATTGGAGTAAAGTTATCTTCAAAGGGCTCATCATCAAAGGGATCTACGGTCGTGAGATGTTTGAAACCTGGTACAAGATGGCGAGCTTAATCCAGTCAGGGCTAGATATCTCACCTATTATTACCCACCATTACAAGGTTGATGAGTTCCAACAGGGCTTCGATGCCATGCGTTCGGGTCAATCGGGTAAGGTTATCCTAAACTGGGATTAACCGTTATTGACTGCCAAAAAAGGGCTGAAGAATCAGTCCTTTTTTATATTTTTCACCCTACAGAGTAAGATTATGTCTACCTTCCAACACCTTAGCGTGAGCCAGTTGATTCAACTGTCAGAAACCAACCCAGAGACTCAAATTGTCGATATCCGTGATGCAGCAAGCTTTGAATCTGCACATATCAAAGACTCAATAAACCTTAATAACGATAATCTTGCCAACTACATCGCTGAAGCGGATATGGATCAGCCCTTGATTGTGGTGTGTTACCATGGGATCAGTAGCCAAGGTGCAGCGCAGTATATGGTTGAACAGGGATTCGATGAGGTATATAGCTTAGATGGTGGCTATCAAGCGTGGCGAGAGTCTGAGGATTAATACCAATCAGTATAAACCTTAAGAGGCTTTACTAAGTTAGTCTTTGTATTAATTAGAGATACTTGTATTTATCTAATCAAAGAGTGCTATCCTATCTAAAGTTCCCCTTCTAGATATAAGGCTCTCCTATGATAGAGATAGGCAGGTTACCTAATGAAAGAGCAGCTCAAGCTCTGGTCGATTATCTCAAAGGTGAGAACGTCGACTGCAAAGTCATCCCCTCTGAACAAGGTGTCATTATAGCCGTAGTTCATGATCACGATAGTCTGAAAGCCACCATGGAGTTTCAGCAATTCGTGCTAAACCCCCACGACGATAAATATCTACAAGCCTCATGGGATAACGGTGATACACGCTTAAAAATGGATTATGGCGCGCCATCTCTGCAGTTGTTAACTCAGTTTATCTCAGGCGCTGGTCCTCTTACGCTGGCAGTCTTCTTTATCTGCATCTTAGTGTTTGCAGGCTTCAACTTAGGTTTTGCCAACCCTATTTACGAATACCTCTCCTTCTTCGGTGCGGCTCCCGGCCCAGATCTCAGTCAATTTTGGCGGATTTTCACGCCGATCTTGCTTCACTTCTCCGCCCTGCACATCATCTTTAATCTACTCTGGTGGTGGTATCTAGGAGGAAAAATTGAGAACAAACTTGGGGTTGCTCCGCTGTTTATCTTACTGCTAGTGGCTGGAACCGTACCTAACCTCGTCCAGTACTACGTTAGCGGCCCTAACTTTGGTGGATTATCTGGCGTGGTGTATGCCGTGGTCGGTTATACCTGGATCATGGGAGTAAAACGCCCAGAACTTGGTATAGGCCTGCCTCCAGCCTATATTGGCTTTATGCTGTTATGGCTCGTTTTTGGCTTTACCGATCTATTCGGCCTCTCGATCGCTAATTGTGCAAATGTAGGCGGGCTTGTAGTTGGTCTACTGCAAGGATTTATCGACAGTAAAAGACGAGTTTAAGAGCCCTAAATCGATTTCATGTTTAGGGCTTTAACGTTAAACCAGTTCTAGCACCTTTTTAACTAGCTTCTCAATGCCGATATTCGCCTCCGAGATGCTGCCAGCCAACATATAAGCTGGCGTACTCACCACTTTTCTCTCTTCGTCGACAATAATCTCTTGAACCTCTGCTGCCTGATGTATGCCACCCATTAAATTAAACGCTTGTGCCGTCTCGAGATCTGAGCCTATGGTGCCGTTAACACCTTCACCATACAGCCTTGGGATCATAATCGGTGCGATACAGATAAATCCAACTGGTTTACTAGCCTCAACAAACTCACGAATAAATACACTTACTTCTGGCGAAACTTCACAGTCACTGCCATTGGTTGCAAAGTTACACAGATTTTTTGCCGCACCAAACCCACCTGGGATGATCAACCCATCAAAAATAGCGATATCCAACTCATCGGTGGCCTTTACCTCTCCACGAGCGATGCGCGCTGACTCAATCAATACATTACGCTGCTCGCCAGCTTCAACCTCACCAGTTAAATGATTAACCACATGCATCTGATTAATATTAGGAGCAAAACATTGATACTCTGCACCTAACTTATCCAGCGCTAACATAGCTAAAACAGACTCATGGATCTCGCTACCATCGAAAACACCAGCCCCACTCAGAAGCACTGCTATTTTTTTCATTAAAATCTCTCCATATATACTTTTTTATTTTAACAAGAGGATAACAAATCTCTTGATCTGTTTATTTTTCGTGCTAAGTTAGTTCATCAACTTTATCAACTGCTGTTTATTCAACCAAGAGATAAGAGCTATAAGAACAAAAATAATAAAGTCCACAAAATAAAAATAAAATAAAGAAACTAGAACCTACTTCACACTTTTTTATTTTAACCTAACTTTTCATAAGCTTAGCTACCACTCAAATTGAATGAGTTCGTAACTTTCACTCTTGCTGTTTTTTTTAACACACAGACTTATCCACAGGCTGTAGGTTAAATTATCATGGCCGAAAACTCCCTTCTATGGCATGCTAGCGCCACTATCGAAAACAGATCTCGAAACCAAAGCCGAATACTTATTATGCCTAAAATTGCTGAAAACCCTTTAGTTCTTGTGGATGGTTCTTCATACCTCTACCGAGCCTATTACGCACCACCACATCTAACAAATTCAAAAGGGGAAGCGACTGGAGCAGTCTATGGCGTGATCAACATGCTACGCAGCTTACTTAATCAATATAAACCAAGTCAGATGGCTGTGGTATTCGATGCAAAAGGTAAAACTTTCCGTAATGATATGTACGAAGAGTACAAGGCACAGCGTCCACCTATGCCAGATGATCTTCGCACCCAAATAGAGCCACTGCATAATATTATTCGCGCATTAGGTTTACCTCTTGTCTGTATTCCCGGCGTCGAAGCCGACGATGTGATAGGCACGATTGCGACACAAGCCAGCAAAGAGGGACGCGCCGTCCTAATCAGCACTGGTGATAAGGATATGGCTCAGCTGGTCGATGATAATGTCACACTTATCAACACCATGACCAATACCATTATGGGACCGGAAGAGGTGACTGAAAAGTTTGGTGTAGGGCCTGAGTTGATTATTGATCTGCTAGCACTGCAGGGCGATAAGGCAGATAACATTCCAGGTCTTCCAGGTGTTGGTGAGAAAACAGCAGTGGCTATGCTAACAGGGGCGGGTAGCGTCGAGCAGATCTTAGCGGCTCCAGAAAAGATACCGGCTTTAGGCTTTAGAGGTTCTAAAACCATGCCTGCCAAACTCGCCGAACATGGTGAGATGCTTAAGTTATCCTACGAGTTAGCGACCATTAAACTCGATGTAGAGATGGAGCAAGACTGGAAAGAGTTAGTCATTGCACCAGCGAATAAAGATGATCTGGTGAAATACTATGGCGAGATGGAATTTAAGCGCTGGTTAGCCGAAGTCTTAGACAATAAAGGCAGCTCAGCTCAAAGCTCAGATAACAGTGCAGATGAAGAGGAGGTTGTTCCACAGGCTATCGACGCCGAATATGAGACAATTCTGACTCATGAAGCTTTGGACAAATGGATCGAACAACTCACCAAAGCAGATCTCATTGCTATCGACACTGAGACCACCAGCCTAGATTACATGACAGCTAAGCTTGTGGGGATCTCGTTTGCTGTAGAGGTTGGCAAAGCCGCTTATCTCCCATTAGCACACGATTACCTCGATGCTCCTGAGCAACTGGATTTCGATGAGGCTATCGCCAAGCTTAAGCCTCTACTTGAAGATCCCAAGCTTAAAAAAGTGGGACAAAACCTTAAATATGACATCAGCATCTTTGCCAATGTCGGCATCAAGCTACAAGGTGTTGCCTTCGATACCATGCTCGAGTCCTACGTATTTAACTCGGTAGCTTCAAAGCACAATATGGATGATCTGGCACTTAAATACCTAGGTCATAAAAATATTAGTTTCGAAGAGATCGCCGGGAAAGGCGCTAAGCAGCTCACCTTTAATCAGATCGATCTCGAAACAGCTGCCCCTTATGCCGCAGAAGATGCCGACATCACCCTTAGATTACATCAACATCTATGGGCAAGATTAGAGAAAGAACCAAAGCTTGCTTCAGTATTTACTGATATCGAACTGCCACTGGTTCAAGTACTCTCAAAGATCGAACGCCAAGGCGTACTTATCGACAGCATGATGCTAGGTCAGCAAAGCCAAGAGATCGCTATCTCTATCGATAAGCTAGAGCAAGATGCTTTCGAAATAGCTGGAGAAACCTTCAATCTAAGTTCACCTAAGCAGTTACAAGCACTCTTTTTCGAGAAGCTTGGCTACCCAGTGATTAAGAAGACCCCCAAGGGAGCCCCTTCAACCGCCGAAGAGGTGTTGGTCGAGCTTGCTCTAGATTACCCATTGCCTAAGATAATCTTGCAACACAGAAGCTTAGCGAAGCTTAAAAGCACTTACACTGACAAGCTTCCCCTAATGGTTAATGCTCAATCTGGCCGAGTACACACCAGTTATCACCAAGCTAATGCCGCAACGGGTCGTTTATCTTCCAGCGAACCTAATCTGCAAAATATCCCGATCCGAACCGAAGAGGGACGCCGCATACGCCATGCCTTTATTGCTCAAGAGGGTAAAAAAGTGCTGGCAGCCGATTACTCTCAAATCGAGCTACGGATCATGGCTCATCTGTCACAAGACAAGGGCTTACTCACCGCTTTTGCTGAAGGTAAAGATATTCATAAAGCCACGGCAGCAGAGGTATTTGGTGTTGATTTCAGTGAGGTCACCACAGAGCAGCGCCGCCGTGCTAAGGCCGTTAACTTCGGCTTAATCTACGGCATGTCTGCATTTGGTCTTGCTAGGCAGCTTGATATTCCTCGCGGTGAAGCGCAAAAGTATATCGACACTTACTTCGATCGCTACCCAGGTGTGCTCAAGTATATGGAAGACACCAGAGCAGAAGCCGCTGATCTTGGTTACGTCTCGACTCTTTATGGCCGCAGACTCTATCTACCTGCGATTAAAGACAGAAACGCCATGCGCAGACAAGCCGCCGAGCGCGCCGCAATTAACGCGCCTATGCAAGGAACAGCCGCTGATATTATTAAGAAGGCAATGATCAATATTGCTAGCTGGATCGAATCTGAGACCCATGGTGAGATCACTATGATCATGCAGGTACACGATGAATTGGTATTTGAGGTCGATAGTGATAAAGCTGAAGCATTAAAAGAGCAGATATGTAAGATGATGGCCGATGCAGTTAGCTTAGATGTCGAACTACTCGCCGAAGGCGGAATAGGCGACAACTGGGAGCAAGCTCACTAACGCCTCTGCAGTAAGTAAAAGTAATCAATAAAAAGCCTCTACTTCTTAGAGGCTTTTTTTGTTTTTGTGTCTTGTCCTGAAATGTGTTTACACATTTAGGACTTTATTATGACAACTCAAATCCCCACCCACGTTAAGCGAACACAACGAGATTATTCGTTAGGCTTTAAATTACAAGTTGTAGCAGCCGTTGAAAAAGGCGACATGACTTATAAGCAAGCTCAAAGCATTTATGGTATCCAAGGTCGTTCAACCGTACTTACTTGGCTCAGAAAGCACGGTAAGATGGATTGGACTCAACCAGTGAGAATAACCATGCCTAAGACCACCAAAGCTAAAGAAACGCCAGCTCAAAAAATAAAGCGCCTTGAAAAAGAGCTTGAGGATGAACATTTACGTAATCTATTACTCAATGAAGCCGTTGATATCATTGATGCTGAGTATGGCGCAGGCCTAAGAAAAAAGTACTTAGCCAGGGAGCGAGAAGTCTTCAAAAACAGAAAGTAACAAGCTTAAATCGTGCTTGCGAGCTTCTTGGCATAACAAGACAAGCTATCTACCAAAGAGAAACGAGAGAACTCTGCCGAGCTATAGAACTGGCCCCAGTAAAAGCAATGGTGCTTGATATCCGTCGCTTTATGCCACGTGTGGGTGGCAGGAAACTCTACTTTTTACTGAAACCCAAGTTCATCGAGAAAGGAATTAAACTTGGGCGAGATAACTTCTTTAGTTACTTGAAACGTGAAGGGTTATTGGTAAAACCTAAGCATAACTATACCAAGACAACCCACAGTAAACACTGGATGAAGAAACACCCGAATTTACTCAAAGAGTTTACGCCTTTATCGCCTGAAGAGGTCTTTGTGAGTGACATAACTTATGTTCAATCAGAGCAAGGTGTTCACTACTTGTCACTGGTGACGGATGCGTTTAGTCGTAAGATTATGGGTTATGAACTTAGTGATGAGATGAAAGCAACTGATGTAGTTAAAGCCTTAAAAATGACAGTGAATAATCGCCAATATCAAGGCCATGCAGTTCATCATTCAGACAGAGGGTTACAGTATTGTTCAGCAGTCTATCAGTCAGCATTACAGAAAAATGGTATCCGAGCATCAATGACGGATGGGTATGATTGCTATCAAAACGCATTAGCGGAGCGAGTAAATGGTATTTTGAAGCAAGAGTTTTTGTTATATCCGTGCAGCAATCTTGATGAGTTAAAGCGACTCGTTGAAGAGTCAGTTTTTATATACAATGAAATGAGGCCGCACTTGAGTTTAGGTATGAGAACACCAAATCAAGTGCATAAAAAAGACCAGCAGCAAGAGCAACTGGTCTAATTAAAACCGTCAACCTATTTCAGGATGGGACATTGACCTTTGCTTCTCTAAAACAGCTAATACCAATCAGTATAAAGATTTGATCGCTCAGCGAGAGTTTAGCGGTCTTAGGGCAAGGTCCTTAATTGCTCCTCGGCTCTAGCATCCTCGGTAACTGCTCCTGCGTTACTCTCGATAATTGCTCCTGCATTATTCTACCTTCAGCCATCCATAGCTTCGTACCTCCTGAATCCATTCAGTCGTGCTTCGCCCTACCTCCTATATCTGACTTCCATGGAAAGGAAGAAATGTCTTATTTTGTATGGAACAAAATAGACCATATAGTCGTGCTTTAATGACATTCACTACATCTGACCTCCAGGGTCTTAAGCGTTCCATATGTTTTAAAGACATTTCCCATATCCCTATGGGTCAGTGGAGGAAATGTCTTATGTATGTCAGGAACATACAAGACCATGTTCTTTGCAACGAGTGAAGAGCATAGTGAAACTAGGGTTAAGCTCCCTCTTTGTTTATAAAAAGTCACAGCATCTGCACCGCTAAAACTCGCCAGTGAAGGAGTATTTTTGGCTGCCTACTTCTGCGTTGAATGAACTCACAAGGGAGCAACCATTCTATCATCCATTCGCCTTGAATTAGTTTGCCAAAAAACACTCTGAGTAGATCAACTTCTCATACTGATTGGTATGCCTCCTTTTCACAGCCCAGAAAGGCATAAATGTGGCAAAAAGATCAGAATATGATGCAAAAGCATCCAAAAATAGCTAACCGATTTATATATAGGCAAAAAATCATAATAACAGGATCAAAATCTGAGTAAAAAAGCTGCTTAAGGTTGGACTTGTGTCACATTGTTACGCTTTTATTTGAAAAACAGTTTTCTAAATTACGGTCAATGGGGTATTATTCTCTGCGTAGGGTACAGAGGTTAAGATGTTCTATCTTTCAGACCTTTTTAATTCGCTAGTTTATAGTGAATAGCCAAATTATGGCGCCTCAGCAACTTAGTTTGCTGGGGCTTTTTTTCGCCTAAAATTTAATTTAGAGCATTTACTTTAAAACCACCCTTTTTCCATGTATGCTATCGATATTGAGTGTCAAAAAGCTTAGCTAGTTGGTACTTGAGTCTTGTTGAATTTAGCTTCTCCCCAAAAGAGCTAATTGGGCCGATGGTTTTTCCGTCGGCTATTTTTTTATCTAAAATTCAACCTCCTAGATAAAGCCTCCCTTAAGTAAAACAATACCGTTTATCACTACATAATGGTTTAACGGCATCTGTTTATGGCAACAAAAAGCCCCGACCTCATAAAATGAAATCGGGGCTTTGGTTATTCGATACTTATAGTAATTGGTATTACTTAATCATTTTCGCTCTCATCAGCGGCTTCAGCTTCGGCTATCGCTTCCATTAACCATTCAGGATGACACCACTCATTCAAAATACTCAGCACTTTAGGCTTACCTAAGCCTTTTAGCGATGAAAATGCTTCAACTTTGACTCGGTCATCATAATCACCAAGGTGTTTTCTCACCTCGTTAATCATCTTCATCCGCTCACTCTGCTTCATCTTGTCCGCTTTGGTTAACAGAGCAAGTACAGGGATCTCGCTTTCAACTGCCCACTCAATCATCTGCATATCGAGATCTTTAAGAGGGTGTCTAATATCCATCAAAACCACAACGCCAGTTAAACATTGGCGCTCTTGCAGGTATTCACCTAGGGCGTACTGCCACTTTTTCTTCAGCGCCAAAGGAACTTGAGCAAAACCATAACCAGGCAGATCCACCAATCGGCGGTGTTCATCTAACTCAAACACATTAATTAATTGTGTTCTTCCTGGGGTTTTACTGGTTCTTGCTAACCCTTTTTGGTCGGTTAGCATATTCAATGCACTCGATTTACCGGCATTTGAACGACCCGCAAACGCGATCTCAACCCCTGCATCTCCCGGTAAATACTGGTTAAGATGCGCAATATCAGGAGCACTGATTAAAAACTTTGCTTTACGAAAATCCATACGAGATTCAGTCACTACCGACTCCAAAAATATGATGTTTTGCACTTTAAATATCGAAGAGTTGCTTACATTTTCACAATTTCGTGTAAAATATTACCTCGATCACAATAAGTACATTTTATCACGCTTGCGAGCTATGCTAGTAAGCTCAGGACAAAAAATTTAACAAATAAGTTGGAACGCCATGAAAAAGTTAGCTCTTGCGCTATCTGTTTTAGCCTCAATCTCTTCACCTGCAATGGCAGAAGGTAATGCTGAAGCAGGAAAAACGAAAGCCGTCGTTTGTTCTGCCTGTCACGGTGTTGATGGTAACAGCATGATAGACATGTACCCAAAACTTGCCGGTCAACAAGCGACTTACCTTGAAAAGCAGATGCGCGATTTCCGCAGCGCTGCTCAGACAGGTGGTAAAGAGGGTCGTAACGATCCAATCATGGGCGGAATGGCCATGATGCTTAGCGACCAAGATATTAAAGATGTCGCGGCATTTTACGCTTCACAGACACAAACTCAAGTGGAAGTCGCAGATATTCCTGAACTAGGTGAGCAACTATACAAGAGCGGTGATGTCGCTCGTGGCATTACTGCCTGTATCGCTTGTCACGGTCCTAGTGGAGCAGGTTCTGAACTAGCAGGTTTCCCTGCAATCGGTGGACAACATGCTAATTATCTCACGATCCAGATAAATAAGTTTCGTGATACAAGTCGTAACAACGATTTAAATGGCATGATGCAAGATATTGCTAGCAAGCTTACAACTGAAGATGCAGAAGCATTATCTAAATATATATCAAGCCTTAAGTAGTATTTAGGCATGTTAAAAAAAGGTGGCGAGGCCACCTTTTTTTGTACTTTAGCATTACCTTTACGTAAACTTACCTTAAAAACATGCTTGACAGTGATCACAGATTTAGGTTTAATTGAGCCCGTACCGAGATGAACCCATCTGTTTGTATAAAATATCTAATAACAACTTACAGTTTTCGGTTACAATTACATTTAAGATATAAGAATAAATATATTCAATAACAATAATATAATTAAGACCACTCTCTAAAAATAATAAAGAGTCGTGATTTCACTTGAAATCCAGGTCAGTAAAACTTTTGTAAGGAACTTGGTTAGGAAGGCCAAATAGCTCTAGTAGCGCTCCCTTACAGGTTTAGAGAAGATTACTTCGCAGCTTGCTGTTTTAGAGTAATGATTAACTAAGCTAACAGTAAACCAAACAGGGATGGTTTATTAAACGTCAAAGATGACGATTTGGATAGTGATGTGTCATGAAGACCATCTACGGAAGCTGTGGTCAGGATGACTCAGGATATTAAGAAAGTGTCTGGATGACCGACAACTAAAATACTATGCATGGAAAGCAGCCAAAAAAAAGATGGATACTGACCGGGAAAGTCGCATAGCAAGTACGGAAACTTGGAACAAGAATTGGTGTCTTTGACACTTTTTGAAGGCGACAGTCATACTGTCGCCTTTTTTTATGCTACTTTGTCCTACGACCTATCTCGATTAGTGAATGCTGAAGATGCACAGATGTCCCCTTTGCCACAACACTGATACCTCTCTATTTCACCGCAACAAAAAACGCGACATGTATACATGCAGCCACTGCCAGTTAATTTTTTCCGATGCGACCTCTCACCTTCCCCCTCAAGTTGAGAAGAATAGATATCTTGAAAGCAACAGAAAGAAGCAGGCTGCACTGACTCAATTTCTAATCAGTTTAATTGCGCAATGTGAACAAGGTTCATCAGCACCACTATCCGGCCTTAACTTTGGCCGAGTGTTAGACTCAAGCTCACTTTCAAGTACGGGACTACATCAGCACCATATTGAACAATATGATCCCTTCTTTGCACCCGATCACCACCTATTAAAGCAGCATTATGACTATATTTGCTGCTACAAAGTATTTGAACATTTCCGCTTTCCTTTTAAAGAGTGGTCTCTGCTAGGCACCATGCTCAAACCTGGAGGCTGGCTCGCCATTAGCACCAAATTACTCACAGATATCCACTCTTTCGATAAATGGCACCACAAGAACAACCTGACCCATGTCAGCTTTTATCAACGCTCAACTTTCGAGTATCTAGCCGAGCAGGCGGGTTTTAAGCTATTATTCGCAGCAAATGATCTCATTTTGGTGCAAAAACCATCAGGATCTGATATAACACGCGGCCAAAGTTAGCTAGCTTGATATTTCATCGGCGCTTCCATACCAAATTCGTATTACCAGTTATTGAGAAAACCCATGGCACACTCTAAAAAATCGCGTAAAGCTAATGAAAACTCACCTAAGTTAGCTCCCAGAACCAAGAAGAACGAACGTGTTCTTTCTGGTAAAAAGAAAGACACAGGCAATAAAGCCGGTAGCCGCCACAACAAAAAGGTTGTAGGTAGTGTAAACGGCACTGCGACTCAGAAAAAAGATCCTCGTCACGGTAGCAAAGTGGCTGTAAAACTCGATCTTCCCTCTAAGGTTGTTGCACCTAAAAAAGAGAAAGGGCCTAAGCTCACTGATGAGCAGAAGTTACTTAAATTAGAAGACGATCCAAGACTAAACCAGCTTCTTGATATGCTTGAAGAGGGACGAGAGTTACCACAAGATGATCAAAAGTGGTTAGAGAAGCAACTAAACCAGATCGAAGCACTAATGGAGCGTTTAGGCATTACCGAAGAGGATGATCTTGAGCATGTGATGAAATCAGTCACCAACAGCGATGACGATCTATTCGATAAGTTTGAATCGGGCGCTGATCTGCTTAAAGATTTCCAAAACAAAGAATAAAGACTTTCTACCTTCTAAAATGGCATCGATATTGATGCCATTTCTCTATATATGGATAAAAGATGACAACAGTACTGCTTATACTCGGTTTTATCATCGTAGCTTCTCTAGCCTGCTACGCCACCATATTAATACTCAAACTACGTAAGCAGACTGCCGATAGACTAGCAAAACAGGCTGAGCTAGATGCCGCCCATAAAGCTAAACTCGAAGAGCACTTAGATAGTATCCGTTATATCGCCACCGCGATGTTGGAGGATAGGTGTGAGCTATCTGAAGGTGTGATGAGAATTGCCAACTTATTCAATATTATCTCGCTATCTGAGCAGGTGGCCAACGATTACCCAGCTATCTTTAAACACTTTGCCGTGATTGAGTCTCACCCCATTATGGCCGAGCGTAAGCAGCTTGAGAAAAGAGCCCGCATGAAGCTCGACTATGCTCGTATGCGCTCAGAAGCCGAATTAGAGACAGAAATTTTGCAAGAAGCTAAGCAGCTCACCACGTTTACCCCTACTCCTTTGCATTAACACTTTTTAGGTAAAGCTAAGAATTAAATAGGATAAAAAGGGTTAAGGCGTGAGTCCGTGCACAAATTCTCCACAGGAACACTGACATTCACCTCGATTTCAGGGATATTCTTTCACTCTTTAATTATGCAGACTTCATTTTTATAACATGGATCATAGTTATCCAATGAATAACGATGCATACTTTACACCTTGCTAAATTACTACCCGGAGGACACGCCTTGAAGCAGCCCACCCAAATTAGTTGGGATCAGTCAATGATCGAAAAATACAATTACAGCGGTCCCCGTTATACGTCATACCCTACGGCATTGGAATTTGATGACTCTTTTACTGAAGAGAAGCTACTCACTTCCATTGCAAACAGCAAAAGCGATAAGTTATCTCTTTATCTGCATATCCCTTTCTGCGCTAAGCTTTGCTACTACTGCGGCTGTAATAAGGTGATCACTCGTCACCAACATAAAGCCGATCAATATATCGAATACCTAGCTGCTGAAATCGTTAAACGTGCTCCGCTGTTTAAGAACTACCTTGTAACTCAAATTCACTGGGGTGGCGGTACACCGACCTTTTTAAGCCCAGATCAGATCCTAAAGCTCTCTTCACTTATCAAAGAGCACTTCAATGTCGCTGATAAAGGCGAATACTCTATCGAAGTGGATCCACGTGAGATTGAGCTCTCTATGCTTGATACGCTTAAAGAAGCGGGCTTTAACCGCATCTCTATCGGTGTACAAGACTTCAATAAAAAGGTTCAAATCGCGGTAAACCGTGAGCAAGATGAGCAGTTCATCTTTGACCTGATGGCCAGAGCAAAAGAGCTAGGCTTTGTTTCAACAAACATTGACCTTATCTATGGCCTGCCACACCAGACACCTGAGACTTTCGCAGAGACAATGCAGCGCGTGCTAGATCTCGACCCAGATCGTTTATCTGTCTTTAACTACGCACATCTGCCTGCCCGTTTTGCAGCTCAGCGTAAGATTAAAGATGAAGATCTAGCATCACCTCAGCAGAAGCTAGATATGCTCCACCAGACTATCGAAACCTTAACGGGTGCAGGGTACCAATACATAGGTATGGATCACTTTGCTAAGCCAGATGATGAACTGTCGATTCTGCAAAATGAAGGTCGTCTGCACAGAAACTTCCAAGGTTATACCACTCAAGAGGAGTGCGACCTATTGGGACTGGGTGTATCATCAATCAGCCAGATCGGTGACTGTTACGCTCAAAACCAAAAAGACATTCGCCCTTACTATGAGTCAGTAGATAAGTTAGGTCATGCATTGTGGAAAGGCTGTAGCTTAAACCGTGACGATGAGATCCGTCGTGTGGTGATTAAGCAGCTTATCTGTCATTTTGACCTTGATATGGCTCAAATCGATGAGAAACTAGGTATTAACTTTGAAGAGTACTTCAGTGAAGACCTTAAACTACTGCAAACCTTTATCGATGATAAGCTAGTCGACATCACAGACAGAAAGATCACCATCAGCCCTACTGGCCGTTTGTTGATCCGTAATATCTGTATCTGTTTTGATGTTTACTACCGTGAAAAGGCAAGACAGCAGCAATTCTCTCGCGTTATTTAACGAGAAGTAAAAGTTAAACCATAAAAAGCCGACCTGAGTGTCGGCTTTTTTTATCCATAAACGCCCACACTAGCAGCTCATCAAAGTGATAATCACAGCGAAAACTAACAAGATTGCATACAAAATTCTAAAATAATGCTAGGGTCTCTTCTGCTTAAAAATCCAAATTATAAAAACAGATAAAGGACTTTTTATGTACAGAATACTTGTACCTAGTTTACTCGCTATCAGTTTAACAGCCTGCCAGGTAAATACTGCACCAGAGGCAACGAGTCAAACAGTTCAAACTCAGCCAAACCTGTCGTTGCAAAGTATGATTGATGAAGCCTGGAAGATAACCTTAGATGCCAGCCCCGACTTTGCTTATTCCCAAGGAGATTTAGCTCAGGCGGGCAAGCTCACTGATCTATCTCCTGACAGCCTAGCTAAGCTAGATAACAGACGCCAAGTCGTACTTAACAAACTCAAAGCCCTCGACAGAGAGGCACTTTCAAAAGAGGAGTCGATTAACGCGCGCATCCTACAAGATCAGCTCCAAAACGATGTCGACCTCTACCGCTATAAAGACCACTACCTTCCCATCTCATCGGAGAGCGGCTTTCACGCCTACATAGGCTCAATAGCTAAGGATCGCTTTGCTAATGAACAGGATTACACCAACTACCTAAAAAAACTCGCAGCACTGCCTCAATACTTTGCCCAGCAGACTTATTGGCTCGAGCAGGGCTTAGCAGCAGGTATCACCCCGCCTAAGGTCACCCTCAATGGATTTGAAAACAGCATCAGCGCCTTTCTGGTACCTGTAGAGGAGAGTGGCTATTTCAAACCTTTCACTGAGTTCCCCAAGCACTTTAGTGAGGCACAAAGAACAGCTCTAAAAAAACAGGGCCATAAGCTGATTGAGAAACAAGTTCTGCCTCTTTACCAGCAGTTCTATGACTTTATGACTCAAAGTTATATCCCTAACGCCCGCACTAGCATAGCCACGGCAAGTTTACCCGATGGCGAAGCCTTCTATGAAAACCGAGTTAGGTACTACACCACCTTAGAGATGACCTCAGATCAAGTCCATGAATTAGGGCTAGAGGAGGTCAAACGTATACGCGGTGAGATGGAAGCAATTATTGCTGAGGTGGGTTTTAAGGGAACATTTGCTGAGTTTCTTAACTTTCTTCGTACCGATCCCCAGTTTTATCCCAAAACCAAGGAGGAATTACTAAAAGAAGCCGCCTATATCGCCAAGAAAGCCGATGCAATGCTGCCTAAGTATTTCGGGAAACTGCCACGCACTCCCTATGGCATTCAGGAAGTACCAGCAGAGATTGCCCCTAAGTACACCACGGGACGTTACTCAGGTTCGAGCCGAGATGATGAACCAGGTTACTATTGGGTCAACACTTACGCCTTGGACAAACGTCCACTCTACGAGATGGAAGCCCTAACACTTCATGAAGCTGTTCCTGGTCACCACCTGCAGATAGCCCTCAATACTGAGTTGACTTCACTACCAAACTTTCGCCGTTACAGCTATATCTCAGCCTTCGGTGAAGGTTGGGGCCTCTATTCCGAGTACTTAGGATTAGAAGCGGGCTTCTATCAAGATCCCTACAGTAATTTTGGACGACTGACCTATGAGATGTGGCGCGCCGCGCGACTCGTTGTCGACACAGGTATGCATGCTAAAGGGTGGAGCCGTCAACAAGCACTGGACTTTATGGCGAACAACACCGCGCTATCGCTACACAACGTCACGACAGAGATAGACAGGTACATCTCGTGGCCAGGACAAGCGCTCTCTTATAAAGTGGGTGAGCTCACCATTAAGCGACTACGTGCCCAAGCCGAGCAAGAGCTAGGAGAAAAGTTTGATATCAGAGCCTTTCATGACGCTATACTCGAAAATGGCTCTGTGCCCATGTCGGTGCTGGAGCAGCAGATCCAAGACTTTATCTTGACCCAAAAAGGATAGATAAGTAGTTTGTGAGTCACGAGAAACATAGTGGCTCACAAACAGTTTCGGTATACACTGGCTAATAAGCATAACGAACTCTATAGAAGATATGTCTCTAGCCCTAGATCAACAAACACACGCTCAACCTCAAGCTGCTGATAACACTTTTTCATCGGAGCACGCACTCAACACAGCTGAGCAGCAAGCATTTTGGCAAACAGTCACCCAATCGGTCATCAAAACCTCTGACAATATCAACTTAGCTTATGCTTATGTAGCACATCCAGGTAGCACCAAGGCTATCGTGATCAGTAATGGTAGAGTTGAATCTTATTTAAAATACCAAGAGCTGATATTTGATCTTTATCAGCAGGGCTATAGCATTTACGCCATCGATCATCGTGGCCAAGGCCTTTCAAGTAGAACCACAGCCAACACACACCAAGGCCATATAGACAGATTTGATACCTATGTCGAAGACTTCGCCCTCTTTATCGACGAAATAGTGACACCAAATCAGCATCAGGAGCTGTTTCTAGTTGGCCACTCTATGGGTGGGGCCATAGGTACTCTTTATCTGAATAAACACCCACAAACATTCAAGGCGGCTGTTTTTTCAGCCCCCATGTATGGCATTAAACTGCCTATTAGTCGCCGCTTTATCCGCTGGTTGGCTAAACAGCTAGATACTAGCTCGCCCAACAAAGAGCCCAACTATATTTTGGGTGGTAAAGATTACGACCCTGTAGCTTTTGCCAAAAATGATCTTACCCATAGTCAGTTGCGTTACGAAAATTACCGCACACTCTATGAGATCCACCCAGAGTTAAAGCTCGGGTCACCAACCAACCACTGGTTATTTGAATCAATTGATGCAGGGGAAAAGACGGTTGAAGCGGCTAAAAACAGTGATACGCCCATCTTAATCCTTCAGGCTGATGAAGATACTATTGTCGATAACTTCGCCCAGTACCACGCCGTCAGTGACCGCTGTATGCTTATCAATATCCCTAATGCTCGTCATGAGCTCTTTATGGAGCGAGATGAGAGCAGAAACTTGACGCTTACAGAGCTAATTAACTTCTTTGATAAGTATTCTGCGAAGCCGTAATAGCAATCAGTATAAGAAGCTGATCTACTCAGAGTGTCTTTTGGCGAACTAATTCACGGCGACACTTATAAGCAGGTTAACTTGCCATCTTGAATTGTATTTGGTTTAAGTAGAGATTGAATAAACGCCTCTTCATCTAAGGGGCGACTGAACAGATAGCCTTGAAATGTGTCGCAATCATGATCTCGCAAAAACTGATGTTGCTCCTGCGTTTCAACCCCTTCAGCCACAACCTTGAGGTTTAAGCTGTGAGCCATATTGATGATAGCTTTAACGATAGCATTAGAGGCATCGTTCTCGCCTATTTTACTCACAAAAGCCGCATCCAATTTAAGTCTAGATAGAGGTAGAGTTTGCAGATAACTTAACGAACTGTAACCTGTACCAAAGTCATCAATTGCAATTGAGATCCCTGACTCTTTCAACACATGCATCCTCTGCTTGATGATATCCAGATTGGTCAATAAAGCATATTCGGTCAACTCAAGCTCAATGGTATCGGCTGCAAGACCCTGCTCCATGATCTCAGTAAGTAGATTTTCAACAAAGAGATCTTGATTGAACTGTCTTGCACTGACATTTATGGCTACTGAAGATAAAACAATGCCTCGCGCTTTCAGTCTATTGATAAAGTAACAGGTCTCCTTTAGCACCCAATACCCTATCTCTTGAATCAGACCGCTCCCCTCAGCAACGGGGATGAACTCAGCTGGTGAAATAGGGCCTTTCTCGGGGTGTGTCCAACGCAATAACACTTCAGCACACACAATTTCACCATCTCTATCAAGGATCGGCTGGAATACTAAAGAGAGCTGTTCTTTTACGATTGCACGTTTTAACTCGCTGCTGATCCACAAACTCTTTTGCACAATCTCCTCCATTTCAGTGTTATAGATTGCATGGGCATCTCGCCCCTTCTCTTTTGCCTGATGCATTGCAAGATCAGCATGTTGCAGCATCTGCTCCGGCTCCATATTGGCAAGATCATTAAGAACACATATCCCAACACTGGCAGAGATGTTTATTGTCTGGTTAGTAATATGAAAACTTCTACCCACCATCTGACGGATCTGACTAGCCAAAGCGACTGTACGTCTGTTTACGCTAGTCAGATCATCTCCTAATGACTTAACTAATAAAACAAACTCATCAGAGCCTAAACGAGCGATCAAAACATTAGTAGAAAAATGGCTCGATAAACGCGCCGCCACCTTAATTAGAATCCTGTCACCTCTGTGATGACCTAGGGCATCGTTAATCATCTTAAAATTATCAAGATCGATCACAAACAGTGCCGCGAAATCACCTTGTTGCTGAACCTTAAGCGCATAAAGCTCATCAAGTAGGGCACTTCGATTTGCCAAGCCAGTTAAAATATCATGCTTAGTTTGGTGAATAATCGCTTGTTGATTTCTCACATCATCAGAAACATCAGTGTGAGTACCGATCATCCGAACTGGTGCTCCAGTTTCATCCCAATCAACAACCATTCCCCTGTCCAATACCCAGATATAATGCCCTTCCTTATGCCTAAGCCTATGTACGCTCTCAAACTCCTCCATCTCATTATTGAGATATTGATTTAACAGCTTTAGTGCTTCTATCTTATCTTCTGGGTGCAGCAGTTCCTGCCAGGTATTCAACTCATGCTTTAACTCATCGACTTCATATCCAAGCATCTCTTTCCACCGATCAGAAAGAAACACTTCATTACTCTTTAAGTTCCAGTCCCAAATACCGTTTTTCGAAATTTCAACGGCAAACAGCCACCTCTTCTGGCTATCATTAAGCTGTTTTTTGCTGTGGCTTAATTTCTCTGAAAAATCTCTAAGGTGCTCTTGAATCGCCACCACTTCACTAAATATCGCAGTAACAGGTTTATCGTTTGAACCTAAGCCATTAGGCAACTGAGCCGAACTACTTGCTTTCAGCCCCAAAGTTCTCAAGGGGCGTATCAGATAGATATGCATAAGAAGCAGGAATAACAAGATACCGATCAGACTCACAGCGACTGATCGTATAAAGCTAGATTGCACATCATTATCTACCTTATTTATCAAAGGGGAGATGTCATACTCCATATAGATAAGATCATGGAGATCTGCTTTATCATTTTGAAAGTTAGTGTGCAGAGGATAATAAGTCTGTATCGACAACCGCTCTGAGTTAACGAAGGTTGTCGGAGCGCTCTCCTTAGTCGTACGACGATGAAGCTCCAGATCATAACCATCGATAACTTGAGTCGCTAAACTGTCTCGCCATACTAGATGATTAGCAAAACGTATCACGCTTTTACTGTTTAGTACCGTATAAACCATGATACTCAAATCTGCTGCCGCTAAAGAGATCTCCTGCTCTATTCTTGCTGAATCCTGCATAGAAAGTGCAGACTCAACAATGTGCTGCATTCTAATCAGGTGCTGCTCGATATGAGCAACTTCAGTGGAGATCGCCTCCTCCCGTTTCTCACTGCGCTCATAAAAATAGTCCGCTGTCATCAGACAGAGATAGAGGAGGGATGTAAAGATCGGAATACCATAGGCTAACGAAGGCCTAAACTTTTTAAACAAGAGCAAAATACCTAAAAGAACAAATAATCATAAAAACGCACATACCCTATGCTAACGATAATTCTCCTGTGAGGCAAAATAACCCATGATTTAATAACTAGGTAAATGGAAAACACACAATTTTATAGCCAAAAAGACCATATTCTAATAGGCCTCAAACACCATGGAATGACACACAGATAAATGCTCTAAACGAGAGACTGAGATGCGGAACTAGCTATATACAGGATATATAAAGACTATCTCTAATGAAAAGCCCTAATATCTCCATGGATGGAGTGTATGCTAAAAATTGTCTGGAACAATTTTAGTCCAACTGAACTACAAAGTACATGGAAGTACAAATGCCGTGAAGACCAAGGATGGTCGCGAACGGTAAAGTGCATGGATGTACAAATGTCACGTAGACCATGGATGGTTGAAAGTGACCGCTCCTTTTTCCTCAAAACGAAAAAAGCCTCTGCATTTCTGCAGAGGCTTTCGTCTTTGTGTTGGCGGAGCGGACGGGACTCGAACCCGCGACCCCCGGCGTGACAGGCCGGTATTCTAACCAACTGAACTACCGCTCCTTTAGACCGAAGTCTAAATTCTTTTACCGTCGCTAACTTGTCATGGTTAGGAGACGTGCTCTTTTGAGCTTATTAGGCGCCTGGAAATGACCTACTCTCACATGGGGAGACCCCACACTACCATCGGCGCGATTGCGTTTCACTTCTGAGTTCGAGATGGGATCAGGTGGGACCACAATGCTATTGTTTCCAGACTAATTGGGTAAACTTAGAAAGCTTTAAATAATTGTCTCAAACTTAAATCAAGTTCGTATTCTTTTGTGCTTATGAAGTAATCACACTAGCTACTCATAAAACCCATCTGGGTTGTATGGTTAAGCCTCACGAGTCATTAGTATCAGTTAGCTCAACGCCTCACAACGCTTACACACCTGACCTATCAACGTCCTAGTCTCGAACGGCTCTTTAGAGGAATTTAATTCCTAGGGATGACTCATCTTAGGACTCGCTTCCCGCTTAGATGCTTTCAGCGGTTATCGATTCCGAACGTAGCTACCGGGCAATGCTATTGGCATAACAACCCGAACACCAGCGGTTCGTCCACTCCGGTCCTCTCGTACTAGGAGCAGCTTCCTTCAATCATCCAACGCCCACGGCAGATAGGGACCGAACTGTCTCACGACGTTCTGAACCCAGCTCGCGTACCACTTTAAATGGCGAACAGCCATACCCTTGGGACCGACTTCAGCCCCAGGATGTGATGAGCCGACATCGAGGTGCCAAACACCGCCGTCGATATGAACTCTTGGGCGGTATCAGCCTGTTATCCCCGGCGTACCTTTTATCCGTTGAGCGATGGCCCTTCCATTCAGAACCACCGGATCACTATGACCTACTTTCGTACCTGCTCGACGTGTATGTCTCGCAGTTAAGCTGGCTTATGCCATTGCACTAACCGTACGATGTCCGACCGTACTTAGCCAACCTTCGTGCTCCTCCGTTACTCTTTGGGAGGAGACCGCCCCAGTCAAACTACCCACCAGGCACTGTCCTCAACCCCGATTCAGGGGCCAGAGTTAGAACATCAAAGCTACAAGGGTGGTATTTCAAGATTGCCTCCACAAGAACTAGCGTTCCTGCTTCAAAGGCTCCCACCTATCCTACACATGTAGGTTCAATGTTCAGTGCCAAGCTATAGTAAAGGTGCACGGGGTCTTTCCGTCTAGCCGCGGGTATACGGCATCTTCACCGCAATTTCAACTTCACTGAGTCTCGGCTGGAGACAGCGTGGCCATCATTACGCCATTCGTGCAGGTCGGAACTTACCCGACAAGGAATTTCGCTACCTTAGGACCGTTATAGTTACGGCCGCCGTTTACCGGGGCTTCGATCATGAGCTTCTCCGAAGATAACCCAATCAATTAACCTTCCGGCACCGGGCAGGCGTCATACCGTATACTTCCTCTTGCGAGTTTGCACAGTACTGTGTTTTTGATAAACAGTTGCAGCCACCTGGTATCTGCGACTCCCAACAGCTTAGAGAGCAAGTCTCATCACCGTCGGGAGCGTACCTTCTCCCGAAGTTACGGTACCATTTTGCCTAGTTCCTTCAGCCGAGTTCTCTCAAGCGCCTTGGTATTCTCTACCCAACCACCTGTGTCGGTTTGGGGTACGATTCCTGCTAACCTGAAGCTTAGAAGATTTTCCTGGAAGCATGGCATCAACTACTTCAGTCCCTTAGGACCTCGTCATCAACTCTCAGCCTAATGTTCACCCGGATTTGCCTAAGTGAACAGCCTACAGCCTTAAACGCGGACAACCAACGCCGCGCTAGCCTAGCCTTCTCCGTCTCTCCATCGCAGTTAGCAGAAGTACGGGAATATTAACCCGTTTCCCATCGACTACGCCTTTCGGCCTCGCCTTAGGGGTCGACTCACCCTGCCCTGATTAACATTGGACAGGAACCCTTGGTCTTTCGGCGAGGGAGTTTTTCACTCCCTTTATCGTTACTCATGTCAGCATTCGCACTTCTGATACCTCCAGTGTGGGTTACCCCTTCACCTTCAACGGCTTACAGAACGCTCCTCTACCGCTTGCACCCAAAGGTGCAAACCCGTAGCTTCGGTGTATTGCTTAGCCCCGTTAAATCTTCCGCGCAGGCCGACTCGACTAGTGAGCTATTACGCTTTCTTTAAATGATGGCTGCTTCTAAGCCAACATCCTAGCTGTCTAAGCCTTCCCACATCGTTTCCCACTTAGCAATAACTTTGGGACCTTAGCTGACGGTCTGGGTTGTTTCCCTTTTCACGACGGACGTTAGCACCCGCCGTGTGTCTCCCGAGTAGTACTCATTGGTATTCGGAGTTTGCAAAGGGTTGGTAAGTCGGGATGACCCCCTAGCCTTAACAGTGCTCTACCCCCAATGGTATTCGCTCGAGGCGCTACCTAAATAGCTTTCGAGGAGAACCAGATATCTCCCGGTTTGATTGGCCTTTCACCCCCATCCACAAGTCATCCGCTCATTTTTCAACATAAGTCGGTTCGGTCCTCCAATTGATGTTACTCAATCTTCAACCTGCCCATGGATAGATCACCGGGTTTCGGGTCTACACCTTGCAACTAAACGCGCAGTTAACACTCGGTTTCCCTACGGCTCCGCTATTCGCTTAACCTCGCTACAAAATGTAAGTCGCTGACCCATTATACAAAAGGTACGCAGTCACGGTCTCAAGAACCGCTCCCACTGCTTGTACGTATACGGTTTCAGGTTCTATTTCACTCCCCTCACAGGGGTTCTTTTCGCCTTTCCCTCACGGTACTGGTTCACTATCGGTCAGTCAGGAGTATTTAGCCTTGGAGGATGGTCCCCCCATGTTCAGACAAGATGTCACGTGTCCCGTCCTACTCGTTTTCACGTAAAGTTAGTTTTCATGTACGGGGCTATCACCCTGTGCCGCTGAGCTTTCCAACTCATTCCACTAACACCCTCTACGCTTAAGGGCTAATCCCCGTTCGCTCGCCGCTACTAGGGGAATCTCGGTTGATTTCTTTTCCTCCGGGTACTTAGATGTTTCAGTTCCCCGGGTTTGCCTCATTAACCTATGTATTCAGTTAATGATACTTACTTATGTAAGTGGGTTTCCCCATTCGGACATCGTTAGCTCAAATGCTTGTTACTAGCTCGCCAACGCTTTTCGCAAGTTACTACGTCCTTCATCGCCTCTGACTGCCAAGGCATCCACCGTATACGCTTAGTCACTTAACCATACAACCCAAATAAGTTTCACAAGGAAACAAACTCTACCAAGCGGGTAAGCTCAGTCGTTGTATCGCAACTAATGGTGTTTACTTTCGCCAAAAGAATACTCATGAATTCATTACCCTAAGGTAAATCGTTCGGCACTTGATTTAAGTGTTTGAGAACTCAATTATTTATTTCGCATTAATCGTTAAATTAATACTATCAGCTTTCCAAATTTTTAAAGAACAAGCATTACCGTTTAGGTATGCCACTCGCTCTAACAAGAACAAGTTATCTGTGTGAACACTCAGCAAACATCGAGTTAGTCGTATAGGTAAGGAGGTGATCCAGCCCCAGGTTCCCCTAGGGCTACCTTGTTACGACTTCACCCCAGTCATGAACCACACCGTGGTAAACGCCCTCCCGAAGGTTAAGCTATCTACTTCTGGTGCAGCCCACTCCCATGGTGTGACGGGCGGTGTGTACAAGGCCCGGGAACGTATTCACCGTGGCATTCTGATCCACGATTACTAGCGATTCCGACTTCATGGAGTCGAGTTGCAGACTCCAATCCGGACTACGACCGGCTTTCTGGGATTAGCTCCACCTCGCGGCTTCGCAACCCTCTGTACCGACCATTGTAGCACGTGTGTAGCCCTACTCGTAAGGGCCATGATGACTTGACGTCGTCCCCACCTTCCTCCGGTTTATCACCGGCAGTCTCCCTAAAGTTCCCGACATAACTCGCTGGCAAATAAGGATAAGGGTTGCGCTCGTTGCGGGACTTAACCCAACATTTCACAACACGAGCTGACGACAGCCATGCAGCACCTGTCTCACAGTTCCCGAAGGCACCAATTCATCTCTGAAAAGTTCTGTGGATGTCAAGAGTAGGTAAGGTTCTTCGCGTTGCATCGAATTAAACCACATGCTCCACCGCTTGTGCGGGCCCCCGTCAATTCATTTGAGTTTTAACCTTGCGGCCGTACTCCCCAGGCGGTCTACTTAATGCGTTAGCTTGGGAGCCCAGTAACTAAGTTACCAAACTCCGAGTAGACATCGTTTACGGCGTGGACTACCAGGGTATCTAATCCTGTTTGCTCCCCACGCTTTCGTACCTGAGCGTCAGTCTTTGTCCAGGGGGCCGCCTTCGCCACCGGTATTCCTTCAGATCTCTACGCATTTCACCGCTACACCTGAAATTCTACCCCCCTCTACAAGACTCTAGTTTGCCAGTTCCAAATGCAATTCCCAGGTTGAGCCCGGGGCTTTCACATCTGGCTTAACAAACCGCCTGCGTACGCTTTACGCCCAGTAATTCCGATTAACGCTTGCACCCCTCGTATTACCGCGGCTGCTGGCACGAAGTTAGCCGGTGCTTCTTCTGCGAGTAACGTCACAGCTAACGGTTATTAACCGTTAACCTTTCCTCCTCGCTGAAAGTGCTTTACAACCCGAAGGCCTTCTTCACACACGCGGCATGGCTGCATCAGGCTTTCGCCCATTGTGCAATATTCCCCACTGCTGCCTCCCGTAGGAGTCTGGGCCGTGTCTCAGTCCCAGTGTGGCTGATCATCCTCTCAGAACAGCTAGGGATCGTCGCCTAGGTGAGCCATTACCTCACCTACTAGCTAATCCCACCTAGACTCATCTAATCGCGAAAGGCCCGAAGGTCCCCTCCTTTCCCCCGTAGGGCGTATGCGGTATTAGCAGTCGTTTCCAACTGTTATCCCCCACGACTAGGCAGATATCTAGGCATTACTCACCCGTCCGCCGCTCGACAGCGAAAGTAGCAAGCTACTCTCCTGTTTCCGCTCGACTTGCATGTGTTAGGCCTGCCGCCAGCGTTCAATCTGAGCCATGATCAAACTCTTCAATTAAAGTTTTTTTGTTCTCATCCGATTAAGAATGAAGAACGGCTCAATGAATTATACTGTTTTATGAATCTTGCGATTCATAGTTTACATATTGCTATGGTCACTCAGTGGTTCATTGAGAAAATTTTTGATTGCTTACATCCCGAAGGACAAGAAAGCAATTTCGAATAACTCAACACCTGTGAGTGTCCACACAGATTTCTTGTTTTGAATTGTTAAAGAGCATCACACTATTGTGTGGCCGTTGACGCTTGGTCGTTGGCTTGAGGAGGCGTATTCTACACTCTCCGTGGTTGGCGTCAAGCGCTTATTTGAAGAAGTTTTTCAAGCGATGATTTCTTAATCAGCAGAGTTAACACTCTCGTAAAAAGAAACAAACCCGAAGCCCTTAAAGCGTTTGTCACCTGAATCAAATCTCCAAAGAGTTTTGATTCAACCTCAACTCTTGTTTATCAACAGAGAAGAGGTACCGACTATGCTGCAAGTCCCATTCTATCTAGCGTTTGCTAAGAGCGATTGGCCTGCTGTGCCGTGTCAGTGGATGCGCATTATAGGGATTACTCGCAACTGTGCAAGGGCTTTTATTAAGAAAATATCCATTCTCATACTGTTTGCTGACAAAACATCCTTTTCAGTCATTTTTCATACACAAACCTAGTAAGGGAATAAACATTTCTGCCTAAATGTCCCTAAAATTGAAAGTTATGAGGAGCTTTGAACTGAACACACACCTATATGAACTGGTATCATAATGCTCAAATTACCATTTTAAGGACTCATTCATGTCTAGCTCACTCAGATCTTATAAGGGAGTCACTCCTACTCTTCATCAAGATGTCTATATCGATGAGGCTTGTGTGCTCGTAGGAGACATTGATCTTGATGACGATTCGAGTATTTGGCCTTTGGTTGCCGCGCGAGGTGATGTCAACCATATGAAGATAGGCAAACGAACCAATGTACAAGATGGCACAATTCTTCATGTCACCCGCAAGTCAGCCTCCAACCCCAATGGTCACCCACTTTTAATTGGTGATGATGTCACTGTTGGCCATAAGGCGATGCTACATGGTTGCACTGTTGGTAATCGTATTTTAATTGGAATGGGAGCCATCATATTAGATGGTGCGATAGTGGAGGATGATGTGATCTTAGGCGCAGGATCGCTCGTTCCACCAAATAAGGTATTAAAGAGCGGGTTTCTCTACGTTGGCAGCCCAGCTAAACAGATCCGCCCCTTGACTGAAGCTGAACTCAAGTTCCTACCTGAGTCGGCAGAAAACTATGTCAGATTGAAAAACGAGTATTTACAAGAAAGCGTTTAAACACGCTAGTAAATAGCACCTATATCAGTACAACTCTACCTTGCTCATCAAACTCCTCTTGTTCGATGAGCATCTCAACTTCATCCTCAATATCGAAACGATAAGCATCAAATACTTTAAGCGCCTCCTGTTGGCTCTGAACTTCTTTCCCCTCAAGTTTGACTAAACGTGCAAGAGAGATCCTACATTCAATATTAGCTCCTTGTACTTGAGCCGGAAAATGGATCTCCTGTAGCTCTTCGTTCCACTCCTGCAAGTCCGGAAATAAAATACTCTGATTCATTCGCTCTTAATCTTCTCTCTTAACAGTTTGATTGTCGTATCGACTTCAGGTGTCACTCCTCGCCACAACTCAAAGCTCTTTGCAGCTTGACCAACAAGCATACCTAAACCATCTATTGCTTTGACAGCTCCTAGCTCCAGAGCCCAGCTATTAAATGAGGTCATCTCCTTGCTATACATCATGTCGTAACAGAGTGACTCAACACCAATCACACAACTTGGTATTGCAGGTACATCACCACTTAAACTTGAGGATGTGGAGTTGATAATAATATCAAATGGCGCAATAAGTTCAGCAATAGATAGAGCTTTAACATCACCGAAAGGAGTAAAGATCTCTACTAACTTTTCAGCTTTCTCCTGAGTTCTGTTATGTATATAGACCTTCAATCCCGCTTTCAGTAGGGGAAGTACTGAACCTCTTGCCGCACCACCAGCACCAAGAAGTAACACTCGTTTTCCCTCTAGACTTGAGATATTTCTTATCAGATCGGCAACCAAACCTAGACCATCAGTGTTATCTCCACGCACTTTACCATTAGTGAGCAGGGTTAGCGTATTGACGGCACCAGCTAACTTGGCCTCTTCACTCAGTTCATCACAGAGATTAAAAGCTTGCTCTTTGAAGGGGGCGGTGACGTTTGCGCCTTTGCCGTTTTGAGACCAGAACAGTTTCAAACAGCTCTCAAAGCCATCTTTAGGTGCAAGTATCGCTTCATAGTCCAGAACTTGTTGAGTTTCATTAGCAAAGATCCCGTGGATCAGAGGCGATTTACTATGGGATATGGGATTTCCAAAAACGGCATATCTATCGGTCATTACTCTTCTCTGTCTCTAACTGGTATACAAAGGAGCTATCATTCTACCCAGACTGACTCTCGGGGCAATCACTAACTCTGCATATTACTCCTCTATTTTGAACTGATATAATCACGGCAAACTTAAGCTCTTATCGAATAGTCATTATGAATTGGATTAAAAAAATCTTTCAAAATAGCCCCAAATCACCTCAGAGTGAGGATAGTGTCAGAGATCCGCAACAATCTAATGCCTATGATTTGATTGGCGGCGAACCTGTAATACGCGCTTTAGCCCACCAGTTTTATCTGCAGATGCTGCAACAAGGCCGAGCCAGTGAACTGCTCTCTATCCATAAAGCACCAATAACAGAGTCGGAGCAGAAGCTATTTGAATTTCTTAGTGGGTGGTTAGGCGGGCCTGGATTGTTCGAACAAAAATACGGTCATCCAGCATTAAGGGCACGTCATATGCCATTTCAAATAGATGAAGAGATGCGAGACCAGTGGTTATTTTGTATGAAGCGGGCCATTGAGATAGAGATTAGTCACCCTGAACATCAAGCCGCAATCTACCAAGCAATCAGCACTCTCGCTGACCATATGCGTAACCAATAAGCATTAAATAGTGCTATTTGATTAGTATATTCACACAAAGATAGGTCATAGACAGTAGAATTGAGGTAGGGCTTCTATGTCTATGACAAAATCTGCTACAGCTATTTATTCAACGACAACCAATCTTTTGGAGTCAGATAGTCAGAATAGAGTAATGATTCTGGTGAGTTCTCTTCTGGTGTGTACATATACTCCCAGCGAACTAAAGGTGGCATCGACATTAGAATCGACTCAGTACGCCCGCCAGTTTGTAATCCAAATAGGGTGCCCCTGTCGTACACCAGATTAAACTCAACGTAACGGCCACGACGGTAAAGCTGGAATTCACGCTCTCTCTCTCCATATTGTGTCTCTTTACGGCGCTGAACAATAGGCGCATAAGCAGTTAAGAAGCCATTACCTACTGCTTGCATAAAGGCGAAGCTAGTGTCGAAGCCTTCGGCATTGAGATCATCAAAGAATAGCCCGCCCACACCGCGAGTCTCATCCCTATGAGGTAGGTAGAAATAGTCATCACACCACTTCTTATATTTAGGGTATACCTCTTCGCCAAAAGGAAGACAAAGATCATGAGCATTTTGATGCCACTCAATCACATCCTCTTTAAATGGATAGTAAGGTGTTAAATCGAAACCACCACCAAACCACCACACAGGATCAGCTCCCTCTTTTTTCGCAATAAAAAAGCGGACGTTAGCATGAGTAGTGGGAATATAAGGATTATTTGGATGGATAACGAGTGAGACCCCCATGGCCTCAAAACTACGCCCTGCGAGCTCGGGACGATGAGCAGTTGCAGAAGCGGGCATAGCCGCACCGGTAACGTGAGAGAAGTTTACACCAGCCTGTTCAAACACCTTACCTTGAGTTAATACCCGGCTAGTTCCACCACCACCCTCTTCGCGCTTCCACGAGTCAGCTTTGAACTTGGCTTCTCCATCAAGCTGCTCCAATCCATCACAGATCCGCTGTTGAAGATCGAGCAAAAACGCTTTAACTACACTTACGTCTGGTACAGACATGCTATTTCCCTTTTTTAATTATTATTTACTAACGTAATATCTTGCCGCTGATGGCATCTATGATAGTAGAAGGCTTTCTTTGTTCCCCTAAGCTACCTGCCACTAAAGCGTCTATCTCCCCTTCAAATTTGGCAAGGATCTCTTCATGGCTCATTGCTGGTTCTTCACCTGAATGATTGGCACTGGTAGAGACTAATGGCTTTCCAAGCTGCTGACATATCGCTTGAATTGTCGGGTGGTCGGAAACTCTTACTGCGAGTGAATTAAAACTGCCACATAACAAATTAGAGATGCCAGGTTTAATCGGCATGATAAAGGTAAACGGACCGGGCCATTTACTGAATACCCGCTCACGCTGTTCTTCGGTCAGTTGTGAATCATCGATATAGGGAAGCAGTTGCTGATAATCGCTTGCAACCAAAATCAATCCCTTCTCCCAAGGCCGCTTCTTTATCGCCAACAATTTAGTAATAGCAGCATCATTATCGGGATCGCAACCTAGGCCATAAACCGCCTCTGTCGGGTACGCAACCACCCCACCACTCTCTATCACCTGTTTAACTTCAGCAGGAGCCTGCTCTAACATATTAAAACCTTCAATAATCAATAAACGACTCTTAATGGACTATGCCAAAGAGCAAATGATGGGTAACTACCAATCTATATGGGTCGCTTGTACTTACACTGTTTTTGCGGACACTCAAGGCGTCCACCAGCAGCACCTTTTCGTTCAACTAAAATACCAAAACCACATTCAGGACAAGCTTCATTGACGGGGTGATAATTGACAAGGAATTTACACTTAGGGTAACCGCTACAGGCATAAAAGGTTTTACCAAAACGACTTGTTCTATGCTCTACATGACCCTTCTTGCATAACGGGCAAGGGATCTCGTTACCCGCTTCCTCTTGATCATGCTTCTCAATATGTCTGCATTCAGGGTAGTGAGTACAACCGATAAAGATACCAAATCGACCAGATTTAACAGCCAGTTCATTACCACATTCAGGGCATGATGAGCCCTCAATCACTTGAGTCTCTATCGACTCATGTTGAACAAGCGGTCTGGTGTAATCACAATTGGGATAGTTATTACAGCCAATAAAACCACCATGTTTGCTATTTTTCACAGAGAGCTCACTACCGCACTTAGGACAGAGCTCGTACTCTTTCTCTAAAGCGTGTTCATGGGAGCTAAATAGCTGTTGATCGATCTTAGACATGCTTATCTCACTTACCTTATATGCTCATATTTTATCAAGCTATGGCGGTAATACCACTAGTTATATCGACAAAAGATCAGTATATTGTATCCAAAAAGATTAAGGATTATTATGTTTCGCCAATCAGTTATTGCTCTTGCGCTTCTTTCACTCTCTGGCTGCAGCTCAACTGCAAAGATAAGTTTAGATAACACACAGATAAACAAGATCATGGAAGCTCAAGAGCAATCTCTATTTAAAGCAGATAGTCCACTGTTAACTAAAGATATATTTATACAGGTAAGTTTAGCATTAGCGAGTGTTAACGATGAGCAACAAGCAGATAAGCTCCTCTATTACCTCCGTGCTTTTAGTTATTTTGGCCCTAAAGAACTACTCGACAGTTCCAGCATTGAAGCCCTCACTCTTGGCCTATCTGAACTCACAAATAAACCATTTTTTTCTCGTTCCCCTCGCCTACAGGAGCATTTTGCTGTGACGATTTATCGCTACTACAGTGATAATGACAACGCGCAGCAACTCGCAAAGCTTCTACCCATGCTTGAGGCTCAACTTATTTCACTGGGTGAAAGCAATACTAACTTAGCTAACGACTACGGACTTTGGGAAACACTCAGGGCCTACGGCATGTTATTTAACAGTGCAAGAAAGGATGTAGACGGAGAGTTGAATCAACAAATTGTCGCTTTAGATCTGGCCAAGCCATTATTAGACTTTGCCTCTTCAAATACCAGCATCAGAGAGGGTAACGACTGGCCAAAGGCAAACGCATACTGGGCACTTGGCCTCTATCGCCTAGCCCTACCAACTAGCGACGAGAATAAACCCACATTAGCTGAAGATAGAATAGATAAAGCAGTTGCTGAGATCGCCAAAGTAGATATCTCAATAAGAGGGGATGATGCCAAAGACACATACACCTTAGGGTTTCATGTAAATGCCTTTGCAGGAAAAGATCGTTGTGAACAGAACAGTGATATCTGCCGCATCCCAGAACTAACCGACATTTTACCCATACATCACCCCTGCTCCGACAGCTTGTTTATCTTGGCCCAAGATCTGAATCAAGAGGAGCTGGCAAGCAGCTGCACCAAATTGACCTCACAAGAAGCAAACTTCCACCAGATACTCGAGACAGGGCATCAAGCAACGCCAAATGATTTTAATACAGCGCTTAGAGTCGTTGCCTTTAAAAACTGGAGCCAATATAACGCTTATGGTCAGCTACTATTTGATATCAATACCGACAATGGTGGTATGTATATCGAAGGCACTCCCTCTAAGCCTGGAAACCAAGCCACCTTCTTTGCCTATCGCCAATTTTGGATCCAACCAGAGTTTGCAATTTGGAACTTAAATCATGAATACGTTCATTACCTAGATGGTCACTTTGTAAAATATGGAGGCTTCGGTCATTTCCCATCTAAAATGGTCTGGTGGTCTGAAGGGTTAGCGGAATATATCGCTAAAGGTGATTCCAACCCAAACACACTAAAAGTCATCAAACGTGATATAGAAAAAGCGCCGACTCTTGAGGAGATTTTTGCCACAGAATATGATGATGGCCAAGACAGGACCTATAAGTGGAGCTATATGGCGGTTCGCTTTCTCGCTGAGCACCACCACAGTGATTTTGTTCAGCTAAGTCAATTCCTGAAAACCGACTACTTTGAGGGCTATGAACAACTGCTGCAGTCACTCACTCAATATCAGCCAGAGTTCTCTAACTGGCTTAACACTCAAGTTAACCAATTTGATGATAACCAAGATAAGAATAAGGTTAAGGTTAAGATCAATAAACTAAACCGTTACAGCTATCGGGAATACTTAAAACCAACTCACTTAGTACAGGATAAGAAACACCTGCACTATTAAGTGGCTTTAATCTTAAAGGGGGGTGTAGAGACGATGGGTATCAGACACAAATCCCTTCTTACGCAATGACCAACATGGATGTGTGGAAATGTGCCACAGATGTAGGGAACATCTTGCACCCTTGCGTTCAGGGATAAGCACATCCATGTGCAAAAAAGGAGGCTTAAGCCTCCTTTCTTTATCACTATGACTGGGGTTCACTATGAATGAAGTCTGCCATCAGGTTGCTCGAAGATTAGATCTTCCATCTGCTCATAAGCTGATTCATTACCAGGGGCATTAAATAACACCATAAGTACAACCCACTTGAGATCTTCGAGAATTAACGCGCTCTCATCTAACTCCATAATACGATCGATAACCATCTCTCGCGTCACAACATTTAGAACCTCAATCTGTTCAAGAAATAGGATGAAACCACGACATTCGACGTCGAGTTTATCCATCTCATCTTGAGTGTAGATCCTAAAGGAGTGTTGAGCATGGTTGCATAAGTAAGGTTTATCCCCTTCCTGCAACTCAGCTAAATTCTCAAGCCAAGACAAAGCCTTGATAATTTCGGACTGGTGAAAGCCAGCACGAGTTAGCTCTTGCGTTAACTCATCTTCATCCACCAGGAACTCAACTTCACTGTGAACATAGTTTTCAAACAGATACATGAGGATATCAAACATGGCTAGCTCCTCTTTATTCTTACATAACCACCGGGTACTACAGCGACCCAACCTTGCAACTCAAGTTCAAGCATTTGCTCTAATACTAACTCTATGGCCTTTCCACTATGCTCAACCACAACATCAATTGGTGTAGTCTCATATCCAACACTAGCTAACAGTGAGGCAAATGGCAAATCAGAAGCGTTCTCTTCCCCTATATGGTGACTGCTTTTCAGTTCTTCAAGGTGAAAATCACATAAAGCTGATACTTCTTCTATTATATCGGCCACATTCTCGACAAGTTTGGCTCCATCTTTAATCAAATCATGGCAGCCTTGGTTATTTTCTGCCAAGACACTACCAGGAATAGCAAAAACTTCTCTCCCCTGCTCTAGGGCCAATCTGGCAGTTATTAATGAACCACTTTTCCTGCAGGCTTCAACCACTAAGGTTCCTATAGATAGACCGCTGATAATTCGATTTCGTTTCGGAAAATTCCCCGAAAAGGGCTTAGTGCCAGGCCAAAATTCACTCACAATTGCACCATGAGCCTGAATATCCTCATAGATTTTTCGATGCCGCTTAGGGTAGATGACATCAACTCCCGTACCCAACACTGCCAGAGTTTTACCACCACTATCGAGGCAACCCTGATGTGCTGAACCATCAACGCCTACAGCCATTCCACTACAAACACCGAACCCTAGCTCACCCAACTCACTCCCAAACCGATAAGCAAGCTGTAAACCCGCTTTTGACGCTGCTCGGCTGCCAACAATTGCCAGTGCCGGAGGAAAAAATGCATCCAGTTCACCTTTGACAAACAAGATGGGGGGAGGAGCAGATATCTGCTTTAAAAAACTAGGGTAGTGTGGATCGTCGAAACAGATAATGGCGTGGTTATCAGCAGACTCCTGCCACGCTAAAGCCGATTCAACTAAATTAAGATTAGGGGCAAGCTCACGCTCAAGTAGACTCTCCGGCAGAGGAAGCGCTGACTTTTCATGCGCTAACATCTGCCTAAGTTCCTCTACATCCATGTAGTTTAGTAGCTGTTTTATCCGAGCAGGTCCAAGCCCGGGTACTGCATTAACAACTAGCCAATCGACCAGTTTGTCGCTTATAGATAACCTCTCAGTTAACGTTAATCAGCAAAACTTTTTAATAGGTTTATCGAATCTGGCTGGACCAACTTATCATCGACCCGGACAGTTTTCTTATTCGCCATGATAAGACCAAGGCTGGTCTTATCAAAAACTTTAAACACCATTAATCGACCACGGAAGATATCAGGCATCTTAATGGCATTATCGGAGGAAACACCACTTAGCAGATCTTCATAACTACTTCTTTCTGCAGGCAGTACAGGCTGTCCATCACCATTTATCACCACATCGATGCCATCTCGATAGATTGAGAAAACATCACCAGGTTCAACCCCATCCTCTACCCCTTTATCAAGATAGACCACATCCAGTTTACCCATCTCTCTTAGGTGCTTTTCAGAGGCGAGGATTGAGCCAGGCTCAGTCACTGTCGCAGCTTTGGGCATAAAGTAAGCGGAGAGCAGTGAATCACTCTCGATGGGTAAAATACGGTATCCCGCTTTAGTTTCACGAAAGTTGCTCAGTAGCTTAATCTTAGAGATAGGGCCAGACTCAACCACACGTCCACTGGCAGTTAAAACCACCTCTTTCCCAAGCACTTCATTCTCTTTACTGACAAACTCACGACCTTCAGAATAAACACCAAACTTATCACCTAAGGTCAGAACTTGTTGTACATAAACAATATCGCCAACGATATGATGTTTAGATTCGCTCTCCCCACCCAGCACCATAGGTTGTTTATCAAACCAATCACCATCGACAACACGATTTTGAATTAAGTAGGGACCAATTAACGAAAGATCAATCGCTGGTATCGCATCGCCCTTAGCATGAATTCTGCCTTCAGGGCTCTTACGCTTATGGGGCTTAACGACTAATCTAGGTTCGCCATCAATGAAAACTAAAGTCAGCCGATCACCTGGATAGATGAGGTGAGGGTTCGCAATTTGAGGATTAACGCCCCATAACTTAGGCCAGCGCCAAGGGTCATTAAGAAAATGTTCAGAGATATCCCAGAGTGTGTCTCCCTTCACAACAACATAGGAATCTGGATGACCGGACTTCAAAGTGAGGGTATCTGCGAATATAGAGCAACTAAATGTCATTAAAGCGAATAAAATTAGTCGTTTCATGGGGTTTTCCATGCTGATAGCTCTTTAATATCTAAAGCAGAACCGAGTACGATATATAAAGCACTTTGAACTAGTTTACGTATATATAGAGCTTTTGCTGTTATTGAATGCCACTAAGGATTAAAATTGAAGCATTAGCTAGAGTCAGTATAACCAACTGATAAAGATTTGACAGACTTGTTAAGAGTTTATGTATGAGTTTATTAAAAGTTTTACGTTTTCCAGATGAGAAATTACGCACGATTGCCAAGCCAGTAACAGAGTTTAATGCTGACTTACAAACGCAGATCGATAACATGTTTGAAACCATGTACGAAGAGAAAGGTATCGGGCTGGCAGCCACACAAGTGGATTACCATCACCAGCTGATAGTCATGGATCTTCAAGATGAAGTGGAAAGACCAAAAGTCTTCATTAATTTGGAGATAGTTGCTAGCAGCGGCCACTTCGAAAATGAAGAGGGCTGCCTCTCCGTTCCAGGCATCTTCGCCAATGTTGAGCGCGCCGAGCATGTCACCATCAAAGCACTAGATCGCGAAGGTAATGAGTTTACCTTAGAGGCGGATGGTCTATTTGGGATCTGCTTACAGCACGAATTAGATCACCTTAAAGGTAAATTGTTTGTCGATTACCTATCGCCACTAAAGCGTCAACGAATCAAGCAGAAGCTTGAGAAAGCTGCCCGCCAAGAAAAGAAAGGATAGAGAGCTCTTGAAACCATTAAACGTTATTTTTGCGGGTACACCAGATTTTGCAGCTCGCCACCTTCAAGCTCTTATCAACTCTGAACATAATGTTATCGCCGTATACTCCAGAGCAGATAAACCTGCTGGACGCGGTAAAAAGTTACAGGCCAGCCCGGTAAAAATGTTGGCGCTGGAAAATGAGATCCCGGTATATCAACCTACCTCCTTAAGGGATGAGCAAGCGCAAGCAGAACTGGCCAGTTTAAATGCCGATATCATGGTTGTTGTAGCTTATGGGTTGATCTTACCTAAAGTCGTGCTTGATACACCAAAACTTGGCTGTATTAATGTACATGGCTCAATCTTACCGCGCTGGCGCGGTGCAGCACCTATCCAACGAGCACTTTGGTCTGGTGACACAGAAACTGGCGTTACCATAATGCAGATGGATATCGGCCTAGATACTGGTGATATGCTGCTAAAAACTCAGTTGCCAATCGAAGATAGCGATACTTCAGCCAGCTTATATGAAAAACTGGCCGAACAGGGACCAGAAGCACTGGTCGAAGCCTTGACGGGACTCGCCAAAGGTGAACTGGCTGCAGAAAAGCAGGATGAAGCACTGGCAAACTATGCCGAGAAGCTAAGTAAAGAGGAAGCGGAGCTGGATTGGAATAAGTCTGCAGCTCAACTTTGGCGTGAGATCAGAGCCTTTAACCCTTGGCCTATTAGCCACTTTTCTCACCAAGATGCCAGCATCAAGGTAAGAGAAGCCCACGTCAGCCAATCTAAGTCACAGGCTCCAGCAGGCACAATTATCTCGGCAGGCAAAGAGGGCATAGAGATAGCCACTGGTGACGGTGTACTGACCTTGCTTAATATGCAGTTACCGGGCAAGAAACCACTGAGTGTTGCAGATATTCTCAACTCCCGTAGCGAGTGGTTTACCCCTGGCACAGTTTTAAACAGCACAAAAGAGGCTGAGTAATATGAATTTGCGTGCACTTGCGGCCAAGGTCGTTTTTCAGGTATTGGAGAAAGGGATCTCCCTCTCTGTTGCCCTGCCTGAACAGCAGAAACATTGCGAAAGCGGTAAAGATAAAGCCCTATTAGCAGAGCTAAGTTACGGGGTGATGCGTCAACTGCCACAACTCGATAAACTGATCAGCGATTGCATGGCTAAACCACTTAAAGGGAAGCAGAGGATTTTGCACCAACTGCTTTTGGTCGGCTGCTATCAACTCTACTTTACCCGTATCCCAAGCCATGCGGCGATCTCAGAAACTGCGGAAGCTTGTCGCCAGCTAAAGTTCGATGGCCTAGTAAAAGTGATCAACGCAGTGCTGCGTAATATTCAGCGTCAAGAGAAGCCACTGCCGACTGACAACGATACGCTGACTTACAATACTCCAGCTTGGATAATAAAAAGCCTCAAACAGGCCTACCCAGACAGTTGGCAAACAGTCATTGAAAACAGTCATCAACGTCCACCAATGTGGTTACGCAACAATGTTCGCTCTCAAACTCGCGATGAATATCTAGCACTGCTAGCAGAGGCTGAGATATCAGCTTCAGCGGGACAAAGTAGCGATGCTATCTTACTTGAGAGCCCTAAAGACGTGATGCAATTGCCAGGTTTTGAACAAGGTGCGGCCTCAGTTCAGGACGGCGCAGCGCAATGGGCTGCCACCCTATTGGCCCCTGCCGATGGCGAGTTAATTCTCGATGCTTGTGCCGCTCCTGGCGGTAAAACCTGCCACATACTTGAGCGCGCTGACACAGAGTTAGTGGCGGTGGACTTCGATGCTAACCGACTCGAGCGGGTACAGCAGAATTTGGACCGCCTTTCACTAAACGCTAAGCTAGTTCATGGCGATGCGGCTGATATCGATTCCTGGTGGCAAGGTGATAAGTTTGACCGAATTTTGCTCGATGCCCCTTGCTCAGCAACAGGTGTCATTCGTCGTCATCCAGATATCAAGTGGTTAAGAAAACAGGCTGATATTGAAGAGTTAGCCCAGCTTCAAAGCAAGATATTGGATCATTGCTGGAAGTGGCTTAAACCTGGTGGCACACTGCTATACGCAACCTGCTCAATTCTTCCACAAGAGAATGCACAGCAGATTAGTGCTTTCCTTGAAAGAACGCATGATGCTACGCTCATTGCTATCTCGCAGCAGCCAAATCCTGACGACATAGGCTGGCAGATCACTCCGGGCACGGAGAATATGGACGGATTCTATTACGCACGCCTAGTAAAGGGATAAAGCAAGGCCATGAAGATTATCATTTTAGGTGCTGGCCAAGTCGGTGGCACCTTAGCTGAAAACTTAGTTGGTGAAAATAACGACATCACCATAGTCGACAACGACAGACGAAGATTACGCTCACTGCAGGATAAGTATGATCTGCGGGTGGTATTCGGACATGGCGCTCACCCCAACACCTTAAAAGATGCAGGGGCTGAAGACGCTGATATGTTGATCGCAGTAACCAACAGCGATGAGTGTAATATGGCAGCCTGTCAGATCGCCTACTCGCTATTTGGAACCCCAACTAAAATCGCACGGATCCGTTCTGAGCAGTATTTAGCCCTTCGCGATAAGCTATTTATTAATAGCGAAACCAAGAAAAATGATAACAGTCCCCGTGGTGGTTTTATTATCGATGAGTTGATCGCCCCCGAACAGCTTGTCACCTCCTATATCCGCCGCTTGGTTGAGTACCCAGGCGCGCTGCAAGTGCTAGAGTTTGCCGAAGGTCGCCTAAGCTTAGTGGCAGTTCGAGCCTATTATGGTGGTCCTTTAGTGGGCAACGCTCTCGCCGCACTGCGAGAACATATGCCCAATATTGATACCCGGGTAGCTGCAATCTTCAGACAAGGCCGCTCAATTATGCCGAGAGGTACCACCATTATCGAAGCCGATGATGAGGTATTCTTTGTCGCCGATAGCCGCCACGTGCGCGCAGTTATGAGTGAGATGCAGAAGCTGGATAACACCTACCGCAATATCATGATTGCTGGCGGGGGTAACATAGGTTTAGGCTTAGCTAAGCAGCTTCAACGTAATCACTCGGTCAAGCTTATTGAACATAAGCAGGAGCGCGCAGAAGAGCTATCTGAAAAGCTCGAAAACACGACGGTGTTCTGTGGTGACGCTTCAGATCAAGAGCTACTCATAGAGGAGCATATCGATCAAACCGATGTATTTATTGCGGTTACCAACGACGATGAAGCCAACATCATGGCTGCGTTACTGGCAAAACGCATGGGCGCTAAGAAAGTCATGGTACTTATTCAGCGTGAAGCCTATGTGGATATCGTTCAGGAAGCCAATATCGATATAGCTATCTCACCACAACAAGCCACTATCTCTGCACTACTGACCCATATCAGGCAGGGCGATATCTGTAACGTTTACTCCCTAAGGCGTGGAGCAGCGGAAGCCATTGAAGCTATCGCCCACGGTGATGCTAAAACGTCTAAAGTGGTAGGTAAGAAGATAGGCGAAATAAAGCTGCCGCCCAGCACGACTATCGGTGCCATCGTCCGTGACGATGAGGTGTTGATGGCCCACGATAACACCATTATTGAGCAGGGAGATCACGTTATTCTCTTCCTGGTGAATAAGAAGTTTGTTGGTGAAGTTGAAAAACTCTTCCAACCCAGTGCTTTCTTCTTCTAAGGTTTGCATAGCAGCTAACCGCTAGTCATACGATTTCAAAGGATTTAAGCACTATGCTAAACCTTCGACCTCTGCTATTTATTTTAGGCATTTTTCTGTCGACACTGACAGTCTTTATGTTTATCCCACTTATCTTCGCCCTCTTCTATGGCGAAGAGACTGTGGGTGCATTTATGATCTCCTCCCTATTTACTGGTACCTGTGCCAGTGCGTGCATACATCAGGGACGAAGTAGAAACCTGCACCTCAATATTCGAGATATGTTTCTACTAACCAGCTTAACTTGGCTGATCGTCAGCTTCTTTGCCGCCATGCCCTTTACCTTGTATCACGGCATCAACTATACCGATGCATTTTTCGAGACCATGTCGGGGATCACCACCACAGGCTCAACGGTTCTATCTGGTCTAGATTCAATGGATCACAGTATTCTGATCTGGCGCTCTCTACTGCAGTGGATGGGGGGAATTGGCTTTATCGTGATGGCTGTGGCTGTACTGCCCTTCCTCAATGTCGGTGGTATGAGGCTATTTAGAACCGAGTCTTCAGACTGGAGCGATAAAGCGATCCCCAGAACGCAAGATATGGCGAAACACCTTTTCTATATCTACATCCTCCTCACTGTACTGTGTGGGATTGCCTATCATCTGTCGGGAATGAACTGGTTCCAAGCCATTAATCACGCCATGACCACGCTCTCTACTGGCGGTTACTCCACCTCAGACAGCTCAATGGCGGCATTCTCAAATCAAGCTCACTGGGTTGGCGTGGTATTTATGGCAGCTGGCGGATTGCCGCTGTTAATGTTCGTTAACAGCATTCAGCAACGCTCACTCTGGGTGTGGAATGATGCACAAGTTAAAGGCTTTATCCTGTTTATCTCATTGGTATCAATGAGCTTAGCCTTCTGGCTCTGGCTAGGTCATGAGATGAGCCCACTCGATGCCCTTAGACTCGCCAGTTTCAATGTCGTGTCAGTTGTTACCACCACAGGTTATGGTCTCACGGACTACACAGCCTGGGGCGCACTGGCCAATATCGCCTTCCTCTTCTTAATGTTCGCTGGCAGCTGCTCAGGCTCGACCTCAGGCGGGATAAAAATTTTCCGCTTCCAGATAGCCGGCGCCATCATGCGAGAGCAGTTAAAGCAACAGTTTCACCCCAGCGGTGTGTTTAAAGAGCGCTACAATAACCGAATCATCAGCGACGATATTGTCCGCTCTCTGGTGACCTTTATCTTGTTGTTTGCGTTCGTTATCGTATTGCTATCAATCATACTGGTATTAACTGGACTCGATCCAATGACCAGCTTTACTGGTGCGATCACAGCAGTCACCAACGTAGGTCCAGGACTTGGTGACGTTATTGGCCCGGCAGGAAACTTCTCTACCCTACCAGATGTGGCCAAATGGGCACTTGCCATCGGTATGCTTTTGGGACGCTTAGAGATACTGACCGTGGCAGTGCTCTTCCATCCCAGCTTTTGGAAATATTAGCGGAAGTATTAGCGAAAGCCTTTGCGGAAATGCCAATTCGACACGATGAGTGAAGCATAGCTTCTGACTAACGTTATATGCCGAACTGATTGCTCACTATACTGAAGCTCGACCACAACTTAGAATTACCAGGCCTAAAAAGTCGCCACAGTCGTTTTTAGGCATTTTTGGCGTGTGCGAAACGTTGCCTTGTTACCGTTCCCCACTTATGGTCTTCATACACATCTTCTACGTAATCATCAGATGTATAGTCACTCACTACGTCACGCCAAAAACTGATAGCATGCTCCGCCCCCGCTACTTGCTTGATTTCCCACGAACCTCCAAGACATTCAAACAAACTAGAAATAAAGCGCTTCCCTACTTTGTTTTTACGAAAGCAAGGCAAAACGTAAAAGTCACAAATCTCATACGCTTTTGGTGATGTTTCATCTATGGCTGTTATAGCAGCAGGAATACCCTCCACGTAAAGTAAGTAGCCTGTAACACTACCTTTTAGCCGAGGATAAATCTCAAACACACCGTTCTCGTCTGGTTTGTCGTCAATAATTTTTGAAAATTCAGCACTATATCCTTGGTAAAGATTAGCGTAAACATGAGCATTGCTATCGTCTACTTTCACTATATTCATCATGAGATCTCCATGATTATTGGACTTTTTTCATCATCTTATCGCTTCTTCGATTTCGAGAGAATAACCATTTGCTAAAGTGATTCTCGTATTAATGCTTAAACAGATAAAAATCACTAGCCAGCCAAGCATTTTGCGTCATTTTGAGTCACTTGTTATAGCTACAACTCTACGAATTTCGCCATTCAGATAGCGCCTCAGTGACGTTAAACTTAGTTTTGAAATTGGCTACTTTCCTAGGTGTAAAATAGTCTGGTTTCGCGCAGATACTACTAGCAAATTGATCGATATATGATTTGCCCGTTAATTTATAACTTGTTGCTTCAGAATTGGTTAATTGAATCTCTACGGTAAACATGCCGACAGTTCCACAAACTACTGACAAATACATATCGTTTGTGTTTTGGAAAAGAATCCATGACATGTGCTCTTCATCTAAAACTACCACCGATCCTCCAGTAGCTATAGCGCCCTAATAATGGGCAAAAGATTGTTTGCTAAAATGTTGAACAACGAAAACAACAAACTTTTTTATTCTTATTTATTAGTCCATTAGGTATAACACGCTACCAAAAAACCGATAATTAAAACTAACCAAAGACAATTACTGTATGTAATGTCATTTCGATTAGTTGGTACTTTATGCTCTGGATAAACAACTAGCCACTTGCCTTTAATCGCAAAGTTTAAGAGCATTTGAGGTGTTATTGGAATTTTTTCTACCTTTTTCCATGGTGGTTTAAAAATAAAAGACCAGATATTTACCCCCTCATCTTCTGAGTGAAAATACCACAGATATTCATCCATATTTACGTGATACTTGTTTGAGTATGCTTCTATTAATTCGTGAAAGTCATCACCAACAATACCAAGCTCATCAGATATATTGCTATTAAGATGAACTTTTTCGATCTTTGTACCTGATTCAATCGCTACAAAGTTTAGAATTTCTGCAATATCCAAAGGTATACCTAAAGCCATCCGACTGCCTTGCCTTGTTAGGCATTTACATGGAGTTTGCTACGCAAGCGTTGTTGTGTAGATTCATTGCCATTTTCCCATTAGATAAGCGAGCTCCTCAATATCTTGATCATCTTGCTTCCACTCTCCTACCGAGTGAATGAGTCTTTCTCTTAACTCTGATTCTGACACAGAGTTGGCCAACTCATCTAAGTTCATATAGATGCCTAACGAGCCTGTAGAATTACTCGTTCTTAATTGATTTTTAATACCATACAAGGACAGTATCGAAGTTTCTATGACTGTTATAGATTTTTCTCAGCTGATTTTGATAGCAAAAAGGCTACCTGCCTTTTATGCATCCTAGGTTGTAGTTTCTCTATCTTATGGACTAAGCAGAAAAAATCACTAGCCAGCCATTATTAATCAGTAACATACCAACCTTATATCGACTTCATCGCTCATCAAGAACAAGTTCTCCCTGAATTAGCAAAAACAAATTAAACTATTTATATCAATAAGATATTGCGCAAAAGACTATCTAAGAGCATTCTATAGGCTAGTGAGGTTTTAAATAGACCAAATTGAAATCTAGCAAGAGGAAAAGAGCTCATAATGCGATCTCTGTTTCAAACTGCCTCAATAATATTCCCGGTTATCATATTGCCGATAAAGACACATGCCACGGTTATTGAACTCAACACTTACCTAGGGGGCAGCGAAGGAAAGCTGGCTAATAAACCTGCGCTTATCTACAAGTTCAGTGACGGTTCGCAGCAAAACCGCTGCAGTATTATCACCACTGAAAACTATCTTGTTAATGCAAAAAATAGGTTAGAGAACATCAACCTAAGCGAGCCAAATTTCTATTTCGACTGTGTGTGGGATGGGCGATACTATTTTCTATCTAATCGACATAGAACCTATGCAGAGGTGATTATCAAGCAGCCAGATATGAATTTTCCTATGTCGATGCACATAGAAGCAAAGCTTATCAATATCATAGGTGAACACGCCGAAGTCATCAGCGGTGATATATCTCTAAGAAGATCTAAAAAGTAACTCGCCCTTTACCTGTTTGCTTGCCAAAAAGAGTAACCAACTCAGAGATTACCTCAGCAGATTTAGCTGGGTTTGCCTGCAGTATAAAGTGAGGCCCCTCAACGCTTCTAACCTGTAGCTCTCTAAAACAGGCACTAAACTCAGTGACCTTATTTGACGACACTAGATAATCTGAAGTCGCTTGAATATATCCTACTGGAAGCTCAATTAACTCAGCAGAGAATGAGAGTGATAGCATTGAACTTAGTCTTGCCTTGATGACCCGAGGGGGAAGTGAGTCAACAATCGATTGAAACTGTTCAACCAACTCATTGCTTGCAGCAGAACCTAGAAATAACGCTTTAACAAAGAGTTTTGCAAATGGCAAAGCCGAAAGTAACTTTAAAGGAAGAGCTCTGGCAATAGAGAGAAGTAACCAATGAGGTTTTGATAAAAAAGTGGCTACGAAGATAACCCCTTGCAAATGCTCTGCCCCCTCTTTGGCTAGCCTAGCAGCCACGGGGCCAGAAAATGACTCCGCCACTAAGATAAAGTCATTTTGGGGTAATTTCTCTTTTACATATTCAGTTATTGATGCGTAATCTTGAGGCCCTGTCTGCGGTAATGCTATAACTTCGCACTCATATTCCGATAGGGAAAAAAGTAACGAAGAAAAAAGCTCCCCTGTTCCATCCATTCCAGGCAATAGTACTAGCTTCAAAGATACAGACTCCTGATAACGGCTCAACAGGTTAAGCCGCTAAACTTCATTGCATTACGACACAATAACAGGAATATAATGCAGAGTAACTAATCAGCCAAACGGATCAGATGTTCAGCATAAAGCTTAACGTCATCCCAGTCGGTGTAATCGATGACTGATTTAGGATCAGTTGGGCCATTCGTCATCTTCATAATTAGCTGAATAGCGAGTCTGTCCCACCAGCGCCATGCTGGATAATCTACTTTACCAGCGATCACTTTGACATCATTAGGCTTCCAAGGGGAAAGCTCAATGAATTTCTGCAGGTATTTATTATTCTCTGGAACACGTTTTTCTGGATTACGAGCCACCACATTAACACTGTAAAAACTGTTTGGTTTCTCGCTAAGGGCTGCTTGATGCTCGGTCGTAAATGCAAAGACACTTTTATCGTAGCTGCCATACATGACACAAGCTCCCAGTGCGACACTGTCATACTTGGCCCAATCTAATCCCTCTTTTACCGCTTCGCTAATATGCATCACCCGAGATTTATGCCCCTGATGCTCAATATGCTCAGCAATGGCACGACTAATTTTAGCGGTATGCCCGCCTCGGGAGTAATACAGTACGAGAATAGATTTCATTCATATGCCTAATTTATAATCTTGATTGCTTGCTCTATTGTTTCAGTCTGTCGAAGAATAAACAGGATAATTGATCACAAATTAGCGCTAGCTCATATAATTTACACTCAAAATTGAGATCTCGACTAGGGTCGGTATCATTGTCATTACAGAACAACTCAATTAGAATTGGCTAATCCTAGGAGTGAGTCACCCTATGCAAAAAGAAATCGATGTAGATGCGATGGTATCTAATGCAGAAAATGCAGCAAAGTGGCTAAAGGCGATTGCCAATCCCTACCGCTTGATGATCTTATGTTTATTACTTGAGAATGAATATAGCGTCACTGAGTTGAATGAAACTGTCCCACTAAGCCAATCTGCACTATCACAGCACTTAGCAGTGTTACGGGCACAAGATCTTGTCTCAACACGCAAGAGTTCTCAGGTTGTTTTCTATAAGCTTAAAAATGAGCAGGTCACCGAAGTGATCTCCATACTGCATAAGCAGTACTGCGCCTAATACTTATGAACTTGAGAGTTACAGAGACAACAAAGCCTGCTTAAAGCAGGCTTTTTTATCGGCGAAAACCAAAATCTATCTATCGGCAAATGCCTTGCCAAACTCCTCAACTTGCTGCCAGTTGGTAAATTCATAAGTACCCGATGTATCCGTGGGGCCTTTTGTCATCCACATGATAAAACGTATCATGGTCTTATCAAAAAAACGGTATTTGGGATAATCGATCTTACCAGCAAACACACCTAACTGCTGAGGCTTCCACAGCGATAGCTCGAGAAACTTCTTCATATAGGGGTTCGTTTCTGGAGTGTTTTTCTCAGGCTTTCTTGCCACTACATTCACTGTAAAAAAAGCGTTAGGCTTGGCACTCAATACCGCATGGTGATTATTGATATACTGATAAAGTTCAGGCCTATGCTTACCATATCGAATACTGGCACCAATCATCACCTTATCAAAGTCAGCCAAACTCAACGCTTTTGCCTCCTCAAGTGAAGCCAATGTCACTTCACTTTCAGCGGCCTGATTCACCCCTTTCATTAGCTCACAAATTGCACGGGTTTGTCCGTCAACCGTCGAGTAGATAATAAGCGTCTTATTCATCGATAATCCTAAAGTAGTTTTTGCTAGTTTTTCCAGAATGTCGGGGTAAACAGCACGAGCAAGGTGAATACCTCAAGTCGACCAAACAGCATGGCCATTAACAACACCCACTTCTCACCGTCACCAATACTGGCGTAATTACTCGCCACTTCACCAAGCCCTGGACCTAGGTTATTAAGACAAGCAGCGGTGGCACTAAACGCAGTGATGTTATCCATTCCCATCGCCATCAATAGCAGCATACAGAGCACAAATACCAAAGCATAAGCAGAGAAGAAGCCCCACACAGCATCGATAATTCTATCAGGCAGGGCCTTATCACCGATACGAATTGAGAACATGCCTCTGGGGTGGACAAGACGTTTTAGCTCTCTTGAGCCCTGCTTTAACAGCAAGATCATACGTATCACCTTGATGCCACCAGCGGTAGAGCCGCCACAGCCACCGATAAAGCTGGAGAAGATGAGTAGCATAGGAAGAAACAGTGGCCACATATGGAAGCTCTCGGTACCGAAACCTGCCGTCGTCGAGATAGATACCGCCTGAAACAGGGCGAAATCTAATGTCTGTTCGGGGGAGTCATAGATCCCCGAGTGGTATAGCACACCAAAACAGATCCCCGTGAGCACCAACTGCACTATCACTAAGGCTTTAAATTCCGCATCTTTAAAGTAGATCTTTAGATTGATTCCCCGCCGAGTAAACGCGGCGAAGTGCAAACTAAAATTGAGCGCTGCGATCAATAAAAACACCACACAAACCATGTTTATCGCAGTGCTATCAAAGTAACCCATACTGGCATCATGGGTCGAGAAACCGCCTATTGCTATGGTTGAGAATGAGTGACAGATGGCGTCAAACACATCCATTCCAGCCAGCCAGTAAGCCACGGCGCAGGCGATAGTCAGTGCAAAATAGATATACCAAAGCGCCTTAGCGGTTTCGGCAATACGTGGGGTCATTTTGCTATCTTTTACAGGTCCGGGCATCTCCGCCCGATATAACTGCATCCCCCCAATACCTAACATAGGCAAAATGGCCACAGCGAGTACAATGATCCCCATGCCACCGAGCCACTGCAGCAGATGTCGATAGAAGAGAATAGCTTTTGGAAGAGAATCCAAGCCAACAATCACAGTTGCCCCTGTAGTCGTGAGTGCAGAGAAGGATTCAAAAAAACTGTCGGTTATGCTCAGATCTGGTTGATTAGTGAAGATGAATGGCACGGCACCGATAGATCCCAGTACGGCCCAAAACAATACAACCAGCAAGAAGCCCTCACGGGTTCGAAGATCTTTTTTATGCCTCCGATTAGGGTACCAGAGCAGGAAGCCTAAAAAGAGACTGAGAAAAAAAGCCTGGATAAAAGCGGTACCACCACCATCTTTGTAGATCACCGCAACCAAGGCTGGAGGAAGCAGTGACAGGGAGAAGAGTCCCATTAAGAATCCAGTGATTCTTATTATTGTTCTATATTGCATTCAGGTTTTATCACGTCCATTTTCCATAGATGGCAATTCGGCCACTAAGCTAGTTTCTCACAAAATGGTAACCCATCACAGAAACAAATTAATGGGTTGAATCACTCTTGTGAAAATCAAACTTAGCCGCTAAAAGCCCTTGGCTCATGGTAGCCAGATCGCGGTTTAATTCAGTTTGAAACCGCTTAGGGATCGCAAAGTTGAGGGTAACCTTTTCCATAAAGTCCCGCTCCTCTATCACTCCATCATATTGCGCTAATAGATACTCAACATCTTTAAGCTGATTATAATCACATACCAGTAAACCGGGATAACGGATCTGTTTTAGCTGAGTTTCTAACTGAGTCAGCCCCTGTTTTATCCCTGAACTGTATGCTCTCACTAGCCCACCAACACCTAACTTAGTGCCACCAAAATAGCGCACCACAACGGCGCCTATCTCGCCCACATCAGCGCCCTGCAAAGTGGCCAACATAGGACGACCAGCACTGCCTGATGGCTCACCATCATCACTGGAGCCCATAGCAAGGGTATTGCCAGGCTCTGCAGCGACAAAAGCATAGCAATAATGGTTAGCTCCTGGGTAATCTGCCTTTATGTTAGTAAGTGCACACTTCAGCTCTTCGTAAGACTGGCAGTGAAAAAGAAAAGAGATAAAGCGACTATGCTTTATCTCCTCTTCTATGATCAATTCAGCCGACGGGATCCGATAACTGTCAGTCAATTTAAACCACAATCACGGGTCATATTCTCATTTTGATCAGCATGAACGATGACATTATCTTCAATTCTGATCCCACCAAATGGACGCAAAAGGTCAACAGTCTGCCAGTTCACCTGCTTCTTACGACTATCCTGCTTTAACTCATTTAGCAGAGAGTCAATGATATAAATACCCGGCTCGATAGTCAGTACCTGATTTGCGGCTAATGTACGTGTGCATCGCAAAAATGGATGTGCGTCAGGAGCGGCAATATGGGTGCCGCGCTCATCGTGGAGGAATCCCCCCATGTCATGAACCTGAAGCCCCAACATATGCCCTAGTCCATGGGGGAAGAAAACATTGGTAATGCCCTGATCAACTAGTGACTGAGGCTCCCCTGAGGCGATATCGAAATCGACTAATATCTTGGCCAGCTTTTGATGAGTTGCAATATGCAGGTCCACGTACTTCACACCGGGACGCATCATGGAGATGATCTCCTGCTGCATCTTATCCATGGCTTCAATAAGCTCACTGAAGATATTTTTTTCGAAAGCGTAAGTACGGGTGATATCTGAAGCGTATCCGAAAAAGTTAGCCCCAGCATCGATAAGGAAGGAGTGTCTACTCTCTGGGCGCACACTCTCTAATTTGGTGTAATGCAAGATAGCGGCGTTCTCATTGAGGGCCACGATATTACCGTAAGGTACCTCATTCTCTCCCTGATTTGTTGCAGTCAGATACTCCTGCTGGATCTCAAACTCACTTCCACCATTAAAGAAGGCATTTTTAGCAGCAAGATGACCCTTAACAGCTATCTCGTTTGCGTTACGTAAACAGCACAGCTCATATTGTGTCTTACTTGCTCTGTGATAATGAAGATAGCTCATCACAGCATCTGGGTTACGGGTTTTAAATCCAAGCACTTCAGCCACATCTAAGTGCTCACCAATATAAGCCCACTGACTGATATCACTTGGTAAAAGTTCAGCCACTTTATCGGCTTTAGTAAGCAGTTTAATCTCCACATGTTCTGCCCAGAAAGCATCTGGAAGGTCGGCAACCTTGTGCCAAAAATCAACTGGGCGATAAAAGATCAGTTGCGGTTTATCGCGACCATTGACCAATAACCAGCAGTGAGGGTTATCTAAAATAGGTAGCCAAGCTTTAAAGTGCGGATTCACCTTAAAGGGATAATCCATATCATCAAGAAACTGACGATGAGGTTGACCGGAATGGATCACTAAACCTGAGAGGTTTTCACGGGAGATAATCTCAGCAACACGATGATTTAATTCTGCTATATGAGATTTAAAATGATTAGCCAGTTGATCCATATCTTTTATCCTATTATTAATTCTAATTCTTTAAATCGGAAGCAAATCTGTAACTAAAAACAGTTTAACATAAAGCATAAAAATCACTCCACCAAAGCAACAATCAAACAAGTGTTTAAATTGGGTGTTGTAATTTATTTGATTTCGTCGCACACTGACAGCAACTGGTCAGATGATGACCTAAGGCGAGATAGAGAAATTACCCGGGTAAACTGACCCTACAGTCACAACATTCTAAGACGGGTATCACGCAAAAGGAAGCAAGCAATGATCTACCAAAGTCCTACGATTCAGGTTGAGTTACTTGAAGACAATATTGCTCGGTTATGCTTTAACGCTGCCGGCTCTGTCAATAAACTAGACAGAGAGACAATAGACTCACTCAATGCTGCATTAGACGCAATTAAGCAAGACACGAATATTCAAGGTCTCGTTCTGACTTCAGGAAAAGGCGCCTTTATTGTCGGTGCTGACATCACTGAATTTCTCGGTCTATTTGCTCAAGAGGAGAGTGTTCTTCTTCCTTGGATTGCTGAAGCAAACGTTGTTTTCAATAAAATTGAAGACCTGCCATTCCCCACGATCTCAGCCATTAATGGCTTTGCACTGGGTGGCGGTTTTGAAACCGTACTCGCAACGGATTTCCGTATTGCTGATACCACAGCCAAACTTGGCCTACCAGAAACTAAGCTTGGATTAATTCCAGGTTTTGGCGGCACAGTTCGTCTTCCCCGCCTTATTGGTGCCGATAACGCACTTGAGTGGATCACAACTGGTAAAGATCATAAGCCAGAAGCCGCTCTTAAAGTTGGTGCTATCGACGCAGTTGTCGCACCAGAGAATTTAGAGGCATCGGCTATCGCCATGCTGAAAGAAGCCTTAAGTGAAAAGTTAGATTGGCAGGCACGCCGCGCTAAAAAGCAAGCTCCGCTAAACCTACCTAAGCTTGAAGCTATGATGTCATTCGCCACCGCCAAGGGCATGGTATTTAAGGTTGCAGGCAAACACTACCCTGCGCCAATGACAGCCATTAGCGTTATCGAGCAAGCTGCTCGCAGTGAACGCGCTGACGCATTAATGGTCGAGCATCAAGCCTTTATCAAGCTCGCTAAAACCGACGTAGCACAAGCGCTAATCGGTATCTTCCTTAATGACCAACTGGTCAAAGGCAAAGCTAAGAAAGCGGGTAAGTTAGCTAAAAATGTCGACAGTGCTGCTGTACTTGGTGCCGGCATCATGGGTGGTGGTATCGCATACCAGAGTGCCAGCAAAGGCACACCAATTGTGATGAAAGATATCGCACAGCCAGCGCTTGATCTTGGTCTAGGTGAAGCGTCTAAGCTATTAGCCGCTCAAATTAAGCGTGGCCGCTCTACACCAGAGAAGATGGCTAAGGTACTGAACAACATCACCGCGACACTGGACTACGCGCCGGTTAAAGATGTCGATGTTGTAGTCGAAGCCGTTGTTGAGCATCCAAAAGTAAAATCCATGGTGCTTGCTGAAGTTGAGCAAAATGTCAGTGACGATGCCATCATCACATCAAACACCTCAACCATCTCAATCAACCTACTCGCTAAGAGCCTTAAGAAGCCTGAGCGCTTCTGTGGAATGCACTTCTTTAACCCAGTGCATAAGATGCCACTTGTTGAAGTTATCCGCGGCGAAAACAGCTCTGAAGAGACTATCGCTTCGGTCGTGGCTTATGCCAGTAAAATGGGTAAGACACCAATCGTTGTTAATGATTGCCCAGGTTTCTTCGTAAACCGCGTACTCTTCCCTTACTTTGCAGGCTTTAGCGGTCTACTCGCCGATGGCGCAGATTTCGCGGCAATCGATAAGGTGATGGAGAAGCAGTTTGGTTGGCCTATGGGTCCTGCATACCTGCTTGATGTTGTCGGTATCGATACAGGCCATCATGCTCAAGCGGTAATGGCAGAAGGTTTCCCTGATCGCATGGGTAAAGATGGCAAAGATGCTATCGATATCATGTTTGACTCAGAGCGTTTCGGTCAGAAGAACAACAAAGGTTTCTACGCTTACTCAGTAGACCGCCGCGGCAAACCAAAGAAAGATCTCGATCCTACAAGCTATGAGCTACTTGGCGCAGAGTTTGGTGATCTTAAAGCATTTGAGTCCGATGAGATTATCGCTCGTACTATGATCCCTATGATTATCGAAACAGTTCGTTGTCTCGAAGAGGGAATTATCGCAACGCCTGCAGAAGCTGATATGGGGCTAGTATTTGGTCTTGGCTTCCCACCATTTAGAGGTGGTGTATTCCGCTATATCGATACCATGGGTGTCGCTAATTTCGTTGCACTTGCTGATAAGTACGCCCACTTAGGTGGACTTTACCAAGTGACAGATGCGATGCGCGAACTCGCCGCTAATAATGGCAGCTACTATCAAGCTTAATAAGTGGGAAGGAATAGAACAATGAAACAAGCAGTTATCGTAGATTGCATCCGTACTCCCATGGGCCGTTCTAAGGCTGGAGTATTTAGAAATGTACGTGCAGAGACACTCTCTGCAGAGTTAATGAAAGCCCTCTTGGCTCGCAATCCAAAACTTGATCCAAAAGACATCGAAGATGTAATTTGGGGCTGTGTACAGCAAACCTTAGAGCAAGGTTTCAATATCGCTCGTAATGCCGCTCTACTTGCTGGCATTCCGAAAGAGGCTGGTGCAGTTACCGTAAACCGCCTATGTGGCTCATCTATGGATGCCCTACATCAAGCGGCGCGTGCCATCATGACAGGCCAAGGTGATACTTTCATTATTGGCGGTGTCGAGCACATGGGTCACGTCCCGATGAACCACGGTGTCGATTTCCACCCAGGTCTTGCCAACAATGTTGCAAAAGCTTCAGGCATGATGGGTCTTACTGCAGAGATGCTAGGTAAGATGCATGGCATAAGCCGTGAGCAGCAAGATGAGTTTGCAGTACGTTCTCATCAACGTGCTCACGCAGCAACAGTTGAGGGTCGCTTTGCTAATGAGATCCACCCAGTCGAAGGTCATGATGCTAACGGCGTGTTGATCAAGGTTGAGCATGACGAAGTGATCCGTCCTGAGACCTCAATGGAATCACTGTCGGGTCTTCGCCCAGCTTTTGATCCAGCAAACGGCACAGTAACCGCAGGCACCTCATCGGCTCTCTCTGATGGCGCATCAGCCATGCTAGTTATGGAAGAGGAGAAAGCCAAAGCGTTAGGCCTACCTATTCGTGCACGCATTCGTTCTATGGCTGTGGCAGGTTGTGATGCCGCAATCATGGGTTACGGCCCAGTACCTGCAACCAAAAAAGCACTTGAGCGTGCAGGCCTAACAATTGATGATCTCGATGTTATCGAGCTTAACGAAGCCTTCGCCGCTCAGTCTCTACCCTGTGTTAAAGATCTTGGTTTGATGGATGTAGTTGATGAGAAGATTAACCTTAACGGCGGCGCTATTGCACTGGGTCATCCGCTGGGTTGTTCTGGCGCTCGTATCTCGACAACATTGATCAACCTAATGGAAGCGAAAGATGCAAAATATGGTTTAGCGACCATGTGTATCGGCCTAGGACAAGGTATCGCAACGGTATTTGAGCGCCCATAACTCCCAATAGGTTTTATTGCGTTTATACCAATCGGTATTAACTAAACGGCAAGCTCTGTGAGCTTGCCGTTTTTATTTACAGTAAAAATTCATCAAGCTATTGTATCCATAAACATACGATAACTAGGTAGATAATATGGAGATTAACTTACTTAAGGATAAGCCTGATCTTATTCCTAAAATCGCAAAATGGTATAGCGATGAGTGGGGCTATATCGATGATGGTTCTGGCAAGGAGAGTCGCTCCACAACTGCTCTTGAGATCAAACTCGCCGAGTATCTCAATTCCGACACTATTCCATTGATGCTAGTCGCAACTAAAAACCAATCTTTAATCGCCGCTGCTCAACTTAGATTTCAGGAAAATTCTCGCTACCCTAGCGACTCACATTGGTTAGGAGGCGTTTATGTGTGTGAGTCTCATCGTGGTAATGGTGCAGGCCAAGCTCTAATAGAAGCTATCGTTACCAAGGCTAAGCAGTTAAACGTCCAACAGCTTTACTTACAAACTGAAGACCTCTCAGGGGGACTCTATAAAAAGATGGGGTGGAAAGCTGTAGAGGAGGTAAAATACTGTGGCATCGATTTATTGATCATGCAGCGAGATCTAATCACCTAATGAGCATTGAGTTATGACACCAGCAATCAACAGCCTGAAACGTGCAAAACTAGCGTATCGTATCCTTGAATATCACCATGATGCCAATGCAGGCGCTTATGGGATTGAGGCTGCCGCTAAGTTAAATTTAGCCCCCTCATTGGTCTTTAAAACCTTAGTGGCCAAACTCGACAATGAAAAACTCGTTGTCGCCATCATTCCTGTAGCGGAGAAGCTCAATATGAAGCTCTTAGCCAAAGCTGCTGGAGTAAAGAAGGCTGCGATGGCATCCGCTCAGGAGGTGGAACGCTCAACGGGTTACGTGCTTGGTGGCGTCAGTCCATTAGGTCAAAAACGCCCTCTTGCCACTTTCATTGATATCAGTGCAGAATCACTTAAACAGATATATGTCAGTGGTGGTAAGCGTGGACTTGATATCGAGCTGACTCCTATGAGTTTGCAGCAGTTAACCAAGGCAAACTTTACCCCTCTTACGGTTTAGCATCTAAATGTTCCACGTGGAACATCTGCCACTTGTGAGGCATAACTTCACAAAATCACTTGCCTAACTTGGCATACTTTTAAGGCTAGCGTAATATTAGCCTCCCCTGTTAAAACGACCTTGGCAATTAGGCTACACACATGAGCAATCAATTTTCAGAAGCACAACATCAACTCGACGCACTTGGACTTAGATGCCCAGAACCGGTAATGATGGTTCGCAAATCAGTGCGTAAGATGGCTCAAGGTGAAACCTTACTTATCATTGCTGATGACCCTGCAACGACCCGTGATATTCCAAGCTTCTGCGAGTTTATGGATCATAAGTTGCTTGCCAGCCAAACAGAAACAACACCATATCAATACTTGATCCAAAAAGGCTTATAGGCGAACCTAAGCTTTCAGTTGTTTAAGAACATGAAAGCAAGGAGCCAAAATGCCAACACTAACTGCCATAGGATTTAAACCGGTAAGGCAAGGTCCAATGACGCTTGTCGAGACCGCTCAAGTTACCAAATCAGCTGGCGTGGAACAGGATTTTTTTGGCCGACCAGGAAAGCGACAGGTCACCGTAATGTCACAGGATCAATGGAACCTAGTCTGTCTTGAGCTTGATAAACCACTTCCATGGGTAACACGGCGCGCCAACCTACTTATCCAAGATTATAGTTTTTCATCTTCAGATAGAGGCAAGCTATTAAAGATTGGAAGCCTAGAGCTGCTTATCACAGGAGAAACCGATCCCTGCAAAAAGATGGAGATAGCACAAGCTGGCTTAGAGAAAGCCCTGACTCCAGATTGGCGAGGTGGTGTTACCTGCCGGGTACTCAATGATGCACAAATATCTCAAGGCGACCTTGTCACCATTTCAGAGGTTCCAGAGCAACTTTCATTTATCAGCTAATCTTAAATACATTAACAGTCATCAGTATCAGCCCCAAGTTATCCATCCTTTTTTGAGCCTAGTATTAGGCTCAACTCAACATTCATTAACAAAATTACTACACTGTTTTTGTTTTCCTACTCGGCTAAATATGCGATAAATAACGTCAAATATTTAACCTGCATACAGCATACAAAAACAGCCTTGTTACATATAACAAAGTAATGACAGGTCAGGTAAGTTAAAAATTTCATATTTCACGCACTCAAACGCAGCCGAAACCAAATAAAGAAAGCGCTGTTAAATGAATAATAATAAGGATCAGGGACCCAATGTTAAAACATAAATTAACGCCGCTATGCGCCGCGATAGCACTCAGCTTCAGCTCTCCCTCTTTTGCCGAAGAACCTAGTGATAAAAAAGAGGCCAAATGGCAGGTCAATGCACCAGCCAATGCACCATTAGAGAAAGTCGATATCAATGTAACCGAAGGCACTTGGATGAACGTCAGTGTCAGCCCTGACGGTAAAAATATCGTATTCGACATGCTAGGTGATATCTACCAGATGCCTATAGAGGGTGGCGAAGCCAAAGTGCTCGCTGAAGGTATCGCTTGGCAGATGCAGCCAGTATATAGCCCAGACGGTAAATATATCGCTTTCACCTCAGATGAAGATGGTGGCGATAATATCTGGATAATGGAAGCAGATGGTAGCAAGCCTAGAGCGGTAACAGAGGAAACATTTAGGCTGCTCAATAGCCCAGCCTGGAGCCCTGACTCTCAATACCTAGTTGCCCGTAAACACTACACAGGTTCACGTAGCTTAGGCGCTGGTGAAGTTTGGATGTACCATGTTGCTGGTGGTGAAGGCGTCAAACTGACAGAGCGACCTAATGAACAGAAAGATCTAGGTGAACCCGCCTACTCTCCAGACGGCCGTTATATCTACTTCAGCCAAGATGCGACCCCAGGAAAAACCTTCCACTACTCAAAAGATTCGGTCAAAGGGATCTACAAGATAAAGCGTTATGATACTCAAACCGGTGATATTGAGGTATTAATCGAAGGAACTGGTGGTGCCATTCGCCCAACACCAAGTCCTGATGGTACTAAACTCGCCTATATCAAACGCGATGGATTTCAGTCATCTTTATACCTGCTAGATCTTAAGTCAGGTAAAATCGATAAGCTTTACGGTAAACTCGACAGAGATATGCAGGAGACTTGGGCTATTCATGGTGTCTACCCAAGCATGAGTTGGACCAGTGACAACGAAGAGATTGTCTTCTGGGCTGGCGGCAAGATCAATAAGCTAGATGTTGAATCAAAGTCAGTTAAGCAGATCCCCTTCTCGATTAAGACTAAACTCGATGTGCAACCTGCAGTGCGCTTCACTCAAAACTTAGATCAAGATAAGTTCGATGTGAAGATGCTACGAATGGCGCAGGTATCACCAGATGGTAAAAAAGTCGTCTATGAAGCATTGGGTAAACTTTGGGTCAAATCCCTCTCTAATGGCAAGCGAACACGACTAACTAAACTCGATTCCGAACTAAGAGAACTATTTCCTCAATGGTCACGTGACGGGAAAAGCATTGTCTTTTCAACATGGGATGATGAAGAGCAAGGTAGTATTCGTATCGTTAATGTCAGAAACAAGCGGGTTAAAACCTTAACCAAAGAGCCTGGCAAATATGTAGAGCCCACCTTCTCTCCTGACGGTTCATTCGTGGTTTATCGCAAGGCTAAAGGCGGTTATATCACTCCGAGAACTTGGTCTCAAGAAACCGGACTTTACCGCGTCGATATCAAAGGTAAAGAGAGTATTAAGATCACTCCTGACGGCTATCAACCGCAATTTGGTGCTGACTCAGATCGTGTCTACTTTATGGATCACGGTGAAACACCAGAACTTGCTTCCATCAACCTAAACGGTTTTCAAAAACGTGTTCACTATACCAGTAAGCATGCCACAGAGTTTCGTGTCTCTCCCGATGGAAAGCAATTAGCCTTCGCTGAGCGCTTTAAAGTTTTTGTCACCCCTTTTGCTAAGCATGGTGAGACCATCAATATCGGTCCTAAAGCCAATAACCTTCCAGTAACTCAACTCAGCGTTCGTGCTGGTGAGAGTATTAGCTGGAACAATGATAGTGACCAACTTTACTGGACTTTAGGCCCCGAACTTTACCAAGTGGCAGTCGACAACTCCTATGGAACGGATACCACTGCTTCTAATAGTAAAGCAGATAAAGCAACAGAGCCAAAAATTACCGATCTTGGATTTACCCAAAAAGCAGATGTTCCACGTGGAACAGTTGCATTTGTCGGTGGCAATATCATCACAATGGAAGATGATAAAGTAATAGAAAATGGCGTCGTAATAGTCAAAGATAACCATATTGTCAGCGTTGGTGATGCCAGTATAGAGATACCAAGTGATGCTCAGGTGATCGACATTAAAGGTAAGAGTTTGATGCCGGGTCTATTTGATGCTCACGCTCATGGCTCACAGGGCGAAAATGAGATTATCCCGCAGCAAAATTGGGAGCTCTACGCAAATCTTGCACTGGGTGTCACTACCATTCATGATCCATCCAATGACACAACCGAGATCTTTGCCGCATCTGAACAGCAGAAAGCAGGTAATATTGCTGGCCCTCGTATCTTCTCAACCGGTACCATTTTATATGGTGCAAATGCACCGGGTTATACCTCACACATAGACTCACTCGACGATGCTAAATTCCATCTAGAACGTCTTAAGAAAGTCGGTGCTTTCAGCGTTAAGAGCTACAACCAACCAAGACGTAACCAAAGACAACAAGTGATAGCAGCTGCCCGTGAACTTGAGATGATGGTGGTTCCAGAAGGCGGAAGCTTACTGCAACATAACCTGACGATGATTACTGACGGTCATACAGGTATCGAGCATTCACTTCCAGCTGGTGCCATCTACAATGACATTAAGCAGTTCTGGAGTCAGACTGAAGTGGGTTACACCCCTACTCTGGTAGTTGCTTACGGCGGTATCTCGGGTGAGAACTACTGGTATGATAAAACAGATGTTTGGTCTCATCCTCGTCTCTCTCAATATGTGCCAGGGGATCTACTACAAGCGCGTTCTATGCGTCGACCAACGGCACCAGATGAACATTACAACCATTTCAATGTGGCACGAGTTGCCAATGAGATGAACGATTTAGGCATTAAGCCAAATATCGGTGCCCATGGTCAGCGTGAAGGTCTGGCTGCTCATTGGGAGATGTGGATGTTTGCTCAAGGTGGAATGAGTAATCTCGAAGTGCTCAAAACTGCCACGATCAATCCTGCAAAACATTTTGCAATGGATCATCAAATTGGCTCGATCAAACAGGGGAAACTTGCTGACCTGATAGTTATTGACGGTAATCCGCTGGAAGATATTCGAGTCACAGACAGAGTCACCCACACTATGGTCAATGGCAAACTTTATAATGCCGAGACCATGGATCAATTAAATGGAGAGGAAGATAAGCGAAAGCCATTCTTTTTTGAACTTTAAGAGCGGTTTTGAATTTTAAAATCTGGCTAACTTTGGGCGCGAAATTATATTTCATAAAAATTATTTTTTAAGTGAAAAAGCTAAAAAATAATTGAAATCGCTTCGCGATGTAGATTTGTGAAAAGCCAAAGACTTCCAAATGTAAAAAGGAGTGTTCCACGTGGAACACTCCTTTTTATTTATAAGCTGATAAAGACAAAAGCAAAGAAAGTAGATCCTCAAACAAGTTCTGAATGACGGATAAAAAATTGTCCTTATAAGGTAACTTTTAATCTAATAGCATAATTTGATTAAAATGAGATCCTAATCTTTTCACCTTTTCCGTAAGTGAACTTGCGAGCGTTCCGTAATCCGTGAGCAAAGCATTCAGCCTATACCCTTCCTAGTACCTAGGATCTTTCTTAGCTTTTCCTCTTTTCGCTTAAATCATAATAAAAACAATCTGTTGTATGATCGTTCACCAGGCCCACAGCTTGCATAAAGGCATAACAGATAGTTGGTCCAACAAAATTAAAACCTAGTTTTTTCAGAGCTTTAGACATAGCTTCTGACTCAGGGGTTTGAGCAGGCACTTCTGACATAGAGTTAAACTTGTTAACTATGGGCTTCCCCCCGACAAAACTCCAAATAAACCTAGAGAAATCATCACCCTGGGTGTCAGAAAAATGAGTCATATAAGCACGAGCATTTTTGATGATCGAGTTAACCTTTAATCGGTTACGCACAATCCCTTTATTAAGCAGTAACTCCTCAACTTTGTCATCATCAAACTTAGCGATGATGGCAGGATCAAAATTAGCGAAAGCGGCTTCATAATTATGCTGCTTTTTAAGGATAGTGATCCAAGATAAACCTGCCTGTTGACCGTCGAGACAGAGCTTAGCAAACAGCTCTTGGCTATCAAAAACAGGCCTTCCCCACACCTCATCATGATAGGCTTGATATAGATCATCAGCCCCAACCCAGCTACAACGTTGCTTTTCCATGGTAATAAATTCCAAATTTTATTTGATGAGATAAAAAATAACCTACATATGCCTTTTTCTTCAAGGTATAATCGAAACCATTTTTTAAATTTCCAAACTAGCTCAGCATGCTGAAATAGCATAATTGAGAGGTTGGTTTCATCTTGACGGCGTAGATAGTAGACATGACGACGAAACATGACGTAAAGACATTCCAGGGCTTCATTATGACCCTGCAGGAATACTGGGCGCAGCAAGGTTGCGCTATCGTTCAACCTCTGGACATGGAGGTTGGTGCTGGTACATTCCACCCACAAACTTTCCTACGTTCATTAGGTCCTGAGCCAATGAGCAGTGCTTATGTACAGCCATGTCGACGCCCTACTGATGGTCGCTACGGTGAAAACCCAAATCGCCTTCAGCACTATTACCAGTATCAGGTCGTTCTAAAACCTTCACCAAGCAATATTCAAGAGCTCTACCTAGGCTCACTTGAAGCCCTTGGCGTCGATATGAACGTCCATGATGTCCGCTTCGTAGAAGATAACTGGGAGTCACCAACACTGGGCGCTTGGGGCCTAGGATGGGAAGTCTGGTTAAATGGCATGGAAGTGTCACAGTTCACCTATTTTCAACAGGTTGGCGGACTTGAATGTAGCCCAGTAACCGGTGAGATCACTTACGGTCTTGAGCGTCTGGCTATGTATATTCAGGAAGTAGACAGTGTTTACGACCTAGTGTGGACCGATGGCCCTATGGGCAAAGTAATGTATGGTGATATCTTCCACCAAAATGAAGTTGAGCAATCAACCTATAACTTCGAACATGCTAACGTCGATGTACTATTTAAGATGTTTGATGACTGTGAAGTCGCTTGTCAGCGTCTGTTGACCTTAGAGAAGCCACTTCCACTACCAGCCTATGAGCAGGTAATGAAAGCATCCCATGCATTTAACCTGCTAGATGCTCGCCACGCAATCTCAGTAACAGAGCGCCAACGTTATATTCTCCGCGTTCGTACTATGGCCAAAGGCGTAGCAGAATCCTATTATCAAGCCCGTGAAGCCCTTGGCTTCCCAATGTGTAAGTAGAGGTATATAGAATGAATTATGAAAACTTACTCATTGAAGTTGGTACCGAAGAGCTGCCTCCAAAAGCCCTGCGCAAACTGGCAGAATCTTTTGTTAGCAACTTTACCGATGAGCTTGAAAAAGCAGAACTAAGCTTCGAATCGGCCCAGTGGCACGCAGCCCCTCGCCGCCTAGCTTTTACTGTAAACCAATTAGTTCTAGCGCAAGCTGACAAGGTCGTTGAGAAGCGTGGGCCTGCGATTGCCCAAGCATTTGATGCCGATGGCAACCCAACTAAAGCCGCCATGGGCTGGGCTCGTGGTAACGGTATTAGCGTTGAACAAGCTGAGCGCCTAAAAACAGATAAAGGTGAATGGCTACTTCATCAAGCTAAAGTTGTTGGTGTAGAAACCAAAAGCCTTATCAATGACATGGCACAACGCGCCCTCGATAAATTGCCAATTCCTAAGCCTATGCGTTGGGGAACAAGCAAGACTCAATTTATCCGTCCTGTACACACAGTCACTATGTTACTAGGTAGTGAGCTCGTTGAAGGTGAGCTCCTTGGCGTTAAATCGGCTCGTGTTATTCGTGGTCACCGATTCATGGGTAAAAAGAGTTTTGAGTTAGATCATGCTGATAACTACCTGTCTGCACTCAAAGAGCAAGGCATGGTTCTTGCCGATTATGAAGCGCGTAAAGCGATCATAAAAACAGATGCAGAGGCTGCAGCCGCTAAGATTGGTGGTGTTGCAGATCTTGAAGATGATCTACTTGAGGAGGTTACCTCCCTAGTTGAGTGGCCGGTTGTGCTAACGGCAAACTTCGAAGAGAAGTTCCTCGATGTACCAGCAGAAGCCCTGGTTTACACCATGAAAGGCGATCAGAAGTACTTCCCAGTCTTCGATAAAGCTGGCCAATTACTACCTCACTTCATCTTCGTGACTAATATCGAATCGAAAGATCCTCAAGTGATCATATCTGGTAATGAGAAAGTGGTTCGTCCACGTCTTGCCGATGCAGAGTTCTTCTTCGAAACCGACAAGAAACAAACTCTTGAGTCTCGCCTTGCTAGCCTAGAAACGGTAGTTTTCCAAAAACAACTTGGCACAATCAAGCAGCGTGTTGAGCGTATCTCACAACTTGCGGGCTATATTGCGGCCTCAATAGATGCAGATAGCGATGAAGCCTCACGTGCAGGTCTACTCTCTAAGTCAGATCTGATGACGAACATGGTAATGGAGTTCACCGATCTTCAAGGCACTATGGGCATGCACTATGCGCGCCTTAACGGTGAAACTGAAGCCGTCGCTGTTGCCCTTGCTGAGCAGTATAAGCCTAAGTTCTCTGGCGATACTGTACCAACAGCGCCTATCTCAGTCTGTGTTGCACTGGCTGAAAAGCTAGATACCTTAGTCGGTATTTTCGGTATCGGACAAGCACCAAAAGGTGCAGCAGATCCATTTGCACTACGCCGTGCAGCAATTGGTGTATTGCGTATCTGTTTAGAGAATAATCTGCCACTAGATCTTGTTGATTTAATAGCTAAAGCACAAGAGCTACACGGTGATAATCTCACGAATGATAAAGCCGCAGAGCAGGTACTTGAGTTCTTTATGGGACGTTTCCGCGCTTGGTACCAAGATCAAGGTGTTAGCGTAGATGTGATTTTAGCAGTACTAGCTCGCCGTCCTACAGCCCCTGCTGATTTCGATAGCCGTATTAAAGCCGTTGCTCACTTCAGAAGCCTTGAACAGGCGTCTGCACTTGCAGCAGCGAATAAGCGTGTATCAAATATTCTGGCAAAAGTTGAAGGTGAACTAGCCACTGATATCAGCAGTGAGCTATTGGTGGAAAACGCTGAAAAGGCACTAGCTGAAAAGCTAAATGAGCTTCAACCTCAACTAGCACCTCTGTTTGCTGCAGCTAACTACCAGCAAGCGCTATCTTTGCTAGCCGATCTACGTGAAAGCGTCGATACCTTCTTCGAAGATGTGATGGTGATGGCAGATGATGAAGCCCTAAAGAACAATCGCTTAGCCTTGTTATCAAGCCTGCGCGAACAGTTCCTTCACGCTGCAGATATCTCACTGCTTCAGTAAATAAGATTAAGCCCCAGCTAGACTGGGGCTTTTTTTTAGAACATTTTCAACCTCTCATGGTAGGTATCGAACTGCTCACGGGTCAAACCTGCATCCATCAGCAACCTGCTTAGATCATCCTCATCCAGCTGATTAGCCTGAAGTAGCATTGAGCATTCGCTAATTAAGTTTGCTCGCCAAACAGCCAGTGCAAGCTCATCTGATGGCTTAGAGTGGCTACTGGCAAGCTGACTCAATGACGTTTCAAAGATAGCAGGAAGCTGCCAATGCTTTGCCAACAAAGCACTTAAGCTGAGCGACTTTGTGGTCATCACCTGTTTAAACAGTGAAGAGCTAGGCTGCTCACCGGGTTCAGCCAATTGAAATGCATCTAATAGCATCTTAAAGATCGCAATTTTCCCCACATCATGGAGCAGACCCAGCATAAATGCCGTGTCAGGGTCGCACTTGCCAAACTCTGCCGATAGATAGGAGACCTGCTGAGAGTGGCGCCATATCTGTAGACCAAAACGGCGATAATAGATCGGCTTAATCTCGACGATCTCTCCCATAAGAGATGTCGTAACCAGGCGCCTAATCTGCTCCCGGCCTAGCTGAACAAAAGCTTGTTGCAGGTTAGTCACCTCTTTATCTGAGCGTTTAAAAGCAGGAGAGTTACATAGCTTAAGTACTTCAATGCTCAATACAGGCTTAGTCTTAAACACCTCCAACAGAGTCTCAATATCAACACTGTCGTCTTTAAGCTTTTGGTCTAAAACGGCCAATTGACTGGGAAGCTTCAATACTTTCTCTGCAATGTCAGCAGGACTGGTAAGCGCATTCTCAACCTCTGAGATAACACTCTTCTCAAGATTATTAGCAATACCTGTCTCGGCCCCACTTTGAGAGGGAAACAACATGCCATAAAACAGGGCAGAAACATCAACCCGTCTCTCTAGTTTTAATGGCTCAGAAGAGGGAGCTTTACTCTTAAGCGGCTCTTTTTTCGGTGTAGAGGAAAGCGTTTGAAAACCGAGATCAGTAGAGAGCGCCTTAGGCATCTCTACCTGAGTTTTGTCTCTTACATTAAAGATTTTTTTAATGATTCTCTTAACCAATTTTTATGACCAATTATCGATTTAATAGTATTAAAGTATAGCAAAATATATTGGCTCTCGATGAGATTAAAAGATTTCTAGCTTGTTTTCCTAGTGACAAATACCGACACTATTAAAACACAATATGTAATATGAATAAGGTCAAGAATGAGCAATACCAGCCCTAAGGTATATCGCTTAGGGGAGAGGGCAATCGTACTCGACTGCAGCGAACTTTTCCCAGCACTCTCAAAGCTAACCATTCAGAGCAGGATCTGGGAATTGGCTCAAAAGTGCAGAGAGGACAACACTTTTACCGATCTTGTCCCTGGGATGAATAACCTGACCCTATTTATTAAAGATGCCAATCAACTGACAGACTGGATTGCGAGGCTGCCAGAGCTTTGGAGAGATACCACAGGCATAGAGCTTGATAACCCAAGCATAGAGATCCCTGTCGTTTACGGTGGAAAATATGGGCCAGATCTCGACGAAGTTGCCAGAGTCCACCAGCTGGACACGAATGAGGTGATCCGCATGCACACAGCCCCTGAATACACTGTGCTATTTCTTGGTTTCCAGCCGGGATTTCCCTACTTAGATGGCCTTAACAATCACTTATTCACCCCAAGACTTAACACACCAAGATTATCCATACCGGCAGGCTCTGTAGGTATTGGTGGCGAGCAAACGGGTATTTACCCCCAAGAGGCACCGGGTGGCTGGCAGCTCATCGGCCGCACCAACCTTCCCCTGTTCACACCTGACACCCCAAAGAATCCAACCCTTCTTGCTCCCGGATACAGGGTACGGTTTACACAAGTCAGCAGTTTAGAGTTTACCCAATGATAAACAAACTCCAGAAAGAGGTGTCGCTCTCAAGTGAGGATATTGAAGTACTCACCCCAGGGCTATTTAGCACAGTCCAAGGCATAGGTATAACAGGATATCGGCATCTAGGGATCCCCATTGGCGGTGCGCTGGATAGTCACGCACTGCTCCTAGGAAACCGACTATTAGGCAATCCAGATGATACTCAAGGAGTTGAACTGACCAGCGGAAAAGTGGAGCTTAAGTTTAACCGTGACAGCTGGTTTGTCGTCACCGGCGCTCAATATCAAATATTTATAGGTGAACGAAATATCTGGAATGGTTGGCGTAATAGAATCAAAGCTGGCGAAACCTTAACTCTCAAAGGTCCAAGTTCCAAAATGCGCGCTTACTTGACGATAGATGGCGGAATTATTCAGCACTCACCTCTTAACAAGCAAGGCTCTACCTCCCAAATGCTTGTGCGAGGAGACAGACTACAGCTCGGTAAGCCTCTTCCTATCGCCAAGCCTATCGGTGCAGTGCAAAGAGGTTACAGTGATGAGATCCGCGCTTTACCTGGGCCAGAGATGTCACTTTTTACAGCCGCATCCCGCAAAGCCTTCTGGCACAACAGATGGCAACTAACGAATGCCAGCAACCGCATGGGAGCTCGGCTTAATGGCGAAGCGCTATCTCTAAGTACAGCCAATGAGCTTAACTCTCATGCGGTGATGCCAGGCGTAGTTCAAGTACCGCCATCGGGTCAGCCCATCATTCTGCTTGCCGATGCACAAACTACAGGTGGATACCCTAAAATTGCTACTGTGATAGAGGCTGACTTATGGAAGCTGGCTCAAACTCGACCTGGACAAACCATTCGATTCGTTCATGTCAGCCCAAGCCAAGCCGATGATGCAAACTACGAGTGGCAGCAATACTTTTATCGCCTCCAAAGAGCCATCGATGGCTCGTAGAAAATATTAATAAGGTTATATGGTTATGGTGAGAGTAAACGTGAAGAGCTACCCTATCGACCTCAACGCCGATCTGGGTGAAGGAGGTCTCCATGATGAAGCCCTACTCCAAATAGTCACTTCCGCCAATATCGCTTGTGGTGGTCACACTGGCGATCAGCAAACCATGACTGTTGCCGTTAAAGCTGCAGTCGAAAATAACGTCAAGATTGGCGCCCACCCCAGTTATCCGGATCCCATTAATTTCGGACGCGCTCCCATGGATATCTCAAATCAGGCATTGCGTGAGTCTATATCAGAGCAGATCAGGGCATTAAAGAGTGTCTGTGAGCGACTGAACGCCGAAATGTTCCACGTGAAACCTCATGGTGCCTTTTACAATAAAGTCGCTAAGGATGAGGCTATGGGGCTTATTTTAATAGAGGTGATTAAACAGGTAGATCCTAGCCTTAAGTTGATGATCTTGGCGGGAAGTCCTTTAGTCAAGCAAGCTGAACTTGCAGGACTCACTGTGATTCAGGAGGCATTTGCCGATCGCGCCTATCTAAATGATGGCTCACTAGCCCCCCGTGACCGGGAAGGGGCTGTCATACACGATAGGCAGACCGCATTAACCCAAGTGAAACAGTTTATCGCTCAGCAACCAATCACCAGCTTAGATGGTCAACCTTTGACAGTTAAAGCCGATACCCTCTGTCTCCACGGTGATAATGAACACGCGCTAGAGTTTGCCAGATCCATTTACCAGATCATTCAAACCCAATAAAAAAGAGACCTTAAAGTCTCTTTTTTATTATTAATCGAATTTTGTCCTTCGGTAACCTGCAATTAAGAACAACATAAATAGTGCAAACCAGGTTATCGCGCCTCCACCGCCCGAGCCACTTGGCTCTGTTGGTGGGACAACGACAGCAGCTTTAACCTCAATAGTCACACTAGCCTGCGAACTCGCACCAAAAGAGTCCGTAGCAGTTACAGTAAAGCTTAGTGACGTACTCTGGCTTGGAGCGACAAACGAAATCTCAGCAAGGTTATTTGCCGACAGTGAAACGCTATCACCTCCAGACTGCTCCCATAAGTAAGTAATAGGGTCATTTTCAGCATCAGTTGCTGTCGCTAACAGTGTCACTGTTTCGCCAGCATTCACCTCACGGTTTTCACCCGCATTGACCGTTGGAGCCGTATTGGCTCTATCGTTATCAATTATGGTCACCGCTAACTCAGATTCACCGAGCTCACTCCCTGCAACACTTTTAAGTACAACTTGAAACGTTTCAGAGCCTTCAACTAAGTTATCTTCAATAGGCGTAATCGTAATTGTTTTAGCTTCATCATCTCCGTCAGCCCAAACTAATTGGCCACTGGTATCGGCGATATCGTCACCGACGACAGCGCTTCCACTCACTAAGCTGTAATCAAGCTTAACCTCACCAGCACTTCCCGTGAGCCTAACCACAGAGACATTAGTCGCGCTATCACCTTCGTTTAAGCTCTGAGTTGTCTCAGCAAATCCTAATACCCCAGGTTTAGCAGGGTTCTTCCCCACTCTTAATGTGTGATAGCTAGGTGCTACGAGGGTTAAGCCACCTTGCGGATCAAACAAACGAACAAAAACCAATAACTCCTTATTTTGACCGCTATCTATGGTATTAACCACAATGCTCTTACTAGCGTTATCGTCAGCCGCCCAGGTTAAACGTCCAACTAGCGGTTCAAAATCTCGATTGATAACACCCGAGCCGCCTAACGTTTCATACCCCACGCTAACAACTCCCGTTCCAGCAGGCCTATTAACAGTGACAGTCACACTTTCACCAGCAGCGAGAGTAGATTCTTTTGTAGAGAACGAGCTCGAACCATAGGTTGCACTCTGAGTATTATCTCTGAGCACATATAGACCACTTGTTATGTCGCTCGCTAAGATCAAACCAGAAGGTAGATAAGGATATACACCCCACACTCCATTAAATGCATTGCCATCAGATGCAGGAAAAGTATCGAAGTAACCCACATGTTGTGGATCAGTTGGGTCACTGATATCCAGAATTGTCACACCACGCTGATAGTTAGACATATAGTAACGGTTTCCACGTACATAACCGTTATGGTCAATCGCCTTAGTTGGTCCCGTCCAAACCTTAACTAGCGAAGGTGACTTAAGATTATCTAAGTTAAATACCCGTAATGTGGTATTTAAGCCTGCCCTTTGCTCATCCAGTTCATCATGAACAAAAACATAGCGCTTATCCTCACTCCACCAACCTGAATGTACATAGTGAACGTTATCGTAAGTTACATCGGCAAGCTGAGTAGATTGAGAATGATTAGAGATATTCCACAGACTCATGGAGTTTTCATTAAAATCCATGAGTACAGTACACAAAGCAGTTTGGCAACTCGATTGAGCCCGAGAATCACCAACCACCATGGAAGCCGCATCGTGGGTATAATTAGCTCGCGTTGCACCTGAATGGGAAAATAGCGTATTTAGCTTTTTGGGATCAGTTAACCCATAGGTTTTAAATGCCCCCCCTTGATTATCTTGACCCACAATGTGTAATGCTGGAGACAAACCATCCATTGCTGTATTGGTCGTATAGTCGACATGACTAATGTAGACGTTATGCGCCGAAGTGACGGCACGATCGGTCGCAACTTTCGAAATAGAGTTAGGTAGCTGACTCAAATCAATAATGTGAACCTGATCAGCATCCTCTTCTGATACGACATAAGCATGAGCCTTCCAACGCAGAGTGTCACTATCAAACCATTGATATACTTTGATATCTCGCCAACTTGTTCTAGTACCAGGGATAACTCCAACCTCTACCGGATTGGCAGGATCGGCCAAACTCACTACCGCGGTGCCGTTTCTCAACCCTATCAAGGCGTATTCTGTACCCGTATTAAGATCAACATGACCCCAAATATCATTAGCTGCGGCCGGTGAAGATGAAAAAGCACTCAAAGCCATATGGGAAACGAGATCGATATTCTCACAGCTAAAGTTACCGGATTTTCCCTGCTCACATGTTTGACTACTATGGCTTTGCTGCAGTGACTGATGAGCGCTGAGCATCTCATCTAATTCAATTCCATACTGACCAATACCATCATTGATCACTCTAAACCCTTTCAGTCTAAGCTCATCTGCAAACTCAGTCGGAACGCCGACAAGCAGAGTTTTATTGAGTTGTGGAGCTTGGGATTGATAGTGGTCAAAACGGTTATAGCCACCCATTACAGGCACTATTCCACTGGTGAGCAGAAAGATATCTTCAACATCTTTTAAGTGGTACTCACCATCAGCCACTAAAACACGATCGCCTTTATTTGCGTGTTTTACGGCATAAGCTATGGTCTTACAGGGGCGCAATACTTTGTCACATAGACCAGTATCTTCCCCCTGATTACTGACAAAGCGAGCTTTATCATGTTCCGAGTGTGCAATAGCAGAGTTACAAACTAAACAACTAGTAAATATAATCCATATAGCTGTAATTACTCGGTTTATCTGCAATCTAGTCGACATATCCACCTCTATTCCTATTATTTCAGTGAAATTTACGCTGAGATTTCGTATGCTCAGAAGCTAACATACAAACAACAAGAAAGTAACAATGCGAGTGGTGAGTAACAGTAGGGTTGGAAGTATATTTGAGCGTATAAAAAAGTTATCAATAGTCTTAATTGTAGTCATACTCTCTTGCGGGTGTAGCCCTAAACCTATGACACTGCCCATTAAACTTATGTGGGGGGAGCAGGAATTAAACTGCAATCAAGCTCTACCAGAGCTACCACAATGGCGGCTAGAAAATATTCAGTTCTACCTGAGTCAATTCAAAAATAACGGTAGACCAATCTACCTTGTACAAGATGGCCACCTCACACAACAGAAAAACCTAGCACTTCTAGGCAGTGATTGTCGCTCTGATGGCCAGTGGCAAATCGTATTTGAACACACGCTAGAACCAGGAGAGTTCAGTTTTAATCTAGGTGTTCCCTTTAAGCAGAACCATCAAGCTCCGCTCAAAAGCCAATCCCCGCTGAATCAAAGCGATATGTTTTGGACTTGGCAGATGGGACATAAATTTTTCAGACTTGATCTCACCAAACATGAATCAAAAAAGAGGGAAACAGAACCCCAAACAGGTTGGCAATTTCACTTAGGTTCAACAGGTTGTAAGTCTGCCAGTGTAATGAGAGCACCAACGAAGGAGTGCGATCACCCCAACAGACCAAAGTTCACTTTAACCTATCAAGGTGACAACAGCTTAGTGCTCGATCTCGCCCCCCTATTATCTGAAACTCTAAATAACCAAAAGATCACGCAAGACTCATGCATGTCAGACCCGCACACACTTATCTGCAGAGAGCTATTACCTAGAATAGGCATAAATAGCAGCTCTGAAATCTGGCGTTGGCAGTCATGAATAAATTGATATGGCTAGGACTATTAGTATTTTCTATTCCCCTGATCTATCTAGCCACAACATTAAGCCAACCAGAACCTAAGTCAGATTACCGATGGCCACTTGCACAGGGTTTTCCCAAACCACAAGTACCAGAAAGTAACCCCATGAGCCAAGCTAAAGTAGAGCTAGGACGCTACCTTTTTTACGATAAAGCCCTATCAGCTAATCAGACTCAAAGTTGCGCCAGTTGCCACATACAGTCATTGGCATTCTCTGAAGCTAAGCCAGTATCGGTTGGTAGCACGGGGGAGTTTCACCGACGTAACTCTCCAGGGTTAATTAATATCGCTTACAATAAAACCTTAACTTGGGCACACGATGGGTTAACCGATATAGAGCAGCAGCTACTACTGCCTATTTTTGGTGAAAACCCCATCGAGTTGGGTGCCATAGGGCATGAAGATGAGATACTTGCTCGATTACAACGCAGTCCCTACCCCGAATTATTCAAACAAGCGTTTCCAAACACAAAGTCAGAAGTTGATTTTGTTCAGGTGACTCAAGCTCTATCTAGTTTTGTTCGTAGCCTGCTATCTCTAAACTCCCCATTCGATCGTTATGCCTATCAAGGTCAGGATGAGGCTTTAAACACTCAAGAATTAGCTGGTATGGATCTATTCTTTTCCGAAAGACTAGAGTGTCACCACTGCCATGGAGGCTTTAACTTTACTCAATCCACCAGCCATGAAAAGCAACCTCTTGATAAACGCCCCTTCCACAATACTGGGCTTTACTATACTGAGCGCCCAAGTTTAGCTAGCACCAGCGGTACAATGACACAAAATTTAGGCTATCCAGAAAAAGACAGAGGACTTGCAGAGATCACGATAAACCCCATGGATGATGGTCGCTTTCGCGCGCCAAGCCTACGAAACATCGCATTAACCGCACCATATATGCATGATGGAAGCGTGGTAACACTCGAGGAGGTACTAGAGATCTATGCTGCTGGTGGGCGTAATATTACCGATGGAGACTACCAAGGTGATGGCAGACTTAACCCGTTAAAGAGCCCATTTATTAAAGGGTTTACTTTAACTGATAAAGAGAAAGAACAGCTACTGGCCTTTCTGCATAGCTTGACCGATGAAGAGTTTATCAACAATCCAGCCTTTAGTGATCCTTGGTTAGATACAAAGTAAATTGCACAGCGAGGTAGGAACACTTGCTGCCATGTGCAACGTCTATTTGTATACATCCCTGTATTTTTACATACAAAGAATGACATAAATGTTCTGACTGCCACGGATGGCGGAAATGCCAATTAATGTACGACTGAATGGACTCAGAAGGTAGAGTAACGCAGGACGCTGTTACCGAGGGAAGATTAATGGCCAGACATAAACCCCCTCTAACGCTGTGACCAACATGGATGTATGGAAATGTACTACATGGCCAGACATAAATCCCCTCCTAGTACATCCTGTACTTCGGGGATAAGTATATCCCTATACAACGTCTATTTGTATACATCCCTGTCAAATAGACATAAATGTTCCAGACATAAAAAAGCCCCAGATTTCTCTGAGGCTCTTCTTTAATCTAAATCTTTACCACGCAGTGGTCTCAATAGAGATGCGTAGCAGATCTATTAAACGTCCAAGTTAGCTACGTTCAGCGCGTTAGACTCAATAAAGTCACGACGCGGTTCAACGTGATCACCCATCAAACAGGTAAACAGTTGGTCAGCGGCAATCGCATCTTCGATAGTCACAACTAGCATACGGCGCGACTCAGGATCCATTGTAGTTTCCCACAACTGCTCAGGGTTCATCTCACCCAATCCCTTATAACGTTGGATATATAGACCACGTTTAGAGTCATTCATTAACCAGTTAAGCGCTTCAACGAAGGTTGTCACCTCCTTCATACGCTCACCACGTTTAACGTAACCACCCTCTTCAATCAAACCTTCAAGCGCATTGGCTAGCTTGGTCATCAACTCATAATCATGAGAGTTAAGGAAGTCATAAGTAAACAAGAAGTTAGTGTCGATACCATGCTTACGGATAGTCACCTTAGGTAGGTAAACCTTGCGCTCAGGATCGAGGAACGCTTCAGCACTGTAGTGAACGCCACCAGTGTCACGATCTTCAAGATCTGCCACATAGGTATCACACCACTGCTTAACTTTAGCCTCATCACTCAATAGCTCATGGCTTAGAGCTGGGTGATAAAGCATACGCTCAGTCAATAGTTTTGGATATCTCTGCTCAAGACGCTCAAAGATAGCTTCAACTTCACGGTACTGATAAACCAGTTTCTCTAACGGTGCACCAGACATAGCAGGCGCATCGGCAGATGGATGGATCTCACCACCATCAAGTGCCAAGTTAGTTAGGTACTCAGTTAATGCAGGATCATCTTTAAGATACTGCTCTTGCTTACCTTTCTTCACTTTATATAGCGGTGGCTGTGCAATATAAACGTAACCACGTTCAATTAGCTCAGGCATTTGACGGAAGAAGAAGGTCAGTAACAGAGTACGAATGTGCGATCCATCGACGTCCGCATCGGTCATGATAACGATGTTGTGGTAACGGGTCTTATCAGGATCGTATTCATCACGGCCAATACCACAACCTAGGGCGGTAATAAGCGTGACCACTTCCTGAGATGAAAGCATCTTATCGAAACGGGCTTTCTCAACGTTTAAGATCTTACCTTTAAGTGGCAAAATCGCTTGGTTCTTACGGTTACGCCCCTGCTTGGCGCTACCGCCAGCAGAGTCCCCTTCCACTATGTATATTTCAGAAAGAGCAGGGTCTTTCTCTTGGCAATCTGCAAGCTTACCTGGCAGGCCACCTAAATCTAATGCGCCTTTACGACGAGTCATTTCACGTGCTTTACGCGCCGCTTCACGGGCACGGGCTGCATCGATAATCTTACCGACAATCAGCTTAGCTTCGTTTGGATGCTCCATTAGGTAATCACCTAACTGCTCACCCATAGTCTGTTCAACGGCAGACTTAACTTCGCTCGATACCAACTTATCTTTGGTCTGTGAGCTGAACTTAGGATCCGGAACCTTAACAGAGATAACAGCGGTCAAACCTTCACGGGCATCATCGCCAGTCGCGCCAGTTTTACCTTTCTTGTTATAACCTTCGCGCTCCATGTAGGAGTTAAGGTTACGCGTTAACGCGCCACGGAAACCAGCAAGGTGAGTACCACCATCACGTTGAGGAATGTTGTTGGTGAAACAGAAGATATTCTCCTGGAAACCATCGTTCCACTGCATAGCAACTTCAACGGTAATGCCGTCTTCACGCTCTTGGATAAAGTGGAATACATCTTTGTTAACTGGAGTCTTGTTCACATTCAAGTAATCAACGAAAGCGCTGATACCGCCCTCGTACTTGAAAAACTCATCCTTGTTATCACGCTCATCAACTAAGCGGATACCAACACCTGAGTTTAGAAAAGAGAGTTCACGAACTCGCTTGGCCAGAATATCGAAGTGGAACAGGGTATCGGAGAAAGTTTCACTGCTTGGCCAGAAACGGATCTCAGTACCTGTGTTTGTTGCATCACCAATCGCTTTGATCGGCTCAACAGGCTCACCCATGTTATAGAACTGCTCATAAAGCTTACCATCACGACGAATAGTAAGTTGAAGTTTGCTAGATAGGGCGTTTACAACCGAAACACCAACACCGTGAAGACCACCAGAAACCTTGTAAGAGTTATCATCGAACTTACCACCAGCATGCAGTACCGTCATGATCACTTCTGCGGCAGAAACCCCCTCTTCAGGGTGAATAGCTACCGGGATACCACGTCCATCATCTTTTACAGATACTGAACCATCAGCATGGATAGTGATGATAACGTCGTTACAATGGCCCGCTAAAGCTTCATCGATAGAGTTATCGACCACTTCGAATACCATGTGGTGCAGACCAGTACCATCGTCGGTATCACCGATATACATCCCTGGTCTCTTACGTACCGCATCAAGGCCTTTTAGAACCTTGATACTCGAAGAATCGTAACTATTCTCTGACATATTATTCTCTCGTCGGTTTATCTATTACCGTTACACACCCCTGTTCCACATGGAACATCTTACTTGGTGGTGTGGTTAACGAATCGACTATCGCTGCAGGATCGATAGCGGTGACAAAAATCTGTGCGCCGGTATCCATCAATTGCTGCAACAATAGTTGCCTGTGCTTCGCATCCAATTCCGATGGAAGATCATCCACCAGATAAATACTATTTTTATCTGTTTGTTGTTTTAGCAACTTTCCCTGTGCAATACGTAATGCACAGACTAACAATTTCAATTGACCCCTAGACAAGGCATCTTGTACGGGCAAGGTGCCAACACGCAATCGTAAGTCGGCTTTATGGGGACCACTACCTGTATTTCCCGCCGCAACATCTCTCAGATATTGCGTCTCGAGCAGTTGTCCAAAATCCGTTTTACTGTCCCAACCACGTGTAAATGAAACTTTCACTTCAACCTGAGGTAAAAACTCTACGATTATACCCTTAAGTTGTTCATTTAACGAGTCTACATATTCTTTTCGTATCAGGGTTACCAGCTCAGAATAACGCACCAACTCCTTATCCCAAAATTGAATCTGGCTATAGGAAACTTGATTTTTAAGTAGCTGATTTCTTTGCTTTAAAATTCGCTTCACATTGGCCCATGCCGAGTGAAAACTTTTATCACTATGAAACGCTCCCCAATCGATAAACTGACGTCTCGATTTCGGCCCCTCAAACAGCAAAGAAAAACTCTCTGGCGTGATCACCTGAATGGGTAAAGTCTCGGCTAAGGTCGATAAACGCTTTATCTTATCGCCATTGATCTTAACCTCGGTTTCGCCACTTCTAAAACGGCGCAAACCGATTTTACTCTCCTGCTCACCCAAACTCAGATTGGCAAACAGGGTTAATTTGTCATCTTGGTGCTGGATGACCCTTTGAGATAGATGACTCCGAAAGGAGCGCCCCATTCCCAGAAAGTAGATCGCCTCAAGCACACTCGTTTTACCACTGCCATTTTGCCCATAAATCAGATTTAAACCGTCACTGGGATGCAGTTGAGCAGAACTAATATTTCGAAAGGTTTCGATATGAAGACGTGTCAGGCTCATTTAGTACTCAATTAACACCCAAATGCTTGGCTTAGGCAACAAAGAAAGTCTGTTGATAAAACGCAAAATAGCCAAGAAGATTAGCATATCCGTAAGCGACATCAAAGCCTCTAAAAATCATCAAATTAGGCCCAAATTTAACCTGGGGAGTAGAAACAAAAAAAGACTGAATAATCAGTCTTTTAATAGAAGCACTTTCAGTATTGCTTTGCAGTAAAGCTCTACAGACGCATCGGCATCACAACATACATAGAGTCCTCTTCGATGTGATTCTCAATCAAGGCACTAGAGTTGCCATCAATTAAGGTGATACGCACATCATCCGAGGGTAGGTTATTGAGCACATCAAGCAGGTAACTCACATTAAAGCCAATCTCAAGCGGTGTATTCTCATACTCCACATCTAAGATCTCCTCCGCCTCCTCCTGTTCAGGGTTATTGGCAGTGATCTTAATTAAGTTCTCTTCAAGCTGAACACGCACACCACGGAACTTCTCATTCGACAGAATCGAGGCACGAAGTAGTGCTTGTTTTAGATGATTACGGCTCGCAATCACGACCTTATCGCCGCCCTTAGGCAGAACTCGACGATAATCAGGGAAACGGCCATCAACCAGCTTACTGGTAAACACAGCGCTTGCTGTCGTCGCTCTAATTGCGTTGTCACCAATCGCAATAGTGATATCCAACTCTTCACCTTCAAAAAGACGCTGAAGCTCAACAACACCTTTACGAGGAACGATAACCTGCTTTTCAGGCAAGGTATCTTGTATCTGTCTGTGACTTAACGCCAAGCGGTGACCGTCGGTCGCAATGGCACGCAGCACATTGCCCTCAGTCTCAAGCAACAAGCCATTAAGGTAATAGCGAACATCTTGGTTAGCCATAGAGAATTGAGTGGCATCGATCAGCGACTTCAATGTGCCCTGATTAATTGTAAACTCAATCTCAGCCTGGAATGCCTCAACATTGGGATACTCTTCCGCCGGAAGCGTGGCTAAGGTAAAGCGACTACGACCAGAGCGGAGTAACAGGCGATTTTCCTGTTGCTCAATTTTAAGCTCAACTTGATCGGGTAATGATTTAACAATATCGAGGAATTTCTTCGCCGGAATCGTGGTGCGTCCCTCTTGGACCTCGCCTTCGAGCTGAACCTGGCCAACCAATTCAACTTCTAAATCGGTTCCGGTCATCTTAAGTGAGTGACCACTCACTTCTACTAAAAGGTTTGCCAGGATGGGTAAGTTATGTCGTCTCTCCACCGCGCCTGTAACGAGTTGCAACGGCTTTAATAGGGCGTCCCTATCAATTGAAAATTTCATCAGTTCCAATTTCCCAGATTTATGAAGATAACGTACGGATCAAGTTAGCATAATCTTCTTTCGTGTCATGACTTTCTTCACGTAACTGTGCAATTTTACGACAGGCATGCAAAACAGTTGTATGGTCACGACCACCAAAAGCATCACCAATCTCTGGCAAGCTATGGTTCGTTAGCTCTTTAGACAGTGCCATCGCCACTTGACGTGGACGAGCAACACTGCGCGAACGACGCTTAGATAGCATATCTGCCATCTTGATCTTGTAGTATTCAGCTACGGTTTTCTGAATATTATCTATAGTGACCAATTTTTCCTGCAGAGCCAAGAGATCTCTAAGGGCTTCTCGCACAAAATCAATAGTAATTGGTCGACCTGTGAAGTTAGCATTCGCAATAACACGATTCAATGCGCCTTCGAGCTCACGAACGTTCGATCGTAAACGCTTAGCAATAAAAAATGCCACTTCATCTGGGAGGTTAATGCCACTCTCTTGTGCCTTACGCATCAAGATCGCCACACGTGTTTCTAATTCTGGTGGTTCAATTGCAACCGTTAGGCCCCAACCGAAACGCGACTTAAGTCTATCTTCAACACCATCGATCTCTTTTGGATAACGATCTGAGGTCAAGATGATCTGATGATTTCCCTCTAATAGTGCATTAAAGGTATGGAAAAACTCTTCCTGAGATCTATCTTTATTAGCAAAGAATTGAATATCATCGATAAACAGTGCATCGACACTACGGTAGTAACGCTTGAACTCTTCGATGGCATTATTTTGCAATGCCTTAACCATATCCTGCACAAAACGCTCAGAATGCATATATACCACTTTTGCATTCGGCTTATTCTTAATGATGCCATTACCCACAGCGTGTAATAAGTGAGTCTTACCTAAACCGGTTCCGCCATAAAGGAAGAGTGGGTTATAAGCACCACCTGGATTTTCAGCTACTTGTAGAGCGGCCGCCTTACCAAGTTGGTTAGACTTACCCTCAACGAAGTTCTCAAACTGATAGGTAGGATTGATATTACTTCTGTGATTAGCCGTCGCTGCAGGCTCAGGAGCGTTAACATTAAACGAAGTCTGACTTTTTTGTGGGCTCGACTCTAGCTTAGGCTTAACCACCGCAGCGGTCGCCTGAATAGGTTTAGGCGCAGAGGGTCTGCTACCAATATCAAAGCGTAGCTTAGGTGCATCGCTTCCCATCTGTTCGGTAAAGAACTGATTGATGATATTGATGTACTTATCTCTAACCCAGTCGAGTACAAAGCGATTTGGCGCATAAAGAACAAGTGTGTCCCCATCCATCTCTGCTTGCAAAGGTCTGATCCACATACTGAACTGCTGAGCCGATAGCTCATCTTGTAGTCGCCCGATGCATTGCTGCCAAAGTGAAACCGCCACGTACTTATCCCCAAAAGATCACTCAAAGAAAGGTATTCTATAGTGAGATCACAATGATCGCTATCCTTATAATAACTTTATCCCCAGATAGATCGTCTTTTTGTGTAAATACCGATCCAAAAGGATCCCTCGGGATCCTCCTATTTTAAAAAAGCGTTAAATCCAGCTTTATTAAGCGATCCAGATCGATCTATAATTGGCGGCCTTAGATCAGCTTTATGATCACTGGATCCACAAGATGTAGTGTCCATGCACAGAGTTATCCACACTCAGTGGTAGCTTTGGATAACTGACTAAGGAATAATTTGCCGATATTTTTAACGCTTGATGCTTTTGCTTGTTGACGAGCAAACTTAAAGTGATTACAATTCGGCCTCTTTTTTGCCCTTACCTTAA